>NZ_CP154261.1 GCF_039511225.1 Sphingobacterium multivorum
ATGGAAAAAACGTATTCAAGTGTCTGGAATAATTGTCTTTCGATTATCAAAGATAATATACCAGCACAAAGTTTCAAGACCTGGTTTGAACCTGTGAAAGCAGTCCGTTTGGAGGGTGACGTTTTGACTATTCAAGTGCCTAGCTTATTTTTTTATGAGTGGTTGGAAGAACACTATGTAGGAATTCTTCGCAAGACCGTAAAGAAATTCCTAGGAGAACAAGGTAGATTGGAATACAATATTGTAGTGGAGAAGTCTTCAGCTTCTCATCCTTATACGACTAATCTTCCATCGAATGGCAATGGAGCAGAAGGGAAAAGGCAATCTATCCCTGTGCCGGTATCTTTAAATAGGGATATCAAAAATCCGTTTGTTATTCCTGGATTGAAAAAATTGCAGGTTGATCCGCAATTGAATCAAAACTATACATTCGAAAATTTTATCGAAGGTGAGTGTAACCGTCTTGCTCGTTCTGCAGGATATGCTGTGGCGAATAAACCGGGTGGTACTTCATTCAACCCTTTGATGATTTATGGTGATGTTGGTTTAGGAAAGACACACCTTGCCCAAGCAATCGGAAATGAAATCAAGAGAAATCTTCCCGATAAACTGGTCATTTATGTGTCTTGTGAAAAATTCTGTCAACAGTTTGTGGATTCATTGAAAAATAACACAATCAACGACTTCGTTAACTTTTATCAAGCAATGGATGTCATCATTATGGATGATGTGCATAATTTTGCTGGTAAAGAAAAAACACAGGATATTTTCTTCCATATTTTTAATCATTTGCATCAATCTGGAAAGCAGATTATTTTAACTTCAGACAAGGCGCCTAAGGATTTAGCTGGTTTGGAGGAACGTTTGCTTAGTCGTTTTAAATGGGGATTATCTGCAGATATTCAGATTCCTGATCTTGAGACGAGAATGGCAATTTTGAAGAAGAAGATGTATTCTGACGGTATTGATTTACCTGAAAATGTAGTGGAATATGTCGCAACACAAATCGATAACAGTGTTCGTGAATTGGAAGGAGCTATGGTTTCATTATTGGCTCAATCTACATTGAACAAGAAAGAGATCGATTTGGGTTTAGCAAAATCGATGTTGAAGAACTTTGTGAAGAATACCCATAAGGAAATTTCAATGGACTTTATTCAGAAATTAGTTTGTGAATATTTTGAAGTTCCTGTAGATATGGTAAAGTCGAAAGTTAGGAAGCGTGAAATCGTGCAGGCCAGGCAAATTTCGATGTATTTAGCAAAAGCTCATACCAAATCTTCACTAAAATCGATCGGAGCTTTCTTCGGAGGAAGAGACCACTCGACAGTCATTTATGCATGTCAAACCGTAGAGGATTTAATTGAAACTGACAAGAAATTTAAGACTTATGTAAGTGACATTATGAAAAAATTGAAATCTTAATGTCAATTACCGTAAGCAGTAAACAAAAGGGGCTGTCCAAGATGATTGGATAGCCCTTTTTTAATGCATTTAAGCTCTTGTAAGGTATTAAAAAACCTCTGGAAATAATCTATATCCAGAGGTTTTTTCATTCTTAATAGAACGATTGTTGTTATTGATTGCTCTGTCCGTTGTCGGATTCGTTTTGTTCAGTTTTTTCTTGAGTCGCAGGAATACTTACTGGGGGTCTGTCTGTGACATATTTCTGATAAGCTGTCTTTTGTTCATCAGTGAGCAGTTGTGCTATCTTAGTATCGGATTCACCTTGAATTTTGGTTATGCTTTCCTTTTTGGCATCAGCTGTAGCTGTCGCGTCCTGGATAACCGCCGCAATAGCCTTTTCTTGGTTTAATACGATGGTTGACACAGCTGTTTTTTGCTCTTCGTTTAATGTTAGCTTTGTCACTAATTCAGTCACCACTTTGGTTGCATTCTCTTCTGGTGTTGTTTGTTGTGCAAATGTAAGGCTCATTGCTAGAAAGAAACCTATACCTGTTAAAAATAGCTTTTTCATGATGTTTAATTTTAGATGAAATTATTCAATGTCTATTCTCTATTTGTTTCACTATTAACGCGTGGGGTCAGTTGTTACTGGTTGCTTTGCCCCGGGGGCTGATTTCGCCGGTCTCTCAGCAATTATTTTTTGGTAAAGTGCTTTTTGATCCTCGGTTAGCAACTGGCTGACTTTGGCGTCTACCTCGCTTTGAAGCTTATTTAGTGCTTCATTTTTTACTTCAGCAGAAGAGCTACTATCTTTTGTTATCGTTTGCTCGGTTTTTGCCTGATCCAATAATATAGTTGATACTGCAGTCTTTTGCTCATCATTCAGATTCAGTTTCTGAACAAGTTCAGTTGTTGCTTTTGCCGCAGTTTCCTCCGGAGTACCCTGTTGCGCAAATGTTAGGCTGAAGGCTAAAAAGAATCCGATTCCTGTTAAAATTAGCTTTTTCATATCTATTGTATTTAAAAAGTTACAATTAAACTGTTTTACTATAAAACTTGGAATTGGTATTTATATTGTATTAAAGTTGTTACTTTAACAAATTTTTAACACAGAGTAACGTGTTAACAGGTTGTAAAACAATTTGTTGATTTTTTTAGGATAAACAAGGTAACAACGGTTTATCCGGTGCCGGATATCTTGTTCGGCGCGATCACCTCTTGGCGATTAAAATATACTGCATTGATTAGGAATTGCAGGTAAAGTAGTATTGTAGACAAGATCAATGTGAAGAAATAAGAAATGCTCTTGTTTTATGTACAAGAGCATTTCTTTAAAAGTACTTAATCATTAATTATCGGAACGTTTAGACATTCTTTCCTTCATTTTTTCTTGTTGTTCGTCAAATAACTTACCTTGTTCGGGACTAAGCCAAGATTTGATCTTAGCTGTTTGTATTTCCTGAAGCTGTTTGAATTTTTCCATATTTGCCTTGCGATCTCCGCCATCGTTTCGAAGAGCAGCCCGTTGTTGCGCTTGGGTCAATGTAAGGTTATAGATCGAATCCTTTTGTGTTTGATTGAGGCTTAGTAATTTGTCAAGATGCTCTACACGCATTTTAGCTTGTTCCTCAGGACTGCGTTGTTGACGTTGTTGCGCAAAAACTCCTGTAGCGCTTAATAATAAACAGGTTACTGCCATTAAAATTTTCTTTTTCATCTTTGTATAGTTTATATCATGAATGCCAATCGTTGTAATTGTGCATTCTATTTGTTTATTGTCCAATTCCCATGGACCGAAAAGACTTTTAAGTCATTTCGTTACGTATTGAATATAAATTTGAGGAAAAAGTTTAGTATAGAAACTTATCTTAACAAAATTTAAGGTTGATTAACACTTTGAGCTACTGCATTATGGACCGTTTTAATGAATAGTTCTTTATGAATGGGATCATGAAATTGTAGGCCGATCGGAAGATAGACCAAATCAATAGCCGCTAATTGCTGTTTAAATGGCTTCAACCGCTGAAAATCTTTTTCAGTAGTCAATAGCATTTTGTTAGTACTAGCCAGGCTTAGGTAGGATTCTGTAATTTGTTCAATATCCGATTCACTAAAAGTATGATGATCTCCAAAAGATAGATGTTTGACTAAATTTGCCTTCTTTTTGATATAATCCACGAGCGGTTGCGGTTTGGCAATGCCTGTAACCAAAATAACATCGCTGTCGTTGAAATCGATCGTAGTTCCGACGCTGTCAATGGCTTGAAAGTAATTTATATGGCTAAAAGTAATTAATGCGTTCTTATTATAGCGTCTGATTTTGTGTTCTATACGCATTTTATCATGGTTCGAGAGATCTATTGGGCATTTGGTAATCGTTATAATCTGCGCCCGTTTGGCTTCAATAAGTAAGTCCCTAAAGTTTCCTGTAGGAAAAACAAACATGGGACTAGCAAATGATAAAAAATCAAACAATAGAATATTAAAAAGCGGCGATAATTTTCGATGTTGATAAGCATCATCCAGAATAATCAGTTGATGATCTGATTGAAGTTTTTCTATTCCCGTGCAGCGATCTTCACAAACCGCAACGGTAACTGATGGAAATTTATTTTTGAATTGTAAGGGTTCATCGCCAACATTGTTTGCTAGTGAATCGGTCTTTACCAAATGAAATCCGCTAGTCACCCGTCCATAGCCTCGACTAAGTATTGCTGTTTTATACTGATCTTTGAGGCTCGAAACAACAAATTCAGTCATTGGGCTTTTTCCTGTACCTCCGACAGAAAGGTTACCGATTACAATCGTGGGAATTTCAAATGACTTTGAGCTGAGTAGCTTGAAATCGTATAGTCTATTTCTCAGCCATACGATTAAGCCGTATAGGATCGAAAAGGGGAATAATAGATAACGTAAAAAAGCAATCATTTTGGAATAACCGTTAGTCCGACGTCGGTGATTTCTTTCAACGGATTTTCTTTCATATTCTGCATGATGGAAATAGTATACATACCTGTATCCGGAAATAGGTAATCTTTATGGATTATGGATTGGTTATTATATAAGCTCCCTGAGGATTTTCCGAGCCATTTTCCATCGGATCGAGCCATTTTTATTTCTTTGCGGAAAATAGATTGCTTCTTATCTGGACCACGTTGGTAGATTAGGATAAAAAGGTTCGAAAAGGCA
This sequence comes from Sphingobacterium multivorum, assembly GCF_039511225.1. Lineage (NCBI taxonomy): Bacteria > Pseudomonadati > Bacteroidota > Sphingobacteriia > Sphingobacteriales > Sphingobacteriaceae > Sphingobacterium > Sphingobacterium multivorum. The sequence goes on from NZ_CP154261.1 coordinate 4,597, forward strand.
TATTCCGGTGTATGACGGACATCCATTAATACATCATATCGTTTGGTTTTATCACTAATATGAAATTGAAAGCTAGGCGGCGATGTATTCAACCAAGCTTTATTATCAATGGGTTTGTTATTATTTATAATGGAAGTCTGTTCACAAGAACCCCCTATGCAAATACATAATATACCAATGTGGAATGCTGTGCGTTTGAGTCTCATGTTTATTTATAAAAAGAATATGCCTAATGGATTAAAATTAGGCATATTTTATTTTACTCTGCTTTTGGAGCAGTATTGTTGTTATTACCTTTGTTTTTATTCCGATGGCGGTTGAAACGTTTCTTCGGTTTACTAGCACCCTCTTTATTGTCTTTATTCACCGTAGATGCTGAAGAATCGTTTGCTACCTGAGGTCTTCCTCCTTGTTTGGGTGGATTTGGTTCGGACCTCTCAGTTTTTTGTCCAGCCTTATTTTCCGGTTTGACTGTGTTGCTTTTGGATTTTCTTTTTTTCTTTCTTTTATTTCGATCATCGAGTCGTGTTAAGCTATCTTGTCCGACTACATTTTCGTAATCGTAATTGATATTTTTCTCCTCTCTGACTTCATCGTTATCTACTGCACTCGAAATCGCTTCCGGTTTGATCCCCTGCTTATTCATTTCGACAAGCTCTTTAACTTGCAGAACGGGGATGGCGATCCAGTTTTCGGCTCCAGGAAAAGAGAACCACATCATTTTCTTGAAGATATCGGTCTTTTGAAGATAAGCAACTCCTTTTTGTGTTTCGATGCGGTCGATATTATTCGGGATGTCTTTTAAAGCATCCATGTAGCTATCCAATTCATAATTGAGACAGCATTTTAATTTTCCGCATTGGCCCGCTAACTTTAGCGTATTCAACGAAAGATTTTGATAACGTGCTGCCGATGTAGACACCGTCTTAAAATCTGTTAACCAAGTTGAACAGCAAAGTTCGCGCCCACAGGAACCGATTCCGCCGAGTCGGCTAGCTTCTTGTCGCATACCTATCTGGCGCATTTCAATGCGAATCCTGAAAGCTTCGGCCATTTTTTTGATAAGCTCACGAAAGTCCACGCGACCCTCAGCCGTGTAGTAGAAGGTAGCCTTGGTTTTATCACCCTGGTAGTCAACATCAGAAATCTTCATGGACAAACCCAGGTCCAAAGCCAGTTTACGGGCTTTGTGCATCGTTTCCCATTCGAGATCTTTTGCTGCGTTATACTTCTCTACATCCATTTCATTGGGCTTCCGATAGATTTTTTTAGTTACCATTTCTGGGGTAACATTGTTCTTTTTTAATTGTAGTCTGACCAATTCACCCGTTAAGGAGACATGTCCGACATCATAGCCACCGGTAGAAGGTTCTACGACCACCATTTCCCCCATTTCCAGGTAGGTATTGTCTACATTAATAAAGAAATCTTTTCGTGATCCCTTGAATCGTACTTCGACGATATTAAATGGTTTATAGTTTGAAGGCATATCCATATCGGAAAGCCAGTCATATACATCTAATTTATTACATCCGCTAGTCATGCAAGAGCCATTGTTCTGACATCCTGCCGGTGTACCATTTGTCGTGGTAGTACCGCAACCTCCGCCGGATGAGCAACTGCCACATCCCATAGTTTTCTATTTATATATATTGAGTTCCTTTCGGAAACGTTTTGTACTTGTATATTAATGTTAACTGCAAAGATAAATCTAAAAATAATATTTTGGGATTTGCATTTCTTTCTACAAAATAATGTGTTTCCTCAAATAGATTTATTGTTGCTTCAATTTGTTCAACGGTATAGTGTACTGCAAATTTCTGAACAAAATCCAATTCTTTGGCCGGTAAGAACACTAAACTGGAAAGCCCTTCTTTGATTAATATAATTTGACGCATCATATTAATTGCATAAAAAAGAAAGCTTTTTTGGTTTTCTCGCCCCATTTTTGAGAGTTCTTCTTCCACTAACGAGATCATATTGGTTCCAGCATCTGAAACAATGAAACGCAACCAATTGACTAAAATGCCAAAATGATTATTTGTTTGCGATTGAATTTGATTCATGGCTTCTTGCAGGTTTCCATCCGCTATAAACGCAATTTCAGCTGATTCCTGATCCGAAAGATGATATACGCTCTTGAGATGTTGTGCGACCTCCATGTGATCCAACTTCTTTATTTTGACCAATTGCGTACGTGATATGATCGTATTTAATATTTTGTCCTGATTTTCTGCAACTAGAATAAAGAGCGTTTTTTCGGGTGGTTCTTCGATTAACTTTAACAGCGCATTGCCTTGTGTGTCCAAGTATTCGGGCAACCACATAATTAAAACTTTATATTCCGCTTCAAAGGACTTTAGGCTTAATTTTTTGATGATACCATGCGCTTCGGCAATATTGATATTCACCTGTTTGTTGTCCGCATCCAATTGATTGCGCCAATACTCCAATCCCATGTAAGGATTGGATAGAAAAGATTTTCTCCAGCTGTCCGCATAATCTGTTGCTGTATCTTCCTTATGCTTGGCTATAAAAGGATACGACATGTGAAGATCAGGGTGGATCAGTTTGCTATATTTTCGACACGATGGACATTCGCCACAACTGTCTGTCAATTGCCGGTTTTCACAATTCAAAAACTGTGCATAAGCATAAGCAAGTGCAAGGCTGCCTGAGCCCTCAGGACCAAGAAATAATTGCGCGTGACTCACACGGTTTTCTTGAACTGTGCGAACTAAATGTTCCTTGATGTCTTTGTGCCCAATGATCTCTTTAAACTGCATACAGTACTGCTATTATACAAATGTAATAAATATTGTGATTTATTGGGCCCAATTTGCTTTCTATACTTTTGGCGCTGTGCTTATTAATTGAAATACAATTGCTTATTTGAGCGATTGAAATCGCCAGATGTGGAAAGAAAGGCGCCCATAAAACTGAAAAATATTGATTAATTTGTGTATTATTGCACATAATAATTAGTATTCAGGAAATGAGATTCATTGTATCAACATCAATTTTATTAAAGCAGTTACAAGCTATCAATGGTGCATCCAGTACAAGTACTGTTTTGCCAATCTTGGAAAACTTTCTTTTTGAAATAAAAGACAATAACTTGACTATTTCTGCTACGGATCTGCAAACAAGTATGGTTACTTCTTTACAGATCGAAGCAAAGGAAGAGGGAAGAGTAGCCATGCCGTCGAAGATTTTGATCGAGACATTAAAAACTTTGCCAGATCAACCCGTAGCATTTTCAGTAGACATGAATACCTTGGCTATTGAGATCAGTGCCGGTGATGGAAAATATAAATTGAGTGGAGAGAATGCTGACGATTTTCCTAAAATTCCTTCAATTGATAATGGTTCAGTTATTCAGATGCCTGCGCCTATTTTGTCTGAAGCAATCAGTAAGACGATCTTTGCTGTCAGTAATGACGAGTTGAGACCTGCGATGTCTGGTGTTTTGGTTCAATTAGCCGAAAAGAACGTGACTTTTGTCTCCACTGATGCACACAAGTTAGTGCGTTATTCAAGAACGGATATCGGAGCGGAAAAACCTGCATCCCTTATTTTACCGAAAAAAGCACTTTCTTTACTTAAATCTTCATTGCCATCCGATGATATTACAGTATCTATTGAATATAATCAAACCAATGCATTCTTTAGCTTTGGTAATATCAATTTGATCTGTCGGTTGATTGACGAACGTTACCCAGATTATGCTGCTGTAATTCCTCAAGTCAATCCAAATAAGTTGACTGTCGATAGACTATTGTTTTTAAATACATTGAGACGGGTGGTGATTTTCGCTAATAAAACCACACATCAGGTTCGTTTGAAGATCTCAGGTAGTGAATTGCATATTTCTGCAGAAGATCTTGATTTTTCGAATGAAGCACATGAACGTTTATCCTGTCAATTTGAAGGGGACGATATGGAAATTGGTTTTAATGCTAAATTCTTAGTCGAGATGTTGAATAACCTGGAGAGCGAAGAAGTTGTTTTGGAGATGAGTACACCAAATCGTGCTGGTTTGTTGATTCCGGCGGTATCTGAAGATCATGAAGATATTTTGATGTTGGTAATGCCGGTTATGTTAAACAACGCTTAATCGTCTTTTCGCTTTGGAAATAATTACGCATCTTATTGACTTTGTACTCCATATCGATAAACATTTGGTTGAAATAGTCAATGATTATCAGACTTGGACATACCTTATTCTGTTTCTCATCATTTTTGTGGAAACAGGAGTGGTTGTAATGCCTTTTTTACCAGGGGATTCGTTGTTGTTTGCCGCTGGTATGTTAGCCGCACAACCCAATGATCTTAACGTATGGTTGATGATTCTCATTTTATTGGTAGCCGCGGTGTCTGGGGATTCCTTAAACTATGCTATCGGTAAACACTTTGGTATGCGCCTTACAAAATTTAAGCTCTTTGGTAAGCAGGTTGTCAAAGATGAGCAAATTGCCAAAACACATTCTTTTTATGAGAAATATGGCAGTAAAACAATTGTTATCGCTCGCTTTGTACCGATCGTACGTACCTTGGCGCCTTTCGTGGGTGGTATTGGAAGGATGAATTATGGTACTTTCATTACCTATAATGTCGTAGGTGCGCTCTTGTGGGTGGGGGGTGTAACCCTAGCAGGGTACTTTTTAGGAAATATTCCTATTATAAGAGATAACTTCTCGAAGGTCGTATTGATTATTATTTTTATATCCATATTGCCGATAATCTTCGAGCTTGTAAAGGAAAAGATAAAAACTAAAAAGGGAATCCAATAAGATTCCCTTTTTTTATAGATCAAAAAAATGGAACTCATTTCACAGCTTATTGATTTTATCCTGCATATCGATCAGCATCTTTTGCAACTGATCAATAGTTATGAAAATTGGACTTATCTGATTTTGTTTTTAATCATTTTTGCGGAGACAGGATTTGTTGTTACCCCATTCCTACCTGGTGACTCCGTTTTATTTGCCTTGGGTGCAATCATTGCCCGTCCGGATTGCCAACTTTCTTTACCATTATTTATAGTCGTTCTTATTTTTGCCGCTGTCTCCGGTGATTTTGTAAATTATGAAATTGGCAAATATCTTGGATTTCGAGTTTTTAAGCCTGGATCAAGATTATTTAAACCGGCTTATCTGCAAAAAACACAAGAGTTCTATGCTAAACATGGGACAAGGACTATTGTTTATGCCCGATTTGTACCGATTGTCAGGACCTTTGCACCATTTGTGGCGGGCATTGGCCGAATGCCCTATACAACCTTCGGAAAATATAATATACTTGGGGGCATATTATGGGTTTCGTTATTTATTTTGGCTGGCTATTATTTTGGACAAATACCATTTTTTAAGCATAATTTTTCCCTTGTTATTTTGGCGGTTATCTGTATTAGCTTAATACCCATGTTTATACAGTTTTTTTCGCAGACAAAAACAAAAAAAGATTAAACGTTACATACTAAATACAGTCTTTTAAGGTTAAAGGTTTGATACGAAATATCCCTATCAAAAAGTACAAATAATGCAGTTAGATATAGTTTGTACTTGATAAGAGCAAAGGGGAGACGATAGTTTGGATATCTCGTAAACTCACTCAAGAAGATATTATTTACGTATGAACTATTTGGTTTTAGCATTTACCCTGCTTTTTACACAGTCTATTTTTGCCCAACGTATCGTTGTCGATCATCACCAGGCGACCGAGGCCTATGAATTACTGAACAAAATCCGTACAAATCCAGAACGGTATAAGAAAGAACTGAAGCTCTTCAACCTGCAGAAGATTAAACGGACCAAACTCAATTGGAATAAGGAGTTGGCGGAGGTTGCAGTTTATCGTGCAAAAGATATGGCCAAGCGCTCCTATTTTGACCATGTTTCACCTGAGGGTTATGGGCCTAATTATTTCATTGACGAGGCGGGGTATAAACTTAACCCGGCATGGCTGTCCAAACGGAATGCAAACAATTTTGAGTCCATTGCGGCCAACCGATCTAGTGCTACAGCTGCCATTAAGGCTCTAATTATTGGAAAGGAAGCTCCGGGTTATCATCATCGCACACATTTACTGGGCATGGATCAGTGGAATGCTTCGCTATACGATATCGGCATTGGTTACGTCGAATGTAAAGGCGCCAAACCTTATGAAAGTTATTTAGTTGTTATCATTGCCAAGCACGACTGGTAAATAAGTGAAAGGTAATTTGGGGAGTATCAGCAATTAATCGACGCAGGGTATTCAATTTTTACCGAAAAGTCATACCTTTGCATATGATAAAATCCATGACAGGATATGGCACGGCTTCCGCTGATAACGGTAAAGTTAAATATAGTGTCGAAATAAAGTCCTTAAATTCAAAATTCCTTGAATTAAATCTTCGCTTGCCCAAAGTTGTTTCGGACAAAGAATTGACCCTGCGCACTGAGAGCAGTAAACTTATTGAACGTGGTAAAGTTAACATGAATGTAACGGTTGAATACACGGATCAAACAGCGAAGGCATCTTCTATTAATGCTGATTTACTCAAAAAATATTACAGTCAATTGCAGCAGATCGCATTGGAACTTAACGATACCAATGTCAATCTGTTTGAACTGGCGTTAAATATGCCTGAAGTGATTACCAACAATGATGATTCGGTTGATGACGAAGAATCCAAAGTATTGATGGATGCTTTCTATGATGCGGTCAAACGTTTTAATATATTTCGTGAAGATGAGGGCAATGTGCTCGCAGGAGATTTAAAAAAGCGCGCAGAGCTTATTTTAACTTATCTTGGAGAAGTAGAGGCCTTAGAAGTAGAACGTATTCCTTTGATCAGACAGCGTATTGAACAGTTTTTAAATGATACGGTGGGTAAAGATAATGTGGATCAAAACCGATTTGAACAGGAGCTGGTTTACTACATTGACAAATTGGATGTGACCGAAGAAAAAGTCCGATTGCGTGCCCATTGCAATTACTTTTTAAAGGCTTTTGATTCCGCGGATTCAAATGGGAAGAAACTGGGATTTATTTCACAAGAAATGGGGCGGGAGATCAATACCCTAGGCTCCAAAGCCAACCATGCTGGCATTCAACAGATTGTGGTCAGAATGAAAGAAGAATTGGAAAAAATAAAAGAGCAATTGCTCAACGTATTATAAGAATGAGCGGTAAATTAATTATATTCTCGGCACCATCTGGAGCGGGAAAAACAACAATAGTAAGAGATCTTTTAAGTAAACACGGTGATAAGATTGAGTTTTCCATCTCAGCAAGTACACGTGATCCAAGAGGGCAGGAGGTGAACGGAAAAGACTACTATTTTATGTCGAAAGAAGAATTTTTACATAAGGTAGCAAAACAGGAGTTTATCGAATTTGAAGAAGTATATTCAGGGACTTTCTATGGTACTTTGCGTTCAGAAATCGAACGTATTTGGAAAGAAGGTAAACATGTTATTTTTGACATCGACGTTGTCGGTGGGTTACGTTTGAAGTCAAAATTTCCAGAACAGGCAATTTCTATTTTCGTACAACCACCTTCTTTGGAGGTGCTTAAGGAGCGTTTAACAGGACGTGGAACGGATTCAGAAGAAAAGCTGAAAGAGCGTTTTGCCAAGGCAGAACTGGAACTTACCTATGCCAATAAATTTGATGTCATATTGAACAATTTTGATTTAGCTACAGCATGTGCCGAAGCTGAAAAAATTGTCATGGGATTTATCAATAAATAAGTTCATGCGAAAGATTGGTTTGTTTTTTGGTTCTTTTAATCCGGTGCACGTAGGACATCTGATTATAGCCAACTATATGGCCAATTTTACGGGGCTGGATGAAGTTTGGTTTGTGGTCTCGCCACAGAATCCATTTAAAAAGAAATCCACATTAGCAGATCCTTATGACCGTTTGGAAATGCTGAATCTGGCCTTGGAAGACTGTGATCATTTGAAGGTAAGTGACATTGAATTCCATTTGCCCATACCATCGTATACCATCGATACCTTAACGCATCTAAGCGAGAAATATCCAAACCGGGAATTTGTGCTACTCATGGGACAAGACAATTTGGAATCGCTGGAGAAGTGGAAAAATGCAGATATTATCTTGCGTGATTACAATATCTATGTTTATCCAAGACCGGGGTTCGATAATGAAAAATTTAAAGATCATCCTGCAATCACCGTCACAGACACTCCGCTAATGGAATTATCCTCTACCTTTTTGCGAAATGCAATCAAGGAAAAAAAGAATATTCAATTCTTTACCCCTAAAAAGGTGATTGAATTTATCGATAAGAAAGGTTTATACTCTTGATATAGACAGAAATAAACAAAGCATAATGTCCCCAGGTTTTATTAAATCCGGGGATTTTTGTTTGTAGGCATCTCAAGAAAATATTAAGGAATAATTTTTGCAGGAATAATATTTCACTTTTAAGCTCAAATAAGGCGATCGTTAATGAATAATTAAAATAGCCTGGACCGAAAAGCAATCATTCGTGAGAACCTGTTTTTTTAGCCTATCAGGTTTGTTTGGATAACAGCATGAGTATTTAGTTTAGTTCTGGGATTGTTGGGAAGGTTTATGATAGAGAAAAATATATTAATTCGTATACTATGAGAAAGCTCGTTTTATTGATTATGTGTTTCGTGTATTGGGGGACCGGTTTTGCACAGACGGATAGTGCGGATGACAATAGTCTTTTTATGGATCCTGCCGTTATTGAGCTGCGGAGCAAAATGACCATACCACCTTACGGTTTGGATAAAGTAAAAGCATTAATTTCAAAAATAATCCCTGAAGAAGATAAGGAAACGACAGATGCGGGAATAAATGCGATTTCAGCCGTTGATTTTAAAAAGCTAACGCTGCGTGAAAAGTTCACCTATACCATGATTCATGCCGAGCTATATGCGCAAAATTGTGCTATACCCGAGTATCAGACGCAGATCGACAAAAAAATATTTGCTACATTATTGGACGGCTTTAATGAATCCTCGTGGTCGCAAAGACAGACTGATTTTTTGCAGGAAAATAGGGATTCAGTGATGAAGCTTATTCAGGAATCTGTTGTCCGGAGCAAACGGATGGGGGTAAATTATAAGCATGCCATAGTGGAGATTAATGGCTGGCAGATGATCCCTTTTATTGTTGATTATGCCAAGAAAACACCACAAGATAAAGATGCATTGACGTTGCTGTTATTACTGATGAAACGGGGTGAATACAGTGAATTTATAAAATCCAGTTCATTTAAAAAGTTGTATGGAGAGGACAGTAATTATTATTCGTTTCTAAATTACAACAAAGAAAATGAGGCGCTGATCTTTAGTCGGGCGCTTAAATATTACGATGAGAAAAAAAGCAAGTAGTGCAGTTGGATTTTTAGTATTCGAAACTTCAAATTTGTATTATAACAAACGGCAAGGAGAATGAGGAAACTACTCTATTTGATAGGATTGATTGTTTTACATCTCCAATGTGAAGCCCAAGCTGGAAACTATATCCAAATTCCAGCCGGAGACTATCATTTGGGCGATACAGCAAGCTTAGATAATCCCAAAAGAACAGTACATATCGAATCGTTCTGGATCTCGAGATTTGAGCTGACGAATGCCGAATTTGAAAAATTTGTTCAGGCAACGGGCTACAGGACATTAGCAGAACGCTACCATAATGCCATGGTCTTTGAGCCTGGCCTGGCGGAGTTTCGCTGGTTGCAGGATAGTACGGCCTATTGGCGCTTTCCGAATGGTGTAAGTCGTGGCGGAATTACGGCAAAGATGGACCACCCAGTTACCTGTATCTCTTACAAAGATGTACTGGCCTATTGTACATGGGCAAATTGTAGATTGCCATCTTTTGATGAGTGGGAGGTGGCAGCTAGAGCCGGAAGCGAAGGCTATTATTTTGAAGGTTTCAGTAAAGAGAATATGGGCGATTATGCAAATGTATGGCATGGAAGAGATCATTTGAAAGCTGATTATTCCGATGGTTATCTCTATACTTCTCCGGTCGGAAAATTCAAATCCAATCCATGGGGACTGTATGATATCTTTGGCAATGTATTTGAATTTTGCACCGGAAAGCTCGAAAGGGATGGCAACCGCTCTATTGCACATGCCCGTGGAGGCTCCTGGTGGTGTAGTAAAAATAGCTGCGCCGCTTTCAATGCAGTGTACATCGGTTCTGTGAGTCCCAATGCCTCTTTTAGTAATTTGGGGTTTAGAATTGTAAAAAAAGCCTTTACTCCTGAGAATAAAGACTTTTAAAACAAACTCATCGTAAAGATTGATTTTCTATCTGCCCATCCAGCCACCATCGACTGTTAGGATGGTTCCATGAACATAATCGGAAGCTTTTGAAGCAAGGAATACTGCTGGCCCCTTAAAATCTTCTGGAGTTCCCCAGCGTCCTGCAGGTATACGGTCCAAAATGGACTTGGAGCGTTCGGGATCGTCTCTCAGAGCCTCGGTATTATCTGTAGCGATATATCCTGGAGCAAACCCGTTTACGTTGACACCTTTGGAAGCCCACTCATTTGCAAAAGCCTTTACCATGGATCCTACGGCACCTTTTGAAGCGGCATATCCTGGAACATTGATACCACCTTGGAAAGTTAATAAAGATGCTGTAAATACGATTTTTCCAGTTCCACGTGAAATCATGTCCTTTCCAATCTCGCGCGTCAATATAAACTGTGCATTTTGATTGATTTCGATGATTTCATCCCAGTATTCATCAGGATGCTCAGCGGCAGGTTTTCGAAGGATGTTTCCTGCATTATTAAAAAGGATATCAATCGCAGGATGCGCTGATTTTACCTTTTCAATAAACGCGTAAAGCGCTGTCCGTTTGGCGAAATCACACTGATAGGCATAGAAATTTCTACCTAATGCTTTTACGGATTTTTCTACTGCGGAGCCTTCAATTTCCAATGACGCTGAAACGCCTATAATATCTGCTCCAGCTTCAGCCAATGCTTCGGCAATTGCCTTGCCAATTCCTCTTTTGCAGCCTGTTACCAAGGCTACTTTCCCACTTAAGTCAAAAGATTGCAGTATGGACATTATTTTGAATATTTTATTGTTAATGGTTGATCTAAATTGTTTTTGAATGTTTTTACATAAGACTGCCATTGCTCAAAATTCCCTATTTTGCCAGCTTTATTGAACGCAGCACCCGCAAAATAAACTAAGGGTTTATCATTTTTGACGGTGGTTGCTAGTAAAAATTGTTTTGGACTGTCTTTGAACACATACTTTACTTTTGGTAAAATAACGGCTGTTCCTGTAATTTTATCTCCTTCTGCAGGCTCCCAATAGGCTAAAATGCCATTCTTTACATCATTTAGAATTTGAGGTTTTTCCTCTTTTCTTTTAGCGATACCCACAACAATTGGCGTAGCGGCTGAGGTTGTGTTTTTGATGGAATAGCTTATCTTGTTCAATTGACTCCCAGCGTCTAAAGAAACCGTTTTCTCAACTTGTAGCTGTTGGCCCTTCACATTCTCCGGTTCATAAATAAGTTTGAATGTGGATCGTAGCGGACCATTGTCCAAGACCTCGTATTGACGATAATGCTTATGGTAAACGACCTGTTCATCAATGAATGGCGTTGCATCGCCGACGCCTAAGGTTTGTCCGACGGAATAATAATCTAATCCTTTGCCATGATCGGCATGATAATCTCCAGTTTTATACCATTCGTCAACAATAAGATCATTGCTACGTTTTGCCCAGAAGTCAAAACCTTGTGCGTCCTCAGAGCTGCCTTCTAAGGCCTTACCATAAGCTCTAAAAGCTGCAATATCGTTTTCCCAAGCAAAGTCATCTTTTCGTTCAGGGACGTATCTCGCATAAGTTTTTTGGGTGACAGTTGCGGGTTTATTTCCATTAACCCCAAAGGTTGTTGAGCTTCTAGGAGCAACGGTTATTTGAATCAAAATATTTTGTGCCGTCGGTTTTCCTAGTTTTTCAACTTGATAGGCCAGTTCCTTTTTATCTTTATCCACAATTGTAAATACACTGTTTTTTAATGCGAAGTGTTTTTCAAATGTGGTATAAGGGATACTGATCAACTCTGTTCTTGCGCTAGCGGAAGAGTTGTTTACAGTAATGGTTTTGTTGTTCTGTGCAAAAGCAAGTGTTGAAAGCCCTAGCGCTAAACTCAATACGAGTGTTTTTTTCATATTACTTCAATTCTGTGATGGCACATTTGTCCATATCATCATAATCTAAATTTTCACCTGCCATTCCCCATATAAATGTATAATTGGACGTTCCAGCTCCTGAGTGAATTGACCATGGCGGTGAAATTACAGCCTGATCGTTGTGTATCCAAATATGGCGGGTTTCATCGATAGGTCCCATAAAATGTGATACAGCCTGACCTTCAGGTAATTCAAAGTAGAAATAGACTTCCATACGACGATCGTGGGTGTGGGATGGCATTGTATTCCATACAGATCCGGGTTTTAACTCAGTCATGCCCATCTGTAATTGGCAGGTTTGTACCACTTTGTTCAATAACATCTGGTTGATCGTACGGTGGTTGGCAGTTTCCAATGAACCCAATTCTAGTTTATTCGCATCTTCTTTCGTTACCTTTTTAGTTGGATAGCTGCAATGTGCAGGTGTAGAGTTTAAATAGAATTTTGCTGGTTTTGCAGCACCCTGGCTTGAAAAATAAACTTCCTGAGCACCTTGACCGATATAAAGGGCTTCTTTGGTATTGAGATCATAAATAATGCCGTCAACTTCGACTTGACCGTTCCCACCGACATTGATAATACCCAACTCTCTTCTAGAAAGGAAGTAAGGTTCTTTTAATAATGCGGGAATGGTGTCTAATTTGATTTTTGAGCTTACAGGCATTGCTCCACCGGCCATATAGCGATCGTAGTGGGTATAGACAAAATTAATTTTGTCTGCTTCAAAAACTGTTTCAATTAGAAAATTCTCCCTTAATCCTTGTGTATCTAAAGTTTTGTATTCCTTTGGCCCTATTGCATAGCGGGATTCAAAATTAATGCTCATAACTGAATTATTATTTTTGTTTGAATGCTAAATTTAGGGCTAATATTTGTCAATTGCGATACAATCTTACGCAAACGATGTCGTAGTGATCGGTTGGTTTTCCGAAAGCGGTAGCAACTTTAAGATAATCGAGATGGTTATTATGATTGCAATATACTTTGACCAAATTCTACCTAATAACAGTTTTTAACCAATTTTTAAACAGTAATCAGTCAGTATTCCTTCAGTGTTCACTGAATGATCACTGAACAAGCACTGAACAAGCACTGAACGAGCACTGAACAAACACTGTCAAAATATCGAATTTGGTCACCATCTGATCCTCATTTGATGCGCCCAAATCTCATCGCTCTTTTCCAACTTCCATGTGTTCGTTTGAACCGCTGTTTTCCACAGTTGCTTTTACTGTTTGGCGTCCTAATGTGCGGCCTTTGCAGATAATAATTACCTGTTGTGTCAATATTATTTACATCTCGGTTTCAGATTTACTAACTTCGTGTATGGTAAAGAAGAAATTCCCATATTCTAAACGCATAAACACGGACCGAGAGGACTGGGGGGGCCCTTATGACCATCTAAAAAGCAAATTATTTACATATGAAACCCAATATTTTAGTTGTTAACGATGACGGTATTACAGCGCCAGGTATTAAGGTGCTGTTGGAAGAGATGCAGAAAATCGGAAATGTAGTTGTCGTTGCTCCTGATTCGGCACAATCTGGAATGGGGCATGCCATTACACTTGGTAGGCCACTACGTTTGGATAAAATCAATTTATATGAAGGGGTTGAAATGTACCAGTGTTCAGGAACGCCAGTAGATTGTGTAAAACTTGCTGTAAATAAAGTTTTTAAAGGGCAAAAGCCTGATATATGTGTATCGGGGATCAATCATGGGCTCAACAATTCAATCAATGTTTTATATTCCGGTACGATGTCTGCTGCGGTAGAGGGGGCCATTGAAGGGATTCCTTCTGTGGGGTTTTCGCTTGATAATTTTTCTCACGATGCGGATTTTAGCTATTGCAGACCCTACGTGATTTCTATTGCCGAGCAGGTGCTGGCTAACGGTCTCCCTAAAAATACATTGCTGAATGTTAATTTTCCCCAAACAGCAGGTTTTAAAGGTATTAAAATTTGCCGACAGGCAGGAGGACATTGGGTAGAAGAATTTGATGAACGTATTGATCCACACAATCGTGATTATTATTGGACAACGGGTAAATTTGTCTTGCAGGACAGAGGAGAAGATACCGATAGTTTTGCATTGGCCAATGGTTATGTATCTGTCGTTCCGACACAGTTCGATATGACGGCACATCACGCCATTCCAGAATTGAATTCATGGAGCTTTGATCATTTGGGAAATACAAGGGGAGGCGATAAACGTGAAAAATAATAGCTGGATCGGATTGGGTATCGGTACTGTATCTCCAGTATTGGCTTATATTTTAGTACGTTTTACGGATCTTGAACTTCATTTTTTACCCGAGAAGCCTATGGCCATCTACACTATAGCTGTATTGGTTAATTTAGTGCTTTTACGTTTTGCGTATCGATCGGGGAAAGATCACCTGGGAAAAGGAATTATTGCAAGTACTTTTTTGGCTATGATACTATACCTGATCACGCATAGAATTACAGTTTGATTAAAATTCATAAACCCCATCTGACCGACGGGAAAAATTTTGTACAACATGAAATTAACATTAGGATTTTCTCCATGTCCAAACGATACATTTATTTTTGATGCATTGATTCATCATAAGATAGATACCAAAGGACTGGATTTTGAGGTGGAATATCAAGATGTGGAGACCTTGAACCTGAAAGCTTTTCAAGGCGATCTTGACATTACCAAGCTGAGCTATCATGCCTTTGCCTACGCTGTTGAAGATTATGAGTTGCTCGATGCAGGGAGTGCTTTAGGATTTGGTGTAGGGCCTATGCTGATTACGAAGGATCCGAAATTAGCAAAATTGCTGCAGCAAAAATTAGATCGGGCCGAAAGTTTAGATGGGTTTGATCAATTGAAAGTAGGGTATCCAGGGAAATATACCACGGCTAATTTTTTGTTAAGCCTGGCATTCCCCGAATTAAAAAATAAAGTAGAACTTGTTTTTTCGGATATTGAAGGAGCTTTACTGGATGGATCCATCGACTTAGGGTTGATTATTCATGAAAATAGGTTCACCTATGCCGAAAAAGGACTGCATAAGGTGGTGGATCTGGGTGAGTATTGGGAGAAGACGACAAAATTTCCGATTCCTCTTGGAGGAATTGTCGTAAAACGTAGTCTGCCACAAGAAGTGAAGGAGACGTTGAATACGATTTTGAAAGAAAGTGTAGAATTTGCATTTGCCAATCCGAAATCTGGGCTTGAATTCATTCGTGCACATGCACAGGAAATGAGTGAAGAGGTGATGTACAAGCATATTGAACTTTATGTCAATAAATATTCAGTAGCATTGGGGCTTGAAGGACGTGATGCAATTACGAAGATGTTTGAAAAGGCACAGGAACTGGGATTCATTCCGCATTCAGACCGTAAGTTGTTTTTATCATAAATTGACTGTCGGTTTAAAGCTCATATTGCTCAGAAAAACTTCACGTCAAGATGGCGTAAAAGGGGATAAATAGGTAGAGGATTCTTGCAGGCTGTAAGGAACTGACATTTTCAATAAAAATAACGTAAAAAAAATGGATGTAAGCTGTTAGATATCATATCTAATAACTAAATTTGCCCGATTAGTGTCAAATTGTCTGCAATTTTACTTTGGAGTCATTATTGTACAAAATCTTAAGTTGAGATAGAAAAAAAATTATGTTAAAGTTTTTAAGTAAATTATTTGGAAGTAAATCCGAGAGAGATATCAAGGGAATTCAGCCTGTGGTAGACCAAATCAAAGCTGAATATGAGAAGCTTTCAAATCTAACCAATGACGAGTTACGTGCCAAGACCGTTGATTTCAAAGAAAGAATTAAAAATTACCTAGCCGATATTGACCAAGAAATTGACACGCTTAAAAAAGAAGCGGATCAAGATGAGGACGATATGGCAAAGAAAACTTCTATTTACGAGCAAGTGGACAAATTGTCCAAAGACCGTGACAAGAAGTTGGAAGAGGTATTGAAGGATATTTTGCCGGAGGCATTTGCCGTGGTAAAAGAAACTTCAAGACGTTTGACAGAAAACGAAGAATTAGAAGTTACTGCCAACGATTTTGACAGAGAATTGGCTGTTTACAAATCAAACGTTATCATCAATGGTGATAAGGCGATTTGGAAAAACAAATGGATGGCTGCAGGTACTGAGGTCACTTGGAACATGGTACACTATGATGTCCAATTAATCGGTGGTATTGTATTGCACAGTGGTAAAATTGCCGAGATGGCAACCGGTGAGGGTAAAACGTTGGTAGGAACATTACCGACCTATCTAAATGCTCTTTCTGGTCAAGGCGTACACATTGTAACGGTGAATGATTACCTTGCTCGTCGTGACTCGGAGTGGAATGCTCCGTTATTTGAGTTCCATGGGCTATCTGTTGACTGTATTGATAAACATCAGCCGAATTCCCCGCAACGTCGTAAAGCTTATCAATCGGATATCGTATATGGTACGAATAACGAGTTTGGTTTCGATTATCTACGTGATAATATGGTTCAGACTCCGGACGCATTGGTGCAAGGAAAATTACACTTTGCCATGGTCGATGAGGTTGACTCCGTATTGATTGATGATGCCCGTACACCATTGATTATCTCAGGTCCGATTCCTCGTGGCGATCAACACGAATTCTACCAATTAAAACCACGTATCGAGCGTTTGGTGCATGTACAGAAAGCGTACATCAATACCGTCTTGAATGATGCTAAAAAAGCGCTGGCGGCAGGTGATTCTGACGTTGAAGGCGGCGGTTTGGCATTATTAAGAGCGTACAGAGGTTTGCCTAAAAATAAAGCATTAATCAAGTTCTTAAGCGAAGGCGCTAATCGTTCGATCTTACAAAAAGTAGAAAACTACTATATGCAAGAGCAAAATAAAAATATGCCTAAAGTAGATGCAGAACTTTATTTTGTGATTGATGAAAAGAACAACCAAGTAGAATTGACAGAAAAAGGTATCGAGTTGATTACAGCAACAGGCGAAGATCCTTCATTCTTTATTTTACCGGATGTTGGTACTGAGATTGCTGAAATTGAAAAGTCTTCGTTGACTTTGGAAGAAAAGGCAGCTCAGAAAGAAGATATGTTGCGCGATTATTCGATTAAAGCAGAGCGTATCCACTCGATCAACCAGTTGTTAAAAGCATATACCTTGTTTGAAAATGATGTTGAATATATCGTTGATGAAGGTAAAGTGAAAATTGTCGATGAGCAAACAGGTCGTATCATGGATGGCCGTCGTTACTCAGATGGTTTGCACCAGGCGATCGAAGCAAAGGAGAATGTGAAAGTAGAAGATGCGACACAAACTTACGCAACGATTACATTGCAAAATTACTTCCGCATGTACCACAAACTTTCGGGTATGACGGGTACAGCGTCGACAGAGGCCGGTGAGCTTTGGGAAATTTATAAATTGGATGTCGTAGAAATTCCGACAAATCGTGGAATCCAACGTGATGATCGTCAAGATTTGATCTATCGTACGGCCCGTGAAAAATACAATGCTGTAGCTGAAGAAATCCAACGATTGACAGAGCAGGGACGGCCAGTATTGGTCGGTACCACATCGGTTGAAATTTCGGAGTTATTGAGCCGTATGCTTCAATTACGTAAGATCAAGCATAACGTATTAAATGCGAAGTTACACCAAAAAGAAGCTGATATCGTCGCTGAAGCTGGACGCCCAGGACAAGTAACCATCGCGACGAATATGGCTGGTCGTGGTACGGATATTAAATTGACCGAAGAAGTTAAAAAAGCTGGTGGTCTTGCCATTATCGGTACCGAAAGACACGAATCTCGTCGTGTTGACCGTCAGTTACGTGGTCGTGCCGGTCGTCAGGGAGATCCAGGTTCTTCGCAATTCTTCGTTTCTTTGGAAGATAACTTGATGCGCTTATTCGCTTCAGAGAGAATCTCTAACATCATGGTGAAAATGGGTGTTGAAGAGGGCGAGGTGATGCAACATAGTATGTTGACCAAATCCATCGAACGCGCACAGCGTAAAGTGGAGGAGAATAACTTCGGTATCCGTAAACGTCTATTGGAATACGATGATGTAATGAACTCCCAACGTACCGTAATTTATTCGAAACGTAAAAATGCTTTGTTTGGAGAACGTTTAGACGTGGATTTGAACAACATGATTTTTGATGTTGCAGAAGAAATTGTCGTTGAAGCAAAAGAGCAAGGTAATTACGAAGATTTCCAAATCGAAGTAATCCGTATTTTTGCGATCACACCAGAAATTACAGCAGAAGAATTTGCACAGGGTAAAATTGAAGGCTTGACTGATCGTCTTTTTGAGCATGCAATTAACGCTTACCACCATAAAATTGAGGCCGTTGGTGCTTTGACAGTTCCTGTATTGAATAATGTGTATGCGGAAAGAGGTCAGATCGTCGAAAATGTCGTTATTCCATTTACGGATGGTATCCGTGGCATTCAAGTTTCGGCGAATTTGAAAAAAGCCATCGAAAGCAACGGTAAAGAAGTTTTCAAATCTTTTGAAAAAGGAATCGTATTGGCATTAATCGATGAGGCTTGGAAAGAGCACCTGCGTGAAATGGATGATTTGAAACAATCGGTTCAAAATGCTGTTTATGAACAAAAGGATCCGATTATCATTTATAAAATGGAGGCATTTGATTTGTTTAAATCGATGTTGGCTTCAATGAATAAGGATGTCGTTAGCTTTATTTTCAAAGGAGAGATCCCTGGTCAAGAACCGACTTCTATGCAAGCGAGACAAGTACAGCAGGCTCCAGTAAAAACGATTGAAACTAAAGCTGAATTGGCTTCGCCTACAGGTGTGAGTGAGGAGGATGTGAATGAAGGTCCAAAAGAACCTGTTCGTAACGAGAATACTGTTGGACGCAATGACGAATGTCCTTGTGGTTCAGGAAAAAAATATAAAAATTGCCACGGCGCAAATAACTAATCGATAAGAAAGGTTAAACTATGCTGAAGAGAGGATTGATTTTCATACATGCACTTGTGTTGTTTGCACTAGTTCAGGTAAACGCACAAGAAAAAGGTGGAGTAATTGTAACCAAAGATTCATTGATTACACAGCTTCAAAATTTCAGGGCAGCTATGGGGATCAATCCTGTCGAAAGCAAAGCGACAGTAGTTCCTGCTAAACCCATCGTCCGCTCAGCGGCGACGCGGGTCAAAGTAAGGGGATTCCGTGTACAGATCTTTGCTGGATCGAATCGGAATCAGGCATTTTCGGAGCAGACACGTTTCCGAAGCATGTATAAAGATATTGATACTTATATCACCTATGATGAACCCAATTATCGCGTCAAGGTAGGTGATTTTAGAAGTCGCTCTGAAGCAAATGCCTTCATGCGCGAGTTACGTCAATATTTTAGCAACGTCTTTGTTTTTTCAGAGAACGTTTTTGTATATCAATAAATCAATCAACCTTATGGCAAGTACGAAAGAAAAAGTCCTGGCCTTAGCTCATCAATATTTTGAAGATACGGTTTCCAACCGTAGACATCTTCATCAGAATCCTGAACTTTCCTTCGAAGAATACAATACCTCGGCATTTGTAAAAAAGCAATTGGATGAATTGGGAATTCCTTATGAGGCTAAAGCTGATACGGGGATTGTCGCTTTAATCAAAGGTGACCTACCCTCAGATGAAGTTATCGCGTTGCGCGCAGATATGGATGCTTTACCAATTCAAGAAGTGGAGGGGCGTTCATATGGTTCCAACACCCCAGGAGTGATGCATGCCTGTGGCCATGATGTACATACCTCCTCACTTTTGGGGACAGCTAAAATATTGAATAGCCTAAAAGCCGAATTTGGAGGAACGATCAAATTGATCTTCCAGCCTGGCGAAGAGCGCTTGCCCGGAGGAGCTTCCTTAATGATCAAAGAGGGCGCTTTGCAGAATCCTGCCCCCTCAGCCATAATAGGTCAGCATGTGATGCCATTTATTGAGGTAGGCAAGGTTGGTTTCCGTGAGGGAAAATATATGGCTTCCTGCGATGAACTGTTTATGACAGTCAAAGGCAGGGGCGGGCATGGTGCGCACCCGCATCAAAATATTGATCCAATTGTTATTACAGCTCAGATCATTACCGCTTTGCAGCAGATTGCTAGTCGTTTTGCAGATCCACGTACACCGACTGTGCTATCTTTCGGAAAGATTATGGCCAACGGAGCTACAAATATTATTCCCGATCAGGTTTATCTGGAAGGTACGTTTCGCACATTTGATGAGGAGTGGCGTGCTGAAGCACATGCGCGCATGGTAAAGATTGCTGTGAGCATTGCTGAAAGTATGGGAGCGACTTGTGAATTTGAAGTGCGTAAGGGATATCCTTTTCTAATCAATGAGCCCCAATTGACAAAAAGTGCACGGACATTTGCGGAAGAATATCTCGGCAAGGAAAATGTGGTAGACTTAGATCTATGGCCTGCCGCGGAGGATTTTTCCTATTATTCACAAGAAATTAATGCTTGCTTCTATCGTTTGGGTACAGGCAATGCAGCACGTGGTATCTCTTCGGCTGTCCATACGCCGACTTTTGACGTGGATGAGACTTCTTTGGAGATTAGTACGGGGTTGATGGCATACATTACCTTGCGTAGGCTCGGTTATTAAATTATATATGTCATCTCATCACATTGTTCGAGAGAATCAGGAACCTGCATTACTGATTGAAGACCTTTTCCTCATCGACGAAGAGGGCTTGGGGCAGTTGCTGGAATGGAGCCCCACAATTGTCATTGAGGCGGAAACCATCGATTTATTGGATGCGCGTGGTTATAAGTTCGATATCGTTTTTACAAAAAACTCCATTAACGATTCACAGGAAAATTTAAAGATCATTTCCTATGATAATGATTTTCTAAAGACGGCTATAGAATACCTGATAGCACATCAATACAAAGCGGTGAATATCCTGACTGATCAGCTTGATGTGGCTTATTACCGGCCCTATCTGGAGCAGATTAATATTGTGCTGATCACGAAGGGCGTACGCTATTGTTTTGTAACAACGGGCTTCACCAAATGGAAGCCTGCAGGGGAAAGAATCCGAATTGAGGGGCTTGATGCTGATGAAAAAAACACGCACGAAGGCTTGATTAAGATCAATGACAATGACAACGAATACGAAATGGAAAAAGACGGCTTATTTGTCCTTAAATTTTCCCATATAAAATACATTTTAATAGGAGAAAAGATTGCATGATAACAATAGAATTGGCAGAACAAAGCGATATCAGAAGCATTTCAAATATGGCGCATAGTATTTGGCCTGTTACTTATGGAGAGATACTTTCACAGGATCAAATTGACTTTATGCTCGAAAAAAGCTATACCGTTGAGGGACTTGCAGAAAGTATGGTTAATGGCCAATTTTTTTATGTTTTGAAAGAAGATGGTATCGGCCAGGGATTTATTGCCTTGAAAACTCTTGAGGATCGTGTACGTATTGAAAAGCTCTATTTGATGCCCAATGTGCAAGGAAAAGGTTTCGGAAAGGCGCTGATAGACTTCGCTTCAGAAAAAACCATCTTAAAGGGTAAAGGGATTCTTGAATTGAACGTAAATAGAAATAACCCTGCTTACCATTTCTATTTAAAGCAGGGCTTTGAGGTCATTGAAACGATTGATATTCCTTATTATGATTATGTTCTAAACGATTATGTCATGCAAAAGGAAGTAAAAGCTTAGGCCTGTCGCCTAATCTTTTAGTTTTTCGACCCGTGAAGGTGTTTGTTTGCCTGTTACAATTCCCGAGGTGCCTATGGCGATCGCTTCTATACTGGAAATGATATTCTGAACATTTAATGTAGACACTTCATCTTTTACGGTATGGTAATATTCATCCTTATCCATTTGGGATGTTGAAAATGAATGCGCAGGCACACCTTTGGCTGCCAATACCGCATTATCGCTTCGATAAAAGAGATTTTGTTTGGTATATGGATCAGGATAGAATCGGAAATTTGTGTTTTTTAAATTTTCCTGCATTAATTCACCAAGATTCGACTGATCGTATCCTGTAATATACACTGTATTGGGACCGAATTTGGAATCTTTTCCGATCATTTCCATATTGATCATGGCCACGACCTGATCGGCATCGATGTGGTTGGAAAAATATTTTGAGCCATACATGCCCAGTTCTTCTGCCGTAAAAGCGACGAAAATAAGGGTCCTTTCATTATTATTTTGTTTTTTGTAGTAATCTGCAAGGGTCAGCATTGCGGTCACGCCCGAGGCATCGTCATCTGCGCCATTGGCAATAGAATCTTGGCCTACTGCCGGAAGGATGCCAATATGATCGTAATGTCCCGAAAAGATAACGTATTCGTTCGGTTTACTTTTTCCGGGGATGATTCCGGCCACGTTAAATAAGGGGAAATTTTGAAGTTTCCGTTCAATATGAATTTGAAAAGTTTGGGGTTTCTCCGCTGTTAAAAGGTAGACAATTGATGGTTTTTGCCTGGTGGATTCCTCTATAAATTTAGGGGAGTTGAGCATCTGACCGAAACGGACAAAATAGCTTTCAAAGGAAGGATCTACCAATACAAGTGTATTTTCTTTGGCTAGAGAATGTTCTCTAAATACTTTCGCAAAATCATCGCCCGATTTTATTTCAACAATGTTATGGGTGTTTGTATTGTCCCACTGTAAATTCACGTGATTTCCAAGTGAAATAATATGGTCAGCTGGGATCAGCTGCTTATTGATGGTTGCGGATTTGCTTACGGGAGAGATTTTATCCAATTGGAATGTTTGCCTGTAATTTTGTTCTGCGTAGGGGCTGAGGCCTATTCTCTTCATTTCGGCAGCGATAAAATCTGCAGCTGGTTCGATGTCTTTTGTCAAAGCCGATCTCCCCCGCATATCGTCGGCGGCTAAGGTATGGAGTATGCGGCTCACATCTTGGCGTTCCTGCTCGGAAATAACTTGCTGTCCATAGCTTACTGCCGAGAGTGCAAGTAAAGATATAGACAGTATAATTTTAGGTATTGAATTCATATAAAGCTTAGTAAAGTCTGGGTGAAGATAAGGAAAATTCTACAAGCGAATTGTGCAGACAATAAACTTCCTAAAATGACCCATTTCAAATGATCCGATGACAGGCAAAACCCATCTAACATTTCTAATGCCGTTATTACACTAAAAAATGAGGCTATTCTTAGCAACATCGACTGATTTTGAGCATCCATGAAAGCGAACACTTTCGGAAAAAATGTAGTATATTTGACTATTAAATTGTTTGAAAATGAAAGAAGTATCTGTACAAGAATTAAAGAATAAAATCGATAACAACGAAGATTTTCAGTTGATAGACGTTCGTGAATCCTTTGAGTATGAAGTATCCAATTTAAATGGATTGAATATTCCACTTTCAGGTATACTGATCGAAGCTGATAAGATTGCGAAAGATAAACCTGTTATCGTACAATGCCGTTCTGGAAAACGTTCTGCACAGGCGATTATGTTATTGGAACAACAGGGTTTTGAAAATCTTGCAAATTTAAAAGGCGGAATTTTAGCTTGGAAAGAGGAAATCGATCCAGAGTTAGACGTTTATTAAGATGAAAAATTTGGAGCATCAGACTAAGCAAGCTTTCTTGTTTAGTCTTGCTTTTTATAGCGTAGCTATTTTAGCGCGATTATTTAACCTTGGTATATTCCCCATATTAGGTAGCCTTTCCATTCTATTGTCTCTCCTATGGGTAATATTGGTTCTACGGGAAATCATGCTTTCGAGGACAATTTCTAACACAGAAAGGATGCTGATGGCTTTGACAATTGTTTTATTAAACATTGTTGGTGGAGCATTCTATTTCTTTGGCGGATGGAGACAGCGGGTATTGGGATTAATAAAAAAGTGATATGTTAAAGTATTTTTTTCTAAATATAGTGTTGAGTTTGGCTATTGTATTTTTAGTTTACAGTGGTTTTGAAGGGTATAAGGCCGGCAACATGCTGGTAACGGGATTATCCATCGCCTTTCTGGTGGTTTTGATCTATCTCCGTGTTGTTTTAAGCAAGCGGGTTCGATCACTTATTCAGGAAAAAGAAAGCGGTAAACAACAACCTACTACAAAACAAAAGAAGAAGTAATAAAAAAAGCCTGCTTTAAGCAGGCTTTTTTTATTACTTCACAAATGGTGGTTTTGTTACTTTTGCTTTTATTTTTTGATTACGGATCAGAATGAAGATCTCGGTGCCGTCTTTTGAAAAGGCTGTGTCCACATAACCTAAACCGATTGATTTTTTCAATGTTGGTGATTGCGTACCTGAAGTCACACGTCCAATTACATTTCCATCAGCATCAACAATTTCGTAATCATGACGAGGAATGCCTCTGTCAATCATTTCGAAACCAACGAGCTTTTTCTTTAGACCAGCTTCTTTTTCCGCTTTAAGCGCCGCAGAATTCACAAAGTCTTTTGTAAACTTCGTTACCCAGCCTAAACCGCCTTCTAAAGGAGAAGTATTATCGTCGATGTCATTTCCGTATAGGCAGAAACCCATTTCTAGACGTAAAGTATCACGGGCACCTAAACCAATAGGTTTGATTCCATAAGCTTTACCGGCTTCGAAAATAGCATCCCATACTTTTTGGGCATCTTCATTGGCCACATAGATTTCAAAACCTCCAGCTCCCGTATATCCTGTTGCAGAAACCAACACATTCTCTACGCCCGCAAATGTACCTTTTGCAAAGGTATAGTATTCCATTGGAGCTAATTCGATGTCGGTAAGCGATTGAAGTGCATCTGCAGCCTTAGGACCTTGTACCGCGAATAAGGAGGTTTGATCAGAGATATTCTTCATCTCCACACCAGCTGTATTGTATTTGGAGATCCAGTTCCAGTCTTTCTCAATATTTGACGCATTCACAACCAAAAAATATGTCTTATCGTCTATACGGTATGTTAGGAAGTCATCAACTACACCGCCAGTTTCATTGGGGATATAAGCATATTGAACTTTGCCATCGTATAATTTTGACACATCATTGGAAGAGATTTTTTGAAGTAGATCCAGGGCTTTTTCCCCTTTTAGGATGAATTCACCCATGTGGCTTACATCAAAAACTCCTACACCTGTGCGAACTGTTTCGTGCTCATCATTGATGCCTGTGTATTGTACGGGCATGTTGAAGCCTGCAAAGGGAACCATTTTTGCTCCTAAAGCAATGTGCGTCTCCGAAAGGGCAGTATTTTTTAACATAAAAATTAAGTTTTAATCAGCTACAAATTTAATAAAATATACGTGATTCCTCACTGTGAATCCATTTTAGAACAATCGATTTAATTGCTTACCCGGAGCGAATAGATGGTCATATGATCATCTTCGCTATCGGTATCTTCACATAGTAGGAAAATTAGGCCATGGGCAGTTTCCTCTTTCAATGTGATTCCTTCAAATTTATGCTTTTCGGGAATTTCGAATGTCTCGGGTTTGCCGGAAAGATCGGAAGGTATTTTTCCAAGGAGGGAACCACTGATCTCTCCATCCAGATAAGTCGATTTTGCATTTTCGGCGGTAGCAATAAAATAGATTTCATTTCCAACCAGGGTCGCATCTGAGAAACCTGTCGATATGCCATTGAGCTTGGGTAGTTCAATCGGGATACAGCGGGATTGTTCGGCAGCAAGCGGATGATACTCTAAAATGGCATTTATGCCTTTAGGGCCATTTCCCCGGTTAAAAAATAAGATCTTATCTTTTAAATGAACTACGCCTTCAATATTGAAGTCTTCTTTGGAAATATTGAATTTTTCCATTAAGGAAGAATAGATGTTACTGTAGTCTTCCTGAAGGACTGTTTTGCCGTCCCAAATAAAACGAGTGTTTCTGTTTGGGGTAGAACCAGAACCATAGAGATAATAGCGGCTTCCATCGAAAGTGATCGATTCCAAATCCATTTTAGCTGCTTTAGCCCTATTTTCCATTGGATCAGACTGCCGTAGTGCCGTTTTTGACAACTTTTGGTCTGTGATACTATAGCTGTAGATATAATTGCTATTGTCAGAAACGATATGGATTTGCCTATCCTGATAGACAATACCAGAAGCTGCGGTAATACCGGATATGCTGATAAAGGCTTCGAGAATCAATTTTAACATATCGCGTTGAGGTTTAATATTTCCAATACCCGGATGAAATCGGGTTGTAGGGGCGCTTTGATATGAACGTCTTCGCCCGATAAAGGATGTTTAAAGGTCAGCTCCGAGGCATGCAATAGCATGGTATCCATTTGGTAGGCTTCTTTCCAGAACTTGTTTTGTTTATTGCATCCATGCGGGCGATCGCCGATAATGGGATGAAAGATATGCGCAAAATGGCGACGTAACTGATGCATACGACCTGTAATTGGGTTGGCTTCGACGAGACTGTATCGTGCTGTCGGAAATTTTCCGAAGGGAACGGCCAACTCGCCTTGAGCAAGTAAGCGAAAAGATGTTTGTGCTTCCTGAACGGTGCCATCGTCCCTTTTTAAGGGATAGTCAATCAGGCCTTCTGCTGGCGCGAAGCCCCTCAGAACAGCGAGGTATTTTTTGTTGATCTTACGCTCCTGAAAACTTTTTTGTAAGTATTGGTCCGTCTCCTTATTTAATGAAAATAACAGAATGCCTCCGGTCTTCCGGTCCAAACGATGTGCGGGATAAACGGTTTTTCCTAATTGGTCCCGAAGGAGCTGTAGGGCAAACGCTGAAGCATCGCGCGCAATAGCAGATCGGTGCACCAATAGTCCATGTGGTTTATTGATTGCAACGATGGATTCGTCTTGATAAAGTATTTCTAAAGGCATGTTAAATCTTTTTCAATGCAGCAATAATTTCGTCGGCCTTTTCATCAATTTTTGGGCTCAGCCAGATGTATTTAAAAGCTCCGCCACCGATAATCTGTTCTGTACCCTGCCATTTTATTTTGGTTAGCGAAAACAAATAGTAGTTGTCGACCACAACGGAACTTTGGATAAATTTATCGACGATGTCATTTCCGAAGAGCTGCATCCCCAATCCGAAAAACTCTTGATCTTTCGCATGAAGCTGGCTTTTCAATAGCTGTTCAGCTTTCGCGCGTACAACCTTTTCGTGTTCCTCTTTGCTTGGGTTAGTCAAAATTGCGGCCAGCATGATGACGATCAAAATCAGTGAAAATATTCTTTTTTTGCTCATTTTAAATTTGAGATTAAGTTCTGGATGTCATAACACGATGACTATCGCGATCAAAATTATTAAATAGATATTAGATATGGGCAACTGTTTTAAGAGAAATGCGAAGGATTCTGCCCTATAGGTGAAGCAAGGAGGTTTATTTAGAATCCGAGGGTATTCAATAGCGAGAATGCCCAAGAGAACAACGTCCAGATAAGATAAAATGTAACACCGATGAATAAGAAGAAGACCGTTAGAATACTGATGATTATACCGATACCCGAGCCTGAATGCTTGCCTTCGTAGTAATGTTGTCGTAATAATTTGATGTTCTTTTCATTGGCCTTGCTAAAAAAATCAAAAAAGTTTCCGAGGAAAGGAATGCTACCCAAAACAGCATCAATCGAGATATTGAGTAACATGCGTATGACTAATTTTGGACTGGCGCCGTTACGCCACATGGCTATGACAAGAACCAGAGAGGTTCCGAAGCCCGCTATCGCGCCACCTAAGGGGATGAGATTCAAGACTGGATCAAGTCCGAAGCGAAAGTTTCCAATCTTGAATTGATTATCCATTAACCAAGATATTCGGTCAATCCAACCGAAATCTTGGTCAATTTGTTTTAATTTATCTGCTGGAGTTTTTTCCCTATGCATGATTACAATAACTCAAATGAAGCGCTGATTTCACTCGTAACTTTCATCGGTCTGATATTTAAATCTAACCCACTGTCACCAGCGCTGTCTGCTGCTTCGGCCATAGCACCTTTATACATGGCATTACGCATCATCGGTTGTACGCCAAATATAATTTGTTGTGGTGTTTCAGATAATACGATCGCTTTACCAATTTTTTGGCCTGCGGCTTCTGCCAAAATTTGAGCATTGACTTTTGCATCCAATACCGCCTTGGTTTTTAAACTTTTTTCCAACTCCTTTTTCTTTGAATAATCATATTCGCTAATATAGGTGCTTTGGATACCGGCTTTGTCAACACCGTCTAATAGTTGGCCCAAATTGTTCAAGTTGGTTACCTTAATACGGTATTGTCTGGAGAGCAAGATATCGGTGTCTTTTTTCTTTTTATCCGGAACATTATAGCTCCAGATATTCTGGATGGTAAAATCTTCTTTTTTTACACCCGCTTTTGTCGCCGAATCGAACAGATCTTTTTCTAGCTTTTCTATTGCGGCCTTTTTCTTCGTGTTACCGTTCTCATAAAACTCTTTTAGGGTAACATCAATATAGATAATATCTGGTGTTACTTCTTCTTCTGCACGGCCTACCGTAGATACAAATTCTTTATTAACCATTTGTTGCGCGTTTACTTGGGTCATCAAACCTAAAAAGGCTAGTCCTAATAGTATTTTTTTCATATTTTTCGTCTTTAACTTTTTATAATAATACGATTGCCATTATCGCATTGCTACAAGATTGGAGCCAAAGTTTATGAAAAAGTTTAACGGATAAAAAAAATAAAAAGGTTAAGATTTTTGATTTTATTTCTCTACCTTTAGGGAAATTAATAATATAGTGCCATGCAAGAAGGTAAAGTAAAATTCTTTAATGAGACCAAAGGTTTCGGTTTCATCATCCCTAACTCAGGCGAGAGCGAAATTTTTGTTCACGTTTCTGGATTAGTAGACAAAGTTCGTGAGAATGACAATGTATCTTACGAAGTTGAACAAGGCCGTAAAGGTCTTAATGCGGTAAATGTAAGAGTTATCTAATTAGATTCAAGATATATTTATTGTGAAAAGGCCTATGCGAACAGCATGGGCTTTTTTATTTTATGGGAAATCTGAGCCCTTAGAAACAGGATATTCTACCACAGGGACTGTTTACTTTGCTTCAGTAAATAATTTGGACTGATAATTGCAATAGGGTATTTAAAAATAGTTAGTGAAGATGAAACGTATTCTAGTATTGGGGCTGTCTGTTGTTATTGCGCTATCCATGTCGGCCTGTTATTCTGCCCATCATCACCATGGTCATGGCCGTGGTCCGAAAAGAATGCCTCCTGGGCATGCTAAAAAATACTATGGTGAGCAGTCGGCACGTGATTTTGCTCCAGGACAACAAAAGAAAAAATACAGACATTAATTCTTTTATGCAATGGGAGATATCCGATTGCTGTCTATGTAAATTTGCTTTTCACTATAGAAAACTGGTTTAAGAGTGATAAAAAACAGCATAAAAAAAGCTTTCACAATTGTGAAAGCTTTTTTTATGCTGTTAGCATCTAAGCAAAAGGATCTTTATCAGGTGCTGGTGGCGTAGGATTTGATGGTTGTGAACTTCCAAATGGGTCCTGTGGCTGAGAAGAACCGAAGGGATCTTGGCTTTGCGTAAAAGGATGATTTGTTACGTTTTCCAGCGCTTTGGGATCTGGACCATATTGATTTGAAGCCTTGTCGCCTTCCAGTACCAATAAGTAAAGCAGGTAGATCCAACCAATAAATGGAATCAATGCAACTAATATAAACCAGCCTGATTTATTGGTGTCATGTAATCTTCGGACCGTAACGGCTATCCCGGGAATTAGTAAAGCTAAACTTACTAAACCTGAGACATACGTAAATAAGCTTGCAATTTGTCCAAGTATTGCAAATACTGCGCTAATGATGAGATTTGCAAGGAAAAACATCCAATATTCCTTGCGGCGAGCCCTTCCTTCAAAGTTGGCATAGTTGTCTCGAACAACCTTTAAAAAGTTTTCTTTAAGTTCCATATTTTAAGACTTTTTTAGGTGAAAATGATGTTAGTAAATCAAAATGTTATTTCAATTTTGTTACAATAAATGTACCAAGAATTTATCCGAGAGATCAATTATTATAAAAGGGTAAGTGTTTGGAAGAGCTATAGTTGCTGCGCTTGGGCAAAAGAATAGCCGCGTTCATCCGCCTGTTTTGGATCTAAAGGCAGCATAGGATTCGCTTTCAAAGGAGAAAGCTGTGCATAGCTTATCTAAAAATCTCTTCGAGTATATACAGCGATTTTATTTCTTTAAAATTTGTGCGGTGGAGACGATAGAAGTCGAGCACTTTTTCCAGCAGGAATTGCCGATCAGAAGCGGTCATTTTGATGCGGTCGCAGTTTGAATATTCGGATTCGATTAAATTTCTGAAAATTGACGTATGCGGTTCCTGCAATACAAGTGGATGTTCAGGAAGGCTATCGGAAAAGGTAGCTTCATGAAGATTAAAATAAGGGCGGGGCTGTTTTGATTCAGCGGGATAAAACCCGAGAAAGCGTGTTAGCTTGATTAAAAAAACAAGATGGAAATTGGCCAGATTTAAATGCGTTTCATCTAGCCAGCGGACAGACTGGTGGATGAACTCAAAAAGATAATGGTCATTTTCTTGTTCCTTCAGAATTTTATAGAGTATTTCATTCAGAAAAAGGGCAAGTGAGCTTTTAACAATGTCATAAGGTATTTCTTGCAAAACAGGGACTTGACGCGCTTCGGATATCCGTTGTAATGAACCATTATCTTTATGTGTAGCGACAATTTCCAGTAAATGTAAGGGTTGAAGAATATTGGCCTTGATCTTTGCTTTAGGCTTCCTTGCGCCCGTAATGAGATAGGATTGCATCCCAAACTGTTCCGTGTATATCTGCGCAACAAGGCTACTCTCCGAATAGTTGGTTGTTTTTAGGACAATACCCCTAGTTTTGATCAGCATCTCCTTCTTTCTCTTTTTTATGCGATTCTTCGCGCATCTCCATAATGGCATTTCGGTCTACTTTACGAATCATGCGATAGATCAAAGTCAGGACACCGATACTAAATACAATAACTCCGACAAGCATAGCAAGTTTATACCAGTTGGAGCGTTGTTCCATGAGGTAATATCCTAAGATTACAAGTACGACACCAATGATTATTTCCCTTAAGCCCTTGCGAAGATATTTGTTCATAAATGTGAATTGTTGAAAACTATTTTTCTTTACAGAGCAAATATAATACAATAAAATCCTTTATTTTTGCCCTTACCCTTCCTGTGTAGAACTATTTTTAAAAATAATTCCAATTATCTTGTTGCTTATCTAAAAAAAAATATAGATATTTGCAAACTCTTTGCAGAGAGTGCAAAGGATTAACATATTGTAATAAAGACAACAAAAAAATAATATCATGTCAAGAATTTGTGATTTAACAGGCAAAGCGGCGTTAACAGGAAATAACGTTTCTCACTCAAACGTTAAAACTAAACGTAAATTCTATCCAAATTTACAAACTAAACGTTTTTACATTCCAGAAGAAGATCGTTGGATTACATTGAAAGTATCTACTTCTGCTATCAAAACTATCAACAAGAACGGGATTACAGCGGCGATCAATAAATTTATCGTTAAAGGTTCAATCTAATTGATTGTTTCGCCTGTTAGATTAAGATTATTCATGAAATTTCAATCCTTAAGAGGATTCAAAATAAAGTAAAACAATGGCTAAAAAAGGAAATAGAGTACAGGTTATCTTAGAATGTACTGAACACAAAGAAAGTGGTCTTCCGGGAATGTCTCGTTACATCACTACTAAAAACAAAAAGAACACAACTGAGCGTTTGGAATTGAAAAAATTCAACCCAGTATTGAGAAAAGTTACTGTTCATAAAGAAATTAAGTAAGTCACACATCTTGGCATTTGAAAAAGAGGCTAAGTAAAATATTAATATACCATGGCAAAGAAAGCAGTTGCATCGTTACAAAAAGGTGGCGGTAAAGAATTTACAAAGGTTATTATTACTACTAAATCTGCAAAAACTGGCGCGTATACTTTCAAAGAAGGTATGGTTCACAACGATAAAGTGAAAGACGTCGTTGCTGCAGCTCAAAAATAACGAGTAGCATTTTCCTTTTTTAAAGTTTTTCTTTAAAAAGAATTCGATAAAAATAGCCGTTTTGGTATCCTACCGAAAGGGCTTTTTTTGTTGAGGACATTTGTTTATATTTGAACATCAATTTTCACTAAACACTCCATGGGATTATTTGATTTTTTTAAGAAAAAACCACAAACACAAGAAGAAGAACAGGCCTTAGATAAAGGTTTGGAAAAAACAAAAGAAGGCTTTCTTTCTAAGATTACAAAGGCTGTCGTTGGTAAGTCAACAGTAGATGACGATGTCCTGGATAATCTGGAAGAAGTTTTGGTTACTTCTGATGTTGGGGTTACGACCACCTTAAAAATCATTGATCGCATACAGGCCCGTGTTGCCCGAGATAAGTACGTTTCTACTTCTGAGCTCAACAATCTCCTGAAAGAAGAAATTCAAACGCTGCTGGCAGAAAACAATAGTGCTGATTTCGAGAACTTCAATTATGGCGATCATAAACCATACGTCATTATGGTTGTAGGTGTCAATGGGGTTGGCAAAACAACCACTATTGGCAAACTAGCCCATCAGCTGAAACAAGCTGGAAGCAAAGTTGTGTTGGGGGCAGCGGATACGTTTCGGGCGGCTGCTGTTGATCAACTTAAATTATGGGGTGAGCGTGTTGGCGTGCGTGTTGTCGCTCAGGCCATGGGCTCGGATCCTGCTTCAGTGGCTTATGATACCGTGAAATCGGCAGTAGCAAATGGCGAAGATGTGTGTATCATTGATACCGCAGGCCGTTTGCACAATAAGGTTGGCCTAATGAATGAGCTCACGAAGATCAAGAATGTTATGCAGAAGGTTGTTCCTGGGGCACCACATGAAATCTTGTTGGTCTTGGATGCATCGACAGGGCAAAACGCCATTGAACAATGCACGCAATTTACACAGGCAACTGATGTGAACGCCTTAGCATTGACTAAACTCGATGGAACGGCTAAAGGCGGGGTGGTTATTGGTATATCTGATCAATTTAAGATCCCGGTGAAATATATTGGTGTAGGAGAGAAAATTGGTGATCTTCAGTTGTTTAACAAAAAGGAATTTGTCGACTCCCTTTTCAAATAGAGTCTACCGTCTAATCATATGAAGACAAAATACGCGAAACCAGCTCCTTTGATTAATAAACCACGCGTCAATGTGGTAACATTGGGCTGTTCGAAAAATATTCACGATAGTGAAGTCCTGATGGGCCAGTTAAAGGGCAATCAGATGGAAGTCGTGCATGAAGCATCCAATATACAGGAGAATGATATTGTCGTAATCAATACCTGCGGTTTTATAGATAATGCCAAACAGGAATCAATTGATGCGATCTTACAATATTCGGATCTAAAAGATCAGGGTAAAATTAACAAAGTGATCGTTACAGGCTGTCTTTCTGAACGATATAAGCCGGAGTTACAGGCTGAAATCCCCAATGTTGATGCCTTTTTCGGTACAAATGATCTACCGGATCTGTTGTCAACCATTGGAGCTGATTATCGACACGAATTGTTGGGAGAGCGCTTATTGACAACGCCTTCGCATTTTTCTTATTTTAAGATTGCAGAAGGGTGTAACCGCCCTTGTTCTTTCTGTGCAATTCCCTTAATGCGTGGTAAACACGTTTCCAAATCCATTGACGATCTTGTCAAAGAGGCAAAATATTTAGCTTCTAATGGGACAAAAGAATTAATTTTAATCGCACAGGATCTCACTTATTACGGTCTCGATATCTACGGAAAACGCAATCTTTCTGATTTAATGCGTCATTTGTCGGACGTCGATGGAATCGAATGGATCCGGCTTCAATATGCATACCCTTCCGGCTTCCCAATGGATATTTTGGATGCAATGAACGAACGTTCGAATATCTGTAATTACTTGGATATGCCATTGCAGCATATTTCTGATCCAATGTTGAAGTCTATGCGCAGAGGTACAACGAAACAGAAACAGATCGATCTTGTCAACGCAATACGTGACAAGGTTCCAGATATCGCGTTGCGTACAACATTAATTTGTGGTTATCCAGGTGAAACTGAACAGGATTTTCAGGAGATGTTGGATTGGGTTGAAGAGACCCGTTTTGACAGGTTAGGGTGTTTTACCTATTCTCATGAAGAAAAGACGCACGCACATTCTTTGGAGGATAATGTGCCACAGGAAGTAAAAGAAGAACGAGTGGAAGCTATCATGGAAGTACAGCAAGGTATTTCGTACGATATCAATCAGTCCAAAGTCGGTAATACCTATAAAGTGCTGGTTGATCGGGTAGATGGCGATTACTTTATTGGCCGGACAGAATACGATTCTCCGGAGGTCGACAATGAGGTCTTGATTCCTGCTGCAGATACCTATGCACGAATTGGTGATTTTGTTCAGGTAAAAATCGACCGAGCTGAAGATTTCGATCTATATGGTGAGATTGTAAGGAAATAAGTTTAACAGCTTATCGCTAATACTATAAACAAACGGGCCTCCTTTATTCAAAGGAGGCCCGTTTGTTTATAGGCAATTGTCAGTGAAATGATATAATTTAAAAGTGGGACAAGCATTTTGCGAAAAATCACTATTTTGTCGACGCAAACTAGATACATTTGTAAGCGTACAATCCCCATTTTAAACAATCTATAACCGTTTAAAATCAGATTTATGAAGGCCTGTAGTTTCAGGATGAATCATTCTTTTGATTAAGATAAAAATAGGTGCTGTTGGGACGAAAAAGATTCTCCCTCCGATCAGGTTGCTTTGGGAATTTTCGTAATCAATAAGAATAGAAAATGAATAATAAATTTGCAGATGAAAGCAACTTATATTGAATATAGTGAAACAAATAGCTTCTCCAAGACTTTATTAGCCTATTTGGCACATGATGAAGCCTTAAAACCTTTTGTTGGGAATTGGCCTACCTGGGCTGGTTTTGAAAAGCAATTGAATGAAAAGAAGAAATTTGAACACAGGGAAATTCTTGTTGAGCGCCTTAAAAACCAATATGGCGAACTATTAAAAGATTCTCCTGCCGTAGCCGCCAATTTAGAACTGTTGCTGGACCAAAATTCTTATACCATTACGACTGGGCATCAGCTCAATATTTTTACCGGACCGTTGTATTTTATTTTTAAAATAATGACAGCAATACGTTTGTCCGAAGATTTGAAAGGCAAACATCCCGATAAAAATTTTATTCCGGTATATTGGATGGCAACTGAAGATCATGATTTTGAAGAGATCAACCACACCAAAGTCTTCGGTAAGAAAATTGCTTGGGATACTCCTGCTGTTTCTGCTACCGGGAGAATGGATACCGCAACAATCGTTGATGCTGTGAAGCAGTACACCAATATTTTAGGGCTTTCCGAAAATTCGACCAGACTGACACGCATTATAGAAGAAGCCTATTTGAACCATGATCGATTAGCAGATGCAACACGGTATATGGTCAATGAGTTGTTTAAGTCTTACGGTCTTTTGATCGTCGATGCGGATGACCGGGAATTGAAGGAACTGTTCAAGCCAATTATTAAGGAAGATATCATCTCTGAAAAAAGCTTTAAGGCAATAACAGCGCGATCGGAAGAGTTGGAATCAAATGGTTTCTCTACCCAAGTTCATGCCCGTGAGATTAATTTCTTTTATTTGACGGACGAATTTAGAGAGCGTTTAGTACTGACTGCTGACGGCCGATACGAAGTATTGCACCAGCATATTTATTTTACCAAAGCAGAGCTGGAGCAGGAGATCGAGCGTTATCCAGAGCGTTTCAGTCCAAATGTGGTCATGCGGCCGATGTATCAGGAAATTATACTTCCCAATCTTGCTTATATTGGCGGTGGCGCCGAAATGGTCTATTGGATGCAGCTAAAATCCAACTTTGAACAATATCAGGTAGATTTTCCAATTTTGATCCCTCGTAATTCAGCAATGATTACCGAGGACAACGTTGCAGCTAAGTTGTTTCGTGTTGATCTTACATTTAAGAGTATTTTCCGGCCGGCAGAAGTGCTGAAAAAAGAGTATGTTCGACGTCATACCAAAGAACGACTGAATCTCAATGACGAATGGATGGAGCTGAACGCCATTTTTGGTAAGATAAGGTTACGAACTCATAAAATAGATCCAAGTTTGGGTCCTAGCACTGAAGCCGTAAAAGCACGGTTAAAGAAAGCGATCAATAACTTGGAGAAAAAGCTGATGAAAGCTGAGAAGCGAAATCATCAGCATGCTTTAACGGATATTGATAACGTGAAGGAAAAACTTTTTCCTGGCGGAGGACTGCAGGAGCGAACTGAAAATTTCGCTTTGCTTTATGTCAAATACGGTGATAGCCTCTTTAGGGATCTTTACAAGTACTTTAATCCATTGGATTTTAAGTTTACGATTTTATATTAGAAAGTCAGCTTCGGCTGACTTTTTTGTGATGTTATTGGCCAGAAAGAATTTTCAGTTTGCGTTCTTTTTGTTACTGTCTGCTAAATCATGATGTTTGCAGTATCGGGATATTTCTATACCTATGTTAAAATACTTTTGTTGCCTGTTCCGATATTGCTTCTTTTTTCCTAAAGAAGTTTCATTTTGTTTATATACATGTTGAAATGCTTTGTTTATAATTTCATAATATTTCGTTTAGCTCCTGTTAACAGTTCCGATGTAGTTTTGCTTTCATTATCACAACCAACAACTAAATGAAAGAATTTCTACTTACAACGTGTGCCATCGCACTTGGAACAGGGTTGTACGCACAAACGACCCAAGCCGGGTTTTCTGGAAAGATTACGGACGAGAACAACAAAGGGGTTCATGGTGCTTCCATCGAAGTGCGGAATGAATCGACCGGTTTCACAACGAAGACTTCAACCAATGCAAATGGCGACTTCAACTTTAAGGAGTTACCTTTAGGCGGTCCATATACGATCAAAGTTACTTATATAGGCTATGGCGAACAGGTGCGTTCGGGATTTAATTTAAATCAGGGTGATATTGTACGCTTGACCATTCCTATTCAAAACACGTCGAATGTATTGGAAACCGTTGAATTAACAGGAATAAGTACGCTAAAGAATAAAATAGAAAATCTAGGTGCTGCTACAGCGGTTACAGCCAAGGACATCGCGAAGTTGCCTGTCAACGGCCGGAATTTTACGTCGTTAATGGATCTGTCTCCTTTGAGTAAGGGCGATAATATCGGTGGCCAGTTGGGTTCTTCTACTAATTTTACGATTGATGGTATGAATGCCAAAAATCCGACTTCTGCGGGTTCAACAACCAGTCGTAGTGGCGCACCTTTTTCCATTTCGATAGAAGCAGTCCGTGAATTTAAAGTGGTCACCAACCAGTATGATGTGACTTACGGAAGAGCGGGAGGAGGAACAGTCAGTGCGGTGACCAAACAGGGAACAAATCAAACGCACGGAAGTGCATGGCTTTATTCAAGGGCCGATTGGTTGTCCAGTCCGTACGATATCAGAGGAAATAAACGAAGCAATGATTTCTCTACCTATCAATACGGATTTACATTGGGCGGCCCGATTATAAAGGACAAATTACATTATTTTGTAGCCTGGGATCATCAACGCGATGCCCGCCCACTGATTATTGCGGATATCAATTCTGAGGCCGACGAGAAGAGATTTAATGTCACTAATGCCACCTTGGATGAGTTTGTCAATATCGGACGTAACAAGTATGGATTGGGCAATGAACGTCAATATGGTGCTTTTGATAAAAAGCGAGGGTCTGATGCGATTTTTGGGCGAATTGACTGGCAAATTAATGAGAAAAACTTGTTGACGATCCGAAATAACTTTACAAGTGACAATAATAAGTTGGGATTACAGGATAATAAGCCAATTACCTTGTATGAATCTTATGGAAATGATAAAAACATTGATAACAGTCTATTGGCAACTTTGCGTACGACTATTTCATCTAAGGTAACGAATGAATTGAAAGTACAACATCTCTATACCTATCAAAAAAGTAGCCCAGGAGATCTTTTACCAAGTCAAAATATTCCCCGTGCAATTGTAGAGGATGCAGTATCTAAGGTCGCTGGAGAAGATAAAAAGACCACATTGCAGTTGGGCGGACATCGTTTTGCACAGGAATCATTTAAAAATAATGTATTTCAGCTTGTTAATAATATCTATTACAGTACCGATAATATCAATTACACCTTTGGGGTCGACTTGATGTATACCCACGCAAACTCGATTTATGGAAGTGAGGTCAATGGGCGCTTTCACTTTAGACCGAGTGATGGAAAGACAGCCATGCAAAACTTTAACGACATGAAGCCATATGCTTATTATCGTGAAGTTCCTTTGGTAAGTGATCCAGCTGTGGTCGGTAAGATATTCAATGCCGGTGCATATGGTCAGTTACAGACCAAGTTGGCACAGGGGTTGGATTTGGTTGCGGGATTACGATTGGATTACGGACATTATCCAACCTCTCCTTTGAATGAAGAATTGCTGAAAGAAGTGGGGGTGCGTACAGATCACAAATTGAAATCTTTTGTTGTACAGCCTCGTTTCCAGATGACTTGGGATGTGAATGAAGAACGAAAGGACTTTTTCCGGATAGGAGCAGGTGTTTTCGCCTCAGATATTAACAATTATATGACCATCAATAACTTGACTTTCGACGGTAAGCATTTTGCGACGGTTGATGTCCGAGGTAATGATGTACCTACACCTAATTTTGTGGGCTATAGAAAGGACCCGTTGACAACACCAACATTGGCGCAGTTTCAAGTACCTACGATCAATACCTATGGACCCGACGCTAAAATTCCAGTAGTCTACAAGGCAAATGTATCTTATACGCATTTCTTCACCGAAAAGTTAAAAGCGAGTCTTTCAGGGTATATGAATCTTGGGCGTAATAACTATATGTATGTGGATCGTAATATGGTGAAAGATCCGTTCTTTAGATTAGCGAATGAAGACAATAGGGGCGTTTTTGTTCCTGCGGCATCGATTGTTGATGGGGCTCCGGATTGGAAAAAGGGACGGATTTCCAATAAATTCGGCCGCGTACTAGAATTGAACTCTGAAGGAAAAGTGAATCAGTTTGCAGTCGTATTGGATGCAAGTTATCAATATTACAAAGATGGATCTATATCGGTTAGCTATACCTGGAATGATGCGAAAGATAATACTTCTTTCAATGGAAACGTGGCGAATACAGCGACCTTATCTTTGGCAGTAAAAGATGATCCGCGCGATTTGAGCAAGATGAGTTATTCGAACAATCAATTCCGCAATAAGATTGTGATCTATGGTACTTTACCAACATTTTATGGTGTCAGCGTGGGAGTACGGTACTCAGGTATTGGTGGTACGCGATACAGTTTGTTGGCCGGAGGAAATATAAATGGAGACTTTGTTGCTGGGGACAATGATCTGGCCTTTATCTTTGATCCCAATAATCCCAATACGTCAAAACAGCTGATTAGTGGATTGAATAATTTGTTGAATAATCCAGAAGCGAGTCAGAGCCTTAAAGATTTTATTAAAAAATATCAAGGTAAAATAGCTGAACGTAATGGTGGAGTAAATGGTTTTTATGGTTTGATCGACCTTCGAATTGCTAAAAAATTCAATTTATATAAAAACCATGCATTGGAGCTCTCGGGAGATCTTTTCAATGTTGCCAACTTATTTAAGAAGACTTGGGGCGTAAATGAGTCTTTGGGTAATCAAAATCTATATGCTTTAGGCGGAAAGGATGCCGCTGGAGAGAAATTGGTGCCTTTTGATGTTACGAAACAGCAGTTTAATTATAATGTAAACAACTCTGGTATCGTCTCACCTTCGGGTAACCCCTATCAATTCCAATTGGGATTAAGGTATTCGTTCTAATCACATAAAACGATATAAAAGACACTTTTCATGGCGAAGCCCCCAAAAGCACTAGTTTTGGGGGCTTCGTCTTTTACAGTCATTAGATCTAAGCTTATGAAGGTTTACATGCAATAGGGTTTGTAGGCAGATCTTTGATCGCTATACAGGGACCTTTTCTTTTGGAAGAAAAACTTCGGCCATCATGTGACGCACACTTCCACCGCCACAGGTCTCGATAACATGGAGATCCTGATGAATGATTTTGCCATGCTTTTCTAATTGCGCTGTTTGGTATAAAGTCAATGAAGATAAAGCCTTGTTGCTCAGGACAATAAAACGATTCCCGTATTTATTTCTTACCTGTAGGCAGTTTGCCGCAAAAGATTCGAGTTGGTTTTCGTTGATTTCAATGATCTCCTTGCCTGTATCTTTTAAGCTTTTTAGTAGCGTTTCGAGCTCAGACTGATTATCGATTGCCTGCGGACATAAGATGGCAAAGTCTTCACCCACCGCTAGGACGACATTGGTGTGATAGATAGGTTTCCGCTCTCCATCGACCGTTTGGAAGGCGTGAAATACAACCGGTGTATAATTTTCAGTTCTGCAATATTCATCGAGCATACTTCTGTCCGCTCTTTCGGATAAGGCGCAGTAGGCTATACGGTGAGCACGGTCCAAGACGAGCGCGCCAGTGCCCTCCAAATATTGTTTATTGTTTTCGGCTTCACTTAAATCCTTGGTTAGTTTTACATAATAACCGTTTTGCTTCAATGGCCCTTCGAAATCCAATAAATGTTCTTTTCGACGATTTGGAGCAAACATGGGATAGAAAATTATTTTTCCATCCTGATGAAAGGAGACAATATTGTTGGGGAATATACTGTCGGGGCTTTCTGATTTCTCGTCGTCCTGAATGACAGTCACCAAAATTCCATGTGACTTCAATTCATTTACTAGCGCGTCAAACTCTCCTTGCGCTTCTTTGTTGACTTCTTCTATACTGAGGTTTTCGATATCCTTTTGGAAGAAGTTGTTGACCGCGGTCTGTTCATTTTTACGGAAGACAGCGGGTCTTACTAAAAGAACGCTGTCTGTTACCTGTTTTCTCATGGTTTATAATCGTTACTTCGCTGTTTTATATTCGTTAAAAAGAAATGATATTCGTTTTTTGTGATAATTTACATTTGTCAAAAGAGATGCTTCCCTAGCTGGATAATGTTTTCTTCGTTAAGATTTCTGATCGCAACATACTCTTGATATCAGTTGTTCTTAGCAAAAAAGTGTATATCGTTATTTCGAAGTCACTTTACAATTGGTACATATACTAATTTATTGAAAATTCATGGGCATTGCAAAAAAGGATAGTGAAGTAATGAAAGAAATGCGCGGGTGAAATAGCAGATAATCCTGTCTTTTTTTAAAATTGTAGCAAGCGATTGTTGTATTGTTTGTTATATTTATAATGAACAACCTGTATGTTTGAGGTTATTCCAAAAATTAATTGACAAAGACAATCGATTGCATTTCGGTAGCTCAGTAAAACTGACTTTTTATCCACTTTTTTGCTTCGTTTTCAGTCATTTATTTTGCTATCTTTGCTCATCCAAAAAACGACTGTTTATAAGAGAGTTAATTGCCTAATTATTATGTCGCTAACTATCTATAAGCGTTAACTTTTTGCACACATGAGCAATATACACTTCCAAGAAAAATTCGAAAGTCGCCACAATGGCCCAAGTCCAGTTGAAGCGAATGAAATGTTGGCTAAATTAGGCGTTTCGTCAATTGACCAGCTTATTGACCAAACGGTCCCTTCTCAAATTCGTGCTCCAAAACCTTTAAATCTTCCCAAAGCATTGTCTGAGGTAGCCTATTTAAAGCGTATTGCGGAAATCGCTGAGAAAAATAAAGTTTTTAAATCTTTTATTGGTCAAGGTTATTACGATGTAATCCTTCCGGGCGTCATTCAACGCAATGTATTTGAAAACCCAGGATGGTATACGCAGTATACGCCTTATCAGGCGGAGATTGCACAAGGTAGGTTACAAGCTTTATTGAACTTCCAGACTGTAATTTGTGATTTCACAGGTTTAGAAATTGCCAATGCTTCTTTGTTGGATGAAGCTACGGCTGCAGCTGAAGCCATGTTTATGCTTTATTCAGCTCGGAAAAATAAAGATGCTAATGTTTTCTTGGTGTCGAACAATGCCTATCCGCAGACGATTGATGTATTGAAGACCCGTGCTTTGTCTTTTGGTATCGAGCTTAAAATTGCGGCTATCGCTGAATCAGAATTAACAGACGATGTATTTGCTGCATTTGTTCAATATCCTGCTGCTGATGGCTCCATTGTCGATTATAAATCATTTGCTGCTACAGCGCACAGTAAGCATATTACCGTGTGTGCGGCGGCAGATTTGATGAGCTTAGCCTTATTGACGCCTCCGGGAGAATGGGGAGCAGATGTTGTTGTCGGTAACTCGCAACGTTTTGGCGTACCAATGGGCTTTGGCGGCCCTCATGCAGCCTATTTTGCGACACGCGACAGCTTTAAACGTAATATCCCAGGCCGTATTATCGGTGTTACTTCTGATTCAAATGGCAAATATGCATTGCGTATGGCTTTGCAGACTCGTGAACAACATATCCGTCGCGATAAAGCCTCTTCAAATATTTGTACTGCACAAGCTCTTTTAGCGATTATGGCTTCTTTCTATGCCGTATACCATGGCCCTGAAGGAATCAAAAATATAGCATCACGTATCAATGCATTGGCCAACCTGTTGGATCAAGCAATACAATCATTGGGTTATACGCAATTGAATGCAGCTTATTTTGATACACTACGTGTAGACTTAGGTGCTCATGCTGGTGCTTTGAAATCTGAAGCATTAAATAACGAATTAAACTTCTATTACAATGGTTCGGAAGTTTCAATTGCTATAGACGAAACAACGACATACGAAGATATCAAGACAATCGTCAAAGTATTTGCTAAAATTCAAGGTAAAACATTGAATGACGTAGATTTCGATGCATTGGAAGAGAATTTAGGTTCTTCAATTCCTGCCGATTTAGTACGTACTTCTGCCTACTTAACACATCCAAACTTTAATAGCTATCATTCTGAACATGAGATGTTGCGCTATATCAAATCTTTGGAAGCAAAAGATTTGTCGCTTTGCCACTCGATGATTCCATTGGGTTCATGTACGATGAAATTGAATGCTACAGCCGAAATGGTACCAGTTACTTGGGCGAGATTTGGCGGTTTGCATCCATTTGCTCCTGCAGATCAAACTTCTGGATATATGCAAATGATTGGCGAATTGAACGATTGGTTGTCTGAGATCACTGGTTTTGCAAAAATGAGCTTCCAGCCAAACTCAGGAGCACAAGGTGAGTACGCTGGTCTGATGGTTATTCGTGCTTACCATGAGAGCCGTGGTGATCACGGACGTAATATCTGTTTGATTCCTGCTTCTGCACACGGAACGAACCCTGCTTCTGCTTCTATGGCTGGATTGAAAGTGGTTGTTGTGAAATGTGATGAATTGGGAAATATCGATATTCCAGATTTAAGAGCAAAAGCGACTGAACATGCTGCAAACTTGAACTCACTGATGGTGACTTATCCTTCTACACACGGTGTATTTGAAGAGTCTATTATTGAAGTCTGTGAAATTGTTCATGCAAATGGTGGTCAGGTTTACATGGACGGTGCGAACATGAATGCACAGGTTGGATTGACGAGCCCAGGCCATATTGGCGCTGATGTTTGTCACTTGAACCTCCATAAAACATTCTGTATTCCTCACGGTGGAGGAGGTCCAGGTATGGGGCCTATCGGTGTTGCAAAACACTTGGTTCCTTTCTTACCTAACCACGAAGTGGTTTCTACTTCTGGTGAAGAGGGCATCTCTGCCGTTTCTGCAGCTCCATTTGGTTCAGCATCAATCTTGCTTATTTCCCATGCCTATATTTCAATGATGGGTGGTGAAGGTTTGACAAATGCGACAAGAACAGCCATATTAAATGCAAACTATATTAAAGCGCGTTTAGAAAATGCATATCCAGTACTTTATTCTGGTACTAACGGACGTTGTGCACACGAAATGATCTTAGATTGCCGTGGATTCAAAAACTTTGGTATCGAGGTCGCAGATATTGCAAAACGTTTGATGGATTATGGTTTCCACGCACCAACTGTTTCTTTCCCTGTGGCAGGAACATTGATGGTTGAGCCTACGGAGTCTGAGTCTAAGGCTGAATTGGATCGTTTCTGTGATGCATTGGTTGCTATCCGTGAAGAGATCGCTGCGGTTGAAGCAGGAGAGGTAGATCAAGCTAACAATGTACTGAAACATGCACCACATACCGCTTCGGTTGTAACCGCAGATGAGTGGGACAGACCTTACAGCCGTCAAACAGCCGCATACCCATTGGAGTATGTAAGAGAACGTAAATTCTGGCCTTCGGTAGGACGTGTAAACGACTCTCAAGGTGACCGTACATTGATTTGTTCGTGTCCATCAATTGAAGAGTACGCCGAAGCATAGTCTCGGTAGCTATAATGAAGGCCTCTATATTCGTATAGAGGCCTTTTTTTGTGCAATCTGTTCAGATGCGTGGGTAAAAGAAAAATAGAAAGGTACTCTGGTTAAACTTTACCGTCGAAGGATCGTATGCAAACCGATTTTAAAATTTAGATTAATTATATTATTTTGCTCTTTTTGGCGTTTTAATTAAAACTGATAATCATGAAAAGACAATGGAAAGTAATGCCTGTTCTCTTAGGACTGGGCCTTTTGGTCGCGAGCTGCGGCAACAGCAAATCCAGTGAAGGGAGTGAAGATGCTAAGGAGAAAGAGGCTGGGATTTCGGATGTAGTTAAA
Source organism: Sphingobacterium multivorum (assembly GCF_039511225.1). NCBI lineage: Bacteria > Pseudomonadati > Bacteroidota > Sphingobacteriia > Sphingobacteriales > Sphingobacteriaceae > Sphingobacterium > Sphingobacterium multivorum. The sequence goes on from NZ_CP154261.1 coordinate 49,572, forward strand.
GGAGTATCCAACTTGGATAACCTGAGTGATGGAGCAAAAAAATTGGAAGACCTTCAAGCCAAACTTAAATCCGAAAAACCATTAAGTTCGGAAGAGTTGAAGGCTTTTTTACCGGAAAGCTTAGATGGTTTAAAAAGAACTTCCTATTCTGGCGGATCCATGTATGGGGCAGAGGTTGTATCTGGAGAGGCGACATATACTGTAGATAATCAAAAGGAAATTAAAGTCAATATTATTGATGGAGCGGGCGAAACAGCTTCGGCAATCGTGGGATTGGCGCAAATGGGCTTCATGGTAGATTCAGAGAAAATTACAGATACTGAAATAGAAAAAACTGGCGAGTTTGAAGGCAAACGGGCAAAAACAACGGATAGTAAAGGAGTGGAAGGCTCAACGGCGAAAAGTTCCGAAATAAGTTATCTCGAGAAAGATCGCTATTTAATTACCCTTCGGGGAAATGGGTATAGCTTGGACGAGCTGAAAGGTTTTTTGACAAAATTAAACCTCAGCGCACTGAAATAATAAAAAACGTAATTATACTATAAAGGAGGAATGACCTACATTATCCCATATATGTATAAGAAAAGGGCCTTTGGAAAATATACCCGACAATAGGATGGACTTAATAAATTTGTTTTTATTGGCAAATTTGCCTTAGTTTGTGCTGAAACATTTCAATATGAAGATACTAAAATTTTCCATCAATCTTTGTGTAGCAACAGCATTATTGGTCTCCTGTGCAGGAGGGAAATACGCGAAGACTGAAAAGGTATATAAGAAGCAAGCAAAAGAATTTTCAAAACTCTATAAACAGTCGCCTGTCACGGGGCAATTGGAGAAGGCGAATGTCAAAGATCAACAATGGATTGCATCGATTAATTTCGGTATACGTAAGCCCAATTTCGTTGTCATTCATCACACGGCGCAGGATTCTTTGGGACAGACCATCCGTACATTTCATTCCGCGAAAGCAGGTGTAAGCTCCCATTATGTGGTTGGTCGGGATGGAAAAGTAGTGCAGATGGTCAATGACCTCTATCGTGCGCATCATGCAGGGTTGGGGAAATGGGGCAATGATACGGACCTCAATTCTTCTTCTATTGGCATTGAGCTGGACAATAATGGGACCACTGACCCTTGGACTGATGCACAGATAAATGCCTTGACGCAGTTGCTAGCTTATTTAAAAACGACTTATAGAATTCCGCAGGCAAATTTTATTGGACATATGGATCTGGCACCAACTCGAAAAAACGATCCATCACGTTTTCCTTGGAAAAAACTGGCTGATCAAGGATTCGGTTTTTGGTATGAGGACTATTTAGAAACGCCTCCAGCAGACTTTAACCCGAAAATGGCATTACGTATTATCGGATACGATGTGAGTAATCTCGATGCGGCAATAAAAGCATTTAAGATTCACTACATTCAGCAGGACGTAAATACAGCGTTCATGGGAGAGAATGACCTTAAGATCCTTTATTCCATCTATAAAAAATTCTTATAGCGCTTTGCTAAACGAAAGAAAAAAGATCCTGCTTTTTGAAAGGCAGGATCTTTTTTTGTAAGGTATACGATTGTTATAATTTGTTTTTATATATACTGAAGTAGGTATCAAAAGCACGTTCAATGATGAGTTTGAACCAGGGTGTAAACTGCTCGGGTGCTTGTTGTATTGCATCTTGAATTTCCTGTTGATTCAAGTATTTTGTTGCGGCAACTTCTTCTTCGTTAATTTGTGGAGTTCCATTAAATTTTCCGAATAAGACATAATCGAATTCATGCTCCGTAAGTCCGTTGTCAAATTGAGCCTTATAAAGGAACGAGAAGGTATCTTGAAGATCGACTGCTGCAATGCCTAGTTCTTCCATTAAACGCCTTTTGGAGGCCTCTACGTTACTTTCACCCAGTCGCTGATGAGAGCAGCAGCTATTGGTCCAAAGTCCGCCACAGTGGTATTTACCTAATGCTCTTTGTTGCAGCAGCAATTCATCTTGATCATTGAACAAAAATACGCTAAAAGCACGGTGCAATAGCCCTTTTTCATGGGCTTCATATTTCTCCATGCTACCAATCATATTGTCATTGCTGTCGACCAGGATTACATTTTCTTGCGTCATAAGGCATAAAAATAAAGATAGCCCAATTTAAGAAAATTGGGCTAGATAATGAATTTAAATTTTGTAGACGATTTGCTTATACGGTTTTTACAAATTTCTCGTCGTAATTTTCAATATCGATGATATAGCCGTTTTTAATTAAGAATTCAAACAAAGGTTTGGCTTCTTCAGAAACGGGCATATTGTGCGTCGTAATAATCTTATTTTCTTTTTTCAAGAGATAAGGATATGCATAGAGTTTCACATTTTTGTTGAACATTCCCGAGATATAGGAAAGGAGTTCATTTGTGTATAGCTCTTTATTATAATTATCTGAATTAAAAATGTTCTTTAAATTGTAAACGTTGGTTGCAATTCCAATGTTTTTGGGCTTAAAGTTGCTTATAAACTCTGCTAAATGATTATTTCTTCTAAAGTTGCTGACGATAATATTATTGCCTGTCGCACATAGTTCGTCAGCTCTAGAAGCAAATTCTTGAAGGTCTTCATCTGTAATTTCATGCGTATCTTCCAAGACATTTCCCATCAGGACCTCAATTAATACAATGGTGTCTGCGTCAGTTGCACCCGTATTTTTTTTGAACTGTTCAACGGCAAGATTGAATAAGTCAAAGTTTGGAAGGGATTTCTGACGGTATTTGGTACGAAGTAAAATAATGTTCTTCTTGTACAGATAATCTTTAATTTGTACCGCTTTGCCATCAGGCTGGAATATTGCGGCTTTAGCAAATCCTTTTGCGATCAGGTATAAGTTGATGAGACGTTGGTTGACGTTTTCAAACAGCGGTCCGTTTAATTTAACCAGGTCAATCTCAACGGAACCAACAGAAAGGTTGTCGACCAATGATTCGATCATGGTCTGCACATTGTCTGTATAATAATAAGCTGCAAATAACAGGTTAACACCAATGATACCTAAAACTTTTTGTTGTAATTGGTTGTCGCTGTCTAGCAGTCTTACATGGACAATAATATCATTTGTAGGGCCTCCCACTTCATGCTGGAAGCGAAGTCCGATCCAGCCATGAGGTTCATTTGTCTTCGTGAAATTGAGCGTTGTTACGGTATCTGCAAAGGCAAAGAATTTTTTGTTGCAGTATTTATCGCCATGAAGCCGTTGGGTAAGAAGATCGAATTCATGGGAGAGCATTTTCTTTAAACGTGTTCTGCTGACGTAACGACCATCAGCCTCTTCACCATAAATCGCATCACTGAAAGCCATGTCGTAAGCCGACATTGTTTTAGCAATTGTGCCTGATGCTGCTCCTGCGTTGAAAAAGTTACGTGCGACTTCCTGTCCAGCACCGATTTCTGCAAAGGTTCCATAAATCTCTGGGTTTAGATTTATTTTCAGGGCCTTTCGTTTGGTTTCAAAAATTTCTCTTGCCATAACGCAAAGGTACAAAAATCAGCATGCTAGTGAAAATTAAAAGTATGAATGAAAAAAACAGAATAAAATTAGGCTTGTTTTATAACAAGCCTAATTTATTGAAAGCATAGAATAGCGCACTCGCATGGAGTGCCTGATTGAATTCGTTGTCCAGTAGCATCCTTTTTGCTTCTTCAAGCGGTATACGATAGACATCGATTTCTTCATGTTCATCTAACGCCTGTTCCTGAACTTTTTTGCCTCCTGTCATCAGATAGGTATAGGTAATATTGCCACTTGTCGCCGGATTGGCATAAAGAGTGGCGATCTCTTCAATCTGATCAAATTGATAACCTGTTTCTTCAAGCATTTCACGTACAGCAGCATTTTTAGGATCTTCTCCGGGTTCTGTTGTCCCTGCGGGAATCTCCAATGCAATAATGCCGGCTCCATGACGGTATTGCTTGATAACCAAAAGCTCGTTCTGCTCAGTAATTCCGATCATATTTACCCAATCGGGATACTCCAGTACGTAATAATGATCATTGATCCGTCCATCCGGAAGCTCACAAGTATCTCTGCGCAGCGTGGCCCAAGGCTCTTTACAGATATATGCAGAGGATAATAGTTTCCATTTTTCCATTAGCCTACGATATCTTTCATCATACGGTCAACCTTCTCTTCCAAAACAGTTTGCACATTGATATAATCTGCCGTATCCGTTAAGTTTTCTTTTACAGAACAGTAAAATTTAATCTTGGGTTCTGTTCCTGAGGGTCTGGCAGAGATCACATCGCCATCTACTGTTATAAATTGTAATACATCAGACTTTGGTAACGAGATTGCTCTTCGCTCCCCTGTACTCATATCTGTGGTTTGGGAAAGTTGGTAGTCCCGGATTTCTTTGACTTTTATTCCTCCCAGTGTCGTTGGTAGATTGTGACGTAGGCCATTCATCATGGCCTGAATTTCTTCGGCACCAGCTTTCCCCTTTTTTGTTAGGGAAATGAGCTTTTCTTGATAACAGCCAAATTCTTTGTAAATATCTAATAGGACTTCGTAAACTGTTTTTCCTTTTGTTTTGAAATAGGCGGTCATTTCGGCTAGGAAAGCACAGGAGTTCGGCGCATCTTTGTCCCGCACGAGATCACCTACTAAGAAACCATAACTTTCTTCTCCGCCCACAAGATATTGTGCTGAATCACCTAAATTGGTAATCAATTCACCGATATATTTGAAGCCAGTAAGGGTTTCATAGTGTTTTACACCATAGTGATCTGCGATATCGGCTTGTAAATTGCTGGTGACGATGGTTTTTACGATATATGGATTCGATCCGAGTTGTTTTAGTTCACTTTTTGTACTGAGGACGTAGTATACCAATAAACTGCCGATCTGATTCCCATTGAGCAGTTGGAACTCGCCATTATTATTTTTTACGGCAATACCTACACGATCGGCATCAGGGTCTGTTGCCAATACAAGATCAGCGTCAATTTCTTCTCCTTTTTTCTTTGCTAAGGCCATCGCATCTTCCTCTTCGGGGTTTGGATAGATTACCGTTGGAAAGTTGCCATCAGGTGTAGCTTGTTCAGCAACGACTGAAACATTTTCAAATCCCCAGGCCTCCAGCATTTTAGGGACAATAGTAATTCCAGTTCCATGTATCGGCGAAAAAACAATTTTCAAGTTTTTTTGAGCGAGTACCGCTTCAGGGTGAATACTTAATTTTTTATTGGCGTCAATATAGAGCTGATCAATTTCATCGCCGACGGGAATGATATTGTGTGTGTTCCCTTCAAATTTAATGTCGTTCACAGCATTGATTGCGTTTACTTCATCGATTACATTTTTATCATGTGGGGCCGTCAGCTGGCATCCATCATTCCAATAAGCCTTATAACCATTGTATTCCTTTGGGTTGTGTGAAGCCGTTAGCATAACACCACTTTGACAGCCGAAATGGCGGATGGCGAACGACAGCATTGGGGTCGGGCGCAATGCCGTGAATAGGTGTACCTTGATGCCGTTGGCCGCAAACACGTTGGCAACCAGCTGGCCAAAAGCCTGCGAATTGTTGCGGCTGTCATACGATACCGCTACTTTAATCTCCTGATCTGGGAACTGTTTCTTTAGATAGTTGGCTAATCCTTGTGTTGCTTTGCCGATCGTATACTTATTCATGCGATTGGAGCCTACACCCATAATGCCTCTTAAACCTCCGGTTCCAAATTCGAGATCCTTGTAAAAAGAATCCGTAAGTTCCGTCTCCTCATTATTGTCGATTAAATCCTGAACTGCTTTTCGCGTTCCTTCATCATAACTTGGGGTTAACCAATCTTCGATTTTCTTTTGTATGTCCTTATCTAAATTTTTCATTATCGTTAAGTTTGGTTAAAATTTACAAAATACTATGCGTCACATCCGGCATAAGCGCGGTCTATGACTGTAATATACCATTTTTCTCCCTCTTTTGTCACATGAAAAACAAAGGGTTCCTCATGCTCATTGGAGGTCATAATGGCTCTATAACTTCTGGATTCTATATTTCTTAGTCGCTGTAATTCAGTATTACTAATTTTGGCATCAAGAATTTCATTCATGAACTTTGCCGTTTGCGATAGTTCATTGGGGCGGGATTTTTTATCATAATAGAATCCGGATTTATCCCACTTCATCGTACCACAATCAAAAATAGGTAGTTTTCCGGACTTCAAAGGGCCCTTGTACGTTAACTTTTCATAAGAATGATACTCTGGCACAGGTTTAGAAAAATTAAAACTGTTTTGGTGTACATAAGAATCAAGTGCGCCTGGACGGTAGATCATATAAATTCCCAGTTTGGGATGTATGTAGGTATTTATTGTTTTACCGTCCTGTTCTGAATAGGCCTTGGCAAGTTTCTCCAATACTTCCTCCAGTGTTTCGGAGTTCTCTTTCTTTACGTCCTTTTCAATCGTGTCACGTTTTTGTAGGGTATCCACAGGAATTGAATCCTGTACAATTTTTACAGCCTTATCTTCTTTTTTACTATTTCTGCAGGAGATCATGCTTGTAGTGAGACAAATAAGAATAAAGAAAAAGAGATTTCTCATGATGATTTTGTTTAATATTACTTCTTTGAAGTCAAGTTTTCAATGATTGACTTTAAAATAGAGCGCGTTGACGGAAGCCACCATTGTTCGAGGATGCGCTGGATTGTCTCTTCTCTATTCTCGCGCAATTTAAGGATTATTTCCTTTCGGAAGTTCAATTTGGATGTCTGCCAGGTCTTTTGGTTGAACTGCGTGATCTGTTTTATTTTTTTTGTTGCGGTATTGAAGAGGATATTAGCGGGTACAATGTCATCTATAAGCCCCTGTGCTTTAGCTTCTACAGGAGTAAGCAATTTACCTTCGAGCAAATTCTGATAAGCATTCCGTTTTCCGATCCAAAATGCATAAAGTTGAAATATACTTTCAGGGACGATTAGTCCGACAGGAATCTCGTTAAGACCGATCACAAAATTCCCCTCGGCCATAATCCGATAATCGCAACAGAGCGCCAGTACGCAGCCCCCAGCGGGACTATGACCCGATACTGCAGCAACTATTGGTTTTGGAAAAGCGGCTAGTAGCGATGTCGCTTCCAAAAATAAATTCCAGAATTCCCGAATCTGTTCTTCATTATATTGGAATAAGGTAATTAGATCGAGTCCCGCGCTAAAGAAGTTTTCCTTGCCAATCAATATTGCACCATAAATAGCTTCATTTTGTTGAGAGGATTCCAAGATGTCTATCAGTTCCTTCAATAGCTGTGTGTCGATGGCATTTGACTTTCCCCTGTCGAGAAAAATACTTAAGATATGATCTTCTATTTTGGTTTTAATATGTTCCATAACCGTGTTTTTAAATTTAACGATTTGTTTGCACTGCTATTGTGGTTTTACCGCTATTAAATATTCAAGATGAGCAATTTTGCCATCCATGCTTATTCCCTCAACGGTTAGTTTGTAAGTCCCGGGTTCGTCAGAAGTGAAGAATTCGAAATGTGTTTTCCCATCTTTTGGCGTGATTAGATTGGGTTCCCAGGCGATTGTTGTCCTTAGGTCGCGTGTAAGCTTATTTTGGATTGTTGCATCGTATTGAGGTTTGAAAAAGGTTCGGGGTACGTATAGCCCTTTTGGCGTGATGGTTACAATGCCTGTGGGGGTATAAGATGAGGAGATGGCATCTCCCGATTTACTGGTAATCACGATAACACCGTTGCCCCCGTAGCTTCCGTATATGGCCGTGTTGCCTGCACTGCGAAGGACCTCAATACTAGAAATATCGGCGACATTGATCATATCAATTTGTTCGGGCTCAATATACATCCCATCAAGGACAATTTGCATGGGACTCCCGCCATTTAATCCCATGGATCTTGTGCTGTAAGGGACACCATTTCGGAACATAACACCAACTAATCGACCCGCGAGACATTGCTCCAGTGTCGTACAGGAGGAAAGGTCTTCGGCTGAAATGACTTGATCGGCATTTCCCGGCCCATTGAGGTTTCTGGAGTTCTTGTCAGCTTTATTTGTTCTTACCCGATTGACCTGTACCTCTTCCAATCGAATGCTCTTCTGAATTATGCCCGCGGCTTCCAATTCGCTAAGAAACTGTTGACTATTTTTCAGTTGTGTTAGTAAGTTGGTATTGATGTCGTTAAGCAATAAGGGTTGATCTTTACTCGTAGTTGTTGTAGGGTTGAGCGGGTTGTCGATAACAATGTCAACTCTTTTTTTCTCTTTAGGGCCATCACCTGTCACAATAAACTTGACGCTGTCTGCAAATAAAAGTTCGTCAAATGAAAATCGGCCATTATTATCGGCCAGCGTATCTATACTCAGCAACATGTTGCTCGTCGGTATAATTGTTACTTTGGCATTTGGAACTACGGCTTTTCGGGCCGTTTTCTTGATGGTCCCAGCTATGGTAAGTCCTTTTTCAGGAAGGAACGCAGCGGTTGCTGTACTTGTATAATTCTTCCAGTCCAACTTGCGCCAACCTTGGATAAGCATGAGATTGTCCAGTTCTGTCAGCTTGATGTTCGTTAAATCCTCAAAATAATAATTGGGACGTTCAATAAAGCCGCGAAGATCAGATTTCAATAGAAGCTCCGAGACAATAGATGAATAATAGCGATCTGTTGCAGAATCAACCTTGCTAAGGTTTACCACAGATGCAGAGAGCGCTGCAAACCTCGTGGTGTCACTCTCTTCATAGTTAACGGAAAGATCTGCGATCACTTTATCACGTGTTGTGAAGCTGGGTTTGTTGAGTTCTACGGATACTGGAAGTAAAGTCGATGTCGTATTGTAGTTAAACATCAGTCTTTCCACAATAGGAATCATTTGGTCTGTTAAGACGGATAACTGTAAAACTCCGGATGGCAGGTTTTTTTTGGGGATATTGAATAAAATGTCCGTTCCATTTAGTTTTTGCTTAGCGGCATGAAGAACAAGGCCATTGTATTGGGCGACTAGATAAATATCTTTGCCATTGACCAGGTCTGCAGTAGCGGAAAGTTGTGCTGCAATCTTATCTTTTAGTACCGAATTTACCGTTAGAACATATCCGGAATTTCGTACAGGCGGTAAAGAGGCACTTGTTGACGATCCATCTTCGAAAAGGGCTGTGGCGACGTATTTTTTTTCCGTCTGTAAGACGAGCGGGATACTTCCCATTCCCAGTGAATTTGTTTCAAAATCTGCAACAGTTGTCTGGTTTTCTTCTACTATGGTTATTTTTGCTTTTTTTCCCAAACCGTTAGGAGCAAGGATTTTGAACCCCGTTTTACATAATATATTGTTGACCAGTTCGCCACTTTCCGGGAAAATCTGGATGCTATTTTGATTGTTTGGATCCGGGATGACAAAACTTTTTAAAATACGTCTTTTATCCAGCGAAAGAAATTGTAAAGACAGCGTCCCGCCTTTAAACTCATCTTTCAATTCCAGCGCTATTGTTCCATTATCATTCGATTTTAATCGGCCGGATTTCTCTTTATTGTTGTTCGGTTGTAGGGTATAACTGATGTTGTTATTAATCAGCGGAGCTCCCTGTATCGTTTTGAGATTAACCTGGAACATGTTTTCTGTTCCGTTTTTGATCAGTTCACTTCTCGTGATGATATGATCAGATCGACCATTGGTAATGGGAACGACGCGTTCGTAGAAATTGGCTATTGAGTCATTTTGCATCCATCGGGTAAATGATCTAACGCGGTAGGAGCCTTCTTCCAAGGTGTCGGGCAGACTGAAGTCGCCCATACTTAGACCGAGTGTAATTGGAATTTTGATACTTTTAATGATCTTATTGGTTGGAGAAATCAATTCTACATTAGCAATTTTACTGATGTTGCTCAAATAATTAAATGGGGCGGTGGTACAGTATAGTTTAAACCAGATGGTTTCTCCAGCCGAATAATCATTTTTGTCCAAATGGAGATAAATCTTTTCCTTGATGTGCTGTTCATGGTAAGTATCCAGTTTCTGCAAGGTCTGATCGATCTGGGCCGACGCCAGGAAAGCGAATAGCAAGCAATTTACTAACAGCAGTAATTTAGCGTACATATGACTAATGTTTTATGAAAATTAGAAAATATTTTTCCTTTAATCAATTTATAAATCAAAATATTAGTCTCATTTTAAACGATCTGATGCCTTAAAATTAGCATAAAAAAAATATCTTTGTGTTATGAATATCCTAATAATCGGTTCAGGAGGTCGTGAATCCGCCTTCGCCTATAAGTTGTCGAAAAGTCCACGTTTAGACCAATTGTTTATTGCTCCAGGAAATGCTGGAACAGGTGCGTATGGTCAGAATATAAATATTAAAGTGACCGACTTTGCTGCTATTGCTTCCTTCGTTTTGGAGAATAACGTGCAAATGGTGCTCGTCGGTCCCGAAGAACCTTTGGTAAAAGGTATTCATGATTATTTTTTAAATCGGGAAGATTTAAAAAATATCCCGGTAATAGGGCCACAACAGGAAGGGGCTCAATTGGAGGGCTCAAAAGATTTTTCAAAGCAATTTATGGATCGCCATGGCGTACCTACTGCCGCTTCAAGATCGTTTGATGCAACATCATTGGAAGATGGATTGGCTTACCTTGAAACGCAAAAATTGCCGATTGTGCTTAAAGCTGATGGTTTAGCCGCAGGCAAAGGAGTATTGATCTGTGAGACTCTTGAGGATGCTAAAGCTGAGCTAAAAGCGATGATCGCAGATTCAAAGTTTGGAGAAGCTAGCCGGGTGGTGGTTGTTGAAGAATTTTTAAAGGGAATTGAATTGTCTGTTTTTGTTTTGACAGATGGGAATTCATATAAAGTGCTTCCTTCTGCAAAAGATTATAAACGCATCGGGGAAGGTGATACAGGCTTAAACACGGGAGGCATGGGATCGATATCTCCGGTTCCTTTTGCCGATGAGACATTTTTGAATAAAGTGGAAGAACGTATTATCAGACCGACAGTTGAAGGACTTAAAAAAGATGGTATTCCGTATAAAGGATTTATTTTTATCGGTCTGATGAATGTGGAAGGGGAACCCTATGTCATCGAGTATAATGTTCGTATGGGGGATCCAGAGACTGAGTCCGTTTTGCCGCGTATAGAATCGGATCTATTGGATTTACTGGAGGGGGTGGCACAAGGCAATTTGGATCAACGTTCTTATACGGTATCTCCTAAAACTGCTGTAACGGTTATGTTGGTTGCGGGAGGTTATCCTGGAGATTATGAGTCGGGAAAAGAGATCGTCAATATTGAAAATGTCAAAGAATCGATCGTATTTCAAGCAGGTACGAGGGAGGTGGATGGTAAGATTGTTACTGCAGGGGGACGTGTAATTGCTGTTACCACATTGCAAGATTCGCTGTTTGAAGCCCTTCAGCAGGCAACTGCAGATGCCGGAAGGATATATTTTGAAGGTAAATACTTCAGAAGAGATATCGGTTTCGACCTTATTTAAAAAATATTTAAAATTATTTTTGGAATACTGATTTTAAGGTCTATATTTGCAACTCCAAAAACAACAATGTTATTGGAGTTGCATAAAAAGGCCCGTTCGTCTAGGGGTTAGGACGCAAGATTTTCATTCTTGAAACAGGGGTTCGATTCCCCTACGGGCTACAAAAGATAAAACCTGCAAATATTTGCAGGTTTTTTTGTTTTTGATATATACTGGCGCTTAACCTATAAGAGCTTTTGCTTTAGCATATCCAAGCTCAATCCCTGCATGCTCGAAAGTGACTTGTAGTCATATTCACCATTGGGATTAAGTAGGATATATGAAGGGAACCCTCCTTTCTCGAAGATATTCATGATCTCAGTCAAAACTTTTGAATCAACAAAAAGATGTGTGCCCGGCTGATTTAATTCCAATACTTTATTTTGCCATTTTTGTTCGTTTGATCCCGAGGAGGTACAGAGATATACAAATTCAATTGGTAATTCGGCGACTTGTGATTCAGCATGTAATTTTTTACTATAGGGCATAGCCTGGATGCAGGGAATACACCAAGTCGCCCATAGATCAATGATAACCAGCTTTCCTGCGAAGACAGACTTTAACGTTTTAAGAAGATCCTCACCAGACTTATGTTGGTCAATATAAAGAGTGCTACCAGAGCTCGTCTTTATAATTAGTTTTCCCAAAGTTGAATCCTCAGGTTGAATAACCGCTGATGCAGCACTGATAGAATCAATTTGAGCGATCTTTCTTGTTAACGCCTTAATTTGTGAATCTAAATAATCTTTGGACCAACTAGTATGTAGTGTCGGTCTTAATTCTTTATAGAGCTTACATTGCTCTTTGATATCTCTATCTTCAAATTGTAATTTTAGCAGATCTGCATAAAAGGAGGGAAGCACTTCGTCGTAATATAACGCTACATTTATGAAACTAAATTTTTTCTTTGTTTTTTTAAAACCTACAACTTGCATGTAATAATTCAGAAACTGGAAGTATTCATGCGAATTATTTGATATGGAATAGACGGGAGTGAGCAATTCACTGATTGTGTCTACTTGTATTGAATTTCGAAATAGATATTTAAGCTTCTTCGCATAATAGATTGATTTTGTTTCCCCCTCAATCAATGTTTGATAAGTGTTGCTAAATTTCGCATAAAATTTCTTATTGATTTGTTGTTGAATGGCAAAAATGCTGTCTAATTTCGCTATATAGTTATTATCTTCAGTAGCGATTGAACTTATTTTGTCGGAAAAATTTTCATTATATCTTTTATTGAAAAGGATATACTCATTCATAATCCGGTTTTTATCACCATCTTTTCCACTGAATTTTACTCCATCACCTGTCATATAGACAGATTTTTTCTTTAATTTATCTAGATCAAAAGTGATTTCAAGGTATTCATCACTATAGAGACAGGTATATACATAATCACCAAATGTAAACCAGATCTGACGATTTGGAAGTTTATCCGATAATGTAATAAGAAAAGATCCATCTTGATCTAGTTTGATGTTATAGGAAGATTGCATTGGATTTCCGATGTTGACAAGACTGTACTTGATCATTATATCCTGTAGGTCATTAGTCGAACCATTGAGTACGCGTCCCTTAATTTGGGGGTATGATTTTTTCAAAGAGTGTTGACTATAATTAGGGGTCGTTATTGGAAAATCATCTGACTTGGTTTGCCCTAAGGTATTTAAAGGGATAATAAAAATGAGGAGATAAAATAGATTAATTTTCATAATTCGTTTTTGATTTACTTAAAATTTTAAATACAGATTCCTTCTTTTGTCTTGCGATAGGCACTATTGAATGATCTTTCATTAAAATATAGGCTGATTGTCGCTTGTTGATCGATAAAACATGTTCTGAATTAATAAGATGGCTTTGATGTGTGCGGATAAAACCGTATGCATGGAGCATATCATCATATTCTTTAAGTGTTTTACTGATAATGATCGGTCTACGGCCAGTAAGATATATTTCTGTGTAATTATTGTCTGCCTGACAGCGGATGATATCCGAAATAGATACATATAGCGTTTCTCTCCCTGTCGGCAGGGCTATTTTGTGGGTCTTTCGCTGTTTGTTCGTAAGATTTTGAATTAGGTTTTCTAGACTTAAATTGTATTTTTTTAATTTAATTTTCGATATAGCTTTCTCTAACGCAGTTTCTAGCTCCGCAAAATTGAGTGGCTTTAAGAGATAATCTAATGCTGAAAATTTAATCGCCTGAATACCAAATCTGTCATATGCTGTGACGAAAATAACTTCGAAATCTCTGTTCTCTAGCGCTTGTAATAAATCAAAACCATTTTTATCTGGCATTTGGATATCAAGAAAAACCAATTCGGGTTTTTGATTATTAATCAAAACAGTTGCCTCTTCAACGTGTATAGCGGTGCCTACTAAACGTAAAGTACTCCCAAATTTATCTAAGTATCTTTTTAATATTTCGATGTTGTTGATCTCATCATCTACAATTATATAGTCGATCATCGTATTATATGTTAGCTATCCAATGGGAAATGACAATACAGATTTCTGTAATGCTTGAACTTGTTGTGATTTGTATTTGGAAGGAGTTTTCTGGATAAAGCTGTTCTAAAAGAGCCAATCGTTCCTTGGTTAATCTTAGGCCATACCCACCCGTGGACTCGACAGTCTTCGTATTAAATTTCGCTCCGTTGTCAGCTACACCGAGTACGAGATCATGTCCTTGTTGGTCGATTGTGACCACAATTTTTCCCTGAGAACCTAGCGTTGAAATGCCATGTTTTACAGCATTTTCCACAATTGGCTGAAGTAATATGTTTGGAATGTCAATCAAATCATTATGGATTTTTAAATTATTCACTATGTCATACTGGAATCCAAATCTCAATTGTTCCATTTGTAAGTAATCATCTAATATTTGGAGCTCTTCGCTGAGTGTATTCATTTCTTTTTCTGCATTCTCTAAAGTGGCCCTTGTTAATGAAGAGAATTTAGTCAGGTAATGATGGGTACCTTTGAAGTCCTTCTTTTGGATTAAGTTCTGTATAGAGTTAATGGCGTTAAACATAAAATGAGGATTTAATTGAGATTGTATATTTTTGATTTGAAGAGTAAGCGTTTGCCGTTTTTGCTCAACCTTTACGAGACGTTTACGCGTTCTATGTCGAAGTGTAAAAAAAGCAATAATAATGATTATTAGGCTAATGAGAGTTGTTGGCCATAAGATGGGCCAGAGCATGGAGGAAAATTGTTGTGGAGGTTGTACAATATGATAAGGTATTCTCAGAATCTCATTGGTATCGTAGGTATTAATGTCTCCTGTTTTATGGATCAGCAATTCGTATTCCCCTATTTCATTCAGATATTTATTGGAAACTTCAAATTTTTTAGCTTGTGTCCACCATTCAAGCTGAATGGTGTCAGCGCTATTTTTTATCTTTTTGATCAATTGGACAGAATAAGGAGTTGTAGCATGGTTCTCAAATTCGAGATTTAGCGAAGTGACGCTGTCTTTATTGAAAGTAAGATCTAAGGGCGCGCCAGTATATTCGTCGTATTGGTGCACATAACCTTTATTAGATGATCGATCTAGTAGATTAAAATAACCATATTCACTCGGCCCACGAGCGATGATTTGCTCGAGTATAGGGCGTTTATTTTTCCGCCAATCCAAGATGTATCCGTCTCTAATGCCGTAAATTTTTCTGTGTCTGACCTCAACTAAAATTAACTTTCCAGGATAATTGAACGTGCCAATTGCACCAAAAGGGACTTTGGCGCCATATTTCATAGAAAGTGTGGGGATAGGGGCCCAAGGTGTGAGTTCGATGCTATCATTTTCGACAACTCGATAAAGAAAATCCTTATAATTATTTTTATTGATACCCATAGCTATGATTATAGCATCAGAACTGTCCGGTATAAAATAGCTATGATAGGTCTTAGATAGGTTTTGAACCTTAGGCGAGATAAAGTTTTTGAGCTTCGGATTTAGTTTTATACCTAAAAGAATCGGTGAATTAGGTATTTGCCTTAAGCCCTTGCCCGGCAATGTTTTATTGTTGTCAAAGTCCTCGAAGATATGCGATATATATTTGTCAGATTTTACAAAGACGATATCACTTCTTACCATCATCCGTTTATCTGTAGAATAGCCATTAAAATGAAAATTTTCTCCAAAATAATAGTCATTGCCTTGTGGGTCTTGTGCTGAAGTTCTGAAAATTTGAATTAATAAAAATATTAAGAATAGCCTTTTCATTATTTATAGTTTATAAATCGAAAATGCTCAAAATATATTGAAACTGAGAATATGATTGAGGGTTTGGAATGATTTGCTGAGTATTTGGAAAATACACAGGTTAATAGCATCACTTTGTTGATACAAATAAGCACATTATTGAGAAAATTATATAGTATCAGCATCTTTACAATCCCTAAATTTGAGTAATCAATTATAGAAAGAAAACCTTAGAGAAGCATTTAGAAATTCAAATCAGAAATCATTCATCCATTTTCTTTGTGAAAGAAAAATAATGTAGAACGTTGGAATGGGAGCTGATAAGGTCAATAATCTATTGTGTGTATAAAATAGAAAATTAGTAGAAAAGTAATTTTAAAAACCGGAAGACTTTGAAGCGATTGTCCTAGAGTCTTTTTTTAGCTTAAGAAAGCTAATACCATTTAGCTTTATATAAAAGTAACCAATTATGTGGAAATTAAAACTAAGCGTTCGCTCAATGATGAGGCGGGCCTCAATCCGTTCGTCCTAAAAATACCCTCTAAAATAGCTGTTATGCTGACGAAATTTTAATGGATGTATCAGAAGATCAAAGAATCTGGTATTCATTGCGACGATATAGTAATGTTTATAGAATAAATTCTAACCTATTAAAAAAAACTTATGAAAACTAAACAAATAGCGACTAATAGTTGGTTTCTAAATCGGATGATTTGGCCCATTATGGTGCTTATTTTGAGTTTTGGAAGCTGTAAGAATGACAATCTTGGCAGTATTTCAGAAGGTGTGCCCTTTGATCCGTCCAAACCGGTTGTTGTCTCGGACTTCACTCCAAAATCCGGAGGAATGGGACAGCGACTCATAATCTATGGTAAAAACTTTGGAAATGATCCAAAAAATGTAGCTGTTTTTATTGGAGGGAAAAAGGCTGTCGTTATTAATGCTTTGGGGGAGTCTCTTTACTGTCTCGTGCCAAAACAGGCTTTCAGAGGTGACATCGAAGTACGCGTTGGTGAGGAGGCGAGACCTGTCATCGGAAAGGCCGAGTCAAATTTTGATTATGAGCGTAAACTTGTTGTATCAACTTTGGCAGGTTATAGAAATGCTCGCGGCGATGAACCGTGGAAAGATGGGAAGTTTAAAGACGCGGATCAAAATCAGATGGCAAGTGGTTTTTGGCTTTCTTCTTTTATGAAGTTTGATCCATTAAATCCGAAGCACCTGTGGGTAACCTTCGATGATAACAATGGACTTTATCTCGTTAATTTTGAGGATAGTACAATTACTAAAAAGCGTTCGGATTTTTCTCGTCCACGTAGCGTTGATTTTTCTTTAGATGGTAACTACATGATTGTGGCCCAGGATCGTGGTGGAGAAAATGATGAATCTACTCTGCTTTTTTCGCGTGCCAGGAACTTTTTGGATAAAGAGGTATTGACAAGAAGTAAGCAATGTAATGGCGCATCTGTCCATCCGGTCAATGGCGAAATGTACTTTAATAGCTATGCGAAAGGAGAGTTTTACCGTTTCGACCTGAATCAATATTTCACCGATAAAACGACTAAGGCAGAGTTTCTATATGTCATTCAGGATCCGGAATGGGAATACCGAGCATTGATTCATCCAAGTGGAAATTACGCTTATATTTTGGTTATTAACCAAGGCTATATTATGCGTGCCGATTACAATTGGGAAAAGAAACGTTTTAACCAGCCTTATCTTGTTTGTGGAAAAGTCAGGGAGTCGGGATACAAGGATGGTGTCGGTTCATCCGCTCGTGTCAATCAGCCTTACCAAGGAGTATTTGTGAAAAATCAAGCCTATGTAGAAGCAGGTAAGCCAGATCAGTATGACTTTTATTTTACGGACCTTATGAATCATGCCATCCGAGTACTTACACCGGAAGGGGCGGTAACTACTTTTGCTGGTCGTGGCAGTTCAAGCTTAAATTCAAATCCATATGGTTATGTCAATGGTGACTTGAGAGAGGAAGCAAGATTTGACCGTCCGTCGGGTATTGCCTACAATGAGAAAGAAGGGGCTTTTTATATTGGCGATCGCGAGAATAGACGAATCCGCAAAATAGCATTAGAAGAAATGGATGAAAATAACCAAGATTAATCTGAGAAAGATGATGAATAAAATATTACTAACATGTTTGTTACTTCTGTGTGGCACTTTAGGCGTCTTTGCACAGGATATTCTAGAAGTAACAGGTGTCGTTTCTGATGCTAAAAAGGAGCCTGTTGTTGGTGTCAGCATTTCCATAAAGGATGCTCCCGGACTTGGGACGACAACGGATAATAAGGGTAACTTTAAGATAAAAGTAGAACGTTACAAGACCCTCGTGTTCTCTTCTGTAGGTTATGTAAAACAAGAAATATTAATAAAGGATGGTCATGTTATCAATGTGACGTTAAAAGAATCAGAGACTAGTGTGCTCGAAGAGGTTGTCGTAACAGGAACCGGTACACAAAAAAGACTCACATCGACAGCGGCAACGAGCAGTGTTGATGTAAACACCATGAAAGGAAATCCGACTTCTAGTTTATCGAATGCATTGGCAGGTAACGTGCCGGGGGTATTTGCGATGGGACAGTCGGGCCAACCTGGAAAAAATATTTCTGAATTCTGGATTCGAGGGATATCCACATTTGGTGGCGGCTCTTCTGCACTGATATTGGTGGACAATATCGAACGTGATATTAATGACATAAATATTGAAGATATAGAGACTTTTACGGTGTTAAAGGATGCTGCAGTTACCGCAATCTATGGTTCTCGAGGAGCTAATGGTGTTATATTAATTACCACAAAGCGTGGTAAAGACGGGAAGATTAATATCAATTTCAAAGATGAGAATATCTATAACGCGCGTACCATTACGCCTGAATTTGAAGATGGTGTTACGTATGCCAATCTCTTGAACGAAGCGCGCATTACCCGCAATTTCGCACCCATCTATCAACCTGAGGAATTAGAAATATTACGATTGGGACTAGATCCAGATCTTTATCCTAATGTCAATTGGAAAGATCTGTTGCTCAAAGATGGGGCGATGACCTACCGTGCCAATCTGAATATGACCGGCGGCGGATCTACCGCACGTTATTTTTTGTCTGGAAGTTATATCGATGAGGGCGGAATGTACAAGACGGATGAAACATTGCGGAATGATTACAATACGAATGCAAATTACAAAAGATATAACTACCGGTTGAACACAGATATTAACGTGACCAAAAGCACAGTTCTGAAAATTGGCGTTGCAGGGTCCCTCAATAAAAGGAATAGCCCGGGCTTGGGAGATAATGATTTCTGGGGTGTATTATTTGGCTATTCTCCAATTCGTACACCTGTCATGTATTCAAATGGTTATGTTCCAGCAATTGGAACAGGAAATCAGACAAACCCTTGGGTGGTCGCAACACAAACTGGGTATAATGAGAATTGGCAAAACAAGATACAGACGAACATTTCTATTGAGCAAAATTTTGATTTTATAACCAAAGGATTACGGTTTAGGGGAATTATTGGTTATGATACAAACAATGATAATAGTATTTCTCGTCGTAAATGGCCTGAACAGTGGCGGGCAGAGCGTGCTCGGGACGAAAATGGAAATCTAGTGTTTACCCATATTTCCGATCCGCACGAATTGTATCAGTCCAGTACTGCCAGCGGAGAACGTCGCGAATTTTATGACATGATGTTCAATTATGACCGCAGTATAGGAAATCATAATATTGGTGCAGTGGCCCGTTTTACGCGTGATGCTCTTATTCGGACGGTCAATCTTGGCGATGATATCAAAAATGGAATCGCAAGAAGAAACCAAGGTCTTGCGGGGAGACTGACCTATAATTGGAAGTCACGCTATATAGCTGATTTTAACTTTGGGTATAATGGCTCAGAAAACTTTGCCCCAGGCAAACAATATGGATTTTTTCCGGCGTTTTCGGCGGCCTGGAACATTGGAGAAGAGCCTTTTGTAAAAAATAATGTCTCCTGGTTGAACATGTTCAAGGTTCGCTATTCCTGGGGAAGGGTCGGTAATGATCAGTTGGCTGGTGGTGTGAGATTCCCTTACCTATATACCATCGGGGAGATCGCAAATAATGGTTATCAATGGGCGGACTATGGATCTAACCGTTACTTCACTGGCATGCAGTATACCCAGGTCGCTTCGCCAAATGTTACCTGGGAGATGGCCACAAAAAGAAATCTAGGCTTTGATGTCGCCCTGCTTAAAGATAAGATTGTTGCGAATTTGGACTTCTTCAATGAGGAACGGACGGGGATCTATATGGCAAGGAATTATCTGCCGGTCATGGTTGGACTTAGGAGTGTGCCAAGTGCAAATGTGGGGGCTGTAAAATCTGAAGGTTTTGATGGGCGTCTTGAATATAGACAAAAGATTGGCGAAGTGAATGTGACTGCACGCAGCAATGTTACGTTCAGTAAGAATACGATCACAGAGATTGATGAAGAAAATAATGTATACGGTTATCAAAATCAGAAAGGCTATCGGGTGGATCAGGCGAAGGGACTTATAGCATTGGGATTATTTAAAGACTATGATGATATACGGAATAGTCCGAAACAAGTATTCGGAACTTATCAGCCTGGAGATATTAAATATAAAGATGTCAACGGTGATGGTATCGTAGATGACGGTGACCGCGTAGCGATCGGAGCTACACGTCGGCCAAATCTTGTTTATGGTATCGGAACATCAGTGAGCTGGAAGAGTTTGGATATCAGCGTTCACTTCCAGGGCGCCGGGAAATCCACGTTCTTTACCTATGGCAAGACAGTATATGCGTTTAGTGAGGGGGAATGGGGGCAAGTGTTGAAGGGCGTAATGGGAGATAACCGTTGGATATCTGCAGATATATCTGGTGACCCGTCAACAGAAAATCCCAATGCCTCTTATCCCCGATTGAGTTATGGTGAGAATCCGAATAATTTTAGAGAGTCAACTTTTTGGTTACGTAATGGCCAATATATCCGTCTCAAGACATTGGATATAGGTTACACCTTACCAAAAGAACTTACTAACCGAATCAAAACCAATAGCATTCGTATTTTCTTGGTTGGAAGTAACCTGCTAACCTGGTCGAAATTCAAGCTTTGGGATCCTGAGCTTGCATCACCACGAGGAGAAGATTATCCCTTGCCTAAATCGTTCACGTTTGGCGTCAATGTCAACCTATAAAACTTATTAAGATGCAAAGAAAGAAACTAAACATAGCCGTGATGCTTGTATTGGGAATAGGTATATTCTCAGCCTGCAAAAAAGATTACTTAAAGTCCGATCAATATTTTAAGGATCGTCTTACCATAGAGAAGACATTTAAAAGTAAGGTGTACTCGGAGCAATGGTTGGCCGAAGTATTTCAGCAATTTGTTGGTGAGAATGCGGATGTAGCGAGTAAAGGCTTGACGCCGCATTGTTTTGCGGATGATATGTACTATGGTGACCGAGATAAAGTATACGATCCATCGAAAAATGAGTTGTCCTATAATATGTTCAAGATGGGAGAATATACTGAAGCAGATAAACAAGGTACATGGACGCAATGCTACTTTGGCATTCGTAATGCCTCGACTTTTATTCAGAACATCTATATGAACACCGAAATGTCTGCAACTGAAATTGCAGATTATCGCGGACAAGCACGTTTCGCAAGAGCTTATCTTTACTGGTTATTGCTCCGTAAATACGGCCCGATTCCATTATTGCCGGACGAAGGGCTGGATTACACCGATAGTTATGACGATCTGGCAATTCCCCGAAGCACCTATGAGGAATGTGCAACTTATATAAGTGATGAGTTGGTACAGGCTGCTAAAGAAATGGAATCCTTAGGTATGAAGCGCGGGCAGGACGGTTCGGCTCGGCCAACTGTTGGTGCTGCATTGGCAGCACGTGCTAAAGTACTGCTCTATGCTGCAAGTCCGTTAGCCAATGGTAATAATTCCGGCTATGCAGCACTATTGGTAGACAAAAAAGGAAAACGATTGTTGTCTGTCGACTTTAACGAAGAGAAATGGGCGAAGGCTGCTGCTGCTGCCCGAGATGTGATCGAATTGGGAGTATACAAACTTTATACAGCACCCTTTCAGGAAACAGGGGATGATGCAACAGTCAAACCACCTGAGGATCATGATTTTTCAAGTAAAAACTGGCCTGAAGGATGGGCAAATATTGATCCAGCAAAATCATACGCACAGGTCTTTGACGGAACTTTATCTGCCTCCGGTAATCCTGAACTTATATTTACACGGGGTAGTAATCAGCCCAATGAAGGAATTGACCAAATGGTTATTCATCAATTACCACGCTCTGCAACAGGATGGAATACACATGGACTGACACAGAAACTGGTCGACGCCTATTACATGAATGATGGGACGGATGTACCCGGAAAGGATAAGGAGATTGGGCGTGGGAATGGTTCAAGTAGAGTGGCTGGTTACGTCAGTCAGGACGATTATAATGCGAAAAAATACAGGCCATTACGTGCCGGAGTTTCTTTACAATATGCGAATCGTGAGCCGAGATTTTATGCTTCAGTGGCCTATAGCGGAAGTTTCTGGACCTTGCTGAATGAGACAAAAGAGGAAAATCGAAATAAACAGATCTTTTATTATAGTGCAGACCCAAAAGGTAATGGCTTTAACTCTGCCAATGGATATTGGTTGCGTACGGGTTTTGGTGTTAAAAAGTTTGTTCACCCCAGTGATACCTATGAAGGGGGGGTCGGATCACGTGTCGTCCCAAAGGCAGAACCCGCTATTCGTTATGCCGATATATTACTGATGTATGCCGAAGCATTAAATGAATTAAGTGGCTCTTTTACGATTCCGTCTTGGCGTGGTGGAAGTTATACGATAAGTCGTGATGTCGCTGAAATTAAAAAAGGTATTCGGCCCGTTCGCATTAGAGGTGGAGTTCCTGATTATTCGGCGAGTGTATATGGAAATAAGAATGAATTGCGTAGTAAAATAAAGCGTGAACGTTTTATTGAGCTGATGGGCGAGGGGCAACGTTATTACGATTTACGTCGCTGGATGGACGCCCCAGTGGAAGAGGCCCTGCCCGTTTACGGCTGTAATGTACTAATGAATGAAAAGGAACGCGATCTTTTTTATCAACCCGTCGCAATCTGGACATTGAAAACGACCTTTGCGGATAAAATGTGGTTTTGGCCAATTAGTCATACAGAGCTTAAGCGCAATAAAAATTTAACACAAAACCCTGGTTGGACTTATAATGATTAATCAACTATGCAATTTATGAAAAAGTCATCTATACAGCTTTTGTTCCTGATGGTATTATGGGTATGCTATGCATGCAACGATGAATGGAAAGAGGAACAATTTGAACATTACGTTTCATTTAAGGCCCCTCTGGATAACGAGGGTGTCACAAATATTTATGTCCGGTATAAAGAGGGGCAAAAAACGACATTTCTACAGCCATTGGAAGTAAGTGGTTCGACTACAAATAATAAGGATCTTTCAATACATGTTGCGGTGGATCCCGATACATTGGGCATATTGAATTATGAACGTTTCCAGACCAGGCAAGATTTCTATTACAAGCAGCTGAATAATACGTATTTTTCTATACCTGAGACTGTGAATATAAAGTCGGGGGATAACACCGCGTTAATGGCTATCGATTTTTCGTTAAAAGGAATTGATATGGCCGAAAAATGGGTGCTTCCACTGACCATTTTAGAGGATCCGACGGCCAAATACAAAATTAATCCTAGGAAATACTATAAGAAAGCATTGCTGCGTGTCAATCCTTTCAATAATTATTCAGGAACTTACAGCGGTACAGCCTTAAAAGTCGTTATGGATGGGCATGAAAGTGAAACTCCGATTGTAAAGAGTCAAATAAGAAGCTATGTAGTCGATGAAAATACAATTTTCTTTTATGCGGGGAATATTGATGAGGATCGTAAAGACAGAAAGAATTATAAGGTCTTTGCAACGTTCAATGAAACAGGAGGGGTTACATTTCGGGCTGAAAATCCAAATATGAAATTTGCTGTTAAAAAGGATGCAAGTTATACTGTTTCGGAACAGATGGATGCCGTACGTCCTTACTTATTGCATCGTTATATTACAATAAATAATGTGGATTATGAATTTACGGATTATACCCTGGTTTCTACGACTGCCATTAAGTTTAAGGTTTCGGGCTCATTGATCTTGGAACGGCAACTAAATACACAGATTCCTGACGAAGATCAGTCCATAGAATGGTAAATTCTACAAACCATTTGTAGGGCTATTGGTTATATCTATGATATAAAAATAGTTTTTATGATTGGAATAGTAGGCGGACTAGGCCCTTATGGAGGCCTGGATATTACAAAGAAAATTATAGATGAGACTGCGGCAAGATCCGATCAGGAACACTTGCCGCTCTTGTTATTCTCATGTCCAAATTTGATCCCTGACCGAACGGCATATTTATTAGATAAGTCCAATGCTAATCCCGGTAAGGCTATCGCTGCAATTTTAAGACAACTTGAAGTGGCTGGAGCGACCATTGCGGCTATTCCGTCCAATACGGCACACGCTGAGCCGATTTTTTCTGTTGTTCAAGATGAGATGGCGCGTACGGGGAGTGCGTTGAAACTATTGCATATCGTTCATGAGACGGTTCGGTTTGTTGACGAAAACTATCCCGAAACGGCAGTAGGCATTTTATCTACCGCTGGAGAGCAGATTTACAGTTTATATCGGGAAGCATTTATTCGAAAAGGCTTCGTTGTTGTCGAGCCAGAAGGAACACAGCAAGAGAAGGTAAACAATGCAATCTATGACGAGGAGTATGGAATAAAGGCCCAACCGGTACCGATCGCGAATAAAGCAAGGGAGGATCTATTGTTGGTCATAGATGACTTGAAAAAGAAAGGAGCACAGGTCATTATTTTGGGTTGCGCAGAGTTACCTTTAGCGATTCCTGAACGGGATTATAATGGGATGATTGTCATAGATCCGAATAGAATTCTAGCGCGTGCACTTGTTCATTCATTTGCCCCGGATAAATTAAAAGCGCTGTAACGTGTCTCTTGACAAATTGTCAGATTTTGGATCTGTGTCCCTATTGGTATGAGTTTTGTCTCCTGATAGCGAGAGGCTTATGCAGTAAGGAGGACAACATGCAAAAGATAATACATCGGGAAAATGATCGTGGACACGTCGATTTTGGCTGGCTGAAAAGCGCACATTCATTCAGTTTTGGACAGTATCTTGATCCCGAAAGAATGAATTTTGGTGCATTGCGGGTGTTGAATGACGATCAGGTGGAAGGAGGACAAGGTTTTGACCAGCATGGTCACGACAATATGGAAATTGTTAGTATACCACTTGAAGGGGCACTTTCACATCAGGATAGTATAGGCAATGGCCGTACGATCCAAACAGGAGAAGTGCAGATCATGTCTGCAGGTACAGGTGTGCAGCACGCCGAGTTTAATAGTGATCAGAAGGCTCCTGTTAAATTTCTACAAATTTGGGTTATACCCAATGAAATAGGGTTGGAGCCCAGATACGATCAGAGATCCTACCTTCAGCTGGATCGGAATAATAAATTTGCCACTATTGTTTCGCCGGATAAAATGGATCACACAGCTGTACATATACATCAGGATGCCTATATTAACTTGGCAAATCTGGAGGTAGGTAAAAAGATAGACTATACTGTTCATTCCGAACAAAATGGACTTTATCTTTTTGTTTTGGAAGGAAAGATCGCTGTAGCAAATGAATTGCTTTCAAGAAGGGATGCCATTGGTTTATATGAAACAGAAAAAATAAGCATTGAAGCGTACTATGATACATCGTTACTGCTGATTGAAGTTCCAATGTATTAGGTCGACAAAAAATGAGGCTTATGGTGCGGCATTATTACTGTTGATTGAAGCTCCTGTGTTTTAGGTCTAGGAAACGTTATTCTTGAATGGCGGGCATTTGATAGATCTCCCTATTTTTCTTAAATTGGATGAAGAAGAAATAAACTCATGGATAACCTATTACAACCCTTTGAATCGCATGACGTCTTACTTATTATGTTATCAGTCTTAATCGGTCTGCTGATTGGGATTGAACGTGAATATCGCAATAAATCTGCGGGTTTGAGGACGTTTATATTGGTAAGCTTTGGATCTTGCCTTTTTACTATTCTTTCGTTAAAAATTGGAGTAGCAAATCCAGATCGATTGGCAGCAAATATTATTACGGGTATCGGTTTTCTAGGTGCAGGCGTGATTTTCAAAGAAGACAATAAAATAAGTGGGATAACGACCGCTACGACAATTTGGGCTGCAGCTTCTTTGGGTATGTGTGTCGGTGCCGGATATATATTTTTGGCGTTTATTGGTGTAGGGTTGGTTTTGGCGATTTTGGCATTGTTAACGTATTTACAGACCTATATTGACAATTATCACAAAATAAAAGACTATGAACTGCAGACCTCATCTGAAGCAGATTTTGAACACACGGAAAAGTTAATCCGAAGTATGGGCTTTAAAGCTGTCGTGATAAGTCAACGCTATAACAAAGAAAGCTTGAATACAATATGGCGATTGACGGGGAATGTGAGTAAACATCGGGAGTTTGTAGAAACCCTGCGACGTGATAGGCAGGTTGTTGCTTATCAATATTAGGGAATTACGACAATATCTGAAATGTATTTATGAGAGAAAAACCAACGTATGAGTACTGTTAAAATTGAGAAAAAACCATTTTTTTGGTTAGCGGATCCTCAGGAGCATGACTTCCCTGCAGCTTACGATTATTTGGAGCTTTTATTTGTTCAGGAAGAATGTAAGACTTTTGTTGATAAACTTCGGAGAGCTGTTACAATTACAAAGAAGTCCAAGGATATTTTACGGGCCAGTGGACTCCCTTTATTGCCTGAAACCAACTTTCATATAAAGGAAAATCTAAGAAAGATCAAGAAGAAAGAAAAGTTATCTCCAATTCTGTTGGTTCGGGCAAATGGAAAACTGATCATAGCAGATGGTTACCACCGTTTATGTGCCAGTTATTATTTTACAGAGGATCTCGATGTGCCTTGTCGTTTGGTGTAAACTATACGTCATCATCTGTTTCCTGAGTTGGGGATATCTTTTGTAATAAACTGCTTACTTCGTCCTCTGTCGCTGTTAACTTAGCTTTGCAGACTTGAATGAGGTCGGAAGCCCTTTTGATTTTTCCCGCGAGCTCATCAATGTTCGTTGTGCCATTTTCTATTTCCCTCACGATCGTTTGTAACTCGTTAAAGGCATCTGTGTAGGTATAATTCTGTTCCATTATGCTATGCTTGATATGCTTTCTTTAAATTTTGTGTACCGATGTGAAATTAAGTATTGTGCTCGTCTCGGCCGTCTTTCGGCGATGTATCCATTACAGTACTGGTAAGTTCTCCATATTCGAGTATCGTCTGTATCACATCGCCCGGAGATACTTGTGTCACCGACTGCAGTAGTTTTCCGTTAACCTTAGTAATTGAAAAACCTTGCTTTAGTAGTCTAATTGGATCAGATAGCTGAATAATTCGTTCGGTATGATCCAGTGCCGTTCTGTGCTCATAAAAGCGCAATTTTATCAAAGCGTTAAGATCATGTTGAAATTGCTGGATGGCCGCCCTCGAGGTCTGAATTTCTCTCTTTCCGATCCATTGTATATGCGTTGCCAGTTGAGATAGCATATTGCGCTCTTCTTTAAATCGGGTAAGAATGAGCTGCTGTATACGTTCCGCAGCCCGATCGACCGGAATAGCAAAATTGTGGAACTTCTGAATCAGAAAATCGGCCAGTTCACTGGGCGTAATCGCGTTTTTATAGGCGACCATTTCACTCACCGTATAATTCGTCGAATGTCCAATGCCAGTCAATACCGGGATAGGGAATATAGCGATAGCGCGTGCTAGTAAGTAGTTGTTATAACTGGAAAGCCCAACCTCACCACCTCCACCACGTATGATGGCGACGACATCGTATCGGTCTATTTTTTCAGCAATAGTGGCAAGCTGATTTATAATAGATGGCACTGATTTGTCTCCTTGTAATAATGCCGGAAAGAGCGTGCATTCGATGCGATAACCCCAGGGGTTTTGATTAATGATCTTGTAAAAATCAGAAAGCCCCTTACTTGTTTCTACAGAAACAATTGCCAGTCTTTTGGGAACCATTGGAAAGTCCAATAATTTATTGGACTCATATATGCCCTCTGCTTTCAGCTTTCGGATACTATCTAACTTCTCCTTTTCAAGTTCACCTAAGGTAAAAGTCGGATCAATATCAACAATGCGTAAGCTTAACCCGTACATGGGGTCGTAGGAAATACTTGCCTGAAATAACATTGTGATTCCTTCTCGTAAAGGTTCTTGGGCAACTTTAAGAAAATTGTTGTTGATACGATTGTAATCAGCTTTCCATAAGATGGATCTAATTTCAGCGACAATTTTACCATCCTGTTTCTCAACCAGTTCAGGATAACAGTGGCCAGAATGCGTATAATGATTGAGCTTGTTCATTTCAGCTTTGATCCAGTACAAACTCTTATACCGCTCTGCAAGTGTCTTTTGGATACTGCGGCTGACTTCCAGCAAGGAAAATATCGTTTTATCTTGAATCAATTCTGGCATTAGTCAAACTTACAGAAAAAACCTTCATGATGCAATTGAGGGCAAAGCCAATTCAGGTTTCAGGAACGTCGCTGCGTTTAGCCTGAAGAGGATGGCAAATAATAATACATCAATTTAGAAATGCGCAATAGGTATAAGTAACAAAATTGATTTTTTTTCGTACGAACCTATTCCTTCGTTATATAATTCGTATTTTTATTTGATAGAACCTAAAAAACGATAAAAGCAGAATGAAAAAACGATTTTTTGGGGCATTATTTGCAGGTTTGTTCTGTATTAGCCCCCTGTTTGCTCAATATAAGTCTACAATTAAAAACGAAACGATACTGTTTAATAACCTTGACCAGCTGTTACCTTTAAAAAACCTGGATCAACTTCGTATTGCAGTTGTTGTTCCTAACGCGGCAAAATATACAATGTTCACGGACCAGTTGGCTCGTTATGCAAATACCAGAGTTTTTGATTTTAATAAATTTGATGAGGACATCAAATATTATAATACAATTATTGTGGCGGGAAAGGAGGATGACTTAGATGCCGATTGTCTAATGCAATTGAAGCAGGCAGTATTAAACGATAAAAAAGTTATCCTTTGTCATTTTTTTGAAAATGACAAAAGCAAAAAGAGCCTATCTGAGCATCCACAATCTGATTTGATTGAATTACTTGCTCCGTTTTCAGAAATTGGACAACGTCAGATGGCAATGTCTATTTTTGGTGGGCTTCCAATTACCGCCGGTAACGTCAAAACCACGCAGACAAGACTACAATATGGCGCTGCATCAAGCTCGAATCTCAACCTCAACAAGCTGACGAAGAAAATTGATGCCATTGCACAAGAAGCCATTGATAAGCAAGCAACCCCAGGGGCTGTAGTCATGATCGTGAAGGATGGACAAGTACTCTTGGAGAAATCTTACGGATTTCACACGTATGCCAAAGCTATTTCCACGAAAACAAGTGATATTTTTGATCTCGCATCTGTCAGTAAGATTGCGGGTACTACTCCTGTCATTATGCGCCTTACCGAGCGCAATATAATTAATTTGGATAGTACCATGGGCCACTACCTATGGCAGGCAAAGTATACCAATAAAAAGGATATCAAGCTTCGTTCCGTCATGTTACATGAAGCGGGATTTACACCTTTTATTCCCTTTTATAAATATCTGAAAGGGGGCGATGTTGTATCGGCAGCCGACGTTAACCATCAGGTGAAAATGGCCGATAATAGGTATATCCTCAACAATTATTACCGTGACGTCATGTGGCCAGAGATGCTAAAATCACCGGTAAAACCCACGGGAAATTATGTGTATAGTGATATCAGCATGTATGTCATGAAAGAAGTTGCAGAACATCAGACTGCTGAGCCAATGCAAGATTATGTGCAGGAGAACTTTTATAGACCATTGGGGATGAAGCGTGCTGGCTATCTTCCCCGCGAGCGTTTTGCAAAGGATGAAATCGTTCCTACAGAGCAGGACACCTCCTTTCGAAAAACATTGTTAGAAGGCTACGTACACGATCAGGGGGCGGCAATGGCTGGCGGTATTGCTGGGCATGCTGGATTATTTGCTACCGCAAATGATTTGGCAATCTATGGTCAGTTGCTATTGAATAGAGGGGAATATGGGGGTGAACGTTACTTCAAAACAGAAACAGTCGATTTATTTACCTCAAAGCAATCGGCAAGCAGTCGGCGGGGACTAGGTTTTGACCGCTGGGATCCGAATCCGAAAAATGAATATCCATCTAAGTTAGCGAATAGCACTGTATTCGGACATACAGGCTATACGGGAACATGTATCTGGATTGATCCGCAAAATCAGTTGATTTATATCTTTTTGTCCAATCGTGTACATCCTCAGGTGAATACCAAGCTCCTCGACCTTAATATCAGAAGTCGGATTCAGGACGCCATTTACGAAACGATCAATGAAAGTCAAAAATGATAAAAGGTCTCCTATTACTTGGACTAGCAATGACAACACTCAACAATGTTGGATATAGTCAAGACTATAAACAGATACACCAAGATTTGGTGGTCGTCGACGGACACAATGATGTGATTTATGAATCCATTTTCCAGGGAAAAGATATCGGCCAGCGAATAAGTACGGGAGCGACAGATTTGCCTCGACTGCGGGAAGGCGGTGTAGATGTGCAGGTCTTTGCTGTGTGGTCCGATGACGCGAAGTGGAAATCCGGAGCATTTAAGCATGCCAATGACCAGATCTATGCATTGGAAAAGATGATTGCAGCAAATGCCGATAAAATAAGTTTGGCAAAATCTTCAGGTGACATTGATGCGATCTTAAAAACAGGTAAAATAGCTGCGTTGATCGGTGTGGAAGGTGGAAATATGATTGAAGGAAGTGTTGACCATTTGGTTCGGCTTCATGAGCGCGGCGCCAAATACCTCACTTTGACCTGGAACTACAATTTGCCTTGGGCAAGCTGCGCCGCGATGGAATCGGGAGATATGCGTTCCAAAGATAAGGGGTTGACGGGGCAAGGACGAGCAATTATCCGCAAAATGAACGAATTGGGGATGATGGTAGATCTATCTCATGGAGGAGAGCAGACTTTCTATGACGTGCTGGCGATAACGACCAAACCGATCTTAGTTTCGCATAGCAATGCCTATGCATTATGTCCACATTTCCGCAATCTGAAAGATGCACAATTAGCGGCTCTGAAAAAAAATGGCGGCGTTGTTGGTGTGAATTTTTATTCAGGTTTTTTGGATCCTGCCTATGAAACAATGCTTAAGGGTTTGTATGCAAGTCAATTTGGTGATACCGGGGATACAAAAATGAGTACCTGGGCCATGTATGAAAAGTTGCCAAAGGAACTTCAACAGCAAGCCGATGCTCCACTGTCGAAATTATTGGATCATATTGACTACTTGGTCAAAAAAGTGGGTATAGACCATGTTGCTGTAGGATCGGATTTCGATGGCATAGAATCCTCACCCCAAGGTCTAGAAGATGTTTCTAAATTTCCGTTACTGACCAAAGCGCTGTTGGAGAGAGGATATACAAAGACGGATGTTGCGAAGATTATGGGACAAAATTTCTTGCGGATCTTAAAAGAAAATGAAGGATAAACACCTTGGCTTTTTTAAGGCTTTTCAGTAGGGTTCCAGTATACATGCAGTATTGTTGAGGTATTGTTAAAGCAGTGATGTAGTATATAGTAATAATACAGCGTATGGAATTAACCCTTATCGAAGCAGTATTAGCGAAAGGCTAACCAGTCCTTCCGTAATATCTTGGATAATGCATATAATAGGTGCGGGGGAGGATATTACGCTTTTAACCGCTATAAATTTGTAATTTCGTAGCATGGCAAAATCAAAATCTGCATACTTCTGTCAAAACTGTGGCTACGAGTCTCCCAAATGGATGGGGCAATGCCCTTCATGCAAGCAATGGAATAGCTTTGTTGAGGAAGTCGTCGAAAAGGCGAGCTCAAAAGTGCCTGAATGGCGTAGTTCTACCACAGGAGGAAGCACAAAGAGAGCGAATAAAGCTGCGATCATCCACGAAATTGTCTATCAGGATGAATTACGGATATTGACTCCTGATCAGGAGTTCAACCGGGTTCTTGGCGGCGGTATTGTTCCGGGGTCATTGGTACTTATCGGAGGCGAACCGGGTATTGGGAAGTCTACGTTGATGTTACAGCTCGCTTTATCGATCCCACAAGTCAAGACACTTTATATTTCTGGGGAAGAAAGCGAACAGCAAATTAAGATGCGGGCAGAACGATTGTCACAATCATCCAAAGCAAATTGTTATATTCTTACCGAAACATCTACTCAAAATATTTTCAAGCAGGTCGAGACGGTACAGCCCAATGTTATTGTCATAGATTCTATACAAACTTTACATTCCTCACAAATTGAATCGGCACCAGGGTCGGTTTCTCAGGTACGCGAATGTACCGCAGAGTTACTTCGGTTTGCAAAGGAAACGAGTACACCAGTTTTTATTGTTGGGCATATTACCAAGGACGGGTCTATCGCAGGTCCCAAGGTTTTAGAACATATGGTGGATACGGTGCTTCAATTCGAAGGTGATCGCCACCACGTCTACCGAATTTTACGGGCTGTAAAAAATCGCTTTGGATCGGCTTCAGAACTCGGTATTTATGAAATGCAGGGGTCGGGGCTACGGGAAGTGTCGAATCCTTCGGAGATTATGATTTCCCAACGCGATGAACCTGTCAGTGGGGTTTCCATTGCGGCGATGCTCGAAGGAATGCGCCCTATGATGATTGAAGTACAGGCGCTGGTGAGTAATACGGCATTTGGAAATGCACAGCGCTCTTCCACAGGTTACGACACGAAGCGATTAAATATGCTGTTGGCTGTTTTAGAGAAACGCTTTGGTTTTAGGTTAAGCGCACAAGATGTATTTTTGAATATTGCCGGTGGGTTGCGTGTTGAAGATCCTGCGATCGATTTGGCTGTCGTTGTTGCAATTATTTCTTCACAACAGGACATCGCGATTCGCTCCAATCTGACTTTCGCAGGTGAGATTGGTTTATCGGGCGAAATCAGAGCCGTAAATCGTATAGAACAGCGGATACAGGAGGCTGAGAAGCTTGGCTTTGATGGTATTTTTATTTCTAAATTCAATACCAAAGGATTGGACGCTAAAAAATATAATATTGCCATCCGTCCGGTTGCTAAATTGGAGGACATCTTCAGTGCCCTGTTTGGCTAGCGGATTAAAAGATGAGTATACAAATAAAAAGACCATGCTTTAAGAAAGCATGGTCTTTTTATGTATTGCCTATCGTTTACTTTTTCAATACTTCTTTCAATTTTGCACGTAAAGCATCACCATGTAAGTTCTTCGCTACAATTTTCCCATTGGGATCGATCAGGACATTCTGCGGGATAGATTTTACGCCGTATAAGGTTCCGACATCATTTTGCCAACGTTTAAGATCTGAAACATGACGCCAGTGCAATTTATCTGCATGGATGGCTTTAATCCAAGAATTGCGATCCTTATCAAAGGATATACCCAATATTTCAAAGTTTTCACCTTTGAATTGTTGGTATGTTTTGACAAGATCCGGGCTTTCGACACGGCAATCGGGGCACCAAGATGCCCAAAAATCAAGAAGCACATATTTTCCTTTAAAGTCCGAAAGTTTTACAGGATTTCCAGTAGTGTCATTTTGCGTAAACGCTGGCGCTATTTTTCCAATTTGAACCGTTTCCAAGGTATTTAAATAGTCTTGGAACTCTTTCCCTTCACTTGAATTCTTGACATTTTTACTCAACGTATTATAAAGCGCCTGAAGCTCGGGATAAACCGGGTCATATCCGCCAACTCTACGCAAGTCAACCAATGTCGAGATAGAATCCGGAGCAGCTTTAACGCGGGCAATATACTCCTCTTTGGTAAGTTCCTTTTTTTGTGCAGAACCAATGAATGGCAGAATTAAAAAAAGTAGTGTGATGTATTTTATCATGTTATTATTCTTATATATATTTACAAATATAGGAAAATCCACTAATTTAGTAGATTAATAAAATGTCAAAAAATGAACTTTAACCTAACTTCTAAACTTCCACATGTCGGTACGACGATCTTTACTAAAATGACGATGCTTGCGAATGAGCAGCACGCTTTAAATCTGTCGCAAGGTTTTCCTGACTTTGAGACCGATCCGAAGTTGGTGGAATTGGTTTCTAAGGCAATGGAAACGGGACATAACCAATACGCGCCAATGATCGGAGCACAGACATTACGCGATACGATCTCCAAAAAATACCGGGAAGTTTATAACGTGGCGGTCGATGCAACGGCGGAGCTTACTGTGACATCGGGTGGTACCCAAGCAATTTTTACAGCTATTGCCGCAGTCGTTAGACCGCAAGATGAGGTTATTATCTTTGAACCGGCATACGATTGTTATGCGCCGACTATCGAATTGTTTGGCGGTAAAGTTGTCCCCGTGCGATTAATGGCACCTGATTTTCAGATTGACTGGGATTACGTCGCTACGTTAATTAATTCCAGAACCCGCTTAATCATCATTAATAATCCGAATAATCCAACAGGTAAAGTGCTGGGTAAAGAAGAGTTAATTAAACTTGGGAACTTGTTGGCAGGTACCAACGCACTCTTGTTGAGTGATGAAGTGTACGAGCATATCGTTTTCGATGGTGTCTCGCCTCAATCGGTATTGGAAATACCCTCCTTACGCGAGCGAAGTTTTGTTGTTGCTTCCTTTGGAAAGCTATTGCATACCACGGGTTGGAAGATTGGTTATTGCATTGCTCCGCCACAATTAATGCAGGAATTTAGAAAAGTACATCAATTCAATGTATTTAGCGTAAATACACCCATGCAATTCGCTATCGCGGAATATCTGGAGGATATAAGCTATGTCAAAGGCCTATCGGAATTTTTTGAGCGAAAAAGAAACCTATTGAAAGACGGATTAAAGGGATCCCGGTTTAAGATTCTTCCCTGCGAGGGAACTTATTTCCTGAATATCGATTACAGTGCTATCAGTCAGGAGAAGGAATTTGAATTTGCTTGTTCGTTAACCAGGCAGCACAAAATTGCAACCATCCCACTTTCAGCGTTCTATAAAGAAGCTACAAATCAACAAGTTTTGCGGGTTTGTTTTGCTAAAAAGGATGAAACGCTATTAAAAGCTGTCGAGATTCTGAATAAGGTATAGCTGTATTATTGAGGTAAAAGAATAGCTAAAAGGTTTTATTTAAAATATCGCTAAGAAAGAACCACTTTATTAAAATTTTACTTCAACTTGAGGTACTAATTTTATAAATTTGTAATTCACGTTTATCAACATACCCATAAAATGGCTAGATTAAATTTATTGGAAGAAACACGCTTCGAAAAAGTCCCTGTGAGCGTCTATCCAGATCAAAATTCAGCTTCGAAAAACGTTGCAAATCGTATTGCTGAAATTATTCGTGCAAAGCAAGAGAAAGGTGAGAAAGCTGTTCTGGGCCTTGCTACCGGTGCCACTCCGGTAAAAGTCTATCAAGAATTGATTCGTTTGCATAAAGAAGAAGGTTTAAGCTTTAAGAACGTGATTACCTTCAATCTTGACGAATACTACCCTATGCAACCTGATGCCGATCAGAGTTATGTGACCTTTATGAACAAAAACTTGTTCGATCACGTAGATATTGATGCGGCTAATGTAAATATTCCAGATGGTACCTTAGCTCCTGACCAAGTAAATGCATTCTGTGAGGCTTACGAACAGAAGATTACAGCAGCAGGAGGTTTAGATATTCAATTATTAGGTATTGGCCGTACCGGCCATATCGGTTTCAATGAGCCAGGTTCTGCACCTAACTCAGGTACACGTGTCGTAACGTTGGACGATTTGACTCGTCGCGATGCTTCCCGTGCTTTTGGTGGAAAAGAGAATGTACCAACAAAAGCGATTACCATGGGCGTAGGTACAATTTTCAAAGCGAGAGAAATTATTTTAATGGCTTGGACCGAGACAAAGGCCGAGATCATTAAAAAAGCAGTTGAAGGAGAAATCTCCGCAGAGATACCTGCAACTTATCTTCAGTTATCGGACAACGTTGAATTTATCCTTGATGAAGCGGCAGCTTCATTATTGACACGTTTTGATCTTCCTTGGTTGGCAGAAGATGTTACCTGGACACCTTCATTAATTAAAAAAGCAGTCGTTTGGTTGGCTTTAGAGATCAAAAAACCAATCCTGAAACTTACCGACGAGGATTATAATGCGCACGGGATGGCCAAGTTGGTTACAGAGACCGGTCCAGCATATAATATTAACATCCGTATATTTAACGAACTTCAACATACGATCACGGGATGGCCAGGGGGTAAACCCAATGTTGACGATTCACAACGTCCTGAGCGTGCCAATCCAGCGAAGAAAAATGTGATTGTATTTTCTCCACACCCTGATGATGATGTCATCTCAATGGGCGGTACATTTATTCGCCTGGCAGATCAAGGACACAATGTCCATGTTGCTTACCAAACTTGTGGTAATACAGCTGTTTGGGATGATGATGTGGTACGTTATCTGGAGTTTGCTGAAGATCTTGCTAAACAAATTGGGGCAGAGGCAGAAGCTTCTCAGATCGGCCGCATTTATGATGAGGAAAGAGCAATTTTTGCAACAAAAAAACCAAATCAGATCGATACTGAACTTGTCCGTAAAATCAAAGCATTAATCCGTAAGGGTGAGGCGATCGCAGGAGCTCGTTTGGTAGGTTTGCCAGATGAGAATATCCATTTCCAAGATCTACCGTTCTATGATAGACAGAAGTTTTCAAAAAATGTATCTTTTGAAGATGATATTCAACAAACAATGGAATTGTTGCGCCACGTAAAACCACATCAGGTATTTGCTGCGGGTGACTTTGCTGACCCACACGGTACACATAAAGTATGTTTCGACATTCTGTTTGAAGCACTAAACAGATTGAGTAAAACGGATGAGTGGACCAAAGATTGTTGGTTATGGTTATACCGTGGAGCATGGCATGAATATCCTATCCACGAGATCCAAATGGCCGTTCCTTTATCGCCACAAGAAGTTTATCGCAAACGTTTAGCCATCTTTAAACACCAGTCTCAAAAAGATTTGCCTGTATTCCCTGGAGATGATCCACGTGAATTCTGGGTGCGTGCTGAAGACCGTACAAGCGAAACCGCAGCTTTATATGACCAATTAGGTTTGGCAAACTATGAAGCTATCGAAGCGTTCGTAAGATGGAAATTTGACTAAAATAATTGTCTAAATAAATAAAAAAGTCCTGAGCCTGAGTTGGTTCAGGACTTTTTTATTTTTAATCATTCTAAATAGTTTATTTTTTATACCTTTGCTTTGTTATTTAGAATAATTAAAAATAATTACCCAAAATTATTAACATGGACAAACACTTACTAGCTCTTGCTTCTACATTTTTAATCGGAGGTGCAGTATATGGTCAAACTTCGGGAATCGTCAAAGGTAAAGTCGTCGATACACAAAATAATCCTTTAAGTTCAGTAACCGTTTCAATCGGAGATAAAAAAGTACGTACCGATCATAGAGGTCATTTTAGACTGCATGGCATCGACCAAAATACGGTGATTAAATTCACCTACATGGGCTACCAAACAACCGTTATCGATTATGTTTTTAGCACAAAAAGCCCTGAAGTGATTATTGATCCCATTACGCTAGTGAGCAATGAGCAGGCCATTGATGAGGTAGAAGTGTTTGGTGAACGTAACAAAAAGCCAAAAGGCTTGGAGATGATTACACGTATGCCATTAAAACCTTCGGATCAAATTCAGAGTATTTCTGTCATTTCCAATAAGGTAATTCAAGATCAGGGTATTCTTACTTTGACGGATGCTGTAAGAAATATTCCCGGTGTAACCTTGTTTGGTTCTTATGGGGGTGTTAAAGAATCTTTATCAACCCGTGGGTTCAGAGGGGTACCTGTATTGAAGAATGGCGTGCGGATGGACTCTCAATTTCAGACGGCGTCTGGAGTTGTTGATATGCAAGGTGTGGAGTCTATTCAAATGATTAAAGGGTCTGCTGCCGTTACACAGGGGGTTATTACCGATATTGGTAATGCTGGTGGGGTAATCAATGTGGTCACTAAAACCCCTAATTTCACGAATTCCGGTGAGGTGGGTGTCCGTGCAGGAAGCTGGGGACAATTCCGCCCAACCTTTGATTTCCAAACGGTACTGGATAAAAAACAGACCGTTGCTTTTCGAATGGATGGAGCGTATGAACGTAGTGATAGCTACCGTAAAAGTGTATCCTCTAACCGTGTTTATTTAAATCCATCGTTAGCTTGGAAACCAACGGATAAGACGACAATTACTTTGGAGGGTGATTATTTTAATGATAATCGCACGCCGGTTAATTCCGCTGTCAATTTAAATCCTTCACAGGGGGTGAATGCGCTATATGTTATCCCGAACAATAAGTTTTTGGGCTTCAATTCCGATAATAATAATACAGAGATGAAGAGCTTTATGGCGCAGATCAATCATGAACTGACTGATCGCTGGAGCATCCGAGCTTCTATTGCAACGTCATCTTATCAGGTTGATAACCAATCATCATCTTCCTCATTGATTAAAGATGATGCAAAACAATATAATACCTTCTCGCGCTCAATGAGCAAGAGCCTGCGCGATGACAAGAATAAAACGTTTCAGTTTGACTTGATCGGAAAAGATCTTTATACGGGTAAGGTAAAACATTTGGTTCAGGCAGGGGTGGACTATCGTATTGCTGATGCAACAACAACTTCTTTTGCCGGAAAATTAAGTCCACTGGAGAAAAATGTTCTTTTGAAAAAAGCCGATCAAAATAGCAATGTAATTGATATTATTGATATCCATGGTGATTGGGTGAATGATCTTTCGGAAGTGGTATACGTCGATTCGTTGGGTAACCAGCGAAAAGGAAAGCAAATTGCCTATACAGCAGGAACTCCTGTACGGAGTTATTATTCTTCTATAGGATTTATGGGGCAAGACGTTATTGAATTTAACAAATACATTAAGGCTGTATTAGGTTTACGTTATTCCGAA
The DNA here is from genome assembly GCF_039511225.1 of Sphingobacterium multivorum. Classification (NCBI taxonomy): domain Bacteria; kingdom Pseudomonadati; phylum Bacteroidota; class Sphingobacteriia; order Sphingobacteriales; family Sphingobacteriaceae; genus Sphingobacterium; species Sphingobacterium multivorum. The sequence continues at coordinate 88,590 of NZ_CP154261.1, forward strand.
ATTACAACAAAAGATTTTACATCAAACGGTAATAAAAGGGAGTCGGCTTGGAATCCAATGGCGGGAGTGATTGTTACGCCATTTGAAAATTTCAATGTATTTGGATCTTATACAAACTCAACGAATTTAAGGAATGCGGCAAATCCTTTAACAGATGGTACAGCGGCAGGTGCTTCTAAAACCGAACAATTTGAGGGTGGAATTAAATCCGATTGGCTGAATAATCGCTTACGTTTCAATTTAACCTATTTCCATATTTATACCTCAAACTTGACGAATGCGGAGTATACACCAGGCACGAATGTCGCCACAGGATTATACTTTAAGGCCGGGGATTTGGTCCGCGATGGTATTGAGGCTGAGTTGAACGGTCGTGTATTGGAAAATTTGACAGTGATGTTGGGCTATGCTTATTTAGACGCGCGGTATAAAAATTCACCATCTTATATGGATGGATCCGCACCGATGAATGCGCCAAAACATACGGCAAATGCATGGATACAATATGTATTTAATCAAGGAGCTCTTCGGAACCTGAGCTTAAGTGCCGGAGTTTATTATGTTGGAGACCGACCTGTGAATGAATATAGCTTAACCCCAAATGGACACGGCGAATATTATGGTACAGAACCTTTCAATATGCCTGCATATACCACATTAAATGCACAGGTGGGATACAAATGGCGCAAATTTGATGCGAAAGTTTTTGTAAATAATATCACCAATGAGATCGGATTGAATTCATACTTCCGCGGTGGTTTTATTAATCAGATTGATCCAAGAAATGCTGCTGTTGCATTGAGTTATAAGTTTTAAAGATATAAGTCTATATAAACAGAAGGGCTGTCCAAAGAAGTTGGACAGCCCTATTTTTATGCTATTTTCCTTTATCAGTTTAAGTGTCTTTTCATCTAGTGGACGCTGGAGCGACTGATGTTATTTTAAAGCAGCTTTTTTATTTTCAACGCCAATCGCGCTCACCAAGATGAATCCCGATGAATTAATAGCTGATCACATCACCTGATCGTCCTTTGGCATCAAATACTTTAAATAAGTATTTTTTTCCGTTCTGGAAAGGTATCGGACCGTTCACCAGTTTTGATTTTAATGTTGGGTTACTTCCGTTGTCGCTATAATAGACTTTGAAACCAGGATAATCGGTATTAATAAGGAGTTGGCTGCCCTCTTTCTTGATTCCAATTTTTGGAAGTCGATAGGTATAGCCCCCATTTGCCCTATCCAGTTTTTTCAATTCATCCTCACCTAATTTTTTGATAAAGGCGGTATACGATTTGCGATAAGTAGCTTCGTCGAAAGAATCCCCTTTTTCCCAGGCCTGTTCGGGTGCCCACGCGCGATCAGCAATCGCTATCAAACGTGGGAATATCATTTCCTCAAGACGTTGGTCAGTGGATACCTTTTCCGCCCATAAAGCACCTTTAATACCAAGAAGATTTTTCTTCCCTTCGGCTGTAAGCTGTTCTTTGTTGGTGTAAGCCTCTGGTTTAAGATCTTTTCCAGTATCATCCTTCCGTAGGTTGATGAAGAAATTTTCAGGAGAGAACGAATAAGTTCTATTCAGATTAACCGTGCCTACCCAACTGTGTCCTGGATCTGCAAAGTCACGGTCCCAAGACATATCGAGGTAGTTGTTTGCAGCACTCGTATAAACAACTTTATAACCAGCATTTGCCAATCGATAAGCGAGGTCTTCCTGTCCTTGGCCAGGGAGATTGTTCCATACATTCAAATGGATGCCGGATTTTCCCAGATCGGCATTTACAACCATGCCTTTTCCTTTATTGCGCATACCCATTTCTTCCCATCCCGACATCGTCAATCCTTTTTCTTGAACAAGGGTATTAATTTTGGCAATATACAGTGGCCATACATCGAGTACATTGGCGATATTATTCTCCTTCATAAAGGCCGACACCTTTGGCGATTTCCCCCAAACACCACTTGGCGTTTCGTCGCCTCCCAGATCGATAATTTTCAACGGAACTCCAGCTTGATCATGTATTGCTTTGATTTCATCGATCACCTTGCTCAGAAAGTGATAGGTTGAAGGTAGGGCAGGGTTCATGACATTGTCATTCCAGTTTTGTGCAGAGTTGTAAACGGACTTGTCCTCAGCATCGTCCAGCAAGAATTCCTCTGCCTTCTGTTTATCGCCAAGTTTTGAATAATGCGCAAAACGCGCACGCATTGCTTTAATCGCTGCACGCGCATGACCAGGAGTTTCTACTTCGGGTATGACATCGATATGTCTTGCCTGTGCATATTTTAAAATTTCGATATAGTCAGAAACACTGTAGAATTGATGGGTTTTGGCGGTCGCTCCAGAACCATAAGCAGACTGTATCGCTTTTCCATCTTCAAAATTAGCCGAACGATTGGCTCCGATAGCCGTTAATTCAGGTAGAGAAGGAATTTCCAATCGCCAACCTTCGTCGTCAATGAAATGGAAATGGAACTTGTTCAACTTGTAAGAAGCCATGAGATCCAATATTTTCAAAACCTCGGCTTTGCTATGGAAATTACGGGCAGCATCCAGCATAAATCCACGGTAGCCATAGCGTGGGCTATCTTCAATGTTACCGTATGGCAAAGCGATTGATTTTGTGGCTTTATTCCATTGACTGTGATTGATCAGCGATTTTAAAGATTGTATGGCATAAAATGCACCGGCTTTATCGGAAGCTTCTATTCGTATACCTTTCGCACCAATCGTCAAGTGATAGGATTCTGGCTTTAAGTTATTTGCTTTGACAATCTCGATGCCACCCTGAGGGCTAGATGAAGCCGTTAGCTTGATACCTGAATATGCTGAAAAAAAGTTTGTCAGAAAGGCCGATTCGCTCGCAAAATCCTTATCGACAAAAAGTTTTGTACCTGTCGGTAGATTGAATTTCTCGTTAGTTTTTATGATGATATTACTTGGTAAGGGAATGATATGTTGTGCTGCTGTCCCCTCTACAAGCTTGTTTTGGTCGTATTTATAAGCAAAGTAATCTGTTTTTTCAGCGTCCGACTGGGGAGCGATTTTAACAGCAGAATAATCCGAAATATTTGTTGCAAGCCCAGTTTTATTATTTTTTAGGTATAGACCAATTGGCCCATCCGTATAATTGACCAGTCCGGTTGTGATAAAATCGATGTGGACCGTATCTTGCGCATTTAATAAAAAGTTATTTTTCTTAAAGCTAACCTGAAAGAGATCCCCGTTTCGGTGGTCTATCGCAAAACGTTTGTCGACCTTATCGGGATCAATAGAGCGAATAAAATTAAACCAAAGGCTCCAGTCGTTGAGTTGAACAGCATTTTTTCCCTTGTTTTTTAAAATTAGGGTAGAAACCGGATTTTTACGGATATTCTCTCCGTCTTTGACCTTCCAGGTGAGTTGCAGTTGATCTGCGATTGCACTCGATTTCTGAGCATAGGCTTCCTGACTTAATAAAGCCAAGCCTAGTCCGGCATAGAGTAGCGGTTTTTTGATTTTTTTTAAATTAGTCATGTTGGTTACTTTTTCAATGACTTTAAATATAGCTATTCTAGAGGGTTTTATGATCTATTTCAAAAAAAATGAATAAAAAAAAGATAAAAATTTTGACACATTTATAAATATTTCTATATTTGCACACCGAAACAGAAAACGGCCCGTTCGTCTAGGGGTTAGGACGCAAGATTTTCATTCTTGAAACAGGGGTTCGATTCCCCTACGGGCTACACATCTAAAAGTCAAAACATACAAAAGCCTGCAAATGTTTAATTTGCAGGCTTTTTGTTTTTCAGTAACTACAAAACTTCTAAAAATTCCCAATAAAAAAGTGAGTCATTCAGTGAGTCATTTCATCTAGTACACTTACTCACTGGTAACGGCTTAATTAATTGAAAATCAGTGTATTCAAAAGTTAAACCTTGATCCGTTTTAGTTGCAATGCTACATTTGTTTCACTTAAATGATGTTGTCATGAGTACAAATTATTCCTTGCTCTTCTACTTGAAGAAACCAAAAAATTATGTTAGTGGCCCCAAGCCAATCTACATGCGGATTACAGTCGACGGCCTACCAAAGGAGACTTCGGTTGGACGTGAATGTGAGCCATCAAAATGGAATTCCAAAGCCAATCGGGTAAAAGGTACCACCGAAACTGTCAAAACCCTGAACAGTTACCTTGATACACTTGTAAGTAAAGTAAGTACTATCCATACGGCTATGATAGCGGCAGGAGAAGAAATTACGGCAGAATCCATCAAACTTAGGTGTCAGGGAAAAGATATCAAACGAAAGCAACTCCTTGATGTATTTAGGGAACATAATATGCAGATGGAAGCATTGTTGGGAATTGGATTCAAACCCAATACGCTCCAAGGTTATGAGACCTCTTTATTACATATTTGTGGATATCTTGAAAAAGAATACAGGTCGCTGGATATTGATACAAGAAAGATCGGCCATGCATTTGTCAGCGGGTATGAATTCTTTCTGCGAGCTATGATGGGATGTTCAGCAGTATCGGCAGCGAAATACATGAAGCACCTGCGCAAGATCATCAAGATCTGTATTGCGCACAGATGGATAACGGAGGATCCAATTGCATTCTACAAGATCAAGGCGAAAGCTAAAGAGAAGAGTTTCTGAAAATGCTGAACTGCGGAGAATAGTAAAAGTTGTTCAAGATACCAAGGTCTGCCCATGTGCGTGATATCTTCGTATTTTTGCTGTTACACAGGATTGTCCTATGCAGATGTGAAGAAACAAAAATGGGCCGATATTGCAGGGGCGTGAACGGAAAGCTCTGGATCTTCTCAAGCAGAGAGAAAACTGAAACTTCGTCAAATATTCCACTATTGTCCAAGCCACATGAAATTATTGAACGGTATCGTGACTAGCCAGCATGTGTGTCAAAGGATATGGTGCTTCCTGCGCTGAGTAATCAGAAAATGAACAGTTATCTTAAGGAAATAGCTGACTTGTGTGAGATTGCCCAAGAACTGACCTTCCACAAATCACGCCATACTTTCGCTACCTCCGTCACACTTGCCAATAGTGTTCCGATAGAAACAGTCTCCAAAAGCTCGGCCATACTTAATATCAGAACCACACAGCATTCAGCGAAATTATTGGACAATAGGGTCGCCGTAGATATGGACAGGTTAGAAAGAAAAATTGGGAATAAACGGGTGCCTGCAAATCAAGCTAAAATCGCTGAGTTATGTACTCCACAGGCATTTACTTCTATAATGGTATGTCATAGAGGAAGAAACACAGTACCATAAAAAAAGTCCTAAAAAAGAGCCAATTTGCCATAATCAAGAGCTAATAACGATCTTTTTCGAACTTTGAGATTGGAGACAGAAATAATTTTATTTATCTTAAATTATCAATTCGAATATAATTTACGATATATGAAATATAATCAGTTTGTTTCTAATCAAGGATGGATAAAGTTTAGTTATCCTATTAATTTGATTTATGTCGAAGAGGAAGAGGGGACGTATCTTTTCTATACTGAACAAACAGGAAGCTTTAGAATCACGCCATTAGAAATAGAATCTAATAGTTTTAATAGCGAAGAGTATTTGGTAGACCTATGCGAAGAGAATGGTGGAAGTGTCTTGAGAAATGATGTTGGGCACAAATATCTCTATTATATCTCCTCATCGGAAAATAATGGTGATGCTTTAACAATTTTTAATTGGATTTTCGCGGATTACAATAAAATAATCTATTGTAGTTATACTATTGATACTGTTAGCATTGCTTCACCGGAGATCGTTGAAGAGCTGAAAGAAATTAATCGTATAATAGCAACCTTAAAAATAGAGAAATAGCAAAATGTGTATAAACAAAACCTATATCTTAATCTTACGTGAGAAATGTCTATGAAATAGAGCAGTAACTGTTGATTGATAAATGAGACTATTTTCGAGGCCATTAAATATAGGTCTTGGTACACATTCTAGGACTGCCTGTTCGAAAATTTTAAGAAAAATAGATTTTTTCTGTCGGATCCTCCAGTCATATTTTGACGAAGAGATTGAGACGTAATAAATGTCAATTAATAATTATGTACTGGGAGTATAACTCAAAACGTGTCATAGGATTAAACTTTAAAAAGCACATTCTAATTTGAGCCTTTTCTAAAATCTAAAATAAAGTTGGGATATGATCAAGCCCCAGTTATGTATTGGCATCGTCTTTTTTTGCGATATACTTTATGATTAGATACATCATTTTATTAGCGTCTGATCGGAGATGAAAGCTCCGTTGGACTTAATGATTTTTTATATCTGACCGAGCATTCTTTCGATCGGATTGGTGGTGTATATTTCCTTGCGAACTTGATCCTCGTACTCGAAATAAGTAGAGAGATTACAATTAGTCCAGTTATCCCCCCAGGATTTGACAGAAGGGAGTCTTTCTTACCCCATTTTCCTTCGAATGACAGCAGGTTCACATATCTCATTTATTCGTTCACTGCTTATAGGCTAGCTTTAGGCTCTCTATTACTAGCATGTTATAATTTTCGCTTGTATAATGCACACTTGTTCTGATCTGGTGAACAATACATAGCTGGATCTTTGTTTTTGGAAAAATAACTTCTATAGCCTCGGGATACTCTTTTTGATCATTTATACAAGTAACAAGGATGTCTTCAACACCACGCTGTTTAAGGTCGGTAAGCACCGAAAGCCAGAAGTTTGGGCCTCTCGTTTTCTGGACGATAAAGGCCGATCGGATCTATCTATCGTCCATACCGACTCCCAATATGTTATAGATAGCCCTTGATTCACCAGTTCCAGTCCAGAAATACAAAGGGATTAACAGCTTTCAGGGGCCTACTACTCCATTCATTTACTGCTGGGAGAACACTTTCGGTAATACGAGATTTTTCAGTAGTAGAGATCTTCATACCATAAATTTCGCGGATAAACTCACTTAATGCAGGTGTACTCAATCCTTTGGCATATATGTTCAGCACGTGTCTCTCAAGCTGTTCAGTGACGATTAATAATCTTTTAGGTACTACTTTAGGTTCTAAAGTTCTCGATCTATCCTAGCCTGCCTCCAGCTCACAAGTTCTGGTATTGGAACCTCGGACTCTCTTTTTTTTGCCCTGTTATTTCGCCGGTTGTTATTGCCCGGAGCTTTCTCATCGTTAAAGTGGTATTCCAGTTCTCCATCCAGCAGATGCTTCATTAACGGCGTTAGAACGCCATTATTGGAGACAAATTTTTACTTTCGTAAAGACCTTATATGGCTTCAGCCTTGAAGCGTTTAAAACGACGAAGCCCGCTTGAATTCCTTAAAAGTAAACACTAACGAAAAATCGAGTCTTTTTCTTTCATAATTGTGTTATTTAAATAATTGAAAATAAATAATCTTATTGAATATTCCATTGATACAATTTACATTACAGACTCCATTTACAGATATTTCTATTAATTATAGTCTCCGAATACTTTTTCTTAAGTTTTTCAAGGAGCGTACATGGAAGGACTTACCCATCTATAAATCAAAACAAGGATTTCGGTTAAGTTTCTAATAACTGGAATCCCTATTAGAATAAGTTACATAATGATTTAGGTTGATGCCGATGTTTCAACAGATATCTCCATTTTTGGAGATTACGTAATCATAATGTTATCTTATTTTGTTCTAAAAAATCTTTATCAATCAATAGTTCTAAGCCTATATAATGTTTTTTTGTACCGATTTTTATTCTTTTACTCCTTTTCCTAATATAATCTACAATAAACTTATAATATACGATCAGTTCTTCCGTTGCTTTAAACTCTTCATAGCTATCTACATGAATAAATTTGCTGTATATATCTATTTCGGAACTCTTATGTTTAACGGCTGCATCGTCGGAAAATCCACGATAAAAGAATAAATCTATATAGGGACCTCCTTTACGTTGAATTATAAAGTACTTATTGCCTTCTTTTATATATTCATTTTCTGCTACTTTTAACCTTTCAAATTGGAATGAATCACTAACTAAAAAAAAATGAATTGTTTGATATCTTAAAATTGAATCAAATTCTTCATATTTTTCTATATATTGATAATTTGAATCCCCAAATAGCAAATCAGGAATTAATTTACCTTGAATTGAAATGAGAAATTCAAATAATTTTTGAATTTCATGGTTATTGAAATAAAATTTTAAATTCATATCTATTTACCCCCCACTTTATGTGTTTCATGTTCTATTCCTAAACGGTCATACTCTGCTTCTCTCTTTTTATTCCTTTTACTTTCAGGTCTTCGCTCTGCTTCGTATACTTTTGTTGTTTTTTCTGTCTTAGGATCTACGACTTGTACGTCAGGTCTCCTATTTGAGCCTTCTGATTTGATCTTTTTTTCAGTAACAACCTGTTTGTCAGGATGTTCAGATTTTGCTTTTTTAGCCAATTCCTGTACTTTCTCCTGATGATCAGGTTTTCCTTTAGCACCATTAGGATTCGGAGCCTTTTTTTCTGTTTTTCCTTGGCTAAGAACAATACGGCTTGGTTTTGCAGCTCTACTTTCAGTATAATTCTCATAGACTGCGACCAAGCTCCCAACGAGGAGTCCGCCTCCAGCTATTGCTCCACCGAGTACCCAGCCTACTGGCGCACCGACAATTGTTGCAGTTCCTCCCCCGGCAACGGCCCCACCCACGGCTAAAGATCCTCCGATAATACCAGCAGCCAATGTTCCTCCCGCAGCTCCCCCCACAATCACCCCTGCAGCCACTCTTTGTTGTTTCTTAGTAGGAGGATCAAACGGCCCTCTTCCATCTGGATCAATAAATCTGATAGGGTTGTCAAAAGCATAATTATAGGGAGAGTGCCTACGCATTTGGTCTGCTAAGGGATCAACCACATTCCATCTGCCAATTTCTGCATCATAGAATCTTGCCCCGTAGTCCATCTGGTCGAGTCCAAGCTCTACCTGTTTCTCCTTTCCATTATATTTGTACAGGTTGGAATTGTTCAATGCGTTCCCTTGGTTCATTTCCATACCAAAAGGATAGTAATCCTGAATCTGCTTCACCGAGCCATTATTGTCGACTACTGCCCGTGTATTCCCCAGATGGTCTTTTAGGAAATATTCATAAATAAAAGAGCTACCATTTGGAAGTATACGCCCTTCCTCTGTCTGGATAAACTCAATGGTCCCATTCTTATACTGAATGCCATCAATATATTGGGTCACAGCATTTCTTAGCTTTTTTGTTAGTTTCTGTCCTGTAGCATCATAGCTATAGTACAAAGTATCGGTTCCCTTGATAAGCTTTTTGGGTAAATTTAAATAATTGTATTCAATTTTTGTGATCCCTAAGCGGAGATTTGACACCGCACTACCGTTACCATCATAGACAAAAGTATTGTTCCGTGCCGCACTGCCGCCGTCGGCGATACTTAATAACTGGTTCCCGGAATAGCTGTACTTAAAATCATTATACCATGTACTGCTACTACCATTACGTCTGCGGAGGCTGTCAATATTTCCCAAGTCATCATATACCAGCTCTTCATCGTAGAAATTCTTTTTATTTGCGGGAGAAGTTGCTGCTGCATTTTTATAACTCCCTTTAATCAAGCGATCAAGTTTGTCGTAGGTATAAGTATAAGTCTGGACAGGCTGCATTGTAGCTGACTTGGTGTTCCAAGTCATGGATCCAATATTGCCGTTATAACTATCCGCCTTATCACCATATGTCAGCGCTAGACCAAATATTCGCTTTGATGTGACATTTGACGGATTGTTAATTGATTTGGTCCAACCACGTTCGTTATAGCCGTAAACAATTTCCTGTACAGCCCCGGTTGTGGAATTATGGAAATTCTTCTGTTTCAACTGACCGATTTCATTATAGGATTGTTTGTTCTGGGAGATTTCGGCAAGGGTATTCATCTTTTTCTTGGTCTCAATCAATCTACCGACGTGGTCGTACTCATTTGTTGTTAGTATCGTCGTTGCTGAAGGATTGGACGCAATGCGATGTACCCGTTCACTCGTTTTCAACTCTCCGCTAAATAAGTAAGTATTGGTCTCCACGTCCGTACCCGCAAGCTGATTCTGGGCTGCGCTACGAATTATCTGCCCATAATCATCATAATAATAAATAGTCAATAGAGGCGCTTGTCCGTCGTCCAGAGCGACTCGGCTAGCAGTAAGTAGTCCCTTGGTTCTGTCACTCTTAACAATTCCGCCCGCTCCAAGCCCAGTGAGATTATTATCCTTAAATGTATAGTTATCATAGAAATTCGTGATAAGGATTTTTCGCCCCGCATTACCTGGAAAACTGCGATTGCTATATTCTGTGCTATCCGTCCGCTCTTCAAAATAATAAGCTACATTTTTATATTTATAATTGTCTATGGTATCCTGCGCGGCTTTACGTGTTGTGATATTGGTATTTATATATATGCCTGATTCAATGATATTTCCGAAGGCATCATATTTATTATAAGTCCACTCGTTTTTAGGACGTTGAACTGAATCCTGCTTCATCACCAATTGATCGCTCACATTGTAGACCAGCCATTCCCAGCCTTTTCCTGGAATCTTTCTTTCTACTACTCTGCCGCGGTCATCATAATGATATGCATAGATGTAATTCTTGAATGGAAGGTCTCCTTCAGTGAATTTGGACACCGAAACAGCCGGAGGCATTACGTAAACGAGGCTACCTAAATCATCATACAGATAGTATGTATCCAATGCGGCTGTATTACTTTTCCAAACACGCTTCAATACAATACGGTCTTCAAAATCCTTATATTCATCCGCAGTTCCAGCTTTCCCGCTGACCCAGTTTTCGTCTTTTACCGTGGTCCTGTAAAGCCGTCCCTTAGTAAAGCTTCCAGAACTCGTTGCGCCGATGGGTTTACCTGCAGTATTATAATCTATTTTCCAGAGTTTCACGGGTTCGCTGTCAACATTGCTGCCATAGTCCGTACGGACTGTATGCCCGGTTCCTGTGGCATCCGGCTGCCAGATGGCGCCCGCATCTCCTTTTTCTTTCACCCGGTTCAACGCACTGTTTTCAAATATTGTCACCGCATAAGGATTGGGTGTTTTTACTGCGGATGTATCCCAGCTTCCTGCTGCTTTATAAAAGGCTAGTTGGTTTGTTTTGGCTGCGGTTTTGAATGCTCCGTTGCCACTGAATTGCTCGGCATAGGGAAGGTATCTAACACTTTCTCTTCCCGTCGCGTCATATTCGATATGCTGTACGATATCTTTATAACTGGGGCTGGCCATCAGCTGAATAGATTGATAACCACGTCCAAGCCCGTCAAAATAGTCAATGCTCTGATTTTCTTCACCTATATTGCGTACAACGTTGAAGGCCGCAGGTGTGACACCGGATTTACGGAAGGTTCTTGTCAGGACATAGTTCTGATCTTTACTGGGCTGGCTCACCAGCTGAGGAAAAGATGCAATGGACAGGATAACATTACTGCCAATTGGAATATGAAAGCCATTAGTCAAGGTAATACTTCTCAACGCCTGGATAATACTCTGGTTATTGTAAGCACTAAGTGTTGTATCGTTTTTGAGTGCTTGCGAGTGTAGGAACGAACCCATCAAAACAAATAGCAATGTTAAATATCGTTTCATTATTATTGGGTTTTTACAGATCATTAACATTAATTTTTAAACTATACGTCATTCCCTGGACTAAACTGACCGAAATAGAAGTACTGGTCTGACCCGAAGGAACAGTTCCGATATTACTGCCATTTAATGTGATCTGAACAGGAAATGGAATCGAAGTTGGTGTAGTAAATTTAAGTATGTAGTTTCCCGTTGCGATCGATTCATTTATAGTGCCGGAGTTGGTCGAAGGAAATGTGTAGCTACTTCCTGAACTCTTTCCTGAGGGGACGAACTCTACGGTTACTGGATTAAAATTATTGATGCTCGAATAGCGCTGAAAGTTTACCGAAACAAAAGTTTTGCAGGTACCAATGTTATTAGCCCTGACTTGTCCATTGGCGTTGATCTCTGCCGTCGCTTTTTGGTCTGCATCTGCTTGAGAAATAAGTGACAGGTAGGATCCTGCAGGTACGGAATAAGCAATTACTTCTCCCTGTTGCCCACTTGGACAATCATTTTTAGTAAAATTCTGGCTCATGGCTACGTTTTTATAATATGTAGTACTTGCCTTGATATAAAAAGGAGCACCAATGTAATAATTACCCAACAAAGCTTCCCCCCCCGCTTGAAGGTCTACGAGTTTGAGATTTTGTCCATTAATATCAAAAAGTGCATTTGTTCCGGGAGTTCCAAATTTCAATGTATAATTTCCAACGGGCAGGGCCAGTGTGGCATTGATTCCCGGGTTTTGAAAACGGTACGAGAAATTGTCCGTGCTTACAAAGACCAATGAGCCCTGAACCTGATGAGTATCGAGACCGATATTTGTGGAGCTGACTATAACTTTGCACCCTCCTGTTCCATTAGCATATTTCTGTCCATTCGCATTGATATCGTCTTGAGCCTGTTTATCTGCTTCAAGTTGGCTCACAAAGGAATAGTAAGCTCCGGAATCAACGGTGTATGTGATCTGGTCGCCAACTTGTCCTGTGGGACATGATACTGTAAATACCTGTGATTTTTTTGTACTACGATACATTTTACTAGCTGATTTATTGCTATATACGTATTCAAAGGACTTTTTTATATGTCCATTGAGCTCTTTGATATGCTTCAAGCGGCCGAATGAGTCATAATCATAAAAAGTACTTTCTCCCGAAGGTTCAGTTTCGCTGCTCATACCTATTTCTGGTTTATAAGTATAGGTCCAGAGCTGACTAGTTGTTGCTTTCAACTTATTTCTTAAACTAAGTAATGCTGAACTCAGAGCTGACTCACTCAGGCTCGGACTGTTGCTTACAGTCCAGCCATTGGCCATAAGAGTTAATGCAGCGTTATAATTTGTGCCGTTGCTCAGGATCTTGGCGATTGGATAGTTAAACTGATAACCCCAAAGATAGGTTTCCACTACATTATTGGGATATTTTATTTCTGCTATTTCAGCATTCGGTGTATATACATTGACTGTATAGTCGGTGATCCAAGGGCCATTTTTAATTTTATGTTCCACAGAGGATGGTAATAGAAGTGTTTTATCTGTTACAGGAGTAAAAGATCCATAATTGGTACGTGTTTGTTTAGCGAGCACATTTCCGACTATTGTACTGTCTACTACAACCGTACTGACCATATTTCTGGCAACCATGGCCTGATAGATATTTTGTCCCTGAAAATCCGTTGGATAAAGATAAGATTCTCTAGTAGCCTTGCCATCTGAACCGTTTCGGGTAACGTTTTTCAGTTGATGCGTAGCCCCATCATTATAACGGTAATCTAAGCTTGTAACAATAGAATCACCAGCTATAACACCATACTCTACGGTACTCTTTGACTTTAGATAGGAATGATAAGTATATATATCATAAGCAGACATTTTTCTACTTTCAAAATAGTTGGATAGGTCGGTAAATATACCGTAGTTATCAGGTTGCCCAAAGAACTCGAACTGATAATCGACGGCTCTCATACCGGTATTGGCAGTAACAGTCTTACCGCGGTATTCATAAGTTTCTTTTTTTAGTAATTTTTTCTTATCGTCAAAGTAGCGAATCCTGAGAGGTTGTCCTCGCTCATGTTCCAGGGAACCAAATTTCAGCTGATTCATTAGAATGACTTTGTCTGCGCCGTTCTTGACCAGTGTATTGCTCTTGATTATGTTGGCCGGTTTATCACCAAAACCATTATCTTGATTGGTAAAAGTATATTCCGTTAAACTTCCTGTGTCATCTTTCTCGTATACTCTGGTGTATGTAATGTGATTTCCATTAGTGGAGTTATCAATCAGTATAGGATTTACGCGAAACTTAAAGTACTCAAATTCGGAGCTATCAGTTGCTTTTTCAAAATAGACAGGTTCACCCGAAAGTACACCACTGGATAGCGTATCTCCCGCAATAAGATCGTTCACATAGAAATACTCCCGGGTTAATACTTTAAGACTGTCTCTGGGATAGGAAATGACTTTTCTTATCCGTAATCCGCTGGCATTCTTATTAATTTGATTTTTTGTTATCCCAAAAAGGGCATTAGTCCAATCGGGATCAACAAATTTCGAATAAGAATTTTGCTCATATACGAGCATATCTGTTCCTTTAGTCGGATAAGAAATCATATTCAGATATCCCTTGCTGCTAATGGACAAGGTATTTGGATCCTTATATTTTGGAAATAACGTGTTTAGTTGTGCAAAAGTGTAATATCCGTTATCGTCTGGTCGCACCGAACTAAAAAAGTTTTTCCCATTATAAAAACCCTGATGGTCCGTCTCCATTGTGCCATAGGCTGGAAGCTTGGTATCCGTATATCCGAAACTATATTGCTTTAAATCTTGGTTATTATTACCGTATATGTTGAGTCCGGTCAAAAAGAGCCGGGTTGTTGGATTCTCAAGATAAGAGGGAACATTCTTCTGCAAACGTTCGTTTGACAATAAGGATTTCACCACCATGGAATCTAGTTTATACCAGTGTTTCTTCGTGGGGTAGGTATTAACGATGTCACTACCGTGAGGACCATATTTATCCATATATGGCTTCCATAATCTCATACCTTCAGGGGAGTTGGGTGTGGGAAATGTGTAGTCAAGATCATTTGAAAGACTCTGGTAAAAATTGATTTCAATTTCGTCCGTTTTGATTTTGGCAAGATATACCTGTAGGTTTTTAACAATGCTATTGGCTTCTCTTGAATACTTTTGTTCATATCCTGCTACTTTAGTATTCCCGCTTGCATAGGCAGCATAATATTTTAAAATGGCTCGCTGATCGCTTGTATATTGAAAGTCAATGATTTGTCCTGTATTTGGTAGGATTATCTTTGTCAGATGCCAAGAATTTGCTACGAGATCTTCGTTAGCGGAGGTTGCTGAGGGATCAGGGGTAGCCGAAAATTCAATTGAATTGGGCTGCATTCCAAATATATATTGATATCCTTGATCATCTGTTAATTTGAATCCGTAGATTATCCGCTTAACCTCTGGATTTATTACCTGATTAAATTCGGAATATAATTTCTCGGTTACTTTGTAATTGCTTATGATACTATCAACGACCTGTATATCAATATTCCTGTTTGATGTCACCTGCCACTTTCCGAGATGGTTCTTATAAAAGCTACCGTTCAAGCCATTTACGCTAAAGGAAAATCGATCAGGCGAAGGGAAAGCACGTTCTTTATAAGGTCCCCCTGGAAATGCCTGTCGTATACCGGCTTCAAGAGTATCCAAAAATGTCGATGTATACCAATTTGGTCGGTTCAATACGCTATAATCGTCATAATAAGAGGCTCGAGTGAACAACGATTGGTTGCTCAGGTACTCATCAACGCCCCCATTAACACTTCTGTTAATCACCCCACCGTTTACAAGAGACCATCCAAGTCCCATAATACCAGGATGCTCGTTTGGTTTGACCAGATCCGTATTATAACTGAGTTTTATAGGAAAACTGTAACCACCAACTTTAATTGTATAGAGATCGATATTAATTTCAGGTTTGCCTGTGAACAGATCGATGGATTTTAAACCGTAAGTTCCCAAGGCTGCCGCTTGGGGGCTTTTGGAAATTACTTTAGGGACGATTGACGTACCCTTATTGATCACTTGTCCTTTGACAGAGAGACCTAATCCCATCAGCCAGATAGAAGCAAGTAAGAGAATATTGTTTTTCATTCGTGTTTAATTGTAACAGTAATGCATATGATCGCTTATGTGGTTCGGATAGCCGACTTAATTCTTTATCGAATCGAACGCTAGGTCAATATTTGTTCATAAGCGGTAGGATAGTTTATTTTAACAATCAAAGTTTAGTTAACGACTTTTCTTTGACTGCTCATTCAGAACGGTAGCTAAGGACGTCTCTGACTTTTCAAGACGTTCAATCACTTGCTTTAATATTTTATCCTTTTCTATAAAGTGTAGGGTTAGCTCTTCTATTTTCTTCAATAGTACTTTATTCATTTCTCCTAATGAAATACCATTTGCTTCTACTTCACTTGCTTTTGGGACATCCGGTAAATGTCCGTTTTTTTTGGATAAATCTTTCAGTTTCAGCCAATGTGGGAAGTTTATAATCTTCTTCAAATACATAGTCAGCCCAGCCAGCAGTTTCTACCTTAATTTCCTGACTACGGATCTTGCCATTAACCACCAGATCGTAATCCCCCGGTATCTGTGTCTTGATACCGACTTTTCCTGAAAAGTAAAAATCACCAGCACCAACCGGATTGTCTAAAAGGGAACTGATGGTAGGCTCATTACCATTGACCTCTTCCAATCTAGGCCCATAGAAATATTGGCGGTCACCTGTATTTGTGTCATAAAATAGATAGGAGCGGTGATAGGTAGTTGTCGCAGTAGGAGCGAATTTATAGTCAGTTGTCGAAAGAACTTTTTTCCCTGTTACACCATCATAAATTCCACCTGAACTTACAGTTGATGGATCATTGGAACCGTGCACATATCCTACCAATAGATACCAACGATCCAGTTCTGGAAGATTACCATACCAAAAGTAAGGGTTATTATTAGCCACTCCCGCGAGTGAATTAACTGCTCCGCCACAACCCAAATAAGTAGTTCCAGTTTTAGAATTTGTTTTCTTTATCCATGCTGTGTAACGATAGGTTTTCTGATGATTGATAGAAATGTTGGTCGAATTCCATCCTCCATCTCCGCTCTGGTCTCCACTCGGTGTTCCTTTCCAGACAATTACTTGTTGGCCTTGCGGACCAATTCCCCATTCACGTTCGTTTTCAGTCGCCAGACCATTAGCGGAAAAACCAGTAATGCCGCCAGTACCGGCTACCCATTCATTGAGGTTTAATAAATTTTGTGCATTGCTTTTTATAGCAACAGCACTAAGAAAGAACAGAAGTCCCGCTTGAAGCTTGTTCATGATCAAGTTAATTGGTTAGATAAAATCGAATTTAAAAATGTAGGGACGGCAATAAAATCAAATATTTGTTACTTTTCTCGGCTAGATTTGTAGGATATATGCTAAAGCTTAAATATACGATTTTAAATAATATTTATCCAAAATATTATTTAAAATTTATAGAAAAATTATTTTTAAATAACCACTCATTTTTAAAATATCATATTTTTCAACTGTTTCTTTGTTATTGATTTTTACGTGTAAACCACGTATCCATACTATTTGTAGAGAGCTTTTTTCTTATTATTTCAACCTAGATTCAAATCGGTTATTTTTATACGAAATTTAAAGAACATCATACATATGGTGGAGATGATATAGCTTGTTTTGCTACAGATTATAGACCACTATTGTTTGGACTTCAAAATGAAATTGTTGGATATATAAACACGGGCAAAAACTATATTAAATTAATTTCTAATTCTGAAATAACATATTTTGCACATAATGGACTTGGATGAGTTGGATTTTTAAAAAATGGAAGAAGAATATCGAGGACGCTATAACTGACTGAAAATAAGTTGAATGTAGTTATATTAAAATTTAATATTGTGGAAAAACCCGTGAATAATGAAATGATATTTCATTAGTTCGTGTATCAAAATCCTAACAAGCCAAAATTTAGATTTGCTTCTTCAGGAAGGACATTTGAATCCAACTATAGCTTTTCTCCAAACAATTATTTAAAGAAAGTTGTTTCTTTTCCGAAAAAAGCAACGAAACGGAAAAATAAATTATTGATAATTTGTTATTTACAAACTAAGTACTTGCAGCTAAAATGTATATCAAACCAGTGAGTTATTCGATGAGTAGGGAAATGGAAGGTTTGTAAAATATTGATAAATAGATTGATGCAAGTAGGGTTCGATTCCCCTACGGGCTACAGATCGAAAGATTAAAATTTAAAAAAGCTTGCAATTCATATTGCAAGCTTTTTTTGTCTTAGTATCTACAAAACCAATAGGAACTTTCAAGAAACGAAGTGGGCCATAAACAAAAGTTGTAGGGGAATACAGGATTCGCTTAAAGCCTTGATTCGATTAATAATTCCAGAAATAACTAAAATAAAAAAGAGCCTAAAAGAATTGAAAAAGGGAAATGACCGGGGCTCGTATGTACTCGAAAAAACAACCTTCATCAACGAAATCATAAATTTAACGAAAAAAAAATGACAACATTTCCTGTTATAGCATCTACTCTTTCTGCCAAACAATTAGGCGATTTTGTGATAAATAGATATGGCCTAGACGACAAATACCAATGTTCCTTATTCAGAACAGGAATGAATCACACGTATTTTCTTTCCAACACCGAAACGAAATACGTTTTGCGCGTTTATAGTCATAATTGGCGGTCAAAATCCGAAATTATTGAAGAACTTGAACTTTTGAAATCATTGAAGAAGAATAATTTAAGTGTTTCTTTTCCAATTGAAGATAAAGATGGAGGGTTCATTCAAGAAATAAATGCGCCTGAAGGAATCAGATACGTTGTACTTTTTTCCTTTGCTCAAGGGGAGAAAATTCGATTTATGGACATCGAAACGTGTTTTAGGATAGGTTCTCTAATGGCAAATATCCACAACTATACCGAAAACAAGAATATTAACCGTGTGTCTTACAATAAGAAGTCTCTTATAGAACTACCTTATGCGTATTTACAACAATTCTTTTCAGACAAGTTGCCAGAAATGGAATTCATCGAGGGGTTTGGCAGAAATTTTCAAAATTCAGATTTTGATAATACAAAAACCGGAATTATACATATGGATATCTGGTATGATAATATGGCCGTTACAGACGAGCATGAGATTACCATTTTTGACTTTGACTTTTGTGGAAATGGATGGCAAATTTTAGACGTTGGATATTTCTGCAAACAGCTGTTTTTCATAGAATCAGATAAAGAGCAGTATGAATTAAAAATCCAAAGTTTCCTGCGTGGATACCAAAGTAATAGACCTTTATCTGAAAAAGAGCTCAGGTTAATACCAAAAGCAGGCGCTGCTATTTTTGTTTTTTATCTTGGAGTACAGGCACAGAGATTTGATTGGTCCAACATATTTTTGACAGAAAATTATCTTAAAATGTTTGTCGGAAGAATTAAAGCTTGGATGGATTATTACACAAACAACGAAGTCACTGGGGCTATGTAAGCTATTACACGTATTTTGTCTTGTTGGTAATATAAATGTAACGTATTAATTTTACCTTTAATATTCCAAATAATATAATTTTATGAAGGCACATACGTACGAAACACAATCAACAATTACACCACAGAAGGCACTGGACTTTTTGAAAGAAGGAAACCAGCGTTTTGTTAATAACCTGAAAGCTAACCGCGATCTACTCGAACAGGTGAACGCTACGCGTGAAGGGCAGTGGCCATTTGCGGTAGTGCTAAGCTGCATCGATAGCCGCACCTCAGCGGAGCTTATATTTGATCAGGGATTGGGTGATATCTTCAGCATCCGGATTGCCGGAAATTTTGTCAATCAGGATATTTTGGGTTCGATGGAGTTTGGTTGCAATGTAGCTGGTTCTAAGCTTGTTGTCGTTTTGGGGCATACCAAATGTGGGGCATTAAAAGGAGGATTGGATGCTGCGCAGATCGAGGGCATGGGAATGGACAACCTAAATCATTTGATTAATCATTTTGATCCGATCATCAATGAAGTGATCGAGCAGGGGGAAGAACGTTCTTCTAAAAATAGTGTGCTGCTTGAAAAGCTAAATCAACAGAACATTAAACATGCGATCCGTGACATTCGCAGACAGAGTTCAACGCTCCGTAAACTTGAAGAAGAGGGTAAAATTAAGATTGTCGGAGCGAACTATGACGTTGAAACTGGTAGCGTAAGTTGGTTGTAAGTTGTAGAAACTGACGCACATGTTTTGTCGGTTATAAAAGACTGGGAACCGTAGCTGACTTTAGGTAAGATGAGGTACAGAGCTGTCCTACGATTTGTTAATCTCGAGCAGAAATGGAATGTGCATTCGCTTGTAAAAATAGAAAAAGTAAGCGTGGATCTAACTTAAATGAAAGTTAGATCCGCGCTTGTTTTATTTAGAGCTACTAGAGTTTAAAGCACGAAACATTTCCGGCGAAATCAGCCACATAAATCAAATTGCCATCCACTGTGATGTCCGAAAATATAGGGGCACCCAGGTTGAATTTTGATAAGAGTTTGCCCGCTTTATTAAGGACATAGACATAGCCGTCTGAAGCACCAAACACTAACTTGTCTTTGACTTCAATAACTGCCGATTCAACTGTGCCGACCAGCTTACGGTTATCAGGACTACTGTATGCCGAAGAATAGACAAGCGCTTCTCCAGTGGGAAAATGCCACTTCTCTTCCAAAGTCTGCAGATCATACGCCTTGATTCCGTTGGTGGAAGTTGGCATAACCAAAAGGTTGTCACCGATTTTTGGTGCGGTCATTACCTTAAAATCGTCGGTTTTAATGCTCTTTTGTACGATTTCTCCTGTTTTTAGATCGATCTTAAAGATGCCATTGAGGCCGGTCGTATAGATGTAATCATTTTGAGCGGTTACCCCACCAGTTCTAAAACGTAAACCATCTTCCTGACGCTTCCAAAGGAGCTTTCCGGTATGGATATCATAAGCACAGAGTGCATTCCAGTTGTATCCAGCTAAAAGAACCTGACCGACAACCGATAGCTCTGCCGGAGTAGCTTCTCCCCCTGAAGGTTCTACACCTTCCCATAACGGTTTACCCGTATGGATGTCAATCGCAGACATGCGTTTTCCTAGTCCGGTATAATAAATGTCCTTGTCAAGAGCGGCACCAGAAACAAAGGTCGGGAGACTTGGAGCCGAAGGTTTCTTTGTCCAGAGGACTTTGCCTGTATTTGCATCAATGGCATAAACATTGGTTTCAACATCCGTAGCCAATAATATGCCGTCGCTGAAACGCAATCTATGCTTAATAGAATTTATCGTTGGCAGAGACCACAATACTTTCCCGCTACGTTTATCCAGGGCTTTGATCGCGTGATTGGTTCCTAAACCATCATCCATTGTGGCTATAAAAAGTTTGTCGCCAACAACCAATGGACTTGTCTTCCAGATATTTCCATTGACTGATGTGGACCACTGTAGTTTGATCTTATCATTTTCTGCTGGCGCGAGACTAAACTTTTCTTTCTTTAAAGTCTGTTCGCCATTCTCGTAGCGAACGGTGATAAGTGCATCGTATTGTCCCTTTTGATTTTGTTTTTTGAAAGGGACATTTGCTTGCCATGTCCAATCTCCTGCGGCTTTCAACGGAACCGAGCTTATGCGATTTCCGGTATCATGCGCGTATACCGTGAGGTCTACACCCTGTATTTGTCGCTCACTATCGTAGGCGTTGACCAGTATAGGCAGTGTTTGGTCTGCATTTAACGGCTGATTGAGCACGGGCAGAACCAACTGGATGTGGTCACGTAAGTTTGTGTAGATCGGCTTGATATTCTTGATTCCTTGTTTGTCAATATCGACGACAACAAACTGTGCGGCAGAATTATCAATACCACCTTTGTTGGGGGCATTGGAACAAACGACATAGACACCATTTTGTTTGAAGACAAAATTGTTGTGCCAGTGTCCATAGAACCAGGCTTTAAGGTTATATTGTTTTAAATCAATCTGTTCTTTTTCTCCTTTAAGTACAAAGTCAGGACCTACAAAGAAGTCATGGTTTATAAAGATCAACGGCTTGGATTTATCCATGGCAGCTAGATCTTTTTTGAGCCAGGCGATGATCTGATCAGCAGTGTAGCTAGGTTTATAATCTCCATTTGGCATTGGCGTAACGACGAAGTGAGCGGGCCCTGCATCAAATGAGTAATAGGTCGGGCCAAAAAGATCTTCAAATAGCTTCTCGCCATATTCACCTTTGACAAGGTCATGATTTCCGACCGTATAATAAGTCGGTCTGCCCATGAGTTCACTGTTCACCTGCTTGGCATGAAAAAGCATGCCTGGCTCATAGCAGATATCTCCGGTATGCATGATCAGACTTGCACGCTGTTGTTTGGCGTAGTTTCTGACATTATCAATCCAAGGTCCGTATAAAGGTGTTTCTGTATCGGTGATTTGGATAAACCGTAGAAAATCGTTTTGTTGAACCGCATCTTTAACTAAAGCGAAGTCCAGATTTTTGACATCCGCACGCAATGGAATGTAATGTGTTTTGGTTGCCTTGTAGCCACTCGGGACAGTGACAGACAAAAAGCGGGCGTTGGGATTATGGGGCAGCGTATACGTTCCGTCGCTATTGCTTTTTACCACGTCATAGCCATCGGATACTGTGATTCCACCGAGCAGGTTTTCGTTCTGTTCGAACAGGTTATTCGCATTCTGATCTTCATAAACCCGACCGACGCGTTGTTGGGCAAAAAGGGCAGGAATTGGAAGAAGACAGCAGGCAAGTAATTGGAATAATTTCATGTTGTTTAAATAAAAAAGCTAGCTCCGGTTTCAGAGCTAGCAAAAAGTGAAGGTTATTAACTATTTATCCCATCCAAAAACTTGTTTTAGATTAGGATTCAATGTTATTTGTCCCAATGGGATTGGTTTGTAATAGTATTTTGGCGAGACAAATGACCGCTTATTTTTTTGGTCAACAGTCATCATAATATATCCCGAAGTACCATTGCTGAGGTAAAATGCGCCCCCATCGAGGTAATATTTTACGAGTTTGGTTTTTACAGCATCTGGTAACTGGTCGATTGGACCTGTTGCTTTCTCATTTTCAAGAATGGCAATATCCGGATTTCCATCACCGGTAACGTCCATGGCACCTAATGCAGGTACGTAGATTCCATGCGGCGCAACCGCCAGTAGGTCGCCAGTTTTCCAACGGAGCACATCGTTGAAACGGAAACCTTCACAGGCAAGCTCGACACGGCGCTCACGACGGATTTCTAACAAGGCTCCTTTATTGGCTCCTTGAGCGTTTGGATAGCGCGCCGCAAGAACAGGATCTACCTGTGCATTGGCTGTTGCTAACTGTAACGCTGGTACACCGACTCGCCCACGTAAAACATTCACGGTTGCATCCAAATCAGCTTGTGTAAGCGTGCCCAATTCGGCTTTAGCTTCGGCATTGATAAGCAATACTTCAGCATAACGCATAATAGGAAGATCGGTGTAGTTTGCTACCCAGCCACCGCGAAGTGCAGGATCTCTAGGGTAGAATTTAATCTGTAGATATCCGCCAAAACTAGGTTTTATTAAATAAGGCGTAGGATTATTCGGATCCGTTTTAAATCCGGCAGGCATAATGGTTTCAGCCAGGCGAGGATCCCTGTTCTGAAATATTTGCGTAAAGGTTTTCGTTTTGTAATCCGGAGTTGATGTAAAGGATTTCCCGTCAGCTGTTAGAAATTCTTCCATTAATTCTCCGCTTAACGCCCATTGCCAGTCCAATACCGTGTGTGAATTGTTTGCTATACCCAGTGAACGGTCATTCTTTTGGATAAAAATCGCTTCTGTATTCGACGATAGATTGTTGCTGCTGAACAATGTTCTAAAGTCAACTTCTTTGGCGCCGGTGTTATGAATTTTGTATTTCCCAGAATTGATAACTTCTTGAGAGGCTGAAGCTGCTCTTTTTAAGAACTCATCTGCCGTAGCTTGTAAATTCAACTCCTCGTGGTATTTACGGAATGTTCCTTCGTGCAAGGCAATGCGAGCTAACAGTGTTAATGCAGCGCCTTGTGTTACACGTTCTTTGAAATTACCGGCCACTTTATCTTCTCTGATATGGGCTGCGGCAAATTCAAGATCCTCCATCATATGTTTAACAACAACCTCGCGCGAATCCTGGTCCTTGTACATCGCTTCGTCCTCAGCACCCAAAGCCGTGTCATACCAAGGAACATTGTTGTAATCGCGCACTAAATTAAAGTAGATGTAGGCACGAAAGAAACGGGCGATGCCAACATAATGGTCTATTTGTGCCTGATCGCCGGTTACAGTACCAAGGTGATCCATCATATAGTTGATGCGGCGTAAATTTTTCCATTCATCGGACCAACCAGATGCGTTACCTTGTGTTAGCGTACCACGGAGCATATTGTTGGTTGAGCTGCTTCCTGTGAATCCACCGATATTATCTGAGAAGATGTCGTCATATGATGCGCCCATAAATCGATAAAAGCCATTGGTATAGGTTTTGAGATCTTCAGGCGTTTTAAAGAAATTTTGATCTGTCACAGCAGTCTTGTTGCTACGATCCAAAAAGTCTTTATTACAGCTTATTGTCAGTAGTGACAAAGACAATGCTAGTGTAGTATAGTGAAATATTTTCATGAATATGCGTATTAAAACTTAACATTTAATCCAAATGCATACGTGCGTTGGAAAGGATATACTCGAGTGCTTCCTAAAGCTTCTGGGTCTATGCTTACTTTAAGCCCTGAGCGTTCAAATAGATTTTCACCACTTACATAGAAGCGCACGGCCTGTAAGCCAATTCTTTTCGTGAAATTCTGCGAAAGGCTATAGCCGAAAGTGATGTTTTTTACCCTTAAATAGGCTGCGTTCTGCAAGTAACGTGTATTCGGCATGCCGAGCTCTTCTCCGGTATCTTCTGCACTGTACGATTTTATCCGTGGAAAGTACCCATCTCTGTTATCTGGAGTCCAGTGGTCTAAGTTTTGCTTGGTCACATTCGTCCAGGGTTGTGCATAAATTCCCCAGAAATAGATTTGGCTGCCCGGTGGATACCAGTCTCTTTTTCCGACACCTTGAAGAAATACACGTAGGTCAAAACCTTTCCATGACCCTGATAGGTCAAAGCTATATGGATATTGAACTTCAGAGTTACCTAGAATTTTGAGGTCACCATGGTCAGCAAGCGTTTGTTTTCCTTTGGTGATCTTTCCGTCAGGTCCTCCATCTGGCCCTCCAGCGATATCCTTGAACTTAATGTCTCCAACATAGAATTTATATTGTTGATCGTCCGTTCCTACGTCGGTTTGGTTCAGTTTAGCTAGCTCATCCTCATTTTGGAAGAAACCATCTGCTTGAAGACCCCATATCTCACCGATGCGCTGTCCGGCATAATGTTGCCTGATATCGCCCGTTGGGTTATCAAATTTGGTAATGGTAGCTTTGCTGTTTGCCAGTGTAAATGTGGCGTTGTAATGGAATGGCGATCCAGCTAGGTCGAACTTATCTTTCCAGCTAATGCGTAAATCCCAACCATTTGTCTTCATGTCGGCCGCATTGAAGTTCGGCGCGTCAGCTCCAAAAGCCCCGGGAAGCGTTCTTCCTGGGATCAGCATTCCCTCGTTGGTACGTTTGTAAATATCAAATGTCGTATTCAGACGGTTGTTGAGTACAGTAAGGTCAATACCGCCGTTGATTGTTGAAATACGTTCCCAGGTTAAGGACTTGGCCACGACTAATGGTGGATTAAGGGAGATCGGACGATTGCCTTCAATAACGCGAGGAATACCATTATCGACTGCCATAGATGGCAAATAAGGATAACTTAGCGGATTCATATTATTATCATAGACAGTCTGGTTGCCCAATTGTCCATAAGAACCCCGAAGTTTTAAGAAGTTGATCGCAGATTTGAGCGGGCTAAAGAACTGCTCTTCAGAAAGTACCCATCCCGCAGATACCGATGGGAAAAATCCCCAGCGGTCACCCTTTGGAAAGCGTGAAGAACCGTCCAGGCGGCCATTTGATTCAATGAGGTAGCGCCCTTTATAATCATAGTTTAGACGATAAAATATACCTTGCAGTGCATAATCGTCGATACTATGGGTAACGGTTGTCGCTCCACTACCTAAACCGATGGATGGTATATCAGCAGAATAAAGGCCATTTTTAAGCGCGTAATTCTTTTCGGTATTCCGATATTCTTGGTTATAACCGACTAGGGCGCTGACATGGTGGTCATTAAACTGTTGTGTATATTGTGTATACACGTTGATTACATCATATCGGGTGTTTTCCTGCTGTTTGTATGCGGAAGGTACAGTTCCACCAGCATATTGAGGCGTAGCATTCGGCCCCGTCTTGTACTGTACAGGACGATTATAACCATCGATTACACCGAAAGAACGACGGAAAGTAACATCTGCATTGGCTGTCCATATGTTTTTGATCAGATCTGCTTTGGCATTGAATGTCGTTTGGAACTCGTTGATGTTTTCTTTTCTTCGTCCTCCTTCTTGTAATAGTCCTAATAAACTAGCCCCTGATTGGGTCCAGCTACCGTCCGGATTTTTAGGAACATCCAAAGACGGGGTGCGGTTCACATTCCAGAAGAAATCTCCGCTCATAAAAACAGGCGCTTCATATTGTCGGCTTGTTAATATCGTATTATTTCCGAAGTTCAACCAAGGAGTGACTTGCATATCCATTTTGTTGCGGACATTATAACGGTTAAGTTTGTCATTCCCATATTTTAGGGCCCCGTCGAGCTTATAGTATTCACCGGAAAATAAGTAGCTTAATTTGTCCGTTCTTTTACCCAAGCTCAAGTTAAGCGTATTGGTTGGAGCCAATTTTTTATAGGCTTCCTTCATCCAGTCAGTTTGACCATAGTACGCCCATTTCTCTGGGTTTGTAGGGTCTAGGATCGTGTTCGGTAAACTCGGGTCCTGCTGAAGCTTTTTCGCATATTCACGTACGGCATCCGGATATAAATCATATAATGGGTAAGCTGCATCGTGTTTATATTGCATCACGGTAAGCGGATCTGTGACAATTTCAGGCAATTTACCTGTGGTGCGCCATTGGGTGCTCATCCCTACATTCACTTGAAGTTTTTCGGACTTTGCAGATTTGGTTGTTACAAGAACTACACCGAATGCGCCACGGGCGCCATAGATAGCAGCTGAGGCCGCATCTTTTAACACCGATACATTTTCAAAATCATTTGGATTGAGTCTTGCGAGCTCATCACCGGTAACAGGAATGTTGTCTACTAATATAAGCGGCTCTCCGCCATTGATTGAAGTAATACCCCGAATATTGAATTTTGCACTTTGCGAAGGGTTACCACTGGCATTGGTGATGTTCAAGTTGGGGATCAATCCCTGCAAGGCAGCACCTAAATTGGTAACTGGTCGATTTTCAATTTCTTTGGCAGAAATCTGATCAACAGCGCCCGTTAAATTGATTTTTCGTTGTGTACCATAACCAACGACCACCACCTCATCCAATTGTGATGTGCTCGTTTGTAAAGTGACATTCAATGTGCGTTGGTTCCCCACCGGTATACGCTCGGTTGTGTAGCCCATATACTGAAATGTCAGCACCGCTTTCTCGGGTATACGGAGCGAAAAGTGTCCGTTGGCATCTGTTTTTGTAGATAATGCAGAATTTCCTTCCACAGATACCGTTACACCGGCAAGTACTGATTGTGCATCGCGAACTGTACCTGTAATTTCGATATCTGTACGTTGTTTTTCGGAAATTACGATGGTGTTGTTGAGAATCTGAAAGCTTAGATTCTGTCCTTTCAGTGCTTTGGAGAGCACTTGCGAAATGGAAGCGTGATTTGCATCCACACTGATAGGCTGCAGATTATTCAGCAGTTTTTCATCATAAAAAAATCGCAAGTCGGTTTGCTTAGAAATTTCTTGTAAGACTTTTTCAACCTTTACTTTTTTTAAGGAGAGATTGACTGTTTGTGCAGTTCCCGAAGCATGTGCTCCCAAAGCAAGGGAAAGCAAAGAAAGAGTGCTTAACTTTATCATACATAAAGTTTTAAAGGCTGGAGGCACCCGGAATTCCCGTGTTTTCTCCTGCCTTTTCATTGGAGAAAAAAAATTCATAAATTAGAATGATTTTTGAGGTT
This sequence comes from Sphingobacterium multivorum, assembly GCF_039511225.1. Classification (NCBI taxonomy): domain Bacteria; kingdom Pseudomonadati; phylum Bacteroidota; class Sphingobacteriia; order Sphingobacteriales; family Sphingobacteriaceae; genus Sphingobacterium; species Sphingobacterium multivorum. The sequence goes on from NZ_CP154261.1 coordinate 116,467, forward strand.
TTAAATTTCTGTTGGTAATCAGTAAAATAAGCCTTGGATTTAACTGGGGATGCGTCAACATCCCCTTCTTTTGTTATTGCCAGGCGATAAGTCGAGGTTTATGCCATAGATAAATTTTTAAGGTAGATAATCAATTTCATTGTACTATTACTTTCCTTCCGTTAATGTCGAATTTTCGCCCTGTCGCTAAAGCCAGGATTTCTAAAACTTCCGAAAGCTTACTGTTTCTGCTAATGGAGCCTCTATACGTAGAAGGGGTATTGATGGCTTCGATATTTATAAACTCAACATTATACCAACGTGCAATTTGCTGCGTGATATCGTTGAAATTGTTGCCGTCGAAATAAAATTCTTCGCGCTGCCATGCGGTATTTTTTGCTAGATCACTTACTTTGACCTGAATATCATTTGCCAATGTTGTCGCTTGCTCACCGGGTTTAATAATGGTCTGCTTACCCTCTTTAAGGACTTTTACACTTCCCTCTACGAGTGATGTGGACACTTCATTTTGATAAGCGTTGACATTGAATGTGGTTCCCAGGACCTCGATCGTTGTGCCATTGGCATGGATGCGGAAAGGTCGGCTGGCATCCTTCGCGACTTTAAAATAAGCTTCTCCCGTTAATGTAACTTGACGTTGATCTGCTTCGAAATGTGTTGGGTAAGAAAGCTGTGTGAGCGAATTGAGCCATACTTTTGTACCATCTTCTAAAATGACCATATAGGTACCGGCCTTTGGCACATCAACCCGGAAATTTTTACCCGCTATTTCCGTCGTCGAATTATGCTGCTGAACAAATGGATCAGCGAGCTGCTGCTCTTTTCCTGTCGGTGTTATTAGTTTTGCATAATGCCCCCCTGGAAGGATATCATTGTGAAAAGTCTTGTTGTGGGAATGAACCTCAGCCGCTAATGTAAGCGGTATCTCGGCTTTTGAAGATAATTTCTGATAGAACCAGAAGCTAAATCCCGAAATGGCGATAAGTGTGGCAGCAACCATCCATGTAGATCGTATCCAAGTCAGTCGTTTGATAGGTACAGGTTCATCAAATAGCTGAGCATCCAATCTTGTATTGATGCGCGACGCTAGGTGGGGCGGAATTTCGCCCGCTGGCCGCTCTTCCTGAGATTGGTCTTTATCGGATTGATCCAATGTGTAGAACCAACGGAGTACCTGTTGTTCTTCCGCAGCTGTACATTGGCCTTCCAAGTATTTTTTAAGCAAGGCTTTGGCTTGATCTGATGATTCTTGTTCCTTCATACAAACCTATAATCTCCTTATGTGAAGAGAAGTACCGAAGAAAAATCAAAAAAAATATAAAATACTGTATTCCAGTTGATTTAAATTATGAGGCTAATGGAAAATGAGATCACATAAGAGAAGTTGGTATAGCGGTATTATTTAAATCGGAGCTTGAGCCAGCCTAAAGCTAGGGAGATATTGTTTTTTACGGTTTGTTCCGATAGTGCAAGCTCCGTCGCGATATCTTTAATAGACATGGATTCTTTTCTGCTAAGCGAGAAAGCAGACCGCATTGTTGAAGGCATCTTGTCAATTTCTTGTTCGATAAGTAGAGCGAGTTCCTTTGCCAATAGTTCTTCTTCAGATGTCGTGGTTAAAGCTTGTGTTTGAAAGGTATGGGAGAGGCTCTCAGCGCGGACAACTTTCCTTTGTTCATGAATGGTCCAGTCGATGATTTTGTATTTGGCTGTTTTAAAAAGATACGGATAAAGCGAAGATTCAATGCTGATTTTGTGCCTATTGTTCCAAAGGGCGACAAATACCTCCTGTAGGATATCTTCACAATCTTCAACACAGGAAACACGGCGCTGTATAAATCGAAAAAGTATAGCAGAATAGCGATTGACTAATTCCGAAAAAGCATGACGGTCATTGGCTTGAATCCCAACGAATAGCACGGTGTCATCTAACTGTTCCATAATTACCGCAATTTGTGTACTCCCTTAGTTTATTTTAGGCCAAATTTATAATTGTGGTGTTAAGTTAGTATTAAAAACAAAACATATGATAATGTTTTTTTTAATCAAACGATTGCATAGGATTTTTAATAAAAAAAAACGGCGGTTTTCCTGTTGCTGATCATATAAAGTAACAGGAAAACCGCCGCATGATCTTATCATTTAACCCCTTGTCAACCAACCTCTGCGTCCAGCTGTCGCTATAGCATACGGTGTAATCCAGAATAAGCTGAAAGCATAAAATATACTGTAACTATACGCCCAAAAAGCTTCTTTGGCATCCGAGTTTTTGGAAGCAAAGAAATAGGCCTGAATGCTGGAAAATATTAAGATACCGACCAATGTTGAGCTTAAGAACATCAGTGGATAATGAAATACGGTCCATAACATCAGTAACATCATCGGATAAGACAATAACACTTTTTTCCATTGCATAAGCAATAAGATACGTGCTCCCCATTTAGGTCCCTGACGGAAATTCTTAAATGCAAATTGACTCATCGCAATGTTTTCACGCACGTTGCTTCGTTCCCAACGGATAAACATCTTGTACAGATTTTTGTAACGTACAGGTGTGTCGGTATAAACGTATGCGTTAGATTGAAATAAAACATGATACCCCTGTTTCAGGATCATATTGGTCATCGCCCGATCTTCACCGATATCAGACGGTTGTCCCATAAAAGTCTGGTTAATCCAATCTTCCAAACAGTTCATGACAGCCTCTTTACGATAGCCAGATAATGCTCCCGGTGTACACATTACCGTACCCAACATACTTTGTGCAGAACGTACAAACTCAAAGCTGAATACGAAGCTCACATTTAACATACGAGGTATAATCGCTTTTTTAGTATTCAATACACGCACATTACCCGCAACTGCTCCACATTCCTTGTTTGTTACAAATGGACTCGCCATATTACGTATGGTATCCTTTTTAACAATCGAGTCACTATCAACCGTGATGAAAATCTCTCCCGTACCTAACTTAAATCCACGGTACAAGGCATGTCTCTTACCCATATTCTTGGGCTGCTGATAAATTTCAACACGATCGCCCAATTCCATTTTAGCACGTTGTATCCAGGCAAAGGTATTATCTTTACTACCGTCGTCAATTGCAATGATCTGCAATTTCTTCTCCGGATAATCGCTGCTAGCCAAACTATGTAAGGTATCATAAACTAATTGTCCTTCGTTATAAGCTGGAACGATAATCGTACAAGTCGGTAGCTCGTCGTCCGATACAGAAGCGATGGGTTTATATTTACGATGCAGTACAATCAAAAAAATCAAAAAGCTGATAGCAACAACAGCTAGAAATATTCCCAACGCAATTAAAAATGTTCCACCGATGCTGTCTAAACGTTGGAAACGTAATGCATCGAAATCGGGTTGAAGCATGTATACGCCAAAAACCGACGCAAATAGTATAAAAAATGTCGCTCCAAAAATACCATATTCTTTTGGACCAAAGTTGCTTTCTTCGTTTTTGCTCACTGTATGATCAGATCGCTTTTCTCCTGCATTTACATCGTATACCGCAGGCTTCCATTGTTTGGCCATCTGCTTGGATACGATCGAGTTTTCTTTCATGTAATTCATAACCGTTCTATTTTAGATATACATTCTTTCGTTCAATATTTACTTCGATACCGTTTGTGATATCATTTGTAATGAAAATATTACGATTCCATAAACGCAAAACACATGCCTTTATTTTGTGCCAAAAATAAGCAACCTCTTCTAATTGTAACGTTCTTGATACAAATCACAGGTGGATAATCTGTTGATTTGTAGTGTTTTGTGGTTTTATTGTAACGGAATTATGCCAAAATATAACGACGATCGATTCAATAGACTTTTAAGGTTTTTTAACATTTGCATGCAGATTGTTAAAAGAAATTGACAGTTTTTGCGACAAACTGTGTAGGAAAGGGGGCAATGTGCAGGTTGGAAAAATTCAGCTTAAGCCAAATAAAAAAAGCAAAGGATAGTACAAAAAAAAAGACGCCTCCAAAGGGGGACGTCTTCAATATCATCAAGTTTCGGAATGATCTTTATCCGCCAAATTCCATCAGATAATTTTTTAGAAAATCATTTAGATCGCCGTCCAGGACAGCTTGTGTATTGGAGGTTTCGTAATTGGTCCGTAAATCTTTAATTAACTTGTAAGGATGGAGGACATAATTTCGAATTTGGGATCCCCATTCGATTTTCTTTTTGTTTCCTTCAATAGCAGCGGTAGCTTCCTGGCGTTTACGCATTTCAATCTCATATAACTGTGATTTCAATAAGCGCATCGCATTTTCTTTGTTTTGTAATTGCGATCTGGATTCCTGATTTTTAATAATAATGCCCGTAGGTTTGTGGTGTAATCGAACAGCTGTTTCCACTTTATTGACGTTCTGACCTCCTGCACCACCCGAGCGGAAAGTATCCCATTCGATTTCTGAATCCTTAACATCAATCTCAATATTATCATCAATCAAAGGATAGACATAAACAGAAGCAAACGAGGTATGGCGTTTTGCATTGGAATCAAACGGAGAAATACGAACGAGTCTGTGTACACCGTTTTCGCCCTTCAGGTAGCCATAAGCAAAATCTCCGGATATCTGTAACGTTACACTCTTGATACCTGCAACATCACCTTCCTGCGAATCTTGTTCGGTCACTCGATATCCATTTTTCTCGCCCCACATAATATACATCCGCATCAGCATGGCTGCCCAGTCACAGCTTTCAGTTCCTCCGGCACCAGCTGTAATCTGTAAGATTGCATCCAGTTGATCTTCTTCGGCACTGAGCATGTTTTTGAACTCGAGCTCCTCGACTTTCTCTAAAGCTACTCTATATTGATCGTCCACTTCTTTTTCACTCGCGTCGCCAGATTGGAAGAATTCATACATGACATAGGCGTCTTCAACCGCCGCTGCAACTTCGTCGAAGTGGTCTGTCCATACCTTTTGGTTTTTTATGGCCAAGAGTATTTTTTCTGCAGCTTTGGAATCATCCCAAAAGCTTGCTTCAAGCGTAATAGCTTGATCTCTTTCTATTTCTTCTTTGCGTGCATCGATGTCAAAGATGCCTCCTCAGGGAAGTAACACGATCCCTCAAGTCTTGAATTTGTTCTTTTGTCATATCCGCTAAAGTAGAAATTTTAATTAATAAATTCGCGCTTCTATCTTAATAACTTCGCGTCCTATAGATGGTCAAATAGAGATAATTTGACCTTTTTTTTTTAGTTTTGGTATTGTCAACAGAATAAACCTTCATTTAAGGATCTACACGATGTGTAACAATGAAATACGGAAGGCTCTTATTGATGTTTAAAACAACTAATTTCAGTAAAAACAGTATGTTCCCAAAAATTAATTTTACAAAGACTGAGGCCTATAAGAATCTAGCACAGCATTTTGGTTCTTTATCAGGTCTATCTAACAATAGCGAAAAAAATGATTTACGCACACTTTTCGCCGCAGATCCCGCACGTTTTGAAAAATTCTCGATCGCTTTCGAAGATATACTTTTGGATTATTCCAAAAATCGGATCACTGAAGAGACCAAAACGCTTTTGGTACAGCTGGCTAAAGAATGTGGTCTTGAAGAAGCGATAGCGGCGATGTTCTCTGGCGAGCGGATCAACGTGACCGAGAATAGACCGGTGTTACATACTGCTTTGAGAAACCAATCCGATCAACCCGTGTATGTGGATGGAAAGGACGTCATGCCTGATGTTAAACGAGTATTGGCACACATGAGAACTTTCACCGAAGAGATTCTATCTGGTCAGTGGAAAGGATATACAGGAAAAGGAATTACCGATGTGGTTAATATCGGTATCGGAGGTTCAGATCTCGGCCCTGTAATGGTAACAGAAGCATTAAAAGCTTATAAGAGACGTTTAAATGTACATTTTGTTTCCAATGTAGACGGTACGCACATTGCTGAAACATTGAAAGCTGTGGATCCTGAAACAACCTTGTTTTTGATTGCTTCAAAAACTTTTACAACACAGGAGACAATGGCCAATGCACATACCGCTAAAGATTGGTTTCTGGCCAGTGGTGCCCTTCAGGAAGATGTCGCTAAGCATTTTGCTGCATTGAGCACCAATACAGAAGCAGTACGTGCCTTTGGAATAGATACCCAAAATATGTTTGAGTTTTGGGACTGGGTGGGCGGACGTTATTCTCTTTGGTCTGCAATAGGTCTTTCAATCAGTTTGGCAATAGGCTTCGATAATTTCGAGGAACTGTTGAAAGGTGCCTATGAAGCGGATGTTCATTTTAAGGAAACATCCTTTGAATCCAATATTCCCGTGATATTGGCTTTGCTCGGTGTATGGTACAATAATTTTTTCCAAGCGGAAAGTCACGCAATTCTTCCTTACGATCAATACCTACACCGTTTTGCCGCTTATTTCCAACAAGGGGATATGGAAAGTAACGGTAAGTATATTGATCGCAATGGTCAACAGGTGGATTATCAGACTGGACCGATTATCTGGGGTGAACCTGGTACGAACGGACAGCACGCCTTCTATCAGTTGATTCACCAGGGAACCAAGTTGATTCCTTGTGATTTCATTGCACCTGCCAATAGTCTTAATCCGATCGGAAACCATCACCAATTGCTGTTGTCCAACTTTTTTGCGCAGACCGAGGCTTTGATGAATGGAAAAACGGAGGCCGAAGTGGTTGCTGAATTTAAGAAAGCCGGAAAGTCGGATCAGGAAATTGAAGCACTGAAAGCCTTTAAAGTTTTTGAAGGTAATCGCCCAACGAATTCCATCCTGTTCAAAAAAATGACGCCACGCACTTTAGGACGACTTATCGCATTGTATGAGCATAAGATTTTTGTCCAGGGTGTGATCTGGAATATTTATAGTTTTGATCAATGGGGTGTCGAGCTCGGTAAACAATTGGCCAATCAAATCCTCCCGGAATTAAGCGACGCCAATCCGGTTACGAGTCATGACTCTTCGACAAATGGATTGATCAATGCGTATAAAGCTTGGCGGGATTAAACTTGCTCACTGTGATCTAATTTAGATCGGGGATGAAACATAAGAAACGGGGCTGTTCAACTTTTGGACAGCCCCGCTTTTATTTAATTTTAGGGATATTCTACTACTTTACTTCTGATATCCGATTTTTACAGGTGTTGACCAGATTTCTTGGGTATCTTCTATTTTAGACTTTTTTCTGCTGGATTCGAATGGCATTTAAAATAGCCAAAAGGGCTACCCCAACATCGGCGATAACGGCTTCCCAGAGCGTTGCAACACCACCGGCACCAAGAACCAAAACAATGATTTTGATCCCCATCGCGAGAATGACGTTCTGCCAAACAATGCTTCGGGTAATTTTACCGATTTTGATCGCAGACAGGATCTTGTGGGGTTCATCGTTCTGGATCACCACATCAGCCGTTTCGATGGTTGCATCGGCTCCGAGTCCCCCCATGGCGATGCCGACCTGCGCTAAGGCAACCACTGGTGCGTCATTTACGCCATCACCGGCAAAGGCAACGTGGCGACCTTGATCGATCAGTTGTTGTACATGATTTACCTTATCTTCCGGAAGGAGGTCCCCATAAGCTTTGTCGAGCCCAAGTTCTTTGGCAACTTCATTTACTACAGCTGCCTTATCACCAGATAGCATGACGGTGTATAGACCTTGAGCACGCATGGTTTGGATCACTTCCTTGGCATCGGGCTTAATCCGATCCGCCACAGTGATATAACCCGCATATTGATCTTCGATGGCAAGCACTACAATGGAGTAGGCCACTTGCCTTAGCTCTGCAGGATAGCTGATATTGAATTTGTCCAGTAACTTGCTGTTGCCTGCGAGTGTACGTTTTCCGTTAACAGTGGCGAGGAGTCCGTGGCCTGCTATTTCCTGGATTTTCTCAGCTTGCAATGCGGGACTGCCGGGATGATAACTGGCGATCGCCTTTGCGATGGGATGTGTTGAATGTGCCTCGACAGCCTTAGCATAACTCAGTAATTCCGTTGGATCTCCATGGACAGCAAAAACTTCCGTTACTTCAAATACACCCGCTGTAAGTGTACCCGTTTTATCCATGACAATGGTATCGACTGCGGTGATGGAATCGAGGAAGTTCCCGCCCTTAAATAGTATGCCATTTCGGGAGGCTAAACCTATACCACCAAAATACCCCAAGGGAATCGAAACAACCAGGGCACAGGGACAGCTGATCACCAAGAAGACCAAACTCCGGTAGAACCATTCCTTAAAACTATAGTCCTGAACAAAAAACAGGGGTAAAATAAGAACCAAAAGCGCGAGGCCGAAAATAATAGGAACATATATTTTGGCAAATCTGGCGATAAACAATTGTGTTTTGGACTTCCGTGCGGTAGCATCCTGTACCATTTCGAGAATTTTGCTCAATTTGCTATCCTCAAATGTACTGGTTACCTCGATCTCAACAACCGTTTCCAGATTAATCATACCTGCAAAAACAGCTTCACCCCTATATTTTGTATCGGGTTTACTCTCTCCAGTCAATGCTGCGGTATTAAATGCGGCTTTCTCCGTTTTCAATTTACCATCCAGCGCCACTTTTTCGCCTGCTTTTACAAGGATAATTTCGCCAATTGTGACGGTTTTTGGATTTACCTGCTGCTGTTGCCCGTTGCGCAGGACCGTTACTTTATCGGGACGGATATCCAATAGCGATTCGATTGATTTCTTGGCGTTATCGACGGCAGTATCCTGAAACCATTCTCCGATTTGGTAGAATACCATTACCGCAACACCCTCTTCAAATTCTCCAATAGCAAATGCACCTAGGGTCGCAACGGTCATCAAAAAGAATTCATTAAAAATATCACCACGGCTTGCCTTGCGAAATGCCATTTGAATAACGGGGATTCCCGCGAGAAGATAGGCAACGCTATTTAAGGTCAAACTGATGCCAAAGGGAAGGCTGATCTTAAACGCATATTTCAATAGGAGTAAAGTAAGTAAGATGACGAGAGCCATGACGAGCTTACGCTGGGTAATCCACCAAGGCTGTTGCTTTGTTGTAAGACAGTGCTCCGGTGTGGCATGGCTATGCTCGTGGTTGTGTTCGCACATATATCAGCGGTTCTTTATGAGAATTAAATTTAGCGAATTCTGCGGTAAAAAGCGAGGGAAATGGGGATAAACTCATTCATAAAGACGACTATTTTAAAGGAATTTGACCGGTAAAAAATATGTTTTCAACTGGCAGATGATATCAGTGGAGGAATGTGAAAAGGGCTATCCAATTTTTTGGACAGCCCCTTATGCTATGTAATGAATGTATTCTTAATCTTTTGACATACTGCCAATAATCATTTCCAATATGGCAACGACAATGGCAAACAGCGCTGCGGTCCAAAATCCATGTACATCAAATTTGGAACCAAGTAGTGAATCGGTCAACAAGACCATTAATACGGTAATAATAAAGGAAACCAGACCAAGGGTAAGCCAATTCAATGGGAAAGTGAATAACCTTAAAATCGATCCCACAGTGGCGTTGACAAATCCAATGACAAGTCCCGTAACGATAGCCCAACCGAAACCAGCAACTTCAGCACCAGGAACAACCCAGCAAGCAATTGCGACTACCAGACCAGTAAGTAAAAGACTAATAATAAATTTCATAATATGTGCTAATTTATAAAGAGTAAATAAAGTAATAATATATTACTTGTCGTACAAACCCGATGCCAAACTTTGTTTAGATCATCGCTTTTAAATCTTGGGGTAGATGGATGGATGGATGGATGGATGGATGGATGGATGGATGGATGGATGGATGGATGGATGGATGGATGGATGGATGGATGGATGGATGGATGGATGGATGGATGGATGGATGGATGGATGGATGGATGGATGGATGGATGGATGGATGGATGGATGGATGGATGGATGGATGGACCGCTAACTTGTATTAATAACTGGGGCTGATTGATAAATAGCAATACTGGAATAAAAAATATATGCAAGCATAGTAAATATTTTGTATATTTATTCGGAAGCTATGCATGCTATAGCCGTATGGTCATCAACGATTATGCGTGTTATGTATGACGATTGCCGATGGTGGAAAAGAATTGAAAGCCGTACTTACATCGTTTAAGCAAGCGATCGGATCGCCAATAGCGGGCAAAATTGAAAGAATTAAGTTCATAAAATAATAGACCCATGAAGAAAATTATGATGTCATTCATAATGCTGCTGACTACAGTGGCATTATTTGCGCAGACCGATCCCATTATCGGAAAGTGGGAAAACCCAAGCGGCGAAGGTCGTGTTGAAATTTACAAGAAAGGCGATAAGTTTTTTGGAAAACTCTATTGGCTGAAATTTCCAAATAATGAAGCCGGTCAGCCCAAGAAAGATATAAAAAATCCAGATAAAGCATTGCAGAGCAGAAATGTGCAAGGGCTCGAAATCTTGACCAATTTTGATAAAGATGGCAATACCTATGTTGATGGAAAGATCTACGATCCGAAATCGGGTAAAACGTATAGCTGCAAGATGACCTTAAAAGGAGATAAACTTGATATAAGAGGCTATGTCGGTGTGAGCTTGCTTGGACGTACCGAGACATGGAAAAGAATTAATTAAGGCAGGAAATGGCCACAAAATCAATGTAATCCGCTTGCATGGATAGGTCAGATTCCATCCAAAAGGCAATTTATTTCTTGGAAGTAAATTGCCTTTTTGGTTTTGTGCTGGAATTACAGTATTTTCATCCCTACAAATTATAAATACCAGCTCTATGGCCGTAAAAATGTCTTATGTTGAAAATGTCAAGCTTGCACTACAGTCCATTGTAGGGAATAAGCTGCGGACATTTTTAACAGCACTGATCATTGCCATAGGGATGATGGCATTAATAGGAGTATTGACCTCGATCGATGCCATGAAAAACTCACTGACAGATTCCTTTTCATCCATGGGGTCAAATTCCTTCAACATACGCAACCGGGGATTGAATGTCCGGATCGGTAATGAAGGGACTCGCTCAAAAGTCTTTGCTAATATCACCTATGCACAATCTGCAAGATTCAGACAGGATTTTCACTTTAATGCGCTGACATCGATCAGTGCCAATGTAAGCTGGAATACGACCGCAAAATATCAATCCAAAAAAACAAACCCCAATATCGGCCTGATCGGAACAGATGAAAATTATCTGCAGACATCAGGGTATGTTATCAGCGAAGGCCGTAATTTTTCTACGCGGGAGGTTGAAACAGGTAGTGGCGTGATTATCATCGGTAGTGAAGTGAGTAAAATGCTATTCAACGAAATTATTGATCCAATAGGGCAGTTTATTACGGTTAACAATATCCGCTATTTGGTGATAGGAGTCTTAAAAAGTAAAGGTTCTTCTGCCGGGATGGGCGGGGATAGAGCCTGCTTTATTCCTCTGGTCAAGGCCCGGGCAGTGATGCAGGGTACCGAGCCCTCCTATGTGATAACTGTTTCTTCCAATGATCCCATGCGATTGGAAGCCGCAATCGGCGAAGCTACCATCGTCTTTAGAAATATCCGCGGATTGACATCACGGCAGTCCAATGATTTTGAAATCACCAAATCAGATGCGGTTGCCCAGATGCTGATGCAAAATATGGCCATGGTTACTTTGGGAGCCGTGGTGATTGCTTTTATAACCCTTGTGGGTGCTTCAATCGGATTGATGAACATTATGCTAGTCTCGGTTACTGAACGTACCCGGGAGATCGGCATACGCAAGGCGATCGGTGCAACACCGAGTGTTATACGGAAACAATTTTTGATGGAAGCCATCGTGATCTGTATGATCGGCGGTGTGGCCGGAATCTTTATTGGTATCCTGATCGGTAATATCCTGGCGCTACAGCTCGGCACATCCTTTATTATACCTTGGGGAGCGATTATTTTGGGTTTTGCGGTATGTGGACTCGTTGGTATGCTATCGGGCTATTACCCCGCCTCAAAAGCATCTAAACTGGATCCCGTCGACGCGCTTCGTTACGAATAACCCTTCATTTATCTAGCTGCCTGTATGTGCGATAGACTGACCCTGTAACGACCGTTCTTTGGCAGCAAGCGGATTGATGGCAGCAAGCGGATCGATGACAGCAGGAAATCGAATCAGCTGGAAAAAGGAATTTTATGCAATCGGTTTAATGTTACCAAATCATTGATTTGGGGTGAATTCTCCGTGAATAGCCCTTTTCTCGAAAGGTAAAGCAACTTATTCCAATGAAAAAACTGTAATATTGTATAAAAAAATAAAATCGAATTATGTACAATACATTACAACCAGTTTTAGAAAAGGAATTGGAAGCAATCAAAGAAGCGGGATTGTATAAACAAGAGCGTGTAATCGTTACGCCTCAAGGAGCAGACATCAAAGTGAGTACAGGACAGGAAGTTGTCAATTTTTGTGCTAACAATTATTTGGGTCTGTCTTCGCACCCCAAAGTAATCGAAGCAGCTAAGAAAGCGATTGATACACATGGTTATGGAATGTCATCCGTACGTTTCATCTGTGGAACCCAAGATGTGCATAAAGAATTAGAAGCAAAAATTTCAAAGTTCCTCGGAACAGAAGATACTATTTTATATGCGGCAGCATTCGACGCGAATGGTGGTGTGTTCGAACCCTTATTTGGTGCTGAAGACGCTATAATTTCTGACGAATTGAATCACGCCTCTATCATTGACGGTGTTCGTTTATGTAAAGCGCAACGTTTCCGTTATAAAAATGCAGATATGGCTGATTTGGAAGCACAATTGCAGGCTGCATCTGGTGCTAGACATAAAATCATTGTTACAGATGGCGCGTTTTCGATGGATGGATCTGTAGCTCCATTGGATCAGATCTGTGATCTAGCGGATAAATACCAGGCGCTAGTGATGATCGATGAGTCGCACTGTACTGGATTTATCGGTGCAACGGGACGTGGTACACACGAGCTTTTCAATGTTATCGATCGTGTAGACATTATTACGGGCACTTTGGGCAAAGCCTTAGGCGGTGCTTCCGGTGGTTTCACTTCCGGTAAAAAAGAAATCATCGATTTGTTACGTCAGCGTTCACGTCCATACCTATTTTCTAATACCCTGGCACCAGCAATTGCAGGAGCTTCTGTAGCGGTTTTAGATATGCTGAGTGAGACAACTGCATTGCGCGATAAATTGGAATCAAATACAACTTATTTCCGTGAAAAAATGACAGCTGCTGGATTTGATATCAAACCAGGTTTCCACCCAATCGTACCTGTAATGCTTTATGACGCGAAATTGGCGCAAGAATTCGCATCCAAGATGTTGGACGAGGGAATTTATGTGATTGGTTTCTACTATCCTGTTGTACCTCAGGGAAAAGCCCGTATCCGTGTACAGATTTCGGCAGGACACGAAGTTGCTCACCTGGATAAAGCAATCGCCGCCTTTACCAAAGTAGGTAAAGAATTAGGTGTAATTAAATAAAATACACATAGTTATAAATTTTATGGTGCAAAATGTTTATCTTTGCACCCTAAAATTTTATAAAAATATTCTTGCTCAATGCAAAACATTAGAAACATTGCGATCATCGCTCACGTCGACCACGGTAAAACTACGCTTGTAGACAAAATTTTATATTTTACCAATCAATTCAGAGAAAATGAAAATGCTGGTGAATTAATCCTAGACAATAATGATTTAGAGCGTGAGCGCGGGATCACTATTGTATCTAAGAACGTATCAGTAACATATAAAGGTGTTAAAATCAACATCATAGATACCCCAGGTCACGCCGATTTCGGTGGTGAAGTAGAGCGTGTATTGAAGATGGCTGATGGAGTAGTGCTATTGGTCGATGCTTTCGAAGGACCAATGCCTCAAACACGTTTCGTTACAGGTAAAGCTTTGGGATTAGGTATCAAACCTATCGTCGTTGTCAATAAAGTCGATAAAGAAAACTGTCGTCCTGAAGAAGTATACGAACATGTTTTTGACCTATTCTTCAACTTAGGTGCTACTGAAGAGCAATTGGACTTCCCAGTATTGTACGGTTCTTCAAAACAGGGATGGATGTCTACAGATTGGAAAAATCGTACTGAAGACTTCACGGACTTGTTGGAAGCCATCATCAAATATATCCCTGCACCAGAAGTATCTGAAGGTACTTTGCAAATGCAGGTAACATCGTTAGATTATTCGACGTTCGTAGGACGTATCGCTATCGGTCGTGTTGCGCGTGGTACGATCAAGGAAAACCAACCGGTTTCTTTGGTGAAACGTGACGGAAAAGTTGTGAAATCACGTGTAAAAGAACTACAGGTATTTGAAGGTCTTGGCCGCATCAAAGTGCCTGAAGTAAATGCAGGTGATATCTGTGCCGTAGTAGGTATCGAAGGTTTCGATATCGGTGATACCATTGCAGATTTTGAAAATCCAGAGCAATTGGAAGTTATCAGCATTGATGAACCAACAATGAACATGTTGTTTACCATCAATAACTCTCCTTTCTTCGGTAAAGAAGGTAAATTGGTAACATCACGTAACATCTACGATCGTTTACAAAAAGAGTTGGAGAAAAACTTAGCACTACGTGTCGTTCCTACAGAATCTCCAGATGCTTGGTTGGTATACGGACGTGGTATCCTTCACTTGTCGGTATTGATCGAAACAATGCGTCGTGAAGGTTATGAATTGCAAGTAGGCCAGCCACAAGTTATCATCAAAGAAATTGATGGTCAAAAATGTGAGCCAATCGAAGAACTTGTTGTTGACGTTCCTTCTGATGTGTCAGGAAAAGTAATTGAGTTGGTGACCCAACGTAAAGGTGAGTTGTTGATTATGGAAGCTAGAGGAGATATGCAACATCTTGAGTTCTCTATCCCTTCTCGCGGTATCATCGGTTTACGTAACAACGTATTGACAGCAACAGCTGGTGAAGCTGTTATGGCACACCGTTTGAAAGGTTACGAGCCTTGGAAAGGTACAATTCCTGGTCGTTTGGCTGGTGTATTGATCTCTTTGGATACAGGTTCAACAACAGCATACTCCATCGATAAGTTACAAGACCGTGGTCGTTTCTTCGTAGATCCAGGTGTGGATGTATATGAAGGACAAATTTTAGGTGAACATATCCGTGACAATGATTTAACGATCAACGTTACCAAAGGAAAACAGTTGACAAATATGCGTGCTTCTGGTTCTGACGACAACGTACGTATTGCACCAGCAATCAAATTCTCCTTGGAAGAATGTATGGAGTATATTCAAGCTGATGAGTATATTGAGGTGACACCGCAATCAATGCGTCTACGTAAAATCTATTTGACTGAAAACGAGCGTAAAGTAAACGCGAAGAAATTTCAATAGTCAATAGCGAAAAGCGATAACAGAAAAGCCCCCGAACATTGTTCGAGGGCTTTTTTATTGCATTGTGATTTGTTTTAGTCAGTATATCGCTGTAGCGGTTTACTTTTTTGTTCTTACCTCTGCTGCACGGTAGGTGTCACCATCCGTTGTGTAGATTTTGAACTGCACATCATAAGCTTCCGGTACATAAACCACAATCGGCATTCGGCCATTGTAACGTACAGTCTCCGGTTGTGCCGAAACAAAAAGGTTTCTTTTTTCTTTGTTTGGACAAGCCATCATGGTGCTGGCAACATTGCCATTTGTTTTGAATACATAATAGTCATAACCCCAGCCTTGAAGATCCTTTTTCTCCAACGTGCCCGATAGGTTAAAGGAGTTACATTCATCTACTTCCATCCATTTACCTACCGAAAATTCTATTTTTTTGTTTTTATCGCTTTCTGAATAGGGAACTTCAATCACCATTTTCTTATATCCTTTTTCGGGGCTCGGAAAAATGCTTAAGTCTATTTTGTCGATAACCATTTGCGCTTTACTAATAGTTGTTGAGGATACTAATGCAATTACTAATAGCATCATTACTTGAAATACTTTTTTTTTCATATCACTGTTATTTGATTTTTAAAGACATATTTGCTATTCATCTGTTTTGTGTTTTTCAGTCAATAATATCAAATATGCCTTAATTAATTTGTTGTTTAAACGCTGCGTCTACAAAAAATGCTACATTTTTATAGAAGATTAACACCTATAGGACTATATTGTTTTCGAAAGGATTAATTGTAAATCGAAAAATATCAAAAAATAATTGTTTGGTAAACTAAATGAAATTTTATGTTTTGCATTATAAGCAGAGTTTAAAATTAGTGATTTGCCAGGATGAACCCTTTTGGTAAACTTTAGCCAAGTTTAGAACGGCAGCTCTTTTTTTGAAATTCAGGTGATAGAAAACCGAATAGCTTTTTAATTCGCAGGAATATAATCAGCCAAGAATACGTAACTTTGTGTGAGATAAGGATTATTATGAGTAAACAGGTGGAGCACACTCCAAAAGAATATATTCAGATAAAGGGTGCAAGAGTTAATAACTTAAAGAATATTGACGTTGATATCCCAAAAAATAAATTAGTTGTTATCACTGGAATGTCGGGCTCAGGAAAATCATCCTTAGCTTTTGATACGCTCTACGCCGAAGGACAACGACGTTATGTCGAGAGTCTTTCTTCGTACGCACGACAGTTTATGGGGCGGATGAATAAACCGGAGGTTGATTACATCAAAGGTATTGCTCCAGCGATTGCCATAGAACAACGCGTCATTACGTCCAACCCTCGTTCGACGGTGGGGACATCCACTGAGATCTACGATTATCTGAAATTGTTGTATGCCCGGATCGGCAAGACAATTTCTCCTATATCGGGCCGCGAGGTGACCAAAGATAGTGTGAGTTCAGTGGTGGATTTTGCGTTGAATTTAGCGGAGGGGACAACCGTGACACTTCTTGCACCGCTTATGCCTTCACACGGTCGTAAGCTCAAGGAAGAACTGTCGCTCTTGTTACAGAAAGGTTTTGTGCGTGTCGTCTATGGCGATAGTATGCAGAAAATCGAAACTATTATCGATGATAAGTCCGTTGCCAATAAAGACCTTCAGGATGGTGAAGTGCTTATTGTCGTCGACCGGGTACGTATTGAACAGGACGATGATACCGTCAATCGACTTTCTGACTCTGTCCAAACGGGATTTTTCGAGGGTAAAGGCGAGCTCTATATGGAAGAAAATGGTCAGCGGCATCATTTCTCCCATAAATTTGAACTTGATGGCATAACCTTTGAAGAACCTACACCAAATTTCTTCAGTTTTAATAATCCTTATGGTGCCTGTCGCCGATGTGAAGGTTACGGGAAGATCATTGGTATTGATCCCGATCTTGTTATTCCAGACAAGAGCCGATCGGTTTACGATGGCGCAATTGCACCCTGGCGAGGAGAGAAAATGGGCGAGTGGCTACAGAAACTTGTTAAAAGTTCACTGAAATTTGATTTCCCGATACATCGTGCATACATGGACCTGACGACCGCGCAGAAAGAGCTGCTGTGGACGGGAAATCAATATTTTGAAGGCCTTACCCAGTTCTTCGAAGAACTTGAAGCCCAAACCTATAAAATTCAATACCGTGTGATGTTATCGCGCTACCGTGGGAAGAAAGATTGCCCGGATTGCCGCGGTACCCGATTGCGAAAAGATGCTACCTACGTGAAAGTAGGGGGCAAGTCTATCACCGATATCGTATTGATGCCGCTTGAAGAAGCCTTGGATTTTTTTAAAACTTTACCGCTGGTCGGCAATGAGCCGGTCATTGCCAAAAGACTTCTTGCTGAAATTAATAACAGGTTGCAATTTTTGTGTGATGTTGGATTAAGTTATCTGACGTTGAACCGGCTGTCGAATACCCTTTCAGGCGGTGAGTCGCAGCGGATCAACCTGGCCACTTCATTAGGGAGTTCGCTCGTAGGTTCTATCTATGTGTTGGACGAACCCAGTATCGGGCTCCATCCACGTGATACACAGCGCCTGATTTCTGTGCTGAAATCCCTCCGCGATGTTGGCAATACGGTTGTAGTGGTCGAGCATGAGCAGGAAATGATGGAAGCTGCCGATTACCTGATCGATATCGGACCAGAAGCGGGAATTAATGGCGGCGAGATGGTCTTTGCGGGTACATATCAACAGATTCTGAAAGATACAAAAAGTCTTACGGGTCAATACCTCAGTGGTAAAAGCCAGATTGAGGTACCCCAAAAACGTCGTCCATGGTCCAATAGTGTAACCATTAAAGGGGCACATGAGAATAACCTCAAAGGGATTGATGTACAATTTCCATTGAATACCTTTACTGTGGTAACGGGTGTTTCGGGATCAGGTAAGACCTCGTTGGTCAAACGTATCCTTTACCCGGCACTGCAGAAGTCGATCGGCAATTACTCTGGTGAGCAGACAGGCGTCTATGATGCGATTGAAGGAGATATTACCCAGGTTGAACAAGTTGAAATGGTCGATCAAAATCCAATCGGTCGTTCTTCGCGATCCAACCCTGTTACTTACGTGAAAGCCTGGGATGAAATCAGGGCCTTGTATGCCAATCAGGCGCCAGCCAAAGCTGCTGGATTGAAACCTGCTGCATTTTCATTTAATGTTGAAGGTGGACGTTGTGATGTTTGTCAGGGCGAAGGTGAAGTTAAAATTGAAATGCAATTTATGGCCGATATCGTTCTGCCATGTGAGGCCTGTGGAGGGAAACGATTTAAACAATTTGTGCTTGATGTACATTACAAGAACAAGTCGGTCGCAGATGTTCTCGAGCTGAGTGTTGATGAAGCGATTGTATTCTTTGAAGACCAGCCCAAAATATTGGCTAAATTGCAGCCTTTACAGGACGTTGGATTAGGCTACGTTAAGCTCGGGCAATCGTCAAGTACATTGTCTGGCGGTGAAGCACAGCGGATTAAACTGGCCTCTTTCCTTATTAAGGGTAATAACAGTAAGAAGACACTCTTTATCTTTGATGAGCCAACAACAGGCTTACACTTTCAGGATATTAAAAAGCTATTGAAATCATTCGATGCACTGATTGCCCTAGGCAACAGTATATTGGTGATCGAGCACAATATGGATATGATCAAATCGGCAGATTGGGTGATCGATATTGGTCCAGAAGGTGGAAATAAAGGTGGAAAGCTAGTCTTTGCGGGTCTTCCGGAAGAACTTATCCATTGTAAAGATTCTTATACAGGTCAATTTTTAAAAGCACATTTAAAAGATTAAACCCTACTTTAGCGAAGTGAAGTAATCGATATCAGGAGACTTGGGCTACCAATAAGTTACGATTTATTGTTCCTTTTGTTAAGGCCTGATGGATACTTTACACGAAATAAAAAACTAATATTTTAATACTTAATACAATTATGATTAAAAGATTTTTTTTAAGTGTAGTCCTTGGAATAGCAGCGCTTTCGTCCATGGCGCAGCAACCGGAAAGACCAAAATTGGTTGTCGGCCTGATGGTGGATCAAATGCGTTGGGATTATTTATATCGTTTTGCGGATCGATATGGAAATGATGGTTTCAAACGACTTTTGAAAGAAGGATTTTCCTGTGAAAATACATTGATTAACTATATTCCGACATACACAGCCATTGGGCACAGTTCGGTATATACAGGCTCAGTTCCCTCCATACATGGTATTGCAGGTAATGACTGGATCGAAGAACAGACGGGTAAGAATATGTACTGTACGCAGGACGATAATGTTGTTGGTGTAGGGACTACCGCCAAGGAAGGGCAGCAGTCCCCACGTAATTTGCTTGCGTCGACTGTAACGGATCAATTGAAACTCGCTTCTAACTTTAAATCGAAAGTGATCGGTATCGCGATTAAAGACCGTGGTGGTATTCTGCCTGCGGGGCATTTTGCTGATGCAGCGTATTGGTTCGAAGCAAAATCAGGTGATTGGATCACCTCTAATTTCTACATGGATAAACTGCCAAAATGGGTGGTAGACTTCAACAAGAGAAAATTGGCCGAAAAATACCTGAAAGGCGACTGGAAACCCATGTATGATATTAGTACCTATGCTGCCAACAGTATTGCAGATGATAATATCTACGAAGGTAAATACCCTGGCGAAGAAAAACCGACTTTGCCGCGCGCGACTTCTAAGCTGATGAAAGACGAAGGCTATGAGCTGATCAAAACCACACCAATGGGAAATCAGTTTACCTTGGATCTGGCAATGGAAGCAATCAAAAATGAACAGATGGGAAATAACCCAACTAAAAATACCGACTTCCTTTGTGTGAGCCTTTCAGCAACAGATTACGTCGGACACCGCTATTCATTGACAGCAGTGGAGATTGAAGATATCTACCTGCAGCTTGATAAACAACTTGCCGATTTCTTCAACTATTTGGACAAGACCGTGGGTAAAGGAAACTATACCTTCTTCCTGACTGCAGATCATGGGGCTTCTTATAACTCTCGGTTCTTTATGGACATGAAAGGAAATGGCGGTTATTTCTATTCCCGTCAGATTATCACAGGACTTAACAAAACCCTTAAAGAGAAATTTGGACAAGAGAAGCTGGTGACAAGCTTGATGAACTATCAGGTGCATCTCGCTAATCAAAAGATTGATTCGTTGAATTTGGATCGTGAAAAAATAAAAGAAACCATCATTCGTGAACTTCGCCATACAGAAGGTGTTGCTTATGTGGCTGATATGGAAAAAGGAGAAAGTCTGATGATTCCGGCGCCTATTCGCGAGAAAATGATCAATGGTTACAACTTTAAACGTAGTGGTGCAATTCAGATTGTTTGTGAACCGCAATGGTATGACGGTACGCCGCGCTCGACTGGTACAACACATGGTACCTGGTCTGGCTATGATTCCCATATTCCATTGGTATTTATGGGCTGGGGAATTAAACCAGGTGTATCTAATACAGAGGTGCATATTGTGGATATTGCACCGACAATCTCTTCGCTATTGCACATTACTGAGCCCAATGGTAGCATCGGCAAACCGATCACGGCAGTGCTGGGTCAATAAGGAGACTGTTGGTACCTGCTAAATCCGGCAGGTTTTATTCTATTGAATAAAAAACGTAAATTTGCAATTCAACAGGGGGTAAACAAACTATGCTTTCCAAAAAAACAAAATATGCAATAAAAGCACTGATGGTGCTTGGTCGTAATTACGGTAATGAGCCGATGCAAATCGTGAAGATTGCGCAGGAGGAGAATATTCCAAAAAAATTCTTGGAACAAATTCTGCTTGAAATGCGAAATGCCGGAATTCTCTACAGCAAAAAAGGTGCTGGCGGTGGTTATAGCCTTAATAAAGCTCCCGAAGATGTTTTTTTATCGCAGGTAATGCGCCTGATCGATGGACCCATAGCCTTGCTCCCCTGCGTGAGCTTAAACTTCTACCGCTCGTGCGAAGAGTGTACCCAAGAGCATGCCTGTGGCATACGCGATACGTTTGTAGAAGTGAGAAATGCCATGTTGCAGATTTTAAACGATACAAGTATTGCCCATTTAATCAATAAGGAAAAAGAATTGAACCTGAATGTAGATTAAAGGAAATAAAATATATTTTTCTATTTATACTGGAGGCGTAACAAATAAGTTACGCCTCTTTTTTTATGTGCTGAAATAACTGGTATATAGTCGATTGTGGCGTTTTATTGGAAAGGTTTAAATTTATTTTATTAATTATACAATTATTTAACATTATTTTACGAATTTTCCGTAGCAACATATCTATATTTACCTCGACAATATATAAACGAAATTTTATGAAACTAACCTATTCCCTAGTTTTGTTTCTTTTATTTTCTGTCCTGGGTTCCAAGTCCTATGCACAACATAAACTTGTGGGATCGGTGGCAGATATCAAAGATCTTGCAAAACTACATCAAGCTTCAATCGCGCTGCTCAATCCCAAAGATTCGATTTTGGTTAAATTTGGCCGGACGAAGGAAAATGGAACATTCCAAATTGCTAATCTAGACACAGGTACCTATAAAATGGTGGTTTCCTATCCACAGTATGCTGACTTGGTAAAGGATATCCATGTGGCTGCCCAAGACTTAGATATCGGTATTGTAAAGCTATCCAAGGCAGCTCTACTGCTGGAAGAGGTTCAGGTAAATGGTAAAATTCCGGTGGTGATCAAAGGCGATACAATAGAATATGATGCAGGTAGTTTTAAAGTAGAGAAGGATGCTAAAGTGGAAGACCTGCTGAAGGTATTACCGGGTATTACAATGGATGGGTCAGGCAAGATCATCGCGCAGGGGAAGGAAGTGAAAAAGGTGTTGCTTGACGGTGAAGAGTTTTTTGGCGATGACCCAACGCTGATTACGAAAAACATCCGGTCAGATATGGTCAGCAAAGTACAGGTTTATGAAAAGAAATCGGATCTTGCCGTACGTACCGGCGTGGATGACGGAGAACGTACACAGACAATTGATATCAAGCTCAAAGAAGATAAGAAAAAGGGAATGTTCGGTCAGGCTGTTGCGGGAGCTGGTACAGACAACTATTATGGCGGAAAAGTCATGCTCAATAAGTTTAAGGGCTCGCAGAAAATTGCTGCTTATGGTATTCTGGCCAATGATGGAATGGTCGGATTGGGGTTTGAAGATAGCCAAAAATATGGTGTGGGCGGAAGTAGCAATGTGCAGATGATGGAGGGCGGAGGCATTATGATTTCCTCTGGTGGTGATGGTTCTGATGGGGGATGGGACGGTAAATACTATGGTGGTGGCGTACCTAAGGCTGTCAACATGGGAGCAAGCTATTCGGATAAGTCCAAAGATGATAAGCATAAGATCAATGTCAACTTCAAGCGGAATCAGATCAATGTCAACAATACAAGTACATACAACGCACAGAATAACCTTCCTGAACGCGCACAGGTAGATAATAATGTGACCACATCTGAAACAGAAACACAGGCAAATATTGCAAATCTACGGTATGACTATAAGCTTGATTCGCTTGCTGACCTTACTGTCACCATGGGCTTTACCAAATCTAGCCGTGACAATTTATCCAATTCCGAAGCAGATCAACGTAAATTGGATGGCACATTGATTACACGGACTTCGTCCAAGACAGATTTAAATAATGATCAGGATCGATTTAATGTCAATGCGATGCTTACACGTCGTTTCAAAAAGGACCGCCGCTCCATTACTTTCAATGTCAATGCGAATGCAGATCAAAATCGCAACAAAACACAGTATTTTTCGGAAAACTTCTTCCAAAGTTCCGGAGATACAACCTTGATCGATCAATATAAAAATGATAAGCTGGCGAACAATACCTACGGAGCTTCAGTAACCTATTCGGAGCCGCTTTCTAAAAGGCTGACCGCTGCAATAGGTTATGCATTCAATCAAAATAAATCGGAAACACTCAATCAGTCATTTGATAAAGATCCGGCTACAGGAAAATATACAGTATTGGACCAAAACCTGCTCAACGATTTTGATTTTAACAGTTTAAAAAATGGTGTCAACGCCTCCTTGAATTACAAGTCGAATACATTAACAGTAAATTTGAGCAATCGGGTTGATTTTGAGCAGGTCAAGAGAACCTATAACAACCTGAATACAATACTGCAGCGGAACCAGACATCTGTTGCTCCAAATCTTTCCATCAACTACAAAATCTCGAAAAGCAAAAATGTAAGCTTCCGCTACAGCGGCCGCACGAGTCAGCCTTCGTTGACGCAAATAGAGCCATTGAAACAAAATTCCCAGCCACTCGTCGAGTATTTGGATAATCCAGATCTGAAAGCGGGCTTTGATAACTCCTATTCAGTTAATTTCAATAACTACAAGCAGTTAAAGGATCAGAGTATCTATTTTTATGTGAGTGCAGATCAAGGAAAGAAAAGTATCAACAATAGCGTGCGCTATGATCTAGATAAAGGTACGCAGCAAATTTCCTACGTCAATATTGATAAAGACAATTGGCGTATGTATGGTGGTGGAGGATACAGTTTTGTATTGAAGAAAAAATGGGGATTAAAAATGAATCTTGGCATGAATGCGCAGTATAACAGCCAGTTTAGCTATTTATCCTCCTTCAATGAAGAGCCAAAGCTCAATAGAAATCAAACATGGAGTGTAGCACCAAGTATTGGTTTTAGCCGATATAAAGCGAACAAAATGGATTTTTACATCTCCATGAGCCCTGGTGCGGAGCAGATGAATTCCTATTTGCAGCCTGAGTTGAACCGGACGACTTTTAAATTCAGGACGTTCTCGGAGATTACCTATTATTTACCAAAAGACTTTAAAATTTCCCTGTCGACAAACCAGAATTATCAGGCCGCTACAAAAACGCTTGAATCCATTAATATCATTAATATGAATGGTTATGTTTCCAAGAAATTATTGAAAGATAAGTCCTTGGAGGTACAGGTATTTGTCAATGATATTTTGAACAAAAATAATGGAGTGTATCGTTATCAGAATGGAACTTCATTTATCCAGACCAGCAACGACGTATTACGTCGGTATGGAATGCTAAAAGTAATCTACAATTTTACAACAATGAAAGGAGATGCCAAATGAGTAAGTATATCAAGTTGATGGTTTGGGTATTATTGCTGTGCGCGGGTACAGCCCATGCACAACATGCTTATTTTCCGAGCAGCGGAACGGTCACCTATGAACGGAAGTTCCATGTGCAGAATTTCTTAAAGCGTAATTATCTCAGCAAGCCCGATTTAGATACCTGGGATAAGCTGATGGTCGACAATGCCGTGAAAAATGGGCCCGCTGAGGTGGTGACCCACCATATTTTGAAATTTTACGATAATGAAACCCTGTTTGAAACCGTGCAGGAGGATTATCCTGCGAATTATCGTAATGTGACTTACTATAATTCTATTCTTCCCGATTCAAAAACCTATATTAATTTCCAGAATCAGGAGTTTTTAAAGTTGCTCCCTTTTGGAGATGAGCAGTTGTTGCTCAAAGATTCTTTGCCTGCGGTTAAATGGAAATATACGGATGAATACCGAAATATTGCGGGATATGATTGTCGGAGAGCAAATGGTGTTATTCAAGATTCGGTCTATGTAGTAGCCTTTTTTGCTGGACAAATACCAATCTCTGGTGGGCCTGAGCTTATCCATGGGCTCCCTGGGCTGGTAATGGGGATATCTATACCGAGCATGAATGTCAATATGTTTGCCACAAAGGTGGAGATTACCAATACAGCATTTTCCAATGTGCTGACCAAAAAGAAAAAGGTGGTTGCGGAATCCAGAACGGAGATCATAAAGAAGCTGAAAGATACCGTCTATGACTATATGGATGAGAAGGCCTTTAAAAAACGACTGCAGAGTATACTCTTTTAGGGGATAATCTTATACCGTTCTTGTCCCGTCGAGATGATAAAAAAGCCTGTTCATACGAACAGGCTTTTTGTATAAAAGGAATGCCGGTTTTATATTAACGTACCGTACTTCCTACTTTAATGGTTGTATCTGGTTTGACAAAATCCAATCGTCCATCAGCGTCTTCTGCCATCAGGATCATTCCCTGCGACATAATTCCTTTGATTTCACGAGGTTCAAGGTTGACCAAGATAGATACCTGACGGCCTACGATTTCCTCTGGACTGAAGAACTCTGCGATACCCGAAACGACAGTGCGTGTATCTAAGCCGGTGTCTATCGTCAATTTTAACAATTTCTTGGTTTTGGCAACTTTTTCAGCGGCTGCAATGGTTCCGACACGGATATCCATTTTAACAAAATCATCGAAGCTGATGTTTTCTTTCGCAGGAGCAACCTTGGCATTATCGGCAAGGTTTTTCGCTTTTGCTTCGGCAAGTTTGTTGAGCTGGAAGTCGACTTGCTCATCGGTTATTTTGTCAAATAACAATTGCACTTCACCCAATTGGTGTCCAGTTTGGATCAATGTATCCGAACCTGCGTCATTCCAGTTTCCCTGAGGGAAATTGAGCATTTCAAATAGTTTGATTGCTGTTTTTGGTAAAAATGGTTGTGCAAGAACGGCAAGATTCGCAACGATTTGAGCGGCTACATGTAAGATTGTTTTGACACGTTCCTCATCTGTCTTGATGATCTTCCATGGTTCTTCATCGGCAAGATACTTGTTGCCCAAACGCGCTACATTCATAAATTCTGCCAATGCCTCACGGAAGCGGAACTGCTCCAAAGACGATTTAATAGAAGCAGGGTATGCTTTTAGTTCATCCAGTACCGCTTGATCTACAGCTGTAAGTGGAGAGCCATTCAATACTTTGCCATCAAAATATTTGTGGGAAAGGACCAATACACGGTTGACAAAGTTTCCAAAGATCGCCACAAGTTCATTGTTGATCCGAGCTTGGAAATCTTTCCAGGTAAACTCGGCATCCGAAGTTTCCGGTAAGATGGATGTCAATACATAACGCAATTCATCCTGTTTATCCGGGAATTCCTGTAGGTATTCATGTAACCAAACGGCATGGTTTCGAGAAGTGGACAGCTTATCGCCTTCCAGGTTCAGGAATTCGTTGGCCGGAATATTTTCTGGTAAAATATAGTCGCCGTGTGCATGAAGAATCGCCGGGAAAATAATGCAGTGGAAAACAATATTATCTTTTCCAATAAAATGGATCAGCGTAGAATCGTCTGCTGGGTTTTCATGGGTTTTCCAATAGTCTTCCCAGTTTTTACCATGATCCAAAGCCCATTGTTTTGTTGCTGAGATATAACCGATAGGCGCATCTAACCAAACATAGAGTTTTTTACCCTCTGCTTCAGCCAAAGGCACATCAACGCCCCAGTCCAGATCTCTTGTCATTGAACGCGGCTGTAAACCGGATTTAAGCCACGATTGACACTGGCCAAAAACGTTGGACTTCAGGATATTTTTCTTTCCTTCGATCAGCCATTTTTCAAGCCAAGGCTGGTATTTGTCCAATGGAAGATACCAATGTTTTGTTTCTTTCAAAACCGGTGTCTTTCCGCTCAATGTTGAAATCGGGTTGATCAGATCTGTTGGGCTAAGTGATGTTCCACATTTCTCACATTGGTCACCATAGGCACCTTCGGATTTACAATTTGGACAAGTTCCCGTAATATAGCGGTCAGCCAAAAACTGATGGTATTCCTCATCGTAATACTGCTCCGAAAATTTCTCGACAAATTCACCTTTGTTGTAAAGGTTCAAGAAGAAATCCTGCGATAACTGGTGATGTATGGGCTCCGATGTACGGTGATAGATATCGAAAGAAATACCAAACTCCTCAAAGCTTTCTTTGATTTGTTTGTTGTATTTGTCAATGATTTGCTGTGGGGTGATGCCCTCTTTTTTTGCACGGATGGTAATCGCCGCACCATGCTCATCTGAACCACATACATAGACTACATCTTTTTGATTTAGACGCAGATAACGGACAAAGATATCCCCTGGGATATAAGCTCCGGCAAGGTGTCCAATATGTAAAGGACCATTGGCATAAGGTAATGCCGATGTGATGGTATAACGTTTTTTATCTAGAATACTCAATGCTTGAAAGTATATTAAAGTGTGTACTTGTTTCCTTTGGCAAACTTAGATAAATTGCTGTTTATATGCAATATAAATGCATGTCATATCGAACAATTTATTCTTGAATTCTTGTTTTGGCTGATTTCTATGATTACGGCAACTTGATTAAAATACGCTGCTATTTAACCTCTTGTTATCGTAGAAATATTATTCAACATAGCGGTAGAAAACTTAGATAAATTTACGTTTATTTGTACATATAAGCACCATATATCAAGTATATTTCTAATCGGACTTTGCAATATAGAGGTCCTTTTTTTTGAAAGTGTTTGATGTTATTGGCCAGAAAGATTCTTCAGTTCGCTTGCATAGCTGTTGAAGTCTTCGAAGTCATGAAGTTTTTGTTTGATCATTAGCGATAAAAAAATATGTCCAAAATTCCTGATTTTCTGAAAGAAGGCGATAAAGTCGCTATTGTTTGTCCTGCGAGTTTTATACGTGGATCTATTGATGTTGGCATAAAAACATTAGAGAGTTGGGGACTGGAGGTTGTCATTGGTAAGACTGTTGGGGCATCGTTTCATCAGTTTGCCGGAGATGACAATTTACGCACCGCCGATCTGCAGTGGGCGCTGGATGACCCGTCGATTAAAGCTGTTTTTGCGGCGCGCGGAGGTTACGGCTGTGTTCGTATTGTCGACGAAATCGATTTTTCAAACTTTGAAAAAAATCCCAAGTGGTTGGTGGGTTTTAGCGATATAACCGTATTGCATAGTCATATCCAACGCAATTATAAAATTGCAACAATACATGGACAGATGCCCAAGTCTTTTGAAACGGGGACAACAGCCTCTTTGGAAACCTTGAAAAATGCATTGTTTGGCCATAATATGGACTTCGCCTACGAACAGACATTGTTCCCCAATCGTGCGGGTACAGGCGAAGGCAAATTGATCGGTGGAAATTTAGCCATCTTACTTTCGGTACTTGCTTCCGATTCGGATGTCAATTACAAGAATAAAATTTTATTTATAGAGGACGTCGGGGAAGCCTATTACTCCATCGACAGAATGCTATGGGCATTGAAGCGTGCTGGGAAACTCAAAAAATTGAATGGTCTCCTAGTGGGTGGCTTTTCTGCCATGAAAGACAATGATCCAGCTTTTGGGCAAAGTATAGCGGAAATTGTATGGGATAAAGTGAAAGAATATGATTTTCCGGTAGCATTTGATTACCCCGCAGGGCATATTGATGACAATCACGCCCTCATGTTTGGGCGAAAAGTAACATTGGAGACGACAGAAAATTCTGTTCAGTTAACCTATTTGTAGGGATAACCGAACAGCATCTGGCTGCATCATTTATCTGCAGATTATCCCGAATGTACAGGGATGACCATCATGGCAGCCTGACTCTTCCATGCCATTTTTTGCGCAATACTCGTATTGAAAATTCGGCTTAATAGACCCTTGTCCCGATGGAAAGTGACCATCATGTCGATATGGTTTTCGTTGATGTATTGGTTGATCCCTGAAGCAATGTCCGCATGGAGGATATAGCTATAGATGGGATGATAAGGAGCCAATAAGTCCTGCATGATCGTTATTTCGGCATTTACCGCTTTATTTGCAGGATCTTCTTTGGTCACATGGACAACATAGACCTCACTTTTACGTAATACTTCCGACGCATTCACCAGGAGACGGTTTAATTTTAGTTTGACTTCTTTGAGATTGGTGGCGATCAACATCTTTTTGGGTACCCTAAACTCTGCCCGTGCGGGGACAACCAGTAATGGCGTGTGACAATTTTCGATCAGCTTGAGGGTATTACTTCCAAGAAGCAGTTTCTTTAAGCCACTTTTACCTGCAGTTCCGACGATGACGAGATCAATGTCCTCCTCAGCACAGGTCCGGTTTACACCATAGCTAAGTTCATATTCTTCAAGAACTGACTTCCAGGCAATACCCTCAGGGAAAAGCAACATCAGTTCCTGCTGCCAGGTATTGAGATCCTTTTGTTTTTCTTCCAGGATTTCTGAATTGCTTATGACAACAGGTTCGGTACCTACGGTGGGGATTACTTCGTATGTATGGTATAGAACAACCTTTTCAATACCCCAGAGTGGAGCTAATTGTGCGGCATAGCGGGCAGCAGCATAGGCATTGTCCGAAAAGTCTGTTAACAAGAGTAGGTTTTTCATCCTTATTAGTTATTTGTTTATCCATAATCCGCAGCTAAGGATTTTTACGCTGTCTTAGACATTCCAAAGCATCATAATCGGGTCTATAGCTATTAAATTACGCATTAAGTATTATAAATGCAATAGCTTTATTTATAGGATGGGTGCTGGGAGGCGTTCAATCTAAATAATTTCACTAATTTAGGGTGATTGGTAATTTAAGTTTTAATAATTTAACCGTTTTTTATGGCAATTTGGAATTCATTGGGTAAATATCGCGATACAGGACTGTTGATATTACGAGTCGGACTGGGGGTGATGATGATCATGCACGGTCTTCCTAAGTTACAGGGCGGCCCTGAGCTCTGGGCTGGGGTTGGTAAATCAATGGGTAATATCGGTATTCATTTTATGCCTACTTTTTGGGGCTTTATGGCTGCTGCGACCGAAACTGTTGGTGGCCTATTTTTACTGCTGGGACTCTTTTTCAGACCAGCGGCATTATTGCTTGCATTTACGATGGTCATTGCTGGATTAATGCATCTTTCTAAAGGAGATGGTATCTCTGGTGCATCCCATGCGATTGAGCTTTGCTTTGTGTTTTTAGGACTTATCCTTATTGGACCGGGTAAACATTCGGTTGATAAGAAATAAGAGAATCCCAAAGGAAAGACTTCCCGGGGGAAGAACTATACGACAAAAGCCGCAATTTAAGCTAGATTGCGGCTTTATTATTTTTTCTCTTACGACCTATCCATCGGAATAACTAGTAAGTTGGCGGCGCCATTCCAGGCAATCTTTTTAGATATGCTTGTTTTGAATAGGCTCGCTAATAGGCCTTGCTTTTTATGAAATGACAGTATGAGGTCTATGTGTTTCTCTTTGGCATATTCTTCAATACCTAGTGTAATATCATCATGGCTGATATAGTCGTAAATCGGATGATATTTGTCTAAGCGCTCATGGAGATGCTTTAACTCCTGTGCCAAGTCGGCGGCCGAACCTTCTTTTTTAGCAACATTCAATACATACAATTGTGCATTGAAGGTATCTAAAACCTGATCTAAGTTGAATAAATCCAATTTCCGGTCTACCTCTTTCAGGTCGGTGGTGGCCAATACATTTTTGGGGACGGCCGGATTTACTTTATGGGAAACAATAAGCATGGGCTTATTGCAGATGTCCATCAGCGTAATGGCATTACTTCCGACCAGGATCTTAGCAAAACCCGTTTGTCCGGTGATACCCAATGCGACAAGGTCAATGTCGTGCGATTTGCACATGTCGTTGACTCCCATCGGCAAATCAACATCTTCCATCTGATGGGATAATTCCACTTGGGGTGGGAACAACAGTCTGATTTGGTCAAACCATGCTGTGAGTTCTTTCTCTTTGGTTTCTTTAACCTCATCATTGACAATGACAATAGGTTCGTTATTGACAATGGTAACACTATTGTAAGTATGGTAGACAATAACCTTTTGCGTTTTCCAGGCCTCTGTACACAGCGCAACTTGTTTTGCTGCCAGAAGAGCATTTTCTGAAAAGTCAGTTAACAGGAGGATACGTTTCATGATGTTCTTTTTTATACGTTTAACTTCTATAACCTGGTTGGTGCATTCTGTCCTGCCAAATCTTTAGCGTATGAGCTAAGGGAATCATTTGGACTTCAAGCAGTACCGGTATATTACTAAAACAATGAATGTAGCGATAAGTTACAAAGAAAACGTGAATTTAATGTTAAACTCTCCCTATTGTGATGAGGGTCATAAAAAAAGGCAACCGCAGTTACGGTTGCCTTTCATTTTCTAGCTTTTGAAACGTTGAAATTACAACGGTTTTTTTGTTCCAAAGTTGATGATATAATCGGTCATCACTTTGGCACTTTCATCTTTCACAAAATCAAGATCAATTTTCGGTTGGGATTTTCCTTCTTCCCACGCCGGTTTGCCCTGCAATTTCAACAAAGCGTTGATGCGGTCTCTATTTTTCTTGAGGTTGTCATCTTTCTCTTTCTTGAATTTGTTCAGCTCCAATGGAATTTTCACATCCTCATCTTTTTGAGCTTCTTCAATATCCTCTTTCAGATATTTATATTCAAGCGAGTTTTTAATGCGTGCCTCGTGCATTGTTTCTAATTTCTTGTCAACGCCACTTAGGTCAGCTACTTTTTTGAAGTTGCTCGATTGGATTTGATCCCAAGGAAGTGCTGATTTTTCTGAGCTCTCGCCAAATTTCTCTGCAGAAAACTGAGAAGGGAAGACGATATCCGGTGTAACCCCTTTATGTTGCGTACTGCTACCGTTTACACGATAGAATTTACCCAATGTGATATTGATCTGTCCATATTGAGGAGCACCTTCTGGGGTATCTGGATCCTTTTCACCGGAGGCCTTTAGGAGTAAGCGGCTAGTCGGGCTGATGACACGTGACATATCGATTGCTGATTGCACTGTTCCTTTGCCATAACTTTGAGATCCTAAGATAATACCTCTTCCATAATCCTGGATAGCTCCGGCAAAGATTTCAGAAGCTGAAGCCGAGAAGCGGTTGATCATGATGCCCAATGGACCATCCCAAGATACGCCCGCGTTTTTATCTTCTTCGACATCGATGTTATTCTTTGTATCTCTTACTTGTACAACTGGACCTTTATCGATAAATAAACCGGTTAAATCAATGGCTTCTGGTAAGGATCCACCACCATTGAACCGCAAGTCGATGACCACAGCATCTACTTTTTCTTGTTTCAACGTGTCTAAGATTAACCTAACGTCCCTTGTTGTGCTCTTATAGTTTGGATCGCGTCTTCTGTAAGCTTCAAAATCCATGTAGAACTTCGGAATATTGATGATACCCACTTTGTACATTTTTCCATCGGCACCTTTGACGTTCATAATCTCTTTCTTCGCAGATTCTTCTTCAACGACGATTTTCTCACGTACTAAAGATACAATGCGCGGATGAGAGTTCATGGGCTGACCGGCAGGTATAATTTTCAGGCGGACAATCGTTCCTTTTGGACCTTTGATTTTTGCTACAGCAGCATCAAGTCTCCAACCAATAATGTCTTCGAATTCACCATCTTTACCTTGGGCTACAGCAATAATCTTATCATTGACGTGAATGCTCTTGTCTTTGAATATCGGTCCACCCGGGATAATTTCGAAGATGCTTACGGCCTCATTGTCGACGACAAGTCTTGCTCCGATACCTTCAAACGTATTGGCCATTCCTTCATTGAAGGCCTGTGCAAAGGATGGGTTAAAATAAGATGTATGTGGATCAACAGCATCTGTCAATGCTTGCATGACCACCTGAAAAGCATCGTTGGCATTGGTTTTCTTTGCCTGCGAGATCAAATTAACATAGCGTTTTTTTAGCGTTTCCACCTGTTTGGTCCTCGCGCTATCAGTAGATTTACCACTCGCGGTTTCCAAGTTAAGCAGATCGTATTTTACACGCTTACGCCATTGGTCGTTGGCTTCATCTGCTGTTTTGAACCAGCCCAATTTTTCGCGGTTAGGTTGGTAATATTCATCTTTGGTATAATCCTGTTTCTTATCGATTTCTGAAAGCGCATATTGCATTCTGTCCAGGTATCTCTTGGAATAGACATTAAAAATATGAAATGCCGCAGAAAGATCTCCATTTTTGATATCCTGCGCAAGATTGCTTCTGTACGCTTGAAATTCATCGATATCCGATTGAAGCAAGTAATTTTTTCCTTGATCTAAACTTTTGATCAGATTATCGTATATAATACCCGATATCGAATCATTCATTTTGACCTTTTTGTAGCTCGCATTTTCCAATAATCCCGAGACTTCCTTAGCGATAATTTGATGTTGTGTGCTTGGTTTAAGCCCTCCGTCATCAGGAAGCGCTACCCGTGGTTTTGAACCACAAGAAACAATGGATACAACAAAAAGTGCAAATATGAGTTTCCTAAACATATTTTCGACGGTTTTAATAATCATTCTTTTTAAAAAATATTCAGCTCCTATTGATGAGCGTGCTAAATTTAGTGAAATTCATAGCACATTACCGCAGAATCTAAAAATTTATTTGATTTATCCTTTAATATTTACAAAAAGCTTAAAATCTCTTTGTAGACTGTCCTTACAACAGACCACGCGAAGAGGTAGATTGTTTTTAAATATCAATTGTACAGTTCATTTTTTAACTGCGTATAGGCCTTGTAGGTCTGATCAGCAGATGGATAATCTTTTAGCACAAGATACACCTCGCCGAGTTTGTCCAATATCGCGAGTGAGAGCTGTTTGTTATTTTCATCAGAAGCCAGTTCAGCAGCCTGCACAAATTCTTTGATCGCTACCTTATAATTTCCATCTCTTTGCTTGGATGAGGCCAGCAGGTACTCGATTTCAGCGAGCTCACTACTTAGTTTTTTGGCATTGGCCAAATCACGGGCCTGTAGCAGGAACCACTGTGCCTCGGTAAATTTATTTTGCTTAAAATAAATCTCAGCAAGCATTTCCCAGGCAAAAATTTTCCCTTCATAGGCTTTGGCCTTATTGAATAGGGGGATTGCACTGCGGATAATATTATTTTCGGCCGCTTTATAATTTCCCTGACCGGCTCGAGCCATGGCAATTAACAGCCAGGCGTTGGCTTGTTCCGCATAGCTTTTACTCGTCATGGCATAGGTATGATAATTTTGTGCACTTTCTTCTGCACGGACAAAGTCGCCACGATACAACTGGAAATTGCTGATGTTCATATTGATGGTGGCTATATCATCCTTGTTATCGGTACGATTTGCCAAGGAAAGTGCCTGATATAAAAACTTTGACGCATTGCTGCTATCGTTATTTTTAATTGAAAATAAGGCGGCTTCATTCGATAAGGCATAGCTTGAGATCCAATTTTGAGCGTTCTTTTGCGCTTCAATCGCGTCATTCCAGACATTCGCTGTAGAAGGCATCGGATTCATTAAATATTGAAAATGCCCCAAGTTATTGGTGCTCCGCAGTTGCAATAACAGTCGCTGGAGCAGGAGCTGTCTTGCAATTTCTTTGCTGAAAGACTTCTTGTCCGCATAGTTCTCTGCTAGTATTTCATTGGCCGTTTTTGGAGGTGGTAAAAAATAGACCTCAGGACCGATACCCTTAAAGGAAGCATCGTATTGTTTGATCGCACCTGTATAATCTTTGGCGGCATCCTGTGCGATTACCTGACATGGTATATTCATGAATGCAGTCAAAGCGGTAAATATAGAAATCCAGTATTTTGTCATTCTCATAAAATATTACGTTATCATTAACGTCTACATAAATTTAGCTAAAGGGCATATTTGAGCAATCTACTCCTTGATTCGATAAACCTGTACGTTCGATTATGCTCTGCCAAAAGCAATTTACATATATAATAGAGCAAATATGACGAAAAATTATGTGAAAAAATGTTAAAGTAATATCGGGCGGCGAATGCTGACCTTTAAAATTATGCTTGTGAAAGCCTGAAGCTTATCGCTTTACCGTACTCTTCGTCGAAGAGCTCGGATGATTAAAGCTAAAATATTTAGTCGCTGTGCCGTTTAATTTTTAACTTTGTGTTATGGCGACACGAATTCCATTAGCAGAACGACTTAGACCGCGGCAATTGAGCGATTATGTGGGACAACAACATATTGTGGGCCCAGATGCAGTACTCTACCATGCGATCCAGCAAAAAAATATTCCATCCATGATTCTGTGGGGCCCCCCGGGGGTTGGGAAAACAAGCTTGGCCTTGCTGATCGCAAGAGAGCTCGACCGGCCGTTCTTTTCATTAAGTGCGATTCAGGCCGGGGTGAAGGATATTCGTGAAGTCATCGAAAAAGCCGAACGGCTGATGAACTTCAACCAAGATCAACCTATTTTATTTATTGACGAGATTCACCGTTTTTCCAAGTCGCAGCAAGATTCACTTTTAGGGGCTGTTGAACGTGGGCTGGTGACACTTATTGGTGCAACAACAGAAAACCCCTCGTTTGAAGTTATCTCCGCATTGCTCTCGCGTTGCCAAGTGTATGTATTGGAACATCTTTCGGAAGAAGATCTTATTGGATTGATCCAAAAAGCATTACATGAAGATGAATATTTACAGAAACAGGCAATTGTTGTCGAAGAATATGAGGCCTTGTTGCGGCTGTCTGGTGGCGACGCACGTAAATTGTTAAATGTGCTCGAGCTGGTTGTCAATGCGGCAGTATTGCACAAAGAGCCAATTACAAATGCCTTTGTACTGAAACAAGTACAGCAAAATATGGCCATTTATGATAAAGCGGGTGAACAGCATTACGATATTATTTCGGCCTTTATTAAGTCTATCCGTGGGTCTGATCCGAATGCCGCTGTCTATTGGCTTGCGCGGATGATCGAAGGGGGGGAGGATCCGTCCTTTATTGCCCGAAGGTTGTTGATTTTGGCTTCTGAGGATATTGGCAATGCCAACCCCAATGCCCTGTTGTTGGCCAACAATTGTTTTCAGGCAGTCAATGTTATTGGATGGCCCGAATCACGTATCATTCTGTCGCAAACGGTGATCTATCTGGCTACTTCGGTTAAAAGCAACGCTTCCTATGAAGCGATCAATAAGGCGCAGGCCTTGGTGAAACAAACCGGAGATCTGTCTGTACCGCTGCATATCCGTAATGCACCGACCAAATTGATGAAGGACTTAAATTACGGTGCCGAATACAAATATGCACACGCCTATCCGGGGAATTTTGTTGTTCAGGAATTTCTGCCCAAAGAAATCAGCGGGGTCAAATTGTATGAACCCGGGCAAAATTCGCAGGAGGAAAAACTAAGACAAAGTTTACGGGACAAATGGAAGGAAAAATATAAGTATTAAATCAATATGTCATAAAAAATAGGCTTGGCAGGTATTTTTTGATTTTGTTAAAACTATCTTATGCCTTTGCTTGTTCTCCTAACGTTTTTCAATAGGTAGTAAACACGCTGGCACTCCCCATGGTCAGCGTGTTTTTTTTATTGCGGATCAACTTAAATTATTTATGTTTGTTTTACAAATGTTTCAACTATGAACTTAGAGCCTTTAAAACAAACAGGACGTTTGGCCACCATAGCACTGACTGGACTTTTTGTCTTTTCTTGCAAAAAGGATACCCCTAAACCTGACCCCGAGCCCGAACCAGTCGAGCGTACCGAAGCGCAGTTGATTAAGGATGATATCTATAAGTATTATAAGCTATATTCCCTTTGGGACAAATCCATCCCTGATTATACCAGTGATCCTTCTCAATTCACGGATAAATATGGTTCAGCAGATATGGTGCTCGATGCGCTGAAGAAGCTGACACCGGCACATGCGGCTTATCCAAACGGGGTCTTTGACCGATTTTCCTATATGCTGGGACTAGATGGCTATAATACAGGAACAACGGCTTCAAGCAGGCTTAAAATGGATACGAACGACGGGTATGGCATCTATGTTCAATTGGGGACAGAAGACGAAAAAACGGCACAGCCCATTATCTATTTTGTAGAAGGTGGATCACCGGCGCAAAAGGCGGGTTTTAAGCGTTCCGATTTTATTACGGCAGTCAACGGTGATTCCGATTATTCGATCGCCGTCACCTGTACGACGACTGGCTGTACGATTAATGATGCAAGTGCCCGGGATAAAATGATGAATAAACTGAATGCTGCCCTGGACGCTGGTACGCTTAAACTTCAAGTGAAACATCAAGACGGCACAACAACGACCAAAGATCTTACTTATGCCAATGGCTATACCATTGATCCCATTTATAAAGATTCGGTCTATACCTATAATGGAAACAACGTAGGTTATCTTGCACTATCGTCTTTTGAAGAAATCGAAAATAATAATGTCAACCAACAAAAGATCGATGCCGCTTTTGAAAAATTCCAGACCCAGCAGATTAAAAGTTTAATTGTTGATTTACGCTACAATGGCGGCGGTTATGTAGATGCGTCTGCTTATGTCGCCGATAAAATTGGGGGAGCCATTACCAAAGGAAAGCTGATGCTCACCTATGAGGTGAACGATTATATCAAAGCGACGCCGAGCATCAATAAGATGTTTCAGGATACAAAGTTTGAAGGCAAGAGCAATTTGAACTTGAGTAAAGTCTATTTTCTGGTGAGTGACCGTACAGCATCGGCAGCGGAAATGATAATTAATGTACTCAAGCCCTATCTGCAGGTGCAGATCATCGCCTCCGGTACACGTACATACGGTAAACCTGTAGGTTTCTTTGAGCAGGTTGTCCAAAAGAAGGTATCTTTCTGGCCAGTTTCCTTTCTTTTGAAGAATTCTGCGAATTTTTCAGACTATTGGGATGGCTTGGTTCCCGATAAAAGCAATATAACAGATTATGTATTTGTTGATGTGGGTGACAAGAAAGAAACGATGTTGGCGACAGCCTTGAACGATGCTGCACCGGGTATTACCACCAAAGCTTCTATCAATGCCATAAGTCGGAAGGGGTATCGTACGCTTAACCAAGGGGAGGTCAATATACGACCTGACCGGGGTATGATCAAGAAACGTTAGTTTCGCCTTGTGTTCGTACCTTGTTCGCACAGCGTTCGGGCGCGAACAGAGGCTGTACAGTCTTTGTACAGTACCTGACCAGATAATTCCTGTTCGGGATCTGGTCAAGGTCTGTTGCATATTGGGTCAAGGTCTGTCCGCGGTCGAAGCAAGTCCGAAGCAGGTACGAATCAGGTCCCTTTTATTCGTTCGAAAAAAGATAAGAATGGCATAGTTCTGCCGCAGCAGCATCCGGTAAGCATTTTAAGTAGCCGACAGGAACCTGAGCGATGATTTTTTCCAAAATGGTATTCATGTTGGAAAATAATTCCTTGTTCCACCGGATAGAAGTACAGCTGGGCAATACCGCAATAAATCCTTTTAAGCCTTTCTGCCATTCAAATTCATTCATTGGTGCCTGTTGTAAGCGAACAAACCCCTGTAAGGGTAGTAGTTCATTTTTATAACAAGGCGTCTTTCCGCTCCATGGTGTTCCATAGATTAATACACCTTCATCAGTTATTCGAATGGCTGGATTATCGTCGTTGAGTAAAGAGGTGTTTGGAATATGTTGTAACCAAAGTCGACTATGTGTGCTCTTACCGGTGCCGCTCTTGCCTAAGAAAGCGACACCTCTGCCGTTGTGGTTCGCTACAGAAGCATGGATCATGATTGTATTGTGTAAAAGACTCGCCTGCCCAAAGATCATCATGGCCATCCAGGTAATAACACCGCCCTGTTCATCTGCTGAGCTTGCAGGGACATACAGCGTTGAATGTTCAAAGTTGCGGTCGCTTTGGAGGTACCAAAGCCCGTTGCCCTGTTCGTTGCTGATTGTTGTGATGAAGGTATCTTCTTTTTCATAAAAGCGAAATCGATCTCCCCATGCAATAGATTCGTCTGTCCGAAGTGTGCCCATATCCTCAGGTATCGGTGCTTTTGCTAAACCGACCGTGATGCTGATATCTGTTTTGTCGCTGGAATCTAGCCATTGGAAGTCCCGAAACGAAGGAAGGAGCTGTGCTAGCGGATAATCTACAGGATGATTAAACTCCAGTATTAATTCCGCGATGCGATAGCGTGTCTGGGATAATTCGGATGATGTCGTCAAATTCATGTTTAAATAATTATGTCGTGGGTGCGCGATGCCCGTTTTTTCTTTTAAAAATTTGTTCGAAAATCAGGCTTAAGTATTTGCCGGTCATTTCTTTTTATTTCATGGCTGTTGTCAGCTACTTCTTTTCATTTGTCTATTGTGCCGATATGCCTCTTATTGATCCGCTATATTGCTCAATAATGCTTAGTCGAGATAAATACGTTGCTGGCATTTTTCGGCCAGGTGCAAGTCATGAGTTACAAACAAGCAGATTTTGTGCTTTCCATGTTCCAATAGTCGTTGAATTAACGTATCCGATGTCGTCTTATCCAATGCGGAAGTAACCTCATCGAAGAGCCATATGTCACCGTCGTGCATCAGTGCGCGGGCAATCGCAACGCGCTGTGCCTGCCCTTCCGATAGGCCGATGCCAGATTCACCGACGACAGTATCGATGCCGTCGGGTAGGTCAAATACAAATTCTGCACAAGCAAGCCAAAGCGCTTTTTGCATATCCATTGTTCCTTCTTCTTTGACGTGAAGCAGTAAATTCTCACGAATGGTACCGCTGAACAGCGAATTTCCCTGCGGAATATAAGCGAGGTTGATCCGATGGCTGGCGGTTAGCGGCCTTTCACCATCCCTGTCTATGAGTGAAATTTCTCCTTTTTCAGCTTTTAGCAGTGCCAGCAGTAAACGGATCAAAGTTGTCTTTCCTTTTCCGCTGGGTCCGATGATAGCGGTTGGCTCACCCACCTTTAAAGAAAGGTTTAGATTTTGTAACACCCATTTATCTTCATAGCGGAAGGAGAGATCATTGATACGAAGTTCCTGTGTCTCATGGAGACGTTGCTGTGTTACTTGTGGCTCGATTTCTCCAGCTTGTAGTTCAAGTAGACGGTCTGCGGATACCCGGAAACGCACAAAGCCGGGGATATAAGCAATCAGTGCGAGGATGGGTGATTGTATTCTTGCTACCAATTGCAGGAAAGCGGTCATGGTACCAAATGAAATCTGACCGGATTGCAACCGATAGATCCCCCAGATAAAAGCAACTAAATAACCGGCGTTCATGGCCACTTTCATGGCGCCTTGCGTATAGGTGGAAAAGTTGAGCTGGCGTATTTTCAACAAAAGCAGTTGATGCTGGCTCGCTAAGAGTTTCTCTCTTCTTTTGGGGAAGATGCCCATTGCCCGAATGAGCAGCCGAAAACGTAGATTTTCCTGCAGTACCTTTGAAAAATTGCTTTCTTCCTCCTTGACTTCCTTGCTGAGCTTGCGCATCTTGCGGAAATACAATTTTGAAAATACAAAAAGGGGCGAGATGGCCAGTATCATCAGCGCCAGCATCGGGTCCATGTACCAGAGGAAACCGACCGATGCCAATAGCTGGATTGTGGTCAATATAAAAGACAGGAATGTATTGGCGATGGTATTGGCGACTTCCTCACAGTCCGTCTGGATGCGGATCTGAATATCGCCCGTATGCCAGTTCTTGACTAATTGCCATATGGAGAGCATCTGTGCGTCGAGCATCGTCCGTTGGAGCTGGAGTGTAAGCTTCAATTTGATCTGCTCCATCATACGACCCGAATAGCCCTTGATGCCGACATTTAAGGCAATACTTCCAACGATACCAATCAGCAGCCATTTCAATGGCAGATCTCCGTGGGATGTGGCGGTGTCAACAGCTTTTTTGGATAAAAACACAAAAGCGAGGGAAAGGCCAATGCATATCAGTTCCAGTATGAAATAGAGGAACAGTTTGCTTCGGTATCCCTGGGTGATTGACCAAGCCCAACGCAGGTGTTGCTTCAAGCTATTGTTGTTCATTTCATTTTTCCAACAAACCCTGTTTTTGGAAGTCCTGAAGGAGAATTTCAGCATCAGATTTTGCCTGATCAATGTCTACGTCATAGTTTTCGCAAAGTAAGTCGACAATCGTGTCACTCGTGAATTCTTTTCCTTTGAGCTGTTCCCACAACCATGCTGCAGAACTGTTTAGCGTATAAACTGTCGATAGATCAACCATATCCTGGCTCGGGTCCACGATCAAATGATCTGAACCGATTGTTCTCAAAACTAAATCCGATCTTAATTTCATAAGCTTTTAAATATTTTTAACAAGTTAAACTTAATGTGCTTTTTTACAGGTCGCCTGTTTTTAATTGCATGAATAGCTATTAACACAAATAGTCTGCTATTTTAGAAACAATATTTTTACTAAAGAGTGCAATTTAATCACTGTCTTATCCTATCAAACATAAATAAATTGTGCCTTAAATACAACATTATTGATCGTATTAAGACACAATTTTTCATACGCTATACAATGGCTTATAGGCTTGCCATTTACATATATAAGTCCATAATGAAATAATAAAAGAAATAGTTTAATGTTGTTGCTTTAATGCACGTATGGTATCACGCAAACCTTCCTTGGCTGTTTTGGGCAAACGTTCTATCTGCAGAGCAACCTTTATTTTTTTATTTGAAACCACAAGAGTGCTTGTCAATTTTTTTAAACGCCATGTATTTAGCGGGAATGCGGTATGGTCTCCTAGCTTAGATAGGAAGGAGATGATCCCCTTTGGCAGCGGAAAACAAGGGACTTTTAATCCTGTTTCCTGTTTCATGATTTTCACAATTTCATTTGAAGATAAGGTTTCATCGTCGGACACATGGTAGATTCCTGAACTCATTTTTTCGTTTTGTAAAAGGATCTGTTCGATATAGAAACAAAAGTTATCGATGGAAAGAAAGGAACGTTTATTCTTAAAACGA
Organism: Sphingobacterium multivorum; assembly: GCF_039511225.1. Taxonomy (NCBI): domain Bacteria; kingdom Pseudomonadati; phylum Bacteroidota; class Sphingobacteriia; order Sphingobacteriales; family Sphingobacteriaceae; genus Sphingobacterium; species Sphingobacterium multivorum. The sequence goes on from NZ_CP154261.1 coordinate 158,516, forward strand.
ACCAACGGATAGGGAATCCCTTTGCTGACTATGGAGAATAACTGTTTCAAGTTGCCTTTGTCCCCCGCGCCATGCACCATGGGTGGACGTAAAATAATTAATTTCTTATCTGTGGGTAACTGTTGACTCATTAGCCATTCTTCGGCAGCTTGTTTCGATCTACCATAGGGAGAAACGGAGTTATAAGTGGCATTTTCAGCAAGGGTTTTCGCAGACTCAACTTCTTCAATAGCTGCCAATGAACTAATATGAATAAATACCTTGGCTTGGGAGGAAATAAATAGGTCAAAAGCTTTTTTTGCGAGTTCAAAATTGGCATAAAAAAAATCATTTTCAGTCGCCTTTCCTGTAAAGTCATGTGCTTTACCGACTAAATTGATCATACAGTCGGCTGAAATATGATCCTTCACCCAACTGAGGTTTCTCATGGACACAAATTCACATTGAAATGGACTCTTGAGCTTTTGACTTAAATGACTTCCTATAAAGCCGCTATCTCCTCCTAGAACTAATACTTTCATCTTAATACCCTCAACTCTTTCTCTCTAATATTTATATTGTTAAATAAATATAATTCATTGTTGCTGCAAATTATGAATCTTTTAAAGGCTTAATTAACGAGGTTGTTAATGCTAAGATAGGTGTAAATATCTTTTAAACAAGTCGTCCTGGTTTTGTTAACTTCACAAAAAATCTATTGATTTGAAGGATATTTATCCTTGTTAAAAGGTTCTTCATAATTCGAGCCAGCGTAATCAGTGCAAATATACATATATTTACTTATCTTTATTCACTCAACGTTAATTCTATTTAAACTGCTACGGTTTAATGTTAATTTTTTTTAAAGTTTGGCCTTTTATTTCAATGGTTGAATAGGAGAACGGTCTTTTATTCGTAAGTCTTTGTTTTGAATAAAGACTTTTTTATCAGACTGTTTTAAGAGAGCTATTTATTTTCTTGGAGAATCTTGCTATCGATTGGAGTAAGTCAATTATTCGATTAAGCTATTTGTGTAGGAATTAATCAATTTTAATTTGGTAAGTATACGACGCATTAACCGGATGTGATACCAGCCCAGTCCTCGTAATCTTGCCCAGCTGCGGTCAATGTTGATTGCCTTTCCCTCGGCTTGCGGATAATGCATATAGGCAATGGCGATGATGTCTGTTGCTCCCACATATTCACGAAGTACAAGATTCCCATCTCCCGCTAATATATATTGATCACTTTTCTTGCCTACAAAGCGATGGAAGACAAATTTATTCTTGTCTTTGGCAAGTATATTGGAGCCTAAGGCTAAGCGTTCACCCTGATAAGCCCGTAGAAGCACAGTGTCTCCATTCTTGATAAATGGAAGCATACTGTTTCCTTTGATTCTGATGCGGACTTCCTTGCCCTCTCGAAGGATACGTTGTACCTCGGCAAAATAGTCTTCATTCGAAATAACCCGTGATTTGCTTTCGTTTGTGTTTTCAGGCATCAGTTAGGAATTGGTTTTAACAAAATAGGCAATTACTTGCTGCAAATAGGTGTCTTTTAATAATACCTTTTTATTTTCATCCAGGAGATAAATCGTGGGTGAAGCTTTGAGATCGTATAAATTGAAAGACAATATTTTACTCTCGCTGTCAAATCCGTTGATCCATTGGTCAGACAGTTGTGACTGGTAGTTTTTCCATTTCGTGCGGTCACCCCATGGGTCGATAGCGAGGACCTGCACCTGAAGTTGTGAAAAGAGCTGTACCAATTGTGGCGTATCACGAAGTTGATGGATGGTTTCTTTGCAATGTGAACACTCCGGATCGTAAAAAATCAAGAAGGTATATTTTGCTTTAGTATCCGATAATTTTTGTTTTTTGCCATTCGCCAATTCATAACTGAAATCCTCTGCAGTTTGTCCTACTTTATTTCGGAGTACCAATTTGTACGTAGGTCTATAGGCTTCTTTTTCAAGGTCCGAAAGCAAATCTGTTTTAATCAGATAACGTAATACGGATTCGTAGACAATATCATTGCGCATAGGCGAATTGCCATCGTATAGATAATGCTCGTATTGTTTAATGAAATAATCAAAACTTGTCCGATTGGTTTTTGCTTTGTCCAACATGAGATCGATAGCTTTGTCCCTTGTAGCTGAATCAGGACTTTGTAACAACAGTTGAATAAAATCAGCAAGCTGTTGTTCTCCTTTTTCCGGGTTTTTAACTTGAGCGGTATCCAGCATGTCAAACTTATCCCAAAAATGGAATAAGGTACTGTCTGCAGTACTCCCCGGTTTTCCATTTTGCTGTTCCGGAGTGCTTTGTTGCTTACTTTTTGTGCTGTCCTTGCAAGAACAACAAAACAAGATTACTACACATATGGGTAGCCAAAGGCTAAAGATTGGACTTTTCATTTAATTTATGCTTAACTTTACGAAGTTAATAAAACTTTCAGGATTCTACCTGAGTGAACTAATTCCTGTTCTGTAAGTTTTTATTGACGATAAGAATAAAATAGGGAACAATATGGAAAATATCCTAAAATACACTCAAAATAGAGGCGGGGATAGAATGTGATCGTCTACTTAAATAATATTGTATTGATTTAAAAATAGCAAGTAGCGAATGCTGTTATAACTACGTTATGAAAATTTGATTAACTCTTCAACCAACAAGGTCAAAGGGAATATAATAAGGGATAGAGGGAGTCTGTTGAGTAAATTTTTGAACCATTTAATTAAATAGTTTTACTATTTTTGCGGCAAAATGCCGACGTATCGAATGAAAAGAATAATATTATGGTTATGTATAGCAGGATTTGTGGGTACAGTACATGCACAAACCAATCCTGCGAATATAAAAGTTGATAATCTTAGTGATGCTCAGATCGAGCAATATGTGAAGCAGGCAGCATTAATGGGCTATGATGAAAGTCAACTGGATGGTTTTGCCCGAGCGCAGGGCGTATCTGCGGTTGAGGTTCAGAAACTCAAGGAACGTTTGGCTACCATTAAACGCAAGAAGCAGCAGCCTGAACAATTAAAAGGAAGAACAAATAGCACGGCTAATAGCCGCAGTAATGGCCGTCAGGTTGGAGGAGCATCAAATACGGATTCATTGCAAACTAAACAATTAAATAAACGTGATTCCGTCGAAAATGAAGAAGGAAAACTGAAAATATTTGGCTCCGATCTCTTTAGAAATAATGCGATTACCTTTGAACCAAATTTACGTATGGCCACCCCAAGTTCGTATATTATTGGCCCAGACGATGAAATCTTGTTAGATATTACAGGAGATAATGAAGCATCCTATCAGCTTCCAGTAAGTCCAGATGGAACCATTAAAGTGGAATATGTGGGTCAGATCAATGTGGCAGGATTATCCATTGCTGCGGCAAAAAGTAAGATTGAGCAACGTTTGAGCGGGACTTATCCAGCGTTACGCTCGGGAAGAACCCAAGTGAGCGTCAATATCGGTAATATTCGCACCATTCGTGTGACCTTGACAGGGGCCGTTACCAAGCCGGGAACTTACAGCTTGCCTTCCTTGGCGACAGTATTCAATGCATTATATGCCTCTGGCGGGCCGAATAAAAACGGAACTTATCGTAAAATTCAGGTGATTCGTGGTAATCGTGTGGTAAGCACGATTGATGTATATGATTTCTTGGCGAATGGTATACAGCAAGGAAATATTCGTCTACAAGACCAGGATATTATTCATATACCCGTATACGGGGCCAGAGTGCAGTTTGAGGGAGAAGTTAAGCGTCCAGCAATTTTTGAAACGGTGGTAGGCGAATCACTATCGGATATCTTGCGTTATGCTGGAGACTTTACGGAGAATGCCTATAGTGCCAAAGTTAAAGTTCTTCAAACAACAGGTCGCGAACGCAGTGTACAAGATATCTATGCAGATCAATTTGCAAACTATACACCCAAAGGTGGCGATCAGTATATAGTAGAACCTATATTGGAACGTTTTGCTAATCGTATCAGTGTTTTAGGGGCTGTGTTTCGTCCAGGAATATTTGGTTTAGAGCCGGGTATGACTCTAAAACAGGTTTTGGAAATGGCTGATGGCGTACGAGAAGATGCTTTCTTAGAACGAGGAATGATCAATCGCTTGAAAGCAGATAATACCTCCGAATTAATCAATTTCAATGTACGCGATATCCTAGCCGGCACTGCGGCAGATATTCCCCTTAAAAGGGAGGATAAGATTGAGATTTCGTCTATTTTCGATTTAAGAGATGAATATAAATTTACTGTTCAGGGCGAGGTACGTTTTCCAGGGGATTTTCCCTTCGCGAGCAATGCAACTTTAGGCGATGTTATTCAAAAGGCAGGGGGGCTTACCGAAGCTGCAAAAAATGCACGTGTAGAAATTGCCCGTCGTATTCAGAACCTTGATGTTACTGACCATCGATCTTCGAAAACAATTTTGGTGGATATTAAAGATGGTGTTCTCACAGATCCCAATATGACCTTACAACCTTACGATGTTATCTCCATTTTGGGCGATGCCGGTTTCCGTACACAGCGTCAGGTCAAAATTGAAGGTGAGGTACTATATCCAGGTTTTTATACGATTGCACGCGAAGATGAACGTATTTCGGATATTATTAAACGTGCGGGAGGGCTTACACCGTATGCTTATACGGAAGGAGCTTCCCTCAAACGTACCGGTATGTCTAAATTGAAAGCCGAAGAGAAAAAAGAGAAGGAGCGGCTGAAGAAAGAATTGGAAAAAGATAAATTGGATGAAGATGATAATCAGAAAGATTCAAGTTTAGACAAGGACGCCGAAAAGAATAACGATGGCTCCAAAGCAAAAAGTGCCGCTTTGGCAAAGGTGTCGCAACAAGGAATGTCGGCTTCTGATATTGAGCCGAGTGACCTTGTCGGTATTGAATTAAATAAAATTTTAGAGAAGCCGTATGAAAAGGGAGACCTTCTGGTTTTAGATGGTGATATTATCACAGTACCAAAAGAATTGGAGACCGTGAAAGTTGTTGGTGAGGTCTTGAATCCAAACAACGTTGTGTATGTCAAAGGCAAGAGCTTAAAATACTATGTAAACCAGGCAGGAGGATTTACTGATAACGCTTTGAAAAAACGTGTTTTTGTTCAATATGCAAATGGTGCGGTAAAAGGAAAAGATGGAGGCTATCCAGAAGTTAAGCCTGGAGCAGAAATTGTTGTTCCTAAGCGCGCTCCCAGAGAAAAGCTAAGTTCACAAGCTTGGATAGGTATAGGTACCGGTATTGCCTCTACCTTGGCGATTATCATTAGTTTATTTAAGTAAATATGAGTGAATTAGATCGTAAAGAGAAAGTCAGTTTGAAAGATATTATCTTAAATTTACAAATATGGTTTAAATATTTTCTTTCGAAGCTATGGATTTTGGGTATTGTCAGCCTAATAGGAGCTGCGTTGGGATTTTTTTATGCTCATTTACAAAAAACTATTTTTAAGGCCTCTACCACTTTTGTGTTGGAAACAGGTGATTCAAATGGCTCTAGAATGGGTCAAATGGCCGGGCTAGCGGCGCTGGCGGGAGTGGATCTAGGGCAGTCTGGGGGGGGGATTTTTCAGGGCGACAATCTTTTTGAACTATATAGGTCAAGAAAGATGATCGAGTCTGTGCTGCTTTTACCATCAAAATATGACTCGTCTTTGTTACTATTAGACCGTTATCTTAAACTGACTAAGACTAGGGAACAGTGGAAAAAAGTTAAACCAGAGCTGTTAAAAATCGATTTTTCCCACAACAATTCTCCAGAACTTTCCCGCGCAAAAGATAGTGTGCTGCAGCAAATAGTGAAGGATATCAATAAAAATAATTTAATTGTAGGTAAGAATGATAAAAAATCTGCTATAATTAGAGTAGATGTAAAGTCAACAGATGAACTATTTTCTAAGGAATTTAATGAAGCACTAGTTGCACAAGTAAATGAATTCTACATACAAACAAAAACAAAGAAGTCTTTAGATAATATCGCTATTTTGCAGCATAAAACTGACTCTGTTCGGGCTGTGATGAATGGCAGTATATCTGCTGCTGCAGTCATATTAGACGCAACGCCTAATTTAAATCCTTCTAGGCAATCGCAACGATTGATTCCTTCACAACGCTCGCAGTTTTCTGCTGAGACAAATAAGGCAATTTTGGCCCAATTAGTGCAAAATTTGGAAATGGCAAAGATGAATTTGATGAAAGAGTCACCTTTAATCCAGGTGGTCGATGAACCTATTTTGCCACTTGAAATTGATCGAATAGGGCGTATGAAAGCAATGGTAATTGGTGTAATTTTGTCTCTCTTTATAGGTATACTTTTTCTTTTGTTTCGACGACTTTTTAAAAATATAATGTCCTAATTATGAAGACCTATACTCTTAAGGTAGTTGAGGTTAAACCCGAAACATGTGACACTGTTACGTTAAAATTTAAGCAGCCTGGTTTGAAGAAAATCAAATACTTAGCTGGACAGTATCTTACATTAATCTTTAGGATTAATGGGAGAAGATATTTACGACCTTATTCTTTTTCATCGTCACCATCGGTAGATTCTACATTGGACATAACCATAAAACGTGTTCATAATGGCATTGTTTCGAACCATATTCACGACAAAATTAATGTCGGTGATGTGATTGAGGTTCTAGAGCCAATGGGAGATTTTTGTGTTGAAAATATTGATCACGGCAATCTTTTTTTATGGGGAGTTGGCAGCGGAATTACGCCGTTGATTTCTATAGCCAAAGAGACACTTGCACAAAATAATCAACGTAAGGTAAATCTTATTTATGGGAACAAAAATCTTGATCAAACTATATTTCTAGAGTTAATCCAATCGCTAAAATTGAAATATGGAGACAGGTTTAATGTTATTTATTTCTACACAAAAATAACGGTTGAACCAGATTTTCCCTTTTGGTTACCAGGTCGAATTTCAAGAGAATTCGTTTTGGATATTATGATGGGGCAAAATAGCACAGGTTTGTTACATCTAATTTGTGGGCCATTGGGATTAAAAGAAACATTGGTATCAACATTGTTAGAACTTGGTTTTTCAAAAAAAGTAATTTTGTTTGAAGATTTCGAGCTTATTAAAGATCCTAAAGACTTCATCGACATACATACTCAAAATGTTCAGGTTCAATTCGAAAATAATGACATTACACTGGAGGTAGTTAAAGGACAGACAATTTTAGAGTCAGCTTTGGATGCTGGAATCGAACTACCTTATTCATGTCAGACAGGAAGCTGTAATACATGTAAAGCACAAGTTTTACAGGGCACAGTTAAGATGATAGGAATTGAAAAAGAAAGAAAAGATTTAAATGAGGACCAGACGCTATTATGCTGTTCTCATCCCACAAGTAACAATGTTTTAGTGAAAATTTAATAGGCAAAATGAAAGTAGTTTTATTAGCAGGCGGATTGGGAACTCGGTTGATGGAAGAAACAGAAGCACGACCAAAGCCGATGGTGGAAATAGGGGGGAAACCCATTCTTTGGCATATTATGAAGATTTATGAAGCTTATGGTTATCATGACTTTATTATTTGTTTGGGGTATAAAGGACAGCTGATTAAGGAATATTTCTTAAATTATTATCTTTACAATTCGGATGTAACTATTGAATTGGAAAAAAATAAAGTTGATGTGCACTTCTCTAATTCGGAGTCATTTAAAGTCACCCTTGTAGATACAGGGCTTAATACCAATACAGCAGGTCGTATAAAGCGCATCCAAAAATATGTTGGAGATGAGACATTTATGCTGACATATGGAGATGGTGTAGCAGATGTAAATATAAAGAAACTTGTTGAATACCATAAATCTCATGGCAAGTTGGCTACTTTAACAAGTGTTCAAACTCCTGGCCGATTTGGAAATCTTGAAATGAATGAGGATGGAATAGTTAATCATTTTGTCGAAAAGCCTGAAGGGGACGGTATGTGGATTAATGGAGGATTTTTTGTTTTGGAGCCAGGTATTTTTAACTATTTAGATGGTGATATGGATGTTGTTCAATGGGAAAAAAAACCTTTAATAGATATTGCTAATGACGGCCAATTAGGAGCTTTCAAGCACAGAGGGTTTTGGAAGCCAATGGATGCATTAAGAGACCGAGTGGAATTGGAAGATTTGTGGGCAAGAGGAAATGCGAAATGGAAAATTTGGTAATATGTTTGAAGAGTTAAGAAGTATATATCAGGGCAAAAAAGTTTTCTTGACAGGTCATACTGGATTTAAAGGGGCTTGGATGCTGAAAATTTTATCCCTGTTGGGAGCAAATGTAAAAGGCTATGCGTTAGATCCGAAAACATCTGATGATCTTTATTGTTTGATTGAAGGCGATCAGCTTTGTTGTTCAGTTATCGCAGATTTGCGTGATCGTAATCGTTTATTATCTGAAATTATTGACTTTCAGCCTGATTTTGTTTTTCATTTGGCAGCGCAGCCATTGGTGCGTTTATCTTATAAAATGCCTTCTGAGACTTTTGAAGTCAATGCAGTTGGTACAGCAAATTTATTGGATGGAATTAGGGCTCTAGAAAATAAATGTACTGTCGTATTAATTACTACAGATAAGGTATATCATAACAATGAATGGGAATTCCCCTATAGAGAAAATGATCGTCTAGGAGGATATGACCCTTATAGTGCTAGTAAAGCGTGTGCAGAATTGATTATTGACTCTTATATTAATTCATTTTTTAATGTTCAGGATTATAATAAGCATTTAAAAGATATAAGTATCGCTCGTGCAGGAAATGTTATTGGGGGCGGCGACTGGTCTGACGATCGTCTATTGCCTGATATCGCTAGGGCTCTCTCAAATCAGAAAGAAGTAATAATTCGAAATCCAAACGCAGTAAGGCCATGGCAGCATGTTCTTGAGCCTGTGGTAGCATATTTATTGCTGGCAAAAAAACAATACCAGTCTCCTTGCAAATATAATATGGCTTTTAACATTGGACCATATTCTTCTGATTCATTATCGGTCGAAAAAATGTTAAAACTTGCTATTAATTCCTGGGGTGGTGGAAATTTTCTAATAGAAGGTTCTTTCAATCAACCTCACGAAGCTGGAATGTTAACTTTGGATATAAGTAGGGCATTTTCTTTGCTAGGCTGGAGCCCAAAATGGAATGCTTCAATTGCGATTGATAAGACAATTGAATGGTACAAAACATTTTCTACCGATCGATCAAATATTGTCGGGTTGACAACAAGCCAAATATTAAGCTATTTCAATGCATAAGGTATTAATAACAGGGGTTACCGGTTTTTTGGGCTCTCACATTGCGGAGCGTTTAGTCAGCGATAAGCATTTTAAAGTTATCGGATTACAACGAGAGTCGTCTGATCTCTGGAGATGTGATAACTTCAAGGATGAGATTGAATGGGTAACAATAGAGCAAGGAGGGGAGTGGGAAAGGAAAATAGAAATCTTGGCCCCAGAAATTGTAATACACTGTGCGTGGATGGGAGTAGAAGCTAAAGATAGACCTAACTGGAATGTTCAGAAACAAAATTTGGATTTATTAATCACTTTATTAAATATTTTTAATAAAGCCGAAATCAATAAATTTATATTTCTGGGTTCTCAGGCCGAATATGGAAAATTTTCTGGGTGCGTAAATGAAACTTTTCCTGTAAAGCCTACAGATGCCTATAGTTATGCAAAATTATCCTGCTTACAGATTTTGCAAACTTTTGCAGAAAATTATCACTTCAATTGGATTTGGTTACGTGTTTTTTCTGTATTTGGAGAACGTGAAGGTGCGGATTGGCTTTTGCCATCGATAATAAATAAGATGACTTCGGAGCTTGAAATGGATCTGACTGCAGGTGAACAAAAATACGCGTATTTATATGCGAAAGATTTCGCTAGCATTGTGTCAGACATAGTCCATAAAAAAGTAGATTCAGGCATCTACAACCTTTCATCAAATTTTGTTTTATCAATTAAGGATTTGGTTCTCAAAGTGAAAGATAAAGTGAATCCCAACTTTCGACCTAACTTTGGAAAAATTCCATATAGAAAGGGGCAGTCTATGTATATGGAAGGGAGTATTGAGAAACTTCAAAGCCAGATAGGTCCAATTGATTTTTCTGATTTTGATTTGGTTTTAGAAGATACGATTAATTATTATAAAAATTGATTATTATGAAGGTATCAGATTATATTGCTGATTTCTTATCGAAGAAAGGCATTAAGACTGTATTTGAGCTGTCTGGAGGAATGATTACACATCTTTTAGATTCATTTAAGCAAACTACGGATATACATATAGTAACAATGCACCATGAGCAAGCTGCTGCATTTGCTGCTGAGGGATTTTCTCGAGTCAGTGGGTTACCCGGAGTGGCTTTAGCCACTAGCGGTCCCGGTGCAACAAATTTACTCACAGGAATTGGTAGCTGCTATTTTGACTCGGTCGCAGCCATATTTATTACTGGGCAAGTAAATACACATGAACTACGAAATGATAGACCTATTCGGCAACTAGGCTTTCAGGAAACAGATATAGTATCAATGGTAAGACCGATTACTAAAGCAGCTTACCTCATCACCGATGCTTCTAATATAGAAAGCGTATTTGAAGAAGCATTTACGATAGCTACCAAAGGACGGCCTGGACCTGTTCTTATCGATATTCCGATGAATATTCAAAGAGAGCAGATTGACGTGCTTGGAACGCAGAATACTTCACAAGAATCTACTGCCGTTGGGGAAGTAATTATTTCTGAGTTAGTAAGAGATATTAGAAAAGCAAAAGCTCCATTGGTTCTCTCTGGAAGAGGAATAAAGGCTTCTAATTCTCAAGATTTATTCACAAATTTTGTTAATAAGGTAAAAATTCCTGTTATTACCTCTCTTTTAGGACTGGATACAATTTCCTATGATGACCCACTGAGGGTTGGATTCATCGGTAGTTATGGTAATAGATGGGCTAATATTGCCTTTGGTGAATGTGATTTACTAATTGTTTTAGGAGCTAGATTAGATATTAGACAAACTGGCGCGGATACAAAATTTATTGAAAACCGTAAAATATACCATATTGATTGTGAAGAGGGGGAAATCAATAATCGTGTGAAAGGATGTGAGCCAATTGTTTCCGATTTATTCGACTTCTTTAAGAGTTTTGCAATTTATAGTGAATTTCAAGAATTTACTATAAATGATAATTGGATAAAAAGGATTTCAGAATTAAGAAAACAATGGCCCGACATCTCCGAATTATCTGTAAAAGGTATAAATCCTAATGTTTTGATGCATCAGCTCTCCAGATCCAGTAAACTTGCAAAAGCCTTTCTCGCTGATGTCGGAAGCCATCAAATGTGGGCAAGCCAGTCTCTAGAACTGCTCAGTGGTCAGTACTTTCTAACATCAGGCGGAATGGGTGCAATGGGTTTTTCATTGCCAGCAGCTATTGGCGCTTGTCTAGCATTAGAAAACGCTCCTGTAGTTGTTATCATTGGAGACGGCTGTATGCAAATTAATATTCAGGAATTACAAACGATTGTTCGTAACGATCTAAATATTAAAATCATTGTTTTGAATAATAAATCTTTGGGTATGATTACTCAATTTCAAGAAAGTTATTTCGAATCAAGATATCAGTCAACTTATTGGGGGTATAGTGCTCCTGATTTTGAAAAGATAGCTCAAGCGTATGGTATCGGTGCTAAAACAGTTAGTTTTGAAGGAGAAGTTGAGGCAGCGATGCAATGGTTATGGAAAAAAGAGAATAAAACCAAACCTTTATTACTTCAAGTTATGATAGAGCCGTTTACCAATACTTATCCAAAAATTGCTTTTGGGAAGCCCATTACTGAGATGGAGCCGTTTTCAAAGCCAATAGAAATGGAAGGAACTTAATTAAAATTGAAAAATACTATTATGTTAAAAAATATTTCAGATTTAAAAGTCGAAGATGCACTTAGAGAGATTGCTAAGAAGCAGACACAAAAAACAATTATCCCAGGTGAACAGTATATTCCTGTTACGGGAAAAGTTTTGGATGAAGAGGATATCTTGTTAGGCGTTGATGCTGCCCTAGATGGTTGGCTGACCGCGGGAAGGTTTGCAAGTCAATTTGAACATGAATTTGCAGATTATTTTGGAGCAACCAAAGCACTTTTAGTAAATTCTGGTTCTTCAGCCAACCTTGTTGCTTTTTATACTTTAACATCTCCAAAATTGGGTAATAGAGCCATCAAGCGAGGAGATGAGGTGATAACGGTTGCAGCAGGCTTTCCAACCACTGTTAATCCAATCATTCAATTTGGTGCAATACCCGTATTTGTGGATGTCGATATTGCGACTCATAATGTGTTGTCCGAAGATATTGAGAAAGCGATCTCTTCAAAAACAAAAGCAATTATGATTGCGCACTCTTTGGGAAATCCATTTGATCTTGATGAAGTAATGCGCATCGCAAAAAAATACAATTTGTGGGTCGTTGAAGATGACTGTGATTCTTTGGGAGCAACATATAGAGGAAAAAAAACGGGTACATTTGGTGATTTATCTACTTTTTCCTTTTATCCTGCACATCATATTACGATGGGAGAAGGAGGCGCTGTGGTAATTAATAACCCTGAATTAGCTAAAATTGCAGAAAGTTTTAGAGATTGGGGAAGAGACTGTTACTGTGAACCTGGAAAGGACAATACTTGTGGTTGTCGGTTTGGCCAACAGCTTGGATCCTTACCCTTTGGATATGACCATAAATATACCTATTCGCATATCGGATTTAATTTAAAAGTTACAGATATGCAAGCAGCATTTGGTGTTTCTCAAATCAAAAAAATAGACTCTTTTGTCGCAAAAAGAAAAGCCAACTATTTGGCCTTATATGAGAGAATGAAAGAATTTGAGGATATTTTCATTTTACCCGAACCTACCCCAAATTCTGAACCCTCATGGTTTGGTTTCCTTTTGACATTACGTGAGGGGGATGCTGCGGACCGGCACATGTTAGTGCAACATTTAGAGGAGAAAAAGATTGGCACACGTTTATTATTTGGGGGTAATCTTTTAAGGCAGCCAGCATACGAGGGTATAGAACATCGTGTTATTGGCGATCTAAGAAATACGGATATAATCATGAATCAATCTTTTTGGCTGGGTGTTTGGCCAGGATTAAATGATGAGCATTATGATTATATAGCAGATGTTATTCGTGAATACATTTTAGGTTAATATCCAATGCTCGGATTCTTCAAAGGTCTATTTAATAAATTAGGAGTCGATGGTGCAATTGGCTATACGTTAATAAGCCGAATGCTACAAGCTGTTTCAGGGATTTTTACTTTATTATTTGTTGTTAAGTTTCTATCTATCGAAGAACAAGGCTATTTCTATACGTTTGGTAGTATTATCGCTATACAAGTTTTTTTTGAATTAGGAATAACGGGTATAATTGTTCAATATGTTGCCCATGAGGCCTCCAACTTCTCTTGGGCCTCAAAAAGCGTATTTCAAGGAACTGAACAATCAATGTCCAGGATGTCATCCTTGTTGCATTTTTCGATTAAATGGTTTTCCTTAATTGCTGTTTTGTTATTTTTCACTTTGGTCCTCGTTGGTATAGTGTTTTTTACCAGATACGGTGATTTAGATAATACTGTTGAGTGGAAAATGCCCTGGGTATTACTGGCTTTTTCTACATCCGTTTTGCTAGTGCTATCTCCTATTCTTGCTTTTTTAGAAGGATTGGGGAAGGTAAAAGAAATTGCTCGTTTACGGTTAATTCAGCAAATTTGTCAAGTATTGTTGACCTATCTTTTATTTTTTTTAGGTTATAAACTATACGCTGTCCCTTTGGCTTCACTGATCACTTGTGTAATTATGATAGGTGTAATATATTGTGATGGGTTGAGGAGTATATTAGTCTATTCGTGGAAGAAGCTTGGATTGGATCGAATAAATTATAAGAAAGAGATATTTCCCTATCAATGGAAGATAGCATTGAGTTGGATAAGTGGATATTTTATTTTTCAACTATTTAATCCGGTTTTATTTGCCACAGAAGGAGCTACGGTTGCTGGACAAATGGGTATGACGTTGGCGGTCTTAAATGCCATTTTCTCTTTAACATTTAGCTGGATTTCGACCAAGGTTCCGCTATTTTCAAGTTTAATTGCAAAAAAGGAATTCACTCAATTGGATACAGTCTTTAATAAAACACTGAAGTTATCAGCCTTGTTAAATATTTTTTGTCTAATCATTTTCTTTATGCTCGTTTTTGTCTTAGATTATTTTAAGGTAGCTATTGCCGGAAAGGAATTTTATAATAGATTTTTACCAATAGTGCCGTTAATTCTAATGATGATTCCCATCTTCACCAATCATATTGTAGGGGCATGGGCTACCTATCTACGGTGTCACAAAGAAGAGCCTATGTTAATTCAAAGTGTTTTGATGGGAATTTTATGCTCAATTTCCACCATCGTATTAGGGAAAATATTTGGAGTTGTCGGTATTACAACGGGCTATATGATTTTGTCGATAGGAAGTTTGATTTGGACATATATTACTTTTAGAAAGTTAAAGGTTTTGTGGCATACCTAAGAGTAATGTTTTTTAAATCATTTAAATGAATCAGAAAATTTTAACCATAGCAATACCAACCTACAATAGGTTGGATGCAATAAAAAAACAAATTGGTTTGCTTCTTCCACAGTTGAACGAATATGTAGATTTAGTGGTCTATGACAATTGCAGCGAACCATCAGTGGCTTCTGTCTTTAGTGAAGAGCAAAAGAGGCAATTTAAGATTATCAGAAATAAGGTAAATGTGGGTGCAGATGCTAACATTGCAAGGTGTTTTGAGCACTGTGAAACGAAATGGCTGTGGACGTTGTCTGACGATGACTTTGTTAGAGATGAATCGATTGTTTATTTATTAAGCATTTTAGAAAGCAAAGGAGATAATGTCTTTTTCAATTTCCAGCCAGGTCTTTCCTTTAGGTCACAAGGGTTTGAAGAGTTTTCTTTGAAGTTTAGAGACCCAAATGTATTTTCGAGCTCATTTACTATGTCATCTTGTGTATATAACATAGATGAACTTAAGCATTCATTAATCGATTATTATGTAGATCTATCCAGTATGGTAGGCACGATAATTTTAGTTTTGAAATATCTTCAGCGAAATGATCACGCAAAATGTGAATTTATAGATGTGTCTTTGATTGATGATTACAATACTGAGGTCGGATGGGACTACAGAAAATTCGTTAGGAGGTCAATGTTATTTGTTGATACTTTTCGTAATAGCAGCTCTAAGAAATTTAATCACACTTTATTCTTAGGCTATTTTTTAACGAATTATTGGTTAATTAAAAATAATAGAAATAAGCTTCCTGTTTCTAAGGGGGAACGGTTGGACTTGTTGTATGCTAATATGAGAAAACAAGGCATAATTAATGCAGTACGTTATTGTCCTAGAACAGTCATTAGAACTATTGTTGATATAATTTTCAAGTGAACGATCGGGGGATGGAAAAAAAGAGAATTTTATTTATCGCACATGATGCACTTGCATACGGAGCTAATCAGTCATTAATGAACATTATATCTGTTCTCAGAGATAACAATATCTATGTGAAAGTGTTGTTTCCAAGAAATGGTATTATTTGTGACATTTTTGATAACAAAGGCTGGGATTATTCGATTATTCGATATCGAAATGAGCTTCGCCCTGCAGTTACTAATTTGAAAAGTCGTATAAAGATTTTTCGAAGTTTTTGTTACAAAAAATATGTGAATACTCTGGCAAAGAGGGAAATTTCAGCTCTTATTAAAAGAGAAAATATTAATATAATCCATTCAAACTCTGGAGTGCTATCGATCGGTGCTGAAATAGCTAGCAAATTGAATATAAAACATATATGGCATTTAAGGGAATTTATACACCCTAATTATGGATTATATTTATTTACTCAGTTAGGCGACTATAAAAGAAAAATTCAAGGCTCCACCAATTTGCTTTGTGTTAGTAATAAAGTAGCAGAAGAATTTGATATTACTGATAAAGCGACAGTAATATACGATGCTATTAGAAAAAACATGAAATATTCCGCATCTCAATTTAAAGAGGATTATTTTCTTTTTTGTGGCTCTTTACATAAGAATAAAGGGATTGAAGAAGCAATAATGGCAATAAAGTCTATTTCATTGCAACATCAAGAAGTTAAGTTACTAATCGTTGGGGAAGGAACTTCTGAATATGAAAGATATCTAAGAAATTTGATCAATGAACTGAGCTTGAATGAAAATATTTATTTTTTAGGGTTTCGGACTGATATTGATGAACTTATGGCAAAAGCAAAGGCCCTTTTGATGTGCTCTAGAAATGAGGCTTTAGGTAGAGTGACTGCTGAAGCCATGTTAAATTATTGTTTGGTCCTGGGGTTTGATGATGGAGGAACCTCAGAACTAATTAAAGATAGAAAGACAGGCCTATTATATAATAGTATAGAAAAGCTTGTAACTTTAATGAGTGAAGTAATTGAAAATACAAATCAATTTAATCAAATTGTGGACAACGCAGCAGATTTTGCGAGATCAAATTTTTTAGAAAGAGCTTTTGGCATCAGTTTAATAAAATATTACGACAGTTTAAAATAAAAATATTATGCAAGAAAAGGTTAGATTAATTGCCTCATATTTACCTCAATTTCAGCCAATAAAGGAAAACGACGAGTGGTGGGGAAAAGGTTTTACGGAATGGACAAATGTTGGGAAGGCAAAACCTTTATTTAAAGATCATTATCAGCCTAGGGTTCCTGCCGATCTCGGATATTATGATTTAAGGTTGCCCCAAGTCCGAATGGAGCAAGCAGAAATGGCACGTAAATATGGTATTGAAGGTTTTTGTTATTGGCATTACTGGTTTGGGGGGGGGAAGCGAATATTAGAAAAGACTTTCGACGAGGTTTTAAATAGTAAAGAACCAGATTTTCCATTTTGTCTTGCTTGGGCGAATGAAACATGGACTGGTACATGGCATGGTTTGAAGGATCAAATATTGATGGAGCAACAATATTTAGGTGAGGATGATTATAGAAAACATTTTGAATTAGTTTTACCAGCTTTTAAAGATACTCGGTACATTACTGTGGACGATAAGCCAATATTTTTATTATATCGGCCGCTCGATTTTAAGGATGTGTCAATTTTTATTAAACTCTGGAATACCTGGGCAAAGGAAGAGGGGTTAAATGGTGTATATTTTATTGGTCAAGTTACAACCCCCGTGGATATACCTCGTGTTCTTGAGTGTGGATTTGATGCGGTCAATGCGGTTCGATTGACTGAATACATGAGATTAAAAACATCGATTATCGAGCGTGGTTTAATTAAAGTTTCCGGAAGTTTAAGAAAATTCAAATATGAAGATTTTTTGCCATATTTCACAGGGAAGGAAGATAGGGAAATCAATTGTATCCCGACGCTAATTCCAAATTGGGACCACTCTCCCCGAAGCGGAAAACGCGCTTTGATACTTACCGAATCTAATCCTCAATTATTTGGAAAACATGTAAACGATGTTTTTAAAAATATTGCTCATAAGCCACAGGACAAAAGAATTGCTTTTATTAAATCGTGGAATGAATGGGGGGAAGGGAATTATTTAGAGCCAGATATGGTTTATGGATTAGGTTACTTGGAAGAATTAAAATTACAATTAGAGAAACTTTAAATGAGAATACTATTTGTTACTTCAAATTTACTAAATGCTAAAAATGGAGGTTGGCAATGTTCAAACCGAAATTTTGAGTCGATAAAAGAATTGTCTTCTGTAATAGATACATATCATGTAGTACCAAATAGTACTGAGCTAAACATTCAAGGTATTTTCATGGGTATTAAGAATATCCTTGGATTTTATTCCGGAGGGATAAATAAGAACCATATTGAATTAATAAAAAAGCAGATTTCTCAGAAGAACTATCAAGTAATTTTTTTTGACAGTTCTGTATATGGAAGGCTGGTAAAAGAAATAAAAAAAGATTTTCCTCATATTAGATTAATTTCATTTTTTCATAATGTTGAGACAGATTTTATAAAAAAACTAGTTTATTCGGGAAGTCTTTTCCATATACTTCGTATTCCCTCCTGTTTTCTAAATGAATTTCTTACTACTAAATGGTCAGATCAATTGATCTGTCTTACTGAGGAAGATGGGGGGCTCATAAAAAAGTTATATGGGAGAAATGAAATAACAAAAATACCTATTTCATTTAAAGCTTCGGAAATTGAGAATAAGCATTCAAAACCTAGTAATGAGAATGTTCTTTCGATCCTTTTTGTTGGTAGTTTTTTTTATGCTAATGTTCAGGGAATTAAATGGTTTATAGATAATGTAAAGTTGCCATTAAATTCAAGGTTACTAATTGTAGGGAAAGATATGGACCAGCTTAGTAAATATGTCGCTAATATGGAAAATGTAGAAATTCATAGCAATGTGGATAATTTATCTGAGTATTATCATCGTGCACATGTGGTAGTATGTCCTTTATTTTATGGAGGGGGAATGAAGGTTAAAGTTGCTGAAGCGCTTATGTATGGGAAAAAAATAATTGGAACTGATTTGGCATTCTATGGCTATAAGGCAAATCAATGTCGTTCTATGAATCAAGTATCGACGGCGGAAGAGTTTATTCGATGTATAGAAATGCTAAATCCTGAAGAAAAATATTTCGAAGAAAGTGTTGGTCATTTTAATAGATATTTCTCTTATACTGCTACATTAAAATTGTTTCGCGAAGTATTAATAAAGGAATAATGTATATTTATTTCATCGTTTTATTTCTAGCTTCTATAGCAGCTTTCTTTTTTGACATAACAAAAAAGAAGATTTTTTGGATTATTTCATTAGTTATAGTTGTCGCGTTTGCTGGCCTCAGATATTATGTCGGTATAGATTATGAAAGTTATACTTTAATCTTTTTGACCATCGCGGATTCCTCGACTGAACCCGCATTTAGATTAATCAATTTAATAATATCTGTTTTGGGATTAAATGTTCAATGGGTCTTTATTATTTCTTCTTTTATAACATTTTTACTTTTTTATAAGGGTATAGAAAAATATTCAACAGATATTTTTTTGTCCGTTTTTTTGCTATTGTTTTGTGGTTTTTTTGTTGAAAGTTTAAATATAGTTAGACAATACATTGCGATATCTTTATTTTTCTATAGTATACAATATGTAGTTAGTAAAAATTTTGCAAAATATATATTTTGGATTTTATTAGCCGCTTGTTTCCATTACAGTGCAATTCTTTTAATTGCGGTATATTTTATTTTGGATATCGAAGTTGGAAAGTGGTGGTATCTAATTTTGTTTGTGGCCTTTGTCCTGCCTTTTGTTTTTCCAATTGCTTCTATTCTTGGTTTAATACCAGGGTATGATGTTTATTTTTCGAGTACGGGAGCTGAACGTGAGGATAATGGGAGTGCTAATCTAGGAATTGGTTTTTTGTCAAAGCTACTTATTGGTGGTGTATGTTTGTATTATTATGATAGGATTATAGATGCCTCAAAAGAATCGCGTTTGTTTTTGAATGGTTTTTTTGTTTATTTATTTTTGCTTAGTTTTTTTCGCGATTTTATAGTTATGGTTCGTTTAGGATACTATTTTCATATATTCCTAATTCTATTAATACCTGAATTCGTCAAGATTTTTGAGAAAAAATCTCTTCCAGTAGTGTATATTTTCATTTTAATGTACGGACTACTTATTCTTACTATAAGTATTTCAAATCCCGAAACGAAGTTAATTCCTTATGATTTTACAATGGATTTTTTAAAGTAATTTTTAACATTATTTGTGATGATGAAAGATATTGTTTTTGTAACACCACAAGTTAAGACAGGTGGGGGGAATAGAGTTTTTTTTGAGCTGGCTAACATATTAGTGGATGAATATAATGTTAAAGTGATATTTCCTAATAATTCGGAGGAAAAACATACATTCGAGGTGGATGAGAGAATCCAATTTATAAGTATTGGAGATGTTGCTACTACTCATTTAGATAAGATAAAGAATGTTATTAATACATTTTTTTATTTAAATAAGCATGAGCGTAACTCTAATATTATAATTTCTGATCCCATTATGGCAGTATTTAGCTTCATATTGAGTGCTAAGTTCGTATACCGTTTTGTGCAAGCAGACGATTTTAATATGTTTAACGATCGTATGATTATCCGAAGCCAGACCTTATTGTATATATACAAATTTTTGACTCGCCTTTCTTTTAGATATAAGTATAAATTTATTTTCAATTCTCTATACTCTTACGGACAGTTCTGCAAATATAATAAGGGTTTTAAAGAACCTCCTTTGATTGTTCATCCTGCCCTCAACCATTCGATATTTAATGTTTCACATAAAAAGGGTCGGAATGGCAAAATGAAACAACTATGTTTAGTTGCTCGTAAACACCCGTTGAAGGGATTGCAAATTTTTATCGACGCATGGAAGAGGCTCTCAGTCTCCTATAAAGATAAAATTAATAAAGTTGTTTTGATCACACATGATGATCTTAACAACTATGATGTTTCTGATTTTTCGGTGATAAATCCAACATCGGATACAGAGATCGCGGAAATCTTATGTGTATCCGATATTTTTATTTCCACCTCGTTAAATGAAGGATTCGGACTTCCTCCACTTGAAGCGATGGCTTGTGGCAGCGGTGTAATAATAAGTGATTCGGGAGGGGTGAGGGAGTTTGCTCAACATGATTTTAATTGTTTGATGTTCCCTGCGGGAAATGTTGATAAATTAGTGGAGCAGCTTAAGTGTATTTTGAATGATGAAGTTAAATTGGAGAGCATTCAAAGAAACGGTTTGATTACTGCCGATCAGTTTGGATGGGAGTCATCCGCGAAGAAATTGGTAGAAATATTAGCGCAGCCTTATGAGCAAGGGAATATATAATGGGAAAAAGATAATAACAGCCTCGATAGTTCTTTATCAGAATAATGAAATAATACTTAAGGAGGCAATTTGTTCATTTCTGAACACGAGAATGGATATTCACCTCTTTTTAGTAGATAATTCTCCGTCGGACGGACTAAAGAGTATTTTTGAGGATGAAAGGCTCTCCTACATACATAATCCATCAAACCCTGGATTTGGGGCTGGGCATAATATTGCATTGAAATTGGCTATTCAGCAAGGGGCGACATATCATCTTATTTTAAACCCTGATGTTTATTACGCCGAAGGTGTGTTGGAAGAATTAACTGATTATATGGAGAAGAATGCAGATATTGGCAATATTATGCCTAAGGTACTCTATCCGAATAATGAGATCCAGCGGCTCTGCAAGCTGCTGCCTACACCCTACGATTGGATAGGCAGAAGATTCAATCCTTTTAAAAAGATGGTCGAAAAGAGAAATGATCTTTTTGAACTCAGATTTACTGGATACGACCGTATTATGGATGTGCCCTACTTATCGGGATGTTTTATGTATCTACGAATCTCGGCATTGAAAGAAATCGGTCTTTTTGACGAAGGTATATTTATGTATGGTGAAGAGACCGACTTGTGTAGACGTTTAATAGATGGGGCGTATCGCACTGTTTTCTATCCGAAAGTTCATATCTATCATCATTTTGAAAAAGGGTCACACAAATCTTGGCGGTTAACTAAAATCGGAATGCAGTCTGCGATTTATTACTTTAATAAATGGGGGTGGTTTTTTGATCGGAAAAGACGTTTAATCAATAAAGATATTCTCAGGAAAATCAATTCTCAAAAATAAATAATAAGTTGTTATTTTTGCTAAAGTCTAAGGAGGAGGGTAAATGCAATCAGAATTAAGTTTTACAGCAATAGATTTTGAAACAGCTACAGCAAATCAGAATTCAGCCTGCGCTGTGGGCCTGGTTGTTGTAGAGCAGGGAATTATTGTTGAAGAATTCTATTCCTTGATACAGCCTCCCAACAACCAGTATATGTGGCAGACCACACGTGTGCATGGGATTCGGCCTCGTGATACGGTTGAGGCTCCAACATTCAAAGACTTATTTCCACGGATTTTTCCTCTTATTAATAGTCGGATTATGGTGGCCCATAATGAATTGTTTGATCGTGGTGTGTTGCGTAAGACGATGAATTATTATAATTTACCTTATGATCATCTTGGGCTGATGGAAAAATGGGAGTGTACATTCAAAATTTACCAAGGAAAGGGATTTAAACCTGCACGCCTAAATGCCTGCTGTGAAGTGCTCGGGATTGAGCTTAATCACCATGAAGCTCTTTCGGATGCTCGGGCTTGTGCACAATTATATCTTCGCCACGAGGGTATCCCTTCTTTGGTCTGATCTGCTTAACAAATGAAACGTATTAGAAATTAAGAATATGCTTTCAAGTCTAATCGCGATATGTCAGTTGGAACAATGACACTCTTCTTGTCTGGTGAATATTTGTATGAAAGGATAATTGCTTTTTTTGGCTAACAGTTTTGTTTTCCGTTTTTTTATAAAAATATTTAATTACGGAAATATGTTGCGGTATTGTTTCGTGATATTTCCTGATAGAAATGAAAAATAATTTGAAATTTCTTGTAGCATTTATGTTGGAATTAACGTTAAAGTAAATACTGTATATAAATTATTGTATATTTGTACCGCTTTATTTGACTTACCGAATAATTTTATGGAGTATATTTTTACCATTATAACACTATTTGTAGCCGAGCTTATTTATTTTAAGATTGCAGATCGATATAATATCATTGATAAACCAAATGAACGGTCTTCACATACTAGTATTACGTTGAGGGGAGGTGGTATTATTTTTTATATTGCTATCGCTATATTTTTTATTGCATCGGGATTTCAATATCCTTGGTTTATGTTTGGGCTGACGCTAATGTGTTTGGTTTCAATTCTTGATGATATTTCGGAAGTCAGTACTCGAATGCGTCTTTTGGTTCACTTTGGCGCTGTCTTATCAATGGCTTATCAAATGGGGGTTTTTGGTCTTCCCTGGTATTATTTATTAATGACGTTTACGGTTGTTGTAGGAGTCATCAATGCCTATAATTTCATGGATGGAATCAACGGGATTACTGCAATTTACAGTTTTGTGATAGGGCTTCTACTTCTATTTGTTAATCATACCGTTAACTTTATTGAGCAAGATTTTCTAATATATGCGCTCTTGGGAATAGCGGTATTCGGTTTTTTTAATTTCCGTAATAAAGCAATATGTTTTGCGGGTGATGTTGGCTCTATTGGGATAGCGTATATTTTATTCTTTGCGCTGGGTTTGCTGATTTTGAAAACCGGAGATTTCCTTTATATTTTATTTTTAGGAATTTATGGAATTGATACTGTTTGGACGATTCTTCGGCGTATATATTTGGGAGAGAATATTGCTGAGGGACATCGGACACACCTGTACCAATATTTATCGAATGAGGTTGGATATAATCGGCTAAAAGTTGCAAGCGCCTATGCTGTGCTTCAATTGATATTGGGCGGTTTTGTAATCTTTTTTACACAATTTGAATCTAACGTGGAATGGTGGTTTGCTATTTTTGCATTGACAATTCTAAGTACAGTTTACATTATTGTAAAGAACTATATCATAACTAACTATCCGGTTAAGAAGAAAGAAGAACGTCCTTTGGATGTTTTGAAGACGGGAGTGACTTATGAGTTGGAACGTAAGAAAATTTCATAAAATCTATTTCGATGATTAAGTACATAAATGGAGGAATTGCGAAAGACGAACGCGGCGAAATACGCTTCGTCAACGATTTTGAGATGACAGGCATTAAGCGTTTTTATATAATTAAAAATGCAGATACTGAATTGGTGCGGGGCTGGAGAGGTCATCGATTGGGGCAGCGCTGGTTTTATGTCTTGTCGGGATCGTTTTCTATAGATGTAGTGAAAATAGATGACTGGGAACATACTTCGAGAGACTTAAATGTGGAAAACCATGTTTTAAGTGCTTCACATTCAGGCTTACTTTATTTGCCCAAAGGTTATGCAACTGCTATTCGTGCATTAGAAGCCGGAAGTGAATTATTAACTTATGCTGATCAGTCGTTGACAGAGTCTATTAGTGATGACTATACCTTTTCCTTGGATTATTTCATAAACCGTCGATAAAATAGCCAATTAGAAGACTATATTCCTGTTGCTCTATCCCCACTTTAGTTTGATATTTACTTTTCGTATTTATCGAACAAAATATTGCCACCTATTGTTACTAATATAAAGCTTATCTTTGATAGATGAACGTAATTTCTCTATTCATTTAAATTCAATTTGATTATGATAAACTTACCGGCTAGAGGCATGCGTATTGGAATAACGTTTAGTGCATTTGATCTCCTGCATGCGGGGCACATTAAGATGCTTGAAGACGCGAAAAGACAATGTGATTATTTGATTTGTGGATTACAAACTGATCCGACATTGGACCGTCCAGAAAAAAATAAACCCGCTCAGACCGTAGTGGAAAGGTATATTCAGCTTAAAGGCTGTAAGTACGTCGACCAAATTGTCCCTTACGCAACGGAACAGGATCTGGAAGATATCCTGCGCTCATTTAAGATAGATGTTCGCATCGTAGGCGATGAATATCGGGAGAAAAGCTTTACTGGAAGATCCTATTGTGAGGAAAAGGGGATTGAGTTGTATTTTAACAGCCGGGACCACCGGTTCTCCAGTTCGGGTTTACGTAAGATTGTGGCAGAAGCAAATCTAGAAGATGAGACAGGGTTAAAATTATTTAAAACAGATAATTAGATGAAACCGAGCTTGCGAGCTCTCATTAGCCATTAAAGGATAAATTATACGATGAAAATAGGAATCACTTTTGGTGTTTTTGATTTATTGCATGCAGGACATATTATGATGCTGGAGGAGGCAAAGCGGCATTGCGATTATTTAATTGTAGGACTTAATACAGATCCCTCAGAGGTATTTCCCGAAAAGGCAAAGCCTACGCAGACTATTGTCGAACGCTATATTCAATTGGATGGTTGTCGTTATGTCGATGAAATCATTCCGTATGAAACTGAGCAGGATCTTATTGATATGATCAAGGCCTTGCCGATCCACATACGTATTATTGGCGAAGAATATCGGGATACCGATTTTTCTGGTCGTACTTATTGTGTCGAAGAAAATATAGAGATCTATTATAACAAACGGACGCATCGTTTTTCAAGTGCAGGCTTGCGTAAAGTTGTCGCTGATAAAGAGGCGGAGAAAGAGTAAATTTATTATGAGTAATATTATACATGTCGTTTTAACGGGAGGAGTAGGCAGCCGGTTATGGCCTCTTTCCCGTAAAAGTTATCCTAAACAATACCTTGATTTATTTAAGGATGGTTCATTGTTTGAGATGACTGTTAAGCGTAATCAATCCTTATGTGGACAGGTTATTGTTGTCGGCAACTGTGATAACCATAGTCTGAGCCGTGAAGTCATGGAGAACAATAAGATAGACTATATTGATATTGTCGAAGCGACGCCCCGGAACACGGCTGCAGCAATTGCATTTGCGGCTTTTGCGGCGCAGCCCGATGATATTTTAATTGTGACTCCGTCCGATCATGTCATCGTAGGGGAACAGGCTTATGCAGACGCCATCAAAGCCGGGATAGAAAAAGCCAACAAAGGGTATATTGTTACATTTGGTATACAGCCGACCCGCCCAGAGACTGGATATGGCTACATCGAATATAAGGATGATAAGGTGTTATCATTTCGTGAGAAACCCAATCAGGATACGGCGGAAGATTTTATTGAACGTGGCAACTTTCTCTGGAATTCGGGTATGTTTTGTTTTCGGGCGGATACGTTTTTGACTGAACTACAGACGTTCGAGCCTAAGGTATATGCGACTGCTTTTAATGCTTGGCAACATCGTCAGGATGGCGAGCTAGATTTGCAATTGTCTAAAGAGATTCCATCGATTTCCATCGATTATGCTGTAATGGAACGGTCAAAGAAAATTCGTGTCGTTGCGACTAGCTTTCAATGGTCGGACTTAGGTTCTTTCGAATCGATGTATGACTATTTAAAACAAACGGGTCATCCTGTTGATGAAAATGGGAATATGGTCATTGGTACGGATGTTTATACTGCTTTTGTTGGGTTACGGGATAGTATACTTGTGCATACCAAGGATGCTATTCTGGTCTTGCAGAAAGAGAAATCCCAAGATGTCAAAAAAATATATAATACGCTTGAGCGTCATCAATCCAAATTGATTGACTAAAATTATTCAGGGGGGCGTACTGGTATTACGCTCCCTATTCATATTCCCTTAACCTAAACTCATCTTTTTGTTAATTTGTTTTCCAAAAGAACTATTTGTTAACAATAAAATAACGCTGTGTATTTTATTGATTATTAGTTTGTTATGAAATGTCCCTTGTTTGTCCCTGTTAGATTTTGATTATAAAAGAAGCTGTTGAACTATATTTGAATGTAGTCGGATTCGTACATCGAAACTGAAAAAGCCATTTAAATTTATTTAACATATTCTTATGACACCTGCTATCACGATATCTATCTTAGTATTGATCACCATTTATTTTTTGATAAGGAAAAGGCAACAGGAGCAACGATTCAATCGAAGCGTAGGCATGACTGTCAATTATATGTTTCAGGAACGGCCGGGGCAATACAGTGGAGATCGCAATGTTAAAAGTGGTGTATTTGTATTCAAAGCTGAAAGGAATGACGATAAATTAAAAAATATTGTTATTCGTAAAGTAAGACCTCTGAATACGGCTTTAGGTGTTAATCTGGAGCAAATTTTGGTTATTCCATTTGAACAAAAGGATATTCCTAAAGCTGATGTTTCAGTTCGTTTTAAAGTGGTTAGACGCAGTGCAAGGATAGAAGATCTAAAAGGTGGGCGCGTAAATATATCTGGTGTAATGAATTTTGAGCAGAGCCGATCTGTGCCATTTACTGCTACACTACCTATTACGGATTTATATCAAAATGTAACGCTGTGATTTTATTAATTTTTGTCTTATCATTTTTAGGCATCTCGATAGAGGTGCCTGTGTATTTCAACTCGTTACCTTAATTGTTCCACGTGGATTTATTAAATTCAAGGTGCTGTATGATGTTTTGTATAGATTGGTTTATGGACTGTATTTCTTAAAGTAAGGTATCTTCAATATTCAATAACAATTTCTTAATTTGCATTAAATGTTTGTATTGAGTACTTTTGTTGCTCGATTTATACTAAACCATGCTGGAATCTTTAATTACATCCAAGACTCGATTAAAGCTGCTGATCAAATTTTTTGTGTCGGCAAGTAATCAGTCTCATTTACGTGGACTGGCGGAAGAGTTTCAGGAGTCAACCAATGCAATTCGTAAAGAACTGAATCAATTGTCAGAAGCGGGTTATTTAGAAAAGAGTACAGACAAAAACAAAATCTTATACCGGGCTAATACCAAAAATTCCTTATTTAAGCCAATACAAAAACTAATTCATACCTATTTGGGAATTGATGAAATCGTAGATAATATTCTACAAAAAGCTGGAGATATCCAGGAAGTTAGCTTGATTGGAGACTATGCTGCAGGTGTAGATTCTGGTAAGATAGATGTGTTAATTTTAGGTGAAAATATAAATCAGGCATATTTATTGCTGTTAGCGGACAAGGTTGGGAAAAAATTAGAAAAGAAAGTGAATATTTCTTTTGCCAAATCTAAAGAAGAACAGCGTTACATTAATTTGTATACAAACAACTCTAAGATATAATTATTTCAAAATAAGATGAGCAAGATATTAATTACTGGAGGAGCAGGATTTATTGGTTCTAATCTGGTTGAACATTTTTTAGGCAAAGGACATCAGGTCGTTGTATTGGATAACTTTGCTACAGGTCATCGTCATAATCTGGCACAACACGGTGAAAATCCTAATTTTACTTTAATTGAAGGCGATATCCGTAATAATGCCGATTGTCAGAAAGCCGTAGCAGGTGCCGATTATGTGCTCCATCAGGCTGCGTTAGGTTCAGTACCCCGTTCCATCAAGGATCCGCAAACTTCGAACGAAGTCAATGTGACAGGTTTTTTAAATATGTTAGTTGCTGCTCGTGACGCTGGAGTGAAACGTTTTATCTATGCAGCTTCATCATCTACTTATGGCGATTCAGAAAGCCTTCCAAAAGTTGAAGATATTATTGGAAAGCCTTTATCTCCATATGCGATTACTAAATATGTCAATGAACTTTATGCTGATATTTTTTCAAAAACTTACGGATTAGAGACTATTGGTCTTCGTTATTTTAATGTGTTTGGTCGTCGTCAGGATCCAAATGGCGCTTATGCAGCTGTTATCCCATTGTTTGTCAAAAAATTTATGAACCATGAGAGCCCCGTGATAAACGGTACAGGTGATTACTCGCGTGATTTTACTTATGTAGATAATGTGATTCAGATGAACGAGCGTGCCATGACTACAAATAATCCAGATGCGATTAACACGGTGTATAACACGGCAGTTGGCGACCGTACAACCTTAAATCAGTTGGTTGGGTACTTGAAAGAGTTTCTGACAGAATATGATGCTGAAATTGCGAAGGTAGAGATCGTTCATGGTCCCAATAGACAAGGAGATATCCCACATTCGTTGGCTTCCATTGACAAAGCACGTCAATTACTGGGCTATGAGCCGACTCATGTTATCCGTGAAGGGCTGAAAGAAGCTGTAAAATGGTATTGGGATAATTTAAAATAATAATTTAATCATCATAAACTCGTATATAAATGAAAAAAATAGCTGTAATTGGATTAGGATATGTTGGTCTTCCCTTGGCCAGATTATTTGCTACGAAATTTCCAGTAGTTGGATTTGATATAAATCAGAAACGTATTAATGAATTGCGTTCTGGAAAAGATTTAACGTTGGAAGTGGAAGACGATATTCTTCAGGCTGTTTTATCAAACGATAACCCTTTTTCAGATAATAGTAATGGCTTATATTGTTCAAATCAGCTAAGCGATATTGAGCAAGCAAATTTCTATGTCGTTACGGTGCCTACTCCTGTTGATAAAAATAACAGACCCGATTTAACACCATTGTATAAGGCGTCAGAAACAGTAGGTAAGGTGCTGAAAAAAGGCGATATTGTTGTTTATGAGTCTACGGTATATCCGGGTGTTACAGAAGAAGAATGCATTCCTGTTTTAGAAAAAATTTCAGGTTTGAAATTTAACGAAGATTTCTTTGCCGGTTATTCGCCAGAGCGCATCAATCCCGGAGATAAACAACATACGGTCGAGAAAATATTAAAAGTTACTTCGGGTTCAACTCCTGAGATCGGAGAAGAGGTTGATGCCGTTTACAAAGAAGTTATCACAGCAGGTACACACTTAGCTCCCTGTATTAAAGTGGCAGAAGCAGCTAAAGTGATCGAGAACTCGCAACGCGATATCAATATTGCCTTTGTCAATGAATTGGCAAAGATCTTTAATATTTTAAATATTGATACACATGCCGTTTTAGAAGCCGCAGGTACTAAATGGAATTTTTTACCGTTCAAACCAGGATTGGTAGGTGGTCACTGTATAGGAGTAGATCCATATTATTTAGCTCAAAAGGCACAAGAACATGGTT
Source organism: Sphingobacterium multivorum (assembly GCF_039511225.1). Classification (NCBI taxonomy): domain Bacteria; kingdom Pseudomonadati; phylum Bacteroidota; class Sphingobacteriia; order Sphingobacteriales; family Sphingobacteriaceae; genus Sphingobacterium; species Sphingobacterium multivorum. The sequence continues at coordinate 188,174 of NZ_CP154261.1, forward strand.
ACCACCCAGAAATTATTTTGGCAGGCCGTCGTTTAAATGATTCTATGGGTGAATATGTCGCTTCACAAGTGGTGAAGACAATGATCAAAAAGGGGATAAACGTGAATGGTGCTGAAGTATTAATGCTAGGTGTTACTTTTAAGGAGAACTGTCCTGATGTTCGTAATACGAAGATTGTCGATGTAATTCGAGCGCTAGAGGATTATGGTGTTCAGGTTACAACTTATGATCATTGGGCAAACCCCGCCGAAGTACATCATGAATATGGAATTGAAAGCGTTAGTGAGTTGCCAAATAAAAGATTTGATGCCGTTGTATTAGGGGTAGCCCACAATGAATTTTTAAATATTGATTTTGAAAATTTAAAAAAGGAAAACTCGATTGTTTACGACGTAAAAGGAGTTGTATCAGAATTAGCGGATTCTCGTTTATAAACTTGTACAAATGAAGAAAACAATAATTATTACAGGTGGAGCGGGATTTATAGGTTCGCACGTTGTTCGGGAGTTTGTACTTAAATATCCTGAATATCATATTGTTAATCTCGACGCATTAACATATGCAGGCAATTTGGCTAATTTAAGGGATATCGAGCATTTACCGAATTATACTTTTGTAAAAGTGGATATTACGGACGCAGATAAAGTTTTATCTACGTTTAAGGAATATCAACCTGACGGAGTTATTCATTTGGCAGCTGAATCACATGTAGATCGATCAATTACGGATCCATTGGCATTTGTAATGACAAATGTTATTGGCACCGTCAATTTATTAAATGCTGTCAACGTAATTTGGGGAGGTAATTTCGAAGGGAAACGTTTTCATCATGTCTCTACAGACGAAGTTTATGGTACATTGGGCGAAACTGGGTTATTCACTGAAGAAACGTCTTATGATCCACATTCACCATATTCTGCTTCAAAGGCTTCTTCAGATCATTTTGTCCGTGCCTACCATGATACCTATGGATTACCCGTCGTTTTAACGAACTGTTCAAATAATTATGGACCAAACCATTTTCCGGAAAAGTTGATCCCACTATGTATTCACAATATCTTAAATAATAAACCGTTGCCGATCTATGGTGATGGAAAATTCACTAGGGATTGGTTATTTGTGATAGATCACGCTCGAGCAATAGATTTGGTGTTCCATAATGGTAAAAATGGAGATTCCTATAATGTCGGCGGATTTAATGAGTGGAAAAATATTGATTTGGTGAAGGAACTTTGTAAACAAGTAGATGATAAACTTGGAAGAGCTCAGGGCACTGCTGCAGAATTGATTACGTTTGTTAAGGATCGCCCTGGACATGATTTGCGTTATGCTATTGATGCGTCAAAAATTAATCGAGAATTAGGTTACAAGCCATCAGTAACATTTGAAGAAGGCCTTTCTAAAACCATCGATTGGTACCTAAATAATCAGGAATGGTTGGATCAGGTTACTTCTGGTGAATATCAAAACTATTACCAACAACAATACCAAGGCTAATATGAAAGCTATAGAAACAAAATTGAAAGGCTGTTTTATTTTGGAGCCGGTAAAATATGGAGATAGCCGGGGGTACTTTTTCGAGAGTTTTAATGATAACACCTTTCGTTCCTTAACTGGTGCGGATACACAATTTGTGCAAGACAATCAGTCATTTTCTTCAAAAGGTGTTTTGAGAGGACTTCACGCACAAAGTGGTGAGCATGCTCAAGCAAAATTGGTTCGTGTTCTTCATGGCAAAGTATTAGATGTTGCCGTTGATGTCCGACCTAATTCTCCTACATTTGGAGAACATATCACCGTAGAGCTCTCAGAAGAAAATAATCTTCAACTTTTTGTCCCACGAGGTTTTTTACATGGATTTGTTGTACTGAGTGATACGGCTACCTTCTTCTATAAATGTGATAACTTTTACAATAAAGAATCCGAGTGTGGGATTCACCCATTAGATGCAACTGTTGGTGTTGATTGGCAGTTGCCTGTGGAAGAATTGATCCTTTCAGACAAGGACAAAGACGCTCCAGGTTTTCAGGAGATATTTGGTGTTAAAATTTAAGATATGAAAATACTTGTTACAGGTGCATCGGGTCAGTTAGGATCGGAAATTAAAGAACTTAGTGTCAACTATACTGATGATACTTTTATCTTCGTAGATCGCGGAGAAATGGCTTTAGATGATTTGACACAGGTTTTGAATGTTATTGAAAATGTTAATCCAGATTTGATCATTAGTGGTGGAGCGTATACAGCGGTAGATAAAGCAGAGTCCGAGGTGGAACTTGTTGATATTATTAATCACCAAGCTGTAGCAACAATGGCTGAATGGGCAAAGCAAAATAATAGGAAACTTATTCATATTTCAACAGATTACGTATTTCAAGGAACCAGTAGTACACCTCTAAAGGAGACTGAACCAACAAATCCTATTAATGTATATGGTTTAACGAAACAGAAGGGAGAGGAGGCCATAATCTCTTCTGATGCTGATGCTATTATAATTCGTACAGCATGGGTTTATTCTAGTTATGGCGCTAATTTTGTAAAAACGATGATTCGTTTAATGACCGATCGAGAAGAAATTTCTGTCATTGGGGATCAGATAGGTTCGCCAACATATGCCCATGATTTGGCGCAGGTTATTCTAAAGATTGTTCATAGTGATAGGTGGGTAAAAGGCATTTACCATTTTTCTAACGAAGGAGAAATCTCTTGGTATGATTTTGCTGTTGCTATCAAAGAGTTGAAGAATTTAGACTGTAATATTAAACCAATTACCAGTGCGGAATACCCTACGGCAGCAAAACGCCCCAGTTATTCATTATTGGATAAAACAAAAATCAAACAAACATTTGGAGTTGCTGTTCCTGAATGGAAACAGAGCTTATCAAATATGTTAGAGAAAATATAAAATATAACAAGCATAAAGAAATATGAAAGGAATAATTCTAGCAGGGGGATCAGGTACAAGGCTGCACCCATTGACATTGGCTGTTTCAAAGCAATTAATGCCAGTGTATGATAAACCGATGATTTATTATCCGTTGTCTACCCTCATGCTGGCAGGCATAAATGAAATCCTTATTATTTCTACCCCACAGGATTTGCCGAATTTTCAAAAGTTACTCGGCGACGGGGCACAAATCGGATGTAAATTTTCTTACAAGGAACAGCCTAGTCCCGATGGTTTAGCGCAGGCATTCATCTTGGGAGAAGATTTTATTGGAGAAGATAAAGTTGCTTTGATCCTAGGAGACAATATTTTTTATGGGTCTGGCATGTCTAAGCTACTACAATCTTGCGCAGATCCTGAAGGAGGTGTCGTATTTGCTTACCCTGTACATGATCCAGAACGGTATGGTGTCGTTGAGTTCGATAAAGATAAGAATGTGGTATCAATCGAAGAAAAACCAAAAGAGCCGAAATCTAGTTATGCTGTTCCGGGTATATATTTTTATGACAACGACGTTGTAGAGATCGCAAAAAATATTAAACCTTCTCCAAGAGGTGAGCTTGAAATAACGGATGTTAACAAAGAATATTTAAAAAGAGGTAAATTAAAGGTAGGGGTATTTGATCGAGGGACAGCATGGTTAGATACAGGTACAATACAATCCCTAATGCAGGCGGGGCAATTTGTTCAGGTCATTGAAGAGCGTCAGGGCATGAAAATTGGTGCTATTGAAGAGGTCGCTTATCGTATGGGATACATCGGTGCTGAGCAATTAAAAGACATCGCTGAGCCATTGAAAAAAAGTGGCTATGGAGAATATTTATTAAAAATGGTATGATCTATTTGTTAATATTTGGTTTTTCATTTTTAGCGTTTCTACGTTATATAAACTCAACTTCTAAGCAAGATGGGCAAGTTGTTTATGTATTTATATGGCTTGCTCTTATACTATTAGCAGGGCTAAGATACAGAGTTGGAGGGGACTCCCTTCACTATTTTGATATCTTTGACTCCTATCCTACGCTATTAACATTGGGTAGTTACGATTTTGTAAACGCCGAATATAATGCTGGTTGGATAATATTTAATGCTATTATTAAAACATTTAGTGATAGCTTTTATACATTTCAGATATTTCACGCCATTATTGTAAACTCTATCATATTTTATTTTATACAGCGATATTCGAGAAATAAGTTTTTAGTGATATTTTTCTACCTATTTTTCTATTATTTGTATTTCAATATGGAAGTGTTAAGGGAGTCTTTAGCTATTGCAGTTTTCCTGTTGGCTATTCCTTCTCTATTGAGTAAGAGCTGGTTAAAATATTATTCCTATTGTTTGTTAGCATATTTCTTTCATAGCTCCGCGCTTATTCTTATCATCTTTCCGTTATTCGCAAAGAAAATGCAAGTAAAGTACCAAGTCATGTTACTCGTATTATTAACTCTTGCAATTAACTTTATATCGTTTGATAGTTTGATCGGTTCGCTTTTTGGTTCTTTTTCTTTTGGGCAACGTGCTACAAGAAGTTATTTGGTGAAAGAAATGAACATTTTTGGTGTGTTAATAATTTTAATAAAAATAATGGGCTTCTACTTCATATACGTTATAGCTCAGAGAAAGAAGGTTTGTTTTGATCATCCATTTATAATTTTTATCACACCATATATAATTATTGGCGTATTGGCTTCTGTAATTCCCGGAGTTTATCGCTTTTTGAATTATTTAGCAATTCCAATACTTATCTATGTTGTTGATGTTCTGTACAGTTTTATCAGAATAAAATCGAATAGCAGCGCCTCATTGGCTAAAGTGTTTTCATGTTTTCTTATTTTGATTTTATTACAAACACAATATTTTACAAGAGATACATCAAAATATACGCGAGGAAAGAGTTCTTTCTATAATATATATATCCCATATCATTCAATGTTCGACGAAAAAGTTGATCAAACAAGAGAAGATATATTTTACAATCAATGGAAATAATTTATGGATAAAGTACTTTATTTAGGTGTAACACAATTTTTAGAAGAACATAAAAACTTCGTTGATGTCAATCAGATTTATAGGAATATACCAAAATTTCTTAAGCCTTTGAGAAAAATATTTTTTGACTTAGACTTACCCTTTAAGCGGATTTGGTTAGTTAAAGAATTTCAAAAAACTATAGAGAAGTATGACACTGTAATATTATCTGCTACATTATATAATATTAAAATTTCTCGTATTATAGACTCATACAATTTTAGGAATAAGCGTTTTATATTCTGGTATTGGAATCCAGTAGAAGCAACTTGTTTTCCCTCTGAAATTTCAAAACTATGGGAGAAATGGTCTTTTGATAAGAAAGATTGTGAAGAATACAATTTAAAATATAATAATACCTATTATTTTAAAAAATTTGTGGTTCCAAGTAAAGATGAAGTAAGGTTCCAAGTTTCGTTTGTTGGGCAAGATAAAGGGAGATTACCCCTATTGTTAAATATCAAAGAAAAGTTAGACAAAAGTAATATTACATCTTATTTTCATGTGGTTAAAGATTCTACATCAAATATGGAATATAACTATATGGGAAGAATCAATTATTCTGATATTTTAGAAATTCTAAGGACAAGTAATATATTGCTCGACATCGTCCAAGAGAGTCAATCGGGGTTGACACTCAGGGTTATGGAGGGATTATTTTTTTCAAAGAAGGTCATTACTAATAATATTGATATAAATAGATATAATTTTTATAATCCTAATAATATATTCATTTGGGGTAAAGATCCTGAAAGCAAATTGATGGATTTTATAAGGACTGACTATGTTCCCGTTAGTGAGGATATATTGAATGGTTATACAATTGATAGTTGGCTGAATAATTTTAATAAATATCAACCTAATGGATAGAAAGATTTTAAGTAAATTGTCATTCTCTTTTACAGCCCAAATTCTTTCTATTTTAGTAAGCTTAGTGTTTTCGCTTGGGATTACTAAAGTATTAGATGTTGAGCACTACGGTTACTGGCAACTTTTTATATTATATTCGAATTACGCCGGATTTTTTCATTTCGGAATTTGTGATGGTTTATATTTGAAATTAGGAGGACGTCGATTAGAACGTATTAATAAGTTTAACTTTACAAATCAATTGTCTTTGTTTTTGTGTTTAGAAATTTTTATATCTATTATCTTTTTTTGGATATTAATGATTTCAACATCAGACCCTATAAAATTTGAGCTTTTACTTTTTATAATTCCATATTTAATCGTTGCAAATCTACAGACTTATTTATCATATATTCTTTTAGCAACCAATAATATAGAAAGATACTCAATATCAGTTTTTATTGAGAAACTTTTTATTATCTTATCAATTTTGATTCTATATTTATTTAAATATATTGATGTTAACGTATTAATATACATTTATATAATTGGAAAATTGCTATCGACGGCCTATTTGTCGTTTCGGATTTATCCGATTTTTGAATTGACTGGAATCTTTAAATTCAGGATAAAGTCAATTTATGTACTATTAAATTATGCAATAATGGGTATACCGTTAATGTTTTCAAATATTTTAAGTACGCTTATTATAGGTAGCAATAGGCTTCTTACAGAACATAAATATGGAATTATCGCTTTTAGTAAATTGTCATTCTCTGTCTCTTTAGTTTTCCTATTTATAATATTCGTGTCGCAAATTGGAATTGTTTTATTTCCATTACTTAGAAGAATGAACGAGGAGAATCGAAGACAGATATATTATTGGATAGACAATAATCTTACCATTTTATTTGCCTCTTTTATAATATTTTATTTCCCATTGGTGGTATTTGTTCAGCGCTACGTTCCGAATTATTTAGAAAGTGTTACATATTTAAGCTTCATGTTGCCTATTTGTATATTTGAAGGGAAATTTCAAATCTTATATAACACAATGTATAAGGTATTAAATAAGCAAAGAACAATTTTTATTATTAATTGTATTAGCTTATTTACAAGTTTGTTGTTAACTTTTATTTCGCTCTACATATTTGATAATATAATGCTTTCTATCTCAACATTAGTAGCTATTATTATGTTGAGATCAATTGCAAGTGAATTTGTCTTAAATAAAATTTTGAGGATAGATAAATATAACACTGCTGCTGAGTCAATTATAATTGGTGTTATATTCATAATGATTAATATCAATTTTAGATTATTTGGGGGATTTTTATCTTATCTCACTTTCCTATGTTGTTATCTTGTTTTTAAATACTTTAGAAATGAAATTACTCGCAAATTTAATACTAACCTTTAGAAGAATATTAAATCGAATTTTGATGTATGTTTTTAAGACATCTTTTAAAAAATGTGGAAAGAACGTTTTGTTTTTTCCTTTAAAATCGGATTTTAATTATAAAAATATAAGTATTGGTGATGACGTTTTTATAGGTGATAGGGCCTATTTTTATGCTTCATTAAGTAATATTTATATAGGTAATAAGGTGATGTTTGGCCCTAACGTTACTATCAGAGGAGGTAATCACAGCACTCATATAATAGGGAAGTATATGTTCGATTATAAAAATATAGATAAGTTGGATAGTGATGATGAGGACGTACATATAGAAGACGATGTGTGGATCGGAACTAATGTTACAATTTTAAAGGGGGTAAGAATCCGTCAGGGGACAATTATTGCTGCAGGCAGTGTAGTTACTAAAAGTACAGAAGAATATGCAATATATGGGGGAATCCCAGCAAAAAAGTTAAAATATAGATTTACTGAGGAAGAGTTAATTTCACATAAAAGCATGTTAAAAATTAAATAAATGAAAATTACTTATTACATTCTAATTTTATGCTGTTCTCTGTGCTTTTATAGATGTTCTGCACAAATTAGTTCTAGTTGGTTTTATCCCTGGGAAACTGATTTGAATAGGTTAATTGTGGATAAAAATGATTTTATACCAGTAAATAAAAGCGGTATAAATTATAGAATAATTAGAATTGATAAATTTAATGGGTCTATGATTAAATCCGTGCAATTTGAAGGTAATGGACTTGGTCTCACTCTATCGGAACTACCGGTTTTAAAGAATTACCATGGCAATAATATTGTTGATGTTGTTTTACCAATTACAAAGAATTATCAGTTAGACAATACTATTTCGACTACATCAAAATACTTTTTACTGCGTCTAAAAGGTTTTAATTCAGGGAGAAAGGATTTTAGTATCATTCTAACGACGGATAAAGCATCCTATACAATTAAACATGCAGCAGTTGTTGGTAAATATGACTACACTTGCAGTACTAACTTGAATACTTGGCCTTATTTTGATTATAACTTTATGTTACAAGGAGCAAAAAGTTCTATGATAGATAATCTTCAGTCTTTGGGTGCAAATGTTTTGGTCATACCACCTTATATATTACCCGATATTGATAACTTTTCGAAGCCTAACTCTTTATTGAAATATTTAAATGGATCAGGAAATAAATTTAAATATTATATTATTTATTTTGGTGGGTTTCAAGCGAAAACAAATGATTTCTGTTCTCCCAAATGGTATGCAAACTATGTAAAATGGATTAAGAATTTAACATCAGAAATGAATGCTTTAGGGATAAGGCAGAATCAAATCCTCCTCTATCCAATAGACGAACCCAAAGGAGAGAATATTGAGAAACTAGGTAAAATTGTAGATTTTAGTAAAAAAAGCGGGGTTTTAAATAGCTTTTTTTCAACAGCCGAGAATAATTTGGCATTGGGTAATATGGCTAAAATTCAATATGGTCAACTTCATACAGGACAAGAAAAACTCGAAAGCTCAAAAGTACGAAGTCGTGCCTCGAGCAATAATAATACTTGGATTTATGAAACTAGATTTGGTAAATCTCGTGAACAATCCCCGGTCAATTATTTGCGATTAGGTTGGAAAGCAAGTCTATTAGGAGCCACGGGCATTGGTATGTGGAATTTCTGTGATGTCAGAGATGCCTATTCGTCGGGACAACAAAAGCAAATTCTTCAAGGGACTCCCTCTTGGAACATTATCCCTCAAAACCCTGGATATGATAGTTCTATTGTTTATCGAAAAGGTAGTACATTATATTCTAGCATAAGAGGACTGGCATTATCCTCAGCACTAGAAGAAGTGTTTTGGTTAAAACTATATAGGAATAAAAATGGAGCTAGCGCCGCTAATACTTTATTAAATAACCTAATTTCAGGTAATTCAGATTACTCGGATTTGGAAACTATCAAGTGTAAATTAATTAATTGATGAAGCGAGTATTATTGGTTTCGCCGTTGCCACCTCCGGTTGGAGGAATAGCAAGCTGGACGGTGAATATCTTAGATTATTTTAAAGAATATTCGAACCCAGACTATGAGTTGATACATTTAAATAGCTCAATGAGATTTAGAAGTATTACCTCAGTCTCTATGGTTTCCAGAATATTCTATGGTATCTTAAATTTTATATTTTTTTTCGGTAAATTCTTTAGAGTTATACTAAAAAAGCCCGATGTCTGTCACATAACTTCAAGTGCATCTTTTGGCTTATTTAAAGAGCTCGTTTTGGTGTTGATTTGTAAAGCGACGGGTAGCCGAGCCATAATTCATTATAGATTCGGAAGAATTCCTGAGTTAGAACAATCTCAAAACTGGGAATGGAAACTATTAGGTTTAATCAATCGCATGGCCTACCACGTGATTGTTTTAGATGAGAATAGTTTGGAAACTTTAGGCAGATATGGAAATAATGTCTCACTTATAGGTAACCCAATATCTCCTGAACTGATGCAATTTAAAATAGAAAATTTTAAAGCAGAAGAAGATATTATACTGTTTGTTGGGCACGTAACTAGAAAAAAGGGCATATTTGAATTGTTTGCAGCACTTAGAGAGGTTAACACGGGTTGTAAGGTACATATTCTTGGGCCATTTGAAAATAATGTAAAAGCAGAATTAGAAGAAATTTATAACCCAAAGGATACTGTATTTTTTCATGGGGCTTTAAAGAAGGACCAGGTTTATAAAATGATGTTGGCGTCTAGTATCTTAGTCCTTCCTTCACATACAGAGGGTTTTCCTAATGTTATTATTGAGGGAATGGCGTTAGGCTGTTCGATAATAGCATCATCCGTGGGGGCAATACCTGAAATGTTGGCTGGAAACCGCGGCATCATAGTACCTCCTTGCAATGTGTTGGAATTAAAAGAGGCTATTTCAAAATTATTAAATAATGACCGTGAACGATTTGTACTGTCTAATAATGCTGAAAGGTTTGCTTTAGAAAATTATGCTATGGAAAGTATCGTTAAAAAATTAGAAAAAATTTGGCTATGAAAATTAAAGATAAAGTTTTATTAATTACAGGTGGAACAGGTTCTTTTGGAACTGCAGTATTAAACCGTTTCTTGCAAACAGATCACTTTAAGGAAATCCGTATTTTTTCTCGTGATGAGAAAAAACAGGACGATATGCGCAACCTCTATAGAAATGATAAAATCAAATATTACATCGGTGATGTGCGTGATTTTACGTCCGTAGAGCCAGCAACACGGGGGGTGGACTACATCTTTCATGCTGCTGCATTAAAACAGGTTCCTTCTTGTGAATTTTTTCCTATGCAGGCTGTTAAAACAAATGTTGAAGGTACTCAAAATGTTATTCGTGCAGCAGCTTCCAATGGTGTGAAAAAAGTAATCTGTTTAAGTACAGATAAAGCGGCCTACCCTATCAATGCGATGGGAATCTCTAAAGCTATGATGGAAAAGGTTGCCGTTGCAGAAGCACGTAATTTGACTGACACCGTAGTTTGTTTGACGCGTTATGGAAATGTAATGGCTTCTAGAGGATCTGTAATCCCTTTATTCTTAAATCAAATTCAGAAGGGAGAACCAATTACAATTACGGATCCAAATATGTCACGTTTTTTCATGTCGCTGGAAGACGCTGTTGACTTGGTTCTGTTTGCTTTTGAACATGCTAATCCTGGCGATTTATTTGTTAATAAGGCCCCAGCGGGATCTATTGGAGATTTAGCACAGGCCTTGATTGAATTAACTGGTAAGGAGGTGCCGATTAAGATTATAGGAACGCGCCATGGCGAGAAGCTGTACGAAACGCTCTGTACACGCGAAGAAATGCTTAAAGCTGAAGATATGGGCGATTTCTATCGTGTACCAGCAGATAATCGTGATCTAAACTATGCAAAGTATTTCTCCGAAGGGGAGGAAGATGTATCCAAAATAGAAGATTATCACTCGCATAATACTGAGCAACAGGGAGTCGACGGATTGAAGAAACTTGTTTCAAAACTACCTCTGATCCGTAAAGAAGTATTTGGTGAAGACGTTATGCAATATCCATACTAAATTAGTTTTCAGTTATGATAGATTTTATTCAAGGAGGAATTGCCAAAGACCATAGGGGACAAATTCGTTATGTAAATGAGTTTGATATGTCGGCAGTCAAACGTTTCTATATTATCAAAAATACAGATCTTGACCTTGTGAGAGGATGGAGAGCACATCGGATAGAACAACGATGGTTCTATGTTTTATCTGGAAGCTTCTCGATTGACATCGTAAAGATAGACAATTGGAATAAGGCCTCCGCTGATCTTCCAGTAGAGCGGATAATATTAGATACGAATGAAAATCGTGTAATGCACTTATCAAAGGGATACGCTACTGCTTTTCAAGCCTTAGAGCCCGATGCCGAGCTGTTAGTCTTTGCGGATTTTGGTATAGAGCATGCAAAAAATGATGATTATACCTATCCGTTGGAGTATTTTATAAATCGAAAATAATTTTAAATATGAAAATAGGGATTACTGGACAGAATGGATTTGTAGGAAGCCATCTGTACAATACCATTGGACTTTATGCTTCGGAATTTGAGCGTATCGATTTTAAAAAGGATTATTTCGAAAATGAAACGGAGCTCGATAACTTTGTTGCGCAATGTGACGTCATTGTTCATTTAGCAGCAATGAATAGACATGATAGTGAGCAGATCGTTTATGAAACTAATGTTGCACTTGCTAATAAGCTTGTCGCATCTTTAAAAAGAACTGGCTCTAAGGCTCATGTATTGATATCATCCTCAACGCAAGAAGAACGAGATAATCTGTATGGTCGCTCTAAACGCGAGGGAAGGGAGGCTTTGTGCACCTGGGCGGAACAAAACGGAGGCAAACTAACGGGATTGTTGATTCCTAATGTTTTCGGTTCATTTGGAAAGCCATTTTATAATTCTTTTATCGCAACATTCTGTTATCAACTTACACACGGAAACACACCTACTATAGCTAATGATGGTCAGGTAGGTTTGATTTATGTCCAAGAACTAGTTGATTTTATCGTTGAGAAAATCCGTAATGGAATACACCAACCTCTGTGTGTTGTTGAACCTACTTCTGTGAAAAAAGTTTCAGAGGTATTGGCTCTTTTAGAGAATTATCGGGACTTATATTTAATAAAGGGAGAAATTCCCGTATTAGGAAGTAGTTTCGAACTAAATCTGTTTAATACCTATAGATCTTTTATGAATCATAAGGAGATCTACCCGCGTAAATTTCAACTTCATACTGATCCAAGAGGGACATTTGTTGAAATTATACGTATGGGAATAGGTGGTCAATCTTCTTATTCTACAACAGTCCCGGGCATTACAAGAGGCAATCACTTCCATACACGTAAAATTGAACGTTTTGCGGTCATTAAAGGGAAGGCTCAGATTCAGTTACGTAAAATGGATACGGATGAGGTAATGGATTTCTATTTGGATGGGGCAGCGCCATCTTATGTAGATATGCCTATCTGGTACACACATAATATTATAAATATTGGGGAGGAAGAGTTGATAACAATGTTCTGGATTAATGAACCTTATGATCCTGCAGACCCTGATACCTATTTTTTGGAAGTATAATTGAACGAAAATAAGCCCCGAGCTAAAAATTAGTTATGAAAAAATTAAAAGTAATGACGGTCGTTGGTACACGACCAGAGATTATTCGTTTATCAAGAGTATTGTCAGCATTAGACGCTTCTGATGCTATAGATCATATTATTGTTCATACAGGACAGAACTATGACTATGAACTGAATCAGATTTTCTTCGAGGATCTAGGGTTGCGTAAGCCTGATTACTTTTTGGATGCTGCTGGAAAAACCGCTACTGAAACTGTTGGAAATATCTTAATAAAAATAGATCCATTGTTAGAGGAACTTAAACCCGATGCATTTTTGGTTTTAGGAGATACAAATTCTTGTTTATGTGCAATACCTGCTAAAAAACGTCATATCCCAATTTTCCATATGGAAGCTGGGAATCGTTGCTTCGATCAACGGGTGCCTGAAGAAACTAATCGTAAAATAGTTGATCACACTTCAGATATAAACTTAACCTATTCTGATATTGCGCGAGAGTATTTATTACGCGAAGGTTTACCAGCTGATCGTATTATAAAAACAGGATCTCCGATGTTCGAAGTACTTCATCATTATTTGCCGGAGATAACGGCTTCCAATGTATTGAATAAATTAGATTTAGAAGAGCGTAAGTTCTTTGTTGTTTCATCCCATCGTGAAGAAAACATCAATAATGAAAAGAACTTTAAAGGCTTGATGGAGTCGTTGAATACTATCGCAGAACAATATGGCTATCCTATCATCGTATCGACTCACCCGCGCACGCGTAACATGATTGATAAAATGGGAATTCAGATGCGTCCTGAAATCCAGTTCTTAAAGCCATTGGGTTTTCATGATTACAACGCATTGCAAATGCGTTCTTTTGCCGTTCTATCAGATTCTGGGACAATTTCTGAGGAGTCCTCAATTTTAAATTTCAGAGCTCTCAATATTCGTCAAGCTCATGAAAGACCGGAAGCAATGGAAGAGGCATCTGTTATGATGGTGGGCTTATCTCCACAACGTATATTGCAAGGTTTAACGCAGGTATTAAGGCAGGATGTAGATGATAAACGAAATTTCCGCCAGGTAGCAGATTATTCAATGCCTAACGTCTCGGAGAAGGTGGTTAGAATCATCATTTCCTATACGGATTATATTAAAAGAACTGTTTGGTCTGAAGAAATTTGATACAATGAATATTGTCTTTTTAACATTAGTAGAAATCAATTCCATAACGGAACGCGGGCTTTATCAAGATCTTCTGCGAAAATTCCGTGATGAGGGGCACAGTGTTACCATAGTAACTCCTGTTGAAAGAAGACGGAATATTGCGACTAATTTCACAACAAAGGATGGTGTTGAAATTCTGCAGGTTAAGACGTTTAATATACAAAAAACAAATATCATTGAGAAAGGTATTGGTACACTAGCGATAGAATACCAATACCTTTCGGCAATAAAAAAGTTCACTTCCAATAAAAAATTCGATTTGGTGTTGTATTCTACTCCACCGATTACCTTCGCGAAGGTCATAGAATATATAAAAAATCGCGATCAAGCTAAATCCTATCTTTTGCTAAAAGATATTTTTCCACAAAATGCAGTGGATATGGGAATGCTTAAAAAGGGGGGGATTATACATCGTCAATTTTTAAAAAAGGAGCGGAAGTTATATCGTATATCCGATACTATCGGCTGCATGTCGCCTGCAAATGTAGATTTCTTACTGGAGCATAATCCTGAAATAACTCGTAAGAAGGTTGAGGTTAATCCCAATACAATAAAACCGCTTGTCGTTGATTACACACATGAGCAAAAGTTAGCGATCCGAGAAAAATATGGAATACCGACAGATAAAACCGTGTTTGTTTATGGAGGTAACCTCGGTAAGCCGCAAGGTTTGGATTTCCTTCTGGAAACAATAGAAGCTACAAAAAATGAACATATTTTCTTTCTAATTGTTGGTGATGGAACCGAGTTTGAGAGGATGAAAGAATGGTTCACAGATCGACAACCTTTTAATGCGAAGTTGTTACAGCGATTGCCTAAGGACGATTATGATAAGTTGTTGGGCGCTTGTAATATTGGATTGATTTTCTTGGATAGGAATTTTTTAATCCCCAATTTTCCATCAAGGTTGCTATCCTACCTAGAAATGAAAATGCCAGTTTTGGCTGCTACTGACCCTAATACTGATATTGGTAATATTGTAGAGCAGGCGAAATGCGGTTATAAAGTGCTGGCTGGAGATCAAGAGGATATGCAGGCCAAGATTAAAGATATTTTGGTCGCCAATTTAGCGGAATTAGGGTCTAATGCAGAAAAATTATTGATGGATGAATATCAGGTGGATCGTTCTTACCAGTTAATCATGAATAGGATATAAGTATGTATAAGTTATTTTTAAAAAGATTGATTGATTTTATTGTCGCTTTGTTGGCTTTATTGATTTTGAGTCCCATTTTTGTTATTGTAACAATTGGCTTATATTTTGCTAACGATGGGAAACCATTTTTTTTCCAAGCGCGCCCTGGTTTAAATGAGAAGATATTCAAGATCATTAAGTTTAAGACGATGAATGATAAGAAAGATAAAAATGGAAATCTTTTGCCGGATGCTGATCGCCTCACTCCGATCGGTGCATTTGTGCGTAAAACTTCGTTAGATGAAATACCGCAACTGATCAATGTACTTAAAGGAGATATGGCAATAATTGGACCTAGGCCGTTGCTCATACAATACCTACCCCTGTACAATGCGATGCAACGCCGACGTCATGAGGTTCGGCCTGGAATCACTGGCTGGGCCCAAGTCAATGGTCGAAACGCGATTTCATGGGATAGAAAATTTGAGTTAGATGTCTGGTATGTAGATCATGTTACCTTTCTGACAGATTTAAAAGTCTTTTTTATGACGTTTAAAAAAGTCTTTAAGAGTGAAGGAATCTCTGCTGAAGGACATGTGACGATAGAACCCTTCAATGGCAATAATTAATTCTTATGTATTTATTTGGTGCTAGTGGACATGGCAAAGTAATTGCTGAAATATTAGAGAGCAGAGGAGTAGTAGTCGATGGGTTTATTGATGCTGATCCGCTTAAATCTCTTGTTTTGGGCTATAACGTTGTAAAGAATATTCCTTCCGATAAAATAAAGATGATTATTGCGATAGGAAATAATAAGATCCGAAAAAAAATAGTGTATGAATATCCGAGTCTTTCTTATGGGATCGCGATTCATAGTAGGGCGAATATTTCGCCAAGAATTGAATTGGGAAATGGGACAGTAATTATGGCCGGCGCAACCGTCAACGTCGATGTTGTAATAGGGCAACATTGCATTGTAAATACAAATGTTTCTGTCGATCATGACTGCATTATTGAAGATTACGTTCATTTATCTCCCAATGTTGCATTGGCTGGAAATGTTTCAGTAGGAGAGGGCACCCATATCGGTATCGGTGCATCTGTTATTCAGGGGATAAAGATAGGCGCCTGGTGTACAGTGGGGGCCGGATCGGTGGTCATAAGAGATATTCCTGACGGTTGTACTGTAGTAGGGAATCCTGGCAGAATTATTAAAACGAATACGAATTAATATTATATATCATGTTAGATAAAATATGGTTATCTTCTCCTCATATGGGGGGGAATGAATTAAAATACATCCACGAGGCGTTTGACGAAAATTGGGTAGCTCCTTTGGGTCCAAATGTGAATGGGTTTGAAGAGGATCTCGAGCGATTCTTAGATAAAGATGTTAAAGTAGCTGCACTTTCTGCTGGAACTGCAGCCTTGCATTTGGCGCTGATCGAATGTGGGGTAGGTTATGGTGACGAAGTTATTTGCCAGTCTATGACTTTTTCGGCTTCTGCTAATCCGATTGCATATCAAGGGGCACTTCCTGTATTTATAGATTCAGAGGAAGATACTTGGAATATGTGTCCAAAGGCATTACGGACAGCGATTGAGGATCGCATCAGATTAGGCAATAAACCAAAAGCTATTATAGTTGTTCATTTATATGGTATGCCTGCAAAAATGGATCAGATTATTGCTATTGCAAATGAATTTGATATTCCTGTCATTGAAGACGCTGCAGAAGCATTGGGATCATCCTATAGTGGACAATCGTGTGGCACATTTGGCCGTTTTGGTGTTTTGAGTTTTAACGGGAATAAGATTATCACGACATCTGGAGGAGGAGCATTGGTATGTCACACAAAAGAGGATAAAGATAAAGCGGTATTTCTTTCTACGCAAGCGCGTGATAATGCTCCCCATTATCAGCACTCACATATTGGATATAACTATAGAATGTCAAATATTTGTGCAGGGATTGGAAGAGGACAGATGGAAGTATTGAAAGATCGTGTTGCTGCGAGACGTGCAATGACGGCATTCTACATTGATTTATTTGCCGATATAGATGGAGTGGACGTGCTTTCTGAACCAAATGATAAATTTTATTCTAATCATTGGCTCTCAGCAATTTTAATTGATCCTGAGAAGACTGGCGTGACACGTGAAGATCTTCGTTTAGCATTGTTGGAAGATAATATTGAATCTCGTCCTTTATGGAAACCGATGCATCTACAGCCGGTTTTCGAAAAAGCACCTTATTATGGCGAACAAGTGGCTGAGATATTGTTCGAAAAAGGACTATGTTTACCATCTGGATCTAACTTGACAGAAGATGAAAAACTGCGCATACAAACAGCGATTTTAAAGATATTTGCCAAATAAATGTCACTTAGAAATAGAGAAAGAGTCTTGATTGAGGCTCTTTCTTTATTTTATTGAGTGTCTAATCTTTGTCGATCCCAAACCACTTGGAATAAAGATAAGTACCTTGCATAAATAAGGCTTCTTGAGGAGCATAGGGAAGATACCGTAAGAGGTTATTCCATAGTCTTTTTAGTCCATTAGGATGACTAGATATGCCAGAAATCACTTTCCCGTCAGTATGGCGATCGTCATAATATCCGAAATTCCCACCATGCCATATTTCCTCCAACATCCAATCAGCATCTTTTCCTTCGAGCAACGGAAAAGGAAGTGATGATTCTGGCAGGCCAAGATATTTTACCAAAAGAATATGAAGTAAATCAACCCAGTTTAGAATGCCGGATCGTTTATATATTGTTTTTAAAATAAGTGGGTCGATATCTGATATAGTTTGGGCATAAAGGCATGCAGAATCGCAGAGCTGTCGTAAGCCTACCCCGAAAAAAATTAAATGTTTTAATATGTGAGCATTTACTTGTAACAGCTGAAGCTCAGGAGCTAGTATTTTAATGGGAAAACCATTAATATAAATAGTTTGTTGTTTATCGCGGAAGTTAGTCTGCAATTTTCTTAAGTATCTTGATTTAAGCGGGCTTGATATATCAAAAAGATCTTTGTGATGTTCTATTGATACATCATCTAGGTAATAATCCAAGCTAAACCCAGATTTATCGTTTAAATTTAGTCCTTTTTCCTTTAGAAAAGATCGAGCTTTAGCATAAGTATTGTTCTCAAAATACCAGTCGATGTCTCCGCAGATCCGGTGCTTTGGATTATTATAAAAATAAGCAACACCTTGACCTTTCATTAAAATAGGATGTATATCTTGTGTGGAGAATTCATTATATTGGGACGTTAGAACAATATTCATGTGTTCATTGTTCCGTTCAATTTGATCAATTCGAACAGCCCATTTTAAACGCAAGCTCTGAGGAGGGAGTTGATCATCTTTTAAATAATCGAAACTATCATAAATGATACCTTCAACGGTGTGTTTGCTGGCATAGAAAAAAATTTGTGACCAATCCGCTGACGTCAATGGTCTCGGTAGGGACAGATTTCCTTTTCCCCACAATCCAATTCGTAAAAGCTGAAATAAAATGTCTCTAAGTTGTTTGTCCATTGGCGTAAATCAAATGTGTAGTATCAAATATAGCGATAATTGTAAAACCTGTCGTACCGTAATATTGAATTTATAATAGGATAATATAGTTTTACAATTCCTTTCGTATATTTAAACACAGATTTTGTATGCCATTATCTTTCTCGATATGACTACTATCCGTTAAATTAGGTAAACCAATATGAATTTAAATTTTGAAAAAATAAATTTAGGCATAAATATTGTAGTCGTGATGCGGTTCGTTAAATGGTTATTTTAAGATCGACTGTTTTCCGCTGTTTTAAGGAAAAAAGCATATTTTTGTCCGGGTAAAAAATCAATTTTGTAATTTAAAATAGAACATGCGATTATTTTTTAAGTATGGTTTTACATTAGCATTTTGTGTATTTATGCTAATGATGTTTAATTCCTGTGGGTCACGTAGGAATATGGTGTATTTTCAACCAGACTCAAGTCAAATTAATACTTTCTACGAGCAACACGTTCCAAAGATTCAGCCCAATGATATTTTGACAATTGTGGTGACAGCAGCTGATCCAAAAGTGACGGCTCCATTTAATCCGCTAAGTACTATGATGTCAAGTAATTTGACTCAACAAACTGATTTGGCGTTGCGCCCGACATATACCGTGAATGAAAAAGGAGATATTACATTACCAATGCTTGGGGAGGTACACATTTCTGGTATGACGCGCGTACAGGCAATTGAGAAATTACGTAAGGATCTAAGTCAATATATTAAAGATCCTGGTGTCAATATAAATTTCAATAATTTTAGGGTGTCAGTCTTAGGAGAAGTTGCTCGCCCGGGTTCATTCATCATGCCTACGGAAAGAGTGACCGTGTTGGATGCTCTGGGAATGGCAGGAGATCTTACAATAAGGGGTGTAAGGGAAAATGTTATGTTGATCCGAGAGGTTGATGGACAAAAAACAATGCACCGTTTAGATCTTACTCAGCAAAATACTCTAAATTCACCGTATTATTATCTGGCACAAAACGATGTGATTTATGTCGAGCCTAATAAAGCACAAATTAATAATTCAAAGTTAGGTAGTAATACGAATGTTATTATCTCCATCGCCGGTTTATTAATTACCGTAATTTCAGTACTGACACGTTAATCAAATTCATGGAACAGAAATCTATACCATTAAAGGATAATCAAGAAGAAGATATCAATTTAAGACAGCTTTTTGAGCAGTATGTGTATTATTGGAAGTGGTTTGTGCTTTCGATAATTATAATTTTGGGATTAGCAGTAGTCTATTTGCGATACTCACAGAAAAGCTATCTTACTACAGCCAAAATCTTATTAAAAGATGAAAAAAGTGCGTCAGCAGGTGAGTTGGCGGGAATTGCCGAATTGACAAATAGTTTAGGCTTTGGTGGAACTCGTGCTGCATTTGTGACGGACCAAATTGAGGTCCTTTCTTCGAGAAGATTGATGCGTAAAGTGGTTGATCAACATCACCTTAATATAATCTATTCTGTCAAGGGAAATATCCGTACCTCGGAAGTTATGGCAAGTGAAATGCCTTTTTCAGTGGAAGTTTTGGGAAATCAGGATAGTTCAAAGGTGAATATACGTGTTGCGTATAAAGGCACAGGTAATTTGAATATTACCGACCTCGTTTCTGGAAATAAAGCTGTGACAGCCTTTAATAAACCGATCAAAATTGGGAAAAGTAATTTGGTTTTTCATCGAAATGATAAAAATAAGATTTCTCCTGATGACGAATATGTAGTTAATGTAATACCTAAGGATTGGGCCATAGACGCTAATTTGAGCACTATTGCAATCGCGCCGAGCAAAGAAATGCAATCGTATATCGTAAATTTTTCTATGATTTCGACTACGAACAAAAAAGCTGAATTAATCATCAATAGCTTAATCGATGTATATAATGCCGACTTAACAAATGACAAATTGCGGATGACAAGAGCTACTTCCGACTTTATCAACAAAAGATTGATGCTAATATCCAAAGATCTTTCAGGCGCTGATGAAGAAGCAGCTGAATTTAAGTCCGCAAATTCGATGGTCGATATGGCAACAGAGGCAGGGGTGTTTCTAAACACCGCATCCGATAATGATAAAAAAGTATTGGAATATCGTACACAGCTGCAATTGGTTGATCATATGAATGACTACTTGAAAAATCAAGAAATTGGCAAGCTTCTACCTTCAAATATAGGTCTGCAAGATGTATCAATTGGCACTTCTATCGAAGCTTATAACAAGTTGGTGTTAGAGCGGGACGATTTGTTAAAATCTGCATCTGAGCAAAACCCAGCAGTAATAGCATTGAATGAGAATATCATTGAAAGTAGTAAAAATATTCGACAGTCGTTGCAAAATTACCAAAGGGTTACCAAATTGGCCTTAAACAGTATTGAACGTAAATCAAATGAAATAAAAGGTCGAATTAGCTCAATCCCAAGTCAGGAACAGGGATTTAAAAAGATTTCAAGACAACAGCAAATTGTAGAATCATTATATCTACTTTTATTACAAAAACGCGAAGAGAGTGAGGTTAAGGCTGCCGCTACACCTGATAACCTCAAGATCATTGATGCTGCTTATGAGAATGGAGTTCCAGTATCTCCAAAAAAATCATTGGTATTGTTGGGTGCACTTGTTATGGGTTTTTTAATTCCATTTATTGCTCTCTATCTTAAATTTTTATTAGACAATAAGATTCACTCACGAAAGGATATTGAAGACATTGTCAAAATTCCAGTATTGGGTGAAATTCCTACAGCAGAAGATACGATTGTACATTTGAATGATCGTTCTTCACTTGCCGAAGCGTTCCGTATTCTTCGTACCAATATGAACTTTATGTTTGGGGCCGATAAAAAAGCTGCATCTAAAGTAGTATTTGTTACATCGACCATTTCTGGTGAGGGTAAGTCTTTTGTGACCACCAATCTAGCTCAGATTTTATCCATGTCTGGTAAAAAGGTTGTATTGATTGGGGCTGATATACGTAGTCCAAAAGTATTGGACTATCTTGGATTATCACATTTACAACACACAAATGTGGGTATCACACAATTCTTGATAAATCCTGATATGGATGTAAATAATATCATTATCAAAAAGCCAGGTAATTATGATTTTGATGTAATCTATTCAGGATATATCGCGCCAAATCCAGCTGAATTACTGATGAATGGACATTTCGATGATGTAATCAAATATACACGTGAACACTATGATTATATTTTGGTGGATACAGCTCCAGTAAGTTTGGTAACAGATACATTGTTGATTGCACATAACGCCGATTTAACGTTGTATGTATCTCGTGTCAATTATCTCGATAAGCGTTTATTGCAGGTGCCAAAAGAATTGTATATAGACGGTAAGCTGAAAAATCTTGCAGCTGTTGTAAATGACGTTGACTTTGCTCGTGGTTATGGTTATGGCTATGGTTATGGCTATGGTTATGGCGATAAAGGAAAGAAGAAAACAGGCTTAGCGAAGGTATGGCAAGATCTTAAAGATCGGCTAAATATAAAATAAAGCTTCGATAATCCAGATTTTGGCCTTATTGTTGTATAATCCCAAATCGATACTTCGGTTTGGGATTTTTAATTTATACTAATTAATAAAATCAACCGTTTTGAATGACATACAACTAATCAGTACAAAATTAAATCATGCACGTAAACGATTATTTGCAGCTCGAAATGACTCGTGATACTTTAAACACAAGCTCTTTAAATATTTTATCTATGAAAAAACAATATCTATACGCACTTTTTGTCGCCTTCTTGCTAACAATTGGTTCAGTATCGGCTCAGTTTTCGCGTCCTGTTAGTGTCGGGGCTGGTGCAGGTGCAACAATCAATCTAACAGATTTGGGAAATGTAGAATCGAAATTCGCTTTTTATGGTGAGGCTGATTACTTAATCACACCTTATATCTCCGTAGGACTGCATGGTGAAAAAGGGACTTTGGCTGGAAATGGTTATGATAGTGATTTTAAGAACCGTTATTTTGCAGGAAATATTAATGGAAAAGTCCGTTTAGGTCAGTTTTTGGGAAATGCGGATAACTATAGCTATTACACGTTGGAGGCTAATACTTTTTCTCGTATTCTTTCGAATGTTTACGTTGGTGCTGGAGCCGGGTTGGTGAAAAATCGAATAGAAAGAAAAATCTCAGTTCTCTATGCTAATTATTTAGAATCTGTCGGAGGTGAAATTTCAAAGAACGTAGGCGAAGTCCATTTTGTTCTCCCTTTAAATGTGGGTTTAGATATTCCCTTTGGTAGAACGTTATATGGACCTCAGTTTGCAATTAATGTAAACTATCAGCATACATTGACATTCAATGATAATCTGGATGGGATCATCAATAAAAATAATGATCAATACGGCCTTATTTCAGTGGGTGTGAAATATGGATTATTTAACCGTAAATAAGCAAATCAAAATTTTAATAAAACGAAATGATGAATACACTAAAAAGGTTCTATGGCAATCGCTTACTTGGGCTTCTTTCGCTGGCTATTTTAATTGGTTTTGCTGCCTGTAAGTCTAATTCTGCAATGTATAAAGCGCCAAAGGTAAATGCCTTTCGAGGAGGAAAATTACCAGCGCCCCCGGGGATGGTTTATATTCCTTCCGGCACTATTCTTTTTAAAGGTTCTTTAGATAGTGGGAATGTAGGGAAAAATGTAAGTGTAAGCGCCTTCTTTATTGATGAAGCCGAAGTCACTAATAAACAATATCGCGAATTTGTAAACTGGGTGGCTGATTCGGTTGCTGTAACAGATTATCTCAATGATGATCAATACTTCCTGGAGATTGCCGGCGAACAGGTAGGTCAAAAGCGTATCAATTGGGCGAAGGTGAAAAAGATATCGCCAATATGGAAAAGCAATGATCCAAGTATTCAGGAGCGCCTAGCGCCTATGCTTGAAATGCATGGAAATAGACGTGCGCTAAATCCCGAAGTAATTAAATATCGTTTCTCTTACCTACAGTCTAAAGGTAACGTAAAGAAGAAATATGTTACAGATACCGTTGCTGTAATGCCTGTGGAAGATATTTGGACAAAGGATTTTCCGAATGCTCAACTCGCATCATTGGATGCTAATTACTTTACGCACCCTTCTTTTGATTATTATCCAGTAATCGGTGTTACCTGGAGACAAGCTAGGGCATTTACAGACTGGAGAGCAAACGAAATGGCCGCAACGATACTAAAAAATTCTTATTTGAATGGATATCAACTGAGTTTGAGCTTGCCTACCGAAGCGCAATGGCAATATGCAGCTTCCGGGAAATTGGATCCGCAGGATACCATAGCTGGTTCTAGAATGACTATCGATGGTACGGAAGGCAAAAAGAAATTGGCTGTCAACTTCAAACAAGGCGAAGGAACTTATTCCCGTGATGGTGCTACGTTCACACTACCCGTGAAATCGTATATGCCAAATGCTTTTGGTGTCTATAATATGGCTGGAAATGTATCGGAGTGGACGCTTGATGCTTACAGTCCTTCAGCTGTCGTATTTGTCAACGACTTGAATCCAGCGTTGTTGTATGATGCGGATGCCAAAGATGGTGATGCCCTGAAACGGAAGGTTGTACGTGGCGGGTCCTGGAAAGATAATGGTGAACAATTGAATAGCGAGACGCGTAATTATTCGGTAGACTATGAACCGCATTCTTATATCGGTTTCCGTTGTGTCATGTCGGCTTTTGAAATGCCTACAGTACAGAGCAAAACACGTAAGTATTAACCCGCTGTTTTAAAACCCCAAAATCGATAACAATGAAAACAAAAATAGTATTGATAGCTGCGATGACTTTTGGAGTTGGGTCATTGTTTGCTCAGCAAGAGACAACGATAGATACTGTCCCTAAAAATCAAAACATTCTAAATAACGTCAATGCAGCTAACCCTGTTACATCAGGGGAAGTGATCCAAGATACAATTCCTTTAACAGATGGATTTTATCAGGCCAATAGCATGGAGGATGCTGTCCCCTTTGCATATCCTGAGGTGAATAAGAAGAATATTCGTTTTTACAAACGTGTATGGCGTGATATCGATCTAAAAGATGAAAAGAATAATATCCTTGCTATTCCTGGAAACTCTTTGATTGAGGTGGTCATGAAAGCCATTGAAAAAGGGAAACTTTCGCTCTATAGTCCGGATGATGA
This sequence comes from Sphingobacterium multivorum, assembly GCF_039511225.1. Taxonomy (NCBI): domain Bacteria; kingdom Pseudomonadati; phylum Bacteroidota; class Sphingobacteriia; order Sphingobacteriales; family Sphingobacteriaceae; genus Sphingobacterium; species Sphingobacterium multivorum. Next base: position 213,134 of record NZ_CP154261.1, read on the forward strand.
TTCTTTCAAAGGCCGACTGAGTGCTCAAGAGGGGATGGCCCGTTTTGCGGATAGCGTACTTGTGCCAATTTTTGATGGTGAGGGTAATCAGATTGATTCCAAAATGGCGCTTAATGAATTTGACCCGGCACGTGTGACCAAATTTAGAATTAAAGAAGATATCTTCTTCGATAAGCAGCGGAGCCGATTGGAAACACGGATTATCGGTGTAGCTCCTTTAATGAATATTACAACTTCCGCAGAGCTTGCGGAATCTGTCGGGGCGACACCTGCATTCTGGTTATATTTCCCACAATTGCGGTATAGTCTTATCCAAGTGGATATTTCTGATCCAGATAAGGGACTTTATGACATGACCATGGATGATTTTTTTGTGCAAAACAAATTTGCAAGTACCATCGTGCGTGAATCTTCTCCGGGCATGTTGCAGAATCTAAAGGAAACTGAAAACGGCGGACAGCAGTTGGACGGAAAAAAAGTAGAAGAGAAACTGGATGCGTATAAGAAGAAATTATGGAGTAACCCTAAAGGGGTAAAAGCCGAAGAGCTGGAAGGAACGCAGTCTAATGACGGTAAAACTTCACAGAATCAAAACTTGCAAAAGGAAACGGAACAGAAATTGTAAAATAATGTAATTTATTTTATTCAAAGCGAGCTCTCTATTATAAGAGAGCTCGCTTTTGTTTAATAATTCATTATTTAATAATGTGGAAATTATGAAACTGGTACCAATATTGCTATTGGTTGCAGGCGCACGATAAAAATCACATTTGAATAGAAATGAACAATAGTATTGAGAATATACAGAAACCCATTTTAGTAATTTTGGCCGCTGGTATGGCGAGCCGCTATGGATCGGCTAAGCAAGTAGAAAGCTTTGGGCCGTATGGTGAAAAGATAATCGATTACTCGATTTATGATGCCATTCGTGCTGGATTCGGAAAGATTGTTTTTGTCATCCGGGAAGAATTCTTAGAAATCATGAAAACAAATGTTGGAGCCAAACTTCCTGCATCTGTCGAGGTTGCTTACGCTTACCAGGATTTTGACCTAAAAAAGTATGGTATTGATAGAGTTGTGGAACGCCAAAAACCTTGGGGTACCGGTCATGCCGTAATGAGTGCCGAGCATGAAGTGGATAGACCGTTTTGTGTAATCAATGCGGACGATTTCTATGGCTATGATGCTTTTCAAAAGATGGCTGATTTTCTAACCCAAAGAGCAGATGATCAAGAGATGGCGCTGGTCGGTTTTGAAGTTGGTAATACCCTTTCCGACTTTGGCTATGTCTCCCGCGGCGTATGTGAAGTGAATGGAACAAATCATTTGCAGAGTGTGACCGAAAGAACTAACATTTACCGAAAAGACCAGGATATTGTCTTCGCACAGGAGGGAAAGGAAACTGTTTTACCTGGCGATACTCGAGTTTCCATGAATTTCTGGGGATTTACACCCAAAATATTTGAGATTGCCCGTAGCTTGTTTCCTGATTTTGTAGAGAAAAACCATGAAAATCCCAAATCCGAATTCTTTATTCCTGATTTACCGGATTATATGGTCAAGCAAGGTATTGCCAATTTTTCGGTCCTGCCTACCGATGCAAAGTGGTTTGGTGTTACCTATAAGGAGGATAAGGAAGAAGTACAGCAAAGTATTCATCGACTGATCGAGGCCGGCTATTATCCGCAGCGTTTATGGCAAGAAAAAAAAGTCGTGGATGAAAGTATTTATTTGGATTTTTAAAAATTACTATTTCTTTTAATATACACCATAAAAGTTCTCCGATATCACTGGAGAACTTTTACCGTATTTATACCATTTATTTGGTAAATTTGCACAAACTTAAACCTTGAAAGGGATTTAATATTTTTTTAATGAGTAATGTATGGAAAGAGGGCTTATCTATTAATAAGCCACGTTGGATCATTCTGTTGTTGGATATGATCATAGTCGCGATCGCTTTCTTTGCCAGCTATGTGCTGATCTTTAAGCATAGAGGTGGTATTGAGATCGAGGCAATGCAACAGCAGGGCCTCCTGGTGTCTGCCATATACCTAGTTTGGTTCTGTCTACTAGGGACTTTTAAAGGGGTGGTTCATAAAACAGGTATACGTGAACTGCAGCGCATTGTGATGGCTATTGTACTGGCTTATTTTTCTACGGTGCTTATCTGTAGAATATTGGAATGGTCGCAACCCGAATTTTTAAAAACGATCTTTCCTTTTTCAGATACTCAATTGCTTTTCCACGCCTTGATTGCGGGGTTCGGAATGACCTTTAGCCGTGTACTTTATCGAGCACTCTATCACGAGCTAATGTGGGGTAATAAAGACAACCGTATTCCGGTGATCTTGTTTGGAGCTGGAAATATGGGCAATACAACCTTTCATTTTATCCATACCACATCACGCAACAAATATCGGATTGTAGCCATTATGGATGATAATCCGCATCGTATTGGCAACCGAATACAGGGTTTTAAGATTCATGATATCAGTGAGCTAAATAAAGCATTTGTTCAGCGGCATGGCAATGCTGCTGAGCTTATCGTTGCAATAGATAATAGGGCTCCCGAACGATTAAGCAGAATTTTTAAGTTGGCCGAACCGATTCCTTTAATTGTTAAAATTATTCCAGATACGGCTCGTTTGATGGCAGGGGAGGTGGCGACCCGACAAATACGCAGTTTGCGCATAGAGGATCTGCTGGGACGTAAAGCGATCGACCTGGACAATCCTGCTATTGCTGCAGAGATGAAGGGACAGATCGTATTGGTGACAGGGGGAGCAGGTTCTATTGGCGGAGAACTGGTGCGTCAGCTCGCGCATACGAATTTAAAGCAGCTTATTGTGGTAGATCAAGCGGAATCTTCTTTGTATGATATTCAACAGGAGCTGAGCTCTTCCGCAAATTTTGCGCGTTGTGTATTTATGGTGGGCAATGTCCGGGATGCCGTATTTATGGATACACTGTTTCAATTCTACAAACCAACATACGTCTTTCATGCAGCTGCCTATAAACATGTGCCTTTGATGGAAGCCAATCCATACGAATCTATTTTAACAAATGTATGGGGTTCGTATAATGTTGCTTTGCTGGCCGATAAATATAATGTAGCCAAATTTGTTATGGTCTCCACGGATAAGGCTGTGAATCCGACCAATGTCATGGGGGCTACCAAACGTGTAGCGGAGATTGCTATATCGACGGTGAATATAATCTCCAAGACCAATTTTATTGTCACGCGTTTTGGTAATGTGTTAGGATCCAATGGTTCAGTCATTCCATTATTTGAAAAGCAAATGCTCAAAGGTGGGCCGCTGACAATTACCGATCCGAATATCACCCGTTATTTTATGACCATACCCGAAGCCTGCCAATTGGTTCAGGAAGCCGCAGTGATGGGTAAAGGCGGTGAAATATTTGTCTTCGACATGGGCGAACCCGTTAAGATTATGGATCTCGCCAAACAGATGATCCGCTTAAAAGGTTACAATTACCCCGAAGATATTGACATTAAAGTCGTAGGTCTCCGACCGGGTGAAAAGATTTTTGAAGAGCTTCTGGCGAATGGGGAGAATACCGAAAAGACGTATCATGAGAAGATTATGATTGCAAAGGTCAACACCCCAGACCTGGCATTGCAAAAAGCACGAATTGAGCAACTTTGTGCACTCGCCAAGACTGCAGATCCGAATGATGATAAAATGAAACTAGTGCAATTGGTTAAAGATATCGTACCGGAATTCCGCTCCCAAAATTCTGTTTTTACTTCATTGGATAAGTAAACGTATTATGGCAAAGAGACCAGTTTGTTTTGCTAACGGGCTGTTTTTTTCTCTCTAAGGGTAGGGCTATTTTCAGTTTCGTAACCCGGATTCTGTGATTGCATGGCTTCGGCCTTTATGAATGTTACTCCTCCATTATTTCCACCTTCTTTGCTATAGTAAAAAGTTAAGACAGTTGTTTTATTGCAACTGTATTGCTTTTGTTTTTATTATATTTGCAACTATATTGCATTAATAAAAGATATACTATATGATCAAACCAATAAAAATTATCCTGGCATTTATGCTCGTATCTGAGCTTTTTGTATCCTGTAAAAAGGAAGGGGAGACACCTGAGGTCGTTTCACCAAAGGTAGAAAACGTAGAAATTGGCTATGCCAATAATAAACAAGCAATCCGAGGGCGGGATTTTCATTTTAATGCAGATATTCTGGCTGGAGATAAAATCGAGTCCGTTCGAGTCAAAATTTTGCCTAAGGCTGGGCTGACGAACTCATCGCCATGGAAAATGGAAATTGTTTGGGAAGAGTTTATGGGATTAAAAAATGCCAATGTGCATAAGCATTTTACCATTCCAGTGGAAGCTCCTGAGGGTAAATTTGATTTTTTATTTATCGTAAACGATGTTAATGGATCAAAGCTTGAGTTAAAGGAAGATTTTCAGATCTTCGATGCGGCTAATATGCCTGTTGACCCAATTGTGGACCGTGACATCTTCTCCCGAAACGATGATATGGTATACTATATGAATACCTATGTAGAGAATCCATTGGTTTTCAAAAAAGGGGATAAGTTTACGGCACGTGCGCAGATTAAGCAAATACAGGGGGATGGTATTTTATATACAGCATTGATCAGGCGAACCCTGAATCATTTTCCTGAAACGGTTGATAAACTTGACCTAACGAAGGCTATCATTATTTCTAAAGTTGAGCATAAAGATCTGGGACCGGCGTCAAAAGTCAATACTTACAAGTTGGTTAATGGCGTGATAAGTGGCGATGACATTATAATCGGTGCCGAGACAGATGGTTTAGGCAGTCAGATTACCGGTGACCGACAATGGCAATCTGGTCAGTACAATCTCGTTATATTATATAAAAATACCACGTTTAATATGAATACTTTTAAGTCTATTCCCATTACTATTGAGTATTAGAAGATATTGGCCTAGTTAACTATATCAAAGCTTTCCCAGTTAAGGGAAGGCTTTTACTTTTTTAATAGATGCTCTATAAGAAGGATGAATTACCGGTTTTACTTGAAGAAATTGCGACTGATGTTATAGCTAATTATATCATTGTCCGCTGATCGGGAGTTTACTGATATATATGATCGCTGTATCTGTGGAAGTTGGATAAGTACGTTCATTGCCTTTAACAGTCCACTCAAAACGAGTTCCTTCAGCGCCAATATAAAGTCGATTTTTCTTATCGTGGTAGACATAGTTCAGTTGTCGGCGGAAAGGAAAATTGAGCAGCTGTTCATCTTTATCAGTAACTCTCACTAGTTTGTCTGGCTGCATTAACGGACGTCCATATTCTTTGTCGATGATTTCTTTGGGCTGAGGGACGATTTTGTAAGATTCGTTTTCACTGATTTTTGTTTCTTTTCGATTGACCCGTACTTTATCATAGACTTCGTAGCCGTATTTGCCCTTTGTGCTCCAACTTTTGCCATGATCCAACGAGAATAAAAATGGACTTGTCGAATGGTCTTGGAAGTTGCTTAAAGCCATCAGTTCTCCCTGATACATACTGAAGCTTGGTATGCCAAGTCCTGCATCGCTGACCATTTGCCATGAAGCTCCTTTATCTGTAGTCATATAAATCTTGTACATGGTGGCCACAACCAGGGTGTCGTCGATATTGCCGTAAATAGCCGATGTGCCTCTGAGCTGTCCCGGGATACTCAATTTCGTCCAAGTAGCATCTTTCGTTTCAATATCGATATGATCTTTCGGCTCAGTAGGGTCGTCCTTTTGGCAAGAACTAAAAAACAGGCCGATGGCGCAGACAAAAAGCAGGGTTCGTAGAGTCATTTTAAATTGCATGTTTTTTGCGATTTGAGTAAACAAGCTGTGTGATTTTTAAGCTTAATATAATTTTAAAGATAGTTATAATAACTTAAAGTTATTATATGTGTGGATATATATTTTTGTTTTCAATACTTTTCAAAAAGAAATGTAAGGTCGAAGGGAAAGTCTCCTCTAATATAAAACCTTTAAAGGGGAAAAATAAGATGCGATTGCAATGAAAGTTTGAGTAATTTTTAGCTGCAGAGAACCATGGCAAATAGTAGCCAAATTAAGCCTTTTGACATTGCTCGTTCATTGCTCGTTCAGTGTTTGTTCAGTGTTTGTTCAGTGATTACTCAGTGTGTAATGGATAAACATTGACTGATTACTATGTAAGAATTGATTGAAAACTGTTATTAGGCATAACTTTGCATTACTGTGTTTCGGTTTTATTGTTTATCTAATACCTAGGGAGGCAATTAGGGCAACCATCAAAATTGGCGGTAATCGGACTGTAGCTGGGGAAGCAGATTCTGTTATGTTTCTGTAAAGCTAAACTAAGCTGTTATGTGCGATCCTGCTATTCAGAGTTGCGTAGAATTGCATAAAAAAGAGGCTATTCAACTGGATAGCCTCTTTCATTCGTTATTTAGAAACAGGTCGCTTACATTAATTGGCCGTCAAAGCAACTGCATTGAGCTGTCTAGAGGTTCCATCAGGACCTACAGCAACGATATTGTCGAAGATAACGCGTGTGCCTGGTACAATGCCATTAAGGGCTGATGACATGCTTGAACTCAGCTGGCCACCAGAAGTGGACAGTACGATTGCATCCGCACGCGGCTTGGCAATGATCATCGTAAATTTGGTGACCCTAAAAGTTGCATCAAAGTCAAAGTTATCGAGTTTGGCAAAAAGTGCATTTTGTGCTTTCAATGCTACGGTAGCCATTGATCCGCCTGTTTTGCCCGCAAACTTGGCAATCGGATCCGGAATACGTTTCACACGGAATTCTGTCGAACTCAAAGTTTGTGTTTTTCCCGGTGCCACCTCAGCCGAGACCGAGATATGTGCTGTACCCGGAGAACTTACTTTCACATTATACTTACCACCACCGGCACTGGAAATACTACCCCCACTCATGCTGACACGGATTTTATCGGTAGATGTACCGGGAGCTGATACCGATATCGGGTTGTTTACACCAATATACAGTACATTCATTTTGTCTGGTGATACCACTGCCGAAGGACGCGCAACCTGATAGGTCTGTTGCGGTGTACGATATTCTTTATAAGATCCGTCTGTCTGTTTGACTTTAATTACCCCAGTCCAGGTATAGATGCCTTCACGGCTGGTGTTGACCGAATAAACACCTTTTCCATCCACCACCTGAAGCGATGATCCATTGACCGAAATGGCCGGTTCAGATTTGGAATCGGATGCCGTCAGAAATACTTCGGCTTTGTACGGTTGGCCTTGTACCAAGTAAGAAGTCGGAGCCACAGCAACCGCTGCAAATTTGTCCAGGTTCACGACGGCCTGATCCATTTTACCTAAAATAAGCTTAACCACATCAGACTCGGCGTTTTGTGCGTCGGTCTGTATTTTGGTCAAAATCGTCATGGCTGCGGTCAAAGGGGTACCACTGCCAAAATTAATTTCCTCCCAGGATTTTTTGCCATTTACAGCCTTCTCCGGATCTTTAGCCTCCAAAGAGAATGAAACCATTTTTTGTTCTTCAGGTGTCAGTAGGGCCAATAGTTTGGTACGCGTTGTATTGATTTTGTCTTTTAATTGGGCACCCTTTTTCTCGTTGATCATCAAATTTGGGGAGATGTCTTCGTTTTCACGTTGGGCAAGATCGCCCTTTTCTTCATCATAGCCACCGCCTTGTTTAACGAACTCTTCTTTTAAGGAAGCGATATATTGATTGAGTTCCCCAATAATAGCCTGTGCTTTTTTAGCCTTCTCATAAATGGGCTTGGCACGTGCGGGTTCTTCCTTTAATTTGGTGTTTTCGAATGCGGTGAACAGCTGCTGAACGGCCGTGCTGACATTCGACTTGGATGTTTCGAGACTGTTGTTGATATTTTTGAATGCATCCAAGATGGAATCCGGTACATTGAGCGCCAATAAGGCGAGCAAGACCAGATAGAGGATGCCAATCATCCTTTGTCTTGGAGTTTCTCTTCCTAATGCCATTGTTTTTGATTTAAGTGATACAAGAATTAATTACACACGCGGTTGATTCATCGCGCTCAACATGTTGCCATAGATGGCATTCAAGGCATTGAGGTTTTTCGCTAGCTTGCCCACTTCATCTTTAAACGCTTTGGAATCATCCAGCGATTCGTTGAAGTTCTGCATGGTAAAGCTTAGGTTCTCATAAAACTTGTTCATCGATTGTAAATGTGATGCCGAATCGCGTAACTCACGTTCATACATCGCATTTAATTGACTTAGATTGGTCGTCAGACTTTTTACCTGCTCGTGGTAGTTGGATGTATCACCTGAGGTGTTTGACATGGCGACTAGGTTTTGCGAAGCTTTTTCGAAAGCGAGACTCAGGTTGTCAAATTTGGAAGTTGCTGTTCTGAGCTTATTCGTAAATTCCTCTGTGGCTAATGAAACATCAGACAGTTTATTGATAGCTGATACCTTTTCACTGAAATCACGTAGGCCACGACCTAGATTTTCAATGCTTGCCGGTTCAATGTTGGCATCGGCGAACATTTTATCTAAAGCTGCAGTTGCCGATGGCCCTGCCGGTTGAGCAACCACAGTTTTTCCTCTTTGTGGAAGCTCGCCATTAAAATTGTCGTCCAATTCGGGATAAACGCGGGTCCAGTCCGGTTCTGGTGCTGGCGGGTTGAAACCCATTAAAAAGAAAAGGAAGGCCTCTACACCTAAACCGATTCCGATCATATAGTTGGCTGTGGTGCCACCAATATGTAGAATCTTAAATAGTACCCCGATGATGACGATACTCGCTCCCCAGGATATGGCCACATTCAGCCATCTAGAATTGTCTTTTTTCTTGCTCATTGTTAATCTATTATGTTTTGGTTTAATTTTCTTGGAAAGCTTATGCGCTCATCTACATCCGTTTTAATAAACGGTCAATGTTGTTTCTATAGTATACATCCGATAAATCACCTATTTAGTTAGTTGTCTGCAATTGGCTCTGTAGACTCAAAAAACATACCAAAAGAGGTTTGCATTCCCTGCAAATTTTAAAAAAACGGGAGTCCACAGCAGTCAAAATTCGTTCTCTCTAATCGATCTTTCTCAAAATAAAACAAACGTTAGGCCTTCTTAGCAGTTATACTTTAATAAGAGATAAGTCGTAAACACAAAGAAAGAACAATATGATGAACGAAACATTAATTCAACTTTCACAAAAATGGCCCTCATGGCTCTGGAATATTGCATTAATCCTCTTTTCGTTTTTAATAGGTTTTCTGATCAAACTGATTTTTATACCGCTTTTGCGAAGACAGGCCATTCAGCAGGAGTCTTATAGTTTATTTCGTTCCTTTGTAAGACGTTTTAGCCGTGTGCTAAGTATTTTTATACCATTAATTGTTTTTAATAGTTTGCTGCCCTTTGCCCAATTTAACGAACGGACACTCCGCATGGTCAGCAAAACCAACGAGCTTTTGCTCGTCAGTTTTTTTGCGGTTGTACTGATCCAGGGGATCAAGGTTTTTGAGGACTATCTCTACCATCGTTTTGATGTCAATAAGGAGAATAACCTGCGCGAACGGAAGATCAGGACACAAATTGTCTTTATCCGAAAAGTGGTGGTTACTCTGATCATTGTGATTTCCTTGGCAATCATCCTACTCAGTTTTGATAGCATGCAAAAGATCGGCGCTGGCCTACTTACAGGTGTGGGAGTTGGCGGTATCATTATCGGTTTTGCAGCACAGAAGTCCCTTGGAAATTTGCTTGCTGGTTTTCAGATCGCTTTTACGCAGCCCATTCGCATGGACGATGTCCTGGTGGTCGAAGGGGAATGGGGCCGTGTGGAGGAAATCAACTTGACCTACGTCGTCGTTAATATCTGGGACAAACGCCGTTTAGTATTGCCCATTACCTATTTTATTGAAAAACCATTTCAAAATTGGACACGCACAACCTCGGAGATCTTAGGAACTGTATTTATCTATACAGATTTTACCGTACCCGTAGGGCTACTACGTGAGAAGCTGACGGCCTTACTCACCGGACATCCGCTTTGGGACGGTAAAGTAAACGTGCTTCAGGTGACTGATTTTAAAGAACGTACCATGGAGATCCGTTGTCTGATGAGCTGCCGCAATTCAGGCCAGGCTTTTGACCTACGCTGTTATATACGTGAACAGATGATTGCCTATATCCACAAGAATTTTCCGAATGCATTAGCCAGAACACGGGTAGATTATCAGGTGAGTACGCAAAAGGGGCTGTAATAGCGAAGTAGCGATCGAGAAATGATAATCTGTTGAAAAATAAGTGTAATTTATTTAAGTTTGTTTAAAATGTTAGCATTAGCGATATGTTGATTTTCTACGTTGTATTCTCGGGAATATTAATTCTACTGAGTGTATTACCTTTCATCCAGAGCCAACATTGGATCTTTCGGGTAGCCGAATTTGTCAAGCTGCAGCTGCTGGTATTTCAGGTGCCCGCATTGGCGATGGGTTTTTATCTTGTGGGGGAAGACTCATGGATATGGTGGTTGCAGGTAGTACAGTTGGCGCTGATCGTATACCATACCTATATATTGATACGCTACACCAAATTTTGGCGTCGTGAAAAATATGAAAAGGGCAAAGATGCATCGGATAGTATTAAAGTGATCTCCTGTAATGTGCTGCAATTCAATACGGCGTATAACCGCTTTATTGACCTGATTCAGAAAGAAAAGCCGCAAATTTTTTTGACCATGGAAAGCGATGCGGCATGGGAAAAAGCCTTACGTGTGCTGGAAAGTGATTATCCTAATTTTGAGAAGGTAACCCTGGACAATACCTATGGTATGCATTTTTATTCCAATCTGAAGATCAACAAATGTCAGGTGCATTATTTTGTAGCGGATGATATTCCGAGTATTGAAGCCGAACTGGAAACCGCCGATGGACATCGTTTTGTCTTTTTTGCTGTACATCCACCGCCGCCGAGTCCGACCGAAGAGGAAACTTCCAAAGAAAGAGATGGCGATCTGCTCAGTGTGGCCAAGCGGGTGCGCGATTATAAAATGCCCGTGGTTGTTACAGGGGATTTTAATAATGTCGCTTGGGCCAAATCTTCGCTCTTGTTCAAAAAAACCAGCAAATTGATCGATGCACGTATTGGCCGGGGTATTCTTTCCACCTTTCATGCCAATTATTGGTTTTTTAGGGTACCCTTGGATCTGTTGTTTCATAGTCCAACGGTATTTATCGATAAACTTTTTATTTATCCTTCTGTTGGATCGGATCATTTTCCAATGGGCTGTACCTTTTTTATCGACCGCTACTCCGAAGAGCAGGCGGAGGATATTGAGCACCTGGAGGAAGGTGATATGACTGAAGTCAATGAAATGATTGCTGATGGAAAAGAGGAAGAAAGTGACAATCGGAATTAATAGGCAGGAGTCAGATTTTGATTATTAAAGATAAGGTACCTTTTATGTAAAAACTGTTCAATAGAGATTTGGTGCAAGTAGTTGTTATTCAGTTGTTTTAATTTGTTTATATTTAAATAACTGTGTGCTAATATCGACAGAAATATGTAAATTAACAGGCACTAATCATTTTCTTTAAATCTAACGAATGGATAAAGATTATCATAGTAAACTGGACGACGAACAGCTGTTGTCCAAGACCATCGATTTTCTGCGTTTCCCACTAATTGTTGGTGTGGTATTTATTCATACCGACTTCTCTGATGTGGTTATTAAAGGCGTTAAAAGCATCAATTTGGTTAACTATCCCATTTTCACACACGCTTTTTTTCTATTTTCCAAAGTCATTTTCGAGGTGTGCGTACCGCTCTTTTTTTTAACTTCTGGCTTTTTGTTCTTTTACAAAACGGAAAATTTTTCATTTAAAGTTTACCTGAAAAAATTAAAAGGACGTTTCCGTTCGTTGTTCATTCCTTATATCTTTTGGAATGTTGTTGTGCTCCTTTTCTTCTTTCTAGCACAGACTTTTCTCTCGGGAAGTCTGATGTCGGGAAGAAATAAATTAGTAACAGATTATAGTTTGATGGATTGGATTTGGTCTTTTTGGGATACATCGCATATTAACCCGCATGTCGAAAAGACTCTTCCCGTCAATTCTCCATTTTGGTTTATACGTGATCTGATGGTGGTGGTGCTCACATCCCCATTGCTTTATTTCCTCATTAAAAGGCTAAAAGTTTATGCCGTTATACTCTTAGGTATAATCTGGGTCATCAACCCTTATTTTTATCAGCCGGGACTAAGCACTGTATCATACTTTTTCTTTGCCGCGGGGGCCTATTTCAGTATCAATAAAAAGAATTTTGTAGAAATAATGAAACCAGTACTGTATCAATCAGGAGTTCTGTATTTGTTATTGGTGATCGCCCAATTTTATTTCTTAGGTATCAACTGGTGGAGCTATCTGTATTGTGCTGGAATTATGACGGGGCTTGTGTTCGCTGTAGCATTGTCCGCGCATTTTATTGAAAAAGAAAAATGGCAAATGGGTCCCTTCTGGACGAATGGTAGTTTTTTCGTTTTTGCGTATCATCGTTTACCCTTGGTATTCGTGATCAAATTCTTATTTACATTAGTGCGGCCACATTCTGATGTGGCCTTGTTATTTTTATATTTTGCTTGTCCTACGCTTATAATAATACTGGGATTGCTGAGCTATAGCATCATGCGGTCCTTTTTGCCCAAATTTACAGCTATCATTTGTGGAGGAAGATAATGGATTTTATGAAAAAATATAAATGGATTATTGGTTTGTTGATATTTGTCTGTCTCTCACTGTTGGTGAAATATGGACTAAAATTCTACAACAAAAGCCAGCAGAAGCGAATTAAATCTGAGTTTGAATTTACAGACCTGATCAATTTGGGTTGCACTTCGGTCAAAAATCAGGGCGCCTCAAATACCTGCTGGTCCTATACGGGCAATTCTTTCCTGGAATCTGAAATGATTAGAATGGGCAAAAAACCAATTGAGATTTCACAGATATATACGGCACGCCAGGCCTATCTGGAGAAGGCCCGTACCTTTGTGCGGCTGCATGGCGGGCTGTCAATGAAAGAAGGTGGGCAGTTACACGATGTATTGAATACCTACCGTAAATATGGTGCAATGCCCAGGTCGGCGTATTCGGGACTCCGAGGCGAGGCGACTTACAATGATTTTAGTGAGCTGACGCCGGCTTTGAATACCATGCTTAAGGTATTGGTCAAAAACAAACGACTGACATCAAATTGGGAGCGAGCATATATCGCGACAATGGATGCCTACTTAGGGGAGTTACCAGCACAATTCAACTATGAAGGTAAGATGTATACCCCCCGCACATTTGCGGATCAGTTCATTGGGATAAATCCGGATGATTATGTGGGTTTAGCCTCGGTAACGGACCAATCCTATTACAAGCCATTTGTGTTATTGGTACCTGACAACTGGTCCTTCGACCGGTTTTATAACGTACAGATGGATGATCTGACCACTGTTATTGATCATGCATTAGAAAAGGGGTTTACTGTGGCCTGGACAACCGATATCTCAGATCCTGGATTTTCCTGGAACTATGGTGTTGCCTATGTTCCCGAAAAATCGATTAATCAGATGACGGCTGAGGAAAAGGATGCCATGTTCGTTAAACCTCAACGAGAAAAAAAGGTGTCGGCAGCGGAAAGGCAAGCGGCCTTTGACAATTGGGAAACAACCGATGACCATGCGATGCACATTGTTGGGCTTGCAAAAGATCAGCAGGGAAAGGAATATTATCGCGTTAAAAATTCTTGGGGGAAATCCAATGAATATCATGGATATCTGTATGTATCCAAAGAATTTGTCCGTTTTAAAACCCTGACAATAATTTTGCATAAAGCAGGGCTGAGCCCCGATTTTAGATTGAAGCTTGGCCTTTCCTGATTCCCAATTCTTTCCATATTTCAGACGGATGTTTGTGCTATGGAAAACAATAAACTTACTTCTCGATGCTTGCGCGCATGTTTATTTATATTTGCAACAACCTGTTCGGTTGGCGCTCTCGCCCAAGAAAATAAATCCTTACCCGATAAAGTGCATCATGCCGAACCTTTATATAATGATCTTGTCCGGGATCTCGGTGCGCGGAAAGGAGAGAAGGAATTTAATGTCGGCGCTGATATTAAAAGAATGCATTCGGCTGATGAATTTGGCTACCTTATGGAGTATGAATTTGCGCCTATAGATCGATTGGGATTGGAAGCTGAAACAGATTTTGCATATTCAAAAAGCCGCATGGCCAATGTGTCATCCAGCAATCAATTGGAAAGGTTGCGTCTATCGTCGCAGTATTCCTTTTATGTTTCTAAAAAACAGGCAACAACCTTGGCTGTTGGTTATACACAGATCTTTGATTTTGTGGATGGTGGTACTATGTTTAATCCATTTTTTATAGCCGCCAAAAACTGGTATAGCAATTGGCATGCATTGATTTACACGGGGCCAGAATTCGCCTATCGTTATGGTTCATCGGGTATGGATACGGCATGGCAGATGAACACCTCATTTCATTATACCATACCGCAGACAGATCACTTTATTGGTATTGAGGTCAATCAGGAAATTTCTTCGGATGGGATACAAACGACATTGCATCCCCAAATTAAGCTAGGGCTGAGCAACAAAATAGCCATTGGTATGGCTGTGGGATTGCCGGTTAGTGGCAAAGAAAAAGTGCTTAGTGGCTTTTGGAGGCTGATCTATCAATTATAGGGTATAAAGCATATAGCCGTATGTCTTTGGAACAGTTAGATCATGTGTACTTACTTCTTTTTGGATATGAAATCTTGTAGCTTAATTGCTTTTCTGTTCTATTCTATTGATTTTTGGTAATTCCAATAAAAGCTAAAATATAAGCCCATAAATCGTCAATAAAAATAAATGGGGCGAACGCCTTCGCCCCATTATATCCATTAATATTATCAAGTCGAACGCAAAAAAAATGACTTGACGAGCCAAAAGTAAAAAATTAATATCAGACTTACTATGTTAAAATTTGTTATAATCGTGTAAAAATACCTAGTGTGGTTATGAAGCTACAAGATTTTATAAACAACCCTTACAGGGCAATAGCTGCCCATACATATTCGCCATTTTAATGGCTATGAAAAGATTTATATAAAAAGAAACAGTTTTATACCGCTCGATTCTTTAAAGGAGCAGTTCTTCGGTCGGTTAACGAATTATATTGGGAGGATAAAAAACAGGAGCCACTTATAAAGCGACTCCTGTTGAATGTGTATGTTGCCGTATTAGCTTAGATCAAAAGAATCTATCTTTAAGCTTAGTTTGGAAGCACCGGCATTGGATCGTAACCCACTGTATTTGGATTCCAAGCTCCATTACGAACACAACGGACGTTCATCAAAGATGACTTGATAACATTGACGCTGTTTAAAAGCGTGATACCTAAAACATTTGTAGATCTAAATCCTTTGTATCCAGCATTTAAGTTTAGAGGAGGCACACCAGCATACCTGTTTCCTAGATAATGCGTGACCCCTAAACCTGCAATGGGCTCAAGAGGGGAGAGTAACGAGCGGTCATTAGTCCAGAAGGCAGTATATTTTCCGCCAGTTGTACCTAGGTCTAATGTGATAAGATCTTCTACAAGAGATAAATCTCTCATAAAACCATTAAAGTTAAAGCGCAATTTGTTTGTTGCAGAGGTTGCTGTTCCATAAGCCGCATTAAATCCTGCTGTAGCTGTGAATTCAGAGTAACCAGCTCCAGCCGTCGATGTTGCGCCAGCGACGTTGGCAGCCAATGCGTTTTGAACATCAACTAAAGCGTCTAATGTACTACCTAATACATTTAAATTCAAATCACCTAACAAGCCTGTTAGCCCATTGGAATTAATTGGGTCCAAATCTGCTTTTGCAGGCGTTTTCCAAAGTCCTGCCGGATATACTAATGCGCAAGGATCTTTTGGTGACGCATATGTACCTAAAACTCCTGGTTTTGCAGCACCGTATGAGAAGAAGCTTCTTGCATCTGATGTTGGCTGATTGAAATGATAGAAGCGGTAAGGGTTGTAACCCGCTTTATAATATAAGTTCGATCTTGACCATTGTACACCACCAAATGTTAAAGGTGACTCGGTGATACCCAATAAGAAGCGGTGGTTTTTGCCGCGTTCAGGTGTAATCGTTTGTCCTTTTGAAGTGCTACCGGCAAAAGAGCGCTCGGTCCCATCTTCAAGTTTAATCTTAAGCGCGCTTAATGATACAGTCAGATTCTGTTGTGTTTGATCCGCCGTGTAATAATAAGCAATTTTTTGCTGCCCATCAGAGCCTGGTGCATTTACAAAATCAGCATAGGTCAATGCTGGAAGGGTAACATTTGTCAATGTACCAACGAATGCTCCGGTTAATACATCTATGGTTCCTGTTTTGGCGTCACGGCCTGTAACAGCAACGGTAGCGGAATTAATTGGTGCAAACATACCCATTGTGTTTATCTCAATACCGATCCGGGCCATGACACGATCAAAATTAATATTGATCGGAACCGGCGCACCGCTAACCGTAAAATCGCCTGAAGCACGTAACACATCGGTATTTCCCGGAAGTGCTAGGCTTTGGATCTCGGGAACCTGAGTTGTTGTTGAGTTGAAAGATAGCGCAACCCATTTATAAGCCGATCCATTCGTAACATCGATTGTGACAGTTGATTCGGTGCCAGATGATAAATCTATTGATTTGTCGAAAGTAAAAGTGCCGCCAACGTTCTTGTATAAGAATAAGCGATATTTAGTGCCGGCTGTAACAGGCGAAGCAGCACGAGTGCCATTGGATGCCTTAAGACCTATTTGATCTGCAGATACAATTTCAGAAATCGGCAGTTTATTATCGATACCAGTAATGGCGTCAAATCCATTTGCATGAATAAGTTCAAGTGAATGTTGATCTGAAGATGATTTGGATGTACTTCCTTTGGTTTTAATACTTTCACCATCGCTGATTCCTGCGATACGAACAACTATTTGTGCCTTTCCATCCGGAACTTCCTGTCCATTTTGGTTTTTGTCCTTATTACAGCTTGTTACTGCTAACGAACCTAATGCTAAAAAAGCGGCCAAGGCAAACTTACTTGCAAAATTTTGGTTGAATGTTTTCATAATAAAATAATGTTAGTGAGGGATAAAAAATTAGAAACCGCTTGTATCCCAGCCTGATCCGCCTGTGCCTTCTGTGTCATTGATGGTTGCACTTCCATTCCCGGGTTGTGCAACCTGTGATCCTGCAGCAATGCCTTGCTCCAGCTCTACTACGTGCTCCTTGATGGACGGAGCTACGTACATTTTTTTTGCGTTCTTATTCATGATAATATTATTTGGATAATCCACGCTGTTGTCAGCGTGGGGTTTAAATTTAATGGACAATTCTAAACCTTTGTTCATGTTAAAAATACAATCGTTACCAAACAGCTTTGTCTTTGCGTATAGACAAGTGATGCTGTTCTCACGAATGTATTTTAAATTTATTTGTCTGTTTGTGTGTTTCTAGTTTAATTGTTAATACTATACTAATGTCGGTTAGCAATACTTTTCCGAATTGAATTGTAATATTACGACTTAATATCAACTTGTGCAAAAAAAAATTGTAAACTTTTTTTTAAATCTAAATTGGTTTACCGATAAAAGTAATTTCTCATTTGTAAAATAATAGCCCTATTTTTTCTAAATCAATACGATTTATAGCAAAAAATGGCTCTTTTCGTAATTTTTTTGGTTTCTATATATGTTGTTTAACATAGCTTTAACAAGTGTGTTTCTATTTTGTTTTAGCTGTTTTAAAATATTTTGAGGCTATTTGTTATTTTATAATTAATATGTTTAAACAAGTATGATTTTTTAGCTGAGTTTCCTATTTGAATAGCAATATCTGTTAGTGGATTTTTAAAGTATTTGCTGAACATATGTGGATAATGATTATTCTGTTAATCATTTTGTTGCCTAAATATAACACTAATTTAAATCTATTTTATTGTTTTTCGGCAATTCAATGATTTTTTTATTGTTTTATGATTTGAAATTATTGAAAAAATAAAAACAACAGGCGACTTCTTAATTTTTTATTTATTTCATATTAAGTAAATTGTATTGACAACTATTTTAACCGAATGGGATGTACTATTGATTTCGGTTAGCGAATAAAATGGGTTGATTTCTCCATTTTTAAAGTGGTATGGACATTTTGGTTCGGGGTTCAAATAAAAAAGGCAATGAGTTGATTTGGTTAACAATTTAACTTTGCTGAACGGTTTTGTCTACTTTTGTTAGGTGATGGCGTTTATGGTGTTGTTTGTAACTATCTATATTGCTTTGTTAACTAAAGGAAACAGTGTTCAAACATCAAGTTATGGCTATCTTGTTTTAGGCGATAAGTCTTACCTTTTCTGAGCTAATTATAAGGGGATATCAATAGGAAATGTCATGTAATTGTCTTTGTAATTGCTTGTTTGTAGCGGCTTCGCTACAATAAAATAAACATCGGTTAAAATCTTATTTCAAAATCCAAATATTATCTACTTTCGTGCAACTTCTGAAAAAGGAGAGCCATATTTTCTATGCTAACACATTCTTTGTCAACTGATTTTGTTTCGACGGAGAAGACTGGAAAATTAACATGCAAAACGCTTTAGAACATTTTAAAAGATATAAAAATGAAAACGAACAAAGAAAACTTGATTAATTCAAATGCTCAATTGGTGTATGTTGCTCCTCGCATCACAAAACAAAATGTTGAATTGGAATATAGTGTAGCGGCAGGTTCAGTACACAACAATTCGATTACGGAATCTTGGCAAACAGAAACACAGAGTCAAGATGTCGAATGGTAATATTGGTCATATTTAATTAATTAGTAATATAAACAATCTTTTTCATGAATAGGTTTACAATGAACTTTGGAATAACATCAATCTTGGCACTTGCTTTATTTGTTTCAGCTTGTAATAAAGATAATAATGTCGCTATCAGTGAAGAGACAACTGTCCGTCTAAATATAGGTCAAGCTTATGCGAAAGCGGATCCTGTCAAAACCGCTGCGGTAGGACGTAACTATGCGTCCGCAGTGCAAACTGTTGAAATTCCATTTGATAATCAATATACATTAGTGGCTACATTGACTGCGGAAACTGCAGCTTCTTCAAGTCTTAAAGCATCTAATCGTGCTGCTACGGTATCAACTGGAAGCGAACAGGATCCTTTAAAACAAGGAACAATATATTACGTTGCAATTTTTGATGCCGCAGGTAATTATAAAGAAACAAAATCCTTTACACAGGGAAATGCAGCGCCAGAATTCAAAATCGATCAAGGGAAATACACTTTTGTCGTTTACGCTTCAGGTACTAATAAAACTTTACCATCGATTGCAGTGGGAGCAACATTGGCTTCAGTTAATTTCGAAGGATTGACTGCAGATAAAGACTTTATGCTTGATCAGGTTCCTTTTGAAGTAAAAGCTGGTCAAAATGTGTTGAATGCTGATTTGGAGCATTTGTTTTCACAGGTAACAATGAAATTTGATGCTTCTGCACTAGGTACGGTAACAAGCATCAGTGGTGCTACAATTGCGCCTTCGAATGCATCAGTGGATGTCGCCTTGGCCAGCGGAGCCTTGACTTTTAACGGAGCTGCTAATCCGGTTGCTTTTAATTTGAAAAATACGAGTGGAGCGATCATCAATTCAGACTCAACTTTTATTACAACTGCCGCGACAGCCAACGGGACAATCGTACTTTCTGGTGTTTCGATTGGCGGAAGTGCTGCGAAGAATTTATCCAAAGGGGGATGGAATATTAAGCCAGGTGTGAAATATCAATTAGATATCACACTTAAAAAGCCGATTGAAGTGAATATTGGAGATGAGGTCTGGGCTTTGGGTAACTTAACCTACGCGCTTGATGGCGATGGAAACCCTGTTTATAGTTTTGCTAAAACAAATGATACTTATGGAAACTATTGGTTTTCGGATTATGCTAAACCTAAGGTTTTCGATGTTAATAATCAACGCCCAACACGTGATATCAATGGGGCGGCTCAAGATCCGTGTTCGTTGGTTTTACCTGTAAATACTTGGAGATTACCGACGGCTGATGAGATCAACCAATTGATCAATAATACGAATAGCGGTGGAAAAGATAATCCTCACGATGTCAATGCATGGGCACCTGCTCGCTATGTGGATACGTATGATGGTACATTAAACACCAACTTGGGTATGTTCTTTGGAAAGCAGGGTAACCCTGGTGCTGATCGCTATAAATTCTTGTACTTACCTTACGGTGGATCGTATAACGATAACAATAGTGGTGATGGAATGGGGTCACAAGGTTTGTATTTACTAGCAGGTAACCAAAGACTACAGATGACGGGTTCGAAAGGTGATGCTGGATGGTCAATCAATGTTGGTCCGGCTGAAGCAAATTACGCTTATCAAATTCGGTGTGTAAGAAAATAATAGCTCGATCAATGATGAGGTAATTTATTTGGATAATAAATTTAATGAAAAAGCATTTCCCGATCTGGGGAATGCTTTTTTGCATGACCAATTGACTGCTTCCAAAAATTATTTGCTAAATTGCTCCCTGTCTAAGCATTATAAAATGTTATTTGGGTATTATTGCGGTAAATAATTATTATGGAATTTGGAGTTCATCGGGTCATTGGTGTAACGCAGGAGTATTCGGAAATTAAGGATGCAACAGCTAAAGAGAATTATGTCGTTCTTTTTGTGTCAAGTGGCGGCTGTAGCATGCGGATTAATAAACAGATCGCTGAGATTGAGGAATATAGTCTGGTTTTGATTCCACGCGGGATACAAATCGAAGCCAACCCAGATGAGCAACGTGCCTTTTTAATTATCTATTTTTCGGAAAGTTTTTTTGCGCGTACGGAGGTCGATACGGCCTTCCTTCGAAACTTCAAGTCCTTTAATAAAAGTGAATATACCTATCGGACACTCAGCGTACCCAAAGAATACGCGACGTACTATGAATTTGTCGGCATGCAATTGAAGCTGTCTAAACAGAATTATAATCAGGCAATTTATCGGGATTTGGCACATAATATTGTGAAGCAGATCGTGCTCTTGGCTGCTATCTATGCAGAAGATAAGCAATCGGGTGAGCTACTGGGGCAACGAACAGATGTGGCCTTGGTAAGGCGTTTCCAGGATCTGGTTGAAAAACATGTAAAAAAAGAAAAACAGGTAGCTTTCTACGCGGATCAATTAAATATAGGAAGTAAAAAACTAACCAATCTCACCAAAGAGACCTTGGGTACCACACCCAAAGAACTTATCACCAAAGAATTGCTTCGTGTCAGTAAGAAGCTTCTTGTGGAATCTTCACTCAGTATCAAACAAGTAGCTTGGGAATTGGGGTATACAGACGTGAATAACTTTAGTACCTTTTTTCTGAAAGAAACGGCCCTCACACCAACAGAATACCGTAAGCGCTGGCAGCAATAATCATTCTGTATTAAAAATAATACATGTTTTCCTATTAAAAAGAATTGTTCTTATTCTTTCGTTTTTTTTATAAAAGGTATATTTATAGTAGAACAACGAAAGCGTATGAAATATTCACACGGTGAAAATTCACGTTCTTTTGGCGTCAAAATTGCTAAAGATTCAAAAGAGATAAGGACTGTTGGACGGCATATCTTAGATGGTCCATACAATTATTGAAAGGACAAGATAGTAGGCTATGAAAAAGGGAATATTGTTTTTGGGTTTGGTTCTTTTCGGAGGCACAGCCTTCGCACAGACAGGCGTTCGATTGAACATTGAGCTCTACGATGTGCAGCATCTTGTTATTAATCCAGATCAATCGACCGTTACCTTGGACTACCGTACCTTAGCAGATTATCAAAATGGCGTTGAGTCTGTCCAAAAAGCACATCTTTCAGTATTTAGTACGTCAGGCTATGAAGTGAAGGTCAAATTGGCCAATCAAGATTTTATAAAGCTCGGTCAGGCACAGACAGAAAAAATTCCCGCACCATTGATTCGTGTTAAAGCTACTGCCACTCATGTAGGACAAGCAGGAAATACTACTACCGGCGTCCTTTCTAACAATAAGGAAACGATCATTTCTTCAGATTCCCCGACACTCAATGGACTGTTCGATGTTACCTACACTGGTCCTGGAGCTGACGGCTTAATGCAATACGTAGAGAAAAACAATACGGTAACTTTTACAAACGATGTGCTCTATAGCATCGAAACAAGATAATATTCCCTAAATTCAATTCCTTTGTTGTAGTACCTTGCGCTGTAGTGATCACGCTACAGACTTTTGTAGCTGCATAGCTACAACATTTTACACACTCCCTTTTTCATACTTTTTGGGCACAAATTCATACTTTTTGCCTCATTTCCTGCTGTACTTTTGTTTTGTCCAAAGAGGATAAATAATAACGAATAAGTCATATTAAATTATAAAAACTTCAAAATGAAAAAAATTATTTTCTTCGCAGCAGCGATCATCGGTTCAGTAACTGCAGTAAATGCACAATCACAAGCAAAAGTAAAAGTGAATGTTGAATTGAATCCTTTTCAATCGATCGAAATTGGTAGCGGTGCTGGGCAAGATGGCCAGGTTACATCTGGTTATGATGACGAAGTAACCTTGAAATACGAAAAGGCAGCTGACTATACAAATGGGGTTAATAAATTGATCGCAAAACAATTGAAAGTATCTTCGGTAGGTTCTGGTTACAAAGTGAAAGCGACTTTGTCTTCTAACGGCCAATTCAATAAAGTAGCTGGAAATGGTGCGAACACATACGATGCTAAAAAATTAATTGAAATTCAAGTGGATGGTAAAACTGCTTCTACAGATGTAAACATGGAGTTTGGTCCTTTTGGAAGCACAAGTACAGCGGAATCTTCTGTATTGAACAAAGAGTTGGACGTAAAATACATTGGTAAGCCACTTAATGAAGCAACAGTAAAAGAATTGTTGGGTAATGGTGGTAAAGATACAAAAGCAAAATATACCATCGATGTGGTATACACAATCGCAGCAAACTAGTAGATCCTATTCTACGCTATGAAAATCATATAGATGCAGGTATCGGAAGATACCTGCTTTTTTATGTATTTTTATGCCAAATTGTATTATTATGAAGAACCTAATTGCCTCATTTTTCTTGCTTTTTACGGCTACAATAGCTTTTGCTCAAACGGGATTGACAGTCGGTCCGCCCAGATTGTATTTTGTGGGCGATGCCGGGCAGGCGCAAACGCAATATGTGGATGTGACAAATCCGAGCAAAGATTATACACTTGAATTGGGGGTGTCTTTTGAAGATTGGTCTTATTCAGCCGTTGGTGATAATGAACTGAGTCCAAAAGGGACGCTGCCAACGAGCTGCGCAAACTGGCTGTCGGTATCGGAATCGTATTTCTCCCTGAAACCCGGTGAATCAAAACGATTGCAACTGAATATGCAGGTGCCTAAGGATGCAAAATTCACGACCGAAGTACCCATTCATACGGCAATGCTTTTTGTAACGCAGTTGAACCCTAGGGCAAGGGAAAAACAGGAAGGAGCTAATATCCGTTTGGCTGTTCGTTCGGGAGTAAAGGTTTATCATCGTTTCAATGGAAGGGAAACGCCGGATCTTGAAATCACGAACCTGGTTTACAAAGATGTGGATTCTGTTGGACAGTTTCTAGAGGTCAGTTACGATGTGACCGGTAATATCTGGTTGGAAGGAAGATTGCGTGCCGAGTTTTTAAATCAGGAAACAGGAGAAAAAGAAGTGGTGGACAATCTTAATTTTTACTGCTTGCCCGGCGATAAGCGTAAACAATATATTGCAATTCCCAAATCGTTGAAATCTGGGAATTACCTCGTTTCAGTATTGGCGTTTTATGGCGATCAGGATGTGGTGAAGGTCGCGGAATTGGAATTTAAACATGTGGCAAAGAACTAAAATAGTAATACTCTCGATTTGGGGCTTGTTTTCAGCCTTACCTCTTGTTGCGCAATTGCGTTTTTCAGTCTGGTCGGATAATTATTTCGAAGTGACTTCCTACTTGGGTAAAACAACGCCAGACCGATTCAATGTGTTTCAATTTGACCTGAATGGTCTCAACGTAAACGAGAAAAATTGGTCGCTCGCCGTGCGTCTATTAGCTCCAATACGGACCATTGCTGGTGGGAGGAATCGCAGTGGCAACACATTTCCCGTCGACAAGATCAGTCTGCGCTGGACCGGAGACAACAATGAAGCGAATTTTCGTCTTGATGGTATCGGCGCAAGCCGCACGCCGATTATTTTGCAAAATAGTAACGATGTGCTACTGATTAACCGGGCGAAACAACCCATTAGTTCCAATGGAAATTATTATCTGCAATATCAGCTTTATGGCGCCTTGACCATTGCTCAAGGCAAGTATCTGGACGACTATCTAAGTCCTGATCAATATACGTACCTGAAGTACCGCATTCCCTTATTGTTTACGCTGTATAGTGAAAGCGGAAAAGTGCTGGGGACACAGGAAATTAATTATGAAATGCAGTTGCCGCCGCGTCTGACGGACGGTGGGATGGTCGATATGGAGCCTGATTACAGCTTGGAGATTGCCGCAGATGCGACGAATGCCACCTTGCAGTTTTCGACACAAAAAGATTATATGCAGGGAGTGAGTTCGTTGGTTGCAAATGCAATCCGCGTGAACTCTATAACGGACTACGAGCTCCGTGTTAAGTCGGTCGATAGTGAGCTTGTTCGCAATGGTGGCGGAACACTTCCGCTGTCGACGCTTTCACTTCAATTAACTGCAGGGGCGGGAATAAATAGGATAAGATCCAACCCCAAAGTAATTTTAACGACACAGGAACAAGTTGCTGTATCGGCGGCTTCGGTGGATAAAAAGCAAGCGCAAACCTTTAATGTGGAGTATAAAGCGAATCTGACGGCTGATCAGGTGTCGGCTTCTAAATCTGGAAGCTATAGCGTGTCCCTCCTCTATTTATTGATCCCACAATAGTCGATCCCATAGCGTGTTTAAATGCTCTTCTCATAAGATTAGATGTACGGTCTTCGCGCTGTTATTGCTGCTGGTCAAGTTCGTTTGGGCACAGCAGGAAAAGCCGGTGCAGCTCGTTTTGCCGGAGCAGCTTCGTTTGGAAGCTGGTCTCAATAGTATTGATCTACAGCTGGTCAACAACAGCAAACAGGATTTTACAGGCGAGCTCAAGTTGCTGTTGCCGCAGGGTTTGCGTGCTCTTGGGTCGGATCGTTTAACATTTACATTACCTGCGGGTAAAAAACGGTTTATTACCCAGCGTCTACAAGTCCAGGCGCCCGCTCAGCTTAGGGGGCAAACTGTTGGTGTTCAGCTCAGGGATCCACAGGGGCATCTGGTCGACAACAAGACAATGGCTATCGATGTGCCACCCAAAAAAGCAGTGATCTTGCAGGATGTTTCGGAACAGCAGTATCTGAAGCATGTGGGGGACTCTATCTTTATCCGGACACGGGTTATAAATAATGGTACAACGGACGAACAGATTAAAATCCTGTTTTCCTCCCCGGATCGAATCGGCAATACCAAATTTAAGGAACAGAACCTTTTCATTCCAGCCGGACGTGATACGCTTTTCATACTCCGTTTTGCTGTGGAGAAATACATGTTAAACCGGGCGCAGTACACGGTTAATGTCACCGGTTTATACGAGAATGGCGATGTATTTGGGAATCTATCGGTGCTCTTGTCCAATATTGCAGCCGATCGAAATTACCAGCAATTATTTGACAACCGGGGTAATTTGGCCGCATATTCGCGTAATTTTTTTGATTTGCAGTTCGATAACCTGCTCGGCGAACAAAAGTCCTTTTATTTACGGGCGGAGGGAGAATATCGCTTAGCCGATGGGCAGTTAAGATACAGTGCTTATCTGACCAAAACGGGTGGGATGGACCGGCCTGCTTTAAGCAATACTTTTGCTGCCTTTCAGAAAGGAAATAATACCTACACGGTCGGAAATTTGCAGGAAAGTATGGAGGCTTCGGCCTTCGGAAGAGGTGTCAAATTTGATCATATCGATACGGCAAGGGCCGCCAATTTTACAGTAGGCCTGTTGCAGCGCGCTGTGGATCTGCTGGATTATAGCTCTTCCAGTGATCCCGGTTATACAGCTTTTGGAAAGGTGGTGCTGGGGGAAAATAAGCCTGAGCACCGACGTTACGAAGGTCAGCTTTTTTACGATCGCAATGGTTTAGATAGTACAACTAGTCTGCTATGGGCAAATTCTTTTGACTTTCTGAAACAAAAATATGCAGGTAACACCGTGCTGCGCGGTTTTGTCGCCGCTGGACTTCAAAGTCAAAACGGCCGACAAGTAGGACGGAATTCATCCATGCCTTCATGGGCATTGGGTATGCGAATGGACCAGCGTTTTGCCAAATGGAGTTTTAGCTCCGATAATTTTTATAGTTCTCCTTATTACACAGGTAATCGTCGGGGTTCTTTGCAGTTTGTCGAACGTTTAAATCGAAATTGGGGTAAGTTATCAGCGGCGCTAAGTTATACCTTTTACCGCTATAACCCAAGCTACCTGAATACACGTTTTCTCAATTACGCAAGCCAATCTTCGCGCTGGGATTTAAGTATGTATACCCCCTTGAGTTCATTTGTAACACTATCCGTATTGCCAAACTATAATCGGGAGGTTGGAACCTATATGTTTGCCGAAGGCACGCGTGAACTGAAGTCAACCTCATGGCGTATGTTGACAACGGTGAATGTACGGTCGCGTAACCTGCAGCACAATTTGAATGTAACCACCGAGGCGGGGCTTGTATCAATGACTGATCAGGCTACAGGGCTTTTTGCAGTACGGACAGATTTAAATTACAACTACAAAAGTCTGGGCCTTTCAGCTTCTTACCAGCAGGGCGCTTTTCAAATTTCGGATCTGGTGAGTGCACTATTAATAGGACGTTCGTTTGGCAACCGTTTTTCTTTAGG
Source organism: Sphingobacterium multivorum (assembly GCF_039511225.1). NCBI lineage: Bacteria > Pseudomonadati > Bacteroidota > Sphingobacteriia > Sphingobacteriales > Sphingobacteriaceae > Sphingobacterium > Sphingobacterium multivorum. The sequence continues at coordinate 240,167 of NZ_CP154261.1, forward strand.
ACCCCGTGTAAGTGGTGCCTTGTTGCAGGAGAGATTACAGTGGGCGGCCAATGCCCGGGCGAATCTGAGTAGCAGTTACGGGAATAGTTTTGGGGGGAACGCGAGCATAAATTACCGTGTGCTGAAAAATACCTTGCTTACCGGTCTTTTTCAATACAATTACAGTGTCATGAAAACCGGATATGACTATGATTTCAATAATTTACGCATCGGTGTTCGGCAAAACTTAAAAGGATCAAATCTTGATCGTCCAGCGATCAAGACAGGGAATGCGCGTTTTTTCTGTTTTCAGGATAAAAATTTTAATGGCATATTTGATAAAGGGGATATTCCGATGGTTGACCATAGCTTTACGGTAAAAGGGATCCTTTTTGTAACAGATAAAGCGGGATACGCTTCCTTTAAAAAATTGCCGTATGGATCATACTTGTTTTTTTCACCAAAGCAGGGACAGTATATGGCGGTTTCGAAAGAGATCGTGATACAGCAGTCAAATTTAGAAGTCCAGATTCCGCTTCAGCGTGGGGGAATGGTACAGGGAGCTGTTCGTGTCGAGTATACCCAAGGGCTTAGCCTGGAGACTGATCTGAATTTGGATATTTACAAAGTGTTGGCAAAAGACAGGAATGGAAAGGTTATCGAAATGCGTACCGATAAGGATGGACATGTTGAGTTTGGCCTGCCGGAGGGCACCTATAGTTTCTACTTAGATAATGCGAGCTTCCCGGCAAATGTATTTACCGATCAAGAGGCGCAATCGGGAACGGTAAAACTGGATGCCGACTTGGTCCTTGAGCCTTTTGTATTAAAAGTGAAGTCAAAAAAGGTCAATGTCAAACGGTTTGGACAATAAATTTCTATCCGGCGATATGCTGAGATTTGACATCACTGATATGATCTAATAGGGACTGGTTCAAAATGGGAGATGTTTTTAACATTTCTCGTACAGGATATTTTTCAGCAATATCTGTAAGTGCTTTGAGATGTTTTTCATGGTGCAGGTCAGTGCCTACAAAATCATACATACCTGATTTCAATAAAGTCATCGCGATTGCTTTGACGTCGACTCCATAATAACGGCTGATGGATAGCAGATTTAATTGGAGTAGACAGCCTGCATCTTTAATCTGCTTGTAGATATTAAAATTACCATGATAATAATTATACCTCTCGGGATGTGCAAGAATGGGTTTGTAGCCTAATTTTTGGATCGCAAGAATCGTATGGAACAGTGCTTTCGACTCGGATAAATAGGACATCTCGATGAGTACATAGCCTCCGGGTATAACACAAAGCTCATTATCCCGAACAAGATCGGAAAGGCCATCGTCAATCATATGTTCAGCAGCGGCATAGATCTCAACCTTACTACCGATATTCTTAAGGCCACTTTCAAGATTAATCTGCGCTTCCTCAATACTTGATTTGGTATTGGGATGAACGCCAGCCATAATATGCGGTGTGCAGATAAATTTCTTTAACCCCAGGCGTTGCAATCCTTCAATATAAGCGAGCGAATTTTGTACCGAACTGCTGCCATCATCGATTCCCGGCAGCAAATGATTGTGCATGTCTACTTCCAGAAATTCCAGCTGTGCTAAGGGTCTAATGGATGATTTTTTATTGGTACCAAACAAATTGCTAAAAAAGCCCATAATGATAGTTTTAAAAATGCTAAGTTAAATTGGGATACATACTATTTTGTTGGTATTCAATATATGATCGTGTTGGCAATTAGTTTCTGTGTCGTATCCAGTGAAGAACTTTACAAACAATATGCCAGTTTTTTTGTTTATCAGGCTGTAAGCTACAACTGAGAAAACGCATTTTGAAATGGAACAAGCTTCCGATTGCTTTTGTTTATGTTTTTTACAATTTAATTCGCGTTTGTAACAGTTTCGGTATAATACTTGCTTGTCCCCCCATGGTGGACAAATAACAAAGAATAGGTTTTTGTTATTGATATTTTAGGAGATTGTTTAATTGCTTGTTAAATTTTGAGTATCTTGGCATTCTCTTTAAAATATTGCAAAAGCCATATATGCTGGGTTTAAGACAAAAGCCTAAGACAGTATAATAAAAAAATAAAAATAAAAAGGGAAATTTATGATGGGTTCTCTAGGAGATTTAAAAAGACGTCTTCGTAAGGACAATCCACGATGGGTTATTTTATTAATCGATATGTGGTTTGTGTTTGGAAGTTATGTGTTTTCAAACTACGTGGTCAACAACTTTAAAGGGGTATTTGATGTGGCTTTAATGTTGAAGAAACTTGTTGTGGTATTACCGGTGTTTTTTATCACGTTTCTCTGCTATAACACCTATAAAGGTATTGTTAGGCAAACGGGAATTCGTGATACAATCAAAATATTTAAAACAGTAGCGTCAGCCTATCTTGCGCTCATGGTATTGACCGTTTTGATCAAAGCTGTTTTTGATAAAGGGACCCTAGCCGGAGATTACCTTCGTCTATCATATGGCGTCCTGACCATGCAAGCCTGTATTCTATTGGTGATTATGGTCGGCGCGCGCGTCGTTTATCGTACAATTTATGAGTATCTTTTTTTACCGGCGAGAAAAGGCGAGAACGTTCTGATTTTTGGCGCTTCAAGACCCGGTTTGGTTTCGTATTCCTTATTAAAAGAAGATCAACGGATCAAATATCAGGTTGTCGCTTTTGTGGAAGATAAGATTTCGCGCATCGGTAAGCGCCTTGCGGGATTGAAAATCCGTGATATTACAGAGATTTCAAAAGAATTTGTTGAAAAAAATCAGATTTCTCAGGTTATTATTGCTGTTGAAAACAACGATCCCGAGCGTTTGGAATATGTGTCAGACTGGTTCCAAAATATTGGACTCGAATTGAAGATCATGCCTCCAGCACGAATTTTACTTAATTCTGGAGCCAAGCGTGAGATCAGGCCGTTAAAAATTGAAGATTTATTGGGACGTAAACCGATCAAATTGGATCATCCGGAAATTGAAGAAGAGATGCAAGGGAAGGTGATCTTGGTGACCGGTGCTGCTGGATCCATCGGTTCGGAATTGGCTCGTCAGATCGCCAGACGTCACTATAAAACCTTGATTCTATTGGATCAAGCCGAGTCTGCGCTATATGATATACAGCAATCGATCAGGGCTACGCAGCCTGAGCAGATGCACTGCGTGGTAGGTGATGTGCGTAATTATGCCTTTATGCAAAAGATATTTGCGCAATACAAACCCGATTTGGTCTTTCATGCAGCGGCTTATAAACATGTGCCATTAATGGAGGCGAATCCCTATGAGTCTATTCAGACCAATGTATTGGGAAGCAAAAATGTGGCTGATCTTTGTATGCAATATGGCACTAAAAAGATGGTCATGGTATCGACGGATAAAGCTGTCAATCCAACGAATGTCATGGGAGCGACAAAACGCATGGCTGAGATCTATGTAAGTAGCTGCAGTGGTAAATCAACTACCAGTTTTATCATTACACGTTTTGGAAATGTATTGGGTTCAAATGGTTCGGTTATTCCGCTCTTTGAGAAACAGATGGCGGATGGTGGTCCGCTGACCCTGACCCATCCTGAAATCACCCGATTCTTTATGACGATACCCGAAGCATGTCAATTGGTGCAAGAGGCTGGTGTGATGGGTAAGGGAGGAGAGATCTTTGTGTTTGATATGGGCAAGTCTGTTAAAATCATTGATCTGGCGAAACGCATGATCAAATTGAAGGGCTACCGTTACCCAGAAGATATTGATATTAAAATTGTTGGGCTGCGTCCTGGCGAGAAAATTTATGAGGAATTGTTGGCAAATAATGAGAATACGGTAAAGACACACCATCCAAAAATCATGATCGCGAAAGTAAACCACGATGAATTGTCGCTTAAAGCAGAGCGTATTAATACGATCTGCCGACAGATTTTGGATGCAGATACACAGTTGCCAGATTTTATGGAGCTTGTCGCAGGTATGAAGCAGATCGTCCCCGAGTTTAAATCCCAAAATTCGGAATACGAGGTACTGGATGCATTGACGGAGGAAAAAGAAATTGAATTGATTCATGAATCAGCAGCGGAGGTACCGGTATACTCGTTGGTAAAGAATGTATTGTAAAGCTGTTGTAAGACAGGTAAGTTTTAGATAACAACACGATAAAGAAGTGAAAAGCCCTCTGAATAGAAGGCTTTTTTTGTTTATTCCATTTACTCGTGGATTAAAACTTGTCAATTAACAAAAATCATCCTAATTTTAGCGAACTATTTGGTGAACTCATCATTCGCGGACCAATGGTCTAAACATTCGAGAATCATTATATGAATAAAACAATTTTAATTACTGGAGGAGCAGGCTTTATAGGTTCACACGTTGTCCGTGAGTTTGTGTTGAAATACCCTGAATATCAAATTATAAATTTGGATGCTTTAACCTATGCTGGGAATCTGGAGAATTTAAAAGATATAGAGCATTTGCCCAATTACACTTTTGTTAAGGCGGATATTACGGATCAGCAAGCTGTCTCGGCTATTTTTCAGAAATATCAGCCCGATGGTATTATCCATTTGGCGGCGGAGTCCCATGTCGATCGTTCTATTGTCGATCCAATGGCTTTCGTTATGACAAACGTCATTGGAACGGTCAATTTACTGAACGCTGCCCGGATAATCTGGAAGGATAATCTGGAAGGAAAACGTTTTCATCATGTGTCAACGGATGAGGTGTTTGGCGCGCTTGGTGACACGGGTTTTTTTACGGAAGAAACAAAGTATGATCCGCATTCGCCCTATTCAGCTTCCAAAGCCAGCTCCGATCATTTTGTGCGGGCTTATCATGATACCTATGGCTTGCCTATTGTTCTGACAAACTGCTCCAACAACTATGGGCCGAATCATTTCCCGGAGAAATTGATCCCTTTATGCATTCATAATATTTTGAATCATAAACCGCTGCCTGTTTATGGTGATGGAAAATATACCCGCGATTGGTTATATGTTATTGATCATGCCAAAGCCATCGATTTAGTTTTTCATGAAGGAAAAAATGGAGATTCTTATAATGTAGGTGGATTTAATGAGTGGCAAAATATAGACCTGATCAAGGAGCTGTGCAAACAAATGGATGAGAAACTGGGCCGTGCTGCAGGTACCTCAGCACAGTTGATTACCTTTGTGAAAGACAGACCAGGTCATGATTTGCGTTATGCCATTGATGCCACGAAGATCAATCAGGAATTGGGATGGAAACCTTCGGTAACTTTTGAAGAAGGTTTATCTCGGACGATAGACTGGTTCTTGGCTAATCAGGAGTGGTTGGATCACGTGACTTCTGGTGATTATCAAAAATATTACGACAACCAATACAAAGACGCATAGCATGACGTATACAGAAACTAAGTTAAAAGGCTGCTTTATACTTGAACCGACTGTTTTTGAGGATGAAAGAGGTTATTTTTTTGAATCATTTAATGAAACAAAACTAACCGCCATACTTGGTTACACACCGCATTTTGTACAGGATAACCAATCCAAATCACAGTTTGGTGTCGTTCGAGGTCTACATTTGCAGGCCGGTGAACATGCGCAGGCAAAATTGGTTCGTGTTGTGGAAGGTAAAGTATTGGATGTCGCTGTCGATGTGCGTCCAGGATCACTTACTTTTGGGCAGCATGTTTCGGTTGAACTTTCGGCTGAAAATAAAAAACAATTATTTGTCCCTAGGGACTTTTTGCACGGATTTTCTGTATTGTCCGAACATGCGGTCTTTTTCTATAAATGTGACAACAACTATCATAAAGAGTCGGAAGATGGTGTAAATCCATTGGATATGGAACTTTCGATAGACTGGCAAATTCCTAGTGAACGAATGATTCTCTCTCAAAAAGATCAGGAGGCACAATCCTTTGAAGGGTTAGTTTGAAATTAATATCATAGGGTATGCGGATTGTTATCACCGGAGCTTCAGGACAACTTGGATCTGAACTAAAAGACCTTTTGTTCGACAAGCCCGAAAAGGAATGTTATTTTTTGGATCGCAAACAACTTCCTTTGGATCAAATTCAGATCATACAACAAATTTTGGCGATGTATGAGCCGGATCTTATTATTCATGCAGGAGCTTATACAGCTGTAGATAAGGCGGAGGAGGATCAGGAAACTGCTGATCTGGTCAATCATTTGGCTTGCGAGGAGATCGCACAGTATTGTCATCTCCATGGTACAGGCCTAATCGCGATTTCAACTGATTATGTTTTTGATGGAACTTCGGCTTCCGCTTTAACTGAAAAGGCGGAAACAGCACCCATCAATGTATATGGGCAGACGAAACTGGCCGGAGAACAGGCAATCCAGAAATGGTGTCCTGAAGCAATCATCATACGTACCTCTTGGGTATATTCCACTTACGGCAAAAATTTTGTTAAAACCATGTGTCGTTTAATGGATGAGCGTGAAGAAGTAGGTGTTATTAACGATCAAATTGGAAGCCCGACCTATGCGAAGGATCTAGCCTTGGCAATCGTAAAAATAGTGGATTCCTCCGAAAGGGAGGGCGGTATTTATCATTATAGTAACGAAGGTGAAATTTCGTGGTACGACTTTGCTGTAGCAATACGTGATTTCCGTTCGTTCGACTGTCAAGTAAAACCGATTCCGACAAGTGCGTACCCCACAGCTGCTCGCAGGCCAAAGTACTCGTTGCTCGATAAATCGAAGATCAAGGCTATTTTTGCAGTTGAGGTACCCCATTGGGAAATAAGTCTGGCTAAAATGTTGGCCGAAGAATTTAAAAATTAGGAAGGATCTAAACAAAGATTATGAAAGGAATTATATTGGCCGGAGGTTCAGGAACACGACTACATCCACTTACGTTGGCTGTAAGTAAACAATTGATGCCTGTGTACGATAAGCCGATGATATATTATCCCCTGTCAACATTGATGCTGGCTGGGATAAGGGAAATTTTGATTATATCGACACCGCAGGATCTGCCGAATTTCAGGAAGTTACTGGGTGATGGTACACAACTAGGCTGTCGTTTTGAGTATAAAGAGCAGCCAAGTCCCGATGGATTGGCACAAGCCTTCATATTAGGTGAGGAGTTTATTGGAAACGATAAGGTCGCCCTTATTTTAGGTGATAATATTTTCTATGGATCGGGCTTATCAAAGATTTTACAGTCTTGTGCTGACCCCGATGGAGGTGTTGTTTTTGCCTATCCCGTTCAAGATCCTGAGCGTTATGGGGTAGTGGAATTTGACGCGGAGAAAAATGTTATTTCTATTGAGGAAAAGCCCGAAGAACCCAAGTCGAGTTATGCCGTTCCAGGGATTTATTTTTATGATAACGATGTGGTTGCTATTGCTAAAAGTATAAAGCCTTCCTCAAGAGGTGAATTGGAAATTACCGATGTTAATAAGGAATACCTCCGTCAGGGCAAATTAAAAGTAGGCGTTTTTGATCGCGGAACGGCCTGGTTGGATACGGGGACTATTCAGTCACTAATGCAGGCTGCACAATTTGTCCAAGTGATTGAGGAACGGCAAGGAATGAAAATAGGTGCTATAGAAGAGGTAGCGTATCGCATGGGCTATATCGATCGGCAACAGCTGCTAAAAATAGCAGCTCCGTTGAGTAAATCGGGTTACGGCGAATATCTTAAGCGAATAAAATAGTTGATCATAAAACTTGAATGGATAGCAAAGCTATTCATTTTTTTGTATTTGAATATAGAATGTGCTTCCAAAGCCAATCGTGCTTTCGATGGAAATTGTACAATTAATTCGCTTTGCAAATTCATGACATAATAGAAGTCCGATTCCAGTGCCTTTCTCATGAAAAGTTCCTTCGAAACTCTTTTGAAATCCCTTATCCTGCAGCGATCGGATGGTAGTTTCGTCCATGCCCAAACCTTCGTCTCGAATAGAAATAATAATGCCTTCGGAGCTTTCCCGCTGACCAATAACGACGGATTTCCCGCTGAGACTGAATTTGATGGCATTGCTAAAGATATTCCGGACGATAAACTCAAACCGTTTTAAATCGGTTTGGATGGTCAGCTCGGAAGGGATATCGATCAGGACATTTAATTTCTTTAAATGAATTCTATCCGCAAACAACTGCTGGCATTCTTCGACAACCTGCATTGGATATACCGTTTGGATGTCGAGCTTCTCATCGGCCATCTGCTGCGAGGACCAGATCAAAAGATCGTCCAGCATCTTTGCCGCAACTTCTACCTGATAACCAATACTAAGCAGCACTCCTTTGATTTCATTGGTTGGCAAATCCACGATTTTCGATACAGCGAGTAAGGTCTGAAAAGTCGCCATAGGGCTACGCAGATCATGTGATACAACGGAAAATAGGCTCGACCGAAATCGATCTGCTTGGACGAGCTCTCCATGTTGATGCCTGATCTCAGCGGCTTGCTGATCTACCTTCCGTTTTTCGTCACGTAATAATCTATTATTTTTGACGAGTAAAAGAACCATAACCAAAAATATCAGGAGTACAAAAAAGGTTAATAATCCGATCAACTTTATCCAATGGGCTTCTCGTTCTACATGCGCGTTTTTTAAGAGTAGGTTCTTATTTTCAAGATCTTTTTTTTCGCTTTCATATTTTTCCCGAAGTTCTTCCCGGATCCGAACACGAAGCGTCGCAGCATCCTCATGAAATTTGCGGTCCAAGCTGTCCTGGTCGCTGAGAATGACGTGTTGATTTTGATCTTTGATCGCCTTTGTTATTTTATCGAAATCTCCCTGTAGGTCTTCTGTTAGATTGGTAAAACCGCTTTTAGCAATGATGATCTTAATGAGAGCGACTTCTTTTGCGGCAAGATCAAAGCGCTTTTCTTTGATATAGATATTTGCCCGATTGATACGGGCATAACTTTCGCCAACTGGATCTTTTTTCTTGGAGGTGATGTCTATCGCTAGATCGGTATAATAGGTGCTCCATTCGAGTTTATCTGCCTTGAGATAGAGATAGCTCAATAAAATGTAGGTATTGAAAAGATCAACTTCCGGCGCATTGACTTTACAGAACTCAACCGTTTTTACTAAATAATCGATGGCATGATTCACATCCGCTTTCTTCTCTCCATTTAATGCGTTTTGGGCATATATATTCCCAATATTGGTCGATATATTGGCTCGATTCCTCGTATCGCGCAGTTCCTTCGCAAGATCTAGTGCGCGTTGATAATATTTTAAGGCCTGCTGGGGGTCGTAGCTCTTATTAAACACATTTCCTATATTCAGAAAAGAAAGCATCATCCCTTTTTTGTCGTTGCGTTCCTCTCGTTTTTTGAGTACGTTAAAATGGGTTTTTACACTTTCATCGAAGTTATTTAGCTTCAGGTATATAACTCCCTGTAAATTTAATAAATCAATTTGCAGCGACTCAAATCTTTTGTTGGTAGCGAGCCCTAATCCTCTGGAAACGATCTCTTGCGCCTCCGTGGGATTGCTGCGGTAGATTTCAGACGCTACTTTGTAATAAGCCAATATCCGGGTCGAATCATTACTTGCCTCCGATAGCTGCTTATCCAACTTGTCCCAACCACTGTTTTGGGCCTGTGCCTGGAAGTTACAAATCACAATTAGGATAACAATAAATAGGAAAGATAGATGGCGCATCGGTATTTTTTCTCAAATATAATTAAGTTTCTATTCATAAAAAGGATCGCAGCTTGTATAGCTGAACATGGGTGATGATGTTGTAACACTTAATTTTCTGCCTAAGAAATGTCAATTTCTAAATAATAAAAATTATATTTATGTAAATCGTTTTTAGCCTATTTATTGGTTTGTATATAAATTATTGTGAAATTCATTTCTAACGTGATTAATTTCACTTTGTTTAAATTTTTTCTTGATTATTTTTTTCTTTAGAAACAATTTTAAGGATAGGTTTGTCTTTACTACAATAGGTTGAACAGACTGGGATGAATATAGCGTGAGAATTAGTTAAGCTTATAGTTTTCAATTTAATAAAATGTGAAATATCATGATTACAGTTGGGATAATCGACATAGATGAGAAAGAGCGGATACAAACAAAGGAAAACATATCCAAAAACGATAAATCTGAATCAACAATACCGATACATGTGCTGTTTGATCAGGAGACACTTGCTTCTTCCCATCGCAACCAAATCCCTGATGTGATGATTATCGATATTGATCATCAAGATAGCTTAATTGTTGAACGGGTTAAGAGCCTGTTTCCACGTGCCGAAATATTAGTGCTGACCAATAATTGCGATGTAAAGGTGGTGCGTAGTTGCTTTAGACAAGGCGCTGTGGGCTATATGCTGAAGAAGACATGTCTGCAATCGTTAAAAAACGCGATAACAATGACCTTGGGAAATGGTTCTTTTATTAGTCCTTCTGTCAATCGTGCTTTGATTGAACAAGCTTTCAGTGCCAAACGATCCGAGAATTTGCTGACTGCGCGAGAGTTGCAGATTGCTAATGGCATCATTGAAGGGCTTAGCTATAAAATGATCGCCCAGAAATATGCAATTTCCCTAGATACAGTCCGTATTTATATCAAGCGAATCTATAGAAAGTTTCAGATCAATAGTAAAGGTGAATTGATCGCCCAATTGACCGCTTAATAATTCGTTACATGAATATGTGACTACCTAAATTTCGATCTCTTTAAATTTAGCCTGATTTTTATGGGTACTTGAATGATATGCTATGCCAATAAGAAGCCTTTTAATTTTTGTGTTTCTTTTCTGCTATACTGCTCTTTTCTTATCCATAGCGAAAAGTCAGCAACGATACGATATTGCCTATCATTTCGAATACGATTCCCTTCGGATCACGCCATCCCAAACATTTTCAAACAAATTAATTATTGTTAACTACACGGATCGAGCAATTGAGCTAAGCCCTGAGTCCAACGATACGAAGGCATTGCAGGGATTGATCAAATTGCCACCATTAATACAGCTGAAGGCACATGAAACGAAAAGCTTTCCCTTGAAATACATGACCGACCGGCGGACGATTTCGAGTGCAGTGCAAAAGTTTAGCGTTGGTCTGCAGACGAAGGATCCATCCGTGAGTGTACAGCCTGCCCAAGTTTTTTATACCCAGTTGGATGTTCAGGCAGCGCTATTGATTCAGTCTGAGCAGCCCGAGTATTTTATTGATCAGTCAACAGGACAAACGCAATTTTTGGTACGCGCCGTCAATATGGGTTTAATACCCTTTACCTTTCAATTGCAGTTTGCTAACCTTCCTTCGGAACTGGAGGTCGTCGGTGAAACATTACCCGTAACATTGGCTGCAGGAGGGCAGTCCTTACTGAGATTTACTGCTCGTATGCGCACAAAGAAAATAGCCACGGATGTAGAACTAACGATGATAGCTATTGAAGCAGGCGGTAAACAACTTGCGACGAGCCGAGTGCGTATTATGACAGTAGGCAGCGTAAAACGGTTCGGCTCGGCCATGAACTTGCAGAATCAGCCCTACAATAATATGATTGCCTTACGTTATCTCAATATAGGGCAGGATATAGCGGTGTATCAGCTCCAGGGATACGGCAATCTTGCGCTGAATAAAGAGCGCTCGTTGAGCTATCGCATGAATGTGGATTATTTTCAAGATCAGCGTGCTTTTACGATGTACGATAGTTACCTCGATTATCAAACGGAAAAATGGGGACTGAAAGCAGGTAATATCTACGAGAATTTGGATCAATATGTTAACGGCCGCGGACTTAGAGCAACTTATAAATTTGATAAGTCCCGATCCGTTAGTGTATATGCTGTGCAAAATAATTATTTCCTATGGAATCAGCTGAACACGTTCTCCCCCGGCGGCGGCGTGCTGGGACTAAAGTATGCGTTTAAATCAGAGAAAAACCAGGAAAGTAACCTGGCATATTTACATAGTAAAGACAATTACCGCAATGCCCGAAGTGACTTGCTCAGTGGAAAAGGATACAAAGACTGGTCGGAGAATCAAAGTCTTACCTGGGAAGCAGGTACAAGCATTGAAAAAGTCGATATTGGCGGTCAAAAGGCGGGGTTAGCTGCTGGCATAAATTATAATGGGATTTTTGAGCAGTTCCAGATTTCAAGTTCCAATTATTATAGCTCACCCTATTATGTAGGGCTTAGGCGAGGGCTGCTGCAGTCTGATTCACGTATTGTTATTCCATTGGATGACATCAAAAGTCTCTCGGCCAGAATGAGCTTTATGGATAATCGGCCCAAGTATCAAATTGGCGATCGGAATTACTTTTTTAACAATAGTAATCGTATCGAAATTTATGAGCTCGGTTACCGTACGGCGCTTCGGCGACTGAATATTGATCTGCGGCCTTATTGGATGAAGCAAGGTGCTGATTATCACAGCTGGTTAGGACTGGGAAGTAATGCCGTAAACTGGAAGTCGAGTTCAGTAAGAACCGTTGTCGATCTCAATTTTTTTACGCAAACCCATCGTTTCTCGCTTCAGACCGACTATGGTTATACCTACAGAAATACCGCTGAAAAGCCGATAGCTCCTTTTCACTCCCTGCGGGTATCGGGGAACTATGACCATGCACTTTTTGGCTTTAATACATTTGTTCAGATCAATCCTTATTATTTGAGTGATCTTTTGGCTACCTATACCAATTCGAACTATAGCATGTATTCGCTAGGACCTAATACACACTTTGAGGCATTCGGTCATAATTTGCAGGTACAGGTTGCGACCATGTACAGTTATTATGGTTTTTCGCGGAGTAACAATTTGTCCATCAATGGAAATGCGCGTTGGCGAATGAAAGACAACTGGAGTCTCACTGCAGATATTTTTTATACGTTTATCAGAGGGAAATTACTGTTTATGACAGATCCAATAAATCCGCCACAACCGCAGCCGCTAGATCGCTATTCGTTTAACAACAGGCAGATCAGAGTGGGGATAGAAAAGAGTTTTGGACGGACAGGTAGTTATAAAGGCTATAGCTTAACGTTGACTTGTTTTGACGATAAGAACAACAATGGAATCCGGGATGATGATGAGCCATTTGTGGAATCTGTGTTGATTCGAATCGGAAAGGAAGCAGCCATCACAGATGCGAAGGGACGCGTTAAATTTGTTGAAATGGAAGCGGGTTCTTTTTCAATTCAAGCGGAGAACAATCAAGGCTGGATTTCGCAGGGACCGTCGACCGTTGTGCTAACCAAGAACAAGTCTGTGGATATGCCCCTTATCAAAACTAAATCTGCTAGGGGCAAAATACAGTTAATTGCCACTAAATACCTGGAGTCTAAGCCTGATCTGAGTGGTATCCGCATCACCGCCATTGACCGTCAGGGAAAGAAATATAATGCATTGACCAACGAGGACGGCGCATATATTTTCTATTTGCCTGTAGGCTTTTATAAGTTGACGGTTGATTCGGAAGGGATGCCTTTTGTTATTGAAAATTCGAATTGCGAAGCAGAAGTGAAAGCCGAGGGACTAAATGAGCTTCCATCCCTGCGTTATCGGGATCAACGACGCAAAGTTGGCATTAAAAGATTTTAAGGAGCTACAAAGCTATAGATGATATTCGCGGTATAAGTACCTGCCGGTTTACCCAGCAGATTGCTGGTCTGCGAAGCGGGAATGCTATACTGCATATTGAGTGTGCGATCGATGACGGGATCGGCATTTTGGATGAGCTGCTGGGCCGTTGTGGACAGGGTAACTGTGTTTACTCCAGTTTGGCCAGCCATTGGACCGATCCGCAAAACACTTAGTGGTATACTGTTGACTCCAGAGGTAAAACTGGAAGTAGTGGCGCGAACATATACGTTGTAGGGCGTTGTTTTACTCAGTTTTAAATGACTGGGCATATCCGTACTGACTCCGTTAACATAATTACTGGTCGTCGTAAAAGGAAGATTAACGGTTTGCTGATTTGCGACGATTTCTCCGAGGTCGCTGACCACAATATTCAAATTCCCACTGGCCTGCGCCTGTACCGGTGTTGTTGGATAGGTGGCCGATGACGACTTGTTCCAGGAATAAGTAAGAGGGACAGTATAGGTGCCGGCCTGTATAAAATTGCTTTTAAGTAAGGCCGATCCGATTGTATAGGTATGTGTAATCGAGCTATTATTGTTGGTCGCAACAGCTATTCCGGCAGCGCTTGTCAGTGCCTGATCACTGGTCGACAGATTGGCCACGGTTGCTGTGCCGACTCCACTTAGTGTGGCGCTCACTGTGGAGACAGGTGAAACAGGCAATGTATTGTAGGGAAGGCCAGTACTAAAACTAAACTGAGCGCTGCTTGTTCGGATACTTGGGACGTAAGGTACGGTGCTTGATACTGGTATAATCTGATTGGCGCTGATTCCATTGGCAGAACGGTAAAAACTAAGATCGTTTACAGCTATATTCGTTGTTCCTATACTGCTTGGGGGACTGATAAATCCGGGGATGGTGATGGATAGCGTGAAGCTTGCTGGAGAGATAGACCCCGCCAATACTCCTTGCGTGTAAAAGCTGACATCATTTGTAAATACCCCTGCAGTCCAGGTCTGGCTCGCTGTAGCAATGCGTGCATTGGCGGTTACCGCGCCCGAAGCGACACTAGCTACAGCCGCATAGAGTACACCGCCACTAGTTGATAGGGCGACTTCATTATTTGTGCCCAACCCAAGTAATACAAGACTGCCAATACTCGAAAGTTTCATATGCACTAAACTGGCCGGAAAACTTCCACTTGTCGTGCTGGTAAAATTTGCTGCAGTGGATTTTACTGAAAAAGAAGGAAGTAAGGTGATTACACTTGTATAGTTGCCCGCGTTAATAGCCGTATTATAGTCGGTTCTCGCCTGTATATTGGCTTGCGGTAAAGTGATGGACGTCGTTTGTGCATGAATATGCTGCCCAGATAAGCTAAAAAAGCCCAGGAAACAAACCGCAACATTGCGCTTAATATGTAATTTCTTTTTCTGCAATTTTTAAATCATATTGGCTGCCCGCATCTAATATGGCGACGGCAAGATAGCGCCCTGCAGCAAGTTTCTCCGGAAGGTCAATTTGCACCCATTGATCCGAGCTCGGGAGCATCGCGATAGCGACGGCCTTAATAGGGATTTCCTCTCCTGTCTCTGTATTGGTTAGCTCAAAACGCACATAAGCATCCTTGTTAATCTGTCCTGTATTTTTAACATGTACATCCATCCGGCGCACAGATTGCCCCGTCTGACTTGGAATAATATGCCTATCCTCAAAGGCAAGGAATTCTAGATCTCCAGGATTTAATCCAGAAGGAGTATGGTAAACCTGAATGCCTACTTCAATAAGCACGTTCATATTAAGGCCATTTTGAACAGTTGCTTTTTGTTCTTTCACTTGTGTGAAAAAAAGCATGGTGTTACTTAGCTGCTGTGGAGCAGGGTCTTTGGGGATCGTCATAGAAAGATTCACCGATTTGGTCTCTCCCGGAGCCAGGCGTAACGTGTTTTCTGAGAGCGTAAGCCATGCCGCATTTGATTGCTGTTTTTGGCCCGGAGAATAATATTTTTTTACCCCAATGGAATCGCGGTCCCAATCTTTGAGGTTGGCGACAAAATAGAGCTCAGCGTTCGAGGTGTTGCTAAACGTAATTACCTGAGAAACGGTCTGTCCCGGCTCGCCAGTGAAAAAAATGCGGGATGGAGATATTGAAATACCCTGTCCATAGACCAGGGTATTACAGATATAAAGGACGAATAGTGTTAAATAATATCGCACGGATAAAATTATCTTTCTAGTTAGAGTTGTGTCGCTGTATAAGTGACTGTTGTACTATAGGCCGATGCGCCAAGATTCAAAAGTGATGCTGGATTAGCTATGGTATAATCTACGGTATAACTTGCTCCTGTAGAAGCTGTTGAATTGGTCACCAACGATGCGGCTGTTGTACTTAGCGGTACATTTGCCACTGGAGTACCTCCGTTTGCACTGGCTGCAGGTACTGTAACTGTCACAATATTTAGTGCTGGCCCTCCTGCAGGCGTAAATGCGGCAGTCGCGGCAACAGTAAGATTATACGGTTTATTACTCACCACGGTAAAGTGGCCCGCTTTCTCAACAGTTTTTGATGCGGTGTAATCTGCCGCAGTGGTATATGTAAAATTAACTGTCGGGGTTGCACCCAATGTAATCGAAATGGCATCTGTCAAGTTGATATTGACTGTGACAGGTTGGGAGGTCGCCGTCACTTGGGCTTTGGCTTGATTTCCAAAACATATGGCTGCAAGTGCAATGAGGGGTATAAATAGGTTCTTTTTCATAATTTCCTCTATTTTATGGGATTAAACTCTAGTAAAGTTACTCAGCAACTGCGCTAAATACAATGTAAACAAGTCACATAATGATGTTATAAAGTTGAGTGAGAGGGGGTGATATGGCATCTGTTGTATGGCGTGTGTTCGCTCCTGAAAATTGTCGAAAAACAGCGTATATTTGCAGCCAAATGTCTGAGTCCAAAAGAATTTACCAAATCGATCTGTTTCGTTTTATCGCAGCATCTGCCGTCGTATTATATCATTATTTATATCGGGGGTATGCTGCCGGAAATATGTCGCTATTGGGTTTCGATGGCGTCGGAGAATATTTTAAATATGGCTACCTGGGCGTAGACTTATTTTTTATCATCAGTGGTTTTGTGATCGCTTTTTCCATCAAGCATCTTTCGTTGCGTAAGTTCTGCTATTCCCGTTTCAAGCGTTTGTATCCGATGTATTGGATTTGTTTGCTGTTGACTTTTACCGTTTCTTATTTTTGGGGCGCACCACGTTATCATGTCACATTTACACAGCTATTGGCCAATCTAACCATGGTCCAAAAACTATGGGGACAGGGGGATGTCGATGGCGCTTATTGGTCGCTCTATGTAGAGTTGAAATTTTACCTGATCATCGCCTTATTCCTTATTCTGAATCAATTTAAAAAAATAAGTTTAGATTACCTGGTGTATTTTTGGCTGCTATTGTCCAGCTTGCGCTTTTTTGTTGGGCCTTCGGAAATTTATGACGCACTCCACGAGTTCTTTTTGTTCGATTGGAGCGCCTACTTTATTGCTGGAATTATATTTTGTCAGCTCTTTTTACATGGGCCCAAAGTCCAGCATTTTGTGGCCTTACCTTGGTGCTTGTACATTTCCATCGATGGTGCCGTGGGGCGCATTCATTGGCTGGAACGGACTTTCCACAGTGACTTTTCTTCTTATATTATTGGAGCGACCATCGTTGTGTTTTACCTGCTTATGTTGCTGGTTTCCTGTAAAAAGCTCCAGGTGATCAATTCGCCGAAATTCGTTAAAATTGGCATGTTGACCTATCCGCTGTATTTAATCCATCAACACATCGGCTTTATCATTTTTAACCATCTGCACCCCTATTTAAACAAATACCTGTTACTTTCGGCTGTTATTGGTTTTATGCTTGTGGTTGCTTATCTGCTAAGCGACCGGATTGAACCATGGATTATAAAGCGGTTTAAAGCATAAATAAAAGGTCCGAAGGTAATGATTACCCCGAACCTTTCTGGTTTTCATAGGAGATATAGTTTTTTAGCTGGGTTGTTTTGGCAACCAAGCTGAAGTCCTGAATCGTTTACGACTTTGTCTTAGGGCTAGAAAACTAGATTTCCTTGATAGATAAGTGATTTTACGGGCGATATTCTTGAAATAGCTTCTGCCGAACAACTCGCATCAAGGAAGGCAATATCTGCACTGTCGCCGACCTTTGGCCATTGCATATTGCCTTTGTCATCCAATGGAGTAGGGCCCGCGGTAGCAAGTTTCAGCATACGGGATAGCGCAAATTCGGTAGCCTGGCCGTATACCTGAGCTGCAAGATTAGCTTTTTGTAGTACACTGCCTGTCCCGAAAGTATTCCAATGGTCTACAATGCTGTCATTGCCCGTCATGACCTTAACGTTGTTTTCCATAAGCGTTGGAATAGGCATAATTAAGCCACCGAATGGGATCGTAGACACGATACCGATTTGTGCAGCACCAAGTTTCTCGGCCATTTCCTGTTGTTTGGCTTTTTCCAGTCGACCAAGCACAAAACAATGGCTGAGGTAGGTCTTGCCTTTGAGAACAGGATTCTCGTTTACTTTATTAATTAAGTATTCTACAGTTTTCAAACCCGATTCTCCAGATTCATGTAAGTGAATGTCAATTCCTTTGTTGTTATCTAAAGCCAGTTGAACCGTAAAATCCATTGTTTTTTCAATAGCGCCATCAATGGAAAAGGGATCGACCCCACCGATAAAATCAATATTGGTTTTCGCTGCTTCCTTGAGATAAGGCACCGAATCGGTATAGAAAACACCGTGTTGTGGAAAAGCAACCAATTCAGCTCCAAATCCATTTTTCTTATTTTCAAGCGCCAGCTGTAGATGATGTAAAGAATCTAATTTGGAAGTTGGTTCAATATTGACATGGCTACGTGCAAAGGCAGTGCCCTTGGATTGTAGCAGTTCGATTAGTTTTTCTGCTTTATGGGTAGAGTTTTTAAGCAGTTCGGGCAAAATTTTCTGTTCAAGAGCAATCATACCCTTTACCCCCCCCGGGCCACGTCTTACTGCCTGCCATTTGTCGCCATAATAGGTCTTGTCCAAATGGATATGCATATCTTTAAAAGAAGGTAGCATCAAAAGCCCTTTTGCATCGATCGCATCAGCACTGTTGCTGTTGGCACTGATATTTTTGATTTTCCCGTTTGCGATCTGAATGGAAAAAAGACCGGTCTTTGTTGCGGTTACATTACCATCACCATCGTACTCAAATCCGGTTTCCAATAGCACGTTTTTCAACGTATAGCTTTTTTTACCTTGGTAGCCACTCAAAAGTCCTTGATGAGCCATATTATGTCGATTTTCTGCAAATAGCATTCCCGGGATGAATGTAGCACCCGCAAGCGCTAGAGCAGAGTTTCTGATAAATTCCTTGCGAGAAAGGGCCGTTGATTTCATTTGATTTCCTATTATGTTATTTTGTGACCGGAATAAAAAGTCTACCAGTCTTTTACAAAGTTACATAGCCGGTATCCCATTTTTGCTGGGATATTTCTGCCATTCTTTGTGTGATTTATCTTTTTTTGATTTTGCTTTCAAGGAACTTAGGTGCTCCCTCCACATGAATATTTTCTCTAAAGTCGCTCGGACTTGCTCCGGTTTGCTGTTTAAAAAAGTTCGAAAAATAAGCTTGATCTGCAAAACCCAATTCAAAGGCAATTTCTTTGATGGATCGCTCTGTGCTTTGCAAAAGACGTTTGGCTTCAATGCTGATCCGTTGGTGAATAAGTTGTGTGGCTGATATTTTCAGATTTTTTTTGCACAGTATATTGAGGTAATTGGGCGAAATATGAAGCTTTTCGGCATAAAAAGCCACGAGCTTTTGCTCCCTAAAGAATTCATCAATGAGCATATTGAACTTCGCCAGTCGTGGAACAGATTGATAGACTTTGAATTCGGTGAAGGCAGACTCCGCTTCGCGGCTTACAATCGCAGCAATGACTCCCGCTCGGGCGGTTATCAATGGAATAAGTGAATTTTCTCTTTTTAACTCCTGCTTGACAGATTCAAATTCATAATGCAATTGTGCAAAAGCATCTGCAGTGAGGTCAATGACGGGATGGTTTTGGTAATTGGTAAATGAAAAGCGGAAAAATGGAGCAAAGTGTTCAAAAAAAGATCGTTCAATCATAAGTTGATAGCCTACAGTACCCGCATAGACATGCCATTTGTGCATTTGCCCCGGAAAGAGCACATGAACCTGATGATCTTTGATGACATGGTCAATCGAATCGATGGTATGAACCCCCGATGCTTTATCGAACAGATTTATGATAAAAAAGTCATGCTTATGCGGTTTGTCGATAAGCCGTTCGCCATGCAGTTCATTAAATAGGAGTTCGTCGCGCCCTGCAGTCTGTTCCTTGCGGAAGCCATCCAGACTGATTACTGGTGCCCAAATTTTTGAATTTCGTTTATCCATAGTAGATCATATCGAATCTAAAATACAAAATACCACGGAGTAATCGATCATAGCGCGCTGAGTTTGCATAGGTTTGTATGGGCATAGTATAGTGGCGTTGCTACCTCCGCTAGGGGACAGGAGGATTTGTGGGCCCGTGGACGAAAGTAGACGCGACGGACGGTAGTTAAAATCTGGAGAATATCGGCTAAAATAAACCTATGTTTAATGATGTATACTCATTAATTTTATAAATGTCAAATAGACAGCAATACAAAACATATTCTTCGACTTTGGAGGCTTAATAGGCTGCTTTTTATCTTGTTCGTCATCTTTAAAGACAATAAAAGGAAAATACGGTAACAGCGTTCATCCAACTAGAAGGCGATCATTAAACATTAAATCATTAGCGAATAATAATAGCGATATGAAAAGATATACGATATATTTTGTAGCAATTCTTACGATTTTTATCAAAACAACAGCTATAGCTGTGGCACAGAGTGGAGATCAGATCTTGGACGGTATTGGTGAGACAGGCATGGTAGCCCGTTATGTCTTTGATGGGGATTTTAAGGATTGGTCGCGCAATGGATTACACGGTAAATTTCAGGGCACAAAAGCTTCGTTTGTGCCAGATAAGCAATTTACAAAGGTGCTGTCTCTGGCAGGAGGAAAGGATGATTTTGTCGTACTTCCACCGCAAGTGCTCAATGATCTCGAGTCGATCAGTATAACAGGCTGGATATACTTACGTGCCGCGCAGTCTGGCCAGTATTTATTCGATTTTGGACAAGACATCGCCCGGCATTTTGCTGGAACACCAACGGGGACAGCGCAGCAAAATGGCTACATGGGGATAATCGCCCCAAAGAAGACCGACGTAAAAAATGCAGTCTCTTCGGCTGTGCCATTAAACAAATGGGTGCATCTGGCCATTGTGGTTGACATAGCTTCAGGGGCTATGCAAACCTATTTGGATGGTATGCCTGCTGGAGAGGTTAAAAATATCCCACAGGAGTTGGCTGAAGTTTTTGGACAGACGGGTAGTAAGAGGACTTTATACATCGGAAAATCCCTGTTGGGGGGCAGTGTAAGTTTAAATGCACTGTTGCATGATTTTCGCATTTATCGTGTGCCATTGAATCGAAACCAGATCGGCATGGTATACAGAAATGCATTGAACGGTGTTCGTGAAGATATTACTTCTAAGGGTAAGGCTGAGGATGACTTACCGCGATTTCCAATGAACAAAGCAGAGCTTTATAATGCCTTTTTAACGGGGGTAACAGACGTGACCGTGGAAACGGAGGTTGGTGAGCTGCCCCGATTGCCGAGTTATGTCGCCGGAACCTATAAAGACGGTATGGTAGGACCGAAAGTGCGTGTGTTGTGGCCTGCACCAACCGACAATAGTGCCGTCTCGCAGCAAACAGCTTACACAGTCACGGGGCGTGTTCCCGGGACTGATCTGAAACCGAAAGCCATCATTACAGTTAAAGGGAAGGTAATGTCCAACCTGCCTAACTTAAAATTGGAAGCATTTCATTTGGATCAGGTTTCCCTTAATACGGATGTAAAGCATCATCAAACGAAGTTTATTGAAAATCGGAATAAATTCATTGATACATTGGCAAAATCGGATCCCAATTCATTCCTCTATATGTTTCGTCATGCGTTTGGGCAGAAGCAACCGGCAGGTGCGCAGCCCTTGGAAGTGTGGGACAGTCAAGATATCAAACTACGGGGTCATGCTACAGGACATTACCTGACGGCAATTGCACAGGCGTATGCGAGTACAGGGTATGATAAAGCGCTCCAGTCAAAATTTATGGGAAAGATGGATACCATGGTCAACGTGCTTTATGCCTTGTCAAAGTTGTCGGGCGCACCGAGGCAAGAGAAAGAAGCGGGGCAGGCTTATGTCGCAGATCCTGCTGCGGTACCTTATGGTCCCGGTAAATCGGCTTATGATTCTGACCTGAGTGACGAAGGAATCCGCACTGATTATTGGAACTGGGGGCTAGGTTTTATCAGCGCCTATCCCCCGGATCAGTTTATTATGCTCGAGCATGGCGCAAAATATGGCGGGCAGAAGAACCAAATTTGGGCTCCTTATTATACCCTGCATAAGATCTTGGCCGGCCTGATGGATGTTTATGAGGTAAGTGGAAATAAAAAAGCATTGCAGATCGCTCAGGGAATGGGCAATTGGGTGTATACGCGTTTAAATCAAGTCCCGACCGACACACTGATCAAAATGTGGAATACTTATATAGCCGGCGAATTTGGCGGGATGAATGAAGTGATGGCAAGGTTATATCGTATAACGGGTGAAGAGAACTATTTAAAAACCGCCCGTTTATTTGACAATATTGATATGTTCTACGGCAGTGCAGCGCATGCACATGGACTGGCCAAAAATGTAGATACTTTTAGAGGGCTACATGCCAATCAGCATATACCTCAAATTGTGGGCAGTATGGAGCTATATCGGGTGTCCAATGAGCCTGAGTATTATAAAATAGCGGATAATTTTTGGTATAAAGCCACCAACGATTATATGTATAGTATCGGTGGTGTGGCTGGGGCAAGAAATCCGGCCAATGCAGAATGTTTTATTAGCGAGCCGGCGACATTATATGAAAATGGATTTTCTGCAGGCGGACAGAACGAAACCTGCGCAACCTATAACATGCTGAAATTGACAAGTGACCTGTTTATGTTCGATCAACGCACAGAGCTAATGGATTATTATGAACGTGGATTATACAATCATATCTTAGCTTCTGTTGCAGAAAATAGTCCAGCAAATACCTATCATGTGCCTTTACGCGCGGGATCTATCAAGCAGTTTGGAAATGCTGATATGAAAGGCTTTACCTGCTGCAACGGTACGGCTATTGAGAGCAGTACCAAATTGCAGAATACGATCTATTTTAGGAGCAAGGATGATCAGGCGCTGTATGTCAATCTGTATATTCCTTCTACTTTACATTGGACGGAACGCGGAATCAGCGTCGAGCAACAAACAAGTTTCCCGAAAGCGGATCAAACATCGCTTAAGATAAAGGGGAATGGCAAATTTGAACTTCATGTGCGGGTGCCAAGCTGGGCAACAAAGGGATTTTTTGTTGCAATCAATGGTGTCGATCAAAAAATCAAGGCTGAGCCGGGAACTTACCTGACCTTAAACCGTAGCTGGAAAGATGGCGATGTGATCACTCTTAAAATGCCATTTCAGTTTCATCTGGAGCCAGTTATGGATCAGCCCAATATTGCCAGCCTATTTTATGGGCCGATCTTATTGGCAGCCCAGGAACCTGCAGCAAGAAAAGACTGGCGTAAAGTAACCTTAAACGCCAACGATATTGCTACGTCGATTAAAGGGAATCCCGAAACATTGGAATTTTATATTGATGATGTGCTTTATAAACCGTTTTATGATACCTACGGACGTCATTCGGTTTACCTGGATGTCAGTTTAAAATAGGAGGCCAGCAGTGTATTCCTAAATCTTTCCCAAATTCAAGGTATCTTTGTCAGAAACAATTGTGTGTGTGAATTGTCATTTATAGTTGGCATATCGATGCTGTTTACAAAGGTTCTCATTGCGTTAAAGAAGGTAAGATGAAAGTGCTCCTAATTGAAGATGAAGAAGATTTAAGGGAAATAGTCAAAGCGTCATTAATCAAAGAAGAATATACGGTAGAAACCGCCGGAGATTACCGGGCAGCACTTGAAAAGGTTGCGGTATATGACTACGATTGTATATTGCTCGACATCATGCTGCCTGGAGGAAATGGTCTGCAGATCCTCGGTCAGCTCAAAAATGAAGGTAAGTCCGATAATGTAATTATTATCTCGGCAAAGGATTCTTTGGATGATAAGCTAAAGGGACTCGAGCTTGGAGCCGATGACTATTTGACAAAACCCTTTCACATTGCAGAGCTGAACGCACGAATTAAAGCTGTGCTGCGAAGGAAACAACGGGAAGGTAGGCATACGTTGGAAATGGGCAACATCGTGTTGGACCTCAATGAACGCTGCTTATTCATTAGGCAGGAGCCCGTACCGTTAAATAGGAAGGAGTTTGATATGCTCAACTACTTCTTATTGAACAAAAATAGACTGGTTAGCAAAAGTGCACTGGCAGAACATGTATGGGGTGATAATACGGACCAGGCGGATAATCTTGATTTCATCTATTCACAAATAAAAAACTTACGCAAAAAATTCTTGGCTAATCATGCTGATGTGGATTTCGAAGCGGTGTACGGAATCGGTTATAAATTTGTCGAAAAATGAAATTAGCCAACCAAACACTAAAGTATCTTTCGATCTCTGTGCTGGTGGTCATCGCGCTCTGGTCAACCCTGTTTTATTTATTTATGCTGGAGGTAATCCACGATAATATCGACGAGGAACTCGAAAACCAAAAACGGCTCATTATCCAGGAGCTTTCCAGCAATCCCACTGTAGCTCCAGATTTGGAGTTTGGGGTAAATAACTATAAGGTACGCCAGATCTCCGAAGAGCAAGCCCTTAAGATGCAAAACGTTTATAAGGACACCATGTTGTATATGCAGGACGATGATGATCCCGAACCGGAACTGGAACCCGTCCGAATGTTGACGACAGCATTCGAACATCAAGGACATTATTATGAACTTTCGATCATCAACTCGATGATCGAAGAAAGTGATCTGATCAAGAATCTCTTCTATTCCGTTGTTATTTTATTTATTCTGTTGGTCATCAGTATCGTATCCATCAATAAAGTCGTAATACAACGTTTATGGGGACCATTATATACTTTCTTGGATCAGTTGACACGATTCCGTTTGGGCAAAACCAAGGAGAAGCCTGCTATGGATACGCAGATACAGGAATTTAAAGATCTCGAGCTAGCTGTGTCTACTTTAATTCGCCATAACGAAGAAAGCTATGAACAGCAAAAACAGTTCATTGGCAATGCTTCGCATGAATTACAGACACCGTTGGCCATTATGATCAATAAATTGGAGATAATGGCGGAGACGGAGGGGCTAAACCAGGAACAGGCGGAGACTGTGGCAGCGGTATTAGCAACTGCCGAGCGGCTTGTTCGCCTCAATAAATCCTTGTTGCTGTTGAGTAAAATTGAGAATAAACAATTTTTGCACAACGCGGATCTTCCGTTCAATGCCCTTGTGCTGAATATTGTGGCGGAGTTGGAGGCTATTGCTGCGTTTAAAAAGGTCAGTATAAATGTTGTTCAAGAAGATCAGCTGAACGTGCAAATGGACAGTGCTTTGGCCAATATCGTTGTGTCAAATCTCCTGCGGAATGCGTTGTTCCACAATAAATTGGGGGGTGAGGTGAATATCCGTATTACGAACAAAGGACTGACCGTGTCCAATACGAGTACACATGCCGCCTTGGATGCTAACCTGGTATTTTCCCGTTTTTATAAGTCAGATGCAGCATCCAAAGGTACTGGCTTGGGGCTGGCCATTGTGCAGGCCATCTGTCACCTCTATGGTTTTGTAATCGTCTACCAGTACGAAAATAACCAGCATAGCTTTCAGGTAAATATGTTCCCTTAGAAAATATACCAGCGGCAGGTAAGTGTTCCCAAATCTTTACAGATTCGCTTTTTTACTTTGTAGTATACTAAAAAATAGAATCATGAATTGTAAATTAATCTGGAGTGCATTCGTGCTTGCACTGACGACAACGGGAGCTATTGCGCAAGATATACCACAAAGTCAAGTGCCCGCTGTGGTGGTGAACAGTTTTCAACAGAAATTTCCAAAAGCCAAAAAAGTGGAGTGGGAGGTGAAAGGTAATGTGTATGAAGTGGAGTTTGAAACGGGCTTATTTGGTACAGACCAGGAAGCTTGGTTTCAACCTAACGGAAAAGTTTTGCGGTATAAAACTGAAATCAGCAAAAAAGAATTGCCGAAGAGTGTGCTGGACCGGGTGAAGAGAGATTTTCCGGGCTATCGCATTGAAGACTCAAAAAAGATTACAGCTGAGCAGAAAGTGAGTTATGCGTTTGAAGTGAAAAATGGAAAAGAAGAGTGGAAGCTGGTACTCGATCCACAGGGAAATGTGCTGACGAAGGTAAGGGACTAAGCCAATTGCTGTAAACAATAACGCTTTGATGATGTTACCAACTGCGCACGTCGGGAAAATGACCTGTGTAAAACCACCTTGCCAACAAATTGTGAATAGCAAGGCGGTTTTTTGTTTTGAGACTAATCTTCTCCTTCCTCTGCGTGGAGTTCAAAAGATAGCTTTATGAGATCCTGACCAGCAAACTTAGCGGCATATTCCGAAGAGTTCCAGTCAGCACGGGTAACTTTTGCTTTTGTGGTTGCATCGTTAAACTTGCGAAGTACAAAGACTACATTTTTTTCGCCTTCATTATCTTTTCCTGCTGTAAAGTACGTGGTGATTCCTGTTGTCTCCGTTGCTCCATTGACTGCAGAGCCATCACCGTAGGTCGCCTCTTTCGTTTGAAAGATTGCTCCGCTTCCTGTACTGCTATTCGGATTTAAAACAAAAGAACCACCTGTAAGGAACGCCTTATAGTAGTCTGCTGTTGCTTTATTGACAATGTATTGCCCCTGGATTTCTTTTGAAGAAGCATCAAATTGTTTTAATTCAATTTTATAGATACCTGCGGGATGGAGGTGAGCATGTCCTCCAGCCAATGCTGTTCCCTTCTCATCAAAGCTGATAACAATTGGTTCTACCTTTTCTTTGTCGGCAAGATCATGGAAATGGTCTCCATGGGCTTCGCCGGCTACTTCAGTAAATATAAGCTTATAGGCAACTTTGGCATCTGTACCTTGTATGGTTAATGGCGATTCTATTGTAGTTGTATTTCCGGCTTTGTCGGTTACTGTAAAATGAAAATGATAGGCTCCTGCGGGTGCATCCGCCGGAACATCAATGTGTTCATGAAATGTCGCATTTTTTACACCAATGTATTTTCCATCCGTATAGGCTTTTGTGAACTTATATTGACCACTACCTTCCTGATGAACCTCTATTTCGATCTTAGCAATGAGTGCTTCGGCAAGAATATCACCTTCAAGATGAAGGTCTGATCCCGCCTGAACAGTTTTGTTATTGCCACTGCCGATTTCGAGTGCGCTGATCTGGGGTTTTGCAAGTGCTGGAATTTCCTCGTTATCTTTCTTACAGGATGATAAAAAACCGAAAAGAATTGTACTTAACAGGAAGAAGAAGCGAATGTTTCTAGTTTTCATGTAAAATGGATTTAATTAAATTGAGTTGATAAATATGTATGGTATTATTCGAGTATACGGATGCTGATTCCTTTTTGGCTGCTCCATCCCGCCAAGTCAGTCACCTGGATCATAAAATGATAATTGCCGGGATCGATATCGGCTGGTACATCAATCTTTAATTCGGCATCGTATTGCTGTGGCTGACCCGGAATATTGACCGTCTTGACTAAAGTAAAGGGTTTGATAGGCGTTTTGATAGGTTCTATAGTACACTCTCCGATTTCTGTGCTATGCGAATGATGGTCAAAATTGTGGTGTACATCAATACTATAGCTTCCGAGCGCTACATTGTCGGATAGCTTACTGCGGAAAGTAAAGCTTGTACCGCGTTTAATTGTGCTGCACTGTTTTGGAAAGGCTGTTTCGGAATCGATGGCGATGACCGGTTTTTCGGTGTCGATACTTTCCTTATCTTTCTTACAGGCAACGGCCGTCGTAAGTAACACCGCGATAAGTGTATATTTTTGGACTGTTTTCAGAGGAGATAGTTTCATTTTTAAATTTTTATTCATTCGTATATCTTTTATTGTTAGCATGCCTGTGTGAAGCTCGGTTATTCAGGTGTCTTGGTTACAAATTGTATAAGAATTCACTGTACCCTTCGATTCACGTAATTCATTGCGATCAAAGGCTTATTTAAAGCGGTTGTCTTTCGGTAGATGTTATTTTTATTCTTCATTTACGGTGATTCATGTTATGATCTGGACTGTTTTCCAAAGGGAACTCCAACGGATAGAATAAAATTCCTCCCCTGTTCAGGCAATGAGATCAGCCGATAAAAGCTGGTATGATCCATATATTTCTTGTCAAAGAGATTTTGAACCTGTAAGCGTAATTGGAGGGCAGATCCCGAAAACCGAAGCTGTGTTCCTGCTCGAAAGTTGAAGACCTGATAAGCTGCTGTGGACTCTTCTGGCGGAACAATATGATGCTGCGCAGCTGTCCATTTGCAATCGACGGAAAGGTAGGTCTCTTTAAAATGTTTGCTATTTTTTGCTGTCCAGCTGATGTCCATCAACGCTGAAGGTGCCGGAGAGAACGGAAGTGTAAAGCCTTTCTTTGCACCCGATAGTTGTTCTGATCGGACGTATTCGCCCAATAATTCTACTTTCCATTGTTTCAAAGGCTGATAGCTGAGCTTCAATTCAGCTCCATAGCGGCGAACACGGCTTTCCATATATTCAAAGATTTGATTGCCGGCGCCATAATATTGATCGTAGCGCGACGTGGGGTTGAGGTAGATATAATTGGAAAAGTAATTAAAGAACGGCGTAAAGGCGACAAAGACTTTTCTGAGACTCCAGGTCAATGATAAATCCAGCTGGTAGGATTGTTCGGGGGACAAGGATTGATTGCCTTTTTCATAACTGAAGTAGTGATAGTTAACACCATTAGCACCGAGCTCCTGTGCAATAGGAGCCCTGAAACTCTTTCCTACATTGATTTTTGTTTCCAGATCTCCGAATTGATGTGCCGCTCCTAAAGACCAAACCAGGCTATTGAAACGGCGACTGAGCGCTGAAGCCCGAACTATTTTAGCCGATTGATTGTCTTCCAGCTGTGATTCGAACCAATCCTGATAAGGTGACGTTTGAATATGGCTGTAATCGTAACGCAACGCCCCGTACAGCATCGTTTGGTCCGCGAGCTTGTATTGATCGTAGACGAATAGGCCCATTGCTTTTTGGTTAAATGAGGGGATGAGGAAGCCCCAGCCATCGATCCGGTTGTCCTGATACTCTCCATTTGCACCTAGGGTAAGTCGATGTCTGGCCAACTCAAATTGGTCTTTTACAGTGATACTATAGACCTGTTTGTCATATAACCTTTCCAAATTGATCGGGATAGTCATATCGTTTGGATAAACGGGAGGCATATAACCATGCGCGGTGTAATTGTTGTACTCTTGCCGGTAGTTTTTCTGATAACCCAGGTCTATCCAAAGCTTATGCTTATCCAGATCGATAAAGTTGCGGTTAATAAGCTTCAGGTGATTGACCGTCTGGCTAGGGAAACCGATGTCACGACTGGATTTGTCATAAAGAGCTGTATCTACGCCCCGCGGTTCCAAGCCATGCGCGTTGGCAAAGAAGCCAAGCTTTGTATGATAATTACTCAGGTAGAAAATCGAAGAAAAACGATCCGATAGATATCCACCACGTAGTTGAAAATGTGTTTCTCGTCCTGCTGTGTTGCGAACATGCCGATCTTTCAGGCGTACCGCATAATTGTAGACATAGACGGTATCTGTGGGCACTCGGTAATCGCCGTATTCCAGGTGCGTGAATCCGCCTCCAAATACCCAATTCCCCTTTCTACCCTGTGCTTGTAGCGATCCGCCAAAAGTCGCGTTGTTTGACTTTGTCAATAGGTTAAACTGCCCTTTAAAACCTGTCTTCTGTAGTTCCGCTGACGGTGCTAACCGAACCACACCCCCAATAGCATCTGAGCCATAGAGAAATGAGCTGGCCCCCTTAAGTACCTCGGCACTTCCCACACTGAATTGATCGATTTCCAGTCCATGATCCAATCCCCACTGCTGGCCTTCATGTTTAATGCCATTTTCTACCGTGGCCACACGATTAAATCCGAGCCCTCTAATTTGCGGTTTAGATTGATTGGCACCTATGCCGATGGCGCTGACACCGGGAAGTCGGCTTAATGTCTGCATTAAACTCCCGCCTTGGTATTTTTGTATAGAGTCGGCAGTCAACAGCTGGATCGATAATGCGCCCTCTGCTGCGCGGTGATAACGTCGCCCGCCTACTTTAACTTCTTCAAGCTCGATGCTCTTCTCCTGTCCATAGCAAGGAAAAAATAGTTGTTGTGCTGCGATAATTGAAAAAATAATATACCTATTCATCTATGTGGATTCGATTCGTAAAGCGTAAGTCGTGCAATCCATATGTATTCCAACTTGTATGTATTGCAATTAAGTTGCAACAAATATAGAGAAAAGATTTTAAAAGCAATATAGTTGCATTATAATAGGCGGAATTGACTGTACGATACAGTGGCAAAGTTTTTGTTGCTTTTTGGCGCCTGAAGAGTATAAAAAGCATGTTTTACAAGTAGTACATACGATGATATATGAAGTTAAGTGAAGAATATTCTATTAAAGTTGCCGCATTGCAATCGGCTGAACATCAATTGACAGTTGACCTTTCGAAACGCATTACGCCCGATATATGGCTTGATGTCCTGATTTATTTTGAGCACAACTTGCAGCAACCCAGTGCGGCTGCACTTTATGATGCATTATTTGAAAAAGGAACTGATTTTGCAGCAAACGTATATCTGAACGAAGAGGATTATTCCTTTTTTATTGATAAAATACGGACAATATTGGAGCGCTATGCTGCGATCAATCCTCACGCATGGGTGGAGCTTGGCTTACAGCATATTTTATGCCGCCGACATGTAGTGGATAAAGAAAAAGCTTCCCTTTATTTGAAGAGAGGCATCGATGCGGGTGTTGAATGGGCAAGACCTCTTTATTTATACTACAACTATTTAGGCATGCTGGCTGCTATCGACCGCGATAGCGCCAAGGCCGAACTGGATGAGCTCGCGTTGGGCGGAGATCGCTGGGGAATAGCTTATGCTGCCCATATCGATGTCTGGACCGATAAATACGAAGAAGTCTTTGACCGTATACAGGTGCTCAAGCAGTCTCCGGAGCGGAAACTACTGCGTCATTATTATGAGGCGTTACAATTTTACTATGCGCGTAAAGAGGACAGGGGCAAACGCCTGGAAACCCTGGAAGAGGGTATTGCGATGGCTGAATCTCGTTACTGCAGATTTGTGCTGAATGAAATAAAACGTGCGGGGGCGGCTTCCTTAATTGAACAGGAGCTTCTTATACCGGAATATCAAGAGCTGTTTGAATACGGAATGATGGATGCTGCGGTGCAAATAGCACTTATCAAACTTCAGGTATTAGGCAATGACCGTCTGGAAAAACAGGATTTCGAAGAACCGCTGTGGTATCTCCAGAAAGCATATGATTATAATAATAATTATGCGGGCTATCGTCTTGCTTGTCTCTATCTCTATCAGAACGCGCTGCAGGACATCGAAAAGGGATTATCTTTATTGCATCTGCTCGACGAGAAAGATAATTATGTGGAAGCGCAGGTTGAACTTGCTGAAATCCTCCTCGAAGGTCAGTTCCTCCCAAAGAATGAAACATCAGCATTCCAGCGCTTCAGCGCAATGGCGGAAAAAAATATTGCTTACGCGAAGTTGCGCCTAGGCAATATGCTCGAATCTGGTTACGGGGGTTTGGCTCCGGATTACAAAGCCGCCTTTGATTATTATCAGGATGCCGCAAAAGATAAACTGCCACAAGCTTTATATCAAGTCGGCAGATTCTTAAAGTATGGAATCCATAATGATGCGCCTGATCTGGCAGCTGCATTGCCTTACTTCGAGGAAGCGGCAGTATATAATAACGCTACTGCGCTGACTGAAATGGGTTTAGCTGCTGAATTAAAATCCGAACCGGATTATAAATTGGCCTTTGATTATTTCTCGCGTGCGGCAGATCTTGGCTATCCCTATGCCTATTATTTAAAAGGTATTTATTTGGAAAATGATTATCACCAGTCCGGAGCTCCCCAGCCGAAAGCAGCTTTTACTGCCTTTGAAACCGGAGCCGGGATGCAGGAGCTAAATAGTATATATGAACTGGCGCGATGTTACCGGGGGGGCATAGGTACGGAGATAAATCTGGACCGGATGATTGCTTTATACCAACAGGCTGCTGAACGAAATCATGTACAGGCTTTGACTGATCTGGGTCTCTGTTATGAGTATGGTTATGGATTGAACCAAGATACATTTAAAGCACAGGAAAATATTAAGAAAGCTGCTGATCTGGGGTTCCCTTATGCAATTTACGTATTGGGACGATACTATTTGACCGGTTTGGTGCAACAGGATGTAGCGCATGGTCTTCAGCTTTTGGAAGAGGCAGCACAAAAAAATGTGGCTGAGGCACTCGTGCTGCTTGGCGACTACTTTTTCTTCGACTATGATCAGCGGGAAGAATACGACAAAGGTTTTGATTACTACATGCGTGCCGAAAAACTTGGCTATCTGACGGAGGGAATTGGCATGTGCTATGAGTTTGGTATCGGCGTGGAAGCACAGCCAGCAAAAGCATTTGGATATTATACACAAGCTGCGGAGCGAGGAAATCAGCAAGCGAGCTACCGACTGGCCCGTTGTTATTATTTTGGAATAGGTACCGAGATCGATAAAGCAGCCGCCTATGGGTATTTTATGGAAGTAGCGCAGCAAGGGAATGTGTATGCCGCTTACTTTGTTGCGGTGCAACTGCTGGAAGGAGATGGCGTACAGATGGACCTTCAAGACGGTGTCGAATGGCTTATGAAGGCCGCAGAAGCCGATCATGCTGACGCACAATATAAGCTGGCCAACTGTTATCTCATGGGGGATGGGGTAGAAGAAAATGAAGATCTTGCCCTGGAGTGGTTTGAACGGGCGGCAGCCAATGGACATGAAGATGCTATTCGATTGACAAAGAAAACGAGAAAGTAAGAAAAACATGCAAGAAGAAAAATCCTATTCCTTTCAGGTCAATCTGAAAGGAATGATAGCACTGCTCTCAGAACACCTGTATAGCGATCCCAATACATTTATTCGGGAACTGCTTCAAAATGGTGTGGATGCAATTACAGCATTGAAACACTTGGATGAACAGCATCAAGGAAAAATAACGATTGAGCTGCCAAGCACTGAACAACCGAAGTTTCTGTTCAGCGATAATGGAATAGGCCTAAAAGAGGCCGATATTCATCAATTTTTGTCGGTTATCGGGGAGAGTTCAAAGAGTAAGGACATCAAGGATGCTCAGGACTTTATCGGCAAGTTTGGTATTGGATTGCTTTCTTGTTTTGTGGTCAGCGATGAGATTATTGTTGAAACAAAGTCCGCTCTTGAACAACTGCCTCTACGTTGGACGGCCAGAGCTGAAGGGGACTATAAAATCGAGCGTCTGACAGAAGATATTCCTGTCGGGACACGGGTTATCCTAAACCCTAAAAAGCAATTCACCTATATTTTTGAAGGGGATTATTTTGAGAAAAAAATTAAGTTTTACGGAGATGCGCTGCGAGAAACCATTTCTATCGTGGTGGGAGGTGCCGAAAAGATCATCCATAAAGAAGCACCTAAATGGCTGGCTAAATCGGTTTCGAAGGCGGAATTGCTTGCTATAGGCAAAGAACTCTTTCATGTCAACTTTTTGGATGCAATTCCATTTGAAACGACGGCGGGTAAGGCAAAGGGTGTGTTGTATATTTTACCTTTCCGTACCCAGTTTAGTAGTAAGCAGCGTCACCGAATTTACTTGAAGCGCATGTTTCTTGCCGAAGAAGATCAGTCTATTTTGCCAAATTGGGCCTTTTTTGTCCGGATGCTTGTCAATACAGAGGAACTTAGTGCTACTGCCTCACGCGAGTCTCTGATGAAAAATGATCTATTGCGGCAGGCGCGAAAAGAAATTGCAGCTGTGCTCAAAACGTATCTGCAACAAGTGAAGAAGATAGACTTCGATATTTATATACGCATTATCCAGACACATTATCTCCATTTAAAAGCTTTTGCGCTCGAAGATCCCGACTCCCTGGCTATTTTTTTAGCTGATATCCCGTTTGAAACCAATCGCGGACAGCGGAGTTTCCAAAATATCATCGATCAGCAACAGCAGCTCTATTATTGTGCTGATTTTGAGGATTTCAAACAGATTGACCGTATGGCCGATACACAGGGAATGATTCTTGTGAATGCTTCTTATACCTTTGATACGGAGTTGCTCCGCAAGATCAAACAACGATACCCCGACTATAAGATAACAGAGATGTCGCCAAATCAGCTCCTGGAAACATTTCAGCCGATTCATGAGGATGAGCAAAATCAATATGTTTCTTTTCAGAAAGAAGCGCAGCGCATTTTGGACGATTACAGCTGCATCTTGGAAATTAGGCGGTTTAAACCGATTGATACACCGGCTATTTTTACAAAAATGGACCAAAATAGTGTAGAGAGTACGATTAGCCAATTAAAGGAAAATGCAAATCCCTTTGCGCAGGTGCTCAAGACATCCAGACCGAGTAAGATCCAGAATACCTTATGTTTAAATGCGGATAATCAGCTGATCAGCACCCTAATGGATATTAAAGATGCCTACATGCTGCGTTCAGTCATGGAAGTACTTTACGTGCAGGCACTTATTTTGGGCAAGTACCCTGTCCAGGAACGGGAAATGAAGGTCATGAACGAAGCCCTAAAGAGCCTCATTGTAATGGGGCTGGATAATTTTGTAAATCTTTAACGCGGTGGAGGGATTTCTACACTAGGTCAGAATTTCCCTTTACCTTTTAGAGAGCTTATTTAAAAAGGAAATATTTCATTAAAAGAAGAGAATAAGAAGATGTATACACTTAAAATTCAGAAACTGCGCAATCAGGTTGCACGCGTAGACAATACCTTGGAGAAGGTTAATCTATTGACACAGGCTATACGGATTGCAGATGAAAACCAAGATATTGAATGGGGATATGACCTTCGTTTAGATTTAATCAGTGAAGAGATAGACCTCGCTTTTTCAACCGAGTCTTTACCCGCATTTGCATGGATATTACAAGCTTACGATGAAAATCCGGAACTCTTTAATGAAGAAGATTTCTTATGGCAATACAAATGGATGATGTCCGAATTATACGATAATCCTGCTGTCAGCCGTGAGCAGATTGAAGCAGCTTTGGGCGACTTTGAAAAACGCTTGATTCGTAACGGTTATGGAAAGCGTGCCATACACAATGAAGAGCTAAGTGATGCCCTTGCGCAAAGGGATATAGCTGCTGTCGAGCGCGCATTGAAGAATGTAAATGCTGTGCAGAGAGATGACATGAGCGACTGTGAAGCCTGTGAAATGGATGCCGAAGTATCAGCAACACTCTTACAGTATGGATATGCTCCTGCAGCCGAGAAAGCCTTGCCCTTAATTGAAGGGCAGTTTACCTGTTCACATGTCCCTTTGCGTACGGCCGTGAACCTGGCTTATGAAGGTCTTAAGCAAGGTGATACCGAACAAGCGGATAAAATGGCGCAGCTGGCAGAAAAGGAGGTTTTTAAGAAAGAAAAGGACTCTGCAATTTTGATCTCGGCGATTAAACTAGCAACCTATTTTTCCTATACCGATAGTGGTAAAGCCAAGGAATGGATCGAACGTCTTTTACCTTGGGCCGATGGTCCCGAAAATAGATCCATGTTTCAATTGGCCTGCTACATCGCTGAAGCCATGAAGAACTTCGGTCCCGACGATACTTTTATACTTGAGCTCGGCAATCAGCATAATCTTTTTCAAGGGAAAAATACCTACACCGCAAGTGAACTGGCGACCCATTATGGGAAACTAGCGGATCAACTTGCAGACCGTTTTGATCAACGCAATGGCAATAACAACTTTCGCAATCAGTTAATGTTCCTTTAGCTTGAATAGCCCTGGAAATCCCTGATTTCCGTGATGAAATCCCGATGTTTTGAATACTATCTTTGTGTAAATGAGTATTTAATGCTGAAATATAAAGAAAAAATAGATCAACAATGATTAAACAAATTATTACTGGCATGGTGACCGTAGCGGTATTGACTATGTCAAGTTGTAGTTCGGGAGAAAAAGATCCTGCAGCATACAACAATTCGATCATTACTGTTATCAACAGTAGTGAAACACATGTGACGGAGATGAATGCTGCAATGAATGGTTCCGATTATACGAAAGCCGAACAGGTACGTGCAGACTGGGAAAAATCTCTGAATGATGATATCAAGAAAGTAGAAGATCTGGGAGATTTCAAAGGCGATGCGACATTCCAAAAAGCAGTGCTTGATGGCTTAAATGGGTATAAGAAAATCGTTACGGAGGATTATCCCAAATTGATTGAGCTCCGAAAAAATAAAACACCAGATGCTGCCAAAGAGTCTGCATTGCTTGACAATATTAATAAAGCGTTTGAAAATATGAGCAATGGTGTCAATAAAGCATCTACAGCATTTGAAAGTAAATATAAAAGTTAAAATTATTGCATGCGCAGTTCGGTAAGCCACATCAGCAAAAATGATGTGGCTTTGTTTTTTGCCGTGCAGCTATTGTTGCTTGAGAAACAAGGGATCCTAAAATCTTTGCGCAGTATTGTAGGACAGCACCTAGCAAAACAAAATGCTAACAAACGTTAAAACTCCTTAGGCTGAACTTGAATTTCATATTTTTATGTAGTTTTACGTGAAGCTTGGCGGAGAGTGCCAAGTATAAGTGAATACGGTCAAAGAGTTTATGTGATCAAAAGCTATTGACAAAAATAGATTTCAATGAAAGCCATATCAATTTTAACTGCTGTGATTTTGTCTTCCTGCGCCAGTATACTAATGACAGCCAGCGCCCAGGAAGGCACAAAAAAATTGGATTACGTAGTGCTTATGAACGCTGATACCCTTTATGGAAAAATCTCCTCCATCAAGGATCACAAACTCAAATTTGAAAATCAACAGAAAGAGAAGCTAACTTTTACCCCAGACCAGGTATTTCGTGCTTACTGGGAATCAAAAAGAAAAGTCTATGCACCCTCTTATGTCGAAAATGGCTTGGAACCTGTTCAGGGAACTTCTCCACAAGTATTTCAAATAGGTCGATATTATACAGAGGAGCCAACTTTTGCTGAAGTGTTGGTTGACGGAGAAATAATGGTTTATTATGTGTCTAATTTGAATCTCGGTGGTGGCGGCGGAATGATGTTTGGTACAGGCGGTGGTGGTACGATGTTATCCATTGGAGTCAGTAAGTCTAAATATGCCTATGCATTAAAAAAGTCAACCGGTGAGGTGATTGAAATAAATAGCAATACGAATGGACTTTTTAGCAACAGCAAAAAGAAGCGGACAATTGCTTTGGGGCGTTTGATCAATGACGAACCGGAGCTATTTGCTGAGTTTGAAAATGAAAAGAAGTACGATTATGATCTTTTTATAAAATACGTTATGCGCTACAATGAGCTTCAACTTTCAAAAATCTCTTCCGAGGAGAGAAAGAAACTTATTATTTATTGATATTTTTTTTAATTACTGATTCTGCAATTAAACGAATTTATGATACTTACAATCTTTATTGTATTAACTATAATCGCAGCTTACGGCTTTTGGTTGCTATTTGAAAAGGCAGGACGCAAAGGCTGGGAGGGAGTTGTGCCCGTCTATAGTCAGTGGATCCAATCACGTATCCTGGGCAAGAAGACCTGGCAGCTGATCCTTTTGCTTGTTCCGATCGTCAATATTTTTGTCTTTTATAATCTCTACCTCGATTTTATTCATTGTTTTGGTAAAAGAAGATTTTGGGAAAACTGCGCCGCAGTTCTGGTCCCTTTTATCGTTCTACCTCTTTGGGGCAAGGATAAAAATGTGCAATTTCTAAATGGGCTATACACCAAAAATCTGAAAGCAGCGCATGCCGAAGGTCGCGGGGCGACAAAGGAAGCTGAGTTGGAAATTGCGCATGAATCGTATATAGATTATAAGAAGAAATATCCCTATAAAAAATCAATGGTGCGTGAATGGGCCGACGCGATTGTGTTTGCAACTGTCGCTGCAACGCTAATTCGGGGATTTCTATTGGAAGCATTTATGATTCCATCGGGTTCCATGCAGCAGTCTCTACTCATTGGCGATTATCTTTTTGTGAGTAAACTAAATTATGGTCCCCGCATTCCCAATACACCAATAGCCTTTCCTTTTGCACACCATACGATGCCATTAATAGGGGGGAAAGCATTTTCTGAACTTATTGAACTGCCTTATAAACGCTTACCAGGCTTTCAAGAGATCAAGCGGAATGATGTAATCGTTTTTAATGCACCAGCAGGTGACACCGTTGCTGTGGAAAATCAGGATTTGCCCTATTATGATTTGGTGCGCAACATGGGACGTGAAGCCGTACGCCAACAATTTACGATTCAGACCCGCCCAGTAGATAAACGCGAACATTTGATTAAGCGATGTGTGGGAATGCCGGGAGATAAAATCGGTATGAAAGAAGGGGTATTGTTTGTGGACGACAAGCCAGGTTTTGTTGCCCCGGAAAGTCAGATGGATTATATTGTTATCACCGATGAGACTGGTCTGGACGAACAGCGCTTGAAAGATATGGGAATAGAAGTCTCTCCCATTCAGCCTGGCGCTTATCTCATCTTTTTAACCCAAGAACAGGCGGCAATGGTGAAATCCTGGTCCAATGTCAAATCCATGCAAATGAACTTGGAAAAACCGGGAGTTGCCCAAGCAAATACCTTTCCAAATGATCCACAATACAAATGGAACTACGATAATTTTGGCCCCTTTGTCATTCCTAAGAAAGGCATGACTATTCCTCTAAATGCACAGACCTTTCCACTCTACGAACGAGCTATCCGGGTGTATGAATATAACCAATTGGAAAAGAAATCGGATGGCTTTTATATCAATGGAAACCGAACAGATTCCTACACCTTTAAAATGGATTATTATTGGATGATGGGCGACAATAGGCACAATTCGCTCGATGCGCGGGATTGGGGATTTGTTCCGGAAGATCATATTGTTGGAAAAGCATTGTTTACCTGGATGAGCTGGAATGCAGGTGGTAATGGACTTACCAAAATACGTTGGAATAGAATTTTTAAAGGTATCCATTAGGGTAACAGCAGCCTAAAAAGAAAAAGGGGAAATGATAAACAGCATCATTTCCCCTTTTTTCTTTTTCATTAGCCCCATTGCTCCGTGTGGATCGCTGTACAGCAGAAAAAATCTGCAAAAAAAATCTTGCTGATTAACCGTATTAAAACCTCCAATCATTACGGCAGATAGACTTTGTAATTCAATCAGTTACTTGTTGAAGTACTTGAGGTTTAAGTGTATTACATGCTTTTGTAACTATCTAATTTATAGATTGTTACGGTTTATTTTAATTGTTTTTTTGATTCAATCGAATTAATTTAGCTCCCATAAATAACCCAATTAACAATTATTTGAACGCTAAATTCCCATAAATTATGGCCAAAAAATTAACGCTCTTGATTTCAAGTGTAATTGCATGCACTTATATGGCAAATGCACAAAATCGGACAGTCAGCGGTACAGTGGTAGATAGGCAGGGGAAGCCAATTCCACAGGTATCCATTAAACTAAAAAATCGTTCCGGGGGAACGACAACAGATGATCAGGGGCGGTTTTCTCTACCCGTTTATCCCAAATCAGTCATTGTGCTTTCAAGCGTAGGTTTTCTAAACAAAGAACAGGATGTTGACGGACAGACATCCTTAAATATAACGCTGGAGCCCGGCAATACCGAGTTGACCGAAGTGGTGGTGATCGGCTATGGAACAGCCTCCCGAAAGGATGTCACTGGATCTATCGCAAGTGTAAAGGCCGAGCAATTGGAAAACGAGAATCCACAGAGTGTTTCGGACCTACTGAAAGGCAACATTGCTGGTTTGAGTGTTTCACAAAATACTTCTGCGAAAGGAGGCGGAGATCTGTTGGTACGGGGTAAGACGACATTAAGTGCATCAACCTCACCTTTGATCGTGTTGGACGGAATCATCTACAATGGACAGCTTGCTGATATTAACCCCAACGATATACAGACCATAGACGTGTTGAAGGATGCCAGTTCATTGGCCGTCTACGGAGCGAAAGCTGCTACGGGTGTTGTTGCCATTACGACCAAGAAAGGAACGAGCGATAAACCTCTGCTAACAGCTAATACCAATTGGGGATTAGCAACACTTGCACAGAACCAGCGCGTGTATAAGGGACCTGATTTCCTACAATGGCGGGCGGATGTAGGCCGCGCTGGAGGAACCAAACCTGCCTATTTTTATGACGATCCACGAAACCTCCCCGCTGATGTAACTTTTGAGCAATGGCTTTCGGGGGGAAATAGAGATTTAGATCCTGTCGATATCTGGTTAGATAGACTTGGTCTTGTCGCGAATGAAAAAGGCAATTACATGGCCGGTAAGACGATTGATTGGTACGATGAGATCTTCAGAACCGGCATTCGTCAGGATCATACCGTCAGTATGAGCGGAAGAAAAGAAGATGTCAATTACTACATGTCAGTCGGCTATAATAAAAATCAAAATCTGATTGAAGGAGGTGAGTTCAATACATTTCGCGCCCGCTTGAATCTCGAGGGAAAAGTGACGAACTTCTTACGCATGGGCGCCAATGTACAATATGCTGACCGCGATGAGGGGGCAATTGAAGCCGATTGGGCCCAGTTGACAAATTTATCCCCCTATGGTGATAAATATAACGCCGATGGTACATTGAGAAGAATACCGACAGACGATAGTGGATTGAATGCGCGTAACCCCTTCCTGAATATGACGTACAACGAACGCATGAACAAGCAGAATACCCTTTTTGCAAGTCTTTTTGCTAAAGTTAATCTGCCTTTTGGCATTAGCTATCAGTTTAATTTTAGCCCTGGAGTCGATATGTATCGTACGTTTAACCATAACTCCTCCGCCAATCCCAATGTGACCATTGTGGGTGGTTCGGCAAGCCGCGATCAGGAAACACGCTACAACTGGCAGATTGATAACCTATTGAAATGGAACCGCAAGTTTGCTGAAATCCATAACGTAGACGTGACACTTTTGGCCAATTCCGAGAAATACCAGACCTGGTGGACGCAGGCGGCTAATCAGGGATTTGTGCCTGGAGACTACCTTGGCTACCATAATCTTGCCAGTGGAAATCTGCCGACTGTCAATAGTGAAGACAAGGTATATACCGGCGATGCGCTGATGGCCCGCGTTAATTATAGCCTTATGGATCGCTATAATTTAACATTATCGGTGCGTCGCGACGGATACTCGGTATTTGGGGTGAACAGTAAAAGAGCGACCTTCCCAGCGGTAGCTGGAGCATGGACCTTCACGGAGGAGTCCTTCATGAAAAATATTTCATGGCTCAACTACGGTAAATTGCGTCTTTCCTATGGTATCAATGGGAATAGAGATCTGCGTAATCCAGATAATGGAACGGTAGATCCCTATGCTGCTTTATCGCAACTGACGGTCAATAAATATCAGACAGTGGATGCCAATGGTACTCCTGCCGAGGTCAAT
Source organism: Sphingobacterium multivorum (assembly GCF_039511225.1). NCBI lineage: Bacteria > Pseudomonadati > Bacteroidota > Sphingobacteriia > Sphingobacteriales > Sphingobacteriaceae > Sphingobacterium > Sphingobacterium multivorum. The sequence continues at coordinate 281,635 of NZ_CP154261.1, forward strand.
ACCGTAGTAATCGGTTCACGAATGGGCAATGAAAACCTCAAATGGGAACAAACAACTTCACTCAATGCAGGCTTGGATTTCTCGATCTTAAAAGATCGGATCAGTGGATCGGTCGATGTATATAGCAAAAAGACAAATGATCTTTTGGTCAAACAGACGCTTTCCAGTGTGTCGGGCTACCAATTTGTTTATTCCAACTTGGCCGAAGTGAAAAATAAAGGACTCGAACTCAGTTTGACCAGTCGAAATATTGTCGATGGGAACGTCAAATGGAATTCCAATTTTATTCTTTCCTTAAATCGCAATAAGATTTCTCGCCTGGCAACAGCCAATGATGATCCAGGGAATGGCTGGTTTATTGGGCAAGATATTGATGTGATATGGGATTACAAAGTCTTAGGGGTATGGCAGGAAAATGAGGTTGAGGAGGCGAAAAAGTATACGAAGGCGAGCATTCGCCCGGGAGATTTCAAGCTCGAGGATGTCAACGGTGATTATGTGTACAATGACGATGATAAACAATTTATCGGTTATCGCTCGCCCCGCTTTACCTGGTCGCTTCGCAATGAGTTCAATATTTTCAAAAATATAGACCTCTCCTTTCAGCTGATTTCCAATTGGGGGCAGAAAAAGCAATTCAACCAGGCAAAGAACAATCCCGGAAGTGTCGGTTTTATGCGCTCCACATCTTACATTCAGCCCTATTGGACACCGGAAAATCCGACAAATGACTATGCACGTTTGGGTAGCGGTGCCAACGGAACCAGCTTTAATGTTTATTGGAAAAACAGTTTTATTCGGTTGAATAATGTGTCCCTCGCTTACTCTTTGCCAAAAACACTTTCCGAACGCATGAAGGTAAGAAATCTTAAAGTGTATGTCAATGTAAACAATGCGGCGGTATATGCGCCAGTTTGGAACTATTGGGATCCGCAGAATGATGGACCTACACCACGGTATTATACACTAGGCTTGAACGTATCCCTTTAATCAAATCAAGAACATGAAGAAAATAACTCTAAAAGTAGCGGCCGTTGTCGCATCAATATCATTGTTGGCGGCAAATGGATGTAAAAAAAGTTTTCTCGACTCCGATCAGCTTTCACAATATTCTCCAGATAACCTAAACAACGTCGATGCCCTTAAAGGAGTCTTGAATGCTTTGGGAAAAGCAGCGCGGGGCGAATTTTTTGGTGATGCTGCTCCCATGTTGTCTGAATCTATATTTTCAGATGTCGCTGTGGAAGGAACGACTGATAAGGCTACACCGGCGCAGAATTTGGTCTCTTTGATTACTCCAGATGCCAATCTCAATAGTGATGACTTTAATAAAATAGGTTGGTATTGGACAAACTTTTTCGCTGCGGTCCGTTCGGCAAATACCATTATTAGCAACATCGACCGTCCAACCTACAGCTCGGACGCTCAAAAAAATGAAATCCTGGGAGCGGCCTATTTTTATCGCGCTTATTTTTATTACAGATTAGTGCACGAATTTGGTGATGTGCCCCTGCAGCTGAAAGATCTTTCGGCACCGAAATACGATTTCTATTCAACCAAAAGGGAGGTCATTCTGAAAAAGATGAAAGAGGATTTGGAATTTGCACAACTATGGGTGAAAGATGGCGTCAATAAGGGGGATGTGACCAATGGTGCAGTAAACCATCTGTTAGCAAAAATAGATCTGGCATTAGGTGACTTCGATGGTGCTATAGCTGCGAGCAGCAGAGTGATTGATGGGGGTAAATATGCTTTAATGAAAAGCCGTTTTGGCAGTACCGCTGCAGACCTGACAAAAAATGTCGTTTGGGATCTACATCGCATGGATAATAAAGCGATACCGGCCAATAAAGAAGCGCTATTTTTGGTAATCGACCGTCAGACATTGCAGGGGCGTACGGACCTGGGTTCTCAGTTGATGCGAAATACTGTCCCGGCTTGGCATTTTGCAAATTTAAAAATCCCACAGGGAGGTCTCCAGGCGATTGTCGATGCCGTGAATGCAGAGATCCCACTGACACGGATGTACGGCCGTGGTATTGGCCGCTATCGGGGTACGTATTACAGCACCAAAGAAATATGGACAGATAATACAGATTACCGGCATGCAAAGGGGATGTGGATGGATATGACCGATCTGGTGTATAACAATCCAGCCATCAAGGCCTCGAAAGATCCTGCAATTAGTAGTCTTTATGGGAAACCCATCCAACAGTTTACGAACCAAAATATCGATAAGGTATTTACCAACGGTTCGTTGGATACCATTCGGCACTGGTTTGGCTGGCCGCATTACAAGGTCTTTATCAATTCGACCAATCCATATGCCGAAGATCCAAATTGGAATCCACCGCGCGGAACAAACACGGACTGGTATGTATTCAGGTTGGCAGAAACGTATTTATTACGTGCAGAAGCCTACATCTGGAAAGGTCAACAGGCACAAGCCATGGCAGATATCAATGCCGTTCGTGGGCGCGCAAATGCTCAACTCTTACAAAATGCAGCAAAAGTGAATATTGGTACCGTCCTGGATGAACGGGCAAGAGAGTTATTTTGGGAGGAAGCGCGTAAAACCGAGCTGACACGTATCGCCTATATTTTTGCACAGACCGGTATTCCGGCTTATAATGGCAAAACATATAGCATGGCCAACTTTGCGCAAAACAACTTTTTCTACGACCGTATTATTGAAAAAAATTCCTTTTATCGCAACAAGGTTCCCACGGTGCAGGGTGTACATTATGAAATTGCGCCATACCATGTGCTATGGCCTGTACCCGCATCCGCACAACGGTTTAATACCAACGGGATGATCAATCAGAACCAAGGCTATGCGGGAGCAGAGAACAATGTGCCTCCGCTCGATAAGATAATTGATTAGGAGCGATGGTCGGCTTGTAAATGAGCACTAGATGCTTTCTGATAATTTTGTTATTTTGATCTTCTAAAACCGGATAGGATGCGTTTCCGAATACGAATGCCTATCCGGTTATAAATAACCAAAGAAAGAGGCGAGACGAGCTATGTATACTGTAAGAAGAATGAAAATACGGGGATTTGCGCTATTGATATTGTTTTTTCAAATGGCATTGCTATTTGGCCAAAAGCCTATTACGCTGTTGCCCGGTACAGCCGAACATATTTTTAAGACTACAGAAGTATACTACCTTGAAGATAGCAGCAACGCCCTGTCGTTTGCAGCAATACGATCACCGGAACAGGCGCAACAATTTAAACCTAATGAGCGATACTATCCCAAAAATTTCAACAGATCCTCAACCTATTGGTTTAGGGTGAGAATGTCTTTTGATCAACATATAACCCGCGACCGGATTATTGAATTATTCGATCAAACTGCCGATATGGTGGAGGCATTTATCCCGAATGGAGCGGGCGGTTTTGTCCATTATCAGGCCGGCGCTTCGACCGATTTTGAGAATAGGCAATTTATGCACAAGAATTTTGAATTTCTAATTCCTGCATTGCAGAAAGGTACTTACGAAGCTTATTTTAAGGTGCGATCGCGACAGATGGTCAACGTAATTTTGGTCTATCGTACCCTAGATCGTTTTGTTCAATATACGCTGACTGAATATTTTACCTTCGGCCTGTTCTATGGGATGATCATTCTGTTTAGTTTCAATAATTTACTCATGTATTTTGCTGTTAGAGGACGCCAATATCTATATTATGTCCTCTATATATTATGCGTAGGGTTATATGAGATGTCTTCGGACGGTATCGCTTTTCAGTACCTATGGCCCGAAAATCCTTGGTTCAATCAATACGCAACAGCAGTTTTTGTCTGCTGTGTCAGTGTGTTTGCCTTGTTATTTACGAAATCCCTGCTTCATGTAAAGCAAAAAGAACCCAAATTAAATCGTTTGTTGGATCTGGTCATTATGTTGAGAATAGCATTCTTTCTCTACTGTTTAGGTTTTAATCAGAACTGGTTTATCTACAAATTTGTTGAGGTCGTTCCCTTGTCAGTTGCCTTTTTTTCTGGGATATGGTTTTGGAAGAAAAACTATCGTCCAGCCCGGTATTTCGTGCTCGCTTATACGTTTCTTTTCCTGGGCTTTGTGTTGAAAGTAGTCTATGTATTGGGCTATGCGCGTTTTATACCCAGTTCGATCGGGCATTATAGCATTACATTTGGTTTTGTGCTGGAGATGACTTTTCTCTCATTCGCGATTCATGATAAAGTTCGGCTCCTGAAAAGCAAGAAAGAACGGGCACAAAAGAGAGTTATTGAACAGATGCAGATCAACGAGAAACTCCAGGAGAAGCACAACAGGGACCTCGAACGAAAAGTGCGGGAGCGCACGCTGGAGGTGATGCGGAAATCAAAAGAACTGCTTGAGAAATCCGAAATTATTAACGATCAGAATCGCGAACTGAAAGAGATGAATAGCCTATTATGGGCTCAGTCAGAAGAAATTGGCCGCATGAACCAGTTGTTGACCAAGGATAATAAAAATTTACAGACCAATATTGAACGGATTACCGATGATCGGGTGCTTTCCAAGGAAATGAATTTTGAAGAATTTGGGGTAAAATATCCGGATAAGGAGACCTGTTATAAGGTTTTGTCCGATTTGAAATGGAAAAAAGAATATCGTTGTATAAAGTGTGGTTACGATAACTATTGCGCTGGTAAAACACCCTATAGCCGAAGATGCACCAAGTGTACCTATGAAGAATCTGTGTTGAACAATACGATTTTTGAAAACGTCCGTATTCCAATTAATAAAGCTTTTTATCTGGTTTATCTCGTCCATTTCCATCAGGGTGACATCTCTTCCTATAAGCTTTCGCAGAAATTGGGTATTCGGCAGAGTACCTGTTGGAATTATGCCAGCAAGGTAAAAGACATCTTGACAACAAGCGGTAAAAAACATAAAAAAAATGAAAAATCAGGTTGGACAAGATTGGTGCTGCAGGCACTGGACCGACCAACATAAATGCGATACATGAATATTATATTTAAACAACTTATCAACCTATGCGCTATAGGCTGTCTATTTTTCTCTTGGAGCTTACATGCGCAAACGGTACTGGATGGAAGAGTTTCAGTTGATTTCTCGTCAAACTGGAAATTCAGGAAAGACGATGATTCCCTGGACCGGATAGCGAAGCAAAAGCAACAAACCGTGAACCTTCCGCACAGCTGGAATATTGCTGATGTCATGGATGATACACCGGGCTACTATCGCGGTGCCACGCAATACCAAAATACCTTACGTTGGAAAACGACCTGGCAAAATAAACGAATTGTACTTCATGTGGGGGCAGCCAACCAGGAAGCACTAATATTGGTCAATGGAAAGGAAGTAAAAGCCCATCGTGGGGGCTATACGGCTTTCAATGCAGATATTACGGATTATTTGCACCGAAACGAAAATGCACGAAATACCATCGCTATTCAAGTCAACAACCGCTTCAACCAAGATATTGCCCCTTTAAGTGGCGATTTTACATTTTTTGGTGGTATATACCGAAAGGTGTCTTTGCTCTTGTTGGATCAGATCCATTTTGCTGATCCGGAGTACGGAAGTAGTGGTTTGCGCGTAAATGCAAAGATTGACTCACGAGAAAATGCGACGATTAATCTTGATGCAGCTATTCAGAATGCTTCAACATTACAACAAGCGGTTTTGATTGAAACTACGCTTGTTGATGCCGAGGGGATGACGGTAAAAAAAGTACAGCGGAAAGAAAAGCTGAAACCCCATTCACACAGCAATTTCCAACTGAACATGGTTCAAATTGAGCAGCCAAAATTGTGGTCGCCAGAGCTGCCGTACTTGTATCGTTTGATAACGCGGATTTATGATTCCAAGGGCCGGCAGCTGGACCGCCTGGATAACTCCGTTGGCTTCCGCTGGTTTTCGTTCGATCCCCAGAAAGGCTTTTTTTTAAACGGGAAACCACTGAAACTAATCGGTGCAAGTCGGCATCAGGATTTTAAAGGGATGGGCAATGCTGTTCCCGATAGCCTGCAAGTACAGGATCTTGTGAAGTTAAAAGCAATGGGCGGAAACTTCTTGCGAGTAGCACATTATCCGCAGGATCCTGCCGTGCTGAAAGCCTGTGACAGTTTGGGGCTGTTGGCATCGGTAGAAATTCCACTTGTGAATGAGATTTCAGAAAGTCCTGCTTTTGCCGATCACAGCTTTCAGATGCAGAAAGAGATGATCAGGCAATATTTTAACCATCCAAGCATTATTATCTGGGGCTATATGAATGAAATCTTTCTTCGGCCCCATTTTCCAAAAGATAAAGACCGTCAGGAAAAATATTTTAAATCGGTGGTTTCATTGGCCCAGCAATTGGAAACACTCACCCGTAACGAAGATTCAACCCGCTATACCATGATTGCCAACCATGGCAATTTTGAGCTCTATCATCGGACAGGACTGACCAAAATCCCGATGCTTGTGGGCTGGAACTTGTATCCGGGCTGGTACGGAGGTAAAATTGCTGATTTTGGGAGACAGCTAGAGCATATTCATCAGCAGCTGCCCGGCAAGCCGCTCCTGGTTACCGAATATGGAGCAGATGCCGATTATCGCATACTTGCCGATAAACCGATACGTTTTGATAAAAGTGTGGAGTACGCAGTGCTATATCACCAGGGCTATCTCAACGAATTAATCAAGAAGCCCTTTGTCGCTGGTGGAGTGGCCTGGAATCTATCCGATTTTAATTCTGAAACCCGCGAAGAAAGTATGCCGCACATCAATACCAAAGGTCTGTTGACTTGGGATAGGAAAGAAAAAAACACCTATTTCCTTTATCAGGCTTATCTAAGGCCCGAGCCTTTTATTAAGATAGGTGTCACACATGGGAAAAAATGGGGCGTGCGGACTGATGCTGACTCTGCCTTGCTAGGCTCCGGATGGCTGCGGCTACCCATATTCAGTAATGCTGATTCCGTGGAGCTCCTGCTGGATGGTGTGTCGTTGGGCGTAAGAAAGCCTGTGGATCGGATGGTCATATGGCCTGTGAGCCTAAGTCGTGGCTCACATACTGTGAAATCCCTGGCTTTCCATAACGGAAAATTAAGCGGTATGGATGAATCAATGTTGGATTGTGAGGTATTGCCCTATGATCTGAAGAGGGATAAGGAATGGCAGGAACTCCGCATCAATGTTGGTGACAATCGGGAATACATTGACTCGTTAGGAAACCGGTGGTTCCCAGATCAGCCCTATGAAAGAGGCAGCTGGGGGTATGTTAAAGGCGAAAAGTATCGTCTGAAAAATACAGGGCGGGAAAACCTGGGGACCGATGTAAATATTAGAGGTACGGGGGATGATCCGCTCTTCCAAACACAATTGCAGGGACTGGAATCTTACCGATTTGATCTGCCTAATGGCGATTACGAGATCGAATTGTTCTTTGCCGAATTGGACGGTCCGAATGATAAGGAGAATCTCTTGTATGATCTCGAGCAACGGGAGAAGAAACAGGATCAAAAGGGGATAGATCGCGTTTTTGACATCCGTATTGGCGACCGTGCTCTTGCTACCGATGTCAATGTCCGGCGTGAAGTCGGGGCATTTAGGGTGCTTCGTCGAAAATTTCCACTGAACGTGAACGACGAAGGCAACTTGGCGATTTCTTTTATTCGTAAGAAAGGTGAGCCGATGCTAAATGCGATCCGATTAAAAAAGATAAACCAGTCAGTCAACCCATAAAAAATGAAATTTATGCAGCCATTTAGAAACTATATTAAGCCTGTTGTAGCGGTGTTGATGATACAGCCTGCTCTTGCAAAAACAAGCGCTAATCTAAGTAAAGCAACCTATGCCGGGGAGCATAGAACTACAGTAACTGCCGTCGCGGCACATGAGCCTGATCCACGTGAACTCGCGGAAAGTCCAAATAGCCTAGGTGAAATAGCTGCGGCGAAAGGCAGGTCGCAAGCCGCTGCTGTGAAAGATAAATCCCAAGCAGGCAGTCCAGAAGTCTTCATGCAAAAGGGACGAATAGGCCTTAACTTCAGTAAACGGCTGATCGATAAGAAGATGAAAGGGCCCTTTCTGATCCGACGGAGCCTGGGCAGGCTGGGCGATTATCAAACTATTGCCAAAGTCACGCAGACCAAATTTATGGATCAAGTGCTTGAAGGTAGTCCATACGACTACTATTATGAAATCCAGACGGTAAAAGGAGAGTTTGTTGCACGCTTGAGTTTGGAACTCCAGCTTTTTGGTGAAAATACGTTGATTTATAGTCCAGCAGATCATCAGCATCGTGTCGGCAGAGAAGTCAATCAGCTCCATGAGCAGATGTTCGGACAGGAATTCAGTCCCAATCGTTATGCCATACTTTTCAAGTCGGGGGACTACAAGTCGGCAGGACTATTGAAAATACCTTTTTATGTGCAGATTGCTGGATTGGGCAAAGTGCCTTATGACGTTGCGGTTTCAAATATACATACGCCGCCTCATCTTGCCGATGGGAATGGGACATGTACATTCTGGCGTGCTGCCGAAAATCTTTCTGTTATTGGTCCCGAGAGCTACGAGGAAGAGCAAACATTTAAATGGGCGGTTTCCCAAGCGGCCCCGCTACGTCGTATTTATTCCACACGAGTGGTGCGCAATCAATGGGCAAATGGATGGGTTAGTGGAGGTTATACTGCAGACTGTTATTTTGAAGCAGCAGCAGGGTCCAAAAATCAGCAGCAGTGGTATACACGAAACTCATTTCTTAACAAAGGAAGAGGGAAGTTTGAAGAAATTAAATACAACTATTGCTTTCAGGGAGTCGATTTTGGACCTTCTGTCGATAAAAATAGCTATCAAAATAATTGGGCAGCAGGAGGCAATGTGACCGTGATTCCAACAACACCTATAATTCGCGAGAAGCCTTTTTTATTTTTTGACGAGGATGGGCGTTATAAGGTTTTTCGTCCTGCATTACAATATAATCATAAAGGTGTATCCTATACGCGGAACAATATGGGTGCGGGAGATATTATTGATGTGGAGAAGGATTTTTATGTTGTTAAGCCCGGCGATTCAGCAGCGGAAATGAACCGACAGTTGCGGCGCGGCAAGCATTTGCTGATTACGCCGGGGATGTATGAGTTATCCGAACCCCTTCATGTCAGCAAGGCCAATACCATCATACTTGGACTTGGGTTGGCTACCTTGATACCTGGTTCAGCAAATCCGCATACGGCAATTGATGTTGATGATGTCGCGGGTGTTACTGTTGCTTCATTGATGTTTGATGCACATTATAGCTCCCATAGTTTGATCCAGGTGGGTCAGAAAAAGAGCGGGATAAGACATGACAGTAACCCAACCCTGTTGGCGGATCTATTTCTGCGTATTGGCGGATTTCGGGCCGACAAAGTTCATGTCGATCAATCGGTTATTATCAATAGTAATGATGTGATCGGTGATCACTTTTGGATATGGCGTGCCGATCATGGGGTGAAGGGCAGTGTTGGCTGGGATATCAATACGACACGCAATGGGTTGGTGGTCAATGGAGACTATATGACCATGTATGCCTTGTTCAATGAACATTTTCAGGAATATCAAACCTATTGGACTGGTAATTATGGCCGTACTTATTTCTTTCAATGTGAAAGCCCCTATGATGCACCAAATCAGGCAGCATACCGAAGCGAAAATGGGACACGCGATGGGTTTGCGGCTTATAAGGTCGCCGATACGGTGCAGCAACATGAAGCCTATGCATTTGGAATATATGATGTGCTGGTCAATCCGATACGCATCGAAAGTTCGGTGGAAGTTCCGGTAAAACCCGGTGTAAGGCTCAAACATATCTGCAACAACAGCTTATCCAATGGTCCCAATCGTGGCTACGGCTATGTGATCAATCAAGTTGGAAAAAGTACGTACAATACTTTTCGGGATAACCGGACGTATGTGGTGGAGTTTCCTTGATGAGCAGTTTTCCAATCAACTTGTTGTTCTAAAAATAGCGCTTACGATAGGATGGCGCTATTTTTAGTTTAATAAGCCTTTTTCTTTTTCTTGTGGATACTTCTTTGATAACGAAATCGCCTAACGGAAGATAAAAACCTAATTTGACCTCTTAGCTAATAGACGTTCTGTTTTATATTAGTTGTATTAATTAAGTCATCGAAAAGTTCGTAGAATTTTAGATTGTATTGATTAAATTTTAAAATGACCGAGTATGTAAAGTGAATAGTTTTAATTAACTAATAGGGTATTTCGACGTGACTTAGAATTGTTTGCTGTTTGTTAATATTTGTGAAGCATTTTTACAGCGTTCATCTTGAGATGACGTTTGAATAACCCTAGTTTAATCTGTTGATACAAATTCAGCGTTTTGTGAAATTTACTCAAACGATTGCGTAAAAGTAGCGCAATCGTTTGATTGTGTTATTCTGAAATTTAATATTCTAATAGTTATTTATTTGTCCCTTCTTTTTTGTGACATCAGGATTTTTGATCTACCTTCACTTCACTAACACTAAATTAATATGAAGAGAATTCTACCTATTATTATTCTCGTGGTGATGTCCTATTTTCATGTTTTCGGCCAAACAATCCCTGTGGAAGGGACTGTTCGAGATGCAAAGGGGCAGCCGCTGGCGGGCATGACCGTCACAGAACGAGGAACAGCGAATCAAGCGTCGACAAATCAGCAAGGTTCATTCACTTTGGCTGTAAAGAGCCTTCCCGTAACATTGGTTTTTTCTGGTGTCGGCTTTAAAAGACAGGAGGTCCATGTGACAACAAAACAGGCTACAGCTGTGATCCTTCAAAGCGATGCTTCATCTTTGGATGAAGTTGTGGTTGTCGGGTACCAGAGACAGTCTGTTAAGAAAACGACCAGTGCGGTTCAAGTTATTTCGGGGAAAACCATTCAAGATCTTCCTGCGCCGAGTTTTGAGAGTTTGCTGCAAGGAAGGGTCGCGGGGGTTAATATCCAAAACTTTACAGGGGAGCCGGGAGCTCGGAATACCTTTACTATTCGTGGTAATACGACAATATCTCCAGATCTAAACTCAGAAGTCGATTTGGCTAATACGATGAGTTCCCCATTGTACATTATTGACGGAATGCCTTTGTCGATTACCGACTTGGCAAGCTCAACAGCTACTGGAACAAATTATATCGCCGGCATCAATATCAATGATATCGAAAGTATTGTTGTACAAAAAGATGCGTCTGCGACAGCGGTTTGGGGTTCGCGTGGAGCAAATGGTGTCATTGTAATTAAAACTAAGACCGGAAACGTGGGTAAGCCGCAAGTGCGTGTTTCGTATTATAAGGGTGTAACAGAAAGGCCACAATTACAAAGGACACTTGGAGGAGCAGCTGAAAGAAGAGCAAAAATGGGTATTATATCCCAATATGCTAGTTGGGCGCAAATGGGTGGCATTACCCAACCATTGACTGACAGTTTAAATAACAGCTATAATAATGCAACAGATTGGCAAGACCTATTTTATACCACTGGAAATATTGATAATGCGGATGCTAGTATTTCTGGTGGCAACGAAGGGGTAAACTATCGTTTGTCCGGAGGATACTATAATGAAGATGGTGTGGTTCGAAATACGGGCTTTAAACGCTACTCATTACGAGGGAACTTTGGTTTTAAATTGGCGCCTATTATACGCTCAGATTTTATGTTTTCAACGGCACGTATCAATAGGAAACGCGGTCTTGGACGCGGAATTGATGAGGTAGTGCCGGTCAATCAAGGAGAAATGCCGTCTTCTTTTGTTGGATTGGCCAAAGCAGATTATGATTTCTACTATGGTCAATATGATAAGTTGAAAGACGACAACCAAACTGATAACATCAATCTGTTCTCAAAGACTTATGTAGATATTATCAAGGGATTGCAATATTCACTAGAGGCTTCTGCACAGATTAATCTTGATTCTCGGGATCAATTTCAGCCTAAAGAGCTGAATAATGGAGTTTCTTTTGCAGAATCTAATAATAGAAATGCCTACACTTACAATCTTGCGAACGTATTGAATTATGCGCGTACATTTCAAGATAAACATAGTATTGCAATTACAGCAATGCAGTCTTTTCAATATGACAAACAAAAGTCTGCTTATTTATTGGGCTACAATATTCCAACGGATGATATTAAGGTGATTCAGGGGGTGGCAGCGAGAGACCTTCGTGGTAGTACGGATTTTAAAGAAGCTGGTTTGTTATCTTACATGGGTCAGTTTTCATATGACTATAAATCAAAGTATATTTTTAATGCTTCATGGCGTGCGGATGCTTCTTCACGTTTCGGAAAGGATACTAAATGGGGATATTTTCCAGCGCTCTCTGGAGCTTGGGTTGTCTCAGATGAAGCTTTCATGAGTAAATTCAAGTGGGTGGACTTGTTTAAATTACGTGGAAGCTGGGGTAAATCGGGCGTATTGCCATCCGATTTCTACGCACCTTACAACGTATGGGAACTTTCTTCCAATGCCTATGACGGAACGACATTTGCAGTCCCTTCTTTTAGAAAGCCATTGACATTAACAAACTTGACTTGGAATAAATCCGAACAGACAAATATTGGTTTTGATTTGTTTACATTCAATAACAGGTTGAATATAACTTTTGATACGTATCGGAAGATTACAAAAGATCCGATTATGTCATTTCCATTTCCGTATTACACCGGATATACAAATCTTTCCTATAACGTTCCCATGACGATTTATAATGAAGGATTTGATTTGACGATCGCGACCCGTAATTTATCCAAGACGAGTGCCTTGCAATGGAACACCAATTTAAATGTCACTTATAACAGAAATAGAATTGGGGCTTTGCCTTATGGTAACCGTAGTTTCTATGCTGATTCTAGAGGTTGGAACGAGCAACTCTTGTATCGCGTGGGCAGTCCAATTTATCAGTGGGCTCAAATGATTTATCAAGGCGTGTATAGTCATCAAGATCAAATTCCTGGAAATCCAATTACTGGAAGACCATTGACCTATTTTAAAGGAAATAATCCTGTAAAACCAGGTTATCCAAATTGGCTAGATGTCAATAATGATTGGGATGTATGGAGCGATGAAGATAAGGGAGCTGCAGATGGTGATTTGGTTCCAACAGGTAATCCTAACCCAAAATTTACTGGAGGCTTGTATAACGAGTTTACTTATAAAAACTTTTCTTTCAGTATTCTAAATACATTTACTATTGGCCGTGATATTATCAATACGTTGAAAAGTAATCAATTCAATTCAATCGGTTCTAATATTTATAATTTCACAAATAATCGTTTGCCGGATTTGGAAGGGATTGATTACTGGACGCCAGAAAAAGCCAAAGATCCGAATTATCAAGCTGGTTTTCCATCAATTGCTCCATTTGGTGGCTATTTTTACCAATTTCTGCCATTCAGCACGATGTTTAATGAAAATGGAAGCTATTTCAAAATTAAGACTATTACGCTGGGATATCTTGTTCCGCGAGCAATCGTTGATCGCTTAAAAATTGGAGCGCGATTGATCCGTTTTTATGCGATGCTTGATAACGTCCATACCTTCCAAAAATCACATGTACCTGATGCGGAGTTGGTTTCTCCTCAAGGGGAATACAGTGGCGGTGCTTATCCTTTACCAAAGAAATATACAATTGGTCTAGAAGTTAATTTTTAATAGGAAAGAAGATGAAATTAAAAACAATTGGAAAATATATCGGGATAGCAAGCATTTTGATGCTTGGAACATCCTGTTCGAAATATCTTAACTTGGAACCCCAAAATAGTACATACGATGATGTTTTTTGGAAAGACGGCAGTAATGTTGATCGCGCAAAATTAGGCGCTTATTCGTTGCTACGTGATGCACTTCGCAATAGTCGGTCGTTTTTTATTTTTGGAGATTTAGCTGCCGGAAATTTTCAGGTTGGTGGTGATTACTGGAATTATACCAGTCTGATTAAGGCGGGAGGATTTAAGTTTAGCTATGCCCCCTATTTGGAAGGATCATTGTGGAATTGGACACGATTTTATAAAATAATTAACCAATGTAATCTGATTGTCGAACATACAGAAGCAATGGATAATAACCTATTTGAAGGAGGTGAAGCTGAAAAAACAAAAGCTATTGCTGAAGCTCGTTTTTTGCGTGCCTATACGTTTTTCTATATGCAGCGTGTTTGGGGCGATGTATTATTGACTAAAAATGTCTTTACCGATCCGCAGAATATTCCTGATATGGCGCGAAGCCCTGAAAAGGAGACATTGGATTTTTGTACGGAAGATCTAAAATATGCCGTCGATAATCTGGATGAAGGGATTACAAAAAGATTTGCGTCTAAGGCAGCTGCACAAGCACTGTTAGCACATGTCTACGCTTGGCGCCATGATTATGTAAATGCTGAAAAAATGGCAACCGAAGTGATCAAAGGTGATTTTGATTTGGTTGATATTAAAGATTATAAGAGTATTTGGGCTGGAGATTCAGAAGAGACGATTTTTGAACTCCCAATGACCTATTCAGACAGTGGAAATGAATTCACTAAAGATTTCTTTAATGCCTTTCTTGCTGACCCGACGATAAAAAGCAAAAGCTTATCTTCTGCATGGCCAATAGATGTCGATCTGTTGAATGAGTCCTTTAAAGTACAAGATCCAGCTTCAACTGATCAAAGGCCGACAGCTGTTTTTAGAAAAGTTTCTGCCAATGTGTGGTTGTTGCAAAAATATGATGTTGTGAAGTATTATAATAATAATACTTCAGATTATGCGGTGAGTAATAATTTGGTATTACTGCGTTTGGCTGACATTTATTTATTACGTGCCGAAGCCTATGCTAAGACTGGGCAGGAGAATCTGGCGTTGGGAGATCTCAATAAGATTAGAAAACGTGCCGGACTTTCGGACATCAGTTTGAGTGGAGAAAAGTTGTTTGAAGAGATTTTCAATGAGCGTCGACGGGAATTAATTGGTGAAGGAGCTACGCAATTTGACTTAATTCGTATGGGGCTTTTAGGTAAATTGAGTGAATATTCGGGTTACTACACAGCAGACCGTATAGCTAACCAAGGGTATTATTGGCCGCTAAACATGCGTGATCTGTTACCACAAAATGAGAAATTAACACAAAACCCATGGTGGAAAAATCATTAATGAACAACATAATGAAAAGACTTATATATATAATACTGACGGTAGTTGTCCTGGGGACGATGATGTATTCCTGTAAAAAGGATGGATATTTTGTTGGTGGGGATTTGCATAATCCTAAAATAAATATGACTACATATGACTGGCTAAAAAGTAATAAAGACGGCGTGTTCGATACGGTGATCATGTTGATAGATAAAGCTGGGGTAAAAGATAAAATTAACAAACAAGGTATTACCTTTTTTGCTCCTACAGATTATGATATTTACAATTATGTTCAGGCGAGATCTATTGCGATGCAACGTATTGATCCAGAAAAGAAATGGACTGTTGATTCTATGATTAAATATGAATTGCCGCGTTTTGCAGATTCTATCGATATGTATATTGTGAATCAAACGTTGCAAAATGATCTGTTGACAGAAAATGGTACAAAATATAAAAATGCAAAAGGTAAGGATGTA
The DNA here is from genome assembly GCF_039511225.1 of Sphingobacterium multivorum. Lineage (NCBI taxonomy): Bacteria > Pseudomonadati > Bacteroidota > Sphingobacteriia > Sphingobacteriales > Sphingobacteriaceae > Sphingobacterium > Sphingobacterium multivorum. Next base: position 297,222 of record NZ_CP154261.1, read on the forward strand.
GTTGTTTCATATGAACCGACAGACGACACTAATTTAGGATATAATGAAGCTTCGTCGGTACGACCTCGAATAGTATACTTCTCCTATTTATTCCAGGCACTAGATAATAATGTGCCAGCGTCAGACATCGCGCTCCCTATTGGAGTTAGGACACGTGTGCAAACCTCAAATGCACAAACGACAACGGGCGTTGTTCACGTATTGAACAATAGCCATATCTTATTCTTTTATCGATAAAAGTTATGAAAAAGATCCTATATTTTTTAATGATTGGAAGCCTGGGGACTATTTTAGGTTGTAAAAAAATTCCCGATGGCAATTTAAGTGACATTATCCGTTATGAGCAGCAGCCGATGGAAATAAAGCAGGGAAGACCAGTTGTGACAGATGCAATTAATCCAGCAGGCTCTACCAAGCCGATTACAATTAAATTGATCAAGATTTATAAAAGTGAAACTGGCGAAGATGTGACTAGTCTTTTTCTGACAAAATACCAGCAGCGAGTTTGGAAAAAACCATATGATCCTAAGACGGATACCACACAGGCTTTGATTGATGCAAAGCAGGTGGACTCTATGGTTTATCCGATCACCTTAAATTCCGTTTCAGGACAACTAGAAGCAAATTACAATACTGTGCATCTTCCTCTCGGGTTGTATAAGTTCGATGTGGACGTTAATAACGTTGCTGGCACAAAGTCTTTTCCTGGAATTGCAGAATTTAAAATTGTCCCTGCGTTGGCCTTTGAAGTTCCAGCAGTACGTTCTACCTCTGCGATTATGGTGGGTGATGAAACAAAATCAAAATCGATTCCCAGTAATGCTAGCCATATTAAGGTAACGCAATTATCAAAACAAGGCAATAAAATTACAGTACGTTTTTTGGATAAAAATGGAGCGGTCTTCAATCCAAAAAAAGGAGAAATTACTCGTCGGCCACAGAGTGGGACTGCAGGAGGGTACCTGCAGACCATGCAGGATTATGCTGTCGGCACTGTATTGTATGATGATCGTATCGAATTTACATACGGGGTAGTGCCATTCCCTTTGGTCTCCTTAGGGAATGGGTTCAATTATTATTATCGTATCCCTACCAAATTTGTACATTTTGACGATGCATTGGGAATCCTAGATAATACATATACCTGTAATGCGAGGTTTTCTTTTCAGACATTTGAGAGCGGAAATTTTCAAATTGATGTGATCGTGCCGCAGGTCACGAGGAGAGTATATAATTAACTTTAAAATGAAAGGTTGGATACTTAGGTATTCAACCTTTTTTGTCTCCTATTTATTACGGCTTTAGATATGTTAATTATACTATGTCGTAATCTAATTATAGTAATTATGAGAAAGAAACTAATCGTATTACTTGGGCTGGGGCTTCTGGCGAGTGCCAATCTAAAAGCTCAAACCGCTCAGGATTTTAAACAAACCTATGCCGATCTTGCTGTATTTGAAGATCCTTTAGCGTTAAAACTAAAAAAGGGGATTAAGAAAAAGCAACTCAATCAGATTGCTGATACTACCCTGCGCCGGGTCGCGCAGTCTATACTTAATGGCAACTATAATAAGGAGTATAAGTATGCAACCTATTATGCCTTGTTGAATCCGACAACATTAGGGCATCAATTAAGTATTGGGGACGGTTATAGTAAATATGAAAATATGACCGGTGTGTATCTTCCCAAAGGAAAACATATTGTTATCGTGGACGGTATTGCAGCAGGTAAAGAGGTAAATCTTGTTGTACCCAACTGGTTGCGAAAAGCCCCTAATCCGCAAGAGCCTACAAAGGATCCAAAAGGTTGGGGACTGGAAAAACAGGAATTCAGATTACAGAATGGCGTGAATATTATACAGCTTGATGATTACGGAAGTTTAGCCTATATCGACTATTTCTCCGACGAACCTGAAAAGGAAAACCCGATTACAGTTCATTTCCCGACAGGGCAGGTAAACGGTTACTTTGATCTTAAAAAGCAGGGAAATAAGGAGTGGAATAGTCTGGTCGATCATGCTGTATTCCCCATTATGGATGCAAAAGGCGAGCATATTCAGACCGCTTATCCAATCGAGGCATTGAAACAGTATGCTTATGGAAAAGGCGTCGAGCTAATTCGTAATTACGATTCGCTGGTGTATAGGCAACATCGCTTAATGGGACTGGAGAAGTATAATAAAGTACCTAAAAATCGTATTCTAGCGCGGGTGAACTATAATTATTATATGTTTCGTGATGGTGATGGTGTTGCCTATATGGGCGATAAAGTTGGTTACGCGATGAAGATGGTGGTAACGCCGGAATCGGTGATTAAAGGGGATCCTTGCTGGGGTTTCAGTCATGAGGTAGGACACGTACACCAGACACGTCCAATGTTTAATTGGGGTGGTTTGGGGGAAGTGAGCAACAACCTCTTCTCCTTATATGTAACACGTTCGTTTGGTAATAAAACTCGGGTTTCAGAGCAGAACAATTTTGAGAAAGCGAAGACCAATATTATTGAAAAACGAATTTCTTATTTGTCCGATCCGGATGTGTTCGATCGTTTGATTCCTTTTTGGCAGTTACAGCTCTATTTTGAGGGGGAGGGAAAACGCCCCGATTTTTATGCCGATCTATTTGAGGCTTTCCGTCAGCAGAATATGAATAAACCAAGAAGACAGCGTTCAGATTGGAGCTCCGATCGCATGACGGGGGAGCGTAATCCTGCCGTTCATCAGCTGAACTTTGTTAAAACAGCCTGCGAAGTGGCCAAATTGGATTTGACGGATTTCTTTGATAAATACGGATTCTTTTTTGTTGGTACCTTGGAATACGACGATTATGGAAAGTATACCTATACCATGACGCAGGAAATGATTGATGCCTGTCGTCTGGAAATTAAAAATATGAACCTGCCCAAACCTAAGGTTGATCTTACAGCATTAAGAGATTAGATAGTGGTCTTATGTCAGACAAAACTCCGATTGTGATCAACAATTCGGAGTTTTTTTTTGTCCAAAAAATACGCAGGGATAGCACGACGATCCTTACATAATTCTTCACTAAGTGACAAAAAACAGTCAAAAAATGAATGCATTAAAATATGTTGGATTGTTAATAAAATAGAATGACTTCGTTTACTTCTTTCATAAAATTATAAAACTGCCAGCTATATAGACAATGGAGAATAATTTATGCAAACGTTTGCTTCAATTGCGCAATCGATTTCGTTCCAGCTATTATGTATGACTTTAGAAATATTATTATATCATTGTTATATACTATCAATTATTTACAGGACATAAAGTCCAACCTAATTAATGCCGAAACTTAATTTATTTGCTAGCCGAATAATACCAATTTTTTTTAATGCCTAAAGACATAAAATCGAATGAAAAGACTATTTTGTTTTTTATTTCTTGTCCCTATGTTTCCAAATGTAAAGGCTAACAACCTTAACTTTTGGACTTCAAAACAAGATACTTCTGAAATCAATGAGGTTGACAAGCGATTGCTTAAAGGACGATTGGCTACCTTGTTACAAAAGCAGGGTGTCAAAGACAGTCTCAATTTAAGAAACGTTGAAACACTGCCTCTCGTCAGTATTCCGGAGGTTTTGAAGGGGCAAATTGCCGGTCTCTACGTACAAGAAGCGACAGGTGAACCAGGAACGCCAAAGAATATGGTGCTTCGGGGCTTAGGATCGCCATTGTTCGAAATCAAAGATGCGGTTAATGTACAACCAGCGGTATTTGTAAATGGGATACCCATTGCGAGAGACAACAACTTTGCGTATTCAATTCAACAGTATCAATTTAATCGTATTGGTCCAGGAACAGACAACTTTGCTGGTGTAGACCTCTCAACAGTAGAGTCCATTGAGGTAATAAAAGATCCTGTTAAATTAGCAAAATTGGGACCATTAGCTGCCAACGGTGCTATTTGGATTCTTACCAAACCAGGCCGGGAGGGCGCGCGCCAAATTTCTATTGATACCTATGTTGGCCTAGCAACAAAACCGGTAGTAACACCTGTAAATGCGCAATATGAAAACATGTTCCGATCAATATTCTATAATAAATATGGATCGGTCACGGATCGTTTGAACTATCCTGGTTATCTGAGTGATTCGACGAACGTAAATTATTATGGACCAGCAAACTGGAATGAAGAGTATTATAAAAATACACCTATTTATGGTGGAAGCATAGGTATTCGTGGGGGCAATGATCGCGCAAATTTTTCGTTTGTAGGGGGGTATACCAAGAACGCAAGCTCAGCCGACAAAACAAATATCGAGCGGTATAATGCCTTGTTTAACGTCAATATGGCACCCTTTAAATGGTTGAATTTTGGTGCCACCATCAATGCAAGCCGCAGCTTGAGAGATCGGAATCGTAGTCTCCGTGATCGATTCGGCGAAGCATCTTATGTTCCTGACCTTTCCGTGCCTATTTCGCCAAACAAGGAAATGTACGCACAATATCTGGACATCTATAAAGCTGCCTTAGATAAAAATACGGTCAATTTTTTGAATTCCTTAGTCACATTAGACCTTTATTTTCTCAAAAATCTAAAATTTAATACTTCCTTGGGGATTGATTATTCTGAAGGAGCTAGACAAGCTTTCTTCCCTGGTTCATTGATGGAAACCAATAACTATATGTCGAGTTATTTTGGTTTTAATCAACGCTTGGTGTATAATAACCGCTTGGAATATAACTTGGAATTCCAAGAACAGCATAAATTGGATTTGACCTTAGGATCTTCTTATACGCAAGATCTCTATCGTTACAATTATGCGCGTGCTTATGATGGACCAAATGATTTTATCAAGGTTAACGTTGTAGATGGCGACCCTAATAACGCTGGCTATTTGACACCAATAGGCGGGTTATATGTGAATCGTTATAGTAACCGCGAAGATTTCCGATTACATTCCCTGTACTTAGCCGCGGCTTATAAATATAAAAATCTTCTGGATCTAAATGCCGTTCTACGTTATGATGGTTCTTCAACAATGCAACCTGATTCGCGTTGGTTGATGACACCATCTTTCGCAGCGAAATACCATTTGATTCCCGAAAATGAAGAAAACTTATTTAGCCATTTGGGTGTAAAGGCCTCCTGGGCGAGAATTGGGAAACCGGTATTTACAAGTAAGTTTGCTATCGGACCAAATTATACGGCTGATCTAAATTGGGGATCAGAAAAATCATTGGTGTCCTATAATGGTTTTGCTGTTGCATCCAGACCTTATTCTGAAGGATGGGTAGGCTATGATATCAAATGGCCCTATACAGACCATGCCGAATTGACCGTTGACGGAACTTTATTGGAGAGAAAAATTGATTTTGACGTCTCTTTATACCAAAAGAAGGATGTAAATCAATTGATTAATTCACCCATTCCCGCTGAATACGGTTATTCTGGACAAATTGTAAACGGGCTCAGTGTTAAAAACACGGGTGTGGATTTCAATCTGTCTGCAAAACTACTTGCCAATCCAGAAGCGTTACAATGGAATACATCGCTTAACTTAAATTACAATCAAAATAAATTGATAGCACTTCCGGAGGGACGCCAACAGTTGAAGGTTGGTAATAGGCTATTAAAAGTAGGCGAGGCCATTGATCGGTTTTGGTTATACGAAAACCGGGGAACTTATGACACCGAAGCGAGTATCCCAGTTCAAAACGGTCAGAAAATGCAGTTTGACGGGGTGGATTTTGCAGCGGGAGATCCAATCTGGAAAGATCAAAACGGAGATTTTAAAATCAATGACGAAGATCGTGTCCTGAAAGGAAATGCAATGCCTAAGCTGACAGGTTCATTTCAAAACTATTTCAAATTCAAAGGTTTCGACCTAAATATGCAATGGTATTTTGCGCTCGGGCAGAAAGCCTTAAATCAGCGTGCTTCCAATAAGTATAACTTTATCAATACCGAAAATACCAACTCTCTGGATGGGATTCGCGAAGTATTCCACTGGCAACAAGATGTCGATATCAATAAATACCCGATTTATAACCCTTGGAGTCCGATTGTTGCATACCGTGTGGATCAAGATCTGTTTTTGGAAAATGCTTCTTTCTTGAAGTTGAGATCCTTGACTTTAGGCTACGATCTTGCTCAATTGAACAATGTAAAAGACAAGATTAAGAGCATCCGTAGAGCCTATGTTTACGTTTCAGGTACCAATTTGTTGACGATTTCCAAGTTTTCAGGTGCGGATCCTGAACTGATAGATTTTAATGGATATTATACGGGGTATGGCTTGCCATTATCTCCAATGGTTTCATTAGGTATTAAGTTAGATCTGTAATAATTTAATAGTAGAAAGAGTATGAAAAGATATAATCGATGGGCAGTCATGTTCCTGATGGCACTGGGCATCACTGCTTTTACGAGTTCATGTAATAAAAAATTGGATATCGTTGCATCCAATCTCGGCTCCGAGAAACTGGAATGGCAGTCCATATCTGATACACGCGCGCACTTGATGGGCATTTATGGCCTGATGCGGGCAGCATTGGTTGATAATTATGGGCATTGGGTGTATGGAGAGATGCGCTACGGTGACTTTACACCGTATTCCCGCGCTGATCTGCGTGCCGTCCAAGAAAATAAACTGAGATCAGCTTATCCTTTACTTAAAGATCTCACAGACTGGCGTAGATTTTATGCGGTCATCAATGCAGCATCACTTTTTATCGAACGGGCCCCCGAAGTGATGGCCAAAGATAAGCGATATACAGAGCGCGATATGAAATATGATGTTGCGCAGGCACGTACAATCCGTGCCCTGATGTATTTCTATATGGTTCGTATCTGGGGCGATGTTCCTTTGTTAAAAGATTCTTATGATAACGGTTCTTTTGTGGAGCTTGCGCGATCAACCGAAGCAACTGTTTTAGCTTTTGCAGAAACCGAACTATTGGCAGCGGCGCAGGATTTACCTTATCGGTATGCTGTAGGGACACAAAGTTATTATGGGGAGAACTATGGTACTTGGGTAGGTGTATTGGTCAATAAAATTACAGCTTATTCCCTGTTGGCACATGTAGCCGCTTGGCAAGGAAAATACATCAATGCGGAGGTATATTCTCGATTTGTTATCGATAATTACTCACAGGCGAATCTTGAGCTGATGACGACGCCTGCATTGGTGAATCCAAGCGATGGTCTATTCGGGCCGAGTACCCGAGCACAGATTTTAGCGATTCGCTCTTCCTACGAATTGGGCGAAGCGACGAATACAGGTCATATTGAATCATTGACTTTAGGTTATCCAATTGTTACCAAAGCCAAACCGGATATCTATGTCAGTCGGGATACCATCAATAAATTGTTTGATGATGTCAACGATACACGTTTCGGTATTGACTCTATATCGGGATTGGTACGGACCAACTACTTTACCAATTACAACGGCGATATTCCAATTTTTAGTAAAATCAAGGTCATCCGTAATGGTAATGGTGATTCTGATTTTTCCATTTTTGGATCGAACTTGGTTTTTACGCGCCTTGAAGAAATCTATTTACTGCAAGCGGAGGCCAAAGCGGTTCTCAACCAACGTGATGATGCCATTAAATACCTCAATGTGATTAAGGAGCGTCGCGGTCTAAAACCATATATCAGTAACTCACCGAAAGATTTATTGGAAGAGATCTTTTTGGAGAGAAGACGCGAATTGATGGGGGAAGGCTGGCGATGGTACGATCAAATACGTCTGGCAAAAATTAAGAAAAACAATCCCGTCATGAATGATTTGATCCAAAAAGGAGGAATCTATTGGCCTATCTCCTCGGATGTACTCGAGAGAAACTCTAAACTGGTGCAGAATTCATATTGGAAATAATAGAATAGATAATCATGAAAAACAAACATATTTTTTTAGGCTTATCGCTAATCGTACTATTCCTAGGTATTGCTAGTTGTAAAAAAGGGAATACCTATTATGAAGATTTTCAGGTTAAGTATACCGAATTTAACGGAACCTCCTTGGAATTTTTGGAATCACAGGGTAGTACGTATGACTCCTTGTTGTTAGTCTTGGATCGTGTCCCTTCGGTACGTGCTAAGTTGAAAGATGCGAATGCAAAAACGACATTTTTTGCAATGACGAACAGCAGTTTTACCAATGCTTTGGACGCCATGAACGGCGTACGTAAAGTGGGAAACAGATCTCCACTTTATCTCGAAGATATTCCACAATTGATCCTTGATTCCTTGACCTATCATTATGCCTTTGATGGTGAATATGATACGCCTTACCTACGTGATTTTGTTGAAGGGAAAGTGATTAAAGCCATTGACGATTATAATATGACCTTAAAATATAAAGTGACATCTGCTTCGGGAATTATAGGCGGCGGTCAACAACAGATCATATTGAGCGATATGAATAAGTCTATTTTTCAGCGCTACTGGCAGGAAAGCGCAACATCTGTGGTGAATATCCGTACACAAAATGGGATGTTACATGTACTCGCGCCAAGTCATAATTTCGGATTTAGTAAACTCGCTAAATTATTAAACAAATAGCATGGAAAAGAAAATATTTAAATCGGCAAAACAGTTATTGGTGCTCGGGATGGGACTTTTCATGCTAGCCTCATGTAATAAGTATATTCCGGATGACCAAGACTCACTCGGTACTGACGTGGTGTATAGCACCAATGAATTTATGCCATTGTTAGGAAGAAATACCTTCTACAATAATATTGTCAATATTGGTCAGAATACATCACAACCCCTCAATTTTAAAATTGTAAATGTGCGTGATATCGATGGACAGCCTTCAACACTTTTTGAAGATAAATTTCCGGTGAAAATCTGGACAAAGGCTTATAGTGGAGAGGAAAAATCTATTGCGGAAATTGAAAGCAAACGTAAGGTTGAATATCGTCCAGTGCTTGAGATTTTGGAGAAATCGGGAAATATAAACTTCTGGGGCCAAGCTGTTAACTCGAATTTTGTCAAAGCACAGCCAGATTCTGGTTACGTGTTTGATATTGAGATCAGCAACACTGGTGGACGCAGATATTTGCGAAATTTCAAATTGAAGCCTTATCGTGAGCGTGCTTTTGAACCAAGTATTATGGATCCGGTTACCGGTTTATCACCTTTACCGTATACGCACCCAAGCAGAACCAACAATTTGTATGGTGAACGGACGAATCAATTTATTTATCCAGGTCTAATCAATGTGTATTTCAATAAATTGGAAAGCAAAGGTGCGGGAAGTAAAACATTGACCATCAGTTTCTTGGATTCGTTGAATCGCCCAATTGATGTGAAGAAATTTGCAGCGACAGAATGGGATAAATTAGTGCATGGTTTCAACCATAGATTTGAAAATGGAAAGGTGATTTATGACGTAGCTTATCCTATTCCACTGGCATCGATTAAAACCGACTACTCTTCAAGCGATGGCACCTATGCCATAATGAATTTCAAATTCCGTCGGAAAGGGCAGTTTGGTTTTCTTGAAGATTGCGGGATCGAGATGCCATTTGCGATCTACGAGGAGGGGGATTGGGAGATACAGTTTCGCTTCACCAATGAAACACCAAAATTTGAATGATGATGGACGGACTAATTAGCTTAAAAATTATGAAACAAATTTGCATACTATTTACTTTCATTTGCACCTTGTTTGTAGGGGAGGCTTGGGCACAAACCATGATCAAGGGTGTCGTGAAAGGAAACGATAATAGGGCGCTCGGCGGCGTATCCATACGTCTGGAGAACCCAAAAAGAGATTTAGGGAAAACCGGCGAAGATGGGCGATTTGTAATTTCAATCCCAAACACTGGGGTTATGGTATTTTCTTATCAGGGCTATCGTACAGAGAAATATACGATTGTTGCTGGGAAAAAAGAATACAATGTAACTTTGGAAATGACCGCTCAGGAGCTCGAAGAGACTGTTGTTGTCGGGTACCAGCAACGTAAAAGAGAAACCTTGACGGGATCCGTGGTAACAATTTCCGGTAAGGAAATACAGGATATTCCCTCTGGTAACTTTGTTGACCTTTTACAAGGTAAGGTTGCGGGTTTAAATATTCAGAACAATACAGGTAGCCCAGGTATGCGCGGAACAATGGCCGTACGGGGGATGTCCAATTTCAATGTTTCGGGTAGCGGTGATAATACCTTTGTGACACCGACCTCGCCATTATTCGTTATTGATGGTGTTCCTATCGATGACAATTCGGGCTATGAATATGGATTTGAGACTGCAGGCCCTGGTGTATCGCCAATTTCCATGATTCCACCTGAGGATATCGAAGATATTACCGTCATGAAAGATGCACAGGCAACAGCGATGTATGGATCGCGTGGTGCTTATGGTGTTATTCAGGTACGTACCAAACGCGGTAATTCAAAAGTGCCTATCGTAAACTATCAAGGTCAGTTTTTCTTGTCGGCAGTGCCGCAATTGCGTCGCGTAATTGGTGGTAAGGGAGAACGTATGGTTCGTTTAGAACAAATTTTGATGAATGATACCACATTGGCTGCCGCGCTACGTCGTATCAACGATTCTCCAATACTGGCCGATTCCCTGAATCCCTATTATAATAATTCAACCGATTGGCAGTCTTATTTCTATCGCAATACCATGAACCAGACACATAATATTGGTATTTCCGGAGGAGAACGTACATTCAATTACAAAGCCAATATGAACTATTACGATGAAAATGGTATCATCGCGAATACGGGTTTTAAAAGATACACAATGACCTCCAATATGCAATATGAGCCGAGTGATCGTTTCAGAATGATGACCAATATCAATGTCAATGTGGCGCAAAATAAGATGGGTTCAGGAAATGCCTTAATGCAAACCGGAGTAGGTAAATCGGTCAATACAACCTCGCTGTATCCATCGCCTTCGCTATTTTCTGGAAGTATGGGGGCGCTATCCGCATTGGGTGTAGATGATCAGAATAAAACTGGAAATTACGTTGGGCAGCTAGAATTGCAGTATGTCCCTATTAAAGATGTGCGCGCATCCGTTACCTTAAACTATAATTATACCACTGCGACAAAAGATCGTTATACACCAGAGGTGCTTTTGGGCAACTCTTCAGAAGTATATAGTTATTATAGCAACAAAAGTAAAGTCTATAACCGGAATCAATTGTCCTATGTGAAAGCAATTAAAGAAAAACATCTTTTTAGTGTCTATGGATTTACGGAAATGGAAATATCCGCGTCCTCCGAAGACCTATCGAAAATTCGTGGAACGGCCAATGATCAATTTCAAACGGGAATCAGTTACAATACACGAAATACACTTGGAGGTTTGTTAAACTCATTGAATAATTTTAGATCAGTGGCTTATGCGGGAAGCTTCTCCTATAATTACGATTCAAAGTATATTCTTGATTTGACTTATCGTATTGATGGTAGCTCGTTGACTGGTGGTGCAACACCTTGGACCAAAAATCCTTCGGCGGGTTTGCGTTGGAATTTCAAGAAAGAGAAATTTATGGAAAATGTGAGCTGGTGGGATACAGGTTTCTTGAGAGGATCGGTCGGACGGACAATTTCACCATCGGGAACTTTGTCGGATATCTACGGTTGGTATAAGATTGACGATGGTCGGTATAACAATAGACCAACAACTTCATTGGATTTGGCCATTGCACCAAACCCTGGACTAGTTCCACAATCGACTACCCAATGGTCTATGGCTGCTGAGCTAGGTTTTTTTAATAGCTCACTCTATGTGACTTACGAAACTTATTACAAGCAATCGGATAAAATTTTACGCAAGAAGCCAATTGCGAATCACAACGCATTTTCTGACGTGCTGACCAACGAGACAGCCATGGTGAATAGAGGACATGAATTAAGTATTCAGTATCGACCAAAATTAGCAAGTTCGGATTGGGAATTGAATGCGAACGCAACATTTGCGATAAACAGAGATTATGTTACTTCGCTGCCAGATGGAGCACGTCAATTGGTGCAAGCAGATGGATCAGGGTATGACCTCCCTCAATTCTATCGTTTGGGTCGTAATGCATTTACTTTTGTCTTATATGATTATAAAGGCGTTTATAAAGCGGACGATCAAGTACCTGTAAATCCATTAACGGGACTGCGTTACCGAGCAGGAGGCCAAATGAACGAAGGTAAATTTTTTCGTGCTGGAGATCCTATTTTTACAGATCTAAATGGTGACTATGTGCTCGATGAAAATGATTTGGTCTATGTTGGCAATTCGCAGCCAGCAATCACAGGTGGTTTGTACCTCTATACACGTTATAAAAACTGGTCTTTGCGGACGCAATTATCCTATACCATCGATCGTGATATCTTAAATACAGCTTTGACCGATCGCTTCCGGAACTATTCGGATCCAAGTGGACAGAACTACGGCGCTGGAGCACCAGGTGCTTATGTTCCTTTGGATGCTTATAATGTATGGCGTCAGTTGGGTGACAATGCGGATTATCCAAATGTTTCAGACTTTACACGTTTATCATTGTATAATCCATACCGTTACAATTCAACCATGTTTATGGAGGATGGCTCTTACGTGAAAATTAATTCGGTCACTGTGGGTTACAATTTTGACAGAAGATGGGCACGTCGCTTTGGGGTGTCATCTGCCCGCATCAACCTGACAGCAAATAATGTGTATACATTTAGTAACTACTCTGGACCAGATCCAGAACTGGTAACAGGTGTAGGGCGTGATGGTTCAAACGGTTATCCAAGTAGAAGAACCTATTCATTGGGTGTAAGTGTACAATTCTAAGTTCAAAGACAACATGAGAAAGAAATTATTATATCTATTTATACTAGGAGCCTCTTTAGGGCTAGGCTCCTGTGGAAAGGGTTTCCTCGATATTACACAGATTGATAAATTGACAGGAAATAACTATTGGACCAGACAAGCAGATGTGGATCAGTATATGGGCGGGATCTATTCCACTTTTCGGGAAGCAACCATGTCTAATATCTTTTTTCCAGCATCGGGCGATTTGCGTTGCGCACCGACCAACAGAACAAGTGCAACAAGTGGATCGGGAAGGGATTACATCAGCTATCTTAAAAACAATGACCTGAATGGTCTAATGGCTCGACAAAATGACTTCTCTTATTTTGGCTTTCCGAGAATAACGCAATGGAATAACTTCTATAAGATGGTGCAGAATGCGAACATTGTAATCTATCAAATAGAAAATAAGGATATGCCATTCCTTAGTGAGAATATGAAAAAATCTTATAAAGCAGAAGCTGTTTTTCTACGGTCCTTAGCTTATTTTTTCATGGTACGTTTGTATGGTGATGTTCCTTATTATACGGATGTAAATACCAATCCTTTGCCACGGACAAATATGTTTACCGTATTAAAAAACCTTTCGGCCGATTTGGATGCCACCTATAAAGACCTGCCTTGGACTTATGATGATCCTTCTGTTGTGGCTGTGAAGGCCATGCGTGGGGCCGCAATCGCACTTAATATGCATATTAATATGTGGATTGCGGGTCTAGGAACGGAGGATAAAGCAGTGCTTTATCAGAAAGTTGCCGATCTAGGAAGAGAGCTGATGGAAGAAAATGGCGGCGCTTATGCTTTGTTGGACCTTAGCAGAACAAAAGAGATCTTTAAAGGCCGTACAAAGGAAGGTCTGTTTGAGATTGTGCAAAACTTTAATTATGGCGAAAGTTTTCACCTGTCGGCATCTTACTCGGATTATGTGCTCCATGCACCAAATAAAGTGACCACAAAGTCCTATATCTATTACGATCCAAAGTTTATGGAAAAGATGTATCCACCGACAGTGGATGATCAGCGTAAAGTATACTGGTTTGATAAAGATATCTATGCGACAAATGGAGATTTTCAATGTCTCAAATTTTCAAACGTATTCATGGAAGAGGGCGAAGATAACAATCCCGATGATAATCAAATGGTCTTCCGCTATCCTGACCCAATTTTATTACGAGCAGAGGCCTTGGCTGAATTAGGTAAGGATGAAGAGGCAAGGACTGTTGTCAATGTCATTCGTACGCGTGCTAAAGCAGCTCCTATTCGGGAGAGTGGGGATGATTTGAAAGATGCGATTTGGTGGGAACGTGTCAGAGAGCTCTTAGGAGAAGCAAACTTCTTTTACGATTTGGTACGTACGAAAAAAGTCATTAATTCGGAGTACACCTATGCACCGATGTCCGTTGCAGCCTTTAACTCGGGTGGTTGGACCTGGCCAATTGATAAGTCTGCTTTGACAAATAACCCCTATATGCAATTAAATAATTACTGGAACTAAAGGAATAGATCATGAAAAAGATTTGGAAATATACTTTTTTACTGTTGATGGCAGTTGCACTGTTTTCGGCGTGTAAAAAGGAAGATTATATCGATACGGGTATTTATGAAGCGAAGTTTAATGGTACAATCTGGAATTATCTGGAATCAAGACCAGATTTGTTTGATACCTTAATGGTTGCGTTGAAAGTAGCCAAATTGGATGATGTACTGAAAAATGATGAAGTAACCTTCTTTGCTCCCCCTGATCCTTGTATCTTAAAGTCTGTGTGGTTATTGAATCAGACATTATTCCGTTCAGGACAGGATTCTATCACCAAATTGGAGCAAATCAGACCGGAAATTTGGAGAAAATACCTGTCCAGATATATTTTTAAAGGGAAGAATGTAGCCAAAGATTATCGCCAGATCGATACACTGAATCTGGCAGCCTTTCCAGGTGGGGTGTATAAGAGTCTAGCTGGCGGCGATATGAATATTGGTGTGCTCTATAATGATGTTGTCAGTAAGAACGAAAGTTCTGGGGGTACACAGGTCATTAAATATGCGGGTTATCGTCAACTATATTTGAATTTTCCGTATTCGATTAGTGTACCCGATGAGATTAAGGATTTTTTTGTCCCTTATATTACCGCGCCGGTAGCAACATCGGATATTCAACCGACCAATGGTGTATTACATGTGCTGCAATTTTCGAAACATTCCTTTGGATTTCAGAATTATGAATTTGCAGATGAGGCTTACTTGTTGGGTGTACTTCCCATAAAATAACGATCTGATATTACTATGAAAAGAAATTTAATAACCAAAATAGCTGTCCTGCTTGTAGTATTAATCACATGTGCTGCTTGTAACAAGGATATCGTAACCGGAACAGATCCCTATGCAGGAGGTAAAGAACCGCTGGGAGTCGGGTTTTATGTCAACTATCCAGAACCAGGGGTGGCCAAACCTGGCGAATTGGTGGATTTTTATGTGAAAGGCCTAAAAGGAAAATTAAATCAGATCAACTTCTTTGTTAATAACACAGCGGTAGAGGTGGTTTCTGCGAAAGACTCACTTGTCACGATTAGAATACCAGCACAGATTACCTCCGGAAATGCCAAAATCGTTGTGGGTGAAGAAATTTTTTATGGACCACGACTGGAAATTGAGGGGAATACTTCTGTAGACGAAAACTATGGGATGGTAAACGGATTTCGAGGTGGGGTATATGATATTTTACCGAATGCAGGTGGTTTTATTGTGGCAGGGGCCTTTTATAACTTCGAAAATGAAGCGGTGGATAAAAAAGTCTATCGCAACGGGGTACATTTTATAGATGCGAATGGCAAGACTAGTACTAATATGAATTTTGGACAAGGGACATTCGGTGGTGGTTTTGTGCGATCTATCGCAAAGACAAGTGATGGTAAATTTATCTTTGCCGGTGCTATGGGAACTTTTGCAAAACGAGCGGTTAATAACATTGTTCGTGTCAATAATGATGGTAAGATTGACTCAATGATTGTAGAAGTGATCAATCCAGGTAGTGATCCCAAAAATTCATTGGATACGGTATCGGCCTTTAATGGTGGTGTAAACGATATGATTGTTAGGGCTTTTACGACTGCTGACAATAAGGTGATTGCCGTTGGTAACTTTACATCGCATTATAAGATTGATTACGACTATTCTTCCCGTGACTCCCGTAGATATATTATCTCGACCGCGAAGAGTATCATTCGCATGAAAGAGGATGGTTCCTTGGATTCTACATTTGCGCTGAATAATGCCGGTGCCAATGGACGGATTATGGATGCGGCCATGATAGATAATGAACGAGTTGTCATCGTCGGTTCATTTACCACCTATAATGGTAAGGCAGCCAACGGAATTGCTTGTATCAAATCAGACGGTTCATTGGATGAAACCTTTACTTTAAAAGGAAATATTACCCGATTATTTAAGGTAAGCTATAATAGTACGTTGAAAAAATTAGCTGTTTCGGGCATATTCACAGGTGCTGGTGCTTCAGGAAAGGTAAATAATATTGCCTTGATGAATATGGATGGAACGGTTGATGAAACCTTCATTCTAAAGGATATTGGTGCTGGAATTATCAATTATGCACAGATATTGAATAACGGACAAATCATTATTGACGGAACGCAACAAAGCTATGCGGGTGTGCCAAGGGCAAATTTATTGATCTTGGAAAAAAATGGCGAATTGCTGCAAAAATACAATGCATTGGGACCATTTACCGGCGACCTTGCTAAGGTTGTCGAGACGAAATCCGCTGTAGGTGAACCTGCCTTGTTGCTAGGAGGGAATATTCTCCAATTTGGACAAAAGACAGTAGGAAACTTCTTCCGTTTGGAAATCAAGAATTAATCCAACAAATGAAACTGGTTATGATTAAGTATTTTAAAACTTTGAAACATATTTCTCTAGCGCTTGGTGCCTTAATGGTATTGGGTGCTTGTAATAAGGATTTTCCCAATTTGCTGCAAAATTTTAATGAAGCGAAGGATAGTCCCGAAAGCCGTGATAAGGTGCTATTGGTGATTGTTGATGGGCTTTCAGGTCCAGCCATGCAGGATATTGCCCCTACGAATATTGATTTGATGACACGCAATGGTTTAGTTACCTATGGTAGTTTGGCAGATCCGACAACCGATTTTGAGGTAACCAATCAATCGGTTACAGCTGCATTGCTGACGGGTGTTAATAGTGCTAAAAATAAGGTCGTCGGTACGGATTTGAGCTCGATCGACTTGAATAAGTATCCGACAATTTTCACGAAGTTGAAGCAAAACGCGACAAGCCGTAAGTCGAGTCTCTTCACCTCCGATACAAAATATGGTGCTGCCTTGGGTAAAGATGCCGAAGTTAAGGTGGAAAGTAATGATGCTGCGGTAGTCACTGTCGCAACATCGTCATTGGCAAATACCGAATCGGATTTAAATGTTATCCATTTGACCGAGGTGGATAAGGCTGGAAAATCTTCTGCCTATTCGGCTTCAGACACAAAATATGTGGCTGCAATTAATATCTTGGACAAACAAGTTCAATCCTTATGGGAAACGATCAAAAAAAGAGCAAGCTTTAATACAGAAAATTGGATCGTGATTATCACCTCAGCTCAGGGTGGGGTATCTACAGATCCTGTAACCGATTTTACACCATATGGTGATAGCAAAAGAGATACATATACATTGTTCTACTCGCCAAAGTTTGCGCGGAAAATTGTTCCTCGACCAAATTCAAAAGATATTCCTTTTGTAGCAAATGCAACACGTTATACCTATGCGAGCAATAATCAGGTCGTTGGTAAACTAGCTGATGTGAATAAATTTAATATGGGTACTGGAACTGATTGGACGATGACCCTCTTTTTGAAATACAATGTTGCCAATTCCGAGTATTATTACCCGATATTTTTTGCAAAACGTGTTGAGGGCTTTACTGGAGCAGGCTGGAACTTCTTTTTAGAAGGAAATTACTGGGGTTTTAATAGCTCAATCGCTGGACAGGCATTCGGTCCTGGTATAAATGATGGCGAATGGCATGCACTGACCGCCGTTATTAAACGCAGCGGAAGCAAGGATTCTGTTTATGTTTACACCGATGGAACCAATGCCACGGTCTCTGGTAAATCTTCACAAGTAAGTGCTAATGGGAATAATTTAAATAATGCTAGCCCGTTGACACTGGGATATAATCCTGGAAATGGGAATACCGATTGTAATATTTCTATCTGTAACGTACAAGTTTATAATCGCGCCTTTTCGGCCGAAGAAGTAAAGCGATACGGAGGGGTGACTCATATTGATGAAACATATCCATTCTGGGATAATCTTCAGGGATATTGGCCTGGATATGACGATGTCAATACCACTGTATTGACAGAAAAAACGGGGAATGGAGCGGGTAACTTTAAACTAACAGGCCCTGTTGCTTGGACAAGTTTCAATGAATTGGTTCCGTTTTTTCAGCCACCAATTGAGGAATCTTTTTATCGTCTAGTGCCGAATGCCGTGGATATTCCTTTTATGATCTATCAATGGCTGGGAGTATCGGTAGAATCATCATGGAATTTGGACGGCAAGAGTTGGACGCCAAATTATACACAGATTAGAAAATAACCAAATTTTGACCTAATGAGAAAGAGATATTTAGTTTTTGGATTATTTGTTGGGTTGATGGCCTGTGCCTCTTCCTGCAGTAAATATGGTATTGAGTTTCCAGATGGTTATCAATCTGGAGATTCTACAGAAACGCCGCTACAGTCGGATACAACCATGGGCAAAGCCGATAAGAGCTTATACCATAGAGCTCGGATATATCCGGGTCTGGTAGGAGAAAATGTCACTCGTGTTAAGGATACCACAATTTCTATGTTGATGAATAGAAAATATGTGACCTCCTATGAATATAAAGTTAGTGTAACACCTGCGCCAATATATACGACAGGACTATATGCTCCTGCCGGCGAAGTGATTCGGATTACTGTGCCTGAAGGTGCTATTGGCATGACCGTGCAGGTGGGAGTGCATACAGATAACATCACCGGTAAAGATGCTCCAAGGAGAGATCCTATTCTGTACACCAGAAAGGAATTATTCCCGGGAACAAATTACATCAAGAACCTCTATGGTGGAACGATATGGATTACTAATCAGAAAGCAAGCACGACACCTGTTAACATTAAAGTAGCTGGCGCTGTCAAATCTACAGACTTTATTCTAGGTAAATCTGTTGTTGCCGATTGGAAAAAACAAGTGTTGTCGCAGGATGTTCCTTGGATGGACCTTATAGGCCAACGAGTCGCTTTTTCTGTCCCACGCTCGCTCGTCGTTAAATTTATCCAGTCCGGAAAAATGGATCAAGTGGATGAAGCGCTACGGTTATGGGACGATACCTATGTCAAAGATTATTATAATTGGATGGGGTTGTCTGCTGATGCAGCGAATCCCATCAATCGTTATCCCGAATTTTGGGAAA
The DNA here is from genome assembly GCF_039511225.1 of Sphingobacterium multivorum. Taxonomy (NCBI): domain Bacteria; kingdom Pseudomonadati; phylum Bacteroidota; class Sphingobacteriia; order Sphingobacteriales; family Sphingobacteriaceae; genus Sphingobacterium; species Sphingobacterium multivorum. The sequence goes on from NZ_CP154261.1 coordinate 316,494, forward strand.
GAGGTGTAATGGATATTCACCCATCATTAGGTTATGCGCATAGCGGTAGTCCATGGGTGATGCAAGAAGATGAATATTGGTTGGATGAACTGACAAATCCCAACACGATCAGAAAAGGAACTTCATGGGGATCATACCATGAGGTCGGGCACAATTATCAAGCAACATGGGCCTGGAGTTGGTCGGATCTGGGCGAGACGACAAACAACCTGTTTATTTTTAACGCAGCGCGCAATCGCGGTGTGACTTCACGAATTGATTTTCATCCTGCATTAAAGACGTCAATTCCTGCTGCATTGAAATTTGCAGCGCTGACCTCTGCGAAGAACTTTTCCAATTTTCCTGAAGAATTGGGAATTGACGCTGATGATCCTTTTGCTCGATTAACACCTTTTCTTCAAATCTTTGATAAGACAAAGGGTAAAAATGGAGAATCAGGTTGGGATTTTTTCCCGTATATCTATAGCAAAGCGCGCAACGAAAACTTTACAAGTTCTTTGGACCAAGGCAAACGGGATTACTTTTATCGCCAGCTATGTAACTTTACAGGGAAAGATTTTAATCGGTTCTTTATTGCTTGGGGTATTCCGGTAAGTAGCTCGGCCAAACGCGAGATGCGTGAAAAATATCCTCCGATGGACAGGTCTATCTGGGAATACAATCCTTTGACGTTTACGGGCGGCGACGGCGTATTGCAACCGCGCTATTTCTTACCAAGTGGTCTGTTTGAATTTACGGCAAATGTCGCTACAGCAACAAACGAGAGTACCGGTAAATTCAGTGCAATGACTGATGGCGATCCAAATACCTATTGGCATACTTGCTGGTCTGGCTGTTCTATCCCGACTACTTTACCTGTAGAATTGACAATGAATATGAAAGAAGTCAATGTATTCAAAGGATTTTATTATAAAAATAGAAAAGGACAGACATTCGCAACAAAAGTTAAAGTTTATATCAGCCGTGATAATAAAAATTGGACGGATATGGGCGCATTTGCATTGGCTAGCACTTCACAGACAACTGCTCAGAATGAAGCATTGAAGGAGTTTACGTTTCCAAATTTAGTAGAGGCTCAGTATGTGAAATTTGTGTTCCCGGATCCAAATACTGGTGGAGCAGAACATGTTGCAATTGCCGAGTTAGGGGTGTTTTACGATATATAAACTTAAGTTATGAAAAGATTATTCAATATAAAGAAAGCCTTAGTTCTTGTCGTAGCTGCGGTGTCGTTATTGGTTGGCTGTACAAAATATGCTAATCCGCCGGCGGTGTATGAAGACTATGAGCAGAATCTGCAACAAGCGGTTAAACGGAAAGTGCTGTTTATCTCTGTGGACGGGCTGGTAGGGCAGGAATTAAAAAAGAGCGTCCCAGCTAATATGGCTGAGTTGATCAAGACAAGTAAGTATACCTTTAATGCACTGGCTGATGAGAATACCGGTGATGCATCTGCTTGGATGACGATGATGAGTGGAGTGACCTACTCCAATCACCAAATTAATGATGATTCTTATATCCCTAAACCGGATGAAGATGACCCACATAAGAATGTGGCGGGTTATCCTTCCATGTTGTATCGCATCTCAACGATAGCGCCTTCGCTGAAAACGACAGTCGTATCACGGTCGATCGCATTGAATGACAAACTGCTTGTTAGCGCAAATGAAACCTATAATGGAGCGACTGACGAAGACGTAAAGACAAAGGTACTAGACCTGTTTAATACCAAAAATACGGATTTTATGATCGTACAGTTCACATCTTTATTGGATGCAGGGAAAAAAGGTGGTTTTACAGTGAGTAACAGTGACTACGCGGATGCCTTAAAGAAAATTGATGGGTATATCGGCGAAATAACGAAGGGACTAGCTGCACGCAAAAATTATCAAAATGAAGACTGGTTGATTGTCGTAACATCAAATCATGGTGGTATTGGACGTTCATACGGTGGTAACACGCTGCAAGAGCGGAATACCTTTGCTATATTTCAGAATAAAAACTTTAAAAGTGCCGAGCTGACCGGGAAACCCATGAGCTATGTTCGGATGTGGGGATACGACGGTACTGGAAACAAGCCTTTAGGGGTAAGAGCAGTAAGTGGAAATGTTGGGAATTCAAGTGATTATGATTTGGCAACGACGAAAGAATTAACAATTTCTGCCCGCTTCAGATTTAATTTGAACAACACAATTATTTCATCGACTTATCAGCCAAATACCTATAACTACTGGTATTCGGGTATTTTTGGTAAGGATTCAAACACTTCTACCGCTACGCCGGGATGGATGTACTATACCTGGGGAAATGATTTGCAGGTGAAGATCAGTGATGGGGTGAAGGAGGCGACCTGTCAGACAGCGAAAGTTAACGGCGACTGGTATACCATGACTACAGTCATCAAAGCGAATGGCAATGACCAGGTTAATATCAAGATCTATAATAATGGCACACTAGCACAGGAAACAACTACATCAGGGATGAATGTGGCCAATATAAAAACGACTGATCCTTTGATTTTCGGTTATAGACCTAACATATCTTATGACTTGGTCGATTTTGATGTGTCGAATGTATCTATATTTAATAAGGCATTTACACAAGATGAAATTCGAAATTCTTTATGTTCTGCCGATGAATTGACTAGCTCTTCGTTTGCCAATACTTTAAAAGGCTATTGGAAGATGTCGCCTACTGAAAGCGGTTCGATTCAGAACGAAGTGTCAGGCAAGAGTGCAATGGGGCTTAGTGGAGCTTTTCAATCGAGAATGACTTCGGAAGTGGTGCCTTGTGATTTGGGTGAAAATGCCGTATTTATTCAGGCAGCGGACTTCTTCCCACAGATATTTTACTGGTTGGAAGTACGGACCTTAAAAGACTGGAAACTGGAAGGACAAGTATTTTTAAATAAATACGAGGTTGAATTTCTGCTGTCTGAGCAAAAATAAATAGATTATGAAACCATCCGTGATTAAGGTTTACTTTATAGAGTATTATTAAGTAAGCCTTAACCACAACTAAACTCCATCATATTGATGGAATAAACTTTATTTATCGATGAAAAGGAATTTTAAAATGAGCTGGGCATTTAATGCTATTTTAGGAGCTTTTTTGCTAAGTACTGGGAGTTGTAAAGAAGAGGAATTGGTATTTCCACAGCAAGGGAACCAGGAAACTGTTGTAACTGAAACACGACCAACAGCAAAGCCAACGAATTTGACTTATGTATCGGCCTTTAATCAAAATATAGAAATACATTGGCCTACTTTATCTGATCGTGTCGTAAAAGCTCAGATCAAATATAAAGATGGTGCTGCGGATAAAATATTGGATATTACTAAGTTTAGTGATCCAACAATCATTCATTTAAGTGAATTGAAAAGCTATAGCTTTTTGTTACAGTATTTTACGTCAGATGGTACCGGCTCTAAAGTGACACAAACCACATTAAGTCCAAGAGCATATGAGGCGGATTATAAAGTGGCGAATGTGTCAGCACAAGCTATTCCGGGCGGGGTAACATTTATCTTTCCGAATACTTCTCGGCGTGAGATCCCCGGGAAATTGTCGTATGCGGTTGAGGGAAAATCTTTTGAAGTAGACCTGAAGGGCAATATGCAAGATACGGTGACGATTTCGAATCTAACCGATGAAACAAAAAAGATAGATTTTTCCTTGAAATTTCAGGATGACCAATGGAAGAGAACGGCAACCGGAAAATCCCAAATGGCTCCTGGTTTGTTAACTTATAAGTTGATCCGGCCAACAGTTGTACCCTATATCGACGGGAATAATCTTGTTTTAGCGTGGGACAATGAAACGCAGGATCCAGTTACTGTTAATGTGCAATATGAGTTAAATGGGGTAAAGAAGACCGCTACTTTAGCAGAGAGTACAGATGTGAAAGGTAAACTATCATTTGATGTTCAAGGTAAAGCAACTGCGATTGCCTATACCTTGAAAACCGAAGGATTAACCTCGCCCATCCAGCAAAAACAGGTAAATCCATTGGGATTGGTGAATAAAGCACTTTGGTCAGCATCGGCATCTTCGGTCGAAACAGAAGAAGGCGAAAAGAACGGTAAACCGGAGAGCTTAATTGATGGTGATATTACTACTTTTTGGCACTCGACCTGGTCTGATGGAGAACCCCCATACCCCCATTGGTTTATCATCGATATGGCTAAGGTAGAGGCTTTCGGTCGTTTTGGCATGATCCGACGTTATAATAATACCAATGGGTTCAAAACATTTAATATTGAAGTTTCTTTGGATAAAGTGAATTGGAAGATGATTGGAAAAGATCTGAACTTTAACTCGGCAGACAGCCCTGCGGCTTGGCAAGATTATAGTGTGGCACCGGTCAATGCACGTTATATTCGAATTACAATGACAGCATCACGAAATGGTACGTCTTTATCTACCCATTTAGGAGAATTTAGAGCGTATGCTTACTAAGTTTAATGATCGTTTTTCGATTTAACAAAGGAAAGACAACCCGGCTTAATCCAAATGTCCGGATAAGATGTCCGATTTTGAAATCCCCCAGTGAGCAAGCAGCTTTCTGGGGGATTTTTTTGTAACGTTCCATTGCCTGGCAAAGGGACCAATACTAGTCCAATAAGCACTTCGATGGATCTGTCTAGGGCTTGGATAATAGCAATTATTTTTGTGATTTCTCTGGGGGTAACCCTAGTTTGCCCTAAATGACCCATGGTTCCCCAGTAAATAAAAAAGAGTTGAGGATTGCTTATTCCTTAGTCTAGCTTTTGTTTATACTTAGCTTAGTATTAAGTTAGGGTTTGCTTAGCTATAACCTATACTATACCTAAACTAAACCTAACTAAACCCTAAACTAAACCTAAGTAAACAGGTATAAAAGTCTAGCTGCAAAAGAAGGTATTCCGGCGTCCTGTGGTCTGCCATTTTTTCTGGCCGTCCCCGTCTATCGGCTGCGCAATTTATCCAGTGTGCATTGTACTGCGGCTTTCGTGTGCCAGTTGTTGGGGGTATTCCCGCTATCCCGTCCATTGTTATATCCTGCGTTGCTGTTTCTTTCCGCTGCGATCTTTCCGACGGCACAATTTTCCGGCCCTATCGATATCCGTCTGCCCATCTGCTGCGCCTGGGACCCCGTTCCCGGTATTGGCTGCTTATATTTGCCGCTGCAGCCGGTGCTGAAATCCCTCAGGAAACCCTTTTCGTCTCGTCCTGCGGATAGCTGTGTACTAAAATGAAAAAGAATCTCGCACCGTTACAGGCAGTTAAGGGAAAAATGAAATAAATAAGAACAAAAGGCTTGGAAGTTTGTTAACAAACTCCCTATCTTTGCACCACTCCGCAAGGGAGGGACGGTTGCTTCGCAGGAAGAAACCATGAAAAAAAAGAAGGGTTTAAGGGAGTTTGGCAGGATTTAAAATCCCGCCAGGTTTATTTTAAACGCGGAAATCGAAAAAAGAGAAAAGAAAAAAACTTCAGAAAGTTTTTGGAAGTTCAGAAAAGATTTCTACCTTTGCAGTCCCAACGGAAACGAAGGGGAAAACAAAACGATAAAGACGGCGCAATGCCCTCGGAATATAGCGGATACGGAAGTTGAAGCGACAAAGTTCTTTAAGAAAACACAATCATGTAAGCGTGACGAGTAGACAGACGAAAGTCGAAAGTCATGAACAAATTCAAGTAATTCGTTCAATTCGATCCAAGATCAGAGATATAAAAAAAGAATTCTGATTATTATAAATAGTTGGAATCAAAAACTTCATTTTACAATGGAGAGTTTGATCCTGGCTCAGGATGAACGCTAGCGGCAGGCCTAATACATGCAAGTCGGACGGGATCCATCGGAGAGCTTGCTCGAAGATGGTGAGAGTGGCGCACGGGTGCGTAACGCGTGAGCAACCTACCTCTATCAGGGGGATAGCCTCTCGAAAGAGAGATTAACACCGCATAACATCAACAGTTCGCATGTTCGGTTGATTAAATATTTATAGGATAGAGATGGGCTCGCGTGACATTAGCTAGTTGGTAGGGTAACGGCTTACCAAGGCGACGATGTCTAGGGGCTCTGAGAGGAGAATCCCCACACTGGTACTGAGACACGGACCAGACTCCTACGGGAGGCAGCAGTAAGGAATATTGGTCAATGGGCGGAAGCCTGAACCAGCCATGCCGCGTGCAGGATGACTGCCCTATGGGTTGTAAACTGCTTTTGTCCAGGAATAAACCTAAATACGTGTATTTAGCTGAATGTACTGGAAGAATAAGGATCGGCTAACTCCGTGCCAGCAGCCGCGGTAATACGGAGGATCCGAGCGTTATCCGGATTTATTGGGTTTAAAGGGTGCGTAGGCGGCCTGTTAAGTCAGGGGTGAAATACGGTGGCTCAACCATCGCAGTGCCCTTGATACTGATGGGCTTGAATCCATTTGAAGTGGGCGGAATAAGACAAGTAGCGGTGAAATGCATAGATATGTCTTAGAACTCCGATTGCGAAGGCAGCTCACTAAGCTGGTATTGACGCTGATGCACGAAAGCGTGGGGATCGAACAGGATTAGATACCCTGGTAGTCCACGCCCTAAACGATGATAACTCGATGTTGGCGATAGACAGCCAGCGTCCCAGCGAAAGCGTTAAGTTATCCACCTGGGGAGTACGCCCGCAAGGGTGAAACTCAAAGGAATTGACGGGGGCCCGCACAAGCGGAGGAGCATGTGGTTTAATTCGATGATACGCGAGGAACCTTACCCGGGCTTGAAAGTTAGTGAAGGGTGCAGAGACGCACCCGTCCTTCGGGACACGAAACTAGGTGCTGCATGGCTGTCGTCAGCTCGTGCCGTGAGGTGTTGGGTTAAGTCCCGCAACGAGCGCAACCCCTATGTTTAGTTGCCAGCATGTAATGGTGGGGACTCTAAACAGACTGCCTGTGCAAACAGCGAGGAAGGTGGGGACGACGTCAAGTCATCATGGCCCTTACGTCCGGGGCTACACACGTGCTACAATGGATGGTACAGCGGGCAGCTACATAGCAATATGATGCTAATCTCTAAAAGCCATTCACAGTTCGGATTGGGGTCTGCAACTCGACCCCATGAAGTTGGATTCGCTAGTAATCGCGTATCAGCAATGACGCGGTGAATACGTTCCCGGGCCTTGTACACACCGCCCGTCAAGCCATGAAAGTTGGGGGTACCTAAAGCATGTTACCGCAAGGAGCGTGTTAGGGTAAAACCGATAATTGGGGCTAAGTCGTAACAAGGTAGCCGTACCGGAAGGTGCGGCTGGAATACCTCCTTTCTAGAGTATCGCAGATCGGTGCTCGTCACGTTACATATGATTGCAAGAAGAAAAAACATCAGAAGAAAGTGCCCGCCCCGAAAGGAGCAGGACCGAGAGAAAGAGATGAACAAGATAAGCTAGTCCCGTAGCTCAGTTGGTTAGAGCACTACACTGATAATGTAGGGGTCAGCAGTTCAAATCTGCTCGGGACTACGAAAAAGTAAGGGGAATTAGCTCAGCTGGCTAGAGCACCTGCCTTGCACGCAGGGGGTCAACGGTTCGAATCCGTTATTCTCCACATCTCCGGGAGGGACATCGACAGATGCTCCGAAGAAACAAACCGGAAAAAGAGTTCTTTGACATATTGAAAGAGAAAAAAAATTACAAGAGAAGACAACAGTATAGAGACAATACGTGTATGTGTCTGAAGTAAGGGAGAGACCCTCGGTGAATGCCGAACGATCCCGAACCTAGCATATGAGTATATATATCAAAAGCAGCCGCATAGTAGCAAAAGGCTATGCCGGTGAAGAAAGTAAATAAGGGCACACGGGGGATGCCTAGGCTCTCAGAGGCGAAGAAGGACGTGATAAGCTGCGATAAGCTACGGGGATTGGCAAATGCGAAGTGATCCGTAGATTTCCGAATGGGGCAACCTGGCTATTTGAAGAATAGTCGTATAAAACGCGAACGCGCTGAACTGAAACATCTAAGTAGGCGTAGGAGAAGAAAATAACAATGATTTCCCAAGTAGTGGCGAGCGAACGGGAAAGAGCCCAAACCGATCATGTTACGGCATGGTCGGGGTTGTAGGACCACGACATTGTACAGCGCTATGAACTGGAAGCAGGTGGGAAACTGCGCAATAAGGGTGAGAGCCCCGTACAGGTAAAGAATGTTGACATAGTGGTATCCTGAGTACCGCGGGACCGGAGAAATCCTGTGGGAATCCACCAGCACCATCTGGTAAGGCTAAATACTCCTGAGAGACCGATAGTGAACCAGTACCGTGAGGGAAAGGTGAAAAGAACCCCGAACAGGGGAGTGAAAAGAACCTGAAACCGTGTGCTTACAAGCGGTTGGAGCAGGCAGGTCCTGTGACAGCGTGCCTTTTGCATAATGAGCCTACGAGTTACTCTTGTCTGGCAAGGTTAAGTCCTTCAGGGACGCAGCCGAAGCGAAAGCGAGTCTTAATAGGGCGCATAGTCAGATGAGGTAGACGCGAAACCTTGTGATCTACCCTTGGGCAGGTTGAAGTTGCAGTAACATGTAATGGAGGACCGAACCGATAAACGTTGAAAAGTTTCCGGATGACCTGAGGGTAGGGGTGAAAGGCCAATCAAACTGGGAAATAGCTCGTACTCCCCGAAATGTTTTTAGGAACAGCGTCGGCGTAGAGTTTGATAGAGGTAGAGCTACCGATTGGGTGCGGGGGAGTCAAATCCTACCAAATCCAGACGAACTCCGAATGCTATCAAATATAGCCGGCAGTGAGGCTTTGGGTGCTAAGGTCCAAGGCCGAGAGGGAAAGAACCCAGACCATCAGCTAAGGTCCCCAAATCCGTTCTAAGTTGAACTAACGAGGTCCGGTTGCCCAGACAGCTAGGATGTTGGCTTGGAAGCAGCCATTCATTTAAAGAGTGCGTAACAGCTCACTAGTCGAGCGGCCGGGCGTGGATAATAAACGGGCATCAAGAACGGTACCGAAGCTATGGATTTGCATTGAAAGATATGCATCTGGTAGGGGAGCATTCCATCGCCTGGGAAGCACAGTGGCAATGCTGTGTGGAGGTTATGGAAAAGCAAATGTAGGCATAAGTAACGATAAGGCGGGTGAGAAACCCGCCCACCGAAAGACCAAGGTTTCCTGATCAACGTTAATCGGATCAGGGTCAGTCGGGACCTAAGGCGCACCCGAAGGGGCAAGCCGATGGACAACTGGTTAATATTCCAGTACTCTTCATAACTGCGATGTGGTGACGGAGTAGTGACACTGCCGCGAACTGACGGAATAGTTCGTTGAAAGGCGTAGGTATTGGAGTTGTAGGCAAATCCGCAACTCTAGCTGAAACCCAATAGTACAGCAAAGCTCCGGTGGCGCTGATAGAGCAGGTAAACAGACTTCCAAGAAAACCCGCTAAGCTTCAGGTTATGAAGACCCGTACCGCAAACCGACACAGGTGGTCGAGGAGAGAATCCTAAGGTGCTCGAGTGAGTCATGGCTAAGGAACTCGGCAAAATGGCCCTGTAACTTCGGGAGAAGGGGCGCTGTCTCGAAAGAGCAGCCGCAGTGAAAAGGCCCAGGCGACTGTTTAACAAAAACATATGGCTTTGCAAAATCGCAAGATGAAGTATAAGGCCTGACACCTGCCCGGTGCTGGAAGGTTAAGAGGGGATGTCATCGCAAGAGAAGCATTGAATCGAAGCCCCAGTAAACGGCGGCCGTAACTATAACGGTCCTAAGGTAGCGAAATTCCTTGTCGGGTAAGTTCCGACCTGCACGAATGGTGTAACGATCTGGGCGCTGTCTCAGCCATGAGCTCGGTGAAATTGTGGTATCGGTGAAGACGCCGATTACCCGCAACGGGACGGAAAGACCCCATGCACCTTCACTATAGCTTAACATTGAGATTGGGTACAGGATGTGTAGGATAGGCGGGAGATGTTGAAGTGGCTTCGCCAGGAGTCATGGAATCAACCTTGAAATACCGCCCTTTCTGTATTCGGTTTCTAACTCCTTAATGAGGAGGACATTGTTTGGTGGGTAGTTTGACTGGGGTGGTCGCCTCCAAAAAGGTAACGGAGGCTTTCAAAGGTAAGCTCAGTACGCTTGGTAACCGTACGCGGAGTGCAATGGCATAAGCTTGCTTGACTGTGAGACCGACAAGTCGAACAGGGTCGAAAGACGGACATAGTGATCCGGTGGTTCTGTATGGAAGGGCCATCGCTCAAAGGATAAAAGGTACGCTGGGGATAACAGGCTGATCTCCCCCAAGAGCTCATATCGACGGGGAGGTTTGGCACCTCGATGTCGGCTCGTCACATCCTGGGGCTGGAGAAGGTCCCAAGGGTTGGGCTGTTCGCCCATTAAAGTGGCACGCGAGCTGGGTTCAGAACGTCGCGAGACAGTTCGGTCCCTATCTGTTGTGGGCGTTGGAAGTTTGAGTGGATCTGACCTTAGTACGAGAGGACCGGGTTGGACAGACCTCTGGTGAACCTGTTATGCCGCCAGGTGTACGGCAGGGTAGCTACGTCTGGAATAGATAAGCGCTGAAAGCATCTAAGTGCGAAACTAGCCACGAGATGAGACTTCCTTATAGGGTCGTAGAAGATGACTACGTTGATAGGCCATAGGTGTAAAGGTTGAGAGACCAAAGCCAAGTGGTACTAATAGCCCGAAGCTTTCTCAAGCAGATAACACTGTTGTCTTCCTCTTTAATTTTTAGAAACAAAACAGAAACGAAACTCTTTCAATAGATATGTCATTTAGATATGAACATAGGGATTATTTCGGACCTTACAGGCTCCTGATACTCTTATCCCTGATCTCAGATCTAAAAAAATATTTAGGTGCCTATATCGGCGGTGTCTACCTCTTCCCATTCCGAACAGAGCAGTCAAGCCCGCCAGAGCCGATGGTATTGCCGTAACAGGTGGGAGAGTAGGTCGGTGCCTTTTTTTACACGGAAGCCCTTGCTGGAAACAGTCAAGGGCTTCTTTCGTTTAGGTAACTCCCGTACTTCCTGTACAATGCTATTGCATATCTGCCGTACCCCCGACCGGCGCTGTCCTAGAGCCTCTACTGTCTTTAAGGGTATGGTGCAGTAGCATAACCATGTTTAGATACTCCCCCAAGCGGCGCTACTCTTTTAGGTGTCAGCTTACAAAGCCGTTACACTCCCGCCACTGATCATCACGGCATATCCGATACGATAATATCCCTTTTTCAGATCTTTAGGTTATATGAACTTTTCCTTTACAGTAGCCATAACATGAACTAGTCTCAGTCCACTAGTTTCAAAATGCTATTTTTTAATCCTATATTTTTTAAAAGATTTACTCAAATTGTGTTCGCATTTGGAGTATTATATAAAATTATGTTCATTTGTTTTTAATACAGAAACATACCGTGAAAAACAACGAGGGACAAAGTGATCAAGATTTATTGTTGGCAATGAAAGATAATAGCCGACACGCTTTCGATTGCCTCTATCATCGCTATTGGAAGAGATTACTGGATGCAGCGTATAGTAAGCTGGGAGATGCTGATGAGGCGCAGGAGCTGGTACAACAGTTATTTGTGGATCTGTATCGAAACAGGGAAAGCGTTCAAGTGCGTACGACTTTGGAAGGATATCTTCTTGCCGCCCTAAAATATAAAGTCATTGACCGTTATCGGAAAATTATGCGTCAAACGGAGAAAATGGACACCTGGCAGTCTTTTACAAGCCAAGATGTCCCGTCTCCAGACGCCTTATTAGAAATTAAGGAAACAAACGAAAAGTTGGTTCGGATAATCAATGATTTGCCTCAAAAATGTAAGGAAGTATTCCATTTAAGCCGCTTTGAACATCAGTCTCACCAAGAGATTGCCGAGCGATTGAACATCTCCGAAAGCACTGTTAAAAAACACATCCATAAAGCCTTGTCTATCTTACGTAAAGAGATGAAAACAGACTTTTTATTTTGTCTGTTGGCAACGATTTTTATTTCCAAATGAACGTGGATCTCATCACTACATCCATCGCCTAAGCTCTTTTAGCAGTCAATTGCAGACCTTCAAAATAAAAAATTCAAAAAAAATATTTTTTGAGTAGAACCTTACCCTCTTTCGTACGACTTATCTATAAATAGGCTAACCAAATGTATAACTATCAACGTTTAAAAGAGCTTTTTGAGAAGTTTCTCTCAGGGAATCTAAATGCTTTAGAGCAGCATGAACTGGACCATTGGTACGCCCAATCGGAAGATAAAACGTTTTTTGAGGAAAATCCACAATATCAACAAGGAGATATTCGTGAGAAACTGCTCGGTAATATCCACAAGGAACTGGGAATCGGTGCTGGACAGCCGAGCTTGTCAAGGATCAGAGGACGTATCATTCATTATGGGATTGCTGCGAGTTTATTGGTTTTCTTTTTAACGGGATTGGCCGTATACCATTGGTATGGAAAGATCCGGGCCGACGATCAACACCAGATCGCTGCAGAAACAGTAATGCCGGCAAGAGACCAGGCATTGATCCGACTTGCTGATGGTCAAGTAGTCGATCTTGATCGACTGAAACCCGGAACCATATTACGTGTTGGTAATTACAATGTGATCAAAAACCAGGACGGTCAGGTAGAATATGTGGCGGCTAACAGCAATTCGTGCCAAGCGGTCATGAATCAGGTCGAAACACCTAAAGGTGGTACAATTAACCTGAAATTACCAGATGGTACAGAAGTTACCCTAAATGCAGGTTCCACGCTACGTTTCTCTCAGGATTTGGTCAGCCAGGAAATCCGTAAGGTAGAGTTGGTCGGAGAAGGTCTTTTCCACGTAGCTAAATTGATGGAAAATGGGCATAAAAAACGATTTATTGTCCATACGGTTGAGCAGGACGTGGAGGTATTGGGCACTATTTTCAATGTACAGGCTTATGCTGGAGAAATGCTGACCAAAACAGCGTTAGTGGAAGGTAGTGTTGTGGTAAAGTGTCAGCGGGGAGCTCGGACTGTCAAACTGAAGCCAGGATTTCAGGCTATCTGGGATAGCAATAAGAAGGCTTTCGATGTTGAACCTTTCGACAATACTACTCAACTAGACTGGATTCATGGCGATTTTGTCTTTGAGAATGAATCGCTGAAGACGGTGCTCGATAAGGTTTCGCGCTGGTACAATGTGGAGATAAAATATGAAAAGAGCTACCCTGATGTTACATTTTATGGTAGTGTCTCCCGTAAAAATAGTCTTGCCGACGTTTTAGAACTCTTGAAAAAAACTTCAAATATCACATTTCGCGTTACGATGAACAGTCAAGGAGAGAAAATTCTGATTGTTGAATAACTATACGTTCCTAATCTCATTATACCTAAATAACTATGAAAGAACAATTACCTAATTTATGGACTGAAAGTCCATTAAGCCCACCTGTGGGGCGAATGCTCAGAAAGGGTATGCTTGCACTGTACCTTATTGTTCCCTCTTGTTTTCCCGGAGTTAGCTGGGCCAGTGGGCAGTCTATTACATTACATCGACAAGGTAAGCTATCGCAGATCCTTGAAGAGGTTAAAAAACAGACCGGATACGACTATATCCTAACGGGGGAAATTGCTAAAAAGGCTGGATCAGTTAACGTTGAACTGACCAAGGCAACCATAACGGAAGCGCTCAACACAATTTTTGAAGGACAGAATCTTGATTACCTCATGCAAGGAAAGTCGATTGTCGTGGTAACCAAAAAGCCAACGGCTGTGCAGCAACAAAGTGTGAGTGGGATAGTCGTCGATGCAAATGGCAAACCGCTAGCGGGCGCTACAATTCGTGTAAAAGAAAAGGCTACTATACAGACTAGTAGTGGGTCGCAGGGTGAGTTTCGTATTGCAGCAAAAAAAGGGGATATGCTGATCGTGACTAGTATAGGATACCGCAGTATCGAACAAAAGGTCGAAGAAGGAAATGTTTTGGTCCGAATGACTGTTGCGGATAACGTTATTAATGATGTCGTCGTCGTAGGGTATGGTACCACAAAACGTAGCGATCTAACAGGTTCTGTCGCTTCCGTAAATCCATCTGAAATTAAGAATGTACCCTTTACGAGTATTGATCAGGCTTTGTCTGGAAAAGCTGCCGGTGTACAGGTTGTACAGGCGGATGGTTCGCCCGGTGCAGTAGCACGGATTAGAATTCGTGGTGGGGCCTCACTGTTAGGTACAAACGAACCGCTGTATATTATTGATGGTATACCTGTCAATGTGCAAAATCGTTATGTATCGAGTAGCGCTGAAGTTGTTAATCCGATGGAAAGTTATTATGGCGATGATATGGGCAGTATGGTCTCTGGATCTTTCAACCGTGGTTTGAACAGTTTGGCTGGCTTGAATATCAACGATATTGAAAGTATCGATATCCTCAAAGACGCATCGGCGACTGCCATTTATGGCTCGAAAGCAGCAAATGGTGTTATTATTATTATAACAAAAAGGGGCTTGGCAGATAGTAAGCCGATCCTAGATTTTAACTATTATACTGGTCTTACTTCTCCCTTCAAAGAGAAAATACTCAATGCAGATCAATATAAGATGATCATGAAGGAAGCTGCTCATAATCTCAATGTTGAACGCAGCAAATTAGGCCTTCCACCTAGTGCAACTCCAACAGCTATCGAAAACGATGCTAGTTTCTTTGGGAACAACAATACAGATTGGCTCGGCCTGGTTTTACAAAAGGGTGTTTTGCAAAATGCTGATCTTTCGATTCGGGGGGGAGGAATGAATACCAAATACTACACCTCTTTGGCCTATAATAAGCAAAGGGGGACAATTATTGGTACCGATTTTAATCTTTGGCAGGTAAGATAAATTTAGATGCTACGATAGCGCCACGTTTTCGGATGAATACAAATATGGATTATAGTTACACGACAAACCATATTACAAACGGAGCCTATACACAGGCATTGTTTGCTCCGCCAACGGAATCGCCCTATAACGCTGACGGTACGTACTCCAATTTTGGCTTACTGCATGCCGAATATCAGGGTTACCAAAATCCCTTAGCCATGGTTTCTGGTATCAACCAGGGAAAAACGGGCATGTTTTTGGGATCGTTGGCAGCAGAATGGGATATTTTACCGGAATTGAAATGGCGCTCTGTCGGTTCAATCAATTACAGTACCTATAATCAATTAAATTATGTGCCAAGCTATGTGATGATGAGCGGTTTTTATGGTGCTGGTGATTCGAATGGTGGTACAGGTAGTCAGGCCCACACCGAATCGATCAATACATTCATCGAAAATACATTGACTTGGAATAAGCAATTTGGTGAAGATCACCGTCTCAATGCGCTGATTGGAACATCTTGGGAAAATTATAAAATGAATTTTTTCTCAGCATCGGGAGCAGGTTATCCGGATGATGATTTTTTGAATAATTTAAATTCTGCTGCAATTCCGGTGTCAGTTAAAGGTAGTAGTCCTGCTCAGACCAATGCGCTTTTGTCTTTTTATCTGCGTGCTAATTATAGCTGGAAAGATCGTTACCTGTTTACATTTACTGGTCGATCGGATCGTTCGTCGAAATTTGCTCCTGCTAATCAAACGGGCTATTTCCCCTCAGGCGCTGTGGCATGGAAAATTTCTGAAGAAGAGTTCTTAAAAGATGTGAGTTGGATTGATGAGTTGAAAGTACGGGTAAGTGCAGGTAAAACGGGGACGCAAAATATTGGAAGCAACCTCTATCGGACTTTATATTCCCCTGTAAGTTACGCTGGAAAGAATGCCTTCATTCCGACGCAGCTAGGTAACGATAAAATCAAATGGGAAGCTACTACGCAAAAGGATGCTGGCCTAGATTATGCTTTTTTTAAAGGAAGACTACGTGGATCAATTGGATATTATGAAAAGGTAACAGATGGGCTATTGCTCAATATTACGACTGCACCCAGCTCAGCTTACTCCAATGTGGTGCTTAATATCGCCAAGATCCGCAATCGCGGTTTAGAGTTCGATATCCGCGGCGATCTGATTCAAAAGAAAGACTTCAATTGGAATTTGGCGGTTAATATTTCAAAAAATAGAAATAAGGTATTAAATATCAACGGAGGACCTTTTTCCAATCCAAACAATCGCGATGGGCTTAACCTCGGGACCAGTATAGTCAAAGAGGGAGAATCATTGGGTCTATTGTACGGCTACGTAACAGACGGATTGATCCGGACAGCGGACGAACTGAAAGCTTATAAAGAAAGTTTTCCCTTTCTTGAATATATGGAGTATTACGTCAATGTTGGCGATATGAAATATAAACTGGATCCCAATGGAATCGGGGAAGGTGAGCCTTTTTATAAACAGGATATTATTGGCAATGCGACCCCCGATTTCTTTGGGGGTATAACAAATACATTCAATTATAAGAACTTTGGACTATCGACCCTTTTCACATTCTCCTATGGTAATGACCTGATTTACCAGGCTGACGTTGCTAATGGTGCAGCTGACAATCTAGCCAATCGAGGAGTAAGTATATTGGGGCGTTATAATAGTGACAACATCAACGCAACACGGCCAAGGCTACTGTATGGTCATGCGCAGTTCAGACCATTGGCAGACGTCAATGTATTTGATGCTTCTTACCTGAAGCTCAAGTCCATCACGTTTTCCTATAATTTCAGTAAATCGTTATTGGAGACTTTCAAGTTAAGAAGCGGTTCGGCATATGTATCGGCAACAAATTTATTTACTGTAACACATTATCCTGGAATGGATCCTGAAGTCTCGGATGATCCAACTTCTGTAATCGGTGGGGGACGTGATATCTCTGCTTACCCATCAAATAGGATGTTCTCTTTCGGATTACGTATTGGCTTCTAATCGTGTGGAAGACAAACGAATGACGTCGATGAATGATGTGTATTAAGACTACTAAAATAATAAACGAATGAAAAAGACCTTTCCACTATACTTCCTGTTAATTGCTTTGGCGGGATTAAATGCCTCTTGTGATAAGACGCTCAATGCGTTGCCAACACAGGAAAAAGTTGATGATAATGTTATTGTTGACCAAAAAAGCGCGGAAATTGCGTTGAATGGTGCCTACTATTTATTTGTCAATGTAACTGAGAATAGAACAACAGGGCTACCGGGAACGACCTGGGGCCCTTCTCATGAAGTCCTTCCAGCACGCTTTGCTGGGCTCATAGAAGATTATCAGGGTCCCAGTCAAGCTGATATGCATACCTTAAAATCCCGCGATGGTGAGGCACTTAATATCTGGAATGAAGGCTATAAACTCGCAAATGCTGCCAATGGAGTTATTGCCGGAATTGATGCCATAAATGAACAAAAGTTTGGCGGCAAAAGACGCGATGAAATACTCGGTGAAGTTCGTTTCTTGCGCGCTTATGCAAATTTTAAACTGCTGGCTTATTACGGGGAATTTTTTGATATCAATAGTAATTTTGGAGTAATGATCCGTACAAAGCCTGTGACGGTATCTACTATTGCTACGCCACGAAAAAAAGTAAAAGATACTTACGATTTTATTTTGGAAGATGTTGACTATGCCATTGCCCATGCCCCTGAAACGAATCCTAATTATTATGCAACTAAATGGGCCGCCATTTTGCTCAAAATGCGTGTTTTGATGTTGAGACAAGCCGCCTCTGATTATCCGACGGTGGTCACATTGGCTAACCAGCTCATCGAACAATCCCCCTATGCTCTTGAAGCTCATGTGGAGGACCTTTTCTCTACAAAAGGGTTGGCTAGTAAAGAAGTGATTCTCGGTACAAAGGCCTTTGCTAACCAAATTGCTGAAATGGAGAAGTACTATTTCCGGGCAAATTATACATATAATGCAACTCCATTTTTATTGGATCTCTTGAAAAATGATCCAAGAGCCAACTGGATGATTGGCACAGTCGCCAAACGTCAAGTTTTTAAGAAGCATACCGGAGGACAAGCGGAAGCTAAGTTTATTTTCCGTTTGACCGAAGCCTATTTATTGAAAGCTGAGGCTCTCGCCAAATCAAATGGAAGTTTGACCGAAGTTCGGGACCTACTTAAAATTGTTAAAGCGAAAGCTGGAATTACAGATTTTACGGGACTAAACGCTATGAATACACGTGAGCAGCTTACGATGGAAGTTTTTAGGGAAATAATCCGGAGTCTCACTGCCGAAGATGGTTCTGATTGGATGGCCTTGTTGCGTTTACCCTTTGAAACACTAAAACAATTCAATGGTAATATTAAGGAAAAATGGCAATATATATTACCGGTTCCCTACGCAGAATATGAAAAAAATCCAACCTTCGGAGAGCAAAATCCTGGATATGGCTGGTAAAAGTTAGGTGAGTTGTAGAATTAACGCAACATAAACATAAAGAAATAATTAAATGAAACATATGTTAAAAATAGCCGCCCTTATGGTATTTCCTATAATGGGAATGGCACAGAAAAAGTTTGTTCTGGACGGCGAACTTAAAAATGGGACAATCGAAAAGCTTTATCTTTTTTATATGGACGGTCAAGGGAAACAAGTATCTGATAGCGCTTCGGTCGTCAAAAACCATTTTCAATTTAAAGGTACACTTCCCGAGCCTACTCTGGCATTTCTAACCAGATCGTCGGATCCAGAGCGCGCAAATGAAGGCGATTATACACAAATGTACCTGGAGCCTACCAAAATGAAATTGGAGTTTCAAGATGATAACCTAAAAAACTATACGCTAACTGGATCGAAATTGGATGCCGAACACAAGCAGTTGGAGCAAGAAAAGGCAGGTATTAGAAAAGGGATGGAACCCATCAGTAAGGCTTATGCTGCTAAAAATAAGGAATATAGTCGTGCTGAGCGAGAACTGGAAGATTTGGAAAAGAAAGTAAAGTTACTTAGTGAAGAGGCTGCTAATATCAAGAATCAATTTGAGCCTTTTAATGAAAAAGCAGCCCAGATTGATATGGCCTTTATCAAAGAACATCCACAATCGTTTTTGAGCCCTTATTTGTTGCTATTCAGAATGAACAGTTTGCCTTTGGAAGAAACTGAAACATTGTTTGCTGGTTTTTCCAAGGAGGTACAAAATAGTCATTTTGGAAAAGATGTTTCGAAAAAGCTAGATGAAAGTCGAAGTGGTGCCGTTGGCAAGACTGCTCCGGTATTTGGTACGACCGATATCGACGGTAAACCGCTGAGTTTGTCAGATTTCAAAGGCAAGTATGTCTTGTTGGATTTCTGGGCTAGCTGGTGTGTGCCCTGTCGTAAAGGGAATCCACATCTTATTAAGTTGTATCAGCAATATAAAAGTAAAGGTTTTGAAATCATAGGGATTGCAGATGATGACAGCAAACCTGAAAAGTGGCACAAGGCAGTGGAACAAGATGAAATTGGCATTTGGAAACATGTTTTACGCGGGGCAAAATTCGATGGAACAAATTTTGATCTTAGCAAAGATGTAACGAAGGGTTATGGTGTCAGTTCGTTACCTACTAAAGTGTTAATAGATCCGCAAGGTATTATTATCGGACGTTATGGTGGTGGCAATGGCGGTTCGGACGAACAGTTGGATGCCAAACTTGCTGAATTATTTAAATAATAGCATATCTTGTACGTAACGATATTCTGCGAGGCTACGGTCACTTTTGTATTACAGGTATATCGTGTAAAAGAAATAAGGGGGCTGTCTTTGACAGCCCCCTTATTTCTTTCACTTATACGGCTTAGCTTACGAAATCCGTGCAACGAGCTGAGCAAGGATAGCTTTGTCCAGAGGTTTGGTCATAATGCCATCAAAGTGATGTGCCTGTCCTGCTGGAACCTGCATGGTTACTTGGGATTCGTCCGATGTGAGTGCGATAACTTTGCTAGTCCATCCCTGTATAAGATTGTTGTCTTTAACCATATTGAGGATGTCCCAACCAGTAGGACCATGCATTTTGAGATCGGTGATAATAATATCCGTTCTATTTTCCTTCAGATAGGCCATTGCTGCAGATGAATCCTGATAGATTTTAACATCTTCGAAATGTTGCAATGCCTGTTTTACAAATAAATTATTGATTGGATTGTCATCAATAACGACAAAGCGTAGCTCTTTTGAGAGATTATCCAAGCTCGTAATTTGTTTTCTATTTTTCTTTTCTTCCGTAAACGGAACGACCAATGTAAATGTTGATCCTTTACCTTGTTGACTGCTAACGCTTAACGTTCCGTTTAGCTGTTCGGCCATAAGCTTAGAAATATGTAATCCCAATCCAAAACTATGCTTGGATTTCTGATCAGTCATATAATACTGTTCGAAAATATGTCCTTGATCTTTTGCAGAAATACCTTTTCCAGTATCGTTGACTACTATATGTAATTTGGGCGCTTGATCTCTGCTGATAAATGCTTTCACCTCGATCTGCCCCTTATCTGTATATTTAATCGCGTTGCTCAGCAGATTGGAAACAATTTGGCGTACACGATATGTACCGCTTTTGATCAAGATGTCGGGATTGATATCAATGTGACTGATGAGTTTCAGTCCTTTTTTGTCTGCCTGAGCCTGTTGCATTTTAATGAGGTTGGCGAGTAATTGCGTTGGCGAAAAATACTCAGCCTTAATTTCCAGTGTGCCAGATTCTAGTTTACCGAGATTCAAAATATCTTCAACGGTATCATTGATCACGTGGATATCTTGTGTAATGGAGTCTAATAAAACAGGATCGACGCGATTGTTCGCTGCATTGCTTTTTAGTAAATCAATAATGCTGACCAAAGAATTGACCGGTGTCCGTACGTCATGACTTATATTAGCTAATATACTGGCCTTTTCCTTTGATGTCTGTAAGGCATAGTCTCGGGCAGCGGTAAGCTTACGCTCATAGACGAGTGTATTATAGTGGTAAGACAACAGCAGTGTCACCATAATAATCATGAGAATAATAGAAGCGATGACTTGTTTGCCAAAAATGGAAGAGTTTTCCCTGTAAAGTTTGAAATCTTGAATTTCAGCAGCTCTTAATGTCTCATCTTCATGGGTTTTAATACGAAGCAAGGCCGTGCTAATTGTACTAAATAAGTTGTAATTAGATTGTAGTAGCTGTCTTTCCTTGTGCTGAAGCTCAGCAAATGAACGACGAATCTTACTGAAATCTTGCCGGTGAAATGTTTCGTTCTGTTCAATCAAACTTTGGATCTGGCTATGTATAGCCTTGATTTGATTAACGTTGAAATTCTGTTGCAGCTTGTCAGCAACTAAAGTGTCATTTTTCGCTTTGAAAATTCTGTTGAAGAGTTTTTCTTTCTTTCGGACAATGGTGTCCTTCTTACTTACATTGAGTGCGGTATCGCGTAATATTTTATTGACAACAGAATCTGCAAGTATCCGATTGTTCCCCGGTCGAATGGTTCTGTTTGTATTAGTCAAGAGTGAAAGCGAGTCTTTTGCCAAAAAAATCATGTTGTCGACAGATTTTTTAATCTGTGCGAATTCGTCCGAAAGCGAAATATTCTGTTCCAAAGAGGTATTTGTAGCAGCGGTAAGTCCTTTTTGGGAAGATAATTTAGATAAGGAGTCAATATAAAATCTTAGCGTGTCTAAACTATTGCTATAATGCTTTAAATTTTCGGCACTGAAGTCTACGGTATAGGAACGAAAAGCATTTCCAGCAGCATTATAGGAGGAGAAGAGTTCGTAGAAAAGGTTCGTCAATTGATTTTTAGAACTGTATGCTTTGTTTAAACGAGTTTCAGTCTTTTGGTACTCAATATATTGATAGGTAAATATCGATCCGATATAAACCAAGGAAAGAATCAGAAAAGCAATTAAAACTGTCCTGAAAATAAATAATTTTTTACTGTTTTTCACGTTATTGTTCTTTCACCCCAATAAGTTAACTATAGCCTGTTTTGTTTTGTCTGGAAGTCAAATTTAATACTAAAAAATCATATCCGTTGCTTGCAGCTGTAGATAGCCAGCTACTTTTTTAAAATCTTACACAATCGTTTGATTGAGAGTTGGTGTAGAAGGATCCTATTTTATTTTTTATTTTGCATAGTGAAACCCATACGTGGTCTTTTTAGAACCTCTTTATTTAGAAATAAAAACTTAAATTTTAATGAAAACACTCTTCTGTTCGATAGCCTTATCCCTATTATTTACGCAAGAACTCCATGCGCAGTCTGGGGTTAATATTATCCCCCAGCCTCAGGAAATCAATGTAGGAGCTGGCCAGTTTCAGTTAAATCCACAGACTACCTTAAGCTTTAAGAACTGCGTTGTGAAAGATGTGTCTTTGTTTGTTGAGCAGCTGAGAAAAGTAACACATTATCCCCTGAACGTGAAGAAGCAAGCAAGCAATAACATTGAATTTAGACTGGTTCCTAAATTGACCCTGCCAAATGACGAAGGCTATCAGCTTGAGGTTTCCAATCGGGGAGTTGTCGTGACAGCAAAAAGTTCGCTTGGACTTTTCAATGCAACGCAATCACTGCGCCAACTTTTACCGACAGCTTTCGAGGGTAGTAACTCTACCAAAGAAATAAGCTGGAATATTCCGGCAGTGAGCATTAAAGATTATCCGCGTTATCATTGGCGCGGTTATATGAAAGACGTAAGCCGGACATTCTTTGATGTGAAAACCGTGAAAAAGTATTTGGATGTCATGGCCCTGTACAAAATGAATACTTTTCATTGGCATTTGACGGATGATCAGGGCTGGCGGATTGAAATCAAGAAATATCCGAAATTGACCCTGGAAAATGCGACGGTATTTCATCGAACAGAAAAGCAACCTGCAGAACGCAGTGGATTTTATACGCAGGAGCAGATCAAGGAAGTTGTCCAATATGCCCGGGAGCGTAATATTACGATTGTGCCCGAGATTGATGTCCCCGGACATTCATGGCCGACCATATTAGCCTACCCTGAACTTGGGGTCAACAAAAATTCCTATCCCAATCACATCTTTCCTTTTGTGTCATCTTGGGGATATTGGGGAAATCAGTTTACGCCCAATACATTGGATCCCACAAAAGAGCTTACGTATGAATTCTTGAATAATGTGTTCACCGAAGTCGCTAATCTCTTTCCGGGTAGTTATATTCATTTTGGAGGGGATGAGGTTCGCCATGATTTGTGGGAAAAAGAGGCTCATGTGCAGGATTTTATGAAAGAGCACCATATTAAGGATGTCAAAGCCCTGCAGAGTTATTTCGTACAACGCGTTTCTGCTATCATTGTTCAAAAAGGTAAAAAACCGATCGGCTGGAATGATATCTTAGCAGATGCGGAAAACTTACCGAAAAGCACAGCAATTATGAGCTGGCTTGGTGAAGAAGCGATCAAGGAGGCAACTAAAGATGGGTTTAAAGCCGTAGCGACCCCTGCATCTCATCTCTATTTTGATATTACGCAGGCCGATCGTAATGATGGGACCATGACTGACTTGGCCTATCCTCAAATAAATTCGCTGAAAAGGGTGTACGAATTTGATCCTTCTGGGGGGCTTAGTCCGGCCGAGGAGCAGCTTGTTCTCGGTGTGCAGGGAAATATGTGGACTGCTTTGGCGCAGGATATTAAAGATCTGAACGTACAGAATTTTCCGAGATTACTTGCTGTAGCCGAAATCGGATGGTCGTCCAAATCAGCGAAAGATTACGAAGCTTTCAACCAGCGATTGGATGCAAATCTTCCAAGATTGGATTCCATGCGTATTGATTATTATCGCCCCGGGGGATATATTGCGGGGGCATGGGGGCCTAATGATATCAGGGAATCGTATAGTTTTTTGAATTTTGATGTGACGAAAAAGATTTACGATAACGGAAGGGCACAAGCTGGATTTTTCTTTGTGGACGGTAAGAATTTTCTGGAGATTGATGCTGTACAATTACTGCAGGACGGACGTGTCATCGCAGAAGATGGACATCACGCACTTGCGGATAAATTTAGAGGAACCAATAAGATCAAACCTTTTTATTACAATTTTACAGTAACAAATTATAATCCGCAATCGAAGTACGAGATCAAAGCCCGCGTCAGAGGTGCTGGTGGTGTGGATTCAAAAGGGAACTTTACCTTTAATTTGTCCCCTAGCACGGCTTTTGATAAAATAGAAAGGAAATAAGAGGATCTTTTTCTGCCGATACAATCCGTTGTGGAAACTGTTCATAATTCAGGTTCAACACTTTGATAATTAGTTATCCGAAATGTTGGTGTAGCATGTATATGTAAAATCTTATACAAAGAGCTATGGCTGTCCAACCATTGGATAGCCATAGCTCTTTATAAGTTAAGTTATAGACGCTTTATTTATTCGAGCTCAATCATCTTTTGATTTGCATGCTCTTCCTTTACTTCTTGAAGGATTGCAATTTCAATAGGTGCAATCAGGCTAAGAATAATCAGTACAATGAAAGCTACAGGGAAAATAATTCCGATGATTACAGCCAATAACAAGGAGATATTTAAGTATTCTTGTCCATTCTTGGATGAAACTTTTAAACGGGAGCTTTTGAAGGAATCAAAAAGATCTTGAAAAGCTTTAGTAATTGTTTTACTGTTGATGCTGAATGTTGTTTTAGTTGCCATGATGTTTATTTTTAATGTTTTTATTTCTTATTTGATGACTCAAAGATAGCACGGAAATAAGAGGCATACGATACCCATTAGGCCAGTCTCGAGACAATCTCGGTAAACGACCAGCTTTTATCGGTTAATACTCTGCTGAGATTAAGGAAATTGATATGATTATCACTATAACTGACGGGAGATATATCCTAAAACAAAAAACAGGAGTAGCCTAAAAGCTACCCCTGTTTTTTGTCACTTATTTTGCTAATGTAATTATAGACCTACATGCTCTGTTTTCGATTTTGTTGGTCCCGATGGTCCTTGCTTAAATGCGGGGTCATAGTTCCATTCAATTGTGTCGGTTAATACCTTACCGTCTTTTTGGATTACTTTTGCTTCAACAGTATTCTTACCCTGTTTTAGCTTCACGTTTTCGAAGATGTAATGTACATTGGTCTGGCCAATTTTGGCCCCTTTGATCGTTTGTCCATTGATAATCAATGTTGGCTCTCCTCTGTTCGAATAAACGGTAATAGGGGTGATTTCATTGCCTCTGTTGATCATGCGTCGCTGCGTGATATATAACACCGGTTCTTTGCTCCAGTTGGCTTTGTACCAATAAAAACCATCTTTCTTCAATTTACGGTCAAAGGACACCAGACCTTTATAATTTCTGGGATTGACATTAAGACCGGTAATTGGTGTTGCGAAATCAAAGGTGTTCCATACATAGGAACCTAAGAAAATCGGATTTTTAGCGATTACCCCCCAGTGGATCTCATGAAATTTTGTGGCATACTCTTCAGGGAAGAATGAAGGATTACTCCATTGATTGCCAAAATTACCAACTTCTTCCGCCTGGTCTTCGGGAATGGCTTCTGCACCATATTCCGAAAAGATAATCCGGTAATCTTTGAATTCTTCACTGATACGTTTAGCCCAGGAGGCGACATCATCTTCTTTGTCTGATTTGTCTTCCAATTCGCCATTATACCAGCCGAAGTAATGGTTAATACCCTGTACATCCGCGTTATTATTGACGGCGTGGTTGATAACATTATATCCACTGACAGAAACAGTATAGCGATCTGGGTCTTCAGATTTGGCAAGATCGTTTAATTTGGTTGTCAAATCGATCGTATAGGCTGACGGTGTATACACCTCATTGTGCATCCCCCAAATGTAAATTGATGGATGATTGAAGTTTTGTCGGATCAATTCTTTCAATTGTTGTTGTGCATTATTCTCTTCGAATGTACTTACACGATTGACAAAGGGTATTTCGGCCCAGATCACCAAGCCGATGCTATCACATTTTGAATAGAAATATTCGGATTGCTGATAGTGTGCCAGTCGAATCGATGTTGCGCCCATTTCTTTGATAATCGCGAGGTCTTCGTCGTGGTCTGCATTGCTCAGGGCAGATCCTTTTCCCAGACGATCCTGATGGCGACAAACGCCATGTAAGGGGTATTTAATATCATTCAGGAAAAATCCCTCTCCTGTGCGTAGCTCAAATTTACGAAGGCCAAGGGGGGCTGTCACCTCATCGATAACCTCGCCATTCTTTTTGATTTGCGTGACGACCTTATAGAGATAGGGATCATCTAAACCTTGCCATAAATGCGGGCTCTTGACCAGAATTTGTTGTGTAACGGTCTGCCGGCCCTGTGGTAGCAACGTGTAGGGCGTATTTTGTTTGGCTTTGATCGATCCGTCTTTTTCGAAAACCGTTGTTAGTAATTCAATAGGCTGTTTTTTTCCGGATTTGTTGTCTATTTTTATTTTTACGGCAACGTCAGCTGTTTTCTTGGAGACATTTTTTTGCGTAATGTAGATTCCTTTGGCTGCAAAATCATTTACCGCAATATTGATTTCATCGGTTACAATAAGTTCGACTGGTCTATAAATACCGCCATACATTGGGAAAAGGGTATGGTTGACAGGAATGACCTGTGGGGTAGCCTCATTATTTACCTTCACCAAAATCTCGTTTTCTTTCCCAAATTGGAGCATACTGGTCAGTTCGAATACAAATGCGGAATAACCGCCCTGATGTCTGCCCACGAAGTTATAATTTCCATTGCGTTGTGTATTGTCATAGGTAATTTCATTCTTGCCTTCTTTGGTCGGAAGGGGCTGATTGTTTACGTATACTTCTGTGTTGGTATTGACTCCTTCAAATCGAATGAAAATGCGTTTGCCTTTCCATGCTGTTTCGGGCACAAATGACTTACGATAATAAGCGTCGCCGGTATAAAAGCGTTCATTTTTTCCTAAGCTACCAGACTTAATCTCTTTGGTCTGCATATCGTTTGCATTCCAGGTGTGCGGTAAATTGACAAGCTGCCATTTCCCTTCAAATAGTTGATT
This sequence comes from Sphingobacterium multivorum, assembly GCF_039511225.1. NCBI lineage: Bacteria > Pseudomonadati > Bacteroidota > Sphingobacteriia > Sphingobacteriales > Sphingobacteriaceae > Sphingobacterium > Sphingobacterium multivorum. Next base: position 343,405 of record NZ_CP154261.1, read on the forward strand.
ATAATCTAGTGTCGACGTAGAAAAAGGCCCCTTTTTGAAAGTCCAGCTGGTATTAAATGGAACTACGGTTCGTGCTTGTACGTTCAATAGCAGTATTCCAATAAAGATTAAGGTATAAAATATCTTTTTTATCATACGGTTTTAACTTAGGATATTGTATTTATGTCTTCAAATATAGCTAACAAAATGATAATGACTAATTGGACTATCATCGGGAAAACTGCTATTTGAGCTTGTTTTTAATTAAAAGTGATTAAAATGTTGTTGTTGATTATTCTTTTTTCTTTATTCGCTTTGTTGCGTTCATTCACTACAACGTTTTCGAGACTTGCGCAAACGATTGACTATACATGGACTACTGTAATAAATAATAAATTCTTTACCATTGTATTAGAGGATGAAATATAGACGAAGCCAATGTAAACCGTTCATATGATGGGTTTTCGCACTTATTTTGCTTTGTGCATTGGCTATCGTGGGTCAATAATTACTCAAACCAGGTTCAAAAATGAGTGATTGAACCCATTCAGAGACAAATGCCTTTACATGAGCAGATTTAATCTGATGAGTGAAAGAAGAAGGATTATGATGAGTAGAAAAAAACTATAAAACGAATGAAACATAGATTAACAGGAACATTTCTTTTGCTATTCTTGCTGATGCAGTCTGTGGAAGCACAGGTTGCTATTATCCCACGTCCGCAGCAGCAGGAGGCGCGGAAGGGGAAATTTATCCTAGGTAGAAATATAGGTATTATAAGCGACCCATATTTTGATCCCACGATAGTATATTTCAAGAAGCTCCTGCTTGGGCGTTTCGGGATTTCGGCCTATGCTGTGACCAAGGTCGATGAAGCCCAAGTTAGGGTAAGCTGGGATAAAACACTTGAACATGAAGCCTATCGTTTGCAGATAGATCCTACTCATATTCGAATTTATGCCTCAGATAAATCGGGACTCGTCAATGGAATTGCAAGTTTAGATCAATTGTTGTCTGTGGCAGCACAAAGAGGTGATCAGCGTGAGTTGGATGCTGTAGACATCAAAGATAAAGCACAATTTGCCTGGCGTGGTTTTATGTTGGATGAGTCGAGACACTTCTTTGGGAAGGAAAAAGTAAAGTCATTGTTGGACTGGATGGCTTTTTATAAATTGAACAAGTTTCACTGGCATTTGACGGATGAGCCTGCCTGGCGTCTTAGTATACAACGTTATCCCTGGCTGACTCAAATAGGAGGTATAGGCAATTATTTCGACCCCTATGCCGGAGTACAGTTTTACACACAAAATGATATCAGTGAGATTATTGCTTATGCGGATGAACGTAATATTGAGGTCATTCCTGAGATTGATATGCCTGGGCATGCAACAGCGGCAAATCGCGCGTATCCATTTTTATCGGGCGGGGGTAATGAAAAACACCCTGATTTTACCTTTCACCCAGCAAAAAATACGACATATTCTTTTTTAACCCATGTGTTGCGCGAGGTAAAAGCGCTTTTTCCTTCGACTTACATTCATTTAGGCGGAGATGAGGTTGCTTTTGGTAGTGATGCCTGGAATAATGACCGGCAGGTTCAGGAGTTAAAAAAGGCGGAAGGCCTGAAATCCAATAAGGAGGTAGAAGCGTATTTTATTCGACGTATGGCAGACTCCGTGGCCCGAATAAATGGAAAAATTATTGTTTGGGATGAAATGGTAGAAGCTCAACTGAACCCGGCGAAAACTGTCATGATGTGGTGGCGCCACGACAAACCCGAACAGCTCAACAAAATTTTGGAAAAAGGATATCAGGCTATACTCACGCCGCGTTTGCCTTTGTACTTCGATTTTGTGCAGCAGGAAAACCATCGGTATGGACGGAAATGGGGCAAAGGGTTTAATCCCATTCAAGATGTCTACAATTTTGCAGGCGAACAGCTGGACAGTTTAGGTGGTCGAAGAAAACAGCTATTGGGCATCCAAGCTAATCTATGGACTGAAACCGTCACGAATAACAATCGATTGGATTATCTCGTCTTTCCGAGAATTGCGGCATTAGCGGAAGCGGCCTGGACACCTGGCAAGCAACGTAATTTTGATCAGTTTTCACATGTGTTGAAACAGCATTTAGCGCTGTATCGCGAGCAGGGGCTCTATTACTTTGATCCATTTCAGGACAGTAATCCCGAGCCGGTCGTCATGAAGAAAGCGCAAAAACAGTATATTGATAGTCCCAACTAGATCAGTGATTTGTCTTTGACGGGGAGTGGTGTAATTGGCAATGATGATGTCAGATCTTTTGGAATCAAACAAATACTGTAGATTTTTTAGAAGCATTATGCAGATGTGAAAGTTTGTGCTTTTGCATGAATGTCCAGGAAGAGAACAAATGAGAACCTTGTAATAAAACAATTAGATAAAATATGATAAGCTATAACAGATTGATGGTGACCTTGCTGTTGGCTGGAGGGCTGTTGGCCGGCAAAACTGTTTCTGCCCAATGGACTGGTCCACGCAAAAAGGTGGAGCAAAGAATTGAGGTAAAATATGGGCCTTTAACGCCGGCGCATCGAACCGATGAGGCAATGGCACGTTTTCGTAGCTATGGTTTAGGACAGTTTATCCATTGGGGCCTCTATGCTATTCCAGGAAATGAGTGGGAGGGCGTAAGTGCTCGAAAAGGTGCAGCCGCTTCCGAATGGATTCGTACCTGGAGCGGACCTACGGCACCGAAGGACTGGAAAAACACCTATGATAATTTATATAAGCAATTTAACCCCAAAGGATTTGACGCAAAGCTATGGGCTAAACAGGCCAAAGAAATGGGAGCAAAATACCTGATTTTTACCACCAAACATCATGACGGATTTGCCTTATGGCCTTCGAAATACACAGATTATACCATTCAGAAAAGCCCATATAAAAAAGATATTGTCAAGCAGGTTGTAGACGCTTACACAGCCGAAGGTATAGATGTATTTTTGTATTTTTCGATCTTGGAATGGAATAATTCAAACTATATTGGAAAGGCGCCGTCTACACCGGAAGAAAAGGCAAAATTCAACAAGTTTTTAGAATATACCCGTAATCAATTATTGGAGCTTCTTCAAAATTATCCCCAGATAAAAGGTTTTTGGTTTGATGGTACCTGGGATCAGTCCTGGATTAAGTCCTATGACTTTACCTATAAACTGGAAAAGGAACTCCGCGAGAAGCATCCGGGGTTAATCATCGGTAGCCGTTTTCGAAACGATGAATTTGGAAAACGACATTTCGATTCGAATGGCGATATGCTGGGAGATTATGAGCAAGGATGGGAACGCAAAATGCCGAAGGAATTTGAATGGTTGGAAGGACGTGATTGGGATTGTGTCATGACGATACCACCCAATGGCTGGGGTTACATGAAAGATTGGTCGGGTATTTATACAAAGACATCCGACGATTTGATCGATATGTTGATGAACTGTGTATCGATGAACGGCAATTTCGTGTTGAATTTTGGTCCGGACGGAAATGGTCGGATGCATCCGGGAGAGGATAAACTGGCGAAAGAGATCGGTGACTGGATCAAGATTAACGGAGAGGCCGTGTATGGTGTTCGGCATGCGGGGCTGGCTCCATCTAAATTGGGCTATTTTACCAAAAAGGAGGATAATCTCTATCTTACGGTCTTTAATCGCCCGGTCAACAATATTGTCCGTATTGCTGTACCGAAGAATGCAACAACGGTTCCGGTAACGGCAGCATTACTTCAAAATGATCAAACCTTGGTTTTAAAGCAAGCTGAAATCGGCATAGACCTTGATAAGAATACGTACTACGATATTGTACTTCCAGACGCATTTGTCGCCAATAAGGCTTTTGTTATAAAAATGAAGCTTGGTCATCCAAAAGGACAGCGTGAGCAACTAATGGATGCAAAAATGTAGGCTCAGGACATTATAGGAAATTTCCCTGATTTCATCGGATCGCCAATAGCAATGGTACCGAATCAACGACATTAGGATGGATCTAATAAAAACGGCACTTAAATCGCTATCGGTTAAAGTGCCGTTTTTCTGTTATATCAGTGTTGTTGCTGTAATATTGAGGAGCTCGCTTGGGGTATGGATAATGTATTTTGCCCCGTGTTGTCTCAATTCGTCTTCATCGCGAAAGCCCCAGGTAACACCGATTGCTGTTACCCCGGCATTATTGGCCGTATCCATATCGACCGATGAATCACCGACATACAGGCAATTTTGTTTGTTGACACCTAATGTCTCAAGGCTATCTAGGACGATTGCGGGATCGGGTTTGGCTGGATGACCAGCGCGATGGCCCAGGACAAGGTCAAATGGAATATCGGGGAAGTATTGTTGCATCAGTGGGATGACTGCCTCGTGGTATTTATTGGACGCCACGGAGATGAGGTAACCTAAAGACTTCAATTCTTGAAGCAGCGATACAATTCCCGGGTAAGGCCGTGTATGCGATACAGGTTTTTGTTCATAATAGCTTTTAAAAGCTCCAAGTAAGACTGTAATCGTCTCTGCCGTTCGTGCTTCTTCGGGCAATGCCCTTTCGATGAGTTTCTGTACGCCATTGCCTACAAATTTCTTATAAGCAACGAGTGGATGCGTTGGATATCCATGCTGTTCAAGAATAGCATTGCAGCTGTCCCCCAGGTCTTGTAATGTATCTAGCAGTGTTCCGTCCAGATCAAATATGATAAGTTTCATTTGATAAATCTAGTAAAAATTGCGGTTGAACCATGGTAGAATAGTGAGATTAAATGGAGTTTAATTATTTCCAAATGGAGGTATTTATATTTCCTTTCTGTGTATCATTTAGATCGGGGAAAAAAGTGAATCCAGTTATTTTTTCCAGTTCGCTTACGGTTAACCTATAATTTTCGAACGTGCTTCCTGAAGGTGGAATGACATTGTCAATCTTATAACCAATGGTATAATATTCGTTTCCTTTTTTCATTGCCAAGGCTTTGAAATAGTATTTTGGTTTGGCAATATCTTTTCCATCGTTGTCCTGCGCAAAATCGAGGCTGTTTTCAGTGCTGGCCTTAGGTATTGCGCCAGTTACGACATACATCGTGTCACACTGTGCAGTCCAGGTTCTGACTTTCGTTTCGAGGTTTGCCCAAATACCTTGGTTAAGTCGTGAAACCTGTGCTGTCATGTTGGTAAAATAAAATGTTGTTTTATTTTGAGCAATATTGAGATTTCTGTCTGCACTTGGCAATTGGTGCCCTCTGTCGTACCCTGTTGGCTGAAATCCCTTAAATAGATTGGGTTGAAATGCTGTTGATACGGCAGGATCGTAACCCCAGGCATCCGTACGGTTGCCTGACCCTAGCACACTGTTGTATAAGGGGTATGCAACCCAATATGCCATTTTTAGCTTTTTGTCATATAGCATCGCATAATTTCTGCTGTCGCTTGCGTCGGGCATAAAATGTTGTATAAATACCTCATCACTGCTGAGATTACTCATTTTGGGTATTTCCAGATAAGCTTGTGATTCACCAATCCCGCCACTTGGTTTTCCATTGTCAATGGTGATATTAAAGCTATATTGGCTTCCGGCTGTTAAATTTTTTAAATCCCGATTTTGGGGTATTGTCCAGGTAAAGGCATCGCCATTAGTGGCAATAAACTTAATGGCCTTTCCTGTGATATCTTCGCCAGGAAGTAGCATAAATTCTATACGAGCGGTTTTATTGGTATTTAGTGATACCTTTTTTTGCACATCCTTTTTTTCGGTTGAATTAACAGTCAATTTTCCTGTTGTCAAATCGAATCCTCCTTGGATGCTTATCGCTGGCATTTTTACGATAATCTGATTGGCTTCCAATGCGGCTGTATTGGTTATGGATAGCTTAATGTTGACTTTGCTCAGTTGTCGTACAAAAATAAGTGGTACTGTATTGTTGTTTTTACCGATGTTTTTGGCATTGTTTGCATACATCAGGTCTAAGGCTGCCGGGTTGGACTGGTCACTTACATTGATGGGGTATTGAAAGCCAGCTAGCGATTTGTAAGGATAATAGGCGATGAAGTCCACTTTTTCATCGGGTAAGAAAACCAGGCTGTTACTTTGAAAAAGCGAACCGTTAAAAGTGAAAGGGTGATTTTGGACCTGGTTGATAAGTGACGTAGCTGCCAAAGGTTGGTCGGCTCTGTACATATATACACCAATTTGATCATTTTTATTCCAGGAACTCTCTGTCGTTTGTGTATTGATTTGGCCAACAATAGTAGGGGTAAATTGTACTGCTGCTCGGTCAATTCTAGTTTCCGTTTTCTGACAGGAGTTAAAAGTAAGCAATGCAATTATAAAGTAAGCTATCCGGAATATATTTTGATCCGGTATCGCTTTGGTCTTGTTCGTCATATGAATAGCTCGTGTATATTGATAAAGTGAAGGCAAAAATAGGCAAGTTGACTATAAATCGTAGCTATATTTCAGTGCTACTGGTTGTAAGATCTGTACTGAATTGATCTAGAGATAGATATTTTTTAGTAACTCTTTAGGTTTTTATAGCGTCTCATTGGATGTATATTTCGCATTTTTCAAACAGTTGTTAAGACAATAATAATCATTCATAAAAATATTTGCCAGCAAATATTTTACATACTTGTATAAAAAATCATTTAGTTTCCTGTTATCCTCGTGATGCGTAGTGGTAGGCTAACGCTTTTAATACCTTTTGGAAGAAATAAGAGCAAGGTGTCGATTGTCTTCATTTTCCCTGAAATCAGGTAGTAAAATGCATTTTCGTTTTTAATAAATTTGTCAATAAGAAAAAAATAGCACAATGTTTGCTGTTCATGTCAAAACATATATTGATTTGACAAATTATTAATCGTTACACTGCTGTAATGGAAGAAGTATTTAAAGTAAAAGGAAAATTGAATAGATTTTATGTGATTATCTGTGCTGTTGTCATGGTATTGACAGCATCGAGCTGCTTTGATTTTGTTGAGCAGATCGATTTAAAATCAGACGGTTCTGGACATATTGCCGCCACATTAAATTTGAGTAAAAGTAAAACCAAGGTGTCTTCTTTAATGAAAATGAAAAGTATTAAAGGAATCCGTATACCTTCTCAAGCGGACATGGAGAAAGAGATTCGATCTGCTGTTCAGCTACTCAAACAAACTAAAGGAATTTCTAATGTACAGTACAGCACAGATTTTTCCAATTATATCGTTAATATCTCCTGTGATTTCAGCCAGATAGAATCCTTGAACGCCTTTTCGGATATATTGGCAAATCGGTTTAAAACGAAGATATCGAATTCAAACCGCTATTATTATAATGCACAAAGCCATGTATTTGAACGCAAATTTGTGGCTTCTGCTGACTGGAAAGCAAAATTTAATCAACTGGGAAGCGATAATACAACTCAGTTTGCGGACGCATTCTATACGCAGATTGTACGTTTTGAAAAACCGGTTGTATCTCAGGCAAACAGTCTTGCAAAGGTTGCCGGAAATAAGAAAGGGGTCTTGCTAAAACTACCATTTATGGATTTGGTCTATGGTAAATCGAGCTTGGCAAATAAAATCACATTAACAAAATAACCTATAACATTGGTGAAACCGGGACTTCATTTAGTTGCTGAAAGCGCTTCTATAGAGCAGGTTCGGTATAGCTGAAAAATTATTTATACGATGAAATCAAAATTTATACTGCTAGGTTTAGCCTGTTTGTCTTTTGGGACAACTGTAAAGGCGCAGGACTTGATCAAACAAATCCCCGAGGATGCAGAAATGATTGCAGCTTTCCATATGAAAGATATTGTGCAGAAAGCAAATGCTAATAAACTGAACGAGTTACTTCAGAAGACTGGTTTTTTTGAGAAATCGGGAATTTCAGCGAACAATGATATTAAAAATTTGGGGGTAGACCTATCCCAGACAGCCTATTTTTATACCAGAAAAACCGATAGTATCAGTTTTACGGAATTTATGTTTTCCTTGAACAACAAGGGGCAATTTGAGAAACTGCTTCATGAGGCGGGTGAACCCAAGGCATTTGCAAATGGCTATACGAGCATAGGCCTCAAGTCGGGGAGTATGTTGGTATATAACGATCGAATCGCTCGATTTGTTTCGGCGACGACAAATACCACCTTTTTGGACAATGATTCAATAGCTAGTCGTTATGGAATCAAAAAGGTGGACTACGTCGCGCGTCCAGCTGATGACGAAGATGCTTGGGCAGATACAACTGTAGCCGCAATGGATTCTGCTGCGGTAGTCTGGGATGCAGATGAAAATCTAGCGGTGCCGGTATCTCCACCGGTTGCTATAGCTGCGGAGCCTGATACGATAGTAGGTGCTACGGAAGTACTGCCTCCTGTTGCTGATATTGCGATGGATGAAGCGGCAGAAATACATGATCCTAGTTATTATGATTCACTTTATACGGCCTATGAAGATCAAAATCGGAAAAACGATTCGATTCGTAACGGCTTACGCGATAAATGGTTATTGAACGAAGTTACCCGTTTGGTTTCAGGGAGTCATAAGTCTTTGTCAATTGCAGATCAGGAGAAGGTTTTAAAGAACCTCGGGCTTATTCGATTGTATGTTCCTCGTGTAGAGGATTTGTACCGTGGTCTTTTGCCTTATACGACCTCTCTTCCTTACTATTATATGGGAATCAAACTGGATAAGTTCAAGACGGGATATCAAGACGGTCTATTGGATTTAGTGCAAGAGGGCAATGTGCTGAAATTAAAGGGATCTGTGGGTTTAGATAGGGACCTTGCTGAGATGACCAAGAGAATGTATGCGCGAAAACCCAATTCGAAGTTCAGTAAATATTTAACGGATAAAACCTTAGGTTTTTTTAATGTGAACATTAATTCGGAGGCGTATCTAAAAGAGATGCCTGCTTATATGGCAAAATATTATAGCGGTCTATTGGGACCTCAACAGGACGTTGTGGAATGGGGATTGATGGCTCTCGAAATAGCGCTAGATGAAAAGGCCATTGCCGAGGTGATGCCAGGAGACCACTTGGTCGTCGTAAATGGTCTTCGGAAGTTCAAAAAAGACTATATTGATTACACCTATGACGATGATTATAATGCAACCGAAGTGAAAAAGACGAAGGAAGAAACGCTTCCAGTGTTTATTTGGATGTTCACATCGAAGGATCAACGGTTGATAAAAAAAGGCTTAGAAATGGCTGTTTCAAAGCAAGTCGGACAGGTTCATGACGGTATTTATGCGTTTTCAAAACAAAAAGCCAAGGATTTTCCAATATATGTTCTTTTAAAAGAAGACCTGGTCATGGTTAGTAATGATTCGCTGTCTTTGAACGATATCCGTCAGAACAGGATGAATGCGCCCCTAAATAAAGATTTTGCAAAGCTAATGAAGCAAAATAAGATGTCTGCAGCCATTGATCTGCAAAAGCTACCGGGTATGTTAAAGGAAATGGGCGTAACACCGGGAAGACAATGGGAAGCAACGGTGGCGCAGCTCAATCAATATGGCAGTACAGCGATTACTTCCAAGGGTGTAGTAGGCAACCGTGCTGAGGTTGAAATGTCGACACGACTGCCGCAGACGAGCGAGGGTGCGATCAGTTACTTACTGGATCAAATTATGGCGGAATTAAATAAAAAGTAACTAAAGAGGGCTCAAAAACAATTTTGTTGCACTATTGTTTCGGTTTCTTTTGTAATATTATGGTTATATTTTCATAATGTTAAAATAATATTAATGTCGTTTAACTTGTTTATGGTACTTTTGACATTTAATTCACTGCATAAATAGACAAACTAAACGATTTATACATCACAATATGGGGATATTTTCAAAACTGTTTGGAAACAAAACTCAGGATTCAAAAGTAAAGGTTGTCGGTAAACTGGCTTTCTTGGAAGTGGATATGCATAACCATATCCTTCCTGGAATTGATGATGGAAGTCAATCTATCGAACAATCCTTGACATTGTTGAAAGGACTTGGACGAATGGGCTTCGAGAAATTTATCTGTACACCGCATATTATGGATGGCGTGCATCCAAATTCGATTCGTACGATTGAAGCTGCTAGGGACAAGCTATTAGCTGGTCTAAAAGGTCTTCCAAATATACCCGAGATTCATGCCGCTGCTGAGCATATGATTGATGACGGAATTGCAAACCTCATTGGGGCGAATGAGCTATGTGTTATGCCAGGAGGTTATGTGCTTATTGAGATGTCTTATTTGCAGGAGTCCAAGGCACTATTTCAAACCATATTGGACATACAAAAGCTCGGTTATCAGCCTGTCTTGGCACATCCGGAACGTTATAACTATTATCATTATAACTTTAACATGTATAAACAGATCAAAGATGCCGGTTGTATGTTACAGCTGAACTTGTTATCGATCAGTCGGTATTATGGTGTTGAGGTAAAGTCTGCAGCTTTGACAATGATTAAGTCTGGAATGTATGATTTTGTAGGGACAGACGTGCACCACGAGCGGCATTTAGCTGCGCTGGAGGATGTGGTGGCTAAATATCCTGTGCGTGATTTACTCAAAACATGCACTATATTGAATCCGACATTGCAGGATCATTTAGGAAATAATAAGAATGTGATTGCTACAGGCTAACATTAAAACTATTCATTATAGAAAGAGATACCCTTTTAGGTATCTCTTTTTTTGTGACAGTTGTTCTGTATCGTAACAGACATCACCCACTTTTAATCCGATTAGCCTGAACCGCCGTGAGGTTGTATTTTAAAATTTTACAAGGAATGCCTGAGTGCTTGTTTGTTGTTTGTGGCCACCCTGATTGATATAGATTATTTTCGCCTGCGTTTGTGTTTTGCCCGTATGGATATTTCGAAAATTTGGCTACTTTTGGTTTTAGCATTTTTTCACATGAGAGGAAACAGAATTTTTATTCAAGACTGGATAGCACACCATACTTACCAAAAAACAAACGAGATAGATAGTTACTACTTACGTGTCGCAAATGAAATCAATGATAGTTTATCGACACTATGGTTTGAGGAGCAAGAAACCAATGAACTCATTCATACCGATGCTTTAAAGACATTAAGTATCTATTTAACATGTTACTTAGAAGACGTCATTGCGAAAACAGGGATTTTTGCTGCTTTTAGAACGATCCATACAGAACTATACAATCAACTTTTACCTTTTCATGCGGATAATGACCTAACAGATTATTATGCTGAGGATATTAATAGCGAAGATGTTGCTGTATTGACCTGGTTGTTTTTCAGTGAACGTAATCCACATTTATTTATCGATCCTCGTGGGCGTTTGATCCAGTTGGTGACTGATCTAGCTTATGCGATTCTGGAAGAACATTATGAAGTTGCTCCTGAAAACGAAAAGTTAAAGCTAGAATATGTTTTGGATGAAGGAGCCAACTATTTCGAAGTCCGCAATTTTATTGAAAAGCTTGTCGCTACAAATTACCTGACAGCAGGTGAATATAATACCAATCTCAATCATCTGATGCAGGTTGCGGAAATAGGGCGATATCAACACGATCAGAATCAGTTACAACAGATGATCTATCGGGTTAGAGATAACCATTTCAATAATTATAGACTGCATCTATATGCATTGAAGGCATCTGAATTTGTCGCTGCGGTGATCGGGAAAGAGCACCGTCTGCATGATATTGTCAAGACATTAGGTAATCGTATGAATAGCTTTTTCGAATTCGTTAAAACGGATGAGCTTTATGTGCATGTAAAACATATTGGTACAAAGACTGCATTTAAAATCTTCAAGGACTCTATACAGCAATTTGTTGAACCGACAGAAACCTTATCTTTTTATATGGAAATTGTGCCTTGGAAAGATGCATGGAACCTGTCGGGAATCATGACCGTTGTCAATGCCGAGGAAATAAATTTTGATTTACCTGAGCAGTATGAGATGACTTATCGCATTGAAGCCTTGAATGGTAAGGATAAGAGCTTGAAGAAAACGGAAAAGCAGCTGAAAGATATGGGTAAATTGTTCCAGTCGGAGCATAAGGCGGCCGTTGCGTTTATGGAAGGAAAGGAAGTGAAGGAATTTGCAACGGATTTCTTTAAGAAATATCAGCAAAAATATCCGAGTAAAGAAGAGTCTCCACTTCCGGAATCAAATTTGGATCTTACGGAAGATGCCCAAGTTACGGTATTCTTTAATCCAAAAACGGGTTTGGAAGTTTTTGGTGGTATAGCGGAATTTTTTCCATTAAAGAATAACAAGTTTGTGGAGAAAGATGATCAAAGTGAGGTGCCTTATGCGCGGTATTTTTTGAATCTTTTGGTTGAAGATTTTTTTCCAAGCGAATTGCCGAAGTACTATGTTAACCTATTTAAGGCGGAGGTAGATAAACAGTTCTTCTTTCCGTTGAATGATGCTGTACTTGATTTTTTTCTCCGTTTTTACAAACGAGGAACTTACTTCTTGGGGCCATTTCCGTTGTTAAAATAAATGGCTTAATTTCTTAAGAGATACAAAAAAGTCCCATTGCTTCTATGTGATGGGACTTTTTATGCAATACGACAGCTATGGTGTCGCTGTTTTTGGAGTACTTCTAGATTTAAGAGTGGTTTTTTGTCGCCTGTATTTCTCATGCGAGAGCGTTAATTTTATATATATTAATTATAATTAAATGGTTAAGCATTGTGTTGGTAGCAGGTTTGCCTTTAGATCCTGCGTATTTCATTGGAATATTTCAAAAAATTCTAACTAAACTTGTAGGATCAATTATATCTGATGAGGAATGCCTATTGAAAACAACAATGCCCTGGACTTTAAAACCTTCTTCTTGTCGTATAAGGATAAAGTGTATAAATATGCTTATTTGCATCTGAAAGAAGAGGCGGCGGCGGCAGATTTGGTCCAGGAAACATTCTCGCGAATTTGGAAAAAATGGACGGAATTAGATGGAAGTAAAAACCCGCAATCTTACCTTTATACGATTGCGCGAAACCTTGTGTTTGACGAATTACGGAAACAAAAGGTCAGATTCCAATTTCAGGTTGGGGATATTAACCAGGCTAATTTAATAGACAATTCGAATGAGGAAGCTATTCGGTTTAAAGATCTGGAGCGCGTTTACCGTGAGGCCATTTCAAAACTCCCAAAAGCGCGCCTTGAAATTTTTCTTTTGAGTAAGGAGGAGTTTTTAGACAATCGGGAAATAGCAGATAGACTTGGTATTTCGGTTAATACTGTCCGTGATCAATTGGTTAAGGGAAATAAGTTTGTCCGGCAATATATTCTTGATCATTTTGAGATTTCAATAGCCCTATTGATTTTTCTAAAAATATTTTAGACATGTATCGTCTTCGTGTCCTTTAGATACGTATATGTATTTAAAGACCGACATAGATGATGAATTCCAAAATAGCTGCTTTATATAAAAAATTCCTTAAGGGAGAACTTGGTCCCGAGGAAAACGCCATATTTCTTGATTTACTGACTTCTTGCGACAAGGATGAGCTTCCAAATGTGGAGGAAGTCGTTGCGTTGGATGAGCGTGATTGTGAACTGAACAAAACAACTTCTGAAGATATCTTCTTTACGATTACAGGTACGCCATTGACGACGCGTGTAGTACCTATTTGGAAAAGACGTTGGTCTGTCATTTCCGCCGCTGCCAGTTTACTGTTGATCGGTCTTGCTTTCTTATTTCAATTTAAGTTTGGGGAGCAGCATAAGAACGCAGCCTACGCAACTGTCCATTATTCTAATCCGACAAAATTTGTGAAGAGGCTGGTACTGCCAGATGGTACACATGTTTCTCTGCGACAGGGAGCACAGATTGAATTGTTGTCAGATTTTGATACAGACAGTTTACGTCGGATCAAACTTTCAGGCGAAGCCTTTTTTGAAGTCGCCAAAAATCCTGAGCAACCTTTTGTGATAGCCAGTTCGGGCGACTTTGATGTTCGTGTGCTGGGCACAGCCTTTAACTTAAACTGTTCGCAGGGGCACAGTCGTTTGGTATTAAATCATGGCCGCGTATGTGTATCTCGCGGGAAGGAATATTCCATTGTGAAACCTGGGCAGCAAGTTGCCTATGATGAGCGACAAAAGCAATTTGATGTATCCAAAGCAGATACGACCAGCGCAACAAATTGGAAGAGTGATCTTTTATCGTTTAATCAAGTTCCTCTTACCCAGATCGTCGCCGATCTCAATAACCTTTATCCGGATAGTAACCTCGAATTGATAGACTCTTTCCGGACGGAAAGTTATACAGGTTATCTACCAGCAAGTGATCTAGAAAAATCACTTACGATGCTTAATACCGCATTTAATCAAATAATTATCCATAAAAAGTAATTTATGAAAAGAACCAATTACTATTTAAAACTTATGGGAAGTGCTTTGCTCTTTCAGTCGCTTGCACTTCAGACCATGGCATCACAATTTTCGACCAGTGAAGGAATTGGGAAAATCCTCACACGAATGGAACAAAAATTTAATGTCAAATTTGGCTATGACGCTTCGATATCAAATCAAAAAGTCAATGACTTAGCTGATTTGAGTACATTGAAAAAGGAGCAGATTGTTCAATTTATTCAGACCATTTCGGACGGAAATCTGGAGGTCAAGAAAATTGATGAGAAGCTGTATGTGGTCTCGAAGAGAACCAATAATGACGTTAGAAGTAAGAATGATAAGCCGATTTCCGCTGTTTCCAACGAGATTAGGGGTAAGGTTGTCGATCAGGAAACAGGTCAGCCTATCGCTGGTGTCACAGTGCGTGTGAAAGGGACTGCTGTTGCTGTTACTACGGATGGTAGTGGTGTTTTCAAATTGCCAAATACTGCTGACGATGCAATCCTTCAGATTTCCTATATAGGGTATGAAAGTATTGAAATTTTGGCGGCACAAGCAGGGACTATTAAACTAGCCAAATCCTCCGAAGCATTGGAAGAGGTTGTTGTGACAGCGTTGGGTATAAAAAGAGAGCAAAGGGCTTTGGGCTATTCAACTCAAAGTGTGAAGGGAGAAGATTTGACGCGTGTTAAAGGAGTAGATGTCGGGACGACTTTGACCGGACGTATTTCCGGTGTACGCGTTATGAATAGTACAGAATTTAACAAAACACCACAAATCGAAGTACGTGGACTGACACCTATTTTGGTCATTGATGGCGTGGCTTACGAAAATATGGACCTAAGGGATGTCCCTGTTGACAATATCCAGGATATGACCGTTTTGAAAGGAGCTACCGCTACCGCCCTTTATGGAAGTAAGGGACAAGGAGGAGCCATCATGATCACGACCAAAAAAGGTTTAGCAGAGAAAGGAACAGAGATTACGGTGAATACCAATAATATGTTCTTTTCAGGCTATCTTGCGTTGCCTGAGGTGCAGCATAGCTATTCTTCGGGAGAGTCCGGAAAATTTAACAATGATGATTATGTCTGGGGGGATAAATTGGATATTGGCCGAACTGCCGAACAATGGAATCCAATTAGCAAACAGTATGAAGTAAGTGAGCTTACGTCAAGGGGTAAGGACAATTTTAAAAACTTTTTGGAACCAGGGTTTATCACCAATAATACTGTCAGCTTTACTAATCAAGGGGACCATGGAAGCATACGAACATCCATTAATCATATTTATAATAAAGGACAGTATCCCAATCAAAAGTTGAACCTGACAAATATTTCGGTGACAGGAACAACAAAGATCAGTGAGAAATTTGACTTAGAAACTAGGCTTGGGTATAACCGAAGTTCTTCCTCTAATAATTTTGGTTCCGGCTATAATGATCAAGGATACATCTATAATATCTTAGTGTGGACCGGCCCCGAATATAATTTGAAAGATTACAAAGACTATTGGCTAGTGAAAGACCAGTCTCAAAACTGGATGTATAAAGGGTGGTATGATAATCCGTACTTGATCGCGCACGAAAAAACTACTCCCGAATTGATCAATAAGGTGAATGCCGCTGTTACCTTGAATTATAAGGTTAACGATTGGGCGAAATTCATGGTGCGATCGGGTTATGATTATTATGGCAAGTCAAGAACACAGCAAAATCCGATCGGAATATATGGAACACGGGGCGGATTTGAAGATTTCGGTGGTTTTGATAGTAAAGGGAAGTATATGAAAGCCGATTATGATGGCTTTGCGACTACGAACGATGCGATTTTTACTGCCAAGAAAAATTTTGGCGACTGGGGAGTTGATGGATTATTAGGGGGGTCTATTTTCTATAGCAAGGATAATAATTTGATCGCGAATACAGTTAACGGTTTGTCAATTCCAGGATTTTATTCATTACGGAATTCAATCGATCCTGCAAAGGCGGTAGAATCCCGTATTAAAGAAATGCGGAATGGGCTTTATGGACGTCTTTCTTTGTCTTGGCGAAATGCGATCTTTTTGGAAGCTACTGGACGTAATGATTGGGTCTCAACGTTAACAAAGGATCATCGTTCTTATTTTTATCCTTCAGTTTCGGGAAGTGTTGTTGTTACGGACCTGCTTCCATCAAAACCTCTTTGGTTGGATATGTTCAAGGTAAGGGGATCTTGGGCGATTACAAAATCCGTACTGAATCCATATGAGATAAATTCAACTTTTTCGGTAACAAGCAATGTTTGGAATGGCCTACCAACAGCCTCTTATCCAAATATTATCAAAGACTACTCGATTTCACCTACGCAACGCGATTTGACCGAGTTCGGGTTTGACTTCGCGGTATTGAATAATCGGTTGTACGGTAATTATACCCGCTATTATCGTTTATTGCACAATCAGATCGTCAAAGCTAAGATTTCAAAAACTACAGGATTTGAGGAGCGTTTGATCAATACGAAAGAGGAAGAGATGACTAAAGGGCATGAAATCACCTTGGGTGGTACACCGATTAAGCGTGAAAATTTCCAGTGGGATATCACGATGAATCTCTCTCAAAACATGCGTTATTTTCATAAACTAGATCCTCAGTATTCAAAAGATGCTCTATATGTTAAGGAAGGGTTGCGGGCTGATTATATCGAATATAAGGACTGGGAGCGTTCTCCGGACGGACAAATGATATTAAATAGTTCTGGGATGCCAATTTCAGCTCAGTATGCGAATCAATTAATAGGATATACTGCACCAAAATGGTTTTGGGGTTTTTCAAATCAGTTTCGTTATAGAGACTTCTCATTTGGTTTTAGTTTAGATGGACGGATCAAAGGGATGTCTTATTCAACAATGAATGGTCGTTTGTGGCAGACAGGTTCACATCCTGATTCAGATACACCATACCGTTATGAGGAAGTGGTTAATGGCAATAAAACCTTTATCGCTCCAGGTGTTAAAATCGTTTCCGGTAGTGTGACCTATGATAAGTATGGTCAGATTACAGAGGATACGCGTGTATTTGCTCCAAATGATAAAGTGGTTTCATATGAAGGGTATTACAAACGAGCCTATTCGGGTCGATGGAACTATTGGGATGAAACATTCATTAAACTACGTGAATTGTCGCTTAGCTACCGAATGCCGGATAAAATCGCCTCGAAGTTTAAAGCGAAACGTGCAAGTGTTGGCGTGACTGGGCAAAACTTATTGTTGTGGACCAAAGAGTTTCGTTTCTCTGATCCAGATGTGGGGTCTGAGGATTTAAGTTCACCATCGATGCGATACATTGGTTTTAATATTAACCTAACTTTTTAAAAACTACAAAACAAATATGAACATGAAAAGATTATTGACGTATATCGCCCTTGGTACTTTGGCGGTATCGACAAGTTGTTCCAAGTTTGATGAGATCAATACTAATCCTGAGACACCATCCGTGGTAAAACCTTCCATGTTGGCTACTCGTATAATTTTAAATTTGGTACGTCAACCTTCTACTAAAGGGTTTATGCAGCCTTATATGCTCACCAAAGAAATCGCTTGGACGGAGTTGACGGAGGGATATCAATATAATAGTTTAGGAGAATGGGATATCTCAATGACTTCGATCAACGATGCTCATTTTATGGGAGAGTTTGCAACAAGCGAAAAACTTAAGAACTCTTATAATGGTTTGATGTATTTTGCTCGTGCGATGAAGTTTTACGAGGGGACTATGAGTGTCGGAGATATTCCCTATAAAGATGCATTAAAAGGGGAAACGGATAAAGTTTACTTTCCAAAATATGATACGCAAAAAGATGTTTTTCTGGGTATTTTGAATGAATTGGAACTTGCAGATAAGCTCTTCTCGGAAGGTGAAAAATTTGATGGTGATCCATTGTTCGCTGGAGATGTTACGAAATGGCGCAAATTGGTAAACAGCTTTGCATTGAATGTTCTAATCCAATTAAGTAAAAAAGAAAGTGATGCCGATCTGAAGATAAAGGAACGTTTTAAATCAATCTTAAGCAGTAAACCGATCTTTGGTAGTAACGCAGATAATTTTCAAGTGGTTCATGAGGACAAGGCCAGCCAAACCTATCCTTTTTATAAGATTAGCAATAGCTTTGTTATTTATCCTATTGTTTCGACAGAGATAATTGACCGATTGAAACAATATCAAGATAGACGACTATTTTATTATGCGAATCCTTCGGCTTTGCAAATCACAAACGGTAAACAGTCGAATGATTTCAGCGCGTACGTTGGGACAGATCCTTCACTTTCTTTTAGTGAAATTGCTGAGTTAAAAAAGAAAAATGATTATTCTAAGTTGAATGACCGTTATACTGAGCTAGTTAGTGGTGAACCAACACAACAATACAGTTATGCACATCTATGTTTTGTGATAGCCGAAGCTGCCGCACGGGGCTGGGTTGCCGAATCGTCCGTTAATTGGTATAAGAAAGGAATTGAAGCCGCTATGAAATTTATCGCGGATAATACGCCAAATACGGCTCAATTCACTCATAATATGCCGTTAGATGCCAACTACATCAATACAGCAGTAGCAACTTATGGAAATCAATTTCCGGTCGTACTCGAAGCTCAACTGGAGGCTATTATGACACAAAAGTATTTAGCCAGTTACTTGCAGGGACGTATGACTCCATATTATGATTACCGAAGAACGGGCTATCCTAAATGGAAGATCAATCCAACATCAAGTTTGAATTCAGTCGCACCGGATAAAATACCGATGCGGTGGCGCTACCCGTCGTTAGAATACAATTATAATTCTGCCAATTTGGACGAGGCAATGCAGCGCCAATATAAAGGCAATGATGAGATCAACCAATTGATGTGGCTTTTGAAATAAGCCTTTGGAAAAACAATCCCCGCAAATGAAATCAATCGTTTGCGGGGATTTTTGTTAAAAACGTTACATTAAAAACGACAGCGAATGAATATATTCGCTGTGGACCATTGAATTTAGTAGAAGAGACAACACATTTATCTATGGATAGCAGAAGAGATTTTATCAAGAAGGCTTCGTTGTTAGCGGGTGTTTTTGGTTTACAAAATGCCATGCCTGATGCGATACAGCGTGCATTGGCGATTGAACCTATAACAGGAAGTACCTTTTTAGATGCCGAACATATTGTCTTATTAATGCAAGAGAATCGTTCTTTTGATCATAGTTTTGGAACCCTTCGCGGGGTTAGGGGATTTAATGATCCGCGGGCGATTAAATTGCCTAGCGGTAATCCCGTCTGGTTGCAGTCGTCGGCTGCAGGTAAGACTTATTCGCCGTTCCGTCTGGACATCAAAAACTCAAATGCTGCCTGGACCGGCAATTTACCGCATTCCTGGGAAAACCAGATGGCCGCCCGAAATCAGGGTAAACACGATAACTGGATCGAAGCAAAACGGCCAGGAGGAAAGGTCTTGAAAGAGATTCCACTAACAATGGGTTATTATACACGCGAGGATATCCCTTTTTATTATGCATTGGCTGATGCCTTTACCATCTGCGACCAGCACTTCTGTTCGTCTATTACGGGTACAACAACTAATCGTCATTTTTTCTGGACGGGAACCTGTGTGCCACATAAAGGGGCTAAACCTTTGGTGCGGAATTCAGATATCTATTTTAACCGTTGGGCACACTGGAAGACTTTTCCGGAACGACTGGAAGAAGCAGGGATCTCTTGGAAAGTCTACCAAAATGAAGTCAGCATAGAAAGTGGCTTAGACGGTGAGGATCTGTTGGGTAATTTCACGGACAACAATTTGGAATGGTTTGCACAATATCATATTGAATTCAAGAAAAGCCATCTTGATTTTATGCGTAAACGTGTTGCAGAGCTACCAGCCGAGATTCAAGAACTAGAAAAAGCATTAGCGACTAATAATACCGAGAGTGTACAAAAAACGCAGAATAAACTCAAGCAGAAGCAGGAACAGCTGAATAGTTACCAAAAACATTTGGCACGTCTTACGGAGCATGCTTTTCAGCAGCTTCCTAAAGAGCAGCGTGCTTTGCATGAACGCGCTTTTCAGACGAACGAGGGTGATTCTTTCTATCGTGAGACAAGCGTGGTGACACATGAGGGTGAAAAGATTACCGTGCCTAAGGGCGATGTACTCCACCAATTTAGACATGATGTGAAATCCGGGAAGTTACCTGCCGTGTCCTGGCTTGTAGCACCACAAAGCTTTTCGGATCATCCGAGCGCGCCCATGTATGGAGCTTGGTATGTGTCGGAGCTATTGAATATTTTGACAGAAAATCCGGAAATCTGGAAGAAGACCATTTTTATTTTGAACTATGATGAGAATGATGGTTACTTTGATCATATTCCTCCTTTTGTAGCACCTAACCCCGCAGATAGCCGTTCTGGAAAAACTTCTCCGGAATTAGATTATAGTGGAGAATATGTGAGTTTAGCACAGGAGCTTGCCGATGGTGAAGAAAAAGATAATGCAACGGAGGGCCCAGTGGGGCTTGGTTACCGCGTCCCTTTGATTGTGGCTTCCCCTTGGTCTAAAGGCGGATGGGTCAATTCGGAGATCTGTGATATCACGTCGACGATTCAGTTTATGGAGCATTTTTTCGAGAAAAAGTTGGGTAAGCAGGTTAAAGAGGAAAATATAAGCTCTTGGCGCCGGGCCATTACAGGTGACTTGACATCGGTATTTCGGAAAGCTGAAGGATCGAATACAGTTGATTTGCCTTTCCTCGATCGGAATCAGCAGATCTATGCGATTGATCAGGCGAAAGCGAAACCGCTGCCCAATAATTTTCACGTTTGGTCGAAAGAGGATGCCGCAGCATTACGGTCTAAGGGTCATTCAACTTTACTGGCGAGACAGGAGAAAGGTCAGAAAAATTCTAGTGCGTTGGCCTATGAGCTCTATGTTCAAGAGGCCTTTGCTGAAGAAGGCAACCGAATTCATTTAAGATTAGAAGCGGGCAATAAGGTGTTTGGTGATAAATCGCTCAGTAGCCCTTTTAATGTCTATAGTGGACCAAGTTATAAAGAAGGGGTTAAATTTTGGCCTTTTGCAGTTGTTGCTGGTCAGAATCTGAGCTTTGACTGGAATCTGGCCGACTTTAAAGATGGGCATTACGATCTAACCGTATATGGCCCAAATGGATTTATGCGCGGATTTAAAGGACATGAGGAACCATTGACTGTTCAAACAACTTATGAAATCGGGAGGAAAGGGCAGTTAACGGGTAATCTTGTTGTGGAGATTCATAATCATGGTAAAAAATCATTCCGTTTGCATGTAGAAGATAATGCTTATAGTACATGGAAGAAATCGATTGTCCTTGCTGCCGGTAAATCTACGAAGTGGATTGTAGAATCTCATAAAATCCATGGGTGGTATGATATTACGGTACATGCGGAGAATACCAAATTTGTGCGCCAGTTGGCGGGTCGTGTGGAAACGGGCAATCATTCGAAAACTGATCCACAATTGGGATGAACGTAATTAACGTTAGATGATTGATGTACTGTCTTTATAATGGAAGATCCCAGTTTTATTTCAACTGGGATCTTTTTGTATAGGTAGGATGTAATCCGGTTTTTATTTTTTACTCCATTCTTCAAGCAAAGCTTTCAATTTAGGGTCGCTTGGCCTTGGACTATCTGCAGAGATCAAGTTTCCAGATTTGTCGATGAGGATATAACGTGGAATGGTATTGACTTTGTAAGCGTCGGATAGAGTATTTCCTGATCCGGCATGCAGTTGGATACCTTTTAAGTTCTTTTCCTTGACGTAGGCTTCCCATTTTGGTTTATCTTGGTCTACGGATACGCCTACAAAAGCGACCGGTTTTCCTATGAATTCTTCGTTCAATTTTTCCCAATGGGGCTCTTCTGCACGGCATGGGCCACACCAAGTTGCCCACATATCAATTAACACAACTTTGCCCTTTAGATCTGACAGACTCACCTTCTTGCCCGTTATATCCGGATAACTAAATTGAAAAGCGGGTACGCCCGTTTTTGTTTCCACGAGTTTGGCTTCAACAGTTTTGGCTCGTTCGATCTGCTCGGGTAAGGTAAAATATTTTTTATAGGTCGTGTTCATGTCCTGAAAGTCGTTGTAGGAGCGAGCTCCTTCCAAACGTTGTAGTACATATTGTCCTTTAAGTACATCGGGACCTATCGCGGCGACCTGTTGGTCAAATGTTGGTTTTGTTGCTAGATCCAGTTTTCTATAGATCATGTTACTCATAAAGCGATCGCCATAAGGAAATTTAAGTAGCTCAGTTGTGAGAAAGCGATCGGCACTGAATTGTGTATAATAATCGCTCATTTCTTCTTTGCTTGGGTGCGCTGTACGAGGCATGTATAAGTAAGAGATCGCATAATAGGCAAAATCGTAATCTACGATTTCGGGAAAAAACTTGTCGAAGTTAGCGTTTCCAGTGTTAATGGATTTTTTTATTCCAGTGAGTTTTTCTTTAAACTGTTCGACTTCAGGAAAGAAATCGACGTAAGTACTCATTCCACCTGGCGTTGTTCCCTTATCGCGGAAACTTTTTGATTGTTTATCCCATGTATAAAGCGCTTCGTTTTCGGGACTGTTTTTGCCTGTAAGTTCATAGTCGCTTGAGGTCAATTTTAGGTTTAGGTCCTCATTTCCTTTGAAATAGAAGCGAAATAATCCTTGTTGGTTTTGTGCGGTTCCGCTACCGATCGAATATAGACCCTCGTACTCGGGTGTGAAACGGAATCCAAACCGACCTGCAGCATCCGGAATAGCTGTTGCAATTTCTTTCAATCGTCCATTGAGTACTTTAAATAATCCGACGCGTTTCACCTTGATAGGATCTGTAGTACCGGTGACATTGCTCGGTTGTTGCGCTAGTGCTGCAAAAGTTGAAATAAATGTGGTCAATAATAAAATGGTTTTTCTGATCATGATTCTTTGGGTTTAACTGATATTAAGTGGAATAATTTTTTTGATATCTTTCGCTTGAAATTGTGTCGAATTCTTTTTGTCAATTGCATCTTTCAACGCTATAAATTCTTTTTTCTGTGTGGAAAGGTAGGCGGGCGATAGATCTGCTTTTAGGAGTGCAGTAACGGCTTTTGTCGCCTGGTTAAAATCCTGTAAATAATAATATAAAAGTGCCAAACGGTAGCTGTCTACTGCATCCAGTTGCTGTTTAAGTTGCTGTTGTTGAAATTCAGTCAGTATCTTTTTTAGAACTTCAGTATTCTTTGCCTGGTCTATAATGACTTGCCCCAATGCATTGCTCTTCAGATCCCAGTTATTGTACAATTTGTACTGATTGATCAGCGTCAAATAAGTGTTAGCGTCTTGGGAACTCGTGTAATAATTTGTAATGAATCCAGGCAAAAAGACATCCCATAGTTTGTCATTAAAAGTTGGACGAATATATGTGAGCATGCTTTCTAAGCTGTCCAGCTGTTGCGTAGAACCAAATTGTTTACTTTTCTTGGCGGCTAGCGCCGAAATTTTATTGCGGAGGAGATTTCTACCATACATTTTGATCAGTTTGGGCAAGTTATCATAGGTCCAATTGGTATATTTTGGGAATGAGGTAATGCTATTGGCTAAAAATGCTGCTTCGCTGAAAAGGTCTTTTTGTTGATCCAGATAACCTTCTAATTCTAGAAAATCGTGCTTCTCACTGCTTTTGATAAAGCGTTCACTATAAGCGGCTGGATAATCATTATCCAGATCGGTATTAAAGGCTAGAAATAATTGGGATTTGTTGCGTTGAACGGCTTCCTTTAGCAAGGGAACAAATCGGTCTACACCAAAGAATCCTGATTCTGTTAGGATAGTTTTACCATCAGCATTGACAATCACATAAGTTGGAAAACCCGGTGCACCATATTTTCGGGCCAGCCTTTTGCCATCCATTTCCTTCATCACATCTGTTTTATAAAGCAGGTAATTGGCTTTTAATTCTTCGACCACGCTTGGATCAGGAAACACCTGTTTATCCATTTCGGCACAGGGCATACAGCCGACAAAGTAAAGGTCAATAAGAATGAGTTTGTTTTCTTTTTTCGCTTGAGCTTGACATTCCGCATAGGTGCCTTGAAAGGCTTTTTCCTGTGCTTTTAGCAAATAGGGCAGAAATAGACCACAATAGGTTGTGATCATATAAAGAATAATTCTTTTCATCTATTTATTGTTTGGAGCGTTCGTATTTATACGATCTGTTAAAATTTAAATTGTAATGATTTTATTGTCCGCAACGGTAATGAGAATGGGCTGTTCCTTCGCTTTTAGTCTTATTTCTTCAATCAGCATCGGTTTTTTCTTCAGTTGGTCTTCGGTGTAATTGTCGATCCTTTGAATTATGGTCCCTGCTTTTAAGCCGTCGGGATTTTCAAGGGCACCTATTATTCCTAAAGCTTTCAGTTGACCAGCATTGTCCCATCCAAATTGATGGTGTTTTACCAGAAAGTCTTGCGGGGCGGTATGTAGTTTATTCGGTGAAAAATAGACCTCATTATTTGCTAGATTGATGGTCATATTGTATCTACTCAGTAAACGAACGCCAATGGATCCATCAAAACCTGGTTGCCATTGCTCGTTTGCGGAGCTACCGCCCATTAAGGTTATTGGTAAGCCCGATATGGCTGGAAGTTTTGAAATCGCAAATTGAAAGCTGTTGCCGGAGAAGGTGGGTGAAGAAACTCCCATACTTACGGTTGCTGCTTGAGCTTCTGGCTTAAATCCACTAACAAGTAGTTTATTTTGGCGTACAAAGGGACGGAAACAGATCAGATCATAGGATGCTCCGGTATCGAAAACAAAATGTCCGGTATACGCTTTGCCCTGTATAATTTCGAGTTGACCGGGAAGAATCATCACTCCCGCGGGCATTGTAATCGGAACGGTAGTTCCTTTGTCTTTATATTGAAAATCGCCAAAATCATATAATGAGATAATGTTTTTGTCGTAATCGATGTGGGTAATAAATTGGCGAATCAAGGTATTACCAATGATACCATCGCCTTCTTTACCCATTTCTGGGAATATGGCAATACCCTGTCCGTTTAATTTTAAGGTATCTAAAAGAATGCTGTTATTGTCCGATACTTGAATTTTGGTATTGCCACCAACCACGGAAGCATTATTCTCTCTTGTGACCTTTAGGCCAATAGCATCGGCTAATTGTTGGTGTACAGCCATGCCGTCCGCTCCAGTATCAAACAATAGTCGTAATGGTTTTTCGTAGCCATTGATTTTGACCTGGAGATAGATGGATCCATTTTTGTTTTCGAAAGGAATAGTTGCCCGTAATTGTGCTTTTTCCTTACGTTGCATACCATAAAGTTGGTCAAATAAGGAAAGGCGCACTAACTTGCCGGATTTATCGAGTAAGGCCTCAGTATTGGACTTTTTATCCGTCTCAGCTGTAACGTTTAATTGTAAGAGTGTTCCCTTTGCTGTTTTTTTTTCTGTTATAACCTCAATTTTTGAAACAGGATAATTTTTGATAATCTGGTTTAACCGAAACTTGGCGCCAGCATCGGTGTGTCCTGCTATGGAGAAATTTGAAGCCAGTTCAGCCACAATTAATGTGGTGTCTTTCTGTTGGAAAGTTTGGAACAGTTTTTCGCCGAATATGTTTTTGGTTTGGGCATGACAATAGCATCCTGCCAATACATATAAACCGAGCAAAAATGACCTTTTAATTTGAAGATATTTCATAAAATCGCTTATAATCGCTTTCATTCCCGATGCTCATTGGCTTAAGGGAATATTTAATCTGTTTAGTATAATACAATGACTATTTATTTATCGACCAAGCTCGTAATCCACTTCGGGCTGAAGCTTGTTAAAATTCATACTATTCCCTCGAATTAATTAAGGATGAGAATAGTATGAAGAAACGTATAGTTAGAATATTAGCGTTCGCGATAAGTTAAATTTTTGAGTCGACCAAAACCTGTATAGGATTTATCCAGCACAATATTTGCATTCAGCCCTGGGACGGTATAAATATTTAAGCTCCCTTCGGTACCGTCTGCCTTGTTAGGGTCATAAAATCCTACCATGAGTTTATTTCCACTGGTATATTTTGTGGAATTCTTGAATTCATAAAAATTCAGATAGCTTACTTTTTTATCTCCTAGATCGACCATCAATTTGGAAGTTTTATAAGTCATATCGTATTCATAAATTTTACCTCCAGCACTATAAAACAGGTAGCCAAATTCAGGATTGAATGCAAAGAATTCTGCTTTATCGATGTCTGTGCCGGTGATTTCATTATAGTAAGTCTGTGCCGTGCTGACAGCGTTGAACCTTGCGAGGTATTTTTTTGACCCATTAGGCTCTTTTAGGATAGCGAAGATCTCACCACCGTTGTATGCCATCCAACGCATGTATACCATATCCAGTCCTGTTTTAAAACTGAATAACTTGAGATCCTTGTCCGGGTCGATAAGTGTGGTACAAGTTGAAGCGGTAGATACATGGCGCACAAATCTTCGATTGGTTTTATCATATAATGTAACCGGATTGGAAACATCTGTATGTCGTCCTCCTATAAAAGGAGCTACCTCAAAACTTTTTTCTTCAGCTGCGATGTAATTAATCGGGGATGAGTAGAATATATTCAATGCCCGATCATAAAAGTAAGCGTTTCCACCACCTATTAAATAGGAAGATGAACCATTTCTTTGTTGGATGACGTCAGCATAAAATCCGGCCGGAATTGTACCAATCATTTCATAAGATAGACCCATGGTATTTGTCCATTTAAAGGTGTTGGGGTCTACTTTTGTTGTTCCGGTGGTTGTGCCAAAATATAGTCCGTAACTGATCTTGTCTGGTCCGAGTAATAATCCTGTCGAATAGGTATAGGTCATAACAGGTTTGCCGGTTAATTTCAGCTCAGATCCGGTATAGGCTAAAACATCATTGTACAAGTCAAAAGTATTGTTGGAATTTAATACGAGCATATCAACTCTGGCCTTTCCATTGGCCTCGTTCATCATAATCCAGCCTTCATTGATTTCGTTGACCACTTTAAGTTTAAAAGGATGTGTATATTTTATTCCGGTCTGTTTGTCTGTGACCGAAAAATAAGCTAAATAGCTTCCTGCAACGAGATTCATTTTAATATTCAGATTTTTTTCTTCACTTAGGGAGAATATCTCCTGCCCTCCCAGACCGTTGGGGCCAATGTAAGTCCACTGGTATTGGTAATTATCTTCAATAAACTTGCTGTCTTGCGTAAATTGTATCTTGGGTGTCAATAGTAGGTCTTTACCGACAAGGGCAGTGACTTCATTGGGCAGTTCTGTAATCGTATCCAATTCATTTATTTGTGAATAATTGTAATTTCCAAGATCTTTTTTACAGCCC
Organism: Sphingobacterium multivorum; assembly: GCF_039511225.1. Classification (NCBI taxonomy): domain Bacteria; kingdom Pseudomonadati; phylum Bacteroidota; class Sphingobacteriia; order Sphingobacteriales; family Sphingobacteriaceae; genus Sphingobacterium; species Sphingobacterium multivorum. Next base: position 371,127 of record NZ_CP154261.1, read on the forward strand.
CCAAGGAACATACATGCCATCAGGAAGCTAATAATTGAATATGAGATATTTTTCATTTTTTTCATTTTAAGTTTGTAGGCTATTGCGTGGCACTTCCCATATTCATTGGTTGGCCGTCTTCGTCTAAGATGAGGTTGCCAGCTGCTTTCTGCTCATTCAGATACCGTTGCATAAATTTGCCATAGGCCAATGTTTCAGCAATTGAAATATTGGTATCCATATATTGTGGATCGACATTAAGGATTTCAACCATTAAGTTGAGCTTTGTACGGGAAAATGTTCCGAGATAGAAGTCCAACCAACGGGCAGGCCTTTTTGTTATATCGTTAATAAACCATCTGTAATTGATAAAATTCAGCTTTTGACCCGTAGTCTGGTTGGTAGTTTTAAACTGCATATCGACCGAAAAATTTTCGTTTTCAAGGAGGTCAAAACTGAGTAAGAAAGTTTGGTCTTTCATATCAGGAGTCCTCAGGAATCTGAGCCATATAGTATCCCGAAGCTGATTCTTTTTGATGGAAAAATCTTTGGTGATAAGTTCATAATGCTTACTCTCGATTGCAGTAGAGGATGAATTTGAAACTATTTTGTACGGTCGGTCGTAATCCACGGCACCTCCTATTGTGGCAATGACCATATGCACAAGGGAGTCAACGGTTGTTCCTTTCGTCAGGCTGAAAGAAATAACAGTAGAATCTTTAAGGACTTCTGAGGAATAGGCAAGGGGCCGGGCCGTTTCATTAAAATAAACGGTAGGTTTTCCTTCATACTTTTGGAGTTCTTTTTCACATGAAAAGAGGCAAGTAATAGTTGCACAGGCGAGGAATAGATAATATATATTTTTCATGGGTAACATTTTATTGTCTATAAATAGATTCAGAATCTGGAAGGGGAACGTTGTAGTTTATCGTTACATTACCACTTGTTGCTGAGCCGTTGGCTACAGATGTTACGTTTCTCCGCTTGTAGTAATAAAAAAGCTGCCCTTCTCCGAATAAGTCCTTTTGATACTCTTTTTGGAGCTCGGTTGAAATGTTTGCCGTTGTTGCCAATGGTAGTAAGCCTCGGTTGGCACGTACTATATTGAGCAACGCTATCCCGTCAGCACTATTGGGCTCGCATTCTGCCGCGATGTAATAGATTTCACTTATTTTGAGCAAAGGAATGCTGAACCGAAAAGTTTTGGTCTTATCCACGACATCTGCATATTTAAGAAAAGTTTTATAGGGTTTGGATCCATTGGAAGGCATCTGCCAGTTTAAATTGTATCGATAATCATTTTCATTATTTTCGTATACGGTGGTTAAGCGACTTGGCGTTGGAGCTAATATTTGTCTTTCGCTAATGGAGGGATCGAACCAATTCAGGTAACGATTATAAAGCTGGGAATTCATCACGCCAAATAACATTTCTGTTGAGAATATGCGATCGGGATTTTGTTTTTCCACCAATGCATTGGCGGAAGTCGTCCACGGAAATTTGTCGCTGACAGCTATGACTTCTTAGCCATTGCTAAAGCATCGGTTTTGTCACCACGATAGAGATAAGCTCGCGCCTTGAGGCCTTTTACGGCATAATAATTAAGCCGGTAATTTCTGTTATTGTTTTGAAAATCGACGAGATCTTCTGGCTTGGAAACGTTCACGCCCGTCGTGATAATAGGATCGTTTTGAAGTAAGGTTTCAGCAATGTTTAAATCGGCCAATACGATATCCATAAATTGATTGGCAGGTAATAAAGGATTTACTTCAGTTTTACTGTTTTTATAATAAGGTAAGCTCTGCTTTGTAGAATCAACAGTCGAATATCGTGGACCATATAAGCGTAACAGATCGAAATGCAGAAATGCACGCATGGCGATAGCTTCTCCTCGATAGCCATTTTCTGTGGATTGATCCAAAACACCTTTGTATTTATCAAGATTTTCCAAGAACACATTAATATTCAGGATTGTTGAATATGCTGTAGACCAGATATTTTCCATTTGGTTTACCGTTGGTTTGTCTTTGTACGCATAAGTTGAAGTCTTATACTGATTGTGCTCAGAACTGATATTGTAGCGCTGGCCGAGGATTTCGATTGTGGAAAGTGTCAGGTTATCTCCATATAATTGATTTGCTGCAAGATCTAGGTAAATACCATTGAGTACGGACCTGATACCATTTTTGGTACTGTATAACTGAGATTCCGAGACTTTATCTTCTGGCTGGACATCTAAAAATTTTTTGCAAGAGAAAAAAGTCAAGGCTGTTAGCAGAATTAGGAGTAATTTTATAGTGCGTTTCATAAATCAATAATTAAAATGATGCTCTGAAAGAGAAGGCGAAAGTTCTAGCATAAGGGTAGGTTATACCACGCTCTCTTTTGACGGTGGAGAAATATAAGAAGTCATTTGCCATTAGGTTGACAGATAATGCTTTTAGCCTCATGCTCTCCAGCCAAGGGCCTTTGTCAAATAGATAGCCAATATTTAAGGTTTCGCTGCTTAGTGTGTTTAGCGATTGGACAAATCGTGACGATATAGGTGTAGTTGCCGTTTGGGAGATCGCTTTAAATTGGGCAATATCTCCTGGTTGTTGCCACCGATCGTATAATGCACGTTTGTCCTGGTTGTTTACAACGTTGATGAAGTTAATATTCTCTACTTTATCAAATAATGCTGTATTGAAGATATCGCCACCTAATCTATAGCGTAGGCCAAGTCCGAGTGTAAATCCTCTGATTCGAAGGTTCGTGGAAATTACTCCCTCCACTTTAGGTGCTGTATTTCCAACATTGGCTACGTCAGCAGCGCTATAATCAAAAGTGTATTGTCCATCTTTAGTCGAGAAAACTTCTTTTCCCGTGGTCGGATCAATCCCTAGAGATTTAATCGCCCAAATGGCTTCAGCGCTATTTCCATCGATATATCTGATTAAGGATTTGGATGTTTCCTGCTGTTTGTTGAGAGTTCTCAGAATGTCGCCAAATCCGCCATATTGACTCTTATAGCTTGCGGCGGTAAGCCCAATATTCCATGTGATTCCTTTTTCAAGATTATAAATCGGATAAATTGTAAGTTTAGTCTCCAGTCCTTTATAGGTTAGACTACCAATGTTATAGGGATAGGAAAATACGCCGGTAGAGGATGGTAAGTCTACCGGAACAATTAACGGATCTGTTCTCTTGGTATATGCATTAATATAACCCGTGAAACGGTTTTTGAACAAACTGAAATCTAAAGAGGTGCTGATCTGCTGTGTCTTTTGGGGTTCTAAATTGGGATTGCCCAGCATGTTAAGTGTTACACCCTGGCCGAATTGGTTGTAATTAGCACTGGTATAGTTGTATAAAGAAATTGAGCTAATATTAGCGAAATTCTGATTCCCTGTTATACCCATATTTCCTGTTAGCCGTAAGGAGTTAATCCAGGGCATTCGCTTAGCAAATGATTCTTTATGAATATTCCAACCTAACCCTACGGCATAATAGGGAGAGAATTGCTTATTACTTCCGTAGGCCGTTGATCCGTCGAGCCTGTATACGATGTCAAATAGGTAGCGGTTATCATAAGAATAATTCGCGCTTAGTGTTGTATTGACCGAACGATAGGTGCTACTTGATGCGAGAGGAGCACCATCTAAGAGGTAGCTATAAGCAAAACGTGGGTTACCGGTGCTTCCTGCAGGAAATCCTTCCGCGACAGTTTGATACGAGTCGTTTTTATTTTCAGCGATGGTATTACGCCAGTTGGCATTTAATTGATGCTTTTGCGCGAATGTTTTATAAAAGGTTAACATAAAATTTCCTTGGTAGGAAAAATTGCTATTCCTGCTGTCTGTATATTTTCCTTTCCGTAAAGTTGGCGTATCAAAGAAATCACTCATCTCGGGTGACTTATAGATTTTTCCTTCTGTTGTCCCCTTCGTAATTTGTAACGCCGCATTTGCTCTTAGGTAACTTGTGATATCATAGTTGGCATTAAAGTTATTTTGTACCTCCAAATTTTTGGATTTATTATATTGTGGCAGCAAAGCATCATATAATGGATTAGCGATATAAAAATCAACTGAGGAATTGGATTTTCGACTAATTTCTAAATAGGGCTGTTCCGAATTTTTTTCATAATATGGATTTGTATTTACCCAGGTAGAGAATGAGCCATATTGGGATTCGGTTGTCTTGTTACCTCTGATATAGGTAATATTGTTAATATTTACCTTGTTTTTTCGATACGTTAGGTTGATACTACCACTATAGCTATCCCTTCCGGAGCCAATCATGGCTCCTTTTCCTGCCCGATAGTTTAGGCCCAGGTTGTAGATAAAAGTTTCGTCTCCACCAGCGGCATTGATCGAGTTATTGGTCGAGAAACCATTTTGTAGTGGTTCACTTAACCAGTAACTATCAACACCTTTCTTTACAAATGAAAGGTGTTGATTATAAAGGCTATCCAGGTAGACCTGTTGTGTGGGACTTGATGATGAGTTGTAACGTCCCGACAGTCTTTCAAATTCCAATTTTTCAGTCGCATTCATCATATTGTAGGCTGATAAATCGGGTATTTCGAACCTAAAATCTTGTGTGTATGTAAACTGCAATTCGCCAGGTTTGGGTTTGATTGTCTCTATGACCACAACACCGTTTGATGCTTGTGAACCATATAGTGCCGTTGATGCAGCATCTTTAAGTATGGTTACTGATGCGACGCGATTCATGTCAAGGTCAACAATAGTCTGTATTGTTGTTGGGAATCCATCCAATACAAATAGCGGCTGATTGGGATCAGCGCCAAACTGGTCCGTTAACGTGGAGCTAGGGATACTGCTCTTACCGCGAACTTCAATCACTGGCATGACGTTTGGATTTGATCCTGCCAAATTGTTTTCAATTTGCAAAAAAGAAGGATCCAATGTCTTCAAACTTTGAATAATATTGTTGTTGCTCACTGCTTTTAATTCAGCACCAGAGAATTTTGTGGTTGTACCTGTAAAGCTGTCTTTATTTCTATTGATTCCTGTTCCTGTAACAACAACCTCTTCGATTGTATTATCCTTCCTGCGAAGTTTTACAAACATGCTATTGACCGATAGTGTTACTTTTATTTCTTGGCTTTCGTAACCAATGAAGGAGACAATGAACATTTCATTCAATGCAGTGATTGGCAGATTGAAGACGCCATCTGTATTGGTTTTAACTGATTTTCTATCATCATTTTTTTGGCGTATGGATGCCCCTTCAACGGGTTTCCCGTTTTCATCTATTACCTTTCCAGTGATATACTGTTGCTGGATCCGGCTCACTATGCTATTATTCAGACCCTTTTTTGGCGCAGGTTTAATCACCACGGTCTTATTAACAATCTCATAGTCGAGACCATTCGGTTTTAGAATGGCATCCAGTGCCTGTTGTAGGGTCCCATTTTCAAATTTAACACCGTTATCTTTGATCTTTTCGAGTACAACGTCTTTATAGAAAAAACTATAGCCAGATTGTTTTTCCAGTTGTTGGAAAACTTGTTTGATGGACGATTTGTTTGAGTTAATAGAAATGCGCTGTGCATTTGTTGTTCCATAAAGCTGCAGGAGACTGACCGTCAAAAGCGCCGAAACAAGGTGAAAGCGCAGCTTGTTTTTTCGGGTAAATACGGTGTGCAATGTGTTGTCATTACTACTCTTCACAAAAGCCCGAGGCCAGGTGATGGCGTTTGAGTTTACTGAGATTTGGACATGGTTGTCCCATGGGACCGAAGGTGTGGCCTTCCTGTTGTTTTGCATTAGGTTAATGTTTAATAAGTTTAGTATTAATAATTTAGTTCTTCAGTAGGATTGTTTTTTGTTGATTTTTATTCTGCACGATGTCGAAATTCAATCCAGCAGATTGCAGAACGGTTAGGATTTCCTGCAAATTCATCTGTTTATTGATCTTTCCACTGAATCGTTCGTTTATTTCGGAGTCGTCAGGACGGACATTGAGATCATACCACCTTGCCAACTGTTGCATGATTTCATTTGCTGTGGCATTGTGGAAGGTAAAATAACCTTCACGCCAGGTTATATATTCGGCGGCATCCACATTTTTCTTACTAAGTGCTGATCCTGTAGAAATAGCCTGTTGATTCGGCATTAGGATCATTTTCTGTTGCTGATGTAATACTTCGACCTTTCCTTCAACGAGTGTTGTCTGGATTGTCATATCATTATCGTAGGCATTGATATTGAAATGTGTGCCCAAAACTTTAATTTGCTGCTCTGTTGTTTTTACGATAAAGGGTTGTTCCGGATTTTTGCTAACTTCAAAATACGCTTCTCCATGTAATTCAACTAAACGCTCTGGGCCTATGAATTTCGAGGGGTATCTCAGGGAGCTATTCGCATTCATCCATACTTTGGTCCCATCGGGAAGTACAATTTTAAATAGTTGACCCCGAGGTGTTGAAAGCGTATTTTGAACGATGTGATTTGCATTGTCATGATAGATAAGTTCTCCGTTTTTAATTTCCTGAACGCCTTCAATGGCTTGGGTAGCTTTACCTTGGTTATTGAGTATGACGACTGCTCCATCTTCAAAAGTAAGCTGTACATTTTCCTGAACTGGTCGGATTGAGGCGAGTTGTTGAGGAGCTATTTTGTCGAAGACAGCATATTGGTAATAGTAATAGCCCATAGCAAAACCAAGCGCAATGGTGATGGATGCCGCAATACGGGCTCCATATTTATACTTTTGACTAAATGTACGAGGCGCATAAAATACCTGATTTCTATTTAGACGCTGTAAGACACGAAGTTGACCTGCTTGAATGTCGCTGTCATTAGGCGTGCTTTGTGCATCGGATTCATCAAACCATTTTTTTAGGTTATCATATTCCGCTTTATTTTCGAAGCCCAATAGATATTTTCCGATTAGTTTTTGCAGCGTATTAGGTACTTTCATTTAGTTAAATCTGTTTATTCATTAGTAAGCAGTCTCTTTATGAGATTTATTTTGCATTCGACTGTTTCAGCTATGATGAAGTTATCAGTGACATTCATTGTCCCGTATCACTTGAACACATCATGATGACTTTACAAGTCGTTTGGTTAGCCTTGTATAGATATAGTCATCGAAACATCTGAAAGCACCTACGCTAAAATGAAAAAAAATTAAAAAAATGAGAGAAAGGTGTGGAAGTCTTTGGTAACTAGGCGTAAACGCTTGAGCGCTTTGTTTATTTGATTCTCAACCGTACTTTTTGATAAGCCGTATTCAAGGGCTATCTGGTTGATGGATTTGTGGTTGACACGGCTTTCATTGAAAATAATTCTGCAACGTTCGGGAAGATTTTGTATTTCTTCTTGAATGAGGTCCAATAAATAGCGGTAATGTAAGCGATCTTCGATTGGCGCATCATCGAGGATGATGTCTACCTTATCGATATCCATCCTATGCTGTTCGCTATTTTTATTGAAGTAGGAGAAGGTTAGGTAGCGTGCGCCAGTTTTGAGGTAGGATTCGATATTGTTGATTTCTTGCAATCTACTCCTATTTTTCCAGATACTCAAGAATAGGTCATGTAGAATATCTTCGGTTGCTTCGGTATTTTTAGTTTTGGGATAGACGTATTGGTATATTGCTTTCCAGAAATGATTGTATAGTGCATCGAATGCAGTTCGGTCGCCTTCTGCGATTTGTTTTAGCCAAAGTGCAATTGTACTATCCATTTTTAGTTTCCAATTATGGCACAAATGTATCTAAAAAAAGATAGTTAAAAAAGGTTAGACAGGGAACTGCTTGGGAAGCGTTTCCGTCTAACCTTTTCTGTTGTAATCGACGGGATCAAAAAATGCATGTAAGGAAATAGCTATTATTTACCTTACTGCGTATCATCGCAATAGTTACAATTTTGTTGGCATTTGTGTTATTTGCTATACTTCTGTTCTGTAAATGCAGTGTAAAAATAATCGATGGAAGCTTGTACAGGTTTGTAAACAGTTCTGTATTTGACTGTACTTGGACTTACAATATTTTTTAGGCTTGCAAAGTCCTCATAAGGGGTAATGCGAACTGTCGTGGAATCTCCTGAATTATTCAGGTAAGTAACTTCTGTAAACTGCATTGGGTAAAATGTACCCTGTCTGGGCAGGTTATTTTCTCGAGCCAATACCAGGAAATGCTCACTGGCGTTTGCTTTGTCAAATTTTGAAAATGAGCGATTGACAAGGGTTCGTATATAACTCTGCCCGTAAATAAACTGACTCGAGGCTACTGCTCGAGAACTATCACCTTGACTCGTAAATGAATAAACGTTTGCCGTGTATGTTGCTTCCGAAAGTGCATCTAAGGTGATGAATTTTATTCTACCATGTTCGCTGGCTTCTATCGGGTAATTTTTTACTTCTGCCATAGGTGAGAGGCTGCTCCTGAGATATACTCTCACACTATTCACTTTGGGGTCTGTCGTTACTTTAAAACGCAGTATTCCCCTTTGATTGCCCGGGATAATAGATAATGAATCTACGCGGCCAGGATAGTAGATTTCCCCATTTTTTAGGTATTCCCCATAATAGTAGTCTGATGGCTTGCAACTGTAGTTTAAAAGGACAGTACCCAACACGATCAGTATATAATTTAATATTTTTTTCATAATTTATCAGTCTACGTATTTTCCATATAATTTCAATTCCGATATAGCAACTGTTAGGGCATTACCTAGCGGTTGTTCTCGAACGCCATTCCACGTACAGTTTACTTTTATTCGGAAATATTTGAATCCGCTCGGGTTATCCCAGTTGACTTCAAAATCTTCTCCCTTACGCGCGTAGTCTTGATCCTCACTATTCGCGTTAGTGCCAAAGGCAAGGCCGGATGGACGGACGCCTTCAAATGTTCCGAGTAATGTCCAAGAATCCCAAGAACCATCTTGTGCCGGTGAATTACTGCCATAAAGCTCGAATTCTTTTGGGTGTGTAGCTTGAAACAATAGCCCATAATTGTCGTTTCGACCCCAGAGTTTGACCCGACTTATTTGTGCCTTTTTACGGGCATCCAAAGTGAATTGGAATGGGATCGGGGCAGCCTTACCCCACCACTGCTTGTTTGTGATATAATAGGGGGATCCTTCAATTCCATCAAATAGTGATACCTGCATTTCGGCACTTCCACCTTGTGCATTGTAATTGCTGATGTAATCACCATTTCTATTCATATCACTATAGGCCGTTATACCATTATAAATCAATAAATTGTTGATTTCATATTCTTCTTGTGGCGTCAAATTGCGACGAACGGTGTCTGATACGTTACCCCATTGATCGCGGATTACAATACCGTAGGTGGTTGCAATCGGTTGTTCACCACGAACGCGAATAACACCTTCTTTGGATTTTGTATAGGTCTCGTTCAGGACATTCCAGCCGACCTCTTTGGTAGTCGGATTTTCCCCATATTTGAATATACTTAAAATGATATTTGCAGCATCTTTATTTTCAAATTTAAGGTTTACTCCACCAAATGTGCTGTAGAAAAAATCGTTAGATTTAAATGATTCGGCTAAAATGATATAATTAGGCTTTCCTGTCTTGATTTTAATAGTAACGGGATCAGATTCCACGTCACCAACCGCGACAGCCACAAGTCTAACGTCATGTTCACCGATCGCTGCATATCCTTGCACAGCAAGTTGATTGTCGTATATGCTGGCCTTGGTGACCATTTCTTTCCCATTTTCCAATGTATACGTTGCCTTGACGTAGCGTAAGTCTGCTGATGTTGGTAAATCGTAGCTGATCTTCGCTCCGCCAGGAGCTTCTTCATAGGCAAGGTTCTTTAAGGTATTCGGTTTTTCTCCTTGTCTTGCTGCGGTGATGCCTATGTCTTCCTTGCAACTTGTCCATAGTAATGGAGCCATCAAAAGGATTGCTAGCATGATGGGAGCGATTTTATTGATTAAATTTTTCATGATGCGATAGTTGTAATTTAATTACCATCCTGCACTTTGGACAAGATTTGGGTTGCGTCTTCTTTCATTTAAGCTCAATGGCCAAAAGTAATCCCGATCCATAAATGACCGTGTATATAATAGTGTTGTCCGATAGTAAGAGCCTTCGGATGATTGATTGATATCCCATCCTAAAATTGGGTTGTTTAATTCTTTGACGGCATCTTTCCAACGGCGAAGATCCCAAAAACGCACACCTTCCAAAGCAAACTCATTTGTACGTTCACGTTTGATAATTTCACGCAGCCCATCTTTGGTTGTGGGTTTGTTTGGCGCAGAAGAGTAATTTTGCCACGATTCAACAACACCTTTGAGACCACTCCGTGTTCGGACGGCATCAATGTAGGAATAAGCCTCTGCTGATGGGCCATTTGCTTCGTTTAATGCTTCTGCGTAGTAAAGGTAGAGATTGGCTAAACGCATGATCGGATGCCCAAATAACCGAGCTGTGTAGGCGTTACTTGCACCTACGGTACTCCGATAATTATAGTGTTTTTTTGAGGCATAGCCTGTCCAATTGAATCGTGTGGGGTCTACTTTTCCTGACGATCCCGAATATTTGAGATCAATATTGTAGGCATTCGCATCCGAACCAGCTTGTAGCATAAATACACGTCCGGCATCAAACATTAAGGTGCCATAAAATCTATTTTCCCGATTTAGATTCATCCGGGCTGTTTGTTTCCCAGCGACCAAATCATATTTATAAGCATCTGTGTTGGGAACTGTAATCAAATCGAATCTTGATGTATATGGATAAGTAATATCTTCCTCAATAGGTACACCATTGTTGGAATAGAATTTCTCCACAATATTTAAAGTCGCAGACATAAAGCCCAATAAAGTTCCGGACGTGGCGTTGGCTGTGTAGCGAGGAAGCATAAAATAACCTTGAATGGTTCCATTGGCGGTTGATTTGGTATCCAGCCATAATACTTCTGGATTATCTGTGTTTTCATTATAAGCCTCCCGGATATTCATCTGAAATTGCGTACTGGCTTGAGGTGTAAATCCTCCAGTGGGTGTCCAGGTGTGTAATTTTTTACCATGCTCGGAAGCAAAATCAATGGCCTCTTTACAGGCTTTAGCTGCCAATTGCCATTTCTCGGACGAATAACTGTGGTTGAATAGTTCCTTGCCATCGTTATTTTTAATTGAAGCTTCGGTACCAACGTTTCCGTTGAAAAGTGGACTGGCGGCATAAACCAATATCTCAGCCTTCATTGCTTTGGCGACGATTTTTGTAATGCGTCCTGTTTCACTGTTCACTGCAGTAACGTCATCCATTAAATTGGGGATGGATTCATCAATCATACTGATAATATAGTTGAAGCATTCATCTATACTATTTCGAGGCAGCTGGGAAGATCCTGGGCTGTCATAGATAGGGATATTCTTGTCTCTGATAGGTACAGGGCCGTATTGTTTCATTAAGAGAAAATGATAGTAGGCTTTCAAAAATTTGACTTCAGAGATCCACATCTGTTTTTCTTCGTCTGTCATATCCGGTACCGACATAATATTGTCGAGAAATGTATTGCAGTTTGTGATACCCACCCAAAGATTTGTTGCTCCATTGTTCCCGTCCCAAGCATTTAACAAGGGGTTGTCACCATTTTGGTTGCCCAAAGCAATTCTCCAATTGAAATACCCCGAATAGGTTGATTCGGAGTTTAGCCAGAATTCGTCGCCCGAAAGCCACCCTGGGTTATTGGTCATTGAAAAGCTTTGCGGTAATTGACTATAACAGGTCACTAAATAACGCTCGGCCATTGTACGCATTGCGAATGCTTGGTCGAGTACAGGTGCATTATCTGGAACAACATCCAGAAACTTATTACAGGAGGTCGAAAGACCTACTAACAATCCTAACACGATTATACTTTTCTTAAATCTCATTTTCATAGTTTCTTATAAATTAGCATTGATACCAATGTTAAATACCCTTTGTAGTGGATAGTTTAGCGCATTACCACCCATTTCAGGATCCCATAATTTGAAAGAGCTAAATCGCAATAGATTTGTTGCACTGGCATAAATACGCAGGTTTTTGAATTTGTATCGTTGCGTTAGTTTTTTGTTGAATGTGTAACCTAATTCGACTTGTTTTAAACGAAGCAGACTGCCATTACGCATCCAAAAAGTACTTTGAACTGTATTGTTGGCCATTGGCATGACGCTTAAACGAGGCCATGCTGCATAGATGTTTTTATTGTCTTCGGACCAATAGTTATTTGCCCACTCTTGGAAGACAGCGTTGGGTGATGTTTCTACACCGAATGGAGCAATCCCTCGGCTCAATGGACTGCTTGTATTATTCGTTGTTGGATTAATAAATAACGATGTTCTTCCAACTCCGCTAAAAAAGAACGAGCAGTCGAAACCCTTATAGCCTGTGCTTAAACCAAAGCCATAATTGATTTCTGGCGTCGTAGGATAGCCTATTGGCATGCGGTCGTCGTCATTAATTAAACCGTCTCGATTAACGTCCAAGTATTTGATATCTCCACCACGGACTGTTGATCCAAATTCTTGGGCGGGACTATTATAGACTTCGTTGTCATCAATAAACAGTCGCTCCGCTATATAACCAAACTGATTGCTGACGGAAGTTCCTTGACGTTGACGGTACGCGTTTTTATATGCCGGCTCTTCGAAGAATGCATATTCTCCTGTTGCAAAAGTGAATGTTCCTCTGCCTTGGAACCATAAATCACTGTTTACAGACTTATTGTAGACCAATTCGCCGTCAAATCCTTTACTCTTATATTCTCCAACATTGGCAAAAACAGCGGCGGTTAGACCGTTGATTGAGGATAATGAACGTGCTTGAACGATATTGTCACGTTGTTGTTGATAAAAATCACCTGTAAATGTCAATGCGCCTTTAAATAAGCTTAAGTCAATTCCCAAGTTGGTTTGTTTGGAAATTTCCCATCGAATGTCAGGGTTGGCATACCGATTGACCACAATACCGTTGACGGTTCTACGTCCTGACTCGGCAGGTAAGCCAAAAGAATAACCATAGTCTGTGCTATTCAGGTTGACATCCGAAAGATAGAAGAATCTCGTATCAAGTATCTGGTCATTCCCGAGAATGCCACGTGTGAAGCGAAATTTTAAATTACTGACGACCTCCTTAATTGGTTCGAAAAACTGCTCATTGGATACATTCCATGCTAAACCGAAGGAAGGAAAAAATCCCCAACGAAATTTGTCTGAAAACTTCTCCGAGCCATTGTACCCAAAAGCAAATTGAGCGTGATAACGATTATCATAGCCATAGGTGAAGCTACCAGATAAGGACACATTTCTGTTGGGAAGCGTATTGATCAGGGAAATATTATTGTCGACGGGTGTTTTGATATTATCTCGAATAGTGTTGATCAGCATGCCAAATACATTGTGCTTCTCATTAAAGGTCCGTTGATAGGAGAGCTGATTCTCCATATAGAAAACAGCGGATTGGGTTCTTTCTCCAGGAACGAAATCGAGATATTCTGTTCCTGTTTCAGGATTGATCTCACGAAAGAGCAAAGAGTTGTTTTTTGGATCGGTTCCTATTGGCTCATAATAAAACGGGTTGTACTGGCGTGATTGGGCAAAATAAGAATTTCTGCTTAGATTGAACAGTCCTCTATAATTTAGACCTTCTAAAAGAATTGTTGAAAAATCTTGTTTTAATTCCAATTGCACCTGAATATCACTCCGCTTTCTTTCCGAGTATCCGCGCATAATCTGTGCGTAAGGGTTGGCGTACTGTCCCTTATCGGCATTTCCGAAGAGTGGATGCTGAATATAGGACTGACTAGGACCGGCTTGATATACTGGAAGAAATAAAACAGGATTTGCACGAAGTGCAAGATTGTAGGCTTCTGCTCCATTTGTCGGTGGACCACTGTAATTTTGCAGATTGGCCACGGTGCGAACCATGGCGAATGTTGATTTGGTTAAGTTGATACCAATATTGCTCCGCAGGTTCATAACTTTAAAATTAACGTTATTGTTAAAGTTGTTCAACGCATCCATTTTAAGTAGACCATTGTCATTGGTAAAATTTCCACTCACGTTATACGTTGCAATTTGTCCACCGCCCGATACACTTAAATTGTAGTTTTGGGTTGTTGTAGTCTTCTTAGTAAGCGCATTGAGCCAATCGACTGCCGGGTAGGTGATCGGATCGTCTCCAGCAGCGGTGCGTTCAATTTTATATTGCCCATAGGGTTCTACCCCCAAAGGGTCTCGTGTTGTAACAGCCTCATTGTACATTTTCATCCAAGTGACGGGATCCGCAAATTTCAGCGTTTGGGTAGGTGTTGATATGCGTTGTTCGGCTCTAAAACTGATCGTTGCAGGTCCGTCACGTCCTATCTTTGTTGTCACTAAGACAACTCCGTTTGCTCCGCGAGAGCCATATACGGCTGATGCGGTGGCATCACGTAAGATCGAAAAGTTTTCGATGTCATCAACGGGGATGCGTGCCAAATCATCTGCTGTCACCTCCATATTATCGACAAGAATCAATGGTTTATTATTTGTTCCAAAAGTACCTACACCCCTGATGAAAAAATCGGCATTGTCGCCTCCTGGCTCTCCACTGCGTTGAAATGAAACTACACCAGCAACTTTGCCTTGTAATGCTGCTGTAAGATTGCTTACTGGGGCACGTAATTCTTTGGGGCTAAGTGATGAAACGGAACCAATAAGGTCGCTCTTCTTGGAGCGTTGACCAAATGCTGTAACAACGACTTCGTCAATAGAACTTGATGCAGATTCTTTTAATACGATATCAAATTTTGATTTTCCGTTAACAGCAACTTCCTGTGGATCGTATCCAACCATTGTGAAAGTCAGGGTCGCGTTAGCGGGTACTTTTAGTACAAAAGCTCCATTGATATCTGTCGCTGTACCAAGGCCTGATTTTCCCTTGATACTGACGCTTACACCGGTAAGTTTTCTGCCCAAGGTGTCACTGACAGAGCCTGTTACTTGAGTTTCTTGCTGCAGGTCTAAACTCTTATTGATTATTGGCTTGCTAATAATCTTGTTAAAGGCATCTCGCCGTGGTTCATTTTTCTTCTTAATGACAATTGTTTTGTCAAAGAAATCGTAAGTAAAATCTGCATTCTCCAGTACAATGTTTAAAACCTGCGAAAATGGCTGGTTTTTTACATCAATAGAGATGTCCTTACTGGCAGAGATTTCATTCTTCTTATAAAAGAAAGTATAGCCACTTTGTTTCTCAAGATCCTTTAAAATAACTTGAAGACTTGCATTATGCTTTTTAAGCGTAATTTGCTGTGCATAGGTATGAGCATCCACTTGGGATAGTCCTAGGCCGATCAATAAAGTGATTAAGTTGATCCTCATAAGAGATCTAGGTAATGGTCGCGCAAAAAAAGGTTTTTGTTTTTCACTTTTAAGGCTTTTATTAGGCGTCGTGTTAACGCCAAACAACCCTTCATGAAAATCCCTCTCCCTCTTCATGAACGGAGTTATTGAAAATTTCATTAAATTCGTTTGGTTTTAATGTGTTAATAATTGAGATGTTATACGATGCTTTAATACCAATTACTACTACGGATTCTGCGCCAACAGGGTCCGTTTTTTATTGGTATTGGCAATAAGGATTTATGGTGGCAGTTTTGTATTTGTCATAATTTTAGTAATTGGTTATGTAATGATTAATTTAATTCGGTTATTGTCACCCACCAAAGCTTTTGTATTGAGATCCGCATAGTTGAGCAGCTGCACCAATTTATTTAAGCTTAGATTGCGGGGGATTGTACCTGTGTATTCTTCCTTGCTTTTACTTCGTTTGTAGATAATGTCAATATTATACCAGCGGGCAATTTGTTGCATGACCTCTTCTGTATTATTACCATTGAAATAAAACTGACCTTTTTTCCAACTCAATACTTCTTCAAGATTTATGTGGCGGGAATTTAGTGTGCCATGTTGCAAAGTAGCCTGCTCATTTGGTTTTAGGTAAATAGCGGATTGTGGTATATCCTGTGCTGATACTACCACAGACCCTTCCTCTAGGGTTGTTTGGGTTCTATCTGTTTCGGGATATGCATTGACATTGAAGCGGGTTCCCAAAACCTCAATTTTCTGACCACGTGTTTTAACAATAAATTTGCTTCTATTGATTGTTTTCTGTACGTGAAAATAGGCTTCACCCTGTAATTCAACTTCCCTGTCTCCATTGTCAAAGGAGGTTGGATAAGAGATTTTCGAATCAGCGTTTAGTGTCACCAATGTGCCATCTGATAAGGTTAGGTCATAAGTGGCACCTTTTGGCGTATACATGCTATTTTGCTGTATGCTTATTTTTCCTGTTTTAACATCATGATAGCTGATTTGTCCATTGCCATCCTTTTTTATAATAACATCGCCTGTTTGTATACTTTGATTGAGCGAAAGATGTTCGAGATCTATTCGTTTGCCATTTCCCAAGATAATGACCGCTCTTTCTTTACCGGGTGGGATTGATGCCAATTGTGCTGTGGTAGCTAAGATCTCGGGCTTTGGCCAAAACTGTATGACCGAAAAACCAATCAGCAGGATGCTGGCGGCGATAGCTATATACCGGGTTGTGCGGAGCCGTATAATTTTTCTTGCTGGATTTTGTATATCCTTGATAAGGCTCTTTTTTGCATTATTTTGAATAGCTGCGAATTCGGTCTCAGCAATGCCATTTTCGGACTGTTTTTCAAACCAGTCAAGTAGTTCTTTTCTCTCTTGAACAGTATCCTTCCTGTTCAAGAAGACGGAAATCAGCTTGTATATTTCGTTCATTTGATTCATAACAGGTTCCATTGGAATGGTCAGTTACTATACAAGTGTGTAAAATAAGGTGGAACCTCCAGTCGAAAATGAAAAAAAGTGTCTTTTAAAATGGGTAAAAATATCGATGTAAATACTTGTCAAAAAGGTGCAGGCGTTGACTAGAAGAATAGTGTAAAATGAAATAAATGGCTTGTTGCTGCTCGAAGATGCTTGATTGCTTTATTAATGTGTTTTTCGACAGTAGACTCGCTGATATTAAGCTGCTGCGCAATAGCTTTGTTGCTCATGTAGAAGTCACGACTCAATTTAAATACTTGTCGGCATTTTTCAGGAAGGTTCTCGACTTCTTTGGCGACAATATCAATAATATAACGGTAATAGAGTTTGTCTTCTATTGCAACGGTTTCGTCTTCCAGTTCGAGCTCGTCAAAATAGAGCGATGATACCTTTAATTTTAAATTCTTGCGATAATGAGCAAGGATGAGGTATCTACAGGAGCTAAATAGGTAGGCTGGGAGAGATTCTATTTGTTCAATCATTTCCCGATTTTTCCATACAGACATAAAAAGGTCGTGCAGTATATCTTCAGCGGCTTCACTGCTAGCAACTTTTTTTGCGATAAAAGCGATTAAATCGGGCGTAAATAGATCATATAATACAACAAATGCTCGTTGGTCCCCTTGGCGTATAAGAGGGAGAAGCTCGTGATATTGATATGATTTTTGACTTTTCATGGGTGTACTCGGGCAGTAAACTTAGTGAAAAAAATATGATTTCTTGTGACAGGAAAGATAATCTCTATTTTTAACGTGCTGACTACAGTTCTATATTTTCAAGGAATTTATTAGTTTTTTTAGGGAATAAACGCAGCTCGCTACTCCCCAAAATCGTTGCTTTATTTTTTATGACCGGTTACACTTGTCAATGGGAAAATACCACTTTCAACGTGCGCTTTTTCAATCAATAGACGTAATTCTTCTACTTTCTTTGGGTTTTCCTGAGCAATATTGTGTTGTTCTGTTGGATCTTGTTTGAGATTATATAGTTCGGCTGTAGGCTGACTACTTGTAACTTTTTGTAAGATAAGTTTCCAATCTCCCTGGCGCAAGGCTTGACGTCCTCCATCTTCATGAAATTCCCAATACAGATATTGGTGCTGTTTCTGTTGCTTGTTTTTACCTAGCAGCGTTGGCAAAAATGAAATACCGTCTGTATAATGCGGTTTATTTGCTCCGGTAAGTTCGACCATCGTAGGCATAATATCCCAAAAAGCGCCCAGATAGTTTGAAGTTTTTCCTTCGGCAACTTTACCATGCCAATACACAATGAAAGGAGTCTTAATACCACCCTCATAGAGGTCGCGTTTGTTGCCGCGTAACCCCCCAGAGCTATTGAAAAAATTGGGATCTGCTCCGCCTTCTTTGTGCGATCCGTTGTCGCTCGTAAAAATGATAATAGTGTTATCTAATAGTTTGTTTTCGCGTAACCGATCAACAATTTGGCCAACATAAGCATCCATACGGCTTACCATACTCGCATACATGGCATGCGGCTTTTCTACCGATGCATAACCTGGAACAGTGGCTTGCGGTCCATAGTCATTTCCTTTATATGGTTTTTCCTCAAACCTGTTTGCATATAATTGATAATATTTGTCATCCGGACCTGATAATTCGGCGTGAGGAAGAACTGTCGGTACATAAAGGAAAAAAGGTTTCTCTTTATTTTGATCAATAAATTCCAAGGTCTTTTCTTGGATTAATGCTGGTGCATACTGTCCTTGGACTATTAAACCGTTGCTATGGAGTTCTATCCTTTCGTTATTATGCCAGAGGTGAGTTGGGTAGTAGCGATGGGACTGTCGTTGACAGTTATAGCCATAGAATTCATCGAATCCTTTTTGATCAGGAGCACCTGTTGTATTGACCATTCCAAGTCCCCATTTTCCAAACGCACCGGTTGTATATCCTGCCTGTTGTAGAAGCATAGCAAAAGTTTGTACAGAGTCGGCTAGCGGTTGTTGTCCTTCGGGCTCAATTTCTTTATTCCCGCGTACATAGGTGTGGCCAGTATGCTGTCCTGTCATTAAAGATGATCGTGACGGAGCGCATACAGATGTACCGGCGTAGAAGTTGTCAAATTTCATTCCTTTGGCGGCCAATGAATCGATATGCTTCGTTTCAATTTTTTGCTGACCGTATACACCAAGGTCTCCATAACCAAGATCATCTGCCATAATAAGTACAATATTCGGTCTTTGGTCCTTCTTTTGAGCTATAGCAAGAGAGGCTAGGGTCAAAAGAAGAAATAATATAAAAGATGTTTTCATTTGCATTCGGTTATTTCTTCAAATTAATTTTTTTCTTAGCTAAGACTGTCTATTAGTTTATACTGTCCATCAGTTTATATAGCAGTGCCACTTAATCCATATAAAACAGTAAGATGGACCTATTTAGTTTATTTTGATAATGGTTCGTATACTTTTTAATACGTCTCTTTTAGAAAAGCATTATTCTAAAAAGAATGAGCGTTAAATTTACTCAAAATATCTTCTTGATCGCATGGGCTCGCATCCATGGAGGGCTAATAGCATTAATGAAAGAGCCTTAATTTGATAATCTGTTACTTTTTGCTGTCTACGCATACGATTGTGTAATAATTTATTGTGTGCTATCAATTGTAATCTCCGATATGTTCATATTTATTTTCTAATTTCACCCTAATTTTATGAAAATGCTCTTATGGCCAAATCAATTAAAGAAATAGCACAGGAACTCAATGTGTCTAAATCAACTGTTTCATTAGTCATTAATCACAAAGCCGAGCGAGCACGCATTAGCAAGGAATTGGAAAACCGCGTACTTGCATACGTTGAAAAAGTTGGCTATAAGCCCAATGCTCTCGCGAAGAGTTTAGCTACGGGGCGATCAAATACCATTGGTCTAATTGTAGAGAATATTGGGGATTCTTTTTTTGGTCCATTTGCATTGTATGTAGAGGAATTGTTCCGAAAGAAAAATTATCACGTCCTCTACAGTAGTACGCTTGGAGATTCGCAAAATGCACGCGATATTATCGATTCGATGTTGGAAAAGAAAGTAGAGGGTATTATCTTAGCCCCGACGATAGATTTAGAGGACTATCAGCGCAAAATATTGGAGCATAAGGTACCGTTGGTCGTTTTTGATAGAAATTCTCCAGCAGTTGAAACCCATTATGTGCATATTGACAATGAAGAGAGTGGGAAGACTGCATGTGACCATTTAAAATCTATTGGTTGTAGAAACTTTGGATTGGTAACCATCGATTCGGGTCAACCACAAATGCTGGCACGCAAACGCGCTTATTTGGAATTTTGTGAGGCTTATGGCATGGAGCCTCGCATACTGCAATTACCCTATCAGCATCTGAAACAGAAAGGCACACGTATGTTGAAAAATTGGGCAACTAAGCAGCCTGGATTAGATGGTCTTTTTTTTACCACAAATTATCTTTGTATTCTCGGATTAAAGGCCCTGCGGTCGGCGGATGAAAATAACTATGATTTTCCGATGTTTTCCTTTGATGACCATGAGTTGTTTGATCTTTTAAATCCTAAGATCTCCTGTATACAACAACCATTGGAA
This sequence comes from Sphingobacterium multivorum, assembly GCF_039511225.1. Lineage (NCBI taxonomy): Bacteria > Pseudomonadati > Bacteroidota > Sphingobacteriia > Sphingobacteriales > Sphingobacteriaceae > Sphingobacterium > Sphingobacterium multivorum. The sequence goes on from NZ_CP154261.1 coordinate 391,500, forward strand.
CCTCTGGCCAAAACTTGTGTGAAAGTTTTGTTAAAGGAAATAGATCAAGGGATATCCACACCAAAAGAATATATCATCTCAACAAAATTGATCCGGCGCTAAAATGGGGCAACAATGGATATATAAAAAGTGAATTGTAAAAATCATAAGACGCGTTTGTCCAATTACAGGTCTTTATTTTGATTTAATATTCTTTTTTATATCTTTACTAATACGTTTTAGTAGAAATATTTTTATATATCCTAAATAATGAAAAAATCTATAAGTGTTTTTCTGGGTTCGTTATTGTCTTTTGGTTTGTTTTGCGCAAAACCGGTTTTGGCTCAGAAATTTAGAGGGCAGCAGTTAGAAGCTGTCGATCTTGTTAATCCATTAATGGGTACAGAATCCAAATTTGAGTTGTCCAATGGTAATACCTATCCCTCAATAGCGCGACCTTGGGGGATGAATATGTGGACACCTCAAACGGGGAAAAATGGCGACGGATGGCAGTATCAATATACTGCGGATAAGATTCGTGGTTTAAAACAGACTCACCAGCCATCACCCTGGATGAATGATTACGGTGTTTTTTCAATCATGCCTGTGACTGGAAAGCCCGTATTTGATCAAGAGGAGCGTGCGAGCTGGTTTTCGCACAAAGCGGAGATTGTAAAACCTTATTATTATTCGGTTTATCTAGCGGACCACGATGTGACTGCTGAGATGACTCCAACAGACCGCGCAGCAATGTTTAGGATCTCGTTTAATAAAACAGAAGATGCGTATATTGTTTTGGATGCTTATGAAAAGGGATCGGAAGTTCAGATTATTCCAGAAAAAAATATGATCATTGGCTATTCTTCGAAATATGCACGGGGCCCACTGCCTGCTAATTTCAAGAATTATTTTGTTTTGGTTTTTGATCAACCTTTTGCAAGTGTCGCTACTTGGGAAGGCAAAGAGAAGAAGGATGGGCAACTTCAGATCAAAGGTGATCACACTGGTGCAATCGTAGGGTTTAAGGTAAAAGACAAATCGAAACCAGTACAGGTGAAGGTAGCGTCTTCCTTTATCAGTGCCGAACAAGCCTTATTGAACTTAAATGAGTTGGGAAATAAATCTTTCGATCAAGTGAAAGAAGACGGACGTCAGATCTGGAATTCTACCTTAGGGAAAATTAAAGTAGAAGGTGATGACATCGACCAGTTGCGTACATTTTATTCGACTATGTATCGTACCTTATTTTTCCCGAACAAGTTATATGAAATTGATGCGCAAGGAAAGGTTGTACATTACAGTCCATATAATGGAAAAACACTTCCTGGCTATTTATTTGGAGGAACAGGTTTTTGGGATACTTTTAGAGCGTTGTATCCATTCTTAAACTTTATGTATCCTTCCATTAATAAGGAAATGCAGGAAGGTCTTCTCAATGCTTATTTGGAAGGAGGCTTTCTGCCTGAATGGAGTAGTCCTGGATATGCCGATATTATGGTGGGTAACAATTCTGCTTCGGTGGTTTCGGATGCTTATATGAAGGGATTACGCGGTTATGATATCAATAAGTTATACGAAGCTTTACAACACGGCGCTAATAACGAAGGACCAATGAGTGCTGTTGGAAGAAAAGGTGTTGACTATTACAATAGTTTGGGGTACGTGCCATATGATGTTAAAATCAATGAAAATGCAGCACGTACTTTAGAATATGCCTATGACGATTTCACGATCTACCAATTGGCAAAAGCGTTGAACCGTCCGAAGGCTGAAATTGATTTGTATGCTAAGCGTGCGCAGAACTATAAGAATTTATTTGATCCATCGACCAATCTTATGCGTGGAAAGAATAAAGATGGAAAATTCCAGGCTCCTTTTAATCCATTAAAATGGGGTGACGCATTCACCGAAGGAAATAGCTGGCATTATTCGTGGAGCGTATTTCACGATGTTCAGGGGCTGATCGACCTAATGGGAGGAGAAAAGACATTTGTGAGCATGTTGGATTCGGTGTTTGTCCAGTCTCCAGATTTCGACGATAGCTATTATGGCGGTATTATCCATGAAATACGCGAAATGCAAGTTGCGAATATGGGGCAATATGCACATGGTAATCAGCCAATTCAGCATATGCCATATTTGTACAATTACGCTGGCCAACCTTGGAAAACACAATATTGGGTGCGTCAAGTGATGGATCGCATGTATAAGCCTACACCTGATGGCTATTGTGGTGACGAAGATAATGGTCAAACTTCTGCATGGTATGTTTTTTCAGCACTGGGATTCTATCCTGTTTGTCCGGCAACGGATGAATATGTGCTCGGAGCGCCATTATTTAAAAAAGCGACCTTAACATTTGAAAATGGTAAGACGTTGACCATTGATGCTCCAAAGAATTCTACTGAAAATGTATATGTAAATACATTGCAAATGAACGGTAAGGACTATGGTAAGAACTGGTTAAGTCACAGAGCATTGCATGAAGGTGGGACACTTAATTTTGACATGGCGGCAAAGCCTAATTATACGAGGGGAGCGTCCAAAAATTCAGCGCCTTATTCAATGACAACAGATTTGCTAACAAATATCAAGTTGAAATCGAACAAAAAGAAATAATCATTAGGTTATGATAAACTTAAAAAACTTAAAAATCGTTGTTACTGTATTTGGCTTGGTATACTCTTGTTCCCTTTTTGCGCAGGACAACTGGAAACATACCGAAAATGACCGCAAGGTTGCTGTGGATATTGATAGTATCAGTAAAGGTGGTTATACCCTAATTTGGATTAATAAAGACAAAGATTTTAGTGCTTCTTTAAAAGAAAGGCTGGTAGCGGCATATTTTACCAACTATCCTAAACTAGCCAAGAAATATAATAAAAAGACTATAAAAAAGGTCTCTTTTGTTATTGATCCGGACTATAAAGGTGTGGCAGCGACAGCGGGTGGGATTGTCCGTTATAGTCCAGCCTGGTTTGCCAAAAATCCAGGGGATATTGACGTGGTTACCCATGAAGTCATGCATATTGTTCAAGCATACCCCGATGGGGCGGGCCCGTGGTGGATTACGGAAGGGATAGCCGATTTTGTCCGATTTGATGATGGCATAGATAATGCGGGGGCAAACTGGAAGCTGCCAGAATATAACGAAAAGCAGAAATACACCGATTCTTATCGTATTACAGCGCGCTTTTTGTACTGGATCAATCTACATGTAAAGAAGGATTTTGTCAAAAAATTGGATGCAGCGATGCGTAGCAAAAGCTATAGTGATGCTTTTTGGAAAGTGGAGACGGGTAAAACTATTGATGAGCTATGGGCCGATTATAGCCAAAATCCCACACTATAATTCATAAGCGATGAATATCAGAAGTTTAGTCTTTTTGGGATTAATTAGTTTCCCATATCTATTAAAGGCACAAGAAACTAAATTAGTTCAGTATGTCAAACCACTCATCGGAACGGCGAAAATGGGACATACTTTTCCGGGGGCGACAGTTCCATTCGGTGCTGTACAATTAAGTCCTGATACGGATACATTATCTTATGCTGTCAATGGACGGTACAACGGTGATGTTTATAAATATTGTGCTGGTTATCAGTATGATGATCCGACGATTGTCGGGTTTAGTCATACACATTTTAGTGGCACAGGTCACTCCGATCTTGGTGATATACAGATCATGCCGACACAAGGAAAAGTTCAATTAAACCCGGGAACAGCTGATCGACCACAAGATGGTTATCGATCGTCCTATTCGCATGCCAATGAACGAGCTGAGGCCAACTATTACAGTGTTTTACTGGATAAACATCAGATTAAGGCTGAATTAACGACTACAACACGTGTAGGGCTCCACCGTTATACATTCAAAGAGTCTGACGCTTCACATCTTATCGTAGATCTAACTGCTGGGATTTATAATTATGATGGCAAGAATGTTTGGACCGTTGTCAAGGTATTGAACGATTCAACACTGGTAGGCTACCGTCAAACAAACGGTTGGTCGAGAACGCGCACCGTATACTTTGCAATAAAGACCTCAAAAGCTTTTAAGAATTATGGCGCCAAGTATGAAGATGGAAAATCTGTGTATAATGGTTTCTGGCGTAAGTTTGATCAACAAAATAATTTCCCCGACCTTGCAGCGCACAATATTAAGCTACACTTGGATTTTGATACAAAAGCACAAGAATCCATCCTTCTGAAAGTAGCTTTAAGTCCAGTAAGCATGAAGAATGCATTGGCCAATATGGAGGCTGAGGCTCCGGACTGGAATTTTGATGGCTACGTTAAGAAAGGCCAAGAAGCCTGGGAAAAGGAGCTGCATAAGATAGAAGCTGAAATGTTGAACAAGGAAGACCTGGTTAATTTTTATACAGCCATGTACCATGCAAGCTTAATGCCGACAGTCTATATGGATACGAATGGTGAATATAAAGGCTTGGATCAGGAGGTGCACCGTGCCAAAGGTTTTACGAATTATACCTCATTTTCGCTGTGGGATACTTATCGGGCTTTTCATCCGCTGTTGAATTTAATTAACCCTTCCCGTAATGCTGATATTGTGGCATCCATGATGGCTCATTATGACCAGAGTGTATTGAAGATGTTGCCGATTTGGTCGCATTATGCGAATGATAATTGGTGCATGAGTGGCTATCATTCGGTGTCTGTTATTGTTGATGCAATACTTAAAGGCGTTTACAAAGGTGATGCAGAAGCCGCTCTAGCGGCTTGCGTACAAACGGCAAATGCACGTCAGTATGAGGGAATTGGTCCTTACATTGATAAGGGATATGTTCCTGCAGATGTATCGGGAACATCCGTTTCTAATACATTGGAATATGCGTATGACGATTGGTGCATAGCGCAATTGGCGAAAAAATTGGGAAAAGAGGATATTTACACGACCTTTTCTAAAAGAGCTGAAAGCTGGAAATCACTCTATGATTCCTCCATTGGATTTATGCGTCCGAAGAGTTCTGCTGGTAAATTTCAGGAGAAATTTGATGTTTTAGATACACATGGACAAGGATTTATTGAAGGGAATTCATGGAATTACAGCCTGTATGTACCACATCAACCTACTGAAATGATGGCATTAATGGGAGGTCACCGACGTTTAGAGTCTTATTTGGATTCACTGTTTACCATGGAATTACCGGATAAATATTTTGAACATACGGAGGATATTACCCGGGATGGCATTATCGGAAATTACGTGCATGGAAATGAGCCTTCACATCATGTGGCATACTTGTACAATATAACCAAGAGCCCATGGAAAACCCAGGCCCGCGTCAGACAGATCATACGGAATCAGTATCACAATGGCCATGCGGGTTTAGGGGGAAATGATGACTGTGGACAAATGTCGGCATGGTATCTATTTACGGCACTCGGTTTTTATCCAGTGGCACCTGGTGAAGATAGTTATTGGATTGGCAGTCCATTGGTAAAATCGGCAAAGGTTAACCTTGAAAATGGACGCAGTCTTTCCATAGTTGCTCGTAACCAGTCTGAAAAGAATGTTTACGTTAAATCCGTTTCTTTAAATGGGCGAAAATTAGCTGATTTGCTACTACCCTATAGCAGTATTATAAATGGTGGTGAATTAATCTTCGAAATGAGCAATAAACCGAACAAATAGGAGTAAAGAAAGATTACAATAAAGAAGACCCCTCGTTTACGAGGGGTTTTTATGTTCTCTTACAGTCTGAATGGTCGGTACTATCGAGCTGGTATTCATCTAATTGTTGAGTTTTCTGTTCGTTTTTTGGTTTGTTTGCGTCATGGCGTTACAATTAGAAAAAAAATTAATTGAATATGCCATTTTAGCAAAATCATATTTTTTTACGTAAAAAACCAGTTTTTAGCTTATAAATTGCTTAATGCTACTAACTAAACCAGTTTAGCAAATTAGAAAAATAACACAAAAAATTTTTTTTTCTCGTTTTTCTATATATCTTCAATATAACCAAGAGAGATACGTGCTAACCAATTAGTAAACCGATCCGTTTTAACATTTCTGATGTTGTGTTATGCTAAAACGTTTTTATATTGTAGACTTAAAACCTTAAATTATGATATTAATTCTATTTGATACTGCATAATATCAATTTTAGATGGGAATCGACCAATTTTCCTATCTCGAAAAATCAGTGAAAATTCACTTCCATTTTGAGGTGATTTTAACCAGTTATAGTGGAAAAGTAAAAATAACCTAATTATATATCATTCCTATGTACATGATAAAAAAAAGGTATTTGGATAGGCTTATTCTTTTAGGGTGGTCCTGTGCCTGTTATTCTTTTGCTTTTGGTCAAGATAAGGTGTTATCCGCGTCCGATAGTCTTAAGCTTCAGATTGGAACTTCGAAATTGGATTCTATATTCCAGATTAAAACGAGCCAAGTAAATCCAGTAGAGATAAAGAAACAAGCTTTATTACCTTATTCTTCCTTGCAGCAATACCTAAAAGGAAATAACACGGGGCTTTATGTAACGGAGTCGTCTGGCGAACCCGGAACCAAGCAGCCTATGTATATTCGAGGTATTTCGAGGGCACTGTTTTCTGATATGGACGTATTTCAGAACCAGCCACTGGTTGTTGTGGACGGAATTCCCTTGGTTGGAGAGCATCCCTTTGCTTATGCCGTTCAAACCTACAATCTAGAGCGCATTGGGCCTGCAACCAATTTATTAGCGAATATTAATATCGATATGGTTAAGTCTATTGAAGTATTAAAGGATGTTGCCGCGATTGCGATGTATGGTCCTAATGCTGCAAATGGAGCTATAGTTGTTCGTACGAAAGCGTATAAATCGGATAAGAGCAACCGGATAGCGGTCAACATGTATACGGGTTTGGCCGAGCGCCCCCATGTCACAACAATCAATGGTGAATACGAAAACAAGTTCAGAAAGCAATTTTATGATTTATATACCTCCAACGGCAAATATAATGATGGAGATTCATACCCCGTGTATTTAAGCGACTCGCTTAATATGAATTATTTTGGAAAATCCGATTGGACGGATTCGTATTACAATAGTGGTTTGGTTTACAATTTGAATGCAAATTTATCCGGTGGTGGGCCACGTGCAAATTTTCAATTTGCGGCAGGCTCAACACAGGATAAAGGCGTGGCTGATCAGGTAAAATTGAATAAGTACTATGCTTTGTTTGGACTGAATATGCGGCCGATGACTTGGCTGACCTTCTCCATGCAGGCAAATATAGCTCGGCTCGATCGCAATCGCAACCTGAATCTGCGCGATAGATTTGCCCAGTTAGCTTATTTTCCGGACCTGTCAGCACCCTTGTCCCCCAATAAGGAGGTCTACAATGAGTACCTGAGTTATTATAAAAAAGGCTTTGATAACAATAAGACGAACGTTGTGCAGGGCTACGGAAAGCTTCAATTTGATTTTGGAAATTTTCATTTTCTTTCGACAGGAATGCTCGATTATAATGAGGGTTATCGTGACCAATTCTACCACAGTAAGCTGATGGAATCCAATAATTTTGCTTCAAACTATTATGGATATAATCAGCGGGCGGTATTTGACAATAAAGCTTTTTACGACTGGAATGTAAACAGCGAACATAAATTAAACCTGCTAGTCGGCAATAGTTTGCAATGGGATACGTATCGCTACAACTATGCATATGCTTACAAAGGAGTAAATGATTTTATTAAGGTCAATCTGCTGGAAGACGATGCGCTAAATTCAAATTATCTCGAAGCTACAGCATATCCTAAAGCGCTTATATTTAAGTTTTTAGATCGCATCCGGCACAACTTGGTTTCCTTTTACGGAAAAGCGACTTATCATTATGGAAATAAGGTTGAAACATCGATTTTGCTGCGCTCTGACGGTTCATCGAATGCGCAGCCCGATGCCCGCTGGATTTTTACGCCTTCCTTGTCGGTCAATTGGAATATTAAAAATAGCTGGTTTAATACCAATCCAAACCTGAAAGATCTTACTGCCCGTTTTAGTGTTGGACGTATCGGGCTGGCCAATGTGTTTGATGATTTTGCGCAAGGCCCCAATTACGTTGCCCAAATGGGATTTACGGGTAATCAGCTTATTGCTGGCTATAATGCGATTGCGGGATTGGTGCGACCTTATGAATCGGGTTGGGTTGGTTATAATATTCCCTGGGCCTATATAGACCAGGGCAATTTGGGGTTGGATTATGCCATTCAGAAGAAAAATTTCCATGTTTCGCTTGATGTGTATGTGAAACAGATGAAGAATCAGTTAATTAATATTCCATCCTATAGCGAGTATGGTTATAAATCGAGCTATGCAGCGGGAATGAATGTGCAGAATATCGGTACCGAATTAACCGTTGGCCTTGATCCCATTCAATCGGACAACTTTAAGTGGTCAACTGCGCTAAATGTATCCCATAACCAGAATAAACTGAAGGCATTGCCCAATGGGTTAGATCGACTCGTGATCGGTAATAACCTTTTGGAGGTTGGCAAACCCTTAGACCAATATTGGCTCCTTTCTAACGAAGGTATTTACAAAACCGATGCCGACGTCCCTCAGGGAATGACTTATAATGCGATCCAATTGCGTGCGGGTGATCCGATATGGAAGGATCAAAATGGCGATAATACGATCAATGATCAAGACCGGAAATTGCAAGGGCATCGCTTGCCTGCTGTATTTGGTAATTGGTACAACAATTTTGTGTTTGGGAAATGGGATATAGGGGTTAATATGTATTATAATATTGGTCGACAACTCATCAATCAGGAAATGGCCAATCGCTTTGATTTTATCAATAATGAAGGCGCGAAAAATCTAGAGGCTGTCAAAGAGATTACGTATTGGGAAAAAAGGGGTGATTACAGTAAATATCCTTTGTATAATCCCTGGAGTACTGTTATTGCCTATCAGGCCGATCAAGATCTTTTCCTAGAGAACGCTTCATTTGTTAAAATAAGAGCGATCACGTTGGGCTATAACTTAACTTCTCTTTTGGCGGGCCGGACTCAGGCCATTAGAAATGCGTATGCATATGTGTCTGCCAACAATGTTGCTACGATTACATCTTACAGTGGTGTGGATCCTGAGATCGTCGATTACACAGGTTATGACATTGGGTCAAAAATGAGGATACCACGAATTTATACGCTAGGAATAAAAGTTGACTTTTAAATGCAAAGAAATGAAAAGATATCATCTCATATTTAGTGTTTTGTTACTTTTCTTACTGCTTCTAGGGGGCTGTAAGAAAATGCTGGATATAGACTCTTCTCGTACGGTCAAGGAAGAGAATATGTGGAATGCTTTGGAAGACACACGTGCAGGCTTGATGGGAATTTATGGTTTAACCAAAGCGGCTCTGGACGACAATAATGCGTATTGGCTTTACGGCGAAGTTCGGTCGGGAGATTTTGAGAGTCCCAATCGGCAGGATCTCAAAGCAATTATTAAGAATGACCTCAAAGCGAATTATGAATCGCTAAATGCATTATCGAATTGGAGGCGTTGGTTTGCCGTGGTTAATGCTGCTAATATTTTTATGGAACGCGCACCGGGAGTAAGAGAAAAGGATATGCGGTACACTGAAAACAATTTGGTGGTGGATGTGGCTCAGGCTCGATTTCTACGTGCTTATGCTTATTTCAATATGGTCCGCATTTGGGGTGATGTACCCCTAATACTAAATTCTCATGATGGAAATTTTGAGAATAAACCCAGGGAGGATCGATTAAAACTGTATGCATGGATTGAAAAAGAAATGTATGATGCAGCCCAATTATTACCTTATTCCTATAGTACGGGTGATGAACAGCAAATTGGGAACTACTATAATGAAGCATCTTCAAGATGGAATGGGGCATTGGTCAGGAAACTTTCTGTCTATGCGATCCTAGCACATTTGGCTGCATGGCAAGCCAATTATGCGGATGCGGCTTCTTATTCACAATTTGTGATGGACAATTATAGTAAAGGGGGAGCCTATTACTTGTCTACTTCTTTTTTAACGGATGGCAATGGATTTTTCTTTGAGAAGCGTTCCGAGCAAATGTTCTCATTTCCTTATATATGGGCACATGTGGAGGCATCGTTTACAGGACATATCGAAGAGTTGACACTGGCTGCTCCTGTTGTCAATAAGACCGTGCCGGATATTTATATGCCAAAAGAAACGATCTTAAAAACATTCAACGAAAAGAAGGATCAACGGTTTAGTATCGATACACTGGGAAATCCTACGACAGAGGTATATTTCCGAAACTTCAACGGCAAGTATCCCATATTTAGCAAAATCAAATGTATTATGGGAGGTTCTTCGGATCCTACCTTCCGCATCTTTACCAGTGCGACAGTACTCACTCGTTTGGAAGACATTACGCTTTTGCGCGCCGAAGCGTTAGCGGTGTTGGGGGAAAAATCAACCGCCATTGAACTGCTCAATGAAATTAGAGAGCGGAGAGGGCTTAAAGTTTATAGTGAAACCACAAACGGAGATCTGGTTGATGCTATATTTTTAGAACGCAAGCGGGAATTGATGGGTGAAGGACAGCGATGGTATGATATGATTCGCCGGGAAAAGATAAAACATGACAATCCTCAATTAGCACAGTTGATCGCTAACGACGGAATTTATTGGCCAATTGCTCGAGAAATTCTCGCTCAAAATAAGTTGATTGAACAAAATACTTATTGGAAGTAAAGGAGTAACCAATTATGAGAAAGAACCTATTTTTTGTACACGGTGTATACACACTTTTAATGACGGCCCTGCTATTCGCTTGTGCTAAAGATAAAGGCTATTATTCGCCCATATCTCAAGAACCGACCTATAAGGGTAATTTATATAGTTATCTAAAAAGTAAACCTGGAGTATATGATTCTTTGGTGAAAGTGATCGACAGAGTCGGTCTGCAAAAAAAATTGGAAGACAGCACAGTGACGTTGTTTGCGTTGACCAATGCCAATTTTCAACTGGCTATTCAAAACCTGAACAATACCTTGAGTGTCTCTGATAAGCCTGCACAATATCTGAATTCAGTCAAGTATGAAATACTGGATTCACTGCTATGCCAGTATATTATCCAGGGCAGAATTGCGAGTGATTCTCTCAATAGTCAGGATGGCAAGGATGTTCAGGGCATTCGATACGGCTATCCAATGCATATTGGATTGAACAAACAATCTTCATCTGGATATATAAATGGCGGTCCTACGATTGTTGACTTTTCCGATACGAGAAGATCTGTTTTTAACCGCAACTGGGTAACGACCGAGACCAGCTCATTAAATATCCAAACAGACAATGCTGTTGTTCATGTGTTGAACCCTGACCACGTGTTTGGTTTCAATAAATTCGTTAGTCAGATCATCTATATCCCACCGCCAGAAAATCTTTTCATAAAATTCAAAGGGCAGGGTTCTGCGTCGAAGGAAACGTCGGGTGGACCAAATGCTGTCGAGGCATCAAAATATGTATTTGATGGTAATCCAGAAACAAAGTTCTTTTTATCAAGTCCGGGACAGTTCTATTTGCAATGGGATTTTCCTGTCGAAGTACTTGCTAACAGTTATACACTCCGGTCAGCAAATGATATTCAAGACCGGGATCCAACGGATTGGACCTTACAGGGACTTGATGGAGAAAGTGGGAAATGGATCTTATTGGACTCTCGACAAGGGGAGGAATTTGACGAAAGGTTTCAATTGCGTGTGTTCTTTTTTACAAATACAAAGACCTACAAAGCTTATCGTTTGAATATTGCACGTATGCATGGTGGTAACGATTTCCAGTTGGCAGATTGGACAATGAACCGTAATCAATAACCAATTTAAGAATGTATGGACATGAAAATTGCTAGAAAATTTAATACAATAAATAAGACATGCAACTTGGGACTGCTCATCTTGATGTGCGTCGGTTTAAACGGATGTAAAAAGCTTTACAATTTACCGGATGAAAAGGAATTTTTAAGTGTCAATCTGACTTATGACGGGAAATCTTTTTACCCCATTCTGGGTAGAACCACGCTAATGGGTCATATTAATACCGATCATTCGACCACACCGCTGCGGTTTGAAATTGTTAACCCCCGTTATGGTGATGGGCGTCCTTATACTGATCTTTTCGAAGTAAAACCTGTCTATCGGTGGATATACCGGTATGACGGTACTGAAAAGAACTTGGAAGAAATCGAAGCCAAACGTCAGCTTGTGTATCGACCTCTTTTTGAGGTTGACTCTACAGGTAGCTTTATCTTGTGGAATTCCTCGACAAATGAGCTGATCGAACCGCGTTCGAAAGACAGTATAGATTTGGTGCAGAATATCCGGTATTTTGATTTAAAGGTCTCCAATTCAGGGGGCTCTACAGTGATCAAAGATTTTATGATTCTCCCTTGGCGCGTTCAGGATTATGAACCTTATTCGGATAAGAACCCATATAACGGTGAAACTGCTCCAGATCCAAATGATCCTAAGAACCCAAAGAAAAGAAGCTATATCTGGCCTTCCTATATGAATGGGATTTATGGAGAATCTTCCAATCAGTTATTACGCACGGATGATCAGTTTAAAGATCTGGTCGTTTATATCCGCAGATTTACCGGAGGAAATGGACATAATTTACGTTTTGTCTTTTTGAATAAAAATGGGGAGCCCATAAATCCGGATAGTTTTAATGAAACAAAATGGAATGAACTGGTTCATGGCTTTAACATGAAAAAAACGGCTACTTATGTGCAATATGATGTAGCTTATCCGATTCCCTTAACAAGTTTTCCAACGAAGTATACTAATGGAAACAGCGCAAAGGTCGATTTTTCCTACTCCAGAAAGGGGTTTGGCGGAGGGTTAATTACGGCCAATTTTGGGTTGAACTTTAAAATTTTTACCAAAGGAGATTGGGAAATTGTTTTCCATTTTCAACGGGAGAATCCACGATTTGATAATGAATAATTGAAATAGCTATGCAATTTAAGATATTTTATAACAGCTGCATGCTGTTGATATTGTGTGTCTTTCTTTCGACAAAGGTTTTTGCGCAGACAGTTATTATGTCTGGTAAGGTAACAGATAATAAAGGGCGGCCATTGGCGGGTGTCACAGTACGTTATGGCAAATCTGGAAAAGAAGCGACCTCGACAAATTCCTCGGGGGCATTTAGCTTGACAACAGCAACAGGGACTTCGGTTGCCTTTCGTTTAATTGGTTATGATGGAAGCACTATGACGGTGCGGGCCGACCGAAATGTCGTTGTTCAATTGAAGGAGATCGATAATCAAATGGATGAAGTTGTCGTCAGGGGCTATGTAAAACGCCCGAGAGAGACGACGACAGGATCCTCGACTAAGATCAGTGGAAAGGAAATTCAGGATATTCCATCGGCGAATGTAGAAAACTTGCTTCAGGGAAAGGTTGCGGGGCTTAACATACAGGTAAATACTGGAGCACCGGGATTTAGAGGATCGACGCAGATCCGGGGACTTTCGACAATCAGTGTAACCGGAAGTGGTGATCAGTCATTTCTTACCCCTACTTCACCATTGTATGTGATCGATGGTGTCCCAATGGATGCGGATCGAGCCAATGAACTAGGATTAAGCCAGCAGGGGCCGGGAATCAGCCCACTGTCCTTAATTCCACCTGAGGATATCGAAAGTATTGAAGTGCTTAAAGATGCACAAGCGACATCACTATATGGATCATTGGCTGCCTATGGTGTCATTATTATCAATACGAAACGCGGGAATTCTGAAGTTCCCAGGGTCAGGTATACCGGCAATTTCTTTCTAAAAACGCCTCCTCAGTTACGCCCAACTTTAGGCGGTAATCTAGAACGACGGCTAAAACTATTACAGATCTATGGGAATGCCCTGTCGCAGGACGACTTGGACCGAATTTCACAAACCCCCATGCTATCGGATAGTTTGAACCCTTACTATAACAATTCAACGAATTGGCAGGACCTATTTTATGCGACGACTTACAACCAGACGCATAATGTGGCAATTGATGGTGGGAATCAGAAATTAAACTATAAGGCGAACCTGAATTATTATAATGAAAACGGTATCATCAAAAATACGGGTTTTGATCGCTATATGACCAATATGCGATTTGAATATTATCCCAATGAGAAATTTAAGTTCACGGCGCAGGTAAGTGCTTCACTTGGCTCAAAAAGTAAAGGTAATGGCTTAGGTATTCTACAATCTGGTGTGGCAACAAACGGGATGACCTCAACGTTGTTGCCGGGTCCATCTTTTTATCTGGCATCTTCCGGCTATAACTCTGCATTGAAGACCCGAAACGATAATTCGTCGAAATCGATCAAGCCTTTCATTGAAGCTTCTTATGAAATTGTTCCAGGTTTGCGGGCGACCACAACCATGAGCTATGAATCTACTTCTGATAATGAAAATACGTTTACACCGGCAGCAGCAAATGGTCAATTTGCACAAGTGTATGCTTATTATGGCCGTTACAATTCCTTGTATAATAGGAACTCCATCAATTATAGCCATACTTTTAATGAAAAGCATACTGTATTTTTCAATCTATTCAATGAGATTCGGACCTTGGATAAACAGGCTAATGCCACTTTACAGGCCCGTACGCCAAATGATCAGTTTGAAGGGCCGCTTGGATTTGATGGCTATTTTTCCAAGGGTGGGGGATTGTTGCGTCGTGGTTTCGGAAAGGAAAGAGGATTATCTTTTGCCATCGCCGGGACGTATGATTATATGAAGAAATATGTGGTCGATCTTTCTTACAGAATGGACGGGTCTTCACAAAATGGATTTGGAAATCTTTATACTAAAAACCCTGCTGTTGGTTTTCGATGGAACGCCTATCATGAGAATTTCTTGAGAGATGTGGACTGGATTAATTTACTCTCCCTGCGGACCAGCTGGGGTGTAAATGTTATGCCGAATAGTACCTTGGAGCGTGTTTATGGAAAATATGATATTGCAGGAAGCTACAATGATAAGATCGGCATCGGAATCAATTATGAACAAATTCCCAATCCGGACCTTAAACCGACAACAACAAGTCAGTATAACCTGGGGTTGGACCTCGCTTTTTTTCAAAACAGGTTTGAATTGACCTATGATACATATTATAAGAAAGTAAACAATATTCTATTTGAAGAACGACTTTCTTCATCGTTGGGATTTGACAAAGTAAATAGTAACTCGGCTGCAATTGCCAATTATGGTCATGAGTTATCTGTTATGTTAAGACCTTTGACCGAAGGTCGTTTTACCATGTCAGCAGGGGTAAATGGAGCATATAATCGGGATGTTTTGTTAAAGCTACCCGAGCATTATGGTGGGCAATTTGTCCGTTGGGAAAATAATGACAAATATAAGCAACATGTTGTTTTCAGGGTAGGAACTTCAACAATGTCCAATTACATGTTATTAAATCGAGGTGTATACAGTACCGATGCAGATGTACCTGTTGACCCAGCGACCGGGCGACGTTATCGAATGGCCAATGGTACAGAATTTCAGGCTGGGGACCCAATTTTTGCAGATTTAGATGGCAACTATGTTTTAGATGAAAATGACTATGCCCGTACGGGAAATTCTCAACCGTTGATTACAGGTGGTATGCAATTGAATTTTAATTACAATCATGAGACCCTCGGATCTTTTGGTTTAAACTTATATGCATCCTATACAGCAAAACGTACCATCTTGAACAATGCCCTTGCCGAGCGGTTGCAATTGATGAGTGACCCCTATGGGGATAGGGCTGTAGTTCCCTTGGATGATATTAATATGTGGATGAAACCAGGTGATATTGCCAAATATCCTTATGCTTACGATTTCAGAAGATATTCAAGCGTTAATCCGTTTCGGATGGACCAGGATTTATGGGCTGAAGATGGATCTTACTTTAAGTTAAATAGTGTGACGCTCTCTTACATGTTTACGAAAAATGCGGTTAGAAGATATGGACTTGAGCGTCTACGGATATATATATCAGCCGACAATGTAACTACACTCTCAAAGTACAGTGGGCCTAATCCCGAAAATGTCAGCACGATGGGAAGGGACGCTTCTGGAGGATATCCAGTGCCTAGGCAATATAATGTTGGTGTTAATATTGATTTTTAATCGATCTTTAGGATGAAAACAAAAAGAAATATAGGAAGAATAGCGTTTGTCATATGTCTATGTACAAGCGTCTTGGTGGGCTGTAAGAAATTTTTGACCGTGGAGCCGATCGATAGACTTACGGGTAACAATTTCTATCAGTCGAAAGAGGATGTAGAGGCAAATATCGCGCGTATTTATAGTCAGTTTTTTGAAAAACTGAACGAGTCATGGGTAATCGGGGCGATTGGCGAAGCGAGGTCGGGAGAAATTTTTCCCTCCCCTACATCCGGATCGGATCGCATGATACTTCGCGATCTGGGAACCAATGATATGAATGCCGTGTATAACAATACATTGAGTGGTGGTCGGTCAAGTGGTTATGCTATGTATCGGGTTTCCATCTGGGATACCTATTACAAAGTAATTCAGAGCTGTAATATTCTCATTTCAAAATTGGATGAGGGAATTCCCGGGTTGTCTGCCGCAGATAAAGACCGCTATAAAGCCGAAGCTACTTTTATGCGTTGCCTGAGTTACTTCTGGATGGTACGTCTGTATGGCGATGTAGTTTATTATACCGATGCGTACTTTGCAAAGCAACTCCCACGTGAAGATATGGTTTCTGTCATTAGCAAAAGTATTGATGACTTAGAATCTGTTAAGGGTCTAATGCCATGGACGTTTGGAGAGGCATCACAGCGTGGGGCCCGGGCGAGCCGCGGAAGCATTATTGCACTGTTGATGCATATGAAGATGTGGAATGCCAATTTTGACTCAGCTAATGCAGCGAAGTATTACGAAAGTGTGGCAAGCCTTGGAAAGGAGCTACGCGCGAGTGGTGTGCATCATTTGTATAAGCTAACCCCAGAGGAGTGGGCGAAAGTTTCAAAAGGACGCACGGAAGAATCGCTATTTGAATTCTACCGAACAATCAATTATAATGATCAGAACAATGCCTATGCACCTTTGTGGGATCATTTTTTACGCTGGCCATATAAGTTTCCCCGCTATAACCAACAATTCAGCATTGCCTATTATTCGTCTATTTTTATGTATCGGATTTATCCGCTGAATGGTCCTGCGGATAAGCGAAAAGAACTTTGGTATGAGGACATGTATGCGAATGATGGATTATTTGTTTTAAAGAAATTTGCAGCCAATGTCTTTGCTTCGGGTAATGAGGACTCAAATCCGGATAATACATTTATGATATTTCGTTATGCTGATGCGCTGTTATTAGAGGCTGAAGCATTGGCTAATTTAGGTGGTGCGCGAGAGGCTGAGGCAATCACAGTGCTCAATATTGTTCGGGATCGGGCTGAAGCTCCACGTTACGCCGGTGGCGGTACGGATCTTAAGAATTTTATTTTCGAAGAGCGTTGTCGTGAATTGATCGGAGAAGGGGTAAGATATTTTGATCTGATCCGGACGCGAAGAATACTCAATCCACAATGGACAATGAACCCCATGACGATCGATCAGTATAACCGTCGTGCATGGACCTGGCCTCTGGATGCTTCGGCCAAAAATTTTAATTCAAAAATAGTGTTGAACGATTATTGGACAGGAGGAAATTAAATCAGTTTATTATGAGACAAGTTAAGATAATAGGGTATGCCTTACTAACGATGGTACTGTTCGGCATAGTATCCTGTAAAAAGGATGCGTATTATAAAGATGGCGGATTGGCACAGGCAAAATTTGATGGCTCCATTATGGATTACCTGGATTCCAAACCCCGGGAATTTGATTCGATTGCCACAATTATTAGGTTGGCAGGTTTAGAAGAAGATTTTAAGACCAAGGAATTCACTTTTTTTGCCCCTAGGGATGAAAATATAAGGAAAATGATTGGTAGCGCTAAATCCAATGCGCCGGGCAATCAATCCAGTGTTAATTGGTTACTTTATGATTTAGGACGCGATACCATCAAAACATTGGCGGATGTCGACAGTGCAATTTGGCGTAAGTATTTATTGCGTTATATGTTTAACGGAAAACGAAAATTAATGGATTATCCCCAGATCGATTTTGATTTGCTAAATGTCTATAAAGGCCAAAATTATACCTCATTTGCAAATACAGTTTCCAATATTGGAGTTGTCTATAACGATGCAATAAACGATTCTGACAAAAACAATATTACCCGGTTGAAATACATGGGATACAGGCAATTGTATATTTCTTATATCCCGGATATCAGTAGGCCAAACGACTGGCGGTCATGCCCAGTCGCATCCTCAGATATTCAACCCGACAATGGGGTTGTCCATGTAATCGATTATACCAAGGCTCAGTTTGGATTCAATCAGAGCGATATTCTGTTGGATATATTAGAAAGTAAGCGTTAATAACAATAAGCAGTTGTAGTTTAAATTATGAAAGTTATGTACAATACGATTTGGAAGTATACAGCCCTGTTGTTTGTTATTGCTCTTTGTTTTGGGTGCAATAAGAATAACAAGATGTTTTCAGCTCCATACGAGGAAGGGCTACCGCCATTGGATATAGAAATCAATCCAACCGATAAAATGCAACCTGAATCGGGTAAAACGGGAGTAGAAACCGTTATGCGAATTAAAGGTCTGGATAAATATAAAGATAAAGCTGTCATTCGATTCAACGGTGAAAAAGCACAGATTGTCGAGCTAACGGCAGATTATGTAAAGCTGAAGGTTCCACCTTTTGCCAGTACAGGAGTGCTTTCTGTTACAATTGACGATATCGTCTTTTTCGGACCACAATTTACGGTTTTAGGCAACGTATCTATCGATCAGACTTTTCAAGTGGGGGTAGGAACAAATAATACCGTTTCTGATGTTCTTTTTTTGGAAGATGGAAAAATGATCTTTACGGGGGCCTTCACAAATTATAATAATAAAGGGTCGATACGGCCAATTAATCGTCTTGTAAGGACTTTTGCAGATGGCACCTATGATGCGAGCTTTCGTATCGGTACCGGAGCTAATAATTCGCTGAATAGCATTCTCAAACTAGGAAATTATTACTTTTTGGCAGGTTCTTTTTCAGGATATGGACAGCGAAATTCAGATATCAGCAATCTGACGCGAATTTACACCACCGGAGCGATTGATACCATGGGCATTAAACCATTCCGACGCCCGGGGCAAAGTGATACGTTGAAGTATTATCCGACATTTAACGGTGGGTTTGATGGCAATATCGGCAATATATACGAGTCGGAGGGAAAAATTTTAGCAACGGGGAATTTTAGATATTACATCCATCGCACCTATGATAGGCCCAATCGGTTGGAAACAAGGGATACGATTATCCTAGATAGTACCGAAATCAGACATGTTGCCCGTTTGAATCTAGATGGATCGTTGGATAAGTCCTTCAGGTTTGGGGCAGACGGCAAAGCAATGGCTGGTGGAAATGGAGCGGTAGCCACTGTATATCATACCAGTGGGGCCTTAAAAGGCAAAATTGTAGTATATGGCTCCTTCAATAGGTTCGACGGCCAACCAAAAGGATATATAACACGGTTAAATGCGGATGGAACATTGGACGATACATTTAATCCTGGTGGAGTTGGAGCAGACTACAATGTCTCCTCGGTTACTTATAATAGTGTAACAAATAAATACATGGTCGTTGGAGACTTTAGTAAATATAACGGTGTATCGGCAATAAAAGTTATCATGCTGAACCAGAATGGAACAGTGGATCCAACGTTTCAGGCCAAAACCTTTGAGGGAGGCAATCCTTCCTATGCGATGCAATTAAATGATGGTTTAATTGTTGTTTCCGGAGATTTTGCGCGCTACAGTAATATCGCCCGAAATGGTTTTATGATCTTGAATTCCAATGGCGAATTAAATGGCGATTATAATACTTCTGGCTATTTCTCTGGCTATATCAATAAAGTTGTTGAGACAAAAACAGAAGATGGTAAACGCGCATTACTTTTGATGGGCTTTTTTGGTCGATTTAATAACGAAGAGGTACATAATCTGATTCGAATTAAATTGGAGCAGTAACTTAAATTTTAAACAGATGAGATCTCAAGCTAATTTTCGAAATATAAGCCTCCGGCTAATGTCTTTAATACTATTATTGACGTTCATTTCCTGCAAAGATGAATTCGGTCGATTGATACCGAATAATGAAGGAAAACAAGATACCGTAGATTTGGTGTATGGCAAACCTAAAGTGCTCATGCTCATTGTGGACGGAGCAAGGGGAGAATCTGTTCGGACAGCAAATATTCCAACGATGAATGGATTGCTTAACCATTCGATTTATTCCTGGGTTTCGTTAAGCGAGGAGCATGACGATGCAACAGCTACAGGTGCCGATTTAGCCAGTATTATGACTGGGGTGAACCAAAATAAACATTTGGTTGTGGGTGATAATTTTAAGAACAATAACTTTCAGACCTTCCCAACTGTTTATACAAGGGTTGCAGCAAATATGAAAAACCCCGAATTCAAAGTGTATAGCAGTTCTAAACTATTTGTTGAAAATATTGCTCCTGTTGCGGTAGCTAAGTTGGAGAATACAGACGACGAGGTTGTCAATGGTGTTAAGGAAGGCTTAAAGCAACCGGAATTAACCATGTTGACTGCACATTTTACAACAGTTGATATGGCCGGAAAAGCTAGTGCCTATGACAATAGTAGTGCTATTTACAAATCTGCGATAGAAAATTTCGATAAGCAGGTTGGAGAAGTTATGAAGGCTTTGGAGCAACGGCCAGCTTTTAAGAAAGAAAATTGGCTGGTTATCATCACATCGAGTAAAGGTGGCCCTTTTGAGATTCCACCGGCGCAAAATGACAATACAATCTTTAGTAACCCGAAGGTGAATACTTTCACTATTTTCTACTCACCGAAATATAATTCAAGGTATATCAATAAACCTTATTTGGGCAGCCGCTTTTCTGGAGATTTTCTACGATTTAAAGGCAGTGTTTACGCCGAGTTGACCGAAGGCGATAATCCTGTTTTTGATCTTGGCGATAAAGAAGAATTTACCATTGAATTGAAAGTTAAGAAGAATAAAGGGCCAAATAACACGTACAAATTTCCCAATTATCCTTCTTTTATAGGCAAACGTGAAAAATGGGAATCAGGCGCACCAACGAATGGATGGATTATGGCTTTCAAGGACGATTATTGGATGTTCAATGGTCGCGGACCAAATGGAAGTGGTGAAGTAAATGGTCCTAAATTGAACAACGCCACTTGGAATAACGTGACTATAGTTGGGGCCTTGACAAGCGATGGTAAACGCATCGTGAAGACCTATACAAATGGTCTCCCGGGCAATGAGATGGATATTAGTTCGTGGGGAGCAATCAGCAGCCCGGCAAAATTTAGGTTAGGATTGTTAAACGGAGGGAGCAATTGGAACGAAGGTGATTACTATCTGGCGGATGTGCGGTTTTGGAAAGTTGCCCTGCCTTTGGCCGTTATTACGCAGTATAATTGTCAAGTAGGAGTAAGTGAAGAACATCCTTATTATCCGAATCTTGCGGCCAATTGGCCTATTGTTGGAACGGTTACTGATGGTGTGCTTTATGACGATGGACCCTATGGAAATACCTTAAAGATGGGCAATGCCACCTATGAAATTTCTAAGCTGAATGATTTCCTCTGCGCTCCATCGGTTGAAACAATAAGTACATTAGTGCCAAAAAATACCGATATCACCGCCCAGATATTTAGCTGGCTGCAGATTGCTCGGCAGGAGAATTGGCAATTAGATGGACGAGTTTGGGTAGATAAATAATCTTAAAAAAGCGAATATGAAAAGACTATTTTATTATACAACGATTATTTTGTTCTTGAGTCAGTTTTTGGCTTGTTCAAAAAATAATCTAGAGGTGTTTAATCTACAAGAAGGGACTCCTGTTCAAGTTATCGCAGCAGGTGGAGGCAAGGATCTGATCAAAACAAACGATTATGTACAGGTTCCGATGCAAGTAAAATTGAGTAGTCCCGCGTCTAAGACATTTGATGTTGAACTTCAACTGAATACGGATACAGTGAATAAATTAATCGAATCGGGAATACTAAAAGATGTGGTTACACTTCCCAACGCGGCATTCTCTTTTCCCAATATCGTGAAGTTTCAATATGGTGCAGATACCACCTCTTTTTTGTTAACAATTTCGCGAACAGAAATTGAACGTGTTTACGGTAAGAAGTTTGCGCTGTCCTATAAATTATCGAATCCAGGAAAAGGTAATCAGCTCGGAAATCCCAGCAGTGTCATTGTAACGATGGACTCCAAGAGTCTGCTAACAGCGACAGATATCCATTATCTTTCGATAACAAATTCACCTGGCAATATCATATTGGCAAGCGATCATAAGAATTATAATACAACGCCTTCAGGAATCGAAATCCCGATCGGCGTTTCGTTAGCATCGTTTCCAAGTAAATTTTTTTATGTTGAAGTGCGAGGTACAACTGATTCAATTTCAAATTGGATAACGCAGAAAAAGGTTCCCGCGAATACGATCGGTTTACAGGAAAATGAATACGCACTTCCTTCACGCGTGCAGGTGCTGGGGAATAAATCGGCGGCGGCCTTCAATATATCGATTCCTTGGGATGTTATTACCAAAAATAAAGATAAGTTTCTCGCTGTAACCGTCTATTTAAAGGATCCTACCCTGCATGTGATCAATCCGCTGAAAAATTATACGACAATTTTAATCGACTGTGCAAAGGTTGTCGAATTTGATGTAACGGGGGAGGCAACGCTAACCGTGAACCGGGATAATAATGGTGGAGCAAACGCGGGCGAAGGTAGCCTAAAATTCGTGGACGACCTGACCAGTACAAAATTTCTGCAAAGTGCATTTACGGGCGACCTGCAGTGTACACTGACATTCACGCGGACGCTGAAAATTGGCGCATATACACTTACGTCCGGAAATGATGCTATCGAACGTGATCCAAAAAGCTGGTTTCTTGAGGGATCGTTAGATGGTACAAATTGGGTTACGATTGACGCAAGAACCAATGAGAGCTTCCCAAATAGAATTCAGACACGAAGATTTAATGTCCAAAAACCGGGTAGTTATAAATTTTATCGTCTAAATGTTACAGAAAATGTTGGAAGTAGCTTATTCCAATGTTCTGAATGGAGGATGATTGAGTTTTTATAAATGGACGGCAACGTATGGTATTACAACGATGAATTTATGAAGATGAAATTAATAAAATATAGTGTTTATATCCTTTTACTGTTTGCCGTATTAAGCTGCAGTAAAGAAAAGGAAGTGGTTATTGACAAACCCCAGCTACCCAATCCAGTGTCAGCCTTTTCCATAAAGCAGGTTGCTAAGGATGACCCATTTACTTTTGAATTTACAAATCAGTCAAAAGATTATAGCGAGACTCGCTGGAGCTTTGGGGATGACAGTACCTCGTCGAAAGTTTCGCCGCAACATACCTTTTTGAATACCGGTAATTTTACCGTCAAACTTAAAGTGCTTAATGAAAATGGCGATTGGGCGCAACGTGAAGAGGTCATTAAAATTGATGCGGAGAAATTAATTCGATTCAATGCGACAAAGAACGGCACTGGAAAGCTGATTCTGGCGTATGACAGCGACATCGCGGTACAGGCTGTCACTTGGTCAAAAATGACGGACAAAGATAAGTATGAAGAGGTGTCCGACAAGGCAAAAGCCGATATATCCATTGAAGTGGGTAAATTTGAGACCTATCAACTTCGTGTTAAAACGCCTAAAGGATCCCAGATTGTTATTACCAAGATGCTAACGGACCTTGGAATTGTAAAAGATTGGACAAATATTGATAATACCTTTCGCATTTCACAGGACAACTCGAGTGGCCCCGACGCTGGCGAAGGTTCGAAAAAATTAATCGACAACAATATTACCACAAAACTTTTTATCGGTGGATATCAATCGGGTATGTATTGGCAGTTTGCGTTCTATCAACCGCAAACAATCAACGGTTATACCATAACAACTGGAAATGATTCCCCGGAAAGAGATCCTAAAGATTGGGAAATACAGGGATCCGACAATGGAGAGACCTGGGTGACATTACACACGATCACAGGTTATAGCTTTGGCACTACTTCAGCAGATAGAAGAAAGTCCATTAATTTCACCTTCGTGAATTCAAAACCTTATAGTTATTACAGGTATGTCGTAAAAGCAGTTTCCTCGGGGTCAAATTTCCAAATGAGTGAATTTAGACTTTTGGAACTGCCCCAGTAGACACAAAAAGACGACATCAGCAAACTAGTTGAGGTAGTGAGTAACAAGAGGGGGATTGGTAAAGAAAGTAGCCGTAGGATACTGCGCTTGAAAGAGTGGTATTCTATGGCTGTTTTTTGTTTGGAAGGGATATGATCTACCCTTTTTATTGTAACCATCTTGTGAAAAACAGCGGTTCAATCCCCTAGATTTGAATTTCTTACCTATATTTACTAATACGTTTTAGCTTTTCGCTTATAAAATACGTTCAACTCAAACGCATAAATATGTTAACTATCAAAAAACTAACAGGTAGCATTCTTTTTCTATTCGCTATACATGGAGGGATGGCGCAGCAGGCCTCACCAGTTGATTTTGTGAATCCTTTGATCGGTACCGAATCGAAGTATGAATTGTCTAACGGGAATACCTATCCTGCGATCGCAAGGCCCTGGGGAATGAATTTCTGGACACCGCAGACGGGCAATATGGGGGACGGCTGGGTATATACTTACACGGCGGATAAAATAAAGGGGTTTAAGCAAACGCATCAGCCAAGTCCCTGGAACAATGATTATGGACAGTTTTCAATCATGCCCGTTACAGGTACACCCCGATTTGATCAAGAAAAACGTGCGAGCTGGTTTTCACATAAGGCGGAAATTGCCAAACCTTATTATTATAGCGTTTATCTTGCGGATCATGATGTGACAACAGAACTGTCGCCTTCACAACGTGCAGCAATCTTTCAATTCACATTTCCCAAAACCGATAGCGCTTATGTTATTATTGATGCTTTTGATAAGGGGTCTTATATTAAAATAATTCCGCAGGAGAATAAGATTGTCGGGTATTCGACAAAAAATAGCGGTGGTGTTCCAGAGAATTTCAAGAATTATTTTGTCATTACTTTCGATAGACCATTCTCTTACAAAGCTGCCGTTAAAAGCGGTGCGATAAGCACCGATGAATTGGAAATTCAGGATAATCACGCCGGAGCAGTTGTGGGTTTTCCTTCCTTGAAGAGAGGCGAGAAAGTCATCGCCCGGATTGCTTCCTCTTTTATTAGTTTTGAACAGGCCGAAATTAATTTGAAAGAGGTGAATTCGAAGACATTTCAACAGGTTGTTGATGAAGGTAAAGCACAATGGAATGAGGTTCTTGGGCGTGTACAAGTTGAAGACCGCAATATGGATAGATTACGTACCTTTTATTCCTGTCTCTACCGCTCAACACTCTTCCCGAGAGATTTTTCTGAAATTGATGGAACAGGCAAACGTATTCACTACAGCCCCTACAATGGCCAGGTCTTGCCTGGAGAAATGTTTACAGACACAGGATTTTGGGACACATTCCGAAGTTTGTTTCCGCTGCTGAATTTATTGTACCCTTCAATGAACGATCGTATGCAGGAAGGTTTGGTAAATGCGTATAAAGAGAGTGGCTACCTTCCTGAGTGGGCTTCGCCAGGCCATCGGGCATCGATGATTGGAAACAATTCCGCATCTATCGTCGCAGATGCACTTATTACCGATAGAAAAGGTTATGATAAAGATCTACTCTGGGAAGCGCTCAAGCATGGAGCCAATAGTGCGTATCCGAAACATTCTTCGACGGGACGCTTCGGTTATGAATATTACAATAAATTGGGCTATATACCTGCGGATGTAAAAGTGGACCAAAATGTAGCACGCTCATTGGAGTATGCTTACAATGACTGGTGTATTTATGAATTTGGTAAGGCACTGGGCAAGCCAGAAGCTGAAACAGCTATTTATGCAACACGTGCGATGAACTATAAAAACCTGTTTGATCCAAGTACCAAACTGATGCGTGGCAAAAAAACAGATGGATCATTCGTCTCGAATTTTGATCCAAGCGCTTGGTCGCGGGAGTATACGGAGGGAAATGCCTGGCATTGGAGTTTCTGTGTATTCCATGATCCCCAAGGTTTAATTAATTTGATGGGGGGCAATAAATCATTTGTTTCGATGTTGGATACGGTATTTGTCATTCCGAGCTATGAGGGGATGAAAAGCCGGGGTATGATACACGAAATGCGCGAAATGCAAGTGATGAATATGGGACAATATGCACATGGAAATCAACCGATTCAACATATGCCCTATCTATATAACTATGCTGCAGAGCCCTGGAAAGCACAATATTGGGTACGCAAGATAATGGATAAACTCTATTTACCTATACCGGATGGCTATTGTGGCGATGAAGATAACGGGCAAACTTCAGCCTGGTATGTCTTTTCTTCATTGGGATTTTATCCAGTTTCACCAGGATCTGGCGAATATGTGATTGGCTCTCCTCAATTTGATAGAGTGACACTCCGTCTTGAAAACGGGAAGAAAGTCCTGATCCACGCGAAACAACAGGAGCCAAATCAGGTATACGTAGATCAGCTGTCTTGGAATGGAAAACCATATGGCAAAAATTATATCCGGTATAAAGATTTAGTGCAGGGTGCCAACCTTGAATTTAAAATGAGCGCTAGACCGAATCGAAATAGAGGCACTCAAAAAGAGGATGCTCCATATTCCTTTAGTAACGAAAAAATAAAAGGAAAATAAAGACTGGATTCGATACATAATAATGAATTCAATGATGGTACTTTAGTTGTAAGTAATTATATCGACTGTTTAATTGATGGACTTTTAAGTTTGATAACAGAAAGCTTACTTCCTTGTTGAAAACCATGACAGCTAATTTTAAGGCTGTCATGGTTTTTTTACATGAATACAATAATGTTGGCTATTTAAAGTCTTACCTTTGTGATTCGAAATTTCGATATGTTAGGTAAAATATTTCATTTTTTAACACTCTTTGCGTACCTCAATCTGTTGACTTATGAGTCTTTCTCTTCGGCAACGGGGCAGGTTTTACATGCAGGTGAGACTATTGTGGAGTATTTTTTGGATGACGTATTGGATTTGGAACCTATACATTCTTCCCAGGAAGAAAAAGTACTATTGCAAGATGACTATCGTATATTTTCGCTCAATAGTCAAGTCTTATCAATTTTTATTTTTGTTTTTGGGATCGTCTTTACAGCCTTATGTTTTATAAAGGATGACGAACATCCTTTTTACCGTTCCAAAACCCTCTGTCTACCGGGGTACTACCGATTCCTATACCGATTTCGACCATTCTAATTATTCTCCCTTTTCTTTTTCAGTGGAGCTATTTTTCATTAAAGCTGAGTTTGGCCGTTTTTAGTGCGTCATACAATGGGGGCTATTGGGCCCCCGCAAACTTGATGAGCTTTCATGGCTCCCTGCTCACATCATCTCCTCAGCCATTCAAATTTAATGGCTAGCAAGAGAATTTCACATTTTAAATTTTTTATCGTTTATGAAATACCAATGTTTGGCAAACACCAACGTGGATTAAAAACAACTGGGTATTCCATATGGCCTTTAAAAAAAAGATTATTCCCATATGAACAAATTACGAATACTGTGCCTTTTGCTTGGTGCGGTCGGGATGTTGGCCTCATGCCGCTCCACAAATGCTAATGCTGATCAAAAAGAAGAACTCAAAAATATACCCGTCGCCTCTTTGATGGTGATGGACACAACTGTTTATCAAGAATATATTGCGGATGTCCAAGCGTTGAAAAACGTCGAGATTCGCTCGAAATTAAATGGTTTTCTGGATAAAATTTATGTCGATGAAGGTGCTTGGGTAAAGAAAGGACAGATTTTATTTAAATATAATAATGAGGAATATCGTTCGGAATTAGCTAAGGCCAAAGCACAGTATGACAATGCCATTGCCGAAGCACAAAAGATCAAGCTGGAAATGGAACGGACTCAAAAATTAGTTGACAAGAATATTGTAAGCTCCTCTGAGTATAATTTATTGAAAATTCAGTTAAAAGCTGCCAATTCGAAAATTGAAGAAGCACGTGCTTTAGTCAATCAGGCGCAAACGAGATTGGATTATACCGTTATACAAGCGCCATTTGACGGACGTATAGATCGCATATTGTTGCGAGAAGGCTCCTTATTAACCGAGGGAAGTTTGATTACAACAATTTCCGACCTCAGCAAGGTGAATGTTTATTTTGATATTTCCGAACGGGAATATCTGGCACTCATGCGTGACAAGCTGAATGGTAAGGAAACGCAAAAGTCAGTTAAATTAATTTTAGCCAATGGCGAACTGTATCCACATGAGGGAATTGCTCATCTTGTGGAAAGTGAATTTGAAGCCAATACCGGGTCCATTGCACTACGGGTCCAGTTTCCCAACGCCGAACACATCTTAAAACATGGAGCAACGGGCAAGATTGCCGTGCCTATGGAGACTGGTGAACATACTTTTGTGCACCAGAAATCGGTATTTGAAATTCAGGATAAGACCTATGTGTATATATTACAGGCAGATAGTACGGTTAAAATGATGCCTTTTACTGCCGGCCCTCGTGTGGGACACTATTACATTGTCGATGGCGGGTTGGATCCCAATGCCAAAGTCGTCTATGAGGGAGTACAGGGACTGCGGAGTGGAATGAAGATTAATCCAAAAATGAGGAAACTGTAGGGGAGGATAAATTATGTTTGAAACATTTATAAAACGACCTATATTGTCGTTGGTTATTTCAGTGTTTATCACACTTCTGGGACTGTTGGCCTTATTTACACTGCCCATCACACAATTCCCGGATATTGTCCCACCGTCGGTAGTCGTCAATGCCAATTATACCGGAGCTAACGCCGAAGTGAGTACAAATGCCGTTGCTATTCCTTTGGAAAAAGCAATTAACGGTGTCGCCGGAATGACCTACATGAATTCAGTGTCTACCAACAACGGAAGCACTGTGATTCAGATCTTCTTTGAAGTGGGTACAGACCCCGATATCGCAGCTGTAAATGTGCAGAATAGGGTCACTACGGTATTGGATGAACTACCCGAAGAAGTTATTAAAGCTGGGGTAACCACCGAAAAGGAGGTTAACTCCATGTTGATGTATCTGAATGTTTTTACCGATGATGAAACTGCAGATGAAAGATTCATTTACAATTTCGCGGATATCAATATTCTGAAAGAGCTGAAACGTATAGAAGGGGTCGGGCTTGCGCAGATTATGGGTATGCGCGACTATGCAATGCGGGTTTGGGTTAAACCTGATCGTATGGCAGCCTATAATATTTCTGCAGAGGACGTGGTAGCTGCATTGCGAAAGCAAAATATCGAGGCCGCGCCAGGACAAACAGGTATCAGTTCGGATAAAATGCGCAACATGCAACAATATGTGTTACGTTATCCGGGTAAGTTCACTGAAATTGAAGAGTATGCGAATGTCCCCATCCGAGCGACTTCAAATGGTTCCATTATCCGTATAAAAGATGTTGCCGATGTTGAATTTGGCTCATTGGATTATGAAATGGTATCCAAGACGGATGGCCGACCATCTGCCTCCATCATGTTGAAGCAATTGCCAGGATCAAATGCACAGGAGGTAATTCAGCGTGTAAAAGATCGCATGGCCGAATTAAAACAGACCCAGTTCCCTACCGGCATGACTTATACCATGGGTTACGATGTGTCGCGGTTTTTGGATGCCTCGATTTCCTCGGTGATCAAAACCTTATTGGAGGCCTTCCTCTTGGTTTTTATTGTTGTGTTTATCTTTTTGCAGGACTTTAGGGCAACTGTTATACCGATTTTGGCCGTACCAGTATGTTTGATTGGAGCCTTATTTTTTATGCAGATGCTAGGTTTTTCCATCAACCTGCTGACCTTGTTTGCATTGGTACTGGCTATAGGTATTGTGGTGGATAATGGGATTGTAGTCGTCGAGGCTGTATATGCCAAAATGGAAGAGGAACATCTTCAGCCCATGGAAGCCACATTAGAAGCCATGAAAGAAGTTGGTGGTGCTGTGGTGGCCATTACCTTGGTAATGTCGGCCGTTTTCGTTCCGGTAGCCTTTCTCTCTGGACCGGTTGGCATATTTTATCGCCAATTCTCGTTGACACTCGCCGCCGCTATCGTTATTTCAGGAATCAACGCCTTGACATTGACCCCGGCGTTGTGTGCACTTTTTCTAAAATCACCACATGACCGTAAACCGTCGAATAATTGGCTCGATCGTTTTTTTAAAAAATTCAACGCAGTTTATGATAAAACTGCCTTTGGTTACAAGGGAATTTTGGTAAAGACAAGTGCGCGACGTGGATTGACACTTCTCTTACTGGGCGGGTTCTTTGTCGCAACCTGGGGTAGTAGCGCTATTTTGCCCTCAGGTTTTATCCCGACCGAGGATCAGGGGATGATTTATGTTGCCGTAACAACACCTCCGGGAGCAACGGTGGACCGTACCGAACGTGTTTTGGATAAAATTGACTCCGTATCGCGGAAACTCGATATTGTGGAAACCGTTTCCACCCTGTCGGGGTATAGTATTGTAACAGAAGTCTCTGGTGCTTCCTATGGAATGGGCATGATTAACCTAAAGCCTTGGAAGGAACGTGATCAGACTGTCGAAGATGTCATTAAGGAATTGCGTGAAAAAACCAAAGATTTTGCTGATGCACAGATTGATTTCTTTCCGCCGCCAACAGTGCCGGGCTTCGGTAATTCATCGGGTTTTGAGTTGCGGCTTTTAGATCGCAGCGGTAATGAGGACCTCAATAAGACCGCCGAAGTGCTGCAGAAGTTTATGGACGATATGGAGAAAAGTGAAGTTCTTCAGGATATCAGCTCCAGTTTTGATGTGAACTTCCCACAATATATGCTAAAAGTGGACTACGATATGGCCGCAAAAAAAGGAATATCGGTAGAAAATGCCATGAATACGCTACAGACCTTGATGGGAAGTCTCTATGCGACCAATTTTATTCGCTATGGACAGATGTATAAAGTTATGGTACAAGCTGGCCCCGAATATCGCCAGAGACCAGAAGATGTATTGCGTCTTTATGTGAAAAATGAGACCGGCGAGATGGTACCCTACAATGCGTTTATTTCTATGGAAAGGATATATGGACCAGAACAGATTACCCGTTATAATATGTTTAGTTCGGCCATGATTACAGGACAATCTTCCGCAGGCTTTAGTTCTGGACAAGCGATCGAAGAAGTGGAAAAAATAGCTTCATCTCTTCCCCAGGGTTACAGTATCGAATGGTCTGGAATGACGCGGGAACAAAAAATCTCGGGAAATCAGGCGCTGTATATTTTCGCGCTTTGTCTTCTCTTTGTTTATCTGTTGTTATGTGCACAGTACGAAAGTTTCTTATTGCCATTACCAGTTTTGCTCTGTCTTCCAGCGGGGATATTTGGGGCATTTATTTTCTTGAAGGTCTTTGGATTGGAAAACAATATCTATGCGCAGGTGGCATTGGTCATGCTGATTGGTTTGCTGGGCAAAAATGCGATTCTGATTGTGGAATATGCCAATTTGAAATATAAGCAAGGAATGGATATCGTGACAGCTTCAATTGAAGGCGCTGTTGCCCGGTTACGGCCCATATTAATGACTTCGTTTGCTTTTATTGCAGGTCTGATACCCTTGATGATGGCCAGCGGAGCCGGTGCATTGGGTAATCGAAGTATCGGTACGGCTGCAGTCGGCGGAATGCTTATCGGAACCATTCTGGGCGTTCTTGTCATCCCAGGATTAGTGATTTTATTTTCGAAAAAGGATAAGAAACAGGGTGTTAAGCAGGCTTCTCTCGTGATTGCTGTGCTTATTTTATTTGGAAGTTGTTCAGTTCCCAAAAAGGCTCTCCAACCGGAGCAAGTTAACGTACCGGCTTCCTTTTCTAAACATCTTTCGCCCGATAGTTTAACGATTGGAAACCGATCCTGGAAAGAAATTTTTAAGGACTCGCGGCTGGTTTCCTTGATTGATTCGGCTTTACAGAACAATTTAGATATTCGTCAATCCATCTTGCGCCTGGAATCTGCACAAGCTTATTTCAAACAACGTAAGGCAGCATTAGGGCCAACTGTAGAGGCCGCAGTGGAGGGCGGGATACGGAAATATGGACATTATACCGAATCGGGCATTGGTAATTACGATTCAAATTTCTCGGAGAACTTGAAAAGTGATGAAAAATTGCCCGAACCCTTTATTCCTGACTATTTCATTGGACTCCGCTCATCCTGGGAAATCGATCTTTGGGGAAAGTTAAAGAGTCAAAAACAAGCTGCTTATTTTAGCTTCTTAGCAGAGCAGGAGGGAAAGCGTCTCTTGGAAACGGAATTAGTCTCTAATATTGCAACAGCCTATTATGAACTCATTGCTTTGGATCAAAAGATAAAGGTATATGATCGGAATATTGAATTACATAAAAATGCACTGGAAGTTGTTGAAGTAAAAAAAGATGCTGGTTATGCAACTGAACTTTCTGTCCAACAGTTTAAAGCGCTTTTGGCCAATTCTAAAGCTGCCAAAGAACAATTGATCCAAGAGATAGCACTTTGGGAACATCATATTAATGGTTTATTAGGCCGTTTTTATCAACCTGTTGTAAGAAGTACATATGCTGAAAACGCGGATTTATATCATGCAATGCATTTTGGTACACCCGATGATCTTGTCAACCATCGTCCCGATATCAAGGCCGCTTATTTGAAAGTGATGGCTTCTTCGAATAATCAGGAAGCATCACGTTTGGCTTTTCTGCCTTCTGTCGCAATAAGTCCATTTATCGGATTACAGAGCTTTAGCTTTAACAAGTTGTTTAATTTGGATAAATCTATTGCTTATAACTTATTTGGTGGCATTACGCTTCCGATATTTAACCAAAGACAACTGAAAACACAGTACGAGATTGCAAAGGCGGACTATGGAATTGCTTTTTTGGATTATGAGAAAACGGTTCTGAACGCTTATAATGAGGTCTCTAATGTGATTATGACGCAAGAGGCAATAGGCAGACGACGTGGTTTTGTCGATGAACATGTTCAAGCATTAAAGCTTTCTATCGAGGCCGCACAGGAGCTATTTATTGCTGGACGGGTGACCTCTTTGGATGTTGTTACAGCACAGAAGGAGTCGCTGGAAGCCCAAATCGGAAAAGTAGAACTGGAGAAAGAAAACACCTTAAATCAGATTCTACTTTACAAAGCATTGGGAGGAGGTTGGCAATAGGGGCCATACATTAAAAAGAAAACTATTTTTCATGCGATAAGAATTAACTTGTTAATTCTTGGACCCTCAACTGGGTCAGGGGAAGAGGCCGTCGTGAGACATCCTCTTTTTTGTTGTTATTTTTATGTAGTTTAGTCTACACGATGTTGAACCGAGTTTATTATGTTGCAGCGCTTTTTTCTATTTATTCTTTTCGCTCATTTTAGTCTTTACCTATCTGCGCAAGTGCCTTCCGATAGTGCCCGGGTCTTGCAACGACTGGAATATTTGATGGAAAATCAGAAAATTTACATCAAAAACCGTGAAGATAAATTGGAGAAATTAAAACTTGAAGCAAAAGCATTAGAAAGTAACCCCATTCAGTTTTTGAAGAAGAACTACGAAATCTTTGAAAATTATAAGAAGTTTGATTCTGACGCAGCGCTCACTTATATTTTACTGTGTCAAAAGCTCGCTCCGCCGCATAACGACTCCTTAAAGACAGTGATTCATCTCGATTTGGCATGGGTGTATTCCACCATCGGACGGTATATAGAAGCTGCACAACTGTTGAAGCAGGTCGAGCCGGCTCACCTTGGTAGGAATCTACTGGCAAAATATTACGATACTTACAGTTCCTTTTATAGCCATTACGGTCAGAGCAATAATCGATCAGAATATTACCAGGCAAGTGAAAAGTATCGGGATTCTTTGTTAATGGTACTACCGAAGTCTTCCTTGGAGTACCGTACTACCATTGCTATAAAAACACTTTTTAATGGTAATCGTGACGAAGCTAAAAAGCAATTGTTGGCCCTCTGGAATGAGAACAAAAAAGACACGGAGCAGCGCGCGCTGCTCGCCTATTTTATGGGACTCATTTATAAATATGAAAAAGATACGAAAAGTCAAATTTACTATCTTTCCATATCGGCCAGTGCAGATATTGAAATGGCTAATCGGGACAACGCATCTTTCCATGATCTAGCGCTAACGTTTTACGACCAACAGGATTTTGATCGTGCTTTTCAGTTTATTGAAAAAGCCATAGACGATGCGATGTTATGTAAAGTGCGGTATCGAATTATCGAAGGTACATCTTCTTACCCCATCATCAATGCAGCCTATCAGCAGAAAATCAGTAGCCAAAATAGGCAATTGGTTGGCTTGGTCATTATCGTCAGTATTTTATTGATTGGTGTAATCATTGGACTGGTTATTATATATAGACAGGTGCAACATTTGAGAAGGATTCGATCAGAATTATCGGCTACAAACCGACAACTTCGATCATTGAATGACGAAATAAACCAGACTAACCTTAAATTATCTGAATCAAATCATATTAAAGAAGAATATATTGCGCAATTTTTTGATATGTGCTCGAGTTATATCGATAAAATGGAAGATATCAGAAAAGCACTGTTGAAAAAAGCGACGAATCAGCAATGGGATGCCTTGCGGGAACAGTTAAAGTCAACGCAAATGGAAGAAAGAGAGGTGCAGCAGCTTTATGTTAATTTTGATCGTATCTTTTTAAATCTTTACCCAACCTTTGTTGATGAATTTAATGCGCTGCTTCAGGAGGAGGAGAAAATCTATCCCAAGAAAACAGAACTGTTAAATACCGAACTTCGAATCTTCGCATTAATTCGGCTAGGCATCGACGATTCGGTAAAGATCGCAAGTTTCCTCAGGTATTCGCTTCGAACAGTGTATAATTACAGAACAAAAGTACGTAATAAGGCTGCGGGAAATCGTGATGCCTTTGAAGCTGCCGTTTGTCAGATTGCGGTGATTGACCGGGCGTAGACGCTCCTTTAATACGGAAAAACCATTTGATAATCCGATTTCCTTCGCTCATTTAGGTACTTTTTAACGCTATTTGTTTTTTGTATCATACTTATTTTTAGTAGTTTGTGTTTTTTGGCTGGTACTTTTTAAGTACTCGCCCTTTTTTCTCCAT
Organism: Sphingobacterium multivorum; assembly: GCF_039511225.1. Taxonomy (NCBI): domain Bacteria; kingdom Pseudomonadati; phylum Bacteroidota; class Sphingobacteriia; order Sphingobacteriales; family Sphingobacteriaceae; genus Sphingobacterium; species Sphingobacterium multivorum. Next base: position 426,875 of record NZ_CP154261.1, read on the forward strand.
CAAGGTGATCTTAGTTTTGTTTTGAGCAATGCAGCAGGGGAAACTCATTGCCATTTTGGAATAACCAAAAGATGAAACAATAACCAATTTTTTTATTTCATATGATTTACTTTACACGAAAAGTTGCCTTTTCAATGGGGCTAGCTTTCTTGTTTACTTTGGTGAATTTGGTTTTTGCCCAAGACCGAGTTCAAGTCAGTGGACGTATCTTGGATGCCCAAGATCAGAAACCACTTTCAGGAGTAACCATTACACAAAAAGGAAGTAATAATGCAGTATCGAGTAATGCAGATGGGCGTTTTCAAATTTCTGCTAGCACCGGCAGCATACTCCAATTTACGTTTGTTGGCTACGACAGCAAAGAATTACCTGCCAACAGTACCATGGTCGTCCAATTGAATTCATCAACCAATATGCTGGAGGATGTCATTGTAATCGGTTATGGTAGCGTCAGAAGAAAAGATGTCACAACTGCAATCTCTTCTGTTTCCACGAAAGACCTTGAAAAGAGGCCCGTCACCAATTTTGGACAAGCCATTCAAGGTAAAGCTGCCGGGGTCACTGTTATTCAGCCGAGTGGTCAGCCAGGTGCAGCACCTCAGATTCAAATTCGGGGGATAACGTCTTTTAATAGTAATACCACTCCTTTGTATGTTGTTGATGGAGTTCCTGTGGAAGATATTAAGTTCTTGTCTCCCAATGATATCACGGATATTCAAATTCTAAAAGATGCGTCATCGGCAGCAATCTACGGCTCTCGGGGTTCGAATGGTGTCATCTTGGTTACGACAAAATCAGGAAAGGCCGGGGAGGCAAAAATTACACTTGGAACACAGTGGACAGCCAATGTTGTCAATAATACCGTTAAAGTTTTAAACACCAGCCAATACAAAGATTTACAGGACGAAATCGGTCTGGTAAATCTGCCAGAAGGATTGTTGGATAAGACCGACTGGTTTAAAGAGACCTATAAAACAGGTATACAACAAAACCATCAGTTATCCATATCGGATGGTAATGAAAAGCTTCGTTATTATTTGGGCGGTGGTTATCTGAACGAAAAAGGAACATTACAGGGATCTTTCTTCAGGCGATATAATTTTCGTGCTAATATTGATAATCAAGTCCGAAAATGGCTGAAGGTAAATGCAAATATCAATTATTCGGATAACAATGATAATGGAATTACTTCGGGCTTAGGCTCAAATCGCGGGGGGGTAGTCACATCCGTGATTACAACACCGACCTATGCACCTGTCTGGGATCCGACGAATCCGGATCGATTCTATAATAATTTTTATGGGATCAACAACATTACCAGTCCTTTGGAAAACTTAGCCCGGACAAGGAATAACAATAACCGCGAAAACCGTCTTGTTGCCACAGGAAGTGCATTGGTCTCCTTTATGCCTAACCTAACATGGAAAACTTCGTTTTCATTAGATCGAAGATCCGGTGTGATGACCACCTTTTTGGACCCCTGGACGACGGCTTGGGGAAGAAATCAATTCGGAGAGGCTTCAGATATTCGTAATACAAATACCGTATTGACGTGGGACAATTTCTTGACATACACGAAGACCTTCGGAAAGCATAATTTGGAGTTAATGGGCGGTTCGTCATGGACGGACTCGAAGTACTCCAGAAATTACATCTATGGTTCACATTATGCTAATGGAATAATTGAAACACTGAATGCTGCAAATAAGATCTCTTGGGATGGAACAGGATCTACAGCATCCAACTGGGGGATTATGTCCTATTTCGCACGCACAATGTACAATTATGATGGCAAGTATTTATTGACAGCAAATATGCGTACAGACGGTTCTTCGAAGCTGAGTCCAGAGCGCCGCTGGGGGTATTTTCCATCGGTGTCGGCTGCATGGAGAATCTCTGCTGAAGACTTTATGAAAGATGTAACCTGGATAAACGACTTTAAAATCCGCGGAGGATGGGGACAGACAGGTAATCAATACGGATTAGGCGATTATGCTTACCTGCAATTGAGCGGTATCCAACGCCAACAGTGGTTTGTTGAGGGAAAAGACAATTCATTGCCAAATATCAATAAACCAACAATCTTAAGAGCGAAAGATTTGACTTGGGAAACGACAAGTACAACCAGTATCGGTTTTGATATCACTATGTTAAGCAATAGATTGACGATCAGTGCAGATTATTATAACAAAGACACGAAGAATCTTCTAATGAACGCAAGTCTGCCCGCAGGACAACAAGCAAATACAATCCAAAGAAATGGTGGAAGATTGAACAATCACGGTTTTGAATTTGCGGTAAATTCGAAAAATCTGACCGGTAACTTGACTTGGAATACAGATTTTAATATCTCTTTCAACAGAAATAAGCTTCAGCAGCTCGACTTACAACAGGTGTATTATGATGTCAAAACGAACGATTATGTCAATGATTTTGTGGTGAAAAATGAGCCCGGAAGATCGCTTGCAGGATTCTTCGGTTATATTTCAGATGGCGTAAACCCTGAAACCGGTGAGCTCATGTATCGCGACCTGAACGGAGATGGCAAGATCTCGTCAAGCGACCGTACGTATATCGGCAATCCCCTGCCAAAGTTTGTGTATGGTATGACAAATAGTTTCTCTTGGAAAAATTTCGATCTAAGCATATTCATTCAGGGAACTTATGGAAATGACATCTTCAATGCCAGCCGTATGGAAACAGAGGGGATGTATGATGGTCGAAATCAAACGACAGTTGTATTGGATCGCTGGCGGGTACCGGGACAGATTACACATGTTCCTAAAGCTGGGTTTGACATGAAAAATTCAACCTATTTTGTTGAAGATGGTAGTTATTTGCGGATGAAAAATGTGTCCTTGGGCTATTCGATTTCTCCGGAGAGACTGAAGCGTATTGGTATCCATAAAATTCAGCCTTATCTATCTGTAAGCAATCTGTTTACCTTGACTAAGTATTCAGGTATGGATCCGGAAGTAAACCAATATTCGGGCGGATCCGATTCCAGAATCCAAGGTATAGATTGGGGTACCTATCCACAGAATCGTTCATTTGTTTTAGGTCTTAATATTGAGTTTTAATTGTCTGTATCATGAAAAAATATATAAGTAATGCTCTTTCTTTGCTAACCGGCTCTTTGTTTTTATTTTCTTGCTCTTTGAACCGTGATCCACTTTCAGATTATTCGGATGTGAGTCAAGGGAAGACCGAGACAGGAACGCAGATTGTTTTTAAGAATAGAGCTGAGGTTGAGACCTATTTGGCGGGGATTTATCAGCAAATGAAAGATCGGCAGGAACATTGGTATCTCGATCTGCTCCTAATCGGAGATTCCCATGCCGATAATTCCTATGCGGGAACGACGGGAGCTGAAGTCGTACCTTTCGAAAATAATTCTATTGAAGGGTCTAATTCGGTTGTTGACCGGGATTGGGGAAGATATCTGGAAGATGTTGGACGTGCAAATCGATTGATCATTTACGTTGATAGTGTTGCTGATAAATCGTTGAGCGATACGGATATTAGAACGTATAAGGCACAAGCTAAACTATTCAGAGCATTGGCGATGTTTGATATGGTCCGTATATTCGGATCTATCCCTGTCATTACCACAATTGCACCCGATATTACTGGTGACAATGTCAATGAAGTTTATCCGCAATATTTTCCAAAACAAGCCACAGAAGAAGAAGCCTATAAGCAGATCGAAAAAGACTTGATGGACGGATTGGCTGATGCACCAGCCAACAATAATGGGAATAAGACTTTATTTACCAAATCCGTCGCACGAGCGATGCTGGCAAAGATCTATGCCGAAAAACCAATTCGCGATTACGCTAAAGTTATCCAATATGTTGACGCATTGACTGCGGATGGATTTGATCTGAATACCAATTACTCAGATCTATATGCAATGAATGCAAGCAACACAGATCTTGCACAGCGGAATACGAAAGAATCGATTTTGGAAGCACAGTTTACTTCGGGTGGAGGTAATTGGGCGACTTGGATGTTTGGAAGGGATTTGTCCAATTATGATAATAACTTCACATGGGCCAAATGGATAACCCCATCTCGGGACTTGATTCAAGCGTATACGAATGAAGGGGACCAGGTTCGTTTGGGGCAATCTATTGTTTATTATTCCACTACTTGGAGCAACTATTATCCGTCAAACCATTATCCATTCATGTTTAAATTACGTTCTGCATTTAATAGTATTGTCAAGCTTCGTTACGCAGACCTTTTATTGTTAAAAGCGGAAGCATTAATTCAGCAGGGATCAGATCTATCTGGAGCGGCAGACATTATTGACAAAATTCGCACCCGTGCTAAATTGCCTAAAATATCCGCTGCCGTACGTTCAAATAAGGATGCTTTATTAGACGCTTATTTGAAAGAACGTCGTCTTGAATTGGCCTTCGAAGGACAACGCTGGTTTGATCTCGTGCGCTTAGATAAGGTGGAATCTGTCATGAATGCTGTTTATGCTAAAGATGCTGGAAGAAAGGCACAGGTGTATCCCTTCACGAAGAACTCTTACCGTTTACCGATTCCGCAACCAAAAATTGATCAGAATCCTAATCTAGTTCAGAATCCGGGGTATTAACTGATTTAACAATGGAAATTCTCATTTGATGGATGGCGAAAATTTATTAACAGATGAAACGCAATAATAAAAAAACTATGATATATACATTCTTGTTGTCCTGTCTAGTGACGGCAACATCTTGTAACCGTGACAGCTATATACCTTCACAAGGTGATGAAATTAAAAAAAGTGGTGATGTTACCATTTATACGACGACAGGCAGTCGGTCTTTGGATTTTGGAAAACGCTTTGTTGATTTCAGTTCCAAATTTAATATGTCGCCCAATACAATTACGTTAGATCCAGCTAAGAAATTTCAGACAATGGACGGCTTCGGTGCTGCAGTTACAGGCTCTACCTGTTATAATCTGATGAAAATGAGTAAGGAAGATCGAACAAAATTTCTTACGGAGACTTTCTCAGATAAAGATGGAATGGGAATGAATTACATCCGTATTGCTATTGGATGTTCCGACTTCTCTTTGAGTGAATATACCTGCTGGGATAAGGAAGGAAAGGAAAATTTTGGACTACAGTCGGAAGAAACACAATATATCATTCCAGTGCTGAAAGAAATACTTGCCATCAATCCATCCATAAAAATCATGGGCTCCCCATGGACTCCACCGAAATGGATGAAAGTTAACAACTTAACTGATTTAAAGCCCTTTGATTCGTGGACCAGTGGTCAGTTAAATCCAAAGTATTATCAGGACTATGGTTGGTATTTCGTTCAATGGATCCAAGCAATGAAGAAAGAAGGCATTAATATTTATTCGATTACTGTTCAAAATGAACCATTGAACAGAAAAAATTCCGCTTCGCTTTATATGTCATGGCAAGAGCAACAAGCTTTTGTCAAACAAGCGCTAGGCCCACAGTTAAAAGCGGCTAACTTATCAACAAAGATCTATGCATTTGATCATAATTATAACTATGATAACATTGCCGATCAGGCTGATTACCCAGTAAAGATCTATAACGATGCCGGAGCGGCTTCATTCTTCGCCGGAGCGGCGTACCATAATTATGGTGGGGATAAGGCTGAACTTATCGATATTCATAATCAACGCCCAGATAAGGAACTGGTATTTACGGAAACATCCATTGGGGAATGGAATGATGGACGCAATCTTGAAAAACGTTTGATGGAAGACATGCGTGAAGTGGCCCTCGGTACCGTAAACAATTGGAGCAAGGGGGTCATTGTATGGAATCTGATGCTAGATACCGACAAAGGACCGAATCGCGAGGGAGGCTGTCAGACATGTTATGGAGCCGTGGATATTAGTAAGGCAAATTATAAGAATATAACACGTAATTCGCACTATTATATTGTTGGTCATCTTTCCTCGGTGGTCAAATCAGGAGCTACAAGGATTGGCGCTTCTGGATATACAGCGGAAGGATTGGTTTATACAGCATTTCAAAATACAGACGGAACCTACGCTGTTGTTCTGTTAAACGAATCGGGCGATAGTCGTAAGATTACGTTGGCAGATGGTAAACATCATTTTAGCTATGATGTGCCAGCTAAGTCGGTTGTTTCTTACCGCTGGACCTATTAACTGGAGGATGATAAACCCTAAGCGCTATCACATGGATAGCGCATAAATTATGAACAAATGAAAAGATATCTCATCAATATACTATTGGGAACTGCTGCAATTGCCGCAGTCAGTTCCTGTAAAAAGGATGAAAAATATACCTATCAAATAGGGGATCCTAAAATCGAATTGAAATCACCTATTTCAGCCGCAAATTTTGGGGATAGTCTCGAATTTCAGGTACACGTGTCGGACAGTGAAGTTGCGCTGTCAACTGTTAAAGCACAATTGTATTTTACAGACGACAAGGTAACAGAAACCGTCATCCGTACCAAACAAAATGGAGACTATGCTGGAAAGATTTATGTTCCGTTCCTGAAAGATATTCCCGATGGAAAAGCAACCCTTAAGTTTGTCTTACAGAATATTAGCCAAAAAATAACGGAACAATCTTTTGATATTAACCTGAGCAGACCCGACTTTCCATATTTAACTTTAGTCACAGCATCTAAATCGTATCGTATGGAAAAGGTAGGGCCTAATCAATATGCGGCAAAAGAGAATTTTCCATTTTCGGTAAAGGGCTATATTCAAGCACCAAAAGTGGGCGCACAAGGCAATCTGATGAATTTTGGTTGGGTCAATAATGTTATAAACCTCGGCTCTACGGCTGAAATCCCATTTTCAAATTCAACTTCTGGAATCTATAGCATCGCATTTAATACCTCAACTTATCAGGCTTCACCGTTTATTATTGCTTATGCCATTAATGGAACGGTATTCAGTCGCCTTGATGATGAGCACTTTAAGGCAGAGTTGAATATGGTAAAAGGCGAGAAGGTAATTCTTGACGGAATAGAAGATCTGAAGAATTGGTGGATTGATCCGGACTATTTTACACAAGCTCCTGACGGATCAATCGCTTTCAACGGAATGAACGGTAAGTATCGCGTTACTGCAGACTTTACCTTAAAATATTTTGTGGTTGAAGCGATGACAGGTAATGATTTAGCAAAATTACAAGATGACGGAAGTGGTGCGGTTTGGATTATTGGTGAAGGAATCGGAAAGCCTAAGGTATCCAGTAATCAAGTGGGCTGGAATACAGATAAAGCGCTTTGTTTGGTGCCGCTAGGCAACAAGAAATACCAGGTAACTGTTAAGGCAGGAGAGTCTATAAATTCTGATAACATCAATTTCAAATTTTTCCATCAAAAAGGATGGGGCGGTGAATTTGGTGGCACAGACCTGACAACGACAAGTGATATCGTTTTTGTGGGAGATGGAAAGAATGGACGCGACTCAGGCAATCTTGGCATCAAAACCGGTAACGTGTTAGAGACCGGTAAAACCTATGTTTTTACATTGGATTTAACTGCAGGTAATAAGGAAGCTGTCTTGACGATTGCGACAAAATAATAAAGATTGATTTTTTCCAAGTCCCAGGTAGTTTGCTATCTGGGACTTTTTCTTTCGAATGGAAGTTGTTTATTCCAACTTTCATTTGTTATATTTGCACAAACTCGAGACGAGTCATCATGTGCTTGATTTGGTCAGTTTACAAGATAAAGAGCAATCTTCCTGATGTAAGCTGCTATTGAGAATAAAATATTGGAATGAAAATCAGACTGTTTATATGGATTCTATTACCCTTGATGCTCCTGCAGAGCTTCTCAACGGTATGGCTATGGACAGTCTTCGAGTTGAATCGAGATTATATCGCACGTTACGAATGTATTAATCGCTTTAACGATAATGCGCTTGCCTGTCGAGGCCAGTGTATTTTGATGAAGAAAATGCGCGAGCATGAGGAAAAGGAACAAAAAAATCTTGAATTACGTATTATTGATGTTGTTTTTATAAATAATACGCAAGATTTTACGTTTAAAAACACGGCTCTTTATGAAGACACTGTGGAGCGCCTGCTTCCAGTATATAAAGAAGATTATTCCTATAATCCCATCTTTACAATATTTCACCCCCCTTTGGTTTAAATCCAGCTAGTAATTTATTTGAATAAGTAATCGATCGCTGATGATGGTTTACAGTGTAAGCTAGGGCTAGCATCGCTTTATAATTGCGTCGTGAAAATGCCTTTAGCGATCTCTTGTCAAAGTAGTCAATCTTCCGATTAAACTACTTATTCAGTATTTATTTCAATGAAACCATTATGGTTATTTGGACTACATTGCGATGTGGCTCTGAATCATTATAATGTTGATCGTGGTTAGTAATCTACTTAAAATCAACAGGATGATTTCATTTCGATAGAAAAATATATCCATTTGTCATATAGGATACCAGCATGATTTATTTAAACCGAGCTTGCGAGTTCACGAAGTAAATCGGATCGCTTCCTTATACATGAAATATTATAGATGAGAGATTTATTTATAAAAAAAGCGGGTTTTTATATCGCTATTATAGGTTTTTTTGTAGTCGCCTGTACCAAGGCGAAAACAGACTATGAGGCCGAAAGGGGAAATACCGTTGAAGAGAATATGGAGTTTAAAGAGGTTACAAGCCTTATTTCTTCCGGTTACAATATTCGTATTGAAGCTCCGGGTGGGGTATTGTACCGCGGTTATAATGATATCCGCGTGAAAATCAATAAGCAGCAAAATAATGAACCTGTAGCCGTTTCCGCAGTCAAATTGCTGCCCATCCAAACCAATATGCAAGGACTGAAAATTGTTTGTCCAAACCAGTCCGTAATGGACCATACGTTGGATGGGAGCTACTTTTCGGGTTACAGTGTGTTTACAGATGAAAGTTCTGCAGCAGCAAACTGGAGTTTGGAAATCGATTTTAAAATTGGGAATCAGACCTTCACAGCTATACAGCCTGTAACTGTAATGCCACAGCCAAATAAAAATCGTAACATAACCACCTTTACCGGGAAAGATAGCGAACACTATTTAATCGCCTTGATTGCTCCTTGGAAACCAAATGTTGCTGAAAATAAACTGGTCGCAGGCATTTATAAATTAGACACTGCGCAATTGGCTTATACAATAGTCAACGGATACACCTTGCAGTTAGATCCGCGTATGCCAGAACCTTCGATGGGCAACCATTCTTCCCCCAATAATAAGGACTTGGTCCAACAGGCCAACGGATTGTACCAAGGTGTTGTCAATTACACCATGACAGGCAACTGGACGCTGAATTTTATTTTGGTCAACCAAAATGGAAGGGCAATAGCAGGGACTGAGGTGCCGAAGGATTTCACTCCGGGGGTAGAAGGGCGTAAAAGTGAGTTATACATCGACATTCTATTTTAGAGGCTATGAAGAAAATAAGTGTTATGCTCTTTATGTTGTCTTTGGGATGGAACGTACACGGACAAAACAATCCTATTACGCGCGATACCACGAGACGTCTAGCGGAGGTTACAGTCAATGCCGCTGCCAAAAAGAGGATCGAAAACGATCTAAAGATGACAGTCTCCGTGGATGAATATTTGGCTTCTGCAAGTAATATCAGCTTCATCAAACGTGGTGCCTACGCTTGGGAACCCCTACTCAATAATATGAGTAGCGAGCGTTCGATAATTACGATCGACGGGATGCATGTCTTTGGAGCATGTACGGATAAAATGGACCCGATAACCTCTTATGTAGAAAGTAATAATCTTGCTGCCATCGATATTAAATCGGGGCAGGAGGGTAATCTGCATGGCGCTACGGTCGCGGGCAGTATAGATCTAAAAAGAAGGAATACCTCGTTTGGGCTGCAGAAAAAAATTGGCGGAGCCTATCAGACAGGTTTTGAATTCAATAATAAGCAGACGTTCAATCTTGGAAATTTATATTACTCAAGCGACAAATTTGTGGCAGATGGAAGTATTGCCTTCCGGAAGGCTGGAAATTATTATGATGGAAATGACGATGAAGTACGGCATTCGCAATATAATAAATTCAATGCGTCTTTGGGCTTGGCCTATAAAACAAGTCCGCTCTCTGCCGTTAGGGTGGATGCTATTTTTGATCGGGCAAAAGATGTGGGATTTCCTGCTTTACCAATGGACCTATCCTTATCCAGAGCGATCATCACTTCCGCTACATACAAACAGTTGTTTGAAGAGGGCTTGGTAAAAGTATGGGACACCAAAGTTTATTTTAATGCTGTTGAGCACTATATGGATGATACAACCCGTCCGGAGAATTTGGTCCATATGGATATGCCAGGCTGGAGTACGACCTACGGTCTTTTATCTAAAATTAATCTGCAGAAAGACCGCTATTCTTCGGAAATACAGGTAAATGCTTACGATAATCTATCGATAGCTGAGATGCGCATGTACCCGCAGGATCGATCCAAACAGACCATGTTTGCCTATAGCTGGCCATGGGTGACCACACGATTCGCGAGTGTAGCCATTAATAACTCGTTAGATCTTTCTGATATCAGTAGACTTGTCTTTGGGGGGTCATTGGGTTTGAACTATAACTATTCGAAATACGTTGAATTCAACTGGATCTTCCATCCGGGTTCTCCACAGAAGAAAAATAGAATTCTGCCGAGCCTACATGCTAGCTATCAGTTAAATATTGGTCAGTTTGACTTTTCTCTAGGAACAGGGTTTGGGCATCGTGCTCCTTCTGTTTCGGAAGCGTATGGTTACTACATCTATAACAGTTTCGATCGTTATGACTATATCGGAAATCCAGATTTAAAAAATGAAGTTTCTTATGAAGCCAATGCCAGTGCCGGATTTAAGACCGGAAAGCTAAGCATTGGGGCCAAGGCCAATTATTTCTTTATACAAGACTACATTATTGGCCGGATTTTGAGTTTGGGTAGCCCCATGAACTATCAATCGGTAGGCGTAAAAGGCTATACCTCTTTAGATCATGCGACGCTGTTTAATCTGGCACTCAATGCGCAATATCAAATTTTGCCAGGTCTAGATTGGAAGGCTATACTTACCTATGCCAGAGGGCAAGACAATATGGGCGGAAACCTGCCCTTTATACGTCCCTTAAGTTATCAAACATCACTGCATTACCGATACAAAATGATCGGCATGCAAACTTCAATGAACGGGGACTTTAGTCAAGTCAATTTTAGTCCTGAATACGGAGAGGACCAAACTGCATCCTATAAGATTTGGAATGTATCGGCAGATTATAACTTCAATATTGGGAAATTAAATGCCGCGTTTCAGGTCGGTGCGGAGAACCTTTTCAATGAATACTATAGTACCTATGCGGATTGGGGAAATATACCACGCATGGGTAGGAATATTTTTACATCCTTAAAAATCAATTTTTAAATACCTTAAAACTTAAAAATAAAATGAAAAACAATACAATTAAACTCCTGATGATCTCTTTGGTTATGGTTTCTTGTAGCAAAAGTGAAGACGTCGCTAACAGTGTTAACTTACATTTCAACAATACATTTAAAAATACAACAATTGTGCTGGGTAGTGCAGATTCCCCAGCTGCTACGACAAATACATCCGCCAGCGGACAACTGTATCAGTTTTCTGAGCTAAAGTATGTAATTAGCAATATCAGACTTATTAAAGCCGATGGGTCTGAGATCCCTTATAATGTAAATGACCTGGATAAAGGGGCTACAGTAATTGATCAGGCGAAAGCAGCAACGTTAAATTATGTACTGAGTAATATACCTGTTGGCGAGTATAAACAGATCAAATTCGGTTTGGGGGTAAAACAGGAAATAAATACTCTGGATCAACTGAGATTCCCAGTTTTCTATGCAACAGCAGGAGCAAATGATACTAAAATGCATTGGGAATGGGGGACAGGTTACCGATTTACGAAATTGGAGGGCTTTTATGGTGTTGATCATAAAGAGTTGTCTATTCACACAGGGAGTACGGTCAACGGTACAAACGGCGATGAATCCACTTATAAACAGGGCGTAGATGCTTACCGGGACATTACGTTGAATTTACCTTCCATAGTTACTATTGGAAAAAGTATACCACAGATTAACATCAGGGCAGATTTCGATAAACTCCTAAGCGGTAAAACGAATACCATCACCTTGGGGGCCAATAATGCTACACCTAGTATTCATTCAGCAGTGGAAATGGTGAAGTTTGTTGATAATCTTGGCGGCAACGGAAGCAGCGATACAGCAGGGATGTTCACTGTTGAAGGTGTTTCTAACTAAATATGATGTAAATGGCTATGATCTGGAATGCGATTGTAGCCATTTATGAAAAATACATTAGGCATAAAAGCGAACGGATGCTTTCTGCATCAGACTATTGTGTACATTTTGAATATTCATCAACCCTTGATAAAATTAATAGGATGAAAAAAGTCATCTTAATCCTGACCATTATAGTGATTGCTTTATCCTGTAGTAGGGATGATATTGTTGATTCTAAGCTGGAAGATAACCCTATAGTCACTTTCAACATTCCTGCGGATTTTCCGAGTCTAAATAATGTGTTTAAGAGCAATAAGCCAACAAAATATGGTGTTGAATTGGGGGAAAAGCTGTTTCATGAGAAAAGATTCAGTGGAAACAATACGATATCATGTGCCAGTTGCCATAACCCCGCATTGGCTTTTTCCGATGGAAAAATGCAGGCGGTAGGGATAGATGATCGTGTTGGATTTCGGAATACGCCGCCTTTGCAGAATTTGGCTTTTATGAAATTTTATAATTGGGATGGCAATATACTCGAACTGGAAAAGCAACCTTTAGTTCCAATTATCACGCATGAAGAGATGAACTCTTCTATCTTGGAGGTTATCGGTAAAATTAATGGGGATTTTGACTACAAAGTATTGTTCAAGAAGGCTTTTGGCGATGAGAATATTACACCTGAACGAATTTATAAAAGCATTGGACAATATGAGTATACCCTAATTTCAGCCGACAGTAAATATGACAAGGTAAAACGAGGTGAAGGGGAGCAATTCACTATTGAGGAAGAACGGGGGTATCAGCTGTTTAAATTGAAATGTGAAAGCTGCCATGCATCAGAATTATTTACCGATCAGAGTTTTAGAAATGTCGGGTTTCCTTTAAACAAACATCCAGATGAGGCTGGGCGAGCACGTATCACAGGTATCGAAACAGATTATATGGCTTTTCGGGTACCGTCTTTACGAAATGCCGAATACACAGCGCCCTATGGAAGTTTTGGGCAGTTTCCAACGTTGAAATCTGTGCTGGATTATTTCGACAAGGGTGTTTTGGATGCAGCTAACCTTGATCCGATTCTGAAAGAAAATGGCAAAAGAATTCCTATGACAGAAGAAGAAAAGGAAGCTATCATCGCTTTTATTAAAACATTAAGTGATCCGAAATTTGTAGGCAAATAATGCTGATTTACGAATAGAAGAGATCAACCAATTGCTTCGCTTCCTTTACATCATGTACGCGGAGAATTTGTACACCTCTTTCGAGAAGTAGCGTATTTAAAGCAGTGGTGCCGTTTAAAGCTTCCTGGGCGGTGATTCCGATTTTTTTATAAATCATGGATTTACGGGATATTCCGCCCAAAATTGGTAATTCAAAGTAATGAAGTTCATTGACACGATAGAGTAACTCATAGTTTTGTTCCACTGTCTTTGCAAAACCAAATCCCGGATCAAGAATAATGTCTTTTACCCCCATACTTTTTAGCGTGGCAATGCGGTCACCTAAAAAGGTGGCGACGTCAGTTACAATATCGTTGTAATCGGTTTTTTCCTGCATATTTTCGGGAATACCGCGCATATGCATGAGAATATACGGAACTTGATATTTTGCTACCGTGGCGAACATGTTATCGTCGAGTGTACCTCCCGAAACATCATTTATGATGTGCACTCCCGCATCGATTGCCGCAGCGGCAACGTCTGCCCTAAAGGTATCTATTGATAAAATTGCGTCAGGAAATGCAGTTTTAATCGCCCGAATAGCAGGAAGAGCTCGATCCATTTCCTCCTGTGATGAAATCAATGGAGCTCCTGGACGTGAGGAATATGCGCCAATATCAAGAATTTGAGCACCTTCAAGCAATAGCTTCTTTGCTTTCTCTACCGCAAGTTCGACGGTTGTATTGTCGCCACCATCATAAAATGAATCCGGAGTCACATTGAGTATCCCCATAATAATGGGCTTTTCGAAGCTCATCAAGGTACCATCGACCAATATGGAATGGCAGGGTGAAGTGTGGAATCTTTTCATCAGAACAAAGCTAGGCGTGGTGTAATAGCGTCTTATTTGACAACTAAAACACCTTCGGCAATAATGCTAATATCTTTTTTAGGTTGTGTAATCTGGTCTATTTCAGCCTGTGATTTACCCAGATCCTTTGCTGCATGTTGTAACGATGCGACAGAAACTTCTTTTTTCTTCGCAATACCCTCGACAACAACCGTTTTACCGACAATGTCTGCTGGCATGAAGAAACCATAGTCTTTAAAACGAACGGTAATAGGCTCTTCACCTTCCCGTTGCAACGTCATGAAACAGCCTTTTTTCTTACATACCTCAACGACCTTACCGGCTACTTTTCCGTTGAATGCGTTCTTTTGCGTAAGTTCTTTTTCAAGCTTTGCTACTGAAATCGCATTGGACGCAGAGATTTCTTTCCCATATTTTACACCAGGTTTGGCGGCGGGAATATCCTTTTGCTGTGCCAAAGATATATTGGTAACAGCAAAGGCTAATGCAAAAAATAAAACGATCTTTTTCATGCTATTTTCTAATAAATTCAAATTTACCACTAGGGTCCAGCTTCATGACAGTAGATGATTTGCCATCTGTTGCAACATCTCTTTCGTAAGCGACGATATAGTCTACCCCATCTTTGATGACATCCGATATTTCGTCGAAATCTTTCGCCGTTGGTTCACCACTGATATTTGCCGAAGTTGAAATGATCGGTTTGCGAAACCGTTGTAAAAGCTGTTCACAAAAAGGGTGTTTGACAATTCGAATGCCAATTGAACCGTCCTCAGCAATTGCATTGGGCGCAAGATTTTTGGCATTCGAATAGACAATTGTCAAGGGTTTTTCTGTATATTCAATAAGTTGATAAGCCACATCCGGGATTTCATTGACATAACTCGCTAATTGATTGTCGTTGTGTAAAAGGACGATCAGACTTTTGGATTTATCTCTTCCTTTTAGTTGGAAAACTTTCTCCACGGCTTCTGGATTGGTGGCATCACAGCCTATTCCCCAAATGGTGTCAGTGGGGTATAGAATTAATCCGCCGTTTTTTAATGTCTCCAAGGCCTTATTCAAATCCTCACGATCTACGAATGCACTCATCTTATCTTTATACTAATTTTAACTTTATACAGCTACATTATGATCACGTAGTGCATCATTTAATGAAGTCTTTTTGTCTGTAGACTCTTTACGTTGACCAATGATCAAGGCGCAAGGAACTTGATATTCCCCTGCCGCAAATTTCTTGGTGTAAGAACCCGGAATAACAACAGAGCGGACAGGTACATAACCTTTATATTCTACAGGTTCAGGTCCCGTAACGTCGATAATTTTTGTTGAGGCTGTCAATACAACATTAGCACCTAATACAGCTTCTTTTTCTACACGAATACCTTCTACTACAATCGCTCTTGAACCGATAAAAACGTTATCCTCAATAATAACTGGAGCTGCTTGTACCGGCTCCAATACACCTCCAATTCCGACGCCGCCACTTAAGTGTACATGTTTCCCAATTTGCGCACAAGAGCCAACAGTTGCCCAAGTATCCACCATGGTTCCTTCGTCTACATAAGCACCGATATTAACGTAAGAAGGCATCATAATTACGCCTTTAGCCAAATAGGCCCCTAAACGAGCAGAAGCCCCTGGTACAACACGTACTCCAGTGTGCTTGTAGTCCGTTTTTAATTTCATTTTATCATGAAACACAAAAGGACCAGCAGTCATTTCACGCATTTCATTGATCGGAAAATATAAGATGACCGCTTTTTTTATCCAATCGTTGACATGCCATCTTGTACCGATCATTTCAGCCACACGGATTTCACCGCTATCTAACTTCATGATAACAGCGCGGATCGCCTCTGTATATTCTTTATACTCCAATAATTGTCTATCTTCCCAAGCTTCCTCAATCAATTTTTTAAGTGGCTCTACCATATTATTTGTTTGCTTATTTGAATTAGTTTATTTTGATGTACAAACTTAGATAAAGTTGCAGTTAAAAGCAACTTTATCCATGGTCCCTTGTGCTTTAAGCATATATTTATAACGGAAATATGTTAATTTATCTGGAAGGAACCCCGATAGTTTCTGAATATAATTATTTTTGTAATATGGCTGGAACATCAGAAAAATTGAGAATTGATAAATATTTGTGGTCAATTCGGTTATTTAAGACAAGAACTTTGGCAACGGAGGCCTGTAAGGCTGGACGAGTAAAACTCAAAGGCCAAAATATAAAGCCCTCTTATGAAGTTAAGATCGGAGATGTGTACCATATCCAAAAGGGAATCGAAAAAAAAGTGGTGCACGTGACAGGTCTTTTAGAACGTCGTGTTGACGCCAAGACTGCAGTTCAATTCTACGAAGATCAGACACCTGTAGAAGAAACGGTAGGGTTTAAATCCGTATTTCATGCGCCCGTACTAAAACGCGACCGCGGAACAGGGCGACCTACGAAAAAAGACCGTCGTGAGATAGATGATTTACAATCTTCAGAATGGTGGGAGAAGGAAGATGAATAAGCTCAAGATATGTGCCATGATACTTGTAGGGAGTCTGGTGGCAATCTCCTGCAAATCATATAAAAAATCTGTAAGCGTGACCGAGGGCGAATTTGTTTTGGCGATCCATGGTGGAGCGGGGACGATCTTGAAAAAGAATATGACAGATTCGATGGAACAAGCTTATCGGATTGTCTTAGAGCAAGCACTTCGTATAGGCTATCAAAAGTTGCAAGAAGGTAAATCCAGTTTGGATGCCGTCGAATCGGCTATTCATGTAATGGAAGACTCACCTTTGTTTAATGCAGGGAAAGGAGCGGTTTTTACACATGACGGACGCAACGAGCTGGATGCCTCCATTATGGATGGTAAATCCTTGGCTGCGGGCGCAGTTGCAGGAGTGACGACGATCAAAAATCCAATCTCAGCAGCAAAAGCGGTGATGGAACAGTCTGAGCATGTTATGATGGTGGGGAGAGGTGCTGAAGAATTTGCAAGAAAAGTGGGGCTAACCATCGTAGATCCTTCTTATTTTTGGACTAAAGCACGTTGGGAAGCTTTGCAGAAAATAAAGCAGGAGGAGAATACGCGCACGCAACTAGATCACGATCAAAAACAAAGTTCACGTTTAGGAATCATCAATAAAGATGCTAAATTTGGTACCGTAGGTTGTGTTGCTTTGGATAAAGCAGGTAACCTGGCGGCAGGTACGTCTACAGGAGGCATGACTAACAAGAAGTTTGGACGTGTCGGAGATTCGCCAATTATTGGTGCAGGAACGTATGCGAACAATAATACCTGTGCTGTTTCCTGTACTGGATGGGGTGAATATTATATCCGCACCGTGGCGGCATATTCCGTGTCAGCTTTAATGGAATACAAAGGTGAGCATGTTGATCAAGCGAGCCGACAAGTAATCGATCGGATTGGTGAAATGGGCGGTAATGGAGGCCTGATCGCACTGGATAAAAATGGACATGTTGCGATGCCTTTTAATACCGCCGGGATGTATCGCGGTACAGTGACTAAAGACGGTAAGATAACAGTAGAAATTTATAAATAGCCAATTCAGCTGTTTTCATCATCATAAAATATCCCAAGGGGGTCAATGTAATACATATTAACCCCTTTGGATAAATTTTGTTAACTATTTTTTATTGAACAGCGATATGGCCAATGCTATCAAATTGCCGTCAGGTATTGTTCAATCTCATCAAATTGGATATCGCCATGGGAAGCATCATATAGACTTTCTTTTCCTTCAACAATCAGTATCTGAGGGGATTGATGTGTTACATTCCAACGTTGGGCAATCTCATTTGATAATGGACGGTAGCGCAAAAGATCTAAAAGATAGATTGCATAATCATGGTCTGAAGTCGCAGACATACGCTCAAGACTGCGCTTAGCCATATTGCTAATACCACAAGTCGTGCTATGTTTAAAGATGGCTGCAACTTTATCAGATTGATAAAGCTCCTGTAACTGTTCCTCTGTATTTAATTCTATCCAATTAATCATATTATAGTTCTGTAAATTTTTTCTGTTCTACTTGTACAAAAGACGAAATAGCGGAGAATATACAACTCTTTTGGTCATTGCTTGTCGAATTGAAGAAACTAGGTAAACGCATACCATCGCCAATCTCCTTATATTTGCTCACTTCATAAGTGGTTTTTTCGCCCTTATCTATGTATTCGTAACGTACAATCTCACCGGTATTTTGATCAATATAAAGCAAACCATCCATCTTTGAACCAAAGATAGTGCCTGACGAGCTGATCGTTGCTATCGTTAATTTCTGTCCAGCGCTGAAACTTTCTTTCTGACTTTTTAGCTGCACATTCTTCTGTCCGATCAGCGTCGGTAAAAGGAGCAGATGAAGATCCGAAAATAATTGGCTTTTAATTGACTTTTTTAGCTCCGGCCCATCTCCAGCTATATTCCCTCCAATAAAGAGTTTATCGGCCCCTGGATTCTTAAAATTAAACAGATAGGTCACCTGATCTGTGCCGCTATAGCCGTCAAATCGACATGCTCCGGTGCTGCGATTGAACAAGAATTTTCGCTCTTCTTTTGACAATTGGTCGGAGATGGTATTTCCCTTTGCTGAGAATGCCAAATATTGCAAAGAATCCCATTTTTCCTGGCCACCGATACTTTGCCAAATCTGCTTGTTTAGACTATCGTCTTGCGCCACAAGATCCAGCTGACAGAATAATGTCAGCATAATGACCAAGAGTACATTCGATAATGTTTTCATAATCCTTTTTTTTAAAAACAATCATCAAGTAAGCCGCATCAAAATTGATCGCGTTAAACTTCATCATTGCGTCATTGTCTATAAAACTACCTATCGTTACAACTATTTAAAATACAATCAAGATAATTCAATAACAATTTATTCTAGTGAAAAAATAAAAATCGATTAATAAGATAACTGAATATATTATTAATCGATTTATTCAAATATAAGTATCTGAGCAATAAGCTGTACTCAGCAATACTTTTCATTATTGAATGGTAGGCAAAATTAATACCAAAACTAGAATTTTTTGGCAATATGGGCCATTTGTATCGCTGTAATAGCAGCTTCTTCGCCTTTGTTGCCATGTTTTCCACCAGCACGATCCAATGCTTGCTGAAGGTTATCAGTAGTCAATACACCAAAAATGGCTGGTTTATTGTATTTGAGCCCTACATTGGCAATGCCATTTGCAACTGCATCGCAGATAAAATCAAAGTGTCTCGTCTCACCCTGAATGACGCAGCCTAAACAAATAACAGCATCAAAATTCTGGTTTCTGAACACAAGATCTGCTCCCGAAATTAATTCGAAACTTCCAGGAACCTCGATGACTTGGATATTTTTTTCTTGAGCGCCATGCTTCTCTAAGCCTGTAATTGCACCATTCAATAATGCACCTGTGATTTCTGCATTCCATTGTGCAACAACGATTGCAAATTTGAATGGACTTGCATCCGCAACCTGAATATGCGAAAAGTCGGATAAATTTTTAATGCTACTTGCCATAATAGGAACAAAGATAGTGATTTTAGATGGTCACAAAAAAAGAGGCTATCAAATAGCCTCTTTTTCGTATATTTTTATATTTATTCTATTATAAATGTGCTTGTACACGGCCTAATAAACCATCAATTGTTGAAGCTTCTTGGCTCTCCGGAAAATCTGTTTTAATCTTCTTGTAAGCAGTCTCTGCACTTTTGTAGTCATTTTGCGCTTCATATACAAGTCCTAGTTTTTTCAAAAAGAGTGGAGTTGTATACGAGTTGCTTGATTTTTCAGAAGCCTGCTTATAGTAGTCTGCAGCTTTTTTGTAGTCTTTTAATTCTGAATAAGCATCACCTGTTAAACCAATTACGAGTGGATCTAGAATTTGACTTCCTGTCGGAGCATATTTTTCAAGCGCTTTTGCAGCTTCATCGAATTTACCTTGACGCAAATACAAACCTCCTAAATAGGCGTTTGCAATATTGGCAGATTTGGTGTTTGAATATTCGTCCGCAATTTGTTTAAATCCAAGAAATGCACCATCGCCCATGATTGCTTTACTTTGTAAAGAATCAATTGTAGCAAGCTGTTCTGCTTTGTACATACGGTTCGAAGCTTCTTCTGCTCTTGGATCAAGATAAAGCTTTTGATATCCAAAATAAAGTAAGATCAATACAACGATACCACCTAAAATGAACACGACACTTTTTTGGTTATCTTGAAAAAAAGATCCTTTTGAAGGTTTGAAACCTTGATTTGTATTATTTGTGTTTTTAGACATTACTAATCAGTAAAATATGGATTGCAAAAATACACTTTTCGAGCAAATTTGCAAGTGTTTTGCAAATTTTAACGTGAATTAACTTTGCTTTTTCGATTCATTCGACAATTCAATTTCCTTGTCTAGCTGTTCGTAGATGGAATTTTTACTTTTGAATTCAGGTACAATAATTTTCATTTGATAGACAACTTCGTTTTTGTTTTGTGTGGATAAACGCTGTTGCAATTCTCCGATTTTCATACACACCCTATCATAATTATTTTCTCTGACTTTGGCGATCATAATTTTTTCGTGGTGAGTCGGTAAGGTATTCTCTAAATCATTTAGTAATTCCTCATATAGCTTTTCACCAGGTCTTAATCCGGTGAATTTTATTTCAATATCTTCATTCGGTTTAAATCCTGAAAGGCGAATCATTTTTTTAGCTAACTCAACTATTTTGACAGATTTACCCATATCAAATACAAAAATTTCGCCACCTTGTCCCATTGTTCCAGCTTCAAGGACTAGTCGACATGCTTCGGGAATGGTCATAAAATACCGTGTAATTTCTGGATGAGTAACGGTTACCGGGCCACCTTTTTGAATCTGATCTCTGAATCGAGGGATAACAGATCCATTGGAGCCCAGGACATTGCCAAAGCGGGTTGTAATAAATTTGGTGTGAACATTTGCCCCTAATGTGTTTTCCAAATGATTGTTTAACGATTGTACATAGATTTCTGCAATACGTTTTGTAGCTCCCATGATATTGGTCGGGTTGACAGCTTTATCGGTAGAGACAAAAACAAATTTTTCAACCTGAAATTCTACGGCTAAATCAGCCAGATTTTTCGTCCCCATCACATTGGTCTGCACGGCTTCCAACGGGTGATTTTCCATCATGGGCACATGTTTGTATGCAGCCGCATGATAGACATAGTGCGGCTTGAAGGTCTCAAAAAGGAGTTGCATCCTTTTTGTGCTGCGGACATCGGCGATGTACGTATGATATACTTGATTTGGGAATTCATCTTGAAGGTCAAGCTGAAGGTTATGCAGGGGTGACTCTGCCTGATCACAAAGGATAATCATCTGCGGTTCGTATCTTCCCAATTGGGTTGCAATTTCACTTCCTATAGAACCGGCTGCGCCAGTAACAAGGATTCTCTTGCCCTTGGTCTGGCTTAGGATGTGGTCGTCGTTAATCTTGATCGGATCCCTTTCCAACAAATCTTCAATTTTTATTTTCTGAATCTGATTGGGATTAAGGTCGCCATTCATGATCTTTTTAACAGGCGGTAGTGTTAAAATATTGACGTTTTTTTCCAGCGCAACATCTGTGATTTCATTTTTGCGGTCCGATGGGATATTGTGCGAAGCGATGATGACCTCCTCAATATTTAATGTGTTAATGAGGTGGCTAAACTTTTGGGAAGAATAAATTTTTGTTCCATCAATTACTTTGTTGATTTTTTGCTCATTATCATCCATAAACCCTACAATAGCATTTTTGGAACGGACATCATGGTCTAAGGTTCTTTTTACAGCAATTCCCAAATCACCGGCCCCATAGATCAGTGTTTTTTTTCTGGAACCGCTGACTTTTTTGGTGTATAGAAAGAAAATCTTAATAATCGTTCTGTATACAGTTAGAATTAGAAAGGAGAAAAGAGCGAAGAATATGATGAGTGCTGTCGGAATATTGCGCTCCATTTCGTTTGCCTGGATGACTAGTTTTATAAACAGGAGAACAAAAACACTGAATGTTATCGTTGATAATATACGTATGGAGTCGATGGCGCTTGTGTAACGAACTATCCCAGTATACATTTTGAAGAGATAGAATGATAAAGAGGATACACCTATAAATAAAATGTAACGAATGCTAAAATCAATGTCGAGTAAAAAATCGAAGTTAAAATCATAATAAATGACGTTTGCGAGGAGATAAGCGACGGATACACTAAAGATGTCCAATAAAAAAATGATCCACCGTGGCACTATATTGACTTTACTGAGCATGGTATTATATCTGATTAATTTAAAACAAATGTAGATAAATTTGTTTCATTCCAAAGCTGTGCCAAACCAAATTTATCTTCGTTTGATAAGATTGATTATTTATCGTAATTTTAGCTAACGATCAATTTTACAAGATGAATGAGTTAGGAAAGCTTGCGAGTCAGGCTATGATTTCTCCAAAAGAGATGCTGTTTGAAAAGAAAAAGAATGCAAAAAGTTTATTTATTGGCATTCCAAAAGAAATCTCGCTTCAGGAAAAGCGAATTTGCCTGACACCGTTGGCGGTTGCATTATTGGTAGAAAATGGGCACGAAGTAATCATTGAGACGGGAGCAGGAGCAGGAGCCAATTTTTTGGATCACCATTATAGTGAACAGGGGGCTCGTATTGTATCGTCAAGAGAAGAGGTGTACCAGGCGGATCTGATCATCAAGGTTGGTAGCCCAATGATTAGTGAAGTTAAGTTGATGAAAGAAAGACAGCTTTTATTATCTTCTCAGCAACCCTCACTCATGAATCTGGATGTATTAAAGGCATTAATGCATAAAAAAATCACGGCAATTTCTTACGAATATTTAAGAGATGAGGGCGGTTGCCTAGCAGTGGTTCGTGCAATGAGCGAAATCGTAGGGGCGACGGCAACTTTAATTGCTGGAGAGTATCTGAGCAATGCTTTTGGCGGGAAGGGGCTGATGCTCGGTGGTGTTACTGGAGTAGCCTCTACAGAAGTTGTTATTATCGGCGCTGGCACCGTTGGTGAACAAGCCGCTCGGACGGCTTTGGCGCTAGGAGCAGAGGTAAAGGTATTTGATAATTCCATTTATAAACTTAGACGACTACAAAATAATCTGGGTAGTCGTGTGTTTACCTCTGTTATACAACCTATTATTTTAAACAAAGCTGTGATCAGTTCAGATGTTGTTATTGGTGCTTTACGAGCGCTTAACGGACGTTCCGCTTGTGTGATTTCGGAAGAGACCGTTTCCAAAATGAAACCTAATTCCGTTATTATAGATGTAAGCATTGATCAAGGGGGCAATTTTGAAACTTCGGAGGTAACCTCTCACGATAAACCGATCTTTCGAAAATTTGATGTTATTCACTATTGTGTTCCCAATATAGCGTCTCGGGTAGCGCGAACAGCCACCTATGCCATGAGCAATATCTTCACTTCGATTTTGCTCGATTTCGCTGAACTCGGGGGATTGAAAAATGCTATTTGGAAGAATCCTGGTATTCGGAGTTCTATTTATTTGTATCAAGGTAACCTGACGAATATAGACATGGCCTCAAGGTTTAATATGACGGCGAAGGACTTAGATTTGTTAGTCGTTTCTTCGTTATAAACCCTAAGTATCCAGATAAACCCTAAGTATCCAGCTCGTTCTTGATCTACTCCGGGAGGATGTTACATGTGAAAGGGACGCATATTTCTAGTAGATATAGTTTGGAGATCTTTTTTAAAATGTTATTTAAATGAAAAAAATTTTTATGATTTTATGTTCCTTGATTTCGCTTGTTAAAGCGCAGGAGGCAATCAACCTTTATACAGATTCAATTCCAAATGCAACTGATAAAGAGCAGGTAAATTTAGAAAAGAACGTCCCCAAGTTATTTGTCTATACAGCAGATAAAAGTATGGATAAAAATATCGCCGTACTGGTTATTCCTGGGGGTGGGTATGCTCATATCGCAATGGATCATGAGGGACATGCCGTTGCTAAAGAGTTGGCGAAAAATGGGTATTCGGCATATGTTTTACAATATCGATTGCCTTCGCCGAATATCATGCGTGACAAATCTATCGGGCCTCTTCAGGATGCGCAGCGGGCAATGCAATTGATCAGAACCCTGCACCCCGGACTTCGAAAGGTGGGGGTTATCGGATTTTCCGCAGGCGGACATTTGGCCTCCACTTTAATAACGAAGTTTAAGAAAGACTATATAGTGAATCCTTCACATGTATCCCTAAGACCTGATTTTGCTGGATTAATTTATCCTGTAATCTCTATGCAAAATGATATCACACATAAAGGTTCGCGTATAAATCTCATCGGAGAAAACCCTTCAGAAGACCAAATCAACCTGTTTTCTTCCAATTTGCAGGTATCTCCTGAAGTTTGTCCCGTTTTCTTTGTACATGCCAAGGATGATACAGCTGTACCGATAGAAAACAGTTATAGAATGATTGCTGCTCTGGACAAGTCAAAAGTACCCAACAAGCTTTATACCTTTGAGCAAGGTGGACACGGTTTTGGATTAATTAACAAAACTTCGGATACGTTATGGTTTGACGCATTTTTATCTTGGCTTGATACACAAGACTAAGTTATGCAATTAATGGTCAAAAGAGATCCAGTGGGATATTGTTAGATCGACAGCCTGTTGTTTTTGTGGAATTATTTGCGATGTTATTATCGCATGTAAGTTAATCTCATTATTGCTCACGACTATTTCATAATAAAAACCTCTGAATCGGACATCTTTTACGAAAAAAGTAGACTGCTCAGCAGGACTGATTGAAATCCATTCTTGATGTATCGCGATTGGTTTATCGCTTGCTATACCTAAACTTTGAGCCTGTTCCACCTGTAATATATTGCTTTTTGCCAGTAATTGGGCAGTATAAGGATGCGATGGATTGCTATACAATACATGTGGGTTGTTTTGATCTAGGATTTTGCCAGATTTCATCACAATGAGATTATCTGCCAGGGCAAGTACTTCCGTTGGATCGTGGGAAACTAAAATGACGGTTAGTCCGGTTTCTTTGACAATATCCTTGATGTCCTGTTGCAAGGTATCCCTAAAAGAGGCATCTACCTGATTGAATGGTTCATCCATGAGTAAGACTTCAGGCTCGTTGATCAATGCACGGCAGATGGCGACGCGTTGTTTTTCTCCGCCACTGATGTCTGCTACTCTTTTTTTAGCGAGATGGTCGATCCGTAGACGTTGTAATATTTCCGCAGTTTTGTCTTGTTTGCGTTTGATATCTGTGTTTGGCAATTGTGAGGCAACATTATCCCATACATTAGCATACGTATTCAAATCGTCAAAGCCTTGCGAGACTAATTTCATGGCATCATGTCCGGGAATTAACTTGTCCTTGCGCGTGGGTACTTGCCACCCTTTATAGCGTACAATGCCAGCAGTTGGTTCTAAAAGACCGTATATAAGCCTCAGTAATGTACTTTTTCCACTGCCAGATTCACCAATGATTGCTGTTATTTTTCCCTCTTCGATATCGAAAGAACTATTTTCAACAGCAAACTGCATCGTGTTCTCATGAAATGAAAAGCTCAGGTGTTCGGCATGTATAGCCGCTAATCCGGGCACATGGGTATCAGTTGGAATATATTGACAAGAGGATGAATGAGCCATAGTAGGGAGTCGAAAAAAAAGGTAGTTAACGAATAGAAATTTGACGTGTTGTTGCATCTAGGATGCTAATATGTATCTCTTTTGCTTCTTCAGGAAGTAAGTTGGGGATTTTCTCCGGCCACTCAACAAAGCAATAAGCACCTGAATAGAAATATTCCTCATAACCAAAATCGAATGCCTCCTGTTCATCTTTAATGCGGTAAAAATCAAAGTGATATACAGGTCCAATTGGGGACTCATATTCATTAACAATGGAGAATGTTGGACTGGATGTACTGTCTTGTACATGCAATTGTTTACACAGGTATTTTATAAAAGTTGTCTTTCCTGCTCCCATGGAACCATATAATAGAAAAACCCGGGCCTTAGGAAAACTATTTAAAAGTGTCTGCGCCGCTTGAGGTAGATCTGCTGTGGTATTTACAATAATTTCCATGTGGCAAAATTACTATTTCGGTAGGTATGTCGCAAAGGGGATAATCATTTCCTCCAACGAGATTCCACCATGTTGGAACGTTCCATTAAAATAGTTGACAAATTGATTGTAGTTGTTGGGGTAGACAAAATACGAATCTTCTTTGGCAAAAACGTATGTTGAACTCACATGAAGTTTAGGCAGCTGTGCTTCGTGGGGATTTTTGATAGCAAAAACATCTTTGTCGATATAATTCAGATTTTTTCCTTGCTTATACCTCAAATTTGTATTTGTATTTCGATCACCAACGATTTTACTGGGCTTTTTTACCCGGATCGTGCCATGGTCGGTTGTAATAATCACACGCACTTTCTTTTGCGAGAGCCATTTTATTGCCTCTAATAAAGGTGAGTGTTCAAACCAAGACAATGTGAGGGAGCGATATGCTGCTTCGTCGTTCGCTAATTCACGAATCATAGAGCTGTCCGTACGCGCGTGAGAAAGCATATCAACAAAGTTATACACCAATACATTCAGTTGATTGTGCATGAAATTGCCGAGATTGTCTAACACGTCCTTTCCTTGTTCCAGCGTCAAAACTTTGCTGTAGGAGTGTTTGATGGCCTTGCGGTAAAGTCGCTTGATCTGATCTTCCAAAAATTTATCTTCATATAAATTCTTGCCACCTTCATCCTCATCATTTTGCCATAATTTTGGAAAGCGTTTTTCCATTTCCAGTGGAGTTAAGCCACTAAAGATGGCATTTCTAGCATATTGTGTTGCCGTTGGTAAAATACTGTAATAGGTTATCTCCTCCTCAAGTCGAAAATAATCGGTGATGACCTCATTGATAATTTTCCATTGATCGAAACGCAAATTGTCTATTAGGAAGAAAAATGTCGGTATATGATCTTCTATGGTCGGAAATACCTTCTTCTTAAATAGCTGGTGGGATAGAATAGGCGCGTTTTCGGGACGGTTAATCCACTGTAAATAGTTGCTTTCTATAAATTTTGAGAATTGCATGTTTGCTTCGGATTTTTGCATCGTCAGAATTTCATGCATATTGTTGTCCTCAAGCTTTTCGAGGGACAATTCCCAGTATACCAGTTTTTTGTACACTTCTGACCATTGATTGAAATCCAGATTGTCATTTAAGATCATCCCCAAATTGCGGAAGTCCTGTTGATAGGCCATGGATGTTTTCTCATTGACAAGACGCTTGTTCTCCGTTAATTTTTTTATTGTCATCAAGATCTGCTTGGGGTTGACCGGCTTGATCAGATAATCATCTATTTTGGAGCCGATGGCATCTTCCATGACATGTTCTTCTTCGTTTTTTGTGACCAGAACAACTGGAACTGTAGGGTTGATCGATTTGAGTATGGCAAGTGTTTCGAGCCCGGTTAGCCCAGGCATATTTTCGTCTAAGAAAACGAGATGGAAAAAACCATTCTTAAAGGCTTCAACGGCATCATTTCCATTGTTGACCGTGTCAACTTTGTAACCTTTGCTTTCTAAAAATAAAATGTGTGGTTTTAGAAAGTCAATTTCATCGTCAGCCCAAAGAATATGTGTTTTTTGCATCTTGTTATTATATGTCTATTAGTAGAGGGGAGGATCTGATTTTCGATCTCATGCTAACATAAGCAAATATCGTGCTTTAGATTTTATTTTTAACATTTCTTAACGGTGAACTAACTATCTTTGTTTTAAGTTTATACTAGTGTTACCCAAGGGTTCGTGATTAAAGCGCTCGGTATCATAATTTATAGTGTTGATGATCGTATTAATTTGTCGCCACGTTGAACAAAAATAAAATTATTAATGATCCGGTATATGGATTTGTCGCTATTCCTACAGGATTGGTCTTCGACCTGGTGCAACATCCTTATTTTCAAAGGCTCCGCTATATTAAGCAGGTGAGCATGACACATCTTGTCTATCCCGGAGCTTTGCATACTCGCTTTCAGCACGCCATAGGAGCGATGCATTTGATGTCGATGGCTTTGGAAACTTTGCGGAGTAAAGGTGTCACCATTTCTGCTGATGAAGAGGAGGCTGTTCTTTCGGCAATTTTGCTACATGACATAGGCCATGGTCCTTTTTCCCATTCTTTGGAGCATAGTTTGATTGAAGGAGTTTCACATGAGTTATTGTCCTCCCTGTTGATGAATCGTATCAACCAGGATTTGGACGGAAGGTTAAGCTTGGCAATTACAATCTTTAACAATAAATATGAACGCAAATTTCTCCATCAATTGGTGTCGAGCCAATTGGACGTTGATCGAATGGATTACCTCAATAGAGATAGTTTTTTTACCGGTGTATCGGAAGGCGTGATCTCATTTGATCGTATCATAAAAATGCTCAATGTCGTGGCGGATGAAATCGTGGTGGAATATAAAGGGCTGTATTCTGTCGAGAAATTCCTGATTGCACGACGGCTGATGTATTGGCAAGTCTATTTACATAAGACCGTTATCGGTGCTGAACAATTATTGATTAAAATTCTGCAGCGGGCAAAATATTTAACGGCTGCTGGTCATAAGCTCTTTTCTACCCCGGCTTTTCATTGGTTTTTAAGCCAGCAGGTCAACAAAACTAATTTTTTGGATGACCCGTTACATTTGGATTGGTTTACTCGTTTAGATGATACGGATATTATGTCTGCCATAAAAACATGGGAACATCATGAGGATTCTATTTTAAGTACAATGTGCCAGCGCGTTATGAAACGTAATCTATATCGCTCTGTCATGAGCAATAAACCATTCTCGCCAGCATATGTAGATTTAGTGAAATCGAAAGTACAAGCTGAGCTGGGTGTGGCTCAGGAGGATATTCATTATTATGTATTTATGCAGGAAATTCAAAACCGTGCCTATAATTCTTCCAAGGATCAAATAAAAATATTATTGAAATCCGGTGAGCTCGTGGATATAACAGAGGCTTCTGATCTAGGGAATTTAGAAGCACTATCGAAAAATGTGGCTAAATACGCCTTATGTTATCCAAAAGAGGTGGGATATGTTGCAATTACTTCCATCAAGTAGTTATTTTTTAATAAAAAAACATAGATTTGTACCATGCAATTTACTGCTCAACAAATAGGGACATTATTAGAAGGACGGATTGAAGGAAATCCAGAAGTTACTGTAGGTAACCTTGCCAAAATTGAGGAAGGTAAAAAAGGCGATCTTTCTTTTTTGTCAAATCCAAAATATGAGCATTTTATTTATACTACTGACGCCTCGATTGTAATTGTGAATGAAGATTTACAATTGACCCAAGCAACTAAGCCGACTTTAACGATCATACGGGTGAAGAATGCATATGCTGCTTTCTCTACTATTTTGAATATGTATAATGAGTTCCGTCTTGACAAAAGCGGACGTGAGGAGCCTCATTTTATACATACTGAAGCGGAGATCGGCCAAGGAGGTTATATTGGTGCATTTGTATATATTGGACGCGGGGCTTCCATTGGAGATAACGTGAAAATTTACCCACAGGTCTATATTGGCGATAAAGTAACGATTGGAGATAATACAACACTCTATCCAGGGGTGAAGATTTATCATGATTGTAAGATTGGGAAAAATGTCGTCGTACATTCTGGTGTTGTGATCGGATCGGATGGATTTGGATTTGCACCACAAGAAGACGGAACATATAAAAAAGTACCTCAGATTGGTTATGTGCAAGTGGAGGATAATGTTGAGATCGGCGCCAATACAGTAATCGATAGAGCAACAATGGGTGCTACAATCGTGCGTGATGGTGTTAAGTTGGATAATTTGATTCAAATTGCACATAATGTTGATATTGGAAAGAATACTGTAATCGCAGCGCAAACAGGTATTTCTGGTAGCTCAAAAATTGGAGAACATGTGGTTTTAGGAGGCCAGGTTGGGGTTGTTGGGCATATTGTTGTTGCAAAGGGCTCTCAAATCCAGGCGCAATCAGGAGTGAATAGATCGATTAAAGAAGAAGGTAAAAAGTGGGGCGGTACACCAGTGATGCCTTATCAGCCTCAATTGCGTTCTAATGTGATTTTTGCACGCCTCCCTGAATTGGAAAAACGAATCCAAGAGTTAGAAAAGTTAGTAGAAAAAAAATTGAAATAATTATTTTTCATTGAAAATAAACTGTTCTTTAATGGTGATGAAATAAGCATTCCAGGCACGGCTATGGCAACATCGATGTAGCTTAAGGGGTAAATGTTTTGTCAAAAGAAGTTTTGATTTAAAAATATGTTATTAGAAATGAATGTAAAACAGCGAACCATCAAAAACGAGGTTGAAATTTCGGGGGTAGGTCTTCATACAGGGAAAATTGTATCGATGACGATTAAGCCAGCTCCGGAAAATCACTGGTTTAAGTTCAGACGTGTAGATTTAGCGGGACAACCAGAAATTTTGGTTGATGCGGATAATGTGACGGATACCTCCAGAGGGACGACAATAACGCAAAATGGAGCAAGTGTGAGTACAATTGAACATTTGATGGCATCGTTAATTGGTTTACAAATTGATAATGTGCTGATTGATATTGACGGCCCTGAGATACCCATACTCGATGGAAGTTCAGCAATTTTTGTGAAGTTGTTAGAGGAAGCGGGATTTGAAGAACAAGATGCTGACCGGGATTATTATGAGATATCCAACAATATCCATTATGCAGAGCCAGATCGCAAAGTTGAAATACTGGGTATGCCAATGGATGGTTATCGTTTGACTTGTATGATCGACTTTAATTCGCCTGTGTTGGGAAGTCAACATGCCGCAATAACATCGATTGAAGATTTTAAATCAGAAATAGCCTCTTCGCGTACGTTTTGTTTTTTACACGAATTGGAAATGTTGGTTGATCATGGCCTTATTAAAGGTGGTGATTTAAGTAATGCAATCGTTATTGTGGACAAGGAGACTTCTCCTGAGGAATTGCAGAAATTAGCGCATCTTTTTCATAAAGAAACCGTTGCAGTTGCTAAGGAAGGAATATTAAACAATAATCAATTGCGTTACCAAAATGAACCTGCTCGACATAAATTGTTGGACATGGTTGGCGATCTAGCGCTAGTTGGAAGACCTTTGAAAGGGCATATTATGGCTGCACGACCAGGCCATGCTGCGAATGTAGCTTTTGCAAAAAAGATAAAGGAGCAGATCAAGAAAGATAAAACACGTAAAAAAATCAAGGTTTACGATCCCAATATGCCTGCATTATACGATACGGTAGAAATCATGAAGATCTTACCACATCGTCAGCCCATGCTTATGGTCGATAAAATTCTTGAATTGACGGAAACACATGTGGTGGGTTTGAAAAATGTTACCATGAACGAAGATCTATTTATGGGACATTTTCCTGGTGCGCCATTATTTCCTGGTGTTTTGCAGGTAGAGGCTATGGCACAGACAGGGGGAATTTTAGTGCTGAAGACGGTCCCTGATCCAGAGAATTGGTTGACCTTATTCCTTAAAATTGAAAATGCACGTTTTAAAGCACAGGTAACTCCAGGGGATTCTGTTATTTTTAGATGTGACTTGATGGAGCCGATCCGAAGAGGTATCGCAAAAATGAAAGGTGTGGCTATGGTAGGAGAGAAAATTGTGTGCGAAGCGGAGCTTATGGCACAGATCGTAAGAGTAAATAACAACTAAAGTAGTATAGATGATACAGCCCTTAGCTTATATTCATCCGGAGGCAAAAATTGCTAAAAATGTGGTCATCGAGCCATTTGTAACCATTTATAAAGACGTCGTCATTGGTGAAGGCACTTGGATAGGATCAAATGTGACGATCATGGATGGAGCTCGAATTGGAAAAAACTGTAAAATATATCCCGGTGCAGTAATCTCTGGGGAACCGCAAGATTTAAAATTTGATGGTGAGGTTACTACAGCTGAAATTGGAGACAATACAACCATTCGTGAGTGTGTAACAATCAATAGAGGAACCAAGGATAGGTATAAAACGGTCATTGGAAAGAATTGTTTGATCCAAGCGTATAGTCATGTTGCTCACGATTGTGAAGTAGGTGACAATTGTGTTTTCTCAAACAACAGTACACTTGCTGGACATATTACGGTAGGCGATTATGTTGTACTTGCTGGGATGGTCGCTGTTCACCAATTTGTTAAAATTGGTTCGCATGCATTTGTTACCGGTGGTTCATTGGTACGTAAGGATATTCCTCCTTTTGTTAAGGCCGCGCGTGAACCGATTTCTTATGCGGGCATTAATTCTGTTGGATTGAGAAGAAGAGGATTTTCGGAAGAGCAAATTGCTGAGATTCAGAATCTTTATCGCATTCTTTTTGTCCAAAACAGAAACCTGGCTAAAGCGATAGAAATTATAGAAGCTGAATATCAGGCAACGGAAATCCGTGATGAAATTTTGGATTTTATTCGAAACTCAGGCCGCGGTATCATGAAAGGATTCAATAATAGAGCGATGTAGTCGCTTTGTCGATTCTAGTGAATTTGAAAATTACATTAAAAGATATTGGTAGGAGGTATAACAATGAATGGATTTTTAGGCATATAAACTATACCTTCGAGTCCGGCAAGAGTTATGCCATCCTTGGCCATAATGGTTCAGGGAAGTCCACTTTCCTAAAAGTGCTTTCAAGTAGTTTGACACCCTCAGCGGGTGAATTGATCTACACAGATGGAGACCAAGCCCTAAGTGTGGACACGATATATCAGCAGCTGTCTCTGTCGGCTCCTTATGTCGAACTGATCGAGGAATTTACTTTAAATGAGCTGATTGATTTTCATTTTAAATTTAAAAATTATCTTCCTTCTTTTGATAAAGCAACTGTTATCAGCCTATTGGGATTGGAACATGCGCTTGACAGAGAGATCCGTTTTTTTTCATCAGGTATGCGTCAACGTGTCAAGCTAGCGCTAGCTTGTTGTTCTGCATCTGCCTTGGTTTTGTTGGATGAACCTACGAGTAATTTGGATAGTGAAGGTGAAGAATGGTATCTTCGTTTAATTGAGCGTACAAAATTGGAATCTAGATTGTTTATCGTCTGTTCGAACCAAAAGAAGGAGTATGAATTCTGCGATGAAAGTATTTCTATAGTTGATTTTAAGTCTTAAGGGGACAACAATTTGTTGCTATCACATCGAAAATAGGAGAAAAGTTCTTGCCTTGTGTTAGAACTGCTTATTTTCAGTAGAACCGCCAAGATGGCATAACCATTAGCAGCTACGAAAGTGAGCTGAAGGTTCCCTCCGGCCATAAAAAACAAACACGTTCAGAAAAAAAGTAGCGAATGAAATTTTAATAACACAATTAGTTTTTGTACTTTTGACGACTCAATAATGAGATAACCGTTTAAAGTTCAATTCAAAGAATGGCTAAGGCATCAGAGGTAAAATCAGGAAATATCTTAAGATTTAACGGAGAATTAGTATCCGTAGAAGAATATATACACCGTACACCAGGCAATTTACGTGCTTTTTATCAAGCGAGAATGCGTAATGTTAAAACTGGTAAGTTAGTTGAATACCGTTTTAGAGTTGACGAATCTGTAGAGATTGCACGTGTAGAAACAAGCGATTATCAGTATTTGTATGAGGATGGAGATTTCTTCGTGGTAATGGACAACAATACATACGAGCAATTCAATATTCCTAAATTTTTGTTCGGTGATTCAGCTCGTTTCTTGAAAGAGGGAATGACTGTAATTATTGCTTTTGAAAGTGATGAGCCTATCATGGCAGAAGCTCCAAAAAGCGTTGAATTGGAAATTACATATACTGAACCGGCTGTAAAAGGAGATACTTCTACAAATGCATTGAAAAAAGCAACTGTAGAGACTGGTGTTGAAATTATGGTGCCGTTGTTCATCAATCAAGGTGAGAAAGTAAGAGTTGATACGCAAACAGGTAATTATATCGAACGCGTAAAATAATACAAAGATTTTAGGTTTAGGTTGATTATTCGGTCTTGTTAGCGCTCGCTACAAGGCCGTTTTTTTTTACAAAAGTTTCAACTGAGTTGAGCATATGGTTTTCGATTCTGAATAAGAATTTTTAATAGCTTTTGAAGCTTAAATAAAAATTGAATTGGGAGGAATGCTATTTTTGATTAATCGTAGCATAAGTGGTAGACTTAAATGAGGATTTTGGTGAAGAAGGGAAATAAAATTTAGGAATAACTATTTTACAAATGAAATCAAAACAAGAATTACGACTTGAGTATAAAACTAAGCGTTGTCAATTGTCTGTAGAGACAGAAACCACGTTCAATGAACGACTACTTTCGCAGTTTACAAAGCTTGATCTGTCGGAGGTCGAATTTTTGCATATTTTCATTCCCATAGGGAAATATCACGAACCCAATACATATTTAATAATCAACTATATTCAAGAATCTTTTCCACAGATAAAGATCGTCGTTTCACGATCTAATTTTGAGGACTATTCGATGCAACATTTCATATTGGATGAGCATACCCTATTTGAGACGAACAACTGGGGTATTCCGGAGCCTGTATCCGGCATTAAGGTGGATTCATCGCTTATTGATATGATTATAGTTCCTTTGTTAATTTTTGATCTTTTGGGCTACAGGGTAGGTTACGGAAAGGGGTTTTATGACCGTTTTTTCGCGTCCTGCAAAGTTGATGTACAGCGTGTTGGACTATCTTTTTTTGATCCAATTGATGTAATTTTGGATAAAAATGAATACGATGTCCAATTAACGCAGGTCATTACGCCAGATCATATTTATCGTTTTTTTGATAAGTAGTGGGCTGATTTTGCCGCATGCTGATTTAATTAAAATTATTTTTTATTTTTATTGCGAAATTCAATGCCTGTGCCAATATGCTTCGATGTCTTCTATTTTTTCTTTTCCTAACAATCATACCTTGTCATGTGGTCTATGGGATGGATTTAATGGATTCCAATTCCTCGATCGAAGAGAAGACCTTTTACGAGACAATTATAAAAGAATCAGCGCAGTATCAATCCTCTAGTCTGTCGTTGAGCAAGTATCTTGCACCCTATTTTAGTCAAGCGGTACGAAAAAATGATAAAGCACTTTTGGCAATCTATTATTGTTTACTGGCGGATCAGTCGTTTAACGATGAAGGTACAAGAAACAACTTTAGTGATAAATACTATTTGAAAGCGCTGGACCTTGAAGAAGGCTATAGCTACCAAAATGTACGGGTTTGGGTGAAAGTAATGTATGGCTTTTATCTGTATCGATGCCTGAAAGCCTCTGAGGCATTACCTTTTATTTTGGAAGGGGAGAAAGGGCTAGAAGATATACCTAAAGAACTTGTTTTAGACCTAACACAGACTTACAAGAAGCTTGGCTATTTTTTTGGAACTTTAGGTGATTATACTTCTGGAATTAAATATCTGGATTTAGGGCAACGACAAGAGCAAATTTCACCAAGACTGAAAGCTGAAATCTTAGACAATTTAGGTGTACTGACACTGAAAAGTGGCGGTGATACGTTGCAAGCGATGAAAATTTTTGAGTTAGCACAAACGTTGGCACTTTCAGAAAATGACTCATTACGCTACGCGAAGATTTTAGGCAATCAGGCTGCTGTGTTCGAAGGGATGAAGGATTACCATAAGGCTTTATTGCTCCTGGATAAGGATCTTGAGATTTCAAGATCTCTTGGAAATGATCGAAATACAATTTTTGCCTTAATGATGCGAATTCGATTGAATATAGCGAATAAGGAAACAAAGGATGTTCGTTCTATGATTGCGGAAGCTGAATCCCTTTTGTTGGGCTCGGATGATAAGAAGACAATACTTGAACTGGAAATTCATAAGCTGAATTTGGCGATGCAAAGCAATGATATCGGTCGTGAGCTGAATGCACGAAGAAGGATAGAACGTCTCCAAGACTCACTCCGCTTTTTAGACGGCGATCCAGTATTGTCGCAATTGAAGTTTATGGCCGACAAGCAAAAGTATGCCGATAAGTTGTCCTTGGCACAAGCTGTTATTAAGAAAAAGCAGGCGGAAAGACGATTATGGCTAATCGTAAGTTTATTGGTATTGGTGTTATTCTTTTTTGTTTATAATACTGTTCGATATCGAGCGAGAAAAAGGATCCGTGACTATGAATATCAGCTTCTTAATCTAAAGTATACAAAAGCGGAATTGGACAGGGAACTGGTAAGTTCTAAAAGCCAAGTGGAAGAGTACGTCGCTTACCTTAAGCGGAATAATGAACAGATCAATGTGCTCTCTGCGATGCTTGAGGAAAAAGGTAATGTTGTTGAAAAGGATCGTGAGGAACTAAAAATATTGTTGCAGTCACATCTCATTACCGAAGAGAAATGGCAGGAATTTAAATTATTGATTGTAAAAGAATTTCCCAATTTACTGCAGGATATACAATCCAGATTCCGCGACATAACGGAATCCAATTTGAGGGTAATTGTGCTGATGAAATTAGGGCTAAATAATAAGGAAGTAGCCAATGTATTGGGGGTTACTCCAGACGCCATAAAAAAATCTATGCAGCGCTTGAAAAAGAAGCTTGGAGATCAAGCCGGGGTGCTTATGGACTATATTTCCGACAAGGAGTTTGTTTAATGTAGATCATCGGTTGGCAGAGGGGGCTTTTTGGAGGCTAAGTTAAGATGGTATAGTGGCCGGCTTCGACCTGTATGCAAGGTGAAAGCACAGTAAGGGCGCAGTTCGATGGGAATCATTCGAAAGAAAAGATGTCTAAGGATTCATGCTGCAAAAAATATGACCGTCTCAGTTTTTTTAAGACGGTCATATAAAATTAAGCTAAATATAATGCTTTGTTGTGCGTATAATAGACAACTGTTTAATCCAATGGATTTTCCTTTAGATTTTTTTCCCATGCCCAGGCAGAAGCCATCATTTCATCAATACCAAGTGCTGCTTTCCAATGCAGCTGATTGGCTGATTTAGTAACGTCGCCATAAACCTTGATAATATCTCCGTCACGACGTGGACCAAATTCGTAATTCAGTTTTTGTCCAGAAGCTTTCTCAAAAGCTTTGATCGCTTCAAGGACAGAATACCCGTTTCCTGTTCCAACATTAAAGACATCGTATTTTCCGTTCGGGTTGCCTTGTTCCAATAACCTGATTGCTGCAACGTGAGCTTTTGCTAAATCAACAACATGGATGTAGTCGCGGATACAAGATCCATCTGGAGTGTCGTAATCAGAGCCAAACACCGTTAATTTTTCTCTTTTTCCAATGGCCGTTTGTGTGATAAATGGAAGCAGATTCTGAGGAACACCGTTTGGTAATTCACCGATCAATGCCGACTCATGAGCACCTACTGGGTTGAAATAACGGAGTGCAATAATATTGTAGTTGTCATATGCCGCGGCAGTCTCCTGTAGAATTTCTTCAGCAATTTGTTTTGTGTTTCCATAAGGAGAGGTTGCCTTCTTCACGGGAGCACTTTCGTCGACAGGTAAATAGTCTGGCTCACCATATACGGTACAGCTTGAAGAAAAGACAAAATTAATCGGCTTATTTTGATATGCTTCTAATAAGTTGATTAACGAGAAAAAATTGTTGTGGTAATATTTTAATGGCTTCTGTACAGATTCACCTACCGCTTTAGAGGCCGCAAAATGGATAATGCCCGAGATATCGGTATTGTTTTTTACAAATTCATTCACGCGGTCTGTGTCGCACAGGTCAAACTGGTGAAATTCAGGTCTAACGCCGATGATCTTCTCAACCTGATCCAAAATTTTGATGTTTGAATTGGATAGATCATCCACGATGACAGGTACATATCCTGCTTGATGTAGTTCGACCACTGTGTGCGAACCGATATAACCTGTTCCTCCTGTGACTAGTATTTTTTTGTTCATTATTGTTGATTATAGTAAGTAAAGTCTTTATGTGATAAGGTATCCAAAGGGATCTTTTTGTAAAATGCTATGGTTTTTTTCAATCCTGTTTTTCGGTCTATTTGAGGTTCCCAGGCTAATTTAGATTTCGCCAGGCCAATATCCGGTTTCCGTTGTTTTGGATCATCAACCGGCAATGGTTCGTAGACGATTTTACTCGAGCTGTCTGTCAATTCAACAATTTCATGGGCCAATTGCAGTAGGCTGATTTCGTCTGGATTACCAATATTTATAGGTGTTGCACAAGTTGAATGCAACAAGCGAAAAATGCCTTCGATCTGATCGTCAATATAACAGAATGATCGTGTTTGCGAACCATCCCCAAAAATCGTAATGTCTTCCCCCCGAATCGCCTGTGCGATAAAGGTAGGAATAGCTCGGCCGTCATTGAGGCGCATTCTAGAACCAAAGGTGTTAAATATCCTGACAATACGGGTATCTAGACCATGTGCATTATGATAGGCCATTGTTATTGCCTCCTGGAAACGCTTCGCTTCATCGTATACACCGCGGGGTCCCACGGGATTCACGTTGCCCCAGTAGTCCTCGGATTGTGGCGAAACAAGTGGATCGCCATAAACCTCAGAGGTGGAGGCGACTAATATGCGTGCTTGTTTGGCGCGTGCAAGGCCCAAGAGATTATGTGTTCCCAAAGATCCGACTTTCAATGTTTGTATCGGAATTTTAAGATAATCAACGGGACTGGCTGGCGAAGCGAAATGCAGGATATAATCCAAGTGTCCGGGAACGTGGACAAATTTCGAGACATCGTGATGATAGAAGTCGAAATTTTCCAACTTAAATAGATGTGCTATATTCTGTAGATCTCCGGTAATCAGGTTGTCCATTCCAATGACATCGTAATCTTCCGCAATAAAGCGATCGCAAAGGTGAGAACCGAGGAAGCCAGCTGCTCCTGTTATCAAAATCCGTTTGCGATGTTTATTTTCCACTCAATGGTTCCGTTTAATGAAATGGGTTTAATATCTTTGACTAAGATAAACATTATTTTAAAAACATGCGTTTGCTTTATTCAATTGGAATCTTTCTTTATGGACTCTTACTGCGTATTTTGGCTCCTTTTCATGCCAAAGCCAAGCTTATGGTAGAGGGGCGAAAAGACTGGTATTCGAGGATGAAACAAACGGTTGATTCTTCCCAAAAACATATTTGGTTTCACTTTGCATCATTGGGTGAATTTGAGCAAGGAAGACCTGTCCTGGAAGCGGTGAAAAATAATTATTTGGATCACAAAATAATTGTAACATTTTACTCCCCCTCGGGCTACGAGATCAGAAAAAACACCGCTTTGGCCGATTATGTTTTTTATCTCCCCTATGATACTGCTCAGCATGCACGGCTTTTTCTCGACCTGATCAATCCAAGTTTTGCGGTGTTCACGAAATATGAATATTGGTATTATTTTTTTGAAGCCCTGTATAAACGGGGTATTCCCTTGTTTTTGATCTCAGCAATATTTAGACCCGATCAGATCTTTTTTCAGGCTTATGGAACGTTTTTTCTGAAAATATTAAGTTATGTGACTTACTTCTTTGTGCAAAATGAAGAAAGTGTACGTCTTTTGAAAGAATTTGGCATACGGAATGCTGGCTTAGCCGGAGATACACGTTTTGATCGCGTGGTAGATATTCCTAAAAACAGGAAAATGATTTCCGAGATCAGCCAATTTGTTGGTGAGAATCCGACGCTTGTCGCGGGAAGTACCTGGCCAGAAGATGAACAGGCTCTACAGGAATTGCTTCAGGGTTATTCAGACTATAAGCTGATCTTGGCGCCACATGAAATCAATGAATCACATTTGGCGAGCATTTTTAACCTTTGGCCGAAGGCGCTCCGTTTTTCGGAGATGGCTACCTACGATGCCGCATTAGTTGCCGATTCAAAGGTGCTGGTTATCGATAATATTGGTATGCTTTCGTCTTTGTATGGCTATGGTCAATTGGCCTATATTGGTGGTGGTTTTGGCGTCGGGATACATAACACACTCGAGGCTGCAACGTATGGCATACCGGTGCTATTTGGTCCAAATTTCAAGAAGTTTCAGGAGGCGAAAGATCTGGTGCAAAATGGATCCGGTTTCGCCATTGGTAGTGCTAAAGAACTAAAGAAAATCTTTGCTGTTCTACAAGATCAGGCTGTCCGTCAAGAAGCGGGAAAACTGGCCCGTGCGTATGTGCTGCAGAAGGCCGGAGCAACAGCAATTATAATGAAATACCTCAAAAGCAATTCCGTGAAAATATAAGCGGTAGCTGTACTGCCGCCGCCTATATTCTGCAGGTTACGCGTGGTTTCTTATTCTTGGACTGGCTCCTAATAATAGGTATATCTTCTTACGCCAGTAATGTGACGCGATAAGCGCATCACCTGATGGGAATATCCGTATTCATTGTCGTACCAGACATATAAAATAACATTCCTGCCATCTCCCGAAACGATCGTCGCTGGAGCATCCACGATTGCGGCGGCAGTGGAGCCGATGATATCCGAAGAAACGAGTTCATGATCCTTAGAAAATTTAATCTGTTCGACAAGGTTACCCTCTAGTGATGCTTCTTTTAAAAGTGCATTGATTTCGTTGACAGTAGTTTTGGCTTTAATTTCGAGATTTAAAATCGCCAATGAGCCATTTGGCACAGGAACGCGAATGGCATTGGAGGTCAGTTTACCCTTCAGTGAAGGCAATACTTTTGAAACAGCAGCGCCCGCTCCAGTTTCTGTGATCACCATATTGAGCGCCGCAGCACGACCCCGTCTGGACTTTTTGTGCATATTGTCGACAAGATTCTGGTCGTTGGTATAGGAATGTATGGTTTCGATATGCCCTTTTTCAATGCCTATTTTATTTTCAAGCACCGCCAAAATAGGGGATATTGCATTCGTCGTACAGGAAGCAGCGGAAAAGATCGCATGCTTTTGCACGTCAATATTATTTTCATTGACTGCATATACGATATTTGGAACACCTTTCCCCGGTGCTGTTAATAAAACTTGGGCGACACCTTTGGATTGCAGGTGACGACTCAGTTCTTGCTCATCTCGAAAAGCACCCGTATTGTCGACGACCAAAGCATGCTGTATTCCATACTCGGTATAATCGATATCCTCTGGCTGTTTGGCAGTGATCAGATGGACAGTGATGCCGTTGATAATAAGTGCCTGATTTGGGATGTCGGCTTGTACGTCGCCTTCGAACGCACCGTGTATGGAATCTGTTTTTAATAGTGTCGCTCTTTTCAATATGGACTTGCTGTCATTGGCGTCCCGTGTTACAATGGCCCTAAGGCGAAGCTGCTGTCCGGCACCGGCTTTATGCATGAGCT
This sequence comes from Sphingobacterium multivorum, assembly GCF_039511225.1. Classification (NCBI taxonomy): domain Bacteria; kingdom Pseudomonadati; phylum Bacteroidota; class Sphingobacteriia; order Sphingobacteriales; family Sphingobacteriaceae; genus Sphingobacterium; species Sphingobacterium multivorum. Next base: position 468,522 of record NZ_CP154261.1, read on the forward strand.
CTCGGGCGAGTAAACGACCGATACGGCCAAATCCGTAAAGCACGACATCGCGTGGTTTTAATTCCGATTGTTGATTGATATCCTTTAATTCATTTTCAATAAAACTAGGCAGATCGTTGTTGTCAATTGCCTGTTTCTTGACCTGTAAGGTAAGTTTTCCGATATCGATACGTGCAGGAGATAGGGGGAGATTCTCCAAGACCCCTGCCACCTGAAGAATATCAAAAATATGGAGGGGCTCATCGGTAAGGAGAACACTTTCCTTAACCAGATGGAGAATTGAACTCGATTTTACATCAATGAGTTGATTCCGAAAAAAGACCAGTTCAATGGCCTGGTTATACCATAGATTGCTAACAATTTGAATTAAGCTTACGGCTGCATTTTGTTGCTCTTTGTAACTTTTGATCTCTAAGTCAAAAGATGGCTTGTGTGACATAATAATGTTATAATAGATTATGTTGCAAACATAGCACAAACAGCTCGAATAATAGGCTTATATTTTTATTTTCATAATTTTTAAACCTTATGTCGTATTAATATTAATAATTTAACAATATTTAGCTATTTAAATTGCTAATCTTCTATAATGAATAGGTCAGACATGATGTGATCGGCCATTAATTTACCTACATCTGTCAAGCGTAACTTATTGTCCTCCAAAACGAGATTGCCCGCTGTCAGAAATGGCTTTGCATCATTTAATACGCGGTTTTTGACAGATTGTCCGAATTTACTTTCCAGCACAATCAAATCGAGCCCCCACATGGTTCTCAACGAAGTCATGATGCTTTCGTTGATTTGGTCCAGTGTAGAAAGCTCCTCAATTTCCAGGGGAAGTTGGTTTGAATTGATTGAGGTTAAATATTTCGCATTGTTGGAAACATTCCAGGCTCTGGAAATTCCATTGAACGAATGTGCCGAAGGGCCTATACCAAGATAATGTTTACCTTTCCAATAATTTGTATTGTGACGCGCATAAAGGCCATTTTTTGCAAAATTGGAAATTTCATATTGTTCATATCCCGCAGCTTTCAATGTATGGATAAGAAGGCTCATCTGATCCGCAGCCTGATCCGAATCGATTGCTGGACTTAAGCCTTTTTTAATGAAGTGATCCAATGCTGTCTTATTTTCTACAGTCATGGAATACGAAGAAATATGGGGAATTTCAAAGTCAATCAGCTGTTGCATATTGTGGCGCCATTTCTCGTCAGTCAGTAAAGGATAGCCATAAATAAGATCACAGGTAATATTTTCAAAGCCCGCATCTTGCACCCGCATAATTGAAGCCAGTGCTTCCTGTTGATTATGTGCTCTGTTCATCCATTTGAGATCCTCTTCAAAAAAAGACTGTATGCCTATGCTGAATCGATTGATTGCTGTATTCCGCAGACTGTTTACTTTGGCGGCATTTAGATCGTCGGGATTAGCTTCCAGTGTAATTTCAGCATGATTTGCGATGTCAAAATGCTTCCCTATTGTATCGATGATCTGCGCGATCTCATCCGCTTCCAGTAAAGAAGGGGTACCGCCACCAAAATAGATCGATTCGACCTTTTTGTCTTCCAAATAGGCTGCCCTGAGCTCAATTTCCCGTCGTATGGCATTGATCATCTCACTTTTGTATCGTAGTGAAGTGCTAAAATGGAAGTCACAATAATGACAAGCCTGTTTACAGAAGGGGATATGGACATAAATCATGGGGACAAATATACCAAGACCTGACCAAACCGCCCTTTATTTTTTCTTCTTTCGAGTATGCATACCTGAAATCTTTTCTAGACTTATGCCTAGATGCAAGAGGAATTTATAGGTTTAACTATTTCCGGTAGCCACTAGCCGAATAAATTCCGGGTAAGATAGCTGTTGGACTTTTCCACAGTTCATTATAGGATTCAAAAAGAAAGTGCAATAGGATGGAAGAATCATCCACAAGAAGGTTGACAACGAGCTGGTTATTCGTTATCTTGTTGTCGATATTTTTGTAGAAGTACCAATATAACACCTCATGTCTGATGAAGGAAAGTGAATTCAAGAGTTTCTTTCTGAAAAACTGTGGGTATCAGCCTCGTGTTAATTATTTCATGGGAGCCGATCAAATAGATTAGAAAACGAATTATTTTCTTCTAATAAAAGTAAAATGTATGAAAACCTCCCGTCGAGACTTTCTAAAAAATGTTGCTGGTGTTTCCGGCCTCTTCCTGTTTTCAAACCATGGATATGCGTTTGGGGCTAGTCCTAAAGACTCTTTTATTAAGCAGGACTCTTTTATCGATCGGTTGTTACCGGCACCAAAAGGCGGCGGATTTGCGATGAAAGATTATTGGATTTGGGATCCTTCGGTTATAAAAGGAGAGGATGGACGATATCATATGTTTGCTTCGCGTTGGAGCAAACAATATGGTTTTGGTAATTGGGTGACAAACTCAGAAGTCGTCAGGGCTATTTCAGATACCCCTGAAGGGCCATATGAATTTGTTGAAGTTGTACTGCCTGCTCGGGGGAAGCAATATTTTGATGGCTGTACAACACACAATCCGCGCATTGTAAAAAGCGGTGATTATTATGTACTTTATTACTTTGGCAATAACTACGATGAGCCAAGTCCCGCCTTTACAGAAAATGTATGGGAGTCGGGCCTAGGCCAGAAAGCCTGGATGCATAAACGTATTGGAATGGCCTATTCCAGATCAATTGCAGGGCCATGGAAACGAGTTGATCAACCGATTCTGAATCCGCGGAAAGGAGAATGGGATGCCTCCATTACATCGAACCCTTCGCCAGTTGTCTTACCGAACGGAAAGGTTTATTTAGTGTATAAATCTTCCCCCTTAAATTATAATCCGCCACTTCTATTGGGAGCTGCACAAGCAGATTCTTTTCTCGGACCTTATCGCCGTTTGTCGGACAAGCCCATTTTTTCATTCCATACGGACCAAAACCATGAAAACGATGTTGAGGATCCATTTGTGTGGCATAATGGTCAGCAGTTTGAACTTATTATGAAGGACCGTTACGGAAAGATCTGCGGTGAAGAGGGGGGCGGAATACACGCTTATTCGAAAGATGGTATAGATTGGCATCTTTCGAAATCTGTAAAAGCTTATTCGAAAACGATTCAATGGGATGATGGCACAACGAGTCATCAGGCCAATTTTGAACGACCGTTTTTATTATTTGAAAATGGGAAACCTACGCATTTGTTTGCTGCTACGGGAGATGGTTCGGCGCCCTATCAATTTGAACGCACATGGAATATGGTTATTCCTCTTAAGAATACCTAATTCAGGTTAGGTGATTAGCAAAAAAAGCTTCCAAACCAGGTATATGTGAAGTGGTTTGGAAGTTTTTTTTACCCCGATCTGTTCAGATAATGGGGACGTACCTGTAGTTATTTGGTTACTTGCTAAAACTGTTGTTTGCCGATTCTACATCCGCTAAGCGTAATGAAGGATCAATTGTTACCGTTTTTGGTGTTTTCGACACATGGATAGTATAGTCGGGTTTGGTCCAGAACCAATCCTCAAGCACGATTCTTTTAACATCTTTGTATATGTCAAAATGCTCTTCCGGTTTTTCGCCGCGCATCTCACGCAAAGGGATATAAAATAACTCTTTGCTTCCATCTGTGTATTCTACCAGCACATCCAGTGGCATGGCAAAATTTGACTTATTAACCAACAGAATATCTGTATCTGTTACTTTTTCAATAGCGTAATCGATTTGACGTGTTGTATTGATAAATAGGTTGAAATACCATTTTAAGTTGATGCCGGAAACCTCTTCAGCAACGCGTTTAAAATCATTTGGTGTCGGATGTTTAAACTTCCAGATGTCATAAAATTTCAAGAAGGTTTTTTCTAAATTTTCCTGACCAATAATATACCCCAACTGTTCTGCAAGCACGGCACCTTTGTTGTATGCTTCGTTGCTGTAGCCATAGTTGGTGTTATAATAATCTGCCAGTAAGCTCATCGGTTCTTCTTTCCCTGAAAGGGCCAATTTATAGTAGCCACGGTAGGCGGCAATTTGTGGGTTGGAGGCAATAGCACCTCTTTTTTCAAAGATATGTTGCATGGCCAACTCTTCGACATAGGAGGTGAAACCTTCATCAAACCATTCATCTACGGTTTCATTGATCCCAAACAGTTGTTGGTACCAGGAGTGTGCCGATTCATGGAATATGACACCAACAAGACTTTTTAGATTGCGGCCGCCTGTGATCAGAGTAGCTGTGCCATACTCCATACCACCATCGCCACCCTGAATGATGGTATAAGTTGGCCATGGATATTTACCAAACTTCGCACTACAGAAGTCAAAGAATTCGGTAGAAAGACCTATTGCTGTTTTCCAATTTGAAATAACTTCTTTGTCTGTTGGCAAGAATACGGTATATACTTTTATACCATTTTTACTTGAAGCGGAATCCACAACAAATTTGGGGTCTGCGGCCCAGACAAAATCATGGATATTTTGGGCTCTATAGTGCCAGGTCGCTTTATTGTCGACGGCTTTTACTTTCGCTTTCTGTTGATAACCTTTGACCTCTGATGGGTTTTGAAGAACACCTGAGGCACCAACAACATAATTTTTATTGAGGTGTATGGTGACGTCAAAATTGCCAAAAGGAGCAATAAATTCACGGCCTGTATATTCATCCAAATGCCAGCCGAATTCATCGAATTGGGCCATCTTCGGATACCATTGCGCCATAGATAATGCTACACCTTCGGCAGAATTCCGGCCAGTTCTTCTGATTTGTTCCGGAACTTGTGCGGTCCACTCCATATCAAAACGTGCTGTTTCGCCATCTTGGATAGGAGTTGGTAAAGCGACCTCCAAGATCGTTCCGTCAATTTTAAATGATGTGTTAGCCCCATTCATTGTTAAGCTTTTGATTTTTTGATAACCAATTTGATTGGTCTTAAGCTCTCCGATGCGGCTTTGATATACCGGCTTTTCTTTTGTGCCAAGGTTGGTCACCATGCGCTTGTCTGGATCACTGATGTTTTTTAAGCGGTAATCCATCATCGATCCTGGTTGAAAAGCATTGAAATATAAATGGAAATATACTTTTTTAAGTGACTGCCCTGAATTATTGCTGTACTTCAAGGTCATTTTTCCATCGTACTGATATGCTTTTTCATCCACGTTGACATCCATATGGTAGTCAACTTTCTGTTGCCAGAATCCTTTTCTTTGGGCCTTCGCTACTGCCCCCCAAATATTCAATACACATGCAAGTGTAAAAAAGGATATTATTTTGATTTTCATGCCCCAAACTTACAAAATTGTCTCAATAAATGGCACTTAAACGAATGTAACGAAGTTAATGTCATCAAATCTTGACGAAAGTTGACTGTTCTTTGGGAATTGGCTTGGTTTTGGTTAGGGAATTTAACTGTTAAGTTAAAAATCAATTTTACTGTTTTTATGGAAAATCTATATTATAAGCCCTCGGGAAAGGCTCCTGCTTTGGCATTTATCGGATCTCTTGTGCTAGGCACAATTAGTGCCGTTGTATTGGCAATTGTTTACATCGCTTTGCAGTGGTTTATCCCTATTATTTATTTTAATGTATTTATTACATTGGGATTTGGTGCTGGGATATTCTATGTGCTGAATTTCTGTTTCAAAAAATGGAAATTAAGAAATAAGGGCATTGCAGTATTGATCACTTTGCTAGTCGCGCTTTTAGCTTTTTATGCCCAATGGGCTCTTTTCGTTTCGCTGATGTACAATGCGGAAGGAACCATGGGCGGAGATACCTGGGTAAAATCATCTTTCAATCTGGAAGGGTTCAAAGCCTTTTTCTTACACCCTTCATTTATTTGGGAAGCGATGCAAGGTTTAAACGAAGTCGGTACCTTTACCTTGAAAAAGAGCCCGGTTTCCGGTGGTATGTTGTGGGCCGTGTGGGCGATTGAGATGGGTATTATTCTGATTACTCCAATTATTATGGCTTTTCGGGGTATTACCATTTATCCTTTCTCTGAAAAAGACGAAGTCTGGATGAATAAACGGACATTGCCCGGAAGGTTAAAATTCGTGGCGGATAAAGACGCCGTCGTAAGCTCCTTGGGCAATCATGATTTTGCCTATGTGTATGATCATCTTTCGGATGATGAAGAACATCTGTCTTTTGCTACTGCCGAATTATATGAATCTGAAACGGACGACCATCAGTATCTGACCATCTATAATCATCAATTTACGGAAAAGAAAGGCAAGATGGAAGAGAAGAAAGATGAGGTTATCGAATTCTTGCGGATCAATAGAAATAGTCTATAAACGAACCATACTGCCGAGTTGAGTTGCTCCTTATCGTATGCATTGGCAGCTCAAATTCGATGGTATCGTTTGATTCTTCAAAAAAAGATCCCAGGATAAACATTCCTGGGATCTTTTTTTAAAGGTTATTGCACCAAAGTTCCGCCCTTTAATTTCCATTCATTGATGGAAGGACTATAAATTTTGACGTCCTTAATGCCGTTTTTCGCCAATATGGATGCTGCTATGGTTGCGCGGTCTCCAGACTGACAGTGCAGGTACAGCTGTTTGTTCTGGTCAATTTTGTGGAGATTGTCTGCAATTGTACCGACAAAGATATGAGTAGCATGAGGTAAATGCCCCTCTGCAAACTCACTAGAATTGCGCACATCAAGTATTTGGATATCGGATTTGCCCAATGCACTATTCATCTCTTCGAAACCGATGAGTTGCTGATGCTCCAATGCAATTCCCAAATGCGAAATCGTATCTGGCGTAACGTATCCAGCGACTTGATCCAATCCAATGCGCATAAGCTTGCGGGCAATATCGTCCAATTGATTTTCTGCTACAATGAGTATAAACGGATCTGTGTAATTAAGGATCCAGCCAGCCCAGGTATTAAATGTTTTGTTGTTCTGAATATTGATGCTATTGGGGAGATACCCTTTGGCAAAGTCAAACTTGTAGCGTGTATCAATGACGGTTGTTCCTTGGTGGTATAAATCCAGAAAAGTCTCGTTCGTTAACTTGTTGTACTGAGGAACTGCCGTCTGCAATGGCCGTTCTATTTTGTTGAGTTTTTTCATCATGGCAAAATAGCGTGGCGGTTCGGGCTGTCCTGATAATAGTTCTTCCACGAAGGCTGTTTCGTTGTTTTGGTATTGAAGTGCCCAGTTGCGTATTTTTTCATAACCAACTGTTGAACTCGGAACGGCGCCCAGCGCCTTTCCACACGCGGATCCGGCACCATGCGCGGGCCATACCTGAATATAATCAGGTAGCGTCAGGAAATGTTGTAACGATCGGTACATTTGGTGGGCCCCAATTTCCTTGGTTCCGACCATTCCCGCTGCATTTTCCAACAGATCTGGGCGTCCGATATCTCCAACAAACACAAAATCACCTGTAAATAGCATGACCGGCTCCATAGTTGCAGGCGTATCAATCAATACAAAACTGATACTCTCGGGCGTATGTCCGGGTGTATGGATAACCTGGAAAATCAGATTTCCAACGTGAAATTGATCGCCATGTTTTAATCCAATATGTGGGAATTCATAGTGCCAATCTTCTCCACCTTCATCGGATAGATAAGGTTGGGCGCCTGTCAATGCGGCTAACTCTAGCGTACCTGAAAGGTAGTCGGCATGGATATGTGTTTCCGCAATATGCGTTATGGTCAGATTATTCTTTTGTGCAATCTCAAGATAGCTGTCTACATCTCTTTTAGGGTCAATGACAATAGCGACACCCTTGGCTTGACAACCAATAATGTAACTCGAATGTGCTAAAGATGACTCAAAAATGTGTTGAAAAAACATAACGTGTGATTTTAATGATTTACAAATTGAATGAATTCGAAAGCAAAGATTAAGATGCCGATACTAATTAAAAAGTATCCAAAAATACCTTTTAATTTTGCTGCGTCTAGTTTGTCTTTCCATTTGGAGCCAATTTGGAGGCCGACTAAAGTGATTAAGGTAAAGGTAACTAATATAAACCAATTCATATGTTCTAGGAACTGATAATTCGCGATCAAACCGAATGAAGCGTTTAAACCGATGATAAACAACGAAGTGGCAATGGCCTGCTTAAGTGGGATTCCTAAGAGTAAAACGAGGGCAGGTACAATGATAAAGCCTCCTCCCGCGCCAACCAAACCAGTCATGACACCGACGAGCAATCCGACGAGGACAACGTTGAAAATCTGGCCAATTCCGCCCTTGAATCGATCATGCTGAACCTGTTTACGTCTTCGCACCATTGCTGTTGCAGAAATCAGAATCACCATCGAGAAAAGTAACATGATGATATGGTTTCTGGAGATCGTTATTTCGCCCAGCTTGAATGACTCTGGTATGGCTACAAGCAGATAACGCTTAGTCAAATAGACCGAAATTAGCGATGGAAAGAGAAAAATGGCCGTCGTTTTCAGATCAATTTCTCTTTTTCGCAACGGAGAAATTGATCCGACCAAAGCTAATATTCCAATAGAAAACAGCGAATAGTCCAATGCATATTGAGGTTCTATATGAAAAATATAAACAAAGATGGGCAATGTTAGAATACTTCCACCGCTACCCATCAAACCCATTGATAGCCCGACCAGAACAGCTAATATAAAACCAGCTATAAATATTAATTCCATGTTCTCTCTCTAAAATTTAAACTCCTTGTACAGGCCTCAGGCTTCGGATATATGAGGTATTTGATATAACGCAGTTTGTTAAAACTAATGCGGCAACTTATTGCGCAATAGCCCATAAAGCCAAGTACCCAACAAAGCAAAAAGAAGAACAATTCCTATCGTCCAATAACCGGCACCGATTAGGGCAAACATTGGTCCCGGACAAGCGCCTGTCAATGCCCATCCCAAGCCAAAGATTGTTCCTCCGACCAGGTATCGTGTAATACTTTTGTCTTTGTCATAGAATGCGATTTCCATCCCGTTACTATCTTTGATTCGCTTTCTCTTGATGATCTGTACGATTATAATTGCTGTGGTCAGTGCCGTACCGATGATCCCATACATATGGAAGGAACGAAATTGAAACATTTCGTAGATTCTATACCATGATGCGGCTTCCGATTTGTATAAGATGATTCCAAACAGTATACCGATGGAAATAAATTTTAGTGCTTTCATTTATGCGAAAATTAGTGGGAATAAAAAATGAACCATGATGATCCCGCCTAGGAAGAAACCTATAACGGCAATCAAAGAAGGAAGCTGAAAATTGCTAAGCCCAGAAATAGCATGGCCTGATGAACATCCACCAGCATAGCGTGTTCCAAATCCGATCAATACACCGCCAATACTTAAAATTAGAAACTGAAACAAAGATCCGTCGAAAACGAATATGGATTCAGGAAGGTAGCCTTGTAGCTGGTCGATAATACCGAGCTCTTTTAGATCGGCAACACTTTTGGGATTAATCTGGCTTGCAGTGCCATCGCTCAGAAAATGATGTGCAATAAAACCGCCAATGGCTGTCCCGAGTACCACCAATAAATTCCATGATTGGGTCTTCCAATCGAATCTGAAAAAAGAGGAAGTTTTTCCGGCACCTAATACAGTACACATGGTACGTAGGTTATTGGACATGCCAAAATCCTTCCCCTGTTTGAGCAGCAGGTACATGACCAGTGCAATTAAAGGTCCTGAAATATACCAGGGCCACGGTTGTTTAATGTATTCCAATAGCATAACAATGTTCTTAAGTGATGTTACAAAGGTACATACTGCCTTTGCAAAAGCCTGTAACAAATGTTACCGAAGGAAGAAAGAATTTATAGGTCGTAATATTCGATGTCTGCGGTCTTTAAGGCTTCGGTTAGCAGAGGAAGATCATCTTCTTTTTGAAACAATTTGTTGCGCCAAGTACGAAAAGCCGGTCCTTTGTTTTGGTTGATAATGATCAGGTTGCCGCCAGAACGTTTAAGATTCCTGATATGAGAAATATTATTCAGAGGGAAAACGATTGTTTTTTTAGCATTGCTTATCTGCAGTGTATTTTCGTCCAAGACCCAAGTCGATGATAAAGTCGAACACTTTATGGCCAAATACAGTGCTAAAGGGATCATTAAAAGAGCAACAATAATCTTGAGAATTTCTTGTATGGGAACTTTAGACATGCCCATTCCGATCAAAAAGATTGAAACCAGCAAGATTAACATGTATTTTCCACGATGCAATGTCGACAAGTGGAATGTCTGTGGATTACTCTTCATATTTCTTGATAAACTTCCCTTTTGCGTCAATATAGTAAAAATTCTCTAGATCCTCCGTTACAAGCGCTAGCCCGTTGTCAAAAGCTTGGGCGTTCTGAAATTTAATTGGGACCACGACTTTTCCTGTGTAATCAATGTATCCGTACTTGTCGTCTTTAAAGGCTAAAAGAAGTTTCTCTCCTGCAAAAGACAGAAATTCATAATCCGTTTTAAGTTGATTGTGCCCCGTTTTATCAATAAGCTGGTAGGATTGGTTGACGATAATTAACGCGAGATTATCGCGATAATCTGAAATGGTCTCATATTTGGCAGGAAGTAAAACAGTGCCTTTTTGATCAATAATACCCGTGTATTCTCCTTCCGTAAAAAGTGCGTATGCTGGGCTAGGTACTGAAATAAAGTCATACTTCGCCTTCAGCAATATTTTACCGTTTTTATCCAGAAGTCCATACTTAAGATCGCTCATATAAACCACAGGACCGCCTTCGGTTTCTAAACTGAGCGATTCATATTGACATGGAATAACTTCTTTGCCATGGAGATCTATCAAGCCAAACATTTGCGCTGCATCGTTTACGATGGCATAGTCTCCTACATAGCTATATATTGCCGTATATTTTGCTGGTGTTAATTTGTTTCCTAAGCTGTCCTGTACACCAAAATATGATGTACTGGAATCTTGATACCAAGATAGATGGTCGTTTAGTGTGGAATCTACAGCTTCGTCTGTAACTTCACCTTCTTCGTAATCCGCTGGAATTTCAAAGAGCGATTGGTCGAATGGTATCTCCTCGACTTTAGTGGCCTGAATTCCTAAACCCGCCGATCCGATATAGAGCGCTGCCCCAGGCACTTTTTCGAGATAATCGTAAGTGCCCCAGTATAACTTTGGTAATTTGGGTGCATACCAAACGGTAATTTCTGTTTGTTGGTCTTGGCTACCCGTTAGATTGAATGTCGCTTTTTCGCAGGTAATTCCTGCAATTATTTTCTTTTGATTGGGAATTAAGCTGATCTCAAAGTCCCCTGAATAGGCGTAATTATCGCCTTCGTTTGCGGAAGTCTCAATGAGTTTGCCCGTAGCCAGTTCTGTTGCGGTATAGGTTTTATTTATTTCATCCAGTAGAAAAGAACTCCCTTCGATGATATTGCTGATCTGTATAGATTTTCCGAATAATAAACTTTCAATGCGCATCTGGTCTTTCGCGATGAAGGCCTGCATTAATACTTCCTTATTCCCAGCCAATATTTTGATAAATTCTGAAGATGCTGTATCTGTGCCCGTTTCAGGGTCAGCAAATTGATATGAAATTTTATATAGTTTCTCTTGAGCGTGTCCTTGTCCTATAAAGAGTAAAAACGCCAACTGTAAACAAAGGATAAATTGTTTCATTGTGTGATTTTGAGCTACAAAAATATTGAAATTCAATTGGTTTTTGAAATAATCTTTCGTTATTTGTGGAAATTCTTTCAAAAATAGATATTATTGTGTTTGGATATTTAAAATCCGATTTTTGGTCTGTGCTTATTTTTTCGGGGGATAGACGTAGCCTCGTCCTTTGAGTAGAGACCTAGAGGGGGACATATTTTTTATATCATGTAAAGTAAATTGATATTAGGGCGATGGTTAAGGGATCTTGAGGGGGTATGTGTTTTTATACTAATTTTATGGGTTATTATCATATAATCGTCAAGAAAAAGCGAAAATAATTTAAGAATGTAGCTTTTTGAGAAAAGGAGACATGTTAATTTTGTATTTTACAAACCTCGAATTTTTTACTGTTTAAAAAAGATACCTGTGGAACTATTACTAATAGAGGACGAACCATCTGTCATATCATTGATCGAAAGAGGCTTAAAAGAAGAAGGCTATCATATTAGTATTGCTATGGATGGTTATACTGGTCTAAAAATGGCGGGATTGAACCATTATGACCTTATCCTGTTGGATGTAATGTTGCCTGGTATGAACGGTTTGGATGTCTGTAAAAACATTCGGATGTCTAACAATGAAGTCCCCATTATTATCTTGACGGCATTAAATCAAACAGAGGACATCGTCGAGGCATTTGACAGGGATGCGGATGATTACTTGACGAAGCCCTTCCGTTTAGAGGAATTAAAGGCTCGAATCAGCCGCTACAGCCGCAAATCCAAAACAGTGACCGAGCAGAAAAATATATTGGTATTTGACGATCTTCAATTGGATAGAGACAGCAAATCGGTTCAACGTGCCAATTGTCCTATTATTCTTACCGCTACTGAATTTCGTCTACTTGAATTTTTAATGCTCAACCGAAATAAGGTATTGAGCCGGATCGATATCCTGGAGGAAGTATGGGGTATGGATGTTGACTTAAGTACCAATGTTGTTGACGTATATGTGAATTACCTGCGGAAAAAGATCGATAAACAATTTTCACGTAAACTTATCCATACAGTGATTGGTATGGGCTATGTAATCCGTCATGAAAATTAGGACCAAAATAGTTCTTCTATTTTCTATCATCAGTACCCTGCTGCTTGTTGTTTTTGCCATTTATGTGTCTTATTTCACCTACGACAGTCTGCAAACTAAATTTTTTCATCGGCTAGAAGAGAATGCCGTAATTGTTGGAGATCACATCGTCCATCAAAAGGATGAAAATAGAGCGCTCTATATTCAGGTAAAACGTAAATACCTGAAACAATTATCTGAGGGAACAGACCATCTTATTCGTGTTGTTAAGGGAAGTGATCGTGTTCAAATGCGGCCTGAGTTGCCCATGCCCGAAACATTCTATACCGACGTCATTCGCCATGGAAAGGGAAGATACATGCATGGTAAGACTGCTTTTGTAGCGGTATTCTTTCAAGATCATCTTCACCACGAGAATTTGATTGTTGTATCGGAAGGGATCGATGACTACGGTCATGAGGAACAGCGTCAATTGGATCGTACCCTGATCACAGGTGGGATTTTGGCGATTTTTTTAATCGTACTCATGTCTTTTTACTTTGCTGACCGATTATTGAAACCTATTAAAGATATCAACAATGATTTAGATAAAGTTGATATCGCCCATTTAGACCATCGCCTGTTCAGTAAATTCAGTAATAGCAAAGATGAATTGGGTGTTTTGATTGCAAACTTAAATTCAATGCTTAACCGATTGGATATTTCGGTTCAATCGCAACAGAGTTTTATCGGAAATGCCTCACATTCGCTAAAAACCCCACTTACAATTATTGGGGGAGAAGCCGAATTGGCGCAACAGCTCTTGTCGAAAGAGCATGAAGCCTATTATTCCCTGGAGACTATCGCAAAATATGCGGATAAAATGGAGTTGATTATCAATAATCTTTTGCAGCTATCTCGCATGGGTTTCAAGGGGGAGGTGGACAATAAAGAAATTATTCGAATTGACGAGTTACTCTATGAAATTTATAAAGCGGAAAAAAGTATTCATAAGGACCTCAAGCTTTCTTTTGATCTAACAGAAATTCCAGAAGATAGTGATGAACTTACGGTTTTGGCGAATCCGGATCTGTTTTTTATTGCCTTTAGCAATATTATTTCAAATGCATTTAAGTACGGCAATGGACTGCAGGTTGGCGTAGCAATACGTAGCGATAGCAAAAATATTACGATAAAAGTGTTTGATCAAGGGATCGGTATTCCTAAAAAAGACCAGCCACATATTTTTACCTCTTTTTACCGCGCTTCTAATGTCGGTGATATCTATGGCAATGGTTTGGGGCTTGTTTTAGCCAAAAATATCTTTGACCTCCATGGTGCTGAATTGCTCCTCCATTCAACGGAAGGTCAAGGCACTTTGGTCGTTGTTACAATTCCAAAAACTCCTTTCTAATTTCATTTTAATCTCATCCTTATTCCATTTTTAGGTGGCTGTGATATACTTGTACCGGAGATAAGTATAAAGCATGGATCTATCTTGTTGTTTTGAATCGAATTCTGTTTTGAAACCCCGGGATGGCTTCTTTACCCTAGAGGAATACACTATAAGGATGAAAAAAACACGTTTACTTTTTACAACACTTGGGATTGGCGTAGCATCATTGCATGCGCAGGAGCACGTCCAAACGGACTCTGTTCAGGCACAGAGAAGCAGCTTGCTACTGAAAGAACCCGCGAGAGCAAAATCATTTCAATTGGATGTCCTGTTGAGAGCAGGTCTGCAAACGGACAATGGCGAGGGTGCTTCTCAAGCAAAAGCAAACCTTGATGACGTCCGTATTCTGATGAGCGGGGAATACAATGATCGATTATCCTATAAAGTACGTTTTCGCCTCAATAGGTCATTTGCTCCAACGAGTCAGGATAATGGATCGCGTGCCTTGGATATGGCTTATATTAAGTACAAATTTGGCAAGGATCTCAAATGGTCCGTTACGGCCGGTAAGCAAAGTGCAATGGTCGGGAGTTATGAGTTCGAAAATAACCCAATTTACGAATATAAATTCACAGATTATGTCGACCGTATATTGAATCTCTTTGTCGTCGGTGGAATGTTATCCTATGAAGTCAACCCGAATCATTCGTTGCATGCGCAAGTTTACAACACAACCAATGATAGTTTTATGGAGCTCCATACAAAAAATGGTTTTGCTGTAGGTGATTTGGAACGCTCTAGTGTTCCCATGGGAGCCTATTTCACTTGGGTGGGAGCATTTATGGACAAACGTTTTAATACGAAATGGTCTTACAACATCGCTCAGTTTGCAAATGGACATACCAATCATGCCGTTTCATTAGCGAATAAATTCAAAACAGCAAAGCAGATGCTATATCTTGATTTACAGTACTCTTATCTTGCTGTGGACCACGCGATGATCGCATCTTCCGCGATCAACGAATTTTATGGTCGAACTGGCGAGAACCGTGTCTTGGCCAAAGATGTGAACTACAGCTCTGCCATATTACGCTATGATCAATTTTTGAGTAAAAAATGGGAGGTTGCTTTGAAAGGGGGCTATGAGATCGCGGGATCCCGGGATGATAAGCAACTCGGTAAGAATTTTCGCCAAAACTGGACCTATTTTGCGGCTTTGCAACATAAGCCGTTTCATAACCAGGATCTTCGGTTCTATCTAGGTTACGTCGGTAACACCGTCAACTATAAGGGCTATATGGATATGGCTAAAAGTCAGTACAACCGCTTAGCCTTTGGGGCATATTTTACCATTCCAGTTTTATAATAATTCCTTTAACAAATTAACAAATAACTATTTTTTATGCGTTTAACACCGAGAGAAACAGAAAAGCTGCTGTTGCATTTGGCCGGCGAATTGGCGGCTAAGCGATTGAAACGCGGGGTAAAATTAAATTATCCAGAATGTATCGCTTACATCAGTGCCCAGATCATGGAGGAGGCTAGGGACGGAAGGTCTGTGGCGGACTTAATGTCTTATGGTACTACTTTATTGAAAAGGAGCCAAGTCATGGAAGGAGTCCCCGAAATGATCCATGATGTACAGATCGAAGTAACTTTTCCGGACGGTACTAAATTGGTGACTGTCCATGATCCTATTCGTTAATAAATATTGAATGATATGATTCCAGGAGAATACATTTTAAAAAAAGAGGAAATCAAAGCTAATGTTGGGCACAGAACCACAAGCATTGTTGTGAAAAATGAAGGTGACCGACCGATTCAGGTGGGCTCACACTATCATTTCTTTGAAGCCAACAAGTTGCTTTCCTTCGACAGAGAGAAAGCGTTTGGGATGCGCTTGAATATTCCAGCCAGTACCGCTGTTCGTTTTGAACCAGGGGAACAAAAATCAGTTGTTCTGGTTGAATTTGGCGGAAGTAAGGAAATCTACGGTTTTAATGGATTGACAAATGGTAAGTATACAGATCAATCGGTGAAAAGCAAAGCCATTGATAAAATGAAAAAATTAAAATTCAGACAATCGAAGTAACTATGGGAGGATGGAATAGACGCGAATGGATTAAAGTCGTAGGGCTCACCACGTTGGGTACTACCGTTGGTCTACATGCGCTTGGTTTAGATAAACTAGGTTTAGATAAATCATCTGTAAAATATGTTGATGGGGAACTTTATATCCCAAGAGACAAATATGCTGCTCTTTTTGGACCGACCACTGGAGATAAGGTTCGTCTGGCAGATACAGAGCTTTTCATTGAAATTGAAAAAGATTTCAATGTTTACGGAGAAGAGAACAAATTTGGCGGTGGTAAAACCATTCGTGACGGTATGGGACAATCTGCCCGTGCCTTGCGTGATGAGGGGGTATTGGATTTTTGTATCACTAATGTCATTATCATCGACCACTGGGGTATTGTAAAAGGCGATATCGGAATTAAGGATGGTAAAATTGTCGGTATTGGTAAAGCTGGAAACCCAGATGTACAGGATGGTGTAACCGAGGGCATGATCATCGGTGCGTCTACGGAAGTACATGGGGGAGCAGGCTATATCCTAACTGCCGGCGGTATTGATACGCACATTCACTTTATCTCGCCGCAACAGATTGAAACAGCCCTATATTCTGGAGTAACCACGTTTATTGGTGGCGGAGCGGGACCAGCCGACGGAACACTGGCAACGACAGTGACTTCAGGAAAGTGGTATATCGAGCGTATGTTTGAAGCTTTTGAAAACCTTCCTATCAATGTTGGGTTCTTCGGAAAAGGTAACGTGTCGACTACTAAACCTATTGAAGAACAAATTGAAGCTGGAGCACTGGGCGTAAAAATCCATGAAGATTGGGGCGCTACTCCGGCAACAATTGATGCGGCATTGAAAGTTGCTGATAAATACGATGTACAAGTCGCAATCCATACCGACACGCTGAATGAAGCCGGTTTCCTGGAAGATACTGTTGCCGCCATAGATGGTCGTGTGATCCATACTTTCCATACGGAAGGAGCTGGCGGTGGACATGCGCCGGATATTATTAAGATCGCCATGTATCCCAATATCCTCCCTGCATCTACCAATCCAACAAAACCTTTTACGGTAAATACTGCTGAAGAACACTTGGACATGTTGATGGTCTGCCATCACCTGGATAAAAATGTGAAGGAAGATGTGGCATTTGCTGATTCACGTATACGTCCTCAGACCATTGCCGCCGAAGATATTTTGCAAGACATGGGCGTATTCTCCATTATGAGTTCGGATAGCCAAGCGATGGGACGTGTGGGAGAGGTTATTTCCCGTACATTCCAAACGGCCCATAAGATGAAAATCCAACGCGGCCCTTTAGCTGAAGATAAAGGCAAAGAAAATGATAACTTCCGTGTCAAACGTTATGTATCTAAATTTACAATCAACCCTGCTAAAGCACATGGTATTGATCAATATATCGGTTCGATTGAAAAAGGAAAGTATGCCGATTTGATCCTTTGGAAACCGGAATTATTTGGTGTAAAGCCCGAGTTGATCATCAAAGGCGGTATGATTTTGGGTGCTAAAATGGGGGACGCCAATGCGTCAATTCCGACACCACAGCCTATTATTTATAGGCCAATGTTTGGAAATTACGGTAAAGCGGTTTCAAAACTATGCTTCAATTTCGTTTCGAAAATTTCGTTGGAGAACGGAAATATTCAAAAATTGAATTTATCGCGTAAATGTCTGCCTGTGGAGGGATGTCGTACTGTAATGAAAAAAGATATGGTCCATAATCATGCTACACCAAATATCGTCGTTAATCCAGAAACATACGAAGTAACAGTAGATGGTGTGTTGGCAACCTGTGAACCGTTGAAGGAACTTCCAATGGCTCAACGGTACTTCTTATTCTAATTGGTTATTTATGTTGTTAGCAAGAGACATTAAGGGGAATATTTGGACCGATGGCACCCATCAGAACGGCGTTGAACTTGATTTTTTGGAACTCGAATGGTTCGATACGGAAAGACGTATTATCCGGGGGTTCACTGTTGCAGGCCGCGAAATAGGCTTTAAAAATCTAGGAACGGAATCCTTGTTCGACGGTGATATTTTGTTTGAAACAAAGGACCTGCGCATCGCTGTTCGAATATTGCCCTGTCCTTGCCTTGTTGTACGCCCCAAAAACCTCTTGGATATGGCTCGGATATGTCTCGAGATTGGCAATAAACATATCCCTGTTTTCATAAACGCTGCACATGAAATTATTGCAGCGTATGAAAACCCCCTTTGGGAAACCTTAGAAAGGGCCGGTTTTACCCCGACGAAAGAGTTGCGGGTAATCGAAAGAACCCATACTTTACGCATACATCAGTATGCTGTAGTCCAGCATAAAATTACCTTGGCCAAGGGGCTTTAATACTTAATTAATAACGATTACATATGAATCCATTGTTGACATTAATGCAGATTAACGACTCTGTATTTCCGATTGGAGGCTTCACACATTCCTATGGCTTGGAAACCTATATCAATAAAGAGATTGTACATGATGCTAAAACAGCAAAAGAATATGCACAGACTTTATTGGAGCATAGCTTCTATTACAACGATGCTGCTTTTTTTCATAAGGCCTGGCAATTGTGTGAATCAAGAGCAACCAAGAAAAAGATCGCTGAACTGGATGCATTAATTACTGCTTTCAAAGCCCCTTATGAGATTCGGGATGCCAGTAAAAAATTGGGAATACGGTTTTTGAAATTAACAGAAAAGTTAAAACCGGTCAAGCGTTGTTCGGCTTATCTAAAGGCCATCAATGCGCAAGAACTGCATGGTCACTATGCGATGGCATTTGCCATGTTTGCCCATGCGCAGGAAATTCGTTATGCAGATGCATTGAGCGCTTTTTATTATAATTCTTTGAATGGTATTATGACAAATTGTGCCAAACTGGTTCCCATTAGCCAAATGGATGCACAGCAGATTTTGTTTAAACTGCAGCCCTTGATTAATAAATTGGTCGGATTACAGCCCGAACTGGATGAGGATCTGATTGGAAATTGTTGTATCGCTCAGGATATTCGATGCATGCAACATGAAAAATTATACACGCGAATTTACATTTCGTAAAAAAATTGAATTAAAGATGTCTAAGAGAAATTACGTGAAAATTGGTGTTGCTGGTCCTGTGGGCTCTGGCAAGACGGCACTTATTGAACGGTTGACACGTTCGATGTCGGCAGATTATAGTATTTGTGTTGTAACGAATGATATTTATACCCGTGAGGACGCGATGTATCTACAGCAGAATTCGGCACTGCCCGCTGAACGTATTATTGGTGTTGAAACAGGTGGTTGTCCGCATACGGCAATCCGTGAAGATGCTTCGATGAATATTGAAGCTGTGGAAGAATTAGCGAGTCGTTTTGAGGATGTGGAACTGATTTTTGTTGAAAGTGGGGGTGATAATCTGACAGCCACGTTTAGTCCGGATCTAGCCGATTTGACCATATTTGTTCTTGATGTTGCTGAAGGCGAAAAAATGCCACGTAAAGGTGGACCAGGTATTACGCGCTCGGATCTGTTGTTGATCAATAAAATAGACCTTGCGCCTTATGTGAATGCCGACTTGGAAGTGATGCGGCAAGATACCATCCGCATGCGCGGTGAACGACCCTTTATTTTTACCAACTTAATGACTTTAGAAGGTTTGGAAGATGTAAAATCATGGATCAAAAAGTATGCTTTGTTGGAGCCTGTAGGCTAAATTTTATCGTATATGGATAGCAAAATCGTATTAAATGTTGCCAAAGAGGACGGCAGGAGCAGATTGAAGGAGAGTTATCATAATGCACCTTATAAACTAACGCATTATGGCGCGGCAGGATTGACCAACCATTTGGAAATGATCATCATGAGTGCCTCGCCTGGTATTATGGATACGGATTATTTGCACATTGATGTTCGTGTGAAAAAAGATGCACAATTGAAGCTTTTTACACAGTCCTTCAATAAGCTTCACCCCATGAAAACGGGAGCAAAGCAACATACGGATGTGCATGTGGATGCCGGAGGCCTATTTCATTACATTCCACATCCAGTAACGCCGTTTAAGGATTCTATTTTCAAGGCAAGCAATCATATTCACTTGGCTGAAGATGCGGTTTTGATGTGGGGGGATATTATTAGTGTGGGTAGAATCCATATGAAAGAGGCATTTGAGTTTGATAGTCTGCATACGCAAACCAAGATTTTTAGAAATGGTAAACTGTCTTTTATTGACAATCAGGTTTTGCGGCCCAAAAGTCAGCCGATACAGAAGATGTTGTTTTTTGAGGGATACACCCATCAGGCCACTTTTGTGTTCTCGGCTCTTTTTGCGCAAGAATTAAAATATGAATTGGATGAAATCTTAACTGTCGAATACAACGATATTTCTTACGGTTTTACACAGGCTTCAAAAGATGTGGTTATCCTGCGTGCTTTGGGTACTGATGGAGAGTTATTGTACGACTTTTTACATATGTTGGGCCAATTGTGTTGGGATTTTACACAACATAAGCTTTCTGAAAAGAAGGAAGGGACAACAGTTGAAGCGATAGCGGAAGATGAGAAATCGAAGGCCGAGGAAATCAGCGTCATTGAACAGCGCAAACCCCGTCGAAAAAGTAAGCCCGAGTTGATGGAAGCTGTCGTGGTGGAAGGAACTAATTATGCATAAGGAGAGCCTGCACGAGGAGATATGGATTGATGTTATCCCTGATTTTGACCAATTGAAGCTGGGCCGCGATTCAGATATTTTGGATCTTTCCTATTATGAAGTAAATAAGCGCGTTATTCAGCGAAAAACAAGAAAGGGTAATCTGGTGCGCATACAGCGCGATGATAGCAGCGCACTGCGTTCAGGACAGTGTATTTATCATCGCGGTGATTTATTCATCCAGGTCAACATTTTACCTTGTCTTTGTGTATTGTTGGATTGTCAGAATCTATCAGTTGTGGGCGAGTTCTGCTTCGACGTGGGCAATCGGCATCTGCCGGTTTATCTCAAAGCAGATGGGCGATTTGCTGTTTCGTATGACGGACGTCTCTATCAGGCGCTAAAAGAAAAATACAAGGGCTATATCACGTTGGAAAATACGATTTTAGAACCTGATGAGCAGATTACCTCCATTCGTAGACCTATCCTCGAATGATGAAATGCTGGTTTTAGCGAAAAATTGCGCATTTTTGTCGCTATGAAATTTGGCGAGGAATTGCAAGCATGGTATCGACAGCATAAACGAGATCTGCCGTGGCGAGAAACAAAAGATGCCTACAAAATATGGCTTTCTGAAATTATTCTGCAACAGACTCGTGTCGAACAGGGCTTACCCTATTATGTACGTTTTGTCGAGCGATTTAAGAATGTTGTGGAATTTGCGAATGCAGATGAAGATGATATTCTCCATCTTTGGCAAGGTCTGGGTTATTATTCTCGAGGACGGAACATGCATAAGGCTGCCCGAATTGTTCGCGATCAGTATCAGGGTGTCTTTCCGGTAGATTATCAAACATTAATTACGCTTCCTGGAATAGGTGAGTATACTGCTGCGGCGATATCTTCTTTTGCGAACGATGAAGCCCAGGCGGTATTGGATGGAAATGTGTTTCGTGTACTAGCGCGATACTATGGCATAGAAACACCTATCAATTCTACAGAAGGAAAGAAGATTTTTACAGCTATCGCTAAAGAAAATCTTGATCGTAAACACCCGGCATTGTATAATCAGGCAATTATGGATTTTGGGGCTACCCATTGTAAGCCCAAGCTGCCTTTATGTGAATTCTGTATGTTTCGTCCTTCCTGTTATGCGCTGAGTCAGGGGCAGGTAGAGCAGTTGCCTGTAAAGCTTAAAGCCAAGGCAAGTAAAGATAGATACTTTAATTATTTTATCTTGAAGGACAACGATCGGATACTGATGTCCAAACGCGGTGCAAGTGACGTTTGGCAGAACCTATATGAGTTTCCGCTTTTGGAGTCTAACTACAGCTTGTCTATTCCGGATGTTCTTAGCGATGAGTGGTTTATTTCCTGTTTCGGCCCCGATGCACAACTTTATGTTTTACAGCAGCAGACAAAACATATCCTGAGTCATCAGAATATCTACGCGACATTTTTTGAGGTGCGGTTAAAAGGCGATCTAATTCAAAAAAAATCCAATTGGGATTATGTATTTCTAAAAGATTTAGATAAATTAGCTAAACACAAGTTGATCTTTACCTTTTTGGAAAGGTCAAATTTTTAACCATTTATGCTTTTAAATTATGTCAGGAGTTAACAAAGTCATTTTAGTGGGACATCTTGGAAAAGATCCCGAAATTCGCTATTTAGAAGGTAATGTCTCTGTTGCCAGTTTTCCATTGGCAACATCAGAAACGTATAACAAAGACGGGAAAAGAGTAGAACAAACCGAATGGCACAATATTGTAATGTGGCGAGGTCTGGCTGATGTGGCTGTAAAATATCTAACAAAGGGGAAGTTAGTTTATATTGAAGGTCGACTGCGGACGCGTACTTATGAGGATAAGGAGGGTATTAGACGATATGCTACAGAGGTTGTCGCTGAAACCTTCACGCTTTTAGGTCGTAAATCGGATTTTGAACCGAATGCTGGTGTAAGTGCTGGTAATACAGCAAACACGCAGGCGCAAAAAGTCGAAGATAAGGAAGTGGA
This sequence comes from Sphingobacterium multivorum, assembly GCF_039511225.1. Taxonomy (NCBI): domain Bacteria; kingdom Pseudomonadati; phylum Bacteroidota; class Sphingobacteriia; order Sphingobacteriales; family Sphingobacteriaceae; genus Sphingobacterium; species Sphingobacterium multivorum. The sequence continues at coordinate 491,332 of NZ_CP154261.1, forward strand.
GGTCGATTTTACGGAGAATGATCAGGAGGATAATCCATTACCATTTTAAGCTGAAGAATTTGAGATTATGTAAAAACTTTACATGTATAATAACTATTGTAAAATCATCTATAAAACAAAAGAGCAGGCAACTAAGCCTGCTCTTTTGTTTTATCAGCATTTTAGCCGTATAATCTGATTCCTTTCTCCCAAGCGAGCATGCTGTTTCTGTTGTGATGTTTTTAATGCCCGGTCGAAGTTCAAAATTTCTTTTTGGTGGAAATTTTGGCTATGTTTGCTCTAATTATGTTGCAAGATAGAATTACGCAGTATACTGAAGAGATTAAGGCATTTGCGCCAGCTTCTTCAGCCGATGTAGAAAATTTCAGATTGAAGTTTTTGGTTTCCAAAGGGATTGTGAAAAATCTTTTTGATGAATTCAAAACAGTTACGCCTGAAGAGAAGCGTACTTTGGGAAAAGTGTTGAATGAATTTAAGCAGTTAGCAGAAAATACATTCAAAGAAGCACAAGAAAAGTTCGGGTCTGGTGAGAAGCAAAAATCCCAGGAACTAGTGGGTGATTTAACATTGCCTGGTCAAGGTTTTCAGCTGGGGTCTAGACATCCCATCTCTTTAGTTCGTAAAGAAATTGTTGAAATTTTCAAGAAATTAGGCTTTATTGTATCAGAAGGTCCGGAAATTGAAGATGATTGGCATAATTTCTCCGCACTAAATTTTCCGCCGGAACATCCTGCTCGTGATATGCAAGATACTTTCTTTATCAAAAAACAAGAAGGTAATGACATTACATTGAGAACGCACACCTCTTCGGTTCAGGTGCGTTTAATGGAAGCCGGTAAACCGCCATTTCGTGCGATAATGCCTGGACGTGTTTATAGAAATGAAGCTATATCAGCCCGTGCGCACTGTTTCTTTCATCAGGTAGAAGGTTTATATGTAGACGAAAATGTTTCTTTTGCCGATTTGAAACAAACGTTATATCATTTTGTTCAAGAGATGTATGGCGAAGGTACCAAAGTGCGTTTCCGTCCGTCCTATTTTCCTTTCACTGAACCTTCGGCCGAAATGGATATCTCCTGTACAATCTGCAAGGGGGCAGGGTGTAACTTGTGTAAGTACTCTGGCTGGGTAGAAATTTTAGGTTGCGGTATGGTCGATCCTAACGTGCTTGATAACTGTGGTATCGATAGTAAAAAGTATTCTGGTTTTGCTTTTGGTATGGGAATAGAACGTATCACAAACCTTAAATATGTGATTAAAGACTTACGTCTTTTCTCAGAAAATGACACACGTTTCTTGTCTCAATTTGAGACTGAATTAATATAAATTATTCATTGTAAAGATTGTGGCATCACATTATTCTCTACGATAACTAGGCAAGAGAACAATGTGATGCTTTTTGGTCTTTAGGCTTTGTAGATGACTTTCAACATTCGTACGATCTAACGTATATGGAACCAGATTATATTATTGAATCCATAAAAAGAACAGCACGTGAGCTCTTTCGTCAAAATGGCTATCATAAAACCAGTGTGAACACATTGGCAAAAAAAGCTAAGATTGCGAAGGCGACAGTGTACAAGTATTTTGATAGTAAAGAAATGATCCTGCATGCCATTCTCATGGATTATCTTCGTGCGAGTCTGCAGGATATTTTGAAAACAACCAAATATGAAGATGATATGGCTTCGTTTTTGGCGTCTACAATATTGCGGGTAAGCCGACTGACCTATACGGCTTGCAATGAATTGATCGGCTGGGAATTTATCCGGGAATCTGCAAATGCCCAAGAATATTTAAAAACGCTGTCTGAAGATTTGGAGTTTCTGCTCTTAAGTACATTCATTCAGAATGAAAAGATAAATGAAGCGATTAGCGAAGAGAAGCTGACCTTTTTGATCAAGTCCAGTAAAAGTATTGTGTTTTCTTTTGCTTTTACGGCTGTCTCAGATGCCGATGTGCGGAAAAACTTTATTTCGTTTCAGAAAGAAATCCTTCCTTATCTTGTTCAGGCAACAGTTCAGTAAAGTTGTTATAACGCGCGCATCCCTTTCTAATTCGCGACGTTATGTCCATTCCTGAAAAAGGTTTACATCTTATCTTTTTTGCATGCTCACTTTTTTATGATGCTCTGCAACGTTCATGCTGTTGCCGGGTTGTATTCGTATTGTGTTCGTACCACCTTCGGAGATGAACACTCTTGCAACTATTATTGACCTGACTCTGAACAGATAATTCCTGTTCAGAGTCAGGTCAGAATCTGGTCAGTATTGGTACACAATCTGTATCGCGTCCGAATAAGGTGCGAACAATGTCCGAATCTGATCCCCGTATTCTATTCGCTTGAAACTTATCATACCCGTCAGGTACTCGTTTATGCCAGTGATAATCAATGGCTATAAATCATTTATGCAGATGAAAAATCGGTATAAATTTGTATTTTTGCACCCTATGAGTAGAAGAATTCCGCAAGAGAAAAAGTTCTTGAAAGATATTGCCATCATTGATATTGCCGAAGAGGGTAGAGGTGTTGGAAAAACCGAAGATTTGGTTTTGTTTGTAGAAAAAGCTGTTCCCGGTGATGTTGTTGACGTGGAGCTTATGCGCAAGAAAAAGAATTTTGCGGAAGCTCGGGTAACCAGTTTAAAAGAGGCTTCATCTTATCGCGTAGATCCGTTTTGTGAACATTTCGGTGTGTGTGGTGGATGTAAATGGCAGCATATGACCTATGATGCTCAATTAAAATTCAAGCAACAATCTGTCGATAATGCCCTATCGCGTATTGGGAAAGTGGATACTTCAGCGATGGAAAGTATCTTGGGCTCTGCGCAAACGGAATACTATAGAAATAAATTAGAATATACATTTTCCAACAAAAAATGGTTGACTTCAGTTGATGAAGATGCGTCCCAATTGGAAATGAATGCACTGGGTTTTCACGTGCCAGGGCGTTTTGATAAGATTTTAGATATTGATCATTGTTTTTTGCAAGAAGATCCGTCAAATGAAGTTCGCAACAGCATTCGTGATTTTGCGCTTAGTCAAGGTATGACGTTCTACGATCTGCGTGAACACACCGGTGTATTGCGCAATTTGATTATCCGTATCTCGTCTACCGGGGAGATGATGGTGATCGTTGTGTTTGCATATCCTGAAGAAGGACAGGTTGAGTTGTTGATGGAATTTGTTAAAGAAAAGTTTCCTCAAGTCGCTTCCCTGTTATATATCGTAAACCAGAAACGCAATGATACAATCTTCGACCAGGATATTCATGTATATGCCGGTCGTGACTTTATCTATGAGGAGATGGAGGGCTTGCGTTACAAAGTAGGGCCTAAGTCGTTCTATCAAACAAACTCTGCACAAGCGTATGAGCTGTATAAAATCACACGTGACTTTGCCAATTTAAAGGGGGATGAGCTGGTGTATGATTTGTATACAGGAGCAGGTACAATTGCAAACTTTGTCGCTAAGAAGGCAAGAGAAGTTGTGGGTGTAGAGTATGTTCCCACTGCCATTGAGGACGCTAAAGTGAATTCGTCGATCAATGATATTACGAATACAAAGTTTTACGCCGGTGATATGAAAGATGTGTTGACCCCTTCCTTTATCGCCGAACACGGTAAACCGGATGTGGTTATTACCGATCCACCACGTGCAGGAATGCACGCTGACGTTGTAGCGCGTTTGTTGGAAATGGAATCGCCGCGTATCGTATATGTCAGTTGTAATGCTGCTACACAGGCCCGCGATTTGGTGTTGTTAGGCGAAAAATATGAGGTGAAGCGGATCAAGCCGGTAGATATGTTTCCGCATACGCAACACGTTGAGAATGTCGTTTTATTGGAGTTAAAGAAGTAATAGGATACCATATGGAAGTAGAAGATTTATTTGCAGGATCTGCAAGAGAAGAAAATACAGCGTCTACAGCGCAAAGTCCATTGAAGAGTTTGCAGGTAGATCTCGATTTTTATAGTGAATCAATCCGTGAGGTAGCGCAGGAGATTGTTGAAGAAGGTTATTCTGACTATCCTATTTTTGTTGCACATCAGCATGAAGTTTCTGTTGGTGAACTGATATTGGATCATAAAGAATTGGAAACAAAATGGAGTATAAATGCCTCTACATTGGAAGAGTTTGTAGAAATGGATATTATTCAAGAAGATCGTAAGGCTTCTTTTATTCAGAACTATAAACCTGCGAAAGACTATATGTGCTTATTTGTTGTCGTTGCTGAAGGCGCTAATTTTGTTTTTTATCCATACAAGTGATCAACAAAGAATATTTAAACTTTTTTAACAGTACAAGTGTCAAACTATTACTACTTTTAGCAAAGTAGGTTAGGTGTAACAGGGAATTAATAAGATTGAAATAAATTGTAAGCTGTTCTTGCGGAAATAAATGTTGGATCCAATGAAATTGCTGAGAACCATAGTCGCACGGAAACCAAATTGGGGTAATTGAAGAGAAATAATAGGATGAAGATAATACACATACATATATTAGGGCTTTTTTTACTGTTATTCACCTATTTCGGGGCTTCTGCGCAACAACAGCAGAAGGTTTCGGGGATGGTACTACAAAAGGGTAACGGTAATCGCATTGGGGATGCTGTGGTGCTTAATATGCGCACACACAGGTCTACCTTGAGTAACTCTTTTGGTGTTTTCACGATTGATGCATCGGTAGGAGATTCCTTGTCTTTTACCAAAGTCGGGTATTCACCGGTGAAAACTGTACTGACCAACCTGAACGAGTTTTATGTGGAGTTACAAGAAGGGATACGATTGGAGACCGTCATCGTTGAACGAAAAACGAAAGAGGCCGAATTAAATGATGCCATGAGCAATTACGCTAAAAAGGGCGTTTATAATGGGGGTAAAAATAAGTTCGGGACCTACTTGGGTAGTCCTGCAACGGCGCTTTATAATCTTTTTGGGCGGGAAGCTAAAAATGCAAAACGATTTGGACGGTTTATGGATAGAGAGAAGGATGAGTTACAAGTTGACCGTATTTTTTCTCGGGAGGCTGTTCGGAATTTGACCAAACTGGACAGCACGGAGTTGGATGCTTTTATGATACGCTACCGTCCATCGTTTGATCTTGCTGAGCATTGGGGGCAATATGATCTGATGCATTATGTGCAGCAGTCGCTGGACGATTTTAATGCCAAAGGAAGGCCTAAAGGGGCTCTTTTACCTGATATTGAAGTAAAGACTCAAGAAAAATAAAAACATTTTGCTTTTGTTACTGTTAGCTGATTGTAAGGTCGCAAAAGATGATTTAAAATTTTGTAGCGTATCAACGTCATTTTCGGAAGTTTTAAGGGCCTTTTTTCGTGTTTTGTAACAAAAAAGTTGATAAAAATATCTTTTGGCACTTTGTTTGATTTTAGTAGAACGGTATTTAATTTGAATATTAAAAGTCTTAGATAGCATACATATGAAAATGAATAGAAAATTGGCTGTATTAGGTTTGACAGTTGCAACCTCAGCTATGTTATTTGGAAGTTGTTCTACCATCCAAAATACGAATAATACAACTAAAGGTGGCGTTATCGGTGGTGTTGCCGGTGGTGCATTGGGTGCATTAATCGGTGGTAAAGCTGGTAATACGGCGATCGGTACATTAGCGGGTGCCGCCATTGGTGGAGCTGCCGGTGTATTGATCGGTAAAAAAATGGATAAGCAAGCTGCTGAGATTTCTAAAACTGTTGAAGGAGCAGAAGTTACACAATCTGCGGAAGGTATCGTGGTTAAGTTTGATTCAGGTATTTTATTCGATTTCAATAAGTCAGACCTAAAAGCATCTGCTAAGGATAATATTGCAAATCTGGTAACAACCTTAAACAAAGAGCAGGGTACTGAAATCTTGGTTATCGGCCATACAGATAATGTAGGTACGTTGGCTGCAAATGAAAAAGTATCTTTGGACCGTGCAAATTCTGTACGTGCATTTGCGGTATCTAAAGGCTTAGCATCTTCGCGTATTAGAACCGAAGGTAGAAACTTCTCTGAACCAATTGCAAGTAACGATACGGAAGCAGGACGTGCTCAAAATCGTCGTGTTGAAATCGTGATTGTGGCAGGTGATCAAATGAAGAAAGAAGCAAAACAACAAGCAGGTCAATAAATCTGATTCAGGACTTTGGTCTTTTGGGAGTCTGTTTGACTTGATTGCGAATTATAGAAAAAGCGCTGAATTTATCAGCGCTTTTTTTGTGAAATACAGCCGTCCGAATTTTTATACGGCCCATTTACGCCTAAAATTTGACAAAGTATAAACCATATTTCTGTCTGACAAACTGTCATTATATGGATTTAAATTTCTAACTTTGTAGTCTTTGAAATAACTAAGGGCTTAAAATCAGATCAGCAAAAGATGAGTATTTGCATTAGTTATTCCATCGAAAATAATAAAAATTATATTCTATTGAATATCGAGCTATGCTAGATTTAACACATACCACTAAGGAACACGACGAATCTCGTCAGGGTGAGGCATTATTATTAGAACAGGATCCGATTTTAAGTAATGGACGCAAACTGTATATTGAAAGTTACGGTTGCCAGATGAATTTTTCGGATAGTGAGATTGTTGCTTCTATTTTGTTGGATAAGGGATTTGAAACAACCAAGAATTATCAGGAAGCTGATGTGGTTTTTATTAATACCTGTTCAATCCGCGAAAATGCTGAACAGCGTGTGCGCAATCGTCTCAAGGAATTTGAAGCTGCTAAAGCAAAAAATCCCGGAATGATCGTTGGTGTGCTGGGTTGTATGGCAGAGCGTTTGAAATCGAAATTTTTAGAAGAAGAAAAATTAGTGGACGTTGTGGTCGGTCCAGATGCTTATCGCGATCTACCGAATTTGATTGATAAAGTTGACGATGGAGCAAAAGCGGTAAACGTTTTATTGTCTAGGGAGGAAACGTATGCCGATATTAACCCTGTCCGTTTGAATTCAAACGGTGTGACAGCTTTTATTTCGATTATGCGTGGTTGCGACAATATGTGTTCTTTCTGTGTTGTTCCTTTCACACGTGGCCGGGAACGTAGCCGTGATCCACAATCTATCGTGAAGGAGGCCCAAGATCTTTTTAATGCCGGCTATAAGGAGGTTACGTTGTTGGGACAAAATGTGGATTCGTATAAATATACTGCTCCAGTAGCTGAAGGGGAGGAACCGGATGAAATCATAACATTTGCTAGCTTGCTTACAATGGTTGCTGAAATCAGCCCGCTTTTACGTATTCGCTTCTCTACTTCCCATCCAAAAGATATTACAGATGAAGTTTTATATGCAATAGCTTCGCATGAAAACATCTGTAATTATATTCACTTGCCAGTTCAATCAGGGAACTCTAGAGTATTGGAATTAATGAACCGTACCTATGACCGTGAATGGTATATGGAGCGTGTCGATGCCATCCGTCGTATTATTCCGGATTGTGCTATTTCCACAGATGTTATTACAGGTTTCTGTACTGAAACAGAAGAGGAGCATCAAGAAACATTGTCTATGATGGATTATGTCAAATACGATTTCGCCTATATGTTTGCTTATTCAGAAAGACCAGGTACATTGGCGGCAAAAAGATACGCAGATGATATTCCTGAAGATGTTAAAAAACGTCGTTTGACAGAAGTGATCAATAAACAGCGCGATCATAGTTTATACCGTTATCAACATTTTATTGGCAAAGTTTGTAAAGTGCTTGTTGAGGGATTTTCGAAAAGATCTGAGTTCGATTTCTGTGGCCGTAATGATCAAAATGCATTGGTGGTATTTCCAATTGATCCTCGATTTAAACAAGGCGATTATGTGAATGTACTTATCGAGTCATGTACCTCTGCGACATTATTGGGAAAGATTGTTGATTAAGAAAACTTAGTTTGTTTTATTTCCAACTGGAAATTTATGGATAACCAAGATATAAAGAATAGATTTGGAATTATTGGTAATTCGCCTTTGTTGAATCGTGCTATTGATATTGCACGACAAGTGGCTCCAACTGATATCTCCGTACTAATACAAGGTGAAAGTGGGAGTGGTAAAGAGGTTTTTTCGCATATTATCCATCAATTAAGCTCACGTAAGCATGGCCCTTTTATTGCGGTCAATTGTGGAGCTATACCAGAGGGTACCATTGACTCTGAGTTATTTGGTCACGAAAAGGGTTCCTTTACAGGTGCCCATGAAGCCAGAAAGGGATATTTTGAGGTCGTTGACGGTGGAACAATCTTTTTGGATGAAGTAGGTGAGTTGCCTTTGGGTACGCAAGCAAGATTATTACGTGTATTGGAGTCAGGTGAGTATATACGGGTAGGGTCATCCAAGGTACAGAAGACAAATGTACGTGTGGTTGCTGCGACAAATGTGAATGTATTTGAAGCTGTACAAAAAGGTAAATTTCGCGAAGATCTTTATTATCGTCTGAATACTGTACCGTTGCGTGTACCGTCATTACGTGAAAGACCTGAAGATATCAACTTATTATTTCGTAAGTTTATTGTGGACTTTTCGGAGAAATACCGTACACCTGGGGTTCAATTGACAGAAGATGCACAAAATATGCTGCGCAACTATAGCTGGCCCGGAAACGTACGTCAACTGAAAAATGTTGCGGAGCAAATTGCAGTTTTGGAGAAAGAACGCGTCGTCGATGCCTATACACTTCAAAATTATCTGCCCAATGAATCCCGAACGAGTTTGCCAGCGGTAGTTCCTTCAAATAATGGCGGAAAAGAGGATTTCTCCGAAAGAGATTTGCTGTATAAAGTCTTATTTGATATGAAGAAGGATATGGTTGATCTGAAAAAACTGGTGGTTGAATTAATTCAGAAAGGTGTCGATTCGAGCACATTTGATCAAAATTCCCCTTACATTAATCAGTTGTACCAGGAGATTGAACCACAATTGAAAGCAGAACCAGAAAATTATAATACAACCCCAACGCTCACCATACATTCTCCAGCAAATACGACAAACGTATTAAAAAATCCTGTTGCGCAGGATGAATATCTGCAGGATGCTCAAGAAGTTGAGGAATCTTTATCGCTTGTTGATAAAGAGTCTGATCTTATCAAGAAAGCGCTGAAAAAGCACCGTGGTAAACGTAAAGCTGCTGCGCAAGAGCTGGGAATTTCTGAAAGAACTTTGTACAGAAAAATTAAAGACTTAAATTTAGATTAAGGTTTACAGATGTTGTCAAGAAAAATTTTATATGCTTTTCTCACCACAATCTTTTTGTTTGTAATGAATAGTTGTGGGGTAAAATATGGATTTACTGGGGGATCCATTCCTGAGGGAATGAAAACAGTCAATATTCAATATTTCGAAAATATAGCTCCTTTAGTTTATCCGACCTTAAGCCAGAATTTTACGGAGGCACTGAAAGAGCGTATCCGTAACCAATCTCGATTGAGTCAGGTGAATCAAGACGGTGATGCTACCTTTGAGGGATTTATTACGGAGTATTCGATAAGTCCTGCAGCTGTTGAGGCTGGCACAGACCGAGCAGCGATGAATAGATTGACGATTACAATCAAAGTTACCTATCATAATAAAATTAATCCAAAGGACGATTTTGAACAGCCTTTTACGCGATTCAAAGAGTTTGCGGGAAATCTTCAGAGTGCGCAAGAAGAGACCTTGGGTAAAGAAATTATTCAAATGCTAACTGAGGATATATACAATAAAGCGTTTGCTAATTGGTAATTCTATTTCCAAGATGAATCTTAATATATCATTATCCAATAACGAGCTTTTTTTTCAAGCAATCAATCGTCCCGACACTGTGGCGGAAGATGTTGTTTTAGCATTGATTGAAAAATACCCTTATGCCCAAAGCCTGCGATTTGTCTATGAACGCAAAGTTTTTGGCAAGCAAAGTTCAGTTCAGAATTTATCGTCTACTTTGCTCTATGCATCTTCTCCGAGTTGGTTGTATGAATTTATGCATTGTAAATCAGTGGAAGAGCCTGATGCAGTCATGCAGTCAGATGAATTCCCGGTGGATGGAGCACTTCGTGACGATGATGGCATTATCGAAATTGAAGCTGATCGTGAAACGGTAGCTGAACCAGTTTTATCCAAGATTGAGGTTGATGAATTGGATCGTTTGATTCAAGCCGGGGTTGCAAAAGATTATTTTCGGTCAAACGATCAGCAGCAAGAAAATAGTGTCGATTCAGAGGAACCTGCATTAGTAGTACCTGTTGTAGCGGAAGCTGTTGCCAATACAATGGATGATGGTCAGGAGCGTGTTTCGGTCTATGATGACGATACCATGCCCTACAGTTTCTTATGGTGGTTGCATAAGACGAGATTAGAATATGCTGATACCTATCAGCCCTATGTAAAATCTCCATTACGCCCAATGACGCCCTCGAATGACGATATTGCTAAAATTCATGAGAAACTGGATAATCAGCTACTCGATCAACAGATCAGGGAGAATATCTTTCATTTGCAATCGCCTGAAGCAAAGTTAAGTGATGAGGTTAAAACGACAATCTCTTTTCAAATACCGCGTAAAACAGACGAGGTAATCGAAAAATTTATTCGTGAAGAACCTATGATTCAGCCCCTGCAAGCAGAAAAGTTAGACTTGGAGAATAAAGCTAGAAAAAGTTCGGAAGATCAGCATTCACTTGTTACCGAAACACTTGCCAAGATCTATGTGGAACAGGGCTTATATCCAAAAGCAATAGAGGTTTACAAAAAATTAGTTTTGAAATATCCAGAAAAAAATGCTTACTTTGCGGCACGCATAACAGAATTAGAAAAGAAATTAAATTAATAACATAAAGAGATGCAAGGATTATTAATCGGTCTAATCATATTAGCTAGTATTATTTTAGCGTTTTTGGTTTTAATCCAAAATCCAAAAGGAGGAGGTTTGTCATCAGGTTTTTCAGGTGGAACGAATCTTATGGGAGTAAAACGTACAGGTGACTTTTTGGAAAAAGGTACCTGGATTATGGTTATTGCCATTATGGTATTTAGCTTAGGTGTAAATGTTATTGGTACGTCTCCAAGCACATCTAAAGGTGGATTGGGCGGTCAAATCGAAGCGCCTAAACAACAAGGTCCATTGAATTTGGGTACTGGACAACAGCCTGTTGGTGCTCCGGCGGGACAAGGGCAAGCTGCTCCGGCTCAATCGCAAGAAAAGGCTCCAGTGACTACACCGACAACAAAACCAGTAGAAGAAGCTAAGAAATAGTTGTCAGTAAAAAATGATGAGCCCCGTTTGTTTGTACAGACGGGGCTTTTTTATGTTCGATATTTTGTCTAAGGCAGGTATGTAGCGATAAATTTATTGGTCTGTCTGTCGACGGAAGTAAGACTGACAGACTGGGAATGACAGTGTGACAGCAAAATGAATTTTTGTCGATGGAGATATTAACTTTTCTGTGAAAAATTGTCTTATAAGCTGTCTTATTTACAATTGGCATAAAAGATGATGTGTTTATAGCGATTATAACATTAAAATAAATTCAATAACAGATAAAAAGTAAATTAATTATGGCATTAAGTATCAAACCTATCGGAGACAGAGTAGTAGTAGAAGCTGCTCCAGCAGAAGAAAAAACAGCTTCAGGGTTGTATATCCCCGATACAGCAAAAGAAAAACCATCTCAAGGTACAGTAGTTGCTGTAGGTACAGGTAAAGTTGACGAACCGTTAACTGTGAAAGTTGGTGACAAAGTATTATACGGAAAATACGCAGGTACTGAAATTACTTACGAAGGAAAAGAGTACTTAATTATGCGTGAGTCTGATATTTACGCGGTTATCTAATTAATAGGAACAGGTTATTTAAAACGAGCGTACTGGCTCAATTAAAAATTCAATAGGTTATTTTAGTGAAGCTGTAAAATTGGACGTGTAAAAAATAAATCGGTTTACGGTTTAATTTAAACTCGAATTACACTTCTTAGAAATACTAAATACTCATATAAAAATGGCAAAACAAGTAAAATATAACGTTGAGGCTCGCGAGGCCCTTAAAAAAGGTGTAGATACTTTAGCGAATGCAGTTAAAGTAACATTGGGTCCTAAAGGACGTAACGTAATTATTGAGAAAAAATTTGGTGCTCCAGTAATTACTAAAGATGGTGTTTCGGTGGCGAAAGAAATCGAATTGAAAGACGCTTTAGAAAATATGGGTGCACAAATGGTAAAAGAAGTAGCTTCCAAAACAGCTGATCAAGCTGGTGACGGTACGACTACTGCTACTGTATTGGCACAAGCAATCGTTGCTCCAGGTATCAAATCTGTGGCTGCTGGAGCTAATCCAATGGATCTAAAACGTGGTATTGACAAAGCTGTTGCAACTGTTGTTGCTAACTTGAAATCTCAATCTCAAGAAGTAGGTCAAGACAATAATAAAATCAAACAAGTTGCTACTATTTCAGCAAACAACGACGAAGTAATTGGTGCTTTAATTGCTCAAGCAATGGAAAAAGTAGGTAACGACGGCGTTATCACTGTTGAAGAAGCAAAAGGTACTGAAACAGAAGTAAAAACTGTAGAAGGTATGCAATTTGACCGTGGTTATTTGTCTCCATATTTTGTGACCAATTCTGACAAAATGGAAGCGGAATTAGATAATCCATACATTTTGATCTACGACAAGAAAATCAGCAACATGAAAGAGTTGTTGCCTATCTTGGAGAAACAAGTTCAAACTGGTAAACCATTATTGATCATTGCTGAAGACTTAGATGGTGAGGCATTGGCAACATTAGTTGTTAATAAAATCCGTGGTTCGTTGAAAGTTGCGGCTGTTAAAGCTCCAGGTTTCGGTGACCGTCGTAAAGCAATGTTAGAAGATATCGCGATCTTAACTGGTGGTACTGTTATCTCTGAAGAAAGAGGTTTCAAATTAGAAAATGCGGAGTTATCTTACTTAGGTCAAGCTGAAAAAGTTCAAGTTGACAAAGATAACACAACGATTATCAATGGTTCTGGTAATGTAGAGGATATTAAGGCACGTGTTGCTCAAATCCGTTCACAAATCGAAACAACAACTTCTGACTACGATCGCGAAAAACTACAAGAACGTTTAGCAAAATTGTCAGGTGGTGTAGCCGTGTTATATGTCGGTGCAACTACTGAGGTTGAAATGAAAGAGAAAAAAGACCGTGTTGATGATGCTTTACACGCTACTCGTGCAGCTGTTGAAGAAGGTATTATCGCTGGTGGTGGTGTTGCCTTCATTCGCTCAACTGAAGCTTTGGTAAACCTTAAAGGTGACAACGAAGATGAGCAAATCGGTATTGACATCATCAAACGCGCTATCGAAGAGCCGTTACGTCAGATCTGTAATAACGCTGGTATCGAAGGTGCAGTAATCGTTCAAAAAGTGAAAGAAGGAACTGCAGATTTCGGTTACAATGCACGTACAGACCGTTACGAAAACCTAATCGCTGCTGGTGTAATTGATCCAACTAAAGTATCTCGTGTAGCATTGGAAAATGCAGCTTCAGTTGCTTCAATGCTATTAACTACAGAGTGTGTATTGGCTGATGAAGCTGAAGAAAACCCTGTAGGTGCTGGTGCTCCTCCAATGGGTGGCGGTATGGGTGGAATGATGTAAGATCATCCCATTTTAAAATAAAAAAGAAAGGCTCATTTGGAATTCCAAATGAGCCTTTCTTTTTGTTCCTTAATAGCCTTTTGCCATATCGTCTCCACGCGGGTCGGCTCCTGTCTGTAATTTACCATTTGGTAATACAAGTATATTCTCCACGCGACCGATTGTCCCTCTCGGATTTATCGTATAGCCATCTTTTGTCAATCGATCACGTAGATTGACATCGATTGCGTTATTTTCAACGTCAATACGATCAGGAAGCCATTGATGATGAAATCTTGGCAGGCTCACAGCTGATTGGGCATTTTGTCGGAAGTCAATAACGTTGAGGATGGTCTGAAAAACAGAGGTAATAATAGTTGATCCTCCAGGGGTTCCTACAACCATAAATAGTTTGCCATCTTTTTCTACAATAGTGGGTGTCATTGAGCTGAGCATCCTTTTGCCGGGCTGAATCTCGTTCGCTTTTTCCCCAGTAAGCCCATACATGTTTGGGACACCGGTCTTTACGGAGAAATCGTCCATTTCATTGTTTAGGAGAAAACCTGCGCCCTCCACAAATACTCCTGAGCCATAAGAATCATTAAGTGTTGTTGTAATGGATACTGCATTCCCTTGCTCGTCTACGATATTGAAATGTGTCGTTTGTTCACTTTCATAGCCAGGAATGACATCTGCATTGACATCTTTGCTTAATGTCGCTTTATGGAAATTGAAAGAATGGAGTTTATGCGCATTTGAGGCAGAGTCAATAAGCTGTTGGACGGGTACCTTAATGAAATCAGGATCTCCCAAATACTTAGCCCGATTGGCATATACATAACGTTCAGCTTCGACCATGACACGGATGGTTGAATCGCTTTGAAAGCCCCAGCGCTCAAGTGGAAATTGTTCGACTGATTTGAGCAGGGCTAAAAGAGATGTTCCCCCACTCGAAGGCGGCGGCATGGAAATTACTTTATGGCCCCGATAATTTGTGGAAATTGGCGTTCGCCAAAGCGCCTGATAATCCAGTAGATCTTGATGATTAATAATACCTTTCCCTTTACCCATTTCGGCAACAATGAAGTCGGCCGTTTTACCTTTATAGAAACCGTCTCGGCCTTCGATTGCGATTCTTTCCAGTGTTTTTGCAAGTTCCTCCTGGATAAATAGGTCACCTGCTCGCCAAACTGTGGTTTTGATAATTGCAGCACCGGCAGGGTTCAGTTTGACAAAACGCTCTTTATGGCTTTCAAACTCATTGGCTTGTCGTTGACTGATTTTAAACCCTGTTCTGGCTAGCTGTATTGCTGGGAGTACGAGATCTTTCCATTGTAATTTGCCGTACTTTCTGTGTGCTTCCCACATACCAGCAACAGATCCAGGGATACCAGAGGCCAATTGACTATAAAGGCTCAACTCAGGAATAACATTGCCTTGGGCATCGAGATACATATCCCGGGATGCTTTTAGAGGGGCCTTCTCACGAAAATCTAAGGCATCTAAATTACCCCGATGATCGCGGTAGAGCATAAAGCCACCGCCGCCAATATTTCCTGCATTGGGATAAACAACTGCAAGAGCAAATTGTACGGCAACTGCAGCATCTATTGCATTCCCACCTTGTTTTAAAATCTTTACCCCGACCTCTGAAGCCAAAGGATGTGCTGTGACAACGGCAGCCTTATTAAAAGTACTGACCTGCTCAACCTTAGTATTTAGCTGCTGTCTTGTCGCACAAGAGGCAAAGCATATGCTTGCTATGAGCGAATAGGTTATGAATTTATACATCGTACGCGATTTAAAATTTAAATATTATCTCAGAGAGTTGTACAAACAATACTACTCTTGGTTATTTAAGTTTTTCGTTGTTTTTATGGCGGTCGGCATCCCGAATTGATTTCTTTTGAAGATTTTGTTCCAAAGCTGCTGTTAGATCAATTCCCGTTTGATTGGCAAGGCACATCAAAACGAATAATACATCGGCCATTTCATCTGCTAAATTAACTTCTTTGTCTGATTTTTTGAAAGATTGTTCTCCGTATTGCCGAGCCATTATTCGGGCAACTTCACCGACTTCTTCCATGAGTATGGCGGTGTTTGTCAACTCGTTGAAATAACGTACTCCGGTACTATTGATCCATTTGTCAATAACCTCTTGTGCTTCTTTAATTGTCATCCTGTTCAATAAAAAATTAAAAGTTGTCCTTATCTTTTGTGTCCATGACGATGGTAACTGGCCCATCATTCAGTAGGTCGATTTTCATATCTGCTCCGAATATGCCAAGTTGAACCTCTTTTTGAAGCAATTGACTTAATAATAAAGCCATCTCTTCATACATTGGTTTGGCTTTGTCCGGTTTTGCTGCCCTGATAAAAGAGGGCCTGTTTCCTTTTTTTGTTTGAGCAAATAGGGTGAATTGTGAGACGAGTAAGATGTTTCCGTCTACATCCTGTATCGACTTATTCATCAGACCTTGTTCATCCTCGAAGATGCGTAAGTTGATGAACTTCTGTCCTAACCATTTCAGATCTTCTATTGTGTCTGCTTCTTCAACTCCTAATAAAATCATTAGACCCTGCTGGATCTGGCCTGTAATCTGATTATCTACCGTACAAGAGGCGTTTTTCACTCGTTGTATAACTGCGCGCATAATGAAAAGTATAAAATCAAAGGTAAAAATTCCGATTGTTAAACACGATGGGAAATTCAGTTTTCTCCTGGGTGTACATAGAAACGTCCCTTTCTCCCGAAGGAAAAAGGGACGCTAATTATGCTAAAGGATTTGGTCGGAAGCGATCTTCAGTCCGCCTTCCCAGCTGTTAATGCGTTTGGAATTAGATGGCTCTTATACAGTGTGGTTTAGAATTTGAAATTCAAGCCCAGTAAGAAATTCGTTGGCGCTTGTGGGAAATAGAAATTATAATATTTCCGGGTATCACCTTCCATCCAGCCAAAGGTATAGCCATTGGCCTCGTACTTCTCGTTCAATATATTGTTGACCTGTAAGGTTGCACTGATGTTTTTGATACCTAATGCTGTAAAGTTATAGTTTGCTAACAGATTGTTGACAAAATAAGAGGAAATGCTTCTTTCTTTCGCAGATGAATTATCCAGGTATTGTCTTCCTACAAATTTGGATAGAAGCGAAAATGTAAGTGATGTTATTGGGGTGTAAGAAAAATTACTTGACAAAATAGTTCCTGGCGATAAAGCAATGTTTGTTTTCGAATAAAATATCCTTGTATCGCCAATGACCTCTTCAAAGTCTTTAATTTTATTTTGGCTGAAACTAGCGGTTGCTTTCCAGTTGAACTGTTTGCTGATGTTCCATGATCCATCGAATTCAAGACCCATTCTATAGCTATCATTGACATTTTGTCGAATTGGGGAGCCCGTATCGCTGATTTCACCGGTTGGAATCAACTGGTCCTTGTAAAACATGCCATATCCATTCAACCCGATGTTGAATTTTTCATTGATAAAACGATAACCCAATTCAATGTCCTGCATTTTCTCAGGGGTAGGATCTGGTAAGGCGCTATTTTTTTCTATAAAATCCTTGCGAACAGGTTCTTTTTGTGCAAAGGCATAAGAAGCGTATACGTTTGAATGGTCATTTAGCAGATAAGTTGCACCGGCTTTAGGATTCAGGAAATTAAACTTAGGATGATAATTATAATTTTTTACCTTATCATCATCACCATACATGTGGTAATCTACATTCCGATATTGAATATCGGCCATTAATATCCATTTTTCTAGTTTGTAATCGACTTTTAAGAAATTGCTAAAATCATTTTTTTGTGATTCCCCATAATAATATTTGTCGTCAAGAAAACCTGTCGATGCATACTGTGCCCAAATCACCTGGCCATAATGTTTTCCTTTGTATTGGTTATAAGCTCCACCCCAAGTCATTTCAAGTTGATCATTCGGTCTGTAATTCAGGGCATAGGTCATGCCATAAAAATAATTATCCAGCCATCTCCTGCGGACAAGATCCGTTTTTTGTATGGTATCTTTACCAATGATGACGTTAGGCAAACCGTATTTACTTAGTTTATCTCCCGGTCTCATTTCTTCATAGTAACCATAACCTCTTGTATAGTGTAAGGCTGTATTGAGCGTCAATTTGTCGTTCAGTATATTGGTATAATGAAGTTGATGATGTTTCTGCGTATAATTATCTGTTTGATTTTTATACGTGTATAGGTTATAATTCCGGCCAGCGTTCATGAAACGATCCTTCTCGGCACCGGAAATTTCGAGTGCATTATCAGCATAATCATCCATGCGCGACCGATCTCCTGTAATCAATGGTTCAGGAACGCCATTCCAGGCTTGATAGGTCTTTTCTTTTCCCCAGAATACAATTCCTTTTAAAATATGTTTTTTGCCATAATAGCCTCCGTCCACATAGAAAGATTGTAAGTCTGAACTACCTCTTTCGATGTAACCATCGCTACTTATTCGAGATAATCTGGCATTGAAGGCAAATTTGTCGTCAATTAGTCCGGTACCAACTTTGACCGTATTTTTCCAAGTATTATAAGAGCCAAATGAATTGTTGAGTTCTGCGTAAGGGGTTTCTACTAGAGTATTGGACTGAATATTCAATGAGGCTCCAAATGATCCGGCACCATTCGTCGAGGTCCCAATACCACGCTGAACTTGGATGCTCTCGGTAGAAGAGGCAAAGTCAGGAAGGTTTACAAAAAAGGAACCCATGCTCTCCGCATCATTTAAGGGGATTCCATTGAGTGTTACGTTGATTCGTTGATTGTCGGATCCCCTGATCGTCATTCCTGTATAACCTATGCCCGCACCGGCATCGGAATTCACCTGCACGGATGGGGTCTGATTTAGAAGAAATGGGATATCCTGGCCGAGGTTGTTACGTGTTATTTCTTCTTTGGAGATATTTTTAAAGGTTGTTGGGGCATTCCTTTTGGCACGGGTAGATTGAACAAGAACTTCTTCCATTTGAATGGTATTCGGTTCTAATGCTACGGTGAGCTCCAAATTGTCTTTAACATCCACATTTCGGCTCCATGTTTTATATCCAAGAGAAGATACCTGAATCTGGTGTTTACCTGTATTGATACGGTATAGTTTGATCAGTCCATTTGTGTCCGATTGGCCAGCGAAGGATGCTTGTCCATCTATGGATATGGAAACATACTGCAAAGGGGTCTGATTGGTATTGTCTACAGCTTTAATTGTCAGATTTTGTTGCGCAATGGCAATTTGGCTTGAAATAGTAGCTAAGGAGCTACAAATCAAAAATTTGATCATGGTAATGTATTTTGTTTGAGTTAAACAAATCATAGCAAGGGGTTACTATGACCGCACTATTTAACTAACCTCTCCCTACGCCAGCATTATCTGGATCAGGTGTACAGAATTTAATCTGTTGGGTATAATCTCAGCCTTTATTTGTGTTCCTGACAAAACAAGGCACCCCTATTCGATGCTGCGAATATATAAATTTAAAATTGAAATGAAGTATAAAGAAGTAATTTATGACAAATACAAAAGCGGGTATTTATGCTATTATTTCTTTTTGGTTAAAATTTTGTGCAAATTGTTGTTTTTGGTATTTATTGTTCTTTTTAGGTACCTTGGCATGAATTTTTCTACTAGGGTATGTATTCATACAGGTCAAAAATTTTTAGTTACTAAATTGATAGTGAGGAGATAAAATGTTAAAGTATTTAAGCGCTAATTATATTCTGCCGATTACTTCAATGCCAATAAAAGATGGCATTGTTTCGGTGGATGAGGAGGGGGTAATTCAAGGTATCTATGACCCAACTTCATTTACACCTTCAGATAAAGCGAAGGTTGAGAAATATGAAGGAGTGATAATTCCAGGTTTTATCAATGCACATTGCCACATTGAATTGTCGCATATGAAAGGTATTGTTCCTAAAGGTACAGGGCTTCCGAGCTTTCTCAGTAAGGTGATGACAACGCGGTCGGCGTCGATGAAAAAAATAGACGACGCTATGGCAAAAGCCGATCGAGAGATGTACGAAAATGGTATTGTCGCAGTCGGAGATCATGCCAACACAGATAATTCCTCAAAATTGAAAGAAGATTCACAGCTCCTATATCACACCTTTGTGGAGGTACTCGGAATTGAACCTGAAGAAGCGGACTTTAAGTTAAAGGAGGCTAAATCGTTGACGCAGGAGTTTAGGAATGGGCATGTATCCATTACGCCGCACGCGCCCTATTCTTGTTCGAAGGTCCTTTTCAAAAAATTCAAGAAGATGGTTCCGGAAACAAATATTATCAGTATTCACAATCAAGAAAGTGAAGAGGAGAATAAATTGTTCCGTTATAAAATGGGGGAGTTCTTGGACTTTTATAAAAGTATAGGGAAAAACGCCGATGCGATTAAGGCACAGGCAAGAAACTCGATTCAGTCTTATCTTCCTTATTTACCTTACCCCAATAAATTATTGTTGGTTCATAATACCTATACCTCGCTGAAAGATCTGGATTTTGTAGAGCGCATGGATCGTGATGTGATGTGGTGTCTTTGTCCAAAGGCCAATCTTTATATTGAAGGAACATTACCAAAGGTTCAGAATTTTATGAATGCCGGACAGCGTTTAGTAATCGGAACGGACAGTTTAGCTTCAAACGACACATTGTCTATTTTGGAGGAGCTAAAGGTATTGCATGCGCACTTTGAAGATCTCGATTTCTTGCAGACCATTCAATGGGCTACAATCAATGGCGCTATCGCGTTGAACATTGAGGATGAATTTGGGTCACTCGAAGTGGGTAAAAAACCAGGGATTGTGTTGTTGCAAGGGATGGAACACATGCGCCTAAATGAAGATGTTAAGGTAAAACGTTTAGCGTAGTATTTAATTCCCTAAAACTTCTGTACTTTTGCTCTTATTGAATCGTCCATGGCTGTAATAACGAAACTATAGTCATGGTAAGTTCCATCTGACCGATGGAAGAAAAAATAAGTTACGGATGAAACATTTGAATATTTCAATAAGAGGTAAAGTACAAGGAGTCTTTTTTAGATTGACAACCAAGGCGGTTGCGGATCAGGTCGGTGTTAGGGGCTTTGTTGTCAATTTAAAAGATGGTTCTGTTTATATCGAGGGCGAGGGCGATGATTTTGCACTGGATTCATTGTTGGAGTTCTGCCAAGAAGGGCCCGAGGGAGCAATTGTTGAAAGTGTTGAGGTAAAGGAAGGCGAAATGAAGGGCTTTTCCAATTTTGAAGTAGTTAAAAGAGTTCAATCTTAAGTCCTTTTCGCCTTGTCAGTACTCAAAAAATTCGCTGGACAGACCATGATTTATGGTCTGAGTACGATTATAGCACGTATGCTGTATTTCGTCATGACGCCATTGTATGTCCTCAAATATCCACCTGCTTCCTACGGAATATTTACCAATATGTACGCTTGGGCGTCCATGATCAATGCCGTTTTGGCATTTGGTATGGAAACGACTTTTTTTAGGTTTCTCCAAAAAGTCGAAGAAAAGGATAAGAAGCAGGTTTTCAATAATAGTTTTATCGTCATTGCTACTCTGGCAATATTATTTTTTATAACGGCCTTTGTCTTTGCGGGTACTTTTGGTAGCTGGTTGAATAAGGGAACCTATAATGCCGATTACGAGAGCTATGTGAAGTATTTTGCCCTCATATTGGCATTGGATGCTTTAGCTATTGTTCCTTTTGCGAAATTGAGATCGGAGGGAAGGCCTATTCGATTTGGTGCTATTAAATTGGCCAACATCGGTATTATGGTTATTCTTAACCTATTCTTTATTGCGCTAGTTCCCTATTTGATAAAAGATGGTGGTGCTTTGGGCACTTGGTGTTCCGGCTGGTATAGAAATGAATGGATAGGTTATGTATTTATTTCCAACATTGTAGCAAGTGCGGCGACCTTTCTGTTGCTTCTGCCTGAAATGAAAGGGTTTTATTTTAAACCCGAAAAGCAGCTAATCTTAAAGATGCTATCCTATAGCTTTCCGATTTTAATAGCCAATATTTCTTATATCATCAACGAAAATTTAGATAAAATTGTATTGCCAATCTACCTGCCTAAGGATATTGGTGATCGCGATTTGGGGATCTATGGAGCCGTTGGAAAATTGGCGATGTTTCTGAGCATTTTTGTTCAGGCTTTTCGATTGGGGGCAGAACCATTTTTCTTTTCTTATGCAAAAAATGCAAATGCGAAAAAGACCTATGCGTTAATTATGGAATATTTCGTCATTGCCATGATGTTAGTCATGTTGGGGATTACAGCGAATATTGACTGGCTGAAGTATTTTATTAAAGGAAATGTGGAAACACGTGACTTATATTGGTCTGGATTATTCATTGTTCCTTTGTTGCTGTTCAATTATGTGCTGCTGGGCATCTATATGAATCTTTCGGTATGGTATAAGCTTTCTGATCAAACGCGGTACGCTTTGTATATTTCATTGGTAGGCGCGGGAATAACCATCGTGGCAAATTATTATCTGATTCCGAGATACAGCTATGTGGGAGCATCAATAGTCACATTTTTAGCCTACTTTGCTATGGTTGTGCTATCTTATGTATGGGGGCAAAAACATTATCCTATACCTTATAAATTGGGAAAGATCCTGATATATATATTTGCGGGAATATGTTTCTCCTACCTTTCCTACTTTGTGTTTCATCATAATGTCTTTATTGGCAATGGGCTTTTAGTTGCTTACATTGGAGGTATATTTTTGATGGAACGAAATCAGCTCAAGCGATTCCTCAAGAAAGATGCATAATAAAAAAGGTCGTCCTAAGTCAACTTAGGACGACCTTTTTCTTTATAAATCGCAGACTTCAGGATTATACCATTTCTGCTGAGAAATTGTGTTCAATTTCATGAAGTACCTCAAGAATCTCTGCCTGGCTTTGTAAGCTGACTAATTTCATGCGGTGTTCTTTAAAGTTGGGGATTCCTTTGAAGTAATTCGCATAATGCCTACGCATTTCAAAAATACCCAATTTGTCACCTTTCCATTCAATGGATTTGTTGAGATGTGTTCGGCAAACCTCGACACGTTCGGCAATGGTAGGTCCTTCTAAACGTTCACCGGTATTGAAAAAATGTTTGATTTCTCTAAAAATCCAGGGATATCCGATTGCTGCACGGCCAATCATAATGCCATCCACTTCAAACTCCTGGCGCCATGCTGCAGCTTTTTCGACAGAGTCCACATCGCCATTGCCAAAAATTGGGATTTTGATACGCGGATTACGTTTGATATCCCGAATCATGGACCAGTCCGCCTGACCCTTATACAATTGTGCGCGCGTACGTCCATGAATAGCCAGTGCTTTGATTCCTACATCTTGTAGTCTTTCAGCAACTTCGTATACATTTTTTGTGTTGTCATCCCAGCCAAGACGTGTTTTCACCGTTACGGGTAAATCCGTAGCCTCAACGACAGCTTTGGTCATTGCAACCATTTTATCGATGTCCTGTAGCAGGGATGAACCAGCTCCTTTACAGACTACTTTTTTAACAGGGCAGCCGTAATTGATGTCGATTAAATTAGGCCCTGCTTTTGTGCAGATTTCAGCAGACTGACGCATACTTTCAATATCTCCACCGAAGATCTGGATGCCAATAGGACGTTCATACTCAAAAATATCCAATTTTTGAATTGACTTTGCAGCATCCCGAATTAACCCTTCCGAAGAAATAAATTCAGTATACATTAAATCAACACCATTCTGTTTGCACACATAGCGAAACGGAGGATCACTTACATCCTCCATCGGAGCTAATAACAAAGGGAATTTACCCAAATCAATATTTTCACCAATCTTGACCGACATCTTCGATAATTTTTTACAAAGGTACAAAATTTGGCATTAGTATAAAGTTAACTCACTGTCACGAGTTTAAAGCCTATTTTTGCTCTCTTCAGACCCTGTTGAACGTTGACGGCTTGAATCGCCAGCCCTGCCAAATCGATAATTAAATGAACGTACCGCCCTTCTGCTGTCAGAGTTCGATTTCCCTATATTTCTCTTACAAAGTCTTTGATAGCTTGTCCGGGATCACCTGTCTTCATGAAATTTTCGCCAATTAAAAATCCCTGGAATCCTGCTTTTTTTAAGGCTTTAATTGTCGAGGGGTCAGCTATACCGCTCTCAGATACTTTAATATATTCTGTTGGTATTTTGTCTAGGAGATCGTAAGAATGCTGGATGTCGACTGAAAAATCTTTCAGATTTCTATTATTGACACCAATTGCGTCAATGTCATCGAAAAGATTATCTAATAGCTCCTGTTCGTTGTGCACCTCAAGTAAGACATTTAAACCCAATTGATGCGCATAGGCTGCAAATTCCTGAACTTCCTCCTTTTTCAGACATGCTGCAATTAAAAGGATGATGTCTGCGCCATACGCTTTTGCTTCGGCGATCTGATACTTATCTACGATGAATTCTTTTCTTAAGATAGGAATGCTAATAGCCTCACGTGCTTTCGATAGATCTTCTAAATTGCCTTTGAAAAATTCCCCATCCGTAAGAACAGACACCGCTGAAGCACCTGCCTCCTCGTAGGCCTTTACGACATCTTCCACTGCTGAAGTGCTATTGATGTCTCCTTTTGATGGCGACGCTCTTTTGTATTCAGCTATAATTCCTGTTTTTTCAGGGTCAAGAATAGATTCTCTCAACGATAGACAAGCTACACTGAAATAGGGATAGTTTAATAATTCCTCCAAAGGAATTAAAGCTTTTGCTTGTTCTACTTCTATTTTTTTTCGTTCAATGATTTTATCAAGTATAGTCATTTTTTTAGATGTTAGATTCCCAACCAGTTTTCAATTAATTTCTTACCATTTGTGGTCAATACCGACTCTGGGTGGAACTGCATTCCCCTTACATCGTATTCAGTATGGGTTAAGGCCATAATGATGCCATTCTCGTCGATCGCCGTTACTTTGAGGCTTGCCGGTAAGGTGTCTTTGTTTACGGCCCAAGAATGATAGCGTCCTATTTTGGAATCTTTTGGGAAGTCCTGAAACAATTTTTCTGACTCATCCACAACGGTAATATTTGTTGCTACGCCATGCAAAGGTTTTTCCATATTGAACAGAGTACCACCAAAAACCTCTGCGATCGCCTGTTGACCCAAACAAATGCCCAATATACTTTTATGTGGAGCGTAGGTACGGATAACATCAAGCAATAATCCAGCTTCTTCTGGAATACCTGGGCCGGGCGAAAGAAGTATTTTATCGAAAGCATCAATATCTTCCAGCTTAAATTTATCATTTCTCCATACAACGTACTCTTGATCTAATTCCTGTAACAAATGGACCAAGTTGTAGGTGAACGAATCGTAGTTGTCTATAACGACTATTTTATTGTTGCTCATAACCTTTTGCTATAAAATCTTGATTAATGTAATTTTCAATTTCCTGGAATATCGATTGAATAAATTCGGTTGGCAAATTAAATCTTTTTGCCAGTACTCCATAATTAATACCCAGGTTCCGAATAATATGCTGCTCTTCGTTTTGCGCATCCTTGAAGGACTTGCCTTTGTTAATATAGGTTTTTCGTAACGCCAATAGCTCAACGATGCGGTTATCAATGGTTTCTACCGAATCATGGATATGTTGCTTGTTGACACAGTATTCCAATGGTCTGATCATAATGTTTCTGCTAATTGTAATGCTTTTCGTAGCGCGGCAATTTTGTTATTTACTTCTTGTAGCTCCATTTCAGGATCTGAATCTAGTACAATACCACCGCCGGCCTGATAATGTAAGGTGTTTTGCTTACTTAAGAAGGAACGAATCATAATGGCATGATTAAAGTCGCCGTTAAAACCCATGAACCCAATTGCACCCGAATAAAATGAGCGTTGTAATCCTTCATAACGATCAATCAATGTCAAAGCCATATGTTTTGGAGCACCTGAAAGTGTGCCCGCTGGATACGTATCGCCTACGATGTCAAATGGATTGATATTATCTTTTAATGTGCCCGTTACTTTGGAGACCAAGTGGATAATATGGGAGTAATATTGTGGCTCCATGTAGGACTCAACTTTGACTTGAGTACAATGTCTGCTTAAGTCATTGCGGGCAAGATCGACGAGCATGACGTGTTCTGAAGTCTCTTTTGGGTCTTCTTTGAGTTTGGTGGCTATTTTTTGATCTTCCGCCATGTTGCCTGTTCGTTTAAATGTTCCTGCAATAGGGAAAATCGTCGCTTGTTTTCCGTGAATACGCAATTGAGCTTCAGGCGATGATCCGAAAAGTTTGAAGTCACCGTAGTCAAAATAGAAAAGGTAAGGCGAGGGGTTGATGGAGCGGAGCGCACGATAGACATTGAATTCATCACCAGAGAACGGTGTCTTAAAGCCTCTGGATGGAACAATCTGGAATACATCGCCGCGTTGGATATGTTCTTTCATCTTCTTGACCAGCTGACGGTGTTCTTCATCGGTACGATTGGAGCTTTCCTCACCAGCTAGTTTGAAGGTATATTCAGGAAAATTTTTGTTCTGAATAAGGAACTGCATTCTTTCAAGTTCTGATTCTTCGTCATCCAGCAGATGTTCAAAAATATAGAGTTGGTTGCGGAAGTGGTCGATGGCAATCACATATTTATAAACATGATATTGCATAAACGGTATTTTACGCGCTGGATCTACCGTTGTTGTGAGTTTGATGTCCTCAAAGTGTTCAATACAATCGAAGGTGAAGTAACCAAATAGGCCATTGGAGATCAAGTTAAGTTCAGCAATTGTATGATCTTCGAAGGAATTTCTAAAATCGGAAACTTCTTGACGTAATTCGATTTTGTGCGCACTTTTTACGATACGTTCTCTGCCGGGATAAGTGAGCGTCAGCTCTTTCTCATCGAGCTGTATTCCGGCGATTGGTTGACAACAGATGTAGCTGATGTTGTTGTCTCGACTATGGTAGTCGGAGCTTTCCAATAACAAGGAGTTTGGAAAGATATCTCTTAGGCGAAGATAGATGCTCACGGGGGTAGTTGTATCCGCAAGCAACTTTCTGGTTTGTGTTTTGAATGTATACTTCATTTTTGTGTCTTATCTTCTTGTTGTAAATTATGTATAAAAAAACCCCGATACTGGTCAGCATCGGGGTTGGAATTTCCATAAATGGTTTTGGTTGATTATGAAATATTATGACAATACCAATTAGTTCCCGATGCTTATTGCTTCAGGCCACCACCAATTTGTATTTGTATATCTTCGTGTCATTATTACACAAATTTATAAAAAAAAATAAATAAGCAAACTTTTTGTGACAAAAAAACAAAAATTCACCTTATTTCTTAATCATTTAATAAATCAGGACGTCTTTCTTGTGTTCTTTTTAACTGTTGTTCATCTTTCCATGCAGCGATTTTTGCCTCATGACCGCTAAGGAGAATATCAGGTACTTTGTGGCCTTTCCAGTCTGCAGGGCGTGTATAGATAGGCGCATCAAGTAATCCATCCTGAAAAGAATCTGAAAGCGCGGATGTTTCATCCGACAAAACTCCGGGTATCAGGCGAATAACAGCATCTGTAACAATTGCAGCGGGAAGTTCACCTCCGGATAATACATAATCACCAACTGAAATCTCTTTTGTTACATAAATATCGCGGATACGTTGATCTATTCCCTTATAATGCCCACAGAGAATCATCATATTTCCTTTTGTCGATAATCCGTTCGCAATATCCTGATTGAATGTTTCACCGTCGGGAGTCATATAAATGATCTCATCATATTTCCGTTCAGATTGCAGTTGCTCAATACACTTGGCAAAGGGTTCTATTTGAAGGACCATACCCGATCCGCCCCCGTACGGATAATCATCGACACTTTTGTGTTTATTTGTTGAATAGTCCCTTAAATTGTGAACATATATTTCAGCCAAGCCTTTGTTCTTTGCTCGTTGCAAAATAGAGTGTGCAAATGGACTTTCCAAGAGGTCAGGTAAGACCGTAATAATATCAAAACGCATGGGGCAAAGATACACAAAAATGCACCATTGTCTATTTATAAGATTGATTCGCTTATCTTTGTGCCAAAATTAAGTGTATATACAGTGATTGACGTAAATAATATTTCTGTTTCCTTTGGGGGAACAACTCTTTTTTCCGATGTATCCTTCTCCATCAATGAGAATGATAAGATCGCATTAATGGGTAAAAATGGTGCCGGTAAATCCACCTTACTGAAAATTATCGCTGGAGTGGGTAAACCTACTACAGGGAATGTTGCAGGGCCGAAGGATGCCATTATAGCCTATTTACCGCAACATTTGTTGACAGAGGATAACGTGACTGTTTTTGAGGAAACGTCAAAGGCTTTCGAAGAAGTCTATGGTATGCGTGATGAGTTGGAAAACCTGAATGAGCAATTAAATATCCGTACAGACTATGAGTCTGATGATTATATGCAATTGATCGAACGTGTATCCGAATTAAGCGAAAAGTTCTATTCGATTGAGGAAGTTAATTATGATGCAGAAGTTGAGAAGGTCCTGAAGGGGCTCGGTTTTGAGCGTTCTGATTTTACAAGACAGACTTCTGAGTTTTCCGGTGGTTGGCGGATGCGTATCGAATTAGCTAAAATATTGTTGAAGAAGCCGGATTTGATTCTATTGGATGAACCTACTAACCACATGGATATCGAGAGTATTCAATGGTTGGAAGATTTCTTGGTCAATTCGGCTAAAGCAGTTATCGTTATTTCGCACGATAGGGCATTTGTCGACAATATCACCAATCGGACCATTGAGGTGACGATGGGTCGGATTTATGATTATCGTGCCAAGTACAGTCATTACCTGGAATTACGTCAGGAACGTCGCCAGCATCAGCTAAAAGCGTATGAAGAACAACAACGCTTTATTGCGGACAATCAGGAGTTTATTGATCGTTTCAGAGGTACTTATTCTAAAACATTGCAGGTACAATCACGTGTAAAGATGTTGGAGAAACTGGAAATTATCGAGATTGATGAAGTGGATACCTCCGCATTGCGTCTCAAATTCCCACCATCCCCGCGTTCGGGTCAATATCCTGTTATTGTTGAGGATCTAACCAAAGCTTATGATGAACATGTTGTGTTTCAAAAAGCAAATATGGTTATCGAACGTGGTGAAAAGGTTGCTTTTGTCGGGAAGAACGGTGAGGGTAAATCGACCATGATCAAAGCAATTATGGGTGAGATTGATTTCGAAGGTACGTTAAAAGTTGGGCACAATGCAAAAATTGGCTATTTCGCACAGAATCAGGCAGCCTTACTTGATGGTGAAATGACTGTTTTTGATACCATTGATCAAATTGCAGTAGGCGACGTCCGTGTTAAGATGAAAGATCTTTTGGGGGCTTTCATGTTTAGCGGCGATGATACAACTAAAAAGGTGAAAGTATTATCTGGAGGAGAGAGAACGCGTTTGGCGATGATAAAATTGTTGTTGGAACCGGTCAATGTATTGATTCTCGATGAGCCGACAAACCATTTGGATATGAAGACAAAGGACATTATCAAAGATGCTTTAAAAGATTTCGATGGTACATTGATCCTTGTTTCGCACGACCGTGACTTTTTGGATGGTTTGGCCGAGAAAGTCTTTGAATTCGGAAATAAACGTGTACGGGAGCATTTTGAAGATATTAAAGGTTTCTTGGAATACAAGAAGATGAGTAGCTTGAAAGATATTGAACGTTAGCATCTAGATAAACGTCGTGTAAAACCCGATAGGGGCTCAGTTATAAAAAGCGGCTTTTATATAAAAAAGCCGCTTTTTTGTATTTTAAAGGAATATTAATCGAGTCTTCAAGCTTTTTTGCCTTAATCCCAAAGTGTGTGAAAGATGCCTTCCCGATCAATGCGTTCATAGGTATGTGCACCAAAATAGTCCCGTTGTGCCTGTATAATATTTGTCGGTAATTTTTCCGATCGATAGGCATCAAAATAAGAGAGTGCGTTTACGTATCCGGATACGGGTATCCCGCTTGCGATAGCATCTTTCAATACCTCGCGAAGGCTGGCCTGCGTGCTCAGCAGCTTTTGCGCAATGTTGCTATCGAGTAGGATATTGCGCAAGTCCGGATTAGCTGCATAGGCTTTTCTAAAATCCTCGAGCAAAGCCGCGCGGATAATGCAGCCGCCGCGCCAAACTTTGGTTACCACCTGTAAGTCTAACTCATAGCTATAGCTTTCCGATGCAACAGTAAGCTGTGCCAAACCTTGCGCATAGGTCGTGATGATCACAAAGTACAACGCATTTTTTAAGCGAGAAATGAGCGTTGCTGCTGGGAGATCAACCGCTTGTCCATCCCATTTAAGTAATTTTGCTGCCTCCAAACGTTCGGGTTTATATTTGGACATATCGCGCATATTGACCGCTGCATCAATCACCGGCACTGGCACCTGTAGATCCATCGCATTTTGCGAAGTCCATTTACCCGTTCCTTTTGATCTTGCCCAATCTGAAATCAGGTCCACCAAATACTGGTCACCTTCTTTCTTCTTCAGAATCTGAGCGGTAATCTCAATCAAGAACGAGTTTAGTTCGCCCTTGTTCCATTCTTCGAAAGTCTGCTGTATGGTTTGGGTGTCAAAACCATATAATCTTTTCATCAGGTCATAGGTCTCTGCAATTAACTGCATGATACCGTATTCGATACCGTTATGCACCATCTTTACATAATTTCCGGCCGACCCGTTGCCTAAAAATTCCACACAGGGCTCGCCCATTACCTTGGCCGAAACCGCCTCAAATATTGGCCTTAGTCTTTCATATGCCTTTCGGTCGCCACCGGGCATCAAGCTTGGCCCACGACGAGCCCCACTTTCTCCTCCCGATATGCCCATTCCGAAGAAATGTATACCCATCCCGGAAAGCTCATTAAATCTTCTGTCCGTATCCGCGAAGTACGTGTTTCCGCCGTCGATGAGTATATCTCCTTTATCCAAAAGCGGAACAAGACTGGCAATCGCCATATCAACCGGCTTTCCGGCCGGCACCAATAGCATGATTGCTCGGGGTTGTTGCAAAGCCCCTATAAACTCTTCTACCTGGGTTGTCGCTTTGATGCGATGTCCTTCGCCTGCTTCAGCTTCCAATGACTTCGCTTTCTGTGGATCAAGGTCTAGCCCTGCTACCGCGAAACCGTTGTCGGCCATGTTCAGCAATAAATTACGTCCCATTACGCCGAGTCCAACTATTCCAAAATCGTAATTATTCTTTTTATCTATACTCATCGTTTAATACCGTTTTTCTAAGTTGAAATTTACCATTTTTGTTGATACTATGAAAGACAATTATCAGCAGATTGGTGTGCGGTACTTTCTTCGCTTCAATTACTTCGCTGGTATTGAGCCTTTTGTTGTAAACCAACAGATAATCCGTATATTGAGCTCTCCTAAACATCAATTTTATTTATGATCATTGGATTAGACATTGGGACATCATCTGCGAAAGCTGTTGCATTTGACTACGCAGGTAACATCTTGTCGCAGCATAGTATACCTTATCCTATAATAAACCCGGCGGAAGGCTGGTATGAGCAAGATCCGGAGATTGTTTATGGTGCATGTATTGATTCTATTATGCATGTCATGATTAGCTTAAAGCAATCTAGTGGGGAGATGCCGAAACCTGTATGTATTTCGGTGAGCAGTGCTATGCACGGGCTGATCGCTGTTGACTCGATGGGACAGCCACTTAGCAATTGCATTATATGGGCAGATCGCAGAAGCGAGCATATTGCGGTAGCTTTGGAGGCAAGTGAGGCGGGAAGGTTGCTTTATCAGCAGACGGGTACACCAATACATCCCATGTCTTTGCTTTGCAAATTAATGTGGATAAAGTCCAATGATCAAAAATTATTTGCTCAGTCACACAAGTTTATCGGTATCAAAGAATTTCTTTTTTACCGGCTCTTTGGCGTGTATGTGGTTGATCATTCCATTGCATCTGCAACAGGGCTTTTCGACATACATCACCTAAGATGGTCTGATCAGGCGTTAAGCTTGGCGGGCATATCGGAAGAACAGCTAGCATCGCCAGTTCCGGTCGATTATATTTTAAATATGCCTCGCCGAGAAATTGCGGCCTTGATGCACATCCCCGAAGATACCCCTTTTGTTATAGGTGGTAGCGATGGTTGTTTGGCTAATCTCGGAGTAGGAGCTATAAGTCCTGGAGTGGCTTCGGTAACGGTCGGTACCAGTGGAGCTATTCGCGTAGCAAGCGCGCAGGCAAATCATGAAAAAAAACAAAGACTATTTACCTACCTACTGAGACCAAATGAATATATAATTGGTGGTGCGGTTAACAATGGCGGTGTATTACGCAACTGGTTTCGGGACAACTTTTTGAGCGAATATACCCAAATGGAAGCAGATGGAGATCCTTCGGCGTCGTTAAATGCTTTGATCGACTCTGTCGTTCCGGGGGCAGAAGGCTTGATATTCTTGCCCTATCTAACTGGTGAACGGGCACCACATTGGAATTCCAATGCTAAAGGCGTTTATTTTGGAATACAGTTGCATCATGGTAGGGCTCACTTTGCACGTGCCATGATGGAAGGGATGTTGTTTGCAATTTACAGTGTGGGAATCGCATTAGAGGAGAACACCGGTCCCATTCATACGATCTTTGCAAGCGGCGGCTTGGCGCGTTCATCGTTGTTGGTGCAGATGCTTGCAGACATTTTCAATAAACCTGTATTCACCAAAAATACAGTAGAAAGCTCTGCATGGGGAGCAGCATTGATAGGCTTGGAAGCCTTGGGTATTCAGGGAGGTGAGCCTACTATAAAAAACAAACAAGCGGAAGCAGAGCACGATACCGAGCACGATTATAAACCGAGTGCGGAGAATCACGCTGTCTATATGAAGAACTTCAGGAAATTTGAACGCCTATACCATATATTGGAAGGTGAGTTTTAACTAAATATAAATTATCATGCCTCTAATCATCGTTATTTTGGGAGTAGCTTTACTACTTCTTTTAGTTACCGTTGTCAGGTTAAACACGATCTTTTCATTACTGATAACCTCTGTTGCGGTCGGTTTTGCTATGAATATGAGTGCCGTCGACATCCTTAAATCTGTTGAAACCGGAGTGAGTACCACTATGGGCCAGTTGGCACTATTGTTGGCTTTCGGGTCTCTATTGGGAAAATTGATGGCGGAGGGTGGTGCTGCAGAAAAGATTACAACGGTACTAACGGCTGTATTTGGCAAAAAGAACTTACCTTGGGCAATGGTTCTCACGGGCTTTTTAGTAGGAATTCCCTTATTTTACAATGTCGGTTTTATCGTCTTAGTACCATTCGTTTTCATGGTATGTGTTTCCAATAAGATGCCCTTGCTTTACGTAGCCATTCCGTTGCTGGCAGCGCTGTCCGTGACACACGGTTATTTGCCACCGCATCCGGGAGCTACGGCCATAGCGCTTACCTACAAAGCGGATATCGGTTTAACAATGGCCTATGGTATTGTTGTGGCAATTCCTGCCATCATTATCGGTGGGCCGCTCTTTGGCAGGATGCTTAAGGATATTCCGACCAACCCACCGACCGAGTTTTTTCCGGAACACAATCAAGCGGATAGGAAGGAGCTTCCCGGGTTTGCAATTAGTATATTTACGGGGCTTTTTCCAATAATTTTAATTGCTTTTGGTTCATTTTCCCATCTAATATTTCCAGAAGGCTCCTCTTGGCAGAAGGCACTGCGTTTCTTGGGTGACCCGGTGGTGGCTTTAATGATTGCATCGCTAATGGCGATGTACACAATGGGTATCCGCCAAGGCAAAAGTTTGCGGGAGCAGTCAGAAAGTGTGGAAGAAGCGATCCGCGGGATAATGATGATCCTTTTTATCATTGCAGCATCAGGCGCCTTTAAGCAAATTTTGGTAGACAGTGGTGTAGCGAATTACATCGCTGACCTAACCGCAGACCTGAGCTTGTCGCCTCTTGTACTTGCATGGTTAATAGCCGGTATCATTCGCCTAGTTATCGGTTCGGCTAGTGTTGCTGGGCTCACGGCAGCAGGCATTATGCTTCCCATTGTGCAGGCAGGAAAGGTTACTCCTGAATTAATGGTGCTGGCGACGGGAGCGGGTAGTCTTATGTTCTCACACGTCAACGATCCTGGGTTTTGGATGTTTAAATCTTATTTTGGAGTGAGCATGAAGGATACGTTTCGCTCATGGACGGTGATGGAAACGCTCGTTTCTGTTGTTGGATTGATTGGCGTCTTGATTTTACATTGGCTTGGTCATTGACAGCGAATGGGAAAGTTTCCTATTGTCATACATCTTTAGTTAATAATCTTACCTTTCTAAGCATTGCTTCTTTATAAACAACATAAACATGATCGTGTACTGTCACGGTAGCTCAACAAAGTGATTATATGAAGTAATCGTAAGGATATTTAGTAATAGCTCAAACGAATATTGAATTATACAGGCCCATAATCGGTTGATTATGGGCTTTTTTTTGACGGAAACCTTTGTTTGATTTTTTTTTCTTAATATCGTGACAATGAACCGAATTTTTGTTGTTCTAAAATTATGTGGAGATTACACCGATTTCATATACATTGCTTAATCCTGTTGGTAAGCTGCCTATCTGGGTTACCGTCTTTTGGACAATCAATTGCTTATACAGTAGACAATTTGCCCAGTCCAAAAATAAAGGGGCAGGATTATTTTGTGTCCAATCCCGATGGGATTCTATCTTCGGGTACAGTGGCGGAATTAGATGGTTTATCAACGCAGATTGAGGCTACTACAAAAAGTGAATTTGCCATCGTTGTGGTGAATGATTACGTTGGCGACAGTGATTTCGAATTTGCTTTAAAATTATTCAATGCCTGGGGGATCGGTAAGAAGGAAAGTAACAATGGGCTTTTGTTGTTTATTGCTAAAGACCGACATGAATACCGTTTTATCACTGGGTATGGTATGGAAAGCATTTTGCCCGATGCTTATTTAAAGCGCATTGGCGAAAAGTATCTCGTACCCAATTTTCGGAATGAGGATTACGACCGCGGTGTTATGGAGGCTTCAGAATTTATAAAGACCATCCTTACCTCACCGGATAGTAAGGCCGAGCTGGAACGCTTAATGCCAGAGGCAACACCGGTCTGGAGCTTTAAAAGTCCAATCCTGCGAAATTCACTGTTGGTTTTAGGTTTGTTTGCAATCTGTTATATCTGGTTGGGTGAAGTGACCCGAGCGATCAAAGGGAAGTTGACTAAAAAAAGTAAATATTTCCCGCCTTTAGTCAGTGGATGCGGCTGTATGGGAATAGTAATGTTTATCTCGGTGTTTATCTGTGCATTTGCCCTCAATAATTTTGAGGAGGTCTATCAGTGGAAAAATTTACCTTATTTTATTGGTGTTTTTGGTAGTATCACCTTGGCGATGAAGTATAATGCAAGCCGCACGCAAATTGTCAATTCTTATCAGGACGAAGAAAATATACAAAAAGCTTTGCGCAAATTTCGTGTCTGGGGCTTAGTTCCGCTATTGCTTAGTCCATTGGCGCTATTTGATCTCATTGGATTGAATAAACGCATTCGGAAGAATCAACTTCGATTGGCTCCTCCAGATCAATCTGGACGTTGGTTGCGCATGAATAAGGATGATGTGTCTACCCGAGAAAGTGCATACCTGGATAAGGGGCAGCTTTTGGAGGAAAAAATCGGTAGTCGTTCGTACGAAATATGGATAGATCAGACGACCAATGAAACAAAGCTGGTTCCCTGGGATGAAAATGTTGGTTTCAGTGATTGTCCTGCATGTCATTACAGAACTTTTGAGACCGGGCGTACCAAGACGATACGTGCAGCAACGTATAGTTCGCAGGGATTGGAAGAACGCTTTGACTTATGCAAGAACTGTGGCCATCGGGTATCCCATGGTGAACATTCAACTCCAGTTAAAGTGCGCTCAACATCGAGTAGCTCTGGCGGAGGATCGAGTAGTAGTGGCGGTGGTGGTAGTTTTGGTGGCGGATCTTCTGGTGGCGGTGGTGCAGGCGGAAGATGGTAATCCGTAATTTAGGGCAAAAAAAAAGGTTTCCAAACGGGGAGAATGAAAACCTTAAATAACCAATTATAAACCTAAATTATGATGACACAAATATAGTGTATTTATTACACTATGCAAATTTTTTTAAAAAAAAATAAAAAATAAGTTACAGCTAGCGCTATATGATTTCTGTTTATAAATTGAAACCAAAATTTCAGCAGTTGCTGATGCCGATCTTGAACTTTTTGCATCAAAGGAAGATAACGGCCAATCAAATTACAATTGGATCGATCGTATTCTCGTTGATCATTGCTTTGTTTTTTTGGTATGCTGATCGTTTCCCGATTTTCTTTTTGGTCCTGCCAATCGGATTGTTATTCCGCATGGCCTTGAATGCCTTAGATGGTATGATGGCGAGGCTTTTTAATCAGACCAGCAAGACCGGAGAGGTTTTGAACGAAGTCGGAGATATTGTTTCGGATGTCGTGCTATTTTTTCCTTTGTTGAAGTTTCATCCGGAAAGCGTGTATCCAATTGTCGCTTTTATTGTCTTGAGTGTTGTGAATGAATTTTGTGGATTGATAGGGAAGGTAATTGCCAATGATCGTCGTTACGATGGGCCGATGGGCAAAAGTGATCGTGCTTTGCTGTTGGGCGTATATGGAATTTTAGCATTATTGCATATTTCTATCGTTGCTATTTCGGGCTATATTTTTGGCGTTTTGTGCTTACTCTTACTTTTGAGTTCGGTAACTCGATTGAGAAAGGCTTTGGCGCATGGCTGATGCCAATGGCAAGTTTGCAGATGTTCCTGTTCGTGTTAGAAGCTGGGGTTATATTGTCTTGGTGCTGGCGGTTGCTTTCGTCCCACCAACATTATCACCTTTGTTTGTTGCCTGGATAACCTTTCAAGGGATGTGCGAATTTGCGCGTATGTTTATCCCTGAATGGAAGGCGAATCCATTTGTATTCCTTTCCATGGCATTGTTGCAAGCGTTGCTTCTGTACTTTTGTTCCTATCAAGAATATTTAGTGTTGGCCAGCTTCATGTGTTTAGGGACTGCTTTATTTTTCAAATATGGTTTAAAGGTTAAGAAGGGAACTGTATTTGGACTGTTTTTTGGCGCCGTAGCTTGTTTGCTTGCCTTTAGCCATTTAGCTTTTATCCGATCCATTAAAATGGATGGCATCGCGTTCCTAGGACTAAAATTAATCGGATATATTGTTGTGTTAACGGAACTGAATGACGTCTTTCAATACCTGATGGGCAAGTTTTTTGGCAAACGTAAAATCGTTCCGCGTATTAGCCCAAATAAGACAATTGCTGGATGTGTGGGCGGTATCGGCTTAACAATTATACTGAGTAATTTATTGGGGTATTTCCTACTGCCTTTTCAGAATTTTCTATACTTTTCGTTGTTCGGTTTGTTCTTCGGTATTTTGGGATTCTGGGGAGATGTTCTTTTTTCCTATCTGAAAAGGAAGGCAGGAGTGAAAGATACTGGAACATTGATTCCCGGGCATGGTGGCTTATTGGACCGTATCGATAGTCTGATCTTCAATGCGCCACTGTTTTATGCTCTGATTATCCTGTTGTTGGGGAATTAATAAAATTTGACGAATGTAGTGGAGAGAAGGTTAATTAAAATTTCAATGTGATGGCTTATCAACGTGCTGTTTTATTTTCAGGGGGTGGAACGCGGTTCAGTCTATATATGGGCATGTACGCTGCGTTAGATGAG
This sequence comes from Sphingobacterium multivorum, assembly GCF_039511225.1. Taxonomy (NCBI): domain Bacteria; kingdom Pseudomonadati; phylum Bacteroidota; class Sphingobacteriia; order Sphingobacteriales; family Sphingobacteriaceae; genus Sphingobacterium; species Sphingobacterium multivorum. Next base: position 528,725 of record NZ_CP154261.1, read on the forward strand.
CTGGGCTTAAAACCAGATCTGCTTATAGCAAGCTGCGGCGGTTCAATGGCAGTCGCTGTTATACAGGCCTTTGCTACACATGAAGCCCGCAAGTGCTATCTACAATCTGAAGAATTTTATCGGTTTTTCTTGCATCATCGGCTCACTGAACAGCGTCGTTTGGTGAAGCTGGGCGTGTATGTTTTGAAAAAACAGCTGAACGAAAAACGGGCGCCCTTTATCGAGGATGTCTTTAATCGCTATCTCGTTGATATGGAACAGGATCTTTCCTTACTATTGCCTACTTTAGATAGACCATTCTCGGCAGCAATACCGGCACTGGTGGTCGGCGCTAAAATGCTGTTCAGCCCGTCTGAAGTAGGGCAGCGGCGTGGAGATCGGAAACTCTATCAAAAAATGCTGATGGGAACTAAGGATGTATTGGCCAATGTGCCTATTGAGGCAATAGGCATTGCGGATGAGAATTATGTGCATAGTGCAGTGGCTGAAGAAGTTCATTTGAGTGCTGAATTTTCTGTGCTACAGGCGGCCCGTATTTCGATGTCCGATATGTTTTATATTAAACCTGTATGTTCCAATAATACCCATTACGCTGGTGGAGCAATTGATCTCGTTCCAATGGAGCTAGCAAATGTGCTTGCTGAAAACATTATATGTGAGCGAAAACAACCTTACAAACGACAAGAAGAAGCGTTGGTACGGGCAGTATTGGGCTTTAGCGGAAATAAACGGTTAGCAGATTTGGAACAACATTTTCCGTATGCACATTGGATAGATACACAGGATGCCGCGAAACAATTAGCTGGGAAATACTGTAAAAAAGGAATTGATTGGCGTAAATTTGAAGTTACGCTTTCTTTCCCGAGAGATCTGGAAGAATTTACTGAAGCGATGGAAGCGCAATGGAACTATGGCTATGAGGTGACATTAAAATCATTGAAATGAAAGTATTTATTGCCGGTGGCACAAGTGGAATAGGCCTTGCTTTGGCCAAGCGCTACCTCGAACAGGGAGCAGAGGTCGCTGTGTGTGGTCGTGATCTGACGAAAATGTCAGCATATTCCTGGACGCATAGCCTTAAAAGTTTTGAAGTAGACGTATGTCAATTAAACAGTCTGCAGGATGCGGTCAGTACATTTTGTGCACATTCATCTTTGGACCTCTTTATCAATTGTACCGGGAGTTACGCAGATGACGTTGCTCAACAGACAAGTTATCAGGATGTGGTTGCCATGCTACAGGTGAATATGATGGGTACGATAAATTGTTTCGAAGCGGCAAGAATGGTTATGCAGGGTCATTCGGAAGGACAGATTGCAATCGTCGCATCGGTATCGGGAACGCTTCATTTTCCAAATTCAAGCCTATATAGTAAGACCAAGCGTGCTGCAATCCAAGTGGCTGATGCATATCGGAGGGCACTCCAGCCGTATGGAATTGCGGTTACTGTTATCGCCCCGGGCTATGTTGATACAGATAAACTGAGAGCGCTCAATAAGCAAGATTTGTCTAAAAAGCCATTTTTAATACCCGTAGACGACGCTGCACAGCGTATAATGGCAGCTATCGAACAGAAGAAGAAGCAAGTAGTGTTTCCGAAGCGTATGAAGTGGCTAATGGCATCGCTGGGACTACTTCCAAATATCGTATTGAATAAAATTATGTCGAGGAAGGCCAAATGGATGAAAAACGACTGAAAAATAGGGGACTGCAATTTGCTGTTTTCCTTTATTGTGCGCTATTTTTCCAGTTGACTTATTCTGCTGCTTCGATCCATGCTGCAAATCAGGTATGGGTATCTTCATTTGCGTTTCCTTTTGAACGCTTTATACCGTTTGTATCTTGGATGATTATTCCCTACATGAGCAGTGGTTTGTTCTTCGCTTTGGTTCCCTTCTGTTGTCCAAGTCGAAAGGAACTCTGGGTTTATACAAAGCGTTTCAGCTTTATTACCATTGTTTCTATTTGTTGTTTTTTTATTTTCCCTTTGCGATTTTCCTTTGTTCGGCCTAGCGTTGAATATCCAGTTTTTGAATTTTTCTTCGTCTTTTTAGGGAAGTACGATTCCCCATTTAATCAAGCACCTTCGTTGCATGTGGCCTATGCATGTCTGTTTTGGTCGGTGCTCGGTAGGCAGCTAAAAGGATGGAAAAAAGGGGCTGTGGGAATTTGGCTGCTGCTCATGGGGATTGCTACACTCACCGTTTATCAGCACCATCTGGTGGATGTGCTGACCGCATTGATTTTGGTTCACATGGGATTCGTTCTATTCCCATCTCCATCGGGACTGCTTCATGACAGTGCATTATCTATGTTAAAGGCCGGGAATTTGCCCTTTTTGGCTGGTACCGAAAAGGCAAATTTATACGAAAAGACGAAATTAGACCTCGAAGCGGAGATTTGTCGTAGAAACCAAAGAATTGGTAACGTTTACTATGCCATTGGCTGGAGTTTATTGTTACTGGCATTGTGGGGCGGAGCTCATGCTTTTGGATTATATCTTTTGTGTTGGCCATCCCTGGTCTGCATTGCGGTAGGAAGGAATTATGTTATCAATAATCCAAGGTTTCTAAAAGATGATAAAGGTTGGATACCTGGATTTAAAAAATGGTTTTATTGTCCATATCAATGCATATATTGGTTACTGTGGCGTTTTGTCAGACGCAGCAATAATCCGCCTTTATTTGAAATTTTACCAGGTTGTTATGTGGGGCCGAGGATGACTGCAGGAGATCTCCGTGTGCTTGGTCTGAATAAGCATCTGGTTGTTTTTGATCTGGCTGCTGAATTGGAAGAAATGCCTATTCTACATTTGGAGAAAAACTATCATTCGTTTCCATTGTTGGATATAGCAGCAATTAAATTGTCGGATGCCGAAAGGATATTGGCAGCGCTCGTAATCAGTTATCAACAATTGAAGAGAGGTGAAAATATGATTATACATTGTACAATGGGTTACAGCAGGAGTATGATTTTTGCTGTTCTATTGTCACAAAAAATATTATCTTTAGATTTAATGGATGCTATAGATCGGGTTAAATCTCATAATAAGCATCTTGTATTGCATAAACATGCACTTGAGTTGATGGAGGTGCTGGTCGAGAGAAATAGCTAGACGGTCCTTTGCATGATCTTTGTTATGAAATATACTATTTGATATTAGTACGTAAAAATTATACATGAAATCAGGTTACTTCAAGAGTTTTGATCAAGGAGAGTTATTATATCGCGTTTGGAATTATCAGGCCGGACAGCGGGCATTGGTCGTAATGCACCGTGGGCATGAGCATTCGGAACGTCTGCAGGAGATGGCTACGGATCCCCAGTTTGCCGATCATTCGATCTTTGCATTTGATTTGCGCGGACATGGTTATACGAAAGAACCAGTTTCACCGATCTTTATGGATTATGTGCGGGATTTGGATAGTTTCGTTCATTATATAGGTCGTGAATATTTGGTTGATTCGAAAGACATTTTCGTTATCGCCAATAGTATTGCGGGGGTTATTGTCAGTGCGTGGGTACATGATTTTGCGCCTAAAGTCGCGGGCATTGCATTGTTGGCACCTGCATTTGAAATTAAATTATATGTGCCCCTAGCAAATCAGATGATTGCTTTGGGAACAAAGCTAAAAAAAGATCTGATTATCCAGAGTTATGTTAAATCGAAGGTATTGACTCATGATGTGGATCAGCAGAAAGCGTACGATGCCGATTCGTTGATTTCCAAATCTATCAATGGCGCTTTGTTGGTTGATCTATTAAAAGCCGGTGAGCGAATCGTTGAAGACGCAGCGGCGATTGATATCCCTGTGATTGTCCTTTCTGCTGAAAAAGATTATGTAGTCAAAAATTCGTTACAGAAAAAATTCTTTGTGACAATAGCTTCAAAGTTGAAGACTTTTATCACTTTACGTAATTTCTACCACGGGATTCTATTTGAAACAAATCGGCAGAAAGTTTATCACTATCTGCGAAATTTTATCGACAAGGCCTATGCCCGACAAAGTCCTGAACTGACGCTTGAACCCGATGAATTTTCGGTGAAAGAGTATGAACAATTATACCATAAGCTACTTCCTGCAGGTGAAAAATTGAATTATGCTGTCCAAAAATGGGCATTAGGTAAAATAGGTTCCTTAAGTAAAGGAATGAATTTAGGCCTGCAGTTTGGATTTGATTCGGGGATATCGCTGGACTACGTCTATCGCAATGAATCGCAGGGAAAAAATCGCTTCGGCCGTATGCTCGACCGGGGTTATCTGGAGGCGATTGGATGGAAAGGAATTCGCATTCGAAAACAGCACTTATTACAGTTATTGGAAGAGAATATCGCGAAGGTCAAAGCTGCTGGAAAGGCCGTGAAGATATTGGATATTGCTGGCGGTACCGGAAATTACTTATTTGATATCAAAGAGAAATATCCCGAAGCCGAAATCGTGATTAATGAGTTTCTGTTGTCCAATATTGAGGTGGGAGAGAGGATTATCCGTAGAAATGGATTGCAGGGGATGCGATTTACCAATTACGATTGTTTTGATCCAGCTACTTATTCCAAACTGGAATTTGAACCTAATATTGTTATTATCTCAGGCATCTTTGAACTTTTTGGTGACAATGAAATGGCAAGTAGGGCTGTAAAAGGTGCAACTTCGATTTGCGAAGCAAGCAGTCATTTGGTTTATACTGGACAGCCATGGCATCCACAGCTGAAGATGATTGCTTATGTGTTAAACAGCCATCAGAAAAAAGATTGGGTGATGCGCCGTCGTTCGCAGAAAGAATTAGATCGTCTGATGGCTTACAACGGAGTCGTTAAGGAACGTATGTTGATCGATGACTTTGGTATATTTACGGTGTCTTCGGGAACGGTAAAGTGGTAGCCAGTATCTTAACAGTGAAAAGTTATGCCTTTGTTTAGGGTAATTAATGATTATTCCAGCTAACGCTTCCTATTGCGTCAGCTGGAATAATCAGGACGAATATTAATTCCTGTAGGCACGGATAGCTTGTATGATACCCTCTAGGTTTTCGTTAAAGTCCTGCATTTGTGCAAAGACCTTATCATCTTTGGCAAGTCCACCATGTTTATTGTTCTTGCGGAATATTTCTTTGATGTGTTCCCACCGTTCTTGTTCCACTGTATTGATTAATCCAGCAAGTTCTTTCAATTTTAAAAGATTACTTTCCGTATCGGCAGTAAGGGTTTGTGACTCACTTTCATAATGTGCGAGGAGAACTTGATCGATTTCCTGTTCGTTCATCATCGGCACAACTTGTGCGACGAGCTTACTCATATTCCGATAAGACCCTTGCAGTTTGAACGGCGGTTCTGTTCGGTAATTGTCCTGCATGGCCGCACTTTGAATATAATTTTGGTTGACCTTGATGACAACGTTTCTGATCTTTAATACATGTTTTAATACCGTGATAAAATCATCGATATCTTGCTTCAGGTAATTGCCTTCTAAATCGGGAAGTTGATCTACAACCGATTGTGCATAGTTCACTAAAGCATAGAAATCGTTGAAGGATTTGCTTGCTATTTTTTCAAGGTAGCTGTTTTCAATTGCCGCATTTTCAATTAAGCTGAGATTGAAAAGGGCTTCGGTATCACCGATCACATCCCCAAGATTGTATACATCTGCACGGTTGGCCAACATATCTGGAATCTGAAATTTGGATCCGCTTTCGGTGTAAGGGTTTCCTGCCATTACGATGCAGAATCTTTTCCCACGCAAATCGTATGTTTTACTCTCACCTTCAAAAATACCGTCGATCTTACGTTGCCCATCAGCCAATGAAATGAATTTCTGAAGGAATTCGGGATTCAAATGTTGGATATCATCGAGGTAAAGCATCACATTATCGGCCATTTCGAAAGCAAGATTGATCTTCTTAAGTTCCTCACGTTCACCAGAGGTTTTCGCTTCCACAGGATCTATTGAAGTAATGGAATGCCCTATTGTAGGTCCGTTGATTTTCACAAAATGTAATCCCATGGTTTTCGCGAGGTATTCCATTAATGTTGTCTTTCCGTAACCTGGCGGAGAAATGAGGAGAAGCATACCCATCCTGGCGGTACGTTTATTGTCGCCAGCTGCCCCCAGCTGTTTGGCCAAATTATTTCCGATCAATGGGAAGTAAACTTCGTTGATCAACTTATTTCGGACAAAAGATGTTAGGACTTTTGGTTCAAATTCGCCGATTTTCAGCTCCTTGGCGTATGTTTTTCCGAGCTGCTCCTTCAAAGAAGCGAATTCTTGAAAACGAGGAACATTCCATTCGGCAAAAGTCTTCAATCTACGCAGAAATTGATGGTATTGAATCTGCTCTTCTCCATTGTTCAAGATCGCGTGATTTCCCTTTAATCCCTGGATGAGTGCATTGTCTTTGGCGATGATCAATTGGTATTCATCCTTCGGATAAAGAAGCGTGACTGCAGTTTCCTCCACGTACTTTTGGAAATCCTGGTAATCGTCGTGCTCGTCGATAAAAGAATTTAGCCAATTTAAGGTCAAATAGAAGCGGTCTACGAGACTAAATTGTGTATGCTGAATATCTGCTTCAAAGAGTTTAAAACTCTTTTTGTTTTCCAATAGCCGGATGAAAGCCTTTTTAAGTTCATCCGATTGCTCACTGACGACAAACTTGCTGTAGCTTGTGAAAGTCTGGAAGAGATAGCTCGCGACGTCCTCCGCATGAAATGTCGAACGATCCAAATGGGTGTCCCAATTGATGAATAATTTTGTGAGTTCGTCAACGACAGATTGGTAGCGTGTGGAATTTGGAAATGCTTTTAATACCGAATGTGTAGATTGAATCAACGCTTTCTGTTTTTCCTGCTCGTCTTGCGCAAGTGAATGCCAAAACAATTGTGCCATAGCACGCAAATGAGCATCGTAACGTAGAAGATCAAGCTTGCTATCTAGCTGTTTGATGGTATCATAGATTACTAAGGCATCAAAGTTATGCACTCCTTTGACATAACCTTCCGAATAACTTTGCTCGACAGTCTGATTGATAAACAGGTTGGCATCAAAATCTAACTGTCCTTTGGAAGCAAGGAATGTTTTATAGGCGAGATATTCAGCCCGGTATACGTCCTTGTTTTCGGAAATCAGTTCCTGATCCCAAATATCGCTAAAGTTTTCGATCTCGGATCCTTTGACTTTTTGATAGAAGCTCGTTCCGGTAAGATGGAAGAATAGTTCGTCATTTTTGCGTACGAGTGTTAAACTGAGTGACTGACTATTGACGGCAAATTTATGCTTGCCAAGCGCAATAATGTTCTCTCCATCTACAAAAAGATCATTCTTGTCACGTAAAATGCGTAATGCATCCTCCTGAGATTTTTTGAGCAGGTTTTCAAGATTTTCGGCTTTTGAAACATCACTGAGCGTTTTCAGTTCTTGCACAAGCTGTCTGATTTTGTCAATCATCAAATCTGAAGCAAAGAAACTTAGGATTTCCTCACGCGTTGCAAATGTCTTTGATTTGTTTTCGATATTCTTTAATACGCGAAGTCCAATTTGCTCGAGTGAAGAGCTACGTTTGTTGATCTGTTCAACGATTTGCTCTCTGCGGGAATTAAATGCTTTGATGATCTCATCGCGTTTATCTGCTATCTTCAGGGCGAAGTCCTCAAATTCTGAAAACTTACTTTCGAGTTCCTCCAGTTGGACAATGACCTTGGTATAGTACTCGTCTACTTTTTCTGTTGTCGTAGAGAGTTCAAGGTAGTTGGTGACAGACTGTTCCAATAGGGTAAGTTGGGCAGAAAATTCTGCAATGGCTTCCGTACTTTTTAATGAATTGAGTTTGCGCGTAAGCTGCGCCCGGACCTCATTCAAAGAAGAGAAAATAACGGCTATCTTTTCGATGATTTTGGTGGTCTGGGTGGAGTCGTCGATTTTTAAACTGTTTAGAATATCAATCAACAGCTCCAGCTCACTCGATATAGTCGAATTGGCTTCCTCGATCGCTTTGGCGTCATAGACTTTGACAATTGCTGCAACATTGTTTTTCTGCTGCTCCACTTTCTGCTCATAGGGTTGTAAAGCCTCGTCGCGAAGTAAGAAAGCGATTGTCTTTTCGGCAAGTTCGGTGGTGATTGACTGTAGCTTCTCGAGTAAAGCATCGATACGGACTATATCAATATATTTGACATTTTTGAGGTCAATGATTTCGCCCTGTAAACGTCGTGAATCTGCCAATTGATGAACAAGTTGATCCAGCTTTTCGACTACTGTACTATTGATGGAAAAGGTAAGCTCTTCCATTTTCTTCTCGGCACTGCTATTGAGTTCTGTGGCGTATTTACGTTGGGCTTGGACCTTAACAAATTCGTCAATTGCCGTATTGGCGACCTCCTTGATCTGAGCCAACGGCTGACCAAGGTTGGACAAGGCTTCATCCTTTATCCAAAAATAAGAGTCAAGCAGGACTGTCGATTTTTTGAGTATATCCTCGTAAAGACCTTCATAACTGTCTTCTTTGTTGATGAGCTGTATGACTTCTTGTGCCTCGGCCATGGCCTGTACGATCTGTTTATTACCAACCTTATAAAGTGGGTCGTCTTTTTTTAACTCATTTTCTTTGAGCACGGCCATGTAAGGGGTTTCCCAGATCTGAACCTGATGATGCCTTGTTGCTTCGGCCTCTGTATGGAAGTAAATTAAACTACCGTCTTTAAAAAGTGTGAATCCATTGCAGATGATCGGCGTTTCGACATGCTGCTGAATGATGTTATAAGACAGTAAGATGTAGGTATTCGTTTCCTCCTGACAAAAGATATAGAGAAAGTCTTCACCGTTTGGTGATGCGATGCGTCTAAGGAAACTAACCCGGTCAAACTGGACGTCAAAGATTTTATGGGTGCCATTCTGCAGGTAGTATCCGTTAGAAAAAATGATTCCTTGATTATCGGGTAGTAAAATGGCTGATTCATTCAGGGATTTAAGATTCACCACTTCTTTTGTCCGTTGATTAAAGACAAATGCACGGAAATCTTCTTGATACGGTTTGATGCGAACGGCAATCAAATTGCCAAGGTCTGCATAGTAGTAATCCGCATCATCCAATTGTTGGTCGGCGTTTGAAACTTTTTCAGAGAAGATTCCTTTCCCTGTATCGGTGTTATTTTCAATTTTGAAAGTAATATCGCCATTGATCGCTTCTATAAAGATCTTGTCCTTAATGGATATGTGTGGGTGTTTTCCGAGGCGACGGTCTTCCAAGGTTGTTTTTGTCCATTCAAATTCAAATTGGTTGGGCAATTTGACTTCGTGGATGCTGCGGTCATCCTGATATTGGAGCTTTCCGTCTTTAATCAACCACTTGAATGCCTTCAGGTCAGCAGGATTTTTGCTGGTCTGAAAGATCATATAAAGATAGTTTTCCGTACGTCGAAACTTGGAAAAGATCGAGTCGCGATAGTATTTGTATAAATTTTGATAATCGCCAATGAAATTAGGATCATTGATCAGATCGAGTGATTGTGGGATAAACTGATTGTTTTCGAACGTATATACACTGAAAACATCTTCGAGTTTAATTTCGGTACGTAACCCAAAATGGACGTTATAACCAAATATACATAGCTTGTCCAGGGCCAAAATACCGCGAGCAACACAGTTATTTTCTGTCGTGATCCGTTGATTGGCTTTGAGTATAAAACTTGTCGCATTAAATACTTCCTTGCGGGCATTATTTAGTTGCTGGAGTTTGATAGAAAGCTCTTCCTTTTGTGTAAGGAGCCGCTTTCGAATAATCTCGTATGCACCTTGATCAAGGGAGTCGTTCTGATTTATTACGTTTTCTTCTGGCATAAAATGAGCTTTCTCGACTTGGTATATGTGATAAAATCTTGTGTTCGTTGCCTGCAATGCTAATTAGCATTGCAGGCAATAGTGAATTGGGTATGGGCTAGGACAGTTTCTTGTTTGATATGCCCAAGTTTTTCGCCAATCCGAACAAAGAATTGATAAAGCTGCTGTCTTCGCCATTTTCAGCGTCAGTCGCCGCTTGTTGAAGTTTAATCAATGCTGCTGAAACGGTGAGGTTCTTAATATCGTTTGTGGAAATTCCATATTTATCGGCTAATCCACGCACCTTCTCTGCGAGGTCTCCTTGTCCATCTGGACCTATCAAAGAATTTTTAATAGCTGTGGCATGTTTAGAGTTGTCAATCAAGTGATCAAAACCTTTGGAGTTGGATACTTGACGGACGATATTCTCAAAGAACATGGTTTCACCACCAACAATATCGATTTTTGCTGTTTTAAGTGCTTCCGATAATACGCCGGCTTGTGCTTGAGCAATGTCTTTTTGGATATTGATGTGTGCGAGTTCAATATCACGTTCTTTTTGCAATTGCAATTTGAATTCTTCGTGATCTCTGCCCACGCCGTCCAATTTCTTCATAGCCTCAGCTTTCTCTTCGATACCTTTTGCTTCAGCAAGTGCTTTCTCGCGCACAACTTCCGCCTGTGCTAAGCCCTCTTTACGCATCGCTTCCGCTTTCTTCTCAATGACACTAGCTTCTACAGTACCTTGTTTTTCTTCAGCTTCAGCTTTGGCAACCATAACTTCGGCCTCGGATAAGCCAAGCGCAGCTTCTTCTTTGGCTTGTGCCTCGGCAATAATCTTACGACTTTCGGCCTCTTTGAGCGATGCTTCTTTTTTCGCTTCCGCATCGATCAATAGTTCTTGTGCACGCTTTTCGGCGATTTTACGAGCAGCCTCCGCGTCGATTACTTTTTTCTCTGCTTCCTGTTCTGCCGCAATTTTTGCAGCTTCGGCAGCTTTAACAGTTGAAATTAATTTTTCTTCTGCTTCTTGTGATGCCGCAATAACACCCGCTTGTTTTTTACGTTCTACTTCACGGAATACCTCGATGTCTTTGACGCCTTGTTGCTCTTCAACAACACCTTTTTCCAATTGTACACGTTCTTTGATAACGCCTTGGATACTTTTCTTTTCGGTTTCGATCGAGCGTTCTTTGTCGATCTGTGCTAAGGTAACAATGCGCTCGCGTTCTGTTTGTTCTAAGGCGCGATCTTTTTCTACACGTTCGGCCTCCACAGCATCGGTACGTTGTTTATTCTTTTCAGCAATGATAATCTGCCGCAGTTTATTTTCTTCTTGAACAGCGAGTTGCTCTTCGGTAGAAATCCGGACGCTTTCGTACTTGAGACGTTCTTCTTCACGGACCTTTGCTATTTCTGCTTCTTCGCGTGCTCTGATGTTGTCAATTTCCCGTTTTTGTTTCTCTTCCTTTTCGGCAAGCTGACGGTCTAGTTCTAGAATCGCTTCCCTTGCTTCCACGTTTTGTTTTTTGATTAGTTTCTCCTCATCACGACGAATGAAGTTGGCGTTTATATTTTGTTTGGCTGTTAATTCGGTGATCTTTTTGATACCCTCACTGTCTAGGATATTATTTGGATTGAGATGTTCGATGTCGGTCTGTTCAAGGTAATCAATCGCACAGTCGTCCAAAATATAACCATTAAGATCAGTTCCGATGACGTCCAGTATCTCATCACGGAATTCGCGACGGGCTTCGTATAATTCAATGAAATCAAATTTCTTACCTACTGTTTTGAGTGCTTCGGAGAATTTAGATTCAAAAATACTTTTTAATGTTTCTGGTTCACTGGCGCGGTCGCAACCTAAATTTTGGGCTACATTGATCACATCATCTACATTTTTATTGACACGAACAAAGAAAGCAACTTTGATATCTGCACGAATATTGTCCTTACAGATCAAACCTTCACCCTGCATACGGGCAATCTCAATTTTTTTGATTGAGATATCCATGATCTCCATCTTGTGAAATACAGGTACAACATACATTCCCTTGTTGAATGCTACTTTTGTACCACCAACACCGGTTCGTACAATCGCCTTCCCTTGTGGAATTTTCTTGTAGAATGCACTCAATACAACAAAGAATGCAAAAATTAAAAAGACAGCCAAACCGACAATTAAAAGTATAATTCCGTTTAAGCCACTTAAAAATAAAAGAGGTTGATATAGCATATGATTTGTATTTATTTAGATTTTAATATTTGGGTTTACGATTAGAATTTAAAGAATAAAGATTCGCTCTTTTAGGACAGTTGTTTAGTGTCGGGGCTTTGCGTTTATTCCTTTTCCATTAAATATTGTCTATCGTGATTTCTTTGGTCACATAATAATATTTCTTGTCCTTGGATTCGTCAATAATAATGACATCGTCTCCATAGCCTATTTTCTCCCCATTATGGCTGACAACATTGAGGCGAATAGGATCCTGTTGGATGATAAATTCGGCAGAACCTATTTTCTTGCCTTCAATACTGGCTCTCATTTTACCCATGCGACCAAGAAAATCGTGACTTTCTTCGCCATTGTAACCTATACTTTTGAACATTTTAGCTAAAGGTTTGGTCAGAAAATGCATTAAAATAAATGTAACAATAAAAACAGGGATGAGGATTAATACGGACTTTATTCCCCATGAAGCAACGTCTATAAAGAGTGAAGAAACAATGGTAATTATCCAGCCTATAAATTTGAACAGTGTTACAATAAGCATGATGGGTACTTTGCCAACATTGATGTAATCCATTGCTTTCGCAAAGAAGCCAGGTTCTGTATTAGCGTCCGTATCCGTATGATGATGGTGTGTATGATCGCCGCCCTCAGTTGCGATATCATGTGAGCCATCAACGTCCGTGACATCAGGTGTAGGATGGAGGTCTATATCTGCATCGGCATCAAATAGATGTACTCCATCACCCATCAGAAACATAAATAACCAATACACTACAGACATGCCAGTTAAGACTGTCATAATTCCATTGGACAATGGATTGAATAAGATATTGATTAATTCTGTCATAGTGTTATTGTTTAAATTTTCTCCCTCTTGAACGTGTAATGAAACGACCAGGAATTCCCATTGACTTCAAGGTCCTGCATGGTTACCAATTCCCAGCCCTGATTTCCAAGATCATTTAAGATTTCATCAATTTTTTCGGGATCCAACTTTGTTCCCCAGAAACCTTTAGGTTCAATTTTTAGTGTTTTATATTCAAATCTTTTCATCATTATTTAATTTTCTTTTTAGTTCTTCTAATTCGTTGTTGACGGCTTCAGACCCGCCTATGGTCTCGTTGATCTCATCAACTTTACTTTTGTTACCTAGTGCAATCTCACCATAGGCCTTTGCTAGTGCTTCATCTTCTTCGACTTTCTCTTTCATACGTTCTAACATGGAAATCGTACTATTGGAATCGATATTAGCGAGCTGACGATTGACCATTTTAGCTGCGTTGGATACCTTTACACGTGCCTTTAAAGTAGAGAGTTCACCTTCCCATTTCGATATATTGAATTTGAGAATGTCTACATTTTTGTGTAGCTCATCCGCTGAACTTTGATGAATCACGGCTTGTTTCTCCAATTCACCAGCTTCGATTAATAACTGTTTTTTCAACAACAGCGCTTCCTTTGCAAGACCTTCTGCCTTTTCTGTCGTTAATTCTCCCTTTTGTGCTTTTTGGAGTAATAGAATAGCTTTGTTTTCGAATTCATTGGCTTCTTCTTTTTTCTTTTCACCATTGTTTTGGGTACGTATGGCTAACGCTTTAACTTTAGCATAGGCTTCTAACGATTGTTCCAGGTCCTCTTTCATCTCACGGATACCCTGTTCCGTCATTTTGATGGGGTCTTCCATTTTGTCCACGACTGCGTGGATCTCGGCTTGACCAATTCTGAAAATTCTCTTAAAAATATTCATTATTCTATAATTTTGAAAAACTTATTAACTGATTATAATATTCACTCATCAAAAGACTCAGCGAATTAATGGCTGCATCAAACTCATTCTGATCGAGATTATGTATTTGTAAGGTATACCGAAATATAACTTTGGTACCATCTTCTGTTAATGCAAACCCACCGTGTATAATATCTCTATTCTTTATCAATAGTGATTTGAACATATCCATGGTGTCATTGCTGATTGTAAAAAGATATTGCTCAAAAATCAGGATGGGTTGGGCAATGCCTACAATCAGGTTACGGATTCCGTCGTCTTCATTTTCGATGACGAAGATTCCTTCTTTTGTATCCTTATGGGTGATGGTGTAACCGATATTGGCGATATAATTTTCAATTTTTGAGAAGTACATAATCAAGTTTTTTATATATTGCACATATTCTTTGCATAAAGGTAATAAAAATGCAAAAATATTTTGCAATAAATATTCAATTTTTTTTAAAATGAGCAACGTAGGCAACAATATTAAGAAATTAAGAAAAGTGAAAGGAATGAGTCAACAGGCATTTGGGGATATTTTTAATCTTACTAGAGGTAATATTTCGTCCTACGAAGAAATGCGCGCAGAGCCAAAAATTGAGATTGTTCTGAAGATTGCAAATTATTTTGGCATTCCTGTGCAGCATCTTATTGAAAAAAATCTATCTGTCAATGAAATTCTTAATTTCAATGATTATTTTGATCCAAATGTTTCTCTTATTGGACGTAAAAGATTGTTACAAATCCCGCTGCTGGAACGAGATGGTATTTTTGAGGCGGGTAGTCATTTTTCGAAATTAGAAGAGCTTCCGATAATTGAATTTCCTTTGCAAAGTAGGAACCGCCTCATCGCAATCGAATACGCTGACGCTATTCCGGTGCCGAGTGATTTTTTGGCTGGCCCTCAATCCATTTTATTTTTTGAAGAGGTAGATGTTCAGAGCCTACATACGTTGGATAAAGCATTTGGTTTGTATTTTTCCGAAGAAGAGTTCTTTATTGGAAAATACAGTTTGCAGGAAAAGGAGATTAGTTTAGCCTTAAATGCCTGGAAGAAGATTGATCTCACTATGGGGGAAAAAGCATATTTCTGGAAATTGTATGGTAGGTTTGAGCGAATCTAATTGCGCGGAACTTTTTCCTATTGTTTATTCTGTTTTGCCGGTATCGGGCGTATTTCCATGTTGTTATCATATCCATGGTTAATTACGTAATTGCAGTCCACTTACAAGGTATTAACAAGGGGTTTGCAGGGGTTTACCCTTGTTATACCCCTGTTATACCCCTGTTAACCCCTTGTAATACCCCTAATATATACGGCCTTGGAGTTGATCTGATGTGGACTTGCCTACAAGAAAAGAAGACTCCTAAATCAGGCCTGCAGAATGTGAGTGTCCACAAAAAATTTCGTAGAGTCGGGCATTGTAATTAAATTAGTTCGATAATAAAGTAACGTTACAAAAAGGTAGGGTTGTGATTAAGATGATGGTGAACTTGTCGATCCGATAAAACTAGAGTGATTTATTTAGTTTTAGAACAACACGCATAAACGGATAAATGACCAGACATAAAAAACTAAATTTAAATAAATGAAGAAAGTAGCCTTATCAGCATTAATTGCTGGATTTTTTGTTATTTCCTGCAATAATTCCACGACTAAAAAAGTCGACGTAAAAGATACAACTGCCGCTATTGACTTAAAAAAAGATACGGCCGAAACGTCGGCAGAAAATAGCGGTGGCGAAGTGCCAATACCGAAATTTAGTTCTGCTGAAACACAAAAATTGGCGGAGGATTACACAAAATATATTAAAGAATTTATCGCTGTTGCTAAAAGCGGCGATGTTGTTAAGCTTAAGGAGCTTGCGGCGAAGCGACAGGAATGGGCGACCAAAGAAACTGAAGCTGTTGCTAAGTTTACGCCAGAAGATGCTAAATTATGGAAGGCTTATGCAGAGAACCTAGGAAGAGCGTTGACTGCAAGCCTGACAAAATAAGTTGGAAACAATCGACGAGGTAGGGGCTTGAAAACCTACCTCGCTGATCATACTAGAAGGGCAGATCATCTTCATTTTCATCTGGAGGTGTTGGAATGTCTTCTTTAGCACCGTTCGAATCAGATAAAATCATGAAATTATCTACTTTAATTTCTGTGACATATTGTTTTACCCCATCTGCGTTCTCATAGTTACGATAGGTGAGTTTGCCTTCAACCATGAGTTTGGTCCCACGTTGGCATTTCTTTTCAATGGTATTGTTTTGCTTACCCCAAACCACGAGTGTATGCCATTGAACTTCTTCAACCCATTCACCGGCTTTGTTCTTGAAAAGATCATTGGTGGCGAGACGTAATATGGAGTAATTGGTGCCAGTGGAAGTTGTTTTGATTAACGGGTCGTTTCCTAAATGCCCAACCAATTGTACTTTGTTGCGTAATGTGCTCATGTGTCTAATTTTTAAAAGTTTTTAATAATTCTTATTTTAGTTGATGGTCATTGGCTATGAATGCCCAATGATCTTAAGCAAAGGTGGGGCGGGGAAATAATTATAGTCGTCTATTTACCATTTGTATTCGACTATAGTCGATTGTAACCGTTTGTTGTCGTTTAATCTTCCGTTATGAGTGCTGTCGAAAAAGTCTGCCTTGAATGTGGCAAAGTAATATATGGCCGTTCGGACAAGCGATTTTGTGATGATGCTTGCCGGAACGCCTATAACAATAAATTAAATAGCGACCAGACCAATCTGGTGCGCAATGTGAATAATATCCTACGAAAAAACCGCCGTATTTTATTAGATGCGTTGAGTGGGGAGGGTATGGTGAAGATACAACGGGAAAAGTTAAAGCGGTTGGGATTTGATTTTAAGTTTCATACACATACTTTTTCCAATAACAAGGGGCAGACCTATAGCTTTATTTACGAAACAGGCTATCTGTTGTTGGAGAATGATTGGGTATTGATTGTTCAAAAGAAACCGCTGTGATGTTGATCGCAACATGTTCATTTGTATTGGTTTAGTTTGCAGAACTGAGCTTGGCTTTTCTTATTGCAATATAATTAAAAATAGTAAACGTTAGAATCAATATGTAATAGCATACTGGGATGAGTAAAAAATAGGCGCTATTAAAGATATTGGTTAAAAAAGACGGTAGTGCAATTTTAAAAAAATCTGCAAGAATGATATAGCCGATGAAACTTCCGAGAAAAAATAGTCCAACAGCGTGTATTACAATTATTTTTTTTAGGTGCTTACTGTATAAGGCGTCTTTATTTTGTTTCGTATAACCCATAATTGCTGGGACCAATAACCCGAATAATGGATTGACCAAAAAGGTGAGCGATGCTAAATATAGCGCTTTAATACTTCCTGTTTGATTGTTGTCGATACTGATTTGATTTACATTTGGCATAATGAGTTGTTCTAATGGTATTTCCAAAATTTGACTGATCTGTTTGAGACTAAATCCACTGATTTCTTCCGTGCCTTTTTCTATGCGTTGCACTGTTCTTAGCGATACCCCCGCTTGATCGGCGAGTTCCTGCTGCGTTAGTCCCTTACGTTTTCTTGCTAGTTTGATTAATTGATTAGCTGATTGACTTTCCATGGTTCAAAGATGGGGAAATAGTCGCTTAAGTTTAGTGAAATTGATGCGACAATAATATGCCAATATCGTGCTGAACAATATAACAGATTAATAATCAAAAGTTTTTGGAATTTGGTAAATATTTTGAATCTTTGCAATTCAATAGAGTAATTAATAAAAACGGAAGAATATGTTTGCAATATTAGAAAATCCCGCTTCGTCCACTGAGAAGATTCTCGGGAATATTCTTCGGAATACGGCCCTTTCCTAATCTTCTTCTTAATACGTTAAGTAACTTAGGTTGATATTGGCTAAAACGTGGCGCTCGAAATGGTAGTCCACTTTTCCAATATGCTTAGCTTATTCAGGAGTTTTAAAAATCCAGTTACTTTCAACGTTATCGTGAAAGCTGGATATGAATATTATGTTTTAGAAAATTTTATGAATTCAGTAAATAAATATGTCCTTCAGGCGCTGGATAACTATCCGATGTATTTGGAGGAGACCATGGAATCCTTATCCTATGCGCTATCCTATGATGAGTCCAATACAATGGCGCTGTGTTTGATGGGAAGAGTTCATGCCGAACAGCTATTGGACTATGAGCAGGCAAAAAGGTATTTCCAGGAAGCTTTGGTGCATAATGTGCAGGCACTGGAAGTATATCCTTATTTCATTCAGACATTGATTGATATGGGGGAGTATGAAGCTGCAAAAAAGACGATCAAATTTGCTTTGACACTTCCGGCCATGCCCTTGACAGGAATCTGGATCAAGAAAGCACTTCTATTTGAAAAAATGAGAAAATACAAAAAGGCATTGAAGGCGTTAAAAAAGGCTAAACTTGAAAATGTTGACCTCGATTTTTCGTCAAGCCTGAAGGCGATTGAAGATCGGATTAAAGGAAAACAGGAAATTAAGAACGGGAAAGAAAAGGAAAACAAGAAAGAACGGAAGAGCAGCCGAAAATAATCTCACCTTATTCGGATAACAGTTTTTATTTTGAACGAAGCCCAATAAAGAAGCCCTAGCTGAAATTTCAGCTAGGGCTTTATCAATATAGTTAAGAATTATTCTGCTCTTAAGATTTTTGCAGCCTCAACCATCGACTCTAAAGCCGCTTTGGTCTCTGGCCAAGCACGAGTTTTCAAACCACAGTCAGGGTTAACCCAAAGTTGTTCTGCTGGAACTACTGCTTTTGCTTTGCGCAATAGATCTACCATCTCATCTTTGCTTGGAACACGTGGTGAGTGAATGTCATAAACACCTGGACCAATATCATTTGGATATTTGAAATCACCGGCGAAAGCATTCAATAATTTCATTTGAGAACGTGAAGTCTCAATCGTGATAACGTCGGCATCCATTGCAGCGATATCTTCGATCACATTATTGAACTCAGAATAACACATGTGTGTGTGAATCTGTGTATCGTCTTCAACATTTGATGAAGAAACACGGAAAGCACGTACTGCCCAGTTCAAGTAATCTTTTTGATCAGCTTTACGTAGCGGTAATCCTTCACGGATAGCTGGTTCATCGATTTGTATGATTTTGATACCTGCTTTTTCCAAGGCTTGTACTTCATCCAAGATCGCCAATGCAATTTGGTAAGTCGTTGTCGAGCGCGGTTGATCGTTACGTACGAAAGACCATTGTAAAATTGTTACAGGACCAGTCAACATACCTTTAACCGGACGATTTGTCAATGATTGTGCATATGAAGACCAACGGACAGTCATATCTTCAGGACGGTATACGTCACCATAGATAATCGGAGGTTTTACACAACGTGAACCGTAAGATTGTACCCAACCATTTTGTGTGAATGCGTAACCAGCCAATTGTTCACCGAAGTATTCAACCATGTCATTACGTTCGAATTCGCCGTGTACTAATACGTCGATATCCAATTGCTCTTGAAGACGGATGGTATTTTCTGTTTCTTCTGCGATTGCTTTATCGTATTCTGCCTGCGTAATAGCACCCTTTTTCAGGTCTGCTCTCCATTTACGAACATCTTTCGTTTGTGGGAATGAACCGATAGTTGTGGTCGGGAATGCCGGTAAGTTGAATTTTGCTTGTTGCGCCGCTTTACGCTCAGCAAATGCTGAAGTACGTTTTGCATCGTCATCAGTGATATTGCTTGTACGTGTTTTGACCTCTGGTTTGTGGATCAATGGAGAGGTACGACGGCTTTCAGCAGCCGCTTTGTTCGCTTCGAAGCGTTTTGCTGTTTCAGCGTCAACTTCACCTTCCGCTAGTACGGCTAAATCTTTTACTTCAGCTAATTTTTGTTTAGCAAATGCTAACCAGTTTTTTACTTCAGCCGGTAGCGATTGCTCATTGTGTTCATTGTCCAAGTCAAAAGGAACGTGCAGCAGTGATGAAGAAGGAGCTACCCATACACGGTCTTTTCCTAATGCATCAACAGCCTGTTTGATTTTGACCAATGATTTTTCGTAATCATTTTTCCAGATGTTACGGCCTTCAACAATACCTAAAGATAATGTTAATGAAGCAGGAACTTTAGCCAATACCGTATCCAATTGGTTTTCACCGCGTACCAGATCCAAATGTAAAGCATGGATAGGTAAGTTAACTGCGATATCTTCGTTGTCTTTTAAAGCTTCGAAGTAAGTCGTTGCGATTAATTTGATATTTTTTGCTGCTGCAGCTAATTTTTCGAAAGTAGGTTGATATAAAGCTTTTACTTTAGCATCTAAATCCAATGCTAAGAAAGGCTCGTCAATCTGAACATATTGTGCACCAGCATCAGCTAGTTTAGCTAGAATTTGCTCATATACTGGAATAAGTTTATCCAATAAATCGATACGGTCGAAGCCAGCTTCTTTTTCTTTACCGATCAAAAGGTATGTGATAGGACCTAATAGAACTGGTTTAGTATCGATGCCCAATGATTTTGCTTCGTTGTATTCATTTAAGAATTTTTCGGAAGTCAATTTGAATTCTTGATCTTTGGTGAATTCTGGTACCATGTAGTGGTAGTTCGTATCCAACCACTTGGTCATTTCCATTGCAGTCACGTCGATTCCTTCTTGTTGGAAACCGCGTGCCATGGCAAAATATAGATCTAAACTGTAATTGTTGTCTACTTTATTCAATAAAGAATGGTAGCGAGCAGGAATTGCACCAACAGTGAGGGTTAAATCCAATACTTGATCGTAAAAAGAGAAATCATTGGAAGGGATCAAATCTATTCCAGCATCTTTTTGTGTTTTCCAATTGCCTTCACGAATTTTTTTTGCTGTGTCCAATAATTCCTCAACAGAAGATTTTTTAGCCCAATAGGCCTCATTGGCTTTTTTCAATTCGCGGAACGCGCCCACACGAGGGTAACCTAAATTGTTAGTCAATAACATAATGAATGTTTTTAATATTTCTTTTTCAACTATATTTCTTGCTAGAGAGAGAAGGACACACTAGAATTTGGTGACTTCGGCTTATCATTCCCATATCAAGTAGGGTAGAATTTAGCACCTTGTCAAGGGACAGGTTGCTAAGGCTTCATCGGGTCTATTCCCTCTGCCTTTCTCTATAAGCGACGCTAAGTTAGAACATTTCTTTTTGAAATGCAAATTTTTTATAAAAGTGCGTCAATTTTTTATATTCTACTAAGGATGAAATTGTTTTGTTCTTTTATTTTCATCCACGAATTCGAGTAAGTCACGCTACAATACGTGTGTAGTATAAAAAGGGGAATGACTATATTTTTCATTCCCCTTTTTTTTAGCTTACCAAAAGTTTGTAACCTTTTCCGTGCACATTGACAATTTCAACTTTGCTGTCTTCTTTTAGATATTTACGAAGTTTACTGAGAAATACATCCATACTTCTACCCGTAAAGTAGTTATCATCATGCCATATTTTTAACAAGGCTTCTTCCCGGGTCAGCACATCATTTTTCTTTAAGCAAAGCAAGCGGAGTAGTTCAGCTTCTTTCGTGGATAGTTTTTGCATCTGTCCTTTGTAAGAAATCTGCTGACTTGTATAATCAAAGAAATAATCGCCAATTTCAAATTTATCAGCAACCACTTCTTCTTCTTTGTCTCGAACACTGCGTTTCAGCAAAGCATTGATGCGGAGCAATAATTCCTCCACTCGAAAAGGCTTGGTGATATAATCATCTCCTCCTAGCTCAAAGGCTTCGGTCTTATCTTCCATCATCCCCTTTGCTGTGGCAAAGATAATAGGAACAGTATTGTTTGTTTTTCTGATTTCACGTCCAACTGTAAATCCGTCCTTTTTGGGCATCATGACATCAAAAATACAAAGGTCGTAGTTATTTTTTTTGAATTGAGAAATCGCTTCATCTCCATCCGTGCATAATGTGACGTCAAATTTTCCCTTTAATTCGAGATAGTCTTTTAAAAGATCCCCCAAATTAGGATCATCTTCTGCTAATAATATCTTTTGCATAATGAATATATTAATTTTCACCAATGTCCCTTGATGCTGATAAATCAGCTTTCCTCAACCTTTGAAATTTTTTAAAGAGGAAATATACAAAAAAGGAACGTTTTATTTTTTAATAGGCAAAATTACTTCAAAGGTCGTGCCCTTATCTTTTTCACTTTTAACTGTAATTTTTCCGTTAAGCCTTCTCAGGATATCCTGTACATAACTTAAGCCAAGACCAAACCCTTTGACATTATGAACATTTCCAGTTGGAATACGGTAAAACTGGTCGAAAATCTTTTGCAGGTGATCCCGGCTCATCCCAATACCGTTGTCGGCTATGGTGACAATAATGGTATCGCCAACGTTTTTTGAATGGATGTTGACATGTAAATCTCCTTTGCTGTACTTGATGGCATTATCCAATAGATTGTAAAATACATTTGAAAAATGTAATTCATCACCGATGACAATATCCTTGGTCGCTGCAAGATCTATACTGAATTTGCCGCCAATATTCTGCATCCGTAGCTGCATGCTGTCCGTTACTGCCGAAACAAGATCATTGATGCATACTTCTACCTGGTCGAGTTTTAGCGTTTCTTTTTCTAGTCTTGCCAAATCGAGCACACGTTCAATATGATTTCCGAGTCTAACATTTTCATCGTAGATGATATTAGCCAATTTCTGCACCCGCTTGTGGTCGGCATTGATGTCTGGATCTTTAAGGGACTCACTGGCTATCATAATCGTCGCAACAGGTGTTTTAAACTCATGCGTCATGTTGTTGATGAAATCTGTTTTCATTTCCGAAACTTTCTTTTGTCTGAATATGATAATCAGTGTATATGCAAAACAACCCACCAATAAGAAAAGTAGCGCCAGCATAGGCAGCAACAGATAGCCCATATTATCCGCGATTATCGCCTTTTTATTGGGGAAATAGATGGTTAATTTTCCAGGTGCAGCACCGATATCGCCTTTAAAAAGTGCCGTCGAGTATTTAGTTGTATTTGTTGGATTATTTAAAGCGGCTTCGTTTAAAATATTATTTAGTAATATATTGTTTGTGCTCCATATTTCAATATTAAAAGGAGCTTTAATGTCGCGTTGAGCTAACTCTTCTTTGATAAGTTCTTGGACGATGATCACATTCAATCGATCCTTTAACGGACGTTTAGCCAGTTCCATTCCAATAGCAACATCTTCGATGTAGTCTGCTTTTTTGCCTCCCAGCATCGCAACGGAATCGTATACATTAAAACCGCTCCACGCGTTTTTTCTGTTGAGAACATCCAATCTTTTTTCGAGATCAGAAATTGTCTTTGCAAGCTTCGCATTCTCCCTAGGTGGCAATGTGGCTACCCTGAATTTTGTCTGTTGATTGACCAGCGGGTCCATTAATGGGATAACAAACCGTGTGCTATCGTCTTTTCCGCTAATCTGATCATCCACCTTTGACGCATTTAACATGATATATGCTTGTACCAAATTATCGTCGGTAAGCTCATTTGAAACAGAAAATTTGATGAATTTCTGGTACTCCGGTCTTTTGATGTATGTCTCGTAGAATGAATTTTTGATTTCAATTACATTTGGATACAAAGCACGCAATTGGTCTTCTTGCTCTTTAAAGTTTGAGAAAACAACATGTTGTTTGTTTTTTAATTCTTCAATTCTATACTGTATTTCGAGTTGCTCGGCCAAAAGACGTTGTTTGGCTTGTTCCTGCTTGGATTTTTCAATATTACGCTCCTGTTGAACCTTAGCAAAGTCAACTACCTCCCGTCTTTCAAGCTTTCCGGCTACAGCTGTAATCGCAGCATTGACGGACTCATCAAATAATTGAGACTTTTGGCGATAAGAATCTCTCAGAAAATAGAATTGCATGGCCAATACCCCAATTAGAGCGAGAGACATCAGTCCAATGATTAATACAATGCTATTTTTCTTCATTAGTGTTGGGTATTAAATAAATGTATTTTGAATATATCACAAAGTTTATAACGCTCAGTTTATTTACCATTTGCGTATTCATCCCTTATGCCATGTGAGCGGCCATTTAAGGTGCGATAGCTCATTTTTTCTTAAATTGTTACAAATATAAAGATGCTAATGTGTTTTGAAGCTGTTTTAACAATGTTTAACAGCAATCTGTTTAAATATAGATGCTGTTCTTTGTAAATTAGTGAATAGAAATGGATTATGGGCTGAATTACGCTGTGAACAAATTTTAATCTACGCGGTTGAGTCTGACTGCTGGAGAAGTGAATAAGCCGAATATGACGCGTTCATTGGTACAATGAGTGCTCTTTAATAACTATATAAAGATGAAAAGTTACATATTATTATTGGTATTATCTTCAGTCGGAACCATTGCTTTAGGGCAAGTGAGGGTGAAACCGCAGATTCCTTTAATGGAACAAAAAGAATCAAAAATGCCTGTCCTTAAATTGGATTCTTCAGATGGGAAGTATCATATGCCCATTAAGAAGCTAAATCGCGTGGATGGTCTGGCGCCAATGCCAGGGACTGAAAAAATGCCGAAAGGGGAGAATAAAGCTGAAAATCTTCCGTTAAGGCGCTTAGATGATTCACTAAAGGTGAAGGATTTTAAATTAAAAATCGACTCCTTGTATCCAAATAGGCAAAAAAAATAGCGTTCTATTTAGAACGCTATTTTTTTTGCTTTAATCCTTATTGTCCATTATAGCTGGGAAACACGGATTGTATTTGTTTTACCTTTTTCGATCAACGGTGTCGACGCTGTATTGATAATGATAGATCCAGGTTTAACGTAGTTATTTTTTACAATAAATTTGTTAACATCATGGATAGATCCATCCGTGCTTTCGAACTTGTCGTAAATAAATGTTTTTACACCCCAAAGTAAGCTGAGTTGTTTTAGCAATTTTTGTGTTCCTGTGAAAACTAAGATATCTACATTTGGTCTATAACTTGTAATTTCAAAAGCCGTTGCTCCAGATGATGTTAATACCGCAATTGCTGAAGCATTTGTTTTTTGAGCAAGATAAACCGAAGATGCACAAATCGCGTCCGGAATAAGTGTTCCGTCGTGGATTTCACTAACTTTCTCATTATAATAAGGATAAGAAGTTTGTTCCACGTGGATAATGATTTTACTCATTGTTTCGATAACGATTTCAGGAAATTCACCAACTGAAGTCTCGCCACTTAACATCACAGCATCCGCTCCATCCAATACGGAGTTGGCTACGTCGTTTACTTCAGCGCGTGTAGGACGCGGTGTAGTAATCATACTTTCCAACATTTGTGTCGCAATGATCACTGGTTTTGAAAGATCTCTACATTTCTGTACGATGATCTTTTGAAGTCCTGGTACTTCTTCCATTGGAAGTTCAACACCCAGGTCACCACGAGCAACCATAACAGCGTCTGTAGCTTCTATAATGGCATCAATATTTTCAATCGCTTCTGGTTTTTCAACTTTTGCGATGACACGTGCATGGCTTCCTTTTGCCTCGATGATTTTTTTACATTGAAAAATATCATCTGCCGAACGTACGAAAGACATCGCGATCCAGTCTGCACCATGATCCAGGGCAAAATTCAAGTTGTCTAAATCTTCTTCCGTCAACGATGGGATAGAAACTTTGGTATTCGGTAAGTTAACGCCTTTACGTGAAGTAAGGACACCTCCGTGTACAACTTCACAGGTAACAGTATCTTTATGATTGGTCTCTAAAACACGAAGTTGAAGTTTTCCGTCATCAAGTAAAATGATTTCGTTGGCTTCAACATCGTTTGGAAAGTTTTCGTATGTAATGTAGATTCTGTTTTCGTCTCCGATAAGTTCTTGTGTTGTAATTTCAACTTTTGAACCATTCACGAGAATAGCGCCACCTTCTTTCATTTTTCCGATCCTAATTTTTGGACCTTGTAAATCGGCTAAGATGGCAACATTGAATCCTGTTTCATTATTTATTGCATTTATAGTTTCGATTACCTTAAGGTGATCTTCCTGGCTGCCATGAGAGAAATTCAACCGGCACACATCAACCCCTTTGGCAATCATGTTGGTCAAAACTTGTTTGTCTGCCGAGGCAGGGCCTAATGTTGCGACAATTTTAGTCCTTTTTTGAACTTTTTCCATCTGTTATTTTGTATTTTAAATGTTCTTCATTAATCACAACAAATAGCCTACTATATTGTTGTGTTTTGTCAAAACTAAATCGAATTAATTTAGATCTAAGTTGGGGTGTATTTGCTACACTAACCTACAGTTTGCTAAAATATGAGATTTTCTTTAGATTTCAATATTTTTGGTGATATTTCTTTTGCAATGACGACTTCGGGTAATTTGTTGATCCTTTTGATAATATGTTCCACGTCATCCTCACAGATGTAGTTTTTGATGATGATAAAAAAATCGAAGTGGGGGTTTTCCGGGATTAAATAAGTGCCTTCGATGCTCTTATTATTGATCAGAAAATATTCGGTGTCGGCATCGGGGATAAGGTAATGAAAAGCAGTGAAGTGGTAGCTTGTTTTTTTCTTTGGATCAAAGACAATGTGATATTCAAGCTCTTCTTCGGTTTTGTTTTTTTGTCGACCATCATGGTCGTATTTGCTTTCTTTTCCTCTGGAAAAATTCAGGTTAGTCTCTTTGTTGATGAAATGGCAGAGTCGGTAATCTTTCAACGAACAGGTGATGGCGAGTAGGGTAAAATCCAACTCTTCATTCATGTCCATATCCAATCTTGCTACTAACTTATTGACCACTTTATTGTTTAAATATATGTCCCTCTGCTAACGAAGGTACTAATAATTTTGAGGTAGGAATATACTTTTTGTGTAAAATTTGAGTTAATTAGCTGAGCGTTTGGAATACAAAATATTTTTTGTTATACTTGAACTAAGTTAATATAGAGTGGGTTAGCTAGTATAAGACGCGAATAAGTTCGGTCGCCTAACATGGTGACTTTCATCTAAATATCAATTTAGGTTTGAATTTTGATGAAATTTATTTTTCTTTGCACAGATTTATTAAACAATTAAACTATAAAATCATGTCAGATATCGCTTCAAGAGTAAAAGCAATTATCGTTGAAAAATTAGGTGTTGACGAAAACGAAGTAACACCAGAAGCTTCATTCACTAATGATTTAGGTGCTGATTCACTTGACACTGTTGAGTTGATCATGGAGTTTGAAAAAGAATTCAACGTTGCTATTCCTGATGATCAAGCAGAGACTATTGGTACTGTTGGTCAAGCAATCGCTTATTTAGAAAAAAACGTTAACTAACTAATTTAATTAGGCTAATCGTAATAAATGGAGCTTAAAAGAGTAGTAGTAACAGGATTAGGCGCCCTTACACCAATTGGTAATACCGTCTCAGCTTACTGGGAGGCGTTAATAAATGGTGTAAGCGGAGCTGCTCCTATTACGCATTTTGATGCGTCAAAATTCAAGACTCAGTTTGCATGTGAGGTAAAGGGGTTTGATCCGCATGAATTTATGGATCGTAAGGAAGCTCGTAAAGTCGATCCTTTTGTACAGTATGCAATTGCGTCAACAGATGAGGCAATTAAAGATGCTGGCTTAGATTTTGAAAAATTAGATACAAATCGTATCGGAGTAATTTGGGGATCAGGAATTGGAGGTTTAACAACTTTCACTGAAGAGGTTGCAAACTTTGCAAAGGGAGATGGAACACCTCGTTTCAATCCTTTCTTCATTCCTAAGATGCTCGTTGATATTGCTCCAGGACATATTTCAATGCGTCATGGTCTACGTGGCCCTAACTTTTCTGCCGTATCGGCTTGTGCCTCGGCTACCAATGCAATGATAGATGCTTTTAACTATATTCGTATGGGCAAAGCTGATGTGATTGTTACAGGTGGATCAGAAGCGACAGTCAATGAAGCTGGAATTGGTGGGTTCAATGCTATGCATGCGTTGTCAACCCGGAATGACGACCCTAAAACAGCCTCACGTCCTTTTGATAAAGATAGAGATGGTTTTGTTTCGGGAGAAGGTTCGGGTGCATTGATCTTAGAAAGTTTGGAGCACGCCTTAGCACGTGGAGCAAAAATCTATGCAGAGATTGCAGGGGGTGGAATGAGTGCAGATGCACATCACATCACAGCCTCGCATCCTGAAGGATTGGGCGCAAAACTGGCTATGACAATGGCTGTAAATGATGCAGAGATGGATTTTTCAGATATTGATTATATCAATGTTCATGGAACATCTACACCGGTCGGTGATATTAGTGAAACGAAGGCTATTGTTGACCTGTTTGGTGAACACGCTTATAAATTGAATATCAGTTCAACTAAATCAATGACAGGACACCTTTTGGGGGCTGCAGGGGCTATTGAAACTATCGCTTCTATATTGGCTGTTCAAAATGATATTGTCCCTCCGACAATCAATCACTTTACAGACGATCCGGAAATTGATAACAACTTGAATTTTACATTCAACAAAGCGCAAAAACGTATCGTTAATGCCGCTTTGAGCAACACATTCGGTTTCGGTGGGCATAATGCTACCGTTATTGTGAAAAAATATAAAGCTTAATGTTTGATCCTTCAAACATGGTTTGATAATATGAGCTAGCGACAGGTTCTTTAACTAGGACTTGTCGCCTTATTTTTAGAAGAGATGCCTTTTGCAAGGATATATAAATTATATTTTTCGCCAGATCGGGAATACGTTAGAAAACTAAAAAACCTGCTTGGATTTGTTCCCGGAAATGTACATCTGTACAAGATGGCGTTTAGACACAAGTCTGTCGCCGTTACAATTAAAGAGGGCGCAAAAAATAGCAACGAACGTTTAGAATTCTTAGGTGATGCTGTTTTGGGTTCGGTTGTGGCCGAACTGTTATTTAAGAAATATCCTTATAAAGATGAAGGGTTCCTGACAGAAATGCGCTCAAAAATTGTCAGTAGAGCAAACCTAAACCAGCTTTCCAGAAAATTGGGGTTTAATGAGCTTATCCAGTTTGATGCGCGAATGATCAGTTTTCCGAATAAACAAGGATCTTTATTGGGTGATGCTTTTGAGGCATTGATTGGGGCAGTTTATCTGGATAGGGGCTATGTTTTTACCAAGAGCTTTTTGTTGAATCGAATTATTAAACCGCACGTCGATATTCACCTATTGGAACAGACGGAAACAAACTTTAAAAGTCGGTTGATTGAGTGGTGTCAACATACTGGCAAAGAGATCGTATTTAGGCAAACAGACAACCCAGAAGGGGAATCTTCTAAGATGTTTAGTATTGAAGCGGTCGTGGATGGTATTGTTTGTGGACTTGGCCGTGATTTTAATAAGAAGTCTGCCGAGAAATCTGCCGCCGAAAAAGCCTGTGAATTCCTTAAAATTCTGGAAGTAGAATAAAGGATTTTATTAACTTTGCCAAATATGGCAGTAGTAAAACCTTCTTTGGCAAAAGGAACGCGTGATTTTTCGCCTTCCGAAATGATCAAACGCAACTATATTTTCGATACACTGAAAACGGTATTCAGAAAATATGGCTATAATGAAATACAGACCCCTTCATTTGAGAATTTGACGACCCTTACCGGTAAATACGGCGACGAGGGCGATAAATTGATCTTTAAGATTCTTAATTCGGGTGACTACCTGACAAAAGCGCCCGACAGCCTGCTTCACGATAAAAATTCCAATAAGCTCATTCCGCATATAACAGAGAAAGCACTAAGATATGATCTTACAGTGCCCTTTGCACGCTATGTTGTGATGCACCAAAATGATATTACTTTACCGTTTAAGCGCTTTCAGGTGCAACCTGTGTGGCGTGCAGATCGTCCGCAGCGCGGAAGATACCGCGAGTTTTATCAATGTGATGTCGACGTGGTCGGGTCAGAAAGTTTATTGAATGAAGCGGAGTTTATTTTGATTTATCAAGAAGCCTTCGAACGGTTTGGACTGAAAGATTTTAATATCAAAATCAACAACCGGAAAATTCTTTCGGGTATTGCTGAAATCATCGGCAAACCGGAGCTGATTGTGGACATGACTGTCGCGATCGATAAATTGGATAAAATCGGGTTGGAAGGTGTCAACAAAGAGTTGTTGGAAAGAGGTTTTACAGAAGCAGATCTTGCTATTTTGAAACCTATAATTTTATTGGAAGGCTCAAATGATGAGAAACTTGCTTCCTTAAAAGCGATTTTAGTAACTTCTGCTGTCGGCTTAAATGGTATTGCAGAGATTGAGGACGTGTTTGACTATGTGGCCAAATTAGGTGCTGAAGAAAAGTTGCTTCATCAAATCATAGATCTGGATATTACATTGGCCCGAGGTCTCAATTATTATACGGGCTGTATCTTTGAGGTCAAGACGAATGAAGTTGCCATGGGAAGTATAGGTGGAGGTGGTCGCTACGATGATCTTACAGGTATGTTTGGTTTGAAGGGACTGACCGGGGTCGGGGTTTCCTTTGGTGCGGACCGCATTTATGATGTGCTGGAAGAGCTGAACTTATTTCCTGCTGGGAAAGCTGATTCTACCAAGCTCCTGATCATCAATTTTGACAAACAGCTGGAAAGTTATACCCTGAGCTTACTCAACAAACTTCGCAAGGAAAATATCGCTTCGGAACTCTATGCTTCTCCTGTAAAATTGAAAAAGCAAATGGGCTATGCGGATGGGAAAGGTATTCCCTATGTGTTATTAGTCGGTGAAGAGGAGGCTGCATCGGGGCAATTGTCATTAAAGGACATGGAAAGCGGGGAGCAGGTAAAGGTAACTGAAAGTGAGCTGATCCAAAAACTTCGATAGCAAACAGTTTGCATAAAATAGATTAAGCCAAATGATTATTAAGTCCTTTGGCTTTTTTATTTTCATAAGTTTTTGATTTATTTGATTGTGCCGTTCATTTATTTGTAATCAAATGCTATATACTTTAAATCAAATGTCTTAGAAGTGTCTTAAAGTATAAATAAAATTGATTTTTGGGTAAGGAAATTCGTCCAAAATTATTAGATTTGTAGTCTAGAATAGTAAGAAAATCAAAACTTTGAAATGAGTTCAACACCTATAACAAAAGAGACATATTTGGAGTGGTATAAGTCTATGTTACTTATGCGTAAGTTTGAAGAAAAAGCAGGTCAACTTTACGGACAGCAAAAGATTCGTGGTTTCTGTCACTTGTACATAGGACAAGAGGCTGTAGTCGCTGGAACGATGTCAGTAATCAAACCTGAGGATTCTCTAATCACTGCTTATCGTGATCACGCCCACGCTTTGGCTAAAGGCGTTTCTGCAAATGCTTGTATGGCTGAATTATATGGAAAGATCACTGGTTGTTCAAAAGGTAAAGGAGGTTCTATGCACTTCTTCTCTAAAGAGCACAAATTCATGGGTGGCCATGGTATTGTTGGTGGTCAGATTCCTTTAGGTGCTGGTATCGCATTTGCTGAAAAATATCTTGGTACAGATAATGTAAATATCTGTTATATGGGTGATGGAGCTGTGCGTCAAGGTGCATTCAATGAGACATTGAACATGGCGATGTTGTGGAAACTCCCGGTTATCTTCGTATGTGAAAACAACGGTTATGCCATGGGTACTTCTGTACAACGTACAACGAACATGCAGGATATTTACAAAATGGGCTTAGGTTTCGATATGCCTTCTGCTCCGGTTGATGGAATGGATGTGGTTGCTGTACACAATGCGATGGACGAAGCGGTTCAACGTGCTCGTGCGGGTGAAGGTCCAACATTCTTAGAAATTCGCACATACCGTTACAAAGGCCACTCGATGTCTGATCCGGCTAAATATCGTACGAAAGAAGAGCTAGAAGCATATAAAGACCGTGACCCATTGTTGTCGACTAAACATGCTATTTTAGAAAACAACTATGCGGATGACGCTTGGTTTGCAGAGGTTGAGGCTGATGTGAAAAAGGTCGTTGAAGAGTCTGTAAAATTTGCAGAGGAATCACCTTATCCAACTGCAGATGAATTGTACAAAGATGTATATGTACAACAAGACTATCCATTTATTTTAGATTAATACTCTTTAACTTGATAATATAATAAAGAATGGCTGAAGTAGTAAGAATGCCGAAAATGAGCGATACAATGACCGAAGGGGTCATCGCGAAATGGCACAAAAAAGTTGGCGATAAAGTAAATTCTGGTGATTTAGTAGCTGAGATTGAAACAGATAAAGCTACAATGGACTTTGAGTCTTACCAAGAAGGAACTCTTTTATATATTGGTCCTAAAGAAGGCGAAGCAGTAGCTATTGATGCTGTTATCGCTGTTTTAGGTGAGCCAGGTGAAGATTTTCAAGCATTGTTGAGCGGTGATGCGCCTGCTGCTGAAAAAGCACCGGAAAAAACAGAAGAAAAAAAAGCAGAAGAAGTTTCTGGTCCAGAATCTTCGGCTAGTACTGTAACTCCTGAGGAATTGGGATGTACGGTAATTACAATGCCTTTGTTAAGTGATACCATGAAAGAGGGTGTCATTGCGCAATGGAACTTCAAAGTTGGTGATACGATTAAATCTGACGATGCTATTGCTGATGTAGAAACTGATAAAGCGACAATGGAAGTTACAGCGTATGCTGATGGTACTTTATTATATGTTGGTCTTGAAGCTGGACAAGCGGCAAAGGTTAACGACATCATCGCGATCGTTGGTCCTGCAGGAACTGATATCACACCTTTGTTAAATCAAAAATCTGCACCTGCAAAGGCAGAAACTGCTGAAGCTCCTAAAGCTGACTCAGCTGCTGCTGTAACTGCCGCACCGGTAGCATCGACTTCAAGCGATGATTCTCGTGTGAAAGCTTCTCCTTTAGCACGTAAAATTGCGCAGGAGAAAGGTATCAACTTAAGTGATATCAAAGGTTCTGCAGATGGTGGCCGTATTGTGAAGAAAGACGTAGAATCATTTGTTCCTGTTGCTGCACAATCTGCGGAAACAAAAGCTGCAGCCGCTCCTGCAACAGAAGCAAAAGCAATCACTTTACCTACATTTGTTGGTGAAGAGCGTTATACTGAAAAACCAGTTAACCAAATGCGTAAAACTATTGCGCGTCGTCTAGCAGAGTCATTGTTTACAGCTCCACACTTCTATTTGACTGTATCAATTGACATGGACAATGCAATGGCTGCTCGTGCGCAGATCAATGAGGTTGCTCCAGTAAAAGTTTCTTTCAATGATATCGTTGTAAAAGCTGTTGCTGTTGCCTTGAAAAAACATCCTGCTGTAAACTCTTCATGGCAAGGCGATAAAATCCGTTTCAATGAGCATACCAACATTGGTGTTGCAATGGCTGTTGAAGATGGTTTATTAGTTCCTGTTGTGCGTTTTGCAGATGGTAAATCATTGTCGCATATCTCTGCAGAGGTGAAAGACTTCGCTCAAAAAGCGAAGGCTAAAAAATTACAGCCTGCGGATTGGGAAGGATCTACATTTACAGTGTCCAACTTAGGTATGTTTGGAATTGACGAATTTACATCCATTATCAACTCACCAGATGGAGCAATCCTTTCTGTTGGTGCTATTCAAGCAGTTCCTGTTGTTAAAAACGGTGCTGTAGTTCCTGGTAATGTAATGAAAGTGACATTGGGTTGTGATCACCGCGTGGTCGATGGTGCAACTGGAGCTGCATTTTTGCAAACATTAAAATCTTTGGTTGAAAATCCAGTAAGATTATTAGCATAATCCTTTAGTTGAGGAATTAAAAGCCACTTTAGTAATAAGGTGGCTTTTTTTATGGCCTTAATTGGTTAATCTTATGATAGGGAAAAGTTTTTTTACCTATAGTTTTCCATCGTTATCCATTTGTTTGAAGTAAGCCCAGGTTGTCCGTTGCTAGAGTGAAAGAGACTGCGCACTTAAAAAAGGTAACATATCCGATGAATATCAATTATTGTGATGAAAAATTCGTTTTTTTATACTAAAATCTTCATTTTAGCATTATTATCAGTAGGCTGGTCCTTCTATTACGAGCTTCAATAATTTGATGTTGTTTAGAACAAAGGAAATAGGAGGTATTTATTGATAAACAATACATAAAACACAAAAATCCGGGAGACTTAGTATAGTGAAATTATTTTTTTTAAAGGGAATGGTCGCTCTTTTGATGGTATCTACAGTGGCTTGTAGTTCAAAAGAGAAAAAACAGAAGGAAGCAGCAATAGCGCAGGCAAAAGTAGATAGCACGAGACTCGTCTATAATCCAAATAATGCAGATCAGAAAATCGATGCTTTTATGAAAAACCTTCATTCAAAAGCTGCATTCAATGGGAACGTTCTTGTTGCTAAAGATGGGAAAATCTTATATCAGAATACATTCGGCTGGGCCAATTACTTAAAACGGGATAGTCTAAAAATAGATGACAAATTTGAACTCGCTTCCGTTTCTAAACCGTTAACAGCTGTCGGAATTTTGAAGTTAGTGGAGGCAGGAAAGCTACGTCTCGATCAAACGATCAATGACTTCTATCCGGATTTTCCTTATCCTGGTATTACCATAAAAATGTTATTGACACACCGCTCGGGATTACCTAATTATGTTTATTTTTCGGAGGAACATTGGCCTGATCGCAAGAAAGGAATGACAAATCAAGATGTGATGAAAATGCTGACCGAATTTAAGCCTAATCGCTATGGTGCGCCAGGAGGCCGTTTCTTTTACAATAATTCGAACTTTATGGTCTTAGGGGCCATTATTGAAAAGATATCAAAGCAAGATTATGCGACGTATATGAAAGATAGCGTATTCAATGTTGCCGGAATGACAAATACAGCCGCACTCTCTAAGGCCGTGTATGATAAAATTCCGACCAACGTTATTGGACATGATAAGGTATGGCGAAGATCGGTGGTGCAAAATTTTCAGGATGGACCGCTTGGTGACAAAGGAATTTATAGTACAGTGCGTGACCTTTATCGTTTTGATCTGGCTTTGAGAGATGGACGATTGTTAAAGCAGTCAACATTGGATTCAGCATACCGAGGATATCCCGATGCCAAAAAGGGAATTTTTAGCTATGGTTATGGTTGGCGTACCTTTGAGCATGGTAATGATCATATCGTATACCATACAGGCTGGTGGCACGGTTTTAGACATATTTATGTAAGAGATTTAAAAAGAAACATTGTTATTGTTTTACTTTCTAATATGACCAATGGAAGCTTGGTCAAATTGGATGAGCTTTATAAAATCATGGGAATGCCGGTATTGCGTAAAAATGCCTATAGCACCCATGGTGATTTTATCATCGATGAGTAATTTCTGAGCGATGCCATTTTGAGCATGGAGGTTATTTTCTTTATCTATCTTCCTTATTGTAAACTAGAGCGCAAAGGAGATAATAGAAATACCTTAAATGGACGGGGCAATAGGTACATACAAAAGATATATAGGGATGAAAAAAACATTGATTTTGGGTGCTAGCACCAATCCTTCGCGTTATTCGAATAAAGCGGCAAATATGCTGCATAAACATGGGCATGCTATTGTCAATATTGGCCTGAGTGGAGGTGAAGCTGCTGGAGTTCCCATTGAAAAGAAAGGTGAGATCTATACAGATATTGATACGGTGACAATGTACCTTAGCGAGCCTAATCAGAAAGAATACTATGATTATATATTGGCTACGAAGCCAAAACGAATCATATTTAATCCTGGTGCAGAGAATTCAACATTGGAACAGCTCGCTATGGAGCACGGCATTAAAACAGAAAGAGCCTGTACTCTTGTCTTGTTGAGTACAGGGCAATTTTAGATTTTGGACTTATGAAGTAATTCAACCGAAAGATACTTCGTGATAAAATAATTTGTTAGCCCCACGGTATTGCTGTCAAGATTTAGACTTGAAACTTTAATGTCACAATGTTCCTTCAAGATCGCCATGGTATACGAATTTATGGCTTGCTGTATGGGAATCGTGATCAGTTCATTTGCTTTTGCAATCTTACCACCCAATACGATCAATTCGGGGTTGAGGAGCTGTATCAAGGATGCAAATGCTTTCCCTAGATTTGTCCCTAGTTTTGAAATCTGGTTTATTGCAAATTGATCACCTTTGTTTGCAGCTTCAATAATATGTGTCGGTGTTAAGTGTTGTAATTCATCGGGTTGCAATTCATTTAATTTAGTCAGCTCTCCTTTCTGGATTTCCTGTTTAGCATTGTTGACCAAAGCAATTCCGGAAGCTACGGTTTCCAAACAACCTCTTTTCCCACAGTAGCATAGCTCGCCATTATCGATAAAGGGCATATGTCCCACTTCGCCAGAGTAGCCATCACGTCCCAGATAGACTTCGCCATTGGAGACGATTCCTAAACCAATCCCCCAATCCATTAAGATAATTAAACTGTTTTTTGTGTTTTTTGCCAATCCAAATTTCAATTCAGCATAAGCAGCGCCTTTGACGTCATTGAGAATGAAGACCGGTTTTTTATATATACGCTCAAAGTAGCTTGTTATGGATTGATTATCGTCATGTAAAAAAGTCTCGTTGGTACCTTCTTCAGCGTTGATTAGCCCAGGCATACCAATGATAATTCCTGTTAGGTTCTCGATATCAACTGATTTATCGATAAGATATTGATCAACGATTTGTGTGATAGCGGCTAGATTTTCTCCATTGCGAGATAATTCATTATCCAGCTCAACAGTTTCAGCAATAATGTTCTGGTTGTTGTCCATTATGCTCATCGTGATGGAGAAACGTTGGAGCTCAATCGAAAGCACCTGAAACAATCCATCACATAGTTTATATAAATTGGGTTTACGTCCGCCAATAGATTCTCCTTTGTCAAATTGACGGATAAAATCATCTTCCAGCAACTCTGCAATGAGGCTATTCACCGTAGGCAGGCTTAAATAGAGGTTTTTTACAATGTCATTTACCGATACAGATCCTAATTCGGCTATTAATTTTATAATGGAGATTTTATTGAACAGATTTTTCTTTTCAGGTTTACTCTCCAATTTTTTGTTAATCAGTAAGTTTACGGCTTTAGTCATAAAACATCATATTTTGAAATAGAATCCTCAGGGCTTTAATTTAGCAAAAGTTTTGGAATCATTTGGTTATTTTTCTCACTTGACAAACAAGTGGGCTAATTAGCAAAAAGGGGATAAGATTCCTTATCCCCTCTCTACGTATAAGTTAAGACTATTTGAGTTTTTTTACTCGAATATCTTTAAAGAATACTTCGGTACCGTGTCCAAGGAAGCCGATATGACCAGAGGTTCGTTTAAGTCCAGGATGTTGTTTGCCATCTAAGGTTCCGTTTTTGCTTGCCTCGGCGATATCCGCATCAACAATAACAGCGCCATTCAGTGTAACTTTGATACGATTTCCTTTCACGACTATTTCCTCAGAGTTCCATTCACCTACAGGTTTTAAATGACCTTTTTTGGCAGGAACAACACCATAAATCGAACCGTGATATTGGTATTGCTTCAAGTCTTTATAAACATCTGCGCCATCATCAAGTACCTGAATTTCCATTGCCTCATATGCGGCGTCCCCCTCTAGAGGAGCCCTTATTCCCACACCATTGTTGGCACCAGGGGTTAATTTGAAGTCGAAGCGATAAATGAAGTCTGCGTATTCTTCTTTTGTGTAGAGGTTTCCACCAAATTTTGCATTTGGATACACCCAGATATAACCTTCGTCATTGATGACATAAGCTTGGTTTTCTGTCCACTTGTCGAGGTTTGTTCCATCAAAAAGTACTTCAAAACCTTCTTTTTTCTCTTGATCGCTCAACTTAAAGATTTGCTTTCTTGGGAATTCCTTGATAAAAAGATCTCTATAATAAACAACTGAACCATGCGCTTGTAACTCAATTTGTTCGGTAGGGAAAATGGATTGGTTTCTATCCCAATAGTTTTCAAGAGGAATATTATCGGTTACTAACTGTCCATTTAACCAAACCGTGACTTTATCGTCTACCATTTTGATTTTAAACGTGTTCCACTCGCCGGTAGCATTGTCGGCAACCTTCAATGGTTTGCTTTCATTTTTCTGGTTGTTATATAATCCACCAGAGCCAACTTGGGCACCGACTCTTGTATTCGCAATATCCCAAATTTGTACCTGTGGAGTACCTCTCAAGTAAATACCGGCATCACCTTCTATACCACCATAGTTCTCCAATTTCCAATCTACGAGCATTTCAAAATCGCCATATTTCTTTACGGTAGCCAGGTTATCTCCTTTACCACTGAAGGCAATTTCGCCATTGGATGCTTTCCATCCTTTGCGCATGATATCGTCGGCTTTAGCTTGTTCTGCTGCTAAAGTCTTCTCGTCCATCTTACTGCGTTTGATCGGATCCGCTACCAAACCTTTCCAGCCACTTAGGTCTTTACCATTGAACATCGAAACGTACCCCTCTTTGATGGGCATTTCAGCGAGATAGCGAACAACGGCTTCTTTAAGGTATCCACTTTCACTACCCGACAATTTACCGATGACCTGCTCAAGAACCTCTCTGACCTTTTTTCCATAGAACTTGTTGTCCATGGCAATGTTCATTGCTACATTGGCGGCAGTTCCGCCCAGTTGTGCATCGTTCATTAAGTCGGCGGCAAAAATTAAAGACTGGTATGTTCCTGTAGGTTGTAACGCCGATAATGCTGCTTTTTTCTGATCTGCTGTTTTGGCAACGCTGAATGCATCTCTTAATAACAACGTTTTCTGTTCAGGCGTATTCGAAGAAGAAGAAATTGATTTAATTAATCCCCGGTATACCGTATTGAACAGATTATCATCTTTTTCTGTTCGGGAAAGAGATACCAATTCTGGAAGTGCATTGGAGGAAGACCAGCTAGCCAAAGATTCAATTGCTGCTGACCGTAGACTCGTATTATTATTGTTAAGGTATGCTGTTACAGCTTTCAATGACTGTGCGTCACCAAGCCCAGCAAAAATAGGGAAATATTTGGCGGTATTAGGCGCTGCTGATTTCGCTATATTAGCTGCTAGTTTTTCTGTTAATCCTTTTGAATTTGTGCTTGACTGAATCACATTGACAATGGCACGTTGCAATAGAACGGCAGATTTATTATCGGTCGTATTGTTTAGCCTATTGAATAGTTCTTCTAAATCCGACTCCTGGGCAACATTGGGAAGTGCTTTGTTGATCGCTTCCTCGACAGCAGGATTTGAACTCTTTATTGCTAATACAGCTTTGGATGATGCATTGTTGGAACGTTTACTTAAAATATCCAGCAATTGAATTTTTTTGTCGTCGTCTACCGTAGCGAGCGCATTGTTGACATCGGTAACGACATTTGCATCTTTAGACGACAGGATCAACGCTTTTACCGAATTGTTGAACTGTTGATCTGCGTTGAGAGCCTGGATTAAAGTATTGGTTTCTTTTCCTTGTGATAGCGTATTTAGTGCATTTAGTCCGGCTAATTTAGTTACTGGAGACTGTGTTTTATTTACTAAAGCCTGGATTAGTTTTAAGCTGCTTGCCGAACCATTGTGGGCTAAGTAGTTCAATACACTTTCTTGAACTTCAGGCGTACCCTTGCTTGCTAAAGCAAGCAAGCTTTTTGCGTCGCTGCCCTTTCCGTATTTTCCGAGTAATTGTAAAGCAATGTTACGGTAAGCACCATTATCGCTCTTAACTGCTGCTAATAAGTTCTTTTGTTGTTTCGCTGGGTCAATGGTTGTCAATAATTTAAGCGATGCAATTTGACCGTTGATTGATTTGGCTTTTTGGGATTCTTGGAAAAATTTGTTCAGAAACTTGATTGCATCTTGATCATGCTTATTGTCGATCAATGCTTGAGCATAGTCGATACCAAGACCAACCGCATCAAATTTGTCGTAGCTGTAACCTGCAGCAGTTAGTTTTTCCTGGAATAGCGATTCAGAAGCTGTGCCACCGATTTTGCTTAATGCGATTAATGCTGTCCGTTGAAAACCGTCCGAATTATATTTTTTGGTCAATCCCAAAATAGCATTTTCAGCATTTTTATCCTTTAAATCTCCGAGCGCAGTAACTAAGGCGATAGCAGTTTTCTCTGTTGTTGACGTTGCTAAAGCTTTTTCTAAGGCTGCTGTCGACTCAGGGGTACGAATAGATACTAGAGTTCTCGCTGCAGCATCGGCAAGATAATCGTTTGCCAAGCAATTTGCGACAGCAGGTATAGCGGTATTATCTGCACATTGACGTAATAGGCGTAGGGCAAAGACCTGATTTGTTGGTTCACTCAATTGCGAGATGGATTTTGCCAAACCTTCAACAAAAACTCTTTTTTGCTGTTCTTTACCTGGTTGATTTACATAGAATGAATAGCTGTTTGCTGCAAATTCTATCGGAGCATTATTGCTTCCCGGTGCTTTAAGTCCCTTGAGGAAAGTGACAACGTCGTCAGACGAAAAACCTTCCAGCTCATGCATGGCAAGCAAAAATTTTTCTTTTTCTTCGGCAGGCTGCTGTGCCAATACGTCTGCTATTTTGGTTGCAGTCGTTCTATTTTGTGGTTGCTGAGCGTAAGTTGCACTAGATATAAGAAGCAATACAGTCAGCGAATTGAATATTCTTTTCATTGGGATATCTTTTTAAATAGACCAAGGGCCTCTCATTGGTTGGTGAATCAATCTATTTGCGGCGTCATCATTGATAAATAGCTCGTTTTGAGAGTCATATTTTAATGATCTATTTAGTCGCAATGCTGCTAATCCCATGTTGACCAAAGTACAAGAACGGTGTCCATTGATTTCATTCAGTGCAAACTTTTCTCTTGTGCGCACGGATTCCAGGAAGTCAGTAATCTGTGGTGCTGGTTCAGGGTACTGTGCAAGTTTCCTTTCCAAATCTGGTATATCTGATTGAAACCCTCGATATAATTTACCTTTTGGACCTTCAATATAAGCTGCCTTTTCATCTTTCGCTTCACCGTCTAGAATGATCTGACAACCATCGGCATAGGTAAATGTAATTCGTCTCCATGTGCCCACAGCGTCCGGATGTTGCTGCGGAGCATCCACGTCGACAGTAACAGGACTTTCGTTGTCTTTACCTAAGAAGTATTGAACAGGATCCATATAGTGTTGTCCCATATCTCCTAAGCCGCCTCCATCATAATCCCAATATCCTCTAAAGGTTGTATGTACACGGTGCTTATTATAAGGTTTGTATGGTGCTGGACCTAACCAAAAATCGTAGTCAAGTTCCGCTGGTACTTTCTCTTCTGGTAAGTTTTCCTTTCCTACCCAATAGAATTTCCAGTCAAAGCCCGTATGTTTGCTTATTGTCACTTTCAACGGCCAACCCAACATCCCTGTATCAACCAATTTTTTGATTTTGCTTACGGGAACATTCATTCCATAAAAATCATCCTTAAAACGAAACCAGGTATTTAAACGAAAGATATTACCATGCTGTGCAATGGCTTCTTTCACTTTTTTACCTTCACCGATAGTGCGTGTCATCGGTTTTTCACACCAGATATCTTTTCCTGCTTTTGCTGCTTCAATAGACATCAGTCCATGCCAATGTGGGGGAGTAGCAATATGTACGATATCTACTTCCGGAGATTTAATCAACTCCCTAAAGTCATGGTATTCCTTCACACCACCGCCTAAGTCTGCTTGTGCTGCCGCCAGATGGGTTTTGTCCACATCACAAATAGCTACTGTTTTAGTTCCGGCGTAGCCAAAGTGCCCACGGCCCATATTGCCGACACCAATTACACCTTTGGTTAGATGGTCGCTCGGAGCAAGATAGCCCTGTCCTCCGAGTACAAAGCGTGGTACAATAGAAAATGCCGCAGCACCGACCACGGATTTTTTTATGAAATCACGCCTTGATGAATTCTGTTCTTTCATTTTGGTTGGATTAGTTGTTTTATAATTGATCCACTATTAGGCTGTTAAAAATAACGGCATTGGATATTTAATCTTAAAAATAGATAAAAAACTGATAAATGTAAACTGATAACTAAAATTTTACGTATTGTTTATTTGTGTTTTATTAAAAAATAACAAAAGAATACTGTTGAATTCATTTCTTTCATATATAGCCACACCATTATTGCCTATGCTTTGTTGTTTTATCTGCTAAATTGTTACATTTCAGTGGTGTAGCTATTCGATGTGATGGACAGATAAGAGCTTGAATCTAGATTTTTCTCAATCGTTTTCGTAAAAGGTGCTTGATTTCAGTCGAATAATCCAGCATCTTTATGGTCGCTCTGATAGCATTTAATCCTAAAGATGAATCTAAGAATACTATTTTTTCTCATTTGCGCGCTATTCCAGTCAATTTCTGGATCAGCACAATTTAGAATTCCCACACTGGGTCATACCATTTATGAAGGTGTATTTACCGGGAATGGTCTATTGGGAACAATGACTTATTTAGCCGATAAGAATTCCATGCGTGTTGATATTGGACGAACTGATGTGTTTGATCATCGCGCAAATTCGACCGACAAATTGTTTGATCAGGCGCGTATGTCGTTAGGTCATTTTGAAATGGAATTTGAAAGCCCGATTGTGCAGGCACAAGGAGAAATTTATTTAAAAGATGCTTATGCAGAGGCGAAAGTCAGCACGGATAAGGGCATGATGAGAATTCGGACGACTACCTTATCGAATGACAATATTATCTTGCTAGAGGTATTTAAAAAAGATTTTAAGGGAAATTACCAGCTTACTTGGAAACCCGACGAAGCCATCAGTCCAAGGATGGGATTCAGCTATACGCAAAAACCGAAAAATTATCCAGCGAACCCAAAAGGCAGTTTTGGGACACAGGGCGGAACAAAATATTTTGACCAGCCTCTTCTAGCCGGGGGAGGGTATGTAACGGCTTATTGGAGCAAATCTGATAAAGACGTGGATACCTATTTAATTACTGTAGATTATAGCCAGCATGGGACCGCTTATGTCAAAAAGGCGATCAATTATGTTCAGAACTTTAATAAGCAAAAGTTAATGAAAGGATTGGCGTCCCATCGCAAGTGGTGGAACAATTATTTTAAGGCATCGACACTCGAGCTGCCAGATACGGTTTATCAGCGGTTTTATGATATGCAGTTGTATAAGCTTGCCAGTGCAACAAGGTCAGGTAAACCCGCTATGGATTTACAGGGGCCATGGACGAGTCCAACTCCTTGGCCAGCTTATTGGCTTAATCTTAATATGCAACTTGCCTATTCACCAGTATTCAAAGCTAACCAACTCGGTATCGCAAATTCTTTAATCCAGATGATTGATCGAAATAAAGATAAGCTAAAACAAAATGTTCCGGAACCTTATCGTTACAATAGTTTGGCTGTAGGCCGCTCCTCGGGACCATCTTTATGGAGCCCCGTTCTTTTGGCTAAGAATGTATCACTTGAAGGAGCTTCCGATGGTGAAAAAGAATTGGGAAATCTCGT
Source organism: Sphingobacterium multivorum (assembly GCF_039511225.1). Taxonomy (NCBI): domain Bacteria; kingdom Pseudomonadati; phylum Bacteroidota; class Sphingobacteriia; order Sphingobacteriales; family Sphingobacteriaceae; genus Sphingobacterium; species Sphingobacterium multivorum. The sequence continues at coordinate 571,947 of NZ_CP154261.1, forward strand.
TTGGCTCTTGCATAGCTATTATCAGTATTACCGAGCGACCCTGTCGCAAGACATATATAATCGCTTGTTCCCGCTGCTGAAGGAAGCGATAAATTATCATTTGCACTTATTGGAAAAGGATCAACAGGGGAAATACCATATCGGAGTAAAAACCTATTCACCAGAGTATCCTAAGGGCTACGCTTATGATACAAACTACGACCTTTCCATTTTAAGATGGGGGCTCAAGACACTTATTGAGCTGGATCAAGAAGGAGGCGGTAAGGATAAACTTCATGCTGTATGGAAAGACGTATTGGCCAACTTGATCGATTATCCGCAAGATACCGATGGCTTTATGATCGCAAAAGACCTTCCTTACGGCGAGTCGCATCGTCACTATTCGCATCTCATGATGATTTATCCGTTTTACGACATAAACTGGGATCAGGCAAATAACCAAGCGCTTATTGAGCGTTCTATTGCACATTGGCAGAGCAAAAAGCAATGGTTGCAGGGCTATTCATTTACGGGTGCTGCCTCGATGTATGCCATGATGGGGAGAGGAGATGCGGCTTTGGCTTCGCTGGATGTTTTATTACAGAAATATATTAAACCCAATACGCTATATGCCGAAAGCGGTCCGGTGATAGAAACCCCGCTCGCAGCGATGGCAAGTATTCAAGAATTGTGTATGCAGTATTGGAATGGCGTATTACGCGTGTTTCCTGCTATTCCTCATAAATGGGAGAATGTGTCCTTTTCCAATTTTTTGGCGGATGGTGGAAATCTCGTATCGGCACAGCGGAAAAATGGAAAAACGATCGGCATCCAGATCAAAAGTCAATATGGCGGTCGTCTACGATTAAAAGCTGGCATTGGGGCACCAGAGGTGAAGATACAGGGAAAAGGCACATTTAATATAGCGCAAGACGGAATGATTGATCTGCAGCTCAATAAGGGAGCAGTCGCTTTGATCAACACACATTAATAACCGAGATTAAAGAGAGGAAGACAGGAAAAGCTGGATAGGCAGATGCTGTGAACCAACGCTCCATATTAAAATGGAGAAAAGAGCTGATTATTTAACGATAGAATTGACGCGCTTATGTGCTGACCAAATAAAAATAAACGAATAAAAAATAATGAAATTAAAACAACTTTCTGTGTTATTATTGGCCGTTTTGGGCACTTCGACTGCCGTTCAGGCCCAAACAGCAAAACCGAATCTATCCAAAGAGTTTATTCAGCAACAGTTAGATGCTGCAGCGAAGCAAATAAAAGTCCTGGCGAATGAAACGCCGGCAGAAAAGTTTCCAAAAACTTTCGAAAATGGAAAAGAGGTCTTTTCTTCATCGAGCTGGTGGTGTTCGGGCTTCTATCCGGGGACATTGCTGTATTTATATGAAGGCACCAAGGATGAGGGATTATTAAAGAAAGCAACCGAGAAATTGACGTATCTCGAGAAAGAAAAGAACAACAAGGGTACGCATGATTTAGGGTTTATGTTATTCTGTAGTTTTGGAAACGCGCTTCGTCTCACGGGCGATACGCAAAAGTATGAGCCAATACTCAGCACCGGTGCAAATTCTCTAGCATCTCGCTATAGTCCCGTTACTAAAACGATCCGTTCTTGGGATCACGGATCATGGCAGTATCCCGTAATCATTGATAACATGATGAATTTGGAATTTTTGACACAGGTATCTAAAATGACTGGAGATAAAAAATTCTATGACATTGCGGTAGCTCATGCCGAAACAACCTTGAAAAACCACTTCAGAAAAGATTATAGTTCTTACCATGTGATCGATTATGATAAGAACACAGGTAAGGCTATTGGAAAAAAAACACATCAGGGTGCATTTGATGAATCAGCATGGTCAAGAGGGCAGGGATGGGCACTCTATGGTTATACCATGATGTATCGTGAAACCAAGAAGAAAGAATTTTTGAAGCAGGCACAGCAAATCGCAAAATATATCTTAAGTAACCCAAATATGCCTGCTGATCTGGTTCCTTACTGGGATTTTGATAAAGATAAAATTGCGCAGTCGGACAAAATGTATCCAAATAAGGACCTGCGGGATGTGTCGGCGGCGGCATTGTATGCATCGGCCTTATTAGAACTTTCGCAATACACAAAAGGAAGTGAGGCTGTGAACTATTTTAACAAAGCAGAAATTATTCTTAAAAACCTGTCGAAGGCGCCTTATCTTGCTCCTTATGGCCAAAATGGCGGTTACATTTTACAACATAGTGTTGGAGCGTTGCCATTGAATTCCGAAATCGATGTGCCTTTGACTTATGCAGATTATTACTATGTTGAAGCCTTGGTGCGTTATCAACGCCTATTGTCAGGAGAGCCTATGATCAAAGAGATCGCGAAATAGGACCATCAAAGAAAAAGGGTGTCGATGATAAATTAACTCGATTTAAGTACACAGGCACGGATCAAAAAAAAGAGATGTTATGGACATCTCTTTTTTTTTATGGAACAGGATGTGGGTTATCTTCAAATATCGCTAAGTTTCAGTGGTCTGGCTAGCATTCGCCGTTTGTTCTGACGGATTGTATCCGAATTGTTTTTTAAATTCCTTACTAAAATATTTTCTATCGGAAAATCCCACAGCATAGGCGATTTCACTGATGTTCATGTCAGAATTCAGTAGTTCTTTTGCTTTGTTTAACCTATACGTTTTTACATAATTATTGAGCGATAAATTGGATATGGCCTTCAGCTTGCGATAGAGAATTGGAGCACTCATTCCCATTGTACGGGCTATAAAATTAACATCAAAGCCATCTGACTGGATATTTTTTTCGATCAACTGATTTAGGGATGAGATGAATTGCGCATCAAGTTCATTGTCGAATGAAGTTGTTTTGACTTGAAATCCTTTACTCTTTTTCTGGCTGATAGCCAAGAGATTTTGAGCAGAAAGGAAGAGCTGTTTATTATCGAAGGGTTTTGTCAAATAGATGTTTGCGCCATGCTCTAAGGCCAACGTTTGGGAATCGCTATCGGTTACAGCAGTCAGCAAGATGAATGGTATATGGCTGGTCGTCATATTTGTTTTAATGGCTTGGCATAGCTGAGCACCGTCCATGTAAGGCATCATCAGATCTGAAATAATCAGATCAGGGATATATTCCAATGCTTTAGAAAGGGCTTCCTCACCATTGACAGCAGTAATAATGCTGAAGCTCTCCCCAAATAGGCTAACAACGGCTGCTAATAATTCTTTATTGTCTTCTACAATTAAGATAGTTTGTTGCAAGGAGGTGTCGAATGTGCTGGAGCCTTGTATGTTAACGTCTTCTATTTCCTTTGCAAGGAGATCTATCGCTTGCGGCTCTATTTTCTCGCCAGCTTTTTTCGGTAAGGTTACCGTAAATACCGTCCATTTCCCTTTTTCATCTTCCTGTGAGAAACAACGAATGTCTCCCTTGTGCTGCTGTACGATTTGTTTGGTCAGTGCCAATCCAATGCCTGTGCCGATGGCATCATTACCTTGCTCTTCACGATAGTATTCTTCAAATATTTTGAACTGATTGTCTGTGGCAATACCGATGCCGTTATCAACTATGTTTATGGAAAATGAGTCATCGCTTTCGATCAGCTCCAGATAAACTGTACCATGTTCTGGTGTGTACTTGATCGCATTTGACAAGAGGTTAAACATGACTTTATCAAATTGTACAGTATCTATGGATTGTAGCCCTACGGCATCCAGCTGCCGGATATAGTAATTGAGGTGTTTTGCTTTGGCAAGGTCATTTAATAGGTAAAATGTATCTTCTATATATTCCCGAAAAGAGATGTCTGTTTTCTTCAGGACAAAGTGTTTGTCATCGAACTTTTTGAAGTCGAGCAGTTCGTTTATGACACCTAGGAGTTTACTGGCATTCTTTTTTATTCGTTTTACTTTGTTTTGGGTAGCGGAAAGATTGGCTGTTTCGGAAATAATTTCATCCAATGGAGCTGTTATCAAGGTCAGCGGTGTGCGAATTTCGTGGGATATCTGTGTGAAGAACTTTATTTTCTTTTCCTGTTCCCGTTCTGAATTAATCAGCATCTCACGTTCGACGACAAATTTAATGACCAGATGTACACCCAGGGTAAACAAAACTGCATAGAATAGATAGGCCCACCAGGTCCTCCAAAAGGGAGGTTTAATATCGATATTGATCCGCAGGGGTATGCTGCTCCAGATACCATCGTTGTTACTGGCAAATATGGTCAAGGTATGCATACCTGTAGGAATATTGGTATATCGTATTGAAGGAGTACTAGTTTCAATCCAATCTTTGTCAAAACCTTCAAGCTTGTATCGGTATTTATTCTTTTGCGGTTTGATGAAATTGGAACTGGAAAAATTGATCGTAACAAAGTTTTCGTCATGTCGGAGCTTGAGCTGATAACTGTTGGGATCTATCGTTTTCTGAATTCGTCCGTAGTTTAATGGGGCCTCTTCGAGAAATATATTTCGGAAGAGTACCTCGGGGATAGTCTGATTGAAAATTATTTTTTGGGTATTCAGGGCAACTACACCATTTAGTGTCGTGACGAATAGTGTTCCTGCTTTGCTGGCAAAGACTTTGGCACCAAGTAGATTTTTGACCGGTAAACCGTCATATTGATTCAGGAGGTAGCGCTGTTTTGTTTTGGGATTGTAGCATATTAATCCATTTTTACTGGTAAGCCATACCTGATTGTTCACAATGATGGGCCAGCCTAAGGAATTGTTTGGAAAACGTGATACTTTGGTAAGCTTATCGCGCTGATCAAGATGATAGAGGTCTTCTTTTGACGTCAGCCAGATGTCCCCATTCGGATGCACATAAAATCCACCCAGGGCTAATGTATCGAGCTGTTTAATTGGCTGTATGTCTGATTCATTCGGTTTTTTGCGAAAAAGTGTCCCGCCTCTAAGAAAATAGGTCTGCTGTTTATGATCGGCCTGGATATCATCAATTGTACCTGTTTTTAATGCAGCATGATACGTTGCAGGTTTTCCAGGCTCCACAATATAGAGCCCTTTGTTGGTTCCAAGGTAAATACGGTGTGTCGGATCGACGTAAATGCTGTAGATGTTGTTTTTGAGATTTAGGAGTTCTTTTTCGAGGTAAAAATGCTGTGCATTTCCAGATTGCGCATCGATAATGGAATAGCCACCGCCATATTGCGCCGCGTAGATTTTATTATCGCGAACATAGAGGTCCTTGATCAGGTTTGACTGGGTTAAGTTTGATAAAGGTGAAGTTACTCCAGATATTTTGTCAATTTTGTTGATTCCTTCTTCTTCTGTTCCGATCCAAAACGCATTTTCTGACTCGGCGAAACTGCCGGTGATATCGCTACTGAGGCTGAGAGCAGTACGCGAACGTGTTGAGTAATGCTGTATGGGGATGAGATCGGGGTAGATGGCATTGATTCCTCCAAAATAGGTTCCTATCCAAGTGATCTGTTGTCGATCTATGAAGATATCATAGATGGAATTTTGACTCAATGAGTTTTTGACGGAGGTATTGTGTTTATAGTTTAGGAAATGTGACGAGCCGTTAAAGATGGAGAGTCCTTTTAGTGTACCGATCAAGAGGTCTCCTTGTTTGGTTGGGACTATTTTTCTGATGTTATTGCTGAGTAGGTTGCTGTTTGATTCTGTTAAGTTATTCCATTTTTTATCAATGAAGTTGTATTGGAATATTCCATGCAATTTTGTGCCAACCCACAAGATACCTTTATGGAGATAAAGAGCACTGAAAATACGCTCCTTTAATGGAAGCGGAGGAAACATCAGATTTTGGATATGGGACATCTGATTATTTTGCCATGAAAAAGACTCGATGCCCTTGTAACTTGCTATTGTATAGGTATTGGGGCTGGTTTGGATGATCGATTGCACCCGGGGGCGGTCAAGAATTTTTTTGAGATTGTAGGTTCCAGCAGTCGGGATGGCCTGATAAAGCCCCTTGTCAGTGCATAGAAATATCTGGTTTGATAAAAATTGGATGTCGGTGATGACAATTTTTTCCTGAAAAGGTTTTCCTTGTTTAAATACAGCTTTACGTTTGTTGATGTCGAAGATGAATAGTTGGGTTGCCGTAGCGATGAAAAGATGATTTTTTGCGTTGATGCCAATCTTATTAATATAATCTACCTTTTTAAAGACGGTATCCTGTACCAAAATATTGGTGATATTCTGGGAGTCATATACAAATAGGTTGGCGCCACCGCCGAACCAAAGTTTACCCTGTTTATCCTGTGCAATTGTTAATACCGCCTGTTTATCCAATACGTTCTCCTGGCTTAGCGTTTCAAACTTAAGATCCTGGGCATGACAAAGAGAAATGATGGATATCAACAGCAAAAATTGTCGCAATAAAATAGGCAGTATGTTCATGGTTATAGGGTATTTGGATCAAATTTAAGATTTTACCCCCAAATATTTATGAATTTCACCCCCCTTAATTTGCGTATAGACCCATCTTTGGCTTATTAAACAACCAATTTTTATTAGAAAACTAATTTTCCTAAAGTATGGCAAAGTTTTACAAAGTTGGACTGTCTGCTATGATGATGTTTACTGTGGGTGCGAGTATGGCACAGCAGAAAATTTCGATTACGGGGCGGATTACAGACAGTCAAGGTGCACCTTTAGCGGGTGTAACGATTCGAGAAAAGGGTGGAAGTGCTTCTACTTCTACAAACGCTACTGGTACCTATTCATTGTCCGTGAGTTCTAGTGCGACAATTGTCATTTCCTATATCGGCTATCAAAACCAAGAAGTTAGTGTCAATGGGCGGAATGTTGTCAATGTGACTATGGATGGAACGAGTTCGGTTATTGACGAGGTTGTTGTTGTGGGGTATGGACAACAAAAGAAGGCTAAATTGCTCGGTTCGGTTGCTACAATTGATTCAAAACAACTCGAAAGTAGGGCGGTTACTAATGTTTCTTCCGCTCTTTCAGGTCTAGCGGCAGGCGTTCAAGTTAAGGTTGGTAATGGCAAGCCTGGTAGTGATGGTGCAACAATACGTGTCCGAGGAACAGGTACGATGAACAATAATGATGCACTCGTTATCATAGATGGTATCCAAGGAACTATGGACGCTGTAAATCCGGAGGACATTGAAAATATATCAGTATTAAAGGATGCTTCCTCAGCAGCGATATATGGGGCTCGTGCAGCAAATGGAGTTATTCTAATAACAACAAAAAAAGGGAGATCTGGACAGGCTCCTCAGATAACTTATTCTGGTTTATTTTCTAGAACTACGCCGAGTGTGAAGCCAGTTTTTCAAAGTGATTATTTGAAACATATGAAGTTATTTCAAGAAGCTGCGGAAAATATCGGTGATAAAAGTCCCTATACACAGAGTGCAATTGATGCATGGACTGCTGCTAATGCAGACCCAAATGGAATGACAGCAGCTGGGATTCCAAACTATGTAGCCTTTCCAAATACCAATTGGGGCGATTGGATCTACGATAATGGTTGGCTTAAAAATCATAATATCGGGGTCCTAGGAGGAAGCGAAAAAATTCGATATAATCTGTCCGGAAGAATTCAAGATAATCCTGGTATTATGCATAATACTGGTATGAAACGTTACGAAGGGAGGGTGAATCTCGAGACTGATATTACTAATTTCTTGACAGTCGGCACCCAGACATTTGTCGTTAAAGAGGAACGCTCAATGGCTTCGGATGAGAATCTTTATAATTTTTTGAGACAAACCACTCCAGGGATATACCCCATGTATGATGGGAAATTCGGAGGTGCAGTGCTTAGCTCTGGGGAATCTTCTCAATTGAACAACTTGATGTTGTATCTCTACGATAATAAAGGGAGTAATGAACGCACTCAATTGAACTCAACTTTATTCGCTAATATTAAACTTTTGAAAGGGTTAACCTTTGAGACTAAGTTTAATTACCAGAGTCGTTTTGATGAAGTAAAAAGTTGGTCAACCCCTTCTGATCGCTGGGATTTTTCTACAATGACTCTTGTAACATCGCCTATCAATCTCGCTCAAATGACCACGGGACAATCTTATAGGAAAATTTATAGAAAATCGTTTGATAATGTTTTACGTTATAATACTGTAATTGATAAGCATTCGATTAGTGCATTAGTTGGTCATAATGAATTTTATTATAACGATTCTGGGTTTAATGCATCTACAAAAGGTTTGATAGATGCTACGATAACCAATATTGGTACTGGCACTGAAATGAATAGTATTGGTGGATTTGAATCAGACAATTCAATGCGTTCTTTTTTTGGTCGTGTAAGTTATGATTATGACGCAAAATATTTAGCGGAGTTCAGCTTACGCCGTGACGGAGCCTCAAAATTTGGCCTTGGTAAAAAGTATGGTACGTTCCCTTCTGTTTCTGTCGGGTACGTATTGTCCAAGGAGCCATTTATGGAAGCCGTGAATCCTTATGTGCAGGATATTAAAATTCGCGGATCATGGGGTAAATTAGGGAATGATGGTGGAGATGATCTGAATGTCTATGGTTGGCAAGGTGTATATGGCTCGGTGGGTTATTCATTTAATGGAGCTCAGGCTAATGGATTAAGACTATCACGTTTTGGTAATGATTTATTACAGTGGGAAGATTCTGAGAATAAAGAGTTGGGGCTAGAATTCGCGACATTAAATCGCCGGGCGTTCATCGAGATGAATGTTTACGATCGTAAAACCTCCAATATTATTCGTACGGCGAAGATGCCTCTTACTGCGGGAACAGCAAGTCCACCATTTTTCAATCAAGCTTCAATGCGTAATAGAGGTATTGAGTTTAATCTAAATTGGAGAGACAAAATTGGTGATTTTCACTATAATATTGGTGGAAATTTTGCATACAATAAAAATGAGGTCACCAAATTTGAAGGTAAGCTGGTACAAGGGATGGTGGATGATGGATCCGGTAAAATGGTTTGGCAGACTAATTTGGGGGATGTATCCACAGGGGGAGTCAATCGGAGGTTAGAAGGTTATCGCCTTGACGAATTCTACCTACGTCAAGTTTATAAAGGCGATGGTAGCTATTTCAATGCCGATGGATCAGTAAACATCAATGGGGGACCTACTACAGGAATGATCCGTACCGATAAGGACTATGAATGGGTAAAAGCAATGAAAGCCGGCGGGTATTCGTTCTTGAATTCATCTCAGCAAATAGGAGATAGTTACGGTACGACAAAGATGTACTATGGGGACCTAATTTATGCAGATTTAAATGGAGATGGTGTTTATGGTAACACTGCCGACCAATATTTTACCGGAACCTCAACAAGTCCAAAATATATCTATGGTTTTAATTTAGGTTTCTCCTATAAGGGTTTTGATATGTCTATGATCTGGGCTGGAGAAGCAGGCGGGCAATATTATTGGTCAGATATTGGTTATAACAACAATGTGTTGATATTAGGCAATCAAGTCACAACAAGGATATATGACAATCACTATTTCTATAATCCCGCTGTACCAGATGATCCACGTACCAATCAAAATGGTTATTTCCCTAGGTTAAAATACGGAACAAATGCCGAAAATATAAATAATCAGGCAAGCGACTATTGGTTGTACAACGCAAATTTTCTGAAGCTTAGAAATCTTCAAGTTGGCTATACATTTAAGAAGAGTTTGACAGAAAAGTTCAAAGTGCGCAGTTTAAGAGTGTTTTTCACTGGTGAAAATCTATTGATGTTTACAGATTTCCCAGGTTTGGATCCCGAAGTTGGCGCAGGCGCTAAGTATCCAACAATGAAGCAATTTGCATTTGGTTTGAATATTGGATTCTAAAATAGATACATCATGGAAAATAATAAAAGAAAATATAATTTGTGGAGTAAGAAACTAATGTTGGTAATTACTCTTGGTACAACAGCTTTGCTTTCTTCTTGCCAGAAGGATTTATTGGATACAGTTCCTAAAACGCAAGTGTTAACAAATAATATGTGGTTAACCGAGAACCTTACCGACCAAGGGGTTAATGGAGTGTACCAAGCCTTGCGTCTTGGTCAGACGCTATATGTTTATGATTCCTATGTTACACTTCAAGGTCGTGATAATTCAACTTTGATGAACGCAACAGCAACCAGTTCTTCGGGTATTTTCTCCTCCACTTGGCAAAGTCTTTATGAAGGTGTTCACCGGAGTAACAATGCGATCTACGGGATCACTAACGTTTCGCCTGTTGGTGCAGAGAAAAAAGCAAGATTGCTTGCTGAGGTGAAATTCTTACGAGCGTTTTATTATTATCGTTTAAATCAGCTTTATAAAGGAGTTCCTATATATACAGAGCCAATTGAGTGGAATAAAGTTGATAAACCAAGGAGCTCAGAACAAGAAGTTTGGAGCCTTGTTATCAAAGACCTTACAGATTGTATCAATGAGCCACAGTTGCCTGGACGCTATGAAAAAGGGAATTCAAATTTTGGTAAGATATCTAAGTCGGCAGCTTATGCTTTGCGCGGTAAAGTCTATATGTATACCCAAGAATGGGCTAAAGCGATTGCCGATTTTGAACAGGTCAAAAATTTAGGTCATACTTTATTCAACAGTTATTCCGATCTTTTTAAAGGGAGTAATGAACAAAGTCCCGAGATTATATTTAGTATTCAGAATATTGCCCTTGCCGGATATGGTTCTGACTATCAATTTAGATTTGGCTCGAGGTCTGCTTTTGGATCAAATTGGAATACTTATCTCGTGCATCCAGATGCGGTAGATAGATATCAAAGAAAAGATGGTGCTAAATTTAACTGGGATGACTACATACCTGGGTATAATTCAATGGCTCCTAAAAAAAGAGAGGTATTTTTCTTGCGGAATAATTTGACTGCAACGGAAATTACAAATATGGAGAAAAAAGGGCTCGATATGTCATTGTATTTACCAACAGGCAACGAGCAACGCATTTTGAAGGCATATACAGATCGTGATCCGAGGTTAGCTAGTAATGTAATTCTGCCATATTCAACTTTTATTGGAGCAAATGGAGCTACAGATCAAACGTTTACCTCGAGGTGGCCTTATAGACAGGAATTCGGAGGAGTATTTGATTTACGCACAGACATTGTACCTAATTTTTATTACTACCCCCGTAAGTTTGTCTACGAAGGAGCCAATCCGGGTATCCCAAACAGAGAAGCTGGAGCATATGATTACATTGTCATACGTTATGCGGATATCCTTTTGTTATGGGCAGAGGCACTAAATGAATCAAAGAAACCTGGTGAGGCTGTGCTAAAAGTAAATGAAGTAAGAAAGCGTGCAGGGGTTGGCGAGTTAGCTTTAGGGTTAGGTGAACAGGATCTCAGGAAGGAAATCCGTGAAGAACGCAGACGCGAATTGATGTGTGAAGGTGTTATTTATTTTGACGAGTTGCGCTGGAAAACGTTGAAAGAAACATCTTTTTATACTGGAAATGGTATTAAAGAGGTATGGGGAGGAGTTATTTCAGGCTATGATTGGCGAGGAGATCAATTATATACTTGGCCTATTCCTCAAATTGAAAGAGAACAGAATACTGGTCTGACACAAAATAGTGGCTGGGATGATTAAAAAATAAGTGTAATTTTTTATTTCACGTAAAAAAGTTGTTATCAATCGCTCATGCAATCGTTTGCTAGAGCGATTGATTTATTTAGGTTTGTTTTTTTAGGTTAAATTAAAGATTTTTAATGTTTTTGTGCAGCATTATCAAGCTCACATTAATTTATAAACCATTATCGAATGAAGAGAAGATTCCTATTAAAATTGTTAGGCGGAGCTGGAGTTGGCGCATTGACTGCGTCTCTACCAATAGAAGCAGAGGCAAGCAGTTTGGACAATAAGACAAGCGTTAACGAAAACGATCGCGCCTATTGGGTATCTGTCTTACATAAGATGGCTGCTCCAATATTAAGTAATATCAGCAAGCAACAATGGCGTAAAAATATGCCGATGGAGGTAAGTCCGACTTTTGATAGTAGGGATCCTGGAGTCGGATACCTAGAAGCTTTTGGTCGCTTGTTGGCGGGAATGGCACCTTGGTTGGCACTGCCGGATGACGTTACTGAGGAAGGAAAATTGCGAAAAAAATTACGCGATCAAGCATTACTCGGTATACAGTATGGTGTAGATCCTAAATCACCGGATTATTTTACCTGGCGAGGTCCTTCGTCTCAAACACTCGTGGACGCAGCGCATCTTGCACTGGCCTTTTTGAGGGCCCCCCAAGCTTTATGGCAACCTTTGGACCAAACCACTAAGCAAAGAGTCATTGAAGAGTTTAAACTACTGCGCAGGATTAAGCCGAATGAAAGTAATTGGTTGTTGTTTGCTGCAATGACAGAAACATTTCTTTACAGCATAGGGGAGGAATGTGCACGGGAAAAGATCGATTACGCGGTCAATAAATTTGATCAGGAATGGTATGTAGGAGACGGTTGGTATAGTGATGGCGCCCATTTTAGTTTTGATCACTACAACGGGTATGTGATCCATTGTATGCAGGTTGAGTCGCTGCGTCATAATATCCCAGCAGGTGGAAAATACAAAGAGATGTATGAACGGGCATACAAACGGATGCAGCGCTATGCGCACCATTTAGAGCGCATGATTTCGCCGGAAGGTCATTATGTCGTTGTTGGCCGTTCCTCAACCTATAAGAATGCCGCTTTTCAGCCACTAGCAACAGTAGCTCTAGAAAATAAGTTGCCCGAAGATATCTCGAAGGGTCAGGTCAGGGCTGCGTTGACCACTATACTTCGACATATTTATATTGACAAAACCTTTGCGCCATCTGGATGGCTGCGTATGGGCGTGGTGGGTGATAAACAATCCAATCTTGCAGATTACTATACAAATGCAGGGTCTATGTATGTGGCCTCCTTGTCGTTTTTGCCATTGGGACTACCAGCAAACGATGAGTTCTGGACCTGCGCTCCACAACCATGGACCTCCCAAAAATGCTGGAATGCCGAGCAATTTCCCAAAGATTATTATGTAAGTTATTAAACGAAAAAGAATAAAAAGCAGAGATTAAGGATTGGATAAAATGAAGATACAGCACTATATTACGGGAGCTTTAATGATCGGGCTAGGAATGCAGGGAATTTCCTGTTCTAGTCAGCGAAACCTAAGAGCAGTGAAACTGGGACTTGACAAAGAATTTGTCCGTACCAATTTGGAAGATGCACATAAACAAATCGCCTATCTTTCCGCATCGATCAATGAATCGGATATGCCGACGACGTATAAAGATGGTAAATATGTGAATTGGGGGTCAAGTTGGTGGTGTTCGGGATTTTATCCCGGTACAGTGTTATACTTATACGAGTATACCAAGGACGAAAAACTTTTGACGGAAGCAAAAAGCAAATTAAAAGAACTCGAAAAGGAAAAGAACAACAAGGGAACACATGATTTGGGCTTTATGTTGTACTGCAGCTTTGGTAATGCATTACGCTTGACGGGAGATTCGGCTGCTTACAAGGAGATTTTAAGTACTGGAGCAGCGTCGTTGGCAACACGTTTCCACGAAGCACCCAAAACTATCCGTTCATGGGACGGTGGAAAAAACTGGGATGGGCAGCCTTGGACCTATCCGGTAATCATCGACAATATGATGAACCTGGAGTTTTTGACGGAAGTTTCCAAGATGACAGGTGATAAGCGCTATCGTGATATCGCTATAACGCATGCAAATACAACAATGGTCAATCACTATCGAAAAGATTATAGTTCCTATCATGTCGTGGATTACAATCCAAAAGATGGACGTATTATTTCGAGAAAGACTGCCCAAGGTGCTTTTGACGAGTCTGCATGGGCTAGGGGACAGTCGTGGGGGCTTTATGGCTATACGATGATGTACCGCGAGACCGGCGACAAGAAATATCTGGAGCAAGCGCGGCATATTGCGCAGTTTTATCTGAATCATCCCAACCTTCCAAAAGATCTAATTCCCTATTGGGATATGGACCAAAACAAGCTTACACCGGACAGTAAATATTATAGCCAAAAAGACCTTCGCGATGTGTCGACAGCTTCGGTGACAGCTTCGGCTTTGCTGGAATTGGCACAATACACAACAGGTAGCGAAAGCCAGCTGTACATTTCTAAAGCTGAACAAATGCTGCGGTCGCTTTCTGCTAAACCCTACAAAGCAGATTATAAAGAAGCAGGTGGATATATCTTGAAGCATAGTGTGGGTTCAATTCCACATAAAACAGAGGTAGATGTGCCTTTAACCTATGCCGATTACTATTATGTAGAGGCCTTGGTGCGGTATGACCGATTGCTCCGTGGAGAAAAGGTAATCAAACCATAACGAGCGGATTCTTGGGTTTTCAACAAAGTTGTTAACATCGTGTGGAAAAAGTGAAGTGCGTCTGTACTTCACTTTTTTTTAAGTGTCTGATCTTATTGGCCAGAAAAACCTTCAGTTTGTTTTCATTGCTGTTGGTGTTTGCGAAGTCATGAAGGTTTTGTTTATCAGGGTTGCGCTGTATTAGATCGTTTCTCTAGGCTAATTTCTACGACTACGTAAGTTAATAATTGGTTAACATCGGCTCTTATATTAGCAGGGGAATAACAGGGGAATAACTAGGGGTTAACAGGGGGTTAACAGGGGTATTACCCCTGTTAACCCCCTGTTATATCCTTGTAATAATAGTGTTACCCCGTTTTTAATAGTTAACTTGATATTAACTTAGTGGTCAGTTAGCTATCGTCAATTATAAACAGAAGGAGAGAAGCTTTATGGCAATTTTAAAAAATGGTCCGAACGGCCCTATTGTTGGGAAATTTGGTTCGGTGAGTGCTTATCTATTGAATGGCCAAAATATCATACGTGGCGGCAAAAGAAAACGAACGTCTCCGCCCAGTGAGGCAGAACTGTTAAATAGGGAAAAACAGAAAGTTGCTGGTAAGTTTGCTGCATGGAATAAAAGAATTCTTGAATTTGGCTATCAATATCTAGCGAAAAAAGAAAGTCGTGTAGGGGCTTTCCAATTGGCACAGCGCCACATTTTTAAAGAGACTCTTGAATTGGATGACGAGAACAAGCCATTCGTTAATCTTGAAAAGCTCGTGCTGTTTTCGGGTCCGCTCACTACGTTATCCAACTGTCAAGTAAGCCTGGATGGCGATCGGATTGATCTTAGCTGGACTGTAGATGATCAATATAAAAGCAGTATATATAAAATCAATCTGGGACTCATAGGTCTCGATACCGAGTCGCATTTGAGAACCTCCATTGCCAATATAAATCAGGGCTCCTGTTCATTACAATTGGAGGGAATAAGCAAGAAAATAGGTGATTACCATGTTTATGTCGGCATATGGGATACACTCGAAGGGGACTTTTCGAATTCTATTTATTGTGGGGTTATATAGTTGTTTCGACGGAATCCATGAGGTGGATTAGAAAAGTGTTATACTCAAAGATAAAATTAGTGACAAGGCTTTATAATTTAAAGCTTTGCCATTTTGAGATTATTATTCAACGATAATACTTATGCCAGCGATGTTGGCCTTGTATTTGATTTTTTCGATCAAAACATAGTAGCTCTAATTACGCAGCAGGAACTCATCCTCTTTGACAACTTCTTCTTTATTGGATTGGTTGACCAGAAGTAGGGTGCCTGCCTCAGATTTAACACAGATATCAATGAGACGGCGACTATATAGATGAAGATGGCTGTCGACATATCGTTTTTCCTTCTCGTTGAAATGCTCTAGGCTTTTTAGCTTTTTCTTACGGCCATGTCCACCTTTATTAAATGTCGTGGCTTTTTGCAAACGATGCCGCGCACTTTGAATAGCCATCAGTCTATAAAGAAATTCTTCCTTGTTACCGATCTGATAATTGTCGCGGTCAATATTGACGGTAATTGGGTATTCGACAGATAACGAGGCCTCAGCGATGATATGTTCTTTCAACTCATGCTGTTTTTTCGGTAGATCTAGTGCTAGGAATAAGAAAATTTTGCCTTTCACGATCTTGATCGAACTCGTACAGATTTTAATCTGGCCTACCAATGTATGTTGTAGCAGCACCCGTTTATCCGATCTGTCCCTCCCTAGATATGTGCGAAAGGGTATTTTGAATAATTTAAGTTTAAAATCGCGGCCTTTTTCATCATTGCTTAGTTTTACCTAATCACCCGAGAAGGGGATAGGCATATCTTTTTTATAGTTGCGCAATGTTTGTTATGCTGTTTGCTATGTAGACCGGATTTTGGTATGTGCCTCTAAAGAAAAAAAAGACATCATGCATATCGGTCACAATATCAAACGTATCCGTGAGATACAGGGGATAAAGCAGGAGGCTTTTGGTCAGCTCTGCCGTAATAGGTATTCACAGCAGCGTATTTCGGACTTTGAAAATATGGTCGCTCTGGATGAGCCACTGTTGGATGAACTGGCGACAGCATTAGGAGTAACATCTGATTTTCGTAAAGTCTTTTAAGGATGAAAATGTAATTTTACCATATACAGAATAATAGTAATTCGACCTTCAATGATAATCCAATAGGCCCAAACTCTCAGCCTACATTTAATTATGACGGTTCAGAAAAATTGGTCGCTCTTTTAGAAAAATTTATTGAGGAAGATCGGATCAAAACGCAATCTATCGCTGATCTCAGCAAGGCTGTACTCGATCTCGCTGCCGAGGTCAAGAAATTAAAGGAAGAGAAGTAGCGATCATTTTAAAAGTTGGGTAAGGTTGATATTTCGTGAGCTTTTGTTAGATATTAAAGTTTTACTATCTCAAGAGATATTTGTAAAGATAATAGGGAAGAGGTTATGGCTATAATAGTCTCAATTCAGGAACTTACGAAATATATAGCCCACGGTTTTGGCTTATAGGAGCCGTATATTTTTTTGTCTAATCTTTTTCCTCTTTGGATATTGTGTACTCAGTTCATCAAGCACTGATCTAGACGCGAGTTTCCATACAAAACCTCTATAGGGCTCTCCACTTCTAATAGCCCTCGAGATATATGTTCCATTATAACGACCAGGATCCTTTTTCGCACTAGCAATGGAAGGAAATGTCTGGAGGACCTTGCCATTGTTATCGCATCTGTTTACCGGTTTCCAAATAGCAAAATTGGGTCTAACAATTTCGGGCATTTTGTTGATCCTAGCGGGGTCAATTCTGTTTTGTTCTAATGTACGATATCGTTTTTCACTTCGGGTTAACATCTCCAGATTATTCAAACGGCAATTCAGGCCATCATTGTCAATTGGACTTATTATTATATCGTCATGATCCTGAAGGTCCAATCCCTTGAATGTAAAAAAAACGAGTCTGCGCACGATGAGGTAATGCGACTCGGATTCATTTGCCAAGGTAACATGCAATATGTTAACATGGTCGTCCATAGATGCATTGTAATGCTTCTTTACGCTCTGTTTCAATATTCTTCCTTTTACAAATTGGGTTCCACAACGACTATGGGGCACAGTTCTGTCTAATGAACGTACCCTGCCTAAATTAGACACCTGATAGTATCCCTCAAATTTCTTAATATCCATCCAGATTTCCCGAGGAAGGTTGGGTGTAGTTATATCCTGATAGGGGTAAACGACCAAAGTTTCCATATGTTCTAAGATAGTTAATTTGATAATTATACAAGCGAAAAATAAAATGCAAAATATTCGCTGATACAGATGCAAAAAGTAATTTACTGTTGAATAATATATTCTTTCTAGGTATTTATCAATTTCAAATAAATTTTTTGCTCTTTTTTAGTAAATAATATTTTGGTCTTCTATTGATAATTAATTGATTAAAAAGTATTTTTACAATAAATTATTAACGCCATGCTATTAGAATTATGAAAAGTATATCTAAACTGATTTCTTTCTTATTGCTGTATTTGTTTTCAGTTAGCCAATTGTTTGCACAAGATTTGACTTTCACTAGCTATAGTAACCAAAGTGAAATTTCGGCTACAGGAAGTATTATCTTAAAGCCCGGGTTTCATATCCCTACGGGACAAAATGTCCGAATATATATTACAGGTATTCCTTCACAGCCCTTAAATGCTTCCTTGAGTGCAAATCAGAATTATATAGTTACCAATACTTTTCGGAAAGCTTATACAACTATCCCTACTAATCCAACAACAAACGATTTTATTCAGGAAGTAGCTTATTTTGATGGTCTTGGAAGGCAGATTCAGACTGTGACAACTAAGGCTAGTCCTACTTTTAAGGATATTGTTGAGCCGCAGGAATATGATGGGTTTGGGCGAGAATCAAAAAAGTATCTGCCCTATTCATCTGCGGAAACACCTGGGGCATTTAAAGCTTCAGTTTATATTGCTCAGGCAGCTTTCTACAATACACCTCCTTCTGGTGTAGCGGGGAGTCCCCATCCTTTTTCTTTAACGGTATTTGAAAATTCCCCTTTAAACAGGGAGTTGGAACAGGGAGCTCCCGGTGCATTTTGGCAGCCTCAAAATACAAACATTACAGGGTCTGGCCATACAATTAAGAAAGAGTATAGTACCAATAATACAACAGCATTTACAGATGTTGCAAATACAAAACGGGTAAACTTGTATGGTGTTTCACTTTCTACAGATGGAGTTCCTAGCCTTACTATAAATGGCGCTTACGGTGCAGGACAATTATATGTCTATGTTACCAAAGATGAAAATTGGATAGCTTCTGACGGTCGTGCAGGAACAAAGGAAGAGTATGTAGATAAGGAGGGTAGGACGGTATTAAAAAGAGTCTTTAACAAAAAGAATGATGGGGGCATTGAAATGCTTTCGACCTATTTTGTTTTTGATGACTTTGGGGATTTGACGTATGTACTGACTCCGGGAAGAATAGGCGTGTTCGATCCTGACGGAGCTACGCTCCCTACTGCCACTCAATTAAATGACTTTTGCTATCAATATCGGTTTGACGGAAGGCGTAGGATGGTGGAGAAAAAAGTTCCAGGAAAAGATGTTGAATACCTCGTCTATAATAAAAACGATCAGGTGGTCTTGACGCAAGATGGCATCCAGCGCGCTAAAAGCCCAAAGGAATGGACTTTTACGAAGTATGATGCCTTTTCGAGAGTCGTTATGTCTGGAAAATATACCACCACACTGACTTTAAGAACAGATGTACAAGCCTTGGTTGATGGATATACCGTTTTATGGGAAAGTCCGCTGAATACAAATCCATCTGGATATGCCAATACTTCATTTCCATCTGGAAATGGAGCAGAAGTATATAGCTATGTATATTATGACAATTATGATCTGCCATCCGATTGCCCTGCAGAGTGGAAGACTTTGGCTTCTTCCTATTCTAAAATGATAAAAAGTCTACGGACAGCCACAAAAACCAAGATACTTGGTACGACAAGTTATTTGTGGAGTGTGGAATATTATGATGATTATGGCCGGGTAACGAGGACTAACGCACAGCATCAACATGGAGGAAACGATATTGTTGAAAATACTTATAATTTTCCTGGAGAGTTAGCTGAATCTAAAAGGACGCATACAAAGGGAAGTACGACTACAATTATTAAAGAACGAAATGAGTATGATCATCAAGGGCGCTTGATCAATACTTATCATCAGGTGAATAGCCAACCTGAGGTGTTGTTGTTATCCAATGCATATAATGAGGTAGGAACATTAATTACCAAAAAGCTGCATTCAGAGAATGGAGGCGGAAATTTTTTACAAAAGTTAGATTACCTACATAATATTCGCGGCTGGCTCACTTCAATCAATGGGACTTCCTTGAATGCGACAGAGAATGACTTATTTGGCCTCGATATAAAATATACAGATGACGATCGGCAATTAAAGGTTTATCCTGGTCAGTATAATGGTAATATTTCAGAGGTGATTTGGAATTCAAGCCGTACCAATAAATTGCGTGGTTATGCATTTAAATACGATAATGCATACCGTCTTCTTGCAGCAGATTTCAGAGCTTTCGGGACAAACTGGACCGCTGACCCAGAAAATAATAGATTTACAGAGGGAGATATTGCTTACGATAAGATGGGTAATATTTTGCAGCTCAAACGCAACGGTACGATCAGTGCAACTGCATTCGGCGTTATGGATGATCTAACATATACGTATGCTGGAAATAAATTGCTTAAGGTGGATGAAAAATCAACCGGAAATAGATCGTACGGTTTTAAAGAACCAACACCTACGGCAAGTGATGAATTCACCTACGATGTTAATGGAAATCTTAAGACAGATATTAACAAAGGAATTACAGCTGTATCCTATAACTACTTAAACTTACCTGAGCAAGTTACGATCGGAGGAAATAACATTATTTATCAGTATGATGCCTCGGGTATAAAGCTTAACAAGACCGCAGGTTCAAACATTACTAACTATATTAATGGTATACATTATATTGGAGATCAGATTAATTTTATTCAGACTGCGGAGGGTAGGATCTTGCGTTCGCCAAGTACTGGACTTTATTCCTATGAATATCAGGTCAAAGATCATCAAGATAATGTTCGATTAGCATTTGACAAGGATCCAAGCACATCAAAAGCACGGATCATCCAGGAAGATAGCTATTATCCATTTGGGTTGACTTTCAATTCCTTTACTTCGGGAGACAGAAATAAGTATCTTTTCCAAAAGCAGGAATTTCAGGATGAATATGGACTGAATTGGTCACAGTTCAAATGGCGCATGCATGATCCTGCGATAGGAAGATTCACCAGCATTGACCCGCTGGCTACAGATTATACGCATAATAGCCCATATGCTTTCTCTGAAAACCGTGTGATTAATGGGGTTGAATTGGAGGGGTTGGAATTCGCAGGTATGAGCTATAGTTATAATGGTAATGCCATGAAGGCAATTACTGCTAGTGCTCAGAGATCGACCCAGACAGAAACAGAGAAAAAACAGGATGCGGCCTTCCTTATAGATGTTATGCCTTTCATTGGTGATGCGAAAGGCTTTATTGAGGTTTTTACTGGAAGAGATTTAGTTTCTGGGCAAAAATTAAGTGCTGGTAATAGATTGCTTGGGATGGTATTCTTGTCTGAGGCAAGAAGCATAAATAAGGTGGCAGAAGTCGTCAAAGATGCGAGCAAAGTAGCTAGGGCTGAAGAAAAAATCATGGATGCTACAGCCAATCGTGTAAAACCAAGAAAGGCAACTCTAGCTAAAGTTGCAGAGAATCAACCTAAGAATGCGAAAGGTGAAATGCTAGATCCCAATACTGGTCAAGTGTTAGATCCCCAAAAAACTGATTTGGGACATAAGCCTGGCCAGGAATGGAAGACAAGAAAGAAAATGCATCAAGCTAAAGGTAGTACCAGAAAAGAGGTAATTGAAGCAGAAAATGATCCAAATTTATACCAATATGAGGATCGATCAAATAATAGAAGCCATAAATATGAAAAAAAAGATGACAGCAAAAAAAACTAACGATCAAATATTTCAAAACTTGGTCGATCTAATTTATAAAAACGACCAAAGCAAAATGGACGGCTTATTAAGAGATGGTTTTAATATTAAGCAAGTTGATAGTGATGGTAGAACAGCTTTATATTACGCTGTACTTGACGATAACCCTGCTTTGGTAAAATTCTTTTGTAGTAAAGGATTTGATGTCAATGTACAAGATAATTTAGGCTGGACGCCGTTACATCATTGTGCGCAAAATTATCAAACTGAAATTGCAAAAATACTTATTGAAAATGGTGCAGAAGTCGATATTAAGGATAATTACGGGAATACGGCTTTATTTCGGGCTACATTTGCTTCACAAGGTAAAGGAGATATGATCAGATTGTTACTGGAACACGGAGCCAATCGAGATAGTAAAAATAATGCAGGTGTGAGCCCACTGCAACTTGCAAACACAATTGCGAATTATAATGTCCAGCAATTTTTTGAATGATGTTTCACAGTGAATGCTAAAATAAATAGGTTGTTTCTTAATTTAGATGTAGCTTTTTAATGTTATGGGTATCATATTATCAGAAAAAGAAATAGAATCAGTGGTTAAATTGACTCCATTTGATAGATATAAATACTTTCTGAAAAGAGTGGCTGATACTGAGAGGATGTATACTTTAGTTAATGGCAATAACGAATATGCGCTTTCCGAGGTAAAAGGAAATTACGTCTTTTCATTATGGCCTTTTAGAGAATATGCACTATTATCAATTGTTGGGGAATGGGATAATTATCAGGTAAAGGAGATAACTTTAGATCAATTTGAGAATGAGGTTATAGATTTTATTGAGGAAAATAAATACTTAATTAATGTTTTTACAGTCGATTCAAAAGCAGGTTTTATTGTTAACTTGATAGAATTTGCTCGAGATTTGAGTGATGAGTTGAAAAAATATTAGGTTAGCACTAGGTCATACTCACTTATTTCAAATGTCAGAATCCATCAAAATGAATATAGAGGATGTTTCAAATGAATTGCTGTCGCGAATTCATGATAGTTTTAAAGAATTTGATTTTGTTTTAAATAAAAGCCAATCCGAATTTAAAAGAAATGTTAATGATTGTACACAGATAGTTGATCTATTCTTTTATAAAAAAAGCCAATTTATTACTATTGAACCTGAAATTAGAATCAAAGAACATCAAATTGAAAAGATCTATAGAGCGGTATCTCAAATAAAGGATAGGCCGTATTTAACATTAGGGAACCATTTATTTGAGATTGTAAAATATATTGATCATGGTATAGAAATAGACGATTCGGAAGAGGAGATCCGAGATTGGCTAGTAGAAGATGAAGATGATATAAGTAAGCTAGTAGAAATTATTCCTAAATATTTAAAAGGAACAATACTACCGTATTTTGATCAAAATAGCTCTGTTCATAGGGTTGATGAATTATTGAATAAATATCCGCGAGAACTTTCAATTCATAACGTAATGTATCCGCTGAGGGCTAACATTGCGATAATAGCAGCTAAATTAAACCAGAACCCTAAATTCGACGAATTGCTTGAAATCTATGATGAGGAGCTTTACGATGCGGTGGAAACATATAGAGGGGAATTTTTGAAATTAAAAAGGGAACTCAAATAGGGATGCTTAAAATTTAAAGAGTAAAGAATTGAAAATAGTTAAATTATATATATTCCTTTTGATTATTTGATGGTTAATGTGTTTGTCACAGAGGAGAAGTCGATTAATTAAGGCCAATAGTGATAAGCTGAATTTCTAAATAGCCATTTCTGTTAATAATGAATTTAAGAAATATAACAATCGGCTTGGATTATGATACGTATATTGACTTGGATAATGCATTGCGCTACCAATTTCAACTTCGCACACGTTTTATTTGTAATTTCCTGTCCCGTCGTATACGAGAATTTAAAGTGAATACAAATCGTCAATATAATATGATTTCGGTTGCTTTATTACCGATGCATAGCGAGATAAAAAGTACAAAATAAAATATGGAGATGTATTAGCAACATATTTACCGTTCGATGATCAAAAGTATAAGGATTCTGTTCAAAATAACAATTTTGCCTATTATTTAGATCTACTACAACAAGGATTTATTAAGGCGTCAGAATTCACTATTGTACCTCTCGAAATACTTTTGAAATTGCTATATGATTTTAAAGAGGGGGAGTATAAAAATGAGTGGATACATAAAAAGAAACGTTTTAAAGACATTGATTTGGAAATTGTATTACGTTGTGAGTTCACGAGTAGCTATTTCCAGCTTATAACTATGGTAAGCCAGATCTCAACGAAAGAAAAGCTAGTTGAGGGAATTGCCATGAGAACCGAACCCGACGAGGTGTTGTTTGATAAAATGTTTAAAGATATTTTAGTTGATGATAAATCCATTATCATTACAGATTCTAGTGATTCTCCTCGAGTTCTAATTGATTTGAAAGATGTTAAACGGGGTGTTTTTAACAAAAAGTTTGCTCCATATATTTATGATTATTCATATTCAGAGGCAGAGAACGAACGGTATGAAGCTACTCACAACAATGTCGTTAGAATATTATCCTATAGTGGAAATTAGAGATGGAATCAATTATTTATATATTTTGGAATCAATTAGTGCTTTTTGGAAGTCAAATAAAATGGAAGTAGAATAATGTTCTGAACTTGTTTATGGATTTTTAATTCTACTTAAAGAACATAACAGCACCTTGTTTAGCCATTGGTATAAGAAGGGCCGGAGTAAAAAAGATGCAATGAAAAATGAAATAATTTTGGAACCTCTTTTTTTTAATAATGAAATTAATAGAAATTGGGATAAACTATTTCACAATCTAGGTGCAAGAATTTCCTATTGGACGGGAAATATTGGACCTGCAGATATTAGCTTTCAGGTTGGAGTTTATGGTGATAGGCCTCATCATGTGAACAGCTGTGTTTTAGGTCTGCCTGAGAAATGTGATTTTTATGAAGATGAACAAAATAGGATAAAATTAATTAGATTGTTTAAGGAATATTGGAAGCCAGGTGAGCTATTAATTAATGGCTCAAAAGTTAACTTTTAGATGTTGTTAGAAAAGAATTAATATTAAATGAGCTGGGACATAGTACTTTTTAAATCAAGACAGGATATAAGAGATCTTTCGATTCTGGATGAAAATAAACTCGAAGTGACAGATTTTAATCAGATTCTTGACAATTCATTCAGAGAAATTAAAGTGGATGGTGATCATCGGGAAATTAGTGGAGACGATTTTTCGATAGATTATTTCGCGTCTGAACCAAACAGCAATTTCATGCTGAGCCTAAATGGAGAGAAAGCTATGCAGATAATGATTGAGTTAGCGAAAGAGCATAAATGGCAAATTTATGATTCTGCTTTAGATGCGATGATCGATTTAGACAATCCTTTAAATAACGGATATGAAAAGCATCAAAATTATGTTGAATATATTTTAAATAAACCCGAGGCTTAATCATTGGCTATATCTTGTAAACAGCCATTAGATTTAAAAAAATGACAAAGAGAGAGTTTTTAAGAAATGAACTGCTTCGCGGTGTTGAAGCAAAAATTGTGGATTCGGGATTTAAATTGATAAAATCAAAAGCATGTTTTATTAAAAAGACAACATTTGGATGGATGAAATATGTAGTCACATTTCTTCTTGATGACAATGGTTGGATTATTAGACCAGATTTGTTAGCAAGATTTAATAATGTGGAAGATTTCTTTCATCAAGGGTCAGGATTTGAAAAAAAAATATCAAAAAGTTGGATGAGGACTATTACCGTTACTATGAATCTTTTTCCGATGGCTTTTATCTAGAAACTTATAATAATATTCGGGAATTAGTTTTTAAAGATATTGAATAAATATGGATGCGGGCGAATTTGATGAGGTTATAAGCCTAATATATCAAAACCGATTTACTGACATTGAAAAATTATTTAAATCTGGGCTGGACGTTAGAAAAAAAGATAACGAAGGAAGGACAATATTATTCCATGCTGTGCTTGATGATAACCCTGCTTTGGTAAGTTTCTTTATTAAGAAAGGATTTGAAGTGAACGTACAGGATAATTTAGGTTGGACTCCGTTACATCATTGTGCGCAAAATTATCAAACTGAAATTGCAAAAATACTTATTGAAAATGGTGCAGATCTTGAGATGAATGATAATTATGGAAATACTGCTTTATTTCGGGCAGCATTTGCTTCACAAGGTAAAGGGGATATGATCAGATTATTACTGGAACACGGAGCCAATCAAGATAGTAAAAATAATGCAGGTGTTAGTCCAAGGCAGTTAGCAAATACAATAGAGAATTACGATGTTAAGCAATTTTTTTGAATGATGTCCCAGTGTGAATGAGTAAATGCTATTTGATGTGAATATACGCGATAATTTATGATAGCTACCATTACAACATTGTGCACAAAATTACCTAGTTGGAATTGCAAAAATGCTTAAATGGTACGGGTCTCGGGATTAAGGATCATTACGGCAATACAGCTTTATTTTCGTACTACATTTGCTTCAAAAGCTAAAGGAGAGATGATCAGATTATTGTTGGAGGAGAGTAACATTTTTTATGCAACTTCAATAGCTCGGCTTCGGCATAAAAAGTTAGGTGAAATATCAGTGCTATAAAACTCAGTAGTATTCGTTATTAACCGCTTAAACATCTATGACTTTTTATGTGTTTAATGAAAGCTGATCTTATAGAACGGATTTAATATTTGGATAAATACTGTTGTTGCTTAACGATAATTTCAATATTTTTGTTTCAAATTCTTTAGGCCACATTAACTTGTTGAATATGATCTACGGATTTAACTAACCTTATTATATTTTTAAAATGCGAATTTTACGATATTTCGGTTCTCTTGCCCTTCTCCTGGTTTTCGGCTGTTTCTCTAGGCAAGCTCTTGCCCAAAATAAAGTCCATGAACCTACTTTTTTAAGCCCAAATGCTGCTTCCCTTTTAAGTTATAACCAGTCTTCTGTAAACGGATATACTGGTCAGATAAATTTGAGCGTACCAATTTGGCATATTGAATCCAAAGGATTGTCGCTTAATCTATCTTTGGGATATAATTCTGGCGGAAACAAAGTAGAAGATATCGCATCATGGGTTGGTCTTGGATGGAATCTTTCGGGATTGCCAATGATCAGCAGACAGATCCGGGGTTTACCTGACGAGGAACCTGGAGGGTATATTGAAGGATACCAAGGACGTGCGATGGAATACTATGTCAATAATTTCGAAGGTTCTACTCTGTATAATGATTTTAAAATCTCATCAGCGACCAATCCTGTAGATACTGAAGCAGATGTGTTTTATCTATCTGTGAGTAATTTTTCTGGAAGATTTTTTTATGACCAAATTTCAAACAGATTTCTGACGGAAGAAATAACCGATATAAAAATTGTCTACGATCGGAATACAAATTCATTTACTGTAACTGATGATTCAGGAATTGTATATACTTTTTCAGTAGGAGAAACTTCCCAATTGAATGGAACCGTTCCAGGTAAATCGACAGTGAACTCCTGGTTACCTAGCAAGATTGAAAATTCAACTAAAACTAGTAGCATTCAAATTGATTACACGCTAGAAAATCAATTAAGTTATCGTATAGGACCTAACTTAAAATACATACAATTTGGGCCCAATTATAATGGTAGCTTAAACGATAATTTTTCTTTTTTAACGAGTTTAGTCAAGTCATATATGCCCTCTGTTATAACCTATGACGGTGGAAAGATCAAATTTATTAAGAATATAGCGGAAAGAGAGGATTTGGCAGGGGGATATAGTTTGAACAAAGTGATCATTTCAGATTCTAAAGATAACGTAATTTCGCAAACTGATTTTCAATACTCGTATAAAGCAGGTTCGGGAACAACAACATATCGCTCAAACAAATGGATGTTTTTAGATAGTGTAAACCTAAGTGGATCAAATGGCAGTTTTAATCAAAAATACCGCTTTAGTTATGATGTAGTATCTATGCCTCCTTCTCGGATATCTTATGCACAGGACTGGTGGGGATATTATAATGGTGCAATTACAAATACTAATTTAATAGGCCCGAGTATGGTAACGGTACCTGGACAGACCAGCAAATTGCACATAGATGGTTCAAATCGTTTGGTCAATGAACAATATTCCCAATTTGGTATTCTTAAAAAAGTACAATATCCGACTGGGGGCAGTGCTGAGTATTCTTATGAGAATAATGAAACAGCTGATATGAAGGTTCCCTCGAGTTATGATAAACAACAATTGTTTCTTTCGGCCGAAGAAATGTGGCAGGATCCCGAGCCAGTTTTCCCCAATCAGAAGTCATTTGTTGCAAATTTTACGATAAATAATAGCTTTGATCCTTTCTTAAACAATAATCCAAACGGAGGAGCATTTTTATCCGCCGATGTAACGGATTTAGGGGTACCTGCAGGTACCATGGGGGCTTCGTTACGGATTCGTGGGATTTCCGCTACCAATACCAATATCTCTCGTTTATTTTATGATAGTTTTAGCAATGCCTATTTCCCTAATGGTGATTACGAGATAAAGGCGGAGTTTAACCAAAATCCTCCCAATTATATGAACTTTGTGTGCGGATTGTCCTGGTATACTAAAAGAAGTTTGACAACAAATAAATTAGGGGGGCTTAGAATTCGTGAGACTAAAGACTATCCTGCTATTGGTACCATTGCATTTGTCAAAAAATACTATTATTCTTATGACCGGTTCGGACAGAAATCTTCGGGAAAACTTTTTAGTGGAAGCAACTTTAACAACGTAATAGATCATGTCTCTCATATTCAGAACAATCAGATAGGTTTAAATTATTATGTAGAAATATCTGCTTCGCCAAGTACACAGACAACATCTCAAAGTTCTTCGGTAGTTGGTTACGATCGGGTATATGAAATGATGATAAGCAATAACGACACAACACTTGTGAAGTACGATTATATCAATTTACCAGATGAAAACTCTTTTACACATCCTTATCCTCCGGCGCAATCCTTTGTATTGCAAAACGGGAAAATTCGACAAGAAACAGTTTACTTATTGAAAAATAACAAATTAGATTCTCTCCAAAAAACTTCCAATGACTATGATCTGACTCCAGGAGATCAAGTATTTTATAATTTGAAAAGAATTGATGATGACGGAACTTATGGAGGGGCATTTACAGGTACGATCGAATATCCTGGTTATTATCCTTATACTTTTACACGTTTAAAATGTAATTTGTTAAATACTGTAAAGACAACGTACTCTCCAGTAGGTAACACTCAGTCTTCAACGACGAATTTTTATAACGATTTAGGTGATTTAATTCAAAGTGACCAAAGTTTAAGTACGGGTAGAACAACACGATATAAATTCATATATCCTGGAGAAACGACGTTTAACGGTGCGAATGAAAGTGCACGGCTTTGGATGGTGGCAAATAACGTAGTGGCAAAACCCGTTCGTACGAAAAAATACGAAGTTAATGGCAGTACAGAGAAATTGTTGGAAGAGAGTGTTTCCTTTCATAAACAATATGGAACTCTTTCTCAAAACGTATTTATTGAAAAGACTGAAATATTGAAACCCACTGAAGTTAGTGAACGTATAGTTTTCCCATCCTACGATAAATATGGAAATCTGCAAGAAATAAAAAAACAGGAAAATCCAACGGTAACCTATCTTTGGGGCTATAATGGTCTTTATCCAATTGCCGAAATCAAGAATGCAACTTACACAGAAGTGGCTACAGTACTCACTCAAGCGGCGATCGATAACCTGAACGGCAGTCAGACTGAGGCTAGCATGGAGACCCTGATCAAAGCAGCATCGGATAAGCTTCGTAGTGATTCTAGACTTGCTAAGGCCATGGTGACGACCTATACCTATAAGCCCTTGGTTGGTATGACGAGTAAGATGGATGCCCGTGGGATTATCGAGTATTATAACTACGACGGTATGCAGCGCCTGCAGGCCATCCTTGACCACCTAAACAATGTAAACAGGTCCTTTGATTACCATTACCGTTCCAATTAAGCCTACCCGTTATGAAAAAGAACTTTTTAATCTTATTGTCGTTAGCCGCATTGGTGGAGATTTTGATACCGTTAAATATGGAATAACTCGTACCTTTATCCCTATGACCGATATCCAGAAGAGATTTGACCGTATACTTGCTATTTATATGCATCTGCAAGCTAAACCTGTTGTGACAGCTGCAGCGTTGGCAGAACGATATGAAGTAAGTCAGCGTACCATTTATAGAGATATTCGTTCTCTGATGCAGGCAGGGGTACCTATTTATGGTGAAGCGGGAAGCGGTTATTCTTTGGTGGAGGGATATAAGATGCCACCTTTGCAATTTACAAGGGAAGAGGCATTGAGTTTTGTCGCAGCAGAGAAATTAGTTGAAAAATATACAGACCGGAATCTTGCTCATCATTTTACCACGGCATTGCTGAAAATGAAAGCTATATTACGGGGCAACGAAAAAGAACAGGTAGCCTTAGTTGGGGATAACTTTCTGGTGCGCGGTGGGCGGCATCAATTCAATGAGAAGCTAACCCATGGCACCAATATTCTGATCGAAAGCATCGCAGCAAAGAAATGTGTTGAAATCTATTATTCCAAACCTTCCGATAAAACTCCAGAAAGGCGTGAAATCGAAGCTGTGGGTATTTTTGTGGAGAGCAAGTTTTGGTATGTACTTGCTTTTTGTAGATTGCGACAAGATTATAGGCAATTCCGCTTGGATAGAATAAACAATATTAGAATACTTGCTGAAGATTTTGGAAAAGAGCATCCCGAACTGTCTTTCTTTCTGAGTAAGCGACATGAAGTGCCGACAACCAAAGTGGTGGTGCAAGTGGATAAAGAAATGGCTAGGTATATGGAGTGGGATCGTCACTATTTTGGTTTCCAAGAAGAAATTGTTACCGATAACTATGTGGAAATGCATTTTGACTGCATAAATATGGAGAATGGGTTTGCGCGCTGGTATCTCATGTTTGCGGATAAAGGTCGCATAATTGAACCCGAATCGCTAAAAGATGTTGTAAGACGTTTGCTTTCGGCTGCTTTCAAGCAAGTTTAGCTGTACATGAAGGAATCAGGATTCTTTACTATGGTAAAGGAAAAACTTGTTCGGCGGAAAGGGAGGATGCCGAACAAGTTAAACTGTAAATTGTACTAAAAAGTTTTTGATCCATGTCAGGATAAAACTTCCGTTGTCTGTATCATTATTAACCCCTTTCCCAAAAAAATGGTGGTTGGATACCCAGTAAGCGTAAATAGACAAAGGCCTGACCACGATGGTGGATCTCGTTGTCAATAAAATAAAATATGCTATGGATAATGGGGGATTTGTATTGTCCAAATAAATTGAACTCTTCGGCAAAGCGTTCTTCTGGAATTTGATTGAACAGTTCACTGATCTGAGGAGTAGCTTCATCCCAGGCCTGCAGTAATTGTGCTTTGGTCGAATAGCTGAGATTCTCGTTGAGTTCGCCGCTTTTGTTATTGACAATTTCCTGGAGACCTGGAACAGCAATACCCAGTAGCTCCTTAATCATATCTGCAAAAGTGCGCATGCCTTCTACCTTGTAATTGAACAATCCTTCTTCTGGAAATTTTTCAATAGTCTGTCTTGTTAGGTTTCTATGGCCTAGCCAATGTTGAAGTAGCTCGTTCTTCGAAATGATTTCTGTTTTCATGATTTTCGTATTTAAAGTTTTAGTAAGCGATACATCACCTGCTGTGTTGTATGACAGTTCAAAATTAACGCGACTTATGACAGCTGTATGGCAGTATTGATTTGGGTGCTAATTTTATTTTTTTGGTGGCATTGTTCGATGTAAGGAATGTTGAAAGGGCAAATCGTAAAAATAGGGGAGTGGTTTTAAAAAGAAGTAGAAAATAAAAAAAAATAATTCACTAATTATTTGACAGTTATAAAAATGTTTGTAACTTTGCAGTCCCTTAATGGGAATAGTATGTCTTGAGCGAAGCCCTACTGCTTCGAAGGACTTTTAATTAATTAATTTACAACATGTCAGGTATTATTGGAAAAAAAGTAGGAATGACGAGCCTGTTTAACGCTGATGGGAAAAATATTCCTTGTACAGTGATTCAGGCCGGGCCGTGCGTGGTTACGCAGATACGTACGGAAGAAAAGGATGGCTACTCGGCAATTCAACTTGGTTTCGACGAAGCTAAGGAGAAAAACACGACAGCTCCTTTGAAAGGGCACTTTGCGAAAGCAAACACAACGCCTAAGCGTAAGTTGGTAGAGTTTAAAACTTTCCCAGATGCAAAACAACTTGGTGACGTAGTTGACGTTACTCTTTTTGAAGAAGGTGAGTACGTAGATGTAGTTGGTACTTCAAAAGGTAAAGGTTTCCAAGGTGTAATGAAACGTCATGGATTTGGTGGTGTAGGTGGTGCGACTCACGGTCAGCACAACAGATTACGTGCTCCAGGTTCATTAGGTGCTTCATCATGGCCTTCACGCGTATTCAAAGGTATGCGCATGGCTGGTCGTACAGGTGGTGACAGAGTTAAAGTTCAAAACTTACAGGTGTTGAAAGTTTACGCTGAGCAAAACCTTATCGTTGTTAGTGGTTCCATTCCAGGAGCTAAAGGTTCTTATGTAATCGTAGACAAATAGTAGAGATGGAAGTTAAAGTTTTAAATTTATCAGGTAAAGAAACAGGTGCCAAGGTGCAACTTCCTGAGTCGGTATTTGGGTTAGAGCCTAACGATCATGCGATCTATTTGGATGTGAAACAATACTTAGCGAACCAACGCCAAGGAACTCACAAATCTAAACAACGTAACGAAATCGCGGGTTCTACTCGTAAATTACACAAACAAAAAGGTACTGGTGGTGCTCGTGCGGGTTCTATCAAATCTCCATTGTTTAATGGTGGTGGTCGTGTATTCGGTCCTCAACCTCGTGACTACTCGTTCAAATTGAACAAAAAATTGAAACAAGTAGCACGTAAATCAGCGTTATCTTACAAAGCAAAAGATAATAACATTGTGGTATTGGATGAAGTAAAATTCGATGCTATCAAAACTAAAAACTATGTTGCTTTAATAAATGCGTTGAACGTAGCTGATGAGAAAACATTGTTGGTATTGCCAGCTTACGATGAGATTGTTTATAAATCAAGCAGAAACTTGAAAAAAGCAAAAGTTATTGTTGCAGCTGATTTAAATACATATGATGTATTGAACGCAACAAAATTATTGTTGACTACAGATTCTGTTAAAACTTTGGAGGAAGCATTAGCTAAGTAATATGGAAATTATTAAAAAACCTATCTTGACTGAGAAAGCTTCTTTGTTAACGGAAAAATTAAACCGTTACGCTTTCAAAGTAGATCACAGAGCAAACAAAATCCAGATTAAAGCAGCTGTTGAGGCTATGTTTGGTGTTACAGTTCTTGCTGTAAACACTGCAGTAGTAGCTGGTAAAGCAAAAAGCCGTTACACAAAAGCAGGTTTCGTATCTGGTAGAGCTCCTAAGTATAAAAAGGCTGTCATTACGATTAAAGACGGCGAAACTATTGACTTTTACAGTACTATATAATACAAAATGGCAGTTAAAAGATTCAAACCGGTAACCCCTGGTACTCGTTTTAGAGTAGGCGCTGACTACTCTGATGTTACTACAAACGTTCCTGAAAAATCGTTAGTAGTAAAAATCAACAAGAAATCAGGCGGTCGTAATAACTCCGGTAAAATGACTATGCGTTATCTCGGTGGGGGACATAAAAAAGTATACCGATTAATTGATTTCAAACGCGATAAAAAAGATATCCCTGCAAAAGTAGCTACTATCGAGTACGATCCAAATCGTACTGCTCGTATTGCCTTGTTGCATTACGCAGATGGTGAAAAACGTTACATCCTTGCTCCAGCTGGTTTAGTAGTTGGTCAAACTGTAATTGCAGGTGATAAAGTTGCCCCAGAAGTTGGTAATACATTACCATTAGCAAACATTCCATTGGGTTCTATCATCCACAACATTGAATTAAATCCTGGTCAAGGTGGTTCAATTGCTCGTTCGGCTGGTACTTATGCTCAATTGTCTGCTCGTGATGGTAAATATGCCATCATCAAATTGCCTTCGAGCGAAACACGTATGATCTTATTGACTTGTGTTGCTACAATTGGTTCAGTATCGAACCATGAAAGATCTAACCAAGTGTTAGGTAAAGCAGGTCGCAAACGTTGGTTAGGTCGTCGTCCAAGAGTTCGTGGTGTTGCGATGAACCCAGTAGATCACCCTATGGGTGGTGGTGAAGGCCGTACTTCAGGAGGTCACCCACGCTCACGTACAGGTGTATTAGCTAAAGGCTTCAAAACACGTTACAAGAAGAAAACATCGAATCGTTACATCATTGAGAGAAGGAAAAAATAATGGCTCGTTCAATTAAAAAAGGTCCTTATATCGATCACAACTTAGAAAGAAAAGTTCTTTCTATGAATGAAACTAACAAAAAGTCAGTTATCAAAACATGGTCTCGTAGATCAATGATTTCACCTGATTTTGTTGGCCATACCTTCGCAGTGCACAACGGGAATAAATTTATCCCTGTTTATGTAACAGAGAATATGGTAGGTCACAAGCTTGGTGAATTCGCGCCTACGCGTACATTCAGAGGCCACGCAGAAAAGAAAAAATAATAGGTAATGGAAGCAACAAAAAAACTTAAAAAGTCTGTCTTAATTAGACAACGTAAAGAGCAAGAGAAAGCTCAACAAGGAGGAGCTTCGGATGCCAAATTATTGAACTGCCCGACTTCGCCTCGTAAGATGCGTTTGGTGGTAGACTTAATTCGCGGTCAACGTGTTGAAAATGCAATTTACATTTTGAAACACTCAAGTAAAGAAGCTGCTGCTCGTGTAGAAAAATTATTATTATCTGCAATCAAAAACTGGGAAGCCAAAAACGAAGGTAAATCAGTGGAAGAAAGCGAACTATATGTAAAAGAAGTATCAGTAGGTGGTGGTCGTCAATTGAAAAGATTGCGTCCGGCTCCTCAAGGTCGCGGATACAGAGTTCGTAAACGTTCAAATCACGTTACGTTGGTAGTTGATAGCAAATTAAACGTTGAACAAAACTAATTTATTGAGAAATGGGACAAAAAGCAAATCCAATAGGTAGCAGATTAGGAATCATCAAAGGTTGGGATTCTAACTGGTTCGGAGGTAAAAACTATTCCGATAAATTAGTTGAAGACGAAAAAATCAGAAAATATCTTTCTGTTCGTATTGCAAAAGGTGGTGTAGCTAAAGTTGTTATCGAAAGAACTTTAAAACGTATCACTGTTACAATTCACACTGCTCGTCCAGGTATCGTTATCGGTAAAGGTGGTCAAGAAGTTGACAAGATCAAAGAAGAGTTGAAAAAACTGACTAAAAAGGATGTTCAAATCAACATTTTCGAGATCAAACGCCCTGAGTTAGATGCTAAGTTAGTAGCTGAAGGTGTCGCTAAACAATTAGAGGCGCGTATTTCATTCCGTCGTGCAATGAAAACTTCAATCGCTTCTACGATGCGTATGGGTGCAGAAGGTATCAAAATCATGTGTTCTGGTCGTTTAGGTGGTGCTGAAATGGCGCGTACTGAACAATACAAAGAAGGAAGAACTCCTTTACACACATTGCGTGCTGATATCGACTACGCTTTAGCTGAAGCATTGACTACATACGGTAAAATTGGTATCAAAGTTTGGATCTGTAAAGGTGAGGTTTACGGTAAACGTGACTTATCTCCAAACATTGGTCAAGCATCTGGTGTAAAATCACGTGGCAACCACGAAGGTGGTGGCGAACGTCGTGACAACCGTAACAACAAAGGTGGTCGCGGTGGAAACAACCGTGGTGGAAACAACCGTGGTGGAAGCAACCGTGGTCCGAAAAAAGATTAATAGTTATTTAGATTACAACAAAAACCTGCTGAAAAAGCAGATTTAAAAAGTATACGAACATGTTACAGCCAAAAAGAACGAAGTTCAGAAAGATGCAGAAAGGCCGCATGAAAGGTAACGCTTCTCGTGGAGCGGAGTTAGCTTTCGGTTCTTTCGGTATCAAAACAATGGAGCAAGCATGGATCACTAGTCGTCAAATCGAGGCAGCTCGTATTGCGGTTACACGTTATATGAAACGTGAAGGTCAAGTTTGGATTCGTATTTTCCCTGACAAACCTGTTACGAAAAAACCTGCAGAGGTACGTATGGGTAAAGGTAAGGGTGCTCCAGAATACTGGGTAGCAGTAGTACGCCCAGGCCGTATGTTATTTGAAGCAGAAGGTGTGCCTTTGGAAATTGCCAAAGAAGCTTTACGCCTTGCAGCTCAAAAACTTCCGGTTCAAACTAAGTTTGTGATTCGTAGAGACTACGTTGAAGCATAAAAATCTTGGTAATGTCATCATTTAAGCGTTAGGGCCGTTACCCCTAACGCTATATATAAAGCGATGATAACCCAAATAACAACTGAAAAAACATGAAAAATTCAGAAATTTTAGAATTATCTAATGAGGACTTAAAAGCTCGTCTTGTAGAAGAGAAAACAGCCCTTACAAAATTGAAATTTGCACATGCTGTTTCAGCTATTGAGAACCCTAACGTGATCAAAGCAGCACGCAAAACTATCGCTCGTATCAGTACAGAGATCAGTGCACGCAAAGCTGCAGCTAAAAATGAAACAGCCTCTGAGGCGTAAAATTTAAAGTCGAAATGGAAAGAAATTTAAGAAAAACAAGAATCGGCTTAGTAGTTAGCAACAAGATGGACAAGTCTATCGTGGTATCAGTGGAACGTAAAGTGAAACACCCGATCTATGGTAAGTTCGTTAAAAAAACTACTAAATTTAAAGCTCATGACGAAACTAATACCTGCGGTATCGGCGATACGGTATTAATTATGGAAACTCGTCCGCTGAGTAAAACAAAAAACTGGAGATTAGTAGAAATTATAGAAAGAGCTAAATAACATGGTACAACAAGAATCAAGACTTAATGTAGCTGACAATAGCGGTGCTAAACAAGTTTTAGTAATCCGTGTATTGGGCGGTACGCGTAAGCGTTATGCATCAATCGGAGATAAGATTGTTGTATCGGTGAAAAGCGCTATGCCTTCAGGAAACGTGAAAAAAGGTTCCGTTTCTAAAGCAGTAGTTGTTAGAACGAAAAAGGAAATCCGTCGTAAAGATGGTTCATACATCCGCTTCGATGATAACGCAGCTGTATTATTAAATAATAATGATGAACCACGTGGTACACGTATCTTTGGCCCTGTTGCTAGAGAGTTGCGTGAGAAACAGTTCATGAAAATTGTATCATTAGCACCGGAGGTTTTATAATTATGGCACAGAAAACAAAAACAACTACGCACAAAATCAAAATTAAAAAAGGTGATTTAGTGAAAGTTATCGCTGGTAACTCTAAAGGTGTTCAAGGAAAAGTATTAACTGTTTTAGTGGATAAAAATAGAGCTATCGTTGAGGGCGCTAACATCGTAAAAAAACACACTAAACCAAGTGCAGCTAATCCTAATGGTGGTATCATTGAGAAAGAAGCTGGTATTCACATCTCTAATTTAGCTGTTATCGATCCTAAAACAGGTGCAACTACACGTGTAGGTCGTAAGTTAAATGCAGATGGTAAATTAGTTCGTTACGCTAAAAAATCAGGGGAGGAAATTAAATAATGACTTACGTACCAAGATTAAAAGTGAAATATGCGGAGGAAATCCGTAAAGCACTTCAAGAAAAATTTCAGTATAAAAGTATTATGCAGGTTCCTAAACTTGAGAAAATCGTTGTTTCACAAGGCGTAGGAGCTGCAACAGCTGACAAAAAATTAATCGATAACGCTATCGCTGAGTTGACTTTAATCACAGGTCAACAAGCCGTTGCTACAAAATCGAAAAAAGATATTTCAAACTTTAAATTACGTAAAGGTATGCCTGTAGGGGCACGTGTTACTTTGCGTGACAACAATATGTTTGAATTCTTGGATCGTTTGGTAGCAGTATCGCTTCCACGTATTCGTGACTTCCGCGGTATCAACGATAAAGGCTTTGACGGACGTGGTAACTATAACTTAGGTATCACTGAGCAAATCATTTTCCCTGAGATCAACATTGATAAAATCAACAAGATCCAAGGTATGGACATCACTTTCGTGACTTCTGCTCAAAATGATGTTGAGGCTTTAGAATTGTTGAAACAATTCGGTTTACCATTTAAAAATCAAAATACTAATAACAATGGCTAAAGAAGGATTAAAAGCACGCGAAGTAAAACGCGCTAAATTGGTAGCTAAATATGCGGCAAAACGTGCAGAATTAAAAGCTGCTGGCGATTACGTTGCATTAGATAAATTGCCTAAAAATGCTTCTCCAGTACGTTTACACAATCGTTGTAAATTGACTGGCCGTCCTAAAGGATATATGCGTCAATTCGGTATCTCTCGTGTAACATTCCGTGAGATGGCTTTAGATGGCAAAATCCCAGGGGTGAAAAAAGCTTCTTGGTAATTAAAAAAAAATACTTAATTTTGCCCGGGCAATTCAACTGAGGATTGCCGGGGTTTTTGCATTTTAAAATTGTTTAACAGATAGAAGGTCCCATACCAATGGTTGGGAGGGAAACCGCTGTCACAAATTTTCATATATAATGACTACAGATCCAATTGCGGATTACCTTACACGA
Source organism: Sphingobacterium multivorum (assembly GCF_039511225.1). Classification (NCBI taxonomy): domain Bacteria; kingdom Pseudomonadati; phylum Bacteroidota; class Sphingobacteriia; order Sphingobacteriales; family Sphingobacteriaceae; genus Sphingobacterium; species Sphingobacterium multivorum. The sequence goes on from NZ_CP154261.1 coordinate 610,140, forward strand.
GTAAGGAATGCCATCAAGGCCAACCACAGGGTTGTTGAAATTCCTGCATCGAACCTAAAAAAAGAGATCACTAAAGTTCTTTTTGACAAAGGTTACATTGCTAATTACAAATTCGATGAGAATGGCGTACAGGGTACGATCAAAATCGCATTGAAATATAATCCAATTAGCAAAATTCCGGCTATTCGTACGTTGACACGTGTGAGTAAACCTGGTTTAAGAAAGTATGCAAGCGTTGATACTATGCCTCGTGTTTTGAACGGTTTAGGTATTGCTATCTTGTCAACATCGAAAGGTGTAATGACAGATAAGGAAGCTAGACTTCAAAATGTTGGTGGTGAAGTTTTATGTTACGTTTATTAATCTAGGTAAAAGCACAAAGAAATGTCAAGAATTGGAAAAGCGCCTATCGCTATCCCTGCTGGGGTAACTGTTACTATTTCGGACAAAAACTTAGTTTCAGTAAAAGGTCCTAAAGGCGAATTAACACAACAAGTTGACCGTGACATCACGATTGCTCAAGAAGAGGGTAATATCGTTGTAACACGTCCAACTGATCAAAAGAAACACAAAGCATTACACGGTCTATACCGTTCCCTGTTGGCTAACATGGTTTACGGTGTGACTGAAGGTTACAAAACTACGCAAGAGTTAGTCGGTGTAGGTTACCGTGCTTCAAGTACTGGTAATGTATTAGAGTTAACTTTAGGTTTCTCTCACCAGATTGTTTTTGTATTGCCAAACGAGGTTAAAGTATCAACTACTGCTGACAAAGGTAAAAACCCTACAATCACTTTAGAGTGTGCTGACAAACAATTGATCGGTCAGGTAGCGGCTAAAATCCGTGGCTTCCGTAAACCAGAACCTTACAAAGGAAAAGGTGTCAAGTTTGCAGGTGAAGTATTGAGAAGAAAAGCAGGTAAATCAGCTAAAAAATAATAATCATGGCAGGACAAAAAGCATCTCGTAGAGAGAGAATCAAAAAAGGAATCAGAAAAAACCTTGCTGGAACGTCTGAACGTCCACGTTTATCGGTTTTTAGAAGTAACAAAGGTATCTATGCGCAAATCATTGATGACAATGCAGGTAAAACATTAGTTGCTGCATCTAGTTTGTCAAAAGAGTTTGTTGCATCTGGTAACAAGGTTGATCAATCTAAAGCTGTAGGTAAATTGGTGGCTGAAAAAGCATTAGCAGCAGGTATTAATAAAGTAGTTTTTGACCGTAATGGGTACTTATACCATGGCCGTATCAAATCTTTGGCTGAAGGTGCTCGCGAAGGCGGTTTAGACTTTTAATCATAGAAAGAAATGGCATTAAGCAATATAAAAAGAGTAAAATCAAGCGAAATTGAATTAAAAGATCGCTTAGTAAGTATCCAACGTGTAGCTAAAGTTACTAAAGGTGGTCGTACTTTCAGCTTCTCTGCAATTGTTGTAGTAGGTGATGAAAACGGTATCGTTGGTTACGGTTTAGGTAAAGCTAAAGAGGTAACTGAAGCAATCACGAAAGGTATCGATGACGCAAAGAAAAATTTGGTAAAAGTTCCTATTATCAAAGGTACTGTTCCGCACGAGCAATATGGTAAATATTCTGGTGGTTCAGTTTTGGTTAAACCAGCAATTGCAGGTACAGGAGTTTTAGCCGGTGGTGCAATGCGTGCAGTATTGGAGTCTGCTGGTATCAAAGACGTATTGGCTAAGTCATTAGGTTCGTCTAACCCACACAACGTGGTCAAAGCAACTGTAACAGCTTTAGCAAACATGCGTGATGCATATACAGTAGCACAACACCGCGGTGTCGATTTAAATAAAGTATTTAACGGTTAATTATCATGGCAAAAATCAAAATCACCCAGATAAAGAGCGTTATCGACAGAAGCGAGCGCCAAAAGAAAACTATTGAGGCATTGGGTTTGAAAAGAATCAACCACTCAGTAGAAGTTGAAGCTACTCCATCAATTATTGGAATGGTACGTAAAGTAAACCATTTAGTAGCTATCGAAACTATTTAATATTAGCATATGGAAGAGGTCTTTGGGCTTCTTCCATTACTTGTTATTAATAATCATTATTTTTTAATCGCTAGTACCTGTTTAGTGAGAGCGAAGGGCTAGCACAATTTAGTTTAAAAATGAACTTAAGTAATTTAAAACCTGCAAAAGGTGCAGTAAAAAGTAGCAAACGTATTGGCCGTGGTACTGGTTCTGGTCGTGGTGGTACTTCAACACGTGGTCACAAAGGTGCTGGTTCTCGTTCAGGTCACTCTACGAAAATCGGTTTCGAAGGTGGTCAAATGCCTTTGCAACGTCGTGTGCCTAAATTTGGTTTCAAAAACATCAACCGTGTTGAGTATAATGGTGTAAACTTAGATACTTTACAAGCGTTGATCGAGAAATACAATTTAACAGCTGTAGATTTCGACGCATTGAAAGCTCATGGTTTAGTGTCTAAAAATGACAAAGTTAAAATCTTGGGTCGCGGTGAGTTGAAAGCTAAAGTTGAAGTAACAGCGCACGCGTTTACTGCTTCTGCTCAAAAAGCTATTGAAGCTGCAGGCGGTTCTATCGTTAAAATTTAATAAATGAAGAAACTAATCACAACCTTAACCAATATTTGGAAAATCGATGATTTACGTACGCGTATTCTAAATACCTTACTTTTTCTTTTGATTTACCGTATTGGATGTCACGTGGTATTACCAGGTGTAAATCCTCATGCTTTGGCTTCTGGTCAAAAAGAGGGTTTATTGGGCTTACTGGATATGTTTGCGGGGGGATCATTCTCTCGTTCGGCTATCTTTGCTTTAGGGGTAATGCCATATATCTCGGCATCCATTGTTGTTCAATTGCTGGGCATCGCGGTTCCTTACTTCCAAAAGATGCAGAAGGAAGGGGAGAGTGGTCGTCAAAAAATGAATCAAATTACTCGCTATTTAACTTTAGGGATTACTTTGCTTCAAGCTTTTGCTTATGTACGTACTCAAATCGAGCCAAGTGCTAAGACAATAGCTGACCCATTATTCACTATTCTGACTGCTATAGTTTTGACAGGCGGTACTTTATTTGTGATGTGGTTAGGAGAGAAAATTACGGATAAAGGTATCGGTAATGGTATTTCTTTGATCATCATGACTGGTATTATCGCTCAATTGCCAAGTGGTATCACTGCGGAATGGGTTTCTAGAATGGCGAAAGGTGGTGGTGGTCCAATTCCATTGTTGCTTGAATTTGTAGCGTTGTTCTTTGTTGTGATCTTTACGATCTTGATCGTACAAGGTGTTCGTAAGATCCCTGTACAATACGCGAAGAAAATCGTTGGAAACAAGCAAGTCGGTGGAGTACGTCAGTATATACCGTTAAAGGTAAATGCTGCAGGTGTAATGCCTATCATTTTTGCACAGGCAATCATGTTTGTGCCAATGAGTTTAGGTCAGTTCTTCCCAAATCTTCAGTCGGAATTTTTGACTTCGTTGAGTAACTATACTTCTGTAGCATACAACGTCACATTTGCGGTGTTAATTATCGCATTTACGTTTTTCTATACAGCGATTATGGTGAACCCACAACAGATGTCGGACGACATGAAGAAGAACGGAGGTTTTGTACCAGGTATTAAACCGGGATTGGAAACTAGTAATTTTATAGACCGCGTAATATCAAATATTACATTTCCAGGTGCAATTTTCTTAGCGATCATTGCTATTCTACCTGCTATTGCAAGTTTGTTTGGTATTAATAATCAATTTGCGCACTTCTACGGTGGTACGTCATTGTTGATTTTAGTAGGTGTGGTGTTGGATACTTTGCAACAGATCGAATCTCATTTATTGATGCGTCATTACGACGGATTAATGAAAACAGGTCGTATTAAAGGTCGTTCGGCCGCGTCTGTTGAGGGAATGGATCATTCGGCAATTTAATTTCTTTAGATGTCTAAAGTATTTTATAAGTCAGCAGAAGATATAGAGCAATTGCGAAAGTCAGCAGATGTGCTTTCGCAATTGCTTGGTGAAATCGCAAAAGTGATTAAGCCTGGGGTAAAGACTATATCTCTTGATAAATTAGCTTATGAGTATATTCATGATAACGGCGGAACGCCTGCGTTCTTAAATTATCAAGGATTTCCATATTCTTTGTGTATATCTGTCAACGATCAAATTGTACACGGCTTTCCAAGTGATTATGAAATTAAAGATGGAGATCTTGTTTCGGTCGATGGTGGTGTCAATCTGAATGGTTTTATCAGTGATTCAGCATACACCTTTGGTGTAGGTGAAATATCTGAAGAAGCACAGTTGTTATTGGATGTAACAAAGGAATCATTGTACAAAGGTGTTGAACAGGCGGTGGCTGGTAAACGTGTTGGGGATATTTCTTCAGCTGTTCAGGAGTATGTGAGCAAATTCGGATTCGGAATTGTTCGTGAACTGGTTGGACACGGAGTTGGTTATCACTTACATGAAAAACCTGAGGTTCCCAATTATGGAAAACGAGGTGCTGGTCCTAAATTGGAAGAAGGTTTGGTTATTTGTATCGAACCGATGATCAATGCAGGGCGTGCGGGTGTTCGTTTTTGGGATGATGGTTGGACAGTAAGTACAGTGGATGGGAAATTATCGGCGCACTTCGAACAGATGGTTGCAATCCGAAAAGGAGAACCAGATGTGTTGCTGACATTCGAACATGTAGAGAAAGTTTTGAACAAAAAGTAGTTGGTTTTCAATTATTTTTATTTATCTTTGCACTCCTGTTCGCAGGCTTTTAAATTAAATTTAATCGAGAATATATGGCTAAACAAGCCTCAATAGAACAAGACGGTATAATTAGAGAGGCACTTTCTAATGCTATGTTTAGGGTAGAGTTGGAAAATGGACATGAAATCATTGCCCATATTTCTGGTAAAATGCGCATGCACTATATCAAAATTTTACCTGGTGATAAAGTTAAATTGGAAATGTCTCCGTATGATTTGACTAAAGGAAGGATTACTTATCGCTATAAATAGTCGTAAGTCCTTGTATTAGCGCAAGCTTTTGAAAAAATAAATATCATGAAAGTAAGAGCATCAATAAAAAAACGTAGCGCGGACTGTAAGATCATCCGTCGTAAAGGTAAAGTTTTTGTAATCAACAAAAAGAACCCAAAGTTTAAACAACGTCAGGGTTAATTCATTAAAAAAATAATAGCTTAATATTATATGGCAAGGATAGCAGGTATTGATTTACCTAAAAACAAAAGAGGTGTGATCGGCCTTACCTATATTTTTGGTATCGGTCGTACAAGAGCTGAATATATCTTGGAAAAAGCTGGTATCAGCGAAGATGTGAAGGTACAAGAGTGGAATGATGAGCAATTGGCAGCAATTCGTACCATCATTAACGACGAATTGAAAGTTGAAGGTGCATTGCGTTCTGAAATTCAATTAAACATCAAACGTTTAATGGATATCGGTTGTTACCGTGGATTGCGTCACCGTAAACACTTACCAGTTCGTGGTCAACGTACTAAAAACAACTCACGTACTCGTAAAGGTAAACGTAAGACAGTTGCAAACAAGAAAAAAGCTACTAAATAATAAATAAGAAATGGCTAAAACTAAAAAAGCTGCAAAAAAGCGTATCGTTGTTATCGAACCTGTAGGTCAGGCTCACATTAACGCAACGTTTAACAATATCATTGTAACTTTGACGAATAATCAAGGTCAAACTATTTCTTGGTCTAGTGCTGGTAAAATGGGTTTCCGTGGTTCTAAAAAGAACACGCCATATGCTGCTGGTCAGGCTGCACAAGACTGTGGAAAAGTTGCTCACGATTTGGGTTTACGTAAAGTTGAAGTGTTTGTTAAAGGACCTGGTGCTGGTCGTGAATCGGCAATCAGAACATTGCAAACAGTAGGAATCGATGTGACTACTATCAAAGATATCACTCCACTTCCTCACAACGGTTGTCGTCCTCCAAAACGCAGAAGAGTTTAATTAATTTAAAGATAAGATTCATCGGCTATAGGCTGATAGATACTTTAATTGTAAAAGAAAATGGCTAGATATACAGGACCTAAGTCCAAAATTGCCCGTAAATTTAGAGAGCCGATCTTCGGCCCAGATAAAGCGTTAGAAAAGAAAAATTACCCTCCTGGACAACATGGAGCTTCTAAACGCAGAGGTAAACAATCTGAATATGCTATTCAGTTGTTAGAAAAACAAAAAGCAAAATACACTTACGGTGTATTGGAGCGTCAGTTCTCAAACTTATTTGTTAAAGCTGCCTCTAAACAAGGTATTACAGGTGAGATCTTCTTGAAATTGTTAGAAGCTCGCTTGGATAACGTAGTTTACCGTTTAGGTATCGCTACTTCTCGTGCCGCTGCTCGTCAGTTGGTATCCCACAAACACGTTACTGTTAACGGCGAAGTTGTTAACATTCCATCATATAGCTTGCGTCCAGGTGACGTTGTAGCAGTTCGTGAACGTTCTCAAACACTTGAAGCCATCACAAATTCAGTTGCAGGTCGTACTGTAAATAAATTTTCTTGGTTAGAGTGGAATGCGAAAGAATTGACAGGTACTTTCTTAAGCTATCCAGAAAGAGCTGACATTCCTGAAAACATTAAAGAGAACTTAATCGTTGAGTTATACTCTAAATAATAAATAAAATAGAAGAATGCATAGTCCAATTTTTGGGGTATGCATCTTCTATTGTATTACAATTATTATTACAAATAAAACATTAAAAGAAAATAAATGGCAATTTTAGCATTTCAAAGACCGGATAAAGTTATCATGCAAAAATCTACGGATTTTGATGGTACGTTTGAATTTCGTCCATTGGAGCCTGGTTTTGGTGTAACCATTGGTAATGCTTTGCGCCGTATTCTATTGTCCTCTTTAGAAGGATATGCAATTACGTCGATAAGGTTTTCTGGCGTTTCGCACGAATTTTCAACGATCAAAGGTGTTGTTGAAGACGTAACTGAAATTATCTTGAACTTGAAACAAATTCGTTTCAAAAAAACAGGTGAGATTGGCGACAACGAAAAGGTATTTGTAGTAATCAATGGTCAAGAACAATTCTTAGCTGGTGATATCACAAAATTCTCTAATAACTTTACGGTCTTAAACCCAGACATGGTAATCTGTAACATGGATAATTCAGTGACAATTGAATTGGAATTGAGTATTGCCAAAGGTCGTGGATACGTAAATGCTGATGAGAATAAAGTTGTGGATGCTCCAGTAGGTGTTATCGCAATCGATTCGATCTTTACTCCGATCAAGAATGTTAAATATACCATTGAGAATTACCGTGTAGAGCAAAAGACTGACTACGAGAAATTGTTGTTGGATATCTCTACTGATGGCTCAATTCACCCCGAAGAAGCTTTGAAAGAAGCTGCTAAGATCTTAATTCAACACTTTATTCTATTCTCTGATGAGAATATGCTTCTTGAGTCTCAAACGAAAGAAGAAACTAAAGTTGTTGATGAAGAAATCTTACATATGCGTAAGATTCTGAAAACAGAATTAGTAGATCTTGATCTTTCAGTTCGTGCATTGAACTGTTTGAAAGCTGCAGATATTCGCACATTGGCTGAGTTAGTAACTTACGACGTAGCTGATATGTTGAAATTCAGAAACTTCGGTAAAAAATCGTTAAGTGAAATCCAAGAGTTGGTTAAATCGAAAGGTTTATCATTTGGAATGAACTTGGCGAAATACAAATTAGACGAAGAATAATAATTTATTAAGCGACCACTAGTCGTAATTCCTTTTGGCTGTCTGAATAGGTGAACATCACCTATTTGAACTATACAAAAACGGTACGATTAGTATAATAAAATCAAAATGAGACACGGAAAAAAAGTAAATCACTTAGGCCGTACGGATAGCCATAGAAAAGCAATGTTGGCTAACATGGCAACATCATTAATCCTACACAAACGTATTACAACTACTTTGGCTAAAGCTAAAGCGTTACGTACGTATGTTGAGCCTTTGATTACTAAATCTAAAAACGACACAACACACTCTCGTCGTACAGTATTCGCTTATTTGAAAGATAAAGACGCAGTTTCTATCTTATTCCGCGAAATTTCTGAAAAAGTAGCTAACCGTCCAGGTGGTTACACGCGTATCATCAAAATGGAAAACCGTTTAGGTGATAACGCGGAAATGGCTTTCATCGAACTAGTTGACTACAACGAAATCTACGGTAAAAAAGCTGCTGCTGCTGAGAAAAAAGCGACTCGTCGTCGTGGTGGTGCTAAGAAAGCTGCTGCTGCCGAAACTGAAGCTCCTGCAGAAGTTAAAGCTGAAGTAGAAGGTGAAGAAAAAGTAGACGGAGAATAGTACTCTTCTGATCTAGCATAAAAAAAGTCCTCTTTTTAAGAGGACTTTTTTTATTTTATGACCATTCCTACCGTTATAACTAATATATTTGTAATGCTAAAATCTGATAGCTTTTTCTATTACTAGCTATTTCGTTTATCAATCTATAATTCATTAAGATGAAACCATTTGATGTTTATCCCATTAATCCCATTAACATAGTAAAAGCTAATGGATCAACGGTGTGGGATGCCGAAGGAAATGCTTACTTGGACTTGTATGGTGGTCATGCTGTGATATCGATCGGACACACGCACCCACATTATGTACAACGTATAACAGAGCAATTGAACCGCATTGGGTTCTATTCTAATTCTGTTGAAATTCCAATTCAGCGTGAACTTGCCCGATTGTTGGGGGAAGTGTCGGGAAAGGTTGATTATGATTTATTTCTTTGTAATTCGGGTGCAGAAGCGAATGAAAATGCATTGAAATTAGCTTCCTTTTATAACAAAAGAAAGAAGGTTATTGCATTTTCAAAAGCATTTCATGGACGCACATCATTAGCTGTTGCCGCAACAGACAATCCGAGTATCGTGGCTCCTGTAAACGAGACGGAAAACATTGTTTTTCTTCCTTTTAATGATGAAGAGGCTTTAACCAGCGCTTTCGCATCTTATGGTGAGGAAATTTCATCCGTTATTGTAGAGAGCATTCAGGGAGTTGGCGGTATTAGGGAGGCTTCAGTTTCTTTTCTTCGTTTGATTCGGTCTCTTTGTGATCAATATAATGCAGTTTTCATTGCAGACGAAGTACAATGTGGCTACGGCAGAACGGGCTTGTTCTACGCCCAGGATTATTCCGGTGTTGAAGCTGATATTTATACCATGGCAAAAGGTATGGGCAATGGATTTCCAATCGGAGCAATCAGCATATCGCCCAAATTTAAAGCTACCTACGGCAGTTTGGGTACTACCTTCGGGGGGAATCATCTTGCATGTGCGGCAGCTTTGGCTGTTTTGGAGGTCATCCAACAAGATCAGCTTATGGAAAATGCTGCACAAGTCGGCACCTATCTTATCAATGAGTTGAAGCAAATAGAGGAAATTATTGAAGTTAGGGGTAGAGGATTAATGATCGGTATAGAACTGCCCGAATCTTTGGCGCATGTGAAGAAAGATCTCTTACTAAAGAACCGTATCTTTACGGGAGAGGCTAAGCCATTTGTGATTCGCTTATTACCTGCCCTGAATATGACGAAAGAGCATGCGGATCAGTTTTTATCTGCATTAAAGGAGCATGTAAAGGCCGTAACGGTTGCGTAAACCCCTAAAGGCTGTCAAATTGGCCAATGGCTGTTTCAGCTTGTGGAAATTTGATTGCGCTGTATTAGTTAAAATATATACTGAGTGTGACGCGCTTATTTATTGCCGTTGAAGATGCACTCGAATAAATAGATATAGATGAAAAAGTTTTTCTCTGTTAAGGATGTTTCCAGTGTAGCGGACGTTGTTCAAGAAGCGTTAAATTTGAAAGCTGCACCATATGACAATCAGGACCTTGGTCAACACAAAACGCTGGGACTTGTATTTTTGAATCCCAGTTTACGTACACGTTTGAGCACACAAAAAGCGGCGATGAATCTGGGCATGAATGTGATGGTTATGAACATGGATAAAGATGGTTGGGCTCTTGAAACACAGGATGGTGTTGTGATGAACGGGACAACTGTTGAACATATTCGTGAAGCCGCTGCTGTTATGGGCGAGTATTGTGATATTTTGGGACTACGTTCTTTTCCAAAATTGAAGGATCGTGAAGAAGATTATAGTGAGGACCTGTTCAACAAATTCATTAAGTACTGTGGTGTTCCCGTTGTTTCCTTAGAGAGTGCAACACGCCATCCATTGCAGAGTTTGACAGATATAATTACCATCACTGAGTACAAGAAAATTGAAAAGCCGAAGGTGGTATTGGCTTGGGCTCCGCATGTGAAGGCATTACCTCAGGCAGTGCCTAATTCTTTTGCGGAATGGATGTGCAAAGCACAAGAGGAGGGATTGGTGGATTTTACGATAGCTCAGCCTATGGGATATGAATTAAGTGAAGAATTTACCGCTGGTGCAACCATATCCAATAATCTTGAGGAAAGTTTAAAAGATGCTGATTTTGTCTATGTGAAAAACTGGTCTTCTTATCAGGAATATGGCGAAGTATATGGTGTTGATGAAGATTGGATGATGGATAACAAGAAGCTCAAGCTGACAAACGATGCCAAAGTCATGCACTGTTTGCCAGTACGAAGAGATCTCGAACTATCTTCTGAAATTTTGGATGGGCCAAACTCACTCGTGATTAAAGAAGCCAGCAACCGTGTATGGGCTGCTCAGGTTGTTTTGAAACGTATGTTAGAGGATTTGGTATAGTACAATCCTATTGATTTTTGAAAAACTATTTTTATTGGGAAAAGTTGCGTAATGGCTAATAGTGTATTAAATATTATTAAAATTGGCGGGAATATTATTGATGATGAACGCCAATTGGATTCTTTTTTAGAAAAGTTCTCCGCATTATCGGGGAAAAAGATTCTTGTACATGGCGGGGGTAAAATTGCAACTCGTTTGGCTAGTGAACTGGGCATTGAAGCCCAAATGGTTGAAGGGCGCCGTGTGACAAATGAGGAAATGTTACGCATTGTAACAATGGTATACGCCGGATTGACAAACAAGACAATCGTCGCTAAGTTGCAAAACTTGAAATGTGATGCTGTCGGATTAACCGGAGCTGATGGGGATGTCATTAAAGCGATAAAGCGTCCTGTAAAGGACATCGATTATGGTTTTGTAGGTGATTTGTTACATGACTCTGTAAATACCTTGGCCATCAAAAAGTTTTTGGAAGCGGGTTTTGTTCCTGTGTTTTCAGCTATTACACATAATGGCCTTGGACAATTGCTCAATACCAACGCGGATACAATAGCTTCTTCATTGGCGGTGTCTTTGGCTTCATTATATGAAACTTCTTTGGTTTATTGTTTCGAGAAGAACGGCGTTTTACGCGATGTAACAGATGAGAATTCGGTAATCCCAACGATTAAGTCAGAAGAGTTTGAACATCTTAAGGAATCCGGCGTAGTGAACGACGGGATGATCCCTAAGTTGCAAAATGCATTCAATGCTATAAATAAAGGTGTTCAAGAGGTCTATATTGGAAATGCTAATAATTTGCATTTGTTTCAACAAGGACAATTTGGCACTTGCTTGACATTAAAATAAAAATCTAACCTAAACCCAACGATCGCTATGAAAAAGGTCACCATTATCGGAAGCGGTAATATCGGTCTTTCCTTGGCAAAAGGACTTGTAAAAAGTGAATTTGCCCATGCTTCCGATATTACCTTGACGAGGAGAAATTTGAATGCACTGGCCGAAGAGGCGCGCCAAGGCTTCTCAATAAGTAATGATAATAAGCTCGCTGTAAAGGGGGCTGATATTGTTGTTTTCGCAATCTTACCTCAACAACTAAAAAAGGTATTGGTGGAAGTGGCTCCTGTAATTGAAAAGACCAATCAGATTTTTGTCTCTATTGTGTCGGGAGTTTCTTGTGCCGATTTAAAAGCAGAGTTGGGTGCAGATGCCACAGTGATACGAGCAATGCCCAATACGGCAATTGCAATAGCGCAATCAATGACGTGTATCGCCAGCGACAATGCTTCAGACGACAGTTTGAAGGAGGTTGAGAAAATGTTTGAAACTGTTGGTTCAGTCGTTGTTATTAATGAGGACCTAATGACATCGGCGACGGCATTGTGTGCTTGCGGTATCGCATTCTTTCTACGTGCGATCCGTGCTGCTTCACAAGGTGGGGTTGAAATCGGGTTTCATGCGCATGATGCATTAAAGATGGCGGTTCAAACTGCAAAAGGCGCTGCTGATTTGTTATTGCATACCAATGCTCATCCAGAAGGAGAGATTGATAAGGTAACATCACCAAAGGGCTGTACAATAGCGGGACTGAACGAAATGGAACATAATGGTTTTAGTTCTGCTTTTATAAAAGGAATTAAACTGTCTGCGGATAAAGCAGGAGGACTATACCATGAAGGATAAACAGGGCTTATTTGAAGATGCTCTGGCCCTTTTAAAACAATTAATTGGACTGTCGTCTTTAAGTAAAGAGGAAGAGTTCACAGCGGATTTAATTGATCGCTTCTTTCAGGAGCGTGACATCAAAACACATCGAAAAGGTAATAATGTCTGGGTATATAATGCTCATTATGATAGCACCAAACCTACGATATTACTCAACTCCCATCACGATACAGTAAAACCAAATACAGGTTATACAAGAGATCCTTTGGCGGCGACTGTAGAGGAAGGTAAATTGTACGGATTGGGGAGCAATGATGCTGGAGGCTGTTTGGTTTCACTGATCGCCACGTTTTTGTATTTTTACCAGCAGACGGACTTGAAGTATAACTTCTGTCTTGTCGCTAGTGCCGAAGAAGAGATCTCAGGTAAGAACGGTGTAGAATCTGTTTTGGATGATATCGGTTCAATTGATTTTGCAATTGTGGGTGAACCTACATTATTGGATTTGGCAATTGCAGAAAAGGGACTGATGGTGTTGGATTGTACAGCATTAGGGACGGCTGGACATGCCGCACGTAATGAGGGCGATAATGCAATCTACAAAGCGATCAAGGATATTGAATGGTTTCAAAATTATACATTTGAAAGGACTTCGTCAACCTTAGGTCCCATTAAGATGTCGGTGACAGTAATTCAGGCGGGATCGCAACATAATGTGGTGCCGGCTACTTGTAACTTTGTTGTCGATGTCAGAACCACAGATGCTTATTCGAATGAAGAGACGTTGGATATTATCAAGTCTCATGTAAAATCAGAGGTCACAGCGAGATCGACGCGTCTGAAGTCTTCTTCTATTCCTGAAACGCATCCAATTGTCAAAGCAGGTGTTGCACTGGGGCGTAAGGTATATGGATCGCCGACAATGAGTGATCAGGCTCTTATTCCTGTCCCTTCCCTGAAGTTGGGGCCAGGTGATAGTGCGCGGTCGCATATGGCGGATGAGTTTATCTATATTGATGAAATTAGAGCAGGGATTGATCTCTATATCGCCATGTTGGAAAAGATAGTATAAAAAAAGCTTCCATTTTTATGGAAGCTTTTTTATACTAGACTAAGCTGATTTGACGTTTAATACTCTCCTCGAGAGAGATGATCGTCTCGGTACGTTGAATCCCAGGTACGGATTGAATGTCTTCATTCAATACTTTTCTGAGGTGAACTGTATCTCTACAGATGATTTTTGCAAAAATACTGTATTGGCCAGTACAATAATGTAATTCGACCACTTCTTTGATTTCTTTCAATTTATCTACCGCATCTGCATATTGTGAACCTTTTTCAAGATAGATACCCAAAAAGGCCGTGATATCAAATCCGACTTTTTGAGGATTGATAATTAGATTTGACCCTCTAATGATACCTAATTCTTCCATCTTCTTCATTCTAACGTGAATTGTACCACCTGATACAATTAGCTTTTTTGCTATTTCTGTATAAGGAATAGAGGCATCGTTCATTAGAATAGACAAGATTTGGATATCCAAATTGTCTAGATCATAGTTTGCATATTGATTTTCCATTAACAATGGTTTTTGTGTTCATTAATTGGCCGTTGCATCAAAATCGGACCAATAGCTAAAATAATTAAATTTATTTCAAAATTACTAAGAATTTTCGGTTTATAGATGTAAATTTAATAAAAAATACTTATTCATATTGATAATGTTATATGTTTTTGATTGAAAGTGATTATAATTGTTTCATGGTGATCTTATTATAGGTTAAGTGATTGTTTTCATGTTTGATATCAGGATTATGATAAATTAATTTAGTATTGCCTTTTTTAGAAGTAGGAAATGCAGTTGGCCTATTAACAATCTAATCAGTTCGTATTTAGCGGTTGATAGGTTAAAAATGTAGCCAACCGTGTGATGTTTGAGTAAACGAAAAATCAAATACGGAATAGCGATGGAAGAAGTTCAAGATGTAAAGATTTCGAAAAAGAAGCCGATTTTTGAAGTAGGGGAAGGACTTCATAAATACCTTAAGCTGTATCAGCGAGACGAAAAGTTGCCTATAGGATATAAGGATCTATTGAATTTTACGGAGACAGTGCCTGTTATGGATAAATTTGGCAACGATACTTTTTGGGAGACTCCACTGTATCCGCAATATCTTATTGACCAATTGTATGACGGGTTGAAGGTGATTTATGCTAAATTGAAAGCATCAGGTAATACGCGAATCGTCCAGCACAAATATATTGATCGTGTCGAGTACTGCGGCTTTGGCAATACGAAACCCTTTCGTATTCGTATCGTGAACCGTTTAAATGATGTGTATGATTATTTTTACATCAAGCAGGCCGATGCATCAAGAATATATGGACTGGAGTTGGAAGAAATATTGTCGCCCAACCAGGTGAATTATATGGTAGACCATGATACCTTGGTTGAGGAACATATTGTTGGAATTCCGGGAGACACTTTTTCGAAAACACGTATGTTCTCGCCTGATTATAATCTGACCCGGATTTCTAAGGAATTTGTCAAGTTTAATGAGCGATGTATTATTACGTTGTTGGGGGATATGCGGGCATACAATTTCGTTATGCAGATTACACCAGATTTTGATGATTTCCAGTTTCGAATTCGGGCAATAGATTTTGACCAGCAGTTTTATGAGGGAAATCCGAAGGTATATATGCCGCAATTTTTTAAGGAGAATCTTCCCTATGTCAAACTAGCGATGGAACATCTCAATGAAAAAACAGTACTGCAATACCAACAAGAGGAGCGTTCCTCTATTGTGCATAGAGTTCGGAGCGAAAGACATCGGATCGCTGATCTGAGGGATGCCTCGCAAACGCAGGTGCTCTCGACCCAAGAGAATATCAAACAGTTACGTGAGGGCTATGCTGAATTTTATCAGAACAACTCTTATCTCAAGTGTAAAACGATGACGGATATTGTGGAATTGAATGTGAAGAATGTGATTCGTCAGGTTCAAATGTAATTACTTGATTCGATCCTTGTTGTCTTTGATAAAGGCGGACCATCCCGTGTACGATTTACTGTTGCCTGATACTGCGTTTTTCTGAAACGAGTGGCAGACAGCAATTGCCAATCCGTCGGTGGCATCTAAAAATTGTGGTGTTTCCTCAAATTTTAATAGATTTTTTAGCATAGCGGAAACCTGCTCCTTTGTCGCATTTCCATTTCCTGTAACGGATTGTTTTATCTTTCTTGGAGAATATTCGAAGATTGGAATATCTTGTGCTAATGCCGCCGCCATCGCAACACCTTGCGCTCGTCCTAATTTGAGCATGACCTGTATGTTTTTGCCATAAAATGGTGATTCAAGGGCTACGCAGTCGGGATTATATTCCTGCATTAAAGCCGAAGTTTTTTTGAAAATACGTTGTAGTTTTAGGGCATGATCGTCTAAATGTCCCATTTTGATGACCCCCATTGAGATCAAGGATATGTTATTGCCGGCTTCTTTGATGATACCATATCCGAGCACAACGGTACCGGGGTCGATCCCTAAAATTATTCTTTCTTTCGCCTTTTCCTTCTGCATATACAATATTACAAATTTTGCGTTTTATTCGCGGATTGCATTCGACAAAACTTAATCATTTGGCTAAAATTTAGTAACATTGCTCTCTAATTATCGAAAGTTGACAGGAAGACAAAAAAAATACATCAGTCTTTTATTGAAGATATTGGTTTTCGCTCTGGCGACCTGGTATATTGCCGTGAAAGTATCTGATAAAAGTAATATTGAGAAGTTTAAAACCCTAGTAGCAGGTTTAGAACAACATTCTGTTGTTTGGACCCTGGTTCTGATCGTGGTGTTAATGCTTGTAAATTGGTTGCTTGAAGTCGTTAAATGGCAGTATCTTGCCTCTAAACTGGAGCGTATTTCATTTTGGCGGGCCTTCCAATCCGTTTTTTGCGGACTTACCTGGGCTATTTTTACTCCCAATAGGATTGGAGAGTATGGTGGACGTGTTCTTTTTTTACAGCCTCAACATCGCGCAAAAGGAGCCGTGGCGATGGGCGTTGGATTGTTTGCACAATTGGTGCTCACAAGCGTTGCGGGATCATTAAGTATCGCTTGGTTTATCTGTAAATTTCTCTCAACTCCTTTAACCGTACAATTTGGTGTATGGCTACTTGCAATTATTTATGCCGGAGGATTTGTCATCTTATATTTCAATGTAAAATGGATCGATTTATTGGTCGGCAAAATTAAGTTTTTGAAACGGATTAAGCCTTTCTTTGAAGTATTGGAACATTATTCAATGCGCGAGCTCCGTATTGTTCTTTTAAATTCTTTGGCGCGATTTGTCATTTTTACTTCTCAGTATATCATCTTGATGAAGCTAACGCTACCTGAGTTACCGCTTTTATCCATGGTTCTGATGATTTTTATCCTGTTTTTTGTGCAGGCAGCGCTACCTACATTGGATATTTTTGATTTCAGTGTTAGAAGTTTCGTTGCAAGCAATCTATATAGTTATATTACCACACAGGAAATTGCTGTAATGGCTATTGTTTCCTGCATTTGGTTCGTCAATTTGATTCTTCCAGCTATATTTGGTTCTATTTTTGTTTTTAAGATAAATTTTTTCGGTGATACAAATTCTTAACTATTTATTGATCATTTTTGCTTGCGTATACGTAATTCTAGTTTTATGGATGCGCAGAGGCTGGTTCTTGCTTTCGGAGCCTAACAATACTGTTAGGCCAACAATGACCGTATCTGTCATTATCGCAGCGCGGAATGAGGAGTTAAATATTAGGCGCACCATTGAATCGATACTAGGGCAAAATTATCCTAGAGAACTCCTGGAGTTAATTATTATCGATGACCATTCGGACGATAGTACGTCTTTGATTGTGAAAGAATATGAAGAAAAAGGTGTCAAGCTGATTCAATTGAACGAAAATGGCCGTTTGAATTCCTACAAGAAATTGGCAATTTCAAGGGCAATAGACTGCTGTCGTGGCGAAATTATTATTACCACTGATGCAGACTGCCGCATGGGGTCGAACTGGCTAAAGACGGTTATCAGTACATTTGAGAAAGAAGATGCCTATCTACAATCTTCTCCAGTGGTGTATTCGGAAGAAAACAGTTTTTTTGAACGACTGCAGACCCTGGAATTTTTGTATTTGATAGGTTTGGGTGCTGCAGGTATTGGTAATAAAAAACCAACGACCTGTAATGGTGCGAATTTGGCCTATCGAAAGGACATTTTTAAACAAATGGGTGGATTTAAAGGGATTGATGAGCTTGCATCTGGAGATGATGAACTTTTTTTACATAAGGTAGCAGAACAATATCCCGATCGTATAACCTTTTGTAAATCACAAGATGCCGTTGTTTATACAGATGCAAAACCAGATTTGAAATCATTCATTAGTCAGCGTAGACGCTGGGCTTCAAAAAGTACCAAATATAAAAATAAAGGTGTCATCGCATTGGGGATTTCCATTTGGTTTTTCAACTTATTGATATTAGTTGCTGCAGTCCTTGCGTTCTGTGGTGTGAAATTTGTTGCTTGGGTAGTACTGTTCGCGTTGTTATTGAAGATGACTGTCGAATTTCTTTTTATTCAACCTTTAACCAGGTTCGCAAGCAGAAATGAACTCTTATGGTATCTTCCTTTATTAAGCCTGGCTCATATCCTTTATCTAGCTTATATCGGCATATTGGGTAATGTTGGGAAGTATGACTGGAAAGGAAGGCAGGTCAAGTAGCTTACTGCAATTTTTCGACCTTGAGTTTTATAGCTTCCTCAGCTAATTTAACGATCTCTTCAATATTCTTGCCCTCCGTATCCAAAGGATTTAGAACCTCCCAGGTCATATGAAGAAATGGGGTTAATGGATACATCCCATATTGTACCATTTCATATGATCCTGTGATGGCGATAGGAACAACGAGTGCGTTCGGATTCTTCTTTAGTAATGTGGCAATTCCGCCAACATGAAAGGCCTTCATTTTTCCGGTTTTCGATCTTGTTCCCTCTGGAAAAATAAACGCCGACCAGTTTTTGGTTTTCATATTATTGGCAAGCTTCAATATCTCAGCAATAGACTGTTTGGGGTCATTGCGATCTATATTTGCGGCACCACCATGTTTTAAGTTAAAGGAGATGCTAGGTATACCGCTGGCAAGTTCAATTTTAGAAATAAATTTTCCATGAAACCTGCGTAAAAAATAGATCATTGGCGGAATATCAAAGGTGCTTTGGTGATTGGCTACAAAGACAATGGGTTGCCCTGTTGGAATATTTTTATTGTCGATAAACGTCACCCGATTAAATAATGTGTAATAGCAGGCAACGAGACAGGCATTTAATATATCCACACTCTTTTTGTGTGCATTATATCCACCCAGCTTTAAACATAACCACTGTATAGGGTGAAAGATAATCAAGGATAAACCAAAACAAAACCAAAATATTATAGATAGGAAATAGCCTAAAAACTTCTTCATAAATGTTATTTAATGATACAAATATATCATTAAGCAGTGGTTTTTTAAAAATATTGATTTTATAGTGTTTTGTTTTAATAATATTAATGTTATCTTTAATAATATTAATATATTTATTATTTAATGAAAAAAATACCGGTTGATTGCCCTTGTTGTGAAGCGAAGTTAAAAGTCGCTAAATTGGTGTGTGACTCCTGTGAAACCGAAGTTGTTGGAAAGTTTTCATTACCCGTGTTAATGCAACTTACTGTTGAGGAGCAAGAATTTGTTCTGAATTTTTTGATACACTCAGGAAGTTTAAAGGAAATGGCAAACCAAATGGGAAAATCCTATCCGACAGTTCGTAATATCCTGGATGATCTGATTCAAAAAGTGAAAGCTCTTACGAATAAAAATAGTGTTGGCAGAAATAGAAATATTTAGTGGCGAGGGAAATCGAATGATTGATGAACAAAGAATGATGTCATGATGAAAAATAATACGCTTTTTACCGAAAGCCAATCTTTTTTTAGCTGGTTATTATGTTTGATCCTTTTAACGGTCAGTGTAGCCAGTTTTTCTGTGCACTGGCATGATATCTTGCAGTTGGATTTTGTTCCATTATTTCAATTACCAGGATTTTGGATCAATTTGGTATTGTGGGGGTTATTTGGCATACTACGATTAAAAACTATTATTCGTGAAGATGGAATTGAAGTCTATTTTTTCCCATTTAATTTCTATCGTAAAAGGACGCTTTGGGCAGATATCCGTGCTATTCAGGTACGAAAATATAACCCGATCGGTGAGTTTGGTGGATGGGGATTACGGAGGGGGGTGAGAGGTCTGGCTTTTTCAGCTCGTGGTAATATGGGTTTACAACTTACATTGGAAACTGGTAAAATATTAGTTATTGGAACCCAAAATCCGGCTGCGATTGAACAGCTGAACTTATCTCAATTCTTAAAAAATGAAAGTTAAACAGATTTTTCAGAATCCATTTGCGGAATTCCCAGAGTGGAAGTTATTCTTTGCTGGTGTTATCGGATTTTTGTTATCAAGCTATGTTATTTATTTATCGGGCCAGCAGTTCAATGGTTTTATGCATTTCTATCAACCGGATGGGGTGATTTCGATATGGGCTGTATTGGGCGTTCATGCCTGTATGGTTTTGGCTCCTTTTACACTTCTTTACGGTACTGGGATGTTATTGAACAGAAAGACCAGAATCATCGATGTCATGAATGTCGTTCTGATTATACCATTTCCGCTCTATCTTGCCTTATTTTTAGGGAAATTGTTAAACCAGGATAAATTCACGGCTCAAGTATTAAAAGGAGTGCAAAACGGTGATCATACATTGGCTGGAGTTGATAGAAACCAGCTGCTTTTATTCGGTATGTTTGGAATGGTCAGTTTGTTATTGCTATGCTATCAATTCTATTTATTGGTTAAGGGTATGAATGTAGCCGTTAATAATAAGAAGATTGGAATCAGTATGGTATTTGTGGCATTATATTTTATATTGGATTTATGCATACAGTTTAATTTCTAGTAAAAAACGACAATGAGAAAAATTTTATACCTATTTATCATTTGTTTTCATTTTTCATGTACCCATGCGCAGACATTTGATGGCTCATGGAAGGGCGAGGTTGAGGTTTCAGGGCAGAAGCTGCTACTGGTATTCAATATTCAAAAAGATAGTGCAGGGAAGTGGAATGGTACCTTTGAGAGTCCGATGCAAACAGCGCAGAAATTTCCAATCAATCAAATACGTATTCAACACGATTCCATTTGGATGGATGTTAAGAATATAGGTCTTCTGTATGCGGGCTTTTTGGATCGAGATAAAGATGTTATGAAAGGGGTGATGAAACAAGGCCCCTTTGAATCTGCTATGATTTTAGTACGAAGCGAGAATGAACAGAGTGGACTTTCTCGTAAGCAGGATGTTTTTCCTCCTTATAGCTATACGGAAGAGGAAGTTTCGTTTAAAAATAGTGCCGGCAATGCAGTTCTTACGGGCTCTCTGACTTATCCTAAAAATGGTGGACCATTCCCCGCATTGGTGTTGGTCAACGGTAGCGGTCAGCAGAATAGGGATTCTGAAGTGTTTGGTCACAGGCCATTTAAGGTGCTTGCAGATCATCTTACCAAAAACGGTTTTGCTGTATTACGTTACGATGATCGAGGGGTAGGCGGCTCTAAAGGAGAAGTTAATTTAGCGACAACAATTGATTTTGCCTCTGATGCCAATGCTGCAGTTGATTTTCTCAGCAAAAAAGCTATAGTAGATGTGGATAAAATCGGAATGATCGGGCATAGTGAGGGAGCCCTAATTGCCGAAATAGTGGCATCCGAGAACAGTAAGGTAAAGTATACTGCACTTTTGTCTGGCCCTGTGATCAAAGGAGATTCTTTACTGATCTTACAGAGTTATGCTTTAGGAAAAGCGGGCGGATTATCTGAAGCAGCATTACAGACCAATAAAGCAAATAATCGAAGATTGTATACTATTCTATTGGAAGATGCGCCACCAAAGGCATTGGCCGAATCGTTGGAAAAAGAACTTATTCAGCAAAATAACGGTAATCCCCTGACTGCTGATATGAAAATTAAACTCAGTCCAATGATGAGCCCCTGGTTTAGAACGTTTCTTCGTATCGATCCGGCTTATTATCTGAAGCAGCTAAAAATACCGGTTTTTGCTTCATTTGGCGGAAAGGACGTCCAAGTTCCTGCAAATGAAAACATTTATTGTCTCCAACACCTGCACTTAAAGACTACTGACGTCACCATTAAGGATTATCCCAATTTGAATCACCTTTTTCAGCATGCGCAAACTGGAAAAATTGAAGAATATTTTGAAAACTCAGAGAGTTTTAATGAACAATTGATGGATGACCTTACAAAATGGCTTAAATTGAAGACAAATTGATTTAATGAACTGAAGGCCTGGAGTTTTAGTATTTCTTTCCGGATCAAATAGGGGTAAAAGATCAGGGCCATTTAATGTTCTATTAAATGGCCCTGACTATATTACACCAACCTGACTATATTAGATCAAGGGATATTTTTTTGAAGGGCTTTCCAATTAAGGCGTTGTATTGGCTACAGGAAGTATTTTCCCATTGAAATAGTGATGTCCATTTTGAGCGAACTCTGCAATATAGCGTCCCATTTCAAAGGCTAAAGTACCCGCTTCAACACCCGGAAAAGCAGCCTCGAACATTTCGGTCTGAGCAGAACCTAAGGCTAGACAGTTCACTTTGATTCCTTTTTCCTTAAACTCCTCCGCTAAGCATTCTGTAAGCACTGCTAATGCGGCTTTGCTGGTTGAATATGCCGAAAGTCCGGGAAACTTCAATGATCCCTGAAATCCCCCCATACTGCCAATATTGACAATATGTGAGCCTGATGGCATCATGGGAACAACGTTTTGTATCATATTTACATGTCCCATTACATTGGTTTGTAGCATTTCAGCAAAATCCTTTCCATCAGTTTCCATAAATGGCTTATTGATGAGTGCTCCAGCATTGTTTATCAAGATATCAACCTTATCAAATTTTGATTGGATAAAGGGAACAAGTGTAGTATAGTCATCGTAGACAATATCAAATTGAGCGGGGTATAAGGTGCCGCCATCATAGTTGAGCTGACCTGCAATTTCATGAAGTTTTCTCAGTTTGTCTGCTGATCTAGCCAAAGCAATGACTTTGTTGTCCTTTTTAGAGGTCAAATCCAACACCGCTTCAAATCCAACACCACTGCTTGCACCTGTAATAATAATATTTGCCATGTTTATTCTTCTAGTTTTTGACTTTGTTCAACTTCTTCTGCGGAAGGTAATTTGTCCTCTCCAATTGCTTGCGGATGAAAGATAAAATAAATTCCTGAAAGCGCGACGAGAGCGGAAATAATATAAAATAACAAGGTTATTAAAACCGCATTGTGTGAGTCGACGTGGAATATGCCCGCTCCCCACATGATCACAAGCTCACGCATCCCTAAACCACCCACTGAAAACGGAATGATCGAAACAAGAGAAGATGCAAGGAATAAAAATAGGTAAGGAGAAAATTTGCCGCTAAATCCTAGCGCATAAAGGATAAGAATTGCTGCAATAACTTGCATGGATTGCACACCGATTGCCTTTAAATGAGCTTTTAGAAATGTAGCCTTGTATTCTTTAAAGAACTTGGTTACGATAAAGTAGTAGAGAACGCTCCCTATTATAAATAGAATAATGGTCAGATAGTTTGGGATTCCCAGCTGTGGCATATAAGTAATTAGCGCTGCAATGATCAGGCAAAGTGCCCATAATCCACTTAATCTATCTAAAAATAAGGCCGTAAATAATTTTCGTCCTTTAATATTGAATCGTTTTCTGAGGAAGAATATTTTATAACCATCTCCGCCAACACCGCCTGGTAAAATGAGGTTGTAAAATAGGCCAAGTTGATACAGTTTTAAATTATATTTTTCAGTAACATCCAAACCAATTGCCTTTAAAAAGGTCAATAAACGCGAGGAGGAAATAAAAATAGAGGTGCTATAAGCAACTAAAGCAAAGAATAGATAAAGTGGATTGGAATTGATGATGGCTTCTTTCAGATCCTTTAGCGATACCTTGCTGAATACCCAATATAAGGCCCCCACAGTAACGACAATCTTTGCTATATTTTTGGCTATTTTGAGCCCCTTTTTTTTATCCATATAAATTATACATCCAATCTTGTTCGGCTGTAATTAGCGTTTTGGAGAATCCAAAGTTAGAAACTTTGGCGAATTGTGCAATTGCGATTAAGCAATCGTTGGGTAAATTCTTGAATACAATAATATCAAATATAAAATACCAAAGATAGTGGCGAGAGAAAATAGCCAATTTAGGTCAATTCTGTTATATTTGTGCTTGAGCACAGCGATCATTAATCCAATAATGAAGCAAAATAACAGGATAGGAGCTATAAGAGCTATCTTATTGGTAAAAGCAAGGCTGATTTGATTCAATTTGCTTTTTGCTTCCTGTCCTAAAAAGAGCGGATAAGAGGCAAAGGCCAATAAAATGATAAATAACCTTAACAGTGTTTTTGCGATTATTTTGCTTATGGTATGATTTTTGGCTGTAATCTTCATGATTTGTGGATTAATTAAACCCAAAAATACAATTTGAAATTAAAATTTATACATATGAATCGATTCGTTTTATCATTAGCAACTGTTTTTGCTACGGTGACCTTATTTTCTTGTGGAGCACAAAAGCAAGGTACATCAACTGGAAATCCTTCTTCCAATACGAGTGCAGCTTCTGGTCCTAGCGCTTCGGATTGGAAATCCGCTGTAAAAGGAACGTGGACATTGAATACAATCGATAGAGAGAATTTACCTTCTTCATTCACGATCAAAAGTGTATTTGAAGAAGCTCCGGCAGAATGTTTCGTAGGTAGCACATGGAATTTTATTGGAAATGGGAAAGGATCAATTACATTTAATGCGCAAGGAACTTTGTGTGCTCCAGGAGCATCACGTGAGATTTTTTGGTCTATCTATAATCCTGGAAAAGGCTTAGGAGAACCTCAGTTTCAATTTAAAAAGATTTATGCGGGCGATAAGGCGAAGAACGTAACAACAGGTTACCGATTAGATTTATCTTATTCTGATGGAAATAAATTAGTTATGCGTATGCCGTTGACAGTTGCTAATGGAGAAGCTTATTTAGTTTTTAACTTTACGCGCTCAAATTAAACATAAACGATAAAAAAAGAATAACAGAAAGCTATAGGAATTCCTATAGCTTTTTTTGTTTAAAATTTAATACTTTTACACTCCCAATTCATTATGATTTATTTGCACTGTAGACGGATGAGTTGACGAATACGGTGGACGGCAGGTATTGTATGATAATCTTGTGCGTGGCTAAATTAATCGCGGATAAAATAATTGTAAGTATGGGTATGGGATAAATATCTAACGATTTCGTCAGGTATTGCTTAATCTAGAGAGAAACATGGCTGAACAAAACACGAAAACTGCTTTAATAACAGGTATAACAGGACAAGATGGTGCCTATCTAGCAGAATTCCTATTGAAGAAAGGATATAAAGTACACGGTTTAAAACGCCGTAGTTCTTTATTCAATACGGATCGTATTGACCATCTTTATCAAGATCCTCATCTTGACAACCGAAATTTCACGTTGCATTTTGGTGATTTAACGGATTCAACCAATTTGATTCGTATTATACAAGAAACACAGCCTGACGAAATTTACAACCTCGCGGCACAATCTCACGTAAAGGTTAGTTTTGATACGCCAGAATATACTGCGAATGCAGATGGCATCGGTACCTTGCGGATTCTTGAGGCGGTCAGATTATTGGGAATGATCGAAAAAACCCGTATTTATCAGGCTTCCACTTCCGAATTGTATGGATTGGTGCAAGCGGTTCCACAAAGTGAAACAACACCCTTTTATCCCCGAAGTCCGTATGCTGTAGCAAAAATGTACGGGTATTGGATTACTGTAAATTATCGGGAAGCTTATAAGATGTATGCCTGTAATGGTATTTTATTTAATCACGAGAGCCCTGTAAGAGGAGAAACTTTTGTGACACGTAAAATTACCAGGGCTGTGGCAAAAATCGCACTAGGGTTGCAGGATAAATTATATCTTGGTAATCTGTCCGCACAACGTGACTGGGGGCATGCCAAAGATTATGTAGAAGCAATGTGGTTGATTCTGCAACAAGAAACCGCAGAAGACTTTGTGATTGCTACAGGTGTGACAACAACTGTTAGAGACTTTGTTCGCATGGCTTTTGCAGAATTGGGAATTGAGATTGAGTTCAGTGGAAAGGGAGAGCAGGAGAAGGGGGTAATTATCGATATCGACGAAGAACGCCTGGCCCAATTAAATATTGATAAGTCGCTGATTAAATTCGGTCAGACTGTTGTCAAAGTTGATCCGGCATATTATAGGCCAACTGAAGTCGATTTACTTATTGGTGATCCGACAAAAGCGAATACAAAACTCGGATGGACGCCAAAATATGATCTTCAGATGTTGGTAACAGACATGGTACAATCCGATCTTCATCTGATGAGAAAGGAAGAATACTTAAAACAAGGCGGATTTGAAACCTTGAATTATTTTGAATAATTCATAATTGGTAAAAAAAAATAAAACTGGAATAATTTTTGTTTAAACATTCAATAGTATAAATTTATAGATTTATACCTATGAAAATGACAGTATATTATGATAAATTCAGAAGTTGTTTCGAGTAAGAAAGAAGAAGAAAAGAAGAAAGATTCTTCGAAGATTTACTTCTTTATCATTGCGATAGCAGCATTACTTGCAACAAACATATATTTTTATGTCAAGTTTAAGTCCAATGGTGAAAAAGTCTATACACTTACAGTAGAAAAAGAAAATCTGCAGGTACAAATCGATCGTATTGAAGCTGAATTGGATAAAATTGATGTAGAAAATGTCCAATTGACGCCAGAGATGACCGTGCAGAAGGATGATTCTAGGGCGGAGATAGCAGTGCTTCGTAAAAAGCTTGAAAATAAAAGTATTACTCCAAAAGATATTGATGATGCACAGCACAAGATCAATCAGCTTAAGAAGCAGGTGGATACGTATCGTGTAAATGTGCAACGGCTGATCCAGGAAAATCAAATTTTATCGAAGCAAAACTCCAATTTGAGCGAATCTGTAGTTGAAAAAGAAAAACAGATTACTTCGTTAGTTACATCAAATTCGGACCTGAAAGAGAAGGTTGCGACTGCTTCGGCACTAAAAGTTTCAAGCATCAGTATAAATGGCCTTGAAGTCAAAAAGAATGGAAAAGAATTTGTAGAAGAACGTGCTAAAAAAATCGATAAGCTGAAAATCAACTTTACCGTTGCTGATAATCCGTTGGCAAAAAGTGGAGAACGTGATATATATGTCAGAATTATTGATCCGCAGGGAAATCTGGTCGTGCAAGGTGATAATATTTTCTACGTACATGGCGAGAAATTACAATATACTTTTAAACACAATATTTTATTTACCAACAAAGGTGAAGATTATATCGTCTATTGGGCAGCTGAAGAAGGATTCTCTAAGGGCGCCTATACGGTTCTGTTATATGAAGATAATGCAATCATGGGACGGTCTACTGTTGTATTGCGTTAAAAATAAATGCACTATTAAACAAAAAAGCTCTTTGCAGTCATGCAAAGAGCTTTTTTGTTTAATAGTGCGCTGTTTGTGTTAGGCTGATCCTTGGAACGTCGTAAGAATAGGACTATTCCCATTTATCGTTCAGTTTTATGTAATCAATGTTTGAGATATAAGGAGCCTAACTGAACGCCCTAGTTTTATTTATATTACTTGAATGTGGTAGCCTCTTATTTATGTACTTGGAACGGCTCATCTTATTATTTAGATGCTTTGGGTGCAGTATCCTATCCGCTTTCTTGGATGTCTGATTACAGTTGATTTAAGATTCTATCTGTTGCAAAGGAAGCAGTATATGAAACGTTGTACCTTCGCCTTCTACAGTCTCAAAATAGATTTGCCCGTTACAGGCTTCAATTGTCTTTTTGACAAGAACTAGTCCTAAACCGTTTCCGGAACTCTTTGTCGTAAAATTAATCTGGAAAATTTTATCCTGCATCTCTTTGGGAATCCCATAACCGTTGTCTTTGATATCTATCTTGACAAATTTGTCTGAGTAGCGTTCAATGGAAATCTCGATCTTCATGTTTTTTCGTCCATAACCGCCCTCAATCGCATTTTTTATCAAATTATTGAAGGTTCTTAATAGCTCATTACCATCTGCTTTAACGATAAGGGTTTTGTGATCCGCATTGTTAATGAGACGAATACTAACATTTGGTGTATTGTTGTACAAGGAAATGGACTTTGTTACTTTCTCTACAATATTGATGTTTTCCATTACCGTATTTGGGAATTTTGCAAAATGTGAAAATTCTGAGGCAATATGCGTCAATGCATCGATTTGTTCGATGAATGAAGTGGAGAATTTATTGAAGCGATCCGGAAATTTAGGGTCCTCGTCTTTGTAAGATCTACGGAGTTGCTGAATGCCTAATTTCATTGGTGTCAACGGATTTTTGATTTCATGGGCAATCTGTTGAGCCATCTCACGCCAAGTTGATTCTCGCTCGGTATCTTTGATCTTATTAGCATAGTCCTCCAGCTTTATGATCATAAGATTATATTCTTTGATCAATGTACCTATTTCATCATTTCGTTGCCAAAACAGAGGCTCGTTGGGCTGCCCCAGGCGTAGTTGTGAAATCTTCTTACTGATGATGCTCAATGGATTGGTGACACTGTTGGCCACAAACGTCGCATAAAATCCAAAGCCTATGATAATCAGCGAATAAATGTTCACTATGGTATTTAAAAGAAGATTCTTATTGATATTTTCTTCCTTCTGAAGTGAGAAGTTTGGTATCCCTATATAAGCCAGTGTATTATAGTTTTTATCCCTGATGGTGGCGTAGCTGGTCTCAAATTGGAAAGTGCCAATACGCTCATCTTCAATCGTCTCCGATTTTTTTAAGATGGAAAGATTCTTCAGTGCAGCCGGATTAATAAAAGTGGAAAAAAGCTCCAGATCGTAGATTCTGCGCTGCGAGCTATAGAGTAACCTGCCTGATTTGGAATAAAGATTGAAGTCTTTGGAAATAGTTTCGGATAATGTCTTGAGAATACTGATAAGCTGCGTCTCGGTGGATGTTTCATCTGTGTAGGTCAACATATTTTCCATCCGTTTGCCTAGTTCGATAATAAAACGTTCCTTACTTGCTTTATTGTTATTATAAAGCTGCTTGTTAATACTTATATACGAAATTACTGCCGATATGAGGATTGCCAGTATTACCGATGAGATAATGGAGGTCTGAATACGTGTAGAATACTGTATTTTATTAACTATTTTGTAGAACTGATATTTTAAATTACGGAAAGTTAGCTTGGTGTTCTTAAGAAAGATATAGAAGGATTTTATGAAATGGAAAAACATGAAAATCATAAAAAATACCAAGAACAGAAATGAAGTCGTCGCTAGATAATCCCAAAAAGAAGGCTTTTGTTTACTGATCACATAGGTGGAGAATTTATTGGCAACATAAGCCATATGTAAATATGCATCGCGATCCAGCACCTGAATATATTCTCCTGGAACACCTTTCAGCCCCCTCAAATTGTTTTCGTAGGTATACTTTCCAAACTGTGTTATTAAAGAACCTCCTTTATAAAGGGCTATTGAATAATCCCCTTTGTTATAATATTGCGAATTGTTGATCCGCATATCGGTGAGGATTTCAGGATAGGGAACCGTATAACTAAAGTCTTTATTGGAAAGATTGATGATAACATTGACGATCCTATTTTGGTCAATGGTGACAGGAATGATGGAGAAGTATTCATGCGTGCCTAATTCCGCGCTGGCACGGTAGAAGTTCTGTGTGACTTTTATCGACTTATTGATTACCTTTTCTCGATATTCATTGATCTTATTCTGACTGGCCGGATTGAGCGGAACATTATTCTGATCATAATAATATGCTTTGAACTCATATTTGGAGAGATAGCCACTAAAGTACTTTTTCTTGATGAAATCGTTGATCCCCTCGGTATTGGTATAGGGAAGGCTGATATTAAATAGGTGTTTTAATTCTTGATCGTTTGCTATACTACTTTCAATATCGGAAAACAATGAAACAGCATTGACATCATCTTCTGATTGTAAATTACTCAATAAGATTTTCATGTCAATTAAGTTCCGTTCCTGATAGAAACGAGCGTGCGTGATCGCACTTATGATTGCCCAAAGTATCAGTACGGCAATATAATTTGTTAATATATGTCGATCGAAATACTTTTCGCCAAATGATTTAATAAGGATGATCAATGCAAGTAACAAATTGACCAGGCTATTTTTCTCTATATAGAAGGATATGATCAGGATGACAAAAATGACACATGCCAGTTGAATGTTGAGTAGCTGCGTTGGTTTTAATTCTAATTTTTTAAGAAAAAATAGTACAAGATCAATGTAGATGCTCAAGGCCAAAATACCCATGCCAACAATGCCTAAATCTACCCAACTTAGGAAATGTAAATCGACAAGTTTTGTGAAATCAAAATAGATGTTGTTGGAGTGCGTAATCAGGGTACCAGCGATGTCATACAATAGACCGAACGACAGGTATATACTTAGAATAAATCCGATTGCGATAGGAATTCTGAAGAGTCGGATGTTCTTTATCTTGTCGAAATTGAGCTCTTTGCGAATTGAATAGATAAATAGAATCAACCATAACACCAATATGGTGGTGGACATCACGGACCATATATTGGGGAAGAAGCGATTGTAAGCGTAATTGCGCGAATCGAAAATTGAAAATGTCGCGTTTTCGGACAGCAGATTCCATTTAAGATCGGCAAATTTGACGAGGCTAAATACCGATAATAGCAGTAATGCAGACCACCAGGCCCTTCCTGTCTTGGCCATATGTAGGCAGAGACTATTGAAGAAGATCAGTAATGCGATCCAGGCAAGTAGCCAACAGAAGAATTGCAAAATCGTATAGGCATTTTCATGCTCTCCGTCTTTTAGCTTAACAGAGAATAGATAAGACCCTTCATTGCTATAGATATTTTTAATGGTGACCGTGTCTGTATAGGAGGCAATGTCGATATTTCGAGAGTCGAAGAAGTTCCTTCGCAATGAGCTATTTAAATAGGGGTTATTGTTATTTGTATAGCCTTTTACAATAATATAGGCGAGTATACTGATATTACCAATTGTTTTTTTTCGAACAACGTAAGAACGGTTATCATCCTGAATAAAATTGGATTTTTCTGGGAATCCCTGATCTGTAATTGGCACAAATAGATGTGTGCTCCACATCTTCGGTTCATGGTCCTTAAAGAGAAATAAATAAACCTTCTCATTGGTTTTAAACTTTTCGAACGCCTGATAAACTGCAATAGGATATTGGTCGTAGTTTTTAAATGTTTTGAGTAGAAGAGAATCATTGAAAATTCGGTCGACCTTTTTCTCTTGTTGAGCGATATAATCATTGAGTGATTTTGTATCAATGTCCAGTATTTCCTTATTGGTAACAGATTCTTTAATGGTGATAGCTGTTCCTATAAAGCATAAAGTCAAGATAAGTAGGAGTAATCGAATTTTTATACCAGAATTCACGTTCGTCAATTTACATTATTGTAAATATAAAAAAAAGTCCTTGCTTTCTTAGGGCAAGGACTTTTATATTATTTTCTGAATAGCCTATTTTAATGGGCTAGAAAGAATCTTCAATCGGTTTCTTAAGCATTTGTTAATGCTATCGAAAACACGAAGGATTTTAATTGCTTATTAAGCGTGCGGTTCTTCTTGTCTGAAGATTTTAGCAGTCAAGTACTCACGATTTAAGCGAGCAATGTTTGTTAACTTGATACCTACAGGACATTCAGCTTCACAAGCACCCGTGTTGGTACAGTTACCGAAACCTTCAGCATCCATTTGATCTACCATTGCCTGAGCACGTTCGTAACGCTCAGTTTGACCTTGAGGTAACAGAGCAAATTGAGATACCTTTGCAGATACGAATAACATTGCAGAAGCATTTTTACATGCTGCAACACAAGCACCACAGCCGATACATGTTGCCGATTCGAAAGCTTCGTCAGCAATACGTTTAGGAATGGGAATCACGTTTGCATCAGGAACACCGCCTGTATTGATATTTACATATCCTCCTGCCTGTTGAATGCGATCAAAAGCAGTACGGTCGACTGCAAGGTCTTTCAATACGGGGAATGCAGCGGCTCTCCAGGGCTCGATCACGATAGTCTGTCCATCGTGGAAGCTACGCATGTGCAATTGACATGTTGTAGTACCTTCTTTAGGACCGTGAGGGCGACCGTTGATGACTAATGAACACATCCCGCAGATACCTTCACGACAGTCGTGATCGAAATATACAGGATCTTCTCCTTTACGAGTCAATTCTTCATTGACAATATCAAGCATCTCTAAGAAAGACATATCATCAGCGATATCGTTTGCCTGATAAGTTACAAATTGACCTTTATCTTTATCATTTTTTTGACGCCAAACTTTCAGCGTTAAATTCATATGTTGTGCCATGATAATTTTCCTTCTTATTTATAACTTCTTTGTGTTAACTGAACGTTCTCGAATACCAAGTCTTCCTTGTGTAATTCCTCAGGTACATTGTCTCCTTTGTATTCCCAAGCAGATACATAGGCGAATTCATCATCGTTACGTTTTGCTTCACCTTCTTCAGTTTGGCTTTCCAAACGGAAGTGACCACCACAAGACTCAGCGCGTTGCAATGCATCAACAACCATTAACTCACCCAATTCTAAGAAGTCAGCCACGCGACCAGCTTTTTCTAAAGAAAGATTTAATTCTTCGTTCTCTCCAAGTACTCTAACGTTTGTCCAGAATTCTTTTTTCAACTCTTGGATCAAACCTTGTGCCTTTTGTAGTCCTTCTGCTGTACGAGCCATACCACAATATTCCCACATGATGAGTCCTAATTTTTTGTGGATATCATCAACAGTTTGTGTACCATTTAAAGACAACAATTTGTTGATTTTCTCTTCAACTTCTTTACGTGTAGACTCGAAAGCTGGGTGGCTATGATCTACTGGCGCAAATGAACCTAATTTAGCTAAGTAATCACCTACAGTGTAAGGAATTACGAAATAACCATCGGCAAGACCTTGCATCAACGCCGAAGCACCTAAGCGGTTTGCACCGTGGTCAGAGAAGTTACACTCACCCAATGCATACAATCCAGGAATTGTAGTCATCAAGTTGTAATCAACCCATACACCACCCATTGTGTAGTGAACAGCTGGGTAGATACGCATTGGTTGTTTATAAGGGTTCTCGTCCGTGATTTGGTAGTACATGTCAAATAAGTTACCGTATTTAGCACGTACAGCATCTTCACCTAGACGACCGATAGCTTCTTTAAAATCCAAGAATACCGCGAAACCAGTTTTACCAACACCACGACCATCATCAACAGCTTCTTTTGCATTACGAGATGCCACGTCACGTGGTACCAAGTTACCGAATGAAGGGTATTTACGCTCCAAGAAATAGTCTCTGTCGTCTTCCTTAATGTCATTGGCTTTGATCTCTCCTTTACGTAATCTTTCAGCCATTTCTTGGGTTTTAGGAACCCATACACGACCATCATTACGTAAAGACTCTGACATCAATGTCAACTTAGACTGGTGATCTCCTGTTACCGGGATACAAGTTGGGTGAATTTGAGTATAACAAGGGTTCGCGAAGTAAGCACCACGTTTGTGTGCTCTCCAAGCTGCTGTAACGTTACATCCCATTGCATTGGTAGACAAGAAGAACACGTTACCGTAACCACCAGTACACATTAATACTGCATGTGCAGCATGCGTTTCGATTTTACCTGAAACCAGGTCACGAGTTACGATACCTTTAGCATGACCATCGATCATTACTAGGTCTAGCATCTCATGACGTGTGTACGATTTTACTTTTCCTTTTTTGATTTGACGGTTTAACGCTGAATAAGCGCCCAACAGCAATTGTTGTCCTGTTTGACCACGTGCATAGAACGTACGGCTAACTTGTGCACCACCGAAAGAACGGTTGTCTAATAGACCTCCGTATTCACGCGCAAAAGGAACACCTTGAGCAACACATTGGTCAATAATGTTGACAGATACTTCAGCCAAACGGTAAACGTTTGCCTCACGTGAGCGGTAGTCACCACCTTTGATTGTATCGTAGAATAAACGGAAAACAGAGTCACCGTCATTTTGGTAGCTCTTTGCTGCATTGATACCACCTTGTGCTGCAATAGAGTGCGCGCGACGAGGTGAATCTTGATAACAGAATGTAATTACATTATATCCTAATTCAGCTAAAGACGCTGCTGCAGATGCACCAGCAAGACCTGTACCAACAACAATAACGGTAAATTTACGTTTGTTAGCAGGGTTAACCAACTTAAGATTAAATTTATGATTTGACCACTTTTGGGCTAATGGACCCGCTGGTACTTTTGAATCTAACATATCTCTTAATTTTATATTGATCGAGAAAGCCTGAGCTTTCTCTTAAAAGATTCTGAATTATTTAAAGAAGAAAAACAATGGCATTATTGCAAAGCCAATTGGAATTAATACCCCAAATACCCAAACACCGATTGCTCTGATGATTCCAATATATCTTCTGTGGTTAAAACCTAAAGTTTGGAATGCAGATTGGAAACCATGAATTAAGTGGAATGCCAAAGCTGCCATCGCAATAACATATAAAGCTACCAATGCAACATTTTTGAATGCAAAGTCAACTTGCTTGTACAAATCTCTTGCTTTTAAGATTTGAACATTGTTTTCTACCGTTTCTTGGTAGTCGTGGAATTCAGAAGCTTGAAGTTCTCTCGCTGTAGTTTGTCCAGTTGCCAAATCAGTACGGTATTCGATGTAAGGCACTTCATCATTGTGAAACTTCCACCAAAAATTAGACATGTGCGTAGCTAAGAATACTAAAATGACAGTACCTAAGATACCCATGTTGCGTGAATTCCACTTACTATTTGCTTGACCATCATATTTGGCATAACCAATAGGACGAGCGGCCTTGTTTTTCATCGACAATGTAATAGCGTAGATGACGTGAACAATTACCGAAGCATACAATAAGTAAGAAACAACTTTGATTGGTGTAAAGTGAGTCATAAAATAGGCGTACTTGTTGAACGCTAGACCCGCATCATCTTTAAATAATTGCAAGTTACCAACCAAGTGAACAACTAGGAATAAACATAGGAAGATTCCTGTTAAGCTCATGATTAGCTTCTTCCCAATCGAAGAACTGAAAACTGGCTTTGATTTACTCATTATCCTTGTAATTTAATTTGAATTAGGCAAATCTACTATTTGCTATTAAATATGATACCATTTTGACAAGAAAAAGCAATAATTTAGAACGGTTCTAAAGTTTATTGAAATAAAAAGTCCGTTTTGAATAAAAACGGACTTTTAAACGGTATATGAACAAGGCTTAAGGAACTATAGAATACTGAATAATCTATAACCCAAACCAATACTCCACATGTTGATTTTAGGATTTGCCTGACTCTCATTGTTGACTTTGTTTAACCCCATTTCGTATCTAACATCGACACGTAAGCTTGAAATGTCAGCACCTACGCCAAAAGCCCAAGCTGTGCCACTTTTTTTATAGTTATTTGGGTTCAATTGGTCAATGACTTTATCTTGCTTGTCATCTACTTTAAATGAAAATATCGGACCTGTTTGAATCCTTGCTCCAATCGGTCCTAAACCAAAACGTTTGCCTAATAATACCGGAACATCTACCGTTGTAAATTTAACATCTGTTGATTCGCCATTTTCCGCTTTCACCGTCGTGTTTTTACCTGTTAAGTACACCTCGGGTTGAATATGGAATCCCAATACACCAACACGTCCATAAAGACCTGCTTGGTAGCCTGCTTTCGTGTCGGAATTGAAATATTTGCCATCGCTTTTAAGTTTGGAGAAGTTTAGACCTCCTTTTACACCCACCTCAAAACCTGGCAAGAGCTGCGCCTGTGCCGTTGCTACGCTACCACAAATCAAAAGTAATGCTGGTAAAATCTTTTTCATAATCTTTTATTTATGTATATATTGTATCTTTAAACAAACTTTTACAGTTCAGTAAAGATATACAAATTTTATACCTAAATCTGAGTTATGTTGAAAATTAACGAAGAACAGTGGCAAGTAGCCAAAGAAAAACTCCGTCGCAAGTACAACCACTTAAGTGATGAAGATTTAGCTTTTCAAGCTGGCGAGGAGGATAAATTGATTAATCGATTGTCTTCTCGTTTGGGACGGAAGCCTTCCTATGTTTTATTTACGATAGGTAAAGAGATTCAGGATATTAGTAGCAACCGATTATGAGTGATGCCATTAGTTGGACCGATTTTGAGAAAGTGGATTTAAGGGTAGGAACTATTTTGGAAGCAAAAGATTTTCCGAAAGCTAAAAAGCCAGCCTATCAATTGCGACTTGATTTTGGAGATGAAATTGGTGTATTGCAAAGCAGTGCCCAGATTACAGTACACTATAACAAAGAAGAGTTGATTGGAAAGCAGGTGGTCGCCGTTGTGAACTTTCCCAAAAAGCAGATCGCTAATTTCTTTTCGGAGTGTCTTGTGACCGGATTCGCTGACGAAAATGGCGATATTATTTTGACATCCGTCGACAAAAAATTACCAAATGGATCTAAACTTAGTTAAGTTTGTACCATGACATTTATAGATTTTGAAGGAACACAACTCATCGATAGTGACGAGTCGTTCATGCGTATGGCATTGAACGAAGCTAAGGTTGCATACGAAGAGGGGGAGGTACCTATTGGAGCAGTTATTGTTTATCGAGGACGTGTTATAGGGAAAGGTCATAATTTGACGCAGCGATTGAATGATGTGACAGCTCATGCTGAGATGCAGGCTTTTACAGCAGCTGCTAATTACCTTGGAGGCAAATACCTGGATGAATGTACATTATACGTTACCATAGAACCTTGTATTATGTGTGCCGGAGCGGCCTATTGGACACATATTGGTAAAATAGTCTATGGCGCCAAAGATGAAAAGCGTGGCTATTCTCATTTTCACGATAAAATATTACATCCCAAAACAGTCATTACACATGGTGTTTTGCAGGAAGAATGTGCTGATTTGGTAAAATCATTTTTTCGTCAAAAACGGTAAGGAAATAATGGATTTATTGTAACACATAAAAACATAACCGTGTATATTGTGTTATATTTGTATTATAAACGAAGTAATAAACATTTAAATTAAAATAGATATGGCATTTGAATTAGAAGCGTTACCATACGCAGCCGACGCATTGGAACCACATATTGACAAAACTACAATGGAAATCCACCATGACAGACACCATCAGGCATATGTGGATAACTTAAATAAAGCAATCGCAGGTACAGACGCTGAGAACTTATCGTTATTGGATATCATTAAAAATGTAAGTAAATATTCTGCAGCAGTACGTAACAATGGTGGTGGACATTACAATCACTCTTTGTTTTGGAAAGTTTTAGGTCCAAATGCTGGCGGTGCTCCAACAGGTGAATTAGCCGAAGCAATCAATGCGACATTTGGTTCATTTGATGAGTTGAAAAAACAACTTCAAGCAGCTGGTGCAACTCGTTTTGGCTCAGGATGGGCTTGGTTAATCGTTGGTGCTGACGGTAAGTTAGCCGTAACTTCTACACCAAATCAAGACAATCCATTGATGGATGTTGCTGAAGTAAAAGGAAATCCTATTTTAGGTATCGATGTTTGGGAGCACGCTTATTACTTGAAATTCCAAAATAAGCGTCCGGCGTATTTAGAAGAAATTTTTAATGTTATCAATTGGGATGCCGTAGCACAAAACTATGCTGCAGCAAAATAATTGAACATTTGATAAAACCATAGAAAAGCGACAATACTAATTTATTGTCGCTTTTCTATTTTATAAACAAAACCTCAGTTGTATTTGTTTATAAGACCATAGTAGAACACTACAGTATAATAGTTAACTCCACGATCATACCCGCTACTGATGAAAAATATTCTGATACTATTAGCAGCACTTTTTATTTTGGGCTCCTGCCAGGGACAGGGGCAGCAGGCAGAAAAAACTGATTTCTCGAAGTTGCCAGCAAAAAATACGGCAAGTTTGGATACAGCGACATTTGCGGCAGGTTGTTTTTGGTGTACTGAGGCACAATTTAAAGAGTTAAAGGGGGTTATACATGTTGTTTCAGGATATACTGGCGGATGGGCAGCAAATCCAAGTTATGCGCAGGTTTGTACCGGGAGTACAGGGCATGCGGAAGCAACCAATATTATTTTTGATCCAAAAGTGATCAGCTACGACAAATTATTGGAGGCCTTTTTTGTGGCACATGATCCAACAGAGCTCAATCGCCAGGGGAATGATGTCGGCACCCAATATCGCTCAGCTATTTTTGTGCATAATAAAGAGCAGCTTGACAAGACGCAGTATTATCTTTCGGCGTTAGAAAAAGAGCATGTTTTCAATAAACCTATTGTAACCGAAGTAGTTCCGGCAACAGTCTTTTATCCT
Source organism: Sphingobacterium multivorum (assembly GCF_039511225.1). Classification (NCBI taxonomy): domain Bacteria; kingdom Pseudomonadati; phylum Bacteroidota; class Sphingobacteriia; order Sphingobacteriales; family Sphingobacteriaceae; genus Sphingobacterium; species Sphingobacterium multivorum. The sequence goes on from NZ_CP154261.1 coordinate 648,282, forward strand.
GCAGAGGACTATCATCAAGATTATTACAGATTAAATGGAAAAGAACCATACTGCCAATTGGTGATTAAACCGAAATTGGAAAAATTTAAACGTATCTTTTCCAAGGTGCTCAAAGAGGGACAGTAACTTTGGGTATTCATAAAATTTGAGGTAATTTTACTTCTATTAACGCTATTTAGTATCATGCTAACAAGTTGAAACCATGGTTTCTCATACAAATAATGGAATGAACAAACTTGATAGCTTTATGATTCATAAATAGCATTTTTTGGATGAATAATTAATAATTGTAATATGTCTAAAGGATTTTTTACAGTTCCTGTTCCTACCAATGAACCAGTGTACACTTACGCTGTCGGAACGAAAGAACGTAAATTGTTGAAAGCAGCAATTGATGAGGCACGTTCGAAACAAATCGATATCCCAATGTATATTGGTGGTAAAGAAATCACTACTTCTAAAAAAGTAAACCTAGCTCCTCCACATGACCACCAACATATTTTAGGTCAATACAATCAAGGCGATAAATCTCACGTAACAGATGCAATCAATGCAGCTTTGGCGGCAAAAAAAGATTGGGAAAATCTTACTTGGGAGGATCGTGCTGCGATTTTCCTAAAAGCTGCTGAATTGATTTCGGGAAAATACCGTTATGAGTTGAATGCTGCTACAATGTTGGGGCAATCGAAGAACCCCTATCAGGCAGAAATTGATTCGGCATGTGAGATTGTGGATTTCTTGCGTTTCAACGTACAGTACATGAGCGAAATCTATAAACAACAACCTCCTATATCAGGTAAAGGTGTTTGGAACCGTGTAGAACAACGCCCTCTTGAAGGTTTTGTATTTGCATTGACTCCATTCAATTTTACAGCTATTGCGGGTAATTTACCGTCGTGTGTTGCAATGATGGGTAATGTTGTTGTATGGAAGCCATCCAATACCCAAATCTATTCAGCAAATGTATTGATGAAAATTTTCCGTGAAGCTGGTCTTCCGGATGGTGTAATCAACTTGGTGTATGTTTCAGGTCCTGATGCAGGTGATGTGATTTTCCAACACCCAGATTTCGCTGGTATCCACTTCACAGGTTCAACAGGAGTATTCCAAGATATTTGGAAAACGATCGGTAACAATATCCACCGTTATAAAACATATCCACGTATTGTTGGTGAGACAGGTGGTAAGGATTTTATCGTTGTACATCCTTCGGCCGATTTAAAAGTAGCGAATACGGCTTTAGTTCGTGGCGCTTTTGAATACCAAGGCCAAAAATGTTCTGCTGCCTCACGTGCATATATTCCTAAATCATTGTGGCCAGCATTGAAAGAATCTATGACGAATGACGTAAAATCTTTTACAATCGGCGGAACAGAGGATTTCACGAACTTTTTCAATGCTGTCATTGATGAGAAGTCGTTTGATAAATTAGCGAAGTATATCGACAGAGCTAAAGAATCTACTGAAGCAGAAATTGTAGTTGGTGGTACATACGATAAATCTAAAGGATATTTCATTCATCCCACAATCATTGAGGCTTCGAAACCAGATTACGAAACTATGGTTGAGGAATTGTTCGGACCCGTCTTGACCGTATATGTTTACGAGGATGCTGAGTTTGAGGAGACGTTAGCTATTGTTGATACAACATCTATTTACGCCTTGACAGGATCAATCATTGCGCAAGATCGCTATGCCATTAATTTAGCAACAGATAAATTGAGACATGCTGCGGGTAACTTCTATGTGAATGATAAGTGTACAGGTGCTGTCGTAGGTCAACAACCGTTTGGTGGTGCTAGAGGTTCGGGTACAAACGATAAAGCAGGATCAATGATCAATTTGCTTCGTTGGGTGTCTCCACGTACAATCAAAGAGACATTTAATCCAGATACAGATTATAGATATCCTTTCTTGGAAAAAGGAGAATAAAGAAGCTAGCATAACAGCTTTGTTAAAATAGAAAAAGGCGCTTATAAAGCGCCTTTTCTATTTTTTAAATAATCCCAATTCTGTTCCGTCGTCTCTAGTCATCCGAATATTCAATGACTTGTTGTTCCCGGCTACATCGATGATGGTTCTTTTCCCTGCTTTTGGACCACCACCTATAAAAACAGGGTAATTGTGGTCTTTATCTGCTGGATAGTATCCATATTGATGTGTGTGGCCAGAGATCATGGCATCAATTTTATATTTCTGAAACAGGGGGTGGAAACATGCTCTGTTATCCAAGGTGCCGTGCCAGTCATCCGAATGAAAAATTGGAATATGGCTAATGACAACTGTATGTTGGGCACGTTTTCTTTCTTTGGACTGGAGAACCTGTTCCAGCCATCGGGTCTGTTCTTTTCTGTAGTTATCGTAATCAACTGTTCCGGCGTATACCTCATGATTGTCAGGCTTGTCTTCGCCACTGTCTAGCATGATCCAAAAAATAGGTCCTCTTTTAAAGGCTTGGTAATACTTGTTGTCCGGATAACCAAAGTATCTTTTGAAATGACGTGCGAAAGATCCCCTTGTCTCATGGTTTCCTCGATTCATAATGAATGGTTTGCTTGTCGCAAAAAATTCAATTGGCTTTAGCAATTTCTCTGTGATATCTTGCTGATTGGTGACATAATGAAACGAGTCTCCATTCATCACAAAGAAATCGTAAGGCGAGATATCCTGATTTGGGATAAGGTCGCGGTAACTGCTTTTTTCCTCATGGACATCGTTGTATATGAGACAGCGAATCTGCTCCTGATTGCTATTGGCTAATTTAGCCTCGAAAATGGAGGTTTCTATTTCTTGACCGTACACAATTTTATAAGGATCGAATTTTTGGACTTCCTTCGCCTTGATGCGATAGCGAAATGAGCGCGGCGCGTCCTCAATTGTAAAATGAAAAAAGTCAGTATTGGCGTTGATCATCCCATCTTCGGATTGGTAGATTTTTTTATGGACATTTCCCGCGTTATCGAGAATCTCGAGCCAAGCAAAAGCCTCTTTGCTCAAAATTGTAAAAATACTGACGCCTGTTTCCGTTTGATTCTGTAGATAGGCAGGTACGAGAAAACTGAACTCGCCTTCTGCCTCATTTGCTTCTTTTTCTTGCGCGACGCTTATATTCGGTAATGTAATCCCAGCCAGCGCCAGGACTTCTAAAAATCTTCTTCTGTTAAAATTCATATTTAAAGGTCACAAGTAGTTATTTAATATTTATCTCGACATATAATGGACGATGATCACTAGCGTATTTCTCGTCCAGAATTCGATGGTTAGAAAACTTTGCGGCAACAGTTTTATTGATCATGATATAATCAATTTCAGTAGTGGGTTTATCTTGAGGAAACGTAAATCCATTGGCAATACTGCTTTTTGTGAATATTTTGCTAAGTTCAATAATCGCTGGATCATTGGGCTCGGAGTTCAAATCACCGACAAGGATGGTGGGTAACTTTTCGTTTTTGAAACGATTGGTAATGAATTTTGCCTGTTCGATTTTGTTTTTGTCTTTCAGGTCAAGGTGTGTATTAGCAAATAAGAGTTTTCTTTTGTGTAGTGTGACTTCGATTACCGATAGACTTCGTGTTTCGCTTTCCACTGGGGAGGGTAGAACGTGTTTTTCGACACGTTCAATTGGATTTTTTGATAAGATGGCGGTGCCATATTCACCTTTATCCAGGTCTATTCCTTTGGAAAATATATAGTGCATACCTGTTAATTCGGCTAATTTCTTGGCTTGATTTTCAAAATATGATCTACCGAGATTAACATCGATTTCCTGAAGCCCTACGAGGTCAGCTTTTGAATTTTTAATAATTTTGGCAATCGTGTCAAGGTTAATAATAGATTCTTTTTCAGTCGGTGGGTTTCCATGGTGGATATTGAAGGAGAGTACGCGTATCGTTTGTGCATGTAGATGGAATACTGGCCCTAGCAGTATTAAAAGAAATAGAATTAGTTTACGATTCATTGTTTATATTAAGTTTAGCATTTGGATTTCAGACGTTTTTAGTTCGCCTTGCTAAAATTAATAAAATCTATTAGTACAAATTGAAAACTTTGGACATGTAACAAAATAATCATCTAAGCACTTGAACTTTCGCAAAAAAAAAGCCATCCTAAACAGGATGGCTACCTACATTATACTAATTTTTACAGCAACTAGTCTTCGTTTTCTTCGATGTTAAGCATTGGATCTTCTCCTGTCACTTCAGCGCGGATTTTAGCTTCAAGTTCGTCCATTAAATCGGGATTGTCGAATAATAAGGCTTTAACAGCATCTCGACCTTGTCCTAATTTGGTCTCACCATAGCTAAACCAAGAGCCTGCTTTTTTGATAATACCATATTCAACACCGAGATCAATAATTTCACCTACTTTAGAGATACCTTCACCAAAGATGATATCAAATTCCGCTATGCGGAACGGAGGGGCTACTTTATTTTTTACAATCTTCACTTTTACGCGGTTACCCGATACTTCATCAGAATCTTTGATTTGTGATGTACGACGGATATCTAAACGTACAGAAGCGTAGAATTTTAAGGCATTACCACCAGTTGTTGTTTCTGGGTTACCAAACATGACACCAATTTTTTCACGCAATTGGTTGATGAAAATACAACAACAGTTTGTTTTTGAAATTGTACCTGTTAACTTACGTAAAGCCTGAGACATCAAACGAGCTTGAAGCCCCATTTTAGAATCGCCCATTTCGCCTTCGATCTCGCCTTTTGGTACCAAAGCCGCAACGGAGTCAATGACAATAACGTCGATTGCACCAGAACGGATTAGGTTATCAGCAATTTCTAAACCTTGCTCACCATTATCTGGTTGAGAAATCAATAAATTTTCTACATCTACGCCTAATTTTTGAGCGTAATATTTATCAAAAGCATGCTCAGCATCAATGATTGCTGCAATACCGCCTTTTTTTTGTGCCTCTGCAACAATGTGAGTTGCTAAGGTAGTTTTACCTGAAGATTCAGGTCCGTATATTTCAATGATACGGCCCTTTGGTACACCGCCAATGCCTAAGGCGATATCCAAGCCTAGAGATCCTGTCGAAATAGCTTCGATCGGCTCAACAGCAGTATCCCCTAACTTCATAATTGAACCTTTTCCAAAGTTCTTTTCCAATTTATCTAACGTCAGCTGTAAAGCTTTTAGTTTATCTGTGTTGCTCATATTTTTAGTATATATTTCTCAAAATTAAAAATTAAAAATCATAAACCAAATATTTTCACTAAAAAAATTAGTTTTTTGTTTCTGATATAGCTGAAACACTTTTTATATGGTGATTTTTTTCAAAGTATTTGCACATATAAGTGATCGGACATTTCTCACACATTGGTTTTCGGGCCAGACATATGTAACGTCCGTGTAAGATCAGCCAATGATGAGCAATGGCAATTGTATCTTTGGGTAGATTTTTTACCAACTGTTTTTCTACAGCCAATGGCGTTGTCGCACGATAGGTTAGCCCAAGACGATTTGCAACACGGAAAACATGGGTATCTACGGCCATCGCCGGATTATGATAAACAACAGAGGAAATGACATTAGCAGTTTTTCGACCTACACCCGGAAGTTTCACAAGATCCTCAATTTTTTCGGGTACAATGTTGTTGAACTTTTCAATCAGTAGTTGAGCCATTCCAACAAGGTGTTTGGCCTTGTTATTTGGATAGCTTACGGATCGTATATAGCTAAACACCTCGTCTACACTAGAAGCTGCCAAACTGTGTGCATCGGGGTAGCGTTCAAACAATTTGGGCGTGACTTGGTTGATCCTTTTATCTGTACATTGTGCAGATAAAATAACAGCGACCAGTAATTCAAACGGATTACTATAGTTGAGTTCTGTCTGTGCGTCAGGACTATTTTTGGAGAAATAATCTACGAAAGCCTTGTATCGTTCTTGTTTTAACATCGGTTCAAAACTAGCCAAAATTTCCATCAAAAAAGAAATTTTGAAACCTACTACATGGTGAATACTCTGATTTTAATGTGCAAAATAGAAGGCAAGTCTCAACAGTTTTGGATCATAGATAAATCAAGACGATATTAAGGTTAAAAAATAAGGCCTAATCTGGAAGATTAGGCCTTTCTTTTTTCCAGTTGTTTCGAATATGCCAGGATATTCTCTACACTTCTTTTGCTTGGATGAAGCAACATTTTTGGTAATTGAAGTTTCAATTCATTTTCTATGTCCTCGTCTGTCATTACCTTCTCGTTTTGGGTTAGCAAATTTTGAACTTCGTTTTCTGATTGGGTAAAGTTTTCTACCATAAGCATCTGTTGTTTTGTCTCTGTAAGTTAAATAATTAAACGGACAAAAGATAGTTTTGGTATAAAAAACGAGAAAATATTTATTTTTTCTTTTTGTTGGTATATTCTTCTGCTTTTATAATGGCGTTATAGGCATTGACAATTCCTCCGGTGACCGAGATGTCCGCTAACCGAACTGTTTTGGTGGCATCTTCACCAACCTTTATCTGTACCAGTTGGTTCGGCTTTTCTACCGATTCCATAATAATCTGTTTGGTTTCCACCGCGCTCAAATTGGGATAATAAGATCGAATCATTGCCGCCAGACCAGCGACAACGGGCGCAGCCATACTCGTGCCCTGTTCTTCTTTATACTTGGAACCTGGTACCGTTGAGTTGATGTGGACGCCAGGAGCAAAAACATCGACCGTTTTTTTACCATAATTGGAAAAATCGGCTAATAGTTCATTGTCCAAATGAAGACCGGTTGCGCCTACGGTGATCCATGCATTGGCAACTCCGGTGGTATCACCTTTTCCATCCGTATAATACTTCATTGGAAAATTAGGTTCTATATCGTTATCTTCACTGTCATTTCCTGCAGCATGAACCATCAATACATCTTTGGATTCAGCATATCTGATGGCATCGTCTACGGCCTGCTTATTATGGGCATAACTTTTCCCAAAGCTCATGTTCAGTACTTTGGCTCCGTTGTCTGCAGCGTAGCGAATAGCATTTGCGACGTCCTTGTCACGCTCATCACCATCAGGGACGAGTCTAACCGTGAGTATTTTAACGTTATCCGCTACTCCATTGATACCGATATTATTATTGCGTTTTGCACCGATAATTCCTGCGACATGGCTGCCATGTAATGCATCTGGCCCCTTTACGTCCGCGTTGCCATAATGGCGCTCTGAAGCATCTTCATAATTATCGCCAACAATAGGTCGAGAATCGTATGCTTTGTTTAAATGATAATCAACTTGATTGTTGAAATATTTTGCACCTTCGGTGATATCATCAAAAAATTTGGCAAAGCCGCCGTTGTGGATTTCATCCTTTGCATAGCCTAGTGCGATGCGTTGGGTATTTGTGGTCGCTTTGAAATTGTCTATGTCCTCCTGTGTGATATCCTCGGGCTTTTTACCTATTTCACGTACCACAGCGTCTATGTTGCGTTTGAGCGCATCGTACGAAAATTGACCCATCTTAGCTTCTTCTAGCTTGTTTTTATATTTGGCAAGCATTTTTTGATAACTAGCGAAAGCTTTTCGACCAGCGTCATTGAGTTCTGTTGCCGCTGTGATGTTTGCAAACTTTTCGTCCAGTATCCTAAGCTGTCTTGTCAGTTCAAGGTTGTCGAACTGAACATCTTCTCCATTGGCGTTTCCAATAAAGTTCCAGCCATATTTATCATTGATATAGCCATTGCCATCATTATCTATACCATTTGCAAGACTATCCTTCACATTGATCCACACGACATCTTTGAGATCCTCGTGATAAACATCCACACCTCCATCCAATACGCCAACGATGACTGGAGTGGATTTTCTCCCTTTCAATAAAGTTTTATACGTTTTTTCGGTACTGATTCCCATCACCCCATCCGTTTTATAATCCAAATTAAACCAATTTGCTGGAATGGTATCCGATTGTCCGAAAGAGATAAGTGGCAATGAGCCTAAAGCAATTAGATATAGTGATTTTTTTAAATTCATATGTAAATAATTCTTAATGAAGTGTCTGCTTTCAATGATTGCCATGAACGCATTCCATCCGGTTATTCTCTCCTGTGTGTTTTAAATTTTTTTCAAGAGCGTGCCTATTCATTTATTCCTAACTATAGCAGAATAGCAAAGATAATGCTAATGCTTCTTCTGAACTGTTAATTTTTATTAAAAGTAGTTATAATCCATATCTCTTATTAAACTGTTGACGAAATATCTTAAATTCAAATCTTTCTAGGAGGCTCCTGTTTTATGGGATGGTCCGGATAGCAGAATGAGAAAGCGTTTATATTAAATAGCGAATAAGAAAGCGAATGCAACAAAATAAAAAAATAGTTTGGCCTAATGTAATGGCCCCAATGGCAGCAGTTTACCCTCATGTAAGAAATATACATGATGATGCTGTGCGAGATGATTATTACTGGATGATTGATTACTTTAAAAAAGGAAAAAAAGCGCAAGAAGTTATTGACTATCTGGAAGAGGAAAACGATTACACCAGTTTGATGCTTCAGGATACAGTAGACCTACAGGAGGATCTTTTTCACGAATTGAAGTCCCGTATTAAGGAAAAAGACGAGTCGGTACCTTATTTCAAAAATGGCTACTACTATTATAGCCGTACGGAAGAGGGGAAACAGTATTTTAAATTCTGTCGGAAAAAGGGTACGCTTGAGGGCGAAGAAGAAGTGCTGTTGGATGTAGATCAGCTTGCCCAAGGGCATGTATATTATACGGCAAAGGGATTTTCGGTTAGTCCGGATAATCGTTTGCTTGCCTTTAGTGTGGATACCGTATCCCGGAGGGAATATACCATATTTATCAAAAATATTGAGACCGGAGAAATTTATCCCGACCAGATAAAGAATACAGAGGGGGCAGCGATATGGGGAAATGATAACCTGACGTTGTTTTATACGGCTAAAAATCCTGTAACTTTACTTAGCGAGAGGATTATGCGACATACATTGGGCAGCGATACAAAAGCGGATGTGACCGTGTATGAAGAGAAAGATAATACAAATTATATTGCTGTCGGGAAATCCAAAAATGGAAAATATATCATCATCAATTCTGAAGGGACATTGTCTTCAGAAATTTGGATATTGAATGCTGATTTACCGCAGTCGGAATTTCGCGTTTTTCAGCCAAGGATACACAATGTTCTCTATTCGGTCATTGCATTGGACGATCGCTTTTTAATTCTGACCAATGATGAGGCCATCAATTTCCAAATCATGCAATGTCCCTTAGATCGTACAGAGCGCAGTAACTGGCAGACATTCATCGATCATCGACCGGATGTATTGGTCAGCGATATTGAAGAGTTTAAGGATTTTCTAGCGATTGCTGAACGAAAAAACGGATTGACCCAATTGGCAATTTATAATTTAAATAGTCAGCAACAGCATTATTTGGATTTTGGAGAAGTTACCTACACGGTATATCCGGGTATTAATGTTGAATACAATAGCGATAAGTTGCGATATGGCTATACTTCTTTAGTGACACCAAGCTCAGTCTATGAATATGACATGGCTAAGCAGGAAAAAGTATTGTTAAAGCAACAGGAGATTTTGGGTGGATATGACCAAGCCGCATATATCAGCGAGCGTGTTTTTGCAACGGCAAGAGATGGTATTCAGGTGCCGATCTCTATTGTTTATAAAAAAGGAACCAAACTTGATGGTTCAGCTCCATTGTTGCAATATGCCTATGGATCTTACGGGGCATCGATGGACCCCACTTTTTCGAGCAATCGGCTCAGTTTGTTGGATCGGGGATTTATCTACGCCTTGGCACATATCAGAGGTGGAGAGGAAATGGGGCGGCAGTGGTATGAAGATGGGAAAATGATGCATAAGATGAATACCTTTTATGATTTTGTGGATTGTGGTAAATACCTGATTGATCGACAATATTGTACATCCGAACACCTTTATGCACAGGGGGGAAGTGCCGGAGGTTTGCTGATGGGCGTAGTCGCTAATATTGCACCTGAGCAATATCATGGGATAATAGCTCAGGTACCGTTTGTGGATGTTGTGAATACGATGTTGGACGATACTATACCGTTGACTACAAATGAATATGATGAATGGGGCAATCCCAATGAAAAGGAAGCTTATAGTTATATGAAGGCCTATTCTCCATATGAAAACATTGAAGCAAAAGAATACCCCAATTTATTGGTCACAACTGGGCTTCACGACAGTCAGGTGCAGTATTTTGAACCAGCAAAATGGGTGGCTAAACTTAGAGCAACTAAAACCGGAGATACGGTTTTACTTTTAAAGACAGATATGGATTATGGCCACGGTGGGGCTTCTGGTCGATTTGACTACTTAAAGGAAATTGCATTGGAATATGCTTTTCTCTTTAAATTAGAAGGTCTTATTTGAAATTATACAAACGAACAATAAAAAAGCGGCATTCGCCGCTTTTTTATTGTTGAGCATGATTAATGCTATCCTGCTGTTTCTGTAAACGCTCTTCCCGCTCGATCTCTCTCGAGTCGATCTGATGCTGTTGATAATTGTCCATGGCCACTTTACTGGCTTTCTGCGATACGTAGATCGCTAATAGGGCAACAATAGTAATGATTGCTATTCCCCAGGCATATTTATGTTTGTCCTGTTTGACGAGCCAATACATAAAGATAATGTAAGGGACAGCAAAAATAAGATAGAATATTAAACTCGGTGACATACTATTCTCCATTAAATGATCCTTACAAAAGTATCGTTTTTGACTAAAAATAAAGAACCGATATAAAAAACAACAATTTCAATTGATAAAGCCGTAAACCTTTATCCGTTTTATTGTCAAATTAATATCGCTAATGAGGGCGGTCTATTGCGGAGTTGTTGTGGATTAATTGCTTGAAAATGAAGCTTACAGGGCGGTTATGACGGCGGATTGTAAATTTTTAATTTTTGCAAAAAATCAATGAGAATATTGTGGAAAAGAAAAAAATATTTTTATACATTTGCATCGTCAGAAACAATTGACAGCGCATTAAAAAATGAAACAGAACAAAAAGAACAATTATTCTTATACTCAAACTTTTGAGAAGTTTATGAGGAAGGTCTTCTGTGCTTTCATTTTTGTAGAAATACCTGTTTTACGCCTCCGACGACCTATACTACCTCGGGCTTGATTTGAGGTAGTGAATCTTTCCAAGCAAGACCATGATTGTCCGATGGTTTTGAATCCATTATTTTAATTTATTTAGTAACAAAACACGACAGTAGTTGTTGTTTTATTATTAGGGTCGTAAGTCAATGACTATATCAGATTTTTTAATTATCCCGGCTAAACCTGAGCATGCACATTATGCAGAGGTTATTTGCGACGAAATGTTCGAGTCTGCAAAGGCTCGTGGTACTGGTATTGCGCGTCGTAAACCAGAATACGTTGCCAACAAGATGAACGAAGGTAAAGCAGTGATTGCTTTACATAGAGATGGCCGATGGGCAGGTTTTTGTTATATAGAAACTTGGGGGCATGGTGACTATGTCGCCAACTCAGGTCTGATTGTCAATCCCGAATTCAGAAAAGTCGGTTTGGCAAAAGCGATCAAAAAAAGAGTCTTTGAGCTTTCCCGTGAGAAATACCCTAAAGCGAAGATCTTTGGTTTGACAACCGGGTTTGCCGTGATGAAAATCAATTCGGAATTAGGTTATGAGCCTGTTCCATATTCCGAATTGACGACAGACGATGAATTTTGGAAAGGCTGTCAAAGTTGCGTGAATTATGAGATTCTGATGAGTAAGGACCGTAAAAACTGTATGTGTACAGCCATGCTTTGGGACCCTGAAGAGAAAGAACGTGAATTGAGAGAGAAGATTCAACGCAAACATGAAGCGAAAGAGCGCTTGGAAAGAATTACGCAAAAACAGTCTCTGCTAAAGCGCATACAGGCGAAGTTTTGGAAATCGGCCAATAAATTTATTGCCGTCAATTTTCCGAAGCATAACAAAGTCGCAAAGGGATATTAAACGAAGGCCTCAAAGATTAAATTAAAATAGACGTAGCATGCAAATGAATATCTTCGTGACAACACGATCTGTTCATGGTCCGCTCGACATAAAAATAAAAACCGAGTGAAACGAGCTTAAATCAGCCGTTGAAAACAAACACTCATAAAATAACATTCTAATGAAAAAAGTAGTTTTAGCATTTAGTGGCGGCTTAGATACTTCATTTTGTTGTATCTATCTTACACAAGATTTAGGTTTAGAAGTTCATTCCGTAGTTGTAAATACAGGTGGTTTTTCGGATGAAGAATTAAAAAATATTGAAGAACGTGCATATGCTTTAGGTGTGAAATCACATACAGCTATAGACGAGACGGCAGACTATTACCGCGAAACTATTAAATTTTTGATTTTTGGCAATGTGTTAAAAAATGCGACTTATCCATTGTCAGTATCTGCTGAGCGTGTATGCCAAGCAACCGCAATTGCAAACTACGCAAAGAAAATTGGTGCTGAATGTGTTGCTCATGGATCTACCGGTGCAGGAAACGACCAAGTACGTTTCGATATGATTTTCCAGACCCTGATTCCAGGAGTGGAAATTATCACCCCAATCCGTGATCTGCAATTGTCGCGTGAAGCCGAAATTGAGTATTTGAATAAGCATGGTGTAGAGTATTCTGCTGAAAAAGCAAAATACTCCATCAATAAAGGACTTTGGGGTACTTCTGTTGGTGGAGCAGAAACATTGACATCCAACCAATATTTGCCTGAATCGGCATGGCCAACGCCAGTGACTTCTTCAGAGCCACAACAAATTACAATCGATTTTGAAAAAGGAGAGCCTGTGGCCTTAAATGGTGAGAAAATGGCTTCTGTTAAAGTGATTCAAGAATTACAGGCAATCGCTCAACCATACGGTATTGGCCGTGATATCCACGTGGGTGATACCATCATTGGTATCAAAGGTCGTGTGGGTTTTGAAGCTGCTGCTTCTGTCATTTTAATTAAGGCACACCATGCCTTAGAAAAACATACCTTGACCAAATGGCAATTGTCTTGGAAAGACCAAATCGCTGCTTTCTACGGAAATTATATGCACGAAGGTCAAATGCACGATCCCGTTATGCGTGATATCGAAGCATTCTTGCAATCTTCACAAGAAACAGTGACTGGCCGAGTGATTGTTGAACTTCACCCATACCGTTTTGTCGTCATTGGTGTCGAGTCCGAACACGATTTGATGTCCAATAAATTCGGTAGCTATGGTGAGATGAACAAGGGCTATACAGGTGACGATGTGAAAGGTTTCTCCAAAATTTTTGGAAATCAAACCATCATTTGGCACAAAGTGAATAAAAAATAAACTGTGTTTTGTGCCCTGTATTTTTTCTTAATGTAAAATTGATAAGAAAAAATGCAGGGCATAATAGGTGACAACACATACCTAAATTCTAAATTCAAAAAAATGATAAGAGTAGGAATAATTGGTTCGGCAGGGTATACTGGTGGTGAATTATTACGTGTATTGATTTATCATCCTGAGGTGGAAATCGTATTTGCTAATAGTGCTTCCAATGCAGGAAATAAGTTATATGAGGTACACAATGATTTATTTGGCGATACTGAATTGACCTTCTCTTCCGACTTTCACTCCGCGATTGATGTCTTGTTTTTATGTGTGGGCCATGGAGATGCACGCAAATTTTTAGATGCAAATCCGATCGATGCATCCGTGAAGATTATTGACCTTTCACAAGATTATCGTCTTCGTGCGAATACAGCTTTCCAAGGGCACAAATTTGTGTATGGGCTTCCAGAACTAAACAAAGAAGCAATCAAAACGGCGCAGTATATTGCTAACCCAGGATGCTTTGCAACAAATATCCAATTGGCTTTATTGCCGTTAGCGAGTAAAGGCTTATTACCGGATCAAATCCACGTTAATGCAACGACTGGATCAACAGGAGCGGGGCAGAAACCGGGTGCAACCACGCATTTTTCCTGGCGTAACAATAATCTTTCTGCTTACAAATCTTTTGAACACCAGCATTTACAGGAAATTTCAGAGTCTTTGGATCAACTGCAAGGGGGATTTTTGCCGGTTTCAGGAGGATCATTGTTGGAACGCGCAGCTGCAAAAATTAATTTTATTCCACAACGTGGAGATTTTGCCCGTGGAATTTTTTCGGCTATTTATGTAGACACCGATTTGTCTGAAGAGCAGGCCTACGCATTGTATGAGAGCTATTATGCCGCTCACCCTTTTACGCATGTCAGCAAAAAAAATATCGACCTTAAGCAGGTTGTCAATACAAATAAGAGTATTATCCACCTCGAAAAACACGGAAATAAGCTGCTTATTTTAAATGCAACAGACAATCTGTTGAAAGGTGCGTCTGGACAGGCGGTGCAAAATATGAACTTAATGTTCGGGTTAGACGAGCGTACAGGATTAGACTTGAAAAGCGTTGGTTTTTAACCCTTTTTAGGATATTAAACAACAATATCAACAAGTTGTGAATAACTTGGGGGTTCATCCTGAAAGCGAAATAAGGTTTTCAATATTTTATTAATATCGTGTGGAAAAGTGAAGGGTAGCCCCTTCACTTTTTTTATGAATCGGTCTTTCGAAAACATAGATTATCCCGTGATGAACAATGATATGTCGTTTTTCAAAAAAAGGAGCGTCATTTTGCATTGATTGCCCAAGTTCATTAACTTAAGAAGAGGAAGTCCATGTTGGGTAAATAAACAAGAGTCAATGTGATTATATTGCTGTTTTTTTACACAATCGATTGATATACATTTCCTTTCTTTTTCTGTAAATCTAAGCCTTATCTTCATCAAATAATCCAGTTTCACAAACCGATACCATCTTTATTCAATAGTAAAGTGCAGCATAAAGGTAGCTGATAAATTGAGTTTCGGAACTAACAAAGAAGTCGGTTTAGTGAAGTATTCGAGTATAGCAGCATCTCGAATTCATGGCAAGCATTAATAACCGCAGGTAGTATAACTAGCCTAGGTTTGATATATAAATTGATAAAAAAAATAAAGTATGAAAAGAAAACACTTTATCCAGTATCTCTTTCTGGGAGCTTTATCCTGTCTTTCGATAAGCAGTATAGCGCAGACAGTAGGGAAGACTTATGCCGTACCACTTGCTGGGAATGCTTTCATCACTGCAGGGCGAGCCGGTGATGCGGAAATTTCCGGTCGTAATGGCCTTGTAAAATGGTCAAGCAATCAGGAAGTGGCATCGGTTTATTTTCGGGCTCAGAAAGCAGGGAAATTGACATTAAAGCTGAAAGCGAAAAATGATGCTGGGAAATCTAAAATAGAAATTGACGCACTAGGGAAAAAAGCCGTTGTAGATGTTGAAGGTACTGAACTTGCCGAAACAGCTCCGCTGTCCATTGAAATAAAGGCTCCCGGTTATGTTCGGGTCGACCTAAAAGGAGTCAGTAAATCGGGCAGTAATTTTGCTAATGTGGCAGAACTACTTGTTAGCGGTGAAGCCGCGTCAGAAGGACTTATCTATTCTGATAATCCCGACTATTACTACTGGTCCCGAAGAGGACCTTCCTGTCATCTTAATTATACCGTTCCTACGGAGGGCAACGTGAGTTACTATTATAACGAAGTTACCGTCCCTCAAGGCGAAGATAAAGTTGGTTCCTATTTTATGGCGAATGGTTTTGGCGAAGGTTACTTTGGTATACAGGTTAATTCGGAAACGGAGCGACGTATCTTATTTTCCGTATGGAGTCCATTCCATACAGATGATCCGAAAAGTATTCCAGACGAGCAAAAAATCCATCTGCTAAAAAAAGGAAAGGATGTGCATTCGGGCGAGTTTGGAAATGAAGGGTCAGGCGGGCAGAGTTACCGTAAGTACTTTTGGAAAGCAGGTATAACCTATAAGTTTCTCTTGAAAGGTGTGCCCGATGGAAAAGGGAATACCGACTATACGGCCTGGTTTTTTGTACCTGAAGAGAATGCATGGAATGTGATCGCAAGCTTCAAACGTCCGCAGACAAACACCTACCTGAAACGATTTCATAGTTTCTTAGAGAACTTTAGTCCTAATCAAGGCTACCTGGGTAGAAAGGTTGAGTTTGGCAATCAATGGGTCTATGATGGACAATGGAAAGCTGTACAGGAGGCTTCTTTCAGTGTCGATAATACCTATCGTGCAAATCAACGCATTGATGCAATCGGCGGCATTACCAAAAACGGATACTTCCTTAAAAATGGTGGTTTCTTTAATGACGTTGTTAAGCCAGGAAGTAAGTTTGAATTCCGGAATAAAAATAATGCACCAGAAATTGATTTTGACAAACTGCCTTAATCAAAAAGGAATAAAGACAATGCCTTATTGTTGCTCAAAGTTTATCCTAAACAAAAAAGAGTCGCATTTCAATGCGACTCTTTTTTGTTTTGTACAGCTCTGGATTTATTTTTCAGACAGTTTGATATCACGTTCTACCGAAACATTATCTCCGGTAACAGCATTACCATCCTTATCTACTAGAGTCAATTTTACTTTATTGTTGCCCATTGGCAGGCCTTTTATCTCATATGGGCCCCATTTGTCCAATGTAAATGTCTGGCCATTGATATCTGCAATTACCTTGTTGCCATCTGGAGCAAGTTTGGTATTGACTAGGTAAAAATCTAACAGGAGATTTTTTGTTTCATCTCCTTTATACTCACCTTTTGGTCGAGAATAGAAAAGTGATGG
The DNA here is from genome assembly GCF_039511225.1 of Sphingobacterium multivorum. NCBI lineage: Bacteria > Pseudomonadati > Bacteroidota > Sphingobacteriia > Sphingobacteriales > Sphingobacteriaceae > Sphingobacterium > Sphingobacterium multivorum. Next base: position 665,003 of record NZ_CP154261.1, read on the forward strand.
TTCCTTTGGTGTTGCATCTGTCGTCAATTTACCCGTTGCGTCAATCTTAAATTTTACCAATTTAGAAGCTTCAGTGGTTTTTATGGATTCATGATAGGATCTTGATAAAAATGAGAGCAGGTAATGTTCCGAATTTAACGATACTGTTACAGAGTTCTCGGGCTTGTATAGAGCCGTATAAGGTTTATTGTCTAAAATAAAATGAATATGTTGTCCATCATGCGAATTTGCCATATGGGCAGCATGGGCATCATCAGTCATCTCCGTTAATTTGAAATTCTTAATCGCATATTTTACAGTTACTTTTGCGGAGTCTGTTCCTACCTTTTCTGCAGTGATCGAGGCGATCTGCAGATCAGCTCCAGGAAATTCTTTCGAGTCTGCAATAGGACTAACGGTGATTGAGTCCATTTTTTGTGCAGTATTTGTGTCGATACTGCTGCTTGAGTCAGCTCCACCTGTTGTACTTTTCGTAGATGAGTTGTTACACCCAATAGCGCCTACCATGAGCGCTACTGCAGCAGTAATACCGGTAATTCTGTAATACTTCATAATTTTTTTGTTTAATTTTTTAATCATTCAGCATCTTAAGTAACAGTCTATGTTCCTATTTTGTTTGTAATAAGGTGAAAAATAGGCCGTTTGGGCTACTCATTGAAGTTTAATACACAGTGAATTAAATATTTTTAAAAAAATAGTCATATTAGATGTAATAAATCGATAAGCTGAAATGTCTTGATTATATAAAAGGCACAGGTGATACGGAGATGGGGCAAAAGCCGATTAGAAGATTAAAATAGCGTAAGTCTCAATATTGACGATAATATGAACCAAGAGCAATTTAAAAATACCGTTTTCATCCATAAGGATAAGCTATTTCGCTTTGCGAAACGGATCTTGGTTGATGATGATGAGGCTTTCGATGCGGTACAAAATGTGATGATGCGGTTGTGGCAATTAAAAGATCAGCTGCTTCAATATAAAAATATGGAAGCCTTCTGCATGCAGAGTGTGAAAAATGAAGCGCTCAATCGTCTAAAAAAAGATAAGGTCAGGGCAGACTTTGTTGAGCAGCATCAGGTTGTTACCATGACGGAACATAGTGTTGGGAATACGAAAGAAATTATCCTGGAAATGATCAATTCCCTTCCCGAAAAACAACGGCTTGTTATGCATCTGCGCGATGTTGAGGATTATGATATCGATGAAATCAGTGAAGTATTGGAGATGGGCGAGTCTGCGGTCAGAGTTAATCTGATGCGTGCTAGACAGAAGGTAAAAGAACAATTGACAAAATTATTCGATTATGAAACCACGCGGATTTATTCAGATAAAAAATAAACCCGAATGTTTCATCGTCTTTGAAAATAAGATGCACAGTGATGAAAGATAAGAAATTAAAAGAATTGGAAGAGAAGTACTTTAATGGCCAGTCGTCATTAGAGGAAGAAAGAGCATTGAAAAACTCGGATGATGTTTTTTTTCAATCATTGAATCAAGAAAAGAATAGAACAATGGACTGGTCCTTTGAAGACTTCCAAAGTGAGATCAATGAGGATAAGAAACGTATTGTATGGTGGAATAATAGCTGGATAAAATATGCTGCGGCAGCCATGTTGCTAATGGCTATTGGAATTGCGTTATTCCTAAATCAGGAGTCAACAACTCAAGTAACGGTACTTGCCGAAAAGGAAATGAAAGAGCTAAAATCCGCAGACAAGAAGCTGATCGAACATCAAAATGAAGAAACGGTAGTTTCCAATGCTAATGATAGCTTCCGTTCGGTGAAAAGCGGTAAGACGTTACAGATCGCAGAAACGGTCAAACATCCTAAAGTTAAAAAACGAGCGAAGGCATGGACTGAAAAGAAGAAAATAGTTGCTGAGAGTCTGCAATCAGTCGAAAGTGAACCCTATCAGGCAGATTATGTTGTTTTGAATGGGAAACCTGTCGCGAATGAACAGGAAGCTGTTGAACTGACCCTAAAATCTTTAGGCTTACTGGCAAATAATCTGGAAAATGGTGTAGATAAAGCAATGAATATAAAACAAATGTCAATAACGATTAACTAAAATAAAATGAAAGGTTTTTTAATAGCTTGCCTTCTACTTGTAGCAAGTATGGCAAATGCACAAATTTCAAAATTGGATAAACTTTTTGAACAATATCAAGGAAAGAAAGGTGTGACAACACTCAAAATCGGGGCGCCGATGTTCAAGCTATTGGGTAATTTGAAAATAGACGATGAGGATATGCAGACAATTACACCACTACTTAAGAATGTTAAATCGTTGCGGATGCTGATTGTTGAAGATGGGGAGGATAAAGCCTTAACAGGTATTATTCAAGGGGCAGTTTCAAATTTAAAGTATGAAGAACTCATGTCGCTCAATAATGAAGGTCAGGATATCCGGTTCATGGTGGAAAATATGTCTGCAAATGCCGACATCCTAAACAATCTGTTACTAACGATCAACGGAGATGGGCAAAATCTATTTATGATCCTTGACGGGGCTATACCGTTGAAAGACGTGACTAGCTTGGTCAACGAAGGGAACAATAAAGTGAGTAAGAATAAAGGTGATAACAACAAAAAGTAGAAGATTATGAAAAGATTACTAACCTTGTTGTGCCTAGTTGGCGTTCTTTTCTCCATGCAGTCATGCATGATAAAAAAAGCCTCCAATATGGATTTCGTCAGCCGGTCTAATGTATCGGACGACGCCGAGATTGTTGCCATTAATTTACCAATGTGGTTAACAAAACCCTTTATGAAAAAAGCCTTAAAGGACGATAATGATGAAGAGTCTCGTGCAATGGCTGAAATTGTAAAGAAATTAAAGAAGTTCAGAATGCTGACACTATCAAATAATGATAAAACGAAGAATGCACGGATTTTGGATGATTACCATAAGTTTTTGAAGAAGAACAAATTTGAGGAATTACTGGTTATTAACACGGATGGACAGGAGATTTCGCTGAATGCGCGTATTGATAAGAATAATGTTATTCAGCGGGTTTCTCTACTCGTTCATGATAACGAAGATGAAAGTGTTTTTATGGATATCAAAGGTAAGTTTTCATTGGATGAACTTATTGCCGGACTAAATAAGATGAAATCTAAAGATAAGAAGTTGGCAAACAAACTGTAATAAGCACGTTGATTCGAGCCTATACTTCCACTAACCCATAAAAAAAGCCCTCTAGTAATATACTGGAGGGCTTTTTTATAGTAGTTTGATTTTATGCACTAAAGACAATGTCTAAAGCATCGAAAATATGTTTTTTTGCCTGGTCAAGATCCGCTGCTGTATGTGCATCAGAAACAAAGCCTACTTCATAGCCTGAAGGACCAAAATATACGCCACGATTTAACAACTCGCGGTGCATAATTTTATAAGATTCCATCGATTTAGGATCGATTTCACTCGCTTTTTTAATTTCGTGCTGTTCTGTGAAGGCAAACCAAAAAATAGAAGCCACATGGAAAAGTTGAACTTTATATCCTTTCTCCGCAATATAAGTACGCATATCATTGACGAAAGCTTCTGTTTTGGCATTTAAATTTGTGTAGAAATCCTTTTGTGCCAAGATACCTAATGCGGCAATGCCGGCAGCCATAGCAACTGGATTTCCGGATAAAGTTCCGGCTTGGTAAACTGCACCATCAGGAGATATACAGGCCATCAATTCTTTTGAGGCTCCATAAGCACCGACAGGCATTCCGCCACCAATAATTTTGCCGTAGGTAATAATATCTGGTTGTACGTCATAGTAAGCCGAAGCACCTTCAAAACCAATACGGAATCCCGTGATCACTTCATCCATAATCAACATTGCACCATGTTCTTTGGTGATATTACGTAAGAAGTGAACATATTCCTTAGATTGCAACAATAAACCATTGTTTGCAGGTATACCCTCAATGATAACTGCGGCAATCTGATCTTTAAATTCTGCAAAAGCAGCTTCTAAAGCTTGCTTATCGTTTAATTCGATAACAATGGTTTCGTCTGCAAATGCTTTAGGTACACCAGCCGATGATGTCTCACCAAAAGTGACCAAACCAGAACCCGCTTTAACCAAAAGAGAATCGGAGTGGCCATGATAACAGCCATCAAATTTGATGATCTTATCACGTTTCGTATAGCCTCTAGCCAAACGGATTGCAGACATTACGGCCTCGGTGCCAGAACTGACAAAGCGAATTTTCTCAATAAATCTATTGTTTTCGATAATCAACTCAGCCAGTTGGTTCTCCAACGCAGTAGGAGCGCCAAAACTTAAGCCTTTCCCGAGTTGTGCCGCTACAGCTTCACGAACTTGATCATTATTGTGCCCTAAAATTAAGGGGCCCCATGAACAACAAAAATCGATGAATTCATTTCCGTCCGCATCCCACAGGTGTGCTTTATCGCCACGCTCAATAAATAATGGGGTACCATATACGGATTTGAAAGCCCTAACAGGAGAGTTTACGCCTCCAGGGAAATATTGTTTTGCTTTTTCAAATAGCTCAGCAGATTTTGCTCTTGAAATATCAGGTGCTTGCATAGTCTAAATAGTTGAATGCGAAATAAAACCTTTCTCCAATACTTCTTTGGAGTGGTAGGATAAGATTGCTGTAGCGCCAGCACGTCTGAAGCTCAATAACGTTTCTAGGATGACACGTTCGTCTAACCAGCCGTTTTGAATTGCCGCCTTTAACATCGCATATTCTCCACTGACATTATATACTGCAATAGGTAGATCGAAGTTGTCTGCAAGAAGTTTAACGATATCTAAGTAGGGAAGTCCTGGTTTCACCATCAGAAAATCCGCTCCTTCCTGTGCGTCGAGCTGTGCTTCAATAAGCGCCTCTTTTGCATTGGCAGGATTCATCTGGTAGGTCTTTTTATCGCCATGCTTGGGTGCCGAGCCTAAGGCATCTCTAAAAGGACCATAATAGGCCGAAGCATATTTTGCCGTATACGACATCAAAGAAACGTTAGTAAAACCATTATGGTCCAATAGCTCACGGATGTAACCGATGCGGCCATCCATCATATCTGATGGTGCAATGATATCTGCACCTGATTGTGCATGTGCCAAGGCCATTTTGCCCAATACCTCTAATGTCTCATCGTTTAGGATCTCACCGTTTTCGACAATTCCATCGTGCCCGTCACTGCTGTAAGGGTCCATGGCAACATCCGTTACGATACAAGCCTCCGGAAAATTTTTCTTTACCGCAGCAATTGCACGTAAGTATAAACTTCCATCACGGTAGCTTTCTGTAGCATATTTGTCTTTTAATGACTCTTCAATGTTAGGGAAAAGATCAAATGAACGTAAGCCCAACTTCAGGCAACTTTCCACTTCCTTCAATAGATTGTCTATTGAATAGCGATAGATGCCCGGCATCGATTTAACCTCAGTTTTTTGATTTTGCCCATCGACAATAAAAAGTGGGAAAATCAAATTTGACGCGTCTAAACGTGTCTCTTGAATCATGTCGCGAATCACGGCAGATTTACGATTTCTTCTCGGACGTTGTAACATTATATTAAGATTATTTATGATCTATGTTGTTTATTGCAATAGCAGTGCAATCGTTTACTGACTTTGAAATACAAACTACTTTATACGATTCTAATACTCCAATCCAAAAACGGCTTCGGAAAGGCCGATCTCATCAGGAGAATAAGGAAGGGTATAAGGCACATTCATCTCATCAAACTTTGCACCAGTAGAGCGGCCAATACAGATTACTTTTTGGCCTGGTTCCAGTAGGTTGTCTGCAAAATAAGCTTCCACATTGCTTGGACTGGTAAAGACCAATACCTCCGCATTGGATGGATCTACATTTTCTTCTAAGACCGTTTCATATACCGGTATATTGATAATTTTTGTCTCCGGGCTTAATGCTTTTTGGATCGTCTCCAAAGATTCCTTCGCACGTGGTATAAGCACGGTACCACCATTGGCCAATTCAGCAAATTTCTTCGCAATTTCCTCCATATTGATGCCCTCACTGTCGCCAGAGAAATCAGCAACGCGGTCATATTTGCGCAAAATCTCTTCCGAGCCACGGCCAATGACACCAATCTTGGTCTTTTTGCTCAAACGTGGCTCTAAATTGAAAAAGTGCTCAATGCCATTCTTGCTTGAAAATATAATCCAATCCACGTGTTTTAGGATAAAAGGATCCAATTTGTTGATGATGGGGAATATTTTGATCAAAGAGCGGCCTTCAATAATAATATTGTGTTTGGCCATTGCCCTTGCGAAATAGGAATTTTCATCTACCTCCCGGGAGATAAATACAGATTGTGGCAACTTTCTATCCTTTGCATACTTGCTGAAAATACGCTCCGCTAAACGTGTCGTATCGGTATCTCTAAGGTAAACACGGTCAGGAAAATCTTCGCTTGTGTCAGCAATAGAGGCCCAAGCTTCGTATCCATCACCGCTTTTACGGCAATAACAGCCTAATGGCGCATGACATCCCGCGTCAAATTTATTTAATACCAGACGCTCTACAGAGATTGTTTTTGCTACTTCTTCATTGTTTAAGGGCTGTAAAGCGTCAAAAAGTTCCTTGTCAACTTCACGGATCTGAATAGCAAGTACTCCTTGCGCCGGTGCCGGGATAATTTCAACAGGAGGAATCTCCTCCACATGAAAATCTGTAATATCCATTTCAATACGGCTAATACCTGCCTTTGCAAGTACGATAGCATCGTATTGCTCATCACGTAGCTTTTGGATTCTTGTCTGTAAATTACCACGGAGATCGTCAAATTCTAGATCCGGACGTAGCGCCGAGATCTGCGCTTTTCTACGGTTGGATGATGTCCCAACAGTCGCATTGTGTTTTAATGAAAGACGTTTTTTGATATCCACACAATCTTTGTGGATAATCAATAATTCAGCGGGATCCTCACGCTCAGAAACCGCTGCAATGATCAATCCCGGAGGGTTGACCGTAGGTAAATCTTTGTGTGAGTGTACAGCTAAATCAATGGTACCGCTTAAAAGCTCCTCTTCAAGCTCTTTGGTGAAAAATCCTTTGCCTTCTAATTTATCCAAACGAAGGTGTTGAATGATATCCCCTTGTGTTTTAATGACTTTTAATTCTGCTTCAATTCCGATTTCTGCCAATCGATCTTTTACAAAATTTGCCTGCCACATGGCAAGAACACTTCCCCGGGTACCAATAATTAGTTTTCTATTCACGTTAATTTTACTTTACCTATTAAAACAATCACAAAAATGTTCCCCAGTAGCGACGTATTCAACTAGCACAGCATGTGTTTTAATTCAATTGAGCCCCGGAAATAAACAATTTCGGAAAAATGTGTTTAATACCATTTATCAGAGCAAAAATAAATAAATAGAAGGAATATGTTGACACGTTACTGTCATTATATGTCAGGAAATAATTGATAAACCGAAATTTAAAGGAAACAGTCAAAGGATAGCTCGGGATGGGCGCAGATTCATTCCGCTAATAGGCTTTGGTACAAAACCTAGGGAAGCAACAAAAAGTAATAGAATATAACTCTGTTCGAAGAGGAAGCTTAGTATTAGTTTTTTTCCGTTTCTGGAGTTTTAACCAAAATTTCTTTCGCCATAACCATTGGAACCTTGATGTATTTCTTTTCCATGTAGTTGATGACTTTTTCCAATACTTCTCTCGCTTCGGGGGTTAGGGCTTGAACCTCTTGAGCAAAAACCTCATTTAGCGCAAATGATTTAATTTCTTTAATCTTTTCAGGAACCTCACGCATAGCAACCTCTACACGTCGCTGTTTGATTAAAGGTAAAAATTCTTGGATATTGTCCTGTATAATCTTTTCGGCACTCTCCAATTCGTTATAACGCTCTTGGATGTTTTTCTCCGCAATAGCTTGTAAGCTGCTCACTTCAATATAATGAATCGGATTATTTTGGAGAACTTCAGCATCAATATCATTCGGAACGGCTAAGTCAATGATTATTTTCTTATCCGTTTCTCCGTTTAATAAGGATTGATAAAGCGTGTTGTCAATAATGGAAGTCGGCGCACCTGTGCAAGTAATTAAGATATCAAAGCCTTCTTTGTACTGATCAATATCAGCTAGGGGATAAGCTTCAGCATTTAATTCTTCGGCTAAGGCCTTTGCGTTCTCTACTGTGCGGTTGAAAATAACGAACTTGGCTTTTTGGTTCTTTTGGAAATATTTCGCTAAGTTCTGATTGGTTTCTCCAGAACCGATGATGACGATTCTAGGGTTTTCAACCAGTTTTAGTTCGCGCAATTTGCGATAGGCAAGCGAGACAACGGAAATTGGGTTTCTGGAAATTTTAGTATAGGTGTATACTTCTTTAGCCGTTTTTACGAGACGATCCATCATCAGACGTAGAAAATCTCCAGTAAAACCAGCTTCTCTACAACGATCATAAGCCCGACGTACCTGTGCCAAAATTTCTTTTTCACCAACAACAAGACTTTCAAGTGAACATGACATCCGAAGCAGGTGGTTTAAAGCATCCATACCCTCGTATTTGTTAACCTGTCCTAAATAACATTGTAGTCTCTCCTGCGGAACACAGAAGTTCAATTTTCCCATAAAATCAGCAATGAATTCATGGGTCAATTCGTGAGCACCATAAAATACAAACTCTACTCGGTTACAAGTACCAATATAAAAGATCTCTGGAATGTCTAGGCTATGCTTTAGATTGATGAGGCGACTTTCTAAATCCTCATTGCAGATCACTAGATTACCTAGATCTTTTAGTTCGACATGTTTATGAGTAAACGCTAATACTTTAAGATTTTTCAAAGCTCTAATCCCTCGCTTATATTTAACGGTACAAATGTAGCTTAAAAGCTTTGTGCTTGTGTCAAAAATCTGTCAAAGGGATTAATTTAGAAAGATTTTAAATAGCTGATTTTGATGGTTATATATCTGTAATTCAGCTATTTGTTTTGCGTGGCAATACCGAATGATTTTCGTCACGATAGATCGTGACGAAAATTTTAAGCGATAAAATACGATAAACTACTCTTTAATACCTGTATTCGTAGTTGCAGAGTCGATGGTGACATCTTGCAATTCTTCCACATAAGGCTCCTCTTCGGAAGTGGTAGCTTCCTGAATTTCACTATCACTGTATTGGTAATAGCTGTCGAAGGTCTTGCTGCTTTTATTGTAAATTAATGCGTACTTGGAATTTTTATTCTTGACAATAATTCCATCAGCAGGAGCAGGTACCAACTTCATCTCATCCATAAAAATTTTCTGTCCCTTTTTGAAGCTGTTGATGAGTGGCAGTTCGCTTGAATATTCCTTCCAGAATAAAATATCGCCTTTTGCTGAAATGATCCAGATGGCACTGCTCTGGTAGTCGTTCTTTTCTACCAAAAAAGCCATTTCTTTATTCCAACTGTCTGAATCGTTGCGATCGGTAAAGTTCCCATAACAGAAAACAGATTTAGCACGATCTTTTATCCGTGTAAACTTGTATATCGGTTTATCATCTACAGGTTCAAGGTAGTTATTACCCATGAATATCTTTGTAATACCCCTTCTATAGCGTAACGGGATATTATCGTATTCGGGAATCGTGAAGATTGCATTGTTCCAGTGTTGATAGTCTTCCAGTGAACTCCAACCATCAGCATCTTCCAGGTCTTTGGGATCTGCATTGTCAAACCCCACAACAGCTGTTGCGGTACTATCCACCTGCAAGCCGTCGAAAGCTTGTCGATGGCTATAGTTGTAATATCCGCCGCCAGCAGCCAGGACAACCAACAGTACGACGCCAATAACGATATAGACCTTTTTCTTTTTATTAGGCTGTGCAGGTCGTTCTGTTGCGATTTCTTCAACTTCTCTTTTCATGTTTGTTATTCGGCTTAAATGCTAAAAATTATATTCATCTCTTTTAAACAAGTGAAAAACAGATTCTAAATGATTGATGATCTTTGTGTTAGTCTTGTTTTTTATTTGTTCTAAGCGTTAATTGCGCTTAAAAATAGAATAATTTTTCAAAAAGTGAAATACAAGTTATATATGTGTCAATATTCAACTTATATTCGTAGCAATTTTAAAGTAATTTGAACCATGATTATTATCAAAAAATACTTTGCCATTGTTGGACTCGTCATTTCTTTTTTGTCCAGCATGACACCATTCTTAAAAGTGCCTATTAAGGGAAATTGGAACTTATATCAGGTAGATGCCTATTTGTTTTTTATCACATTACTTATTCTCGGGGTGACTGCCCTCTTGTTTTTTGTCCGTGCGGTTCGAGCTTATCAGTGGATGACCCGAGTGGCCGCCTGTTGGTACCTGTTGAGTATAACAGCGGTCTGGTTTAAGATAAATAATTATTTCGGCTGGGGATTTGCCGATAAATTGCTTTCTAAATCCCTGCACATGCGCTGGGGCTGGATTGTCTATTTGGTTGGCATTGTACTATTATTGTTGAGCACCAGGAAGGTTTCTGCGACGGCTGAATAAAATAAAGCCGTTTACCAAATAAAAAATAAGCTAGATGAAATTCATCTAGCTTATTTTTTATTTGGACGATGTGGTATGAAATGATTTTTCAGCTTATCCAGTCCTAAATCCTCTTCAATCTTATCCAGTTCGTAGGACCATATTTTTTCATCCAAAATTTCGTTGAGGACTTTTGGATTAGTAAGATCTACAGGACGTACACGCTGTTCTCTGTTGATTGGTGAGGTCAGTTCCTGCAAACTACCACTATGCCGTATGATCTGAAAACGGAAGGTAGGCCATTTCCCAACATTTGCAAAGTTGCCTGTATAAAACTGCATCGAATCGTGTGGCGGTATTTTATTGCTGAAAATGCCTTTCACTTTATTTGCTGTAGCTTCAGCTACGGACACCAGGAGCTCAAAACTCGTTTCATTGATGATATGTAATTTGGCAAGTCCATCTTTGTGGTCTCCCGAAATTGCCAAAAGTATTCCTTTTTCGATAAATCGATGTGGTGTCAGTGGTGTCGCATGCTGGTCAAGTTCATCATCTGCACGGCGCATATTGCCGAAGACGAGGGTGATTTTATCCATGGGCACCGGAATCTCAAAACCAGTGTCGTCTGTAACGCCTACAATATCGTTGGGCTGCATGGATGTGATATGCCCCTCAATGGGCTCATCGACAAACCGTACTAAGTCGCCTATTCTAAATTTCATGTTTACTTTACTTTTGTGTCAATAATATATAGTAGCTTCTCAAGATCCGAGTGATCATTGTATAAATGAAATCCAACACGGATCCCCGATCCTCGGGGAAAGCATTTTATGCCCTCATCCAGGAGGGTCTGATAATTGTCGGGGTTGATCTGAATATTGAAAATATTGCTCTGCGGACGTCTATTGATGATGCTGTCCAATAACAGTTTCCGGTCGGCAAGTTCAGCGCGGGCATCTGCAATTAACTTTTGGGTATAGGCCACTGTTTCGGAAAATCCCCATTCCTCCAATTGAAGAAGGGACTGCTGTAGCGTTCCGTGCGATAGGGTGTCCAGATGCCCTGGTTCAAAACAGAGTTGTACCACAGATTTATTCATCCATTGATTGTTGAGGAAGCTGTAATTTTTTTGGATATCCGCATAAAGTATCGCTTTGAGTCTGTCACTTAAGAGAACAAAACCATTGCCAAAGCCAGCCATAAGCCATTTGTATCCACTGGATAATACGGCGTCAAAGCCCGAAAGCGTAAAATCAAAAAGATCTGTTCCCAAAAACTGGGTGCCGTCGCCTACAATCAACAACTCGGGATGCTGATGCTTTAATTCCTGTATGAAAGATAGGTCTATTTTTAATCCCGAAATATATTGAACAATGGAAAGAATAAGGACATCTGGTTTAAATGTTGCTATTGTGTCCAATAAATTCGTTTCCAGCTGTTCGTCCATCCTGACAAATTGATGTTCAAAACCGCTTATAATTGTAGGAAAATTAACAGAAGGATAATCATTGTCCAATAGCAGCACTTTCGATTGTTTCGGTAAACCTGCCAATAGCGCATTGAAGGCAAAGGAAAAACAACTTGATAAGAACACATTTTGGGAAGGGCAATTAAAGAATTTACCGAGCGTATCCCGACAGGCATCTAAAGTTGCGCCTTGCTGTTCGCGTAAGGTGCTGTTCGCGTCAAAGAAATCTTGGTCCCTTTGGGCCCGCCATGCCTTTGTTTCACGTGAAAGTAAGCCGGATCCGGGTGTGGTGAGGTAAGTTACCGCTGAAGCGATGTCAAAATGTTTACGATAGGGACTACTCATGTCTTTGGTCTTTTGTTAGTATTGCTAAATAATCTGTCAAGGAAAGGTATTCACCGCCCATGCTTTCCAAATGATCCGTGTGAAATTGGCAATCAATTAAACGTAGTTCAATTTCTTGGGCAAGATAAATCAGGGCCGCTTTCGAAGCGTTGGCGACTTTTGAAAACATGCTTTCACCACAAAAGACACCACGGATTAACACGCCATAAAGCCCCCCAACCAATATACCATCTTGCCATACTTCCACCGAATGTGCATAACCTAACTCAGCAAGTTTACTGTATGCGTGAATCATGTCCTGGGTTATCCAGGTTCCAGCCTGGTCTTTTCTATTGATAGTCGCGCAAAGCTGAATGACTTCTCTAAAGCTTTGGTCTATCGAGAAGGAGAATGTCTTTTTCCGGAGAACACTGGCCATGCTTTTGCTGATCTTGATCTTGGACGGATTGATCACAAATCTGGGATTTGGGGCATACCAAAGTATGGGGCTATCATCGCTGAACCATGGAAAAATTCCATTACTATAGGCCAGTAGCAAACGATCTACCGAAAGATCTCCGCCTACGGCGAGTAAACCATCTTCTTCTGCATAGCTTGGGTGTGGAAACTCCAGTCTGTTCGTATCCAGTTCAAATACCATGGTTGTTTAACATGCTGCGGTAGATGGTATTATTCTGGCTGACGCGGTTCTTTGCCGATCTCTTCAAATAGTTTATCCATGTGTTCAACATATTCGTTGGTATCATCGAGGAAGAACTCCAATTGAGGGACAATCTTTACCTGGTTCTTAATTTTTGCTCCCAGTTTGTAGCGTATTTCCGATGTTTTGGAACGAATGGCCTTCATATCTTCCTGTGCCGTTTTTGTGTTTAAAAAGCTCACGTAAACACGGGCAATTGCCAAATCAGGCGTAACACGAACACGTGTAACCGTGATAAATGCGCCGGGAGCCCATGAATTACCTTCGCGTTGAAATAATGCTGCTAAATCCTGTTGAATCACCCCAGCAAAACGTTGCTGTCTCTTGCTTTCTGTTCCCATCGTATACGTTTTATGTTGAATATTCTCAATTATGTCTAAACAAAAATAGCCAAAATTTCAATTAAAAGAGAAACTTGACCCGACATAAGAAAAAAGGCACATCTTGGTTTGACGTGCCTTTAAATTTCGATTCACAATTGGTTAGGTAATTTCTTTCAAGTTTTAAGACTTTGAGGTCTATCATATTTGGTTTGAAATTTCGGTGTATTTAAAGCGGTAAGTATTTACTAACCTTACCATCTTCTATTTTTTCATCTCCCTTACACTACAAACATAGGAATACTTAAAAAACTGACAAAATAACTTTTAAAAATAAAGTGAGTGGTTACTTATTATATGTGTTTATCGCGATTTAACAAACTTTTAACATTTTATTTTTTTTGTAACAGCCTTTTTTTTCCACCTGATTTTTTTGTTTTTCATCCAATTGTCCGCGCAAAATGTATGCAATCTTTGCATTGATATAACCATTTGCAATTGGTATTTTTGTAAAAATTGTATGTGATAGAATTATCAGGAGCTTCAATCAATACTAAACCGACAAAAGGCTTTTGATGATAACAGGATCAAAAAGAAATTATACGAATGAAAATCTGGCAAAAAAATATAGATGTCGATTCTTTTGTAGAATCGTTTACGGTAGGCAATGACCGCGTAATGGACCTGCAACTTGCTGCTGCGGATGTTTTGGGTTCATTGGCCCATACACGCATGCTGAATAGCATAAACCTGATGACCGATGAGGATCTAGCGCTTGTTCAAAAAGAACTGAAAAATATCTATAAAGAAATTTTAGCCGGTGACTTTCGTATAGAAGACTCGGTAGAAGATGTGCATTCGCAGGTTGAGATGCTGCTTACGCAGCGTATTGGAGAGGCAGGTAAGAAAATTCACTCCGGCAGATCCCGTAATGACCAGGTTTTGGTCGACCTAAAATTATACTTTCGCTCAGAGATTCAGCATATCATCCAGAATACGGAGGCTCTTTTTAATGAATTGATCCAGCTCAGCGAGCGATATAAACATATTTTGATCCCTGGATACACCCACTTACAGATCGCGATGCCTTCATCGTTTGGATTATGGTTCGGTGCTTACGCGGAAAGTCTTGTGGATGATCTGGAAATGATGCGTGCAGCATGGAAGGTTTGTAATAAAAATCCGTTAGGATCTGCTGCAGGGTATGGGTCATCCTTTCCATTGAATAGAACGATGACGACGCAATTGCTGGGATTTGAAGATCTCAATTATAATGTAGTTTATGCACAGATGGGAAGAGGGAAGACTGAACGCATCTTGGCACAGGGCATGAGTTCCATCGCGGCGACATTGGCCAAGTTTGCCATGGACGTATGTTTGTATATCAACCAAAATTTTGGCTTTATCTCTTTTCCTGCACATTTGACTACGGGATCGAGCATCATGCCACACAAGAAAAACCCCGATGTCTTCGAGCTGATCCGTTCACGCTGTAATAAAATACAGGCTTTGCCAAATGAAATTGCGTTGATGACGACCAACCTTCCATCGGGTTACCATAGAGATCTTCAATTGTTAAAGGAAAATTTATTCCCAGCGTTTAAATCGCTCAATGAATGTCTTGAAATCGCAACCTTTATGTTGGAAAATATAACTGTAAAAGACAATATCCTGGACGATCCAAAATACGATTATTTGTTCTCTGTTGAAGTCGTGAACAATGAGGTCCTAAAAGGAGTTCCTTTCCGGGAGGCCTACAGGACTATCGGTATTGATATTGATGAAGGGCGTTTCAAGCCATCAAAAGAGGTAAATCATACCCACGAGGGAAGCATAGGAAATCTTTGCAATGATCAAATTCAACGTATGTTTGCCGAGGTCAAAGCAACTTTTGGTTTTGAAAAAGTCGAATCTGCACTGGATGACCTTTTAAAATAAAAAATGTGCTGTGGCCCTACAGAGGAAACAGCACATCATGTTCTTATTTTTTTATGGAGAACTTAAAATGTGTCTCGGAGTCGAATGATTCGCCTGCTTTTAACAAGGTTGAAGGAAATTCCGCTTGATTGGGTGTATCCGGAAAATGCTGTGTTTCCAGGCAGAATCCGGCATAAGGAAGATACTTGTAACCTCTTTTGCCAAAATCATTTCCGGTCATCCAGTTTGCTGTATAGAGTTGTACGCCCGGCTCCGTTGTAAAAACATCCAGCTGAATGCCCGTGTTTTTAGAATAGACTGTTGCACAAGGCTGCGAAATAGGCTGGTTGTTGACATAACAATGATCATACCCTTTGGCAGCGATCAATTGTTCGTTATTTGCAGTAATATCTTGTACAATAGGTTTGGGTATGCGGAAGTCGAAGGCGGTGCCCTCCACAGGTACTATTGCATTCGGTATCTGGTTGTCGTCTACAAATAAGACTTCATCTGAATTGATCTGAAGGATCTGCTGCAATACGTCGCCACTGCCTTCCCCATCCAGATTGAAGTACGTATGATTGGTCAAGTTGACGTGCGTATCAGCATCCGATTGCGCATGATATTTGATAATGATCTCGTTATTTCTGGTCAAGGTATAAGAAACCATAACTTTTAGATTCCCTGGAAATCCTTCTTCACCATCTTGGGAAACATAATAAAATTCGACGTGCGATTGATAAGTGACCCTTCTGTCCCAAACCTTATCATGAAAGCCCGAAACACCCCCATGAAGGCAATTGTTACCATTGTTTTGCGGAAGCGTATAGTGTTTTCCGTTGATTTCAAATTTGCCTTCAGCAATGCGATTGGCGAAACGGCCCGCTGTGCAGCCATGGTATTTCTCATCAGAATCCAAGTAGGCCTGAATGGAATCGAAGCCCAGTGCAACATCCACCAAATTTCCCTTGTTATCAGGTACCAAAATGCTGACAATACGTGCACCGTAATCCGTTAAGAGTACTTGCATGCCCCCTTCGTTTTTTAATAAGAGCAAATGCGTGTTTTTGCCGTCGATTGTACCTTCAAAATGTTTTGGAATAAGTGTTTGATATTTCGTCATGATGAATCCCTATTGGTATTTAGGTTAAAGATACAGAATATAACCAGTATAAAAATGACTTTGACAACAGCTGTTTGTAAAATTTGTCATTTTGAAATGCAATCCAGGATACTGTTGCAAAAATGACTCCTGAACAGGTAAATAACAGCAGTAAAATATAACGATAGGCGTACAGTCATTCGGGGAATTTCCGAACCGGTCTCCTATGATTATAATTGTAATTAAAGGCAAATTTATCTAAGTTTGCGCTATGTCTGAAAAAATGAATTGGAAAGATTTGCTCTCCGCAAAGCGCTGGGGTTACGAAGATCGGAGCGTAGATAGTTACCTGGTGGCCCGGTCGGAATTTCAACGGGATTATGATCGTTTGATCTTTTCATCCCCATTTCGGAGATTACAGAATAAAACGCAGGTTTTTCCACTTCCTGGCGCGGTATTCGTACACAATAGGTTGACACATAGTTTAGAAGTTGCCAGTGTAGGGCGCTCTTTGGGACGTATGTTTTATGCACAGTTGAAAGAGGAAAATCCAAACCTGGATAATGATTACCCTTTTTTGCAAGAAGTCGGAAATATTATCTCTGCGGCGTGTTTGTCGCATGACTTGGGCAACCCGGCCTTTGGTCACTCGGGTGAA
Source organism: Sphingobacterium multivorum (assembly GCF_039511225.1). NCBI lineage: Bacteria > Pseudomonadati > Bacteroidota > Sphingobacteriia > Sphingobacteriales > Sphingobacteriaceae > Sphingobacterium > Sphingobacterium multivorum. Next base: position 681,985 of record NZ_CP154261.1, read on the forward strand.
TCCGCCATATCCACGTATTTCACAGATGGCGATGGACGTAAATACCAAGAGCAGGTAACGGCCGAAGAATGGGCCGATCTGACCCACTTTGAAGGAAATGCCAATGCCCTACGGATTCTGACACATGCCTTTCAAGGAAAGGATCCTAAAGGTTTTGCATTGACCTATACTTCCCTGGCTTCCATTGTAAAATACCCCTGTCTGGCAATTGATGGCCACCTCAAGAAAAGCCATCATCGCAAGAAATATGGCTTTTTTACGGAAGAACAAAAAGCTTTTGAGAAGGTTGCCAATGAATTGGGATTATTAAAAGATCCTTCCAATCCAAAGGGCTACCTAAGACATCCCTTGGTTTATCTCGTGGAGGCTGCGGATGATATCTGTTACAATATTATTGACTTGGAAGATGCACATCATCTTAAGATATTGTCCTATCAAGAAGTGGAAGAATTACTATTGCCGCTCTGTGGCAAAGAAAATCTTCGCGACAGGCTCGATGGATTGCTGGATACCCCAAGCCGTGTAGCATTGTTGCGTGCTAAAGCGATCAATACCTTGATTAAAGGATGTGTTGATGTCTTTGTGCGTGAGCAGGACAAATTTCTGTCAGGAACTTTCGGATCAGCGCTAATGGATGCTTTAGATGAGGACATTGTTACACAAATGAAAAAAATCTCGAAGATTTCCATTGCAAAAATCTATAATGCGCCCACGGTTGTGCAAATTGAGATTGCTGGTTACCGGGTGATGGATGCCCTATTAAAAGAGTTTGTTCCGGCATACCTAAAGAAGAACAAGAACAATTACGATAAAAAGCTCGTTGCATTAATTCCTGAACAATTTTATACGGATAAACAAGATTCGTATTCAAAAATCCGTTGTGTATTGGATTTTGTTTCAGGTATGACTGACGTTTATGCCATAGAGCTGTACCGTAAAATCAAGGGAATAACAATACCATCCATAGAATAGGGACGTTTCAGGTAAAGGGGTAAAATATCAATATTAAATTGAGACTCGCTGTAATACCTGAGGGTATTATCCTAAAGTCTCGGATCGAAAATCTAACATCTGACATCTAAAATGAAGGTTGTAATTGCTGAAAAGCCCTCCGTGGCGCGTGATCTGGCTCGAGTGATGGGGGCGAAGGAAGTCAAAGACGGTTATATCGCCGGCAATGGCTATGCTTTTACGTATGCTTTTGGCCATTTGGTTCAACTCTGTACGCCACAGGCTTACGGATACAATTCGTGGACAATTTCAAATTTGCCGATCATTCCACCAACATTTAAGCTGGAATCGAAGAAAGTGAAGCGTGATGGCAAGCAGATGGATGATACCGGAGCAGTTAAGCAACTCAACACCATAAAATCCCTGTTGGAACAGGCCGAAGAAATCATTGTGGCTACCGATGCGGGACGGGAGGGTGAATTGATCTTTCGTAATATATACTATTTTTTAGGTTCTAAAGTACCTTTTAAACGCCTTTGGATATCGAGCCAAACGGATAAAGCCATTAAAGAAGGTTTTGCCAATTTGAAAGCAGGTACGGAATACGATAGCCTGTATATGTCTGCCCGTTCACGTTCGGAATCGGACTGGCTAATTGGTATCAATGCGACGCAGGCCATCACCTTGGCGGCCGGGAATAAAGGATTACTTTCTTTGGGCCGGGTACAGACGCCAACTTTGGCCATGATCTGTTCGCGCTATCTGGAAAATAAAGACTTTAAACCCCAGGCATTCTATAAAATTCAGGCCGGTTTTGAAAAAGATAATATCAGTTTTAAGGCAACATCCAATAAGATCGATAAAAAGGATGTCGCCGAGCAAACCATTGCGCGATTGACCGTTGGTTCCAATGCTCGCGTGGCAAAGGTGGAAGCCAAAGAAACAAAAGAGCAACCGCCCTTGCTATTTGATTTGACATCGCTGCAACAGGATGCAAATAAGAAGTATGGTTATTCGGCCGATCAGACATTGAGTATTGCGCAAACACTTTACGAAAAGAAGGTCATCACTTATCCGCGTACGGGTTCCCGTTACATCGGTGAGGATGTTTTTGAAGAAATTGGCGCACTTTTTCAACATTTGTCGGATACCGCGGATGAATCCATCGCGTCGATCGCAAAAAATCTGATCGGTGCAAAATTGAACAAACGTTCTGTCGATGACAAAAAGGTAACCGATCACCACGCCCTATTGGTGACGGATGAAAAGCCGGGTCCCATGCTCAAAGAGCAACAGAATGTTTACAATATGATCGCCAAGCGCATGGTGGAAAGTTTCTCGGAAGTATGTGTAAAAGATATTACCACCGTGACAATTGATGCGCAGGGGGTTGAACTTATCGCCAAAGGTACTGTGATCAAGCAATACGGCTGGCGTCTTTCCGCGGAGCAGATCGAAGCGCCCGATGAAGATAAAAACAACGACGATCAGGATAATGAAAATGCGCAGTTACCGAAGCTGTTAGCCGAGGAATTATTGCAGATTCTGACCCTCGAACTTGCCGAACGTTTTACCAAAGCAAGACCCATACATACCGAAGCCTCCTTATTGAAGGCCATGGAAACTTCGGGAAAGGAAATTGAAGACGATGAAATGCGGCAGGCCATGAAGGACTGTGGACTTGGTACCCCTGCTACACGTGCTGCAACCATCGAAACACTTTTCCAGCGGGATTATATTAAGCGCGACAAGAAAAAACTGATCCCAACGGAAAAAGGACTTGCGGTATACAATCTTGTAAAAGATCGTTCCATTGCCAAGGTAACCTTGACCGGTAAATGGGAGCAGAAGCTGGAAGAGATGCGGGCCAATAAAGTGTCCTATGATGTTTTTATGAAACATATTAAAGACTATACGGCCAAAATTACAAAAGAACTGTTGACGTTGCGGATTTCTCTCGCGCAAGAGGAAGTTAAACCTCAACAAAAAGGAAAGATAAAATGTCCGAAATGTGAAAAGGGATTGATTTTGCTCTACGATAAAGTAGCCCAATGCGACCATTATGCCCGTGGATGTGATTTTAAGATCTGGCGAACATTGAATGGTATCTTTCTCGACGAAAAAGAGATGAAGAACCTGTTGGAGAAAGGAAAAACCTCCGAGTTTAAAGGAGTGAAAAATAACGAGGGTGCTATTGTTACTGCGCCGCTTGTATTTGAAAATTTTAAGGTTAACGTGGGATAAATTGGTTTACCCCACGTTGATCTTTTCAATTTTTACCCCCGCTGTAGAATATCCTGTAAAGCACTTGATATCGTTGGAAACCTAAATGTAAATCCACTATTCTCCAACTTTTCAGGTAATACCCAACGGCTTTTTAAAAGCAGCTCTGTCTCCGTACCAATTAAAGCAGCGCCTATTACCAGTAGCCATTTGGGAGATGCTAGACCAATGTTACGGTTCATTACTTGTCGAAAAGTCGCCATAAAAGTCTTATTCATTATCGGGTGGGGAGCCGCACAATTGACGACACCATCCATATCTCCATGATCTTTTAAGAATAAAATAATTTGAAAAAGATCTTCAATATGGATCCAGCTAAAATATTGCTGACCATTTCCTTGTATACCTCCTAGTCCAGCGCGAACCAAATTTTTGAAAGGAAGGATAACACCTCCATCCGCACCCAAAACAATCGCCATCCGAAGTGCCACCTGTCTTGTCTTTTCCAATTTGAAGTCGAAAAAAGTCTTTTCCCATAATTTGGCAACATCAACAGAAAAACCTGTTCCGATTTCCCCCGAGCTTTCTGTCATCGGACGATCTTCGGCGTGCCGATAGATGGTCGCCGTACTGGAGTTGAGCCACAATTTTGGTGGATTGGTACAGCCTGCGATCAGCTCACCAAGAATCGTTGTCGTCTTTGTTCTTGAAGAAAATATTTCGGCCTTATTTTTTTCGTTATATCGACAGTTGACAGACTTTCCGGCTAGATTGATCAGCATCTCCGCATTTTCCAGTGCATCGGAAATACCAGATCGATCGGTCCAAAGGATATTGCCCGGCCGACGGCCAATGATGATAACCTGGTAGCCCAATGTCTGAAATCTCTCGGAAAGATATTGTCCAACAAAACCTGTTCCTCCAGCGATGACTATTTTATGCATGGCAAGTGTGTTTACAGTCCAGTTCATGATGCTACATCATTAATTTGATCAATTTAATTAATAAATCTCCCCCGCTTGTATTGAAAATCTTGTTGGCAATAGTTTCGAGTTGATCCGTCAGATTTTGGATGTCCTTGACCGTTTTATGGAATTCTTTACCTTCTGCCGTCTGATCCTTCTCGGTATTTCGGCTGATATCTTTTAAAATATCCATAACGGGGTCAAGTTCTTTTTGCTTACGCATTACCGCAATTTTCATGGCCCATTTTAAGACTTCTTTCTCGGCAACAAAATATTCTTTTCTGTCGCCGGCAATATGCTTTTTGTAGACGATGCCATAATCGATCAATTGTCGGATACTCATATTGGCATTGCCGCGCGAGATCACCAACTTGTCCATAATCTCGTCTGTAGACATGGGATTGCTTGCCGAGAGGAGTAAGGCATGAACTTGCGCAACGGACTTGTTGATTCCCCATTCAGAACCTAATGCTCCCCAGGTATCTATAAATTGCTGTTTTGCTTCTTGTAATTCCATTATGCTTCTATCGTGTCGTTTGCTAAATTTTCTCTATCGGCCTTTTTATCCGATCAGCTTATTCCCATTCTATGAATAGGTTGTATTAAAGTTATTCAAAGTTTTTGAATTTTCAAAAATTTCTGAAAATAAAATAAGTTTAAGCAGGCAAGTCACCATATCGTAATAAGAATTTGCTTTTCTTGCGGACTTTTCGATTTGTTTTAACTTTGCCTGCACTATGGCGACAACTTTGTATAATCCATTCAAACAATTTCAGTTTGATTCAGATATTTGTTTTTTAACAGGAAATAAACTCCAATCGGAAGAAGAATCCATTCAGGTGTTTCCTGTGTGGATGATGAAATCTTTTCAATTGGAAGATAAACCTTTTAAAATGCTGGATGAGAATCTGGTGACTTACAAATCGTTGAAGCTCCCATGTTCCATAACTGCAGCTGAAGCGATCGAGCAAATGGAACGTGCGGTAGAACAGTCTTTTGAACAAGGTTATGAAGCTGTCAAACAGTTGGATCCATTACTATTGTTTCAATGGATGACAAAAATCATCTATGGGGTGGTCTTTAATGAGATTCTTGCGGGAATTCAGCAGCAAAAAGCTTCTGGTGAAGCTATGAACTTTTCTCAGGCGCTTGCACAGCGTTTTACAAATCTGCATGCGATGTTGCAGTCGCTGGTTGTACCGATGGAGTTTGAAAATACATTCCCATTTTCGTTGGTTGTTGTGCCGGTTGAGAATGCACCCGATACATTTATGTATCGTGATGAAATCAATACCTTGATCTTTTCTATCCGCATGAAGGACTTTGCTGTAGTTGCCTGTCTTCAAGATAATGCTACAAACAATATTTATCACGAAGACATTCTCAAGGTTATTGCGGGCAAAACATTGCACCCCATCCAGTTTGAGGAATTGTGTGCACGCTATTTTTATTCAGCCTACTTATTTAATCGTCTACCAGATTATACCTATTTAAATACCCCGCAAAAAGTCTATGTTGAACCAATGCCATTAGCAGATATGTCGATGAAACCGATCTTTGATCATTGGCAAAACAAAACCTATGGCCAAGTTTTGGAAAATTTTTGGAAACCTTGGGGTTTGACCTTGTTCGAGATTATTAAAAATCCGGAGCATCCGATTAGTTTTCTTGTTGACGAAGCAGGAGAGTTTGTTACTGATATTGCTATGCCGCTCAATTAGATCAGGGAATTAAAATAATAAATTATCTTATTCAAGCGTTAAATGGTACGGTTATGGATGGGATAGGTTATGTATTTAGCAGGATTCAAAACTCTTTTTTCAAGTTTACTTTTTATGGTATGGTGTGCTTTCGCAAGTGCACAAGTGGTTGCTAAGCGGGATATCCCTGCAGACAGTATTGTCCAGAACGTTGACGATTTTCCCTATTTCAAGGGCGGGGTGGTGGCCTGGTCCAAATTTATACAAAATAATCTGGATCTGTCCGGAACAGTCCGGGCAATGGACAGTGTGGCCTATGCAAAATACGGATCTCGGCAAACGGCAATTCTGAAGTTTATTGTTTGCGAAGATGGGACGATCTGCAATATTGAAATCGAGAATCCCGACAAAGTGAGCCCCGAGTTTTCAAAGGCTGTGTTGTCTGCTATGCGCAGGTCACCACAATGGATGCCTGGTCAGGTCAAGGGAAAACCAGTTAAAACAAGATTCAGGCAACCTGTTGTTGCTGTGATTGAATAAATTTAAAAAGTAAAAAAGTCGCTTAAATTTTCACCATTTATAAGATAGTATGTCATTTTGGGATAAAGTCAAAAAGATTATGAGTAGCGGAGCGGAAGAATCTTCGCCCGAAAAAAAAGATATAGAAATTACTGCTGGAGGCTCTACGGTCTATCGTTATGAAGATCAATCTGATGATAAGGATCCAAAAAACTTATTTCCGGAGGTTCAATGTGTTTATCTGGATGAGATTGAGGAGCATTTGACCAAATATATTGCCGAACCCGATATGGTGTTCCATGAGATAATCTCTGAGCTTGTTCATATCGATGTTCATTGGATTAAACCAAGTGCAAATTATCCATACCATATCTTGGTCACTTCGGGCATGAGTGATCTGGCCATGTCTGTTCCAGACGAAGTGGAAAACAAAGAGGCTTATGAGCGGGCGGAACTCATGGTTGTGTTGCCGGCAGATTGGAAGATCGGAGAAGAGGAATTTCAGGATGACAATAATTATTGGCCGGTTTACTTTTTGAAAAGATTAGCGCGGTTTCCACATGAGTACAAAACCTGGCTGGGCTATGGGCATACCATCCCCAATGGTATGGAAGCTGAAGATATTGCAAATACAGGGTTTGGTTGTATGTTGCTGCTTCCGCCGATGCTCAGTTTTGAAGAGGAATTTTTGGAGTTAAAGACCAAAGATGGTAATCTGATCAATTTTTATGCAATGATTCCCCTGTATAAAGAAGAGATGGATTACAAACTGGAGGAGGGTACAGATGCACTTTTAGACCTGTTTGATGAATATGGAATTTCCGAGCTGGTCGATATCGATCGTCCCAATGTCTGCAAAGGTAGGTAGTTTATAAAAAAATATGCAATGCGATGGGCTACTTTGCAGCTTTTAGCATTGCATATTTTTTAGGAAATACTCTTTTCTATAATTGCTATCGTTTTATCGATATCCGCATGGCTCACATTGAGGTGCGGTCTAAAACGGATACTTTTCTCACCACAACCCAATATAATGAGTTTATTTACATAGGCATTTTTGATAAATGCATTCCGTGTAGCTTCCGATTCGAAATCCACTGCAACGAATAAACCCTCACCCCGTAAATTAGACAGCTGCGTTTTTTTCGCTAGCAGTTCCTGGAGCTTATCTTGTAGATAGCGCCCTTTTTCTGCCGCATTTTGAACCAGGTTTTCTTGCTCTATGACTTCAAGAATTAATTTAAAGCGGAGCATATCCATAAAATCGCCACCAAAGGTTGAATTGATGCGACTGGATTCTTGAAAGACATGATGTTCCACCTGATCAAATTTTTCCTTGCTCGCCAGTATACCGCAGACTTGTGCTTTTTTGCCGAAGGCAATAACGTCGGGAATGACGTTATAATGTTGGTAAGCCCACATTTTTCCCGTAATACCCAATCCCGTCTGTACCTCGTCAAAAATTAAGAGGATCTGATTTTCATCACATATTTGACGAAGCTGTACGAAAAATTCCTTTCGAAAATGGTTGTCGCCACCTTCACCCTGTATCGGTTCAATAATAATGCAGGCAATATCGTTGGGGTTAGCCGTGATCGCCTGACGTATTTCCGAGACAGCTTTTTCCTCCAAAGCAATCGTCTGATCGATATGTTCGCTTGTTAAAGGATAGCTCAATTTAGGATTGGTAATGCGTGGCCAGTTGAATTTTGGAAAATAAAGGTATTTTCTGGGGTCTTGTGTATTCGTTAATGACAGGGTATAGCCCGATCTACCATGAAAAGCCTGTTTAAAGTGAATGACCTGGCTGGCTTCCTTTTGTATTCCCTGTGCAAAATTAAGCCTTGTCTTCCAGTCGAAGGCAGCTTTTAAGGCATTTTCCACGGCGAGTGTTCCCCCCGAGATGAAAAAGGCATAGGGGAGTTCTTTCGGTATGGCTACACGGTCAAAAGTGTCGACAAAATCAGCAAACTCTTTGGGGTAAATATCTGACATGGCTGGCTTATTGACGGCCATTTTACCCAGGAAGTCACGTTGTTTGACCAAATGTGGATGGTTGTAACCCACGGTCATGGAGGCAAACATACTGAACATATCGAGGTATTCATCCCCATTTTCATCCACGACATAAGAACCATGGGATTTCTCCATATCCATAACCAAAGGGAATCCATCGGCTAATATATGTTTGCTTAATCTTTCATGTACGCTGCTCATAGTTTTGTGTGTAAATGGTTTATAAATCAAATTTGATACCTTGTGCCAAGGGAAGGTCAGTTGTATAATTGATGGTATTTGTCTGGCGGCGCATATAAGCTTTCCAGGCATCTGATCCAGACTCCCGGCCTCCGCCAGTCTCCTTTTCGCCTCCAAAAGCACCTCCGATTTCGGCGCCCGATGTGCCGATATTGACGTTGGCAATACCACAATCAGAGCCAGCAGCACTGAGAAATAGCTCGGCTTCCCGTAGGTTGTTGGTCATAACGGCAGAGGACAATCCCTGGGCGACGCTGTTTTGAAGTGCTATGGCCGCACTGATATCTCCTTTGTATTTGATTAAGTAAAGAATAGGGGCAAAGGTCTCATGCTGTACGATTTCATAATGATTTTCAACTTCGGCAATGACAGGCTGCACATAACAGCCACTTTCATACCCTTTGCCTTCAAGGACCTTTCCCTTGATCAGCATTTTTCCCCCTTGTGTTTTAATTTTGTCCAGTGCGTTTAAGTATGATTTTACGGCGGCTTTGTCGATCAATGGTCCTACATGATTTTTCGTGTCCAAAGGGTCACCAATTTTTAATTGACCATAAGCTTTTGTCAGTTGTTTTTTGACGTTGTCATAAATGTCCTCATGGATAATAAGTCTTCGGGTGCTTGTGCAGCGTTGTCCGGCTGTACCTACGGCACCAAATACAGCACCGATAATGGTCATTTTTAAGTCGGCGTCTGGAGTAACGATGATCGCATTGTTTCCGCCGAGCTCCAAAAGTGTTTTGCCAAGGCGTTGTGCTACGGTAACGGCGACTTCTTTTCCCATTCGGGTAGATCCTGTTGCAGAAATCAAGGCAATGCGGTTGTCTGCCGAAAGCCACTCGCCAACTTCCCTGTCGCCCATAATGAGGTTGGATATTCCCTCGGGCAGCCCGTTGTTGTGTAAGATTTCTGCAAGTAATTTTTGGCAAGCTATGGCACATAGCGGTGTTTTTTCGCTGGGTTTCCAGACGACAGTGTTGCCGCAGACCAAAGCGAGGGCGGTGTTCCATGCCCATACGGCCACTGGAAAGTTAAATGCTGTAATAATACCGACGACACCCAAAGGATGATATTGATCGTACATGCGGTGCCCGGGACGTTCCGAATGGATGGTATTACCATACAATTGGCGGGATAGGCCCAAGGCGAAGTCACAGATATCGATCATCTCTTGGACTTCACCCATGCCTTCTTGGTAAGATTTTCCCATTTCATAGGAAACTAATTTTCCGAGAGTAGGTTTAAGCTCACGTAGCTTGTCTCCCAACTGACGAACGATGTCTCCTCTTTTTGGAGCAGGCAGTAGGCGCCAGTGTAAAAATGCATCTCCGGCCTGCTTAATGACTGCTTCATAGTCTTTACGATTGCTACTTTTTATGTTTGCGATGAGTTTTCCATCGACAGGTGAAAAGGATTCGAATTCTTTACCTTCGGAAAACCATTGCTGTCCAGTTGATGATCCTAAATTCTGGGAAGATATTCCAAGTGTTTTAAGCGCTGATTTTATCATAATGGTTTATTTTATTCGTGGAATAGTTTAAATGTATGAAATAAATTTTTTATTGACAAGTTTGTTCTGAATATTGTTCAGTGGAAAATAATCGTTATCTTAGATAAGCTAATGTAGACTATATCATGATCAAACAGATTAATACCGATTATTACCAGGTGGACGATTTGTTGTCCGAAGAACATAAACTGATACGGCAGTCTGTCCGTGATTTTGTGAAAACAGAGATTAAGCCTTTCATTGAAGATGCGGCGCAGGAACATCGTGCTATTGCGGGTTTGATGCCTAAATTGGGGGCAATTGGAGCTTTGGGTCCTTATATTCCTGTCGAATACGGTGGGGCGGGGTTGGATCAAATTTCCTATGGCTTAATTATGCAGGAATTGGAAGCCGGCGACTCGGCAATTCGTTCGGCAGCATCGGTGCAATCCTCTTTAGTGATGTTTCCGATTTATACCTATGGTAGTGAGGAGCAACGTCGTAAATATTTACCGCGGTTGGCATCGGGTGAGTTGGTCGGTTCTTTTGGGCTGACTGAACCTAATCATGGATCTGATCCGGGTGGAATGGAAACGAAATTGACGGCAAAAGGAGATGGTTTTCTATTAAATGGAGCAAAGATGTGGATTACAAATTCACCTATCTGTGATATTGCCGTCGTTTGGGCGCGGGATGAGTCCGGCAAAGTACGGGGAGTTATTGTTGAGCGTGGAATGGCGGGTTTTGAAACTCCGGAGACCTTGCATAAGTGGTCGTTGCGCGCTTCCAAAACAGGCGAACTGGTTTTTCATGATGTTTATATCCCTGCAGAAAATGTGCTTCCTGGCGTAAATTCAATGCGTGGCCCGCTTTCCTGTTTGAATTCGGCCCGCTATGGAATTTCATGGGGCGTGATTGGAGCAGCAATAGACTGTTATGAAACTGCGGTTCAATATGCGTTGGAGCGACATCAGTTTGAAAAGCCAATTGCCGGTTTTCAATTGCAGCAAAAGAAGCTGGCGGAATTTCTGACAGAAATTACCAAGGCGCAGTTGCTCTCGTGGCGTTTAGGAGTACTCAAGAATGAGGGGCGTGCTACTCCTCAGCAAATCTCCATGGCAAAGCGGAACAATGTGAATATGGCGCTACAGATAGCGCGTGAATCTAGGCAGATTCTTGGCGGAATGGGGATTGTCGGTGACTTTCCAATAATGCGACATATGATGAACCTGGAGTCTGTAGTTACCTATGAAGGGACGCATGATATTCATTTATTAATCACAGGACAAGATATTACGGGGCTGAATGCTTTTTCTTGATCATTTTCTTTGATCTAACACAGCCTCCACAGGGATTAACGCTATTATGATTTAGTGAATTTTTGTCCACTTAAAGCATAGTAGCGTTTGTGCTGGCTTTGCTATTGCCAAAATAAATCTTCGGTCCTTACAGACTTATTTATTCTTAATCTCGTGCCGTCCCGCTATAATGAGCAATCCCCAAAACGGATAGCAGGCTAACGTTTTCATAAAAAATGCATGTTTAATGGCGATTTTGGTTGGATGCTGGGACACTTGTTGGGTTATTTATATAGCGTTATATTTATTCGTTTTTACTTAATTCTTCTTTAAGCTAGATTTTAATTGATATTTAGTTAGCTTTTAACTAGGGTTTATTAGCTAGAACCTAAGCTATACCTAAACAAACCTAAGTAAATCCTACAGCAGAATGAAAATTGATCAAGGTTTACTTTAGGCCAGTTCCGCCATCCGCTATTCCGCTGCGGTTGCGGTTCCCAACACATCCTATTTTATTATACCTATCCGAGGTATTAGAGGCTGCGGAAGTCTGTTGTTACGTCGCTTAGGTTCAAATTGTATACTGATTTGTAATTAACACCATTATAGTACCGTTTTAACAGGGGGTTAATAGGGGTAGAACCCCTGATAAACCCCTGTTAACCCCCTGTTATCCCCCTGTAATACCCCTATTAATTATTAACAAAAGTTGAACGGAATTGATAATAGATCCGGTGCGAAGCCTGCCTGCATAATATTTATGATTAACGTGGGTTCTCAGAAGGCCCATTCCGGACCAGGATCAGCCATCCCAGCCTTCCGACCACCTGTTTTACAAAAAGAATCTCGCACCCTTACAGGCAGTTAAGGGGAAAATGAAATAAATAAGAACAAAAGGCTTGGAAGTTTGTTAATAATCTTCCTATCTTTGCACCACTCCGCAAGGGAGGGACGGTTGCTTCGCAGGAAGAAACCATGAAAAAAAGAAGGGTTTAAGGAAGTTTGGCAGGATTTAAAATCCCGCTGGATTTATTTTAAACGCGGAAATCGGAAAAAGAGAAAAGAAAAAAAACTTCAGAAAGTTTTTGGAAGTTCAGAAAAGATTTCTACCTTTGCAGTCCCAACGGAAACGAAGGGAAAAACGAAAAAGATAAAGAGGGGCGCAATGCCTGTCGGAATATAGCGGATACGGAAGTTGAAGCGACAAAAGTTCTTTAAGAAAACACAATCATGTAAGCGTGACGAGTAGACAGACGAAAGTCGAAAGTCATGAACAAATTCAAGTAATTCGTTCAATTCGATCCAAGATCAGAGATATAAAAAAAGAATTCTGATTATTATAAATAGTTGGAATCAAAAACTTCATTTTACAATGGAGAGTTTGATCCTGGCTCAGGATGAACGCTAGCGGCAGGCCTAATACATGCAAGTCGGACGGGATCCATCGGAGAGCTTGCTCGAAGATGGTGAGAGTGGCGCACGGGTGCGTAACGCGTGAGCAACCTACCTCTATCAGGGGGATAGCCTCTCGAAAGAGAGATTAACACCGCATAACATCAACAGTTCGCATGTTCGGTTGATTAAATATTTATAGGATAGAGATGGGCTCGCGTGACATTAGCTAGTTGGTAGGGTAACGGCCTACCAAGGCGACGATGTCTAGGGGCTCTGAGAGGAGAATCCCCCACACTGGTACTGAGACACGGACCAGACTCCTACGGGAGGCAGCAGTAAGGAATATTGGTCAATGGGCGGAAGCCTGAACCAGCCATGCCGCGTGCAGGATGACTGCCCTATGGGTTGTAAACTGCTTTTGTCCAGGAATAAACCTAAATACGTGTATTTAGCTGAATGTACTGGAAGAATAAGGATCGGCTAACTCCGTGCCAGCAGCCGCGGTAATACGGAGGATCCGAGCGTTATCCGGATTTATTGGGTTTAAAGGGTGCGTAGGCGGCCTGTTAAGTCAGGGGTGAAATACGGTGGCTCAACCATCGCAGTGCCTTTGATACTGATGGGCTTGAATCCATTTGAAGTGGGCGGAATAAGACAAGTAGCGGTGAAATGCATAGATATGTCTTAGAACTCCGATTGCGAAGGCAGCTCACTAAGCTGGTATTGACGCTGATGCACGAAAGCGTGGGGATCGAACAGGATTAGATACCCTGGTAGTCCACGCCCTAAACGATGATAACTCGATGTTGGCGATAGACAGCCAGCGTCCCAGCGAAAGCGTTAAGTTATCCACCTGGGAGTACGCCCGCAAGGGTGAAACTCAAAGGAATTGACGGGGGCCCGCACAAGCGGAGGAGCATGTGGTTTAATTCGATGATACGCGAGGAACCTTACCCGGGCTTGAAAGTTAGTGAAGGGTGCAGAGACGCACCCGTCCTTCGGGACACGAAACTAGGTGCTGCATGGCTGTCGTCAGCTCGTGCCGTGAGGTGTTGGGTTAAGTCCCGCAACGAGCGCAACCCCTATGTTTAGTTGCCAGCATGTAATGGTGGGGACTCTAAACAGACTGCCTGTGCAAACAGCGAGGAAGGTGGGGACGACGTCAAGTCATCATGGCCCTTACGTCCTGGGCTACACACGTGCTACAATGGATGGTACAGCGGGCAGCTACATAGCAATATGATGCTAATCTCTAAAAGCCATTCACAGTTCGGATTGGGGTCTGCAACTCGACCCCATGAAGTTGGATTCGCTAGTAATCGCGTATCAGCAATGACGCGGTGAATACGTTCCCGCTCTGCACACACCGCCCGTCAAGCCATGAAAGTTGGGGGTACCTAAAGCATGTTACCGCAAGGAGCGTGTTAGGGTAAAACCGATAATTGGGGCTAAGTCGTAACAAGGTAGCCGTACCGGAAGGTGCGGCTGGAATACCTCCTTTCTAGAGTATCGCAGATCGGTGCTCGTCACGTTACATATGATTGCAAGAAGAAAAAACATCAGAAGAAAGTGCCCGCCCCGAAAGGAGCAGGACCGAGAGAAAGAGATGAACAAGATAAGCTAGTCCCGTAGCTCAGTTGGTTAGAGCACTACACTGATAATGTAGGGGTCAGCAGTTCAAATCTGCTCGGGACTACGAAAAAGTAAGGGGAATTAGCTCAGCTGGCTAGAGCACCTGCCTTGCACGCAGGGGGTCAACGGTTCGAATCCGTTATTCTCCACATCTCCGGGAGGGACATCGACAGATGCTCCGAAGAAACAAACCGGAAAAAGAGTTCTTTGACATATTGAAAGAGAAAAAAAATTACAAGAGAAGACAACAGTATAGAGACAATACGTGTATGTGTCTGATGTAGAGAGGAGACCCTCGGTGAATGCCGAACGAATCTCTGCGTAGCATATGAGTATATATATCAAAAGCAGCCGCATAGTAGCAAAAGGCTATGCCGGTGAAGAAAGTAAATAAGGGCACACGGGGGATGCCTAGGCTCTCAGAGGCGAAGAAGGACGTGATAAGCTGCGATAAGCTACGGGGATTGGCAAATGCGAAGTGATCCGTAGATTTCCGAATGGGGCAACCTGACTATTTGAAGAATAGTCGTATAAAACGCGAACGCGCTGAACTGAAACATCTAAGTAGGCGTAGGAGAAGAAAATAACAATGATTTCCCAAGTAGTGGCGAGCGAACGGGAAAGAGCCCAAACCGATCATGTTACGGCATGGTCGGGGTTGTAGGACCACGACATTGTACAGCGCTATGAACTGGAAGCAGGTGGGAAACTGCGCAATAAGGGTGAGAGCCCCGTACAGGTAAAGAATGTTGACATAGTGGTATCCTGAGTACCGCGGGACCGGAGAAATCCTGTGGGAATCCACCAGCACCATCTGGTAAGGCTAAATACTCCTGAGAGACCGATAGTGAACCAGTACCGTGAGGGAAAGGTGAAAAGAACCCCGAACAGGGGAGTGAAAAGAACCTGAAACCGTGTGCTTACAAGCGGTTGGAGCAGGCAGGTCCTGTGACAGCGTGCCTTTTGCATAATGAGCCTACGAGTTACTCTTGTCTGGCAAGGTTAAGTCCTTCAGGGACGCAGCCGAAGCGAAAGCGAGTCTTAATAGGGCGCATAGTCAGATGAGGTAGACGCGAAACCTTGTGATCTACCCTTGGGCAGGTTGAAGTTGCAGTAACATGTAATGGAGGACCGAACCGATAAACGTTGAAAAGTTTCCGGATGACCTGAGGGTAGGGGTGAAAGGCCAATCAAACTGGGAAATAGCTCGTACTCCCCGAAATGTTTTTAGGAACAGCGTCGGCGTGGAGTTTGATAGAGGTAGAGCTACCGATTGGGTGCGGGGGAGTCAAATCCTACCAAATCCAGACGAACTCCGAATGCTATCAAATATAGCCGGCAGTGAGGCTTTGGGTGCTAAGGTCCAAGGCCGAGAGGGAAAGAACCCAGACCATCAGCTAAGGTCCCCAAATCCGTTCTAAGTTGAACTAACGAGGTCCGGTTGCCCAGACAGCTAGGATGTTGGCTTGGAAGCAGCCATTCATTTAAAGAGTGCGTAACAGCTCACTAGTCGAGCGGCCGGGCGTGGATAATAAACGGGCATCAAGAACGGTACCGAAGCTATGGATTTGTACTGAAAGATGTACATCTGGTAGGGGAGCATTCCATCGCCGGGGAAGCACAGTGGCAATGCTGTGTGGAGGTTATGGAAAAGCAAATGTAGGCATAAGTAACGATAAGGCGGGTGAGAAACCCGCCCACCGAAAGACCAAGGTTTCCTGATCAACGTTAATCGGATCAGGGTCAGTCGGGACCTAAGGCGCACCCGAAGGGGCAAGCCGATGGACAACTGGTTAATATTCCAGTACTCTTCATAACTGCGATGTGGTGACGGAGTAGTGACACTGCCGCGAACTGACGGAATAGTTCGTTGAAAGGCGTAGGTATTGGAGTTGTAGGCAAATCCGCAACTCTAGCTGAAACCCAATAGTACAGCAAAGCTCCGGTGGCGCTGATAGAGCAGGTAAACAGACTTCCAAGAAAACCCGCTAAGCTTCAGGTTATGAAGACCCGTACCGCAAACCGACACAGGTGGTCGAGGAGAGAATCCTAAGGTGCTCGAGTGAGTCATGGCTAAGGAACTCGGCAAAATGGCCCTGTAACTTCGGGAGAAGGGGCGCTGTCTCGAAAGAGCAGCCGCAGTGAAAAGGCCCAGGCGACTGTTTAACAAAAACATATGGCTTTGCAAAATCGCAAGATGAAGTATAAGGCCTGACACCTGCCCGGTGCTGGAAGGTTAAGAGGGGATGTCATCGCAAGAGAAGCATTGAATCGAAGCCCCAGTAAACGGCGGCCGTAACTATAACGGTCCTAAGGTAGCGAAATTCCTTGTCGGGTAAGTTCCGACCTGCACGAATGGTGTAACGATCTGGGCGCTGTCTCAGCCATGAGCTCGGTGAAATTGTGGTATCGGTGAAGACGCCGATTACCCGCAACGGGACGGAAAGACCCCATGCACCTTCACTATAGCTTAACATTGAGATTGGGTACAGGATGTGTAGGATAGGCGGGAGATGTTGAAGTGGCTTCGCCAGGAGTCATGGAATCAACCTTGAAATACCGCCCTTTCTGTATTCGGTTTCTAACTCCATGATGTGGAGGACATTGTTTGGTGGGTAGTTTGACTGGGGTGGTCGCCTCCAAAAAGGTAACGGAGGCTTTCAAAGGTAAGCTCAGTACGCTTGGTAACCGTACGCGGAGTGCAATGGCATAAGCTTGCTTGACTGTGAGACCGACAAGTCGAACAGGGTCGAAAGACGGACATAGTGATCCGGTGGTTCTGTATGGAAGGGCCATCGCTCAAAGGATAAAAGGTACGCTGGGGATAACAGGCTGATCTCCCCCAAGAGCTCATATCGACGGGGAGGTTTGGCACCTCGATGTCGGCTCGTCACATCCTGGGGCTGGAGAAGGTCCCAAGGGTTGGGCTGTTCGCCCATTAAAGTGGCACGCGAGCTGGGTTCAGAACGTCGCGAGACAGTTCGGTCCCTATCTGTTGTGGGCGTTGGAAGTTTGAGTGGATCTGACCTTAGTACGAGAGGACCGGGTTGGACAGACCTCTGGTGAACCTGTTATGCCGCCAGGTGTACGGCAGGGTAGCTACGTCTGGAATAGATAAGCGCTGAAAGCATCTAAGTGCGAAACTAGCCACGAGATGAGACTTCCTTATAGGGTCGTAGAAGATGACTACGTTGATAGGCCATAGGTGTAAAGGTTGAGAGACCAAAGCCAAGTGGTACTAATAGCCCGAAGCTTTCTCAAGCAGATAACACTGTTGTCTTCCTCTTTAATTTTTAGAAACAAAACAGAAACGAAACTCTTTCAATATATATGTCATTTAGATATGAACATAGGGATCATTTCGGACCTTACAGGCTCCGGATACTCTTATCCCTGATCTCAGATCTAAAAAAATATTTAGGTGCCTATATCGGCGGTGTCTACCTCTTCCCATTCCGAACAGAGCAGTCAAGCCCGCCAGAGCCGATGGTATTGCCGTAACAGGTGGGAGAGTAGGTCGGTGCCTTTTTTTACACGGAAGCCCTTGCTGGAAACAGTCAAGGGCTTCTTTCGTTTAGGTAACTCCCCGTACTTCCTGTACAATGCTATTGCATATCTTCCGTATTTTTTGGTGATCGCAGGACGTTGCTTGAGTTTACTTTCCTTATAGGCTACCCAACTGTTGCGAATTATACAGCTAGTGGCTATAGTTCTTGCTATAAAATTCATATATTATACGGTCATTCTACACTATTGTTAAGCTTAATAGGGCAAATATCATTGTATCCACATACTATTTCTCATCTACATATCCCGATCAGGAACCCGATAACATTCTACCTCTAGCTAGACCGCTGTGAAGTTACAATTGCTTAGCGATAACAAATGCAGCTCGGCATTCATTAGTGATCATCGCTGGAATATACTGTCACAATTGCCATTATTCTACTCGGAATTTCATTATTAAACACTCTGTGGCTGCAGAATATCGATTGAAAAACAACGAAGATAGAAAATTAAACAATCGTTTGTGTAGATTAAGCAAACGATTGCTTTCAAGTTTCATTTTTTATTTAGAAAAAAGTGTTATATTATTGTTATAGAGATTAAGTTCTTTAAGTAGAACCAACTATAAATCCGATCCAAAAGGATTTTTCTATTGACTGTTTAGTTTGTTTTAAAATAGGTGATTTTTTAGAGGGACCAATTGGTCCCTTTAAATTTATATGAACTTTAAATTATGGATTCTAGAAGAGATTTTCTTAAAAAAGCCGGAATATTGTCATCGCTGGCTGTTTCACTCCCTACGTTGGTCAATGCCAATGCAGTGGCAGAGTCGTTTAATATGTGTGGCTATGCAGCTCCAAAAATAGATAAGGTCAGGGTAGCGGTAATTGGACTCGGCATGCGCGGTCCTGGTGCTGTTGAACGCTTATCTTTTATTGAGGGATGCGAAATTGTCGCACTTTGTGACAAGCATCCAGACCGGGTGGAGCGCGCAACAAAAATCGTTACATCGAAAGGTCTAGCAGCTCCTAAAGCGTATTCAGGTGAAGATGGCTGGAAATCCTTGTTGAAAGAAGAGAAGCTTGACCTGGTCTATATTTGTACGCCTTGGGATTATCATACTCCGATGAGTATTGCGGCGATGAAAGCGGGTAATCACGTGGCATGTGAAGTCCCGATCGCTTTGACAATCAAAGATTGTTGGGAGGTGGTAAAAACATCCGAGGCAACTAAAAAGCATTGTATGATGCTGGAGAACTGCTGTTATGATTTCTTCGAAATGCTGACATTGAATATGGTGCGCCAAGGCTTGTTTGGCGAACTCGTTCACGCCGAAGGTGCTTATATTCACGATTTGCTTGACCTTAATTTTGCAAAAAATGGCTATGATAACATGTGGCGCCTAAGAGAAAATATAAAACTAAATGGAAATCTGTACCCTACACATGGACTTGGACCTGTGGCACAATGCTTAAATATCAATAGAGGGGATAAAATGGATCATCTTGTGGCGATGTCTTCCAATGATTTTATGATGGGAGAAAAAGCAAAAGAGTTAGCCGCTAAGGATTCTTTTTTTCAGGAATTTGTAGGAAAGAAATACCGTGGTAATATGAATACAACGCTTATCCGTACGGCCAAAGGGAAAACGATTATGTTGCAGCATGATGTTACTTCTCCTAGACCTTATTCTAGGCTACATACACTGAGTGGCACCAAAGGGTTTGCACAAAAGTATCCTACGGAGAATATTGCTTTTGGGCATGAATTCATTACAGAACAGAAATTGAAAGAACTGTATGATAAATACACCCCAGAATTGGTAAAATATATTGGTGAACAAGCAAAGCAGGTCGGTGGACACGGTGGGATGGATTTTATGATGGACTGGCGTCTAATTGATTGTTTGCGCAATGGATTACCTTTGGATCAGGATGTCTATGACGCTGCTTCATGGAGCTGTATCGTACCGTTGAGTTTCGAATCTGTCGAAAAGAACTGTAAAACAGTTGATGTACCGGATTTCACAAAAGGTGCATGGAAAAATAATACGCCGGTAGAAATCACGTTAAAAGGTGGCGGAAATACGCCTATCCGTTCGAGATCAGCGAAAAAAGAAAATATACAATTGGGCGTATAGTCCTCCTATATAAAATGACTTATTGAAGGGGAACTTTTTATTGTTCCCCTTTTATGTTTATCTTTAATTATGTTATTCAATCTGACTCTAATTACCTGTTTATCGTTATTTTCCACCAAGGATACACTTTCCTGTTGTGTTGGGGAAAATATACCTACTCGCGCTGGTATGATAAAATCCCAAATTGCCCAGCTAAAAAGCAAGAATGCGGACACAATGATATTGGTTGAAGGGGGCAAATTTCTAATGGGAAGTTCAAATTTTGAAGATAGTAAGCCCCTACATCAGGTTGAACTAAATTCATTTTATATGGATGAACATGAGGTCACAAATGCACAGTTTGCGCAGTTTGTAAAGGAGACAGGTTATGTAACTGTTGCTGAGCGAGCGCTTGATCCGAAAGATTTTCCGGGAGTGGATCCCAAGATGTTAGTCCCGGGATCGGCTGTGTTCTCTAAGCCCAAAGAACTCAATTCATTAAACAATTACCTGATGTGGTGGGAGTATGTCCCTGGTGCAAACTGGCAACATCCCGAAGGACCCGATAGCTCGATAAAGGACAAAATGAATTATCCCGTTGTTCAGGTTGCCTATGAAGATGCTGCAGCTTATGCGAAATGGGCAGGCAAACGATTGCCTACGGAAGCGGAATGGGAATATGCGGCTAGGGGACGTAATGATGCAAACGACGACTTGTATTATTGGGGAAAGGACTTGAAGCCTAATGGTAAATGGACCGCAAATATTTATCAGGGAAAATTTCCTGTGCAAGATTCAAAGGAAGATGGGTTTGAGGGGGCTGCACCGGTAAAATCATTTCAGGCAAATGCGTTGGGACTGTATGATATGGAAGGGAATGTGTGGGAATGGTGTGCTGATTTTTATAGGCCCGATTACTATCAGCATAGTACAGCCGTGAATCCCAAAGGACCACAGGATTCTTATGATCCGCAGGAGCCAAACCTTGAAAAACGCGTTCAGCGGGGCGGGTCATTTCTTTGCAACGATCAATATTGTGAAAGGTATAAAGCCGGAAGCAGAGGAAAAGGGGAAGTCAACAGTCCTACAAATAATGTTGGATTTCGCTGTGTGAAAGATATCAAATAGAAAAGGCTTGCATTTGCAAGCCTTTTCTATTTGATTGATATGTCTTATTGTGCATTCAAAAACATTGATTTTTGATTGTACAATTCTCTGAAATAAGGATCGTGAAGATCTTTGATAAAGCGAATTGCTTCACCAGTTGATTTCATTTCTGGGCCTAATTGCTTGTCTACTTCAGGGAATTTGTTGAAAGAGAATACAGGTTCTTTAATCGCGTATCCCTGTAATTTACGTTCAATCGTAAAGTCTTTCAACTTATTGACACCCAACATGACTTTAGTTGCGATATTGATGTAAGGAACATCATAAGCTTTAGCGATAAAAGGAACTGTACGTGATGCACGTGGATTAGCCTCGATGACATACACATTCTCACCTTTAACAGCAAACTGAATGTTTAATAAACCTCTTACGTTCAATGCTTTTGCTAGTTTAATAGAGTATTCTTCCATTTTGTCCTGAACAGCTTGTGATAGGCCAAATGGAGGTAATACCGCCGATGAGTCACCAGAGTGGATACCTGCAGGCTCGATGTGTTCCATCATACCAATGATGTGTACATCTTCACCATCACAGATCGAATCTGATTCAGCTTCTTCTGCACGATCCAGGAAGTGGTCAATCAGAATATGGTTTCCAGGAAGGTTTTTCAATAAGTTGACAACAGCTTTTTCTAAATCTTCATCGTTGATAACAATGCTCATGCCTTGTCCGCCCAATACGTAAGAAGGACGCACCAATACTGGATAGCCAACTTCGTTTGCAACTTGTAATGCTTCTTCTGCTGAAGTCGCGACACCGTATCTTGGATATGGAATTTCCAATTCTTTCAATAGATCGGAGAAACGGCCACGGTCTTCTGCCAAGTCCATATTCTCAAATGAAGTACCGATGATTTTTACGCCAAGTTGCTCTAGACGCTCAGCCATTTTAAGAGCTGTTTGTCCACCCAACTGAACGATAACACCTTCGGGTTTTTCTAATTCGATGATCTCACGTACGTGCTCCCAGAATACGGGCTCGAAGTATAATTTATCAGCCATATTGAAGTCTGTCGATACAGTCTCTGGGTTACAGTTGACCATAATCGCTTCGTAACCACATTCTTTAGCGGCTAATAAACCATGTACACAAGAGTAGTCAAACTCGATACCTTGACCGATACGGTTTGGACCAGAACCTAATACGATGATTTTCTTTCTATCTGAAGAGATGGATTCGTTCTCTTCTTCGAATGTCGAATAGTAATAAGGTGTTTGTGCCGGGAATTCTGCAGCACAAGTATCGACCATTTTGTAAACACGGTTGATCCCTAACTCCTTACGACGATCGTACACTTGATCCTCGGTTACATTTCCTAATAACCATGCAATTTGTACATCTGAATAACCTTTTTGTTTTAGGGTCATGAAGAAGTCGCGCGGGATATTATTCAATTGATAACGACGTAATTCTTGCTCAAGGTGTACCAACTCTTGGATCTGTACCAAGAACCATTTGTCGATACGTGTTGCCTTACGGATCGATTCCAAAGGAACGCCTAATTCGAAAGCATCTTTGATATGGAATAAGCGGTCACCACTTGGATGTTCCAGGCTATCCATGATTTCGTCAAGGTTTCTCCATTGACGACCATCAGCACCTAACCCAGCGCGGCCTGTCTCCAAGGATTGACATGCTTTCTGTAAAGCTTCGATAAATGTACGGCCGATTGCCATAACTTCACCTACCGCTTTCATCTGTAGACCTAATTCTTTGTTTGCTCCTTTGAATTTATCGAAGTTGAAACGAGGGATCTTAACAATCACATAGTCTAATGTTGGTTCAAAATATGCGGATGTTGTCTTTGTGATCTGATTTTGCAATTCATCCAAGTTGTAACCGATCGCCAGTTTAGCTGCAATCTTCGCAATTGGATAACCCGTTGCTTTTGATGCTAAAGCGGAAGAGCGTGATACACGAGGATTGATTTCGATGGCGATGATCTCTTCGTTTTCTGGGTTTACAGAGAACTGAACGTTACAACCACCTGCAAATGTACCAATTGAGCGCATCATCAGGATAGCCTGATTACGCATATCTTGATAACATTTGTCTGATAATGTCATGCCTGGTGCAACAGTGATCGAGTCTCCAGTGTGGATACCCATTGGATCAAAGTTTTCAATAGTACAGATGATGATAACATTGTCATTGGTATCGCGAAGTAATTCCAACTCAAATTCTTTCCAGCCCAATACAGCTTGTTCAACCAAAACTTCATGTGTTGGTGATGCATGTAAACCTCTATTTAAGGCTGCGTCAAAATCTTCTTTTCTGTGAACAAATCCACCTCCTGTACCTGCAAGGGTATAAGATGGACGTATAACAAGCGGATAGCCAATCTCTTGTGCCGCTTCTTTACCTTCAAGGAATGAGTTTGCAATTTTGGATGTTGCAACGCCCACACCGATATCAACCATTAATTGACGGAATTCTTCGCGGTTTTCAGTTTTTTCAATGGCAGCAACATCAACACCGATAACTTTTACATTGTATTTTTCCCAAAGGCCTAGGTTGGAAGCTTCGATACATAAGTTCAAAGCCGTTTGGCCACCCATGGTAGGAAGTACAGCGTCAATGTTGTGTTTTTGCAAAATTTCTTCAATACTTTCGCAAGTTAATGGAAGTAAGTAGACATTGTCCGCAACAACTTTGTCCGTCATGATTGTTGCAGGGTTTGAGTTGATGATGGATACTTCAATACCTTCTTCTTTCAATGAAAGGGATGCTTGAGATCCAGAATAATCAAATTCACAAGCTTGACCGATAACGATGGGACCT
Source organism: Sphingobacterium multivorum (assembly GCF_039511225.1). Classification (NCBI taxonomy): domain Bacteria; kingdom Pseudomonadati; phylum Bacteroidota; class Sphingobacteriia; order Sphingobacteriales; family Sphingobacteriaceae; genus Sphingobacterium; species Sphingobacterium multivorum. The sequence goes on from NZ_CP154261.1 coordinate 705,987, forward strand.
GATCCGATGATTAAAACCGACTTAATGGAAGTGTTTCTTGGCATTATATCTAGTTCAAAAAATTAAATTTCCTATTGTAAATCTGAGCAAAGACAATCAAAAATAGCTCATGGGGAAGGGTCATTCCGACTGCTTTGTCGGAGTGCAAAGTTACATTTTAAATTTTGAAAATTAAGTATTTATTTTAATAATATTTCAAAATTAAATGCCGTTTGTTGGAAAAGTAGTCCTGAAAAACAAAAACGAGTATAGAACCTTCATGATTTTAGAGCTATTGGTGCCGTGAAATCATGAAGGTTGTTGTTTTCCGATAACAGTGAGTTTTGAACTCATTGATGCTTTAATGAGAAAACACAAATTAATAAAACATGCAGGTTTAGAAAACTGTCCAGATGTGTTTAATAAACGATGATTTCGTCTGTAAACAAGTAACCTTTTTTAGGATTGCTGGCTTTGATCTTTATATAACGCGCCTGCTGTGCTTTGTCAAGTTTGAGTTCAAACCTTTTGAAAGTCAACTTGGACTCTTTATCGGATATATCATTTTTGATTGTTCCTACCGATCTGAAGGTACGGCCATTATCCGAAAGCAGGACTTCCATTTCTCCGGGCATATAAACGCCCGGGCCAATCATCTGCATAAAATTCATGGCTACCTGGTGTATTTCTTCTCTACGTTCCATATCCACGACCACATCAATCGGACTGGTGAATCCTTGCCATTGGCCATCGTGATAGGAAAGACCACCCATGATTCCATTTGTTAAGGTAGAATCTTTTTGTGCTGGATATCCCGACCATGCTGTGTTGTACGTTACTTTTTTTCCGATAGCGCGATGAATGTCAATATCAAAGGATAGGGTTGGACCAATTTTGATAGAATCTAGAAAATAAGCCGCATTGATATGACCTGTTGAGCTGAGTTCAAATGGTGCAGTATAGGGTGTAGACTGGATTGTAGGCTCACTGCCATCAATGGTATATCGGATCTGATCTGTTTTTAGTTGCTCGGTTGTCAGCGTAATTTTATTGTTGTTTTTAGCTGCATTGTATGTTGCTGTATAAGCAACATTAAAGGAAGGACGGTAATAATTGACGTTCAGATCTTGTAAAAGCTTATAATGAGATTGCAGTCTTCGCTGAAAGTCAGTCCAGCTTTTCCCATCTTTATTGGTCCAATTGACCTCTGCTAAAGCCAGTGCACGTGGGAATACCATATACTCAAGGTGTTCGGTGGTAGGAACATATTCTGTCCATATATTCGCTTGTGCTCCGAGAATATGCTTGGCTTTATCTCCTTGTATGGCCGCTGGAATAGGATCATACGAATACACCTTATCCAGTGTCAGGTAACCGCCGATGGCCTCAGGCTGTGTCCGGGGGTCTGTCTGATAAGAATCAAAATAAAGGTGTGAACCTGGAGTCATGATGACATCGTGACCTGCATTTGCGGCCTTTATGCCGCCATCTTCACCGCGCCAGCTCATGACGGTAGCTCCTTCGGTAAGTCCCCCTTGGAGGATTTCGTCCCAACCGATCAGTTTTCTACCCTTAGATTGCAGGTATTGATCCATTTGTCTGATGGCATAGCTCTGCAGTTCGTCGACAGATTTCAGTCCTTCTTTCTGCATGAGTGCCTGATCTTTTGGACAGGTTTCCCAATGCTTTTTCTCAGCTTCGTCACCGCCGATATGAATGTACTGGGAAGGGAATATTGTGAGGACTTCATCCAATACATTTTTTAGAAATTCAAAGGTTTTTTCATTGCCGATGCAGAATTCTCCCTGACTATAGGGCTTTCCGGAACAGGAGAGTTCGGGATACACGGCCAATACTTCTTCCGAATGTCCGGGCATTTCTATTTCGGGAATAACATTGATTCCTTTGCGGGCTGCATAATCGACCAATTCGCGGGCTTCCTCCTGTGTGTAGAATCCACCGCTGGCATTTGGCGTACCTTTTTCTACATACTGACGACCATTGTTCCACCAATCTTTCCAGCTGGTATGTGTTCGCCAGGCCGCTTTTTGTGTTAACTCTGGGTACTTTTTAATCTCCAGTCGCCACCCGGCTCCGTCGGTTAAATGCCAATGAAAGTTATTGAATTTATAGATGGCCATGATGTCGATATACTTTTTTACAAAGGATAGTGGCATAAAATGACGCGATACATCCAGGTGTAAGCCACGATAGGCAAAGCGAGGCTCATCGACTATTGTCGCATAGGCTACTTTACTTGGATCGGCTTGTAGATAGCCTAATTGAACCAGCGTGTAAATCCCATTGATCACCTGAGGTACATTCCAAGCCCTGAGTAGCAGGCCTTTTTCATCGATTTGAATGGAATAGGCGTTCTTACTTAGATTATCTGCATCGACAGCTTTAATAATGCGAAAGCCTTCTTTAGGACCTTTTTTATTTTTCTTGAGTACTTCGACAGCGAGGCTTTTGATGGCGGGGTGTTCAGTAAGTAACTGTGTCGCCTCCTGAAATTCATCTGAAACAATAACCTGAAGATGTGCAGGGATAGCGTATGTTCCAGTAGCCAAGGTGATTTTCGAAGGTTTGGGTATAATGTCAAAGTTGGTTTGGGCTTGTGCTGTAAAAATGGTTGCACCCCCAAGTAACAACATGGATAAAGATCGGCTCAGTCGCATAGTTTTGTTATTAGATTAATGATAATCAACACAAATATCCTAATTTTTGTTTCATAATTCTATTATTGACGGCAATCGCTCATTTTTTATGATATAAAACCAACAAATTGACGGTTAGAAATTACATTTTTAATCCTTAACTTTGTTGTATGATTGAACTTCCAGTTATTCCGGCAACTCCTGCACAACGCAAGCCTGATTGGTTGCGTGTCAAATTGCCTGTTGGTAAAGAGTATAGACATGTCAGAAGTCTTGTAGACGAGCATAAATTACATACAATTTGTGAGAGTGGAAATTGCCCGAATATGGGCGAATGTTGGGGGGCTGGAACGGCAACCTTCATGATTTTGGGAAATATCTGTACACGTTCTTGTTCATTTTGTGCGGTAGCAACAGGTCGTCCTTTGGCGGTGGATCTGGATGAACCTAATCGTGTTGCCAATTCTGTCAAGTTAATGCAGGTAAAACACTGTGTGATCACTTCGGTGGATCGTGATGACCTAAAAGATGGTGGTTCGATAATATGGGCGGAGACAATAAATGCCATTCGTCGGGAAAGCCTAGAAACAACCTTAGAAACACTTTTGCCAGATTTTAAAGGACAATGGGATAATTTGGACCGCGTGATCGCAGTACGTCCCGAGGTTGTTTCGCACAACCTTGAAACTGTACGTCGTTTGACAAGAGAAGTTCGCGTTCAAGCTAAATATGATCGTTCACTTGAGTGTCTGCGTCGGATTTCTGAAGCTGGACTCCGTACAAAATCAGGAATTATGCTTGGTTTAGGTGAAACAGAGGAAGATGTTATCGAGGCAATGCAAGATTTATATAACGTTGGGGTACATATTTTGACACTGGGGCAATATTTACAGCCTACCAAAGCTCACCATCCTGTAATCGAGTGGATTACGCCTGCACAATTTGAGAAATATCAGAAAATTGGTTTGGAAATGGGATTCAAGTATGTGGAGTCTGGACCGCTGGTTCGTTCTTCTTACCATGCAGAGAAACATTTATTTGATATGCAATAGAAAACATTTCTAAGTTTTTTAACAAAGAATATTTTTCGCAAGATATAAAAAGAAGCCTGGGTGATTTTTTTGCTCAGGCTTCTTTTTTCTATTTTTTTTTTATGAAACGGTTTGCCTCTAGGGGTTGAAAAACTTATTACTCTTGTTCATCATCGATAATCTGCTAAAATAGCGGGATTTCAATTGGAAGAGATTGGTCTATGGGCACAACAATAGACGAGCACTAGAAAACGTAATTGTTTCTTTCTGACGGTTCGAGTCTTAAAGGTTGAAAACTGTACGAAGTAAAATTGTTCTCCCGCGAAGTTCAAATTCATTTTGTGAAATCATATTGGCCGTCATCAGGTAGGTGCGATAGTTTTTGATATTGGCCAAATTATTCATTTCCAATTCGATATCCATTTTCCACTTGTTGATCTTATAGCGCGTAAAAAAGTCTATGAAGGTGTAACTTGCATTCTTCATGTTTGTTTGAAAGGTGGCCAGGTTGCGCAGGTTTAGCCGCATAAAGCCATTTTTAAAGGGACTGGCCGGAAAGCCTATGTTATGCATCATGGTGGTAGTTTTGTTTTGGATCGCATTGTCAAGGCCCTGTTGTTTGCTCCTGTTCCAATTGAATAGTCCTGAATAGGAAATATTATAAGATTTAAATACCTTAGCTTCAATACTGGGCTGAAATAGATAGCTCATACTTCGAGTAGGCACTAGCGCATTGTTTAACAATTGATTGTATTTGAAGTAAGAAATGCTTCCTTTTAGTTTGAGGGTACTTGCCAAAGGGAAGATGTATTTATCAAATCCGATCTGAGATGACCATCGATCTTGCAGGTTATCCATATTGACCAATATATTTTCGGTGATGTTATTTTTTATAACGGACGATAACATCGTGTTGGAAAGCGATCTTGTATAGCTAATACCAGCATTTGCAAATAATACTTTTAGGGTGCGGGCCAAAGTATAATTGAGATTAAACGTATGTTTTTTGGATTCATTTAGCGCGGCATTATTTTGGCTAAGCATTCTATAGTTCCGTAATACGGCACCACGGTATATATCTTCAATATTGCCTACATCCTGCGCAAATTGATAGTTAAATTGAAGATAGTCTTCTTGTGAAATCTGCCATCTTGCTTTTAAATTAGGATTGATCAGCATGGAATTTTTGGACGTGGCCAGTTGATGGCTGACATCTTCATAATGCGTAAACAAATAGGTGATCGGGATCTCGAGCTGGGTTTCAAATCGATTTGTTTTCCAGGAATATTGCGGTGTAATAAACGCTTGGGATCTGCTCCAATACAGATTATTACGGGTATTATCGCCCAATGTTCGAACACGTTGCTCATTATCTACTATGGTAAGGAGTGAGGTGAAATGTTGACGATCTGTATTGAAGCCAATTTGATAGTATTGTTTGATTCTGCCTTTATTGAAGCGATAACCTATACTGATCTCCGTAAAAAAGGAAGGAACTTCGATTTGCTGGCGGCTGCTTTTATAGGGAATGCTATCGTTGAGTATTTCTGGAAAAACACCGGGATAGATCTGTAACGTCTGCGGTTTAGTGCCATAATTTAAAGACCAGTTGATTGCAATAATGTCATTGTTTTTAAGTTGGGGTATATAGCTGAACAAGTTGCTGAATCCCTTGATGTGGTGTTTTTGGAACTGCTCGATCTGCCCTGAGGAGTTTGCCAGCAATGCTGTAATATCTTTTTTTTCATATTCAAATGATAAAGTATTGTTCGCATATTTCTTTTCCGTATTGGTAGATGCCGAAAGTCTGGCTGCGCCAAGCCACCGCGCTGTTTTCATGTGATTTTGCTCATTAAAATAAACGTCGCCATCATCGAGCAGGTATTGCGTGTTTGAGGCATTATTTTGCCGATCGTTGTCGTATAAGACCTGAAGATTGGATTTTAGCTGCCAGAGATTCTTGAGGTTGTATAGGTTATTGGTGTTCAGTGAACCGGTATTGTTGAAGTAATAATTGTTTTTAGGAATATTTGGACTGCCTGTTGTGCTCGTCGCCAGGAGATTGTTGATAGTCGAGCTGCCGAACTTGGCCAGTAAAGAGGATTGATTGGCCCCAATGATATCTCCGGAAAGATCATGACCTGTATTATTCCCGCTGAGAACATTCAGCATCTTTACTTTCTTGTTGAATAGGATGGAATTCAATTCAGGATCATAGAGATTGGGAGTGCCGACGCCAATTTTGGCCTGTCCAGTGAGCTTCAGCTTGGCTTCCTCTTTGATAACGAGATTGATGGCGACGTCGTCTGTAAATCTTTTATTTTTAAGGACCTTATAATGTTCGTGATTGTCGAGCACCTGAATGTCCTTTACCATTTTATGCGGGATTGTCCGTGTACCTACACCATAGCGATTTTCCAACAGATCGTCACCGTCAATGTAAAGTTTAGAAACGGTTTTATCCTGGTATTTTATAAGCCCCGATTCGGTAACTTCCATGCCCGGAAGGCGTTTGATTACGTCGCCTATATTGCGATCCTCCTCTTTGGCAAAAGATCCGACGTCGTAGGAAATCGTATCATTTGAACGGCTCACTTTAGGTTTGCTCTTTACAATGACGTCTTGTAGCAGATTGGTTTTTGGAACGAGTGCGATCCGAAGATTGGATGTCTGTGTGCCAAGTTTGAGTTCAAATTTTTCGTAAGTAAGGTGATTGATCTGCAGGTAAAGGCTCGCATATTCCTTTGTCAATGTGATTGTGAAACGCCCATCTTTATCTGTCGGCTTGAAAGCGATGATTTTACCGTCTGAAAGGATGTTGACACTGGCAAAGGGTACAGGATGCTGTGTCTTATCCACTTGGACCGTTCCACTAATCGTTTGCTGGGCAAAGGTTATTTGCCCAAGCAAAACGACTATAAATAAACATAGAAATACTTTCATTAAGGCGTCAGCTCTATGGGATTATTGGTAACCTTCGAAGGTTTGTATTTATCGTCTCTTGAAATATTGAAACTTTTTATTTTGGATGGATCCAAAGCACCAATAGGGGAGCTTCCACCTGAATTACCGGATCGAACGGCAACGATGTTTCCGTTTGAGCCTACATTGATGGCTCTATTCTTTCCGGATTGCGCTTGCATGTAGGCTTGAGGATTGGCCTTAAAGGCTTCCTGAATTTTCTTTACTTCATCTGCCGTACTTGCGATGGTATTTTGTGGCAGTTCGACAAATGTTTTTCCATCTTCAATTTTATCGAATCCGGCGTAAGCGAAAATCACTTCATTTTTTGTGTCCCGTGCGTCAAGGATAAGTCCGGGTAGACCATGAAGTTTCCAGGGACCATAGGAAAATGGAAGTTCGGTTGTAAACCAGGCGATATAGGTGCGGCCTTTGAATGTTGCCTTCGCATTTTGGCAATTGTAACCACCGATTTCTTTACGATCTCCCAAGATTTCCCAATCCTGTGTGGGATATGGTGAAGTAATGGAGAAATGGTCACTAGCAACGGATATTACCTCAGTTATTTTATTTTGATCGGGGTTGATTAGATAAGATGATGATGAGGGCGAGGAGCGCGTAGTAAGGGTTAGATTGCCGGAAAATGCGGGATCTTCCATCTGTTTTTTGACCTCTTCCTGCATGCGTTTGGATGAATATGACGTATAGTAGCTGGCCTGCTGATTCAGGTAAACCACTGTTTCATCGCGTAAAAATTGGTCCCGTTGGGTACTGTCATTGACATGTTTGAATTCGTAATGTACTTTAGCGATGGCAGGAGTACGCTCTTGTGCAAATAATAGCTGCGTGGCCACAGACAGTAAGATTGATAATGAATATTTCATAAATATATGTTTATATCGTAAATATACGAAATATTCGTAATTGTAAAAATTTATTTGAACTTTTCGTTATTATCCTCCCTAGGGTTGTGCTAATGCAGGTTAAGAAAGGTTTGACTCGTTAGCAATACTTTTGTTAGCTATCTTGTTTTGTTGGCAGTATAAGTTTATTGGGTATGGCTAGACCTATCAGTTTTTGTTATCTTTTAAACAGGGTCTCACCTGCAATTACTGTCCGTTCTGTTTTTACATTTCGCAGTTGCTCATTTGGAATTTTCAAGATATCCTTTTCGAGGATAACAAAATCGGCATCTTTTCCCACTTCGATACTTCCTCGTTTTTTCTCCTGAAAACAAGAATATGCCGCCCAGATCGTCATTCCTTTTAAGGCATCTTCACGGCTTATGGCATCTTGCATCTGAAACCCGTGGTTAGGATAGCCTTTTTTGTCGACACGTGCTACCGCTGCGTGGAAACCGTATAAGGGGTTAAAATGTTCAACCGGAAAGTCACTGCCCAGAGCGAGTTTACCATATTCTGCCAACAGACGCTTATAAGCGTAAGCGCCTTTCATACGTTCTTCACCAAGTCGATCTTTGGCCCAGTACATATCGGAGGTTGCGTGTGTAGGTTGTACAGATGGTATGATTTGATACTTTCGAAACTTGTCAAAATCTGTAGGCGATATAATTTGCGCGTGCTCGATGCGCCATCTGCGGTCGCCATTATTGTGGAGGTATTTGCCATAGATATCCAGAATAATACGATTGGCCGAATCGCCTATTGCATGGGTATTTGCCTGAAACTTACTTTCGGCAATCTGTTTGATCATGGCTTCGTATTCCTGGGGGCTATGGAGGAGAAAGCCGTGGGTGGGGGCATCATGGTAATGTGCGAGGAGGCATGCGCCACGAGATCCCAATGCACCATCGGCGAGCAGTTTAAATCCTTTGATCTCGAAACGGTCCGTTTCATAGAAACCCTGATCGATAAATGACTTTATGTTTTGGGGATTGCCGAGGATCATGGCATAATCTCTAATTTTCAACTGTCCTTCGCGATAGTATTTTTTTAGGAGATCGAGTCTTTCTTTTGATAAACCTGCGTCTACAATAGTGGTTAGACCGACAGAAAGGAGGGAGTCTTGCGTTCGCTTGAGCATTCTTAAATAGTCTTTCTCACTCGGAACCGGGATTGTCTTATTGACAAGATCCATTGCATTGTCGATCAAGAGGCCATTGGGGATATTATTATTCCCGCCGACCACACCGCCACGAATCGTGGGAATACTGGTTAATTTGGCCCATTCTAGCGCTTTGGAGTTGGCGACCGCTGCATGATAATCTACACGCATGAGGTAGACGGGGATATCCGGGAAAGCTTTATCGAGTAGGTCCTTGGTTGGGAAAGTTTTATCTTTCCAGCGATTTTGGTCCCAGCCACCACCGATCAGCCAAGTTTTGTCCGGATTTTTTTGCTGGTAGTTTTTGACACGTTGAATAACCTCCTCGAAAGAATCGCTACCGTTTAGGTCGACTTGATCCATTAGTTCGGCCTCGTCAAATAAATGCGCATGGGCATCATAGAATCCCGGATAAATGGCCTTCCCCTGCGCATCAATTTTTTCTATTGCTTTGTACTTCCGCTGTATTTCTTCATCGGAACCAATGGCAATAAACTTACCGTCTTTGACCGCAAAAGCATGTGCCATACTAAAAGCCGAATCTACAGTATATACTTGCGCATGATAAACAATGAGGTCCACTTTCGTTTGTGGTGAACATGAAATGATGGTCAAGCAGAACAAAAAAATGATGATTGGGAAGGTTTTCATAACCTAAAAATAGCAAAAAGCTTTGAATAAACGGAACTAGGCTTGGGGCTAGATCTATTGGATATGCGGACTCGGGGTTTTGACTTATCGAATTGCTTTACGTGAAGTACCTACGCTGAATTGTCGCGTATTATTGGGACAGGAGACCATCAGTAAAGTAGTGAAAGGCAACCTGAAGGAAAAGTAATGCGAATACGGATTATCCAAATGCAAAAAAGGCTATCCAAATAACTTGGACAGCCTTTTTAATTCAAAAATCAAAATACGTGATTAACAGTACTCGTCAAATGCTGCAACTAAATTGTCAGCAATCATTTGTGCCGGGCGACCTTCAATCATATGTCTTTCAATCATGTGTACCAATTTTCCGTCTTTAAATAAAGCCATTGCTGGTGAAGATGGCGGATAAGGCAACATGTAGTTACGTGCAGTGTTTACAGCATCAGTTTCCATACCTGCGAAAACAGTGACCAATTTAGTTGGGTGTTTTTCATTTTTTACAGCAGCTTTTGCAGCTGGGCGTGCATTTGCTGCAGCGCAACCACAAACAGAGTTTACAACCACAAAGACAGTTCCTTCTGATGCGATAGCCTGATCAACTGCTTCAGGAGTTTTTAATTCTTCGAATCCTGCATCAACTAACTCTTGACGCATTGGAGTTACTAAATATTCTGGATACATTATTTCTTAAGTAAAATGTTAATATTCTATTTTAATTGTTTCTATAAAGCTTTCTGTCGTTGGGCAAGTATTCTTAGTCCGTATAAACAACAGCTATACTTTATGTTTACAAATATAGCTGTAAAAGGCTGCTTCGTCAAGACACTTGTCTCAAATCAATGTCAGAAAATCTTTTACCGCATGAAGTCCATTTTCAAGACGTTGGTCGCCGAGCCCGGAAATAAGACGGTAATTCGCATTAATGGCGTTCAATTCGCTTTTCCAGATCTCCATGAAGTGTTCACGCTGTTCGGGAAAATCGCGTAGTGGATCATCCTGCCAGGGTAGATCGATATCCATCAGCAGGTAGAGATCATAAACATGTTGTTGAATTTTATCGGTGACTTCCTGCGGCGTATGACCGAAAAGATGATCTGACCAAATTTTTACCGTAAGAAAGGTGGTGTCACAGATGAGGAGCTGGTCTTGCGCTAAAGGGATCAGGGCTTCCTCTAGGGCTACCTGTCCATAAAACATATTGACTTCGTCCTGCAGGGTATATTTATTGTTGAGGCTTTGGCAATAATAACGTGAATACTCGGGTACGCATACCGTCTGAAATTCCTTGGCAAGAAATTGTGCCATCGTTGATTTTCCAGTGGACTCGGGGCCAACAACGGCAATTTTTATGAAATCTTTTCCCACATCGATCGTTTTGATAGGCAATATTACGCAAAATTTTTATAGGTTTTCTGCCAATCGCGATAGCCATTCCAAGCGATGAGTGTGAAAACAAGGTAGAGTACTGCGGTCAGCATAAGGTCTTTGTGTATATAGAGCGGGATATAACAAATATCCACAAATACCCATAAGAGCCAATTTTGAAGCACTTTGCGCGTCATCAGAAATTGAGCAACAAAACTTACGGAGGTGCAGAATGCGTCAATATAAGGGACATCGGAATTTGTCTTGCTATCGAGGAGATAACCGATTGATAGCGTTAGGATCAGGATTGCCAGGAGGCAAAGGAGCAATTGTCCCTTGCTGGCTTTGACGATAGGTTTCTTTTTTTCTTCTTTTCGTCTTATCCAATAATACCAACCGTACACAGCTGTGGACAGGAAGTAGAACTGTAGTACAGTATCTCCGTACAGTTTGGCATTATAAAACAGAATCGCGTAGGACGCTACGCTGATGATACTGATTGGCCAGTTCCATATATTTTGTTTAGCGGCCAAATAGACGCAAAGAAAGCCTGTCAGCGTACCTAACCATTCAAGCCAAGAGGTCTGGGCAAATTGACGCGCAATCTGCTGAAAAAATTCCTGCATATGGTGTATTAAAATTACACCCTAAATATACAAAGTCTGCCCTATAGTCCGTTATTGAACCTGTTTATTCGCACAATTGGTACTGGCAAAGGACTCGGGTTTAGCCTTAAAAACAAACCCCATACCCATAATATAGCCCATAGCTTCTTTCAGGGCAACATTTGACTGGAAATTTGGATTGGTGTTGATGTCGGCGTGGACTTCGAGGTCTACTTTGTGTTTTTCGAGGAGGGGGCAGAGTTGATAGGCTATATCGATGGATTTTTGGACTTCGAGCAGCATCCTTTCTTTAATGCTCATTCGGTGATGCCTTTTGTCCCGTTGGATAAACATAAATCCACCTTTATGTTCCCGGAGAAAGACGATGACTGTAGCGAAGTCGATGATGCCTCTCTTGACTTGGGAATCGGTGCCTATATAAACCTTGAGCTTATTCCCTAGGGCATCTTCTCGTTTAATGACTTCCTCAACAGCATCGAAAATCGTGGAGCGAATGGATTCGCCATTGTATTTTTGCCATCTCATAGCGATATAAATTAGATATAAAAAAAATAAACTTCATCATTGACATAAATTTACTGAATTTCAATGATCTAAGTGTTAATTTAGTTTTAAATAATTTATCCACATTAATGATGTTTTACACCGTAGGCCAGGTCTCCGGCATCACCGAGTCCAGGTACAATATAAGCTTTTGAGGTCAGTTCGTGGTCGACGTCACCTACCCAGATGTGCGCCGTAGGTACAAAAGCCTGAACGTGATTCAGTCCTTCCTCGGATGCAATGGCTGCAACAATGTGTAATTCCTTGATGTCATATTCGGCCAGGAGATCCTTACAGCATAATACAAGGCTCTTTCCTGTGGCCAACATGGGGTCTACAATGATTACTGTACGATTATCTAAGTTTGGTGTATTGACATATTCTTTATGAATTTCAAACTCACCGCTCTTTTTTGTATGCCGATAGGCCGCAATGAAGGTATTGTCGGCATGATCAAATACATTTAAAAGTCCCTGATGAAAGGGAAGTCCCGCTCTCAGAATTGTAGCGAGTACGGGTTGTTCCATCAGGAGATGGGTTTTGGCCACACCTAACGGAGTTTCAACTTCAACAGGTTTATAAGCCATCGTCTTGCTGATTTCATAAGCGAAAATTTCACCTAATCGTTCCAGATTCCGACGAAAGCGCATGCGATCCTGTTGAATCGTGATATCTCTCAGTTCGGCAATAAAATGATTTGCAATGCTATTTTGGGTAGATAGAATAGTGACCATGGCGTGTGTGCTAGTTCAGTTAAGCTAAAGATAATAAATAATCAATTGAAAGTAATAACATCTATGGTATTATTATAGTTTGCGCTAAAATGGTAAAATTTTTAGTAAATTTGTGTAAGACCATAGCAGGATATGACCTGGACCACAGGTCAACAAATCGTCTTGAAGCAGATTGAAACCATCGGATTACAAAAACTGTTTTTGAGCTTATGGCTCAAGCAATTCGTGGTGCAATGTTTGCTGGAAAAGGCCTGACTGGTTTTCTTAAAGAAATAGGAAATATATGAAATTTGAATTGACATCGGAATACAAACCCACAGGCGATCAGCCAGAAGCAATTAAGCAGTTGGTAGCAGGGGTAGAGCAGGCAGAGCAATACCAGACGCTTTTGGGGGTGACAGGTTCGGGTAAGACCTTTACTGTGGCTAATGTGATTCAGGAAACCCAAAAGCCGACATTGATTTTAAGCCACAATAAAACTTTGGCGGCTCAGTTGTACGGTGAATTCAAACAGTTCTTTCCCAATAACTCGGTCAACTATTTTGTGTCTTATTACGATTATTATCAACCCGAAGCTTTTATTGCTTCGACGAATACCTACATCGAGAAGGATTTGGCGATTAACGAGGAAATCGAAAAGCTGCGCTTGGCGACGACTTCGGCCCTGATGTCGGGGCGGCGTGATATTGTTGTCGTCTCTTCGGTATCCTGTATCTACGGTATGGGAAATCCCGAAGATTTCTCCCGGTCTATCTTTCGTTTTGGGGTCGGTATGACTGTCACTAGAAACGCTTTCCTGCATAAGTTGGTGGAGATTTTATATTCGCGAACGACCACAGAGTTTAAACGGGGTACCTTTCGGGTTAAAGGTGATACAGTGGACGTGTTTCCAGCATACTTGGATAACGCTATTCGGATTTCATTCTTTGGGGATGAAATTGACGAACTGAGTGAGATCGATCCCATTTCAGGGAAAACGCTCAACAAGATGGAAGATCTTGCTCTTTTTCCAGCAAATCTCTTCGTTACACCGAAAGAAAAATTCAAAGAATCGATCTGGGCTATTCAAGATGAATTGATGCAACGGAAAACGCAACTGGAAGACGAGGGCTTAATGCTGGAGGCGAAGCGTTTAGAGGAGCGGGTCAATTATGATCTGGAAATGATGCGTGAACTGGGCTATTGTTCGGGGATTGAAAATTATTCCCGCTTTTTTGATGGTAGACAACCGGGGATGCGTCCGTTCTGTTTGCTGGATTATTTTCCGGAAGATTACCTGTTGGTCATTGATGAGAGTCACGTGACCTTACCGCAATTACGTGCGATGTATGGAGGTGACCGATCGCGAAAAGTTTCCTTGGTGGAACATGGGTTTAGGTTGCCCGCGGCTTTGGATAATAGACCTTTAAACTTTCCGGAGTTTGAATCCCTGACAAATCAGACGATTTATGTATCGGCGACTCCGGGCGATTATGAACTGCAGCAGACTGAAGGTGTTGTCGTTGAGCAGGTTATTCGTCCAACAGGACTTCTGGATCCGATTATTGAAGTACGACCAGCGATTAATCAGGTCGATGATTTCTTGGAAGAGGTCGATAAGACCATTAAAGAAGGAGGACGTGTCTTGGCTACTACATTGACCAAACGCATGGCTGAAGAACTTTCCAAATATATGACCAAGCTGAATTTAAAGGTCCGTTATATACATTCCGAAATTAAAACCTTGGAGCGGGTGGAAATTTTACGGGGTCTTCGCTTGGGTGAATTTGATATCCTGGTTGGGGTGAACTTACTCCGTGAGGGGCTTGATTTGCCGGAGGTCACGCTTGTCGCTATTCTCGATGCGGATAAGGAGGGCTTTCTGCGTTCCGAACGATCGCTTATTCAGACGATTGGTCGCGCTGCCCGGAATGATAAAGGTCGGGTTATTATGTATGCGGATAAAATGACGGATAGCATGCGCGTCACAATAGATGAAACCAATCGTCGCCGAGACAAGCAGATGAAATATAACTTGGAACATGGCATTACACCGCGTACTGTGGGCAAAACAAGAGAGGAGATCTTAGAGCAGACTTCTGTTGCTGATTTCTCGGGTATTGAACCTAAAATTTATGTTGAACCTGATCCGTCGCAGGCCATTGCAGCTGATCCAGTGATGCAGTATCTCAGTGAGAAGGATCTGAAGAAAGCGATCGATAACGTACGGAAGAAAATGGATAAAGCAGCAAAAGAAATGGATTTCTTGGAAGCAGCGAAATATCGTGATGAAATGTTCTCCTTGGAGAAGCTCTATGAAGAGCGTTTCCCATCGTAAAGCAGGGCGACTTGTTAATATGTATTAATTATTGTTAATCAATTTAAGATTTGTTAAACGACGCTAAATAGCGTTTAAATTAAGATTCCGGTCCGTATAGTTGTGGCAATTGTAAATAAATTGACCACATATGAAACATTTAATCTACGGAATAATATCGTTTTTTGTGCTTTCCACAGCATTCTGTCAAAGTAAAAATTTCCTACGGAATAAATGCCGAGTACACGAATGCCTCCTGACCCAATGGATTCGGCCGTATTTCCTAAGTTTTTCTATTGAACTATATTGTTCAATTGTTAACATATTTTGCGTAAATCAAATTCTTCTCAGTAAATTAGTGCTCAAATCTAAACTAAAACATACTAAAGAATGAAAAAGCCAATTCTCGTTGTCAAATTTGGATCGGCTTCTATTACCACGAAAGAGGGAGAAGTTGATGAACGTATTGTTTTGGAGATCGCTAGGCAAATTGCTTCCTTACAAAAGAAATACAATATCGTCTTGGTCTCTTCAGGTGCTGTTGCTGCCGGTAAACGTTTTCTGCCCAGCTACACAGGAACGCTATCCGAACGCAAAGCAGCTGCTGCAATTGGGAACCCCATATTGATTAATACGTATTCTACTTATTTCCGACCGTTTAAAATTTCATTGGCGCAGAGTTTATGTGAGCGACATCACTTTTCCAATCGGGATCAATTTCTACAATTGAAAAATACGTATGAGGAATTGTGGCGGAACAATGTTATTCCAATTGCAAATGAAAATGATGTGGTGAGTAATAAAGAACTGAAGTTTTCAGATAATGATGAGCTGGCAACCTTGATTGCTGTTGGTTTTGGTGCCGAAAAATTACTGTTTAGCACTTCCGTTCCTGGTGTGTTGGATGCAAACAACAAGATTATACCGCAAATTGAAACAATTGACCGGGATATTTTAGGGCTGGCAAGGAAGGATAAATCTTCCGTAGGATTAGGGGGAATGACCTCGAAATTGAACTTTGCCCGATTGGCCAATCAAATGGGGATTGCTGTTGTGATTTTTAGTATGCAAACCGAGGAAGCGATACAAAAAGCGGTTAAGCACGAGACTGGCACACTGTGTCTGGCTCAAAGTAAGAAGATCTCTTCCCGCAAGAAATGGCTCGCGAGTGGAAGTTTAATAAAAGGGGAATTGATGGTTGATCGTGGAGCGGAGGAAGCATTATTGAAGCACAAAAGTTTACTCGCTGTGGGGGTAACCCGTATCGTCGAGCATTTTGAAAAAGGAGAAGTGTTAAATATTGTCAATCTAGAAGGCTTAACTGTTGCCGTTGCCCGCGCGAAGATGGATTCATCCGCTTTGTCCCAGACCAGTAAAAAAAATGTAGAAATTGCACATGCAAATGATATTGTATTATTATGAGTGAATCCATCTTAAACCAACTTCAGGCGGCGGCCAAAGCAAAACAAATTTTGCAACAACTGGCTCCTGATACCAAAATAACTATTTTAAATGCCATCGCAGAAGGTCTTATCGCACATACTACTGATATATTAGAAGCCAATAAGATTGATTTGGATCGTATGGCTGATGACGACCCCAAAAAGGATCGTCTTTTGCTCAATAGCGATCGTCTAAAAGGTTTGGCTGACAGTGTTAAGCAGATTGCTCAGTTGGCAGATCCAACAGATCAGTTATTACTAAAAAAAATATTGCCAAATGGATTGGAGATCGAGAAAATTACGGTTCCACTCGGGGTCGTTGGGGTCATCTACGAATCGCGACCTAATGTGACGATAGACGTTGCTGCATTATGTATTCAGTCGGGTAACGTTTGTCTATTGCGCGGTGGTTCTGATGCGTTACACACCAACGAGGCGTTGTTGAAAGTAATCCATGCTGTCTTAGAGCAGTATGGTATTGCAACAACTATTGTGCAACTGTTGCCTGTTGATAGGAAGCATGTTTCGGAATTATTGGAAGCTACCCAATTCGTGGATATTATCATACCACGGGGTTCACAGTCGCTGATCGATTATGTCAGGGAACACGCTAAAGTACCAGTTATTGAAACTGGAGCAGGAGTATGCCATACTTATGTGGACCGTACAGCAGATTTGGATATGGCAGCCAAAATTGTTGCCAATGCTAAAATTTCGAGGCCATCGGTGTGTAATTCTTTAGATACTGTTTTGGTCGATCGTGCTGTTGCTGCCGAGTTCCTGACGAAATTGAAAACTTATTTTGAAGATGCTCAGGTGGAAGTTTTCGCGGACCCTACAGCTTATGAGATATTACAGGGTCAAAATTTTTCAAATTTAAAGTGCGCAGATGAAGCCGATTTTGGAAGAGAATTTTTAGATTTGAAGTGTTCAATAAAGACGGTCACCAGTTTGGACGAAGCTTTGGAGCATATCGCAAAATATTCTTCCAAACATTCGGAATGTATTGTTTCTTCCAGTGAACTCCATATTGAACAATTTTTGAATACAGTGGATGCTGCTGCGGTATATGCCAATGCATCTACACGTTTTACGGACGGAGGTGAGTTTGGTCTGGGTGCAGAAATCGGTATCTCGACCCAAAAGTTACATGCCCGTGGACCATTTGCATTGGAAAAATTGGTAACAGAGAAGTGGATTGTCCGCGGAAATGGACAGATCAGATAAGCATAGATCATGGGATTAAGTTTTAAGAAAGATGTATTGATGAATTGGATCGAAGAAATTGGTAAATTTCTTCGCATATGGACAGAAGGGCATGATGCTTTTACGGAGCCGACTGATCCAGCAGTGTTTGAAGATGCTTATGAGAAATTCTTCGAAAAGAGTAGGACCTATTTTTTAAATCTTTCCGAAAATGAACTTTCGGCATATCTCAAAACAGATCTTCAAATTCAGCAACTACATCCATTGGCTTTAACGTTGTTATTTGATGGGTTGAATGCTACAGATGGCAATCAGGAGAATTTACTTCGTAAAGCAAAGTTTATTTTGAATCTGGCGATGGCTGAAACGGCGAGCTTTGCCTTTCAGGATTATCAATATCTTGGTATGATCGATAACAAATTGAAGAGTCTTTAGATTAATAAAGCTATCCGTCATGCAAAGCCCTAAAAAAGTGTTTAACTTTTTGGGTTCATTGCATGACGGACAGCTTAGCGAAGGATCTCACGGGCAATCACCAGACGTTGGATCTCAGAGGTTCCCTCATATATTTGCGTGATTTTTGCGTCGCGCATTAACCTCTCAACATGATATTCTTTTACGTAACCGTAGCCACCGTGGATCTGTACAGCTTCGACAGTGTGTTTCATGGCAACTTCAGATGCATGCAGTTTGGCCATGGCAGCTTCTTTACCGTAAGGAAGGCCCTGGTCTTTCGTCCAGGCAGCTTTATACGTCAAAAGTCGAGCTGCCTCGATATCAACTTCCATGTCGGCCAATTTAAACTGTATGGCCTGATGGTCCGAAATCGGTTTTCCAAAGGTCTTTCGTTCTTTTGAGTAAGCCAAAGCAAGGTCATAGGCACCCGCAGCAATTCCTAAGGCCTGTGCCGCAATCCCAATGCGACCGCCATCGAGTGTTTTCATAGCAAATTTAAATCCGAAGCCATCTTCTCCGATACGGTTTTCCTTGGGAACCTGAACATCGGAAAATAGAAGTGAATGGGTATCGGAACTACGAATACCCAATTTGTTTTCTTTAGGACCAATGGTAAATCCCGGCAGCCCTTTTTCAACGATCAATACATTGATTCCTTTGTGGCCTTTTTCAGGATGTGTCTGTGCAATGACAAGATAGATATCGGCATGGCCACCATTGGTGATCCAATTTTTTGTACCATTTAGGAGATAGTGATCCCCCTTATCTTCGGCGGTGGTATGCTGTGAGGAGGCGTCCGAACCAGCTTCAGGTTCTGACAACGCAAAAGCACCAAGTTTTTCACCTTTCGCTAAAGGAATCAGGTACTTTTGTTTTTGTTCCTCTGTACCATAAGCATTGAGTCCATATAATACCAGGGAATTGTGGGCGGATACGATAACGGCCGCTGAGGCATCAATTTTGGCAATTTCTTCGAGCACGAGAACATAGGCCAACGTATCCATTCCAGCTCCGCCATAAGCTTCGGGGGTCATGATACCCATAAACCCGAGTTCGCCCATTTGCTTGACAAAATCTGTTGGAAATTTTGCGGCTTCATCGCGCTCGATTGCCCCAGCCTTTAGCTCTTGGGCAAATTCCCGCGCTGCGTCGCGGATCATTTTATGCTCTTCGCTTAATTCAAAATTCATGGCATTTCAGTTTTTTGGTTCATCAGTTACCAAGCCGATAACGTCTATATATAATAAGGTTTGCTGTCAAAAAGTTTCCTCCCAACTCACAATCATTTTATGAGCTCGGTGTACCAACATACTCAAATATACAAAATATATATTATGCAAGCATAGTAATATAGCAAATTACTTTTTAACCTACTTGAGCTAATCATTATAAGCATTTTGGAAAGTAATGGCCAGAGTAGGGCGGATAAGTAGCAAGGGGCATGTTGGTTTTCATTTTGTTTATACGTGTAAAGTCCTTACTTTCAATTGGATTAAGTTTAGTTTTTTCATTTCAATTTAAAAAAATGAAGAATTACTTGTTTGCTAAATTTAATCTACTATATTTGTAGACTATATAATTTAAACACATTTAAAAAATAAGATTATGAGTTTAAGATTAGGGGATGAAGCGCCAAATTTTAAAGCGCAAACAACCATTGGTGAAATAGACTTTCACGATTATATCAAAGATAGCTGGGTCGTTTTCTTTTCGCACCCATCAGATTATACGCCGGTATGTACTACAGAGTTGGGCCGTACGGCAAAATTGAAATCTGAATTTGACAAGAGGGGTGTGAAGGCCATTGCGCTAAGCGTCGATAATGTAAACGATCACTTGAATTGGATTAAGGATATCAATGAAACGCAAAATACCGAAGTGAATTTTCCGGTTATTGCTGATGAAGATCATCATGTATCCGAATTGTACGATATGATCCACCCAAATGCTTCCGCAACAGCGACCGTACGTTCCGTATTTATTATCGGTCCTGACAAAAAGATCAAATTGACGCTGACCTATCCAGCATCAACAGGTCGTAATTTTGATGAAATTTTACGGGTCATAGATTCTTTACAGTTAACTGCCGATTATCAGGTCGCTACGCCCGCTGACTGGAAGCATGGTGAAGATGTTATTGTTGTGCCAGCGATCAAGACAGAAGATATTCCTGCTAAATTTCCAAAAGGCTTCAAAGAGATCAAACCGTATTTGAGAACGACGCCACAACCTAATCTATAGGGAGTAAGCCCTTGGAATTAAAGAACAAAAAAAGGCAACGTTGAAAAACGTTGCCTTTTTTATAAGTTATAAATGCCTCCTAATAGACTTTAACCATGTAGATATAGTCTTGCATTTTCTTGATTTGTTCTGTCCTTGGTAAACCTGCCAAGCTATTCTTTTTGTTGATCTTAAGACCGGTAACCAGTGAATCACTTGGTATGTCCGCTAAGGCGTTCAAGATTGATTTCGTTTTGATTGCAAAGGCGGCACCATCTATGCCACGTTGTTTTCCGGAAATAATACCAATCACATTACCTCTGCTATCCAATACCGGACCGCCACTATTACCTGGATTGACAGGTACGGAGATCTGATAAGCGATGGTATCACCGGCATAACCTGTTGATGAACTTAGGTATCCCTGACCATATACTGCTTCGTCCCGAGGAAACCCGATCGTATAAATATCTTCACCAAGATCTGAAGTCGACGTTTTGAATGTGTAAGGTAAGCTTTTAGCTTTCTTAAAGGCCTTATCTGCGATGTATAAGATAGCCAAGTCTTTGCTTGGATCGGTGTGTACGATTTGTGCTTTATACGATTCGCCTTTACTATTTTGTAAATAGATCGAATCAGCCCCGCTAATGACATGGTAATTGGTGACGACATAGCCATCTGTCGTCAACATAAATCCTGTTGCACCAAACTGGCTTTCGGTACCTTTTACAGATTTTTTGTCATTGATATCCCTGATAGCAGCATTGTGTGCGTTGACGTTCTTTTTGACATTGTTCATGTCTCTACGTAATGCACTGTAATCGGAAGATGCTTTCTCGAGGTTGCTGTAATAACCGCTCAGCCATAATGTGCCAAATACTGCAAATACCGCTACCACTGCAGCCACTAAAGAACTTGCTTTGATGCGTTCCCAAAGTGAAATTACCGCTGATTGTTTTATAGGAACTACCTTTGCGGCTTTGTTTTGGGTTTTATGGTATTCTTTTGCTGATTGTGCTAATGCATTTTTGAAATCCAGCCGTTGACTGGTTTCTTTCATATTGGCAACAAATTCGCGGTGTTGTTGTAATTGGGCAGCATAGGAGGGCTGATCAGCACAAAAAGATTCAAATGCAGCTTTTTCTTCGGCCGATAATTCGCCACGAAGATACTGGTCTGCTAATTCGAAAAATTCTTTTTGATTCATTGTTCCCATGGTGTTACACTAATTTTAATCTGTTGAAAAAAATATTTTTTTCAGCCGTTGTAGGCATTTATACTTCTGAGTCTTGGCATTATCTGTATTGGTGTAACCAAATTTATCACAGATGTCCTGCATCGAATGGTTTAAGATGTAGAAATCATGTAAGATTGTCTTACAAGGTTCTCCCATTTTCTCTAAGGCAAGTTCCATTTGGTCGAACTTCTTTTCAAGTTCTTGATGCTGTTGTAGATCTTCTTCCTCAAATAAGGAATCTTCATAACCGCTAATGTCACTGTTGCCAAAACCAGCACGATTGAGTTGCTTAAGCCAAAGCCTTCTGCAAATCGAGTAAAGATATGTTTTAAGTTTGCTGCTGAGCTCAAAGTTCCCTTTGGAAACTTTATCGTAGAGCACAATGACAGCTTCTTGAAAAATATCTTTCGCTTCATCCTCACTTCCATTGTTTTGCAAGATCATATGGCTTATAGACGGATAGTACCGCTTGTAGATAGCATCTATCGCCAAGCTGTTGCCGTCTTTGATGCCTTCAATGATTTGCTCATCATTTTCTAGCAGGACTGATTTACTGAATTTACTCACCTATTAATACCTTAATGCTTAAATTGTAACCCTTTGAAAAATAAAATTCTTCGAAATATTTTCAAACGTAAACTTTTATTTGTTTAAAGCGAAATCTATCCCCAAAAATAAGGCTTATTCCTTGAAACCGAAAGCATTTGTTTTTTATTGGAATCAGCTTCTTTTGGGAGGACATCGTTATTTTTCGCCGGGTCAATTTTTTACGTTTTTACATTGTTTTATTTACGATCCTCAAAAGGAGATCTTATAGTACAATTTTAAAGTTCGATATGATCTTTTTTGTATCGAAAAAGTTTCGCAATCGAGTGCTTTAATAATCTGCTTGTTATTACTACAAAATGAAGTTACATTTGGTTTCCTGGACTAAATTGCTTAATTACATTATGTTAAGAAACTCTGTTATTTTTTCAACGATTCTAGCCTCATTGCTGTCGCTGGACACTACCGTCACGATAGGGCAAACGATTACCTCATCTATCGACGGTTTCCAGTATGGAGCTACAGCAGCTCCAAAAGGGAATGAATGGGAATCGCCTCAATTATTATCACTTAATAAGGAGTTGCCGCATGCGTCGTTCTTCTCCTTTCAGAACGTAGAAAGTGCGCGAAAAGTACTTCCCGAGCATAGTAACTATTGGCTTTCGCTCAATGGATCCTGGAAGTTTAACTGGGTAAAGACCCCGGAAGAGCGACCAAAGGACTTTTATGATCCGAATTATAATGTGGGTGCCTGGGAATCTGTTCCAGTCCCTATGAGCTGGAATATTTATGGTATACAGAAGGATGGAAGCTTAAAATATGGTGTACCTATTTATACCAACCAACGTGTGATCTTTCATCATCAAGTTAAGGTCGATGATTGGCGCGGCGGAGTTATGCGGACACCAGCCCAAGATTGGACAACTTATGTCTACCGTAATGAAGTGGGATCGTACCGACGTAACTTTACAGTACCTACTCATTGGGACGGTCGTGAGGTATTTATCAATTTTGATGGTGTAGACTCCTTTTTCTACCTGTGGATAAATGGCAAATATGTCGGATTTTCAAAAAATTCCAGAAACGTCGCATCTTTCAATATCTCGCCTTACTTAAAAAAGGGTGCTGAAAATGTGTTGGCTGTTGAAGTTTATCGGAGTTCGGACGCTTCCTTTTTGGAAGATCAGGATATGTTTAGATTGCCCGGGATATTTCGGGATGTTTCGCTGACTTCAACGCCAAAAGTTCAGATTCGCGATTTAGCGGCCATTCCAGACTTGGACAGCAATTACGAAAATGGTTCGTTGAAAATTACGAGTACTGTACGCAATCTGGGTAATAAGAAAGCTGAAGGGTATAAAGTAGTTTATTCACTTTATAAAAATAAACTATACAGTGACGAGAATACCCTTGTTGATCAGACAGAAGCTTCATCAGCTGTGCCAGCCCTGGATGGTCAAGTTTCCAATAGCATAGTAGCAACGTTGAACGTCAAAAATCCGGATAAATGGTCTGCCGAATTACCTTATCGGTATACTTTGGTGGCTGAATTGAAGGATAAAAAAAACAAAACGGTTGAGACTATTTCTACCTACGTTGGATTTAGAAAGGTTGAGATTAAAGATACCAAGGCTGCGGATGATGAATTTGGCTTGGCCGGACGTTATTATTATGTCAATGGTAAGACGGTGAAACTGAAAGGCGTCAACCGTCATGAAACCAATCCTGAACATGGCAAAGTAGTGACCAGAGAACAGATGGAAGCTGAGGTAAAATTAATGAAACGGGCGAATATCAACCATGTCCGGAATTCGCATTATCCAGAACCTGCTTATTGGTATTATTTATGCGATAAATATGGAATTTATCTCGAGGATGAAGCCAATATCGAAAGCCATGAATATTATTATGGCAAAGAGTCTCTTTCTCATGTTCCTGAATGGAAAAATGCCCATGTAGCCCGTAATATCGAGATGGTGCATTCGACCATCAACCATCCGGCAGTGGTTATCTGGTCTTTAGGAAATGAAGCCGGTCCGGGTGATAATTTCGTGGCCGCCTATCAGGCTATCAAGAAAATCGATACGTCAAGACCTGTTCAATACGAGCGTAACAATACAATCGTTGATATGGGCTCCAATCAATACCCCTCAATAGACTGGGTAAGAGGAGCTGTAAAAGGCACTTACAAATTGAAATATCCATTTCATATCTCGGAGTATTCACATTCCATGGGTAATGCCGTTGGTAACCTAATTGATTATTGGGAAGCCATCGAATCGACCAACTTCTTTATGGGCGGTGCCATTTGGGATTGGATTGATCAGGCCATGTATTATTACGATAAGAAGACCGGCGAACGCTTTCTCGCTTATGGCGGCGACTTTGGAGACAAACCCAATGATGGAACTTTTGTCAATAATGGGTTGATCTTTGCCGATATGAAACCTAAGCCACAGTATTTTGAGGTCAAGAAAGTGTACCAAAATGCGGGCGTAAAGGCTGTTGATATTCAACAGGGGAAAATTGAGCTTTTCAATAAAAATTATTTTAAAGATCTATCCGATTATCAGGTTCAATGGTCGCTATATAAGGATGGGGTAGAAGTAAAAAATAGTGCAGGTACAATCAGTGCCGCTGATTTGCCGACAGCGCGCCAGCGTAAGCAGCTTGTATTGCCAATAAATTATGCACAGTTAGATGCGGGATCGGAGTATTTTGTAAAAATACAGTTTATCCTCAATACGGATCGGCCTTGGGCAGCCAAAGGTTTTGTACAAATGGAGGAACAACTGTTTGTCAAAGCGGCTGAAAATAAACCGTTGATTTCCGCTGTTGCATTAGGGGGGGCTCCGTCGCTTTCCAAAGAAGGTGATTTGCAGGTGGTGAAGGGAGATCAATTTATCGCGAAGTTTGACAATAAAACAGGCTCGATATATAATCTAATGTATGCCGGTAAACAAGTTATCCGCGATGGCGAAGGCCCAAAATTGGATGCACTACGTGCTCCGGTTGACAATGACAACTGGGCTTACCAACAATGGTTTGAAAAAGGATTGCATAACCTTAAACATAAGGTTTTGTCGTCAAACAGTTATACCAAGAAAGATGGAACAGTTGTATTGGCGTTTACGGTTGAATCCCAAGCCCCATATGGTGCGTCTTTGTTGGGGGGAACTTCGGGAACCTACACGCTTAAAGAGCATACAGATAAGCCTTTTGGCAAAGATGATTTTAAATTTACAAGCAATCAGATCTGGACAATTTATAAGGATGGCTCTATTGAATTGTCGTCGAGTATTACATCCAATAATGCAAGTGTTGTATTAGCTCGATTGGGATATGCTTTGCAATTGCCGACCGAGTATGGCAATTATAGTTATTATGGACGTGGACCGATCAATAATTATGCTGATCGGAAGACAGCACAATTTATTGAATTGCACAAAAGCACTGTAAAAGATCAGTTCGTGCCATGGCCTAATCCGCAAAATATGAGCAACAATGAGGATGTGCGTTGGACAGCATTGACAAATAATGCTGGACAGGGAGTTGTTTTTGTTGCGAAAGAGCATTTATCAACATCCGCTTTGGACTATAGTGAGCTTGAGTTAACCTTTGCACCGCACCCTTATCAATTACCAAAGAGTTCGGGCGTACACGTGCATCTTGATGCAGCTGTAACAGGACTTGGTGGTAATAGCTGTGGACAAGGGCCACCGTTAGAAAAGGACCGTGTGAAAGCAATACCAACGGCTATCGGTTTCATTATCCGTCCGATTCAGAACAATGATATGATAGCAAAGGCTCAGGTAGCGACTGCCGGTGATGCGCCCATTTCGTTGGCAAGAAGTTCAAATGGAGAAGTTTCTATTCAATCGGGAAATAAAAATGAGACCGTATTATACAGTTTGAACAATGCAAAGGCAAGTGTCTATAAAGCGCCTTTTGATTTACGCGCCGGCGGTACAGTAACGGCTTGGTATCAGCAAAATGAAAAATTGAAGGTAACACAACAATACACTAAAATCGAAACCATTCCAATGGAAGTTGTTTTTGCTTCAAGTCAAGAGACTGGTGAGGGGGATGCCAAGAACCTATTGGATGGAGATCCTTCCTCGATTTGGCATACGATGTATTCGGTTACTGTAGCACAGTATCCACATTGGGTTGATTTTGATGCTGGGAGTAGCAAAACAATTAAGGGCTTCACTTTTCTACCAAGACAGGATGGACCGAATGGCGATATCAAGGATTATAAGATCCAGGTGAGTAAAGATGGGAAGAACTGGGAAGATGTGATGTCCGGATCTTTTGAACGGAATAAAAAATTAAAAACTGTTCGATTCGAAAAGCCTGTGAAAGGACGTTATATCCGCTTTACAGGACTTAACTCCCAACGTGGTGATGATTATGCTTCCGGAGCTGAATTTGCTGTTATCGCTGAATAATTTGCTTTAAATCGCATATTGAGCCAGCACCTGTCAAACAGGTGCTGGCTTTTTTGTTGGCGACCTAGGATAAGATTAAATAGTGCGATCGATATGTCTGAACGATCGTTTCGTTTCACGTAAGGTAAGGTCTCGGGCGATAATTTTGCAAACTTATTACATATAATGTTCGCGCACTTCTGTATTTTTAGGCCAGTTTAAACCGAGGCAAACCGGACAGTATGGAAATAAATAAACTTGATAATGCGCCTTTTACGGCATACCAAAAACTTGTGGTCTTTTTATTGGCCATGACACAATTTACGGTCGTGCTTGATTTTATGGTGATGTCACCGATGGGGGATATCCTTATGAAAGCCATCGATCTCAAACCAGCTCAATTTGGGATTGCGGTTTCGGCCTATGCTTTTAGCGCGGGTGCTTCTGGTCTGCTGACCGCGGGCTTTGCCGATCGTTTTGATCGAAAGAAGCTGCTGCTTTTTTTCTATTCTGGCTTTATTATCGGGACCTTCTGCTGTAGCTTTGCTAACGATTACTGGACTTTGGTCGCTGCTCGAATCATCACGGGCCTCTTTGGAGGGGTCATTGGTTCGATCTCCATGGCTATTATCACCGATATCTTTACGCTTCAGCAACGTGGACGTGTGATGGGCTTTGTACAGATGGGCTTTGGCGCCAGCCAGGTCCTAGGCATTCCGATAGGTCTGTATATCGCAAACAATTGGGGCTGGCATAGCGCCTTTTTATGGATTGCCGTGATGGCTTTGATTATTGTCATTATCATTGCAATTAAACTCATTCCGATTACAGCACATATCGGTCTTCAGAAACATCAATCTGCGTTAAAGCACCTTTGGCTGACTTTTTCACAGCGAGAATATCGTATCGGCTTCGCTGCAACAGCCTTGCTATCCATTGGAGGTTATATGATGATGCCTTTTGGAAGTGCTTTTGCAGTCAATAACCTCAAAGTTAGCCATGAGCAGCTGCCGATGTTGTTTATGATTTCGGGTGTCGCTTCATTGATTATTATGCCTATCGTTGGGAAATTGAGCGACCGTTACGATAAGTTTAAGATTTTCGCGTTCGCTTCCCTTTGGCTCATGGTTGTCGTATTTATCTACACGAACCTAGGTGTTACTCCATTTTATATTGTTGTTATCTTAAACATTTTAATGATGGCGGGCATTTTAAGTCGGATGACGCCTTCTTCCGCTTTGATCACGGCTGTTCCGGAGATGAAAGATCGGGGTGCATTTATGAGTATCAGTTCATCGTTGCAGCAGCTGGCAGGAGGTGTGGCAGCTTCGCTAGCAGGTGTAATCATTGTTCAAGAAACAAAAGAAAGCCCCTTGGAACATTATCCTACATTAGGGATGAGTGTGATTCTGCTCTCTATCATCGGTATTTTTATGATCTACCGGGTGAGCAGTATGATTAAAAAGCGAAAAGCCAATTCTTAAAACAAAATTGTTCTTATCGTTATTAGTACTTAAAATATAAATTGCTAAAGAGAGATGGAATTATGGAAAAAATAGTTAGATATCCACATCCAAATGGAGAGATAACCGTTCTTTGGATACCTGAACGCTGTGCACATGCTGCGGTTTGTGTGAAGAGTCTCCCAAATGTGTATCATCCGAAAGATAGGCCTTGGATCACAGCCCAAAACGCCAGTACAGCTGAATTGATTGAACAGATCAAGCATTGCCCTTCTGGAGCACTTCAGTACGAATTGAAAAAATAATAGTTGTTGTATTGTTAAGGCAAAAAAAAAGCATCATTTATAATTAAATGATGCTTTTCTTGTTGGCGGTCTGGACGGGACTCGAACCCGCGACCCCATGCGTGACAGGCATGTATTCTAACCAGCTGAACTACCAGACCAACAATGTGTTTTTAAAATTTTAGCGGTCTGGACGGGACTCGAACCCGCGACCCCATGCGTGACAGGCATGTATTCTAACCAGCTGAACTACCAGACCTAAAATCTTAAGGATTGTTTTTAATAATTTTTGGCGGTCTGGACGGGACTCGAACCCGCGACCCCATGCGTGACAGGCATGTATTCTAACCAGCTGAACTACCAGACCTAAAAATCTTAAAAACTTATTTTTGTTAAAGAACGTATGAGATTTCTCTCTCTTTTGAAGCGGTCTGGACGGGACTCGAACCCGCGACCCCATGCGTGACAGGCATGTATTCTAACCAGCTGAACTACCAGACCTCAACCCTTCTCCTCAGAAGGTGTGCAAATATAGCGTTTGTTTACGTATCTGCAAAGATTTTTTGAAAAAAAACTAATCTACTTGACCGTCTTTCATCTTCTCCGCATTCTCCGCAAACTGCAATGCATCGATAATTCCTTGAATATCACCGTCCATAATTGCCGGTAAGTTGTACATCGTCATTCCAATACGGTGCTCCGTTACGCGACCTTGTGGGTAGTTATAGGTACGAATTTTTGCCGAACGGTCTCCAGTAGATACCAAAGTTTTTCTTTTTGCAGCGATGTCGCCGTTCTTTTTGTTCAGCTCGAGCTCGTAAAGTTTGTTTCGCAACATCTCCATCGCTAACTCACGGTTGGCTAATTGGGAACGTTCTACCTGACAAACAACAACGATACCCGTCGGTTTATGCGTCAACTGTACCTTTGTTTCTACCTTGTTGACGTTCTGTCCACCGGCACCACCCGAACGGGATGTCTGTAATTCAATATCACCCGGATTGATCTCAACATCGACATCTTCAGCTTCAGGAAGAACTGCAACAGATGCTGCAGAAGTATGTACACGACCCTGTGTTTCCGTATCCGGAACGCGTTGTACACGATGTACACCTGATTCGTATTTCAATTGTCCGTAAACGTCTTCACCGATGACTTTTAAGATCACCTCCTTATAACCGCCAGAAGTTCCTTCAGTAACGTCCATTACTTCGTTGCGCCAGCCTTTGGTTTCGAAATAACGTGTGTACATGCGGTAAAGGTCGCCAGCGAATAAGGCTGCTTCATCACCACCTGATCCACCACGAATTTCGATAATGGCGTTTTTCGCATCTTCAGGATCCTTCGGAATCAACATTAAGCGAATTTCTTCTTCTTTTTCTTCTTTTGCTACGTATAAAAGATCCAATTCCTCTTTAGCCATCTCACGAAGTTCTTGATCTTTCTCGTTCATGATGATGTCCTTATTGGTATCAATATTACTCACCATATTTTTGTAAATATGGTACTGATCCACGATTTTGCCCAAATCTTTGTACTCTTTATTCAATTTGGCAAAACGTTTCATATCTTGCATGGTATCAGGGTTGCTCAATTCGGCTTCCACTTCTTCCCATCTTTCTTTTATCGCTTGTAATTTATCTAACATATATCAAAAATGCTTCTTCTAGGAATGTATGACCTAGATTACTATTGAGTGTACAAAAGTAAGGAAATTTTGTTGCTTTTAAACAACCTAGCCTGCTATTAATGAGAGGAAACTGCTTTTAGTCCCACGATGGAAGCAATCAGCGTGAAAATAAAGAATATGCGCCAAAAATCTGCCGGCTCCTTAAAGAAGATGATCCCCATTAAAACGGTACCTACTGCACCTATTCCGGTCCAAACAGCATAAGCTGTGCCTAAGGGAAGTGTCTGTGTAGCTTTGATCAATAAGCCCATACTTGCAAATAAGAATACGACAAAGGCACCGTACAAGAGCCATTGCGCATTTCCGGTTGCATCTTTGGCTTTACCTAAGCAGGTCGTAAAGCCGATTTCGCATAATCCACCCAATATTAAAAATACCCAGTTCATATCTTTTTTTGATTTTTTGTTTCGATACAAAGATCCGGCTTTAGGGCGATAATAATTTTTACAAATGTTAAAAATTTGTGTGAATATTTGCGCGAATCCGGCTTAGGGTAACCTGACTGACACCGAGATAGGAGGCGATGTAACCAAGTTTGATCCGTTGAATATATTGGGGGTATTTTTGAAGTAACTCGGCATAGCGCTCTTGGGCAGTATTAAAGAGCTTGGACATGGTTCGTTGCTCGGCCTTGATAAATTCAAGTTCAGCCATCTTTCTTCCCCAGTTGGCAATGGCAATATCACTTTCGTAGAGATCAAAAAGTTGCTTTTGGTCTATCTGATAAACAACACTGTCCTCCAAAAGGTCTATATTTTCATAACCTGGGGTATCATGTACATAACTATTCATGGATATGAGCGTTCCACCGGGTGAAACAAAATCCAGGGTAATCTGACGGTTGGCCGTCTCGTAGTAAACGCGGGCTAATCCGGAAGCCAGAAAATAGATGTGTTTTTGAATTTTGTCCTGTTCGATCAACAGGCTATTTCTTTTCGCTGTGATTTTCTTACTGACCTGCTCCAATTTTGCAGCACTTTCGGGTGTTAGGAAGTGGTAACCATTCAGGCAATCGGATAAAGAAATTAGGATTTGCTCGCCCATTTTTCCAAACGTAAAGTTTCACCATCCCATACTGCATAGGTATGGTAATTGATCCATTCCCCTAAATTTAAAATACGGCTATTGGAGTTCAGTTCAACATCATAGGGGAGATGTCGATGACCAAAGATATAATAGTCGTGATGTTGGGTTGACTCCAGCTCTTTGGCATAGCCAATCAGCCATTCTTTATCTTCGCCCAAAAACTTTTCGTCTTCATTATTCGAAAGCCTGCTATGTTTGGACCAGCGTGTTGCGATTCCGATTCCGAGATTTGGGTGCAACCGCGCAAATAACCATTGGCATAGACGGCTCCGAAATAGTTTCTTGAGTATCTTGTATTTGTAATCCCCGGAACCTAATCCATCGCCGTGGTGAATATAAAAGTGTTTTCCGTTGAGTTCTAATTCCAGCTCATTGTCGATGATTCGAACATTTAATTCCTTTTTGAGATAATCAAACATCCACATATCGTGGTTTCCTTTAAATAAAGTAATGGGAATGCCGAGATCCGAAATTTCGGCTAATTTACCCAAAAAGCGGATATAGCCTTTCGGGACAACCGTGGCATATTCAAACCAGAAATCAAAAATATCACCAACAAGATAGAGCTGTGCAGCATCTGTTTTGATCTGGTCGAGCCACTGTATAATTTGCAGCTCCCTTTCCCGTGAACGTTCCAAGGGGTAAGATCCAAGATGAAAGTCGGAGGCAAAATAAATTTTTGTTCTTGTTGACATGTGGCCAAAACTAAAAAAAATGGAGGCGAATACAAAATGCGCCTCCACAATATATTTTGCTATGATTTAGATAATTCGGTGATGAGCGCCTTTAGATATTCCGTAGCATCGGGATCAATGCGCTTCAAGGACTGCTGAAGTTGATCTGGATACGCACTTTTTATTGCCATGATTGAACTTGCGATAACCATATAGGATTTGTCGGAGACAGCATTCAGAATTAGACTTTTATATTTTTTATCTTTTGTCTGTGCAAGCTTTTGAATCGCAGAGGCACGGATAACAGAGGCCTCAGATTTCTCTGCAAGTGTCAAGATGGTTTTTTCTGTCGACTTGCGAACCGCGGGATTGCTTAGATCGAGACCTTGAATCGCTGTTGCAGCAAGGTCTGCATCGGTATCCGCCAATGCTTTTGTTAAGATTTGCTGGCTGATGGTATTTGTCGGATTTTTTGAGGCGTATGCAATCGCACCGACGCGGTTAGCAAATGAAGGTGCATGCTCATATTGATACAGATAGTCGGCATCTGACTTATCGATTTGAATTTGACCAACGAGTGTTTTTTCGGGATCGATATCAATAAATTCAACAGCAGCAGGTAACGGAATCATAAATTGGGCATTTCGCTTGTTGAGTTGAAAGGTCTGTCTGATCTTACCATTTTTGGTATAGATATCGACGGCCAAAGGAAGTTGGAATGTCTGCACGGTTGAATCTTGTATTTGGGCTACATTCAAGATAATACTGTTCTCTCCGTTTCTTGTCGTGATTTTCAAAATTGGATGTCCACCTTGGTAATACCATTGATTGAAGTACGGAGCCCAGTCTTTTCCGGTCACCTCTTCCATCGCTAGACGGAGCTGTTGCGGTTCGCCGGTTTTAAAGGAATTGTCTGTCAAGTATTTTTTCAACGATTGATAGAACGCTTCATCACCCATTTGTTCTTTTAAGGCGTAGAGAATCAATGAGCCTTTTGCATAGCTGATATTATCAAACATATCTTCTTTATCATGATAATAATAACGGGCTAAAGTCGGACTTTTTCCATTTTTAGTCGATTTGAGATAAGACTGGAGTTTTTCAAATCTAGATTTATCGCCACGATCTTTACCACCATCGTGCTCACGCCAGATAACCTCGCCGAAAGTAGCGAAGGATTCATTCATGGTTAAATTGGACCAAGATTCTGCTGTTACCAAATCGCCAAACCACTGGTGAAACAGTTCATGGGCAATCGTTCCCTCCTGATTATCGTCCAACAATTCGCGTTTCGTCTTCTGTACATGTTCGCCATGTAATGTTGCACTTGTATTTTCCATGGCGCCTGAGACATAATCGCGACAGACAATCTGCGCATACTTATTCCAAGGGTAAGGAACGCCTAGAGTCTTGCTGTAAAAATCCATCATGGCCGGTGTCTTTCCGAAAATATCCTTGGCATAGGGTGCATATTTCGGTTCCAGGTAGTAATCAACAGGAATATTATTGTACTTGTCCTGATAGATTTTAAAATCACCAACGGCCATCATAAATAGATATGGAGCATGTGGCAGATCCATTTTCCAGGTATCTGTACGGGTACCATCACTATTCTTCTGTTGACTGCTCAATGCACCGTTCGATAAACTGACATAATTGTCAAGAACGGTCATGGAGATTTCAGCCGTCGTTTTTTGGTTGGGGCGATCAATCGTCGGGAACCAGGCGGATGATGCCTCGGTCTCACCTTGTGTCCATATTTGACGGGGTTTGTTTGGCGTATGCTCATCTGGATTGATAAAATAAAGCCCCTTTGCATCGTTGATTGCCGCGCTGCCCTGAACTTTTAATAAGTTGGGTTTTGCTGTGTAATCGAGGTATACGGTATATTGCTCCTTAGCAAGGTAATTACGGTCGAGCTTAATCCGTAGAGAGTGATCATCATAGGTATATTTTAAGGGAATCAATTGTGAGCCATTGACCAAAGAAACCTGTTTAATATCCATGCCTTTTGCATCAAGGCGGAGGGAGTCTGTTGGGTAGAAATGAGGTTTTAATGTAACCCACTCTTTTCCATTGAGGAATTGATTGGTATAGTCAAAACGCACATCGAGTTTGGTGTGGACAAGATCGTTGATCTGAGTGGGAGTGGATCGATATTGTTGATCTATGGAAAGTTGTTGTGCTTCGCTTATTCCAATTTGAAGAATGGAAATGGACAAAGAAAGGTATACGACTTTTTTGAACATGGTTATAGTATTTTCAAGATTTAAATAAATCTAAAGAAATTTCGGTTGTGATAAAAATATACGCTGCAGAAATGTGTTTAATGCTACTATGAGCGGCTCATGTTTTATTTATCTATTTATTTATTCGCTTTGATGTAGGTGGTTTGATTGCTAGCGTAAAGGACAAGCGGGAAGTGATGGATCGAGGTTTTTTAGTTCTTATTCGAGGAATAGAAAAAACTACCTGAGGTAGGTAAGAGGTCGATAAATTTGTTTATATTCAACTCAAATTGAATTTTCAGATGCTAGGTGAATAAAACTTAGATTGGTTGAAACAAGTATAAAGGTTTTATGAAAAATAAGAAATTTGGTCTTATCCTAATGATGATAGGTATGGCAGGTACAGCGACGACTGGTTATGGACAACAGTTGACATATCCGACGACAAATAAAGGAACTGTCGTGGATGAATTTTGGGGTGAAAAGGTAGCAGATCCTTACCGCTGGCTGGAAGATGACCGTTCAGCTGAAACAAAAAGCTGGGTACAGGCAGAGAATAAAGTGACTTTTGACTATTTGAATGCAATTCCATTCCGTACAAAATTAAAAGATCAATTGACCGAAATATGGAATTATGAAAAAATAGGAACTCCGTTTAAGGAAGGTGGGTATACATATTTTTTTAAGAATAATGGCTTGCAGCAACATGCTGTGCTTTACCGTAAACTAGGGGAGGGGGGAGCCGAAGAAGTTTTCCTGGATCCAAATACATTCTCGAAAGATGGATCGACTTCATTGGCTGATGTTTCATTTTCAAAGGATGGGAGCTTAGTCGCCTATTCTATTTCTGAAGGTGGATCAGACTGGCGAAAAGTCATTGTGCTGAATGCCAAAGATAAAGCGCCTGTAGGTGAAACGCTCGTGGATGTCAAATTCTCTGGTATTGCATGGAAAGGAAATGATGGTTTTTATTACTCGAGTTACGATAAGCCAAAGGGATCTGAACTTTCTGAAAAAACAGACCAACATAAATTATACTACCATAAACTTAAAACAGCCCAATCTACAGATAAATTGGTTTTTGGCGGTGCTGCAACACCGAGACGGTATGTCGGTGCTTCATTAACAGACGATCAACGTTACCTGATTATTTCTGCTGCAAATACGACATCAGGAAATGAACTTTATTATCAGGATCTCCAGCAACCGAATAGCAAGATTGTCTGCCTACAAGATCATTTTGATGCCAATACAGGTGTCGTTGACAATATTGGGGATAGTTTCTTATTGGAGACAAACTACAAGGCTGCCAACAACCGTTTGGTAAGAGTGGATTTGAAGAATCCTGCAAAGGAGAACTGGAAAGATGTTATTCCAGAAACTGAAAATGTGCTTTCGATCAGTACTGGTGGAGGCTATCTTTTTGCAAATTATTTGAAAGATGCGGTTTCAGTGGTGATTCAATATGATTATACCGGTAAAAAGATTCGGCAAATAGAATTGCCTGGTGTCGGTACAGCGAGTGGTTTTTCGGGTAAGAAAAAGGAAAAAGAAATCTATTTTGGTTTTTCAAATTATATTACACCTTCTTCAAGCTATAAATTTGACGTGAATTCCGGTCAGTCTACTCTTTATATCAAACCTAAGGTGAAGTTTGATTCCGATCAGTATGAATCGAAACAGGTTTTCTACACATCCAAAGACGGTACTAAAGTTCCGATGATTATTACGTATAAGAAGGGGATGGTTTTGAATGGCAAAAACCCGACGATTGTGTACGGTTATGGAGGCTTTAATATCAGCTTGACACCTGCCTTTAGTACTTCCGTTGCGGTGTGGCTGGCAAATGGCGGTGTTTATGCTGTTCCGAATTTACGTGGGGGCGGCGAATATGGTCAGAAATGGCATGATGGCGGCAGACAGTTCAATAAGTTGAATGTGTTTAACGATTTTATTGCCGCCGCACATTATCTTCAGGAGAATGGTTATACGTCACCCGAGTATACCGCTTTATCGGGGGGATCTAATGGAGGGCTTCTTGTTGGTGCAACAATGACAATAGATCCCAAAGTAGCCAAGGTCGCGCTTCCCGAGGTCGGTGTTTTGGACATGTTGCGTTATCATACCTTCACAGCTGGTGCAGGTTGGTCCTATGACTATGGTACAGTCAGTGATAGCAAAGAAATGTTTGACTATCTGAAAGCATATTCTCCGGTACATAATGTGAAAACTGGAGTTTGTTACCCAGCGACAATGGTCTTTACGGGAGATCATGATGATCGTGTGGTACCAGCACACTCCTATAAGTTTGCTTCCGAACTACAGGCAAAACAAGCTTGTGATAATCCGGTATTGATTCGTATTGAGACAAAAGCTGGTCATGGTGCTGGGCGGTCAACAGAAGTTCTGATCAATAGTACAGTTGATAAATATGCTTTTGCTCTTTGGAATATGGGCATTAAAGAAA
The DNA here is from genome assembly GCF_039511225.1 of Sphingobacterium multivorum. Taxonomy (NCBI): domain Bacteria; kingdom Pseudomonadati; phylum Bacteroidota; class Sphingobacteriia; order Sphingobacteriales; family Sphingobacteriaceae; genus Sphingobacterium; species Sphingobacterium multivorum. The sequence goes on from NZ_CP154261.1 coordinate 742,323, forward strand.
TAAAGTAAGCAGGCAGCTTCCGAGCGCTCAGAGCATTGCCTGTTGGCTCAAAATGCTGTCAGTTGCGCTATCAATAAAAAGTCCCGATCACATATTGATTGGGACTTTTTTGTCGAGTGACTATCAGCACATCTTGTTATTGCCAGGTCTTTTCACCCTTTTTCATTTTTTGTAATGTTGCTACATATTCTTCTTTTTGAGTAGCATCGGTAATGAGTGAGATCGCTTTTTCTTGCGTTTTAATTGCTTTTTCTTTTTCTCCAAGGCGATAGAGTATGTTTGCAAAAGTGTCTAGATACATGGGCGCATCTTTTTCTTTCTCGTTGGACAATTTGCTCCATTCGGCTGCCGCCTTTAAGCATGCAGGGTCATTGCAGTTTTCAAAAATGGACCAAGCCATGTTGTTTAGTTCTGCAGCGGTGATAGTTGAACCATATTTTGCAATGTATTTATTGAAGCTATCTCTTAGTCCAGGGTAATTTTTGGTATAACCGTAATAACGCGGTTGCATTTCGAGACTTGCTTTTTCTGTATTGACAGTCGGATATTTTTGCGCCAATTCTTTTTCTATGCTCGTGAAATCAACCGTTTCCTTTGCACGAATTTTGGTGTTTACTGCATTGCTAACCAACAGTTGGGACAAGAAATCATTGGCTTTTACTTTTTCACTAACGGCATCAAATTTAGCAGGATTGTCTTTGATTAAATTAAAAGCCTTAGAATCGACAACATTTGCTGCCGAAAGTAATAAACTGACATTCTCCTTTGTGAAGATTTGATCTGTAGTCAAGGACGCTAATACGACTCCTTCCGCTTTTGCCTGTGTCTCTTGATCATAAGCTTCCTTGGCTGCCACAGCCATGCTTTTGGCGATGTTTACATTTGTTGGGTCGGCATTGAATTTTGCTAATAGTGTTTCATATTGTGTATTTGGATCAAGTGATTTTTGCGCTTTTGCTATAAAGTCGTCGGCTTCACCACCACCTACGATACGATGTACCAGGGTACCTTTTGAATCAAAGATCAGAAAAGTTGGGTAGGCTCTAACTTTATAATCTTTGGCAAAACGGTCGGCCTCTTCGTACCAAGATTTTACGTCTTCATTATCATTCTTGGTTTTATCCATCTGAATTTTAGCGTTGATAAATTTAGCATTGAAAAAATCACCTACTTTGGCTTGTGGGAAGATGGTACTCGACATATATTTACAAGGACCACACCAGGTTGTAAAACAGTCTACAAAAATGAATTTGTTTTCTTTAGCCGCTTTTTCTTTAATCTGACTCCAATTGAGCCCATGCTCAAATTTGATTCCCTCGCTTTGCGCAAATAGTAGGGTTGGAATTAGAAATAGCATTAAAATCAATTTTTTCATAACGTCGGTATTTTAGATTTTTAATTTAATCGTTCGTATAGGCTGGGATAAGTTTAGTTTTCCCAAGTTTTTATTCCTTTCATCATCTTCTCTAGAGTTTCTTGATAGATAGGACGGTCATCCTCACTGGCCATTTCGATCGCTTTGTTTTGCCACTTTATGGCTTTTTCTTTTTCTCCTTTCTTATAGAGCAGATTTGCATAGGTATCCAAAAATGCACTGCTTGGATCATCAATAATTGATTTCTTGCTCCAGCTTAACGCGGATTCGATGCAGGCAGGATCACTGCTATTGTTGAAAATAGTCCAGGCAAAGGTATTTAATTGATGTGGGGTAAAATCTTCGGACGAAAGGTAATCATTGATGGTATTCTTCATGGCTACGTAATTCTTCACCTGAAGGTAATAGTGTGCTTTTATCTTCTTGAACATCGGTACGAAATCGATGTCTGGATATTTTGCCGCCAGTTCATTTTGATAACTGTCCCAGTTGGGTTCATGTTTGGCATCTATTTTAATCTGGAATAATTCGTTGACGACAACATTGGCCAGCGTGCGGTTGGCAATGCCTGGCGACTCTAATAGAATATCGATTTTCTCTTTATTGTTGCGGATAAGATTAAAAGCTTTTGAATTGGTGAATTTGGCAGCTGCCAATAAAATATGAACATTTTCCTTTTTGAATAATTCATCCGTGCCCAATGAGTTCGCTAAGGTGTTTTCTGCCTTTCGTGCTGTATTTTCATCGTAAGCGATATTTGCTGCTTTCAGCATCTGTTTGGCCGTATAAATATCTTGGGGTCTTTTCTCGAATTTTTTTAACAGCGTGTAATACTGTGTTTCGGGATTTAGTCCATCCATCACATGCCCGACAAATTCGGGAGCATCACTTGCGCCGACAATCCGGTGTACTGCCTGCCCATTGGGATTAAAGATAAGAAATGTGGGAAAGGATTGAATATTGTATTCGTTGGAAATAGCACGCGCATCGGCATACCATTTTTTGACAGTGGCATTGTCGGATTCTGTGGAATCCATTTGTACCCTAACACTAATGAAGTTCTGATTAATTGGCTGCCCCACCTGCTCTAAAGGAAAGATCTCATTGCTCATATATTGGCATGGGCCACACCAGGTTGCAAATAGCTCTACGAAGATAAACTTGTTTTCAGCTTGTGCCCGTTCCTTTATCTGTTTCCAACTCAACCCTTCTACAAATTTAACCCCCTTAGTTTGGGCTTGAGCCAAATTCCCGAATAAAATTGTAAGGCATAACGCGATTATACTTCTCATACTCACTCAACAAAAGATTCATAATTATGTTTAAGTTATTAAATTAATCTGAAAACAAAAACACCTCTGAAGTATTAATTTCAGAGGTGTTTTCGTGGACTGATAAATCGCTTATTTGATATTTATCTTCGATTTTAAATCTTTTGTTAGACCGTCTTTATGTAACATCAAAGAAGTTGTTTTATAACGTACAAATTCTTTTGATGCATATAAATAACCGTGATAGTCATTTGTGGTGCCCCAAGAGTTTTTAACAATGTAATATTCTTTTCCGTTTTGATCTTTTACAAGACCTACGATATGCATACCGTGGTCATCTGTCGTTTGCCAGTTGTCGAAAGCTTTTTGTCTTTCTTCCGGTGTTACTTTTAACTCTGGTTTAGGACCAACAAACATCGTTGACTTTTCTTGATCTGTCATTTCCTCGAAAGGTTTTTCTGGTACATAAGCTACACCGTTTTTCCAAGAGAACCCTTTTTCTGATACGTCAGTTGCCCAAGCTACCGTATAACCTTTTTGTAAAGCATTGTCAATGATGTCCGTTAAATCGTTCATCTTAACATTATAGAAACGGTCGAATGACCAGTTATCTGGAATCAACAATACGAATTGGCTGTAGTATGGATGGTCGGTCACCGAAGCAATACCTACGTAATCATCCGGATTGATACCGATTACCTGATCTGCAAAGGTGCGCGGTGTATAGGATTTACCGTTATAGTCAAATTTCTCAGGTACTTCTCCAAGATAAGAATCCATCGCAGCGGTATACGCTTTTTCCCAGTTTGGCGTTAATGTTTTGCCTTTTACTACTGCTCCTAACATCGCATCCAACATATTGGTCATCTCACCAAAGTTGTTACGTGTAGTACCGTAGTGAAGACCTGTGTAAGCAGATTGTGGCATTGTACCATATTTACGGAATGAGTTTAATACATCGTGGAATTGACCACCTTCACCCAATGACAATCCGCCATGAAGGCGTACATACGTACGTGCTTTGTCTAAATACGTGTTGCGCGCAGTATAAATTTGGGAGATCTCCACTGGTTTTTTACCCATACGGATCATCTCTGACTCCAGGAAAGAGTTACCTGAATAAGACCAACAAGTACCTGATGAACCTTGGTTTTTGATGGATGTGTTACCTAGATTGATAACTTCAGTAAATGTAAATCCAGATTTGCTATTGTCATTTTGATTTGCTTTTAGCGCATTGATCAAATTGTCTTGTGCTTGTACTTGGAATGAAGCTGCGAAAAGTGAAGCAGCTAGTACAATCGTTTTATTCCAATTCATTGTTAGTATTTTGTTAATTTAGTGTGGTGCTAAATTAAATAAATTAAATTTAGTAAGGTAAATTCCTCTGTAAAATAATTGTTCAAAAAAATCCGCTGTTTTTCTGCTAATCTTTTGCTGAAGAAAAGGATATGCATAAAGCATAATATCACATAGAAATGGTCAGAAATTTCTTCCTGACCATGCTGTTTTGTATCGCTTATAGCTTTGCGCGGACTACTGGAGTTTTTCGCCGAATAATGACCACGGGTACCTTATTAATCGCAGCTTTAATTGATTGTAACTTAATCAGCCGGTGAAGTTTTTTTTGGAAAAAGCAGCGAAGCAATGATACTCAATGCAAGTATGCTGACGATAACGATCAACGAATGCGTTGTTGTAAAACCTACTTCGGCCAACCAATGATGCAGCAACATCTTTAGACCAATGAAGACCAGCAGAAATGCTAAACCTACTTTGAGGTATTGGAATTTGTGAATAATATTGACCAGAAGGAAGAACATCGATCGCAAGCCAAGTATTGCAAAAATATTAGAGAAAAATACAACATAGGCGTCTTTGGTCACCGAGAAAATTGCAGGGATAGAATCCACAGCAAAAATCAAATCCGTAAATTCTATGACCAGTAGTACAAGAAATAGCGGTGTCATATATTTCACGCCGTTCTCTACATGGAAGAAGTGCCCGCCATCCAATTTGGGGGTTACCTTAAAGTATCGGGAAGCAAATTTAACGACCGGGTGGTTCTGTGGATCCACTTCTTCTTCCTGATTACGGTTGATAAACATTTTGACACCTGTAAAGACCAGAAAAGCGCCAAAAACATAGAGGATCCAGCCGAATTTAGCAATAAGGGTTGCACCAAGGAAAATAAATAAGAAACGCATTATGATCGCTCCCAAAATTCCCCATACCAAAACTTTATGGTAATAGCGCTCCGGAATACCAAAAGAAGTAAATAATAATACCATCACAAAGATATTATCTACCGATAGGGCATATTCCACAACGTAACCAGTAAGATATTCCAGCCCAAGATTTTTGTTGTAGAGCTCGAGACTCGCCGCTAAATCACCTGGAATGATTTTAATATCGTGATGGTGTTTGGTAATGATTTCTTGAAGGTGGTCCAAGTCATGGATGTTGTGCAATTCAAATCCATAGTGACGAAGGAGCCAATAGAAACCCAAAGAGAATAAGACCCAGATGGCGCTCATGATGCTAGCCATCTTTAGGCTAACAGGTTTGTCGCCTTTGGAGAATAAGCCTAGATCTATTGCTAGCATAAGTGCAATAAAGATGAGGAATCCGCCAAAAAACATTAATTCGTGACTCATTTTATTTTTTTCTTTCTGTTGTATATTTTACCAGCTGTTCCAACCCCGCCTTGTATTCACTGTCGGGAAAGTCTTCCAAAATTCGGAAAGCATCTTGTTGGTATTCTAGCATCTTATTTGTAGCATATTCGAGCCCTCCACTCTGGCGGACAAAGTCGATGACTTCGGCCACTTTGTGTGTGTCTTCATTATGGTTTTTAATCAGATTAATGATCCTTCGCTTTTCACTTGAAGTCACTTGATTCAAAGCATAGATTAACGGTAAGGTCATTTTCTTCTCTTTGATGTCATTGCCCAGTGGTTTGCCAACGTCATCTAACCCAAAGTCGAATAAATCGTCCTTGATTTGGAATGCAATTCCGATCTTTTCACCAAATTGATGAAGCTTATCGATTGTTTCCTGATCTGCATTTGAAGAAGCCGATCCACAGGCACAGCAAGAAGCAATGAGCGAAGCTGTTTTCTTTCGGATGACCTCAAAATAAATCGATTCTTCAATATCTAGTTTACGGGCCTTTTCGATTTGAAGCAATTCACCTTCGCTCATCTGATCAACGGCTTCCGATACAATTTTTAATAAGTGATAATCCTGATGTTTTACAGAAAGGAGCAGTCCCCTTGACAGCAGAAAATCACCCACCAAAACAGCAATTTTATTTTTCCATAAAGCATTGATGGAGAAAAAACCTCTGCGTTCGTAGGAGTTATCTACCACATCATCATGTACGAGTGATGCGGTATGCAGCAATTCTACGAGAGCAGCTCCTCTGTAGGTGGATTCATTGATTCCGTTGCATATCCCAGCAGAAAAGAACACAAACATGGGCCGCATTTGTTTGCCCTTACGTTTGATCAGGTATTGTGTAATGCGATCCAACAAGGGGACGGAGCTTTTCATTGAAGCTTTGAATTTTTTTTCAAAAGCCTCAAGTTCATGGGCAATAGGACGTTGGATCTCTCTTAATTTTGACATGAATTGGGGTGAAATACCAAAATAGTTAAAGCTTAAAGATAGTGATTTTGTTACAACTCTTCGACTGCTTTCTCAAGATTTTTGTACCATTCTTCACCATAGGTGCGGATGAGGGGATCCTTTAAAAATTTAAAGACAGGAACCTGTAATTCTTTACCAAATGAGCATGCATCTTTACAGATATGCCAGCGGTCATAGTGAAGTACGTCGAATTCGGGATAATGTGTTGTCCTGATAGGATAGAGGTGACACGAAACGGGTTTTCGCCAATGCACCTCGCCAAGTTCGTAAGCTTTTTCGATAGCGCATTTTGTAATGCCATTTTCCCAGGTCACATAAGCACATTCTTTATTTCCATCAACACAAGTGGTCGTTAGATCACCATCAACATCGACAACATACTTCCCTTGCTCTTCAATCGCTTCAATACCTTTCTCGGTCATATAGGGCTTTACTTTGGGATAAATCTCCTCCAATATAGCCTTTTCACTCTCCAATAAAGGTGCGCCTGAGTCGCCTTCAATACAACAGATACCTTTACATTTTGATAAATTACACACAAAGTCATTGTTGATTAGATCTTCGTGCACCAATACATTTCCTACTTCAATCATTCTAATTATTTTGAGTAGCTTGCTCTTTGCCCCAATTTGTATTTTAATCCACTGGCTTCGAGTAATTCTAGTGTTACCGAGCCAATCAGAATATCTACATTGGCTTTGACCGGAATACGGTTGCCATCATTGGTTACCCACAGATAAAGCTTGCTATTTTTTTTAAAGATACGTCCTGGTTTAATCTCAGGACTGAATTTGAGACATTCTAAAGTGCCTAATTCCGTTTTTATTTTTTCTATTCCAATATATTGTATGCCTAAGGTGGCAATCTCATCATTCAAAAAATAAGTCAGCTTAAAAGATTCTCCCGGTTTAACAGTCGACAGATCTAGATTTCGGGCGAAATAATAGGAAGAAAGCAAGTCGAAAGTCTGATCTACCTTCGAATTGAAAGTTCCTTTGTTGCCTACAACGCTATTTGTCTCCTGGTTGAAGCGCACCTTATCATTCCGTCTATATCCACCTTCACGAATGTTCTCTGTATAGTAATACGGTAAAAAAGTCTTGCTGTTGATATACGAGTTGTATTCATTTCTTACGGTATATATCGCAAAGGCGCCAGCAGTTTTGCCAGCAGCGTATAAATGAAAGGAAGGATTTCCGGTTCCATCCTTGGTATCCTCAACGGTTAATGTCCCTGTCGCGGCTGAAATAAAGCCATAACGGAGTTTATATTTTAATTTCTCGCCACCTTTAAATGCCGATTCTTTTAAATGTGGTAAATCTTGAGCGAAAGCAGTACTTACGATAACGGATAAGTAAAGGAGCAAAGTCGATATAAGTTTCATGTACGTAAGTTTACGAAATTTGTTTGAAAAAGAAATGTTAATTTCATTCAAATAAATTTAACTTTTGGAGTTAATGAGACCTTCATGGACGATGACTTATACTTATTTTAGAGCTGATCTATTTAGGCTGCGTCCGCTTAAATACGGGGACCGTAGAACAAGGTTCACCATACATAATACTCTTGGCCACCTTACTTAGTTTTACCGTAAACTGCACAAATGTAGATTCTGGAATAAAAATATCACCACAACCTTTCACAACCACACGTTGATCCCGAAATTGTTCCATGTCAATTTGGTCAATTGCTGCGGCATACTGCATACGCAACAACTCTGCTGAATCCCCGAAGATAACTGTCGCAGCATAGGGTTCCAATTTGTTGGCCAATAACATATAAGCCCAGGTCGGAACAATAGCATCGGCAGTACACGTAATGGCGACATGTTTACCTGCGTATTGCGACCAATCGTGTGTCTTAATGAATTCGCGGAAGTCCTTTTCTTTAAGAATCAAGCCATGGAAGAGATTATCTTTAATATCATATACTACATTGTCCGCATTAGGATGGTAGTTGGCCAAGTCAACTGTGACTAACCCACTTTGCGCAACTTTGTTGACAATAGCTGTTTGAATATCCATATTTACATAAAAAAAGCCGGACGATAATTCGTCCGGCTACAAATTTACTTAAAATTCTTTTAAAAGAATTTCACTCTATTGTCAATGATTTCAGCTTTGTCTTGTAATGCGCGGAAAATAGATCCCCAAGCGCGTTGTGCTTTCGCTGCAAGCATTTGTTTCTTTTGTCCGTTGATATCCGAAATAGCAGCAGGATTGGTAAAACCATTTACTTGTACAACATATACACCTGTATTCCCTTCAATAGCTTTGGAAGGTTTGTTTGGTTGTAGTCCGAAAACAGTACCAACCACTTTGTTTTCTAATGCAACACCAGGGATAACTGGATTTGCGAAAACAACATTTTCAACGTGAATAGCTGCTTTACCAACTTTTTGTGCAACTTGATCAATAGAAGATGTACCTGCTAAAGCCTTGTCAAATTTATCTTTCAAGATTTTAGCTTTAACCATATTTCTTACGGCAGGTTCGATATCTTTCTTAACAGCGTCCAAGGAAAGAGTTCCTTTAGGCTGTATGTCGACCAAGTTTGCTAAGATATAAGAAGTTTCAGTCTCGAATACTTTATCTGAAATATCGCCTTTTTTAGCTTCGAAAGCCCATTTAATTAAATCACGCGGAGCTTCGGCACCATCTAATACATTATCCATGGCTGTTACGCGTGACGCTGTTTTTGCTTCCAAACCAAGTTTTTTCGCTTCTTGAGCAAAGTTCTGTGCTGTAGCTGCAGATAAGAATGCTGTTGCTTTGCTATGTGCATTGTTCAACGTTTCTTTTCCACTGTTGATCACTTTGTCAATAATGGCAACTTTAGCATATTTTGAACTACCTGTTTGTTTCTCAATTTTGATGATATGGACGCCAAACTGAGATTTAACAACTTTGATATCACCTGTTTTTCCTTCGAAAACAGCTTTCTCAAATTCAGGAACCATACGGCCTCTGGTAAAAGTACCCAGTTCACCACCGTTGGTTTTGCTTTCTGGATCCTTGCTAAACTGAACTGCAAGCGCTGCAAAATTGTCTCCTTTTTGAATCAAACTTTTGATCGAGTCAGCTTTTGCGAGGGCTTTATCAACACCGCCTTCGGCAGCAGGATCCAATAGAATGTGGGATGCTTTCACAGAGTCAGGGCTTACGATCGTCGAAACAACTTTTGCGATTTCATACGCATTGTTGTTTAAGAAAGGTCCAACTGTCGTTCCAGCTGCAACATTGAATACAACTGAATCTAAAGAAGGACTCAACTGTCCTTTTTTTACATAAGTAAATGGAAACTTGTTGTCTGAATTGATCGAAGCAAACAAAGAGTCATCTTTGGCAACGATTAAATCTTGTTTCAATTTATTGATCGTCTCTTTTACGGCCAATGAATCTTTAGCAAGAGGTTTTGCATCGACCATTACGTATTGAATCGCACGTGTTTCCTCTTGTGTTTTGAACATACTTTTATGTTCATTATAATATTCTTGGTAATCTGCATCAGTCAATTTAGCATCAGCATCTTTAACAGAAGCGTAATCTAAAAGAATGTATTTGAAGTTTGCCAATTTATTACGCTCTTGGTACTCTTCATTTGCTTCCAAAGAAGTAACATACACACTATTCGAAAGCAATTCGCCATATTTACTGCTTAAACGCTCATCTCTAACGCCTTCAAGTAGTGCTTCCCATTGCTGAGCCACTTGTTGGTTACCTGATGTGTTCATTTGGCTAATAAAAGCACGTAGTTGACTCGGGTCAAATTGCCCTGTTTGTGGGTTGGTGAATGCTTGAACGATTTGAGGTGAAGGGTTGTTGCCTTGCACTAAATCATTTAATTCGTCTTTACCGACAGTCAAACCGATTTTTTCAATTTCCTTTTTCAAGATTTCTCTTGACAAAAATTGATTCCATACTTGTTGAACAGCATAGGTTCGCATTTGAGGGGTCACCGCACCGCCCATTTGTTGTTTGAACATTTCCTCTGTCTGTTCAACTTGCTTACTGAACTCAGGATATTCAATTTCAGTTCCGTTGACTTCCCCTACACGATTTTGATGTCTCGCCCAAAAAGGAGCTCCCCCTCGAACGACATCGCCTAGTAAAAATGCTAAAATTGCGATAGCCATAGCTGCGGTCAAGATGACACCAGCTTTGTTACGCAAAAAGCCCATTAATCCCATAGTCTGCTTATTGTGTTTATATTGTGTAAATACTTGTATTTCGTTAATTTATGCATAGCATAGCAAAATGCGGTGCAAGATACAATTTTTATAAAAAAAAACGGAATATTTTCCTGAATGTAACAAAACAAATTTGAAAACTATTTGTATAAAGTGGATTTTTTTGTGCTCTTTTAGTTCAAATGATTCGTTTTGAATAACTTAATCGTATAAATAAACTGCCTGGAGCTATCGTCTCGGATCCATGCCTGCTTTTAAACCAAACCGAAATCTGAATTTATGGCCAGCGAATAGCTATTTACTTAGCGAAGGGAAGAGATTGTTGTTGGTGATGACCGTATACCCAGTTGCATTGGCTATATTGACATGTTTAAAATCTTTGTCTGAAGTAAATGATGAACCTTGTAAGTTACCCCGATTATCTCGAAAGAATGCGGTAATGGGAACATGATTATAAAAGGTCATGTTGCTGTTGCTATCGGCCTTACTTTCGTCGTAGATGATTTCTTCTGTTTTGATAACGGACCCGTCAGCCATGGTAACCACCACATTTTTAGTAAAGACGGTAGTCTTTTCTTTTTCCCGCCGAATAGCATGGTCGGAAGTGATTCGCTGAGTTTCCTTTAAATTGTCGTCGTAAAAGATGATTTTAATGCTTTTTGGAAATTCATATACTTCGGTACTATCGTGTTTGATACGCATTTCAGGGGCTGTGAGATTTGCTTTTACCCGTGTGGAATCGCTATAAATAATATCGACGTGACGTGAAATGTCGACCGCCTCTTCCTTTTTCATATTGGCAATGCGGTCTACCTCTTTTAGATCCGGTTCGCAAGAGGTCAATGAGAGCGCCCCTAGTAAAAATAAGATTACTAGGGGCGATATATTTTGGAATATGGATGAAGCAAATGTCTTGCGTACCATCGTATTAATTAATCTAAAGGCGGTTTTCTAAACCAGCGGTCATTTAGGGTAAAGCCGATATTAAAGTTAATATAGCGTTCACGTAGGAGGCTATTGCTGATTTTGCCCATTTGGCCAAATTCTGCAGAGAAGTTTATTTTAGAGAAGGCTCCTGAAAATTGATTTCTTGCCAAGGGCAATCCAATACCTACAGTAACCGCCATATCGTTGATATTCTGGTCGCTTAAGAAATATTGTGTTTTATTATACCTGAAACCAACTCGATAGTCTACTTGGTTCAGATATTTAAGCGAAGTAACATCTGGTGTAATCTGACCACCAATCGCTACGCCATAATTCTTCCGTAGTTCGTTTTCACCCGCTCTTGTCTGAAATCTTGACCAATCGGCATATTTAAAATCGGCCCCGATTAACCATCGGTTGTTACGTGCAAGGGTAATCCCTACATTATGTCGCAACGGAAGCGTCAGATGCCTGCTGCTACGGTCAGAAACATAGGTACTATCTAAAGGGATATTTTGGTTGTCTGGATCCGTTGAAGGCGTAACCCGTGTGTTAAAAATTGTTGCTCTTTCTTTGATGTCATTATTGAGTGATCCCGAATAACCAACGATCAACGAGTATTCTCTATTTAAAGGTTGTTCGTATTGCAAACCGTAATCAAAGATAATCCCTTGGATTTCGCGCTTATTTTGTTGTTGTGTATTTAATGCTCCGGATGAAGGCAAAAACTCTACACGGCTATAGTCATTTAATGTTCCAAATAAATAAGACATATTGGCACCAATACTCAGACCTTTTACAATGCGTACCCCCCAACCTGCATAGGCTTTAGTTAAACCACCTTCGCCCGTAAAAACTTTGGTATAAGGGTCAGAATTGACCGTTCCCGTTGAAGATGTCCGATAGCCGATATCGGAGTAAGGAAGGATACCCAAACTGATACCACCAAATCGTTTCATTGGGAAAGTCATGGTGATGTGGCTAAAGGCAAAATCAGCGGTATTATCGGATCTTGTCGTCGAATTTAACTGCGTGTAATTCCCATATAATCCTGCGTCAAAGGTCGTAAACTGTGTAGCAGAATAAGATGCAGGGTTGCTTGGGTTGGTATTATACACGCCATTGATTCTCCGGACAGCGGTATTGACACCTCCCATCCCTCTATATTGTGGCAATAAATCTTCACGCATCTGACCAAGTCCAAATTGAGAATAAGGTGATGCGGATGTCGTTTTTTGTGCAAATGCGGTAGTAGAACTAGCTAAAATTCCACCTGCTAACAACAGTTGGAGTGATTTATTTCTTAGAGAGCTTGTAAAGCGTTTCTGCATGGTCAATCTATAAAATTGAGAAACTAATGTTTACTTAGTTTTAGTGAAATTTTCGAGTTATCTGACTCTTATATTAAATGTTCTTTGCTTTTAATCGCATACAAAACTATTCAATTTTTGCGAGCTTGTTAAGCCGATTTTGTTAAAAAAGGTTAAACGCTTATTGCACAAAGGTTTAGAAAAACTGAAAGTAGATTATGGTCAGTGTTATGATGGCGTATACAACTTCAAAAAACCATTTCTTTTTGGCATAAGTGAAATAATAAGCCATATAAATAGCGATTGACGGGGCACAAAGTAAAAAATGGGCCTCCGTTAGTTTTTTGTTCCAGTAAAAAGAGACTATCGCAAGGCATAACATAAAAAACAACAGTTGAAATGACTTGCGAATATGCACGACACTTTTGAAAAAATTGTCTTTTAATACCAAAAGGAAGAGTATTAACGTAAAGATGACCGGGACGAGTACCAAATAATCGACTAACTGAATGCGAATAGCAGTAGGGAATTTGTAGGTAAACGGTAGCCAAATGGTATAAAATTGCTCCATTTTACCCATCCAAAGATAGATAACCGCTAAGATAAAATAGACTGTTGCTAGACCAAGTAAAGGGGTGATCCACTCGCGCCAATTAAATGGCCTAAAAATGAGTAGGCCTATCCATAATAAGAAGAACATACTCAGAAAAGGGAAGTAGATCAGACTTCCTATACCTACAATCATACCGAGGTCAAACATTTCGGCTTTGACATCTGTCTGCCGATAGAGGGAGAGCAACTTGCTTAACATCCATATCGAAATAAAATTACAGATGAGCGTTGGAGACAGTACCAAAAATGGTAAAAATAGGCTGGCCAGTGTCATGTACATCAACGCAACCAAGAAACTGGGCTTACCCAGCAGGTTAAAATGGCTTGTGATGCGATTGAGTATCGTTGCCTGAGAAATCGTCAAGATCAGTGTGATAAAAACATTGGTCGAAGGAGAGAGGTTGATTAAGTTGTTTTCTCCCAAAAGATTCCCCAAGGCAGGTTCAAAGATTACAGAATCAAGTTTGTCCGGAAGGTGAAGAAATATGCCTAAGCATAAAACAAAACCCACGATGGATAGAAATAAAATATTGATGGGTGAATAATTTCTAAACTGACTTATAATCATTGTATACGATCAATAAAATGCTATTTATTCTTTTTTTCCAATTTGCTGATACGACGATCGAGCAAGAAAAGGAAGAAAGCCAAACCCAGAAAAATGACCAACATGACCAATACAACAACGTAGATCTTACCTTCGCTACGTAATCCAGTCGCCATCTCGACATCATCCTGTGCAAATGTGCTCAAAGTTGATAAGAGTAGTAAGGCGATTGACAATGTTATTTTTTTCATTTGTTTAAAATATTATTCGTGTCCTTTTCATTGTTATGTATGATTCGATACACGCTATTTGATTTATGTAATATTCTGTTTTTTACTGATTGGGTTCTACCGGATTTCTTTATTTTAGAAATAAAGTGCGGTATTAGCCGTTCAATTTTATGCGTTCAAATCTTTCTTTTCGAGCAAACGTACTCTATAGCGAAGTGAACAGATCCATGCTGCAATCATTGGCCAGCCAATCATCGCTGCATAAAATGTAGGACGAAGTTCGCTGCTCATTTTTAAATCGCCAAAAGCGGCGTTTCCACCACTTCCAGGGTGAAGAGAGTCTGTCATCTTTGGTAGAATATAAAGTAGCACGATGATAATTGGAAATGCAAAGATATTGTACACAGCTGATATTTTGGCTCTTTTTTGCTCTTCTTCCAATGCATTGCGGAGCACCAAATAGGCTAGATACATCAGTGTTGCTATGGCAGAACCATTAAGCTTCGGGTCGTTTGGCCAAGGCTCTCCCCAGGTGATGTTTGCCCAAAGCATACCTGTTGCAAGTCCAAGAAAACAAAATGTTATTCCGGTATTAACAGCTTCAATGGCCATTAAATCATACTCCTGTTTGCCCGTATTGAGGTATTTGATACTATAAATAACAGAAACCAGGTACATAACGAACATAGCCGACCACATTGGGACATGAAAATAAACGTTGCGTATGCTTTCGTGAAGGATGAATAGGCGGGGAACAGGTCCCAAAAGACCATTGATAATGACCGCACAGATAATCATTACCGCTAATATTTTCCACCATTTTTTTCTCATGGATAAATTGAATTTAGTTTGTTCTCAATTCTGACACTTAATCTCGCCAAAGGTACGGAAATAACAATAAAGAAATAGTGATGGTGATTATATTAATTGCAAGTAATACGATTATTTCTTTGCTGCTGGAAGCCCTTTCCAGGCCTTCTATTGCATTGCGGGATAGCTTGATTAATACGATTAACAGTGGGATAATGGCGGGGAAACTCAAGATGGCCATTAAGGTGCTGTTGTTGCCCGCTTTGGAGCTGATCCCGGAGATCATGGTAAAGACGGTGGCAAAACTGATGCTGCCTAAGATGACCGAAATGAAGTAAAGTGTTGGATCACCGACAGGGTTTCTGAATATCGTCGAATAGACAAAATACGCAATGATCGCCAGCAGGGTCATCATCATCATATTGTAAATGACTTTCGCTAAAATGATCGCTCTGGGATCAACCAGTGAATAGTAGTAAAGTTGCCGGTTTGGGTTTTCTTGGACGAAGCTTTTGTTGATTGCATTGATCGAAGCGAAGAGCATAATGATCCAAAATAATGCATTCCATGTAGCCGTATCAACTGATTTGAACGCTTGATAGCAAACGAAAACAGTTGATACGACATATAGTAGAATTCCGTTAATAGCATATTTTGAACGCCATTCCAGAATGATGTCTTTAAGAATTAAAGTTTTTACCTGTTGCAGCAAAGTCATATGCAGCAAAGATACAAATGTATTTTGACCACGGGAGTGACCAAAACCATCAATTCTTAAAAAAGCTGTTTTTTTACTTATGCGTTAGAAATTTTGGATTTTGCAGCATCAGTTGTATTGTCGATTTTGCTTGCCAAATTTTGAGCGGCATTGTTGGCGTGGTCCAAAGCTTCTCTGCCGGCTTCTTTTGCTTTGTTTTTCAGTGCATCTGCATCATCCGATGCTTTGCTGAAAGCTGCTTGTGCTTTTGATTTCAAATGGTCTAATTCAGCCGAAGCTCTGTTCGCTAGCTTTTGTGCCTTTTTAGCTTCTTTTTTTGAAAGATCTTTCAATGACTTAGTTAAGCTTTTAATGCCGTCATTTGCACGATCTAATTGTTTTTTCCCATCATCAGTTCCTAAAAGATACCATGCAGCAGCTCCCGCAGCTAATCCTACCAAAGCAAATGCCACTAATCCATTTTTGCTATTTTTCATAATTCTTCTATTTTGTTATATATTCAAATGATAATCAAGTATGATACCAAATGAACAATCCCAGGGTGAATTTGTTTAAAAAGAATCAATAATTAACAAAATTTTACATATCAATTTTCTGCTGCTTTGATTGCAGATTATAGAGGTGCTGATAAAGACCGCTTTCTTTTTGGAGCAGTTCAACGTGCGTGCCGCTCTCAGACACGATTCCATTTTCGACAACGATAATTTTATCGGCATCAATAATGGTCGATAGTCGGTGTGCAATAATGATCGAGGTGCGTCCACGCATTAATTCTTCCAACGCCTCCTGCACTTGTCTTTCTGATTCTGAGTCTAGGGAAGAAGTGGCTTCGTCCAAGATAAGGATTGCGGGATCTTTTAATAGTGCACGCGCAATGGCAATCCGTTGGCGCTGACCACCAGAGAGTTTAACGCCACGTTCACCAACTAAGGTGTCATAGCTTTCGGGGAAATTTAATATAAATTGATGTGCGTTGGCACGTTTTGCAGCCGCTATTATTTCATCTTCCGTGGCATCGAGCTTACCATAGGCTATATTTTCACGTATTGTTCCGCCAAACAGCAAAACATCTTGCGGCACGATAGCGACCTGGTTGCGGATATCGCAAAGTTCAAAATCGGATGCCGGTTTGTCATCGTAATATACTTCCCCTTTATTGGCTGTGTAGAATTGTAGAATCAATGAAGCTATTGTTGATTTTCCGGTTCCACTCGGTCCAACGATGGCTATTTTATCGCCAGCATTGGCTGTAAAGTTGATGTCTTTCAGAATTTCAATATCAGGGCGGCTTGGATAGGCAAAGGAAACATGGTTGAAGCTCAGTTTTCCGGTCATGGTCTTGTGCACTTCCTTGCAAGTTGGTTTTACATTGAGGTGTTCTTGGGGCTCATCTAAAATTTCCAAGATCCGTTCACTGGCGCCCAAAGAGCGTTGGATATTGGCATAGAGTTCGGGGAAACTGCCCATGGAGCCTGCAACAAACATCGAATACAAGATATAGGTAGTCAGGTCGCCTACAGTCATTTCATGGATAGAAACCAATGCTGCGCCGTACCAGATGACAGCAATCACCGCACCGAAAATACAGAAAATAATAAAAGAGGCAAAAGCACCACGGAAAGTAGCCCCTTTGACCGCTAATTTTACCACTGAATCCATCTGATTGCTGTAGCGATTAAACTCGAAGTACTCATTCACAAAGGCCTTTACGTTGCTTATTCCCAGTAGGGTCTCTTGGACAATACTGTTTGACTCGGCCATTTTATCCTGAGCTTGTCGAGACAATTCGCGGATGAATTTTCCGAAAATAATGGCCGCCACAACGATAATCGGTAAAATACAAAGGTTCATGAGGGCAAGTTTGGGCGATACCCAAACCAAAAGGAACACACCGAAACAAAGACTAATCAACTGTCTTAGGATTTCAGCCAATGTTGTTGTTAACGTATCCTGAATTTGTGAAAGGTCTGCAGACAAGCGGCTGTTTAATTCCCCTACACGACGATTGGCGAAAAATTCAATTGGCAAAGAAATCAGCTTAAGATAAGTGTCCTTGCGTAATGTGGATAACGTACGTTCAGCAATCTCAACAAAAATTCGGATACGAAAAAAAGAGACGACCGATAGAAAAGACAGAATAATAAAGGCAATTCCACCGATATAATAAACATGTGGTGCAAGCCATGGGTAAGTTTGCTTGCCTTGCGCAGCATCAATCATCGCACCGAGCAAAGCCGGAAAGGCGAGCATGGCCAAACTGGATAATACCAAGAAAAACATGCCGACCCCAAATTTAAACCGATAAGGTTTTAAATAGGTCATCAATTTAGATGCTCTTAATAGGAGCTCTTTATTCAATTTTGGTTTTGGTAGATCTTCTTCTTGTTTATTACCGCTGTTGAATCCTCTTGCCATATCCGCTACTTCAAATTTTGTTGCGAGGACAAATGTAAAGAGATTAAAAATATTTTGCTATCATACTTTAGTCAATTTTTTGAGCTGAATCGTACTTTTTCTGATTTAAACGGCTGTTTTAAGTGGCGTGTCGTTGTGCAAATGCTTGTGTTGTGCTGCTTTATCCTAAATTTTGTCGCTTCGAAGCTGTTTGTTGCGCGTTAAATTTATAGAGCAAATATCCTAATACGGCGATAACAAGTAAGGCGATATAGAGTAGTATATGGCTTATACCTCCGTTGCCGGATGTTTTGTCAATCTGTGCCCGCAATTTCTCGTTCTCTTTTTGGAGCTTACTTATGGTGCCTATATAGGCTGATACCTGCTTGTCGTAATCTGTTGCCAATTGTTGGAATTTGTCCTTCTCAAAATCTTTGATTTTCAATAGTTTTTGAGTCTCTAAGAAAATATTGTTGTCGGTGATAACAATATCTTTAAGGATATCAATGCTCTTTTGCATGTCACCTTTTGATTTGAAAAGGCCAAAAAGCCCTGTTTTTTGAGTGAGGCTCGTGTCATAGGCGCCGAATTTCTGTTGACGGGCATCGAGTAGGTCATTTACACGACTTCGTTGGACCTCAAAAGAGCTGGAGTCAGGGTTGTTTTGCGACTTGGCCTGTTCAAAGAAGCAAAATAGAACGGCGATTGGAAGTAGGAATTTTAAAAATTTCATCATGTAATTGGACGATCTATTTAATCAAATCTATAGTTAAACTAACGTTGATGGTAAAATTTTATTTTGCCACGGAGCTACACCTGCAATTTTAGCCTTGTGGTCAGTTTGACCAAGGATAAAAAAATGGAGCGAAAGCACGACAAATGAATTTATGAAATTAATCTTTAAATTCTATACGAATAACATTAGAATCGTCATCATGAAGTCCGAGTAGCTGGCTGGCATTACCTTTATTGATGGCGATTTCAAGGTAGTTAGAAATGCCAAATAAACAAAGTTTCTCTCCTTCTCCCACTTCATTGTAATGCCAGGAAAGATTGGTAATGGTTTCATTGCGTTTGAAATAAAGGACGAAATGACGTCCTTTTTGAACTTTATTGAAAAGATCTTTGGAAATATTGGTGATGGCATTACCAAAAGCATCAACATAAATGACGTTGCCTCGGATCATGTCTTTATCAAAGATGGGCTGCAAAGTTACTTTTTCGATGAGCTGTTGCATTGAAGTACCGATTTCTTTCAGTTTGCCCCCCTTAGCAATATGACAGGCGGATTTAGAAAGAATATCTGCGAGCGGAAAGTGTAGATACCGAAGGTCTTGCATTAAGTTGAGCTCATAGAGTTCCTGTGGTTCGTTGCCATTCAACAATAAGCTGAAAATACCGTTGTCGGCTCCGACGAAATAATGATCGTTGTATTTCATACCGATATATTTCGACTCTTCATGAAACAGGGTGTTAATGCCGATAATATGTACGGTTCCTTTAGGGAAATAATGATAAGCGTTGCCTAATACAAAGGCCGCCCGAGGGATATTGAATGCTGGAATTTCGTGGGTAATATCAACAATATTGGCACCGGACAATTGCGATAAAAGACTACCCTTTAACGCGGCTTGATAAAAATCTTTGTGTCCTAAGTCTGTTGTTAATGTAATTACTGCCATTATAATCTAAATCCTAGATTGAATTGCTGTCGAATTCCCTTAAATATACCCTTAAATTTATCTAAATAGTGGACAAAATTACTATTTATCAGATGATTTATAAAGCTAATTGGATAACTTATTTTGAATCTGTCTTTTTTCGATTGATATACACAAACATAGCGAAGATTTTATGTATAACGAAATCTTTGTGTCCCTTTGTGGACGGTCTCCATAAGCTTCTAAATCATCGTCGTTTGTACACTGTATCTTCTTGGTTGTTTCGTTAGAATACGTTAATTTTGAATAGTATTATACAGAAACGATATTGTGTAATGGCTACAATCTAATTAATTCTAAATAGGATAAAATTTGAACGAATTACTAATTGCATTAGATGGTCTGAATTTGCCCATATTATGGGGAGCAGACAATGAGCACTTCGATTATTTGAAGAAGCAATTCCCAAAACTGCGGATTGTAGCTCGCGGGAGTGAAATGAAGGTGTTGGGAGACGCGAAGGAATTGGATCTGTTTGAGCAATCGTTTAAGGAAGTCATGGCTCATCTGGAGAAATTTAACAACATTACTTTATTGGATTTTGAAAATCTCCTTGGCGCAAGTGCAGGTTCTGCTGTTCAGCAGGAAAAAGAACTTGCGGCCAAACATGCAGCCTTTGGATCCGAACCGATCGTGTATGGGCCTAATGGCCTTATTGTACGCGCACGTACGGCCAACCAACGGAAGATGGTGGATAGTATTTCGAAAAATGATATCTTATTTGCTATCGGACCGGCGGGTACAGGAAAGACCTATACGGCGGTTGCATTAGCTGTCAGGGCACTTCGAAATAAAGAAATCAAAAGGATTATTCTAACAAGACCAGCTGTCGAGGCGGGTGAAAACCTCGGTTTTTTACCGGGCGATTTAAAGGAGAAGGTAGACCCCTATTTGAGACCGCTCTATGATGCATTGGACGATATGATTCCAGCAGAAAAGCTAAAAGGTTACCTGGAAAATCGGACTATTGAAGTTGCACCTCTAGCGTTTATGCGTGGACGAACATTGGACAACTGCTTTGTGATTCTGGACGAAGCTCAGAATGCAACGGATATGCAGCTGAAGATGTTTTTGACACGTATGGGGCCAACGGCAAAATTTATCGTTACAGGTGATATGACACAGGTAGATTTACCGAAAAAAAATCAATCTGGATTGTCTACTTCAATTCGCCTATTGGAGAATATCGAAGGAATAGACATTATCCACCTCAGCGGTGGAGATGTGGTTCGCCATAAACTGGTTCGCCGCATCCTCGAAGCGTATGGCGATATTTAATCGGTCTATGCTGCAAACGTATGATTTGGGATATCTCAGTTTGGCATGGGTACGAAAGGTGCCGACTGATATAGTTCAATTAGCCTTATTAAAAGGCAAATCGAGTACAGCGAGCTCTTAAATAAATGCGCTGCATTTATGAATGCCATTGAACGCAGTCATAAATGAACAATTACTTATATTTGAATTTTACGTTGAACATGAATGCTATAAAAGAAACAAATTTCAATTTCGAAAACCAGACTGCTTTTTACCGGGGAAAAGTACGTGACGTGTATACGATTGCCGATACGTATTTGGCGATGGTTGCCTCAGACCGTATTTCGGCATTTGATGTGGTACTTCCGCGTCCTATTCCTTATAAAGGACAGGTGTTGAATCAAATTGCAGCCAAATTTTTAAAAGCTACGGCTGATATTATTCCAAATTGGGTCGTGTCTGTTCCGGATCCAAGTGTAACTATCGGTCAGCTATGCGAGCCGTTTAAAGTTGAAATGGTTATTCGGGGCTACTTGTCAGGACACGCTTGGCGCGAATATGCTGCGGGTAAACGGGAAGTATGTGGTGAGGCATTGCCAGAAGGACTGAAAGAAAATGACAAATTGCCTGAGCCAATTATTACACCGACAACAAAGGCTGCTGTTGGACATGATGAGGATATTTCACGTGCCGATATCTTGAAAAAAGGCATCGTAAGCGAAGAAGACTATGTTCAATTGGAGCAATACACCAAAGCGTTGTTCCAAAGGGGGACCGAAATTGCCGCACAAAGAGGGCTTATTTTGGTGGATACAAAATATGAGTTTGGAAAAAAAGATGGGAAAATTGTGCTGATCGACGAGATCCACACACCAGATTCTTCCCGTTATTTTTATGCGGAAGGTTATGCGGAACGTCAGGAAAAAGGTGAGGCACAAAAGCAATTGTCGAAGGAGTTTGTTCGCAAATGGTTAATTGAAAACGGCTTCCAAGGGAAAGACGGTCAGGTTGTCCCGGAGATGACGGATGAGATTGTCACTTCCATTTCTGAACGTTATATTGAGCTATACGAGCATATCGTCGGAGAGAAGTTTGTGTATCCGGATCAGGAAAATGTACTGGAACGTGTGGAAAGAAATGTGGCAAAGGCCTTGAAAACGCTAAATTATTAGTACATTGTATCCTCAAACAAAGGAGATAGACTAATGAAGTATACCATTGATAAGCACGATCGCTATATTGTCATAGAACCTCATGTCGATGTGATTGACGCGGATAATGCCGCTAAACTCAAAGGGGAGTTTTTGTTGCGGAATACGATTGGACAACGGAATATCGTTTTGGATATGATCCACGTTAAGCAAACGGACGAGGTTGGTATTCGATTAGGCGTGCTTGCCCATCGTTTATGTCAGTCTGTTGGTGGCATATTTATTTTGGTTAATCTTTGTCCAACGTTAATGGATATGGTTCGTGTGTCGCATTTGGATAAATCGCTGAAAATAGCACCATCTTTAAAGGTGGCGGAAGATTTAATCTTTGCACACGAATTGGAATCTGAGTATCGGGGGGCAATCGAGGATTAATATGAAGTTTGAAGTTCTGATATTAGGAAATAGCTCGGCCACACCGATGTTTGATCGTCATCCGACTAGCCAAGTGTTGAACTTTAATGAGCAATTGTTTTTGATCGACTGTGGAGAAGGTACACAAATGCAACTTAGCCGATACGGCATCAAAAGCAATCGTTTAGGACATATATTTATTAGCCATCTGCATGGGGATCATTATTTGGGTTTGGTGGGGCTGCTTTCATCGATGCACCTTGTCGGCCGAAAAAGTGATCTCCATTTGTATGGGCCACCTGCGTTAAAGGAAATTTTAGACGTGCAATTTTTGCATTCCGAGACTATTTTACGCTATAATCTTGTTTTTCATCCGATTTCACCCGAACAGCCGGGTGTCATTTTTGAAAACAGAACATTAAAAGTAAGCACTTTTCCATTAAAGCATCGTATTGCCTGTACAGGCTTTCGTTTTGATGAGGGGCCCCGTGCACGAACATTGCTTGGCGATGTCGTACAGGAACTGAATATACCCACCGCTTATTTTCCGATGATCAAAAAAGGATTTGATTACGTCGATGAAAGTGGTAAAGTATATACTGCAGATGACCTGAGCCTTCCTGCTCCCTTATCGCGCAGTTATGTGTATTGTTCGGATACCGTACGGACGCCGGAATACCTGCCTTATGTGCAAAAGGCTAATCTGATGTATCATGAGTCCACATTCTTGCACGATATGGTCGACCGCGCAAAAGAGACATTTCACACCACAGCGCTGGAGGCTGGAGAGATCGCCCAGGAAACTCATGCAAAGAAGTTGCTATTGGGTCATTATTCAGCGCGGTACAGAGATTTAAATCCCCTATTGGAAGAAGCGAGAACCGTATTCCCAAATACGGAACTCTCTGTGGAAGGTCGGTGGTTTTCCGTTTAATTTTTTTGAATTTTCTCTGATATCCCAACGATAAACGAGTTAACACCTATGAATAATTGCTTATTATATTGCATATGATGAACAATTTATCTAAGTTTACGGCTCTAATTTTTTTATAATGGATAATCCATTCAACTTAAACAACCTACTACGGGAAAATATTAAGAAGCTCGTACCTTATTCATCCGCAAGAGATGAATTTAAAGGGGAGGCATCCATATTGATTGATGCCAATGAAAATCCTTTTGGATCCCCCTTAAACCATGATTACAACCGATATCCAGACCCTCTCCAACATCAAGTTAAAGCAAAACTTTCTAAAATAAAAGGTGTACCATCAGAGAATATCTTTTTGGGAAATGGAAGTGATGAAGCTATTGATATTTTATACCGTGCATTTTGTACCCCTGGTGTTGACAATGTCATATTAGTTCCGCCAACCTACGGGATGTATGAAGTTTCTGCGAACATCAATGATGTTGCTTTCAAAAAGGTAAACCTTACTGCTGATTACCAGCTGGATTTGGATGGTATTGCCAATGCAATAGACGCACATACTAAACTGATTTTTATCTGTTCTCCGAATAATCCAACCGGAAACTCAATCCGTCGTCAGGATATTGAAACAATCCTGAATAATTTTCAGGGGCTTGTGGTAGTGGATGAGGCCTATATTAATTTTTCTGCTGTCAAATCATTTACGCAAGAACTGGCTGAATACCCCAATCTAGTGGTATTGCAGACCTTATCCAAAGCCTGGGGGCTTGCGGCCCTACGCTTGGGTATGGCTTTTGCCAGTAAAGAGATTATCGCTGTTTACAATAAAATAAAACCACCCTATAACATTAATCAGGCGACACAAGATATTGTATTGGAAGCCTTAGATCAGGTTGATCAAGTCAATGACTGGATCAAGGAAACGGTGGCAGAGCGCGAAAAACTTGTGCGTGAATTGCTTGAGCTGGATTATGTGCAGCATATCACACCTTCTGATGCCAATTTTATTTTGGTCAAGATGGATCAACCTCGGGAGGTTTACGATTACCTCGTCCAATATGGAATCATCGTTAGGGATCGATCTAAAGTCGAACTGTGTGAAGGTTGTCTACGGATCACAGTCGGTACACCGGCTGAAAATAAAACATTGTTAGAAAAACTTAATCAAATCAATAAATAATACTATGCCTGATAACTTAAAACGTGTACTGTTTATAGACCGCGACGGAACATTGATTTTGGAACCAGAAGATGAACAAATCGATTCTTTTGCCAAATTAAAATTCTATCCTGGTGCTTTGCAGTATCTACCACGTATCGCAAAAGAGCTGGATTTCGAATTGATCTTGGTTTCCAACCAAGATGGTTTAGGAACGTCTTCCCATCCGGAAGAGAATTTCTGGCCAGTCCATCATTTTGTGATTGATACGTTTGCAGGAGAAGGCGTAGTGTTTGCCGAGGAACATATTGATAAAACCTTTCCACACGAGAATGCGGAAACCCGAAAACCGGGAGTTGGTATGCTTGGGGCCTATTTTGATGCGTCGAAATACGATTTGAGCCAATCTTTCGTCATCGGCGATCGTGTGAACGATGTTAAATTGGCGCAAAACCTCGGCGCAAAGGCAATTTGGCTGCGTGCTAACGATCAATTAGGTGCTTTGGAAAACCTTGCGATAGATTCGACTGTTATAGCTTTAGAGACAACGGATTGGAAGACGGTATACGAATTCCTTAAATTGGGTACGCGCACTGCCGAACATCATCGGAAAACAAATGAAACGGATATTTTTATCCAATTGAATCTGGATGGTTCGGGTAAGTCTGACATTGAAACGGGATTGCCGTTTTTCGACCATATGCTGGATCAATTGGCTAGACATGGAGCACTTGATCTGACCATTAAGGCGAAAGGGGATCTTCATATCGACGAGCATCATACCATCGAAGATACCGGTATTGCGCTGGGCGAGATCTTTTTGAAGGTTTTAGGGGATAAACGTGGAATTGAGCGCTACTCCTATACGTTGCCGATGGATGATTGTTTGGCTCAGGTTGCATTGGATTTTGGTGGTCGCAACTGGATTGTGTGGGATGCGGCATTTAAACGGGAGAAGATCGGCGATATGCCTACGGAAATGTTTTTCCACTTCTTTAAATCTTTTTCAGATGCTTCACGATCGAATTTAAACATTAAAGCAGAAGGTGACAACGAGCACCATAAGATCGAAGCGATCTTCAAGGCTTTTGCTAAATCTATCAAGAAAGCGGTAAGACGTGATGCCGACCATATGCAATTGCCAAGTACAAAAGGAGTATTGTAAGATGATAGGAATTATTAATTATGGTGCGGGGAATATTTTCTCGTTGACAGCGGCACTGGATCGCGTTGGGCTTACCTATGGTATGGTCAATACCGCCGATGAGATCGATCAATACGATCGTATCATCATTCCTGGAGTGGGGCATGCTGGCGCAGCGATGGACAAACTACAGGAATCGGGATTGGTGCCCTATATCAAAAAGCTAAAAAAGCCTGTGTTGGGTATTTGTGTTGGTATGCAATTGCTGACGGCTTTTTCAGAAGAAGGAAATGCCGAAATGTTAAAGCTATTTCCTTTGAAGACCTTACATTTTGATGCCGAAAAGTCGGGTAAAGTACCACATATGGGCTGGAATAGTGTTTCCGTGCCAGCAAACAGTCCTTTATTTGCACATATTGAAGACCAGACTTATTTTTATTTTGTCCACTCGTACTTTATCGAATTCGATGCGACATATACCGCGGCGAAATGTGTCTATGGACAGCCTTTTTCGGCTGCAATTTCCAAAGACAATTTCTTTGGCGTACAATTTCATCCAGAGAAATCTGGAAAAGCAGGAGAGCAGCTGCTGCTCAATTTTTCAACTATTCAAATTGATTAAAAATATTCGACTATGTATATCATTCCAGCAATAGATGTCTTGGACAAAAAAGTTGTCCGCTTGAGAGAGGGTAACTACAATGACGTTACAACGTATGCGATTAGTTTAGAAGAGCAAATCGAAACCTACCGTGCAAATGGTACGGAACTCGTCCATATCATTGATTTAAATGGTGCAAAAGGAGACTTCAGCAATCAGGCCTATTTATTTGATATCATCCAAAAGACAGATATGAAAATTCAGTATGGCGGTGGTGTAAGAAGTATCGAAAAGGTTAAGGAATTGGTTGATGCCGGGATTTATCGCGTTATTGTCGGAACACAGGCAATCACAAATCCTTCATTCTTGGAGGAGCTGGCTACGTTGAACGAAGGTAAAGTAAAATATGCCGACCACATCGTTATTGCAATCGACGTTTTGGATGAGGTAATCAAATACTCGGGTTGGTTGGAAAGTTCGCCAATCAAATTGATCGAATATATTGATAAATGCTTGGTTTTAGGATTCTTTAGGTTCTTATGTACCGATATTAGTAAAGATGGAAAATTGGGCGGTGCAGGCGTTGAACTGTACCAAAAGTTGTTGAGCCATTCTCCGATTATCAAGTTAATAGCTTCTGGCGGGATCAGTTCAATGGACGATATTCAGAAACTTCAGGAATTGGGTAGTGTAGAATCTGTTGTCGTTGGTAAAGCAATCTATGAAAATAGAATTTCGATCGATGAAATCAAAGATTGGAATTTAAAATCGTTAATCAGATTTTAAAATGCTGGCAAAACGTATAATTCCCTGTTTGGATGTCAAAGATGGGCGGACGGTAAAAGGAGTCAATTTTGTGGATCTGCGCGATGCAGGTGATCCTGTTGAATTGGCCTATGAATATTCTCAACAAGGGGCTGATGAACTCGTTTTCCTAGATATTACAGCAACGCACGAGGGGCGTAAAACGACAATTGATCTGGTCAAAGCAGTCGCACGTCAAGTGAATATTCCCTTTACAATCGGCGGTGGTATCAATGAAATCAGAGATGCTGATATCTTGTTGAATGCAGGTGCAGACAAAATATCCATCAATTCCGCTGCAGTACGCAATCCTGCTCTTATCAACCAAATGGCTGCAGCTTTTGGTGCACAATTTGTTGTGGTTGCTGTAGATACCCGGTCGATCGAAGGTCACAATTTTGTTCATCTAAGCGGCGGACGCATTAAGACGGAATTGGACACAGCGGATTGGATCCTTGAAGCGCAGGAACGTGGAGCAGGAGAGATCCTGTTGACGTCAATGGATCATGATGGAACAAAAAATGGCTTTGACAATGGTTTTTTAAAAACAATAAACGACCAGATTCATATTCCACTGATTGCTTCTGGCGGTGCCGGTAATCAACAGCATTTTGTCGATGTTTTTCAACAGGCTAACGTGGATGCTGCCCTGGCGGCATCGGTCTTCCATTATGGTGAAATATTGATCCCCGATCTTAAAGCTACCTTACGCCAAAATGGTATTGTCGTAAGATAGAATAGCGGAGTAAAGATCGATAATCAAAGGGGTGGAAGTTATAAACTTGCTGAAAGAAATCCTGAGAAATTAAACTGGGCTCATGGCTCTTCGAAAATAATTAAAAATTGAAATACTAAAATCATGTTAGATTTTGCAAAAAGTGACGGCCTTGTTCCAGTGATTGTGCAGGACTTCCAAACATTGGAAGTGTTGATGTTAGGCTATATGAACGAGGAAGCTTGGCAGAAGACACAAGCAGAGAAACGCGTTACGTTTTTCTCCCGAAGCAAAAATCGCCTCTGGACAAAAGGAGAGGAAAGTGGAAACTTTTTGAATGTAAAAAGTATCCATGTTGATTGCGATAAGGATACTGTTTTGATCAAAGCAGAACCAATGGGACCTACCTGTCATACAGGGAGCAGAAGTTGTTTTAATACAGACTTCAACCAAAACTTTCTGTTGGAGCTGGAGCGTATCGTCAACCATCGCTATGAACATCCTTCTGACGAATCTTATGTCAATCGTCTGCGTTCTCGCGGTATCAATAAGATTGCGCAAAAGGTTGGCGAGGAAGCCGTAGAAACAGTCATTGCAGCATTGACCGAAACGGATACTGATTTTATTAATGAAACTTCAGACTTATTGTTTCATTTGATCGTATTGTTGCGTGAGAAAGGATTTTCTTTGGAAACAATTGCGAAAAACCTCGAGAGCAGACATCAATAGGTATTTGGACGACGGCATCAGCGTTGAACAAAATCTGAAGCGGAAAGAAGGCTTTAAGCTAAGATGACAAAATAATCTAAGAAGTGCAGTATATTTGTGGATATACTGCACTTCTTGTGTCTACAGGCTAGCAATATGTATTGCTGTATTGATCTTTCTGGATCACAGCTCAGTCAGCGGAGAATTCGGTCCTATAACATAAAAAAAATAGGCTTAAAACAGGTGCTCCGAATAGAGAAGGCGTTTTAGCGAATTACTATGGATATTACATTAAAATCGACGTTATCAGGGCATCAAAACCCTATTTTTTGTGTAGAGAAGGGCTATTATGCGCATACATTTTTTACGGCTGGTAACGATAAGGGCGTTGTCGAATGGGATATTGAACAGAATGCATTTAAGCGTATTCTCTGCGCGGTAAGTTCATCGGTTTACGCTTTACGGTTGATCCCGGGGACGCCGATTCTGGCCATAGCCTTGCGTGAGGGTAAACTGCTTTTTGTAGATGTCGAAGAGCAAAAGCTTGTAGCAAGTATACAGCTGAGCAACAAAGCTATTTTTGCATTGGCTTATATGTCCTGGAAAAATGAGCTTCTGGCAGTAGGTGAAGAGGGAACATTGTACGTTATTAATCTGGCAACTTATAAAAGCATTTATGAGAAGCGTATATCCCCAACAACAATTCGCGCAATTGCAATTGATGAAGGACTTGGACGGATAGCATTGGGCGATAAAGATGGTAAGGTTTATACCTTGGACAGTGCTGATTTTCATATTATTGCGGATTCAAAATTGCATAGTATGCCCGCAACGTCTCTTGCATTTATTCCTCATAAATTGTTAAGCGGTGGACGGGATGCGCAATTGGTGATTTCAGACCCCAATCAATTGACAACTAATTTTTCCTTTGTACCTCACCTTTTTACCGTATACGGAATATATCCCCATCCTGAGGCGCCAATTTTTGCTACTGTCAGTCGCGACAAATCGTTGAAATTTTGGTCCACAGCCGATTTTGCACTATTGAAAAATATGAGTCGCGAGAAGATGCAAGATGGCCATCATTTATCTGTAAATGCGGGAGCATGGTCCGAAAATGGGCAATATTTCTTTAGCGTCAGCGATGACAAACTAGTGAAAGTCTGGGAATTTCATGTATAAAAGATCGGGCAGGAAGTGCGGACTAACTTAGGGGCATAAAAAGTAAAGTCATTTGTAGCGAATTCATAATTATATCGTTAACTATGGTAATTATAAATTTAATTGACCTTATAGTTATATTTTATGAAAAGAATTTGGCTTATCCTATTAGGCTGTATAGCGCTTTCGAGCTGTGATAAAATCGAAAGTAAAGGAATGTATCTAGCTAGCGTGCCCATATTCGAAACAATGGAAAGTATACGGGCTAAAGCTAATCCCGTAAGCAGCCCTACGACAATTGTTCAAACCGGAAAGATTTATATTTATCAAGATTACTTGTTTATAAATGAGCCAGGGAAAGGAGTTCATATCTTTAATAATGTTGATCCGTCAAAACCCCTGGCGATGGCATTCTTAAGTATTCCCGGCAATGTGGATCTTGCGGTTCTAGATGGAAAGCTGTATGCGGATAGTTTTACAGATTTGTTGACCTTCGATCTCGAAAATCCTGCATCTCCAAAATTATTGACACGAAATAAGGATGTGTTTAAGATGTTGCTTCAAATGGATTACCTGAATAATACTGCCGATCGCATCATTACGGGATACCGAGATAGCCTGGTAAGCTATAGCCAAAAAGATAAATATTCACCTTATGACCGAAAAGAACCTCTCTATAACGAGACCAATTCGGGCTCGGGACAGGGCGGATCCATGGCGCGATTTACCATTGCCAATAAACATCTATATGCCGTGGACCAAACGACGTTGCACCTTTTTGACGTGCAAAATGCGAGTAAACCTGCCTATGTAAAGGATATCAAAATAGGGCCTGGTATCGAAACAATTTTTCCCTTTAAAAACAACCTGTTTATCGGCTCCAATACAGGCATGGTGATTTATGATATCACGACGGCATCAGCTCCCGTAGAGCTGTCGCGTTATGCACATATTCGTGCCTGTGATCCTGTCGTTGTCAATGAGAAATATGCCTTTGTAACCTTACGTGCAGGCGTGGTATGTGGGGGGCAGCAAAATTTGTTGGAAGTTATCGATATCCAAGATCTGACGAAACCGATGCTGAAACATAGCTTCACTTTGGAGAATCCTTACGGACTGGCGCTATCGGACCACACGCTGTATATCTGTGATGGAAAATTCGGGTTGAAGTCATTCGATGCCAGTGATGTTAGTCAAATAGGTAATAAGCTTTTAGAAACTCACAAAGACCTGATGAGTATGGATGTTATCGCTGGACCAAAATCGCTAATTATTGTTGGAGAAAAAGGTGTACATCAATATGATTATAGCAATAAGGCCAAATTGAAGGAATTGAGCATTATTCCTGTTATTAGATCCAATTAAGACACTATTTCAAGAGCTTCATTATTCTGATATGAAAAGACTTTCGATTGCCATTTTGGCTCTTCTCGGGTATTTAACTGTTGATGCCCAAACAAAAAAATATACAAATCATAATGAATTTTCGGTTATTACTTATGGCCCTGCTTTTCTCGAATCTGGATTTGGCCTACATACATTCCATGGGGTGCAGCTCCATGAAAATATCGCTCTGGGTTTAAATACAGGGGTGGATAGGTATCCTGTAAACAATGAAGGATCAAAATGGTTTTTACCACTCTCAGCCAAAGTAAATTATGTGGAATTCCCTGACAGAAAACGTAGTTTTTTTGCAGGATTGGATTTAGGCTATAGTTTTGCTTTCTTGAATAAAAATCTAGTCGAGAGCAATTTAAAATATGAATATCAGGGTGGCTTGTTGGTAAATCCACAGTTAGGTTGGCGCTTTAAATTTAAGAATTCAGCGAAATATTGGTCTTTGGCAACAGGATATCGGTATCAGCACTATAGC
This sequence comes from Sphingobacterium multivorum, assembly GCF_039511225.1. Taxonomy (NCBI): domain Bacteria; kingdom Pseudomonadati; phylum Bacteroidota; class Sphingobacteriia; order Sphingobacteriales; family Sphingobacteriaceae; genus Sphingobacterium; species Sphingobacterium multivorum. The sequence continues at coordinate 773,996 of NZ_CP154261.1, forward strand.
CGAAAGGATACTTATACGCGACCCTCAGCAAGTTTGCCAGACACTAGCATAGGGTATGGAACAACACAAATGGATAAAAAATATGATCTGCACCGTTTTACTTTACAGGTAGGATTTGGTTTTTAGGTATCTATCGGATGTTTTTTTTATTAACAGGTGTCGATAGCTTGAAATGTAAAAAAATAGCGTAAGTATACGGTTCGTTTTTCAAATTTAGACCGATACTAACGCTATTTCACTCTTTTTTGTGGAGCTTACCTATTCGCTGTCTAAAAGCTGTAATACCTGCGTAAGGTATTTCTCATCGACTTCATCAAAACTATTTAATTCACTGCTGTCAACGTCCAGCACACCGATAATCTGTCCCTGTTTAAAAACGGGTAGCACTATTTCGGACCGCGAGAGCGAACTACAAGCAATGTGTCCCGGAAATTGCTCCACATCAGGAACAATCAATGTTTTTTCCTGTGCCCAAGCACCCCCACATACTCCACGACCTTTCTTGATACGCGTGCATGCAACGGGTCCTTGAAAAGGGCCTAATACGAGCTCGTCTCCATCGACAAGATAGAAACCAACCCAGAAAAAATTGAATTGTTCTTTCAGTGCAGCAGCGATGTTAGCCAAATTGGCAATTTGATTAGGCTCGCCTTGCAAAAGTCCTCCAATTTGAGGAAGTAAATTTTGATATTGTTCTTCTTTGCTACCTTTAGCTATTTGTAAATCCTCTGCCATAAAAATCTATGTAAAAAATAATCATGCATTTGCTACCAGGACTACAATGCCAAAGATGTTTTGCCAGTCCGGAAAGCTTCACGACATATTGAGTCCCAACCTGCATGAAATGAAAAAGCGCTAATACGCTGTTCAAAGTTAACAGAATATTAGCGCTTTCGCATCAGGCAAATGTTATTATTTCTTTGTGTTGATAATGTTCACCCGAATATAGTTGCTTCTTTTGCCGGAAGGCGTTACAACAACTGCTTTGAAAATACGTTCTTTACCATTAGGAACCGTAATTTTCACTGGACCTGTATATTCTAAATCTAATTCCGAAGGATCATAGTTGTCCAATGTGTAATAAATTTTGGCTCCTTCAACAGAAGGTTTCAGCCCACGGATCGTATATTCTGAAGCATAGACGGTGCTGTCTGTGATGCCATATACTTCTGGTACACGATAGAATGTATTGGTTTGGTCAAGTTTAGCCAGCTGATTTGCTGCACGCTGTTCTGAGAAATTTTTCCAGTTCTTTTTCTCAGGCTGTGTCCAGGCAATTTCAGAAAGTGCTAAAACGCGTGGTAGTACTGTAAATTCGACTTTATTGGATGATCCAATATACTCTGTCCAAATATTTGCTTGTACACCTAAAACGTGTTTCTTGTTGTTTTCAGCAATTTTGCTAGGCATTGGGTCCGACGAATATACTTTGCTCAATGTGGAAAGTCCGCCGATACTTAAAGGTTCTCTGTTTTGATCAGGACCTTGTTTATGATCGAAGTATAGACCATAGCTGTTTGCCGTAATGATTACATCGTGACCTTGATTGGCTGCATCAATCGCACCTTGGTCGCCTCTCCAGCTCATGACAGTCGCATTAGGCGCTAAACCGCCCTCTAAGATCTCATCCCATCCAATGATACGTTTACCTTTGCTATTGATATATTTTTCCATACGTTGGATAAAATAGCTCTGTAACTCGTGTTCATCTTTGAGGTTGTTATCTTTGATTCTTTTTTGACAAAATGGACATGTTTTCCATTTTGTTTTTGGACATTCATCACCACCGATGTGGATATATTCGCTCGGGAATAGGGGAATGACTTCGTCAATGACATCTTCCAATAACTTGAATGTTTCTTCTTTTCCGGCACAGAAAACATCGTCAAACACGCCCCAAGTCTGCGCAGCCGTGTAAGGTCCTGGCTTATCACCACAGCCCAATTCTGGATAAGCCGAAAGTGCTGCTAACGCATGTCCTGGCATCTCGATTTCTGGGATAACCGTTACATATTTAGCTTTTGCATAAGCAACCACTTCTTTGATTTGGTCTTGGGTATAGAAACCACCATAAGGCGTGTTGTCATAATCGCCATCTGTCTTGTAGTTACCCAGCAGCGTTTGCTTGCGGTAACCGCCAATCTGAGTCAATTTTGGGTGTGATTTGATCTCGATACGCCAGCCTTGGTCGTCTGTCAAATGCCAATGAAACGTATTCAATTTGTAAGAAGCCAGAATATCAATGTATTTTTTTACAAACTCTACGGGAAAGAAGTGGCGGCCAACATCGAGATGTAATCCACGGTAAGCAAAGCGAGGTTCATCCTGGATTGAAGCTTGTTGAATTTCGATGCTCGCCTTTTTATCCACAGGTAGCAACTGGATCAACGATTGCATACCGTAAAATAGACCAGCAGCTTTTCCGTTAATTGTCGCACGGTCTGAACTAATGTTAAGTTCATACGCCTCAGCATTAGTGGATTTTGCGTTTTTGGAGGAGAAATAGATGCTATTGCTGCTCGCTGATTTCACTAGGGATAAATTGAGATTGTAGTTGCTTTTTAGGAACTCCTGAAATAATGTTGCAACTTTTTTGTCCTCTTCGCTATCAAAGGCGATCTTGGTGTTAGCGTTGATTTTAAATGTACCATTTTTAATTTGAACCTGTTGCGGTAAGGGCACAATGTTCAAGGTAGCATCTTTCTTTTCTTGCGCAAATACTGCTGCTCCTATACTTAGGGCCAGCGCAAGTGAAAATAATTTCTTCATGCGTGAGATTATAACTGAAATAAGAAGTCCTAAAAATAGGTGAATAAATACGTTTTAGCAAAGAGGAAATGTAACAAATAGGGTGTGAAAACACTGTTGAAAGTGTTTTTGGGCACTTAGAAGTAGTTTGGATAATAACGTGTTTGGGGTAGATCAATCGTTTGTTTAGTCTGTTAAAGGGGATATTTTATTTCGGGAATAGTATCCAAATTTAGGTGAAAAAATTTATGCCTTTTAACTGTATCTATCCCTGTTCTACGGAGCAGCTGTTCAGTAGCGGGCACAACGGAATCTGCTTTTCTGGAAACAGTCCCTCAAACGCCATTTTGAAAATGGCTATAATTGGTTGATACCAAATTCAAAATAAGCATAATATTTAATCAATTTTTAGACAGTACTTACTCAGTGCTTATTCAGTCTTCACTGACTAATCACTGAGCAAGCACTGAACAATCACTGAACAAGCACTGAATAAACAGTGTCAAAAGACGACATTTGATCCCTATTTAATGCCCGTTTGCTGTATCTAAAAACCAAAGCGAAAAGAAGGAAAGGGCTACGCCTTTGTAAAGAATAAATCGCTGTCGTGATGCTTCCTTTTTAGTCCTCGATTTATTGTAAAACTGAGGTTCGGGAAATGACAAAGGAACCCGAAGGTTCCTTATATCTTTTAGGCTACAGCATGAACAGCACGTATCCTTTATCTAATGATTAATATCGGATATGTTCAGCAAATGTTTATGCATTAAAGTCGTTTCAACGCTAATTTGATCATATCCTCTACGGAAAGATTGCTTTCGGTCTTTAAAATGGTATTTAGCACCTTCTCTGCCGCGACTTTGTTGAATCCGAGCATCACTAGTGCTGACAATGCTTCGTCCGGAACTGATTGGGATTGGATCGGGGATGCCAAAGCTTCGAAGCCCTGTTTTTTTAATTTATCCTGAAGTTCCAGTATAAGACGTTGTGCTGTTTTAGGACCAATTCCTTTAATCTTTTGAATGAGGGCAACCTGGCCATTGACGATGGCAGACTGGATCTCATCGGGTGTGTTTGACGATAGGATCATACGGCCTGTATTGGGGCCAATACCGGAAACAGAGATCAAATTTTCGAATAATTTTTTCTCGCCTTCAGTTGCAAAGCCATAAAGCGTGTGTGAGTCTTCCCGAACTTGAAGTGAAATAAATAGTTTACAGTTTTGCTGATCCTTGATTTGGGAGAAGGTATAGAGCGAGATGTGGACATAATAACCAATCCCACTCACATCGATAACAACATGAGTGGGGGCTTTATATGCTAATTTTCCATTGAAATATTCGTACATAGTATACGAATATAGGAAGATTTTAAGCTATTCTATAAATTTTTAAGATGTGCTTGTACATCTACTACGGCAATGGTAACCATATTGACGATTTCGCGCACCGAGCTATCCAATTGCAATACGTGAATTGGTTTGTTCATACCCAAAAGGATTGGACCTACAGCCTCAGCTTCACCAACTTCTTGCAATAATTTATAAGCGATATTTCCGGACTCCAAATTAGGGAATACAAGTGTATTCGCCGATTTTCCATTCAAGCAGCTGAATGGGAAGTTTGCGGTCAACATTTCGCTGTTCAAGGCGAAGTTTGCTTGTAAATCACCATCAGCAATAATCTCTGGATGTTGATCGTGTAGAATCTGCGCTGCTGCTCTTACTTTTGTTGGCGTTTTTCCTTCACTTGAACCAAAATTAGAGTAAGATAGTAATGCAATACGTGGCTGAATGTTCATACGTTTCACAGCTTTATCCAGTAACAGGGTAATGTCTGCCAATTCTTGTGCTGTAGGGTCTTCATTTACGGTTGTATCGCCCATGAAGATTGGTCCTTTTTTGGTTAACATCATGTACATACCCGCCACACGGCTGCCTGGCTTAGCACCGATTACATGCAATGCCGGACGGATTGTATTTGCATAATTTTTGGTCATACCGGAAATTAGGGTGTCAGCTTCGCCAAATTCCACTAAAGAGGCACCAAAATAGTTACGATCGTACATCAACTTACGAGCGTCGTATTTTGAAATACCACGACGTTGTCTTTTGCTATAAAGATGCTCAATAAATTTCTTCGAGCGCTCCGTTTCGCCATCTACTTCAGCAACCGGGTCGATAATTTCAAGGCCATCCAGTTCAAAAGCATATTCTTTGATTAGACGTTCGATTTTATCTTTTCTACCCAAAAGAATTGGAATAGCGATGCCTTCTTCTTTAACAATCTGTGCTGCACGCAACGTTTTGTAATTGTCTGCTTCTGCAAAAACAACACGTTTAGGATCTCTTTTAGCAGCCATGGTCAAATTGCGCATAATCGCATCATCTTTACCCAGACGTTTACGTAAAGCGTCGCTGTATTGATCCCAGTCTTCGATTACGGTCTGTGCTACACCTGATGCGATGGCAGCTTTTGCAACAGCCATGGAAACTTCAGTGATCAAACGCGGATCGGTAGGTTTTGGAATGATATACTCTTCCGAGAATTTTAAATTGCTGGTGTTATAGGCTTGATTTACTTCTTCTGGAACAGGTTGTTTCGCCAAGTCTGCAATTGCACGCACTGCAGCAATTTTCATTTCCTCGTTAATTGCAGTTGCACGTACGTCTAAAGCACCACGGAATATATAGGGGAAACCCAATACATTGTTTACTTGGTTAGGATAGTCTGAACGACCCGTACCCATGATAATATCGTTACGTGTTGCCATCGCCAGATCGTAAGCAATCTCAGGATTTGGATTTGCCATCGCCAATACAATTGGGTTTGGAGCCATCGATAACAACATTTCTGCCGACATGACGTCTGCTGCCGATAGACCGATAAATACATCTGAATCTTTTACCGCATCTGCTAGGGTGCGAATATCGCGATCTGTTGCATATTGTGCTTTCATACTGTCTAGATTTTCTCTATCCGTACGGATTACACCTTTGCTATCCAGCATCACAATATTTTCTTTGCTGGCACCTACAGAAATATACATTGCCGTACATGACATTGCAGCTGCTCCAGCACCATTTACGACGATTTTTACTTTTGAAATATCTTTACCGATAATTTCACAGGCATTGATCAATGCTGCACCTGAGATGATTGCAGTTCCATGTTGGTCATCGTGCATCACCGGGATGTTCATTTCTTCTTTTAGACGGCGTTCGATTTCAAAACATTCTGGTGCTTTGATATCTTCGAGGTTGATACCTCCAAAAGTAGGCTCCAATGCTTTAACGATATTGACGAATTCATCGACATTTTTGGTGTCCACTTCAATGTCAAATACATCAATGTCGGCAAAAATTTTGAATAATAAACCTTTACCTTCCATGACTGGTTTACCAGCTTGGGCGCCGATATCGCCTAAGCCCAATACTGCTGTACCATTACTGATCACAGCAACAAGGTTTCCTTTTGCAGTATATTTATAAGCATCTTCTTTGTTCTCAGCAATAGCCAAACATGGCTCCGCTACACCAGGAGAGTATGCTAATGATAAGTCTCTTTGCGAATTTGTTGGTTTGGTCGGAACAACAGCTATTTTACCAGGTCTACCCATTGCGTGGTAGTTTAATGCTGCCTGTTTACGATTAGTGTTACTCATTACGATTTTATTAATTTAAGGCTACAAATCTATCATTCTTTTTGATAATTGGAAATATTTGCCAATATCTTATTATAATTAGACAATAATATGTTACTTCAGGACATCCAATAGTTTAAACATTTGCTGACGCATGCTGGACGCCGCTCCTGCATAGTTGTTGACCAGTAAAGTATAAGTAAACGACTGCCCTGTTTTATTGGTATGCACACCTGTATAACCAAGTACGCCGCCAATTGTTCCACTTTTCATCTTCATATTGTTATAGGTGGGAAGACTTTCGTAGAAGGCAGGATACCAACTCTGTTTTTGTGCATACTGCATAATCTTATTCATCGCTGATGTAGTCACTCGATTTTGAGGCGAGAGTCCCGAACCGTCCATACTATTGAGTTCACTGGATTTTATGCCTAATTTGGCATTCCAATATTTTTGTACATAATACGCGCCATCTTCGGTGCCCGTTTTCCCAGCTGTTGTATAAGCAATCGCTTTCAACAAGGCCTCCCCGTAAAGGTTGATACTCTTTTGGTTAAACCAGTAGACGATTTTATCTAAGGTCGGAGATAAATGGATATCGAGGGTCTGTTTTTTTGAAATATCAACTGAATCCATCTTGGTCCCGGTAGCAGGTAGTTCGCTGGCGGTAATACCGTTGTTACTTAGTACTTCATTTAATTGATAAGCGAGATCATAGGCCGGGTCTGGCGAAGAGAGCTCGATTGTTTTCTTGAGGTCCTGTCCATAGGTGCCGCGCACAAATATCTTGGTTGAATAGGGGGCAGCGTAGGCGTACACATTGTCACCACTTCCTGTTTTGCCTGTGGTCGTTTCATTGATAATTTCCAGATACGGAACTGGTGTTGTGTAATTGGCGATTTCAGCTTTAGCTCCGACTTTGGTGCTTGGCAGAAAATTTATGCCAAAGGCATTTTCACACCAATTGAGGGAAGAAATTCCAGCACCATAGTAATTGCCCATGTCGGTCCAGATCCAGCCCCCTGGAAGCTGGTTGCCATTGTAAAGCCGGTCATCGGCGATGATTGCGCCATTTATACTTTTAATACCGGCATTCTGGACTGCTGTAAGCCACTTGTTCAGTATCGTTGTTGCTTGAGTCTCCGGGTAGCGGGCGCTGCCGAGGGTAGGATCTCCCGTACCTGTCACTATAATATTTCCGTTTAACACTCCGTTCTCATCGATTTCACCTGTATAATACAGGGTTGTTTTGAACTGAAAATTCTTGCCCAGGAAGTCCAAGGCCGTAGCCGAAGTGATGACCTTCATGGTGGAGGCGGTCGCCAATCCGACGTTCTCATTTGCTGCGAATACAGTCTGGCCTGTTTTTGCGTCGAAAACGGTCAATGAGCTCAAACCATTTCTGAGGTTTTCCTGATTTTGAAATTGCGTGAATGCATCCTGAATTTTACTACGAAGATCCTGCGCATATACTGGCGTAGCAACGGTCGTTAACGTGTAGGCAGAAAAAGCAATGGCACTTAGCACAAATTGGTTCATATATCATGTTTTATAGTCCTATGGTATATCCAGCTTATCTTCGATAAGCTTGTTGACACGGTTATTTTTTATTCGTGTTTGAAAATCATGGATATTCCTTTGGATGTATTGTCATTACTGGGACGCTGCCAATTTTAGGGAAAAGCGTCCGCTGTAGTTCGTTTGTTTTATTTGGCTTAAAGTTAGGCATTCGACCCTAAAAAATCCTAACTTGCATAAAATTGTATAGACGACATGAAGCATATCGAAAAATTAGCTGCCATTCGTGAGGCGATGAAGGTTCAGGGAATCGATGGATATATCATTCCATCTTCAGATCCTCATATTAGTGAATATCTACCGGAGCGTTATAAATGTATTGCCTGGGCGTCTGGTTTTACCGGATCAGCAGGGACGTTGGCAATCACACAGGATTTTGCCGGCCTTTGGACCGATTCTCGTTATTTTGTCCAAGCAGCAGAGCAATTGGCGGGAACAGGCTTTGAATTGGTGAAATTGAAAGTGCAAGGTGCAGCGGAGTATGCAGATTGGTTGGGCGAACAGTTGGGCGCTGGTGCTAAAGTTGCTTTTGACGGCAATCTCGCTTCTTTATTAGTGGCTCAATCTGTTCAGCATACTTTGGAGCCTTTGGAGATCAAAGTAGATGGTCATGTTGACCTGTTGTCGTCATTATGGGAAGGACGACCAGCGCTGCCTAAGGCACAGGCCTACCTGCTGGGTGAAAATATTACGGGACAGTCGACGGTTTCTAAAATTGAAGCTGTTCGTGCGGAGATGAAAAAGAATAGAACGGAAGCTCATCTGATCTCATCTTTGGATGACTTGGCCTGGTTATTAAACATCCGTGGTCAAGATGTACCATGTAACCCTGTTGTTTTGGGATTTGTATTTATTACCCCAGAAAATGCAACGCTTTATATCGAACCTTCGAAGTTGACAACTCAGGCAACTGAAGAACTTAAAGGCTATGGAGTAAGTGTTTCGGCTTATGAAGATATTTTTAAAGCGATTCCTTCATTGGATGTTGCTTCAATTTTAATTGATCCTAAACGTACCTGTTTTGCTGTTTACGATAGCATACCTAAACAGGTTAAGATTGTTGAGAAAATAAACCCCTCGACAAGTTTAAAAGCGATTAAGAACAAGGTTGAAGTTGAAAATAACCGCCATACCTTTGTGAAAGACGGTATAGCGTTGACGCGTTTCTTCAAATGGTTGGAAGAAAATGTCTCCTCTGGTGAGCTTTCCGAATTATCTATTGCGGAGAAATTACGTGGATTTCGCGAAAGTCAAGATGGTTTTGTCGACGTCTCATTCACGACAATTGCGGGATACTTGGATCACGGTGCCCTACCGCATTATTCAGCCAATGAAAAATCGAACTATATATTACAACCTAAAGGTTTACTATTGGTCGATTCTGGCGGACAATATACTACTGGTACAACGGATATTACAAGGGTGGTAACGCTTGGTGGTCTTACGCAGGAGGAAAAAGAGGATTATACGCTTGTACTCAAGGGAACAATAGAAGGCTCTCAGGCCATTTTCCCTACTGGAACCCGCGGCTACCAGATCGATGCCATTACGCGTCGCCCATTGTGGGAAACATTACGCAATTATGGACATGGTACAGGACATGGCGTCGGTTTCTTCCTAAACGTTCACGAGGGGCCGCAAGTGTTCAATGCAGCTGCAATAGATGTTGCTGTTGAACCAGGGATGATTACATCGATCGAGCCCGGATTGTATCGCGTAGGCAAACATGGTATCCGCATTGAAAACCTTGTGTTGACCCGTAAAGCGGGTTCTTCCGAATTTGGAGACTTTCTGGATTTTGAGACACTAACAATATGTTATATCGCAACTGATTTAATCGAAAAATCCCTATTGGATAAGAAACATATTGCTTGGTTGAATAACTATAATCAGTGGGTGTTTGATCAATTATCGACTCATCTTACTGCTGAGGAAAAGAATTGGTTGGCAGACAAGTGCCAGGCGATTTAACACTCAAAAGAGATAACGACAGTGGTTATCCGCTGGGCACAACACGAAGTTGCCAACATAAACGGCCCCCCACTCATTAGGTAAAAAAGGTTTGGGGGGCCTTTTTTTAATCGGGTTTTTTCAAAATCTCATAAATGGATTCTTTTCCAAAAGGTTTCAGAATAAAACCGCTTATAAAAGGGTAATTTGCCAGTTGCTCCTGATCGTTTTTGCTCGTGGAGGAACTGACAATAAAAATGTTGGTTTGCTTGATGAAGTCGGTCCGGTTTTCAAGCACATCCATTAACTCCCAACCAGTCATAAATGGCATATTGATGTCCACAAAGAGTATTGCTGGCATCAACGACTGGCTGAGGTCATTGTTATCCAAAAAATCCAATGCGTCCAGGGCATTTTGGAAGGAATGAAAGTCAATCTCGTATTCGGTAAATCCCTGTAGCATATGGGCGAAAATAGTCCGTAAAATGGCATTATCATCAATGAGAATGATCGTTCTTTTGGTTTCAGGAGTCATGGTCTTTTTGATTAATAATTGTTTTTCATCGTGTCAATAAACCTCATCTTCGTTTTGATTGACAGCGCAGTTTTTCTTTCACTCTTTTATTTATGAGATCACGCTGTCCAGGATCGTAGCAGTTATTTTCTGCTAACAGGATTGAACGCTGATTTTTTATTATAGCTGTATCAGCGGATCTGTATATGCTTTTTCTAAAAATTTGACATAAAAGGTGCTACCCGAATCGATTTTACTTTGTACATCGATCTTTCCGCCCAATGATTCGATCTGATATCTAATGAGGAACAATCCGACACCTTTACTCTCAAATCCACGGTGAAAAACCTTTTTGAACATAAACAGCTCCGATTTGTATTTTGGCAAGTTAATACCCAATCCGTTGTCTTTAACCGTTAATAACGTTCCTTCTTGTTCCTGATGCGTATGTATTTCGATCTTAGGGGCTCGGTCTGTCGCTGTAAATCGGAGCGCATTACTGATGAGGTTGCTGAAAATACTTTCCAGATAAATCTTAGGATAATAAATGTCTTTTACATTGAATTCGATGGAAATTATTGCATTTTTTTGCTGTATTTCTTCCATAAATTGCTGCTGCACTTTTTTGAATATATCTAAAAAATTACATTGTTCATAAATCAGTGAATTGTTTGATTTGATATCAAGTATTCCGTCCAAATTATGTAACGTTTCAGTCAGATCGTCACTGCTAGTATGCAGCAGGTTCATAAAATCAGCCTTTATTTTTTCATCATGCGTTAACTTAATTTCGGCAATAAGCATCTGTATATTGCTGAGTGGGCCTTTTAGGTCATGAGCGAGGATGTTCGCAAATTCTTCCAGTTGCCGTATTTTGGTTTCAAGATCTATTTTGACTAAATCCGATTCAATTTTTTGCCTTTTTAGGATTTCGATATTCTTTTTTGATTCGGAAATATCCTGAACCTGGACGATGAGAAATTGTGCGGTATTGGTATTATCAAAAACTGCCGCAACCGTTACAGAACACCATACAAAATGGCCTAATTTATGTATATAGCGTTTTTGAAGCGTAAATGCGTCGATTTCACCCCTGACAAGTTTTTCTCTAAGTTCAACATCTTTGTTTATATCATCGGGGTGCGTCCTATCAGTAAACTTGGTTTTCGACATTTCTTCATGCGAATAACCAAGAATTTTGGTTAACATATTATTGGATTCTATGGAGTAGCCTTCGAGACTTGTCAATGAAATTCCCAGACCTGATAAATAAAATGCTTGATTAAACTTGTGTTCATTGAATTTACTTTTTTCATTGGACTCGACTTGTTTTGTAATGTCGGAAATAACCAGGGCTACCCGGTTCTGAGCCCTATGTATGGGTTTAATCTGTAAACGATACCATTTGTCCTTGTGCTCGTTTAAATTGGATTGAAAATCCATCTTAAGTTCGCGGTCCAATTTTAATGAATTTTGTATTAATTGGACAGTGGGTATAGCAAGATCTGGCGGAAAGAGTTCTGTGAGACTCTTGTTTAGAAATTCTTCGGGACTGTAGAACAAGAGATCTGGATTGTTGGTCCAGTAGTTTTTAAATACCCCGGCATCGGTTACCTCAAATACGAGATCATTTAATGAGGCAACAAGCAATTGAAGTTGGTGTTGCTTATCTTCCAGGACGCGGTTTTTATTGACCAATTTCGATACATCTATTAATGAAATTAAAAGACCTTTTTTATTGTCTTCTATCATAACATGAACATCGAATTGATACCATTTAAACTCTTGATCCTTTTTTCGTCCTAGGATAATTTCATTTTGGTCTTGGTTTTTGGAAAGAGCAGTAAAAAATGGCGTTTCTGAAGGCGACAATACCGAAAGATCATCTGCTCTGTAAAACGTAATTAATTGATGTATTTTGTAGGTATCTGCCGTACTATCGAGGTCTAAAAGTTCTTGAGCCCTTTTGTTGAATAGTAAAATAGTGCCATCATCTGTGGTCGTGATTGTTCCCTCCAACCTTGTATTTACAGTTTGATCAAAAAGCATAGATAAAGAGTCCCGCTGCTGATGCATTATTCAACCATATTTAGGGTTAATTTTCTCATTTAAAAGTATAAGCAACTCATTGAGTACTTAATTTGCAAAATTGGTAACTTTTACCCCAAAATAATAAATAAATATTAAAATATGTAACTTTTTATATAAAATACTAGCAGGTATATTGTTATGCATACATAACAATATACCTGCTAGTATTTTACCTCTTCTGTGCCTAAGACCTTCTGTCTAATTCTTAATTTTTTCTAGCCACATCCAGTTGAACCAAAGTGGTTGTACTTGTTTACTATTAAAGGTGATGATATACTTTCCGGGCTTATCGAATTTAAATTTGCCGATGCGGTTTTCGACAAATTCTTCTGTATAATTGTTTTCATTGGGCTCGACCACCATTTTGTTTGTAGGAGCAAAACTTCCTTCCAACCGCTGATTGGTCGTGCTGACTTCAAAAACACTGTTTTCTTTATTGGGATTATGTGCTGAAAAATCGAGTGAGTAGACGCCAGCTTCGGGGATGGTTACCTCCCAATCGATCTTAGTATCCCCCGTCAGGATCGCATGCGTTGGATTTTTGCCGTTATAGCGTACAATTTTGAGTCCTTGGTTCAGGCTATTGGTTGATTTCAATGAAAAGCCACCAAAGGTTGATTCTGAGACCGTATTTTTGTCTAGTTCCACCGGCCCATTAAAGGTTAATTTAACTTCTGAAACATAATGATCCGGCTGCGCGTCAGGCAATTGGATATGGATTAAACTGAGACTCTGATCAAATTTTAGTGCCGTTGATACACTTCCCTTCATCAGGGAAACCTGTTCTGGTGTCGATTTGATTCCTGTAATCCGAAGTGTATGGTCTAAGGGCCAATTAAAGACGTGTGCATACACGACTGTTTTTTGCCCTTCTTTTTTGGTTGTCAGGTAACCCCAATCGAACTGGTTGTTTTTTAGATCAAGGCCGGTGCTGCCGTAGATGCCTTCTCCGTATGTGTTTAGCCAATTTCCGACTTCGTGCAGACGACTGACACTTTCGTAGGGCACTGTTCCATTGGCACGTGGTCCGATATTTAAGGTGAACCCGCCGTTGAGACTTACATTGGAGATTAAGGACTGGAAAATTTGACTGGTTGATTTCCATTCATTTTCCTGGCCATTGTATCCCCAAGAATGGGCAATCGTCCCAGGGGTTTCCCAGGGATGGTTAATATAATTGCTGCCAAATTGGTTGTCACCTAATGTCTCGAAATCCACATTCTCTGCATCCGTAGGAAGACCTAGACGTGAATTAATCAGGCAATTAGGTTGAAGTTCACGGATAAGTTTGACAACTTGAAGTAATTGTTCTTTTTTAATAATAGATTTTTGATAAGGGATCCACATGTCGAACCATATCAATGCAATATCGCCATAATTGGTCATCAGTTCGCGCAGTTGAGGGATGACTTTTTCTTGCCAATATTGATTGTATTGGGCATCGGTAACATGTCCCGACAGCTCCTGCTGATGGTTCCAACCGTATGGATGTTCCCAGTCAATCCAATGTGAATAATAAAAACCCAATTTCATGCCGTGCTTTCTACAGGCTACTGCAATATCTTTGATGACATCCCGATTGGAACCACTCAATTGTGGAAGGCTATAATGACCAACTTTTGTGTCCCAAAGAGCAACACCATCGTGATGTTTGGCGGTGATGATAATGTATTTCATCCCAGCTTCTTTTGCTAGAAGAACCCATTGCTCAGGATCTATTTTACTCCAGTCGAAACGTTTTGCCAAGGTACCGTATTCTTCTTTGGAGACGCGGTTGCGATATCTTAACCACTCGGCATAGTTATTCATATAACGCAAAGGTTCGCCCTTCCACATGCCTTCAGCAGCACTGTATAGTCCCCAATGAATGAACATGCCAAAGCGGGCATCTTTAAACCATGAGGCTTTTTCAGAAGTTTGTGCAAATAGTTTGGCCGAAATACTGAATAGCAATAATGACAGAATCAGTAGTCGCTTGATTGATGGTATCATAAAGGTTGTTCTGTTTTTTGACTTACAAGATAGGCAAAAAATCGAATATCGATCCTTAAATCGGTTTTGAAGTGGCTGTGAGGTATGGAGTGTAGTTTTTGAAAAAATTGAAAACCCTTCGTATTTAAACGAAGGGTCTTTGTTTAGTATTAAAGCTTTAACGCGATTATTTCAAGTTAAAGGCCTGGATAATCTTTTTAAAAACGGCTGTATTGTTGTAGATGCCAATAAAATTTTGCGCACCTGGTCCATAAGCAAAGACAGGTACCATAATATTGGTATGATCATCGCTGCTGAAATTGCCCCTAACAGTTCCCTTTTTATAATTGGCATCCAACAGGGATAGTCCTCCCGTTTCGTGATCTGCCGTGACAATGACGAGTGTTTCACCATCTTGATCCGCAAATTTTAGGGCTTCCCCGACAAGCCGATCAAAGTCATGCTGTTCGGTAACAACATAAGGGAGATCGTTGGCATGGGCTCCATAGTCAATCTGTGCACCCTCGGCCATGATAAAGAAGCCATTTTTATTTTTAGACAAAAGCTCAATCGTTTTTGAGAGGGAAGTTTTTAGCATTTCTCCCCGTCCATCGAGTATTCTTCTTGTCGCAGAATCCGCCAGGAGTACGAGCTGTTTGCCTGATGTCGCTTTTTCAAAATCACCTAAATTTTGCTGAAGCTGATAACCTTTTGCTGTCAGTTGCTTCATCAGCGTGTTATCCTTGTTGTTGAGGAAGCTTTCGCGACGGGATCCAACGAGAATATCCACATGGCTATTTTTGAAATCTGCCGCAATTTCCTGCGACATGGTCCGATCGATCTGATGTGCATAAAATGCAGCCGGAGTAGCATCTGTAATATCTCCCGCACTGATGATACCGCTTTTGATCCCGTGTTGAGCAAGTGTATCAGGAATAGCGCTCAACAATTTACCGTCTGCATCCACGCCAATGTAACGGTTATTGGTTTTATGTCCAGTAGCCAAAGCTGTCCCGCCCGCAGCGGAGTCTGTAAAATCCGAGTTGGATGCTTCGGTGCGCGAAAGACCAATATGTTTCATATTGATGATATTGGACTGACCAAAATTGGCACTTAAACCTGCTTGTATTTGGGCTAAGCCCATTCCATCACCAATAAGTAAAATAACATTCTTGACCTTGCTCGTTGCACCATCATTTTTATAGGTTGGCTGATAGGGAATGTAGGCCTTTGGATTTGCGTATTCGACTTTAGCGTTGTTTAAATAGAAATTCTTAAGTGCAGTAGGGTGGTCTGTATTGATCCAGTCTACCCCCATATGACCAAGCTCTTTCCAACTATTGGGACTATCTTTCGTAGCCCAAAAACGAAAGGGTTTACCTAATTTATGCGCTTTGTCTATTACAGATTTCATCTTTTCAAGGTCGGGCGGAGTGGGAGTCCCTTTGCCATTCCAGACAGAATACTGCTTAATATCCTGACTGATCATCCCAATATGTTTGAGCTGTGCCGGCGTATAGTCTTTTTCCGGCCTACCATCAAAATAAATCATCGATGGATAATTGTCGAACTTTTCGGGCGGTGGGATTTCACCGCTGACGACGATTTTAATGGCGGAAGGATTTTTCTGCTGGTCGAAAACAGATTCGTTGCCCTTCAAATCGGCTAACAATTTAGACAATACCTGTTCGTAATTTTCCTTAATATCAATCACAAGCTGCAAGGTTTGCTCAGGTTTGGCATAAGGTTTATTGCCGTTCTCCTTAAAGAAGGCAATTAAAGGGTCGATGTAAAGTTTTTTTAACGTCTTCCCTGGTTTGATTTCGCTGCTTTCATGAGCAACGTAGAGCTCTCCATTGCGGTAGAAGACGTCCGCTTCGATAGAGCCCATTCCAGCATAGTAAGCCTCCAACAGCGGAATTTGTTGTTTGTAATCATTGTGGCTATGACCTGCATTGGCAGTCAGTTTCTGTTGTGCAGAAACTGACTGAATGCTTAGGCCGGCAAATAACAGCCACATTAATTTAGTGTTTTTTACCATCCTGCATTTTGTTTAATGACGCCGGAACTGTTGTCGATCTCGCGTTGTGGAACTGCCCAGACATCATGTACTTGCGGATTGAAATTTCTAGCCGGCCAAATTACAGCACCATCAAAATCGTGTAGCGGTTTGGCATAGGTAGCTTGCGCATCGCCCCATCTGACCAAATCGCGGTGACGGTCTGCCCATTCACCAGCAAGTTCATTGCGGCGCTCACGTTTTAGGTCTACGAGGGTCATTCCGCTTTTTGCGATTAAACCAGCTCTTTTTCTAATTTTATTTAATTCGGTATCACCAGCACCAGCGCCATTTAAATTAATGGCCGCCTCAGCTTTAATCAATAATACTTCGGCATAACGCATCAAGGGTACATTGAGGTCTGTAGTGCCGTTGTCACCATTTGGATTGACATGTGTTGGAATAGGGTTGGCATATGAAAATGGTTCCATGTACTTTTTGAACTGATAGTTCGAAGTCGCGCCACCGTCTTTAGTAAATGTACGTTCTGCGCCAAAAAACTGGAATTTGTCTCCTGGTTTCAAGATTGTTGCTTCACGACGCAAGTCACCTGTTTCAAAAGAATCGTAAAGTTCTTTTGTCGGCAGATAGTAACCCCAGCCGTTGTAAATTCCCCAAGCTTTGTTGGTCAACATCACACCTGGAAGTTTGCTGCCCCAGCCAGTACCGCCACCATTAGGTGTACAGACCACCGACCAGATATATTCTTTGGACCAGTTGTTGGCGGCTTTAAACACATCCACAAAGTTGGTCAATAATTCATGTTTGCCCGAACTGATCACCATATCCGCGTACTTCGCTGCATTGGTATAATCTTTTTTGTACAGATACACTTTTGATAAATAGGCCCATGCAGCTGTTTTGTGGGCTTTACCATAATCGGTATCCTTCATCTCAGAAAAATAAGGAAGGTTGTCGGCCGCTTTTAATAGCAGTGAAATGATGTAATCGTAGTTTTCATTAACGTTGTTGGCTCTGGCTACCGGAACGGAAGCATCTGTTTCAGGTGTAACAATAGGAACACCCGCTTTGTCGTTACCATAGTTTGCGGCGAGCTGAAAATAAACCAGGCCTGCATTGAAATAGGCGTCACCAATGATCTGTTTTTTTCGAGCTTCATCCATGGAGATATTGGGAACATTCACAATAATATCGTTGGCCCTTTTTATAATCGCATAACGCATGCTCCATTGCGATTCTGTATAACCGCCACCGATGTAATTGCGGTTGAAATTTTTGATATTGTCGGCTTCGGGTTTGTTACGTCCGGTCACCATGTCGTCACTGGCATTAATAAACCAGAACATTCCACGACCATAATAATCCTCTTCGTTGTACTTTTCATACATACCAGCTTCTGCTTTGATCGCATCTTGTTCCGTTTTCCAGAAATTCTGTGCAGACGGGGAGCCCTCTGGCGTTATATCTAACTGTTTGTTGCACGATGCAAAAAATGCTAGTGCAGCTATTGCAAGGTATTTTATATTCGTTTTCATTTTTTTTTTTTTATTTTTTAGGGCAGATAAGTATAACTTATCTGCATTGTTTTAAGATTAGAAATTGACATTTAAACCAACAATAAAGCTTCGGGCTTGTGGATAACGGCCGACATCAAGACCATTGTTATCCATCCCAATTTCTGGGTCAAAACCTGTATATTTTGTAATGGTGAACAGATTATTGGCCGTTGCATAAATGCGTACGTTACCCGTCTTAAATTTGCTTGCAATTGATTTTGGTAAAGTGTAGCCTAATGTAACGTTACGAATGCGGAGGTAAGAACCGTTTTCAATGTAAAAATCAGATGCATTGAAGTTTCCGTTAGCATCTGAGGTGGAAATGATTGGCACTTTACCGTTTGGATTTTCTGGAGACCAGGCATCCAAAATACCCGTTAACTTATTGTAAGAAGGGCCGCTTGCACTATACGTTGTTCTTTTGATAGCGTTGAAAAGCTTGTTGCCTTGAACCCCCTGAGCAAAAATATTGAAATCAAAATCCTTATAATTCGCATTAAAGCTCAATCCATAAGAGAAATCCGGGTATGCACTGCCCGCAAAATAACGATCTTCAGGTCCGATTGAACCATTGCCATCAATGTCTACAAATTTGAAATCTCCCGCTTTTGCATTCGGCTGAATTTTTTGTCCATTGGCGTTTTTGTAATTATCAGCTTCGGCTTGACTCTGGAAGATACCATCTGTTTTGAGCACATAGTAGCTGTAGAGCGGTTGACCGACGGTAATAGAGAGCGGAGCCAATTCATTTCTGAAATTAGTACCCACAGCAATGGTGTTCAAGCCCGGTGCTAATTCTTCAACCTTGTTGTTTAATTTGGTTAAGGTTGCATTGATGGAATATGTAAAGTCGGAATTTCTTGAACTATTGTAGGTCAATCCTAGCTCAATACCCCTGTCTTTGACTAAACCCGCGTTGATCGTTTGACTATTTAAGCCTGCTGTACCTGGTAGTGAACGGGTTAAGATCATTTTATTTGTTTCCTTAATAAAATAATCGGCGACTAAGTTAAAATGGTTGAAAATTCCCAAATCTAAACCTATATTAGTCTGTTTACTTTCTGCCCAAGTGAGGTTCTTGTTGGCCAGAATCGTTTGTACGTATCCTTTTTGTAAGGTTGGTGTTTGACCGAAATAACTTTGTGTCGATGCTAGTAGCGGGTTGACAGCTGCAGCTGACAAACTACCGAGATTACCTAAAATACCATAGCTACCGCGTAATTTTAATTGATCTAACCAGGTTGCTGATTTTAAAAACTCTTCTTTGCTGATTACCCATCCTGCTGATGCAGAAGCGTAGTTTTTAAATCTATTTTCCTTTGTCAACATGGATGACCCATCGCGTCTACCAATCAACGATAATAAATATTTATCATTGTAACTGTAGTTTGCTCGTAAGAATAGCGAGGATATTGCTGTTGAAGCGTAGCCACTTTCTGAAGGTTGAATGGTATTGGCATTTGTTAAATAACGGTATTGTTTGGACTCATCATCAAAGCCTGCCCCGGAAGTATATAGATAGGTGTTTTTTGTCTTTTGGAAGGTATAACCACCGGTTAGGTCAAGTTGATGCTTGTCGAAAGAAGTTTTGTAATTTAAAACTTGTTCTGCAAGGATATCGTTTGCATCATCAGCTCGTTCAACTAGACTATTGCTCAAAACGGGTTTACCTATTTCAGGACGTCGTGGTGTAAAACTTTTATATCTAGCGTTTGATTTAGTAATACTTAAGTTGGATCTGAATGTTAAGCCTTTTGCCAATTGGATGCTCGCATACGGATTGACAACAAGGACATTGACCGGATTGTTGATGTCGATGCGCATCAGTTCGGCAACAGGGTTAATGATATCACCGTAATCGCCCGGGAATGGCCCTGGTAGACCGGCGAAGCTTCCGTCTGCATTGTAAGGGGTTCCATTGGTTGGATAATAAATGGCAGACAATAGCGCTCCTGTATAATCGCTACTCGTATTGGCGCCATTTCCATTGGTACTGCTGTAGGATAAGTTTTCACCAACTTTCAACCAAGGGGTGAGTTGATGTTCTGAATTTATCCGGAAATTATAGCGCTTGGTTTTCGTATTTAGGACAATACCTTCGGCGTTGCGGTAATTGAAACTGAGGTAAAAACTAGATTTTTCGCTACCACCATTAATTGCAGCATTGTAATCCTGTAGTGCTGCATTTCTAAAAACTTCATCCATCCAGTTTGTTTTGGTCACTAGACCCTCTGGGTATTTGGCTGGATCAAAAGCAGGTAGGATCGTAGTTCCACCATTTTTTGCAGCTGTTGCAGCGACTTCGGCACGTTGTTCGGCATTTAGCGGCTGTAATTTTCGCCAAGCGCTTTGTTGGCCTAACTTGGCATCAACGCTAATTTGCATCTGTCCTTTTTTTCCTTTTTTAGTGGTGATCAGTACCACACCACCAGAAGCTCTAGCACCATAGATCGCTGCAGAAGCATCCTTTAATACGGAAATAGACTCAATGTCGTTGGGATTTAATTGTGGAGTACCTAGGAAAATGGAACCATCAATAACATAGAGTACACTTTCACCATTGATACCACCAGCACCGCGGATATTGATACGGGGCGAAGCAGTTGGGTCACCACCTTCGTTTGTGACAATAACACCTGGTGATTTACCGGCCAATACTTCTCCAACACTGTTGACAGACCTAGACGATAATTTGTCAAGTGAAACCAAGCTTACAGCGCCCGTTAATGTCTCTTTTTTCTGCGTTCCATAACCAACAACAACAACTTCGGATAGGGTCGAACGTTCTTCGCTTAGCGTTACATTAATAACTTCATTTTCGCCAACTGCGACTTCCTTGGAATGGAATCCGACCATCGAAAAAGAAAGTACAGCTTGCGGTCCTGCCTCGATTCGGAAGGCTCCTTTTGTATCTGTTGTCGTTCCAACCTGCGTACCAACTACTTTTACAGAAACACCTGCGATTGCAGTTCCCAATGTGTCCCGTACAAAACCTGTCACGATACGATCTGCCTTCATGTTTGCTTGTGTGTTCAAGATTACATAGTCCTCTTTTTCCACCGCATTGATTCCAAGCTTATTCAAAAGAGAGCGAACTGGTTCAGTTTTAAAACTGCCGCTTAAGACCGTGTTACGTTCTTGCAATAGATCAGGATTGTAAACAAAATGAAGGCCTGAAAGACTCTCGATTTTGTGTAGAATCACATCGAGTTTCTCGCCCTTGCTTATTTTGATGTTTACACTGCTTTTGTCCAGACGTTGGGCCATGCTTGGGGAGGCCATCAATGAACTGCAGAATACCGAAGTAATCGAAAATGCGATGCAGGGATACTTCATGATCCGATAAAAAGAGAATTCTCTTTTGAATGCAGGTGTTTTCATTTTTTTGTAATGATTAGGTAATGAATTACGCATGGTGACTAAGATGTTTTAGGTAAATTTTTAGACATTATTTGTGGACTTTAAATATTTTATCCTTTTCAATCGTACTGTACTTGAGGTGATGTAGGCTGCAGATGATATCCAGTATTTCTGCCGGATTTTGTGTGCTATTGAATGTAGCTGTTGTTTTTAAAGGCGAAAGTGAAGTGTCTTTTAAGATAATTTCGATGTTGTAGACATATTCCAGTCTTTTTACCACTTCCTTAAGTGGTGTTCCATCAAACGCAATGGCTACGGCTGTATTTTTTTCTACTAGGTTGCGCGATGATTGTTTGGTCTCTTTATCATAGCGTAGACTTTGGTTTTTGGTTAATATGCCGAGGATCTTATCATTTTGCTCCACAACAACCTTACCCGTAGCGACGGTGACTTCGACTTGATCGGAAGCCTGATAAGCTTTTATCCGAAAAGAGGTTCCTAATACTTTAACTGCTAGCTTCGATGCAAGCTGTACCTGAAATGGATGCTTCTCGTCGTGGGCAATGTCAAAGAAGGCTTCCCCCTCAGTAAGTGCTATTTCACGGATATTGCCCTTGAATTTACTTGGATAGCTGATTTTTGAAGATGGTTCGAGGATAATTTCCGAACCATCTGCCAAGACAATCTTTTTATGTTCCCCTGCAAGAGTTGTTGTGACGATCTGCGCAGATGCTGTGATAGGTTGATTATTTACTTTCCAATAAAGAAGTCCTATGGAAGCAATCATTAAAATAGCGGCTGCTATTTTGAATACAGGTGAATACAGCCGGGAAGGTCGTTTACTTCCCTTTTCTGAAATACTGGACTGAATATTGGCCAATAATTGTTCGCGCAGTGCAGCTTTTCGTTCCTGCGGAACTTTTTTTGCAGCGTTATCCAGTTGGGCGTACCAATCTTCGACTTGCTTAATCTCGGCGGCGGTAGCCTCTCCATTTAAATATTTTTGCAGTAACTGCTTTGCTTTTTCTTCCCTCATTTGAATACATGTCACTTCAAATGGGAAATGGTACTAGTCGAAAATATTAGGAGTATATTAAATTATTGTTAACACTCAAAAAAATGGAGGAACTGCCTAAGAGAGGCTTTTTTTGAGCAGTTTCATGGCCGAGGTAATTTGATTCTTGACAGTTTGTACGGAGACATTCAACTCGCTCGCAATTTCCTTGATAGACTTTTCTTGCTTTCGGCTCATGGTGACGACCAGTCGCATACGTTCGGGAAGCAGCATCAAAGCTTCTTCAACTTTTTGCTGCGCGTCTTTTAGGATTAGTAGGTCGTCCGCTGAATCCGCATATCGTTGGTTCATTAAAGTCGCTAGTTCGGCTTTATGTCCATCTTTAACTGTCGTATTCCGAAAATGGTTGATTACTTTGAATTTGACAGCCCCATGTAGATAGGCTGCAAGACCACCAGATATGATGACCTGCTCACGGTGTTCCCACAGCGAAATGAAGATTTCCTGGGTAATGTCCTGAGCCACATTTTCGTCGCCTATTTTCTTAAAAGCTGCATCAAATATGGCTTCCCAGTACAGATTAAAAATCTGTTCCATGGCAAAGTGGTCACCTCGCTTTAATGATGCTATCAATAATTCGCTCACAAGATCAGTTTTAATTGGACAAAGCTAATAACTCAGTATTCCTTTAAAGTTAATAAATCTTAAAGAGTATATTTTGTCTGTTATAAATTAATCTTGGTAATTTTTGCTGAGATTGAGCGGTATTTTTTATTCTTTATATTCCTTGCCCGTAGCAATGTTAATAAAATAGCCATCGTCCCGATTGCGCTCATTTTTATGTTGTACCCACCCGTTGGGATTGATGGTCATGTAGCTTTTGTTGCCGATTCGTTGTTTTGTCTTGTTGTTGTATAAAGTATAGCGACCATCTTTATGCTCCTGTAATGCAAAGATTTGTCGTTTACCATCTAAGGTTTCAATATGTTGGAAATCGGGGTTTATATCCCAAGTCTTTGTACTTGAATTCCATAGGCCTTTTGTAGGTTCCAGATCACCTCGTTTTACATCAATTAAATAAAGATCTTCTGATGAATCGATGTACTTTATTTTTCCGGTCTTCCAATTCTTTTCCAGGGCATTCGAGGTGAGTAACATGTGTTTGTCTGGCCAGACCAAATTACCCACCTGATCCAGGATATAGAAATTCGAGGCTTTGATGGTGTCCAATAAGTTGCCATCTTTATCCATATATAACCAATCATAAGCCCAGATGGCATGATCGTAGTTAAATCTTCCTAGAATAAAATAGGGCGAATTAGTCACCGAATAAACTAAGGATATTTCTTTTAGAAAGGCAATCTGTGTCACATTGGCTTGTCTAATTTGTTTTGGAAAAGCTTTGTCGTATTGTGGAAAGGCATATATGCTGCCTGTATTATTGTCCTTTAGTAGTTTGGGAATTGCTGGGCTGTAGCGCTCCTGATTGATAGAATCGAGCTGTATGGCCTCATTTTTCCAAAGAAGGTCTATTTTGTCTATGCCTGTCAAAGCGGATAAAACCGGTTTTTTGCTTCGGATATCAAGGATGGCAAAACTGTTTGCTGATGCTGGAATATAACGTCCGTTTTCCAAGGGCATTTTAATGTGTTCTTCTATTTTCTTAAGTTTTTGATCTTTTAGCAGATACAGGTTCCCATTGAGGATCAGTTGCTTGTCGTCTAAGGGGTAAGTTGCAAGGTTATATTCGTTCTCATCGTAAGGAATATCTTTTTTGAGCAGAATCTGATTACTTTCCAATACCCGTATTTCAAGCTTGACATAAGTAGCTGTTTTCTTGATATAACTGCTTAGGATATTCCAGTCCCATTTCCAGAAGGGCAATTTCTTTTCATATTCCTGGCGTTTCATCAGAAGAGTCAGCTGCTTGAGGTCTAAGAGCTGTAAATCTGTGTCGGAATAATGTTCGATAAATTCACCTTTGCTGTTAATGATCCCCGTTTGATCCTTTTCATTGGCTACCAGTGCATATCCTGTGGACGTGAAAGGCTGAGCCCAATGGAACTCTTGGGATAGCTTCTTCTGGAATGCACTGTCGACAAAGACAAACTGCTTGTTTTTGGTTTGATAGGGAATCCATTTAACCCGGTCATTTTTTGCGATTATGGCGGATTCCTGTGCACATGCTGTGATACATAGCATAGTTGTTATACTTAGCAATAATGATTTGATCATCCTTTTTTCTATAAATTGAACCTGGTTGTTTGTAAGTAGCCCGTGTATTGTTGCGGTTACTAGCTTGTTGATTACAGGTATTTAAACTATACGCTTACTAAACCATTGGGTTTGGAAGCTAAAGTAGGGGAAACAATCGTTAGAAAAATAGCCGATTTCAGTGATTATCTTGAAGATTCAAAAGGAAGGGAATTTTTCCTTTGCTGGATTTGTAAATTATCGTCAAGAGAGGCCAATAATGAATATGCTTTTTCCTTTGAGCCGATTAATTTGGTTAATCGGCTCAATATGTATAACTGGCAATATAAAGAGTGGCCTAATTTGAGCAGGGAATTGAAGGTTTTATTGGCGGGATGACTGCAAAAAAATATATCTCTATTACACGGACCTCAAAAGCTACTGCGACTAGGGATCTGCAAAGGTTGCAGGAACTGGGGATAGTTGAACAGTTGGGACATGGGAGATCTGTACGGTACGAACTCATACTTTCTTAACCCCGGGCATAAAGTCCTCGGTGCTTCTATTACTTTTTAGTAACCGGAACCAAAATAACCTCCCCTTTATTGGTTTGATACCAGTATCTGTTGCCAAGGTCATCTTCGAAATCATGGCTCACCCGGGATTTATCCACCTTTTTGAAACTTTTTACATCTGGTCCGTTGAATATTTTATTGCCAATGAAAATATGTTTGGCATCCTTGGCAACGGCAAACTTGAGGACCTCAAAAGTCTTTGGATCTGCTTCTGAAAATATCTGTTGCTTATAATAGACATGATTTTTGTCGCGTGACCAAGTGGCGTTTCCGTTTGATCCTTCTAATAATTCAAAGCTGCCCGCATCGACCGCAGGGTATCCAAATTTCTTTCCCGAAATAACTATCAATTGGTCAATGATTACTGTTTTCTCATTAAGGAATTTGATTTCCTTTGACGAAGGAATATCGATTTCCAACAGACCGATACGTTGATAAGGTTCATAATAAAGCAACTTTTTACCATCCAGTAGGGTATATGCTGCATTGAGCGCCTCAATCTTATCTGTTTTATAGTGGATCGAAAGAATACCTTTGTCCGTAACAACATAAAGCTGATTTTTATCTTTTACAAAGTTGCTGTTGACAACGCTGAAAGTCGCATAGTCGACGTGAAGGGGTTGATACTTATAAAAGTAATGTGCTTTGTCTTTAGCTAGTGCCGGCAGTTGATCATATAACGTCGTATAAGTTGCCGGATCGGCTCCATCAATAATGGTGAGCTGGTTTTGGCTGCAATCGGAAGTAGCCGAAGCAAAACCTTCAAACTTGAATACGTGTCGTTGATCGACAGGAATCCTGTTTTTCAGTTGAAAGGTCTTTACGTCGACGAGTTGTTGGGGGCAGCCCATGAAATAGAGGTGATCTTTATCGCGGGCATAGACATCTTTAATCACTGAAAAACTAGCTACATCGGCAACGGTCTTTCTCGACCCTCTTTCAAAACCATTGCCGCCCGGTATAAAATAAATTGCACCGCTCTTTTTGTAGTAAGCTTCAGACAAAGGACTCACTTGCTCTTTGCAGGAAAAGAGCAGACCTATCAAAGCACTTATTAGTCCCATTTTTAAGCTATTTTTCATAACTGTCAATGCTATGTTCTATAGCAATTATAAAAGATCTATTCGGCTAAAGATAACAGAAGTATATAAGTAATCTATCGATTGTTTACAATTCGCTTCTCGCCATTTATAATTCGTGTATTTAAAGCACTATTGGATTTTCTTATTGGCTATTTTTAAACATACAAAAGTGAAATCTAAAAAATAATTTGTTTTAAAATTGTTAATTTATATATTTGTATATATTAACTATATAATTGTATTGTTATTGTTTTTCTTGTAATTGAATTACAAAGTGTTTAGTTACCAAATTACCAGCGGTAGCTCATCACTTTTTCATGAAGTGAAAGTTTCGATACATTTTTAATTGTGGTGCTGGTATTTCCTAAAAAACCAAGGGGCGAACGTCTAGCTATTAAAACGTGTTGAACCCTATGTAGTCTCCTTGGATATTATACTATCTTTTTTACAAATTAAGTATTGATTATTTGCAATAATAGTCTGTAACAGTTTGACCTGTTGGTCTGTTTTATTGCGCCAATTTTTTAACCTTAAATCATTTAGTATGGAAATTAATAGCCAATTAATTATTGATCGGCTTTCCCAGCGTATGGATCTCGATTGTGCCTATGTCATTAAATATCAATTTCTCGATCAGGAATCCCATCATTTAGTTTTAGCGCTTAAACCCGTGAGTGGACTTTCACACAAAGTGCTAAAACCTATTGTGGAGTTGTGCTTGATGGATCAGGAGAACATTTCATTTGAATTGATTTTTGCGCCAGAATTGAAGAATAAAATAAAGCTTGGGAGCTTATTTTATTGTTATGCGATCTTGCCTCAGCATGAGATTTTTAGTAGTACACGAAGTAGTTCTGTCATCAGTAAAGGAAAGGAAATACGTGGCATATTGGATCTCTCGGAAAAGTATTATGAGAAGGCGACCGCTGTATCCGCGGAGTTTTTACAGGGAGCACAAACATTTGCAGAAATAGCCAATTATCCGCGTGCTTTATTTATGGTTCACCAAAGTTTGGAAAGTCATTTGAAACTGCTTCAGGTAATGGTAGAAGGTAAGGGAAATAATGTACATAGTCTTGACAGTCGAATTCGGAGCCTGCATACGCATTTTCCGATGTTCAAATCGGTCTTTATGGGCGAGACAGACGAAGATAAGATGCGTTTTGCATTACTGGATAGTTCTTTTAATGCTGTTAATCAAAATAGAGACCTGGATATTTCGGCCGTAGATGCTTCGCAACTATATGATCGTTGTCTCGTATTGCAGGCTGCAATAGAAAAGTTGTTTCGCTACTTTACGGAAGCTTTACAGGCTGTATACGATGCGCTTGTGACGGCAGAAGGTGCTGCGCAAGCGGCGCTAGAAAAGAGCAAGCTGGCTAAAATGAAGGAACAAGAGCAAGTCGAAGCTGGTGCAGACTTTCATAGTTTCCCCTGGCCAGCGCAGTATCAGAGCGATGTACAGGAGTTGTTGCATCAGATCCGTCAGGAAAATAATCCCGAACAAATGATGTTGCTCAATTATTATGTCAGCGATACTCATGGAAAAGGGCTGTTTGACTTTCCTCGTCAGGAAAATGGAAAAGCCGAGATCTATCTTGTTGTGATAAAAAAGAAATTGGGTCACTGTCACTTTCGAAAAGTAGCTTACGGTCAAGTTACTGCAGTTGTAGCTTTTTTGAATACGGACTTTCTGGAGACAAAACTCAACGAAGGTAGTCGATTCTCTCATATCATCTGGAATGAATCTGTTGTTCTCTACCGCCATTCGCGTTATAAACCGACTTATTCGGTTGTGCCTGTCGATTGGCATAGTACCTTATTTAAGATCTCAATTTCATGGGGGCGGAATTCAAAACTCATGCAGGATCTTTTGGCTGTTTTTTCTTCTGAAAACCTTTCTAGTGCCCAATTGGCTGTATTATTCTTAAATCAGTTGACTTCTATTGGATTATATAGCTATCTGTATCTCCGAATCGGTTATGCACCGATGAATGTCACCATTGCAGACCTCGTGGATTGGACCTGTATCTGTGATAAAAAGGTGAAAGAATTTTTTACAACAAGAAGTGAGGTGGAGGAAATATTGAATGCAGAGCTGTTAAAACACATGAAAGGGCGGGTCTATGAGCTTCCTGCACAATTGGCTCAGCTTGATATGGACTACTTTAAGTCAAAAGCGAAAGAAATTACGGATTTCTTTGTCGATCTCTGCGATCAGAGCATACGGTATATGGAGTTGAAATCGGAGGTTAAGTCCAATAAACAATAAAGGAGGATTTATGGAAAATAGTGTTGAAAATCTGGAGTTAGTAACAGATGTTGTTCCGATTATACCTGACAAAGAGAAGAATAGCTTTATTATTCCTTGGGAAAACCAAGAGGATCTTTATATTTCATCAGACTACTTTCTTAAGCTCTATAAAGGAGAAATACCACTGACGGATTTTCAGCTTTATAGTTACAGCGTTAGGATAATCAAAGTCAACAAGTTTAAATGGCCATTTTCTCTAAGAAGAGACGGAAATTATAAAAACAAAAATCTCAAAATTGATCTCGAGATCCGAGAAATCGGATTGAAGGTTAAGTGCGATTGTAAAAAGCGTCATGATAGTCTGTGTGATTATGTAATTATTGGACTTTATCGTAAGTTTTTAGTCAGTAATAAATTCTTACATGATTTATATGCAAAAGATATTGCCATCCTACCCGAAAGTCAGCATAAGTACTTTCAATTGGGTATTTCTAGGCTATATTACCGCAAGGACAAGGTTTGTATTGAAAATCATAGTCAATTTGGTCAGGTATATAATTATTTCGACCACCAGGAGCTTGAATCGGAATTGCTAGATGCAGCATCTGAAAACCGATGGATGGAACAGCATGAGGCGCCTTTTCCGAATTTTATGTATGTTATTCCTAGAGAGCGTCAGGTGGACGGACTGCCCTTTTTAATACCTTTTGAAATAAACAGTAAGATAAATTATTTAGGAGAATTTGGTAATAAGTTGGCGAATTTTGCTGATAGTGATGTTTTAAAAATCGATTTATGTCGTAAGATTTTAGCTTTTTCCAAAAGTCCACAAAGACAATTAGGGGATAGGGAAAAAGATGAGATGCGAAATGACGCTGATCGTGTGGAGAAGGATTTTATCATCAGTGCTTGGCGTAAACTTTTGGAAGGAAAATCGGATCAAAGATTACGTGTTGCTTTTGTCGATAGAAATAATTTTAAAACTACAATTGAAAACTTCAAATATCCATCCAAATATCGTACAACGTATCGGAATGTGATTTTGGCGGGCGATGATCTTAGTCTGAAATTTCATTTGAAAGAAGGCAGCGATCACCTGCTTCTATCGTTAATTCTTGTCTACAAAGGAAAGGAGTTGAAAGACTATACATCCGAATGTCGGTCCAATTTCTTCTTTATCAATCTAAATGAAGACGAGTGTCTTTTTGTTGATAATCTTCAAAAGGAGTTTGTATTACGTTTCTTTTACAGTATTTCTACTAAAATAACGGTGTTAAAGCGGGACTATGAAGACTTCTTTACGCGTATGTTGATTCCATTGTCAACATCCTTTCACATAGACCTTGAACCTTTAAACAAGGATACAGTTTTTATTTCTAATACCGCTCATCATGTGCCTCAATTTAAGGTTGTGGTGGAGAAAGACGACGATGATCATTTAAATTTCGAATTGAAAGCTATGCTGAGTGAAAAGGAAGAATATGTAATTCCATATGGAGGAAACTTGATTTTAAAACCGGAAAATGGAACCTGCCTGTATACGGAGAGAGATCTTGTTGGCGAGCATGAGTTTAATACCTTTATTGAAGCACAGTTGCCAAATTTGAAAAGCTGCACCAATAGAATGGTTAAGCGCTTGGAATGGCAGGCGCATAGCAACAGAAATAGACTGTATGAATTTATAAAAAAATGTAAGAGCAAGGGGTACAAAACTATTCTGAACAATATTTCAAAGGGAGCTTATTTGCTGCCACACCAACTGAAATGGGAAGTATTGGATATTCGTCAGGACAATAATGTATTTTCCATTTACATGATTTTCAAATTTGGAACAACGACCTATTTACCGGGAGAGTTTGAAGAAAAGATCATAAACGACTACAGTAGCATCCAATTGGCAGATAAATCTTTCGGATATATTAAAGCCTCAGATAAAGCATTATTTGATGTGCTGTTTAATTATGCGCTGGTTGAAACCGACTGTCTTAAACTCACTTCAGCCCAATTGCTATCTTTCCAAACACGGCTGGATCGAATTGATCCCCGTATTATTCAAAATAGCCTAGCTGAACGTCGAAAGAAACTGTTGGATACGGATGAAATAGCCCTGTTGGATGTTCCAAAAGCGATCCAGGCAGAGTTGCGCCCTTACCAACAGGCAGGGTTTAGCTGGATGGTATTCTTAAGCGATTTTCAATGGGGCGGTATCTTGGCTGATGATATGGGATTAGGGAAAACATTACAGGCAATAACGCTTTTGGAATATTTCTATCAAAATAATCCAAAGGCAGCCCCCTCAATTATTATTGTACCCAATTCCCTACTATTCAATTGGCTGGCTGAATTCAAGAAATTTTCTCCAAATCGTCGAACATCTATTTATCATGGACAAAAAAGGAGGGAAGTCACGGAAATAGAGAACGAATCCATCTTAATTACAACCTATGGAACAGTTATGATGGAGCTTGACTTTCTTAAATCCCAGTCCTTTAGTTACATGATTTTAGATGAGTCGCAGGCGATAAAAAATCGTCATTCAAAAAGATTTAAATCGCTAACTGAGCTAAAATCTTGCTATCGCATAGCGATGACGGGAACACCTATCGAAAATGGAGTGGAGGATATCTACGCACAGATGAGTATGGTCAACCCGGGTTTTTTTGGAACTTATGGCAGTTTCAATAACACTTATCGAGGGATCAAAGATGAAAATACAGCGCAAACAACTATTCTTGGGCTTCAAAAGATGATTCAACCTTTTGTCCTTCGGCGTACAAAAAAACAGGTTGCTTTGGACCTTCCTGAAAAGACCGAAACAATTCTGTATATGGATATGCTTCCGGAGCAAAGAAAGATATACGATAAGGTCAGAAAGATATTCAAGGGGGAGATTGAAAGTAATCTGAATAGTGCCGATTCCACAAAATCCAAATTTTTGGCGATAGAGGCGCTGCAAAAACTACGACAGCTGTGCAATTCGCCCATGCTGATGAAAGATGGTGGCTTCGGTCATGATTCGATCAAATTGGATTTTATTGATGAGATCATGGATGAAGTAGCTCCGAATCATAAGATTCTTCTCTTTTCGGCGTATACGTCCATGCTAAAGCTCGTGGCACAACGAATCGAAAATAAGGGTATAGCGTATGCCTATCTTGATGGTAAGATGAATCAGGATCAGCGGCAAAATGCGGTCGAAAGATTTCAGAACGAGAACGGATGCCGTGTGTTTTTAATCAGCCTCAAAGCCGGAGGAACAGGCTTGAATCTGACCGCAGCTGATTATGTTTATATTTTGGATCCCTGGTGGAATCCCGCTGCCGAAGCACAAGCTATCGATCGTTGTTACCGTATAGGACAAGATAAACATGTGATGGCTTATAAGATTGTCTGTCGGGATTCCGTTGAGGAGCACATCTTAGCACTCCAAGAAAGTAAAAAACGAATATCCGAAGGACTGATTTTAGATGAGGCTAATCTAATGAAGTCGATCAGTAAAGATGAGCTGCTTAAATTATTTGAATAACCAATTACAAAATAAATTATGAAAACAGAATCTATTCTAAAAACTTCCTATTCGGGAATGATGTATTCACACGATTTTCAGCTTTGGTACACCTATCTTAAGCGGCGTATTCAACAAGAGTGGAGGCCGGAGGAACTGTCGTTTTTACTGGGGAAAGCCGATCACGCTTATTTGGATTTTGAGAAAATGTATCAAGTTCGAAAATTTTTAATACAAGAGTCCATCCTGCTCGACCGCATCTATGCAAGCTCCTGCATAGAAGCGATGGAATTCCACCGTGAAAAATATGAAGTTTCCGAAGAGCGTCTCGTGCGCCTACATATCGAAGAGGATGAGGTAAAATGGAGTTATACGCTCGAACTACCTTGGCAGTTTGTAGCTGGAGATAATAAACCCGCTGCTCCAAAATTACAATTTGAAGAATGGAAGGCTGAAAAGGACCTTCAGATAGAATCGGATGCAATGTTGCATGTACGACAGAAAATTAACCTCCTTTTGGATGTGGATTTCTTCAGATCGGGGGCTTCTCCCTATCAGTTGTTTCGGAAAGTTAAGGATACGGGATTGGCTCACCTCCGGATTTATCCAAGACATTTGAAAAATGTACTGTATGGACTCATTCAGCAAAATAAATTGGTCATCATAAATGTGGAAGGAAGGTATTCTTTTTATCCAGTTGATAGAAAGGGAGAGCATGCAATATTTAATTAGTGGTGGTGAGAGATAAAACAACGTACACAGCATAAGGCTATGTTAAGTTTGATCAACCTTGTAAAATACGACGATCAAAATGTGGACCTAGCTAGTCACTGGCAAGGTACCTATAGTGATTATAACATGCAATCAAAATGAATCGCTATATTTAAGCATGCACGCAAAACCCGAACAACGTAAAACATCAATAGTGCCGACATTATACAACGTCCTTGTTGGTACTATTGGTGTTTTTGCTATTTTGACAGTTTGTTTCTATCATAATGATCTGGACGTCGACGGTAATTTAACCGTAGGATTTCCCTGGATATTCTTTCGGAAAGGGAGTGGCTATAGCCTGGATCTTAATGAGCAGGTCGGATACCACGAATTTGAACCTCTAAAATTGATCGGCAATATTCTTTTTTCTGCAACACTGGCTCTGATGATCTTCTGGATATATCGCGCCACCATAAGAAAGCGCTAGAAATTTTATAAATTTCATAAAGAATGCCAAGAATACATTCGCTAGTTTCAGGCTCCTTGACTATAATAAATTATTCTCCTTAATAAGGTTTCTGTAATACTGTAAACTTTCCTCTAAATAAGAAATATAACTCTCTTTGTCGCGTAAAAGCTGCTTTTCCTTTGCTAAGGGTAATTTTTCTTGCTTTAACTGAGCTGTCGGAGAATTGATCAGACTATTCATATCCGTGTTTAATATATCCGCAATTTGCTGTAAACGCTCAATGTCTATCTTCGTTGTTCCAATCTCAAGGTTCTGATAGGCTTTTAATGATATATATAATTGTTCAGCCATTGCCCGTTGGGAAATCTTGAGATATTTCCTACGCTCTTTAACGGCTTTGATAATTTCTTGTGATGTAACATTGCTCATGGTTAATAGAATGCAAATTAATGTGAATACAGGGTTTGGTATAAACAAAGATAAGTATTTTGAAAATATAATCTACTTATGTAGTAGTCTTTATTTTTATTTATTTAAAAATCACTGCTGTCCTCCTCGTAAAGCCTTCTTCGTAAAGGCGTATTAAATCTTCGTAGCACCATTTAATATAGGAACATTTTCTACCTAACTGTTGGAAATGAATAGTCAAACCACTTATTTTTGAATAGTCTACTTATTTGGTAGTTTTTATAAAATAATAAACATATGACTAAAGTATTTACATTGATTGCATCGCTCACTTTCTCTACAGCGATTATGGCGCAGCATAAAACTGCCCTGTTAAACGGTCAAGTGACTGGCTATACGACGCAGGACAAAGCTTTTCTGAGCTATCGGAATGGAACACAACGTATCGTCGATTCCGTCAACATTGGTTCAAATGGAACATTTCAATTCAATTATACCATTGCTGATCCGACAGTGGCCAGCCTAGCGGTAGGTAAGACACTTGCCCTGGCTCAACGGTCAAAAAATCTAACACTTTATCTTGAAAACACAGCGATCAAGGTTCAGTCCACCGATTCATTAAAAAATCCATTGATCCAGGGAGGGAATACAAATAAGGAGCTTAGCCAATTGAAGAAACGGCTGGAACAAATTGCTCCTTTGCGTGATGCGTTGAATACAAAATATTTTTCGGCGAGCCAAGAGCAACGAAATTCCCCAGAATTCAAAAAAGAAATTGAACAGCTCAGTGAGAACTATCAGCTTGAAAATAAGAAAATTCTGGAAGCCTTTATCTCAGAGAATCCTAATTCTTTCGTCAGCTTAGACCGGATTGCAGAAGTTGTTGGCTATGCTCCTGAGGCTGACGATCTAGACCGATATTTCAAACAGCTTACGCCTGAAATTCGTCATTCAGAAAAAGGAAAAGCTTTTGCACTACAGATTGATCAAACCAAGGCGACATCAATCGGACAGATTGCTCCGGCTTTTACCCAAGCTAACCCGGATGGGAAAAATATCTCCCTTGCCGATTATCGGGGTAAATATGTATTGTTGGATTTCTGGGCAAGTTGGTGTGGTCCCTGTCGTCAGGAAAATCCTAATGTCGTAAAGGCTTATCATGCCCTAAAAAACAAAAAATTTACCGTGCTCGGCGTATCTTTAGATCAACCTGGCAAAAAGAACAGCTGGCTAAAAGCTATTGCAGATGATAAATTAGAATGGGATCAGGTTTCGGACCTTAATTTTTGGGATAACCAAGTGGCTAAACTCTATAATATCCGATCGATTCCTCAAAATTTTCTGATCGATCCCAATGGAAAAATTATTGCCAAAAACCTTCGTGGTGAAGATTTGGAACGCCAACTTTCTAAATATATCGTTGATTAAACAGTAAACATGCAGAATTTATGAAAACACAGTTATCGATTTTATCCCGTAAAAAAAATATTTCCTCAACGACGGTCGTTGTTGTTGAAGAAAAATGGAAAGTGATTTTTATGCTACAACAGCTAACCTCAGCCTATATTTCCCAAGCACGAATGTGCATGCCTATTCCATATATGTAGGCCTCAACTACTCCCGCTATTTTATTCATTGACGATATGGGGTTTACCTCATGTTGTTCTACTTTTTTGTCGCAAAAAGGGATGCCGAGCAAATGCCTCTAGGGTATTGCTTTGTCCCTGTGTGACATGCTACACTTTTATTAATCGAAAATTACAATGAAACAAAAATTAATCTATTTTTTGTTGGGGATCCTCTTTGTCGTTCATGTTCAAGCACAGTCTGCTCGTAAAGTCAGCGGTATTGTGTCTGCTGCGGACGGCACGCCTTTGGCTGGAGTTTCTATCCGGGTAGAGAACACAAAAGAAGCCACACAAACAGGTAGAGATGGTCAATATAGCATCCATGTCGCAGCTTCTGAAAAACTGATATTTAGCTTCATAGGCTATCAGGTCCGTCACATTGATTTAAAAGGACGATCATCGTTGGATATTGTGTTACTGAAAGAGGAGTCTGTCTTGGATGAAGTTGTGGTATCGGCAGGAGGAATTCTCCGAACTCCACGCGAGCAGGGCTATGCAACCACACAGGTTACCGGCGAAAACCTCACCCAGGGAAAATCACCGACTATTTCCGGAGGACTTCAGGGCAAGGTCCCAGGATTACAGATCAATCAGATCAGCAGTGGCGTAAATCCCAACTACAGGTTGGTGCTTAGAGGAAACAGATCTTTATTAGGAGACAATACGGCTTTGATCGTATTGGACAATGCGGTTGTAAGTAGCGATTTGCTCAACAATATTAATCCCGCCGATGTAGAGAATGTACAGGTCTTAAACGGCGCTGCCGGTGCAGCAGCATATGGGGCCGAAGGATCCAATGGAGTGCTTATCATTACAACAAAGAAGGGGCAGGCGGGACGTACCGCGATCAACTTGAGTAATACTTTTACGTTGGAAGAAATCAGTTTCTTCCCGAAGTTACAGGATAAGTTTGGCGCAGGATCCACTTCGGGTGCACAGGTCTACAACCCCGAAGAGAACCAACAGTATGGTCCGGCCTTCGACGGGTCTACGGTTGCGATTGGTAACCCGCTGGAAAATGGTGAACAGCAATACGGCATATATTCTCCGCGCAAAGATCGTTTTGATTTTTGGAATGTCGGCCGCAATAACCAAACCGATCTTTCAATCTCCTCCGGAAATGATAAATCTTCTCAATACATTGCCGGGCAATATCTTACCGGTAGAGGAACAACCCCGGGCGATAAATACAATCGGATCTCTTTTCGTTTGAACGGTACAAGAGCTTTTTATCCCAATCTGACCCTGGATTATTCAGCGAGTTATGTCGAGAACTTTTATGATATTACCTCAGCCACAAGCTCCATTTATACACAGTTAACACAGACTCCAGCCAACATTCCATTATTGAGTTACAAAGACTATGTCAATAATCCTTTTGCAACACCTGATGGCTGGTACAATCCTTGGTACTTAAACCCGTATTGGACAGCGGATAATTACCGATCGAAAACAAAAAATAGCTATCTGACGGCCAAAATTGAACTGAAGTATCGTCCGACAACTTGGTTGGAGTTTACCTATAGACCCTCAATTTCCAACCGATGGTATGATTCAAAATCTGTTTCACCCAAACAGACATACTCGAGCTATTCTGTCAATACCATTGGACGTACCAATTTAGCGGGAGGTGTTTCGGATACTGAATATAACAGTGCCCGTATCAACCATGATCTTCAGATAGGCATAAAAAAGGATGTCAATGATTTCTCTTTCAATTTTAATCTGACCGGTACTGCCATTAGCCGACGGTATAAATCGGTGGCTGTTTCGGCATCAGGTCTTGAAATTCCGGGGCTTTACAACGTGTCCAACCGAATCGGGGAAGCTGGCGCTAGCGAGTCGAATACACTTGCGCGTACATTTGCGGTATGGGGTGATCTCCTGGTTGGATACAAGGATTATCTTTTCTTACATGCTACAGGCCGTAACGATTGGACATCCGTACTCAGCAAAGCAAATAGGTCTTATTTCTACCCTTCTGTAGACCTGTCTTTTATTCCAACAGATGCCTTCAAGCAATTAAAAGACAACTCGATTGTCAATTACTGGAAGTTGAGAGGAGGTGTGTCGCGCACTGGCTATGTCAACGTGGATCCTTACTCGCTGGTACCTACCTTCTCCTCAGTTACAGGATATAGTAGCGGAACTTTCTTTTCTCAGGGAAGCCGGATTATTTCATCTAATTTAAAACCGGAGATTACAACAGGGGTAGAGTTTGGTACCGATTTTAGGTTGTGGGATAACCGCATTGATGCAAATATCACGTACTATCATACCGGAACAACAGGACAGGCTATCCCTGCCGGGATAGCGATTTCATCCGGCTATTCTCAATTTTATGTCAATACGGGTAAAGTCACAAACGAGGGGATTGAAACCGCTCTACATATCACGCCTATTCGTAGCAGAGACTTTCAGCTAACGGTTGGGGGAAACTATACGCACAATAAAAATATCTTACAGGATCTTTACCCTGGACTAGATCGTATTTCCATTAATGGAAGTAGTGTGATCTATGCACAGAAGGGCTACGAGCTGAATCAGATTATTGTTTCAGATTATGCCCGTGATGAGCAGGGCCGTGTCATTGTCGACGTAAATACGGGTTACCCTTCCGTGGCTTCTGAAAGCAAAATACTTGGCAATACCACACCACGTCACCGCTTGGGTCTTGATCTGTCTTTACGTTGGAAGGATTTCTCTTTCAGCACCCTTTTTGAATATCGCGGTGGATACAAATTTGCCGCTATAGACCTCGGTAGTACGCTTGATTTTGGCGGTTCATCGGCTCGAAGTGCCTACTACAACCGGGAGCAGTTTGTCTTTCCAAACTCTTCTTATTTAGATGCCACAAGTGGTCAATATGTGGCCAACGATCATATTACAGTTTCAGATGGTGGAGCTGGATTTTGGACTTCGGGTACATATAACAGGGGTGTGTACAGCAATTATGTGATTTCTGGAAATTATTGGAAGTGGCGCGAGGCCTCGCTTTCCTACCGCTTACCGCAGCATATCATTTCGCGCTTAAAAGGGGTGAAAGCTGCTTCAGTCAGCATCCAAGGGCGCAACCTATTGTTATTTGCCCCTAAGTCCAACGAATATACCGACCCTGATTACAGTGCCAATGATAACAATGCAATAGGGGTCTCGACAACAGGACAGACTCCACCGACACGCTATTTTGGGGCTACACTATCACTTACTTTTTAACTAGTGAACAATCATATACTTATTCTCAATGAAAAAATTACATTTGAAAAATATATTGTCCCTGGGGATCATCATTGCACTATCTTCTTGCTCACAATTGGATATCAATGAAAATCCCAATGCGGCAACCGAAGCAACAATAACACCCGACCTGGTATTGACCCAGGCGATTGCTGCCACGGCATCCAATATCGTTAGTTATCATTCATATGGAGCCTTTTTGGTGGGATATCAGCTTCCCGGTGGCGGGATTGGCGGGTATGGAGATACGTACACGTATAACATCACATCCAATACCAATGTGGGATTGTGGAATAATGTGTTCAACAATCTTCGCGATTACCAATTTATTATCAACTACACACAAAAAAGCCCCGAGTATAAATTCTTTGGTGATATAGCGCGCATTTTTAAAGTGTTCAATTATCAGCTGCTCGTCGATGCCTACGGGGATGTACCTTACACAGAAGCGCTGCAGGGGGATAACAACTTGGCGCCCAAGTTTGACGATGATGCAGTCGTTTATCAGGAATTGGTTACCGAACTCGATGCGGTTATTGCGGATATTAAGCAGTATAAGGGTGATCTAAGTTACCGAAGTCTAACGAAAAAGACCGATCCGGTGTTTGCTGGTAACTTGGACAACTGGATTAAGTTTGCCAACAACCTTAAGCTGCGTCTTTTGGTGCGAGCAAGGGGTACTTCTATTGACAGCTTTGTCCAATCGGCTTTTAGTAAGTTCTCGACGGATGGATTTCTGATCGATGATGTACTCGTCGATCCCGGATATCAGGCCACGGCAACACAGAACCCTTTGTTTGCAAGTTTTCATAGCTCAACTGCTGGTTCAATTTCAACGGCCGCCAATTATTATGTGCCTTCTAAATACCTGTTTACGTTCTATGACGGTCGTAAAATAACCGATGAGAAACGTGGCAAACTTACGTTCCGAAATTTTCCCAATACATCCATCGGTCAGCTTGGCGACGAAGTCAATAACCCCAATTCTGATGACTATGTGTGGTATGTTGGAACAGGAAGTGCAGATGCCCTAGGTGTAT
Organism: Sphingobacterium multivorum; assembly: GCF_039511225.1. Taxonomy (NCBI): domain Bacteria; kingdom Pseudomonadati; phylum Bacteroidota; class Sphingobacteriia; order Sphingobacteriales; family Sphingobacteriaceae; genus Sphingobacterium; species Sphingobacterium multivorum. The sequence goes on from NZ_CP154261.1 coordinate 813,546, forward strand.
TGAAAGGACGTACCGCAGGTTTGCCAATATTTCTTGCTTCGGAAACGTATTTCTTACTAGCCGAGGCGGCCTTATATGGGCACGAGCTTAGTGGTTCGGCATCAACCAATTTTGAAAAAGGTATTTTAGCTTCATTTACTTATCTGGAAAAGAATGCGACCAATGCATTGGCAACAGGACAGGTGCCTGCAACTGATGCTGCGAATTATAAAACAGAAAATAGTACAAATTATCTTGTCAACTATGCTTTGGCCGCCACAACCGCACAACGGTTGGAGGCTATCATCACGCAGAAATATATTGCCTTGAATTTTTTCCATGGTCATGAGGCCTGGAACGAATTTCGCCGCACAGGATATCCAAAAATTGTCAATGGTTCGCAAGTTGCCACGGAAACATTTGCATCGGTCCAATCGGGTTCGTCCCGCGCGGATAAACTTCCAATACGAAATCTTTATCCACAGACTGAAATAAATTTAAATGTGAACGTTCCCAAATTGACGAATGGATTTTCGGATCCAATCTTTTGGGATATCAATTGATCAACATCATCAACTAAAGCTTGAAAATCAATGAAAATAAATAAAAAATCAGTATTAGGCCTGACAGCGGTCACCTTGAGTATGGCGCTCTGGGGCTGTGTAAAAGAAAAAGGTGTCTTTGAAGATGGTGGAAGCTCAGGCATTGTGCAGCTTGTACTTCCTGCACGGACAAGCAGTACGGCAATTGCCCGTGCGGTAACAACTGTTTTTGAAGCCCTTGACGTGGTGACCCTTCCTGTAAAAGTTCAGTTGACAGGTTCACAAGGTGCCCCAGAAGACCTGAAGCTAACCTTGAAAATAAATGACAGCTCTGTTGATAAATACAACCTGGCCTGGCAATCTAAATACGAAGCATTACCTACGCGTTTATATGCCGTCGACACCTATGATGTTACTATACCCAAAGGGGCAAAAGAAGCTGTTTTAAATGTTAAAATTTATCCTCCGCGTTTTACAGCCACCGATTTTACCAAGTCCTATGCGCTTGGCATCCAGATACAGACCGCGACAGGTGGAAAGATCAGCGGAAATTATGCCGAAGGGATCTATGCTGTATCGATAAAGAATAAATACGATGGTGTTTATGAGATCACAGGAACCTACCAGGACTATGTCAATGCTGCCTTTAAAGGAATTTATCCACAGACCGCAAATCTGGTTACGCTCACAGGTAATACCACTGAAATTAATTATACAACCTTCAATAACGGTAGTTCTCCACATTCCTATTATTTTAACGCGGGGGGATCAAATTCTTATTTCGGCAATTGGAGCCCAATATTCACGTTCGACAATGCAACAAATAAGGTCACAGCAGTGACCAACTATTATGGACAGGGTTCCAATAGTAGTGGACGGTATGGCGAGATCGACAATACGGCAAATAACTATTATGACCCAGCAACGAAAACCATACATGTGACGTATTATCTTGTCCAGCCTTCGGGACGTCGGGGAAAATTTACAGAGATCTATACGTTCAAGAAAACGCGTTAGTCCATACGATTACCAAAGCACTTTTTCAATATATTTATAGCAATTTTGCACGGCGGCTGAGTACACAGCCGCCTTTTTAATATTACCTTTTTGTTAAGTCTCGTCAGTTTGCTAACCCGGTTTAGTTAAAAACTGTTAATGTTTTGTTGACCCTACCTTCATATAGCATTTGTAATCTTGTACCCATAAATCAAATGCGCTACTTATGAAATTTAAAGCCAACAATGTCTTTTGGTTGTTATGTACCATTGCAGCGAGCTCACCCGCTGTTCAAGCCAAACCGTTCACACTAACCACCTCGCAATTTACGTATGCACAGGGGATCGTCAAAGGCCGTGTCCTAGACGCCCAAGGAAACGCAATCGCAGGAGCAACCGTTCAAAATTTGAAAAGTAAAAAATCTGTTCAGTCTGACGAGAGGGGAAATTTCCAGATCGAAGCTGAAATGGGCGATAACCTGAGTATTTCCTTTATTGGATATGGCAGACTCGTGCAAGCTGTCAGCCAATCCAATGGGCAGATCTTTTCTCTAAAGACCGATGAAAACACATTGGAAGAAGTGACCATCTCAATCGGTTATCAGCGGATCAGAAAGTCGGATGTCACTGGCGCAATCGCTAGCGTTAAGGCGGAAGAACTCAATCTGAGCGCACCAAAATTATCCCAGGCATTGGTTGGTAAAGTAGCAGGTGTACAGGTGATGCAGACAAGTGGCGCTCCATACGATGGGACCAAAATGCGCGTCCGCGGAATGGGATCGATCAATGCTGGTTCGGATCCATTGTACGTTATTGATGGATATCCAGCAGGAAACAATTTAAATATCAACCCCAATGATATTGAGTCTATCGATGTGTTAAAGGACGCCGCTTCTGCAGCGATCTATGGATCTCGTGGTGCTGGCGGTGTTGTATTGATTACAACCAAGCGTGGCAAGGAAGGTAAGAGTAATGTGGACTACGAAGTATTGGGTGGTTTCGGTCAGCTTTCCAAGAAAATCGATGTTTTAAATTCGGAACAGTTTATTGATCTCCTGATTGATGGTCGTAACAATTCGTATAAAGACCTTTTGGCTACGAAAGGGATTGCCTGGAGCGATAGTAGACGCTTTGATGATAATAAAACGCGTATTGCTAATGTTGGAAATGCCGGCTCGGTGAGTATTCCTGAAGACTACTATGACTTCGCATCTGGTATGGCAAAAAAAGCAAAATATGATACGGATTGGCAAGATGCCTTATACCGTAATGCACCTTTTCAACGTCATAATCTATCAACCTATGGCGGTAACGAAAAAAATCGCTATTTCCTAAGTGGATCTTATCAGAATCAACAAGGGATCATGCTCGGGACGGATCAAAAGGTCTTTAATTTCCGCGCCAATATCGATAGCAAAGTCAGCAAGAGATTGACCGTTGGTGCAAATGTTTCATTTACATATAATGACAACAACGAGGTGACGACAGGACGTTACGACAGAAGCCCATCAATGGCCGCGTTAATTTATTTGCCTACCCTCCCTGTTTATAACGAAGATGGAACCTATGCCAAATACCTGATGGCTGATCTTTCGGCGAACAATTACGGTATCCAAAATCCTGAAAACCCATTGGCCTATGTCACTGAGATTAAAAACAATCGTCGTGGAAAAAGGGGGTTATACAATGCCTTTGCTGATTTTTCCATTATTGATGGCCTAAATCTGAAAATAAACGGTGGATTGTCTACTTACGACGAGAAGTATGATTATTTCCGTCCTACAAGTCTTTCTGATGGGAATAACAAACCGTTTTCACCGCAAGCGGTATCTGCAGCCTATGCAGATGCCAAGACAAAAAATGAATTGGACAAATTGCTGGAAACAACGTTAAACTATAACAAGACTTTTGGTGGTAAACACCAGGTATCCGCTTTATTGGGCTATTCGGCTCAACGAACAGATTACGATTATCAAGGTGTGAGAGCCAACGGTTTTAATAATAATGCAATTGGGGAAATTACAGATAAAGGAGCCGATCCTTCTAATTTCCAATTGCTAAAAGACGATACGTTCAAACGCATTACAACGCTCCAGTCATATTTTAGCCGTGTAAGCTATAGCTTTGATTCCAAATATTTCCTTTCAGCTTCCATTCGTACCGATGGATCATCACGTTTCGGGCCAAATAATAAATGGGGAACCTTCCCATCGGTTTCAGGTGGTTGGACCCTCTCCAAGGAGGAGTTTTATACGGATTGGTTAGGACAACAGTCAACGGTCAAACTAAGAGCGAGCTGGGGACGTAGTGGAAATAATAATATTGGTGATTATCGCGCGTTATCCGTTATCAACTCGCCAGCAGGAGTTATTCTTGGTGATAAAGTGGAGACTTCCTATACAGCAGGTGATCTGTTCGATCCAAAATTGGGTTGGGAATCAACCTCGCAATACAACGCTGGCGTGGATCTCGGTTTGTTAAAAGGACGACTCAACATTATGACCAACTTCTACCTGAGCCGTTCCTTCAATTTATTATTCAATCAGCCACTCTCCGCTGTATCCGGATCAACAACAATCTTGACCAATCTGCCAAATTCGAAGGTGCAGAACAAAGGTTTTGATGTGCAGGTTGATGCCACACTGATTCGCAAAAATGAATTTGAATTAGGATTCAGTGGGAATATCAATGTCAACAGAAATAAAGTGCTCGATCTTGGTGGGGCTTCTACCATCTTGACGAATGGTGCTGAACGCTCCTACTTAACGCATATTACACAAGAAGGAAGTCCGATTGGTATGTTCTACGGCTTTAAAGTTTTGGGTGTTGCCACGGAGGAAAACTATAAAACTGTCGCACCTTCCGCTGCTTCAACAACTCCGCTACAACCTGGAGATCTTTATTTTGAAGATGTTGACGGCAATGGTATCGTCAATGATGCCGATAAACGTGTGATCGGCAATCCGCATCCTAATTTCACCTATGGCTTTGCCGTCAACGCACGCTATAAGGCATTTGATCTACGCGCATCATTTAATGGCTCCCAAGGGAATAAAGTGCTGGATGGCTATGATTATTACCTCTATAATATGGAAGGTTCCGGCAATCAATATGCGGATGTCGCACAACGCTACCGTTCGGCTCAAAATCCGGGAAATGGTAAAGTATACCGTGCATCGCGTGGCGGTACGCAAAGTAACAGTACACGTCTTTCCGATTTTTACCTGCAGGACGGTTCATTCCTGCGTATGACAAATATTGCTTTGGGTTACAATCTTCCCAAGAGCCTAGCAGAAAAACTAACACTTTCTGGTGTAAGGGTCTACGCTACAGTGGACAATCCATTTACGATTTCTAAATACAAAGGCTACAATCCAGAACCGGATTATAATCAACGCGGCAACTTAACTCCAGGTGTGGATTATGGGCTTTATCCATTGGTGCGGTCGTATAACCTTGGTGTGAAAGTAACGTTCTAATAGCAGGATCAAGGAGCTATTGTGCGTGGGAATTTCAAGGAAACCTCCGTTTTGATAGCTCTAGTATTGTAAAACTAGTCCTACGAACTGCGCTTTGCAGTTACGTAGGCTGATGAAAAATAAAAAAATAACAGGATGAAAAAAAGATATATATTACCCTTTGTTTTGTTGGCATTGTCTTCATGTACCAAAGATTTTTTAAATCAGAAAAACCCCAATGCCGTCACAATCGATGATTACTTCAAGTCGGAAAATGATGTCCTTTTGGCTGTCAACGGCCTCTATCAATCACTTCGTTCGGGAAGCACGATCGGGGAATCCAGCACGTTGTATAACGAGGAACGTTCGGATAATAGTGGGCGTAATGATAACCAATCCAATGCCGGGGAGCCTTTTCAATTCAATGACTTTTCGTTGCTGCCAAGTAATACCTATCTCAAGACACATTGGTCGGCTATGTACGCAGCAATCAGCCGCTGTAATGTGGTTCTTTCACATGTCGACGATGTGACTTTTACAAGTGCTGAATTAAAAGGACGTTATATTGCGGAAGTGAAATTCGTTCGTGCATTATTATATTTCCATCTGGTACGTAAATTCGGAGATATTCCATTATCTACCGTACAGGTGACCAGTAAAGAACAAGCAAATGAATTGGCTTTTCGACAGAAAGAGTCGATTGTGTACGAACAGATCATTAAAGATCTGACGGAGGCATTGTCCAGCAATCTTCCCAATACGCAAAAAGATTACGTTATTGGCAGAGCATCTAAATCGGCCATCAATGCAATTTTGGGACAGGTATACTTAACTTTGGGTGCAACGCAGACATCAGGTAATGCGGAAAATTTTGCGAAAGCAGAACAGTACCTCAATGCGGCCTACCAAATGCGAACTTTTGGTAAACTGAACGAAATCCCCTATGCGGATGTTTTCGATGTGACCAAGAAAAATAGCTGTAAAGAACTCGTTTTTCAGATTCAGTATAAACAGGGAGACCAAAACTATAGCTCAAGTATTGCCCGTAATTATCAAGCACGGGGAGAAACCATCAATTCACGCTATAACTCGACCGGTGCTGGTGAAGTGGCAAAACTAGATTTGGTTAAAGATTACGAGCAAAGCGATATCCGAAAAGATTTCTCTGTGAAGTTTGCAACAAATACCCAGGTTAACGATTGGTTTGTAACCAAATTTAGGGATAACAGTGACGCTGCCGGTACCAATGGTTGGGGCGGAAACGACTGGATCTTGATCCGTTACGCGGATGTGATGCTGTTGTTGGCCGAGGCCAAGTATCATCTGGGTAAGGATGCGGAAGCTATCGCGCTGTTAGATCAAGTACGTGAACGTGCCGGATTGCCTTCCTATGCTGCTTCCATGTTAAATACGGCTTATCGCAGTAAATATCCAACTTTAAAGGAGGCTATATTGCATGAACGCCGTGTGGAACTGGCATTTGAAAACCAACGTTGGTTTGATCTCATCCGTAATTACAATGCACAGGAACTGGTGACTTATTTCAAAACGAAAAGCCAGGCTGATTACGGAAATGCTAAAATCTCCAATATTTCGACAAAAGATCGATACTATCCAATTCCTTTTGACGAATATAAGCTGGATCCGACACGTATGTATCAAAATCCGGGTTATTAATCTGTTATCGAATGGATATGATAAAGAATATCAGAAAAATCTTGTTACTTGTCTTGGGAATATGCTGTATGCATATTTCCAAAGGTCAGGTAAACAATATGCCTAATGGCCCACAGGATTGGCTGATCAAGAAGAATTATTATGCATCCTATTTGCTTTTAAAAGATTCTGCCCTTATACAGGAGCTCGTCAGCTCCAAGGCGATAGCACAGGTATTGGAAAAACGGTTCGAACGGTTTAACAACAGCGCTAGTTGCGCCGATCTCATGTGCTATTTGAATGCCTTCAAATGGCAGGATAACGAAATCGACCTGTTGGCAGAGCAGCTGGCGGAGCAACTTGGTCATAACAAGAAGTTGGACCAGCTTGTTCAGGCAAGTCTTATTCCATCAATGACCTATGGTGTCTTGCATCATGAAACAGCAAAGGCCTATTTTACGAAAGCCTTGAAACAGGATTTAAAGGCAATGAATTATGTAGTGGACGTCTATGCGGGTGGCGAAAGTCCCAATTACCCCAAGATAGATTCGATCTCTTTCGATGTAAGAACTGCGGCCTACCTTCACCTTTTGGACGATGTTCGCCAAGACATCCGCAAAGATATTCCGACCCCTAAAATGGCATTTTTTATGACCATGATGACTGCAGTACGCTTGTTGGAAATTAATGAGCGATGGGACGCAGCACAACTTGAGCCGCTGATTGAACTCGAAAACAAGAAAGCTTACGAAGCGGTCAAAAATACCGACTTTGCCAGCTATCCTTATAGTCTGTTGCTGACCTTAGGTGCGGGCCCCGAGCTGTATGGACAGCCTATTAGTCCTGGTGGAATGTTACGTGCGCGGATGGCAGCCCGAAGCTACTTTGAAAAATTGGCTCCTTTTATTGTACTGTCTGGCGGTAAAGTACATCCCTATAAGACGCACTTTATTGAGGCAATAGAAATGAAAAAGTATCTGATTGAGGTTATGGGAGTACCCGAAGCGGCAATATTGATTGATCCGCACGCGAGACATACGACCACAAATTTGCGAAATACCGCACGTATCCTGTTAAATTATGGTTTTCCAAAAGATAAATACGCCATCGTTAACAGTAGTAAAGTGCACATTGATGCGGTGGAAAAGATGGGCGATCGTTGCATGCGTGAATTGGGGTATATTCCCTATACATTGGGTAAACGAATTTCAGATGTGATCATCGAGTTCAAGGCAAAAGAAGAGGCCTATACAATCGATCCAGATGAACCCTTGGATCCTTAGCCGACTAAATGGTCGGCTGCTCGCCTATTAACTGAGCGGATCGGCTTTGCTTACCGCCTAGCGGCAGGGCATGAAAAAGATCTGTAGCGGTGTACGCTACAGATCTTTTTTATTTTAATAAAATGGACTTCCCTTCTTTAGCCGAGCGTTTTGCCGCTTCCAGGATTTCGACTACAGTGACATTATTGTGGATCGATCCAAGATCATTTTCTGGCACCAGGGCATCTTTCAGGACCTGTTCCAGATAGGCAATATGGTTCTCAAAATAGGAGACCGTAGTCGGTACATTCGTAGGTGGATCATTCTGTTGTTTGTATTTGAAGAGCTCTTTATCATTTTTGGCGTAGAGCTGAGCTTTTGTGCCAAATACCTGCAGATCTTTAACACTGTATGGCCAAGCCCAAGAAGCTTGAATAATGCCCGTGCTGCCGTCACGGTAGCTCAGTATGATGGTGGCATTGTCGTCTACCTTTGGATAAACCTCGGGTTTGAGCTGTTGTGTAAAGGCCGTCACCGAAATTGGCCTTTCTCCATTTTTGAGCCAGGTCATCAGATTGGCGCCATAACAGCCAAAATCCATAATTGCACCGCCGCCGTTTTTTTTCGGGTCAGTAAGCCAGTCAAGGAAGTAATTGCTACAGCCGATTTCTTTTGGTCCTTCGTGCCCGTCTTTTACAAGTATACGTGTGATTTTTCCAATTTCATCCTTGTCGACCAGCTGCTTCAGTTGTTGATTGCTTTTATACCAGGTCGTTTCGTAATTCACCAAAAAGGGCGTTTCGAACTGTTTGGACAAAAATGCAATACGTTTTGCGTCAGAAAGAGTCGTCGCAAGAGGCTTTTCTACCATGACAGGGATCTTGAGCGGGAGACAGGTCTCTGCGACGTCGATATGCTCATTGGTTGGATTGTAGGCCAGCACCGCGTCCGGCTTGATATGTTTCAATAAACTGGGCAAGTCATGATAGAAGATTGCGTCAGGTAAATTATACTGCGTTCGGATTTTGTTTGATAAGGTTTGATTCGGTTCAGCAATACCGATAATATCGACTTTTTTATCCTTATATAAATTTAAAAGCAAGAACACGTGGTCATGGTTGAGCCCCGCAACAGCAACTTTAAGTCGCTCACTGGCCTGTGCAACTTGTTGGAAGAATAGGAGCAGGAAAACTAGGCGGATAAGATGCTTCATATGTTAAGTTTAGTTATTTTAAATATACCGATTTGTTCTGAGGATACCCCGTGTAAATCCAGGTTACTTTGCGGTGCGATCGGATGATATCGGCAACAATGTCAAAATAGGTTTCTCCACGGCCAGCTTTTAGCTCATCTAGTTTCTTTTGAAAATGCGTTTGATTGAATGGTGATTGTGCGCCAAGCTTTCCCTGATAATAGGTCAAAGTTGTTTCGATGCCCAATGATGCCCTGCTTTGTGCAATATCCTTCCAAACAATACAATGTGAAGTAGCGTCTTTAAAGGTTCCAAATCCACCGTAGAGCAAGTCGTCAAAGCCATCCAGGCTTCCTATCTTCCAGCTTTCGCTGGACATGTAGACGGCATTGATTTCTTCGTAAAAACTTGCAATATCGTTGATGTTACAGCCATCAATCACAGCCACGCCGAGATCGGGATTGCTCTCCGCAAGTTGCTTGAAATCCATCCAGAGGTCCTCCGTAGGAATTATTAAGCCATCCTCTTTATCCTGCCATTTGCTTAACAATTGAACGAGTTCGGTTCTAATGGTACTGGGATGATAGGTCAATGAAGACAAAAATGACCTTAATGCAGTGCTATCGGAATCACTGACCAAAAAATGCGCAAGTGTACCGACCAATTTTTTTTCAGCTGTTTTCATCACTGACCTTTATTTTTAATCTTCTAATAATAGTCTAACGAAATCGTTTGCGGTTTTTTAACAAAAAATCCTATACATTTAACGATACATTTAAGGATAAATCTAATGTTATGTTCTACCGATTTACGTGCTATAGTATATTAACCCTTGTGAATATACTCTTTACGTTTGGGATTCCTGTATTTGGGCAGCAACATCCTAACGTTATTGTCATCTTGAGCGACGATGGAGGTTATGATGATTTTGGTTGTTACGGCGGCAAGGAGGTCTACACCCCAAATATTGATGCACTTGCACAAAATGGGGTGCGTTTTCAGTCGGCCTATGCCTCAGCTTCGGTGTGCGCTCCTTCTCGCGCGGGATTACTTTCTGGCCGATATCAACAGCGTTTTGGTTTTGAACATAATATTTCCAAACGTCCAACAGCGGGTGTCGCACCAGAGGACATCGGGATGGATACACAGGTAGCCACCATCGCCGACTTTATGAAGTATAACGGCTATAAAACTGTGGCCATTGGCAAATGGCATCAGGGGGATGGTCCACAATTTAATCCGCTTAAACGTGGATTTGATCATTTCTATGGTTTTATTGGCGGCGACCGTCCTTACTTCCCAATCCAGGGAGCCGTTAAGCCAAAGCAGCTGCTTTATGACGATCAACGTGTAGTCCCCGAAGATTCGATTCGTTATTTGACAGAAACATTGACTGATAAAGCAATTTCGTATGTTCATCAGTATAGAAGCCAGCCTTTTTTTATGTATTTAGCATTCAATGCTGTGCATACACCCGTCGAAGCACCCCTGAAGACCATTGAAAAGTATAAAAATGTAGCCGATCCATTGCGACGGGCTTATCTGGCTATGTTGGACAATATGGATGAAAATATTGGACGTCTGGTCAACCATTTAAAGCAAGAAGGACTTTATGAAAACACCTTAATCATTTTTATGAATGATAATGGTGCGGCAACAAATAATGGTGCAGACAATGGGCAATTGCGTGGTTTAAAGGGATCAAAATGGGAAGGTGGAATTCGGGTTCCCCTTATTATGCAATGGCCAGCCAAACTACCGAAAGGGATAACATCCGATGCCATGGTATCGGGTATGGATATTTTACCCACGAGCATCGACGCAATAAAAGGTAAGAAAATCCCTAGGCAGCAAATCGATGGCATCAGTTTGCTATCTTCCTATAAGGATGTGAAAAATGGGCACGACTATTTATTTTGGCGCCGGGGGATTGCACGTGCTGTACGACATAAAGAGTGGAAGCTGATTGTGGTTAAAGATGATCCGATTTTGTTATTCAATCTTAAGGATGATCTTCGGGAGCAGCACAATCTGGCCGCGAAATATCCTGAGCGTGTAAAGGAGATGCTGCATAAACTGACGGAATGGGAAAAGGGACTGGAGAAACCAAAATGGCTAAGCTCCGTATTGGATAATGATCAAAATCAACTGATGAAACACCGGATGGATGTCGTCGGACGTGCCGCAGAACGACAATATCCTTAAGTAAAGAATACTAAAAACAGATGAAAGGACTAATCCTATTTTTATTGTCCTTTGCCTTAGTTATGGCAAAGGCGCAGAACAGCGATACGTTTGTGCGTATTAAAAAGCATGTATACGATGATGAATTAAGTGGCCCATTGCCCGGTGCAGATAAAACACGAAACCTATGTGATCAATTGCGTGCGGACGGTACCTGGGCAGATATCGATTACAGCAGTAAGTCAATATCGCTTTGGCCTCCGGGAGAACACTTGGATCGGTTAAGGACACTTATTGTTGCCTATGTGTCTCCACAAAGCGGAGCTTATCAACAAAAATCACTTTACGATAAAATCCTGCTTGCGGCACAATATTGGGCGAATAATCGTTTTGAATCTTCGAATTGGTGGCATAACGAAATCGCTTCTCCAAAGGCCATCGGTGTTTGTCTGATCCTGATGAAATTTGGGAAGGAAAAAATTCCTACGACAGTAGAGACTTCGCTTGTTGAGCTGATGAAGCGTGGCGATCCTTACACAAAAACAGGAGCAAATAAAAGTGATATTGCCATGCACTATTTTTATCGTGCAGTAATCTTGGAAGATGCAAATCTATTGGCTGCTTCGATGGAGCAATTGCTTTTTCCGATACAGCTCGTGGATGGCAAGGAAGGACTGCAATATGATTTCTCTTACTTACAACATGGTCCACAGTTGTATATTGCGGGCTATGGGGAGGAGTTTCTGAAAGGGATTTCAAAAGTTATGGCTTATGTGCGCGAGACACCTTATGCTGTTGACCAGAAAAGACTGGATCTTTTTGAACGTTTTCTCACAGAAACATATTTACCAATTATACGTTCGCGTTATATCGATTTTAATGTACATGGCCGTGGGATCTCACGCCCCAATATCTTGGAAAAGACACAGGAGACTGCCATATTACAACAAATGAAGCTGATCGATCCAGCTAAAAATGCTGTTTGGAATAAAGCGCTGGCAAAATTGGATAGTGTGCAGCCTTTTGACGCCGAAAATATCGAGGCCCACCGCCATTACTGGAAAGGTGACTACACCACTCATTTACGTAAGCAATTTCATTTTAATGTTCGATTGGCCAGCAGCCGTACCAATAAATCGGAGTCTGGAAATGGAGAAAATATGCTTGGTCGTAATATGTCAGATGGTGCGACCAATATTCAGGTGTTTGGACCGGAATATTATAACATTATGCCTGTATGGGAATGGGATAAAATTCCTGGAACGACAACGCGCGATTATCCGGGCGACCTGGAGCTGAAAGAACAATGGGGCGCGCGTGCCGCAAATAGTTTTGCAGGCGGCGTAAGCAACGATAAGACAGGAGCCTCAGCCATGTCGGTACAGTACGATGGGGTTACCGCTCAAAAAGCCTGGTTCTTTTTCGATCGGGAAATCGTTTGTTTGGGGGCTGGGATTCACTGTGCTGCGCCAGAAGCTGTGGTAACAACCCTAAACCAAACCTGGCTGAATGGCCCGGTTATTTGGAATGGAAAGGAAACGTCGACGCTCGATTCAGTACAGCGAACTGTCAAAGAAGGTGAATTTATAACCCATAATAATGTCCTGTATTATTTTCCAACAGCGATGAACGTTGTATTGACAACAAAGGATCAGGTTGGCTCCTGGTATCGTATCAACCGTTCCCGTTCCAAAGATGCTGTACATGGAAAGGTCTTCAAACTCTGGTTTGATCATGCTGTTGCTCCGAACAATGCGAGCTATGCCTATATTATTGTGCCCGGTACCAAAACTGTTGATAAAAAAGTAATGCAGCGCATAAAAATTTGGCAGAATACTCCGGATATACAGGCCGTGGAGCATAAAGGGAGCGGAATTCTACAGCTGGTTTGTTATCATGCGGGAACGTACCAAGTTGGCGATTGGTCTATAAAGCTCGATCAACCAGCTATCATGCAACTGAACCTGCTGGAACCTAAAAAGATTCAGTTTGATATAGCAGACCCACTGCAAAAAGCCAAAATAGTGAAGGTTCAGCTTGTCAATAAACAGCTTCGAGTAAATCAATCGTTGGAGCTTTCGCTTCCACAGGGCGAGTACGCTGGAAGTACTGTAAGCAACCGAATCACTATCGGGAAGAAATAATCCGAATACAATTGGAAAGCTTATAAAAATACCAAGGGGAGATGTTAAATATCTCCCCTTGGTATTTTTTATTTTTTGAGTTGTTCCAACCGTGTCAAACCTTCCAGATAATAATAATCTGCATAGGTCAGCGGAACATCGATTTCCGAATGATGGGGTAAGCTTCCGACGCTATGTTGCAGTAAGAAACCACCATTGGTCGCATATTTGGCAAAATAGGTGCTTCCTGATAATGTTTGCAGGCTTTCCTGAGCAAATGTCAAATAGGATTTGCTTTCGGTGCCAGTGGTCAATGTTGAGAGTTCAATCAGTGCAGACGCAACAATGGCTGCAGCTGAAGCGTCGCGCGGCACAAAATTCAATTTCAAGGAGGAAAAATCAGCATCCGACTTATAACCTGGCTTTCCCGCATTAAAATCCCAATACGGAATTTTATCTTTTGGCAGATTCGGATGGGTCATGTAAAACTTTGCCGCCGCTTTTGCTGTTTTAAGAAATTCTGGTTTTTTGGTCTCCCGGTACATCATGGTAAATCCATAAATAGCCCAAGCTTGACCGCGTGCCCAGGTTGAATTGTCTGCATAGCCTTGGTTGGTCTGTTGATGGATTGCATTTCCTTTGGCATCGTAGTCCACCACATGATAGGTGCTATAATCTTTACGGAAATGATTTTTCATGGTTTGGGTGGCATGACTGATGGCCGCATCCTTGTACTTGGCATCTCCCGTCAAGTCGGATACATAGCACAGCATCTCCAGGTTCATCATGTTGTCGATAATGACTGGATATTTCCACAGGGTCTTGCCGTCCCAAGATTTTTTTTCGTTCCATGATTTGATGACGCCCACCTGCGGATTATAACGCTTGAGCGCAGTATTGGCGGAATGGATGAGGATATCCTTGTAAGCGGCAACCTTTTTGGGATCGTTGAGGTATTTGATGGCATTGCCATAGGAACAATACATCACAAAACCAATATCATGATGTTGATCAAGGTCTTTGGCTTTTTCAAGCGCCTCCGTCCATTTGATCGCAGCAGCTTCGGTTTCTTTGTTATGGGTGTGGTTGTAGATATACCACAGTGATCCTGGGAAGAAACCGCCTGTCCAATCCCATTCGTCTGTGCCTACCAATTGTCCCGAAGGGCTCAATGTACGCGGGAACTTGTGCTGCTTTTCTGCTGCTTGTTCCAAGAACTGATATTGCTTTTCTGCTGCTTTAAAACTTGTGTCAATAAAGCTTGGTTTTTGATCCGTAAAGCTCAATGTGATCAGACTAGAAGCGATAACAAAAAGCGCTTTTAGACCAGGTTTTCTTTTTTTCATAACGGCTTATATTCTTAGTAAGTTACATAATAATTTCGATTCCTTTTATTTTATAGCCTCTTGGCGAATCGTAAAGGTGTATTTTCCAGTAGATTTGATGCTTTTAGCTGTGAGCTTGATGCGATAAAGTTCCTTACCCCAGACTTGACTCAAACGTGGGTCATCCTGAGGAATGACATCGTAGCTCGCTGTGAACTGGCCCGCATCAAAGTGTAAGGTGGCGCGCCCATTATTGAGGAGGATTTCTCCTTTGCCAATTTTTGGTTCCTGAGCAACCAGAAAATGGAAGATATTGGCCTGCTTAGGACCTGTGATTTTAAACTCATCCTGAATGTCCAGCCCGTTTTGTACAAGGGTGTAACTTCTATTCCAGTGCTCAACATTGGCCGACTTCGGATATGCTTTTCCAATATCAAGCTGGAATTTATTTTGTGCAGGCAGAAATGCCACATGTTCAGCTTTATATTCCTTTCCAAAAGATTGGTCGGCTCCATTGATCATCGGAACATTATGGTAAGCACTCTGCATTGTCCAGATACTGTATCTGTCATCGCTAAATGTTTTCTTTGTATAGGTGCCCACACCGGCATCAATGAACAATGGTTGTTGGTCCTGGTATAAGATAAAACTCCCGACATCGTTATGGTTGTGACTTTCATTATTGAAACCACCTTTGGCGGCAAAGAAAAATGAACCCTTTTTCAGGTAAATAAATTGTGTTTCTGGATACCATTTAAAATTGTTTTGAGGGAGTGCAGCGGTAACGTTCTCTAATTCCGGATAGCATCTCAGATCTTCGAAGGCGCGGAAAATATCCCTTGAAGGTTTGAAATTTGCAGTTTTGTCGCCGATATTTTCCATATATCGGGCAAATTGCATCATCTCGCTACTATTGACATCCTGTCCATAACGGTAGATCAATAGCGGATCGCCACCCCCTTTGGCCGAAGCATCGGCAAAATTAACGACCCATTTATCGCCGCCAATATAAGATTGTGCGATGTACTCGCCCATATCGCGAATTACAGGTTTATCAAAAATATTGATCTTACCCTTGGTGGCCAGCGAAAGTATTTTCAGATAATCGTACAGCTTACCCGCAGCATGCCCCCAATAGGAGGGGCCCTCTTCGCAGGCACCGTCTGTTTTGACATAGTTGATAAAGCGATCCACAGAAGACATCGTCTTATAAATCCCCGCCAGTTGAATATCGGGATTGTCTTCAATCAAAAGCAAGGCCGTAAGGACATTAAAGTTACACCATGGATTCCAGTTGTTGACCAGCTGTGTTTCCTTGAGTTCAAATGCCTGCCACCACATATCGTTGCGGTCTAGGTAGGGCTGTATAATGCGTTGTTGAATCTGTTGTTTAAGACGGATACTGATTTCGGGGTTTATTGTATTGAATGTATCGCGAAAGAAATAATGAACCCAGGAGAGGAGGGAGCCTACATCACCGGCCATCAGATCGACCACTTGTGTTCGTTCTTGCGGTAGAGACCGTTTGGTGGACTGAAAGGCGCCAAGATGGGCCGAGAGCGACCATGTTGCCATTTCTGTCAATTGCCAACTACCGTTTAGGATTTGGTCAACAAAGCGCCCCTGTCCTTCTGCAAGCTCCGCCAACAGTAGGTTGGTCAGTGCAGTACAATTTTCATTCATGGGTTTTTCCATGATGCTGCGGTTGCCTGAACGCTCATATTCGAGATAATCTGTTGCTTTAACGACTTGCCATTGGTAGCTAAGGGCCTCATTTCCCTTTTTGATTATACGGTCTTTAAAAGGAGCCATCAGCTTATCCCAGGCCGCCCGATCCGAATAAGCCGGATAGGGGACCCACGATTTGTCATTTCCTAGACTCGCTTTCAAGTTATCCTGCTTAAAGGCGCCCGTCAGGAGGTTCAGATCTTTTCCTAGCAGTCTTTGGAAAGAAAAACTGCTCAGGAAAAGAAATAGAATTACATACATTCTCATGATTACCAATCTTGATTTTGTGGTAGTAATGCCGGGTTCATTTCAATCTCTTGTCCTGGTATTGGCCAAAGCTTATGACGGCTTTGGTAACCCCGGGTGACGAGATTGTCTCCGGTAATACTTTTTTCGATGTAGTCTTTGGAAACGCTTTCTAAGAGGTTCCAGCGCTTAAGATCAAAATAACGCCATCCTTCACCTGCTAGTTCTACGGCCCGTTCGTGCTGGATACGTTTACTCATATCTGCTTTACTACCGACTGCCAAAAATGAACTGCCACTATTTAGCGCCGGCATTTTTGAACGGGTACGTACTTTGTTAAGCTCAGTAATCGCTTTGTCCAATTGATTGGACTCGTTGTACGCTTCGGAAAGCATCAAAAGTACATCGCCCAAGCGTATGATAGGGAAATTGATCGGTGTATGTGCACGATCGGTAATGGCGCCTTTTAGGTTCCCTTCAGGAACAAATTTCCGCCATAAGTAGGTGTACCAACCCCGATTGTTGCGGATCTGACCAAAGTTTTCATTAACTCCGGTTGCCAAAATCAGCTGCATATCTCTTTCTTTATTGGCATTCCATCCTAAGTAATGTGAATAAGGTACGATAAGTGTTTGATTCATACGAGGGTCGCGGTTGGCATAGATCTGACGTAATTTCGCCGTATCAGGTACTTTGGTTAGCGTTCCACCTGATTGTGTCGACTCCATCGCCTGTTTTTTGACCGCATTATCCGTTGTATAGTTGGGGAAATAGTCGTTCCAGTTAAAAGGGCTTCCATCACGGTTTTCGTAACGATCTGCAAGGCGTGTGCTCGGCAAACAGTTGTTCCAGTCACTACCAAAGGTTGAGCGCGTTCCCATATAGAAGGCCATTGGCATGCCATACGGGAAACCGGTGCCGCCCATATTCTGAATGGCAAAAATCATCTCCGGCGATTGATCGCCATCCATGGTGAATAACGCGGAATAGCTTGTATTTAAACTGTAACCATAGGTGTTGGTCTTGTTGTAAACAATTTCTTCAAAATCCCGGATTGCTCCAGCCCAATCTTTATTGTAAAGGGCTACTTTCCCTCTTAACGCATACGCTGCACCTTTGGTGATCCGCCCATAATACTTGGCATCGTAGCTTACCGGCAGTTTTTCAATCGCATAGTTCAGGTCATTGAGGATGAACTTATTGACATCTTCAACGGAAGAACGGCTGTTTTTAAGATCGGCGAAATCTTTATTCAAGTCTACAGTTTCATCATATATTGGTAAGGCGCCATAGAGATTGGTCAGCTGGAAATACATCAATGCCCGTAAGAACTTGGCCTCCGCTATAAAGCCCTCCTGTTTGGTCTTGTCTATGGTCATCGGTTGGATATGCGCGATCGCATGATTACAGCGTTGGATCAGATCGTAGCCTGCTTGCCATCTATCCACAATAATGGATGAACGGTCGGTGAACGTTCCGCTGATCACCTCGCCCAAGCCCGGAGGATCATAGCCCAGGCCGATATCGGTAAGTCCATCGTAAGAAAATTGTAAGCCGAAGGTGGCTTCTTTTTTTAAGTCATTATAACAGCCCAGTACGCCAGCTAAGGCCTGGTCTTCATTTTGCCAGAATGTGCTAGCACTTACCTGACTATATGGTGTCGTGTCAAGCTTATAACAAGATGATAAAGCAATGCATCCGGCTATGAGTAGTGAAATCTTTTTCATGAGGTTTAATTAATTAAAAGCTCTTTTCAACTTTTGTTCATAATTTATCTGTTACAGGTCGGGAACATATCCTCTGTCGCACACCTTTCTCCTTAAAAGGATAAACTCACACCAAAAACAGCCTGTTTCATGGTTGGATAGTTGGTGCCGCTAACCTCCGGATCGAAACCCTTATATTTGGTTATGGTCCAGAAATTTTCAAGCGATGCAAAAACACGTAGATTTTGCACCTGTATCCGCTTCGTAATATCGTTTGGAACTGTATAGCCCAGCTGGATATTTTTTACACGGACGAATGCCTTATTCTGTAACCAGAAATCGCTGTTTTTGGTATTTCTGGTATCTGTATAAGGCAGCAATCGTGGGAATTTGGCATCTGTAGCACCTTCAGTCCATCGGCCATCAGCAATTTCCTGATTGATCTGGTAGCCCCAGCGAACAGTAGGTGTGTAATAACCATCCGTCCAGACCACTTTGTTGCCCGCGTTACCTTGCAAGAAGACCGAGAAATCAAATCCTTTATAATCGAATCCCATGTTAAAACCATAGGTCATGCGAGGCGCTGTACCATGGCCTACCGGAACCCTGTCATTGTCGTTGATGACGCCATCACCATTGGTGTCTTTATATAAAAGATCTCCTTTTTTAGGTGTGCCATAAGATGCGAATGGATTGACTTTTTGATTGGTATTCGGATCGATTGGCGCATTATCGATCATCTGCTGTACGAGCTGCATATCAGCATCCGTCTGTAATATGCGATCGGTTAACAGGATATATTGGGTATTGATGGCATAACCTTCTTGAAGCAAATTGGAACCACTGATAGACTTGTCATTGCCTTTAAACTTGACTACTTTATTGTCAATGAAAGTAAAGTTACCGCCAATGTTGAATTTAAAGTTATCGCCAATTTTATCGCGGTAAGTCAAATTCAGTTCGACACCATTATTACGTACTTTGGCCGCATTGGTGCGTGGTATTGTTGCATTTCCGACAACCAGGGGAGCGGGGAGATTGATTAAGATATTGTCCGTTACTTTGTTAAAGACATCGATCGAGCCGCCCAGTTTGTAATTGAATAGGTCAAAATCCAAACCAGCATTCAGGATATAGGTATTTTCCCAAGTCAGAAGCGCATTGCTCAATACGGTCTGCGCAAAACCGACATAGAGCTGGTTATTTAACACATAGTTTGTTGGATTATAAAGCGCTTGGTATTCGTAATTGTTGATGTTGGCGTTTTTGCGGAAAGATTCATCGGTGGTTCCATTGTTACCCAGGGCGCCATATGATGCGCGGAATTTCAGGTTGGGCATCCATTTGACATCATAGAAATCTTCTGAGGAAACCTTCCAGCCAAAGGAAGCTGAAGGGAATGTTCCCCATCTGCTTTTTCCGCTCATAAAACGTGATGAACCGTCCGTCCTTAGATTGGCTTCCAAGAGATATTTGTCATCCCAAGATAGGTTGATGCGGCCAAAAAACGAACGCATAGCCCAATCGGTGATGTTGCCTGAAGCCGACGCATCCATAGTCGCCGCGTTGAGGACGGTCAGCGAGGGGTCTACCAAATCGAGTTTGGATGCTGCAAACCAGCCATCTTTAAAATACTCCTGGCTGGCACCGACCATGACTTCATAGTTCAGTTTTTCAAACAGTTTGTTTTTATATTTAGCAATTCCATCCATGTAATAGCGGTAGGATTTGATCGATTCGTTGGTTACTGAAGAACGTCCTGTACCCGCTGTTGCAACTGTATTGGTCAGAAAGTTCCAGCGATCATTAAACACGGGTTGCGAATAGACGAAATCATCATCATAGGTATAGGTGTATGATCCCTCGATAGAAAGTCCTTCGATAGGTTTCAGTTTTCCGTAGAATCGTGATACAAAGCGGTTTTTGTTGATGTTACCTTTCTGCGCATACAAGCGGTGGAGCACGTTGTTGGACTGCGGATCGTCTTCCGGATTATTTGGTGAACCAAATCTGCCATCTGGCGCACGCAGTACCATTCCTGGGGTACTTGCTGCAGCAAAAGTAAATACATCATCGATGATGTTGGTCCCAATATCTGTTTTGGAAACCACACCATTGATATTGGCTCCCAACGTTAACCAGGGTTTTACATCCGCTTCTAAATTGATACGTCCGGTATGACGTTTGTACGTTGCCTGTTCGATGATTCCAGGGTTGTTGAGGAGACCATAGGAGCCAAAGAACTTGATTTTGTCACTACCACCCGTAAAGGAAAGGTTATGGTTTTGGCTGATTTTGTTTTGGAAAAGCTCCGAAACCCAGTCCGTGTTGGGGTATTTCAATGGATCCTGTCCAGCGTTCTGGCGCCAGAGGTCAATTTTTTCCTGCGAAAATATGGGCTTAGCATTTGGATCGCCATTGCGATAGCCTTCATTGATCAGCTCCATATAGTTGGCATAGTTGGAAACCATTCCAATGGTGTTGGATGGTTTTTGACTCGAGAAATAATTGTTGTAAATAACTTTAAATTGCTCTGATTTACCTTTTTTCGTAGTAATGAGGATAACGCCATTTGCGGCTCTTGAACCATAAATTGACGCTGAGGCAGCATCTTTCAACACCGATATGCTTTCTACATCTTGGGGGTTGATTAGGTTCATGTCGCCAATAACGCCGTCGATCACGACAAGTGGGTTGGCATTATTGAGTGTTCCCTGTCCACGAACACGCAGTGTTCCCCCATCACTGCCCGGTCTACCTGAGCCCTGATTAACATATAACCCCGGTGCCTGCCCAGCTAGGCCAGCTGACAAGGAGGTTACAGGTCTGCTTTCCACCACCTCAGACATCTGGATGGAAGAGACCGAACCGGTTACATTCTCTTTTTTCTGTGTACCAAAACCGACAACAACAACCTCGTCAAGTCCCTTGGATTCATTTTCCAAGGTGATTGTAAGGGGGCTGCCGGCTTGCGCCTTAGTCTCGATACTTTTATAACCGACGCTGGTGAAAATTAATATTGCATCGTTCTGTTGACTTTTGAGTTCGAATGAACCACTTGCATTGGTCGATGTTGCTAGATTCGTTCCTTTAATCTGAACGGTGACATTGGCAATGCCTTTGCCGTCTTTGTCTACAACCTTACCCCGAATGGTTGTCTGCTGTATGGCCAGTGAAAGCTTGCTGTTTGTTTTAACAGGTGCAAATGGAGTCGCTTGTGTTGTCAGGCTAGATACGACCAACAAGCAGGATAATGGTATTGCCGGATACATCCAACGATTCTTCGAAACGGATGCGTTTTTGATCTTGATCATAGGCTTTTAGATTTAATTGGTCTGAAAAATAAATTTTCTATGAAGTGAATTTACAGTATTGGCAGAAAACAATAAGCACGTTTTTTCGCAATCGTTTTCGTAACAGCGCGCCGAAAAACCGAAAGATTTTTGGTTAATATTTGTTTAGAAATGTATGACTGCCGGGAGTATTTTGGATTATTAGTTCAACGGTCGGTGTAGCGTTTAAAGGCAATTATCGTTAAATAAAGAAATTATGTAAACCTATTTCTTTCGTATGACGAATATCAAAAAAAACGCGTTATTGTTGTGTCTGTCACTTGGAGCATATACAGGCTATGCGCAGACAAAATGGAATGTAAAAGCTGGAGTTGCCTTTTCAAATGTGGATGCTAAAAATAAAGCGGGCGATAAGGCCAGCACGGCCGCGGTTTCAGGTCTGTATTTGGGGCTCGGTCCCACATTACGCCTCAGTGAGTATTTCTCTTTAGAACCGGCCTTTATATTCGCTAAACGTGGATTTGAACGAAATGAGGGAAATGTTATAGGCTGGGGTAAGGATTTTAAAGCACATACGTCTTATATCGAAATGCCTATCGATGTTGTTTTTAATGCTACGATTGGTGCAGGTAAACTGGAGGTCGGTATAGGCCCTTATATCGGTTATGGATTAGGTGGGAAATGGAAAACCTCAGGCCCTGTCCACTTAGGTGATATTGCCATTGGTGAGGAGGGCGATATTAAATTTACGAACGATGCCAGTGAAGGTGAATATGGAAGCTATAATCTTGGGAGACCTTTTGATTACGGCGCTCGTGCAAAAGTGAATTATCTTTTTAGGGAACATTATCTTGTCGGCATAGAAGTTCAGAAAGGAATTGCCAATTTGGAATCCAAATGGGGGGATTATAAATCTGGAGATGCTATACGTAACCGCTCTTTGGGTATTTCGCTTGGCTATCGGTTTTAGTGACTTGAAAACGGCGAATAATTAGTTGACGTTGTAGGAAGCATGAGCCGTCTCATCAATCCAGTCGTTTGCCTTCAGCGCCTGCTGTCTGGAGACAAACGACTGGAAATAAATCTTTCCGTTGTACGTGCTACTCTTGCGAATTAGAATTCAATCCGGTAGTTAATGGTTGGAATAATACCAGTCCATTTTTGGGGTTCAATGATGCGTTTGCTGAAATTATAATGCATACCTACCGTGTTCTCTCTATTGAGTAGATTCTGAATATCCAAAATAAACAGATGGCTTACTTTTTTGCGGTTAACCCGATAGCTCGATGAGAAATCAACACGTACATAGGGATCGGCAGTCAGTGTATTGATGCGATCTTGGTCAATAATTTCTTCATCCAGACGAAGCGATTCTTCTTCCAGAACAGGGGAATATTTTCTTCCGCCGGCATAAATTAATTTGGCATTCAGACCGAACAGATTATTTTTATTCTTTCCCACGGTCCATTCTTTCCCCATCAGCAAATTTCCTACATAACGTGTGTTGAATGTAGTATTGTACTCTTTACCATTAAGCGCCTTAAACTTCGAGTCAAAAAGGGAGGTCGTTGCCATAAAGTAATAACCCTTGCTCAAAGACTTTTCAAGCGTGAGTTCAATGCCGTAGTTTTTACCGGTTCCTTTATTGATAAGCTGGCGGTAGCTTGAAGTACCAATGGCTGCAATATCCGATACATTGAGTAAGGAGAAGTTGATGTCGGAATCGGTCGATACTGGGACATCATAAAGATGTTGATAATATATTTCTGTCTTAAATCGGAGTGTTCTGCTGAGGTTCTTTTCATAGCCAATAACAGCCTGGGCGGATTTGGTTGGCGAGAGAGCCTTGTTTGGTTCAGGGCTTGTTTGATCGCTACTCTTGGCAAAATAATAAGCCAAGGGTTCCAGTCGGTTATATAAGCCGGTTCCGAAGGAGATGGTTTGGTCTGCAGCAACATGCCAATTGAGACCAAGCCTTGGCTCGATAGACCAGCTTTTGCTCAGCGCAAAGTAATTTGTATGTACGCCGGTGTTTAGCGTCAATTTTTCGTTTAAAACTGTTTTTAACTGTGCAAAAGCATCATAAGTACTTGTATTCCCATTCTCTTTAATCCGTTCCCGTAGGCTGGCTAATTCGGTGTCATAGCTTAGTGCATACAAATCATAACGTAATAGGCTTGCATTTAAGCCCGCTCTAATCGTATTTTTACTGTCGGCGCGATAGTTTAACGTACCTGCATAGCGAAGAGCCGTATTCGTAAATTTGTCCTTGTGATAGAGGCTGGAAATATAGTCCCGTGTTAATGTATCGGTTCGGTTGGAATTACGGCTAAGGGACATGGAAACAATGTTTGTGAAATATAATCTGTCGTTCGCAATGTACTGATGTTTTAGTCCGGCACTTCCGGCATTAAATTTTACATCCAGATCCTGGGCATCTGTCCGTTCCTCCCATTTTTCGTAATTACGTTCAGCAGTTTGTTGGAGTTTTCCTAAGCCGCCTATGCCGAATAAGGAAAAAGTTCCAGCCTTTTTTGTGGGAAATACAAAATTAAAAGAAAGATCCTGGTATTTTGGGACGCCTGTGTCTGAAACTTTTACACCTACTTTTTCCAGGAGGCTCAAGGAAGAATAGCGATAACTAATCAAATAGGAGGCGTCACTTCCTTTTTTGAAAGGCCCTTCTAACGTTGCTCCTACGCCCAGGACTCCGACGTTGAACGTGTATTCGCGTTTGTCGGTATTTCCTTTACGAAACCTCAGGTCAAAAACACCAGCCGTTGCATTGCTGTATTCCGCTGCAAGTCCACCGGTATAGAAATCAGACTTTCCCAATACCATGGTATTGAGCATACTGATTCCGCCGCCCGCAGCGCCTTCGGCTCCAAAATGATTGGGATTTACAATTTCGATACCTTCAAGCCGCCATTGCAAGCTTTTTGGGGAATTTCCGCGAACAATAATTTCATTGTCATCGCCGCCGGCAGCGACACCTGGAAAACTCTGTGCCATACGGGCGGGATCAAAAAAAGCGCCTGCATAACGATTTGTTTCCTCAGGAGAAAAGGAACGTCCACTCGTCATTGCCATCTGATTGAGCGGTTGTTTCCCTGCATTGGCGTAGACGATAGCCTCAGCTAATGCATTAGTTTGTGTCTCCATTTCCACATTAACCATATTCTCCCGGCCACTGGTGATGAGTAATTCCGTAAATTCTTCTGGTTTGTATCCGGCCATGCGAACTTGAAGCTGTTGACGCCCAACCGGAACTTGCTGCAGCCGAAATATGCCCTGTGTATCAGTACTTACAGACTTTGTCCCATCGCTGGATGAAATAACAATTGTGGCACCTACAATCGGTAATCTGGTATTTTTATCTATCACGGTTCCTTTGACGGTTTCGGTCACAAACTGATTTTTTTGCTTAGGCGATGCTGGTTGCTGGGCTGATGTAATCCCTGCTTGAAGCAATAATCCAATGATTAAGATTGGCGATAGTTTCATAAAAGATTAGTTTTTATCTTTATGACAGCTGGCATTCAATTTACCCTTAGCTTATTACTTGATTTTTTATTTTTCACTCCACTAAGATGCTTGATTCAACGTTAGGTTGCCTATCATTACAGGAAATTTTATACGCTTTTTCTATAAGTAGCTATTAACATAAAGTGTGTTGATTATAAGTTTATTAACATTGTTATTAACATTTTTGTGGAGCTGTTTTTGGCCTAAATGCTTAATCGTGAAAAAATAGGAAATCCGCTATGTTTTTAACAAAATATCTGCTCTAAACTAGAAAGTTAACATGTTTATTAACAATTCCTGGGATGGTTTTTTACAAACAGGAAGCGGATTGCATTCAAATGGCGCAGTTCATTCAAATGGCGCAGTTTATTCATATAGTAGAGTGCATTCAAATAAAAGCTTCCCGAAAAATTAACATTTTGATAATCTGACGAACCTATCTTTGTGAGGTGAAAACTACCGAAGCCAATGTAGATAACCACCATGTGTTGCGTTTTAAAGAAGGTGACCCCACCGCTTTTGCCTATTTCTTTGAGCGGTATTGGGAGGATCTATACACTGTCGCTTTTCGTCACCTTCGGGAAGAGGATCAGGCAAAGGATCTTGTGCAGGAAGTTTTTATCCATATCTGGGAAAAACGATCGCTCGTGAGTACTGAATACTCCGATATAAAATTCTATTTCCACAAAGCCCTCAAAAACAAAATACTGAATTACTACGCCTCAGAGCGGGTACGAAAACAGGTCTTGGAAAATTCAATGGAACGCATGGAGGCTTTTTCCAATTTGGATAGTCAGGCTTTTGCTAGGTATAAGGCGCTGGAGACTATTGTAGATGATTCGATCGACAAATTACCTAAATTGATGAAAGCAGTCTACCTCATGCGTTCCGACAATTATTCGATCACACAAATTGCCAAGGAACTCAATCTGGCGGAACAGACCGTTAAAAACTACCTGTCAGAGGCCAAAAAGATCATGCGGTACGAATTGACAAGACGATTTGCCGACCATGATTCTATATTTCTATTGCTTGCGGGCAGCGCTCTCCTTTATGGTTATTTAATATAAAGAACATATTTAATTAAAGTACTTTGCCCGCTTTGATCTGTATTAGTATAAAAATTAATGCAGGTGAATTTAGAACGTTTTAAACTTATCATAACAGATTATCTCGGAGGAAAATCGACCGAGGAGGAAAGAGGTCATGTTGACAATTGGTACGAGTCGATTTCAAACGATGATATTAATCCCTTTATCGATGCAAATCATCGGGAAAAAATCAAACAAGAATTATTTATTCGTGTAGGAATAGCTGAAGCACCTGTCAAGGAAAAGAAGATGCAAGCCACAGCGGTCAGAAAATTCTCTTGGCTTTCAGCTGCAGCGGCTATTCTGGTTATAGGAGGTATCAGTCTGCTATTTTTTCAGCATAACCCGATGTCGCTTTCCCAAAAGCAGACAGAAACGATCGCATTATTGACAGAAACGGTCACGGATGCGGGCGAACTGAAAGAAATTCAGTTGCCTGATGGGACATCCATTTTTTTAAATGGAAATACGCGTATTCGCTACGATCGCAAAAATTTTGCTTCAAATAGAAGATTCTTTTTAGATCGAGGGGAGGCATTCTTTCGGGTCAAACGGGATACCTTACATCCATTTAAGATAGAAACAGGCATCGTTTCTGTCGCAGTCCTAGGAACATCCTTCAACGTTAACAATTCGATGTCTACTAAACAGGTGACGGTCGAAGTTAAAACGGGGCGTGTGCGTGTTGCAAATGCAAAAAATGGAGCGAACCATATGCTTACAGCAGGTAAGGCCGTACGGTATAGCGTAGCTCATAATGACTTTGAAACTTTCGATAGGGATCCAGCTTATATCAATCTTTGGACACAAGGCGGTATGCAATTGAATAACATCGGCTTCAAGGAACTAAAAGAAGTAATCTATAATCGCTTCGGCGTTATGCTGCATACCGACAATCTGAATACTGATACATTTAATTATTCACTGATGATACCGCATGTACAGTCATTGGATCAAGTGCTGAATATCATTTGCAATATTCATCAAATCAAATTTAGGAGGGAGAAAAATGGAATAATCTTATACAAATAAAGCTGTAGGGGTAGAACAGCATAATTTATCTGCTCAAGAAAAGTGCTCATCTGGCAAACCGCTAAATCGACCAGTGAGCACCCGAATATTCATGTTTAAAACATTCATACAAATATATGTATAAAATAATTAAGCTTACCGGCCTTGCGACAAAGCTTGCGCTCTGCTCCATGGTCTCTTGTGCTGTAACCAATAGCCATGCTGGAGGATTGGAAAAGATCAATCGCGCTTATTGGGATAATATCAATATTCATTTGTCTGGTGGCAACGCCGCGCAGGCGGTACTGCAGTTGTCAAAACAAACAGGTCAAGCCATCGGCTACGATCGGAGTATGCTCCAATTAGATCGGGTGTTAATTGCCGAAAAGAAATTCCAGAATGCGAGCTTCGAAGAAGTCCTTGCCTATATTCTGAACGGAACCAACATCAAGTCAAAAAGAGTCTCAGGCGGTATTGTTCTTGTGAAAAATACGGGTAGACAAGAATCTTATGATTTGAAATTGCAGCTTGTCGATCACACAAAACAGCCTATTGGGGGAGCTTCTGTGCATATTCCATTGACTGGACAGAGCGCCTTTTCGAATGCCAAAGGTGAAGTGACTATTCGATTAGCTGCCGGCGTATACGATGTACTGATAAGCCATGTTGGCTATGAAAAAAAAGAGTTGAAGGATCTCAAGCTCGATGCCAACACGACAGGTATACGTCAGGTGATATTAAATGAAGATGCGAACGAATTGGATGAAGTGGTGGTAACCGCATTGGGTATCAAACGCCAAGACCGTTCACTGGGTTATGCTGTCGGTAAAATTAAGGGTGAGGATATCAATCGGGTCAACAATGATAATTTTCTGGTTGGTATGGCCGGAAGAGTACCCGGGGTTTCGATTAGTTCTACTGGACCCACTGGTTCCAGCGTGAATATGGTGATTCGTGGGGCATCATCGTTAAGTACAGACAACCAGCCGCTATTTGTCGTGGATGGAGTGCCCTTGATGAATAGTTTAAATAATGTTGGTCAGATCGGTGACGACAACAAAGTGGATTATGGTAATGCAATTGCCAATATCAACCCCGAAGATATTGACAATATTTCCATCTTGAAGGGACCAAGTGCAGCGGCGCTTTACGGCTCACGTGCGGGTAATGGTGTGGTGCTGATCACAACCAAAAGTGGTAAGAATGCGGAGAAGATGACTATTGCTGTGACTAGTAATACAGTATTTGATATTCCTTATAAATTTATTGAGTTGCATAACAAATTTGCCAGTGGCACCTTGCCATGGCGGCCAGGCGACCTACCCGGCAATTTAGTTATTGAGGAGGAGTCGAGTGTTATGGTAGGCGCTGCGCTAGATAAGGGCTATAAAGCTGTCCAATGGAATAGTCCACTTGACGAGAACGGTAAACCCATTCCTACGGAACTAAAAGCGTACCCCAATAATATCAAAAACTTTGTTCAGACTGGAGTGACAAGCACCAATGGGATTTCCCTGAGCAACAGAAGCGAAAAACTGGACTATCGTTTCTCTTATTCCAATATGGCCAATAAAGGTATTATCCCCAATTCGGATCTGTTTAGAAACACCTTGAATATCAATTCGACCATGCGCCTGCGCAATAGCCTGACATTGGGCCTCTCATTAGATGCCAGTAGAAATAACTCCAACAATAGACCTGCTGGAAATCGCGGAACCAATCCGATGCAAGCGGCCTATGAAGTTGCGCCTCACATCAATATTCTGGATTTGCAGGATTATTGGCTGCCGGGGCAGGAGCAGATTCAACAGCGTTCACAGTCTATTGGCAACCACAATAACCCGTACTTCCTTGCCTATGGGGTGAACAATGCTTTTACAAGAGACCGTGTCTTTGGAAATCTACGGTTAGATTGGACCATCAAAAAAGATTGGACGGCCATGATTCGGTACGCAACGGATATCTATTGGGAAAACAGGGAAACAAAAATCCCTTATAGTTATACGAACGAACCTAGAGGTGCTTATGGAATTGTTAATCTGATGAACATGGAACAGAATATCGACTTTCTGACGGCATATACAAAGAAGATCACCGACTTTCAGATCACAGGATCATTGGGTGGGAATTTGCGGTATAATCGTGGTAAAACCGTGCAAAATACATCAAAGAATGGCGCTGGACTCATCACGCCGGGGCTCTATACATTGGCCAATATCAGTCCACTGAACCTGGATTTCTACAGCACAATTTCTGAAAGAGCGATAAACAGTGTTTACGGACTGATCAATCTAAGTTACCGGGATATGGTTTATTTGGATGTGACTGGTCGTAATGACTGGTCCAGCACCTTACCTGTAAACAATCGATCCTATTTTTATCCTTCGGCATCTCTAAGTGTGTTGGCCAACCAGGTATTTTCTTTGCCTAAAACGATCAATTTGGCTAAGCTGAGAGCGGGTATTGCGCGCGTGGGAAATGATACTTATCCTTATAATCTTTCCAATGTACTGAGTAATCCAGGTAGCTGGGGTGATGTATTGCGGCTAACACGTTCAGGATCACTCTTGGTTCCTAACCTGAAGCCCGAAATTGCCACATCTTACGAATTTGGCTTGGATCTGGGTATGTGGAATAATCGATTGAAGTTTGAAGGAACATACTATAAGCTGGAGAACAAAAATCAAATTATTTCAACAACCTTACCGGGATCAAGCGGTTTCAATTCGAAAAATATCAATGCCGGACTGCTAAGCAGCCGAGGTATTGAACTTGCTGTTTCCGGGCGACCTATTGCCAGGGAAAATTGGTCCTGGGACGTTGGTGTCAATTGGCATCGCAATCGTACACGTATCGATGAGCTTTCTGATGGTGTAGAATTCTATACCTTTTGGACCGACGGTCGGGGTGGGGCACGTACCTATGTCGGGGAAGAGATCGGGGATCTGTACGATTCCAAGTTAGTGACCGTGGAGGATCAGTCGTCGCCGTATTATGGTTTTCCCATTCTCAATAAAAATGGTTCTTGGCAGGCTGTACGGATCAATAATAGTCGCAACAAAATCGGAAATTTTAATCCCGATTTCACGATGGGCCTACAGTCAAGCCTTCGCTATAAAAAATGGACGATGAATATTGCCGCAGATATGCGTTTTGGCGGGAAATTTATGTCGCAGACTTATCGCTATTTCGAATCGAACCTAACCACGCAACGTTTTCTTGACCAAATGATCAATCCCAATGGGATGACAGGTGAAACGCTGCGCAATTATTTGGTCGATAACAATCTTGTTCGTGTACAGGGCAATCGTTATCCCATTGTTGGAGGACCAGGCGAAGAGTATGGTGGTTATCCGATCAGTGTGGGTGGTCTTGTTGGCAATTTTGGCGTGTTTAATCCTGGTGTTATCGCACAATATGATGATAAAGGTAATATCATAGGTTATACGGAGAATCTGGGTGGTGAAGGAACAAAATATATCGCTTATTCAGACAATTACCCCTGGGATTTTATGAATGCAGCAACATTTGATGCATCTTTTATCAAGCTTCGGGAACTTTCCTTTAGCTATGATTTAACAGGAAAATGGCTGAAGCGTCTTGGGATAGAAAATGGTAGCGTGGGCGTTTATACCCGTAACCTGATCTTATGGACCAAAGCAAAAGTAGGTATAGATCCGGAAATGGCCTTCCAGCCAGAAACTGGTGTTGGATTTAAACAGGGGATTGAGCGCTATAACGTTACCCCTTGGTCAATGCCTATTGGATTTAAAGTAAATGTGACATTTTAAATATACAACATAAATGAAAAATCAGTTGAAGAGATTCACCATGGCTGTAGTAGGTCTTGGTATAGTATGGAATATTTCAGCTTGTAAAGATCTGACTGAACTTAATATCAATCCAAACGGTGTAAGTGAGGAAGATGCCAATCCCAATCTGTTGTTACCGACAATATTGACAGGAGCAGCAAAAAAATACAATGAGTTGAGTTTCTCAGATCTTGGCGGAGTCATGCAGCACACGCAGTTTGATGCTTGGTTCAATTCACATAATGATTACGAGTGGACTGGAGGAATTTTGAGCTGGGAAGCTTATTATGGCTTTTTACGTGACAATGAACTTATGCGTAAACGCGCGGAGAAATTGAGGCTAGATTTCCATAAAGGAGTTTCGCTGGTGATGCGCGCTTACTTATTTGGTTTGGTGACCGATCTCTGGGGGGACGCACCTTATACCGATGCCTTAAAAGCGGAACTGGGAGATGCTGTATATAATTTTCCGAAATACGATAGCCAGGAAATAATCTATAAGGGAATTATCGACGAGTTGAAACAAGCGAACGACCTTCTATCCCGTCCCGATGGTTCCTATGAGGTACTGGCTAATGCGGATGTTTACTTTGGCGGAAAAGCTTCAAAATGGCGCCGTTTTGCCAATTCGTTGGCCTTACGGTATTATATGCGAATTTCAGCAAAGTCTGCGGACTTTGCCAAACAGGGGATTGAAAGTATTGTTGCCAACCCCGATAAATTTCCACTTATTACAAGTGCAAACGATGATGTGTTGATGGATTTTGTTGGTAATAATGCAAATGACTCCTGGCCGTCAAATACCGCTTATGATGCCAGTGGAAGTAATTTTAGACGCATGAAAATGTGTGCAACATTAGTTGAACGGCTGCAAGAACTGGGCGACCCTCGTCTAGCGGTTTGGGCGAAAAAGATAGAGATCCCTATTGAAATCCGTAATACTGAACCTGCAGGTACAGATAAGATCGTCAATGGTGTCCGGATTGTATCACCGGATGTTGTCAAAGGTATTCCGGTGGATACCGATAAGGAGTATGTTGGACTGCCGCCAAGTGTTTCTAAAAATCCTTCAGCCTACAATCTCAACCCAACACCAGGGCAGACCTCAATCAACCCGCATGTTTCTTACCTGAATGATAGCTATCGTTCGGCGAAGGGAAGTTTATTAAAAGCACGATTGCTTTCTGCTGCCGAAGTTAATTTTATTTTAGCTGAAGCGGCTTGGAAAGGATGGGGGATGCCTGAGTCAGCGAAGACCTATTATGAGCGTGCTATACAGGAGTCGCTGGCAAGCTGGGGAAAGGCGGCAGACTATTCCAATTATATCCGTCAGAAAGGTGTGACGTTTGAAAATACCCAAGTGCAGATTATCGAACAAAAATGGATCGCCAGTTGGACAACTGCCGCACAGTCCTGGTTTGATTACCGTCGCACAGGGTACCCCGCTTTAAAGGCCGGCCCCGCAGCCATTCGAACACAGCTTCCTGTTCGCGTACCTTATATGCAAACCGAAATGAGTGTGAATCAGAAAAATGCTGAAGAGGCCTTGAAACGTATTGAAAAGACCGCTTATTCACAAGCGGATAATGAAAATAGTGCTTGGTCAAAACCTTGGTTATTGCAAGGGACAAACAAGCCCTGGTAATTCGTAATCATCAATTAAAAGTTATTAAACATAACAATCAAATCGATTCATAAAACAATATCACCATGAAAATCAAACATATTCTTCTAGCTGTAGTACTATGCTGCACTTTATTGGAAGGGAAAAGCCAGACGGATAATAACGCCAAACAACCTGATCGGGTTACGTTGACCTGGTCCGATAATCCCAGCAATACACAGTCTGTTTCTTGGCGGATCAATGCGGATAGGACTAAAATCATTGGTCAGATTACCGAAGAACAGAGCAATCCGGAACTTGAGAAAAATGCAACTACAATAAATGGAACAGCGCTATCTCTCGAGCGAGGACAGCAAGAGGATGCTTATGGACAGGTAACCTTCCGTGACCTGAAACCCGGTACAGTTTATGCCTATCGCGTTGGAGATGGCAGCAATTGGAGTGCCTGGAACCAATTCAGAACTGCGGAGCGTTCAGGCGCGTTTTCATTTATCTATTTGGGCGATGCGCAGAACGACCTACGTTCACGTTGGGCACGTGCCATTCGTCGTGCTTTCCAGCAGGAAGCAAATGCTCGTTTTATTGTTCACGCGGGCGATCTGATCAATCGTTCAAATGCGGATGAGGAATGGGCAGAATGGCATGAGGCCGCAGGATTTATTCATCAGATGATCCCTGCTGTTCCAACACCCGGGAATCACGAGTACCGTCGCGATTCGTTGGGGAAACTTGTCTTGGATCCGCATTGGAAAGTACAATTCAACTTGCCGAAGAATGGACCTGAGGGAATGCAGGATGCTGTTTATTACCTCGATTATCAGGACCTTCGTATGATCTCTCTAAATTCGCAATTGATTATGCTGGATTCGACTGCAGCAGCAACGCAGGAAAAATGGCTTGAAAAAGTACTGGCATCGTCAACAAAAAAATGGAACATTGTTGTCATGCACCATCCCGTATACTCCACGGCAAAAAATCGTGACAATACCATCTTGAGAGAACGTTTCAAACCTATTTTCGAGAAATATGGTGTCGATTTGGTCCTTCAGGGGCACGATCATACCTATGCTCGTGGCGGGCTGGGTAAAAAGCGACCTGTCTATCTCCTGTCTGTAGCGGGGCCTAAGATGTATGAATCAGATTCTGAGCGCTGGATGGAAGTTGCAACCTCACAGACGCAATTGTATCAGGTGATCAAACTGACCGCTGATAAACTGTATTTTTCAAGCTACAAGTTGAATGGGCAGTTGTTTGATTCATTCGAGTTGTCGAAAAAGTAGAACGACATAGACGGAAGGTGATCCATTCAAACCGGATTACTTTCCGTCAATATAGGTGCAGGATTCAATCCATGACGCGATTAAGATGTAACTGCAGCGAGATCGCCGGTTTCTAACGCATAACAAAAAGAGATTGCTTAAAATAATAGCTATACAGCAATGAAAAATATTATATTTTCTACTATCTTGTTGAGTATGATAGTAAGTTCTACAAGCCATTTATATGCTCAGTCGAAAGATTTAATAACCAAGTTAGATCAACAGAGTTTACACATAGCTGCCCACCGGGGAGCTCATCTGGAGCAACCGGAAAACTCGATTGCCGCTATCGAAGAGGCTATTCGGCAGGGGGCTTCCGTGGTAGAGGTGGATGTAAGGGCAACCAAAGATGGTGTGCTTGTGCTGATGCACGATAAAACAGTCAATCGCACGACAACCGGGCAAGGAGAGCTTGCCAAACAGACCTATGCCGAGCTTCAACAGCTCCACTTACGCAAAAAGGCAAATGGTGAAGCCTCGGATCATGTTATACCAACCCTATCGGAAGCTTTGCGCGTTGCAAAGGGAAAAATTATTGTTGACCTCGATTTTAAAGAAGATCGCAAAGAGTTTATTAAGAAAACCTATGAACTTGTTGAACAGGAGGGAATGGAAGACCAAGTGCTGTTTTTTCTTTACGATTACAAAGACATGCCCAAGATTTACAAATTCAATCCAACGATAACACTTTTTCCGAGGGCACGTAGTATGAAGGATCTTGAGGCCATACTAAAGATGAAATTAACCTCAATTGTCCATCTTGATGAATCATTTACTGATACCGAAAAACTTAATGCATTGCGCAAACAGGGTATTTATTTTTGGATGAATAGTTTGGGGGAATATGACGACAAAGCAGAACAGGAAGGAAAGGAAGCTTATCGATCTTTTTTGGAGAAATATCCTTTTGTACGTCTTATTCAAACAGATCATCCGAACTTGTGGCGCGAAGTGCTTTCCGGCTCTTAGTCTATTTTTATCTGTTTAGTTAATAATAATTAATTTATTGTAGCGATATTGGTAGGATGATCGTCATACAGCTATAACTAATGGAAACCGCAATGAATAAATTATTTACGGGAAGTTTTGCTATCCTCTTTTTACTGACGAGCTGCAGTAAGGAAAATGAAGTGACTGTACCTATGGATGTTCAAAAACAGCTGGAAAGTTTTGAATGGAGCCCTATCGTGTCTGTGAAAGGTACGACAAATGAGCAGCATAAGTATAAACTGAAAGATTGTGAAAAGGATAATGTGTATACGTTCACATTTGCTGAATCAGCGAATAAGTTCACTGTCAATCGTGGTAAGGAACTATGTGGGGATGATAAGCTAACATTTGAAAGTTTGATTTTTGCTGAACAACAGCATCGCGCTTTTATCTATGATAAAGAGAAGAAAAGTATCAAGTTTGCCGACAGTAGCCCTTACCAAAGTTATGAGGTACAGATTGATGCTGATCAGCTCATATTGATTTCGCGCAATGATAATCCGCTAGCATACGCAGCTCCAATTGAATACTATTTTCAAGGTAAGCGGGTGGCTGCAAAAAAATAAGTAGTATATTTCCTTTAATACTCAAAAGAAAGACGGCTTGCCGTCTTTCTTTTTTTAGTTATATATGGATAAAATCCCATTCTACTGATTGGATCAATTTTCCTTGCTCCCTGATGTCATGCCGATCTCGCAATGTGCTAGAGCGAACCTTGTGTTTTTTGCAATTTGTTTTCCTTCAGTTGAGTAGTTAATCTAAATCAGACCGTTGATCTTACTGTTTTACGTACATGTAATTTAAACCGATGCTGCGAAATATAGATGGTTAAAAGAATTAGGAATCAAAATTTAACTTGATTATTTAGGCTAAATCGTTAATTTAGTGCTTTGGAAACCGGTTGCATAGGTGCAGTGAAGTAATAATACCGTGTCCAATTAATGATTAAAACTAGATAAATAATAATCTACTTATGAAAGTCCGTATATTACTGATGGCGGCAATGACGACATTGCTCTGCCCACAACTTCAAGCCCAGCAATTGCCCTATAAGAATAGTGCCTTACCTATTGAAAAAAGGGTAAGTGATCTATTGGGAAGAATGACTGTGGAAGAGAAAGTCGGGCAATTGAGCAAATTGCTGGGCTGGGACATGTATAGCAAGAACGGAAAGCAGGTTACAATCAGCAATAAATTGCGAAAGGCGGTAAAAGAACAGCATATCGGATTATTATGGGCAACCTTACGTGCCGATCCCTGGACACAAAAAACCTTGCTGAATGGTTTGAGCCCTGTAGAAGCTGCGCGCGCTACCAATGCGATCCAACGTTATATGGTGGATAGCACGCGCCTTGGAATTCCATTGTTATTGTCTGAAGAGGCGCCACATGGACATATGGCTATTGGTGCAACAGTGTTCCCTACCGCGATCGGACAGGCGAGTACATGGAACCCGCGGTTGATTCAGGACATGGCATCAACAATCGCCATGGAGACTTATGCTGTTGGCGGTAAAAATGGCTATGGCCCCGTATTGGATTTAGCACGAGATCCACGTTGGTCGCGTACTGAAGAGACCTATGGGGAGGATCCCTATCTTATTGGACAAATGGGAAGTGCAATGATCCGTGGTTTTCAAGGGGAAAAGTTAGGTGAGCAGGATAAAATAATAGGTACTTTAAAGCATTTTGTTGCCTATGCGGCTCCAGATGGCGGTCACAATGGTGAGTCTGTATCGTTTGGCGAGCGAAGCTTGAGACAGTATTTTCTCCCGCCTTTTGAGCGTGCTGTGAAATCAGGAGCTGGGTCGGTTATGACGGCATATAATAGCATTGATGGAATTCCTTGTTCAGCCAATTCCTGGCTGTTGAATGATATCTTACGGAAAGACTGGGGATTTAAGGGGTTTGTCGTATCGGATCTACTGAGTATATCAGGGCTCAATGGCGGGCATGCAACAGCAGCGACTGCAGAAGAAGCGGCTTCACAAAGTATACATGCCGGATTGGATGTTGATCTAAGCGGGACGGGTTATGGTTCAAATCTGCTTAAGGCTGTCCAACAGAGGCTCATTGAACCTGCTGTTCTCGATACAGCAGTGGCCCGTGTACTGCGAATGAAATTCAATCTTGGTCTTTTTGATCATCCTTATGTTGATGAAAAGTTGGTAGCCCAAAAAGTCGCTACGACACAAAATAAAACAGTGGCAAGACAAGTGGCCCGCGAGTCGATTGTTTTGCTTAAAAACGATCAGCACATTTTACCCTTAAGTAAATCGTTGAAACGAATAGCCGTTATTGGCCCCAATGCCGATAATGCTTATAACCAGCTTGGCGATTACACTGCTCCACAGGCCGACGGTAAAGTGCAGACCCTGCTGACCGGGATCCGAGCGGCAGTTGGTAACAGTGCCAAGGTCGATTATGTGAAAGGTTGTGCGATCCGTGATACCAGCAATTCAGATATTGCTGCTGCTGTTGCAGCGGCAAAGCAGGCCGATGCAGTGGTTTTAGTACTCGGAGGTTCGAGCGCACGTGATTTTAAAACGTCGTATCAAGCAACAGGGGCGGCCAATGTTGATCCCAATACGGTAAGTGATATGGAGAGTGGAGAAGGATTTGACCGCGTTTCCCTGGATATGATGGGCGATCAGATCAAGTTGCTGAAAGCGATACAAGCTACAGGAAAACCCCTTGTACTTGTTACGATTATGGGAAGACCATTGAACTTAAATTGGGCTGCTGACAATGTACCAGCAATTGTGAATGCATGGTACCCTGGACAGGAGGGAGGCTTGGCTATTGCTGATGTATTGTTCGGTGACTACAATCCGGCGGGAAGATTACCGATTTCGGTACCTCGTTCGGTCGGCCAGCTTCCGGTACATTACAACCATACAAAACCCAAACATCACGACTACGTGGAAATGTCGGCTAAGCCATTGTATGCTTTTGGCTATGGGTTGAGTTATAGTAGCTTCGATTACTCCAATTTACAAATTTCTTTGAAGGAGGCCGAACATGATTTCGCTTGTACAGTGTCATTCGATATCGCCAATAACGGTAAATTGGCTGGCGATGAAGTCGCACAGTTGTATGTTGTGGATGAAGTAAGTTCGGTCGTGACACCGGTCATGCAATTGAAGCGATTTGAACGCAAAAAGATTGCAGCTGGAAAGACGGAACGCTATTCTTTTCAATTGACCAAAGAGGACCTCAAATTATGGAGTGCAAGCAAGGCATGGAAGACAGAAAAAGGAAAGTTTAAATTCTTGGTTGGAGCATCTTCGGATGATATCCGACTGAAGGGCGAAATGGAATTAACAAGAGATTATTAATCCTAAACCACAAACAATACTATAGGGCTGCCTAATTTTGGACAGCCCTATTTTTTTTATTTGAGCACAATATGTTTGATACTTTTCCTATTCCAGGTATAGGTGATATGGATGAGGCCCTTTGGATCCTGAATGATTGTCGGATAAGAATACTCATCGTTCTTTACTCCATCTTCCAGGGTTAGGATATCTTTCCAATGTAAGCCATCCTTTGATATGGCGACATGCAGTTTTGTACGTCCTTCCCACCAGTCGTTGCCTGCTATGGCCGGATTGAAGACGATCATAAATAAACCATTTTTTAGGCGGATGGCATCGGTGGCTGAATTGGGATTGAGCAGGTTTGTCGCTTGCCAGGGCCCCCAGGTAAGGCCTTGGTCTGTCGAAAAAGCGGCCATCACCTTATTTTCTTTACTTCGACAAAGCACCTGAATGCGTCCATCCGCGTGTTGAATCACACTGGGCTGAATGACCTGTATGCTGGTATCGGGACGTATTGCGCTGGTGGACCAGGTGCGACCATGATCGGGGCTGATTTCTAGGTGTGCTTTCCAGATTTCTGTTTTGGATTCCGTGCTGGAAGGGGAGAGCAGGAGTCCGTTTGTCAAGGTGAGCGGTTTATTCTTGATAGGTCCTAATATACCTTCAGGCAACTGCCGCGGTGCTGACCAGCTGGTTCCTTTATCAAGCGAATGTTTGACATAGCCCTTCCATTCTCTGGGGTTGGGTCCTATTTTATAATACAAAGATAGGGTGTCACTGTGCGGATACTGATAGAAGACAGGATTCCATGTTGGAAAACGGTTGTCACCAAGGATGCCATCTGCAATCTGTACGGGACGTTGCCACTGTCCATGACTATACAGTGAACTCCATATGACAACATCGGGGTTAGATTCATGTGTACCACCAAACCAGGCTACCAATAAACTGTCTTTTCCGACGACTTGAATCGTGGAGGCATGGCATTGCTGGAATGGAACTTGGCCTGTTTTAAAAATTTGCTCTGACACCAGGATCTTAGGTCGATACGTTGCACATGAGAAAGTTACAAAAAGAAGGATAAATAGTGGAAATAGGTTGATTTTTTTCATTGGGAATTAAGGTTCTAAAAACCCATAGTTTGTTGATGTCTTATTTTCTTATTCCCGAGCAGAAGCTTTGGGTATGTTGAAATGTTCGGGCGGTCATCGGGAAACAATGATCTTTTTAAATGATAAAATTCCGTTGGATTATATCCAACGGAATTTTATATTATTTGCTTTGCAATTGAATTGCAGTAGCATAGCTAAATCGTGTACTAGGACTTCTCAAGGTAATTTGGTTACCACGTTGAGACCAGTCCAATTTACCTTTATGACCTAGAATAGCAATCTTTTTTACGTTAAAATTGTCGGGTACTTGAAAGACGTATTCATTGGGCTGCTGGTAAGTGTCACCTTCAGAAAGATGGAATACATTGACCACTTTACTGTCTTTGCTTCTGGTGTAGTAATAGTCACCTTGGTGATAAGGAGCAATGGTACGTGTTGCAAACACTGCAGTTTGATTGATTTTCATCCAGGCTGCCAGCTCGTTCAAGCGATCGTATGCAGCCTGATCGTAATCCCCTGTAGGGCCAGGGGCTATGTTCAATAAGTAGTTTCCGCCGCGAGAAATAATTTTCACCAATGTTTCTACGATTTTTTTGGTCGGCTTGTATTGATCGTTGGGCACATAACTGAATGAATTACCCATGGTGATGCAACTTTCCCATGGAATATCCAACGGATGTTCAGGAATCGCTTGTTCGGGAGTGACATAATTTTCCCAGTTTCCAGGTACCGTACGGTCAACGACGATAATACCCGGTTGATTTTTTCTTGCCATGCCACCGATGCGGTCCATGTCAATATTTTGATCCATTTTGATTGTCTGTTGCCAGTCGACAGATTTGTCAACCGTTTCTAAGGGGCGGACCTGGCCTCCATCCAACCAAAGGATATCAACCTTGCCGTATTCGGAAGTCAGCTCGTTGATCTGATTGTAGGTAAAGTCTTTAAATTTTTGCCAGCGGTCCGGATATTTTTTAGGGTCATAATTTACATTTCTGTCTTTTGGCGGAAAGTAGGACCACCAGTAGTAATCGGAGTGCCAGTCCGGTTTGGAGAAATAGGCGCCAATTTTGAAGCCATCATTGCGAAAAGTATTGAAGATTTCTTTGGTTACATTGGCCTTTGGATTTGTCGAAAATGGCGTTTTAGCAGAGGTGATTTTATAATCCGATTCTTTGGTATCGAACATGGCAAATCCATCGTGATGTTTGGTTGTAAAGACGACATATTTCATGCCGGCAGCTTTAGCGGCATCGGCCCATTTTTGAGGATTAAAATCTGTTGGATTAAAGGTTGTCTGTAGATTTTCGTAGTTCTTGAGGTATTCGAAATAGGTTTTACCATGTTCGGGTTTGCGTTGGGTCCAACCTTCATCTTCAGGACAGATACTCCAGCTTTCAACGATTCCCCATTGACTATAGGTACCCCAGTGCATGAAAAGGCCAAACTTCATATCTTGCCATTGTTCGAGATTTTCAATCACTAGAGGATCTGTCGGTTTTTGATAGCCATTAGATACGTTATGTGCTTGGCCAAACGCTAATGTTGCGCTTGAAGCAATCAGCGCGGTGGATATAATGGTTTTTAGTTTTTGCATGGATAAAGATAGTGAAAATGATAAAAAGAAGGCCACCTTAGGTGGCCTTCTTGTAGATAGATATAGCTTATGCGTTAATTTACGTCCCAGAAGAGTTTGGTGTCAAGCTTATCTTTGCTTTTTACAGCGTCATAATTTGCGCCATTTAAATTCACTTCTGTTGCGGGGATATTCCATCTCGCAGGGACAGTTTTTTGAATATCAGATACTTCTGTTCTAAAAGTAAATACAGGGTAATTTAATCTTCTTACTTCCGCCCAGGATTGTAAAGGTTGAATAACGTTGAAGTGTAGCCATTTCTGAGTGGCGATTAATTGAACGTTATTTGTTCCCCAACCAATATTTGAGATGTAGGTATTGATCTGATCTTCTGTTGGTTGTGCTGCGGCAGTAGTTGTGTTGTCTTTGCTTAACGCCCTGATTGCAGGAAATAGTGCAATGGATTGTTTTATGCCTTGTTCGAAAGCTGATTTTGCAGCAGCATTATTTCCGGTCCTGTTGTAATATTCTGCAAGTAAGTAATTGACTTCTGATGCCGTGATCAATAAGCCCGGGAAATATTCATTTCTCGAGTAAGTAGAACGATTATAGATGGCAATCTTACTTGGATTAGCTGGTGTTCCGGAAATCAAAGCAGTTTGTTCTGCACTCGTTAGAGACTGATCTAGCCCAATATAAGCTCCATTAGCACCTTGTCCAGGTTCAAAAATAAATGGTAATCTCGGGTCTGCCTTTGAAACCATGTTGTCAATCATTACTTTCCCGGCAATATTGGCGTTCCAACTTTCTAAACCATCTCTAAATCCTCTTGCATTGATATCTGATCCTGAATTGAAGACACTGATGTCGATATTATCTGCATTGGTGAGCGTTAATGGATAAGTTGATTGATTTCCAATAATGTCGGCCAGCTCTTGGTTTGCTCTTGCTGTAAAAGTAGAGGCAGCACTTACGCGAGTCAACATACGTAGGCGAAGGGAATTACAGTATTTTTTCCATAGTGTAATGTCACCTTTGTTTATTAAATCTTGCGTTTTAAAAGACGTGGAAACACCTGAAGTTAGTGCTGGTAGTGTATTAAGCTCGGTACTAATGGCTTTTAGGTCATCCAGCATCGTTTTATAAATATCTTCTGCAGTGTCATATTTAGCATACGAGCTCGGATAATTTCCACCATTGGTGCTCAACATGCCTGCTTGCGACCAAGGGATATCTCCATGTAAATCAACAACCTGTTGCGTTTGATCATAAAAGAAAATCTTTGCTGCAAGGTAAAATATGCGTAGCTGAGTTCGCTCTGCTTCTGGCAATGCTGTGTATACTTTTTCAAATTCTCTGTATTGTGCAAGACCTGCATAATAAGTATTCCACCGATCTTGGGTAGAAGCACCTCCCGGTATTAATTGATTATTCTCGTTTGCCCATCCCGTAGCCTGAACATAGCGATTAGCAGTCGATCGGAGGATAACAAAGTAATTCCAGTAACTTGGGACAACCAGTTCTCTGTAGGAATAGGTAATTCCTGCGAACTGTTTGTCGGCTGACACTTCACTTATTTTTCCTGGATCTCTGTATAACTCATCAAAAGATGATTTACTACAAGAGGTTATTGCTGTAATACCCGCGGCACATAGACCAGCAAGTAAGATGTGTTTTTTGATTTTCATAATTTTAGAAACTTGCGCGTAACATTAAACCATAAGTTCTTGTTGCTGGACCTGAACCAGCATTGGTAATTTGTTGTGACCAGTGTGAACCACCTGTCATTTGTTCAGGATCGAGGTGTTTGGCGGTTCTGTAGATGAAGAACAAGTTTCTTCCAAAGGCCGATAAACTGATGTTTTTCGCTTTTAACTTGCGAGCGAAATCTTTCGGAAGTCTATAAGCGAGCGAAAGTTCACGCATCTTGATATAGTTGTTTTTCTCTACATAAAGTTCATAACGAGAGTTTCCGCCATATTGTGGGCCACCCCAGTTATAGGTTGAATTGAAGTAGGTCGCTTGGGAGATGATATTCGCGTTTTTAGTACCATCTAATAAAACCCCGTCCAATAACATACCATCATGATAAACCGTTTCTCCATTAGGTCCAGTGGAACCAGTAGTAGCAATTCCTTTTCCTCCAGACAAGTAGTAACTCAATCCACCATGTTCAGCGTCCATACCCTCTAAGGTTTCTTCTAGCAAGCCTCTACTTTTCATCCAGTTGATACCGGTAGGCATAATATGTCCTCCCCAGCGGAAGTCAATTAGAGCGTCCAAAGTGAAATTTTTGTAACTAAAGGAGTTGATGAACCCACCAATTGCTTTAGGCATGGCATTACCAACTTTTTTGTACGTTGTGTTATCCAATTGATATAAACCATTTGCGTCAACAATCATTCGTCCTTGATCATCTGTTTTTACCGGCCGAGCGTAGATATCACCCAATGGTTCTCCAACTCTCGAAATAATCTTAGCTGCATCACCATCAATAAATCGGTGCTCTAATTCGGTCGCACCGCCTGCTAATTGCTCGACCTTGTTTCTGTTGAACGCAAGGTTAACGGTTGTATTCCACTTGAAGTTTTCACTTTGAACTGGTGTACCGTTAACAACAAATTCCCATCCTTTGTTACGTAATGTACCTACGTTTGCAACAATGGAGCTAGCACCTGTCGTCATTGGTAAAGAGAAATCTAGGATCTGATCTTTGATCTGGCCATTGTAATAAGTAATGTCAAATCCTAATCGGCCTTTTAACAATCTAGTTTCTAAACCAAATTCGATCTCATGCTTGGTCTCAGGTTTAATGCGCTCATTTCCGAAGCCGGAGGTTGGAACCTGTGTATAAATCACAGATCCTGTTCCTTGATCGCCCAGTGTTTTTTGAGAGAAGCTCAAGGCGCTTTGGAAAATATTAGGATAATTTCCCACAATTCCCCATGAGCCTCTTAATTTCGCATAATCGAAGACTTCCGGAAGTTTAAACGCATCAGATAAGATTAAACTTGAGTTGACCGATGGATAATACAAAACATTGTTATCTGGGTGCATCTGTGAAATAAGCTCACGACGTAATGTCCCTTCTACATACCAATAGTCTTTAAAACTAAAATTTAAAGTTCCAAAAGTTGCATCTCTTAATGACCAAACCCTAGCTTGTGAGCTTCTGGAATCATTAACGGAGGCTGATAGATCATACCAATTGCGTTGAGATAATCCACCGTTAGTCCAGCCACTAACCGAAAAGTCCTGATTTTTTGTCGCAGTATAGCCTACTGCAGCTCCTAACTTAATGTCCTTATTAATTTGTTTTTTATAGGAGGCAAGAAGGTCGGTGTAATAAATGTTTTGATTTTGATTCTTTGTCGTAAATCCTGACTCGGTGTCAAAACCGTAAAGTAATGGGAAGCGATTAGGGCTGCGGTCTTCAAATCGTGCTGA
Organism: Sphingobacterium multivorum; assembly: GCF_039511225.1. Lineage (NCBI taxonomy): Bacteria > Pseudomonadati > Bacteroidota > Sphingobacteriia > Sphingobacteriales > Sphingobacteriaceae > Sphingobacterium > Sphingobacterium multivorum. The sequence continues at coordinate 858,061 of NZ_CP154261.1, forward strand.
TGTAACGTCAGCAGAGAATCTAGCGCGAACAGATAAATCGTCTGTGATTTGATAAGTATTGGTAAATGAACCAATTAAACGGTTTGAATATTCATCACTTGTTTTAGCTCGAGTATTCCAATAATAATCTAATACATCGACTTTATATCCGTTGTGTATTAGATTTTCACCCGGGGTAAGACTTTGATTCGTTCCAGTTACATATTTGTAACCTAGGCTTGTTTGATAGCGATCTGCATACCAGTCTGGGTTATCAAATGTGGAAATCATCCCCGTAAAATTGTTAATCAAACGATCCGTCATAAATGGCCTGTTATGCGTATGCTGATTGATATAATTAACGACAACATCGGTTGTCAGTTTATTCCACAATTTAAATGTTGAGTTAAAATTGACAATGTTCTTTTTGTTATACGAATCGAACGACGTCATCTGATTATCTTGACGCGTAAGGGAGAAACGAACATTTGACGTTTCTGTTGCGTGGCCTAGCGCGAGATTAAGGGATGTATTGTTGGGATTGTTGAAAAACTTTCCATAAGCATTCTGAGCTTCATAAGGCCGCACTTTACCGTCCCATGTTACCGTTGGTAGTCCATCAAATTTAGGCCCGAAGTTTACCGTTGCGGGTAAAACACCTCTTGTAACTCCATCAACAGCCCGATCAGCACCATAATAGAAAAATTTATCTTCTGCCTGTCCTCCATTTGCATAAGCTAAGCTATAGCCTGGCCCCCGTACATTTTGGAATTTGGGTAGGTATGCAATTTGATCATGCGTATAGTTTGCATTAAAATCAATTGAAAAGCCTGTACCCCCCTTATTTGATTTTGTTGTGATAAGGACAACACCATTCATTGCTTCAGATCCATATAATGCAGCAGCTGAAGCGCCTTTTAAAATGGATACTGTTTCGATATCCTCAGGGTTTAAATCCTCAAGGCCATTACCACGAGCACGTTGGTCGCCCCAATAATTGGAGTTATCAAATTTATTTTGGCGCATAGGTACCCCATCAATAATGACTAATGGTTGTGAACCTCCTGTGATAGAGTTAATACCACGAATATTGATATTTACGCCTGAGGTCGCTCCCCCTGGAGCAGTTGTGATGCGTACGCCCGGTGCTTTACCATATAATGCCCCCGCAAAGTTTGGTGAACCGGTTTTTGTTAGTTCTTTAGAATCAATCGTACTCATGGCATAACCAAGCTCTCTCGGGGCTTTTTTGATACCCATGGCAGTAACAACAACTTCTTCCAGGTTGGATTGATCGCTGGTTAAGCTTACGTTGATTGTTTTGTTGGAACCAACCACAACTTCTTGGGATTTGTAGCCCACCATGGAGATGCGCAAAGTTTCACCTGTTGAAGCTTGGATTGTGAAAGATCCATTGCCGCCAGTTTGGGTGCCCCTGCTGGTTCCTTTTACGGAGACAGTGGCGCCAGAAATTGGTCCATTAGCATCTGAAACTATTCCAGAAATGCTTTGCTGCGCGTAGAGCGATGTAGCACTGAAAAGTGTACATAGCGCCAATCCTGCAGTTTTTTTGTAAAATAGACTCATGTTTTAGGTGTTTGTGTAAAACGTTAGTTAATTATGTTAGTAATATATTTTTCGATGACTAAGGCAGTTGTCCCCTTTTGTTGTGCCCTTTTATGCAGTGTGGAAATTGCCAATGTTGTCTTCCTTGAAATCTTCGGAATGCTATATTCATTAATGGCCACTTGAATATGAGGCGCCAGAATATCCCCAATTTCTGCACCACGGCCACTGATGATTATTTTATCCGGATTGAGGATGTGTATTAACGTCGAAATTCCCTTGCCAAGTAAATAGCCAACTTTCCCAATGTTGTTGATTGCTACCTGATCTCCGATTTGGACGGCTTCAATTAATGCGTCGATTTTATTGATGTGTTCATGGGCCAGTTTATCATAAATGGAATATTCTCCATTCTTTATATCCCGCTCGGTATTTCGAATGGCTGCACTAATGGAAGCTTCGACTTCAAGACAGCCGCGTTTGCCACATGAGCATAAGGTTAATGTATCGGAAAGTGGAATATGGCTGAATTCGCCGGCATAACCTGATGTTCCCTTGAAGATATCATCATTGATGAGTATTCCTAAGCCTACACCCCAGTTTAGATTGATCACGAGCGAGTGGGATGAATCTTTTGCTTCACCAAATTTCCGTTCCGCGAGGGCGATACAACGTGAGTCATTGTCAATGATGGCCGGAACCTTAAATTTTTGCTCAAATAGTTTTCGAATGTTATATAAGGGTGAATCTTCATTGTACGATTCATTGAGACCTGTTTCCGAATCAACAAAACCAGGCATACTTATTCCAATACCGATTACTTGTGTAATGTTGATCTGGTTGGAAATGATGAAATTGTTCAATGCTTCCAGAATGGACTCCGTTGCCTTCTTATCTCTAAGGTCGATTGGAATATTATTTTGCGACGAAATTGTTTCAGCCTTGAGATTTGAGGAAGATATGGATGTATAGAATTGATCGATAGACACGCTAATAATACTTTGCTGTAAATTTTCATTAAGCATGTATTGTATAGCTTTTCTTCCACCTGTGGATGCTGCATAACCTTTTTCGACAACAACATTTCGTGTCAAAAGATCATTGATCTGTTTGGTGACAGAGGGGATGCTTTTCGATAAAGAGTTTGCAATATCTGCAATCGGTTGCATCGGCCTGTAATACAAAATTCTCAAAATTTCGCCGCCCATAATTTAGTTCAATTGTATTAGTATAACTATTGGTTTTCTCTAAGTTTCATAATGGCTGATAAAAATCATTTCATCGCGCCTTGGTTTTTCATAGTAACTTGCTTATAGATCATCAATATGTTTAGATTCTCATAAGCATTGTATGTTAAAGATAAACACACTTTGTGTTAAGTTCAAAATTCTTTTTAAAATTTTTAAAAAGAATTTGATGATAATGTGTTTTTGGTCAAAAGAAGGCTCTTTTTTTTATCTAATGAAGAAAGGTTGGGTGGGTATTGTAACGAAATTGCTATAATTTTAAGTGATATTTAAGCGAGAAGCCCTGACTATCATCTCCTAAAATGGGCGTTTTTTTTAGGGATTTAACGCTTATTGGTATCTGTATAGTTCGATATACTAGTAAAATAAAAGAGCCTGGGAATACCAGGCTCTTTCAAAGTCTCAGGACAATTGCTCGCGAGATTTTATTCGTTTAAATTGTGATCATCTATTTGACGTCCCAGAAGATTTTAGTTGTTCTTGTATCATTTGCTTTAACAGCATCGTAATTAGAACTATTATTTGAAATCTCTTGGGTAGGATATAATAAACGTTTAGGAGGATTTGCGTAATTAGCCAATCCAGCCACAGGATATGTCAATATTGGATATCCTGTACGTCTCAATTCAGCCCAAGCTTGTTGTGCCTGTAAAAAACCATAATGTAACCATTTTTGAGTCCATATTAATTCTAGGTTCTTTGCTTGAGTTGTTGAGAAGCTGATAGTCGATTTGTCTACAAAGTCATTGATGACGTCATCGGTAGGTTTTTTCTCTGTTTTCAGTCCTGAAGTATTTAAATTATTTAAATAATAATAGAAAGAAACGGATTGTTTAACAGCGACATCGTAAGCATCTTTGGCCGCATTACTTGCTCCCCATCTTAATAACGCTTCAGCTTTATTGAAATTGGTTTCAGAAGCGGTAATGACAATTCCCGGCAAAGCATTGTTGTCGAAGATAGTTGCCGAATCCAACACAGCGTAGTCTTGATAATTCTTCTCCATATCCGCTGAAGTAAAGGAAATTGGCATTGCTCTATACTCTTTGTTCTGAACAAACTTACCGTCTACTGTTTTTCCGAATTTATCATAAAGTACCGGAATACGTGGATCATTCGCTGGTAACATCACTTTGTTCAACATATGATCTGTTGCGAATTGGTTAGGACCTTCAATCAAAGCCTGTCTCAAAGTTCCCGTATAGTTTGTTAGCGGCTGCAATAAGATGTCTTCATTTCTAGGGTTATAGTTTGCCGTTGCGCCACCATCTGCCAATGGATATTGTGTTGGGTTATTCAGCATTTCAAGTACTTCAGTTCTTGCTTTTGCCTCATCAACAAAAGAAATACGCATCAATAGACGCAGGCGAAGTGAATTGGCATACTTACGCCATTTCGCAACATTACCGCTATTCAAGATGTCGTATTTTGAAAAATCGGGATTGGTCGTTGCTGTTGATAAATACGTGTTGATATTTTTCAATTCGCTGATGAACTGATTGTATAATTCTTTTTGCGCATCAAACTTTGGCTTAATAATCGTACTTGTTGTTGGTAGACTACCGGCTTCACTGAAAGGAATGTCACCAAAATTATCCACTAATTTAGACGCCTCGTCAAACAATACAATTTTGCCCGTTTGGATAAAGATCTCTTTACTTGCTTTCTCCGCTTCAGGAAGTTCAGCGTATGCTTTTTCCATGCTTCTTGTGATACCGAGTACACCAGGAGCATAAAAGTCCGTCCAATATGCATAAGAGTAGCTATCGTTCGGCTGATACATGGTATTTGACGGATAAAAAGACGCTGTCTGCGTATATACTGCCTGATTGGACAGAATAAATGTACGGTAGTGGTAATAAGCTGGTCTTACACGATCATTATTTAGCATTTCGGCAAAGAACGCCGGAATATTTGCTTTTGTCGATGCATCTGGGTTTTGAAACTTGTCGTCAAGTTGTGATTTACAGCCGACCATCGTCGATAGGGCCGAAACCAAAGTTAATATAGAAAGAAAAGTTTTTTTCATGATTCTCGTGGGTAAAAAATTAAAAATTAGCATTCAATGAAAAACCGAAACTTCGGGTAGCAGCAGATGAACCAACGTCTACACCTTGTGCCCACCATTTGTTACCTACTGGAGCTTCAGGGTCAAGATTTTTCAATGTACGGTAGAAGTAGAATAGATTTCTGCCCAATAAAGAAACCTTTAAGTTGTTAATTTTAAGTCTTTTGGTGAAACTGTCTGGAATACGGTAACCAATAGACAATTCTCTTAATTTGATAAAGTTGTTGTCGTAAACGGCACCTTTTTCAGTCCAAGAATCTGCACCCCATCCGAATGTGTTCATGTAATATTCTGCAGCACTCAAATGTACATCGTTTGCTTTTCCTGTATTGGCGTTAACACCTTGCAAAGTCACTCCATTTTCGCGATATGGTAAGGTGTTTTCATATAGACCAGCACTCATGCCGTATTTGAGGTTTTCGGATACCATTTTACCTCCAAAACGATAATCAGCAGTAAAGTCTAACATAAAGTTTTTATAGGTAAATGTATTGGTCCAGCCTCCGATCGCTTTTGGCATAATGTTGCCAGCATATTTGTACTTGGTTTTGTCGATCACATAGAGTCCATCGTCAGAGATCAAATTATTGCCGTTTTGATCTTTGGCAATGTCATAAACGTAAATATTTCCTAATTTCTCACCTTCTTTTGCCGTAATCTTCAAAGAGTTTTCATCGGCAGAGTAGAATACCAATTCTTCAACACCCGGTGCTAGGGTTTTAACTGTCGACTTATTAAATGAATAGTTTAGTCTAGAATTCCAGGTAAAGTTTTCATTTTGAATTGGGGTACCGTTGATAGAAAGCTCCAAACCGTTATTGGCAATTTTTCCGATATTCAAAATTTGGGAAGTAGCCCCTGTAGAGGCTGGTGTTGTAAGTCCTAAGATCTGGTCGTCGATATAGTTGTTGTAGTAACTAACATCCAATCCTAATCTATTTTTTAGAAACTTCAATTCCATACCGACCTCAACCTCATATTTACGCTCAGGACGTAGATTAAGATTTCCATAGTTATTTCTATAGGTCAATGATGGAACAGCTCCATTGATGGTCAATAATGGATTTTGGTTGTAAGCGATATTTGCTTCGTAGATTGCGGCATCATTACCAACAATACCGTAGGAAGCGCGAAGTTTACCGTAGGAGAACTTATCAGACTTGATATCGAAAGCATCGCTGAAAATAAAGCTACCACTAACCGAACCATAGCGATAATTATTGTTTGATGAAGGTAGTGTAGAAGAATATTCAGAACGATAAGTACCGTCTAAGTAAGCAAATCCTTTATAGCCAATATTCAAGGAACCGAAGTAGGCATATTTTAGCATTTCCTTTCTGCTATTTGAAGTTGTTGCCTGCGCGTAACTGTTGCTTAAGCTAAACCAGTTTTCTGTGACAAGACCACCTGCTGTACTTGACGATTGATCATCATAACGCTCTGATCTCGATTGGAAACCCACGCTCGCTGAATAGTCGAAATCTGCATTGATTTTGTTGCTATAGGTTGCCATTACATCACCATACAGGATCGAATAGACTCCTTTTGAAGTTGCGAAGCCTCCAGAACTGCTGGTAGTTGAATTGTAAGCCGTTGCATATTCGTTGTATTGCTTGTTGATGCTCGTTGCAGAAGTTAAGTCATTACCAATTCTTCCGCGGAGTTTCAAGTGATTTACAACATCCCAGTTTAATGTGGCACTTGTTAAAATCCTATTTTCGGTCTCATCATAACTGTTTTTGTACTGATTCCAAAAATAATCTAAGAGGTTAGAAGCCCTCATCGTGTATTTGAAGTCTTCAGGACGTCCTGTTCCAAATTTGGAATATTTGTAGCCGTCAGTGGTTTGATACGCATTTTTCATGGCAGACATATCTTCTGTTCTGCTGAAAAACCCGTCGAAACTTCCAAGTACCTGACCCAACAGATAGGTTCTGTTGTGGGTATTGGTATTGATAAAGTTAGCGACGATATCGGTCGACAATTTGTCGCTAAGTTTTAGCGTGCTATTAAGGTTGAAGGTATTTCTGTTTTGTTTACTACCAGGGCTCGTACTTTTATAGTCCATTCTGGTCGCACTCAAACGGTAGTTAATTTTCTCTGTTTGGTTTGAGATACCAACGTTAATATTGGAATTGTAGCCTTTGTCAAATACGTCGTAGTAGTTATTTTCACGTGCTTTGTATTGACGTACCTGTCCGTCCCACCACATAACATCTTCGCCAGTGAATTTTGGACCAAAACTTCCGTAGGATCTATAGTATGGCCTTCTTCCCGAAGGAGAATTAGCATCTGTAAACCAACCTTCGGCAGACGCGCCGTTAGCGATGTTTGTCGCTGCGTCGTAACCGGGTCCATAAATATTTTGGAACTTCGGTAAAAAGGCTGCTCTTTCGATTGATCCATTATAGTTGAAGTCAATTCCTAGACCTCTTCCTTTTGTGCCTTTCTTTGTTGTAATAACAATTACCCCACTTGCAGCGTCCGAGCCGTATAGTGCACTGGCTGCAGCACCTTTTAAGATGGAAATATTGTCGATATCAGCGGGGTTGATGTCCAGCATACCATTACCCCTAATACGTTGATCGTCCCAATAATTATTATTGTTTGCACCAGTCGCACCACCTTGTTGATCGTTACGGATGATGATACCATCAACAACATAGAGGGGCTGACGTTGATAGTTTAATGAATTGATACCACGGATTTGAACGTTAACCGCACTGGCAGAACCACCCGGAGCAGTGGTGATTTTCACACCTGGTGCTTTACCGTATAGTGCTGATCCAAAGTTGGTGTTACCCGCTTTAGTGATTTCCTCAGCTTTGATATTGCTAACTGCATATCCTAGCGCCTTAGATTCGCGCTTGATGCCCATCGCTGTGACAACAACTTCATCTAAAGCCGAAGCGTCCTGATTTAAGGATACTTTAATCGATTTAGCGGAAGTAACCGTAACTTCTTGGGTTTGGTAACCCACAATAGAAATACGTAATACTTCTCCTGGGGATGCTTGAATGGTAAAAGCTCCGCTTGCATTTGTTTGGGTTCCTTTGGCAGTGCCCTTAACAGAAACTGTCGCTCCTGAAACTGGACCTTTGGCGTCAGTTACTGTACCAGTAATGGTTTGTTGTGCGTAAAGCGAAGTGGCGCTAAATAGCGTACACAATGCTATACCCGCTGCTTTTTTGTAAAATAGACTCATTTTTTAATGATTAGTATGAATTACAATAAGTAAATGATTAGTGTGGTTATTATTTTGTTAAAATTTTATTAATGTGATTTTCGACTACAATCGCTGCAGTACCTTTGATTTGTGCATGTTTGTTTAAAGATGACATTTGCACATTTGTCGTTTTTGCAATTTCAGGAATACAAAATTCATTGATGGCAATCTGTATTTGGGGATTCAAAATTCGGCCCAGTTCTGCACCTCTTCCGCTGACGATGATCTGTTTTGGATTCAGAATATGGATAAGCGTTGATATGCCTTTACCCAACATATAACCTATTTTTCCTAAATTATTGATAGCAATTTGATCGCCCACGTTCGAAGCTTCAATTAAAGCATCGATTTTGTTGAGCTTACTTTTTACAAAAGTACTGTAAATGGAATATTCATTGTTTTGGATGTCAGTTTCCGTACTTCGAATGGCTGCGTCTAATGAAGCTTCTACCTCTAGGCATCCCCTTTTCCCGCAAGAACACAAGGTGTTGTCATCCGAGAGCGGGATATGACTAAATTCTCCCGCAAAACCTGATTCGCCTTTGAAAACAGAGCCATTGATAATAATGCCCAATCCAACACCCCAATTTAAATTGATAATGAGTGAATGATCAATATCTTTTGCTGCTCCAAACTCTTTTTCTGCTATAGCAATGCATCTGGAGTCATTCTCTATCACAGTTGATATTTGGTATTTTGCTTCTATGCTACTTTTAATACGGTATAAAGGATGGTTGTGCGGGTAAGATTCATTGACACCCAATTCTGAATTGACGAATCCCGGTATACTAAGGCCAATTCCAATTATTTTGTCCCTTTGGATTCCCGATAGTTCCAAAATCGATTCAATTTCGTCCAATAGTAAATTAGCAGAATTACTGGACTTCAATTCTAAGGGAACATCGCGGTGTTCGATAATCTTCTGCTGATTGAGATCTGTTAAGGTAAATGTAGAGAAATGCTGATCGGCTGAAATTGTCAGGATATAAAAATTCAGCGCTGGATTAATAGCGAACTGTAAAGGACGTCTTCCGCCGGTAGATTCTGCAAAACCACATTCAACAATTATTTTTTCTTCAAGTAAACGATTGATTATTTTTGTAATGGAAGGTGTACTCTTGGAGAGCTTTTTGACCAACTCTGCAATAGAAAGCGCAGAATCAAAATAAAGGTTTTTCAATATTTCTTTTTCCATTAGTTCGTGTGGTTTCTAAAAGTTGATTAAACTTTTGTTAAAGATATGTTAAATCGCATGTAAGATCAAAATACTTTTTAAAAAACTTTAAGAAGTTGTTGCTGCGCGGCGTTTTTTTTGTTTTTGTGTAACAATCTACATTCCTGTTTGTGCCATTAAATCATAGATTAGGCATAAAAATGAATATCAAATAGCTTATATTTACCTTTTAATTATACAATCTGATTATGAAACAACGCTATTACTCCTTGGATGTCTTTCGTGGGGCTACTGTGGCACTGATGATTATGGTGAATAATCCGGGGACATGGGCTCATATGTTTGCGCCGCTAAAACATGCAGAATGGCATGGTTGCTCGCCTACAGACCTGGTTTTCCCCTTTTTTCTATTTGCTGTTGGTAACGCCATGTCTTTTGTGATACCTCGTTTACAGGAGGCTGGCCCGGCCGTATTTTGGCAAAAAGTCATTAAACGGACGGTCTTAATTTTTGCAATTGGACTTTTCATCAATTGGTGGCCTTTTGTGAAATGGGATGGTGCAGAGCTGGTTTTTAAGCAATGGGTAGACGGAACTGACCCGAGCCGGGGGATTCGTATTTTTGGCGTATTGCAGCGCATTGCTGTCGCCTACTGTTTTGCGTCTATTCTCGCCTATTATTTTAAAGAGAAAACCATTATTTGGATTTCAACAATCATTTTATTGTTATACTGGGCGATTTGTGCAATCGCTGGCGGGGCAGATCCCTATAGTTTGGAAGGCTGGTTCGGAACAAAGTATGATATCGCCATTTTAGGTTTACCGCATGTTTACAAAGGGGAGGGGGTACCCTTTGATCCCGAAGGACTGATGAGCACATTACCGGCAATTGTACAGGTCGTCTTTGGATATTTAGTTGGCGTTTTTATAAAAAAGCAGGGTCAGGTGGATTGGTTATGGACCAAAGTGCCGACGTCTCATGAGCCGCATTTTAAATTGTTGGCGGGGATGTTTGTGACCGGATTTATTTTGGTCGTTTTGGCTTGGATATGGGCTTTGGGTTTTCCGATCAATAAAAAAATATGGACAAGTTCCTACGTACTTTATACCACAGGTTTGGCAACCATGACGCTGGGTGGCATGATCTGGTTTATTGAAGTACAGGGCGTAAAAAATAAATTGACACAGTTTTTTGATGTTTTTGGTAAAAATCCATTGTTCATCTTTGTGTTGAGTGGGATCTTGCCGCGCTTTTTGGGATTATTCCGAATTCCTGATGGCCTAAAAGAAGATGGCACACAAAAATACCTCGACGCTTTTGGCTGGTTCTATAAATACGTTTGTGCGAAAATCCCCGGGATACCAGAAGTTGGATCTTTTGTTTATTCGTTATGCTTCCTGACCTTAATGTGGGTAATTTGCTATTGGCTGGACAAGAAGAAAATTTATGTAAAGGTGTAACATCAGGGAGATCTTTGCTTGTTAAATTATTTTGGCACTCCAAGATTTTTGTTATCTTTGCAGCCAATTAATAAAATTTTTAACGCTTTAATATTATTCAGGAAATGTATTTAAGTAAAGAGTACAAAGCTGATATCTTCGCAGAATTTGCTGGATCAGCTACAAACACAGGATCTACTGAAGGTCAAGTTGCTTTATTCACTAAGAGAATTGCTCACTTAACTGAGCACTTGAAAAAAAACAGAAAAGATTTCGGTACACAACGTGCCCTACAAATGTTAGTAGGTAAACGTCGTTCATTATTAGCTTATCTTTATAAAAAAGATATCAACCGTTACCGTGCGATCATTAAAGGTCTAGGTTTACGTGATATCATCAAATAAGCTTTTATACAAAGGTGTTAAGAAAGCCATCCAAATTTTGGATGGCTTTTTTTATTGTGTATATCTAGACAGATTTATTAGTGAACTTTGCGCGTCTCAAAGGGATTATTCTATTTATAACGGCTTTCGCAATTGCTTGGGATACCCTTGGGAAAAGGAGGGGATGGTATAGGTTCTTTCTTACTTCAATTTCGCCATTTAGTCATTATTTAATCGTTTTTTCCTCGGAACTTCTTCGGTCTTTATTCGCTTACAACCGAAGAAGCACCGAACGAGTACCGAACAAGTACCGAAGAAGTACCGAACAAAGGGCGAAAATGAACATAAAATTTTCCCAGTCTGTTTTCGTACTGTTGGCGCCTAAACTTACCAATGTTTTCCAGGTTTACTGCTGAACTTTTTGCTCTGAGCTATGTTGTTGAATGAGTCGCTGGACTTTTTGGCACAGTTATTCCGATGGTTTGATGATTTAGCCTGCCGTTAATTGCATTAATCTTAATATTTTAATTTACCTTTGTGCTGAAATCTAATGTATTTAAAATATTGGCATGCTGCCAACAAGATGAAAAGCATGTCGCAAACAAGATTAAATGAATTACAACGAAATTAAAACAACCATCGATATGGGTAATGGCACCCAGATCGAATTGTCTACAGGTAAATTGGCAAAACAAGCTGATGGTGCTGTAGTATTAAAACAAGGTGATACGATGTTACTTGCAACAGTCGTTTCAGCTAAAGAAGCTAAATCTGGGGTTGATTTTTTACCTCTTTCGGTAGATTACCAAGAAAAATATGCGGCAACAGGCCGTATTCCAGGAGGTTTCTTACGTCGTGAAGCTAGACTATCGGATTATGAGGTATTGATCTCACGTTTGGTAGACCGTGCATTACGTCCCTTGTTCCCTGAAAACTATCACGCAGATACACAAGTGGCAATTAGCTTGATTTCTGCAGATAAAGATATTATGCCTGACGCTTTAGCAGGTTTGGCTGCTTCTGCAGCTATTGCTGTTTCTGATATTCCTTTTAATGGACCAATTTCTGAAGTTCGCGTTGCGAAAATTGACGGTCAATTGGTGATCAACCCAAAATTATCTGAACTTGAAAAAGCAACGCTAGAATTTATCGTTGCTGGTTCTGCACAAGATATTGGTATGGTTGAAGGTGAAGCGAAAGAAATTTCTGAAGCTGAAATGGTAGAAGCAATTGCTTTTGCTCATGAAGCGATCAAAAAACAAGTTGCTGCTCAAGTAGAACTGGCTAACTTAGTTGGTAAAACGGTTAAACGTGAGTATAACCATGAGCCTGAAAACCTTGAATTGAGAGATGCTATTTTTGCAGCTACTTACGATAAGGTTTACGCTATTGCAAAATCTGCTTCTGCAAAACATGACCGTTCTGAAAACTTCGCAAAAATCGCGGAAGAGTTCAGAGCAACAATGCCCGAGGAATTGGATGATGATACAGCTTTCTTGTTCAAAAAATATTTCCACGATGTTCAGTATGATGCTGTTCGTAACCTTGTCCTGGATGAGGGAATTCGTCTAGATGGCCGTAACGTACGTACAGTCCGCCCAATCTGGTCAGAAATAGATTACTTGCCTGCTGCACATGGTTCGGCTGTATTCACACGTGGTGAAACACAATCATTGACTTCGGTTACTTTAGGTGCTAAAGACGATGAGCAAATGATCGATGGTGCTTTTATCAACGGTTATAACAAGTTTATTCTTCACTACAACTTCCCTGCATTCTCTACAGGTGAGGTAAGACCTAATAGAGGTCCAGGTCGTCGTGAAGTTGGTCACGGTAACTTAGCAATGCGTTCATTGAAACAGGTACTTCCTGCAGACAGTGAAAATCCATATACGATCCGTGTTGTTTCTGATATTCTGGAGTCAAATGGTTCTTCTTCTATGGCAACTGTATGTGCTGGTACATTAGCACTTTTGGATGCCGGTGTGAAATTGAAAGCGCCAGTTTCAGGTATTGCCATGGGATTGATTTCTGATGAGAAAACAGGTAAATATGCGATCTTATCGGATATCTTAGGTGATGAAGATCATTTAGGTGATATGGACTTTAAAGTAACGGGTACAGAAAAAGGTATCGTTGCTTGTCAAATGGACTTAAAAATCAATGGTTTGAAATGGGAAGTGTTGACGCAAGCTTTGGATCAAGCAAAAGAAGCGCGTTTACACATCTTGGGTGAGATGAAGAAAACAATTTCTGCTCCTCGCGAAGATTACAAACCACATGCACCACGTATCGTTCAATTATTGATCGATAAAGAATTTATTGGCGCTGTAATCGGACCAGGTGGTAAAATTATCCAAGAAATGCAACGTGAGACCGGTGCTACAATTTCGATCGAAGAAGTTGATAACAAAGGTGTTGTTCAAGTATTCGCAGATAATAAAGCGGCTATTGATGATGCAGTAGGTCGTATCAAAGCGATTGCTTCTAAACCAGAGATTGGTGAAACTTATGAAGGTAAAGTGAAATCAATTATGCCATTCGGTGCTTTCGTTGAAATCATGCCTGGTAAAGATGGTTTATTGCACATCTCTGAAATTGACTGGAAACGTCTTGAAACAATGGACGGTATCTTCAAAGAAGGTGATAAAGTAACAGTTAAATTGTTGGATATCGACAAACAAGGTAAAATGAAGCTTTCGCGTAAAGCGTTATTGCCTCGTCCTCCGAAAGAAGACAAACCAAAGCAGGATAAACCTGGCGAAGCTCCTGTAGCTGGTGCCGGCCAAGAATAAGTTTATTCTTTAAATGATATGAAAAGCTCGCTTTACGCGGGCTTTTTTTATGGAAAATAAAACTTAGCAACATCTTTATCCCATGAAAGGTATACTTCGCTTGCTTCTGTTGAAATCCAGTCAGATTCTGGAACAGTTTGCTGCCCGGCGGGATGTCAAACGAATTTTGGATTTTTTAAAGGAGGAGACTGCTGTTAATCTATTGAAACTACATCATGATAGTAAAAGATTTAGTGGCGATTATTGGCTGGATGTTGTGGTGTTGAAATAGGGAGGCGCGATTACAATAACGATGAAACAACTGAGGCTGTCAATTCGACAGCCTCAGTTGCTTTTTATAACATGATAACACCTTTTATCTTCGCTACTTCTTTGTAGTAGTAGATCACCTGGTCGGCGTCTTTAACGTTCAAGTTTACCGTAATTGAAGTATATTTACCTGTTTTGGAATCCTTAAAATCAAACTGAGCACCTGTGTCATCAAATACGCTCTGAATCTGATTGAAGTGGTCCTGATCTTTTGGTAAGATAAATTTATACGTATAGTCCTTTGGAAATGTTTCTAAGTCTTCTAAGCGCTCTTTAAAAGTTTCATAGAAGTCTTTTGGATTATCACCTCCGTCAGGGATATCTTGTATATTGATGTTTTTGTAATCTGCCATGTTTTGTTTCTCCTTAAATATGTTATTAAGGTATTAACAAATATTAATCCAGTAATGTTTTACTGACAATTTTTCAGTTAATTATTGTCAATGCTTGAAGGCCAATCGGCTTTGTTTTTACCAAAGTTTTTGTTTGGCGTAGCACTCATCTCGATTTCCATCTGTCCACCTGCTAAAAGTTGCGCATGTGTAATGAACGTTTTGGCGTAAGGCTTGCCATTTAACTTGATCGATTTGATATATTGATTGGCTTTGCCTTGGTTTTTAACATCGATCGCTAAAGTTTTGCCATTCGGTAGATTGATATTCGCATGTTGCATCATCGGAGAACCGAAGACATAAACACCACTCATTGCATTCAATGGATAAAAGCCCATTGCCGAGAATACATACCATGCGCTCATTTGTCCGACGTCATCATTTCCACATAGACCAGCTGGACTGTTTGTGTAAAACTCAGTCATCGCTTTACGGACTAAGGCTGCACCTTTCCAAGGTTGTCCCGCGTAAGCATACAAGTAAGGGATATGGTGATTTGGTTCGTTACCTTGCGCATATTGGCCGATTAGTCCTGAAATATCCGGTGAAGCTTCACCACCAAGATCCGATGACATGGTCGTAAAATAATCCAGTTTTTTCAAAAATTTCTCCTCGCCACCGAAAAGATTGATCAGACCTTTGACATCTTGGGGTACTAACCAGGTGTATTGCCAAGCATTACCTTCGCAATAGTCATTCTCGCGGTGTTTGGCCATCAATGGGTCGAAAGGTCTGCGGAACGCACCATTGGCTTTTTTACCGACGAAATGACCTACCTCTTTGTCAAAATATTGCTCGTATAGTTTATAGCGTTTTTTGAAATAGGCAGCGTCTTCTGTTTTACCCAGTTTTTCGGCAATTTTATACGCACCGAAGTCAGCAATAGCATACTCCAATGCCCATGCTACAGACTCATTAGGCATGCTGTCGATCGGAATGTAGGTCAGTTCACGCGCATATTTTAGACCGTGATCATTACCCATAGCCGTGGTCTTAACAGCTTCCCACATCAAAGGATAATCTTTCTCGTCAATAATTCCTTTTAAGAAAGCGTCAGCAATCACTGGAATTGCAGGCAGCCCCACCATGGTGTTGGTTTCATTGCCTTGTAAGTGCCACATGGGTAATTTACCTTGTTGTTGATAGATAGCCAACATGGTTTTGATAAAGTCCTGATTGATTTTACGGTCTTCCAAGATGGTCATCAAGGGGTGTAGGCCCCGGTAAGTATCCCAAAGCGAAAATACCGTATGGTTGACAAAATCCTGTTTCTCGTAGACTTGTTTGTCGGTCCCTAAGTAATCGCCGTTGGCATCGTTAAAGATGGTAGGGGCGAAGTAGGTATGGTATAATGCAGTATAGAAGATTGTCTTTGTATCCTTGTCGGCTTCAAATTGAATCTTATTTAAGGTTTTGTTCCAACGTTGATCGGCGTCTTGCTTTACTTTTTCAAAATTCCAGCCTGGAATCTCGGTGTTGATGTTGTTCAGCGCATTGGTCGAGCTTACCGGAGAAATACCGACTTTAAGTTCAATGTTTTTGTTTTTAACAGCATCAAAGAATAAAGCCGCTTTGATTGCCTGTCCTTTGAATGTTGTTTGGCCTAATTTTTCTTCTTTACCGTCGAAAAATCTTACTTTTTGTATCGGTTGGGAAGTTCTGATGGCAAAATACAATTTTTGGTCAGTTGCCCATCCTGTTGAAAAGCGGTAACCAACAAAGGTCGAGTCGTTCACCTGTTTGATGTAAGTGTCTGTCGGTTTATCCCAGTTGATATGGTAACCTAAGTCGACCAAAATATGTGCATTGTCTGTTTTTTCATAGCGATATTGATGATAACCAACACGTTCGGTTGCCGTCAAGTTGGCTTGTACTTGGTAATCATCTAAATAAGCGCTATAGAATCCCGGTTTTGCTACCTCATTTTCTTTTTTGAAGGAAGAGCCATAACCTGTATTCATTTTGTTGAATTCTGCGGGCGTTAATTGTAATTTTCCGTTGGCTGGAACGATCATAAGGTCGTTGAGGTCACCGATACCTGTTCCACTCAGGTGGGTATGTGTAAAACCCAAAATTTCCTGGCTTTTGTAATTGTATCCACTGCACCAATCCCATCCGTTGAACTTGTCCCAAATCTGTGGAATTTGAGTAGGCCCCAATTGCACCGCACCTAAAGGTACATTGGCGCCAACAAAGACGTGGCCATGATCCGCGGACCCAATAAAGGGGTTGACATATTGTGTAAGATTTTGCTGGGCTTGCGCACAAAATGGTAAAATTAGTGTGCCCAACACTGTTTTGAGTAGTTTATTTCCTGTCATAGGTTTTGTTCGGGTATTTGAAAACTGCTTAAAATTAGTAAATAAAACCTTTTAGCGCAATTTTATTATTATTTTAGTAAATTGTCGTTAAATTTTTTACTTTAGTAATCTTCGTAATAAAAAACTTAACAAACCTACTACTACTACATGAAGAAACGTATTCTGATCAGTGATATCGCAAAGGCCTTGGGGATTTCTGTAACTACTGTGTCCTTTATTTTGAATGACAAGGCAAAAGAGAAGCGTATTAGTGAGGCTTTGACAAAGCGTGTGCTGGATTATGTCAAAAAGGTAGGGTATAAGCCGAATGAATTGGCAAAAAGTCTCCGTACCGGAAAGACAAAGATTTTGGGTTTGATTATCGAGGATATTTCCAATCCTTTTTTTGGGAATATTGCACGTCTGATCGAAAGTAAGGTCTATGAGCAGGGCTATCGTATTATTTATTGTAGTACCAACAATGATGTAGAAAAAGCGAAGGAGTTGATCCAGATGTTTTACGATCGGCAGGTGGATGGTTTTATTATTACACCTTCCGATGGTTTGGAAGATACCGTAAAGCAGTTACAGCAGAATAATATCCCGGTTGTGCTCTTCGACCGTTATTTTCCGGGGCTTGAAACAGACTATGTTGGGGCCGACAATTTTCAGGGGGCCTTTGATGCCAGTAACCATTTGTGTCAACAAGGTTATAGACGTATCGGATTTGTATCGCTCTACTCGGATCAAACTCAAATGAAAGAGCGTTCAGATGGCTATATGAAAGCTATGGATAATAATAAGCAGCAAAGTTTTATCCAGAAGATCCAGATGGATGCTTCGGATGAGGAGGCGATGGAATCTTTGCGGGAGTTCATCTGTGAAAACAGGCTGGATGCTGTTTTGTTCTCCACTAACTATTTGGCGATTTCGGGCTTGAAGGCCGCTAAAAAGTTCAACTTTACGATGCCAGCAGTCATTGCTTTTGACGACCATACAGTTTTTAAGCTGGTAGAACCTGCTATCACCGTTGTTTCGCAGCCGATCAAGGACATTGCTGAGAACCTGATCAATATTTTGTTGCTTCGTCTTCAGGGTAAAATAAAAGCAACACGTAGAATGGTGTTGCCTTGTGAACTGAAAGTTCGTGAGTCGACTAAAGTGAAAGTTACTTCGTAGTATCGGCTACAAATTTCATTGAAATAGAATTAACGCAGTGACGTGTGTTTTTTGTCGTAAAGCCTTCTCCGAGGAATACATGGCCTAAATGCGCACCACATGTGCTACAAAGGATTTCAGTGCGGCGACCATCGGCATCGGTGATCCTTGTAATTGCCCCAGGAATCTCATCATCAAAACTTGGCCAGCCACAGCCAGATTCAAATTTCGACTCCGAACGGTATAGCGGGCTGTCACAACGGCGGCAGATATACGTTCCTTTGAGCTTATTGTCTAAAAGTTCACCCGTAAAAGGACGTTCAGTTCCCTTGTGTATAATAATGTATTCCTCTTCTTTACTTAGCGGGTTGTATTTTTTGTTTGTTTCCATGGCTGTCGTATGTTAGTCGTTGATTTTGACAGGAGCGGTCGACTGGGATCAATCTATTCCTTTATATAAAAGAGCATCTCTATAAAAGTAGTATCATCCAGATTCTTTCCTTTTCAGTCTGGGAATTGATCCTGGCCCGGTCTCCATTCATCTTGATAAAGTTACGGAAATAAAGACGAAAAAAAACTTTTTGTGTTCCTCGTGTTCGTCAATTTTGGGTATTTTAAATTGTCATGGAATTGTCTTATATTTGAGTGGCTATCCAAATGAAAAGTTGTAGCGATGGAACTACTTTAATAGCTTAATGCTGTTTTTATCCTTGTTTAAACGCATTTGTTTAGAATGATTATAAATTGATATTAAAGGTCACAAAATTGTCAGCGATTTGTTAATAAATCATACTTTTGTGGCATTGTTAGGGGGGTAGTGGCTCCTTTAACCATGGGAGTTAATTTTTTACATTCACAAATAAATAGTATAAAGTGCTAAATATGAGAACTATCTCATCCGTTTTGGGAAGCCTTGCGAGGGTGGTGTCAACGAGTTTGATGCTATTATTTGCCGTTACGACGTTGCATGCGCAAGATGTCAAGGAAGGTGAAAAAATCTTCAAATCTAAGTGTACATCCTGTCACGCCATTGACAGAAAAGTGGTCGGTCCTGCTTTGAAGGGGATTCCAGAGACGAAAGACGAAGCTTGGTTAATCAAGTGGATCAAGAACTCTCAGGCTTTAATTGCGTCTGGCGATGCTGATGCTGTTAAAATCTTCGAAGAGAACAACAAGCTTGTGATGACTTCTTTTACTGATTTATCTGACGATCAGATCAAGTCGGTATTAGCGTATATCACCGATGCTTCTAAGGAGAAACCGAAAGATCCAAACAAAGATGGAGCTGCTGCTAAAGATGATAACGCGTCTATGTTCATGATTTTGGGCTTGATCGCAGTTGTTGTTTTGGCTGTTGTGGTTATCGTGGTGTTGAATCGTGTGATCCGTACCTTAGAAAATGTTATTGCTAAAAACCAAGAAGCTATTGCTGCGCAACAAGAGCCAGAGGATAGCCAACGTTTTGTGAAGTTTGCGAAAGCATTCGTTAAAAACAAAAAGTTGGTTGGCTTTACAGTCTTGATGTTGGTTGCATTATTAGCTGTCGGTGGTTGGAAGACCATGTGGAACGTTGGTGTTCACCAAGGCTATCAGCCGGTTCAACCCATTAAGTTCTCGCACCAAATCCACGCTGGTGTTAACAAAATTGAGTGTCAATACTGTCACGGTGGAGCATTTAAATCTAAAAATGCGTCTATTCCATCGGCCAACGTATGTATGAACTGTCACAATACAATCACTGCTTCAGAGCATTATGATGGTGAGATTTCTCCTGAAATTGCTAAGATCTATCGTGCATTGGATTGGAATCCTGATACGCGTACTTACGGTAACAATCCAAAACCAATTCAATGGGTTCGTATCCACAACTTACCTGACTTTGCTTACTTCAACCACTCACAACACGTTGTGGTAGCTGGTGTTGAGTGTCAAACTTGTCACGGTCCGATCCAAAATATGGAAGAAGTATACCAATACTCTCCATTGACGATGAAATGGTGTGTTGATTGTCACAAAAAGACAGATATCAAATCGGATAACAAATACTATGAAGATTTGATCAAAGCACACGAAAGAATTAAGAAAGGTGAGAAAATGACTGCAGCCATGATCGGTGGTCTTGAGTGTGGTAAGTGTCACTATTAATAATTATTTGAAATACGCAATCTTATATACAGCTTAAATGGATAGCAATAAAAAATATTGGAAAGGTTTGGAAGAGTTAAATCAAACTCCTGCTTTCGTTGAAGGAAGCAAGGGTGAGTTTGCCGAATCTATTCCTGTAGAAGATGTATTAAACGAAGCTGGCTTGAGTACTAAAACTCCTCGCCGTGACTTCTTGAAAGCATTAGGATTTGGTTTGGGTGCTGTTTCTTTAGCGGCTTGTAACCGTACTCCTGTGCATAAGGCAGTTCCTTATTTGATTAAACCTGAAGAGGTGACTCCAGGTATCCCTAACTATTATGCTTCGACGTTCAACGGTCAAAGTATCTTGGTTAAAACGCGCGAAGGTCGTCCGATCAATGTTGAGCCTAACCCGAATGCAATTGGTTTGAACCAAGGTTTGGATTCAACGACTGCTGCTTCCGTATTGGATTTATACGATGAGTCCAAATTGAAACAGGCACAATTGAAAGGTCAAGATGTAGAGTGGTCTAAATTGGATGGGGAAGTTGTTAAAGCTTTGAATGCAGCGGCATCTTCTGGTAAACAAATTACGATCGTTTCTAACACGGTAAACAGTCCTTCAACGTTGGCGGCTATCGCTGCTTTCGCAACGAAATTCCCAACAGTTAACCATGTACAATACGATGCTGTTTCTTACAGCGGTATTATTGAGGCGAATAAAGCTTCATTTGGTAAAGCTGTTGTGCCTTCATACAATTTTGAAAAAGCAAATGTGATTGTTTCCGTTGCAGCTGATTTCTTAGGAACTTGGTTAGCAGGTGAAGAGCATACACAACAATACGCTAAAAACCGTGATTATAAATCGTTGAAAAACGGAAAAATGTCACGTCACGTGCAATTTGAGTCTGGTCTTTCGATGACTGGTACAAATGCGGATGCACGTATCGCCATCAAACCTTCAGAAGAAGGTGCGACCTTGATCGCTTTATATAATGCAATCACTGGTCAATCTTTGGCTGGCGCTACTGCAAACAAAAAAGCACAAAAAGGTGTCGCTCTAGCGGCGAAAGAATTGGTGAACAGCAAAGGCGCAGCAGTTGTTGTTGCTGGTTCTAACGATGTCAATGTACAGGTATTGGTCAATGCAATCAACGTTGCATTAGGTGCTTACGGTACAATCATCGATTTGGATAACTATTCTAAACAATATCAAGGTTCGGATTCTTCGTTCCAAGCTTTCTTAGCAGCAGCGAAATCAGGTCAAGTTGGTGTTGCGTTCTTCTTGAATAGCAACCCGGTGTATGACTACTTCAAAGCAGATGATGTAAAAGCGGCGTTGAAACAAGTTCCTTTCACCTTATCGTTTTCGCAACGTGCGGATGAAACAGCTTCTGAATTGACAGCGATTGCTCCAGCAAGTACATTCTTGGAGTCTTGGGGTGATGCGAATCCAAAAGAAGGTTTGTTCTCGATCGTTCAACCAACAATCAATCCTGTTTTCAAAACACGTCAAGCTGAGCAAAGCTTATTGACTTGGGCAGGAAATGATACCGATATGTACAACTTTGTTAAGAACTTGTGGTCGACACAAATCTTAGCAGGTTCTACGAAAACTTGGGATGCTGTATTGCAAACTGGTTTTGAATATAAAGGTGCTAAAGCGGCAACAGCTCCTGCATTTACAGGAAATGCTGCAGCGGCAGCTTCAGCAATTGAGGCATCAAGCAAAGCGATTACAGGTGAGTTTGAATTGAAACTTTATGAGCCTGCTGGTCTTCGTGACGGTCGTTACGCGAACAACGCTTACTTACAAGAATTGCCTGACCCTGTTTCTAAAGTAACTTGGGATAACTACGCTGCTCTTAACCCGAAAGATGCTGAGAAATTAGGATTGGGTGAAGATGGTAAAGTGACTGTAAAAGCAAATGGTGTTGAATTGGAATTGCCAGTTGTACAACAACCTGGTCAAGCACAAGGAACAGTTTCAGTTGCTGTAGGTTACGGCCGTACAAAAGTGGGTAAAGCAGGTAATGAAGTTGGTAAAAACGCATTCCCTTTTGCTTCTATCATCAATGGTACAGTACAAGGTGTTGCTAAAGCAACTGTAGCGAAAGCGTCTGGAACTTACCAATTGGCACAAACACAAACACACCACACGATCGAAGGTCGTAACGTGATCCGTGAGACGACATTTGCGAAATATCTGAAAGATCCTAACTCTGAGGCAGGACGCTTTACAGATAATCACAAAACATACGATTTGTGGAACAAATATGAGCAACCTGGTCACAAATGGGTGATGGCAATCGACTTGAACGCATGTACGGGTTGTGGTGCTTGTATCGTTGCTTGTAACGTTGAAAATAATATTCCTGTTGTAGGTCGTGATGAGGTTCGTCGTCGTCGTGAAATGCACTGGTTACGTATTGACCGTTACTATACGATCGAAGGAAAAGATCAAGATCTTACAAAAGAGAAAGAAATTGCGAGAGCTTCGGCTGATTTAGATTTCGAAGATATCACTGTTGTTCACCAACCGATGTTGTGTCAACACTGTGGTCACGCACCTTGTGAAACGGTTTGTCCAGTATTGGCAACAGTACACTCTTCAGAAGGTTTGAACCACATGGCATATAACCGTTGTTTTGGTACACGTTACTGTGCGAACAACTGTCCGTTCAAAGTTCGTCGTTTCAACTGGTTTGCATACTGGAATGATTCACGTTTTGACAACTACTTGAACAATGAGTTCACACAATTGGTATTGAATCCAGATGTTGTTACTCGTTCACGTGGGGTAATGGAAAAATGTTCAATGTGTATCCAACGTATCCAAGCAGGTAAATTACAAGCTAAGATTCAAAATCGTAAAGTTAAAGATGGCGATATCCAAATGGCTTGTCAACAAGCATGTTCTGCAAATGCGATCATCTTTGGAGATGCAAATGATCCAGAATCAGAAGTATCTAAAGCATTACGCAACGAGCGTGTTTATTACGTACTTGAGGAAATCAATGTTCAACCGGGTATCGGTTATATGACAAAAGTTAGAAACACTTTTGAGGCGTAATCTTGTACAATATTTGAAATAAAAATACTATGTCATCGCATAACGAATCAATATTAAGAGAACCATTAATGACCGGTAAGGACATTACGTATGCAAAAATTACGGATGATATCTTACTACCGGTTGAAAATAAACCGAATAAAGCATGGTGGATTGGTTTTACCGTTGCTGTATTAGGTGCTTTATTATGGGTAGTTAGCGTTAGTTATACCTTTTGGACAGGTATCGGCGCTTGGGGTCTGAATAAAACTGTAGGCTGGGCTTGGGATATCACCGACTTCGTATGGTGGGTAGGTATCGGTCACGCGGGTACGTTGATTTCAGCTGTATTATTAATCTTCCGCCAAAATTGGCGTAATTCAATCAACCGTTCTGCAGAGGCGATGACGATCTTTGCGGTAATCTGTGCGGCTACATACGTTGTAGCTCACATGGGTCGTCCTTGGTTGGCCTATTGGATTTTCCCACTTCCAAATCAGTTTGGATCACTTTGGGTAAACTTCAACTCTCCTTTGGTATGGGATGCGTTTGCGATCTCGACTTACTTTACAGTATCCTTGGTATTCTGGTACTGTGGTTTGTTGCCGGATATCGCGACAATTCGTGACCGTGCTACTGGATTAAAACAAAAAATCTATTCTGTATTATCATTCGGATGGAATGGTTCAGTTAAGACTTGGCAACGTTTTGAAATCGTGTCATTGATCTTGGCCGGTATTTCTACTCCGCTGGTACTTTCTGTACACACGATCGTATCCATGGACTTTGCAACTTCGGTTATCCCTGGATGGCATACAACGATCTTCCCTCCGTATTTCGTGGCGGGTGCGATCTTCTCTGGTTTCGCGATGGTACAGACTTTATTGTTGATCTTACGTAAAGTAATGAACTTTGAGAACTACATCACGATGTTCCACATTGAGTCCATGAATATCATTATCATGACAACAGGTTCTATCGTAGGTGTGGCTTATTTGACTGAGTTGTTTATCGCTATGTACTCTCGTTCAGAATACGAAATGTATGCGTTCGAGAACCGTATGTTGGGTCCATACGCTTGGGCTTACTGGTCAATGATGACTTGTAACGTAATTTCTCCGCAGTTATTCTGGTTCAAAAAAATCCGTACAAGTATTCCAATCTCCTGGATCTTATCGATTGTTGTAAACATCGGTATGTGGTTTGAGCGTTTTGTAATTATCGTGACTTCATTGCACCGTGATTACTTGCCTTCATCTTGGGCAATGTTCTACCCAACTTGGACAGACGTAGGTATCTTTGTAGGTTCAATCGGATTATTCTTTACATTATTCTTGTTGTTCTTACGGTTCTTACCAGGTATCGCTATCGCCGAAGTGAAATTGTTGTTGAAATCATCTTCATTACAACATAAAACTAAATTGGCTCAAGAAGGCGCATTCCCTGAGGAACAAGTGAAGTACTTCCAAGAGTCATTAGAGAAATATGATTCAGTGACAGAAGAAGAGATTAAAGAATTATCAGTTAGAAAATAATCAGCAATGAGCAATACAAAATATATATTAGGTAGTTTTGCGGATCCCGATGAAATGATGCATGGGATCGACAAATTGCAAGCAAACAATATTAGTATTTACGACTGCTTTACTCCGATGCCTATCCACGGCATCGAAGCGAAGTTAGGCGTAAGACCTTCTCGCTTGCCTATCGCAGCATTTTGCTTTGGAGCATTAGGAACGACATTAGGTTTTAGTTTGTTGTATTATACAATGGCATACGATTGGCCGATGAATATCGGTGGTAAACCATCATTTGGTATGCCAAACTTTGTTCCGGTTACATTTGAGGTTACCATCTTATTGTGTGCTTTGGGTATGGTTGCTACGTTTTTCTTCCGTAACCACTTATTTCCGGGACGTGCACCTCGTGTAATGGACTTGAGAGCAACAGATGATCGTTTCATCCTTGCAGTAGATGCCAATGAAAATACAGATCACGCTTTGATCGATTCTTTATTGAAAGAAGCTGGTGCTGTTGAAGTTAAGTACAATGATAGAAAATATGTTAGCTATGAATAAGAAGAATTTACTTGGAACGCTATGCGCAGCTGTGGCATTGACAGCACTTGTTTCTTCTTGTGGTGACAAAACAACTCGTAGTACAGGTTTAGAGTTTTCTCGTAACATGTACGATCCGCTTGCTTTCAATCCGGATCAACCTAATGCGAATTTTGCTGATGGAAAAACAGCACAAACACCTCCTAAAGGTACAGATCCAATTGGTTTTACTCGTTTTCAGTATGCCAATACATTAGAGGATTATGAACGCGCAGGAAGAGAAGTAAAAAGTCCTTTGGTCGTAAATGCCGAAAATCTTGAAAAAGGGAAAGCGTTGTTCACAACTTATTGCTCTATATGCCATGGAGTAGAAGGTAAAGGTGATGGTCCTATCACAAAAGATCGTAGCGTGACTGACTCAAGAGGCACTCGTCAATTAGAGAACTTTCCTCCGCCACCATCTTATCACAGAACAGATGCGGCGAGCTCTTCACGGGGTGGTTTGATGGCTGACTTGACTGATGGTAAAATTTACCATACAATTTATTACGGACACAACTCGATGGGATCACATGCATCTCAATTGTCTCCAGAGGAGCGATGGAAAGTTGTTATGTATGTTCACGAATTACAAAAGAAATAATCTAACATCAGATATATAAATGGGAACTCACAGTCATCATCACGATTATAATTTCAACGAGCGATACGAGTTTGCTGGCAAAGCTAAAATGTTCAGTATTGTCGCTGTTGTACTAGGCGTAGCTGCTGTAGCTTTCGGGTTGCTTTCGGGCGATCACGTTACTGTAGAGCGTACTTATGCCAACTTGTTATTGATGGGTTATTACTTTACATGTGTATGCGCAGCTGGAACATTCTTCGTTGCCTTGCAATATGTAACACAATCTGCATGGTCTGCAGGTTTGGTACGTATACCTCAGGCTATGGCGAGTGTTTTACCAATTGCATCGTTGATTTTATTGGTTATCGTCGGTTTAGGTTTAACCACACATAACTTATATCATCACTGGAATGCAGACGGTATCACTGATCCGCATAGTACAAATTTTGACCCTATTATCGCAGGTAAATCTGCTTATTTAAATGTTCCATTCTTCTTGATCCGTCAGGTTGTATTTATGGGTACATATAGCATTTTTGCTGTTATTTTTGCGAAACTTTCTTATAAAGAGGATTTGGAAGGTGGATTGACTTCTTATAAAAAGTCATTCAAATTGTCAGCAATCTTCTTAGTTATTTTTGGTTTTACTACACCTATTTGGTCTTTCGATACAGTAATGTCTTTAGAGGCACACTGGTTTTCGACAATGTTTGGTTGGTATAACTTTGCAGCAATGTGGGTGAGTGGTATTTCATGCATCACGATCATCGTTGTTGTATTGAAGAAAGCTGGTTATATGAACTGGGTAAACGAAAATCATTTACACGATTTAGGTAAATTGATGTTCGGTTTCTCGATCTTCTGGACTTATGTATGGTTTGCACAATTCATGTTGATTTGGTATTCAAACATTCCAGAAGAGACAGTTTATTTCTACAAACGTTGGGAACCGGAATACAAACCTTGGTTTTGGTTGAGTATTATCATTAACTTTGTGGCACCATTGTTATTATTGGTAGACCGCGATGCGAAACGTAAACAAAACGTGATGTTGTTTGTCGGTATTCTATTGTTAGCGGGTCACTGGCTTGATTATTATATCATGATTATGCCAGGAACTGTAGCTGAGCACAGAGGATTTGGTATCATTGAAATCGGAACTGCACTTGGTTTCTTAGGTTTGTTCATCTTCTTAGTGATGAGTAAATTGAGTAAACAAGCATTGGTGCCTAAAAATCATCCTTTCTTGGATGAGAGTTTGCATCACCAGATATAGTTTCACTTTTAAAGGAAGGTTACGTAAAAACGTTATAAAAGAAATGAGCTTTAAATTAAATAATAGATTCAAATCCATCTCGGGTTTTGTGCTTGCACTAGGATTGCTTTTTGCGACTCCTATCCTTGCAAGTCAACAAGATACAGTAGCATCTGATTCTGCTAAAGCGGCGACTACAGCAGTAGCTGCCCCTGCAGCGACGGATTCGGTTGCAAAAGATACAACAGCGGCAGCAGGTACTGCTGCTGTTGCATCTGCTAGTTCTTCCAAAGAGGCTAGTGCGGCTGCTCCTGCTGTTGAAGAAGTGAAGCAAATAGACCCTCAGGTTTATAAAAACTTCACATATTATGTCTTGTTATTCTTGGTTATATGTACTGTTGTTGCCGTTATTGGTAAAGTACTTTCGATCTATGAATTGACAAGAAAGATGAACGGTAAATATAATCCGTTTGCGAATAACACGTTTCAATCGGCATTGTTATTTATTTTCTTGGTTGTATTCCTTTACGGTGTATATTGGTCATATGTACATTGGGGAGCAGCTTATTGGAGATCAGCAGTAACGGAGCACGGTGAGCGTATTGATACCATGTTTATCATTACGACAGCGATTACAACATTTGTATTGGTTATCACACACATCTTGTTGATGACATTTACATTCTTGTACCGCATGCGTGCAAAACGTCAGGCTTATTATTACCCACATAACAATGCGATCGAAAAATTGTGGACAATTGTTCCTGCTGTTGTGTTGACCGTATTGGTATTGTTTGGTTTCTTTACGTGGAGATCAATTACAAATATTCCTGAGGACCTTCAAAAATCAGCTTTGCAAGTTGAAGTTCTTGGGGAGCAGTTCCAATGGAATGTCCGTTATGCTGGTTCTGATGGGATTATTGGTAAACGTAATTATAAAATGACGACACCAACGAATCCGTACGGTATCGACTTTAATGATAAAAATTCTTGGGATGATATTCAAGGATCTGAAATCTGGTTGCCTGTAAATAAACCAGTACGTTTCCATATCGTTTCAAAAGATATTATTCACTCTTTTTACATCCCTGATTTCCGTGTTCAGATCAATGCGGTACCGGGAATGACTAACTACTTCCAATTCACACCTACTGTAACAACAGAAGAAATGCGTGATCGTTTGGGAGACTATAACTATGACTTCGTGATGTTGTGTAACAAGATCTGTGGATCTGGTCACTACAACATGCAAAAGAAAGTTGTTGTCGTAACTGAGGAAAAATATAAAGAGTGGTTAGCTAAACAGAACAAGTATTTTACTGAGGATTTGCAAAAAGAGTTCAGCGGTAAAACGGCTAACGTGAAAAAGGATAGCGTACAAGTTACAGCATCTTTGAACTAATTAAGAATTTTTGAATATAAAATCGAATATGTCAAGTACAGTAATATCGCATAGCGCTGAACATCACGATTCGCACGGCCATCATCACGAGGAGTCGTTCATCAGAAAGTATATCTTTTCGGGTGACCACAAGATGATTGCTAAGCAATTCTTGATCACTGGTATCATCATGGCAGTTTTTGCGATGCTTTTATCAGTATTATTCCGTATCCAATTAGCATGGCCGGATAAAGAATTCCCTATATTAGAAGTATTCTTGGGTAAATGGGCTGAAGGTGGTCGTATAAAACCGGAGTTTTTCCTTTCCTTGGTAACCATTCACGGTACCGTCATGGTATTCTTCGTGTTAACTGCAGGTCTATCAGGTACTTTTAGTAACTTATTGATTCCATATCAAATCGGAGCACGCGATATGGCATCTCCTTTTATGAACATGTTGTCTTACTGGTTGTTCTTTGTAGCATCGGTAATTATGGTTGCATCGTTCTTCGTAGAAAGTGGACCTGCTTCTGCTGGTTGGACAATCTACCCACCACTATCGGCTGTTCCTACTGCAATCGCTGGATCGGCGACTGGTATGACCTTGTGGTTGGTGAGTATGGTTCTATTTGTGGCTTCACAGTTGATCGGTGGTATCAACTATGTAAGTACCATTTTGAACATGCGTACAAAAGGAATGGACTTATGGAAAATGCCTTTGACAATCTGGGCGTTCTTCTTAACGGCTATCGTCGGTATGTTGTCATTCCCAGTATTGGTTTCTGCGGTTGTTCTTTTGATTTTTGACCGTGCTGCTGGTACGTCATTCTATTTGTCGGATCTTGTTGTTCAAGGGCAAATCTTGCCGAACGAAGGTGGTTCACCAATTTTGTTCCAACACTTGTTCTGGTTCTTAGGTCACCCTGAGGTATATATCGTTGTTATGCCTGCTTTAGGTTTAACTTCTGAGGTTATTGCAACCAACTCTCGTAAACCAATCTTTGGTTACCATGCGATGGTTTACTCGTTGATCGGTATCACCGTATTATCGTTTATCGTATGGGGTCACCACATGTTTGTAACGGGTATGAATCCGTTCTTGGGTGGTGTATTTATGATTACAACGTTGATTATCGCTGTTCCTTCAGCTGTAAAAGCGTTTAACTATCTTGCAACCTTGTGGAAAGGTAATATCCGTTTCACTCCGGCGATGATGTTTGCTATCGGTTTGGTATCGTTCTTTATCTCTGGTGGTTTGACAGGATTGTTCTTAGGTAATGCGGCATTAGATATCAACTTACACGATACCTATTTTGTTGTTGCCCACTTCCACTTGGTCATGGGTTCTGCTTCAATCTTCGGTATGCTTTGTGGTGTTTACCACTGGTATCCTAAGATGTTCGGTCGCATGATGAACACCAAATTGGGTTACTTACACTTCTGGTTGACTTTCATTGGTGCTTACATGGTATTCTTCCCAATGCACTTTATGGGTATTGATGGTGTGCCTCGCCGTTACTATGCATTTACAGAGTTTGCTTTCATGGCGAAGTGGGTTTCTGTAAACAAATTGGTCACTTGGGCTGCGATTATCGCTGCTTTAGGTCAGGTAGCTTTCTTGTGGAACTTCTTTACATCGATTTTCTTCGGTAAAAAAGCCCCACAAAACCCTTGGCAATCCAATACCTTGGAATGGACTACTCCGGTAGAACATATCCACGGTAACTGGCCAGGAGAGATCCCGACAGTACACCGTTGGCCATATGACTACAGTAAGCCAGGTCACGGTGAGGATTTTATTCCTCAAAGTGTTCCTTTCTCTGAAACAATGAGCTCTAATTTGCCTCATGATTTCGAAGGAGATGAGGAAGCTGAGCGTATCCAGGCAGAATGGAATGCGCAAAATGGTAGAAAAGACTAATAAAATCTTATAAAGTAGCGTCGGGAATTTCGACGCTACTTTATATAAGTTTATATTTTAAGAGGTAGGGGTAGTATTATGTTTCCAGCAGCTGAAAAGCGATTTGTAAAGACCAATTTTATAACGATCATCGTATTGTTTTTGGTCATTATTGCTGGAGGAGTTGTTCGGAGTACAGGGTCAGGAATGGGATGTCCAGATTGGCCAAGATGTTTTAACCGTATTATTCCTCCGACAGATATTTCCCAATTACCTCCAGGATATGAACAACATTATAGTGAAGGAAGAGCAAAAAAGAATGAACGTTTCGCACGGATAGTAGAATTTTTCGGCGATAAGGAAATGGCTTATAAGCTCCGTACCGATAAGAGTATCTTACAACATGAAGAATTTAATGTTGCGAAGACTTGGACAGAGTATATCAATCGACTAGTAGGCGTTGTTTCCGGATTTTGTTTATTGTTTACGGCTATTTATTCTTTCACCTATTTGAAATCAAAAAGTTCGATCGTTGTTTGGTCAGTGATTAATCTTTTTGTTGTCGTACTTCAGGCGTGGTTGGGGTCGATTGTTGTATCGACCAATTTGATGCCCTGGATTATTACAGTACATATGCTCTTAGCGATTGTAATTGTTTGTATTAGTATCTATACTTATTTCAAAGCTGTTACGTTGCGAAACAAGACCTTATTGGTCAATCGTTCTTCGGGTATATTAAAAGGACTTGCTATTGTGTCTATTTTGCTGATGCTAACGCAAGTAATTGTCGGGACGGGTGTTCGGGAAGAGGTTGATTTATTAACCGGTTCATCGGTAGCTCGTACTGATTTTATAACAACTATTGGCCAACAGTTTGAATTGCATCGCTGGTTGGCATATTGTTCTTTGATTTTAGTTATTATATTATTCTTTTTGGTCCGCACAGGTTTTAATACGGTTTCTAAGCAATATAAATTTGCTTTAATCGCATTGATCCTCGTGGGTATCCAAATGCTATCAGGAATTATCTTAGCCCGATTTGCAATACCTGCTTTTGCACAGACGACGCATTTGGTGGTGGCGACGCTCTTATTTGGCGCGCAGTTCTACCTGATGTTATTGTTAAATAAGCAAAGGCATTAATCTTGGAATTCGGGATGTTTATGTTAAAAAGTACGTGTTTAATTACACTGGTAGTAGGAGGTCTCTTTTAGTTATGAAAGAATTTATTTCAGATTTTAAAAAGCTAGTTAAGTTGAGACTTACGTTGACGGTCGTATTTTCGGCGTCAATTGCTTTTCTGATAGGATCAAAACAACAGGGTGATATATTTTGGTTCAACTGGTTATTGTTGACTGTCGGCGGATTTCTGGTTACAGGTTCCGCAAACGGATTCAACGAGATCATTGAGAAAGATTTGGATAAGTTGATGAAACGTACAGCGGATAGGCCTTTACCGTCTGGCCGTATGACAACTGGACAAGCTTTGGTCTTGAGTGTCTTTATGGGCATCTTAGGTACTTTGGTACTTGTTCGGTTAAATTTTGTCGCTGGTTTGTTATCGGTTTTCTGTATCCTTCTTTATGCCTTTATCTATACCCCTTTAAAAAGAAAATCACCAATAGCCGTGTTTGTCGGCGCGTTTCCAGGTGCATTTCCACCATTAATTGGTTACTATGCAGCTTTTTCGCAAGATGACCTGGCCTACTATAGTGGACATAATGAAGCGGCAATTATTATTATTCCCTTTGTGTTGTTTGCTATTCAGTTTTTATGGCAGTTTCCGCATTTCTGGGCTATTGCCTGGGTTGTGGACGACGACTATAAATTGGCAGGCTTTCGCTTGTTGCCGACGACAAAACGGGATAAGATATCCGCTTTTATGGTATTCATTTCAGGTTTGTTTATGATACCTGCGGGATTTATTCCGTATCATTTTGGCTTTGGTGGGATTTGGTTTACGGTTGTATCCGTGATTGGTGGAGTGATGTTTGGTTACTACGGTTATTTGTTGTTTAAGAATTGTGATATTCCTTCAGCAAAGAAAGTGATGTTTACCTCATTTATCTATTTGCCTGTGACACAACTCGTATTATTGCTTAACTTTATTCCGTTGAAATAATGTTAGATGTACAAGCACAAACTGACGAGAAGTTAGTACAGAGAAAGGCCCAGAAGTTCAACTTATGGTTGGGCATGTTGGGTATGTTCATGATGTTTGCGGCGTTATCCAGTGGTTTCATTGTATATACGGCGAGCGGTGTGGACAAGGGGATTAAGACCCTATTGCCAAATGCACTTTTATACAGTACTTTGGTGATTGTGGTGAGTAGTCTGACGATGTTTTTAGCACATAGAGCGGCTAAAAATGGGGAGTCTTCCAAACAAAGATTGTTTTTGATAGCAACTTTTATTTTGGGAGTTGTATTTTTTGCCTTGCAAGTTCATGCTTGGAATGTATTGATCGATCGGGGTGTTTATTTTGTGAATAACAATGCTTCGCAATCGTTTATATATGTTTTTATATGGATGCACTTGGCACATATTATTGCGGGTTTGATCGTTTTGATTGGCGCGATTATAGGAATTAACAAACTTCCTAAAGACGGCAATCTTTTCCGCATGGATCTTGCCAGTATTTTTTGGCATTTTCTCGATCTTTTATGGATTTATATATATGTTTTCTTACTTTTGAATCAATAATAGTAAACAATGAGTACAACAGTATCGCAATTGGATAAGGTAAAAACTGGTCCATGGAATGGTGGAAAATCACCTTGGAACTTAGAGTATGGAAAAATCATGATGTGGTTTTTCTTGGTAGGGGATGCCTTCACATTTTCTGCATTTTTGGTTTATTATGGCGCACAACGCTTTTCCCATCCAACTTGGCCAGATCCTGATAAGATCTTCCAATCCATCCCTGGAATTGCGGAGCATGGTCAGCCGTTGGTATTTGTCGGTTTGATGACATTTATTTTGATTATGTCTTCAGTAACGATGGTTTTGGCTGTGGAGGCAGGTCATCGTAACCAAAAGAATGAAGTAGTCAAATGGATGTTGTGGACAATTTTGGGCGGTATCTGTTTCGTGGGTTGTCAGGCTATCGAGTGGACTCACTTACACCACATGGGTTTTTGGTTTGGTAAAAATCCGGCGACAGGTTTGGAAGGTGATGCCATCAAAACAGCGTTGATGCCTTATTTCACACATGACATTTCCTATACTTCAGCATTGCAATTTGCTAACTTGTTCTTTACCATTACGGGTTTTCACGGATTCCACGTTACAGTGGGTATTATTTTAAATATCATTATTTTGTGCATGACATTGAATAATACATTCGAAAACCGTGGTTCTTACCTGATGATCGAAAAAGTAGGTTTATATTGGCACTTTGTGGATTTGGTGTGGGTATTCGTATTTACATTCTTCTACTTAATCTAATTACGGAATAAATAATTTTAGATAGCTATGTCACAATATCAAGATAATATCGCTCATGGCGAGCACGCTCACGAAGGTGGGATGGATAAGAAAGCCATCTGGAGAGTATTTGGCGTACTTTTGGCCCTTACTTGTCTGGAGTTCTTAATTGCATTGGGCTTTGTGCACCATTGGCAAATTTTAGCGAAGGGTGCTTTAGTAAACACGATTTATATCGCGCTTACTTTAGTTAAAGCTTATTATATCGTTGCATTCTTTATGCACTTAAAGTTCGAGAAGTCAAGCTTTATTGTTACCGTTGCAATTGTCTTTATCTTTATTATTTATTTTATTGTTTTGATGCTTGTTGAAGGGGCGCATTTAGCTTCTGCTTTCCAGGAACATCAATTGTTTCCAAATAAATAGATAAAGTGGATAATGAATAATAATACTGGACAAAAGAAAGGTATTAAAACTATATTGATCCTGGCAGTAATTCTTTTATTGCCAGGATTTTTATATTTTATACTAAATAAAAGCGGCTCGAATAGCTACGCTTCCTTACCGATTTTTGGAAAAAAGGAGGTACCGGGGACAACACACCGAAAATGGGGACGTGATATTCCCGATACCATCTACCATACGGTGACACCTGTTGATTTTGTGAATTACGATGGTAAGAAAGTGCATTTGTTGGACAATGACACGACACTTTCTGTAGTCCACTTGATGTATTCTAGGGACGCTTCCTTATCAAGGACAATGATTAAGCGATTAGATCAAGTTGCTAATCGGTTTATTCAGAATCAGAAAGTTAAGTTGTATTCTATCACGGTTGATACAGCCTATGATACACCTGATGTGTTAGCGAAATACGCGAAAGTTTACAAACCCTGGACCAAATCTTGGTTTTTTGTGACAGATCCTTCTGTTGATATCTTTAAATTTGCCAAGGAAAGTTTATTGCAGGATGCACTTGTCAATAATGATGGTAGTAAACCATTCATTATTGGGTCTAATTATCTTTTACTTGATACAAAAGGACGTATAAGAGGTATATATGATATCAACGTAAAGACAGATGTCGATCGTCTTGAGGATGAAATTAAATTATTATTGGTGGAGGAAATCCGAAACCATCCAGCTACAATAGAACAAAAGAGGTAATTATATTATCATGGAAGAGAGTCTTAATAAGGAAAAAAAGTACAGCAAATGGATTTGGTTGCTATCGATCGTCATACCGATAGTGGTCGCTATCCTTTTTACGGTGAATTTGCAAAAATTGGGTTATGATGTGAAACCACTAACCTTTTTGCCGCCGATCTACGCGGCTATCAATGGCGTTACGGCTATATTGCTGTTTTGGGCAGTGGCAGCGATAAAAAAGGGTAATAAGTCATTGCACGAACGTTTAATAAAATTGTGCATAGCTTGTTCTTTAGCTTTTCTGGCGATGTATGTTGCCTATCACATGACTTCCATCGAAACGAAATATGGCGGTGAGGGCATTTTGAGACCGATCTATTTCTTTATTCTGATCACCCATATCCTGCTTTCCATTATTATCATTCCTTTTGTACTCTTTACTTTTGTTAGGGGTATATCCGGTTCTTATGAGCGTCATAAAAAGCTTGCTCGTATTACTTATCCGATGTGGCTTTATGTGGCGGTTACCGGCGTGATTGTTTATTTAATGATCTCGCCTTACTATATCGGTTAGGTTCAAAGGGAAAGGGTAAAAAATTGCGTCGTAAATGTTGCGTTGTTAGTACCGTAAAAGGCTGAAAAAGGTTAGTTTGAAAACTGAACAACTTTCTTGGAAGGTATATTTGATAGCCGGCTGCATATAGATAGTATAGGACGATATAAATAGTACAGGACCAGTCTCACTGAAAGCAGACGACGGGGACTATAAAAATTAGTTACATATGAAGCGTATTTGGATTTATCAGGCAGATCGTCTATTATCGGCGATGGAGTCACACGATATTGTTACGGAATTGGAAGCTTTTGCTGAGCAGTGGAAAGTGCATGGAAAACCACTTTCGGCTACGGCAGAATTACGCGATAATCTTTTTATTATCCTTAAAGTGGACGAAGAAGTCGCAGCTGCATCGGGCTGCTCAATCGATAGTTCGGTTCGGTTTTTAAAAGGCATTGAAGCGAAATACGGGATTCAGCTATTTGATCGGATGCGATTTGCTTATAAAGATGAACAAGGAATTGCTGTTGTTAATCGCGACAGATTTGAAAAGTTATTGGCAGACGGTACCATCAATGATAATACCTTAGTATTTGATAATACCATTACCCATGAACATCAAATGGAGAATGCTTGGGCAGTGCCCTTCCATCAAAGCTGGCATAAACGACTTTTTAAATAAGTTGTAAACAAGTATAAAAGAAAGGCCATATGTAATTATGGCCTTTCTTTTTGATCTATAGATCTGTATTGCTTCTCTTTCTGATTGATCCGTCAAATGGCGATAGCTTCGCTTATTCCGGAATGCTATAATGGTGCATGTATTTTGCAATCGCATTTGCACGTCTATTGACATAGGCCGAAGGGTTACGCGCATCCCATTCTCTTGGATTTGGCAGTATGGCTATAATCAATGCGGCTTGCTTTTTCGAAAGGTTACTACCTGTTTTGCTGAAATAATATGAAGCTGCCGCATCGGCGCCATAGACACCCTGTCCCATTTCAATCACATTAAGATAAACTTCAAGAATTCTTTTCTTACTCCAAAAGGTCTCAATTAGAATTGTAAAATAGGTCTCGAAGCCTTTTCTTAACCAGGAGCGCCCTGGCCATAGAAAGACATTTTTGGCGACCTGCTGACTGATCGTACTTCCGCCACGTAATTTTTTTCCCTGTGCATTTTTTTTAATGGCATTCTGAATCCCTTGTAGGTCGAATCCCCAGTGTGTCATAAAGTGAGCATCTTCTCCTGCAATGGCCGCTAACTTTAGGTTGTCCGAAAGTTCATCGTAATCCAGCCAGTTTTTTTCCAGTTTAAAACCCTTTCCCTGTTCTTTTAGCTCAAACCCACGCTGAATCATCAACCAGGTGATGGGAGGATTGACGAACCTTAAGCTAATGACCCAAAAGAGTGAAATACCAATAAAATAGAGTAACACCCGTGTCACTATGCGCAGGATCGGAGATTTTATGGACTTCAATGGGTTGAAGGATTTTTTTTTGAAGGTATTTTGTTGTTTGCTGGACGTATTTTGTTTACCAGATCTTTTGATGGCCATGACTAATTTTTTTCGGATACAAACTTAGCTTATATTCTTGTTTAATGGAAATGATTTTGTCGAGAAGTTGAGTGTATCGTTTGCCAAAGCGACGATATTATCCTATTTTTACGCTTCATAAAAATTGATTTACAAGTTGGCAAAAGAAAAGAAAGTAACCCCATTGATGCAACAGTACAATGCGATCAAGATTAAGTATCCTGGAGCGTTGTTGTTGTTCCGTGTTGGCGATTTTTACGAGACATTTGGTGAGGATGCAATCAAAGCAGCCCAGATTTTGGGCATTGTTTTGACGAAGCGTGGTAATGGCTCGGAATCAGAAACCGCATTGGCTGGTTTTCCTCATCATTCGTTGGAGACATATCTTCCAAAACTGGTGCGTGCTGGCCAACGGGTGGCGATCTGTGATCAGTTGGAGGACCCGAAGACGACAAAGACAATCGTTAAGCGTGGTGTGACAGAGTTGGTCACACCTGGCGTTTCCTACAATGACAATATTGTTCAGCAGAAATCGAATAATTATTTAGCATCAATCTTTATCGAAAAAGAGCGGATCGGTATTTCTTTTCTTGATATTTCAACAGGCGAATTTTTGGTTGCTCAGGGAAGTGTTACCTATATTGATAAATTGCTCCAAGGTTTTAAACCAACGGAAGTCATTCTTTCCAAAAAACAGAGCAAGGATTTTGTGGAGCAGTTTGGGTCGCATTATTATACTTATTTTCTTGACGAATGGCCCTATACGGGAGACTATGCCACAGAAACATTATTGAAGCATTTTGAGGTTTCGTCGATGAAAGGATTTGGTGTTGATCGGATGCCTGCAGGAATTGTTGCTGCTGGTGTAGCTTTACATTACCTCAATGAGACCGAGCATCGCAACCTACAACACATCTCTACACTTTCCCGTATCGAAGAAGACCGTTTTATGTGGCTGGATCGTTTTACGATCCGCAATCTGGAACTAGTCGGTTCGTTGAATGAAAATGCGGTCACACTGTCCGATGTATTGGATCATACATCCAGTCCAATGGGAGCGCGCTTGCTCAAGCGTTGGATTGTGATGCCCTTAAAAGACAAGAAAAGTATTCAGGAACGATTGAATGTGGTGGATTTCTTTTTCACCGACCGCAATTTAAGGGATGAATTGATAGGTCAGATCAAGCAGGTGGGTGATCTTGAACGCTTAATTTCCAAGATTGGACTTCAGAAAGCCAATCCACGGGAAATCGTGCAATTAAAACGGGCTTTATATGCGATAGAAAAGTTGAAGGAACTTACAGATCGTAAAGATGCTAATGCGCTACAGACCATATCGGAGCAACTGGATGCTTGTACAGTTATCCGCGAAAGAATAGAGCTGCAGGTTCAGGCCGAGCCCCCAGTGGCAATCAATAAGGGTAGCGTAATTGCTGATGGGGTTGATCCGGAATTGGACCGATTGCGTAAAATTGCCTTTGGCGGTAAGGATTATTTGCTTGAGATTCAAAAAAGGGAAGCGGAACTCACTGGGATTCCCTCTTTAAAAATTGCATTCAATAATGTCTTTGGTTATTACCTGGAGGTTACCAATACACATAAGGATAAGGTTCCTACAACATGGATACGTAAACAGACGCTGGTGAATGCTGAGCGTTACATTACGGAGGAACTGAAAGAATATGAAGAACAGATTCTCGGTGCTGAGGAGAAGATCCAGGCACTGGAGAATAGACTATACGCTGAGTTATTGCTTGCCATTGCCGAATATATCAAACCTATTCAGCTCGATGCACAGTTGATTGCCAAGCTGGATGTGTTACTTAACTTTGCTGTTGTAGCAGAGAAAAATTATTATGTAAAGCCTGAAATCAGCGAGAGCAAGATTTTGGATATTAAAGGCGGGAGACACCCGGTCATTGAAAGAAACCTGCCAATAGGCGAGGACTATATTACCAATGATACGTTCTTGGATCCAAAGACGCAACAGATTATTATTATTACGGGGCCGAATATGGCCGGTAAATCGGCGTTACTCCGTCAGACCGGACTGATCGTGTTAATGGCACAAATAGGTTGTTTTGTACCGGCAAAAGAGGCTAAGATCGGTTTGGTTGACAAAATTTTTACCCGTGTGGGCGCGTCAGATAATCTTTCTTCTGGAGAATCCACGTTTATGGTAGAGATGAATGAGACGGCGAGCATCATGAATAATTTGTCCGATCGTAGTCTTATTCTTTTGGATGAAATTGGTCGTGGTACAAGTACATATGACGGCATCTCTATTGCTTGGGCCATTGCGGAGTTTTTACATAACCATCCCGCAGCTAAAGCAAAAACATTATTTGCAACGCATTACCATGAATTAAATGAGCTGACAACTTCATTGGATCGTATTAAAAACTTTAACGTGACCGTAAAAGAAGTCAATAATAAAGTTATTTTCTTACGGAAGCTCGTTCCAGGAGGTTCAGAGCATAGTTTTGGTATCCATGTGGCAAAGCTTGCGGGTATGCCGCAAAAGTTGCTGAATCGTGCCAATCAGATCTTGAAAAGATTGGAGCAGGAGCGAACAGGTGGGGAACAAATTAAGGATAGTATGCGTAAGATTCAGAAGCAGGCTTATCAATTGCAGATGTTTTCGATTGATGACCCTGTTTTGAATAAGATCAGGGATATGCTCAATAATTTGGATGTTAATTCGCTTACTCCGGTTGAAGCATTAATGAAATTGGATGAAATACAACGGCTGCTAAAGAATTAAATCTTCTTTTGGACTTGGACACCTGATCTCAAGTGGGACTTGTTTTCTTCGATTTACATACGCCAGATCATGTTTTGTTAAGGCAGACATCATCTGGCGTATTTTTTTTCTGAAATTGCCTGCTCTTATTGGCCAGAAAGAACCTTCAGCTCGCTTTCGTTGTTATTGGTGTCTGCGAAGTCATGAAGGTTTTTGAAGGGCTATTGCTTAAAACCTGAAGAATAGTTCAAAACTTCCGTAATTTGCCTGTATTGGGATCAATACCTTACTGCTGGCATCATATGGCGCGTAATGATAGCCGAGTTCAAAGCCGATATACTTTTGGTTTTTCATGCGAAATAAAGATGCGAAAGCAAGTCCCAGGTGAACATTATTGATCGTCACCATGCGGTCTGTATATCCGCCGTCGTAGTAATAACCGTTCGGATCATAATAACCAGAAGAATATGCACTCTCTGTGATACCTGTATCTGTGATGTCAATACCAAGGATACCTTTTGGAATCAGGATACATTTGTCGTTGTCAAAAACTTTGTAACCTACAGCGCCCCCCATAAATGCGGTAGCGGAAGAATTGACCGAAACAGTGGATCCTTCATAGTTATAGTCAATATTGCGGTCGTTCGAGTTGATGCGTATCTTGAATCCACCTTCAAAGATAAATTTTCTTTCCAGTGAGCTCATCAGCATAAATCCAAGGTTCAGGTTTGTGCCGAAAACCTTGTTCGCCCCGCCGAGTGAGCTCATTACACCGATAGAAGGTACATACCCTAATTTAGCTTTATGCCTGTCTTTGTATATCTTGTAATTTGGAACTCGCTGTTGCTCATCTTGGTCGTTATTCGGACTGTTTTGTTTATTCTCAGGCGCTGCTGTATCGGAAAAGAGTTGCAGTATATTTCTCTCCTGATCGGTTAACGTGTAACTGTCAGAAACAAGGAGTGCTTGTGCCCTCACTTTGATGAGGCCATCCAGGGGGTGCCGCAATGGATAGAAATTGTATTTTTCCTTATGCCGTTCGTATTGTGTTGCAAAATCGTCCTGGTCTGCCGCATCCAGTCTTTGTAGAAAGCTTTTATCGAATTGACTGCTCCAATAGAGGTCAATCGCTGCAGCACTATTTTTCTTTTCAATGATTTGCATAAGGATGCGTAACCGTTGTACATATTCATTGATGCCACAGCTTGTCTGTATACTATTAAGTAAAGGGTCAATTTTGTCAAAGTCATTGTTGTTTAAGGCTTGTGTCAATAGGGGAAGTGTCTCAACCGTATATCGTTCACAATTTTCCTGCCCATACAGTAGCTTTGTTGGAATGACACAGCTCATAATCAATATCATAAGAGCAAGCTGACGGATATTCATGGCTTATATAGATTTGTTGCTGACTAAATTAGCAAATAAATTGCAGGATGTATGGGTTTGTTTGCGCCAAAGGTCCTAAAAGTTTTATCTTTGGCGTATGGCGTCGATATTTCGGTTTAAACAATTTGAGGTTGATCAGTCTGATTGTGCGATGAAGATCAATACAGATGGTGTTTTGTTGGCTTCACTGTTGGAGATAGAACCTGTGGAACGTGTCTTGGATGTGGGTACAGGCACTGGAGTCATTGCCTTGATGTTGGCTCAGCGTCTTGGGGAAAGCCAGATAGAAGCTGTCGAAGTAGACGCTTTGGCTGCTTTGATGGCAGATAAGAATTTTCGGAATTCCATTTTTCGTGAACGCCTAACATTACATGCGAGTTCCTTTCAGCAATTGAGGACAGCGGGGTATTATGATTTAATTGTTTCAAATCCACCTTTTTATACGGATTCGTTGCATAACCCTGATGAACGCAGGAAACTGGCTAAACATACGGATCTGGATTTTTTCGCTGAACTGTTGGATTTTGCCTCTTTGCGTTTATCAGATCAGGGTAAATTAATCTTGATCGTTCCGACGCCGTTAGCAGATACCTTAGTCAAAATTTCTACAGAAAGAGGTTTATATTGTTCTACTGAAGTTCGGATAAGTTCCTTTGAAGGAGAATCTGTGCTGCGTAAGATCATTACCTTTGAGCGCATGCCTGTTGAGTCGGTTGCTGTACGTGAGTTTATTATTTATGCTGCTAAAGGTATTTATTCAGACGCTTATCGCACGGCCTTGGCCCCTTATTTTTTAGCTTTTTAAATGATGACAAAGATCGGATTACTCTCAGATACACATTCCTTTTTGGATGAAGCTGTATTTACCCATTTTGCTGCGTGCGACGAGATTTGGCATGTGGGCGATTTTGGTGATGCGGATGTTGCAGATCGGTTGGCAGCTTTTAAACCACTGCGTGGAGTTTATGGGAATATTGATGGTCAAGAAATTCGTTCGCAATTTCCAGAAGATTTGAGGTTTAAATGTGAGGAGGTGGACGTTTTTATGACACATATTGGTGGTTATCCCGGGAAATATGCTCCGCGTATTAAGGGGGAATTGATGAAAAATCCGCCGAAATTATTTATTACAGGACATTCCCATATTCTAAAGGTTATCTTCGATCCTAAGATTCAATGCCTTCACCTCAATCCAGGTGCAGCGGGTAAGCATGGTTGGCATAAAGTGAGGACATTGATGCGATTTGATATCAACAAAGATAGAATTGAAAATCTTGAGGTTATAGAACTGAACGAGCGTTAGATGGGGCTCTCTTTACTCTTTTTTGAGCTTTGAAAGCTGGATGATATATGGTGTGATGGCAAAGCGATCGTGGATACATTTGGTTCCCATGTAATGGGTCCAGAAATTTGCGCTACTTCTGTATAGTCGAGTGGATTTCGTTACTAAAATGGATCCGATGAACACTGCGAATATGATGTAATGATTCCGTTTCGGGAGTTTTATAAGAGTTTTCTCAATGCTATAGTGAATCACGAACTTCCAGAAGAAAGTTCTTCAAACGCTCCAACGAATCTACAACACG
Organism: Sphingobacterium multivorum; assembly: GCF_039511225.1. Lineage (NCBI taxonomy): Bacteria > Pseudomonadati > Bacteroidota > Sphingobacteriia > Sphingobacteriales > Sphingobacteriaceae > Sphingobacterium > Sphingobacterium multivorum. The sequence continues at coordinate 900,872 of NZ_CP154261.1, forward strand.
TTGATTTTCTTTTGCTTCAGATTTGTTGTCACGCAGGTAGTCACGTGCCCCCTGTAATGTATAACCTTTATCTTTAACCAAATTGAAGATGATCTTTAAATTGGCAATATCTTCTTGCGTAAATAAGCGATTACCCTTTTTATTTTTCTTAGGCTGTAGAATATCAAATTCACGCTCATAAAAACGTATCTGGGATGCATTTACATCAAACATTTCTGTAACTTCTCCCATTGTATAATACAATTTATTTATTTCACGCTCTTTGTACGGCATATCTTCACAATTAATCTATAGCAAACTTAATAAAAATTCCTATTCAAAAAGAAATTTTTGCGATCTCTTGTCTGATCAAGGACTGAACGATAGGTATATAGTACAATTCATAAGAAGCCAATAATAATTGTGTATAAAGGTAAATTTTTCTAAGTTTGAGTCGTTTGAAAACGGTCTTAGACATCCTATATGATCATAGTTAGCAAATTTTGGACAAATTTCTTCTCTTTTGGAAAAGCTAATGCAATTACTATTTATCCCTTTATCTTTCTGAAAAGTACCTTTTTTAAACAGAAAGACGATTTGATTCGCCACGAGCGTATACATTTGCGGCAGGCTCTTGAATTAGGTATTCTCTTCTTCTATGTTTGGTATCTCTTTGAATTTGCCGTTCATTTTATTCAATTTCGGGATTTTGATAAAGCGTACCGGCGTATTTCGTTTGAGCGGGAAGCGTATGACAAGGAAGTGGAACCGGACTATTTGTCCAAAAGAAAAATATGGGCTTTTTGGCGATATCTTTAAAAAAGACGGTTGATTTATCCGTTCTATATATCCGACAAGAGGTCGCAGGCACAACAGTTATGGGGCGAAAAAAGAAAGCGGTACCAAGCATATTCTTGGCACCGCTTTCTTTTATATCCTGGCAATGATTATCCCACTAATTTAAGGTAGGTAGCCACTTGGTTTTTTAACTGTCTACGGTCGACAATGAAATCCAAAAATCCATGCTCGAGCACGAATTCCGAAGTCTGGAATCCTTTAGGAAGATCCTTTTTAATTGTTTCTTTAATGACACGGGGGCCGGCAAATCCGATTAACGCACCAGGTTCTGCGATATTTATATCACCCAACATCGCGTAAGATGCTGTAACTCCTCCTGTAGTAGGGTCTGTCAATAAACAAACGTAAGGGAGTTCTGCTTTTGCCAATAACGCTAATTTAGCCGAAGTTTTGGCCATTTGCATTAATGAAAATGCGGCTTCCATCATCCGTGCACCACCTGATTTGGATATTAACATAAATGGAATTTTATGCTCAATACAGTAATCTATCGAACGCGCGATTTTTTCACCAACGACAGATCCCATGGATCCGCCGATGAAACTAAAGTCCATACAAGCAATCACGATATCTTGACCATTCATTTTCCCATGGGCAGAACGTAAAGCATCTTTAAGGCCTGTTTTGGCTTGACTTTCCTTTAAACGTTCAGGATATGGCTTTGAATCGAAGAATTCTAATGGATCACCAGAATTTAGATTAGGAAATAGTTCTGTAAATTCGTTATTGTCAAATAAAATTGAAAAATATTCTTTGGAGCCAATTCTTAAGTGGTGGCCACAATATTGACAAACATAGTCGTTTTCTACTTGTTCAAGATGCAACAATGGCTTTTTACATGTCGGACATTTGTTCCACATGCCATCAGGTGCTTCTTTTTTATTAGCGGTAGCTGTGCTAATACCAGCTTTTTCTCTTTTAAACCAACTCATACGATAGTTCTTATTCGATTACAAACTTATATAAATTTGCTTTTATATACAATTATAATTGTGTTGAATGTACATGCCAAGCGATTAAAACGCCTTGTGTAACAGGGCTTCTATAAATAGGGGAATTAGGGGTAACAATTGGGATATATAAGATATTTGGTTGATTTTTAGGTTAGAATTGAATTTCAGACCAGCGGATTGGTCAAAAAAATGGGCATAAAAAAAGGGTAAGCTACTCCTATCGCACCGCTCAACCAAATACCCTTGCTTTGTTCCCAACCTGGGGGAGTCAATGGGAGCTGGTCGTAGAAGACTTACCCGCCACAAAAGTAGAAAAAAAAACAGTTTTAGGAAAGAAAAAACACCTTTTTATCTTATTCTGTTGATTATCATGGCAATAAATTGCATTTGATATCTTTTCATAGCACTAATTTATGGCGGAATAGATCAGGTATTTGAGTAAAACAGCTAAAAATGGCATGAAAAAAGCGCTTGACGAAGTCTATTTGCCGTAAATGTTCTTTTCAAAATGTCGGAAAGTAGCATAACCTGGCGTATTAGGAGATCGACGTTGAATAAGCATAATCGGCTAATTTTGCCTATTCAACGTCGATCTCATTTTTGGAACTACATTTTCTCTTGGTTGTATTCACCCAATAGGGAATAATAGCCAAATAAGCCAAGTCCAATGGAGATTATGGGGGTCAAGATGCACAGGATAATGATCCCAAATACCAGATCTTCTTGATGTCCCGTTGAAATCTTTGGCAGCGCCAGTTCAAAAATGGAGAAGTAGGCTGTAAATAGAGCTAAAATGATCCATAAGACGCCGAGGAATTTTTTGAGGTTATTCATGGGGTGCTGAAGTTGATTTGTTGTTGATATAAATACTGCCTATGATAAAACATACAATGGCAATGATAATAGGGTACCATAAACCTGCAAGATAGAATTGCGGGGTATTGGAAGCTTCGGCATTTGTCGTTAAATATGTCGATACAGCCGGAAGGAGTCCGCCGAATATTCCATTGCCAACATGATAGGGTAAGGACATGGATGTGTAGCGGATTTTTACGGGGAACAGTTCAACAAGGAATGCTGCAATGGGCCCGTACACCATGGTAATATAAATCACTTGTATAAAGATCAGCAGGACGAGCAGCATATAGTTTTTGCCTGCAATATGGACCGTGGTTTTGGTTGTTTGCTGCCCTTTTAGTTTTCCGGATTGATGTACTATTTTAGCGTTCGTGATTTCCGTTCCATCCTCATATTGCGTTTTGATAACTGACTTAATTTCTGCTTGTGGAACAGTCGCGGTATTGACTGTTTCATTCACTTTGACCTTCTGTTCGGTATTGGAAAGTTGGTACATGGCTTCGTAAATCGGACGATAAGTCAATACGGCAAGTAACATCCCACCGAGCATGATCCATTTTCGTCCAATTTTGTCACTAAGCCACCCAAATACGACAAAAAATGGAGTTCCCAAGAGTAAGGCGATGCCGAGGATGGTATCGGCCTGGTCAGATTGAAGGTGCATGACCGTTTTCATGAAACTCATGGAGTAGAACTGCCCGGTGTACCAAACAACGCCCTGTCCCATGGCTGCACCAAAAAGGGCGAGCAGCACAAATTTGAGGTTGTAGCGGTTGCCAAAACTTTCTTTTAGCGGATTTGTGCTCGTTTTCCCTTCCGCTTTGGCCTTGCTAAATTCGGGTGATTCCTTCATTTTCTTACGAATAAGATAGGAAACGTATACCATGACTAAAGAGAGGAGGAAAGGAACCCGCCATCCCCAGGAATCAAATTGTGATTCGCTGAGAAAGCCTTTGGTAAGGAGGATGACAACGAGTGATATGAAAAGGCCAAAAGTAGCCGTTGTTTGTATCCAGGATGTCCAATAGCCCCGTTGACCCAATGGGGCATGCTCAGCCACATAAGTTGCTGCACCGCCATATTCGCCGCCTAGGGCAAGACCTTGCAAGAGACGAAGGATCAATACGAGCAGTGGTGCCCAAAAACCGATACTTTCATAACTGGGGATGCAACCGATGAGAAATGTTGCGCCGCCCATGAGCATTAAAGTTACCATAAACGTATATTTTCGACCGATAATATCGCCTAGTCGGCCAAAAAATAGAGCGCCAAATGGCCGGACGACAAATCCTGCCGCAAATGTGGCTAGGGTGGAAAGAAAAGCGGCTGTTGGATTTTCTGCCGGAAAGAATTTAGTGGAAATTACAATGGATAGGCTGCCAAAAATGAAAAAGTCATACCATTCGATAAGCGTTCCCATCGAAGAGGCCCCGATGACTTTCCAGATACTTTTTGTATTGTTTTCGTTCATTAATTCTTGGTTTTTGGTTGAGTATAAATGTACATTTTAATTGCGCTCTAAACTATATTCCTGAGGGTAGTTGGTGCATGACAGAAAGTGAGCTAATTCTTTTGAATTTCGGTAAGTCCGACTATTTTATAGCGTTTTCCGGGTAAGGCGTGAATGAGTGACTGCATTTCAAGTTCCAATAGGATTAAGGCCAATTTACTTTGTGGCCATTTTGTGAGGTCAATCATATGGTCTATTTCTAATTGTCCCTTTTGCTGAATGAGCGTAAAAAGGAGTTGTTGATCTTTTGTCAATGTCAAAGGAAGGCTAAGCTGTTGACCAACAGCTTTTGTACTGATTTCCCAATTCATGAGGTATTCGAGATCGTGAAGACCTCTAATCATATGCGCACGGTTGGTTTTGATGAGGTAATTGGTGCCTTCAGAACTTTTTTCGTAAACGGCTCCTGGAAAGGCACATACATCGCGATTGTAGCTGTTGGCTATTTCGGCGGTAATCAAAGCACCTCCTTTAATTGCAGCTTCTACAACAATGGTGACATCCGCCATACCGGCTATGATGCGGTTGCGCATAGGGAAGTTACTGCGCTCAGGTAATGTGTTGGATGTAAATTCTGTCAATAAACCTCCTTGGTCTAGCATTTTTGTGGCAAGTTCACGATGGGATGCCGGGTAAATTCGATCGAGACCATGCCCTAATACAGCAACGGTAGGAATATTATTTTTTAGTGCGTTGCGATGTGCTAAAGCGTCAATACCATAAGCAAGACCGCTTACGATTAAGGTGTCTTTGGTACCATTCATCGCCTCTAGCAAATCTTCGCATATTTTCTGACCGTAATAAGTTGCATGTCTAGTACCGACGATACTGATAACTTTGGTGCTGTTGAGTGGCTGGTTCCCTTTGTAATAGACAACAAGCGGAGCGTCTTCACATTGGCGCAGCCTATGGGGGTAATTTTCGTCTTCCAGCCATAATGCTTGTATCTGGTGTTTTTCGATAAAAGCGAGTTCTTTTTCACAGGCAGACATATAGCTTTTATTGTATATGGCTTCTGCGATCGATTCCCGTATCCCAAGAATTTGCATCAAATCTTTTTTTGAGTAAGCAAATAAGTCTGCCAACTCGTGACCTTGGTCAATGATGTTACGCGCTGTTCTAGGGCCAATGCCCTTGATTTTCGTCAAAGCTATGGGATAAATTAGTTTCATAATTGGGTTTATCTAAATATAGGAAAAATATAACGAGCTGTTGTACTTTTTGTTAGAATTGCTTAGGCATATTATGTTTTTAATGCAATGACAGAGTTCTTAGTCGGAGGCGATCGCGTGTCTGCTGAAAAGCCCTTGGATTGTATGACATAAATGCGCTTTTCATAAGCTTATTTGAGATATCAAGGAATGAAATATTGGGCACTTTTGGAAAGAAAGAAGAGGAATTGGTACCTTTGGACGATTAATGATATTTAACTATGGAAATGAAAGAACCTTTTGATATCGAATTGGGGGATGTAGTTTATTCTGTTTTCCCTGAGGAAGAAGATACGTATGTTATTTTTAAAGAGGGTGTGGAATACGTAAAAATTATTAAAGACAATGATACAAACTGGTTGAAACTGAATCCAGAAACGGAGCTTCCTATGTTCGGAATGGATGAAGAAATCAATCTAATTGGCCTAGAAATTAAAAAACAAGGAGGTGTTTAGTTTTTCAAGTTAAAGATAGTTAAATGCTTTTTAATTTTATTTATAGTTGGTTATTTTAGTTTATCAGTTATAAATATGGTTCGTATTGGGTTTCTATCTTTATTGTTTTTCTGTGTCTATTTCTCATTTTATCGGGAGGGGCTTTTTGCCTATCCAGCGGAATTTTATCATCAGGATACCATTGCGAAAAAAGGCAGTCAAAAAGATACTTTACGTTTGGATACTGTTTCGATCAAGCGTAAATCAGCAGCGGATAAATGGGAAGAAAAAAAGAGGGGTATCAATCTATCTTCTTCTGGGGTGATACGAAGAATATGGTGACTTTGCCTCACCAGGGAGGAATTGCGGTCAATCTGAACAAACTTTACAATAAATTCAGTCGAAAGGGACGAAATTCGCGGAAGCTTCAACGTCAGTTTGAAAAAGAATATCAACAGGATCTGATTCGCGAGGAATGGTATCCGCTGACTCAGGAATACAGTAAGTTGTCGGGAGATTCTCTGCGCAAATTTAGAATATACTATGAGCCTTCCTTAAAGTGGCTTCGTGAGAATGATCGTTATGAGAAGATTGCTTATATCCATCAGTGTTTAACGAACTACCTGGACTCTGTAGACATTATCCATAGGCGACTTCAGTTTCCTATGGGTAATGCCAAACTTTAACTACATAGGTACGTATACCAGGTATTTTGTGTCAAAGAAATCTTCTTTAAAGTAACCGGAAAGTGGGTGTAATTCTGCTTTGAGCTTAGATTCTTTGATCTCTTCGGTGAGATCTCCGCCTTTCAAGTAAAGAATTCCATTAGGAATACCGTTTTTATCTTTTTTCGCGAATTTATTCTGTATCCAAGGCGTAAATTCTGCAAGTCTTGTCACAGCTCGTGATATCACAAAATCGTACTTGTCGTCGAGTTGTTCTGCGCGGATATGATCTGCTTCAACATTTTGGAGACCCAGTCCAGCAGCAACTTCGCGTACGACTTTGATTTTTTTGCCGATAGAATCGACCAAATGGAATTTGACTTCAGGAAACATAATGGCCATTGGGATACCTGGAAAGCCCCCGCCGGTTCCCACGTCCAAAATTTGTGTTCCTGGCGTGAGCTCTTGGACAAATTTTGCAATGCCTAGCGAGTGCAGCACGTGGTGCAGGTAGAGGCTATCAATGTCCTTACGTGAAATGACATTGATTTGGCTATTCCAAAATGTGTATAGGTCGGCAAGTTTTGCAAACTGTTCTTTTTGAATAGCCGTTAATTTTGGAAAATAGTTATAGATGATATCAACTGTTGGATTCAAAGCTTAATGTTTTAAAAGTGAATTATTTCCAGCTTATTTTTTTCTTTTTTCTGCTGAACATGCCATTGATGCAAATATAGAAATAGTAGATGAAGTCTACCAAAGGTAGCCACCAAATGAGTTCCTTTACTTCTAGTTTTTTATAGATGTTGGCAAATATTATCCATTGTGCAATCAGCCTTAGGAGGTAAGCTGTAACAGGAACATACCAGTACATTGGAAAGGCAATTGCTGTTGCGATAAGGGCGACATAAAAAAGGACGGCCGATACCAGCTGCGTGCCCAGCATGCGCTGATGACGCTTTTTGTAAATGGTAGAGGCTCCTGAGTGTCTTGCTTTTTGCTTGTAATAGCTCCTCCAGGTCGCTTTGGGTTCAGAATAGACAATGGATTCGGCTGCCAGTGCAATGTTAACGTTGGTCGGATTTGCATTTTGGTTGACAAAAAGATCATCATCGCCAGATTTAATATGCATATGTGCCGCAAAACCTTTGTTACGAAAGAAAAGGTCTTTTTTGTAAGCCATATTGCGTCCTACTCCCATATAGGCATCTCCCTTTAGTGCATAGGCGAGATAACTCATGGCGGTATGGCTGGTTTCAAATCGAATCAATAGATTTAGCAAACTTTTTTTCTTAAAATAAGGAGAATAGCCCAGTACAATTTCTGTTTCTGGTCTGAAAGCTGCCGCAATTTCTTTGAGCCATTGATCGGACTGTGGCGCACAATCTGCATCGGTAAATACCAGTGTCTGATGCTTTGACGCTTTGATACCCATACTAACGGCAAACTTTTTACCATGTTTCAAGCGAATATGTTCTTTGATATCCACAATCTTTAAATGGGGGTATTTTGCTTCGAAATCATGCAATATCCAGGGCGTATTGTCAGTCGAGAAGTCATTGACCACAATGACTTCAAAATTGGGATAGTCTTGATTCAGTATACTCGGGAGGAATTCCGTAATATTATCCTGTTCATTGTGTGCACAAATAATAACGGATAGCGGTGGAAATTCAGTTCCTTCTTGTATAGGTTCAATTTGATAACTACTCAATTTACGATATACAAATAAGATGTAGTACAATTGTATCAATAGGAAAAGGCCCAATACTCCGAAAGCAATATATGGAAGATTGGCCAAAAATACGTGAAGGTCAAGCATAGCTCACAAAGATAAGTGCTTTCCGCAACTTTTTTATAGGGGAAAAATGATAATTTATTTTTGAAACATCCTGTTTGCAAATCTTTTTATAGTATTTTTGCAACGTATTCTAGGGATGAATCCGAGCTTGGGTGGAAATTAGGAAAGCTATAGCGACTTTTTAAGTTGCAACTGATTGAAAATGAGTTTTTATTTTTTTTACTCCAAGTGCCGATATCGCCATGTCCATGGCAAATCATCCTTTAAAATAGAAATAGTCTCAGAGGAAAAATATTAATGAAATTTACGCTACAAGCACAAGATAAGTTGTCAAAAGCACGTGCAGGTGTTGTCGAAACTGCACACGGTCCCATTCAAACACCTATTTTTATGCCTGTTGGTACGGCAGGTACAGTGAAAGCAATTCATCAACATGAATTGAAGAACGATATTGAAGCGCAGATTATTCTGGGTAATACGTACCACCTCTATTTACGTCCCGGATTGAATGTGTTGAATAAGGCGGGCGGGCTGCATAAATTTAATGGTTGGGATCGACCTATTTTAACGGATTCCGGTGGTTATCAGGTGTATTCATTGACGGAAGTACGTAAAATCAAAGAAGAGGGGGTTACCTTTCGTTCCCATATTGATGGATCAAAACATCTATTTACACCAGAGAATGTCATGGACACACAACGTATTATCGGTGCGGATATCATTATGGCATTTGACGAGTGTACGCCTTATCCATGTGATTATGGGTATGCACGTCGTTCTTTGGATATGACCCATCGTTGGCTGAAACGCTGTGTGGATCGTTTTGATAGTACAGATCCGCTTTATGGATATGATCAAACGTTGTTTCCAATTGTTCAAGGATCTGTTTACAAAGATTTAAGAATAAAATCTGCGGAAACTATTGCTTCGTTTAACCGCAAAGGAAATGCGATTGGTGGATTGTCGGTAGGTGAACCTGCGGAAGAAATGTATGCGATGACCGAAGTTGTCTGTGATATCTTACCGTATGACAAGCCACGTTATCTTATGGGGGTGGGAACACCGGTAAATATCCTTGAAAATATTGCTTTAGGGGTGGATATGTTCGATTGCGTTATGCCAACCCGTAATGCTAGAAATGGTATGCTTTTCACGCAAAATGGTATTATCAATATCAAAAATGAAAAGTGGAAAGATGATTTTTCACCGATAGAAGTGGAGAGTGATCTACATGCAGATCAATTTTATTCGAAAGCCTATCTAAGGCATTTGATTAAATCGCAAGAAATTCTTGGAGCACAAATTGCTTCTTTACATAATTTACATTTTTACCTTTGGTTGGTGAATCAGGCTAGGGAGCGAATCATTGATGGAACTTTCTACGATTGGAAAAACAAAATGGTGAAAATATTGGATCAACGTTTGTAAAACTAAATAGCTCAAGTTAAAAAATGCTGTCGTTAATCGATCGTTACATCATCAAAAAGTATCTAAGTACTTTTTTATTCACTATGGCAATATTTACTGTTGTCATGGTGGTTTTTGACGTGTCCGAACGATTGGATGATTTTTTAAAATATCATGCTCCCCTCGATAAGATTATTTTTGAGTATTATGCAGGATTTATTCCTTTTTACCTAAATTTTCTTTGTCCGCTGATCAACTTTATTGCAGTTATTTTCTTTACCTCCAAGATGGCGGATCAAACAGAAATTGTCCCGATTCTCAGTGCCGGATATAGCTTTAACCGTTTGCTTCGTCCCTACATGATCGCTGCAACCCTAATCTTTGCCATTTCTTTGGTATTTAACATCTTTATTATTCCGAAGACCAATAAGATGAAGGTTGATTTTGAAAATATCTATGTAAAGCCACCTAAGGATAACTCGAGGGTTTCTACCCATATGCAACTGGACAAAAACAGCTATGTTTATATAGACAACTTTGATAATTCTACCAAAACAGGCTACGGATTTGTACTTGAAATTTTCAAAGGGGATACCCTTAAGGAGAAAATGATGGCTGACCGTATTACGTGGGACTCGGTGGCGACAAAATGGAAGATTGAAGGGTATACCAATCGTATTATCAATGGGCTACATGAACGCATGGACAAAGGAGCTGTTAAAGACACAACCTTGGATATGAAACCTTCTGATTTTGAGGTACGTGATAATATGTTTACCGCCATGGATACACGCGAATTAAATATTCGTATACATAAGGAGGAGATCAGGGGAACCGGAGTCATGAACGATTTATTACTGGAGAAATACAAGCGTTATGTATATCCATTTTCAGCTTTTGTATTGACCTTGATGGGTGTGGCACTGTCATCCAAGAAAGTGCGTGGGGGGATAGGATTGAGTCTTGGTATTGGTATCGCGCTAAGTTTTACGTATATCGTATTTATACAGTTTGCAACTATGTTTTCTTTGAAAGGGGGACTGCCACCGTTGATAGCCGTATTAATTCCGAATGTTACCTTCTTTTTGGTAGCACTATACCTGGCGATAAAAGCGCCAAAGTAATTTTTTGTTAGTTTTCAATAACTTCAGTGAGCCTGCCTTATAAAGGGAAATAATAGGTATTGCTCATCATTTCTATACAAATGTATTCTAGAGAATATGACTAAAATTCAATTAAATCGGAATATTCTAATTCTGCATTTAACAATACTCATTTGGGGATTTACCGGAATTTTGGGTAGTCTGATTTCCGTATCTGCCCTACATTTAGTGTGGTATCGTGTTGCAATAGCGTCTATCGCGCTGTTGATCTATTTCTTGGTAACCAAACAGTCTATTGTAGTTTCGAGGAAACAATTTCTCCAGTTTTTTATGGTGGGGGCCGTTGTTGGGCTGCATTGGGTATTATTTTTTTATTCAATTAAAGTATCCACTGTATCGGTAACATTGGTTACGCTATCCTCGGTGACTTTATTTACGGCAATATTGGAGCCTATTGTGAATAAAAAGCGTATTGCGCTGTTGGATATTGTAGTTGGTTTGGTTATTATCATCGGTATTTATACAATCTTTTCTTTTGAAACACATTACCTCGTTGGTCTATTGGCGGGGCTTGGCTGTGCGTTTTGCGCGAGTATATTTTCTATCGCCAATGCGCGCATGGTTAAAAAATCGAGCCCGACCCTGATTACGTTTTATGAGATGATGGGGGCATGCTTCTGGATCAGCGTATTGATGCTGTTTACAGGAGATTTCAATGCTGAAATGAAATTGGGGCAGCAAGATTTAATTTATCTGCTGTTGTTAGGTGTGGTTTGTACGGCGGTGGCCTATGTTATGGGAGTTGCTGTCATGAAGGAATTATCTGCTTTTACTGTTGCGCTGACAACCAATCTGGAACCTGTTTATGGTATTCTGTTGGCGATGTTGATATTTGGACAAAAGGAGACCATGAGCGGCGGGTTTTATCTTGGCGCTTGTATCGTTTTGGGAGCAGTGTTCACTTACCCCTATGTAAAAACAAAATTAGAACATAGGCAAAAGGATCTGGTTATCCGTAAATTGCATTAATTGAAGTCGGGGCTATCCAATCTTTTTGGATAGCCCCGATTTCATGTGGTTTTATGCCAGTCCCCCTAAAGCATCATTTCATAGAGCCAATTTTCAAAGGGTTTGATTTGTTTTTTTGAACATCTTCTGTCTCTGCTCATCTACTGGAATGAAAATTCGCCAATCCCAATATTGCGCTCTTTATTGCGGTCAAGATAGATCGTAACGATTTTTCGTTCTTGCTTGCCACTGCTATAGTAGGTATAAATTTCGGCCATGACCGCTGCAGGTCCTGCTAAAGTAAGCGAATCATCGTTATAGAAGTCAACTTCAATTTTGTATTTTCCTTTTAAAGCTTTTTTTAATAAAAATTGCTCAGGGCCATAACCACCAGTAAAGTCATTGCTAAGTCGGCCCCCAATGGCTGTGGCAGGATTACTATAGAAGCATTTTTCTTGATTTGGATCAGTTACCCAAAGGTCGATATCAGTGTTTCGTGAATTCCAATTGATGACAACACGCATGTCGACGGGTAGGTCAGCAATCAATTTTTTGTTCACCGCAACTTTGGAGCTTGCAGCTTTGTTTGCTTTAATGAGATTATTGATTTCCATGACCAATGTTTCTTCAATACCATCATCGCGATCGGCAGCTTCTGGGGAGTAGCTCTGGGTCAAAATCCCATATAATTGTTCTAGTGCCTCCTTGAACATACCTTTGTCTTGTAAAACGAGGGCATAATCGCGGTGGCTTTGTGGATCCATGGGACGCCATTTTAATACCTTAGCAGTAATGAACAGTGCATTGTCGTAATCTCCCCATTCCCGTAACTTATAGGAAATGGTTTTGTAGAGATCTGCATTTTCAATTTGTAAGTCTGCAAGTGCGCTTAAGATGAGTAAGGCTTTGTTGTGATCTCCTCTTTTGAAAAAGAAGTTTGCGACATCAAAATAGAAAGTTGGCGTTCCCATATACTGATTCCGAAGTTGGAGATAGCTTTTGTAAGGATCTTTGGATTGATTAAGGTCCTGTAAATAGGCTTGGTCTTCTTTAATTTCAGGGATGCTTATTTTTCCATGTATGCTGTTGATGCTGCTTGTCATTTGCATGCCAGCTACGCGTTCTTCTAAGGATTGAACAACAGCGAATTCCTGAAGAACATCATCAGATGCGGCCGCCATCGCCAATTCATTGGTAACAGCTTTGGCGGTATTTGAATTGCCTTCGGCGGACACTCTTTTTTCACTAGCGGCATCTGATGACCTGAATTCTTCGGCTCGTGCTGTCGCGGCAGGGCTAGCTGAAGGACGCGACGGTATAGGTGTAACAGGAGCAACTCCGGTAGCCATTTCTTCGGTAACAGCAAGTTCAGGGATGGAAATCAATCTTTTACGCGTTGGGTATTTCTTTTTTTGCTGAAAATCGGTATTCCACCAGGACTGAAGCTGTTTGGTAATGTCTTGAGCCTGATCCAACAAGTCTGCTACACGTTCTTCCTTTTCTATATGTTCTTCTTTGATGAGCCGATTGAATTCGGAAAGCAATTCGGCTGGCGGAGTTATTGCATAACGTACGTAATCTTCTACAGTTTCCAGTACAATCAGGCTGGTATTTCGGGTAACAATACCGAACTGTTTGCCAAGCGTTTCAATTTCTTCACGATTGTCTTCGTATTGAAGATCCAACGCTTCAATTTTCTTTTGTGCCCAGATCTGCTGTAGGTCAATTTCACCATGGTCAGGCTGCAGCGCTATACTAATCTCTTGCGGTGCTTGTTGCCCATCTCCTACAAGTACGGTGATCTGTTTCAATCCCGGGCGTTTCCCTACGCCTGCGAGAGAAAAATTGGCTTGTACTGGCGTGCCTTTTTGAGGATAAACTTCCTCAAAATCATTTTTTTCTTTTATCCCCAGGTAAATAAGGTCTATCGTATTTAGCTTATGGTACGCTTCAGTTGTTGGGGTATTGGCTAAATTGATCATCTTTCCAAGATGTGTCTGGGAAATTTGTTCTAGGACACCGTAGTCCGATCCATTGGACGAAGTAATGCAATAGACTGGATTGTCAAGGTTGATTTTACTTTGACCAAATGTAGAAAGGCCGTCGCTAAACAGCAGGTAATTGTTGGCTTGTATTATACCGGTCTTTATTTGACTATAGTCTGTGCCACCATCGTAGTTAATTCCTTTGATGTAGTTTTTGAGCTCATTCCAATTACCTTGTCGTACCTGAAACGTATGACCTTTTACAAAGCGGATATCCAATAAGCCCAGATCGACAGTCATATTGGGGTTTTCTTTAAAAAAGAGATCTAATAGGGCGAGTTCCTTTTCTATATCTCTATTTTTACTGCTGAGCGAGCGGTCCCATATAATTCCAATACTGTGCCCCCATTTTTTTTGAGTAGGTTTTATAGCGTTTACCGTTGCATTGGCAAGAAAGTAGAAGCTTTTATCACCATTTTCCTGAAATAGGCCAGATGCTTCCTTGTTGCCTGTCGGCAGTTGAACAACTAAATTTCGCTGGGATTTAAACTGTTGTTTATGTAAAGAAGCTGTGTAATTGCTGTTATGCTGTGAGAAAGCCAAAGAACCGTCTGGTTTCTCGGTGAAATCTGGCTTATCGGTATTTTGAAAGACATGAATATCCAATGCGAAGTTTTCAATGGGGGAACTATAGTTTAAGGGTAGATGGTAGTAACGAGCCTGATCGGATGCTGTGGTTAGATTTTCTGAATAGCTAATCTGAACGGTGCGTTTCCCATTCGCTGGTAAAGGATAAATTCGAGTTCGGAAATTATTTCCTTCGACTTTTTCCAATAGACCCGGATCGACCCGGCGTGTTTCTATACTTTCAAATACTTCGGTTCCTTTATGCTTATCGACTGGAACTGCTTGGCGTAATTTGCCGTTGATATCTAAGGCGTAGCCGCTCACGGAGACACCTTCGGGCATAGGGAATGTCAGTTCGCCCTCGAGATCGCGGTTGGTCTTGTTATCAAAGACCATTGTCATCGTCGTTTTGGCTATATTTCCGAATATGACAACAGCTATTTTTAGGTCTGCCAATATCACTTTGTTTTGCTGGCCATCGCCATTTTTAATTTTTAAGCTTGGTATTTCGCGTGTAGTTCTGATCTGAGATTTCGTATCCACATTGGAAAATACCAAAATTATGCAAAGGGCAACTATAATCTTTTTCATCTTTCTATTTTTAGTAGGTGAGGGCAGAGAATATCCTGTCGATTCGCTGCACAATTAGCTATTTATTCTTGTAGTGATGCCGGGAAATTCAAAATTCCATAATCGAGGATAATTAATTTTTATACCGTGTTTTTTACTGCTGATGCAGTTTATTTAAACTTATGTTAATGATTGCCTAATATTTGGCTTTTATGTTTGCAATACCGTTGGGTTGCCCACTGCGCATGGATTGTGTAGACAAAACCTGCTGTGTTATAGCCTAAGCAAGACGATAAGAATGAAATTTAACTAGTTGAACGTGTCCGGAATATGGATAACAGTAAGCATTATTTGAAAAATTTAGACAGATGAAAAAAATATACAGTGTATTGGCGTTGGCCCTATTATGTGCTTCATGTAGTAAAGATGACGTATCGCAGATTACTGATCCGATTGAACTGACCTATCCCGAAAAGGCCATAGCAACAGATCCCAAAGTATTGATTGATGTTAATGGAGTAAAAGTGTATAATGGGGGTTATGGATCATCGATGGCTCAAGATCCTACTGATAAATCTATATTTTATCTTTTAACGGATAGGGGACCAAATATTGATGGGACGGAAAATGATAGTAAAGTATTTGCTTCGCCAACATTTACACCGCAGATCGGTAAATTCAGATTAAAAGATAATACGCTAACATTGGAATCTGTTATCGAATTGAAAAATAAAGATGGTGTGAAATTGAATGGTCTGCCAAATCCAGAAGGGAAGGGTGGTTCTGGGGAAAAAGCATTGGGAGTTGATGGTAAAGACCTAGGGAAAAGTGAGGATGGAATCGATTCAGAGGGACTAGCGAGAGCGGCGGATGGTTCTTGGTGGGTCAGTGACGAATACGGACCACATATCGTTCATTTTGACGCTTCGGGAAAAGAAATAGAGCGGATCAATCCGTGGTCTACGGGTAAAAAGTTGCCTTTGGTATTTGCCAAACGTCGTCCTAATCGTGGAATGGAAGGATTGACGCTTACACCAGATGGTAAAACACTGGTCGGAATTATGCAGTTTCCACTTTATAATCCATCTAAAGAGGCGATTAAAAATTCATTGGCAATCCGTATTGTCACGCTGGATATTGCGAGCGGCGTCACGAAACAATATGTCTATATGATGGAGCGTACCGATTTGCAGGCTGTAAGTGAAATTGCTGCCGTGAGCAATTCCACATTTATTGTCTTGGAACGTGATGGGGAATATGCGACGGAAGCAACCCGTTCCACTGTATTTAAGAAAATTTACAAAATCGATCTTTCTGGCGCAACAGATATCTCAGATGCGAATAATACGGCAACGGGGAAATTATTTGATGGTAAAACTGTGGAGGAACTCAAAGATGCGGCTACATTGGCAAAATATAATATTAAACCAGTCACTAAGACATTGGTCGCCGATTTAATGACGGATATCAAGGAATTGTATCCGCATGATAAAGCTGAGGGCCTGGCTGTCATTAATCCATCCCTTATCGCGGTATGTAATGATGACGATTTTGGGGTAACAGGAAAAGGTTTTTACGAGTCAAAGATATTACCTTACATAAAGACTGTAGACAAAAACAGCATTTATTTTGTTAAACTTAAAGATCCATTGAAATAGTGACCGATTACTGATCATAAAAAGGTCCGTTGAATTCTCAACGGACCTTTTTATATTTTGTGCTGTCCAAGCTTTTATCCTTGTTACGAAGTCTAAACGTAGCTTAGCATATCACTGGTATGATCTCTCTATTGAGAACTTCCTTCTTTTAAGCATTTATTGTTGCCAGGAAGTCCTTGCTTTCAAGCTCTGAATACCCCATTAAGTATTCGTCTACTTTTCGAGCACATTCGCGTCCTTCAGAGATGGCCCAAACAACAAGCGACTGGCCTTTACGGCAATCTCCGGCAGTGAAGATATTATCAATTGTCGTTTGGTAGTCTTTGTCATTTGCAAGGATATTTCCTTTTTCATCTACACGTACACCCAATTGTTCTAGGAGCGTATGTTCAGTATGTTGATAACCAATAGCCAATAAGACGAGGTCTGCTGGTATTTCACGGATCTCGGATTCTCCTAAGCGGGTTCTTTTTCCAAATTCATCAACTTCGTATTGAACCTCTTTGATTTTTATAGCTTTGATATGGCCATCTTCATCTTTAACAAATTCTTGCGTTTCTGTAGCCCAAAGTCTTTCACAGCCTTCTTCCTGAGAAGAGGAAGTTCCGAATGTGAGCTTGTCCATGGGCCAAGGATTGTTCTTTAGACGTTGTTTAGAAGGTGTAGGTTTGCGGGCAATCTGTGTGATACTTTTTGCACGATGACGATTGGATGTACCAATACAGTCTGATCCGGTATCACCATCACCGATGACAACAACATGTTTGTCTGTTGCCAGTATGCGGTCTTGTTCGATATTAATTCCACTTACTTCTTTATTTTGCTGGGTCAGAAAGTCCATGGCAAAATGTATGCCTTTAGCTTCATGCCCTGGTAATTGCATGTGCCATGGAACGGTAGAGCCTGTTGCCAATATAACAGCATCATAAGCTTTTAATTCATAAAAACTGATGTCTTTGCCAACTTCTGTATTCACCTTGAATTCTATTCCCGATTCTTTCAGGAGATTGACACGGCGATCGATCACCGATTTTTCTAATTTAAAATCCGGAATACCGTAGCGGAGTAATCCTCCAACCTGATCATCACGTTCGAAAACAACAACATCGTGTCCTGCTTTATTGAGCTGAGCAGCAGCCGCTAGTCCTGCCGGACCGGAGCCCACGACGGCGACGCGTTTGCCTGTTTTTAAATAACTTTTATGTGCTTTGACATAACCCTTTTTAAAAGCAATCTCGATAATATGTTTTTCGATCTCCTCAATAGTGATCGGAGTACTATGTATACCGAGTACACAGGCTGATTCGCATGGTGCTGGACATATTCTACCTGTAAATTCAGGGAAGTTATTGGTGGAGGACAAAATCTGATAGGCCTCTTCCCATTTTCCATCGTATACGGCATCGTTAAATTCAGGGATGACATTGCCCAGTGGACAGCCTGAATGACAAAATGGAATACCGCAGTCCATGCAGCGCGCAGCCTGCTTATTGAGCTCGTTCTCCGAATACCCTTTATTGAATTCTTTAAAGTGCTGTACGCGGCTTTCCACAGCTTCTTTTGTCGGAAGCACGCGCTCAAATTCTTTAAAACCTGTAATTTTTCCCATGATCTGTGCTTCCTATATTATGCTTCAACTAATTTTTGACGAATGACATTTTTGTATTCTCTCGGGAATACCTTAATGAATTTATTTTTTTCTCTTGACCAATTTTGTAGAATGAAATCTGCTCTACGGCTATTGGTGAGCAAGATATGACGTTTCAGTAAGGCGATAATTGCGGTTTCGTCTTCACTTTCCAATGGATCCAGGTCGACCATTTCCTGATTACAGTTTTCGCGGAAATCTTCATTAATGTCGTAGATCCACGCAATACCACCGCTCATTCCGGCAGCAAAGTTACGACCGGTTGCACCCAAGATCAGCGCACGCCCCCCTGTCATGTACTCACAGCCATGGTCACCGACACCTTCAACTACAGCTGTTGCCCCAGAGTTACGTACGGCGAAGCGTTCACCGGCCTGTCCGTTGACGAATAGATGCCCAGATGTGGCTCCAAATAGTGCAACGTTGCCAATAATGATATTATCTTCCGGCACTAGCGCACTTTCTGCAACTGGATAGATGGCTAACTGAGCTCCTGATAGTCCTTTTCCGACATAGTCATTGGCTTCACCTTGTAATTCAAATGAAAGACCTTTCGTTGAAAATGCACCAAAACTCTGTCCGGCAGAACCTTCAAATTTGAAATTGATGGTATTGTCTGGAAGACCTTCTGAACCATAAAGTTTTGAAATTTCATTGGACAGCATGGTTCCGATGGTACGGTCCGTGTTTTTTACTTTAAACGTGCCAAATACAGGCGTTTTGCTTTCTAAAGCCAACTTGGATTGTTTTAATAAGCCCCAATCCAAAATCATGGCCATACCGTGATCCTGCTCTTCGGTGTTGTATAACGATTGTCCAGGCTCGTTACGTTCCACATGTAGAATGTCTGTGAAATCAATTTTCTTAGCTTTCCAATGGTCTATATTTTCCCGTTTCTTTAAGAACTGAGCCCGTCCGACCATCTCGTTGATGGTGCGGAAACCAAGATAAGCCATCGTTTCACGGACTTCCTCTGCTAGGAAGGTAAATAAGTTGACAATATCTTCTGGTTTTCCAGAGAATAATTTACGCAGTTCTGGATCTTGCGTTGCAACACCCACAGGGCATGTATTCAAGTGGCATTTACGCATCATGATACAGCCACCGGCAACCAATGCTGCTGTAGATACGCCCCATTCCTCAGCGCCCAATAGTGTGGCGATGATGATGTCACGACCTGTTTTTACCTGACCGTCCGCCTGCAACACAACGCGACTGCGCAATTTGTTTTTAACAAGTGTCTGATGCGCTTCTGCAAGCCCTAATTCCCAAGGCAATCCAGCGTGTTTGATTGAACTGATCGGGGATGCACCTGTACCACCATCAAAACCTGCGATAAGAATCACGTCGGCATGGGCCTTCGCCACTCCGGCAGCAATGGTACCAACACCCGCTTTAGAGACCAACTTTACGTTGATTCTTGCTTGACGGTTAGCATTCTTTAGGTCAAAGATCAGCTGCGCTAAATCTTCGATGGAGTAAATATCGTGATGGGGTGGTGGTGAAATTAGACCGACACCCGGTGTAGAGTGTCTGGTTTTTGCAATCCAGGCATCCACTTTGGGGCCGGGTAATTGACCTCCTTCTCCCGGTTTGGCACCTTGCGCCATTTTGATTTGTAGTTCGTCTGCTTGTGTCAGATAGTTGGAAGTAACACCAAAACGAGCCGAGGCAACCTGTTTTATTGCCGAGCGCATAGAATCTCCATTTGGAAGCGGTTGATAACGCAATTCATCTTCGCCGCCTTCACCGGTGTTCGATTTTGCGCCGATGCGGTTCATGGCGATGGCAAGGGTGCTATGCGCTTCGTGAGAAATTGATCCAAAAGACATCGCGCCGGTTGCGAAACGTTTTAGAATTTCACTAGCAGGTTCTACTTGCTCCAATGGAATGGAGTTACGATGTTTTGCAAAGTCCAACAATCCACGAAGGGTAAACATGTGTTCTTTCTGCTCATTGATTTTCTGCGCGTATTTTTTATAGGTCGCATAGTCTCCAGTGCGACATGCCTGTTGCAATAGGTGAATCGTGTCTGGATTCCAAAGGTGGCCTTCACCACGACGTTTCCATTGATAAATACCGCCTTCTGGCAACAGATTTTGTGGAGTACGGCTTTTTTCAAATCCGCGCCAATGTTTTGAAAGAGCTTCTTTAGCCAGATCATCCAAGGTCATACCGCCGATACGTGAGACAGCTCCGCAAAAGAATTTATCGACAACAGACTTGTCAATACCAAGTACCTCAAAGATCTGTGCACCGTGGTAGGATTGCAATGTGGAGATCCCCATTTTGGAGAAAATTTTCAACAAACCATTGTTAACGGCTTTGACGTAATTTTTGGATAGTTCAGGCCAAGTCAGTTCGGTATCCAAGGTGTTTTGTTCCTTCATGGTACGGATACTTGCCAAGGCCATATAAGGATTGATCGCTGTGGCACCGAATGCCAATAGGCAGGCAAAATGGTGTACTTCCCAAGCATCACCGGCTTCGACCACTAGGCCTACAGCACCACGATTACCTGTTTTGATCAAGTGGTGATGGACTGCCGAAACAGCAAGTAATGAAGGTATAGCTGCATGTTTGGAGTCAATCGCACGATCCGAAAGAATGAGTACTTCAAAACCATCACGTACAGCATCATCCGCATAGCGGCACAAGCGTTCCAGACCGGCTTCCAATGATCCAGGTTTACCATCTGAGCGGAAGTAAGACTGGATGGTTTTTGCTTGGAACAATCCTGTATCGATCGAACGCAATTTCTCCAGTTCTTTGGAGGTCAGGATCGGATGCGGTAAGGTTACACAGTGACAGAATTTCTTGTCTTCGATTAGGATATTGCCTGCGTTACCGATAAATGTTGCTAAACTCATGACCAAGCGTTCGCGAATCGGATCGATCGGTGGGTTGGTTACTTGGGCAAAAAATTGCTTAAAATAACTTGAAATATGTTGTGGTTGATCGGAAAGAATGGCTAGCGGAACATCGGACCCCATGGAGCCTGTTGGTTCGTATCCTGTCAATGCCATTGGGGTCAGGATGGTTTCTAGATCCTCGCGGGAGAAACCAAATGTCTTTTGATATTTGAAAACAGAATCTTTGGAAAGATAGGTGTAGGTTACACGAGGTTCTTCCAGTTCTTCTAGCTTAATTTTATAGTTGTCCAACCAATCACTATAAGGCTGTTGGTTGATCAATTGATCTTTTACTTCGTTATCGGTGAGGATACGGCCTTGTTCCATGTCGACAAGGAAAATCTTGCCTGCTTGTTGACGGCCTTTTTTGATGATGGTAGACTCCTCGATCGGAAGTGCCCCTGCTTCAGAAGCAACAACGACGCGGTCGTCTGAGGTTACGGCATAACGTAGCGGGCGTAAGCCGTTGCGGTCTAATGTAGCACCAATATGCTTGCCATCGGTGAAGCAGAGTGCTGCAGGACCATCCCAAGGCTCCATCAAGGTTGCGTGATATTCGTAGAAAGCACGTTTTAAAGGATCCATTTGCGTATTGCCATCCCAAGCCTCAGGGACCAACATCAACATCACATGGGTGAGACTACGTCCGCTATGTAAAAGCAGCTCGGCTACATTGTCAAGGCAGGCTGAATCTGACTGACCACGGTCAACAATAGGAAGTAAGATTTCCATCTCTTCTTCCGTGAAATACGGCGATGATAAAGCGCGCATACCGGCGTAAAACCAATTCAGGTTACCTGTCAATGTATTGATCTCGCCATTGTGTGCCAGCATACGGAATGGCTGAGCGAGGGACCATGAAGGAAAAGTATTGGTGGAAAAGCGCGAGTGAACTAAGCCAAAAGCAGATACCACACGAGGATCGCGTAAATCAAGATAATAAGTTCCGACCTGGTATGTTGTTAATTGACCTTTGTAAATAATTGTTTTGCAAGAAAGCGATGCAAAGTAAAGAGGGAGAGGGTATTCTTGTTGTTGTTTAACTTTTTGAATGATCAGGCGACGTAGTACAAAAAGTTTGCGTTCAAATTCTTCAGTGTTTGAAACGCCGTCCGGTCTGCTGACAAAAAATTGGACTATTTCAGGTTCTGCACTGAGCGCTGTTGGTCCAATACCTTCACGATTGACTGGTACTGGACGGTAGCCAAGGAATTTCATACCCCTTTCTGCTGCCGCTTCCTCAATCAAATCCCGACATATTTTGTTCATGTCTTCTTCTTTTGGAAGAAAGACCATACCTGTGCCATAATAACCTGGCTCTTCCAATTGTATACCCAAGTTGATACATTCTTCCCATAAAAATTCATGGGGAAGCTGGATCATGATACCCGCTCCATCACCGCTTTCTGGGTCACAGCCACAAGCACCACGGTGCTCCATATTCTCCAACATGGTTAATGCATCTTTTACTTGTGCGTGTGATTTATTCCCTTTGATATGGGCGACAAAGCCTACCCCACAGGCGTCATGCTCAAAATTAGGGTCGTAGAGGCCCTCCGTTTTCGGTCTTTGTTGAATCATCTTTCCTTTTCAAATATTATACATTGCTAATATAGGAATAAAAAACGGAAATATTGTAAATATTCTAATGAAAATGTATTTAGTTTGATTTTATCATTTCTTTTGATATGTTTTGTTGCCGATATTGTATTTGATGTTCGCCGCAGTCAATTCAGTTTGATGCATCGCTGAATAATGCAACATTTGGCAATATTTTTTGTGGGATTTGGAAAAATCATCCCAAGATTGCAAGAATATATATAAATTAGGCAAAGTATTGCATATCCTTTATGCTGTATCGACATGGCTTAACTAAAGAGTGAGATGAAAATAACTGAAATTGAAATTTATCGACTAAGCATTCCTATGGAACCTTTTGTTATCGCAACAGGGACGATGGATTATGCGCAAAATACTTTTATACGTATATATACAGATGCTAATGTATATGGTGTGGGCGAATGTTCTGCCTTTCCGATGATCGTAGGAGAAACACAAGATACTTGTTTAATTCTGGCACGGGATTTTGCAAAGATTTGGAAGGGGCGCGATCCTTTGGCCATCGAAGAGCGTTTGGCAGAACTGGACTTATATATCGCCGGTAACAAGACGATCAAATCAGCTTTTGATATGGCCTTGCATGATCTGGCGGCCAAACATGCTGGTCTGCCACTTTATCAATTTCTAAAGGGAGCGAAGCGAGAGATTACGACAGATATCACCTTGGGAATTGCATCTCCAGAAGAGATGGCGTTGAAAGCAAAACGTTTACAGAGCGAAGGTGCGGTCATGTTGAAAGTTAAGTTGGGAAAGGATCCAAAAACAGATATTGCGCGTATACGTGAAATACGTAAGGCTGTTGGATTCGAAATGCCTATTCGTGTTGATGCAAACCAAGGCTGGTCTTATGAGGAGGCATTAGAAGCATTACAGGGGTTGGAACCTTATAAGATACAATTTTGCGAGCAACCGATGCGTACATGGGACGACGAATATTTACCGCAATTGCG
The DNA here is from genome assembly GCF_039511225.1 of Sphingobacterium multivorum. Lineage (NCBI taxonomy): Bacteria > Pseudomonadati > Bacteroidota > Sphingobacteriia > Sphingobacteriales > Sphingobacteriaceae > Sphingobacterium > Sphingobacterium multivorum. Next base: position 924,629 of record NZ_CP154261.1, read on the forward strand.
TGCAGAAACAATTGTTCCCGTGATGGCGGATGAATCCGTTTATTCTCACCATGACGCAGAGCGTCTCTGCAAAGCGGATGCTTGCGATTATATCAATATTAAATTCTCGAAATCAGGAGGCATACAGGAAGCTTTGAAAATTAATCAGATCGCAAAGGAATATGGTATTACTTGTATGATTGGTGGCATGTTGGAATCTCGCTTGGCTTTGGCTGCTAAAGTACATTTCGCTTATGCCGCACCGAATGTCAAGTTTTTTGATCTGGACACTTGTATGGTTGGCCATCGGGAGGACCCTGTTATTGGGGGGATTCAATATGACGGATACAAAATACATATCTCAGACCAAATTGGAATCGGAGCAGATATGGAACAGACATTTTTAGATCAATGCGAGAAATGGATCATTTAAATTGAAAAAATATGAATAGTATGAATTGGGGAATAGGGATGCAAGAGATTGTTGTCCTAATTATTATCGTTATTTTTTTGGTAGCGGCATATCTGTTTTTCTCTAAGTTGCTGAAAAAGTAGGTTTTAATGACCTTTTTTTGATTGAGTTCCTTCTATGAACTTATTTTTCAGTGTAAAGAGCAAACAATCTCTTCCTATACGAATATTATATCAGTCGGGGGTTAGTCATACGATGCTAGAAGAGCTTAATCGCAAATTTGCGTTTAGTTTGGGCCAAATGTTGCAACAGAATGGACTGGCTGCAGGTACTCCAGCGATAAATACAAAGCTTGCAATTTTACGCGGTGCTAAAATACCGGCGCTTCTCCTTGAGCTGGATAACATCAATGCCATTGATAAAAACGTAAAACCTGAATTTATCCATAAACTAGCCCAGGCTATAGACCAAAGCTTTGAAGACTAAGCGCTAATTTTAGTAGATATCATGAAGTTTAGGATGCTTATAGGGTTATCCATGGCATTGCCATGTCTGTTATCGGCGCAAATAGTCCCCAAAACTAAACAGCAATTAACCGACAGCACGATGCTGCGAAATACTGGATCCGATTCAAGGAGGATAGATACAGTGCTTGTTGAGGGATCAGGGCCTCTCGAACAGCAACTTTTGGATCGGGTCCGTATTCGAACGGGCAGCAATCCCGTTTTATTGAATGGAAATACGTTGGCTGTTTTAAATGCCATTCCGAGTATACAGGTAGACGAATTGGGCAATTTTTCTTTACAGGGAAAAACGGGCGTGTTGATTACCGTCAACGGCAAGGAGACCTATCTCACCGGAACCTCTTTGATCGCCTATTTAAAATCTATCCCGGCAAGCTCTTTAGAGAGCATTGATCTCATGACCATTCCACCAGCAAAATGGAGTGCGGAAGGGGCTGGTGGAGTAATTGATATTCGTATCAAAAAGGATGTCCTGAAAGGTCTAACAGGAAATGTTTTTTTAGGAGCATCAAAAGGAAGGCTTTGGAAGTATAATAATGGCGTGGGGCTGCAGTATGGAATGAAGAAATGGACCTTAAACTCCAGTTTTTCCGTTGCACGCTCTTCGAATTATTTTGATGTTGACCGTAGGCGTGAACTTGCGTATCGTGAACATGTTCATTATATGATCGGACAGCTGAATAAAGAGACGAATAGCACGCAGGAATTAAATGGTCGTTTGGGCATGAATTATCGAATCGACAAGCATTCGTCTATTGAATTGAACTGGAATTATCTTCGCAATAATTATGAGGAGATAGGCGTCTATCAAAATGATTTTTCAGCCGATGGAACATTGGAGCAATCCACTGCTTCAACTAGTAACCTGGGAAATCCGCTGCATAGAAATAGTATAAATCTTCACTATGATTTTGCTGGGGAAAATAAGGGTAAAGTGCTGCAGTTCGATGTTGATTATTTGCGGTACAGCAGTATTCGGAAACAGGACTTGAAGACAAAGACCATACCTTTTTTTTCTGACCAACAAGAGCAGCAGCAATTTTTGCGCTCAAATAACCCCTTCTCTGTTGACCTCTTTGGCTTCCGGGGGACGTTCAACGGAAACTTGATGGGCCCTTCTCTATGGAGGCAGGTTTTCAGGCGAATCGTTCTCAACGTCAATCGCATGGGCATTATCAAAAAGGAGAAAAAGAGTACGCACTGGCCGACGATGATAGCCTAGAAAATACGGTTAAACAAACCGAATACCTGGAAGCTGTTTATACGGATTTTCAGCTAAAACTTGCGCAATGGGAGATTAAATTAGGTGTATGTGCTGAATACACACAATTTCAGACGAAAATTGACTACATAAATCAAAATGTACATGGAAGAAATCAAATATTCAATCTATTCCCGACTGTATTTGGAATTTATCGAATGGCTAAAAATATGGATCAAGCGGTACAGCTAGGGTATGGACGAAGAATATCAAGACCTAATTATCAAGATTTAAACCCTTCGATTTTCTTTTTCGATCCAAGCACAAGCTATCAGGGGAATGCGCAGCTTTCCGCTCAATTGTCAGATAATATGGATCTTAAATATGGTCATGGTCAAAAATGGAATATTGGGATTTCTTTGATCAATCACCACAATTATATCTCCATGGTCCATCAGCTTAGTGCGCAAAATTATATGCAAACCTATCAGAATATTGCCGATGTTAAGAGTTCTGCTATCTCGATGAATATGGGAGGAAAAGCCATTGCTAAAAATATGATGCTTTATAGTTTCGGTCAGCTTCAATATATACATTATAAAAATTTCCCAACAGCGTTGAATGATCTTCTGATCGATCGGGGAATTTGGTCCTTTCAGACTAATTTAATGATGCAGTTAAAGTTACCTTATCAGCTGACTGTAAATTGGACAAACTCATACAGGACTAATGTGCTTTATGCGCAGACCGTTATAAAACCTTTATATGAAATGCATCTGGCGGCCAACAAGCAATTTTCGAATGCGTTCAGTCTTGCGCTGACAGCACGAGATCTGTTCCATAGCCGGGTTTTGAAACGAGAGATTTTGGGACAGGGATTCAACATTTATTCTAAAACAGTGGTTGATTCAAGAACTATTGGCCTAAATTTTAACTATACATTTGGCCTTTACAAAAAGCAAAAGATCAAACAGACGTCGATTGAAGGAGAAGTGTCACGTTTATAAGCACAACTTAGGAATACCATTCCTTTTACATTTGTTAAAAAAATTTGGTCTATACGTGTTTTGAATCTCTATTGGGACGAAAATAGATTATATTCAGTACCTTTGCGGTACTTATTATTTTATAAAAGTTAGAAAATATCATGAGTACTCAAAAAGGACCTATTTCTCAATTTATTGAGCATAATTACCGTCACTTTAACGCAGCTGCATTAGTAGACGCTGCAAAAGGTTACGAGGAGCATCTGTTGGATGGTGGAAAAATGTTGATCTCTTTGGGAGGTGCAATGTCTACTGCCGAATTGGGTGTTTCTTTAGCAGAAATGATCCGTCAAGATAAAGTACACTTTATTTCTTGTACTGGTGCCAATTTGGAAGAGGACGTGATGAACCTTGTCGCACACTCACACTACAAAAGAATTCCGAATTATAGAGATTTGACAGCTGAGCAAGAAAGAGAGCTATTGGATAATCACTATAATCGTGTTACAGATACTTGTATTCCAGAAGAGGAAGCTTTTCGTCGTTTGCAGAAACATCTTGAAGATGTTTGGCATGCTGCTGAGGCTAAAGGTGAGCGTTACTTACCACATGAGTTTCTTTATCAGGTTGTTAACTCTGGTGTGTTGGAGCAATATTATGAAATCGACCCAAAAGATTCTTGGATTGTTGCTGCTGCTGAGAAAAATTTACCAATTGTATGTCCGGGATGGGAAGATTCAACGACGGGTAATATCTTCGCTTCCAATGTGATCAAAGGTAAATTGAAAGCGAGTACGGTTAAATCTGGTATTGAGTACATGATTTACTTGACAGAGTGGTACCGTAACAACTCCGCAGGTAAAGGTGTTGGATTTTTCCAAATCGCAGGTGGTATTTCTGGTGACTTCCCAATTTGTGTTGTTCCGATGATGTATCAAGATCTTGAATGGGAAGAAGTACCTTTTTGGGCTTATTTCTGTCAGATCTCTGATTCAACAACTTCGTATGGTTCTTACTCAGGCGCTGTTCCAAACGAGAAAATCACTTGGGGTAAATTAGATATTGATACACCTAAATTTATCGTAGAATCTGACGCGACGATCGTTGCGCCATTAATTTTCTCGTATATCTTAGGTCATTAATCTTTTTGACATACAGCAGGGGCTATCCAAAGGTTGGATAGCCCCTTTTTTATGAGATTTTATATTTGTTACCTGGCACTATCGTTTCTAATGTTCCGTTCGCGAAAGGTTTGGCTTGACTTATTAGACGGCTTTTTTTTTCTTTTCCCTTTTCTTCTTTATCTTTACTGGCTAATATTTCTTTTCTAGATGAGCAATCTTATAACAGATAATCCCGTTGCACTTCAGGCCTTAATGGATGAAACCATCTTTGGAAACGGTTTTGACTTTCAAGCCGATCTGTCTGTACATCCAATGCCGGAGGAGAACGGTACTCCAGTGCAGTCTGCTGGACCCACCTCATCTGCGAGGCAAGATACCTCCTATGTAGCGGTAGGATTAGGAGCAGAACAAAAAGCTGTAGGTATTGAACCTGAAAGGGGGCTTCCTGATGCTGTTAACGATCTTGAAGTGCGCGGTGGCGAATTTATCTATCAGGGGAATAAAGAAAAGGGGATACTTTTTATTTTGCGCTACGAGCAATATCCCTACTTTTCTCCCGCAGCATTGGACGCTTTTGAAAAAACAATTGGTGCCTTGAAATTGACTAAAGAGACCGTTGCGGTACTCAATTTGGCAAATCCCCATAATCCGAATGATTTTAAGCGTATTATGCAGTTTTTTCAACCGACTAAGATTATTTTGTTGGGTGTCGAACCGGCCTCGCTGAAATTACCTTTTATTGAACATAATTCCTATATGAAAGGCCGTATTGCAACGGTTTTTAATACGTTCAGTTTTGAAGAGATGTTTGTCGATGTGAATAAAAAGAAGCTGTTCTGGAACGAATTTAAGACCTTTATTGTTGCCTGATTTTTATCAGATACTTGTTCTGAATAAAAATTGGGGTTTAATGCTTATTTTTGGGGGCGTGACTTCATGGAAAGATAGTAACATACTACAAGGTGAGGAGCACTGTCAACAAAGAGAAAGAACAAACAAAAAGCTAAATTTGAAGAAGATGCTAGAACTTGTATTTGCAACCAATAATGCCCATAAGCTGGAAGAAGTCCAAGCGATCGTAGGAAATGCTTTTATCATTAAGAGTTTAAACGATATTGACTGTCAGGATGATATTCCAGAAACAGGAGTAACCTTTGAGGAAAATGCACAACAGAAAACAGACTATTTGGTTAATAAGTATGGTCTTTATTGTTTTGGTGATGACTCAGGTTTAGAGATAGACGCATTGAATGGCGAACCGGGAGTCTATTCAGCACGTTATTCGGGATCAAGGGATATGGAAAAGAATATTGATCTTGTCCTACAAAAATTAGGCGATAACCCCAATCGTATAGCGCGATTCAAAACAGTTATTTCATTGTATTTGAATGAGCAGCAGCACTTTTTTGAAGGCAGTATCGAGGGGAAAATTATTGAAGAACGTAGAGGTATTGATGGCTTTGGTTATGATCCCATTTTTATTCCGAATGGCTATGATAGGACGTTTGCAGAAATGACAGCGGCAGAAAAAAATAGCATTAGCCATCGAGCGATTGCTGTTGGTAAACTTGCTACATATTTAAAAACGAAATAGGTTAATAACTACCTCATTTGAGTTATAAATAGAAATTTTCATTTCTCTGAGCTAAGGGATGAGTGCGTCTGATACGATCAGGAGATAGTCTTAAATTAAAAAAGCAGCGCAAAACAATTTGTTTTGCGCTGCTTTTTTGTGCGAATCAGTATTGGCGGTTATTTAGCTTTTACTTTTGTTTGAATACTATCTTGAGCAGGTATTATCGTTGACTTACGACTTGTCGAGTCGGACTTCGCAGCTAGCTTGTCGGTTGCGGTCTTTACATTTGTTTTTTTAGCGTTAACTTTATCTGTTGTTTCGGATGGCTTAGCCATTTGGGTGACAGCGCTTGTCTTATTGTTTGCAGCGTCCACCTCATTTTCTTTCTCGGGCGTTTCGTTAGCACCGGCTTTCTTGTCGGCCCCTTTTTTCGGGGTAGCGGTTTTATCGCCTTTTTTGATAGATTTCATTGTTCCTGATTCTTCACTTTCCGGTGTAGCTGGTACAGTAAAGGATGTTTTTGATAGATCCCTTTTGCGATTCAATAAATCATTTTTCGATTTAGGTCTGTCTTCGGGACGCCAGGTGAAATTCGGAAGAAACTCCTTGTCGGCAGTGACTTCAGCAATAGGATAGACTTTTCCATCTACCTTCCGAATGGAAACATATTCCTTCAACTTATTATCTTCCATCAAGATCTTGAAACGACTGCTTCGATCATGGATAAGTTCCGTGGTTACGTTGGTCTTTTCATCAATATTGTAGAAGATATTTTCTGCGTTGCCATCGACAAATAGGCGTTCCATGCGGTTATTGGTGAAAAAGCTGGTAATTTTACGACCTTTAATCTGGTTAAATTTCAAGGAGTCGCTTGTTGCGTTTACCATGAAAGCGTTACCGACGAGTAGCGAATTGTCCAATTTCTGATTCTTAACCTGTAGGAATATGGTGTCTCCGGAGATTTGTGAGTTTTCGGCCCACATCATTGGTTTTCCCATCAGTCTGAACATGGAGTCTTGCATGCCATAATACATAGAATCTGCTACAGCTTGCAGGTCTGATTTAAATAATCGGGCATTATAGTAGGCCTTTATAATCCGTGTTTTAGCTGTATCCTGGGCGAGGGAATCCCGTTTACCCTGTTGGGCATTTTTTAACGCTGCTCCCATCAGTTTATCGGATTCACCACCTTTTGGGATGATCGCTTTTTTACGCAATACACTATCAGCCTTGAGGTTTTTTTCAATTTCTATCTTGTTTTGGTCACCGACAATAGCTGTTGTTTTCTTTGGCACATTCGGCTTCTTATTTGTCAGGCTATCTTGTGCTTTCTTTATACCCTTTTCAATAACCGGTTTGCCAGTATCCTTTTTATGCAAGCTATCGATGCTTTTTTGAAGACCGTCCGCTGCGGTTTTTGAAGTGCCTGTAGAGTCAATCTGTAATGAGGTTGAATCTTTATCGCCATAATCGACCTCGTTATCATCCTCAATAGCCCCACCTTCGCGATTCAGTTTAAAATCTCTTGCAACATAATCTCTGCGAAATATCATTTGCGAGAAGAGGGTGTCGGCTGTCATAAAAACAGAATCTACCTGTGAATCAGACTTGAGCGGTTGATTTTTGTTGTCTTTAATGTTTTTACCCGGATTTTCCTTTTCTTCCAGCACAACTTCCGATGTGCCTTTCTTTGGTTTGAGCTCATCTTGGTGTTGTTCTTTTACAATCTTCCTCACTTCTTTAGCTTCTTTTTTTAGCTCTTTCTCCGATTTTTGTTGGGCAGGAGACAAAGAAGATGCAGAATCTTGTTGTGTTGAATCTTTTTTGACAACTGAAATGATCAGGGGTTTGTCTGTCATTGTAATGGATTCGTTCCTGCCATTGTACAGACCAAATCCCCCATAGGCATAAAATTTGTCCAGGGTGTCAACGAAGACCACATTTTTTACGGCTTTACCGATGCCTACTTGTCTATCGTAGAAAAGGCTGTCTCCCTTAAGAAACTTTGTCCCTTCTGTATAGAGGTTGTTCTTAGAGAAATAAGCCTGACCCGTTGCCATATGGTATCGGCCTTTTTCAGTATATAGGTTTTCCCCTTTATTTCCTTTGATATTTGTGGGACCGTAGAAATCGGTAATGCGCGTATTACCATTATATTTCATGGAATCTGTGTAGACTTTTACATTGGTTGACCGGACTACAACTTTTTGGTTGAAATAGGATTCTCCTGTATTTTCGAAATAGGTAGCGCGCTGGCTGGTAATTGTATCGCTTCCTGATAGAATGCGCCCGCCGCTGTAATAATTGCCGATTTTACTTCGCATATTATAGACAAGATGATCGGTTGTCAGTACAGACCCGCTGGTACTGACCATGCGAACTGCTCCCGTAAGCGTAGCGAGCTGCATTGCTGCTTCGTAATGTAATTTATTGGAAAATATCTGTGTACCGTCGGGCTGCGTGATGATTACATTCCCAAAAGCTTCAAAAAATTGTCGGCCAATGTTGTCTTTATGTAAATAGCCACTATCTGATGATAGTGTGGAACCCACGTGTTCATAGACTGGACGGTAAAACAAAATATTGCCGTCTTTCCCAGTAATAATATGGGATGAAGAAAGAAGCTTTAGTTCATCCTGTTTCTGAGCTTGTACCGACAAGCCAGTTAAAATAAATACAATAAGCGTATAAATGTATTGTTTCACAAGGGCAAAAATATGGATTTTAATTGCTACTTTACTGGATTTCACAAATTTTAAGAGTTGAATTTATCATTCGGACAAAATATACCGTAACTTTGTTCTATGAATGTGTTGGAAAGACTAATGGGCTATATTGAAAAGGAGCATTTGTTGATGCCTCATGATAAAATATTGCTTACGGTAAGTGGGGGAAAGGACTCAATGTTAATGGCACATTTATTTACAAAAGCGGGGTATACCGTGGCCATTGCACATTGCAATTTTCAATTGAGAGGGACTGAATCTGAGGAGGATGAAGCTTTAGTTCGGAAATTTGCAGTGGAAAATAGTGTTCCAATATATGTGAAGCACTTTGATACGAAAGCTTACGCTAAGGAGCATCAGATTTCGATTCAGATGGCGGCCAGGGAACTTCGTTATGCTTGGTTTGAGAAATTGCGCCATGAACTGCAGTTCGATCGAATTGCAGTAGCTCAGCATCTGAACGATCATATCGAAACGGTACTCCTGAACCTTTCACGTGGAACTGGTCTCCAAGGTCTCCAGGGTATTTTCCCTATCCGGGAACGCATCATTCGGCCGCTACTTTTTCTGAAGGCAAGCGAAATTGAACATTTTGTTAAGATGTATGGGATTGCCTATCGAGACGATCAATCCAACTTTTCAACAAAATATGCGCGTAATAAGATTAGGATTGATATCATCCCACATTTTAAAAAACTTCAGCCAGATTTTGAAACGGTTTTCGAGCAGAATATCAATCATTTTAAAGAGTCCTACCAGCTGCTGCAACAATTTGTGGAGCCTATTCGGAAAAAACTGTTTTACCCTATAGACGAGGGTTGGGGAGTTCGGAAAGAAGATCTGGAACCCTATATGGATAATTTACCTTTGCTCTATGAGTTGTTTTCGGCTTTTAATTTTTCAAAGGCGGTGCTAAGTGATCTCCAATATGCATGGGTGAGGGAATCGGGACGAATTTTCCAATCCGATTGTTACCATATGCTTTTGGATAGAAACGAACTTTTTATTCGGGAAAAGGAATTTATATCTCCCGATGAAGCTTTAATCACCTCCGAAACGTCGACTGTGGAGTGGAAACAATACTGTTTTCATGCCCATATTTCTACGGATATAGCTATTGTTAAATCGCGTGATGTCGCGAAGTTGGACTATGATTTATTGGTTTTTCCACTCACGATCCGATCATGGAAAGTTGGAGATTGCTTTTATCCTTTAGGTATGGAAGGACGTAAGAAGCTCAGTGATTTTTTTATCAATAAAAAGATCAGCTTATTCGAAAAGGAAAATATTCCGATCCTTGTCAATGGAAACGGAGATATCCTTTGGGTGGCCAATTATCGCATGGACAATCGTTATAAAATTACCGCCAATACAAAAAAAGTCCTTACTTTAGTTTGTGGAATTGATTAGCAGGAAAATGACTGATGCTAATCAGCGCGAAGGGTCTCTGTTTAGAGAAGCATGCCATATGGTTGATAGTTCATACGATGGGGCCTGGAGGTGATAAAATCTATAGCAGTAAAAACGAAGTTATTGAGGAGCTCAACTATTAGAAAACAATGGTGCGAGGCTCCACATGCATAGCTAAATCTTAAATAAATGAAACAAGGTGTACTCTATTCGGAAAATCAATATTTAGGTCGTGATCGGGTTTGGATAAGCGTGCGTTTGGTGCTCGTGCTTTTTTGCTTTACGGCATTTTATCTGAATTTGGATCACCTGATATCCAGTCAGTTGTTCTTTATTGTAGGAGTAGGCATTATCATCACGTCCATCGTCATGATGTATATGGTATTATTTCGTACGGAAGTATTTCAAGATCATGTTCTCATCAGTGGACTTTGGTCTACCCGGGTCGTCAAAATTGATCTTGCCTCTATTACTAAGATTGAAAAGGCACCTTATAGTACCTTCTTTTTCAATAATCCAGTTTACAATCTGCACACAAAAGGAAAGATCAAATTCTTTGCTGGTGGTAAAAATGCTGTTTTTTTAACGGATAAAGATGGTTTAACCTATGTGTTGGGAACACAGCGCCAGGAAGAGCTCTACCGAATTATTATGGAAGCAAAAGGGCGATTAGGAAAGTCTTAAAATTTGTTAATAAATTCTTATCTGACATTTTAAAGACAACAGTTTATCGAGTTATTGGTTAAATTTGAGAAAATAGCAACGAATTAACTATGGCATTTTTAAAATTTATACTTATTACATTCGCTGTTTACTTTGTAATAAGATTCTTATTTAGATTATTTTTACCATTTGCAATGCGTAAAGCGGCTGAGAAGTTGATGAAGAAAGCGCAGCAGCAGGGTGGAACATACGGTAGTCAAGGATCAGGCGGTACATTTTATTATGAATTTAATGGTCAGGGACAACAGGAAAGTAAAAAATCTCAGCCCGAAGGAAAGGTACATGTCGATTATATTCCACCGAAAGAAAGCCCTGACCGCAAAGGGACCGAAACCGCTGGTGAGTTTGTGGATTTTGAGGAAATAAAATAATTTTTAGCAATCCAAATAGCGTATCTTTGTGCTATGTGGCTGAAGCAACTTTCTGTTCTAAATTTCAAGAATTACTCGGAATCATCTTTGGAATTTCTTCCCGAGGTAAATGCGTTTACAGGTAATAATGGTGTTGGTAAAACCAATCTTTTGGATGCAATTCACTATTTATCACTCTGCAAAAGTTATTTTAATCCAATTGATTCGCAGCATATTAAATCAGGCAATGACTGGTTTATGGTACAGGGCGAATTTGATAAAGAATCAATTAGTGATTTCATTTCTTGCAGCCTAAAAAAAAATCAGAAAAAACAATTTAAAAAAAATAAGAAGGATTATCCCCGATTGGCTGATCATATCGGATTATTTCCTTTGGTCATGATATCCCCAAATGATAGTATCATTGTAACAGATGGGAGTGAGGAGCGGAGAAAGTTTGTGGATAACGTGATTTCCCAAACAGACAATAAATATCTAGATACCCTAATTATCTATAATAAGTTTTTAGCTCAACGTAATAGCCTCCTTAAACAAGCGCGTCAAACCAGTGTATTAGATCTTGGCCTAATCGAAATTCTCAATTTTCAACTTGAAGAAGTAGGAAATATTATTTTCCATAAAAGGAGGTCTTTTATGGAAGAGTTTCAGCCCGAGTTTGACCGACACTATCAGTTCCTTACCGAGGATGCAGAATCGGTACAATTACACTATGAGTCCCCTTTAATGACTGAGTCTTTTCTTACTATTTTGGAGAAGAATTTGGAACGTGACCGTATCCTGGAACGTACGACTCAGGGAATACATAAGGATGATCTGATCTTTACGATCCATGGTGGAATGCCTTTAAAGAAGTTTGGTTCTCAGGGCCAGCAAAAATCTTTTCTAATTGCGCTAAAACTTGCACAGTATTCTTATTTGCAGCAGAAAAAGGGGTTTAAACCTTTACTTCTTTTGGATGATATCTTTGATAAGCTTGACGATCGCCGAACACATAAATTGATGCAGATGGTTTCGGAAGATGACTTTGGCCAAATTTTTCTGACCGATACGGATTCGACACGAATTCAAAGAATCTTTGATGAAATCAACCGTCCCGTTCGTATATTTGATATTGAAGGAGGACAAGTCAATGTATAAGAAGCAAGTTAAAAAGAGCCTGGAATTTATTCGTTCAAGCGACGATATGACAATTAAGGAAGGGGTTGAACGTCTTTTGGAGGCATACAAACTGCGAAGGAAATTTGATGAGACCTCGATCGCATCGGTGTGGCCCCAGTTGATCGGGAAAGCTATTGCTAATCGCACGCAACAGCTCTATGTCCGCGATAAAAAACTGTTTGTACGTGTGGAGTCTGCCGTTATTAAGAATGAATTGGCGCTGATGCGCAGACAAATCCTAGGGCGGGTAAATGAATATGTGGGTCACGTCATTATTGAGGAAGTTGTGATTTTATAAAACCTCCTTTCACGTTAGAGCAACTCTTTTAAGATTTTTTTCCTACATCTGGGCTAGTGCCTTAAAACTTTTCTCAAACTTCGAGCGTATTGGATTAAAAGAGTATTCTCATTGACGCGACAGCAGAAGAGGTATGGAGCCCAACTATCAAACAGTTTGAAAAGCAACCGGTCGGAAATGCATAGGTTAGATTTGTCCAAGGTGAATTGTTTTGGATTGTTTTTTCCTTTTCTAGGAAAACTACTTATAGAAACAAAGCGCAGATATGGCCTTTTCAACATAGCGATAAAAAGACGGATAGCATATAGTTCTTAACTTTCCACAGGGATCTGTTAATATAGTATTTTTATAAACACGCTATTTAACAAATTTGTCGATAACCGCTTATTTATACACATTTTTATGTGTATAACCCCTTAGTTTTGCACATTTTGTCATTTTTTAGAAACCTTACACTTTGTGTTATTAACAGTTTCATGTTGATAAGTGGTTACTTGTACACATTTTATGTTAATGTGCATAGGCCATTAAGCTACTTATTAACATTTTCTGTGTTAATAAGTAGCTTATTTTGTTAATAAGTATATTGACGGGAGTAGTTTATGCACAAATTACCAACAATGTTGTTGAAGGAGATTTTGAAACTTAGTTAAGAAACTTAGTTAAGAAACTTAGTTCATATGGGGAATTCCCAGAAAATTGGTTTTTATAGGAATTGCTCCAAGTCACCTTTTCCTTCACGAATAACATCAAAAGTTCCTTCTGTAAGGTCAACCACGGTAGATGCGACATTATCGCCATAACCGCCATCTATAACAGCATCAACTAGATCTTCGTATTTTTCGTGAATTAATTCTGGATCAGTAGAATATTCAATAATTTCATCTTCATCGTGAATGGAGGCTGTCACAATAGGGTTGCCTAATTGTCTGACAATTTCACGAACAATATTATTGTCTGGAACACGGATACCCACGGTCTTCTTTTTGGAACTTAGGAGCTTAGGGACTTTAGTTGTTGCGTTAAAAATAAAAGTAAAAGGTCCTGGCAATGCTTTTTTCAATACACGGAATACGGAGGTATCGAAGGACTTTGTGTACTGCGAAATATCTGTTAAATCATAGCAGATAAATGATAGGTTCGCCTTTTCTGGTTTTAGCCCCCTAATTTCACATACGCGTTCTATGGCTTTTTGTTGCGTGATATCACAGCCAATACCGTATACGGTATCGGTAGGGTAGATAATTACACCACCACGGCGAAGAATATCAACCGCCTGTTCTATTGCCCTGGGATTGGGGTTATCGTTATATATCTTAATGAGCATTTTTATTTTTGTTAAGCACCTGAATTAGGTCTAATCTCAGGCCCTATTGTAGGATGTCAATAGGGCAATGGTTATTATCTGCATTCAGATACGTTATATATAAAAGAACAACAGCCAAAATATTTTGTTTTGGCTGTTGTTCTTTATATTAAAATTCTGCGTTTTTCGGCGTACGTGGGAATGGAATGACGTCGCGAATATTGGTCATTCCCGTTGTGAACAAAACGAGGCGTTCGAAACCTACACCAAATCCTGAATGTGGTACTGAACCAAAGCGTCGTGTATCCAAGAACCACTCCATTTCTTCTGCAGGAATACCAACTTCGGCCATGCGATCGAGTAAACGGTCAAGATTTTCTTCACGCTGTGAACCACCGACCATTTCACCAATACCTGGGAAAAGAATATCCATGGCACGGACGGTGTTTCTTCCTTGCGCATCTGGCTCATTTTGCTTCATATAGAAGGACTTGATTTCGCGTGGATAGTCTGTTAAGATAACAGGTTTCTTGAAGTGTTTTTCCACCAAATAGCGTTCGTGTTCCGATTGTAAATCAGCTCCCCAATCATCAATTAAATATTTGAATTGTTTCTTTTGGTTTGGTTTGCTACGCTTTAATATTTCAACAGCATCTGTATAAGTAACGCGCTCAAAATCGTTTGTTAATACGAAGTTTAATTTCTCAACAAGATTTAATTCTGAGCGTTCTGTAGCTGGTTTAGATTTCTCTTCTTCCAGCAAACGATTTTTTAGGAACTCGATTTCTTCCGGACAGGTTTCCAAAGCGTATTTGATGACATATTTCAGCAAAGCTTCGGCCAGATCCATATTGTCTTCCAATTCATAGAAAGCCATTTCTGGTTCGATCATCCAAAATTCGGCTAAGTGACGTGTTGTATTTGAGTTTTCCGCTCTAAATGTTGGGCCGAACGTATAGATGTTTCCAAAGGCCATAGCGCCAAGTTCCCCTTCCAATTGGCCCGATACAGTTAGGTTCGTCGATTTTCCAAAGAAGTCTTCTTTGAAATCGATATCTCCATTTTCTTTGCGTGGCGGTTTTTTTAAATCCAAGGTTGTAACCTGAAACATTTCTCCAGCGCCTTCCGCATCCGAACCTGTGATGATCGGTGTATGCATATAGACAAAGTCATTTTCCTGAAAAAACTTGTGTACCGCAAATGCCAATGCATTGCGTACTTTGAATACCGCATTGAATGTGCCGGTACGGAAACGTAAATGCGCAATTTCACGTAAAAATTCTAAGCTATGCTTTTTGGGTTGTAATGGATATTTTTCGGGGTCAGAGTCGCCAATAATACTTACTTCAGTAGCTTTAACCTCAACTTTTTGCCCTTTACCGAGTGATTCTATCAATTGACCTTTTACGCGAACTGCTGCTCCAGTGGTGATCCGTTTTAAGATATCTTCAGGTGTATTTTCAAAATCGACAACTGCTTGAATATTATTGATTGACGAACCGTCATTGATTGCTATAAACTGATTGTTACGGAAAGTTCTTACCCAACCTTTAACAACGACCTCTTTGCCAAATTCTGTGGCATTCAATAGTTCCTTTATTCTTGTGTGTTCCATCTTAATTTTTGGAGATTGACTTGTAAAAGATGCTTTGTTAGAAAAGCAATACAAAAATAAGCTATTCTGTTGGTTTATTGGTTATAAATGTTGATTTAATTCGCTTGAAGATGGTTCACTAATATGCAAAAGGAATATATTTTGAAATGAAGATGGATGAAAATGGAAAGCAGGGGAAACGACGCATAGCTCACTTTGATAAGGCGTATCAGGATCGGTAAGAGGCGTCCTTTTTATTGTTGTGGCCAACGGAAACAGCAGGGAAAAATAAAAAACGCGGACTATCATTAATCCGCGTTTTCGTTATGATGATTAAAGGAATTAACCTTTCAATACTTTCGTTACCAATTCGGCAGCTTCTTTCAATAAGATTGCAGAATAAACTTGTAAACCGGACTCATCAATTAATTTTTTCGCTTCTTCAGCATTCGTACCTTGAAGGCGAACGATGATTGGAACAGGAATGTTACCGATTTCGCTGTAAGCGTCAATTACACCTTGGGCAACGCGGTCACAACGAACAATACCACCGAAGATATTAATTAAGATCGCTTTTACGTTAGGGTCTTTTAAAATAATGTTGAAACCAGCTTTTACCGTCTCAGCATTTGCAGTACCACCTACGTCCAAGAAATTTGCAGGCTCACCACCAGCTAATTTGATGATATCCATTGTAGCCATTGCTAAACCAGCACCATTTACCATACAACCTACGTTACCATCTAATTTAACGTAGTTTAGGTTTGATTCACCAGCTTCAACTTCCGTTGGATCTTCCTCAGTTACGTCACGCATAGCAGCGTAATCTGGGTGACGGTACAATGCGTTCTCATCAAGATTTACTTTCGCATCAACTGCTAAGATCTTGTCGTCTGAAGTTTTCAATACCGGATTGATCTCAAACATGGAAGAGTCTGTAGAATCGTATGCTTTGTAAAGAGCGGCAACAAATTTTACCATTTCTTTGTGTGCTGCACCAGAAAGACCAAGATTGAAAGCAATTTTACGTGCTTGGAATCCTTGTAAGCCTACTTTTGGATCGATTTCTTCTTTGAAAATCAAGTGCGGTGTTTTTTCTGCAACTTCTTCGATGTCCATACCACCTTCTGTAGAGTACATAACGATGTTACGTCCCTTAGCACGGTCCAATAATACAGACATGTAGAATTCTTTTGTTTCGCTCTCGCCTGGATAGTAAACGTCTTGGGCTACCAAAACTTTGTTTACTTTTTTACCTTCAGGTCCAGTTTGAGGCGTTACTAATTGCATACCAATGATGTCAGTTGCTCTTTGTTTGACTTCATCTAAGTTCTTAGCTAACTTGACACCACCACCTTTACCACGGCCACCAGCGTGAATTTGAGCTTTGACAACAACCCAATCCGAATTGTAGTCTTCTTTCATTTTTTTAGCCGCTTCCACAGCTTGCTCTGGAGTATCTGCTACGATACCTTCCTGTACGCGCACACCAAAGCTCTTTAGTATTTGTTTTCCTTGATATTCGTGAATGTTCATTTGCAAAAATATTTGGCGTAAAAATATAATTTTTTGGGGGATAAGACAAGGGATAAATTGCTCTTTTATCTATTTTTTGACATTTAGACAAAATAAAATGGCCGGAATAGAGAAATAACAGCTTATTTATTCAAACTCGTGGTATCGTAAATTTATTTATCTTTGCCCTATGATGTTACATGCCAAAGGAATTCACAAAGCTTATGGATCACTACCTATTTTGAAAGGTGTTGATATCGCCGTTGAAAAGGGGGAAATCGTCAGTATTGTCGGTGCTTCAGGAGCTGGTAAAAGTACACTATTGCACATCATTGGCACCTTGGATAAACCTGATCAAGGCTCGGTGTCTATAAATGGAATTGATGTTCAAAAATTGAATGCTAAAAAGCTGAGTGCGTTCCGTAATGAGCATATAGGCTTTGTTTTTCAATTTCACCATCTATTGCCTGAATTTACGGCCTTGGAAAATGTATGTATTCCGGCTTTTATTCAAGGAAAGGGGCGGTCCGAGGCAGAGGCTAAAGCAAAGGAATTACTTGAATTATTGGGCGTTTCGCATCGAATTGACCACAAACCTGCGGAAATGTCCGGCGGCGAACAGCAACGCGTTTCTGTGGCGCGTGCTTTAATCAATGATCCCTCCATTATTTTAGCAGATGAACCCTCAGGTAATCTTGACTCAGAGAATGCAGCAGCTTTACATCAATTGTTTTTTGATCTTAGGCATAAATTTCAACAGACATTTATTATCGTTACTCATAATGAGGAACTCGCTCGAATTTCCGACCGAACAATCCATATGCGCGACGGGCTAGTCATTTAGCAGATCCAAAATACCTTAAAATATCAAATTGTCCTTAAATAATTTAGGCTATAACTATATTTTTAATGAAGAAAATACTCATAACTTTCGGAACCAGGCCTTTGGCGATGCGTATCGCTAAAAGACTTGGAGCTGATTTCGAAATATTATATGCCAGTTCAGAAGACATTCCCGAATTGCTTTTAGCATCCGGAAAATACACCAAAATTCCAAAAGGTCTTCTTCCTACTTTTGCTCATGAGATACTCAAATTAAGTTTAGACCAAGAGGTTGATTATGTGTTGCCTTTGGGTGGTTTTGAGCTGGAACCATTGTCTACGGCGAAAGTTTTATTTGAGGAATATCAGATATCCGTTCTTGTCCCAGATAAACAGCTGCTTGAAACTATTCCCGTTCTAGAAAACCCACCCGCTGACTTGCCATATAGACTCCTTTCAAAGGGTACGAATTTATTGGATTCGACGAGATTTGAGAGACCGTTGGATGGATTGTTTGTCGCCTCGGATTCAGGCGAAGACTTAGCGCTAATCTGTGTGTCCAAATAGAATCTTATTGTTGTGGCCAGTGTTATTAAGGTTTTAACGATGTCGACACAACCCTTAATTTTAAGCTTTTACTTATCATGATGTTTCCAGAAGATAAAAAGGTCTATGTCTTTGAATTAGATGATGTAATCTTTCCTAAAAAAGATTACTTACTTCAAGTATATTATCTTTTTGCTAATTTTATAGAATTTACAGAGACTGTTCCGGCCCAAGCTGATTTGGTGCAATTTATGAAAAATCACCTCGAACATCAAGGTGAACATTTATTATTCGAACATGCACAGCAGGCTTTTGGGTTTGATCCGAAGTATAAAGAGAACTTCGAGCGGCTCCATGTGAATGCAATTTTGCCGCTACGCTTAAATTTATTTGATCATATTAATACGCTGTTTAAGCAGTTGAAAGCCGCGGATAAACAGGTTTGTATCTTAACGAAAGGAAATCCGCTAGAACAACTTAATAAAGTGAAATTTGTAGACTGGGGCGAGTATGGGAATGCGTTAAAAATTTACTTCTTGGATGAACTCGTTTTTAAGGGGATCGAACCTTTGGAGTTCCTTGCGGATGAGTTTGCAGTAGAAGCTACCGCAATTCAATTTGTAGACTAAGCTTACAGTAAGTATCTTTGTTTAATCTACCAACAATAGTTGTCATTAAAGTCATCGTCAATATTGTTGAGAAAAAATTATGATTAGGGATATAAAAGCCCTATTTTTATGTAAAGCCCTTGGATTTATGAATAAAGTGAACAAGCCCGCCACGATTAAAGAAATTGCCAAGAAGCTCAAAATCAGTCCTTCGACAGTTTCTAGAGCATTGAATGATCATCCAAGTATTGGATTGGTAACAACAATGCGGGTTAAAAAAATGGCCGAAGAATTGAATTACGAACCCAATCAAACGGCGATATTCTTCAAGCAGCGTAAAACATTTACGATTGCCGTCATCTTACCGAGTTTGTCTGAACCATTTTTTTCTTTCGCTATCAGTGAAATTGAAAATGTCGCATCCGAGCATCGATATACTGTGCTGATGGGACAATCATTGGATGACCCTGATCGTGAAGAACAGATCTTAAAGACATTTAAAAACCATCGCGTCGATGGTATTTTGATGTCTATAGGTAAAAAAACGACCAATTTGGAGTTTATTGAAAAATTGGAAGCGTCCGGTATCCCTATTGTTTTCTTTGATTGTGTGCCAAGTTTACCAAATATCAATAAAGTACAAAGCGATCTTTCTACGGGTATGAATGAAGCTGTGGATGCTTTCGTCGCACGTGGTCATAAAGTGATTGCACTTGTGAATGGACCGAAAACATTACCAGCAAGTGAAGATAGAAAGGTAGCCTATCTATCGGCTATGAAAAGGAATGGAATGGACATCCTGGAAAAGAATATCATCGAAACGGATTTAAGTACGGAGGGAAATGAGAAAGCCATGGATCATATATTCGCAATGTCGGAGCGACCTTCTGCCATTATATCTTTTAATGACTTTGTTACACTTGATTTGATGAAGGCAGCCAGACAAAAAGGCCTTGTCTTAAACCAGGATATCTTCTTTATCAGCTATGCAAATTATCCTTTATGGCAATATATGGAAAATCCACCAATGGGGCGCATTGAACAATTTCCTGGAATGCAGGCACGTAAAGCGGCTGAAATTTTATTTGATCGCATTGACAATACCGAAATTGTCGATCAACAGATTGTCTTTAAGTCGAGATTGGTTATGTAAACGCTGTTGCTCATTCGATAATAAAACTAAAAAGGGGAGAATCGTTAGATTTTCCCCTTTTTAGTTTTATATTGTTTCAATACTATAAGTGAATAACTTCACCGTAAGCATCAGCACAAGCTTCCATAATTGCTTCACTCATTGTTGGGTGAGGATGGATCGTTTTAATCATTTCATGCCCCGTTGTTTCCAATTTACGGGCAACAACAACTTCTGCAATCATCTCGGTCACATTGGCTCCGATCAGGTGTGCGCCTAGAAACTCACCATATTTAGCGTCAAAGATAACTTTAACAAAGCCATCTTTGGCACCAGCAGCTGAAGCTTTTCCTGAAGCTGAGAATGGGAATTTACCAACTTTAATTTCATAGCCGGCTTCTTTTGCCGCTTTTTCGGTATAGCCTACAGAAGCAATTTCTGGGGAGCAATAGGTACAGCCTGGGATATTATTGTAGTCAATAGGTTCAACATGTAGCCCTTTGATTTTTTCAACACAAGTGATCCCTTCTGCTGATGCAACGTGAGCCAAGGCTTGGCCTTTAACGATGTCACCGATAGCATATACACCTTCGATGTTTGTTTTGTAGAAATCATCCACAACAACACGGCCGCGATCGGTTTTTACACCAACCTCTTCCAAGCCGATATTTTCGATATTTGGAGCGATACCAACCGCAGATAATACAACCTCTGCTTCGATAACTTCAATGCCTTTTTCTGTTTTGATCGAAACTTTACTCAACTCACCTGTTGTGTCAACCGATTGAACTTCAGATTTCGTTAAGATGTTAATACCTTGTTTCTTTAAACTTTTCTCTAATTGTTTTGAAATTTCTTCATCTTCAACAGGAACAATTCTATCCATAAATTCCACGATCGTTACTTTTGTTCCGATTGCGTTGTAGAAATAAGCGAATTCAACACCGATGGCACCAGAACCTACAACAACTAAAGATTTTGGTTGTTTAGGAAGTGTCATTGCTTGACGGTAGCCGATGATTTTTTTACCATCTTGCGGTAAATTAGGCAATTCACGTGAACGTGCACCAGTCGCTAGGATGGTATGTTTTGCCGAATATTCTTTCGTAGAACCGTCTGCTCCTTTCACATCGATTTTACCACCTTTTTTAATTTTTGCAGTTCCATTGATAACATCGATTTTATTCTTTTTCATCAAGAACTGAATACCTTTACTCATTCCTTCAGCAACCCCGCGACTTCTTTTGACAATAGCGTCAAAATCGGCCTCACCACCTTGAACATTGATGCCGTAATCAGCGGCATGGTTTAAATATTCAAATACCTGAGCACTTTTCAATAATGCTTTTGTAGGGATACAGCCCCAGTTTAGACAGATTCCGCCTAATGATTCGCGTTCAATAATCGCTGTTTTGAACCCTAACTGAGCGGCTCTAATGGCAGCAACATACCCGCCTGGACCACTACCGATTACAATGATGTCGTAATTCATATAAATAAATATTCTGTAGTTGAGTGTTATAGCTTCAAATACCAAAATATACGAAGCATATATTCATTCAAAAGTACGCATTTTTTCTGATGAATCTGAACTATTTATTGTAAAATTGGCGGTTTCTGATAAAACACTGACCTTGCTCTTGGGTTAATGTCACATCCTGGTCAAAGGGAGAAAAATAATGAATAAAGCGTTTCTAGAGTCTTATTTTTGAAGTTCACAATACACAGTTTATCATTATGTTAAGAATATTCAGACAGATCGCCCTGTGGGAAGCAATCTCCACCATTTGCTTGTTTTTTATTGCTATGCCTTTGAAGTATTTTGCGGGAATCCCCGAAGCTGTCAAAATAGCCGGTTCCATTCATGGCTTCTTTGTTGTTATTTTTGTGGTTATGCTGATTATGTCAACAGTAGAATACAAGTGGCCTATATTAAAGGCGGTAAAATATTTCTTGGCATCCTTGATCCCTATTTTTGGCTTTTGGGTGGAATTGGACCTTAAAAAAGAAATCGAAGGAAAAAGACAGAAGTCATAGTGTTTGTATAAAAGTTCAAATGCATGATTTTTATAAAGGGTCAGGAAGAGGTAAGAGAAGGAATTGGATTGCGAATAGATCAGAGGAATCGCTTGTATTCAATGGACGAATACGTGTGTCCATCTCCTTTGCGGGAGATATCAATTAATAAGAACAGGAGAGAGATGTTTAATCCTCTCTACCTGTCTTCTCAATACCCATATACGCATAGGTAATGCTATCCCTTCCGTGGGGAGCAGGATTACCTTCTTCATCCAGGTTTACAAAGACCAATTTATCGATTGATAGAATTGTTTTTCTGGATATTTTATTGCGGACCTCGCAGCGCATCGTTAGCGATGTCGTTCCAAAGTTAATCGCTTCAATACCCAATTCGAGAATGTCACCTTGTTTGGCTGAGCTTACGAAGTTTATTTCTGAAATAAATTTCGTAACCACCTTTGGATTTCCCAATTGAACGATAGCATAGATGACTGCCTCTTCATCAATCCATCGTAATAATGTTCCACCAAATAATGTTCCATTGGGATTTAGGTCTTCGGGTTTGACCCACTTTCTTGTGTAAAAATTCATTGTGTTTAGGTAGTTAAGACAAAGGGGAAAAGTTTCCTTTTCCCCTCATGTATTCGATATTTATCGCCTAAGCGTGTATTGCTCTATTTGCTGTCGCTGCTAGCGCCGCCTCTTTGATTGCTTCCGTATAGGTTGGGTGTGCGTGGCAAATACGTGCGATATCTTCTGCAGATGCACGGTATTCCATAGCTACGGTTGCCTCACCGATCATATCTGCTGCACGCGGACCGATCATATGTACACCCAATACTTCATCAGTTGTGGCGTCAGCCAGTACTTTTACAAAACCGTCGGTGTCACCCGATGCTTTTGCACGACCAGAAGCTTTGAAAGAGAATGATCCAGCTTTGTATTTTACACCAGCCTCTTTAAGTTGTTCTTCCGTCTTGCCAACAGAAGCAACTTCAGGCCAAGTATACACAACACCTGGGATCAAATTATAATCAATATGTGGTTTTTGACCTGCGATATATTCTGCAACATATACACCTTCGTCTTCCGCTTTGTGTGCCAACATTGCTCCAGTGATCACATCGCCAATGGCAAATACACCTTGTACAGCCGTTTCCAAATGTGCATTAACGGGGATTTTCTTGCCTCTTTCTTCGACCGTAATGCCGATATTTTCTAATCCTAACCCTTCAGAATAAGCGGTACGACCAACGGCTACGATACAATAATCACCTTCTAGCGTTACTTCTTGTCCTTTTGGATCTTCTGCAGTTACTTTTACAACTTTACCTTTCGCAGAAGCTCCAGTTACTTTATGACCTAAATAGAACTCCATGCCCAATGATTTTTTCAAAACACGTTGTAGTTCTTTTCCTAAGCCACCATCCATTGTACCGATGATCGATTTTGCAAATTCCACAACAGAAACTTTTGAACCCAAGCGCGCGTAAACTGAGCCTAATTCCAAACCGATAACACCACCACCAATGACGATAAGGTGTTTTGGTATCTCTTTTAGGTTAAGTGCTTCGGTAGAGGTAATGATTCTTTTTTTATCAACAGGTAAGAAAGGCAATGCAGTAGGTTTCGATCCCGTTGCAATAATGACATTCTTAGCCGTGATCTGCTCTGTGGAGCCATCTGCTTTCGTTATTTTGATGGTGTTTTTGTCCACAAATGAACCCACACCTTGAAAACTGTCAATTTTATTCTTTTTGAATAAGAAGGTGATACCGGCAGTATTTTGGGCAATGACATCGTCTTTACGAGCAATCATCTTTGCCATGTCTACTTTCAGGTCTTTCAAGCTGATGCCGAATGCATCAAAATTGTGCGCAGCATTGTGGTAATGCTCCGAAGAATCCAAAAGCGCTTTTGAAGGAATACATCCAACGTTAAGACAAGTACCACCAAATGTGCTATATTTTTCAATAACAGCTGTTTTTAATCCTAATTGGGCACAACGGATAGCTCCTACATATCCGCCTGGACCACTTCCGATTACAATTACGTCGTATTGCATTGATTACGTTTTATTTTTTTGTACCACAAATTTAATGATTATTAATGGGATAGGAAATCAAAACTTACGATTTGTGACCAAAGACCCTTACTTTACATTTTTTTGATAAAAGAATCGAAATTGTGCACCTTTTGGAGGAATGAGTAGGTGTTTGTGGGGGGAAATAAATCTAAAAAAAGGATATTCATATTTTGAATATCCTTTTTTACTTATTTGTTATTCTGCAACAATTTTTCCTTGCATGACACCATAATGGCCAGGGAAGCTACAAATAAACGTGTAAACCCCTTTTTCAAGTGTAAAAGTGATTTTATCCGTTTCTCCAGGTCCCAATAATTTGGTATGGGAAACAATTGAAGATAACGCTGATTTTGGAATATATTCGTCGGCAGCAGCTGCGGCAGCCTCAGCACCAAAAGTTGGAAGGTCAACACCTGGTTTTAGGATAACGACGTTGTGTCCCATGGACTCTTTTGGCATAGTACCTGCATTTTTGAAAGATAACTCGACAGGCTCACCCGCTTTTACACGAAATAAATCCTTATCGTATTTCATTTGATCGTTACCTTCTAAAGATAAGCTGTTGGAAATAGCTACGTTTTCAATACCAGGCACTGTTTCTGTCGCTTGGCTTTCTGTTGAAGTTGCTGCTTCTGTACTAGTTGATTTTTCAGACTTGTCACTGTTTCCACCACAAGAAGCAATTGATAAAGCAACTGCTACTGCTGGTATCATAAAAAGTTTTTTCATTTGAATGATTGTTTGTTTATCTTTTATTTTACTGGAGGCATTTCCGCTGCCCTCAGCGGTTTAGTGATGAAGTTATTATGAATTTGATTCCTTTTTGGATACGCGTTCAGGAGAAATAACATCAAAACATATTGTTAATGTTTTAAAATTAATGATTTCATTGATAAATTGAAACTATCATTTCAATTTTGACAATAAAGTATCAATTGTTTTATATAATTTGATAGGATCGAATGGCTTGCCGACAACTTCATTGGCTCCGGCATCGAGTGCTTCCTGTTGTTCGGCCTGTAACACCGACGCTGAAATGGAAATAATTGGCATGTTGGCGATTGTCGGATTTGTATTTCGACGTATTTCCTTAATCGCTTCAAAACCACTCATCAGTGGCATGTGTGCATCCATAAATACCAAATCAATTTTTTTCTTGTTGATCTCTTCTAAGGCAATGAGGCCATTGGTTGCTAAAGTGATCTCACAGTTCCAGCTTTTGAGGATATTTGCCAACATAAAACTGTTTAATTCATTGTCTTCAGCAATCAGAATCATCGGGAAGTTGAACTTGGGTAACTCTGTATAAAGTATCTGCGTTTCTTTCTCGACGGGTTTGTCTTTGATTTTGTCGAAAGTACATTCAAAGGAAAATATACTTCCTTTACCGTATTCGCTTGAAGCAAAAACCCGACCGTTGAGCAGGGCAGCAATACGTTTTACAATCGCCAATCCCAATCCTGTACCACCAAATTTTTTGGTAATGCTATCCTCTCCCTGTTCAAACGCAATAAATATTTTTTCCAGGGCATCTTCTACGATGCCAATTCCTGTGTCTATCACCTGAAACCGTAAACAGATACTATGGTTGTCTTCTGTCAGAAGCTGAATTTTTAAAACAACGGACCCTTCTGCAGTGAATTTAAAACTATTGGATATAAAATTGGTCAATATTTGTTTTAATCGAAGTGGATCTGTTAGAAAATAGCTTGTGATCCGCTCATCGACATCAATTGAAAAATCTAGGCCTTTGTAGATCGCTTTATCAATGAAGAGATTGTTTAGATCATCCGTAATATCATGTACAGAGGTAGATTCCATATTAAGTTTCATCATGCCCGAGTCAACTTTCGATAAGTCGAGTATGTCGTTGATAATAGTCAACAGATTTTGAGAGGCAGAATCCAATTTATTGATCCAATTTTCTTGCTCTAGCGTGAGCTGAGAGTTTTTTAGCATCTGTGTAATGCCCATAATGCCGTTAATTGGAGTACGGATCTCATG
The DNA here is from genome assembly GCF_039511225.1 of Sphingobacterium multivorum. Taxonomy (NCBI): domain Bacteria; kingdom Pseudomonadati; phylum Bacteroidota; class Sphingobacteriia; order Sphingobacteriales; family Sphingobacteriaceae; genus Sphingobacterium; species Sphingobacterium multivorum. The sequence goes on from NZ_CP154261.1 coordinate 950,749, forward strand.
GCTCATGTTGGCTAAAAAGGTTTCCTTGGATTTTCGTGCAAGATCGGCCTCTTCCTTTGCTTTAAGAATAGCTTGTTTTGACTCTTCTAAAGCAATGTTTTTCTCTTTAATTTCTTGCTGTATCAGTAATTGCTGAACAAAAGATTTGACTTTCGCGATGGTTGCTTCGGGGTTGAGTGGTTTATATAAATAATCCACAGCTCCGCTATTAAGTCCCTGAATGAGGTATTTGTCTTCTTTTGAAATCGCTGTCACCATAATGGGGATAATATGATTTGTTTTCGGATTCTTCTTTAGAAAGGAAACAAATTCAAAACCGTTGATTTCGGGCATTTGTACATCTACGAGCGCTAAATCGATATCCTCTTTCCAACAGATTTTTAAGGCTTCGTTGGGATCTGTGCTCGTTACTATATTTATATTTTCGATATCTTCCAGCAATGCTGTTAGACTGATAATATTTTCAATTTTATCATCGACAATCAATATATTTACCTTCTTCATTATAGCAAATCTAAATACAATTTTAAGTCAACTGCTTGATGTAATCTTTTATTTCTTGAATACTCAAAATGCGTTCCTGTGCATCGAGCTGAATAGCTGCTTCGGGCATGATGGGAACTTCAGCAGTCGCAGGGTCTTGTACAAATGTCTTCCCACCGTATCGTTTTATCATTAATAATCCTTGTGCACCATCCTGATTCGCTCCAGAGAACAAAATAGCTGTACAGTTTTCTTTATATATTTCGGCTACGGATTCAAAAGTCACATCAATTGATGGCCTTGAGTACTGAACAGGTTCCGAGATATCCAAAGAAAAGCTGTAATCTGGCTCAACCAGAAGATGATAGCCCGCAGGGGCAAAGTAGATTGTCCCATTTTCTATCGCTTCCTTATCATCTGCAGTTTTTATTTTTTGAACAAGTGCTTTGGAAAGCGTGTCCTCAATACTAGAAGCATATTTAGGGTTTCTGTGTACAATGACAATAACGGGTATGTGTATTGGTCGTTCCAATGACTTTAAGATATTTAGAATCACACTAAAGCCACCTGCGGACCCCGCTAACAAAAGAATTTTTCTTTCCATCACTACCCAATTTTTTGGTAAATATTCTGTTTTTTGTTTACGATCTTAAATTTAGCTGAGTCTTTATAGTTGATTAAAGATTCTTTCGCCCCCAAACATAAGAAGCCGAGATGGCATAGTGAATGATAGAATAAATCCAGGACTTTATTTTGCAATTCAGTATCAAAATAAATCAATACATTACGGCAGGTAATCAGTTGAAATTCATTAAAAACGCCATCGGACACCAAGCTATGCATGGAGAAAAGAACATTTTTCTTAAGGCTATTATTAATGGTAGCGGCATTGTACATCGCTGTATAATAATCCGACAAGGAGTTTTTTGGTTCTGTTTTAATAAAATTCTCCGAGTATTCTTTGACTTTTGCAAGCGCATAAATGCCGCGTTTTGCCTTTTCTAACACTTTGCTGTTAATATCGGTACCATAAATAAACGCACGTTGATATAGATTAGCTTCTTCTAATAAGATGGCTAACGAATAGACTTCTTCGCCTGTAGAACAACCTGCACTCCAAAGTTTAATATGTGGATAAGTTGCGAGGTAGGGAAATACATCGATTTTTACAGCTTTATAGAAATCCGGATCCCTAAACATTTCTGTCACATTGACAGTGATTTCCTGTAGAAAATAGGTGCTGAATCCGGGCTGATTGATCAAATTGGACTTTAACTCCTGCAGATTGAGCTTATTAAGTTCCATTATCCTATTCACACGTCTTTTTAGCGAAGCTCTTGTATAGCCCGACACATCATAACCATGGAGATTTTTGACTATATCAACAACTTCTTCCAACTCTTCAAAATTGATCATTGCTACTGTTTTATCGGTTAACTCAGCCATACGCGCATTAGGGATATCAATTTATCAACATCAATCGGTTTACTAATATAATCGTTTGCTCCAACAGCAATTGTTTTTTCCCGATCCCCTTTCATTGCTTTCGCTGTCACAGCAATAATAGGGAGATTTGCAAATTTCTTATTTGCCCTTATTTTTTCAATTGCTTCATAACCATCCATCACAGGCATCATGATATCCATTAAAACAAGGTCAATCTGTTCATTTCTTTCCAGAATATCTAATGCTTCCTGACCATTGTTGGCAATTTCAATGTTCATGTCATAGCTTTCAAACGCCGTGCTAAGCGCAAAAATATTCCGCATATCGTCATCTGCTAGCAGTACTGTTTTGGAGGCTAAATTGTTTTCAGCAATGACAGAAGCTCCTGAGTGATTAAACATATTGTATTCGCGCTTATTGCTGCGAATTTTATTTAAGAATAAATTCACTTCATCAATCAGACGATTATTTGATTTAGCAGACTTAAGGACCATCGCTTGGCTGTGATGCAAAATTTCGGAAGTCTGCTCTGTAGTAAGTTCCATTGCCGTATTGATGATAATGGGTAAATCCTTAAATTGATGATTTGATTTGATTTCATTCAAGAGTTCAATGCCTGATTTGTCAGGAAGGTTCAGGTCCATAATGATGCAGTCAAATAATTTTTCCTGATCCAAGAGATCGAGGGCCTGTTTTGCATTAAAAGCCTGAAATATCTGAATATGCTGTTCTTCTAAAGATTGTTTGATAAAATCGCTTTGAATTTCCTGATCTTCTACCAGCAGGATTCTTTTCAATGGATGACTGGTCGATGCTTTTATCTGTAAGAATGTTTCAGCCAAAGATTCTTCTGACACAGGTTTAGCCATAAACCCGATGGCTCCGGCAGAAATTGGTTCATCATGTAAAAATGTTCCTGCCGACATCATGTGCACGGGAATTTCCTTGGTGTTATCAATTTTTTTGAGGTTACGAAGCACTTCCCACCCATCCATTTTAGGCAACATAATATCTAAGATAATTGCGGCAGGTCGTAAATTTTGTGCTTTTTGTAAACCATCTTGCCCATCATAGCTGATATATACGTCATAGCCATTTTGTTCGGCGTAGTCTTTGAGAATATCTGCAAAAATAAAATCGTCCTCAATAATCAGCAGTTTATTGTGTTTTCCGTCGGTGTCGATCGACTTCGTTTTTTCTACTATAGGAGATTCATTCGGAACTTGCAGCGGTAGGTCACTTTCTTTTTTGGTCGATGTCATTTCCGGAATTTGAATTTCCTGTTCTAGCGGAATACTGAAGGTGAAGATACTACCTTCACCAACCTTACTGGATAAGGTTATTTTTCCTTTTAGTAATCCGGCAATTTCGCGACATATCGATAAGCCTAAACCAGTGCCACCATATTTACGGCTCGTTGAGCCGTCTTCCTGTTTAAAGGCATCGAAGATAAGCTCCTGTTTTTCAGGAGCGATCCCGATCCCATTATCTTTGACCGTAAAGTGAAGATTTCCTGCTTCAACTATTATTCCTAAAGAAACTTCGCCCTTTTCACCTGTAAATTTGAACGCATTCGATAATAAATTCTTGAGGACTTGTTGTATCCGATGTTCATCACCAATAAATTCCTCCGGTGCATTTACATTGACATCGAGCAAGAAGTGGATATTTTTCGAAGCTGCGGTATCACTAAAAAAATCTTTAATATAATTGACGAGGTAATTCGTGTTAATACGTTCTTTTTGTACCTCCACCTTTCCGGATTCAATTTTTGCCAGATCCAACAATTCGTTAATTAAATGGAGGAGATCAGATCCGGCGCTATGGATAACAGATGCATATTTTATTTGGTCCTCACTGAGGTTTTTCTTTTTGTTGTCCTGAAGTAATTTGGCAAGAATGAGAATACTATTAAGTGGAGTCCGCAATTCATGGCTCATATTGGCCATAAATTCAGATTTATATTTACTGGACAGTTCTACTTCCTCTATTTTTTGAGCGATGGCCTGACGGGCTTTTTCTAGATCTTCATTTTGTGCAAAGAGCAATTTTGCCTTCTCGTCCAGTTCATTATTGGTTTGGATAAGCTCTTCCTGCTGTACTCTAAGCTCTTCCTCAGAAGCCTCCAACAAATGTGTTTTATGGATTAATTCCTCATTGGTTGTTCTCAATTCTTCCTGTTGAGCCTCTAATTCCTCGGTTTGCTGTTGAAGTTCCTCATAAAGATCGGCAAGCTTTCCATGCGTTTGGGCTACTTTGATGATAACGGCAATGTTATCTTTTGCTTTATCCAAGAAGTTAAATCGCAGCTGCTCGTCCTTCGCATTGATTATGGGGCAACAGATCTCCATGATGCCGACACAATGATTTTCATAAGAGAAGGGAACGATATAAATTTCAGCTTCTAATCGATCTGATAACGAGGTTTCTAAGATAAGGTGCTTGTGGTCAATATCCTTAATTTTAACAACCTTATGGTTGTTTGCCACTTCGCCTAAAATACCATCATTTTCCTTAAACGTTCGTTTGATATACTGTGTTGAGGAAATACCAATTTTGTGGCAAAGCTGATACTCCTGATAGTTATCATCAAAAATATAAACAGTCCCACCTAACGCTTTTGTCGTGGACGCAATAGCATGTAAGCTTATTTCGGCAATTTTCTTGTCTGTATAATCACCGCGTAACTGTTCGTCGATATGATTGATAGCATTCAGAATCCAGTTGTCATTGTTGGTTTGGTCTTGCAAAAGCTGGAGTTGATCATTAGACTCCTGCTGGCTTCTTACAGTAGACCTCAGAAATCTAGAGATCGAGGAAATTTTGGCGAGAATATAGAAGAATCCGCTTAAGCCAATGGCGATGAAAAGGTAAGTAATGTACTGGGCCAGTTGCAGATCATTTCTGGATTTTTCTAAGAGTCTTGCACGCTGATCCAATAAATCTCTTGAAAGTAGATCGATCTCAGCTAATATAGCGGCCTTTCGTTCATGAATACGATGGGATTTAGAAAGCGTTTCTTGTGTATTCGCAATATCTTGATCAAAATCATAAAACGTCGCAACGTCTTTGCGGATAGTTTCGATGCTGTTAGGCGGTACATGGTAGAAATCATCTCTCAAACTTAAAGAACGTAGGAGTTCATCCGTTTTTCTTAATTCCAATTTGTAGGGAATAAATAACGAAGCATCTCTTTTATTCAGATAATCAAGTTTGGTGTCGTTTACTTCATCAACACTTGATTTAATTTCATTAATAATATTGAATCTATTTTCGGCAACTCGAACAATACTTCGTTCGTTATTTAAATTATGATGCAGCGATATGAAAAAATATAGGGCTGAAAGGAAGATAAGCGAAAAAGAAATGATCACTCCTATGGTAATTTGCTTTCTATAATTTTTTCGATCCATGTGAGAATGAGTTTATCGTTTACTTTTCTGTAGGTATTGTGTTTTGATGCTACCTGGGGAAAAAGATATATGTAAAATAACAAAAAAACTTGCTATTCCTAAAATAATCAAAAGTCAGTATAGAAACAAACCTATACACCAGTTAAGAATCCCCCAGTACGATCTATTTGCGCACAACATCGAATTTTTGTTGCGTAAGCGTAACTTAGGTCATTTTTTGTCTTTTAATTCCTAGTTGCGGCAAATTGAAATCAAATAGTAATCAAGTTTGGTTTTCTAACAGTACTTGTTCAGTGCTCGTTCAGTGATTGTTCAGTGCTTGTTCAGTGATCACTCAGTATGAACTGAATATTAAGTGACTAATCACTGTCTAATAATAGATGGAAAACTGTAAAAAGCTTTAAGGTGATATGAAGATCCGTCAGGCTGAACGTTATTCCGATTATTGATAATCGGATATCGTAACAATCATCAAATAGTAGAATCTATAAAATAGAAGAAGAAAAAATACTTATAAAAACAAAACCCTGATGATGGGCACCAGGGTTCGTTACTAACCAATTATAAACCTAAATTATGAAAAGACTCTTTAAGGGCTTCTAAACTAAATTAGTTGCCGTGTTGTGCCGTGAAAACTAAAAATGATTGTTTTTTAAATCTTATGCAAGCTTCAAGTAAATAACTCTTCTGACTGCTTGCTGTTAGTGTTTCATAGCGAGATAACCTTTAATTATCTTCTACAAAGATACGGTAAATATACAGTAGCATCCAAATATTTTTGAGAATAAGTTGCTAATACAACTATGTTGTGACACACAAATGATATTTTGGCTTATCTGAATAATTATCTGACAGTCTTGTCAATTAGATTAGTATCGCTACGCGAATTATTACTCGAAATCCCTTACTTTTACAAAAAAATATTTTTATGGTATTGACTGAATTTAAATCGATAAAAGCATTTGTATTGGATGTAGATGGTGTGTTGACTGATGGTACTGTGCAAGTTAATGAAGAAGGTCATCAGTTACGTACCTTTCATATAAAAGATGGCTATGCTATGCAGTTGGCGATCAAGAAAGGCTATCCGATTTTTATTATCACAGGTGGAGGTTCGAAGGGGGTCGAGCAGCGAATGAAAGGTTTAGGGATCAAAGAAGTGTATTCAAAAGTCACTGACAAGCTATCTAAAATGAAAGAACTTGCTTGCGAGTACAAGCTTGAATTAAATCAGTTGATGTACATCGGTGACGATATCCCTGATCTTAGCTGCATGAAATCCGTTGGGATAGCTGTTTCTCCGGCAGATGCCGTAGAAGAGATCAAGAAAATTTCACATTATGTGTCTGGTTTTTGTGGCGGAAAGGGAGTTGTACGTGAATTGATCGAAAAGGTCATGAAAGTACAAGGCAATTGGCATGTGGATGAAACAGTAAAAAGTGTATAGGGATGTTGAAAAATTTAGAAAATAGAACAATTATATTAGGATCACAATCTCCACGAAGAAAACAACTGTTAGCAGGACTTGGGCTGACATTTGAAGTCGACGTACGGGAAACGGCAGAATATGTGGATCCGAATTTGTCTGCAGCTGAGGTCGTTCGTCAAATTGCTATTTGTAAAGCGGAAGCATTTGCGGATAAAAAAGATTGTTTGGTTATCTGTGCCGATACTATTGTGGTATCGGATAAGGGCGAAATCTTAGGTAAGCCCAAAGATGAACAGGAAGCCAGAGAAACGCTAACAAACTTGTCTGGTCAGAAACATGTGGTGCTGACTGCTGTAGCGATCTCATGGGAGGGTAAGATGAGCACTTTTGTCGAGACGACAACTGTTTATTTTTACGAACTAGAGCTGGATGAAATCGATCATTATGTTACTCAGTTTTCGCCACTAGATAAAGCAGGTTCTTATGGAATACAGGAATGGATCGGCTTAATCGCCATAAAAAAGATAGAAGGGGAATACAATAATGTGGTCGGATTACCCACGGCAAAGCTTTATCAAGAATTGAAAAAATTAATGTAAAAAAAGCGGCTTTTGCCGCTTTTTTATTACTCTTTGATTTTTTTAGCTTAGTTGTTATTTGATGAAATAACGAACACCGGTATAGAACATGCGTCCTGTTAAAGGCCCCCATAGCATCGACGTATCAAAATAATTTCCGAAGGGTTGATCCGCGGCAAGGATTGGCATATTTTGGAAATAATTAGACAGATTTTCTCCGCCCACATACACGGTGAAGTTTTTCTCTTTCCCAAAAGTTTTGCTAATCTGCGCATTCATTGTCGCATAAGCCTTTGATGCTATAGGCATTTGATATTCAACGGGATTCTCTGCTGTTGATGGAATGCGTTTTTGTCCAACGACATTTAATGTATAATCTACACTCCAACCAGAATGGTGATTATAAGCTAGGTTGACAAAACCACGGTGCTTGGCCAATAGCGGTTTGGTCTTTCTGCCACTTTCAAAATCAGTTTGAACATCAAGTAAGCGATAGGCCAACCTAGTTTCAAAATGTGGTGCTGGCATCAAGCGAAATTCTGTTTGCAAACTATTGGAGAAAGATTTTCCACTCAAATTATAAAAATTGATCTCTCGGGGATTTTCGTAATCGACCACCACCTGATTAGAGAAGCTGTTATGGAAAAATTCAACTGATGCCGAAGCCTCACGTCCAAAGATCCGCATACTTTGGTCTATCGCTATTCCGCTATTCCAGGAGACTTCGGGTTGTAGGCCATAAGCCTTATCGTATATATTAGGCGATTGGATAACCAATTTTCTGCTACTAGCCAACACTGCCGTGTTCTCCGCAAATATATTTGCAGTACGTTGACCTCTTCCTGAGCTCGCTCGAACTGTTGTTCCCGAAAGCGGGGCATAACGTAAATGGATGCGTGGTGTTGTAAACCATCCATACAGGGAGTTGTAGTCTTGGCGAAGACCAATAATGGCATCAAATTTTTCTGATGGACTATAGGTATATTCTGCAAATGCTCCCGAAACCACTTCTTTCCTTTTGAAGTTTTGATCTTTTAAATACCACTCATTGTAATTGTCATAATTAATGGAGGCACCAACGCGATACTTGTGAGCGACTGTCCCGATAATATCTTGAAATAAAAGGTTAGCATATCCATTTTGTTGCTCCGAATCGTAGTTATTGAGCCCAAAATAGCTTTTTTGATTGTAGTTTGATCCTGCAAGCTGGAGACCTATGCTGCGGTGCTTATTTTCGGGGAACACATAACCAATTTTGGCAAAGCCTTCTACGCGTTCAATATCAAACCCTAAACCATAGCGATTCGTCGTCCCTTTATCTGTCTTTTCGTTAAAATCAATCTGCCCGCCTGTACGGTCATCATTAAGATATTTTACCCCAAATTGTACCATAAGTCCTTTTCCATTTTCATAAAACCAACGGTTGACACCGGAGAATAGATTGCCAACGGGTACATCTCTAAATCCATTGTGACTAAAGTTCATGGATTTATTGTACATGAAATTGTCGTGCAGGAGCACTGCAGTGGACCAATGCTGACCGATTTTTTGTGAAAGATTTAAGTTGACATCTGTACGTCCCATGTTGTTCGCATAGGCATTAAAAAACAATCTTTCTGAATTTTGAGGTTTCTTCAATTCGACGTTGATCTGTCCGGCCATGTTTTCGAAACCGTTGGCTACGGAACCTATACCCTTTGCGATTTGAATTGATTCAATCCATGTCCCTGCAATAGAATTTAAACCTAAAGGAGAAGCGAGCCCACGTGGCCCAGGTAAATTTTCAACGGTTAATTGGGTATAAATACCGCTAAGGCCTAGCATTTGAATCTGTTTACTGCCTGTTACTGCATCAGCACTGACGACATCGACGGAGGCATTGGTTTCGAAGCTCTCGCTTAAATCGCAGCACGCCGCTTTGAATAACTCTTTTCCGGTAAGAACTTCAAGCCGTGCAGGTGTCATACGGTCAATGTAATTTGAGCGTCGTGTACCTTTAACCTCGACTTCCATCAATACATTTCCCTTTGCTGTGATCATAATGACTTCATGAAGATCTTTGATGGTGATGGTGTCAGATTTCATTCCAACATAGCTTACAACCAATTTGTTGAATCCTTCTTTATGGTCCAATTTAAAAACACCATTTTCGTTTGTCCTTGTGTTTTTGGTCGGAAGGTTGGCCCAGTGTAAATTGGCGCCAATGATGGGTTTAAGATCTCCCTTTTCATTTTCTTCAACAACAACACCGGTAACAGTATGTGGATGATCATGGTTATCGGTCGTCACCGTTTTCTTTTCGGGTACTTTGCCATTTTCCAGTCGCGGATACATACAACACTCATGAAGTTTAGCATAGGATTCATCAGTGGCCACCAGGTTGTCGACATCATGACCAACCTGAGCAATATTTTTCTTGATTGCCTCTAACTGAACTTTTTGGGGGTTATATTTGATTTGCAATAGGTTGTCGCCTGCATTCCAAACGGCCGTTTCTACACCATGCATTTTCGCTGCGGTTTCAATACGTTTTTTACACATAGCGCAATTTCCGGCCACTGTAAGTGTGCGCGTACTGTCGGTCTGTGCCTGTACGAATGCCAGAAAAAATAAGGATAGAATGGTCGTTATATATATTTTTTTGAAAATTTGATTCATCATTTTAATTAAGAGTATTCGCTTCAACTAGCATTTAATTTTTACCTTCATGATATCGCGCAACCACATGCAAGGGGTACGGATGTTTTTTTAGTTCTAAAGTTCTATTACTGAATAATTTAAAACCCACTGTTTTTGTTCCGTGTCAAGCGACGGAAAGATCCATGTTGGGAATAACAGTCTGCTATTCTCGCGAAATATAATAACTATAGTGGACTTCGATCAATTCAAGAAAATGAACTGCGTTCAGTGGAAAGAGGTAATATTAAATTCGAAAATTTTGATTGAGAATAAAAACAGGAGGGCTCTGTCTATTGTAACTCGCAAAATCGGCATACTTTAGTTTAGAAAAATCGTCTTCCTCCCCAGAGAAATCATAATAATTAAGTATCCAATGAAGCGTAATTATTGCGGGAGAAAAAGTATTAAAATCAATATTTTGTGTCACCCGGTTAAAATGATCAACCTTTTGTGCTTCGATCTTAACATCTTTACAGCTTCCTGTTTCATGACAGTGTTTCTGCTGTTTTTTTGCAGACTTGGCACACAGAGGGCAGGCCATATTATGGCTTTCCGATAACGAGACACTTTGTGTTTCCCCTTGGCAAAAATGAAGATGCACTGAGGCACCACTTGCTGCGAGCAAATAGAAAAATAGGCCGATTAATAGTGCAATTTTCTTCATCGAAGCAAAAATAGAGAAAATATGTAATTTTTTTTTGTAATATTTTGGATAAATGTTATAACTTGTAGTAACAAATGAAAAACCAAAAATTACCAGAGTTATGTATGTATTATTTATCAATCCGGTCAGCTCGTACCTATTAGCTATCTTTTTGATTATTGGGGCAATATTATTGTACAAGGGATTCTACCATCTCGCTCGTCGTATACAGGAATAAAAGGATAGTCAGTCTTCTTGTAGTTTCGTTTTAGTAGCCTGCATGTGCTTTGCTGCTATTGAAGGTGTAACGCGTTCTAGTCGTTCATCTCGCTCGTCGTATACAGGAATAAAAGGATAATCAGTCTTCTTGTAGTGTCGTTTTAGTAGCCTGCATGTGCTTTGCTACTATTGAAGGTGTAACGCGTTCTAGTTGTTCATCTCGCTCGTCGTATACAGGAATAAAAGGATAATCAGTCTTCTTGTAGTGTCCTTTTAGTAACCTGCATGTGCTTTGCTGCTGCTATGGGGAACAACTGCTTGTCATTCAAGGTGAATCTTGAATCTTCGTGGAAATCATTATCAGTAGAATGAAGATTCGAAAACTGAAAGCAAGCTCCTAGCGTGTGGCCTATCTGACTGATGAGGACAAGGATACAATTGCACGGGGCTGCCCAATCTATTTGGACAGCCCATTCACTTTGTTTATCGGCTTAATAAGGGGTCACTTTTTCCCGAATTTCCAACCTCTATACGACCCGCATATCGTTCTTCAAAATTTAGAAAGCCAGTGCAGATGAGGCGAAAATCATACCAAAAGTTTTGCTTAGCCAAATCAAAATGTATCGTGATAGATTGTCCACCTTTAAGTTGCAGACTCCTTTTTTCTTTTCCATAGCTGATATCCTCAAAAACAAGTTGCTCGGTTGTCTTCCCATTGTTTGTACAGGAGAAAGACAAACGGCCAGTAAATGCTGATTCATTTTTATTTTTTTCATACATACAGCGGATCTTTACATATGGATTATCCGCGTCGCCTTTAAATTCCCGATAAAATCCGTTTGGCCCATGGATTTCAAAATGGTATATTCTTTTGTCGAAGGCATCTAGCGACCAATGGTCTGTTACATAATCTCCTGGAGAAACCGCATAATTTCTGGAGGTTCCAACTTCTCCTTTGTAGCTAGCAGCATGGTAAACTGTAAATGGTGAGCCCGCAGCATGCTTGCCAAAAATTTTATTTGACGCCTCAAATGTGATCAAGTAATCCCCCTTGGGTTCGTATTCGCCATGTACATAAAGTTCATAAGGAAGGATACATGAATCCCGAAGCCCTTTTTCCTGTTTTGGGAAATAGGGTGAACTGCCGGGGTCTTGCTCAATTTGTTTGATCTCCATTGCGCTAAGTGCTTTGAAGCCCATAGGAAGGCCTTTGAACTTGGCTTGATGAATCTCCTGGATAAAAGGCTCTCGTTCCAGCACAATAGGTTTGTTCATGGTTTCTCCATGATAGGGTCTAAATGCTGAAGTTAAGTCTCCACATACGGTACGTCGCCAACTGCTGATGTTGGTTTCTTTTATATTTTTATTGATTTTGTGATTAATAAACTTCTCCAGGAATTGTAAACTGGAGGTATGGTCAAACACTTGTGAATTGACCCAACCGCCTCTGGTCCACGGAGAAGCAATAATCATCGGCACACGATAGCCAAGACCGATATTGCTTTCTCTTCCGCTTTCAGGATAATATTGCTCATCGCGGCGTACAAATTCCAACGCAGGGTTTATTCCCTCGGATACTTTTCCACTTTCTGTATCATCAGGGTTTGGTGCTGTAAAGGGTGCAAAGTGATCGAAATACCCATCATTCTCATCATAGGTAAGTATAAAAATTGTCTTTTTCCAAACTTCTGGATTTTGGGTGAGAATGTCCATAATTTCGCTGACATACCATGCGCCGAACCAAGGAGAATCGGGGTGGTCAGAAAAAAGCTGGGGCGGAGCTAACCAAGATACGGTTGGAAGTTTACCCTCCTCAACATCTTTTCGGAATTGATACAGGACATCTCCTTTAGGGATCTGTAACTCGCGCTGTTGCCCCCCTTCTTGATAATGCATTGTTTCCAATTCCATATAATCTGGCTGCGCACTGTTGTTAACAAAGGCACGGCGATGAATATCTTTTGTCCGCTCGTCGAGCTTTTCAAAGTTCTCGGCTGTATATCGCTGTAATTCTTCTTGAATATGCTTGAGATTTTTCTTTAAATCTTCAAGTGCTTCGGCAGCTGGTGTTTCGCTAATTTTACGCTCGAGATCTTCTTTTTTTAGTGTCAGGAGCTGGCGATAGCGGGGATGATATTTGACCTGATATTGGGGGAAGTACTCCATCGGATTACAACCAAAATTGGCGAGCCAGCTGTTTGCCTCTCCACTATAACCAGCACTGCTTGAAGAAATTTCATTTTGATAGATTTTCCAGTCTACGCCTAATTCCGAAAGGCGTTCGGGAAAAGTGGTCCATGTTGCTTTCCCACTAAACTCGGAGTCTCCATTCCAAACTAAGGCTTTTCCTGTCAGATTTTCCCGGATATTGGCCGTCCAGAAATAAAGCCGGTTTGGATTCGTGCCGGTGATGCTCGAACAAAAGTGCTGATCGCAAATAGTGAAAGAGTCCGCTAGAGAATAGTAAAAAGGAATGTCTTCACGGGTATAATGTCCCATAGTCAACGGTAGATCGGCAAATTCTTTAAATCCAGAATGTTTTACATCCAACCATCTGTTCATTTTACCCTTATTCCTTGCGTCAGTTTGATCGGTCCAGTTGTGCGGAAGACAGCCCATCCAGGTAACTTTTGAATCTTTGATATCCAATCGGAAGGGGGCAAATGTTTCTCCGGATTTTTGCGTCTGAAACCATACTTTATTTCGATTGGGTTGACGGATAGCTCTTGGGTCATTGAAGCCTCTTACACCACGTAGTGTTCCAAAGGCATGATCAAATGAACGGTTTTCCTGCATTAATAAAACGACGTGCTCGGCATCATAAAAGGTGCTGCCCAATGCTGGATTAATAGCCATCGCCTTCGCAATAGCGGATGGAATAACATGGGAGAGAGATGCTCCCCCGGCAAGCATAGCCGCTTTCTTTAAAAAATCTCTTCGCGTATCCATGGTTATATCAGTATAGATTTGACTGGCCGCCTATTGCTTGGTGAATCAAGGCAGCATAGATATTCTCTTTGAAAAAATACATTTTCAAAAACCGTCTTAAAAATAAGAGTTCGATCCAAGAAAAAAGACTTTAGATCGAACTCTTATTAAAAAATTAATGCTATGCTAAATTTTAACTTGTAGATTAAGCTTTAATAGACGAGATAAATGCTGGGATTTGGTCGAGATAATCCGGTTCTTTTAACCGTTTTACAAATGCAGTACCTATAATGGCACCCGCCGTATGCTTGCTTGCTTTTTGAAAGGTCGGTTTATCGGAGATACCGAAGCCAACGATCAATGGATTTTTTAATTGGAGATCATGTATCCGCTTAAAGTAAGCTGCTGTATCGTCTCCAACATCAAGTGTTTTACCCGTCGTTGCATTGGAAGAAAGTAAATAAATAAAGCTCCTAGAAAGGCTGTCTATTTTTCTGACGCGTTCTTCAGAAGTCTGCGGTGTTACGATGAATATATTGGCGGTCCCATTTTTCTCGAACGTCTCTTTGTAAAGTTCTTCGTATTCATCCATGGGTAGGTCGGGTATAATGACACCATTAACGCCTACATTTTTACATGCTTCACAGAATCTTTCCACACCAAATTGAAGTACAGGATTAAAGTAGCCCATCAAAAATACGGGGATACTGACATGCTTACGCAGGTCATTCAACTGATTAAATAACTTTTCTACAGTCATACCATTTGCCAAGGCAATTTCAGAACTGTGCTGAATGACAGGTCCATCTGCCACTGGATCGGAATAAGGGAAACCGATTTCCAGAAAGTCCGCGCCGGCATCTTCCAATTTCTTTGCAATATGGATTGTGCTGTCCAATGTTGGATACCCAGCTGTAAAATATATCGATAAAAGGGGGGTACCTTCTTTTTTCTCAATTGTATTCATGCCTTAAAAATCAAAGTATTTCATATAATTATCTAGATCCTTGTCACCACGTCCAGAAAGACAGACAACGACAGTCTCATCGCCTTTAAAAGGTATTTTTTCCAGATAAGCCAGCGCATGAGAACTCTCAATAGCCGGTATGATACCTTCTAATCGCGTAAGCTCAAGACCTGCACGCATCGCTTCGTCGTCAGTTACGCTGACATAGTTACCTCTACCGGATTTGAATAACCAAGCGTGTTGGGGGCCAATACCAGGATAATCGAGTCCCGCCGATATGGAGTAAGGTTCGATGACCTGGCCATCCGCTGTTTGCATAAGTATAGATCGGCTTCCATGTAAAACTCCCTCTTTTCCTAATGCTGTTGTAGCAGCGGATTCGCCTGAATCAACACCGTGGCCAGCGGCCTCTACGGCATACAATTGAACCGATTCTTCATCGAGGTAATGATAGAACATACCTG
This sequence comes from Sphingobacterium multivorum, assembly GCF_039511225.1. Lineage (NCBI taxonomy): Bacteria > Pseudomonadati > Bacteroidota > Sphingobacteriia > Sphingobacteriales > Sphingobacteriaceae > Sphingobacterium > Sphingobacterium multivorum. Next base: position 965,998 of record NZ_CP154261.1, read on the forward strand.
CCGCATTGGAGCCTCCACCGACACAGGCCAATACAATATCTGGATTTTCTCTTCCTGTTTTTGTCAAGAGCTGTTTTTTCGTTTCGGCAGAAATAATAGACTGAAACCGGGCAACCATATCGGGATAAGGGTGCGGGCCCACAACAGAGCCAATGATATAATGGGTGTCAACGGGATTGTTGATCCAATCTCGCAAAGCCTCATTGGTAGCATCCTTTAATGTTTTGGAGCCTGAAGTTGCCGGAATAACTTCAGCACCCATCATTTTCATCCGTGCTACATTTGGAGCTTGACGTTGAATATCAACTTCTCCCATGTACACTGCACATTGTATACCTTTGAGCGCACAGACGGTCGCTGTGGCTACGCCATGCTGTCCTGCGCCTGTCTCCGCAATGATGCGCTTTTTGCCCAGGCGTTCCGCTAATAGAATTTGGCCAATGGTATTGTTGATTTTATGCGCTCCGGTATGGTTAAGATCCTCCCGTTTTAAGTAAATCGTAGTTCCATATTTTTCAGATAGACGCTTGGCATGATATAATGGAGAAGGACGTCCGACATAATCGCTGAGCAGTTGGTTAAATTCCTCCTGAAAGCTCTCTTCTTCGATAATTTTGAGATATTCTTCACGTAGCTCTTTCACATTTGGATAGAGCATCTCAGGGATATAGGCTCCTCCAAAGGGACCATAATATCCTTTTTCATTGACTTGATATATACTCATTTTTTAATTGTATTTATACTGTGGCTTAATAGCGCAATATCTTTTAAGCCGGGTTCTACTTCAAATTTTGAATTTAAATCCAGGGCATATAGTCGTGGATCATTTCTTTCTAGCGCTGTTTTGATATTTTCGGGATCTAAACCACCGCTGAGAAAATAGGGGGTAGTAAGTTTGTATTGGTCCAATAGGGACCAGTCAAATTGTACTCCTGTACCACCATAGGAACTACTTTTGGTATCAAATAAAAAGTAGTCCACAACTTTAGCGTAAGGATCAAGCTGTATCCAGTCAAAGTTTTGATCAACTCCGAAGGCTTTCAAGATGATAACCCCTGATTTTTCTTTCAATTCAAGACAGAATTCGACAGATTCATCGCCATGCAATTGAATTACATTTAGTTGGAATTCAGTTATTTTATCTAGAATTGCTGAGAGGCTAGCATTGACGAAAACGCCGACTTTGCTTAGGCCGTCAAGCTCCTTAATGTATGCGGAGGAGCTTTGACCAACATAACGTTTGGATTGATCATAAAATATAAATCCCATATAATCGATGCCCAAGGAAGCTACAGCGGTTATATTGTCGGGATATTTCATACCACAAACTTTTACTTTGACCGCCATTTTATTTTTTGATTAGTTTTTGGAAACTTCGTAAAGCTTTACCTCCCATCAATGAACCTTCTGCTTCATAAAAACAGTCGCCAAAAGATTTTTCGGGGTTAAAGGTCTTGATCGCAAATGCGGCATTGGTCAAAACAACATTGTTCTGCACATCTGTACCCTGATTGTTCAATATCGATAAGAATGTGTGGGCGGCATCCGCTATCGTTTCACCTCCTGTCAGCTCCTGGGCTGAGACAGGGGTGAAACCAAGCTCTTCCATGTTGTAGTAATTTTCCCCTTGGTTGTTGATTAACTTAAAATCACCGGTCATGGATATCTCGTCATAACCGTCCAAAGCATGAATAATGGAATATTGTTTGTTGGTGTTTTGGTATAAATAACCATATAGTCTTGCTAATTCTAAACTAAATACACCAACAGACTGAAATCTAGGATTGGAAGGATTTGTCAATGGCCCTAGCATGTTAAAGAAAGTCTTAACACCCAATGCACGACGTATCGGGGCAACAGTTTTCATTGCAGGGTGAAACAATGGTGCATGGAGAAAACAGATGTTGGCTTCATCAAGCTGGCGTTGTAGTTCAGCCTTATCGTTGCTGAATTGATAGCCTAAATATTCCATGACATTGGAAGAACCACAGCTCGAAGATACCCCGATATTACCGTGTTTTGCGACATGGTAACCAGCCCCAGCTGTGATAAAAGATGCTATTGTCGAGATATTAAAGGTATTTTTACCATCCCCACCTGTACCGCAAAGGTCAATTAAATCATAACCATCAAAATCCAGTTTGAGACATAAATCATACATCGCATCCCTAAACCCTCCAAGCTCTTCAACGCGAATGCTGCGCATACCATAAGCGGTCATAAATGCAGCAATTTGGTGGCTGTCATATTTGCCCATGGCAATGTTGGTTAGAATCTCGTAGGCCTCTTGCCGAGAAAATGTCTTGTATTCAAATAAATGCGCTAAAATTTCTTTCATGGTAATTTAAATAAAAAAAGGGCTTACCTTATTTAGGCAAGCCCATCATATCTTGACGTATTAATCAAATAATGCAATAGGAATTTGCCACAACGTTATTCGTTGTGCCACCACCAAGCTTTATTTGAGACAGTTGTTATCATTGTTGTTTTTATTAATACAAATATGGTTGATAGAATTATAAAATGCAAGTGTTTTTATTGAAAAATTTTTAAGAAAGCATCATTGGCTTAATATTGCTCACAAATATGCTGTAAAATAAAACCTGATAAGCGCGCGTTTATGTAAGCCTGAGCGTGATATTTAAGGGTTATAAGAGCAGGTATCTGATAAAATGGGGGCGATGAAAACAAGATGAAAATTAATAGAATACAAAATGGGCCTTATTGTTACCTTTAGAGACTAATGTAAAAGAAGCTATTTTTCTATCACGAATAACGGCAGCAAATACAAAACGCTTGAGGTATTTGACAAAGTAGACTTGTTGTGGATCAATACCTTCGAGATCGATATCACTTGTTTCTTTTCTTCCCGCTTGAGCAAAGCTAAGATATTCCAGTTGGTTGATATTCTTGCTCTGTACATTTATCCTGATTTCATCGATGCTTGCCAATAAGTATTCTTGCAGGTCTTCGTTTAGTTTTTTTGATGTGATTAGATCTTGACTTAGTATAATATCAGTAGCTAGACTAGGATCATGTAAACGTTGGACAAACCTTTTTAAAACAACAATATATTCATTAGATGTTTGTTGTTCCTGAGCAAATAAGCTTTGGCTGACCATACAGCTAATCAATAGGAACAACAATAGCTTTAATTTTATCTTCATATCTGTAAGACTTAGCTTCATCTAAATGGATTAAAACTAGGGAATAAAAAAACTCGGGAGCTAATCGGTATACACCATAGTGAGGTGTCTCCGAAAAGAGGGGGATGTTTTCAATAAAAAACGCCTTTATTAAAAAGGCGTTTTTTATTTTTTAGTATTCATCTTCATTGAAGAAGAAATCGTCTTTTGTTGGATAGTCGGGCCAAATTTCTTCGATATTTTCATATGGCTCACCATCGTCCTCAAGAGATTGTAAGTTTTCAATCACCTCAACAGGTGCACCCGAACGAATAGCGTAATCGATTAATTCATCTTTTGTTGCTGGCCATGGTGCATCTTCTAGATGCGAAGCTAATTCTAATGTCCAATACATATAAAAACAATTTAAGTTCTCTATTTTCGCAAAACTATGATTTAATTTAACTTAAGCAAGTAAATCACGTGTTATTTTTGTGGTTTTAATGTAAGTAGTTGATTTTTAACGTTATAATATTTTTAGATATTCTCAAAATCACTTCCCTTTTCGTTTAACGCATTAAGTCTTGGGGACACGGATTTAATATCAGGATTTGGATAATCATTTTCGATCAAGCCATCTCGCATGCGTACAATACGGTGTGCATGTAATGCGATATCCTCTTCATGAGTCACTAGGATAATGGTATTGCCCTTGGAGTGAATTTCTTCCAGTAGACCCATAATTTCAATAGACGTTTTGGTATCAAGGTTTCCTGTTGGCTCATCGGCAAGTATAATGGATGGATCGTTGATCAACGCTCTTGCAACAGCCACACGTTGTCGTTGTCCTCCTGAGAGCTCGTTCGGCCTATGATCCATACGATGTCCTAAGCCGACACTTTCCAATGCTGCAGTAGCTTTTTCCTCACGTTTAACTTTATTATAGCCCGCATAAATTAGGGGAAGTGCAACATTTTCAAGTGCTGTATTCTTTGGTAATAGGTTAAACGTTTGAAAGACAAAACCAATTTCTTTGTTTCTTACTTCGGCGAGTTCATCGTCAGTCATGTCACTCACATTAATCCCGTTGAGGATATATTCTCCCCGGCTAGGGGTATCCAAACAACCGAGAATGTTCATTAACGTGGACTTGCCTGATCCTGAAGGCCCCATTAAGGCAACAAATTCTCCTTTATGGATGTTGAGTGTAACGGAGCTTAAGGCATGAATTGTTTCTGCACCAATTTGGTACTCTCTGGCAATATCCTTGATTTCGATTAAGATCTTTCCTGACATATTTTTTGGAGGTTCTCTAGGTTATGAAAATACGATTTATTCTTCATAATCCAATAGGAATGCATTTTGTCATATACAACTTTTTCTAGTTCCGATGCATTATCATCGTTAAAATCTTTAGTCTCTATCGGCTTGAATACATGTATTTTAACTATTCCCGGCCGAGATCCTCTTTTCGAGCCGTCATCGAAAAAGATATCCCAGGCATTTTCAATAATAATTGGTACTGTGGGAACGTCATTCTGAATAGCAATTCGAAAGGCTCCGGATTTAAATGCGTGAATCTGTGGGGGGAAACCATCGTCGATTTTTCCTTCTGGGAAGATAACCACACTTCTTCCGCTTCGGACGAGTTCATTGGCACGTTGAAAAGCCTTGAAAGAAGATACTTTACTTCTTCTTGTGACCGGGATATCTATTGTTTTGAAAAAAATGCGTGTAACCGGGTTTTTAAGCAGGGAAGCTTTTCCAATAAATGAAAAAGGAGCGGGGCACAAGTAGGTGAGGGCTGTTATATCCAAGACCGAAGTATGATTGGGACACAATACCATGGAACGGTTCCAATCAATTTTTGATTCATAGCTCACCTTAAAAAATACACCAGCTAAGGCCGAACCACCAACTGATACCCAGCGTCGCATACGGGCGATCCGAGCATAATTTTTTTCAGGGCGGCGTGCCAGGAAATAGATATAAGGGAAAAACAGAAGAAAAACAAGTAGGACGCTGATAAAATACCAATACCGATGGAGTTTTTTGAGCAATAAGATCATACAAGTCGACTAATTTTGACCTAAAGTAAAGAAAGAAAATGGATAATTAATTATCCATTTTCTTTTTTAGTCTACTGTAAACCCATATTTCTTGTAAATATCCTTGGCTGTTGCAGAGTCCATGAATTTTAAGAAGTCATCTGCTGCCTGAGCATGCGGCGCAGTTTTAAGCTTTGCGGCAACGTAAGTTGCAGTCGTATTTTGGGCATCAGGAATGATGATTCCTTCGACAGGATGACCAATTAGTTTTTGGTAAACGACTTCAGATGACCATACCGGAGCAGCGTCTGCTTGTCCGTACAACACACGCATAGGGCTTTCGCGATGGTGGATCTTAGTCAGATAAGTGCTGCCGTCATTGACCTTATCTTCCATGATTTTTTTGACGAGTTGTTCGCCCCCGGCTTTTCTATAGGATGCTTTGATCTGCTCCCCAATTCCTTCCCATTGGGGATTAGGCATGCTGATACGAACTTTGTCATTCCCCAGATCATTCAATGTGCTGATATTAGCGGGATTTCCTTTTGGAACCATCAAACAGATATTGTTATAGCAATACACCTGCGTATGGCTAAAATAATCTGCCATTTCGTTGATCGCCCGTTTACTCGCCGTGTAAATATCGGGTTTATGCGTAATGCGTAGATTGCCTATCGTAATTGAACCGCCTTTAATCTGCTTGGCTAAAATGCCTGGTGGCAGTGTTTCAACAAAAATACGTTCGTATTGTGGGTATTCTTGTTTGAATGATGCGAGTAGATCATCGACGACCATAAATTGATTGCCAGCGAAAAAAACGGTAAGCTGCGGATTCTCGATATCACCATATAAATCTGGAATATTGTCTATTCCGGGTACCGTAAAATTTAGCGCCGATTCTGGTGGAGTATTCCAGGGCGGATCAAAACGATGTTCTTGTGCCTTAATTTCCTGGACACCCAATAATGCTATTGTTAGACCAAGCAGTAGAAAATTTCTCATTATACTATGGTTTAACGATAACCCAACCTTCATTTGCGCGTAAGATTAATTCACCATTTCCGCTAGGAACATAACCTATAAAATCAAATAGCTCTTCTTTGGCAATATGTTTCTCTTCCAACGTATTCAGGCATTGCGCTACGATAACGCCTTTCTCGACGAGATCTTTCAAGGGTTTCTCGTATTGGCTGTTCTTTTTTAGGTAGGCTTCGGTACCGCCAGAAAATGCAACCAGTTCAATTTGTAAACGTCCTTTTAATCGCGGGTCCTTCAAGACATTGTTAATATTGCGAATTGCTTTTTCAATTGTTTTTGGATCATTGCTGTCCAGTTGATAGATAGCTTTATACGCTTTTTTCTTCGCAACGGCACCGCTGTATTGATGGTTATCGAGCAACAATTTATTGTCCTGTGCTTTCGCTTGAATAGTCATTATCGCTAATAAAATACAAGCGATTGTAAATTGTTTTTTCATATTTATTATTGATTTAAAGGGGTATGTATGTTTAAAAATTAAAAGGTCCGAGTTTATGTTGTTCTATACTAATGTTATCGGCATAAGGTGGATAGGGGCTATCTTTGGGTTTTTTGCTTAGATTGGGATAGTCCAATTGCTTGTCTGTTTTTTGAGGTCTATCGAAAGAATTGATATATGCCGCCACATCATAGGCTTCGTCGTCTTTCAACTGAGGTGCATCATAAGTTGCGCCTAAAGGCATATTCGCTTTGATAAAACGGGCCGCGGTAAGCAATCGTGCCATCCCCGCGCCATCATTGTAGCTGTCTTTACCCCATAAGGGTGGATATTGATATCCTTTGCCAGCTGTTTGAGGCAGCCCCTGTCCATCTCGTCCATGACAACTGGCACATTTGTTCTCAAAGACCACTTGACCATGTTTCAGGTCCGCCGCACGGTTGGGAATATCCATTTTTATAAATCCTTGGCCTGCCAACCGACCTTTATTAACTGTATTCACGCTGATGTTCTTGATATAGGTGACGATAGCCCTCATTTCCTTGCTGTTTTCGGGAATAGCTCGACCATTCATACTCCGCTCAAAACAACCATTGATGCGCTCTTCAAGTGATTCAATCTTATTTTCTCGTCCAATATAGGTTGGAAAGACATTGGTGAGCCCGACGTAAGGAGCAGCAAAAGCCTTTGTGCCGCCATTAAGATGGCAGCTGCTACAGGCCAGCTTGTTTCCAATCTTGACTTCACCATCATAAAAATAATCGTATGTGTTTTTAATTAGCTTTTCACCATAACTGGCCATTTCACCTTCGGGGCTATCTTTGAAGGAGATTTCCTTAAATTGGGAAACGTGTGTAATAAGGGAGTCGTTGTGTATATCAATAGCATCTGCTCGGTTTTTCCGATTCTCATGTTTGAGTGGAAACACACATAAAGTTGTACAAGTAATGACCAATGCGACGATGATCCAGCTGAGTGCCTTTAAGTAATTTGTAAGTTTTTTATAATCCATTCCGCTAATTCATTTGTACAAATCTATGCGGCTCCAACCTGGAATTAAAACGAAGTTTGTTTATGAGACATAACATTTGGTTATAACTTGAAGTTTTGCCGTAGACAGAATTGCAGAAACTGGTTGGGCGTACCGGCAAGTCCTCCATATAAATGGGTAAAATAGAAGTAACGTTCTATTGTCAATTGTGGAATATCGACAATGGTCAATAGATTATTTAACACTTCTTTTTGCACCGTATGAATTGACAAAAAAGCAAAGCTGTTGCGACGGGCAAGGTAGCCTTTGATACTCTCTGTTGAAGGTAAGATCATTTCTATCTGTACTTCGGATAGATTGATGCGGTTATCTTTTAGTGCGTTCTCAATAATTGTTCGTGTACCCGAGCCCTGCTCGCGTAGTACCAAAGGTAAGCGTGTGATATCGGATAATACTGGATTTTTTAATTGATCTAATAGTGGGTTTTGGCTATTGGTGACAAGAACCAGTTCATCCTTCATAAAAGGAATGTATTTCAGGGCCCGGTTGTCGGTAGACCCCTCCGTGATACCTAAATCCAATGTTTTATCAATAAGCTGTTCCTCAATACTGCGGCTATTGGATTGAAAAGACTGAATACGGTTGTTGGGGTATTGGGATAGAAAATCAGCAAGTAGAGCGGGTAAAACATATTGGGAGATGGTTGTGCTGGCTCCCAACACCAGATTTCCTTTTCGTCCTTCTTGCAATTCCTGTATTTCTTGGCCCGCCTGATTGTATAGATTGATAATCTGTTGGGCATATTTATAAAGAATTTGACCTGAATCGGTTAAATTAAGATTGTTACCCTTTCTTTCGAAGAGTGGTACGCCAAGTTTCTTTTCTAGTTCTTGGATGTTTTTGCTTACTGCTGGTTGCGAGATAAAAAGGGCAGCGGCCGTTTTGGTGAAGTTAAGGTGCTGAGCAGCAGTGTAAAATACAATTAAGCGGAAGTCAAAATCCATAAAACGATAAAGGGTTATTTCTAAAATTTAAAAATAACCCTTTATCTAATGAAAAACTAAATTATTTGCTTAGTTCCGCGTAATATTTATGAAATAAAGGTATTGTTGAAATTCCCATTAGGTAATTCTCAATACCATATTTTTCATTTGGCGAGTGCAGGTTGTCACTATCCAAACCGAAGCCTAGAAGTACTGTTTTTAAACCCAATACTTCCTCAAAAAGAGCAACGATAGGAATAGATCCGCCACCCCGTGTTGGGATCGGTTGAACACCAAATGTTTCATGTAGCGCTTTTTCTGCTGCTTTGTATGCAATGCTGTCGGTCGGTGTCACGACAGGCTCACCACCATGATGAGGTTTTACCTCTACTTTCACATAATCTGGTGCAATAGATTCAAAATGTTTTTTGAAAAGCTCCGTAATACGGTGAGAGTTTTGGTTTGGCACAAGACGCATGGAGATTTTCGCATTCGCTTTTGATGGAAGTACTGTTTTGGCGCCTTCACCGATATAACCACCCCAGATACCATTTACCTCCAAGGTTGGACGAATACCGGTGCGTTCTAATGTTGTGAAGCCTTTTTCTCCCCAAATATTTTGGATACCTAGGTCTGTTTTATATTCTTCAATGTCAAAAGGTGCTTCATTTAATGCTTTGCGTTCTTCGGCAGTCAATTCGACAACATCATCATAAAATCCTGGGATAGCGATATGATTGTTTTCATCATGCAAGGATGCAATCAGTTTTGCTAATATCGTTGCTGGATTGGCTACTGCTCCACCATAGACACCCGAGTGTAAATCTCTGTTCGGGCCAGTAACCTCTACTTCAACATAAGAAAGACCGCGTAAGCCAGTTTCTAAAGAAGGTTGCTCCATGCTGATCATGGAGGTGTCAGAAATAACAATAACATCAGCTTTCAGTCTCTCTGTATTTTCTTTTACAAATGTGCCTAAATTGACCGAACCAACTTCCTCTTCACCTTCGATCATAAATTTGATATTGCATGCCAAGGCGTCATTTTTAATCATGTATTCGAAGGCCTTTACATGCATATAAAACTGACCTTTATCATCGGCAGAACCGCGTGCGTATATTTTGCCATCACGGACGGTTGGTTCGAAAGGAGGGGTATCCCACAACTCATATGGGTCGGCAGGTTGTACGTCGTAATGACCATAAGTCAATACAGTAGGTAGTGCCGGATCAATAATTTTTTCTCCATAAACGATTGGATTACCAGCAGTAGGACAAACTTCTACATTGTCGGCTCCGGCTTCACGTAATTTCTGAGCAACAAATTCAGCAGTTTTTTCGACATCTCCTTTAAATTTAGGATCGGCACTAACTGATGGTAAACGCAATAAATCAAACAACTCATCTAAAAAACGTTGCTTGTTTGCTTCTACATATTCTTTAATGTTTTGCATATTGTTTGTGTTTGAAACAAATTTACACAAATCGACACATTTAACTCAATTTGTTGTAACCTTTTCGGGAATGGTGGTGACTAATGTAAAAACTAATTCAAATAATTATGGAAAAGCAATCAGTAGCAGCCATTTTGGGCGTCGGATTATTTACGTGTATTACCCTGTGTGTTTATTTTATTATGCGTTATCGAAGTGCCACAGTACACCTACCTAGCGAAAGTAGGAAAAAGGAGTCTTTGGATTGGCAAAAGCCCGGGATTTTGGTGCTTGGTATCGGAGTGGGCCTCTTCATTGTCGGTATATTGGACAATTACATCAAGACTGATTTACCCGATTCACTCGCCGTAGCAATTTTGATTATTTCTGCAGGTGTTGCGATGATAATTGCTAACCGATTGGATAAAAAACGCGATATTTAACCCGCCAATGGATGAAATCTATATTCGAAAAGTTCTGTCAGGCGATGTGGAATCTTATCGTTATTTTATAAAAACGTATAAGGATATGGCATTTTCTGTCGCTCTTTCTATTGTAAAGGAAGAGCATTTGGCAGAAGATGCCGTTCAGGATGCATTTATAAAGTGCTATCAATCGCTGTCTTCCTTTAAAGGGAAATCTAAATTTAGTACCTGGTTTTATCGGATTGTGGTACATGTGGCTTTTAATACCGTTCGGCATAAGAAACTGGACCTGGTCAATTTTGATCTATCCCATCACGACACGTCGCATGAGGATTCGGTATTGGATGAAATAATCGCGCATGAAAGAAAAGAAATGATCAACGACGCACTCACTATTCTGCCCGCCCGGGAGTCTGTAGCGTTACGTTTATTCTATTTAGAAGAACAGTCGATGGATGAAATTCAGGAAATTATGGGTTGGACATTGGCAAATACAAAAGTGATCTTGCACCGGGCCCGCAAAAATATGCAGATCATCTTGAGTCAGTTAATTAAAAAAGCAGAGTATTATGGATAAGCAGCAGGAAAAATTCAGAAAGGTTATGCAAATGAGCAAAATAGAAATGCCATTCGACGATTTTGAACAACGGGTCATGGGCAGCATCGCAGCGCTTGAGAAAGATAAAGAAAGAGCCCTGTCAAATAAAAAGTATGCGATTACATTTTTTCTCCTTGGGACTGTTTGTGGAATTCTGTTAAATAATTATCTGATGGCCAAAATTGAAGTTGCAGACATAACCCCGGATCTTAAAAATTATAGTGCAATAGCTTGTCAAATATCATTTGCCCTGTTGATATGTTTCTTTTGTCTTCAGTTGTGGCGGTTGATCAATATGCAACAGAAGAATCATTATCAAGTGTAGCAAAAGTCTTTTTTATGAATAAATGTATAGGGGCTGAGTTTTTGTAAAATGGGCTTCCTATTTCGTGCAAATAGCGGAGCTCTGGGACAAAATTAGTTTTTTTAGAAATAAAATTAAATTTACTGTAACAAAACATTGGTTTTACCTACTAATGTTATATTGATATTAATTTACTATCCAACAATTTTATGAAAAGAGTTTTACAAATGCTCTTATTTTTCATTTTTGCTATTCCTGGTCTGGCTTCAGGTCAATCCAAGATTGCTGGAAAAATAAGTGATGTAAAGGACCAACTAAAGTTATCAGACGCAACAGTCATGCTGTTGACTGCTAAAGATTCTATATTAACAGGCTTTACGAGATCTGATGAAAATGGTCTGTTTTCTTTAGTCAAGCCCGATACCGGAGCCTATGTGCTGATTGTGAGTTATCCCAAGTATGGCGACTTTTATACGGAGATTCAGCCTGGTGTGGATTATTCTAAATTGGCTATTGGCCTCACAAATACAGCTACATTATTACAAGAAGTCATTGTTACGGGCCGTATTCCGATCACCATTAAAGGTGATACGACAGAATATGACGCCGGCAGTTTTAAAGTTGAGAAGAATGCCAAAGTTGAAGACCTGTTGAAAGCTTTGCCCGGCATCACGGTTGATGCATCTGGAAAGATTACTGCACAAGGTAAAACAGTCAAAAAAGTATTGGTAGACGGCGAGGAATTTTTTGGCGACGATCCGACGCTGGTGACACGCAATATCCGTTCGGATATGGTGGATAAAGTTCAGGTTTACGAGAAAAAATCCGAACAGGCAGAACGTACAGGTGTGGATGACGGCCAGCGTGAGCAAACCATCAATGTCAAGCTGAAGGAGGGCTCTAAAAACGGCATGTTCGGAAAAGCGCTTCTTGGCGGTGGAACCGACGACTATTATATGGGGCAATTGATGTTGAACAAGTTTAAGGGATCACAGAAAATATCAGTTTATGGGCTTTTCGGTAATAATGGTACCACCAGCATGAACTGGCAAGATGCGCAAAAGTATGGTGGTGATTCAGGTGTGTCCTATGGTGATGACGGATCGATGAGCTGGTCGAATTTTACGGATCCTTTTTCTGGACAAGGAGTTATTGGTGTACCTAAAGCCATAAATTCGGGCGTTAATTTCTCGGATAAATTTGATAAAGATAAACATACAGTCAACATTAACTATAAATATGGAAGACTGAGCAGTGATGGAAATGATGAAACAATTACTACTGGTTTGATCAATAACAAATCGGTGAAGAATATAGATTCCGAAAATGACCAGCATCGTGCCAATCTGAAATATGATCTGAAATTAGATTCGTTAAATCTCTTAACCATACGAGGCGGGGCATCAAGAAAGAATCTTTGGTCAGATAACAAGCGTGAAGCTTATCAGTTTGGCCAAAACGCAGATACAACCATTGCCGAGAATACACGGGAATTGGTGAAAAATAGCATCAATGAGTTCAACTTTAGTACCTATTTTACCCATAAATTCAAGAAAAAAGGACGTTCTTTTACATTTGATGGTCAATGGAAAAGAAATGAGATGAAGGGTACTGGACATTTAAATTCTGACCTGAGAAATTATAGCTTAAAAACAGATTCAACCACGGATCAAAGTAAGGTACGTAACAATACAAGTGATGTGCTAAGTGCTTCAATCTCCTATACCGAGCCCTTATCCAAAATTTGGAATGTTGTTGTGGGAACAGGAATTGAGCAAAGTAATAGCAGTTCCATCGTGGAGTCTTTCAATAGGGATGGAGAGGGGAATTATACGCAATTGGACCGTGGTTTTAGTAATAACTATGATTTTGATAGAAGCAGCAGTAGATACAAATTGGCTATAGTTCATACAACTGAAAAATTGAAGTTCACAGTAGCCAATAATTTCAATAATGACAAATTGAAACAGTTCAATAACTATACAAGTGAGGGGATTACAAGAAGTTATTTTACCTATAATCCAAATGTGAGTGCTGGTTATTCCTTTACGAAAACTAAGGGGTTATGGATGAACTATACCGGTAAAAATCAATTGCCTTCATTGAGCCAGATCCAGCCAATCTTGGATAATTCAGACCAGATTAATCGTTATTTGGGAAATGAAAATTTAAAACCATCGTTTAGAAACTCATTAAATCTGAATTATAACTCATTCCGTGTGTTGACCGGAAATTATGTCTATGTTGGCGGTAATATTTCTACGGAAAAGAACCCGATTACGCAGAATATCGATACACTAAAAGGAATCAATACGTATACGTGGAATAATGTGGATGGTAAGACAAATACGTCTTTAAACGTATGGTCTGGAGTTTATTTCAAGTTGAGTAAAAAACTTGGCTTGTCCAACTCGCCACAGTTTTATGTGAATATGAGTGACAATTATAATATGTTCAATCACCAATTGAATAAAGTAAATACAACGAATTTTAATTTTACATATAATTTCAAGAGAGATACCAAGACAGGTTTAAATTTTGACTTGAACTTTAGTCCACAATATCGTTTGATGAAATCAAGTTTGGAACGCAATACCAACAGCAATGGTTTCGTATTCGCTTCCAACGGAAGTGTGGAGTATTTTTTCAACAAAACATTTAAGGTGTACACCAATTATACCTACTCTTACGAGGCAGCGACCAAAGCTTTTGACGAGAAGTTTGAGCAGTTTTTATTACACCCGGGTATTAGTAAGAAATTCTTGAAAAATGAATCGTTGGTGTTGGATTTTATGATCAATGATGTTCTTAACCAAAACAAGGGCTTTAGTCGTTCGGCATCGACTTCTGTCTTTACGCAACGTCGATATGATACGATACGCAGATATTATATGCTTAAACTATCATGGGATTTTACAAAAATGTTTTTATAAAATATTAAGCGAAATACAATGTTAAAATATATCTTTTTTCTCTTCTTCTGTTGTTCAGCCTTTGGTCTTAAAGCACAGTATACGTTGTTTGGCCGATCGGGAACTATTTCTTACGATAAGACGATGTATATGAAGAATATCGTAAGCAAAAAATTTATCGCTAAGGCTGATGATAATTCAAAACAGTTTTTTGAGCGTATAATACCGAGATTACCGGAAAATGCCGTGCTAAAGAAGTCAATGAAATTCAATGCCACGGAGACATTGTTCGAATCGGTAAAAGATGAGAGCCTGGATGCAGAGATTAAGCAGTATATTATGATGCTTGCGCTGGACTTTGATGCATCCACACTTTCAAATATGTCTAACCGGTCTTTTTTGAGATACAATGATATTGTTGGTGAAAAGATCATCGTTCAGGACTCTATGAAGCGCATCAAATGGAAAATTACCGATGAGTATCGCGAGATCGCAGGCTACAATTGTAGAAGAGCCAATGGGATTACGCCAGACTCCATTTATGTCATTGGTTACTACTGCAATGAGATTCCTATCAGTGGAGGTCCCGAATCCATCAATGGTCTTCCGGGAATGATTTTAGGCCTGGTGGTACCCAGCCAGCACGTTTCCTATTTTGCAACAAAAGTCGAACTTAGCAACACTGTGGTGATGGATAAAAAGAAATTCGAGAATACTAAGGTGAAACGAATGACTAGAAAGGCCATGACCGATCAGATTACAAGTGTACTGTCTCAGCACATGAATAAAGAGACAGTTCAATTTATTATGGAACTTGGCAATTTATAAAGATCACAGCATGCTGTTCATACAATATGTTGTATATTTCTAACTGTTTAGATAAAAAAGCTCTTCTTTTGAAGAGCTTTTTTTGTGAATGTTTTCTTGTATTTTGTTGTTAATCAGTTGTTTGTTTTGTTTTTTTTAAGCCTTTTTATTGCTTGTATTTTTTTTGAGATAAACTAAAATTAACTGAAACAAAATATTAGTTTTGTGCACGAATCTTATTATTTATATAATTATATACTATCCAAACCATATTATGAAAAGAGTGGGGCACCTACTTTTAGTTATTTTATTCTGTTTCTGCGGAATAGTTCATGCGCAATCCCGAATTGAAGGAAAAATCAGTGATGTAAAAGATCAGCTTAAGCTACATAACGCAACAATTATGTTGTTAACGGCCAAAGATTCCATTTTGACCAATTTTGCCCGTTCGGATGAACAAGGTAGGTTCTCTCTTGAGCGCCCAGATACGGGTCAATATTTTATCATTGTCACCTATCCGAAGTATGGAGAATATTACGCAGAGATCTTGCCAGGGCAGCATTACAATAACATGTCCATTGGAATGACGAGCAGTGCAACCTTGCTGGAGGAAGTCATTGTAATGGGGCGGATACCTATTAGTATCAAGGGGGATACTACGGAATACGATGCTGGCAGTTTTAAAGTGGAAAAAAATGCTAAAGTGGAGGATTTGTTAAAAGTTCTCCCTGGGATAACAGTCGACGCCTCTGGTAAAATTACTGCACAAGGAAAAACAGTGAAGAAAATGCTGGTTGACGGGGAGGAGTTCTTCGGTGATGATCCAATTTTGGTAAGCCGGAATATTCGCTCTGATATGGTCGACAAAATTCAGGTCTATGAAAAGAAGTCTGATAAGGCTGAAAAAACAGGTATTGATGATGGTGAACGTACACAGACAATCAACGTGAAGCTAAAAGAGGAAGCTAGACGCGGAATATTTGGAAAAGTAGATGTCGGTGGTGGGAATGATAAGTTCTATGCTGGACAGGGGTTTTTGAACTATTTTAATCAGTCGTTTAAAGCTTCAGCTTATTTGATTGCAAGCAATACCGGGAAGACCGGTCTCAGCTATGATGAAGTGAATAGTATGGGGGGAGATTACGATGGCGGTGATAATTTTAATGGCGAAGGTATTCCCAAATCCTTGAATACAGGATTTTTATATTCGGATAAAACCGCTAACAAAAAACATGCTTGGCGGATCGACTATAAGCATATCCGATCTGATGTTGATCTAGATCGCAGCGTGTTCACGCGCAATGCGGCACGCGATACGATATTAACAAGCAATAGCAACACATTGGCATCAAACGAAAACAGAAGGCATAATATCGGTTTGAAATACGAGTTTAAGGTCGATTCGATGTCGGATTTAACGGTTTGGGCAGGTGCAAACAAAAGGCATGATAATAGTTCTTCGGAGACCCAGTCAACGACTGTAAATCAATTTGATCAAAAGATCAACAATAACATTCGAAACTTTAAGAACGACTCCAAGTCGGAACAGTATAATGCTTCGGCGCTCTATGTGAGACGTTTTAAAAAGAAAGGCCGTTCCTTATCATTTAACTATTTCACATCGGGCAATAAACAGGACGGTGAGCAGGATTTATTTTCTAAACTTACATTTTATAAAGAAGGGAATGCTGAAAGGGATTCAACTCTCAACCAGAGGAAATTTGTGAAAAATAGCTCTTTTTCAACCGGTGGCGAATTTGCTTATTCCGAGCCAATTTCAAAAAAGATGATCCTTTCCTTCGAATATGGATTGAATCTTAACAGAAATAATAACGCAGTTCAGTCTTTCGACAAAAATCAGCATACCGGTATTTTTGACAGACTGGATAGTTTGTATAGTAATGATTTCTTATACAAAACGACGAAAAACACCTATAATCTCGCAATTAATTACAAGCCTCTGGAAAAGCTTGTGGTCAACGTCTCGAATAAGTTCGAAAACAGTGATCTGTCGCAATTAAACCGTATGGAAAATACGAGAATTTCACGATCATTTTTTGTATATAATCCAGTGGTTGATGTCAATTATGAGATTCAAAAAAATAAATCAATCAGTTTGAAGTATCAGGGTACAAATGGTTTACCGTCCCTAAATCAGATCCAACCATTACGTTCGAATTTGGATCCCCTGAATGAGTACTTGGGGAACGAGAATCTAAAGCCATCTTACACCAATAATCTAAATCTTAATTTTAGATCTTATTCCATATTAGAAGATAAGTTTATTGGAATCTTCCTAAGCGCTTCACGTACAAATAATGCTTTGGTGCAAAATACGACAATTGATTCACTCGGTAAAACGACATTTGTGTGGGGAAATTTAAATCATAAGAGCAACAATCAGATTAGCATCAGTCCAATGTATTATGGCAAGTTATCCAAAAAATTTCAATTGAGACATGGAGGAGGACCATCCGTATCTTTCAGCAACAATTATAATTACGTCAATACGGTACTGGCCAATGCTAAAGTGCAGCGTTATGGGTTGAATTATGGTCTACAGCGATCGACAACGAAAGGCTTGGACTTTGGTGTTGAATTGTCGCCAGGATATCTTATTCAAGATAATTCCATTGGCATTATGGAAGATAGTAAGGGATTTACGTTTTCCGCTGAAGGAAATCTAAAGTACTTTCTACCGGCTAAATTTATTGTTCGAGCAGATTTCAGCTATACGTATCAGGCTCCTACGGCGGTGTACAGTAAAAAATTTGAACGATTTGTGCTGAGTCCCGCCTTATCAAAAAAATTCCGAAAAGATGAAAAGCTGGAATTGACATTTATGATTAATGATCTTTTTAAACAGAACGTCGGTTTTGACAGAAGTCAGAACGGAACATTGCTGACCGAACGCCGATACAACACGATCAGCAGATATTATATGGTTAAGCTCACTTGGGAAATCAATAAAATGCTCGTAAAATCGAAATAAAATGAAAGATACTAAAAATTTACTGGTCCTATTGTTTGCGTTTTTCTGGGCAGCGACAGCATTTGGGCAATATGCTTATTTTCCTACGCAAGGCACAGTTACCTACGATAAGACCGTGTTTCTTAAAAACCTGCTCAAGCGCTATGCCACTTATGCAAAAGATGAGGATACGCGTAACTCCATCAAAGAAATGATCGGTCAGGTCCCCGAAAATCAGGTGCTGAAAAAGAAACTGACATTTTCCAACGAGGAGGTGCTCTATGAGCATGTCGCTGAAGAGTATTCGGAGGTTGTTAGTGGCTTGATGCGTTCTGGAATTTTTGAGTCGGGTATAAGTGGCTATCAGAATCTAAAAAGTAAAGTATTTCATTCCGTTTTTGAATTAGGTGGGGAACGGGTCGTCGTGACTGATTCGACATTAAAGATCAAGTGGAAAATTACGAATGAATACCGTGAAATTGCAGGTTATCCCTGCCGCAGGGCTAATGGACTTGTCCTGGATTCCATCTATGCCGTGGCTTTTTATACGGATCAAATCCCTGTTTCAGGAGGTCCTTCAGCCTTTAATGGGCTACCGGGAATGATCCTTGGGTTGGCTGTCCCTGAACTGCATTACAACATGTTTGCGACGAAGGTGGAATTAGGAGCTGTGAATCCCTCGTCGGCCACTTTGTTAAAAAAGAAAGATAAACCATTGACCAGGCAGCAGGTATATGATAAACTAAAGGCCTCATTTGGTGATTATCTGGGTATTAAGATTTACAATTTGGTGATGGCCTGTACGTTCCTGTAAAAGCCAAGAAAAAAGGCCTTTCATTTGAAAGGCCTTTTTTATGTTTAACTTCGAAAAGACTATTTTCCGTCGTTTTTCTTAGCAGTAACTTCGTTACGAATTTCTTGTGCTAAGGTTTTGATCTCTTGTAATCCTTTACGTACACGTGTACCAGCTGCAGAATTACCATTGTTGAAGAACTTGTCTGCATCAGCTTCGATAGAAGCTACTAACTCTTTTAATTTTACGTAGTTTTCCATTTTTTTATAATTATAATTTTAGTTTTTATGGTTTTTCCTAAACACTCCTTAAATATACAAAAACGAATCAAATAGAAAATAAATTTCGTTTTTTTTTATCGAAAAAGCTTAAAAAAAACTATTCAACAATCTTAAGTTCGTCAATAATGTTGGTTGCTCCTGCAAATTTATCAATGATAAATAATACATAACGGATATCAACTGAAATTGTACGCTGTAGCTTATGGTCGAAGATCACATCGCCAGCCATTGCTTCAATGTTACCATCAAAAGCTAGGCCAATTAATTCCCCGTTGCCATTTATCACTGGTGAACCTGAGTTTCCACCTGTTATGTCATTGTCACTTAGGAAGTTTACTGGTAAATGTCCTTTTTTGTCCGCATAGCGACCATAGTCCTTATTATTGTACAGATCCATCAAACGCTGTGGCAAATCAAACTCCTCGTCGCCCTTTTTGTATTTTGCAATAGTACCTTTTAACGTCGTGTAAAAGTTCTTGTCAGCATCGTTACGCGGGTCTTGTGGTAAGCCTTTGATCGAGCCGTAAGTTAAACGTAAAGTACTGTTTGCATCCGGATAGAATTTACCTTTTGGATTAGAAGCCAATACACCAGCAACATATTTGCGATAAGCACCTTCAAATTTGTCGTCTTGTGCTTTCCAGCTAGGATCTACTTGACGGTATCTGTTAAGTAGGGCCGAAGAAAGTTTATACAATGGATCATTGGCCAAGATTTCAGCGTTAGGGGTAGCTAGATAATTGTTCAAACGTTCTGCTGAAGCGAAGATGCTGTTCTTCACAGATTCTTTGACATACGCCGTAAAGTCACCATTATTTTTAGCCGCCAATTCTGCAATATATGGTGCAATATTTCCTGCTTTTTTAGCGTAAAGATTCAATTCGTCAATCAATACCTGCTCTTCAAGCGGCATGTACATTTTTTCATAACCTGCGTCGATGGCCGATTTTAAACGGGGAAGAATTGCATTTCTTCTTGCTTCATCTCCAGCAGCATAAACTTCTAAACCGGATCCGATTGTATACGGTAAAGCTGCCATTGCGCTAGAACGCAGCATGCCCATTAAATAATTGTCATGTCTAGCTTTCTCGTTTGTCGAAGCATAAAATTCGTTGATTGTTTTGATTACATCACCGTACTCTGCTTTGTTAGCAGCTTTATTTGCCCATTTGTCAAATTTAGCTTCGTCTTTTGCTTTCGCTTCCGCCGTTTTATGTAATGTCAAAGCGTCAATCATTCCTTGACGGTTTTTCCAGTAATTCGCTACTTGAGAGTATTTCGAAGCGTAGTTCAATTTGACTGCCTGGTCTTGGTCCATGAATTTTTTCATGGCATCCATACCTGTTTTAGAAGCTTCTACCCAAGCTGGATAAGCGAATTTAACATTTTGGTTGATGCCACCAGAAGGCATCCAACGATTGGTACGACCTGGATATCCTAAGATCATTGCAAAATCTCCTTCTTGAACACCTTTTAAGCTGACAGGTAGGAAATGTTTTGGTTTCAAAGGAACATTATCTTGTGCATACTCTGCAGGATTCCCATTTTTATCAGCATATACGCGGAAAATCGAGAAATCTCCGGTATGACGGGGCCATTCCCAGTTATCAGTATCACCACCAAATTTACCGATGCTATTTGGAGGCGTGCCCACCAACCGAACGTCATTGTAATCTTGGTATACAAAATAATAGTACTCATTACCTTGGTAGAACGATTTTACTTCAACCACATACTTGCCATTTTCGCTATTTTCCTTTTGGATTTTAGCAGTCTCAGCAGCAATGATCTTTTTACGTTCATCTTCAGACATTTTGTTGTTGACCAAACCTAAGATTCGTTTTGAAACATCATCCATACGCACAAAAAAGCGAACCGATAGCGATTTAGGCTTTAATTCTTCATTTTTGGATTTGGCCCAGAAACCATTTGTTAAATGATCATTTTCTGGTGTAGAAAGTTCTGCAATAGCACCATATCCACAGTGATGGTTGGTGAATACCAATCCTTGATCAGAAACGATCTCAGCGGTACAGCCACCATTGAATTGTACGATTGCATCCTTTAAGCTCGAGTGGTTAATGCTGTAGATTTCTTCGGCACTTAAGCGAAGTCCTTTTTTCTGCATATCTGACTCATTCAGACGCTTTAGATACATTAAAAACCACATTCCCTCATCGGCAAATGCAGCAAAGCTTGTTGTGATGAACAACAAACACATCCATAATTTTTTCATATCAACCTGATAAAAAGTTTGTTTATACAGTACAAAAATGCTTTAATTCTCTTAAAAACCAAAATATTAGACTTTATAATATGCTTTTTACCAATTTTTATGTCAATTGAAAGTAAATGTGTACCGTATTGGTTGTCAAGGAAAGTCAAATGGACTCTTTTCCTTATCTTTGCAAGATGCAGCAATCATTTGAAAATTTTAAATTCAATAAACAGATCTTAAATGCGATAGCGGAGGCGGGGTATCAACAACCGACAGAGATCCAGGAAAAGGCAATTACGCCAATATTGGCCGGGCAGGATGTGATGGGCATCGCTCAGACTGGAACTGGGAAAACGGCGGCATTCGTTTTACCCATGCTGATGAAGCTAAAGTATGCTCAGGGAAATGATGCGCGTGCGTTGATTTTGACACCAACGAGGGAATTGGCCATGCAAATCGAAGAAAATATTAAACTGTTTTCTACTTATCTTGATTTGCGTTCAGTGGTACTTTATGGTGGATTAGGGCCAAAAACTCAAATAGAAGCACTCGAAAAAGGAGTGGATATTATCGTTGCAACGCCAGGTCGATTTTTGGACTTGTACCTGGAAGGGCATATTGGCGTTAAGTCACTTAAATTTTTGGTCTTAGATGAGGCCGATAAGATGATGGATATGGGTTTTATCAGTAAGATCCATCGCGTGCTTGAAATTGTCCCACGCAAACGGCAGAACTTACTGTTCTCAGCAACAATGAGTGAGCTTGTCCGCAAAATTGCAGGCGATTTCTTAGCATTTCCGACGGTTATTGAAGTGTCCGAACAAGCTACACCAGCGAAGACGGTAAGCCAGGCGCTCTATATCGTTCCCAACCAAAAGACAAAATTGAATTTACTTCAACATCTCCTAAAAGATGATGAAGCGTTTAGCCGATTGATTGTTTTCTGTAAAACAAAGCAGGTAGCAGATAATGTTTTCCACTTTTTGGAACGTAAATATGGTAAAGATGAGGTTCGTGTTATTCATGCCAATAAAGGCCAGAACACACGCATCAACTCTATTAATGCATTTAAGGAAGGAAATATCCGGATTTTGGTCGCAACGGATGTGGCGGCGCGAGGACTTGATGTTTCTAATGTAAGCCATGTGATCAACTTTGAAGTACCTATTGTTATTGAAGATTACGTACATCGTATTGGACGTACAGGGCGTGCGTTCAATGAAGGGGACGCCATCACGTTCTGTAATGAAGCCGAGAAATATTATGTTCGCAAAATCGAAAAATTGATCAAACAAAGTATCCCCGTGCACGCACTCCCAGAGGATGTCTTTATCGAGAAAACACCCTTTCATGAAAAACAGGATATTGCTCGCGAGATTGATAATCAAAAGCGAAAAGATGATCCTGATTTCCAAGGTGCTTTTCACGAGAAAAAATACGTTATCAAACAGAAAGAAGTGCGCGAGGCACAACGAGCTTCTGGATTTAAACCAAAAGCAAAAAGTAAAAGTAAGTCTGCAGGTGGAAAATCGGGGGGAACAAATCGCAATTTTAAAAAACGTTAATTTATTGTGCGCTTTACACCACTAAATATCGCCAGTGCATGCCTTGTTGCCTGGTTTGTTATGGAAAACCCCAATGATGAAAAGGCCTTATTTACTTGGGGCGCATTTATCCTATTGTTGTTGATATTGAGCGTCATTGATATTGTATTTAGGGTCTTTGTAAAGCCAAATAAAAAAATGTGGTTATTACAATTGGCATTTTTGGTAGTCGTTTGTGTCACCAGTTTAATTGTCAAAGTAACCTTTGGGTAAGAGAAAAAATTAAAAATAAAGACGAGTAAGATTGTGAATCGATGACAAATATAGTCTCTATTTCAAAAACATAGCTCAATATAAATAGCTCAATAATATTAAAATGAAAAAAGCTGAAATAAAATTACAGGTAGCGTTAGATGAAAACAACGTGCCTGAAAATATCATGTGGTCGTCTACAGATGGAAATAATGCAGAGGAATTACCTGCAAAAGCCATGTTTTTAGCCCTATGGGATTCACATTATAAAAATTCAATGCGTATCGATCTTTGGACTAAAGATATGCCTTACGATGAGATGAAACGTTTTTTCTATGAAACACTTCAAACATTGGGCGACTCCTTTATCCGTTCTTCAGGCGGTGATCCAATGGCAGAAAAGGTTATTGGCGACTTGCGTGATTACTGTGCGCATTTTGCAGATAAAATGGAAGTTTTAATGCCACAACAATAGTTTTAAACGCTTAACAGAAATTTGACCATGCAATACTTCTTAGTAAAATCTGAACCATTTAAATATAGCTGGGAACAATTTAATAAAGATGGCCGTACATTTTGGGATGGTGTTCGTAATTACCAAGCTAGGAATAATATCAAAGCCATGAAAGAAGGTGATTTGGTCCTGTTCTACCATAGCAATGAAGGAAAAGAAGTTGTCGGCGTGGCCAAAGTCGTCAGGGAATTTTATCAGGATCCGACAACAGATGACGAGCGTTGGGTCGTTGTGGATCTGGCACCTGTAGAGACGCTGAAGAAATCCGTTACGTTGGAAACCATTAAGGCTGATGCGCAGTTGCAGGATATCGCTTTGGTCAGACAGGGGCGTCTGTCTGTGATGCCGTTGAAGCCGGAGGAGTTTGATCGGATTTTAGCGCTCGGTAACGAGTAAACTACCGCAAATAAATAAACCCAGTGTATGGGGATATAATAAAAAAGGGAAAACAAGCTGTTTTCCCTTTTTTATTATTTGCACGGTATGTAAGCCATAAAAATTAGGTATTAATTCTTTTGGCTAAAAAGACTGACCAGCGCTTTTAATTTTTTTGCATTTTCAGGTTTTAATTTCCCCGCGAGAATAAGGCGCAGCTCTCTTCGTTGTAATGCATCTTCGTAAGCTTTGTGTTCTATGTCTGTTTCAGGAATTAATACCGGCACAGCTTTGGGGTTGTTATCCGCATCAACAGCAACAAAGGTATAATACGCTTCGTTGGTTTTTACACGGGTGCCTTCCGGTAAATTAGATGCGAAAATTTCCATGCGTACTTCCAAAGAACTATTAAACGCACGTGTTACTTGAGCTTGTATCGTGACGACCTCACCCAGTTTAATGGAGCGCTTAAAAGATACATTATCAACAGATACTGTGACGACGACATTGCTACAGTGTTTTTGAGCAGCAATAGCCGAACAGATATCCATCCAATACAATAAACGGCCACCCATCAAATTTCCAAATGTATTGGTATCGTTGGGTAATACCAATTCGTTCATCTCTGTGTATGACTCTCGCGCAAATTTCTCTATCATATCATTATTTGTCATTATCGTCCAAACGTTTTGAATTGATGATCTATGATTGCCAAAGCATCCGTAAATGACGTCGGCACATAACCCAATTCAGCGTTAGATCTAGTCAGATCAAAGCCTGTCTGCCGTGGCCTGTTTTCTGCCTGTCCAATGCTGGCAGCGCTGATCTCCGAAATCAATCCTTTGTCTAGTTGCCAGAAGTCTGCAATTTTGTAGACAGCCTCATTGATCGACATGAGCTCTGCTCCTGAAATATGAAATATTCCCTGTGCTTCTCGGTCAATAGCGAGTTGGCAAGCATAAGCTAAATCATCAACAAAGGTAGGCATTCTCCATTGGTCATTGACTACTTTTATAGGTTCATTTTGTGACAACTTACTTTTGGCCCATAATACGAGATTCGAACGATTGGGGTCAGCATTGATCCCATAGACTAATATTGTGCGAAGGATAGCATAATGACAGCCCGATTGTGCAAGCACTTGTTCGGAAGCATATTTACTTTTCCCATATTCACTTTGTGGATTGGGGAGATCTGTTTCATCATAAGGCGTATTTTTTTTGCCATCAAATACAAAGTCCGTAGATAAGTGGACCAGTTGAGTCTGATGTGTAGTACAATAGGAGGCAAGATAGGCCACAAGATCGACGTTAAGCGATTGACATGCGGCTTGATCTGCTTCACAAGCTTCCACACTTGTCATGGCTGCTGTATGTACAATTGCATCAAAAGTTTGTGCAGCTAAAAAGTCTGTCAGTTTTTCCCGATCCGATAGATCTACTTGAAAGAAAGTATAATTCACTTGATTTGGGTTGCGATTTGGACCCTTTGAAATGGCAACAACATCATAGTGGTCATTTTTAGCAAGTAAATCAACGACTTTTTGGCCGAGGAATCCATTGGATCCTGTCACTAGTATTTTTTTCATCAATAATAATTAAATGATATCCAAGCACCCGTTTATAAAGACTCGTTTGCAGGGACTTAAGTGCGCTGTTTAGTTTATTCGTGTATGTCTAAAAACTAGTTGACTAATCTCTGTTATAGCATCTGAGCATATAAAAAGCTAGATTATCACTTGCTGTTAAAGACAAATCCGCTTTTTTTGTTTTAGTTGGTCCATATAAAGTCCATTTTACTGGATTGTTTCATGATATTTTCAACCACTGTTTTTTCTAGATCTAAAATGGATTTTAAAGCATTGTAATCAATTTTATCGGCATCATCGGTCGGCATATGGTAGTCTGGGTGTCCACCAGTATGGAAAAACAATACCGGTATATTCTTTTTGTAGAATGAAGTTTGGTCAGATCCGCCATTACCATCCTTACTAAGATTAAATTTTATAGGTGCTTGAACATCTTTGAATATAGCCGGCCATTGACTACTTGTTCCATAGCCGATTACAGCAAGGCCATTGCTGGGATTATAACGGCCAATCATATCCATATTCAGCATGGCTGTGATTTTCTCCAATGGGAGCGTAGGGTGTTCCGTAAAATATTTTGAACCTACTAATCCCAATTCTTCTGCCCCGAAAGCGATAAATAATAGGTTGTAAGGTTCTTTTTCCTTGTTGCTGCTAAAGTAACGTGCGAGCTCCAATAAACCAGCGGTACCAGAGGCATTATCGTCGGCTCCGTTATGGATTTTGCCTACCCCTAGGGAATCCTTTGAGCTTCCTTGACGACCTGTTCCCAGGTGATCGTAATGTGCGCCTATAACAACTGTTAAGTCGGCGCCATTGTCAAGAAATCCAATGATATTATCTGCATTGCGAATGCTGTCTGCAACTTTTACTTTCCAGACTTTGGCTTTGAAGGATTGGCGGTAGCCTTTTTCACCTTTAGGCTCAAGTTTGTATTTTTTGAATTCCTTTTCAATATAATCTGCAGCTTTAAAGACTTCCTTACTGCCTGTTCCTCGTCCTTGCATTTTGTCGTCAGCGAGGTAATAAATATGTTTCTTTAAGTTGGAAACTTCGATCTGCTGCGCCTGTGCTATTTGGATTCCTAGTAGGCAGCAAAGTGCCAGAAGTAGACTAATGTTTTTCATGCGAATAGTAGAGTTTAGAAGTTGTATTGGGTTATATGTAAAAAAAATAAAAGCCTTGCGATTAACAAGGCTTTTAAGAAATATTTCGTTAATCTTCAACGATTTCGCTGTGTATGCTGGATTTTTCTTCTTTTTCGGTTTTGAAATACCGTTTTTGAAATAACAGGATTAAAACCACCCCAACAGAAATCGCCGAATCTGCAATGTTGAATACAGGTCGGAAAAAGAGAAACTCTTCACCGCCCCAAAAGGGCACCCAAGAAGGGAAGTTACCTTGAATCAATGGGAAATAAAGCATATCGACTACTTTTCCGTGTAGGAAGGAAGAATAACCACCACCTGCTGGAAACAAACTCGCTTTATCATACCAGGTGCTTTCACTAAAGATGACACCGTAAAAAGCAGAATCGATGATATTTCCTAGCGCACCGGCAAGAATTAAAGCAACATTTAAGATGAAACCCCGGTTATACTTATTTTTGATCATGTAATGCAGGCCGTATCCAATACCCGCTACGGCTAAAATACGAAATACCGTCAAAAATAATTTTCCATAATCACCGCCAAATTCCATCCCATAGGCCATTCCATTGTTTTCAATAAAATGAATCTGGAAAAATTTGCCCAATACATGGTGGCTTTGTCCGATTGTCATAGTCAGCTTAACCCAGATCTTCGACAATTGGTCTATTAAAAGTATCGCGACAATAAGTGCGATCGGTTTCGTATAACCCTTCATTGTGTTATAAAAATGGTCTTTGCCTAAACAAAGACCATATATTTAATGCCTAAAATTAATACTGTTTGTTTTTCGCTTCGATGCTCAAAGTCGTATGTGGAACAGCTTTCAAACGTTCTTTTTGAATCAGTTTCCCTGTTTCTCTACAGATACCATACGTTTTGTTCTCGATGCGCACCAACGCTGCTTCTAGGTTGTCGATAAATTTCTTTTGACGAGCGGCCAATTGATTTGTTTGCTCTTTTTCCAAAGTAGCTGAACCGTCTTCCAATGTCTTGTACGTTCCAGCAGTATCGTCGGTACCATTTGCATTACTGTTATTTAGCGTTGCGGTCAACGAGGAAAGCTCTTCTTTTGCTATTCTAAGCTTGTCCAAGATAATATCTTTGAATTCTTGTAATTCTGAATCGCTATAGCGTGTTTTCTCGTTGTTGTTTGCCATAATTTAATTTTTTTGGATTAATGCCTTAAGTTCTTTGCCATCGATCTCGATGGTCTCTCCTTCAGTTAGTGAATCTTCAAATACCAATGAATCGGCCAGAATTTCGGTGCAAATATACGATAAATTTTCGTTGGCAGCATTGACCACTTCTGAAGCAGCTGTTAACTTTACGTTAATTCTATCAGTTACTTCTAATCCTTTATCCTTCCTTAGATTTTGTAGGCGGTTGATCAATTCTCTTGACAAACCTTCTTTTTTCAATTCTTCGGTGATATGTACATCTAATGCTACGGTCAATTTACCTAGGTTCGCTACCTGCCATCCCTCGACGTCTTCTGCTATAATTTCTACATCGCTCAATAGAATCGTATATGGCGTGCCTGCTAGGGCCAATTCGCCTGTTGATTCCAATGAACTTATTTGATCTATAGTCAACGATTGGATAGACGAAGAAACTAACTTCATATCCTTACCAACTTTCGCGCCAAGAGCTTTAAAATTTGGTTTTATTTTTTTCTTAATGATACCGGTGGTGTCCGTAATAAACTCGATATCTTTGATATTAGTCTCAGAAAGTATCAGATCTTTTACTTTTTCTACCTTTTCCTGGAAGACACTATCCAGTACCGGGACCAAAATTTTGTTTAATGGTTGACGTACGTTGATAGAGGTTTTCTTACGCAAGGAAAGTGTCAAAGACGAGATGTCTTGCGCTAATGCCATACGTTCTTCCAGATCTTTGTCGACTAGGTTCTCGTGATATACCGGGAAATTCGCTAGGTGAACAGATTCAACTTGTTCTTTGTTCGTTGCTGCATTCAAATCAAGAAATAACCTATCCGAGAAGAAAGGTGATATTGGCGACATCAATTTCGCAATCGTATCAAGACATGTGTAAAGTGTCTGATAGGCGGAAATTTTATCTTCTGTATAATCTCCTTTCCAAAAACGGCGGCGACATAGGCGAACATACCAGTTGCTGAGATGTTCATCAACAAAGTTTTGAATAGCACGCGCAGCTTTTGTAGGCTCGTAATCCGCCAAGTATTCGTCTACTTCCTTGGTCAACGAATTTAACAAGGAGATAATCCAACGATCAATTTCAGGACGTTTCTCCAACGCAATATCGGATTCTGCATAGGAGAACTTATCGATATTGGCATACAATGCAAAAAAAGCGTAGGTATTATATAAAGTACCAAAGAATTTACGACGGACTTCATCCAACCCTTCCATATTAAATTTAAGATTGTCCCATGGGGCAGCATTGCTGATCATGTACCAGCGTGTTGCATCGGCACTGTATTGATCGATCGTTGAGAATGGATCAACACCGTTGCCGAGGCGTTTGGACATCTTATTTCCATTTTTATCCAATACCAGGCCATTGGAAACGACGTTTTTGAAGGAAACCGATTTGTACATCATCGTAGAAATCGCATGTAAGGTGAAAAACCAGCCCCGTGTTTGATCAACCCCTTCAGCGATAAAGTCTGCCGGGTATGCATGATCGAATCCAGCTTTAAAAGGAAATTGTTCCCCTTTGGCTAATTTTTCGTGATCCAGTCCCCATTGCGCATACGGCATGGCACCCGAATCAAACCAAACGTCGATCAAGTCAGGTTCGCGGAATAACTTTTGTCCGGCATCAGAAACCAAGACGATATCGTCTACATAGGGACGGTGAAGGTCCAATTGTTCGGTATCGAATTTATCCAAGTAAGCTTTATTTTTCGCTTTTTCATCCTCAGACAGAATGTCGGAGGTCAAAGAAGCTTCCAATAAAGACTTTAATTCAGGTAAGGAACCGATACAAACCTCTTCATTTTCGTCTTCTGAGCGCCAGATAGGAAGTGGAGTTCCCCAATAACGTGAACGCGAAAGGTTCCAGTCTACCAGGTTTTCCAACCAGTTTCCAAAGCGTCCAGTACCGGTTGCTTCGGGTTTCCAGTTGATGGTTTTATTTAAGGCAACCAAATCTTCTTTCACTGCTGTGGTGCGGATAAACCAGCTGTCTAGCGGATAGTAAAGAACAGGTTTGTCTGTACGCCAACAATGTGGATAGGTGTGCTCATATTTT
Organism: Sphingobacterium multivorum; assembly: GCF_039511225.1. Lineage (NCBI taxonomy): Bacteria > Pseudomonadati > Bacteroidota > Sphingobacteriia > Sphingobacteriales > Sphingobacteriaceae > Sphingobacterium > Sphingobacterium multivorum. The sequence goes on from NZ_CP154261.1 coordinate 996,024, forward strand.
TTGACATCAAAAGCTTTGTTGTCCTCTTTTAGTTTGATAGAGATCAACACGTCTGTGGGTTTGAAATCTTCTTTTGAACGTTCCTCTGCACTGTAATATTCCTCTTTGACAAATCTTCCGGCAAAATCGGTGATTTCACTTACAAAACGTCCAGTACGGTCCACAGTAGGAACCTCTTTTCCGTTTTCATCTTTTACCAAGATGCCCGGTACACCATGTTCTTTTGCGACACGAAAGTCATCCGCACCATACGTAGGGGCTGCATGGACGATACCCGTACCATCCTCGGTCGTAACAAAGTCGCCTGGAATAACGCGGAAAGCATTTTCTTGTAAATCCTCGCTGGTGATATAAGGTAACAATTGCTCATAACGCAAGCCAACAAGCTCTTCGCCCACAAATTCTGCTGCAAGCTCCCAAGGAATTACTTTGTCGCCCAATTTATAGTCTTGGAAGGATGCATTTTCGCCTTCTGCTTTAAAATGTTTGCTGATCAGATCTTTCGCTAATACGACGGATACAGGCGCACCGGTATATTTATTGAACGTTCGGATCTTCACATAATTTATTTTCTTGCCTACAACCAGAGCTGTGTTGGATGGTAAAGTCCATGGTGTGGTGGTCCAGGCAATGAATGCAACATCCTCCGCATCGTCGTCAACTAATTTTTCTATAGCTGGATGAAGCTGACTTTTGATCAGTCTAAATTCTGCAACGATGGTGGTATCTTTCACATCTTTATAGGTGCCGGGCTGGTTAAGTTCATGTGAACTCAATCCCGTACCTGCTGCCGGAGAGTAAGGCTGTATCGTATAACCCTTGTACAAAAGACCTTTTTTGTAAAGTTCTTTCAATAAATACCATAAGGTTTCGATGTATTCATTCTTGTAAGTAATATAAGGATGTTCAAGGTCAACCCAATACCCCATTTTGGTGGTTAGGTCATTCCATACATCGGTATATTTCATTACCTCCTTGCGACAAGCGTCATTATATTGTTCTACGGTAATCTTTTTGCCGATATCCTCTTTTGTGATTCCAAGAGCTTTTTCGACAGCAAGTTCAATGGGCAGGCCATGGGTATCCCAACCGCCTTTTCTTTTCACTTGGTAACCTTTCAAAGTCTTGTAACGACAGAAAATATCCTTAATCGTACGTGCCATCACGTGGTGAATCCCGGGCATGCCATTTGCAGAAGGCGGACCTTCAAAAAATGTATAGGTCTTGCTTTCAGGACGATTATTGATACTTTTTTCGAATATTTTTTCCTGTTCCCAACGGGTCAAAATCTCTTTACCTATCTCGGGTAAATTTAACTGCTTATATTCTTTGTACATCAGACTGTTGTATGCTTCTTTTATAAAGGTCGCTAATTTAGTGATTTATGATGGAAAATGAAAGAGGGCTTTGTTGTGCTAATCTCATTAAATCGAGGTTGAACTTTTTGAAATCTCTCCTCGATCAACCAACAAAAAATGAGTGTGGTGTCTACTACGAGAAAGGGACTACCTATGGCAGTCCCTTTCTTATTTCATTTGTACTGAAATTCAGTTATGCTGAAAAACTGCTTCCACATCCGCAGGTACTTGTTGCATTGGGGTTATTAAATGTGAAGCCCCTTGCATCGAGTCCCGATTTGAAGTCGATTTCCATTCCGGCAAGATATAGGCCATGTGCTTTGTTCATAAAGATGCGGATTCCTTGAATTTCGTATTCGTTATCGCCGTCCTTTTTCTGGTCAAAGCCCAAGATATAACTCATACCGGAACAACCGCCGCCTTCAACACCGACACGTAAACCAAAATCATCAGAGATTTCTTGTTGATCCTTTAATTTATTTAGTTCCTTGATTGCCCCTTCTGTTAAAGAAACAGGAGCAACTGCTGTATGTTCTGTACTCATTTTAATAGTGTTTTAGCCAATCCAATACAAAAATACATTTTTTTGACGGCAAATTGCTTGACCTGGATTTTTTGACATTTTCGAAACATTCAATTCTTTGTCCGCTTATTTTGTCCGATAGTACCATAAAATGATCCCGACCTAATTAGGTAATTCGCATTAATAAGGCTGTTTTTCTAAGAACATTTAATAAAATATGGCTTTTTGTCGATATTCTTTATGGAATATGCTATCTTTGAGGCATTAAAATAAACTACAAAATTTACTTTACAACATTTAAAAACAATGGAAAGAGATCAAGCCATTTTTAATTTAATAGCTGATGAGCTTAAACGCCAAGAAGAAGGTATTGAATTAATTGCTTCAGAGAACTTTGTTTCAAAACAAGTGATGGAAGCTGCTGGTTCAGTGTTGACAAATAAATATGCAGAAGGCCTCCCAGGAAAACGTTACTATGGAGGTTGTGAAGTTGTGGATGAGATCGAAACCATCGCAATTGACCGTGCAAAACAATTATTTGGCGCAGAATGGGTAAATGTTCAGCCTCACTCTGGTGCTCAAGCAAATGCAGCTGTTTTTTTGGCGACAATCAAACCTGGCGACAAAATTTTAGGTCTTGATTTATCTCACGGTGGTCACTTGACACACGGTTCGCCAGCGAACTTATCGGGTAAGATCTATCAACCATTATTTTATGGTGTAAAAGAAGACACTGGTTTAATTGACTATGAGCAATTGGAAGAAACAGCGCTTCGTGAAAAACCAAAGATGATTATCTGTGGTGCTTCGGCTTATTCTCGTGATTGGGATTACGCACGCATCCGTAAAGTTGCAGACGAAATTGGTGCTATCGTGATGGCAGATATTTCTCACCCTGCAGGTTTAATCGCGCGTGGTTTATTGAATGATCCACTTCCACATTGCCATATTGTTACGACAACGACGCACAAAACGCTTCGTGGCCCACGCGGTGGTATGATTATGGTCGGTAAAGATTTTGAAAATCCATGGGGTATCAAAACACCTAAAGGTGAAATCCGTACAATCACACAATTATTGGATTTAGCTGTATTCCCAGGTACACAAGGTGGTCCTTTAGAACATACAATCGCTGCGAAAGCGATTGCTTATGGTGAGGCTTTATCCGATGAGTATATGGAATATATCGTTCAGGTAAAGAAAAATGCAGCTGCATTGGCGCAATTCTTTGTAGAAAGAGATTATAAGATCATCTCTGGTGGTACAGACAATCACTTGATGTTGGTGGATCTACGCAATAAAGATATTTCTGGTAAAGAAGCCGAAGCTGTATTGGGTAAAGCGGGTATCACAACAAATAAAAATATGGTTCCTTTCGATACACGTTCTCCTTTTGTGACTTCAGGTGTACGTTTTGGTACTGCTGCAATCACTACACGTGGTATTAAAGAGAATGAAATTATTCAAATCGGTGAATTGATCGATGAGGCATTGAAAAATGCATCAAATGATGCGCAACTGGATTTGATCCATGGTAAAGTAAAAGCAATGATGGCTGAGTTCCCATTGTATAAATAAGACTTTTTCCATAGGAATAGAAAAAGCGGAATTACCGATGCGGTGGTTCCGCTTTTTTTATCCCGTCTTTTTTTCTACTGCCATTTTAGAAAGAATAGTTTCGTTACAGTCTTGTATCAACTTAACTTTTTAGACTATATTAACAACAATCTTATACGGACTTTAAACGGATTTTATAGGTATTCATCCTAATGAGGTCCCTATAAGGTCCCTATTAGCTCCCTATAAAGTCCATATGAAGTAATAACTTTAAAACTTGTTATTTTGGAGCTGTTCGAGGTTGTTATTCCATCTTGTCTGAAGGGGCGTACTGTGGTCGAAGAACCTTTATTTTGGAATTATGAGGTAGATAACTTATTTTTAAATGTTAAAAAATCTTAAAATAAATTGTAATAATTTGATTACTCATTTATTTTACGGTAATTTGGTTTTAGATTAATTGATTGTTTTACAATAAGAAAGGATAGTTTATACGGCAAACATTTACATTTTAACACAGAACTGATAATTTATTTGCGAACTGCTAAAAAAGTAAGTGACGTATGAGACTTTTAAAAAGTAAAAGCGATCAAGAGTTGATCCAAATGTATGTCGGCGGCCAAGAGTCCGGTCTAGAGGCATTGTTGAATCGATATAAATCGAAAATATATACTTCCATATATATGAAAGTAAAAGATGAATATCTTGCTGAAGATATTTTCCAGGAGACTTTCATAAAAATCATCAACACCTTAAAATCCGGTAAATATAATGAAGAAGGTAAATTTTTACCTTGGGCTATACGTATAGCGCACAATATGATTGTTGACTTTTTTAGAAAAGCAAAACGTGCTCCAAATATTGTGAATGCTGACGGGTTTGATATTTTTGAGGTGCTCGAATTTAGTGATGAAAGCGCGGAGTCAAAAATGCTCAAACAGCAGGTTGATGTCGACCTTAAAAAAATGATCCAAAAGCTTCCGGATGATCAAAAAGAAGTGCTTATTATGCGTCACTTTTGTGATATGAGTTTTAAAGATATTGCGGAGATAACCGAAGTAAGTATCAATACTGCTTTAGGGAGGATGCGCTACGCATTGAGCAATTTGCGTAAAATGATTGAAGGTACTGATCTTACCCTGCAAATGGGCTATTTATAATAAAGGGGCATTTTTTAATGCCCCTTTTTATTTGCATTCCTAATTGGCGCCATAGGAAGTCTCGACGCTTTTGTAGTTTATCGTCCTTTATCTTAGTTTCTCATCTTTTGTCTTAATAGTATAGCAAGGCTATAATCCGCTGAGCATCGTGTTTTCAAAAGCCATTTGCTTCAATAATAAGCTCCCTGATCGAACTTGAAATAAAACGCATCTCCAATACTCACCGATGAGACTACATCTTGGATTCTTGTTAAATAGCGCAGGTGTTTCACTGTACGAAGCTGAAAATGGAGTTATCTGCCCAAATGATCTGGCAATTATGTCATGTGGAGATCAGAAGAACCTGTTCTTTTTGTCAGGTCAAAGACTTTTTTTATCTTAGAAATTCATGCATATACCTTTTTTCGACGATTGGAATAAGGTTTGATAGTCATATAATAACTATAAAACGATTGAATAGCTATGTACTTGATTTTATTTATTGGAATAATGGTGGTAAGCCTAATTGTCCAAACAAGATTCAAAAACAAATTTAAGAAATACTCCGAAATGCCTTTGAGCAATGGGATGTCCGGAGCTGAGATTGCGCAAAAAATGTTAAATGATAACGGTATATATGATGTAAAGGTAGTGTCTATTCCAGATCGCTTGGGAGATCACTATAATCCGTCAGATAAGACCGTAAATTTAAGTCCCGAAGTTTACAGTGGCCGCAGTGTTGCAGCTGCAGCAGTAGCGGCGCATGAATGTGGTCATGCTGTACAGCACGCCAAAGCCTATAAATGGTTGGGATTCCGTTCGGCAATGGTTCCGATGGTAAATGTGGCCTCTAAAATGACATCATGGGTATTGATGCTGGGTGTTATGCTATTTGCTTTTTCCAAAGGTGGTAACCCATGGCTTTTAGCTGTTGGAGTGGGGGCTTTGGCTATTACGACCCTGTTCTCTTTTATCACTTTGCCCGTAGAGTTTGATGCGTCGAACCGCGCTCTGGAATGGTTAAACCATGCCGGTGTAACCTATAATGGCGAAGAACATGACGGTGCGAAAGATGCTTTGAAATGGGCAGCGATGACTTATGTCGTAGCGGCGTTAAGTGCGTTGGTAACACTTTTGTATTATGCGTCTATTTTATTCGGTGGCCGTAGAAGTGATTAAATACGGATATTGTAACTTTATCCTACAAAAATGCGATTATTTTTTATAGTCGCATTTTTTATGGGGTGTTAATGAGGTTACTATAGACAATTTTTTTAACTTTGCTGTTTATATAGAATAAGATTCAGATTTTATGTTTTCAAATCTTCAAGATAAGTTAGATAGGGCCTTTAAAGTATTAAAAGGACAGGGTAGTATTACCGAGATCAACGTTGCAGAAACGATGAAAGAAATTCGCAAAGCGTTGTTGGATGCCGATGTGAATTATAAAACTGCCAAAACTTTTACCGACGATGTTAAACAAAAAGCTTTAGGCGAAAATGTACTGACAAGTATTTCCCCGGGCCAATTGTTGACGAAGATCATGAACGATGAGTTGACAGCTTTGATGGGCGGATCTGTTACGGAGCTTGAGACTGGAAAAAATCCAACAGTCATTCTAATTGCGGGTTTGAATGGTGCTGGTAAAACAACTTTCTCCGGTAAGTTGGCCTTGTACCTTAAAGATAAAAAGAATAAAAAACCATTGTTGGTGGCTGGTGACGTTTACCGCCCTGCAGCGATCGATCAATTGGAAGTGCTTGCCGAACAAGTGGGCGTACCAGTGTATGTGAATCGTGAATCTAACGATCCTATTGCGATTGCCAAAGCCGGTGTGGAAGAAGCAAAACGCAATGGAAATAATGTCGTAATCATCGATACAGCCGGTCGTTTGGCCATCGATGAGCCTTTAATGGTGGAGATTACAGCAGTTAAAGAGGCGACAAAGCCAGACGAAATCCTATTTGTTGTGGATTCAATGACTGGTCAAGATGCCGTGAATACAGCTAAGACGTTCAACGACCGTCTGGACTTTACAGGTGTAGTATTGACTAAGTTGGATGGTGATACACGCGGTGGTGCAGCTTTATCGATTAAATCTGTCGTTAATAAGCCTATCAAGTTTATTGGTACAGGTGAAAAGATGGATGCATTGGATGTATTCCACCCTGATCGTATGGCCTCTCGTATTTTGGGCATGGGTGACGTGGTATCCTTAGTGGAACGTGCACAGCAACAGTTTGACGAGAAGCAAGCCGCAGAGCTCCAAAAGAAAATCCGTAAGAATAAATTCGATTTCAACGATTTTAAATCCCAGATTCAACAAATCAAGAAAATGGGTAATATGAAAGACCTCATGGGAATGATCCCTGGCGTTGGTAAAGCAATGAAAGATATTGAAGTCGATGACAATGCTTTCAAACCCATTGAAGCGATTATCGATTCCATGACACCTTTTGAACGCGAAAACCCAGATGTCATTGATCAAAAACGTCGTTTACGTATTGCGAAGGGATCAGGTACTGATATTAATGAAGTGAATAAGTTATTGAAACAATTTGGTGATATGCGTAAAGTCATGAAGCAGATGTCTAATCCGGCGATGGCGGCTAAATTGATGCGTAATATGCCCAAAATGCCAGGAAAAATGTAATTTTTGGAGAATAGTTACATCATAAGAAGGGCATCGTTTTATACGATGCCCTCTTTTTTTTCTGAAAATGTCTGATCTTATTGGCCAGAAAGAACCTTCAGTCCGCTTTCATTGCTGTTGGTGTCTGCAAAGTCATGAAAGTTTTGAACATGGCATTGCTCTTTCGATTATTTTCGGTTGCTGCTAAGTGCTGCACCAGATGAATTGGGGACTGCTTGCAGACCGGATACGGCGCATTAGTGCCTTAAAATTCGAACTGTTTTTAAAGAAATAATTCGTAATTTCAAGTTCCTCACCCGAGTAAACGAAATATTTGTTAAATTTGTAATTATTATGGATGACCCCGCGCAATTATCGGAATACGGCAAAATCCTTATCATTCTGCTGATAGGGGCGCTGTTAGTCTGTGCGACCATTTTTCTAGCACGTTTAATCTCTCCGAAAAAGAATAATCCCATCAAATCTGGTACTTACGAATGTGGAGAGGATCCCATTGGTTCTTCTTGGGTTCAGTTTAATCCACGGTTCTATGTTATTGCCCTTGTATTTTTACTTTTTGATGTAGAACTTATTTTTATTTTTCCATGGGCCACTGTATTTGGACAGTCCGAATATATTGCGGCAGATGGAAGATGGGGGTGGTTTACCATGATTGAAATGGCTATGTTCATTGGCATTTTAATTTTAGGATTGGTTTTTGTCTGGAAAAAGGGCGATTTGGAATGGGTTAAACCGAATGTGTCCTTACCTAAAGTTCCTGTAGCTATCCCGGATAGTGCCTATGCAAGCCTGAATAGCAGGACTTATCAGGTGCGTGATTATGCACAGATCGTAGAGGATGCTGTCGCGCACAAAACGACGACAAATGAACAGGTGTCGACGCCGAAACCAGCCTTTAAACCTCGATTTAAAAAACCTGAGTAAGCATGAGTTTAGATAGTCAATTGCAGAATAATGGTGTTATTGTTGCCAAATTAGATGATTTGCTGAATTGGGCAAGGTTATCTTCGATGTGGCCCATGAGCTTTGGTATTGCTTGCTGTGCCATTGAAATGATGGGGGCAATGGCTTCAACGTATGATTTAGACCGGATGGGCGTATTCCCAAGGCCTTCTCCACGGCAATCCGACGTGATCATTATTGCTGGAACGGTTACTTTTAAGATGGCCGATCGTATCAAGAAACTATATGAACAGATGCCCGATCCTAAATATGTTATCTCGATGGGCTCTTGCTCCAACTGTGGCGGTCCATATTGGCAGCATGGTTATCATGTGGTCAAAGGGGTAGATCGAGTGATCCCTGTGGATGTTTATGTCCAGGGCTGTCCGCCACGTCCCGAGGCATTAATTGGTGCTTTTATTGAGTTGCAAAAAAAGATAGACAAAGAAAGCTTGTTGGGTGAGCAATTGTTCAGCGGAAAAGCTTAAAAGATAAATTTTATAAGATTTTAAATCAATTATGGCAAAAGATTTTTATGGTGAATTGCAATTGGGTATTCTTGGCGGTGGTCAACTGGGAAGAATGCTCATCCAGGAAGCCATTAATTACAATGTAAATGTTCATGTATTGGACCCGGATAAGAATGCTCCTTGTCGCAAGTTGTGCAATAAATTTGAATGTGGTTCATTGGGCGATTTTGAAACGGTCTATAATTTCGGTAAGGATTTGGACATGATCACGATCGAGATTGAGAAGGTGAATGTAGATGCTTTAGAGAAACTGGAAGGCGAGGGCGTTATCGTGTACCCACAATCACGTATCATTCGTCTGATTCAAGATAAAGGTCTGCAAAAGCAATTTTTTAAACAAAATGATATCCCCACTTCGGCATTTCAATTGATATCCAATAAAGATAATTTAGTGAATGCCTCGTTAAACTTACCCTATATCCAGAAATTGCGTAAGGATGGATACGATGGGAAAGGGGTAAAGAAGATTGTTAACCAACAAGATATACAAGATGCTTTCGAAGAACCCAGCTTAATTGAAGAATGGGTAGATTTTGAAAAGGAAATTGCGGTCATTGTTGCCCGGAATGATAAAGGTGAGGTGTCTACATTTCCAATGGTAGAGATGGAATTTAATCCTCAGGCTAACTTGGTGGAATTTTTGATTGCGCCGTCTTTGTATGGTGTAGAGATCCAACAACGCGCAGAGGCTATCGCAAAAAAGATTGCCGACGATTTGCAGATTGTGGGTATATTGGCTGTAGAGATGTTCCTAACGAAAAATGGTGATATTCTGGTCAATGAATTGGCTCCGCGTCCGCATAATAGTGGTCACCAGACCATAGAGGGTAATTATGTGTCGCAATTTGCACAGCATTTAAGAGCTATCTTCAATCTACCGTTAGGTGATACCAGATGCAGAACGAACGCCGTTATGATTAACCTGTTAGGTGAACCTGGCTATGAAGGATTGGCCAAATACGAGGGTGTAGAAGAGGTGTTGGCAATGGAAGGCGTATATATTCATTTGTATGGAAAGAAATATACGAAGCCATTCCGCAAGATGGGCCATGTTTGTATTATCAATGATGACCGGGAGAAAGCGATCTCCAATGCAAGAAAAGTACAAGAAATATTAAAAGTTAAAGCTTAAACAATACTATGTCAGTCAATAATAAGGCCCAGGTAGGCATTATCATGGGAAGCAAATCAGATCTTCCTGTTATGCAGGATGCGATAGATGTGCTCAAAACCCTTGGAGTGGAATTTGAGGTAACGATCGTATCAGCACATCGTACACCACAACGTATGTTTGATTATGCCAAAAATGCAGCATTTCGTGGTTTGAAAGTTATTATTGCTGGAGCGGGTGGTGCGGCGCATTTGCCTGGAATGGTCGCTTCTATTACACATTTACCTGTAATAGGCGTACCTGTAAAATCATCAAATTCCATTGATGGATGGGACTCGGTACTTTCTATCCTGCAGATGCCCAATGGTATTCCTGTAGCAACTGTCGCTTTAAATGCGGCGAAGAATGCAGGTATATTGGCTGCTCAGATTCTGGGTACATATGATGAAACAATCAGCAAGAATATCATCGAATTTAAAGAAGAGTTGGCGAGAAAAGTAATCGAGACTGCAGTAGAGGTGGAAGATACCGAATTCTAAGTTGACAATCTTACAAAATAAAAAAGGGAGCACTGCTCCCTTTTTCTATTTTGTAAGATTTGCCTGAACATAATCGTAACTTTTTTTGAGACTTTCCATCTTATTTGGCATATAGATGTTGTCTTGCTCAACAAAAGCATATTTAAGTCCGGCTTTGTTCTTTTCTTTGACGATTTCAGGAAAGTTGATGCTTCCGGTCCCCACTTCAGTATACTTGATGTCATTGAAGATTTGCTCAATCGGCAATTTTCCATCTTTGGGCCATTCAATGGGATTGGATTTTGTTTTATCCATATCTTTGACATGCCATAGTTTAAAACGGTTGGGGAATTTTTCAAACAAGGCTATCGGGTTTTTACCCGCTTTTTCTGCCCAGAAAAGGTCTAATTCAAAATCGACCAAATCAGGTTCAGTGAATGCTAACATCACCTCTTCACCGGTCGTATTATTGCCCAGATCCCTAAATTCCCAGAAATGGTTGTGGTAGGCAACTTTTAGACCCAATTTTTTAGCCTGTTCACCAGCTCTATTCAATTGCTCGGCAGCATAGAGATAATCATCTTTTTTCAATGCATTCAGATCAAACATCGGTGTTACAGGAGCAATTACATATTCTTGGCCAAGTTCTTTTGCCGCATCAAAATAAGCCGCAAGATCTTCTTTGTCGGTATGCGCTTTACTGAGGTATTTGGACATATCGTAATGGCCTGAATGTGTTTTTAGACCGTTATCATCCAATATTTTCTTCAACTCTTTGTAAGGCAATTTCCAGAACTGCTTGGCTGTGGCGTCTATCCCATAGAGCTCAACATGTTTATACCCAATTTTGGCAATTTGTTCCAAAGATCCTTTCGGATCTTTATCCATTAAATCGCGAATGGAATACAGCTGTACACCTATATTCTGTAATGGATTGTCGCTGATTGCACCGGCTTTATTTTGACAAGATATAAAGTTGGGCACCAGATAAGCTGCCGAAAGACCTATTCCAGCTTGCTTTAAAAATTGACGACGAGAATTGTTCATCATATAATTGATTACTTGTTAGTGTACAATGTACAATTATTTGTTCAGAAATCAATGGTACTGCAAGGAATATTTTTGAAGCGTATGCTGAATCTTAACCCATAAAATTTTTGGAAGGTCAATGTCTTGTAGGTTGGGAAGAGTTCTTTTTAGGGGAGGAGTGCGGAGTTCTTCACACCAATAAAAAAGGTCTGAAAATTTTTCAGACCTTTTTTCTATTCAAGTAGGAAACTTAAACAGTCATGATATCTTTTTCTTTCAGTTCAGCCAATTTATCAACTTTTACAATGAATGCATCCGTTAACTTTTGAACTTCTCCTTCAGCAGTTTTGATTTCATCTTCTGAAGCGCCATCATTTTTTAATTTTTTAATGGACTCGTTTATATCTTTACGGATATTACGAATACCAATACGGCCTCTTTCAGTTTCCTCTTTTACTTTCTTCACCAAATCACGTCTTCTTTCTTCTGTCAAAGGAGGAATATTCAGACGAATAACGATACCGTCATTCTGTGGGTTGATTCCTAGGTTAGCGTCAGTGATAGCTTTTTCAATTGCGTTGATGAGCGATTTTTCCCAAGGTTGGATAACAATAGTCCGTGCATCAGTTGTATTGATGTTGGCCACTTGTGAAAGTGGAGTGGCGCTACCATAATAGTCTACTGAAATTCCATCTAACATCGATGGAGAAGCTTTACCCGCACGAATTTTAGTTAATTCGGATTCGGTGTGAGCAACTGCTTTGGACATCTTGTCTTTACAATCGTCCAATTCAATTGAAATTAGTTCGTTCATATAAGATTACGTTTTTTACAGATTTAAATTATTTAACCACAGTTCCGACATGTTCACCATTAGCAAGTTTCAATAAGTTGCCTGGTTTGTTCATATCAAATACGATGATCGGTAATTTGTTTTCTTGACAAAGGGTAAAGGCTGTCATATCCATAACATTTAATCCTTTCTCATAAACCTCTGTGAATGATATTTCTTCAAATTTTGTTGCAGTAGGATCTTTTTCAGGATCTGCAGTGTAAATACCATCAACACGGGTTCCTTTCAATACGGCATCGGCATTGATTTCGATTGCACGCAAAGATGCAGCGGTATCCGTTGTGAAATAAGGGTTTCCTGTACCAGCTCCGAAAATAACAATACGGCCTTTTTCCAAATGGCGTACAGCTCTTCTGCGAATAAATGGTTCGCAGATTTGCTCCATTTTGATCGCAGTAAGCAAACGTGTCTTTTTCCCAACTTTCTCAAGCGCATCTTGAAGTGCCATGCTGTTGATGACTGTGGCAAGCATGCCCATATAGTCTGCCTGAACACGGTCCATGCCTGATTTTTCGGCGCTTAGACCACGATATATATTACCGCCACCGATAACAATTGCAATTTCTAGACCTTGATCGTGAAGTTCTTTGATATCATTAGCGTATTGTGATACACGGTTAATATCGATACCGTAGCTTTGGTCACCCATTAAGGATTCACCGCTAAGTTTTAATAAGATACGTTTGTATTTCATAATTGTTTTTTTGGAAATTTTCCAAAGGTCAAAGATAAAATATTTTTTTTATCCCTTAAGCCTAAAATAATATTTATTGTGCTTTTATTGTTTGATTAATGACTTCTCCGTAATACTGTTCATATAAAGGCATAATATTGGACAATTGGAATTTTTTCGCATGATTTAATGCAGCTTCCTTAAATTTTTCTAAGCGCTCTCCATCTTCCAAGATATAAATCGCATTTTTCGCCATATCTTCAACATCACCAACAGCACTGAGAAATCCAGTGACGCCGTTTTCATTCAGCTCAGGTAACCCTCCAGTATTGGAAGAGATAACTGGAACCTGACAAGCCATGGCTTCTAAAGCCGCAAGACCGAAACTTTCCGAACTTGAAGGCATCAGAAATAGATCTGATACAGACAGTATTTCTTCCACTGCATCCTGTTTCCCCAAGAAACGGACGTCCTTGCAGACATCAAGTTCTCTGGATAGCTCTTCTGCATTTCGACGCTCAGGACCGTCACCTACCATCAGTAATTTGGAAGGGATAACATCATGTACTTTCTTAAAAATACGGATAACATCTTCTGTATTTTTAACTTTTCTAAAGTTGGAAGTATGGACCAATATACGCTCATTGCCGGGGGCAATGGCTTTTTTGAAATGTGACCGATCTTTATTGCTAAATCTGTCGAGGTCAATAAAGTTGGGAATCACTTTGATATCGCGCGTAATATCAAAATATTGAAGCGTCTGATCTTTCAGATTCTGTGATACAGCGGTTACGCCATCGGACTGATTGATGGAGAATGTTACGACCGGACTAAAACTCTTGTCTTTGCCAACCAATGTAATATCTGTCCCGTGTAAAGTCGTCACGACAGGAATATTAATGCCGTAGGTAGTGAGTAAGATCTGTTTGGCCATAAATGCCGCTGATGCATGTGGAATGGCATAGTGCACGTGGATCAAATCCAACTTTTCGAAACGAACAACATCAACCAGTTTGCTGGCTAACGCAGATTCATAGGGTAGAAAATCAAAAAGAGGATACTGCGAAACAGCTACCTCATGATAATATAGGTTTTCAGAAAAGAAATCCAGACGTGCAGGTTGTCGATAGGTAATAAAATGAATCTCATGTCCATTTGCGGCCAAGGCCTTTCCTAGTTCGGTTGCAACTACACCACTTCCACCAAAGGTGGGATAACAAACAATTCCTATTTTCATCTGCGTAATTATGTCTGAGCGCATATTTTAACGGTATCCCGTTATAAACGCTGTTTATTTTTTGTTAAAAGGCTCCCGGGAACCTCGTGTTAGTACTTTGATTGTCGTTGTTCAAGACTCGCAATGCCCATTACATACAAACGCTATTCATTCATGTGGCACCGACGAAGTTCTTTAGCCTGACAATTGCCCTCTTATTTTACTTCATGATAACAAGGTAAATGAAGATGCTTATTCCTGAATTTTGTGTTGCAAATTTCGTCTATTTATGCGTAAAATAACAAAAACCAATTGCCATAGTTTTGTGAATTTTTTGATTGGTTAAAAAGCACTATCTTTAAATAGACATTAAATCGGTATATGGATAACTTTATAAGTGATATTTCAGGACAGCAATTTCCTTTGGAACAACGTATTTTGGGGGCTTCAATCCGACAACCCATTTTTAAGCTGATAAAAAAGGAATATCCAGGTTTTAGTAAGGACAAGTATATCGCCGCAAGCGAGTTGACACAATTTAAAGAAACTTATATCGCCGAATTTCTGAAAGATGAGTCTGGACAGTTAAGTCAATTGGATCAGCAGGTCATCAACAGTTTTAAGGAAAATAAAGTAATCAGCGCAAGTTTGGATGGAGATAATATGGAGCCAGTCAGCGTAGGAGACCGGGTTGCCGATAAAGTAGCTGAGTTTGGCGGAAGCTGGACCTTTATTATTTCCTTTATCTTATTTTTGATTGTCTGGATTGCGGCCAATATCTTTTGGTTAAATAATAAAGGCTTCGATCCTTATCCCTTTATTTTACTGAACCTCATTTTGTCCTGCGTAGCTGCTTTGCAAGCTCCAGTTATTATGATGAGTCAAAACAGACAGGAAGATAAGGATCGTGAACGTGCAAGAAATGACTATATGGTCAACTTAAAGGCTGAACTCGAAATCAGGGAATTGCATGAGAAAATAGATCATCTCATTATCCGCAAAGAACAAGAACTTGTCGAAGTACAACGGGATCAAGTGGAAAAATTGAGCTTTCTATTAAAAAAGATGGAAAAAATAGAAGAAGCATTTAAAAATAAATGAATTTAGAAGGAGTAATAGGAGAACTTACGTTTAAGTTTTCCAGATCAAGTGGAGCAGGTGGACAACATGTAAACAAGGTGTCATCGAAAGTATTGTTGCAGTGGGATGTTGCGCTATCCACAGCTGCTTCTGTTGAAGAAAAAGCAATGATTTTCACTGCGTTGGCAAATCGTATCAATAAAGAAGGAATACTGCAATTGGAGTGCGATATCGATCGGTCGCAGATCCGTAATAAAGAAATCGCAATCGATCGCTTTAAGCGTATTGTGGAAGGCGCACTTGTGCCGGAAAAACCCCGTAAAAAAACTAAAACTCCCTATTCGAGTGTGCTAAAAAGACTGGATCGAAAGAAACAACAGTCTCAATTGAAAGCCTCAAGAAAAAAGAATTTCGACGAATAAAGATGACAATATCACGTATTGTTGTAAATTAATTGTTTAATTATCAGTATTTTGTATTTTAAACTAATTTATTAGTTGTAAAACTATGATTTTAGTTATAACTTGTGTGTTGATTTATTATTCTGGTATTTATTTTATTCCTGAGGAGTTATGGAGGATTTTAAAGAGTTAACGAAAGCCGAGGAGCAGATTATGCAAGAGCTTTGGGAGATGGGCCGTGGCTTTGTCAAAGAAATTATTGATCGACTTCCGGAGCCGAAACCGGCCTACAACACGGTCTCGACCATCGTTCGTATTCTCGAAACAAAGGGCTTTGTAAGGCATGAATCTTTTGGTAAAAGTCATCAATATTTACCAAAGATTTCAAAAGAAGAATATAAGAAAGGTATTACAGGAAAGTTATTAACGAATTATTTTGATAATTCGCCTAAGCGTATGCTCTCTTATTTTTTGGAAGAGAATAGGCTGGACATCAAAGAACTTGATGACATCTTATCGATCATCGAACGTAATAAATAACAACCAATACCCTTTTATAAACTTTTTGATTATGATTTACTTATTGATTGTCAATATTTCATTGATTATCAGTTTTGTGCTCTACAAACTGATTTTTAGAAAACTTACTTTTTTTCAATGGAACCGGATCTATCTGATTGGAATGGTTGTATTTTCCTTATTAGCTCCTGTGGGTATTTTTATTGAATTACCCAAGACGGAAATGATTTCCAATCATATTCCACAGGTCGACTTAGGAACATATATGGATGTCGAAATCGGGAGCCCGATCGAAAAAAAACCTCTTTTTCTATTGGATATTCTTTCCAAGATCTATTGGATAGGAGTGGGAATCGCCTTTTTTTTCCTGGCGATACGGATCAGGCAACTTGTTCGGGTATTGCGTTCTTCTCCTGAGTACCTGAGTTTTTCTTTTTTTAATAGAATAGTGATTGGGAAATCGATTAAAAACAAGAAAAATATTGAATGGCACGAGCAGGTCCATACTGCGCAGGGGCATTCCTACGATTTGCTGTTGATTGAGCTACTTAAAATTTTCAATTGGTTTAATCCTGTTGTGTATTTCTTTCAGAAGGAAATCAGGTTTCAACACGAGTATATTGTAGATGAAATTTGTTCGACCGATAAAGTGGCTTATGCAGAAATGTTGGTTGCTCATGCATTGCGTACAGATCAATTGGCTTTTTCACATGAGTTTTCGAATCATTCTTTTTTAAAACAGCGCATCACGATGTTATTTAAAGATAAATCTGTACAAAGACAACGCTTGTTATATGCGATTGTGCTGCCCATGCTATTGGTGGTAGCGGGGTCTACTTTAGTCTTTAATACGAGTAGGGCCAAGGCTATGGTAGCTGATGTAGAAGAAAGCGTCAATGGGTTAACTGTGACTGATGAGCAGACATTGCCGAGCCAGTCTGAGGAGCTGAAAAATGGACAGGTAAATGAAGACAGTAAGGTCTACAAAGATCCTGAGATCATGGCCATTCCAGTTGGAGGAATGAAAAAGTATGTCATGGGATTGGCCAGTAGAATCCACGTGAGTGATGAAGCAATCAAAAATAATGTGATCGGGGTAATTGTCATCACAGCCATCGTGGAAAAAAATGGTGAGTTGAGCCATATAAAGGCTAAAAATGATTTAGGTTATGGCCTGGCATCCGCTGTGGAAAATGCTGTAAAAGCAAGTGGGAAATGGAAACCCGCAATTGTCAATGGGAAAGTTGTTCGATCGTTGCTTTCCTTACCCGTTACCGTTGGCGGAAAAACGACGTATTATTGGGAGGAAACTGACACATTGGGCAGAAAGGTCCGGATATCATCGCATTCATTCCCGGGCGCTGAATCTGGTGAAGAGACGGAAAAACAACTCAGGGAAGTAAAATCGATAAGGACGGAAGATGAGAGCGACCGCTGGAATCTTTCGTTGGATTTCCAGGATGATTTAGTTGCCTTTAATAAAGTTGAAGTACAACCAACACCTATTGGGGGAATGCAATCTTTTATGATCTGGGTAGGCAATAATTTTGTTTTTCCTGAAGCAGCTATTAAACACAGTGTTAACGGTATAATCGAAGTGGTCTTTATTGTCGAAAAGGATGGTAGTTTATCCCATTTTGATGTGAAAAAAGATCTTGGTTATGGGACCAAAGAGGCTACGTTGGAACTCCTAAAAGGTGCGAAAAAATGGAAACCAGGGATAATGAATGGTAAACCGGTACGTGTGGCTTACACACTGCCGATTCGTTTAAATTTAGAGAAGTAAAGATTAGATCATAAATATGCAGAGCAGATTCATTCAAATTTTCTATTTTATTACGGTTTTGGCCATGCTTTCTTCCTGTAAGTCCTATAAAGTGGTTCCCAACGGTTTTGCGGTACAAGGAGACGAGTATTTTGTTAATATTAACAAAGAGCTCACCGTATTCCTCGGAGATGATATTATGGAGGATAAAAATTGGCAAGGTAAGACTAATCCGATTAATGCAAAGCAGGTTGACAATCGATTTCGTCGTGTATTACGCCATTTACGCTATTCAGATACCGCGTATCAGGTTTTGTTTTCTGGACATCTGGAAGGAAAATATCAGTATGACATGCTTGCTGTAGTCAACAACTCGCCAAATGTAAAAGGGAAAAAAAATCACCTACTTGATTTAAGTTCTTTTCAACGGGAGCAACATAAGGAAGGACGGTATTTTTATACGACTACAACTTTTAAGGGACAAAAGCTGCTTCATTTTGTAATTCCGTTTAACGGGCGCCTTTGGCAAGAGAAAATGGTGTCGCTGATTTTTCTCTTCCCGGAGGATTTTACCGATATCGCCTGGGCCAAGGATGTGGTCATGTCCAATGTGGCTATGTATCGTGATCGTTATAAATTTACCCCGAGCCGCACAGAGATTTTATGTCCTGATGATGGTAGTAGCCGTTCGCATTTAGATTATAAAATTCCGGAAGAAAAGGTGAATAAAACAGGTTACATGTTAATGAAAGCTTATGGTGAAGTTGGCGGAGAACGAAAACTGGTTGTTTACCGCGTGATGAAGCCTGGTGATTTTTATGGTTCCTTTGTGACTTGTAAAGGGGATTATGAAATTCTATATACCACATTGCAAGACAAGATTGTTTGGCAGACCAAGGTGAATACAGAGCGGGATGTCGAATTCTAACGAAATAAATTGAAAGCCTTGGATCAATAATCCAGGGCTTTCAATTTATTCTTTAAATGTGAAATTTCATTTTGGAGCTGTTCAACTTTCTCCAATAGGTGACTGGCAACCTGAATTCCGGCAGGATTTACTTCAAGATCATAGTAGAGATTTGAAAAGCGTTCCAATTTTTGGAGCTCCTCTTCATCAATATATTGTTCTTCTTGTTGAATGACAATATGTATGAGTCCGTATTCCTCCATGGTTTGCAGGAATGTTGTTTCAACCTTTCTGGACTGGCAGAAGTCGATGACTTTAATGAGTGTCGTTTCCATAAGATTAGTGTTTTAAATCCTTCAACTGTTGGAACAAGGCCTTTTCTTCGGCAGACAGATTATTGGGCATTTGAATATTCAATGTGACATACAGGTCGCCAAATTCACTTTCTTTGCGATACAAAGGGAAACCTTTTCCTTTAAGGCGCATTTTTGCACCATTTTGACTTTCGGCTTTAATCGTCAGTTTTACTTTTCCGCCGAAGGTATCTAAGGTTGCTTCACCGCCCAAAATAGCTGTATAGAGGTCGACGTCGAGTGTCGTGTATAAGTCATTCCCCTGCCGTTTAAAACGGGCATCAGGTGTGATGTTGATAGTGATATAGAGATCTCCTTTTGGGCCGCCGTTGATACCCTCTCCGCCATAACCTTTCAATTTGATCTTTTGACCATCCTCCACGCCAGCATGAATCGTGATGCGGATACTTTTTCCATTGATATTGAAGGTCTGTTGATGTGTCGTGTAAGCTTCTTGTAAGGTTAAGCTGAGCTCCGCATTAAAGTCCTGGCCACGGAATGTACTTTGACGGCCTCCTCCGCGTCTGCTACCAAACATCTGTTCGAAGAAATCAGAGAATTGCCCATCATCAAAGTTTCCAGTGTACTCATGGGAACCGCCACCACCAAATGGATTTCCTCCAGCGCCGAATGGATTTCCTCCGTTAGATTGTGACTGACGGTATTGTTGTTGCGCTTTTTCATACTCCTCTCCATGTTGCCAATGTTCACCGTATTGGTCATATTTTTTGCGCTTTTCGGGATCGGATAATACTTCATTTGCCTCATTAATCTCCTGAAATCGTTGTTTGGCCTCATTGTCATTGGGGTTGACATCAGGGTGGTATTTACGGGCTAGTTTTCGATATGCTTTTTTGATGTCATCAGCTGAAGCTGTTTTATCAATGCCAAGCACTTTATAGTAATCTACAAAAGCCATAAATTATACTTGTTTTGTATTAAAGATAACAATAATTGTGAATAAAAGGTTTATGCTAAAGGTCATTTTAGCGGCATAAAAAAAGCAAGTAAACAATCATTTACTTGCTTTTTTGTATTGTACAAAATAGTCCTTGATAAAGCCGATAATTTGACCTTACTCTTTATTACTGTCGATGACCAGGCGATTTTCCCTATTGACTATTTGCCATGCCGTGTAAAATGCGAGCTTTTCGCGTTTTACCATTAACGGAAAGTCGATCTTGTCATAGGTATCTGCAGGCGTGTGGTAGTCCGGATGCAGGCCCGAAAAATAAAAGACAGAGGGAATCCCTTTCTTGGCAAAGTTATAATGATCGGATCTATAGTACAAACGCATAGGATCCTTTGGATTGTCATACATATAGTCAATCTCCAGTTTTGTATGTTTTTCATTCTCATTTTTATTGATCTCATATAACTCTGAGCTCAATTTATCTGAACCGATAGCATGGATATAATCATGATTGCCTTTGAGATGCTTGTCGTCGACACGTCCTATCATATCAATATTAATGCAGGCAACGGTGTTTTTCAATGGAAATATCGGATTTTCTGTATAGAATTTGGAACCTAGTAAACCTTTTTCTTCTGCAGCATAGGTGATGAACAAAATGCTGCGACGTGGGCCATTTCCTGTTGATTTAGCTTTCGAAAAAGCGCGTGCCAACTCAAGGACGGCTGTTGTGCCCGAGGCATTATCATCGGCTCCAAAGAAAATATTTCCTTTGGAATCCATTCCATCGTGGTCGTAGTGGCCGCCAATCACAACGATTTCGTCTTTTTTATCTGTTCCTTCCAGGTAGCCAAGAATATTTGGATCAGCTAAAGGGGCCGCATTGGTCCCAAACTCAGCTTTAAAATTTGTTGAAATAACAAAGGAATTAGGTTGTCCCGTACGATTAATCTTTGCAACAACAGTAGCAAGGTTGGTTCTCGCCAGGTTTAGAATATAATTTGCGGCATGGTCTGTAATATTAACCACAGGGATCATCGGCGATTTTTCGGGCGCAGGTTGGTCCACCGCCAAATTATAACGGCCCTCAATAGCGCGGTCTCCCGCATCCTCCAAAAGTTGGGACAGCTGACTATTGATCGCTAATATCATTTTGGGATTGTGTTTAAGGATCTCTTTGACCTTTTTATTTCGGGTTGTTGCCCAGTCTGAAGCCGCCTTTTTGCTGGTAATCCATGAATTTCCTTTCTCATCAGTTGGCTCATTCTCATTGATCAACATAACGATCTTATTGTGGAGATCCATGCCCGAGATATCCGAATACTTGGGATCATCTATGCCATAACCAATAAACACGATTTCATTGCTTTCGAAGAATTTATTCTCGTTGTTGCCAATGACAAAAATGTCCTTACCATGCTGAAAGGGTCTATCGTTAATACTAAACTGTTTTACTTTAAAGCTGTTGCGAATTAGTTGCAGGGGTTGGAAATAGGATCCATTGACAGGCGCACTAAGTCCATATTTTTTAAATTCATTGGCAATATATTCTGCTGCCAGACGTCCGCCTTTTTGGCCCGTTCCCCGGCCTTCAAAATCGACAGAAGCTAAAGTGCGCAGATGCTTCTGGGTAGATTCTACCGTGATTTCATCAGCATATTTACTGTTTATGTCCTGTGCATTTGCACAGCTCATCAGAGCGCATGCTATCCAAAGCAGGTTGTATATTTTTTTCATTGTTTATTTTTACTAGTACGACTTTCAGCGTCTTATTTGTAATTCTAATTGACCAGATCAGCCGAGTATCAACTCCTTGATTGATATAATAGGTCACTATCTGCACAATATATAAAAAAAAGCGGATGAAAAGTGTAATTTGCTTATCATCCGCTTCTTAAAATATGTTAATTTACCTAACAGCTACAAGCTATTTTGTTTACGCGGTTAGCGTGACGCCCACCTTCGAATTCCGTGTTTATAAATGTGTTGACGATCTTTTTAGCGAGGTCAAGATCGATAAAACGTGCAGGTATACATACGACGTTCGCATCATTATGCTGACGGGCTAAAGCCGAAATTTCCTCCAACCAACAGATAGCAGCACGGATATTTTGGTGTTTGTTGGCTGTGATAGCAACACCATTTGCACTTCCACAAATTAAGACTCCGGCATCAGCTTCTTTGTTTTCTACCGCTGATGCAACTGGGTGTGCGAAATCTGGATAATCAACTGAATCTGGCGAATTTGTTCCAAAATCTGTTACCTCATACCCCAATTCATTTAGAAAACTTACCAAAGCGGTTTTGTATTCAAAACCTGCGTGGTCACTTCCGATCGCAATTTTCTTTACGCTGCTCATTTTATTGTTATTTTATTTTTCTTGTGCTAATTTTTTTCTTTTGACATCGGCCGAAACCATGATACTTATCTCATACAATAAGAACATTGGTGCTGCAACTGTCAACATAGTGATGATATCTGCAGAAGGTGTAATGACAGCTGCTATCACTAAAATAATTACAGTTGCATAACGACGGCTTGCCCGCATAAATTCAGGTGTCATAATGCCTATTTTTGAGAGAATAAATACCAGTATCGGGAGTAGGAAAACAATTCCACAGCCCAATGTCAACGTTGCTATCGTAGAAAGGTAGTTATCAATAGTAATCTGGTTGACGATTTCATCACTTAGGGATACATTGGCTAAAAAGTTGATGGATAAGGGTACAACGATGTAATATCCGAAGAGTGCTCCTAAAATAAACAATAAAGAAGAGTAAAAAACAAAACCACGTGCAGACCGTCTTTCCACATCGGTCAGCGCCGGTTTTACAAATAACCAGATTTCAAAAAGGAGGTAGGGAAATCCCATCATCAAAGCCATCAATAAACAGGAGTTTATCTGAAGCATAAATTGACCCGCCAATTCGGTATTGATGATATTAAAAGGAATTTTCTTGACACAGAAATCTGCTAAATTGAAAGCGTCTGCTGCCTTACACATCATGCGATAGGTCCAAAAATTTAAATTCTTTGGCCCCATGATGATATCGTTGAATACGAAATCATAGAATGTAAAGGCAATACCCGCAAAGATACATATCGCAATTGCTGAACGGACCAAATGCCATCTTAAGACCTCAAGGTGGTCGAAAAAAGACATTTCTGCTTCTATATTCTTCCCTTTATCTTTAATAGCTTGTATTAGATCTTTCGAATTAGGTGTACTCATAAAAATTGTTTGGAAACAAAAATACCATTCTTATTGTAAAGAATGGTATTTTTTATGTATGTAAAGATAATTTTATTTAATCTTCTGCAGGATATTCCGTTAGGTCGAAAGTTTCCATAAACTTTGTCGTGAAGTTGCCCGCTCTAAAATTAGGATCGCGCATCAATCTCAAATGCAAAGGAATGGTTGTTTTTATCCCCTCAATAACGAATTCGCTCAACGCACGCTCCATAGTACAAATTGCTTCCTCACGTGTTTGTGCAACAGTGATCAATTTAGCAATCATAGAATCATAGTTTGGCGGAATTGAATAACCAGAGTAAACGTGTGTATCTACACGTACACCATGCCCACCTGGTGAGTGAAAATTGGTGATTTTACCTGGTGAAGGACGGAAATTGTTGAAAGGATCCTCCGCATTGATACGGCATTCGATCGCATGCATTCCCGGTTCATAGTTTTTTCCAGAGATTGGTATTCCCGCAGCCACCTTAATTTGTTCTTTGATCAGATCAAAGTTGATGACTTCTTCCGTTACCGGGTGTTCTACTTGGATACGGGTATTCATTTCCATAAAGTAGAAGTTGCGGTGTTTGTCAACCAAAAATTCGATTGTACCAGCACCTTCATAGTTTACAGCTTTAGCACCTTTGACAGCAGCCTCTCCCATTTCAGCTCTCAATTCAGGAGTCATAAATGGGGATGGCGACTCTTCGATTAATTTTTGGTGACGACGTTGGATCGAACAGTCACGTTCAGAGAGGTGACATACTGTACCGAATTGGTCACCCACAATCTGAAATTCGATGTGACGCGGTTCTTCTACATATTTTTCCAGGTAGATTCCATCGTTACCAAAAGCTGCCGCGGACTCAACACGTGCCGAATCCCAAGCTGGTTCGAACTCTTCATCTTTCCAAATGATGCGCATACCGCGACCACCACCACCAGCAGTTGCTTTGATGATAACTGGGTAGCCTATTTCATTGGCCAAGGTAATACCTTCTTTCACGTTTGAGATCAAACCATCCGATCCTGGAACAGTAGGAACACCAGCTTTTTTCATGGTATCTTTTGCACGGGATTTATCCCCCATTTTCTCGATCTGCTCTGCAGTTGCACCAATAAATTTGATACCATACTCTGCACAGATAGCTGAGAAACGAGCATTTTCCGATAAGAAACCATATCCTGGGTGAATCGCATCGGCATTTGTCAATTCAGCTGCAGAAATAATATTCGGAATGTTTAAGTAAGAGTCTCTACTGGGCGGAGGACCAATACAAACTGCTTCATCCGCAAATCTTACGTGTAAACTATCGCGATCGGCAGTGGAATATACTGCGACACTCTTGATACCCATTTCACGACAGGTACGGATAATGCGCAGGGCAATCTCGCCTCTATTTGCAATTAATATTTTTTTGAACATTGTCTTGAATTATGAAGTTTGCAAAAAATGTAGCCCTTTGGAGGCTACATGTATTCATTTACGTAATTGTAAATTACTTAGGCTCAACTAAGAATAATGGTTGGTCGAACTCAACAGGTTGAGCGTCTTCTACCAAAATCTTAACGATTTTACCTGAAACTTCAGATTCAATTTCGTTGAATAATTTCATTGCTTCAATGATGCATAGTACAGAACCGGTATTGATATCATCACCAACATTGACGAAAGATGGTTTACCAGGTCCAGCCGAACGGTAAAATGTACCGATCATTGGTGATTTGATTGTGATCAAGTTTGCTTCAGCGCTTGCGGCTGGTGCTGCAGGGCTAGCTACTGGAGCTGGTGCCGCTGCTTGTGCAACTTGAGGAGCAGCAATTGGAGCAACAGCAGGAACAGTAGCTGTTACGTACGTAGGCTCTTGATTTGTTTTTATTGTAATTTTAAAATCTTGCTCTTCAATTGAGACTTCATTCACACCTGATTTTGAAACGAATTTAATCAAGTCCTGAATTTGTTTGATATCCATACCCATAGTATTCTAGGTTTTGTTTGTTTCTTAAAAAATTCTAACTGTCAAAAGTAATAAATTATACCATAAAATGGACAACTAATACGCCCATTTTAAATAGATGGATCCCCAAGTGAAACCACCACCAAAGGCGGCAAGGATCAGGTTGTCTCCTTTTTTCAATTGAGATTCCCATTCCCATAAGCATAAAGGGATAGTACCACTAGTGGTATTTCCATATTTTTGAATGTTCACCATCACTTTTTCTTCCGGAAGCCCCACACGCTCTGCCGTTGCATCAATAATGCGTTTGTTGGCCTGATGAGGTACCAACCAAGCAATATCTTCTGACTTTAAGTTATTTTTGACCATAACCTCATGTGCTACATCTGCCATATTGGTTACGGCAAATTTAAACACTGTACGTCCTTCTT
This sequence comes from Sphingobacterium multivorum, assembly GCF_039511225.1. Taxonomy (NCBI): domain Bacteria; kingdom Pseudomonadati; phylum Bacteroidota; class Sphingobacteriia; order Sphingobacteriales; family Sphingobacteriaceae; genus Sphingobacterium; species Sphingobacterium multivorum. The sequence continues at coordinate 1,021,692 of NZ_CP154261.1, forward strand.
GGTAAGCATAATGTAATCCTGCATCTACAGTTGCGTGCGACGCTGGATTCAGTGAACCCCCACCTTTGATATTCAAAAACTGTCCTCCGGAACCGTCGGTTTTTAAAATAGCATCTTGTATACCCATGCCTTCTTCATTTGGTTCCAACAATACACAACCACAACCATCACCAAATAGGATACAGGTATTACGGTCCTGATAATTGATGACCGAAGACATTTTATCGGCACCGATAACAAGGACTTTTTTATGTGTACCAGCAGTGATAAATTGTGTTCCTGTATTCAGACCGAACAAGAAACCTGAACAAGCAGCCTGAAGATCAAATCCCCACGCATTTGTAGCTCCGATTTTATCGGCCAGGATATTTGCAGTCGCAGGGAACAGCATATCTGGTGTGCTTGTACAAAAGATAATAAGGTCAATATCTGTAGCAGCTATACCTCTTTTTTTCAATAAACCTTGCACTGCAGGTACAGCAAGATCTGAAGTAGCAAGCCCTTCACCTTTTAAGATGCGACGCTCTTTGATTCCCGTTCTGGAAACAATCCATTCGTCGTTGGTGTCGACCATTGTTTCCAATTCTTTGTTAGTAAGGATATAATCCGGAACGTAACCATTTACAGCCGTGATTGCGGCGTGAATCTTTGACATAAATATTCTAATTGAAAATAGATCTGATGCTGTCAATGAATTTAGACTCGATCATATCTCTTGAAAATAAAACCATATTTTTAATGGCCTCAGGTGTTGAAATACCATGGCCAATAATGACAGGAGCATTAACTCCCAAGATGGGGCTACCGCCGTACTGCTCGTAGTTGAATCGGTCGAAGAAATCATCTTTAAAACCTTTTTTCAATGTCACTACATAAAATGATTCTGCGAGTTTCAAGACGACGTTGCCTGTAAATCCATCACAGACGTAAACGTCGGCATGGTCGCTGAACAGGTCTCGGCCTTCTGCATTTCCGATAAAGTTAATCTTGTCGTTGGCTTTAAGTAGGGGGTAGGTAGAGGTTGTTAGGATGTTTCCTTTTTCTTCTTCTTCTCCGATATTTAATAATCCTACTTTCGGGTTAGATACATTAAATACATGTTCGGCAAAGACACTTCCCAAGATTGCAAATTGGTTCAACATCTCTGGTTTACAGTCCGCATTCGCGCCGACGTCCAATAAGATTCCGAAGCCTGATTTTAATTTGGGAACAATGGATGCTATTGCAGGACGTAATACGCCTGGGATAGCTTTAACGCTGAACATTGACCCCACAAGCATGGCGCCAGTATTACCAGCAGAAGCGAATGAGTCAATTTCTTTGTTTTTTAAGTATTCAAATCCCTTCGCAATACTTGAGTTGGGTTTTTGAGTTATTGCTTTGGTTGGATGTTCACCCATTGCAATGACTTCTGGAGCCTCCACATATTCAAAGTCAGATGAATTTCCTCCGGCTTGATTGATTAATTGTTTAGTCTCTTCAGTTTTACCAAAAAGGACTATTTTTTGGTCTCCAGTAAGCTGTTTTTGTGCTTCAATAGCACCCGTTATCGTTGCTTTAGGAGCATAATCTCCTCCTAAAATATCTAAACCAATCTTCATCCGTTATTATTTAGTAAATCAATAATACGCAAAAAACATCCCAAAGTAAAGCAAATTTCTAAAATAGTGCTTGTCTGGGATGTTTTGGTGTTATGAAAGGTTTACCTTAGACAACAGCTGTATTTTCAATGATCAATTTACCGTTGTAGTACAAGTTTCCGTCTACAGTATACGCACGGTGAGGTAAATGAACTGCGCCAGTTTCTTTACATACTGTCAAGCTTGGAGCTTCAGCTTTATAATGTGTTCTTCTTTTGTCTCTTCTAGATTTAGAAGTTTTACGTTTTGGATGTGCCATCTCGTATTTTTGTTTTAGTTATTTTTAATATTTCTCAATGCTTCCCAACGTGGGTCGATAATTTCTTCTTCTTTTTGTTCCTCTGAATCAGACTCGCTTGTAAATAACGCGAGCATCTCAGGATCACATTGTATGCCTTGTCCCTGCTCTTCACATTTGACGATATAGGGAACAGCTAAGTTAATGTATTCGTATAATAACTCAGCTATATCCAATTCATGGTCGCTTTTGGATAAGATCAATACCTCTTCGGTATTATCTGTCCAATCTTCATCCGTGAATTTGACTAATATGCGTTCTTGAATTGAAATCGGTGACATAAACTCTTTTAAGCAGGTATCACAAGTCAATTGAATTTCGCCTTGGATATCAAAATGCAAAATCAAAAGATTTTCTTGCTTTTGCAACTCAACTTCTGCTTTCAGATTGCCATCTTTTACAATCGAATGTTCGTAGCAGTCAAAGAACTTTTTATTAATGTCAAACTCAAAATTGTGCTTTCCAGCGTTGAGCCCCGAAAAGGGAATTCTGTATTGTTTTAGATGTTTCACAATCTTGCATTTGAGCCTGCAAAGGTATGTATAAAATCATTAGGATAGAAATATTTTTTTAAATATTCCGAAGCAAAGCTTTATATACACCGGTAGCAGGGATTATTCATAATAATTTTTACCTAATTCTATCTTTTCGCGTCCATTTGCCATACGCCATTTGTTGGTGTCACGTAGCGAATAAGCACAGCCACAATATTCCTGCATATAAAACTTCTCCTTTTTAGAGACTTCAAGCATGCGGGCAGAACCACCTTTCTTGCGCCAATTGAACGTCCAGTATTCCATCCCTTCGTGGCGGGAGGCAGCACGTAAACCGCAGTCGTTGATCTGTTCCATGTTTTTCCAGCGTGAGATACCCAGTGAACTTGAAATCACATCAAAACCATTCGCAGCAGCATATTCGGCTGTTTTTTCAAAACGCATATCAAAACACATGGTACAACGGATACCTCTTTCCGGCTCCTGCTCCATCCCTTTGGCCAAATCAAACCAATGATCAACATCGTAGTCCGCATCAATAAAAGGGATATTATGTTTTTCCGCAAATCGAATGTTCTCGTCTTTGCGTAAATCATATTCTTTGCGGGGATGAATGTTGGGATTGTAAAAATAGATTGTAAAATCGATATCCGAAGCAATGAGTGCTTCCATTACTTCTCCAGAACATGGAGCACAGCAGGAGTGTAAAAGTAATTTTTTGCCCTCTCCCGGTAATGTCAACTTCTCCCTTACAAATTCCTTATTTTCCATAATTGTATGTGCTAACAAAAACAAAGGCAATTTTAATCAAAAAGTAGCGAATTGACAAATATTTCCGTTTTACTTATACGGGTTTGCCTCTAAAAGAATCATATAAATTCATTGATATTCTGCATATATTAGTAGATTTGTATGTTTAACGCAATACGCTATTTTTAATAAAAAATATATGAAATTTTCGTTTCAATCCTGTATTATCCTATTCGTTGCTAGTGTAATAGGTTTTACTTCCTGCAAGAAACTGGATGATGAACCTGTACGAACGGGTGCTACTTTGATCTCTAGATTATATGTTTCTTTCTCGGATTACGACCAGAACAATTCTGCGCTTAAAAACATGATGATTATCGATCCGGCTGATACGACCAATTTAGATAATATCTATCAATATCTTTCTCCGGCGAAAGGGGGCGGACCAATTCTTTTCGATGCTGCTGCCCGGGCTATCTTTCAGGCGAGTGTTACGGCACAGGATACTTTTCTTCAAGTGATTCCATTTGCCAATGAGATCTATGGAATTCCCGGTAATGCAGGTGCTATTGGATACCGTGGTTTTACGAATGTTAGAGGATTGGCCTATTATACGTATGCCCAACAAAATGGTACATCTGGATCTGTTACAACACCATTTCTTTTGGCGGTTACAAATCGTGGAGCAGGTAACTCCATGTTATACGCAATAAGTACACCAAGTGGAAAAGTGGGATCAAAAGGTGGAGCACCAATCATTGACAAGCAGATTAATCTTGGGAACATTGTTCCGAGTTCACTGACCTTATTGAACAGCAATACAAGTGATAGTAATGAGAAATTGGTGCTAATTGGTTTTAATAATGAAGGAACAGAAAATAAAAGTGGTTTTGCAGTATATTCACAACTCAAACAAGAACTCATCGACCGTCCTCGTGATACCATTGTAGCTTCCACTAAATTTACGCCAATGATGAAAGTATATATCAATGGCAAAACGGGGTTAGGCTCGGTGTCCTATGCACCCAAAAAGGGGTTGTTGGCGGTAACTTCCGGTAGTGAAGTGCTATTTTTCAAAGATCCAACAACCTTATTTAGTGGCACGAAGGATAAAATGAACGTGGAACCGGATTATGTTGTCGGTGGGGCTAATACGGGCTTGGTAAAACCAGGGGGTGTAGCGATTGATGACCGTACCGACCAGGGGAAATTCTTTTATGTTTCTGATCTAACGAATCGTACAATTTCGCGTTTTCCATTGGTTGGCTTAGGCGAAGGTAGTTTAAAACCTGATATTGCGGCGAAAACCTATGGCTCTATGACGCCCAATTATATCTTTTTAGATGCTCGTGAAGCGAACAATTTCTAATGTGCAGTTTACGCAAGCAACTGGAATAGCGCTTTGATTTCCTGTTGCTTGTTTGAACTTTCATGTTCCTCGTAGGCAGACATCAAGTTTCGCAAAGCTCGTTTAAGGATGGTCACATTGTCGCAGGGATAGGTAAATTCTCTATCCGGATTGAGGTTCAGTTGCTTCAAAAATGAATTTACATCGCTTTTTTGCATAACCTGCCCACGATTAAAGGCATTGATGTAAAAAAGCACATTTTCATTCCCTTCTTCATCCGAATCCATATACGCCAATACAAAATGCTTTGGTAAATTAATACCGTAAATCGGAATGTCCAATTTTTGTGCAATGATACTATAAATGCAGGATAGGGTTAAGGGATTCCCCTGTTTGGTATCGAGTACTTGTCCAATGTAGGAATTCTGCGGATGATGATAATCCTTTGTATTTCCTGTTAGGCCGAAGGAGCCAAAAAGAACATGATTGATCAGGTTCACTTTTTCCAGCGGGCTCATGTCGTAATGCAAACCGCGCCATACCTCAGTTTTGAGATCTTCTATCGCCAAAACAATCTTATGATCCTCATAAGAAGGATATTGATAATTATTGAGGATAATTAATCCTTCCAGTAGATTGAATGAGTTACTCAAATTCCAGATCTGCAACTCGTTTTTGGTCTGATCAAACTGAATTTCGTGAATAATATTCTCTAATCGCCCCTGAACGCGAGGATCAAAGCTGGACTCCCAAAATTTTTCCAAATAGGGTACAATCTCAGGACCTTGGCTTTTTAACTGGTGTTCCACTTCCTGAATAATCTGTTGGTCGGTGTCGTCCAACAGGGATATTAGCGATTTCAACTCTCTCTCATTCATCATAACGAAGTTAACTAATTGATTCGAGATATGAGCTAAAAAAATCCCTACCGTCATTGATATACTGCGTAGGGATTATCCAGGTTAAATTGGCATACAATTATTTGAGCTGACCATCCAGCATATTGACAACTCTTTTACCGTATTCGGCATTTTTTTCAGAATGGGTTACTTGTATGATTGTAACGCCATCATCGTTGAGCTGTTTGAATAAATCCATGATTTCTTCACCTTGTTTGGAATTTAAGTTACCCGTAGGCTCATCGGCCAGCAATAACTTGGGTGATCCCGCCAATGCACGCGCTATACCGACAATCTGTTGCTGACCACCGGATAACTGGGCCGGGAAGAGATCCTTCTTCCCGACAATACCAAAGCGATCAAGCATATCGGCAACAATAGCTTTTCTTTCTTTGCTTGAAATGTCTTTATAGATCAAGGGAGTTTCGATATTTTCATACACGGTCAATTCATCCAGGAGATGATAAGCTTGAAATACATAGCCTATATGGGACTGGTATAGTTGGGTTCTTTTCTTTGCTTTCATTTCCAATACATTCTCGCCCATAAAGATATATTCACCTTCATCAGGTTCATCAAGCATACCGATGATATTTAATAAAGTCGATTTTCCAGACCCTGATGGCCCCATGATGGAGATAAAATCACCTTCAGCGATATCGAGACTTACATCTTTGAGGACGAATGAGCGTGTACCACCTACGTTATACCACTTGAATAAATTTTTTAATTGTATCATTTTTTAGTATTGAGATCTTAGATATTCTTATTTTATATTTTTATTAGTCATCCTAATGATTGTTCGACTGCGGAATAAGGCTCTTTACCGCTCAAATTATCTTTTATTCATCGCGCAGGCTATCTATTGGATTTGTTTTTGCGACTTTTATCGATTGGAAGCTGATGGAAACCAATATGAGGATAAATATGCAAAATATTGGGATCAAAAACGACCACCAGGACAGCTGAATATGATAGGCGAAATTGGAAAGCCATTGATTCATGAGTAGATAGGCTATTGGAAGGGCTATGCCGATCCCGACTAAAAAGAGCTTGAAAAATGGTTTGTTTAATTGAATAAAGAGCAATTGTACCGAGGCTCCAAGTACTTTACGGATACTCATTTCCTTTTTTCGCAATGCCGCCTGATATGCCGCCATACTGAACAGCCCTAAGGCCGCGATGATAACCGAAAGGCTTGTGAAACTATTAAAAGCAGTCTGCAATTCGTGCTGTTTTTTGTGCTGTAAAGCATATTGCTCATCCATAAAGGAATAATCAAGGGGCAGATCTTTTGCGGATGGATTTTTCTCCCACTCTGCTTTGACTGTTTGAATTGCCCGATCGACCATTCCCGGTTTTGTTTTGACCATGAGGGTTGTTTGCAAACGCATAGTACCACATTCGTTTTTAAATGAATATAGGCTCGGCTGAACGGCATTCTCAAAGCCATAAGCTTTACTGTCTTTGACAAGGCCAATAATTTCAAAGGTGACATCACAGCCTTTGATTTTAGCACCTATCGGGTTTTCAAGTCCTAAATTTTTGGCTGCAGATTCGTTGATAATAGCATAGTTGGCCAAGGAATCGTGAAGCAGTTGATCTATTGAAACAGTGGTGTTTCCTTGTATACTGGAGATATTTAGCGTCTTGAAGTATCCAGGGTCAATGCCGACATGTGCAAATGAAACCTTTTTTTGGGCATAGGAGAAATCCATTTTGGGAGGCTGTTCGCCTTCACCTGGAATATTTGTCGCTGATGCAACTGAGGCAATACTCGGATCATTTTCCAATCGACGTTTTAGTTGTTGATAGGAACCATCAATTTTGGAATCATAATACATGCCTATTCCTTTGAAATTAACAACCTGTGCAGGTTCAAATCCTTTGTCCGCCTGCTGCATGTAATTTAGTTGTGTCCTAATAACCAGCATGCCCGATATAAATAGGATGGCCATACTGATCTGAAAAGTTAGTAGTGCGTTTCGAAATGTGCACTTTTTGAGAATGGAAGTCAGTCCACCTTTTAAGAGATTAACGGATTTGAAGCCAGAGAGTACGATAGCGGGGTATATTGCCGATAGAATTGTTGTCGATAGTACGGCAATAGCAAGTTGGGCAATGGTTTCTGAACGCAAAATATAGCCCTTAAGATCATCATTAAACCATTTTTGAAGGATATTTCCTGTGAGGGTCAAAGTAACGATACTCAGTATCGCAGCGCTGAAAGTCAGGATAAACACCTCCAGTACCAGTTGTTTGACGATAGCCCAACGTGAGCTGCCCAATATTTTTTTGAGTGCAAGTTCCTTAATGCGCTGATCTGCCTGCGCCATAATCATATTGGTAAAATTGGCCGCGGCGAGTAAGAGGATCAAAACGGAGATAATACCAATAATCCACGTCATGATATAAGCCGTGTTACTACCTGTTTTTGGCCTTAAATGAAGATTGGCTAATGGATCCAAATAGATCTTCCCTTTGGTGTAACTGGAGGAGCGAATTTTATCTTTCGGTGCAATTTCTTTCTGGTAAAGTGCATTGATGCGATCTGTCAACTTGGTGATATCCGTACCGGGACGTACTTGAATATAAGTTTGATACAAAAAAGGATTATTATCGGCGAAGAGATCCTGTGGTTCACGGATAAACAGAAGATCGTAATCAATCATGGATAGACCTTGCTCTTTTATAGTACCATAAATTGTCTCCCGTACACCTAAAGCGAGGCTTTGAGTGGGAATCGAATGGGGGTTGTCAAAATTTAGGTCTTCTTTTTTGAATAATTGTTCGGCGATATGGCTTTTGACAATAGTTGCATCCTTTTGGTCCTTGCTTTTGTAGAGTGGTCCAGTCGCATTTTCGATTTGAAAGATCCGTGCGGCTGAGGAGTCAACCAGTGCAGTATTTTTAATAAGCACTGTTTTTTCACCAAAAAGCGGATAACTGCCGTAATTGTAAACTATTTTCCTGCCAGCATATACAATATCTGGTAAACTCTGCTTTAGCAAAGGAGCTAGCGAAGGAGACGTTTCGTCCGTAAACGCACCTTCTGCTTCAAGGCCAATTTGGTAGATGTCCTTATAATGTGGATTCCATTTATCGTAGCTGGTCTCTCGATTGATGTATTGATAGGAAAGGATAAAACCGGTAAAGCCAAGGGTCAATCCAATAATATTTAAGAAAGTAAATCCCTTGTTTTTTAGAAGTTTACGCCAAGCTAGTTTGAAATCATTTTTTGCCATATTACGCTGGATATATCTATGTTTAAACCAAGTCGAACTATTTCACCTGAGAAAAAATACAATCCGCTTGCCAGTATTGTAATGGTTTTATTATAAGTAGCTTATCGTGTTTTTGTTTTGTTTTTGAATGTTCGATTTCGAACAGTTTACGTCCAGAATCGAACATTCATTCCCCTAAGCTATTGGTTCATTGCCACCACGCAACAGGCAAGGCAATTACCAAGGCAACAAACATCAATTTTTAAGATCTTCTGACTTTATTCATCTCTTAAACTATCGACTGGATTGGCACGAATAACCTTCCAGGTTTGATAGCTAATGGTTCCAAATGCAACTACAATTGCACTTATTCCTGCCAGAACAAAGTATAACCAATTGATTTCTATACGATAGTTAAAATCTGTCAGCCATTGATTCATTGCCCACCACGCAACAGGTGTAGCAATGATCAAGGCTACAAACACCAATTTTATAAAATCTCCGGAGAGTAATTTGAGTAATCGGATGGAGCTTGCACCAAGAACCTTACGGACACCAATTTCTTTGGTACGTTGTTGTGTGACATAAGTTGCTAGTCCAAAAAGTCCCAAAGCGGCAACAAAAATAGCGACAAAGGCAAAGCAGCTGAAGATATTTTTAGTCCGTTGGACATCCTGATAGAGGTCAGCGAAGCCGGCATCAAGGAAATTGTAGTCGATTTTTTGATTCGGCGAAAACTTATTCCAAACAGTATTAATGTCGGCTAATGTTTTGGCCATGTCCCTCGATTTAGTCTTGATGGAAAGCATGGAAGGGCTATTGGCAAGGGTCATGCAAACGGGATAGTAGCCCTCATCTTTCATTGATTCAAAGATAAAATTGTCGACGACACCGATAATGGTCCATGTCCTGCCGTTGGTAATTTGTGTACCAATGGGATTTCCTTTGATGCCTAAATCAGCAAGCATTCTTTTGTTAACAATAGCACCTGTACTATCCGATGCGATATGTGGATCAAAGTTTCGGCCGGCTATTAGCTTCAGACCAAATGTGGAAAGGTAGCTTTCGTCGATATTCCAGAATTGCCCGCCTTCACCTAATTCAAGATCTTCCTTGCCTTTGGCCCAAAAAAGATTTCCATTTCTTTTTGCACCATCCAATTGAACCGGTAAATAGTCGCCAATAGAGACATCACGGACTGTTGGAATGGCTTTCAATTCATTTTTTAATTCTTTTGCCTGGGAGGCAATTCCCGTTACACCACGAAGTACAATGACCTGATCCTTATCAAAGCCAATGTCTTTATTGAGCATAAAACTGATTTGCTGATTTGCAATGAGTGCGCTGATGATCAATATAATAGATGTTGCAAACTGGAAAATAACCAGTCCATTGCGCAATAATGAAGATTTAGGATTCGTGACCGATTTGCTTTTTAAGGCATTAATCGGTTGAAATCCTGATAAATAGAGTGCTGGATATAAGCCAGCCAGGATGCCGATAAAGAACATACTCAAAATCAGCGAAGGCACAAAGTACCCTACTGACCAAGGTATAAACAAGGCTTTGTTAGCTAAATTGTTAAATAATGGTAATAAGAGGAAGGCTAATAATAGTCCGATAAGGAGTGAAATGAGACTGTAGCATACCGCTTCGGTCATAAACTGCATAATCAGTGTCCTTCGATTGGATCCAATAGTTTTCCGAATTCCAATTTCTTTTGCCCGCGTTGCCGCATTCGCTGTTGATAAGTTGATGAAGTTAATACAAGCGATCAATAAAATAAAAAATGCGATGCCAGCAAATATCCAGACCATCTTAATGTCGCCTTGATATTGCGTAGCCATGCCATATTCCGACACATTCTTAGAACGCAGGTGCATATCAAGGGCGTTTTGAAGCAACACGGTTGACTGCATCATTTCGGGCGATATTTTCATTCCATTTTTTTTATTAATCAGAATATAATGGTCCTGAATATAGTTTTTTGAAATGCTACGCTGTGCGTTGGCAATAGCTGTATTCTCCCTCAGTTTTACGTAGGTAATGTAATTTGTCGCGCCCCAATTGTTTTGTTCACCCGGATAAAATGGTTCACCTGCCAGGGATATAAAATATTCATAACCATAGAGACTGGAATTGTTCGGAACATCATCGATCACAGCCGTTATGGTATATAGAACACTTTTATTATTGTTGAGATAGATCGTTTGCCCTACAGCATTTCCTTTGAAATATTTCTCGGCCCTACTTTTGGTAATGACGATCGCATTGGGTTTGTCCAGCGCATGTGATAGCTGTCCTTGTACGACGGGAAGTGGAAATATCTCCAAAATGGACTGATCAACGTAAACAAATCCTTTATCAAGGTAATTCTCCGCGCGGCCATTTACCGTAAATAGATTGCTTCCGGCACCAAATAAGGTATTGGGTAAAATTCGGCCAGCTAATTCTACACTTGGGATTTCCTCTTGCAAGGTTTTAGCTGCTGGGGCAGGAAAGGCAAAGGTTTGCCTCACTTTATCACCATCGGGTGCCGAAACGATAAGACGGAAAACACGGTCTATGTCGGGATACATTTTGTCATAACTGGTTTCATGGCGAATGTACAGTACAATAAGAATGCAAATGGCAATACTAAAAGCGAACCCGCCGATCTTGATGATCGAGTAAAGTTTGTTATTGGCCATATTTCGCCAAGCGATCTTTAAATTATTTCCTATCATAATAAAGTTCTTTTACGGTTTTTGTATTTATTCATCACGCAGGCTATCCACCGGATTGGCGCGAATGGCTTTCCAAGTCTGATAGCTGATTGTGCCTAAAGCAATTAAAATGGCACTCATACCTGCAAGAATGAAGTATAGCCAATTTATTTCGATTCGATAGTTAAAATCAGTAAGCCATTGGTTCATTGCCCACCACGCAACAGGTGTGGCAATGACCAAGGCTACAAACACCAATTTTATAAAATCTCCAGACAATAATCGGAGTAATCTCATTGCGCTGGCTCCAAGCACCTTACGTACACCAATTTCTTTGGTGCGTTGTTGTGTCACATACGTTGCTAGACCAAAAAGCCCGAGTGCAGCAACAAAAATGGCGACAAGTGCAAAACAGGTGAATATATTCTTGGTCCGTTCCACATCTTGATAAAGGGCCGCGAAACCTTCGTCCAAAAAGCTGTAGTTAATTTGTTGATTTGGGGCAAATTTGTCCCATACGGCTGTAATATCAGCGAGTGTCTCTTTGAGATGTTGCGATTTTACCTTAATAGAGAGTAGGGAAGGATTGCCTTGTAATGTCATACAAAGTCCTGCATAACCTTTATCCTTCAACGACTCAAAGATAAAGTCGTCTACTACACCAATGATGGTCCAGGTATTGCCATTGGTAATTTTTGCACCAATTGGATTCTTTAATTGAAGTTCGTCGGCCAATTTTTGATTTATTATAGCTGAACTGCTATCGGTGGCTCTCGTGGGATCAAAATTTCGTCCTTTGTTTAAATGAAGACCGAATGTACTCAGATAATCCTGATCAATTTCCCAAAATTGGCCTTGTGTAGCCATATCAAGATCTCTTCTGCCATCAATCCAGAACGGATTGCCATTTCGTTTGGCACCATCGATGGGTACAGGAAGAAAGTCACTCAGGGAAACTGAAGCAACATCGGGGAGGCTTTTTAGTTCATTTTTTAAACTTGGAAGCTGTTTCGATAATGTTCCAATTCCGCGAAGCACAACGACTTGGTCCTTGTCAAATCCCAGATCTTTGTCTAATATGTAGTTTATCTGTTTATTGGTCACCAATGCGCCAACGATAAGGATTATTGAGGTTGCGAATTGAAAGACAACCAAACTATTCCTAAAAAGCGAAGATTTGGCACCAATGACGTTGTTTTTCAGTGCAGTGATTGGTTTAAATTTGGATAGGTACAGTGCTGGGTAGATTCCGGCAAGGACGCCGATCACCAATATCGCCGCCAAAAGAGAAGGAAAGAAATAGACCGATAGCCAAGGAATGGTCAAGGATTTGTTGGCTAGCTGGTTGAATACCGGTAGTAGTAGCCAGCTTAGAAAGAGCCCGATAATCAGTGACAGTACACTATAACAGATTGCTTCAACAAGAAATTGTCCAATAAGCAGCTTCCTGGAGGAGCCAATAGTCTTACGGATACCAATTTCTTTTGCTCTTGTTGCTGCATTTGCTGTCGATAAGTTGATGAAGTTAATACAGGCAATGAACAAAATAAATAAGGCTACAGTTGCGAAGGTCCAAACCATTCGAATATCCCCTCTGTTCAATGTACTCACTTTATCGTCGCTTACATCCGCGGATTTTAAATGTATGTCGAGAGCATTCTGTAGGGTTATTTTTGCCTGCTTGAAAAGCGGATTAAGTTTACGTCCTGATTTTAGATATTCAGGGAGATAATGTACTTCTAAGTAATTCTTTGAAATTTCTTTTTCTGCCAGTGCAACGTCTACATTGGGTTTTAATTTGACATAGACGGTATAGTTGTTATTGAGCCAAGCAGTCTGTTCACCTTGATAAAAAGGCTCTCCAGCGAGCGACATAAAAAAACTATAACCGGCAAGGGTCGAATTGTTGGGCATATCTTCAATGACCCCAGTAATGGTATAGGCTTTCGATGTATTGTTGTTGAGATAGATCGTTTGTCCAATTGGATTATTTTTAAAATATTTTTCGGCTTTGCTTCTGGTGATTACCAATGTGTTGGGCTTGTCAAGTGCGTGGGACAGCTGGCCCGAAACCATGGGCATAGGAAACATGTCGAGAATGGACTGATCGACATAGACAAATCCATCATCATAATGGCTATCAGGGCTGTTATTTAATGACAATTGGTTACTGCCCGCACCGAATAAAGGGTTTGGTAGAATGCGTCCCGTTTGCTCAACGGACGGGATTTCTGCTTTCAGGGTCGGCGCCACAGGGGCAGAAAGTGAAACCCAGCGCTCGATTTTATGCTCAATCGGTAACTGAACGACCAAACGGTAAACTCTATCCATCGCCGGATAAAACTTATTATAGCTTGTCTCATGCTTTATATATAAAACAATAAGAATACAGATGGCAATACTAAAGGCAAATCCACCAACTTTGATGAATGAATATAGCTTGTTTTTTGCCATATTCCGCCAGGCAATTTTGAGATTATTTCCTATCATAGCAGAATGTTTTTAATGCCTGAATGATTGGTCGTTATAATCAAAGCAGACCTTTATCCCAAAATCAATTGCATTGCCATTTTTGTAATGTTCTGATTATTAATCTTTTATTTTTATTGTAACCTGCTGTATCTGTACGATATCGAACAGTTTAGCGTTCAGTACCGCACAGCGGTTTTCGGTTGGGGATTAAAAAGAATCGCTTATTCCACGATCTCTTTTAGCTGGAGATGATCACATAGTTCGAACATCATTCTAGCGGGATCAGTGTCGATGGCCAACGCGATCAAATACATCTCATCCAAACGCAATTTAGCCGATTCGGTCATTGTCAACTCGTTGATTCTTGCTTTGCTTAAACCTGTTTTACGCGCAATCTGGGATTTATTCACAGATTTCTTCGCTAAAAATTCACCTAATTTCGTCATCCTTATATTTTAATAATCTGTCCTTTTGTATAGATAAATATAGATAATGTTATTTTTATTTATACATATGTTTTTATTTTAAAATATTTTCTGTTCTTTTGTATTGAAAATCTATATGTTTTAAATGTATCGATGATGAAAACAGCGAAAATTCAAAAAACAAAAGTATATAGGAGAAGATGCGAAGAGTTACATATGCAAATATATTATCGTATGTTGCTACAGCGTATTTCGCGGCACCTATCACCCGAAGAAGTTTCTTTTCTAATGGGAAAGTCATTCGATTTTATAAACAAAGTCGAGATATTCAAAATAAAAAGAATTTTTGTTCATGATTTGGTTGTCATGCAGCATGTACTAGAAATAAAGAGTATGAATGAATTGATGCCTTACGGAATTGATTTGGCGTCACAGAAGTATACATATGAATTGCATCTGACTAAATTGGGTGACCGCGTTATTTATGAACTGTATAAAGTTGATGTAGAGCAAGAGCAGAAAGTACTCGAATTTAAGTTAATCGATATTCGACATGATCTCGACCCGTATGAAATTTCTACAATAGAAGAAGTAAAAAAGATAAGTGCTCTTTTGGATGAGAATATGGCTATGGGATATTTTAATGAGGAAAAGAGACCTGACGAAATACACAACTTATGCTGTGCTAAACTAGATAGGGATATACATCCTAAAAACCTGATTAAAGTGCTAGATGATTTCCTTAATAGGTCTGATGAACGCAAAGTTATTCGAAAGGCATCGCAATACGGATTTGGTTATATTTTAGCTGCTCCCATGGAATCGACTGAAAAGAAATAAGCAATTTTTAGCTTTCCAAAGCGGACAGCTAAAAATTGCTTCAAAGATCCTAAGCCGTAGGTACACCAATTATAAACTTCCATTCCCAATAGGTTAATAATAAATACACTTTTAAGCTTAGATAACCTACGGCTTATTTTTTTACTCATCTCTTAATTTTTCAACGGGATTAAAGCGGGTTGATCGAAATACAATAATGCCAACCAACAAACTCAGTAAACCAATCAACATACCTAGTGGTAGCAGGTAGATAAGTGCATTGATCTCTATACGGACGATGTAATTTTGTAGCCAGTATTGCATCAATAGATAACTCAGTGGAACCGCTGTAAATGCTGCAAATAGGAATATTCCGTAGTACTCTTTTGAAAACAGCAACATTAAATGTGCTAGTGAAGCCCCAAGTACTTTACGAATGCCGACTTCTTTATTGCGCAGATGGATGGAAAGCGATATTAATCCGGTAAGTCCCAATACAACAATCAGCAGCGAAACAACAGTGGCAATCTGGGAAGCGCGATGCAACTGCAGCTCAGTTTCATATAGATTTTTGATGCGTTCATCCATAAATTGATATTCGAATGGTGCATCAGGCAGCAGTGTTTTCCATTTTTTTTCGAGCTGTTGTACTGCATTGGAAAGAGGTCCCTGCTTCAATCGAATGCTAAGGTATCGGTATTGAAGGCTCTCATGTACATCCATCCAGATAATAGGCGGAGATGCCTGATGCAGTGAGTTGGCTACAAAATTCTCAGCAACGCCCACAATAGTCATTTTGTAATTAGGATCATTTATTGCTATTTGCTGACCAATTGCATGCTCGGCATTTTTAAAGCCAAAATCATCCATAGCCTTCTTGTTGATGACAACTGGTCTATTATCCGTATTAGTTGCATAGTGTTTAGGAAGAAAAGTTCCCGCAATTAGTGGTATCTCGTAGGTTTCCAAAAAGTGACTATCACTTGTAATCCGTTGTACCTGGATTTCTTTGTCGTCTGTCGTCCCGAATGCAGGCTGCATATTGGACCCCAGCAATCCAGGAGTTTCATAAGATAAGCTTACTGATTTTACTTCTGGTTGTTGGCTGAGTTCCTGTTGTAAAGTCTCCATTTTGCGAACACCATTTTCGGACCAATCCCTAGGTACCTGAACGGTTAATAAGTAGTCTTTGTTGTACCCTAGATTGCTATGGAGAAATAGATCCACCTGTTTGGAAATAATTAGTGTGCAGACAAGCAGGAGCAAGGCTACTCCAAATTGAAAAAACAAAAGAATTTTTCGCACCAGTTGTTTGCCCCCCAGCGTCGAAAACTGACTTTTGACTGCCGGAAGTATCGCGACATTGGAAAGTTTAATGGCTGGATAGAGCCCGGCTAGTAGTCCAATGAACAACGTCATTATAACCAGTAAACCAAAAAAGTAAATAGGCAATTCCACCAACGAGGGTAGCTTGCGCATCAAGACATGTTCGAAGATTGGACTTGTGATGAAATAAATTGGAAGACTGATCAATGCTGCTATGGCCACAATCAGGATATATTCGGTCATCAGTTGCCTAATAAGCTGCATTCGAGATGATCCCATCATCTTGCGAACACCGATTTCCTTTAATCGCGTAATGTGCTGAGCGATACTAAAATTGATGAAATTGATAATGGCCATGATCAAGATGAAAACAGCTGTCCAAATTAATGTCTGTATCATTTTGCGGACGGCCCCTTGATTGTCATCCAAATAATAGGTTTTCAGTGGTTTTAGACTAGGGCTGTATTGACTGGAAAATTCCTTATCGGTATTCTTTCTTACCAGCGTTTCGATGGCAGCATCTACACGCTCCACGCTTACACCTGGTTTCAATTCGATATAACCGGCAATATAAGGGTTATCCCAATTGTCTATCGATCGGCCAAAGAATTGCTCGTTGATGATCGGTAAAAATATGTCGGCATGCATATTCTTTGTGAGATCCATAATGGCGTTTTGGACATCAGATTTGATGATTGCTGTAATTTCAAAATCATGTTTTTCACCCTTGAAATTTTTTATTTGTAGCGATTTGCCAAGTACATCCACATGCCCGAAATATTTTATGGCTGCTTTGTCGCTGATGACTACTGAAAAGGGATTATTCAAAGCGGTATTGGCATTGCCTGCTAAAATCTGGAATCCGAACATCGTCAATAGACTAGGATCGCCAAGAGACATTCCTTCTTCATGTATTGTTGCTCCGTTCGCTACGATACCGGTCAATCCGTCAATCCGATAATAATTAGAGACGAGGTCGGGATACTCCTCCTGTAAGGCTTTGGGGAGTGCCCCTATTGTGGTTAAGTTAATACCAAATCCTTCTTTCTTATAGTTGCTTTGCAACAAAAATTGCCGATCAATATTTTTGATATTGCTATTCACTTGATGTACATCCCATACATAAGCGCTTACAAGTAATAGAAAAGTAATACCGCAGGTCAATCCAATTAGATTGATCAGATTTTGTACTTTTTTCTTTCCGATATTTCGCCAGGCAATCTTGAAGTTTGTAAAGTTCATTGTCTTATAATATGAATTTATTTTGGTCGTGGAGCTGCTGATAGCTTGTGCTCTACTAGGAAATTAAAAATACAAATGTTTGGCCAAGTAATTATCCTGTTGATCATTAACGGATTGTCTTCCTGATTCTTTTACTCGCTGTTCGATATCGGACAGTGCTTTGTCCATAGCTGAACAGACGAGTCTATTTTTATTCATCACGTAGACTGTCAACAGGTTTTGTTAGGGCGGCACGTATCGCTTGTGAACTTACCGTAATTAAAGCAATAAAAACGGCTAGCGCACCTGCTAGTACAAACATCCACCATTGCATCTCAATTCGGTACGCAAAATTTTCTAACCATTTGTGCATCATCCACCAAGCTAGGGGAGAAGAAATGATAATGGCAATTAGAACGAGTTTGACGAACTCCGTGGAAAGCATGCGTGTGATGTCGGGAACTGTAGCTCCAACAACTTTTCGGATCCCTATTTCCTTTTTGCGTTGATTGGCGGTAAAAATAGCCAAGCCAAATAAACCGAGGCAAGCCACAAAAATAGTCAGCCCGGCAAAGATGCTCAGTAATTTACCCGTTTTCACTTCTGCTTGGTAGGTTTGTGCGTATCGCTCATCCAGAAAGGAATAGCTAAATGGAATGTCTGTTGGAAAGGAACGATAGAGAGACGCTAATTTTTGAATGAGCTTCTCCATATCGGTTGTTTGTGTTTTAAGAATCAAACTGCCGGCTTGATCGCTAAGAACCATAACAAGCGGAGAGATCTGCTCATGCAAAGAGCGAAAATGAAAATCCTTAACGACACCAATAACACGATAGCTTTTGTTGTCTTTATTGGTTAATATTTTACCAATGCTATGATTGTTCCAACCAAGATCTTTTGCTGCGGTTTCATTAATGATGACAGAAAGGCTATCATTACCAAATGTTTTTGCGAAATTCCGTCCTTCTTTAAGTTGCATACCCATAACAGGAATATATTCTTCATCAACATCGTAACGAATTGTTTTGACCCATTGATCAGTATTGCCATCTGGATAGATGAAAAAATTGTTGTTGTTGCTTTCTCCAGCAGGAAGATAGGACGAATGAGAGACATGCTTGATCCTGCTATCTTGCATCAATAAATTATAATATGTCTTTTCGTTTTTTCCCAAAGGCCAGCTCGGTATAATAAGGACATTATCCTTGTTATATCCAAGTTTAATATGACGCATATAATCCAGCTGCTGAACAACGACCACGGTTCCAAAGATAAGCCCGACGGAAATGATGAATTGAAATACAACAAGTCCGCTGCGTAAATTAAAGCCTTTAGTCGAGCGGCTTATTTTCCCTTTTAATACACGGAGCGGATTAAATGAGGATAGATATAAGGCGGGATAGCTACTGGAAAATAGACCGACAATTAGACCAAAACTGAGTAGGATGGGGATGATTTTAGATATTTCAAGTTTTTGAATATCAATCTCTTTTCCGGAAATCTGATTAAATAGGGGGAGGGCAAGTAAAACAATTCCCAAAGCTATTCCCAAGGCAATATAAGTCAGGAGGACACCCTCTAGTATAAATTGTCGCATCAGGTTTTGCTTGTCAGCACCCAGTACTTTTCGTACCCCTACTTCCTTAAATCGCTTAAAACCACTGGCTGTAGATAAATTCATAAAATTAATGGTGGCTATCAATAGCATAAAAAGTGCAATAGCGCTGAAGATGTAAACGTACCGTATATCCCCAGGGGCGCTGAGGTCATAGTTGAAATTCGAATGTAGATGGATATCTGTGAGCGGTTGTAGATAAAGACCGATCTTATTTCCCGTTTTTTTGAATTGTTGGTAACTCATACCAAAACCGGCCATAAATTGTGTGGCAACATGTTTGTCGAATAGGGTGGCTAAGTTTTTTTCGAGTTTTTCACGTGACGCATTTTTTGAAAGAAGCGCATACGTATAGTATTCGGAGGTCATCCATGAATCTGAACGTGAATCTTCCAGTGCATCCAAAGAGGTAAATACATCAAAATGAAAATGGGAGTTTTGAGGAACATCTTTAATTACGCCAGTGATTTTGAGAATATTTGTATTGTCTTTGATGATGAGGTCTCGACCGACAACATCGTTTGTGCCGAAGTATTTTAAGGCGGTGGATTCGGATATCACTGCAGAATTAGGGGAAGAAATAGCTGTAGACAAATTCCCTTTAATAAAAGGGAGCGTGAAAATTTTGAAGAAGGAAGCATCCACGAAAGCCATTTTTTCTTCGTGGAAAACTTTATTATTGACGACAAATAGAGGCGATCCACCCATTCTTAATCGCGCTGTTTCCTGCACTTCGGGTAGCTCTGACTTCATCGTCGAAGCTACAGGTGGCATTACATGTGCCTCATTGATCGTTCCTCCCTTTACAGTTCCTCTGAAAACAACACGTACAATACGGTCTGCATGCTCATTATAACGATCAAAGCTAAATTCATCGGTCACATATAAGCTGATCAGAAGGCAGGTTGCAATGCCCATGGCCAGCCCAACGATGTTGATAAACGATGTAGAGAAATTGCGGGTTAAATTTCTCCATGCTATTTTTAAATTATTCTTGATCATATTGAGGCCTCTTAATGATTTGAAAATATAGTCTACTCATCACGTAAGCTATCGACAGGATTACCCAGTGCGGCCTTAATTGCTTGATAACTTATCGTGGCCATACTGATCAGAATAGCCAATAATCCTGCAATGACAAAGTAATACCACTGTATCTCAATTCGATAACTGTAATCTTGTAACCATTTATCCATGGCCCACCAAGCAATGGGTGTTGCGATAAAAATTGCGACCACCACGAGTTTGATAAAATCGACCGAAAGTAAAGAAGTTACTTGGGTGACACTTGCTCCAAGAACTTTGCGGACAGCAATTTCTTTCATGCGCGTTTCGGCCATATAGGCGATTAATGCCAATAAACCAAGGCAGGAAATAAAGATCGTCAATCCTGCAAAGATCATGGCTAGCGTACCTATAGCTTTTGTCTCTTTAAATTTTTCTTCGTAAGTCTTGTCTATGAATTGATATTCAAATGGATAGTCTGGGTTGAACTTTTTAAAGATGGACTCAATCGTTTTTAAGTTGTCTCCGATGTCATTGTTTGTATTTAAACGATAATGGATCGTTGTAAACCAGGCTTGCGGCCCCAATATCACCATGGGTTTATTATCTCCAAATGGCGATCCCATAATGAAATCTTTGACCACCCCAACTACGGTCCATTTTGTTCCATCACCATCCACAATGCTATTGACCGGGTTTTTGAGGTGCAAACTTTTTACCGCGGATTCATTTAAAATCAAAGCAGTACTGTCTGTCGCAAACTTGTAAATATCGATATCCCGCCCCTGTATAAGAGTTAGGCCTAGATTTTTTACGGCATCTGCATCGGTACTAAAACGGTTATAGGAAATGCGTTTGTCCTGTTCCGTTGGTGTCCCAGACGTAAATCCCCAGCCATTGCTATAGAAATCGGTTACTGGCGACATATTTTTTGATACAGAAACAACTGCGTTGCTGGCTAGTAATTCGTCGCGTAAAATTTTATAATTCTTTTCTAAGTCACCTTTGATACTGCTATAAAGCAACCCATTTTCATTATAACCACGGTCGCGCTGTTTAGTGTACTGGATTTGTTTGGCGACAATGACCGTTGCGATAATCAATATAATCGCGAGACTGAATTGAATGACCACTAAGATGGAGCGAATACTAAGACCCCTCGTTTTAGAAACGAATTTCCCCTTCAACGTTTTGATAGGTTGAAAGGAAGAAAGGAAAAAGGCGGGATAGGTACCGGCTAATATACCTGTAAATAAAGCAAAGCCAATTAAAAATAGCCAGGTTGGTAAGTTTAATAACGATAGGCTAAGCTGTTTTCCGACAAGCTCGTTAAAGAATGGCAGGACAATAAAAACAAGTATCGTCGCGAGTACCATGCCGATTAGGCTGATCAATATGCTTTCAACGAGGAACTGCGCCATTAGGCTTGTCTTATTTGCCCCAATTACTTTGCGGACACCGACTTCTTTCGCACGGCGTTCGGAACGTGCCGTACTCAAATTCATAAAATTGATGCTTGCCACTAATAAAATAAATACACCAATCCAAGCAAATAGCTTGACGATATCGATACGTCCGGACGTATAATTTCCTCCTTTTCCGCTATTGTAAAGAAACGAATCGGGATAGGGAAAAGCAAAGATCTCACCCGTATTTCTAGCCGATTGGTAACCGGCAGCCTTATTACTTGCATTGATATGATCTCTCAGATAGGTTCTGATTTTGCTGTTAAACGCGGTAAGTGAGACACTTTTTTTTAGGAGCACATAGGTGGTTAATGAATTATTGCTCCAGTTATCATCCACGTAACCAATTATTTTTGCATATTCAAATGGTAGGAGAATATCAAATTTGAAACTTGAATTACTCGGAAGGTCTTTAAGTACCGCCTGTACGGAGACCTGATTAACAGAGTCTATCCGAACTGATTTTCCAATAGGATCTTCGCTGCCAAATAAAGCCTTGGCATAGCTTTCTGTGAGAACAAGGCCTTTAGGGTTATCAAATTTAATATTCTGTTCTCCTTTCACAAAAGGCAAAGAAAACATCTTGAAAAAACCGGGATCGATGAAAACAGTATTTGCGATCAGTTTTTTATCCTTGAATGTCGTTAGAAATTGGCCGCTCTCATTATATCTGGTAAAAGTTTCTATATCTGGAAAATCGGCGGACAAGGAGGGACCTAATATTTTAGGAGTGAAGGCCCAAG
This sequence comes from Sphingobacterium multivorum, assembly GCF_039511225.1. Lineage (NCBI taxonomy): Bacteria > Pseudomonadati > Bacteroidota > Sphingobacteriia > Sphingobacteriales > Sphingobacteriaceae > Sphingobacterium > Sphingobacterium multivorum. The sequence goes on from NZ_CP154261.1 coordinate 1,044,142, forward strand.
CTGATTTATCGCCCTGAAATTCGTCTCGATTACTCAATACATGCAGGCGATCACCCTTTTCATGAAAGCGGTCCATGGTTAACATGTTTTGCAACCAAAGTGCTATAAGTAATGCTCCGGCCATACCGATCGCCAATCCGATGATGTTAATCAAAGAGAAGGATTTGTTTTTCATCAGGTTGCGCCATGCTATTTTGATATAATTTTTAAGCATATTTGTCGTATTGGTTATTGCTAAATAGAAAAAACTTGAATTTTAAAGGTCCAGCTTGTTATTTATCAGGTGTCTTTATTTTAATAGCTACTAAAACAATTACTCATCTCTTAAACTATCAACCGGGTTTAGAATCGCAGCTTTTATGGTTTGAAAACTAATGGTGATAAATGATACCAATAATGCACTTATCGCCGCCACAATAAATACCCACCAGTCTAGCGTGATGTGGTAAGCAAAATTCTCTACCCAGCGGTGCATGGCATACCAGCCTAAGGGTACACTGATCAATACGGCACACAGGACGAGGGCCATAAAGTCAATACTCAATATGTTGACAATCTTGATCGTTGAAGCACCTAATACTTTACGGATACCGATCTCTTTGAAGCGTTGTTGTACAGCGTAAGCTGATAGGGCAAAAAGGCCCATACAAGCGATAGCAATTGTAATGATGGAAAATAACTGCATTACCCGTGTTGTTTGCTGATCTTTGAGATATAATTTGTTATAGTCGTCATTGAGAAAATGATATTCAAAGCTGTTTTTTGAATCAATATCTTTGATGACAGCTCTTATCTGCGCAAGCGCATCTTTTATTGGCGCTGTTGGATTGAGTCGGATGAAAATATTGCCGAAATAGTCATATTCAGGAAAAAGTACAATTGGTTTGACTTCGTTATGTAATGACGCAAAGTTAAAACTCGCAACGACTTGTTTGATGTTGCCCTTACGCCCATTCAAGTTGATTTTCTTCCCAATAGCCTGTTCAGGAGTAAAACCCATGGCGGATGCAGCAAGTGTATTCACTACAAAACCATATTCTGGTGAAATAGTGTCTTGCGCGCGCAAAATGTCCGCGTCTGACAACGGTGCACCGGCAACAGATGGAATATGAAAAACGGATACGAAATCTTTTTCAATCGGAATTGCAGTGACATTCATATCAAAATCATTGGGTTGGCCTTCTACTTCACTGATGCTGTAGCCACCTTGGATATTGACGGGATTGTCATACGAAGCGGTAACCCCCTGGACACTGTTGAGCTGCATTAATTTTTCTTTTAATAGCTGTCTTTCTTTATCTTGCCATCCTCGGCCATCAATGACCAGCATATCAGAGCGATCCAATCCGGTGTTCTTAGATTGGATAAAATCCATCTGTCTACTCGCAAATAAGGTACAGATAATAAAAAATATAGAGATACTGAATTGAAAAGTAACGAGCACCTTGCTTAAAGATAGGCCACCTAGTTTTTCAGTTAATTTTCGCTTGAAAATAGAAATCGGTTTTGAACTGGCAATTGAATAGGCTGGCCAGCCACCTGACAGAAGCGTCAGCAAGGCTATGAAAACAATTAAAATTATATAAAACCGAGGGTCTGTCCATACGGTTAATTTCATTTCGGCGCCCATAAATGAACTGAATACGGGCAACAAGAGTACTGTAGTCAGAAGGCTAAACGCAACAGCTAGAAAAACCATAAGGCTACATTCAAAAAAGAACTGAAAGAATATCGTTTTCTTTGCAGCACCCAAAACTTTCTTGACACCGATTTCTTTCTTGCGTTCAAGCGCATGTGCTAAGACCAAATTTGTAAAATTGACGCAGGTTAAAATAATAAGCGCAGCACCTAATGCCAATAAAATATAGATATAAGTAATGTTTCCCGTACCTGCTGCTTTGGAGTGAAGATGGATATCGGTCAGCTTTTCCAGGACGAATTGAAATTGATAGCCTTGTTTTGTTGCTTCGGCGAATTTTGATTTTGTCATTTGGTCCAATTTCTGTTGGATCGAACCGAACTGATCTTTGTTTTTTAGGAGTGCTATGGTTATATCATTTGCAGATGACCAAGCCATTTCTTTGTAGCGTTCTAATCCTTTGTTGGAAAGGAGCGCAGAGAAGTTCAACTGTGTATTTGTGGGCAAGTCTGCGATGATACCTGTGATTTTCCAGCTGACTTTGTCAATAGATAGTGTCTGACCGATGGCCGACTGATTGGGGAAATATTTCGCTGCGAGTTTTTTTGTTAAGACAATCTGATTTGGTTCTGCTAAGGCTGATCGTGAATCACCTTCGAGAAAGGTATAACCTAAAGTTTTAAAAACATTCTGGTCAGCATAAAGTAGGCCTTTTTCAGTTATTAGTGCCTCTTTGGATTCTATTTTGCCGCCTTTGGAATAGCTGTAGAATCTGGTTGCTTGTTCTACATCCGGAAATTCAGCCTGCAACGTAGGAGCTAAGCCTGTTGGTGTTACGGCAGAATTTACTTCTTCCGTGCTGTTGGGTGCTTTATAGGTGAGGCTAATATAAGCCAGGCGGTCCGCATTGGGAAGGAAACGCTCATAACTGGATTCATGATAGATGTACGCTGCCAACAATAGGAAACATGTTATTCCGATGCTGAGGCCAAACATATTTAAAAGAGAAAATCCTTTGTTTTTTCTGATATTCCGCCAAGCAATTTTAAAATAGTTCTTTAACATGGTTATGAGCATTTATACTGTTAATTAGGCTATATTCTTGTCACTTAGCTCGCTTTAGTAGAACGCTTCGTTATTCGAAAAATAGCAAAGCCAAGTAGTTCAATTCGTTTGCCATAAATATAATGTATTGATTTTTAGGTTTTTGTTGTGTTTTTATAGCGGTTTTAAATGTTCGGAAACGGACAGTATAGTGTCCGTCCCCGAACAAATTGGTATTATTCGCTTCTTAAGGTTTTTACAGGATTTGCTAATGTTGCTTTAATCGCTTGGTAACTAACGGTTAATAAGGTGATGATTAGCGCGGTTAAGCCTGTGATAGCAAAGACCGTCCATGTAATTGATATGCGGTAGACATAATCTTCGAGCCATGATTCCATTAGCAGATAGGCTAAAGGGGCTGCGAGTAAAAAGCCAATACCTGTGAGCCAAATGTATTCTGTGGAAAGTAGTCGCCACAAGCCAAGTTCTGATGCGCCCAATACTTTACGAATGCCAATTTCTTTTTCTCGTTGCTCCGTAAGAAAGGAAACCAGCGCGTAGAGACCAAGACATGAAATGAGTATGGCCAGCCCTGTAAATAAACTGGTTAAGCTCTTGATCATTTCCATCTGTTGAAACTCTTTGGCATATTCCTGATCCGTAAAGGTATAATCAAAAATAAGATCAGGATCTATACGGTTGAATGCTGCGGCAATAGCTTTTAGGTTTTGTTTGACATCTTGATTTTCATCCAGTTGAAGCGTTATTTTATTCTTTGGTAAAAATTTTAGAAAATAAGCCGTCGGTGTAATGGATTTGAACGGTGATTCGGACAGCGTATTCTGGATAATACCCACGATATGGTAATCAATACCGGCACGTGAAAGTTGTTTGCTGTTTAGGTCGGTGACTCCCATAAATTTGGCCGCAGCTTCGTTCAGAATAACAGCTGTTGAATCTGTTTTGAAATCTTTTGAAAAATTGCGTCCTTTTATAAAGTTCCATTGTACAGTATTAGCAAAGTTTTCATCCACGGTGAAGATCCCCATGATCGCACCGTCCCTGGTATCATTACCCTGCCAATTAAAGCCACCACCCGTTAAGGATAGGTGGTTGACAAAGTTGGAAGAAAGGGAAGCATCTTTAACTAAACGCTGACCGATTAAATCCTTTCTAAGAACATCAAAGTTTTTGACGATAGTTGAATTGGATGAAGTAATATTTACCAAATTTGAACTTTTATAACCTATTGGACGGTCCTTGGTATAATGCAATTGCTGAATCACCAGATAAGTGGATATCATCAGGAAAATAGAAATCGCAAATTGTACGATCACCATTGCCTTTCTACTTCTTGATCCGCCTTTTCGGTTGTTGATCTTACCTTTAAGTGCAAGAATTGGATTAAAAGCCGATAGAAATAATGCCGGATACATACCCGCTAAAAGCCCTATAACGCCTATTCCTAATAGAGAATAGCCATAAAAACGAATATCCGCAAAAGGGATATGCAATGAAGTATGTGTAATCGTTTTGACCCAAGGCAACAGCAGTGTAGCGAATAGAACAGCGATCAAAAATGCGCAGGCTACCGCTAGGATTGACTCAACAAGAAAGCCTGCAATAAGCTGCCGGCGGTTGACGCCAACAGACTTTAAAACCCCGATTTCTTTTCCTCTTTTTAGGCTTCTCGCCGTACTCAAGTTAATAAAATTAATACTGGCCAATAAAATGATGAATAGGCTTATCCAAACAAACATCCATACATATTGAATCTGCCCGCCTACGTTCTTTCCATTTTTAAATGAATCGTATAAATGCCATTTGGACATGGGATGTAGTAAAATCTCCGGTTTTATGTCTGTCAATTTTTTATTAATGATATTTGTCAGTTTATTTTCCAAAGCGGGAACAAAGGCATCATTGTCGATCTTGGCGAAAGTGCTAAAAAAGCAGCTGGACCAGCTTTCTTCTATGCCTTGGTTTTTAGCAAGGTAATCGACAAATGGCAATATATAATCTAGGCCATAAAAAGTGTTGTTTTCAGGAATATCTTTATATACACCTTGAACAGTATATTGTTCCTTACCATTCAATTGAAGAATTTTTCCGACAGCATCGGTCTGATCAAACAGTCGCTTTGCTAAGGACTCAGAAATAATAATGGTTGATGGGCTGATTGGGGTAGCATTGTCACCTTTGAGGGACTCAAGGGAAAATAATTCGGCGAATTTTCCCATGGCATAGAATCCCGGTGCATTAAGCTTTTTATCACCTACTTTAAGATTGTTGCTTTCCATATTGGTGACCAAAGTGGCATCTGGCATTTCATTTTTGAAATCAGACGCGATCGTTTTGACCAAGGGAATGGGGGTGGAGCGATCAGTAGATTTTTCGTCATTGAAAGTCCCCGTCATCATGACCTGATAGATATGCTGATAATTACTGTAATGCTTATCAAAAGAAAATTGCTTTAGTACCCATAAAGTACTGATCAGCGCAACAGTAAACCCCAGTGCTAGTCCCAAGATATTAATTGTTGTATTTAAGGGACTGCGCTTCAAATTTCTCAGCGCTGTTTTAAGGAATAATCGAATCATTTTATGCTGTTGTTTTGGTTATCAAATATAAACTATTCATCGTGCAAACTTTTTACAGGATTGGCGTATGCCGCTTTGATGGACTGGAAACTCACCGTAAATAATGCAATAGCAATGGTTATCCCCGCCGCATATAGAAATATGGTAAATGGGAGCGTCGTTCTAAAAGCAAAACCATCGAGCCAATTTATGCTGAAATATACAGCGATTGGTACTGCGATGACATTGGCTAAGACGACTAAGAGTAAAAATTCCTTGTTTAATAATTGTATAATGCTAAATACCGTTGCGCCAAGGACCTTTCTGATACCAATTTCTTTGGTCCTAACCTGTGCAGTATAGGTACATAGCCCTAAGAGTCCTAAGCAGGATATGGCGATGGCGATCAGGGCAAAAAAATTGAATAAGGTGCCTTGTTTCTGCTCATTCGTATATTGCTTTTGATAACTCTCATCCAGGAAACTATAGGTCATCGGCATATCATCATAGTAACTTTTCCAGATGTGTTGCAGGGAGTTTAATGCGGATTTTGTACCCGAAGCTGATGTTTTGATGTATAGCTGCCAGCAATCTGTTGGACTATATTGAAAGGCCATGGGCTCAATCTTTTGTCTGGCGCTCGCGTAATTAAAATCTTTTACAACCCCAATAATAGTTCCTGGAACTGTTCGAATACGTAAGCGTGCACCAATGGGATCTTTTAAACCCATTTCCCGTGCTGCCGTTTCATTAATAATGAAATGTGTTGAATCGGCCGTTGAGCCTGTAAAATTACGACCTTGCGTAAGTTTTATCTTAAAAAAGTTGAGCGCAGATTGATCGGAATAGGTCATGTTGAACCAAAGATTTGATTTACTGGGCTTCCCCTCCCAATCGTTGTCTCCAGTTGAAGCTCCACCATAAACCATATCCCGGCCAAGACGGATAACGTCATCAATATCCTTGTTTTTTAGAAGTTCGGTTTTGACAGCATCAAAATGTTTGGACATTTTTGGTGCCATAGCAACGGAAATAATATGATCCTTTTCGTAGCCTAGATTTTGATGTTTTATAAAATCCAATTGTCGGCCAATAACGATTGTCAAGGTAATAAGGATGATGGAAACCGTGAACTGTAAGATAACCAATATCTTCCGTGCACTGGAATTTTTAAAGGCAAATCTACCTTTGAGCACCTTAATCGGATCAAATTTGGATAAAAGCAGGGCAGGATATATACTTGTAAGTGCCAGTGTTCCCACAAGCATAATCAGCACGCTTATCCATAGTGTAGGATTAAAGAATTGTAGGGAAATCTGCTTCCCCGAGAAATTATTAAACAAGGGGAGGCCAATAAATACTAGCGCAAGTGCCAATGTTGATGCAATGACAAATAGTATGGTTGTTTCCAATATAAATTGAAAGAAAAGCTCTTTTTTACCAGCGCCGATAACTTTACGTATCCCCACTTCTTTTGCGCGCGACAACGACCGTGCTGTAGAAAGATTGATATAGTTAATACTTGCGATAATAAGAATCATAATCGCTACGCCTATAAAAACTCGAACATTGTCAATTCCACCATCACTACCGTCCATTTGATAGAGATGCATTTTTGCCAAAGCTTGTGTGACATAGGGAACAGGGGCATCCTCAGGTTTGTTCCTTTCGTGTATGGCTTGTAACTTTTGTGTAACTGCAGTTATATTTGCGTCCGGTCGCAGCAGCAAATAAGTTTCGAATGAAAAATTGGACCAATCTTCATCCATGGAAGATAAAAAGGTCTTATTATCATAGGTCGTTTTGTTTTTGATATAAGCCCTTTCATTAAATCTCGAAATGGGAAGCAGAACCTGAAATTGAAAAGTAGAGTTTTCTGGATAATCGGCTATGACACCTGTGATGACACATAGGTCTTCTATACCCAGTGTCACAGTCTTTCCAATTGGATTTTCATCACCGAAATACCGACGTGCCGTGCGCTGCGTAATCACAATGGAATTGTTGTCGGGGAATGGTTGTTGTGGATTGCCCTGTAGTAGCGGAAAATCGAAAACGGAGAAATAACTGGGGTCTACAAATGCAAAGTTCTTTTCATTAAACCTCTTCTCTTTGTATTTGAGGGCGGCATCTCCAATTTTAAAAATGCGTACTGCATCTTGGACTTCAGGAATTTCCTTTTTTGCAAAACTTCCTACAGGAGCAATGATGGATCCAAAGATTCGTTTTGATATCCCTGTCCCTCCTTCGATACCAATTTTGTAGATGGAGCGCTGATGTTTATGGAACCGGTCAAAGGACAGCTCGTCCTGAATCCACAGTAAGAGGAATATCCCCACAACCAATCCTGCTGTTAGTCCTAAAATATTAATGGCACTGTAGAATTTATTAGAAAAAATACTTCGCCATGCGGTTTTGATGAAGTTCTTTATCATTTTTTATGGGTTTTTAAGTTCTTAATATATGTTATGCACAGGAGTACGCTTATTGCTTTTACCGGCTGATTTATTCATCCCTTAGACTATTGATCGGATTTGCTTTTGCTGCAAAGACACTTTTGGTTGATAGGACAAGACTCGCAAATGCAATCAACCCCAAGGCAGAAAGTCCAAAAATCCAAGGGCTTATCGTGGTTCGATAAACAAAGTCATTGAGCCAGCTCTGCATAAAATAATACGCAATCGGAAAAGCGACCAAACAGGCTATGCCAACCAGCGAAAGCAAATTTTTAAGTAGTAGAAATGTGATCTGGAAAACAGATGCCCCCAATACTTTACGGATTCCAATTTCCTTTGTGCGTTGATTTGCCGTAAATATGGCTAATCCAAATAAACCTAGGCCAGCAATCAGGATTGAAAGCCCTACTGCCCATGATAGAAGCTTAGAAAGCTGTTTTTCTTGGGTGTAGAAATTTTGGACGACATCATCCAAAAATTTCAGATCCAGTTCATCGTCTGGAAAAACAGATTTGTAACTGCTCGTTATTCTATCGATGGTATTTTTCCAGTTTTCGGGATGTGATTGGTCCAATGCAATATGGAGTACGTATCCTTCCTTACTGCCTGTATACAAGACTGGTTTAACCGCCTGTCGGGCAGAGGCTAGATCAAAATCCTCCATTACACCAACGATGATATTCTGCCCATTTTCGAAGGTTTTACCAATGGCATCCTGTGGATCTTTGATATGCAGTAGCTCAAGTCCTTTTCTATTGATCAGCATTTCACTGGTTGAATCCAGTAAACGTATATTTCTTCCTGCCAGAAGTGGAATCCGATAGACTTCCAAATAATTTTCATCACCTGAGCGGCTGTCAAATGTTAGCGATTCCTTCGTTGGTGACTGATCATAAGTGATTGCTGTGGTCATCCAGCCGTTCATTGCGGGGGCAATGTTTCCAAAACTAATAGCTTTGATATCCGTTAGTTTTTTGAGCTCATTTTTAAGGACGATACCTTTAGCAGAATTTTGGAAAGCTCCAGGAATATTGATATTGACGATGGCGTCTTTCTGAAAGCCCATGTCTCGATGGGAGACGTAATTGATCTGCCGAACAACAACGAGTACACAAATCAGAAAAGCCTGAGCTAAGACAAATTGAAAAATAGTCAGTGCTTTGCGGACCCATACGCTTCGGGAAAGATTGGTGTTTTTTCCAAGCTGGTTTTTGAGTGCCAATACAGGAGCGTATCCTGTCAATACCCAAGCTGGATAAAACCCCGCAAGAATGGTGACCACGATAAGCTGCCCGAATAGGAATAAAGTGATAATGGTTTTGTCTAACCGGTCTAAACTTAAGTTTTTGGGAATAAATCCTTCAAAAACATGTAAGAACAAAGGAAGCAATAAAACAGCGAGTACTGTTGCCGATAAGGTAATCAGAAATGTCTCTAGTAAGAATTGTTTAATTAATGTTGCCTTAGAGCTACCCAATGTCTTGCGAATACCCACTTCTTTAGCTCTTTCAATGGATTGTGCTGTGGATAGATTGATAAAATTTACTGCCCCTAGGGCTAACAGGAAGAATGCCAGTAAAATGAGGTTGCGAAGTGCTTCTGGATGAGTCGCTTCATAATTAAATCGCGTGTCGAAATGAACATCAGATAAGGCTTGTAATTCAAGCTTATCGTTGATTTTTTCACCTTCTTTGTATTTATATTTTTTAAGGAGATTAGCAATATTTCGTTCCAGAAGATGCGGATTGCTCTGTGCTTTTGTCTTGATGAGTACCTGATGTGAATCAGAGATGCTGTTCCAAGCTTCCCAACTATACATCTTTTTTAGGTTGTTGTCTTGGACGATGGTCGCATCAGCGATAAAACTATCAAAATTAAAATCCGAATTATGTTGTGGATTTTCGATTACACCAGCGACCTGAAGTGGGATGCTATCTGCATAAATGATGGTTTTGCCAATTACATTTGCAGGCAGTTCTTTTCCATAAAACTTTTCTAGTGTTTTCTGTGTAAGGATAATATTTCCGGATGAATTCAAAGCCTTAGCACTTCCAGCCAACCATTTCGAAGGGAAAATATCGAAGTATTGACTGTTGGTGAAAGCCATCTTTTGCTCTTTTGGAAAAGTTTGGAATTTATCCGTCGCGGTTGAAACTTTTAGTTTGGGAATATGGCTTCGATAAATGGGGGCTACTGCTTCTAAGTTCGGTAATTCCGATTCCATGGTACGAACCAATGGTACGTAAACACCGGCATTTTTAAATTCACCATTATTGACAACACGATAGACCTGTTCTTGATTTGGAACGTGTTTATCAAAACTGTAGTCGTATTGGATCATTAAGAAAATAACCAGTGTTGCGGTTATGCCAATGGCTAGGCTGATGATATTGATAAACGTGATCAGCTTGTGTTTTTTTAGAAAACGAAAGGCTGTTTTTAGCGAATTTACAATCATTGTTGCTGTGTTTTTGTTAACCCTACAATTTGATAAACTATGTGTTGCTATTCGTCCCGTAAGCTATTTACGGGATTTTGGATAGCTGCCTTGATCGATTGAAAACTAATAGTCAGCAGCGTTGCAAACAAAGCCAGACCGGCGCCCAGAATAAATGGACTTGCGGTCAGATCAATGCGGTAATAAAAGTCTTCAAGCCATTTGCTGCACATCCACCAGGTCAATGGTGCGGCAATAAGAATGCTGATTAAAATAAGCTGTACAAAGTTTTTGGCGAGTAAATGGAAGATATTGGGAATACTTGCACCCAAAACTTTACGGATACCGATCTCTTTGCTGCGTTGGAAAGCTGCAAGGGTAATCAGTCCAAATAGACCCAGGCAGCCAATTAAGATGGCAACAATTGTACTCACGTTAATTAATTTGCCCAGATTTTGCTCTTTTTGATAGAGTGACGCAATCGTTTCATCGTAGAACTTTATTTCTATGGGGAGTCCCGGAAAAAATTGCGTATATACTTTGTTGATCGCTTCAATACTGGTTTTCCATTCTTTGCTGTTTCCCGATAGTTTTATATTGAAGGTATAGGCACCACGGCTAAAACTGCGCAAAGCCAAAGGCGTGATCTCTTTATAGAATTCCTGGGCATGAAAATCTTTAATAACGCCAACGATCGGGAAGGTACTGTCTTCTTGACCAATTGACTTCCCGATGGCATCTTGAGGCGAATTGAAGCCGAAAGCCCTGACAGCAGATTCATTAATAATATAAGCATTGACAGTATCTGACTGCGGTAGATTGCTGCCCGCAATTAACTTCATGTCATAGACAGCGATATAATTCGGATCCGCATTTTTAAAGAAAATATCCGATGAAATTTTCTCTTTTAAGGTAGGGTCTTGTCGATGAAACCAAGAGGAGGAGTAATTGTTTGTTAAAGGCTTGCTACCAATTGAGACCGCCGCAACCCCTTTTATCTTTTGGATCTCGTGCAGAAGTGTTTGTTTCTTACGCTGGTCAATTTTTTCCTCGTAAAACTTGTTGACAAGTTTGGACGGGAGGTCAAAAGTGACTACTGCATTTTTGTCAAATCCCATATCCTTGTTGAGCGTATAGGAGAGTTGTTGGCCGATGATAAGGGCTGAAACTGTAAAAAATTGAGCAATAAAGAATTGGAATACAATTAACGTCTTCCGGAGGTTGATTTGTGTTTTTCCAATTTGAAACTGCTTGCCAGCCCGAAATAAATTGACAGGCTGTACCTTTTTAATTAACCAAGAAGGATATGCCGAGGAAATTAAAGTCGTTACGGTCAGTAAAATTGCGATAAACAGCATGGATGTCGTCGAACTTGTAAAATCCTTTACTTTCTCCGGAATCATTTCTTGAAAATAGAAAAAGGCCAGTTTCGTCAGAAAGACCGAACAAACAAGTGCAATAGCAATGGTTAAAAGCGATTCAAAGATAATTTGGCTAACCAATTTTCCCTGACTACTTCCCAATGTTTTACGGACACCAATATCTTTACTCCGCGCTGGTATTTGTGCCGTACTAAGATTGATATAGTTGATACAGGCCAAAAGCATCAGAAAAGCAGCTACGGCAATTAACCCATAAATAACGGTTTTGCTTGTTCTTTCGGCGTACCATTCTTTTATGTGGACTGCAAAATGGGAATCTTTTAGTGGCATGACCACGACCTTTCGGTTGTAGTCAAACCTCGGTTTTTTTTCCTGGCTGAATTCCTGCCATTTTTTTTGTCCGATCTTATTGATAGCTGCCTGGATTGGAAGGTCTTTTACACCATCTTTTAATCGGATATAAAGTCTGTCAGTACCATTGGTATTCGTCCAGACATTCAGTGGGTAGACTTCATCTTTAAGCAAGACGAATTCTGTGCCATTGAACTCCGTGTTGAAGCCAAGGTCATCAACAATGCCAGTTACTGTTTTGGGTATACTGTCGTTATAAAAGATGGTTTTGCCGATTAAGCCCTGGACAGCCTGGTTTGGGAAATAAATGGCTGCCCTTTTTTTTGTTAATACGATGTCGTTGGCAGTTGAAAATGCTTTCTCAGGTGAACCTGCTAACCATTTGTAGCCAACGAGCTTGAAGTAGTCGCTGGTAGTCTCCGTCACATTGCCTTCAGCCTCATCAAAGTCCTCGACAAGTTTTTGATTTTTTTGTCCCTTGTTGATTGTGACAGATTCCATTTGATAATTTCTGAATGCTGGAGCAACCAGCTCGACACCCGGAATTTCTTTTCGAATGGCTTGATAAAAAGGTTTTGCCAATCCCCCGTTATAATTGTCCTTACCATCATTTTTAAACTGGGAAATGATCCGATAGGTTTGCTCAAGCTGAGGAACTCCGGCTTCGAAACTATACTCATAATTGACAATCTTAAAGATGACCCAACATGAGGTAATGCCGATCGCCAGTCCAATAATATTTAATAGGGAGAATAGTTTATTCTTCCAAAGTTGTCGAATTGTCGATTTTAATAGGAGGTTGTTCATCGCAGAAGTATTATGATTGGATAAGATTATAGCAGATTATTCGTCTCTTAAACTGTCTACCGGGTTTGCTCTTGCCGCCTTAAGAGTCTGATAACTTACCGTGAATAAGGCGATCATAATGGCCATGAAACCAGCAAAGACAAACATCCACCATTGTGGCTCAATGTGATAAGCAAAGTTGTCGAGCCATTTTTTCATCGCCATCCAGGAAAGCGGTGTCGCGATGAAGAGCGCTACTGCCAATAACTTGATAAAGTCGGAAGAGAGGAGGAGGATTAAATTATAGATGGATGCACCGAGAACTTTCCGTACGCCGATTTCTTTGGTACGCTGTTGGGCTGTATACGTAACAAGTCCCAATAAACCCAGACAGGCAATAAAAAGTGCCAATCCGGAGAAAGCTGTAAAAAGTCTTCTAAAATTAAAATCCGCTTCATATTGCCGATTGAAATTATCGTCCAGAAAGCTGTATAAAAATGGGCGGTGTGGTACGAGCTCATTCCACAGTTTGCCGATTCTCGCAACGGTCTCAGGCTGGTTTACATGTTGGATATTCAAGGTTAAATACCGGCTGCTGCTTGGTTCAAGTCGCAATGCTAAAGGCTCAATCTTACGGTGCAAAGAAAGGTAGTTGAAATCTTTCACCACTCCAATAACAGTTCCTTCTCTTCCCCATTGACGGAATTGTTTGCCTATGATATCCTGTGGATTTGAATAGCCCCATTGCTTTGCCGCAGATTCATTAATAACAAGTGAATGAGCAGTATCAGCAGGGAAATCTCTCGAATAAGCACGTCCCGCAGCCATCTGTAAACCGATATTAGGAATAAAGTCAACATCGACTTCGTATAAGAAAGGAGCAAATTGAGTCATCGTTCCGTTAGCTGACATGATTTCGGTTCCGGCATTTGGAAAAAACGTTCCCGGTACCGTACGTGATGCGGTGACAGACAAGACATCTTTGTCTTTGGCGAGTGTGGATTTTATCGCTTCCAGGTTATTGTTTACCTTATCATCGAAATTATAATCAATGACAAGCCGTTGATCTTTTTGAAATCCAAGATCTCGGTGCTGTAATTGATCTAGTTGAGAAAAAACGACGACTGTACCTGCAATGAGTGCAATGGAAAGGCAAAATTGGAAAACAACTAATACGCGACGTAATAATGTGCCACCTTTGCTGTTGCTATAACTTCCTTTAAGTACTGCAATCGGTTTGAAATTTGCTAGAATCAACGCGGGATAGCTGGCAGCAAGAAGTCCCGTAAAAATGGTAGTGAATAGGAATATTGCCCAGGTCGTCCCATTTTTCAGGGATGAATAATTGAGGTGTTTGCCCGAGAATGCTTCCAAAAAGGGGAGAAAGGCCATAACGAGCAGTATAGCCAAAATACTACTGACGAATACAAGAACCAATGATTCAGACATAAACTGAAAGATCAGATTGCTTTTGCTCGCGCCAATGGTTTTTCGGACACCGACTTCTTTTGCTCTTTCCATTGACCTGGAGGTCGCAAGATTCATAAAATTCACGCAGGCAATAAGTAAGATAAAGCCACCAATGATGGTGAATATATAGAGATTTTGATAACTTCCGTTTGTACCGGGTTGACGATCTGCCGACGAGTGCATGTAAGCTTGGAGGAGAGGCTCGATATGGAAATTGTATTTTGCGTTGGGGTTTTGATTTGTAGGGAGATGCCGCTTGAGAAACTCCGGTATTTTTTGGTCGAACTTAGCAGGATCAAAGTCTTTTGAAGCGAGAAAGTACGTGTAGAAGTCTACATAATCCCAGCCTTCTTTATTAAATACGTCTGGCCGTGCTTTTCGGAATGTATTCATCGAGAGCAATGCATCGAACGTAAAATGTGAATTAGCAGGTACATCGGCCATTACTGCCGTTACAGTATATAGACCTGCGTCAGCACGGCCCGCAGCTAAGCCTCCCTCAAGCGTCTTGCCAATGGGATTTTGATCTCCGAAATATTTCTTTGCAGTACTTTCTGTTAATACGACAGAATAGGCGTTTTTTAAAGCTGTATGAGGATCGCCGGCCAAAACCTTCCAACTGAAGACATCAAATGCAGTAGAGTCCATGAAAAATACATTTTCCTCCTGGAATCTTTTATCGCCCTGTTTGAGCAGGATAGACGTTTGACCCGAGAATTGAACAACTTTCTCGATTTCTGGAAAGTCTGCTTTGATAGCTTCACCAATAGGTCCATTGCCCCAGATTTGATGCTGCTCTGTGCTGCTAACATCTTTATAGTCGTGTACGATGCGGTAAATCCGCTCTTTGTTTACGTGATACTTATCGTAGGAAAGTTCGTTCTGAACATAAATTGCGATCAATAGGCAACAGGCCAAACCTATCGCAAGGCCAATGATGTTGATGGTCGAGTATCCTTTGTTCTTCTGGATATTGCGCCAGGCTATTTTTATATAATTCTTGATCATAGCTTTATTTCTTGAGTGCCAGTGAATGCATATCAATCATCCACGTTCTTATATTTCTTTTTATTCGTCCCTTAAACTATCTACGGGATTGGATAAAGCTGCTCTAACGGCCTGATAACTGACGGTGACAACGGCAATTAGCAAGGCCAGGATACCACCGAAGACAAATGTTTGCAGTTCTAGATCTGTTTTATATGCAAAATTGCTCAACCATTGTTTCATCAGGTAAACCGCGATGGGACAGGCAATCAGAATGGAAATGGAAACGAGTAGCACGAAATTTTTTCCCAATAGCCGGACGACACCAAAGGTGCTAGCTCCAAGAACTTTACGGATGCCGATTTCTTTTATACGCATTTGCGCTTCGTGAGTTGCCAATGCAAACAGACCTAAAGCAGATATAAAAATGGCGATACCTGCAAAAACATTGAACAACAAACCTGTACGCTGTTCGGATTTATATAGACTATCAAATTGCTGATCAATGAAAGTATATTTGAAAGGAGTGTCTGATGGATAGCGGTTATAGACCTTTTCTAATGCTTTGATGGCCTCAGTGGCTTTTTTGGTACTTGTTTTAACATAAAGCGTGCCCGAGCCCCAGCGCGTCCAGAAGACCATTGGACCTATTTTATCTTTGATGGATTTGAAGTGAAAATCTTTCACCACACCGATAATTTGTCCAGGGAAATCGTGGAAACTCATATTGGATCCCACATATGGCGGCTTTAACCCCATTTGTTTTGCTAAGGTCTCGTTGATAATATATCCGGAAGAATCCGCTGGCAGGCCTGTGAAATTTTTCCCCTCAACGAACTGTATATTCATTAACGGAATAAAATCCTTGTCAATTTTGGCTTGCGCTACAATTAGCTTGTTGTCTTTGGATTTGCCAGGCCAATCTATATCGCCCGTGGCATTTCCGAAATCTGTCATGTTGTAAACACTTGAAAGAGAGACTCCTTGTATTGCGTCGTTATTTTTGAGTTCGGTCTGTATGGCGTCCATATGTTTGTAGGCCTCCTCAGGAAGACCAAGTGTAATGACATGATCTCGGTCGTATCCGAGGTTGATCTTTTGGATAAAATCCAGTTGATTGCGGATAACCAAGGTGCATACAATCAGTGTTACAGACAGTGTAAATTGAAAAACCACCAATATTTTACGCATGGTCGTTGAGGAAACTCCTTTAACTGATTTTCCTTTTAACGAATGAATGGGATTGAATGAGGAAAGCTGTATCGCAGGATATATACTGGATAAGCCTAGTGTGCCGATAATCGCAACACCTATATATAACCATATTGTACTGTTTTGGAAGGAGTAGCTGATTGATTTTTGTGCAATTTGATTGTATCCAGTATGAAGTAAAAGGATAAGAATGAAAGCTATTACGAGCGAGCAAAAGAATACAACAACCGTTTCGGTGATAAACTGTAAGAATAGATGGAGACGATTGGCACCGATTATCTTTCGGATGCCAACATCTTTCGCCCGGTCCAATGCCCGTGCAGTACTCAGATTGACATAATTTACTGCACCAATAACCAATAATAAGATTGCAATGATCCCAAAAATTTGCACCATGCGAAGTGTCGATTTATTGCCGTCCGGGGCGATTAAGTGCATGGTTTTTAAAGGATCTAAAACAAAGATGGTTGAATTTTCACCATCGCGGGCTTTGGTATAATTATCCGAGATAAATTTTCCAATGAGGGTAGGAGAAGCCGTTGGTTTTACTTTGACGTAGGTAGCGAAGCTGTAATTGCCTAAGTCTTCATCGATTGTTTTCCATTTTCCATTACCGCCCCAATTTGTAAACCGTTGTGCATGATAACCTAATGGAATGATCACATTGAATTGCATCGAGGAATTTTGTGGAACATCTTTTAAGATACCGGCTACGGTGAACAGATCTGTACCGTAACGGAAGGTCTTTCCAATGACCTGCTGGCTGCTAAAGAGTTTTTCCGCTGTCGATGCTGTGACCAGTGCCTGTTTATAATTTTCCTGAAAACCTACAAGCGAACCCTCTTGTAAGGGAAAATGAAACATATTAAAAAAACTGCTATCAACATAATAGATACTCATATCCGTTACAGGGCGTTTCAGCTTATCGTTGACCAAAGTAACATTATAATCCTGTGAAACGCGCGTTGCAAATTCTACGTCGGGTGCATTTTGGGCATAATTGCCTACAGGACCCGGCGTAATCCCCCATATTGCGCCATTGTGTTCTGGATCCAAATGGGAATTTACGGTATATATGGCCTCATAGTTTGGGTGAAATTTATCAAAGCTCTGTTCATCCTGTACCCAAAAAATAATTAATATCGCTGCAGTAAGACTGACCGACAGACCTAATATATTGATCGCGGTATAGAATTTTCTTTTCCTTAATTCTCTAATTGCGGTTATTAAATAATTCTTTATCATAGGGACAGGTGTTAGTTGTATTGTTCATTAATGAGCTTCTTTATCATCTTATTCATCTCTTAAACTATGTACTGGGTTTGCACGTGCCGCTTTTATGGATTGGTAGCTCATCGTAAAAAATGCAATAAGTAAGGTTGCGGCAGCCGGAATAATAAACATCCACCAGGATAGCTCTATTTTATAGGCAAAATCATCCAACCATTTGTGCATCGCCCACCAAGCAATTGGGGTAGCAATCAAAATAGAAATGAGTATAAGTTTGATATAATCTTTTGATAATAATCCAATAATCCCCAATACCGTGCTTCCCAATACTTTTCGAATACCAATTTCTTTGGTACGTTGTACCGTGGTGATGGTAACCAGACCGATCAATCCCAGGCAGCTGATGAGAATTGTCGTCGATGTAAATAGATTGATAATCTTCGAAAATTTTAGATCACTGCTATAGAGTTCTTTGATTTGCTGATCATAGAAATCATATTTGAATGGGGCTTTTGGATAATATTTTTTCCATTCTTTCTCAATCTGTTTTAAAGTTTCCGGCCAGGTAGTTGAATTACTATTGAGTTTGACGCTTAGTCTGTTTAATTCCCATTTTTTAATAGAGCCCAGCATGACAACAGGTTGAATGGCTGCATGGAGATTTTTTGTGTGAAAATTGTCGGTTACACCCACAATCTGCCGCTGTTTGTCGGTATAGGTGACAAAGCTACCTACAGCATTTTCAGCGGATTTAAAGCCTAACTTTTGAACGGCGGCTAAGTTTAACACGATGCCTGTGCTCGTATCGGCCAACTGCAGCGGGCGGCCAGCAAGCATTTTAAAATTATAGAGTTTAAAGTTATCTTGGTCGACAAATTTCATTTGTACATCAGCTTGTACCTGTCCCGTATCACTTTTCGCAAACAAGGCATTTCCCCAATGGTCGTTACTCATGGGCAGATGCCCCAATGAAGCCTGCTCTACACCTGTGATGTGCTTAATCGCTTGCTTAAAAACAAAAGGATCAACATTACTGTCCTGGTAGCTTTTACTCGGGAAACGTAGGGTAATGATCGCATCCTTATCGAAGCCGGAGTTATTCTGTAGCGCATGTTTCAACTGTAGACCAATGATGCAAGTTGAAATAACAAACAGCTGAGCAATCAAAAATTGAAATATAATGAGCATTTTCCGAAAAGAAAGATTGCCAAATTTGAGACTTTGCGCATTTGAGATTTTAATGACTTCAACAATCTTGACTTTGTTTGTTAATAAAATCGGGTAACCTGAGGAAATTAAGGTAATCGTGATTGTAAGTGTTGCTAAAAATAGCGATACTCCCCATGGATCGGGATACAACTTGAGCTGATCGGGAATATAGGAGGCTAAAACTGTTTGAATGAGAATAAGTAAAGGCCAAGATAAAAGCACCGAAAAAGCTGTAATGCAAAATGTTTCCAACAAAAAGGACTTTGTAATTCTTTTCTGGCTTTCTCCTAATGTCTTTCTGATACCAATCTCTTTAGCCCGCTGCGGGATTTGGGCGGTAGCGAGATTGATGTAATTGACACAGGCGAGTAAAAGCAAAAATATACCTATGCCGATTAGGCCATACATTATTTTCTTATCAACATTATTTTGCGCGTAAGAAGTAAAATGTAAGTCTTTTAAAGGTACTGTGTTTACATGCATTTTAAACCCAAACTTGTCAAATTCGGCATGCGTCATCTCATAGGCCTTTTTATCGGCTGTCTTTATGAGGTTAGGAAGGGAAGCCGATGATTTTATCTTAATAAAGAGCTGCCAATTTGAATTTGAATTGTTCCAGTTTGTGCTATTCCATTCCTTTTCTGGAATCTGGATAAATTCTTTACCCAAAAAGCTGCTTGGATGGGCTAGATCTTTTACAATGCCGGTGACATTGTATAATGTGCTATCATAGGACAAAGTCTGTCCTATGATTTGGTCTATTGACCTGTTTGGGAAATACAATTTAGCCCGCGATTCTGTCAGGATGACTTCATGGCTATTTTTTAGTATATTCCTTTGGTCGCCAGCTAACCAAACATAAGGTGTCATTTTGAAATAGTCTCCCGTGGTACCGATGATATCGGGTTGATCTTCAAACTCTATTTTCTGCGTGCCGCCAATATTACTGACACGCTCAAAGTATTGTTTAAAGATGGGTACTGTCAGTTCAACATGGACAAAGTTTTCCTTGATATATGCCGGTAATGGTGCGGGAACACCATCGAAATGATCTAATTTATCCTTTTCTTCATAGGAGGTATGGACCTTGTAAATCTGCTCACTTTCCGGATGATGCTGATCAAAACTAAATTCATAATTGACGATACGGAAAATAAGCCAACAGGCACTTATTCCGATGGCAAGCCCAAGTACATTTAAAAATGTGAAAAGACGGTTACGCCATAGTTGTCTGAAAATTAATTTAATCGTACTCATCATCTACAGGTTATTAGGTTTAATATCTTGGTAATATATGAGTTGTCTTATACTGAAGTTGTTTCCATAATTACTTGCCCATCTAGCATGCGGATCACACGATCAGAAAACTTAGCATCGTGCTCACTGTGTGTTACCATGACGATGGTTGTGCCGGCTTCATTCAATTCAGTAAGGAGCTGCATGACTTCGTTACCATTATTGGAATCGAGGTTACCTGTAGGCTCATCGGCAAGAATCAATTTTGGATTATTCACGACAGCGCGAGCAACGGCCACACGTTGTTGCTGACCTCCGGAAAGCTGTTGTGGAAAGTGATTTCGGCGGTGCATGATCTGGACTTTTTCCAAAACTTCTTCTACACGCTTTTTGCGTTCTGCAGCTGGAACATTGGTATAAACCAGTGGAAGTTCCACGTTTTCAAATACCGTTAGTTCATCGATTAGATTGAAGCTCTGGAATACAAAACCAATGTTATGTTTGCGGAGATCTGAGCGACCACGTTCTTTGAATTTGGCAACTTCAATCTCGTTGAACAGATAGCTTCCTTCATCCAAATCATCCAGCAATCCGATAATATTGAGTAAAGTCGATTTTCCACAGCCCGAAGGACCCATTACAGCAACAAACTCGCCCTCTTTGACATGAATGTTTAGGTTGTTTAATGCGACGGTTTCAACTTCTTCAGTGCGGTAATACTTTTGAAGGTTTGTGATCTTGATCATATTTTTTGTGCTCATGGTTTTTATGTTTTGGATCCTTGGCGATATTGCCTTGGACAGTTATTATTTCTGTTATTAAATTCTGTTTATTTAATTGTTTATTGATCTCTTAAAGTCTTCGTCGGATTGGCTATCGCCGCTTTAAATGCCTGTGAACTGATCGTCAGTAGGGCAATAACAATTGCTGCCACAGCACTGATGACAAAGATGGTCCAGGAAATCTCTACATGATGTGCATAGTTGGTTAACCATTTGCTCATAATGATCCATGCAATAGGAAAGGCAATGATACAGGAGATCGCTATAAGCGTAACAAATTCACGGTTGAGCATTTGGATAAGTCCCGAAACAGAGGCCCCCAGGACTTTACGAATACTGATTTCTTTTGCGCGTTGCTCTGTTGCAAAGGCGGCTAAACCAAACAGGCCCAGGCAGGAGATGATGATAGACATCAGTGCAAATACACTGGATAGTTGCTGTACAAAAAGCTCAGCTTTAAACTTATTATTGAAACTATCATCTAAAAATTTATAGTCAAAAGGGAAGCCCGGGTTATTTTTGACGATGACCTTCTCAATTTGTTGAATGGCATCTGGTAAATCTACTCCAGCCTTTGTCTTGATGGTCATGATGCCATTATCTCTATTCATTGGTAAAAATAGCATCGGCTCAGGATCGGCATACACATTGTTATAAACGAAGTTCTTGACGACACCGGCGATGGTGAACTTTTCCTCACCGTAACTGATGATATTACCGGCCACAAGGCCATCTTTTTTGATCAGTTTTGCAAATGCTTCGTTGATGACAACCGAGGTGCTATCACCTACAAAATTTTGATGGAAGTTTCTACCGTCAAAAAGCTTTAGATCCAAAGCAGGAATAAGACCTTCATCAGAACGTAACATGCCAATCAAAATACTGGCATTTGGATCTTTTCCATCCCAGTTAAAACCCGACGTATTGGAGTTGATATTGAGTATACTCATATCACTGACACCGACCTCTTGCACAGCTCCTGTTGCCAATAATTGATTTTTAATCAGTGGGAGATGTTTGGCCATATCACCTTGTAGCGCTGTTGTTATTACCTGACTCTTATCAAATCCGAGATCCCTGTTCTTGTTGTGCTGAATCTGTTGGTAGATAATAATGGTACAGATAATCAAAACGACGGATGCCGTATATTGTAAAATCACCAATCCTTTGCGTACAAGACTTCCGCTTCCGGCTTTTTGCTTCGCACCTTTAATTGTCGTTAGTGGTTTGAATGCGGATAGGAAAAATGCGGGATAGCTACCTGCAAATAGGCCACAGGCAAGGGTAATTGCCAACAGAAAAAGGAGGTGTAAAGGTGCCGATAAATTAACCTTCAGCTCTTGGCCTATCATTGCATTGAAAGGACCGATAAAGATGTAAATCAGCAACAAGGCTACCAGGGAAGAGATGGTTGCCAATACGAGCGATTCCCCTAGGAATTGCGTCACCAAAGATTTGCGGCTTGCGCCAACAACTTTACGCATACCCACTTCTTTTGCTCTTTTTTCTGATCTTGCTGTTGCGAGATTCATAAAATTGATGCAGGCAATCAATAGAACAACCCAAGCAATAAAGGTAAATAGACGTATATTTTTAATACCGCCTTCTATTTCATTTCCGCTATTGTCAAATTGGTTGTAAGTAATCCAACGTTCCATTGGATAGAGGTAATTTTGTGAGAACGTGACTTCACCATTGGTTTTGTGTTTGACAAAATCCATCATCTGTTTGTTGATCTGATCAACATGGGCATTATCTTCGACCTGAACCAATGTTTGTACACCATTGTTTCCCCAGTTTTCCAACCAATCCTGACCAGCTTCAAACTTTTTGAATGGAATCAGCCATTGAAAATCATAGCTGCTATTTTTGGGTAGGTCCTTGATTACCCCTGCAACAATAAATGGCTCAGTATTGTTTGTTTTAACGGTTTTTCCCAATGCCGGGCGGTTACCAAATAATTTATGGGCAGCTGTTTCTGATAATACGATATTGTTGACCTGATCGAATGCGGTCTTTCGATCACCCTCCAAAAATTCCAAGGAAAGCACGTCTGCAATGGAGCCATCGGCATATACCCCTGTCTGAAATATATTATTGTCTCCTACAGAAAATAACATGGGCGAATTCCAGCTCATGCGAACGGCATGCTTAATACCGGGTATTTCTTTTGCTACACTTTGGGCAAATGGTCCAGGTGTCGATTCGAATACATAAGTAGCACCATCGTAAATCTGTTTTGATTTGACAACATAGATATTCTTTTTGTTGGCAAAATTATCGTTGTAGCCCAACTGGCTTTCAACCCATAAAAAAATCAACGATGCCGCAGCGATACCGACCGCCAATCCAAAAATATTAAGAAAGCTGTACCCCTTGGTTTTCCAAAGGTTGCGAAGTGCGGTTTTAATAAAGTTTTTAATCATAATTAAGTCGTATGATAAAAGCGGTTATCGAGAGATCTGATGTGCTCGATAACCGCTAGATGTTACTTTTTAATATTTAGCTCTTGCACCTTATCGTAGGTCTCATAGCTCGATACGATAACCTTATCGCCCGGTTGTAGACCTTTGATAACCTCATAATATTCCGGATTTTGTCTTCCTAATTGGATATCGACACGATATGCTGTACTTCCATTTTTATCCAATTTGAAGATCCAGTTACCACCGGTCTGTTGATAAAAACCGCCTTTTGCCAGCAATAACGCTTTGGTTTCATCGCTTAATGCCAAACGTATTTGTAAAGTCTGTCCACGGCGGATCCCTTTGGGAACATCATTGATAAACTCCATGTCAACCTGGAATCGGCCATTGGTGACTTGTGTATAGACTTTCTTGATACGGAGTTTGTAGGTTTTTTCACCGATAGAAAACTCCCCTTGTAGATCTGGGAAAATACGGTTGATATAATGTTCATCGATGTCAGCACGCACTTTGAATCCTGTTAAGACGTCGATTTGTCCCAATCGTTCCCCTGCGTTTTTATTTTGCCCGATCTCTGCATCGAAGGCGGTCAATTGCCCGTCAACAGGTGCCCTAACAATCAAGTCGCCAATTTTCCTTTTCATCAGTTCCAATGCACTCTGCGTGCGTTGGTAGGTTTGTTTGTCCTGATTGGTTTTCTGCGCATTGGAGATTTCGTCCTGTTTCAGGATCTGTTTGGTCAAGTTGACCCGTTCTTTTTGATAGTTGTATTCGTTCTTTGATTTTTCGAACTCCTGTGTCCCAATGGCTTTTTCGGCAAGTAATTTTCTGTTTAGATTATAGATCCGCTCCGCTTCCCGGTAGGCCTGTTCTACATCAGCCATTTGGTTGCGGTTATTGATTGATGCTTGTTGTGCATTGGTCTGCGCAATTTGTGACTGTGTCAATAGATTGAGCACTTGCGTTTCTTGTTGTACCAGGGTAAGCTCCTGATCGGTATTGGAAAGACGCATGATGGCATCCCCTTTTTTCAGGATAGCGCCATCTTCTACAAATTTTTCTTCTACACGTCCACCTACAGATGCATCGAGGTATATACTGCTAATGGGAAGCACTGTGCCATTTATGGGGATAAATTCTTGAAAGTTACCGTTTTTTATTTCGACAATAGAGATGCGGTCAGCTTCAACATTCAGTTTGCTTTTGCCGGAGGTAAAATAGAAACTGGCGCTGATCAATCCAACTAAGCCAGCAACCCCCACAATAGTCATGATACGTTTGCTATTCCACTTCTTCTTTTCTAAAGGTCTGTCCATAATTTAATATCAATTTTGTATGTAACTATGAAAGCTGTGCCAAGAATGTAATTTGCTGATTGGTAGGTTTTTATTTTGTTGAGTGTTAAGCTTGGTGTTCGATAGCGGACACTTCTTGTACGAAGGCGTACAACTGGAAGTTTTTTGCTGTTTAGGGCGTCCACTGAAGCGCTGTGAGCAACTATAATTTGGCTGCGGTGATGCACATTAGTTCCGGTGGAGCAAAGGTTATTCTGCTAGCGTAAATGGGTTAAGAGGACGTAGCTATAATGATCGATTAGTCCTGAAGGTTGGCAAAAGAGGTCTATTCAGAAGTCAGGATTTCGATCTATTTCAGTATAAGACAATAGCTATTGTATTCGGAGATTACTCGGTGCTTATTCGGTACTTGTTCGGTACTCCTTCGGTGCTTGTTCGGTTGTAACCGAAGAAAAACCGAATAAGCACCGACTTATATCCATTGAATAGATGAATAAATGCCGAATTTGATTCGAATCATTCTTCTATTTATACAGTTTGACTTTGCTATTGTCCAACTACGCACACCGACTGTTCATTAATGAACATTTTTGAAAACATGTTTTTTGTATCTATTTGATAGTTAGTGTTTTTGTTGTTTGGCATGGCGATGGTCGGCAAGAAAATAAAAAATGGATATGAAGAGAGTTTATATATATAGTACATTATGCTTTTTATTGAGTTATGCTAAGGCAGGGGCGCAACAGACGGAGCAGCAACTAACGGAAAGAGTGTCGGGGACAGCAACAATTGCAGCGGTCGACGATAAACAAATTGCCAAGCGGAGCTTAGCTGAGTGTATCCAGTTGGCAATAAAGGCCAATCCAACCTTATTGCAGAATGAACTCGATGTGAAGCGTGCGGAGGTGAATTTAGCTCAGGCGAAAGCGAATAGACTTCCCGATGTCGATGCGAGCCTACAACATAGCCTGACCTCAGGTCGATCGCAGGATAACTCGACCCTTCAATATATTTCATCCAACAACTCAACAGGGAATTTTTCTTTGGGAGCCAGCCTGCCGTTATTTAGAGGGTTTCGTCTATTTAACGAAATTCGGATGCGTGCCGATGCAAAGACAGCTGGTAAATTGACTTTTGATACGCAGATTAATAACCTAAAACTAGACGTTATTACCGCTTATATTCAAAGCTTGACTGCCCAGGATATATTGCGGCAATCCGAAATGCAAACTGAAGTAACCCGAGAACAGGTCAGACGTGCGGAGAGCATGCATAAGGAAGGCGCAATTAACCCTGGGGATTATTTTGATTTGAAAGGACAACTGGCAAATGATGTCAACACGATTGAAAATAATCGTCAGTTACTATACAGCAGCCGGGTGAAACTGGCGGCCTTATTGAATATGGCTGAAAATCAATTAGGGGAATTGGACAATATCGGAATAAATGAGACAGGACAGCGTTTGGATGAGAAGCAATTATATGATATGGCTGTCGACCAATTGCCTGATATTAAAGCTTTGGATTATCGGATTAAAGTGGCGGAGCGGGATATTAAGATTGCGAAATCATACTATTATCCGTCTTTGAGTCTGAGCGCTGGCTTAGGATCAAATTATTCGAAATTGGGGATTCAAGGAACGTATTGGTCCCAAATGCGTAATAACGTGGGAAAGTCTATTTCTCTAAATCTCTCAATTCCCATTTTTAATCATTTGCAAGTATATAACAACGTCCGCCTGGCAAAATTAGATCTACAAGCTGCTAAATTTCAAAAAGAGATCCAACAAAATGTCTTACGATCGGCGACGTCCAATGCGGTTTTTAATCTACAGAATGCGAGTAACATGATTACACAATTACGTAGTCAAAATGAAAACTACGCGGAGTCTTTTCGCATAGCCAAAGTTGTTTTCGAATTAGGAAACAGTAATTCAGTGATTTTTTTAACGGCAAAAAACAAATTTGACAACAGTCAGATTCAATTGGTCGTCAAGCAGTATGAATGGCTGCTGCAAAAATATATCAATGATTATTACGCAGGCTCGTTGAATTTATAATTATCTTAGTATCTTCAATGAAGTCAGGAAGTATGAAAAAAGCATCTATTTTAGTCGTTGATGATGACCAGGATTTATTAACTGCGGCAAGAATCTTGCTTAAACCTAAAGTCAGTCATATACAAGTTGAACCCAATCCCGAGAACTTAATAGCACATCTGGAGAAAACGCCTTATGATCTGGTACTTTTAGATATGAATTTTAAAAGTACGATCAATACCGGTAATGAGGGATTATATTGGTTGTCCCGGATCAAAGAAAAGTTTCCTCAGATACATGTCATTATGATTACGGCGTATGGAGCTGTCGACCTCGCTGTGAAATCGCTGAAACAGGGAGCATCAGATTTTGTTGTGAAACCCTGGGAAAATGAACAATTATTGGCAACGATCGAAAGCGCTCTTGCTGAATCAAAAAATAAAGAAAAGAAAAGTAAAAGTTCCTTGCTCAGTAGTGCCAATAGTCTTGATTTGATTGGTAACTCTGTTGTTATGGACGAACTGCAATATAAATTGGAAAAAATAGCGCCAACTGATGCCAATATATTAATATTAGGTGAAAATGGGACAGGGAAAGACCTGATTGCTCAAGCTATTCAACGAAGATCCTTGCGTTCAGATCGGACTTATGTTAAGGTTGATGTTGGGGCGCTCACAGAAACATTGTTTGAAAGCGAGCTTTTCGGTTATAAGAAGGGCGCATTTACGGATGCACGTGAAGACCGTCAAGGGCGATTTGAAGCGGCAAATGGGGGGACCTTGTTCCTCGATGAAATTGGCAATATCTCTTTGCAGCAACAAGCCAAATTGTTGACGGTACTACAGAATAGACAGGTGACACCGTTAGGTTCCTACCAACCAATATCGGTGGATATACGCTTGATCTCAGCAACCAATGTTCCATTGAAACAGCTCGCTGATGAAAGCCGTTTTCGAAAAGACTTAATTTATCGGATCAATACCGTTGAAATTCAGGTGCCGCCATTGCGTGAAAGGGGGGAAGATATCAAACTATTGGCTGATCATTTTCTCGATATTTATTCAAAGAAATATAATAAGCGGATTGAAGGCTTCGAAACGGATGCAGTAAAAAAAATGTGTGCATATCATTTTCCCGGCAACGTCCGAGAACTCCAATACAGCATCGAGCGTGCCGTTATTATGGCTGATCAACTCAGTATTGCCGGAAATGACCTCTTTTTCTCACCAATAGAACAGCAAACAGATAACCGAGTTGTCGAATCCAGTCCGAGCAGTCAGAATCTGGAAGAATTGGAACGTAAAGCAATCAAGTCGGCAATCGAGCGTTATAACGGAAATATCAGTAAAGCAGCAAAAGAATTAGGGCTTACAAGAGCAGCGTTGTATAGACGTTTGGAGAAATATGATATTTAGTCAATGAGGCACGGAAAAATCTTAAATGCAATCAAGGTTATAGTACTGCTGATAGCAGCACTTGTGAGTGCTTATCTGTTACTTAAAAGGGAATATGTACAGGCGGCTTTGATCTTCTGTATAATGCTATACCTTGGTTTTAACCTATATGCACAATATAATTTTTTGGCCAGACAGCTGATTGAATTTTCCGAAGCGGTCAAATACCGTGATTTTACCAGACGTTTCCTGGTGAAAAATACCAAGTCGGTAGAGGGGCAGCTTTTTATGGCCTTTAATCAGATCAACGAAACCTATAAAGAGATCAGCATTAAGCAGGAAATTCAGCATCAATACCTCGATCGTGTAATCAATATGCTAAATTCGGCAATTATCTTTTACGAAATGGATAGTGGAAAGGTGATGTGGGTGAATGAGGCTTTTAAGCAACTATTTCATTTGCCACATCTCGGAAACATCGCTGGGTTGAAGAAAAAAAACAATGATCTTTATGAAAAAACCATGTTACTTGAAAACGGACAGCAGCAGATGGAGTCCGTTCAGTCAAGTAAAGGAAAAATAAAATTATTGATTCAGAGCTCAAGCTTTGAGACACAGGACGCTTTGTTTCGCATTGTCGTGTACCAAAATATCAACGAAGCAATTGATGAGACAGAAACAAAGGCATGGCACAAGTTATTGCGTGTATTGACACATGAAATCATGAATTCCATCGCTCCAATCAGCTCACTGGCTGAAACCTTAAACGGTCGTTTGGACCATTTTAAAGGAGCTGAGGATATTGATGATCTAAAAACAGGTATTTCCACTATAAAACGCCGTAGCGAAGGACTTTTACATTTTGCGAAGAGTTATCGCATGATCAATAAAGTCGATCAGCCGCAGCTAGCGCCGATTCAAATTTCGCAGTTATTTGAACATATCTATCAACTGCTTGAACCAACCTTGATTCAGAAAAATATTGATGTCGATATTATCCTGAAAAATACAAGGCTCATTTTATCTGCCGACGTCAATTTGATCGAACAGGTTATTATTAACTTAATGTTGAATGCGATAGATGCGGTTAAAAATAGGGAAGAAGCCTATATAAGTTTATCTGCTCTTGAAGTGGACGGCAAGGTGCAGATCCGGATTGAAGATAACGGGGCAGGGATTCCTGCCGACCTTCAGGAGCAGATCTTCACGCCATTTTTTACAACAAAGAAAACGGGCACAGGTGTCGGCCTTACCCTAAGCAAACAGATCATGCTATTGCACAAAGGGACTATTTTTCTCAATAGCACGGAGGGAGAGGGAAGTGTTTTTGTCCTTCAGTTTTAGCAGGCATATTTCTTCTGGTCTGTTATTTTTCCAGTTTAATAGCATGTATTCCTGGGTAGCAAAAAACCTAATGTTCCATGTGAAAAATCATAAAATTTAGCGATGTTTGCAGCGAAATGAACTACATGCTTAAGTATTGGCGGCATTATTTTGTATCCCATAGTCGCCATGGGACCCATTCTCCTTTTGTTTATAAATTGGTTGACGAAGTGATCTATCGAAGGGCATCCAAAGCGAGCGTTTCAGAATTACCGCAAACTATTCAAAACGGAAGCAAGCTAGAACAGAAAAAGTATGCATTAATCGATCGACTATTAAAGACATTTGCTTACGACAATTTTAGCTATTGGGCCGATTGTCCGCTCGAAAGCTATCGGAATCTTTTGCAGGACCAATGTGGGAGCTATGCGTACCGACATATTTATTATATTGACCTGGAGGATCTTGACCTGAATTTTTTAGAAAATGTTGGCGATCGAGATCTATTGATTATAAACGAACCCCATGTGTCAGCGAAAAGGGAAGCCTACTGGAACAAGCTGAAACAGGATAATCGTGTTGTGGTTACCATAGATCTATACCGAATTGGGTTGGTTTACTTTAGAAAAGAACAACGAAAAGAGCATTTTCTGATACGATTTTAGGCTACTGTTTCGACCATTTTTTTGCTGTCGATAGGCAGTCATTGGCCACGTTCCCTAAGGCATTAAATATTTTATCTGAAGTTTAAGGATACAGGAGAGGAGAGCGAAGAGGAACAGGTAGCTGTCATTCGGCAAGAATAAACAAGAGCATCCATATATTTATGGATGCTCTTGTTTATTAAAAAGCTTCACTTAGGGACAGATAGAAACCCGATTGTCGTTTTTCTCCAGGCCGTTGTTCACCAAAGGAATAATCAAAGCGTATACTGCTATTGTGTTCGAGACTAAAGAAATATCTTAAGCCACCGCCATAACTTGCGACATATCGGCTGCTATTTTCCTTGGAAAAGGTCGATCCGAGCCCTGAAAATCCAACAATGCCAAAGCGTGGATGAAAGCGATAACGGAGTTCAGCCTGCGAGGCAAGGTAATTTTTGTCGCGATAACGTCCGAGGTAATATCCGCGCATCATCATGTCTCCACCGAGCTCACGGTAGTTGTAAAATGGTACGGTTTTTCCAAATGTGGAGCGAAAAATTCCTTGCAGGGCTAGCGTGACTTGGTTGTGCAGGGGAATAAAGCCACGCAGATCCACGTCGAGGTTTGCCCCCGTAAAATCAGTACTTGTCCATAGCTTTGGAGCATAGGCCAGCCGCAATTTAGCATAATACCCCCTTGTTGTATAAGAAACGTTGTCCCTATTATCAAACAATTGTGAGAGACCTACGAGTAACTGTTGCCCACCATGCTTTCCAATAAGATCGGAATGATTGAAAATGCGATCGGCACTATCGCTACGGATGGTGAAGTTGTCGTATTGAATGTTGATACCCGAATAGAGGTTATTGCTGACTTTTTTCTCAGCTTCGAGTTTGACGCGAAATAATTTTTGATCAATGCGTTCTTCATCTGCCTTCCAGGTGTCCATACCGACGCCATAATAGTTAAAGGGCCAATTGCGGTAGCGTATTTCACTGATCAGATGATAATCGTTGTTTTTGGTCCAAAGATCTGTCTGCAGCTTGAAGTTAGACTGACTATTGGATGTAAAGGTTCCCATGACCATGACGGTGGAGGTGCGGATTTTGGGATCAGATTTGTCCAGGTAAAAATTATAAGCGCTTGCCAGGCCGTATTCGACGCCTGTTTCCTGCGCATAACCAACGGCCGGTAAAACCATAAAACTACCGGAGCGTGTAGAATCTCTTTCGGAGGAAAGAAATTTTTTACTCAATTTTTGAATAATATTTTGAGCTTTCAATTCGGCCGATCCTACTAAAAATACCGTGAATAGTACGGAGTATCGGGTAAGTTTTGAAAGTGATTGCGGTAAAATTTGCATGCCCAAAGATAGTATATTAGCCAAATAACCAAAACAGGTAAATATGCAATCAAAAATTATTGTGCTGCATATCAGTATAATTGCCGAAAACTGTCTTTTTTTTTTGACAAATATTTTTGTAAAGTGAGTTTTGTGTCTATCTTTGCATCAGCAAACAAGGGAACAACGGTTCAAAACAACGAAAGTTTGCTTAGTTCTTTAAATGAAAAAAAATAAAAAATAAACTTGCAGAAATCAAAAGTAAATTCGATATTTGCACTCGCTGAAAAGGTAGAAATGCTTAGTCAGACGTTGATAGAATGTAAGTTTAAATAAAGATATTAGAAGCCTCTTTAGCTCAGCTGGTAGAGCAACTGACTTGTAATCAGTAGGTCATTGGTTCGATTCCGATAAGAGGCTCTAAATGTAACGAAAGTTACAGGTCTGGAGGGGTTCCAGAGCGGTCAAATGGGACGGACTGTAAATCCGTTGCTTCGGCTTCGAAGGTTCGAATCCTTCTCCCTCCACACTTTATTTTAATTAGGGTGTTAGATTTGCTCTAGTTTCTAATTATTAAGCGGAAGTAGCTCAGTTGGTAGAGCGATAGCCTTCCAAGCTATAGGTCGCGAGTTCGAACCTCGTCTTCCGCTCAAATTTTTCAAGTATTAAATTTAGTCTCTATCTTCTTTGATAATAATGTATCTAAAGGTGGGGGCATTAATACGTAAATAAGGTTTTTTAGTAAGCCGAAGTAGCTCAGGGGTAGAGCACTTCCTTGGTAAGGAAGAGGTCGTGGGTTCAAATCCCATCTTTGGCTCGTACTTGTGTAAAGTTAAGCAAGAGTATATAACAAATAGAAATAATTTATAATTACTAATTCGCATAAACATGGCAAAAGAGAAATTTGACCGTAGTAAACCACACTTAAACATTGGTACTATCGGTCACGTTGACCACGGTAAAACTACAACTACAGCTGCTATCACTAAAGTATTGGCTGATAAAGGTTTGTCAGAAGCTCGTTCATTTGATTCAATTGACTCTGCTCCTGAAGAAAAAGAGCGTGGTATCACAATCAATACTGCACACGTAGAATATTCTACAGCTAACCGTCACTATGCACACGTTGACTGTCCAGGTCACGCTGACTACGTTAAGAACATGGTAACTGGTGCTGCTCAAATGGACGGTGCTATCATCGTAGTTGCTGCGACTGATGGTCCTATGCCTCAAACTCGTGAGCACATCTTGTTGGCTCGCCAAGTAGGTGTTCCTGCGTTAGTAGTATTCATGAACAAAACTGACTTAGTTGATGACCCTGAGTTGTTAGACTTAGTTGAAATGGAAGTTCGTGAGTTATTATCATTCTACGAATTCCCTGGTGATGATATCCCTGTAATCAAAGGTTCTGCTTTAGGTGCATTGAACGGTGAGCCTGAGTGGGTTGATAAAATCATGGAATTGATGGATGCTGTAGATAACTACATTCCAATTCCTCCACGTTTGACTGACTTACCTTTCTTGATGCCAGTAGAAGACGTATTCTCGATCACAGGTCGTGGTACAGTTGCTACAGGTCGTATCGAAAGAGGTGTAATCAACTCTGGTGATCCAGTTGAGATCTTAGGTATGGGTGCTGAAAACTTGAAATCTACAGTAACAGGTGTTGAGATGTTCCGTAAAATCTTAGATTACGGTGAGGCTGGTGATAACGTAGGTTTATTGTTACGTGGTATTGAGAAAACTGATATCAAACGTGGTATGGTTATCTGTAAACCAGGTTCAGTAACTCCTCACGATCATTTCAAAGCTGAGGTTTACGTATTGTCAAAAGCTGAAGGTGGCCGTCACACTCCATTCTTCAACAAATACCGTCCTCAATTCTATTTCCGTACAACTGACGTAACTGGAGAGATCTCTTTACCAGAAGGTACTGAAATGGTTATGCCAGGTGATAACGTTACAATCAGCGTGAAATTAATTTCTGCTATTGCAATGGAAAAAGGTCTACGTTTCGCTATCCGTGAGGGTGGTCGTACAGTAGGTGCTGGTCAGGTAACTGAAATTATCTAGTCTTTAATAAAGATTTAGAATCACATAGAATAAGCTAATCGACTGAGGTTGATTAGCTTATTTTTTCGATAAGCGATTTATCGGATTAGAATAAAAAAAAGTAAAAAAAGATTTGCAGAAAGTGGTTTAAAACACTATATTTGCATCACAAAATAAGAAATACACGGGCATAGTTTAAAGGTAGAACGAAGGTCTCCAAAACCTTTGGTCTGGGTTCGAGTCCTGGTGCCCGTGCTTATAAAAACAGATAAACTAAAATGGCAAAAGTACTTGATTTTTTTAAAGACTCTTATGTAGAGATCACTGAGAAAGTGACTTGGCCTACATGGTCTCAGTTACAAAGTTCAGCTGTTATTGTGCTTGTTGCGTCTCTTCTTATTGCATTGGTTGTCTTTGTGATGGATAAAGCTTCAAGCGTAGGGTTAGAATTCTTGTACGGTATTGCTTCTTAATTTTTCAATCGTATTTATTTATGGCAGATCAAGGTTTAAAGTGGTACGTAGTTCGTGCTGTAAGTGGTAAAGAAAAGAAAGTAAAGCAATATATTGATGCCGAAGTTAGCCGTTTAGGTATTGAGCACTTGATTCCTCAGGTGTTGATTCCAATGGAAAAATACTACTTGATGCGCGATGGAAAGAAAGTTGCTAAAGAACGTAACTACTACCCTGGTTATGTTTTATTGGAAGCAGCTCTTGACGGTGAGTTGGAGCACATCATCAAAAATATCAATAGCGTCATTGGTTTCTTGGGAGATAAAGCTGGTAATGCTGTCCCTTTACGCCAAGCAGAAGTAAATCGTATCTTAGGTAAAGTGGATGAAATGGCCGAACAAGGTGAAACCATTAACGTTCCTTACTATGTGGGTGAAACAGTGAAAGTAAACGATGGTCCTTTCAATGGATTTACTGGAGAGATCGAAGAAGTCCACGAAGATAAAAAGAAATTAATCGTGATGGTGAAAGTCTTCGGTCGTAAGACTCCACTTGAACTGAACTACATGCAAGTAGAAAAAGAGTAAGATTAGTAATTAACGATAGAGAAAAGCTTTTCATGAAAATTGGAAGGCTTTTTTTTTGTATCTTACCATAAATGAAAAGGCCAGGTATTTATCTATTCGCATTGTTTTATGTGCTGACATTGCTGAGCTGTGCAAATGTCGAGAAGTATAATCGATTTATCGAAACTCCCCTGGCAGTGGAAGCTATGCAGCAAGATATCAACTATGTTGAGCATAACTTATGGAAAATGCATCCGGACCTGTTTTTGTATATAGGGGAAGATCAATTAAAGACTAAGTTTGATAGCCTCCGTTCTACGATGCGTCAACCCTTACTACCCAACCAGTTTCAGCTGGCATTAGCGGCTGTTTTGTCCCAAGTCAGGCAGGGGCATATGACCTTAAGCCCGCTTATTTCCAAATTTGACCCGAAAGGTAAAGATAAAGTACGTTACCAAAAAAGTAAGGGACCCTTCTCACAATTAGGATTTCATTGGCAAGAAAATACATTGTATCTTTCAAAAAATGGAACGGCAGATTCAACGCTGATTGTCGGATCAAAAATTCTGGCTATTGAAGGGATACAGCCACAAAATTTATACACAAAATATCGCCCAACCTTTACCTCGGATGGGTATAATACAACATTTATAGATCAGGCTTTTGAACGTTTATTACCGCGGTATTACCAATTGGAATTGGGGTATCGCGATTCTATTGCTGTGGTGTTTTCTCGTGCCGATAGTACGTATGAGCGGGTTGTTGTCAGAAGATTTGAAGCACCTGAACAGAAGGGAAAGGTCGGGACAAGCCATGCGGATACGGAAAAACCGAATAAAAAGCCTTTGGAAAAGAAGGATAAGCCAATAGAAAAGAAGTCCGATACGAAAAAGCAGCGCAAGATATTCGGCTATAATGCCAATCTAAAAAGAATGAGCAAACAGCTCTCTTTCCCTGTCAAAGGCGATAGCAGTATTGCTTTATTGAAGGTGGCAGACTTTTCCTATGGGCGTCCAAAAGAAGCCTATCGAAGGATTTTTGATCGACTGGAGCTTAATTCGGTTCAATACCTGATCTTGGATCTTCGTGGCAATCTGGGTGGACGTTTGTCCGATGTTCGTGAATTATATAGCTATCTGGTAGAAGCGGATAAGTTCCAATTTGTTCAGCCAGCAGTGATCACCTCAAAATTCAAGTTGCCGTTCTATCAGATAAAAGGATTGCCAGGCTGGTCTTATCCCGTTTTATCACCATTTATTATACCAAGTGCTGTAGTATCTTGGACAAAGACCTTTTCCAAAGATGGGATAAATTATACTCACCTTACGGGAAGCAAAATTGAAAAATCAAAAGCGAATCGCTATCGCGGTGATTTATTTGTATTGATCGATGGCGGGACTTTTTCTGCAGCGAGTTTGATTGCTACAAATCTGAAAGTTGGGAAACGTGCTGTTTTCTTTGGTGAAGAGACTGGCGGGGCTGCTAGTGGTACGGTTGCAGGAGTTCTTCCTGTACTGAAACTGCCAAACTCCCATTTACGGTGGCGCTTTGGCTTAATGGACGTGAAGCCTTATTATCATGTAAACGAAGCGGGACGGGGTGTTATGCCGGATGTTTCCATTGTACGAAATGTTGATGATGTTGTAAAAGGGAAGGATCCGGTATTGGATAAGGTGTTGAAGATTATTAAAAGGCAGTAGCGCTGTTGTGACTTCGTTAAAACCGATTTTTTTAGCCTTGATTTTTAGAAAAGTGCTAAGATTATTTTTTTTGTAATAGGATGTCGGATCTAGGTGGGGATAAAAAAAACATAAATTCCTGAAAAATTAAAAGTTAGATACTTGCAGGATTCAAATCTTCTTATTAACTTTGCACCTCGGTTGGGGTGTTACGTCCTGGCCGATGAATGTTACGTTATTTGCTTCCAACTTACTAACAGACATTTAACAAAATTAAATTCAAAACAAAATGGCAAAAGAAGTCAGTGCGTTAGTAAAATTACAAGTTAAGGGCGGAGCTGCGAATCCTTCACCTCCAGTAGGACCTGCATTAGGTGCTAAAGGTGTGAATATCATGGATTTCTGTAAGCAGTTTAACGCTCGTACGCAAGACAAACCAGGTCAAGTATTACCTGTTGTCATTACAGTTTACGCTGATAAATCATTTGATTTTATCATCAAGACTCCACCGGTAGCAGTTCAGTTGAAAGACGCTGCTAAATTAAAAAGTGGATCTGGCGAGCCTAACCGTAAAAAAGTTGCGGCTATCACTTGGGAACAAGTTGAGACAATCGCTAAAGATAAAATGCCTGATTTAAATGCATTTACTGTAGAGGCTGCTATGAGAATGGTAGCTGGTACAGCACGTAGTATGGGTATTACTGTATCAGGTAATGCTCCTTGGAACAATTAATTAAGAAATCAATTTAAGAAAAGTGGCTAGATTAACAAAAAATCAAAAAGCGGCACTATCCAAAATTGAAGCTGGTAAAGCATACTCTTTGAAAGAAGCTTCGGCTTTAGTTAAAGAAATCTCATTGACCAAATTTGATGCTTCTGTGGATATCGACGTTCGTTTGGGCGTAGATCCTCGTAAAGCAAATCAAATGGTTCGTGGTATTGCAACATTACCTCACGGTACTGGTAAAACTGTTCGTGTTTTAGTTTTATGTACTCCTGATAAGGAAGAAGAAGCTAAAGCGGCAGGTGCAGACTACGTAGGTTTAGATGATTACATCAGCAAAATTGAAGGTGGTTGGACTGACGTTGATATCATTATTACTATGCCTAGTGTTATGGCTAAAGTTGGTAAATTGGGTCGTATTTTAGGTCCAAGAAACTTGATGCCTAACCCTAAAACTGGTACAGTTACAACAGAAGTTGGTAAAGCTGTAACAGATGTAAAAGGTGGTAAGATCGATTTCAAAGTTGACAAAACCGGTATCATCCATACTTCTATTGGTAAAGCGTCGTTCGATGCAGATAAGATATATGATAACGCACTAGAGGTATTACAAACTCTAGCTCGTTTGAAACCATCTGCAGCTAAAGGAACTTACTTTAAAAGTATTCACATTTCCTCAACTATGAGTCCTGGTATTCATATTGAGACTAAATCAGTAGCAGGTATTTAATCATGAGAAAAGAAGAAAAACAAGAAATTGTTCTAGCTTTGGCCGAACAGATTAAATCTTACGGTAACTTCTACATTACCGATACTGCTGAATTGTCAGTTGAAAAAGTGAATAACATTCGTCGTAAATGTTTTGAACAAGGCATCGAAATTAAAGCTGTAAAAAACACTTTAATCAAGAAAGCATTAATCGAAGCTGGTGTTGATGAAGAAGAAATCTTTGGAACGCTTAAAGGAGCGTCTACAATGATGTTTTCAGAAGTCGCTAACGCACCTGCGAAATTAATCAAAGAATTGCGTAAATCGGGTGAAAAACCGTTGTTAAAAGCGGCTTTCATTGAAGCAACTGCATTCGTTGGAGATAATCAATTAACTGCATTAGTTAATCTTAAATCTAAAAACGAACTTATTGCGGACGTTATCGCAGCCTTGGAATCTCCTGCGAAAAATGTTATTTCAGCTCTTCAATCAGGAGGAAATACTGTTGCAGGTTTAGTAAAAGCTTTAGAAGAAAGAGGTTAACGAATCCTCTAGAACAGAAACATTCGTTACAATTTAATTAACAATTTTTATAAAGTACATTCAAAAATTCAAAATAAAATGGCAGATTTAAAACAACTTGCTGAACAGTTAGTTAACTTAACAGTAAAAGAAGTTAAAGAATTAGCTGATATCTTAAAAGACGAGTATGGCATCGAGCCTGCTGCTGCTGCTGTTGCTGTAGCTGCTGCTCCAGCTGAAGGTGGTGCTGCTGCTGCAGAAGAGAAAACTTCATTTGACGTTATCTTGAAAGAAGCTGGTGGTCAAAAATTAGCTGTAGTTAAATTGGTTAAAGATTTAGCTGGATTAGGCTTGAAAGAAGCTAAAGATTTAGTTGACGGAGCACCTAAAGAATTAAAAGCTGGTGTATCTAAAGACGAAGCAGAAGCTTTGAAAAAACAATTAGAAGAAGCTGGTGCTGTTGTTGAGATTAAATAATCTCAACTAATTAGCCCGAAAAGGTTTAGACTCTGACGATTTTTCGTCAGAGTCTATTCCTATTTATATCAATACGCCACTATGCTGTGTATATGCTGGGCACAGTGGACACGTGGTTTACAGCATAAATGTAAGCGCAGTTTTTTTAAAACTAAAATTCATATTCCCTTGGCAAACAATAATATTCAACAAGAAAGAATAAACTTTGCAACAAGTAAGAAAGTATTGGAATATCCAGATTTCTTAGATGTGCAATTGGAATCTTTCAAGGAGTTTTTTCAATTAGAAACTACTTCTGACAACCGCCATCAGGAAGGGCTGTTCAAGGTATTCTCGGAAAACTTCCCTATTTCTGATTCAAGAAACATTTTTGTGCTAGAGTTTTTGGATTATTTCATTGATCCACCACGTTATGATATCCAAGAGTGTATCGAGCGCGGCTTGACTTATAGCGTTCCTTTAAAGGCTAAGTTAAAGTTATCTTGTAATGATGAAGAACACGAAGATTTCGAAACTATTGTTCAGGATGTGTATTTAGGGACTATCCCTTATATGACTCCTAAAGGTACTTTCGTGGTAAATGGTGCAGAGCGTGTGATCGTATCGCAGTTACACCGTTCACCAGGCGTTTTCTTTGGTCAAAGTAGACACACAAATGGTACTAAACTTTATTCTGCAAGGGTAATTCCTTTCAAAGGATCTTGGATCGAGTTTGCAACTGACGTAAACAACGTCATGTATGCGTATATCGACCGTAAAAAGAAATTCCCAGTGACTACCTTATTGCGTGCTATCGGTTACGATTCGGATAAAGATATCTTGGAATTGTTCGATTTAGCGGATGAAGTAAAAGTTAGTAAATCTGGTCTTAAAAAATATGTTGGTCGTCGTCTTGCGGCTAGGGTATTGAAAAAATGGGTAGAAGATTTCGTGGATGAGGATACAGGTGAAGTAGTATCTATCGACCGTAACGAAATTATCCTTGAGCGTGAAACTGTTCTAGAAGAAGATCACATTGATTTGATCATCGAAGCTGGCGTTAAGTCTATTATCTTAGCGAAAGATGATGAGTCAAACAATGCAGACTATTCTATTATATATAACACTTTACAAAAAGATACGTCCAACTCAGAAAAAGAAGCGGTAGAGCATATCTATCGTCAATTGCGTAACGCTGAACCACCAGATGAGGAAACTGCTCGTGGTATCATCGATCGTTTATTCTTCTCTGACAAACGTTATGATTTGGGTGATGTAGGTCGTTACCGTATCAATCGTAAATTGAAGTTGGGAACTCCGGATGATACGAAAGTATTAACCCGTGAGGATATCATTGCAATTGTGAAGTATTTGATCAATTTGATCAACTCTAAGGCCGAAGTAGATGATATTGACCACTTGTCAAACCGTCGTGTACGTACTGTAGGTGAACAATTATATGCTCAATTTGGTGTAGGTCTATCGCGTATGGCTCGTACCATCCGTGAGCGTATGAATATTCGTGATAATGAGGTGTTTACGCCAACTGATTTGATTAATGCACGTACACTTTCGTCCGTAATCAATTCGTTCTTCGGTACAAACCAGTTGTCTCAGTTCATGGACCAAACTAACCCTCTTGCTGAAATTACGCACAAGCGTCGTTTGTCAGCGTTAGGTCCAGGTGGTCTTTCTCGTGAGCGTGCAGGTTTCGAAGTTCGTGACGTTCACTACACACACTACGGTCGCCTTTGTACAATTGAAACTCCTGAGGGTCCAAACATCGGTTTGATCTCCTCATTGGCTGTACATGCGAAAATTAACCACTTAGGATTTATCGAGACTCCTTACCGTAAGGTAAAAGATGGGGTTGTTGTGGTTGATGAGCCGGTTGTATATTTATCTGCTGAGGATGAAGATGGTAAAACAATCGCACAAGCGAATGCTTTGTATGATGACAAAGGTAATTTCGAAGATGCGAAAGTGAAAGCCAGATATGAGGGTGACTTCCCAATTATCGAGCCTAATATGCTTGATTATATGGACGTTGCTCCAAACCAAATTACATCTATTGCGGCTTCATTGATTCCTTTCTTGGAACATGATGATGCCA
Source organism: Sphingobacterium multivorum (assembly GCF_039511225.1). NCBI lineage: Bacteria > Pseudomonadati > Bacteroidota > Sphingobacteriia > Sphingobacteriales > Sphingobacteriaceae > Sphingobacterium > Sphingobacterium multivorum. Next base: position 1,084,677 of record NZ_CP154261.1, read on the forward strand.
ACCGTGCATTGATGGGATCAAACATGCAACGTCAGGCCGTGCCTGTATTGCGTCCGCAAGCGCCTATCGTAGGTACTGGTCTTGAAGGTCGTGTTGCGAAAGATTCGCGTACATTGATCAATGCGGAAGGTCATGGTGTAGTAGAATATGTAGATGCTGATGAAATCAAAATCCGTTACGACAGAAACGACGATGATCGTCTTGTATCATTTGATGATGATGTCAAAACGTATAAATTGATCAAATTCAAGAAAACCAACCAAAATACATGTATGAACTTGAAGCCTATCGTTAAGAAAGGTCAACGAGTTGAACCAGGACAGGTGTTATGTGAAGGTTATGCGACTGAAAATGGTGAATTGGCATTAGGTCGTAACTTGAAAGTAGCGTTCATGCCTTGGCAAGGATATAACTTTGAGGATGCGATCGTAATTTCTGAGCGTGTAGCGAAAGAAGACTGGTTTACTTCTCTTCACATCGAAGAATTCGAACTTGAAGTTCGTGATACAAAACGTGGTGAAGAAGAGTTAACAGCTGATATTCCTAACGTATCTGAAGAAGCGACAAAAGATTTGGACGAAAACGGTATTATCCGTATCGGTGCTGAAGTTGGTGGCGGTGATATCTTAATTGGTAAAATCACACCTAAAGGTGAATCTGATCCTTCTCCGGAAGAGAAATTGTTACGTGCAATCTTTGGTGACAAAGCTGGTGACGTGAAAGATGCTTCATTGAAAACTCCACCGTCATTAAAAGGTGTTGTTATCGATACGAAGTTATTCTCGCGTGCGAAGAAAATGTCTAAAGAGGTTGAACGTAAAACTTTAGAGAAACTAGAGGTTGCTCACGATAGAGCGGTTAAATCATTGAAAGACCGTTTGGTTGAAAAATTATTCACTGTTGTGAATGGTAAAACTAGCCAAGGGGTATACAATGTCTATAAAGAGTTGTTGGTTGCTAAGGGAGCTAAGTTTACACAAAAAATTCTAGCTGAATTAGATTACAACAACATCAACCCAATGGGATGGACAACTGACGAAGATAAAAACGAGTTGATCAAAATGGCCCTTCATAATTACAACATTAAAATTAATGAAGAGTTAGGTTCGTTCAAACGTGATAAATTCGCAGTATCTGTCGGTGATGAACTTCCATCAGGAATTGTGCAGATGGCTAAGGTTTACGTTGCTAAAAAACGTAAGTTGAAAGTAGGGGATAAGATGGCCGGTCGTCACGGTAACAAAGGTATCGTTGCACGTATTGTACGTGATGAGGATATGCCATTCTTAGAAGATGGTACACCAGTTGATATCGTGTTGAACCCACTCGGGGTACCTTCACGGATGAACTTGGGACAGATCTACGAAACCGTATTGGGCTGGGCTGGTCAAAAACTAGGTGTGAAATTTGCTACACCTATCTTTGATGGTGCTGAAATGGATCAGGTACAGGATTGGGTTGCGAAAGCTGGTTTACCAAAATCAGGACGTACATATTTGTACAACGGATTGACGGGTGACCGTTTCGATCAACCAACGACAGTGGGTGTAATCTACATGTTGAAATTAGGTCACATGGTTGATGATAAAATGCACGCACGTTCAATCGGTCCGTACTCATTGATCACACAACAACCGCTGGGTGGTAAAGCGCAATTCGGTGGTCAACGTTTCGGTGAGATGGAGGTTTGGGCATTGGAAGCATTCGGTGCGTCTAACATCCTTCAAGAAATCTTGACTGTGAAATCGGATGACGTGGTTGGTCGTGCCAAAACTTACGAGGCTATCGTAAAAGGTAACAATCTTCCGACACCATCGGTACCAGAATCGTTCAACGTATTGGTACACGAGCTACGTGGATTGGGTCTAGATATCACATTGGATTAATTAAGCAATTAGGGCTTTGAAGGGCTCAGTCCTTCAAGGCTTCTTTATAAAGCTTTAACTTTTGAATAAGTATGTCTTACAAAAAAGATAATAAAATTAAAAGCAACTTCACTTCGATTACGATCAGCTTGGCTTCTCCAGAAACTATTTTGGAACGCTCAAGTGGTGAAGTTACAAAACCGGAAACGATTAACTATCGTACCTACAAACCGGAACGTGACGGTTTATTCTGTGAGCGTATTTTTGGTCCTGTAAAGGATTACGAATGTCACTGTGGTAAATACAAACGTATCCGTTATAAAGGTATTGTGTGTGACCGTTGTGGTGTTGAAGTAACAGAGAAAAAGGTACGTCGTGAGCGTATGGGACATATCAACTTGGTAGTTCCTGTTGCGCACATTTGGTATTTCCGTTCTCTTCCTAATAAAATTGGTTATTTATTGGGACTTCCTACCAAGAAATTGGATATGATCATTTACTACGAACGTTATGTGGTTATCCAAGCTGGTATTAAGGAAGAAGATGGTATCAACTTCATGGACTTCTTGACTGAAGAAGAATATTTAGATATTTTAGATACCCTACCAAAAGAAAATCAATATTTAGACGATAACGATCCTCAAAAATTCGTTGCTAAGATGGGTGCTGAGGCGTTGGAAGATTTGTTGAAACGTATTGATTTGGATCAATTGTCATACGACTTACGTCACCAAGCTGCTAATGAGACTTCGCAACAACGTAAAAATGAGGCTTTAAAACGTCTTCATGTGGTTGAAGCTTTCCGTAGCTCACGTGAAAATATCGAGAATCGTCCAGAATGGATGATTGTGAAAATCGTTCCAATCATTCCACCTGAATTGCGTCCTTTAGTGCCTTTGGATGGTGGTCGTTTTGCGACTTCGGATTTGAATGACTTATACCGTCGTGTGATTATCCGTAACAACCGTCTAAAACGTTTGATCGAAATCAAAGCTCCTGAAGTAATCTTACGTAACGAAAAACGTATGCTTCAAGAAGCGGTAGACTCTTTGTTTGACAACTCACGTAAAGTGAACGCTGTTAAGACAGAAGGTAACCGTGCATTGAAGTCTTTATCTGATATTTTGAAAGGTAAACAAGGTCGTTTCCGTCAAAACTTGTTAGGTAAGCGTGTGGATTATTCGGCTCGTTCGGTAATTGTTGTAGGTCCTCACTTGAAATTACACGAGTGTGGTCTTCCTAAAGATATGGCTGCTGAACTTTACAAACCGTTTATCATCCGTAAGATGATCGAGCGTGGTATTGTAAAAACAGTAAAATCAGCTAAGAAAATTGTGGATCGTAAAGATCCTGTGGTATGGGATATCCTTGAAAATGTATTGAAAGGTCACCCTGTATTACTAAACCGTGCACCTACGCTTCACCGTTTGGGTATTCAGGCTTTCCAACCTACATTGGTAGAAGGTAAAGCTATTCAATTACACCCATTAGTGTGTACAGCGTTCAACGCCGATTTTGACGGTGACCAGATGGCAGTCCACTTACCTCTTGGTAATGCTGCAGTTTTGGAAGCCCAAATCTTGATGTTAGGCGCGCACAATATCTTAAACCCTGCGAATGGTTCTCCAATCACAGTACCATCTCAAGACATGGTATTGGGTCTTTACTATATTACTAAAGGCCGTAGAACTGCTGGCGATCATATCGTAAGAGGTCAAGATATGACTTTCTATTCGGCTGAAGAGGTTATCATCGCTTTAAATGAGAAGCAAATTGACCTTCACGCTTGGATTAAAGTAAAAACAAAAGTTAGACAAAAAGATGGTAGCATCGTTGATACCTTGTTAGAAACAACAGTAGGTCGCGTGATCTTCAACCAAGTTGTTCCTGATGAAATGGGTTTTGTCAATGAATTGCTTACTAAAAAATCGTTGCGTAATATCATCGGTGAGATTGTGAAGACTACGGGTATGGCTCGTGCAGCACAGTTCTTGGATGATATGAAAGAATTGGGATATCAAACAGCCTTCAAAGGTGGTCTTTCTTTCAACTTGGAAGATTTGAACATTCCTGCTGCGAAAGCTGAATTGATTCAACAAGCAACTAACGAGGTTGAAGAAGTAATGAATAACTATAACATGGGTTTCATTACAAACAACGAACGTTACAACCAAATCATCGATATCTGGACGCGTATTAATAACAGATTGACTGCGCACGTTATGGATATTCTTTCGAATGATAATCAAGGTTTCAACTCAGTTTACATGATGTTGGATTCTGGAGCCCGTGGTTCGAAAGAGCAGATCCGTCAGTTATGTGGTATGCGTGGTTTGATGGCGAAACCTCAAAAATCAGGTACATCTGGTGGTGAGATTATCGAAAACCCGATCTTATCAAACTTTAAAGAAGGTTTGTCCGTATTGGAGTACTTTATCTCTACCCACGGTGCGCGTAAAGGTCTTGCCGATACGGCATTGAAAACAGCGGATGCGGGTTACTTGACCCGTCGTTTACATGACGTAGCACAAGATATGATCGTTGTGGAACAAGATTGTGGTGGTTTGCGTGGTATTTATACAACAGCATTGAAAGATAATGATGATGTTGTTGAGCCATTGTTCGATCGTATTTTGGGTCGTACGCCATTGCATGATGTATTCCATCCAGATACAGAGGAATTGATCGTTTCTGCAAATGAAGATATCACCGAAGAAATCGCTGAGACTATCGAAAAAGCTGGTATTGAAGGGATTGAGATCCGTACGGTATTAACTTGTGAGTCTAAGCGCGGTGTTTGTGCTTGTTGTTATGGACGTAACTTGGCGTCAGGTAAGCGTGTTCAGTTAGGTGAAGCTGTGGGTGTTATCGCCGCTCAATCAATTGGTGAGCCAGGTACACAGTTGACACTTCGTACATTCCACGTGGGTGGTACGGCATCGAACATTGCTGCTGATTCAAGTATTATTTCTAAATACGATGGTAAAATCGAATTTGAAAACGTACGTACTGTTTCGCAAACAAATGATAATGGTACACATCAAGTTGTCTTAGGACGTTCTGGTGAGGTTAAGATTATCGATGCACATAATAAAATCGTGTTCCAGCAAAATATCCCTTACGGTTCGCAGTTATTTGTTGAAGATGGCAGCAACGTGTCTAAAGGTGATAAATTAGTGGAATGGGATCCATATAATGCAGTAATTATTTCCGAATTTGCCGGTAAAGTTGAATTTGATGCAATCATTGAAGGTGTTACCTTCCGTGAGGAGTCAGATGAGCAAACTGGTCACAAAGAAAAGGTAATTATTGAAACACGTGATAAAACGAAAAACCCATCCATCAAGATTCTTGATAAATCAGGCGAGGTTATTCGTACCTACAATATCCCAGTAGGCGCCCACGTTGCAGTTGCTAATGGTGTGACTGTGAAAGAAGGTGGTATCCTTGTTAAGATCCCTCGTTCTACAGGTAAAACACGAGATATCACGGGTGGTCTACCACGTGTAACCGAGTTATTCGAAGCACGTAACCCTTCTAACCCTGCTGTTGTAACAGAAATCGATGGTGTGGTAACGTTGGGTGGTGTGAAACGTGGTAACCGTGAGATGTCTATCGAGTCTCGTGATGGTCAAATCAAGAAATACTTGGTACCTCTTTCTAAACATATCCTTGTTCAGGATAATGACTTTGTGAAAGCGGGTATGCCATTATCAGATGGTTCGATCTCTCCTGCGGATATCTTGTCGATCAAAGGTCCATCAGCGGTGCAACATTACATTGTGAATGGTATCCAAGAGGTATACCGTCTGCAAGGTGTGAAGATCAACGATAAACACTTCGAGACGATCGTTCACCAAATGATGCAAAAAGTTAACATCGAAGATCCGGGAGATACGCGTTTCTTAGAAAAAGAAGCGGTTAACAAATGGGATTTCATGGAAGAAAATGATTCCTTGTTTGACAAGAAAGTTGTCGTTGATGCAGGAGACTCCAATAACTTACGTCCGGGACAGATTGTTTCTTTACGTAAGTTAAGAGAAGAGAACTCTAGCCTGAAACGTCGTGACTTAAAGCTTGTTGAAGTTCGTGAAGCAATTCCGGCAACTTCAAGTCCATTGTTGCAAGGTATTACAAGAGCTTCATTGGGTACGAAATCGTTCATCTCTGCAGCCTCTTTCCAAGAGACTACAAAGGTGTTGAACGAGGCTGCCATCGCAGGTAAACGTGATAACTTATTAGGTTTGAAAGAAAACGTAATCGTTGGTCACTTGATCCCTTCTGGTACAGGTATCCGTCAGTACAGCAATTTAATCGTCGGCTCTCGCGAGGAGTACGATCAATTGTTGGCTTCGAAAGAAGAAGATTAATCTATCATAGATTATTTTATATAGAAAGGTCCAGACGAATGTCTGGACCTTTCTTGTTTCTATAGTAACCTTATTTGATATTGAAGAAGGTCGTAAAATATATTTAACTACCCTTTTAGCTGTGAAATTGCTTGTTAGGGGAGGGCGTGAACTGAAATTTATAGCGAGCAGCTTGGCCGTTTAATTGGTTAATTTTACCTGATAGGACGGTTTAAGGCATAGCTATCTTAAATGAATCGTTCAATGTTACAGTTAGTTAACCTTAATATTAAAAAATAATAAACAAAAGGCTTGGAAGTTTGTTAATAATCTTCCTATCTTTGCACCACTCCGCAAGGGAGGGACGGTTACTTCGCAGGAAGAAACCATGAAAAAAGAAGGGTTTAAGGTAGTTTGGCAGGATTTAAAATCCCGCTGGGTTTATTTTAAACGCGGAAATCTGAAAAAGAGAAAAGAAAAAAAACTTCAGAAAGTTTTTGGAAGTTCAGAAAAGATTTCTACCTTTGCAGTCCCAACGGAAACGAAGGGAAAAACGAAAAAGATAAAGAGGGGCGCAATGCCTGTCGGAATATAGCGGATACGGAAGTTGAAGCGGCAAAAGTTCTTTAAGAAAACACAATCATGTAAGCGTGACGAGTAGACAGACGAAAGTCGAAAGTCATGAACAAATTCAAGTAATTGTTCAATTCGATCCAAGATCAGAGATATAAAAAAAGAATTCTGATTATTATAAATAGTTGGAATCAAAAACTTCATTTTACAATGGAGAGTTTGATCCTGGCTCAGGATGAACGCTAGCGGCAGGCCTAATACATGCAAGTCGGACGGGATCCATCGGAGAGCTTGCTCGAAGATGGTGAGAGTGGCGCACGGGTGCGTAACGCGTGAGCAACCTACCTCTATCAGGGGGATAGCCTCTCGAAAGAGAGATTAACACCGCATAACATCAACAGTTCGCATGTTCGGTTGATTAAATATTTATAGGATAGAGATGGGCTCGCGTGACATTAGCTAGTTGGTAGGGTAACGGCCTACCAAGGCGACGATGTCTAGGGGCTCTGAGAGGAGAATCCCCCACACTGGTACTGAGACACGGACCAGACTCCTACGGGAGGCAGCAGTAAGGAATATTGGTCAATGGGCGGAAGCCTGAACCAGCCATGCCGCGTGCAGGATGACTGCCCTATGGGTTGTAAACTGCTTTTGTCCAGGAATAAACCTAAATACGTGTATTTAGCTGAATGTACTGGAAGAATAAGGATCGGCTAACTCCGTGCCAGCAGCCGCGGTAATACGGAGGATCCGAGCGTTATCCGGATTTATTGGGTTTAAAGGGTGCGTAGGCGGCCTGTTAAGTCAGGGGTGAAATACGGTGGCTCAACCATCGCAGTGCCCTTGATACTGATGGGCTTGAATCCATTTGAAGTGGGCGGAATAAGACAAGTAGCGGTGAAATGCATAGATATGTCTTAGAACTCCGATTGCGAAGGCAGCTCACTAAGCTGGTATTGACGCTGATGCACGAAAGCGTGGGGATCGAACAGGATTAGATACCCTGGTAGTCCACGCCCTAAACGATGATAACTCGATGTTGGCGATAGACAGCCAGCGTCCCAGCGAAAGCGTTAAGTTATCCACCTGGGAGTACGCCCGCAAGGGTGAAACTCAAAGGAATTGACGGGGGCCCGCACAAGCGGAGGAGCATGTGGTTTAATTCGATGATACGCGAGGAACCTTACCCGGGCTTGAAAGTTAGTGAAGGGTGCAGAGACGCACCCGTCCTTCGGGACACGAAACTAGGTGCTGCATGGCTGTCGTCAGCTCGTGCCGTGAGGTGTTGGGTTAAGTCCCGCAACGAGCGCAACCCCTATGTTTAGTTGCCAGCATGTAATGGTGGGGACTCTAAACAGACTGCCTGTGCAAACAGCGAGGAAGGTGGGGACGACGTCAAGTCATCATGGCCCTTACGTCCTGGGCTACACACGTGCTACAATGGATGGTACAGCGGGCAGCTACATAGCAATATGATGCTAATCTCTAAAAGCCATTCACAGTTCGGATTGGGGTCTGCAACTCGACCCCATGAAGTTGGATTCGCTAGTAATCGCGTATCAGCAATGACGCGGTGAATACGTTCCGGGCGCTTGCACACCGCCCGTCAAGCCATGAAAGTTGGGGGTACCTAAAGCATGTTACCGCAAGGAGCGTGTTAGGGTAAAACCGATAATTGGGGCTAAGTCGTAACAAGGTAGCCGTACCGGAAGGTGCGGCTGGAATACCTCCTTTCTAGAGTATCGCAGATCGGTGCTCGTCACGTTACATATGATTGCAAAAGAAGAAAAACATCAGAAGAAAGTGCCCGCCCCGAAAGGAGCAGGACCGAGAGAGACAGATGAACAGGAAATAGCTAGTCCCGTAGCTCAGTTGGTTAGAGCACTACACTGATAATGTAGGGGTCAGCAGTTCAAATCTGCTCGGGACTACGAAAAGTTAAGGGGAATTAGCTCAGCTGGCTAGAGCACCTGCCTTGCACGCAGGGGGTCAACGGTTCGAATCCGTTATTCTCCACATCTCCGGGAGGGACATCGACAGATGCTCCGAAGAAACAAACCGGAAAAAGAGTTCTTTGACATATTGAAAGAGAAAAAAAATTACAAGAGAAGACAACAGTATAGAGACAATACGTGTATGTGTCTGATGTAGAGAGGAGACCCTCGGTGAATGCCGAACGAATCTTTACGTAGCATATGGGTATATATATCAAAAGCAGCCGCATAGTAGCAAAAGGCTATGCCGGTGAAGAAAGTAAATAAGGGCACACGGGGGATGCCTAGGCTCTCAGAGGCGAAGAAGGACGTGATAAGCTGCGATAAGCTACGGGGATTGGCAAATGCGAAGTGATCCGTAGATTTCCGAATGGGGCAACCTGACTATTTGAAGAATAGTCGTATAAAACGCGAACGCGCTGAACTGAAACATCTAAGTAGGCGTAGGAGAAGAAAATAACAATGATTTCCCAAGTAGTGGCGAGCGAACGGGAAAGAGCCCAAACCGATCATGTTACGGCATGGTCGGGGTTGTAGGACCACGACATTGTACAGCGCTATGAACTGGAAGCAGGTGGGAAACTGCGCAATAAGGGTGAGAGCCCCGTACAGGTAAAGAATGTTGACATAGTGGTATCCTGAGTACCGCGGGACCGGAGAAATCCTGTGGGAATCCACCAGCACCATCTGGTAAGGCTAAATACTCCTGAGAGACCGATAGTGAACCAGTACCGTGAGGGAAAGGTGAAAAGAACCCCGAACAGGGGAGTGAAAAGAACCTGAAACCGTGTGCTTACAAGCGGTTGGAGCAGGCAGGTCCTGTGACAGCGTGCCTTTTGCATAATGAGCCTACGAGTTACTCTTGTCTGGCAAGGTTAAGTCCTTCAGGGACGCAGCCGAAGCGAAAGCGAGTCTTAATAGGGCGCATAGTCAGATGAGGTAGACGCGAAACCTTGTGATCTACCCTTGGGCAGGTTGAAGTTGCAGTAACATGTAATGGAGGACCGAACCGATAAACGTTGAAAAGTTTCCGGATGACCTGAGGGTAGGGGTGAAAGGCCAATCAAACTGGGAAATAGCTCGTACTCCCCGAAATGTTTTTAGGAACAGCGTCGGCGTGGAGTTTGATAGAGGTAGAGCTACCGATTGGGTGCGGGGGAGTCAAATCCTACCAAATCCAGACGAACTCCGAATGCTATCAAATATAGCCGGCAGTGAGGCTTTGGGTGCTAAGGTCCAAGGCCGAGAGGGAAAGAACCCAGACCATCAGCTAAGGTCCCCAAATCCGTTCTAAGTTGAACTAACGAGGTCCGGTTGCCCAGACAGCTAGGATGTTGGCTTGGAAGCAGCCATTCATTTAAAGAGTGCGTAACAGCTCACTAGTCGAGCGGCCGGGCGTGGATAATAAACGGGCATCAAGAACGGTACCGAAGCTATGGATTTGTACTGAAAGATGTACATCTGGTAGGGGAGCATTCCATCGCCGGTGAAGCACAGTGGCAATGCTGTGTGGAGGTTATGGAAAAGCAAATGTAGGCATAAGTAACGATAAGGCGGGTGAGAAACCCGCCCACCGAAAGACCAAGGTTTCCTGATCAACGTTAATCGGATCAGGGTCAGTCGGGACCTAAGGCGCACCCGAAGGGGCAAGCCGATGGACAACTGGTTAATATTCCAGTACTCTTCATAACTGCGATGTGGTGACGGAGTAGTGACACTGCCGCGAACTGACGGAATAGTTCGTTGAAAGGCGTAGGTATTGGAGTTGTAGGCAAATCCGCAACTCTAGCTGAAACCCAATAGTACAGCAAAGCTCCGGTGGCGCTGATAGAGCAGGTAAACAGACTTCCAAGAAAACCCGCTAAGCTTCAGGTTATGAAGACCCGTACCGCAAACCGACACAGGTGGTCGAGGAGAGAATCCTAAGGTGCTCGAGTGAGTCATGGCTAAGGAACTCGGCAAAATGGCCCTGTAACTTCGGGAGAAGGGGCGCTGTCTCGAAAGAGCAGCCGCAGTGAAAAGGCCCAGGCGACTGTTTAACAAAAACATATGGCTTTGCAAAATCGCAAGATGAAGTATAAGGCCTGACACCTGCCCGGTGCTGGAAGGTTAAGAGGGGATGTCATCGCAAGAGAAGCATTGAATCGAAGCCCCAGTAAACGGCGGCCGTAACTATAACGGTCCTAAGGTAGCGAAATTCCTTGTCGGGTAAGTTCCGACCTGCACGAATGGTGTAACGATCTGGGCGCTGTCTCAGCCATGAGCTCGGTGAAATTGTGGTATCGGTGAAGACGCCGATTACCCGCAACGGGACGGAAAGACCCCATGCACCTTCACTATAGCTTAACATTGAGATTGGGTACAGGATGTGTAGGATAGGCGGGAGATGTTGAAGTGGCTTCGCCAGGAGTCATGGAATCAACCTTGAAATACCGCCCTTTCTGTATTCGGTTTCTAACTCCATGATGTGGAGGACATTGTTTGGTGGGTAGTTTGACTGGGGTGGTCGCCTCCAAAAAGGTAACGGAGGCTTTCAAAGGTAAGCTCAGTACGCTTGGTAACCGTACGTGGAGTGCAATGGCATAAGCTTGCTTGACTGTGAGACCGACAAGTCGAACAGGGTCGAAAGACGGACATAGTGATCCGGTGGTTCTGTATGGAAGGGCCATCGCTCAAAGGATAAAAGGTACGCTGGGGATAACAGGCTGATCTCCCCCAAGAGCTCATATCGACGGGGAGGTTTGGCACCTCGATGTCGGCTCGTCACATCCTGGGGCTGGAGAAGGTCCCAAGGGTTGGGCTGTTCGCCCATTAAAGTGGCACGCGAGCTGGGTTCAGAACGTCGCGAGACAGTTCGGTCCCTATCTGTTGTGGGCGTTGGAAGTTTGAGTGGATCTGACCTTAGTACGAGAGGACCGGGTTGGACAGACCTCTGGTGAACCTGTTATGCCGCCAGGTGTACGGCAGGGTAGCTACGTCTGGAATAGATAAGCGCTGAAAGCATCTAAGTGCGAAACTAGCCACGAGATGAGACTTCCTTATAGGGTCGTAGAAGATGACTACGTTGATAGGCCATAGGTGTAAAGGTTGAGAGACCAAAGCCAAGTGGTACTAATAGCCCGAAGCTTTCTCAAGCAGATAACACTGTTGTCTTCCTCTTTAATTTTTAGAAACAAAACAGAAACGAAACTCTTTCAATAGATATGTCATTTAGATATGAACATAGGGATCATTTCGGACCTTACAGGCTCCGGATACTCTTATCCCTGATCTCAGATCTAAAAAAATATTTAGGTGCCTATATCGGCGGTGTCTACCTCTTCCCATTCCGAACAGAGCAGTCAAGCCCGCCAGAGCCGATGGTATTGCCGTAACAGGTGGGAGAGTAGGTCGGTGCCTTTTTTTATACGGAAGCCCTTGCTGGAAACAGTCAAGGGCTTCTTTCGTTTAGATAACTCCCGTACTTCCCTGTACAATGCTATTGCATATCTGCCGTACTTCCCCGACCGGCGCTGTCCTAGAGCCTCTACTGTCTTTAAGGGTATGGTGCAGTAGCATGACCATCGATGACTGTAGTTCAGTTTCCAACTGTGCTGCAATGGTATGGCGCATCCTCGGAGCCAGGGACATGCAGCTGCCACCGTGGTCTATCGGTATGGTAAATCGGCGTAGCCAGCAGGGGTATGTAGTCGTCACTGTGGTCTAGCTGTACTGTGTAGCGTCTGTTCCAAAACTTTCGTATCTGTCCGAACTGTTATCCTGATAGCTTGCAAATGGGATAAAATCTCTCTTTCTGGGGATATCATTCGCATTTCTACGAGATATTATCTAATTTAGTTGTTATTGCATTATATTATGATAAAAGTAAAACAGGTATTGGTTTTCGTCTTTTTAATCGTGTTTTTTTTGAAAAATAATCGATTAAACGCACAAAATAAATCTTTAGATGATGGTGTGCTACGAATATTGGCCATCGGTAATAGTTTCTCGGAAGATGCTATTGAACAGAATTTATATGAATTGGCGAAAGCCGGAAAAAAAAAGATAGTAATCGGCAATCTCTATATTGGGGGGGCTCCTTTAAGTTTACATGTTAGCAACGCAAAAGAGGATAAGCCGGCTTATCGCTACCGTAAAATCAATCTTGACGGGCAGATGTTGGAGAAAGCAAATGAGCGCTTATCTGAAGCGCTTGTAGATGAGGCTTGGGATTATATTAGCTTTCAGCAAGCAAGTCCGCTATCAGGAGATTATGATTCGTATGCGAAGGATCTACCGCTCTTATATGATTATGTAACAAAACATATTTTATTTCCTGAAACCAAGTATATATTACATCAAACCTGGGCGTATCAGAACGGTTCATCGCATGAAGGTTTTGTTCGCTATAACCGTAGCCAAGATAGCATGTATAGGGCTATTGCCAACACTTCGCAGGAGGTGTTTAACTGGGGTAATTTCGATCTTTTGATTCCTTCCGGTACAGCTGTTCAAAATGCGCGTTCGAGTTTTGTAGGTGATCATTTTACACGTGATGGCTATCACTTAAATCTGAACTACGGACGTTTCGTTGCTGCCTGTACCTGGTACGAGGCGTTATTTCATGAAAATGTACTCAACAATACATTTTTACCGCTAAAGGTAACCTATGTAGAGGGCGAAATTGCGCGAGCAGCAGCACATAAGGCTGTGGAATCACCCTATGCTGTTACCGTATTAAAAGATTTTCAATTCATGAATTAATATTTATATGAGTATCAAAAAGAGCTATTTGATCGAATTGGATCACGAAACAAAAAATACCAAACGTATTTTAGAACGCATACCAGACGATAAATTGGATTGGCGTCCACACGAAAAATCGATGAGTTTGGGAGAACTAGCTGCTCACATTGTTGGACTACATAATTGGGTACATCAAGCAATACCAAAAGATGTATTTGATTTTAAAGTGGATTATCAGCCCATTAAAGTATCTTCTGTAGAAGAATTAAAAGAGATATTAACAATAGGCCTGGAAAATAATAAGGCCGCAATTGAAGACATAAAGGAAGAAGACTGGTTTAAAGATTGGGTATTACAATCGGGCGATTATCTCATTGCACGTTTACCACGAGCCGGAGCAATACGTTTTATTGTCAATAATCATATTGTTCATCATCGTGGTCAGTTGACGGTTTATTTGCGATTATTGGATATTGCTGTCCCGGGCTTATATGGACCATCGGCAGACGAAGCAATGCCTAGTTAATGTTGTAATGTAAGTATATAGGTATAAAAAAAGGGAATCAAATTTGATTCCCTTTTTTTATATGTTCGATGGTCTAATTATTTAGCCAATTCTTCTGCGATTGCTTTTCCAATTTCAGCCGGAGACTCAACAACACGAATACCACACTCACGCATGATTTTCATTTTTGCTGCAGCAGTGTCATCTGCACCACCTACAATTGCACCAGCGTGTCCCATACGACGTCCTGGAGGCGCTGTTTGACCGGCGATAAATCCAACAACAGGTTTGGTACCATGTTCTTTGATCCAACGAGCAGCTTCAGCTTCCATTCCACCGCCGATTTCACCAATCATGATGATCGCTTCAGTTTCAGGGTCGTTCATTAATAATTCAACAGCTTCTTTCGTTGTCGTACCAATGATAGGGTCACCACCAATTCCGATTGCTGTTGTGATACCTAATCCTGCTTTTACAGTTTGATCTACGGCTTCGTAAGTTAAAGTTCCTGATTTAGAAACAACACCCACATTACCTTTTTTGAAGATAAATCCTGGCATGATACCGATTTTAGCTTCACCTGCAGTGATGATACCTGGGCAGTTAGGACCGATCAAACGAGAGTTTTTGTCGCTCAAGTAAGATTTTACTTGGATCATATCTTTTGTTGGGATACCTTCTGTAATACAAACAATCACTTCGATACCAGCCGCGGCAGCTTCCATGATCGCATCTGCAGCAAATGCTGGAGGTACAAAAATAATAGAAACATTAGCTCCTGTAGCGTCTACTGCATCTTGCACAGTATTGAATACAGGACGGTCTAAGTGTTGTTGACCACCTTTACCAGGAGTAACACCACCAACTACATTTGTTCCGTACTCAATCATTTGAGTAGCATGGTAAGTACCTTCGTTTCCAGTGAAACCTTGAACGATTACTTTTGAATCTTTATTAACTAATACACTCATTTCTTCTTTAAATTTTGCACACAAATCTACTATTTTGCTTTCTAAAATGGAAGCAATGTGAATAGGAATGTGACCTTTATTGATAAATTTTTAATTGAAATTGCGTTTTTGGATAAAATCCCAAAGAATAATGCCAATTGCGACAGATACATTTAAGGAATGTTTAGTCCCGTATTGGGGGATTTCGATGCAGGTATCGATTTTTTCCATGACATCCTCATCGACTCCATTAACCTCATTTCCAAAAATCAGCGCATACTTTTTGTCATTTTCTGGTTCAAACTGATGTAGCATAACGCTATCATCTGCTTGCTCGATGGCAATAATGACATAGCCTTCAGTCCTAAGCTGATCTACAACAGCTGAGGTATCTCTGTGGTATTCCCAAGCGACCGATTGGGTTGCCCCGAGGGCGGTCTTTTCGATTTCGCGATGGGGAGGTGTGCCGGTAATGCCACACAGGTATATTTTTTCAATAGCAAATCCGTCTGCAGTACGGAAGGCCGAGCCCACATTATGCATGCTCCGTACATTGTCCATAACGATTGTGATAGGAGTTTTTTCTTGTTTTTTAAACGATTCAACATCTGTACGTTGAAGTTCATCCATCGATAATTTTTGCATGTCGCAAATATACTAAACCTAAAAAATAAAATAGATTTTGAATATTGAAAATAAGGTGTTATTTTTGCAGTCCGAATTACAAGAAAAAAATTGAATAAAAATTAGCTAAAAAAAATGGCAAATCATAAATCAGCGATCAAAAGAATTAGAGCAAACGCTACTAAACGTTTAAGAAACCGTTACCAAGCAAAAACTACACGTAACGCAATCAAAAAATTACGTCACACTACTTCTGCAGAAGAAGCAAAAACATTGTTACCACGCGTAATTTCTATGCTTGATCGTTTGGCAAAGAAAAATGTGATCCACAAGAAAAAAGCTTCTAACAACAAATCGAAGTTAACAAAATTTGTTAACGGTTTAGCGTAAGCTTTTCGTATAGATATAGAGGGGTACAGCTCGCTGTATCCCTTTTCTTTATGTTATATACTTTGGATTTCTCTTTCCAAGCGAATAGTAAATAAAAAAGCATTGAATACCGATGCTTTTTTATTTTAAAACTGAAATTTGCAGTGTATTTATTGCTGTAAATTTGGAAGTAGCTCTGCGATGACCTTTTTCAATTTGTTGGGATCTTTCATGTAAGGTTCTAAATCGTAAAGTTCCACTTTTTTGAAATCAATGGGATGGCTCTCACTCTGAAGTGAAATAGTACCCTTGTTTAAAAGCTGTCCATCTTTCTTCACTTTGGGATCGAAACCACTTACATTGCCGCCACCAATTTGGGGTTTAGTATACTGTAATACGACCTTGTTTTCAAGGATATGTTGCACAAGAGAGTCTCCCAACACCAAGAAATCAGCAGTTACCCATTGATCTCCAGCATAGGTTTTTGATGTTGAGCTGATGCAATGTGGTGTGAATAGTTTATTGTCGATCACAACGTTTGTGCCTGGTGTACAAAGATTACTTGTGGTCCGTTCGTCCTTGCCATTTCCACCCAGCAGTTGCCCTTCGATAGATATTGGAAAGTCTTGATCCACACCCATGGTATTAGGATCCTGTCCATGTAGCATGGCTCCGCTATTACGCCAAGCCCAACCTTCTCCACCATTTACCTGTTCACCGACAAATCTGTAAGTGACACGCAACAAATACGCTGAGAACTCTTTATTGTAGAACAGATGGCCATACTGAAAATTGAAATTATCATAACCATCATATCTTACCTTGAGTAAACCGTCTTCTACACGAAATGTATTTTTATAATTATTACCAACTTTGTGGTTTCTGATTTTTGGAGTCCAGTTCTTCAAATCTTTCCCATTAAATAATTGAATGGGTTTGGGTTTCTTATCTTGAGATTTGGCAAATAAAGAAGTGCTAAGCAATAGGATTCCAGCACTGTAAATGATATGTTTGAATTTCATCCTGAATTAGGTTTATTGACCTAAATTAGGTAAACATTTTTAAATAAGCAATTCTTTTTGTTTCACATATTCGCTTGGACGGATGCCGACGACCTTATTGAATGTGTTACTAAATGTGGGAAGGCTATTGTATCCAACTTTGAGCGCAACTTCATTTACGCTTAGTTTTTCGTCCAAAAGGAGCTTAAGTGCGGTCAGCATTCTGAGGATCGTGTAGTATTGGATAAAAGACATATTTAATTCCTTTTGAAATAGTCTAGCCAATGTGCGTTCACTAATGTTAAATAATCCGGCAAGTTTTTTAAAGCTGACGTTTTCCTCTATATTTTCTTCGAGGTAAGTGACAATATCCTTTAATTTCTGATGACTAGGATAGGGCAAGGCTAATGGAAGCTCATGTAGCGATAGTTCCGGAAGGATAAGTTTAAATGCTGTAGCGATACTATATTTAGGTTCTTCGACTGGAAAGATATTGCCATTCCAGCGGTTGGTAAACATAATCAGCTCTATCAAAAGATCATTTACTGGATAAATTCCCATTTTACTGTAGAAGGGGGCGTCATTAGTGGCTTTGGGAAAATACAAATTACGCATAACGACCTCAGGGGTACTTGGATGAATACTATGTTTTATGCCAGCAGGAATCCACAAATAATGACGGGCAGGTAGAAAATAAGATTTTTCCTCTGTTTTAACAAATACGACACCGCCTTCTGTATATAGAAATTGATCCTTATCATGGCAATGTTCGGAAATATGGTTTTCTGCTATAATAGCGTGGTGACAGTAAATGCTATCTTCAAATGAGTCTACTTCCGTCATATAGTAACGGTTGACATATTTGGCATCTGTGCTTATCTCTTGTGTATTCATTTTAACCTATAATACGATGTCACAAAGGTAAGACTTTTTTACTAGACCCCGCCTTTACTTCTTGAAAGTGAGTGTATGCTTACATTAAAATGGCAGTTATTCAAGCGGAGAGTTAGTCTTTACTTACTTTGGCTTTGCTGTTATTCTTGTAAGTTGTTTGTTATCAGTGTGATATATATTATCTGTCGGGGTGATATAAACTATTTTTTTATTATGATTTGTTGTATATTTTTGATTTGTAGTGCGTTGCGTATCTTTAGTCGCCTTTGGATAATTTTGTGTCGAATGATAATAAATATGCAGTTGAAAAAAGTGCTAAAATTGTTTGGTTAAGAGGTTGCAAATTATAACAAAGAACTTTTCAACGAAGGGAAATATATAGATTTCAATTTCTTAAGTTTACAATAATGGAATAAAATCAAACTATAACAATATGGCTTACGAAAGAATAAAAGTTCAAAGCTTACATGATAAAGTGATTACAGCAGAAGAAGCTGCTAAACTATTTCAAAACGGAATGGTCGTTGGGTCGAGTGGTTTTACCAAGGCTGGAGACAGTAAGGTGGTGTTACCTGCCTTGGCTGAACGTGCAAAAGTGGATCCATTGAAAATAACCTTGATTACTGGGGCTTCGTTGGGACACGGAACGGACGGTAAATTGGCGGAAGCGAGAGCATTATCCAAGCGGATGCCCTTTCAGGTAGATCGTATTTTACGTCATAAAATTAATGCTGGAGATGTGCTGTTTATTGATCAGCATCTAAGCGAAACAGCCGAATTGCTGCACAATAAGAATTTACCTCAGGTGGATATTGCTGTTTTGGAAGTAGCAGCAATAGAATCGGATGGAAGTATTGTTCCAACGACTTCTGTGGGAAATTCGGCAACTTTTGCTGCATTGGCTAAGCAGGTTATTTTAGAAGTCAATACTGCGATACCGGTGACTATTAAAGGAATACATGATATTTATCAAGCCGAAGATTACCCTCGGCGTAATGTTATTCCAATCGTAGCTCCAGAAAATAAAATTGGACGTAAAACTATTCCTTTGGACGTGAGCAAGGTGGTGGGAATTGTGTTTACGAATGAGCTTGATAGCCCTGCCGATATTGCTGAACCGGATACCAAAACAACAGCGATAGCGAAGCATATTTTGCAGTTTTTCGAAAATGAGGTAGCGCTAGGCCATTTGTCAGAAAGCTTGATGCCACTTCAAGCGGGTATTGGAAAAGTAGCTAACGCTGTTCTGACGGGATTTATACATAGTAAGTTCCGTAATCTAACGATGTTTTCTGAAGTGTTGCAAGATAGCACCTTTGACCTTATCGATGCCGGAAAACTGGATTTTGCTTCTGCTTCTTCAATTACTGTTTCGGAAGAGTGTTATTCAAGAGTGTTCGATCATTTGGATCGATACCGTGATAAAATTGTATTGCGCCCACAGAACATTTCCAATACACCTGGACTGATCAAACGTTTGGGGATTATTGCAATTAATACAGCCATAGAGTTTGATATTTATGGAAACGTAAATTCTACCCATACTTCAGGAACAAATATCATGAACGGTATCGGCGGGTCGGGTGACTTTGCACGCAATGCTTATTTGAGCATCTTTGTCACACAGGCGGCCTCTAAAGGAGATGCAATTTCTCACATTGTACCCATGGTTTCCCATGTGGATCATACCGAACATGATGTCGATATTTTGGTAACAGATTATGGCTTGGCAGATTTACGTGGTTTAGCGCCTCGCGAGCGAGCGAAAGTAATTATAGCGAACTGTGTACATCCCGATTACAAAGAGCAGCTATTAGATTATTATAACCGCGCTTGTGAGAGAGGGGGGCATACACCACATTTGTTAGAAGAGGCTTTTAGCTGGCATATCAACCTTCGTGAAAAAGGAACAATGAAAAAAGACCAATAACCGAGGGCGTGGTTACATATGGACTAAAGGTTTATAGAAAGGCGAGGTTTAATTGTAGACTTCGCCTTTCCTGCTGTATAGTTCTTTCTTGATGTATAATTATCGCAAAGAAAATCACGCATTCATTTCATTGGTTAAGATGAATGGTCGTATCATTCTGCCGATTCTGTTTAGTCCTCAAGTTGTGGCGATTGAGACCAATCGTAATTTTTGTCCGAAACCATTGTTTGGTTTCTGGCGATTCAATTGCTTTACTGTAACAATTAACAAGATCGGGATGGAATTTTGCTATTGTTTTGGCTCCCCAGCCAATTCCCTTTTTTACATGAAAATCTGTTGTGTTTGACAATGAAATCAGTAGCTTCAATAAAATGTTTACGTATGTGGCTGATAGGCCTTTTTTTACGGCATAATGTGTAGCTACACCAATTGTTCGGACAATCCATTTGTCAGAATGATGAGCTAATTCTTTTAATAGAGGTATTGCTTTTTTAGGCGAAGTCAACAGCGCATGACCAAGTACGCGTTCGCCGATGATATCACAGACGTACCATTGATTACCTATGGTTATATAGGTACAGGCTTTATGGATGGATTGTTCGAAGTGTTCGGGGAGACGTTGCTGGAGAATTATTCCCGTTAAAACATAACTTCCCATTTCTGTTGTGGCAATGAGACGATCTGTTAAGTGTAACTGCTCGGTTTCAGGTACGAATAGCATAATTTCCCTGGCCGCAAACTCCAGAAGCGGAAAACGAACTTTCTTTTTCAGTAAACACGCTTGTAAGCTTAACATAAAGGATTCTATACCGGATTGCTGTCCTTGCTGTTTCGCCGCTGCGACAATTTCTCGGATCTGTACTTTACTGGTAATTTTGTCCATGGCAGTGCTCAAATCCCTATTGTTGATCTTTATAAATATTCCAATAATTAAAGTCTGTCATTGGAGCATCAGTTATTCCAATAGCTCGGCCCATTGTAACGATCTGTCCCCTGTGATATGTTCCGTGGAGGATCAGCTGTTGTATGTATTCATACTTCGTGAAGTCGCATTGAAACCATGGTGATTCCACTTTGATATTTTTTTCAAGATCCAACTCGGTTAGTTTGTGTATGTAATCCACGAGTTGAGCTGAACTTCTTTGTAGTGCTTCAAATATTTCTTCTTTTGTGGCTCGCTTTTTCTCAAAATCAAAATCATTGCTTTCCGCAATGTGGCTCCACCAATATTCCTGTGTCTGCAAGATGTGGTTTAAGGTCTTCAAAATGGTCGGGAAACTTGAAGGTACCTCTTGGTTAAGTTGGTCATCTGATTTATCAGCCAACCAATTGATGTATTTATTGACGACCCAGTTGTTATATTCAGCACTTTTTGTGATTAAGGTTTTTAAACTCATAATTTTAATCTATAGTATGGTGTTAAATGAAATATTTACTAAATATAAATCCTTTTTGGAATGAATTTACATTAAATTTTATAGTAGATAGCTTGTTTGATAAGCCGCTTTGAAAGTATTTATTTCTTATAAAATTGTGACTGGTACAGGCCTGTCCATTAAGCGTAACTTATTTGAAATAAATAAAAAGTATTGTCCATATTTTTTATATTTATTTTGCAATAGCAGAATGGTTTAGCATTTTGCATAATGTGTGTGTGGCACCAACAGAAGATTTGACAGCTGCTTGAGCTTGTTGGATTAACCAATTAAAATAAATATGATAAAAGCAACGCATTGTATTCTTTCTTTACTAGCCATGTTGTTTATGAACATGGGAAACGCCCAAGTTAATTATTTGCAGGAATCCAAAAAGGATTTTGATAAACGGATGCATTGGTTTAGGGAAGCAAAGTACGGAATGTTTATTCATTTTGGGCTTTATAGTCAACTTGGAGGGATGTATAATGGGAATTCGACCAAAGGATATGCCGAATGGATACAATCGGAGATGAATATTCCGAAGGCAGCATATTCGGAACTGATCAACACCTGGAATCCCAAGGACTTCAATGCGGATCGTATTGTTCAATTGGCTAAGGATGCTGGAATGAAATATATCGTCCTGACGACCAAACATCATGAGGGATTTTGTCTGTGGGATTCCCCCTATACAGATTATGATATCGCTTCGACGCCAATGAAAGGAAGAGATCTCGTGCGGGAGTTGTCCATAGCTTGTAAGAAAGCTGGGATTAGATTTGGTACCTACTACAGTATTATCGACTGGCATCACGATTCGCAATATGTTGATCCCAATGGTAAAGGCGACTGGGGCCAGATTCTCATTAAGCCGGAACAGAAAGCCGCTTATATTCAATACATGAAAAATCAATTGAAAGAATTGGTTGTTAAGTATGATACTGACATCCTTTGGTTTGATGGGGACTGGGTGAATTGGTGGGATATGGCCGCGGGAGAAGATCTTTATCAATATCTACGCAAATTAAAACCCACTCTAATCATTAATAACCGCGTAGCAAAGAGGGATCAATTTAAGCGTGATTTTGGAACGCCTGAACAAGAACATCCTGGAACGTTGCTGGATTACGATTGGGAAGCCTGTTATACCTTGAATAATTCTTGGGGATATAAAAAATCAGATAATAATTGGAAATCTCCTACAGAAGTAAATACTAAGCTGCGCGAGATAAATGAAAAAGGCGGGAATTTGCTGCTCAATATTGGGCCTGATGCTAACGGAAATGTGCCGGCTGCCAGTAAAGAAATTTTGTTGAAAGCAGCAGCAGAGCGAAAAAAGAACTAATCTGAGTTAATTTGCTGTTTATTGACTCTTCGCAAATGTTTTGGAAAAAAAAGTGTTATTTAATCTTACTTATCAACAAATATGAAAACAAAGATCATTTTAGTTCTGGTTTTGATAACCATGCTGTTGGGGTTTCAGTGCGATGTAAAGGCAGATCCACCTTTTCATAAAAAAGGGGCGATCAAGGTATCGATTTTTTATCGCAATGGACCTGGAAAGACATTTGATTGGGATTATTATCTCCCTAAACACATTGCGCTTGTCAAAAAAGTTTACGGTAAAGCATTGAAAGGCGTAACCATTGATAAAGGGCTTTCGGGACGTGGCTCAGCAGAAGGCCCGATCTATTTGGCCATTTGTCATTTGTATTTTGATTCTGTTGCAGCCTATCAGGATCCTTTAAAAGAAAATGGGAAAAAGTTTGCCGAAGATTTTCCAAAATATACGAATATTACACCAGAGATACAGATCAATGAAGTCATTCAATAGACCGTTTGCCAATTCGGCGAAATTCTATTGTTTTGTGCAATATTAACCTGATCGAATAAAACACGAACTGAAAAGTCGTTTGTGCATAGCAAACGACTTTATTTTTATGGACTTATAGACCTTACTATATGGCTGGTTTATAGTTGATATAATCCAGCTAATATTATATGAACGATTAAAATTATGAAGATATCTTGTATGTTATTTCCAAAATTATTATTTATTGGCCTTACCGGTGTCGCTTCACTTAGCGTGCATGGGCAACAGTCTGGCTCGGTAAAACGTATTTACATCAGTACAAAAGGAAGTGATAGAAACCAAGGAACCATGGGCAGTCCCTATGCCACAGCTGAAGCCGCACTGCGATCGGTAGAAAAACAGAAACAAGAAAAAAATACACCAGACATCGAAATCATCTTTATGGCGGGCACCTACCAGCTGGATAAACCGATTGAATTGTCTGCTGGGGTATCGGGTACAAGAAGGCAACCCTTGCGGATCAAAGCTGAGGATGGAGCACAAGTTACGCTGAGTGGTGCCAAATCGCTTAACCTCAAATGGGAACAGGGCGATCGTGGTATTTGGGTGGCTAAGGTCACAAGAGGTGTAAACTTCCAAAGTCTATATGCTAATGATAAGCATCTTGTTCGGGCACGTTATCCAAACTATGATCCCACTGTCTTACCATTTCAAGGCTATGCTGCAGATGCATTAAGTCCCGAACGCGTAACAACGTGGAAAACCCCCAAGGGGGGAATTGTACATGCTTTGCATGCTGGTCGCTGGGGAGGATTCCATTATAAGATTACAGGAAAAGATGGCCTATCAACAGTTACACTTGAAGGTGGGCAGCAAAATAATCGGCCCAGTAAAATGCACGAGACCTATCGCTTTGTAGAAAATATCTTTGAGGAACTCGATACCTTTCAAGAGTGGTACTTGGATGAAGAGAAAGCATTATTATACTATATGCCTGCTAAAGGAATTAATCCCAACCAGCTGAAGTTTGTAGCGCCACAATTGGAAAATCTAATCTATCTTTCAGGTTCATCTTTCAGTCCAGTGCATGATATTGAGGTTAGTGGCCTTCGCTTCATGTATACTGCTCCTACCTTTATGAAAACAAGCGAACCACTCTTACGTAGTGATTGGACGATCTATCGACAGGGAGCAGTAAAGATTGAAGGTGCGGAAAACTGTATCTTCCGCGCGAATGATTTTATCGCTTTGGGCGGCAATGCAATATTTGTTAATAATTACAATCGCGAGGTCAAAATCGAAGGAAACCGGATTGAACAAATCGGTGCCGGAGCGATCAATTTTGTAGGTGACCCAGCGGCAGTGCGCTCACCGGCATTTCGATATGAAAAATTTGTCCCATTTGACCAAATGGATACCATTAAAGGACCAAAAACCAATAATTATCCCATGAACTGTGAGGCAAGTGACAATCTGATCCATAACATTGGATTGATCGAAAAACAAGTAGCAGGTGTGCAGGTCTCCATGGCTGAATCTCTACGAATTTTGCATAATACCATTTACAATGTGCCTCGAGCAGGTATTAATGTAGGTGATGGTACTTGGGGCGGTCATGAGATAGCTTACAATGATGTTTTTAATACAGTCCTGGAAACCAGCGATCATGGTGCCTTCAACTCATGGGGGCGCGACCGATTTTGGCATCCCAATCGAAAGGAGATGGATGAACTGACGAGGAAACATCCCAATTTAATATTGCTGGACGCAGTCAAAACAACCAAAATTCATGATAATAGATTTCGCTGCGATCACGGTTGGGATATTGATTTGGACGACGGATCTTCCAACTATGAAATTTACAATAACCTTTGTTTAAGTGGAGGACTAAAACTAAGAGAAGGGTTTTATCGCAAAGTGTACAACAACGTGATGATCAACAATGGTTTTCATCCTCATGTATGGTTTCAGCATAGTCACGATGTATTCCGTAATAATATCGTGATGGAGTCCCATCAGGATATACAGGTCAAGTATTGGGGGGAAGAGGTAGACCATAATATTTACGGACGGCAGGACGACCTAAACAAAGATCGGGTGAAAGGCATAGAAAAACATGGTTGGGTTATTCAATTGAACTTTACGAATCCCGCACATGGTGATTTCCGGTTGAAAAACTGGAAGGATCAGGATTTTAAAAATTTTGACATGTTGCATTTTGGAGTTACCAGTAAAAGACTTAAAACTCTAGCCGCTAGTCCTGAAATACCACAGTTGATCCAATCCGAAGCAAAGGAGCAAGGGAGCAGGTGGACCTGGAAGTCGGGGGTATTTAAATCAGTGGAGACTTTGGGCGAGCAGTCGGCTGCAGGCCTACCCTCGATAAACGGCGTACTGTTGCTCGAGTTGGATGAAAAAGGCAATCTTTATAAAAGCGGTTTGCGTGTCGGCGATGTTGTATTGAATTATCAGGGCGAGAAAATAGATCAATTAATAGACCTGCAACAAGCGATTAAAAAGCATGTACACGCTGACCAGCCGAAGGTGTTAATTTTTAGAAACCAACAGCAGCAGGAATTAACCCTGCAGCTGTAGTAAATTTTCTATGCGCTTATTGAAATATACGATTGTACTTCGGTTTGTTGACATGCGATATAGCTATTGTGAGCAATTAGCAGTAAAACATGGCAGTTGTGATAGATCGATCATCTTATGACGATATTATTTTTTGTTTATAATTTTTATTTCCATTGGGACTATTGAGCATCTAGGTCGTCATTATAACAGTGTGTTATCATCTTACCGGGGGCGCACATATTAAATTCTTATTCGTATTAATTGATGTATAAGGCTGTACAGCACCCATGTGCTGGCAGCCTTATTGATTTAACTGTGCAATGGGTTTGACCAAAGGTGATCGCCCAACGATGAGCGAGGGAGTGAAGGTATAACACCGACAATGAGGGGGAGTCTTTGTGGGTATGGGATGGTTGAAACAAGTTTCTTAAACTGGTTTAAGTTTGGACTGTTTTTGTTCTTTTAAATTTGGTTTATATCGTTTATACCCTATTTATATAATTCATACCATGTATAGTCAACTTTTTGTACGTTTAGCTGTATCTACAGCGTTTCTGTCTGCTGTCGCAGATCGTTTGGGGCTGTGGGGGGTACCGGGGGCATCACATGTTTCCTGGGGAAATTGGACCAATTTTGTAGCCTATTCAAATACCCTTAATTTTTTTGTGCCTGAAACTTTTGGTAATATACTTGCTATCGGCGCAACATTATTAGAGGTTGTCTTAGCAATCCTGTTGCTGATTGGCTATAAACTGCGTTTCACTGCATTCGTTGCCGGGATTCTACTGATCTGCTTTGGGCTGGTGATGACTTTCTCCTTCGGAATTAAATCGACGTTTGATTATTCGGTCTGGGTAGGAGCTGCGGCCTGTTTTCTACTGCAGACTGCCGATAACTTTCCCATTAGCCTAGACCGGTATATTGACCTTCGAAAAAGTAAATGGATGGGTAAATGAAGGGTCGAAGATTTTATCGTCTTAGAAATACGTTTTAAAAAGCATAAAAAATGCCGTCAAACAAAGGAGCTTAACGGCATTTTTTCGATTACATTTCCTTTAAATTTACCTCTTTCTTTTCACCGTCTTTGTCAATGGTGACGTGCTTTTCAACATTGGCTTTGTCGACATAGGATGATCTTGCCGTACCATAATTTGTCGTGGAACCTGTATAACCCCAATAGTTATAATAATTGGTGTAGCCTGATACATAGGAATAGTTGTAAGAATTGGTAAAATCGAAGCTCACCATAATCACGTATGCACCTGGCATGAGATCTGCAAATTCGAAATGCCCCTCATCATCATACACCTTTGCTTTTTTAATAGCATAGCCAAAATCGGGATCCAATGGAACTTCCTGCACCTTTTTCCGTTTTCGGATCTTTTTATTGACTTCCAGCCATTCTTCGTAATAGGCGGAGTTGGCGAAGAGTGTAATTTCTGTACCTTTTGGGGCATATTGCTTTTTGGCGGTATTGACGAGTCCGCCAAGTTTTTTTCCGGAGCTAGATCGAGCGTAAGCCGTCCCGATAATAACACTGTTACCCTGGGAAATCTGTTGGGCAGCCTGTTCTTTGTTAAATCTATTTTTAATAGGTTGATAGTCCAGTTCTTCGTTTACGGTAATTTCCCATTTGCCGTTTCCCATGGACATTTCCCTTTGCCATAATCGGTGATCTTTCTTATCGATGACATAATTATAGATGGCTCCGGTACTTTCTTCTAAAAGTGTAACCAGCCAACTGTCGTGTTTACCTGTTTTTGGGGAGCCATAACTGTAGCTTTTTACTTCCTTGATGGTATAGTCTTCGACGAAAATGTCCGAATCACTATTATAATAAAATTGCGGGATGCGCGCTTTATACCCTAGGTCTAAAGGGAGAGTTGAAATCAGGTGATCTGTCCAGTTAAAATCCACAAAAGGTCTAGTTGGCTGTAAGTTGATCTTTTTTTCCTTTTTCGTTTTCTTCGAATAATAATTACCTGTAATTGTTTCTCCAAAGTTGAGGTTTACTTTTGCTTCCTTGCCATCGCTAGAATAGCGGATAGACTGAAGTGTTTTTGCGTCGGCAGTCGTCGTGCGTATCGAAGTCCAGGCATTGTCTTTCGGAACATAGGTATTGGTTAAGGTCAGCTGATTGTCGGCCGCTACAATTTCGTAGGTCAGTGATCCTTGTTTGTCCCAATTGTTATCTTTAACATAATAGACCGTATACAGTGATTTTTCTGGTTTTATATAGTTGGTATTGATATCGCTGCTCCCAGGGGTGACGGTCTTTTGACATAATCCTACGGCTGGAAGTAAACCTACTCCCAATACAAAGGCATATAATTTCATATATGTGAACTATAGTTAATGAAAAAACAAGTTGTTTTCTTGTTCGATTTATTTATCTAAGGTAATAAAAAAGTTTTTTATTTTTTTGCTGGGGATCGCTTCTTCACATACACTGATGCTATAGCGGAAATTTGACCTCAGAGCATTTTGGAGCTTGTTTGAATGTTGATGATATACTAGAGCGAAAAGTAAAACGGAGGTATTTCTACCACCGTCGTCGTGCACCTTTGAGCACCATTGATGATTAGAAAAAAAATCTTTGTGATGATGGTCAATAATTATCTTCAGCTTCCTTTTCTTTGTCGATGATAGAAGAGCGCATCCGGTAGACATTCATTTCACCAAGATGCGTATAACTTTTTCCACCGTTTTTAAGGATCATTACACGGACCGAATTGCTTTAAAAATAAATGGCAGTAGGATTTATTGTTTTTTAACCCGAATCTACTCTTTAATCATATTTTGGAAAATGGTGATGTTTGTCTTTAACTGGACTTTAAATTATATCAAATCTATAAGAAGCGTTGGTACATTAAATTTTGAATAATCTAAACAACATGTTGGTTTATAGGTGTGTAGTCGAGAGAAGTGGATATATCGCAATAAGAGGAATACAATTCCTCTTATTGCAATTCGAAGAATTCCGTTCGCTATTTTTTATTCACTGTATTTACTTCCACTTCGGGTTTCACTTTTAGGGAAATCCGTATAGGCTTTTCCTCCTTAACTTGAATGTCTTTTTGATCTTGATTTGAACTGACATTGGCATTGGCAGAAAGATTGATACGTTTTGGTTGACGCGGTTGAATATCTTCGACCCATACTTCCTCAATTTTAGGGGCTACTTGCACTTCTTCGACTATCGGTGAAACTCTTTTTGATGGAGTAGACTCTTTTTGAGGCTCCGCAAATTTGATTCGCTCCACATGTACCTCATCGATTATTTTGGGGGAATTTTGAGGTGGAGCAGGTTTTTTTCGAGGTGCCGGGAAACGTACATTATCCTCTTGTTGAGAAGAAGACCTCTGCTGGGATATTATTGGCGGAGCCATCTCCTTTGTTGGTGATTTAGGAATTCTTCCACTAGTTTTAGGAGCCTCCGATTGCCGTGATGCAGGCGGCGTTATTGCGGTGTTGGCAGCCGCGGCTTTTTTTGGCGTAGTCGGCGTTGTTTTCTGTGCCTCCACATGTGTTGAAAACAACGTGGATATCGCTACTGTCAGTAATAAAGTAAGCCCAGGCATTAGCAAGAGTTTACTTGGGGTTGTTCTTTTTTGTAACATAATTAATCGTTTTTTTGTTGTTAAGAAATTAAAATTACTGGCCGGTAATGTGTTTATATCAGGGGTGGACATGCTCCACTCGATAATTAAATGTTGGTATCTTAACTTTTCGTGAATCTTCACTACTGCATCATCTGCAAGGTATTCATGCGTTTGTCGGATCGATTTTTGAATGAGATAAATAAAGGGATTGAACCAAAAAAATATACCCAAGAGCTGTATAAAAAGTACGTCTATTGAATGACGTTGATTGGCATGGGCCCGTTCGTGCGTTATAATTGATTGATCAATATCGCCCTGTTGATAGGCCTCTTTGGGAACATAAATTTTTTGAAAAAAAGAAAAAGGTGTTTTTAAACCACGTATGCAATATATAGACTGTTCATGAGTCGGTGTGGCACTTCGGATATAATACA
Source organism: Sphingobacterium multivorum (assembly GCF_039511225.1). Taxonomy (NCBI): domain Bacteria; kingdom Pseudomonadati; phylum Bacteroidota; class Sphingobacteriia; order Sphingobacteriales; family Sphingobacteriaceae; genus Sphingobacterium; species Sphingobacterium multivorum. The sequence continues at coordinate 1,114,300 of NZ_CP154261.1, forward strand.
GGAATTTGCGGTACAACCAAACCTGTTTCAGGAGTAATGCAATCGAGACGATCACATAAACCAGCAGAGCGAGGTTGTACCAATCAACATAATCATTATTGAAGAGTGCTGAATCCGTTGCCGGCTGTGTAATGATCGACCCGACAGGGGTAGCATCAGTGTTTCTTGCGTTCAATAAGTTGAAAACATCAAATGGGACAGCGATCTGGATCATTGGAATGATGACAGATAAGGGGATAATCCCAAGTAAATAACAGCGGTTGAATAGCAACAACTTCTGGTTGCGTAGTACTGACCAATAAATGAGATACAGTAAACCCGAACAGGCTATCAGTTTTCCAATATATAGCATCATGTCTCTTTGTTTTTAATTTCGGAATCAATTATATTTTTCAGTTCCTCCAATTGCTCTTTGCTCAGCTGAGATTGTTTAGTGAAAAAAGATGCAAATTTTAATGCTGAATTGTCGAAGTAAGTTTCTACAATATCATTTACATGTGCTAAGTAATAGTTGTCTTTATCGATTAATGGATAATACTCTCTCGAATTTCCATAAAGCACATAAGATATTGCCCCCTTTTCAGTCATTCTCTTCAATAATGTAGCAACAGTTGTTGGCGCCGGTTTAGGTTCAGGATACGCTTCCATTAGATCTTTCATAAAAGCTTTTTTCATGTCCCAGATGTAGCCCATCAATTGTTCTTCCGTAGCTGATAATTTATTCATACTACAAATATAGAGCATATTCTACATTGTGTAGAATTAAAATATGTTAAATAATTCCTGTTTTTATTATTTGATTGATTTACAGTTGTTTAAATTTTTATTCCTTTGAGAATGAGAACAATTTTTACCATAAAACTCGTTGCGTGCCCTTATAAAAACAATAAGTATATACAAATAATAGGGTAGCTGGATTTGTTTGTGCCGCTTTTTCAACTAAGGAATCTGTGGTAGCCTATAGCTGTAGTTCGATCCTTAGTTTAGACGGTTAGACAAGCATTCAAAGTATAAATAAAACAAAATGGAATGTACCGTTATTATATATGGCGTTGGGCCTGTGGTGGGCGACAGTTTTAGAAAAACTTAGGATAAATAATGACAAAACTTTTTTTAGTACGGCATGGACAATCGCAATGGAATTTGGAAAATCGCTTTACGGGTTGGCAAGATATTGATATTACCGAATTGGGACAACAGGAAGCTCGGCAGGCGGGACTAGCTTTGGCAAATGAACGAATTGATATCGCTTATACTTCAGCGCTTATAAGAGCGCAACATACTTTGGAAATTATTTTGCATGAAATGGGCAATCCTCCCATCCCTATTGTTATAAATGCTGCTTTAAATGAGCGCGGTTATGGACAACTTGAGGGCTTGAATAAGGCTGAAACGGCCCAAAAATATGGTGCCGAACAAGTGCATATCTGGCGTAGGTCTTTTGATGTTCCGCCACCAGGAGGGGAGAGTCTTAAAGATACATACGAACGTGTTATTCCATATTATGAACATTTTATAACACCTAAACTGAAAGAAGGCAAAAATGTACTTGTTGTTGCGCATGGCAATAGCCTTAGGGCACTGATTATGTTTTTGGAACATCTTTCTCCGGAACAAATATTGGAACGGGAGATTGCTACCGGACAACCGATCGAATATCAGGTTGAGGGATAGTGTTATACTGATTTCTAGGCTAATCTAAGTATTCGTGAAATGGTGAAATTGCAGTTGTGAAACAAAAAATCCTGCCATACGAACGATGAGCAGGATTTTTGTTATTTGTATCCGCGTTATACTATTTCAAAACGAATTTAAATCCTAAAGAAAAACGCGATGGTTCGAAATTAGAACCATGAGAAAGATTCCACCAAGGTTTCCAGTCGAAATGCATTGCCAATGGTGCCGAAGGTATTTTGAACTCTAGACCCAAGGCTGGTCGGATCGCAAAATCAGTATGTGTTTTCCCATCTTTCCAGTGGTAGTCGTCATACCAGTCGTCGTGCCATTTACCATAATCAATAAATGAAACTTGTGGACCAACACCAATGTACCATGAAAGACCTCGAGATCCAGGAATACGTTTATTGTATGAATAATCCACACCGATAACAGTAATATTGTCTCCAAATAATACTTGTGCATTTCCGGCGTCATTTCCACCAAAATTGTGTTTTATCTGTGGACCGAATAGCGTTTGACCATCGCCGACGTCTATTCCAAGACCAATGGCTGTCCGATAGGGAGTTTGTGCGTTTGCTTGCTGATGAGCAGCAAATAGTAGCGTAAAAAGTGTTAGAAAAGGTAGAATTACTTTTTTCATGATAATTTAAAAAAATATTAGTTGTGCGTTTTCGATTAGAAAACTTTCGCTGTTCAAACAAATAGTTTGCCAAAGATTTTTTTAATATTTTGATGAACAATAAATGATCTGTAACTGCTTCTTTTTTAATGTCTTTTTTTGTGCATAATCTAAAAATAAAGCCAACCGTTTTTGCTAGCGTGTGTTCTAATCACAGAAAGTCTTTTTTTTTAAGGTATAATTAGTGCGCTGGACTATTTTTTATCGATGAACTATTATTAGATGTTATAAGACAGCATGTAAGATGCTACAAAATACGGAAAATGGAGAAACTACAAATCAATACCGAAAAGATTGAAGAATGGATTGCAGCGGGATATGATGTTCTTCAGGATGGAAAATTAATTAAAGTTGAAGGTGATCTACAGGGATTTCTACAACAGTTTGCTGATGATACAGCAGATGGAGGACCAAAAATATATTTGTTGAAGGAGCTGCTTACCTGGCCAGAGGAAGATTTAAAAAAAATAGAAATGGGTTATGGAACAGATGAAAATACCTGAAGATAAAATTGTGCCACTGGATTTTGATTCAGAAGAATTACCTTTTGAAATTCGTGAGCTACGTCCTGTTGTTTTTAAAGAAGAAACATCGTATTGGTGTTTACTGGGGCCCGATCCGCATCAAGGCATTTTCGGAAACGGTGAAACGGCTTTAGATGCATTAGCCGACTGGCTAGAAAATCTGCAGGTACGTTTAAAAACCGGAGACGAAAATGATGAAGTAGCGAATTACGCTCGGGAAAGCCTTAAGGCATCAAATCGTGATGTGTGGTAGTATTTTGTATTTATAGCAGAAGTCTTCCAATATACATTGGAAAGAGTCGGTTAGTTGGATATAGTAGGATAATTTCTCAGTCTAATTGGACTCTTACAGCGTACATTAGCTAAATTAACAGTTGGGTTAATTTAATTACCATCTTATGCTCTCGAAACCTAAAAACGAGAGATATGTTGATGAAAAGAAAACTGAACCTTTAAAAATTGACAGTAAAGACAGTTTTATAGCGAATTATCTGAATAAGATCGCATACTTCTTTTATTTAAAAATCAATTTATCTATGTTTGGAGTAACATGTTAAGTCTGTATGTGGCTGACTTTTAACAGTGTTGGTTTTGCATCATAATATATTTTTCAATTTTCAAACATTTAAATAAAATGTTTGAAAATTGAAAAATATATTACTAACTTTATTTTAGATGAACAAAAAGGAACAGGTCAAAGAAAGAATTGGACAGGCGGCCATGGAATGTTTCGAGCGTTATGGATTGGAAAAAACAACCTTGGAAGACATTGCTAAAACTGTGGGATTGAACAAAACGTCTCTTTATTATTATTACAAGAACAAAGAGGATATTTTTATTGAAGTAGCCATACGAGAGGGACAATCTTTTATCGATACATTACAAAAAAGTACATTGAAAAAGAAGGGCGTGGAGAATCAGATTTCTTTTTATTTAGAATCGAGATTGAACTATTATACCAATGTGCTCAATATGAACAGGGTGTCTGTCGAATCACTTGATAAGATTTTACCTCGTTTTTTTGAACTATATGATGCCATGATGGTGCAAGAGAAAGCTTTTCTTACGAAGCTTCTTACGCAAGCCATTGCACATGAAAAATTGGATCTAACAGATCCTGAAAATATAGCTTCTGTACTTATAAATTTTGCTAATGCATTAAAACATAGTACAGAACAACAGGCAATACTGAAGCGGCAGGTCGAAATTGACTATGCACAAAGTCTTCGGGATACCAAATTTCTAGTCGGCCTAATTTTTAGGGGACTTAGAATCTAATTCTCGATTGTCCATTTAGGAGAATCATGGTGGGTAAGGTGAAGCATTGAAGCGATAATAATACGCTAACCAATATAAACATGAAAAAAATTGCCTTATTAATCCAGATTCTCTGTATCTGTGTGCCATTTAGCTTGTCTGCACAACAGATCATCAATGGGCAGGTCAGTAATAGCTCGACATCCGAGCCGGCCTATGCCGTTTCGATCCACGTAAAAGACGGAAAGGAAGGTACTTTTACAGATGATCGAGGGCGTTTTCAGCTGAAAACAAACAAACCACTACCCATTACGCTCTATATTTCCGCTATTGGATATGAATCGAAAGAAGTTTTGGTGAATAACCTGTCATCGCCTTTGCGTATTTCGTTGAATTTGTCCCCCATTTTGGGGCAGGAGGTTGTTGTTTCTGCAAGTAGAACCGTACAGAGTAAACTATCCGCTCCAGTAACAATTGAGCAAATGAGCAGCAAAGACATTCGTAATGCTGCACAATTAAATTACATGGATATGCTTCAAGGTTTGAGGGGAGTCGATGTTACCGTATCCAGTATTGGTTTTACCAGTGTTACAACGCGGGGATTTAATACCAGTGGGAATACCAACTTTACGCAGATCGTAGACGGGATGGATAATCAGGCGCCCGGTCTGAATTTTCCGCTCGGGTCAGTCATCGGGCTAACCCAGCTTGATGTCGATAATATAGAGGTGCTGTCTGGAGCATCTTCGGCCCTGTATGGTTCAAGAGGATTGAATGGTACGATGGTGGCCACAGGCAAAAATCCGTTTAAATATCAAGGATTAAGTGTACTGGTAACTCAAGGTGTAAACCATATTAATCCTAAAAAAAACAATGATCCGGTGCCTACGTCACCTTACTATGATTGGGCTATCCGCTACGCAAAACAAATGGGGAATAAAATTGCTTTCAAGCTCAATGGCCAGTATACACAGGCAAAAGATTGGGTAGCCAACGATGAAACCAACAAAAATGGTCCGGGGACAGCGCTGACAGATCCAAACTATAATGGAGTTAACCTGTATGGTGGAGCGACTTCGACCGATATCAATCCCTTTTTGGAAGGTGCACTGCAGGGAAATCCGGAATTGGCCCCCTTAATCGAACCCTTACTGAAAAATCCGAATTATGTTGCCCGGACTGGATATCCTGAATATGGCTATCTCGATAATAGAGCCAAGCTCTTTAAAATCAATGGTGAATTCCGTTACAAGGTTTCCACAAATATTGAAGCCATAGCTTCAGCCACTTTTGGTACAGGCAATATTGTGTATACCAACGATACGCGTTATCAGCTGAAAGGATTTAAGGTAGGGCAATATCGATTGGAACTTCGTGGAGATAAATGGTTTTTCAGAACGTACACAACCCAGGAAAATTCAGGGAGAACACTAGTTGCAGGGCCGACAGCACAATATATTAATGAATCGTGGAAAACAAGTTACGATGGAGGAACAGGTGGCTGGTATCCTGAATATACTGCTGGTCTCTTAAATGCACTTGCTTCAGGTACTTCACTCACAGACGCTCATTTAGCAGCGCGCACGCTAGCCGACCAAGGACGTGCCGAACTCGGAACACCACTGTTCAATAGACTTAAAGATAGTATCAGCAATACACCAATATCGCAGGGTGGAACGTTATTCTTAGATCGCAGCAAATTATACAATGCCGAAGCACAATATAATTTCTCCGATCTCGTAAAATTTATGCAGGTGATTGCAGGTGTCAATTGGCGTTTGTACAACCTAAATTCAAAAAATACATTATTCCCAGATAAGGATAAGCCAATTCATGTAAAAGAGTACAGTGCATACCTGCAACTCGCCAAAAAAGTATTGGACGATCGCTTGAATATTGCTACCTCATTCCGTTACGATAAGAATACGTTGTTTGCTCAACCAAAATTAACTTCACGGGCATCACTGGTGTTTGATCTGTTTCATCAAAATTATTTACGCCTTTCTTATCAGAATGCATATAGTTTCCCCTCCAATATACAAGCTTTACAAAATACCTTAAATGGTTATAATAGCTATTCCTCCGGTGGTTCATCGCTGCTGTTGATCGATAATTATCAGTTTGACCGCTATCCTCCTTACACCTTGGAAAGCGTACAGAAGTTTCAGCAATCGAACGATCCAACCGTACTTCAGAAATTTAAATTTGATGATATTAAACCGCAGTCGGTTAATGCTTTCGAACTGGGTTATGCAGCTATGTTGGGCAAGCGGGTGATGATCGATGTGTTAGGCTATTTTTCAACTTGGAAGAATTTTATTGGCTATGCTAATGTTGCTAATACTCCTGGAAGCAATGATTACAATGCGTTTAAAGATCATGCAACCTATGTGCAGTATAATATCGCCTTTAATGGCGGAGAGACCGTAAATACTTATGGATACGCCGCGAGTCTTAGTTTGGATCTAGGTCGGAATTTTGTAACCAAGGCCAATTATTATTCTGACTACCTAAAAAATAAAAACAATAGTCAAATTAACAACTTCAATACACCACACTATCACTTTAATTTTGAATTCGCGAATAGTGGCTTTGGAAAAAAACAAGTTTGGTCGTTTAGTACTTCCTTACGCTATAAACCGGGCTTCTATTATGTCGTGTCTGGGGGGCTTGCCGCAGGCCAAGTGCCAAGCTCGACGGTGATCGATGCACAAGTGAGCTATAAGTTTGTTAAGGCTCGTTCCGGAATTCGTATTGGCGGAACCAATATCACAAACAAATACTATTCTACAGGTATTGCTAATCCACGTATAGGTGCAGTATATTATGTCACTTATGCTTATAATATTTTCTAATCAAAATTAAATAAATCAGACCATGAAAAGATATTTAAAACAATTGATCGGTATTGCGGTCACAGCTTTCTTTCTGTACAGCTGTGCCGACCAATCGAAAGACAGTTACAAAGTCCTAACGTTTACTCCTGGACAGGAAGAGGCAATTGAGGAAGCTTTCCTCTCTATTAAAGATAGCACCAACATCGTGCTAAAAGCCGGGAAATACTCCTTCGATAATTTGAGTATCGCACAAGTAAATCATATTAAGATTGAAGGTGAGGGCTATGATAAGACAATTATTGATTTTTCCAGTCAGACACAAGGAGGAGAGGGAATACGGGTTACCGATGTGAAAGGTTTAACGATTGGAAATATGACCATTCGTGATTCAAAAGGAGATCTGTTGAAGATAAACAATAGTCAAGACGTTGTCATTTCAAACCTTCATAGTATATGGAGCTCGGCCGATTCTACGAGTGGTGGATATGGGATTTATCCTGTGCTCTGTAAGAATGTGCTTGTCGAGAATTGTTATGCCGAAGGGGCTTCAGATGCCGGTATTTATGTTGGACAGACAAAAGGTGTTATTGTGCGTAAATGCAAGGCAACGAAAAATGTGGCTGGATGTGAAATTGAAAATACAACAGATGCTGAAGTTTACGATAATGAATTCTATGGAAATACAGCCGGATTTCTGATTTTTGATCTGCCTGAACTTTCACAGCGGGGTGGAAGGGTAAAGGCGTATCACAATAAAATCTATGCTAATAATTTTAAAAATTTTGCCAAGGGTGGGAGCTTCGGAACTTTCTGGGGGGTAGGGAATGCATCACCGGGAAGTGGTATCATTATCCTCTCGACATCAAATATTGAAATTTATGATAATGTTATCGAACAAAACAATACCTCTGCGATTACGATCGCTTCAGGCTTTGCTGTCGATGAAAAAGCTGGAGAACGAATAAATGCAAATTACTCTCCAATACCCACACATGTTAAAATTTATAGAAACACCATTAAGATGGGGGATAAATTCCCCCAAGCAGCATATGAGCATCGTATCGGTCAATTGATTATTGCTACCGAAGCCCAGTTAAATAGCGTTGAGCCGGATCGAAAAAATAAGCGAATTCCAGCCATATTGTATGATGGTATCACCAGTAATGTGATCACGAATGGTCGCACTCAAAACCCAGATTCCATCTGTATCAATCAGCCGGGTGAGAATATGTTTGTAGCCGCAGATTTTAGTCACGCAGGTCAACCAGCGAAGTGGAAACCCTCAAGTAATGTACAACCTTTTCTATGCAATTAACCGTGAAACCAACAAAATTTGCCCTCGTCTGTACCGGAATATTGAGCGTGATCCTGCTTGTGCTGCAACAGAGCTGTCGGCAGGGACAAAAGAAATCATCAGACCATGGGGTTGTTTCTTTTGAATTTAAAGAACGACTGTCCGAATACGGCTTTTTTACTGGAAAACTAAATCAATTAATCGCAAGAGCCGATATCTTGGGCTACGATCTGAGTACACCTCTATTTTCTGATTATGCCGTTAAAGACCGCTTTATTGTATTGCCAAAAGAAGGGAAAATGGGCTATACAGAACATGGTCCGTTAGATTTTCCCGACTCAACAATTATTATAAAGAATTTCTCCTACATCAATGAACAAAAGCAAAAAGTATTGATAGAGACGCGCTTACTGGTGAAGGATCCAGCTGATCATGCCTGGAAAGTGATGAATTATCTGTGGAATGATGTGCAGACTGATGCGATGAAACAGATTCGTGGTGCTAAACTACCGATTACATTGATCGATAATGCTGGCAACAAGCATACGACAAACTACATGGTACCCAATACCAACGATTGCAAACGCTGCCATAACAATAGCTCCAAGCTGATGCCCATAGGTCCAAAAGCCCGAAACCTCAATTTTGTGCGATTAGGTGATTCGATCAATCAACTCGCCAAATGGGTTTCCCTTGGTCGGATGGTCAATATGCCCAATCTAAAGAGCGTACCGCAATTGCCCGTATGGACTGATGAAAACAAATTCAGTTTGGAACAACGGGCAAGAGCCTATTTAGATGTGAACTGTGCGCATTGCCACACCAAAGGGGGAGACGCTTATAATACTGGGCTTTTCCTGGATTACGATGTGAAAATTCCTTCACACCTTGGTATTGGTAAAGCTCCTGTTTCAGCTGGAGGTGGAGCAGGTGGCTTAGATTTTGATGTGGTTCCAGGAGATGCCAAGCATTCTATCCTGCTTTATCGGATGAATAGTGTGGAACCGGGTACAGCAATGCCGGAGTTGGCGAGAAGTATAATACATCAAGAAGGTGTGGATCTGATTCGTCAATGGATCGATAATATGCCGTCAAAAAAATAATAATATTGATCTTCAATTGGTATGAACAAAGAGACATCAACCGATCAGATCGGTTTAATATTTGAACAGCAGCAGCTTTTTAAATATGAATTACGGTCTAGCAGTGCAGAGGACCGGATAAAGAAACTCCACAAGCTAAGGGCGCTTATTGAAAGTCATGAGGATTTAATCTATGCGGCGCTCGAAAAAGATTTACGGAAGTCACGAAGTGAAGCCGCCATAAGCGAAGTATTGTTTATTTACGGTGAAATAGCATTTGCAATACAACATTTACGAAAATGGATGAAGCCTAGAAAGGTTGGTCGCTCAATGACCAATTTTCTTGCTAAAAGCACAATTACCTACCAGCCTAGGGGTACGGCGCTTATTATATCGCCTTGGAACTATCCATTTCAGCTCACCATGAGCCCCTTGATTTCAGCTATTGCAGCGGGTAATTGTGTGATTTTAAAGCCCTCAGAACATAGCCCATTCACATCGGCAGTTATTGGGGAGATCTTGACCAAAGGATTTGACCAACGGGAATTGGCCTGTATTGAAGGTGAACAGCATGTTTCCGAAGCACTATTAGCGCTTCCTTTTGATCATATTTTCTTCACCGGGAGTCCGGCGGTAGGCAAACTGGTTATGCAGGCTGCCTCCCGCAATCTCAGTTCTGTGACCCTGGAACTTGGTGGCAAGTCCCCCGTTATACTAGATGAGACTGCAGATTTGGAGATGACTGCCCATAAAGTTGCTTGGGGAAAATTAATCAATGCTGGGCAAACCTGCATTGCACCAGATTATATTCTTTTGCCTAAAGATAAACAGGATGAATTTGTAAACTATTATCTAAAGGCGGTTAAAAGTATGTTTTTCACCGAGGATGGACAGCTGGATCGAACAGTTTACGCGAAGATCATTAATCAAAAGCATGCTAGTCGTCTTGTTTCATTAATCACCAATGCAATAGCATGTGGGGCACAACTGCGCGAAGGCGGACAATTAGCTGATGATCTGACATTAAGTCCTGCATTGTTGATCGATGTGAGGGCCGACAACAGCATTATGCAGGAAGAAATATTTGGCCCCATACTTCCCATAGTGACCTATGAAGATCAAGAAGAGGCTCTAGCACTGATTAATCGTGCTGAAAAGCCTTTGGCTTTGTATATATTTAGCAATAACAAGTCCAATATTCAATATATCCTCCAACAGGTGTCCTCTGGAGGTGCTTGTGTGAATGATGTTTTGATTCATGTTTCCAACCCTCATTTGCCTTTTGGTGGTGTCAATGGCAGTGGCTTGGGCAGTTGTCATGGGCAATTTGGCTTTAAGGCATTTTCACATGAAAGAGCTGTCATGTTTCAATCTAAATTTTCGTTTTCTACATTGATTTATCCACCCTATGCTAAAAAGAATAAAGTTTTTAAATTATTGAAGAAATGGATTTAGTCAATTGAAACAGTTTTCAATAAAGACAGCTATCCGCCCTTGAATACAGGCTATCGGTGAAGGATTTAGTTGCGATTGTTGCTCGTCAGTCGTTTGACCCGCAGCAGGAGTTCTTCTGGGCTGAACGGCTTCACCATAAAATCTGAAGCGCCAAGATCAAAAGCCTCAATGACAACTTCTTCTTGTCCCATGTTGGAAAGTACAATAACGGGGGTTTTTTTCTCGAGCTTTTTTATGGAAGAGAGGACTTCTATCCCCGAAGCAAACGGCATCATAATGTCGGTAATGATCAGATCGAGATCCATTGTATTGAGCTTTTCAATTGCATCTTTTCCATTGGTGGTAGCGATAACCTCATGACCTGCCTTGATCAGTTTGTATTGAACTGTCCGTAATATCAACTCATTATCTTCTGCAATTAAGATGACCATCTTATTTTTATTATTAATAGACTACTATGGAGGCCATAACAAGTTTAGATCCTATTCCATATCTGACGATAGGTACAGAAATATTTTACAATATGTTGAGTTTTCAGCTTCAGTTTGTGTTTTGCACCTGAAAACATAGGTAGCAAAGAAGGACTTCAATAGCAAGAAGCTATCTTGGCAGTATTGGAAAATGATCTTAAAATTGCTTTCGGCTAATAAGAAATTCAATGTCCCCAAGTGAATTTCTGCGCAAATATAGGATTGTAATGGAAATATTCAATACAAGAAAAGCAGTAGAAGGTAAATTTTATGCTAATCTGTTGCTGATGAGTTTTTTATCCTTTCTGTTTTACAGAAAAGAAAGTGTAGAAATAAGAGATTGTAACATCATATTACGGGTAAAGGGGACGATCACCCACAGATGTTTTTAGTCCTTATATACCATAATTATTCATTATATTTAATCAACCTAGTTCATTCGATATGTCATATAATATTCCCGATAATCTGAAAGGTCTTTCCGCAACTGAGGTGCATGCCTCCCGAGCTAAATATGGTTGGAATCAATTGAGCGATAGTCACAAGAGTACCTGGTTTGAACTGCTTGTGGATATTTTGAAAGAGCCTATGCTGATTCTATTGATTATCATCTCGATGATTTATGTTTTTGTGGGGAATTACGGAGAGGCCGTATTTATGTTTGTCGCTATTGTTGCTGTTACGGCAATTTCTTTTTATCAGGACAATCGTAGCAAAAAAGCCCTGGAGGAACTTGAAAAGCTGAATGAACCATTAAGCACTGTGATTCGAAATGGGAAGGTTAGTGAAATTCCAACACATGAGATTGTTGTGGGGGATCTCTGTATTACAGAGGAAGGTCGAATTATAAACGCTGATGGTCGTATTTTACATAGTAACGATTTTTCTGTCAATGAATCTTCGCTGACGGGGGAGAGTTTTTCGGTGTTTAAGGACAGTAGATCCGAAGATAATCTAGTCTACAGTGGGACGGTTACGGTCTCGGGCCTGGCCGTGTTTGAAGTTACTGAAATCGGTAAGGAGACACGCGTTGGGAAAATCGGTGAATCGATAAAGAATATCAAAGAAGAAATTTCACCCTTGCAGGTGCAAATCCAAAAGTTTGTAAAAGCAATGGCTATTGTCGGTATACTCATTTTTTTATTCGTATGTATATACAGTTTTATTGATAGTGGTAATTTGGTGGCGAGCTTGCTCAATGGACTTACGTTGGCGATGTCTGTATTGCCGGAAGAGATTCCTGTTGCGTTTACGACTTTTATGGCGCTTGGCGCATGGAAGCTCATGCGCGAGGGAATTATCATCAAAAGAAGCAGTATTGTTGAGACTTTGGGCAGTACGACGGTGATTTGTACCGATAAGACCGGGACTATTACAGAGAATTCCATGCAATTGAAATACCTCTATAATTATGCTACGGATTCATCTTATGATCAGGAAAGGTTTGATGAATCCGATTTAAGAGAGCTTATCGATTATGCGATGTGGAGCAGCGAGCCTGTGCCCTTCGACCCCATGGAAATTACGTTACATAAAATATATGAAAAAACGCAAAAGCAGGACTTCAGAAAGGAATATGTACTATTTCATGAATATCCTTTAGCGGGTAAACCGCCGATGATGACCCATCTTTTCGAAAATACGGGAAAAGATCGGATTATTGCTGCCAAAGGGGCGCCGGAGGCTATACTTAGCGTATCCAAGCTGTCCGATAAGGAGAAAAATAAAATTAGGGCTATTGTTAAATCCTATGGAGCGCAGGGTTTTCGCTTATTAGGTGTGGGGAAAGCGACATTCGAAGGCAATAATTTCCCTGCGAATCAACAGGAATTTGAGTTCCAATTTTTAGGGTTGACGGTATTTTATGATCCACCCAAAAAGGGTATTCAGGAGGTGTTTAAAGATATTTATGCTGCGGGGATTAAAGTCAATGTGATTACCGGCGACAATGCCGATACGACTCAAGCAATAGCAGCTCAGGCCGGAATTCGTATTTTGTCTGCGCCGGTCAATGGCAGTGAGATCGTAAACAAGTCCGAAGGTGAAATTATGGCGATAGCAGAGCAAACAACGTTATTTACCAGAATGTTTCCGGATGCTAAACTAGCCATTGTAAATGCCCTGAAAAAGAAAGGCGAGGTCGTGGCGATGCTTGGCGATGGGGTGAACGATGGCCCAGCATTAAAAGCAGCCCATATCGGCGTGGCAATGGGTAATAAAGGTACTGAAATTGCAAAATCAGCCGCGGCATTGATTATCACAAACGACGATTTACAGAAGTTAATCATCGGTATAGCCGCTGGAAGAAGGATTTACGCAAATATCAAGAAGGCGGTTCAATACATCATTTCTATTCATATCCCCATTATTTTGACCGTATCACTCCCTTTGTTTTTAGGCTGGGTATTTCCGCAGATTTTTAGCCCTGTGCATGTGATCTTCCTCGAATTGGTCATGGGGCCTACTTGCTCGATCGTATATGAAAATGAACCTATTGAAAAGGATACCATGAAGCGGCCTCCTAGAGCTATGAGCGACACTTTTTTGAGTATAAATGAGCTTGGAATCAGCATTGTTCAAGGCCTGATAATCACCATGGGAATTCTTTTTGCTTATCAGTTTGCTGTTCAGCAGGGGGGAACTGAGGAAAAAACAAGGGCTATGGTTTTTACTACTTTAATCTTTGCCAATATTTTGCTAAGTTATGCCAACCGATCTTTTCACTATAGTATCCTGGAGAGTTTTAAAAACCGAAACTTGCTGCTCGTGGGAATTTCGATCGCTGTGCTTCTATTTTTAGCGGTGATATTATATGTTGCTCCGGTTGCCCAATTTTTTGCTGTAACAGCCCTGAGTGGATATGAATTGGGAATAGCGCTGTCCGTGGCTGCAGTATCCGTTTTATGGTTTGAGGTTTATAAATTGATCAGGAGAATTTCAGTTCAAAGAAAATCTGATAGAACTTAATTTAAGATTAGGATTTGAAATCTACGCTAACAGCGATTTGCTTAAAGGCGGCCTAAGCTCATGATGCGATGCAGTGTCAAGTGCGATATTTGATGGCGAAATGATTTCTGTAGTGATTTGAGGTGGAAAAATGATGTTATCAGTCTTACTGAATAAATTTCGAAGTAATTCCTCTTTTCTTGATGTAGAAATTCAGCGCTCGCCCTGCTTCCGTAGGTCGATCTGTACTTAATATGTCTGCGCCGCGATCAATAAACCCAGCATAAACTTGAAAGCCTTTTTTGTCGGCCTGTTTGTCCAAGTTCCCCAGTGTACCCAATATGCACATAATGCCATGGTCATGTAGTATTTTGGTTAATGCTGGATCTGCTTCACGTGTTCCGACGAAAGCTAACAAGCGATTGTCGGGTATATCTTTTTCATTTAGACGAGCAAGGTCCTCCATGTTATTGACCGAAGCCGAAATCATGATGTCGCTCGCCAGACTGTGCACTTTGGCCGCTTGGTTGGCACTATACGTGATGATGACTACGCTGGATTCTGCCCTTTGTTTGCGAATAGCGTTGATAACGGCTTCATAAGGGACATCATTTTTAATGTCTAAGGTGAAGATTACCTTTCCTTTTCCCCAAGCAAGTGCTTCTTCCAGCGTAGGGATCCTATAGGGCGTTATCTTTTTGTTATTGTCCAATAGACGAAGACTTTTGAGCTCAGCCAATGTGCTGGCGTTCACAGTCCCTCTACCTGTGGTTGTTCGGTTTAGCGTATTATCATGCATTAATATTAATGCTGAGTCTTTACTGATACGAACATCACATTCAACAAGGACTGGCTGTAAGCTCGCGTTATAGGAAAAAGTTTCGATTGCATTCTCCGGGTATCCGGAAGCGGGGCCCCCACGATGCAAACTGACTAATGGATAACGATTATCATCATAGGTCAAAAACTGATATAATTCCTCCACATTTTGGAGCTGTATACGTTTACCCACCGGCAAGCCATCCGTATTGGCTCCATTACGAAAGCAACTGCTTACGATAAAGCAGATCAATAAAAGGAAGTAGTGGGGGGTACGTATATTCATTGTCTATCTATTGTACTGATTGATCAGATCGGCCAGTGTCTCGACACTCGTGTTTAATTGGTCAATCGTCAGATGTGCCTGTGTATAATAAGGTTCTCTTTCGATCAACTTTTCTTCAATAAATAGTCGTAGTTCCTCCGGTGATTTTCCGATCAGAATGGGCCTTTTGTGTAATTTAGATTGAGAAAGACGGTCAAAAAGTGCTTTGGGCGACATCTGTAAATAGACGGCATAACCATTCGCCTTGATCCATTCCATGTTATCAAAGAAACAGGGGGCGCCACCACCCGTAGATATTACGGCAGCATTCTCCGCAAATTTACGCAATTGCTCGCGTTCTAATGTCCGGAAGGCGTCTTCACCATGTTGACTAAAATATTCGGTAATGCTCATGCCAATTTGTTTGACGATTTCCTCATCAGTGTCGATGAAAGGGAGCTCGAGTTTGGTGGCAAGTTTCTTACCCAGGGTAGTTTTTCCACTTCCCATATAACCAATCAAAAATATAGGTTTAGGCATAGGTACTATTTGTCTTTACTTAGAAATTTATCTTCAATGGTTTTGGCATCCGGAAAATTATTATAGTGCCATTTTCCGACGACGTTGCCTCCTTTTAGGAGCAGTACACCAGGATTTGCTCTCACCATGCTTTTCAGAGGAATGAGATCGGCATAGAATATCTCCGCAATTAATTGCATTTTATCACTCAGATATTGCGCGTCTTTGGATGCAGAAGCAGTCAATAGAACAACGCGCAGTCCATTATAATCTTTTGTTAACTGAATGGCTGTCTGATTGATCTTTTGGATAGCATCAATATTGGTCGAAGAAAGATCTTTTGCAACGATCACAAGGTTATAATACGGGTTGGCAATGATTTCCTGTGTATGATCTGCACCATCAGCGTCTGTAATTAAGAGATCAGGAATAGGGATGTCATATCCTTTTTTTACTAATCTACTCTCAGGCTCACCTATAATTTCCCATGATTCATCTTCCCATAGCTTGTCAGCCATATAGACTTTGTCATTGACCTTTTTGGTTTCGCCCGTCTTTTTGTTTTTCATGGTATAGATTTGCTCAAAGACATCGCCTTGTTTGCCTTCAGGTAATACCATTAATGAAGGTAAGTTGTTGCCAACTTTGTAGGGTAAGAAATCAATAAAGGGGAGGTAGTTTACGGTGTAAACACCAATACCTAAGGAGATGATTGCTGTAATCAAAGTAGCAACGAATTGATTGCCTGATCCTTTGATAATTGATCGTAATTGTTTTCGGTTAAAAAATATAATAAGGATCAAGGCCAAGAGCACCAGATCTTTAGAAAATGATTGCCAAGGTGTGAGTGGGATGGCATCGCCAAAACAGCCACAGGAGGTCACGACCTCAAAAAATGCCGAATAGAAGGTTAGAAAGGTGAAAAACAGGATCAGCAGCAGCAGGCCCCAGGCAACGGTATTTGCATAAACCCCAAGTAATAAAAGTGCGCCTAACAAAATTTCAAAACCACATATCACCACGGCCATGGCCGTGGCGTATTCATTAAAAGCTGTGAGATGAAAGACCTCAAAGTATTCCTGAAGCTTATAGCCAAACCCTGTCGGGTCATTTGCTTTAATAAAACCGGAGAATATGAACAAAAGTCCCGTAAAAATCCGGCAAAATCCTAAAAGATAATTTGTTTTGGTACGCTGCTGTGTGGCTGTCATAATCCGATTATTGTTGTGCAATTCCTAATTTAATTAATGCAAAAACTGCGTAGTTGAGCATATCTTGATAGTTGGCATGGATGCCTTCTGAGACAAGGGTTTGCCCATCATTATCTTCAATTTGTTTAACGCGGTGTATTTTCATTAAGATCAGATCTGTCATGGAAGAAACACGCATATCGCGCCATGCTTCACCATAATCGTGGTTTTTGGCAAGCATGAGATCTCTGGTCTCGGTAACCTTTTCGGTATATTTCTGATTCACAAAAGTTGGATCCAGATTTTCTTCACCATCTTCACCCAAATCAATCTGAATCATGGCCATGACACAGTAATTGATAATACCGATATATTCGTCGACAATGCCTTCGCCAACTTTGGAAACCTTTTTGATTTCTAGCGTGCGTATACGTTGTGCTTTAATGTAAATCTGGTCTGTAATGGAAGATAGGCGCATAATCCGCCAGGCCGTTCCATAATCTTTTGTTTTTTTAATAAATAAATCCTGACAATGTTTAATAACATTGTTATATTCCTGAATGGTATCCATATCGTTGATTGAAGAAACTTGATGAGACAAGTTGTGATTACACTACAAATATAATTAGAAAATAATACTTCCAACGGTCAAATGAATGTACAATTTGTGCTTTATTGCTAAAATATAAGCAATAATTTTGGATATTACCACACTTAATAGTTCGCAGGGACAAAGAGTAGGGGCATTGTGCAAGTACATGACGTGAATTTCTCATTTCCTATAGCTGCAAACGTTTAAATATAGGTAACTTTAGATAAGTTTGATCAGTTTGCATGGTATTGCCAACTTTGAAGATCGTAAAAATATAATTCATGGATTTTAAACAACCTGTTATTAGAGATGTAGAGATCATCCGATATGTTCAGCCATTTCGGGAAGGAGGGTCTTTGCCCGCATTAGTCGATGCCGATGACGGCTTTAGTTATGTTATAAAATTTAGAGGGGCAGGTCAGGGACGAAAAGCATTGATCGCAGAACTGATCGGTGGAGAGCTAGCAAGATTGCTAAAATTGAGGGTTCCCGAAATTGTATTTGCGGAGCTGGACGAATCCTTTGGCCGTACAGAACCCGATGAAGAAATTCAGGATCTGCTCAAATTTAGTGTAGGCAAAAACCTGGGACTTCATTTTCTGAGTGGAGCCATCACATTTGATGCGAATGTTGATGCCATCGGGGCGGAGGAAGCATCGAAAATTGTCTGGTTGGATTCGCTCTTGATGAATGTTGACCGTACCGTACGGAATACAAATATGCTGATATGGCATAAAGAACTTTGGTTGATAGATCACGGCGCTTCCTTATATTTCCATCACAGTTGGGATAACTGGGAAGAACAATCCCTAAAACCATTTGTTCAGATTAAAGATCACGTACTGCTCAAAAATGCGAGTATGGTGGAGAAAATAGATCAGGAATATCGTTCCGTTTTTACGGAGGCGGTATTTCGTGGAATATTGGCGGTGGTACCCGATGAATGGCTGGAAGATGCCGAACGTGAGCTCTCTGCGGCCGATGCGCGCGAAGTGTATGTTTCTTTCCTGAAACAGCGTGTAGCCAATTCATCCATTTTTGTAAAACAAATAGAAGATGCCAGAAAAGACCGTATATGAGTATGCTGTGGTACGTTTGATACCACGAGTGGAGCGAGAGGAATTTATCAATGTAGGCGTAGCTCTTTATTGTCGTAAGTATCGTTTTGCGAAGATGGTTTATCTGGTCAATGAACAAAAGGTGCGTGCTCTTTGTCCGAATATCGAGTTGGAGTTGATCGAAAATCATCTGTCTTCCTTCCAGCGAATCTGCCACGGCGAAAAAGATGCCGGTAAACTTGCCGAGTTAGATATCACTGAACGGTTTCGTTGGCTTACAGCGAAGCGAAGTACCCTGATTCAATGCTCGGCATCACACCCCGGATTATGTGAGGATCCCGAAGCAACATTGAACGAGCTGTTTGAACGCTTGGTTCGCTAAGCTAAAAGATATCCTCTGCTCATCAAATGAGCTAAATGATTGGCAAAGGGGCTAAGTTTTGATAATAAGGCTTAATCTATCAATATTGTATAGTATATTTGTTTTAATAAACTAGTGAAGATGCATGATTTTTATCAACATATCTATGAACAGCAATTGGCTGTTCTAGAAATGCCTTCTAACAAGAAGATCTGCGGCTGGGCTATCCGAATTGTGGATGTGCTCTTCCCCGAACGAAATTCTAGCGAGATGAAATCGGTCGATGATGTGAAGCTCGCTTTTGAACAATTTGAATTGGAGCTTGAGCAGCTCCTGAGCAAATCCAAAGCTTGTCAAAGCTGCAATCACTCGGAAGTAGCGCACCAGTTTTTTGAACGGATTCCACAACTTTATGAATTGATGTGCTGGGATGCAGATGCATTGATGGATGGCGATCCTGCAGCACAGAATAAAAGAGAGGTTGTACGTACTTATCCCGGTTTCTTTGCGATCTGTATTTTCCGGATGGCGAACGAACTACATCGCCTGGGTGTTCCTTTGATACCGCGCATATTGACAGAACATGCGCATTCCAAAACGGGAATTGATATCCATCCTGGAGCAACAATAGGCCATCATCTGCATATTGACCATGGCACCGGATTGGTTATCGGTGAAACCTGCACCATCGGTAATTATGTGAAACTTTATCAGGGTGTAACCCTGGGGGCCCTGAGTGTGGATAAGGTGTTTTCCAATGTAAAACGCCACCCGACAATTGGCGATCATGTTATTATCTACTCTGGAGCCACAATCCTGGGCGGCGAAACACACATCGGCCATCATTCGGTCATTGGCGGGAATGTCTGGTTGACAAGTTCTGTCGAGCCTTACACCACCGTATACCATCAGGCTACATCAAAATTTATAGATTCAAAACCAATAATATAGATACCATGGGAAATATCATAGATACCATAGGAAATACACCCTTAGTCGAGATTACACAATTTCATACAAATCCCAAGGTGCGGATCTTTGCAAAAATGGAAGGTAATAATCCTGCGGGCTCGGTGAAAGATCGTGCAGCACTCAATATGATCCGTTCGGCGATGGAGCGGGGCGATATTACAAAAGATAGTAAATTGATCGAGGCAACGAGCGGTAATACGGGGATCGCACTTGCTATGATCGCCGGTATATATGGACTTAACCTCGAGCTTGTGATGCCAGCTTCTTCAACGCGGGAGCGAACGCTTACGATGGAGGCTTACGGGGCGAAAGTTACTTTATTGGAATCCATGGAAATATGTCGCGATTATGCAGAAGAAAAGGCCGAAAAAGAAGGCTATTTTATATTGAATCAATTTGCAAATCCAGATAACTACGAAGCACATATCAAAACAACGGGACCTGAAATCTGGCGTGATACTGCGGGGAAGATTACACATTTTGTAAGCGCCATGGGAACTACGGGGACAATTATGGGAAATTCCATCTATTTGAAGGAAAAAAATGCAGCCATTCAGATCGTAGGCTGTCAGCCCACTCCTGAATCTTCCATACCAGGCATACGGCGTTGGCCCGAAGCCTATCTGCCTAAGATTTTTGATCCAAGCAGGGTAGATCGCGTTATCGATATATCCCAACAGGAGGCAACAGCGCTTGCCCGGGAACTTGTTAAGCGTGAAGGGGTTTTTGCAGGAATGAGCACCGGTGGAGCTTTTGCAGGAGCACTTAAAATTGCAAATGAAATCGACGAAGGCCTTATTGTATTTATTGCCTGTGACCGAGGTGACCGCTATTTGAGTTCAGACCTTTTTGGCTAAGAACCCATACGAACAATACCAAGCCCACTATGGATCTTTGCTGATTTTTAGCAATCTTTAGTGGGCTTTTCGCTATTTAAGCATCGGCGCCAAAGGTGAGTAGATTGTTGTCGGGATCTAAAATCGAAAACTCCCGCTGACCCCAGGGCTTAATCTCAAGTTTGCCATTGGGGTGAATCTCAACGTGATTTTCTTGAAAAGACTGATACAGACAATCAATGTCGTCTGTGCGTATATAAACCATACCATAATTTTCTTCTGGTGGAAGTTCTTGGAATTCAAAAAAATGAATTTCAATATGGTCTTTTTTTAGCATCAGGTAACCTTCGTAATCGACTGCTCCACATAATGAAAATCCAAGTTTATGTAGATAAAAATCTTTTGTGATGGTTTTGTTGCGCATGGGCAGTTTGGGATGAATGGCTGTCAGTGTCATCGGTATATAATTATTAAGTCAAGTTTAATTCCTATGAATAACCTCGTTGAAATATAATCATTTATCGTAATACTTTAATGTTCTAATGGGAAGGATTCTTTCATTTTAATAGCGTATCCTTTAATTATTTTGGTTAAAATGTAGTTGTCTGTTATAACCAATTGTTATGACTTATTTGTAATTGTGTCTTTTAAAATAATTGAGAGTTATTCAATTTTGTGCCAAATCAATGCATCATTGTCATGGACAAAAAAATAAATACGACAATTCGTTATAAGCAGCTGCTCAATCATAAAGTCTCCGTTCGGGAAATCATTTTTATACTCTTATTTGTATTATGTCTTACCCCATTTGTGTCGGCCCCTCTTGCCTTACTTTTGGGTATTATTGTAGCGCAATGGATTGGCCATCCCTTTCTGGCAGTCAATCACAGGGCAACACAGATTTTGTTACAGATTTCTGTGGTTGGACTTGGATTTGGAATGAATATCGATACAGCTATCCAAACGGGTAAGCAGGGGTTTGTGTTAACCGTTATTTCTATTCTCGGAACATTATCATTGGGCTATCTATTGGGTAGGTTACTCAAATTGGAAAAGGTGACCGCTTATTTGATTTCTGTTGGCACTGCCATTTGTGGAGGAAGCGCCATTGCTGCGGTTTCACCGACGATAAAAGCCAATGAAAAGCAAGTAAGTGTGGCGTTAGGGACCATATTTGTACTAAATGCCATTGCTTTATTTGTATTTCCTGTCGTCGGTCATTTGCTTGATCTCAGCCAGACGCAATTTGGTTTATGGTGTGCGGTTGCCATACAGGATACCAGTTCTGTCGTTGGTGCGGCAAGTAAGTACGGTAATGAAGCACTACAGGTTGCGACAACCGTAAAATTGACCAGAGCTTTATGGATCATTCCAATTGCCTGTTTAAGTGCTGTAGCATTCAAAACCAAAGGGACAAGAATTAAAATACCGTATTTTATTGGCCTATTTGTATTGGCGGTTATCTTAACAAGTTATATCCCTTTTTTTCAGTATATAGGAGGCTATGTCGTTTCTATTTCAAAGATGGGGCTTACCTTAACGTTGTTTTTAATTGGAGCAAGTTTGTCGAGGGAGGTCTTGTTGGCAGTAGGTTTTAAAGCAATACTACAGGGGGTAGTGCTGTGGTTGGGATTATCAATACCAGTACTCATCTATATCTATTTTTGTCTCTAGGGATTTAACGTATACCGCAGCATAATCATATCTTTCAACAACTGGCCATTTTCATAAATAGGCAGCTCATAATTTTCAATGAAAAAATCTTTACGGACGGCGTATTTAACAAAGCCATTTCGTTCATAAAAACGAATTTGAGCCAAACCACAATCTGCGGTACCCACAATCAGGTTCGGATATTGCCGGTAATTCTCCTTGATAAAATCAAGCAGTTGACTTCCGAGCCCCATACCTTGAAACTCGGGTGATACGGCGATGTTTTTAATTTCTAATGTCTCTGTATTGACCGGATACAAACAGAAAACAGCGATCGGTTTTACCGTTTCATAGACAACATAAACTAGCGATTCATAGAGGTATTTGTCAATTGCATGAATGGTTTCGTCTGCCAAAAGCAACAAATCATAAGGATATTCCTTATGATTTGTAACAAGTTTTATTTGAAAGCTATTGCGCATGTATAAGAATTCGCTAATGGCCTATAGTCTAAGATTGGAATTAATTGAAATGATATAAGAAGATCACATCACCCACGTACGCCGGTTTTGCACTGTCTTTGATTTTCAATGTAGCTTCGATGGTAACTTTGACAACCCCTCTCAAATTGACAACCGATTTTACTTGTGTATGGAGCTGTACAGCATTGTCAACCAAAACAGGTTGTGCAAAACGTAGGTTTTCAATCCCATAATTGATTTCCATTTTGACATTTCTTACTTCAGCAATTTGTTTCCATAAATAAGGAATAAGGGACAAGGTCAGATAGCCATGAGCAATAGTCGATTTGAAAGGACTATCAGTTTTGGCCTTTTCACTATCTAAATGAATCCATTGGTGGTCAAGGGTTGCATCCGCAAATTGATTAATTTGTTTTTGATCAATAACATGCCATTGGGATTCGCCTAATGATTTTCCTTCAAAGGCTTTGTACTCTTCATAATTGTTAATTATTGTCATATGTAATCTTTTTATCGCGTTTTGTTGGTATCGTTCTCCGCTTTCTATGAAGAAGGGGGAGACGAATTAGTGGCTAAATATAACTATACTTTTAAGAATCCTAAGCATATCCTTTATTTAAAAGATGATCGCATGAAAAGACAAGCTAAGCTCAGTCGTCATTCATGCGATTGCCCGAGCTGTGTCGTTGCATAGGTGTTTTCAACGTAGGATCTGAAATTTTCGAGAATGGCCTTCCATCCATCACGTTGCAAATCAATAGGATTTTCCGTTTCTGCATCAAAAATTATCGTGATATCCGTAGCAGACTTTTTTGCATTGAAGTTGATTTCAACATGACGACCATCAGGCATAACATAGGCTATTTTTTTAAAGGGTTCAAGCGCGGTATAGCTGCCTTCAAAATCAAAGCCCATAGATCCATCTTTTGCCTCCATTCGGTTTTTGAACTTTCCGCCAATACGTAAGTCATTGATCGAACTTGTACAGTGCCAGTCATCTGAAGCATGATTCCATTGCATGATATCCTCGGCCGAGTTATAGGCATTCCAGATCGTTTCTACGCGTACGTTGATATGGGTTTCAATCTTTATCCGTTCCATATAATGTTATGATGTTTTCTAAGTTAATAACAGGAAAATTTGTGTTTTGTTATATCTATTGCCAGATAATTATCAATATATAATAAAAAGTGTAAAGTTGAAACTTATTTTAACTCAACCAAATGGTTTTGATGGAGTTTTGTTAACTTTAAGCTATTTAATACTTAAATCCGATTTATATGTCTTCCAAATTGCTTGTTATCTTCTTTTTTCTGTTTTCACCGAGTTTAATGTTTGCGCAGCAGTATAAAACGACAACCGACATTGCCTATTGTAAACCAGATGAACCAGATTCTTATAAGAAAGAACGTTGTAAATTGGATATCTATATCCCGACTGATCGTAAAAATTTTGCTACCATCGTATGGTTTCATGGCGGCGGACTAGAGGAGGCAAATAAATTTATTCCACTTGAACTTAAAGAAAAAGGTGTAGCGGTTATAGCAGTCAATTATAGGCTAAGCCCCAGAGCGAAAGCGCCGAGCTATATCGAAGATGCTGCTGAGGCTGTTGCATGGACATTTTCACATATTGCAAACTATGGCGGAGATCCCTCAAAAATTTATGTGTCGGGACATTCAGCAGGCGGATATTTGGCTTTAATGGTTGGTTTGGATAAGCATTACCTGCAAAAATTTGGTGTTGATGCAAATAATATAAAAGGGCTGGCACCGATTAGTGGGCAAACAAATACGCATTACACGATTAAAAAGGAACGTGGGCAATCCATGGTGATCCCCCAGATTGATCATTTTGCACCGCTTTCGTTCGCACGGAAAGATGCACCGCCAATTCTCCTGATCACTGGGGATCAACAATTGGAAATGGCGGCACGGTTTGAAGAAAACGCCCATTTGGCAGCGGTCTTAAAACAGGTAGGGCATACCAGAACCTCGTTGTATCAGCTACAGGGGTTTGATCATGGGGGAGTGTATGCGCCTGGTTGCCTGTTGATACTGAACTGGATCAAAGGACTCGAAAAGTAGTTTTTATGCGGCCAGGCCGAGAATCGGAAATACAGCAAATCAAAATATTATAAATAAAATAAAAAATATTACAATTGTACATTCGAAAATTCTACCGAAATTTACCTCCAAAGTAGCACATCTCTACTTTTCAAATTAATCCGTTATGTGGGCAAAACGTAATATCGTATTTATAATCTGTATGCTGGGGCTTTTCTTAGCACCGTATAGGTTATTTGCCTGCCACGAACCGTCCGAAAAGCCAAAACAGGAAGAAAAATCATGTTGCCTTGATGAAAGACAACAGGTAAAGGACGTCGAAACAGCAGATTGTTGTAAAGATGAAAGAGCTGAATCACCAAAATCAGATCATCATGCGGATGACTGTGGTAAACATTGTGGCGAAAAATCATGCCGTACCTCTCTGCAATGTAATCCTATTGTTTCAGTGATCGAAGCTCAGCTTATTTTACCCTTATATGCTGATGCATCAAGCGCTTATGCGCGCTATAAACAGCCTTATTGCGCTGATGCCTATTTTTCCATTTGGCAACCTCCTCAGATCGCCTAGTGTTAGACTGATAGCCCATGCTATGTCTTTTTGGATCGGTTTCTCTATCCAAAGCCCCGTTTTATTTTAGCTTATGAAAATCCCTTTGGATCTATCGGATTCAATACGCAAATACAGTAAATCGCTGTAGAAGGGTTTTTCGTCGGTATTCTTTTATATACTACATATGATAATCATGAGATTAATGTCATTACTTGGTTTGGTAATCCCTGTATTACTATCCACCCAACATACACATGCACAAATTAAAAATGCAAAGACAGCGACTGTAAAGATTTTTGGAAATACACCGGCTGTTAAAACGATCATTGAAAAAGAAGGTCGGGACGGACAATTTGCGAAAGTTGACTGGAATCAGGCAACCAAACTGGCGGTTGTTACCTACGACTCGTCAAAAACAAGCGCGGATGAGGTTCTTAAGCGCATTGCATTGGCAGGGTTCGACAATGAAAAATTTCTGGCTCCAGATGATGCTTATGTTCAATTGGCAAAAGCTGAACAATATGAACGAGTCCTAAAACCAGCATTAAAAAATGATACTGAACAGCAGGTCGATCATACGAACCATCGTCAGGGCGTACAAACAACAATTCAGCCTTCGGTGAACTCAAAAGCAGCGGATGAAAAGACCGCATTTGCACTCTTGGCAAGTTCTTACTTTGCGCTAAAGGATGCATTGGTGAAGACAGATGCGGTGGCGGCAGCAGCTCATGCCGAGGCATTTCAAGCAGCAGTCAAAGCTGTCGATATGAATAAACTTAGCCACGATGAACATACGGTATGGATGAAGGTGATGAATAAGCTGGCAAGCGATGCGACAGGTATAACTAAAAATAAAGATGTTGCTAAGCAACGTGTGGCTTTTGCATCTCTTTCAAATGCGTTGTATGAGCTGCTGAAGGTGAGTAAAGTGGACGGACCTATTTATTATCAGCATTGCCCTATGTTTAGTGAAGGCAAGGGAGCGCATTGGCTAAGTAAGGAGAATGCCGTGAAAAACCCATTCTTTGGAGCGCAAATGATTAGTTGTGGAAGTACAGTAGAAACGTTAAACTAATCGCCTGTGTTATGAATTATTTCCTAGCGATCCTATCGGTTGTTGTATTGTCTTTAACGGCCTGTAGCGGTTCACAAACAAATACCAAAGCTGAAGATCAAATAGCTTCGACTGATCCGGCGATCAGTTTGCCTGTACAGTCAGTTCAATATAAAGTGGGTGATCTCGTCCCCACAGCACAAGTTTGCATGGTGAATGATGCTTTTATGGGGAAAAAACAATTGCTGGTCAGATACGAGGGTAAGGATTATTATGGTTGCTGTGAAATGTGTAAAAAGCGCATACCGCAAGAAGCTGCGGTACGTGTAGCCATCGATCCTTTTTCAAAAAAAGAAGTGGATAAGGCGACGGCTTCCATTGCAATTACCGGCGATCAAGGGGAAGTTTCCTATTTTGAAAACGAAACAAACTATCGAAATTATATTAAAAATCTAAACCTATAAATACACGTAATTATGAAAAAGTTTATGCTAATTGTGGCGATCGCATTGATATTCGTTGCATGCAACAATTCAACATCGAAAAATACACATGCAGATCATACGGTCCCTGTTGCTGCGGATACCGCAACGACGAATGTTGACAAAAGCAAAGGCGATAGCGCTTTGACTAAAGAGGCTGCCAGAGTAAATAATACAGCTGCAAAAATAGAACCATCGGCGGGGAAAGTTGATGTAACAGCAGCTAGCAATCCTTTTGCAGGCTTATACAGCGCCTATTTCGCGCTGAAAGATGCATTGGTTAAGGATAATGGCGCGGCTGCACAGACAGCAGCGAAAGGAATACAGGCTGCCATTGAAAGAGTTAATAACGAACAATTGGATGCTGTTCAGGCAAAACTTTGGAAGGAATACCAACGGAAATTGGCTTTCGATACAGAGCATATTGCTGGGATTACGGAAAATGAACATCAGCGAGAGCACTTTGTGACCCTTTCCAAAAATATGTATGTGTTGATGAAATCTGTCAAACCTGAAGTTACGGTCTATTACCAACACTGCCCTATGTATCGTGATGGAAAAGGAGCCAATTGGTTGAGTACACAAAAGAAAATTGAAAATCCTTATTTAGGTCAATCAATGGCCACCTGTGGATCTATCGTAGAAACAATACATTAATACAATGAAAAGCTTATTCGAAGGACTGCCCAGCTTACACCCGCTATTGGTACATTTTCCGATTGTGCTCTTGCTGATGGCCTTGATTAGTCATATAGGTGCCTTATTGTTAAAAAAACATCGACGTCCTTTCACTGTGCTGACTTTCGGATTGTTATTACTGGGAACACTTGGAGCTCTTGCTGCAATTCAGACCGCAACCCATATTTCAGGCGATGCAGATGAAAAGGCCTTCGCGGTTTTTGAGATCCATCAACGTTTTGCCTGGATCAGCTTTTGGATTGCAAGTAGCACTACAGTCCTGCATTTTGTTGGATTGCGAAAAGATACAAGTGCTTGGATAAACTATTTGATATTGATTTTGTTGATCAGTTTATCGGTGACACTATTTATCACGGGGCATCACGGTGCTAGACTGGTCTACCAATATGGCGTAGGACCGATGGGAAATGGAATACTAATGTATTAAATGAATAAACATGTATAAAAAGAGTAATATATTAACGGTTGTCTTACTATTGATGACACAACTGACAGTGCTGGCCCAGAAGGTGGTTCGTCATGACCTTTATGTACGGGATACCATTGTCAATTATGCCGGCAAATCAAAACGGGCAATCGCTGTAAACGGGCAGATTCCAATGCCGACCCTGACTTTTACTGAAGGAGATACGGCGGAAATCGTTGTTCACAATGAGTTAAAGGAAAGTACTTCGCTGCACTGGCACGGTATTTTTCTGCCGAATAAAGAAGACGGTGTGCCACACCTGACGCAGGAACCTATAAAGCCGAATTCGACTTATACCTATCGTTTTCCGATAATTCAACACGGTACACATTGGTATCACTCGCATTCGGGCCTCCAGGAACAGATCGGTATGTATGGTAGCCTTATTCTCAACAAGCGTGCAGATGATAAGACTTTCCGAAAAGGAATTGATGATTTACCCACGATTCCGGTCATATTAAGTGAATGGACAAATTATAACCCCGATAACATTCAGCGAATGCTACACACGGCCAACGATTGGGCCGCGATAAAAAAAGGGTCTACACAATCGTACGTCGAAGCAATTAAAGAAGGGAAGTTTAAGACGAAAGTCACGAATGAATGGAAACGTCAGCTGGCGATGGATGTCAGTGATGTCTATTATGATAAGGTGTTGATGAACGGGGCTCATTCCACGGATTTAAAGTCGGTGAATGGTAAAGCTTTGAAAGCAGGAGATAAAGTGCGTTTACGAATTTCCAATGGCGGTGCTTCGTCTTATTTTTGGCTGCGCTATGCAGGTGGCAAAATTACCGTTGTTGCCAATGATGGGAATGATGTGGTTCCGGTGGAGGTCGATCGATTAATGATTGCGGTATCGGAGACTTATGATGTCGTTGTAACTATACCAAATGAAGGTACAGCTTACGAATTCATGGCAACAACAGAAGATCGAACACAATCTGCCAGTTATTTTGTCGGAAATGGTATTAAACAATTGATTTCCCCGCTTCCCCGCCTTAAATATTTTGAGGGCATGAAGATGATGAACGATATGATGAAGATGAATGGTGATCTCAATGATATGGGCATGAAGATGAGTCTGAACCAGATGGATATGAATGTGGTGATGTATCCCGAAATTACAGGTGATGGAAAGAAAAAAGAAGATCACAGTAAACATAGCGGTATGAATCATGGACAAATGAACATGGACGAAGATCCCAATCGTTATAATGCCAATGCATTGGGCGATATTGTCACGCTCAACTATGCGATGCTGGAGTCTCCTCAAGCTACTGAACTACCTAAAGAAGCGCCGATACGAGATCTCAAATTTACCCTGACGGGAAATATGAGCCGTTATGTATGGAGCATGGACAATAAAATTCTTTCTGAAACGGATAAGATACCTGTAAAAAAGGGCGAGGTATTGCGCATTACCATCTATAATAACTCAATGATGCGTCATCCAATACATCTGCATGGCTTTGACTTTAGATTGTTAAATGGAAAAGGATCAAAAGCGCCGTTGAAAAATGTGGTGGATATCATGCCCATGGAGACGGATACGATCGAATTCTTAGCGAATGAAGAAGGAGACTGGTTTTTTCATTGCCATATCCTGTATCATATGATGGCGGGGATGAACCGCGTTTTTGCTGTGGACGATTATAAAAATCCCTATCTTCCAGATAAAGCTAAAGCCTATAAGGAGCTGCAGATGGAAAGTAATATGACTCATTTCATGGCGCAAAATGATTTCGCTACCAATGGAAATGACGGTCAGGCAATGTTTCAGAATGCACGCTGGCAGCTTGGTTCAGAATGGCGTTTGGGGTATAATGATATGCACGGTTATGAGGTGGAAACCCACTTGGGTAGATACTTTGGGAAGATGCAATGGTTTATGCCATTTGTAGGTTTTGATTATCGTTATCGTCGAATGGGGGAGGATGAACATGAGAAAAATATTTTTGGACAGGCCAATAAAAAAGATAGTCGCAAAGCTTTAAGTCTGGGTTTTATGTATACTTTACCCATGTTGGTCAATTTTCAGGCAGAGGTGTATCACGATGGAATTGTGCGATTGCAGCTTATGCGTGAGGATATCCCGATCGCTAGAAGGATCCGTGGCGATTTTATGGTCAACTCAGACCTTGAATATATGGCTGGACTAAATTATGTCATCACCAAAAATATGGCTTTTAGAACACATTATGATAGCGATATGGGCTTTGGTGTGGGCTTGTCATTAAATTATTAAAAGAATAGATTTTATATTGGATTTTTAAAGGGGGCTTTCCATCGCAAAGCCCCCTTTTTCTTGTGCTATAAAAAGAGTGGATAAGTGGCGTACTGTTTATAAAATAATCCTGATTTTATTGGTAGATTATTGGGAGATAAATCGGACTTTAGCCGCGTTCATCCAAATGAGGTCCCTATAAGGTCCGAATAAGGTCCCTATAAACTCCCTATTATTGAATATAAAAATAACTTATTATGTAAGCTTTGTCTACAATGTATTTTCATGTTTTGCCCTTCGGGTTATCGCTAGCTTAGTGCTTTCCCCGTTAGCGTATTCCTTTCTCCGCTACCCTGCCTATAAAAGGAAGATAGATCAATTCTTATTGGGGAATGGCGAATCTGGTTTTGGTAGATGGAAAGAAAGAAAAACGCCAGAAATGGTTTATTCCTGGCGTTTTATACTAGTGTGAATTTTATGACGACTAAAGTTTTTGATCGCTTAAATCATCCATTTAAATATGCTGGCTCCCCAAGAGAAACCTGCACCAAAGGCGGTTAACATGACTAAATCACCGGTATTTAATTTTTTAATATTCTGCCAGATACACAACGGGATCGTGGCAGCAATGGTATTTCCTAGGTATTCGATATTACTTAATGCTCTGTCTTCTGGTATATTCAGACTACGCCCAACGGCATCAATGATGCGCTGATTAGCCTGATGTGGAATTAACCAGTTGATATCTTCAATCTGTAGGTTGTTGCGTTGTAAAACCGTATTACAAGCGTCGCTCATAGACTGAACAGCATGTCTAAATACAGTTTTGCCATCTTGTTTCAGGAATCTGTTGTCGTTGACAGGAAGATTACTGTCGATTGGATGCAAAGAACCGCCGGCTTCGATTTTTAAGAATTCTTTTCCCGCGCCATTGCTACATAGATAGGCATCCATAATTCCACCTTCTAAAGATGGCTCAAGCCATATCACACCAGCGCCATCACCAAAAAGAATATTGGTCGAACGATCTTTTAAATCGACATAAGTACTGATGTTGTCAGCACCGACTACGAGTACATTTTTATAACGGCCTGTCTCAACGAGAGCTGAAGCCATGTCTAAGGCATATAAAAACCCAGAGCAAGCAGCATTGACATCAAAAGCCCAAACATTGGTAAGACCTAATTTTTCTAAAATGATATTTGCTGTTGCCGGCATTGGCATATCGGGTGTAGAAGTCGCTACAATTAGCGCATCTACATCGTTCAGATTTTTATGATATTGTGTTGCCAAATCTTGTATAGCTTTTACAGCCATGTCTGATGTGGCAAGATTTTCTTCTAAAATTCTCCGCTCCTTAATACCTGTACGTTTGATAATCCATTCATCGGATGTATCGCAAAACTGCTCCAAATCTGTATTTGATCTCTTATTCGGTGGAATATATCCGCCAATACCAGTAATTGCTGCATACGGCCTGCTGGGTATTCTCTCAGTCATAAATTAATGTACTCTATTCTCTCTCTTATTATAGCTATCCTATTAGGAATGACTCGTGTGTTTTTTGCGCCGTAAAACTACGGTTAATTTATGCGATTAGTAAGCGAAAAAAATGATTTATGGCAAAAAATTACGTTTTGCCAACACTTTTAACTGTTTTTTACATATTGTCTATACTAATCTTTTAATCGGTCTTTATGATGCGGAATTAAATATTGAATGCGCCTGTTTTTACGAAATATTAATCTAACTATGTTCGTCCAATTCGCAAAATAGTCTAGTTGCTTTTTGTGTTTCAAATCATCGGAAGGAGCGTTTCGCCTGTTCCAAAAGTTCAGCTAAAATGATGATTCCTTCCTCGATCAATTCCTCAGATAAGGATCCATAACCAAGTCGTATTCCACCAAAAATATTTTCTCTGCTGTAGTTTTCGGGATGCGGTATATGGACTGATCTTTCCTTTAATTTTTGGGATAAAAATGCCCAGTCGATCTGATGTTTAAATGATAGCCAAACCGCCAATCCCCCTTTTGGAGAAGTATAGCTCACATGATCCTGCAGATATTTGTCCAATTGGGCGATCATGAAATCACGTTTCTTTTTGTAAAGCAGCGTTGCTTTTCGGATATGTCTACGAATTGTTCCATCCTGAATGAGTTCCAGGACAGCTTGCTCCATAATATTGTCACCTTGTATATCGATGAAGTAGCGAAGTTCGGTAACCTGCTGGAGTAGCTGCTCGTTTCTTGTCGCCAGATAACCGAGACGGAGTGCTGGTGCAACAACTTTGCTGAGTGTACCAATGTAAACAGTATTGATCAGTTCCTGCTGTGAAGCGAGTGGGTAATAGGGCGCTTGTTCAAAATGAAATTCGTAATCGTAATCGTCCTCAATGATCGTGAAGTTATGTTGGTTGGATAATGCTATTAATTGTGATCTCCGTTCTTTGCTTAAGGTCACAGTGGTTGGATATTGTCGATGTGGAGTAAGATATAGTGCCCTAATATTGCTTTTTTTCAATAAATGTGGGAGAAGTTCATCAACGATAAGACCATCGGTATCGACAGGGATAGGAATCAATCGCGCACCAGCTTTTTCAAAGATTTTCCAGGCTGAATGGTATCCAGGGGACTCCACAAAGATATAATCATCGTGCCGTAATAGGCATTGGGCGACCAGGTACATGGCCATTTGACTTCCACGACTGATGCATAGGTTATTTTTATCAATGTGCATGTTGCGCTCGATGTTGAGCATATTGGCGATTTCTTCCCGAAAATCAAGATGTCCTCGGGGATCGGCATAGCCCATCATTTTCCAACGTGCGCTGCGTTTAAAAATTTGACGATAGGCCCGTCCGAGCTGTTCTATCGGGGCAATCTTGCTGTCTGGATTACCATCATCGAATATAATACGTGTGGGGGCTTGATGATCAGATAATTCGATCTTTTGTGCAACATATAGGTTAGAGCCATAAGGTAATTGAGCCGCTACAAATATACCTCTACGTGCCTGACTAACCAGCCAGCCTTCGCTCAACAGCAACTGTATGGCATCAATTACCGTGTTTCGGTTTAATTTTAGTTGGGCTGCAAGAGATCTGCTACTGGGTAAGGCCGTTCCTTTCGCCAATCGACCTGATTGTATATCAGCAGCAATGTTATCCGCTATTTGGATGTAAATCGCTTTTGAAGAGGATCTGTCAATATCTATCGTTAAATTCCAAGGTCTAAGCATGAGGCTATTGTATCGGGTAATTGTTCAAATATACAATTGTTCTGCAGGATTAAAATACATCGGATAGATGATGCATGATCAGTGCTGCGCTATTCTATTTAAGATGAGTTGTTTTGTTTATTGTACGTGACGGCTGGACTAGGAATAAATAACCATCTTGGACTAGGAATGAAAGGAGATTTAAGTTGATTTTTGAGTTTTACTAATCGAAGTCATTCATGAAACCATTTCCCGTTTTTGAGAAAGTTGATATTGCGATCGAACGAGCCCTTGGTTGCTTTGTTTATGATAAACAGCAGCAGGCCTATTTAGATCTATATGGTGGTCATGCCGTTATTTCTGTTGGGCATAGCCATCCGCATGTTGTTGAAGAAACTATACAACAGATGAATAAGATCGGATTCTATTCAAATGCAGTTACAAACGATCTTCAGGATCGTTTGGCCGAGCGCTTGGGCAGTGCCTGTGGTTATCCTACATATGCTGTTTTTTACAGTAATTCGGGGGCCGAAGCAAATGAAAATGCACTGAAGTTAGCTTCGTTCCATACGGGAAGGAGGAAAGTATTGGCGATGTCAAATGCGTTTCATGGGAGAACCTCAGCCGCGGTTTCGGCAACGGATATCCGGTCGATTCGTGCACCATTAAATGACAGTGAACAATTTGTCTTTACGCCCTTCAACGAGATCTCCAGTTTGAAAAAACAATTGGAAACCGAAGAATATTGTGCTGTCATCATTGAACCTATTCAAGGAGTCGGGGGGATTCATCGGGCAAGTCCTAGTTTCTTACAGGAAGTAAGAGCAATCTGCACGAAAACTGGGACTATGCTTATTTTAGATGAAATTCAATGCGGGTATGGGCGCACGGGACGTTTCTTTGCACATCAGCATGCTGGGATAGAAGCCGATTTAATTACGGTGGCCAAAGGGATTGCAAATGGCCTCCCGATGGGGGCGACAATTATTTCGCCTAAAATAAAGCCGGTCACGGGGCAATTGGGCACTACTTTTGGCGGTAGTCATGTGGTTTGCGCGGCGGCACTGGCTGTACTTGATGTCATCCAAAAAGAGCAATTGATTGATAATGCCGCAACTGTAGGTGAATTTCTGTTGACAGAATTAAGAAAAATTCATGGCGTGAGTGAAGTGAGGGGGCAAGGATTGATGATTGGCGTAGAGTTTGAAAACGATATTCAACACCTACGGGAAGAACTTTTGTTTTCTGAAAAGATTTTTACAGGATATGCAGGACGCTATACCCTCCGCCTATTACCGCCGCTCTGTTTCACCATGAATCACGCGGAGACATTTTTGAAGAGTCTACGGAAGCTTGTGCACAAAGAGAAACTAGCCGATGATGTTTCGGTATATTGATTGGCCCCGCTGTATTGATTTTTTGCGAGGTTTTAACGAAGCATTCTCCAGATGAGCTGTTGCGCTTTGATAAATGTTGTAAAAGAAGTAATTTCACATCTAGCGTATTTAATCAGTAATAGCTTATAATGGATTTCAAGACAACAAAAAAATATTTGCCTACAGCGGGTTTAGTGAGTATTAAGGAAGATAAATTATTATTGGCGTATAGCAACAATAGAAAGGCATGGTATCTGCCAGGTGGGAAGATTGATGCAGGGGAGGAAGCCCTGCAGTCCCTACGTCGCGAGATTTTGGAGGAGTTGAATATCAATCTGGATCCGGATAAAATCTCGTACTATTGCCATATAACAGCCCCGGCGTACGGACTTGTGCCAGAGGTTATCATGGAACAGGATTGTTTTCTGTATCCATTAACAGAGCAGATCGAACCCAGTAATGAGATTGGCGCCGTTCGTTATTTTTCACACCAAGAATATCAGGAAGAACCTATCCAGGTCATTGGCGTTTTGCATGTGTTTGACAAGTTGAAGGCTGACGGATTGATTTAAAAAATCCTGTCGCTGCTAGATGCCATAGCCTTCATTGAGGCAGCTGATACCCTTTGTGTCTTTTAAAGGAATAATTTTTTGGCTTTTGGTATCCATTCGCCATGCCTTGACGATTTTGTCGAAATATTCTTTGCTTTCATCGACCCGGCTAATGGCTATAATTTCGCTGTCTGGTTTGTCACCTTGCTTGCAGTTGCATAAGCTGAGTTGCTCGTTGGACTTCAGTTTTTGAATATTGATGGTATCCAAAATCTTGTATTTGACTTTACCTTTGCTATCATCGGGCAACAATTCCTCTAAAATACAAACACCATTTTTGGCATTTGTAAAATAGCCGGCAGCAAAGCGAAAGTCTCCTTGGGTATTCTTGTCGGTTTCAATAAGCGCACCAGTTGTATAGGTATAAGATTTTAATTCAGCAATTTCATTGATCTCACGGAATACTTTCCCATATAAGGGGTTTTTCTGGTCGTTAACGGTCTTGAAACTGGACCAACTGCAAATGGATAGCATTGCAATGGGTATAATTAGTATATATCTCATGGTTTTCAAAAATTAAAAACGTTGTTTAAGTTAACAAATCTTTCTGTTATATTAAACAACGTTTTTACTGCAGCACTATTGTGTTGACAGACTTTACTAGAACTTATTGCAAGTTTATTTAGCCTGTGATTCTTGCGTCTTTTGAGATTCTTTATATACTTTGTTGTCCTCGTCATCCATTTCCATGTCGAGATCCTCTTCTTTGTATTTTCCCATTTTTAAGTGAAAGTTATCTGGAGTGCCCGTAATTCGCATAGGTATCCCAAAGATTCCAAAAGGAGGTAAGCCCAGTCGAAAACCCAGGTTCATCCGTCCATCTAAGGTTACTTGACCTTCAAAACGAGGCCTGAATCCCATCATTTTCATTTTAGTGCGTTCGATGGTCATCACATTATTTTTGATATGGGATTTAATAACAACTTTTTTCACTTCGCCATCTTTCAATTTTTCCTTGGAAGTAGATTGACTAATTCCATTAAGTAACTTGAAGCCTCTGAATTTAATTTGATTCAGTGTTAGGGATCCATCGCCGACGATGGAGGGCATTACTGGTTGCATATTGCCATTCAATAAACCACCCAATTTATAATCCAATGAAACCAGGCCATAAGCATTTTTGGCAGAGCTAACCATTTCTCTGAATAGCGGTATCTCTTTGTAAGCGCGTTGAATATCAAAGCTGTCAGCTTTCACAGCATAATCAAAACTTGCTCTACGTGGATTTATAGGACGATAGCTTCCGTTCATATCTACTTTCAGTCCCGCTAGTTCAAAGTTTGTCTTATGAAGAATCATCTTACCGTCTTTTACCTGTAGGTCACCTTTGAAGTCTTTGATATTCATTTTATTATATGCTATGGCATTGACAAGCCCCAAGACCTGAACGTCCAAATTTTTGGGGAGAAGAACCACACCGCTTTCCGAAGAGCTTGCAGTCGTCGATGTGGCCGGAGAAGCAAAAACCATAAAATCATCCACATTGATTTTCTTGCTGCTGAGTGTAAATTGCCCCTTTAACGGTGCTTGACTACTTGTTGCATAATTAATAATGTTGTTGAGATATCCTTTGATGGAAATATCATTCTTCGCATAGGCTACCAAGAATTTATCGAAATTCATTTTCTCCTGATAAAAACTGAAGTTCCCACGTCTAATTGCAATAGGCTGTGGAAGCATGTCGGACTGAACCTGGATGTTTCCAATACTTAACTGACCACTATTTTGGAGTCGGTTATAATGACCATTGGTGGCATCGCTCTGTAAACCTTTTAAACTGAAATCCGTATAGATAAAACCATCGACATTGGTACCATCTAATGCAAAGAGTTTATAAATAGGGCCGAGATTGAGCTTACCCTTGGATTGTATGCTGTACTTGATATTATTGAAGTTCTTGAGGTCTGCATTCAAGAAAAATGGTTCGCCCGCAAATGTAAATGATACCGGTAGGATTTTGACATTCAGATCCCGAAGTGAGCCTTTTTCGCTATTGACAAAGGCTTCGACCTGAATATTTTCCATCGGGATAGGATAATCATTTGACTTGATCAAGCCATTCTTCATCACGATGGATGTATTGGTTTCGGGAAAAATGTTTCGTTTGAGATCCACATAACCTTTTGCCATAAGGTTGACATCCACCAACCCTGCCAATTCAACTTGTTTAATTGGATAGAAATTTTTGATATCTGCTAAATTAAATGAAGCTTTTAAATCCGAGTTGACAGCAATTTTATTAAAATCTGTTATTGAAATAAAACCCTTTATATAGTTGTTAAGCGCCTGAACAGAAATATCATGGATTGCTATTGATGCACTTTTTAATTGGCCATCGGGATCCTTTGCTTCCAGACGATAAGCAATTTTGTCCAACCCTTGTGGGAGGTTAGCCAATTTGAATTTACCATCGACGAGTGTATTTTTGATATCAAAAGTAGGAATGGATGCAATGTATTCCTGTTCGCGTTTTTGAAGTCCTACCTTACGAATAGCTTTGACGTATGTTCCGTCGATTTTTGCGTAAAGATTCCATTTTCCACCAAATGAAAAGTCAGGGAATTGTAGGGATTCATTGAGTTTACCGAGATCAAGATCACTTTTTATGTTAGCATGCACGGTTACAGGGTGTAAACCCGCAATGTTGCCCTGTGCATTGAAATAGCCTGAAGCAACTTTAAAGTCAAATTGTTTCAGATCAATTTGTAGTGAGTCTGGATTCAGTGCCGGCAAGTCTATCCGTAATTTTGCATTCCAGTCTGTTAGCGGATTGGTGGATTGTTTATACGCGAGAAAGCCATTGTTGACCATGAGTCCAAGGGAAAGATTAGGCATTTTGTTGTTGTCGACAATATAGTCTCCTTCTAAATTGACAAAAACCTCCGATGTACCTTTCACGGAGAGGTCCTTGATCCAAGAAGCGTAGCTATTTGGGACTAATGAAAGTAATTCGGCCAAGGTGCTTTCCTGTGATTTTAATTTAAAATCCAGGTGATAACCATGGGAGATAAAAGACAACAACCCACGGAAACGAACCGGTAATTGATTTATTTTAATATCATTTCGTTCGAAGACGAAAGATAAATTATTGGTATTGATCCGTGTTAGCAAATTGGCATCGATCGACTTTTTGTCCACATACAATTCATTGTCAAAGGAAAATGAAAATGATGCAATTTTCGCACGTGTGTTCAAGTCAAAGATATTTGACATGAGATCTCCCTTACCCTCATATTCCAGATCTTTTGCCTCTATCTGAAGCGGAATGGAGCGATCTTCATAATGGAGATTTGTTTTTTCAAGTTTAATCAGTTGGAAGGCTAAAGCACTGCTTTCGGAATTGTCTTGTGTTTTTGTAGCATCAGCGGAGCTAGATTTATAAATATTGTAATTGGCATTTCCCAAAGAATCAACCAGGATGTTGATCTTCCCGCTGTTCACGATAAATTTGTCGATTACAATTTTAGATTTGAGAAGACTCATAAGGTCCACGCCAAAACTGACTTTTTTTGCAGCGAGCAGCGTGTCGTTTTTGAAAGGTTCGGCCCCTTTTAGTAAGACATCATCCATCGATGCAGTAAGCAAAGGGAATTGATCAAAGAAGGTTAATCTTACTTTGGAATAATTTAATTCACCTGTAATGTGCTCGTTTACGAGCGATTTGACCTTGCTGTTTACTTCATTTTCGAATATATAAGGAATAGATAATATGCTGATAACGAGTAGTACGGCGATGCTTGTAAAAACGATAGCGATACGTTTCACAACTTTTATAAATGTTGCTTTTGACACTTTGGAATTTTTTGTGGTTACAAAAATCAGAAAATTATTATTAATCTCAGTTATGTGATGCATTTATTTTGAAAAGGGCTTGGATTATGTCGTTTTTCATTGACAAGAGGCCGCGTTAAAGCCTTTCTTGCGAAGTGCTTTGCATAGGCTTTTAAAAATTTCATGTATTTTTGCGGCGTGAAATTTCGATTTAAAAATGCCGAACAGAAGAATAGTATCATCCTGACTGCCTGTTTGTTTTTGTTGTTGTTGATTGGGGGAGGCTTGCTCGGTATTATCCATCATAAAGTAGACCTCCTTAAGAAGAGGATACTGATCGATTTTGCAGATGAGAATATGTTGCTTGTCAAAAAGCAATTGGAGTTGTTGCAGCAAGATCTATTCCTTTCGGAAAAAAAGATCTTAAATCAGCCCGCCTTTGATCTAAAAGAAAGTGCTGACTCGCTGTTGGTCGTTTTGCCGGTTGGACAAGCGGACGCTGTCAATCAGCGAATGCTTACCTTGTTACGCACACGGACAATAAATCACCGACTATATCACATTTATCTGGATGTAGTAAAATTGAATGCCTATTTCGCGGAACTCAATTTCGGAAGACGAGCTTATTTCGAGATTTACGACGACCGTGGATTATGTGTGTATTCTCCAGATAATCGAAAGTGGGGTAAGCGGGCCAGTACAGCAGTTGCAAAACAAGGACAGATTGTGAAATCTGATTTTCTTCAGCTGGACGTTATGGTCAATTCGTATCCCTGTAACATTCTTTTAGTGGGTGGTGAAATCAAGGTGTATGTCCTGTTGCTGAGTATTGAAGAGGAAATCCAAGAATTGCTAACGTATAGCATCTTGCTTGGTGTGGGCTTGATGTTGGTAGCTATGGTGTTAATCTACTTTAATATCGTGGAGCGTCGCAAGATTCAGCAACTGAAACTGCAATCCCTGAAGCAAGAGAATGAATATACGCGCATGCAGTTGGTTCAACTGCGGCAGCAGATCAATCCACATTTTTTATTCAATACATTTGGGTCGCTTCAATACCTGATTGGAAAGGACAATGATCTTGCGAAATCTTTTATTGGCAAGATGACAAAAGTCTACCGGAAGATGCTCCGCACAGATGAAGCCGAATGGTCATCATTGGGGGAGGAGTTGGAATTGGCCAAAGCCTATTTCTTTTTACAGCAGGTGCGGTTCGGAGCGGCTTTAAGTGATATGGAAATTCGGCTGCCAGCAACATGTTTGGATCGGAAAATTCCACGTTTGGGCCTGCAGATGCTGGTAGAAAATGCGATCAAGCATACCCGTATTTCGATCGAACATCCGCTGAAGATTCAGATCATCTATCTTGTTGAAGAAAACGTGCTGGAAATCCGCAATAACTGGCAGCCCAGACAGGGGGCAGAGCTGGAAGGTGAGGGGTACGGACTTAATTATTTAGCATCCATCTATCGTTATTATGCGATGTCGGGCTTCCGGTACGGGATAGAATCGGACTTTTTTTCGGTATACTTACCACTCTCATCCAGTTGAAAATGAAGAATAAAAGATGGTCGGTTTACGTGTTCATGTTTTTGTAGCGCGTGTTCATACCTTTAAACTGCGTGTTCATCGCTTTGCATACTTTTCTGTATAATATTTTTAACAAATTTGGCTCCTAATCTAGAAATATTAGTTCGTGGTTAGCCTAATCCTATCCGATCAAATAGCATAAGTTTTAAGTATAAATGACTTGGAATTGACCTGCTTGGAATAGACAAAATTACTTTCTAATCGTTCTGTAGTAAGCTAAAATTAGCTTATGGATAACACGAGATAATTAGCTTGATGATCCGTCATCACTTTTGAAAAACACATGGAGTGCAACGAGCTCAGATATCACCTTTGAAAACAAGGGCTCAAAATATTTATTTGATGAAAAACACTTACACTAAGTTAGCCATAGGTCTTTTATTTTCCGCTGGTCTAATGCAATCTTGTTCATTATTGCAAACAGTAGGCCTGCGAAAAAAAGAAACGGTTACTTCTGCTAAAGATTCTATTGCCAAGAAAGATACGACAGCTGCGTACGACAAATTGCTTAAAGATGCCCGGGTTGATACTGGTATGTTTACGGTAATTCGTAAGGAAAATAATTACTATTTTGAAATTCCATTGAAGAAAATGGGGCGGGATATTCTGTTGATACAGAAGCTGTCCTCCGTTCCATTGGCTTTAAATGAGGCTGGGGTAAACAAAGGAATGAATTATGAAAATAAGGTCATCCGGTTTACACTCCGCAAGGAGAAGAAAGAAGTGTGGGTTTCGGAGATCAAACCTCAGGTGGAAGTCCCTAAAGGTGACGCAATAGCCGCTTCGGTATACGATAATTACCGCCCTTCTTATATTGAATCTTTTAAGATTGAAAGTTATTCAAAAGATTCAAGTGCTGTTGTGATCAAAGTCAATAAGGTATTTGATGGTTCAGAAAAGAGTTTTACGGATGTGTTTACTTCCTTGGGTTTGGGAACTTCACCTAAAAGCAGTATATCTACAGTTGAAGATATCAAATCCTATGCGAATAATATCGTTGTGAAGTCTGTATTTTCTACCAAGGTGACGGAAGGTAATGAATCTGTACCGGTTTCTTTGGAAATTACAAGTAACCTTTACGAACTGCCTGAAAAGCCTATGGTTGCCCGGTTTGCAGATCCAAGGGTTGGTTTCTTTACTTCGCCGCGTTGGTATTTTAACGATAAACAACAAGAACTGGATAAGAAAAATCTGGTCAATCGCTGGCGTTTGGAACCGCGTGACGAAGACAAAGCGCGCTATCTAAAAGGGGAGCTGGTCGAACCCAAAAAACCGATTGTCTTTTATTTGGACCCAGCGACCCCAAAACAATGGCGTCAGGCCATTATTGATGGCGTACATGATTGGCAGGCCGCCTTTGAAGCTGCTGGCTTCAAAAATGCAATTCTGGCCAAACAACAGCCCGATAGTGTCAAATTTGATCCAGACGACGCTAATGTTTCTTCTATTGTATACGCAGCATCTGCTCAAGCTAATGCCATGGGGCCATCTGTTGTTGATCCACGCTCAGGGGAGATATTAGAAGCTGACGTGATTTGGTGGCACAACGTCATGACTATTTTGAACA
This sequence comes from Sphingobacterium multivorum, assembly GCF_039511225.1. NCBI lineage: Bacteria > Pseudomonadati > Bacteroidota > Sphingobacteriia > Sphingobacteriales > Sphingobacteriaceae > Sphingobacterium > Sphingobacterium multivorum. Next base: position 1,156,949 of record NZ_CP154261.1, read on the forward strand.
GTTGGATGCGCATACAGACCGGTATCGTAGATACATCAGTGCGTGCTAATGTTTTCTCCGATGAGAAAATGGCACATGCCATTCGTTTTGTGTCGTCCCATGAAATTGGACACACGCTTGGATTGATGCACAATATGGGCTCTTCGGCAAGTTTCCCTGTTGATTCGTTGCGTAGCAAAAGCTTTACCGCCAAAATGGGGGGGACAGCTCCTTCCATCATGGATTACGCACGTTTCAATTATGTCGCACAGCCTGAGGATGGCGTAGAACAAATTACTCCCGTGATCGGTGCTTACGACAAGTACGCCATTGGCTGGGCCTACCGCTGGTACGGCAAAACGCAACCTTGGGATGAAATCCCTTTGCTGAGAAAGGAAATTGATAGCCATGTACATGATCCTATTTATCATTACGGTGAACAGCAAGACTCTAAAAATATCGTTGATCCGCGGGCTCAATCGGAAGATCTTGGTGATGACGCCATGATGGCTGGCGAATATGGTATGCTGAATCTGCGTCGCATGATGCCTAATATTATCAATTGGACAACCAATGTCGGCGATGATTACTACCGTGCCGGTAAATTGTATATGGGCGTGGTTGGACAATGGTATGCATATGCTGATCATGTTTTAAATAATATTGGTGGTATTTACCTCGAAAATGCTGTTTTGGGTGATCAAAAAGATGCCTATAGCCCAGTACCAAAAGACAAACAACTACGTGCTTTGGAGTACCTCAAGAAGAATGTCTTTTACATGCCCGAATGGTTGTTCGTTCCGGAGCTGATGGCAAAAACTTTTCCATTGAAAGATTCTCCGATAGGACCATTTGAGTACGCTCCTTATAACTTACAACGTGAATTTCAATACGCTATGTTGTATAAACTGGTCAATGATGAACGTTTGCTGCGTATGGTTGAGATGGAAAATCTTTTCGGAAGTAAGAAAGCATGGAGCGCACCGGAGTTTTTAACTTCTGTACGTCAGACGGTTTTTGCTAAAACCATCAGTGGGCAATCGTTGGATCTTAAAACACGGATGCTGCAACAAAACTATGTGGATGTGCTGATGGTCTCTACCAACAAATCGATGGAGAAACTAAATGCGAAGAAACTAGCAGGTATTGAGCAGCTGGTTGAAGCGACGCAACCTGATCTATGTTTACATCCACAACATGCATCTTCTTCACAAACTGGACTGCGGAATGTACATGTCACTGGTATGATACGCACGTCCGATATGCTGACCTATAAACGAGCTGAATTATATGAGATTTACCAGTTGTTGAAACAAAAGCAGCGGACTGGTGACGCGACGACAAAATCGCATTATATGGATCTTTTATTACGTATTGCAAATACCTTAGAATTAAACTAATATATTAACATCTACCAAAATGAATAAGTTTTTAATACCGTTGACCTTCATGTGTGTGCACATTGCGCATGCGCAGGAATCCAGAGAATTGAAAGGAAAGGTTCTGGATGCGGTCACGTTAAAACCGGTCGTGGGGGCGACGGTTGTCGTTGAAAGTTCGGCAGTAGCAGAAGATATCGGTGTACCTAATCAGGTGCAGCAGTCAGCATTGGGTTCATTGACCGATGCGGCTGGAGAATTTCGCTTAAAAGTGCCTAGTAATTTAAAATATGTAACGATTAGCTATGTCGGGTACCAGCGTATTCAGGTGCCCGTATTTCAGGATCATAAGACAATCTTGCTTCAGCCAAGTGGTGAATCTTTGGATGAGGTGATCGTAACAGGTTATACGGATATCAAAAAACGTAAGAATACGACGGCTTACAATAAAATCAATGTCGCTGATATCAAACAAACCGGTATTTCATCGATCGACGAAATGTTGGCTGGTCAGGTGGCAGGTTTGCAACTGAGTAATTTTAGCGGCGGTCCCAATAGTGCTCCTCAGATTCGTATCCGTGGTACAGTATCACTCAATGGAACACAAGATCCATTATGGGTAATTGATGGGTTGCCCATTGAAGGAACTGAAATGCCTAATCGAATTGATAAGGACAACCTCAATAGCTTGACAAATCTTCCTATTGCAGGTATCAATCCTGATGATATCGCCGATATTACAGTATTAAAAGATGCAGCGGCAACATCGATTTATGGCGCCCGGGCAGCAAATGGGGTCATTGTGATTACCACAAAAAGAGGTAAATCTGGTCCCGCAAAATTGCAGGTCTCAGCAAATACCTTTGTGACCGAACGCCCAGATTACAACAACCTCAATCTGATGAATGCTAACGAGAAGGTTGACTTTGAGTTATTGATGGCAAACCGCACGGATCTAAATTATCGTACGAACAAAGGTGCGATTATGCGGATACTAAACAAAGCAGACGCATTGGATGCTTACCGTTCCGGTGGTTTAGCGGCTTTGTCGCCGGACGTGCAGCAGTCAATCAATCAATTGCGTTCACAGCAAACAGACTGGGGGAAAGAACTTTATCGTCAGGCGCTGAATCAGCAGTATTCTGCATCTATTTCGGGTGGTAATGACGGACATCGCTATTATTTGTCCAGTGGTTTGTACGATGAAAAAGGAGCTACGAAAGGTGTAGATCTACGCCGCTATACATTGACATTAAATAACGATTTTAATATTAATGATCGATTTAAAGCAGGTATTAATCTAATGGGGACGGCTTCAAACCGACAAAATCCAATTCAGGATCGCGATGCTTTTACAAACCCAAGTTATTATGTGCGTTCGGTTAATCCTTATCTGTCGGTCTATGATCAGTCAGGAAAGTATAACTATGATCCCGATATTGAAGGGTTTGAGGGCGATACTTATATTCCTTTTAATGCGGTTGAAGAACGAGAAAATACCAAATATACATTTACGAATAAAGGCCTTAAGGCGATTAGCTATTTGGAGTACACCATCCTGCCACAACTATCATTACGAACCGAATTCGGCTTGCAATTTGACGAAAACGGTTCGGAAAAATTTGCGGATCAGGAAAGTTATAACACGCGTAAATTGCGTGCCGCTACACGTTATTACGATGCAGCGAGTAAGACAAATAAGTATTTCTTACCCGTAGGTGGAACGATCGAAAATACCCATAATAGTATTTTTCAATATAATTGGAAAACTTACCTCAAGTACACTAAAACGTGGAACGATCGTCACGAATTAGAAGTAATGGGAGGGACGGAGTTACGAAGAAGCAAAAATACAATGGTGACTACGAAGGGGTTTGGTTATAATCCAACAACATTGACTACCCAGACGATTATTTTTCCAAATAGTACCTATCAAAATGATTCTAGGTTTGTGCAATATAAAAAAGCATTTATCGAGAACTCATATGCTTCTTTTTACGGTAACGCAACATATACACTGGATCGTAAGTATAATGTGTATGGAAGTATTCGTTACGATGGTTCAAACATGTTTGGTGTGGATCCAAAATATCGGTTTTTACCAATTTGGTCACTTTCAGGATCGTGGAATGTGCTAGAAGAAGAGTTTATCAAAGGAAAAACAGCCTTGTCTGATCTTCGTGTACGTGCTTCTTACGGTATCCAAGGGAATGTGGATCGCAATACCTACCCCTTTATCGTCGGTAAATATGGTAATACAACGCTTCTTCCGGGTAACACGGAAGGATCTGTGGTCGTTGACATGCCTGCCAATGATAAATTACGTTGGGAACGTACACAATCTTATAATGCCGGAATTGATTTGGGCTTATGGAAAAATCGATTAAACATTACAGTCGACTATTATAACAGAAAAAGTACAGATCTCATCGCATATAGTGCACTTCCTTTGGAAAATGGTTTTCAAAATGTGCAGGTTAACTGGGCTTCAGCACGTAATCAAGGTATTGAGTTGACGATTTCAAGCCGTCAGATTCAGACAGATGAGTTTTCTTGGTCAACGGACTTCAATATTGCACACAACAATAATAAATTATTGAAGGTAATCAACAATCCAACGGCTTATGCGCCAGAATCTCAGGCTGGTCGACCAATTAATGGTTTATATGTATTGGAAACTGCTGGTTTGGACAAAGATGGTGTGATGCAGTTTAGAAATCAGGATGGTTCTGTTGCGAGTATGGAAGAGTTTTATGGTCTTTATGACCCTTGGGCAGATTTCTTGCCAGGATATACTTCTCAGACGGATATGTCGGCGGCAACTTATCGTTCCAAGTTTAAATATGCTGGTAGTAAAGATCCTAAATTCATTGGCGGGATGACCAATCGTTTCCGTTATGGTCAATTTGATTTGGCTATCTCTGCGGTATTTAATTTAGAACGCTGGGCGAGCCGTACGCCAACTTACAATCCTGCCAAAGTAGATCGTGGACAGAATTATACAAAGGATCTGTTGATGGCCTTGCAGGGTAAAGCCGCATTACCAGCATTGGGAAGTATCAGTTCTGAATTAAACGAACGCTGGATGGCCTATGCCTGGATGGAAAGTAACGACCCAATTAATTCGTTTAAACAATATGATATATGGGCAAAGAAAATGAGCTATGTCCGTATCAATAGCATTCGTTTAGGCTACACCTTACCTGCTGCACTAAGTAAAAAGATTGGTACAAGCAGTTTACGCGTGAATGTAGAAGGACGGAACCTGTTTGTTTTTGGAACAAATTACGATGGGTATTTTGATCCCGAAACTTATGGCGATTATTATGCGCAGCCAATCAGTAAATCGTTTGCCTTTGGTCTTTCCGCAAGTTTTTAATTTTTAATTGATTTATAACATGAAGAAAATAATTTATTTTGGAATGATCATGACAGCGAGTGCATTGTCTTCCTGCAATAAATATTTAGATATACAACCCGTTGGGACGGTCATCCCTGCCACGGAAAGTGATTTTAGAGGATTGATGACAAGCGGTTACCTGGGATTCCCTACACATAAGTCCTATTTGTCTTTGCGTACGGATGAACTATTGTTGGATGAAAGTTCGACCGATGCCGCTAGAACCAAAGATATCTATCTTTGGAACGATCAAAATCCTGATGCGACAACAATCGCTTATCCTTATTTGGCATTTTACAACAGTATTTTTTATGCCAATCAAATTATCAGTACCATTGATGACAAATTAGGAAGTAATGCCACGGTAGATCAGATTAAAGGGGAAGCTTACCTAATGCGGGCTTATGCTCATTTTGAGTTGTTAAATCTTTACAGTGAGGTCTATTCGGCGAGTAATGCAGGGCTTCGGGGTGTTCCTTTATCGACAAAGATTGACCTGGAACAACGTTTTGTTCCAGCGACCATTGGAGAGTCTTATATGCAGATCCTGGCTGACATGGAAAAAGGGACAGCGTTACTGACTGTCGATGATCAGGCAAAAGGTGTTAATTATCGCTTTAGCAAACGCGCTGCTTTTGCAATGGCCTCACGCGTTCATCTATACCGCGGTGAGTGGCAGGATGCAATTGATGCCGCTAAAAAAGCTTTGGTTATAAATGACAAATTGGTTGATTTAAATGTTGTTGGAAGTCTACTTCCGAATGATTTTGAATCAGTGGAGATGATTATGGCTTTGGAAAAAGTATCTGTTCCCGGAGTGCGTACAAGTTCCTTTATTTCACCGACCTTATTAGACAGTTATTTAGCAGGCGATTTGAGAAAAGGTCGTTACTTCCAAAAAAGTGGTGGCGATTATGTATCCCTCAAAGGTGGTGAGAATCGTTTTAACGTGAGTTTTAGAAATGCTGATCTTTATTTGACGATGGCCGAATGTTACGTTCGTCTGGGAAATACAGCAGAAGCATTAAAATATCTGTCTGCTTTAAAGAAAAACAGATTCACAGCAGACGCATATGCCAAAGAAACGAAGGCTGACGCAGGTTTGTCAAAGGAGCAATTACTAGATGCGGTTCTGCTGGAACGCAAGCGTGAACTGGCGCTAGAGGGATTACGCTGGTATGATCTAAAGCGGACGACAAGACCGGCGATCACACACAGTAGTTTCGGTAGGACAGTAACCCTGCAGCAGAACGATCCACGTTATGTGATTCGTTATCCACAGGAGGCAATCAATAATAATCCCGATCTGTTGAAATAATCGTTTTTTTTTAAAATCCTATATATATTAATCCATTTTCTTTTTAGGAAATGGATTTTTTATTACATTCAACCCATGGGATGGAAAATACTGATTGTCGAAGACGAAGACTGGGCTTTTGTAGGCTTAAAGGAAATGTTGACTGCGCTCTATGGAGAAAGCGAACTGATCTTTACCAATGCAAAAGAGGTTCAGGAAGCGGTGACGACGATCAATAGAAATCAATTCGATCTGATTTTTATGGATATTCACCTGATGGATGGGCTGAGCTTCGAAATTTTTAAGCAGGTATCGATCGATGTGCCACTGATTTTTACGACGGCTTACGAACAATATGCATTGGAGGCCTTCCAAAATAAGGGTTATGCCTATCTGTTAAAGCCTTTCGACAGCGACGAGTTGGCGGAGATCATGAAACGTATAGAACCGCTACTACCCAACGTAGAACCTCGGCTCAAACAGCGCTTCCTAGTGAAATATGGTAATTTTTTAAAGTCGCTGGCCATTGCTGATATTGCCTATTTTATGGCAGAAGACAAAGAGCTGTATGCCATAGAAAAAGGATCGGGAATTGCATATATTATTGAAGATACCATCACACATCTCGTTTCACAGGTGGATCCCACAGTTTTCTTTCAGATCAATCGGAAATTCCTTGTTCGGATAGATGCCATCCAGTCCATGTTAAAGATTAGTCGAAATCGAATCAAGTTAGAGCTAATGCCTTCAACCCGAGAAGGAATTGTCGTCATTGTTAGTGAGGAACGGTCCCCGAAGTTTCAAAGATGGCTTGATCAATAAATGGTGAGTTAGCTAACGAAAAAATATTTTTCTACACTATTTATAAATTAAGTAGCTGAATATTAGTGTTTTTTTGTTTTTAATTCTTAAAATCTAGTAATTCAATGGATTTTATTATATATTTGCACTCGAATAAAATCTATTAAACAAGTAGTTTTTATTCGAGTGCAAGAAGCCGCCGTGTTTTTTGTTTTTAATCACACTTAACTTATTTAGTAAAGCATTCTTACGATGTACGCAAAACTTAAATACATTCCTATTGCTGCTATAGCATTATCGGGGGTCAATATGAACAGGCTCTATGCTCAGCAGCGGGCTATACAAGGAAAAGTTGTTGATGCCAATACCGGTCACCTACTTCCTGGAGTAAATGTTCGCATTTCGGGGCAAAATCAAGGAACCTTAACGAATTCAAAAGGAGAGTTTACAATCAATGTCACAGGTGACGTATTACCTGTATTGGAATTTTCTTTTGTTGGCTATGAATCTCAACAGCTAAAAGCAACAAGCACAAACTTAACATTGTCCTTGAACCCCTCCAGTACAGATCTGGAAGAGGTGGTGGTCGTGGCTTACGGTACTGCCAAACGTACAAACATAACGGGATCGGTCAGTACAGTAAGCAGCAAAGCGATCGAAAATAGACAAGTGTCAAATATTACCAAAGCATTAGAGGGACAGGTACCGGGCTTACAGTCCGTGGCGTCCTCGGGACAGCCAGGTACTGAAGCAGCCATCCGTATTAGGGGTATCGGCTCCATTAATGCCTCCAGTGCACCTTTGATCGTGCTGGATGGTAGTCCCTATGCAGGAGATATTAACTCCATCAATCCGAATGACATTCAGTCCATCTCTGTTTTAAAAGATGCAGCATCAAGTGCACTTTATGGTTCCAGAGGGGCAAATGGGGTGATTATCATTACCACAAAGTCGGGTGTGACTTCCGACAACACCAAGATTAATCTCAATTTTACACAGGGCTATTCAACACGTGCAGTTCGTGACTATGATCAGGTGTCGACCGATGAATATTTTCAACTCTATTGGGAAGCTTTAAGAAATAAAAACCTATCAAATGGCCTTACGGCAGAGCAAGCGGCGTCCAATGCAAGTAAGACCGTATTGACAGATTTAAATATTAATCCTTACGGCAGTCAATACCCACAGCCGGTCGGCGTAGATGGTAAATTGGTTGCTGGAGCAAAAACGCTTTGGAATGATCCATGGACCGACGTATTGCAACGTACTGGGGTGCGTACACAGGCAGACCTCGGATTTAGCGGTGGTAGTGCGAAGAGTACCTACTACATTTCAGGAGGTTATCTCAATGATCAAGGAATTGCAATTGAATCGGGCTTTAAACGCTATAATCTGCGTGCAAATATTGACAGTAAGGTCAAGTCTTGGTTAAATGTAGGCCTGAATATAGGTGGTAGCAGTACACAACAAAAATATCCGCAGTCTGAAGACAGTAATACGGCTAATATTATAAATTTTACGAGACTGGTCCCTTCTTTTTATCCGTACTATGAACGGAATGCGGATGGCTCATATGTCCTTGATGGAGCCGGAAACAAGATTTACGATTTTGGAGAATATCGTCCAAGTGGTGCGACTCCACGTAATAATCTGGCAGCATCTCTTCCTTTGGATCGAAATGATATCCGTCGCGAAAATCTATCTGCGCGAACCTATCTGGAAGTTTTGTTTTCTAAAAACTTAAAGTTCAAGTCGACTTATAGTCTTGATTATCTCAATGGAAATACGCACGACTACACTAATCCATTGTTGGGCGATGGTGTGAACACCGGAGGTTATGTGTATCGTTCAAACGTACGTACGGTCGCACAGACCTGGAATAATTTGCTGACCTATGAAAAGCAGTTTGGTTTGCATTCCCTCAATGTATTGGCCGGACAGGAATACTATGATTTTAACAGCAGTAATATAAATGGTAGCAGACAACAGTTTGTACTTCCTTATTTTGACGAACCTGCTGCTGCATCTCAACTTAATAATTTTACAGGATCCAGTGTTGATTATAGGTTACTGAGCTTTTTGGGAAGAGCGGAGTATAACTATGATAACAAATACTATTTTTCAACTTCCTTACGGACAGATGGATCATCTCGTTTTTCGCCGGATAAACGTTGGGGTACGTTCTGGTCTGTGGGCGGCTCATGGAAACTGAAGCAGGAAGAATTTCTGAAGGATAATACAACGATTGATCAGCTGACGGTAAGAGCGAGTTATGGTGGACAGGGAAATGATAATCTGGGAACCTATTATGCTTATAAAGGACTTTATACGATTGCCAATAGCTTAGGTAAGGGCGGTACCTATACCGGCAGGCTGGCTACTCCAGACCTGAAATGGGAGTCGAACCTCAATTTGAATGTGGGGGTTGACGTATCCGCTTTTGAGAACCGGGTGTCGTTAAGTGTGGAGTACTTTAACCGTCGAAGTAAAGATTTGCTATTTACAATGCCGATGGCTTATTCAACAGGATATACAGGCTATGATGCAAATATAGGAGCGCTGAAAAATACAGGTGTCGACGTGGATATTCGTACTGTCCCGGTTCGAAATGAAAATTTTAAATGGAATTTAGACGTCAATCTTTCGCATTATAAAAACAAGATTACAGCTTTGCCAAAAGATAACAAACCGATCATTACAGGGAATAAACTCCTGCGCGTAGGCGGAAGTATCTATGATTTTTATCTGCCGGAATGGGCTGGAGTAAATCCAGATAACGGTCTGCCACAATGGTATACTGCTGATAAGGACGGTAATAAAACAGGTGAAAAAACTTCGGAATACAGTAAGGCCGGTAATTTTATTGCCGGAACTTCATTGCCAGATCTTGTCGGCGGGATTCAAAACAGTTTCACCTACAAAAATTTTGATTTGTCTGCTTTATTGAGTTTTAGTTTGGGTGGACAGATATTAGATAACGATTATATTCAGCTTATGCATAGCGGTAATAATCCAGGACGCGCTTGGTCCAAGGAGATCCTCGAGCGCTGGACGCCTGAGCATACGCAGACCGATGTGCCTAAATTGACAACCGATAACTTGAATTGGACTTCTTCGTCCACACGCTTTCTTTACAGTGGCACTTATGCACGCCTTAAAAATGTAAGTTTAGGTTATCGATTACCTTCGGATTTATTAAAGCGGATAGGTGTAGAAAAACTTCGCGTCTTTGCAACAGCCGAAAATCTATTGACATTTTATGGTCATCAAGGAATGGATCCAGAACAGACGGTGAATGGGGCGACCTATTTTCGCTATCCGGCAATGCGAACAATCTCTGGTGGTATTCAGCTTGTTTTTTAATGCCTTATTGTTAATCTGAGAATTTAAATGAAAATCATGAAACTAAAAATTGTATATATCATATTGGCGCTCTCCCTAGTGAATGCATCATGTAAGGATGCGCTTGAGCTGGATCCGACGACCGCAGTGCCTGAAGGTGAAGTTTTTAAAAACACCGACAATGTTGCTACGGTGATCAACGGTACCTGGAAGTATTTAAATGATACCTATTTTACCTATGCTAATCCGGGATATACAGCGGTGATGCGTACTAGTGATGCGATGGGAAGTGATGTGGCGGTGACTACCAAATATGGCTATCGTGATGCTTATGCCTTTACCGAATTGACAAATAATCGATCAAATCGTGTCAATTCTTTTTGGATTATGTTGTATAAGGTGATCGATAACATGAACAATGTCATTGCAAAGGTAGATGGGGCCGAAGGCTCTACTGAAACTAAAAATGTGTTAAAGGGAAGAGCTAAAGCATTACGTGCATTTTCCTACTTAAATCTGGCCACATTTTATCAGTTTAGTTACCTCAAGGACAAAAATGCGAAATCTGTTCCGATTTATACCGAACCCAGTACACTATCGACTGAAGGAAAATCAAGGTCAACACAGGCAGAAGTGTATGAACTTATCTTGAAAGATCTCAAAGACAGTGAAAGCTTGTTGGCTTCTGCTGGTCGAGCGGATAAATACGAAATCAATGCAGAGGTTGTTTATGGTTTGCTCGCTCGGACTTATCTGCAGGTGGGCGAATGGAAACTGGCGGCAGCGTATGCTGAAAAAGCAGCTCAGAAGTATAATTTAATGACTCCGTCAGATTATCAGGCGGGTTTTAATGATCTTGGAAATAGCGAGTGGATTTGGGGGCATCAGCAGACTAACGAGCAAAATGTGGCAAGTTATACATTTCATTATTTGGATGTTTCGTCAGCTGGATCTTATTACTATAGTTTTATGGCCGATCCTTATTTTAAAGATTTATTCGATACCAGTGATGTGCGTTACGCTTTATTTGAATGGGATAATTTACCCGGTCGGGAGGGCTTTCTACGGTATAAGAAGTTTAAGTTTAAATCGAATTTGATCGGTGACATTGTGTATATGCGTGCTTCGGAAATGGTTTTGATCGCTGCCGAGGGGTACGCACGGGCTGGTGAAAAAGATAAAGCAGTAGCAGCCTTGAATAAGTTGCGTGCAGCGAGGAATGCAAAGCTGTTTTCAGGAAATGATACGGATCAATTAATTGCAGCGGTCCTGATTGAAAGACGAAAAGAGCTTTGGGGGGAAGGATTTGCCCTGTCGGATATTCTTCGGACACAAGGAAAGGTTGCACGAAAATCTTATGTTGATGCAGACGGCAAGCCTATTCAAGTCCAAATTGTGGGTGCAGATGGCAAACCGAAGCTAGTGAACGGGCAGGGGCACCGGGTTATTAAGTTTCCTAATGGATCTAATTTTGTGGAAAATAGCCCTTATTATTTGTTTGCTATCCCATACGAAGAGACTGTGCGGAACCCGAATCTGTAAAGTTAGTTGTTGGTTTATTATTGAAGAAATCCGGTGTACCCTGTGCATCGGATTTTCTTTTTTCCCGCTCGCCCTTCTTTTTAGGCTCTATATTGTGGTTCCTTATGTTGAAGAATGCTTCCTTTTTTTAGTGTCGCCCTGTTGATCCTGCTTCGCGCTGGACTCTTCTCGATTTAAAGGTTGTCATCTTTTTTCTCTCGTATGGTATTTTTTCAGCTGGCTTATCGTGTTCCTGTAAATTTGGTCAAGAGATTGTGTCGGGTAAATAGGGTGAGGGTTAGTTTTCCACATTATGTTAATAACGCTGTTGAAAACCTGTTTAAAAGAAAAATACAGTTATTAACAGTACTTATTAACATTGTGTTGATAACCTTTCTTTTTCTTCTTTTTGCTTTTGTTCATCCAGATGATGTATCCTGTGATGGGCAAGGAAGCACAAAAGAGACTGGAAAGGCAAGCGATAATTTTTGTTATGAGTCCACCGATGGCACCGGTATGAATATCATAGTTAAGTGCACTGAGCTTATCCCCATACTGCAATTCGTTGCTGGATTTGACTGCTGTAAGACTGTTTTCTTCTTTATTATAATAAAGCCAGTCAAATACACCGCTTCGTTTTTCATGATGTCTCACCTGTATATCCATTGCTGTTTCGGTTTCTTTTTTTAGTCGGATCGACATCATTTCAGCATCCGGATAATTTGTCAAGGCATACCGCAGCGCATTGTCCTGAAATTTCTTTTCCACAGCGGGCAAGGGTATAGGGGAGCTACGTGTGGAAGAAGCTGTTGGCGACTGCAATAAATTGAATGTTGCGCTATAGGTCTTTTTAAAATCCGGAAAAGCAAAAGCGAGTCCCGTAATGGCAAAAATCAATCCGATAAATAAACTGTAAAATCCAATGACATTGTGGAGGTCGTGGTTCAGTCGCTTCCATTTTACTTTGGTATCGAGCCAAAAACTGCGTTTGAGATTCTTGCCCTTCCATTTTTTTGGCCACCAAAGAACAATGCCACTAAGTAAGATAAGTACAAAAATGGCCGTTGACCAGGCGACGATAGGGTGGCCATATTGCTTGCCCAAGAGGAGATTGAGGTGAAGCTGAAGCACCAGTTGAAAGAATTCTGTTTTTGAATTTTCTACTTGCTGTACCTGGCCAGTATATGGATTGATGAAAACGCGTTTGTAATAGCGGTAATAATTCCAATGGCCAAATGCTTTTTCGTCCGTTTTTATGGCACGAAATACCCAGGTACGATTCTTCGAAGGATAGAGATCAACCCGCGTAATTTTTTGATTTTTTTTGAGGCTTTTCTGTGCGCTGTCAAGAAGTGTGCTTAATGGTAGTGGAGTTTTTGAGAGGATGGTTGTATCGGAGATAAAATATTTTTCAGGATAAGCCCAGAGCTTGAGCTCATCCTGAAAGGTGTATATGCTGCCCGTCAGGCTTAGGATGAATACCACAACTCCGGTGATGATTCCGAGCCATTTATGCAACCAAAGAATGACGGTCTTAAACATATTAAAATTTATAGTTGATGTTAAATGAGGCCAACATACCTTGTCCTTTGACGTATTCTTCATTTAAGGCACGATATTGACTGACAACAGGGTAATAGTTTTTATTGAATAAGTTTTCTACACCCATACCGATAGACCATTGTTTGTTTACTTGGTAATTTCCATTTAAGTTAAATAGGTCAACAGTCTTAACTGGGCCTTCGCTGTTTTTGTATACGCCTTTATCGTTTGGAAGAAAGCGATCCCGGGACCCGGTATGCACCCAAAAAAGCTGAAAGGTTAAGGGTTTGATTGGCGTGTAATAGATGTATCCTGTTGCTTTATCTGGCGAGATCCGTGAACCATTGAGGTAGGATTTTGATCCATCGTCTTTTTTTGACTTTCCTTCCACATAGGCATAGGTTCCACCGATGGTCAATTGAGGCGAAATATGAGCGCTTAATGCAATTTCGTATCCGTACACATCTTCTGGGAGGCGTTGTGGCATCAGGTAACCACCAATGTCCACCAGTTCAACGCCCATTTTTGAAGTACTGTAGTAATAAGATGCTGATAGCTGGAAAATGCTGTAATTGCTTGAGAATCCGATTTCGTAATTATTGGTGATGATAGGGTCAGTTTTTAGGCTATCTAAATCATTATCTGTTGCCCGACGCACAATACGGCCAAGTTCATTGATCGCGAAACCTTGTGAGAAACTCACGAAGGGATTAAAGATCGCGAATTTGTTGTAACGCAAACCTGCATTGAAGGTCGCTCCTTTGTAGGGAATTGTACCTCCTTTTACGGCAATACTGCCTTCGTTGTTGGGACCTGTAGCGATGGTATGGAAATCCTTGATTTTGACTGTTGCATTTTCATAACGTACACCGCCTTTAAAGATTAAATTTTCTAGGAAATCAATTTTTACCTGGGCGTATGGAGCGACGTTTAACATGTTCATATAGGGAATATAGACCCTGCCGTCGGTCAGATTTTGATCCGTAACATCATTTAATAAATCCACACCATAGGTGATATCCGCATTGGAACCCAATACCTGGAAAGGTGTGTTTAGGTTAACGCGTAGGCCTTTTTTCTCCGAGTTGATCTGTGTTTGTCCCGGACCGTACCATGCAGAAGCTTTCTCGACATAACGGTTCATGGATCGAAATGTATTGTAGTATGCAGAAGCAGTTAAGGATGTCGAAGCGAATAGATTACTTTTAGTATAGGTCAACATGGCATTGTGGTTATACGGAGTTCCGGCAGGTTTACCTGGATCATCGCCTTTTACGCCTATCGTTGGCGTTTGACCATATACACCTGTTTGGCTGATGTATCTGTTGTGTTGGTTACTTCTGTAGAAGTTGTATACTGCCGTAATAGTGGAGCTACTATCGATACGGTATCCGGCCTTTAAAAACGCATTATATTGATAGGTGTTCGAAAGACCGTCTGTCTGACCAAGGGGAACTCCGTCGCCATCGCGCTGCAGGCCAACGTAATCGGCCGAACCGCTAACGGTATAATTCCATCTGTTTTTTTGTCCGTACAAGGTTTGTCCTATGCGATATCCCATGGTGCCGGCGCTGTGTACGGGATTGAATGTTGTTCGTAGACTGGTGATTCCTTGGATAGCTGCAGCGTCTTTGGAGGGATTGCGTGTAATGTAATTGATAATCCCGCCTGCCGATCCATTTCCATAGATGGATGTGGCACCTTTGATAACCTCCACGCGCTCGATGACACTCGGGTCAATGGTCCGGAGATCACGTTGTCCATTCATCAAAGGTGTAGATTGCGGGATCCCGTCAATCAACACCAGTACAGATCGCCCACGCAGTGTTTGTCCAGAATTGGTCGCTTTGTTGGTTGAGGTTCCCAAGCCAGGGATGGTATTACCCAAGATTGTGGAAAGATTGGTGCTTATTTGACTTTGAGCTTCGATTTCTTTTGTGGTTAAAATAGAAACTGAAGAAGGAACAGTTGAAATGTTCTCCGCTTTGCGTCCAGCTGTTACGATAATTTCATCTAAAAGTTGAGTAGAATTGAGCTGAAATAACAGGGGCTGTTGAACGGTATCTAAATTAACCATTTTTTCAACTGTTGAAAAGCCTGTATAAGACACACGCAATTGAATGGGATTATTCAACGGTCTTTTTGCAAAAATGAATTGCCCGGATTGATTGGAATAGCCGACGCTTTTTCCGTCGACTTTGATATTCGCTTGACTTAATGGTTTATTGTCACTGTCTTTTACGATAAGGGATAATTCTTGTGCATGTAGCTGAGCACTTAAAAGCAAAAGAATTCCACTGCTGAACATCATATAGCGTGTTCCGTTTTTCATGGTAATTTATTTAGATCAAATATAAATTAATGTGCAAATATAGTTTATTTTATAGTTGTGCCAACAGCTATACGTTATTTTTTTGATTTTTACAGATGTTAGGTCGTGATTTTCAAGTTCATTTTGTCGCACTTGATGCGTATGAATTGGTAAGCAAATGTTTACGGGCTGGGGTTTACACGAATTAAATGCTTTATTAAAGATTTATTGATCTTGGATGATTATTTTAGCATACTGTTTTTGTGTGTCGCAGGCTAAGAAATTTTAACGTAATTATAAATTCATGAGAAGAACATTTTTTGCTTTTTTTCTTTTTGTTTCGTCGTACTCAATCGTCGTCGGGCAAAAAATCCACTCACTTGCGTTTGCTTCTCCACAGGCGATGCGAGCTTATTTTACCTATGCTAGCGACAAAAAAATTGTCAGTGGTCATCGGGGAACGATTGAGGCTGGGCTTCCAGAAAATTCGATTGCGGCATTTGAGGCCGTACTGCAAAAAACACCGGCTATTTTTGAAATCGATCCGCGTTATACCAAGGATAGTGTTGCTATCTTGATGCATGATGCGACATTGGATCGAACCACAAATGGAAAAGGAAAAATAGCAGACTATACCTGGGATGAATTGCGTAAACTGAAGCTAAAGGATCAGGCTGGAAATGTGACCAACTATGGTATTAACACACTTGATGAAGTTATTAAATGGGCAAAGGGTAAAACTATCCTCAACTTAGATAAAAAAGATTTACCATTGGCGGCTACAGCAGCAATACTAAAAAAATACAATGCCTACAGTTGGGTGTGGGTTACGGTACATAATACTGAACAGGCAGCGTTTTATTTGGCGCAGAATCCAGAACAGTATATGTCCATGCATATCAAAGATCAAGCTGCATTGGAGAAGTTTAAATCCGCTGGATTACCCTACGATCGTATGATTGTCTATATCGGGCCAGAACTAAAGGATTCCAATCAGGCGATGTATCAATTTTTCAACAGAAAGGGTGTGATGTGCATGATTTCAGCAGCACCTACCTACGATAAATTGAAGACAAAGGCAGAACGTGGCGAGAAGTATAAGGCCATATTTGCGGAAGGAGCCTCCATTCTTGAGTCTGATCTTCCTATGGAAGTTGGCGAAGTAATCGATTCGTTTTGACGAATTATTATCAATCCAAATCGATATTGTCATCTAAAAATTTAAGATACTTAGGTGATTCATCGTCAAAAATGTCTCTTCCTTCCATCATATAGGCGCGGAGAAGATATTCCTGGGCAGACTCGCTATTATTGTCTTCCAAATAGCACTGTCCTAAGCGCAGCATGATAAAAGGGTTTTCATAGGCATTTTCGATAATGTTCTGTTTTGCCTTTTCAAAATGGGAGAGGGCATTGCGAAAATCGTCCATTAAGAAAAAGGCATCTCCAATGGAAGCTTCGAGCCAGAGGCTTTCCGCATGAACATTTTGTGGACTAGGGACTAGATCAAGCGCTTCGGTCCACACCCGAATTGCTTCCTGATAGTTGCCTTCATCACATTGGATGTTTCCTTCCTCGCTAAGTTGGTCTATTCTGTCTAATGTTTGATCGTCCATAGCATTTTATTCTTTAGAGTGCTATACGAAGATAAGAAATCTACAGAAAAAAAGCGGAAAAATAACTTCTTCCGCTTCTTTGAAATTGTTTGAATTTATGCTTATTCTACATCAAACCACAATTTAGTGAGTAATGTATTGCTACCCTGACGTGCTATGGCTTCCTGATAGCTCGTTCCATTGAGTGATTGTTCGGTTCCCGGGTAGAGAAAACGCAAAGGAATTTTGCCATTTAAAGCACCAGCTTTCGCTGGTGTTAATTGCGGATAATCTAACCTACGCCATTCTGCAAAGGCTTCTAAGCCCTGTCCATACAATGCAATCCATTTTTGTTCGCCAATGGATTTTTTGTAGCTATTGGAATCGAACTTAATGGCTGCCTGGCTGAGATAGCTAACGATTTGATCATTGCCAACGTTGTATTGCTCCAAAGAAGCACGGATTGCCTTCTGATAGTAGTCTGCTGCGTCACCTGTAATAAATCCTCTGCTGACTGCTTCTGACAAACCAAAAAGTGTTTCCGAAAAGCTTAAGATTACTGCTGGAGCATGTGGGTCTCTAAAATAGATACCAGGTCTTGAAGTACGGGCGAATCCTAAGTTACTGGCGTCGCTTGCCGTTAAACCATTTGGTACGCCGATATATTTTTCTGGCGTTGAGGTAGTGGTTGTATCGGCGTAAATACCTAAGCGCGGATCGTTAAGTGAACGCAATTTGTCGACAATTGTCTTACTGACTCTATAGTCTTCCCGCGCTTCAAACGATGCACTGACCGGATTACGATAGGGAGCGTCGCGATAGATGAGCTGTGCATTGTCTGCATTTGAAGTCAAATAGCCACTTCCTTCTGCAGCGATCTCCTGTAATGTTGTTTTGGAGAGGTTTGGTAATCGGTCTGCGATACGTAAAGCAATACGTAGACGGAGGGCATTTGTAAAACGCTTCCATTGTGCGATCTTACCGTTATAAATAATGTCTCCTTCAATATTTTTTCCACTCGGATTTAATAAAGCCTGAGCACTTTTCAGATCGTTTAATAAGCCTGTGTATACTTTTTCTTGCGTATCGTAATGTGGTGTAAGATAAACGTCAATATTTCCCGCTTCTGTGTAAGGTATTTCACCATAAGCGTCCGTAAGTAGCGAGAATACCCAAGATTGTAGGACGATTGCCACCCCCTTATAGTTGTCATTTCCTGTGCTTGCCGCCAGTTTTTGAATGATTTTCAATTGGCTAATGCTTTTCGAGTACCAGGTAGACCAACCCTCGTTAAAATCATTATTTGTAAAGATGTAACGATCGGGATCAGTATACTGTATTCTCGCCCAATGTTGAACAAATAACAAGCTAGACGCGAGGTTGTTACTTATACCCCAGTAGCTATCTGTTGTCGTTTTAATCGTACTGGTTAGCAGGTAGGCCGGCTGAGGAGTTTCTGCTTCATTCTGATTTTGGTTTACTTTTGCCAACTCGTCTTTACAGGACGCCGTTAGGCCCAGTAAGAGAAAAAGTCCTGCTATATGTTTGTTATTTATTTTCATTTTCTATCGTTATTTGTTTATCAATTAGCTGTTATCAACGGTACTTGTACCTTATTTGCTTTGTTAATTGCCAGTTACTTGTATAAATCCGTAAGTTTTGTTCTATTTTTAATCCGATTGTTTCATTTTCTTAAAACTTCAGGTTCAAATTGAAACCAAAGCTTCTTGTAGTGGGCAATTGCAAACTTTCCAAACCTTGGGCATTTCCTGTGTTAAAAGCTGTTTCCGGATCAATGTTGGGTGCATTTTTATGAATAATCCACAAATTACGACCTACTAAAGAGAAAGATGCTCCCTGAAAACCAATTTTGGAAATCCAGCGATTGGGTAATTGGTAACCTAGTTTTACCTCGCGCAACTTGACATAGGAAGCATCGAATACATTTGCTTCATTGGTTCTATATAACGTTTTATAATATTGTTGTGCCGAAACAACCTTCGTGTTTTCCGAACCATCTGCATTAACGCCATCTGCAATAATACCGTCATCGTACGTTATACCGTTCACCGTATAGCTCAAACCGCCATGCTCAGCATCCCTTCCTGGAAGCGTGGAGGCTAATACTCCTGTTCCTGTACCTGTAGCATTCGTGCCAGAATACAGCTTTCCACCGTGTTTGATGTCGATCAAAAAGCTTAGGTCAAAGTCTTTGTAACGGAATTGATTAGTAATACCACCTAACCAGTTTGGTGTAAATTTTCCAAAATAGTGGTTGACAGGGTCGGTAGCAGGTGTCCCATCGGCATTCACAATAATACGTCCAGCGTCATTTCGCAAAAAGCCGGTTCCGTAGAGAGTTCCATAGGGTTTTCCGACTGCAGCCAAGACCTGTACTGTTCCCGAAGAACCGATCGTATAGCTTTTTAATAATCCGGCATCATCTAATTCTACGACTTTACTTTTATTCGTCGCAAAGTTTACATTGATGTCCCATTGAAAATCCTGTTTTTTTAACGGGGTAACACCGAGTTGAATTTCCAACCCTTTATTATTGATTTTTCCGGCGTTGACAAGTTGTTTTTTGTAACCTGTTGAAGGGCTAACATCAACGCTTAAGATTTGATTGATACTATTGATATCATATAAACTTAGATCCAAACGTACCCGACTTTTGAAGAAGGCCAACTCGGTACCTAATTCCGTCGAGGTTGTTGTTTCAGGTTTTAGATCTGGATTTTTCTTGATGTCATTGACTGATAATTGCGGGCTATTTCCATAAGGCGCACTAAAAAGATAAGAATCTATTAAATTAAATGGATCGGTGTCTTTACCTACTTTAGACCATCCGCCACGTAATTTCCAAAAAGAAAGTACATTGCTTTGAATAGCAAGAGCATCTGTCAATACGATACTTGCGTTTGCTGATGGGTAGAAATAAGATAGGTTATCAACGGGTAAAGTTGAAGACCAATCATTTCGTGCCGTCAGATTCAAAAAGGCATAATTTTTATAGCCTAATTGTGCGGAAGAAAAAATGCTGTAAGCTTTCAAGGGACTATACTCACCCGTTGAGATCAGAGCATCTCTCGAGTTTGCCAGTGTGTATACGTCAGGTACTGCCAAACGCGGTGCCTTTTGGTTATTCCGTTGTCGGGACTGGCTTCGTATATTTCCACCCCCTAGGATGTCCAATGTGAAATCATTGGAAAGGGGACGGTTATAATTTAAAGTAAACTCCGTATTATTTTCATTTACGGTGTAAGCATCCTCTTCGTAAGAGCCATAAGGCGTACCGTTCGTGCCATATGCGATTCTAATTTTACGCCGATCCGTATAATAATCGTTACCTGTACGGAAGTTTGCCGTCAAATGCTTATTGATTTTATAGTTCAAACCAATATTGCCAAAAATGCGGTCGCGCTGCTGCTGAACCGTATTCTCTTCCGCAATGAAATAAGGGTTGCTATAATAACTATTGTTCCAATTGACTAGATTGCCGTTAGCATCCCGATAATTTTTTAGACGCGAAACATCCACTTGTCTTCCAAACCACGTAAATTGTAACATGTAACCATTCGAACGGAAACCGCCTACACCGGGTAAATTACCAGAATTCGTTCGTACATAGTTTGCGTTGGCCGTAAGGGTTAGATCTTCTGTGATTTTATAACGTGTATTAATATTGAAATTGTTTTTTTCAATGGAAGAATTTGGAACAATCCCCGTTTGATTGCTATTATTATACGAGAAACGGTAATCAATTTTGTCCGTTGCATCGGCAATTGAAATACCATTATTTAAAGTTCTTCCCGTACCAAAGAAACTCCTGACGTTATCTGGATGTGCTACAAAGGGCACGGCTTCACCATTGGAATAAAACTGAGGAATCAGTCTGCCGTCCATCTTTGGCCCCCAACTTTCGTCCACACCATCATTTATCCCGCCGCCCTTGCCATCTACATAGCTAAATTTTCCATCGGCACCTTGTCCAAAAACATTTTGATAATCGGGTAAAACGGCAAGCCGTTCGATTGTATTATTTGAATTGATGTTTATTCCTAGTCCTTTGCGTTTTTTTCCGGATTTTGTTGTAATCAAAATTACACCTGCGGCGGCCCTTGAACCATATAATGCAGCGGCATTGGGTCCTTTTAGTACACTGATCGATTCAATATCTTCACTGTTGATGTCTGAGATTGCATTAGCATAATCCCGATTACCGCTCGTACCCAACTGGGAATTATCAACGGGGGTTCCGTCGATCACAAATAATGGCTGATTATTTCCCGCAATTGATGTTTCTCCGCGGATAATAATCCGGGAGGACCCCATGTTACCTTGACTATTTGTTACCTGAACGCCTGCAACCTTTCCTGCAAGTGAATTGACTAAATTACTTTCTTTAGCTTCCGAAAGGTCCTTTCCTTTCAGCTCCTGAATAGAATATCCCAATGTCTTTTTTTCCTTCGAGATATTTAATGCCGTCACAACGACTTCGTCGAGTTGTGAAGTCGTTGGCAAAAGTTGAACAGTGGTGAAACCTGTAGGATTGGTTTGAACAGTCCTAGTTTCAAAGCCAATGTATTGAATGCTGATGTTGAGTGAGCTTCCAGTCGAAGGGAACTCAAATAATCCATTTGCATCTGTTTGAACCTGCTTTTTGCTACTTGTTTCGGTAACTGTAGCCCCTTGGATAGGATTGTTGTTGTTGTCGACTACCTTTCCCTTTATAGTGGTTTGTGCGTATAGCGCGCCAGTACTAAGACAAAGCGCGGCCATTACGACAAAATTTATGTTATTTTTTGCCATATTAATTATAATAGTGAGTTTATTATTTGAGTTGGGTTATAGGAGATATTTGAAATTTACCTGTAAAACATCCCCTTAGGACATTCGTTTTTCAAGGATATTATCTGTATGCTGTTTCATGTGTTAAAAAATGTTAATGCAAATATATAAAATCTACCTGATAACTATACTTTGTTTTTTTGTTTTTTGTAATTTTTGAGTCAGAATGATGAGATGTGGTCGTTAAAGGAGGGGGGAGGCTAATTAATCAAGTTCGTTTTTTTTCCGGAATACCTTCATATGTTCTATGCAATATGTTGCTTATCAGAATATTGATTGGCGGATACGAATCATAAACGGCGACGTACGAATTGTAAATCTTCGTATTCTTGAATAGGAAAGGGCAATATTCTTGTTCAGCGATTCCATGTAATAAAACGTATAACGCAATGATTATTTTTGGTACAAGAACAAAGGTATTAGCTAACAGATCGCAATCGGCGATTGGCAACTGTGCATATTGTGGTACTGCTCAGTCTCTTTTTGCATACAGACAAGTGAAGTACATTCATATTTTTTGGATACCCCTATTTCCATATGCCTCGGAGATTATTACCATGTGTACCCATTGCAAAAAGCTAAGTTATCAACGTGAAATCGACCCACAAACACTTCAGTCCATATCATCGGGAACTATCCGTAAAACACCTATTGGATATTTTGCGGGCTTAGTTCTGATTGGACTTTTTGTATCCGCTATTGTTATAGCAGGAATTTCCGGTGCAAAAAAGAAGGAAAAATACCTGAAAGATCCAAAGGTTGGCGATGTGTATGAGATTTCCTATACAAAAGATGGAAAAACCATGCGTACCCTTTATCGCATCGCCAATTTAACGACGGACTCTGTTACCTTTGACCTAAACGATTATGAAGCGGATAGCCGAAAGGGCCTGCGCAAATTGCGCGAGCAACATGCAGATAGCTATTCTGAAAAGCAACGTTTATCACGAGCTGAACTTGAAGAAATGAAAAGTAAGATATCGAATATTGAAAGATTGTAATGATTATTTTTATCGTTGTTATGAACAAGCTTCAGCTCTTTACCTGATCTATTTCTTTGTTTTGACAATATTAAACTTGTGAATATAACCTACCATAAAATATTGTTTTAATGTTAGTGAATTTCCAAAATACGTCCTGTTGCCCTGACTGCCCCAATAATTTTGGGTATTCTGATTCAATATGTCAAAGCCAGTCAATTTTAGCTGTGAATTGTTTTTCAATGTGTAATAGACTGAAGCATTTAAGATATGGTAGTTTTTTCTTCCACTCAATCCGCTGGCCCGGTTATGTAGCGAGTAGGTAGATTCCAATGAAAACCCGTGGATCGGATTAATATTCAATCCTGCGCCAATTTTATGTGTAGAATAGGTTGATTCAATAAAGTCGGGGTTATCTTTTACCGAATTTATGTTTTTGTTCCAAGAATAAGTGTACTGTGGTGATATCGTCACCATGTTTTTCCACGTCGCGGAAAATCGTTGGCTGGCATTAATCCCTATATTGGTCCCTTTATTATCAACATCATTGATGGAACTATAATTTTCATAGGTGTAGATATTGTTGTTTTGCGATAGATAGAATGACCAATTTTTATTAGCTTTTAGGTTGTATCTCAGGTAAGTATAGGCACTATAGTTATATTTTGAGCCAGCGAGAAACATCTGGGTGGTCATTTGTCCTGTATTGTTGTTTCGCCAGCTACGGCTCCCGATGCTGTTATTGACATAATTGATATTCCCATTGACATTAAACTGCAATTTCGAGGTATACTTATAGTAGGATATACTAACATTCTGTTTTTCGATATTGTTGAATATAAAAGATGTCTTTCGCGTATACAATGGATTTAGATCCATGACGAGCTGTTGAATTCCGTAGAGTTCGGGAGACTCGAGATCTTTGTACCAGCCGAGGTTTAGATCTTTATAACGGATGTTAATATTGGGAAGCCAGTAGCCTAAAGATGATTTCTCGACCGAATTGATTTTAAGTAAATCAAAATGATTTGCCTTTACTTGATAGGCTGTTCCAAACTTTACATTGAAATCTTTGGTTGGTCTCCAGTAAAATATAATCCCCGTAATATAATCCTGGTATTTGTAACGGTAACTATTTTCATAGGGAGCAGCATGTACTTCTCCCGTACTGTCACGGTTGATGTACACACTCTCCTGTGGTCCCTGCCGGTTGGTGACATAGGTTAAATAATAATCAAAGTTGAGTTTTTTAATAGTTTTATTGTAATAGGCAGCACTAAAATAGAGATTGTTGGAATTATTTTGTGTTAGGTTTTTATGCCATAGACTAGTTTGAGGATTCGCTGTATCGTATATATTGGTAAGCTGGAAAGAGCTGTCGGTCTTTTCATTGGTATTGATGGAAACCGTATTTCTAAATGATACAATATGATTTTTATGGAGTTGCTTTTCGATATAGAAACCATGTGAATAGTTCAGGGTATTTTCATTATCCCCCCCTGTACCTGTTGCGTCATTTAGTTTTTTGAGATCCGTATAGGAGCGGTTCATTCCGAAGGTTGAACTGTTTTTTGCATTGATACCCAAACTCGGTGTAAATTCAAAGTAGGCTGTGGTGTCCATGCGATGACGCAGCAGGGTTTTGATATTATGCCCAACAGATCTCTCCTGTCGTTGGTAATTGGATTCTGAATATTGTTTTTCCTGGTCGAATAAAGAGATTTGATTGCCTGTATTCTGATTTTCGGCTTTATTATATTTCAGCATATACATGATATTCAACTTGGTTTTCTTTCCCCAGTCATTGTTGAGGTTAAATCCTAAGCCAATATCGTTGGCTTTACCTGAATAGTTTCTACCTCCAAAATTATCAAAACCATAATTTTCGGAACGACCAAGCCCAGCTTCTTGGTTCAATTCATTGTAGTCAAAACTTTGGCGGTTAATGTTATTTCCAAAACCGATTAAACTCAGCTGGAGTGTATCCTTAAATGTATTGAATAAACCGCCCGCCTCATATCTACTCCGGTTGCCGACACTGCCATAGAGCTTACCGAAGCTAGCTCTGAGGAAATCTTTCTTAAATTTTAAATTAATCGTGATCGGCAGCTTATCTTCGTCCTCATTATCCTTTTTTGTTTCACCCTTATCGCGGTACACCTGTACAGTTTTAATAAGGGAAGCGTCCAGATTCCGTGTAGCAATGCGCAGATCGCTCGAAAAGAAATCCTTATCATTTACTTTTACTTTTGAAACTTCTTTCCCTTGATAGTAAATCGAACCATCCATATTAACTTGTAGACCAGGTAGTTCTTTGAGTAATTCCTCTACGTTGGCGTTGGGACGAGTTTTGAAGAAGTTTGTGTTATATTCTAAGGTATCTTTATTCATCCGTACGGGGGGAACAATATTGACGACTACTTCATCGAGACTTTTGGAATCGAGCTTTAATTGAGCGAAATCATAATTTTCTCCATTGGGAATATTGAATTCTTGACGAAATGGGTTTGCATTAACATGTGAAATAAAAAGTGTTAATGCGGTCCCTGTGGGAATTTTAACAAATTCAAACTTACCTTTTGTATCAGTAAGGAGATAGGAAACCACGGAAGAGTCTTTTGAATTGAGAATCGTTACAGTTGCTTTTTCTAATGGTTCCGCATTTTGAGCAAATACCGTCCCGAGAACTTTTCCCTTCGACTGGCCTATAGCTATAGTTGCGGTGAGTAATAAAATTAAAATAAAGTAAATTTTCATAAAATTTAAGTACGTATATCTTGGCTATATTGTATTAAAATGATTAAATGTAAAATCATTTTAATACAATATTAAAGAAATGAATTTTATACTATAAATGAAAATTTATTTAAAAAACAATCGATTGCGGATTTTATTTGTTACAATATTTTTTGCATTATTTGTCTGAAGGGCAATCTTTTTGCGATAATCTTATTGTGTTCACGATATAGCTAGCATTTTGATCAGCAATTTGAAAAAGGGTATAGCATTAAAAAGAGGGTATCCAGTAGATCGGATACCCTCATGACATTATTGGTCGATGTTGATTTTGTAAATAGCTTCTGCTTCTTTATCATCAAATTGGCGCATTTGCGTGATAAGTTTCTTTTTCATCCGTTT
This sequence comes from Sphingobacterium multivorum, assembly GCF_039511225.1. Taxonomy (NCBI): domain Bacteria; kingdom Pseudomonadati; phylum Bacteroidota; class Sphingobacteriia; order Sphingobacteriales; family Sphingobacteriaceae; genus Sphingobacterium; species Sphingobacterium multivorum. Next base: position 1,183,085 of record NZ_CP154261.1, read on the forward strand.
GACGACGCTTTGATAGGCTGGATCCTTGTAGACATTATGAAGTTCATTGGAGTCCTTTTGAAGGTCAAAGAGCTCCCAGTTTTCAATCCTTTTATAGTAGCGAATCAATTTATAACGGTCGTCACGAACACCAAAATGAGGGCTCACGGCGTGTTCGCCATTTTCAAAATAATGATAGAACAGCTCTTTTCGATGTTCCTCGCTGTTATTTTTCAGGACATGCACAAAAGATTCACCCTGCATGTCCTTCGGTTTTTTGATAGCAGCTAATTCCAATAACGTGGGAGCGATATCAGCGTTGACAATTTTAGCATTTATGGTTGAGTTTGGATGTAATAGAGCCGGGTACCGCATGACCATTGGTGTACGAAAGGATTCCTCATACATCCAACGTTTGTCGAACCAGCCATGTTCACCCATGTAAAAACCTTGGTCTGAAAGATAGATCACAATTGTATTTTCAGCGAGGGATTTTCGATCTAAAAAATCCAATACTTTCCCGATGTTGCGGTCCATGGATTGGGCAGTATTGAGATAATCAATCATATATCGTCTAAATTTCCATTCGGCGAGCTGTTTTCCTGTCAAATTATTTTGTTTCAATTGCTCATAAATAGGACGATAATAGGCGATATAGCTGTCTTTTTGAGCTTGGTTCATCCGCTTGAAATTACCGTCGGCCATCATGTCTTCCAGCGAATTGAACATTTTGAGATCGTAGCCCATTTTCATATCCTTGTCAATAGACATTTCTTGCAATGCCGCAGCAGTTCTACTTTGATAATTGTCGTAAAAAGTAGTTGGCAAGGTAAATTTTACAGAATCATAGCTGCCAAAGTCCTTTGGATCCGGCATCCAAGTACGGTGTGTAGCTTTGTGACCGATGACTAAACAAAAGGGCTTATTCGCATCTACCGTATCTAGCCAATCGATCGCTTTTTCGGTTACGATATCGGATACATACCCTTCGTTGCGTTTGCGCCCCTCTTTGCTGATAAAATCTGGATTAAAATAAGTTCCCTGACCAACAAGAATATCATAATAGTTGAAACCTTGAAGCTTGTCTCCTAAGTGAATTTTACCCACCCAAGCGGTATTGTAACCTATATTTTGGAGCTGTTTGACAAAAAGATCCTGACTAAAGTCAAACTCAGAGGTCTCATTATCTTTGAATCCATTTTTATGGCTGTACTTGCCCGTCAATAATGTAGCCCGGGATGGTCCGCAGATGGAATTGTTTACAAACGCATTTTTAAATAGAGCACCCTGAGCAGCAATGCGATCTATCTGTGGTGTTTTTCCGTATTTCGAACCATAGGCGCCTATTGCCTGATAGGCATGATCATCGGAAATAATGATAATGATATTGGGCTTTTTTTGTGCAAATGTATTTTTATGCAGAAATGTTGCGAGTACAGCAAATAAAAAGATCCTGATTCTCATGGTGTTTTCGGTTTAAATTGAATGTATCAAGTTTTTTAACCTATGCTATTTGAAAAATAGTATAGACTTAGCAAAGATTATAATGCTGACTAAGATAATGATTAATATGTATTACATAAAATAGTAAATGATTGAATTTACTTTTTTATATCATACCGCTATGTATTTTTGATGTGGATTAAAATGACAATAAGGAGAGGTAATCTATTTTTATACTATAATTATGGAATTTAAGGCAACAATTAAGTGTATACTCTTGGTAGCTTTAGTAGGTGCTTAAAGCCCAATCATATAATCGGGCTTTCTATAGTAAAGTGAATCAATCCTGTTAAACAGATTATCCAATAGATTTCTTATATAAAAAGAGTCGCTGATAATGATTATCAAGATGCTTGCGCATGGCATTTCGAAAAACTTCAGCATTACCCACCTTTAAGATATCGACTAGGCCTCGGTGTGAGATAAAGCTTTTCGATGGGCTGGGACTGGTCAGTAAGCCACTGCTGTGTACATACTGAAAAACAGGTAATAGCATGTTCTGAAAGTCTTTGAGAATCGTATTTCCAGTTATTTCGTAAAGCTTACCATGGAAGGCAATTTCAGTTTCAATGTCGAAAATAGTATTATCTGCATCTATAGGTTCTTTTGCAACAATCGCTTCCAATTCCTCAATGTCCTTTTCTTGTATATGTTCAAAGAGAATATCCGCCATACCCACCTCCAGCACCATACGCATTTCAAAAAGATCCTGTAAGGTCTTGTTTTCCATGATGGTCGGATAAAGCGATTTGCGTAGGGGCTTTATAAGATCTGGACTCGTTAAAACAGCTCCGCGATGTTTTTTGGACTCGATCAATCCGACCATACGCAACCGCAACATGGCCTCGCGAACAACCGTACGACTTACACCAAGGGTTTCTGCCAGTTCAATTTCCTTAGGTAAAGCATCTCCAACCTTTAAGCCTTGATTGACAAAAAGATTGATGATTTCTTTTTCTGCACGATCTACAAGTGAAGAAGTATCAATTGTGTTCAGATGTTCTATGAGCGAAGAATTCGGTTCCATATATATTACATAATAGCGCATTAGGCGCGTTAAGGCAAAGATAATTAATAAAAGCGATTAATATGTTATACATAATTTAATTAAAATTTGTTTTTTACATTTTGTAATTTATATATTTGCATATATGTAATACTTAATACAAACCAATATGTATTCAAACCTAAAATTGCGAACCCTTCTCAGCCTGTCTATTTTGATGGGCAACATGCTCCTAGCGCAAGCACAAAACCATGCCGTGCGGGGAAAAATTACCGATGCAAAGACAGGGGAATTGCTTGGCAATGTGACTGTAAAAGTCAAAGGATCCAGCCAATCTTTGCAGACAAACGCTGATGGAACGTTCTCGATCAGTACGAATCCCAATACGGTATTAATCATCACGTCTACGGGGTATAGACCGTATGAAGTAAAAGTTGGACAATTAAATCAATTGGATATCAAACTCGAGTCCAAGGTTGAGCAAATGGATGAAGTTGTGGTGGTGGGATATGGAAAAATGAAGAAGTCGAATTTAACGGGGTCTGTAAGCAGCTTGGATAAAAAAGTGCTTGAAACTGGAGTTCGTTCGAACCCAGCTTCTGCTTTGGCGGGTACGATACCGGGTATTCGAGTGCAGCAAACTTCAGGAAGACCGGGAGCGGTACCCACGGTTGTGCTTCGAGGCGGGACTACGTATGGCGGCGGTGGCACACCATTGGTTATTGTTGACGGCTTGATTAGAAATGGATTTAATGACATTAATCAAAATGACATTGAATCGATCGATGTCTTAAAAGATGCTTCTGCTACAGCAATTTATGGTGCTAGGGCTGCAAACGGTGTGATATTGATAACCACAAAAAGGGGAAAAGAAGGTGTTTCCAATATTACATTGTCGTCTAAAGTTGGTGTCAATAAATTGAACAACCCTTTTGATTTCCTAAGTGCCAAAGATTACTTAAACTGGAGTAGAAAAGGTGTTCAGGTATCGGGGCAATATCAACCGTCTCAGTTGAATCAATTAACAAGTGTGGGGCCCTTTGGTACAGGAAATAAATATAAGGATGATAAGGGAAATATCCTAGATGGTAATCTTACCAGCAATGCCGTGTGGAGTACCATGTTGCTCGATGATACCAATCGTGAATTGTTGCAACAGGGATGGCAGACCATGATTGATCCTGTAACTGGAAAAGAACTAATTTTTAAGGATTTTGACTATGCTAAATATGCACTTCGTGATGCTAGTTTGACGCAAGATTATAATATCGCTTTACAAGGTGGGAACGATAAAGGTAAATATTATGGAAGCGTGGGGAAGTATAACGAGAAAGGGATGCCAATCAATACTTTTTATGATCGTACAACTTTTGTGTTAAATGGCGAATATAAAGTTAAACCTTGGCTACATTCATTGTCAGGGGTGAATTTCGCGTATACGAAATGGCGTGACGCTATTAACGGAGAAGCAAACTATATGACGCGGGCACTGGGAGCCCCTCCAACAATGCGTGGTACAAATGCCAATGGAGATCTGCTCGTTGGTCGTGATTATCAAGATGGGAACCCTCTGGTAAATGATGATAAGTTCATACGTAAAAATCTAAATCAGAAGCTTACGCTTACCCAAGCTTTTACAATTAATTTTTTGGAGAATCTTAGCTTACGCGTCAGTGGTAACTGGTTTTTTAACCAGTCTACTTCCGAGTCCTTTAATAAGGATTATATAGCCAGCCCAGGAAATTATGTTCGCACAAGAAATTCCTCGGCTTCCTATGATAAAATATATAATCAAACCTATAACGCAGTTTTAAATTACAGAACTGAAATCGCGAGTTCGCATCATATTGACGCGATGTTGGGGTCGGAATTTTTCGATACGTATAACAATGGATTTACAGCTGCGGGAAGTGGAGCTCCAACAGACGACTTTATGGATCTTGGATTAACGAGTCCAGAGGCCAATAAAAGAAGTATCGATTCATACCATGATCGACAACGTATCATGTCCTATTTTGGACGCGTAAACTATGACTATAAAGAAAAATACCTTTTGACATTGACTGCACGTAGAGATGGTTATTCGACATTGCTAAATAATCGATGGGGAACCTTTCCTGGAGTTTCAGTCGGTTGGGCTCTACACCGTGAAGATTTCCTGAAGGATTATTTAGGCACTGATAAAGTCGTAAATACGTTAAAATTACGCGCTAGTTATGGAGGGAATGGGAATGTCAGTGGAATCGGATCCTATACACTTCAAGGTTCATATGGCACAAACAAGTATGATGGGCAGGTGGGGTACACCATGTCTACGCTTTCAATTCCAAACCTCAAATGGGAGAGTTTGATTACAAAAGAAGTCGGACTTGAATCCAGAATCTTAAATAAGATTGATTTGAGTCTTGCCTATTATCATCGGACGACTAAAGATAAGATTGCAAGTTTATCATTACCAGCTTCAGCCGGGTTTACTACAATTACGACCAACAATGGCGATATGCAGAATCAGGGAGTCGAAATTGGGGTGAATTATCAAATGCTGAGAAGGAAAGATTGGGATCTAAGCTTTAATTGGAATACGGCGTATAATAAGAACAAGATCTTAAAATTGCCTTTTAATGGCGTTGAAAATAACAGACAAGGCGGTTTACAGGTTTATGATCCAAAATCCAAAGAACTCATTTGGGTAGGGGGCAATCAGGAGGGGCAAGACCCGAACGTTGCTTATGCCTATGAAGCCATCGGGATCATTCGGACAAAAGAACAGTTGGATAGCTACGCCTTGCAATTGAAAGATCTGATCGGTGCGCGTACATTGGTACATCCGGATGTCTATAATGCATTGTCCAGCAGTGAGAAGAATTTATACTACCCATTAGCTTTAGGCGATGTTATGTGGAAGGATGTAAACGGAGATGGTATAATCAATTCTTATGATAGGGTGTATATGGGAAATACAGTACCGAGATGGACGGGTGGATTTGGTGCAGCTTTACGCTGGAAGAATATTAGCTTGAGTACCCGTTTTGATTACGCATTGGGCTATGTTGCTTATGACGGACCGAGAGCCTGGTTTCTTGGAATGATGCAGGGAACATTCAATACGACAACAAGTGTATTTGATACATGGACACCTGAAAATCCAAATGCAAAATATCCGACTTATTATTGGGCAGATCAATTATTTAAAAATAATACGAGTCGGGAAAGTAGCATGTTTTATAATAAAGGAAATTATCTGGCTTTTAGAGAGATTAATGTCGCTTATCGATTGCCTAAATCCATTGCTAACCGATTAAAAATGGAAGATTTAAGCATCTCCGCCACAGGCCAAAATTTACACTATTGGTCAAAAAATACATTGTTCTCCCCTGAAAGTGGAAGTGTAGGACAAAATGGAGGCGGATACCCTCTTCCTAAAACATTTATACTTGGGCTTCAATTAACATTTTAATTCCAAATTATGAAAAAGATATTTATATATATAGGTCTTGTAGTTTTTCTGTTTTCTTCTTGTAAAGAAATTGACTTGGACCTTAGTCCCGAGGATTACTTTGCCAGCGGGAGTTTCTGGAAAAGCAACGAGCAGGTCGCTGGAGCTATGTTGGGACTTCATACTCAGTTGCGTGGACAACAGCAAAACTTATGGAATTTGGGTGAACTGCGTGGGGGAACCTTACGAGATGGTACCAGTTTTACAGGAACAGCATCATTGAACTCAGCAGGTATAATTACACAGGATATTCGTGAAAGCTCTCCTGGCATATCGGGCTGGGCTGGACTGTACGCGCCAATTTTTCAGGTAAATAATTTTATTTATCAGGTTGAGAAAGCCGATTATTTGACAGATGTGCAAAAGGGCTACTATTTGGGGCAAGCCTACGGACTGCGTGCTTTTTATTATTTCTATTTGTTTAGAACTTATGGTCGGGTGCCTTTGGTGACAGAACCACAAGCAGCAATTAATACCCCGACCTCGGCAGAAGAAGCATATAAGGCGCGAACAGAAACGGAGAAAGAAACCTTAGACTTTATCAAATCGGAAGTTGATAAATCGGAAAAATCGTTTTCAGGAAACTACGAGACTAAAAATCAAAAAGCACAATGGTCTTTGGCGGCAACAAAAATGTTAAAAACGGAGGTATATTTATGGTCGGCCAAAGTTGATGTGGATGGAAAGGCCCCAGAGAATAGTCTTGCGGAATTAAAACTTGCAAAAGCCGCTATAGAAGAAGTAATTCCTAAATATACGCTTGTCAGCAATTTTGCAGAGGCCTTTAAATCTGCCAGTGTACCAGCGATGAAAGGTAATGCTGAAATGATCTTTGTACTTCGTTACCTAAATGGAGAAGCGACTTCATTTTTCAGTAATTTCATTTATGCGGCAAGTGATGATATTACAGGCTATGTAGATGATAATGGGCAGGCAATTCCAAAAGATCCTCTTCAGACTGGATCCACGGGTTTGATCCGTTACGAGTATAAAATGGACCTCTATAGATTATATGAAAAGGCTGATACGAGGGCAAATGCAACATTCCTTAATTTTAATAAAGGAAATACATCTGCCATAGTATTTAGAAAATTCTTGGGAACTTTGATAGACGGCGTTCGTAACTATTCTGATGATTATCCTGTTTATCGTCTATCGGAAGCCTATTTATTGTTGGCGGAAATTAAGAATAAATTGGGAGAGGATCCAACTGCTGAAATCATGGCTGTACGTAATCGTGCCTACGCTGGAAAAGCACCTTTGTTTATAAATAGCAGTTTTGAGGCAAACGAATTAGCGATCTTCTATGAACGTACAAAGGAATTTGTGTCCGAGGGCAAGCGATGGTTCGATTTGCGACGCATGCAGGATTCTGCTGGAAAACCATTGGTGTTTCGTAAAGATTTGAACTTAGTCGGCGTATTGAACAATATTGATGGTCAGAAACACAAAATCTTATGGCCAATAGACTTGGGGACACTTACTGTAGATCCCAAATTAAATGATCAGCAAAATCCAGGTTATAAGGGAACCTAAAAACGAATAGCCTGTCTTAATCCCACGCGAAGGTCTGAGACAGGATATTGTTAACTTTTTATATAAAATACCATATGCTAAATCAAAAAATCTCAGGATTAATTGCAGCGCCATTTACTCCTTTCGATGAAAACGGAGAATTGAATCTTGAGCTGATTCCGCAATACTATGCGATGTTAAAGCGCAACCGCGTCACGGGTGCCTTTATTTGTGGCTCTACCGGAGAAGGGGTGTCGTTGACTTTTGAGGAAAAAGTTGCAGTGATGACGGCTTGGGCCAGATTGACAAAAGAGGATGATGCATTTACACTCATGATGCTTCTGGGGGGAACAAATATCAAAGAATGCCAACAATTGGCCGGGCTGGCCGAGCAAGCAGGGGTCGATGTCGTGTCATTTACTGCGCCATCTTATTTCAAACCTGCTAATGTGGATCAATTGGCAAAATGTTGTGTTGAAATTGCACGAGCGGCACCGAATACGGCTTTCTATTATTATCATATTCCTGTATTGACCGGCGGAAATTTCCAGATGATCGACCTGTTGAAGCAGATTGATGGGGTGATACCCAATTTTAAGGGAATCAAATATACACACGAAGATTTTATGGATTTTCTAAGCTGTATGAATTACGCAGATCGCAAGTATGATATGTTATGGGGAAGAGATGAGAATATGCTGTCCGCCTTAGTATTAGGTAACAAAGGAGCTGTCGGAAGTACCTATAACTACGCCGCACCTTTATACCTTGATCTTATGGAGGCTTATGATAAGGGAGAGCTTGACAAAGCGAATGCTTTGCAGCAGCAATCTATCGATATGATCACATTGTTAGGGAAGTACGGTGGTATTTCAGTAGGGAAAGCGTATATGAAATTAATTGGGCTTGACTGCGGAGCTTTTAGACTGCCCGTGAAAAATATGTCTGTTGAGCAGTTTGAACTGTTTACGGAAGATGCGGTAAAAGTTGGCTTTCAGGGTTTTTGCGCACATTAAGTCAGCTCACTTGTTCTTGTGGGCTAACGTGTTTCCCTCAGGAGATAACTAAGAATAGCTTGGCGTGTATGTTCAACAATAAAAAGATATGACAAAACAACATTGGATGGGAGTTATCGTGGGAATACTGTTTACAGGTGCTGTTGATGCGCAAGTTGGTCAATTGGAATGGCATAAAGGCATTACGCTGCCGGCTATGCAAGATGGAAAGACGCATATTGGTCTGGCAGGACCAATAGCTGGTGTTACGGGCAATTGTCTCCTGATTGCCGGTGGAGCGAATTTCCCACATTTACCACCTTGGGAAGGTGGTGCGAAAGAGATCCAAAAAGAAGTATTTATTTACAGAAAAGAAGGGGTAAGACTACGCTTAGCAGCGCAGGATAGTCTTTCTATGGCGGTTGCATACGCTGCCAGCCTGAGTCTACCCGATGGATTGCTGGTTATCGGTGGAGAGACTCCTGAAGGAAAAACAGCTGCTTGTAGACTAATTAAATATGATGGCTCTAACAAGAAAATTTCGCTGTCAGACTTTCCGGATCTCCCATTTCCGCTTGCCAATATGGGAGCGGTAGTTCATGGGAATAAACTCGTCATCGTCGGTGGTGAAAAGCAGGATACGGTATCGGACCAAGTGTTGCAATTGGATCTGGCGCATCTTGAAAAAGGATGGGGCTGTGTGGGGAAATTACCCTATGCCGTCTCCCATGTACAATTGTTGTCTGATAACCAAAATAATCTTTATCTACTGGGTGGAAGAAAGGGGAATTCGCAGGGTCCTTCAACGTTATACCATGAACTATGGTGCTCTACCGATGATGGTCGTACCTGGTCTAAACAGGCGGACATTCCTTTTCCTGCTGCGGCAGGAACCGCATGTTTATTACCCGACCAAGGAATATGGTTGCTGAGCGCAGATCGGGGTGATACCTTCCATCGGGTGGAATCGTTGATCTTTGACGCTAAAAAGGAAGTGAATCCATCGAAGAGACAGCAACTTATTGATGCTAAAAACAAATTGCAAATCAATCATCCTGGTTTCGGTAGAGCAATATGGCGCTATGATTTGAATCTTAAAAAATGGAGCCGGATGGCGGATCTGCCATCGGATGGGGCGGTGACCACGACAGCGGTGGTCTGGGACGACATGATCATTTTGCCTAGCGGCGAAATTAAGGCAGGCGTTCGTACTCCTGAGATTTTAGTAGCAACATTTTCTAATAAATAGGATTGAAAAAATAAGATATAAAAAATTCATATAACCCTGATAAAGCTTAAGATGATCTCTTCTTTACGACATAAATCTTTTTACCCGTGGCTCGTTGTAGCACTCCTTTGGGGGGTCGCTCTGCTGAATTATATGGACCGGCAGATGCTATCAACTATGCGCGAAGCCATGCAGGTCGATATTCCACAATTGCAGCGTGCTGAGACTTTTGGTGTATTGATGGCCGTGTTTCTTTACATCTATGGTCTTATGAGTCCGATAGCGGGTATCGTTGCCGATCGTAGCAATAGAAAATGGCTGATCGTAGGTAGTCTTTTTGTTTGGTCAGCGGTAACTTATGGTATGGGGATGGCGCACGATTACACAACACTATTGGTACTAAGGGCTATTATGGGGTTTAGTGAAGCGCTGTATATCCCGACAGCCCTTTCCTTGATTGCCGATTACCATACTGGAAAAAATCGATCGCTGGCCATTGGGCTACATATGACAGGACTCTATACGGGGCAGGCTTTGGGCGGTTTTGGTGCAACATTGGCCGCTTCAAAAGGATGGCATACCGCTTTTCATTGGTTTGGAATTATCGGAATATGTTATGCCCTCCTACTTGCAGTCTTGCTCCTGGAGAAGAAACACGAACCGTCAACTGATGAGCGTACTTCAGAAGATCAATTACCCCTCTCTAAAAGCTTACTGCTGCTATTTTCCAATGTAGCATTCTGGATTCTATTGTTTTATTTCGCCGCTCCAAGCTTACCTGGCTGGGCTATCAAAAATTGGCTGCCAACATTGTTTGCAGATAGCCTAAATATTCCAATGGCCAGTGCAGGTCCATTGTCCACAATCACAATTGCGATCTCATCCTTTATCGGGGTTATCGTCGGCGGAATACTCAGTGACCGATGGGTGCAAAAGCATATCCGAGGTCGCATCTATACCAGTGCCATTGGCCTTGGACTGACTATACCGGCTTTATTGTTTTTAGGGTTAGGTCAGACCCTACCTGCAGTTGTGGGGGCGGCAGTCTGTTTTGGAATTGGCTTTGGTATTTTCGATGCCAACAATATGCCTATTCTTTGTCAGGTTGTTCCCAAAAATTTGCGGGCAACCGCTTATGGCTTTATGAATATGGTAGGTGTATTTGCTGGAGCTGTCATCACACAATGGCTGGGAAGATTTAAGGATGAAGGCCATTTTGGCTTAGGCTTTGCATTATTGGGGGCTGCGGTACTGTTAGCACTGCTCTTGCAAATCGTATTTCTTAAACCGAAAACACTGGAAAAGTAACCGCAGCTATCTCTTGAATGAATAGATCATGAATATGAAACCCTTCATCGACATAATGCTTATCAGTATTTCAAAAAAAGGAGGCCTACTTTTTTGTTTGATCCTTTCCATCTTAATTTCCTTGGGACAGCCCCGGACAAAGGTAGCTTGTATTGGTAACTCCGTAACCTTTGGTTATGGCCTCGGCAATCCTAGGCTGGATTCTTATCCAGGGCAGCTTCAGTCATTGTTGGGTCAGCGGTTTGAAGTACGTAATTTTGGCCATTCAGGAGCCACTCTTTTACGTAAGGGGCATAGACCTTATTTTAAAACAGAGGAATACAAGAAGGCCTTGGATTTTAAACCCGATGTTGCCATTATACATTTGGGACTCAATGATACCGATCCGAGAAACTGGCCAAATTATAAATACTCCTTTGCATCAGATTACGCGGATTTGATTGATTCCATACGATCCGTTAATCCCAAAATGCAAATTTACATCTGTCGATTGACGCCTATTTTTAGCGGTCATCCGCGTTTTCTCTCAGGAACCCGCGATTGGTACAACCAGATTCAGGAATTGATTCCTCAGATTGCTCAAAACAATCAAGTCGGACTGATTGATCTCAACACCCCGCTTCGGTATCGAATAGATCTTTTCGACGACTACTTGCACCCAAATAAGCAAGGAGCAACAATGATTGCGAGACAGGTGGCTAATGCACTGGTACCTCTTAGCCAAAAACTACAAGTGGCCGAAACCATCGGTTCGGATATGGTGCTCCAGCGTAATTGGGAGAATAGCATCTTTGGTAAGGGTACTGCTGCCGCTGAGATCAACATCGTTTTCAATAAGAAAAGCTATAAGACTAAAGTCAATCCTGATGGTTCCTGGGAAATCAAGTTACCCAAAATGGAAGCTGGGGGACCTTATGAAATCGCAGTGAGTTCTGGCAGACAGAAAGTAATGTTGAAAAATATTCTTTTTGGTGATGTATATCTCGCTTCGGGACAATCGAATATGGCTTTTCAACTTCGCCGTGCCACAAACAGTGATTCGTTGATCAGAAATGCCGGCAGAATACAGCATCTGCGGCTTTTTAAATGTCAAAATCTTGTGGAGACCAATGCCGTTGCATGGGATACCGCGAGCTTTAAAAAAGTAAACGATTTGGCCTATTTCAACGGCAGCTGGAGGCAAGCGAATGAAGATGAAGCAGCACAGTTCTCCGCAGTAGCTTATGCTTTTGCTGAACAAATAGCCAGAGAACAACATATTCCGATTGGCATTATTGATCTGTCTGTCGGTGGATCCAATACCGAATCGTGGATTGACCGTAAATCATTGGAAAACGATGATTTGCTGGCTTCTTATATTCATAACTGGCAAAAATCTGATTTTGTGCAGGAGTTCTGTCGGGAACGTGCGGGTCAGAATCTCGCTGGTTCGAACGTTAAAAATCAACGTCATCCGTATCAACCAGCTTACAATTTTGAAGCTGGCGTCAGCAAATGGTTAAACACCGGGTTGAAAGGAATACTGTGGTATCAAGGTGAAAGCAATGCGCATAATATAGAACTTTACGAACGTCTTTTTAAAACATTGGTTTCTTCCTGGCGGAAGAATTTTCACCAAGAACTGCCCTTTTTCTTCGCGCAGCTCTCCAGTATAGACAGGCCTTCATGGGGAGATTTTAGAAACGCACAACGCTTATTGGAGAAGGGTATTAAAGGTACATACATGGCCGTAACGCTCGATGTAGGTGATTCTTTGGATGTACATCCCCGTGAAAAGATTACAGTAGGCCAGCGCTTGGCAAATTTAGTGCAGAAACACTTGTATAACGTTGAACTGAATGCTGATCATCCTGATCCGGTCAGTTGTACACTTCATGAGGATAAGCTGGTATTGATATTTGATCATTGTAAAAAATTAAAAACTCAGGAAAATACAGCGGTAAGAGGGTTTCAGCTGATGGACAATAAAGGAAGGATTTTCAATGTAAGCACAAATATCGTATCGGATAATACCATCGAGATCGTTAAACCGAATTTCCAAATCACCAAAATCCTGTATGGATTCGAACCATTCAGTAGAGCAAATCTTCAAAATGAAATTGGAACACCGGTATCCACTTTCGCTTTGACGATTCAATAAATAGAAATGAATTGATGTAAGTAGTAAAACACATGAAACAGATAAGTATAAAAGATACCGCAAAAATAATAGACAGGGATTACTTGAAGGATTTGGAAGTATTCTATCGTGATCAGCTTTTAAAAGACACTGTACCATTTTGGTTTCCACGGTCTATTGACCATGAATATGGCGGATATTTGTTCATGCGCGATCAGGATGGGACTTTGATAGATACCGATAAAGCCGTATGGATACAGGGAAGGGCATGCTGGTTGCTGGCCACACTTTACAATACGGTTGAACAAAAAGAGGAATGGCTGGAAGGAGCCCGAATCGGCTATGAATTTTTGAAAGAGCATTGTTTTGACGCTAATGGAAAAATGTATTTTCATGTTGACCGCCTAGGCGATCCTATTCGTATGCGTCGCTATTTCTTTTCGGAGACTTTCGCGGCAATCGCCTTTGCAGCCTATGCAAAAGCGACTGGAGACGAGGAGATAGCAGATGAAGCACGACATCTGCTGGGAATTTGCCTCGCGTATGCAAATGGAGAAAAATTGATCGAACCAAAGTATGAAGCCACAAGGCCAATGAAGGGAATAGGTGTGCCGATGATTATGATCAATACGGCACAGCAGATTCGTGAGACCATTGGGGATCCGCGTTGTGATCGTGTCATCAGTGATTGTATCGCACAGATTGAACGTGATTTTGTTAAGGACGATATTCGCTGCGTGATGGAACAAGTAGGACCTGAAGGTGAAATTGTCGATCATATTGACGGTCGTACACTCAATCCCGGACATGCTATCGAAGGAGCTTGGTTTATCCTACATGAAGCTAGATCCCGAGGAAACGATCCGCATTTGATTGATCTAGGCTGTCGTATGTTGGATTATATGTGGGAACGGGGCTGGGATAAAGAATATGGTGGTATACTCTATTTTCGAGATGTCTATGGAAAGCCAGTACAAGAATATTGGCAAGATATGAAATTTTGGTGGCCGCAGAATGAAACGATTATCGCAACATTACTCGCTTACCTGATGACTGGGAATGAGAAATATAAAAATTGGCATCAGCAGATCAATCAGTATGCCTATGATCATTTTCACGATAAAATCAATGGTGAGTGGTATGGTTACCTCCATCGTGATGGGAAGATTGCCCAAACCGCAAAAGGGAATTTGTTTAAAGGTCCTTTCCATCTCCCTCGCCAAGAATGGTATTGTATGCAAATTTTAAAGGAATTTAATTCCCTTAAGTAGAAGATTATGGAGCACCAAAAGTCCATTACATGTACATTGCTATCCGGTCTGCTGGTTATTCTTATTTTAATCAGTCCTTTACGCTGTCTACCGGATTCAATCAAACCTCCTTTGCTTCCTATGCCCCATACTGTGAGCTGGAAAACAGGGCGTTATTGTTTGCCGGATCTTGTCCATGTGCATATCAAAGGGGAGGTTGCAAATGCTGATAGGCAGATGTTAAGCCTCTTGTTGAAAGATTGGAATGTAACTCAGGTTATTTTCGACAACTTCAAGAATAAAAATATCACCATTGTTTGTGATCAGGAATTGGATCTACCTTCGGCATCATTGGAGGCTTATCGGATCGACGTGGATAAACAGGGAATACAGATCGAAGCCAGAACGAGTACCGGTGTTTTTTATGCCTTACAAACTCTGGGTCAACTCAGAGGCAATGATGGCAAGTTGCCCTATTGCTCCATTACCGATTATCCTTCCTTTCGCTGGCGCGGTTACTTGGTAGACGTCGGACGAAATTTTCAGTCAATGGATGTGCTAAAGGAGCAGATCAATATCATGGCGCGCTATAAACTGAATATTTTTCACTTTCATTTCACCGAGGATATTGCTTGGCGACTGATCAGCAAAAAATATCCCGGTTTGACCGACTCGACGAATATGAAGCGTTGGAAGGGAAAGTATTATACCGTTGAGGAAATGCAAGAACTAATTCGCTATTGTCGTGATCGGCATATCCAACTTGTACCCGAAATTGATATGCCGGGACATTCAGCAGCATTTCGCCGTTATTTTAAAACTGATATGCAGAGCGATAGCGGCATAGCTATCCTCAAGGAACTGGTTAAGGAATTTGCAAACACTTATCCGGGACTACCTTATCTGCATATTGGGGGGGATGAGGTGAAAATTCATAATCAAGAATTTTTACCGATGATGACAACATGGACGGAGGATTTGGGTCTAAAAACTATTGGTTGGGAACCCGGCGGCAATTTGCAGCCAAACACAATCCGGCAGCTTTGGATGGGTGGTCCAAAGGCTATTACCAATGATTCGCCTTTTGAAGTCATTGATTCAAAGCACTTGTACATCAATCATATGGATCCTTTAGAAACGGTGACGACCTTGTTCTATAGGCAGTTGGGCGGACAGTCTTCAGAAAATGAAAAGTTAATGGGTGCGACGCTATGTTCATGGCCCGATCGCGCGGTGAAGAATGAAAACGATCTATTTCGTCAAAATGGAGTTTACCCCGCTTTATTGACGTTTGCGGAGCGCAGCTGGCGAGGCGAAGGGGATTTTGCATGGCGTAGTAATATCAAAACGGATGTGAAAGGATTGGCTGATTTTGTCGAATTTGAAAAGCGTTTACTTGCACATAAACAACTGTATTTTAATGGTCTTATCTTTCCCTACCACCAACAAAGTAGGCAAAAATGGATATTATACGGGCCTGTGGAAAATAAAGGCGATCTGGGTATGGCCTTAAAAAATGAAGCTACGGGAGATTTTAACGCTTTGAAAAAGATCGGCGAGTTTTACGGAGGTACCATTGTATTGCGCCATTGGTGGGCTGATGTTGTCGAGGGGGCGATTGATCGTCCACTTGAAAATAGTACCGTGTATGCCCTGAGCAAAGTGTGGAGTGAAAAAGGGGGCAACCAAGGTTTTTGGATCGGTTTTAATGATCTCTCGCGTTCGTATGCCAGTGATTCACCACATTTGGGGACCTGGGACGATCGAATGAGCACACTTTGGGTCAATGGACATAAAGTGCTTCCGCCAGATTGGCAACAGGCGGGCAAAAAAGGAGACTTGGAAGTCCCCTTAATTGATGAGGGATACAGTTACCGAAGTCCTACGATGATTCAATTGCGCAAGGGCTGGAATACCATTGTAGTCAAACTGCCCGTGGGGAAATTACAAGGGAAAGACTGGAAAAATCCACTAAAATGGATGTTTACCTGCCTCCCGATTGAAAGAGAGCAGTAAATCGTATATCACAATGCATGAATGCAGATGAAATTTTTAAAGAAAAGTAACAATAAACTTATATCGATATGAAGAAATTAGGAACAATGGTGGTATTTGCAATGTTAGCCAGTATCTGCCATGCACAGGAAGTGAATGTGTTTGTTTCAGGCGAAGAGGGCTATAAAAGCTATCGCATACCTGCCATTGTAAAGGATAAAAATGGGCAGTTAATCGCTTTTGCCGAAGGTCGGGTGGATCATGCTGGCGATTTTGGTAATGTGGATATTGTTTATAAAACCAGTAAGGATAATGGAAAGACCTGGGGGCCATTGCAAGTCGCTGTGGACAACGATAATTTACAGGTCGGAAATCCGGCACCTGTAGTTGATCTATTGGATCCAGCATATCCTCAAGGACGTCTCTTACTTTTTTACAATACGGGAAATAATCATGAGGGAGAAGTGCGCAAAGGGAATGGCCTGCGGGAATGTTGGTCAATTAGTTCATCCGATGGCGGTAAAACATGGTCCAAGCCACAGAATATTACGCTTGAGACACATCGCCCCAATCAACCGTCAGTGAATGCGCAATATACCTTTAAGGACGATTGGCGAACCTATGCGAATACACCTGGGCATGCTTTACAATTTGATTCTGGTAAGTATAAAGGACGCATTTATATTCCTGCTAACCATTCTGAAGGAAATCCGAAAGAAAATGGTAAGGACTATTTTGCGCATTCGTATTACTCGGACGATCATGGAAAGACCTTCAAGATAGGGGCGAGCGTGAAATTTGAAGGATCAAATGAAACCATGGCCGCGCAAATATCGCATACAGGACTGTATATGAATTCCCGTAATCAACAAGGTAACGTAAAATCGAGGATTGTGTCCTATTCCAGTGATGGTGGTGTCAGTTGGGATACAACCTATTATGATAAAAATCTGGCCGATCCAGTCAACCAGGGCTCGGTACTTTCCTGGCAAAAGAAAGGGAAATATGTATTGGCTGTCTGTAATGCTGCATCAACCCATAGACGGGACAATCTAACCGTTCGTTTAAGTAAAGATCAGGGCAAAACATGGTATTTCAATCAGGTCGTTGCCAAAGCTCCCGAAGGTGTGAAAGGGGATTATGCTGCTTATTCCGATTTAGTACTTTTAAATAAAAATAAACTCGGTGTTCTATTTGAAAAAGAGAATTACAGCAAAATTGTCTTTCTGCCAGTAAATTTTAAATAATCAGGCATATCGTGTTATGGAAATAATACACATTTTCTTTCATTTCTTCCTTTTGGTTAAAACAGGAAGGAATGAAAGAAAAAAATGAATCTTCGTTTCTAATGCAGCTTGCTCCACAGGCTGTCAAATAACGCTATAAACTTAAAATAAAACCAATAATCCAAAACTAAATGAGAAAAACCAAATTTTGGCTGGTGTTGAGCCTAATCGCAACTAGCCTGTCTATTTTTGCTTGCAAAAAAGATTCGACAACAACAAAAACTTCGATTCCGGAAGTCAGTAAGGCAAAGGCCTCGACTAAGCTATTCAATGCTACTGCCGTAGCGACAACAGATTACGAACTGATCTGGTCGGATGAGTTTAATAGTAACGGGGGATTTGATTCCACAAAATGGTCTTATGCAGACAGGGGCACTGTCGCATGGAATAAGTATATGACCTCCTTGCCGGCTTATGCATCCCAAGACGGGAGCAATCTTGTATTGCGTATGGATAATGCTGTTGTAGCCGGCGATCCTGTTGCCTATCATGCGGGTGGAGTTAAGTCGATGGGAAAATTTAGTATGACTTATGGTAAAGTTGAAGTGAGAGCTAAGTTTACACAAGGAAGAGGATCCTGGCCTGCGATTTGGATGATGCCCGAACCGGCTACGGCGTATGGAGGCTGGCCAGCCTGTGGTGAAATTGATATTATGGAGCATGTCAACAACGAAAGTGTGATGTATCATACGATCCATAATAGCTCGGTTACCAATGCAAATGGTGGAAGCACCGCTTCAAAAGCGGCCACTTATAATACGACAGATTACAACTTATATACGATGATCTGGAGTCCTAACGACATTCGATTTTACGTCAACAATGTATTGCAGTATACCTACGCAAGGGTTTCTGGTGGCGGAACGCAACAATGGCCATTTGACGTACCTTTTTATCTGATTTTAAATCAGGCTGGTGGAGCTGGATGGCCAGGAGCGATCACAAATGCTGACCTGCCCTTTAGTATGCAGGTTGATTATGTACGTGTGTATAAGCTACCTTTATTTAACAATGGCGATTTCGAAAGTGGTACCATCTATCCATGGACAACATGGGGTGGAGGATCATCGGTCGTTTCCACCGACGCCCGGACAGGAAGCAGATGCATCCGCGAAATTGGCGGGGAGACATCCATTGAACAATACCTGACCGGTTTAACGCCAAATACGACCTATCGGTTCGGTGGCTACGCCAAAGTGTCTACAGCTGGCCAGTCTGTTAGTATCGGCGTCAAAAACTTTGGTGGAACTGCAGTCAATGCGACTATTGGTACGACCAGCTATTCCAATAATTCGGTTACTTTTACAACTGGCGCCAATAATACTACGGCTACGGTCTATTTCTATAAACCCTTGAGCGGTACTGTGTATGGTGATGATTTCTATTTAGAAAAACTGTAAAACAACGGTTGTTCGCTTTTATATTCGCCAACGAGACTTGAAATTTCTTTCGCTGTCAACTGTATTTCCGCAAGATCAGGAAGTGGAAACGGTCTTCAGCAAGTTATGCGGCATAGTGTTCGTCTTTGTTGGACCGTTGAGTGAAAATTTGGGCCTCAAACTATTTGTGATGGTCGTCGCAATTGCTTGATTATAAATAGTTAAGATAAATATTAATCTTGATACATGCAAATACCAACGTATATCTAATCCCACTATTCAATCAGTATTTACACAGTATTTAATCATTGCTTATTCAGTGTACACTGAGCTATCACTGAACGAGCACTGAACGAGCACTGAACAAGCACTGAACAAGCACTGTGAAAAAGACGAATTTGATCGCTCTTTTACACTCATTTGTTCCGGCAGAGATTAATGGAAAAAAATGGCGGGAGTGCCGCGATACGACCCTTAAAAAAGAAAAGCGGTGCGTGGGGTTAAGATGGTAAGCATTGGATTAAAAAAAAACACTTGAAGTGGGGAACTTCAAGTGTTTAACCTAACCAATTATTAACCTAAATTTATGAAAAGTATACTTTCTCAAGTATAGTAGACTATATTCAATATCTGTGCCATTCTACTTGTTAGTTTTATACTATTTTTCTTTGTGTTATTTTTGTTACGTAATATCACTTGATTTGGTTGATGTTATATCTTATTTGGTAATATTTTTATGTTTTTAAAGATGTTAAGTAGTTTGAAAAAGGATTGAGTTAATTTTTGGTAAAATTTCGCCTATTTTATTGGCAAACTTTCCGCATGTGTATATAAAAGAGAACAGCCCCTGTGGAAAATAGGGTAATTGTGATTACACAACGTAACACTTGAAGAGTTCTTTCCACTCATCATCCAGATTGCCTCTGTATACATTTTGTTTGGCGCGGCGATACCAATATTCTGCATTCCATTGATCACCTTCTTTGCGGTGTAAATAAGCATGAACATGTGCTGCGTCGGTTCCCCCCAATTGATCGATGAGGTCGTGCGCGGTTTTCCAATTTCCTTTCAGATCATACCAAAGTGACTTTTGTACCGCTGTCCAATGCTGAAGTGGACTTTCAAGTGATTGAAATTCTTCTATTGTCATATATTTTTTTATTCTGTTATTTCTTTGCTCCAAATTTCATAAATATCGTCTCCTTTCGAGCTTTTTCCTCTATGCTGCCATCTGCCATCTACAATTTCACCGTCAAAGGCCAGTTCTTGCCCAACTCGATTATTGTCTCTCGAAAAGAACTGTATTTTTTCAGTATACCGATTGTTATCGTATTGATAATTGCCCCCGCCAGTACCATAGAAACCTTTTTGTGCAGGATTAATCGCTATCCATTGAAAATAGCCATCAACCAATATTTTGATTGTTTTGCGGTCTGCTTTCGGAATATCCTGCATTTTTTCTCCTTGTTGGCGACCAGTGATACGCCAAAGTGCGTCCAGGTCCTGCGGGACTTTTTTCTGTTTAATATAGAGATGATAGCTATTGGCTATTTTTAGGCGAAGGGAGTCTGCTTCACTCCGATACTGCAATTGGGTTGTTTTGCCGATCGCAGATGAATCCTGTGAATTATACTCGATGGCGATATTGATCAGATTAGGCTGTTTATCAAGTGGCCCACCCCAGGTGTGTTGAAAACGTTTTCTGACATCATCGTAACTTATGAATGAGATATAATGATCTTTAACGAGCATTAGATGTTTATTGATGCCATCCTGATATAGATAGGCTCCGTCGTGAAGTTGCTGTGCCTGGATTTTAGAAAAATAAATTCCAAAAAATAGGAAGAATAGTAGGGTACAATTTTTCATAACGGGTCTAAACTTGTTTCCTCTAAAGATACAAAATAAAACAGCGATACGAATGACGGACATTGGATTTAATCGAATCAAAAAAAAGCTGACCAGTCGCCGCAGTACTGCCAAAAAATGTTAAGCACTTTTATGAGGGGCAGTCCGGCGAACGGTCAGCTTTTCGATAGGAAGTTAAAACTATCTATTTGAACTTACTCGCCAATGCAGCGAGCTTGCTGGCCATATCCGTTTGTGGCTCGGCCTGCTTTTTAGGTTCATTTTTTTTGTTTTTTGGTAGCGCAGGCTTTTCATCTGTTTTCATTGACAATGCGATACGACTACGCTTTTCGTCTACTTCTGTTACTGTTACCATGACGTGTTGCTGTACTTTGACGACTTCATGGGGATCCGATATATAGCGATTCGATAATTGGCTTAGATGTACCAAGCCATCTTGATGTACGCCAATATCAACAAAGGCTCCGAAATTTGTAATATTCGTCACGATTCCTGGCAGCTTCATGCCCACTTTTAAATCCCCAATGGTATTGACGCCATCTGTGAATGAGAATGCTTCGAACTTTTCCCTTGGATCTAATCCGGGTTTCGCTAATTCATTGAGAATATCATTCAATGTCGGTAATCCAACTTCCTCTGAGATATAGTTTTTCAAAGGGATCGATTTTCGCAAGTCAGCGTCAGTCAATAGATCTTCTACTTTTTTGCCAAGGTCTTTGGCCATTTGTTCGACCAATGCATAACGCTCGGGGTGTACCGCCGACGAATCCAGTGGATTTGCGGCATGGCGGATGCGTAGAAAGCCTGCAGCTTGTTCAAAGGCTTTATCGCCAAGGCGAGGAACTTTTTTCAGTTCGCGCCTGGAGGCAAAAGGACCGTTCTCATTCCGGTATTTGATGATCTGTTGTGCCAGGGATGGACCAAGACCGGAAACGTAGGATAAAATTTGTTTGGAAGCCGTATTCAATTCGACACCGACAGCATTTACGCAACTGATGACGGTATCATCCAATGAAGTCTGGAGTTTATTTTGATCTACATCATGCTGATATTGTCCGACACCGATCGATTTTGGATCGATCTTAACCAGTTCAGCCAATGGGTCCATCAACCGTCTACCAATAGATACTGCGCCGCGTACCGTAACATCTTGATCTGGAAATTCTTCACGGGCAGTTTCGGAAGCTGAATAAATAGAGGCTCCACTTTCATTGACCATTACGATGGTAACGTTATTTAATCCGAGTTTCCGTACAAATTCTTCCGTTTCACGACCGGCGGTTCCATTGCCAATTGCGATGGCTTGGATATCGTATTTTGATACTAGATACTGAATTGTTTTTTTTGCTTCTGCAAGCCCGTTGGCGCCTGTATGTGGAAAGATGGCCGTATTTTCTTTGAGCTGTCCCTGTTCGTCCAGAACAACCGTTTTACAGCCTGTACGAAATCCTGGGTCGATCGCGAGCAGCCTTTTCTGCCCTAGTGGAGCGGCTAGAAGTAGTTGACGCACATTGTCGGCAAAAACTTTGATGGCTTCTTCATCGGCTTTTTGACGTGTCAATACACGAATTTCCGTCTCCATAGAAGGTTTTAACAGACGCTTGTAGCTATCGACCAAGGCAAGTTTTACCTGAGCTGCGGCATCGTTGGCACCCTTAACATACATGGATTCGATACTCGGTAGAATTTCTTCTTCATTGATATCGATATCTAAATAGAGTAATTCCTCTTTCTCTCCGCGGCGCATGGCCAGCACACGATGTGAAGGTGCATTTTTCAACGGTTCAGACCATTCGTAATAATCTTTATACTTTAGTGCAGCTTCTTCCTTTCCGGGAACCACCCGTGAAACAAATGTGCTTTTTTCGAGGAAGATCGCTCTCGCTTTGGCTCTCACTGTCGCATCTTCCGCAATGATCTCTGCGATGATATCGCGGGCACCTGCCAGTGCCTCCTCTGTATTCTTGACGCCTTTTTCTTCATCTATTAAACTGTCGGCAAGGGCGAGGAAATCTCCTGTTTCTTGTGCTAGAATAAGATCCGCTAAAGGTTGCAGACCTTTTTCACGTGCCACACTGGCGCGAGTTTTACGCTTGGGTTTGTAAGGTAAATAGATATCTTCGAGACTGGCCATGGTTTCGGCACCCAAAAGCTGCTGCTCAAGCTCCGGTGTCAATTTTCCCTGATCGTTGATCGATTTAAGAACAGCTTCTTTACGTTTATCTAAATCACGCAGCTGCTGGAAACGATCTCTGATCGTGGTGATTTGAACTTCGTCCAAACTACCCGTCATTTCCTTACGGTAGCGTGAGATAAACGGAACAGTAGCACCTTCGTCTAATAGTGCTATAGTCGTGCGAACTTGTTTTTCGCTAATAGAAAGCTCATTAGCAATGGTAATTTCGTGTGTTGATAAGTTCATTGTCGGTTTAATCTTAAAAAGTAGAGCTGTTGAATGGCGATTCAACAGCTCTAAGTATATCTAATTATAAACTAAAGTAGTAAAATTAAGCAGGTTTACTGGTATTGTCCTGCTCAGGAACTTTTTTATCTTCTACCTCGTTGTTTTTCGTTTCAGCAAAATGATCGTTATACCCGTACGTGATGTGAGATGGCTCTTCGCCGTAATCGGGTTGTTTATGTGGGTTATGTTCGACGACACCGGCAGGTGTTGTGAATTCATATTTTTTCTTTGGTTGATCTGTTTCTGAACCTTCTACGGCTTCCTGTGGCTTAGCCCCTTCTTCGTGTGCTGCTTGAGCTTGCTCTTCAGCCAAACGAACATCATTAGGAACAGTTTCTTCTTTTACTTCTGTTTTAACGTCTATGTCTTTCTCGAAATTATTGATCTGATCTGAAATTTCACGTTTGATACCTTCTGATGCATCTTTGAACTCACGTATTCCTCTTCCTAAACCTCTCGCCAATTCAGGAAGTTTTTTGCCTCCAAAAAGTAACAAGATTGCAAACACAATTAAGATCATCTCTTGTGTTCCGATGTTTAGAAATGCTATTACTGGATTGTACATACTCTTTTTCCTCTTCTTTTGATTACTAACTAGATGCTAAGGTACATTTATATTTCTATAGTTCTTAGACCCAAAAGTAAATTTAAGATAATTTTAAGGTATTTGAAACATAAAAATTACTTAATAAAGTGCGGTTATTTGATGGGTGTAAATTGTTGTATTTTTGCTAAATATTTTTTAATATGACGATAGGGCGGAAATATCTTCGTATTTTTGTGGCTATTTTTTTGGGAAATCGATTATGTTGGGAAAATTTAAAACATTTAAACCGTATTACAAAAGTACGATGGTATTGGCGGGGCCAGTGGTGATCTCACAGTTGGGACATACGCTGGTGCATACCGCAGATAGTGTGATTGTTGGACATTTTGCAGGAACTATTCCATTGGCGGCAGTTTCGTTGGTACATGCTGTTTTTATGGTTGTTATGGTCATTGGTTTGGGGATTGCGTATGGCATCACGCCGTTGATTGCGCAAGAGAATGGCCGTGATAATAAAAAAGAATGTGCCATTTTGTTATCTAATAGCTTTTGGTTAAATATTATTGCAGGACTCTTGTTATTCGCATTGGTCTATTTTGGTTCGATGTTGGCGATCGATCACCTCAACCAAGATCCGGCTGTGGTGAAGGAGGCAAAGCCTTATTTGCTTATTCTGAGTTTATCGATGCTTCCATTGATGGTATTTAGCACCTTTAAGCAATTTGCTGAAGGCCTGGGATTTACAAAGCAAGCGATGAATGTAACTATTTGGGGGAATGTATTGAACATTATTTTGGCGATCATCTTTGTCAAAGGGATGTTTGGCATCAGTCCAATGGGGGTCAAGGGAGTCGGATACAGTACATTGATCGACCGTGTGTTAATGATGTCTGTGATGATGACCTATGTCTTGCGATCGCAGAAATTTAAAGGATATATTCAATACTTTAAGATAACAAAGGTCTATCGGGAGCGATTGCTGAAGATCGTGCGTATCGGGGCACCCGTGGCTATGCAATATGTATTTGAAATTGGGGCTTTTGCAGGGGCATCCTTATTGGCGGGTACCATAAGTGCGACAGCGCAAGCTTCTCATCAAGTAGCCATACAGCTGGCCGCGATGACGTATATGATGGCGAGTGGTATTGCTGCTGCTGCAACAATCAAGGTGGGGAATAGTTATGGTAATCGAAATCTTTTTCGTCTCGAACGATTTGCCATCACGTCGTATCAATTGGTGTTGATCTTTATGGTGATTACAGCGTCTTTGTTCGCGCTGTTGAATGATTATTTGCCTTATATCTTTACCTCAGATCATGCCGTGGTGATTATTGCTTCTCAGCTGTTGATTATTGCGGGCCTTTTCCAATTGTTTGATGGTACCCAAGTTGTCGGTCTGGGAGTGTTACGTGGGATGGGGGATGTGAATATACCAACCCTAATCACATTTATCGCTTATTGGATTATTGGGCTACCAAGCGGCTACCTCATGGGCGTCTTGTTTAACTGGGGTATCAAGGGGATTTGGTACGGGTTAACGCTGGGCCTGCTAAGCTCTTCGCTTTTACTTTACCTGCGGTTTCAATTGGTGATTAAGAAGAAAAAAATACAGTTCGAACAAAGTATGTTTAAGTAACAAAACGTATATACTAAATACAAAAAACGGCTCTGTTAAGAGCCGTTTTTTTATTCTGATTGCTAGATTACTCTATTGCTATCCCAGTTTTCCAGGTAGTCGGCCACACGTTTTAAGAAAGTACCTCCGAGGGCACCATCGATTGCACGGTGATCGTAAGAGAGTGACAGATACATCATATGTCTAATACCAATCATATCGCCATACTCTGTTTCTATGACCGCTGGTTTTTTCGTAATGGTACCGACAGCCAAGATTGCAGCTTGCGGTTGGTTAATGATAGGCGTTCCCATAATATTACCGAAAGCGCCGATATTGGTGAATGTGAATGTACCATCTTGGGTATCGTCAGGCTTCAATTTATTCGCCCGTGACCGTTGTGCGAGGTCGTTGACACTTTTACTCAACCCGACTAAGCTTAATTGGTCCGCATTTTTGATGACCGGAACGATGAGATTACCATTAGGCAATGCTGCCGCCATACCAATATTGATGTTTTTCTTCTTGATGATATTGTAACCGTCGATCGATATATTGACCAATGGAAAATCTTTGAGTGCCTTGCTAATAGCCTCGATAAACAAAGGGGTAAACGTGATGTTTTCTCCTTCGCGTTTTTTATAGGCATCTTTAACTTTATTGCGCCACAAAACTAAATTGGTAACATCTGCCTCAACAAAAGAACATACATGGGGAGAGGTCTGTACGCTTTTGACCATATGGTCCGCTATCAATCTCCGCATACGGTCCATTTCAATGATTTCATCACTGCCATTGGCAACGGTGTGAACATGCGACGGAGCGCTGGAGGTTATTTTTGGAGATTCCGTACCCATGCCCGTGCTCGTATTCGTGTGCTCTGCCGGAATGGCTTTTGTCGATTTTGAGGATGAATCCCGATGCGATACATACGTTAAAATATCTTCCTTAGTCACTCTTCCCTCTGCTCCGGTACCCTGGATACGGTCAAGTTCATCCTGGGACAATCCTTCGTGGCGTGCGATATTTTTCACTAAAGGTGAATAGAAGCGAAGGGTATTTTCGTATGAAGAAGATGGAATTTCAGCCGTTACATTGGGCAGCTGGTCTACACCTGGGATGTTCAATGCTATGATTTCTTCGGGAGTTGCCGCTGAAGGAGCGATATTTTCTTGTGCTTGAATCCCAGGTTCTTCATTTTCGCCTTCAATTTCTATAATTGCAACGACTTCACCAACTTGGACAGTCTGGTCTACGGTATAGCAATGCTCTTTTAAAACACCTTTTACAGGGGAAGGTACCTCTGAATCAACTTTGTCAGTTGCAATTTCCAATAAAGTGTCATCTTCATCAATCAGGTCACCAGGTTGTTTTAACCATTTTGTGATTGTTGCCTCGGATACACTTTCTCCCATTTTTGGGAGCAAGAGTTTATATAAAGCCATATTTTTTAGCAATCTCGTTATAGAAAAACGAAGTTAAATAAATTGTGGTTTACTTTCAACAATTTAAAATATTATTCCTTAAATAACGTTTTTTTTGAAATATTATTTTACTCTATTGTGTATCCTGTTCTTTTTCTTTTACAAGCAACTTCCATAGCAGTAATAAAGCATTCATACGGGTACGTTCGATGTTGATCAGTCTGTCGTTATCAAATTGAAACTTCTTGGTTAAAATTTCCTTTTTCCCGGCAACAGCCACCCAAATAGTGCCAACTGGTTTCTCAGCTGTTCCACCACCTGGCCCCGCTATTCCAGTTGTCGCAATAGCATAGTCGGAAGAAAATGCCTTTTTTGAACCGGAAGCCATTTCGATAGCAGTCTGCTCACTTACTGCTCCATATTGGATTAGTGTTTCTTCCTCGACGTTCAACAATTGTTGTTTTAACGCGTTGGAGTAGGGGATGGTACCACCAAGGAATATCGTGCTGCTTCCCGCTACAGCGGTTATTGAAGCGGCGAGGCTACCCCCGGTACAACTTTCCGCGGTCGTTAATGTCGCACCTCGGCGGCCAAGCTCTTTAATCAGATAGGGCTCGATGCTTGTGTCATAGTCCGCGATGACATAGTGTTGTAAACGATGGAGTAGCTTTGTTTTAAAAAGGGCAACCTGGAGCATAATGTCAGATTTATTCCTGCTTTTTCCGGAGAGTCTCAATCGGATAAAGGCCAGGGTTGGTAGATAGGCCAATTTTATGCTGGAAGGAAGTTCTGCTTCGATATCCTTTATTTCTTCTGCCAAATAAGATTCTCCGATTCCGCCAACCAAAATGGTCTCGTGACAGATAAATAAGTCAGGATCCTGTTGGGCTAATAAGGGTAGCACATGTTTTTCCATCAGAAATTTCATCTCAAAGGGCACGCCAGGCATAAAAATAAACCTTTTTTGGTCCTGATGGACCAGCATGCCGGGCGCGGTGCCATAGTTGTTAAATAGGACCTCACAATTTGCTAAAACATCGGCCTGCTGTAGATTAATGTCGAGCATCTTTAGATTGCGCGATTCAAATATGTTTGTCACATGCCGAAGTACATGCTCATCGCGGATCAAGGTGGTTCCAAAATATGCTGCGGCCGTTTTTTTTGTCACATCATCTTTCGTCGGACCCAGACCTCCAGTGATTAAAATAAGATCTGCCCGAGTTGAAGCCTCTTTCAATGTCGTTGAAATAGCCTCTTCGGTATCAGGGATCGATGTCATTTGAACGATATCGACTTCGAATTGGAGCAGTTGTTTGGCAATCCAGCCTGAATTGGTATCAATAATCTGACCGATGAGAATCTCATCGCCTATGGTAATAATCTCTGCTTTCATCTTTAAAATAATTATGCGACACATCCCTACGTTGAAAAATACACATGTTGGTATGTATCGTGTTGGATTTTCTCAATCTTTTCGCGTTAAGATGTCCATGCGCCGGAGCCTAAAAAATGAACATTCAATACCCGAAGATTCAGCATATAAACTTACATAAAATTGCGGCTCAACGAAATGTTAAATTGTTATTTGATGGAAGAAGTTTTTTTAAGAAACTGAAGGTTTTGCTGCTCAATAAAGGTACAGCATTTCAAAAAAAAGGCAGCTATTTTAAAAATAACTGCCTCCTGAACTAGCTCTTTTGGTGAGCTTAAGATCTTGTAATATTGAAGCCTTAGCACGAATAGTAACGTTGTAGCTTCGGTACCGCCCAAAAGGCATCCAGCCAAATGACATATCCCAACAATGCAGATCGCGATAGATATTGAAAGAGGTCATGACCACTTCCTTCTGTTTGAAATCGTACCCCGATTGAAAGGTGACTTTCCATTTTGGCGTAACACTGAAGTCGCCATGTAAATTCAATGTGCTTGTGATCTGGCTCTGCATTCTTCGTGTACTGGAGTTGAACGATTTTGCCATATTGAAACTGAACGATGCCGCAAGGTTCCATGGGATGTTAAAGTCCACAAATGCGTTTGGATCTGAGCTGATTCGAGCTAAGGCTTGTGCCTGTTCGGGAGTCATACCCGCTCCTGTCATTTCTTTTCTTAAAGAATCAATATTGTTATTACGTGATTTCGCAGCCTTAGGATTCAGACTATAGTCAAAGGAAAGACCAAAGTTTGTCAGGCGCGCAAGGCTACCATCTTTAATGGCGTAGCGATTGACACGGACACCATTTTCATTGACCGAATAGGGATCAAATGTACCGTTGAAGTTTACATTCATCTTTTGGTCGAAAAAAGCTGTACGGCCAGAGAAAGTAATTGGGGACAACTTTAGCGAGTCGGCTACAAAGTTGTAATTTCCGCTGAACGTCAGACCTTGAAGAATAGGGATTTTCTTCATACCGCCATCCGTGGTGTCAGATTTACTTTTGACCTTTGCTTCGATATTATTGTCGATGGAAAAACCTATCCCCGCAGATTTTCCTGCGGAAGGGGAACCGTAGACACCCTGGCTAAAGATTGAGTATACATTTCTGTTTCCATATTGATCGTTATAATGCTGATAGAAACCATATTTTGGATCCGAAAAGTCGGGTCTATAGTTCAAGTTGATCGACGGTGTAACAACGTGCCTGATCTGCTTAAGGTTACCTATTTTAGGGAAATAATTACCAT
This sequence comes from Sphingobacterium multivorum, assembly GCF_039511225.1. Taxonomy (NCBI): domain Bacteria; kingdom Pseudomonadati; phylum Bacteroidota; class Sphingobacteriia; order Sphingobacteriales; family Sphingobacteriaceae; genus Sphingobacterium; species Sphingobacterium multivorum. The sequence continues at coordinate 1,212,745 of NZ_CP154261.1, forward strand.
AAACCTTGGTCGAAAGTCCGGTCGATACCGAGTAATCGTATGCACGATTGAATCCCTGAACGGTATCGATACGTTGTTTATAACCTGCAGCGGTATTGTCGATGCTTTGTCGTGTACTTTGTAAATACCAACGTTCGGTATAGTTTACACTGGTATTGAACTGGAAATATTTAAAAGCATTGAGTGATAGACTGATTGGAATATTGTGTTGGAAACCATTTTGGAATTTTTTGAAACCTCCTGGTTTAAACAACAATGTATCAATGGTACTGACCGAGTTTTGCGCTTGGAAACTATAACCGACATTGATGCGTTGATACCATTTTTGTTCACCGACACGATCTTTGCTGTCAAATGGATTGAAAGAGGATACGTTTAAGCTGATGTTGGGTAAACTCATCTGTATACTGCGTGTAGCCATGTCCTGGTTATGCGTTAAGCTGGCCGTGAGGTTTACCTTACCATCGGCAAATACTTTTCCATAACTGATGGACGATCCCATACGGTTACGGGCAAGATTTTCATAGGTATTTTGTGTACTTCCAGTTCCGGTATTTTGAAAGAAAGAACTTGTACCAAAGTTAACACTTGCAGAGAAAGATGTTCCTGGATTGGCTTCCTGCCGTTGGGTATGGTTCCATGTGACGTTAAAATCCTTATTGGAGCCGTAATTGGATGTTCCTTCAATACCTGTTTTGGTATTGGCGTAACGGATATTAAAACCACCGTTAAATTTATAGTTGACGGTATAGCGCGTATTGATGGAAGCTTCCCACGAACCTTTAGAATACAAGGAACCTCTAATCTCACTGTCCCAGTAATCGTTGAAGGCCAAATACCAACCGATATCCCGCATGGAGAATCCTCTGGTATAATCTTCTCCAAAAGAAGGGAAGAGAAACCCGGATGCTCTTTTATCTGGTTTTGGGAAAAATGCAAATGGAAATGCCACGGGCATCGGTACACCCATCACGACAAGGTAGGCCGGACCAGAAATAATCTGGTTTTTAGTGACAATTCCTTTGGTGATATGAATACCAAAATGGGTATGCGGATAGGGTAGATTACAGGTACTATATAATCCCTTGTAAATCGACATTTCGTCGTAGATATTCTTTCGAACAACATTGGCCTGGATAAATCCACCATCAACTTCGGTCATAATACCGTAGGTATTTCCCTCTTGCTTTTCGTAATCGTAGTAGAGTGAATCTACTGTTTTCGGTGATTCACCATTACCCATGATGACAATAGGACGCCCTACATATTTACCACTTTTGTCGTAGATCCCCGAAGCAAAAATCTGTTTCTTGTTTCGATCAAGACGGATATAATCGGCAGAAAGTTCAAAATCTTGGTACTTTACTTTTGCTCCGCGATAAAGGTGACTGATATTCTTGGCAACTTCAGATTTCTGCGAGTCAACCGCAATAATGCTCACTTCGGCCTGCAAGCCACTTCCTTTTTTCTTGGTTGTATCGTTTACAGATTTGGTCGTATCTGCAGTTTTCGATTTACTCGTATCTTGCGATTTATTGGTCGCCGAAATAGGATCTTTACCTTGAAGTCCGTTCTGTTTTAATGGAATATTACTTTGAGCAAAGCTAGCATTGCTCATTGCAAGAATGATAAATAGTGTTAAAATGTTGATTAACGACTTCAAAATTAAAGACAAATGTTATTTTTGTGAAATAATGTTAAACTTCGAGAGACAAAATTAGTCAAAAAAGCAATAGAAAATATGTTAAATATCGTTATCTATTAAAGAAATAATATTGACGCATTTTGATTCGTTTATAGTAGAGCAAATAATTATTCAATGAAATCAGATTTAAGAATTAGAAAATGGTGTAGCGTTGTGTTCGCTACTTTGGGATTTTTTTTATTGAATTCTTTCACATTAAACAATGGGCAAGCATTGCCTCCAGACTACCAGATAAAAACGATTGTAATTGATGCGGGCCATGGTGGTAAAGATACCGGAGCACAAGGGCGGCGATCGTTGGAGAAAAATGTAGCCCTTGAAGTTGCGTTAAAATTGGGAAAGCAGATTCAGAAAGATATTCCGGGTATCAAGATCATCTACACGAGAACGACGGATGAATTTGTTGAGCTTTACAAACGTATTCGCTTGGCAAATGCCAATAAAGCAGATTTATTTATTTCAATACACTGTAATTCCAGTGGTGCTAGCGCACATGGTACCGAAACATTGGTCTCTGGCTCGCATCGTTTGGGACAGCAAGATGCTGCAGTTCGTGAAAATGCGTCCTTGTTACTGGAATCAAATTATAAAGAAAATTATCAAGGATTTGATCCAAAAGACCCTGAAAGTGCTATCATCTTCTCCTTGATGAAAAACCGATTCCGTGAAAAAAGTATTCGTCTGGCGCAGATGATTGAAGGTGAGTATGTGAAGGCAGGGCGATATAGTAGAGGATTCTGGGAGAAAGGCTTAGCTGTATTGGCTGAAGCAGGTATGCCCGCTGTGCTTACAGAAATTGGCTTTATTAGTAATAGAGAAGAAGAGAGCTACCTATTGTCTGATGAAGGTCAACAGGAAATTGTCAATAATTTAGTTTCGGCTCTGAAAATTTATAAAAATTCTGTAGAACGCTAAACAGATTTGCTTTTATGCTGTTTTAAACTTAAATTAATGATCATTACTAAATAGATTATTTGTGAAAATTTCAAACGAGACAAAAGTCGGCATATTAGCAACAGTTGCGATAGTTTTATTATTTATTGGCTATAGCTTTCTAAAAGGAAATGATGTTTTTAGCAGCGACAACACATATTACACAACTTATGAAGCTGTCGATGGCCTAACTCCATCAAAACCTGTTTTAGTAAATGGTTATCAAATCGGTCGTGTATCAAAAATGATTCTCCTACCTGATGGCAAAATTAAGACAGAGTTCAAAATACATTCCCATTATGATGTTCCAAAGAATACAATTGCGCGGATTTCAAGCACAGATTTGTTGGGCAGTAAGGCCATTGTTTTCGAAATGGGCAACAGTAAGGAATTGGCAAAGGATGGGGACTTTTTAGCATCGGGTGTCCAACCGAATATTATGGATAAGGTTGAACCCATTCAAAAACGGATCGAAACAATTACCATTAAACTGGATTCAACGTTATCGGTTGTCAATAATGTCTTAGACAAACAGTTTCAGGATGACTTTAAAAGAAGTATTCATAGTATTTCCACTTCTTTGAAAAATGTAGAAGGCATTACCAAAGATGTCGAAGGTCTAGTGGGGGATGAAAAGGGGAGGCTCAATCGAATCATGGCCAATCTCGAATCAATTACATCCAATTTTTCACAAAATGGCGAGAAAATCAATGCGATCATGTCTAATCTGAATAATATTACCGATAAGGCCGCCCGATTGGATTTTGAACATACCATGAACAAAGTAAATGCCGCAGTCAATGATTTTCAGGAGATCACGGGAAAAATCAATAGTGGTAAAGGATCTATTGGTTTATTGTTAAATGACGAAGCGTTATACAATAATCTCAATAATGCTTCAAAGGAAATGGATAATTTGATGAAGGATGTGAAAGAGAAACCTGGGAAATATATCAAACTTTCCATCTTTGGAAAAAAAGGCGAGAAATAGATTTCAGCAATCAGATCAAATAGGATACATAAAAAAGCCTGCATATTGCAGGCTTTTTGTTTTTATATGTCCACTCCCTGAGTAACGCTTTTTGGAATTTAAACAGGTGAAGGTCGACTTTGTCAGTTGCGAAAATACATGATTTTACAAGCGGATTTTGCATGCCTCGTTATAAAGTTTCCTTAAGCCAGGTAAAGAATTCTCTTTGCCAAACTTGTGCGTTTTGTCCTGACAGTACCCAGTGATTTTCATCCGGTAGGTAGACCAGGCGGCTCTTAATTTTTTTGAGTTGAGCCAATTGGAATGCCGCTAACCCTTGTCCGATTGGAACACGATAATCTTTTCCGCCTTGAAAGATTAAAATTGGCGTGTGCCAATTATTTGCTTTTTCAATGGGGTTGAATGCGGTATAGGATTTCTCATTTTTGCTATCCCAGTACGCTCCACCCAGTTCGTGGTTGGCGAAAAAGAGTTCTTCTGTGGTGCCGTACCAGCTTCTCATGTCGAATAAACCATTGTGCGCAATAAACGTTTTGAAACGGTTTTGATGCACGCCAGCTAGCTGATAAACCGAGTACCCACCATAACTAGCTCCAATCGCCGCGCGACGAGTTGTATCTACATAGGATTCTTTGGAGATATCGTCTATCGCTGCCAAGTAATCCCGGATTGGCTGACCGCCCCAGTCCTGAGAAATGGCTTCATTCCATTTAACGCCCCAGCCAGGCATACCCCTGCGGTTTGGAGCGATGACAATATAGCCTTGTGATGCGATCAATTGTAAATTCCAACGGAAGGAGTAAAATTGCGTCAGAGCAGATTGAGGGCCGCCTTCACAGTAAAGTATGGTTGGATATTTTTTTGCAGGGTCAAAGCTTGGCGGATAGATTACCCATGAAAACAGATCGGCTCCATCGGATGCCTTTGTGATACGTTTCTCAATTTTGTTTTCGCTGATGCTTGCATATTTTGCATCGTTGACTTTAGTGACCGGAGTTAAAGATTTGGTTTTTAGATCAAAGCTGAAGATTTCTGTTGCACGGGTAAACTTTGTCGAGCTAACGATTAATTTGTCAGCTACTTGGCCTACAATACCAGTGATGTCAAAGTCACCTTCTGAAATTTGATGTATTTTTGGTAAACTTTTAGCTTTGATATTGGTCGGTACTTCAAGTTCAAATAATTGAACTGTGCCTTTCGTTGCAGCTGTAAAATAGATTTTCCGGTTGTCGCTGCTCCAGATAAAACTATTGACGGTACCATCCCAATGTGCTGTTAGGTTAAGTCGAATCGAGCTATTCTTATCAAATAGCATGATGTCATTTTTGTCCGATTCATAACCATCGGTCTTCATGCTGAGCCACGTTAGGCTTTTCCCATCGGGAGAATAGGTTGGGGCTGTATCATACCCATTCATTCCTTCTGTCAGGTTAGACGTCGTTCCGCTAGCGAGATCATAGCGATAAATATCGGTATTGGTACTGACAGCATAATCTGTTCCGAATTTCTTTTTACAGACATAGAGCACTGCCTTGCTATCGGGAGACCAGGCAAAATCTTCTGCGCCACCAAATGGTGCCTGAGGGCTGTAGAAAGCTTGATCCTTTAATAGGTCTACCGGCTCGCCAACTTTACCATCAATATAACTCGCCACAAAAGGATGACTGAATTTGCCATCATTGAAGGTATCCCAATGTCGGTAGTCTAAGTTGTCATAGATATAAGCGTCCGATTTTGGTAGTTCGGGATATTTATCCGTGCTGTGGTATTTTTTTACGAGCACGGACTGGCTGAAGAGTATTTGTTTTCCATCAGGAGAAAACTTGACATTTTCTAAGGCAATATCACCATTCGTCAATTGAACTGCTTCACCCTTAGATAGGTTCTTCTTCCATAACTGCCCCTTTAACAAATAAATGACGTCGCCATTTGGTTCGATCTGGACGACTGTTTCACCACCTTTTTGGTCTGTGAACTGACTGCCAGTCCCGTTTGTGAGTGAAACTGTATAGAGATTTTTTTCACTTGAATTGCTCTCCAGATTATAATTGGAAACACCGTATACCAATGTTTTGCCGTCTGCAGAAAGTCCTTCGGCCGAAACACGACCAAGGTCCCAAAGTGTAGTTGGGTTGATCGGTTGTGGCGATTCCGACACTAATTTGGAGTTATTTTTTCCGTCTTTGCTTTCTTGCGCATTGCTTAGGTTACACGCCATAATAATCGCTAATGTAAGTATTGTAAGTTTTTTCATCTGTTTAAACATATCTATGCCGCTGAAAAATTTCTTCGCAAGTTACAGAATTTGGTCATAAATGCTAAGTCGAGTAAAAAAATAGCCATCTCTTTCATTTAGAAATGGCTTATTAGAATTGTAAATCCTTATTTTTTTAATAGTATCTGAATTAATACCCAATAAAGTCGAAGACGTTGTTTATTGATCCACATGGCTATTATCAAATTGATACCAGTTTATTTTTGTTGAAACGCGCATCAAAATCGCCAAAATGATAAAGATGCCAATTGTTCCGGCGATAAGGGAATAATCCCGAAGTTGCATGAGGATATAGATAAAAAGATAAAATAAAGCCAGAATAGAACTCAGCAATAGCGCCGATTTCTGGTCTTTGGTAATTGATTTAATGAAACTGCCAATCAGCATAACTGTAGCGACGGAAGCCGTTAAGTAAGCTAGATTAAATCCAATATGCTCGGATAGCGCGAGCAGCAATGTGTAGAAAAGAACCATCGCTGCTCCAATCAGAATATATTGGATGATATGGATCCGTTTTTTCTTGATCACCTCGGTGAATAGGAGCGAAGTAAAGGTCAGGATGATAACTAAAATACCATATTTGGCGACCCGTGTTGTTTTTTGATAGTTGTTGATATCTGGTAGGAAGTTAATTGTAATCATGTCTGCGTTATCCAATAGGTTATTTGCAGAGGCAATTGTAGTGCTGACGGTTTGTGCTGCTTTTTGCTTATTGCCCTCATTTCCATTTTCGAGGTTGTTATCGAACTGAAAGATCGGACGGGCATCGCTTGTCCATTGTTGTGGCAGCTTCCGACTGAAAGAAGGGATTTCCCAGGAAGCCGAAAAATTGGATGTTTCGGTATTACGTTTCCCCGGTAAGAATGCACCTGTGAAACTTGGATTAGCCCAGTTACCCTTAGCCTGGATATTTGTCTGATCACCCAACGGAAGAAAATTCAATGATTTGGATCCTTTTAGACTTAATTTTATCTTGAAACGATTGTCCGTTTTCTGCGGATCCAAAGGTACAGGACAGACTAAATTTTGCGTAAATAATTTGAGAGTATTGAAGTCTGGGTCGAAAGTTAACTCGTTTCCATCCCAATTTAAGGATGGACGCTTGCCTAAACCTTTAAAGTCCTGGATACCGAAAATAAGCTTGCTGCCTTTCCAGTCAATTTGCTCATGCGGAATATCGAGTTTTTCTAGGGATATTTTGTCAAAAGAACCATCTAATGTGATGCTGCTGTTGTAAACTACAGCATTATAAATACCTCTAGAGAGATGCTGTGGCGTTATATCGGTTGTGATATTGGATGTTTTGGGTAAGATAAATATCCATTTTAGCTCTTCTCTAAGGTTAGATTTTTCGGCTTTTTCGGTAGAAAGTGAGATAGTCTCGCGATAAGGGATAGCTAACACGGGACTGGAAATAACCTGCTCCTTTCCCCAGTTTAATGCAATACCGCCAGAAACTTCCTGTTCCCTATTTTTCCGTTCTTCGATTAGATCGCTTATTAATGAAAGTGGAATGAGCAATATCAAGGAAAGAAAGAAAATGACAAATAACTTTAGGACAGTGGAATTACTGATTTTCTCAAAAAATGAGGATTGCTCTATCGGTGATGAATTGTTGTAGTCCATGGTTTTAGTTGTTTAAATTTATTTGAATGTTTTTACTGTATAAGGCAATTTGAAGCTCCGTTAATTGCCAATGAAGGATTTCTTTAAATTCTAAATGATGAAAGTTTTGGAGCGATCGACCTTTCTGAAAATGTCTTTTATAATAGCCGAAATGCTCGGGAAATAAGATTCCGCCAATAAAAATCATTGCCATGAGATAGAGGCTGATCTTTCCATTACCAAGTAAGAGGAATTGCATGGCGATTTCATCTTGTATCTCTGTTCCGGTTTCAGTCAGGATATGAAATACATCGTGATTTTCCAGTTTGGGCATGACATCAAAACCTTTACTTTCATAAAAGAGCCCCAGATTATGGCCGATGCTACCAACGGGGTAGGTCATAAAATCTGCCTTAGATATTCCCCAAGCTTTTTTGTTCCATTTAAAGATGTCTGCATATACTTTGGAAGACCAATTGTAGAGGTGCAGCATCAGTTTTAATCGAATTCCTTTCATTTAATCATGTTTTAAAAGTACTTTGATTTTCAAAGTAAATGAATAAAAAAATTATTTGTATTGTTGTTTTATTAAATTTTCAAGTGCAATAAGGTGATTCTCAAAGGCTTTAAGTCCTTTTGTCGTTCTTTTGTATCGGGTGTTCGGCTTCCGGTCTACAAAGCTTTTTTCGACACTAATGTATTCCTCTTTTTCCAACGTTTTTAGGTTGGAAGCAAGGTTACCGTCGGTTACATCCAACAATTCTTTCAATGAATTAAAATCATATTCTTCATTGGCAGCGAGAACACTCATAATTTGGAGGCGAACTCTGTTTTCAAATATTTTGTCATATAGGGAAAGATCTAATTTCACGATTCGTACTTTTTGTAAACGATAAAACCATAGATGATGTGTAACACACCAAATCCCAATCCCCACAATAGTAATCCGTTTTCTGGAAAACATATGCCAATCAAACCCAGGCAGATTTCCAGTATACCCAGGCCTTTTGCTTCGGCAAAGGTATAGATGCTCCCCGCAGTCAGTGCTAGTCCATAAAAGATCAGCAGCATAGCAGCAATCAGCTGGTAGTAGCCTTGGACAAAAAACAATAAGGATATCATGCCACCCGTTAGTAAGGGGATTGAAACTGCAAATAAAAGAGATTTGCTTGTAATGTTCCAAATCGACTGCTTATTTTTTCTCGCCTTTTTACGTGCCATTAGCCAGCCGGTCACCAGGGATGATAAGAGGACGATGAGCGCAATCATTAAAGACAGTAGGGGCTTATTCAGATTTTCGCCCAAGAGTAGCGCGGTACTTTCGGGTTGATGTAGAATATAGTATTCCAATAGCGTTCCCAGCAAAGCATAACAGCCCATGAGTACACCTGATAATCCGCTTATTGAAACAAATTTGGACGATTTTTCCATTAATGATCTGATCTGTCCAAGTTCTCTAAATAAATCTTTCTGTTCCATAAAAGTACTTTGATATTCAAAGTAAATGAATAATAATGAATTATGCAAGGGGTTGGGAGAATATTGAAAAAAAATAAAAAAAAGAGTAGAAAATACTTGCAGGATATAGGTTTGGTTTCTATCTTTGTGGCATCAAAAGAAATCCTAATGCGGAAGTGGCGTAATTGGTAGCCGCACCAGACTTAGGATCTGGCGCCGCAAGGCGTGGGGGTTCGAGTCCCTTCTTCCGCACTTGATGTCCTCCCGAACTTAAAACCTCGGGAGGATTTTTTTATGAATGCGATATAGCTAAAAAGAGTATGAATATTTCACACGAGAATGTAGATGCAATCAATGCGGTAGTCAACGTCGCATTAGCACCTGAAGATTATAATCCTCAAGTCGACAAAGAGATTAAAGCGCAAGCTAAAAAAGCAAAATTACCAGGGTTCCGTCCAGGTCAAGTTCCAGTGGGACATATCAGACGTACTTATGGTAAATCTATTTTATTTGATGAGATCAATAAATTAGTGAATGAGAAAATCACCAATTATATTGCTGAGAATAAATTAGAAGTTTTAGGTCAACCACTTCCTTTGGAAGATGATGCACAATACAGCTGGGATTATAAAGACAATTTCAACTTCAAATATGAAATTGGTCTTGCTCCAGCTTTTGAATTACCTTTTACTGCTGAGACTGAATTTACTTCGTACGAAATCAAAGCTGATGAAGAGACATTGGCAGATCGTATCAAGAACTTGCGTCGTAGCTATGGAAAAATGACTAATCCAGAAGTATCTGAAGAAGGTGATGTATTGTATGCAACATTGAAACAAGATAAAGAGGAAGGTCTAGAAAAAACAACTTCTATCCGTACAGATATCGTAGAAGATGCTAAGATCAAAAAATCATTGGTTGGTCTTAAAAAGGACGATGTTGTTAAGATTGATGTTAAAAAAGCATTCAAAACTGAAGATTTAGCACGTATCTTAGGTATCACTGAAGAGGAAGCAACTGCTTTAGACGTTACTAAATTTGAATTGACTGTTAAGAATATCAACCGTTTAGAGGAAGCTGATCTTAACCAAGAATTTTTCGATAAATTATTCGCAGAAGGTGAAGTAACAGAAGAAGCTCAATTCACAGAAAAAGTGAAAGAAGAAGTTGAGAACTTATTCAAACAAAATTCAGATCAAAGATTACGTAATGATATGTATACTTTTGGTATGGAGAAAGTTGATGTATCTTTCCCTGAAGAATTCTTGAAAAGATGGTTGAAAGCAACTAACCCAAGCATTTCTGAAGAAGAATTGAACGAAGGTTTTGCTGACTTCTTGAACAACTTGAAATGGACAATCATCGAAAACCGCGTTGTTACTGAAAATGGTCTTGAAGTTAAATATGATGAAGTTATCAATTTAGCAAAAGAACGTATCTACGCGCAAATCAAGATGTATAACATCAACGAAGAGCCTTCTGATGAGCAGTTGAACCAATTTGCAATTCAATTGTTACAAGATAGAGAGCAAGGTAATCGTTTGTTCGAAGAAGCTAAAGCTTTAAAAGTATTTGATCACTTGAAAGGTTTAGTGAAATTGAATGCTACGGACATTGAATACAAAGAATTCGAGAAATTAGCATAAGCGAATTTTTTAAATAAAAAAAGAGTCCTTCCATTTATTTGGAGGGACTTTTTTTATTGCAGTCCGGTAGCGGATTATACACTATTCGTTTATAGTTGTTCAGCTCATCCACAGATCGCCTGTATAGGAAGTTATATGACGCTGGAAAAGGTCTACTGGCAGAATCGAGGTGGAGCTCAGGATAGGGACAATGCGGTTGGGATAAGAGGTGGAAGCGAGCATTGAAAGCGGTCTGCTAGAGTTGGAAGTGATCTGTTGAAATCGTAAAGGGACTATTCGGAAAAGTTAATTGACCTTGCTTTTCTTTGTTTCAACAGGAGCTGTTGTAATCGTCTTCTTACCAAAAGGGAATAGCCTTTTTAGGAATTCTGAGAAGGTGTTAAATTCCTGCCGATAGAGTAACCCGAAAGCACTGATGTATTCGCCGTCGTTGGGGCTAAGAAGAAAGTTACGTGTATTTAGGCGATTGGAAGCCCGGAGGACCAAACGTCCATCTTTTCTCAAATAAAACATAGCCTCGGCATCGGTTGAGACGCGATCTGAAAATACATTTAAATCTGTTAGTGCCTGACTTCTACGGTCGGAGATACCGCCTGTCAAAACAAGTCGGTCGTTGAATAGACGAAGTGAGGCGGATGCGTCATTTAAAGATTTGATATTAATATCAAAGAAATTGATGTTGAGCGATTGGGCTATGATGTTGTTGATTTGGTTGAATGCTATTTCAGTTCCAGCAGATAGCAAGGTGTTATTGACTTCTTTACCAAAGTCTGTCTGTGTGCCAGGTGTAAAACTTCGTCTCACGATCAGACTAAGCGCCTGTTGATTGACATTGTTGGCATCTGAAAAGTATCCCTGCAGTTCATCCTTAACTCCGGGGTTTTGTGGAAAGTTGATGTCAAACGTGATTTCCGGCTGACTTAACTGCCCTTTTAGGATCATGTCGGCCTGTGCCAATACACGCTCGGGGTTTTCTTCCCGGCCTGCTGCATTATACAACGGCGCTAAGCTTGTTCTTTGTTGGTAGATGGCATTGATATTAATATTCGCTTCTGTTGGGTTTCCCGCCCATCGTACTGTTCCGCCTTCTTTGAGATCAAAAATCTTGTTGATATAATCTTGAGCGGTGAAATTGAATTTTCCGCTGTTTATGATAAAATCCCCAAACATTTCAAAATCTCCCAAAGAAGATATCCGCATATTGAGATTGCTATTTCCCCTTCCCGATAATTCGCCCATACTGGAGAATAGATTTATTTCTGCATTCGGGTTAATCAAAAGGTCCATATTCATCGTCAGACCGTTGAAATCTCGTTTCTTAACGTTTTTCTTCGTTTTGGTCGAGTCTTTCTCAATAAAGTAGATAAAGTCCGTGTCTGAGATTGTACTGGCACTATTAAAGGGAATATTGATAATCGTGTTTTCTTCGGATTTAGCCCGTATATTGATGTTCATGGCAGACGTTAGTCCTTTAAACTGAAAAGTGCCCGAAGCGTAAGCTGTGCCATAATATACATTATTGTCCTTCATTGTGGTATTTAATACCAGAAAGTTCTTCGCTTCTGCAGTAACATCGATATCGGGATCACTCAGTTTGTTAAGATCGACAACGCCATCAATGGTTGCTACATTGTTTTTGGGATCGTATACTTTTAGTCCTGTCAAAAAGATTCGGTTATTGGTCACTGCAATTTCGTCAGAAAGCCGGTATGGCGTTTTTAGGTAATTAATGACCATCGAAGCATTGTCCAATTTTCCAGAACCGGTAATTTTGGGATTCAGAATGTCTCCTTCAATAGCCAGATCTGCATTGATCTTGCCCTGGATATTGGATACTAGGCTTCTTAAAAATGGCTGAAAAACAAATACATCGGTATTTTCTAGTTTAGCTTTCAGATTAAGCTTATTGTTTTCGCTTAGATGGTTATAGGAACCTTGTAACTGAATCAATTTGTTGCCTTCTTCTATTTTACTATCTAGTTTAACCAATTGATTTTCGGGATCGTAATTTGCATTCAGTACTAATGAGCCGATTGGAATATTGTTATAGAGGATAGGTGAAGTTTTTATATTGGCTACAACAAATGGAGCTTTGAATACAGAATTAACTTCAATATTTCCGTTTAAGTTGCCGGAGAGATTGATGCCGTGGGGTTTGGTAATCCCATTTAAGGACGTCAGATTAAAGTCCTGAAATTTGAGATTGATCTGATCACTGACTTCGTTTGACAGGATGCCATCGATATGAACTTTTTGTTCGTCATGACTCAGCGTCAGTTTTTCAAAGTACCATTTTCCTTTCGATATTTTCAATTGCGCATCATTATTGACAAGCCACCGCTCTCTATTGATTAAGATATTCGATGGATAGAAATTGATATAAGCAGGTTTGGCATGGGCAAAGCGTATGACGCCATTAAGATCCAGACTATTGCTTGCTTCAAGTTCCGACATTTTGATGTTAAATTGTAAACTGTCGTTTGCCAAGGTATTTGAAATATTGACGTTTTTAATATAGGTACTGTCGGTAAAATTGATGCGATCGATGGAGGTCTGCAATTCCATATTCTTCAGATTGGCATTTTGATCGACAATCAGGTGAGTTAATCGAATACCATTGTATTTGAATTCGGGTGCGTAAAAATTAAAACTGGCCGTTTGTTTTTCACTTTCAAATTTTGCATTGAGTGTAGCGCCGCTGTCTAAAGCAATGTCCTTTCGGAAGAATGTTGCGATCGGTTTAAAAGAAGTTATATTAATATTCAGGTCAAAGTCCTGGCGATTAAAAATGTTGTTTTCAAACCCGATTGCCGGAGCGTAGCGCATAGCTAAAGCTTTAAAATAAGGAACGATTGTATTGAGGTCTATTCTTCCTTTAAGATCAATGTGTCCGATAGCCGACTGCAAGGTAAGGGAGCGTGCATTTTCATCTCCTTCGGCAAGGAAATTGATATCGCGGATAACGAATTGGCCTTTAGAGGAAGTGAAATTGACGCTGTCTGATTTAAATTCACCGGTAATATTATTGATGTTGTCCCCAATTAAACTGGTATGGAATTTTGTGTTAATAATATTGATGGAATCTCCCTGAAAGAAGTTAAGTTTTTTTAGATTCGCTTGTTGGATATCAGCATCCAGGTGATAGTTGGGTTTGACAGACCAATCGATATCTGTGGTAAACTGTAGTTTTACATTTGGATCATATATTTGCCCTGAAGCAAGAACTAACTGTTTATCTGTATTTCCTTCAATTTGTATATGTTGATAGCTGTAATTCTTGAAATTGAAATTACTGAGATCTCCTTTTATCTTTAAGCTCAGTTTCTTGGGGTCGGTACCTGTTCCGTCAACCTGTAGGTTGAAGCCTGTAGTTCCCAGATCTTTTAGTTTTGTTATCCTACCTACATCGAACTTTTTAGATTGAAAATTGCCTGCATATTTTATTTCCTTCTTGATATCCAATAAGGCGTCCGCCTCAACATTACCGATCGCAGTCGTAAAAACTCCTTTGGTCTTAAATTTATTGTAGAACCCATTTAGGCTACCTTTGAATGAAAATTTGTCGAATATCTGGACAATTTCAGGGAGTTTAAAATTTTTTAGATTTCCGAGATCGCTAATAACGGCATTTAAGTCTTTATGCTCAGATGAAATTGCTACACTGGGAACAATAAATTTAGTTTTGTCAATATCTGGTAGACCGATAATCTGCAGCTCACCTGCCAAACTGGTTTTTTTTCCAATTGTTAAATCGACCTGTGATGCGTTGATGGAAGATACCGTTCCTTCTAAATTTGCGCGCTTGATATTCACGTCAAATTTGACTTGGTGCATAGGAGAGGAAAAGAAAGCAATATCCTCGGAGTGAATACGGGAGTCCCGAGCACGAAGTTTTACATGAACTTTATTGATGAAGTCCGAAAAATCGTCAAAGCTGTTGTAGCTAAGCTTGATGTAATTTTTGAATGTAGAACGGTTGGTGGCTAGCATAAGCTCGCTGAGTTCAATGCTTGTCTTGCTTACTGTCGTTTGTCCAAGAAGGCCTTTGATTACTAGACCTTTCTTTTCGCGCAGATTGAATGTCTTTATGTTCGCCGAAATTTGATTGGAATCTATTTTTATTTTATCAAAATGGGCGTTAAGTTTGGAAATACCTAAATCTCCAAAATCGACCACTTTATTGTAATGCTTACGTCTATGGTTAACATAGCTAAATGTATTGTTCTTAATAATCAGTTCCTTTATATCGAAGATGATTTTTTTTGAACTTTTCTTTTTTTCTTTTTTAGGTGGGTTAAAGTAACGGATTAAAAATGAGATATTGGAGCTGTCCTGAAATTGCTCAAAAGTGCCTTCGGTATCTTCAATGGTTAGTTTGTTGATCACAATTTTGTTCAATTCAATGAATTGAGAAAGGTTGACGTTGGCTTCTAACCTTCCTGATTTTAATATTTCTTTTCCCTCTGGACTATAGAGTTGAAAATCTTCTACTACAATAGATTTAAAAGGTTTGAAATAGATGCTTTTGAGGCTTATTTTGGTGTTTAGTTCGTTGGATAAATAGTCGACAGCTTTTTGGGCAACATAATTTTGTACCGGTTTCAACTGTAGTGATAACGCCAATGCAAGCAGTATAATGAATATACTACCAAGGACTATTGACACTATTTTAATTATTTTTTTGATACTTTTGTATTAAAATTTATTACCTCAAGCTATGGCTATTATTTTAGGGATTGAATCCTCTTGTGATGAAACCTCCGCTTCTATCTGTATTAACGGTGAAATTCATTCAAATGTTATTGCAACTCAGGCAATCCACGCAAAATATGGTGGAGTGATTCCCGAGCTCGCTTCACGTGCTCATCAACAAAATATTATTCCAACAGTGGAAGAAGCCATTCGCCAAGCAAAAGTAAGCAAAAATCAAATAGATGCAGTGAGTTTTACGCGTGGGCCTGGATTATTAGGTGCACTTTTAGTAGGAACCTCATTTGCTAAATCTTTTGCACTTGCACAGAATATCTCTTTAATTGATATAAACCATATGCAGGCGCATATCCTGGCTCATTTTATTGAGGATCCGAAACCGAATTTTCCGTTTTTATGTCTTACTGTTTCTGGTGGTCATACGCAAATTGTATTGGTGAAAGATTATTTTGAAATGGAGCTTTTGGGAGAAACATTGGATGATGCGGCAGGAGAGGCTTTTGATAAAACAGCTAAAATCCTGAATCTACCTTATCCCGGCGGACCGCTTATCGATAAATTTGCAAAAGAAGGTAATTCAGCCGCTTATAAGCTGCCCGAACCACAGATTCCAGGTCTTAATTTTAGTTTTTCAGGATTGAAAACTGCGATATTGTATTTGGTTCAAGATCAATTGAAGCAGAACCCGGATTTTCTGACACACCATATGGCCGACTTATGTGCTAGTGTACAATCGCGTATTGTATCAATCCTGCTGAATAAATTAAAGAAAGCAGCAAAGGAAACAGGTGTAAAGGATATTGCCATCGCGGGTGGCGTTTCGGCCAATTCTGGCCTGAGGCAAAGCTTAATTGAAATGGGCGAGAAATACAATTGGAGAGTGTTTATTCCAAAATTTGAATATTGTACTGATAATGCAGCGATGATTGCTATTGCAGGTTATCACAAGTTTTTAAAGAAAGATTTCGTTGGTCAGGACGTTGCTCCTATGGCTAGGATGCATCTGTAGTTTATACCGATATAGGAGTTTCCTCGGGCACTGTCCTTTTGTGCTGAGGAAACTTAAACTTGTTTATTTATAAGGGGGAACTATACCCATAGGCCTGCGCCGTAGAGGTAAATAAGTTTTTCTTTGGCTGGTAAAAGTTCAGTTCGTAACCCTCGGCACCCCAAAAAATGCTGATAAAACTAATTCCTTGCTCAGAACGCAATACGGTTAGTATCTGAAAAGCCTCGTTGTCAAACTGACCGCCATCATCAACACGCCAAGTGCTGATATCATCGTATAAGGCCGGGAAATCCAAATTGATCAGCTGTTCGTCCTTTGCGTAGGAAAATACAGCTAAAGCAGAGTCTTGTTGATTTTCAAACACCGTAAGATTAAACTCGGACTGATCACTGAGGATCGCAACTGTCGTACTTTTATTAATCTTCCTATTGTATTTCTTTTCAAGCTGCTCCTTAATTTCTGGAGAAGTTTCTTTTTGAACTTTTGTAAACTTCTCAATTTTATACTGGTCTATAAAAGCTTTATTGACAAGCATGCCGAATTCGCCAGACTTGATCGCGTCACTAATTTTAAATAACGAACCTTCACTATTCGCAAAGTTCTGGGCGGTCTGTCTTCCGTTACTCTCTTTGTTGTCCATTTTATTCTGAACAAATTCAAGCGGGCTTACCTGATTTTCCACAATCACATAGTTGTATTTTTCAGGTCCTTCCATCGCTTGATCCATAGGTAAAGCGATAAGTGAATCTTTTTGTTGGTTTAAAAAACCAAAATATGGCGAAATAGTCTTTTCCTTGTTTTCGTGCTTGATTGCAGTTTTGGATTGATTTTGATTGTTCCCGCAAGCATACAATGTAAGTAGAAAAATAGCTGAAAAAAGTGACTTCATAAGTATTTTGAATTTTTTTGTGAAATATAAGGCTTTCGCTCATCATAATGAAAAGATTTAAACTTTAATGTTATGATGAACTCTAAATTGAATATCTACCGCAAAGAATGGCTGGACGTTATTTTTGCTGGTCGCAACAAAATGTACGGAGCTTACGAGTTGCGAAATCTCTCTGATAGAGCAACAAATATGGGTTTGGGAATTGTTGTTTCTTTTGCAGTTTTGCTGATTGCAGGATCCTATGCATATAATAAATATTTTAAGCAAACTGTTCCGGCCGTGATTTATGAAGTACAAGATATTGGCCCCGACATGCTGGAAGAAATTCAAAAGAAGGTGGAGGAAAAAGAGGAGGTTCCTGAAGAACCTGTTATGATGCAGGAGAAAGCCCCGCAGCAGGTTGCCCAAGATGTATCCAAATTTGATCTGGTTCGGATGCCCGATATAAAAGTGACCGCAGCGAGCAGAGTTACCGAAGAGCTTGTGAGTCAGGATGAGTTGAAAAACCCCAATACAATGACTTCAAGGATCACATTGAAAGCAAGTCCATCGGGAACATATATTGCGCGCGGTGAATTTGGTTCTTCAAAAAGAGATGGTGATATTACTGGTTCTAAAGATGGTTCATTATCGGGAGGCGGAACTGATGATAATGCTAACAATACATTTACATCAGTAGAAATTATGCCAACACCTGTGGGGGGACTGCCTGCTTTTATGAAGTGGATCGCCGAGAATTACAACTTTCCACAACAGGCCTTAGACCAAGGAGTTTCGGGTGTTATAGAGGTTTCTTTTGTCGTTGAGAAAGATGGATCATTGACAGATATTGCTGTTAAACGTGATATGAAATTTGGTACGGGAGATGCTGCTATAAACTTATTGAAGAAAGCGAAAAAATGGAAACCTGGGGTGCAAAATGGACTTAAAGTGCGTGTAGCGTATACTTTACCGATCCGTTTAAGTGCTGTCTCACAATAAATGCTTCTTAACTTTATTTAACAGATCATCAATTAAACTTTCGATAGCCGAGACGACTCTTACTGATAAATAAGTTGAAAAAGAGTACTTATTAAAAAGAATGATTGTTGGTTTTATAAAAAATAAAGAAATGAAAAAGTTGATGTTAAGTTTGGCGCTATCTGGATTGATGTTAGCCGGTTTCGCTCAAGAAAAAAAAGATGTTAAACCAGAAATGAAAGAAGTGCAAGCTTCGGTGCATAAACATAAAATAGGAAGAATGCACGATAGTTTTCAAAATAAAACTCCAGAGGAAGTTGCTAAAATGAAAACTGATCGCATGGACCAAAAGTTAAAATTTACAGATAAACAGCGTAAAGATATCTATGCTTTTAATTTGAAGCAAGCAAAGGACCATCAGAAATTAGCTGCTGAACGCAAAGAATATCGAGCAAAAGTGAAAAAACAACGTGTGGCAGAACATGAAAAAATGATGGGAATGTTAACTCCAGAGCAACAAAAAACGTTAAAGGATTCCTACGCTGAAAATCGTAAAATGCATAAAGAACATTGGAAAAAAGACAGACAGCTA
Source organism: Sphingobacterium multivorum (assembly GCF_039511225.1). Lineage (NCBI taxonomy): Bacteria > Pseudomonadati > Bacteroidota > Sphingobacteriia > Sphingobacteriales > Sphingobacteriaceae > Sphingobacterium > Sphingobacterium multivorum. The sequence goes on from NZ_CP154261.1 coordinate 1,231,518, forward strand.
AAGAAAAGGGACTTTAAAAAGACTGAGATAAATAAAACAAATGATGCTGAAGTTAAAGCTGGTTAAGTGTTAAAAAAAAGGATAGTTTTCATATTAAATAGTGGTGAGTGTTAGTAGAGGAGGGAACCATTGGTTCCCTCTTTCTTTTTTGTTATTCTTTATTTTTTTGATGTTCTTTCCATTGTTTGGAGAATGATTTATCGGCCAATTTGGGTAGCTCTCGTTGATCTCCCCAAGTTTTCTGAAAGAATTTCTTGAGGAAGAAATTCTTGAATTTTCCGCCAAAGAAATCAATCAGTTTTCTTCGCATTATCCCGTAGGTGAACCACTGCCATACTTTTTGTTCCGTTTTTGTTGCCAGCCCCTGATCAACGGAATCTTTTCTGTTGACGAGAAGCATGCGCTGTATGTCAATACCAACGGGGCAGACCTCTGTACATTTGCCGCAGAGTGTGGAGGCGTAGCTCAGGTGTTTGAATTCCTTCATGCCATTTAAATGCGGCGATATCAACGATCCAATAGGTCCTTGATAAGTCGTTTCATAGGTATGTCCACCGATGTTCTGGTAGATTGGACATACATTCAGACAGGCGCCACAACGGATGCAGTACAAACCCTGACGTTGTTCTTTCTGCGCTAAGAGCTTGCTGCGGCCATTGTCAAGCAGTATAACATACATTTCTTCGGGCCCATCTGATTCATAAGGCTGTTTTGGCCCAGTGAGTAGCGTATTGTATACTGTTAGATTTTGACCCGTGCCATGTGTGGACAGGAGTGGCCAAAAGACTTCTAAATCTTGTACATTGGGAATGATTTTTTCTATTCCAACGACGGCGATATGTGTTTTGGGGAAGGTCGATGTCAATCGGGCGTTTCCTTCATTTTCGGTAATTGCTATACTTCCAGTTTCGGCAATTAAGAAATTGGCTCCAGTAATCCCAATTTCTGCCGATAGATAGCGATCTCGAAGTAATTCACGGGCCTTCATTGTAAGTTGCTCCGCAGATGCATCTAGTGGTGTGTCAAATTTTTCGTGAAAAAGCTTGGCAATATCTTCCAGGCTCAAATGCATAGCCGGCGTAACAAAATGATAAGGCTTTTGATCCAGCAGCTGAATGATATACTCGCCAAGATCAGTTTCTACAGCTTCAATATTTTTTGAGGCTAGAAAATGATTAAGCTCGATCTCTTCAGTCGCCATGGATTTTGACTTGACAACAGATTTTGCTTTTTTACGCGCAATGATCGAATAAATTTCGTCCAAGGCTTCCGTGGCGTCATTGGCCCAAATTACTTTTCCACCTCGAGCCGTGAAATTCGCTTCAAATTGCAACAAATAGCGATCGAGATTTTCCATGACCTTCCATTTGATCAGATTCGCTTTTATCTTGCTATTTTCAAGGTCTGCAAATTTGCTCTTACCTTTTTCAAAAGCCATGCTGTATTTGTCGATATTGTAATTGATAATATCGCGGTGTTTGGTGTCAAATGCTTTTTGCGCACTTTCCTTAATAAACGTATTAGCGGTACTCTCTGCCATCTAATCTGCTAATTTTTCACAAAAAAAGTTGGTAAAAATTACCAACTTTTAAATATACTGTTAATAAATTGTTTCTCGAAAATCGAGTTAAATAATTTATGCTTTTACCGCAATATTTAGACTTAGCTCGTCCAGCTGCTCTTGGTGAATGGTTGACGGTGCGTCAATCATAACATCTCTTCCCGAGTTGTTTTTTGGGAAGGCAATCACGTCGCGGATGGAATCTAAACCTGCCAATAAGGATACGAGTCGGTCAAAACCAAAAGCCAATCCGCCATGTGGAGGAGCACCGAAGGTAAAGGCCTCCATCAGGAATCCAAATTGTTTTTTTGCTTCTTCAGGACTGAATCCTAGATGTTTGAACATGATCGATTGCAGCTCCCTGTCGTGGATACGGATTGATCCACCACCGACTTCTACACCGTTTAAAACAAAGTCATAAGCATTTGCTCTTACTTCCCCAGGATTGGTATCTAAAAGCGGGATGTCTTCCGGTTTTGGTGAAGTGAACGGGTGGTGCATTGCATGGAAGCGGCCATTTTCTTCGTCCCATTCCAATAGGGGAAAATCAACGACCCATAATGGTGCAAAGGTTTCTTTGTTGCGGAAACCAAGTTGTGATGCAACTTCAAGGCGTAGTTCATTGAGTTGTTTGCGAACTTTGTCTGTTCCACCAGCCATAATTAACAATAGGTCGCCAGGTTTCGCGTGGAACGCAGCTGCAATGGCAGTTAGTTGTTCTGGTGTAAAAAATTTATCTACAGAGGACTTCACTGAACCATCTTCATTCACGCGTGCATATACCAATCCTGTTGCGCCAATTTGTGGACGTTTGATGAAATCTGTCAACGCATCCAATTGTTTTCTGGTGTAATGTGCACAGTTTTCAGCGTTGATACCAACAACTAATTCTGCGGCATCAAATACAGGAAAACCTTTTCCTTTGGCGACCTCGTTTAGTTCAACAAACTGCATTCCGAAACGGATATCTGGTTTGTCTGATCCGTAAAGGCGCATCGCATCCGCGTAAGTCATACGAGGAACAGTACCTAGGTCAATTCCTTTGATTGTTTTGAAGATATGTTTTGCAAGACCTTCGAAGATATTTAACACATCTTCCTGTTCTACAAAAGACATTTCGCAGTCTATTTGCGTGAATTCTGGTTGGCGATCTGCACGTAAATCTTCATCACGGAAACATTTTACAATTTGGAAATAGCGATCAAAGCCCGAAACCATCAATAATTGTTTGAAGGTTTGTGGGGATTGTGGTAACGCATAAAATTCTCCAGGATTCATACGGGAAGGTACGACAAAGTCGCGTGCGCCCTCTGGAGTTGATTTAATCAGATAAGGGGTTTCTACTTCCAGGAAGTTTTGGGAATCAAGATAACGACGTACCTCTTGGGAGGTTTTATGACGTAAAATCAAGTTTTCACGTACGGGGTTACGCCGTAAATCCAGGTATCTGAACTTCATTCTGATGTCATCACCACCATCTGTTTCATCTTCTATTGTAAAAGGAGGTAACTTAGCAGCATTTAATATTTCAAGATTTGAAACCTTGATTTCAATATCTCCAGTGGAGATTTTAGCATTTTTATTAGAGCGTTCGATAACTTCTCCAGTTACCTTGATGACATATTCTCTTCCGAGCTCACGGGCACTTGCGCGCAAGGAAGCATCATCATCTGCATTGAACGTTAATTGTGTGATACCATATCGGTCTCTAACATCGATGAAAGTCATACCGCCCAAATCGCGGGATTTTTGAACCCATCCACTTAGGGTAACCGTTTTCCCTAAGTCAGCTAGTGTTAATTCTCCACAAGTGTGTGTTCTGTGCATATCGTTATGAAAATTATATTTGACGCAAAATTATTGGTTTTACTCGACAATAACGAATTCTGTTCAGGTTATTTGAGTAGCGTTCTCCCACTTTCTTCCACATCTTTTGCCGCTGTTTTTGATGTCTCCCACTTTTCCCCCTTTTTGGGAAAAAAATGAGTGAAATTAGATTTCTAAAGAGTGAATTTTTACAATTCGTTATTGGTTTTGACAAAGAAAAGAACGAAAAATCATGTTTCTTGTATTAGCTTGTTTTGTGAGTAAATAGGGGTTTAACTGTTTGTAAATAAGGTTTTATGGTATTTTTCTTTGACGTCGACTTCCGTTTGTTGTAGCTATTTTTCGATGTGGAAAACTTTTTTATGTGATAAAGTGGGGGAAAGTGGGAGAAAGTGTATACTTTTACATTTAAATTAGAATAGGATAATTGGCGACATGACTCAGTTGATCGGAGAATTCGAATGCAAGTTAGACACCAAAGGAAGAATGGTGTTGCCAGCTGCGCTCAAGAGGCAAATGCCTCATGTAGAGCGGGATGGTCTTGTAGTGAATCGCGGTTTTGAGAAGCATTTGGTGTTTTATCCAAGGGAGGAGTGGGATTTAATGACGGCTAAGCTGGCGAAATTAAATCAGTTCGATCCCAAAGTTCGGGCGTTTGTTCGTGCTTTTACGCGTGGCGCCACAGAATTGACATTGGATGCTGCGGGTCGTGTTTTATTACCGAAAAGTTTGCTGGAATTTGCGGGAATAAGCACTGAGCTTGTTTTGGCTTGTCAGTTTAATAAAATTGAGGTTTGGTCAAAAGAGGGGTATGATGAATTGATGGGTGATGGCGGTGTTGAGGATATATCATCTTTGGCGGCAGAGGTAATGGGAGATATTAATTTTGGACTATAAGCGTATGGAGAATGTATATCATGTTCCGGTAATGTTGCAAGAATGCATGGATGCATTGGCTATTAAGCCAGATGGTGTTTATGTAGATGTGACTTTTGGTGGTGGTGGCCATTCTCGGGAGATTCTGAAGAGGTTAGGGCCGAAAGGGAGGCTGTTTGCTTTTGATCAGGATCCGGATGCATTAGAAAATGCAATTGACGATCCTCGTTTTACGTTGATACACCAAAACTTTAGGTTTCTAAAGAATAGCCTTCGTTTGGAAGGTGTACGTTCTGTAGATGGTATTTTAGCAGATCTAGGTGTTTCTTCGCATCAATTCGATGCTGCAGATCGTGGCTTTTCTATTCGCTTTGATGCAGACTTGGATATGCGTATGGATCAGGTGGGCGATTTGGATGCAAAGTCGCTGTTGGCAACCTATTCGGAGGAGGATCTGCATCGTATTTTTGGTATGTATGGTGAAATCATGAACGCCAAGTCGCTTGCGAAAACAATTGTTACTGCGCGTTTGTCACAGCCGATCCAGACTGTTGCCGAATTGAAAGAGGTGATTCAACGTATGGTTCCAAAGGGTAAAGAACATAAGTATCATGCACAGGTATTTCAGGCGCTTCGTATCGAAGTGAATCGCGAGTTGGAGGCCTTGCAGGAATTTTTGTTGCAGACCGTTGATGTACTCCGTGTTGAGGGCCGATTGGCTGTGATGTCCTATCACTCTTTGGAGGACCGTTTGGTTAAGAATTTTATGGCCAAAGGTAAGTTTAAAGGGGAAGTTGAAAAGGATTTTTTTGGAAATGAAATTAAGCCATTTCATGTATTGAGCCGTAAAGCAATTACGGCATCTGCACAAGAGTTGGCGGTAAATAATAGATCGCGCAGTGCGAAACTGCGTATTGCTGAAAAGTTGGATTTGTCTTAAAAATGGAGCGAGAGGATGAGCAGAAATACGATAAGACAGAAAGAATTGAGTGAAGAAGTTCAGGAGGAACTACAAGAAACTGTCGAAGAAAAGGCGGAAGAAACAGAAGCGTTTATTAAAACGCTTTTTACCGTTGGAGACCTTTCGTTAAATAAAATATTGCAGTACTTGCCTTTTGGTGCCTTTATCGCTTTTCTGATGTTGTTATATATTTCCAACCGTCATTTTGCCGAGCGAACTATCCGGAGTATTGATAAAGTGAGTAAAGAGGTAAAGGAATTGGGCTGGGATCATAAGTCCCTCTCTGCTGAGCTGATGAAAATGTCTACACAGACAGAAATTGCCAAACGTGTGGATTCTTTGGGGTTGAAAGAGCGTGTGGAGCCACCGATCAAGGTTGAAGTTATAGAGAATAAAGAAGATAAATAGGAAGAGTTATGAGTATCAGAAATACGATTCTTGTTCGTGTCTACTTTGCTTTTGGGCTTATCGTGCTACTTGCGTTTTTGGTATTTGGAAAAATGACCAAGTTGCAGTATGTCGATGGAGAGCATTGGAAAGCTTTAGCGGATAGCCTTTCTATTCAGGAACGAGAGGTGGAAGCTGCTCGTGGTAATATTTATTCAAACGACGGAAGCTTATTGGCTACTTCAGTGCCTGAATATGAACTTCGTTTTGATGCAATGGCGATTTCCGAAGAGGATGAGGAGTATTTCAATTTGAAAGTTGACTCCTTGGCTATTAAACTTGCTGATTTTTTTAAAGATAAATCATCTCGACAGTATTTGACATTATTAAAACAGGCGCGGAACAAAAAACAGCGCTACTTGTTGCTCAAACGCAATGTGTCACATCAGGATTTAAAACGGGTAAAACAATTTCCTTTACTTAAATCTGCTCGTGTCAATAAGGAACGGTTTCCAAGTTGTTTGATTACAGATAGGCAGAATAAGCGCATTTTACCTTTTGTCAATCTTGCTGCAAGAACCATCGGTTATAAAAATGTGAAAGAAAATATTCATGTTGGATTGGAAGGGGCATATGGAGAATATATCGACGGAAAAAGTGGGAAGAGGTTGATGCAACGTATTGCTGGTGGGGTATGGATTCCTGTTAACAAAGATATTGAGGTTGCTCCGGTTGATGGGTCTGATATTATTTCTACCATTGATGTAAATATGCAGGATATGGCTCAAAGGGCGCTGGAGAAGCAAATGATTACGAGTAATGCGGATGAGGGCTGTGTGGTGATGATGGAAGTGAAAACAGGGGAGGTGCGTGCGGTAGCCAATTTTATGCGCGATAAAGATGGAGTCTATCGTGAAAAGTTCAATCTTGCGATTGCGCAAAGTGCAGATCCAGGTTCAACGTTTAAGTTGGCTTCTTATTTGGCTTTGATTGATGATAAGAAAATAGACTCGAGTACAACAGTGAATATTGGTAATGGTAATTGGCCAATTTATAAGCATACGATTCGTGATTCACATGCGCCTAAGAAGTCTATAATTTCAGCGAAAAGGGCTTTTGAGGAGTCGTCCAATGTCGGTGTTACGAAGTTTGTATATCAAGCCTATAAGGATAACCCGGATCAGTTTACATCAAAGCTACATTCTTTTGGTTTTGGTAAGACGCTCGATCTACAGATTCCGGGGGAAGGTATACCCTTGGTGAAAACGTCGAAAAGTAAAAGCTGGAGCGGGTTGTCGCTGGTACAGATGGCTTACGGCTATGAAATGAAAATTACGCCATTGCAAACGTTGACATTTTATAATGCTGTCGCAAATAACGGGAAGTTGATAGCGCCGCTATTTGTTAAGGAAATTCGGCATTTAGGAAATACAATTCAAACGTTTCAAGCGAAAGTGATTAACGAAAAGATCGCTTCGGATCATGCTTTAGCAGAGGTGCGGGGAATGATGGAAGGTGTTATGACTGAAGGGACAGGTAGAAGTGTTGCTAGTCCGTTGTATAGCTCTGGTGGTAAAACAGGTACAGCACAGATGGCTGACGGCTCGAGAGGATACGGTGCTAGACGATATCAATCTTCATTCGCTGGATATTTTCCGGCTGAAGATCCAAAATATTCCATTATTGTGGTAATTCGTAACCCGAGAAATGGATACTATGGTGCATCGATTGCTGGACCCGTGTTTAAAGAGCTTGCAGACATGGTATATGCAAACGATATGGAAATGGAGGGGAAAAAGACGTTTAAAGCAGTCAATGTAGGCGGAAGAATGCCATTGACTTTGCAGGGTTCGAAGGAAGCTAGTAAAAAAGTGTACGATAGATTGGGGATTAATACCGTGAATTGGGATACGATCGCGCGGGGAGAGGTGGATAGCTCTACACGAGGCGTACCATTCATGGATTTAAAATATAAAGAAGGAATTGTTCCGAATGTGGTTGGCATGGGGTTGATGGATGCTTTATATGTTGTGGAGAATGCCGGATTTAAGGCGCACGTGACGGGAAAAGGAAGAGTTGGAATGCAGTCGTTAGCTGCGGGGCAGAAACTGCCTTTTGGAACGGCGATAAATTTAGAACTTAAGTAAATGATGGATTTAAAAAAAGTATTGCATGCTATCCCTGTACAGCAGGTTGTAGGGAACCTCGAAGAGGTCGATGTGCACTCTTTGTGCTTTGATTCCAGAAAAGTGGAGTTGGGAAGTTTGTTTATCGCAGTGCGAGGTGTTCAGACAGATGGTCATTTGTTTGTGGACAAGGCAATTACCTCGGGAGCTAGAGCCGTTATTGTGGAAGAGTTGCCAAAAGAAACGTTGGATTCTGTCGTCTATATCTTGGTGGCGGACTCTGCTTATGCTTTAGGTGTCGCTGCTGCTAATTTCTATGGCAATCCTGCTGAGCAGTTGAAACTTGTCGGTGTAACCGGTACAAATGGTAAAACGACAGTCGCAACATTGTTGTTTCAGCTGTTTACTGAGTTGGGCTACCATGTTGGCTTATTATCTACGGTACAAAACCAGATTGGAACGAAGGTTATACCCGCAACGCACACAACGCCAGACCCTATTCAATTGAATAAATTGTTACGGGATATGGTTGATGATGGCTGTGATTATGCGTTTATGGAGGTTAGTTCACATGCTGTCGTTCAGGAACGTATTGCAGGCTTGGTGTTTGCGGGCGCAATATTTACGAATATTACCCATGATCACCTGGATTTTCATAAAACTTTTGATAACTATATTAAAGCGAAAAAAAAGTTTTTTGATGATTTGGATGCGAATGCTTTTGCTTTGACGAATGCTGACGATAGAAATGGTCAGGTCATGCTTCAAAATACAGTGGCACATCGGAAAAGCTATGGCTTACGTTCTGGAGCGGATTTTAAAGCAAAGGTGATCGAAAGCCATTTCGATGGTATGTTGATGAGCGTTGACGGGCAGGAAGTGTGGGTGAAATTGATCGGCGATTTCAATGCTTATAATCTTTTAGCGGTTTATGCTGCCGCTATTTTGCTAGAGCAGGAAACGGTGAAAGTGCTAACCGCGCTCAGTACATTGAAGGGAGCAGAGGGACGGTTTGAAACGATGAAATCAGCTTCGGGTGTTTTTGGAATCGTAGACTACGCGCATACACCTGATGCGGTTGAAAATGTGTTGAAGACCATAAGTTCATTGCGACGTCCAGAACAAAAAATCATCACTGTGTTGGGATGCGGAGGAGATCGGGATAAGACCAAAAGACCTGAAATGGCAGCGGCAGCGCTGCGTTATAGTGATCGTTTTTTGATTACGTCCGATAATCCACGTACAGAAGATCCTTACCAGATTATTAGAGATATTGAGGCGGGTGTGGCGGCAGACCAGAAGGTGAAGACGCTCTCTATAGCTGATCGTAAGGAAGCAATAAGGACAGCCTATCAGCTGGCTAGTCCTGGAGATATTATCCTAGTGGCAGGAAAAGGGCATGAGAAATATCAAGATATACACGGTGTAAAGCATCATTTTGATGATAAAGAAGTTTTAGAGAATACATTTAACGAACAATAGAAATATGTTGTACCATCTTTTTACGTGGCTTAGCGAATATATTCATATACCTGGAGGAGGTTTGTTTCAATACATCTCCTTTCGGACATCTATGGCTGTAATCGCTTCATTGATTATTACCACGGTTTTTGGGGGAAAATTGATTCAATTCTTGCATAATAAGCAAGTTGGAGAGACAATTCGTGATTTGGGGCTTGAAGGAGAAAAAAAGAAAGCTGGTACGCCGACAATGGGTGGGATCATCATCATTGCAGGTATCCTTATACCGACCTTGTTATTTGCGAAATTGACGAATATCTATGTGATTATCATGATCGTGACAACACTTTGGATGGGCGCAATTGGATTTTTAGATGATTATATAAAGGTCTTTAGACATAACAAAGAAGGTTTAGCTGGTAAGTTTAAAGTTGTTGGGCAAGTTGGCTTGGGAGCGATTATTGCTTGTACGATGTACTTTCATCCAGATATCGTTGTCCGAAAAGGGGTGGATAAACCAACCTCCACTAAACCCGTTGAAGTGGTTATCAATGAAGGTACAGGTGAGAAAACCTACGCTGAAAACGTGAAATCATCGAAGACAAATATTCCATTTTATAAAAATAACGAGTTTGATTATGCTAAGGTGTTTAAGATATTCGGACTACAAAGTGATTATCTGACTTTTATCGTCTTTTTAGTTGTTGTTATTTTTATCGTTACGGCAGTTTCAAACGGCGCAAATATTACGGACGGTATCGATGGTTTAGCTACGAGTACATCCGCTATCATTGGTGTTACTTTAGCCATTTTAGCTTACGTGTCGGGTAACGTGATCTTTTCAGATTACCTCAATATTATGTATATCCCTAATTCCGGAGAACTCGTGATTTTCGCTGGAGCATTTGTGGGGGCCTGCGTGGGTTTCCTATGGTATAACACGTATCCTGCTCAAGTTTTTATGGGGGATACGGGAAGTTTGGCGATCGGTGGTATTATTGCTGCTTTCGCGATCCTGATCCGGAAAGAATTATTGATACCGATTCTATGTGGTGTATTTCTGTTGGAAAACCTTTCGGTAATTCTTCAAGTGTCGTATTTCAAATACACTAAAAAGAAATACGGTGAGGGTAGACGGATTTTTTTGATGTCGCCATTACATCATCACTTTCAGAAGAAGGGGTATCACGAGGCAAAAATTGTAACACGTTTTGTTATCGTAGGAATCATATTGGCCATTCTTACTATTGTAACATTGAAAATTAGATAATGATGTCAAATATTGCAACAACATATTATCCTCAATCTGGAAGTTTGGTCATTTTAGGTGCTGGCGAAAGCGGTGTTGGAACGGCAATTCTGGGAAAAGAAAAGGGATTTGATGTATTTGTGTCAGATAAAGGGCTTATTGCAGACCACTATAAGGAACAACTAAAAGCGGAAGGAATAGCTTTCGAAGAAGGTCAACATGACGAAGGCCGTATCTTGAATGCTGCACTGGTTGTAAAAAGCCCTGGTATTCCAGCGACCGTACCATTGGTCGTTGCATTGAGAGCAAAGAATATACCTGTGATTGCAGAAATTGAATTTGCGGCGCAATATACGGATGCAAAGTTAATCTGTATTACAGGGTCAAACGGAAAGTCTACCACGACGATGTTGACTTATGAAATGCTTAAGCATGGCGGTTTAAACGTCGGATTGGCAGGTAATATCGGGAAAAGCTTTGCATTGCAGGTGGCTAAAGAACAGTTCGATTGCTATGTATTGGAAATATCGAGCTTTATGCTGGACGATATGTACCATTTTAGAGCAGATGTTGCTGTTATACTGAATATTACTCCTGATCATTTGGATCGCTATGACCATAAAATGGAAAATTATGTGGATTCAAAATTCAGAATGATTCAAAATCAAACGGAGAAGGATTATTTTATATACTGCCTGGACGATCCGGAAACAGTTAAGGGATTGGAAAGACATCATAGTAAAGGGACCTATTTGCCTTTTACACAAGAACAACTTGTTGAATTGGGGGCTTATTTAAATGCCAACAAAACAATAATTATTAATACACCAAATAACGATACATTCACTATGAGAGCTGAGGAATTGTCATTGCAGGGGAAGCATAATATTTATAATAGCATGGCTTCTGGGTTAATTGCGAAAGTGCAGGAATTGAGAAATCAAGTGATGAAAGAAAGTATGGGGTCGTATGTGAATATTCCGCATCGCCTTGAACATGTAGCCTGTATCGGCGGTGTAAATTACATTAATGATTCAAAGGCGACGAATGTAAATTCGGTATGGTATGCTTTGGAAAGTTTCTCTACACCAATCGTGTTGTTATTGGGTGGCGTGGATAAAGGAAACGATTACAGTATGCTTGCTGATTTGGTCAGAGACAAGGTGCGCGCTATCGTTTGTTTAGGAAAAGATACGGCTGCAATTCATAAAGCATTTGAACAAGATGTAGAGATTATTGTCAACAGTACCTCCATGCAAGATGCCGTGGTATTGTCGTCTCACTTGGCTCAAAAAGGTGACACCGTCTTATTGTCTCCTGCTTGCGCTAGTTTTGATTGGTTTAAGAATTATGAAGATCGTGGCGATAAATTTAAGGCTGCTGTAATGGAATTATAAATGGTGTAACCCAATAAGAGGAGGAAGGATATGCTACAGAATATAATGTCTAAATTGAAGGGTGATCGATGGATATGGATCATTGTGATTATCTTATCGGGATGGTCACTTTTGGCTGTATACAGTTCGGTGGGTACGTTGGCTTATAAAGAAGGGAAAGGGACTGAAATGTATCTGTTAAAGCATTTCTCTATTATTGCCATAGGCTTTGTCCTGATGTATCTTTCTCACAAGTTAGATTATCGGTATTATGCGGGTATATCCAAAATAATGATGGGTATTACAATCCCTTTATTGTTGTTTACGCTGTTGTTCGGAAGTAAAGTTAATGAAGCTAGTCGTTGGTTGACTATCCCTGGTATAGGTTTGACCTTTCAAACATCGGATTTAGCAAAGTTGTCACTTATCGTCTTTCTTGCAAGGATGTTATCCCGGAAGCAGGAAGAGATCAAAGATGTGAAAAAATCGTTCTTACCCATTATGGGGTCGGTGTGTGGTGTGTTTATTCTGATTGCCTTGGCCAATCTATCTACCGCATTGATGCTGTTTGGCGTGAGTGTTTTATTGCTCTTGATCGGACGGATTAGTTTTAAGCAGATAGCCATTGTTTGTTGTGGCGGAGGGGTGCTTCTCATGATGGTTATCTTCTTTGGTCCCCGTAGAACGACTTATATCAGTCGGGTAAAATCTTTTTTTCATACTGAAAAAGTGGATAAAACGGTATCCTTCCAGGATGATAAAAATTATCAGGCAAACAATGCGAAAATTGCTATAGCAACTGGTGGGCTTTTTGGAAAAGGACCGGGAAATAGTGTGCAACGTAATGTGTTGCCGCACCCTTATTCCGATTTTATTTACGCGATTATCATCGAAGAATATGGAACAGTCGGGGGGGTGATTCTGCTATTTCTGTATTTGGCATTTATGTATCGATGTATACGTATTGTCACGATGAGTCCCAAAGCTTTTGGTACTTTTCTGGCTGCGGGTTTGGGATTTAGTTTGACGATTCAGGCATTGGCTAATATGGCTGTGGCAGTAGGATTAGGACCGGTAACGGGGGTTCCGCTTCCACTAGTGAGTATGGGGGGAACGTCGATTTTATTTACGAGTGTCGCCTTGGGAATCATCCTGAGCGTGAGTAGAAATATTGAAGAATTAAAAGGTAAAGAAGAGCTGGATGAAAAGCCTAAACCGAAAAAAGTGGTTATAGGATCTATTCCTGCATAATAATAAATTAAGCATGGCAATTCGCGTAATTATCAGTGGTGGTGGGACCGGAGGACATATCTTTCCGGCGATTTCAATTGCAAATGCGTTGAAGGCAATGGATCCTGCAAATGAAGTTCTATTTGTGGGTGCCAATGGCCGGATGGAAATGGATAAGGTGCCGGCTGCAGGATATAAGATTGTTGGACTCGACATTCAGGGAATCAATAGAAAGCAGCTGTGGAAAAATATCTTTTTGCCGTTTAAGCTTATGAAAAGTTTAAGTAAAGCAAAAAGCATAATCAAGGATTTTAGACCGGATGTGGCTGTAGGTGTAGGCGGTTTTGCTTCTGGTCCATTGTTAATGATGGCTAATAAACTGGGGGTGCCAACAGTGGTGCAGGAGCAAAATTCCTATGCGGGGGTAACCAACAAAAAAGTTGGCGCTAAGGCAGCAAAAATATGTGTGGCATATGAGGGGATGGAGCAATTTTTCCCTGCTGAGAAAATATTGCTTACGGGCAATCCAATAAGACGCGAGTCTATTGCGATAGCAGGAAAAAGAGAAGAGGCCTTAACGTTCTTTGCGTTAGATCCACACAAAAAAACAATTTTGGTACTTGGAGGTAGTCTGGGGGCCAAAACATTAAACGAAAGTGTCGTTGCCTATCTGAATGAGCTGAAAGCAGAAGAAGTGCAGGTGATTTGGCAATGCGGCAGTTTCTACGTTGAACAGTTACAGCAAGAGCTTGCAGGAAAGCTTCCAGGTAATATTAAGATGTTAGCCTTTCTTCAGCGTATGGATTATGCTTATGCTGCGGCAGATTTAATTATTAGCCGTGCCGGAGCTGGTACTATTTCTGAGCTCTGTGTGGTTGGAAAACCTGTTGTTCTTGTACCTTCACCTAATGTTGCTGAAGATCATCAGACCAAAAATGCAATGGCGTTGGTCAATAAAGGTGCTGCATTATTGGTGAAGGATAGTGAGGCAAAAAGAGACTTAATACCTGCTGCTTTAAATTTATTAAAAGAGGTTGATCAGGTCGCACAATTAAGTGAAAATATCAAAAAACTCGGTAGGTTGGATGCTGACGTGCAGATTGCCGAGGAGGTGTATAAATTGGTTAATAAAAAATAGACGAAGTATGAATCTAGATGCAATAAAACAAGTTTACTTGATCGGAATAGGTGGTATAGGCATGAGTGGTCTTGCACGCTATTTTAAGCATTTGGGCTGTGAGGTGAATGGATATGACCGTACAGAAACTGAGCTGACTAAAACCTTAGTCGAGGAAGGAATTGTGATCTCCTATCAGGATGATATCAATACGATTGATGGTATTTTTCATGTCCCAACAGCAGAGACACTAGTCATTTTTACACCTGCTATTCCTAAAGATTCGAAGATTAAGGCCTTTTTCGAATCACATGGACATACGCTTTATAAACGGTCTCAGGTTTTGGGGATCATTAGCGAGAGTAGATTTACAGTAGCTGTTGCTGGTACACATGGTAAAACAACAACTTCTACTATGGTGGCACATGTATTGAAGGATTCGGGTTACGACTGCTCTGCCTTTTTGGGAGGAATTAGTTCTAACTACGGTACCAATGTGCTTTATGGTAATAATAATACAGTTGTGGTTGAGGCTGATGAATTTGATCGTTCATTTCTGACGCTTCACCCCAATATCGCAATAGTAACTTCTTCTGATGCGGATCATTTGGACATTTATGGCGACCGTAGCCATTTGCTTGAATCGTTTCAAATGTTCTTGGATAAAGTGGTTGAAGGAGGTACACGTATTATAAAAAAGGGCCTTGAGTTTAAGGGGCAAATCAGTTATTCAGGCCATGAAATCGCTGATGCATATGCTTCCAATGTGCATGTACGCGATGGAGAGTTCTTTTTTGATTATCAAGATACCAATGGAAAGATCGATGATATCCATTTGGGTATTCCTGGTATCCATAATGTTGAAAATGCGGTGGCTGCAATTGCAGTGGCCCGTTTACTTGGGATTGAGAACGAAGCGATCAAGAAAGCGTTGACGACATTCAAAGGAGTGAAAAGAAGGTTTGAATATATTGTCCGTAAACCTGGAGCGGTGTATATTGATGACTATGCACACCATCCAGAGGAATTGCGTGCATTTTTAACTTCGATGCGTAAATTGTATCCCACAAAAAAACTAAATGTGGTGTTTCAGCCGCATTTATTTACGCGTACGCGGGATTTTGTGGATGGTTTTGCCGAGGTATTGTCCATGGCAGACAATCTGTTGTTAATGGAAATTTATCCAGCACGGGAGCTTCCCATTGAAGGGATCAATTCGAGTTGGTTATTGGATAAAATTACGGCAACGGAAAAACAGCTTGTAACAGCAGAAGAAGTCCTGGAATTCGCACGCGATGAAAAGCCGGAACTAATTGTTACAGTTGGGGCAGGTGATATTGACAAATTGGTTAAACCGTTACAGGCCATTTTAGAGCATGCTTAAAAAATTACGTAACATACAATGGAATCGTGTCCTCTACTTTACGCTGTTTTTTATCGGCGTAATAGTCGTCGTCGTGATTATGAGTATTGTTGGGAAACGTGATGAGCAGCAGGTTTGTAAAGATATTAAGATTGTCATTGAAGGCACAGAAGCTTTTATTGATCAGGCTGATATCTCCAAATTGATCGAACAGAACTATGGTAGTTTCGTGGGGAAGAAAGTCAATGGAATCCCCTTTCAGAAGGTTGAAAAAACCTTGCGCAAATTACCGTATGTTTCCGATGCCAGTATACATGCCGATATGGATGGTACGATCAGAATTAACATTAATCAGCGCGAGGCTGTCATGCGGGTCATCAACAAAAATGGCAAGGAATTTTATGTAGACCCCAAAGGATTGAAGATACCGACAACGTTGAAGTATATACCGCACATCATGGTTGCTACAGGTAATATCGCAGAAGGATATAATGAAGCATTGGATACCATCGCAACACCATTGGTTAAAGATTTGGTCAAGGTTGTTGAATTTATCAAAAATGACGAATTATGGAATAACCAGGTGGTGCAGATATATGTGAATCCGGATAAGGATATTGAACTTGTACCTCGTGTAGGGACACAGCAATTGATTGTTGGATCGGCAGATTCATTGGAACAAAAATTTGAATTATTAAACACCTTTTATACGCAGATCATGCCAAAGGTAGGTATAAATGCTTATGGTGTTGTCAACGTGAAATATGGAGGTCAGATCATCTGTGAAAAGCGAGGAAACTGGAGTTTTTCAGATGATCAAACAAAAAAAGTAGCAAATAATACATTATAGTAATACAGCAACAATACAGGAAATTATGAACTCAAAGGCAGCAGAAATTGAAAGAGAAAACCCAATTATCGTGGGACTCGATATTGGTACTACCAAAATTTGTGTTACGGTTGGGAGACGTAGCTCAGGAAACAAAATTGAATTATTAGGTGTGGGGAAAGCGGACTCTGCCGGTGTAAGCCGCGGAGTAGTTGCTAATATCCAGAAAACTGTGGGGAGTATTTTAGAGGCTGTTGAGATAGCCGAAGCACAGTCCAATGTGGATATTAAAGTGGTGAACGTGGGGATTGCTGGCCAACACATCAAAAGTATTCAACACCGCGGAATATTTACCAAAACTGATGGTGACGACGAAATTATTCGACGCGATATCGAACGACTGATTTCGGATATGTATAAACTGGTACTGCCTCCAGGAGAAGAAATTATACATGTTTTACCACAGGAGTTTACGGTAGATAACGAGCCGGGTATTCGCGAACCAATCGGTATGGCAGGGCGTCGTATTGAAGCAAATTTCCATATTATATCGGGACGTGTAACTGATATTAAAAACATCAAAAAATGTATTGATAATTCCAATCTGGAAGTTGCTGAATTAATTCTCGAACCTTTAGCGTCTTCAGAAGCTGTATTGGATGAAGACGAAAAAAATGCTGGTGTTGTATTAGTAGATATCGGTGGTGGAACCACAGATGTTGCCATCTTCCATGAAGGAATTATTCGTCACACAGCCGTGATTCCTTTAGGCGGTAATATCGTCACAGAAGATATCCGTCAGGGATGTTCTGTTTTGCGTTCCCAAGCTGAATTGTTGAAAACTCGCTTTGGATCAGCTTTAGCCGATGAAAACAAAGAAAATGAGGTGATTTGCGTGCCCGGATTAAAAGGTCGTGAACCAAAAGAAATTTCTGTTAAAAACCTAGCTTATATCATCCAAGCTAGAATGGAGGAAATTATTGAGCATGTATATTATGAAATCAAATCTTCTGGATATGAAAATAAACTGATCGGTGGTATTGTAATTACCGGTGGTGGTGCTCAATTAAAACATCTGGTACAACTTGTTGAATATATTACTGGAATAGATTGTCGTATCGGATTTCCGAATGAATATCTTTCTAAGAATGAGGTTTTGCCAAAACCGTTGTTTGAAGAATTGAAAAGTCCGTTGTACGCAACGAGTATCGGCTTGTTGATCAAGGGAATCCAGTCACACGAGGAAGAGGAAGATAGCCGTAGAGAAATGCACACCCCATCTAAAAAAGTGCAGGCCGCTACAGTGACGACAAAAGAGGTTTCTGAACAGCAACAAAAGGAGCAAGGATTATTGTCATGGTTCAAACGTTTTATCAAAGACGGTAATGAAATCGATGACGCAAGTTTTTTAGATAAGAAGTAAGTTTTCCACAATAGTTGAAGTTTTCCACAATTTAACAAATGTGGAAAACTTTTGTTGAAATTATATTATTATTACATTACATATAGTGGGTTTGATTCGTTTTGATATCATCTTCATTGTAAGTTAAATAGGGATAAGTTATGTCAATACAGTTTGAAATGTTAAAAGAACAATCTTCAATAATCAAAGTTATTGGGGTTGGTGGTGGTGGCGGCAATGCCGTAAACCACATGTATAAACAAGGAATTAGTGGGGTAGATTTTATCGTGTGTAATACTGATGCGCAAGCATTGGAATTGAGCCCGATCCCAAATAAAGTTCAATTGGGGATAAGTCTGACCGAAGGAATGGGGGCAGGAGCAGATCCTGATGTAGGTGAAAATTCAGCGATCGAAAGTATTGAAGATATCAAACGTATGTTGGGTACCAATACCAAGATGTTGTTTATTACAGCTGGTATGGGCGGTGGAACTGGTACTGGTGCTAGTCCAGTATTGGCGAAAGCTGCCAAAGAATTGGGTATTTTAACTGTTGCGATTGTAACTACACCCTTTACGTTTGAAGGTAAACGCCGTCGTTCACAGGCGGAAGAAGGTTTATCTGAGTTACGTAAATATGTAGATTCTTATCTTGTGATTTCAAATGACCGCCTTCGTGAGATTTTTGGTAATTTGACGATGACTGCGGCTTTTGCAAAAGCCGATGATATATTGACTACCGCGGCAAAAGGTATCGCCGAAATTATAACTATCCCTGGTTATGTAAACGTCGATTTTAAAGATGTTCGCACTGTTATGAACGATAGTGGTGTTGCCATTATGGGGAATGCTGTTGCCGAAGGTGAAGATCGTGCATTACGTGCAGTGGAAGGTGCCTTAGCTTCTCCATTGTTGAAAGATAATGAGATTGAAGGTGCTCGCTATATTTTATTGAATATTACTTCTGGAACGAAAGAAGTAACTATGGATGAAGTTGCGATCATTACGGATTACATTCAGGAAAAAGCTGGTTTGTCAGCAGATTTAATCTGGGGTAACTGTATTGATGAGAATTTTGAAGACGAATTGTCAGTAACAATTATTGCCACTGGTTTTCAAACATCTGAAGAACGTGATAAAGAACGTGAAAATACAAAGGTGTCTATGCCCTTAACTGCTGAACCGGCTAATTCTTTTATCAAACCTGTTTCTCAGGTAGCGCCAAGAGAAGTTCCTGCTACGAATAGTTTCGTAACTCCGGTTCAACGTGTGGATACACCAGCACCTTCTACAAATACTTCTACTCCAAATAATTTGCAATCTGACTTGTTCACTTCTCCCAGAAATGCGGTACAACAACAGGTAGCTGTTGAGGAACCACAAGTAATACGTCATGATTTGGGCTTTGATGGTGGTTATGAAGAGGAAACTTCATTTGGAGATAGTGATTTTCAATTGAAAACCTCACCGTCAGTGTTTCAATTCCAGATGCCAACAGTGTTTGATTCTTACACAGCTCCTTCTGCGTCAGGATATGAGGAGAAACCTACATTTTCATCAAGTACAACAAATGAGCAAGTAGAAGTCCCTCAGGTAGAAGAAGAGCAAGTTTCGTTTGAAGATCAGCTGGTTCGTACAAAAGAACGCATCTTGCGTCTTAAAGAATTGAGCATGAAACTAAAATCTTCTAATGGTCTACATGAGTTGGAAAACGAGCCTGCTTATAAGCGGAAACAAATGTCATTGGAAGATACACCGCATTCTTCACAATCTCAGGTGTCTCGTTTTACACTTTCCTTTGAAGACGGAAATACTGAAATTAGACCGAACAATTCTTTTCTACATGATAATGTAGACTAATTGATTCACCATAAAATGACAAAAAGCCATCCAATCGGATGGCTTTTTTAGTATCTTTAAATACCGAAATAAGACAATTATACAAGCTATGACGACAAAATTAAATAACCCTGTATGGGTAATGAGTTCTGCATTTGATAAATTATCCTTACCAGAGTTGATTCAGACGACCAAAAGAATCGGAGCAGGGGGGATAGACCTTTGTGTGTTTAGAAAAGATGGGACCCGTGAAGATCATACCGCAACGCATTTGGATTATGATGATTTTACTCCTGCAAAAGCGAGGGAAATCATTGAGCTGTTCAATCAGGCTGATTTAAAACTTTCGCTTGGTGCTTTTGAAAATATGATTGGCGGAGATCCTGAGCAACGAGTGAAGAATCAAAATCATTTATTGAAATTGATCCGTATTGCACATTTGCTGGGAGGTGATACAAATAACGTTAAGGTAGGGACATTTGTGGGGTACAATCATGAATTGGGCAATCAAATTGATGGATTTCAGAAAAATCTTGAAGAATACAAGCGTGTATTTGCGCCCATTGTTAATTATGCAGAGAGTTTAGGTGTAACGATCCTTTATGAGAACTGCCCAATGGAAGGATGGCGCTCATCACGTTATAGCTCTACCTATAACAATCTTCCAGCAGTGCTTGCTGCTCGTAAATTAATGTATGCGATGATACCAAGTAAGGCTCATGGTGAGATCTATGATCCTTCACATGATGTCTGGCAAAATACAAACCCCATAGACGTTATTCGTAATACGGACATCACGCGCTTACAACGTATACATGTGAAGACTACGCGTAATCTACAGACTGCTGCACGTATTGATTGGGGTGGTATGTATCCCATGCAGCATGTTGACGCCGAATTGGCTAAAAAAGCGAATGTAAGTATACCGGGCCACGACTGGGATAGACATCATTACGAAGCTATGTTGCCAGGCTTTGGCGGATCTGACAGTATGGATTGGCGCGGGTTTGTTGACTTATTGCAAGAACGTGGTTTCAGTGGACCTTTTGAGATTGAAAATGAAGCTAAAAATTCGAAAGACACGGGTGATTTTTCTGCAACGGTTCAAGGCTTTACAACCTGTCTTAACTTTTTGGCACCGATGTTATGGGATTTAGAAGCAGAGGTGGGGTATTCTTATAAGAAATCTCAACCTTTAAAAGACCTGAACGTAAAAGATGTTCCTGTTGTTACGATGGATGAGTTAATTTAGTATGATAAAAATACACTCCAACAAAAATGACTAGTTGTTGGAGTGTATTCTAAAAAGTTCGATAAGTTCTGGAATATTAGAAACATTGAGCTTTTCAAAGATTCTGCTTTTATATGTGCTCACTGTCGAAGGGCTTAACTCCAACAAGCTGGATACTTCAATAATGCCCAGTCCCTTTATCAATTGCTTGGCAACGTCCACCTCTCTATTTGACAAACGTGCCAACGGATTTAGTTTCGTCAGTTCAGACTTGCTCTGCGTCAATTTTTGAATGTATAAGTCCTGTACATTGCTCGACATGTACTTCCCTCTATCCTGAATAGCCAAAATAGCATTGGAAAGTTCAGCCATTGCTGTTGTTTTATTGAGATACCCTACTGCTCCGGCTTCGATATAACGTAAAGCGTAAAGTGATTCGTCATAAGATGAGAAAATCAAAATTTTAACGCTTGGTCGAATTTGAAGGATTTCCTCCACGACACGTATATTATTTCCTCCCGGCATATTAATGTCCAATAATAATAGGTCGAAATCCTCTACCTTTATTTTTTCAAGAACCTCGTCAAAGGTTTCAGCTTGGAATATTTCTGCTTTTTGAAGAGTTTCTTTAATAATAACGGAGGCTCCTAATCGTACAATGCCGTGGTCGTCTGCTATAAGAATCTTTTTCATAGATACGCTATCTGATGCTTGGCTTTAATTACTGTATGAAATAAAGTACTAACAATATACAATATATCTTGATATTTTACTAGTTAACGGCCAAATATAAGAAATTAAGTTAACAAAAATTAGTGGAGTACGGGGTACACGTCTTTTTTATAAAATAGGGCAAAAGCTAGAAAATAGCGCACAATATGAGTTTAACGATAAAAAATTAGCATATTTTAATTAGATTTATGTGACAATTATTAGTTTTGTCATAATTCATGGACTAAAAAATTTAAATATGGGATTTTTAAAAGAGTTTAAAGAGTTTGCAATGCGCGGCAGCGTGGTTGATCTAGCTGTCGGTGTTGTCATCGGTGGAGCTTTTGGTAAAATTGTTACCTCATTGGTTGATGATATTATCATGCCGCCCATTGGTTATTTAACAGGTGGCGTTGATTTTTCATCCAAGAAATTGATCTTGAAAGCTGCTGATGAAGCTACTAAACAAGCTGAAGTATCTATTAATTATGGAAACTTTATTAATGTAGTTATACAATTTTTAATTGTAGCATTCTGTATTTTTTGTGTTATTAAGGCATTAAATTCATTGAAACGTAAAGAGGAAGCAGCTCCGGCGGCACCGGCAGCACCGACGAAAGAGGAAACACTTTTGACTGAGATCAGAGATATCCTGAAAAATAAATAGGGTAGGATAGATACTGCATTTTATAAAAATCAGTACAGTCAAGCTGTGCTGATTTTTATTTTATGGTACTTGGAAAATTGTTTTTTGAAGCTGTAGCTGAATAAATTAGCTTGTCCGCTTCACATTAACTTTAAATGTTCGTAATATTGTTTGTTTTTCTCTAAAATAAACTTTACTTTTGCATTCCTCTTGGGGAGTTTTGTATTAATTGAAGTAAGAACAAATTAGCATAATAGCGTCATGAAAAGAACATTTCAGCCATCGCAAAGAAAAAGAAGAAACAAACACGGTTTTAGAGAGCGCATGAGCTCTGCAAACGGTAGAAGAGTATTAGCTTCACGTAGAGCTAAAGGTAGAAAACGTCTTACAGTGTCTGACGAATACCGTCACAAAGGTTAATCTTTGACAAGGATCGGTGGCCGCTTATAAGAGCTTTTTCTAATAAGATTAAGTCATCGTATGAAAAATACATTTACAAAAGAAGAACGGTTATGTGCGAAAAGGCGTATTGATACGCTTTTTAAAAGCGGTTCTTCTTTTGTCTTGTATCCGTTTAGAGTTGTTTTTATCTTCGAGAAAAACACTGCGGCTGACGATATCCCCTCCAGTCAGTCTATTATTTCTGTATCCAAACGTAGGTTCAAAAGAGCAGTTGATCGCAATTCGATTAAGCGAATGATGCGTGAGAGTTACCGTTTACAAAAATCGAATGATTTGATTCCATTTTTGTTGGAACATAATGTAACTTTGTATTTAGCTATTCAATATGTAGGCAAGCAAATCTTAGCGTATGATATGTTTAGTGCCGCAATGAATAAAATGCTAAAAAAATTGCAGGATGAATGTGCTGAAGCTTATTTGGAAAAAGGGGATTAAGCCCCTGTTTAGTTTTATTTTCTTGGCTATTATCCGTTTCTACCAAGTTTTTATCTCACCATTTTTAGGCGCCAATTGTAGATACACGCCTACCTGTTCTCAGTACGGGAAGGACGCCATTCTGAAATATGGTCCTTTTAAAGGTGGATGGATGGCTTTGAAACGAATCGCACGTTGTAACCCCTGGGGTGGGCACGGACATGATCCTGTGCCTTGATTTCAATAATGACGATGAATAATTTAATTTTACAAATTGATACTTCAACCACGATTTGCTCGGTTGCTTTGAGTGAAAATGGTCAAACGCTACGGGTTATCGATCTCGATGAACCTAATGCTCATGCGGCTAAATTGACTATTTTGATCGCGGAAGTCCTTAAACAGACAAACCGAACGATGCAGGATTTAAGTGCTGTAGCGGTGAGCATGGGACCGGGCTCTTATACTGGTTTACGAATAGGGGTATCTACGGCTAAAGGTCTCTGTTATGCGTTAGATATACCTTTAATCGCTATTAATACGTTAGAAGCGTTGTTTCTAGGGTATAAGGGACAATTTGGTTCAACAGCAGGTGATGCTTATCTTCCTATGATCGATGCCCGCCGTATGGAAGTGTATACGGCAGTTTATGACCATAATGCTGCATTGGTGAAAGCGACATCAGCAGAAATTATCGATGTCGATTATTTCAATGAATTATTACAGAACTACCATCGTGTCCATTTATTTGGTTCGGGAGCCGATAAATTCGAAGATTTGTTCAGCGCATCGGATCGGGTGAATGTGCTTAGCGGGTTTAATGTTTCCGCAACTTTTCTATCGACGTTGGCCTTTGATAAATTTCAGCGGCAAGAGTTTGAGGATGTTGCGTATTTTGAGCCATTCTATCTTAAAGATTTTGTGGTTACCACGGCAAAGAAAAAGGTTGGCTTATTATAGCCAACCTTTTCTTTTGAACCACAGATAAATGGCAAGGGATATGGCGACCATGATCCCCATGGCCACTGGATATCCATAGTACCATTCCAGTTCGGGCATATTTTTGAAATTCATTCCATAAATTCCTGCCACAAAAGTGATGGGCATAAAAAATACGGAGAAAATTGTCAGGATACGCATAATCTCATTGGTGTGATTAGATGAGATGTTGAAATACACATTAAGCAGTTGAGCTACATTTTCCGATAAGTTTTCGTACAAGGTTGATGTCCGGACCTGCAGGTCTTTTAAATCCCGGGTATAGACATCTTTTTTTGACGAAGAATGGAAATGCTCGACGACCTCCCTGTAGAGAAAGATGACCTTTCGCGCAACATCAATCTGCCTTTTGATAAAATAAAGATTTTTCAGTATCGGCTGTTGTTTCATGCGTTTGAGGAATATCAATTCTTCGTAAGCATCGATTCGTGTTGAAAGTTGTTCTAACGTTTGGCTAAAGGTAAATACAGCCGCAGTCGTGATAAATACAGCCAGTTTACGACTATTTTTTGTCTTGATAGACGTGAATTCAATATTTTTAAGTTTTTCTAAAAACTCGATGCGACGTTTGTGTACCGTAATCACAAAATCACTTCCATAGAAGATGGTCAGGCGATCGGTGATTTCTCCGATACTGTCTGAATTTTCTTTAAAATTGTCCGACATGACACGAAGAATGACAAAAGTATAATTCTCAAATTCTTCAATTTTAGGTAGATGTTCTGGTTCTTTGGAATCCTTGATCGATGCTTCATTCAAATTGAAGCGCTCTTTGATGAAGGCGAAGTCTTCTGAGGTTGGCTCAGCTATATCTATCCATTCGTAGTTCGCGATTTCTTTTTCAACAATCGTTCTGACCATAAATCTAATTTTAGTAAGGACAAGATAAGAAAGAAAATAAAAAAAGCCATCAACTCAGTTGATGGCTTTCTTAAATTAGGATGATCTTCTATTTATTTGAAGATTTATATTCTTCATTTAACTGTTTAATTACTTCATTCGTGATTTCCAAAGATGGGTCTGCATACAATACTGTTGGGTTGGTCTTCGAATAGGTCAGCACCAGTTTGTAGCCATTTTCAGCAGCATGTTTTTTCAGGAATTCGGTAATTTTGTTATAAACATTGTTGAATTCTTCAGACTCGTCCTTTGCAATGGAAGAAGAAGCTGTTTGGTCTAAACGTGCAAGCTCATCTTGTTTACGCGCCAGTTTTTGTTCCGTAGCTTGTCTATCAGGAGCAGACATTGTGGCTGCATTTTTTTGATATTCGGCAACTTCGCGTTGGAAGGCAGTACTTTTAGATTGCAGATCTGTTTGTGCTTTCTTTACTTTGTTTTCAAGCTTTGACTTAATGTCCTTAAAATATTGATATTTTTCAGAAAGTGAATCCGAGTTTAAATAGACGATTTTATCTTTGTTACTTCCCTGACTTTCCTTGCTTACCGTATTAGAGTCATTTTTTGCAGGTTCGTTTGCTGTTTTTGCACCTTGATTACATGATGCAATAGTTCCAACCAATAAAAGGCCAAAGGAAACTTTCGATACAATTGAAAATATAGTATTCATTTTTTTGTTATTTGCAAGTTATTACTGAAAACAAACCTAACATAAAAAAATCGAAATTCTAGTTTTTAGTATTAAAAAAGTAAAATTATCCTATGTATCATTAATTCCGAATATCGGGTCAATACTTCCTTATAGACTTGATAAATCGGCCGAAATTTCGTATTTTTGAATATTACATTTAAGAGGTTTTCAATGAGCGAAGAAAATAAAAATGCATCCACCTATTCGGCCGATAATATTCAGGTATTAGAGGGTTTAGAGGCGGTTCGTAAGCGTCCATCCATGTATATTGGTGACACCGGTGTAAAAGGATTGCACCATTTGGTATACGAGGTAGTTGACAATTCAATCGATGAAGCTGTAGCGGGATATTGTACAGATATCTTCGTTACTATCCATAAAGATAATTCGATTTCTGTCCGCGATAACGGTCGTGGTATTCCCACAGGAATCAACAAAAAAGAGAATAAATCGGCCTTAGAGCTTGTAATGACCGTATTGCATGCTGGAGGTAAATTTGATAAGGATACATACAAGGTTTCTGGTGGTCTGCATGGTGTCGGTGTTTCCTGTGTGAATGCGTTGTCCACCCTTTTGAAGGCTGAGGTTCACCGCGATGGAAAAATTTTCCAGCAAGAATACCAAATTGGTAAGCCTTTATATGATGTAAAGGAAGTTGGTGTTTCGGATAAGACGGGTACTATTGTAACGTTCCATCCGGATGCGACAATTTTCACGCAGACAACTGTTTATAATTACGATACATTGGCAAATCGTCTTCGTGAGCTAGCATTTTTAAATAAAGGTGTAAGTTTGACGTTGAATGATGAGCGTGAAACAAATGAAGACGGTTCTGAAAAGAAAGAAACATTCTATTCGGAGGGCGGTCTTAAAGAATTTGTGAAATTTTTGGACGGTAACCGTCAGTCGTTGATCCCTGAACCAATTTATGTTGAAGGTGTAAAACAAGGTATCCCTGTTGAACTGGCTTTACAATATAACGATACCTATTCGGAGAATGTCCATTCTTATGTGAATAACATCAATACGATTGAAGGCGGCTCTCATGTTGCCGGTTTCCGTCGTGGTTTGACACGTACCTTGAAAGCGTATGCGGACAAGTCCGGTTTGCTTAAGAACTTAAAAGTGGAAATTACCGGTGATGACTTCCGTGAAGGATTAACAGCCGTTATTTCAGTCAAGGTTGCAGAACCTCAATTTGAAGGACAAACAAAAACAAAATTAGGAAACTCTGAAGTTATGGGGGCTGTAGATGTTGCCGTAGGTGAGATCTTAGGCGTCTATTTGGAAGAGAATCCACGCGAAGCTAAATCTATCGTTCAAAAGGTTGTCATTGCGGCTCAAGCACGTGCTGCTGCGCGTAAAGCCCGTGATCTGGTGCAACGTAAAACCGTTATGGGAGGCTCCGGACTTCCAGGTAAATTGGCCGATTGCCAAGACAATGATCCGACAAAGTGTGAGATCTATTTCGTCGAGGGGGATTCTGCGGGTGGTACTGCAAAGTCTGGTCGTGATAGAAAACATCAGGCAATCATGCCTTTACGTGGTAAGATCCTTAACGTCGAAAAAGCAATGGAACATAAGATCTACGAAAATGAGGAGATCAAGAACATGTTTACAGCTTTGGGAGTGAGTGTCGGTACTGCCGAAGATGCTAAGGCATTGAATCTTGAGAAATTACGTTATCACCGCATCATTATCATGACCGATGCCGATGTGGATGGGTCCCACATTACAACATTGATCCTGACGTTCTATTTCAGGTACATGAAGGAATTGATTGAAAGAGGATATGTCTATATCGCTACGCCGCCATTATATTTGGTTAAGAAAGGAAAAGAACATGAATATGCTTGGAATGAAGATCAACGTATCAATGCGATTCAGCGTTTGAAAGGGTCAGGTAAAGAAGATAGTGTACACGTACAACGTTATAAAGGTCTTGGAGAGATGAATGCTGAACAGTTATGGGATACCACCATGAACCCCGAGACGCGTACTTTAAGACAGGTGACGATTGAAAACGCTGCGGAATGTGACCGTATTTTCTCTATGCTAATGGGGGACGAAGTTGCACCACGTCGTGAATTTATTGAGAAAAATGCACGTTACGCTAAGATTGATATTTAATTGATCTTATCATAACAGAATAAAAAAGCCTGATAAAATTTTTTATCAGGCTTTTTTTATTCTGTTATATTTCCTAATTTCATACCAGTGAATCGTTTTTCTGCCGGGATAAAGGGTTCATCGCCTAGCAATTAGCCAATATTAATTAAAACCTATTATGAAATATTGTAGCAAAATTTTGCTCTTTATAGGTTGTTTTATTGGAATAACCTGCCAGGCGCAAACAAATGAAAAAATCGATTTCCAAGATTTATTTGAAAGCTTATCGGAAGAGTTCCCAGCGGACGCTGATTTGAGTGAATTCACTGAAAAGTGGTATCATTATCTCAAACACCCGATCGATCTCAACAAAACAGATGGAAGAGAACTCACAGAATTACAGTTTTTAGACCCTTTATTAATCGAGCATCTACTGGACCATAGAACCATTTCAGGAAATTTTATTGACGTACTCGAACTACAGTCTATTGAAGGGTTTAATGATCGTGTGATCAGTTTATTGTTACCTTTCGTGAGGGTAGGCGCGGGATCTTCTCTTGAGACCCTGAAATCGAGAAATTTTAAACAGGAATTTACGGTACGATATGCCCGGACACTCGAGAAAGCAAAAGGGTACCGTATAGTCGATACGACGAAGTCCCATTATCTCGGCGATGCCAATCGTTATGCTTTTAGGTATAGAGCCCAATTGAACGATGCAGTCCACCTCGCAGTCAATATGGAGAAAGATGCTGGGGAACCCTTTTTTAGGGATAAACAAAAAATGGGATTCGATTTCTATAGCCTAAGCATATCGATAAAGAATTTTGGCCGTTTCAGGAATATCTTAATCGGCGACTATGCTTTGCAATTTGGACAAGGGCTCAGCATGTGGAACGGTTTGAATTTTGGAAAAGGAGGACTGGTACAGCATACAGCAAGACAAGGGATTGGAGTAAAGTCATATACTTCCTTAAATGAAGCAAATTTTATGCGGGGTATTGCCGGGACACTACAGATCGGTCAATTTGAGATTACACCCTATATCTCCTACCAATCCATTGATGGAAAAGTTAACCTTATCGATTCTCCTGCAACGATTTCAACAATCGCGAGTACCGGACTGCATCGGACCGCAACCGAACAGCAATACCGTCATGCCGCATCTCAACTAGCCTATGGATTGAATCTATTGTGGCGCTATAAACGGATAAAAATAGGAATTCATTTCAATCAGACTCAATTGGATGCCTTTAAAACGAGAGGCAAAGCAATACGGCAAAAAGCGGACTTTGAAGGGGATTTGCTGCGAAATATAAGTTTATATGTAAACTATACGATTCGAAATGCTTATTTATTTGGTGAATATGCGAATAGTATCGACGGCGGTTCGGCATTGGTGGCAGGAGCTATCATAAGCTTACATCCACGTTTATCATCGGTAATATTGCTTCGGGACTACAAGAAGAATTTTCATACTTTTTATGGACAGGGATTTGGTGAATCGGATAATACCTCCAACGAGCAGGGGGCTTATGTGGGGTTAACATATCAATTGGGAAGAAAATTGCTCTGGTCCAATTATGCCGATATATTTCGTTTTCCCGGAGCAAAGTATCAGGCTGATACCCAATCTACTGGGGCCGATTTCTTTAGTCAGCTGAGTTACATGTGGCACAAGAAAGGCCAACTTTCGTTGCGCTATCGTAACCGATTGAAACAAGTGAACTACCAGGGAGAGGGGCAAACCGAGAATGGGCTTGTGAATACCGGTAAACAGCAGTTAAGGCTGGAATTTCATTATCGCTTAGGTTCAATGTGGACTATTCGCTCCCGTATAGAAGCCAATTTATTTCAAAAAGAGTATCAGGAAAATAGTTTCGGATACATGTTTTATCAAGATATATTCCGGAAGTCTACCACTGGAAGGTTCCAGTCGAATATGCGGATCGCGTATTTCGATGCGGCAAGTTATGATAATCGGATCTATGCTTATGAGCGGGATGTATTATATGCTTCGGGTTTTGGAATGTACAATACACGAGGATGGAGAATGTACTTGAATCTGCAATATCGGTTAAGTCGCCATCTTCAGGTATGGGCCAAATATGCGGTCTATTATTATCCGGGGCGAGAGCGTATTGGGACTGGATTGGACCAAATTGAGGGCAATAGAAAATCCGAGGTTAAGGTGCAGTTGCGGTGGCAGTTATGAAAGAGCTGAGTTTTACACAAAGATTAGAGCGGCTGCCTATTCTTAAGATAGCTGTCGTATATATTGTGACGCTTCTCTTCACCCCTAAATTACCGATGTCGCTTTCCTTATTTCACTATATACAGCAGGGATTGGTTGTGATGACTCTGTTAACGATGTTTAGTTATTTTTTTAAAGGTACGATTCGCAAATACGGGTATACCTGCGGATATTATGTGTCTGTTGTATTATTGGGGATTTTCCAATTTTGGCGCGAGGACCCTTTGGTTGCAATCGGTCATTTCTCCCATATAATGACAGATCGTTTTGTGGTCAAAATTATTGAAGAGCCCAAAGTGAAGCGTGGTATCGTTCGTTTTTCTACAGAGGTAATAGGGGCTTACCAAAAAGGTGAATTTATAGAAACGACAGGTAGACTTATGTTATCCCTAAAATCCAGCCAGAAGAATGCGCTGCAGTTTGGTGACCTACTGTGGTTAAAAGGTCAGCCCCAAGAAATAGCTCCGCCATTCAATCCAATGGAGTTTGATTATAGGGCGTATTTGAAAAGGCAGCATGTCTACCATGAACTTTTCGCAGTCTCTGGTCAATATAAGCTGATCAGCCGGCAAGAAACAACGACTTTTTCGTTGATTGCGCTCGCTTTACAAATGAGAAGATATTTTTTGCTCAAGCTTCGACCCCATATTAAAGGGGATGAGAACTTTGCGATTGCGTCAGCTTTATTATATGGTTCCCGGAGCGATATCAGTGCCGAAAGCATACAGGCCTTCACTAATACGGGAACGATACATGTGTTAAGTGTATCGGGAATGCATGTTGCTGTTTTATTCGGGTTTTTATCCCTTATTTTCAAACGAATTGCTTGGCCTTCCTATCTCAGATGGTTGCCACTAATTTTGTTATTGAGTATGATCTGGATATATGCTTTTATTGCAGGTCTTGATCCGCCCATTACGCGGGCGGCTATTATGATTAGTTTTGTACTCTGTGCAAAGCATTTTAAACGAGGCTTTTCAACGCTCAATTCGCTTATTATTGCCGCAGTATTGATTCTGCTGGTCGTTCCAAGGGCGGTTGCTGATGTGGGATTTCAACTGTCTTTTCTAGCGGTTTTAGGTATGATTGTATGTTCGCCGCTTGTCGAGGAACTTCTTCCTGTCAAAAGACCGATATTGCGGCTTTTGAGAGATACACTGGCGGTGTCTATCGCCGCGCAAATCCTGACAACGCCACTGAGCCTTTATTATTTTGGACAGTTTCCAACTTATTTTCTGGTAGCTAACTTATTAGTCGATTTTCCTTCAACCCTAGCGATGTATCTCGGTTTTATCATGACAATTAGTCCAATGGAAGGGCTTAACGATTTAATGGGTTTCCTCTTGGAGCATCTCATTGCCTTCATCTTATACGGATTGAAACATATTGACCATTGGGCTTTTTCAACAATAAAAGTTTATCCTATGGGGCTGGAGCTCCTATTTTTGACCTATTTTGCACTGTTTTCTTGTTTATATGCTTTTCAGTGGAAAGATAAAAAATACGTTTGGTTAGGGGGATGCTGTGCAATTGGAATGCTATTGATCACTGTGCAAAAACGCTTAGAAAATAAAGATGCAGAACGATTTCGGGTCTATAATACGAAACAAGAGTTGACGATCGGTTATTTCAAAGGTGGGCGCGGTATCATTTACAGCACATTTGATTCTTTGCAAGCCCGGGGCTTGCAATATGCATGTGGAAGAGAAATTCAATTATTGACAAAAAAAGAAGTTCAGTTTGTGGCTTTGAATGGCCGGGAGCGTAAAAACTATCTTGTTACGCTCCCCTTGGGTAAAATAGCTATTCTATCACATACGCAAGGGAAAATGCCACATGCTGACCTCGTTATCTTTAGGAAAAATATATTAGATGGTTTACCCCGATTATTGAAGCAAATTAGGCCAAAACTTGTTATAATGGATGGATCCAATTCAATGGAACAATCGCTGCAAACTCAACACATGTTAGATAGTTTGGGTGTACAGAATTATCTCATGAAAGATAATTTTGCGTATGTTTGGGATAAGGAGAATTTATGACGCAAGATAGTATATCAATCTTAAGGCAATACTGGGGATTCGAATCATTTAGACCCTTGCAGGAAGAAATTATTCAATCGGTCATTTCAGGTAAAGATACCTTGGCTTTATTGCCGACTGGCGGCGGAAAGTCGATCTGTTTTCAAGTACCTGCCTTGATGCGAGAAGGGATTTGTATTGTCGTAACACCGCTTATTGCATTGATGAAAGATCAGGTTGAGCATTTGAAAAAAAATGGAATTCAGGCGGTCGCAATTTATGCTGGAATGCGGAAGAGGGAAGTGGATATTACCCTGGATAATTGCGTCTATGGGCAAATAAAATTTCTCTATCTTTCTCCGGAAAGATTGTACAATGATATGGTAAGGGAGCGCATACGGTTTATGAATGTAAATCTATTTGCCATAGATGAAGCACATTGTATTTCTCAATGGGGATATGATTTTAGGCCGCCCTATTTAGAACTCGCTAAGTTGCGGGAACTGCATCCCCAGGTCCCTTTTCTAGCTCTTACGGCGACCGCAACGGAGCGTGTCATCAGTGATATTCAGCAGAAACTGAATTTTCCGAAAGAAAATGTATTTGTCAAAAGCTTTCTTCGCGAAAATCTGGCTTATATGGCCATTGAAGAAGAGGATAAGATGGGACGTATGGTGCGGATTATACATAAGTTGGGCGGATCCGGGATTGTCTATGTCAGAAACCGGCGAGAAACGCAGGAGATAGCCCGTATTTTGGTCAATAACGGCATTTCGGCAGATTATTACCATGCCGGACTTTCGGGGCAGGAACGGGATCAGAAACAGCACGGGTGGATGACAAATGTTGTTCGAGTAATTGTAGCTACAAATGCCTTTGGGATGGGAATTGATAAACCCGACGTGCGTTTTGTGATTCATCTCGATTTGCCCGATTCGTTGGAGGCCTATTATCAAGAAGCCGGTAGGGCAGGACGAGATGGCAAGAAGGCCTATCCCGTTATTCTTTATCAAAAGACAGATGAGCAAAAACTTGTCGATAATTTGCAAGCTAGTTTTCCTGATATTCCATTTATTCAACAGACCTATCATTACCTTTGTAATCATTTTCAGATTCCCTATGGTGCTGGAGAAGGAGTGACTGTAGATTTTGATGTTGTTGCTTTTGCCAAAAAATATCAGCTGCCATTGGTTCCCGTTATGAATGCGCTGAAGTTTCTGGAACGGGACACTTGGTTGGTTTTGTCAGAAGCTATAACAATACCCTCACGCTTTAAGTTTGAAATTGATAGCGCCGAATTGTATAAAGTT
Source organism: Sphingobacterium multivorum (assembly GCF_039511225.1). NCBI lineage: Bacteria > Pseudomonadati > Bacteroidota > Sphingobacteriia > Sphingobacteriales > Sphingobacteriaceae > Sphingobacterium > Sphingobacterium multivorum. Next base: position 1,264,866 of record NZ_CP154261.1, read on the forward strand.
CAGGTGCAGTATGTCAAATATGATAAGCTCATTAAGGCTATTTTGCGTAGCTATGGAGGCGTATTTGAAAATTATATTCTCATCAATGAATATGAATTTGCGCGTAAGTTGGGTCTGCCTTATGATCGTGTTGTCGAGCTGTTGAAGTCGTTAGAGTTGTTGGAAATAGCGAGTTATCTACCTTCTACAGATGCGCCACAATTGACCTTTTTGCAGAACCGCGTCGATTACAAACACCTGCATATCGATCATATTTTTATTCGCGATCGCCATCAGGTGAAAGAAGAAGAAGTCAATGGCATGATCGGTTACATTGAACATAGCAATTGCCGCAGTCAGTCACTATTGTTATATTTTGGCGAGAAAAATGCGGGGTTCTGTGAAGTATGCGATTTATGTCTGATCCGCAATCATCAGGAAAAGCAGCGGGCAGATATTAAAGCAGAAATCAAAAGCAGTTTGCTCGCTGGAGCTAAAAATATCCACGATTTGATTGGTAGCTTAACGATAGGTACCGAAAAGAAAAGAATAGAAATCATCCGTGATCTCTTAGATGCGGAAAAAATCCGCTTGGAGGATAATCTCTATTCTTGGAATACCTTGTTTTAAACTATTTTTCGATGGGAAGATTAAGCTCTTCGCGCCCCCATTCTGACCAAGAACCATCGTATACACGGATTCGCTCGTGACCAGCAAGATGACAAGCAAATGCTAAGATTGAGGCCGTGATCCCCGACCCACAGGAGAAGACATATTCATTTCCGGTCGCATTAAAATGATCAAATTGCTGTTTCAATTCATCGACGGGTTTATAACTTATTCCATCAAATAACTCGTCGAAAGGGAGGTTTTTGGAATGAGGAATATGTCCACCAAGAAGGCCTTTCCGCGGTTCAGCGACTAAACCACTAAATCGACCTTTACTTCTGGCGTCAAAAATATTTACATCAGCATCCCGATAATGTGTTAAGATATACGCTTTATCAGCATAACGGTTTGCTTGAAACTGGGCTTTAAAGTTGCCGGGTTTTACGGCAGCTGTATACTGGTCTACGAGTGGTAATTTGCTTTTTTTCCAAGTGGGAACACCACCATCTAGAATAAATACCTGTTCGAAACCCATAACCTTAAACATCCACCAGGCTCTTGGGCTCGAATAAATACCCCATCTGTCATATAATACGACGGTACTATCCTGATTGATTCCTAGGCGTTGCATTTCCTGTTCGAATACTTCTGCCGATACAAGGGTATGCGGTAATTTAGAAGTAGCATCGGAAAGTTTCCCTTCGATGTCAAAAAATTGAGAATGAGGTAGTACTTCGAACTTGGCTTCCTTGATGGATTGGCCAACTTTGTCGATGGTGCAATCAAGGAGGACAATGTCTGTATGCTGTCCCAATGATTCCTGAAGTTCGGTGGGGCTAATTAAGGCTGAATTGAATGACATAACAATAACGTTTATTGCTACAAAATTACAAAAGCATCCCTATAAAAGCAAAGCGGCTGTTCTTTTGGAACAGCCGCTTTTTATGGATTCAATTGCTAATTACTTAGCGTTTTTATCATTTTCCATTTGCTCTTTCAATTGAGCTAACACGTCTAAGTCGCCTAAAGTAGATTTTTCAACAGAATCTTTTACTTTTTTCACAGCTGAAGACTCAGCTTTAGCGTCTTTTTTACGGTTGTTAGACTCTTCTTTGCGAGCTTCTTCTTTCTCTTCTTCCCAGATACGAGAGTGAGAAATTACCAAACGTTTGTTCTCTTTATTGAACTCGATGATTTTGAATGAAGTAACTTCATCAACTTTCAATGAAGAACCGTCTTCTTTAACAGAGTGTTTAGAAGGACAGAAACCTTCAACACCGTATTGTAAAGCTACGATATCACCTTTGTCACCAACTTTGATTACTGTACCTTCGTGGATAGAACCTTCAGTAAAGATCGTTTCGAAAGTATCCCAAGGGTTTTCTTCCAATTGTTTGTGACCTAAAGATAATTTACGGTTTTCTTCATCTAATTCTAAAACAACTACGTCTAATGTTTCACCAACTTTAGTGAATTCGTTAGGGTGGTTGATTTTTTTAGACCAAGATAAATCAGAGATGTGGATCAAACCGTCGATACCTTCTTCTAACTCAACAAATACACCGAAGTTAGTCATGTTTTTAACAACAGCTGTTTGTTTAGAACCTACAGGGTAACGCTCAGTGATGTTTTTCCAAGGATCTGGAGTCAATTGTTTGATACCTAAGCTCATTTTACGCTCATCGCGGTCTAACGTTAAGATTTGCGCTTCGATCTCGTCACCAACTTTCAAGAACTCTTGTGGAGAACGTAAGTTTTGTGACCAAGACATTTCGGAAACGTGGATCAAACCTTCAACACCAGGGATGATTTCTAGGAAAGCACCGTAATCAGCAACTGTTACGATTTTACCTTTCACTTTAGAACCAACTTCTAATGCAGTATCTAAAGATTCCCAAGGATGCTCAGATAATTGTTTCAAGCCTAAAGCAATACGTTTTTTCTCATCATCAAAGTCTAATACAACAACGTTGATTGTTTGATCTAATGACAAAACTTCTTTTGGATGCTCGATACGACCCCAAGAAATATCTGTGATATGCAATAAACCGTCAACACCACCTAAGTCGATGAACACACCGAAGTCAGTGATATTTTTAACTGTTCCTTCTAATACCTGACCTTTTTCTAATTTAGCAACGATTTCAGATTTTTGGTTTTCTAAATCGTTTTCAATTAACACTTTGTGAGATACGACAACGTTTTTGAATTCGTGGTTGATTTTCACAACTTTAAATTCCATTGTTTTACCTACGTATACATCGTAGTCACGGATAGGTTTGATATCGATTTGAGATCCAGGTAAGAATGCTTCAACACCTTTGATATCAACGATAAGACCACCTTTAGTACGGCTCTTAACGAAACCAGTAATGATTGCATCATTTTCCAATGCCTCATTGATAGCTTCCCAAGATTTTTGAGTTTTAGCACGTTTGCGAGAAAGTACTAATTGACCGTTAGCATCTTCTTGAGACTCAACGAATACGTCAACTTTGTCACCAACTTTTAATTCTGGTAAGTCACGGAATTCTGATAAAGAAACTAAACCGTCAGATTTGAAACCAACATTTAAGACTACGTCTTTGTTGTTGATAGAAACTACAGTACCTTCAATAATTTCACCTTGGTTAACTTGGTTGAAAGTATCTGCGTATTGTGCTTCAAGTTTAGCGCGTTCAGCTTCGCTATAATTTCCGAAACCTTTATCATTTGCATCCCAGTCAAATTCACCTTCTGGTGTGATCCAAGTGTTTGATTTGATTTCGTCGATTAAGTTTGAATCAGCTTCTGATTCAATTTTTTCAGTGTCTTTCACTACTTTAGTGTCAGCACCTTGTAGCTCTGCGTTTTTCGCTGCTAATTCTTTTTCTGCTTCTTGTTTTTTTGCCATTAATTAATTTTCTCCTTTTTCCTACTTTGTAGGAGTTGCAAAGGTACAAAAAAACTTTAAATGCAAAATTTTATTTTTCTTATTTTATTGAAAGACTTTCAGTTATACGGGCCTTTTGAGTAAGATGACGAAACTGACTGTTGGAACGGTCGTTTGGCACCTTTTACCATTCATATGTTGCAAGACTGATGGGTAAATTAGGCTTTTAAACCATTGTAATACACCTATTCGTCTTTCTTAAAAGAGTTGAAAATGCGTGGTTTGGCAATAACAATGGTTTGTTTAGACAGTGCTATTGCCGCATTAAGCTCATAGCCCAATAATAAAATAAGTGTATTCAGGTAAATCCACAGCATGATGACAATCAATGTCCCGATGGATCCATAAAGTTTGTTATATGCGCCGAAATGATTGATATAAAAGGTAAATATGGAAAACGTCAATATCGCTAAAATGGTCGCCATGGACGCTCCCGGACTGAAGAGTTTCCATTTATTGGAGTTGGAGGGACCAAATTTGTAGATACAGCTTACCGTGAAAAAGTAAATAGCAAATATAATCAACCATCGGGCTACTTTAAGTAGTATAGCCCAAAAGCTCGACTTTATACCTGTGGTTTCCTTGAGGTAGTCTATGGTAATGCCAGCTAGGGTAAATATCGTCATTCCCACTGTTAACGCAAAAATAATTAGGAAAGCCAAGGCTAAGGCAAGCAAACGTTTTCTGACCCATGGCCTTCTTTCCGTCATGAGGGAAGCCTTATTGAAGGCATTCATCAGAGAGGCCATACCATTGGTTGCAAAATAGGCCGCAAATAAAAAACCGAAAGAAAGTAATCCACCATTTTGGTTTTTAATAATATCCTCCAAAGTTGTTTCAACAACCAGAAAAGCATTTTTGGGAATAACCACGGCCAGAAAGTCCAGCAACTGTTCCTGAAAATTATTGATCGGAATATAAGGGATCAATGTAAATAAAAAAATGATACCCGGAAAAATGGCCAATAAAAAGCTATAGGAAAGGGAAGAAGCCTTGCTGACAATGGAATCTCTCGATAGCTCCTGAAAGAAAAATACAGCCACAGTATAGAGTGGTAGCGAGCCAAAGCCAGGTAGTACGACACGTTTACTCCATTCGATTAATCTAAAATAAGGTTCAATATTTAATAGCCATTGGTGGATTTTCCCCATATCAATTAAAATAGTTACTCATCTTATCCAAGAAAACCTGTGGCGGCATACAAGGTCTATTTTTTTCCATGTTGACAAAGACCAAAGTTGTCTCGCCCTGGTTGAGTAGTTCTCCGCTTTCATTGAACAGTTCATATTCAAAAATAATACGGACGGCAGGTTTCTGGCGGATTGTTACCCGTATTGTGATCAAATCATCGTATTTGCCCGGTTTCAGGTATTTTGTTTTCATCTCCGTAACGGGGAGCATGACCCCCATTTCTTCCAGCTCCTTATACGATATCCCCGTACTCCGCAGCATTTCAGTCCGCGCTATTTCGTAAAATGCAGCATAATTTCCATAATAAACATAACCCATTTGGTCTGTTTCTGCATAGCGGACACGAATCTGATGGTCAAATACAAACATTATTTTTTAATATTTCTGGCGTCCAATGCCTGTTGGAATTTACGTGCATTGATCAAATGCTCAGCTTCTGTTTTTGCAAAATTATGATACCCTGAAAAATCATCTTTGGCACACATGTAAATATAATCATGTTGCTTAAAGTTTAAGACCGCATCAATTGCAGCAATGCTTGGAATTGAAATAGGACCTGGGGGCAAGCCTCTATAGATGTAAGTATTGTAAGGATTGTCTGTTCGGAGGTGCTTATTCAATACCCTTCTGATTGTAAAGTCATTGTTTGCAAAGATCACAGTAGGATCTGCCTGTAATAACATCCCTTTTTTGAGGCGGTTTAAATATAATCCGGCTATCATGGGCATTTCATCCTGATGTAAGGCTTCCCCCTTGACGATAGAAGCCAATGTGCTAACCTGTTGTGGCGTCAAATTGAGCGCTTTTGCTTTCGCAATACGATCTGCATTCCAAAACTTTTTCCATTCGTCATCAAAACGGGCAATTACTTTTTCGGGATTGGTGTTCCAATAAATTTCGTACGTATTGGGGATGAACACCGAAACCAGATTTTCTTTTGTAAATCCATATTTCTGTGCTGTAGCCTCATCATTCAGTACAGCGATAAATTGTGCAGAATCTGCCTCAAAACTTTTTCCAAGCAGTGCGGCCATATTCTCTTTCAATCGCACATTGGAAAATCTGAATTTTACAGGTTCTTGGTAGCCACCAATCAAATTGCCAATTAAGCGTCTATTGTTCATTCCTGGAGTTAACAGATAACGTCCAGGTTTTACACTTTGATCATATTTTTTATATTGTGCGGCACGCTCAAATGAAGCAATATCATCCACTAAATTTGAATCCTTGATTGATTTCAGCACATCTTCATATTTTTCACCTTCGTGTATGTACAGGTACTTTTTCTCTCCAGATACATTCGAAGCATAAAATGCTTTATAAAATGTCCAAGCAAAATAACCTCCAACAACAATAGCGATCAGAGCAATGATTTTTAACCAACTTGGTATTCCTTTTTTATTTTCCATGCTAAAATTTTTTATTCATTTGTTGTTCGCTATTTAGGGTATTCATACAGCCTTTAGCGGTCAATGGTTGATGAAATCGCGCACATGTAGATCGGTTTCATCATGATTTTATATTATTTCTGAATCTGCCGAGAACGCTAATCCATGATTATGGAGAACATGCCATGCAGCTTCATTTTTGAGTCAATAAACTTAAAAGCCGAGACTATTCCCTTTATTCTCTTTTTCCTTTTTCTGTCCTGCAGCCGGATTTGTCGTTGTCGGTTTAGCTGCCGGGGTATTTGTTGTGGTACTTTTCGCTGGAGCAACAGGCTTGGATTGAACCGGAGGTTTTGCCGCTGGCGGATTCCCCTGTGGTTGGTTTGCCTGTGGTTTAGCTGTTGTGACACCTCCAGTTGTCGCTCCCGTTGATGGTGTCGGTGCCGTGAGCGAGAGTGTTACGTCTATTTTAGCGCCTAAGCTGGTTAAGCCCTTTTCTATTCCGGGCGATTGTACACTAATGACTGCTGTAGCTGTATCCGTTACATTTGGATCGTAGGTCACGGTACCTAGTCCTAGCCCAGCTCCCGACAAGGCAAACTTCGCTTCGTTTAGCGGAAGGCCTATTAAGTTGGGGATTTCCACTTCATTAGCACCGAGTCCATTTCCCAAAACTAGGTCTATACGTGAACCTTTAGGGATCATGCGCCCGTTACGGATTGATTGTCCCGCAAATTGAGCGTCCAACACGATATCCCTGGCAATATCTGCCACATAGGAAGTGTCTCCGATTCTAAGATTATGGTTTTTCAAGATTGCTGTTGCCTCGATCAATGTTTTGTCTTTTATATTCGGAAAAGCAACCTCAGGAGCTACTTGCGTGATAATGGTCAAATAGATCGTCCGGCCTGATTTTACATGGAAGCCTTGTTCGGGATCCTGCTCGATGACCATGCCGGGTTTGGCATCCATCTGATAAACGGAATCGATTTGATATTCGAGCCCAGCGTTCTCCAGCGCCTGGATAGCAGCACTGATATGAAGACCTTTCACTTTAGGGACGGCTATAGATTCATCATGTTTGGTATATATTTTCAGTCCAACGTATACGAAAAGGAATACACATACTATCGCGATAAGAGCGGCAATAAGATTTTTCCTAAAAGTGGGGGTCTGAAGATATTGTACGACTTTGGACATTTCTCTGTTTGATAAAAATTAATTCTGCATAGAACCGCAATATTAAAGCCAAGTTTGCAGAATGATTAAATAAAATTATTCCTCACAAAATTATTCGTTTTTCCGTGTATAGCAAATTATATTTGCTATTCGAATCGCTAAAATTTATGAAAGCAAAAATAGCATTAATAACTGGAGGTTATACAGGAGAAGCTGAAGTTTCTTTTAAAAGTTCTGCCTTCGTCAATTCTCAACTTGATCACAACAAATATGATGTGTATTTGATTACCGTGACCAAAGAAGCATGGTACTACGAAGATTTAGCAGGTAAACGGCATCCGATTTCAAAAGCAGATTTTACGCTTCCATTGAACGGAGATACCTTAAGCTTTGACTTAGCATTTATTATGGTGCATGGTGTGCCTGGGGAAGATGGAAGACTTCAGAGCTATTTTGATTTATTGGACATTCCTTATACCTCATGTGATGCCTTGACCTCCGCATTGACCATGAATAAAGGGTATACAAAAGCGATCTTATCGGATATTCCGGAATTGCATTTGGCAAAATCGGTCTTATTGTTTGAATCGCAACGCCCAGAAGCGATCAAAATCGTCGAAAGCAATCTTTCACTCCCTTATTTTGTGAAACCTAATGCCGGTGGTAGTAGTATCGGAATGACCAAGGTAAAGGAATCTGCACAATTACAGGAAGCGATTGATAAAGCTTTTGATGCGGAAAATACGGGGAAACAGGTGATTGTTGAAGAATTTGTGACTGGACGCGAATTTTCCGAGGGAATTTTTCGCAATTCAAAAGGCGAGCTCGTTGTTTTACCTGCTACAGAAGTTCGTACTACACGTGAATTTTTTGATTATGAAGCCAAATATGTGCCCGGATTGACCGAAGAGATTACACCGGCAGCGCTGACGACAGAAGAGCAGGCGCGTGCTGCACGTATTTTAAGGGAAATTTATGTGAGATTGAACTGTAAGGGTATGGTTCGTGTAGACTTCTTTTTGGAAACTGGTACCGATAAATTTTATTTTATCGAGATTAATACTATTCCTGGACAGACTGCGCAAAGCTTTATTCCGCAGCAAGTACGGGCTTTTGGGATGAAGGAGGGAGATTTTTACGGCGAATTGATCGAAACAGCCTTACAATCGAAATAGTTCTATTTCAAAAATACCTTGAAGCAAGCAGCCTTCAGGACAAGGCGGATAAAAATATACCGCGATAGCGACGCAGGCAAACGGCTTTCATAACTTGAAAGCCGTTTTTTATGTTTTATTTTCTGAAATCAAATTTGGATAGATCAGGTTTAAACTTTTTAGCTCTTTTCAGCTCCTCCTGATAAATTACCTGACCAATATTTTTTAAAAAAGGATAGGTTACTGTTTCATATTCATAGCGTCCATCGTTATAGATGCCATTTTCATTGGACTGCACAACAACGGCGAGCATAAATTCCACCCCATGTTCAAAGTCGACGATATAGGCATTATCAATATTATAGCCATAAGAATCGCCATACTTGTTGAAAATCCGGATGTTGGGATTTAAGGTCGCGTTTTTTTCACGGCCATAAAAAAGGAGCTTGCTATACGTTGGCCAGAATTCTGCTGGATCATATTTTGGGAAATCTGATTCAAAGGGATAGCGTGACATATAGTCATAGAGGAGCGCGTAATCATCTTTTTTCAGATTAAATCGTTCCTTAGGCCGAAATGTTTCGGGAAATAACAATTTCTTCAATATCAGCTGTTGATCTTGCAAAGCGTATACATTTAATCCTTCAAAACTCCAAGGCTCATGAACAAGTTCATCTTTATCGTTTATGTAACCTTTCCCCTGAAGCGTATTGGACAGCTTGATGGTATAATCCTTGGGATCGAACTGTGCTTCTTGTTTATAGATAATATCCTTCCCCTTATAAAAGGTGACGGGGTTGGTATGTTTGGCCCATATGCCTTTGTCGCCAATAGCAAGACGGTTGACAATGCGGCTATATTTAGTGCCGTATCTTTTAAGTTTCGCATTCAGTTCTCCACGACCAATAAATTCAAAGAGCCTATTTTGTGCATCATTATCGCTGGTCAATAGTATCTTTTTTACGTATTGTGCAACAGAGGGAAGACCATTGGCGGCCGATTCGTCCACAAGAACCTTAGTCTGCTTTTCAAAAGCAGAATCAATGCGGAGCGGAGTATCTTTGGTTAAACCGGCAATATGGAGGTCATTGATTTTTTCCAAAGCCAAAATTGCGGTCGGAAGTTTTACGGTGCTTGCCGGATAAAAATACCAATGTGGATTAAGGCGATAGCTATACGACCTGAAATGTGGAATATTGGATTTATCACGATCGATCTGCGTGTAAAGGATCTGTACCTCGTTTTTAGTAGGGTGACTTAATATTTTCTGAAATAGATATGGATGGCTTTGGAGTAGCTTTTCCAAGTATATGGTATCTACCTTTTGAGCGTATAGATCTGACATAAATAGGGTGAGAAATAGGGTGAGGTATTTGCGCATATCCAAGTATCGTGTTTATTTACTATCGGTTAAACTCCTCTATGGCTTTTAACAGCTGGTTTTTTGATAACAGTTTTTTGGCTTTTTCATTTCCCTCCACATAAGGCTCCAGGGTTTCTTTTTTCATTGGTAAAATTTCATTCGACTTTTCCATCTTGAAATGCGATATCGCAGGCTGATTGATATCAGCGGTCATGCTATAGCGACGGATTCGTCTTTCATAACTAACAGTGTCCACCAGGAATAACCAGCAGCTATCTTGTGGAATGCCTTTAATTTTCTTATTCCAATAATCTATCCGATAAATTTCTTTTGTTTGATCTGGTGTTACAGTGTATTTTTTGCCTTTTTCCCGCCAAGATATCTCACTGGGTTTGGTTGCCGTTCTCAATTTTATTTTGGTTTTTGAAACGACAGTACTGTCATTTTTTAAAACAATATAAAATTTATACCTACTGCTGATCGGTTCGCGGTCGAAAGAATAGAGGATCGGCGAATACGATCCTGGTATTGTAATATTACCACCTGGCGTACGTATCGTATACGGTGCACGGAATTGCGCAAAAACTTGCGACAAATTACCCAGCAAAACAAGTCCGAAGCATAAAATAGGCAGCACATACTTGGGCGTTCCAGTGTATGTTTGCCTGTTGGTTTTAATACCCATGGATTTATTTTTTCGTATAAACTTCAAAGGTATAAGCAAATGCATGTTTCTCGTCGGCTTGATGCGAATCTGAAGCAACTAATTCCCATTCTTCTGAGGGTAATTCAGGAAAGAAAGCGTCACCTTTGATGGTGGTATGTACGCGCGTCAGAAGCACTTTATTTGCCAAGGGTAGCGCTTGCTGATAAATGTTTGCGCCACCAATGATGAATACCTCACGTTCATCCCGGCAATACAAGAGTGCCTCTTGGATGCTGTTGGCAACATCAATATCTTCTCCCTGGAAATTCGCGTTACGTGTAATGACAATATTCCTTCTGTCTGGTAATGCTTTGCCTATGGCCTCAAAAGTCTTTCTACCCATTAGGACAGAGTGCTCAACGGTATTTCTCTTAAAATATTTAAAGTCGTTGGGTAAATGCCAAGGCATCTGATTGTCGATTCCGATGGCATTGTTTTCCGACGCAGCTACGATTAATGTGATCGTTGGGTTGCTCATTTTTGATATAAGGTGATTATTCGTTCGCTAAAATATGTTACAAAATCAGGTACCTTCCTTGTTAAACGGCCACCGGAGCTTTGATATGTGGATGGGATTCGTAGTTTAACAATTCAAAATCTTCAAACTTAAAATTAAAGATATCTTTTACTTCTGGGTTTATTTTCATCTGGGGTAGCGCTTTTGGCTCGCGGCTCAATTGGAGCTCCGTTTGCTCGAAGTGATTACTGTAGATATGTGCATCGCCCAGGGTGTGGATAAACTCTGCGGCTTCCATGTCGCAAACCTGTGCGACCATCATCGTCAATAAAGCGTAAGACGCAATGTTGAAAGGAACGCCCAAGAATATATCGGCACTACGTTGATAGAGTTGACAGGACAATTGCGGCTTTAAGATACCTTTTTCAGGTTGTGCCGGAGCGACATAAAACTGAAAAAAGGCATGACAAGGAGGTAATGCCATATGCTCTATTTCGGCAACATTCCATGCCGATACAATAATACGGCGTGAATCCGGTGAATTTTTTAGCTGGTTGATAACCTGTGTGATCTGATCGATATGACGGCCATCAGGTGTTGGCCAGGAGCGCCATTGTGATCCGTATACAGGGCCCAAATTTCCTTGTTCGTCAGCCCACTCGTCCCAAATGCTTACGCCATTTTCTTTGAGATACTGAATATTGGTTTCACCTTTAAGAAACCAGATCAATTCATGAATAATGGACCGCAGGTGTAATTTCTTCGTCGTTACCAAAGGGAAACCTTCCTGAAGGTTGAAACGCATCTGATATCCAAAGACACTTTTGGTACCTGTGCCCGTACGATCTGTCTTTACAACACCATTCGTATATACATGTCTGAGTAAATCTAAATATTGTTTCATCTGTAAAAAGTAATTATTAAATACCAAATATCAATGCTATAATCGAACTGGATAGAACGAATAGCACTATTTTATGTGTCTGATTCTCAATCGGGGAATATTTGAATACATCATGTCCGGCTCTAATTTAGTTTGTCCGTATTAAGCCGCCGGTGCATTCAACCTTTCAAGATAGTCAAAACTAAGGAAAATCCTTATAACGAGAAAGTCAAAACTTAAAATGATAAGAGGGGTTACTGAAAAAAAATGTAATTTTGCAAAATATTATGGAGAATAAGAAAGTAGCTTTTTATACACTTGGATGTAAACTGAATTATTCGGAGACATCATCCATTGGTCGTTTATTTAAAGATGCAGGCTATGATACCACAGCGTTCAATAGCCGTGCAGACGTTTATGTAATCAATACATGTTCGGTAACGGATAATGCTGACAAGAAGTGTAGAAAAGTAGTGAAGGAAGCTTTAAAGCACTCTCCCAACGCCTATATTACGATTGTTGGCTGTTATGCGCAGCTAAAACCGAAAGAGATTGCAGAGATTCCCGGAGTGGACATGGTCTTAGGTGCAGCTGAAAAGTTTAATATTATTGAGCATATCAATGATTTGACGAAACAGGAAAAAACGATCGTTTATAATGGTCCAATCGATGAGACCAATCAATTTGTCTCGGCTTATTCGATTGGCGATCGTACGCGTACGTTCCTAAAGGTACAGGACGGGTGCGATTATTCATGTACATTTTGTACGATTCCTTTGGCACGTGGCGGAAGTCGCTCGGGCAAGATCGAAGATATTGTGCGTCAAGCAGAAGAAATTGCAGCTTCAGGCGTCAAAGAAATCGTGTTGACAGGCGTAAACATTGGCGATTTTGGTATTCGGGATGGTAAGCGCGAAGACCGGTTCTTGGATTTGGTGCAAGCATTGGATGAAGTTGAAGGGATTGATAGAATTCGTATTTCCTCAATAGAACCCAATCTTCTTTCCAATGATATTATTGAGTTTGTGGCCCAATCAAAACGTTTTGTTCCACATTTCCATATGCCATTGCAGTCTGGAAGCAATAAAATTCTGAGTTTAATGCGCAGAAGGTACAAAAGAGAGCTTTACACAGAGCGCGTCGCTTTTATCAAGTCATTGATGCCTAATTGCTGTATCGGTGTTGACGTTATTGTCGGATTTCCGGGAGAAACACGTGAAGACTTTATCGATACATACAATTTCTTGAATGATTTGGATATTTCTTACCTGCATGTCTTTACCTATTCAGAAAGGGAGAATACGATTGCTGCTCAAATGGACGGTGCTGTACCGGGAGCTCAACGCAGCGATCGTAGCAAAATGTTGCACATCCTTTCGGAGAAGAAGCGCCGTGCGTTTTATGAGTCACAGCTTGGTGAGACTGGTGATGTCTTGTTTGAAGCAGACGAAAAAGATGGTTATATGCATGGTTTTTCTAAAAACTATGTCAAAGTACGGACCTTATACGATCCATTATTGGTGAATGAGGTTGTGCCGGTTAAATTTATGGAAGTAACGGATTCCTGTGAAGTGGAAGTAGAAGAAATTCCGGAGACACTGACACATTAATCTTTGTAGGGTTATACCATATTTAGATTTTATAATATACAAAAAAGGCAATCTTATTAGAGAAGATTGCCTTTTTTTCGTTAAAGGGAATTCCATAATTTCCCTATTGATTGCAGCATACAGTTGTGTTTCTGATCAAATTGACTGTAGTACGCTGACCGGAAGTGGATCGGTCGCCTAATGCGTACTGCTCTTTGCTGCATTTAACCAGATGACGGTACCCAAGATCAAAAGTACGCCGAGCCATTGTATCGTAGATACACTTTCATGAAGTATAAAAAACGACATACAGGTGGCTACGGGTAGCTCCGCCGAACTTAATATTCCGCCTAAGGAGAAGCCCGTTTTCGGTAGGCCATAGGCAAATAATAAAGGCGGGATGACCGTGCCAAATAGCGAGAGGATCAAGCCGAAATAGAGGAAGTTACCATCAAATTGACCATTCCATAAATAAGCAGGTGGAAACAAGGTGAAGACCAGTATACAGGCCCCCGTTACCATAATAGCGCTTTTTTGAATGGGGTGATAGTCATTGCCGACGCGGCCATTCACGATCATGAAGACCGAATAGGCGGTCGCTGCTAAAAGACCAAATAAGACACCTGTCAGGTTGAGGTGTTGCAAGCCTTTTTCAAGAAGTCCAGTCGCTAATAATGTTGCAATGAGTACAATGCCGATACCAATCAGGTTGTTTTTTGAAGGTCTTGCCTTGAAAAAGATAAATTCGATTACCACACCGATCCAGATATACTGCATGAGCAGTACGATGGCCAACGAAGCCGGGACGAGCTGTACACATTTGTAATAGAGAATGCTCACCAAACCGGTCGAAGTACCACTGATTAATATCTTGATCCATGAAGATTTCTTGCTTGAAGAGTGAAATGACTTTGCTGAAAAGAGTTTGATGATGATATAGATAAGCCAAAGGATAAGCATGCCAAACAATACCTGAATTCCCGTTACCTCTCCTAAATTCAACCCTTTACCATAGGCTTTTTTAACAAACGTTGATAGTATCCCAAAACTACTCGCACCTAAAAAGACAGCTAATGCACCTTTTAATTTTTCCATTCTCAAATAAATTAGGCGTCAAAGTTACGATTTCTGAACAATTCTTTTTCTTATCTGACGTTCTTATCAAGAAAAGCAGTCTCCGGGGGCAAGCTTAACAGTACTGCTTAAATGCGTCCAACAAGTGAAATTTACAGGCTGGAAACTGTATTGTTCGTCGTAGTACGTTGCGGAGGACAGTTTTATAGCAGAAGTCATCGGAGTAAATTGTTTTTTAGCAGTAGGCAAATTTATTGGATATCAACAGCAATTTAATTAAGTTTGTTATGCAAGTAAGTTTGTTAAGCAAGAACGTAAATCGAACAGCATGGGTGTCAGATCTTATTTTATCTTCTTTTTAGGTGCAGTTCTATTTTTGAGCAGTTGTTCAACGAAGAAAAAGGTACTTAGCTCAAAAACACATTCTTCCAATGGTTCGGTTTTGACAGATGCGAGCTCAGCGCGTGGAAAAACTTTTTCGGGATCCAAACTTGACAATTATGCAGACTTACTCAATGTGAGTACCAAAAAATTAAATCCGCACCTTTATTCCTTTATTGACGATTGGATGGGGATACCGCATCGTATGGGTGGACAGACCAAATCGGGGGTAGATTGCTCGGGATTTGTTAATTTGCTCTATATTGAAGTATACAAAGGGAATTTGCCGCGGACTTCGCGTGACATGGAAGGAATAGTAAAGAGAAAAAAGGTCGATAAACTTGAAGAAGGAGATCTCGTGTTTTTTTCTTTCGGACGAAATGGAATAGATCATGTTGGTGTATACCTGCATAATAACAAGTTCGTTCATGTTTCGACCCGCAAAGGTGTTATTATCTCTGATCTTTCCGACAGTTGGTATGCGAAGACCTTTGTTGACGCGGGCTCTCCCAATATCTAAACGCGTGAATTTCATGTAGGTTTTATGTCATATCTTGATATAAACTTTTATACCCTGTATAAATCCTTATTTTTGTCAAAATTTTATAGAAATGACAATCAAGAGTAAGAAGATTTTTTTGGGCCTTTGTATTATTGTGCCGTTTTTGATGTATTGTGTTTATTACTACAGTAATATGATCAAAAATGCCCCTTTTCGTTTTGCCGATTTTGAATCCATTGAATTCAAATATGGCGAGCCGAACCACATGGTCAACGAATACAATTCAAAAACACGTATCTATAAATATTTAGACAAAAAAGATTCTCTAATTACCGATACTGTAAAATTTACAAAAGACGATTTATTATACCTCCACCGCAAAGCAATGGAACTCGGCTTTTGGAACTTGGACACCGATATGACCGGATCCGAATGGCAGCAGGATTCAACAAATTCCAAAGTCCCACGTTTTTATTTGGAATTCAACTATAAAGATAAGTCCAAGCATATTACTTTGGATGCAGATTTTGCAGGTAACCCTCGTATGCACGACGCTGCAAAATCAATGATCGATGAAGTCAACCGCATGTTGGCGACAGCACAAGCCAGATAGTTAAGAAATAAACCCTAAGGGTAAAGAGAGAAATCAAGCAAAGCAATGGTTTCTCTTTTTTTGTGCCAAATATCCGTCTGAAAACAAAGGGTGGAAGAAGGATTTAAGTAGCTAACAATATTATTTCTAATAGGGATTTTATAGGAGCTAATAGGGACCTGATAGGGACCTCATTCGGATGAATACGTATAAAACACGGATAAGGTCCCTATAACGATACTGCCAAATATGGATTAATTAATACAGGAGTATTAAATGGCTTCCTTTGTTTTTTTGATAAATTCTTTATATTCTCTTTATACTCCGTTAACCTGAATCGAATACTTTAGCGCCAAAACAAAATTTCATATGAAAGCATTTTTGGCACTAGCAATTTCCTGGGCATGCGTAAACGCTGTGCAGGCGCAAGATTTTGCAAAAGGAAAAGTTTATCTGGACGTAAACAAGAACGGAAAATTAGATAAAAACGAACAAGGCATTGCGTCTGTTTCTGTTAGTAACGGGCGTGAAGTGACAACGACTGATAAAGATGGTAATTACCAATTGCCCGTTGGAAATGACAACATCATTTTTGTGGTTAAACCAACAGGCTATGCTTTGCCCTTGGATGAAAATAACCACCCAAAATTCTATTATATCCATAAGGTAAACGGTAGTCCAGTTTCAAAATACCCTGCTGTTGCTGCTACAGGAAAAATCCCTGCTGCTGTAAATTTTGCATTGTATCAACAAGATGAGGATCCTAATTTTTCAGCTTTTGTTTTTGGTGATCCACAGGCTTACACGGAGGAAGAACTGGCCTATTTCAAAAATGGTGTGATCAATGAAATTTCCGATAAGACAATTGCGAAATTCGGAATAAGCTTGGGCGACTTGGTAGGTGACGATCTTTCACTTCAGCCAAAGTATAAATCGGTGATTTCCACGATGGGCCTGCCATGGTATAATGTCATGGGAAACCACGATATGAACTATGATGCTAAAGTGGATAGCCTCTCCGATGAATCGTTCGAGCGGACGTTTGGCCCCAATAATTATGCGTTCAACTATGGAAATACGCATTTTATCATTCTTGATAATATCATTTATCCGAATCCACGGACAGGTAAAGGTTATTTAGGCGGATTCCGTAAAGATCAGCTTGATTTTGTGGAAAATGACTTAAGAAACGTTGCTAAAGACAAATTGATTGTGTTGGCATTTCACATTCCTTTATATCATCAAAACTCGGATGTCTTTCGTAACGAAGATAGACAACGTCTGTTCGATATTTTGGCTCCCTTTAAGCACAGCTTGTCTTTATCGGCACATACACACTTTCAGCGGCAATATTTTTATGGACAAAAAGACGGATGGAAACAAGAAAAGCCACATCACGAATATAACGTAGGTACAACCTCTGGCGACTGGTATTCGGGGGAGTTGAATGACAAAGGAATTCCTGTTTCTACAATGCGCGATGGTACACCAAAAGGGTATGCCATTTTAAAAATAGAGGGCAACCAATACAGTTTTGATTATAAGGTTGTCGGTAAGCCAGCAACGTATCAGATCGATTTATATGGCGCTACGGTAGTCCCAGAAAAATACACAAAGAGATATCCGATATACGCTAATTTTTTCATTGGAAAGGAAGGTGACAAGGTAACGTATAGAATTAATCAGGGCGAATGGAAGGAAATGGATTTTGTCAATGAAAACGATCCAGCATTTCTAAATTCTCTTGCTAAGTACGATACAGCAACTGAATTAAAGAATACGCGTAGACCTTCAAACCCTGAAAAATCCAGCCACTTGTGGATGGCTAATTTGCCAAAACTTAAAGCTGGTAAATATCAGATTGAGGTTCAGGCGGTTGATCTTTTCAATAGAGTACACCTGGCAACGAAGACTATTGAGGTGAGATAAATAACCATTTGTAGAGTTGTTTTAAGTTTAAAGATAGCTTAAGATGCACTTAACATAACCATCCTATATTTGTGTAGAGTAATTTTTGATTCATAAAGAGTTAGGGTTAATGTGTAGATCTGTTGTGAAACACGTCTGAAAATTTAGTTTGTTTTTAAAGTGAAGGTAATCTCCCCAGATTACCTTTCACTGTTTTTGGACCGTTCAGGCTAAATTACGGCGCCAGTATTTAAATGCTTTTGGGTGGCCTGTTCTTAAAGTTCATTCGATTTGTACAGACAAGGTTTTGTAGGGCAATTCGTTTGGTATATGAACTTTAGTTAGTAGATGAACACTTAGTTGGGCCGTGGTATTTCTTCTGAAAGTGTCTGATGTTATTGGCCAGAAAGAACATTCCGTTCGCTTTTATCGTTGTCGGTCTGCGAAGTCATGTAGGCTTTGTTGCCGCATAACATGACGGAAATCATCCGATGCCGGATTTTCAAAGATCTCCAGGTCGAAGTATTTTGTGGCGGCAAATAGGTGGTCGAATACATCTGAAACAATTCCTTCGTAATATTCCCAGCGGATATCGTTTACAAAGAAATAAAGTTCGACTGGAACACCGTGTTCGGTTGAAGCAAGCTGACGCACCATCAGGGGCATGGTCTTGTGGATATTGGGGTTTTGACGTAAATAGGTGAGTGTGTAAGCTCTGAACATCCCTAAATTGGTCATTTTGCGACCGTTTATGGGGCTTGACTGATCTATCTGCTGTTGGGTGTTGAATTGGTCAATTGTCCTGGCGCGCTCTTCGATATAAGGCCGCAGGATCTGTATATTTTTGAGTTTTTCAATTTCTTCATTTTCCAAGAATCGAATCGTGGAAATTTTGATATTTATGGCCCGCTTTAAGCGCCTACCGCCCGACTGCTGCATGCCCCTGTAATTTTTGAACGAATCCGACAATAGCGTATGTGTCGGTATCGTCGTAATGGTCTTATCAAAGTTCTGTACTTTTACATTATTGAGGTTAATCTCTTTGACCGTTCCATCGGCGCCATATTTGGGCATCTCTATCCAATCTCCGACACGGATGGAGTCGTTGGCCGAAACTTGTATACTAGCAACAAATCCCAGTATAGTGTCTTTGAATACCAACATCAATATCGCTGACGCAGCACCTAAGGATAATAAGAAGGACCAGGGAGATTTTCCTGTCAGTATGGAGAAACAGATCGTCCCACCGATAAATAATAGGATGATTTGACAGACCTGTAAATAACTCTCCAGGGGTTTGTCGGCAAAAGATTTTTTCATGCGCAGCATATCCCGTAAACTCTTCAGAAGCGAATGAATAATCAGCAAACTGACGGCAGTCGTCGCGATGTCAAGTACTTTATTGCTGTTTTCTTTCCAGGTTGGAAACCCCATGAAGATAATGGGCATGATATATTGTGCCACTAAGATCGGGACAAAATGAGCAACAAGTTTCAGTGTTTTATTGCGGATCAATAGATCATCAAAGCGATTTGTGCTGCGTCTAATGGCTTTGATTGTTAACAGGAGTAATGTTCTTTTGGTGAAATAGTCAATGATGATCAAAAACAAGACAACCAGTAGGAGTAAAAGGATCGAGTTAACAAAATGACTGCCCTGATTATCAAGGCCAAGTTGTTTAATCCATTGAAATGTCCAATTATAGATGTGGGATTGAGAATCTTTGAATAATTCCGTTGCTGTGCTTTGCATGTTACAAATATACAAAAAGCCGCAATTAGCGGCTTTTTGTCATTTTGAATTGAGCGGTTCACGCTCGTGTTTATGTCTAAAGAAGACCGCAAAAAGGACTGCTATAACCAAGGTGTAGATGGCAAAAGCTAGCCAGATGTCATGCCAGTCTTTTAGCATGAGGTTACCACTTAACATGCCGTCAGGTAAGATTGAGATACTCTTTTCCTGCAGAAAATGTAGGAAGTGGGTATTGTCGATTGTTGTATCTAAATATTGTGCGAGATCTTTGCTGTTTTGAAAACTTTTGGTAAAGTAGTGGTCAATGATCCAACCCGATGCAAAACTGCCTACAACGGCACCAAAACCATTTGTCATCATCATAAACAAACCTTGTGCCGAGCTGCGTATACTTGATGTTGTCGAGGTTTCGACAAATAATGAACCTGAGATATTAAAGAAGTCAAATGCCATACCATAGACGATACAGGATAATACAATCATCCAAAGTCCGCCTGCAGGGTCACCAAAGGAGAATAATCCAAAACGTAATACCCAGGCTAACATCGAAATCAGCATGACCTTTTTTATACCGAATCTTTTAAGAAAAAATGGAATAGCCAAAATAAATAGTGTCTCGGATATCTGGGAAATCGACATAATGATGGTCGAATATTTCACAACGAAAGATTCTGCAAATTTAGGATAGAATTTAAATTCATCCAAGAATACATCACCGTAGGCGTTGGTCAATTGGAGTGCGGCCCCCAAGAACATGGAAAAAATAAAAAATAAAGCCATTTTATAATTTCCGAAAAGTTTAAATGCTTCTAAGCCTAATAGTTGTGTCCAGGAAGCATCTTCCTGTTGTAACTTTTTTGGTGGACATTTAGGTAGCGTAAAAGCATAGAGACTTAAAGCCAGCGCTGCGGTTCCGGCGATATAAAATTGGTAAGCTGTAGCCTTGTTGCCGGTTAAATTGGTGATCCACATGGCGACGATAAAGCCTATCGTTCCGAATACCCGGATAGGGGGGAATGCCTTGACCAAATCGTAGTTATTTTCATTCAATGCCGTATATGCAATGGAGTTGGATAGGGCCAAAGTGGGCATATAAAAACACATCGCCGCTAGCATTGCATAAAAAAAAGTGTTTGGATCATTTACTTGCGGTAAATAGAATAAAACACCCGCATAACATAAGTGAAGGATAAAATATAATCTTTCGGCATTTATCCAACGATCGGCGATAATTCCCATCAGGGTAGGCATAAATAAAGAAGCGATCCCCATGGTTGCGAAAATAGCTCCAAATTGTGTACCATCCCATTGTTTTGTGCCAAACCAATAGTTTGCTATTGTAATCAACCATGCTCCCCAGACAAAGAACTGAAAGAAGCTCATAATGGTCAATCTTAATTTAATAGACATAAATCGATGTTATTTAAAATTTTTATTTCGCTTTAATGAAAGGAGTTATTTTCTTTTGGAAATCTCATCCCTAATCAAGGCAGCCTGCTCGTAGTTTTCTTCGGTCAATGCCTGATTAAGTGCTTGCTCCAGTTGCTCATCTGTCAACGAGGAGAAAGGATTTTGTGGGGATTTTGAAGGTGTTTTTTCTTCGACCTCAACAACACTTGGATCCTGAACTTTGTTGGATTTGTCCAGGTTTTCCAAAAATGCAAACTCATGTCCTTCAATGATAATTCCAGCAGAGGACATAATAAATTCGTAGGCATAGATCGGAGCTTCAAACCGTACAGCCAGTGCAACGGCATCGGATGTCCGGGCATCAATTTCTACAATCTTGTTGCCGTCGGAACAGATAATTTTAGCATAAAATATCCCTTCAATCAAATTATAGATCAGTACTTCAATGAGTTTAATACCAAAAGAATCTGCAAAAGATTGAAATAGGTCGTGTGTGAGCGGACGACTAGGAATCATTTTCTCTATCCGAATAGCAATAGCTTGAGCCTCATGGCTGCCGATGATGATGGGCAATCTTCTGTTGCCCTCCACTTCTCCCAATACAAGGGCGTAAGCCCCAGACTGTGTTTGACTATAGGATAAACCAACGATATCTAATCTGATTTTCTTCATTTTAATTCCAAAGCGGTCTACAAACTTAGATAAATTTGCTTTTATATGCAATTATAACAACTAAAAACTCCCCATTCATTTTGGATAAATGGGGAGAATATATCGGATGAAAGCTTTAAATACCTTTGTAAGCCTTCAATGCCTGCGTTAATTTCGGAACGACGTCGAAGGCATCGCCTACAATTCCATAGTCGGCCACCTTGAAAAAGGGCGCTTCTGGATCTTTGTTGATGACAACGATTGTTTTAGAAGAGCTTACCCCCGCCAAATGCTGGATCGCTCCGGAGATACCAATTGCGATATAGAGATTGGGACTCACTACAATACCTGTTTGGCCTACGTGTTCCGAATGCGGGCGCCAGCCAGCATCGGATACTGGTTTTGAACAGGCTGTAGCTGCGCCAAGCACATCGGCGAGTTCTTCAATTATCCCCCAGTTTTCAGGTCCTTTTAGACCACGGCCGGCAGAGACGACGATTTCAGCTTCCGGTAGGGATATTTTGTCTGTTGCACGAACAATCTCTTTGACCATAGTTGTAAAATCTGTTTGGTCAATATTCGGAGCAAAAGTTTCGACATTTGCGCTACCACCGGTCTCTTTTGTTTCATATGCATTTGGACTAAGTGCGATGACTTTTATATCCGAGGTTAGTTCGAGCGTAGCGAACGCTTTATTGGAGAACGCTGTTTTTTTGACAGTCAGTTTGTCGCCATTGATTGTGGGCAATTCGAGTGCGCCATCGGCCAGACCAGCCTCCAATTTGGCTGCAATACGTGGAGCGAGTCCCTTACCTGAGAATGAGTTGGACAGCACAAGTATTTTTGAACCGGTACTTTTTACGGCTTCAGCAATGATGCTTGCATACGCTTGGTTTATAAAAGAAGCAAGTTGTTCATTATTGACATTTAATACTTTGGAAGCACCGTACTTGCCCAAACCAGCAAGTTCGCCTTCAGCGACATTTCCGATTGAAATAGCCACAAGATCAGTCTGTATGTTATCGGCGATGGATTTTGCATAAGAAACAACTTCAAAAGCAGATTTTTTGAATTTTCCATCGGTATTTTCTACATATACGAGTATAGACATAGTGTTTTAGCGTTTAAAGATTAAATAACTTTAGCTTCATCATGAAGAAGGGAAACTAATTTTTCTACCTCGGAAGCGTCAACAAGTTTGACCGTACCCCGTGGAGCAGGCGTCTCATAGCTGACAATGTGTTCAAGAACGTCTATTGCGGAAGGTTCCAGCACATCCAATGGTTTGGTCCGTGCGCTCATAATACCACGCATATTCGGTATTTTGGGGTCGGCAACACCTTCGGCAGTGCCAATGACGATGGGTAGCTTTGCTGTCAATACTTCTTTTCCACCTTCAATCTCGCGCTCAACTGTGACTGCGTCGCCTGCAATGTCAACTTTTTTGGCAATGGAAACAGAAGGGATATGCAGCAGTTCTCCTACGATTGCTCCCACTTGAGCACCGTTATAGTCGATTGATTCGCGGCCGGTTAAGATCAAATCAAATGCATTGTCTTTGGCATATTGTGCTATCTGATTCGCAACAAACCAAGCATCGCGCGGAACGGCGTTAATCCGTACAGCATTGTCTGCACCAATTGCCAATGCTTTTCGAATGGTTGCATCAGTAGATGCATCGCCCACATTGATGACAGTTACGGTTCCTTTTCCACCTTCGGCCAACTCAACTGCTTTGGATAAAGCAATTTCATCATAAGGGTTTATAATGAATTGTACACCAGCTGTATTAAATGCAGTGTTGTCATTTGTAAAAGTGATTTTGGATGTAGTGTCAGGGACATTACTTATACAAACTAATATTTTCATATACGATTGGTTTTACTCAAACTTACCATATTTTCTTTCAATTAAAAAGTGCTAAGGCGTTTTAAATGCTGTTAAAAAGTTGTCTTGTGATTTTGATGAATTTGTAATTTTGCCAGTTGTTTTCTTGTATTTTTTTTGATGTGATATAATATTGAGGTGTTTTGTTGTCTTTTTTGTAATTTTTTATTTTAAATAGCCGGTTCTTGACAATAGATTTATTACGTCAGTAAATTGTCATTTTATATGCTAGCATAGTAATTTTATATAACATCGCACCTCATTCGGGGTTCCTGTTTACAAGAACCTTTCGTGTGATATGGAGAAGCGGGGAATTGTTTTAATGGATATACAATTAAATTGCATATAATATGCAATTTGTCTAAGTTTGAAATAAAAAAGATATGTCGACACGATTGGATCAACTGAATGAATTTTTGAAAGAGAGCCCCGAAGATCCATTTTTAAAATACGCGATTGCAGCTGAATATCTCAAGCAGGAAGATGAACAAGAGGCCATGGTAAGATTTGAGAATTTAGTACATACGAATCCAGATTATGTAGGAACGTATTATCATTTGGGTAAATTGTACGAAAAACTGAATAGACAGGAGTCCGCGATTAATACCTATAGATCCGGGATTGAGATCGCTCGCAAGACGCGTAATTTCCATGCTTTGGGCGAGTTACAAGGTGCACTGTCATTCTTGACAGACGATGATGAAGATGATTTTTAATCTTTTCTAAATTTTTGGTATTTAATTTGTTATGAATTTATTGGTGTAACTGTTAGATGCTGATTTTTTTGAATTTGGAATGAGATGAAAAGGTATATTTGGATTGTGGGTTTGTTATTGACAATTGGAATGGTGGGATGTGATAATCCCAAACAAAGTGTTGCGGTCTATAAAGATAATTTACAGGACCTAAAAGGTAGGGATAAGGCGGAAGTAGTGATTGGTGAATACAAAGGTGTGATGCCTTGTGCGGATTGTGATGGTATAGAAACACTTATTTCATTGCATGCGGACAACACCTACCAATATTCATCTAAATACCTTAATAAAAGTGATGATGTGTTTATGCGTGAAGGAAAATGGAAATTGGATGGCAACATCATTACACTGGACGGCGTCGACTATAAGTTTAAATTAGGAAATCGAATACTGAGTCAATTGGATCTTTCCGGAAATGACATTACGGGAGATATTTCCAGATATTATGTCTTGACAAAAAATTGAATCTAGCATAAAAGATGTATGAAGAATAAAAAAGCCGAATCTATTTTCGGCTTTTTTATTTTTTTGAAATTATTCACTTTTTCCAGTATTACAATCTTTAATTGGGATTATACAGAAAGTTTTCTTCCCTTCTTCTCTTTAATTTTTAATCGCATCAAGTTAGGATCAAATAGGCTCTTTTAACAGTGCTTGTTCAGTGATTGTTCAGTGATTGTTCAGTGCTCGTTCAGTGCTTGCTCAGTATGAACTGAATAATGAGTGACTGATCACTGTCTAAAAACTGATTGAAAATTGTTATTAGACATCAGTTGGTATGATGGATAAGTTCAGGTAATTAGGGTAGTTGTCGAAAATGGGGGAGGACGTATCCAGAACGGTTTAGCGAATACAAATATGCAGTGTAACTTGCTGTTGGATGAGGAAGTCCTCTTACTCCAGCTTGCTGCTCTAATAGCGCGCTGGAGCAAGATTAAACTTATCTAACTCAATGTAGAGCTAATTAAGAATTCTTGCTTGAATTTTTAATTAGCTCTACATTGAGCGATTTTATTCGTTGTCTGTTGTCAACTATTAAAATATTAGTTGTTTTTAGTGCAAAGTTCTTTTAAGGTTGCTACGACGAAGTCAACTTCTTCTTTGGTGTTATGCTTGCAGAATGAAAAACGAACTGAAGGTCGTTCCGAGCTGGATTTGATTGCACCCAATACATGCGAGCCTATATCTGTTCCTGAACTGCATGCACTGCCACCAGAGCAGGATATACCCGCAATATCCAGGTTGAACAAAAGCATGTCGGCAAGGTCACTACATGGGAAAGAAACATTTAGTACGGTATACAGTGATTTATCAGGTTCAATAACACCGTTAAAATCAATCTCAGGAATTGCTTTTTGCAACTCGTCGATCATATAAGATTTGAGTCCTTGAATATAAGCGTGGTGTTCTTCCATGTGCTCATAGGCAAGTTCTAAAGCTTTGGCAAGACCCGCTATTCCATAGACATTTTCTGTTCCACCACGCATGTTGCGCTCTTGTGCTCCACCATAGATTAACGGTTTAATCTTGTTATTCGCATTGATGTAAAGAAAACCAACTCCTTTCGGGCCATGGAATTTATGGGCAGCCCCTGTTATAAAATCTATTTTGAGGCTACCAAGATCATGTGGATAATGCCCCATGGTCTGTACAGTGTCCGAATGGAATATCGCATTATACTTTTGGCATAACTCGGAGATACGTTGAATATCGTTGAGATTTCCGATCTCATTATTGGCATGCATAATGGAAACGAAGGTACGCGGATTGGTACTTAAAAGTTCTTCCAGCTGGTTGAGATTTAAATTACCTTTTCCGTCAACTTCCAATAAGTCGAGGTGCACCTTACCGGCTTTTTCAAGCTCCTCTAACGTATGTAATACAGCATGGTGCTCTATCGGTGAGGTGATGGCATGGGTTATCCCAAAGTCGGCGATTGACCGAACGATAGCCATATTGTCCGCCTCGGTTCCACCCGATGTGAAGAATATCTCTGCCGGAGATACATGAAGTAGATTGGCAATCGTTTTACGTGCTTTTTCTACAATTGTTTTTACTTGTCGTCCGTGACTATGGATAGAAGATGGATTTCCAAAGTTATTGTCCATCACATCGACC
Source organism: Sphingobacterium multivorum (assembly GCF_039511225.1). Taxonomy (NCBI): domain Bacteria; kingdom Pseudomonadati; phylum Bacteroidota; class Sphingobacteriia; order Sphingobacteriales; family Sphingobacteriaceae; genus Sphingobacterium; species Sphingobacterium multivorum. The sequence continues at coordinate 1,291,326 of NZ_CP154261.1, forward strand.
ATTACTTTTATTACTTCAGGATCTAAGGCTGTAGTCGCTGCATTATCAAAATATACTTGCATGCTGCAAAATTACAAATCTCTCAAGTAAATTGAAGGTATTAAATGACTTATTTTTATCATTTTATTTTCCTAATTATAGATGATAGTGCTGGCATAGCGGGGGCTCATCAGAATTAGGCTCTTTTTGCCTGGAAAGGAATAAGATGCGTATTTTTCAGTTATGATTAAAAAAATAGCGCCAATCTATTATTTCAGTTTGGCGCCACGTTTCTATTTAGATAAGTTCTTTTTTGGTCTGACGAAGATGAGTATTATCATTCCTCCTAGTGCGAGCGCCAAACCCAAGTAGGCAGCGATATCACCCGCTTTCGTGTAGAACGTAATTTCTTCATTTAAATTAATTTCCTGATTTAGGGCTGCAGGCTGCCACCATTTGGTCTGTTGTACAATATCGCCACGTTGATTGATAAAGCCTGAAATCCCTGTATTTGCTGATCGGGCAACCCAGCGCCTGTTTTCAATCGCGCGCAGTTTGGCATACTGTAAATGCTGGTCTTTACCCGAAGTATTGCCCCACCAGCCGTCGTTGGTGATGATCGCTATAAACTGAGCGCCTTTCTTGACGTACTTGGAAACATAATTTCCCCAGATGGATTCGTAACAGATTACGGGGGCGGCACCAATACCGCTCTGGGCATAGAATACCGAAGGTTCAGTCTGTTTTCCGTAGCCACCTGTCGTACCGCCGAATGCTTTAAATAAAGGTTTCAGGAAGTTCATCGCTGCGCCAAAAGGCATTTGCTCTACGCCCGGCACGAGTTTGGACTTATGATAAAACTGTAGTTTGGAGGAGTAATCGATCAATGTTGCAGCATTGAAATTATCTTGGTATACATTAGGAGCTATTTCACGCGCAGTAGGTGTTTTTGCATAGTTGTACAATTGATAACTTTCAATACCGGAAAGTACATTGCCATTTTTATATTGATCTAAAAATTTTAAAATGCGCTGGTAAGAATAAGTTTCCCTAAAGTTTTCCTCATCAAAATCGCCGTTCTGTGAAAGCGCAGTTTCAGGCCAGATAAAAAACTCTGTATTGGGTTTGGCGACCGAATTTGATAAAGAGAATAAGGTATTTAATTGTTCTTCAGGACTTAAATTGAATTTAATATAAGGGTCAATATTAGGCTGTACGACGACAATCTGTGCCGGATTCTGATGTTCTTCGTAGTTGAAGTAACGTATCAGCGAGTAGGTACTGGGAATTAATAAGACTGCAGCCAAAGAAGCAATCGGGACAATCTTATGTTTGATCGGATAAAGTCCTTTTCGATTGAGGTAAAGTGTAAATACTAAGATATTGACCAGCCAGATCCATATTGTTCCGCCATAGACCCCTGTGATGTCATACCATTGGATCAATTGATGGAAATTGGCGAAACCATTACCCAAAGTCATCCAGGGGAAGGCTAAATCCCAGGATTCGTGTAGAAATTCATAGCTTATCCAGAATCCCATTAATCCGAAAAGGGATAACAGGATGTTCGTTTTACGTCGTAATTGCATATATAGCCTGAGCGCCAGCGCCATTAAAGCGGCGCCAAGGCAAAAAGGGATCAGACTGATGATAACAGCTGCAAAAGGCGGCATAACTGCCGAAATGGAGTTGTATACCCAGTAAATGGAGGCCGTGTTCCAGATAACTGCGGTGAGTCCTGCAGTAAGAAATATTTTTCGGCCTTTCTTTTTGAAAGTTTCACTCCGGATAATATTTTCCACTGCAATGAGTAGTGGCACAAACCCAATAAATAACAGTGGACTGGAATAGGGGATTGGAGGCCAGCCGAACCACAATAAAAAGGCACTTAAAAGTGCCAGTAGATAGTTATTTTTCACTATATATTTTCTCCCATTTATGATTATAAACTGGATAAAACTTCTCTCTTTTTACTCTCGTATTCCTCTTGGGTAATCAATTGTTTGTCGAAGAGTGTTTTTAATTTTTTGAGCTTTAAGGTAATCTCATCATCTTCCTCTTCTTTGGCGGGAGCGGGTGGGACGATAGGGGCTGCCGAAACGGGAGGAACAGTAGGGGGTGATCCGGTCGGTTGCTGTGCCTGAATTGACGCCGGTGGAGTTTGCTGGCCCGATACGTAGGACTGTGGTGCCGACGGAGCAGGCGCTTTAACTGCTGGCTGAACCGCTGTATTACTTTCTTGTCGCTCGATGATCACTTCCTTTGCAACTGTTGGAGCAATGACTATTTTTTCTTTTTCGGCGGCCAGTTCGGCTTTTTTATAATTTTCAAGTGCAGCTTTAATATATTGATAAAGCTTTCTTGCTTGAACTTTCGGGATATAATCTATGCTCAGATTTTCTCCTGTAAAAGGGATAACGGTCACTTTTGAACCAAATATCTCCTCTTTGAAGGCGATATCCTTGATGTCTTGCCAGCCAAAGATTTCAAAATCAGTCGCCAAGCCCAGTTTGGTAAATTCGCACATAAAAATGCGTTTATTACTAATCGTGATACTATCCGGTAAAATGGTTACAGCAGGTTTCTTTTGAACTGCAATATAATCTATTTTTTCTCCTGGAGTAAGCATATCTTGGACTTTAGTCACCAATTTTTCAATGATTTTTATGTCCTGCCCATCCTGTGCAAATTGTTCCATGTTCATGTCAAATACTTTTTAATACCTAAAGATTGTCAAAATTTATTCCAATCCTGCTACACAAAATACAAATTCTCCTTTAATCGGATTGTTTTCAAAGTGTAATTTTAAATCAGTTAATGTCCCGCGAACATTTTCTTCATAAAGTTTGCTTAGTTCTCGCGATATCGAAGCTTGTCTTTCAGCTCCAAAAACGGTGATAAATTCTTCGATGGTTTTGAGAATACGATGTGGCGACTCGTAGAAGATCATCGTTCTTTTTTCTTCTGCCAAAGCTTTTAAGCGTGTTTGTCTCCCTTTTTTTACGGGTAGAAAGCCTTCAAAGCAAAAACGGTCGTTGGGAAGCCCCGAATTGACAAGCGCGGGTACGAATGCTGTTGCGCCTGGTAAGCACTGCACTTCGAGTCCTTCTTTGATCGCCTCACGTACCAATAAAAAACCCGGATCTGAGATCGCCGGTGTCCCTGCGTCCGAAATCAATGCAATGTTTTGCCCTTCTTTCAAGAATTTAATGATTTCTGATACCGCTTTATGTTCATTGTGCTGATGATGCGCAAATACTTTTTTGTCGATTCCAAAATGCTTCAAAAGCGGAGCGCTGGTCCTTGTGTCCTCTGCCAAGATGAGGTCCACTTCTTTCAGGACATTGATCGCACGGAACGTCATGTCCTCCAGATTGCCAATAGGTGTTGGAACTAAATATAACATGGTCAAAGTTAAGTTTTTTTTACTATATAATATGCGCTAAAACATTCTGTGCTTTTTGGAGTTTTATTTTAAAGATTATGGTAAACTCCATCACTTTATTTTAAATAAATTATGCAATACATTGAAAAAATACAGGCACATCTAGGTGCTGAAGCGAGTTATTTGTTAGAATTTGATCAACCCGCAGTTTCCAAAACAATGCTTCATCTTCCACAAGCCGCATTTATTGACCAAGTATACAGTTCGAGTGACCGTAGTCCTCAGGTTTTACGGAGTTTAGGGCAGCTTTTTGGAACGGGTCGATTAGCCAATACCGGGTATCTTTCGATATTGCCTGTTGATCAGGGAATCGAACACAGTGCAGGAGCTTCTTTTGCGCCAAATCCACAGTATTTTGATCCAGAAAATATTGTCAAACTGGCTCTGGAGGGAAATTGTAATGCTGTGGCTTCTACTTTTGGTGTTTTGGGCGCTGTTGCCCGAAAGTATGCACATAAGATTCCGTTTTTGGTAAAAATAAATCATAATGAACTATTGACCTATCCTAATCGAGCCGATCAAATCTTGTACGGAACAATTCGCGAAGCCTGGAACATGGGGGCTCTTGCGGTAGGAGCAACGATTTACTTTGGGTCTGAGGAATCCGACCGTCAGATTATAGAGGTGGCAAAAGCATTTGAAGAAGCGCATTCCTTAGGGATGGCAACAGTATTGTGGTGTTACCTGCGCAACTCTGCTTTTAAAGAGGGTGATAAAGACTATCATTTAGCAGCGGATCTGACAGGGCAGGCCAATCATTTGGGCGTAACGATCAAAGCGGATATTATTAAACAAAAACTACCCGAATTGAATGGCGGCTTTAAAGCACTGAATATGGGTAAAAGTAGTTATGGAAAGCTGGATGAACGCATGTATACCGAGCTTTCTTCCGATCATCCTATTGATCTGTGCCGCTACCAGGTACTCAATTGCTTTGCCGGTAGGGCAGGCTTGATCAATTCTGGCGGGGCTTCGGGGCAGAATGACATACAAGAAGCTGTAAAAACAGCGGTTATCAACAAGCGGGCAGGTGGAACAGGTTTGATCTCCGGCCGTAAGGCTTTTCAAAAACCAATGAATGAAGGTGTTGCATTATTACATGCTATTCAGGATGTTTATTTATGCGACGAAGTAAGCATAGCTTAGCAAATGCGCGACTCCTGAGTTCATCAGGTTGAGTCTCAGCATAGGGTTTGCAAGTATAAATCAAATTGTAGAGCGTATCGATTATGCATTTAATCGATACGCTCTTTCTTTGGATAAGGGTTTGTAAAGATCTATTCCATTGAAGACAGACCTTCAATGGATTGATGAATGTTAACCGGGTGCGATGGAAATAGCGCGCCGTAAAGCAGTCAAAAAGCCTTTTGGATAGTGGTATAGGAATAAAATAGCTTGTAAATAAAGGCAAATTTATCTAAGTTTGTTCACTATTTTAAATAACACATTATTATGTTGCAATTAGAATATAATATTAAAATATTTTTTTCGATTGTAGCATTTTAAGAGGGGTAAGCCACTTTTTGACCTAATAAATACCATTCTAAATAACAAGATACACCTAACCTTACGTGCGTGTTTTGTATATTTGTATTACAGCAGTATTACAAAATGGCCACAATCGCATATAAAATTTTCGAGCATCATTTCAAGGAAGACGGAACAGTAAATATCAAGTTCAGGATCACTCACAAGCGGAAACAGGTGTATTCTCAATCACCATATTTCGTATCCAGGAAGCAGTTAAAAAAAGATTTATCTATTAAGGACACCAATATTTTAGATAATATATATGCTGATATCATAAAATACAGGGAAAAGCTCAATAAAATAGGCGCTAGGGCTGATTCAATGACAGCGCATGAGCTTATGGAGTATTTGATAAATTCTAAGGATGCTGGATCTTTTGATGAAATTGATTTTGTAACAGAAGCTGAATTCATCATAAATGAGATTGATGTAACAAGCACTAAGTATAATTTTACTGCTGCCCTTAATACTCTGAAAGCTTTCATTAAGAAAGATAGTTTGCCTATTAAAGATTTTAATGCAGGACTTCTTCGGGGCTTGGAGACCTATATGGTAAAAAGTGAGCTAAAGAAAAATACAGTTAATGCTTACATGTCTTTTCTTAAAAGCATGTTCAACAGTATAAAGAGAAAATACAACACAGAGTTCCAAACTGTAATAACACACAGCCCTTTTGATTTTTATGATATCCCCAAAGCAGCTCCGGTCCGTAAGAAAGGACAGGATATGTCCATCGAGCAGTTAAAGGAATTCCGGGATAAGGAACTTGTAGGAACAAAGAAACTATTTCGGGATGTATTCTTCCTATCGTTTTACATGTGTGGCATGAATGCAAAGGATATATTCCATCATGATTGGAAGATTGTGAATGGCCGTATAAGTTACGAGAGAGCTAAGACCAGGAACAAGCGAAAGGATAACGCATACATCAGTGTGCATGTTCCGGATGAAGCAAAGAAACTGTTGGTTGATCTAGTACCGAAAATGAAAACCTATAAGAATTTTTCATCATTTACATTGAGCATGTTCGTTGGTGCTAAGGACCTTGATATTACTTTCTACCATGCACGGCATATTTTTGCCACACTAGCGCATAACAAATTCGGGCATTCAGTTGGCAATATTGAAATGGCTTTGAATAATGGAGGTAGTAGGATAGGACACGTTTACATAGATTCGGACTGGAGTCTTGTGGATCGCATCCAGTCCGATGTGATTTCGCTGCTGAGGGATTAAGGATTTACTCTTCGCCGGTCAATACCCAGTCGATAGAAACACCATATGTTTTCTTGATGTGTATAAGGTATTCGATAGTTGGCTGTCTGCGGCCACTTTCATACCAGTACACATGTTTGTATTTGAATTGTTCGCCTACTTCCTCCTGTTTGAGTCCTTTTTCGATTCTCCAGGATTTGAGTCTAGCGCCAATTTCTTCATATGGTCTATCGATTTCTGTGTTTGCGTTCTTTGATTTGTCCTTAAGCGCCATGTATTTATTGTTTTGTATCTTCCTCTGTTATTTTGTAGTTTATTTCCAATTTGAGTGAGCTCTCGCTTTCTGCGATCTTAACCAGTTTATTGTTTACCATTAATAGAATGCCAAATTTTCCTGTTCCACTGGTTGATGTTCTACTTAGAGTTGCTTTTATTTCATCGCCAATTTTTAAATCTTTTTTTACTGTATATTCTTGATACTCGTTAGAAAAACCACCATTTACACCATTTATACTATATGTGCCAGTAGTGTTATGGGTGCCAGTTAGATAAGTCAATTCTACCTTTACTTTTTTCGTATTATCCTCAACCTGAGTATCGCTCTTGCTACATGAAAAACTTGTTATAGCGATTATTATTAATAATAGGTACTTCATAATTTAAATTTTGTTAGGTTACTATAAATCTTCAATTTTTTTCTCGTTTTGTTTTAATATAACATCGTTAATTCTTTTGTCATCTTGAAAGACAAGTACTACTGACATATTTGAAGTTATTTTTAAACTTATAATATTTCCTTCTGTATCTAAACCATTAATTTGTTCATGCCAATATGAAGAAAATTTAGCCTTTCCTACTTCAATTGCAGTCAAATAATGTCCATCTCCTTTCTCATATGGATAATCGTACAATTCATATGATTTAGCAAGTCCATACTTTAATGAAACATCATTTTTTACATCATTATAAAGATCTAGTATTTTTGCCTCTAAATCTGGAACAAATATCGCTACGCCCTCATAAAGAGAATTATTTACAAACTTCAGAATTAGAATAGCATCTCTTCCAAGATATCTGTTTTTCTTAAAAAGAATATAGTCAGTTGATTCTTCATCAATTACCCATCCTTTTTTTTTCATTATATCTTTGCTTGATATTTTACTTGTTCCAAATAAAATACCATAGAAACCATCAATTTTAATATTGACGCTTTTATCAGTGGTTGGACTTATTTTTGATGGCAATTTTATTGTTTGACTTGAAACCATTTTAAATGCCATAAATGAACAAAGAACGAATAAAAATACTTTCATAATTATTTACTGTTTATATCTGGTATTGGTGGTCTCATAGAGACTATTTTTCTATAGACGAATATTTGCATAATTTCATCAAATGGTACGTTGTAATCAGGGTAATTCTCATTATAAGATCTACATCTAACGTACTCATGTTCAATATTATGTTCAACTATTTGTTTTAGGACATTTCCTTCCCTTGAGCATATTACAAATAAATTATTCCTTATTGGTAATTTATCACTCAATGATTGTTCTAATTCTTTTACTAGGACTTCAGTTCCATTAGGAATAGAATAATTTGTCCCATTGTCCATAGAATCCCCATCCACACGGACAACTAAATAATTCCCTTTTTCGAATTCTTTAGGTACTAATCTTTTCTTTTTTTCAGGTAATAAATTCACGTCACATCCTCCCATATAGCCAGCTGATACAGACAGGTCAACATATTCAACCATCATGTAGTCGTCGTAAGGAACTGGTGTTATTTCGTTTTTAAATGAATTTAATTTCATTTCTCCTTCTCCAGTTTCTAGCCAATTGATATTTATATCAAATATTGATTTTAACATTAATTTGACTGGATCTGTTATGGTATTTCCATCTTTTTCCATGTGTGAAATACTATTTTGTTTCACACCTATTTGCTTTGCAAACTCGCCTTGTGTCAATCCAAGCGATTTTCTGATAAATTTAAACCTCTGATTTATAGACATTTAATTAATATGTATATCAATTATTGATATTTCACTTGGATATAATATCAATAATTGATATGTTTGTATAACTGTTCACCACAATAATACATAATTATTCATAATAATTCATTACGGTTATGGAAAAACAAATCCCTAAGACAAAAAGATCAGAAATCAGTGACAAGCTAGAAGCAATAGCCTTGTCTGATAGTGACACTTTCGATTTATCTGATAGGACAGCTGTACAACAGGTTGCAGGTGAATTGAAGCGTTACAAAGGTTTCGAATTTATTACTTCTAAAAAAGGTCAGCCAGCGGGCACATTTGCCGTATGGCGCGTGAAATAACAAGTCAGATTATCAATAACCACAAAAAGATAACATGAAAGTTTACGAAATAAATCAATATGACTTAGCCGACATGATGGCCAAGTCTGCTGAGCTGGGAGGACAGCAGGCATTGATTAATGCCGGATTGGTCAGTCCCACTATAAGCAGGCCACAGGCAATTCGTATACACACTAGGGAGCGGATAGAGTTTTTGGAGAAAACGGGTTTATTGACCAGGATCCAAAAGGGACATAAGGCAGTGTACCACTTTGATGTTATGCAGTTGAACAAAGCATTATTATCAGAACAAAGGAACTTATATGTCACAGCAAAAGAACGCAGGGCCTAGAATACAATCTTCGGTTTATCCTGATGACTGGAACCCCAAAAGCACAGAGAGTATTAACAAATGGTTTAACCACATTAGTAAAAACAGTTATGAGAATCTTTTTATTAAAACACCCATTCGGCAGAGAACTAATCTTCAAGGTAGGCAAAACAACTTTCGAGTTGGATCGATCACGGTTTGAGATCGTGAAAAAGGGTAAAGTAGTGTTATCAATTAATTTTTAGAAAAGTAACCACAAAGAGTATATGGATAAATTACAACAATTGTTACCAACGAACGAGGTTATGTCGGTAGCTCAATTATTCGCAGAAAGCGGAATGTTCACTGATGCTAAGCAAGCAAGCCAAGCATTTGTAAAAATAATGGCTGGGCAGGAACTAGGGATACCCCCATTTGCGGCTATGTCAGGTGTGCATATTATTCAAGGCAAACCAACAATTGGCGCTGGACTAATAGCGTCTACAGTTAAAGGATCAGGTAAATATGACTACAGAGTTATCGAACAGTCTGAAAAAATTTGTTCAATTGATTTTTATCAAGGTAATGAGAAAATAGGAAATTCTACTTTTACCATTGATGATGCTAAAAAAGCCCAAACAAAGAACTTGGATAAGTTCCCTAAAAATATGTTGTTTGCTCGTGCCATATCAAACGGTGTAAAATGGTATTGCCCTGATGTATTCAGTGGACCTGTTTATACACCTGAAGAAATGAATATAGTAGATATACCTCATATTGACGTTAAAGAACCTGTATTAGAAACATCAGAAGCTGTCAACGAGGCTTTAGAAATTGATCAGGCTATTATTGATAGTTTTGAAGCCTGCTCCACTCCGGAAGAAGTCAGAGAAATTTACAAATCAATTCCTAAAGGAGCCCAAAATCTTTATAAGGACCTTGCAACAGATTTGGGCAAAAAGTTGAAAGGAGCAGCATAATGAACGACTTTCCAGAATTCAAAATTAGATGCTCAGGTATAAGTAAAATAATGGGCGTTAAAGGTCTTGGTAAGACAGGTCAAACATACCTTGATGAATGGATGAAAGAGCAGATCTACAACCGTAGAAAAGACTTTGCATCAAAATACTTTGACAAAGGTAATGCATGCGAGAACGACGCGATCGCTTTTGCTGCTGAAAACCTAAAGTGGGGTATTGTCTATAAGAATGAGGAATGGTTCGAAGATGATATCTTTCAGGGAACACCGGATATCATGCATGAGCGCCAGCAGTTCATCGCTGACATTAAGAACTCATGGGACTGCTTCACATTTCCTCTATACGACAAAGAAATACCAACTGATGGTTATGAGGATCAGCTTAACGGTTATATGCAGCTTACAGGATATCGTAACTCTAAATTGGTTTATTGTCTAATGGATGCTCCTTTGGACCTGATGAAAAAGGAAATGTCAAAGTTATCATGGAAAGAAGGATATCGGGGAGAGGTTCCACCCGAAGTTTACCAAAAGGTAAAAGAGGATATGACGTATTCAGATCTTCCTCCAATACTGCGATTGAAGGTATTTGATGTTTCATTTAATGAAAAACGCATCCAAGATATACAGGACCGTGTATTGGTATGCCGGGAGTATATTGAAAGTACAGGTTTTTATTCACAATCATTTTTAAGACAGGTTTCATAATGGAGAATCAATTCAAAGGTGTGCCCCCTGAATACTTGGACATGTTTAAGGCGGCAATATCAGTGATAAATTCGGCGAAGTACTTCGAGGAGTCCTTACGCAACCAGATAGGCAAAATTCGTATGACACAAAATGCTGTGTCCTTCCAGGAAGGGCAGGCCACTATGATTGATGCACCTAAATATATTCTTGAGAAGGGTACAAAGGTATTGCGTGATCTTAAGCAGATAAACAAGGTCATCAATCAGGTATTCGTGAATCCTAAAGGACAGGACGATATTGAGGTTATGGCATTTGTTTTAGGCGACATATTCAATGAGATATGTTATATGTCTCTTAAAGACCAGGAGGAAGTTGCCCAGTTCGTAAGGAACAAAACAAAGGAGTATTTCAACATAGAATTAAACAAAGCATCATGATAGCACTAACAGCATTACACCTATTCACCTTCTTGGTGATGCTAATAGGTCATCAATGGGTGACTGCAATGTGGGTAATATCCTCATATCAATGGATGTATAACTATTACAACAAGTAGGACAAAAATGGCAAAACAAACATTCAAATGGATCGAGGTTAAAAAATCAAGACTTGACCTTAGTTGTGCACAGGTGGATATATCCCATTTAAACAAAAAAGGTGTTGATTTAGAATGGAATCGTTTGGAAAAAAAATATCCAAATCATCTAATGTGTGAAGTATCTAGTAAAAGAGATTTAGCGCCTCATTTTTTTGAGAATGATCCTAAGTAAAGAGTAAGTAAAAAGTTTAATAAAAATTTAAGTAAAAATGGAAATCAAAGGTAAAGTACATGAGATCGGCGATACTCAGCAGGTAACCGAGTCTTTCAAAAAACGCGATATGATTGTCGCTTATGCTGAGAATCCGCAATTTGTGGAGTACCTGAAGTTCGAAGCGACTCAGGACAATACAAGCAAGTTCGATAACCTATCAGTAGGTGATGAGGTTGAGGTATCTTTCAATCTTCGTGGCCGGCCATGGACAAATAAGGATGGTGTAACCACCTATTTCAATAGTCTTGTGGCATGGAGAGTAACCAAGCTCGGTGCAGGATCAGTCCCTGCAGCAGCGCCGGCACCTGTTGACCTTAATTCGGGAGGAGGCGACGATGACGACTTACCATTCTAAAAGGATGGTAGGCAGAACCCAAGTACATGACAATTTCGATAACCACAAAGAAACTGACGATGGTTGGGCGGCTGCCTACCAAGGTCAAATATAATTAAATTTTTTGATTATGCCTTACTTAACAGAGGATATAGTGTTGTATGTGAATCCAAGTGTTTTACTTGGAAAGAAGGGTGATGAAGTAAGAGTAATAGACAAAAGAGGCCATGTTCTGTTAGTGCAGGACATGGCCATTTCTAAGCCAGCATACTCAATAACCACAAAGAGTATAACGGACCACAAAGATAATCAATCTCCTGAGTCCGTCAAAATAACCACAAAAAATAACGACAATGATAGTAACAAGGGACGAATGGAACGCAGCGCACCTGGCGCAAAAGGGAGTGGGGCTCAGAGTCGCAAAAGAACTCCAAAAGATATCCAAAATAAAGCGGTACCCGAACAATCCTTATCCTTGTTTGGATAAATGGTCAGACCGCAAGGCAAACGATCTCACAAAGGCTATAATTAGCTTCCTTAGGCTCATCGGATATCAGGCTGAACGTGTCAGCTCATCGGGACGGGTAATAAGCAATCAGAAGACGGTAACCAATGTAATTGGGCAGATGAGGGTAGTAGGATCAGTGCAGTATATCCCGCCAACATCAACTAACGGTACCGCGGATGTATCTGCTACCATTGAGGGCATGAGTGTAAAGATTGAGGTCAAGATCGGAAAGGATAAGCAATCGGATGATCAGAAGATCTACCAAAAGGCTGTTGAGGATGCGGGGGGTATTTACTGGATAGCAAAGGACTTCCAGTCTTTCTATGATTGGGTAATAAAATTGATAGCACATCTTAAAACACAGCGCGATGCCATTAGATTTAGTTCATAGCATAAATGAGGAGTTTCCGGATGATGACAACTCAAAGGCTGCCATTACTGAACTTGTTCTATCGAGCATCATTCCACAGGGTATAGAGATCCCACGTCCTGATAGTGTATTTGAGCTGTCGGGCATTCCTGTATTTACCAAGAAATCCATTTCAACGATCATCGGTAAAGCCAAGGTAGGTAAGACAACAGCAACAGCATGGCTGGTGGCCCAGTGTATCGGCCGTGGACTTACCGTGTTATGGCTTGATACGGAGCAGGGTGACTATTACGGAAGCCGGACACAGTTCTGGATTCTCAATATAGCCGGCACGGAAACCTGTGATAGCTTCAAATATCTTGACGTACGAAGGTATAATCCAAAGGAACGCTATGAGATCATCCAGGAGGCTATAACTATGTTCAACCCTGACCTTGTTATCATAGATGGTATAAAGGATCTTGTATACGATATAAACAGCCCTGATGAAGCTACTATACGTAGTGGTGATATCATGAGACTGTCCATAGACAACGATTGCCATATCCTTACGGTTCTGCATACCAACAAAGGGAATGATCAGGCTAGAGGGCATTTGGGCACTGAGATGGTAAACAAGTCGGAGACGGTTATATCTGTTAACAAGGATGATTATGGTAATGTGGTATGTTCACCTGAATACACACGTTCTGAGCCGTTCCAGGAGTTCGCTTTCGAACGTGATAGTTATGGTATACCACAGCTTATTCAGAACTATATGGGGCATGTGGAAGTAAGTGTGGGCAAAAGATCGATACAGCCATCGGATTATACGTTGGATGAGCATCGATTGATGTTGAAATTGGTATTCCAGAACGATCCTAAAATGAAATATTCTGACTTGGTTAATGGTATTATTGCAGGATATGGTACCCATGGTATTAACATTGGAGTTGCTAAAGCTAAGGCATTTATAGAGCACCTAAAGCAGCAAAATGTTATACATGGTGAAAAGGAGTGGAAGAATACTTTTTATAGTCTAATAGGCAGGCAATCAGATCTTTAGGATCATGGTTCAGATCATGGTTCAAGTAGTATTTTTTATCATGGTTCAAGTATCATGGTTCAAGTAATTAAAAGTATTGAACCATGATACTATAAATAAGTGTTTATCAGTGTTTTAGTTTCATGGTTCAACAATATAAGTTTAATTGAACCACGAACAGTTATCATGGTTCAGGTTCAAGTACCCTTATATATATAAAGGGTACTTGAACCACGATAACCCTGAACCGTGATAAAAGGAGGATAATTATGCCAGTAGATTTCGAATATAAACTTGACACGGGCAGCAAAAAGTTTGAGTGCCCTAACTGCGGAAAGAAAACATTTGTTCGGTACCGTGACATCAAAGGAAACTACCTGATGACAAATGACGGAAGATGCGACCGGGAAATACATTGCGGATACCTGAGCATACCAAATATTGAAAAGGTAATAGTGGAGCCTAAGCAGGTGAGCAAAAAACCACTGATGTTCATTGACTATGAAGATGCAATCAAGACTTCTTATAAACTTGAGCAAAATACATTGATTAGGTATTTCATTGAGAAGCTAGGAGCACAGGCGACGGTTGACCTGATATCAAAATACCGTATTGGTATGGACCAGTCCAATCCCAGTACGATCAATTGGACAATATGGTGGCAGTTTGATGTTCAGGACAGATGCCGTGGTGGTAAACTGATGAAATATAATCCGGATGGACATAGGGACAAATCACAGTCGTCCACCTGGTATCATAAGTTAAATCAAAAATACAACGCGTTTGAGGTAACACAGTGCTATTTTGGCGAACATTTGATATCAGAGTACCCAAACAAAAGGATCGCTATTGTAGAGAGCGAGAAAACGGCCTGTATTGCTTCGGTATTTCTGCCTGACTTCATTTGGCTAGCTAGCGGATCTGTTGGGGGATTGGGCTATGATAAGTCGAAAGTACTTAAACACCGTAATGTGACGCTGTTTCCTGACTTAGGAGCATTCGACAAATGGAAGGTTAAGGCTCAGGAGTATGGTTGGAATATCAGCCGTATACTTGAGGATAGAGCAACGGCTGAGGAAAGGGAACAAGGTTTAGATTTAGCGGACTACTTGGTGTAATCGGATATTTTGCTGATGACCTCCTTAAGCACCTCTTTGGCTCTTGCTTCGTCATCCTCAGTCACACGCTGCACACCAGATTTGTTTTGGGTTCCTGCAAGCTTATTGCCTAGCTTGATCCTTGCATTCTTACTATCGGGCCACATTAGCCTAGCTAACTCCGCCTTAGTGATAATCGGGTTTTCGTCTAAAAACGTCTTTAAGTCCATAAAACAAAGGTATGAAAAAATATATTACAAAAAATATATATTTTGTTTGGATTATATATTACAAATGTTATATATTTGTAGAGTAAACAAAAACAAAAAAAGTTATGAAGTTATTTGAATTGCAAAAAGGTCAAAAGTTCCGTTTCCTGGATAAGTTAAAAGGGAAGACCTTTAAATTAGATTACAAGGAAAAGAAAAGCCTTATGATCGAGGAACTGGAAACCGGAAAGCGTAACCGGATCTACCACTACACCAAAAAGTACAACATGGAAGTGGAACCAGTAGACGGAAGCCGATCGGTGGTTATAGACGACAAGGAAGCTGATCAGTTACTTGAAATCCTACAAGAAGCTTACAAGCTATCAGCTGAGAAAGGAGAGCCGGAGGAAGTAAGATCAAGGATCAACAAGTTGTACAAGAAAATTAAAGGATAAAATAAAAGGGCGGTGTAAAAGCCGCCTTATTTAAATTATATTTGTATTATGGAAAATGGTAACAATACAGGCATTTATAAATTTTTGGACTATGATAAGTTTATAGATGCTTTTCTGAATGTTTATATTTTATTCATCAATAACCATATTCAACCAAAGGATGTAAAAGTTTTGTATTCAGAAATTTCACTTGAACGTATAAAAAGCATGAGTAAAAGACAATGGCATAAATTTATGTCCCATCCTCTTAACGGCGTTCATAATGGCGAACAGTTATTCGTATTAGGTATAAAATTGCCTTTAGAACCTACCAGCCCTTATAATGATAAGATAATTTTTTATACAGATAACAGCTGTTATGAGGGTGGTATAATTACTGAAATAAATTTAAAAGACTTAGAAATGTAACTTCATAACTTACCACATAACTATGGCCCCTTCTGAAAAGTTGGGGCTTTTTTATTATACTACATTTTGTAGTATAAACTTTATTGGTTAAATTTGTGTTGGAGGTAAATTATAATGGCAAAGAACGGGAATATCCATCCTACACGTATTTTCAAGACACCTGAAGAACTTGAAGCAGCATTTGAGCTGTTCAAGGAAGATCTTATTGAACAGGGTAAAGAATGGATGAACGTTCAGTATGTCGGAAAGGATGCCAACCGTGTATCTGATCCAATGAAAGTACCAATGACCCTAGAAGGATTCAAACGTTTCTGTAGAACGAATTATGGTGATGTACAGAATTACTTTGATAATTATGATGGCCTTTATGGAGACTTCACAGTTATCTGTTCGCGTATAAGGGAAGAAATCAGGGAGAATCAGATCATAGGTGGATTGCTTGGTGTTTACAATGCCAGCATCACACAGCGTTTAAATGGTCTTTCAGATAAACAGGAGATCAAAGCAGAGGTGAAAGCGGATGTGACGACAGAAGCCAAAATTGACCTATCCAAGTTATCATTAGAAGAAAAGATTACGCTGAGGGATTTGCAGAAGAAAGTGAGAGGGGATGACAGCGGAGGAACTACTATCGATTGATGAAGATCAACTCACAGCCGATATATGTCGGGAATCGTTCTTTGAGTTTGTAAAAGAGTTTTGGAGTGTAATCATTCCTGAGATGCCTGTATACAACTGGCATATTCCATTTTTATGTGAAAAACTACAGGAAACAGTACTTAGGGTAAAAGGAAGACAGGATAAGCTATATGACGAGATTATCAACATTCCCCCAGGCACGACCAAATCAACGATATGTACTGTTATGTTGCCAGCATGGGCATGGACTGTTGATCCAACACTACGTATAATCACAGGGTCTTATTCGGCCTCATTAGCTACAGACCATGCGGTTAAGTCACGTGATATCATTAAGTCAGAGAAGTACAGGCGGTTGTTTCCTGAGGTTCAGATCAAGAAGGACCAGGATAATAAGACGCAGTACAAGAATACCAAGAACGGCGAACGTTACGCCACATCTGTAGGTGGTACGATAACCGGTATACACGCTCACTTGATTATCATTGATGATCCGCTCAACCCTAAACAGGCATCTAGTGATGTCGAACGGTCGAGTGCTAACGAATGGATGGATACAACGCTGTCAAGCCGTAAGGTTAATAAGGCTGTTACACCAACTGTTCTAGTGATGCAGCGATTACATGAGCTAGATCCAACAGGTAATTGGACGAGTAAGAAGGGAAAGGCACTAAGGTGGTTTAAACTGCCAGGGCGTATCACTTCGAAAGTTCGTCCAGTACCCGAGGAACTATCAGAAAGATATGTTGATGGTCTACTCGATCCTGTTAGGCTTTCTGACGCTGTTTTAAAGGATCAGAGGCTCGATCTAGGTGAATATGGGTATGCAGGTCAGTTCGACCAAGATCCGGCTCCTTCCGATGGTGGTATCTGGAAAAGGTGGATTATCCCAATTGATGATCATGTACTGGATGGTATGCTTGCTCAGAATCAGATAAAGAAGATAGGAACCGATTGGGATTTGGCCTACACTGAAAATGATAAGAACAGTGCGAGTGCATTTGTCACTGCAGGGGAATATGAAAAGAACATGTACATCACTGATATGGGCTTTGATTGGCTTGAGTTCCCAAAGTTGATCGATTACATGAAGAAACGAAAGTCACCACATTACATTGAGGCTAAAGCAAGTGGTAAGTCTGCTAAACAGACTTTAGTCAACCAAGGTATTGCAGCTAAAGAAGTCAAGGTAATAGGTGGTGACAAGGAAGCTAGGGCACACATGGCAACTCCATACGCTGAACGTGGTTCGGTTTACTGCAGGGCTTCATTGCTTGAGTTCTTATACACATGTGAAAGACAAGGTATATTGAAGTTTCCAAACAATGAACATGATGACTTACAAGATGCTCTAGTGCAAGCGGTTCAAAGAATATTAGGTAAAAAAGCAATGTTTGTAGTATAACACCAAGAAATATGGTAGATATAGTGAAAGGGATTAGGTCACTCATGAGTGGTGGCAGTGTGAAAGGGAATGGTCTACCATATCCCTCTTGGCAGTTTATAGGGGATATGTGGGTGCAGATGAATGACGATGGCCGTAACTACATCAACAAGGCATGGAAGGCAAACTCCTATATCCGGGCGATTACGGACCATATAGCTGACAAAGCAAGTGACGCACCGGTTACCGTATACCGGATCAAGGACAAGAAGAAAGCAGCGGCATTCCAGGCGATCACCAAAGGTCAGTGGAGTGACGAAGTATTCAAGAAAGCAATGGTGCTTAAAGCTCAGGCATTTGATGAAATAGAAGGCCATGAGTTCGCTAATCTCATTAACGGTAAACCGAACACCTATCAAACAGGAAAACAGCTTAGACGTGAGCTACACGGCTATAAGATCGTCACAGGTAACAGTTACATGTATGCATCGGTATTGGGAGGTAACTATTCAGATGGTTTTGCTCCTGTGCGGTTGTGGTGTATTCCGTCGCCTTGTGTCAATATCGTTGCAGGTGACAGGACTAATCCAGTCAAAGGCTACAAAGTAAGTTATTATGCTGATGATGCTATTGATCCAAAACAAATAGCCCATTTCAAGGAGTTAAACCTAGTTGCTGATGTTACGGGTAACCAGTGGCTTTATGGCCTTGGTCGTCTTAGTTCGGGGCGTGCTACTGTTGGCCAGTTTGAGCAGGCAGAAAGAGCACAGGGGACGTTGTTCAAGAATATGGGACCCATTGGTATTATATCAGGTAATGCTGACAATGGACCAGACGAAGAAACAGCAATATCAATTCAAGATAAGTTTGAGCAGAAACATACAGGTGTAGTGAATGGCGGAAAGTTGGTAGTAACCCCTGCCGATGTAAAGTTTACAGCATTAGGCATCAGTCCTGTTGATCTTAACCTCATAGAAGCCAAAGGAGACCTTCTACAGGAGTTATGTGCGTTGTTGTATAACTATCCGAAAGAACGTATTACAGGAAGCCAAAACACGGCATCACAAGGACAGGCAGATAAGCAGGTGATAACATCATGTGTATTACCATTGCTACGTGACTTCGATGATACGATGACTTTCTATGTAAGGGAGGCTTATGGTGATGACTCACTTGTTGTGATCAGCGATACCCAATATTACCCTGAGTTACAGCAGAACATGAAGGAGCTTGCAGAATGGCTAGGTACTGCTTGGTGGATTAAGGTTAACGAGAAGCGCCGTGCCATGGATTACGATGAGGTTCCTGATGGTGATGTGATGTTGGTCCCTATGGGCATGGCTCCATTTGCTGATGTGGTCAATCCAGGGACTGAGGTTGATTTGAATTTGTTGGATGAAAATGATGCACTTTAAATAAAATAAAAATGAAAACACTTAGAAAACTAGTAGTACTAATCCAGTATGTATTGTTTGCTCTTAAAAGGATTAATAGACCTCATTTAGGAGATATTGTTATTTACAAAGGGGAAAGCGCAATGCTGATACAGGGCGCTATGGATCCATATTGGAGCTTAATGCAGGACAAAGAAAGAGTTGACAAAGTACATGTGTCAGAATTCAAACTAATGTTCCCAATCAAAGGCAGAATTGAACGTTTCAAGGAATCTTTAAAGTTTCAAATGGGATATTGGTATCTGATAGATACTAATAAGTCTAATTTATTCAATCGTATTTCATATAGATCCAGCTAACAATGAAAATAAAACTGCTAAAGGATCACGTACTTGGCAAGGCTGGTGATGTGATAGAGGAAACTGAGGAAAAGGCCAAATATCTAGTGCGATGTAATGTTGCTGAGGTAGTTACTGAGGATAAGCCGAAGCCGAAAACTAAAGTTAAGAAGAAATGAAACAGAAACTATTAGTCGGAGTATCGGGAGTGCTCACAGCACGTCAAGAACAGATCATCAAGGAAAAGATCAATGCATCTGTTCCCGATGTTGAGGTTGTCTGTGTGCCTTTTATGGTGGGTAGTCATTTGATTGATGCTTATGATGCTTATTTTGAGGTAAAAGGTAATACATCTGCATTAAAAACAAATAATAACAGGAACAAATGAAACAAGTAGAACAATTTAGCTTACTGATAGCATTCTTTATGCTTGTGGTAATCATTGGGCTTGGCCTATGGCAGGCTATCTGCTATTTACCTGAGCTTTACCATGCACCCAGTGCGCTATTGGTGCTTTGTCTTTTGGTTTATGGTGTGTGCCGAGTGATGAGAGGGGGGTAGATGATGACACCAAAACTACCACTACCAAAGAAAGATCCTATAACAGCTCAAGAAAACTGCTTAAAACTTACTGGTGATCTATGGAATGAATTACAAAGCATTTTAGCTATTGATGATGTGCATCCTGATGATATGAACGATTTGAGGCATCATATTCATGCTATTCAAAATATTCTATATACACAACTGTATATAAAAAAACACGGTCAGTTATGAACCCAAAAACAATCCATAGAGAGTTCCTGCAACGTCAAGGAGTGTACGAAAGGCGATATGCCCGCTTGTTCCTTGCTGTACTCAAAAAGCAATACAAGGAAGCTGCAGCAGCATATCCAAGTCAGTACACTGTGAACCCTGAGGATTACAGGCCGGTGCTCATAAAGCTTTATACTGAGGTATTGCCGAGGGAAGCGGAGCAGGCATGGAAAGACTTTGTTAAGCCACTTGCTAGTGATCGTAAGGACTTCTTTGATACACTGATGCAGATACTTGGTATTACGACACCGGAAGGCGAATGGATAAGGATTTGGCGCGATACAGCAAGAGAATGGCTAAACCTCAATATCCTTACCAAGATCCAGGATATTGCACAGACGACACAGCGAGCTATTGCCAAGGTTGTAGAGGATAAGCTCAATGATCCTGAAGGAAGCAGTATCGCAGAGATCAGCAAGTCCATTGAACAGGCCGCAGATGGTGAAGTCAACCAGCAGCGGGCGGTGCTCATTGCTCGCACCGAGACAATGCAGGCGATGAATAAGGGCAGAAGGCTGTCAATGATGTCGTCTAATCTACTCTGGCAAAAGAAATGGCTAGATACACCGGATAAGCGCACAAGGCTGTCACATCGCCTTATTGCAACTGAGAATTATCGCAATCTGGAAGATCCGTATTGGCTTATCAATAAGAATGGACAACTGGAACAGGGGCAATATCCAGGTGATCCAGTACTGAGTGCTGAAAACGTTATCAATTGTCGCTGTACCGAAATGTATGAGGTATTGAGGGATGAAGAGGGAAGGCCAGTAAGGCGCAATAGTCCGATACCTGTTGAAAGTTTAGCGGTAAATATTTAAACTACAATTTGTAGTATAAATAAATTTTGCTACATTTGATATAAATGTTAGTGTTTAAAAGTTTTGATTTTGGATTGAATCTAATTATTTTAGTATTTCACAAAGAAATAAGATTATGAGAAATCAGATTCAAACATTGCAAGAATTGAAAACTAAGATCAAGTCATTGGAAATTAAAGCTAATAACAAGAATCTTGAAGCTGACTTTATAAGAATTAATAAAACAGTTGAAGGGCTGATAAAAGAATTAGATAGTAAGAATAAAAGGCTATCATAAAAAGACATCTTTTCATAATTTAGGTTTATAATTGGTTAGTTTAAAGCTCTGGTGCCCATCACCAGGGCTTTTTTTATGAAAAAAATAAAAATATTTTATACTACATATTGTAGTATAAGAATTTTGTATTATATTTGGTTAGTGCTGAGGGATTTTTGTGAGTTTGATTTTTAATTACTCTTGTGGAGGAAGCCCTAATAGCAATGTTAGGGCTTTTTTATTGTGATGTATGGGCATGTTGGAGTATAAGGATTTTGAAGGTGGAATTGTTGATGTAGATTCAAATTCTCGCCGTATTGTAGCCAATTGGTCAGGTCTTGGTAACAAAGACTTTGACGATGATGTCATTCATAAGAATGCATTCGATAAGACCATTAAAGAACGTGGTCCCCAGGGGAAAAACCTAATCTATCACATTATTGACCACTGGGCTTCCATTAAAAACATTGTTGGATCAGTTCAACAGTTATCAATTGTTGGTAATCACCTTCAGGCTGTAACCATCGCCTCTGATACCACACTTGGTAATGATGTATTGAAATTGTACCAGGATGGTGTTATCAAGCAGCACAGCGTTGGATTTAGACCTATTGAGGTTGAGAAGTTCCCTGAATACCGATTGATTAAACAGATCCAATTGTTTGAGGGATCATCTGTGTTATGGGGTGCCAACGAAGATACTTACACTGTTAGTGTGGGTAAATCACTATTGAAGAATCCGCAGGATGTTATGGACGAGTTAGACAACTTGTACAAGGCATTCCGTGATGGGACATACTCTGATGAGACATTCGGTCTATTGGAGATAAGAATCAAAACTATTCAAAAAGCAATATCTGAATTTCTTGCGCCGGCCAATGAAGGCCACGCGGGTGGGTCGCACATTGGTAGCACCGGTTTGGATGAGAGTAAAAAACTATTAGTTGAATTAAAAAATACATTCAAATGGAATTAGACGTATTAGTGCAGGAGGTAAAGACGGGATTAGAAACGTTTAAAACCGATGCTAACAAGACTATTCAGGAGCAAAAAACGGCAATTGATGATTTAGTTGCCAAATTCTCCAAGATTGAGGAAATGGGTGGATTATCTACTGATTTAGAAGCCCTAAAAAAAGACTTTCAAACATTCGTAGTAGAATATAAAGAGGGTGGTAAAGGTAAAGATAAAAATGTCTCTGACTTTAAAACTTCTTTTGGTACTATGATCATGGAAGGCAAAGACAAGTTTGCCGGTCATGCTGAAAAGTCAACAGAAAAGTTGGATTTCAATATGGAGTTGAAAGACATGGATTTCGACAATTTTACTGCTGGAGCGTATGATAAGCTAACATCACAATTGTTACCTGGAATTTATGCAACACCTTGGGATCAACTTTGGTTACGTAATATCTTACCTAACATTTCTACAACAAGTAAAACTATTGACTATCTACAGGAAAATCCAACCGCAAATGCCACAGCAGGAGCAGCTGCTATTTGGGATGGTGAGGCTGCAGTGGCTGAGTTGTTATCAAAACAAGAAGTTGACTTCAACTTTGAGGACAAATCAGCTAAAGTTCAATGGATTGCTGGTATTACTCGTATAAAGCGTGAGATGTTGGATGATGTTAATTTCTTAAGTACTTACATCCCGCAGCAATTGGTTTACGGTAAACGAGGTTTATTCATGGCTGAGAATGCGATGATATTAGCTACGCTGAATGCCAACTCTACACCTTATGACAATGGTGCTGGAGCAAATGCCCCATTGGTTGAGAAGGTTTATGATGCTACTCAAGGTCAATTAAAAGACAATTACCACATGCCTACACATATTCTTATGAATAACCGTGAGGCTTTGAAAATTCTATTTAACAAAGCGACAGGATCAGGTGAATATGATTTACCAGCAGGAGTAGTAACATTCGAAGGTGGAATTTTGCGAATAGGTGGTGTCCCAGTTATAGGATTGCCTCAATTTACAGCTGGAACTTTCTTCGCTATGGATGCTAGACAATCATTGTTTGCTAGCAGATTGTCCCCTGAAGTTCGATTCTTTGAGCAAGACCGTGACAACGTTATCAAAAACTTAATCACTGTACGTGCAGAGGAAAGAATCGCTACTCTGGTATTAGACAAAACATCGATCATCAAAGGCTCAACTGTTGTTACGCCTTAATCTTCATTCTTAATTAGGGGAGCTTAAAACCTCCCCTTCTTTGCAACATGGACTATTACAAAAACATAGATAAGATATGCGATATGCAGGTTAGTGGCAGTGATCGACCAGTAAGGGGTGTGGAATACCAGTTCCTTTCTGACTTAGCTGCTGAACCTGTTACGCTTGAAGATTTCAAAGCCCATTGCCGTGTTGATTACAACATGGATGATGCTTTGTTGAGCCGTTACTTAAAGGCAGCGCGTCAACACCTTGAAAGAGTAGCACAGCTATCCTTTGGTGAACGCACTGTAAGAATGACGGCCTTATCTATGGTTGATAACTGGAAGGTTATGTATGGTCCAGTTGATACGGTAACAGCACCTTATACCAAGTTTGGCAAAGACATCATAACCAACAGTGGTGGAACTGATGTGACTATAGAATACACTACCAAGTGGCCTATTGGTTTGCCTGAGGATATAGTAGTTGCTGTATGCCGGTATGGTGCTGGGCTGTATATGGTTCGTGAGAGTTTGGTATTCTCAGTAAACAATGTTATCCAGGAGCCTCAAAAGTTTCTAGATGAAGCTGAGAAAATGGTAATGAAGTACGGAAACGTAACCTTTTTGTAATGTACAAGCACAATAAAGATGATTTCAGCAAACCGATTAAACGAGCGGATAAACGTCCTAAGAGCCACAGAGGTAGAGTTACCAGACGGGAGCATCAGCAAGACTTGGACGATGTTACACTCTCCTTTTTGCGAAGTGGAGGAAAAAGACGCAAGTATTGATGTGATCGCCTCGCAGGATAATATTGGCCAAGTTGCCATATTCACTATGAGATATAATCCTGAGGTATTTTATCATATCGGTGACCGTATCGAATGGCGAGGAAGAAACTTCAAGATCCATTCATTCAATGTTGATTCACTGAGGACAAAAACTGTTATCATCGCGAGGATGCATAACGAAACAACACAGATGTAATGGCAAAAAGATTTGACATTAGGACTGATGGACTTGATAAGCTCATTAAAAAACTAGGTCCTAAAGGACAACGAGATCTCCTTGGTGAGGTATCAGCTGAGTTTGAAGTAAAGGCCAATGAAATAAGAAATGAAGCAGTTAGTAGGGTGTCTGTTGATCAGGGTTTTTTGAGAAATAGCATTAAAACTGATGGTAAAGATTTGACCTGGATGATAGATGTTACAGCAGACTATGCCAGTTATCAAGAATTCGGTACAAAGACATTGGCAAAAGTACCCCCTGACTTAAGGGATCTAGCTGTTTCTGTAAACTCAGGCAAAGCAAGTTACAAATCATTTAAACAAGCTATTGCGGAATGGATAAAAAGAAAGGGTATACCTGAACAGGCTTTATGGCCAATAATGGCTAAGATCATGAATATAGGTATCCATCCAAGACCATTTATGGGGCCAGCAATAAAAAAGGTTGAGCCGACAATTCAAAGAGATGTCAATGCAGTAATTCAAAGGTGGTTAGATAAATGAAAAACAAGAATGCAGAAATACGGACCGCTACACTATCTAAATTGCTTGGAAAGATAAAGCTCGGTGGTGTTGCACTGAAAGGATATGCGAAAATACCTCCAGTAAGCAACTCAGGTACCTATTACTACATTCCAACCCAACGCAGGGACAATGCAAGCAGTAAGCAGTATTTCAGTACTGATAATACGCTGCATGTTGAAATAGTATACAGGTCAGTTGATGGTACAGACTTTAATGTACTCGATGACTTAGAAGACCAGGTATTACAGATACTGGTTGTAAAAAATATGGTCGAAATGCCACAGATCATAGGATTGGTGGATTTTGACTACACAGGATCGGAAGATTTAACGGACCACGATGGAACGTACACCATATTGAGAAGGATTTTAATGTTTGATGTGTCGGTAGATGAAGGATAGGACTAAGCTTTACGGAAAGATGATGGGTGTGACTGCAGAAGGACAGTTCATCAGCTGTGAACTTGATTCAACACTCAACTTCGATAAAGATATGATACCGGTTTCATCGGTACAATCTGGAAAGTGGGCTGAATATGTCCCAGGTAAACGCAATTGGCAGATCACAGTCAACATGGCTTTGCTTAAATCAAGGGCACCTCAAGACTTTAAGACACTATTTGAAGCCTATTTGAATGACACTCTGCTGAATGTATCCTTCCGTACAAGACTTTCAGTTGATCAGTTCCTGATTTTTGAAGGTAAAGGGTACCTGAAATCAGGGGATGCTTCAGCACCGAGATCCGGTCTTGCAACAGGCAACATGGTGATCATTGGAAGCGGAATACTGAACATGGATTGGGAAGAGTTCTGGTTGATCATAAATGCTCAGCCGGCAAATGCAGACAAACCAACAATAGTAGATACAACAGAATGGAGCTAAACGGAAATATTGTGGTTGTGGGCAACAAAGTTGTATTAGTAAGCAATGTTTCAACAATCGACATAGAGAAAGATATCATTGATACCCCTACAGGTAAGCAGATGCTAAACCACCGAGTAGCGATCATTATAGATCCATTTGGGAAGTTATCGAAAGATGATAAGGTGCAAGTAGCTTGGAAAGGGGATGATGGCGTACAACGAAGCTATGACGGTGTGGTAACAAGATTCTCAGAAGTTAGGTGCACAGTAAAGTTGATTAACGACAATAATAATTACAAAGAAATAATAAGGAGGGCTAAGGAATGGCTAGTGTAGGGATTGCAGGTAAACTGCTTAGAGTGAAGATCGGGGATAAGTATTTCAAGTGCCAAGCCGATTGTACATTGAATTTTACGAACAACTATGATGAGGAGGAAGGCTGTAAGCCATCTGCTGAAACTATTCAATCTGAGGGAACATGGATCGAAAGGACATTAAACACCCAGGATTGGTCTGTTTCTGTAAATCAGCGAATGTTCCTAGATGATTTGGCAGGAGCTGAAGTTACTCCAGCTGACATCATCGCGATGAATATCGCTGGTAATGTTAATGCTGAGATTGAGGTTTGTACAACACCAGGGCAGCATGCTTTGGAGAACGAATATATTGTTACTGGTAATGTGGTAATTGGATCTATCAACCTTGAGGCTCCGATCACCGGTAAAGCAACAGCACAATATGAGTTCCCTGGTAATGGACAGCCAACTCAATCATTGGTACCTGTAGCGCCATAGTCATGGCTACTGAGGTAACAAAGGTCAAAAGGATAAACTCCACCCATGTTCATATATTCTATGATGTGTGGGTGGAATCCTGTAAACCTTGTTCGATTAAGCACAAGGTATGGCTATTACAGACAAGTAAAAAATTAACGAAAAAACAAGCAAATGAAGTTATCAGAGAGGGGCTACATATTTGGCCTAGGAGCGTTCAGAAGGTACAAGGAGATAACAGGGCATGATATCGAACATTTCGAGCAGGCATTATTGCCAGAATTTATTGTTGATGAAAAAGGGGAGCCTGTCCTAGATGAGGATGGATTAAAAATACCTTTTCGTCAAATTGATCTGATGGAATCATCATACCGTTGGGCTATCATGTTGAAGGCTGCAAATGATCTGCATTGTAATATCAATGGTGGTGATAAACTGTCTGTTGATGAATTTACAATACTTCTTGATAATGCTGATCAAGAAGAAAGCAACAAGCTAATGGACCAATACCTAGATAGTAATTACCTGGGTAAAAAGATGAGGGTGTACTATGGTATTCCTGAGCCAACAAAAGAAGCTCCAAAAGCAAAAAAAAAGGCATCACCACGGGTGAAGCCACAATCCTGATGTTAAAGGCAGGCTATAAGCTTGCAGAAACTGAAACCATGACTTTAAACGATGTTATGTTGGTCATGGAAGCTCAGAACAAAAAGGATGAGGATAACTGGAACATAGCAAGAACATTGATTGCAACAGTTATTAACCATTCAGGATTTGGGACCACAGAAGCAATAAGCCCATCTGAGGTAATACATCTGAGGATGGATGATGAGAATATTGTAAGGCCGATTACAACGGTAGAAGAAGCGAGGGAATTAATAGAGGGGATGTAATGGCTCAATTAAAAACAGTATTAACAGGTGATGCTACTTCGTTGACAAATGCAATGAAACAGGCTGAGCAATCAGCGACAAGTGTTTCTAAATCATTTGAGGCGGCTAAATTGTCAACTGAACAATGGGATGCTGCAGCAAGGCGGAACAGTTTTGAACAGTATAATGCCTCTTTGCGTAAAGTTAATGCTTCCACAAAAGAAGTGTCAACATCATCACAGGAAGCTGTTGTCAGTGTAAATAAGCTAAATAATTCAGTAAAAGCAGGAAGCGGGGTAGCTGTAGAGTTTACAAGGATCATTCAGGATCTTCCCTATGCTGCCAATAATATTGGATCTGTTGGTAACAATATTACTAGGGCTTTTGAGTTGTTTGGATCAGTAAGGCAACAGGCTGGTAGTACAGCTATTGCAATAAAATCCGTTTTCTCTTCATTGTTATCTACGG
The DNA here is from genome assembly GCF_039511225.1 of Sphingobacterium multivorum. NCBI lineage: Bacteria > Pseudomonadati > Bacteroidota > Sphingobacteriia > Sphingobacteriales > Sphingobacteriaceae > Sphingobacterium > Sphingobacterium multivorum. The sequence goes on from NZ_CP154261.1 coordinate 1,319,337, forward strand.
GCAACTTGATTTCCTTAGGTGTCAGTGCAGTGATCACAGGTTTTACCATGTGGCAGATGCATTCCCAAAAAACCAAAAGGGAAACAGATAATCTAACTGATGCTATACAGAAACAACGCGATGCCGTTGAAAATTACCTTAAAACTCTTAATGCAGTAAATAGGAGCTCAGCAGAGGCATCCGCTAATTATGCCAAAGAATTTACTGAGCTGAATATCCTATTCGGGATAATCAAGTCAGGTACATCAACACGCGAACAGCAAACAATTGCTGTAGAGAGGTTACAGAAGTTATATCCTGATATTTTTGCAAACATGACTCGTGAGGCAATTCTTGCTGATGAGGGAGCGCGAGCATATGACCGATTAAAGAATAGTATAATTCAAGCTGGTATTGCAGAAGCAGCAAAGAATCTGAGCGCTAAAGCAGCTGAAGATTACGTAAAAAATACTGTTGCTGGTTTGCAGGCTACAAAGGATGCTACCAAACTATTTCATGAGTACAATAGAGCTATTGCTGCTAAAAACTTATTGGAGAGAGATGCTGCAAAATATGTTGGACAAACAATAACGGTAAATGGCGTAAACTTCAAAGTACAAAAAGATAATTCCTTAGCTATTACACAGCTGAATACTATTATCAACCAACTTGGAAGGGAGTATTCTGCTGCTAATGATAAAACTAAAACTTTCATTACTACGAGTGCCGAAGCTCGTAAAAACATGGACGAGTTTAATAAGGTTGCTATAGAATCCGCTCCGGCATTGCAAAAGAATACTGGCCTTATTGGTGAGCTTCAGGATAAAATATCAAAGTTAGAAGCTCAGCGTCCTTTCCTAAAAACAAAGGAGGATATCCAGGAAAATATTAAGCAGACAACATTGTTTAAGAATGAGCTTAAAAGCCTTGAATCACCTTTAGAAGACCAAGCTGGTTTAATTGGTGAGGTAAAGAATAAACTTAAACAGCTTAACAAAGAAAGACCTTTCTTAAAGACTAAGGAAGATATTCAGGCTAACATCCAGGAGACGAACAAGTATAAAAAGCAGCTCGCTGAACTTGAAAAGGGGTTAAAAAAAGTTGGAGGTGCTAGAGTTTCCACAGCTGTTCCAAAGAATTTAATTGATCAGGTTCAAAGTGTAGGGCAGAAAGGTCAATTTTCAGTTCAGGTGTCACAAGCTACTGGATTAGATGAGTTGTTGCTTAGAAATAAGCAAAAGTATCAAGGATTCTTGGATGAACTCGATAAGCTTGAGAAAGAAAATAAAGGGAAAAATATTGCTAATGCAAAAGCTACTCAGGATGCTATCAATAAGACGAGGATTGATCTAGTAACTAATAGGGAAGCAGAGGCAAAACAGATAGAGTTAGACTACAATACATCCACTCAGGATACTATCACTAAGATTCTTAATGATGCGGGCATATCCAGGGTGAAATCGAGACAACAGGAGCTTGATGCAAGCAAGAACTATTTCAACGAACTAGAAAATCAATATAGGAACAATTCTACAGTACTTCAAGCAATAACTGAAGCACGTAAGCTCGCTGAGGCTTCAATCAATGAGAAGTTTGATGCTAAGGCTTATGAGGGTGTCAAGAAGATGTATGACAAAATAGAGAAGCTGGAAAATAAGCCATTCGCCAAGAACTTAAAAGGTGATGAACTTAAGAAGGCTATAGCTGATCGATTGGCTGCTATTGAGGATATCTATAAAAAGATTGACGAGTCACTTAAAGCTATGGGTGTTAAGGATACCAGTGCTATCATGGGGGGGCTGAAACAGAGTTTTGATACAGTTACTGGTAATGCTCCTAACCAAAAAGATAGGGATGATGCCGAACTGAATAAGCGTTTGTCTAAAGTTGTTGAATCTGGATTCCGTCAGGGATTTAGCTCAATATTCGATAGTATTGACGATTTGGGTAGCAATTTTTATGATGTATTCAGTAACACATTCAATAAGTTATCAAATAGTGTCATCAAGACTTTCCAGAACCTTATAGCGACTGAGTTAGGTAACAGTTTTAGTAAGTTGTTTGAGGGGAAAGATGGCAAAGGATTTAAGATCGGAGGATTGAGTGAAGGCGTATCAAAAGGTGTTGTTGCAGGATTGGGTATTGCAGGTGGACTTGTTTCCAGCATGTCAGGCAAGACAAGTACAGGTGGACAGATTGCGGGAGGAGCCCTCAGTGGTGCAGCTGCAGGAACAGCGATTTTACCTGGATGGGGAACAGCAATAGGTGCTGTAGTAGGTGGTGCTGCTGGTTTCTTTGGAGCAAAAAATGCTCAGAAGCAGCAAAAGATTGCTGAGCAGCAGTTATCTGAATCAAAGAAACAAACATTACTTCTACAATATCAAAACGCTCTTTCATACCAAAGCAACATCGCTGGACAAAGAACAGTTGATGGTATTATCACGGCGGTGGATAGAAGTGCTACAGGACAGCTTATTGCGACTATAGCAGGTAAAGATATCAAGGTTATTTTAGACAGGAACGGAGGGGCGAGATGATAAAGTACACAATACCATATAAAAGTTATGATGAAACCCAGTGGCGAGTAGATATCGACATACCTGGTTATACAGGTGATCCGATATTCGTCAATGGTAAAGCTGATGAAGCTGGCATCATGTCATTTGATGGTACTACAGATGAATTGTGGGAATCACCGGTTGTCAATACGAATATGCTTACCACTATGGTGAGCACAGGTCAGGTTGATGTAAGAGAGATACAGCGCGCAAAGGATAGACAGTTCAGATACATGCTTTATCGTAATGATGAACTGAAGTTTTCAGGATATCTTATTGTGGATAATATGCAACGTATTTTCAATGCTCCACCTTTTGACGTTCAGATATCAGCAACATGTGGGCTCAATTTATTGAGCGGTATTCCTTATGTAGGGTTTGGGGGTGAGCTTGGAACACGTATTCCATTAAATTACCTACGTAGAATATTGATGAGCAATGTATTACTTGGTATTGATATACCGATAAGGTGGTCAATGCGTTTACGTAATAATAATCCATTGATCAATGGTGATCCTATGACAAGTTTAACATGGGCGCAGACCGGTGAAGGATTTGCTGATTATGGTACACAGGCTAAATACTGCGATTATATTGTTGAGGGAATATGCAAAGCATTACAGTGCCGTATATTTCAGGCTGATGGTGCTTGGTGGGTGCTTGATATCATGGAACATATGAACGATGTAGTTAATTATAGCGAATGTGCCAACAGTTATGGTGATCCGGTTATTACGACACATACAAGAAATATCAAGAAGACAATTGGTATTGATTATGGATTTGCTAAAGAGGATTCATTGTTTCTGATTAAACCAGCACTTTCAGGTGCTCAGGTTAAGTACGAGCAGGACCAAAATGAAAACATTATTTATAATGGTAGTTTGGATGTGTGGTCACTTGGTATAAACCCTCTTCATTGGACTAAAGATAGTAACGTTGGGTGGCAACAATATAGTCCTATAACTGGCCGTCCAGGTAGTTCAGTAGAGCTATATTTAAATAGCGGGACTAAGGGATCATTTAGAATGGAACAATCGTTACCTATTGACGCCCATTTATTGTATAATACTTTATCATGGGGATTTTCTATACTTCCATTAAGTGGTTTCAATACTAACGAATATGGATTTATTAATTGGGAACAAAGTCCATTGAAAGTATCGGTAAGATATACAATATTAAAAGATGGGAATCCGGTAGACTACTATTTAAATGAATTTGGGTATTGGTGGAACCAGGAAAATGCAACTACACTTCAGAAATTTAATTATGGCTTTATAGTTCCACCTCTGACATATTTCTGTGTATTATTTTATGACAATGTACTTTTCCTTCCTGGCGACTTAGCAAAATTCAGTTTTCTCAGAAACGGATCTATAGAATATTATGAGTATACATTTAACGAGGCTAAATCTCCTGACGAAGCTGTAACAATATTCTTAAATCTTATTCCGAACACTCAGCAACTTATCGGACAAACAGGATATAGAGCATTTATCATATATGATGTCACTGACGTTCCTGAAAACTATGCAAGACTGACTAAGACTCAGGATGCTATTGAAAACATCAGAATCACAGTTGCCAACCTCAAACTTAACGATATTGCCAATGTTGAGTTCAACGGCCGTATGGAGGTTAAGATCCCCGATCCGGGAATCCTCAACGCTTCAACAAATTCAGCTGTAGGCAAACTTATGATGGAGTTCAAGATCGAGGGAGCACAGCACTATGTCCTTGATGAGATATGGATGAGCGTAAACACCAATAGTGATGTTTACAAAGCCACATTGAATGACAGTGCTAAGGTTGAGGAATACTCACTCAAGATTTCATCAGCATTCAGTGGATTCTATTACAGCAACTTTATGCGTACCTGGGGCAAGTCTAATGAAGACTATCTATTCAAAGATACCGACGGTTATGTTGGATCGCTTACAGCTCAGTATGCGAGATCTATCATGAAATCAAGGAATATGCCACTGGATATCTTCAATGGTACAATTAACACAAGGGGATACGACTGGAGCTATTTGGATAACTACGATATCGTTGAGACCGATGGCAGGTTTATCCCACTCACGCCAACATACAACACCGAAAGGAATGAAGTCAACCTTATCGCAATTGAGGGAAGAAACGATTCGGATTTAGAACTAAACATAGTTCATTTACCGAGCGAGAAGAAGCAAAAATAACATTATACATTATACGATGGCAGAGGATTTAGATTTAGAGGGGAAGGTATTAGATGCCAGAGTCCGCCAAAAGAAAGACACACTAGCAAAATGGGAAGCAAATGAGCTCATCCTATTGGATGGCGAACAGGCATTTGTAGTTGATGATGGTGGTCAGCCTATAAACTTTAAGATAGGCGACGGGACCAAGAAATTTGCTGATTTACCGTTTTGGATTGCTTATGATCAGGGGCAATATGTTGCCATTACAGGAACAGTATTACCAACACCTACAGCAACTGTTGGTTATTCAATTGTACCTGAGGGAACATATACACGCGCCGGACAAGCTAATGTTGTGGTACCGGCAGGTAAGATGGGGGTACTTAACTTCGCGGCCAATACCTGGAGCTTAGGAAGCAGTGTTCCTTTGCCGGTAGCAGTAGCAGATGGTGTGGTAGAATCAGGCAATACAAAGGCTACAAGTGGTAATGCTGTCTTTATTGCTGTAGAACCTATAAAGGATAAGTTTGTAGATGATTCTACATTGATATTGATTCAGGACTTTGGGGGATTTTATCAATGGGCATTTAATACAAGTACATTTTCGGGATTTGGAAATACCTACGGTGTTGTTAAGAACTTCTCTAAAATACGTATTTATCATCAAGCAAGGGATACCAATGCAACAATTTTAAAAGTACGCATTTGTGAAACAGATGTTAATGGAGCGGTTCTTTTTGAGGGTCAGGTTTCTATATCTATTCCAAATGGACAGACAAACTACATTGATGTAGATCTAGGGACTGTTATCAAAAATACTTCAGGTAAAGTCATTTGGGTAGAATACTATGCAAACGGTAATATGTCATTACCGAGGTCAAATACTGCAATGACCACTCCTAGAAAAATATTATATAAAACAAATGGTGCCATAGATACGAACTTCGCTCAGTCCAGTGTGCCATCTACAAGCAATGAAACAAGGGAGACATTTTTAACTTTTTATGGTGTATCTGGTGAACTTGTTGCTGGCACTGAATTATCGAACGAGGTCTTGGGTAAAGGTGCTGCTGTAGGATTGGTTACACAAACTGAAACTAAAGCGGTTGCCGGTAAAGAAGTTTACCCAATTAAAACAGGACTCGGCGATATTACCAAGGACTCATTTGTACCGACAAGTTACGATGTAAGGGGTGGTTTAGATGTAATTTACGCTACAGGAGCGCCATTTTGTTCATGGGGTCATTTAGTAGGGTTAGTGCCTGATCTTGGTCAAGTCGGATTCATGATAAGGCCTTACGATTCAGCAAACATGCCCACGTATGCAAGGTTTATTATTCGAGATGGCGGCCCCTCAGGCGCTATAATGTTCGATAAGACTATTACGCAAAGTTTCACTGTAAATACAAATACTAAAGTTTTGGTTTTAGTACCTGGAATAGATCTTACTAAAAATCTTTTTATGCAGGTAACAGCAGACGGATATATAGCTTTGTTAGGAGCAAATCAGGCATCAGATCAAGACGCTGCGCATGTAGTTATGTACAGTACAACCAAAGGTTCAATTACTTTGACAGCATCAGCATCAAATAAAAAAGCTGTAATGTATTTTGAACTAGGTAAGGGTGCGTTTAAAAAGTCTCTTTCTGACAGTGCGGTACAACAGGTTAAAGATGCTATTGATGGTACGTTTCCTGATCCAATATTATTGCTTACTCAGGAAAATTATGTATATCCAGGAGCTGAGAAGAACGCTTTCAATAGAAATATTTTGGTGACAGCATATGGGGATTCTGATGAGAATTATGTTATAGACTGGAATGGCCCTGATGTGGGTTCGCAGTTTAACAGAGGATTTAGAACCACCGGAGCTAAGGCTGGAAATTTGGATTACAATATTTCAATTGTTGTGAGGAAAGGCAGGCAAACATTATTGACCGGAACCCAAAGGATATTATCGTCTGCCACTAATAAAGGTAATGGTATCACAAGGGGACTTAATGTCATTGGTGACAGTCTTGTAGCTCCAGGTAAATTAACTCAATTCATACTTGATAATTTTGCCAGTGACGGTTTTAAAGTACGCCTTGAAGGAACTGTGGGAAGCGGAACTAATAAACACGATGGACGTGCGGGCCGCACAATCGATTGGTACTACGGAAACAACAATATCCCATACTATAAGATATTCGTTAACGGTATTACAATAGTACCTTCTTTAAATAGCGTATACTCACAAGGATCATCGACTTATAAGGTAGAGGAAGTTAACTTTGATTCATCTACAGGTGATGGGTACTTTTCTTTGTCAATCGTAACTGGAGTAGCCCCAACTGCAACAGGAACATTGGTTTTAGTTAGTGGAGGAGGTCAGACCCCTATCAACTATACAACAATGACTGTTGATTCCAGCAACCCATGGAGAAACCCAGCTACAGGTGAATTTGACTATGGATATGGTGTGACAAACAATGGCTTAACAATGACAGCTGGTGACACTGTACCTTTCCAGTTAGGCATAAATGACATGTTCGGTATTACTGACTTATCAGCTGCTCAGTTAAAAGCCAATACAATGGCTACGCAATTAACAGAAATGATTGCAAGTGTTCATGCGTACAATCCTGGAATAAATGCTGTTGTTGCTGTCACAGTATTTCCTTCAACACAAGATGGCTTTGGAGCAAACTACAATTTAGGACAGACAAGGGAAATGTATGTAAAAACAGGCCTTGTTACATGGCAGAAAAAAGTACTTGATACTTTTGATAATGCGACTATGAGGTCTAATAATATTTATGTTGTCCCTATTCATGCAAATTTAGATACACTATATAACTTTCCTTATGTCATGCAAAAGCCAAACGCAAGATATACAGGGACTGAATTGGTAAAATACCAGACAAATGGTGTCCATCCGAATGATGATGGTACAAAACAGATTGCAGATGATTACTGTGGATTCTTAAAATGGAAAGCTTAGAAATATAAAATCAAAAATAAGATGACAAAGAAAGAATCAATACAATATATCCAAAGAGTCGTCGGGGCGCATCCCGACGGCATACTTGGTAACGAGACATTGACTAAGTTTCAGTGTAATTTCGGTATACCAACTAAAGCTATGACCGCTCAATTCTTCGGCAACCTGGTACACGAAAGCGGAGATTTTTCGATAGTTATTGAGGATATGCGATACACGACAGTACGCGCTCTCCGTAACACATGGCCGTCACGCTTTACCAGTGATGCATTGGCCGAGCAATATTTACGTCAACCTGAGAAGCTTGGCAACTTCGTTTACGATAACCGAATGGGCAATGGCAAAGGTGAAGGCTATAAGTACCGTGGACGTGGATGGATGCAGTTAACCGGAAAGGAAATGTACGCGTTATTTAGCAAATGGATTGGTGATGACTGTGTTGCTAATCCGGATCTTGTCGCTACTAAATATCCATTAGAATCTGCTGTTTTCATGTTCAATCAAAAGCGATTGTGGAACCTGGTTAAGTCAGTAAGCGATGATGATATCAAGGTGATCCGTCGCCGGGTAAATGGGGGATTGATCGGAATAGACAAAGTTATTCCATTGGTTAAGCAATTTTATAATATGATGAAGTAATGGCAGAGGAAAGCAAAGACGTATTAGACAGAAAAATTGACGGTATTGTCAAATTAGCAAAGTTGGACTCAGTTAAAGTTATGCTCATTGTGTCTGTTGCTTTCAATATTTACCAATACGTAGATAATAGGGACTTAAATTCCACTATTGTCGAAGAAGTCCGTAAACAAGTTAATCCAGCCGTTGACTCCAAAGTATCACGGGATCTGCCAAAAGCTGTTGAGAATGCCGTACAACCAATGAAAGAAGGAGTTGAACAGGGTATGCAAAAACTGGATACCGTATTGAATAAAGTAATAAACAAAGAATAGTCGCTATGAAAAGACTTATTATGATATTGCTGTTGTTATTCGGTGTAATAGCATCAAGCTACAACCAGGGCAAGAAAAAGGCTTTGCCGCCCGAGTTCGTTGTAAAATGGAATAATCATTTGGATAGTGTAAACGCTGTACTGGATGGGAAGATTAAGTAAGGTTTTGGCAATGGTGGTCATAGTGGCCGCCTTTGCTTCCTGTGGTCTATTTCGAAAGTCAACTAAGCATGTTGAAAAATCTACTTTGGAAGTGGTCAGTAAGCGCGATAGCTCTTTGTCTGAGAAAACGCAAAAAGACAGTATACAAAGAACGATTAAGACTGATCAAGGCATAACTATTACTGAAACGGAAACGACTACCATAACAAAGAAACCTGGTGGTAAATTAAACGCGTCTGTTGATTTAGACAAATTGAAATCAGGTGAGGAGATGCTATTGAAGGATTCGGCTGGCTTCCGTATATCAGCGATATTGGATAGTGTAAATAATCGTCTTTCCATAAAGTCAGAAGCTCCATCGGAAGAAAAGACCGAAAACAAAAAGGAAAGGAAATCTGAATATAATAATAAGAAGGAGTCCAACGAAAAGAAAGGATCTGAACAGGTCCAAAAACAAGTTGCTGTAAGTCATGAACAGCGGCAAAAGGAATCGACTAAAATCGAGGATATACAAAAGGAGCCAAAAGGTTCTATGCTGATTTGGTTAGGAATAGGCGCTTTAGTCTTCGTGATTGGATTTCTTTTTTTAAGAAAGAAAGGAGTTATTTAAACCTTTTGGAATAATATTTGTTTAATTAGTAGTAACTTTGCGATCCTTATGAATAGTTATACACATTTAGCGGAACTTTACGGTTTCCGTTGTTGGTTCAATGAAGACACAAATGAAGTCAAAGGTACCAACTGGTTTAATGATAAAATGATTGATATCATTACCTGGATTGATGTAAAGTTTGAGATTAACGACGGGTTTTACATAAAATTAGTAGAAAGGTTATAACAAAAGAAGCCTACTAACTCTAGGTCATAATTTTCGGCTTCAATTGACTTAGTTCATAAGCATACTACTTCTTGACGGGTATCTTGAAGACTTTCGCTTTTTTAGGATAAATCCTAACGCCATTCTTTACAATGTACGGGCGATAAATATACTCTTGATCTTCGTTTTTTTGAACATTACTACTCATTTCATGAGATATTTTTAGTCGGGGCTGCCTTTTTCAGCCCTCTATCCCTATTTGTTTCTCCCAAAGGGAGGGGATTACTCGATGAATTCGAGATGACCTAAAAAAGCCCCGACCTTCTCGAGTGGTCGAGGCAAATTTTTTCTTCACATGGCTTTCTCACATTTTTAATTGTAAAATAATTAATTGTTTAAAAGACTCGTGAAATAGTATTTGATGTAATGTTCAGTGCCAAATATATAAAGTTTTATACAAACAAAAAAATAATAGCAATTTTCATTTCAAAAATGAGAATGCAAAAACAAATTAATATTAAGAATATCGGCCTTTCCTATTCCTCCCATCCCAATTCTTCAAGAAATATTGTGAGCTCATCTGTTGTTAGCCAGCTATCGTTATTACAAAGCATTACCCATTGGTCTCCTCTATAAGCAATAGACATGATAAAAAATTTGTTGATAAGAACCTGAATTGATCCACCACCATGCAATACTGATGCCTGAACAACTTGCTTTTGACCGTCTACCTCGCATTCGAATGTCACAAACTTTTTCATCGAATATCATCCTTTATCCACTTTAATTCACCCCGTTGGATCATGCCTATGTATTTTTGGATATGATCATCGGTCAATAAGCGTTCGTCCTCAATATGATAGTCGAAAGCCTTTGAAAATTTATCATAATCGATACTGCCAACATAGGCGTTATTGAGATAGATATGCCAAAGGCTATATTTCTTCGCGCGAACTTCGACTACCTGGCGCTTACCTTGGTGGTAGAATAGCTCAGGCACATCGTTATCAAACCTGATAATTAAAGCGTCAATACAAGCTTCTTTTATATCTTCGGCAAGTTCGCCATAGGCCAATTCCCAAAACCCTTGAGACTTCCTGAAAACGTAAAAAGTATGACCGTTTTTGTTATAAAGGTAGTAGTCCTTCATGCCCATACTTTTATCCTGTATGCTTATCTGAACATACAAAACACGATTTCGGCAAAAGACTTCAAGAGGTTTCATAATGTAAAATTACTAACATTATTAGCAAAATATCAAGATAAATTTTAAATTTGATTTATGAAACTAAGCAAACAACCCCCTGAAGGATATGTAAATCATGTCAGAGAATCGGCCTTACTTGGCGCTCAAAATGTTGGCATAGAGACTGGCGCAAAGATATTGGAGGATGGATTAAAAGCGTGGCCAGACGAACTGGATGCCGCGATAAAATGGGTGGTAATGGAAAGGAAGAAACTTAAATAGCGTCTTGGATATCGGGACGATTGGTATCACCTTTGGCTCCGGTTACACGGAAAACTTTGTGTGCTCCAAGTTCGCCTTCATAGGGGATCATGAGCTGTTGAATATCTTCTTTTTTGGTAGCGTTTAGCCAAGCATCCCTATTGGATGGAGGTATGATCAAAGGCATACGCTTTTTCTCATTGTGTATTTCTTCCAATAGAGGATTGGCAGCCGTAGTGATAACGGAGAAAGTCGGGTATACGTTGTTAGTTTCGTAGTCCTTGAAATTAGCATAGACAACACCGATAGTGAAAATTTCCTTAGTTGGTGTGTATATGTAGTAATTTTCAGTGTCCTTTTGCCCAGCGACTTTATGGGGTTCGTAAAAACCATTCACGTAGAGAAGTCCACGCGTTTTGAGTATGGAATTCTTATATGATGCTTTCTCAAAGATTGATTCCGATTCAGCATTTAATGTATTAGCATATTTGGCAGCATCTTGTTCGGTCTTTACCCAAAAAGGAATAAGCTTCCATCGGGCAGGCACCACACTATCTTGGTCCTCATTTAGAGTAACAGGAAGGTATGGACGAGTAAATCCGCTGACATGAAAGATTTCTTCATTTTGATAATGAACATTCTTGCCTTGTAAAGCGTCTACTAGTTGCTTAGTGCTTGGAGTGGAAGTATGATAACACATATTTGATTATATTTACTTAAAAGTACAAATAAAATGCGATTTGCAAAGCTAAATCATTCAGTACTGAAAGAGCTTCAGAGCATGGGGTATAATGTTCTTATTGCTCCATCTAATTGTGAGGATAGCGAAAATATAACATGGAAGGCCATAACAGTGCCGAATGTTTTTGAATGGTTGGTCGCTTTAGATTGTGAAGGCATTACAGCTGTCCCGTTTGAAGAACCAAATATCCTGGTCATTCAGGATGCTTTGAATAATATTAAGGAAGAAGACCTAAAAGGAAGCGTTTTTATAGAGGAAAAATTATGAAGACATTACAACAATATTATAACGAAGTAGGTGAGTATGGCCGAAAGCTATATTTGAGAAATGAAGCTATCCGCACTGGTAAGTGGGATATGTATGAATCTACGGTAATGGAAGAGTTTCCAGATATTGCAGACGCCGAATTGGAGGAATCGCGCGAATTGGCTAAGAGAATAAAAGAGATGTCAAAGGAGGAGTTTCGGGAATGGGTAACCAAGAACCGTGTCAATGTGATCACTTCAGATCTTTATATTTTAGATGAGGGAACGATATTGAGGGGTTCGATGGTACCTGTGGGGGACTTGTCGGTTATACTCGGCGATGGATTGGAGGATATAATTGAATGCAATGTTTCACCGATGGATGTGCTTAACTTAACTGATCACGTGGTTTATTGGGTTGATCCAATAGTAAAAGCCTAGATTGTTAGTCTAGGCTTAAGTACCCTATCAGAAAAGCATCTTTTATATTTTGTATCTTTAGGGCATACTAATTAAGAAATTATATGATAAATAACAATGATGAAAATCAAGGGTCTTGCTTAGAGCAACACTCTTTGAAAGACGGGCGAGTCTTAGAAGTTAAGTCTTTCGGTAGTAGTAAAAAATTTCCTTTCCAAGAGGATATTAGGTATTATTTGGATGGTGATCAAATTTCAGGATTATCAGAATTCATGGAATTAATGAAACTTGTAAAGCCCTAGTCAACCTCCTCAAAGTAAAACCTAACTTCAACCTGTTTTTCCTCTAAAAGCCCATACTTTTTGGCAAACCTGTATTGAGTGCTATCCCTATTTAATGAGCGGATAAAGCCTGCTATTGTCTTGCGGAAGCTTTCAAGTGATAAGCTGCCTTTTATGGTATTGCAACTTGGGCAGGCTGGGGCTAGGTTTTCAAATGTATCGCGTTCGGGGTATTGGCATCCACCGTTTACCCAATCGCGAACTATCGGTTGAATGTGATCCGCACACCAGCGTTCACCGAGTTCACATCCGCAATAAGTGCAGCGCCCCGAATACTTTAGTCGGAGCGCTTCTCTTTGGGGTTTGGAGAGTTTCATAAATGTCGCCTAATTTTATTTCTCAGCAGCCTAATACCTATTTCTAAACGTTGCTGACGCTGTATTTTAAGGCATCGTTTAAGCTCATCCGCCAAAGAGGTAATTTTAAGTTTTACATATTCGTCTGTTCTCATATCATGTCTTGCTATTCTTTTCTTTAACCCATATTGTCCAATCAAAACCGAATAATCCTAAAGTCAATAAAAATGTATCAGTAGATACCCATCTCTGCTGAATACCTAATATTATCCAATTGTCAGAGCGATGAAACTTCCTTTTTGACCATCTACAGTTGAAGTAGGAATGGTAATACCGGTATTTCATAAACAATCCTCGCTAAGAATTAATACCTTATTCCTTGCCAAAGTTTCACCGTCGGGATCTTCTTTAAAATTGATTTCCTCAACTCTTGCATCGTTTACAGGTGCAAATTGAAATCCTGTTTCTCCTTCTTCGATAAACACATCCATGTGGTCAGGAAGATCGGCAATAGCCTGCTTTAATTGTTTTATTGTCATAGCTTTGGTATGTTACTTTCTGATAGAATTGATCTTTTGTCAATTTGAATATTGTCAGCGCCTTGTTGATGATGCTTTGTGGGTGTGTCAGTTTTGAAGTGGCCACAATGGTATTTCATTGTTGCATTCTCCGCTGCATTCCTTAATGCTTCTTTGGCTACTTCGATGGCGAAGCGTTTTCCTATTTCAGTGTAGTGTCGCTCAATCTTAATTGCTGATTCCAGTTTAGAACACCCAATTGACATATCGAATATTGCAGATTCAGGGTTTTTAAATCCTAATTCTATGAAATACTCATTTCTAACATCTTCGAAATTTTTCATATTAAACCTCCATGTAATTTTCGTTCATATAACTTTCATCAACAGGCCAAAAGTGCCAGCCTAATTGCTCAGTAAACCCCTTTAGAATAAACTTACCTGTATGAACAATTTGGGTTCCTTCTCCTGACTCAGGTGTTTTAAGTAATATTGATCCGTCGGGACCTTCTTTACCAGCTCCTGAAAGCCATTCCATAACATCTTTTCTATTAAATTCTGTAAGCTGAATACCATCTAATGGTTTATTGCTTTTCTTTATAAATTGCTTGATCATCTTCTTTTCTTTTATCCCCCGATTAGAAGGGGAGGGGTTTAAAACTCTAGTTTTAGTTGATTGTCTTTGTATACCTGTATTTCTGTTTTGCATCTTATTAAATCCCTAAATACAATGTCTGTACACCAGTGACCACATTCGAACCGGAAAATAAAACCTTTGACAGACACTAGTTTAAATCGTGATCCGGTGTTTGGGTATCTATAATATTCGCCGATGTGATAGTTCATTCCCTTTCTCCTTTCTAAAACATTGATACTTGCGCATAAGGCAATTCAGTACTGCGAAGGAAAACAACTTCAATGGGGCGCTTCACCTCAATAGCATAAACCATACATCGCTCTACCGTTTTCAATCTATCTGCTTGATCGGAGTTGATTTTATAAGTCCTTCCTTCACTTTTCAAAAGGCAATATGTCTTTTTAGCCTTATCTGTTTTGGAATAAAACCTGTCGCCATTATTCAGCGATAGGATATTTGTAACCTCAAACTTTTTCATTGTATTATGTATTGAAGGTTGTAACCGAATACATCCCGGAGCTCGAAAAGATAAAGTTTCTTTTCATCGTCCAGACTGTTAATTATTTCATCTGAAATTTGCACAAGTCGCTTTCTGACGAGAATTTCTATACTTCCTTTTAACTGCTTATGCAGAAAATAGCGACGATTATTTCTTGTTGTTCTTTTGATTAATGTATTCATCGTTTTTCTCCTTTCTAAACTAATGAGGTCTGAACAACAACCGAATTATTACGAGAGTACCTAGATCGAAATGTCATCACCTCATCAATCACACGGGAAAGATCTCTCGGATCAACACACTCTATCGACGCTGCTTCTTCCAATGTGAGTATATCGCCTATTATTAATTCGATTAGTTCGCCTATTTCCTGTGGTGTCATTTTTTTATTATTTTGGTGCTATGAAAAGGCATACAATTATTTACCTACTTGGAACTATTATTATGATTGCTAACGCATTGTTTTTAGTTCCATACCTAATTGAAGAATTAGGGAAGTCGATTGGTAAATAGATTAGCCATTGGTTACCTCGCTTTCTTTGTGAATGTTGCCGATAACTTTTATACGTCCATGCCTGCCAGGTTCTATTGATGATAGATATGATTCGTCATACCTATCTATCATTTCCAAATTCCAAGAATTTTGAGAAAATACAACTGTGCCTTTTTTAGACAAAGAGTCCATATAATCTTCTAATGACACATTATCATCTGTATTACTTGGCCAATCGGTATAGAGAATTAAGACACAATCTCCTTCATATATCTCTTTACCATTCGTGTCGAGTAATCCGGTGAACTGGCCTAAAGTATATTCATCAACAATCACTGTGTCAACACCATCTAAGGTGGTGATATAGGCTGTGCCAGTGGTATCTTTTGAAAAGTATCCATGCCGCCATGCACCTTTTCGAACACCATGTAATTGCTTAGCTCGGAACTTAATTTGCCTTACTGGCGCTTTCTTTTCGTTATTCACCGTACACCTCCTTTCCGTCAATAGGCGCAACAGTAACAGCATAGTTATTAGGCAAATACTGAACAAGATGCTGATCGCATAATTCAGTATAATCATCAGGTTTACCCGAATAAATAATTGTTCTTGTTGCGTTTTGATTGCAATCAATATGGCAACAGTGGTTTTTAATATTTTCCATTTCTTTCGTCTCTTTTAGTTATTACTTTAATTGCTATTAGCATTATTACTGATACCGCTAAGGCTACCAATACATCTGGGCTTGGTGTGTTCATTGTTTTAAGATTTAACTGGATGGTTTCTGCTATAATCACGGTCTTTCATTTCCCAATTGTAGTCCAATAAGTAGTTATGGGAATTTCCTTTGAGATTGTACTTCTCTTTACTAAATGACACTTTAACAAAATGCCTTAATACAGCATCTTTTGAATGATTGTAATCACAACGGTGAATGACTGTTTCGTCAAGCCTATAAATGCTGTTTGGTTTGCATTTAAGTGGTTCAGAATTGTAGAATAATCTATTCATCTGCTCAATGCTTTCTCTATGATCTTGTATCAATTCAAAAGTTCCTATAACGTATTCCGTAGGGATGCAATCACACCAAATGTAATTTATGTCATCGCTCATAAACCCATCACAATGCCATCCCAAGCGATTGAGATTTTCGCCACTTTTTATGTAAAGGCATTTTGCTGTTAGGTAGATGTAGTGGTCTCTATACTCATTTAAAGATTTATAAGTAACGCCATACTTAGGCTTCAAGACTTTACTTTGAAAGTCCTTTACAACTTTTTCTATTATAAGGTTTAACCTATCAAGCTGTTTAGGTAAGGCGATACTATCTGTAAATCCAGCCAACTTAATAGGTAAATATTGATAAAAATACATTTGATCGTTATCGACAACAACATCTGTTGCTATTTCGATTGGTTCACTTCCGTACATTTTCATGGTTATAGGTTTTGAAGTTCTGTTAATACAGATTGCCAGTATCTCCGTAATTCCAAAATGTTGCTTCTGTCTTTTAGATATTGAGCAGATTCCAATGTGTTAATAACTTCTCTTGTGGTAACTAAAGCACATTCTATAGCATCACCTTTGCTGATATTATAGTAAGTACCACCTAGACCACTATCATGGTTGTCGAAATCCATATTCATATATTTTTCAACAAGTTCCTTTGCTTTTTCTTGTGGGGTATTTTCCATCTTCTTTTCTTTTAAAGGCGCCAGTAAGGCGCCATTGGTTAAAAACTAAGCCTCAGTAAAGACACCATCAACTAACATATACCAAGTATTAGCTTTTATCTTTTCACCATCTACTTTAGCAGATTGAACATCGATACGCTTCCATCCTTCGTTGTCATAGTACTTCCACTCTGCTACTGTGATGAACCCGTCAATATCTGCCATTGCTTTACCTTCAATACCTAATGCTACTGCAGCGCCTTGATCGCCAGTAGCACTTGCAGCGCCTTGATCGCCAGTAGCACTTGCAGCGCCATAACGGCCAGTAGCACTTGCAGCGCCTTGATAGCCAGTAGCACTTGCAGCGCCTTGATCGCCAGTAGCACTTGCAGCGCCATAACGGCCAGTAGCACTTGCAGCGCCATAACGGCCAGTAGCACTTGCAGCACCTTGATCGCCAGTAGCACTTGCAGCGCCTTGATAGCCAGTAGCACTTGCAGCGCCTTGATCGCCAGTAGCACTTGCAGCGCCATAACGGCCAGTAGCACTTGCAGCGCCATAACGGCCAGTAGCACTTGCAGCACCTTGATCGCCAGTAGCACTTGCAGCACCTTGATCGCCAGTAGCACTTGCAGCGCCTTGATCGCCAGTAGCACTTGCAGCGCCTTGATAGCCAGTAGCACTTGCAGCGCCTTGATCGCCAGTAGCACTTGCAGCGCCTTGATAGCCAGTAGCACTTGCAGCGCCTTGATCGCCAGTAGCACTTGCAGCGCCTTGATCGCCAGTAGCACTTGCAGCGCCATAACGGCCAGTAGCACTTGCAGCACCTTGATCGCCAGTAGCACTTGCAGCACCATAACGGCCAGTAGCACGATCGCTTTTTGACCACTTTGCGCGGTCAAAAACAAATTTTATAGCAGCTTCCGTAAGACTTGAAAAACTTAACTTTAAACCTATTTTTAGATGAGAAACAGCGACTTTGGTGTCGCCATCACGCTCTTTAGATGCTTGTCCACTTCCAATTACTTCATGATAAACCGATTGTCCTGGACTGTAGTAACCGAAAGTATTCAAAGGGTGTTCGCAATAATGGAAACCACTTCCGCATGCCACAGCTTTTCCCTCATGTACATACTCTTTTCCTTCCTCATATTGAAAGTCACGGCATTTCATATCTTTATTGAAACCCTTATATCCCTTTATTTCTTGAAATTCAGCAGGTAACGAAAGATTTTCAAAGTCCCATGCTTCAACGAAAAGTGATGCTATAGGCTCAACCGCCCATCCAGCAATACCGGTTCCTATTGATGTTACCAAAAAATGTTTGTCAGGGTTATCTTTTGCAAAGCAGAGGAATTGATCAACGTGGTTTCTTAACTCACTATAAGCTATCTTTTCCATATCAGTGTCAAGCGTAGGAATAGCATAGCTTTTACCTTGAAGTCCTATAGCTTGACCTTCAATAGCTCCAAATTTTTTTACTGCTGTTCTTGCGGCACCGCCTGCATGGTTGCCGTTCATGTTAGAACCAAAAACAAATACTTGGTTCTCTTCTAATTTTGTGATGTTTGATGGTGTTGTTTTCATTTGTGGTTATTTTTTATTTATGCTGTTAGAGAATTTGATACTGGCAGATACTTGATCTTAGCATCATGTTTATTAATGAATTCAAGGACCTCATGAGCGTATTCGTCCTGAAACTTGTGGACGAAATCCTGTACATGGTATGTGGCTCCACCTTTTCGAGCAGTTACACTGAAAAAGATACCATTACTTGTTAGCTCAAAATCAACACCGTTGACCTCAGCTTTTTTTTGTAGATATTCTGGTGTGATAATCATTATGCGGATAGATTTTTAAGTTTATTTTCTTGTTTCAACCTCCACTCTGCACGTATTGCAGGTATATCATTTAACCGAGCATCATCTTTATGAAACTCCAACACAGTATTTTTTGAATCCATCATACTGACCATTCTGTAATCGGCTGGATTTCTTTTAATATTCTTGAATACTTTTTCTTTTACACCAATTTTTGCTAAACCCTTATTTACAGAGTCAACATTTGATTCTTTTGGTGCTTTAGCCTTTCTATATGATTTTAGATTTATAATACTTGCTTTACCTTTTGAGGGAAGTCCATTGTTAAACCATCTACTAGCTGTAGTTTCAGATATATTGAGCTCTTTTCCTATTTTCATAAATGAATTACCTTCATTTCTTAATTTTATGATACCGTGATAAATTTCTTGACGTGTCATGATCCTAATGTTAAAATGATTCTTACTAATAAATAAATGAAGCCTACCCCGAACACAATAATGTATAAGAATGCCAATAAAGAGCGCATCAACTCTGCACGAAACTGAATTTCCTCAGCTTGGTGCTTAAAAAGATTACGTTTCATTACGCTACGGCTAAATAGAATTCTTGTTCGGTTTCAAAATCAAGCTCACACTCTCTATGACAATGAGGACATTCTAGATGTGACTCCTGAGGATTGGTATAAGTCATTTCTTGGTCAATGACAACAATCACTTGTTCCTGGGGAAGTAGTTCCCTGCAATTAGCACATACCGTCTGACGGAAGGCTAAATAATCGTTTTGAATACTTATATTTGTCATGTCTCTTTGTGGTTACTGAGACAAACATAAAAAACATTTTTTATACTACAAAATGTAGTATAAAAATATTTTTCTGAACAAAGTATTACATATGTATTACAGTGAATTTATAAAATTTTGTAATTCACTAATTATCAAGTTTATATAACATTTTATTTATTATGTTGCAATTGAATTATATCCGTGAGAACAGGGATACGGTAATCGAAAGATTGGCTGTCAAGCATTTCAAGGAAATTGGATTGGTCGACGAAATCATCAGTTTAGATGAAGATCGCCGTAAGATCCAATCGGAATCGGACGCACTTTCGGCAGAGGCTAATGCGGCAGCAAAACAGATTGGAGATCTGATGCGCCAAGGTAAAAAAGAAGAAGCTGAAACCGTTAAATCCAAATCCTCGGGATATAAAGAGCAAGTGAAGCAACTTTTGGATCAATTGGGTACAATTGAGGCAGAATTGAACGATAAAATCGTACAATTACCTAATTTACCGCATCAATCGGTTCCAGCAGGTGTAAGTGCTGAGGACAACGAAGTTGTTTTGAGCCATGGCGAAATCCCGGCTTTGTCGGACGACGCATTGCCGCATTGGGAATTGTTGAACAAATATGATATTGTTGATTTAGAGCTTGGCGTAAAGGTTGCCGGTGCAGGTTTTCCTATCTATAAAGGTAAAGGAGCTAAATTGCAACGCGCCTTGATCAATTTCTTTTTGGATCAGGCTGCAGAAGAAGGATACGAAGAAGTACAGGTGCCCATTTTGGTCAATGAAGATTCTGCATTTGCTACGGGACAATTACCGGATAAAGAAGGACAAATGTACTATGTGGGTAACGACAACCTGTATTTGATTCCTACAGCTGAAGTTCCGGTCACCAATATTTATAGAGACGAGATTGTGAAAGAAGCGCAGTTTCCAATCAAACATTGCGCTTATACACCATGTTTCCGTCGTGAAGCAGGCTCTTATGGGGCACATGTACGCGGATTAAATAGACTACATCAATTTGACAAAGTAGAGACGGTGCAGATTGTACATCCTGAAAAGTCCTATGATGTGCTGGAAGAAATGAGTTTATATGTACAAGGGCTGTTGCAGAAATTGGAGCTGCCTTATCGTGTATTGCGCCTTTGTGGTGGAGATATGAGTTTCACTTCTGCATTGACCTATGATATGGAAGTATATAGCTCTGCTCAGAAACGTTGGTTGGAGGTATCTTCCGTTTCCAATTTTGAAACTTATCAGGCGAATCGTTTGAAAGTACGTTTTAAGAATGCTGACGGCAAGATGCAACTGGCACATACGTTGAACGGTTCTGCATTGGCTTTACCGCGTATCGTCGCAGCGATATTGGAGAATAACCAAACAGAAAAAGGAATTAAGGTTCCCGCGGTTTTGGTACCGTACACTAAGTTTGAGTATATCGATTAAGTTTCAATAAATAAGTCATCTTTAGACTTATTTAATAACATCATGAAAGACGCTCAGCCTGAGAAGGTAGAGCGTCTTTTTTTGTTATAACTCGATTTTTAGATGTTTAGAATCATTATAAATTAACTATAATTTTCCTATGAAAAATAATAGAATAGCATGTTAATGTTTTCTTATAACATTGTTAATGTTTTGTTAATTATGGTTCATTCCGTATAAAATTCTGTCCGGAAATTGTTTGATGACTTTTTATTCTATAATGCTTCTTTTGTAACAATTTGTAAAATTGTGAACTTATTATTGCGGTATTTCCTGCTATCGATAGATTATGTTAAAAAACTTGTAAAAGCAACTTTGGCTTTCTATATTTGACACCGCTAATAAAAATCGCACTAACTATTATTTACTGTAAATGCTGAAAAGAGCAAATTTTACAGCTGGATATTTATCTAAGGACTGACCCTATATCTACCTAGGGCCCGCTTTTCCAATAATATTTTCAACTGTTTCTAAATGAACTGCAATAGCATGTTATGCTTTTTTGCTGTTTATTGTCTAAGCAATTTATGTTTAGACGGTTATGATAACGGATATAATTTATATCAATATATAGGATTAGAAAAATAATAAAATTAACTAACTAAAACATGAAACAAACATTACTAAGTTTTCTTGTTGGCGGTATGATTCTGACTTCGGTTGCATTCGCTCAAGAAAAAAAGATTAGTGGTCGTGTTACATCTGCTGACGGTAAAGCAATACCAGGGGTGACAGTAGTTGTACAAGGTACTAATCAGGCAACGCAGACTGATACTGATGGTAATTATTCATTGAATGTGCCGGCAGGTAAGGTTGTCGTATTCCGTTCCGTTGGTTTTGATGATAAAACTATTATTGTTAACAACAACAGTTCTGTATTCAATGTCTCTTTAGTAAATCATGACAATGCTTTGGAAGAAGTTGTTGTTACAGCAAATGCAATTAAGAGAGAAAAACGTTCTTTGGGATATTCTGCGCCTACAATTAAGAGCGATGAATTGACAGAAGGCCGTAATTCGAGCGCGATCAACTCTTTAGCTGGTAAAGTAGCGGGGGTAAACATTACCTCTACATCTAATTCTCCAGGTAGTTCATCTCGTGTCGTATTGCGTGGTGGTTCATCTATTTCAGGTAATAATCAAGCGTTGATCGTTGTTGATGGTACTCCGATTGATAACACAAGTAAAATGGGGGGAGCCAGTGATTTATCAAGTGTAGATTTTGGTAACCGTGGTAATGATATTAATCCAGATGATATCGCTTCTGTAACCGTTCTGAAAGGACCTGCTGCTGCTGCATTGTATGGGTCAAGAGCATCCAATGGTGCATTAATCATTACAACGAAGAGTGGTAAAAAAGGAGCAAAAAATGAAATCACATTTAGCTCGACGAACACATTGTCATCAATTTTGAAATTGCCAGAATTTCAAAATCAATATGGGCAAGGTGCATCTGGCTACAATAAAGCAGGTGATTTGATTTATACAAACGATCCGAAAGAAAACTGGTCTTGGGGAGCACCATTCACTGGAGAGGTACAAGAATGGGGACAAGCAGTAAATGGCGTTCGTCAGAAAAAAGCATATTCTGCTGTGAAAGACAACGTACGTGATTTCTTTGACCTTGGTATTGCTTCTGACAACAATCTTAGCTTTTCCGGTGGTTCGGATAAATCCACTTTTTATTTAGGATTGAACGCGTTGAATTCCAATGGTGTTTATCCTGGTAAAAAAGATAACTACAACAAATACGGTGTTAGATTTAATGGAACAACAGAGTTCTCAAATAAATTTAGTGCTGGTATTGCTGTAAATTATAGTCGAATCAACAGTAATAATGTTGGTGGTGGACAAGGGGGCGGCTCTGTTTATAACAACTTATTACAAACGCCGAGAGATATCGATGTAGTCGGTTTAAAAGACTTGTCCAATCCTTATAACGGATATGGTTATATAGATGAAAATGGTGTAGCTCATAATGATGTTTATGGTTATTACGGAGCTTATACCATGAATCCATATTGGGTATTGGCTAACTATAATAATTTCAATGATGTGAACCGTATTATGGGGAACTTCAATGTGAATTATAAGCCTACAGAATGGTTGACTTTCCAAGAACGCATTGGATTGGATAACTACAGTGACCGCAGACGTTCGGAATCTCCCAAATACAGCTACTTGCCAATAGATAATACCACTGGTAATTATTCTGATGGTAATATTCAGACTGATCCAGGACAATACCGTATCGACCAATTTAACGTGAATGAAATTGTACACGATTTCATGGCGACAGCTAAGCATACCTTCAATGAAGATTGGGAAGCGTCATTCATGGTTGGAAATAACATTCGTCAACGCAAAACGACTTCGAATAGCACAGCGACAAATTCAAGCGGTGGGCTTGTTGTACCAGGATGGTATAATCTTGCGAATTCTAACGGTCCCTTGGACCTGATTGAAGATACTTGGACAAACCGTCGTTTGGTTGGTGTTTATGGTGATTTAAATGTTTCTTATAAAAACATAGCATATTTACAAGCTACAGCACGTAACGATTGGTCATCGACATTACCTAAGAAAAATAATTCATTCTTTTATCCAAGTGTTAGTGGATCATTTGTTGCATCAGAATTATTCTCTCCTGAATTGAAGAGTAAGTTCAGTTATGCAAAAATCCGCGCTAACTGGGCGCAAGTAGGTTCTGATACAGATCCTTATCAATTGATTTCAACTTTTTCTAGAAGTACAATTGCTGGAGGGTTCGGTTCTACTACTTTCCCTTTCGGAAACGTATCCGCATTAATGTCGGGTAATACTATCGGAAATTTGAACTTAAAGCCTGAGATCACAACTTCGTTTGAGGTTGGAACTGAATTGGGCTTCTTCAATAATCGTTTATCTGCTGATTTTACTTACTACAAGAACAATTCGAAAAATCAAATATTAAGCATTCCTATTCCACTTTCTACGGGTTACGGGCTTAGTTTGGTAAATGCAGGTAAGGTCCAAAATAATGGTGTGGAATTAACATTAAGAGGAACTCCTGTGAAAACAGAAAACTTGACATGGGAATTGTTTGGAACATTCACTAAGAACAACAGTAAAGTTGTTGAATTGATGGATGGAGTACAACAAGTATCAGTTGGAGGCTTCTCGGGAATGAGTATCGTAGCTGCCGTAGGACGCCCTTATGGAGAGTTTTATGGTGTTACAAATGCGACTGATGCACAAGGCCGTACTATTGTTGATCAAAAAACAGGCTTACCCATTGCCTCTTCTAAACCAGAATATTTAGGTACGTATAATCCAGATTTCCAAGCTTCATTGGGTACAAGTTTGAGCTATAAAAACTGGTCAATGAGCGCGTTATTTGATACGAAACAAGGCGGTGTGTTCTACTCTAGAACAAAAGACATCATGGGATTTGTTGGTACCTCAGCTGAGTCAGGTGGCGATCGTATAGGTCAGATTTTCCCAAATTCTGTTTATTTGGACGCTTCAGGAAATTCAGTCGTTAATACATCTGCGACTTATGATAAGATCGATTATTATCCAAATATGGAAGCGGGGGTAAATGTTGTTGATGCGACATATATCAAATTGCGTAACCTTACATTCACGTATAAATTCTCAAAAAACATGTTGAAAAACACACCATTTGGAGCGGCTTCTATCGGAGTGTTTGGAAATAACCTGTTTATTTGGACGCCAAGCGAAAATAAATACGCTGATCCAGAGGTGAATTCATCTGGTGCTGGTAATGCACAAGGTTTTGACTTTACAGCTCAACCTTCATTACGAAATTATGGTATCAATGTTAAAGTTTCATTTTAAGAGCAAGTAAAGTATGAAAACTATAAATTTTAAAAATGCTAAGAAGCTTTTAGTTTTAGCTTTAGTTGGCACACTAGGGTTGACTAGCTGTAATAAATTTTTGGATGTGAATGAAAACCCAAACAATCCAGAAACAGCTACTCCTAGTTTATTACTACCTACAGTAGAAGCTGCGATCAGCCAAGTTGTAGGGAACGGTTTTCAGGTATATGGTAATATCTGGGGACAATATTGGACGCAAAATCCTACATCTTCTCAATATCGTTCTATCGACAGATATCAAGTATTGAATACAGCCATGGATAGATCGTGGTTGATTTTGTACCGTAGCGCATTGAACAATGCGGAATTGATCATTAATTCAAATGTAGCGGCGAACGATAATTATAAAGGTATTGCTTACTTATTAAAGGCTTATACATTTCAAGTAGCAACAGATGCTTTTGGAGATATTCCATTGTCAGAGGCGTTAAAAGCGAACGGAAATCTTAATCCTAAATACGAAGCTCAAGCTGTTGTATACGATTCAGTATTCAATTATATTGATAAAGGCTTGGCTTTATTGGCAACGCCACAAGCTGTTCCTGTTTCGACCCAGGATATGATTTTCAATGGCGACCTAGATAAATGGAAAGCTTTTGCAAATACATTGAAATTGAGAGCGTATTTGCGCATTTCAAATGTGGATGCGAATAAAGCTGCAGCAGGTATTAAAGCACTTTATGCAAAAAATGCCAAATTTTTAGATCAAGACGCTTCAATAACTTACACAACGACAGGTGGTAACGAGAACCCATTCTACAATGAGATGGTGGGTTTAGGTAAAACACAAAATGTTGTGGCGAGCGGAACTGTGGTTCAAGCATTCGTAAAGAACAGTGATCCAAGAAGATTTTCTTTCTTCAATAAAGTGAGCGGACAAGATACAATTGCATTTATCCTTCAAGGTGATTTTAATGCAAATTCAGCAAAATTAGTTTCTTCTCCTTCACCTCTTGTTGGTGGTCGTGCTGTTGATCCTACATCAGCAACCGCGCCTGTGAAATTATTTTCAGCTGCAGAAAGCAAATTCTTGCAAGCTGAGGCTGCAGTGAAAGGTTGGGGAACAGGTGATGCGAAAGCATTGTTTGAATCTGGTATTATAACAAGTTTTACAGCTACGGGTAATGCTAATGATGCGGCTAAATACATAGCGGAAGCACCAGATGCGAAATTCGCAGGTGATGTTGAAGCAAAAGTCAAAGCTATCATTACACAGAAATATTATGCGATGTGTGGTTTCCAAGGTTTTGAATCATGGACTGAGTGGAGAAGAACAGGTTATCCAACTTTCTTTACGACTTCTATCGCATCAACTTTAGGTGCAGGAAGAATGCCATTGCGTATGCCTTACGCCAACAGTGAAGCGACCTCGAATGTAAATTATCCAGGTAACGTGGTAATCTATACACCGGTGTGGTGGGACGTTAAGTAATCTCTTAGATTTATATGCTTATAAAAGCGGCAATTTCGAAAGAAATTGCCGCTTTTTGTGTTAAATATTAAGACAATTTATTCTGGCTGTAATTTACACACCCGCTCAAATTCTTGTAGATACTTCACATTTCTCCTTTATTGTTCAGTATAATCGTTAGGTATTATTTGAACCGCTAGTGTATCTTTTAGTATCACTTATACTGTGTTTGGTGTACATGAATTGATAATTTTTGAGGTTTATGAAAAAGAGTAAGAATACTATATCTTTATTATAAGAACGACAATGGTAAGAGGCTCTGCTAGATGATGCCAATTTTCTAAAATAGAAATATTTATCGAATTTTGATAGCTTTTAGGCAATGACTCGACTGTGGTAAAAATATTTAATACCAATTCAGTGAGATCGCATGGTATATATGTTTAACGGGTTTAGCACAACGCGTATTTCTGAAAACATGTTAATACAAGGTTTTTTTAATTTTTAGGTAAAAAACAAAGAAGTTAGTTGAGGAAATATTTATGCAATAAATGTAAATTTGAATATGTTCCTTAGCTATAGGTGTTTTCTGTTCCTGTCAAGTATTCGAAATTGCCTTTTCTATTTTGTTTCTGAAGGAATTGTACTGCTATCGCCATAAATTATACTTATCGTAATGCAAATTCCATAAAATTATGTAGACAATATTTTCTATTCAAGATTTTTTGGTTTGTTACGTTTATGATGAAAATTAATTGTCTGATTATCAGATTTTTGTTATTTGTTATTAAATAAATGTTATCACAAAATTATGCATGCATTGCAAAAGATAAAAAAAGTAATAAATTTGTATTTAACATTTTTTAACATCAACAAACAATTAAGTGAGAAAAATGTTGCTAACTATAGACATGTAAATTTTTGAAAAGTATATTACTAACCAAATTTTTGTCAAAATAAACATTTAATAAACGTAAACATATGAAACACAAATTACTCAGTTTTTTCGTGGGTAGTATGATTCTTACTTCTGTTGCATTTGCGCAAGAGAAAAAAATCAGTGGTCGTGTAACAGGTGCCGATGGTAAACCTTTGGCTGGTGTTACTATCGCTGTTCAAGGATCAAATTTGGCTACTCAAACAGATGGGAATGGAAATTATTCCTTATCCGTTCCGACAGGAAAAGTTATCGTATTTCGTTCGGTAGGCTATTCTGATAAAACTTTAATTGTCAAGGAAGGGCAATCTGCGTTTAATATTACCTTGGATAATTCCGATAACTCTTTGGAGGAGGTTGTTGTAACAGCGCTAGGCGTAAAAAGAGAAAAAAGAGAATTAGGATATTCTGCAGAGCAAGTATCCTCGAAAACAGTTAATCAAGCGAGTGCAGTAAATTTAGCAAACGGACTTCAAGGTAAAGTGGCAGGTTTGAATGTTACAACAACGAGTTCAGGTGTTAATGAAGATGTAAAAATCAACTTACGTGGTATCCGTTCTTTGACAGGTAAAAATGAACCACTATTGGTATTAGATGGAATTCAGATGGATATCAAATATTTATCCTCTCTTAATCCAAATGATGTGGAGAATGTTTCTGTTCTAAAAGGAGGCGCGGCTGCAGCTATTTATGGGCCGGATGCAAGAAATGGTGTAATCATGGTTACTACCAAAAAAGGTTCGGATAACCCGATAGTCAATTTAAGTCATTCAACGCAATGGCAAAATGTGTCATTTTTTCCAAAATTACAGAAACAATTTGGACAGGGCTACGATGGTATTATTGATCCAGTTGAAAACTGGAACTGGGGTCCAGCATTTGACGGTTCTACAATAGATATCGGTCCTAAATTACCGGATGGAAGTCAACAAACTACAATTTACAGCGGCACGGATGAGCGTCAGAAATTCTATAATACTGGTGTTACAAATCAAACTGGGCTCTCCTTGACTGCGAAAGATTTCTTTTTGAGTTTGGAAGATGCCTTGGTAAAAGGTATCGTACCG
This sequence comes from Sphingobacterium multivorum, assembly GCF_039511225.1. Lineage (NCBI taxonomy): Bacteria > Pseudomonadati > Bacteroidota > Sphingobacteriia > Sphingobacteriales > Sphingobacteriaceae > Sphingobacterium > Sphingobacterium multivorum. The sequence continues at coordinate 1,347,670 of NZ_CP154261.1, forward strand.
GATGATAAAAATAGAAGAACAGGAATTCGGTTAAATTCACAGAAAGAATTTGGAATCTTTAAAGCTGGAGTGAATTTTAACTATACGCAACAAAACTACAATTTATATAATCAAACCGCCCAAGCAGATTATTTCGCAGCTCAAAATACGGGGGGGAATTCGGGATTATTTAGTCAGTTAATCAATACGCCAGCTGATATTATTTTATCGAAATATAAAGATTATAAGAACGATAAATTTTCAACTTATGAAAATTGGTTTACCAATTATGGGTTGAATCCATATTTTTCAATTGGTAATTGGCGAAAAGAAGGTAAGAAACAAGATTTGATTACAAATCTAGATTTGGGTTTAAAAGCGACAGACTGGTTGAATTTTACTTATCGTGCTTCTTTAACTTCACGTAATATTGCTGAAAGAAATAAAACAGTAGGCGTGAATCCGTCGGAATGGGCGATTAATAGGGGTAAAGATCCGATCGCAGGGGCAATTGAAGAATATAACTATAATCAGACTATCCTTACATCGGACTTTTTCGCTGATGTGAATACCAAGATTGACGAAGATTTTACTTTTAAAGGAATCCTAGGAACATATGTTCGACAAAATGATTGGAGAGTAACTCGTGTTGGAGCTGATAACTTAGTTGTATCTGAGTTATATAATCTAAGTAACAGAATCGGTATCCTTTCAGGCTCGTCCAATGGCTATCGGACTCGTCTCTTCTCTTATTATGGAAGTGCTGGGTTAAATTACAAGAATTGGGCAAATGTTGAAGTCACAGGACGTTGGGATAAATCATCGACTTTGGCTATGGGCAATAATTCATATTTTTACCCGGGAGTTAATGCAGCTGTTATCTTGACTGATGCAATTCCAGAATTGAAATCAAGCGCCTTCAATTATTTGAAAATTAGGGGTGGATGGACTAAAACCGCCAATTCCGATATTGATCCTTACTTCTTGGCAGCAACTTTTTCTCAGCCAGCTTCGAGCGGATTTCCATTTGGTTCGGTCCCAGGCTTGACTGCTAATAATACGACCTACAACCCTAATCTAAAACCGGAGCGAATTACTTCTACCGAGGCTGGTCTTGAAGCAGGTCTTTGGAATAATCGTTTGACTTTAGAAGCTACTTATTTCTATAATAAAAATACAGACCAAATTATTAGCGTAAACATTTCAGAAGCATCTGGTTATTCAAGAAGTTATCGTAATGCTGCTTCATTTAATAGTTACGGGGTAGACTTTGGCTTTAATATTACACCTATTATTAAATTCAATAACGGTGGTGTTAACTTTAAGGGAAGTTTCTTGTGGAATGATTCCAAAGTAACTAGTATTGATGAGAGTTTAGGATTGAATGAACTTTCAGTAGGAGGCTATGTTGCTGCAGGGAATTACGCAATCAAAGGATTACCAGCATATCAAATGCGAGGAACTGATTATCGAAGAGATGATCAAGGACGTATTATTGTAAGTTCAACTACTGGAAGACCATCGATTTCTTCGAGTAACGTTAATTTTGGACGTACATTACCGAAATGGATTGTCAATCTAACTCCTTCTGTTAATTGGAAGAACTTTAACTTATCCGCGATGTTCGAGCATAAAGGAGGACACGTTGTATCGTTCTTTGGTTTAGGTTCTGACATGGCTTGGACTGGTGTTTCTGAGGCTACTGCATACAATAACAGAGAGCCATTTGTATTGCCAAATTCTGTAATAGCAGATCCAAATAATCCGGGTCAATATATTGAAAATACGACAGTGAAAATTGGCGAGAAAGAAGCCATATATAATTATTATACTGGAGAGTTTAGAAGGGCTGCTTCTAATTTCATTGTAAGTGCAAATCAGTGGAGATTACGTGAACTCGCTTTAACCTATGATGTTCCAACAGATTGGCTAGCGGCACGCCAGAAAGTAATCAAAGGTCTATCCGTAGCTGTTGTTGGACGTAATTTGGCACTGTGGTTGCCTAAGGAAAATAAATTTATGGACCCTGATTTCAACAGCATGACATCGGATTATCCAAATGCTTATGGAAACGTTGATTCAAATGCTAATCCACCGGTAAGAAACTATGGATTTACAATTAATGCTAAGTTTTAACGACAAAAAGAATTTGAAAATGAAAAATAAAGTTATAGTAATGCTATTTTCGGCAGCCTTGGCAATGACAGGGTGTAAAGATAGTTTCTTCGATATTAATCAGAACCCAAACAATCCAACGGAACCTACAGTTAAGGCTAGCTACCTTTTACCTATGGTATTGAAACAAACTGCATCTCGTATGGGTACAGAGTACAGCTGGGCCGCTTCTTGGTCAGGATATTGGGGTAGAGGTAGTGACTTTGGTCCAAGCTTGCCTTTGGAGAACTATGATATAACACCTTCATATCAACAAACCCAATGGGCTAATAGTTCGACGTCATGGTATGATGTGTTAACTGATGCCGATTTTATGGAGAAAAAAGGAAAAGCGACGAACGAAGAATTTTATGTTGGAGTGTCCAAAGTTATGAAATCAATCGGTTTTATGTATTTGGTCGATATGTATAATAATGTACCTTATTCAGACGCTTTGAGAGGAGACGCAGCTGTTGCTCCTAAATATGATAAAGGCGAAGATATATATAAGGATTTATTAGTGCAGCTTGATTCTGCTCGTCTTATTTTTAAAAAAGGACCAGCGATTAGTGATGAGATTAGAAATGCTGATGTACTGTTTGGTGGAGATCTGACGAAGTGGCGTAAGTTGGCCAATACACAAGCCTTGAAATTATTGATTCATCAATCCGAGTTTAATAAAAATCCAAGTGCTGAAATCGCAAAAATTACTGCAGATGGAAGTGGCTTTATTGAAGCTGATAAATCAGCAAATCTTACTATTGCCTTTGCAATGGCAGCAAATCAGGTAAATCCTGTTTATTCGACTTATGTTGCTAATCAAAACGGGACCTTAGCTGATGGATTCAATCGTGTAAGCAATTATTTATTGAATAGATATAAGAATACTAATGATATTCGTTATCAATATCTATTCTTGCCAGCGAGAAATCCAGTTGATCCTAATAATCGTTGGGTAGGTAAAGATCTTGGAGCAACAAACGTAAAAGGAGCATCTTCTTCTCAAGAATCAATTGTAATAGGGACGGGCATCTTGAAGGATGGAACACAGCCTCTATGGCTGATGACGTCGGTAGAGAGCTTGTTCTTACAAGCCGAAGCTGTTCAGCGGGGCTGGATAACAGGCGATGCAAAAACAGCTTACGAAAATGCTGTCAAAGAATCATTCAAATGGTTGAAAGTCACTGATGCTAGTACGGTATCAACTGCATTTTTGTTATCACCCTCTGCGAACTGGGCTACAGCTGCAAATAAGTTAGAATTGATTATAAATCAAAAATATTTATCCCTTCCAGGTATAAATAATTTTGAAGCTTATGTAGATTATAGAAGACTAGGATTTCCTAAGGATGTGCCTCTTTCTAAAAACACAAGCGTTGGCACTCGAAAAATTCCTTTGCGTTTAATGTATCCTCAAAATGAGTATAGTTTTAATAATGCAAATGTAAAAGCCCAAGGAGATATTGACCCTCAAAAGAATAAGATCTTTTGGGATGTAGATTAAAAATAATATATTATATCAATTTAAAGCCGGAGGTTTTCTTCCGGCTTTTTTTTTAAAAGAAGTTACTGTGCCGAATTACAGAACGAAGTGTGTTTTATAATACCGAGAATGCTATTATTAGTAAAGCAATTGAAAAGGTGAAATCAGGACTATCTAGTTGTTGAAAAAAGATTGAACAGTTTAATTATCAATCACAGTATTCATCACTATAAACTTGATTTTTAAACTACATCATTGTACGTGATTTTTTTTAAAGAAGTTTTATTGGTAAAAAAAGAAGGTTTGTATTGTAGATGTTAAAAATTAAATTATCTTTGCTTTTAACAAAACCTTAACATTTCATGTCTGGTTTTGTACACTAACTGTATTAGTCTAATAGACTCATCATTTTTAGAAAAACATATATTGACAGGTTCAACAGGACTTTCGTCCATTTAACATGCAAATAAGCTACTTAATTTAAATAAACATAACATATGAAACACAAATTACTCAGTTTTGTGCTCATGTCTACTGCGATGTCTACTTCGGCCTTGTATGCTCAGGAAATCAGAGTGACAGGTAAAGTAACTTCAGAGACAGGTGCAAGTATTCCCAATGTGACTGTTTTGGTAAAAAACGGTAACAAAGCAACACAAACGGATTTGTACGGTAATTTTACGATTACGGCAAAATCGAATGACGAATTGTTATTTCGTTCGATCGGTTATTCGGACAAATCTGTTAGCATAAACGGTGCTAAAGTTTTAAATATTAAACTTGAAGCTAGTTCAACAGGTCTGGACGAGGTTATCGTTACTGCCTATGGTAAACAAAACAAGGAAGCAATTGTTGGTGCTGTTTCGAGCATTTCGGCTAAGGATATTGAAAAAAGACCTGTGAGCTCCGTTACTTCTGTATTAGAAGGTTCGGCGCCGGGTATTATGGTCAACAACTCTTATGGCGAACCCGGATCTACACCAAGTATCCGTATAAGGGGTTTCTCAACGATTACTGGTAATAACGCAAGTGCTAGCCCAACAATTGTTTTAGATGGAGTAGAGTTTCAAGGAAATATTTCCGATTTGAACCCGGCGGATATTGAATCAGTATCTGTTTTAAAGGACGCTACTTCAACAGCGCTGTATGGTAATAGAGGGTCTAACGGGGTTATTGTTATTACAACTAAAAAAGGAGGTGCTGGTTCAACTGAGTTGAATTTTACGACAAATCAGGGCCTTTTTACACGTGGTATGCCTGAGTATGATCGCTTAGATCCAAAAAGGTTTATGGAAGTTGCTTGGCAAGGCTTGAGAAATCAATACCTTTGGGCACCTAATAATAAATTGACAGTTGAACAAGCAAATGCTCAAGCCAGCAAAAATTTAATCCCGACCGTACTAAAACTGAATATATTTGATTTGGCAGATGATCAACTGTTTGACGCAAATGGTAATCTGTCTCCCAATGCAAAAATAAAAGGCGATTATGCATCAGATCTAGATTGGTTTGCTCCAGTTATTAGAAACGGTTACAGAAGAGATTATAACTTAAATGGTAGAGGTGGAAGTGAAAAAGGAAATTATATGTTCTCTTTGGGATATCTTGGAGAGGATGGTTATATCAAAACTTCAGATTTTGACCGTCTTTCAGGTCGTTTAAGTGCTTCCGTTACACCTAAATCGTGGATAACAGCAGGTTTTTCGATGAACGCAAGTCATCAGAATAGCAACAATACTACGGGTTCTGGATCTGGCTTTACCAACCCTTGGGGATTTGCAAGAACTATAGCACCAATTTACCCTGTGTACTTGCATGATGCAACTACTGGAGAGTATGTGCTTGATGCAGACGGTAACAAAGTATATGATAGTGGTGAAACATCTAGAAATCAAAATGTAGGTAGACACTTTATTTGGGAAAATGAATTAAACCTTAATAAGGGAATTCGGAATACCTTGAATAGCCAGGCTTATGTCAATTTAAAATTCTTAAAGCATTTTGATTTTAAGGTAGTCGGCGATATCAATTTGAGAAATGACGTTACTAAATCTTATAATAATGCTATCATAGGAGATGGAGCTGGTAATAAAGGCCGTGCATCGAGAACGATTTATGATTATAAAAATTATACCTTCCAGCAGCAGTTGACTTATACCAACACATTTAACGATAAACATAATGTGGATGTATTTGTTGGTCACGAAAATTTTAAAAATTGGTACAATTACCTTTATGGTTACAAGACAAATGAAACTTTCGCAGGTAAGCCTGAATTAATCAATTTCTCTGAAATTACGTCATTAACTGATTATCAGGTGGAGAGAACATTCGAATCTTACCTCTCTCGCGTACGATATAACTATGCTGAAAAATATTATGTAGAGGGATCCTTTAGAAGAGATGGTTCTTCACAGGTATCTCCTGACCACCGTTGGGAAAATTTTTGGTCATTGGGTGGAACATGGATGTTATCCAAAGAGAACTTTATAAAGGATATCAATTGGATCAATACGTTAAAATTTAGAGCTGCCACTGGTGTTGTTGGTAACTTAGCAAGTTTGAGCGAATTTGATTTTATGAATCTGTATGCAATTGGGCAGAATAACAACGCCGCTGCCTTGTATAAAAGTAATATTGGAAACGATGCATTAAAATGGGAAGCGAGTCAATCTACTTCTACGGCCTTGGAAGGAAGATTGTTTAATAAATTAAATTTCACCTTAGAGTATTTTAATAAAACATCTAAGGATTTAATTTTTGATGTTAATCTGCCTTTGTCTGTTGGAGCGGTTGATAATACAGTTGGTAAGGCCACGGTGAAACGGAATATCGGTCAGCTCTATAATAGAGGTTTTGAATTCTCGTTTGATATCGACTTAATCAAAAATGAGAATTTTAAATGGAATTTTGGTGCCAATACAACGGTTCTAAAGAACAAAATCACTAAAATGCCTTCGGAGTACAAAGAAACCGGATTGCTATCGTCACCCTTTAATTATAAAGAAGGACATAACGTATACGATTATTATTTGTATCAATATGCTGGCGTAGATATGATGACTGGGCAGGCACTTTACTTTGCGGATACAGAAAAATATGACCCAACGTCAACTACCGGCGCATGGGCACCTTTCCAGGTTGAAGTAAACGGTAAAATGTACACTAGAAATGCTTCTTATGCTGTTCGTGATTGGAGTGGCAGTGCAATACCTAAATTGATGGGAAGTTTTAATAATACATTCAATTATAAGAACTTCAATTTATCGACCTTGTTTACATATTCTATCGGTGGCAAAGGGTTTGACTATTCTTATGCGAGTTTAATGGGATTGAGCAGTACACCTTCTTCAGTGCATGCTGATTTGGCCAACGCGTGGAAAGAAGCACCTGAAGGTATGACCTTAACGTCACCAGACCGTATTAACAGAGACGCTATCCCACAGGTGAATTATTCCAATAGTCAATACAATGTAAGTACTGTGTCCAATAGGTTTATCTTAAACAGTTCTTATTTGTCTTTGAAAAATGTTGCTTTAAGTTATAATCTTTCAAAGGATTTGTTAACTAAACTTGATTTACGTCGCGCGAATGTAGTTTTCTCTGCAGAAAATCTGTTCACATTGACTTCGCTCAAAGGATACAATCCACAGCAATCTTTCAATGGAACAAGTGATAATCAGTTCGTTCAATATAGAGTTTTCTCACTAGGTGTTACTATAGGCTTATAAAAAATGAAATATATATATAAAATTGGTGTTTTAGCATCAGCAGTTTTTCTTCTTTTCGGGTGTAAAAAGGACTATTTGGTAAAAAATCCTACTGATCAGGTGTCCCCTTCGACTGTTTTTGAATCCATTAATAATGCCAAAATGGCGGTTAACGGTTTGTCGCGCTTAATGAAGAGACAATATTTGTCTTCGCAAGGTTTTAATGGAGAAGGAACAATCAAAATGTATTATGGTAACTATGCTGGAAACCATTTCTCGATTCCAATGACGGGCTGGAGCTCCGTTGTTAACTTTGAGTACTTTTCCAATCCACAAAGTACGTATACGTACTATCCTTGGTACTATTATTACACTATTATCTCCAATGCAAATGCATTAATCGATAATATCGATTCTACGCCGGGTACGCAAGAGGAAAGAGATTTTATTAAGGCACAAGCCCTGACATTTAGAGCTTACTCCTATATGATGCTCGCGCAACTCTATGGCGACAGATGGTCCAGTTCGAATAATGGAGCGACCGCTGCGGTGATTTTACGTGCTCATGAAGGCTTTGAAGATTTGCCTTTATCAACTTTAGGTCAAACGTATGAGATGATCTATGGGGATTTGAATACGGCCATTGGTCTATATGAAAGCAGTAAGGGCGAACGCAATACAGCAAACAATTATGAGGTAAACAAAGAGGTCGCTTATGCGATTTATGCGCGTGCGGCGTTGAATAAAGAAGATTATGCAAATGCTGAAAAATATGCAGCTTTAGCACGTGCGAAGTATCCTTTAATGTCTACTACGGATTATAAAGCTGGTTTTTCAACGGTAAATAAGGAATGGATCTGGTCTGTTTTCGATAACGACCAAGAAACAATTTATTTCTATTCGTTTCAATCTTATATGGCATACAATTCTACTTCATCGTTGGTTAGAACATACCCTCGATCGATCAGTAAGGATCTGTATACTAAAATCCCTACAACCGATATCAGAAAAGGTTTATTTTTGGATCCAGCAACAACGGGATTAACTTTTAATGGTTTAACTGGACAGGGGAATGCTGCGGGACTTGCTTATATCCGCAATATTTACAAAGATATTCCTGCTAACTCAACGGCGTATTCTTATATGCAATTCAAGTTTAATGCAACAGGAATGCCAGGTGTTGGGCAAACCAACAACTTCCGATCTTCTGAAATGCTATTGATTGAGGCCGAAGCTAAATATAAACAGGGTAAAGATGTTGCTTCCGTTCAGGCATTAATGAATGAGTTGACTAAAACGTCTGGAAGAGACCCTAATTACTCGTGTACCAAAACCGGACAGGATTTATTTAACGAGATTAAGCTTTATAGAGCCATTGAACTTTGGGGTGAAGGATTTGATTTCTTCGATATGAAGCGTTGGGGTGATGGTATCGCTAGAAAATCTTTTGAGCAAGGTGGTAACTTCCAGGGAGTACTTGGAGCTACTATCAAACCAACAGATAATAACAATTGGAAGATTGTTACTCCGGCAAGAGAAACTGATTTCAATACCCTTCTTGATTAATTCTAGAATTAAGGCAAAGTCGAATGGCCGATACGTGAATTTCATGTATCGGCCATTTTTATTTTAAAATATAATCGAGATCGTATGAGTTCTCAATGTCTGGAAACGACCTCCAAGGTGATATATTACTAAATCGTTAATTTTATGTATATAAATTAATAGACTAACAATTTATTAATATTAACTTAATATTGAGAATCTATTTTTACGCCGTTGAAAGATGATGGAATAGAAGAAGGAAAAATGATTCTGTTAGTATCGTTTCATCACAAGCGAAAAAAGATAATTTATTTAAAATTCTCATGAAAAAAGCACTTTTACTCTTAGCCCTGATAGGTCCTGTCGTAGCGCTCGCGCAAAATAATAATGCGCCCTCCAGCTATGATCCACATGATATCAAGATTACGGGGTACCTTCAAACACAGTTTCAAAAGGCGCAATCTCCTGGAATTACGTCCTTTTCAGGTGGGGATTTTTCAAAGAATTCGGATAACAGATTTATGATCCGCAGGGGACGCCTTAAAATTGACCGGGTGGATACTTACTCGAGTATTGTCTTTCAATTGGATGCTACTCAAGACGGTGTACAACTAATGGATGCCTTTATTCAATTGCGTCACCCAAGTCAAAAAGGCCTTAGTTTAACTGCGGGACTTTTCAATAGACCTTTTGGATATTCCATTGTATACTCATCGGGCTATCGTGACTTTCCGGAGCGGGCACGTGTATTCCAGACGTTGATGCCGCGCGAACGTGATCTTGGAGGGATGGTAAGTTATCATCCTGGGCGTAAAGTTAAATTCTTAAATTTAGATTTAGCCTTGGTGAACGGTAGTGGTCACTCTGCTAAGGACTATGATTCTAAAAAGGATCTGATCGGTAATCTTGCTTTTAAATTTGATAGTTTAGCCGATAAAAAACTTCATTTGGGCTTTGGCGGCTCGTTCTATAAAGGTTCAGTGCGTAATGATACGAAAACGTACTATACGCCCAATAGCAATGGTTATACAGCGCATACCAGTGATGAGAATGAAGGTAAAGCCATCGGCAGGAACTATTATGGAGCAAACTTACAGGTAGAGTTTGATAATAGCTTCGGGAAATCCAGTTTCAAAACCGAATATGTGGCAGGAGACCAGCCTGGAGTTGCCGGTGGTGTCGATATTAAAGGACCTTACGCCAGCAGAAGTTTTACAACCCAGCCGACAACAGACCTTTATCAACGTAAATTTAATGGATATTATCTTTGGTTTACGCAGGAGATTGCGAAGAGCGGTATTACTGCATTGATAGCGTATGACGTATATGATCCAAATACGAAAGCAAGTGGCATGACAATCGGCATGCCTGATAATTTTACGGCCGATGGCGATGTTAAGTTTAGTACGCTGGGCTATGGTCTTGCATATCAAATTAACAATAGGATAAAACTGACCGTATATAATGAGCATGTAACGAACGAAACCACAAGTTTACCAAACTTTTCGGCTGATCTGAAAGATAATGTTTTCACTACAAGGCTGCTTTATCGTTGGTAAATTGGCTCAGTGCTGTTTTTTCGCGAGTATCGGTGTTGAGGGGGAGGATCAATACTTAGTTTGACCAATATAGTAGGTTGTTTAGGCCGTTTGATTTAGAGATCTCCCGACACTTAGATGTTTTTCCGAATCCGGCTCAGTGATGATGCGGTAATCCCTAAATAGGACGCTAACATGGCTAATGGAACACGATTGGCTAAACCCGGGTAAAGCTTTAAGAACAGGAGATAGCGTTCTTTGGCATCGAGATTCATCATGGTATTTGCCGTTTTTAGCTTACTTTCCACCACAAAAGCATAAAGTTTGGCCATCAACAACGGCCAAACTTTAATTTCCTTTTCAAGAAGCGTAAAATTCTCAAAATCAAGGCTCCAGATCTCACTATCTGTGAGGGATTCTATATAGTCGTTGGAAGGTGTTCGATCCAAGAAGCTCTGAAGATCCCCAATAAAACGACCTTCATAAATAAAATAACGCGTAAAATCGTCGCCTTTACTGTTGTAATAGAGCGAACGGAATACCCCCGATTCCACAAAAGCAATGCTATTGTTTACTTTACCGCAAGCGACAAAATAGCTTGACTTTGGAATACTCTTTTTTTCGAATGCTTGTCGAATTAAGTTCTCTTCTCGCAAATCGAGCTGTCCAAATTTTCGGATGTATTCCAGTAATTGCTCCATGTTCCCTTTATATTACTTAGCTAATTTAATCAATTCTTCACGTTGAGGTCCTGTTGAAAGATACTTTATGGGAACTTCTAATTCTTCTTCGAGAAAAGATATAAATGTCCTCAAGGTTTGTGGAAGCAAGTTTGCTTGCTTGATATTACAGAAATCGGTATTCCAACCTTTTAAATATTTCCAGATCGGTTTAATTTTTTGTTCAGAAGATTGGGAAAATGCTAAAGAAATTTTTTGTTCATCTATTTCATAATGGGTACAGACGGGGATGTCAGCCATTTCGTTCAAAATGTCGGCCTTCGTAAGAACGAGTTCCGTAACTCCGTTTAACATAATGGCATATTTTAATGCTGGGATATCCAGCCAGCCGACACGACGGGGCCGTTTGGTATTGGAACCGAATTCAGCTCCCTTTTCCCGTAAATCATTGGCAGCTTGTCCTGTGATCTCCGTTGGGAAAATACCATTCCCCACACGGGTGCAATAGGCCTTTGTAACGCCATAAATTTTATCCACCAGTTTAGGCGACACACCTAAGCTTACACAGGCTGCGGAGGCAATCGTATTTGATGAGGTCACATAGGGATAACTTCCATGGTCGATATCAAGCAGAGTTGCCTGCGCGCCTTCCGCCAATACCTTCTTGCCATCTCGGATCGCCTTATTCAGAAAGATTTCAGTATCTATAATTGGCACTTGTTTTAAGGAAGTGCATCCTTGAATAAAATTGTGGTAGAGCTCTTCGAATGCAGGCATTTCTTGTCCCAAAAACTGTAGTTCTTTGTATTGGCGGTTTAAAATTTGATATATGTCAGTGTCAAAACTATCCGAGTGAATATCACCAACGCGAAGATTCTGTCTTAGTATTTTATTGGAATAGCTTGGCGCAATTCCATTTTTGGTTGTTCCTATCGTACGATATAATGGGGACTGTTCCATGTAGATATCCCAATAACGATGGGTCGGTAAAACGAGATGCGCTTTTTGGGATATCAAAATTCTATCAACGAGATCTTGATCTGGCATAATGTGCGCTAGTTCTTCGATTTCTGCTTTAAATGCTAATGGGTCAACCACCACACCGGTGCCGATAATGTTTTTGACACGCGGTGAAAAGATGCCTGATGGGAGTAGTTTAAGCGTAACTTTGTTACCTTGATAGTAAATACTATGTCCGGCATTTGCGCCGCCATTAAAACGGGCGATAATGTCATAGTCGCTTCCGATCAGATCAATGAATTTTCCTTTACCTTCGTCTCCCCATTGGAGCCCAATTAGAATGTCCATGTTGCGTTTGTCTTGAATTTATGGTCAAAGCTAGGGCTTGCAAAGCGGAGGACAATTGCCATTTGGCAAAAAGTGCTCCTCATTATCATTTGGCCAGCAGTCTTAATGCGTATGGATTGCACTTAAGCTTGTTTGTGTCCCAACCGTTGTACTTTTTGTAGCCATTTATTCCGTTTAATAGGATCGGAAGTTTTGATAATTCCGATATAGGTGACTTTAACCGGCGATATTCCACAAAATTGAAGGGTGGATCTTTTTAATTGATTAACACTTGGCCTGCCGTAAACTAAAGCATAATACCAACTTGGTTGATCGAGTGTTGTAATGATCCGGGCAGATTTTCCTTTGAGTAATTTGTCCCAAAAAAGAGAGTTTTCGCGATATTGAAAAGCCCGTCCAGGTAAAAAAAGTCTGTCGATAAAGCCTTTCATCAAGGCTGGAAGACCGCCCCACCAAACGGGATGTATCCAGACCAAATGATTGGCCCATAAGATGTCTTCCCAGGCAAGAAGTAGGTCCTGCTCAAGTTCTGTCCGTTTACGATAACCAAATTCAAGGTTTGGATTGAAGTCTAGGTCAATAATATGGATTGTTCGTACTGTAGCTCCGGACGCTGCCGCAGCTTCTTGATAGGCATTTGCGATGCCAAAATTGAAAGACTCCCGATTCGGGTGGCCATTGATAATCAGTATTTTTTTCTGCATGATGTTATATTACATCACAAAAATAGAGATAGGCTTACCGTCTTTACAGGACAAATGTCTAAAAAGAAATTTCGCTGCGGATACGACTTAAATGACGTTGTGTAATGCCTAAATAGGAAGCGAGGTATTGTAAAGGAAGCTGTTGGATAAAATCAGGATGATCTTTGAGTAAATTGGCATAACGTTGTGATGCGGTTTCTTTTTGTAATTGAAAGACGCGTTTTTCAAGTTCAAGATATTGTTCCTCGGCAATCATTTTAAGGTATTTTGTCCATTTTAGGCTATTCGTAGCAAGCTTATCAATCATATTTTTTTTGATCGTCCACAGTTCGGCAGGGGTAATGGCCTGCATGGTCTCCATACTTGGCCCGCCTGTAATAAAGGAGGAGTAGGCCGCTATCCATGTATTGGGAAAGCGGAAACAATAGGTAATATCCTCCCTATTTACACTGCTATAATAAGAACGGAAGATCCCTGATTGTATAAATGCAACCTCATGACAAGGTTGATTCTCTTTAACAAAAAAGTCATTTTTGTTCAGCTTTCTGTATTCAAAAAGCTGAACAATCTGATTGATCTCTTCTTCGTCGAACAGACGCAAAGACCGAAAATATGTTGCTATCATGAAGTCCAAACTTAGAAAAATTGCGGTGTTCCTACAAGATAAATTCGATGTGTTTTAATCGGCTCAATGTTTAGTTTGCCGATTGAGCAACAGGGTAGATTTTTAATTCGCATCAATTAGAATGGCCAATTGCAGGCACATTTGATCGGAGCGATTACTCCAAGCATGATTGGTGCCGCGTTGGATGACAATATCGCCGGCTTGTAAAAGCGTTTCTTCTGTGTCTGTAATCAAGTAAATCTCTCCTGAAAGAATAACGATGTAATCCAAACTAGCGGTCTGATGCATGAGGGGATGAGGGGTGCCAATCGTTGTTTCTATACCAAGTTCCCGATCGGGTGGGATCTGTACATAGCGGAAGTACGTGCCATTTTTGATGACTTGGGGTATAGCGCTGTTTTCTATGGGATGCTCTTTCTCAAACTTGGCCGGCATTTGGCTGGTTTGCCAGATATCGGAAATAACAAGATTGGGATAGTGCTCTGATACATTATCGACCAATGCATCCGCTTCGATAAAGGATTTTCCGGCACGTATGCCTGTCACGATTCGTCTAGGTATAGTTCTCATTGATTTTGTATAATTAATTTATTGCCTTGAGTCTGGTTGTTTTTCAGTATTCGATGCCCTTTTTCGATTGTTTCGGGGCTTAAGTTACCGATAAGATAAATAGGGGCGGGTTGAATAATTTCTTGCTCAATAGTGTGTCTGATTCGATCCAGTCCATTTTTGAAATAGGGATAATTCAGTCTTTGGGCGTGGATGAAGTTGGATATATTGATGATCTGTGCGGCCGAACTAAATAGTTGGTCTCTTGCTGCCGCGGTCGTAAAATGTGTGATGTCGATATAAGTTCCATAGGGTTTTAATACTGCGGCGGCAACTTCCGAGAGATGCTGCCCCACCGCATCAATAGCGACGTCAATACCTTGCTGATTACTTTTAAGCTTGATTATTTCCGTTAAATTCTCATTTCGATAATTGATGATACTGTCTTTTTGCAGTCCTAGTTGGCATAATTTTTCAATACTGCCCATACTTCCTGCTGTTGCAACGATATTTTTAATGCCGTTAGCCAGGAGTAATTTTAATACAAAAAGACCCACGCCTCCAGACGCGCCGGTTAGGAAAATATGATCTTGCGGATTAATTGCTACTCGGTCGAAAACCTGCAATGCGGTGATGCCAGCGGTAGGAAGTGCTGCTGCTTGCTCAAACGAAATATTTTTTGGCTTAGGGGCAACGAGGCCGGCTGGTAACTGAATGTATGCTGCATAGGTTCCGTTACTGCCCATGCTACCACAGGCAAAAAATACTTCATCTCCAATTGCGTATTCACTTACATCTGAACCTTTATCTGTGACAATTCCTGCCCCTTCTCTACCAAGTATGGGTGAAAATATATAACGTCGTTCAAATTCGTTTTCACGCATCTGGTAGTCTATGGGGTTGAGTGCTGAAGCTATTATTTTAATTTTCACTTCGTTGGACTTCAGTTGAGGAAGCTCAACCTCCGCATTTATCAATTGATTGTCTTTATCCAGTATAACCGCGTTCATATCGCTATTTATTTAAATGATGGCATCCCTATGAAAAATTCCTGCCGAAATAATGTATGTTATATCAGCATTCTTTCATCTTATATAGTTGATATGACAAATCTACCTTTCGTTTGCTATATATTTGTTGGTAGTTAACAAGTGGTAACTAGTCGTTGGAAATCAATATGGGACAAGTTTTGAACGGAAATCAAATGCGGGAGGCGAGTTGTACAGAAGAATTGCGCGCTATACGTGACGCGCTGGATATTTTGGGCGGAAAATGGAAATTGATGATATTGCGTTATTTGGCTAATCGGGAGTTGCAGGAAATCTATTTCAAAAAAATGGAACGGGAGATTCAAGGAATTTCTGCAAAAGTGTTGACAAAAGAACTTCGAGACCTTGAATTAAACTTGTTAGTCGCCCGCCAGCCCAGTGAAGACCCCGTGAAAGTGTTCTATAAAATTACCGCCTATGGTAAAAGTGTATTCCCCGTTACCGAATCACTGGTCAGTTGGGGGTTGGAATACCGAGAGAAAGTGAAACAAGAACTCGCTGCATTAACGAAATAACAATTTATTCCGATTGAAGAATTAACTTTTTGATCAGTGAAATCTGACCAAGGTGATAATAGCTATGTTCGATTACAGCTTCGATATTTCTGAGGTAAGATCCATACTTTTTATCAATAAATGGCTGATCGAAGAGGTTTTCTTCAAATTGGGCAATGCTGTTGGCAAATGTGGCTGCGTTTTTTAGGAATCGATCTACTAGTGTATCCCAGTCTGCTTTGGATTGGATAGGCGGGATATCAAAGCTGTATTTATCACTAATTTCCAATTTTCCATACGTAAATGCAGCTAGTAGACCTTCTAGGTAATAATTGATATGATAGGTTAGCGCAGCGATGGAATTCAGATCATTTATTTTGAATATGGCCTGTTCCCAGGTCGTATTCAATAGTTGTTCCTGATAGTTGGTGTTGGCAATCCAACGTCCATTCAAAAAAACTTCGCGAAGCCTGTCTGCAATAAATATACGTCTTTCCATTTTGTAATTTATCTTTCTAATAATCAGTTGTTCTACTGCTTTTGTTTTATTATACGTTTACACTATACAGCATCGTTGAGGAATTATAATCGACTATCTGTCCAATTTACATACAATTTTCCGATTCTTCATCTTCAGTTAACCTCTTGTTAATAAGACTTTTCTTTTTTTGTATAAAGTCATTGTTACCACGAAACTATGTTTACACTAACCGGAAGAGATCTAAAAAATGTTTGGGACCAATTTGTGAAAGAGGAGTGTGAAGATTCATTTTATGCTTTATACAAACATTATTACCATTATCTTTCCTATTTGGGAACGAAAAAGAAAATGTCGGTACAGCGTATTCAGGATAGTGTGAATGATGTATTTCTACACCTTTGGGAAAAGAAGACCGACAATCAAAAAATACGCAATCATCATAGTTATATTATTACGGTTTTCTTTCAAAAACTTTTTCGCAAGGAAACACTGCAACTGACAGATTTGGATTTTGTGGAAGAAATCCATGATCCGTCAATCCATCACTCTGTTGAAGAACAACATATACGTGCGGTAACAACAAATACGGTAACACAGTTGGTTGAGGAGCATATGGAGCAATTAGGAACAAAACAACGGCTGGTGATTTACCAACGATTTTTTTTGGATCTTTCTTATCAGGAAATCGCTGATGCCAATCAGGTTTCGATCCATACGATCTATAATACCATTTATAAATCCCTAGAAAAAATAAAAAATAACCTTTCTAGTGAACAAGAAATCTTTCTTAAAGTTGCCGTAGGCCTACTTTCTTCATTTTTGTTGATTTTTTCTTAAAAACGAGTAGTGAAAAAATGACCCTGCCCACTCTATTGTATAAATTACGATTAGAGTGGTATGAACGAACTTAATTTGCAAGCGTTATTATTGGACGAATCTTTTGTGAACTATTGCAAGGGAACGAATAAAGAGGATATCGAAAAATGGGAAAAATGGTTACAAAAATATCCTGAACATAAAGCGTCCATAGCGGAGTTGCAGGAGACCATTGTGGCAATGGGACATTATGCGGGTGAACTATCCGTTCAAACAAACTATGATCGTTTGCAGTCTCAAATAAAAAAGCGCGCTAACCAACACCGCTTTACAGCAATTGGTATGGCTGTCTGGTTAAAAATTGCGGCGCTCATAGTCGCTGTTGGCGCTATCTCACTGTTTCTATTTAAACAACAGCTTGCTGAAGAACAGCCAAAAAACGTGCAGCATATTGGTGCTCCGGGAAAGGATGATGCCCTATTGACACTAAAAGATGGCTCCGTTGTTTCATTAGCTGATATAAAAAATGGAAGTGTGGTAGCACTTCAAGGCGGGGTAGAAATACAAAAGAATAAAGACGGTGAATTGGTCTATAAAGCCGTTGAACAATGGGAAGCAGCCAGCACTGCTGTGAATAAAATAACGACCAATCGCGGAAACCAATATCAAATTATATTGCCCGACGGATCCAAAGCTTTTCTCAATGCAAATTCAACCCTGACATATCCTTTGAAATTTAGTGAAAACGAACGGCATGTTCACATGACCGGAGAGGTTTACTTTGAAATTGCAAAAATTGAGACGGGAATGGGAGGGCGAATTCCTTTTTACGTGGAGACAGTAAATCAAAAAATCGAGGTGCTTGGTACGCATTTTAATGTCAATGCATATGAGGATGAACCTTATACAACAACAACTTTATTGGAGGGAGTTGTACGCGTTAGTTCGAAAAAAAGAAATGAATCGGTGCTCTTAAAACCAGGACAGCGGGCCTTGTTAAGGGAAGCCCTGCGTGTAGAAAATGTTGATATTTCTCAGGAAGTAGCTTGGATAAATGGCGACTTTGTTTTTAAAGGAGAGGAGTTGATAAGTCTGTTGCGTAAAGTTTCAAGGTGGTACAACGTGGATGTAGCATGTCCCGAACGACTTGAAAAGCTGAAATTTGATGGTATGGTATCGCGTTCTCAGCCGCTATCTACCATTATTGATATGTTGCAAACAACAGGAAAAGTAAAATTAACGCTAAATGGAAGGAGGCTTATTGTGATAGATTGACCTATCTAATTTTTACGATAAGCCGGATAAAAACAACCAAAGGTGCTGGTAACACCTTTGGTCAATGTGTTAAGCTTATCGATCATGTTGCGATTCAATGATCATCAAATAATATTAACAACAACAAATATATGAGTTTTTATCAATGCATGCGTGTTATGAAAATCACCATGGTATTTTTAACTTGTTTGTTGGTGAAAGTCAGTGCGTTTACTTACGGTCAACGTATTACACTTAACAAACAAAATAGTCATATCCCAGCTATTTTAAAAGAAATAAGGCAGCAGAGCGGTTATGACTTTTTTTACGATAATGGGCTCTTTAACCGAGCAAAACCCGTTAATGTCAATCTAAACAATGCAACTGTTGAAGAAGCATTGAATATATGTTTTGCAGGACAACCGTTCGGTTATGTTGTGAAAAATAAACTGGTTGTTGTTACGGCGCTTCGGACTGCGCTGGAAAAGCCCGCCGATGTATTGCAGCAGAGCTTGGTTGGTCGAGTTATTGATCAACAGACAAAAAGGACACTGGCCAGTGTTTCTATTCGTGTTAAAGGGACATCTGGAGGAACGAATTCTGATGCAAATGGAAACTTTTCGATATCGATTTCTAAAATTCCTACTGTCCTCGTTCTTTCCTATCTAGGCTATCAGACCAAGGAGATTGAAATTAATGATGTGAAGGAAAACCTTGTTATTGGGTTGAGCCCTCTTGCTACAGCATTGGAAGAGGTCACCGTTCAGGCAAGGCGTAAAATGAACACTGAAACGGCCGTGCTGGAAGAACGTAAACGCGCTTCGATTGTACAGGATGCTATTTCGGCCGAATTGATTGAGCGTACGGCCAGTATCACAACTACACAGGCGTTACAGCGCGTTACTGGTGTTACGGTGACTGACGATAAATATATTGCGGTAAGAGGGCTAGGTGATCGATCTGTGATCGGTCAGCTGAACGGCGTAAGATTGGCTTCTTCTGATCCTGACCGTAGTGCCATCCCATTGGATCTTGTTCCGGCTTCCTTATTGGATAATATTACCGTTTATAAAACAGTAACACCAGATAAACCTGCCGATGCTGCTTCGGGTATCGTTGAGCTGAAAACGAAATCTGTACCTGAGAAAATGACATTTGAGCTTATCGCTCAAACGGGGCTCAATTCGAACATTGGTTTGGGAGGAAATTACAACAGCTTTTGGAACAGTGAGATTGGATTATTGGGAACACGAATCAATAAAAAAGACCTTTCCTCGGATTTTCTAAATCTTGCAACGCAATATCCCAATGGATTAAGTTCTATCCAGGATATGATTGCCAATAGCAACTATAGTCCCTCAGGATACCAGGAGGTAAACCGGGTTAATACGATTATGAAAGGGTTTGATCCCGTTATGACAACTCGTTACCGCCGCGCGCCCATGAATCAACTTTACTCGGCAACATTCGGTAATAGTTATGATGTTTTTGGAAAACACAAACTGGGGCTTGTTGTCGGAGGAAATTATTATAGAAGAACCGCTGATATTTATCAGGGCGAACTGACCCAGTATAGCATCTATCAAGGGATAGTGACTGGTAACCCTGATATTTTTAGTTTTAGAAATATCCCTAATTATATTACACCGAATAGTCTTTTTATGGGGAAGTATCAAACTTATCGTGAAAATACAGGAACCGAAACACTAAACTATGGTACACTTGTAGGGGTCACCTACCGTTTTAATCCACAGCATGAGGTCAGTATGCAATATTTGGGAAGCTGGGGAGGAGAGTCTATCGCAACAAATTTAAATGGACGCTATGAGTATTCGGGCTTGCCTGGCGAAGTCAGAAGTACTATTCATTCGCTTAAACAGACTTTCCGTAATCTGAATACCTTTAATCTGCAGGGTGAACATAAGTTTTTGAAAAATGAGTTGTCGCCTCGTTTGAGTTATAATGTTGCAACTTCAAAGTCCACACAGAATGATCCGGATTTTAGATTTGCTAGTCTTGTAGACTACAAACCTCGGGGTGGAGGATGGTATCGGCGTCCCATTATAAGTGAGCAGGCTCATTTTGATGACTATGTATATTCTGAACATCTCTATGCGCTTACATCGGGCTATGTAAACGGATTCGGAAATTATGGTATTATTCAAGCTGAACCTAATGGTCGGAGATGGCGAAATTTGAACGAAGATAATTTTAATGCTAAAGCTGATCTGAGTTTTCCTTTCAGGCTATTGGGTGAAAAGCAGTTGTTTAAAACGGGATTCAATTATTTATTTAGAGATCGTAAATTTACAGAAAACCAGCTGTTTCTGCCAGGGTCTAATTTCACTGGAAATAAATCAATTCCATTATATGATGTTCAGGGTAATTTAGACCGTTTGGTAAGCAATGAAATTGTAGGTGTTGTATTACCAAAAGCGGGGCAGGGTGAAGGTATGATGCCAGTAGGTGGTTTTCTATACAATAGCCAAAAATCGCCAAATAACTACAAAGGTTATTTTGAAACCAATGCATTATATGGTATGCTGGATCTCAAGATTGCTGAACGATTCCGCATGGCCGGAGGAGTTCGGTTTGAGATGACAAATATTGGTTCGACAGTGGATACTGCGAATGTATTTTTAGACCCTGCACTGACCGCAACATCTCCAGATGGTACACGTATTCCACTGGATCCGATTAATCCCAATTCTGTCTATAAAACAAAATATAAACCATTCTATTCTGTCAATGCAACCTATACGTTGAATGACAATATGAATTTTCGTGGGGCCTTCAACACGACTCTGGCGAGACCCGAATTGCGTGAGATTACCAATGTATTTGAATTTGATGCCTTTCAAATGGGCTTAGTTGTTGGTAATCCCAATTTGAAAAATCAATATACCCAAAATGCGGATTTTCGATGGGAATGGTTTCCCGCTAAAGGAGAGGTTATTGCCGTGTCGGCTTTTGGAAAGCGTATAGAAAATCAATTGGTTAAGGTCTTTAATCTAAAAACCCAAGGGTTAGCTGCTACTTATCCTGAATTTCCAACCATCCAATTTCAGAATGACGGTAATATTGGTAAGGTATGGGGATTGGAATTTGAAGTTGTCAAGAATTTGGGAACCTTATATGATCCTTTAAAACACTTGTTTTTGGGTACCAATCTTTTATTGGCACAAAGTGAAATTAAAAAATCTGCGGAGCGTTATGAAGCAAATCGTTCACTGGATAGATATACCCCAAAAAATAGTCCGTTGTTTGAACAGGCTCCTTATTCGATTAATGCTTGGTTAAACTATGATAACGACAAATCAGGAACCGATCTCACTGTGACCTTTAATATGGTTGGGGAACGCTTAGTCCAAATTAATCTGACAGGGGAACCGGATCTGTATACACAGCCCGTGCCTTACCTTGATTTTGTTTTTTTCCAAAAGCTAAATAAACGGATCTTGTTTAAAGGCTATGCCAAAAATATAATGAATCCTGCTATTAAAACTGTTTATGCTAATCCGCAAACCGGAGGAAAGTGGTATGGAAATGAGTATATCAACAGAAGTTATAAGCGCGGTGCGGAAATTATGATCGGTTTTACCTATAACTTATTTTAATCTAATGAAAATCAGTATGTGTAAACGCGTGAGTTGTCGGTTTTTTGCTGTTACAGCTTTATGTTTTTTATCCTTTGTTTCTTGTAAAAAGGAAAAACTGGATGTGATTAATGACAATCGTCCTGTAACTGAAAACCGGCCAAATTCAAATACTAGAATTGTTAATCTATCTGACTTTAATCAGGTTATTGCTAATGGCGACAGCTTGACAAGTTTTGTTGTGTTGCATCCGTTAAATCCGGGGAATCATAAATATCCTGGAACCTCATATTTCCCAACAGACGGACGTTTGACAAAGATATGGACAGTTCCACGAGATCTTTTTGATCAGAAAGAAGAGGCAGACCTTACGTTTGCAGCTCGCTTTTATCAGGGTTTTGGTTTGAACCATGATTTTAAAGTCAAGGTTGACAATAGTTATGAGCAACCTAAGGATTATTTTTTGCTTCCTTCCTTATTCATGAATGGTCAACCGGAAGTTGTTGCACTAACGCGTGCTATGACTAGTCCCACTAAGCCAGACCATTTTAAAATCCGCATTGTTAATCTCGGTGGGACAATTAAAAATCCAGCTATTGGAATGAATGGTCCGCAAGAAAATCTCGTTGGTCCAATTTCTTTAGCCTATGCCGATGGTACATTGGTGAATCAAAAAACCAGTGCAATAGCAGCTTCTCAGATTAGTTCTGATTACATCGAGTTGCCTTATGGGACTTATCAATTCAAGATATTGCTGGCAGATGGAAGACCCCTTCCTTCTTTGGGCTCAGGTCGGTTTGAGTACGGGCTCATTGATTTAACGACTTCCACCATCCCAAAAGATTATGCGAAGTCTACTAATTTTACTTATGCTCCGATTCAGGATTTTCAACCTGGTGGTGTTTATACGATCGTAGTCACCCCACAGCGATTTAATTATTTCTCCAATGAGCTGAATGAGACAGTTTCAGCCTATCAAAATTCGTTTCAGATCATTACAGATATTGCTGCGCCAACGAATCAAAGTTATTTGAGGATACAAGGTGTAAATGCATATATGGATCAATCGATAGGGGTTAGGGTCGATGGAAAGGTTATTGCCAGTGGTATCGGATTTGGAAAAGGAAGTAATTATAGTGTGTTTACCCAGAAGCAATATGATATTGAGGCTATAGATGCAACTGGAAACGTACTTGCGACGATTAAACAGGAATTGCGGAGCAATCAAAATTATACGTTATGGCTCTATCCTGATGGAAATGGAAAGGCTCAGTTGCTTCTCATTTCCAATGATCTGAGTGGTACGCTTCCTTTACCGGCTGAAGACGATGGGACATACAGCCGGCTAGCTTTTAAATTCTTCTTCTTTAATCGCTTTTTAAATCTATCGGCAAGCAATCCTTATATCACCTTTACGCTACCTAACGGACAGCCTTTCGGAAACAGTGGCAATGTAAATCTGCAACCTGGGATCCCTTCGATTAATATGCCTTATACCAATGTAAATATTATGACAAATCCCTACGCAATAATGGCTTATCGTTCTAAACCAGACGTCATACCAGGTGTTTGGGCCGACGATATTGACGTATTGCAATCGACGGAGTTTATAGCAAATAAATCGCTGTATACAACCATTGGAAGGCCTCTGCCAGCATTTGAGCCAGGGATTTATACTGTAGCGTTGATTGGAAAAAGTGGTTCGGGATCGTCCGATAAAGAAAAAGCGCGAATGATCATTATCAAACATAATAAATAATGAAAAAGAAAAATATATCAAGTCGTATTTGGCTACTGGCCATTTTTATACTATTGCTTGCTTCCTGTACGAAAATTGAATATACACAAATTGCCGAGCCGGCTTATCTACGTGTTTTTAATAATGTCAATTACGTACAGACTATGGGTAGCAAAGATGATAAAGTACCCTATTTCTGTATGCTTATCAATCCAAAAATAGGTTCTGATGGAAAATTTACAGGAGCGGAAATTATAGGTGATTTCTTGGATAAACGAGATCCTTATGCTCCACCGTATCCTTCTCACATCGGGAACAGTACAGACCCAAGCAATCCCGAATATCCAGGAAAGGAAAATGTCCTAGTCGGTCCCATTCTAAATGGATTTGACTTAAGTAGCTGGGCTCAGGTGCCTTCAGGCGAAGTAAGGGTCGTATTTGCGTATCGTCCAAAAAATACGGTACCCTTCTTCGAATTGGAAGATCGTTTGAAAAATGACATTCTGATTGACACGGTGATCAATCTTCAAAGCAAAGAAGTTTATACACTCCATCTTTTGCAAAGGGATTTTTTAAAGAAGGATCATGGAGTCTTATTGAGACATGAAAATTTCTATAAACTCCCTTTATCAGATTCATTGGTGTACGTAAACTTTTACAATATGAGTGCAAAAGGGTTCTGGGAAGCCGATGCAAGCTTAAAAGATGATGATTATCGGTTGAAAAGCTTCAAAAATGGTGTTAAGGATGATATGAATGTATTTTTGTCACTTTATGAAAGTCAGGAAGAGCTTAGCCATTATGCTGCGAAAGTAAATGGTTACCAAGGGCGTTTTTTGACGACCGTTAAACGTAATACAAGTTCAAATGAAGTGAACGCCTATGCAAGTTTTCCGTTATGGGCGAGTAGTAAATCCAACGGTATCCGCACACCTATTTGGCAACGATTTGACTTTTTTACACCTGGAATGGATCCCGTCGCGAATCCATTTTATGACAGTGAGACAAATACCGGTGGCAACTGGGCTGTACTTAATTGTCTCCTAAACGGAAAAGTAGGATTGACCAGTAATGAAAACGGAACACTTCTTCCAAATTTGTTGGTCAATGTACATTCGGGAAAGGATAATCCACGCACTTTCGCAACGGTGAATACGATCGAAATTGTCAATGGTCGCGTCTACCTAACGACCATACAACGAAAATATGCTCCACCTATTTACTAAAATTAGCAGAAATGATTCAATATAATAGCAAAATAGAACAGAAGGTTTCACTGCTTCATACTATGGGCTGGTTTTCTGCGTGCTTATTTATTTTGTTGCTACAAGGCTGCAAACATGATAATCTCATGGTGCCCCAACCTAATGAAAATATACGACCGGCGGCCGATTTTATTCGTAATAATTATGAAATGCGCCTCTTTGATGCAGCGTTGGAGAAAACTGGTCTGAATGTCGAACTAAATGGCAAGGGGCCATTTACAGTTCTCGTTCCAAACGATCTCGCTTTTAATGAGATCGGTGTGTTTCGTCCAACCGATTTTGATCGAATGAATAAGGATAGCTTGCGGAGACTGATTTCTTATCATATTCTCCCAAGGCGTCTTTATGTGAGCGATATTCCGAGCAATTCGGTGGACTTTAGGTATGCAACACTGGAAGGTTCCGAATTGTATGCCTCAATCGGTTCTGTCTCACCTGGGGCTACTAATCCCGTGAATATGCTGTTTTTTAGCGGAGCGAAAGCGATCCGCAAAGACGTGGTTTTATCCAACGGGGTGTTGCATGTGCTGGATAAGGTTATGAAACCACAATTTGAAAAAAATATTCAGGATTGGCTCAGTGACAAGAAAGACTATACCGTTTTTGTGGCTGGACTGAAGAAATTTGGTCTGTGGGATCAGTTTGCTGGAAAAGGCCCTTTTACAGTATTTGCACCAACAAATGAGGCCCTAGAAAAGAGAGGGATTACGATGGAATTTTTGGATAGTGCTGTTCCACAGAATTACGTCCCTGAGGTATTGTTTGGTGCCTACATCATGTACGATAAACATTTTTTTATATCGGATTCACAGGTTTTTACGATCATTAATTCGAACGGTAATTACAAATACCACTTGAAAGATAAAGTACATTATATGGAATATTTTGCCAATGAAGTCTATCCGACTTGGAAATTGAGTTATAATATGAGACTCCGGGACAATGATACTTTCTATTCGATTATACTCGCTGATGTAACGTATGCTGTCGGCGCTAAAATGGACTATTTGTGTAGTAATGGTCTGGTACATGATTTAGATCAAGGGCTGGTAAGCCCAGATCAAGCGATAAAAAAAGGAAAAGATGAAAAATAAATCAATAAATGCCGTTTGGTATATGCTATTGTTATGTACTACTGCTGTGTTTGTACTGCTATCTTGCCAAAAAACTGAGTTTATGCCGGAGCTTGTGGGGGAGGAAGTTCTCTATAAAAACGAAGCTTCACAGGATGTTACGCAACTATTGACAAAGCATAACGAAGCAAAAGTTTTTTTAGCAGCATGGCAGAAAAGTAACATTGTAGCACTGATTAAGGCTGCTGGAGTCAATACAAAAGTGACCGTATTGGTGCCAACCGATAATGCGTTAAAGCAAGTTGGAATAACACTAGAGACTATTCAAAAAATGACTACTGAGGAAGCTGCCGATTTCGTTCAATTTTACAGTTTTTTAGGGGAACTTAACCAAATTAAACTTGGTAAATATAGTCTCATGGTTCGATCGATGTTAAAAAATCAAAATTATCGAGTACCTTTTTATGATAATACCGAGCCAGTCGGCAGACGTTACGACATCTATGCTTATCGTCATTATCTCGCTTTGAAAGATGGCGATTTGCTAGTCAATGGTAAGTCTAAAGGAAAATTAGCTTATGAGCCCGCGACAAATGGCGGTATCTATATGTTGGAAAAAGTGATCGAAAAGCCTACTATGACCATATTGGAGGCGCTAATAGCTGACGGAAGGTTTACTTTCCTTGTGGAATCCCAACGTTTATCCGAGGAAATGTTTTATGAAAAAATGTTGGATGATATTGAGCCTCTATGGGGATATCGTATGAGTAAAGAGGAGTTTTTGAGCTATTATCCAGAGGCCAGAGTTTCCTATCAACGAGGATGGGATATCGATAGGGATCCATTTTACAATGAGTTACCTAATCTCAACCTGACAGCCACATTTGCACCAACAGATGATGCCTTTCGAAAAGCAGGGTTTAATAGCGTGGCCGATATTCTAGCTTTTAATGCTAAACGGGGAGATGTAAGATACGACGACTTGTATTTTGAACCACGTGGATCATATCCGACAGATACTTTATTCAGTTTTCATCGCAATTGGGGCAGAGTGTTTGCAACTGAGGATCCTGCTTATGGCATAGCGATGTCCAATAATACAGTCTTTTATAGTAATGATCTGGATCCTGCCTTGTTAAACGATTATTATGTGAATATAGGGGGGAGTAGTCAGGTTCGATACGCTTATAAGATGCCTTTAGCTTTTTCTAAAAATGGAAACCAGATCCAAATGAAAATCAAAGAAGCCGAGCAAGCACCGATAAATATTATTGAGACAGATATCAATACGGTTAATGGACCGATCCACGTTGTTGATAACCTACTGCTTCCAAAAGGATTTAAACTTAAATAAAAGATGAGACGACATAATTTTAGTTATAGCAAGTGTAGCCTATTTTTGCTGACGATCAATCTATTATTTGCTTGTAAAAAGGAAGAAAACACGACGAATTTTGACAATAATAAGGTCAACTTGGTCGTTGCCGATAATTTTAATTTATCGGTATTTAATGCTGCATTGCGCGTCAGTAATATGGATAAAGAGCTGCAAAAGGGCGAAGGTCCCTATACTTTGCTTGCTCCATCCGACAATG
This sequence comes from Sphingobacterium multivorum, assembly GCF_039511225.1. Lineage (NCBI taxonomy): Bacteria > Pseudomonadati > Bacteroidota > Sphingobacteriia > Sphingobacteriales > Sphingobacteriaceae > Sphingobacterium > Sphingobacterium multivorum. The sequence goes on from NZ_CP154261.1 coordinate 1,375,306, forward strand.
CCTTTGGAAAGGCGGGTTATCCAACTGTGGTGAGCATGCTGTCTGAACGCGCAGCAATAGTTTCTAATATCGCTAATTATCACATACTGGATGGAAAATATGAGCTCAATAAGCTTCCTTTTCTGTTTAATCAAGAATTGAAAACACGTCGCGGTAAGGTCTATGCCACACACTGGGTCAAAGGAGCCGATACAGTACTGACGCTGAATGGAGCACGTATATTGACACAAAATTTGCCTGCATCTAATGGACTGATTCAAGTGCTCGACCGCGTTATGACCCCCTATGTACATGATAAGATTGTCGATGCTATCAACGCAGATGCGAGTATCAGCATATTTGCTCGTGCTATAAAAAGGACCGGCATTTTATCTGAAAAAACAAATCAGGGAGCCTATACGGTTTTTGCACCGAATAATGCTGCTATGAATCTGCTGGGATTTCAATCCGTGCAGGATGTGGAGCTGGCCAATTTAGACGATCTGAAAAAAATAGTCCGCTATCATATTCTCCATGACCGTCGTTTTGTGTACGACTATATCTTGAGTACGGGTAATACAAATATGTCTAAGCAAACCATGCTAGATGGTAACAGTGTTGACATTAAGTTGGTTCCAAATACCAGTTCTCCGGGCTCTTTTAGCGGCATAACACTTCGGGGTTTGGGGAATACAAATGATGTCTTATTACAGAAACAGGATATCCTTACCGGAGATGGGGTACTACATATTGTTGATCAGGGGCTCCGGCTAACACAGTAATAAGAAGATTTATCTAACGAATTAATGAAACATAGCAATGAATAGATATCAAAATGACAGTATATGCATAGGAAGATCAACCATGACTTTCTATCCTATAATGTCAATACTAAAGCTAATTTTACTCTTTTTGTTTCTTTTGCAAGCGCTCAATTCTTTTGCGCAGGAAACTTCGGGTACAATTAACGGAAAGGTGCAAAGTAGCAGTGGAACTCTTGTGGAGAAGGCGACCGTTACTGTGATACACACACCAACAGGGACCCGTTATGTGCAATCGACTGATAAAGATGGACGTTTTACTTTAAATAATATTCGTATTGGCGGTCCATATACAGTTGATGTAAGTAGCATTGGATTACAAACAGAACGTAAAGAAAATATATTTGTGCGTTTGGGAGAAACCTTGCAGACGGATTTTATTATGCAACAGCGTAATGAAACACTTAGTGAGGTCGTTGTCACTAGCCGGAAAGGTGATACAAGGGCTGGGACAGTAGGGACAGGAAATCATTTCAGTGGCACGCAAGTAAGGAATATGCCTACAGTCAACCGTTCGATTACCGATGTAACTCGGCTTACACCGCAAGGAAGTCGCGATAATAGTTTCGGTGGTACAAACTTTAGGTATAATAATGTCACGATAGACGGTGCCATCAATAATGATGCAATAGGTTTTAGCCCCTCTCTTGGCGGACAAACCGGGACCTCAGGAATGGCAGGGAGCAGTACAAGAACAAACCCCATATCAATAGACGCCATTCAGGATATGCAAGTATATTTGGCTCCCTACGATGTCAAGATCGGAAATTTTACAGGCGGTTCGGTCAATGCTGTCACGCGAAGTGGTACAAACCAAGTTGAAGGATCGGTTTACGCCTATGGACGGAATGCCGCGTTAACGGGTAAGGACCGGGTGGGAACTTTGGGGAAAATGAATAAAGATTTTTATGATTATCAAACAGGTTTCCGAATAGGGTTTCCTTTAATAAAAGATAAATTATTCTTTTTCAGTAATGAGGAGTTTACCAGGCGTCAAGATCCTACGCAGTTGCGTGTTGGGACTATCGAAACAGCTCATATTTTGGAGCAGCGCGATGTAGAAGCAATAGCCGAAGCCGCTCGTTCTCGCTATGGTGATATTTTTAATATTGGAACCGCAGGTAATTATACAAATTGGTCCCGGTCAACCAAGTTTTTCAATCGTTTAGACTGGAATATAAATGCCAAACATCAGTTGGCAATCCGTAACAATACAATCTTTAGTAAGGCAACTCATATGGATCGGGATCAACAGGATTTTCGGTTCAGTAGTATGGCCTTTGAACAAGAGAACAACCAAACAAGTACCGTTGCAGAATTGAAAAGTAGATTTAGTAATAATCTTTCTTCCAATATTGTGTTGGGATATACACAGGTAAATGATCGACGCGACCCTTTAAGTGATCCTTCCTTACCTCAGGTACAGATACAAGGGCGTACACCGGGCACAACAATTTATCTTGGAACTGATCGTGAAGCTAGTATATTTAACATGCGACAAGGTACCTGGGAGATTACGGCCAATCTAAATTGGACAAAAGGCAGGCATAAATTGTTATTTGGAACACATAATGAGCTTTATCGCATTCGGTATGGGTTTGTTAACAGCTGGAATGGCCGGGTTGATTACAATAGTATTGCCGATTTCGTCGCGAATGTTCCGTATCGCGTAAGAGGAAGTTACAACTATAAGGATAATTCACACTCTTACATTTTGGATCATCCCGCGGCTAACTTCTCTGTTAATATGTATAGTCTCTACATTCAGGATGAAATCCGTATAAATGATCGTTTCCAAATCATACCTGGACTCCGTGCGGATTTGGCAGCTTTGCCAACAATGCCGACACGAAGTGATAAAGTCAATGACATGTGGTCTGACCCCACTTTTGGTACAACCTACACCTATACACCACCGAATCGGTTAAGAAATGAGTTTCTAAATAGGATACAGTTGTCTCCGAGAATTGGCTTTCGATGGGAGGCAATGGACGATAAACAACTGACTGTCCGGGGTGGTGCCGGTTTGTTTACAGGGCGTATACCATTTGCTTGGCTGGCTTATGCATACTATAATACGGGGAACAGTTACGGCGCTTTCGATCAAAAAACAGATCAGAAACCATTTGCACCTGGGTCTGACCCTATAAAGCCAAGTCCGATTGGAATAGGTGAGTTTATAGCGCAGAATGGCGCTGTCATTAATGATCCAAGTACCGGAAAAACGCAGGTTGATCTGGTCGATAACAATTTTGTACTGCCGCAGGTGCTGCGGTCCAGCTTGGGTATAGATTACAAGGTTGAAAGCTGGAAATTTACGGTTGAAGGTATTTATACAAAGAATATTAAAGATGTTCTATTTCAGCAGCTGAACAACAAGGATAACCCATTATGGTATGGATATGACGTCAATAAACAACAACCTGTTTATAGCGGTACTGTGGATAATCGTTTCTCGAATGTATATCTTCTGAGTAATACCAATCAAGGCTACCGCTACAGTATAACAGGGACCATTGGAAAAACGATCAAAGAAAAAATGAATGCTACGCTGAGTTATACCTATGGAGAATCGAAGGATTTAAGTAATGGCGTACGTAATTCTATGGAAAGTAACTGGCAACTGAATCAGTCACTTATTCCTAATAATCCAAAGTTAGCTTACAGTAATTTCGATATCCGTCACCGTATCGTTTCGAGTATAAATTACGAACAAATTTGGCGTAATGCAGGACGTACGAATTTTACCTTGTATATCAGTGCGCAATCTGGAAGTCCATTTACCTATGGTATCGTCAATAATAGCATACAAGGCTTGCCACAACAAGTAAGTTTGGTTTATATTCCAAGACAGACGGAAACAATTCATTACTTTAAAGATCTTGCAAATGGTCTTTCTGCTCAGCAGCAAGCAGATGCTTTTAATCGGTTCATTGATGGTAATGATTATCTGAGCTCTCGTAGAGGAGATTTTACAGAGCGTAATATGGGACGTACGCCATGGAATGTACAGGCAGATCTACGAATTGCGCATGATCTCTTTCTTCAGAAGTCAAAGAAACAATTTATAACATTTTCGGTGGATGTTATGAACTTGACTAATCTAATCTCCAAGAAATGGGGTATTCAATATTTTTCGCCCAATACATTTAATTCGACGAGTAGTGTGGGGCTTACCCCATCATTATTTCCGCCGAGGCAAAATGCTGATAGCTGGCCCGTATTTACCTTTAGTGATCCTGGGCAGCCTTATAGCATCGATTATTTTAACTCAAGAGCACAAATACAATGTGGGGTTCGATATACATTCTAGTTTGGTCATTTGGGAAAAACCTAAAAGGATAGCGGATATATAGTTATAAGAAATTATTCCAATGAAAAATACAATTAATCTAGTCATCATATCTATTTGGATGGCTATTGCGACGATCAGTTGCAGTAAAAAGGAAGAATTGGTCGATAAAATTCCGGCTAAAGTGGATAGTTATTACCCCAATTCTGGTAAAGCTGGCACACTAGTTACGATTGAAGGACAGGGCTTCAGCGGGGCAATTACAGAATTTTCTGCAACAGTTGCAGGGGGGGCAGCAGAGGTCATTAGCGCTACTTCAACATCGGTTGTTTTACGTGTGCCAAAAGGGGACAAAAGTGGCGGAATTGTCTTGAAGTATGGAAGTAATAATTTTGATGTCGGTACGTATACCTATCAAGATCTTTCAGTCTCAAAAATTTTTCCGACAAATGGTACAGGCGGCACCCAGCTACGGATTGATGGGGAGGGGTTTGGTAGTACAGATAAACCTGCAGAAGTCTATGTTAATAGCAAAAAAGCTTTGGTTGTGAGTGTTACAGATAAATTAATCGTTGCAGAAATTCCAGAAGATGCGGGGTATGGTGCTGTAGAAGTTCGTGTGGATGGTAAAAAGTCTCAAGGACAGAATTTTACTTATCAGGTCGTCCGCAGTATTAAACCATTAACAGGTGGGGCGGGAACCAAAGTTACCCTAATGGGTGAAGGCTTCGAAAAAGTCAGTTCGGGGAATATCGTTGATTTCAATGGAAAGATCGCGGTCGTATTGGAGTCTAGTCCTGAAAAAATTGTGGTAGTGGCTCCAGCTGGTGTCAGTACCGGACCTCTATCCGTGAATATCAATGAACAGAAGATTTCGGGTCCGAAATTTACGGTTGTAGGCAAGCCTGAAATCGGTGCTGTCTCTCCTTTGAGTGGCCCTAAAGGGGCTGAAATGACAATAAGCGGGCTATTATTTAGTAAAGAACTTGACGAAAATCAGGTTTTTATAAATGGGAAGCAAGTTGCTATTTCTTCAAGTAGTGAAAATCAACTGAAGTTGATCATTCCTGGCGGAACTGGATCTGGAAAGGTAAGGGTTGTAGTCAACGATCAATCCGTGGAAGGACCACAGTTTAAAGATCAGACGCTTGGTATTCGTTCTATAAGTCCGGACAATGGTTTGGCGGGAACAAGTGTAACGTTATTGGGCACTGGATTTAGTACAAATGCTGCCGAAAATAGGGTTTATTTCAACGGTGTTTTGGCCCCTGTGACAAGTGCTAGTGAGAATAAGTTGGTTATGGAGGCACCACAGGGTGTTGCAACAGGCGAGGTGAAGGTAATCGTTGGCGGTCAGGATGCTTTAGCACCGCAACCGTTCCGTCGCGCAGGTGTAATGACATTCGTAGGGGGGGCAGGAAGTACGGTATTCGGCAATAACCTAGCTGGAATGGCGATAGATGCGCAGGGAAATTTATATGTCGCAGATCCAGAGAATAAACAAGTTAAAAAGGTATCTCCGACTGGAAGTGTATCTATTTTGCAGGTAGATGGTGCCAATGCTGTATTCGACTATCCTACAGGAATAGTTGTTGACACGCAAAATAATATTTATGTCAGCGATCAGCGATCAAATCAGATTTTTAAAATTACAGCTGCGGGCAAACGCACTATACACGCAAAAGGATTTTCTCCGGGTGCAATGTGTTTAGATCTGTCAGGGAATTTATATGTGGCAGTAGCTGGTTTTGCGCAGGGAATAAACAAAGTCAACCTGGCTGGAGGTTATACTAAGGTACCTGGACCTAGTTGGGTAATGGCAAAGCCCTTTGTGGATAGTCAAGGAGTTTTGTATTATTCGGATCAGAATACGAGCAGCAATAACGGGATTGAAATTGTAAGACCGGGTGTTACACGTGGGGAACGTTGGGTAGGAGGTTCGGATGCAGGTTATCAAGATGGGATTGGAACGAACACATATTTCAACGGAATAGGCGGTATCACAGCAGGATTAAATAACAGATTGATTGTTGCTGATAACTACAACTATGCTATTCGGGAGGTCAATATGTCAACACGGGAAGTGACTACTTTGATAAAGGGAACGAATGGATATGTGGATGGAACTTTGTCTACAGCGCGGTTTGGTCTGATAAAAGATATAGTCGTAGATAAGGATGGTAATATCTATCTTCTGGATGTTGGTAATAAAGCTATTCGGAAACTGTTTCTGAAATAATAACTATACAAATCCCCGATGCAACCGTATTGTTTTTTAGGAGACCCTCTCTTTGAAAATAATGCAGAGTATGTGTCGGGGATTTAGCTATTGTAGCAAATTGACAATGATTAAAGTGTATTATTCGCAAGTAAAAAGTCTCCGTAGAAATCGGGGATATTGCTGTCGTAAATTGCATTTGCGACAGCTGTTAGTGGGTAGTTTACTTTAACGATCTCGGCATTAATTTCTTTTTCAGATAAGGTTATTATTGTGTAAGTTGCTTTTCTGTCCTTTTCTTTACTACGTCCGACGGAACCACAATTGATAAACAAGACATCTCCATCCTGTTGAATATAAGAATGGTGTGTATGTCCCATCACCAGAATATCGATTGCTTTTTGCTTTAATTGAGTTGATAGAGCACATTTTTGGGTTGATTCATGGATGTATTCGTCATTGCTTTGGAGGCTGGCATGGACAAGAAGTATTTTCCTAAAACTCGTTCCAAGTTTGAAGGTTAGTTCAATGGTGTAGGGTAATGTTGCTAGCCATTTTTTATGAGGGGCCGATATCTCCTTCTTACTTAGCTTGATGGCGATTTCTCGATTTGAAGTCTCTATTACATCATGGTGTGGTAAAGGGATAATGGCTTCGTCAAAAGCAATTCTTTGGTCATGGTTTCCCAGTAGACATGGAATGTTTTTTTCTTGTATTCTGTCAATGACTTCATTGCCCCAGGGAGCGAAATCAACAAGATCACCTAAGCAGTAAATTTGTGTTAATCCTTTATTTTTGATATCTGTTAATACCGCATCCAATGCAATTAAATTGGCATGAATGTCACTTATTATGGCAAGTTGTATCATATTCTTATGCTACAAACATAATCATTCGGATAGTCAGTCAACGTACAATTTAAGAGGTAAAGAAGAAAATGATAATAGCGTTATAATTTTTATTCTAAAAGAGGAGGAACTGGGCGGGATTGGTGAAGAAATACTGTTAAATAAGCACATATCGAATAGCCTCAGATATGTGCTTATTTAAGTGATACGTTACTAAAGATTCATCCCGCCCGATACTTCAATGCGTTGTCCGTTGATCCATCTTGCATCTTCTGTACAAAGGAAGGCCACCACTCCACCGATATCATCGGGTACACCAGCACGTCCTAAAGCTGTAACAGCTGCAATATGCGCATTTGTTTCTTTGTTATCCCGCACATGCCCGCCACCAAAATCAGTCTCGATTGCGCCAGGAGCAACGACGTTTGCTGCAATACCTCGAGGACCGAGTTCTTTGGCAAGATACCTCGTTAGTACCTCGATTGCCCCTTTCATCGAGCCATAGGCAGATGATCCCGGAAATGCAAAACGGGCGAGGCCAGAGGAAATATTGATAATACGTCCGCCATCATTCAAATAGGGTAGAGCTTTCTGCGTGAGAAAAAATACCCCTTTATAATGGATATTATAAACTGTATCAAATTGTTCTTCTGTGGTTTCTATAAAGGGTGCATATAAGGCAGTGCCCGCATTATTGATCAAAAAATCAAAATTAGACTTTCCCGTTTGTTGTAGCAAATGTTGCGTAACCCGTTCAATAAAGCCATTAAAGGACTGCACATTTCCTGCATCCAATTGGAATGCAGCTGCATGTTGCCCTAAAGATTGTATCGTAGCAACCACATGATCCGCTTCCTCCTGATTGCTATTGTAGGTTAAAATGATATCGATTCCTTTTTTTGCAAGGCTAACAGCCATGTTTCTACCTAAACCACGGCTTCCGCCTGTTACCAATGCTATTTTGTTTGTAGCCATTTTAATTTGTTTTAAAGATTCAATAGCACAAAGATCCGCTGAAAAGTTGAGCCTTTCCTTGCGAAATGCAAATGGATGTTTGCGAAATTCAAATTATAACGGTTGGGAACGAAAAATGTTTGGGGCAAAGCTGGTTTGCTTTTTGAAAAAATTGGAAAAATGGGCGATCTCCTCAAAGCCAAGTGAATAAGCAATCTCAGATATATTCCAATCGGTTTGTCGCAGTAAAATTTTTGCTTCCTGTGTGACTCTGGCTGCGATGACATGGCTGGTTGTTTTTCCAGTATTTTCCTTTAAAATTTTATTCAGGTGGTTGACATGTATGGCCAGTCGTTCCGCAAAATCATTAGCTGTTCGTAGTTGTAAGCGTTGCATCGGAGATTCAAGTGGAAATTGTCTTTCTAGCAATTCTACAAATAATGAAGTAATCCTATTGGAGGCGTTATGTGTAGGATTTGTTATACTTTTGGGTTGCAGCTTTTGGCCATAATGGACGATTTCAAGCACATAATTTCGCAACAGATCGTATTTAAAAACGTAATCTGAAGATAGCTCTTTATTCATTTTTAGGAAGATTCCCTCTATTTCAATGCGTTGTTCTTCTGATAGTTGGAAAATCGGAAGGCCGCCTGGTTGAAAGATCGGCAAATCATCTATGATCACACCACTTTTATTCCTTGCCAGAAATTCATCGGTGAAAACGCAAAAATAACCTTTTTGATGCTCATCTTTCGGTATCCAATGGTAAGGAACCTTAGGAGTAGCAAATACAAGTGCCGATTCATCGATTTCGATTACTTTGTCGGCATATTCGGCCGTGTTTTTTCCTGTGATTAAACTGATTTTATAATACGTTCGCTTATTGTAGGGCATGATCGGTTTATCTTTCAACTTAGCGGCAAGTTCCTCATAACTGAACACATTAAAATGACCAATCTCTCTTGCGATCTCTTCCGGGATACTCGCATTGATCTCCCGATAAAATTGTTCGATGGAAGTTGTTTTCATTTAAGCCCTATTTGCAATAATCAAATGTAGTGCTTTTAGATTACATTCGGTAACACTGTACTTTTTTGAGATTTTGCTATTCTCATTTTAATGTAAATTGCAAAATTATATTTTGCACAATATAAATCCTTGGCATACATTTGTACAAACAAAACAAATTAAAATATGAAAACGTTATATAACATCGGCGCGACAGCCAAGGGAGGACGAAATGGTCAGGTAAAAAGCGAAAATGGTGTATTGGATTTAGCTGTTCGTATGCCAAAAGGTCTAGGAGGTGCCAATGATGATTATGCCAATCCAGAGATGCTTTTTGCGGCTGGTTATGCGGCATGTTTTGATAGTGCCTTGAATTTAGTGATTAGATCAGAAAAAGTAAAAGCTGGCGAAACTTCGGTAACAGCCCATGTGAGTATCGGACAATTGGATAATGGTGGTTTTGGTTTGGCTGCAGAATTACATGCAAATATACCTGGTGTAAGCTTGGAATTAGCGCAACAATTGATTGAAAAAGCACATCAAGTTTGTCCCTACTCAAATGCAACAAGGGGTAATATGGATGTCAAATTGACGGTATCAACTAACGAATAATATATGAATTATATTGCCAACGTGCTTACAGCACTCGTACTTTTAGAACATGTATACATTGTATGGATGGAAATGTTTGCTTGGGAAACTGCAGGAAAACGTAGTTTTGGAAAGGCTCTTCCGGCAGAATTATTTAAGCCAACGAAGGGGCTTGCTGCAAATCAAGGGCTCTACAATGGCTTTCTGGTTGCAGGTTTAGCCTGGTCTTTTTTAATCAATGACTCCATCTGGAGTTACAATATACGCCTGTTCTTTTTAGGATGTGTCCTTGTTGCCGGTGTTTTTGGCGGAATTACAGCGAGCAAAAAGATATTTTTTGTACAAGGAGTTCCTGCATTGTTGGCGTTGTTATCCGTTATTCTCTTAAAATAAAACTATAATTATATGTCATTAATAGAAGATTTACAATGGCGTCATGCTGTGAAAGCATACGACCCGACAAAAAAAGTTAGTCAGGAAAATGTAGATAAAATCGTTGAGGCTGCACGCTTTGCACCTACTTCTTCGGGTTTACAGCCATTTAAGATATTGATTGTTGAAAATCAGGCATTGAAAGAAGAATTGGCAAAAGGAGCACTAAATCCAGACTGTATGCGTGAATGTTCACATGTGCTTGTTTTCGCTGCATGGGATCGTTATACGGAAGAACGTATTGATAAAGTTTATGATTTTACAACGGATGAACGGGATTTGCCAAGGGGACGCTTTGGCTCTTATACGGACAAGTTGAAATCTATTTATTTGAGCGAAGCTGCCGAAAGAAATTTTGCACATACTGCAAGACAAACTTACATTGCTTTAGGTTTGGCGTTGGCTCAGGCAGCTGAACTTCGTGTCGATTCCACACCCGCCGAGGGTTTTGATAACCAAGTCGTGGATGAGGTTCTGCAATTAGAAAAGCATGGACTAAAAAGCGTTTCATTGATGTATGTTGGTGTGGCGGACTCTTCGAGAGATTGGATTTCGACGATGAAGAAGGTTCGGGTTCCTAAGGAAGAGTTTGTTGTTGAATTCAAATAAACCGCAAACAACTTTTCCAATCCCTCAGAAACTCAATATATTTGCAAGATGGATGATTTATTAAAATTAGACAAACAACTCTGTTTTTCCGTGTATGTGCTACATAGAGAAATTATGCAGCAATATCGAACTATTCTTGAAGAGATTGACTTGACCTATCCACAGTATATCACGATGATGGCTTTATGGGAGAATGATGAGCAGACAGTAAATCAATTGGGGGCTAAGTTATTTCTAGATAATGGAACGCTTACACCACTATTGAAGCGCTTGGAGGCTAAAGTTTTGCTTACACGAACACGAAGCAAAGAAGATGAACGCGTCGTGAAGATACAGCTTACAGCACAAGGATTGCAATTGAAAGAAAAGGCGAGCTGTATTCCCATGCAGATTTTTGAAGCCCTTAAGCTCGACTATACTGATATGGTTCAGCTTAAAGCTTTGGCGGAAAAAATCGTGAATAATGTTGGGAATAGCTAGTTTTTATACGATATGAAATCAAAAAAGGATTAAATACACCTGCCTGTATTTAATCCTTTTTTTTGTGCTATGGATTGTTTTGAGCAATACATGTTCGCGTTCCTTTTATTATACATCATATTAGCATATTTCGGATTTTTTCATAGGACTGTAATGTGGAGATTCGTGGTATGGAAAATATCATTCAAAAGATAGAAGATCTAAATTGGCCTTTGATTACAGAAGAGATGCATAAGCATGGTTATGTAGTTATACCAAACCTATTGACAGCTTTACAATGCGATCTATTAAAAAAAGGGTATAGCGATTCGACGCTCTACCGTAAAACTGTCGTTATGGAAAGGCATCGATTCGGATTAGGGGAGTATAAATATTTTGACTACCCACTACCTGAGTTGATTCAAACGATTCGATCTCAACTTTATCCCTATCTTGCCGTCATTGCTAATGCCTGGTTTCGTGCGCTGAAAATCGATATATCATTTTCATTGAAACATGAAGACCTTTTGACGGATTGCCGTTTGAAAGGACAAGAAAAAGCAACAGTATTGATTTTGAAATATGGTCAAGGAGGTTTCAATACGCTACATCAAGACTTGTATGGAGCGGTTTACTTTCCGATGCAGGTGGTTTTGATGTTAAATGAGCCAGGATTCGATTTTATGGGTGGAGAATTTGTATTAACACAACAAGTTCCGAGGGCTCAATCAAAGGCAATTGTTTTGAAACCTAAAAAAGGTGATCTCGTTTTATTCGCAACAAATTTTAGGCCTGAGAAAGGACGAACGGGTTATTTTAGGGTTAATATGAAACATGGGGTGAGCGAAGTCACTGCCGGTGAACGCCATGCGTTGGGTATTATTTTTCATGATGCCGAGAAATAAATCCCACACAATGGAATGGCATAAAAATATAACAGATGCTTCATTGCGCGCCAAGATTCGAGCGGGAGAAATTCACTTTGGTGGCAATGAAAAGCTAAAAATTTATGGATTGCTTTGCTGTATTTCGGGAAAACGGATGAAGCGGGAGAACAGGGTCTTTTTTTCCACTGAGCAAGAAGCGCTAAAACATCAATATCGCCCTTGTGGGCACTGCTTAAAAGCGAACTACGTTGAATGGAAGGAAGAAAATAAAAGATTTGATAAAGTGTAGTTCGCATTAAGTTTGATTATATAGAGAATCTAAGTAAATCAAATTTGGAAAAAGAATCTTATGTCAAATTCCTTGTATATTGTTGAATTTTGTGTTTATCTTGAGACGGGATTAATTATCGTAGATCAAAAGAAAAATGCGTTTATATTCGATTGCTGTTTATTTTATTTTTTCGACTCTGCTGTTGATAAGCTGTGAAGAGGGGAGGCGAGATCCTAAAGTATTGAGTTATATGGCTCATAGTGAACGTGACAGTGCCCGTTTGGATCTTAATCTTTTTGAGAGCCGTTTTCATGGTAAATTGTTCTTTTATAGACCTGGAGGTGAGACCTTCAACCATCAATTTCCAAGACCCAAAGTTTATCTTTGAGAAAGTTAATCACTAGCCTCTTATCATCTAAATTAGGCGTCTACAGTATATTTTTTAATCGAATATATTGTAGTAGCATAATGGTTTTTCCATCTTTGATTTCACCTGTATCAATCATATGTAGTGCTTCTTCGATATTGATTTCTAGAATTTCAATATGCTCTTCCTCTTCTTCTAAACCACCGCCATCGCCAACTTTCATGTTATTGGTGTATTCTGCTATAAAAAAATGTAGAATTTCAGTTACAGAACCTGGAGACATATAAGCTTCAAAGATCTTTTTTGCTTCCTTGATCTGATAGCCTGTTTCTTCTTCTGTTTCCCTTCGTATACAGTCGTGGGGAGAATCTTGATCAAGTAGACCTGCACAAGCTTCGATAAGCATGCCTGACTCATTCCCGTTGATGTAAGTTGGTATTCGAAATTGCCTTGTTAATATGACTGTTTGAGCACTGGTATTATAGAGTAAAATGACGGCTCCATTGCCACGATCATAAGCTTCTCGACTTTGTTGCTGTACCGTCCCATCGGGTTTGCTGTATTGATAAGTCACTTTTTTTAACGTGTACCAGTTGTCTGATAGAATTTCAGTTTTTACAATTTTAATATCTTTTATTGCCATTTTTAGCGCGTTAAAGTCAAAAGATAAAAATAAGAATTGCAATCCAAACTAAGCAGGAAAAACTAAGAGAAGCTTTGATGAATTTATACGAAGTATTGATGAACCTCAGTCCGTTCTAAATTGTTTTGGATTCAGACCTGTGTGTTGTTTGAAGAAATTAGAGAAGTAAGGAGAGTCGACGAAACCAAGTTTGAACGAAATTTCTTTGATAGATAAGTCGGTTGCTTTTAACAATCGTTTTGCTTCCAAGATAGTTCGTTGTTGAATGAGCTGACTTGGAGATACTTCGAGCTTTTGACGACAGATTTTAGTAAGGTGCGGAGTGGATATATTAAGTTGTTTCGCATAGAAAGATACCGACTTCTCATGCTGAAAATGGATGTCAATTAACTCCTGTAACTTTAAGAGACGTGGATTGGAGTCATTATTTTGTTCATTTTGTACTATTTTCTGTACCTCTTTGCTTAATATAGATGCGACGACAGCTGTGCGAGAGTAGATAATTGCAGGCACGCAATTGTGATCCTCAAGTTCTTTTCTTATTGCATTAAATTCATAATAAAGCAGAGCAAATGTTTCGCTAGAGAGTGAGATAACAGGAGTACGTTGATAGTAAGCAAATGAAAAATGGAAATTGGGCGAAAATTTCTCGAAGTGTTCCCTATCGACCATCAATTGGAAACCAGTTGTATTGGCCCCTAATTTCCAACTATGAACTTGCTTTGGAAACAGGATATGGATTTGATGACGATCAATATGGTAATCTTTAAAATCAATCGTATGAATACCTTCTGCCTGGTCAAAAAGTACCAATAAAAAAAAATGATGCTGGTGTGGACGCGATATATGATGTTCACCATGTAATTCCGAGTATAAATATCCTTGATTACCCGCAAGCTGGTCTTTTCTAAATTCTTGAAGATCTATTGTCGGAAATAACTCCATCGAAATGATTTTGAACCTAAATATAGGTGTTTTATTTTAAACCATCTTCCAGTACCTGTTTGTTGATGGTGAATTCACGATAGCCAAAGGCTCCAGACTTATAACCAATTACAGCACCAAATTCAATGCTTTTTGAGGAAGAGGTCTTTGGGAATACAGAAGAGCGGTACACATTGGCCGCAGCTAAAGGTTTTTCGAAGACGCGAAAGTGTAGACCATCTTTTGAATAGGCTAGATAATTCATATCGGAGGTAAATCGGTCTACGTTTCCAATTGCCAGACATAAAAAATAATATCCATCAATATAGGAACCTTGCAGATGCCAAGTCGAATACCCCTTGCTGAATTCTAGCCAAGGTTTGTTCATAAATTCAACTTTCTTACTGTCGCGATAAACGGTAAAATCTAAGCCATTTGTAGAAATACGCGATAGGATATTGGTCATAATTGGTGCTTTGTAGCTTGGCATGAAATCCACTTCGTAACTCGTCGTCAGGTTTTTCGAATTTCTCACAAATGTTGGTGAAAGGATATGGTTATCTTGGAAAGATGTTGGTTCATTACTATTATACACGAGTTCCAGCGGTGTCCAGTCAATCCCATTTTTTGATGTTTGCCTTACAATAACACGTTCAGCTTCTTCATTTAATTTTTTATTGTTGTTTGCGCTTTTGGCACCCCATTTTTTTAAAATTTTGCTTGAGAAAAAGCAGCCTCTATAATATAGTTCGAATTCTTCGCCGTTGAAATTCCAGTCTACATCGGACCAATAACCTTGATTAGGGCTACCGTCCTTTTGGATGAAAGAATCCTCTAGTGCAGGACGTCGTTGAATAGGATTTATTAATCCTGCTGGAGTAATCCATTCTTTTCCATCATTAGAAACTACCACAGTCGGATTTTCATAGAGTGAGGCAGTACGGTCTGACCCGATTATGCCAAAATATGGCGTAAATACCATCCAATATTTGTATCCTTTGAAACCGGCAGGGAAATATTCAACATCTGGGTGGCAATAACTCGCACTATTGCCAGAGATATCGCGTATCCAGCCTGGCAACTCTTCGCCAGGTTGGTTTGCATTGGCAGTTGTATTAATTTTTATTGAACCGAGGTCACTTGTGAAACCTGTAGGTATGGGTAATTTATCTTTTTCAATGACTTCTGGATCCGGCGGTACAATCCCTGGATGAATATCTCTTTTACAACCAATAAATAACAAAAAACCTAAAAAGAAATAGGTAATTCTCTTAAATGACATATAGATCAATAAAAAATAAAATATAAATGATAATCCCTTACGGTCTGACTTTTCCTGTTAATCTTAGCTAAATGATAGCAAAAATGATTTATTTTTTTTATTTCTCAAAATCGATTTAATAAAATACTTTTATATGTTATAAATATTTGGTTTTCTGATTTATAAGTGTCTTTTTGACTTGTGTTGATGAAATAAACTAATGGATGATGTGCCTAAGGAATTTGCTGTTCAGATTTTGGACGATTCAGCAAACTTTCAATGCTTAATATAAATTTGTTTTGTTTGGAAACGCGAAATTTTTTTCTATTAGTGACATGATAACAAGCTAGAAATCTATAAATTGCTTTGAGGTTCAGCTTAATATTTTGCTGGATAACCTATATTTTTTTTTGATGCTGGCGAGGACTTTCTTGTAGTATTTCGCTTTATCGGTTTCGTCGATAACAACAATTTCAACATCGTTTGCTTGAAGTAATTGCATTTTATCTTTGGAGAGTGCGTACCATTTTTTTGTTGTATAATAGAAGAGTTTATTTTTAATAAAGGTACTTCGTCTATAAAACTTATTTCTGGCGCGGTAGGTTAGCAACCACCAAAGGTCTATTTCTACAAAATCAAGCGATAGACCTAGGATATGGATATCCTGCGTGAAAAATAAGTCAATCCAGGATTGGAGTTTAGTATCTTTTTTTCGACTTAATCTTTTAATTAATGCAGCCTTGTAGACTGTTTGCGAATTATAATTTGTCCCATTAACGACATAATCCCTCATTTTTTGCAATTGACCACAGTAATGTTCATAACCGAGGTTAATGGAAGAGGGATTTAGGCAATCGCCGTGGATGTGCCAATAGTTCGTGTTGCCGATTTGGTGTTTACGAAATACACTGTAGGTCGTTTCACGGATAAGGCCAGCATTTGCTGTTGCGGTTTCTCCTTCTAAACTGAATTCATAGTTAGTTGTGATGATATTTTCGATCGAGAGATCCCGAATTAATTGGTGGATTTCATTTTGATTGATTTGAGAGACACAATCCGATATGTAGCTTTTAAGTTCTCTTTCATTAATATGCTTTTCTCGAATTGCATTAAGGAATATTTCCTCATACAACATAGGGAACGGTTTTTGTCCATTTTCCAATGAGCTAACCTTATACTTTTCTTTGATGTTGTGTAGCAAATCACTCCAGCTTATCCCTGGTGAAATATTATTAATGTCGTTCCCGACTAATAAAGCGAACTTGTTCATTGTATATAAATCAAGATTTACGTCTGTAAAGTTAAATGAAGATGTCAATCGATCGCATCTTTGGATATAACAATTAATCGATTGAATTTAGATTTCTTCCTTACGAATTTAATAAAAAATCGAAGGATTTTGTACATGACCACAGCGACGAAAGGGTTCTTAATCTCATTATATACCGCATGGAAACAATGTGATGTAAATTGAAACTTCTGTAAAAAATGGCTACGTCATTGCGATGGACGGATCAGTCAAATATGTTGGTTTTATTCGTCAAAAAAGGCTAGGCGAACCAACTTCCTAGCCTTCACGGTATAACTCATCCTATGCTATAACAAACAAATAACAAAGGAATACAGGAAATGTTTGATGTCTCTTCAAGGATGGTAGGTCTGTTGTGATATGGCTTGACAATGGTATTACGGTCTTGGCAACATATTACCATAAATTATAGTAGTATTTTGTTGTGTTATTCTCTGCTTTTGAGAGTGCTATAAGAGCAAGTCCTGTTAAGCTCGCTTTTGGTGTATATGTACATCGATGAAAATTTTGCACAATATTCGGTATCTGTAACCTACCGCTTACATCCAGCTAATAGTGCGCTTCACTGCGCAGGATCACGCTTAACTTTGTATAAAATAGAAGCTAAATAACTCGTAATAAAGTGTGTTTCCCTTCTCTCAATACAAGTTTTTTAGTGTAAGAACAGATTAATTCATAAAAAAAATCGTGATATGGAAATTAAAGAAAACAAACTTATCGGTATTTCTTATAGAGAAACACCAAACAAAGGTGGGATTATTAAACCCGTTTATATTATTATGCATTACGACGGTGCGTCCAATGCTACAAGTGCAATTGATTGGATGACCGATTCCCGGAGCAAGGTTTCCGCTCATCTTCATATTAGTCGTGATGGTATCATAACGCAATTGGCGCTTTTTAATACAAAATGTTGGCATGCAGGCCTTAGTACTTGGGCCGGTCAAAAAGATTTGAATAACTGTAGCATTGGAATCGAATTGCAAAATAAAGGGATGGAGAGTTACACTGAAAAGCAGATCAATGTGGCAATAGCAGTATGTAAAGCAATTATCCGTACTTATCCGATTCGAGAGATTTTAGGGCATTCGGATATTGCACCTGAAAGAAAGGAGGATCCAGGGGTACAATTTCCCTGGGAAAAATTTAAACCGTTAACAAAAGGAAATTATAATGGAATTACTTGAGATTTTAGAGAAATTGATTATCCCTGTAGCGACAGCTGTAGGGGGGTATCTTGTTGGAAGGCCTAAGCAGCAAGCCGAGGTGGAGGCGACAAATGTTGAGAATGCCGGAAAGGTAATTGAAAAATGGGAAGGCTATGCCAATAGGCTAGAAAAAGATATTGAGCATTTACGGACGATCATTGAAGATCTTAATGAAGGGTTGCATTTGGCAAATGACGAACGTATATCTTGTGCTAAGACTTTAGCGGATTTGCAGGTAAAATATGATGATCTAATGAAACTTTATAATAGGCTACAGATTGAATTAAAGCGCGTTAAAAATGAGAAATACACTACAGATAATCGCAATGCTGCTACTGGTTAGCAGCTGCGGTTTGTTTAAAAAGGTTGAGAAAACCAAGGCATCACAAGAGTTTGGCATCAAAGAAAAAAATACCGAGTCTGCTACTATAGCACAGAAGACAGGACATATACAAGTTGTTGGATTAGCTAAAGAGGCTGTGGTAACAGATGAATATGTGATGCAAATTGAAGGTGAGGGGATTCAGATTATGCAGGATGGCGTTGTTCAGCTACATAAGGGGAAAGTCTATGCGAAAAAGGAACATTATTCTGAAAAGCTGCAGCTTGAAAGAAGGTTAAATACCAATTGGAAAGATCACAAAGCAAAAAGTAGTCAGCAAATTGAAACGAAAACGGAGCTAACTAAAGAACAATCAAAAGAGGTTGCAAAACCAGCAGTGTCAAGTCTTCTTTATTTTTTAATGGGGTGCAGTATATTGGTCGGCTTGATTATTTGGTGGATAAATAAACGTAAGTTGATTAGAATATGGTAGTTACCCATTAAAAAGATCGTTATCATTATATTTTAATAAAATTCAGTAAATAACACGAAATAGTCCTTGAGTATAAAATTCAAGGACTATTTTCTAGAGCTGGATACAGTTGCTGAATGAGCAGAGCTGCTTTGATTGTATAAAATAATATTAATCCCCATCGAGATGTCGGTCAATAAGGTAATAATTGGCAATCTGTTTAATCTCTTTTTTGAAATCACGATAGAGGTCAAATTGATTGCAAGCACAGATGATAGATTTCTGTAATGTGTCATTGTTTATTTTTAAGTAAGGACCAAGTTCCTTGTATATGCTACTTTTTACTTTTGTTTTCAGATTATTTAATTTTTCCGGCTGAAAGATACGTAGAACAACGGCGATAGCTTTGTAACGATGCTGTATGTCCTTGTAATTGATATATTCTCCCATAATCTGCTGAGAAGGAATGCCCACAAATTGACAATAACAGTCAATTACTTGGCTGATTTTGGAAAGATCAGATTCATAGATCTTATCGATGGATTTTAGTATCTCGGGATGATTTTCTTTTAAGAAACTCATGATGAATGAATAATATAATGTGTTCATACGTTGTGAACGATTTTTGTCGGTTACTATACTGCTTTCCTCTTTTCGTAAAATATTGCTGGTTTTTTGTAGTTGATAATAATCCACTGTGTATACAATGGGCTGTCTGAGATGTTGTGACATGAGCTGTTCCATTTTCTTTTATCTTTAAGTATGAATTGATTTTCGTCTCGCAAATTGCAAATCCTACGAATAGCTGATCTGCTTACTACCCGGCTTATCTATTCTAGGGGTCTATATTTTTTTATTGTTTAACAAAGTTAAACAAATTTGTTAATCTTGCAAGTTTATTAAAACCTAATTTTTACTTTTTATATGAAATAGTAAACTTATTTGTTTAACTGTAATGCGTTGGTAGTTAGAATTTTATTGTTTTATTTTGATTGTCTATTTGTTTAGGTTTAATAAGTTGTGTAACTTAGTGTCAGATTGTTATATATTTGTGTAACATTTGTTAAATACCCGATCGACTATGGAAACTTATCCAAATAATAACTTTGAAGTTTTACGCTTGGAGATGCGCGTTACTAACCGTGAATTCGCGTCTTTACTAGGGGTACGCGAGCAGGTGTACTCGCGTATTAAAAAAGGAGAGTATCCTATTGGACTTACGATGAAAACACGTATTCAAGCGGCTTTTCCTCATGTTCAGTATGACTGGTTGCTGTATGGAAAAGGTGAAAGAATGGAGGTAGCTCCTTTAGTGCAACCCGACACGATAGCCATGCTTAGTATTGGTAATGGTAAGTCAATAGGATATTTTTCGGAGGACGTCAAGTTTATTGACGAAAATAAGAATAATATATTTTTTGAAGTTTCCCCAGGACGATATTTGATGCAGACAAAACTTGTCACAGAGAAAGCTAAAGCCGGGTATCTTTCTGGCTTTTCTGATGCTGAATATATGGACGATTTACCGGCACATTTTATTACAGTCACTGAGTTTCATAAAGGTGCCTATCGTTCTTTTGAAGTTAGTGGTGATAGTATGACCGATGGAACAGACGCAAGTGTATTGGACGGTGATATTGTGACTGGACGTTTGATTAAAAGAGAGTTATGGCAATCAAAATTTCATACCCACAAATATCGGTATTGGGTTGTTGTACATAAATATGAAGGAGTTATTATTAAAGAAATTGCTCATCATGATGTCAATAACGGAATTCTTACCCTTCGTTCGCTAAACGCTGATAAAACAAGGTACCCAGATTTTGCAGTAAGTTTGGATGATGTTGACCAAATTTTTAATGTTGTAGATATCAGCCGTTCGCTTTAGGAATAGCCTAGCTCCGATTATTTTCGGTTTGACGGTTCATCTTTTCATACCAAAGTTAATAGATGGACCTTTTTGCTTCAGCTATATATGCGATAAATTAACCCAATCGCGCACTGTTAATTGAAAGTTATCCGTACCAAGTTTGTATGGTGTTGCTAAAAAATATAGAAATAAAAACTAATATAATTAGTTTTTATTTCTATATTTGGCTATAAATTGAACGTATGCGGACATGTTGTTGCGTCCTATCTTGGCGCTCCTAGTATATATTTAACGTTAAGAAGACTGATAACGTGACGAGAATATTGGTTGCTCATTATTCAGGCATGTTCGTAGCGTTCAATTGAAATAATAGGTACATGTGCGTAGGTTATCAACGCGGGGTGGAGGAATTTTCGAATAATTGAACTATCTACTAAGCTGTACCTATGGACTTGCCATTTACTAATCATCATATGTTTATTTTTAAAGCCAGGTTTCGAAATCTGGCTTTTTTATTTCTTATGCTATCAATTGTTGTTAGTTTTAATCTTTGACAAAGCTTACATCGGTTATTTTATAGGAAAAATTATCTTTTTCCCGTTCATTTACAGGTTTTTCCATCTCATTGTAGTGTACTGTTCCTGTCATCTTGAATGTTGTATGAGAATCTAGGTTGATTTTTTCTCCCTTATCGTCAAATACATAAAAGTTCTTAAGCGTATAATTTTTCTGATCTGCAGGAATTTCAAATAAAACATTGTTCTTTTCTGTCCCTACAGGTAATATAACGCTGAATGCAGTGAACTTTTCAGAACTAAACGCATGGGATTTAACTACGAAATTCATGGCCATAGTTTTTGATTTTCCTGAAGAGAATGTAAAAGAAGGCGCATCAAATTCACCTGTTAACGTAATGGTTTTGTTTTGGTTGTCATAGTTTGATTCGATCGCTTTTACCGTATTGACAGAACTACCATTGCAAGATGAGAACAACCCTATGGCTGAAGATACTAATAATGATGTTGAAATTAAGTGTTTAGTTTTCATGGGAAAAATTTCATTAATTGTAAAGACTATTTTTATTGATAGACAACTTCTGCTTATTTATGTTTTGGTAATCTATCGAAGATTTTTTGGAATCTTCAATAGACACACCTTCATGCTGATTTATACTCACATTCAATAACATCCGATGATCAATTTTTATAAAAGTAAGGTATTGAGGAAGAGGTTTTAGCACTTGATTTAAATTCGGGGGGAATGGATTTAAATTCGCATACATTGGACTTTTTTTCGTCTAAAAGAGGTCGGTAGATGATCAACTCAAGTTTTTTCGGTGGAAATGCCAGTAAACGGGCTATATGGAAATTGATCCTAAACTATTACCTCATATTATGATCAATTTCTTGATTTAAAAAAGACCAAGTTAATAATTAAACAAGTGAGCGTAAGTAAAGAACAGCAAGTTCGGATGTTATTCCAAAATACCCAGGGTTTTTCAAAGGCATCCCGTGCAAGTCTTAAAGATTTTTCTGAAGATATCGATAGGTCGATCGAGGCCAATTGATTGTTCAAGGGGACATTTTGTGTGCCTGTGACTACAAATACACCAATGATATAGCTTAGGCATGCTACTAGTATTAGATAAAATTTTGGTGACGATAGATCAAAAAATAATATTGTAGCCATCAATAATAAAATTGGGGCGCCCAGAAAACAGCAGTAAAAAGCTGAGTTTAGTATTTCTTTATTAATATTTTGCATGGCGGTCAGATAGGCTTTATCGTTGAGTTTATGGAGTCCCAAATTGACCGAAAAGGTATACGAAAAAAATAAGCCTGATATGATAGCCGAAAATATTGTTGCCAGCGCTAAAATGATGTCTTGTAATTTCATGTCTATATTTTTTTGATGTATCATGTTTTGCTGAACTCATTGTCTAAGCGTTCTGATTTATCAAAGCATTGTTTTCTTATTGTAAATTTTTCGAAGGAGTTGAGGCTAAAAAAATACACACTTTCGTTGCACTCGACCTTAGACAATACAAAAGTTGTGATAATCAGGGAGTCAATATAGAATAAAAACGACAGTAATCTATTTTTTGTTAAATGACGCTGGAGTTGTGCCTGTGAAAGTCTTAAAGACACGAATAAAATGCGATTGGTCGGAAAATCCATTTTCATAAACAATTTCCGTTATCTTTCGGAAGTCTTTGCTATTGAGCTGTTTAAAAGCGGCCTGAAATTGTACCATTTTAGCGAATTGTTTAGCGGATATCCCAGTTTCCTTGAGAAACCTTCTTTCAAAAGTTCGGATGTTCAATGCTTCTCTTTTTGCAATTTCTTTAATAATGATTTGGCCCTGGTTTTCGATGATTTCAAGGATTGCTCGCTGAATCGAAAAATCAAGTTTATTTTTCTTGCTATCGAAAAAGCTGAGAAGAGATTGTATCAATAGTTGGATGCTGTTTTCAATGCTTGAAGATGAGGATAATGTGCCGGTAAGTTGGTGGAAGGTTGTATTTGAAGGAGTATCTAGATCATAACAGTCGTCGTTTATGCTTTCGGGCGAGATGCCCCAAAATGTCCGTAATACAAATGGGTAAAATTGAAAAACGATAATCTGAAAAGGGCCTTTTACATCGATTGAAATCGGTTTTATTGTCTGACCATAGAGGAAAATCTTTGACATTTTTTTATCATGAGGCTTGATTGTAAAATCACCATAGCATCGTTGAAACAATAAACCAGGGTAACCATCAGCATAAAAAGGTAAGTTTACGCAATCATTCGTCTGACTTTCAAACACTAGGATCGCCTTTACGAATAATGCAATGGATGTATCTGGACTGATAATCTGAGGCTTCATTTATAAATTGTTTGGCTTTGCTTTACGACTTTTTATAATTTTAAATATACAGAAATATGAAATAAGAATATATGGATAATCGTTGGATTTCGATTAGTGGATTTACTGTGACCCGTAGTGTTTAAAGTATATGTCGTTGATTCAACTTATTTGAAATAGTAGAGCGGTTTTTTTCTTCTCACCTGAAATAATTGTGCATGTTCCAGTAATTTAACATAATTATTTTGCCAATAATTGGCAATCCAATTTGAATCCAATGAAGGGTTGTAATGACTCAGGTCACTTTTTAAAACGACTGAATCCACTGCTGTTCCAACATTCCAAATGCTTATTTTGCTGTAACGTCCCCTGTAGGGAGGGGTATAACATTTAATAGCCTGCACGCAACTGTCAACCGAGGGATAATCATAACTGTCGAAATTATCCAATGTTGCAATGCTGATTTTCTGATAATTTTCATCAATCGCAAAGAGTTCTGAATGTGTTTCGATGATTTCTCCGCAAATTGAGTTCCTGGATTTCTCTTCGTTCCAGAAATACTGAATAGGAAAACTATGCTTATAAAGCATGGTTTTCCCTTTGATTTTAAGTGGTTTGCTGTTGTGGTATTCACCTATCTCAATAAAATTTTCAACCTTTGGATTAAACAAATAGGTATGTTCTTGCCACTTCTTGTTCCATACAATATCTTCAAAACCGTCTTTGTTTTGATCGGTAAACGATAATCCTGAATTATTGGTCCCATAATCCATATCTCGCATAATGAGGTGCCATTGATTATTTTGCAGCTTTTCGACCTGAAAGAAACACGCTGAGTCGTTCTTAAAGACGGAAAATCTATAACGCTTATTTGCTATAAAAGAACAATCTTGTTCTATCAGGTTGTAATTCGAAGTTTTTAGGCTATCGATTTCCTGGTAGACTAGAAAGGAATCCGGTAATTGCACATGCTTGTTGTGCGAGTTACAACTAAAGAATGCAACAGCGCATATTCCCAGCAACAATTTCCAGCTCTGGTTTATTATTTTTGTACGGAATGGCTGTTTGAAATGTCTCATATCAATTAAGCTGTGCCGGTGCATATTATTGATCGTCTGAAATACTTTTGTTCAGTGAACTTTGACAATAATGGTTTTAATATTATGATTTGTATTGTTGTTAAATAGCGTACAAAATAAATTGACTTTTTATTATTGTACTCAAAATTGAAACTACCATTATAGTTGGCGCTCACTAAATTTATTTGTGTTCAGGTCGGCAGCTGAAAGCGTTTTTAGAAGTTCTCTAGCTGCGGCGCTACCTGCACGGTTTGCACCGATTGTCGATGCTGATGGACCATAACCCACGAGGTGAATTCTTGGTTCTTTAGCGACCATGGTCGCTAGTCTGCCTGCCATTTGAATGCCACCCTGTTTTTCTTTTGGTAGCACTGCGTCTAGATGGCTCAATGAACTTTTAAAGCCTGTATTCCAAAGTATAACATCTGCTTGTTGTTCTGTTCCATTGGCCCATTTGATCCCCTTTTGTGTTATTTCTTGAAACATTGGAAAACGTTGAAGGACACCCCGTTTTTCCATCTCCTGGATTTCTGTAGAATAGGGGAGGCCCGTAACGGAAACGACAGACAAAGGTGAAAGCCCCAATCGTACACGTTCCTCTACCATAGCAACCGCATTATGCCCGGCCATGTCATCAAATGGCCCCTCTCTGAATAAAGGCGGTCGTCGTGTTACCCAGGTTGTCGTTGTAACCTGGGAAATTTGATCCAATAGCTGAATGGCAGAAATACCGGCTCCAACAACAATAACATGTTTGCCACGAAAATACTCTGCAGTTTTAAAATCCTTTGTGTGAAGTTGCTCGCCCCGAAATAATTCTGCACCTGGATAGGTAGGAATATAGGGGTTTTCCCATGTTCCAGTGGCGTTGATAATACCGAGTGCTGAGAAAAGAGTTTCTGCCGTATCGATATGAAAGCGATCTTGGTACATGTAGACTTTTTCTACTTTAGCTGGTCGATATACTTGAAGTCCAAATTTTTCTTCATAAAGTTTAAAATAATGGGGAACAGCGGTGTTGGCTTGAACTTCCGCCCCTTTTGTTGATAAAGTCTCCTCAAACGACATGCCGGGCAAATCGTGTATTTTATTGACTGTACTTAAGGTAAGGGAGTCCCAGCGAAATTGCCAGGCTCCTCCTGGTGCAGAGGCTTCATCCAGGATGATAAAATCCGGCCCGATTTTAAGTCCGAGCTTCTTCAAATGATAAGCAGCAGAAAGTCCAGCCTGACCCGCACCAATGACTGCAATTTTTGTTTTGTAGCGAATGTTCTTTATCATACGAAAGAGGAGTTAACGCCAACCAAGTTCGGGAGCTACGTGTTCCAAAATGGCTGAAAGAATGTGGACATTGTAGTCGACCCCTAGCGTATTTGGAATGGTCAATAATAGCGTGTCGGCTTCTTGTATTGCTTCATCTTGCGCTAATTCCTTCACGAGTTGATCTGGTTCTGCGGCATAACTTCGCCCAAAAATCGTCCGCTTGTCCGATTCGATTATCCCAATTTTATCTGTTTTGTCAGCCTCTTGCCCGAAGTAATAACGATCTAAATCATCGACCAGAGCGAATATGGATCGACTGACCGAAACGCGGGGTTCACCAGGGTGCCCTGCTGCTTTCCAGGCCTCTTTGTATAAACGTATTTGTTCGGCCTGCTGAATATGAAAAGGTTTGCCATTTTCATCATATTTCAAAGTGGAACTTTGCAGGTGCATCCTGTTTTGAGCAGCCCATACCGCGGTGGCATTTGAAGCTGCTCCCCACCAGATACGATCGCGTAGCCCTTCCGAATGGGGTTCAAGCCTCAGTAAGCCAGGCGGGTTTGGAAACATTGGATAGGGATTTGGTTCAGCGAAGCCCGTGCCTGTAAGCTTTTCTAAAAATTCCAATGCTTTTTGCCTTCCCATATCAGCATCTGTTTCACCTTCGGCGAGATCGTAACCAAAGTAACGCCAACCATCTATTACTTGTTCAGGGGATCCTCTACTGATGCCGAGCTGCAACCTGCCCCTAGAGATTAGATCTGCAGCCCCTGCGTCTTCCACCATATAAAGGGGATTTTCATAGCGCATATCGATGACCCCTGTGCCGATCTCAATTTTTGAGGTTTTGGCTCCAATGGCTGACAATAAAGGAAAAGGAGATGCTAACTGATTCGCAAAATGATGTACCCGGAAATAGGCACCATCTATGCCTATTTCTTCAGCAGCTACTGCCAGATCAATGGATTGCAATAAAGTGTCACTTGCCGTCTGCGTACTGTATGCTGGATGTTTGGACCAATGGCCAAAAGATAAAAAACCTATTTTTTTCATAAATCAAAAAGTGATTTGATGTTTATCAAATTTAATAAATGTTGCGGTAACTTTGATGGTAGTGATTGTCCGATGCGTGTCAATAATAGCTGGTTTGAATTTGTCAAATGACAAGTAAGCTGAGGCTTAAAAAGCGTAATTTTGTCTATTATTCAACTATATAGATGATTCAGAATGACGTTGTCCGACAAATTATTAAAGCAGATTGAGTTTATCAAAGAAATCGATAAGATTAAGTATGTCCAGCGCAAAACAAAACTTTTCAATAGTGACCGTCCCGAAAATGATGCTGAACACAGTTGGCATCTCGCTCTTATGGCCATTGTACTTTCAGAATACGCAAATGAACCCGTAGATTTGTTAAAAGTGGTCAAGATGGTATTGATACATGATATTGTAGAAATTGATGCTGGTGATACCTTTATCTATGATACTGAGAAAAATCATTCCAATACTGAAGCAGAACGTTTAGCTGCCCAACGGATTTTTGGCATTTTACCTAAGAAGCAAGGAGAAGAACTTATTGCGATTTGGGAAGAATTTGAAGCCGGTCAAACGCCAGAAGCACAGTTTGCACGGGCAATGGATCGATTGGAACCACTTTTACAGAATAGTTCCAATAATGGTGGAACCTGGAATGAACCTGGTGTAAATTATAAACAGGTTTATGCAAAAAAATCTGTCATTAAGGATGGTTCGACGGTACTCTGGGAATATGCCGAAAATTTGATCGATGCTGGAGTTGCTCGGGGGATTCTGAAAAAAGGAGAGTAGGGAGGATACTCATCAATGGCCAGCAGTAATCCCGATACTATTGCTGACCATTGTGGTTTTATAAATATACATTAATCGTCATCATCCTCTTTTTGTTCGCTTACCTTTAGGAAGGCGGCTCTTTTTGGAGCTGGAGCAGATTCACCTTTAAGTCCCTGCCATAGAATTTCATTGAATACCAAATCAGGTACCGCGTCTTCTTTCGACCAATCATATTTGTCACTCCATACAGCCAGTTTCCCTTTACTTGGATTGCGCTCATTGAGATCTACATTTGCGTCGACATGATCAAATGGAGTATAATCGGGGTTATTGCTAAACGATCGCCACATGGGTGTTGCAGCAGCGTCGTATTGCGTCATTGGTTTCATCCCTAAAATCAGCTCTATCGTTCTAATCATCCCTGAGGTTGAATACATGGTGTGATCTACAGATCTTCTTTTTACATAAGGGCTAATCAAATAGGCAGGACTACGGTGTGCATCCACATGGTCAGGACCATTCTGGGCATCATCTTCCAGTATAAAGATCGCAGATTCTTTCCAGATTGGACTCTTGCTGATATGGTCAACAAACATCCCAACAGCGAGGTCATTGTCCGCTACATGAGCATAAGGGGACTTTTTGCCGGCACGCATCCCTTCCGTATGGTCGTTGCTGATTCGAATGGTTGTCAATTGGGGCATTTCTCCTTTTTGGATGAGTTGATCAAAATCAGCTTTCCATTGTCTTATACGTGTGGTGTCGGCAACACTCAGGTCATAACTTGTATATCCAGTGGCAACATGCCCTTCCAAAGATTTTACGTTGGGTTTTCCTTTATCTGCGAATTCACCATAGGTGCGATAAGATACCTGATGTCGCTTGGCATTATCCCAAATAAATCCGCCTTTATTGTTGGCTATTTCTCGTTCCCCTTCTCCTCCATAAGTGCCGCCGCGACCGCCATAGCTTGATGGCCAGGTTTTCTCCAGATAGTCGGTGGCATAAGCACCCATACTCCAATTGTGCCCATCCGCACTAACTTCCGCATCGACATAGAAATTGTCTAGAAGTGCAAATTCATTGACAATTTTGTGTTGATTAGGCGTGATTTTTTCGCCGAATAAACAAAGTGAAGCGTCTCCATTTCCTTGTTTAACATCACCTAGAACTTGATCGTGGGTACGATTTTCTTTGATGACATAAAATACGTATTTGATCGGAGAGGGGGCTCCAACTTTCATTGGAATAGGGTTGCCGGCTTCACCCTCTGTTTGCAGCTCTTTTTCTTTCGAATAGGGCGTATTCCGATATACCGCACGAGAATATAGGGCGAGTTCTTCTGGTTTAGGATCAGGTATAAAGCTTAACGTTCCCCTAAAAAGACCAGCAATATATTGTATCTCTTTTGGTTTGTTGAGGTCGCCTGCATGACGATCGACTTTTTCCTTTTGGTCTGTCGGATTGGGACCTTGTGGATTAGCTTTGGATGATAAGCCTTTACCATTTGTAACCAGAATTGTTTTATCGACTACTTTTACATTCGTTGGATACCAGCCCACTGGAATAAATCCTTTCGAAATAGATCTCCCAGGCTTACTTACGTCGAATACTGCTAAACAATTGTTGTCTGCATTGGCTATGTAAAGGATTTTACCATCTGTGGACAAAGCAACACCATTGCTGGTCGATCCACTTGGAGCATTAGGATACAATGCTGCATTCAATGTTTCTACGATTGCTCCTGTTTTAGTATCGATTATGGATACCGAGTTGTCATTTGCGTTGGCGACAAAAAGCCATTTACCATTTTTACTAAACGTAATTTCATTTGGGTGGCTACCCACAGGGATCTCTTTGGTTATCTTATTTTGTGTAACATCCCATACTAAAATCTTTTCTCCGCCCCAGACGCTGATATAGAGTTGTTTTGCATCAGGTGTTAGCTGGCAGGTATACCCCTCAGCTCCCAAATTATAAGTTGCTTTCGTTGCTTTGGTTTTTAAGTCGATGACATATAGTTTTTTATCTTCTCTGGTGACAGTATATAATTGTTGTTTGTTTTTATCATCTACAGCCAATCCGGCTATTCCTATTTTATTGGGCCATGGCTTGCCAAGAACAATAGAATCTTTGGATGCAATTTTTCCAACGTTGATTTTATAGATCCTGATCATGTTATCATGTCCCCCAGAAGCATACAGTGTATTATCATCGCTCGAAAAAGCCAATCCATACCAAGATTTTGGTATAGCAATACTATCGATTTTTCGTTGTGAAGCGAGATCGATAAGATCTATTGTTTGTGTACTTTGTCCATTGTTGCTGACAGCTGCAAGCTTTTTATGATGACTGATAACTAAGTTCAGCGGTAAATCTCCGAGCTCTATCTGTTTTCCAACAGGGGTTAGTGTCCAGCCATTTGGTAGTCCAACTTTATTGCTTTCCAAAATTGAACTAATCCTATTTTGTATATTGTTTTGACTGAATGTGAGTTGTGAGGTTGCAAACATACACGTTGTCAAAATAAATGTTTCTATTCTTTTCATGGGACATATTTACGAAATTGAGTAGTCAGACTAAATAGGAAACTTCAAAATTAAAGAAAACTTAATATTGGACCGCGAACTTAGTGTAGGTGATAACGCGCTGTTTTTTAGTATGGTCAAGGGCCTCTGAAAATCTGTAATATAGGACTGATCAGAAAATTTTGCACGGAATACTTTTTGTAATCGTTTATAACAAGGGGTGATCGGTTAATAGGTAAAACTCTGTTGTTTACCGATGAAAATTGTTTTTTCACCGAAAAATTATGGTGTTTTACAGTTTGTTTTTTGAAATTGGGCGGATAAACTATTCAATCTTTATTTATGATACACTTCTTTAATTCATTGGCAATTTTAACTATAGTAGGATTGGTAAGCCTCTCTACCAATGTGAAAACTAAAGATTCCCAGGCCAATATTGGAGACACGATGGTAGAATATAAATCTTCAATCAATGGCACTGTAAAGCCCAATACCTTACACAGTATGCGGCAAGATAAGATTCATTTATATACCGACTGCAAAGATTCCATTTTATAACATGAACTTTCTTATTTGAAGCTACTGTTTTTATTTTTTGAAAAATATAATTTTTAAATTACTTTTTTGTTATATAGATTAATTTCGTATATTGAGTTATAGTGAAAAGTCCAAAGGGTATGTTACGGCATCTGTTCATTTGTGTAGAGCTCTAGCGTAATTTCTAGCTTTGGGAAGCCTATATTTTTAAATTGATTATTCTTAAATAGCTTGTTATGAAAAAGAAAAGTTCGTCGTGGTTTTTTTATGCCATTATTGCTATTGTCATTTGCGTATTTCTATTATTGAATCTACCAGAACTTATTCAGGGATTTATGAACGGTTACAATTCAGTTATTAAATAGCAACTCGATGTTCACCGTTTAATTTCCCATATTTACCGAGTTTTTTACTGTCTTTATCTAAATTTTGTAGCTGTTGCACGCCCCGTATTGTAGTTTAGAATGAGTAAACGGAATAGGACTAATACCGTATTTCTTGAATGGAACTTAATCAGATCTAATGAAACGAGTCGAAATATTTAAAACCAATGTTTATCGAATGAAAGATGCACAGCAAATTGTTGCAACTCTTGTCAGCCTGTTTTCATCTTATAAAATTAACTTCGATCTTGAAGATGAAGAACGTATTCTAAGAATTGAATCTTCGCAATTGGAAATTGAGACCAACAGCATTGTTAGAAAGATGTTTGAGTGGGGTTATCGTTGCGAAAGAATCATTTAATCATTCATAAAAAATAAAAAGCTAACTATTATATTAATTTTCGTTGTAAATTGCGCTGGTAATTTGTTGAACAAAACTGTTGGCAGTCCCTAAGGATGTTATGTCTAATAGTCAAGTATTTCAATATAAGATTACTCAAAAAAACATTGTTGGTAAGCGTAATATATCGGATATGATAGGCAATAGCATGCTCATTTTTTAATGCTCTTTATTCTTAATACAGACTGTTTTGCACAAAATGGAACACCGTTAACGATAGGCACATCAGAGATATTGCATTCAAAAGTTTTGGCTGAAGACAGAATGATCAACATTCATCTTCCCGACAATTATACCGCCAATGATTCTGTTCGCTATCCAATTGTTTATGTTCTTGATGGTAGTATGGATGAAGATTTTTTTCATATAGCCGGTATTGTCCGTTTCAGTACACAACCCTGGATCGATAGATTCCCGCAGAGTATCGTTGTTGGAATCGGTGGAAACACACGAAGGAGAGATTTTACCTTCCCTGTTGAAAACACAGATTTTATAGAAAAGGAAGGTTTTCAAAAAGCGAGCTTTCCCTCGTATGGTGGTTCAGAGAAATACCGGATATTCCTGAAAAATGAATTGATCCCTTATATAAATGACAATTTTAAATCGAACGGAAAACAGACTTTAATTGGAGAATCATTGGCAGGACTTTTTTCATCAGAAATATTATTTAAACAACCCGAATTATTTGATGATTATATTATTATAAGTCCAAGCTTATGGTGGGGAGAAGAGTCTTTATTGACGCATGGGGAGAAGTTTCTGCAAACTAATTTGAAAAAAAATATAAAGGTTTATCTCGGTATCCCCAACAAGGAAGAAGACATAAGAATGTATGATGAGGCTATAGCGTTATCGGAGATTCTTAAACGAAACAAGAAGATTCATTTTGTATTTGATTACATGCCCGATGAATTGCATTCGACTGTAATACATCAAGCGGTCTACAACGCTTTTAAGAAGTTGTATCCAAAAACGGTCTATTCAAAGTAGCAATATGTCTATTCTGAGATTAGTTTTATTTTATAGTTAGTTTTGTGCGATCACGCCACTCATCTTCCAGGATTGACATCAATAGCTTGTCGTGAAATTGATTATCTCTAAAACAGGCTTTACGCATTCTTCCCTCCAATTTAAAACCGGCGTTTTCATATGCTTTTATGGCTGTATAGTTTGGCTCAGATACCGTCAGCATAATTCTGTTGAGCTCTAGTTTTCCAAATCCGATAGCTAAGATTAATTTGGTAACTTGAGTGCCTATTCCCTTCCCCCATTCTTCGCGATCACCTATAAAAATAAAATACTCTCCAGATCTGTTTGCTTTGGAAATATTACAAATGCCTGTATAACCAATCAGTTTATTAGAGTCGTTTAGGAAAATTCCACGATTAAAATTTTTAGAATCGTTGACAACGGAGAGAAACCAATTGTCGATTTGATCCCTTGTGTTTAGCGACTGAAAAAGAGAAAGGGAGTACTTTATAGACATCTCATCATTGATCCATTCATAAAATGGAGAGACATCTTCGAGTGAGAGTAGCTTTAAATCGATCATCGTTTCATAAAAATGGTGCTCGTTATTTCATACGCGAATTTACCGCTTTATTTTAACGGCTTAATGATTACTTGATCGACCATTTTCCCCTGCTGATCGAGAATTTTGAAGATTCCTTTTTCGTCGTCTAAATCTACGCGGAGCACATTGTTGTTGGAATTTACAATGATCGGAAATTGTACTGTATTTGTCGCATTTTTGATAATGTGTCTATGTAAATGTCCTGATAACATGATCTGTGTTCCTGCTTTGTTGAGGATAGGAACAAATTTCTCCAAAATCTCCTGTTCCCCGTGCCAGCCACCAAAAGGGGGCATATGGCAGATTACGATCTTATATTTAGCATCTTTAAATGACGGGTTCTCAACTGCTTGAGCTAACCAGGCCGCTTGTTCGCTTCTATAGTTATCCATGTCTACAATACCGCTATATTCAATGTCGGTATCGGGCTTGTCTTCACCGCAATCTAAGACGATAAAACCGGTATTCCCATGCTTAAATTGGTAATATAGTTTACCTGTTGGTGTTGGGAAATATTTGGGATATTCAATGGCAAAAGGTCCACGTGTTTCATGATTGCCTCTTGCATAAAACATTGGTTTTTCACTGGCGAATTTTTTAATGGCGGTATCCATGAACCCCTCATACAGCTGTGTTTCACTGAGTAGATTACTAGCCATATCACCGTTGAATACCACAAAGTCACTTGTCTTTAGATTGCCGATATCCAGTAGCTTATCGAGTACCTCATTGCGCTCATGAATATCATTGACAACTGTAAAATGGGTGGAGCTGGCATGGCCAAAGGTTTGGAAAAATAAGGGTGCCTTTTGATAAACATCACTGGCTACTACTTTTCCATATTGTACATTGACGCCAACATGTTTGAGGACTTCTTGACTATACACACGATATCTATAGCGTGTTCCAGGTTTTAGGTTGTTCAATGTAACTTGATGCAACGTACCTACTTTTTTGAAGCCATAGGCAGCCGCATAATATTTTGGTCTTTCCTTAAAGTAAAAGTGACTGGAGTCATCTGGGGCCAGCTCAACCCAGCCAGTAGCAGGCTTGTCTGTCGTCCAAATAATGGAAACAGATTGCTCTGTTAATCCTTGAATGAAAGGTAAGTGATTTATTCTGATCGCATCCTGACCAACTGCCATAAAACAATTGAAGAACAACAATAGGATGATGCATTTTAGTTTAGTCATTGTAGTACCTGGGTCTATAATTGATTTTGGAACCTAAATCGGTTTTTTCTTGCGCTAAAGATATAAAATTGTGTGAACAAGCTATGGATTGAAATGTAACAGTCTTGCTAGACTAAAAGATGTCTCGTTTTGTTTTTTGCTAAAAAAGTGCTGTAAACAGGTAATAATTAAGAAAATGTGACCTGTGTTTGGCACTTATATTTGGAATAACCTAAGTAAGAGCACCTAATCAAACACAAATGAAAAAGATAGTTTTATTTTTATCTGTGTTTCTAACTTCACTAATTGCACTGGGCCAGCAGATCACGGGAACCGTACGTGATAAAAATGGTAAACAATTGGCCGGAGTAACTTTGAGAAACACGAGTACTTCCAACAGTACACAGACCGATGATCAGGGGAATTTTAAGATTTCAGGTAAATCCGGAGATATCTTAGAGACAAGTTTTATCGGATACGAGCGGGCTCGTCAACCCATTCCCGAGGCAGGCAAAATGACCTTTACCCTGGTCGAAACATTGAGTATTCTAGATGAAGCCGTAGTGATCGGTTACCAGAGTACCTCCCGCAAAAAAGCGACCGCTGCGATTTCAAGTATTTCGGGTAAAGATCTGGAAAATCTTCCGGCAGCCAGTTTTGACATGTTGCTTCAGGGAAGATTGGCCGGCGTCAACGTTCAGAATTTTTCTGGCGCTCCGGGTGCATCGCCAACATTGGCTGTTCGTGGTACATCGGCCGTTAGCCTGAATTACTCCAATGACGATTATTACAATGTCATTAGTAATCCACTCTATGTTATTGACGGAGTTCCGCAGCCAACGGAACAATTCGTAGGCCCGAATACAGGAACAGGAACAAATTATCTAGCAGGTCTGAATCCGAATGATATCGAATCTGTGGATGTGCTCCGAGATGCTTCTGCCGCCGCAATTTATGGTTCTAGGGCAGCAAATGGGGTGATCATGATCACGACGAAAAAAGGGCGTAACGGAGATCCGCGTTTTATGTTAACCGGATATGGTGGTCTAACGCAACGGCCCGAACTCCGTGAAGTGACACTCGGAAGAACCGAGCGTGAGCAGAAGATGAGGATACTAAAGAATCAGCTTTCTTCCAACGATTTCAGAAATCTGCCCTTTATGCTTACCGATTCGTTGAACCCTGCATTCAATGGGAATACAGATTGGCAGGATCTATTCTACCAAAAAGGAAAGATTAAGAGTGCAGATCTTTCTGTTAGCGGCGGGTCAGCGATTAGTTCATATCGTTTTAGTGGGAACTATTACGATGAGGCGGGAATCATTAAAGCAACCGGATTTAAACGCTATACTGGAAGGCTCAATTTGTCCAGTAAGGCAATCAATGAACGTTTAACGATCAATCCCATTGTGGCCTATTCGTATAATAAGCGAGCGCGAGGAAGCGGGAGTGACGTGAGCCCAATTGCCTTGAGTGCCGGTAGTATGCCATCATCACTTTTTAATCTTTCAGATGCAAAAAAAACTTACCTTTTGGGTACCTATAATAGTAGTCTTGATAACAATGAATCTTCTAATCTGAATACCAATCTAAATCTGATTTTCAATATTGCACCAGGATTAACTTTTACTTCCCAATCCGCCTATATCAAAGATATGGCCAATAGAGCTTATAATAGGCCATCAGCTTTGATGAGCGGTGCCGGTAATTATTCGTCAGCTTATTCTTATGAGAATAGCCAAGTCAGGATATCGAACTTTTTAACTTATATCAAACAGTTTGGAAAACACTCTTTAAATGTACTACTGGGCCAGGAAGCGGAAAAAAATAAAATGCAAAATGTATCCGCATGGGGTAGTCAGGGGGTATCGGATCAGATCCAAGTGGTTACTGGATTTCTGCAAAATAACATCGGTGCCAACTCCGATTTGCAAAAGTGGTCACAGCTGTCCTATCTCGGTCGCTTTTCCTATGATTTTGATAGTAAATACTTGTTTTCAGGGGCTGTCCGTGCGGATGGATCGTCCCGATTTGGAGAAAACAACAAATGGGGATATTTTCCGTCCGCATCTGTCGGCTGGATTTTAACTGAAGAAGATTTTCTGAAAAACAATCCTATATTCACCTTACTTAAAATTAGAGGAAGTTATGGATTGACCGGATCTCTCCCTAAAAGTAACTATTTGCAGTATAATCTCTATAATGTCAATAATGGGGGGTATCAGGGTAATTCCGGAGCAACTTCCTATAATGGCCAAGTGGCTATTACACCAAACTTTAATAATGGCGTTGCCCAAAAAAATCTCAGCTGGGAGCGCAATAGGCAATGGAATTTAGGTGTCGATATGGAATTGTACAAGGGACGTTTTACAGCTATGGTAGATGTATTTAATAAGGAAAACTATGATGGGCTATTTGACGTCATGCTTCCCGTCACGTCCGGATACGATTACGCCAAAACAAATTCGGTAGGAATCCGCAATTCAGGTGTCGATATTCAATTGTCTGCTGATATGTTCCCACGTAGCTCCACATTGAGCTGGCGGTCCAATTTAAATATTTCCTATGTCAAGAATCGGATCATGAATCTGCCAAATGGCGGCCGCGATATGGTCATGGATGGTGATCGATTTGATAAATCTCATATCCTCTCGGTGGGCAGCCCGATCAATGCATTTTATCTCTATAAAACTCTGGGGGTTTTCTCGACCCTGGACGATATTCCGGTCAATCCATATACAGGCGAACGCTATCGAAATTCCAATGGGACATTCAATCCCGGAGATTTTTATTTTGAAGATATAGATGGCGATTATTTTGTAGACGTATTTAATAGTGGTATTAATCCAGATAAAAGGGCGATTGGAGATCCTAATTTTAAGTGGACCGGAGGCTGGAATAACGTCTTTAGTTATAAAGACTTTTCGCTTACTTTGTTTTTTACCTACGGTTTTGGGAGGGATGTACTGAATCTTTTTGAATCAGATCAATTCAGTAACTCAACTTCGGGCGATGCGACTTCAAATTTTGCTTACTATTCGATACGGGATCTGGACAAACTCAATATCTGGAAACAGCCCGGCGACAAGGCCGAATACGCAAAATATGATATCGGCACCTATCGTTACTATTACACCTCTGCGCAGACTTTCTTTTTAGAAAATGGTTCCTATATGCGATTTAAGAATCTGATTTTTTCTTACAACCTCCCTGAACGAATCAGCAAGAAATGGAGTATTTCCAAAGTGAGATTCTTTGGCATAGTGGATAATGTAGCCCGTTGGCAAAAATCAAAAAAATTACCTGATGCCGAGGCTGTAAACCCATATGGAGAGTATAACGGTGGTGGTTATCCGATTCCAAGAAAATATACATTAGGATTTGAACTAACTTTTTAAGACGATGAAAAGATTTTTTTTAAACTATAGACTAGCGGTGCTATTGATGCTGGTTTTCTTGCTAGGGTCATGTAAAAAGTTTTTGGTGGAAGAACCCGTCAATTCGACTTTCGCGGGCGCATATTGGAAAAGCTCAGGGGATTTACGGAGTGCTATGGCAGGTAACTATGCTTTGGTACGGGATGTGATGAATTCGGGTAACTGGAATCCGAGTCCACGATACTTTATGTATGGCGATGCAATTGCCAAGAATTATTTTACAATCCAATATAATGGTGATGGACTCGAAGGGATCCAAAATGGAGATTTTACATTTCAATACAATGTAGAGAATTTTGGAGATTGGACCAAGTACTATAAAGCGATTACGATGAGTAATATCATTATTAATCGAGTTCCCAAGGTGGCGGACGATTTACTGACCGATGTGACCAATCCAACGAAGTTCAAAAATGAGATGCTTGGAGAGGCTTATTTTTTACGGGCGTTCACTTATTTTATGATGCTACGCGTGTGGGGAGACGTGCCCGTGGTAACGGAAGAATACGACGACCCTATTTCTGCTCCAGAATTAGCACGAAGTACCAAAAAAGAGGTTATGGCGCAGATCGAGAAGGATGCACTGCAGGCACATGAATTGTTGCCTTGGCAATATTCACTTGTTGGGAACGCCAAAGTCACAGCCAATAAAGGCGCGGTGAATGCATTGTTAGCTCATTTCTACCTTTGGAAGGCAACAATGAGTGATGTCAATTCAAACCAACCTGATCTCGAAACGGTAGACAAAGCAGATAAAGCCATCGATGAAATCTTAAATAATGGTATGTATTCATTGACCGACACATCTAATTATTATAAGACTTTCGAAGGACTTTCGAGTGAAGGTATTTTTGAAATTGCAATGAGTGAAAATACACGCGAAGGAACCAATCAACATATTGCCAATATGTTTTTGAGAACTGCGCAGCTGGCAACTTCTGGAACAAATTCGAGGTGTTATGTCAATGCAGATTATCTGACAAATCATTTTTATAAAATAGACCAGGTTTGGGACTGGTATTGGAATACAAGTTTGCAGCAGTGGGAGTGGAAGGCGATGCCTTCACAGGTCTTCGACGATAGTGATATTCGTTGTAGACGTAATTTTACCGATCTAAACAGTGATAAACCGACTTGCGTAAAATATCAAAGTGTTGTCTACCGTAATCCCTCACAAAAGCAAGATGCTTATGTTAGCAATAATCTGATTGTCTTTAGGTTAGCGGATATGCGCTTGTTGAAAGCCGAAATTGCACTTTATAGAAATCAAGTTTCCAAAGCAATAGACATCATCAATGAATTTAGAAAAAGGAATGGCGCCGATGAATCTGCATTCGTGGATAATACATTGAGTAAAGACGATGTCATGTACGAATATATTATTGAAAGAGGAAAAGAACTTTATCTCGAAGGGCATATTTTTTATGATCTATTGCGAACAAGGCAATACAGCAATTTTGTTCCATGGCTCTCGGAGTCCCGCTTCCGTCAGGAAGGATTCTATTGGCCAATTAATCCAGCCCTATTCAAAAATAATAACAAGTTGACACAGACCTCATACTGGAGAGGAAAGGTGTAAGCACTAAAAAAAGAATTATGAAAAAGATAACAGGATTGTTTGCGTCAATATTAATTTTTCTTTTCGCATGTAAGAAGGATAATTATAAAGTCGATGGTGGAAAGAGCGATGCCAACGTGAACCAGACAACTTATGATTTTTTGAAGCAGCATGGTAGCTTTGATTCGTTGGTTAAGATTATAGACCGTGCCGGTATTAAAGATATTGTGAATTCAGATGTCACGTTCTTTGCAACGAGCGATTATGGCGTACGGGATTATGTAGCCGCCAAAAAACAACAAAGGATCATTGAGGTGGGAAACGAAAATATTCAGTTCGGGATCAATAATATCCCAGTCAAAGAATTACGTGATTCGATGATGATCTACCTATTCGATGGAAAGATCACACGAGAAAATCTCAGCCCTGACAACAAATATTTTGTAAGCAAGCTTGGTGCAATTCCCAATGTCAGGTTCAATATCAAATTGCGCAGAACACGTGACTACAGCGATTATCTGGATTATGTAGATTATCTCAATTTCACAAAGGTGATCGGTACTCTTGATGCTGAGGAACCCGATTATAATGCGATTCCAAAAGATCAACTTGATAAATCCTATGATTGTCAAACCTCGGGAATTAGGACGACGACAGGTGTATTGCATGTATTGCAAAACACACATCGTTTATTTTTTAACGCCGGAAAAATGGCTGATTAGAAACTGATATGAAAACGAATTTAAAAATTTTATATAGCTTGCTGTTTGCTTTTGCGCTAACTTCTGGCTGCAAGAAAATTGAAAACGGCTTTTTGAGCGAAGGTATACGATATAAAGATAATACCATTTTTTGCAAACGTGGAATGTCCCTAACGATGTCTGACCGTATTAATACAGATGGTTCTACGCCCCCCTATACATTCGAATTGTTAAACTTAAACGATGAAGCAACAGGTCAGCCCGCACCGGATGTCTTTTTTAAAGAATTTGACATTCTAACCTTTAAGCCTGGTTTAGTGTTCAATGCCGAGACAGATACCACGGTCGAACTACTCAATAAAAAGAGAGAAACAGTAAAGAAAGCCCCGATGGAATTTAATACAGTCAGTGGACAGCTGGTTTTTAATCGAGCTTCTGCCAATCTACCTTTAGGGCGTTTTAATTTTGATGTCAAAATGACCAACCCTAGAGGAGAGCGTGTATTCCCTAAATTGGCAACCATCGAGATTGTAGAACCTACGATTGATGATATGTTTAAAGTAACCTATCAAGCGGCAAGTGGATCGAGCGCTGCAGAAGTTTTTACCGGAATTACAGCCCCAAAAGTGACTTGTACAAAAATTTCAAACGATGGCGCTCGTGTTATCCTAAAGATCGTCGATAAAAATGGAAATGCATTCAATCCTAAAAATGGAGAAGTGATCAAACGGGGGGATCGACCGATGTTTGAATCTCATGTGAAGTTTAATCCAGTCCAAGTGACAGATAATTCGTTGATCTGTGATTTTGAGGTTGCACCTTTTCCGCTTGCTAAATTAATTGGAAAAGATGGAACAGATTGGGGTTTTCTCAATTACTATCGCATCCCCATGAAGTATGCCCAAATCGACGGCTTAAGTGCTAATAATGTCAACCCTGTTTTTGGATTCCAGCTATTGATGGAAGGTACTTATGAGGTTCAGGTAAAACTGCCAACGGTAACGCGTATTACACAATAAAGATTAGGGGAGCATAGTAAGTTCCCCACACTTTATTAAACCCAGATCTATATTAAACTTAGATGCTCACAGTGCGAAAATTAACCAATTATGAGCAAATTTTAACATTTTATTAGATGTGAGATTGACATTTCTCAATATGTTACGCTTGTTGTCTATATTTAGTAAAACCAATGTTGAGTAACCTAATACTAACATGCTATGAAAACGTTACAATTTAATATTCCTGTAATTAAAGGACAAAGCATCACTGTCCAGGAGGATATCTCGGAATCGTTCTATCCACATTTGCATCGTCATCAAGAAGCCCAGTTAATGTGGATTACGAAAGGAAAAGGTGTGTTGCTTGTGGATGAAACCCTCCATCCCTTTAAGGAAAACGATATATTTTTCATCGCTGCTCACCAAGCACATGTATTTAAATCTGTATCCGAGGATAAGGCTGGTGATGCCGCTAGATCCATTTCGATTTTTTTTGATCCGGAAGGGAGGTTGAAACAACTTTTTATGTTGGGTGAATTTGAATCCTTGGAGCAATTTTTAAGTCAGGATTCCAGGGGATTTAAGATTCCGGAGGTGGATTTCGACATGGTATCTAAGCGTATGCTGTTATTAAAACAATCGGAAAAGATCGATAAAATGATGCATTTCTTCTATTTGCTCCGGACACTAGCCCAAATTTCAAAGAGAACAGATGCGCTCTGTCCCGAACCGATGGAGACTGTAGTCGGTTCCACTGGAAAAAATAACCGCATAGAGAAGGTTTGTCATTATATCAATACACATTTTAAACATGGGCTTACTTTAGAAAGTGTAGCAGAAAGAGCACATTTGTCGCCACAGGCATTCTGCCGTTATTTCAAAAAACACTGTGGAATCACCTTAGTTGGTTATCTAAACCGGATACGAATTAATGAGGTTTGTAGTCAATTGGGAAAAGATCATTTACATTTGGAAAATATCTCATTTATTGCTTACAACTGCGGCTTCAATAGCATTACAAATTTTAACCGCGTATTTAAACAGATTATCGGCTGCACACCGAAAGAGTATATTTTGCGCTATGATCAGCGCTATACAGAAAATTCAATTGTTTCATATGTTTAGTTTAAGGCCACGTCGTGAGACGTGGCTTTTATGTGGAGAGATTTAGTACGATCAGAAATCCTAATATTCCTAATTTTTGAAGCATAATCTTCATAGACGGTTTTATATTTGATTAGTAACGTGTTGTTTGGAGTATAAAAGTAATATAGCTATTATCCGCAATAAATTTTATAAAAGCGTCATGTACTATCCTGAAACTAAAGAAAAACTTGTCTTATGCTAAGGTCGATTGGAAAATCTATCTATAAATTCGTTAATAATAACGGAAAATCGAGGCCGTATTTAATATTCAAAAAATAAAAATTGGCAATGGAAAATTATAGTCAAACTATCCAGTTGGGTGTAACAAAGGATCGGGTATTTAAAGCACTAACCGATGAAATACCATTTTGGTGGACAATCATGTTTGAGGGCTCTTCCAATAAGAAGGACGATAGATTTACAATTCGCTTTGGAGATCTTATTTACAAAGTAATGCAAGTGGAAGACTTACATGAAAATGCAAAAGTTGTTTGGCATGTCGAAGATTCATTGATAGCCCTTCCCGGATTGAATAATCAAAAAGAATGGATTGGCACAACGATCGTTTGGGACATCACAGAAAAAGAAAACGGGATTGTGTTGCAACTTGAACATATTGGCTTATCCCCTGAAATCGAATGCTATGATATTTGTACAGATGGATGGCGACAATTTGTGAAAAGTTTAGAAGCATATATTGAAACAGGTAAAGGGCAGCCTTTTTCGAATTGATCCTTGCTAGCAAATATAGCTTCTGTTAAGGTATTACTATCTTCATAGTGGGTTGGATGTGACAACCAAGCTTCCGGAATGGATTTTTTATCATAATAATATATAACTGTGAGCCTGCCCTTGGGGGGCTCCAGTATCTGTCTCTCCTCCGAGATTAATAATCCCTAAAGCAGTGCCTCTATAATTTTTCTTTCCTCCCAAAAGTACCATAGGCTTGATTCTAAGCTGTCTATCATATATCCATTAGATCCCAGCTCATCTTCAGATTTACTCCTGATGTTATGTAGATTGATGCGGTCGAAATAAAACCTCTCCGCTGTGGAAAGAATTGATTGGATCTGAATTCATTGAAACTAGAATAGCTATAATTTCTGGTAGAAGCTTTGTTAATTGTTTGATTAATTTATGAAAATAACAATTAAATTAATAATCTGTTTGATGAAATAATTGAAATAATTTACGATATTTGAATGAATTATAAAACTGTGAAGAAATAAAAATTAATATGCTTTCTGAAATATCAATGGCCATATGGATCTGCATTGGTGTGGAAAGCATTTATTTCTAGAATTGAATAAGAACAATGGAGTATTTTTCCCAACTTGGATACCATTCTAACGAAATCATAAAATTCGCTGCCGCTAGCGGAATCTTTTCCCTACTTTTAAAATGTGGTAAAGTAATCCATTTTACACCACAAGATCCGGAGCATTTTAGAGCCTGGTTGACTGAAAAAAACATTGAAGATATTAAAAGCGAAAAACAGCAGCGAGAATTTTTGAGGACTAGCATTTAATACCATAAACAGTAGATAATATTTTGGTGAAAAGCCAAAAATTATATTTTTTTATATAAAAAATCAATTTATACGATCTTATGAAAAAGACATTACTTCTATTGGCGCTGCTGATTTGTATGACCATTAATAGCTTTGCCCAAGAAAGTTCGATGTTATGGAAAATTTCCGGTAATGGTCTAAAACAAGATTCTTATTTGTTCGGTACGATCCATATGTTGTGTCCAGACGACTTTGTCATCAAACAGAA
Organism: Sphingobacterium multivorum; assembly: GCF_039511225.1. Taxonomy (NCBI): domain Bacteria; kingdom Pseudomonadati; phylum Bacteroidota; class Sphingobacteriia; order Sphingobacteriales; family Sphingobacteriaceae; genus Sphingobacterium; species Sphingobacterium multivorum. The sequence goes on from NZ_CP154261.1 coordinate 1,419,263, forward strand.
GAATTTAGATGCACTAAATGCTAGTAAAAAGGTAGTTTTTGAAGTTGATCTTTCCAAACCAGAAAATGCAAAATCTCTATAGGCATTTACTGTTTCGGATCCGAGTTTTATAAAGTCATTTTCTGAAGACGATATCAAAAAGATGGACAGCGTGTTGATCGCACAGCAGCTTTCAATCAAATTGTTGGATTATGTATCACCTGTTGCTGTTATATCCTTGTTCTCGATGAAAGGATTTAATTGCCCGGATCCGACAAAGATGAAGTCTTATGAGGTTGAGCTTTCAGCACTTGCGACCAGCCAAGGAAAGGTAATAGGAGAATTGGAGACACCTGATTTTCAATTTAATTTGCTGAAGGATCTTATTACACCCAAATTGTTCATGGAATCTGTTTTTCAGTTGGACGAATACCCTGCATTGACAGTCAAGATGGTTCAAGCTTATAAATCAGAGAATTTGGAAGAGTTGACAAAATTGCTCCAAGATCCAGCCTGGATGACGAAAGAACAAAAAGAAAAATTGTTAATTGGGAGAAATTTGAATTGGAGTAACCTGATACCCCCTATGATTAATGAAGAATCCTGTTTTATTGCCGTTGGCGCAGGGCATTTGGCCGGTGATCAGGGGCTGATTACCTTACTCGGAGAAAAGGGATTCAAAGTGGAGGCTATAAAATAAATCTTATCTTAGTGGTTATTTAAAACTAAGAAAAAAATGGCATCCGAGCATAACAAAACAGTAGAGATATTGAAAACAGGTGTCAAGACATATATTCCACTGCAAGATGTAATTCAGGCATTACGATTTATTATCTCTACTTCGGCGGCAAGCTGTGTAAAGGAAATTAATATGCCGGCAATGTGTGATTTTAATCTATAACTTTGCTTTTGATATGCTCTTCTTGCCGTTATAAATTTTTTGACATCGCGATAAATTTGCATTTGGTCAACGTATACATGCACTATATCAAAAAGATTGGTGCTTGAGCCGTCCAAAAGCTTCCTTTGTTGAAAAAACATGAGGAAACAAGTATTATGTGCAGTTATACTCAGCGGTTTTACTACGCTGGCTGCACATGCTCAAAATGCAGTATCGGGACAGGTTACTGTGGATTATGTCCCACTATCAAATTATATACGCCCTGAAGATAGTGTTAAGACAGGTTCAAAGAGCGATTTTAGGCGGATACAGTTTAACCTGGAAGTTCCACTATCCACCAAAATAGACTCTTTTGGCAATATAAAACGCTGGTCCTGGAAGATAGGGGCAGCTTATGCAAAGATGGAAAATAGAGGGTATGAAGAACCCTTATTCCCGACTGAAATGCTCAATGCGGAAATGGGACTTCAATACCTGACCTCATTAAGGAAAAATTGGTCTCTATTGACTTTCGCCTCCGTTGGGATTTATTCAGACCTCGTCAAAGTAAATGGTAAGGATGTACTGGGGCAGGGGGGAGTGCTTTTTATCAAAAAATTTAGACCGAATTTAGCTTTTGGTTTTGGCCCTGTGTTGAGCAATAGTTTTGGCGTGCCAATGATCTTACCTGGCTTGTATTTTGATTGGAAAACAAATGGAAAAGTGAAGTTCAATGTGAATTTCCCACAGGGTCTTTCCGCATCCTATAACCTCAATGAATTGGTTGATCTTCGTGCTGTCGTTAATTTAGATGGTATGACTGCAGAGCGAGAAAAGAATGGGAAATCTACTTTGGCCGGTTTTATGTTATTGACAGCTGGGCTTCAGCCTCAGTTCAATTTGGGCAAGAGCCTTAAGCTCCAGCTGACCGGCGGAAGCACACTCGCTAGATTGTATGTAGAAAATGATAGGTCGCTGAAAAGTTTATTCAAGAACAAAAGTCAGGCGGATCCTCGGTTTTCTCCAACCTTCTATACTTCCGTAGCACTTAAATGGAATATGCCTTAATCATCGGCTGAGGAGCTTCTTAAAAACAACATTTTGGAGAAGCTCCTCTCTTTTTGTACGCGATATCGGTAATTCTTGTTCCTGTATATATACTCTCCCTCCAGTAATGATATCAATGTGGTTTACATTGACTAGGTAGGATTTGTGAATACGAAAAAAATGGTTGCCGGGTAATGCCTCTTCCAAAGCTAACATGGTTTGATGGATTGTAATTGTACGTTCTTTAAAGTGAAGTTTTGTATAATTTTGCATACTTTCCGCGTACAGAATATCTGTCCAGGAGATTTTAACAAAAGCATCCCCCTGTCTTACAAATAACATATTGTCATTCGGACTACTTTCCTGTAAGGGTTTGTTCCGCTGTACAAAAAGCTGATAAGCTTTGGTGCTGGCCTGATAGAAACGCTGGAAAATTATAGGTTTGAGCAGGTAATCAACAGCTTGAAGTCTGAATCCTTCCAAAGCATATTCTGAATAAGCTGTGATGAAGATGCATAAAGGCGGGTTTTCAAGGGAGTCTAAAAAGTCTATACCATTGAGATAGGGCATATTAATATCTAAAAAAATAAGATCTATATCGCCCTGCTGTAACCTCGAAGTTGCAGCTAGTGCTGAAGGAAATGTTTCCACTAAATCCAAAAAATCGATCTGCTCGGTCATTTCGGCAATATGTTGCCGCAGCATAGGTTCATCGTCGACGATGATACATTTCATTTTAATTTCTTCCATTGTCAATAGTTAGCTGTTAAGATCGATGGTCAGTTGTATAGTAAAACTGTTGTCAAGTTTATGGATTGTTAACGAATAGTTGTTTTCATATTGCAGTTCCAGTCTTTTTTTTACATTTTCCAGCCCTATGCCCGAGTGTCCTGTCGAAGCTAATTGCGGATAGTCCTGATAACTATTATTGATGTTGAATTGAAGTTTTCCTTCTTCCTCAACACAGGATAGCTCTATGCTTCCTTTTTGATTTGGAAGGCGGTTTACGTGTTTAAATGCGTTTTCGACAAAACAGATAAGCATCAATGGTGCAATATATAAATCCTTTGAAGATTGATTCCATGAACAGCTTACATCCAGTTCGTTACCCCACCGCATTTTTTCTATGGCTATAAAATCCTGTAAATATTGCAGTTCGCGTGTTAAAAGTACGAGCGGTTGGTTGCACTCATAGAGCTGATACCTCAGAATGTCCGAAAATTTCAGAAGCAAATAATCGGCCATTTCCACATTCTTTTTCATGAGGATATGAATATGGTTCAAGACATTAAACATAAAATGAGGATTGACCTGATCCTGCAAAAATTTTACCTGACTTTCAAGAAAATTCTGCTGCAATTGACCATGGATACGTTGAATATCTGCATGTTCCTGATAAAATCTAATTCCGCAGGCCGTACCATTGATCAGTAGGGAAGATGGAATTGCTTGATAGAAATGAGTGAGTATTAGCTCTGTCCGTTCATGGTTAGCTATTCCTTCTTTGGTGAGAATGAAATAGAAATCTATACTTCCAATTAAAATAGCTAAAATAACTACAAAAAGCACTGCTTTTAGTACAAAAGGTTTCATTTGTTGAGCCTTGATCGCTCGTGGTAGAACCCGGTCACTCAGCCACTGCGATACAATAATCGAAGAAGTCATGATTAGCGAGGTGTGCAGTAACGCCTGGAGCGAATCGAACTCGCCTTTTATTTGAATCCATACAGCAAACCCAAGAACGAACCAAAAAGAAATGAGAAAAAGATGTTTATTTAAATAGTTTTTTTTGAACATATGACGATTAAAAAAAAATACCTTTGGAGCCTGATTCCTAGGTAGCTCCAAAGGTAAAACTTATTCATTGTTTTAGAAGATAAAGTAACCCAATCCAATGGAAAATGCCTGTGGTTTGGATTTAAAAGATTTATTAAGGTCAGAAAAACCGCGTTCATAACGAACATCGAGTGTAAATCGCTGAATATCGACTCCCAGACCGCCGGTAACTTGTAAGTTTGATTTATCAAAATGTTTCATTCCCTGTTGTATTGCTTTTAGAGGCGGCAAATTGTCGTTTAGCGTATAGCTGTAAATTGCACCAGCTAATACTCGGAAATTGATGTCCTGATTTTGGTAGATTTTGTAGCCTGCAACGACGGGGATATCAATCGCATTCCATTTGAGTTTGCTTTCGGTTTGCCCTTGCGGTTTAAGGGCTGCTTTGCGTTTATTGAAAAGAGCTTCACCCTGGATATAAGCTCTTCCAAGATTAACTCTTGCCATACCCCCTACGTGTAATCCTATGGCATATTTGTCGTCTAAGTCTGCTAATTCGGTATTGAGTTTGTTGAGACTACTTCCCCCTTTAATACCCAATTGAATGAAAGGTTGCTCCTGAGCAAACAGTTTTTTGCTAAACATCATGGCAAATAATACGATGCATGATAAAATTGCGTTTTTATTCATTTTATATTGTTTTAATTTGTCCAAAAGAACAAAGGATCAATTCCTTGGCAAAAAGAGTTTGACGAACGGCATTTTTGGAGTGACGAAGGTTATTATAGGAATGATTAGCCTGTCAAGATTTCTATTTGTTTGTCAAGATTTCTGGCTTAAGCGTATTTTTTGTAGGATTGATGGGAAAAGGTCTATTATTTTTTTTAACTTACAAGATAGATTTTGTTTGGTCAATTGTGTTGTACAAATAATCGATTTCATGAAAAATCCGTTGAAGCGAACGTTTTCCTTTTCCTATCTGGTATGGCCGTTTTGTCTGCTTATACTAACATCTTGTTCTAAAGAAGGACTTAATTCACAAGGAGGTCTAATAGATCCCGGTTTTAAAGCTGTCAACTTACAAACCGGAATCAAGGAAAATGTGATTCCGATCAAAGCGGATTTATGGTATGTGTCCTATGTCAAAGATGTCCTTACAGGAGAAATATTGAAAGATTCCACTGGAAAAAAGCTCAAATTGGAGCTTACGGGCTCGATTGGAGTTGACGGTGGGTGGCTACAGTTGGAAAAAACAATTAACAACGAGCTTAAATTGACCTTATTGGAAAATTTTAGTGATCAGCCCAGGAGTTTTGCCATTGGCATATTGTCAGCGGATAAAATGGATGAAGTGAATTTTATTCAAACTAGGGCTGATGGATATGAGCTGGTCAAAAAAGAAATCAAAGAAGTGAAAGAAAGCCGGAAAATCTATGTCAGTACCGAAGGCTGTACTGCGATGAATCTGGTAAATAGCTCAAATCGAGAGCGAAAAGTCGATATCACTGCCATTTTTAAGGACGTAAAATATAGTTCCGAATTCATAAGTGACAGCTACGGTGCTTTTGACTGGCTCAATAAAACAGATTCTACGATTTTCATGGATGAATTAATGGTAAATGGTGGAGTTCGCTGGCAAGGTAAAGTTCCTTACAGCAGAGGCAAAACTTTTGAAAATTATATTAAATCTGGAGATAAACAAGAATTGCTGCTCAAACCTAATGCCCAGATGACCGTGAGAGGTGAATTCAAATACCTCGAAAGAACTTGCAATTATATCTTCACCATCAAGAATAAAACATCCGGGCACGAATTCCAAGTGATGGGTATCTGGAAGCAAAAAGTTCCGCTGACCCCACGGACTATTTTGCAATAAGATTATTTATTCTATTGAACTAGCGATGTAGGCATTTACTTTCATGAGGCGTGTAGTGCATGTTTTTCTGTTTTGTAGAATACCTTGAAATTCGCCGTTAGTTTGGTTCTTTTAACGAGAGACTAAAAGTAAACTTCTTTTGCATTAAAAAGCTATAAATAGTAACAATAAAAGTGCAGAAAATTTGTGATGGAGTAGGATATCAAAGAAATTGCTCAACAAATAACTTCAACAGAAGGTAATTTATCAATAAAGAACCGAGATTGGAGAATAGATATCTACCTAACATCGTATAAACCGTAAATCCTAGAACTTGACAAATATATAAATCTGCCTACCTATAGCGGGTAGATGATTGACAAATGGTTTGAATTGAGAAAAAATTAGGATTACATCGCTATCTTTTCTTATAATTGCATTAAATTAGATTTATTCTAAATAACTGTGAAGAGCGAAAATACCATAATTGTTGATTTTAAGACTCCTAATGATTTTGAGGTCCTTTATAGGAATACTTCCGAGCAGTTATTCAATATTATTTTTAAACAAGTAAGAGACCACGCGATCACAGAAGAACTTGTACAGAATATTTATCTCAGACTTTGGGAAAGAAGGTTTGAAATCCAACTATCCATCCCTATACAACATTATTTGAATCGTGCTGCTAAACTCGCAGCTTTAGATTACCTCAAAACCAATAATCGTCGGAACATACATCTTAAGCAGCTTTATATTGAGCAGGAAGAGAGCGATAATGTCACTGAGAAAACTGTCTTTTTCAGGGATTTAAAGAAGAGGATCCATGCAATAACCGATCAGTTACCTCCCAAGTGCAGAACAGTTTTTGTTATGAGCAGAGAACAGGGGCTTAATACCCGTACGATTTCGCAACGTTTATCAATCGCTGAAAAGACTGTTGAAGCACATCTGACCAAAGCTTTGAAAGCGATCAAAAATAGTATCGATCGAAAAATATAAAAAAAATCAAAACAGACTAAGGGTATTAGGTACTTTGGCCAACTATACTAATAAAGGGGCTATAATTAGATAATTGCCGTTTCCTTTGAAAAATTGATATAACAACAATACGTATTACACAAGAGTTGTATTTTGGAAATTAACCCAGATATTTTAAAACGATATAATGAGCATACGGCCAGTGAAGCCGAACGCAAAGCAGTTGAAGAATGGCTCGATGATCATTCAGTTGAAACTAGTATTATCCCAACGAATGAATTGTATGCCATGAAAGCATCTGTATGGGATCGTGTTCACGAAAATATAATAGGAACAAATGTAGTCAAGCTTGTGCGTACACGGAAAAAAAGTGACTACCTTCCGTTAACAGCGGCTCTTGGATTACTGTTACTAATAGGTTTAATCTGCCAACAATGGACTTCACACGATCAGCGCTACTCCGATGCTATTGTCATTACTTCTGCCCAGGGTGATGTTGAGATTTTGGACGACCACTGCAGATTACAATTTTCGGGATACCTTCAGGTCTTCAACCGTTCATCTAAAGTTAAATCAATTGAATGTAGCAACGGCGAGAAATACACCTTGGCACCGGGCGAGACCTATTATCTGGAAACCATCGATGGCAAACATTCTATTGTACAAGAAAGCAATCTTTCACCAGAAGATAATTGTTCGCGTTTCATCCGCGGTGATGTGAAAATATATGCGGGAAAAGCTAAAAACAATGTATAAAATTTACAGATTTCGAATCACAAATTACGCTATTTTAACGATCTGTCTGCTAGCTCTCTTTCTGACTGCTTGCAACAGTCCGTCAAATAGTAAGATGAATAACGATAATGGATTGATTGTGATCGGAACGCGTGTGAATACCCCCAAAGGGCGGATGTTCTATTTGGGAGCCTATCGGGATATACCCCAAAAAGTTGATCCCAAAGATATGTTGCTCTTGGGGCGCGAAAATGCGATATATTCCTATGGCGAGCATCCTTACATTTGGGATGGTATCTCTGCTATGCTGAGGAAGTATCATGTAGATAAACAGATGAAGATAACGGCGACTGACTCTATTCATTTCAAAAGCTTAGTTAACAGTGAATCATTTGGTTCGTTAGCCTTTATTTCCGAGCAAGAGGCTTATGCATTCTTTCTTGCCGACGGAAAGATTATCCAGTTCAATCCAACTACAATGCATGTTGCTGCATCTTTAAACGTACAACCACTTCCGAAGGGAAAAGCTACAGAGGTCAATACAAACACCTATTATTCCTTTGTAACGGACGATCATACCGTACTATTGCCTATAGGAACAAATCCCAATAGCTTTGCTAAATTTCCGACCAATGCCCAGGTTGCTGTTTTCAATTACAAGGGAAAGAAAATACAGTATTCAAGTGATTCACGTATGTCGTTAGGGTATAATAATTTTGCTGTGGATATTTTGAATGGCGACCTGTATTACAGACCTTCTAAGTATATTGCTCGAGCACAGGATTATTCACCTGTAGTAGATTCACCGCCAACAGGAGGATTGTTGAAAGTTCAGAAAGATGGGAACTTTGATACGGACTTCTTTGTCGATCTTCAGAAAGTACTTGATGCGCATCGTATCGTGTCGGTTATTTATATCAAAGGTAAAGATGTGCTGGTGCAGTATATTGAAAAGGGATGGAGAGTTCCAGAAGATCCCGGGGCCTGGTTTAACTGCCCGACCAAATTGGCGGTGGTTGATTTGCATAAAATGACCTATAAGGATCAACCTCTTTTAGATAAATATGGAACCATTTATCCAGTGGGTGAGGTGGATGGTAAACAATATTTTTCCAATTTCGGAGCGCAAGATGGTACCTATCATTTTCTTGAACAGGATGATGGCCAAATTTTCAAAACTAGAATAGAGGCTCTTGGCGGAAGTGGTATCTATATCGCCCGTATCAGATAACGATAAAATATTTGTCGAATAATTGAAATGCTGTTTGCTAACAGCAATGGGAATGTTATTGACTAGTGTTTTCGTTTAGTGTAAATATTTATTGTTGTATATATATTATTCATGTTTTTTTATTTTTTCAGTTATGAAATCAGTTTTATCAATTTTCTTATGTTGCATATTATCCTTTGCTGCCACGGCGCAAACGCAGGACAAAGTCAAAGGAAAGATTATGATATCCGAAAGCATTCCGGCAAAAGATGCACTATTGAGACTCCTGAATACGGCCTACCAGACTAGGACCAATGCCGCTGGTGAATTCTATTTTAATGATGTACCTCCGGGAAAATACATTCTTCAGGCCTCTGTCAATGACGTGGAGATTATCCGTGAAAATATCAGTATTAACGAAAATGCAGACAACCTTCCTGTCATTTATGTGATCAAAAAAATGAACAATTTAGATGGGGTAACCGTGTATGGATATAAAAGAAACAAATTCTTGGATCAGGATACAACAATGATTGCCAAGATACCACTATCTTATATGGAAAATCCGCAGGCATATACCAGCATCAACCAAACGATCATGAAGGAGCAATTGACTACTGACGTTTCTGATGCATTGCGTAATGTACCTGGTATGATTAAGATGCAGGGTAGTCCTGGTCGAGGTAGTGGCGACGGTAGCTTCTATTACAGTTTGCGGGGATTTCCAACGAAGGTTTCTATGGTGGATGGCGTTCCCGCTACGACAAATGGGGAGATTGATCCAGCAGATATAGAACGTATAGAAGTAATCAAAGGACCAGCAGGAACCTTGTATGGTGGTGCCGTGACTTCTTTTGGCGGATTGATTAATGTGACGACAAAGAAGCCCCGTGACTATTTTGGTGGCGAAGTAGCCTATACATTTGGAAGTTTTAATCTCAATCGACTGACTGCCGATGTCTATGGTCCTGTAGATCGCAATAGAAAAACACTATTTCGATTGAATAGTGCTTATCAATATCAGAATGGATTTAGGGATTCCGAATTCAGAAAATCATTCTTTGTCGCGCCAACGTTCAGTTATCAGGTCAGTGAACGTTTGACATTTAACCTTGGAGCACAAATCTATAATTACGAAGGTACTAATACGCCGATTATCTTCTTGAGCAGAAACCGCCAATTTTTTGCCAGAACACCGAAAGAATTAGGTTTTGACTGGACAAGATCCTATTCTAATAACGATATGACATTGAAAGCTCCGGCAATTAATATCAAAGGTGAGATCAATTATCGGATATCAGATACCTGGACTTCCCAAACCATTATCTCCAGAAATTTTCGTAAAACGGAAGGCCTTTATCAGTATCAGTTCATCCGCGGGAATACCAGTGATGCTTTGCTTGAGCGCAACGTGCAATGGAACAATTCTGAGGCTGCTTCAACAAGCATACAACACAATCTCAATGGTACATTCCAGTTGGGAAGCATTAAAAATAAACTGCTAATTGGAATTGATTATCTCAATCAGTCCTTACGTAATAACCATTCACCTATCGTGAAGTACGATACCGTAAATGCCCAAAATCTGACAAGTGGCTATGGTTTTATTTCCCGGGAACTGGCAACGGCAAGTATTCAGAAATCAAAAGGCAATATGATCAGAACCTACGCATCTAACAATGTTTATGGCGCTTATATCTCCGATGTTGTCTACCTGACAGATCGCTGGACTACCCTTTTAAGTCTGCGTTTAGACCATTTTGATTCCAGAGGACAGCTCAATCTGAATACGAACGTTCGTGATGGAGAATATAAACAAACAGCTTTATCCCCCAAATTTGGTATGGTCTATCAGTTGGTAAAGGAGCAGCTTTCAGCTTATGCGAATTACATGAATGGCTTTAGTAATGTTGCACCTGTTGACAATAAAGGAATTGTAGGCTATAGTAATATTTTAAAGCCGCAAATGGCTGGACAATGGGAGGCGGGATTAAAGGCTAATCTTTGGAAAAATCGCTTCAACATGACTGCATCTTATTATGATATCACGGTGAATAATATGAGCAGGGATATTGAAGTTACCCAGGATGGACAATCTGCTATTGTCACGATCCAGGATGGAGAACAACGTAGTAAAGGTGTTGAATTTGAACTGATCACTAACCCGGTGAGAGGATTAAATATTATGGCCGGATATACTTACAACGATAGTAAATTTCAGAAAGCTGATGCTTCAGTTGAAGGGCGAAGACCTGCATCTGCAGGACCGGCAAATGTCTTTAACTCTTGGCTTAGCTACGTATTTCAGAATAGAACCCTTCATGGATTTGGAATCGGACTTGGTGTTAACCGTGTCGGTGAGCAGATTACTGTAGATCAAGAAGCGACAGGGCGGTTCACCTTTCCGGCATACACGCTGGTCAATACATCTCTTTTTCTGGAAAGAGATAAATATCGATTTGCAGTGCGTATGAATAATTTGAACAATAGCGAATATTTTGCAGGACAGGGGGTAATCGTGGCTCAGATGCCACGTAATTTTGCTGTGCAGCTCAGCCTGAGGTTTTAACTAGATCATAAAAAAGCCACATCAGATGATGTGGCTTTTTTATGATCTGCTTAATAGCTATACAATGTCTTATTTGACTTGTGTAATTGCTCCGTTAGTAACGCTTCCCCAATTTGTAAGACTTCCATAAACAATTAATTTAGACTTGCTGTTGGCAAATTCTACCTTTCCACTACCATTAATAGTCAAGTTACCGTATACGACAACTTCACCGTCAATAACCATTTTACCATTGATAAATGAAGTGGATTTTGATCCGACAGTTCCCTGAGAAAGTGAACCTGTTACGCTCAATATGCCACTCCCGTTCACGGTAAAGGTTCCACCAATAACGCCTGAACCTACCAAATTCATCGTTGAATTGACGTTAATGTTTTGCTTCAAAGCTATTGAACCATACATGTTGAATACGCCGCTGTTGATGTTAACAGAATTTCCATTGATATTAAGTGTTCCACACCAGTTAAAATTCCTGTTGATATTTACGTTTGAAGCAAATGTTTTTGTATCCGAGTAGCTCGCTTCACTATTAACATTCAGGTCTCCTTGTGTACTGCCTGTGAAAGCAGGATAAGTACCATTACAGCTCGGAGTTGTTGGTTTCAGATCGATGAGTTTAAGAATTTTTAAGCCACCTTTTCCGGTTGCGACAAAAACATAGTTATCTCTACTGATGACAAAATTACTTGAACTATTGTCAATCGCATTGAAACTTGCACTACCAATATAGTTAAAGTTGTTTTGTGTGTCAAATTGATAAGCTGCGATACCAGCGCCACCGTTGGCAACAAACACACGTTTGTCGTTTGTGGATACAGCATTGGTCACGATATCTTCCGGATCCATGTTGCTGTCATCAGGACTTACTGGAATACTAATGCGTTTATCCAAAGCTCCTGTATTTATATTATAAATACCCAAGCCCTGAGCGCCTTCAGAAGCTAAAAGATAACTGCTGTAAAAATCAATAGTACGCTTTGCTGAACTTGGATTTTGACCCACATTGATTGTTTTAACCGGATCAAGATTATTGGATACAACTTTTATCCCCTGTGTTCCTGAAAGCACATACACTTGATTCTGGTATGTTCTTACAGATAGGAGATCCGCAATAGTTACCGATTTTTCGATAGCACCCGAAGATTTATTGATTTTAGAAATAGCACCAGCATTACCTGAAACAGCATACTGGCTTTCGTTGTTAAAAGTAACATCTGTTGCCACATAACTTGGTAGACCTGTATAACGATAAGCATCGGTAGGTAAGCCATTCTGAAGCGGTAAAACAATAAGAACTGCAGGGGAGGTCATTTTTGCCAATACACCTTCATCTGCTGCTCCAGCTAAGAGTAGGCTATTGCCATCAACCGCTAATGAGCTTATGTCGATATTCGGCAATTTGGCATTTACGATAAGACGTGGGTTGTTAATATCTGAAATGTCGATGACATCGACACCACCAAGATATCGATCGCCTTCGGTATTGTAACTTACATAAGCGTAGTTCCCCGAAACAGCAACATGGGTTGCACGAAGCTTATTGCCTTCATAATCCGGAGGAGCGACTTGTGCGACCAATGCTAACGAGAAGTCTGGGTTTTGAGTAGCAGTGACTGTCGAACCACTGGTTGCTCGCTTACCGGATGCTAAAAGATTAGATAACGGCAATAAACCAGCATTTTGATGATCTAAACGTGCATTCAGTTGACTTGCATTATTGTCAATAACAACAGATTGATTTTTAGGATCATCAATGTTATCATTGTTTTTGTTACAGCTAATAATTGCGGTCAATGTCAATGCTAGAAGTGGCAGGTAAAATTTCTGTTTCATAATATTATATATCTATCGCAAAAGTAAACCAAAAATCTTATAGTTAAGTTTTGTTGCGGTTAATTTTTATAAAGCTGTAGTTGTTTTACTACTAGATTTTATGCTGTGTAAACTTTTAATGAACATAAATTTTCCCATTACATGCTCAACTGAGTTTACATGTATAGAAAAGGGTCTGACATAAATCAGCCCCTTACTTTTTGAAGATGAAATTCTTTGTTTCTTCTTGTCGTTGTGATTCCCCTTTTATATGGAGTTATTTTTTTCTAATTCTCATTTGAAATTTAACGTATTAAAGCAGCTTAAAGAAGGACTCCTTTATCGCTGCTCCTTGGGCAATTATTTCTTGAGGCTCAAATGTCATAAACTGCAAAGCTTTTGATTTGTGGCGTTTCTGTCGCTTCGATGACATGAAAGCGAATTTTAGATGTTTTGATCTTGTCAAACTTATGTATCCTTTTGTTGCCAACTGATTCACCAGAAGCAACGTTTACCCAATTATTATCGATCCAGGCGGCTATGGTGTATTTTCGAATACGCTCGCCACGCTGTATTACCTCACCAAAGATGATCTGATTTACAGTTTTAGGCGTTTTCAGGTCTAGGGTAAAGTCTTTTGCTGCTTTGTTTTTAACGATTGCTACGGGATGGGATATGACAGTGGTCAATGCTCTGCCAAACTCCGCTAGTCGATCAACATCCTCCTTAGGAACTAGGCCGCTCGTATCGACTACAATGCCCAGTAACATGTTGGAATTTCTGCCTACACTGGTATAGTAGGAATCTACTAGCTGATCCACCGAAAGGAGCTTCTGTCCATTTTCTTTCCAAAACCATCCACCTTGCCAACCGGTGCGCATAGGGAAATCGGCTTCTCCGGGGCACCATAGTGATCCATTTGGATTGCCGTTCAAACCATCGATAACAATTGTTCCGGTAGCTGATGTCGTAAAATCCGAACGGCTCCAATTGGGATACGGTGCTCTTCCTTCTTCATTTCCTATCCATCGTATTAAATTTTTGGCATCACTTGGACCTTGAAAAACCACAGCATCAGGTTGCAGTTTTTTTAGTAACGGAGCAATATCTGGTCCGCCATCTTTTATGGGCAGTACCCCACCATCAAACCAAATTTCAAACAGCTTACCATAATTTGACCATAATTCGGAAAGCTGCGTTTTCACAACATCATTGTATTGTTGCTGCGTAAGTGGGCCTCCTGATTGAACTTTACCTGGATTATTCACATGCAAATATCCATTGGCGGAAGCACTGGCATAGATGCCAGGTCTGATGCCATATTTTTGACAGGATTGGATAAAATCCTTTACGATATCGCCTTTTCCTGCTTTCCAAGGTGATTTGCTGATATTATAGTCATGTGCTTTGGTAGGCCATAAGCTGAATCCCGAGCAATGCTTTGCAACGAGTACGGCATATTTTGCACCTGCGGCTTTGGCAGCCCTGATCCATTGATCGGTGTCCAATTTACTCGGGTTAAAGACCGAGGCTGGAGGATGCGAGCCCCATTGTTGCCATTTATAGTCGGGTACATAATTTACAACATCGAAGTGAAAAATCACCCCGATCTCCGCTTCAGCCCATGCTACATGGGCAGGAGAAGGGAACACTTCCTTTTGTTGGGCGTAACAAAGTAAGCGCAACAAAAGGAAGTGGATCATTAAAATATAGTTCTTCATTTTTATTTGTACTATTGCCATCCTGCATTCTGTCCCAAAGTAGGATTTAAACTTATTTCCTCTAACGGTATTGGAAATAAATACATTTTGTCATTCCATGATCTTTTTTCTAGTGCGGTGTAGATCCGAATATAAAAATCGCCATTGACGGTTATACCATTGACTTGTGCAGCTGGGTATTTGGCTCTTAAAGCTGGAGTAAGTTTCATCCCTAATATAGTTTCAGGACGTTCGATTCTTTTTCCTGCTTTCCAGCGTAACAGATCGTCAAACCTAAAACCTTCGTCAGCGAGTTCGACTCTGCGTTCCCGTCTAATTTCGTCTATCAAAACCGGAACCTCTGGAAATGCCGAATTGGGATCTCTTTTTAACGAAGCAATAATCATCTCCGGCATACCGACACGTCTTCGTAGCAGATTGATACTTTTGTCAATATCCGTTTGTTTGATATCACCCAGTTCCGCTTTAGCTTCGGCATAAATCAACAATATCTCAGCATATCGGAAGATAAAGAAGTCTAGCGTGGATTGATTGGCCTGCCACATAGCGGGGTCAGCACTCCTTCCCTTGATCAGTTGATAGCCTGTATTTGCAGTGTTTGTTCCAATTCTTGGTAGATCGATAATGTCTTTCGATCCATCGCTGTTTTGTAGTAAGACAAAGCCTTTGGTTGCAATCGTCTGTTTAGCCCGTGGATCACGATCGGCAAATTCATCCTCAGGCGTGTTGTCTCCTTTATATTTTGTACTAAGTGCAGTAGGCAATCCATCTGAGCAAAGATAATTTTGGACGAAATCCTTGCTATAACCGGTTCCTGTCTCGCCCAAAGTCCTGCTGATACCATTCATTAGGATGCTTTGGAGGTAGCGCCTTCCAAGGATAGACTCGGTATTGCCATTGAGTTCTTGCTGGATAAAGAGATTATAATAATCCGTTGTCGGGTTCCCGGTGGAGTATAGAGAATATTTATTTGATCCCATAATAAGTTCCGCAGCACTGAGCGCTTCGCGAAGATATTTTTCGCTCCCTTCGACGCCGAAATATTTCCTTCGGGTTCCTTCCCATAAGCATATCCGGGCTTTGAGCGCAGCAGCGGCATACTTATGCAAGCGACCCGCAGAAACGTTGTCGGCTGGAATATTATTAAGAGCAAAATTTAGGTCGGCCAGGACCGAATCCATCACGATATTTCGCGGCGTTCTCGGCGCATAGAGCTCTTCACTTTTTTCCGTAAGATCCTTGCTGTACCAGGCAACGTCTCCATAACGTTTGGATAGTCCCCAATAAAAAAGAGCCCGGAAGAACCGAACCTCACCGGCATATTGATTTTTAATCGTCGGGCTTGCTTCAGCATTATTGTATCGCTGTAAGAAATAATTGACATTCCGGATATTTGTCCAGTTATAACTGGCATCTGTATTGGGAACAACATATTGACCGGCTAGAAAGGTGTTTATACTGCTTGGAACTTTGTCATCCGACTGATTGTCTTGGATAAAATTTTGGGTAGGCAGGGCAGTATAAAACTGATTGGCGTAGAGCATCAGGTCATTTTCGTTCTTAAAGAACGTTGGTTCGGTTATAGAGGACAAAGGTAGCCTGTCCAGATAGCTATCTTTTTTACAAGAAGCAATAAATGCCAATGAACCAAGTATGAGTAGTGTTTTTAATGTTTTCATAAACTAAAAGCTAAATCTTGTCAATTAAAATCCGAGTTGTAGTCCAAATGCCACCGATTTACTCTGTGGAGCATCTTGAAAATTGAGGACTTCGGGATCGAAGGCATCAAACAGGTTGGTAAACGTTAGGAGATTCTGTCCCGAAATGTACACACGGGCACGACCGAGTTTGGCCTTTTCAATCCATTTTTTAGGTAATGAATAACCCAATGTAAGTTGTTTCACCCGAAGATAGGCCGCGTTTTGAAGGTATTTTGTCTGCTGTTGCGAGTTGCCACCATTACCAAATCGTAGCCTCGGAAAATAAGCATCTCTGTTTTCTGGTGTCCAATAATCTGTTGCATAGACAAAAGGGACATTCCATTCGCTCGTAAATCCCCAGAAAGCACTATTGCTGATCCAGGTATCTCGTTTGCCTATACCTTGTAAGAAAGCGGAGAAATCGAAGTTCTTGTAATTTAACCCCATGTTAAGGCCAAACGAATAACGAGGGGTGGAATTTCCGATGATTTTCCGGTCCCCAGGGTTACCGACCGTATTGTTGCCGAAGTCGATCTTTCCATCATTATTTAAATCTGCATAGCGGATATCGCCAGGCCGCCAGGTACCACCCCATACTTGGGTCTGTTTTGGGGCCGAATCGATTTCTTCCTGACTTTGAAAGTAACCCTGTGTTTCAAATCCCCATATTTCGCCGTCTAATTTACCTTCATACCAGTTATTGAATATTTTGGTTGTATTCAATGGATATTTAGTGAGCTTGGCATGATTGTCCGATAGCGAAAGCATCAAGTCATAGGAAAGCTCGTCGCCTATGTGGTCATTCCAACCAACACTAAGTTCCCATCCCTTGGTAACCAATGTACCTGCATTTTGGCTCGGTGCGGCTGTTCCCAGTACGGATGGCAGTGGAACCCCTGCAACAAGCATATCGCGTGTACGTCTTTCGTAAACGTCAAAGCTACCGGTAAGACGATTTTTAAGTAAGGCGAAATCTAGACCGAAATTGGTCGTGGCCGATTTTTCCCAGGTAAAGTTTGTGCTTACAAGCCCTGGAGCCCCGACACTTACACCGGTTTGATTACCAAAAATATAACCTACACTATTGTTTACGGGCATTGTTGGTAGGTAAGGATAGAAATTAGTCGCAGAATACAGATCATTACTGTTAAAGCCTTGGTTAGGCAATTCACCGTATGATCCTCTCAATTTTAAATCATTGACAACATCCTTAATGCCTTCCATAAAGCTTTCTTCCGAGATTCTCCAACCTGCAGAAACGGAAGGGGTGAAGACATATCGTTTATCAGCAGAAAAACGAGAAGATCCATCGTAACGACCATTAATTTCCAATAGGTATTTCTTATCGAAAATATAGTTCAATCTGAAAACTGTCCCAAAGAGTGCCCACTCATTTTCGGCCCCGGTTACACTTGGTCTTGGATCATTATTTAGATTAATCGCCGGTTTGGTGGGGTCGACAAGATTATTTGCGAATATGCCTAATCGTTTGTAGCGGCTGCTTTCTCGATTAATACCCACCATTGCTTTAAAATAATGTTTTTCGGCGAAGGTGTTTTCGTATGTTGCAAAAGCATTTAAAGCAAAGTAATTATGGTTATCTGTTGTTTCTGATACAGATGAAGGGTTTGTCCAAGGAAATGTTCCGAGCAGAATCCCATTCACACCATATTCCTTAAAAGGAATCTGATGGCTTTGTAAAAAGTTGTTGTAGGCATTCCAGGTATAATCAGCGACGACTGACACATGTTCGATAGGTTTGATTTTCACTCCTCCGGTTAGCCATAAATCATTAGAATATCGTTTTCTTTTTCCGTTGTTGGCAGCTACAGCGAATGGGTTGGTAAAACTTCCTTGTCCTGAAAAGTTACCGTCAGGATGTCGAATTGGCATAGTCGGTCTCAAGTCTCCAGAGATCCATCCAGATGATGTTCCCCCCGTAACGACTCCGGCGGTTTCTTTATCGTCTATATGTGTGAGGGCGAAATTTCCTGTTAAGGTTAACCAATCTGTAATCTCAGAGTTTACTTTCATCGATGGATTCAAGCGTTGATACTTTTGGCCAGCCTCTTTAAAAAGCCCCTTTTGTTGTAGATATCCTAAAGAAGTGATGACCGAAGTTGCACCACGGCCACCCTGTAATGATAGATTGTGTCTTTGCATCGGCGCCCAACCTGGATATTGTTCCTTAATCCAGTCTGTATTTCCTACATAACGATACTTGGCTGGATTGGAAGGGTCTACATACACCGGAAGGTTGTTGACAGGATCGTTAAAGTAGGCATTTGCAAGAATAGAATCTTGTTCTGTAAAAGACTCTGTCGCCGTGGTTCCGCCGTCTTGTCCGTTTCGATTTGCCTGGCGGTGCATCCTAATGTAATCGATCGAATTGATGTATTTGGCCATTTTGGTAGGCCTGGAAATGGTGTATTCTCCTGTATAATTGATTTGTGGATTTTGGCTTTTCGGATTCTTTGTCTGAATCAAGATGACGCCATAGGCCGCTCTACCGCCATAT
The DNA here is from genome assembly GCF_039511225.1 of Sphingobacterium multivorum. Taxonomy (NCBI): domain Bacteria; kingdom Pseudomonadati; phylum Bacteroidota; class Sphingobacteriia; order Sphingobacteriales; family Sphingobacteriaceae; genus Sphingobacterium; species Sphingobacterium multivorum. The sequence goes on from NZ_CP154261.1 coordinate 1,438,043, forward strand.
ATAGCTGCCGCAGCAGCATCTTTTAAAACGGTTACATTTTCCACATCCGAAGGATCAATAGAATTGGGGTCACGTTGTACCCCGTCTACTAAAATCAGTGGACCTGCGGTACCGCCATTGATCGAACCTGTACCGCGGATATTGAATTGAGAACCAGTGCCAGGTTTGCCATTGGCCGAAGTGATGTTTAGGTTTGGAACCAAACCTTGTAGTCCTTGACCTAAATTCGCAATTGGACGATCAGCTAGACGTTTGGCACTTACAGTTGCGACTGCTCCGGTCAGATTCTCTTTCTTTTGGGTACCGAATCCGACAACGACGACTTCCTCGAGGTTACTGTTTGCCGCCTTTAGAACAACATTTATTTCGTTTTTCCCCTGCGTGGGTATTTCTGCTGTTGCATATCCAACGGAGCTAATAATCAATAGGCTGTTTGATTCCGGTACAGTAAGGGAAAACTCCCCTTGGGCATTGGTACTTGTGCCGATGGTACTACCTTTTAAAAGAACATTTATACCAGGAAGAGCTTGCCCATTTTCGTTTGTCACTCGCCCTGTGATTGTCCGTTTTTGAATATTGTCATTGACGTTTTTAGCAATAAGCTTTGGCGCCAATTTACGCCCTATAGCGATAGAGCGTCCCTTTATTTGATAATCTAACGATTTATCGACTAAGAGTTCATCCAATAGAGAGCTGATCGATTTATTGTTAGCACTGATCGTGATCGGTTTAATATTTTTCAGGTCGTTCTCGTCATAAATGAACGTGTAACCAGACTGTCTACTGATCTCAATCAATATATTTTTCAGTTGTGCTTTATGCTGGTTGAGGTTAATGCGCTGTGCGCGAACATTTCCCATAGCCGCCATAATGGAAGCCAATAATAGAACAAAGGTTAGTTTCATAGACAGGTGTGTCTTGTAAGATTTCAGGTATTGGTAATAATACCTTGGATGATCTTTTTTCATATTTTTTAAGTTTAATAAACAATGCAGGTTGACATCTATACAGTCCTTGGTTGCGGAGACCATATGAGTCAGATTTACATTGGCGGTTATAGGTTTTCGTTCCAGGTTTCTGAGGAACTAACACAATAATTGGTTTCGGATCTCTTCTCGAATGTCGATGAAAAAGCTTTTCTTGTCAGGTTATCGCATAGCTACAATCCTCCTTCCTTCTCGTGTGAATTTTACGTTTGACTTCAACTCAATAGCCTGCAACACTTCAGATAATTTGGCGTCCCTTGGGATAATGGCTGAAAACTTACGATCGCCATAGGGGCCCATGTCGACTTCAACGTCATACCAACGTTCGATCTTGCGTGCATATTGGCTCAAAGGCTCCTCATGCAGTACATAAAGACCGTCCTTCCATGCATAACTATCTTCAATACCGCTGGTTGTTATTTCAATAGCATCTTTTCCATTGACAATTGCCTGTTGCCCCGGACTTAAGAGGGCCTGATGTTTAGTCTTTGTGTCCGTAATGCGCAGACTGCCACTGACAAGTGTCGTGTATGAACGGCCATTGTCATTATAGGTATTGACGTTGAAACTTGTCCCCAGCACTTCAATACGCTGTTGTGCTGTTTGTATGACAAATGGTTTGTGTATATTTTTGGTAACTTCCAGGTAAACTTCACCTGTCAGCTGGATTTGTCTTTCTTTACCAATAAAGGCCGCTGGATAAGTGATAGAGGATAAGGCATTCAACCATGCTTTGGTACCATCAGGCAGCACGACTTCAAATTGACCGGCAGCCGGTGTTGAAAGCCGGATTGTTTTTACATTCTCCGTTTCAATGATCGTCGTTCCATTATTGTATCCCAATGAGCCTTCTTTTGAGATAATGCTGCTATTTTTTCCGTCTAGAGCAATTGCTGGTTGCCCATCTATTGATAATAACGCTTTGTTTTTGCCAGGCGCAATGTCATCAACAAACAATTCATGTTTGCTTTCTTGATTATTATTCCGTTGTAGATATAGTATTGTTCCAATTGTAAAAAAAGCGAGGAGAATTGCAGCAATTGCTATAATGTACCCTTTATTATTATAAGGCTGCTTTTTAGAGATTCCCTTTAATCTTTTTTGTAGTTCGATTACATCCGAAATTAGCTCCTTGTCAGATGGAATTTGGTCTTCACCTAGATTAAGATACCATTCTTCAACAAGCGCTTGTTCTTGTGTTGTACATTTCCCTTCTAGATATTTCTTAAGTAAGGACGGGCCATTTCCATGCTCTTGGTTCATCATGATAATATAGTTGGTTACTTCTATATGACGGATGAGAAGGGGGGAGAGGGGGGGCGATTAGAAAATTTTACAAAAAAACAGTAAGCTTACCCAAAGCAGGCTTCCTAATTTACTGCGAAGCAGACGTAGGGCTTCTTTCATATAACTGCGAACGCTATGTTCTGATAGATTAAGCTTTTTTGCGATATCCTTGTGACTGAGATAGTGCTCCCTACTCAGTTCAAAGACCTCTCTTACGCGTGGGGAAAGCTTATTAAGCACACGATCTATTTGTTCCTGAAGCAATTTTTCCCTTAGGGAATGGTCAGTACCTCCAGTATGATGTGTTGTAATAGGAGGTAAGGAGGCCAAATACTTAGTTTTTGATTGTTCTTTGGCGATGTGATCTATTACACGGTAGCGTATGGCACTGTGAAGGTAGGCAGATATTTCTCCCTGGATAGCCAACGTATACCTGTTTTGCCAAATCGAAGCAAATAAGTCATGGACGATATCCTTAGCGGCTTCGCGATCTTGCAACTTATTGGTTGCGTGAAGATATAATAAGGCAAAATAAGTGTTATAGAGCTTCTGAAAGGCAAGAGAGTTCCCATTCTTTAGCTCTTGCAGCAGATCCCTTTCTTCTATTTTTTGCTTATTGTACATGATCAATGGACAATATTAGTAAACAATGCATAGTTGAGCAAATCTATTCAGCTTTTGTTTGCATGCACACGATTGCGTAATATTTGATCGAAAAAGAGGATGCCCACAGCTGAGCAAAAAAATGTAAAAGTTAACTATATACTTTTTCACTCTGTAACAGAGTGTCCTGCATAATCTGTCGACAGGACACTCTGTTGTTCGCTTCTTGGCACTTGAGTGGAGCTGGGTAGGCGATTACATCGAATCGTTATTCATCTCATCGCGCCATTGTCTTAAGTTATCATAAACAACATCGGTGATTCGTACACCATAATTAAGCTTTTTAGCGGAGTCACCATGGGTGTGTATACCGATGATTCTGCTGGCGGTACTGTCAACTATAGCTGACCCACTTGCTCCAGCGCGGGTAGACATATTGTGATATATTCTGTCTTCTTCATATTCTGCAATTTTTCCTACGGCATGTGCCATTTCCTGATCATAATATCCATAGCCTGCCATTTTAACTGCGAGGTCTGTAAGATGTTGGTCAGGAACAACGGCGAATTTAAAAATATTCTGTATTTCTATTGGTTTGGCAAGTTTGATGAGCGCATAATCATAGCGCGCATGTTCTTTTAGTTGTTCTACAGTGGCCTCCTCGGGTTTGGTCAGGAGAGATACGGCGACTTGTTTAAAACCATTGGGGTAACGAAATGCTTTTGCAGATATGGGTTCGTAAGGTTGTTGAGGATCATTAAACCCTGGTGTAAACATAACGTCGCTGGCTTCACCTTCGGCGCTATCGTATAAGTTATGAGCACATGTCAACAGAAGGTCGCTTTCTTTTTCTTTGCCAAATCTTATAAGTGTAGCCGTGCCTATGTATGCGTTTCCAGCAATATTGAAAGACAACATTCCAACTAGATTATATGGATAAATTGTTGTGTCATCGATATGAGTCGGTACGTTACCGTCGATGGGAATAAAAAAATTTAAATTGTTCATAATAATTTATGTTTAACGGTTAAATGTTTTAGTTTTAGATACCATCTTTTCTGCCATCATGATCTCTTGCAGGTGATGTTTCATGTTGGTTGGTACGGTCATTTCCATTTGCAGCGCGCAGAATGGACAGGTAATCTTGTTTTTGAAGAGTAAATCTTCAAATGAGAGTTTAATTTTACCCGTACAGTTTGGGCATTGAAGCCCCGTGTTATTGCTAGTGTTTGACATATTATTTCTCTTTATTTACTTTATTTAATTCGCTAAGCAAACCCAGTAATTGGATCACTCCTGCAGGCATATCACCGTCTACCATACTTAGTTTGACATTCATATTGGCTTTCGTTTTTTCATACGAATCATTTGTCTCGGGAGCTAAGTAAGCTTTTAATCGCGTTGCACTATTTCCTTCTTTCTTAGTTTCAGTCTTTAGAAATGACGGCTTTTCTTTTTCTTTAGAAGCATTAACCGTAAACAGTTTGACTTTCATGTCAAAGTCGGCAGTTTTGATTCGTAATAAGGGAAGTTGGATGAGTGTCAACACTGGTATACTAAATTCCACAGTTTTATCGTTCATCGTATAGCTAAAGTGCACCATCTTGAGCGCATGGATCTTTTTTATATCTCCATCTCCAGGTGCCTCAAAGCCATAATTGATAATGAATTTTGTGATTTTTTCACTCAACTCCATATCGGCTTCAACAACGGCATCCATCGGTGCTTTGAAAAGATCTTTCAATTGATGGGTACTGTTATTTGGTGGTTGCAAGTTCATCATGTTTCAAGAGTTAAATTTTTCATGTGCATCACAATTTTTGCTTGCTGGATCGCTGAAGCGGGCAAGCTTTTTAATTGTTCTGAATCGATGATAACGTTAATTGCGCTTGGCACTGTTTTCTTTGCGTTTTGAAAAAGTATATCCCAATGATCTTCCTGTTCTGTTTGCAAAGTATAAAGGGTCGCCAATGCATCCTGTTGCATTCTGTGAGTAACCCAATTTTTAACTTCATTGTGGCCGAGAACTTCTTTTTCAATTTGCTCTTTTTCAAATAGGTAGAGTAAGGATGTCCATGTTTTTGTACTCAGATCCGTCTGTGTCTCATCGCTGTTTACGATAAGCGGTAATAGATATTTTTGAAAACAGTTATCATACAATTTCTTAATATAATCACGAAATGTTTCGGATTGTATTCCCTTTTTTACAACAGGCCATTGTCCATCATCTGCCCTGTCGTTTTCCTCAATCTCGTCGATAAGCTGTTTAATTAATTTTTTCAATCTCACCGCCAGTTGAGATTGGATCTGGGCTTTGAGATAATGAACATCATACTGAAACCGGTTAGTCTGTGGGCTACTGGTATCATAAGCATAATGAAGATCCAGTGTGATTTCCTTGATTTCTGCAAAAGGTATCGGGAGCAGGATGTTGTCCTGCTCACCGAGTTTTTGAGAATACAGGTATGAATTGAATTGTGCCTGTACCATGTCCTCAAGAAAATCTGTAAAAACTTTATTTACAGTCATCTCTTTAAGTGTTAAGTTGCAGGTGTACCTTCAAACCGTAAGATGCCGTCGGCACTAAGTCCTTGTTTGTCATCTTTCAATATAAATTTGGATACGCCCTTGATTTCTGTAGCTTGTTTAATTGTGGCTTTAATTTCCCAAACGGCTTGTCCCTGCTCATTTGTTGTTGCTTGGATAGACTTTCCAGCTCCCGGATCGGTAAACTCGATGCCCGTCACTGGGTCAACGAGACTCAAGTTGACAACCTCATTTGCCAAAAGAAGGCCATCCGCATTTTTGATTGTAGCAGAGATAGGGATGCTGATACTTTCGCCATTTTTATACTTGGAAATATCAATTTGTGGCACAGGAGTAATGACAAAAGTTCCCTTATCATTGGCATCTGTAATACTTGATTGTAAGATGTTGAGGACTGTGGCTAATCCAGCAGGCATGTCGGATTGTCCTGCATGTACAGCGACATTCATGGTGTATTCTACTGAATATTTAGAATCTTGAGAAGCTTTTGAATCTTTTTTACTTGAATAGTTGGCTTTGAATTCTGCACTTACACTAAAAGGGCCTATTCCGAAGCTCGCCTTAGCCGAACCACCTGCATCAAAGGCTGTAGATTCACTGGTTTCACTTACACTGGAGGATGCTGCAGAGATATTGGCTGTAAAATTAATGTCGATGGTATCGATCGCAATGTAAGGAATAGGAACTATTGTCAACAATGGTACGATCAACTTGGTCATCTGTCCATTTTTGTTGTAAAAGAAAGTGACATTGATAGCCTCTTTTTTTCCCGTTTGTGGGTTTTCGTTAAGCCCGACCTGTTGGATAAATTCCCAACTGGTCTTTGCTGCCATTGCCTGGGCTTTAATGGCTGCATCTAGGGGGCCGCCAATTAATGATGAGAAAGGTAGCGCTTGTAAAGCATTCGTTGCTACCGTCGATGGTGTGGTGTCTATTGCCATGATTTTAATTTTTATAATTGTTTATTTTGTTTCAACAATGCGCATGATGAAAAGCTTTAAACAAATTTTCAATTAAAATCCCTTACATTTTAGGTAGATATTACCTATTTGATCAAAACAGGTAATATCTACAGCTCGTAGGATAATAGGCTATAATATGAGTTTGCTCGGGTCAATGATAGCGTTTTGAATAGCATAAATGACCAGTCCAGCGATATTTTTGGTTCCTGTTTTGACAAACATATTGTTTTTGTGCCCTTCCACAGTACGTGAAGTTATAAATAGCAATTCCGCTATTTCTTTTGCTGTTTTTTGTTGGGCAATGAGTTTCAGTACCATTATTTCGCGATCGGTCAGTATTTCAAAGCCACAACTTGGAGCTGATACCCGCGAGGAAATTTGCTCACGAAGTATTTCCAGTTGTTGTTTATAGAAGAAAAACCCCTTTTGGTGCACCTCATATAGGATCGAAAGCAACGCCGCAGGAGCGATACCTTTTGGTATAAAAGCAGCCGTTCCATTTTTGAGCATAAATCCTAACGAAGAATCCTGATAGTGCGAAGAGACCACAATAATCTTGATCTCAGGATGCCTGTCACGCAAATGCTTTATAAGCTCGATACCATTCATTTGTGCCATTTTTAAGTCGACCAGTAAGAGGTCGATCTCTGCTGATATATTTTGTAAGTTGTCCAAACACTCCTGCCCACTGGTTGCGGCAAGTACAACCTTCAGATCCTGCTGCATATTTAAATAGTCCTGCAGGAGTTCGACGATAAGTTGGTCATCGTCTACAATTCCTATTCTTATTGCTTCCATAATTTTTAAAATACAATGATAAATCGAGTGCCTGGTCGCTGCTGTACTTTATATTTTCCATGGATCAGCGCAATTCGGTTGTGTATATTCTGCATGCCTATGCCAGGTTTATCGGAGGGGGTAAATCCAATCCCATTATCAGCGATGTAAAGCACATTGTATCGTGCTGACAAGCGGATATGTACCTCGATCGTGTTAGCATTAGCATGCTTGGAAATATTCGTACAGATCTCTTGGACAGCACGGATAAGATGGAGCTTCACCTCATTTGAGAAATGTTTGACCTGTCGGATATCGGTAATGATGGGGACGTGGAATATTTTTTTCCAAGGGCTTAAAATGTCCATAATTAGGTCCTCAATAGATTTATTTTCAAGCATGGGTGGAAATAAATCGTGTGAGATACGTCGGCCGTCTTGAATACAATGTTCTAGTATCGGGTCGAGTGTAGAGGAAGGAGCTCCTAGCTGAAGCTTCAGTCTTAAAATTGTAAGCTGGGAAAGAAGCGCGTCATGTAGGTCCGCGCCGAGTCGTTTGCGCTCATTTTCAATAGACTCTATCGTGGCACGTTGTAGCTGAAGCTCATGCATACGCTGTAGATTGTAGTTCGCTAGTTTATTTTCATACTGCTGCTTTATATGCAGATAATATATTTTAATAAGGACAAACAAGATGAAGCCCACAAAAAGAATGGCTATTAAAATCCATAAGGTTATGGTGTCTTGGCTTTGCCAGATTGCCAAATAGTCGCTATAATAGACAGATAAAAGAGGCATACAATAAAAAGGTTTACTATCCACAAATAATACTTTGTTTGGGTAGGTGCATTAATAAAAAAGTTGATGGGCAGGTATATAAAGAAACTGAAAGCGAAATAGAAAAGTATACTGCAATTTAATCGCATCATTAACCCTGCCGAGTTTTTTGTTTTCATTTGCTCGATTAAATATGTGGTGGAAAAAATAGTTAAAAGGAAAGCAGACAAAGTACGAGCATACGATTGAAATTCCATGGTCGATAGAGAGGCCAGCATGAAGATTTCCGTTGTGATGTATAAGGCTGTGACCGCCGTCAATATTAGTAATAAAGGATGCCTGAAGGTAAAAATATAGCGAAAATATAATCCTGTAAAAATTAGCATTTCAAAAAATGCATAGATAGGCACCAATAGGAGATTATTAGCATAGTACTTTCCGATCCAACGTGCCGAAAGATCTGTTATTAGGGATATAATCAGGTAGGTCATCAACCAGTTGTTATATCCCTGATAAAATTGTTTTTTCCGACTGAGCAAAATAATACCGCCCATTAATTCTAGGGGGACAAGGAGGGTCAGGTATTCGACAAATTTAATCCACAACATAATTTGCAGCCTCCGAAAGGAGATACATTTCCTCTGTTGGTGAAAAAGGAGGAACAAGTTTTACAGTGTCATAGTATGCCGAACTGCTCTCTACAGCAGTTCCATCATCTTTTTTGAGAATTAAATCTGCTTCAAAGGCGGTTCCATTTTCACTGTTTTTAAGCGCAAAGTAAGCTATTGTTCCCATTTCATCATCTGGCATGATATCTTTGGTAGGAATAAGATAACATTTTAGAAACCCCGTCTTACATCCGGCCTGTTTCGGGATCCAGCATTGGCAATCTTTTTTCCAAGTGGAGATCCTTGTTAATGCTTCGTCGCGAGAAATCTCATCGGATAACTGTGGTTTCGAATATTTCACAACTTCTGCCATTTGCAGGTATTTGCTCAATTCTCCTTTGTATTTACGTGTATCGTATATGTCGGCTATGATAAATATAGTGAGTTTGCCCTTGTAGATACCCGGGTATGCATGGATAAACTTCGAGGCTTTTGTGTATGGGATTCTAAATTTAAAATAATCTACATCCAAAAGTAGATCTTTGAGTTTTTTAAAATCTTTTGTATTGTCATGGATTAGGTTGTCCCATTTTTTTAGGCTTTTGAAAATATCTTTCAAATTCATGGTCAAAAATTAAATATTAGTATTATTTAGTTCGATGTATAAATGTAGTGAAATATTTTACATTGGGCAAGTAGCTAAGGACAATCCATAATTCTCATTCTTAAAGGAATAATAGTGGTTAACTGTCTTTTTCATTTGGATAGATAATATCGAAAGGGCAGGTTTACCTGAAAATGAGATAGGTGATAGGATCGCTCATCCTGGCGAGCACAATTTTGTATCCCATATCCCTTGAAAGCTACCTTACGAAATTTGATTCTTTAGGTTAAATTAATTTTTAAGATAAAGTTTTTTATATAATTTTATAAGCTCATTAGGAAATGACTCTAAATTCTGTTTTTTATGCTTAACTCTAATTAAGTTATGGAATATGCGATAAGAGGCTTTTCAATTGATATATAAAAAAATATGATTAGATTCATGTATACTAATATAATCTATTGCATCCTATCAGTTTTGTTTTTATCCGGTGTTCACGGACAGAGTATATTTTCTAAATTATCCCAAGACAGGGATCTTCTTTTTAATGCGAAGTACAGTGTTGGCCATGTAGAAATAGAATCGATTTTATATAGTCTTTCAGGTAACGCCACAACAAGAAGAGAGAGGTATTATTTTAATGCACAACAAAAAGTCCTGAACGGCCAAACTTATACCGTGGAGACCGGAGCTCGTAGCTCCTTTCAAAATGAGTATAAGGATGATAGCTTGTTAATTAAAAAGACTACCTTTAGCACAGGACCTTATAACCAGCAGGATGAGTCTATTGTTGAATACCAGTATGACCAACATGACTTTTTGATTAAACAAATCAAAACAAAAGGATCGACCAATATTTACAAAGAAATAGAATTTACAAATGATGAACGGGGCAATCCGATCAAACTGGTTATCGATGGAGGTAAATACGGAAGTGAGGTGGCGCGGTATGATTATCCCAATAACAGGGTTTATTGCACAGTTTTGGATGTCAACAATGAGATATTGAGTTCGAGTAAATCCCTTATTGATTTTACGGCTAAGAATCCAAAATATACGTACAACAAATATGGTGATGTTGTGGATGATGACACGTATAAATTCAGTTATAAATATGATAACAAAGGGAATTGGGTAAAAATCACAAGAAAAAGTAAAAGTCGAAATAAGATAGATCATATTATCACACGTAAAATAAGTTATCGCTAATACCTAAGAAAACAAGCTTATTTATTTGGATAAAGATATATTCCAAGAACAGCATTACCCAAACATTAGCTCTATACAAACTTTGCCGATATTTTATATACTAAATCTATTTAATATGAAACAATGCATAAAAATCGTATTTATAGGACTATTCTTGACATTGTCTTTAAGCTCTTGTAGCGAGAAACTAAGTGGAAAGGATCAATCGTCCTTTGATAGTTCTCGTAAAAAAGTAGAAGCAAAGCTGAATGATAAAGAAAAAGCGAACTTGGAAAAAGCCTTGCGGGTAGCGCTATCTGAAGCAATGTGGCTCAAAATGAATGAACCTGAAAAATATCATGAAGAATCAATAAACCATATATCGTTAGGTCTGATCGATGGCAAATCTTACGGTGCTGTATTGGACCTGGCCGATGATATCCTTAAAAAGCAGCAGGAACGGAAAATAGTGCATCTTCAACAAGAAATAGATAGTTTGCAAAAGCAGAAATCTGAAATTGAACGGGTAAAAAAAGACCTGGCCGTCTTTCAATTGGAACCTATTGAATTGGATCTCGAAGATTTTTTTGGCGAGTCTGTCCCAAGAATCATTGTAAGTATGAAGTATATAGGCAAACAGCCGCTAACAGGAAGTCAAGGTTTTTCGTATGTACTGAAAAAACGGTCTTCACAAGCTATTATCAGCGACGAGCAATCTGTTTTTGGCGAATCTGACAGTGTACTCCAGCCAGGTGAATCCCGGGTCAACACGATCGTTTTTAATCAGCAAAAAAAAGAGTATCCTAAACTTTGGAACTTCGCTAACTATCCCGTCAAAGGAATCAACCTGGCAGACTACGATTTGGAATTGATTGTGACAACACAATCCATCAAATCCAATGATCGGGAGACGGTTCTTCCAAAAGGTAGTGTAGCGCTGATCAATGAAAATTTAAAGAAATTGGAAGATGAAATCATCGCATTAAAGAAGGAGAATATTAGCCTTGACGATCTGCAATTGACCTAGTTTTTATCATCCATTCGCCTATTCTGCGCTGTGAAAATTATTTAAAAGGATCCGATAGCACCTTTAATTTATAGGTTATTCGGTCAACGTTGACAACCTGACGAATTTGAGATTAGACGAAATAAATAGGGAGCCGATAGTAACATCAGCTCTCTATGTATTCGTAATTCTCGGAATAATCGTAAACAGCTCCTTTTGTTTATAATCCCGATTACAGAGGTACGTTTATTTCTTGTCCCACCAAACTTTCGATAGGAAGGAGTCGCCATTTGTCATTCGTGCCGCAGCTTCCTTGAGATTCGAAGCGTTCAGCTCAGCCTCTTCACTGGAATAAATCGCCCGACGTGGTATTTGTCCGTTGGTGGAACCTGGGTTAGGACCGGGGGTTAATCGAGGATATCCCGTACGTCGCCACTCAGCAAATGCTTCCATATCCCGGCCAAATAGGTGAATCCACTTTTGTGTCGCTATTTTCTCCATCTTCTGTTCGTCAGTCAGACTGTTTAAACTTAATATAGGTTCGTAGGAAGTTGGAATTGCCGCCATATTGTAGGGCGGAAGTGCCAACGCAGCTTTCACCCCTTCTGTAAAGAATGTTTGGGCATTGGCACTTGTAGCTCCCCAGCCTAATAGAGCCGCTTCGGCTTTGTAGAAACAGATATCCGAATAAGTAAAAGCATAACTCGGAATTGGAGCAAAGCTAAGACTAAACCAAGTTGATTTATTCGCTGTTGAATAATTGGCTCGAATCAATTGGGATAGTTGATTATCGGTCAGCGAGACCCCAATACCTTGATAGGTTGAAACCCCATTGCTAATGACTGGTTCGGCAAGTAGTGGAAGCCTAGGGTCGTTGTATTCTTTTAGTTTATCGACTAATGTATTGGCAAGATAACGTAGATCGGCACTTCCTGTTGTCATTTGACGCAGGATAGGGTTTTGGTTTTCAGCTTGAGCATCGTTGTAAGTTGGCACAGCCGCGTTGTCACTGTTGCTGCTGAATAGACCTACTGTGGAGGTCATGGCTTCGGTAACCGTTTTCTGCGCTAAAGCGGGGTTGGCATAGCGCATGCGCATGCCTAGCTTTAGTTTGAGTGAATTGCCAAATTTTTTCCATTTATCAATGCTGCCTTTGTAAAAGAAATCTGAGGAGCCGTAAGACAGGTCTCCGCTCGTAAGCCTTGCTATAGCTGCATCGACTTTTTGAATGAGTGCCGGATAGATATCTTCTTGCTTGTCAAATTTGGGTGTACGGTTAATTTCCTTATTGGATTTTGTGATCTCGGAGTAGGGGATATCCCCAAACAAGTCTGTAAGGCGTTGATAGAGATAGGCCTCATAAAGTTCGGCAATAGCCAGTTTGCTCCTGCCTTCTGCATTGTCTTCCTTACCGCTCAATTCTTGTTTAATCTGAACGATATTGCGGAGCAAGGTGTAATGCTGTGACCAAATAAGATTTTCGGGTCCTTCAAAATATCGAGATACAGGTACTACCGGCCCCCCCGCCCAATGTTGGATCCAAGAGCCGAACTTGTTGTTGGGTAGTTCTCCAGACTCCTGAAAAGTACCATCACGTAGAACGCGGGCTATCAGTAAGGAAGGATCTACAGTGGTGACAGATGTTGGGGGCGTGTTGATTCGTTCGAAATCTTTGGTACAGGAACCTAGTCCAGCCACAGAAATAAGTCCGACGATGAATGTATTTTTAAATAGTTTCTTTTTCATGATAATAGGTTTACAGGCCAACAGTGAGGTTAATACCGAATGTGCGCATCATTGGAAGGGACGTTGATTCTATACCGATGGAGCTATTGTTTACGTTGAAAGCAGAAGCTTCTGGTGAAAATCCATCCGTTTTCCGTTGAAAGTAAAAAAGGTTACGTCCATACACGCCCAATTTTAGCGAGCTGACGAGTTTATGCGGCATCAGTTTCTTCGGGAAAGAATACGAAAGACTGATTTCGCGCATGGCAATATAGCTCATATCATTGATCATTTCTTCGGATACCATGACCTCTTTGTCACTCGCAACCATGTTCCAATAATCTTGTGCGGCGACCTGCTTACTATTTTTTGTTCCTGTGCTTGTCCAATTGCCTGATCCATCTTTTTGTCCCACGATCCCCTCAGCAATGTAGCTGCCATCACGGCCTTCTAAGGTCTTTTTAGAAGTCCCGTAAATGATTTGTTCACGGTTCGATTGGGAGAAGATCACGCCGCCCTGGCGGATGTCGACAAGCGCATATAGATTGAAACCTTTATATTTAAAGGTATTGGCAAAACCTCCCAGCCAGTCGGGTTGCGCATTGCCAAGATCGGTTTCTACACGCCCAGCTGTGCGCAAAGGCAGCCCAGTCGTAGGATCGATCAATCTATTTCCCTGCTCATCTTTGATCCAGGCAAACTGTGTCCCAATGAGCTGGCCAAATGGTTTTCCAACTTCCGCAACAACATTTATGCCGCGGTCTGTAGCAAGCAAGAAGCTTTCTACCCCTGGATAGAGTGATTCTACTTTATTCCGGTTGCGGTTGTAATTGAAGGTGGTATTCCATTCAAAGCCCGATTCAGTTTTGATCGGTGTTGCGCCCAAGACAAATTCAATACCTCTGTTGCTAATTTCTCCAGCGTTGATCCTGTTTTTCACATAGAGACTAGAAGGGGCAATGGGTACATCCAAAATCTGATTCTTTGTCTTGGCCTGATAGTAGGTAAAAGAGAACGAAAGTCTGTTTTTCAGAAATCGCAGATCTGCCCCAGCTTCGATCGATGTGGTCAACTCGTTTTTCAAATTCGGATCAGGAATAATTTCTGTATACGAAGCCATCGGTACACCACCGTGGGTGTACTGGTTGAGACTATAGGCTCCTGTCAGCTGATAGGGGTTTCCTGAACTCCCAGCTTGTGCCCAAGAGGCCCTTATTTTTGCAAATGACAGGGCTTCAGACTGCCATTTGAAAGCATCCGATAAGACCAAGCTGGAGCTTACCGAAGGATAAAAGAACGAATTATTTTCCTTTGAAAGAGTCGAAGACCAGTCGTTACGGGCGGAGAAATCCACAAACCAATAGTCTTTGTAACTGAATTGACCCGATAGATAAGCCGAATTAATCTTGGACTCGATCAGGTCAAATATGTAACTATTTGTCGTGGTGTTATTGATTACAAAGAGATTGGGAACAATAAATTGATTGCCCGAGTTGCCGGTCATACGCAAATACCTGCTTTGATGGCTGGCCCCTAAGTTGGCACTGAGTTTGATATCGTCGGTCAATTTAAAGTTGGAGCTAGCGAGAACGTCAAAATTGTCTTCGCGGGCACGGATGACCTCTTCTCGGATGTCGCCTTTTCGGTTTAGACTCTGGTAGGTATTAATAGGGCGGTAGCGGAACCGTTGATCGGTATAGAAGTCGGTCCCTCCAGTCGCTGTAACCTTAAGCCAAGGAGCGACGTCGTAACTTAGACGGAGTAACCCTATGATGCGGTCCCGACGATCTTCATTGTGGTTTTCATGAATGGTCCAAAAGGGGTTGGCTGTGGAACTATTGGTGGCATATGTTTTCTCTAATCCTTCCGTCAATCCCGAAAATCCGAGCTGTCTGCTGATCTCCTGCGCGGTCCATTTATACTGGGCCATGATGTCGTTGCCCAAGCTTCGCGGCTGGCTGATGAATAGGTAAGCCGGGTTGTCTGCTGCATCGGCCAATGTAGGCCGGTTCTGCCCCTTTTGGGCGATATAGTTGGCCTTAATGTCGATATGAAATTTATCGGTTATTTTGGCTTGGGTACGTAAACCGAAATTGTTTCTCTTTAATGTATTGGTTGGAATATAACCTTTTACATCTGTATTGGCAAATGAAAAACGGTAGTTTACTTTGTCTGTTCCGCCATCGATACTAAGATTGTTGACAAACTGTTTCTCTGTTTGAAAAAACGACGAGTAGGTATCTGGCTTTGGTGTTAACTGTAAAATGTTGCCATACGCGTCTTCATAAGTCTGACCTTCCATTTTTGCACCCCAGCTAGCCCGTGTTGTGCGGTCACGTCCAGCACTCATTTTAGGCATACCACTGTAGCCATTTTTCAGTGCCTCACTCATGGAGACAATTGTGCCGTCATCTTTTCTAAAGTGTGTAAATGTACCATTCAATCCTTGGCCATAGACATTCTGAAAATCAGGTAAAACCAAGCCATTGCCCAACGAAAAATCTGTACCGTAGTTAAAGCGCGTTTTACCTGCTTTACCGGATTTGGTGGTTATCAAGATAACGCCGTTACTTCCTCGCTGACCATAGAGGGCTGCAGCGTTTGGGCCTTTTAATACCGACATGGTTTCGATGTCTTCGGGATTGATGTTTCCGATTCCGTCACCATAATCTGTTCCCCCCGACTGATTTGGGGACGAAATATTTTGATTGTCTATCGGCACACCGTCAACCACATAGAGCGGCTGGCTATTACCAATAAGAGAGTTGTTGCCTCGGATGACGACTTTGGATGAACCTCCAGCACCAGACGCCGCGCGGCTCACCTGTACACCAGCAACTTTTCCTGACAGGGCATTGGCCACATTCGTTTCCTTACCCTGTGTCAGCTCGTCGCCTTTGAGTTCAGCAACCGTATATCCGAGCGCTTTTTTTTCACGTTTGATACCAAGTGCTGTAACGACAACTTCCTGTAGATTCTGCGCACTCGATTCCAAACTGATGTTGATGGCCAGTTTGTCTCTGTCGGTAATGGTATAATCCGAAAGTTCTCTGGTCTTAAAACCGATGGATGATACGCTGATCTGGTAGCCCTGTCCGGCTGGAACCTGATCGAGCGAAAAAGTCCCATCAGGTCTGCTTGTCGTTGTTTTTTTTAATCCGCTTATTGCGTTACGTAAGGTAACCGTT
This sequence comes from Sphingobacterium multivorum, assembly GCF_039511225.1. Lineage (NCBI taxonomy): Bacteria > Pseudomonadati > Bacteroidota > Sphingobacteriia > Sphingobacteriales > Sphingobacteriaceae > Sphingobacterium > Sphingobacterium multivorum. The sequence continues at coordinate 1,454,300 of NZ_CP154261.1, forward strand.
GCCGAAGGAATGGGCTTCCCAGTTTCATCTTTGATTACTCCATTAATAGAAGCATTTTGTTGGGCGTCAGCAAGAAGATAGCTTGTTGACAAAAGCCCCATGAGTCCAAGACGCAGTGCCCAGTTTACGTCGGCTCTAATGTTGGATCTCAACAGTAGCATAGTCAGGATACTATGCTTGGAAGGTAAATAATTGTGCATAATTTGTGGGTTGATTAAGTGAATTTTATTCGGTTTGTACATGGATGGTTATGCTATGAAGTGCTTGGATATCAGTCAACATGCTGATGTAGGCTGATGCTGTATTTTTATACGTTCCACTATAATATTTATCTTGAATATCTTTGGGATCAAAACTCAGGCGCACTGCATAATTATGGCTGATGATATGAAGCACATCTTGTAAGGGGAGGTTTTTAAAGATCAATTGTTCCGATGTTTTTAGATAAGATCCCCGTTTACTGGATTGAGAAGCATTGATTCGGGTCTCAGCAACAATCTGTTGCTGTTTCCGGTCAATGCTGATTTCCTCATTGGGTAAAAACTGCAGATTTAAGGATTGTTCATTTCGGTAACTCGTATCGCTTTTGACTTCAATACGACCTTCATATAGTTTTATCTTCGTAATCGCGGTACCCTCTTCGTCGACGCTGAAAACGGTGCCAAGTGCCGTTGTTGTCAAACCTGCCGAATGAACTCGGAAGGGCCTGGTCTTATCCTTTGCCACAGTAAATTTGGCTTTGCCTTTTAATAGAATTTCTCGCGAGCTAATCCGTGTGAAATCTGAACTGAATTTTACCTCAGAATTTGGGTATAGTTCGATCGTAGATCCGTCTGGTACTGCAATTTGTTGAATGGTATTACCTGAATTGATGTAATATAAATTACTTGGTTCCTCCTGCGGTGCTGCATGGACTTTATTGATGTTGCGATGTGTGGTGTTATGTTTAGGTAAATAGACCTGATTTAACCCCAGCCAAGCTCCGATTCCAATGAAGATAATAATGGCAGCATATTTTAACCAGTTAAATCGATCCTTGTTTTTTTGCCCTATTTGTTTGAAAATATGCGCTTTTATTTCTTTTTGGTTTTTAAAATCCGAATCCACCTCATATTCTTGCCATTCCGTCTCTGGCATAAGATCCTCCCAATAAAACTCGTTATTAGCTAGCGCGTTTTCTATGGCCGCAATTTCTTCCGCATTGGCTTTACCGCTTAGGTAATTGTCGATCAATTCTTTTGTAATCTTCATCTAATAAGATTACGATCGAAAATGAGGTAGCCCCCAAAGAAATTAAAAAATAATTTGCACCAGTATACTGAACAATAAAGCCTTGCGAATGGTTTTTAGTGCTAGCGTTAGCTGGTTTTCTACGGTTTTCGTCGATATGGCTAGCTTTTTAGCAATTTCTTGGTGCGAAAGATTGGAAAACCGGCTTAGCATAAAGATCTCCCTGCGTTTCTTTGGTAATTTATCGACAATTTCATGAAGTGTGGATGAAAGTTGTTTGGCATAAAAATCATCATGAGGACTATGCCGCAAGACAACTGTCTGATCGTGATCCAAAAGTTTCTTTCGATTATACTCTGCTTTGACCAAATCAATCACTACTGTTCGGGTGATACAGAAAATCTGGGATTCTATGCTGGAATCAATATTTTTGTCACGCATATTTTTCCAGAGTTTGATAAATACACGCTGCACAGTTTCTTCGGCTAGATAAGAAGATTTGGTTTTGTTGAGCGCATATTGGTATACTTTGGAACTCCATAGGTCAAAGTATTCCTCAAATCTTCGGACAATAAACGCATAATTGATTTCCATAGTGTAGGCTTGGAATAAATGAATTTAGCGATAATGCGCTTTCGCTCCAAGTTTTTTAAAAAATATTTTGCCTCCGTTCTTGATGAGTGAGATTTGTTCTCTGAATGATGCTCGATGTACGGTTATAGACTCTCAATTGGGCATTGCGTTTTGGTCGGATGTATTAATACCCTTAGACTGTATTTATACCTCTTCTTGGGCGTTTTGATACGTATGTTTCGAATCTTGTATTTGGACTGGCACAAAGTTTGAATTTTACCCTGCTGTAATACATAAATTATTCACATTAACACATCGACGTATGAAAAAATTAATTCAAACACTGGGACTAGGTATGCTTATTTTAACAGTATTAGTAGGCTTTACATCATGTAGCAAAGATGATGATCCAGCTGATAACGATCTTTTTGTTGGAAAATATGAAGGCACTATTGGCTTTGACGACATGAACAACAACGATAACGATGTTGCCTCGGGAGAAGGAACGGTTACTGTAACAAAAGTTGGCGATACCTATAATTTTGCTTTTGGAAATGGCATTCCTAATCTCAATGGAGTAGATTTTGAAAAAAAGGATAACGTCTTAGTTAATATCGGCTCAGCAGGGACGGGATTTATCCGTATTGATGCCGGTAAATTGACAATTGGTTATACAAAAGACGGCAAGGCATGGACGGCCAATTGTAACCGGAAATAGTCCTGCGAAAAATAGAAATCGCCTGTTTTCCAGGTGAATGTTGTGAATTTAACATTTTATAACATTATTTTCTAAACGATTTGCGGAGCGATACTGTTCTATTAACAAACAATAAAACGAAAATAATTATGAGCGAATTAACATGGAAAGGCCGTTGGAACGAAATCAAAGGTAAGGTAAAACAACAATATGCAGACCTTACCGACGATGATCTATTGTATGCTGAGGGCAAAGAAGACGAATTGGTAGGTAAACTTCAAAAGAAGACCGGTAAAACACAAGATGAGGTAAATAAGTGGTTGAACGATTTGTAGGTTTAGTATTGTGTGATAAAAAGCGGATAACAGTATTGTTATCCGCTTTTTTAATTTATTTGCCCAATGATACCTGTTGAATCCCTATTGCCTTGGACGGATTATTTTCGTTACAAATCCCCAACAGCGCAATACCTTTTATTTTTTGTTAAAATTGAATCGTCGCGCGATGCTAAATCCCCAGCGAAATTGCCCTTTGCCCCATGAGCTATTTGTTTCGCTGATAAACTGAGATTCTTGTATTGCAGTCGCATTGGTAAAATTGAGGTGGAAGATATGGCCTCCGGTATCCATTTCTAGACCGACACCCAAAGCATTATAGTAACGTTGACCACTCACTTCTTCACGGTACTTCTTGTTCGATGCTTTTCGGAAAGGCAATGTATAGTCTGCGACTAGCGCAATTCGATTGCTAACCTTAGCCCGCCCACCGATACCGATAGCGAATACATCATTCTGATCATTAAAAGCCGTGTAATTTCGGTGAAGATAAGAAGGAACTACAACGAGCGAAAGATCTGAACTGAATTTTCGGGCGATGATGAGCTGCGTTACATAACTCAATCGGTCATTGAAGTTCTCAAAGCTTGCTGCTGAAGACTTATCCGTACTAGCTTCCATCGCGGATAGGGTAGTGCTTCCAAAAAAAGCTACGGAAACAGGTATGCTATTGTCGACGGTTTGTTCGATAAATCGGTATTTCACATTACCCTCAAATAGCTGCCGAACAGCCGTTGCGCCCTTCGCGCGGGCGATTCCAATGTTCAGGTTATCGAATAAACCATAATCAAAACCTATTCGGATGTCGGTCGAATTATCGAGGCCAAAGAAATTTTTACCTCCACCCGCGCTGCCCGCGATATCGCCAAAGCGGTGATCTACTCTAAAGTCCATTTCATTACGATGAATTGTTTCTGTGGTCTTGAGATTGATCAAATTGCCGGATTTAAAGGTCGCCGTGACTTTTTCATTTTTGGGTGCATCGATATGGATTAATTTATCGAGATCTTCCTGCGCAAATGACTTTGCGAAAGGAAAGCACAGGAGTATAAGTAGTATTTTTCTCATTTGTAATGAATTCGTATTATGGTTTGTAGGTCGCATCAACGGTGATTTTGACTACTTCGGCGATTTTTTTTCCAACGATGGAAGGAATAGAAATTTTATGATCCGCAAGTCTGACCTGAAAATTTGCTGCCGCCTTTATCGTGCCATCTGTAACAGTAAATGTTGCCTTTGTACTGTAAGGTTTAGTAACCCCATGGATCAGAAGTGTGCCTCTTACGTTCAGCGTATAGCTGCCATCTTTTGTTAATTTGTCCGCGTTGTCGACTTTGCCTTTAAATTCTGATAGGGGGTATTGATCACTTTCCATGTAATTTTCATTGAAATGCTCCTGCATGAGCTTTTTGTCAAATTGAAAAGATGTATTTTTTACCCGAAAGATGATATCTCCGGTTTGAAGGTTCATCGCTGAAGCGCCTAAGGTACTTTTGGCTTCGATGTCTTCCAATGGCGCATTACTAAAAAAGGTGATGCTGGTCTCTTTTGAAACAAAAGAAGCCTTTTGCTGCGCAAATGTCGTCATAGCGATGAGCATCATGAAGAGCGCTATGTACATGTTGATTTTTTTCATATGCCTAACATTAGTTTTCAGGTGAATTCCTTTTGATCCATGCATCCAGCAGTTCTATTTCTTTTGCGGAGAGTGAGCTGCCTAGTGGCATGGATTTGGTCACCAGTACCGCATTATTAATCTTTGCAATATTGTCTTTGACGGAGATATAACCACTGAACGTCCATCGTCCACTTGCCGAACGTCCTGTCGCGTGGCACGAACTACATTTCGTTTCAAAGAGTGCTTTAGAAAAATTTGTGTAGGACACATTTTGGACCGTCACAGTTTCAGTGCCGTTATCCGGATTGTTCGTAAGTTCTTGCGCCTGCTTTTTGGTACAGGCGGAGAAGGAGAGAACCGTTAAGGTAAAGAATAAAATGACTAAGTAACGATCTGCTCTGAGGCAAGGATTTACCGTTTTTAGATTTTGTGCCATAAGTTAGAATAGTTAGTTTGGTTTAGTTAGCAGGGGCCACGGCAGAGTTGTCGTTTACGATTGGCCAAACGCCAACGCGTGGGAAACTTATCCCTTTATTATCTCCACGCTGTATATCCTGGCCGAAGTAATATAAGGGCCATCCTTTGAACGTTAATTGTTTCTTTCCATAGACGGTAATGACAGCGATGTCAGCCGTACGGACAAGCGAAGGCAGAGCTCCAGTCTCTTTTTGAAAGATAGGCCAGATCGCATCATTACTGAAATCTGCAGCAGTATAATTGTTTTTGTTGAATTTGTCGGGTTTAAAGGCATACAACGTTCTGCCCTTATCATCGGTCAGGTAAATTGTTTTTCCGGTTCCTTCGGTATAGTCGCCCAAATAGTTTTTAGTATCGTGTCCGATAAGTTGCGCATTGGCAACCATGAGTAAATAATCTGGTTTGGCCACGTACCATATTTTATTGACAGCATCTCCTTTCACCTGACCAGATTGACTATCGCCTGCATAGTAGTAAAGTGGCCAGCCTTTAAATGTACTTTGTTTGGAGCCATCTTCACGTGTTATTTCACCGAGCAGGCTTTTGTCAATTTTCAGGTCTGTGCTTGTTTCGCTGCTATAATAAACTGGCCAGGTTGCTAAACAGTTGCCGCTGCAGGTCGAAGTTCCTTTTGTATCATTCGAAAAGAAATAGAGTGTTTTGCCGTCAGCATCGGTCAGAATGGTGCCGAATTGGGCATGGGCAGACAATTGCAAACCCTTGTTTTTATGTTCGACATTGCCAGGCTCACTATCGCTTTTTGAACATCCAGAAAATATCGCTAAGGTCAATAGGCCACCTATAAAAGTTAATTTGACTTGTTTTTGGTTTGATTTCATAATGGTATGTTTTAAAATAATGTATTGATATTACGGTCAGGCAGGAGAAAAGGTTGCTTTAAAATTGGCTTGAAAAAATATATTTTTTGGAGGCAACCTTTCGGATTATCCATTCGTATTAGACTTAATACTATATTTATCAAAAGAAAGAAGCAATATCGAGTGGCGATAACAGAAGTTGACGAAAAATCTATCCATATTATTAAAGGATGTATTGATGAGGACCGCAGGGCCCAGAAAGATCTTTACACCATCTACTACGCTATGTCTTTAGGGATATGTCTGCGCTACGCTAATAACAGGGAAGATGCTATCAGTATTTTAAATGAAGGCTTTTTCAAGGTTTTTAAAAACATCAACAAATATGATTTTCAGAAGCCTTTTTCCATATGGATCAAAAAAATCATGACAAATACTGCAATTGATTTTTATCGGGCAAAGATTAAACAGGGCATCTTGGTAGATGTATCCATGTATGAGCATACCATTATTGAGGATGATAGCATCAGTCAAAAGTTAAACTATGAAGATTTATTGGCGATGGTACAGCAGCTTCCACCTGCCTACAGGACAGTGTTCAATCTCTATGCGATCGATGGTTATGGACACGAAGAAATTAGTGGCATGCTGGGAATTGCCATTGGAACATCAAAATCTAATCTGCATAAAGCACGTGGTAGACTGGCGGAAATGGTGGAAGTTCAAGGGGTAAAATTTGGTAAAACGGAGGAGAAAAGATGATGGAAAAGGATAAGAATAAGATTGATGAGCTATTTAAGTCGGGCTTAAGTGATGCTAACTTTGACTTTGATGAATCACATTGGCAAGATATAGAATCGCGATTGGACAATGAAAGGCGTGTAAAGAGACGAAAGATCGTCGTCTTAACGAGCTTGGCCGCTACACTTGCAGCAGTTTTAACGATCTTTTTTGTTTGGAATAGCGCGTTATTTAAAACCAATAATTTACCAGGTGAAATAAATACAGCCGGTATTTCGCCTGAAAAGGAGGTTCCGGAGAACAAAACTGTTCAACCTAAGGAGTATTCGCCAGACGAAACCAAACGGGATCAAAGGTGGATTCCATTTCAACCAATCAAACGCACCAATAGTGTGCTACAGCTACCAAATGAAGCTATTATACTGCAGGATATGCTTTTGAGTAAGATAGCGGATAAAAATACAATAGGGATACAAGACGGAAGGCTGAATACCGCATTTACGATTCCACACATGGAATATAACACGCGGAGATTGCCTCGTTTCAACTTAAAAGAAGAACCCGTCGAAGGGCTAGGGGAACGTCTGGCTACAATCTATCAGCCTAAAGAAAGTCCAGCATCCATGGCACAGGAAAGAGAGCGGTCGGTTGTTAGTTTCTTGGCAGGGCCAGATCTAACAAGCGTGCGAGGGGCCGGCGAATCCTCCCTTAGTGAGAACATCGGTTTGGCCTATTCCTATCCTTTGACAAAAGGATTGCGTGTGTCTGTGGGAGCGACCTATGCTAAAAAGAATTATAAAGCAGCTTATAAATTTTATACGCCATCAAATCCGCCAGAGATGACCCAATTGCCGAGCAATGTGAGCGCTGTATGTGATGTTCTTGATGTACCACTCACAGCGAGTTATACGGTATTGAAAAGTAAAAAAGTGAAGTTTAATGTCAGTGCGGGACTTTCAAGCTATTTTATGCTAAAGGAAAAATACACGTTTGATTATGAGAGCGGAGGTAGCTACGGTGGATCTCAGAAAAGTGCCGTCTATGAAGTGAATGGAGAGAACCAGCATATCTTTGGTGTTGCTGATTTTTCGATCTCCATTGAGAAGAAAATCAACGATAAAATTAACATCGGTGTAAAACCTTTTGTAAAAATGCCATTGACAGGGATAGGCTACGGAAATGTGGATCTGGAATCTAAAGGCGTCGCGTTTACCTTGGGAATGAGTTTGTAGTTCGGATATATTCCATCAAAGATGACAAGTTAAACCTATGTTTAGCGAGCTTGTACGTTTTACTAGCCTGTTTGTCCCCCCCCCCCCCGAAAAAAATTGGTACCTGATCTTTCTGATCAGGCAAATAAGTATGTTTCTTTTTTACTGTATATCGTCATTCACTTCAAAATGCATCTAAAATTAAACTTCTATTACATCTTAAGGTGCTGTACGTATGTGAACAATTCGGTTAATAACTGTTCGCATACGTACATTTCATTTTTTGAAGCAGATCTTAAATCGGCCATATTGGGGCCGCAGGAGGCATAAATGAATTTTTGGCCCAACTGGTATACTATTTGGCACGGAGCTAATAAAATTGATCTTATGTTCTTTATGCATTTTGAAGTTCAATTTTCATTTCAGTCATTCACGGATTGTTGATTTTAAAGTCCGTGAGCAGCTGGATCCGTATTTTTAAGTCAATAGATAAGTAAGGGAAAAAATAACACGATAAAAAAGATAGTATGAAAACTCTCGTAAAAACATTCACAGTAGCAGCTCTACTAGCAGTGTCAACATTTGCTATGGCAGCTGAAGGACCGGGTTCAAAATCGAGCCCAGTCAGCATTAACCTATCTACCGCAGACTTTGCTCTGGAGCACTATGTCGCCGTAATCACTGCAGGTGAATCAGCTGGAGTAGAACAGTTGTTTGCTGAAGACTTTAATCTAAAGGTCCAAACTGGTACTTTGAAGTCATATAGCCGCTATGAAGTGGTTAAATCCTTGAAAAAACAAAAGAATATCCAGCTGAATTGTACGGTTAGCACAGATGTACTTGAACAGGCTACAGATTATATGGTGGCCAGGGTAACGATGAAATTTGAAAATTTTACCAAGACCGATCTTGTTACCCTGGTGCGTGAAGGTAAAGATTGGAAAGTCTCCAAATCCATCAATTCCTATAAATAGAAATCATTGTAACTAAATATATAGGTTGTTTAGCCGCGTCGGGAGATGCGGCTTTTTTTTGGTCAAAAAGCATGATTTGACGAATTTGCCCCTTAAAATAAGAAGATTTTACCCCCCTTCCGTTGTAACGTTTTTGATAATATTGCAAGTGTCAATACGACATTTTATAGTGTTGACAATGTTAAATAACCAAGAGTGTTTGCCTGATTAGATGAATACCCGCTCCAAATCATATAAAAAATAGGTGTAGGGAAAGTCAGCTGGCTAAAACTCAAAAACAGCTAAATAACCAAGTTTAATTATGATGAATTTACCAATCAAAAGTGGATTGTTTGATCCTTGACTTCCCAATGAAACGCAATAATGCTACTTCATATTGCCATATTACGCTTCATCAAAATATTTTAATTACTAAACAGTTTTACTTATGAAAAGAAAAATAGTATTCACACCGTGCTGGCTTTGTTGTATCTGCTTTTTACTTTTAAGCTTACAGCAGACTTATGCGCAGTCAATAACTGTACGGGGCCAGGTTACCGAAAATAATAGGCCACTGGCTGGAGTGACCGTTAAAAATATCGGTTCCACAATACAGGCCCAGACAGATACACAGGGGAAATATACGCTAAGTGCACCCTCAGTTACAGCAGTAGAATTTACTTTCCTAGGCTATGCGAAGCAGCGCTTTGAATTTAGCCAGCTCAAACAGATCGGCCAAGGAAACTACGAGCTTAACGTGCAACTTGATGCTTCCGAAGGAGATGTTTTGGATGAAGTGGTGGTGGTTGGTTTCGGTTCGCAGAAAAAAACAAACCTGACCGGTTCGGTTGCGGTGGTGGATGCCAAGCAACTGGAAAATAGGCCGGTAAGAAATGCGATCCAGGCACTGCAAGGACTGGCACCAGGCCTAAATATTTCCCAAAACTCGGGAACGATGGAAACCAATCCATCCATTAATATCCGGGGGACGGGCACCATCGGAACCTCTTCTTCGGCACCACTGATTTTAATCGATGGTTCTGAAGGATCTTTGGCGGCATTAAATCCACAAGATATCGAAAGTGTTTCCGTCTTGAAAGATGCTGGTGCTGCTTCGATCTATGGCTCTCGAGCGGCTTTTGGGGTTATCTTGGTCACCACAAAAGCTGGAAAAGCCGGAAGAACTTCGGTAAATTATAATAATAGCTTTCGTATGAATGCTCCAACATTAATGCCCAAGATGATGGATTCTTATACGTTTGCACAATACTTTAATCAGGCCGAAGTCAACGCAGGTGGTTCACCACATTTCTCCGCAGAGCATCTGCAGCGTATTTTGGATTATCAAAACGGAAACCTGAAAAATTCGACTATAATCGATCCAAACAATAAATTGTACTGGGCTGAAGGATATGCCTATGGTAACGACAACAACGATTGGTTCGATGTCATGTATCGGGATCAGGCTTTTGCTCAGGAGCACAACCTAAGCCTCAATGGTGGAACCGAAAAAACAACTTATTACCTTTCAGGCAATATCATGAAACAACAAGGGTTGATGGCCTTCAATACGGACCATTACGACCGTTACGCTGTCGCTGCTAAAATCAATTCTAAAGTATCTGACATCTTTCAAGTAAATTACAATGCGCGATTGGTGCGTGAAGACTACGACCGTCCTGCTGCATTGACCAATAGTTTTTATGACGATTTAGGCAGACAGGGTTGGCCAACGCTACCTCTGTATGATCCAAATGGCTACCTGTTCAGTTCGCCCTCACCTGCACTTGCCATGAAAGAAGGCGGACAGGATAAATCAAGTAAGGACTACATTTACCAACAGTTACAACTCATCCTCGAACCCATTAAAGGATGGCGTACAACTGGTAATTTTAACTATAGGACCACAACTCAATTTCGTCATTGGGACTCGCAGCGCCTTTACAACCATGACGTGAATGGTGATCCGTATTTGTATAAAAACTCATCCAATGTCTACGAATTTGGTTTAAAGGAAAACTACTATAACATTAACATCTTTTCCGATTACGATAAGAGCTGGGGTGATCATCATGTTAAAGTTATGGTTGGTGGTCAGATTGAACATACGGCCTATCGCAATCTTGGTGTGCAACGCGACGGAATCATTATCCCGGATCAACCGGTATTAAATCTGACCTCCGGCACCGACATCAATGGAAAAGCAGTAGTGCCTTCTGTATCTGGTGAATATCAAAAATGGGCAACAGCGGGTTTCTTCGGCCGATTGAATTACAATTATGCAGAAAAATATCTATTGGAAGCTAATTTGCGTTATGACGGTTCATCACGCTTCCGCAGCGACAGCCGCTGGGGCTGGTTTCCTTCAGTTTCTGCAGGATGGAACATCGCCAAAGAAAACTTCCTTAAAGATTCGGCACCATTTATTAATATGCTGAAATTAAGAGCTTCCTACGGAGAGCTGGGCAATCAAAATACCGATGTCTGGTATCCGACTTATGTCACGCAACCAACGGGTACAGCCAATGGCGCTTGGCTAATTAATAATGCTCGACCAAATTCTGCTTCGGCTCCAGGCTTAGTAAGTGCCTTATTGACCTGGGAATCCATCAATACCAAAAACTTAGGCGTCGATTTTGCCTTTTTAAATAGCAGACTTTCTGGTTCTTTTGAGGTCTTCGAACGAAAGACATTTAATATGGTGGGGCCAGCGCCACAGTTGCCTAATACATTAGGGACGACAGTTCCTCAAACAAATAATACCGACTTAAAAACAAGAGGGTTTGAAGCTACACTGGGCTGGAATGACCGTACAGCCAATGGTTTTGCATATGGAGCAAAGTTTCTCCTGTCGGATTATACCACAACAGTAACACGCTATCCAAACGCAATAGGGTCATTATCAAACTATCGGGAAGGCCAAAAGTTGGGTGAAATATGGGGATATCAAACCCTTGGTATCGCAAAGACAGAGGAACAGATGAGTCAACATCTGGCGAGCTTGCCCAATGGTGGACAAAATGCATTAGGAACACAATGGGGGGCAGGCGATATCATGTATGCGGATTTGAATGGCGACGGAAAAATAGATGGAGGAAGCAATACGCAGGCCGATCCTGGTGATCGTCGTGTGATTGGAAACAGTACGCCGCGTTACTCCTTTGGATTGAATCTGAATGCGGATTACAAAAATTTTGACTTTAGTATTTTCATGCAAGGTGTCATGAAACGCGACTATTGGCAAGGTGGCTATTATTTTTGGGGAGCGACTTCAAAATGGTGGTCAACGGGCTTGGTCGATCATCTTGATTATTTCCGTACCGCAGACAATCCATTGGGCGAAAATCTGGAAGCATATTACGCACGTCCCGTTTTTGGTACTGCTAAAAATCAACAGACGCAGACGCGCTTTTTGCAAAATGCAGCCTATATCCGCATAAAAAATATTCAGCTAGGCTATACCTTACCGAAAGAAACAACCAAACGTTTTGGTGTGGAGCGTCTACGCGTATACGTTTCCGGAGAAAATATCTGGACCGGCTCAAGTGTAGCGGGAATGTTTGATCCCGAAACTATTGATGGCGGAAGCAATGGAACGGTTTATCCATTGACTAAAGTCTGGTCTGCAGGTTTAAGTGTTACATTTTAAGTCTATTCATTATGAAATTCAATACTACTATTTTTAGATTGATGCAATTGGGCCTTGTCGCTTTGGTAGGCCTAGCTTCCTGCAATAAATATTTGGATATTGCACCCCCTTCGTCCATCATACCTGAAGCTTATCTGGATGAGGAGTCACAACTTGCTGCTTATACCGTAAATCAATATGCGGGACTATTTCCTTCGCATGGCAATTGGTCCTTTGGCACGTTCGGCATCGACGGAAATACAGACAATATGGCTATTCCAACACTCGATAACAAGTTTATTCCAGGCCAATGGCGCGTCGGATCGAACGGCGGTGACTGGGATTTTTCAAGTATTTATCAGATGAATTATTTTATCAATACGGTGGTTCCCAAATGGAAGGAAAATCGTGTTCTCGGAAATACCAATAACATAGCACATTATATCGGTGAAGCCTATTTTTTACGGGCTTATGTTTACTTCGGGAAATTGCAGGCCTTGGGCGATTTTCCTATTATTCGCAATGTGATGTCGGATAAAGACAAGAATATTTTAGTGGAAGCGAGCAAGCGTTCACCAAGAAATGAAGTTGCTCGTTTTATACTTTCAGACTTGGATTCGGCCATTACCTTGCTGAACCAAAATTCTCCCGACGGCAAGAAGCAGCGGATCTCAAAAAATGTCGCCCAGCTGTTCAAGTCCCGCGTGGCCTTGTACGAAGGCACCTGGCTCACATACTTCAGTGGAACAGCATTCGTCCCTAAAGGACCAGGATGGCCTGGGGCGGCAAAATCATACAATAGCAATTATGCATTTCCGACGGGAAGTATTGCCGGAGAGATCGACTACTTTTTAACGCAGGCCATGGAATCGGCAGCTGCGGTTGCTGACAATGTGCCGCTGGTGAGCAATACCGGAATAATTGAATCTGCCAACAATGAGAACCCTTACTTTAGTATGTTTGGTGCCGTGGATATGTCCAGCTATGGCGAAGTGCTTTTGTGGCGACAATACAACCAGAGCTTGGTGACACACAATGTGCCGGTATATGCACAGCGTGGCAATTATGCTGTTGGATTGACGCGCAGTCTTGTGGAAAGTTTCCTGATGTCCAATGGACTGCCTATTTACGCTGCGGGCAGCGGTTATGCTGGTGATGATTACATCGCAGATGTCCGGAAAAATCGCGATGGTCGTTTACAATTGTTTTTAAAAGAACCCGGGCAAAAGAATGTATTGGTCAATATCGGACAAGGTACACACTATACCCTTATTGAGCCCACACCGACTGTTTACGATACCGATTGGGAAAGACGTTATACAACGGGGTATACCATACGTAAAGGTATTTCATACGACGGTTTACAAACGCTAAACGGACAGGGATTTACGGGCAGTATTACCTTCCGAGCTACCGAAGCTTACCTCAATTATATGGAGGCCTGTTACGAAAAGAATCAAAATTTAGATACGAAGGCACAGGCCTATTGGCGTGCATTGCGTGCGCGTGCTAAGGTCGATCAAGATTTCAATGCAACCATCGCTGCAACACAAATGGATAAAGAGAAGAAAGATTGGGGCGCGTATTCTGCGGGACAGTTTGTATCACCTACACTGTACAATATACGTCGCGAACGCAGAAGCGAACTCATGGCGGAAGGCCTGCGTTGGATGGATCTCAAGCGCTGGCGTGCAATGGACCAGCTGACTACAACAGCAGACCATTTTGAAGGTTTTAAACTCTGGGGGCCGATGAAAGATTGGTACAAACCCGAACAGCTGATTTATGGCGCTACCAATGATAAATCTGTCGTTTCAGATCCTGCACGGAGTGAATACCTAAGACCATTGGAGGTCCGAAGCAATGCCCTGTCTTATACTGGGGTGAAATTTGCCATGGCGCATTATCTTGCACCTATTGCCATCGAGCATTTCCAGTTGGCTTCGGATGATGGTACAGCAGAAAATTCTGTTATTTATCAGAATCCAGGATGGTCACTGATCAGTGGAACTGCCCCAACCGGTTTGTAGAAATATAAAAAGGGATATGTGTCATCTCATTATTACACAAATACGAATATATCCCTCTTTTTGACTCAATATCCCCCTTGACTACGTAGGAAAAGGGGGATATTTTTGTTTACTGATCATCACGAGCTGTTAGCTCAGAGAAACTTAAACTAAATCATGAAAAAACTTTTATCTGTCTGTCTTAGTTTGCTGTCAAGTTGTTTTATCGCCTATAGTCAACCGCCCATCCCACCGCAGTATAAATTGGTCTGGTCGGATGAATTTGATTATAATGGTGCGCCCGACACCACTAAATGGCGTTTCGAAGAAGGTTTCAAGCGTAACCGGGAGGAACAATGGTATCAAAAGGAAAATGCTTCCTGTCGTGACGGCCTGTTGGTTATTGAAGCAAAAAAAGAACAACGTAATCATCCCAGTTTTATTCAGGGCAGCTCTGATTGGATTGCCAGCCGTAAAAAGATAACCTATACTTCTGCTTCGATAAATACTTTAGGAAAGCAGCACTGGAAATACGGGATTTTTGAAATCCGCGCGCGGATCCCTGTTGGAGAGGGCCTTTGGCCCGCATTCTGGACTTTAGGCACGAGCAAGGAATGGCCATCCAATGGTGAAATAGATATCATGGAATATTATCGCGGCAATATATTAGCCAATATCGCAACTGGCACTGACCAACGGTGGAAAGCACATTGGTTCGGTAAGACAAAAGCAGTCAAAGATCTTGGCGGAAAGGCTTGGGCAGATCAATTCCATATCTGGCGCATGGTTTGGGATGAAGATGCCATTACGCTTTATGTGGATGATATCGAAATGCTCCACGTCCCTATGGATCAATTGGTCAATCGGGACGGTACAGGATTCAATCCATTTACCCAACCACATTATCTCCTGTTAAATTTGGCCCTCGGTGGAACAAACGGTGGCACGATAGCTGATAAATTACTTCCCGCTAAATATGAAATTGATTATGTCCGGGTCTATCAAAAAATAGAACGTGCTGAAATGAATAGTTTTACGCCAGGGGAAATATGGAAAGACCAATCCGGTCATGTGATCAATGCCCATGGCGGCGGCGTACTTCATCAAAATGGGAAATATTATTGGTACGGTGAGAAACGTGGCGGAACGGCATCACAGGGCGTCAATGTGTACTCATCCAATGATTTGTATAACTGGAAGTTTGAAGGGTTGGCCCTCACACCTAGCGCAGATCCTACAAGCGATATTGCCTGGGGCTGTATTATGGAACGGCCAAAGGTTATCTATCATGAGCAGCTGAAGAAATATGTCATGTGGTTCCACCTCGAGTTGAAGGGACAGGGTTATGCAGCAGCTAGGGCCGCCGTTGCTACCAGTGACTCTCCATTTGGGCCTTTTCAGTTTGTCCACAGCTTCCGGCCAAATAACAATATGTCACGCGATATGGGTTTATTTGTAGACACCGATGGCAAGGCTTACCAAATCTATTCATCGGACGAAAACTATGCCTTACGCCTGGTTCAATTAACCGATGATTACCTGCATGTAACAGCGAAAGATTCCTTACTCTTCCGGAATCATCGGGAAGCCCCAGCTTTATTCAAGCATAAAGATCAGTATTATCTGATCACCAGCGGATGCACCGGCTGGGCTCCAAATCGTGCAGAGCTCCATGTCGCTAAGAGTCTTTTTGGCCCCTGGAAATCCCTTGGTGATCCAATGCAAGGGCCAAATTCGGCTTTGACTTATGGCGGTCAATCCACATTTATTCTCCCTGTCGCAGGAAAAACAGATGCCTTTATCTTTATGGCCGACCGCTGGAACCCCAAAGATCTTATGGATAGCAGATATATCTGGCTACCGGTAGATCTCCAAAATGAAAAAGTACAGATAAATTGGAAGGATCAGTGGGATTTAAGTGTATTTTACTAGGGCGGCCGTATGGCCGTATTTAACCTAGATCTATGAAACAAATCACTCTTTTTTGAATTGATTTATTAATCGCTAAATAATAAAACATGCAGTTTGTGAATAAATTAGTGCTTATTCTACTCTATAGTTTGATATTCACTTTTGGACATGCGCAGTCCAGTGTTACCTTGACACATGGACCGCGTAAAATGCAACAGCTAGATACTCTTGTCCGAAAAGGAATCCCTTGGTTGGATGAAACGATAACCGAAGAAAACCGGCTGCCCATGCATACCGATTTTGTGACCTTTCCGAATACGTCTCAGATCGTCAATAGCGATTGGCGTGAATCTTCCGCTTATTTAAGTTTGAATGGTCCCTGGAGATTTAAATGGGCAGATAGTCCGTCAAAATTACCGGCCAATTTTGAATCGTTGACTTATGATGATCATCTTTGGGCTAATTTTCAGGTGCCTGCAAACTGGGAACTCCATGGATATGGTTTTCCGATGTATACGACCTCAGGATTTGAATTCACTTATTTGATCGGAAAACCGAATCCACCGATTGTACCGATGGAGTTCAACCCCACGGCGGTGTACCGCCGAGAGGTAGTCATTCCTGAGGATTGGCAGGGCAAACCTATTATCCTCCATATTGGGGCTGCCAAATCAAATCTATCTGTTTGGGTAAATGGTCAATATGTGGGGTATGGGGAGGATAGCAAATTACCTTCCGAGTTTGATGTAACAAGATATTTGAGAAAAGGAAAAAATTTAATCGTAATGCGCGTCATGCGTTGGGGAGTCGCAAATTATTTGGAGGATCAGGACATGTGGCGCCTCAGTGGAATCACACGAGACTGTTATCTGCTGGTACGGCAACCGATATATCTACGTGATATTCAGTTGTCGCCCACCCTCAACGATTCTTTTGATGAAGGACAGTTAAATACTAAGCTGATTTTTAACCAGAGCAGCCAAGAGGAGTTAGAAGCAGAGGTTTCATTACATAGAAATGGTCGGCTTGTGTCGGTTAAAACTGTTAAAGTCTCGGGACAAGAGATGGATATTGCACAGACCATTGAGCGTCCTGCACTATGGTCGGCCGAAATGCCAAATTTATACCGGGTGACTGTTAAGCTAATAGACCGCGAGGGCAAACTCAGCGAGATCGTTCCCCAGCAAGTGGGCTTCCGTCGAGTTGAGATCAAAGAAGGTCAGTTGAACGTGAATGGACAGCCTATACTTATCAAGGGAATAAACAGGCACGAAACAGATCCTGTAACAGGGCATGTGATCTCCAAAGAAAATATGTTGCGTGATGTACAGCTCATGAAAAAATTCAATATCAATGCTGTCCGTACCAGCCACTATCCCAATGCCGAATATTGGTTGCAACTCTGTGATCAATATGGATTGTATGTGATTGATGAGGCTAATATCGAATCTCATGGCATGGGCTATGATCTGTCTTATACGATGGCCAATAGGCCGACCTGGGAAAAGGCACATGTTGCCCGTGTTGAACGCCTTATTCAGCGCGACCGAAATCATCCCAGTGTAATTATTTGGAGCATGGGCAACGAAGCCGGAAATGGCTACAATTTCTATCGGGCCTACCTCCGGATGAAAGAGCTCGATAAAAGTCGCCCTGCACAATACGAAAGGGCTGTGAATAATTATGGCGAATTACGATTTGACTGGAATACTGATCTCATTGTTCCCATGTATGCAAGTCCATCTGCGATGAAAAATTATGCAGCGCGCAACCCTAAGCCCGAAAGGCCCTTTATTCAATGTGAGTATGCCCATGCCATGGGAAATTCATTGGGAAACTTTAAGGATTATTGGGACATCATTCGGGCAAATAAAGGAATATTCCAAGGTGGATATATCTGGGATTTTGTGGACCAATGTTTTATTAAAATCAACGCTAAAGGCGATACGGTTTATACCTATGGCGGAGACTATGAGCCTAAGGAAGCCATAACGGACTGGAATTATGCTTCCAAAGGCATTTTTTATGCTAATAGGACACCCTATCCGCATGCCTGGGAAATGAAGAAAGTATACCAAGATATCCATAGCAGCCTAATGAACGAGAAAAAGATACAGGTTTACAATGAACGTTTTTTTACTGGACTTGACAATGTTGAACTTCAATGGGAGCTTATTGTTGACGGAAAGAAAGCCCAATCCGGTTTAATCAGTCACTTGAATGTGTTGCCGCAACAATCTGGTGTGCTGTCTATCCCTTATCAAACAGATGCACGTGGGGAGAAATTTCTGAATCTGACTTATCGATTAAAAAAAGCCGAACCCCTACTTCCTATGGGCCATATTATTGCAACCGAACAGTTGTCTTTAGGCGGTGTTTTTCAACCTAAGACAACCATTGTGGCGCAGGGGAAAATCAAGACTGAGCGAAAAGATGGAAATCTGATTATCTCGGCAAAGCAGCTGCAGATGGAGTTTGACCTTAAATCAGGATGGCTGACCAGATATCATTACAAAGGACGGGATTTAATGGATGAGCATGCTTTATTTAAGACTAATTATTGGCGTGCGCCGAATGATAACGATTTCGGTGCAAATACGCCTGAAAAACTGAAATCTTGGAAACAGGTTACGGATTCTATTGAATTACTTGAAATTAGATCCGAATTAATCGATAGCCTGGTCTATGTTTATGCGGCCTACAAAATGCCTCAGGTATATGGACAGTTAGCAATGGAATACTGCATTAATCAACGGGGTGAAATGCGCATTTCTCAATCATTCACGGCTGACACCACAAAAAAGGTTGCTGTTCTGCCACGTTTCGGCATGCAATGGATCATGCCTGCTGGCTTTGAGACCATTAATTACTACGGTAGGGGACCACAGGAGAACTACATCGACCGTAATTTTGCATCGCATGTCGGAATTTATAAACAGACCGTCGATCAACAGTATTTTCCTTATGTAATGCCACAGGAGACAGGTAATAAGACCGATGTCAGGTGGATGGAAGTAAGAAATAAGCAAGGTCAGGGATTGTTTTTTACGGCAGATTCCACTTTCAGTATAAGTGCTTTGCATTATTTTGACAAGGATTTGGACGATGGTCCCAAGCGACAACAACGCCATGCAGCTGACCTTGTCAAAAGGAAACAAACGCAAGTTAATATTGACCTCAGACAAATGGGCGTGGGGGGAATCAATAGCTGGGGAGCATGGCCGCTTCACGAATATACATTGCCGTACAGAGATTATTCATTCTCTTTTGTCATAAAACCAGTCGAATAATTATAGCGTCCTGTACAGCGAAAGCGTTTGTAGTTGTTGTACAGGGCTTATTTTATTTGTTGGCAATGCAGCCTAGTGCCGATCGACATGGAATTCATTCTGAAATGCTTTTCGGTACTTTTTGACATAGTCGGATGGTGTATGGCCAAACAATTTGCTGAACTGCTGTCTAAAGTAGCGCTGATCGTAAAAACCTGTTAAGTTAGCTACTTCATTAATTTTCGAATCTGTCAATATAAGCATTTCTGCAGCCTTTTTGAGTCGTACCGACCTGATAAATTCATTGATCGATTTGCCTGAAATCGTTTTAATTTTTTTATAGAGTGAAGAATGACTCATTCCCGTTTTTTCGGCAAGGCTTATAACGGTCAATTCTTCCAGTAGGTTCTCTTCAATAATTTCAATGCACCGTTCTATGAATAGCTTGTCTGTGATTGGTATTTTTAGCTCATTGGACTGTAATGTAATCGCGTTAAGGAAAAAGTCCTGAAGGTTCTTTTTGTTCTGCAGTAATGTTTTGACCCGAAGCGACAATATCTCCGAATCAAATGGCTTGTGGATATAATCATCGGCACCATATTGAATTCCGGCTAACTTCGTACTGTCAGAGGTACTTGAGGTAAGCAGGATGATTTGAATATGATTGAGCGTAGCATTAGATTTTACGGCTTTGCAGAGTGACAATCCATCCATCTCTTCCATAATAATATCACTTATGACCAGATCAGGTTGTTTTCCCTTAATCATAGCTAATGCCTGAACGCCATTATGGGCACTATAGATTGTATATTCTGCCTTAAAAATGTCGGCAAGATAGCTGCGGATCGCATCGTCGTCGTCAACCAATAAAATACTAAATTTTTTGCTTGATATAGCCGTTGGAAATGTGGGAGCGGTTTCCGTCACCACTTGTGCATCGTATAGCATTTGAATTCCCGACTCGTTGTGGGGCGCTACATCTGCCAATGGTTCTTCGGCCGGCATTCGTTGTGCTACGATAGGCAAAACGAGGTTGAATGTTGTTCCCGCTGTTGCTGAACTGGTATAACTTATTTTTCCGGTGTGCATTTCAACAAAAGTTTTGACCAGGTACATGCCGATCCCGAATCCCGTTTGTTTTTTGGGGCCATTCAATGGATCCGAAAAATATTTGTCGAATATTCTATCGCCAAGATGTTCGGGGATACCCTTTCCCGAGTCCTTGATCTGAATGGTTAATTCCTGACCCTGTTGCGATAGAGCAATATGAATAGCGCCATCGGAAGGCGTAAATTTAAAAGCATTTGATATGAGATTGCATAAGATGATCTCAATTTTTTCTTTGTCCGCATTGACAAAGACCGGACCGGAATCTTCCTGGAACTGATAATCTATCTTTTGTAATTTTGCCTGGGCCGCGAAATATAGAAATATTTCTTTCATAAAGCTTTGGCAGTCGAAAATGCTGGTTTTGAGCTGTTCGGCACCATCCTCTGTTTTTCTAAATACAAGCAGCTGGTCCACCAAGCTCAGCAGCCTTTTGGCGTTCCTGTGTACAACCTGAAGGGAAGCCCTGTCTTCAGACTCTTTATTGGTCTTCAGCAGATCTTTAATCGGATTTATAATTAAAGTCAACGGTGTTCTAAATTCATGCGATATATTGGTAAAAAATGCGTGCCTCTTTTCATTGAGTTCTCTTTCCTTTTGGATGGTGAATTTTGAAAGCTGTATTTCATAATTTAAAGCGATTTGCCTCCTCCGGTAGCGCAGATACCATAGCCCCATATAGATAATAGCCAGCGTGTAAAGCAAGTAGGCCCACCAGCTTCTATACCAAGGCGGGAGAATTTGAATATCGAGCTTAATCTGCTTATTCGTCCATTTGCCTTCCGAGTCGGTCGATTGAATAAGCAGGGTATAATTTCCTTCATGTAGACCATTGTAATTTATCGATCGGGTAGAACCGGCATCGTTCCATTGCTTGTCTAAACCTTCCAAGCGGTATCTATATTTTATCTTTTGTGGCGAATCAAACTCCAAAGCGGCAAACTCCAGCGAAAACGTGGATTGATTGTAGGGGAGGGTCAGTTTGTGTATCGCATTATCTTTTCCAATATCGACCCGGTCACTCTGTTCTGTCATCTTTTTATTGTTAATTTTAAGGCTGGTGATTGCTAATGCAGGGTCATAAATTTTCAGTTTGATACTATCTGCATCAAAGATGTTAAAACCGTTGTTTCCTCCGAAAAGAAGATGGCCATCTTTGAGCTTAAGCGCTGCCCCATAGGAAAACTCGTTACTTTGAAGCCCATCCGTTTCCTCGTATCGTACAATTTTTCTAGTGGAAGGATCGAACTTCGAAAGGCCATTAAAGGTGCTTAACCATAGTTTTCCGGTTTTATCTTCCAAAATATTAAGTACGGCATTGTTACTCAAACCTTCATTTGTGGAATAATTTTCGACAATCTTTTTTGATTTGCTATCAAATGCCAAGAGCCCTTTACCTTCTGTTCCTAACCAAAGTCTGTTATTTTTTCCGAGCTGAATGGCACGAACAGGTTTTCCGATTAAATATCTGGCGCTTTTTCGTGTCTTCTTGTTTAGCTGTATGATCTCATTGTAATTCCCCATCCAGATATTCCCTTGTTTATCATCAATCATGCAATTGATATCATAGATGTCTTCGCTGAAGACTTCAAATTGGTCGCTTGTCGGATTATATGTATATACTCTTCCTTCAGAAAATGTCGCTGCCCAGATTTTCTCATCCTGATCCTTAAAAAGCAGCTGTACACTGTTATTTACGACCCCATTTGGCGTCCTGCAAATATAATATTTAAAACCCGAGCCTTTTGCGTAACTCGTTATGCCTCTTTCGGTTGCGATCCATAGGTCTCCGTTAGTTCCGGTCAAAAGATGGTTTACCGTATTGTCTGGCAATTGCTGTGGTTCTTTTTGAAAAGACTGAACCTGATTAGTCTTGTTATCCCATACATAAAGGCCATCACCTTCGGTACCAATCCAGATCTTGTTATCATACTCAACAAAAGAACGTACAAATTTGTGTGCTAAGTTAAATCCTGCATAATGTTTCTGCTGTAAATAGTTAAATTTATAGCCATTGTTATCAATGGTCTCAATGCCGCCCTTTCCGGTGCCAATCCATATTTTACGTTGGGAGTCTATGTAAATCGTATAAATGGTTTTGCTATTCAGTGAAAATTGTACGGGCTGTAGATCATTTTTGTTTGCTGCTTTTCCATGAGATAGGTTAAGTATAAAAATCCCATTGTTTTGGGTGGCTAACCAAAGTTTGTTTTGCCCCTCCAGCGTCAGCATGTTGATCTGGCTCGATTTAAGCTCCTGCGGATACAAGGCCGAAAACATATGGTCTTTGATTTTCCAAACAAATAGCCCCTCGTAATTACCAATAAAGAGTTCACCGCTGTTTGTGCTAGCCATACAGGTTGCACTCGTAATAGCCTTCGATACAAGATTCAACTGCTGAGTTTTTTTGTCGAACACATATAAGCCATTTCCCTCTATAAAGACCCATATTCGGCCGGTCGCGTCAATATGTGTGGCCGATACATGGTAGTATAAGGTGGATAGGTTCGATTTATAATCTTTAAAAGCAATTTGAATGGCATGTGCTTCTTGATGACTTTTGTAAAATAGCCCCCAGCCGTTTGTGCCGATATAAATATTATTGTCACTGTCGATTTGAATGGATTTCGTGTCGGCATTGAGATGGTATGACCGTTTTGTTTTTTGGTCTATATAATTTAAACGGGTGAAGGTATCAAAATTTCGGTCGTATATTCCAATTCCTTGACCAGTTCCTATCCATAATTTTTTATTATGGTCTTCTGCTATGCAATAGATATAATTATGTGGAATGCTGTTTTCGTTATTTAGCTGATTTCTATAGGTTTTTATATCATAGCCGTCGAACCTGTTTAGTCCGTCGTAGGTGCCAAACCACATAAAGCCCTGACTATCCTGAAATATAGATTTTACTGAACTATTCGATAAACCTTTATTCATTTCCTTGGGGAATTGCGCGTCGGTCAACGTGCTTGTGTGAACAAGGATGAGAATGAATATCAGGATCAAGGCCTGACGAGAAGATAGGAGTCTGTTCAAACTAGGCATGTTAGCAGCTATGTTAGTATGGTATTTCCGATATCAGATAACTTATCGATTTTTCTTTAGCATAGGTAATTATCTTGCAAAGGACTTTTGCGATCGGAAAAAGTCAATTTGAAGATAATAAGGTTAAAGATACGATTGTTTTTTAAATAAGTGTATATTTTACGTTTATTTAAAAAAAGCTGTTTTACGACCAATTTTTGCTTTCACAAAGCAAAAAGAGAGCGGCACCAAAGTAAGTGTCTCTATTGAAATAGTGTACAACCAATTTAAAATATGGTGATGCCGGTGACGAGTAAAATGTACAAATTGATAGCAAATTCACCGTATCAGGATAAGATGTATACTCATTTGTAGTATACGTCTCCTCAAAGCGCAGGAGCCAGCATTTAATATAGTGTACGCATGTGAACGCTATTGATATAAACTGTTTGCATCCGTACATCTACGCAAAGGCGTCGTTTTTTTGAAGCTTATGCCAATAATAATGTCGGAGATCTTAGTGAGGTGTTTCATCGTGATGTAAAATGGATATCCCAGGTGCAAACCCTTGAAGTTTCTTTTCTTCGTGCATCTACATCTCATCAATGTTCTCAATTTTTTCCCTGCCTCAGATCTTTATTCCGATCAAAGAGCTATCTTTTAAAAGTATAAAAAATGGATATCTAGGCCCAGATGCGGGCAGTATTGGCCGTTGAGGGCCCATGCGATTATCTCTTGGATTTATAGAAAGTGGCTTCATTATTGTAATCAACTCGGTTGTCGAGAAAGCATTGGAATAGCTTATGTTATTCTAAATCGTAAAAATCAAACAGAGGTATGGGTAAAATTACATATTACATCTGTTTTCAGGCTGATGATTTACCGAATGTGGCTGGAATTCTTTAGTTTTGGCTATTTGTTTAGGTTAAGATTACACCACGGCCTCCTTGGCATAAGAACGTTTGGAAAAACGCAGAAATACGGACGAAAAATGATATTGAAAAAAAGAATGAGCTACAACTATCTTAAATACCTTTTTACAGGAACACTTTCGGCTTTGCTGGTTACAGGCTATGCGCAGGAAGTGGGTAAACAGCAGAAAGATAAGAAAGAGAAACCACAGCAGCAAAGTGTGCAAAGTGGCGCTGGTGAAGTTCAAACCATGGATTCCATTGATGTCGTACGTGATTACCGGCCCATGCTGGCTGATGCCGTTAAGGTACGCCGCAGCCCGGATATGACGCTTATCAACCGTGATGCTATTGAGACCGAACTGCGCCAGATTGCCACTGCCACCTATTTAGCACAGCAAAAATATAAACAGGCCTATTACCACGAATTGATGCAACGGCATTCGGACGCGTCACAAAGCAATATCGATAATTATCGCATCAGCTACCTAGCTTACGGGGCCGGCGAATACAAAAGAGCGAGCGGTATGTTGGAGGCCATAAAACCTTCGGATGCCTTTTATCAGGGGGCCATCATGACCTTAGGTCATATCGCACTGGAGACGGGCGACAAGCAAGCTGCACGTAATGCTTTTGTCAAAGCAACAAAGCTGGATTTGGACCGGCAAGTGAAGGCCGATGCGCTGTTTAACTATGCTAAAATCTTGTTTGCAATGGACTCCACCCAAGCTGCGCAAAAAGTCCTCGAGAAATATATCGCCCAGGAAGTGAAACCTATCGATCCGGGTTCAAAAAGAAAGGAAAGTGCGGAAACATTATCCGCTGAAATTCTTCGGGGGACGACCAATTTCCACGCTGGTGTCAGTATGCTGGAATCGTTAAAAGAGCGCGGTCGGGAAGTCAATGCGATCTATCAAAAGGTAACCTACTACCGAGGATTGGAGTTTTATAATGAGCGTGCTTTCGAAAATAGCATATCCATGTTTATGCGATCTGAAAAGTTTCCGGTCAATGCTGAAATGGCAGCTCTTGCGACCTATTGGAAAGCAGAAGCCATGTATGAAGTGCGCAAATTTGGTGAAGCTGTAGAAAACTTCTCCGAGTTTCTAAGCCTGCCCGTCGCTCGGAATACTGATGTCTATAATTATGCCAACTATGGGCTGGCGTATGCGGCATACCGAAACAACCGTTTTGAGTTGGCAGCCAAATATTTTGAACGCTTTCTGGCTGCTGGAGGAAATACGGTGGATCAAAATATACGCTATGATGTTATTGCACGTCTAGGTGATTCGTATTTGTGTCTGCGCGACTACGGTCGGGCAAACAAGTACTACGATCAGCTCATCAACAGCAAAGCACCCAACCAGGATTATGCCTTATTCCAGCGCGGTATCTTATTTGGTCTGCAAGGCAACAACGAAACCAAGCTTAGTACGTTGCGGTCAGTGCTGAAACAATTTCCATCTTCCAACTATGCAGATGATGCGGCCTTTGAAATTCCTTACACTTATTTCACGATGGGTGATTATGGCCGCGCTATCGAAGGGCTGCAAGCAATGGTCGAAAAGTATCCCCGTAGCAGTTATATTCCCCGCGCCTTAATGACCATAGGGCTCGTGCAGTACAATAACGATGAGCCCGAAGCGGCGAAAGCGACTTTCGAGAAGGTGGTGGAGAAATATACCCGAACTGCTGAGGCAGAGCAGGCCATGCGTTTCATTGAAAACATCTACCTCGATCAGGGGGATGCTTCAAGCTATATCCGTTATGCCGTGGGTACCAATGTCAGCAATCTGAGTCCTGCGGAATTGGATAATATGGCTTTTCAGGCCGCACAGTCTCTATTCGCCAGGGGAGAATACGGAGCCGCTGTGGAGGCGATCAATGCGTATTTCGATAAATTTCCAAAACCCAAACAAGAAAAATTCGCCCGTTACATCCGTGGGGTGAGTTCGTACCGTACTGGGCATCCACAGGAAGCACTGCATGATCTGAATATCATCCTGAACGACTGGACGAGCAAGTATTCAGAAAATACCTTGCTGACGGTGGCTGCGCTGTACCTGGACCTCAAGGAATACAACGAGGCCATTGTGCACCTCAAAAAATTGGAGCTCAACGAAGAATATAAAAAGAACTATGGCTACGCAGTAACGAACCTGATGGTGTGTTACTTCGAACTCGGCGATATGGAGCAAATGGCCAAGTACGTAAGTCTGATTAAGAATTACAACGGCGCAACCGAGGAAGAAATTGCGAAAGCGCATCTGTACAGTGGGAAAGCCTTGCTAAAAGATAAGAATGTAGCGGCTGCCATGAAAGAATTTAACCTGGCTGCGCTGAAGAGCCAGTCGGCAGTCGGCGCAGAGGCGCGCTATCGCGTGGCACTAATGCAGTATGA
Source organism: Sphingobacterium multivorum (assembly GCF_039511225.1). Classification (NCBI taxonomy): domain Bacteria; kingdom Pseudomonadati; phylum Bacteroidota; class Sphingobacteriia; order Sphingobacteriales; family Sphingobacteriaceae; genus Sphingobacterium; species Sphingobacterium multivorum. Next base: position 1,481,216 of record NZ_CP154261.1, read on the forward strand.
TAACAAAGAATATGATAAAGCGCTGGAAACAGCCTTTGATGTGATCAACAATAGGGAAGCACAGGAATACTGGGTGGCCAAGAGCTTCCTATTGCTTGCTGATGCCTATGCGCGTAAGGGCAATACCTTCCAAGCGAAGAGTACCTTGAAAAGTGTGATTGACAATTATGATAAAAACGATGATATTGTGCCCGCGGCGAAAGAGCGCTTACAGAAACTGAAGTAAAACGTTGTAGAGTTTGTCCGTAAGACAGATTTGAGGATGTTTGTCCATTTATACCGAATAGCGATGGCATTGTAGCACTTGCCGTTTGGAAAAGCCCGATTGTTATCGGGCTTTTTTATTTTCGCTATCCTTTTCGTCTCATTTTTTTGCTTCTGTAAATGCCGTGTTTGCACAAATGATACGGTCTCGATTTAACGCTTTATCCATTGTACGGATGCGGACAATACGTTTCTAAACTGTTCGCAAGCGCACATTTACTTTTTGAAGGAAGATTACTAAAAGGCCATTTTAAGGAGCAGAAAGCACAAATATACACTTTGGGCCGACTGGTATAGTGTTTGGCATGTGGTTGTCGAAATGTGTCCTAAATTTCTTCGGCATGCTTCCGGATCGAAATCTCTTGTAGGTAAATGACAATTCACCGAGTTTCTTCGATCACTGGTCTAAAGACCATGGGGTAAATGCATATTAAACAAAAGTTTTGGACCCACAAGTAGAAACACGATAACTAACACAATAAAATTAAGATATCATGAAATCATTCGTAAGAAATTGCACTGCAGTAGCTTTAATTGCCTTGTCCACATTCACCATGGCAGCTGAAAGAGTGGGAGACAAATCAGAAAAGACAAACATTAATCTTTCCACGGCAGGCTTAGCGCTGGATTACTATCTTGCAGTCACCACCAAGGGGGAATCGGCAGGCGTGCAGCAGTTGTTTACGGACGATTTCAACCAAAAGATACAGGCTAACAGTAGATTGACGTATAGTCGCAGTGCTGTGATTAATTCGTTGAAAAATCAAAATGGAGAAAAGCTGAATTGCAAGGTGAATATCAAAATCGTCGAAAAATCAGGAGATTATATGATTGCAAAAATCGCACTGAAATTTGACAACTTTAGCATGACAGACCTCGTAACATTGGTTTACGAGAATGGCGATTGGAAGGTGTCCAGGTCAATTCATTCCTATCAATAAGAGTCATTGCTTATGAATACATATGTTGTGAAGCCAGGTCGAGCGATGTGGCTTTTTCGGATTTATGTCTTTTTGTTTCGTTATTTGAAATTTCGATAAGGTTCCAATTTGTATAATAGGAATAGCAACCTATGTGAATAGTTTTATTCGACTACAAACATAAGCGAGGCTTAGCCTCGCTTATTATTGCATATTTAAATCTAAGAAAACGGTGATCCCCAAATTACAGATCGCCATTGGCAAGCATATGCCTATACATAATTTTGCAGCTTCCGAAGAATCCTGAGCAGGAGTTTTGTACATAGGTTTCCGACGTGTGGGTAGCTACCACTTCGCCGCTACTGTTGTAAACATTCAATACGTAAACACATCTAATCAATTTCGCATTTGTTGCCTTTGTCTCTCCGGTAGCCTTAGCCTCGGCGATAGTTTTGGTCGGGATGTTGGCGGTTGTTTTTACATCTACATTTTCTTTGGCGGCTTTTGCTCCAGTGCCTGCAAAAGCTGCTGTCGATAGCGCAGCTACCGCTAGCAAACTCATCAATAACTTTTTCATTGTTTTTAAGTTTTATTTGTTAAATAATGTATGCCTTTTTGGGCATGTTTTAATTATCTAATACTAAAAGTAATCACAAGATATTTGACTAGGATGAGCGATTCGTATTCGTGAGAGTTGATCTAATATTCGCTCTTACTTGGTTGATATTTAGTTTATCCAGTAAATTAGACGCCGCTCAAAAATTAGACTGAATATCCATACATATTTTCACCTCCCGATTCCGGCCATTCACCGAGTTTTGCTGGTCGTTGATCTAAAGCTCATAGGCCGGGGACCTATTGTGTTGTAGTTTTGAGTCAACAAATAAGAACAATAGAACTAACACTATAAAAAAGATATTATGAAAACCCTAGTAAAAACATTCGCAGCAGCAGCCTTAATCGTCGTATCAACATTCGCTATGGCAGCTGAAGGACCAGGTTCGAAATCAGAGAAAGCTAACATTAACCTTTCTACAGCAGACTTGGCGCTCGACCACTATGTTGCGGTGACGACAGAGGGCGAATCTGCAGGAGTAGAGCAGTTATTCGCCGAAGATTTCAATCAAAAGATCCAATCATCCAATGTACAAAACCACAGTAGGAGTGAAGTGGTTAAATCCTTGAAAAAGCAAAAAGGAGAGAAGCTGAACTGTATAGTGAGCACCGATATCCTGGAAGTGTCAGCAGACTATATGGTTTCTAAAGTAACCTTGAAATTTGAAAACTTCACTAAAACAGATTTAGTTACCTTGGAGCGTGTGGGCAACGATTGGAAAGTATCCAAATCGATCAATTCTTATAAATAGTATCTAAAAACTAGTGCGTTGCGAAACCAAGTTACAAGTAGAGCACTAATGAATCATATATTTAAATTTAGTTCGAAGCCATGTCGCAAGATATGGCTTTTTTACGTCAAAAGGGCCTGATTCTCATCAGACCCTTTCTCTTAGCGTTTATTTGTACAGTAATTTTTATGTTAATCCATTTTTTTAAGGTAGTAGCTTAACCCATAATCTATCGCAAAAGTAAATCAAAAATACATACGGTAAAGAAAAACGAATTAAAATACTGAGTGAAAGTTCCAAAGAGAGGCTTTAATAGTATGTTATGAGATTCATCATGGTGAAACTGAAACTCTCGCTATCTGAAAGCTCAATAATGGGACTACAAATTAATTTTGCTTTATTTTTTTTGTTATTTTCGGTCTATTTATTGAAAAGCTATTAAAACCAAAAGTATATTGATATTTTCTTTGATAATACCTGTTGTTAAACTGTAGTTTGAAGTTAATTTTAATAGATATTTAATGTGTAATTTTCTGTTGAGGTAAAAAAAAGTTATATTTGTCTTGGACTAGCGAAAAAAAGCGTTTTACGAAAAGTATCTGTAAATATTGCACAGCACTTATTATTTCTATGTTATTTTCTATCATTAATTCATTTTAATTTGAATATTGGTTATTGTTTTGTGAAAGTTAAATGAGGAGAAAATACCACGTTTAATAGAATCTCTGTTACTAAGTAGTAGCCCTTCTAGTATAATTCAACTTTTTGTTTGTTGTTTTTATTAATAAATTATTGTGGTTAAATGTTTTTCACCTGTTGTTATGAGTAGGATTTTTATCTTTTTATTTCTTTCATTTTTTTTATCTGTAAAAGGCCAGTATGCCGTTAATACAATTAACGAATATACAACTGTCAATTCGAAGTATACCAACTTTCCGGTGCTTCAACAAGATGGAGTAGATTTGTATTCTGGTCGTCTAAAATTATCTTATAATCTTTTAAATTCATTCGGAAATGATCCTCTGTTGAAAGTTCTACTCTCCTATAATGGAGGCGGAATCCGTGTAATGGAGGAATCAGGGAAGGTCGGTTTAGGATGGAATATTTATAATCATCCAACTATTTCGAGAGAAATAAAAGGACTAAGTGATCTTGATGCCTTGGTTGGATCAACCTATAATGGTTATACAAATACGAATATTGCGTTGCCCACGTACAATTCCTTCTTCACAGATTCACTCCAACGGGCATTTTGGGATAATCGGTTTGAGTTATTTACTGATTTAAGGAGTTTGGGGGTTTCAAATTGGGATACCGAACCAGATATATTTACTTTAAACTTAGGCGATAAAGCAGTAAAATTTGTTTTACCACAAAGATGGGGTAGAAACAATTTCGAAGCCAAGCTTATCAATAAAGAAGATAGAGTAAAGATTTTGTTTGATTGGGCAAAAAAAACTTTTAACGTATTCGATGATAAAGGAAATGAGTATGTTTTTGATGTACAGGACTATGCTATTAGTAATTCAGCAAGCTCTGAAATTGCTCCCAAATATGACGCTGCAGATAATACTTTTTGGATCAAAACAAATTATCAGAATCCAGTTTTGACAAATTGGCATGTTAGTATTGTTAAGAAAAGCAATAATGAAGAGATAAAATTCTTCTATAAATTCACGCATTCAAGTGAAACGCCCTATATAAGTTCGAGCTACAGTAGGAACGCATGTTTTATTGGTGCTACTAATCAAAATTTTCGGAACACATCCCAAAGTTTTAGCACCTTTCTCACAGAAAGGGAGGTGCATCAGTTAGACAAGATTGAATTTCCATTGGGAACTATACAGTTTCAATATTCGGATAGAATAGACTTACCAATTGCAGGTGGATATCCTTATCAAACAAATTTTTACTCCCGATATCATTATCACCCCACTACCGCGGCTTTAAATGATCAAAAGCTAGATAAGATCTTTCTTAAAGATGCTAACGGTGCTACAGTCCATACTGTGGAGCTTCAATACAGTTATTTTAATCAAAGCAAATTGAATACTTCAAATGATATCACTAAATCCCAATTCCTAAGATTAAAATTAGACAAGTTATTTGTGGGTGACGAGAAGTTCACTTTTAACTATTATAAACCGGATTCATTGCAAGATAAACTGTCGAATTCGATAGATTATTATGGGTTTAACAATGGAAAAAGAAATCATGGAAGAATTCCAAATAATTCAGTTCGTTATTTTTGCGGAGAAGATGTATTTTGCAACAACTGTTATAAAGATATTAAAATTATAAAGGAAATAGCGGGCCCGAATAATATTTTTGGTGATCGTAAGCCGGTTTTAGATGCCGGAAAGATAGGTTCATTAATCGAGGTTATTAATAATAAAGGCCAGAGGACGGTATTTGATTATGAATTGAATAATATTCTTTATAATAGAAGTGATACGATCAATAGTGGGTATGATTTTGATAGCAATGAAGTAAAAGAATTTGTCGCTCTATATGAATCTACTCCAACCCAGACCGATGTTTTTCATATTGATCCAGCTTCTACATCGAATCCAATTATCAAATATCAAAGAATCTGTGGTGGCGACTTTAACAAGCCTAACGGTGAGTCTCACTACAAATGTGAAATCAGTTTTAATGACCTTCAATCACTTGCTATGGAGGTAGTCAACGCTACTACGGGAGCTGTCGTCAAGTCTTTTATCCATAATGATACGCAAATCACTGGCATTAATACCTTGCCAAAAGGAAATTATTTTATCAGATTTAGATCATTGCACGAACCTTGGAATGTGATATCATTTCCAGGTTCTCCTGATGATAATAAGATATACTATTTCGCTGCTAAGATAACTATCGAGACAAGTAAATTGGATTTGAATAATGGTTGGTTAAATATTGATATTGGTGGTTTAAGAGTTAAATCTCTTACCTATTATGATCAGGCCTCAAAAAAAATAGAAAAAAAATACGATTATACGTTCTTTGATAAGAATCAATCGTCAGGAAAGCTTTCACATCCTTACATAAATTATAAGGATGAAATTATAGAACGAGTAGAAATTGGCGAGAGGTTGGTATGTACACCAGTAAGTTCATTAATGAAAAATGTTGTTTTCAGTTCTGATCCTACCGTATATGTGCCTAATGAACAGCCCATTGTAGGCTATTCTAATGTTAGAGAAACTATAATTGCGTCAGATAATCTCACTAATGGATATACAAATTATGTGTTTTTTAATATTAAAAATGAGTATGAAAAAAATACTGCTGGTAGCTATAACCACCCTTTTGCAAATGTAGAGCAGGATCCATTTCAGTTATGGTATAATTACTACCCTATTAAAAGCTATTATCATATCAATGGGAAGTTAAAATCAGCCACTGTTTTTAGCAATCAAAATGCACGATTGAGCCAAACCAACCATTCTTACGAAAGTGAAAATTATAATCTTTCAAAGGTTGTATTAAATGGTGGAAGATTACGGTCGTATACACATGAAACATACACCTGTAATCCGATTCCAGTATCTATTAAATCGGTTTTACTAACCTATCAACCCTATGTCGTTTATGACATGACCAATCCAATGTTGAAAAAAACAAGCATCGACTTTGCTTCATCCAATATTCAAAAGGAAGAAACATGGAAATATAGGGGAGTAAATTATAATCTCGAAAGTTATACGTTGAAAGGCTCTGATGGAAAAGACCAAACTACGAAATATATTTTTCCAGGTGACCCCGAATCTGTTGGTATGAGCTATGTGAATTCGATGATTGAAAAAAATATGATTCAAACTCCTTTGGTAACGACAATTTATAATTCGGGTAAAGAGATCTCAAAAACTACTTTTGACTATAGTCTATTCCATACTAAATTCATCTTACCTCTTACTGAAATTAATTATAAGGGAGCCAATATTGTGAATCAATTTACATATGATTATAATATTAAGAATGCTAAAGTTGTACATATTCAAAAATTGAACTCCATTCCATCAACTTTCATATGGGGCTACAATGGTCAGTATCCTATTGCTGAAATCAGGAATGCAACCTACGCAGAAGTGGCTACGGTACTCACCCAAGCGGCGATCGATAACCTTAACAGCAGTCAGACCGAGGCCAGTATGGAGACCCTGATCAAGACTGTATCAGATAAGCTCCGCAGTGATTCAAGATTAGCTAAGGCGATGGTGACGACTTATACCTATAAGCCATTGGTTGGTATGACGAGTAAGACGGATGCCCGTGGGATTACAGAGTATTATAAATACGACGGCATGCAGCGTCTGCAAGCGATCCTGGACCACCTCAACAATGTAAACAGATCCTTTGATTACCATTATCGTTCCAATTAAGCCCAGTCAATTATGAAAAATAACTTTTTAATACTACTATCATTACTCGGGGCAGGGGCGGTACAAGGGCAGACCCTCGTGGACAACCTTACCCTGAGTTCCTATAGCAATCAGACGAATATTCAGGCCCTAAAGAGCATCACCCTTACCAATGGCTTTTATATCCCTGCCCCGGCGGCAGGGAAGACCATTACGATCAGCATCGCAGGGTTTCAGAATATTGTGAGCATGCCCACGGCCGATCAGAACTATATCCTGACGCGGACTTTCCGGAGTCCTGGGGTTACGCTGGCTACGCTAAATGCTCAACGTACGATCGGTGATGAGAATCAGAGCATCCAGTACTTTGACGGGCTGGGCAGGCCGAGCCAGAGCGTCCAGCTAATGGCCAGTCCAACCTATAAAGACATTGTACAGCATATTGAGTATGATGGATTTGGAAGGGAGAGCGTCAAATATCTTCCCCACGTGAAGAATGTATCAGGAGACGGTAGCTTTAAGACGACGGCGAAGTCTGACCAACAGGCTTACTATGCTACATCCAATACCTGGGATGGTGCTGTGACAAAGACCGCGAGTCCCTATGCAGTTACTGTTTTTGAGAACAGCCCGCTGAACCGTGTGCAGCAGCAGGGCGCCCCGGGTGTACCCTGGCAACCGGCAGCCAACCGCGATAATGTAACTGCGGGCACCAACGCGGGCCGTACGGTGGTGACCGATTATGGTACCAACGGTACCAATGATGTGCGGTTGTGGACCATCAACAGTACGGATAATGGTGCCACAGCAGGGTATTATACTGCCGGGAAACTCTATAAGACGGTGATCAAGGATGAGAACTGGGTGTCGGCAAATGGCAAGGGCGGTACCGTGGAGGAATATAAGGATTTCGAGGGGCGTGTTGTACTCAAGCGGGTGTGGGAAACGGACAGCAAGAAACTGGAAACGCAGTATGTGTACGACGACTTTGGAGACCTGCGGTATGTGATCCCACCGGGATTCCCTTCCACGACTACTACATTGACAGAGGCCACCAGCGGTGATTTCCATGAGCTGGTGTATGCCTACCGGTATGATGGAAAGCGGAGACTGATCGAGAAGAAGATTCCCGGAAGGGGCTGGGATCACCTTGTTTATAACAAAAATGACCAGCTGCTGCAGGAACAGGATGCCGAGCTGCGGCAGACCAATAAATGGCGTGTGACCAAATATGATGCTTTTGGACGTGTGGTGGTGACGGGTATCCATCAGGGCAGCAATCCGAGGCAGGTAGAGCAGGATTACATCAACAACGAAACCGCGCTCTGGGAGACCCGCTTAGCGGGCCAGGCCAGCTACAGCAATGTGTCTTATCCCCGTGAGAACTTTACGGCGCGTACGGTGAACTATTACGATGACTACAGCTTTGAAAATGCGGGGCAGCTTCCATCAAAGAATATCACGGTGAGCACAAAGACCAAATCGCTGCTGACGGGTGTGCTTGTTTATAAAGAAGACGGTACGGCACCCCTGCTGACAGTGAATTATTACGATGATTATGGACGTGTGATCCAGTCTGCTTCCAAGAACCACCTTGGTGGAACGGACTATGTGACCAACGAATACAATTTTCCAGGACAGGTAGTCAAGAGCACCAGAGTTCATACGCCTTCCACCGGAGCGGTGGTGACTATTATCACGACCAATGAATATGACCATGTGGGCAGGCTGGTACAGACCAAGAAGAAAGTCAACGGGCAGGATGAGGTGATCCAGAGCAGGCTCGCCTACAATGAGATCGGTCAACTGAAGACCAAGTCGCTGCACAGTGAGAACGGTGGCAGCAACTTTATGACGAGTATTGGTTATGCCTACAACGAACGGGGTTGGCAGACTAAGGCAAGCTCGGCGCAGTTCACCTCCCAGCTGAACTATAATGTCAATGGTACCACGGTGCTTTCTAATGCCCAGTACAATGGCAATATCGCGCAGCAGCTGTGGGGTTACGCCGCTACCACGAACAGCACATTCACCTATGTTTACGATGCGCTGAACCGGTTGAAGAGCGGAGTGAGTACCGGAACGGTGATGAGTGAGGCACTGACCTACGATGATATGGGCAATATCAGAACCCTTATCCGTGATAATGGTACGGCGATTTCCTACAACTATAACAATACCAATAAGAGTAATAGGCTGGCCAGTCTATCGGGTGGGGTAACAGGCTCATTCACGTATGACCTTAACGGGAATGCGACGAAGGACCGTACGGGGATGACCCTGAGCTACAATTACCTCAACCTACCCAAAACAGTGACGGGCACAGGTAAGAGCATTGCCTACACCTATGATGCGTCGGGTGCTAAGCTCAACCGCAAGTCTACTGTTGGCGGTATTACTACTGAGCAGGACTATATCGGTGGGATTGAATACAGCAAAGCTAGTGGAGCTACTCCATTGATCGAACGTATCGCTACAGAGGATGGCTTTCTATTGAACAGTTCAGGAAACTATAGTTACTATTACAATCTGACGGATCATCTGGGCAATGTGCGGGTGGTACTCAAGAAAGATGGTACGACTACAGCACCGGTTGCCACAGTGATGCAGAAGCAGGATTACTATCCATTCGGTAAGACGAAATCGATTGCAACGAGTATCAATAATAAGTATCTTTATAATGGCAAGGAGATGCAGACGGACCTAAATGGCGGGACGCATACCTTGGGAGGTTCTTATGTACTGGAAGGACAGCTCGATTACGGGGCGAGGTTCTATGATGCTGAGATAGGGCGTTGGAATGTTGTAGATCCAATGGCTGAACAGATGAGGCGGCATTCGCCTTATAACTATGCTTTTGATAATCCTATCAGATTTATAGATCCGGATGGAAGAGCTCCGCAGTGTGCAGGGTGCCCACCAAGAAATCAAAAATTACCATTTTCAGCATCAACTTTGAATGCGACCTCGAAAGGTCTTGATAAAATAATTAATTCCTTTAATTTTGAACCTAGTTTAAAAGGCTCCGTATATTCTTTTAAAGGGGGAGTACAAGCTGGTCCTCTCAAAGCTAAAGTTGGAGGAAGTGTTTTAGAAGGTAGCGTGTCAACGAATAAAGAGAAAACGACTGCAACGGGTAAATTCGCTAATCTAGAAGGGACAATTGGTTTCGCTTCAATAAAAGCTGAGGGTAACGTTTCAGCGGCAGAAGGGAATCTTTCTGTAAAACATAAGAATCTAAAAGTTGGTTTTGAAGGTGAAACAATAAAAAGAGAGGGTAAGGCTACTCTAGGGAAAGAAGGATTTCAAATGAATTATGACAACTCAACAAAATTGGGAGTGGATATAAATATAAGTGCAGTGACCTTACAAACAAGTGTAAATCTAGGAGAGCTTACTGAAGGAGTAAGTGAAGTAATTCAAAATGGTGCCAAGTTAATAACAGAGTATTTTGATTCAAAATTAAATTTAAATGAAAGCTTATTTCCAAAACTCAAGTAAAACTAATATTAAATTTTCGATTCTTTTTTGGCAATTATTTTTCGGTCTGTTGCCTTTTACGTTAATCGTTTCAATAGTAGCGTATACTGGGCAAAAGCCTGCGGAGCTTAATGGAGAAAATTTTCAAGGCATTTCTGGAGCCTTAATTTCCTTGATTACCCATCCAATAGTTGTTTTCGTCGGAAGCATAATTCTATGGACAATTTTATTTCTAGGGCGAAGCCTCCTGAAGTTAATTTTTAAATAGATCTATTATTTTGGGTGTTGATTCATTTAAAAAAATACGTTCATTTTTTACTATCTGATAGAACAAAAACTAACAAGCCCAATCCCTAAAGTTGGGTTTGTTAGTTTTTAATTATTTTTATCATGGGTACATCCTTTTCCAGTAGATTTGTTGCTGGAAATGTATTGGTTGAAGATAGCTTTAGACCAAATTTAAGCAATCGCAACTATTTTGATTATGAGATCGTGAATAGCAGTTCCTTTACTCCCTAATAATATTTCAAATGAGCGAAATCCCTTTTTTATTAGAGTAGATACTGTTGGAGGAATGGATAAAGGGAATTGCAAACCAAAAGTTACTCATATTGGATGACTTCGGACTAAAATCTATAGATGCCGACACTCGGCTTGCACTGCTAGATATATTGGAGGACAGGTATGGAAATAGCTCTGTTGTCATAACTTCTCAGCTACCGATTGAAGCATGGTACAACTTTATTGATGAGCCAACACTTGCGGACGCGATAATGGACAAATTGACAGCTTCCGCACACAGACTCTCGCTACAGGGCAAGTCTTTGAGAAAGAAAAAAAATCATTAAGTTTGAAAAGTTAATACAATCAAGTTGTAAAATAGCACGGGTTATTGGTCACTAAATCTGGTGTACTTTCGTCCGGAATTTTTGGTGTACTTTTGTCGGAATATTCACCAGTTGGTATTATACGTGTATAGCTTTACAGTTTTGGTTAAAAACGTAAAGGAAACATGAAAGAACAAGTTTTGTCTCGATTTGAATTCGAAGAAGAATTTAAAGAGAAATTAGTAGAGCTGGTGCTTTATAAAAATGTGTCAGCAGAACAAACTGCAAGAAAGTATGGACTACCCAATACGACGATCTTAATCAATTGGATTAACAATTATAAACGCAAATTAGAAAAGGGAGCCGTAACTTTAGTACCTATGGAAAAGCCAGGAACAAAAGACGTTACCGCTTTAAAAAAACGGATCAAGGATCTGGAGAAAGCTTTAGAAAAAGCCAATGTGCTAATTTACGGTCTTAACTTTATGATTGACCATGCTGAAAAGTAGAATAAAATTGCAATCCGAAAAAAGCGTGGTACCAAACAATAAAGCTAATCAAAGAAAAGCATGTGACAAGGATGGGGGTCGGTCCACTTTGTAAATTGTTTGGTAAAAGCCGACAAGCTTATTACGATCATATATGGCATCTTCACGACCATACTGATCAGGAAAATCTGGCTGTAGACATGGTTCGCCTTGTTCGCCGTGAACTACCTGGGTTAGGTGGTCACAAGCTTTATAAATGTCTATATACTCCTTTCCGAAGTAATGGAATAAATATTGGTAGAGACAAGTTATACAAGGTACTCAAGAAACATAGATTATTGATAGACAGGAAAAAGAAGCGTGCACCAGGAACTACGAATTCTAATCATTCCTATCTGAAATATCCCAACCTAATCAAAGAGTTAGCACCTACGCGTAGTAATGAATTATGGGTTTCAGATATTACATATATTTCAGTGGGCTATGATTTCAATTATCTTTCTCTCATAACTGATGCATACTCTAGAAAAATTATGGGCTATTGCCTTCATCCCCAGCTGACTGCTCAAGGGGCAATTAAAGCTCTGCAAATGGCACTGAAGGAAAAACCGGCTCCCAATACTCTGATTCATCATTCGTACCGAGGTGTGCAGTACTGTTCCTTCGACTATATAGTAAGGTTGAAAAAAGCGGGTGTAAAAATCAGCATGACAGAAAACGGAGAGGCCTATGAAAACCCTATTGCAGAAAGAATTAATGGCATATTAAAAACAGAATTTAAACTCAAAAGGGTATTTTCTTCAAGAAGTGAAGCCTTGCTGGAAGTGACTAAAAGTATAGAATCATATAATCATTTGCGTCCGCATATGAGTTGTGATTTTCTAACACCTGCGGTAGCACATGTAACAGATGTACCATTAATCAAGCGTTGGAAAAACTGTAGGAAAAAATACAAAAGTTTACAAAAAAACAATTAAATTCATAATATCAATTCACCTACCAAAACTGTAAAGTAAGAACCGTATTAGACCTAGTGTAAAGCTATTTCAGGACAAGACACAAGGAAAACCGGAAGTATTGCATTACGATAGTGATAAGCAAAGACAGATTAAGAAAAGGTATGATGCTACATATGGTATTGAAACCATGTCGGGTTATTATAGAGATGAATATCCTTATGCTTCCAAATTTGAAGGAGGGAAAGGTGCCCTCGTTGCCTTAGTGCCATGGTTTGAGAATAATAAACAAGGACAGGACTTGAAAAAGTTATATAAAAATATGAATAGTGGTGACGCATTCTTGGTTCTGCCGATTCCAATTGATAGGGAACCAGAGCCTGTACCTCAACCTAGTCCTGTTCCTGTGTTTCCTATTGTCCCGGCATTAAAAGGAGCACCACGTGTTCCAACAGGTATATTGGCGCCTGTGTTTAATCGGATAATGCAATTTTATGGTACCGATCTCGTTACCACCAACTTACAATATTAATAATGGTCTACAGCAAGATAATGAGGGTTAGTTATGTTATTTTTATTGATACTCTTTAATGTTCATTTTGGAATGGAAAAGAAAAATATTATACAATTAGATTTTTATACATCATATAATCAGTTTTACTTGGCGGATTCTGAACATGTCGATTCCGATAAGGAACTTTGGTCTTCGACGACAATGAATGAAAGGTTGAGTATGGACAAGGGTCTAATTGCTGTGTCTACGCAAAGTTATGGGCCGATAAAAGGAGAGCTGGACATTTTGGAAAAAAAAGGCAAAGATGAAGACTTTAGCGTATATGATCATGTTGTGGAAGGAAAGCTAGATCTTCCAACAGGTGTTTTGCAGGTTCAGGATTGTCCAAATTCAGCTGTCGAAGAAGAGGTTATAGTTAAGCCTGGTTTGTATAGTGTTCGAGTATACTCGAAAGGACTGGATACAGTGGTTGGAGATGAGGGCGACGACTATTATCGTATTGTTATTTGGCCAGCTGAGGATACTGATATGAGGGTAAAAGTGCTAAAACAATATAATCCTTAGCTATATCAGCCTGCGCAATAAAAAAGCATCTGTTTTACAGGTGCTTTTTTATTGCGCATAGGCTTTTCTAGCCCTTGTAGTCTCTTATAAGTGCATCAAGCACAAGAAATACCTGTTTCTGGTCGCTTTCGGGCATCACGGATATCTCCATGATCCTGCCGAGCGTAGCTGAATCCAGCAGCGTATCGGTCTTTTCTGAAAGATAGTCCAGCGACACATCAAGTACATCTGCCAGTTTAGAGGCCACTTCCACAGAGGGGATAACCTCGTCCCTTTCATACCGGCCGGTGATATCGCCGGAAGTTCCCACTTTCTTGCCCAGATCGTCCTGCGAGAGCTTCTTAGCCTTTTTCAATGTTATCAGTCTTTGTCCAAGAGTAATACCTATCAGTCGTTAAAATGCCATATCCTCGGCGTTACTACAAAAATAAATCTGATTTTTTACCTCAAAAGGGCCTGATTCTCATCAGACCCTTTCTCTTAGCGTTTATTTGTACAGTAATTTTTATGTTTCCTATCGTTTCCTCTTTTTTGTTTCGTCATCCAATGTTTTTAAAGACTATTGGACTTTCACTGTACGACGCCAATTTTTATGTTGAACCTTTCTTTCGAAAGGCAGCTTGTAGCCGTTTTGTATTATAAGAACAACGGCTATTTGAAAATAGTTTTATTGGAATAAATTTTTTTGATAAATTGTATTGGCTTATTTATACTGTATGAAGATCTTGCCTTCCTTTTTCATTTCAATTTATTTCTCCCATTCGTTTCTGTCTGGATACATCTTGAGATCTTTGAATTCGTCAAAATCATTAAATAATTTAATACCTTTTAACAAACGAGTTCCATCTCGATCGGATTGCTTGAATGCTATTAATGCAAAGCGTTGATCGATCTTTTTACTTTGTATTTCAAATAGAATCTGAGATGAATAATCGTTTATGCAAAAAGCTGATACTGTGGCTCCTTTTAAAATAGTGTTCGTAGAATGGCTCCGTAAATAATCGACTATAGATCCTGATGAATCGATTTCTCTATACAGCATATCTTCGAAAGCTAATTTTTTCTCAATTGATATTGCTTCCCAAGGATATTCTACAAAGGCTGTTGTAGGATTTTCGATAATAAAATCTTCAATTATTTTAGTGTCAACTCCCGCTAGGTGGATTCTTTTAGGTTCTTCTGGCAATTCCTCACTATCTTCTATCATTATACCTCCTGTGGGAAATAAAAACAGTCCATTTTCGAGTTGAATACTTAATCTTAAGGCCAGCCATTCTTTTAAATTCTGACCATTTGTATTCAGAAATTCCTGGGTGTGCTGCTGAATCTGTGCGAAATATGTTTGATTGGGGTTAAAGTATCCATATAGGCCTCCCATAGAAAAATCCCCAGCTTCTAGTTGTGCTGACCCTATGATTTTATCATATGAATAGATGATAGCCGTTGTATAATCCGCTGCTTTTTTAGAAATAGTATTTCCATCAAATCCGATAGCATAAAAATTTGATTGGAAGTCGACCAGTTGTATACTTTTCGGTAATACTGTCACTTCTTGATGGCCATTATTATTTACCCAGATATCGTGTCCTCCAAATTGCCATTTTATTTCTCCGAGTTTTGTTATTCTTGTGATTTCGAGTTCACCATGAACGAGCAGATCATCTTCTAATCTCTGAACACTGAAATTCGTTATATGATCTACTTGTCCTGTCCATTTGAGCGTTAAGTCTGGTATATTTAAATAGTACAGTTTATTCCCCCAAATATAAAGCACACTTTCCTCGATTATAAAGGAGGATTCGCTCAATCCTGTGAAAACCCCTGTATCACAAAGAATGGCACTAGCCACTTCATCTTGACCATGATTTACTAAAATGGCAATGTTAGATACGTTGCTATATCGATCACAAGAATCATCAACATATACCTGTTTGTAGCGTCTGAGATTATCGGCAGACTCAGCTGTATATTGGTGATCGGTATAGAATAATATTTTATAGTGTTGATGGTAAATTTCAATCATTTGGACTTGTGGAAGCTTTTGCTATTAAAGATAGCAGTTAGAGTCTGATTATCGAAAATTCAGTGCTTTATTCTAAACCCTTTCCTCCCCCCATTCCCGTCATTCACCGAGTTTTCCTGAACGTTAGTCTAAAGTCCATAGGTTTTGGATTGGATTTTTTTTGGAAAAGCTTCAGCCGTAAGGCATATTGTGCTATAGTTTGAAATTAAGCAGAAAGTAGATATTATCCTGTGCAAAAATTGAAGCGCTCAGGAAAGCTCTATCACAAATGAAGAAAGACATCGGCATCCAATTTTTGTACAAAAACGAACCATTTCTGAACAAATCAATACCATAGCAGTAACCTGCCATAGCTATTTTTGTAATGCATCCCAATAAATCAATTTGATTTGAACACACCAATAAATTATAAACTATAAGAAGGGGGCTGACAAAACGGAAATCCAAAAACTAACAAGCAATAGACTTAAAAAATATGTTCAGAAACGAAATAATAAACAGACAGATAATATCAAATAGGATAATTAAAAGTGTTTTTATCCTCTTATTTTGTACTTGCGCGTCGCTTGGCTTCTCTCAAAAAAATAAAGCCCAAGGCGGTGCCGGCAACTCGGGGTATATCTTATTAAAGCCAAAATACGATGGACATTCAGTCTTGCGCAACCCTTTAAATGGTTGGGTAATGTATGCTCCCCGTAATGCCGACGATTCGTATTGGGATATCGAATATTTTGTGCCAGCATTGGGTAAAAAGGTAAAGGTCATCGATTATGCTTCGGCATGCTATGTACGCACGAGCTGGTCTTCTCTGAATCCCAGTGAAGGCGTTTATGCCTGGGATGATCCAAATTCCAGAATAGGAAAGCTCTTAAAAGGGGCGCAAAAGAGAGGGTTGCCCATAGCGCTCCGTATAGTGGTAGATGGCCGCGACCAGGGACAAAATACACCCAAATTTGTGTTCGACCTTGGAGCCAAATATTATTTGGAAAATAAAAATCATCCCGATAGACAAACCCCTTATCCTCAGGATACGGTATTTAGAAAATACTACACCAAATTTATCACAGCTTTGGCCAAGGAATTTAATGATCCTGAAAAGACCTCTTTTATTGATGCCTATGGCTTAGGAAAATGGGGTGAAGCACATTATGTTGTCTATGAAGATCCCAAAATGGCAACGCCCGAAAGTACTGAAAAAATAAAGGAAGAAACCTTGGACTGGGTGACCAGTTTATATGCCAACACATTCACAAAAGTTCCTTTGGTTATCAACTACCATCGTCTTGTAGGTCATCCCGAAAGTTGGGGAGCAGTCAACCCGAACAGTGAACGCTTGTTGGATAAAGCTATTGATAAAGGTTATAGCTTGCGCCAAGATGCTTTTGGCATGACTGGCTATTACCAGAATTGGGAGAAGGATTTTGCCAGGAAATGGAATTTTAAGCGTCCTATCATTATGGAAGGGGGCTGGATTATTGCTCCAGGTAAGCACCGTTATTGGATAGACCCGAGTGGAAAATATAGAGAAGGTCATGATGAGGATGTTAGAAAAGGAGAGTTCGACCTGTCGGCCGAAGCCCATGTCAATATGATGGACTTTAGAGCGGGGGGAGAAACTGAATCCTGGTTTAAGTCCTTTGATCTGGTTCAACGGTTTATTACAGAAGGGGGGTACCGTGTATATCCAGACCAAATCAATCTCCCTCAAGATATCAAGTCGGGAAAGATAGCGCAAATCTCCCATCGTTGGCAGAATATGGGCTGGGGCTATTTTCCTAATAATATTCCACAATGGAACTACAAATATAAAGTTGCTTTTGCACTGTTAGATGCCAAAGGGAATGTTAGAAAGATTTTTGTAGATCTTCAGAGTGAACCGTCTGCTTGGTTGAAAGGTGCTGCTGCAAGTTATAAAATAAATGCAAAAGTAGATCTACCTGCAGGAATATATAGCTGGGCAGTCGCCATTGTTGATACAACCAAGGAAAATAAGCCGGCAATTCAACTTGCCCTTGCTGGAGATTTGACGGCTCAGGGTTGGACAAAGCTTTCGGCATTGCAGGTAAAATAGAAAATTTTATAAACAATTAACACCTATTATGATAAAGCTGATCAATCTATCTTTTATATTGTCCCTTTTTTTTAGCCTGATAACCTCCAACCTTGTTGCTCAGCAGAATATGGCCAATGTGTATGGTAGGCGAACTCAATCATTAAATGGAAAGTGGGACGCTATTGTAGACTTATACGACCAGGGAAGAAAAAACCAAATCTATCTGAATAAAAAGGCCGAAAATAAGACTGATTTTTATGAATACGCTTTCGAGAATGGTCTCCGTTTAAATGTACCTTCGGATTGGAACAGTCAAATGCCTGAACTTAAATATTACGAAGGTACCATCTGGTATGGCCGCAAGTTCGATGTATTGAAAGAAAGTAACGAAAGGCTGTTCTTATATTTTGCTGCTGTAAATTACCGTTGTCGCATCTATCTCAATGGACAAGAGATTGCACAACATGAAGGTGGTTTTACTCCCTTTCAGATTGAAATAACGGATGCAGCTAAAGAAAACGATAATTTTTTGGCAGTTGAGGTAAATAATAACCGGCAGGTTGATGCCATTCCGGCAATGGCCTTTGATTGGTGGAACTATGGCGGTATCACCCGAGATGTCTTTTTGGTAAGCACGCCAAAAGTTTTTATCGATGATTATTTTGTTCAATTGGACAAAACCAAAGCCGATAAAATCACTGCGAAGGTCAAACTTTCGGAAAAGATAGCCAATTCCTCGGTAACTATCGAAATACCGGAACTACAACTAAAACAAACGCTTAAAACAGATGCTCAGGGAGAAGTGAAAACTTCATTCCTATCGAGAGAAATCAAACGTTGGTCGCCTACTGCACCTAAACTGTATAACGTGAAGATTTCAACGCGCGATGATCAAATAGAAGAGGAAATAGGTTTTCGCAATATTTGGGTAAAAGGGGAAGATATCTTCCTGAATGGCGAAGCTATTTTTCTCAAGTCCATTTCATTTCATGAGGAAATACCTCAGCGCAAAGGTCGTGCTTTTTCACAGGCAGATGCAGTGATGCTGCTTTCAGAAGCGAAAGCTTTAGGCTGTAATATGATTCGTTTGGCACATTATCCACAAAATGAATATATCGTGAGAACGGCCGAAAAAATGGGTTTCTTGTTGTGGGAAGAAATTCCCATTTGGCAGGGCATCGATTTTGAAAATGAATCGACCAAAGATAAAGCCGGTAAAATGATGCGGGAAATGGTTGCTCGAGACAAAAATCGTTGCGCACTCGCTTTTTGGGGGGTAGCCAATGAAACCCAACCGTCCGAGCCTAGAAATGCTTTTATCAGGCATTTGATTGCTACATGCAGAGCCGTTGACACGACCAGGCTTATAACCGCTGCTTTTGATCTTGTTCGTTTCAATAAGGAGAAGGAAACCTTTGTTATGGATGATCCTTTTACGAAAGAATTGGACGTCGTAGCTGTCAACAAATATTTAGGCTGGTACCATTCCTGGCCAGTTTCTCCTGATAAAGCAGTATGGGATGTTGCAAGAGGCCAGCCTTTAATTATTTCTGAATTTGGAGGCGAGGCGTTGTATGGCAAAAAGGGCGAAAAGGATGTCGTCAGTTCATGGAGTGAAGATTACCAAGAGACTTTATACAAAAACAACCTCGAAATGTTTAAGCATATCCCAAACCTGCGCGGAACTTCACCTTGGCTGCTATTTGATTTCCGTTCGCCGTTCCGTTTTCATCCGACCAATCAAGATGGCTGGAACCGAAAAGGACTGGTGTCGGATCAAGGCTATCGCAAAAAAGCCTGGTATCTAATGAAGAATTATTATGAGAATAAATAGAACTTCAATCTTAGCGCTTCGAAAACAGCCCTTAAAGACAATTTCACACTGACAAAGGCTATTTGGCCTGGCGCGTAAAGAGTAGGTTGGTGAAGAGAATGAAAGTACATAAATAATCGAAATACAAAATGGATGAATACAAGATAAGTATATACAAATACGTTAAAATAATATGCCTACTGGGGCTTCTCCTGCAGGCAGCCTTGTTAAAGGCGCAAGATGTCATCGATTTATCGGGTACTTGGGGCTTCCAAACTGACGTGATGGATTTTCGAAGGGGCTCCCTGTCTCCCCGCTATAATCACGGTTTACAAGGAACAATTAAACTTCCGGGTATTACCGACGATTATCAGATAGGATATCAAAATCCTTATAAATATATTGACCGTCTGACCCGAAAATACGAATACATGGGGCCGGCATGGTACCAACGCGATATCGATATTCCTGCTGACTGGAAGGGGAAAAAAATATTCCTATATTTTGAGCGCACCCACTGGTTAAGTTCAATTTTCGTAGATACCAAGGAAGTTAGCAGCATCGATTATGTGAGTGTGCCTCACAATCACGATCTGAGTACTTCCTTAAAACCCGGAAAAAAGCATCGTATTACCATTTGTATCGATAACCGATTTCAGTACAATACACATAAATGGAACCATGCACATACTGAATTTACGCAGATTAACTGGAACGGTATCTTGGGAGAAATGAAACTGCTGGCCATAGATCCGGTTTATGTGGAAGACCTTCAGGTATACCCAAATATCACCGATCAGTCCATAAAAGTAAAATTACGGATCAATAATGTAACAAAAAAAAAGGTAAAGGGAAAGGTTTCCTTTGCTATCGACGGAACAAACTACAGTCTTAAAAATGAAATTGCTTTGTTAAGTACCGATTCGGTCACGTATATAGAGACAAAAATTCCCTTAGGTAAACAGATTAAACTGTGGGATGAGTTTAACCCAAATATTTATCGGATTAACTGCCAGCTGAATACTTCCGACGGTAAAAATAGCTACCAGCATGAAAAAGCGACCACCTTTGGTATGCGTGAAGTAAAACAAGGAAAAAACCATGTCCTGCTCAATAATCATCCGATCCATTTAAGAGGCAATGTTGAAAATGCAGTGTTCCCAAAAACAGGGCATGCTCCGCTCGATGATGCCTCTTGGGAACGCATTATGATACTGATGAAGGACTACGGCATGAACCATTTACGTTTCCATTCTTGGTGCCCCCCGGCGGCGGCCTTTCGCATGGCAGACAAACATGGGATATATTTTGAAGTGGAAATGCCTATGTGGGGGAAAGACGCCGAACCCGATGAGGCCAGATATAACTTCTTCCGCCGTGAAATTAAAGCTATTTTGAAAGAATACGGCAACCATCCTTCGTTTGTTCTGTACTGCAACGGCAATGAAATTACAGGGAACTTCGACTTTATTGAGGAACTTACCGCCGAAGGCAGAAAAGCTGATCCTCGTCATCTTTATAGCGGTTCTACTGCACGGACAAGAGTTAAATCAGATCAATATTACGTGTCCCAGCAAACCAACAAAGGGGCTGTAAAGGTTTACGAAGGTCAACCGGGTACTGATTGGGACAAGAATGCGGAGTCTGATGTAGATGTGCCCGTCATTTCACATGAGTCGGGACAACGTTGTATCTATCCAAATTTTGATGAAATAAAGAAATATGCCAACAGCCCCGTAGAGGCCCGTAATTTTGAAGTATTTAGCGATTTATTGCAAAAAAATGGCATGCTGGACCAGGCAAAGGATTTCTTCAGAGCATCTGGTGCGCTGACCGTGCTGGAGTACAAAGCCGTGATTGAAGCCCTGTTACGATCGGGTAAATCTGCCGGATTTCAGCTTTTGTCGATGAACGACTTTCCGGGACAAGGTTACGCACCCGTGGGGATATTCGATCCTTTTTGGGATTCGAAAGGATTGGTTACAGCAGAAAAATTCAGGGAGTTTTGCGCGCCAACAGTCGCTCTACTACGCTATAACAAAAGCAGTTTTTTCAACACAGAAACATTTAAGGGTAAAGCCGAGGTATATAACTTTAGCAATTCTGCACTTGAAAATGCGAAAATTAAATGGTGGTTAACCGATACCGCTGGTAACGTATTGAAAAAGGGAACGCTGAAAAAGCAAACCATTGCCAAAGAAAATGTATCGCCGGTAGGTGAATTTGAGATTTCCCTGAAAAACATCGGCACCCAAAAAGTTACGGTTCATCTTGCGGTGAACGATAGCATTAAGAATAGCTGGGACATTTGGGTATATCCAAAGCATCAACATCTGATGCAATCTACAGCAAATGTGTTGTACACCGATGTCTACGATGATGTTGCAAAAAGGCAGTTGGCCCAGGGCAAAACCGTGGTTCTTTATCCTTCGCCAGACCAGGTAAAAGGTCGAAAATCACTGTTTCACAATCATTTTTGGAATCCTATTATGTTTGCATGGGCACCGATGACCATCGGCAACCTGGTCCATCATAAACAGGCCATGTTTAAGGATTTTCTTACTTCATACCATACCGATTGGCAATGGTGGGATATCCTAAACCATGCAAAAGTAATCGAAATGCAACATGCACCACAACAACTGCGTCCCTTTATACAGGTCATCGACAGTTACGACAACAACCAGAAATTGGGTATTGGTTTCGAAGCCAAAATGAACGGCGGGAAACTGCTAGTATTGGCATTGGATACCAAAAATGATATGGATAACCGTCCCGCTACCCAACAATTGTTGTACAGTATCGATAATTATGTAAAAAGTGAGAAATTCTCGCCGCAAGTGGCCGTAGAAGAGACCTTTATTCAGTCATTTTTAGAGAAATAAAAAGGATTAAACGATGATAAGAACAATGATATTGTCTATGATGACTTTTCTTTGGGGTCAGATCCTCATAGCACAGGAAATTATGTTAGAAGAGAAAGCATCCGTAAACCAGGTCTATAATAAGACTGTCGAGGCGGGAAATGCATTATCTTTTAATGATTTGGACATCGAATCGGGCTATGTACTTTATCAGACCGAGATAAACTCTGATGCCGAAAGCGAAGAGCTGGAATTGGAAAACGTACGCGATTATGCCGTGGTCTATGTCGACGGTAAGATACAGGGTAGCCTGACAGATAAGAGTAAAAAACTAGCCATCAAAGCAAATCCAGGCAAACACTTGCTTCAACTTTATGTCGAGAATATTGGTCGGATCACTTACGGACCAGAAATTACAGATAATTCAAAAGGGCTATTTGGCACCATTACTTTAGATGGAAACGACCTTCAAGACTGGAAAATGATCCCCTTAACGGTTCGTAATTATCCACTGAGGGATTTGGTTTTTGAACAAAGACCAGCTAATGACAGCCCCGGTTTTTACAAAGGTCAGTTCGAACACAATCTGTCCGGAAACAAGTATCTTAATATGACAGGATGGGGAATGGGCGAGGTCTGGTTAAATCAAAAATATTTGGGATCTTACTGGGAGGAAGAAAAACAGCAGTCGATATTAATTCCTTCGGCGGATTTAATACCCGGAAAAAATGAACTTGTAATCTTCGAACTCAAAAATAATCAGCAAAAGAAGATAAGTTTGTCCCCAACGCCTGTTTTTAAGTAAATTGGTACTGTGGGCTTCGCATGGAGCTGAACAGCTGAAAAAGAGCTAAGGCCAGAATTTCGACGAAGCTCTTTGCCTAATAGTATGATAATCGAAGTTTATAGAACCACTGATCAACAATTAGCTTCAGGTATTTTGATTGGAACTGGCACGCGTAAATCTTGGATTGAAATTTAAACAGCTTTAATAGCATCGGTAAATGAATAAATACAGTCTGATAATTTGTTTCCTCATTTTTTGGGGGCAATGTGTTCTCGGTATCGATCTTTCGAGGTATAGATTTCATTTGATGCCCGAAACTTCCTATTATGGCGGTATACAGAGCATCGCAAAAGATAGTTTAGGGCGTATTTGGTACACGGGACCCGATGCGCTCTTCATGTACGATGGCAACAGTTTTTATCAGTTAAATGATATCGTCTCTGCGATCAAACCAGCACAAAAATGGGGTTATGGTTCTTTAATTCGGGATAAAAAGGGAAATCTGTTTCTAGCTTCTGGGCAAGGTTTATTAAAATTCGATTACGAACGGTTTTCTTTTCATGTCGTGGTTCCCGGAATGATCCGTTCACTTTGTGTACATAGCGATGGTCAGGTTTACATGCTGTCAGACAATAGCATACTACGCTATAATCCGCAAAAGAAACAGACAGAAAGCTTTTTATTGCCCAAAAACAAGTCTTTCCAAAATATATTGAGTGCTAAAGGTCACGTGTTTCTAAGCCAAGGTGCTGTTGTGTATCAAGTTGAAATGACGAAAAAACGCTTAATCCAGTTTGCGGATTTTGGTAGTACGACAAATCAGGTGAACGATGCGGTTGCGTACGGGGGCTTATATTACTTTTTAACACAACGAGGGGGAATCCATGTAACGGATTTGACAGGTACCTTAAAACAGAAGATCCCGGTAAGCGTAGCGGGAAATTCATCTGTTTTAACCAAAAAACTTTATCTGGACCAAACCGGCATAATCTGGGTGGCTACACAGGCCGGATTATTTTTTTATGATCCCGCGACTGAAAGTAGCAGTGCCTTACGGATGAACCTGAACGATGCCTATTCATTACCTAATAACTCGATATGGACGATTTATCCAGACCCGGACCAAGGGGCCTGGATAGGTACTTACGGTGGTAAAATAGCTTATTGCTCGCTTTACGATTCCCGAGTGCGTTACTTCAAGCCCAGCCCAGGGGGACTCAATCACCCCATAGTCAGTAGTTTTCAGGAAGATCATCTGGGAAATATATGGATCGGTACCGAGGGGGGGAGCCTGAATTACTGGAATAGAAAAAAGGATCAGTTTAACCCTCTAGAAAAATCGCAGGGTAGTTCGTCGAGTCCCCATATGATTAAACGCCTGAAATTTGACCGAACGAGCAAAAAACTGTTGATTTCAGCCTATAACGGCGGTATTGGCAGTTATGATATGGACAATCAGCATTTCAGCAATTTCAATTTCCGCTCTCCGGAGAGCCAGCAACCGCTCACCGTTTATGATTTTGTAAACGATAAGGAAGGCACCTGGTGGATGACAGATCCCGATAAATCATTTTTATATCGAAAGAAGCCGCTAGATCCTATAGAGATGGTGAGCGTCCTTGATGCGCAGGGCAAAAAAATGAAACTCGAAGTCGAAGCATTATATGTGAATAACGAAGATCAGCTCTGTTTAATTAGCCATCAAGGATTTTTTGTTGTAAATCCCCATACGTTAAAGGTATTGAAACACTACGCGCTCAAAGATGCTTCCTATTCAGCAAATTACCTGTGTAGTTATACAGTGACTTCAAATGGCGAAGTATGGTTGGGGACATTGGGTAAAGGCGTAAATGTACTGAAAAGAGATGGGACATATGTCAACTATAGTGTAAGTAACGGATTCCCGGCGAAAATGGTATTTGGCATATTAGAAGATGTTGCCACGAAAAATATCTGGTTAAGTACCAGTGATGGTCTTTTTTGTTTCAACTGGAAGTCCAGTAAATTTGAGAAAGCGAGATTTTATCAGGAAAATAACATTGGTTCATTTTATATTCATGCCGCTTACAAAACTTCCAGGGGTGAAATGCTGTTTGGTGGTACCAATGGATTTCTACTTTTCGATCCGGCGTACCTCAATAAAAATCTTCAAAAACCGAAAGTGTTTTTTACAGGATTTCTGGTCAACAATAAACTCGTGAAACCAGCGGATGGCTCATCAGTTTTAACGAAAGACATTGGTAGTCTTTCCAATCGAAAAGAAGACAAGATAAGGCTCTCCAGTAGCCAGTCTAATGTAGAAATTAAGTTTTCGGCAAATAGTTATCTATCCGCAGAGAAGAACCAGTTCGCTTACCGGATGTTGGGGCTTGGTGAAGACTGGCAAATCAGTCATGCCAATCAGAAATCTGTACAGTTTCTCAATCTTCCAGGCGGAGATTATACCTTTGAAATCAAGGCTTCCAACAATGATGGGCTATGGGGCGATCAAATTTCACGATTATATATTCATGTCGATCCACCATTTTTCTTGTCGTGGTGGGCTTATTGCTTCTATGCAGCACTTGTTTCTGCTCTGCTCTTTTTCATAATGAGATATTACAGCAATAAAAGAGTGTTTAAAGAGCGATTAGCACTCGAGCGTTTAAAAGAACAGAATATGCAAGAGCTGAACCAGGCGCGTATCGACTTCTTTACCAATATCTCCCATGATTTAAAAACACCGCTAACCCTGGTTTTACAGCCGCTTAAGCAACTTAAAGATACGATTGTGGCCAACGATACTGCTTTGGTCTACATGGATTTAATAGAGAAAAATGTATCTAGAATACAGCGGATGATTAGCCAATTACTGTGCTTTCGCGAAATAGAAAGCCAAAAAATTACACTCAATCCGCAGGTTGGTGATTTTATCAATTTTGTAAGGGATATATTTAGCCTTTTTGAACTCTATGCCAATAAAAAAGGTGTTGAAACCAATATTTCTGCGTACAAGGACAATTTATATGTGGCCTTTGACTATGATGTTATCGAAAAAATATTGACTAATCTGTTTTCCAATGCCCTAAAATATACACCAGATAATGGGTATGTGGGCGTACGTATCTATAGTGCAACGGCAGAAGAAAAAGAACGGTTTCCTTCGTTAAATCCGACGGAAATCGAATACATCTCCATTGAAGTTATAAATACCGGCGATTGTTTTTCTGAAGAACAGATCGCGACGCTTTACACTTCTTTCAACCGCTTATCTTCTCATCGGCCAACTTTTGAAGAAAGTTCAGGACTTGGACTTGCCATTGTGAAAGAACTGGTAGATGTGCTGGAGGGTAAAATATGGATGGTCAATAAGACCGATAAAATTTCATTTACCATTTCACTACCGTTAAGAAAACAGGCCGGGGCAGGCGATATGCAGCCTAACGTTTATGATTATACGGTTTCTGAAATCGACGATATTATTACGCAGGATACTGCAGCCCCAGAAACAAGATCGATCCCTATAAAAAAGACAGATAATATCCTGCTCATTGAAGATGACCAACAGCTGCGTGTCTATCTGGAGCAGCGTCTGGCCGAAAAATATAATGTATATACAGCAAGTGACGGCGAAGAAGGCTTAATTAAAGCCGAAAAAATTTATCCGCAACTTATTATTACCGATTTGATCATGCCAAATCGCAATGGCTTGGAAGTATGCCGTAGCCTTAGACAAAATTTTAAGACTAGCCATATTCCTATTATTATGATTTCAGGTACGGGAGATGACAACCAGCATAAAATAAAAGCATTGGAATATGGCGCCAATGTGTTTATTGATAAACCGTTTCATGTCGACTATCTGTTGCAACAGACGGAAACCATTCTAAGAAATCAGCGGGAACTAAAAGAAAAATACAGCAAACACGTTCAGGTAGATCCCTCCAATGTAACCGTTACCTCCATGGACGAGGAACTGCTGATTAAGGCCATTCAGGTCATTGAAGAAAATATTGACAATGCCAGTTATTCCGTAGAAGATTTTGTGGCTGATATGAACGTAGGCAGAACCATTCTCTATCAAAAAATACATGATATTGTGGGAATGTCTATCAAAGAATTTATTTTGAATATGCGACTGAAAAGAAGTGCTTATCTGTTAGAAAAATCGGATTTGACGATAGCTGAAGTTGCTTACCAAACCGGGTTTAACAATGCCAAATACTTTAGCGTCTGTTTCAAAAAACAGTTTGAACTGAGCCCTTCAGAGTTTAAGAAAAAGGTTTCCAGTGGAAAGAAATAAAAATACAGCCAATAGTTTACCGATTTACCCTTTCAGATAGGAGGAAGGCAATTCTATATTTTTGAAATCCTAACGATCATGAAAATGACAATTTTTAGAAAAACGTTTCTGCTTACATATTGCTTTTGCTTGTTTAACGTAATGTATCTGACAGCGGCTGTCGCCCAAAAGGTAGATGAGACTTCGATCAGCCCCAATAGATACAAAAGTGGTTCCCAGTCAGAACGTATACAAAAAGCCATAAATGAAGCAAAAAAGTCGACTAGGAAAGTAGTGATCCCTAAATACGATGCGGTAACGAAAAAAAGTGTCTGGCTCATCGATCAGGCCATTTTGCTTCCGGGCGATTTTGAACTTGAATTGAATAACTGTACCATTAAGCTATCGGATAAATGCCGGGATAATTTTATTCGTTCGGCAAATGCAGGGTTGGCAATTAAAGATATAGCACCCACAAAGAATATCAAGATTATCGGAAAAGGAAATGTTCTTTTAGAAGGAGCTGATCATCCCAGAGCTACCGGTGACCATAATAAAATCTTGTCCTTAAATCCCAGCGGATTTGGACAATCTTATGGTACAGATGCAGGTAAGCCCGGAGAGAACCAAAAAGGTGGATGGCGGAACCACGCCATTATATTGGCTCACACTGATGTATTTGAGGTTAGCGGCATTACATTAAAGGATTATCATGGGCATGGACTGGTATTGGAACGCTGTACAAACGGTAAGGTAAGCGATATTACTTTTAACGTAAGGCAGGCCGTCACTGTTGATGGAGTAGACAAACAGATTTTGAATCAAGACGGCATGGGCGTACGTTTTGGCTGTAAAAATATTCTTATTGCAAATTGCAAAGGTAAAAGTGGTGACGACTTTATTAATATAGGATTAACAGACACCGGAGTGGGAGCAGGCGAAGAAAATGTCAATGTGGTCAGTGGTTCGATATATCGGGGCGAAATCGACAACATTTCAACTATTTATCTTCAGAACTGGCAGGACTTCTATTCAATTTCACACCGATCCATACGGATTATGCCTGTGGGTAAACTTCGTATAAGTCATGTTTTTATCGAGAATATGGTCATCAGTCCGCTAGCAAAACAAGGTTTGGTGGTCGAGTATGGCGAGCATGTGCAGGGCTTATTTGTAAGAAATTTAATCAGTCATCAACCGATAAAAGCCAAAGGTATCTCGCAGGCCAGTTTCCGCGATATCATATATAAAGGTCAGGGTGAAGCTATCGATGTGCAACCAAGCGATACCGTTATCCTAGATCATCTAATGTGTATAAAAAACGAATAATAAAGCGCTTCTAACCTCCATTTTACAGCGAAAAACACATGTTTTTGCCTTTTGTACAAAATCAAACCATTTTCGTACAAAAACGAACCCTACGAATTGGTGATGATAATAGTTTTGTCTTAACCAATTTTAAAAAAGCAAAATATGTGTATGAAAATTCCTCCCGACCACGTGATTAGGCTCACGCAGGGTAATCCGAACTGACCTAGTTTAAACTCATATTCTTTACGAGAAAGGGAAAGTAAAGAACGCAAGTAAATTTTAAACTAACCATTATAAATCAATGATACAAAAGATACATATCTGGCTCAGGAGCTGGATAATGAGTGCTACCCTATCGGTGGTGGCGACTAATTATGCTTATTCACAAGCAACAGATCAAATAAATGTCAAAGGTCAGGTCACCAATGATGCAGGAGAAGGCCTTAAAGGTGTTTCGGTCATGATTAAAGGGGCGAAAACCGGTGTTCAGACAGATGCAAATGGCCGTTATACCATTCTGGCGCCACGCACGGCTACGCTACTTTTTACCTACATCGGTTTCAATAGCCAGGAATTAGAGGTCAATCCATCAGGAATCATCAATGTGAAGATGTCAGGAAATAATGTCCTGGATCAGGTTGTGGTCGTAGGGTACGGTACAGCCAAGAAGAAAGATTTGACGGGAGGTTTGGCCGTGGTAGGAAAAGAGCAGTTAAGCATGGTATCTACCTCAAATCTGATGGATCGCTTGGTGGGGCAGGTGGCCGGTTTCTCCATTACGACTGGAGAAGCTGCACCGGGAGCGTCACAGACCCTGTTGATACGGGGTGAAAATTCGATATCGGCCAACAATAGTCCATTGATTATTTTAGATGGTATTCCCTACAGCGGATCCCTGGCAGATATCGATCCTAACAACGTCGAAAACCTTTCGATCTTAAAAGATGCCTCCGCTTCGGCTATCTACGGTTCGCGTGCGGCCAATGGGGTTATTCTGATACAAACAAAACGGGGGGCGTTGGGTAGAGCTCAGGTAAACTATAAAGGTTTGATCGGCATGGCCGAGCCTATGCAACGCATCAATGTCATGGGGCCAAATGAATATATCCGCTTTCAACAAGATATTGCCCGAATTAGGCAAGGCTATACTGGGGCGCTATTGGATCCTATCGCCGGGGATATTATTAGCGTAACAGAGCGCGGTAATTATGCGAAAGGCATTACGAACAATTGGCAGGATTACGTCTTTCGAAAAGCCATGACCATGGATCATCAGCTGAGCATTTCAGGTGGTACAGAGAATACAAAATATATGGCTGCCCTTGCAGCTTTGGATCAAGAGGGTGTGGTATACAATTCTAAGTTGTCCCGTTTAAATATAACCACCAATGTGGACCAGACTTTTAATAAATGGTTAACCACTGGTGTTGGCCTGCAATATACCCGAAAAAGCGACGGTGGTATTACGCCAAATTTGGAACATGCCATAAAACAAAGTCCTTATGGAAGCTATAAAGACGAATCGGGGAAGTATGTGCCCGAGCCCATGGAGTATTCATTGATCGTCAATCCGATGCGCAACGTTAATGCGATTCAGGATAGGTATAATAACAACTTCTTTCTTTCGGGCTATGCCAATATTTTGCTGCCGGTGGAGGGCCTTTCCTTACGATCAAATTTTGGTTATAATTATCGGAACGGATTTACAGGAACCTATTACGGGCGCAACACCTTTGAGGGCCGGGATCAAGGTACGCAAGCCGGAGGTAGTGCTTCCATTAACAATTCCAACTATAACGATTATACCTGGGAAAATCTGCTCAAATACGAGCGGCAGATTGGCGATCATCGTTTTGATGTGACGGGTTTATTCAGTATGCAAAAAACGAAAAGCTGGTCAACAGCCCAGAGCGGAGCTGGTTTTGTAACCGATGACACCGAATACTTTATGATCGGTTCGGCCAGCCGTCTAGTTTCCAATAGTGCTTCGTTGTCAGAATCAGCTATGCTGTCGTATATGGGCAGGATAAATTATGCCTACAAAGGTAAATATCTATTAACCTTGACAGGACGTACAGACGGAGCCTCGGTATTTGGTATCAACAATAAATACGCATTCTTCCCTGTGGCGGCGGCAGCATGGCAAATTGGAGAAGAGCGTTTTCTGAAAGATAATGTCAAATGGCTGGACATGCTGAAAATCCGTATTTCTTACGGTGCCAACGGTAACCAGGCGATTACACCCTACCGCACCTTAGACCGCCTATATTCCAATGTAAAATATATCTGGGGCGATGATGGTACTGCCGTTACGACAGCCTATTTGGCCGGTGATGGTGTGGGGAACCCTAATCTGAAATGGGAAACCACCTATTCGACCAACCTGGGGCTTGACTTTCAGTTGTTTAATAATAGATTGGGCGGTACTATTGATGCTTATATCTCTAAAACGAAAGATTTACTGATGACCCGTACTGTACCTATCATGAATGGGTATAACCGAATTTGGGACAATATCGGCGCTACCCAAAATAAAGGTATTGAGGTCACCTTAAACTCGACGAACGTTAAAGGAGAAAATTTTCAATGGAATACGACCGCAGTGTTTTCCTTAAACCGCGATAAAATTGTCGAGTTGAGAGGGGATGGTATCGATGATATTGCCAATAACTGGTTTATTGGTCAGCCATTGAGAGTATTCTACGATTATAAAATGATCGGTGTATGGCAGAATGGTGAAGCCATTACTGTTGATGGGGCAGCTCCCGGAGCCGCTAAATTGTACGATCGCGATGGCAATGGAAAAATAGAAGCCAGTGATCGGGTAGTTATCGGGTCTAAAAACCCACGCTACACTGCTTCTTTAGCCAACCGGTTTGCTTACAAAAATTTTTATGCATCAGCTTTAGTGACCGGTGTTTTTGATGTATGGCGCGATGATCACATGGCCAATCTAGGTGCTTGGACTTTTGGAATTACCAACTATGTACACGATGCCAATTATTGGACGCCCGAGAATCCTAATGCGACGATCGTTTCGCCGGGCTATCTCAATCCATTGGGACACGGCTATTATAAAAAGGTGAGCTACGTACAGGTGAAGAACATCACCTTTGGCTATAAGTTGCCACACAAAATTGCTAAAAAGGTAGGTGTAAATGGTATTGATGTAAATGTCAGCGTCAACAATCTCAATACGATTTCTAATATCAGGGAGGTACTCAATTACGACAACAGCTGGATGGCCTCTTATCCAACAGCACGATCGTACATGTTTGGCTTAAATGTAAACTTCTAATCGAATAGGACATGAAAATGAAAAATATTATCACAACAAGTTTGGGACTTATCTTATTGTTCACCTTAGGAGGCTGTAAGAAGTTTCTGGAGGAAGAACTGAAAACTGAACTGGCGCCATCCAATACCTATACCAGCACCTACGGTTTCGAAGTGGGGAGTGCTGGTTTGTATACACTCACACGTTCAGAATACAATACCTATGGCGAAGGTGGCGCCTTCATCCATAATGGTGCCTGCCCATATGAAGCTTTACAGGTATCTACAGATATCGCCGATGCCATTAATAGCGATGGCTCTTTGACGGCTTTTGCAAACCTTACACTTACTGCCTCAGAACGGTTTGTGGGTACTTACTGGAATTGGGCTTACAACCTCATTTCATCGGCAAACCTGATGATGGTTTATTCCGAAAAAAATACCAATTGGGATACGCCCGCGGATAAGGCACGTTTTCAGGCTGAAGCCCGCTTCTTTCGGGCTTATGCTTACCGCACCTTGGTTTATCTCTATGGCGATGTACCCTATGTGGAAACTATCCTGTATGATTTTCAGCTTAATTTTACTCGTACACCAAAAGCCGAAGTCATCGGCCACATGGTAGACGACCTGAAGTTTGCCGTGGATAACCTGCCTACCAATCCGGACGACGTAAAAGAAGGAAAGCTGACTAAATGGGCCGCAAGTCATTTGCTGAGCGAAATCTACCTATTGCAGGGCAATCATGCCGAAGCAGAGAAGGCCGCATTGGCGGTCATCAATAGTGGGTATTATAACCTGATGAAAAACAGATACGGCGTGAATAGCAGCAAACCAGGCGATGTATTCAGCGATTTATTTCTGGAAAATAATCAAAATAGGAAAAGCGGCAATAAAGAAAGTATCTGGGTATTGCAGTTTCAGTTTAACACGATCGGCGGTGGTACCAATTCAGATGACTGGACCCGCCGGGCTTGGATACCCAATTACTCGACCATTACGGGATTTGTTTTGGCTGACACCTTGGGCGGTCGTGGTATCGCACAATTAGTGCCTATGAAGTGGTGGGTAGGTACTACAGGTACCAATGCTACAGGCAATGTCGCTGGTATTTTCGAAGCAAATGATATCCGTAATTCAGGTTATAACATTAAACGCAACTGGTACTACAACAACGCGAATGAGGCCTCGCTATACGGTAAAAAAGCCAATATTACCGAGCAGACCTGGTTTACGACAAAAAGCTTATTTCCAGCGATTACAAAATTCTTTTACGGACGTACTGAAAATTTAAGTTTGACCGGTAGTTATAAAGATCGTATGAAATTCCGTTTGGCTGAAACCTATCTGTTGCTTGCTGAAGCCTATTTGGGACAAAATATGCCAGATAAAGCCGCGCAAGCCGTCAATGAGGTGCGGAAAAGAGCCGGAGCATCCGAAATCACGGGCGCGCAGATGAATATGGATTTCCTGCTCGATGAGCGTATCCGCGAATTAGTTGGCGAAGAAAGCAGAAGGTTTACCTTGGTGCGCACCAATACCTTGGTAGAGCGTGTCAAAAAGTATAATAATGCGATAAAGGATAAAATTACGGACAACAATATCTTATGGCCTATTCCACAGGTGATCAGGGATGCCAATACAGGGGCGCCGTTCCCGCAGAACCCAGGTTATAATTAATGGTAGCGGGAAGCTGTACGAATAGCATTTGAATTTTCGGCAGCTTCCCAACCCGATAACAAACAGCAGCGACGCCAGTTAGGCGCATGATTCTATCCAAACGTTAGCAAAAATATAAATCAATGAAAATCATCAATTATTTATACAAAACCTTATTTTTCTTAAGCATGGTACTTTGCCAGTTATCCTGCAAACAGGAAATTCAGGATATACCCAAAGTCAATGAAACGATGGCCCTTCAGCCTTCGTCGGAAAACATTACGTTGGACGAGGTCAATTTGACCAAAGATATCGTCACATTTAACTGGAAGCCCGCCAGGGCGCAGTCAGATGATCATTTGGTCAGCTACAGTACCATGTTGGATGTTGTGGGAAATAATTTTGGGACTGGTACAGCCATATTCAATTATGAAGACGATAATGTATTCAGCAGAAGCTTTACTTCCGAGCAATTGCAAAATTGGGCAAACGAAAAGTGGGGCATACCCGCAAATAAGAGCTTTACGCTGGAGTTTAGAGTGGTCGCCCAATGGGAGGGCGGTGCTACTTTTGAGGCACCCGAAGTACGTACCGTAAGAATTACAGTAAATCCGATCAAGGCGGTTGTTTTTGATGCCGATAAAGTGTTCTTGAGCGGAAGTGCCGTTGGCGGAAACAAGGTGGAGATGCCAAAAACACTGGAAAATTTGGATCAGTATGCCTATGTCTTGAATTTGCAGCCGGGCGAACTCGAAATTCCGGTAGAATTTAACGGTGAGACCAATTACGTCGTTACTTCCGATGGAAGCACCTCATTAAGCGATGGGAATGCTGTTGGTATTAAGATGAGGGAACGTGTGTTCTCCTGGAAAATAGAAACTGCTGGAGAATACCGTGTCGTGGTCAACATGCAAAAGGCCACAGCAACAATCTATTCACCGACAAAAATGCTTGCAGCAAAGACCGTGACCTGGACAGGTGATCAACCTTATACGACAACGGTGACAGATTTATGGATGCACGGAAGTGTCAATGGCTGGGGAACTCCGGTTAAAATGGATTGCCAAGTAAGTTTGGCCGATCCGCAAGTTTTGGTTTATACCGGTGGTAAAGTAGGGACTACGAAGTTTATCGTGACTGGAGATAACAGTAATAACAAAAACCTGGCTTACGCATTTAGTGCTCCGCTCACGTCTGCGGGGGTGGCCCAGACCTTGACGCTCACTCTGGGAAAAGTAACTGAACTGGGCGGGGGCAATTCGAGTGCAAATCGCAATTCTTATTTCACTATCCCGGCGACGACCAATGTGCTGATTTTTGATTTAAGAAACATGACAATTCTGGCGTTAAAACGGTAAGCAACCGTATCCAACCGCATAAATTAACTTTAACATTTTTGAAAGTGAAAAATATAAATTATAAAAAAGCCTGTTTCAAAGCATTTACTGTTATGCTTTGCTTTCTAGCAGTGTCATGTAAGAAAGAAGGCGCCGATACTGAAAGAGCACTGTCGGGCACCTTGGTGAAGCCCAGTTACAACAGGAGTGCCATGTTTCGTAACCCTTTAAATGGTTGGGTCATGTATGCCTCAGCTTCGGGCAATCCCTCTTATTGGGACACCCAATTCTATGTACCTGACTTAGGTAAAACGGTCAAAGCAATTGACTATGCATCTGCCTGTTATATCCGTACCAGCTGGCGAACTTTTAATCCTGTAGATGGCGTATATGCCTGGAGGGATCCCAGCACCGCAATCTATAAAATGATCAAAGGGGCACAAGATAAAGGATTGCCAATCGCCTTTCGTATCGTGGTCGACGGTCGCGATCAAGGAGCAAATACGCCGCAGTTTGTTTTTGATGCAGGCGCCAAGTATTATGTGGCCAATGCATCTTTTCCGGACAGAAAAACGCCGGTGCTGCAAGACCCTGTTTTTCGGAAATATTATAGCAAGCTGATCGAAGAATTAGCTAAGGATTTTAATGATTTAAATAAAACATCCTTTGTAGATGCCTATGGACTCGGATTGTGGGGCGAGGGGCACAGTGTAATATATGAAGATCCCAATAACCCCTCTGGTCAAAATATTGAGGCCATCAAAGAAGAAGTCGTCGATTGGATTTCGGATGTTTATTCAAAGAATTTTACAAAGGTCCCCTTGCTAATCAATTATCATCGCGTAGTTGGCGACCCAGCGGGCAATGGAGCTCCAAATCCGAATTCGGAGAAGTTGTTGAATAAGATGATCAGCAAAGGATACAGCCTGCGTCAGGATGCCTTTGGAATGACCGATTATTATCAAAGCTGGGAGAAAAATTTTGCTAAGGTTTGGAATTTTAAACGTCCGATTATTATGGAAGGTGGTTGGATTACGACTGGTACACATCGTTACTGGACTGATCCAAGCGGTAAATATAGGCAAGACCATCCCGAAGATGTTCGGCAGGGCGAATTTGACAGCTCCTTGGAAGCCGCTGTAAACATGATGGATTTCCGTATCGGTGAAATTGAAAGCTGGTTTACCAAGTCCTTTACATTATGTCAGCGTTTTATTTCTGAAGGTGGTTATCGTTTATATCCCGATCGGGTCTATTTACCGGAAAAAGTGAATGCAGGTACAGAAGCGACGATTAACCACCGCTGGCGGAATATGGGCTGGGGCTATTTTCCGAACAATATTCCTCAGTGGAACTATAAATATAAGGTAGCCTTTGCACTGCTGGATGAAGAAAATAAGGTTAAAAAAGTTTTTGTTGACGACAAAGGAGAGCCTTCTACCTGGCTTAAGAATAACCCAATAACGTATGAATTTAAAGCCAACGTCGATGTGGCTGCAGGAAACTATACGTGGGCCGTCGCCATCGTAGATACGACAAATGAAAATAAGCCGGGAATAAAACTTGCCGTCAATGGTGATATGACCAATACCGGATGGTTAAAACTATTGGAGGTACAGGTCCAATAGAATTAACCAGAGATTGTCAGAAACAGCTATCAAACGACTAATTGGTAGCTGTTCTTCCATTGAAGATTTTTGAGGGAAAGCGGCCGATAAATCCTATTTTTTAAGGTCGGATCGGGAGAAGTTGCTTTTTTTTTGAGGATACCTTATTCACCTAATGCCTTGACGATAGCCATGCCTACAGCCTTGGCTGATTGTGGATTTTGGCCAGTGATTAATCTGCCGTCAACGGTAACATGGGACTGCCAAGGATCGGATTTTTCATAGATCCCACCTATTGCCTTTAGCCTATCCTCTAGTAAAAAGGGGACGACATTGCTAAGCTTGACAAGCTCTTCTTCTTCGTTGCTAAAGCCATTAACTTTTTTCCCTTTTATCAAATATTCGCCGGTGCTCAGTTTGATGTTGGTTAAGCCTGCAGGTCCATGACACACGGCTGCAATGACCCCATTTGCCTCGTATATCTTGCTGGCAATCTTTGCGATTGATGAATCGAAAGGAAGATCCCACATCGCACCATGTCCTCCGGCATAAAAGATAGCTTTATATTCTTCAGGTTTTACCTGGGTAGGTTTGAGTGAATGGGTGATTTTACTGTAGTAGTATTTATCCTCCCAGAATTTTTTGTTAACGGGATCATTTAGGTCAAATCCATCCACAGGTGGATTTCCGCCCTGTGGGCTAACAAAATCAATCTCATATCCGGCAGCTGTTAAAACCTCCCATGGATGCGAGACTTCCCCGAGATAATAACCTGTTTTTTCGCCTGTATTGCCTTTTGTATCGTGGCTAGTCACTACAAATAGAATTTTTGGTTTTCGGTTTGTTGCATAGCAATGCGTTACTATTAGGATTAATAAAGCCGAAAATATTCCTATTTGTCTAAAAAGTTGTTTTGCTTTCATATTGCTTTGATTTTCTTCTTTTTGGAACAAATTTCTTGATTTTGTATGGTAATTTACCGTGACCTACATCACAAAATTAAAATTCACCTCCCCATTTCCGCTATTTACCGAGTTTTCCGGTCTGTTAGTCTAAAGGCCATAGGCTAGGGGCCTATTGTGTTGTAGTTTTGAGTCAACAAATAAGAACAGATAAACTAACAATATAAAATAAAGACATTATGAACTCATTAGTAAAAACATTCGCAGCGGCAGCCTTAATCACAGTATCCACTTTCGCTATGGCAGCTGAAGGACCGGGAACAAAATCGGCAAAAGCAAACGTTAACCTTTCCACAGCGGACTTGACTTTAGATCACTATGTTGCGGTAACGACCGAGGGAGAATCAGCAGGAGTAGAGCAGTTGTTTGCAGCTGATTTCAATCAAAAGATCCAAGCTACCAATGCGCAGTCTAACAGCCGTAGCGAAGTGGTTAAATCCTTGAAAAAGCAAAAAGGAGAGAAGCTGAACTGTACAGTAAGCACAGACATCTTAGAAGAATCCGCAGACTATATGGTGGCTAAAGTGACGTTGAAATTTGAGAATTTCACTAAAACAGATCTAGTTACCTTGGAGCGTGTAGGCAATGACTGGAAAGTTTCCAAATCAATCAATTCGTATAAATAGAATTTTACAACTGGTGGTTTGCCGCAAATAAATGACAAACCACTAGTGAATCATATGTTTAAATTTAGTTTAGAAGCCACGTCGAGAGATGTGGCTTTTTAAGTATATTATTTCTACAGACGTTTAATAGAATTGCTGTTCTTTTTTTTATTTTTGATATATTATTAATTTTTAATTTATGTACAAAGTCTTTTTATTCATAGCTTGTTTTTCCATTTTAAATATTTGCCATGCTCAAAATAGAGAGGTAATCAAATTAGCGAATCAATTTATCGATACGTTGGAAGTCCATTCTTTTATGCGAAGCAAAATCGACTTTGATCGATTACGTATGGAGACCACTGCAAAGGTTAAGAATGTGAATAAGACAGACTCATTGTTGTCGACGTTTAAAGAAATAGTTTCCGGATTAAAGGATCATCATTCCAGTGTTAGTCGCGTTAAAGATACAACTGATAATCTGGCATTCATTAAAATGATCGCAAGTACGACCTATGAGAAAGAAGGAATGCCTCCGCTCAATTTTCAACATCGTTTAATTGAAGATAAATATGCATATATCAATGTTCCTGGTGTACTTTTAGAGCATAGACGCTACATTGATACTTTACAAAAACAGTTGCGTGAACTGGATGGAAAGCATCCGAAAGCCTGGATTAT
The DNA here is from genome assembly GCF_039511225.1 of Sphingobacterium multivorum. NCBI lineage: Bacteria > Pseudomonadati > Bacteroidota > Sphingobacteriia > Sphingobacteriales > Sphingobacteriaceae > Sphingobacterium > Sphingobacterium multivorum. Next base: position 1,520,175 of record NZ_CP154261.1, read on the forward strand.
TGATTTAACAGAAAATGATGGTGGCGCTTCTGTACCAATGATTACCCCATTTCATAGCTTGATTGATACAAGTCAAACTTTTTCTTATTTTGATGGAACCTTAGATAAAGATGGCAAGGAGGTTTTAATAGATAAATTTCAGATTCCCCAAAATGGATTATATATTGACGATAGTATCGAAGCTAAATATTGTAAATTCGATACCGTACAAGCTCAACCCCTTAAAAATAATCATATACCCATTATTGTCTTGGTCTCAAATATCACTGCAAGTTCTGGCGAAATTACAGCGAGTCACTTCTTAGGACAAAAGAATGTCACTTTAATCGGAGCAATGACAAATGGGTTAACTTCGAGTAATGAACTCTATTATGTGGATAAGGGTTATTCCGTTAATTTGATGACAGCGTTGTTGCATGACCGGAAAGGAAAATCTTATCATGTTGGTGAAGGTATAAGTCCTGATATCACCGTTGATTTTGAATATCCTGAGAACATCCGAAATTTTAAAGAACGCTATCGATTTACATTAGAGAACAAATCAGTATTTATCAATAAAGCGATTGAATTTTTGAAAGCAAAGGGGATTTAACTTTGAATAATAAAATTCAAGTTTATAAAGTAAAATACATATAGACGAACTAGTGGTCTGTCAGCTCGGGCAGCCGACAAACCACTAGTGAATCATATATTCATTAAAGCTACACGGGAGATGTGGCTATTACGTCAAAAGGGCCTGATTCTCATCAGACCCTTTCACTTAATATTTTCTTGTTTAGCAATTATTAAACAGACCCATGGTTTTCAAAAAACCAATGTTGTTATGCTGGGGGATACCTTATTCACCTAATGCCTTGACTATAGCCATGCCTACAGCTTTAGCTGATTGTGGATTTTGTCCAGTGATTAATCTGCCGTCAATAGTGACATGGGACTGCCAAGGATCGGATTTTTCATAAATCCCACCTATTGCCTTTAGCCTATCCTCTAGTAAAAAGGGGACGACATTGCTGAGCTTTACAAGCTCTTCTTCTTCGTTGCTAAAGCCATTAACTTTTTTCCCCTTTATCAAATATTCGCCGGTGCTCAGTTTGATGTTGGTTAAGCCTGCAGGTCCATGACATACAGCTGCAATGACCCCATTTGCCTCGTATATTTTGCTGGCAATCTTTGCGATTGATGAGTCGAAAGGAAGATCCCACATCGCACCATGTCCTCCGGCATAAAAGATAGCTTTATATTCTTCAGGTTTGACCTGAGAAGGTTTGAGTGAATGGGTAATTTTACTGTGGTAGTATTTGTCCTCCCAGAATTTTTTGTTAACGGGATCATTTAGGTCAAATCCATCCACAGGTGGATTTCCGCCCTGTGGGCTAACAAAATCAATCTCATATCCGGCAGCTGTTAAAACCTCCCATGGATGCGAGACTTCACCGAGATAATAACCTGTTTTTTCGCCTGTATTGCCTTTTGTATCGTGACTAGTCACTACAAATAGAATTTTTGGTTTTCGGTTTGTTGCATAGCAATGCGTTGCTATTAGGATTAATAAAGCCGAAAATATTCCTATTTGCCTAAAGAGTTGTTTTGCTTTCATATTGCTTTGATTTTCTTCTTGTTGGAACAAATTTCTTGATTTTGTATGGTAATTTACCGTGACCTACATCACAAAATTAAAATTCACCTCCCCATTCCCGCCATTCACCGAGTTTTCCTGAGCGTTAGTCTAAAGATCATAGGCTAGGGGCCTATTGTGTTGTAGTTTTGAGTCAACAAATAAGAACAGATAAACTAACAATATAAAATAAAGACATTATGAAAACGCTAGTAAAAACATTCGCAGCAGCAGCCCTAATCGCCGTATCAACTTTCGCTATGGCAGCTGAAGGACCTGGAGCAAAAACAACAAAATCAAACGTTAACCTTTCCACAGCAGACTTGGCTTTGGATCATTATGTGGCGGTCACGACAGAGGGAGAATCAGCAGGAGTAGAGCAGTTATTCGCAGCTGATTTTAATCAAAAGATCCAAGCTACCAATGCACAGTCTAACAGCCGTAGTGCCGTAGTTAAACTATTGAAAAAGCAAAAAGGCGAAAAGCTGAACTGTACAGTAAGCACTGATATCATTGAGGAATCGGCAGACTATATGGTTGCTAAAGTAACCTTGAAATTTGAAAACTTCAGCAAAACAGATTTAGTTACCTTGGAGCGTGTGGGCAATGACTGGAAAGTTTCCAAATCGATCAATTCGTATAAGTAGAAGCCATCTCAAATAAATATATATGTTGTAGAGCCATATCGGAAGATGTGGCTTTTTATTGTTTTGTCGTATAGACACCATGCATGGTAAAGAGATATGTCTTCTTTTTTGCCTTTTATCAAATTTTTGATCTTAAAAGAAGGGTAGCTTTGGGATATTAAATAATCAATTATGAAAAAGCATAATTTCTTAATGGAAAGACTAGTAAAATATAAAGCGTTTATTAATATCATTACAATATTGCTTTTGTTGCTTTTACCTCTGCCTGGTGAAAAGTTTACGCTCCTTTTTTTTATGGTGTTATTTCTTGCTCTATTTCAATTTTTTACTTGCCTGAATTATGTTGATTTCATCAACATGTGGGACTTAGTTGTTCAAGCTCTACTGGCGGCTATTTATATTCTAATCTGTACAACAGTTTTACTGCATTCGTTATATATAGTAAAAAGAAGACTGGGAACTACATTAGATAGGATATTTTCGATAGTTATAGGGATAGCAGGTCTTTATAGCCTACATGCTGTCCTACAATACCCGGATATGTTTTCTTTTGCTTGGCTTGCATTATTTTTCATTTTCAATATAATGAGATGGATGCTTATAACAAAGGCTGATTATTAGCGGATGATATGTTTATTGGAGCAAATAAAGGATCCCGAAAACTAGGGGCAGTACTTTTTCAGTTTAGTTTAGAAGCCAGATCCTGAAATCTGGCTTCTTTACGTCAAAAGGGCCTGATTCTCATCAGACCCTTTCTCTTAGCGTTTATTTGTACAGTAATTTTTATGTTTCTGATCGTTTCCTCTTTTTTGTTTCGTCATCCAATGTTTTTAAAGACTATTGGATTTTCACTGTACGACGCCAATTTTTATGTTGAACCTTTCCTTCGAAAGATAGCTTGGAGCCGCTTTGTATTATAAGAACAATTGCCATTTCCAAATAGTTTTATCGAAGTGATTTTTTTTATAAATTGGATCGACTTATTTAAACTGTATGAACATCTTGTTTATTGTAGTGTCATTCTTGTTCGCCCATATTCCGCAACTAATTTATTGTTTTAAATAGACCGCTTTATAGTTCAAGTGATGGAGGTGGAGCTATTTATTTTATATACAGTAACTAGCGGATTCCTATCGCTGACAGATTGTCGATCGTACTTTGAATAAAAGCATCAGACGCCAAATTTTTAACCGTATTCTTATTGAGTATACCATTCTGTTTTTTTAAGACATACTCACTAGCTTTAAACCACTGCGGAGGTATTCCATCTATTTCTTTCTCTGGTAAATAAAAATAAGTGAAATTCAGTTTTTCGATGTCGGAGACCAATTTCTTTACTTCATCGGCGTAATTTTTGAGTTGTGACACGCTGAGGCTATCTTCAATCCTTTTTGTCAATAATCGGTCCTCATACAATCTCGATTCGGTGAGTTTGATGACTTCAATAAAAGAAGCGATCGATGAATCATCAAAACCATCCCACCAATAATCACGTAATTGTTCATTTTCAGTATTAAAATAAACCCTCCGTTCTTCTGTTGACATTAAGGAGCCTGGTCTTACATAACTTTCTGTTGGAATATCACCCCAAACAGAAGCCCATCGGGCTGTTTTGGAGTAATAAAAAGATCCGGTAAATTCGCTTTCCATATACCTGCTAATTGTTAGCCCTAATGACAAGTAAAAACCGTTTTCTAACTTTTTTGAAAAAAATCCTTGTGCGCTGGGTATGGAGTTTTTAAAATAGAGGTATCCTGATGTTGCTAAAGGAGCTTTGACTTTAGCGACTAATTTTGCCTTTGTTAACTTCATTTGTTAAAGATTATCTCATGTCTCAAAAACTTCTTCAATCAGTTTGTATTGTCTGAGATTATCGGCAGACTCAAGTGTATATTGCTGATCGGTATAGATGAATACTTTATAGTGTTGATGGGAAATTTCAATCATTTGGGCTTGTAGCTTTTGCTATTAAAGATAGCAGTTAGAGTCTGATTATCGAAAATTCAGTGCATTATTCTAAGCCTTTTCACCTCCCCATTCCCGCCATTCACCGAGTTTTCCAGAGCGTTGGTCTAAAGATCATAGGCTAGGGGCCTACTGTGTTGTAGTTTTGAGTCAACAAATAAGAACAGATAAACTAACAATATAAAATAAAGACATTATGAACTCATTAGTAAAAACATTCGCAGCAGCAGCCCTAATCGCAGTATCAACTTTCGCAATGGCAGCTGAAGGACCGGGAACAAAATCGGCAAAAGCAAACGTTAACCTTTCCACAGCAGACTTGGCACTCGATCACTACGTTGCGGTAACTACAGAGGGAGAATCAGCAGGGGTAGAGCAGTTATTCGCCGACGATTTCAGCCAAAAGATCCAAGCTACCAATGCACAGTCTAACAGCCGTAGTGCCGTAGTTAAACTATTGAAAAAGCAAAAAGGCGAAAAGCTGAACTGTACAGTAAGCACTGATATCATCGAGGAATCGGCAGACTATATGATTGCTAAAGTAACCTTGAAATTTGAAAACTTCAGCAAAACAGATTTAGTTACCTTGGAGCGTATTGGCAATGACTGGAAAGTATCCAAATCGATCAATTCGTATAAATAAAATTTTACAACTGGTGGTTTGCCGCAAATAAATGACAAACCACTAGTGAATCATATGTTTATGAAGGCCACGTCTAGAGATGTGGCTTTTTTATGATTTATCTATTTTTATATAGTTCGGTTTATTAGCCTAAATAATCTCGTCAGGGATTTGACTCAACTGTGAAACTAAATAATTAATGGGGGCGGTCAATTCAGATTGGTTACAATCGTATTGATCAATAACGCCGTAGATTTCAAACGATGATATATTAAAGCCTTCTTCGATGTCATTATAGTAAATTATTTGATTTCCAAATAAAGCAACCACCCAAAAGCCCCCACTGTCATCCACAAATGATTTTTCTTGCCACTTATGAGGAGTTACTTTGATGAGATTCCAAAGGTTTAAAGCTTTATAATCCATTGTCAGTTCTGCTTGCAAAATAAGAAGTTCTATTTTGTCAATTGATATCGGTGGCCACATGCGCTAATATAACGAAATTTTAGAATAAATTATCTATCCCGGAGTCTATAGCTTCATTGAATCGTTAATTCGAATGATAACTTTCACCTCCCTATTCCCACCATTTACCGAGTTTTCCTGATCGTTGGTCTAAAGGCCATAGGCTAGGGGCCTATTGTGTCGTAGTTTTGAGCCAATAAATAAGAACTAAAAACTAACACTATAAAAAAGACATTATGAAAACCTTAGTAAAAACATTCGCAGCAGCAGCTTTAATCGCATTATCAACTTTCGCTATGGCAGCTGATGGACCTGGAGCAAATGCAACAAAAGCAAACGTTAACCTTTCCACAGCAGATTTCGCTTTAGAGCACTATGTTGCGGTCACTACGGAGGGAGAATCAGCAGGGGTAGACCAGTTATTCGCAACTGATTTCAATCAAAAGATCCAATCTTCCAATGCACAATCTAACAGCCGTAGTGCGGTAGTTAAATTATTGAAAAAGCAAAAAGGAGAAAAACTGAACTGTACAGTAAGCACTGATATCATCGAGGAATCAGCAGACTATATGTTGGCTAAAGTCACTTTGAAATTTGAAAACTTTACCAAAACAGATCTAGTTACTTTGGAGCGCGAAGGCAATGATTGGAAAGTATCTAAATCAATTAATTCGTATAAGTAGTATCCAATAACTGGTGGTTTGCCAGAAATAAAAGACAAACCACTAGTGAATCATATGTTTAAGTTTAGTTTAGAAGCCATGTCGAAAGATATGGCTTTTTGTGTTTTATGGTTGCGCATCGGCTCAACTTTTCGGTAGATGTATTCTACCGCTTACATTGGATGCTTTTCACTCAAATAACCCTTGAATGAAGCCTAAGTTTGTGTAAGAATTTAAAACAAAAACATTATGGCAAATCAACTTCTTATCAAAAACACCATGGCAGATATGCGGGCATTATCTGCAGCCGAAATTACAGCATTAACAAATGGAACCTATTCAGGTGTACAACTCCTAGGGTATTATCAGGCAGGGGACACTCCCGGTCCGATCGATTATTATATCTCGTTCACAACAGATCCCGATGATGGAGGGAGTGTGATCGAGTTAAGCACTATAAAGCTTCAACATGATTTTGTTGGAGAGGTGAATGTTCAATATTTTGGCACAAGAGGTAATTTTATTCTAGACGATACCCAGGCAATACAGAAGACGTTAACTTATGCCAATAAAGCTCATGTATCATCCGTTTATTTTCCTACAGGTCACTACCTCATCACTGATACTTTAATTCCGCCAACAGCATGTTTGATATATGGTGATGGAAATGGAAGTCATCTTGAATTTAAGCATGAGCGATTTTCAATTTCGAAGACCGTAAAATGGATGTTTAAACTATCCGATCACAAGAACATCTCATTTCATAATTTACAATTGGACGGAGGTGCTACAACGAACCGGTTTCCCATTTTACCTGAAAATCCTATCGGAGAGTGGGATGTAGACGGCGCAGAGTTTTTAATTTATTTCAAACCCATTTATGACGGCGCGGTGGATAATATCAACATTACCAATTGTTGTATTAAACGTTCATGGAGCTCCGGTATCCAAAGTTATGGTAGAGCGGCAGAACCTTACCCGCATCCATTGACTACAAATGTTCGTATTACAGATTGCTATTTTACCGAAACAGGTAATCACGGAGTTGGGTTTAATGAAGTAGCGAACGCTACGGTATCCAACAATAATTTTGTGAATGTAGGCCGAGTGATTCCCGAACCGACAAATCAGTACGGTAGTGGGCTGGCTGTTGACTGTTCGGGGGGATGTATAGATATCGTTGTGTCTAATAATACGGTTGACGGAGCTGGAGGGGGATTCAAATGTGAGAGCCATGTTGTTCCTGTAAGCCCTACTTTTCCAGATGGAATAAATTATTCACGCCGTATTATTTTCTCGAACAATACCATCAAGAATCTCTATTTAGATACTGCGATGAATACCACTAATTTTTTCATTATTTTCTATGGCATTAGATTGGCCGGCGATAATTGTATTGCATCCGATAATATCATTGTAAAACCACAGGGTCATGGTATTTTGATCTCAAGCAACGGTTCAAATTGTACGGTATCAAATAATAAGATCATTGAACCACAACGGACTGGTATTGAGGTGGGATCCAATTTGGGGTTTAATACGATTTTGGATAACCGAATTATAAAGTCAGTATTACAAGGTATTACGGTGAATGGAAGCAACACCTTGGTTAAAAATAATATGATCAATAATGCTGGCAATACTGGGATCAGGCTTTTGAATGGTAATAATTGTCAATTTATAGGTAATACAATTGTTGACTCAGTCGGTGACGGAATTAGCGTGATCCCTACTGGAACGTTTACGAGTGACAATATCGATGTTGTTGATAACATCTGTTATGATAGCCGTATTGGTGGAGATCGAACACAGACTAACGGGATTATTGCCAATGCTCCCTCGGTAACGAATGTCAAATCGATGAACAATAGATGCTTTAATAATATCAATACTCAAATCTCTGTAGCGAACAGTGCAAGGCGTAATCAGGAAATAGGTTCAAACGCATGGCAAACCCAAACAATTAATGGACTGGCAACAGTTTCAGGGACATGGCAAGTGGGCGATGTTCTCAAAAATGTTAATGCTGTGGTACAGCACTCGGATCCCCAGCTCAAATATACCTACGGCTGGTACAATAATGCTCCCGATGGGCGTAATTTTATACCATTTGGATTTTTGGGTGAATATGCTGGCGTTGGTAGCCCAGAGGGGGTAGTTGTAGCGAGGCAGGGGTCCAGATACAATGAAATTAATGAGGCTGGCGTATCATCCATTTGGATAAAAAGAACAGGGGGCGGAAATACAGGTTGGATAAGTATTTTTCAAAACGCTACAACAGCAGCGAAGGGCTTGGTTTCTCAGTCAACTTCCGTTACAAATAGTCTACTACCCAATGCTACAGACCTCAATTCTGTGATTGCTTTGACGAATGATTTAAAAACAATATTAAATGCTAAGTTGCAAGCAGATCGAAATAGCGGTCAACAAGCTATTTAGCCTGAAGGAAAGAAGGCCGTATCGCAATTATGGCCTTATTACTTTTATTTTAACCTCCCTATTCCCGCTATTCACCGAGTTTTCCCGAACGTTGGTCTAAAGTCAATAGGCTAGGGGCCTATTGTGTTGTAGTTTTGAGTCAACAAATAAGAACAACAGAACTAACACAATAAAATAAAGACATTATGAAAATGCTAGTAAAAACATTCGCAGCAGCAGCTTTAATCGCAGTATCTACATTTGCTATGGCAGCTGAAGGACCTGGAGCAAAATCGTCAAAAGCAAACGTTAGCCTTTCCACAGCAGATTTCGCTTTAGAACACTATGTTGCGGTAACTACGGAGGGAGAATCAGCAGGCGTAGAGCAGTTATTTGCAGCTGATTTTAATCAAAAGATCCAAGCTACCAATGCGCAGTCTAACCCCCGTAGCGAAGTGATTAAATCCTTGAAAAAACAAAAAGGAGAGAAGTTGAACTGTAGAGTGAGCACCGATGTCCTTGAAGAGTCAGCAGACTATATGTTGGCTAAAGTCACTTTGAAATTTGAAAACTTCACCAAAACAGATTTAGTTACTTTGGAGCGTGTAGGCAATGACTGGAAAGTATCCAAATCGATCAATCTGTATAAATAAGAGCCATCCCTAACAAATATATAAGTTGTGAAGCCACGTCGGAAGATGTGGCTTTTTTACGCTTTATGGTTGTCCATCGGCTCACTTTTCGGTAGTTGTATTCTACCGCTTACATTGGATGCTTTTCACTCAAATAGCCCTTGAATGAAGCCTAAGTTTGTGTAGGAATTAAAAACAACAACATTATGGCAAAACAATTTCTAATCAAAAAGACAATGGCAGATTTGCGCAACTTATGTGCATGTGAAATTGCCGAATTACAGGATGGTACTTATCTAGGCGTGCAACTTCTGGGTTATTATCAAGCAGGTGATACACCTGGTCCTATTGTTTACAGTTTATCAGAGACAACGGGTTCAGACGACGGCGGGAGTGTTGTCGCTACTGGAAGTATTAAGCTTGAACATAAATTTACTGGACCTTTAGACGTGCGATACTTTGGGGCACAAGTTGCAGCTAATATTAACGCTGTATTTGACAAAGCAAAATTGGTAACAAATCACTTGGTCATTGACGATCAATATAGCTTTACAACTGCATTAATAATCAATAAAAGCGATTTTAAGCTAGAACTAACTTCAAGGTGTGTTTTACAAAAAACGAGTTTGGCTAATGGAAATGGAATTGAAGTGGCCAATGCAACAACAGGTGTTGTAATTGTGGGACAAGGTACTATTCTTGGTAATATGAATTCGACGAGGGTTGGTTATGCCATTGCCATAGGAGATGTTGCGTCTAACGGAAGGGTAGAGGGGATTCGAATGGATGGATGGACAGGTGGGATATTGCTAAATTATAAAAATAGACGTTGGACGTTTACACTCAATTCCTTTTATAATATGATTTATGTACCAACAGTCAATGCAGGAGGTTATGGTATTGTTTTTCAGGAAAGCTATGATACTTTAACAACAGAAAATTATTTTGATGAGACAGTAGAACGTCATCATATTTACTACGCCATTAATACGGGACTTTCGACTAAGGGTGGAGAAAACCATGTGCTATCAAATAATGTATTCCGTATGCAAAACAAAACCGAATATTCTACGGGATTTGAGTATAGTGTTAAAATAATGGCTGCCAAAAATGTTACCTGTACAGGAAATGTTCTTGAAGGTGGAGTGGGAGGCTTTTGGATTACTTCTTTTTCGCCTAATGATGGAACAGATACCTTAGTAATAGATTGTGATACGATAAATATTACAGGAAACACTATAAGAGGTTTAAGAAAAGGAAATGCAGGCTACGGTGCTGCTATTGGCTCTCATGGTCCTTTTACCAAAACCCGGAATTTGGATATTATAACAAATACGATATCAGATTGTGAATGTGGAAGAGCAGATATCGATCTTGGCCGAGTTATTAATTGCAATATTGCTAATAACGTTATAGATGCTAAAGAGGGAACGAGTTTTGGTATATACTCAGATATTGTGATGCAGAACGTAAATATCGCAGACAATATTATCAGCAATCATCTAAGAGGTATTTATCTGCTTAAAAACTCGATGAATCAAGAGCTTCCATGCAAAAATATAAAGATTTCAAATAACCAAATCACCTCCGTTAACTTTTGTATTTTTCAACAAAATGGAAATTTTGAAAGCAATTTTGATATTCAGGGTAATAGTCTGGAAACGAGTTTAGGGGCGCCAATATATATCTTTAAGAATACGAAGGATCTGAAGATTAATGATAATATAATCAAGAATAAAAGCACGTCAAGCAACATTACTTTAGGTGCTGAACAGCTAGCTGATAGCTATATTTATGATAATGTTTTTATCGATAAACGTGAAATTGCAATTAACAATCAGGGCTCTGGTCTAGTACTCTATCCGATTAACATAAACAATATTGCTTGTAGATTAGCAGATGTGCCAACTACTTCATCCCGATCCTGGCTAATTGGAGATAAAGTTATAGCTATTAATCCGGTGAATAGCGATTGGGTAAGAATAACTAATGGCACTTCAAATGTTAAAGGAACCGATTGGATTATGGAACGGCCGAAAGCAGAGACGTCAATTTACGGCTCTGTGAAAGAGTCTTCTGCTGTACCAAATAGTATATTATCGGCTGCTACAGACCTCAATTCTGTGATTGCTTTGGCTAACGATTTAAAAACAATATTAAATGCTAAGTTGCAAGCAGATCGAAATAGCGGTCAACAAGCTAGTTAGCCTGAAGGGAATAAGGTCATATCACAATTATGGCCTTATTACTTTTATTTTCACCTACCCATTCCCACTATTCACCGAGTTTTCCTGAGCGTTGGTCTAAAGCCCGTAGGCTAAGGGCCTATTGTGTTGTAGTTTTGAGTCAACAAATAAGAACAACAGAACTAACACAATAAAATAAAGACATTATGAAAACTCTAGTAAAAACATTCACAGCAGCAGCCCTAATCGCAGTATCTACTTTCGCTATGGCAGCTGAAGGACCTGGAGCAAAAGCAACAAAAGCAAACGTTAACCTTTCTACAGCAGACTTTGCTTTAGAGCACTATGTTGCGGTAACTACGGAGGGCGAATCAGCAGGCTTAGAGCAGTTATTTGCAGCTGATTTTAATCAAAAGATCCAAGCTACCAATGCACAAAGTAACAGCCGTAGCGAAGTTGTTAAATCCTTGAAAAAACAAAAAGGTGAAAAGCTAAACTGTACAGTAAGCACAGATATCATCGAGGAATCGGCAGACTATATGGTCGCTAAAGTGACGTTGAAATTTGAAAACTTCACCAAAACAGATTTAGTTACTTTGGAGCGTGTGGGTAATGACTGGAAAGTATCCAAATCGATCAATTCATATAAATAAGAGCGATTTCAAATAAATATATATATGTTGTAAAGCCATATCGGGAGACGTGGCTTTTTTGTGTTTTATGGTCGCCCATCCGCACAACTTTTCGGTAGTTGTATTCTACCGCTTACATTGGATACTTTTCACTCAAATAGCACTTGAATGAGGTCTAAGTTTGTAAGATTTAAAAACAACAACATTATGGCAAATCAATTTCTTATCAAAAACACTATGGCAGATATGCGAGCATTATCTGCAGCTGAAATTACAGCATTAACAAATGGAACCTATTCAGGTGTACAGCTTCTAGGCTATTATCAAGCTGGAGATACGCCATGTCCGATTAATTACTATCTGTCATCAACAACAGATCCCGATGATGGAGGGAGTGTAATTGCGGTGGGTTCAATTAAATTACAAACGTCAAAAGAGAGTATTGATCTGAGCCATTTTGGAGCAATTGCTGACGGAGATGAAATTAACTATTCAGGCACGGATAATAAGCTAAAAATACTCAATGCTTTATCTTATATTTCAAAGGTTAAAGGACATCTTACCATAAACGGTAAATATTTTTCAAGCTCATTCGAAATCACTAACAGCAACCTGAATATTAAAGTAACAGCAGGGAGTTATCTTATTTTTAAGCCAAGTTATACAAACAGTCAAGATCGATCTTTAAAAATTACTGGAGGTGCCAGCAATATAAATATTGAGGGATACGGTGCAAAGTTTGTATCCCCCGAAGACTATGATAACCAGTTCAGACATGTTGTTACGTTATTGAACTGTATTGATGTCAATATCTCTGGCATAGAATGTATAGGTGGAGGCGGTGACGGTTGGTATATAGGGAATGATATCGCAGATCAGCTGCCAACAAATATCACTTTAACTGATATTAAGGCTACTAGAAGTAGAAGAAACGGTATTGGTTTTATCAATGGTCATAACGTAAGGATTATAAGACCCATTTGCAGAGACGTTAGAGGAACAGCTCCGATGGCCGGTATCGATATAGAAGCCAATGAAAAGGATATAGAAAAGATTTCTGGATTGAGGATAATAGACCCTGTAACAGAAAATAATGCTGTAGGTTTATTATTCACTATGGGTACATTTACTAAACAAGCCGCAAAATCAATGGACATTATCATTACAGGTCACCAGTCCATAAAGGATGATGTTGGTACCTATATCAATGGCTTTGGCTCGGCTAATCCTTGGATAAATAAATTAACGGGTTATATCAAATATCAGGGATCGATTATTAAATCGAAGAATGTAGGTCTATCCCTTTCGGCTTGGGATATTGATAAAGCGCCCCCTTTAGACATCGACGTATATATTGAAGATGCCGGAAATGGAGTGGTAGGTTCGGGGGCTGCGCAAGATTTACAACGAAGTCCGATTGTTATTTTTGCAAGCTATGATGCGACATTTGATATCGGCAACTTCAATATAAATGCAAAAATACGAGATACACGGACAACCCCATTGCATTATACGGGTGTTTATCTAGCCAACGATGTTAAAGCGATAAAAAATCTAAATATCCGTATTGATACCGATAATAGAAGAACTTCAGCTTATGATTTATTCTCCTATAATGGCACAACTACGGGGAATATAGCTTTTGTGAAACAGCCTGAGTACTCCATTTCATCTTTACTAAGCTTAGAAAATGTTTGTAAAACATTTGGTGGTAGGGTAATTATAAATACAGCAGGTACTCAGCAAATTCCACTTTCTTCTAACTGGATAGGAAGCATTTTGGAGTTCAAACAAAATATTGCTAATTCTACGAATATAAGTTGCCAAAATGGGGATTCTATGCTAATTGATGGCGCAAAAACAAACTATTTGGTCCTGACTGAGCAAGATCAGAGCATCAAATTGTTAGCTACAAAAGAAGGATGGCAATTGATCGGAGGCAATTTGATGCGCGCATCTACCTGGCCCAATAGACCAACAATAACTACTGGAACACTATTGTGGTTCAACAAGACGGATCAAAAGATTGTATTTTGGAATGGTACAACTTGGATTAACATAAACTAGAGTTAGATATCACCAGATGGATTTTCAAAGCTAGAATATTTCATTGTAAGAATTGTGATGTGAAGTTCAAAAAGAACTTCACATTTTTTATTTACCTGTTACTTTTGTCCATTCACCGAGTTTTACTGATCGTTGGTCTAAAGCCAATAGGCTAGGGGCGTATTGTGTTGTAGTTTTGAGTCAACAAATAAGAACAACAGAACTAACACAATAAAAAAGACATTATGAAAACGCTAGTAAAAACATTCACAGCAGCAGCTTTAATCGCCGTATCAACTTTCGCTATGGCAGCTGAAGGACCTGGAGCAAAAGCAATAAAAGTTAACATTAACCTTTCCACTGCAGATTTCGCTTTAGAGCACTATGTTGCGGTAACGACTGAAGGAGAATCAGCAGGAGTAGAGCAGTTATTCGCAGCTGATTTTAATCAAAAGATCCAAGCTACCAATGCGCAGTCTAACAGCCGTAGTGCCGTAGTTAAACTATTGAAAAAGCAAAAAGGAGAGAAGCTGAACTGCACAGTTAGCACTGATATTTTAGAAGAATCTGCAGATTATATGGTCGCTAAAGTAACCTTGAAATTTGAGAACTTCACCAAAACGGACTTAGTTACCTTGGAGCGTGTGGCTAATGACTGGAAAGTATCCAAATCAATTAATTCATATAAATAAATCTCAAGAACTAGTGCTCTGCGAAGCTATAGGTAGAGCACTAGTGAATCATATGTTTAAGTTTAGTTTAGAAGCCGGATTTTGAAATCTGGCTTTTTTACGTCAAAAGGGCCTGATTCTCATCAGACCCTTTCTCTTAGCGCTTATCTGTACAGTAATTTTTATGTTTCCTATCGTTTCCTCTTTTTTGTTTCGTCATCCAATGTTTTTAAAGACTATTGGATTTTCACTGTACGACGCCAATTTTTATGTTGAACCTTTCTTTCGAAAGGTAGCTTGTAGCCGTTTTGTATAGTAAGAACAGCTGTAGATTTGAAATAGTTTTATTGGAGTGATTTTTTTGATAACTTTAATCGAATATAGAGATACCGGGGAAGCTAATGATGGAATTCCCTATTATACAAATAGATTTTATTGAGTGGAATTTAGAGTTGATCACGGAGCTTTTGATGTTTGATGGTTACTATCATTCAAGTGATGATGATTTTTTTGATAAATACATTCTAAATAAAAGATTCGTAAGCTCCGATGGCATAATTTATATAGCGACCCATAAAACTAGAAGTACGGATTTTTTATCTCGAACTGGCTTAAGGTCAAAGTACAAAATCCACTTCAAAGATTCCGGAGCCCGATGGACGTTTTCTCAAACAAAAGAATTTTTTTACAACAGGATATTTACCATGAAAGAGGAATTTGCAAAAGAGAATTGGCTAAAAATAATTGACCGGTCAAATAGCATTAGAGATTTGATTGAAAGTCAGGATGATTGAAAACGGCTAGTTTTCTATAACTCAGCTATGGCTAAAGCTTATAATTTGATTCCCCAACAATTAGTGATTTTATTTAGACCTGCACTTTTGAAAAGGGGATGCTAGTTCCATTTGTTCAACATCGATCGATCACTATGGTTCGGCCTGAGCTATTATGGTTAGCAGTTTCTGTTTGTCCATGTTGTAAAATATAAAATTCTGATTTTAGCAATTATGAAAATCTGTTATTCGGATGAGTTTAAATAACTTTTATAGGAGTCTTGTTCGTACTTGCTTCGTACAGCCTTCGGATTAGGTCGGGGAGGGTTCTATTGTTGACCAGTATCTGAACAGTTTTTCCCTGTACAGAGACTGGACAAGGTCTGTTGGGTGTCTGTACAATATCTATTGATGATCCGAACGTGGTACGAATCTGATACGAAGCAGACTTACCTACCTATTCCCGTCATTCACCGAGTTTTCCTGATCGTTAGTCTAAAGCCGATAGGCTAGAAGCGTATTGTGTTGTAGTTTTGAGTCAACAAATAAGAACTAAAAAACTAATACTATAAAAAAAGACATTATGAAAACGCTAGTAAAAACATTCGCAGCAGCAGCCTTAATCGCAGTATCTACTTTAGCTATGGCAGCTGAAGGACCAGGAGCAAAAGCAACAAAAGCAAACGTTAACCTTTCTACAGCAGACTTGGCTTTGGATCATTATGTTGCGGTCACAACAGAGGGCGAATCAGCAGGAGTGGAGCAGTTATTTGCAGCTGATTTTAAACAAAAGATCCAAGCTGCCAATGCACGGTCTAACAGCCGTAGTGCGGTAGTTAAACTATTGAAAAAGCAAAAAGGCGAAAAGCTGAACTGTACAGTAAGCACTGATATCCTTGAAGAATCGGCAGACTATATGGTGGCTAAAGTGACGTTGAAATTTGAGAACTTCACCAAAACAGATTTAGTTACCTTGGAGCGTGTGGGTAATGACTGGAAAGTATACAAATCGATCAATTCGTATAAATAGTAAATAGAATTTAAATAATTAGTGGTTTGCCAGTAATAAAAGACAAACCACTAGTGAATCATCTGTTTATTTATGGCCATGTCGGGAGATGTGGCTTTTTGCTTTTTAGGCGTGCCTTTCGTCTAGACTTTTCGGTAGTCGTATTCTACCGCTTACATTGGGAGCTTTTCACTTAAATAGCCCTTGAATGAAGCCTAAGTTTGTGTAAGATTTAAAGAAATAACATTATGGTAAATCAACTTCTTATTAAAAATACGATGGAAGATATGCGTGCGCTATCTGCAGCTGAAATTACGGGATTGACAAACGGAACCTATTCAAGTGTACAGCTTTTAGGCTATTATCAGGCAGGAGATACGCCTGCTCCAATCTATTACTATTTATCTTCGGCAACAGAACCCGATGATGGGGGGAGCGTTATCGAAACAGGTGGGATTAAATTGGAACACAAATTTGGAAGTTATATAGATGTTAGATATTACGGTTGCATATTAGATGGTGTAACTGATAATTTGGTGCAATTTCAAAATTGTCTCAATAAGCAGGCTATTATTTATATCCCCAAGGGAAGATTGGCAGTTTCAGATAGCCTTTTTTTAAAGAGTAATAGTAGTATTTTGGGAGAAGATAAACATTCTTCTACAATAATGTGGAAAGACAATTCTGTTTCACCTGGTCAAACAACTGATGAGAACTATTTATTAAGAGCAATAGCTATTTCTCATTTTACGATTGAAAATATAAATCTAGACGCCAATGGTTTCAATCAAGTCAATATTTTTAGAAATTCTATTCTGGAACTCAGAGAGTCTTGTAATGACATTAAGATAAGCGATGTTTTTTTTAGAAATGCATTTGATACTTTATCTTACGGTGGTTTCGGCTTGGTATCCTGGTATGGAGGTGCCGATAATGTTTCTATTAATAATGTCTATTTTGATAAAATAGGCCAATCTGATTTAGGAATATTTGAGGGAGAAAATTGGCAAGTAAATGGTCTGTATTCGACGAATAATAATTATATGTCGATAAATATAGAAACTTCAAATCTGTCAAAATATCTTAGAAATATTAATATCGTAAATGTAATAGCTCAAGATTGTAAAAGAAGTATTATTTCACTTATTTATAATTCAGTCTCCGCTGGTACAATGGAGAATATAAATATATCAAATGTTATAGGGATTAGAGTATCTAAGGGAGACAATCAAGTAGGATGTATACGTTTTAGAGGTGGAAAATCTATTAATTTGAGCAATGTGACATTGTCGGATTCAGGAGGAACGGGAATACGAATGACTGTAGATTCTGGTCAGTCCGTAGAAGATGTTAATATTAGCAATGTTATAATTAATAATATAACATCATCCCAAGGAGGCATGGGCATTTCAATAGAAGGGACAGAAACCGTTCCTTGCAAAAACCTTACATTGACTGGCATAAAAATAATAGGAGCCGTTAGTACAGGAATAAGCTGTAGTAATACTATCAATTCCACTTTTAAAGATATACTCGTTCAACAACCCAAATTGATAGTAAGGGGTTTTCAGCTAAATAATTCAAAAAATATTAATATAGCTGATTGTAAAACTGTTGGTATTCAGGCTACTGGTATTGGGATTACTGGATGCGAGAATGTAATTTTAAATAATAACAATATTACAGATGCCACTGGAATAGCAATTTATATTGCTGGTGCCAGTAATAATATCGTTGTATCAAATAATATAGTAAGTGATTCTAGAAATACAAAATTATCGACGGTGGGACTGAGACTAGAGACATCGACAAGCTCTCCAAGAATTTCAATTATTGGAAATAATTTTTACGGTATTAATAATCCTGTTGACGGAAACATTATTAGTATCGCGAGCAATATAATACAAGATAACATTGTTCAAATGGGTAACTCCTCTGCGACTCCGTTTAGATCTGGAAGTATCACATTAAAAGGCTTATTAAATCAATCATTTAAGTCTTTAGATATTGCTACAGAGTTAAGTGCTGTGTATACACAATCAGAAGTTCAAGCTATTCTAACGGAACTCAGAGATTTGAAAAACAAGCTTCGATCCGCGGGGATAGTAGCTACTTAATCAATCTCTCTGTCGGATATTAGTGTTATGTCGCCAAGAAAATAAGATCATTGCTAATGCTATTGTTGTAATATAGCATTAGCACTATCCGATTTAAGTCAGTCTAAGAAATCTCTATATTCCAAAACATTCCTTTTAATCTGTTTTTGATCAAAACTAATGTCTCTAAAATCTGGATATCGGAAGGAAGATCACCATGTACAACAGCGCTAAATTCGGTATTGTAAACTTGACTAAAGTGAATTATCCAGTTACCTGGCAATTTATCAAAGAATAAACTTTCTATAGGATGATGCTTGAGCCATATATTATTATTTCTCAGGCTTTTTGAATCTCTGATGGCGACGTTCATCATCATTTTTAAAAACTCATCTGATTGAAGGAAAAACTTAAATTCCTCATATTGGAGTAATTGATGGAGGTCATAAGTATGTTTGATCTTTTTAACTAGATTGGGGATAGGAACGTCCGAATAGGAACAACGGACAAGACTCATAATTTTTTCGCAGAATGTTCTGAACGGATCTAGTACATTTATGTCAATTGGAAATAGCAGAAATTGTTCCACGAGGGCATTTTGTCCGTTATTTTTTAAAGCATTACCAATAATCGAATTACATGAACGTTTGCTGTATGGTTTGAATTCACCCAACCAGCTATAGTCGATAACGACAAGATTATTCTTTGGGCAGTATTTACTGTCACTAGGCTTCCAATAAGAATGTGCAGTTTTACGGTTCATTCCCATTTTTCTTGTTAGCCCATCTATTGCAATTTCGGGAAGATCCTTTGAAAGGATACTATTTATTTTTTTTAATTTCGACTTTAACTTACTGTCTGTTTCACCGTCCTTTCTCGCAACAACAAAATCAATGTCGTCAGGAGCTCTTTTAACGAGCTCAAAACATTTCGACAGTGCAGTCCCACCTTTTAATATGATATCATCACTCAATTTATTTTGTTGGAGTACATGTATTGCGAATATTTGCCAATAGTCTTTTTCTACATAGCTTGAATTTATGTTAAGCAGATTTGCAGTTGCATTGATTACTTCGGTAAACCGTAGGACATTTTTGTGTAGGAGCATATCAAGAAAAATTTAATCCGCACCCCATTTCTATTGAATGGATTATTAATGTTTTTGAAAATTACTTCAATTAACTCTATGACTAAATATTTGTTTTAGTTATATTGGTAATATTAAGCCTGTTTTTGGACTAAATGACCTTTTTCCAAACTCTAATTTAACCGATAATATATTTTAATGTTTATGGAGCGTAAATCTATTTTTAGATATCGTGATCTGATAGCCTGTCTTCCTGTTAATGAACAAGCCTTCGATGTTAAGGCAAGCAATTGGGTAAAACAATTGGAGGATCACGATTTTATACAATTGTTCGGAGATAATCTTTCTATAACGTTGAGTAGACGAGATATTAAAGAGACAACTGAAATTTACTTAGTCGTTCTTAAGACAATTTTATGGGGATATTCGGCCGGTATGAGAGGGAAACATTTCTTTAACATATATAAAGATCAGATGGAGTCGATATGTTCTATATTAAGGAGTATTGAAAGTTCATGTTCACCCGAGACTTTTGAAGAAGCTCACAAAGAACTTGGAAAAATTAGAAGTCTGGGTTTGTCAACCTATTCGAAACTCTTATATTTTCTGGGAGTATCATTGGTTGATGGAGGTTCCGCACTAATTTTGGACGAAAGAATTATTCGCATTTTCAGAAGTCAAAAATTTGAAGAGTTTAATAGCTTCAATAAGATTTCGGTCGAAAACGGGTATCGCTACTACTTAAATTATATTCAAAAGATACATGAACTTGCGAAGCAGATGCAAGTTAAGGAGGATCAAATAGAACTATTTCTTTTTACTTTCGGCAATAACCTTAAATAATCGTCCTTTCATTCCCAAACAATATTTCGGATATTTGGACAAAGGCCAGTTTTTAGTTAAAAGATTTTATCATGTCAGATATTCATCAGTTAATAGCACAGATCAGAGCATTTAGAGATGCAAGAGATTGGGAGCAGTTTCACAATTCCAAGGATCTTGCGGTGGCATTGAGCATTGAAGCTTCCGAGCTCCTGGAGCTTTTCCTTTGGAAAGGGAATGAGGATGCTAATCCTGAAAAGTTAAAGAACGAGCTTGCCGATGTGCTCATGTATGCATTATTACTTGCCGATAAGCACGGACTTGATATTAAGCAGATCGTTGAGGACAAGATGAAACTTAACAACGAAAAATACCCCGTCGAAAAAGCCAAGGGAACCGCAAAGAAATATAACGAACTGTAGCATTAGATCCATTATTTATGAATCCAATTAAATTAGAAGACATCGAGATATTGAAAGTCGATAGAAACGGTAAGTTCAACCATTTGGATAATAGCGATCTTGATTTCTACAACAGCGCATTGGTGTATATCCTCAATGATAAAAAGTCTATTTATATCGGAGAAACTGTGAATGTGCTGAATCGTTTTGCAAATCATAACGGTCACGAGATTAAGAAGATGTTGTTAAATAAACATGTTATCCATTCAAACTTTTTCAATAAGTCCGTGACCTTACATTTAGAGTCATTTTTGATTAATCTATTTTCGGCTGTTAAACCGTTAAAACTGCTCAATATAAATTTACACAACTCTGGGCATTCTTATTATGATAAGCAAGCTTACGAAGAGTTATTTCCTGCTATTTGGGCCAAACTTGAAGAGCTTAAGATTGCCAAGACATCTTTTGAAGAGATCATCAACAGTAATATATTCAAGTATTCTCCCTATAAGAGCTTAAATAGAGACCAACAAGCTGCGGTCATAGCAATACTCGAAAGTCTGACATCAGATAAAAAAGGGATACTTATCCAAGGAAATGCGGGGACTGGTAAGACGGTGATTGCTAGTTACGTTATTAAGCTATTGGTTACTCCAATTCGATATTTCGAACAATTTGAGATGGAGGATGAATTCTCTGAACATGCATACAATCTACTGAAACAATTTCGTCTTCAAAATGGAATCGATGAAAGCAATGAGGAAAAGTTGAAAGATGAGATTGCTCTCGTTATTTCAATGACTTCTTTGCGGGGGACTATTCGTACTGTTTTTGGACATATAGATCAGTTGAATCCAAAGATGGTTATTTCACCAACTGATATTTCTAAGCGGAAATATAGAATTGTTCTAGTCGATGAAGCTCATCGATTAAAGCAGCGTAAAAATCTATCTGGGTACGGTGATTTTGACAAAAGCAATGCACGTCTTGGGTTGGAAAAGTTTGAAGGCACAGAATTGGATTGGGTTATGCACCAATCTGAACATCAGATTTTTTTCTATGACAGAAATCAATCGATCAAGCTATCAGATGTTGCAGATTCACGTTTTGAAGCATTAGAGAAATCTAACCAGTACCGGAATTTTCAATTGCATACCCAAATCCGTTCAAAAGGAGGGAATCTATTTACTGATTTTGTGAATAGGCTTTTTGCTCTAGAGCTGGCAGAGGGGGAGACTTTTGAATCTGACGAATTTGAATTCAAGCTCTTTGACAGCTTTGTTGAGATGAGAAATCAGATTCGGGAGAAAAATAAAGAGATGGGGCTGGCCCGACTAGTTGCTGGCTTTAGCTGGAAATATAAAACCAGAGCCAAGAAGAATCGGAATCTATATGATATGGAGATTGAGGGAGTCAATTTGCGTTGGAACTCAACCGGAAAAGACTGGATCAATTCTAAAAAGGCGATTGATGAAGTCGGAAGTATCCATACCGTCTTTGGTGCTGATCTTAATTACATTGCTATTGTGTTTGGAGAGGAGATCGATTATGATCCCGTTCAAGATAAGATTTTTATTATTCGTGATAAATACCAAGATGCGAACGGTAAAAATAGTACCGATGATAGTACCTTGGATTTTTATGTGAAAAATATTTACAAGACTATGATATTTAGGGCTATCAATGGGGTTTATCTCTATACTAGTAACCCTAATTTCAAGGCTTATTTGGAGCGTTATGTAATGAAAACCGGAAAATAGCTTAATTGTCAAGAATATCTGAAACCTAAGAGTGTAAATATCAATGGATTTAACATGATAATAAATTTCTAAATTGCCGATAGGCAGGGGGTAATTTCTTTATAGTTAGGTTTTTATATTTTTATTTTTTAATACTTACTAAAGGTAATAAGTTTGTATATGAATAAATATAGATGATGGTTTTAAAGATATTTCCTATGATATTTTCATATATACTGGGTAAATTTTAAATATAATAATATTAGAATGAATGTAAGTTTGGATACCATATTAGCAATAGTAGGAATTGCGCTTTCAGGTTTATTAGGATATCTAGGAATAAAATATACTTTTAGATTCCGTAATAAGACCGAGATAATCTTTTTAAAAAATGCAAGTATTTCATTGTTTGAAACAATTGTGAAAAACATAGATGATATTGAAATAAAATATCTAGGAAGAAAAGTTGATGAAAATTTGGTGCTATTTAAGGGTACCTTTTTTAACCTTGGAAATGTTGATATTGAAAAATCTATAATTCATAAACCTTTGGAGCTTGTATTGCCCGAGAATTACAATTGGGTGATGTGTAAAATAATAGATTCTTCAAATGGATTGGAAATCTCATGTAATTTGATTGATAATAAGGTTGTATTTCAGTGGGATCTATTGAAAGATGGAGAATATTTTACATTTGATTGCCTTGTAGAGCAGAAATTTGAGAATGATAATTTACAATTGCACGATATAAAAAAGGAAATTTTTAATGATTTTAAAGTAAACCATAGAATAACAAATTTAAAAGACATTAAGAAGGAAAGTACTTTTCCAAAACCTATTAACTTGGTAAGTTTATTTTTTATGTCTGTTGTTCTTTTTTTTGTTGTTTGTCTATTTTCATATTATTCCTTTGGACAATTACTTTTTCCAAAATTTGAATTGTTAACGGAGGTTAATTTACATCAGAAAAATACTTTTGTAAAATTTATCGCAGAAAATGAAAATATCGTAAAACTGTTAGATATAGATAATAATATAGTTGCAAAATACCCCAGGGAGCAACTATCGAGTATAAAGGGAAATTCTACAAGGATATATAAAGCAGAAATTAGCTATTGGCAGTTATATATATTTGGATTTATCTCGCTAGCTTACCTTTTCATTTGGATAATTCTTGTTTTTTCAGTTATTCGTTCTAGCAGTCTTTACAAGAAGATAAGGGATGTCGCTGAAAAATATAATACTCCGGATAAGGGGAGAGAATTAGGAGTAAGCTTATTGGAAATTATCTTGAAATAAAGACGTCTTGATGGAAAGGGAATGTAAAGCGAACTGTGGCACTTTGTAAGTACCCCATT
The DNA here is from genome assembly GCF_039511225.1 of Sphingobacterium multivorum. Taxonomy (NCBI): domain Bacteria; kingdom Pseudomonadati; phylum Bacteroidota; class Sphingobacteriia; order Sphingobacteriales; family Sphingobacteriaceae; genus Sphingobacterium; species Sphingobacterium multivorum. Next base: position 1,544,021 of record NZ_CP154261.1, read on the forward strand.
TTTCCGACAGCTAAGATTGGGCTTTTCTAATTTACGTTACTAATTGATTTATTTGTTGTTTGTGTCTAATATTTTTTGATAATTCCGTTGGTGTGAGATTCCCCTGCCCTTCATGGGGTCTGTTGTTATTATACATAAAGTCCATGCTCCATTTTTGATTAATGCTGACCTGTTGTTCCAAAGGCTGTTTCTTCCGAACAGGTAGACGACGTTTGCCACGCCTTTTCTTGTTCATATTTAGTAGCTTATATACCCGATAAACTTTTTTATGATTCCAGGGCTTCCCCGCTCTGTGCAGATAAGCGTAAAGTTTTCGGAATCCATATACAGGATGTTTGGTGGAACGATCATCTAATGCAGAGATGACAGCACTGTCATTTTTCTTACTAACATAGTAATATTGTGAACGGCACATACCCGTCAATTTGCAGGCTCCGGTGACACTCAAACCGTGATCTAGGACAATCTCCTGGGGTAACTGTTTTTGCTGCCGGAGCCCCAACCTTTTTTTGTGATGACTTCTTTTAGGATATCATGGTTCATACTCAGTTCGGCAAACATCTTTTTCAAGTGTGCATTTTCTTCCTCAAGTTCCTTTAGGCGTTTGACATCAGAGGCTTCCATGCCTCCGTAGCGGCTCTTCCAATTATAAAATGTGGCCCTGCTAATTTCCAGCTCACGGCAGATCTCTTCGGTCTTTCGGCCTTCTTCGCTCTCTTTGAGTGCTCGAACAATCTGTGTTTCTGTAAAACGTGTTATTACTTAAATCTAAACATTTATGTCCAGTTTTAAGCTGTTGGATTTTTTTGGACACTTACAAAAAGATACAGATAAAAATGCTATAGTATTATTTTATGACCATTGGGAGAGTAAAACAGAGCTTGATTTTATATCTTCGAGTTTAAAGACCACTAAAATTTAGTTTATTTATACTCTCGTTTCAGAAAAGCAAATAATGCCCCCAATGAATAGAGCAATGAAAGAAAGAATGCAAAACCTAGGTAAATTATAAATATTCTTAAAGTTATGGCTACTATAGCGTTAAGTGCAAGAAAGCTTGATTTAAAGTCAATCTGTTGGATTGAGCCAGCGAATTTAAGCGAAGATATATCTAGAGACATGTAATCAGGAAATACCAGTATCAATAACATTAGAGCGATCAATACCGTTGATACTAGAAGGTTTTTTCCTGTTATAAAAGTAAATTGACGGATAAAATTTTTAATTTTTTTATCTTCTATTTCTTGTGATTGCATAGCTTTTTCGCCAAGCTTTGGTATTGCTAGAAATCTGCCATAAATAGTAATTATTAGCGATGAGAATAGGCCAATAAATATTGATAATGCAGCAATAGCATAACCAACGGCATCTTTATCGATTCCTTTTTTGAGAAAAAGACAAATCAAAATAGTTGGTGTTAAAAGTATCGATCTTTTGATCCAAGAGTAGTTTCCAATTTGCTTATCTGTCGCTGGTGAATTTTGGTTTAGTAAGTCGCTAAACTCCCACTTACGTCCTTCCTTCAAAAGTACTCTTAAATAATTTGTTATTTTAAGATAGCTCATTGTTTTCAGGATAGACTTCTACTTTTATTTCTTCAAGTAAGTTTAGACAATAATCATGCAAACTTTTCCAATCTGGTGTTTCATCATCTTGGAGCTTGATTCTGTCTTTTAAATATATAGTAGGCTTAATATTAATGTCACTGTCAAGCTCAAATGAGCTCTGGTGGCTACCATTATACAATACACCTATCTGCCTATTAAAATCTTCTAAAGACAATGGATTATCCCTTTTACCAAATGCGAGTTCGCGAACTGTATTCACAAGAGCATTCAGTTTGGAAATTTTTTTCCCTTCGTCTTTGGTTCTAACTGAAATATTAATAGAAAATTCTTCGGTTGAGATCCCGTCCTCAGTTTCGATATCTGATATTAAGATATCTTTTGTAAACTTCAATTCCTTTACTGCGCTTGATTCTTTAAATTCATCTTGAAGTTTGGTTGGACAATAAGTATCTATAGTTGGCTTGAAATAGCCTTTACCACTCAGATTATCTTTTAACCAATTTAAAAAAACGTCATTGATTTGATCGTCTGTGTAGCTTTGGATCATCAATATACCTTTATTACTCTTAAATGGAGTATACAAAAGAAAGTAGAAGGTATCCATCACTATATCTGTTTGGGCAACTTTGGTATATTTCTTTTTCGGATTGTTCGTATATCCAATTGATCTGTTTTGACCGTATCGTCCTCCTTTTATGGTACCGTGAATAATTTGCTTAGTGGATGCTATTTTGATCGACTTTTCGATAGGGTTTGTTGACTCATCTATTCTTAAGCCCTTTTTGTTTGTGTTATTTAATACAAAGTTGGTATCTATGGAAGTGATAAGTGTCTGCAAAAGTTTTTTAAATCCTTCAGCATAAGTAAGAGATTCTTCATTGGTTGAGAAATTGTCAAGTAAGAAATTTCCGAAAGACGGATGTTCCGTTGTAGGAAATGGTTTTGTATAAATTTTATATACTTCTAATTTAGGTTCATGTGCCATTAAAACTTGGTTTGATGTGTAAATTTCTATTTGCAACGAGTGGGATATAGCGGTTGGTTAATAATTTTGCTATAGACTTTTATTTTGAATTTCTGACCTTATTTCATTCAAAGCATCAGGAATTTTGCGAAGTTGTTTTAAAGTCTCTGATAACTCTGTTTGATAGAGCATTGTTTTTTTGTATCCTATTAATGAAATGGTGAATTTCTCTTTTCTATAATATTTTCCGTTCCTATCTAGTGAATAATTTATAATACCAGAATATGTCAAATCTCTTTTTTTAGCATAGAAATCGACTGTGCTATCTATAAAGAAGTTAAGTGTTTGATTTTTATTAATAACAGGAATCTGATTTTGTTGATCCGTCAAAACATTGAAAGGGGAATCATCTCTTTGAATTAATATAATATCCCAGTCTATTGAAACATTGAATGCGGGGCTGTTTCCATAGTTTGAGAGTATCAATTGTAAGATTCTGGGCCTGCTTTTAACATCAAAATCAATGACTAATTGGGGATTATTTAGGGCTTCCTGTCTTTGAAAAACTTCAAATGCAATCCAAAAGGATGCTAGAGCAACAATGGTAGATATGGCAGCTACTAATGTTGTTATATCATTTTTTTTGAAATTAATATAACAAAGTACACATGCTATAATTGTAAAAGCGATAATAATAAGTCTTCCTGTTATTTTCATTTATAGCTTAAAAAAGTGTTTATAAATATCAATACAATATTTGCTGTAATTTATGGACATATTAATTTTTATTATTCAGTGTTTCTATTACCAACCAATTTTTTACTCTTCATTCTCCGTAATCGTAACTCCATTTTTATCTTTCCATGCTATACTATCACTAACGAAATACCCGAGTATAAAAGCTCTTGCGGTTGACGGGCTTGAAAATTCATTAAATTAAATATTTTCTATCCCTACTACCTCTAATATTTCCTTTAATTCTTTTTTACTATAATTTTCCCAACTACCACCATTTTTTGAAAATGTGCCTTGTTCTATATAGGAGCTGTATTCATTATCTAATTGATTAATTATTTCATCAACTTCAATACAGGTTTCAAATATGTTATCTGGTATAATAAGTAATCCTTTAGTATCATAAATATTCATATCATCAATATCTCCTATTCTGAATACATATTCTCCAATTCCATCACACTTTATAACATTTAAATAGATTCCAGTTAATTTTACATTTTCGAAAAAATCTTTTATAGACTCTAAAGGTTCATTAGGCTCCAAAATAGAACGCGACCCTATAATAAATGGTAGTGTTAGTCCATTATGAAAATATCCTTGTTTTTCAAAATGACACAACAAAATGTGCCAATAAGTTGATGAAGCTTGCATAAGTCTTTTTTTCTATAGTTGAAATTGGTTAATGTTGTTTCTTGATCACTAGTGGTATTTAACTCCCAAAAAACTCCTCATACAATTCTCCCTGCTTTTTACCTATTGCCTTTTCAATTAAAAGAAATTCATATGCTTCAAGAGCAGCTTTCCGGAAATATAGATCTTTCAATCTATTTTCGTCAAGTCTAGCTTTTATCGCTATTTCCTCTGGAGAATTTTTGACTGTCTCAAATTGACTCATAAACTGCCCAAATTCGTTACGTGCTCTTGGTACATATTTATCGAGCTTAAGATTCAAATCGGGATAAACGACTTTTGTCGCTTTTTCACATGAATCACCGAAAGCTTTATATATTTTGTAAAATACTTCAGCAGTTAACCGCTCCACGTGTCCATTTTTGAGTTTACTTATTTGACCTTTTGACAAGCCTGTTTTCTCTACAAGATTTTTATCTTCCCAACCTAATTTCTGTAGTTTTTCCTTTATATAATTGTCGATTTTATGATTCATTTTTCGGTTTCTTTGATTAAATATTTTGTAATAAGGAAACTATTTTCTATATTTGTATTCAATAGTTAAACAATATTTACGCGATCGATTTCGCGGCTAATTATATTACGAGACTCGAAGCTTGACTAACGACCACCTTCGGGACGGTAAGAACTGCCCTTTCACAGGAAAATGCTATATTTGTATTCTTCCTTAAGGGAGGGGCATGCCTTACTGGAAACCTTTTAGTGGTGGTCGTTCAAGCACTAGGAGTTAGTACAGTAAGGCTTTGCCTTTTTGTACGCCTAGTGTTGATGTCTCATTGATAATAAAAACCAAATTATGAGAACTACACCAGTTATAATTCTAATTCACCAGTACCAGATCAAGGATCGAAATACTCGGTATTCCACTAAACAGAATTTCAAAAATTTAATCCGCGCGCCGGATTAATCATTTAACCATACACAGCACGTAAGAAGAGAGGAGTCAATAAAATTGGCTCAGTAATGCTTATCAAAAAGAATAGCGATACTTCCCTTAAGCGTGTCTGCCACCGACCCTTATCAATATTTAAATAGAGAATAAAAAGGCAATGAAGATGGCTTTTACTAATTAATTGTTTGCACTATAAAATTAGTGAAACTTTTCATTGTTGACAAATCCCTATCTAAATTATTGTTGTAACACAACAAAAGGGTCGGTCCTTCCAATCATTGTGGATGTCCGTGACGAACATATTATATAACCATTGGCGAAAAGAGTAAAACGGCATCTGAGGTTCAGTTAATTAATTTTTAACAGTGTATACTGCGTTGAGACTTTGGGCTCGATAGGAGATTGTTTTATCCTATTTTTTTTCAAAGAATCCATGCACCAGTACGCCCTCAAAAGCCAAAAAAATGAAAGAGCTTTTAAAAAAATTGGTCGCCTTTGACCTGGCGATGTACGAAATCCATCATTTGGAGTACGACCCTGTAGCATGTATTAAGGAATTCTGGAATCGCTATGACATGGATAGTTGTCGTAATCATCTAGTTGAACTCCTGACGATTTATTTTGACAGAGAAAGGGGTGTTAATCCTACTATCAGTACAGCGGACGTACAAAACTTCTCCGTGGCATTATTCCGAATGTTGATGGCTTATTTTCTTGTTCATTATAAAAAGATTAATCTGACAGAGGTGGAAATTTCATTTCTCCGAAGCAACAGATTCATCGCTTGTGAACTCGAAAGTAGCAAGGAGGTCTATGATTTTTTTTATCAGCTGTCTCAAAACCACTAACAAATAAATTATGAATACCCTACAATTACTAGCCTTTGTAAGGCTATATATAACTCATATAGTTCAAGTACTCATTAAGTACTACTTAAATACAGATCTAGCAGTTATCGGCCAAATATTGTCCGGCTCTGGTTCTAGCTTTCCTCCAGTCAGCTTCGAGCCAGGGTTGTACCGTGGTCGGAACAGCTTTGGCTATTGGTCGGCTTTTCTTCGGCAATTTGCCGAAGCGTACCCGAAGCGCAGCCGAAGCCGAGCCGAAGCACACCCGAGCATGACCCGAAGAAGTCTCGAAGCGGTCCCGACGCCGAGTCGAAAGGGAGCTGACGGGCTGCCGAAGCGGAGTCGAACAATTGTGCTGTGTTTCTTAACATGCATCGCAGTAGTTTCTATGTTTAGTTTATCAGCTCAGACGCCCCGCAAGGACAGCGGGGCCAATGGGCTTATTAAAGTGGATCCATTGCTTATCGGTCAGAAACTGCCCGAAGAATTTTGGAAAAGGGAATACCTCGTCTATAACAATGGCGATACCACAAGGCAGACGCTGGAAGCTTACCGTGGAAAATTATTGGTGTTGGATTTTTGGGCAACATGGTGCGCGATATGTCTGGGACAGATGAAAGAAAAAGACGAATTGTTCAGCCGTTTTCCCGCTGAAGCAAAGCTTATCTATGTCAATCCAACACAAACAAAAGACACGTATACCAATGTTGTCAAGATCCAGGATCGACTTGCCGAACGCTCGCTGTCAGGAAAATTCCAGTCCATCATCGAAGAGGATTACCTTCAGCAATTGTTTCCCAACCATATCTATCCCCGGTATGTATGGATAGGGCCACGTGGCGACTTGATCGGATTAACGCTTGCCCTAAGTGTAACAGAAGGACATATTAAAGACATGTTGAACTTAATCAATCCAAAAGATGGCAAAAAATAGAACGATCTGGCTTTTTGTGATGCTTTTGGTTGTTGTAACAGCAAAAGCTCAATTAAGAGGTACTGTATTGGATAAGGAGACTGGATTACCTATAACGGATGTAAACATCATAATAAATAATGCCGCTAAGGCAAAAACGGATAAATGGGGACGATTTTCAATAACCGAAAAGATAAGTGGCGATAACGTGACTTTTCGGCATATTGCTTATCAGGATACGAGTATTTTCCTCCAAGCGGATAGGCAACATGCTGAGTTAACATTATCGCTTTCCTTAAAGCATGGTATGATCGGTGAAGTGGTGGTCAATACTGGTTATCAAAGTATTCCGAAAGATCGTTTGACTGGGTCCTTTTCCAGCGTGAGCAAACAGCAACTTGAACAACAAATCGGACGTGGTATTACTGGAATGTTGCCTTCATTAGCGAATGGCGTAATGCTGGACAACAATAGTACTTCCGCCAACAGATTAATGGTGCGAAGCTTAAGCACGATCAAAGCTGAAAAGAGTCCTTTGGTTATCGTCGACAACTTTCCCTATGAAGGGAATCTTGATGACATCAATCCGCTGGATATTGAAAATGTCACAGTACTTAAAGATGCTGCTGCATCAGCGATCTGGGGTGTGCGCGCCGGAAATGGGGTGATTGTGGTAACGACCAAGAAAGGGCAATTTAACCGGCGTCAAAGCTTTCGCTTTTCTACAGCGATAAAAATGGGGGCTCCCCCGGACTTAAATAGATTAGATCTGATGTCGACTTCGGACTTTATCGGGATGGAAGAGTTTCTGTTCAATAAGGGCTATTACAATAGTCGGATCACAAGTACGGCTATGCTGCCTTTGACCCCAATCGTGGAAGCTTTGGACCGGTTGAAAAAGCAGAAGATGACACAAGAGGAATATGATAACCTGAAAACAGGTCTCGTCGGCTTAGATTTACGGGACGAATATCGAAAGCATTTTTATAACAATTCACTCTTTCAGCAATATCACTTACAAGGAAATGGAGGTAACAGTCAATTCGCATGGATGTCCTCGCTGGGATATGATAAGGAGGTCGGATCGACGAAAAATAAAAGTGAAAGGTTGACATATAGACTCAGCAATTCATTGAAGATCCGTAAGGATCTGTTGTTATCGATGGACTTTAACCTTATCCATTTCAATACGTCAACGGGTATGCCTGCTTATGGTGATGTTAAGATGTCAACTTATGAGCTTTATCCTTACGCTACTTTCGCTGACGATAATGGAACTCCTCTTCGCATAGCACAGCGTAACAACGATTATGTAGATCGGATGATGCAAGAAGGTTATATCCTTGATTGGAACTATTATCCATTGACTGATTACCGTCATCTAGATAACCGAAGTCAACAATGGATTGTGAATTGGAATACAGGTCTTAAATACGATGTCTCTCGATCATTAAACATTGATCTTAAATATAACCTGATGTTGGATCGTACAGACGGTAAAAATCTACATGATCAGGATAGTTATTTTAGCCGTAATCTGGTCAATTCTTTTTCGGAAATTGACCGTTCCACGGATCTGGTAACTTACAACGTACCTAAAGGGGGAGTTCTTGATCAGTCTGTAGCACGCCAAACTGCCCATAACGCGAGGCTGCAGCTCAATTTTAACCGTACCATAAATGTGCATGGAATCTCGGGTATCTTGGGTTTTGAGGGGCGAATGAGTAAGGGGAACGGAGAGTCCTCGCGCTTCTATGGCTATAATCCGGCGACACTCTCCTTTGCAAATGTTGATTATACCTCCCGTTTTCCCGATTTGGCGACCGGAGGGCTGAATGCTATTCCGAATGGTCAATCACTTTCGCAGCGAGAAATCCGCTATCTTTCAGTCTTTGCAAATGCAGTCTATTCTTACAAAAACAAGGTTAATCTATTAGGCAGTGTAAGGCGTGACGCCACAAATCTTTTTGGGCTTCGGACCAATGATAAATGGAACCTGCTATGGTCTGTAGGAGGAAGCTGGAAAGCGTTGGAAAATAAAGGTCAGATCGATAAGTTAACCATGCGCACTACCTATGGTTTCAGTGGTAATGTCGATCCGTCTATGTCCTCGGTCAATACGATACAGTATATAGGGACCAATGTGCTGAACAATTTTCCGATTGCCACATTTGCTTCTTATGCTAATCCCGAATTGAAATGGGAAAGCATAGCGACCTTAAATCTGGGGACTGATCTTGTACTTTGGAAAAATAAGCTCAATCTGACCTTCGATTGGTACACAAAAAAAGGAAGTGATCTCTATGGATTGGATGAAATGGATCCTACCGCTGGAATTGGTGCTACAGTTGTTCGCAATTCGGCAAAAATGAAAGCTTCGGGTCTGGATCTTGCCATCGGATTAAACGCATTGGAGTGGAAAGATTGGGGATTAAGCTTTCAGATAAACCTCAGCAAAAGTGCAGACAAGGTGGAAAAGTATTACTTGAACAATGCCATTGGACGGAATTTTATCAATGAACGCACGATTGCAGGTATTGTAGGCAAACCTGTCTATTCCCTTTTCGCTTACCCTTGGAAAGGGCTTGATACAGATGGTAATCCCATTGGTTATGTAGATGGGGTAGAGTCCAAAGACTACCGAGAAATATATAATAATACACAGCTGGAGGACATGGTCTACGTGGGACCTACGTTGCCGCGTTGGTTTGGGGCTGCAGGGAGTTCCATTCGATTCAGAAAGGTGACCGTAGACTTTCGTTTACTCTATAAATTTGGGCATCATATCCGCTCGCGAAGCGTAGATTATAGTGCCCTCTTTGCACAGAATATAACGCATTCAGACTATGGGTTTCGGTGGAAAGAAGCCGGCGATGAAAACAAAACCTCCGTACCGGCGATGGTCTATCCCTTGAATAGTAATAGGGAAAACTACTACCGTAATGCTTCTGTATTGATCGAACCGGCTTCGAATATCCGATTGCAATATGTCAATCTGCAATACAACTTGGAGAAGATACTGGAGAGTAAAATCGATGTGACCTTGTTTTTGAACGTCGAAAATGTGGGGCTTTTATGGAAAGCCACAAAGAAGGATTTTGATCCTGAATACGAAAATCGCTTTAATGCAATCAGTCCACCACGGCAGTGGTCCTTTGGATGCCACATTAATTTTTAATTGCTAAATGAACTTATCATGAAAAATACAATTATCCTCGTTTTCATTTTTTTTCTGCTGTTGCTTGGTCCTACGGGCTGCACATCTTTTTTGGATGTTAGATCAGATAGCAAACTCGCAGTTCCCACTTCATTGGAAGATTATCGAGCGCTCATGAACAGTATAAATAATAGCTTGGCTGTTCCTGAGGGTGAAGTAATGTCGGTAGATCATTATCTTCCTGATGATGAATATGATGCTTTGTTTTGTCAAACAGACCGTGACCTTTACCGCTTGGAAGATAGTCCCATGATCCAGGAATGCGATGGGAGTGGAGGTTGGGCGTTAGCCTATGGAAATATATATAGAGCGAATGTTGCCATACATGGTCTGGAAGCATTTGAAAAGGAGAATGGTATCAGCGCTCGTTCAGCTGATGTAAAAGGGCAGGGCTATTTCAATAGGGCAATCAATCTTTATGAACTGGCACAGGTGTGGTGTGCGGGATTTGATCCAAAGCAGGCGGAAAGCACACTCGGGCTGCCGCTTAAAGTAACCGATGATTTTAACGAAAAGACCGTCCGGGCATCGCTAAAGGCAACATTTGATCTTATTGTCGACGATCTTCAAAAAGCCGCAACGCTATTGTCGGATCAGCAGAACAATATTTATTGGGCCAGCAAAGTTGCTGCATGGGCCTATTTGGCACGGGTATATCTTTATATGCAAAATTACGAGCAGGCCAAAGTATATGCTGAAAAATGCATCCAGTTAAATTTTAAACTGTTGGATTATCATCACGTTGACGGCGGAAAGGTATTTCCTTTTAATGTCAATGACAATTCCGAAATCATCTATCCTCGATTTCTGACAACGGCATATTATTCCATTAGCACTGACGTTAGCCGTATGGATAGCCTATTGTACCAAAGTTATGCGGAGGGAGATTTGAGGAAATCCTTATTCTTTAATAAAAAAGATAACACCTTTTTATTCCGTGGAGATTATGGTGGCGGCGGCGGCGGTGCCTTCTGTGGGCCCACGATTGCTGAAATGTACCTCATTCAGGCGGAATGTGCTGCCCGAACAGGAAAACTCAATGAAGCAAGTAATACCTTGCAACAGTTTTTGAGTTATAGACTTGACAAAACGATCTCTGTGTCTGAGACTACGGTATTGGATCAGGTTTTACAGGAACGAAGAAAAGAATTGCTGTGGCGTGGTATACGGTTTGGCGATGTAAAGCGTCTCAATAAGTTGGGGACAGGTATTACATTAAAAAGAACCATCCGGGGCAAAGAATATCTTTTGCCACCGAATGATTCCCGTGCGAACATTTTAATACCTCAGAAAGTGATTGAGCAATCGGGCATTACTCAAAACCCACGTTGAGTTATTTGCTTCTTCGCGAAGGAGCAGCACTTTGGACAGCTGACAGACTGCCTAGATCATCAAGATGTTCGTCGATACTTTGGTCAGAAGGAACATCTAAACTACAAGGGATTTCAGTCGGTTGTCCACAAGTAAAACTCGAATTTTGTGATGGACTCCAATTTGCGGGGTCCATTACATTCGTAGATAAATTGGTGGACGGACCATTGTAGTAGTATGTTGTTGACGCTTTTACTACAGATGACACGTCTTTCTTCATCACTGCAACTGCCGCATACGTACCGATTGCGAGCAGTGCCAAGATTAAAGTGAAGAGTGATGCCTTCACTGCGAATTTATTTTTCATCATAATCGTGTTTTTTTGATTATGATGCTAAGGTAGATCCATCAATGAGGTATTACTAGAGCATTAATTCCTATTGTGCAAACATTAATTCCTGAGTATTGAGTTTTTATTCCTATTTCCAGTGTTTTTATTCCAAGCTTGGGTTATTTTTATTCTGATTGTACCACCTGAGCGTGATACCTAGAAATTGAGCGATCTGTAGATCGGTGAGTTTAAAGCGAATACCAGCATACCGATGGTGAAACCAACCTATCAATTCTCTGCTGTTTTTTAATCTAAATAGGTTTTCTTGTTGTTGGTAATATTTGAGTTCCTGCAGGAGCAGATAATGGAAAAAAGAGGTTAGTTCTGTCGCTTGAAGGAGATGTTCAACAGGGATCTCGATGATATTGCCGCCTTCCGGAAAGATAATATCCATTTCACTACGCTGGAAGGCCAATAGGCTCTCCGTCTTTAAGATAATCTGATCTTCTTGCCAGATACGCGAGAGTCGCGACTCTTTATCAATGTTCTCGTAGCCCAAAGCATAACCCGTATGGATAAAACAAATATGCTTGGCAATACCACCTCGCTCGAGATAGATCTCCTTAGGACTGCAGTATTTGACAGTAACCAGCTGGCGCAATATATCCTCTTGACTGTCAGTGAGCCTCCTGTAGGATTCTAAATGCTTGATAAGCTTTTGATACGATCCGCTATGTTCCATGAGCTTCGGTATTTTTTATATGACATGATTTGTTCCTTATTTTTATTGGACTATAGTCATATGGCTTGTTAGAAGTCGAGATGAAGCTGATTATCCAATAATTAACTGTATTGTTATAAAATTAACAAGGTGTTTCTTTGAAAGCAAGATCAACTGTTTGAAACCGAATGAACGGTAAGAGGTCTTGTGCTTAAAAGCTTATTTAAGGGGGTAATAAGTGAGTTTTTTACTTTCGCTTGAAAATAAAATTATAGCACGAGTGGTGGTGTTTATTAGTGGATTCTAAAGCATCTTGCAGATTGTTTCAATTTTTTATTTGTAAAAATTTTTATTTTAGTTTGCTTTAACCGATTAAACTTTATGCAAACGAAAAAACTTATTGAGACTTTTCATTCCGAAATTCAGGTCAACTACTTACCGTTCAGGGTCCAGCTGTTTTTTGCTGTTCTGTTGGGTAATTTTTTCTATTCGCCCAGCAGGTTTCTTGTTTTTGATAAGAGATATGACATGCCCAAATTTTATCTCTATTGGTTTCTTTCTTCGCTGATCGTTATGATTGTGCTTCGCGGGGCACATATTTTTAATCGTTATATGGATGGGAGATTGTCCTGGCTGACGGATTTTAAGACGCGTCTGATCAGACAGATTCTCTTTGGAGTGGTACTGCCGGCCTTGCTCGCAGTGGTTGTTGTGATGCTGGTATTTTTACCCTTAAACGCAAAAGGTTTGAGGTCTATCATTCCCTATATGCGCAACGAGTTTAGGTTTTTATTTTTGTTTATTCTGATATTGAACTTGGTATTTTTGGTGATATACGTCATTCGCTTTGCCCGATTTGTGAAAGATCAATACTGAGAGGCAGAAATTGAAATGACTACCCTCAAGGAAATGATTGTAACCTATGAAGCACTGCAAACGAAATTGGAGGATGAGCGGGGAGGGGACCTTTCTGATGCGATCAAGCTTGCTCCTTGTCTTGGAGTAAAATACGGTTATGAAGATAACTACGTCGCGCTTGACGGCATTGCCTTTATCAAAAGCTCAGCGAATGATAAAAAGCTCCTGACCTTGACGAGTAGTAAAGAGTATACACACAACTATAGCCTCGAGACATTGATGAAGGTACTCGACCATGATCAATATTACCTGATGTACAGACGTTACATCGTTCATCGTAGTATCATCAAAGGATATCGTGCTTTAGACAATGGTATATTAACAATTGAACTAAAGCCGTCCTTTGAGAAGCGAGATGATATATTGGTCAGCCGTTACCATGCTGCTCACTTTAAACGTTGGTTTGATAAGAAATAGCCTTAACCTGGGATATTTCGTCCGTGCTAAGCGATAGGAGTTGTTTATTGGAGTAGTGTAAAAGTTTTGTGCCTGTGTCAGCTAAAAATCGAAAAATGAAATGATTGCTGGGCAGTTAAGGTAATATTCTTTGGATTTTAATAAATTAGTAGGATGAGATATTTAATAATCCTATTGTTAAGCTGGTTCACTTGTTATTCGGTCGCTGCACAAAACCAAGCGAAGGGAAATAGTGCCGGTAAAGATGAAAAGACCTATATACTAGTCGCCAATAAAATCAATACCGATTTTAATTATAAAATGCTGGATGATTTCGAGCAGTCTTTTTCAGAATTGATCAAGGAAAACAACAGCCGTGAATTGGTATTCAATCCCATAAATGGCAAATACCATTATTATAAATTTGTCGCTACCTATAAAGCAAGGGGTATTTTGCCCGATAGTGATCCTGCAAAGCCGGAGCAAACCTTCCACAATATCTTGATCATCAAGACGGATGACCAGCAAAAGATTGTAGATGGCTATCATTTTGTGCTCGAATGGGGCGAAAAGCCATTATCTTATCCCTTATTTAGGATAAAGTCTACAGGGGTGCCTCTGCAGGAAGGCTTGTCATTAAAACAGCTGAACCTAAAAAGGGTGACGGACAATTCGGATTTTGATAGCGATGGTAAGATCAAGTTGGCCGGATGGTAGCGCTGTGAGGACGGTTTTTATGAGCTGTAGAAATATGTTTAAAGCTAGCTTTCTAAATAGTATCTGCTATTTGTTCCTAAAATACGTTGTATTCTTTTTTATTCTTGCATTTATCGAAAACAGATTTCAAAATGCGGTCATCAACAATGCAAATACCTTGTCTGAGTTTATAAAACTGTCCTTAGGCTATGTATTGTATATCTTACTTTATGTGTGTTTTTTAGTTTTATTCTTTAATATTCCTCTTTGCTTTGTACTGCAAATAAGAAATAAACTTATTTTATTGTTTCGATGCTAGTATTTTTTACCATAGAATATGTTTTGTATACCTATTGGTTTTCCCCTAGCAATAAAATTACGGGAATTTACAATTTGATTATTGGAATATTGATATTTGCTTTCTTTTATAAGAAGTTAATTATTCAAATGTTCAGAAATCATATTAATCAGTAAATTCAACAAGCCAATTACGGGATATACTACATCGGGTATAAATAATGCGTTTTATATGTTTTTTATACCCGTCCGGGGTGTAAATTTTAAAACCGATAGGTGCGATTTTTGGTTTTACGAAGCTCATAATGATGTAAAAAAGATGATATCTATCTGGTTTTAATTCAGGTATGTGCAAATTATAACCTAATATCACCTTATTTTAACCTCTTTTAGTTAAGCATTGTAATACTAAATTGGCTATGGTATATTTAGTGTCATATTGACATTTATTTAAATCTAAATTGTTATGAAGCCAGTTCAGTTCAAAGTTCCTGCTCCTCAGGATAAATCGATCTATATTCAAGAAGACGTGCTGGATAAGTTTTATCCGCATATGCATCGTCATGAGGAATATCAATTAATCTGGATTAAAGAAGGCATTGGCCAGCTCCTCCTTGACGATAATGTGCATGAATTTCAACCCGGTGACATTTTTCTATTGGGGACAAACCAGGCCCATGTGTTTAAAAGTTTCATTGCAGGTGAAAGTGTGCGGTCTGTCTCCTTATTTTTTAGCGCGAAAGGAGCACTGTCTACCATGGCTACCATGCCCGAACTTCGAAACCTGCTTGATTTTGTGCATAAATGCCAGCGGGGGTTTAAGGTTCCGCCGAAACTTCAGGGGCAGGTGTGCTATTATATTGAAATACTGCAAAAGTCCGACTTTCTGGACCAGCTTGTCAATTTTTTTTATTTGTTAAAATCACTCAGCAAAGTATTTACTGAACTGGAACCCCTTTCGGGTGTACAATTGCCCAAAAGGGAAATCTCCAAACCTTTCCGTATTGAAAAGCTATGTAAATTTTTGGAGGAGCATTTTAAAGAGAATATCAGTTTGGATGAAATCGCTGAAAAAGCAAATCTGACACCGCACGCCTTCTGCCGCTATTTTAAAAACTGTACGGGAAAGACATTCATCGCCTATTTGAATGAACTGCGTATCCGCGAAGCCTGTAAATTACTGGGTTTAGGAAGGCACGATTCAATATCTTTAATAGCCTATGATGCTGGCTTTAATAGCATCACTAATTTTAACCGTGTTTTCCGGAATATATTAGGGGTATCTCCTAAGATATACGTTCGCAACTACCGGAATTACCTATACGATTAACGGACTTTTTAATCGCTTTACGCCTTTTGATCCCATCTGGCAGAAGGTCGCTCAATTTCCTGCGCGATTTCGGCGCTGATTCAATTCCGTCTAATCATAACAGGAAAAATACTTCTGCTATGGTTAGACGGAATTGCTGTTTTATGCACTATGCTGCAATCCTATACCTCGCCAATAGGCCTCTTTTTCTTTTGTTAAAATGTTAGAACGAGTGGGTAAGATCTGACCGAAAACCGCTGTTTCGAAGCACTAATTTTGTTACAGAAAGAACAACTAATCAATTTTTTAATATACTGTAGCCGCCTTTTTTAGAAAGGAATCGCGTTTATCCCAGGGGTAGATGTGTGGTCGACGGTATGTTAAAATGAACACCTGCTTAACGAAATTATGACTATGCATGAAAACCTTCCAAAAAAATGCTTAACGGGTATTTTTATGTTGCTGCTGTTGGTCTGTCAACAGCTGTATGCGCAACAACAGAGAACGGTCACGGGGATCGTTAAAGACGAAAAAGGCACACCGCTGTCTGATCTGAGTATTTTAGAGAAAGGCATCCGCAATGCCACCAAAACAGATGCGGATGGAAAATTCAGTCTACCGCTTAAATCGGCAAATCCAACCCTGATTTTCAGTTACGTCGGTTATGTACGGCAGGAGAAACAGCTGCGTGCCGGCGAAAATACACTTCAGATAACGATGAAGGAAGATGGAACGGGGCTGGATGAGGTGGTCGTAATGGGCTATCAGGATGTACAGCGCCGGAAGACGACGGGAGCTATTGCTACCGTAAAAGGGAAGGATTTTGAAAATACGCCCTATGCAACCTTCGATGCCATGCTGCAGGGACGCGTGGCCGGTCTGACCGTGTTGAGCACATCGGGTGAACCCGGTACCAATAACATCGTCAACATCCGCGGGACGAGCAACCTGGGTCTAGCAGACAACCAACTGCAGGCGCCCTTGTACGTGATCGATAATATTATTTACGACGTGAGTGATATCCGGTCGGCTTACGGTAATGCAAGTCCGTTGCAGGCCATTAATCCCAACGACATCGAATCGGTTGATATCCTGAAAGACGCTTCGGCATCGGCCATTTATGGCGCCCGTGCTGCCAATGGGGTCATTATCATCAAAACCAAACGTCCGGCGCAGGGGAAACCCGAAATACGGATCTCGGCTTACAATGGAGTTTCCAGCCGTCCGGCCATGAAGCCCATCACCGTAGGAGCCGCAGAGCGCAGGCTGAAAATGAACTTGCTCTATCAGGGTGGATCGTATGACTGGTTCAACAATGGGTCCATTAGCCCCATGTTGACAGATAGTTTAAATCCGGCCTTTAACAACAATACCGATTGGCAGGGTCTTTTTCTGCAGTCGGCCAATATCAACAATGTCAATGTGAGTATCGGTGCCACCATGGAGAAATTTTTATACCGATTCTCGGCACAGCGTTATTATGAGCAGGGTGTAATGATGGGCTTTGAAAATGAAAACCTCACACCACGCCTGATGTTACAGGCCAATCCAACCGACAATTTCCAATTTGAGACCAACTTGTTCGCAGGTTTTACTAAAGCAAAACATGGTTCGGGTGACGATACCAAATATCCTTTTAGTACCTGGGGATTTCCTTCTTCTTTCTACCAGATTACAGATGTAGATGAGCAGATCTATACCGGGCGCTACGACGGTCTGATGGATCGCGATAACTCCTTCAGCCTGAATGGAAACTTCGCTGGGACACTCAAGAAATTTCTGATCAATGGCCTGACCCTGCGCTCGCAGTTTTCGTTTAATGTCAATAATAATACGCGCGATCTTTTTCGTCCCAAACTGCTGACCGGTAATAGAAACTATGCACAAAATTGGGTGAATCAAAACAAGCGCTGGGAATGGGAAACCTATTTTAACTACATCAAGAGCATCCGCAACATCCACAATTTTACGGCTGTTTTGGGTAGTGGTATTGAACGGAACACGTCCAATGAAAACTATATGTATGGCTATAACGACAATGGAACTTATGTGAAAACCGTAACCGGTATCCCTTCCGGGCCGGATCTTTATGCGACGACTTCCATCAGCGAGCGCTCACGCGTCTCGGTATTCGGTCGTTTTGGCTATGATTATAAGGACAAATACTTGCTTTCTGCAAGTTACCGGATGGATGCCTCGTCGCGATACAGTAAGGATAACCGCTGGGGTATTTTCCCGTCCATATCTGCCGGCTGGGTACTTTCGGAAGAGCCTTTTTTCCAGGGAGCCAAAAATGCCATATCCTTTTTCAAAATAAGGGGTAGCTATGGTATTACGGGGCGCGATCCGGGTTCGTACTACGCACGCTATACAGGACTGACTTTTGATGCATCTTATGCAGGATCGGTGCTGGAAAATGGTATTGCCGGTTCGGTACTCTCGTATAACGGTAAACCGACAGTATCTCCTAATTATGCGGCGGCGGCAACATCACCGACGATCCGATGGGAGCGTTCACCGCAGTTTAATGCCGGATTCGATATGAACCTGCTGCACGACCGAGTTACGGTTACTGCCGATTTTTATGTGCGCGACTCCAAAGAATTAGTTTACGATCTGACGATGCCCGCTACTTCGGGATATAGCACCGTCTCCAATAATTTTATCAGTGTGAGAAACAGTGGTGTGGAAATGACGATTATCTCCAGAAATATGGCTCCTTCGTCGGCATTCCAGTGGACGACCAATTTCAATATGGCTTATAATAAAAATTATGTCACCAGCCTGCCGGATGGTGGAAAGGAAATACAAGTGGGACCACCCTGGATGCAACGCGCCCTGAATGTAGGCCAACCTATTTTTCCATTCAAGGTATGGGATGTGGATGGCGTATATGCGACCAATGCTGACGTGCCTGTCGATCCATTGACCGGAAGAAGAATAGCGCACTTTAATCGGTCGGTCCTTTATCAGGCTGGCGATCCGCGCAGAAGGGATGTCAATGGGGATTATGTGATCGATTACAACGACAAAATTGATATGGGAAATCCAAATCCCGACCTCGTAGGCGGTTTTATCAACCAATTTTCCTACAAGAATTTTAGCTTATCCACACTCGTGAGCTTTGTCTTTGGACGCTCTTTGTGGAACGGATACCTGTCGGACAAATTACAGGATGCCGGTTCATCTGCCCTTTATTCGACTTGGGGAACAAATTCGGCTATTGCAGGCGATTTTAAGCCCAGCGACTTCTGGATGAAAGACGGCGATCAGACCAGATACCCGACTTTGTTTCGCAATACGGTAGACAATTGGCACATCGCCAACAGTACTTTCGTGGAAAATGCCAGTTTTGTGCGCCTGAAAAATATTCAGCTGAGCTACACATTCCCGCAGGCCATGATTAAGAAACTTAAGTTGAAAATGCTCCGCATTTATGGGGTCGTGGATAATGTGGCTGTTAAGTCCTGGTCTTCTGTGCCGGACCCTGAAGCAGTGGAAGCCAATGGTTATTCAACGGGTAACGGATATCCGATCCCGAAGAAATGGACAATAGGCTTGGATGTTACCTTTTAATCATGTCAGTTCCATCGGATAACGGTGGCTTAAAATTATTTAGAGATGAAAAGAAAAATATTGTTTTTAATGCTGAGTGCTTTCATGTATCTCGCTTCAGGCTGCTCCAAGTTTCTGGACATTGAGCCTGTCAGTTCGGCAACCGACGAGAACTTCTGGAAAACGCAGGAAGATGCCAATAGCGCAACCAACGCCATGTATGCGCTGCTGCGCAAGGCCCTAAATCAAGCCAACGGTATGGCCTACTATGCCTATGGCGATTTGCTAACGGACGAAATTACTTCTTCGACCAACGCAGACTTTAGTCCGATTGTCAATATGCAGCTCAACACGGCTGTAGCGGCTTCGGAAACTTGGCGGCCCGCGTATCAGCTGCGGCGCTATGATGTCTTCTATCAGGCCATAGACCAGGCCAACCGCGTTATCCAGAGGCTCCCTAAGATGGACGAAAATGTCTTTGACAATGTATCAACCAGGGATTACTATATCGGCGAAGCTTACTTTGTGCGTGCATTTGCCTATTTCTATATGGCGAGGGTATGGGGAACAGTGCCGATTATAACAGAATCTGTGGTGCCCATTGATGCTGTAAATCTGGCTGCAAGTAAAGAGAGTGATGTGCTGGATCAGAGCCAGGCCGATTTAACTAAAGCGTTGACTTTACTGAAATGGAGCAATATCGACCAAGATGATTTTGCCCTGCGCGCAAATACTGGAGCAGCACTTGCCCTTCAGGCGCACCTGAGTGCTTGGCGGGGCGAATATGCGGACTGCATCGAGGCGGCTAAATCGGTATTGGAAAGCGGCGAATATTCTTTTGTGGGAAGGGACAGTCTGAATTACCGCAGTATTTATCAGGGAAAATCCAATGAAGGTATTTTTGAGATCTCCCAAAATGGGGAAAACGAAGGTACAAACTCGGGAATAGGATACTTCTCACTAGCCGGACCTTATTTTCGGACTTTAACAGATCCAATTTTAAGAATCAGTCAGGATTATATTAAAACGCTCTTTAAAGACAGTAACGATAAACGATTTAAAAGTGTGTTTGATATGGTTTATAACGGTAACTATGCGCTGTGTACGAAATATGCAAATGTTAAGTTTTCGAGTAATGCGTCAAATGCCAATGCGATTTTTAAAAATAACATTATCATCTTTCGCTATTCCGATATTAAGCTGCTTATGGCAGAGGGATTGGCCGCAACGGGTAAAAATAGCTCCGCAGAAACCATCTTAAATGAAATCCGCACGCAAGCTGGACTGTCTGCCTACACAAACGAGGAACCGCTCATTGAGGCCATCTTTAGTGAAAGAGCGCGCGAGCTTTTTCTGGAAGGCCATCACTATTACGATCTCGTGCGGTTATATAAACACTTTAACGTCTATAAATTTCCGGAAGGCAAAATGAACCAGTCGCAATTTAATGCGAAGAAATACTTTTGGCCATTTGATCCATCGTTGTTGTCTGCCAATCCTATGCTGAATCAGACACCATACTGGGGAACCGTCAATATGTAAACCACTAAACCTGAAAAAAATGAAAACCTTATATCGATTTGCATTGCTGCTGGCTTTTGGACTGGCAGTAGTGGGTTGCAAGAAAGCGGCTTATCTGACGGATGATGGCCTCCATACAGCCGAAGTCAATCTGTCTACTTACGACTACCTGGCAGCTCATCCCAATGGGATGTTTGACACCCTGCTGCTGGTGATTGACCATTTTAAACTCAAAGACGAAATCAACAAGGCGAAAACCTTTTGGGCGCCTTCGGATTATTCGGTCAACCGTTATTATAAACAGAAGGCGGACTCGGTAAAGTATGTGGATGAAAATGCACAGTATTCTTTTGACCAGTTTCTCAACGAGATCCCTGTAGATTCTGTGAGGGCATACATCTATAACGAGGCGCCTTACGATCTGGAAACGGCCAGCACAGCGTATACGACGATTAGCAATGCGGCCAATGTGGGTGGATTTTTCTATCATAAGCAAAAGCAGCCCAAAGCGGCCTGGTCCTCGCAGCCCGTTTATTATCTGTATTACGTCAAAGTGCGTGGCGAGGCCGATCAGATCAGTCCCGACGGTATTGTTACGGTCAAAGAAGATGATCAGGCCGATATGCGGGTATATTGTCAGACTACTGGTATTAAAACAGCTTCAGGAACTATGCTGAATGTACTGGCCAATACACATACGTTTATCGGCGATTTTGTGCCGCGCATCCTCACGGGACCTAAAATTGTGGAAACTGGTGCTACGCTGACTTTTACCTACGATCTGAGTATTAAATACGATGCCGCCGGTTATACTGGTACCACAGTAGACGCATTGCTTCCGCGTTTAGCACGATTTTATGGCCTAGAGAGTGGGGCAATATCCGCATTGGTAGGCAAGGACATCACCTACTACGCCGTGCAGCCCGATGGCGGTTTAAATGCAAACAGTACGGCAAATGCACCGGGACACTGGTTCGATGCCAAAGGGCAGACCTGTTCGTGGGGTGCCGATGCACGCATTGTATCTGAGCTGGCAACCTCAACGATGACCTTTAATATACTGCAATATCCAGGGCAAACAACGGTGGGTAGTACCTATACGGTACGACAATCCCTCGTGTACAAGTCGAAAACAAAGGGTGATTTGAATGCTGTTTTTGTATTCAACATTAAGATCAAATAAATTATGAACCTATCAGGGTTGATTCCTTTGCTGTGCTGAATCAACCGGATGGTTTCGTCACACATGAAAAAATAAAACAGATGAAAAAACGAAGTTTTATAATCGGCTTAGCAGGTTTATCCCTCGGGCTATTGGATTCCTGCAAGAGTGATCAAATAGGTTATTTAAGTGAAAATATACGCTATAATGTGGAGAATCTGCAAGTCAATCAGGGGGCAGTGGTGTACACGGATGCCATTGTTGCCAATGGAAGCACAACCCCGCTGACCGTAAATCTGCTTGCGGTAAGGAACAAGGAAACCGGCGAGCTCTCAACAGAATTTTCAAAAGAACATGAGATATCCACCTACCTGGCGGAGATCACCTGGCGGGATACCACCCTGGATCTGTTGAATGCCAAGATCGGCAAGGCTAAATATCCACCGATGATGCTCAATGCGACCGGTGGTCGCGTGGGTTTTACACAGGCGACGCAATTTGTGACCCCGGGACAGTATACGATCGATGTGGAGGTGAGCAATGTCGCCGGACAGAAAAAATTTAAGAATATACTGGACTTTAATGTCATCGGTGCTAAGAAGGAAGATATTTTATTTAAGTCGTGCACGAGTTCGGACTACGGGGCCGAATCCAATTTTCTACCGTATACAGACTATGAGATCGTCGTAGAGCATCAGGCGGAAGGAGAAAACAAAATTGTATATCAATGGGAAGATAAAAACGGCAAGCCCTTCAATCCTAAAAAAGGCGAGGTCATCAAGCGTGGAGATCGGCCGACATTCAAAAATTGGTCGCCTTACTATCCGGAGGAAGTTACCGATACGGGCTTGGTGTATCGCTATCCAGATGTTTCGGGTCTGGTGTATCCTATCATGAACGGTACTTATGTAGGTACAGAATTTTGGTCGGGCGATCCTATTTCTTATTACCGTATTGTTGGTACGGCGACTACGCTGGGACGTAATCTTAACCCCGTATCGACCATCAAATTCTACCGAAGTGGTACCTATACCGTTCGCTTCCGTTTTTTGACCATTACACATAGTTGATCTCTACCTATTAAACGCTCAAATGATGAAAAGTATAGTATTGCATAAAGTCCTGCTGACGCTGGTTTCAGCACTTGTTTTCCTTTCGCAGGGATGCAGCAAAAAAGAAGTAGCGCTTCCTGTCGAGGAAGAGATCACCACGCCACCCGTTACTGTGGGAACAGATTCTTTGAAGATTTATAAGCCCAAAGAATTTGAAGGCATGGATTATAACGATAAAGTGAGCAAATGGTCCTATTCGCGGAGCCGTCAGTCGGAGCATTTTATTGTGTTCTGGGGGGCAAGCTATGGGAAGAACGATCCCAATGCGAACACCGTACCTGAAGAATATCGGGTCGATATTGATGATCTTTTGGCCAAGGCCGAACAGTTCTACGCATTGAACGTCGGCACGCTGAAGTTTGCAGAACGCAAAGTGAACCGATCCAATCTGGATAAATACAAAATGATGATTTTTGTGCATTATACGACAGAATGGATGGCGTATGGCGGCGGTTACGACGATACAATCGGGGCACTGTGGATTAATCCGGCGACCTGTAAGCCGGTAGGTGCCGTGATTGCCCACGAGATCGGGCACAGTTTTCAATATCAGGTATTTGCCGATCTGAAAGGCGGACATGGATTTCGTTACGGGTACGGCGGGACGAGCGGTAACGGATTCTGGGAGCAGACCGCGCAATGGCAGGCCTACCAAACCTATCCCGCACAGGCATTTTCGGGAGCCGATTTTCCCGTCTATACCGAAAATTATCATCGCCATATTCATCACGAGAAATATCGTTATGCCAGCTATTTCATCCATTGGTATTGGACCAGCAAACATGGGATCGATATGATTGGCCGCATCTGGCGCGAAGCTTTAAAGCCCGAAGATCCGGTGCAGGCCTATATGCGTATAACGGGTATCGATGTGAAGCAGTTCAACAATGAGATCTATGATGCGGCGACCCGCTTTGTGACCTGGGACCTGAACAGCATCCAGGAGTATGGGAAGAATTATATCGGTAAGCTGACGACCAAATTTACGCGTCAATCCAACGGGAGTCTTCGCGTTGCCTATGATCGTTGTCCGGGCACTACGGGTTACAATGTGATTCCGCTGGAAGTTCCGGCTGCGGGAACTAAGGTCTCGGTAGCTTTTAAAGGCCTACCAAATGCTGCCGGATTCAACCCGGTGGATGCCAGCCGTGCCGGATGGCGCTATGGTTATGTGGCATTATTGAAAGACGGCACGCGGGTATATGGTGACAGGACGGAGGGCACGGAGAATACGGTCGCGTTTACTGTTCCGGCCAATTGTAGCAACCTCTGGTTTGTCGTCACTGGTGCTCCATCTGTTTACCAACCACATGCCTGGGATGATGACGACAGCAACGATGAGCAATGGCCTTACGAAATCAAAATTCAGGGTACAACGGCTACGGGATACAATGAGGTGAGCAGTCAGCCGAAAGATATCGCATTGAATTATGACTTGAGCTTCCCGGCAGATGCTACAGGGTATTCGGGTACGCAAGTAAGCGTCAATGCAGCGCAGCTAGGGGAGGCCTTGGCCATACCTTCGGCAGACCTGGCGGGTTTGATGAGCAGTGGAAAAATTAAGTTCTATGCCGTGGAGCCAAATGGAAGTTTAAATCCCAACAATACGGCCACGGGTTACGGGCATTGGTTTACGCCTGCCGGGGCCGTCACCAACTGGGGCGCCAGTGCGGGCTTGTTTTCGGAATTTAACGCAAGTACGATAACATTTTCTATTGGGCAGTATCCAGGGGCTTTGGCCACCGGAAAGAAATATACCATTAAGCAGGCACTGGTGTATACCTACGAAGGAGCGAAAACCGTGCAGGCGACGTTTACATTTAATGTGAATGTGAAATAAGAGTTAGTTGGAACCGCTAGATTAGGTGATGGTTCATATGTTTATGTTTATTTAAGTGAAGGCCACGTCGGGAGATGTGGCTTTTTTATTTCCGTTGTTCAGATGCTGCAATCATTTGCGATGATTTCGTCGATCTCATTGCAGATTCGTTGTATTGGCTTTGTAAAATAGCTCTGTGCGAGCTGCACTTTTTTTTCTTTACCGTCTTCATTTCGATAACGTGCGAGAAGCGATACACTGACGGTGATGAGGCCATACTGTTTGAGCTTGTAGATCGTAAATCCCTGTAGGTTTTCCAACGGAACGGTTACCTCTTTACCAAAAAGCCCTTTGCGTACGCGCATTTCCCGTCTGTCCATATCAATGATAAAATAGGCTCTCAGCAGGGAAATCATTAGGATGACAACAATACCCAGCATCCACCATTTGAAAGAGGATTCCGGCATTTTGATGAACCCAACTAGGGTCATAATAGAAAATATAGCAACCAAAGGAACATAGGTTCCTAATTGGGGTTTCATTTTGTACTCGTTTCCGTTTCTTTCGAAGTTTTTCATGTGCTTATCGCTAATTTAGCTATATCAATATTCCAATCTGGTGATGCGGTTATCTGGTATGTTAAATAATTGATTTAGAGAATATCATTATTTGTTGGTGAATTGCGCTAGATCTTCAGTAATGGTTACATTTTTTAAAGTTTCCAAGTAAATAAAGTTATAAATTTGCTTCAGTAAAAAAAAGGCCAAAAAAACCACTACATTTTTTTTGAGGTATCATTAACAGGGAAGAATTATTTCAGACAAAGTAACAAATATGAAATCAATTTATAGTATACTAGCCTTATTAATTATTGGATGTAATAATCCAAATAGATGTGAAGAAACTAAACAATATGCTGAAAGTTCTGAGGCTAATATTATTCTGTTAAAAAAAATTAAAAACAAATTTGAAGACTGTATCCTTATTGGAGTTGATCCTAGTACAAAAAGAGATACTGTGCAGCTGCTGCCCGCTAGGTGGTTTTTCAATGTGGAACCTTTATGTGATTTAGGTGATACCGTTGTTAAACGGAAAGGCGTTCCTATAATTGAAGTTCATAAAACAAAAATGAAATACGATACCACACGATTTGATATAGAATTAACTTGTACCGATTATCTTGTGAATGGAAAGCCCTTAGATCAATGGAATGAATTTCAGAAAAGTTATAATAATAAGCATCATTCACAGTAAGAACTAATCCTTATAAACCCTTATCTATTTTGGGGATGGCTTGTTTAATTAACTGGTGAACCTCAGGATTTCTCTTTTGGAACTTGAATTATGGGAACCTATTCAAGGCCAATACTCAAAAACGGCGATACAGATATTACAGGTGTACATAAGTTTTCCCTGGGTGAAGGCGTGGGTGCAGGTTACGGTAAAACTACGACAATTTCATTCTTTCAGACAAAGTAACAAATATGAAAGCATTTTATAGTATACCACTATTGTTAATTGTTGGATGCAATGATCCAAATCGATGTGAAGAAGTTAAACAATATGCTGAAAGTCCTGAGGCTAATATTATTCTGCTAAAAGAACCTAAGATCAAGTATAAGGATTTTATCCTTATCGGTGTTGATCCTATTACCCATAGAGATACCGTACAGTTGCTGCCCGGTAGATGGTTTTTCCAAGTGACCTCTTTTTGTGATTTAGGTGATACCATTGTTAAACGGAAGGGCATTCCCATAATTGAAGTTCATAAAACAAAAATGAAATATGATACCACACGATTTGATATAGAAGTAACTTGCGACAGTTATCTCATAAATGGAAAAACGATAAGACGATGGAAAGAAATTCTGGAAAGTTATGATAGTAATAAGTATCATTCACAGTAAGAGTTAATTCGTTATTTCAAACAAATTAAAATGAAAATAATTTATAGTATCGCATTAATCGCTTTAACAGGATGCACAACGTCTTCTAATGACGGTTGTGAGAAATATATGGAGTATATAAATGGACTTCAGACTAATATAATCCTTCTAAAAAAACCTAAAGTAAAGTTTGAAGACTTTATTCTTATTGGAGTTGATCCTAGTACAAACAGAGATACTGTTCAATTTCTTCCATCCAGGTGGTTTGTTCATTTAAAGCCTTTATGTGATTTGGGAGATACTATTGTTAAACGTAGGGGGACTTCTATTATTGAACTTCATAAAACAAGAATGAAATATGATTTGAGACGATTTGATCTTACTTCAACTTGTGGCGATTATTTAATGAATGGGATGTCTTATGATCAATGGAATCAATTTCAGGAAAGTTATGATAAAAAGCATCATTCACAATAAGAATAGATCTTCATAAGCCTATCTATAATGGGTAAGGGCTTTGTTTACTTAATTGGCGAAACTCAGCACTTCTCTTTTGGGAGCGGAATTATGGGGACTTATTCAATGCCGCTGAGGTCCGACGGCAAAATAGATCCTGATAGGGCACATAAGTTTACTCTGGTTGAAGGCGTTGGTGCAGGTTATGGTAATAACCACGACAATTTCATTATCACAGACAGATTAATAAATATGAAAGTAATATATAGTATACTCATCTTGCTAACTATTGGATGTAATGATCCCAATAGATGTGAAACAACTAAACAATATGCTGAAAGTTTCGAGGCTAATGTTGTTCTTTTAAAAGAACCTAAGATCAAGTATCAGGATTTTATCCTTATTGGTGTTGATCCTAGTACAAAAAGAGATACTGTACAATCGCTGCCAGGTAGGTGGTTTTACCATGTTATACCTTTTTGTGATATAGGTGATACCATTGTTAAACGGAAAGGCGTTCCAATAATTGAAGTCCATAAAACAAAAAAGATGTTCGATACCACTCGGATTGACGTAGAATTAAATTGTATTGATTATTTCATAAATGGAAAAACGATAGAGCAGTGGAATGAATTTGAGAAAAGTTACGGTAATAAGCTGATAGATCGTATAACTCCCGTTGAAGCTAATTTTTTAGAGGTGCATTGATTTGTAGCGAAGATCTTTTGATGGAGCTATCAAAAGACTTGATCTCTTATCCCTATGGATTGTATAAGGAAGAGGGCTGGTTCTATTCGAATATTGATATCTCACATCATGAATTGCCTTTCGTGATAAAAGTATTGGATCATCTGAATATCGATTTATTAAGTACGGATGAAAAGCTGCTGCGCAAAGTTGTCTCTGAAAACAACTGGGATTCTTTTCTATTAAAGCCCTATAGAGGAACTTCCTTATAGGATCTGCCTGAACTATTGAAAAATATTAATGAGTACGATGGACAATTAATGGAAAAGTTTAAATTAATTATACTTTTTGTATTGTTAATGGGAGTATTTGTGGGCGGGATTTATTGGGATTCAGAAAACGTTAAAAAAGAAAATCAATTAAGAATCGCGATCGTCAATAAGAATTATAAATATGGTAGAGGAATAATTAGTTCCTATCACTCTTTTAAAGGAAGAAGTCTTAGAGTTAAATACACTATCAATAAAAAAGACTATGAATACTCTGGAGGTTGGAGTATTAATCCGAATAATATTTATAACGGTGACTCAATATGGTTCAGGTTTTCGGCGGAAGATCCAAGTTTAATCATTAGTGAATTGGAAAACGCTTATTAATCTCACACGAATACATTTCGATAGCAAAGTTTCTAATGTTTATAGTGGACCGACGAAAGCTCTCGTAGACGAGAAACAAACAAGGCGATATTTTTAAAGTTTTGTGTTTGAAAAGGGACCTGGGCCAGAAGAAAAAAGCTTACCATAGGAATGCTTAAGAATATAATTGCACAGGGATCTTTTTAATTATTTTAAGGAAGACGACTTGTATTATTCGAATATTGATATTTCATCGAGTGAACTGCCGTTCGTTTTAAAAGTATTGGATCATTCGCATATTTTCGGATGTAATATCGGAGGTGAAGGTGTAATTCATTGAATGAAACTAAAGTAACAAGACCAATGCAGATAGACGAGCTTTGGTTATTAAACCTATTCATCGATTGTATTATCGGAGATGGGCCAATTTAAATGAAAAAATAAATTCAGTTGCTTGTAGGAACCAAAGGTATGATTAATAAAATATTACAATTAGATTTTGTGCTGTCAAAATGGTTTGCAGGAAAGAGGAAGACAGAAAATGTAGTTCCTGGGCTAGCATATTTATTCTTAAGTAAAGTAATCTATATAGGGGAAGTATTTGTCTTTTTATTTTTAAAATTAGTAGGGGTTAAGGAGCCTATCTTTATGGCATTTGGTATTATGATCTATAGTCTAGTAGTCATTTTAATTGGCCGTTCACCCATTGAACAAACCGTGAGAAATCCAGTATTTGAAAAATACTATAAAAGTTTAAGTAAATCTCAGGTCTATGTAAAAAGAGCAATTGCTCTTTTCACTTTAATCGCGAGTTTCTTTTTTATGATAGTTGGCTCGATTATGATAGCAAGAATAAATTTTTGAAAGCGAAAATTTACTGCACTAAACCTTCTATTTACTTCAATTCAATTGATGATATAGCAGGGAGCAGACTATGCTTCTGCTATATTAATCATCTTTTTAAAATAATGAGTTTTATTAATTGAAAGTGTTTGTATATTTGGATAATAAATTGTTTTAACCTTTAAATATTGTTGCTTGCTTTCTTACAGAGGTAGAAATATTGCCTATAAAAGCATTGTTGTTTTTTTAGACTAGCTTATAACTAAAGTTAAATTTTCCTTCTCGCTGAGTTTAGCAACAGTGTTCGCGTCGAACTAATACAAGCCATATGAATTTAAAATCTATTTTTTTGACAGCATTTATTTCTGGAATTGTGCTGTCACAAGGTCATGCACAGACGAATATATTTCCTGCAACAGGAAATGTTGGAATTGGTATGACAAACCCGGTCTATCAAATTGATGTCCGAAAGGCAGCAGAAAATAACCTATGGGAAAAAATTGTGCAATATACCGTTAGTGATGCCCCCAATGAAAGCCTGACAATTGCAAATGGTACGGCCATAAATGGACGATTTATACCCTGGATCCAAGCTTCCAGGACCTATAATGACGATTTTGCGCTTGGCATAGGAGCAAGTGTGCCTGAGACTTCAGACGTAGGTACTATGCCCATGGTGCGTTTCGACGCGCGTAGGAGTGCGGGACCACTGGTAAATCGGCCACTTTTCTCGTGGGGTAGCTATGAAAGTAATTACATGACCATGAATGCCAAAGGAAACCTGGGAATTGGCACCGATAACCCGCAGCAAAAGCTTTCCGTCAAAGGAAAAATCCAAGCAGAGGAAATCAAGGTAACAACTACAGCAACCGAGTGGCCAGATTATGTCTTTGAGGGAGATTATCAATTGAGTAGTTTACAGCAGCTGGAGACTTTCGTCAAGACCAATAAGCACCTGCCTGAAATGCCTACAGCAAAAGAAGTGGAACAAAACGGTATTCAATTGGGCGAAATGATCAAGAAGCTTCTTAAAAATAATGAAGAACTAACCTTACATGTTATTTCACTGCAAAAGCAGATCGACGAGTTAAAGAAAGAAAGTAAATGAAAATAAAGTTTATAACAACATTTCTGGCTATTATACCGGGGATCTTAATAGCACAATCCTCTGATCCTAATATCGAGGTAAATATGGAATCTCCAGCCTACGGGATTAACATAAAAACTAATTTTGCCTGGCAAAATGGAATATGGGCAAGAGGGTACCGAATTTCAAACCACAACAATAGTGAATATTTTATTCATTTCGGAGCAATGGGAACTTTCAATAACGGAATAAGTAAGCAAAATTATGGCTATATCGGTAAAGACTGGAACCAGACCTATATGGTATTTCTTCCTAACGGAAATATCGGTATTGGAACGATGGATCCGCAGGACAAACTTGCTGTAAAGGGAAAAATCCGGGCCGAAGAGATCAAGGTAACAACTTCTGCTGCGGACTGGCCTGATTATGTGTTTAAAGCAGATTATAATTTGCGAAGTTTAGCTGAAACGGAACGGTATATAAATGAACATGGCCATTTGCCCGATGTTCCAAAAGCAGAAGAAGCAGAAACTGAAGGAGTATCTCTGGGACAAATGAACAAAATTCTATTAAAAAAGATTGAGGAGATGACCTTACAGCTTATTCAATTGAATCATGAGGTAAAAATACAAACCGAACAGGTCAAATTACAATCAGAAAAAATAAAGTTGCTGGAAAGTAGATAGTGGTCATCAAATATTTTCAGTAAGTAGTTAACGCCCGAGGTAGGTAATTTAAACGATAAAGTTTTATAATTTAAAAATGAAAAGAATATTATTTCCGCTGTTGATGGTACTTTTGACTTTTGTCGTGAAAGGGCAGACTCCTGTACAGATTACAACAATACCAGGTAATACCTTCGTCTACGTCGGTAGCCTCGAACGTGCCGAAAACGATGTGTCAAATTCACAGAAAATTATCATTAAGATTTGGGGAGGATCCTGGTTCTCAGATTCCAACGGAGAGACAAGCTTTTATATTTCAAATAGAAATGGGTTAAAGGTGATTCAGACCATTGTAGGTCAATATTCCGACAATAAAATTTCTTTGAAAGCCTATAAAAATGGAACGAAGACAGATTTCTATATTGTCCCTAATCCTTACGATTATACATCGTTTGCGGTTAGCTCTTTTTCCTATGGGCATACGCTGGACTCCAAATTTGTACCGATCACCAGTCAGGTATCCCCGCCGTCGCTACCTGAAGTATCGTTCACTATCATCCCAACATTGATGACCGATGGAAGTGGAAATGTAGGCATTGGTGCGCCGGCATCACCTGGCCAAAAGCTTTCGGTCAACGGCAGTATACGGGCGCGTGAAATTAAGGTCGAAACGGTAAACTGGCCGGATTATGTGTTTAAGCAAGACTACAGGGTACCTTCGTTAGAAGAAGTTGATGAATTTATTCAAAGAAATAAGCATCTGCCCGATGTTCCAAAAGCGGAAGTCGTGGAAAAGGAGGGGTACTCGCTCAATGAAATGGATAAAATTTTGTTAAAGAAAATTGAAGAGATGACACTACAACTGATTCAGCTGAACGAAACCGTAAAGAAACAGGCTGCCGAAATCGATAAATTGAGGAATAAGTAAAGATGTTCACTCATTGCTGTAAGTCTAAGTTGCGGTATTTTATAAAAGCCGGGTTGTGTGACCTGGCTTTTGTCTATTTCGACTTCTTTTTTTGGGGCCACTGGATCCTCTACGAATAAATCGCTGGAGAATATCTTTTTTAGATTAAAAGGAGAATGATCATATTTATTTTTTATAAAATGATTTTCTTTATGTGTAATACTTGGGTTTTCAGTGTTTTATGATAATTAATATTTCGTTTTATTTTGTTCGTTTGTCATTTTAAGATATGAAATTTCAAATTATATTTTATTAATCCATTTTCATTTTTTACATTCGCGCATTGATAATTTTAAGCCCCTAACGCTTGCTAATTATTGACAAACTGTTATATAAGATTTGAATACCTATAATTCTTGTTTCTTTTGAGGCTTTAATCCTATTAAGTGCTTCAACCTGTAATGTGCTTGAAGCGCTATTGTATACAATGTCTTCAAGTGGTACAATGGATAGATCCTTTCTGTGCAGAATTTTCATGTCTTTTCAATTAACTTTTTGTAAATAAAAGATTTTTAGAGGTTTAATTTTGCTTTTTATATAAATAAAATTAACTATTTAATTATGAAAGAAAGAGGGGACAAACTTTACAAATTACAACTGTTGAATATTTTTAATAAAGGGGGGGGCCTGATAACCGTGTTTTTGATGTTATTCTTTTTTGAAGGATATACTCAGACAAATGACCCCTATCAACTCAAAAAAATAGGGCAGATGACACCCGAGGCAACTAAATTTGCAAACTATTATTACACACCAGCTGTTTCGGCAACTGGAACTGTCCCTATTGAGATACCACTATATGAAATTGATGTAGATGGACTCAAAATACCGATAAGCTTGTCATACCAAACTTCCGGAATTCAAGTAACGCAGCTCTCGGGTTCAGTTGGGCTTGGATGGTCGCTCAATGTTGGAGGAGGGGTTTATAGGAGTATCAATGGATTACCTGATGAATCTGTAGGAACAAATGGTGCAACATTTTTAGGTCAGGCATTCCCTGCATCCGCTTATTTAGCGAATAACATTAAAGCGAATACCCAACAGATGCAGTCCACGTTAGAATCATTTGCAACTAATGGAATTGATATAAATCAAGATAATTATTCCTATAATTTTCTCAATAATGCAGGTGGTATTTTCTTTAATAATAAACTGGAGTTAAAGCAACTAAATGATAATAAGTTGAGTTTTTCTTATGATTCCAAAGCGCTCAATAGTTTTCTCGTAAAAGATGATAATGGCAATAGCTTTAATTTTAATGTACGAGAGTATACGAGTACATATTCTAACCCGAGTAATTGGTCATCGAGTGGAGCAACAGGCTGGAAACTTAATGAAATTACAACTGTACATAATAAGAAAGTTAATTTTTCTTATATAGACTACTCTACCTCGTATAGCTATCCCAGCTCGAGTACACTTTTTCGTATAAAAGGCCTTAATACCGAAAAAGCAGGCAATTGTTTTGACGACCGTGAGGGGAGTAACACTATTTATACCTCCGTGAATAATGGCAATAAATTGATTAGCATGGTGAGTTCCCAAGACCTGACTATTGCATTCACTTATTCTGATGATGCCAAGGCTTCAAATTGGAAAAAAAAGTTGGATAAAATAGAAGTGAAAAATAAAAACGGGGATATTATCAGAAGAATTAAATTCAGTTATGAATTGTTTAAAGGCAATCCGCAGTTGAAACTTTCTCGACTGGCTTTTGAGGATACAGTTGGTGAGGAGAAGCAGGTCTATACATTTCAATATCATGAAGAATATGGTCTTCCGGAAACACTGACGTTATCGAAAGACGGTTTCGGATATTATAACGGGTATGATAATAAACATCTTCTATATATAGCTGGTACCAGTTGGACTGCATATCGAGATGTTTCTGATAATTATACCAGACAAGGTAGTTTAAAACAAATTAATTATCCAACTTCTGGGGGGCTCAAACTATATTATTCTGCAAATAAATCGGGAACACGTTGTGCTCCAGGGCTTAGAGTAGATAAAATTGAACTTTTTGATAGTGATGGTCTTGTCGTAAATACAAAGCAGTACGAATACGCCTCGCCCGAAGGCTTGTGGATAAGCTTTCCAGATAATGCTATTCGGGATTTTCCGGTTGATCAGGGGTATTTTGGAGCGGCTAGCTGCTATAGTTATTCTTCTGAAAAGACAATGAAAAAGAGTCATCTGCCATCAAATTTTTACTACAAGAAGGTTGTAATAAAAGAGGTCGTAAATGGAAAAGAAAGTACGACTGTTGAAAATTATGATGACCCTTTGCCATCAATTACCAATGATGCATTGGAAGGTTATGTTTTTCAACCAATTTTGACATCGAGGGAATTCTATAGTGGTAATGAAATAACCGGAGTTAAAGTTAAGTCTGAAAGCTTTAATTATACACCAGTAATCGGTACTACAGATGACGCAGATATGTATGAACCCTTTCCCTCCTTTCTCACAAATATGTACTTGTTAAGTTCTAATGGAACGGAAATAATGCATCCTTGCCTTAATTATCAGCCTGGATTATTTGTTAAAAGTACGCTACGTGCCAAATGGACCAAATTGACGGGAAAAGAAGAAAAGCTATATTCAGATGGAGTCAAATCGTCTTCTGTAGCTACATCCTATCAATACAATAACAATGACCACCGTTACCCGACAAACATTTTAACAAGCAGGAGTCAAGGGGGGACAATAAATCAAGAGATTAAATATCCGCAAGATATGATAAAGGGCTTGATTGATCCATTGGGCGTATATCAATTGATGTTTTCTAAAAATATGCTCAGTACAGCAATTATCTCAAAAGAGGATGTGGATGGTAGAGTCAAAGGACAAATGAGCGAGTTTACAAAAACATCTCATGGCTTCCCAGCATTAAGCGCAGTTAAGTCCCTAAATTCTGCAACAGGTGTTTACGAAGGACGTATTCGATACAATTTATACGATAAATACGGAAATGTCATTGAACAGCAGTTGGAAAAGGGCACACCTATGTGTATCTTATATGGTTACGCAGGCCAATATCCGGTTGCAGAAATTGAAAATGCCAGTTATGACCAGGTATTCAAAGTTTTGGGACAGACTACGATAAATGCACTGGATCAAGCCACTGTTTCTGACGCAACAATAGTTGCTGCGATGAATAAATTAAGAGCAGACAATTCAATGTCAAGATCGATGATAACAAGTTATACATATAAACCGTTGGTAGGAATAACGAGTAAAACTGATGCTCGAGGAGAAGTCGAAACCTATCAATATGATGGTATGCAGAGATTCCAGCACATAATTGATCGTTCGTCGAATATTGTTAAATCATTTAGTTATAACTATCGCGGAGAGATAATATATACCAACGATTTGAAAAGTAAAGTATTCCGCAAGAACAATTGCTCTGGCTTGGTAGGCTCTGAGGTTACATACACCGTTCCGGCAGGAAAGTATACATCAAAAATATCAAAATATGATGCGAACTTGCAAGCAAGCAATGATATTGACGCAAACGGACAGAACTATGCTAATACGAATGGAACCTGTCTTGATTGTCGTCGAGTCAAAATTATGATACCTCCAGCTGCTCTTCCAAATTTATACATTCGTTATCAGGATTGTACAACCTTAACCTATCAAGTAGTCGCAGCCAATCAATTGGATCATGATTATGTACCTGACGGCCAAGGACGTTATGCTTATTACGTTTGTGCACAAGCATTTTTTATTGGATTTAGATATGGTAGTTCTGGTACTGACCAAACTATCAATGGTGTAACTACTTCATGGCAAGAAAGCTGCAATTAATATGATTTTCATGAAAAATAGACAGAGTAATATGAATCTAGCTAAAAGAACTGTTTTTATTTTTTTGTCAACACTGTTATGTGCGATTGGATACGGGCAGGAATTGCAAGAAAACCCTGTTTTTAACGTTTATAATAATCAGACAGATATAAAAGCATTAAAAAGTATCACGTTAAAAAGTGGTTTTCACATTCCTGCAGGTAATACTGTGACAATCTCTATTGCGTCATTTCCATATTTGGTACGCAATATTAGTAAAGAACAGAATTACGTATTAACCAAGACGTTTAGAAGTCCGGGGGTCACCCCAAACAATATAGACCAACCGCGTAGCATTGGTGACGAAAATCAGACCATTCAATATTTTGATGGCTTGGGAAGACCATCACAGGTTATTCAGGTCATGGCCAGTCCCAAATATTTAGATATTTTACAATACAAAGAATACGATGGGTTTGGGAGAGAAAGTACGAGTTATCTACCACATGTTAAGAATAAGAACAAAGGTGGTAGTCTCCAGCCAGCGGATAGCATAAAATTAGACCAGTTGGCCTACTATTCTAATCCTTGGGACGCTGTTGTCAAGACCGGCAAGCCGTACGCTGTTGCATTACTAGAAAATAGTCCACTCGGACGTATTTTGGAACAGGGCGCGGCAGGCGCTGCATGGCAACCTGTGGCCACACGTTCGACAGTTAAGCGCAATTCAGCCGAAGGGCATACTATTGTCACCGAATATAGCATCAATGCCGCTGCTGACGTGCCCTTATGGAAAATAAAAGCGGACGATAAAAGTGCGGATAGAACAACAAATTATTCTGAGGGTGCGCTTAATCTAACCATTACTAAGGATGAAAACTGGATTGCTGATAGTGTAAAAGCTGGTACGACAGAGGAGTATAAGGATGCTCAGGGCCGTGTAATTCTTAAAAGAGTATGGGCCTCAAAAACCAAATCCCTCAATACCCATTATGTTTATGATAATTTTGGTAACCTTCGGTATGTCATTCCACCAGGATACAACGAGCCTGCTCTTGATGAAAGCAGTGAACCTTTTAAAGAACTTGTGTACGCTTATAAGTATGATGGCAGACAACGTTTAATTAAGAAGAAGATTCCGGGCAAAGGATGGGAGTATATTGTTTATAACAATAACGATCAGGTAGTCTTCACCCGTGATGCAGAACAGTTAAAACGAGGTGAATGGAGTTTTACCAAATATGATGTATTTGGTCGTGTTATATTGAATGGAATAGAGAGTGGACATAGTGGTGATGATCATGACAATCTTCAGAAAACACTCGCAGCGTATACTGGGGTACTGTGGGAGCAGCCTGGTTCAGGATTGGAAGGTTATACGAATAATGCGATTCCAACGAATTTGGGGAGTATGATTGTTCATAAAGTAAATTATTATGATAGCTATAGTGACATACCCAATCTGCCATTTACTAACCATTCAGGTTACAGCAATATGCTGAAAGGATTGCTGATTGCCACCAAGACGCGCGTGCTCGATTCTAATCCGGTACAGTGGATCTGGTCAGTAAATGATTACGATGATGACGCGCAGGTCGTAAGACAAAGCCGTACCAATCATCTTGGTGGAAATGATATTATTACTAATGAATATAATTTTTCAGGGCAATTGGTCAAAACGAGCCAAGAACATTCCACTCCGCTTAGTGGCCGTACGATCACTATTTCTACTAAAAACGAATACGATCATGTCGGCCGATTGTTAGAAGCAAAGAAAAGGATAAATGAACAACCAGAAGTTATTCAGGCTAAGTTGGCATACAATGAAATCGGCCAGTTGATCGGTCGGTCGGTTCATAGCGAAGATAATGGTGTAACCTTTTGGAATACTACTTCCTTTGCTTACAATGAAAGGGGGTGGCAAAGAAAAGTGGGAACGCCATTTTTCTCATATCAGCTAAATTATAACGTAGACAACGGGGGCACTGTGTTGAATAATGCGCAATATAATGGTAATATTAGTCAGCAGCAGTGGGGCCATAAGTTTGCAATGAATAGGACATTTAATTATACCTATGATAATCTAGATCGACTAATACTGGGTGTTTCTTTGGACAGTATAAAGATCAAAGAAGAACTGTCGTATGATGACATGGGAAATATAAAAAGTCTGAGACGCGATGATGGGACAGCTTTTGGTTATAATTATGCGAACGATAATAAGAGTAACCGATTGACGGGTTTAAGCGGAGGAATTGGCGGTAATTATACGTGTGATGATAATGGAAACTCACTTACCGACCGCCTTGGAATCACGCTTACGTATAATTATCTAAATCTACCTAAAAGTGCGAAACGTGTAGGCGGTACTGATCCCATTGAGATCTCCTATATATATGACGCCGGAGGAAATAAGCTGAGAAAAGTATCCTCAAAGGAGGGAGATAGAAATTATATTGGCGGAATTGAATATAGCGGAAACAATATTGAGCGAATCGGTACTGAGGAGGGGTATTTATTGAGGAATGGAACTAATTATTCCTATTATTATGCTTTGAAAGATCATTTGGGCAATATTCGTTCGGTGATCTATAAAAATCCGACCACAAATAAAATTGAGCCTATTCAAAAACAAGATTATTATCCTTTCGGCAAGACAAAGGGAATTTTGAGTGGCGGGAATAATAAGTATCTTTATAACGGAAAAGAAATACAGCAGGATTTAGGGGGGCAGTTAGATTATGGGGCGAGGTTATATGATGCTGAGATTGGACGGTGGAGCGTAGCTGATGCAATGGCGGACGAACCTGAACAGTTAGATAAATCTCCTTATGCTTATGGGTGGAACAACCCTGTAAATCTAACAGACCCTGATGGTAATTGCCCAAATTGTATTACAGCCGGTATAGGAGTATTGGTGGGCGGGGGTGTTGAGCTTGCTAGTCAATTAATTTCAGGAAAAAAATTAGATGAGGTTGATTGGGCAGATGTAGGCGTCGAAGCATTAAAAGGAGGATTATTAGGATCTGGCGTGGGAGCAGGAGCAGCAGCTGGTATCGAAGCGGGTGGGCTTGTAGCAAAAGCTACATTAGATGTTTCAAAAAAAGACGGAGTGAAAAATTATTTTTCAGGAACGAAATCTGGAGGAGAAACTCTTTATGATGGCGTTGTTGATTATGCTGGCGGAAAAGCTGTCGGAGCCCTTGGTAAAAAAATGACTACTTATGCTTCAAAAGCTGTTACAAAAAGCATTAAAACAGAAGTTAAGGCTGTAAAAGCAGTTGTTCAAGCTTCCAATAAATTCAACAAAGTCACAAATGGTGGACGACAAATGGAGGGAGCTAAATCCTTAGCAGCAACGTCGAAACTGGTTAGTGCCAAATCAACACTTCAAAATGCTAGTAGAGCAAGTGCGGCAGCAAAATCTAACCAAAAGTTGTTTACCGGAAATCATGCTACCGCCGTGAGAAATGGAGCAACAGCTGGATTTACTGAAAAATTAAAAAAATGGTTGGATATTAAATAATTATAAATGGAAAGGTTAAAATTAATATTATTTTTTGTTGTATTGATAGTAATTATTTCTGGCGGCCTTTATTGGACTGGCACCACTGGTGAAAAAGAAAAAATGGAGAGAGTTGAAATAGTGAATAAAAACCATGGATATGTACGAGGACTTGTTACCAAAATATTTTCTTATAAGGGGCATAGCATTCATGTTAAATACATAGTTAATGGTGTTGAATATGAAAGTCGTACTGGATGGGATTATAATCCGAAGGGAATTAATGAAGGGGATTCTATTTGGCTGAAATACGCAACTGAAGACCCAAGTTTAATTATTACAGAATTGGAAAAGGCTTATTAATCAGTCATGAACACGTATAAATTACTATTTTTATTTCTTTTAGCCACATTTAATGGTTATTGTCAAGAGGCTTTTGAAGGTGAAATTATTTATCAAAATAACTTCGAGAGCAAAGTGCCTAATGTTTCTAGTGAACAGATGAAAGCTCTCGTAGGCGAGAAACAAGAATATTTTATTAAATCAAGCAACTATAAATCTTACACAAATGGTATTGGTATAACCGTTCAGTTATATATCGGCGAAATGAATAAACTTTATAATAAGACGAGCGGATCGGACACACTTTATTGGTTTAATGCGGATGTAAATTCAGATTCGGTAGTTAATTCGGAGCTTATTAAAAATAAGGAGAAAATACTAGGTGAAGATTGTGATGCATTAGTTCTAACGACGAAAAGCGGGCAAACAACCTACTTTTTTTCATCAAGATATCCCATTAATGTCAGTAAATTTCAGAACCATAATTATGGAAACTGGAATTACTATTTATCAAAAGCAAAGTCTGTTCCATTGAAAATCGTGGTTGAAAATAAGCAATTTAAAATGGAGTCGGTAGCTCAAAAAATAGAAGCGATGGAACTTCCTGATGATTTCTTTGCAATATCAGCGGATACGCCAATAAAGAAATCGAGATAATTCAAGTTTTTAAAATACATTAATAGTGAATGGAGTTCTCTCATAGAGTTCTCCATTTTTTATCTCCGTAGCATTGACTTTTCGGTAGTTTCATCCTACCGATAACATAGTCCTTCTTTTACTGCAATAGCCCCTGAATGAAGCCTAAGTTTGTGTAAGATTTAAAAACACAACATAATGGCAAATCAATTTCTTATTAAAAACAGGCTAGACGATATAAGGACTCTATCAGCGGCAGAACTTACAGCATTAACAGACGGGACCTATGACGGACTGCGACTTTTAGGCTACCACCAGGCAAATGATACACCGGGCCCTATCAATTACTATATCAGTAACACTGCTGAGCAGGATAATGCCGGTAGCGTAATTGCAGTCGGTGGTAAAAAGCTGGAACATAAATTCACCCAACAAATTGATAGCAGATACTTTGGTACCAAAGGAGATGGCATCGCTGACGATGCGGATGCACTAATCCGATGCATCAAAAGTGCGTTATATCATAAAGCTCCTGCTTATATCCCAAAAACAGCTGCACATTATAACATAAGCAAAAATGTCCGGGTTCCGTTTGAAGTTGGCAGCAGAGTCAGGCTTGTCATTTTATCTAATGGTGCCTTGATTAAGCCCAATCAAAAGCTTACGTACAGTAAAGGTCAGAACATTTGGAACGTGACCCAAAACCGGGAGGTCAATGTTTTCAGCTTAGGGGCTGATGGAATATACCCTTATCCATCAAATTTGTACAATATTTTCGATAACAACGTTGGGCATAGCGTCGAGATTGACGGACTTGAATTTGATCTCTCGGTATATGATGCAGTTACGTCTGCTACTCCTTATAACAATGACATTGTTTCGGCATTTCAGATCTCTGCAGAAAGGATTAGGCTATCAAATATTCGCATCGATAACGGCATAGGAAGTGCGATTCGCTTAATGGGAAGCCGACGACTTAACCTTTCAAATATCACTGTGAATAACTTTGGAGGCCGCGACAAGAATCTTCCAATGACATTGCCTGATAGTTATGGGGATGCTTTGCATATCATGGGGACAAAATCCGGCGCCAGGTATGTGTTGGAGGGCTGTCATTTTGTAGGTAAGCAAACTGCCGGTAATTTTTCCCGCTGTGGTATTGTTCATGAATTTATGATCAATTATGATAACCGTGAGTCAAGCATGATCGTCCGGGATTCAACGATCGCAAACTTTTCCAAATGTTTTCATACAGAGCAGACCGGTTATTTTCGGAATACCTTTGAAAATGTCAAATTTTTTAACTTTAATATGTTAGCTGCAAATGCAGCCAGTATTTCGGATATTACCTACTTAAACTGCGATGTTGAACAAAAGAATGTAGACGGACTAGAACAATTGGAAGCTTCGATTCTATCGTATATTGAAAGTTCAGGCGACGCCGTGACGAAGTTTATCGGTGGGCGGATCAGCCAGATGACGACCATCCCGAACCGAAATGCACAGATTGGAAGTATTGTACTATT
The DNA here is from genome assembly GCF_039511225.1 of Sphingobacterium multivorum. Lineage (NCBI taxonomy): Bacteria > Pseudomonadati > Bacteroidota > Sphingobacteriia > Sphingobacteriales > Sphingobacteriaceae > Sphingobacterium > Sphingobacterium multivorum. The sequence goes on from NZ_CP154261.1 coordinate 1,586,029, forward strand.
TCAGGGAGTCGATTTTTATAGTAATGGAAACAACCTGCGATTTTATGATGGTAAAAATGTTGTTTTTGATAGCTGTGTATTCAATGGTTTTGGTAGTGAAGACGCCAATCAATATTCGGTCTCGGGATGGGTGGCCAATGAAGCCGATTACTTTTTTAATAACTGCTCGTTTTTGAATAATAGCAATCGGTATTTTAAATCCGATAATCAATATCTACGTTTCCATGATTGTAAAAGTGAAAGCAAGGTGGATTCGTACACCTGCGGTAAAGATCGGCCGAAGAAATATTTTGTATCCAATATATTTCCGAAAGCTGACGATATCTTTCAGACTTATATCCCATTTGTTGGCGGTGCCAATATCGATCTGAGTAATTATATACCAAGGAGTTTTCTGGAAAGTTTGGGATTTTTTGCCGTCTTGGTCGGGACTAATAAAGATAACGGCAGAGGGTTCGATAATTTTAAGGAAATCGTACGTAACGAGCAAGGCTATTACCTGATCAATCCTTATTGGCATAGCTCGGGATGGTGGCAGTATGACCGACAGTTGAAAGGTACTATACCTGCTGGCTTTGAAGTCTCAACCTCAAATGGAGGATTAACCTGGTTGAATGCGCAGCGGGGAGCAAATGTGAATGGAGTCTACTTAATTGTCTTCAGTCGAAAATACTGGGAATATTTTAGCGATAAATGGATTAAAAATATTCCTTAATAAACCTGTAGCTCCCGCTCCCTTGAGTCCCTTAGTGAGTAAGGGACTTACTTACAGCTTAAAAATATTTTACAACTAGTCCTTATTTCAAGATGCATTGAGTGAAGGATATGGAAATATATAATATATATTACACTTGTTAATTAATATGTTTTTCTAGAAATTTTTTATAAGCTATTTTTTTTGAGAACGCTTTTTTTAAATAATTTTTTGTTGTAATTTTCATTAAAATTTAAGAAAACAGACCTTTTCTTGATTTTAGCTAACAAATAGACTGTATTGATGAAAAGTAATTAACCTAGATCTTGTTCAAAGGGAACTGATCTTTATTTACCCATTATTAACAATTATGAAAAAGTCACCATTAGGACTGTTCCTTCTCCTTAGTTTTTGTGCTTTAGGAAGCAAAGCACAAAATTTAATAAATCTCAACGAATGGGTAACCGGCAGCGGAAGCATTACTGGCTTTTCGTTAAATGGGCTTGTCTCCGAAAATGAGCGCGAATGGGGAATAGGTCCATTGGGTACTCAGGTAGTGCTTTGGACTGCCAAACCGAGTGGCGACCAAAATGGCGATGGTGGCTTTGTGGCACCTACGACTGCCATTAATAACCAGAAAGCCTATCGTTATACCATATGGCTCAAGAAAACAAATTCGACGGATGGTTATAGTTATCTAGGTTGTGAGGCTGGGGTAAATAACCTGGACGGAAGCGCAAATAACAATCCTTATTTTTGGTATGGTGATCTGCCCGAATTGAACCGATGGTATTTATTGGTCGGATACGTGCATGGTTCAGGAGATGCTTCTACAGTAAGCTCAGGTGGAATTTATGACGCTGTTACAGGTAAGAAGGTCGTTTCGATAACCGATTTTAAATTTCCGACGACAGCAACTTCAACTCGTCTGAGAAGCTTTCTATTTTATGATCCAAATGTCAACGACAGACAGTATTTCTATGGGCCAAGGCTGGAAGAAGTCAACGGCAATGAACCAACGATAAGTGCGCTCTTGGGTAATCCGGTAGGCGCGGGTGATTTTTATTTTTCGGGAAAAGTCGGTATCAAAACTCAGACACCGGGAGATTACGACCTCGCTGTCAACGGAAAGATCCGCAGCCAGGAAATAAAAGTGGAAACTGCGGGATGGGCAGACTATGTCTTTGAAGAAGATTATAAACTACCATCTCTGGAAGAAACTGAAAAATTTATCCAAAAAAACGGTCATCTTCAGGATGTTCCTAAAGCAAGTGAAGTTGAAGCTAACGGTATCTTATTGGGCGAGATGAATAAAATCCTTTTGAAAAAAATAGAGGAGTTGACCCTACAAGTAATTCAATTGAATAAGACTGTTCAGCAACAGGATAAAGATATTAAAGATTTAAAGGCTCAAAAATAAAGACATATAATTAATTATTAAAACCTGATTAAACTGATAGATATGAGAAGAAAACAAAGTGTAAGGGTAGCTTATAGGATTTTATTATCCCTATTTATCATTGGAAGTCATCTCATAGCGATTGGGCAAAGCCCTAACATTAGCGGAGTAAAAGATGGATTCGATAATCTGTTCGCTTCTCCTACAGCCAGCAGTCTAGGACAATATGGAGGTATAAATGTTGGTTTAGCATCGGGCACTGCTAATAAAACTATCGACCTATACAATTTTGTTCAAGGCTCACTGCAAGTTCCGCTGCAATTAAGCTACTCCAGTAATGGATTACGCGTAAACGAAAATGGCGGAGTCGTAGGTACCACTTGGAAAGCAAATATTGGAGGTGTGATTCGTCGCACTATTATGGGTGAAGACGATGAACGGAATACTACTCCTCTACCAGCTACTTTCAACCCTTATGGTATGGATCAACAAACACTTAATTATGTGAGGGGTATGATCAGCTATGGTATCAATGCAAGTTCCTACGATGGTGAGCCTGATATTTATAGCTTTAATTTTGGAACCTACTCAGGTACTTTTATATTCGATCAGAATAAAAATGTCATATTACTAAGTTACAATGGAATAAAAATAAAAAGAATCTCGCAAAGAACTTTTGAAATTTATACACCAGATGGAGTGAAGTATGAATTTGGAAATAATTTTGTTGAGACAACTTATAAGATGGGTAATGGTTGTGGTAAAGTTTTCGCAAATCAAACTAATACAGCTTTTTTTTTGTATAAGATCACTCATCCTGACGGAACAGTCATAAATATGTCCTACCAAAGTGATCGTTATTCTTACGCAGTCGGCGTGAACGAAACGCAAACTTATAGAATAGACAATATTCCTCAAACTGTACCGTGCAATTCGGGTGAGCCCCTCAATACAACTACAAATTGTGCTTCTTTAATGTCTACAGCGACCTATCTATTGACGGAGATTAATTCAAATAGTGGTAAGGTGGCACTGAGTTATATGGATCATAATGCTGCAGATGGAAAAGTACTTCAACGTATTAAAGTGTATAATAATGAATCTATTAAACCATTAAAGCAGATAAATTTTATTTATCTAGATCATACGTCGATTGCGCGCTTCAGTGTAGTTAATCAAAATCTTCAGAATCGTACAAATCTTGGGCATAGAAGTTTCTTAACAGAATTGCAATTTATTGATGAAAGTGAAAATATTGATTCAAAATATAAGTTTGTATATCAAAATCTTAATGATTTGCCGAGTAGATTTTCCAATAGTCAAGATTATTATGGTTATAATAATGGAAAATCCAATACAACGTTGATTCCTCCGCCTAAAAATAAATTTTGGGGTCAATATTTTAACTATGCTACAGCAAACCGAGATCCAGATGGAGTATATGTTGGAGCGGGTATGCTTTCAAAAATAATTTATCCAACAGGAGGTCAGGACAGTTTAATTTATGAAGCTAATACTGTATGGAGAGATTATATTATTCCAGGGAATTATACATCTGTCAGAGTGGATGCACAAGGAATAGGTAATTTAGGTACCGGGACAAATACATCCGGAATTTTTACTGTTCCATTTAGCCAAAGAATAAAATTTCAAATTTCGTGCGATATTACAGCGACAGATGGCCCCTATCCAGGAACAGGTCGGGTAACACTATTGAAAAACGGAGCAGGTCAGGTAACCAATAGTGTTCAAGCTTATCAAAATTCAAGTTTTGAAGCGGATTTAGATCCGGGTTATAATTATCAGGTTAAGGTTGAAGCTGGAAAAGGCAATTTCGTCTCAGCTTCGGTCCAATTTAATTATCAAATCACACCCGATGTAAGGTCCTTCAAAAATCAGAATAGCGGTGGGGTTCGTATTCAAAAAGTTATTACGAAAGAAAACGGAAATACATACGAAAAGAAGTACAGTTATCATAAAGTGGATGATCCTGATAAGAAATCTACTGGATCAGTAAGTTTTGAACCTATTTATGAGTGGCATATGAATGGTATTTATCGCTGTGAAGTTTCAGACCCCGTGGGTCAGATTTCTTATTTTGGCCTGTACGAAAAACACATCTTGCAATCTAATCCGATTTTTGGGTATGCTTTATATGACTCTGCTCCTCAGTATTATTCGGATGTAATTGAGGAAAATAGTCAGGATAATAGTGGTACAATTTATTCGTTCATGGATTATCCCAATGCAAGACCATTGCTTTTTCGAGGACAGGAATTTAACGCACCATGGACTAGCAATGCTAATTTTAATGGGCTGGAAATGAGTCGGCTTGTATTTAAATATTTAAATGGACAACGTATTCCAGTAAAGAGTGTGTTGACTTCTTATAAACAAGACGAAAGAGTACTGAGAACATATAGGGCATATGTTGTAAACGAACGTTATCTTAGCTTTACTAACCCTAATACTGACTGGGAGCCTTTGGACCTTATGGGTTATGATCATAATCAAGGATGGATTTATCCTGATACCATTCGGACAAAAGATTATGCAACTAATGGAGTTGATTTTAATGAAACTGTGGAGGCTTTTTTCTATGATAACCCAACAAATGCATTACTGTCTCGCCACACTATTCTCGATGGCAAATCGAATAGACTTGTTACCCATACATTGTATCCAAATGATTATGCCCCTGGTACTTCTTTCATTGACAATATGGCCTCAAACTATATCACGGGGCTTCCGATTGAAAGTATAACGTATCGAGATTTAGGTACGGTAAAAAGTATTGTTTCGGGAACAATTAACAAATATCGTCCAGGAGGCAGAGGCCTTATCGAGTCTCGACAGGCCCTATCCTCTATTAATCCTGTGCCGCTTAATATGTTTAAATTCAGTAATCGTTCCTTAGGAACACAGCCTCCATTGGGAAGCCCGGCTATATTTGGCGCTGATACTCGATATTCAGATGAAATTAAGATACTTTCTTACAATTCTTTTAATAAGCTGCAAGAACTTAAAAAATTAGAGAATCCTACTACTGTTTACCTTTGGGGCTATAGAGGTCAATATCCTGTGATGGAAATCAAGAACGCGACCTATGCAGAAGTTGCAACGGTACTTACACAAACAGTTATTGATAATTTAAATAACAGTAGTCAAACGGAAGCAGCGATGGAGACATTGATCAACAATGCCGCGGATAAACTACGCACAAATCTACCGCATGCCATGGTCAATAGTTATACCTATCGGCCGTTTGTAGGTATGACAAGCAAGACTGATCAACGTGGAATAAAAGAAACATACACCTATGATGGTATGCAACGCCTTCAAGCGATTCTAGACCACCTGAATTTTGTGAATAAGGCCACTGATTACCACTATAGACCCAACTAAGCTTACAAGTTATGAAAAAGAATCTTTTAACACTGATATCAGTACTCGTCGCGGGATCTATTCATGGACAGACCCTTGTGGACAACCTTACCCTGAGTTCCTATAGTAACCAGACGACTATCCAGGCAATGAAGAGCATAACGCTTAGCAATGGCTTTTATATTCCAGTACAGCCAGCAGGTAAAACTGTTACGATCAGTATTGCTGGTTTTCAGAACATTCTCAGTAATCCTACAGCAACCCAGAATTATGTCCTGACACGGACGTTTCGGGATACGGTAAAGCTTGCGCAATTGGCCAACCAGCGTACCATTGGTCAGGAAAATCAGAGCATCCAGTACTTCGACGGGCTGGGCAGGCCTAGCCAAACGGTGCAGCTGATGGCCAGTCCAACGTATAAGGATATTGTCCAGCATATTGAATATGACGGGTTTAGTCGTGAGTCGACGAAGTATTTGCCCTATGGCGAGAAGTCAGGCAACGGTAGTTTCCGGGCTTCGGCAAAATCGACACAGTCGGATTTTTACAAAGATGGTGTAGGCTGGGATGCCGCGGTGGTAAAGACAGCGAGCCCCTATGCGGTCACGGTCTTTGAGAACAGTCCGCTGAACCGTGTGCAGCAGCAGGGTGCTCCGGGTGTACCCTGGCAGCCGGTTGCGAACCGCAACAACGTAACCGCCAGTACCGATTCCGGCCGTACGGTGGTAAGCGATTATGGGACGAACGGGACCAATGATGTGCGGCTGTGGACAGTCAACAGCACCGGAGCCACAGCAGGGTATTATACTGCTGGCAAACTCTATAAAACGGTGATCAAAGATGAGAACTGGGTATCGGCAAACGGAAAGGGCGGTACGGTGGAGGAATATAAAGATTTCGAGGGGCATGTCGTGCTTAAGCGGGTCTGGGAAACAGATACCAAGAAACTGGAAACGCAGTATGTGTATGATGACTTTGGAGACCTGCGGTATGTGATCCCGCCGGGCTTCCCGGCTGCGACCACCACACTGACCGAGGCCACCAGTGGTGATTTCCATGAGCTGGTGTATGCTTACAGGTACGACGAAAAGCGAAGGCTAGCTGAAAAGAAAATCCCGGGCAAGGGCTGGGAATGGCTAGCGTACAATGCCAATGATCAGGTTGTACTTTCGCAGGATGCCGTACAGCGCGGACTAGGGAAATGGAGTTATACAAAATACGATGCATTTGGCCGTGTTGTACAGACGGGGCTATATAGCAAGACCTTTGCGAGCCAGTCCGCGGCACAGACCGATGTGAACACGGTAAGCAAATATTGGGAAGACCGGGTCGGTACAGCAGCTTATACCAATCAGGCCTATCCCAAGACGGGGCAGTCACTGCAATCGGTGAATTATTACGATGATTACGGATTTACCGGAGGAAATACAGCCAATCTGCAGCCACTGAATATTACCAAGAGTACCAAGATTAAAGGACTTCTAACAGGTACGATGGTATGGAAGGATGACCGTTCAGACTCGATGTTGACTATCAGTTATTATGATGACTATGGACGTGTGATCCAAAGTGTTGGTCGTAACCATTTGAACGGAACAGACCGTGTGACCAATGAATACAATTTTCCAGGTCAGGTGGTCAGGAGCACGCATGTGCATACACCGTCCACGGGAGCGGTGGTGACTATTATCACGACCAATGAATATGACCATGTGGGCAGACTGGTACAGACCAAGAAGAAAGTCAACGGACAGGATGAAGTGATCCAGAGCAGGCTCGCCTACAACGAGATCGGTCAACTGAAGACCAAGTCGCTGCACAGTGAGAACGGCGGCAGCAACTTTATGACCAATATCGGCTATGCCTACAATGAGCGGGGCTGGCAGACAAAAGCAAGCTCGGCACAGTTCACCTCGCAGCTGAACTATAATGTGAATGGTACAACGGTGCTGGGTAACGCCCAGTATAATGGCAATATCGTGCAGCAGCTGTGGGGCTATGCTGCTACAACAAACAGCACATTTAACTATGCTTACGATGCGCTCAACAGGTTGAAGAGTGGAGTGAGTACAGGTACGGTGATGAGCGAGGTATTGACATACGACGATATGGGCAATATCAAAACACTGGTCCGTGACAATGGCACAGCGATTACGTACAACTATAACAATACCAATAAGAGCAACAGGCTGGAAAGTCTTTCAGGCGGGGTAACAGGCTCTTTCACTTATGACCTGAACGGAAATGCGACCAAGGACCGTACAGGAATGACCCTGAGCTACAATTACCTGAACCTGCCCAAAACAGTGACGGGCACAGGTAAGAACATTGCCTACACCTACGATGCATCGGGTGCTAAGCTGAACCGCAAATCTACAGTTGGAGGTATCACAACTGAGCAGGACTATATCGGTGGTATTGAATACAGCAAAGCTAGTGGAGCAAATCCATTGATCGAACGTATTGCAACAGAAGATGGCTTCCTGTTGAATAGTTCAGGAAATTATAGTTACTATTACAATCTGACAGATCACCTGGGAAATGTGCGTGTTGTACTCAAGAAAGATGGTCCCGCCACAGCTCCTGTTGCCACAGTGATGCAGAAGCAGGATTATTATCCATTCGGAAAGACGAAATCTATTGCAACCAGTATCAATAATAAGTACCTTTATAATGGCAAGGAGATGCAGACTGACTTGAATGGCGGGACGCATACTTTGGGAGGTTCTTATGTATTGGAAGGACAGCTGGATTACGGGGCAAGGTTCTACGACGCTGAAATAGGTCGGTGGAACGTGGTGGATCCGAAAGCAGAACAAGGAAGAAGGTTATCTCCATATAATTATGCGTTCAATAATCCGATACGATTTATTGATCCCGATGGGATGTGGCCGGACGATCCGCCACCATTTGACATAAATGATCCTTTTGGCAATGGAATGTCATTTGTCGAAAATCTTTATTGGGGCGCTCGGGACGCAATTACTTCGGCCGCTGTAACTGCAACTACTTACGTACAATCTTTGGTTACGGATCAGCCAGTTCAAGAAATTCAATATACTTATTCTGAGAATGGAAGGAGTGGTGCTCTTGCCAATGTTTCTGGGAATAAGCATGTTGCCACAGCGTTATCATTAGTAAATGCCGCGGCCTCTTTACCTGTTGGAGGGGGCAATGGTGCGCTTTTAGCTAAGACGCCAGGAACGGCATCTTCTGTAGTTAAATCGGCCACGGAGATTTTAAAAGATAATAAAGCGGCAGGAAAAGTTGGGGAGAACTTTTTAAATGATATATTTGGTGGTACGCCTCAAAAATATTTTCCGACAACAGAAGGAGGAAGGTTTGTTGATAATTTCGTGAAAACGACAGCTCAAGAATCAAAAGTTGGAAGAACACCCGCAAGTTCTCGAATAAAAACACAGGTCGCGAAAGATGCTGCTTTGTTGAAAGATGCTAATAGTGGAGTGAAGAATGTTGAGTGGCACTTTTTTCAAGGAAAGACGGGAACGGGACCTACTAATAATTTAGAGAAATTATTAAAAGATTCAGGTATTAAAATTTTTAAATATTAACAATGTTATATGAGTTATCCTTTGTTTATACCTCCAGAAAAATTCTTTGGTACGAAGAATTTTGAATGGTCTTTAAAAGAAGCAAAAGAATATTTTAATTGGTTTATGTCAATTAAAGAACGGAGGTTAGAGGAATTTCTTAAATATTTGTCTATTGATAGACATGATGTTGGTATATTGGGAAATAAAATGTTTGATTTATTGTTTGAAAATGAGTTTTCGACGGTAACAGAAGGTGGGGAACTTGATCTGACAAATTCAGGTTTTGCCTTAGCTGCTGATGCTTCATTATTTATATCGGACTATATTTTATGGAAGTACGATGGAAAAGTACATTGGGGTATAGTTAAAAGGCCCAAAAGTGCAGTTTCTTATCATCTGCCTGCATTATTTGGGTTTTCAAAAATGCCATACGTAGAATGTATGCGGGGGGGGGTTGCCAATGCTAGATCTATTCTATGGGGGGAGAGTGATAAGGATATTTGGAGAAAAATGACAGAACTGGATTATCTTTTTTCTTAAAATAATACGGCCCAATCCGATAGGATTGGGCTTCTTAGTATCTACAAAGCGGCGATGCTCTTCAGCTTTGCTGCTTTGATAAAAGCGTTAATAGTTGCGAAAATATGCGCCCTGTTCTCCTCATCGAGCCCCTGTACCTCTTTTAACAGCTTAAGCATCTCGTTGTCGATCTGCTCATACTCGCCGTTCTTGACAAGATAGTCGAGTGTTACACCCAGTGCCTCGGCCATCTTTGCAGCCACATCAATGGATGGTATGTTCTCGCCTCTTTCGTACTTTCCTATAATGTCTCCGGAGGTACCGACTTTCTTGCCGAGTTCCCCCTGTGTCATCTTTTTCTGTTTGCGTGCAAACGCTAATCTGTCTCCAAAAGCCATAAATACTTCTTTTTTATGAGTTATTATTGAATAATATTCAAATATAGCCAACGTATATGTTAGATAAAAATCAAATAGTTCTTGATAATAAACTTTGTATATGTTAGATTTGTGAGGTATAGGTCGTATAAAACTTTTTAAAAAAAATATTATGGCATCACAGACAAGACAAACGACATTACAGAAACGTTACCGCAAAAGCGGTTACCGTTATGGGGGCGGCAGGGTCGTTCCCGAGCTCCGGCTATCGGGTGTATGGTTGGAAGAAATGGGCTTTACCGGAGGCCAGAAGGTGGATATCACGGTCAGCAGGGACAGGCTCATCATAACAAGGGGCAATGGGTAAGCTGATCACGGACAACCCCGAACTGCTGCTGTACACGGAATCCGGCCTTCATGTCACGGTACTGGGCGACATCAAGCTGACAGGGCTCGACCGCCTGCGCGTGACGTTGAAGATCACACTGGCCAGCAAGACGGAGAAAACCTACCGTCATAACCTTGACCTGTACAACGGTATCCAGTGCGGCCAACTGGTGGAACGTACGGCAGAGATATTGGATAGGGCGGAATCAGAGGTTACGGCATTGATAGCAAACCTGACCACGGCACTGGAAAACTACCGTAGTGAGCGTCTGGAAGAAATGAGCCCAAGCAGGCCGAAAAGAAAGAGCTGACCGAAAGCGAGCGCAAAGAAGCCTTGAAGTTCCTGAAATCGGCGAACCTGATCCAGCGTACCAAAGAAGCGATAGCGGCGAGCGGCGTGATCGGCGAGGAAACGAACGCGCTGATCGCCTTTCTGACCTATACGAGTAGAAAACGCCACGTATCCTTGCACCTGATGTGCCTTGGTGCAAGCGGCACGGGCAAGACCTGGCTGCAGGAAAAGGTGAGCGAACTGATGCCGGAGGAGGACAAACTGGAGATCACGACGCTCAGCAGCAATGCCTTCTACTACTTCGGGCGCGAGGAGCTCAAGCATAAACTGCTATTGATCGAAGACCTCGACGGTGCTGAATCGGTACTGTATCCACTGCGTGAACTACAGAGCAAGCGGCGTATCAGCAAAACCGTAACATTGAAGGACAATAAGGGGAACCTAAAAACGGTGACGCTGAACGTGGAGGGGCCTGTGTGCGTGAGTGGCTGCACGACGCGTGAAAAATTGTATGAGGACAATGCCAACCGCTGCATACTGCTCTATATGGACGGCAGCAGCGAGCAGGATGGTAAAATCATGGAATACCAGCGCCTATTGAGCGCCGGGCTTGTTGACGAATCTGCCCAACACAAAATAAAGCATACGATCAAGAACGTGCAACGTATGCTGCGACCGATCAGCGTACGCAATCCCTACGCCACCTACCTGCAATTGCCGGAATCGGTGTTCAAACCGAGGAGGACAATGCTTTTACTGCTCCTGTTCACCGAGACGGTAACCTATTATCACCAGTACCAGCGACCATTGAAAACGGATGAATCGACGGGCGAACAATATATCGAGAGTACGCCGGAAGACGTGGAAACTGCTTTTACATTACTGGAAACCACGCTACTGAAAAAGAGCGACGAGCTTAGCGATGCCTGCCGGGGCTTCTTTGAAAAGCTGAAAGCCTACCTGAAGGAACTTGATACGGACAGCTTCCACAGCCGTGATGTACGCAGTTCATTGCGGATCAATCCCAGCAACCTAAAACGTTACCTGAACGAATTGGACCGTATGGGTCATATCCGTATCGTCAAGGGCAACCGCTATAAAGGCTTTGAATATAAAGTGCAGCAATGGCAGGATATGGAAGATCTGGAGGGCAGTACGCGCTCGCTTATCGAGGGAGTCCTTACGGAAATCAGATCGCTTTCAGTGGACCGTAGTCCATCAGTGGTCCAAGCTGCAAATGGACCACTCAACAGTCAGAAAACCAGTAAGAAAGGAGCAGTAGTCCATGGCAAGTGAAAAACACAAGGTAACGGACTTTTATAAAAGCCTGAATCCACTGTACAAAAGGCTTGTAGCGGGCTTTAGTGAATGGCAACGGATATTGAACTATGAGAAGACCAGCCAGAAGGATATGCCCAAAATGGTGGCGGAGTTCCTGAGTTACATGCAGGACAACCAAATTACCGATCCTGCTAACATCACCGAGACCCTTCTTCAAAATTATTACGGTTACCTTGAGCAAAGGCCGAACAGGCTGAGGGTCGGCTCAATATCAAAAAACTACATCCGCAAACAGCTGCAGGCGATCCGTCGGTTCGCCCGTTACCTTGGCGAGAGCGGCCACGAGAGCTTTGCCGTAAACATCAAGATGACGGGCAGGAGCAGCAATGTCAGGGATATCCTGCTGCCCATTGAAATTGCGGAACTCTATGAGCATACCACGGACGATCCGCTGGGCTACCGTGACAGGGCAATGCTGGCGCTGTACTACGGCTGTGGCCTGCGCAAACAGGAGGGCCTATCGGTGAACGTTGAAGATGTACAGCTGGAAAAAGAGCTGCTGCTGGTCAGAAAGGGCAAGGGTTATAAATCACGCTATGTGCCACTGAGCAAACAGAGCATCAGATACTTATCTGGTTACCTGCTTTATGGCCGTCCGTTCCTTAATCCACAAAAAAACGAAAAAGCCTTTCTTCTGGGACTGGGGGGACGCCGTTATACGAATGCCTTTGGCCGACTGCAGGTGCTGTGTCACCGTGCCGGTATCAGCAAGGTTATTGGTGTACATACCCTGCGCCACAGTATCGCTACGCACCTTTTGCAGTCTGGTATGCAATTGGAACATATCCAGCGGTTTCTAGGCCACAGCAGTCTAGAAAGTACACAGATCTATACGCATATCATCAATGGACTTTGAAGCATATCTCAAGGGTGAAAAGCTGAAAGAAAGCACCATAGCCCAGCATGTGCTGTATGTGGGCTACTTTCAGCTATGGTCTGATAAAGAGGGTTTAACCTTACAACAGACTAGTCAAAGGGAGGTACTGGACTTTATCGGCCATCAAAAGACGGAAGGCCGGAGCGTCAACCAGCTGAACCGGATATTGCTGTCACTTCGTTACTGGTTCAGTTACCTGAACAAAAGGAATATCGTAAACAGCAATCCTGCCTCGGGGTTGCAGGTAAAAGGAGCGGTAAGAAATGTGCCTACAGGGTTACTGGAGCGAAACGAGCTGGATAATCTCTATGAAAGTTATACCGCAAAAGACGACCGTACCTACCGTAATAAAACAATGCTCGGCCTGCTCGTCTACCAAGCCCTGACGCTGGAAGAACTGGAAAAGCTAAGGCCTGAAAATCTCAAACTACGTGAAGGTAAGGTCACCATACCCGAAACCACCAACAATGCCGGACGTACCCTTGATCTAAAACCCTTCCAGATCCTCGACCTGCAGGAATATATCCTGGTAATCCGTCCAAGGATACAAAGTCAATCAGAAAGATTGTTCACAGGACGTAACGACCTTGAAAAACTCAAGAACACGCTATTGCATCTATGCTATGCCCTTAAAAGAATCAATCCGAAAGTAAAGCATGCTACCCAGATCAGGCAGAGCGTGATCACCGAATGGCTGAAGGAAAAGGGATTGCGGCAGGTGCAGTATATGGCCGGCCACCGCTATGTCAGCAGTACCGAACGTTACCTGACGACGAACCTCGAAGACCTGCGGGAAGCTCTGAACAAACACCATCCCCTTAAATAACCGGTAAATCCATCTTTAAATAATAATCCCACCGCACGGCTTACCCTTCTGCAGCGTGGCGGCGGAAACATTGCACAACCCGACCCGCCGGCACATTGCCGCTATATGCGTCAAAGAGCCGTCTTAGATCCCGGTTCCACCGCCCCAGATGCCCGAAGCTAAGTAACATAATGGGTCATTATAGTACCTAAAGGCAGCTATAATGCCATTATATTAAATAGCCCCACGGCGATCGCTCATTTGCACACCTCCCTCCGGTCAGGCAGTGTGCGTGCCTGCGGCAGCATGGCTATTGTATATTGGGGAGTCTTCCACTCCCCAAACCCCTGGGGAACCTCCCGGCGAGAGAACGGGCCGCACAGAATCCAGCGCGCATGCCAAAGCCCATTCCATCGCCGGAAGGCCGTCCTGTAGGCGCCCAATGTCGTCAGGGGTTCGGGGTGATCTTCTGTTAGGCCACCAAGAGCAGGAGAAGGTAGGCCTGTCAAGGGAACGTGGAATAAAGCGGAATGTAATGAGCATTTATGCCGCGAAAGCCCTTTACTGGCCTAAACTTCGGAGGCTACATTTGCTGTAACAGATGAACAGACCAACCGTAAAATACCACTTGCAGAAACCAAACAAACAACTATCTTTGGGTAGGTAAAGTTCTTTGAGAAAAGCGGTTTGGAGCTGCCACAGAATCGGGCGGACTATGAAAAAGTCGTGGAAACCAGTACGATTACGGGGCCAGGTTCTATGATGCAGAAATAGGTAGATGGAATGTGGTGGACAAATTAGCGGACCACATGAACCAGATTGATAAAAGCCCTTATGCGTATAGTTGGAATAATCCAACCAATCTAACAGATCCAGATGGAAATTGTCCTATTTGTCGTTTCATAATACCGATATTGGAAGCCCTTACAGTAAGACAAATAGTAACTACAGCTGTAGTTGTAACTGCTGGTGCAGTTGTTGTGTCTAATCGAGATAAATTCGCTGGGAAAGATTTCTTTGTTAGGAGAGATGGGACAAGAAATAATGTTCCATTGAATCCTATGATGGTTAACTCGAATAATAAGACGGATGAAAGTGGAGATACTAAAAGTGATCCAACTGATAGAGAGTTGCCTCGTGATAGAAGTGGACTACCCGTGAGGGATCCAGAGGCACAAGATGCGGGACCTCATTCTCAAATTGGAAAACGAGCTGGTAGAAATGGGGATTACAAGCAAGTAAGAGAGTTTGACAAGGATGGTAATCCTGTAAAAGATATTGACTTTACGGATCATGGCAGACCAAGTACACATCCGCATAACCCTCATGAACATGTGTATAAGCCTAGTAAGACAGGAGGTACGCTTCAAAGAGATAAAACTCCGGCCCCACTAACGTATACAGATTGGATAAATGGCTTAAACAAATAAAGATGAGAAAAATTATAATTCATGGAGATGATAGTTCTGTTCTTTCTGTGCGGCTTGAAGATATATTAAACTGTTTTGAAACAAGAGGGAATGAAGTTTTTTGGGGGCTACTATGGGTATATGCGACAATAACCCAAGAGGAGGATTGTGATATTCTTAAATTTGAAGGCGAAATCAACAAATCAAAGCATGGTAAATTAATATCTTTAGGTAAGATGTTGAACTTATTCTCGAAAATTGATCAAGCAATTGAACTTTTGATGATTGGCGATAGTAATGTTGAAAATATCAGACGATATGAGAGTGATGAGTTGATGTATGAAAATTGTGAATATATAATTGAGCTGGTTGATTCATCCTATTGGCTAGTCTGTAGTAAAGATGGTGGTTTCATTCAAAATATCTTTGAAAAAATACAGGGAGTTGAATATGAGAATTAGATTAACCACTTAAAAAGAACGAATATAAGGCCCAATCTTTCATCGGATTGGTCTTTTTAGTGTCTACAAAGCGGCAATGCTCTTCAGCTTTGCTGCTTTGATAAATGCGTTAATAGTAGCGAATATGTGCGCCCTGTTTTCCTCGTCAAGCCCCTGTACCTCTTTTAATAGCTTAAGCATCTCGTTGTCTATCTGTTCATACTCGCCATCTTTGACGAGGTAGTCGAGCGTTACAACCAATGCCTCGGCCATTTTTGCGGCCACATCAATGGAGGGTATGTTCTCGCCTCTTTCATACTTACCTATAATATCGCCGGAGGTGCCGACCTTCTTACCGAGCTCCCCCTGTGTCATCTTCTTCTGCTTGCGTGCAAACGCTAATCTGTCTCCAAAAGCCATAAATACCTCTGTTTTATGAGTTATTATTGAATAATGTTCAAATATAGGCAACGTATAGGTTAGATAAAAATCAAATATTTCTTGTTAATAAACTTTATATACATTGGATTTGTGAGGTATAGGTCGTATAAAACTTTTTTAAAAAAAATATTATGGCATCACAGAAGAGAAAGACAACGTTGCAGAAGCGTTACCGCTATGGGGACGGCAAGGTCGTTCCGGAACTCCGGCTATCGGGTGTATGGCTGGAAGAAATGGGCTTTATCGGAGAGCAGAAACTTGATGTGGATATCAGCAGGGGCAAATTGGTAATCACTGTGGGCAATGGGTAAACTGATCACGGACAACCCCGAACTGCTGCTGTACACGGAAGGTGCTTTCAACGTCACGGTACTTGGCGGTATCAAGCTTACGGGGCTTGACCGCCTGCGTGTTACGTTGAAGGTCACGCTGACGGGCAGAACGGAAAAAACCTACCGCCATAACCTTGACCTGTACAACGGTATCCAGTGCGGGCAACTGGTGGAGCGTACGGCTGAGATATTGGACAGGACGGAATCAGAGGTGACGGCATTGATAGCAAACCTGATCACGGTGCTGGAAAAACCCAAACAGGCAGAAAAGAAAGAACTCACCGAGAGCGAACGCAAAGAAGCATTGAAGTTCCTGAAATCGGCAAACCTGATCCAGCGGACAAAAGAAGCCATCGCACAGAGCGGTGTGATCGGTGAGGAGACGAATGCCCTGATCGCCTACCTGACCTATACCAGTAGAAAACGGCATGTTCCCTTGCACCTGATGTGCCTTGGTGCGAGCGGCACGGGCAAGACGTGGCTGCAGGAAAAAGTGTCGGAACTGATGCCCGAGGAGGACAAACTGGAGATCACGACGCTGAGCAGCAATGCGTTCTATTACTTTGGCCGTGAGGAGCTCAAACACAAACTGTTATTGATCGAAGACCTTGACGGAGCTGAATCGGTACTGTATCCACTGCGTGAACTCCAGAGCAAATGGCGGATCTCCAAAACGGTGACATTGAAGGACAATAAGGGGAACCTTAAAATGGTGACACTGAACGTGGAAGGGCCTGTGTGCGTCAGCGGCTGTACGACCCGTGAAAAATTGTACGAGGACAATGCCAACCGCTGTATACTGCTCTACATGGACGGCAGCAGCGAACAGGACAATAAAATCATGGAGTACCAGCGCATGCTGAGTGCAGGGCTTGTTGACGAACCGGCACAGCAAAAAATCAAGCATACGGTAAAGAACGTACAGCGGATGTTGCGACCGGTCAGTGTGCGGAATCCCTATGCCACCTACCTGCAGCTGCCGGAATCGGTGTTCAAGCCGAGAAGGACGATGCTGCTGTTGCTACTGTTCACCGAAACGGTGACCTATTACCACCAGTTTCAGCGACCGCTTAAAACGGACCTTGTGACCGGAGAGCTGTACATCGAGGGTACGGCGGAAGACGTTGAAACCGCCTTTACATTACTGGAGACCACGCTGCTGAAAAAGAGCGACGAGCTGAGCGATGCCTGCCGCGGCTTCTTTGAAAAGCTGAAAGCCTACCTCAAGGAACTGGATACGGACAGCTTCCATAGCCGTGATGTACGCAGTTCATTGCGTATCAATCCGAGCAACCTAAAACGTTACCTGAACGAACTTGACCGTATGGGCCATATCCGTATCGTCAAGGGCAACCGCTACAAGGGCTTTGAGTATAAGGTGCAGCAATGGCAGGATATGGAAGATCTGGAAGGCAGTACTCGTACATTGATCGAAGGTGTACTAGAAGAAATAAGATCACTTTCAGTGGACCGTAGTCCATCAGTGGTCCAATCTACAAATGGACCACTCAACAGTCAGAAAACCAGTAAGAAAGGAGCAGTTGTCCATGACAAGTGAAAAACGCAGGGTAACGGATTTTAATTCATAAATAAGAGACCTAAATTGAATTTTCTTGTATATACCTGAAAGTTTATTTTTACAAGGGTTAATTTATAAAGTACAAAATTTCTTGGATTTACACTATTTGGCCCATTTTAAATATTAAAAGTTTAGAGGAATTTCCAATAGTGGATAAGAAGTACTGTCAGAGTTAAACGAAAATATTTATATTAGCGCTGATTAAATTAACTTGGGAAAGAAATTGTTATGAAAAGATTCTACAAAAAGCGGTTAAAGGCCTATAGTCTCACGGAAATCCTTGTGGTTATGGTGATTATCGGTATACTGGTGTTATTGGCGTTACCTAATCTGATGCCATTGATTACCAAAGCCAAAAGCACCGAAGCCAAAGTACAGCTCCAACATTTGCAGACTCTGGAGAAAAATTATTTTTTCGAAAAGTCCAAATACAGTGGCAATCTGGATGAGATCGGTTTTGTACAGGAAAAATTAAGTACCGACGGGAAAGACGGAAAAGCCAACTACCGCATCGAAATTGTGCGCGCCGATCAGAACACCTTTCTAGGAAGGGCAACTGCCGTAGTGGATTTCAATGGCGACGGCAAGTTCAATGTGTGGGAAATAGACCAAGATAAAAACCTAAAAGAGGTTACCGCAGATTAACATGTGGTGGACCATATCTATTGCTGTTCTTTTAATCGGTATAGCTTATCAGGATTTTAAACAACGCGCCGTAAGCATTGTTCTCTTTCTTTTACTAGCCATACTGCTTTTGGGACTTAAGTTGACAGAAAATTATTGGGAGGACTCTTATCCGGATATCTTGGCCAATATCTTGTTTTTGACTTTTCAGATGGGTGCCATTCTGGTCTATTTCAGAATCAAAAAAGGGCAATGGGGACGGATCATGGATCGAAAGCTGGGCTGGGGGGATATTGCATTTTTGCTCTGCATATTGTTGTATATGCCCTTTCTGAACTTTTTTCTTTTCCACATCGTCAGTTTGATCACCGCATTGTTGATTGCTATGGTCAACAAAAATTGGCGGAATCCGCAAAAAGGTATTCCACTGGCTGGTTGCCAGGCTTTACTTTTTTTAGGGTATTTTATTGCCGAACGGATGAATTGGATTGATTGGGATTTGATCGGTCAATCGTTTATGTCATAGCATAGAAAAGTATACCGAATTATTAACAAAGAAGCATTGTGGGGACAGGTTATCATTTTTCAACAGAAATACTGCATGCAATCTCCCGGGATATCGCATGGCACTACCGTATTATTCCATTTGACCGGAATAATAAGGAAATTCATTTTTACACAGATCGGTCCACTGACCTTTCCGGACTGGAGAATGAGCTGGCTATTCTCTTTGATGAGCATATTATCCTGGAGATTACTTCATCGGCCCAGATCGAAGAGTGGCTCAATAAGCATTACTTTGGCGAAAAACAGTCGGAAGGAAATGAAGCTGTCAAAAATCTTGTCTTTAATGCAGATTTTCTTGATAATTTGATCTACGAAGCGAAACAGCTCAAAAGCAGTGATATTCATATCGAAACGTATGAAAACCGCTGCCGTGTGCGGGTGCGTATCGATGGAATGATGGTAGAGCGTTATGTGCTGAAAAGAGAGGATTATCCGGCTTTGATCAATAAGATCAAGATCATGTCCAATCTGGATATTGCGGAAAAACGCCTTCCGCAGGATGGTCGTATACACTACAGACGTAATCAGGATCAATTTGATATCCGGGTATCTGTACTTCCTACACTCCATGGGGAAAAGGTCGTGCTGCGTCTGCTGAACAACAATGCCACCAATATCCAACTGGATAAATTGGGGATGTCTCCGGAGGATTATGAAAATTACCTTCACGGTGTGAAAAAGCCCAATGGTATTTTGCTGATCAGCGGACCGACAGGATCGGGTAAGACAACGACCTTATATGCTACATTAAAACATTTAAATAAAACCACAAATAATATTCTGACCATCGAAGACCCTATCGAGTATACACTGGAGGGTATCAACCAGGTACAGCTCAAGGAAAATATTGGGCTGAGCTTCGGTGCTGCACTGCGTACGTTCTTGCGTCAGGATCCGGATATTATTATGGTGGGGGAGATCCGTGATCCCGATACCGCCAATATGGCCATCCGGGCAGCTCTAACGGGACACTTGGTATTGTCCACCATCCACACGAATTCGGCATGGGGAACGGTATCGCGTTTGATCGATATGGGGATTCCCAATTTTTTGATCGCCAATACCCTAAATACTTCCGTCGCTCAGCGTTTGGTGCGCACGCTTTGCCCCAACTGCAAACGGGAGGAGGAGCTAACTGCTGATCTTTATCCAAGACAATTTAAGCCTTATTTTACGGTGCATAAGCACGCGGTTGCCGTGGGTTGCGCATCTTGTTATTTTACGGGTTTTAAAGGCCGAAAAGCGGTCTATGAAATTATTCCGATGGATCAGGGGCTGGTGGACGAGATCAAAAAAGGGAATATGCGGGTGGACGAGCAACTGAAAGAACGAAAAATAAAAACACTTGGTGAAAATGCATTTGAGCTTTTCGCTGCCGGGGAAACAACGATAGAGGAAATCTATCCATTACTATTCAATTATTGATGATGAGTTTGAGAACATTATATTTAACCTTTTTGCTATTACTATCTTTTAGCATCAGCACTTTTGCTCAAAATGCGACAGAAAACTATGCGCGTGTGGAACAACGGCTGGAAGCGTTGGCAGGAACAGTGCCTGGATTACAAAAGAAGGTGAAACTTTCCGTTTCGGGCGTTACGGCGCAGGAATTTCTACGGGCTCTTGCGCAGTCCAATGACTTGAATATCAATGTGGATCCTACGTTGAGTTTTTCCATCTTCAATAACTTTACAGGCGAAACCGCTAAAAACGTACTTCTATTTCTAGCGAAAACGTATGGTCTGGATATCGACGTGATCGGTTCGATTATGACGATCAAAAAATTACCGGAGCCTCAACCTGTTCAGATCGAGAAGGATATCAAGGTACAGTACAATACATCAAGCGATGGACTAGGCTATGAACTGCAGAATGATCCCTTGGGCAAAGTGGCACAAAGGATCAGTTCACTTTCGGGTAAAAACTTAATCGTGCCCACACCCTTGCTCCAGAAGACGGTGACGGGATTTATGGCTGAAGCGCCATTTGAAACGGCATTGGAAAAGTTAGCCTATGTAAATGGGTTGAAATACCGCAAGACCAATGACAATGTGTATGTATTTGAGTCCTTGATCCCCGGAGAGGAACTGTTTATCAATGACGACCGGCAGACGGATGTTCGTTTTAGACCGGACAATGCGAGTAATCCTGCAAATGGAGCGAATGGAATGAATCCGGGTATGGGTGGCGGGCAGCCAGGTAACTATGCCCTTTATGGAAAAACGGAAGCGGGTAGAGGAAAGCGTTTCACGATACAGGCAACCAATACGCCAATTATTGAATTGATCAAGCGTGCTTCAGAAGAAGCGAATGTCAATTATTTTATCTATAGTCAGATTGACGGAAATATTACGACCAATGTGAAAGATATTTCTTTCGACCAGTTCCTGACCTCTATTTTTCAGGGAACACCGTATACCTTTCGGATGGACAAGGATACCTATTTAATTGGAAATCGTCGCAACGAAGGACTACGTGATAACAAGATTATTCAGCTGCAGCACCGTTCCATTGATACCATCATGATGATGATTCCGATGGAATGGCGGAAAGATGTTGAGATCAAAGAATTTAAGGAACAGAATATGCTGCTGCTTTCAGGCTCGGGACCACAGATCCGTGAAATTGAAACTTATGTAAAGCAGTTGGATAAATTGGTGCCGATGGTATTGATTGAGGTAACACTACTGGATATTCAGAAGGGAAATACGCTAAAAACGGGTATTAAGATGGGGGTAGCAGATTCCATTCCAAAAACGGGAGGAAGCCTGTCGGATGGTTTTACCTTTGGCGCCGGTTCAGTGAATCGCTTTCTGTCTCAGATCGGGAAAAATAATTCATTCAACCTTGGTCGTGTCACCCCCAATTTTTATGTGCGTCTGCAGGCCTTGGAAGAAAATAAAAATGTGGAACTCCGTTCTGTACCTAAGCTATCTACCTTAAATGGTCATAAAGCAACGCTTAGCATAGGAAGTAAACGTTATTATAAAATTGAGACGCAAAATGTTTATCCCGGATTAACGAATACCAATGTTTTTACGACGCAATATCAAGATGTCAGTGCAGATCTCAAAATCGATGTTACACCCGTAGTTTCTGGTGACGATCAGATTACAATGAAAATTTCCGTAAATATTTCTGATTTTATTGGTACTGTTGCGAAAAATGAACCACCTCCGACATCCAATAGTAAGTTTGAATCCATTATCCGTGCGCGCAATGAAGATATGATTGTATTGGGCGGGATTGAGCGTACCGAAAATAGCAATAGTGGTCGGGGGATTCCGATATTATCCCGTATTCCAATCCTGAAATGGTTGTTTAGCAGCCGGGAGAAAAGTACACAGAAGGTCGTCTCGGTCGTCTTTATTAAACCAACGATATTGTATTAATCCATGTTAAACAGGATCAAGGAAAAATATCGATTAAATACTTGCGTCGGCGTTTCGCTTCGACAGGATTCTGCCGGTCTTTCCATTCGTTGTTGCAAGGTCAAGTTGGAAAAAGACCAACTTGAAATTGAAGATACCTGGGAGGTAAACGACTGGGAACTTATCACAAACAACAAGTACAAAGATACACCTGTTGCACTGCACCTTGATTCGAGGCAGATTCTTATCAAAGAGACTGCGCCTGTGGATCTGGATGAGGAGCGGTTGAAGTCTATATTCCCCAGCTATGATGCGGATCGTTTTTATCATGGGCAGTTGCAAGGGGAATCAAAGAAATGGGTGGCTTTTGTGCGAAAGGATTATATTGTGGAGATGATCGACAGATTTGCAGTCTGCGGATATCAGGTTATCAAAGTGTTTATCGGTCCTTTTGTGCTCGACGCAATACTTGGTCAGATCAATAGTTACGGTGATGCCTACACTCTTGACGGACATTCCATACGAGTCGGTGCTGAAAACAAACAATGGCAAGAATATCGGTATGGACAGGAGTTCGAGAGCCGATTTGCCTTAAAGATTGGCGACCATCCGATTAAACCGCAGTATGTGACCGCTTATGCAATTGCTTTTTCAGCTTTGATGGCCGATTATATCCCGGAGTATGGGCTGCTTATTCCCGAAGTGGAAGAACAGCGTCAAAGCTGGCTTGAAAAGCAAAAGTTCAAGGTAAATCTGCTGATTATTGTTGCTGTTTTTTTTCTTTTACTGCTAGTGAACACGTTCTTATTTAGTCATTATTATCAGGAAAATATGGCCTTGGGAGACCGGGTAAATAGTCAACAGAGCACGGTGCAGGATTTAGGGAAGTTAGAAGGGGGAATAAAAAGCAATGAGCAGTTATTGGCTGAACTGGGATGGAATGGTGGTGTTTCCAAAGCCTGGCTGCTGGATCAGATCGGTTACTCCATCCGACAGTTTACGCAGATCAGCCTGGCACAGATCCAGGTCAACCCGCAATCAAAAGGACTGGGAAATACAGTGATCCAACAGGCTGACCAGATTATCATCAAAGGGAATAGTCCAACTTTGGAAATGCTCAATCTATGGCTGCGTGAACTCAAGAATAATCCCTGGATCGCAAAGGTCAGTATCGAGGAATATGGCAACAAGCAACAGGATGAAACGATGGATGCCTTTACCATAAAGATAAACTACAATGATAAAGTGGAAGGAAATTGACTATAAAAAACGCAACAAGCTATTGTTTGTAGGTGCCGGGATTCTCCTAGTGCTTGCCTGGTTTTTGGCCTTCCAAAAGACCTATCTGGCCTATCGTGAAAACACGCGTCTGAATGGGTTGATCGGCAATGATATCAGCAATAGTACACAGTTTGATTTTACACGGAAGAGTAAAGTACTGGATAGCCTGAGTAAAGTTTATCAAAGTGACTCGGCAACCTGGAACGATAACTTCCTTTCAGAGGCAAGCCGTGCAATTAATTCGCCGCGTATTCAGGTCTATTTCAATAATCTCCCTAAGAATGCTATGCAGGTGGATAGTGCTGCTGTTAAATTTAAGAGCTTAACCTTAAAGGGAGACTATCGATCTATAGTCGCATCCGTTGCCGAATTAGAAAAAATCAATACATTGGGATATCTGAGCACAGTAACCTTGAAGTTTGACAATAGGAGAGTATCGGCCAATGAGCGTAAAGTAATTGAAGGAGAAGTGGGGTTTAAGGTGAAATTGGAAAAATAAATAAATTGTGATTTGAAATAATTATTCATAAACAGATTTTAATTATGAAAAAACAGATTTTTCTATTTGGCGCATGTCTGCTTTCTATTATGGCAGCAAAAGCACAAACATCTATTTTGCCAGTCCCTGCTTATAGCTGGCAAATTTCGCAGCTTCCCAGGGAGTTTAGTGGTAAATTACAGATTGGTTTTGTGAGTGGTACACAGGGATTCCCAAGTTACGGAACTGTTTTAGCAGGAGGTGGATATACGAATGCGCAAGACGGGAGTGCTTTTCAATTGTATATACCATATTCCAATATCTATGGAGGTTTAGCACCAAGGATACGCTTGGGAAGCTATAATAATGCCGGATGGTCAGACTGGCAGGACATGTATACAAGCGCTAATGCGAATAATTTGACTTCGAATTGGACAGCCAAAACAATGTATGTCGTCGACAAATTGGGGATTGGTACGACAGCTCCCAAAGAAGCACTTTCTGTAAACGGCAAAATCCGCGCGCAGGAAGTCAAGGTGGAAACAGCCAATTGGCCGGATTATGTATTTACCGATGAATATCAATTACCAACCTTGAAAGAAACCGCGGAATTTATCGAGAAGAACAAGCATCTTCCTGGTGTGCCTAAAGCTACTGAGGTTGAAGAAAATGGACTTTCTCTAGGCGAAATGAATAAGATCTTAATGCAGAAGGTGGAGGAATTGACTTTACATCTGATCGAAAAGGATAAGAAAATTGAAAGACAAGATAAGCGGTTGGAAAAATTGGAAGGTATTATTGATCAATTTATAAAAGGAAAGTAAATTTTTTTTGTCTATTAAACCGAAAATTATGAAAAGAACAAATCTATTAAAATGGGCAGCTTTGTCGTTTATTTGCATCCCATTTGTATCGAAGAGCCAATCAAACTACTTAGTTATTCCAGATACGCGTAGCCTCGCTACAGCGCCTGGCGATTATGTTAGATCCTTAAAGTCAGATTTTAAATTGGGTACATCAGTAGGACTTGATGCGAGTTATCACACGCTTGTTGGTCTCAGAGGCTGGTCGGATGACTCCGGTGGTCCTGCTCATGAAATGGCTTTTTCAAATTCAAAAGGTATTTACTATCGCACCGGTACTCAAGCAAGTGGTTGGGGTGTTTGGCGCAAACTTTTAGTGGAAAATACGGCCGGTAATGTAGGCATTGGAACCGATGCTCCTACTGAAAAATTATCCGTTAAAGGAAAGATACGCGCTCAGGAAATTAAAGTGGAAACAGCCAATTGGCCGGATTATGTATTTGCCGATGGTTATCAGTTGCTAACACTCAAAGAAACAGCTACATTCATTGAAAAGAATAAGCATCTGCCGGGTGTACCGAAAGCAGCGGAGGTTGAAGAAAATGGACTTTCTTTAGGAGAAATGAATAGAATTTTGCTTCAAAAGATAGAGGAACTGACTCTTCATATGATTGATAGGGATAAGCGGATAGAAGCGTTGGAGAAAAAACTAAATGAAAATAAATAGATCGATTTATACTTTTGTATGTGCGGTTTTGGAATTTTTATAAATTGGATACTTACGATGGATCAGTGATGCCTATTGTTTTTTAGATCGAAAGAAAGAGCGAATACTAATTTTCTTCTATTCGCTCTTTTTTATTTGTCATGTAAATTAACGTTGTTGTGTTTTTAAAGCCTGAACTTCATTTTTCAAACTTTTGATTTCTCTGCTTTGATCAATTAAATACAAAGTCATCTCTTCAATTTTCTGAAGTAGCTGGCGGTTTAGCTCTCCTAAAGCAACACCATTTTCTTCGACTGATTTTGCAGGAGCTATATTGGGTAAATGCTTATTTTCTTTTACAAAACTTGCAAGTGAATCCAAGGGCATCAGCTGATGATCGTCATTGAAGACATAGTCAGGCCAGGGATTCGCTTCGACCTTGATTTCTTTTGCCCGAATTGTTCCACTTACGGCTAGTTTTTCTGTAGGATTGGCTGTACCTATGCCAACATAGCCGTTGGAAGCAGCCTTGATGGCTAGAATACCTTCTGAAGAACTAAAAGTGTTGCCAACAACCAAATCCCAATCGTATGTCATAGGTAGCCTTTTTACTAAATTAGGCTCATTTCCAGTTGTCAGATAAGTATTAAAACCAGTGTTAAAATTAATAGAACGTATTTTGATATATACAACTAAAGGCGCCGTAACACCAAAAGTTTCGATCGCTCTAACACGAAAAGCTTTTGTGTTAGGATTATGGTCTATAGTGAAATTTACCGCACCTGTTGTATATACGTTATTGTTGACCCGACCGGCCTCCTGCCAGCTTGGACTATTGGCATGGGAGGAAGAAACTATATGTGTCGCTGCTGCAGCCATATTACCTCTCGTATAGGTTATTGATACTTCATAATAAGCCGATGCACCGGCCGAGATGGGTTTTGCAGCTGCAAATTCAATAAAATCCCCAATCTTATAATCCGCTGGGAAAGTGACATTGGTTTCCAAATAATCATTTACATTTTGTGCCTTTACAGCATAGCCAAATCCTGATAAAATCAGAATAATGAATAAAATAAATTTGTTCATAAAATATACTTTAATTGTGATTAAAAAACTGGACTTAAAAGAGGTGTTTTATCGGTTCATTTTTAATACATCAATTTCTTTTCTTAAACTTTCAATTTCTTGGTTGAGCGTTTTCATGCCCTTATTTTGTTGAATCAGGTACAAAGTCATTTCCTCAATTTTCTGTAGTAGCTTGCGATTCATCTCCCCTAAGGCGACACCATTTTCTTCGACAGCTTTTGCAGGAGCTATATTTGGTAAATGCTTATTTTCTTTTACAAAACTTGCAAGTGAATCCAAGGGTATCAGTTGATGATCTTCATTGAAGACATAATCTGGCCATGGGGTGGCTTCAACCTTGATTTCTTTTGCCCGAATTGTTCCATTTACGGCTAGTTTTTCTGTAGGATTAGGAGTGCCAATGCCGACGTTTCCGTTAGATAGTGCTTTGATTGCTATGATTCCATTGTCAGCCGTATAAGTATTACCGACGATTAAGCTCCAATCGTAAGTCATGGGGAGTAGACCAATTGTATTGGGCTCATTCCCCGTTTTAAGCGTACTTGTATAATTTGTATTGAAATTAATTGATCGGATTTTGATGTTTATAGCTAATGCTGTGTTATACCCCAAAGTGTTGACTGCTCTGATGCGAAAGCCGTGTGTTCCTGGATTGTGGTCTAATGTAAAATTAAAACCTGCAGTAGCATAGATATTATTATTGACACGACCGGCTTCTAGCCATCTCGAAGGATTGGCATGTGACGATGAAACGATGTAGGTTGCTGCAGCTGCCATATATCCTCTGTCGTAGGAAATGGAAACTTCATAATAACCCGATGCACCGGCCGCACTTGGATTAGCGGATGCAAATTCAATATAGTCCCCAATTTTATAGTCAACTGGAAAAGTAACCGTAGTCTGAAAATAGTCATTTGCATTTTGTGCTTTGGCACAGTAGCCATATCCTAAAAGGAGTAGGACAATTGAAAAAATAAACTTGTTCATAAAATATACTTTATTGTGGTTAAAAACTATTGCTCATTTGGAACATCGGTAGGTACATGGCGATAAGGATCAAGCCAACGACCAGCCCTAAAAAGATAATAATAAAGGGTTCCAGCAGGCTGGAAAGGGTGGAGGTCTTGTATTCCACTTCTTCCGTCAGCTGGGTTGCTATCTTTTCAAAGAAAAAATCCAACCGGTTCACCTCCTCACCAACACGGATAAGCTGGACGGTCTTGGCCGGATAAAAAGGATATTTGGAAAGTGCTGCATGCAGAGATTCGCCCTGTAGGATTTCCTTTTCGGCTCCTTCCAAAGAATGTGCTATCGGGTAAAAGTCGGTCATCTGCTGCACCAATTGGATAGACTGCAACAGCGGCGTATTGGTACTGACCAAAAGACGCATGGTATTGGCGAAACGTGCCAAATGGACCTTGCGGATAATATCGCCAAATAGTGGAAGTCGCAACATAATCCTGGAAGACCACTTGCGCCACCACAGCTGCTTCTGGTTAAAACGGATAAATACAATAAGACCAATAAGGACTAACACCCCCCACCAAAAAGTGCGGTCCATAAATTGGGAGACTTTTAAAATAAACGCTGTAATGGCCGGTAGCTCGCCGCCGAAACGTTTGAAAATATCCGAAAACATGGGTACCACAAACTTGAGCATAAACAGTACCGCCCCCATCGAGGTGGTTAACACAATGACGGGATAGGTGAGTGCCGAAATAATTTTACGGCGCTGCCCAATCTTACTTTTGTAGAAAGAAGCCAATTCTTTCATAACTTCGCCAAGTTTCCCGGTCTCTTCTCCAATCCGTAAACTGAAAAATTCGTAATTGCTGAATTTTCCACTTTTACGGATGGCATCCGAAAGGCTATCGCCTACGAGGACATTGCTCTTGATTTCTTGAAACAATTTGTTGTCCTTACTGTTTTTCTGATCCAAAAGGACGAGATCAAAAGCTGTTTTAAGGTCAACACCCGATAAGAGCAGGGTACTGAATTCGACATAGAACTCTTCTTTTTTCTTGTCAGGAAGCTGGCCGTTTCCAAAGCTGATGTCTTTGTTCAGAAAGGCCAAAATATCGCCAGCCCCTTCTTTTTTCTTAGGGGAAGTTGGCTGTTCGGGCTTCTTCTTATATTTTGAAATATCAATTGAAGGCATAGACGAAATACATTAGTTAGTGATCCCCGATTCAAGCTGTAAAAGTTGCTGAGCTGAATAGATCTTATGGTAATCAAATTGACGTTCTTTATTTTCAAACCGGATATTCAGGTTAATATGGTCTGTCAGTTCTTCCGATGGAAGATGCTGTATCCTTGGCGTCATATCCAGATTGACAGTTTGGATTAGAAAAGTATCTTTATGCACGATGTTATGATTTCTCACAATGAATTTAGGTGAAAACTCATAACTGATATTTCCGAATTCATTTTCGCAGGTCAGACCATTTTCGCTTGTTTTTAACCAAAGCGATCTATTGATGTCCTGTTCCAACAGATGTTTAAAGAGGCTGTAGGAGAAACGCTCCTGTCTTTGCTTTTGCTGCCGTAGGAAGAGCTGTTGAAAATATTGAAACATATAGAAAGCCATACCGATACTGATGGCTGAAATCAGCATGGCAATGGTGAGTTCCATGAGGGTAAAAGCCTTTAACTTTTGTTTTCTCATTGCTGACCTCCTTCGGCTGTTTTATTTTCAATATAGCGTATCAGGCTATCGATTACCTTTCCTTCCTCAGAGATCGCATAAACAGCCAGCCGCGAACGGTCGGGATACCCTTCAGCTTCCG
The DNA here is from genome assembly GCF_039511225.1 of Sphingobacterium multivorum. Taxonomy (NCBI): domain Bacteria; kingdom Pseudomonadati; phylum Bacteroidota; class Sphingobacteriia; order Sphingobacteriales; family Sphingobacteriaceae; genus Sphingobacterium; species Sphingobacterium multivorum. Next base: position 1,615,564 of record NZ_CP154261.1, read on the forward strand.
TGAGCTGGTAGCTCAATTTTATACTATCCTGCAAGCTTTCACCCTCGGTGTCGCCATCAAACCCATTGGCTTCTAGCTGGCGGCTCCAAAGCATCATCTGCTCTGCTGTGCTCTTTCGTGTTTCACTTTTGGAAGCTTTGGTCAGGTTGACGAAAATAAGCATGCCGATTCCAAAGACGATCAGGATAATGACCATGGATACAAGTGTTTCCACCAGGGAGGAGGCTTTGAGCCGAAGAATGTTAACCCCCATAGCTATACCACTTCAAAGGTTTATTGACCTGTTTTTTTTGATCCGCTATCTGTAAATAGGAACTCAGGAAGTGGGGGGATAGCTTGCTGCGGTCAAATTTGATATTGACTAAAAAATTCTCGTACATGGATGAAGGACTTTTGTAGAGAAACCGGTAACAAGCTGTTCGCCCTATGACCTGTAGACCTTTGCTATAGTCCAGAAGACCATATACAATAAGGTCTCCCTGAATAGTGCAGTCTTTTCCAAGGCTCGCAGCTGATGGCATATCGGAGCGTTTGGGCTCGTATAAGAGTACTGTTCCGGCAACGTTGCAATTGTTGCCTATTCTCAGGCTAGTTCGTTTACCTTCGGCACTGATAACTGCTGCGGTCGATGGATACTGAAGGGAAACATTATCTTCCAATATCAATGAGTCGGTGGCAAAGAACTGCGCAGCGCCTTTAAATCCTTTTTCAATACGAATACAGGGGGCGATCACTAAAATATCTTGTAAAAATGCTGTCGCAGGAATGATGATTGTTGTGTCCGATAGCAATTGAATATTACCCATCAGACTATCACTGATCTGTCCCTGACCTGCAAGGAGATGATAGCGCAAAGTGCGCTGATGAAAGGGATTTTTGTTTGTAGTACCCAGGGGCAGCGTCTCGCCCTTCAGACTGTCTTGTTTGAGTAAAGCCTGCAATGCTGTTAGACGTTTGGTATTCAGTGCCTGCATCTGTCGGTCGCTGTCTTTGCTCTTCCCTTCGACGATCTTCTCATTGCCTTTAAAGTATTCGCCGTCAACATAGGATGGTCTGACTCCAGATTTCGGGATGAACGCAGTTCCTTTAATGACTGTTTCACCACTTACTGAAACTGGCCGGTCTTCATCTGTGATATACAGTACCGTTGAGTCGATGGGGATTGCACCTAATAGAGCCGTTTTCATCAGGGAATCCTGTAGCATATGCGTGCGGACAACGGCAATATCATAAAGTCCCCATTCGTATTTCGAAAAATAGACCGAATCTCCCTGCTGGGTGATATTGGACAGTGCGGTATCCAGCGCGTAAGGAAAATTGGTGGAGGTAACCAGACTATATCCGGCATCAACCTGCTGTCTCAGCTGTTCTTTCCGGTTAAAACGGGCATCCTGGTCCCGAAAAAAGAAAGCAAGATAGATCAAACTTCCCAAAAGTACCGATACGATAAGGGAAATGACCAACACCAGATATAATGCTGCCGCCTTGAGCATAGTTTTAGGAATTAGGGGTTACCGGTTCGGGCTGATTCTCTTTCTTTTTAAACCATTTATTGATCTGGTCACCGATCAGCTTTCCAGTCTTGCGGAAGATATTGTTGTTTTGAAAAGCTTCTTTGGAAATTTCCTTTCCCAGGTCAAAATATTGGTAACTAATGATATCGCTTGTTTTGTTCTCTATGCTACCGTGCAATTTACCTTCTTTTAGATAGCCGCGTTGGATCCAATTTCCCTGCTCATCGTAACGTACAAAGGGGCCTTCTTCAATGTTCGCCATCCAATTAGATTCACTTTTGAGATTTCCGTTTTCGTACCAATGGCGCCAAACGCCTTGTTTGAGTCCTTTTACATATAATCCCTGTTCGGATAGATTTTTATTGGGGAAGTAGTGTGTAAACTGCCCATTAAGAAGTTTTCCCGAATAGCCACCCATAGTTTTGTGCAGCTGATTGCTTTCGTACCAGGCATAGGTTTTATCGCTATTAGGACTGATCTTAATGTTGTCGGCATAGCATATGGTCTTGCTTCCGTCATTGGACGAAATGGTAAATCTCCGAAAGATGGCGAGCTCTTTAACCTGTGCCTCACAGATGATGGAAATCATGAAAAAGAAGATCGTATACAGAATTTTTTTAGTTGTCATTTTTAAATATTGTCTTGTTTTTACCGTAAGCTTTGATGGTAATCTGCTCTTGGTTAATAGCTGTCAATTTAACCCCATGCTGTTCATCGCCGACATTCATCATATATTGTTTGTCCATGATGGCGACGATGGCCGTAGGTTTCTTGTCGTTTAGATTTTCGATAAACCCGATATAGCGCACATTGATTTGCGGTTCGGGCTGATAAGACTGAACCGGTGGCGCGACATAGTTGTTTACGGCGGGCGTTACCGGTGCTGAAGGGACGGTATCGGCAACGACATTTTTTAACATGGGATCGGGGTAGTTTAATAGCAAAGCGGTTGTTTTCTTTTGATTATAAAAACTGAGATCGCTCACATTTTGGACAAAGTTCTTTTGTGCTTGTCGAGGGCCCTGATCATCATCAGAAACTGCTGCAAAAATCTTATATATAATATAGCCCCAGAGTCCAACGACCAAGGAGAGCAATATATATGTCATCGCTTTGTTTTTCATTTTTATTTTAAGCTCGGCAAAATGGTAATCTGGCGTTGTTTGAAAAGACCTACACTGCCCGAATTTTCTGGGCGCACGCGCCAGGTATATTTACCCGGGCTCACCGTAAGATTAAGATGGTCCAATGTGGTTACTGTGTCAACTACAATTTTTTGAATAGAATCAAAGTTTGGACGTGCAATTTGAAGCCGATATTTGTCTGCATCTTGATGATTCTTCCAATAAAAGCTCACGACACTGTCTTGTGTGGAAAGGCTGTCCATCGGCGCCAATAGTTCGACACTTTCTTTCTCCAAAGGATATTCTATAAATTCGGAACAGGCAGCAAAGCAGCAGGAAAATAGTAGAAATATAGCTAAAAATCTTTTCATGTAATATTAATGCGTTAAGTGTTGTAAATCTACACAAATTTTTACTTAAAGGTGTGATGATGGGGATAAATAGATCGTTCTGCCTTTTAAATACAGGTGATAATTTTTAAGCATAATTGGCAATAAGCTTCATATAATTAATTTAAAAATAATAATAAAGTATGTTTGTGAATTTATAAATTTGTATTTATAAATATATCAATAATTTATTAACCTGTAGCGAGTTGTGTTTGTTTGAGGGAAAGTTAAGGTCTATTGCATTAGGCTGAGAAGAGATGACAGTGGGCAGTTGCCGGAATCGGCTGGTGATCCATTCCGCATGACTTAAGCTAACCGAAATAAAAAAACGTATGAATAAAATTCTAGTTTATCAGATCATTTTCCTGTTGCTTTTCCTAGTTGGTATTTCCAATTCAATGGCACAGACATCAACCTTTATCAAGACTGTGAGTGTAAGCGCTACGGCTAAGGTTGAACTTACAGATGCCGGTGGGCAACCATTGAAGGTTGGTGGCCTGTACCGTGTAAAACTAGCTGTTAGTCCGACAGGCACGCGCACCGGTGCTGAATATCTGGTGTGGTACGACTCCCCGACAACAACTTGGCAAATCAGGGCAGTTGCACTCGCAGGCTCAACTTCCAATCATCCTTTGCTTATCGTGGAGGATAATGTTGTTAAAGTGTATACCAATCATGCTAACGGGTATGCTGTTAAGGCATTTGTTGAATTTTACGATACAGGCAATGGTACCGTTGTGCCGCAATTTTTTGGTTCATCTTTTCAATGGCAGCGTAATGCCGCTAGTTTATTTTATTTGGATGGTAATGTTGGTATTGGAACTGGAGCTCCCGCAGAAAAACTGTCAGTCAAGGGTAAAATACGGGCGCAGGAAATTAAAGTTGAGACAGCCAATTGGCCCGATTATGTGTTCAAGAAAGATTATGGATTAAGGAGTTTGGATTCATTGCGATTGTTTATACAAGAAAATGGTCACCTACCGGAAGTGCCTAACTCGGACAGCGTGGAAAGTGAAGGGATATCTTTAGGCGAAATGAATAAGATATTGTTGAAGAAAATTGAAGAGCTGACCTTATATTTATTGGAAAAAGATAAAGAAATAGCGGAAATAAAAAGTGAGCTTAAAAAGAATAAAAATTAAAAATTTGTGAAGTATGAAGAATCATCATTAAAAATGTGGGTGACTAAAATTTTTATACCATTATACCTATAATTTAACAAGAAAATAATTTTGCATATTTTGCTAAATAGTTTAATTTTGATTTGAATAAATTCTCTTGATAACCTTGTGAGGATGTATTTCTCAGCTTAAAATTAACTTGTTTTATTTTCTAAACGTGATTACCAGGTATTTAATTGCTCTTTTGAGTCTACTGGCTTCCCTACAGGTGGAAGCTCAGCATTTTTTTGAAAAATCATTTCAGACTTCGTTTAATCAGGGCGTCGCCAATGAAGTTTGTTATTTACAGATTCCTCCAAATGTTAATCTTTATGGAACAATAGAAATAAAGATTACGGGCGGATATAATAACCAGTTAAATAGGGGAGTTTTAGTGAAGCGTATCGATATTGTATACAATGGTACTTCTCAAAGCTACTTAAGCCAGTCTAGTGAAGTTACAGAATCTTCCGAACCATTTTCATCCTATTGGGCTATCGGAGATTTTGATCCGGTAAACTCGCGGATACCGATATATCACCTCAATGATGTACACAACAATATTAATGTCAAAATAAAGATGCAGTTGTTGCATGAGCTTTCGATTCCCATTTTGCAATCAGGTCTCACATTGTCTAATCCTGTAGTTGGCACTGGAGGAGTTGGACGCCAATATCGTCATTTCAATGATCAGCGGATCGGAATAGGTACTTCCAGCCCCGAGTATAGATTAGATGTCGTCGGAACAGCAAGAGCACATGAAATTCGTGTGAATACCCAAAAAACAGCTGATTTTGTATTTGAGCCCGACTATCAACTTCCTGCCTTAGATTCTGTAAAAACGTTTATTCAGCAAAATAGACATTTGCCCGGAATTCCAAGTGCTCAACAGATGGAAAAAGAAGGTATCAATTTGGGTAATCTACAGATTGATCTACTTCAAAAAATAGAAGAGTTGACTTTGCACCTTATTCGGGCAACAGAGCGGGCCGAACATCAGGAAAAAAGAATTGCGGAACAAGAAAAACGGATCAAGGAATTGGAAAATCGACTGTAAATATTTCTACAAATATTTGAGATTTATAAAAATCTATAACCAATTTAATAATAAGATAATGAATAAGATGGTATTGCTCGTCCTAAGCTTGATAAGCTTCCAGTACGGTAGAGCACAAAACAATAGTTTTCCAACTACAGGTTCAGTGGGGATAGGCACGACTACACCGCTGTCCAAACTCGAAGTAAGAGGAGGCAATTTTTTAATTAAGAATCTATCAAATAAGGTTGGTGAATCTGTACCCATGATCAGTCAGTCTTTGAGTTTTGGCGATTACACGACGTATGGTACTTCAATCAATACGTTTACGGAAAATGCTGATTATAACGCCTACGGTTTACAAATACTCACTCAAGAGACGTATGCAACCGGATTAACTGAAAAGTTGAGGGTGATGCCCAACGGAAATGTTGGAATAGGCAGTAAAAACCCACTGGCCAAATTAAGCGTAGACGGAAATATATTGGCTAAAGAAATCAAGATTAAAACAGATATTAACGTTCCAGATTATGTTTTTGAACCCGATTATAAGCTAGCCAGCCTGCCAGATGTAGAACAGTATGTAAAGTTAAATAAACACTTGCCTGATGTGCCATCCGCTAAGGAGATTGAGAAAACTGGCTTGGACTTGGCTGCAATGAATCTCATCCTATTAAAAAAAGTGGAGGAGCTGACCTTGCATCTCATTGAGAAGGAGAAGGAGATTAACGGGATCAAAGAAGGTTATGAATCGTTAGCCAAGCGGCTTGAAAAAATGGAAAACATGAAGAAATAGATTCTATTGGATCATAGTAGAAAACCGGTGAAAACGAATTTAAATAGTATATGAAAAAAATAATAAAGGGAATTATGGCGATTGTTGGTTTGTGTTTAACTGCTGACAATGTTTATAGTCAGGATGCACGTATTCTTATTGGATTGGATGGTCCTGCTTATGGGGTGAAAATCCTTTCCAAATTTCCCACCGGTACAGGTGGTTTTGCGCGGGGCTATAGCATCGCTAATCAGGATAATTCGGAAACCTATATTCAGCTCGGAACATTTGGAAATTATTTCGGCGGCATTTCAAATCTAACATATTCATATATTGGTCGTGAATATAACAATGCGTATATGGTGTTCAGACCGAATGGGGACATTGGTATTGGAACAATTAATCCTCAGGACAAACTTTCTGTAAACGGAAAGATTCGAGCTCACGAGATCAGGGTGACAACTGCCACTGCTGATTGGCCCGATTATGTTTTTAAAACGGATTACAAGCTACCGAGTCTATGGGAAACAGAGCAGTTTATCAAACAGCATGGTCATCTGCCCGAGGTGCCTAAAGCTTCGGAAGTTGAAGCTGATGGTGTCTCACTTGGTGAGATGAACAAGATCCTGTTGAAGAAGATTGAGGAATTGACATTGCATGTGATAACCTTGCAGAAAGAGGTGGAAGATTTAAAAACTAAAAAATAAAAATAATGTATAAAATATTCTCATGGATGGTATGTACACTTGTAAGTGTACAATTACATGCCCAACAGAACACATTTGTCAATAATGGGACGAAAGTTGGAATTCATACGCTACAGCCAATTGCTATTCTTGATGTTTCGGCAGATCTTACCAATGGGAAACTGGGGACGGTGATGGGAAGGCTTCCTGAAGGAAATCATCAGGCTGAAGGTACCTTTTTAGGTGTAAGGGGATACGATACCTATTTCAATGCGGTGTCAGGACTTAAAAGTTTTGCCATTGAACATTCTTTTTATGGTTTTATAAATAGTTCTATTAATTTTTTTAGGGGACCTGATACCAAGGGTGGATTTATAACATTCAACACATCCGATAATATCGAGCGACTAAGGCTCGATAAGGATGGCAATTTACTGTTGGGAACAACAATAGCCAGAGGGGAAAAGCTTTCCATAAACGGCGGTATTCGTGCGCACGAAATTAAAGTTGAGACAAGCAATTGGCCCGATTATGTTTTTAAAACTAATTATAAGTTGCCGAGTCTAACGGAAACGGAGCATTTTATCAAACAACATGGTCATCTGCCCGAGGTGCCTAAAGCTTCGGAAGTAGAAGCCGATGGAGTTTCACTTGGTGAGATGAATAAGATCTTGCTGAAGAAAATTGAGGAATTGACTTTGCAAGTGATTGAATTGAATAAGAAAGTTGACCGTCAGGAGGAAAGAATAAAGTTAAAGTGAGTACGGCACCTCATCTTCTCTCTAATACTTCAACTCAAAGTTTATTTTAAATTAGGTATTTCTCTATTTAATTGATTTATATGAAAATAAAGATTTTATTATTTTTCATGCTCATAACGTGCATGAAATCGTCTGTATTTGGACAAACAGAAGCAATTGTCCCGCCATCTAATCGATCTGCCTCATCATTGGAAAAAAATGTACTTTTCTATGCGGACAAAAGGTTTACAGTGTCACAGTCGGGCAGTATCGCTCTTGATTTACCTACATTGTTTAATGGTCAGTTTTTTCCAACTTACTCAAGTACGAGTATAAATCCACAAAATCCTTATGTTATCCTTATTGAAGATATTCCTCTCTATCATGCGCAGGAGGGAGCTTGGATCGGACTGACTACGCGCTATTATATGGCTACAAAATTTAAAATAGAGGTTTTTGACGTTAACGATGGAGTTAATCAATGGCGAACCATCGCCGATGTGAGTAATAATGCTGCATGGCATTATATGGCCAGGATTTCTCCGGGCTCTGTCTGCCCTTCAAAAATTCGTTTTACGATTTATAATACAAACGACACACAAAATCGGCTTGGAATTTCTGAGCTGTTTTATATTCAGCCTGAGGGTGCACAAGCTTATGACGGGCTTATGGTTCGATATAACAGCCAAGGCAACGTTGGGATTGGAACGAATTCGCCTATGGCTAAATTAGCAGTTGATGGGAATATATTGGCCAAAGAAATTAAAGTCAAAACAGATATCGCCGTTCCAGATTATGTATTTGAACCGGATTATAAACTTAATAGTCTAGATTATATCGCCGATTATGTAAGAACTAATAAGCATCTTCCCGAAATTCCTTCAGCAAAAGAAATTAAAAAGGATGGTTTGGATTTAGCCGAGATGAATTTGCTTTTATTGAAAAAAGTGGAAGAACTGACTCTCCATGCTATCGAGAATGAAAAGAAACGGAATGAACTAGAGGCAAAGGTGTCTAAACTGGAGCAACTTTTAACTAAATAAAATATGAAGAGCTTTTTTTGTTTAATTATACTATTAGGTGGGGCTGGTTTGCTCAATGCCCAGACGAACGTTTTTCCGACCACAGGAAGTGTTGGGATCGGCACAACCAGTCCTGCCGATAAATTGGAGGTCGCAGGCGGATTTGTGAGATCGGGTAACTCCTCATTTGGAAACTTTAATTTTCAATCGCCGAAAGGCTTTGTAAATTTTGGAGGGGATAATCATGGATCCCTGATTGTTGGGTCAAACATATACATCGATAATTCTGTTCAGTTAAGCACAAATTTGCGCATCGCAAATACTCACCCAACAATGGCGGGTGCTGGAATTTTACTGCCTGGGAATGGGCAGTATTTTCAAGGATCCATTATTTTTCATACCAGCGAACCCGGGCCTACTACGGTAGAGAAACCATTTTATAGTCCAAGGATGATCGTTCATGCCAACGGAAATATTGGGATTGGTACAATGGTTCCACAAGCCAAATTAGCAGTTGATGGGAATATATTGGCCAAAGAAATAAAAGTCAAAACAGATATCACCGTTCCGGATTATGTATTTGATCCGGATTATGAACTCAATAGTCTAGATTATATTGCCGATTATGTAAAAACTAATAAACATCTGCCAGAAATTCCTTCAGCAAAGGAAATAAACAAAGATGGTCTTGATTTGGCTGGAATGAATTTGCTCTTGTTGAAAAAGGTGGAAGAACTAACGCTTTATGCTATTCAACAAGATAAAGAAATAAAGAGCCAGAGTTTGCAATCAGTAGAACAGAAAAACTTGTTAGAAGAGCAGCGTAAGGAAATTGCAGACATGAAGCGAATCGGAAAACTTTTGGAGCAACGTATCAGTCAATTAGAATCAAAAAAATAATTAAATAATAATGAATAAATATCTCAGCCTATTCTCTTTTCTGCTTAGCTTTTCAGCATTCGGTCAGACCAATACTTTTCCTGCCAGCGGAAATGTGGGGATTGGAACTACTGCACCACTGAACCCCTTGACAATCGCAACTCAAGCAAATAGTACAACAAGTGCTATTAAGATTGGCAAGTCAGGCGATTCGGGAAATATCAATGTGCCTCTGGGGAGCACCACCGGTGGGTATAATCTAGATTTTACGACATGGCGGGACTATAATCCAGATTACGTTGGTGCTCGAATTCGTGCAGAGAGGATTAATACATGGATCGCAAATAATGCCTTAATTCAATCGATGGATCTTGTTTTTTCAACGGGTGGTCCGGTTGATTATAGCCCACTTGCAGAACAATTGCGTATCAAATATAATGGTAATGTGGGGATCGGTACTCCTAATCCGCCAGAGAAACTCTCTGTCAAAGGTAAGATTCAGGCAGAAGAGATCAGAGTAACCACAGCAGTTACTGATTGGCCGGATTACGTTTTTGAGGAGGGGTATACGCTGCCAAACTTAGCGGAGTTAGAATCGTTTGTCAGGTCAAAAAAACACCTTCCCGATGTGCCTTCAGCTCAGGATGTTCAAGAAAAAGGTATTGAACTAGGTGAAATGAATAAGGTTCTTTTAAAGAAGATTGAGGAGCTCACTATGTATGTGATCCAACAACAAAAGGAAATTAAAGAGCTAAAAACCAAAATATCAGCTAAACCAATCATAAAAAAGTAATATGAAGAGAATTAAAATTTTGTTTGCACTATTGGCTCCCATAGTCGTTTTTACAGCGCAGGCTCAAAATACATTTCCTACAAATGGAAATGTCGGAATTGGTATTGCAACACCTGGGGCTTCTTTACATCTTAAAACCAATGGCTCAGCTGCCTATCCTTCGATGGCTAGCCGTGGTAATATCATGCAGCTTTTTCAAGCAGATAACAATGGGCTTGAAATAGGTGTTTCCAACGGTCTTAATACCCGAAAGGCATGGCTCCTGGCACGTCATCTCTCTGTACCTGAATTTGGACAATATTATTCTACACTACATTTGCAACCAAAGATTGACAATATGGGACTTTATCGGGGAGTTGCAATGGGCTATGAGGCATATGCCGACGTTCCTTATGGTGTGGGGTTAGCAGTTGAGGGAAATGTCGGTATCGGAACAATTAATCCCCAGGACAAACTTTCTGTAAACGGCAAAATACGTGCACATGAGATTCGGGTAACGACTGCAGTAGCGGATTGGCCAGATTATGTTTTCAAGTCGGGTTATAAAATGCCTCTTTTATCGGAGACTGAACAGTTTATAAAGACATACGGCCATTTACCCGAAGTTCCGAATGCTGCAGAGGTTCAAAAAAATGGTATTTTATTGGGCGAAATGAACAAAGTTCTTTTAAAAAAGATCGAAGAGTTGACGCTGATTATTATTGAAAAAGATAAACAGCTGAGTTCACAACAGCAGCAGATAAATGAGATAAAGAAATTTGTAGGCTTAAAAGATTAGTTTAAATGAACATCAAATCTATTTTATTGACCCTTTCGGTTTTAACTTTTTGTAGCGTACAGGTTTATTCCCAATCGAATACATTTCCTAGTTCTGGAGATGCGGGGATAGGGGTGCTTAATCCCTCTTCCTATTTTCATGGTGGGAACAACAGAGTTATGGAAATTTTTAACAATAATACTACTTTGCATAGTCAGTCCCATATTGTACTAAGCTCTGGGGCCTTAATGCGGGAAAGTTCAATTGGTACAATCTCCTGGGTGTCTCGAAATTCAGCGGGGTTTAAAGGGGTGGCCTATATTGGTGGGCTGCAGGCTACAGATGCAACAACGAATGCAATGGGTAACTTGGTATTTGCAACCTCCAATGGATCTTATTTCAATAAAATCACCATGGATCCCAATGGTAACTTGGGCATCGGTATAGAAACACCAGGTGAAAAACTTTCGGTCAATGGGAATATCCGTGCGCGAGAGATTAAAGTGGAGACTAGCAACTGGCCTGATTATGTTTTTAAACCGAGCTATAACTTAATCTCATTACATGAAACTGAGCAATTTATTCTGACAAATGGACATCTTTCAGATGTTCCCAAAGCGGAGGACGTAGAATCAAACGGCCTATCGCTTGGCGAGATGAATAAAATATTGTTGAAGAAGATCGAAGAGTTAACCCTGCATGTGATCGAATTGGACAAATCGAATAGAAAACAGCAGGATCTTATTGAAACACTACAAAAGAAAGTTAAATAGCAATATGACATATTTGAAGTTTAGATTTTTTATCCCCACGATAGTCTTTACATTATTTTGGAGCGTTCTAAACGCGCAAGTTACGACGCTTTCTGGAGATTACGTTCATAAGGTGATCAATGCTACCGAAAACGCGGACTATACCAAATCGTTGATTCTATTGCATGAAATTTATGATGGCACGCTGCTTTCCGATAATTATTTGGTCGGTACAATTGCAGCCCGACGAGGCAGTACCAGCGCAGGAAATAGATTAAATGTGGCTAATATCAATAGTTCGTCAGCCTATAGCTCGACCTATGCTAACCTCATCTCGAATGATGAGGCTGATTATCTGTGGAAGCTTAAAACATGCCGATACAACGGTAAGAAATACCTTGCTTTGGAAGTTCCTTATTTGGCTGCTTATCATCAGAATGGGTTTCAGTTTGTAGGCTGGGTTAAATCGTCGGCGCTCAGTTTGGAGTTTGTTACCTATGAAAAGAATGGAATAGCACAAAATACCAGTATTTTGAAAGAGATAACAGATTTTGTTCCCAATAGAAAGATCAGCAATCATGTGTCTCGATTTAATGTACTGGGAAAGGTGGGGATAGGAACCGATGATCCACAGGCTGATCTCGCAGTAAATGGTGATATTTTAGCAAAGCAAATAAAAGTTAAGACGGATATTTCGGTGCCTGACTACGTATTCGAGCCGGGGTATAAAATGAATACGTTGGAGCAGATCGAAGAGTTTGTTAAAACACATAAACATCTTCCAGAAATTCCGTCTGCCAAGGAAATTGAGAAGGAAGGATTGAATGTGGCCGAAATGAACCTATTGCTACTGAAAAAGATGGAAGAAATGACTTTGCAAATTATTCAGATGAATAAGACATTAGTGAAGCAGTCTGAGGAAATCAGGCAATTGAAGGAGAATGGTTCTATGGCTCGATAGATAATCCAAGGGCTTCAAACAGGTTTGGAACCCTTGGATTAGTCAATGATCATTGGAAACCAGCAGGTTAATTAGCTGATTTCGCGGTGAGATTATTATTGATTAATTCTTTTAAAGCACTGATTTCTTTGTCTTGTTGCTCTATATGCTTTTTTGTTTCAATAGCATGAAGAGTCAGTTCCTCTATCTTCTTCAATAACACTTTGTTGAGTTCACCCAATTCGACGCCGTTGGATTCCGCTTCGCTGGCAGTTGGAACTCCTGGTAAATGTCCCTTGGTTTTAATATACTGTTCGATTTCGGATAAAGGTTTTAAATCATAATCTGCTTTAAAGACATAATCTGGCCAATCCGCGGTTGCGGTTGTTACCCTGATTTCATGTGCACGTATTTTACCGTTTACGGAAAGTTTGTCCTGTGGGTTTTTGGTTCCGATTCCCAAATTACCTTGAGAGATATAATGATTGTCCATTCCTTCAACCCGTAGGCTCCCTGTTGTCCACATTGGCGTATTGGCCATGGTTTGTGCTGTGAAATCAGGTATAACAGTCCCGGACGTGTTACCAAAAGCTATTTCGGCGTAATTCGCTACCGAAGCTACTTCATTATAGGTATAAGTCACTTTCACCCGACAGGAAATATAGGCTTTTATTTTCAACATAACTGGAATTTTTGCGTTCGGATATCCTGAATATTGGGTAGCTAGATTGGATCCTGTACCAAATGCTACTGCAAATTCGTGGCTGCCGAAGTTTTCTACCTGATAGAGCTGCCCCGTCCCGTAATTAGCTCCTTTTCCGTAGCCAAAGTTGATGACATATTTGGCGTAAGCAGGTGCATAAAAATCTTGGAAAACTTCCACGATCACACTTGCGCCATTTTGCCAGTGATGGGTATTGTAAGATAGGTCAAACAATTTGAATTCGCGTGCCTGGTTATCAGAAGACGAAAAGTCACCGAGGTTCTTTGTTTTAATACCAGATTCTTGACCGCTTAAGGTATTAAGGCAAATGAATAGTGCCGATAATAGTGTTAAAATGTTAATACTTTTCATAAATTGTTAATTTTTACAAAGATATATAATTGTTTTTCTCTCTATTGTTTTAGTTTAGTTGTAATTATCTTGTGGAGAATGTTTTTTGTTTTTTTTGTTGTTTAATACGCTTTGTTACACTGTTTTGTGTATTTTATGCCTTTTCTATTTGAGTGTCTTTAATTTCTTTTATAATCTCTTTATGGTTTTTAAATAAAAACTTTTTAATTATTAAGGATTGTTTGTTGGGAAATATGTAATTTCGGTCATTCGTTTAAAATACTGTGAGAAATATTTTAATCGGACGTTAGCTTAACTATTAACTTGTGATATTATCTTTTTTTGATAATGTTAGCTATGTACGTGTTTAACGTATTAAATCTGAATAATTTCAATTCAACCTGTTGATTCCGATTAATTCATTAGGATTTTTGCGTAATTAAGGCTTGTATTTCCTTAAATACCTTTTAATAGTAGCTATCAGTGGAATAAAAGAAAATTAGCTATATAAATGCCAACATATGAAAAGAGTATTAACCTTATTGGCTGCCGCGTGTATGGCAGTTTCTGCCTATGGACAGGCGTATGAATTCCGTTATAACGGTGCTGCAGATGTTATCTTTTCCTATCCACCGCGAGGATCAGGGGGCAGGGCATTTGTGCATGATGCTGGTAATGTGTTGACGATCAATTATGAGGGAGATTTTACGAACGGTGTTAAAATAGGGAATTCATTCTGGGTTGCGAATAATGGAAGGCTGAATACGATGAGCGATGCCGGTATAGGTACCACGACAATTGAAAATAGCGACGGTTGGGATAGGGTTTTGCAAGTGCAGGGGATTGGACACGCAAAAGCTATAGTAGCTACAAATAATATTCAGAGTGGACTTTGGGTACATGAACAAGGGTTTTATGGAGCTCCATCTGGTGGTATCGTTGGGACACGTAGCAATCATCCCTTTTCCATTATTACCAATCAGACAGCTAAAGTTACAATCCTTCCCAATGGAAATATGGGCATAGGTGCCTTAAATCCGCAGGCGAAGTTGTCCGTGGACGGCAATATTTTGGCAAAAGAAATAAAAATTAAGACAGATGTTAGTGTTCCTGATTACGTTTTTGAACCTGATTATCAGTTAAAAAGTTTAGCGGAAATTGAAAGTTATATTAAAGCAAATAAACATTTGCCAGATGTGCCTTCGGCCAAAGAGATTCAAGCGGATGGAATGGATGTGGCTGCAATGAATTTACTCTTGCTCAAAAAGGTGGAGGAAATGACTTTACACCTAATTGAAAAAGATAAAATAATCAATCGGATTATGGAAAGACTTGAAAAGTTGGAATCGACAAAGTAAGCCAAAACTACACGTGTATTAATCAAAAAAACAATAAGAAGTTATCAATTATGAAAAGAAAATCGTTGCTCGCAACGCTATTAGCCGTTGCCGGTCTACAGCTATATCAAGCTCAGGCACAAACCACATTTGATGGTATCAATATCAACAATGGACAAAATTTGGTCTTCAAGGGTTTCAGTAATGGGGTAAATGATCCTACTGATGCCGGAGATGTTGTTTTTCAAAAAGCCAATGGCGATGAGCTTACGCGTATCAGAAGCTTGTATGATGCCGCGACCGGTTTAGCATCGATTTGCTTTTCAAGCAGCCCTTTGATCAATGCTACTTTTTTATTCACGGGTGAAGGTAATCTTGGCATCGGCAGTTCAGTTCCCCGAACTCGATTGGATGTTCAGCCACCAATAGGAAACATTTCAACTGGAGTTTTCCGTTCAAACGGTGAGCAGTCTTGGGGACATGCCTTAGCTTTGGTAACCGACAAAGCGGCTGGTGATGATCCAAAGTTGCTATTCAGTTATCGTAACCGCACAAAACAATGGTCCATTGGCGGAACTCAGAATTCGACTACGTTTAATATTATGGAAGATGGAGGAGATGGTTTTCATGGAAATGGTTTCGGGGCTGCTAGATTGACCGTGATGCCTGGTGGAAATATAGGTATCGGAACCAGTAACCCGCAGGCTAAACTGGCTGTTGAAGGCAATATTCTGGCAAAAGAGATCAAGATTAAGACAGATATCAATGTGCCCGACTATGTTTTTGAACCTGATTACGATTTAAAGAGCTTGGAGGAGATTGAAAGCTATGTCAAAGCAAATAAACATTTACCTGAGATACCTTCGGCTAAACAGATCCAAGCTGATGGGCTCGATTTGGCTGAGATGAATTTACTCTTGCTCAAAAAGGTGGAGGAAATGACTTTACAGCTTATTCAGATGAATAATGAAATGAAAAAACAGGCCGAGAAAATTGAAGGACAAGCGGAGAAGATACAGTTGTTGGAAAAAAGATAATGATGATCGATTTCATAATGTGAATAGATTTGTTTATTGTAAAAATAACAGTATCGGGTTGTTCTTTGTGGTCTGGTGAAAATAGATTGTCTTTTTATGATATGTGCTGTTTTTTATTGTAAAATTAATTCTCTTATTATTAATATGTTGAGTTGTGTTTCTTTTACTAATTCTTATTATTTGTAAATACCCAAACGGGCTATTTCGGGATAGTCACGCCACAAAATGTGAGTTTTACCTCCGGAATGCTAAAGGACTATTTTCGTTCTGAATCAGAAACTGGAGTGTCTGGTACAAAAGCACTACAGCCAGGTTTATACCAGTTTACAAACAATGCAGGGAATTCTGTGAACTACCAAATAGGTCTTTCCGATGTGAGCTTTACATTCTATGATCAACTTGGACGAGTAAAGGCGACAATCCCGCCAGAAGGGGTAAAGAAATTATGGACTAGCGGCATTGGTAGTTATGCAACCTTGGCGAGCATCCCATTTGTGAAAACATTCAAGTACGATGGTAGAGGCAATCTGATCGAGAGTACAGATCCCGATGCAGGTAAGGCCGAGATGAAATACAGCAGTGATGGCAAACTTCGTTTTTCACAGAACGCGCTGCAGAAACTGACAAATAAGTTTAGTTATACGAACTATGACAGTTACGGACGTAGTATTGAAAGTGGAGAAATTACACCATCAGGTACACTTAGCTTTGGCACCGTCAGCACAGCTGGTCTTGATGCTGTCGGTACTGCGGCTTCGAGTTACCTAACGGGTACCCGTACAGATGTTACGGTGATCAAGTATGATAATCCGGAGAGCATTCCAAGTCCAGTAGGCTATGTACAGGATAGTTATTTTCTTTTAGGAAGTGCAGTTTCGAGTAAAGCAAAATACAGCGGGGATCCGGCAACAGCTTCCAACCTGGTGAGCAAAACCTGGTACAATTATGACGGGGATGGCAATGTTGTGTGGACGGTCAAGTATGTTGCGGGGCTTGGATACAAGACGATGGATTATGTGTATGATGATCTGGGCAATGTTACCAAGAGCATTTACCAAAAGGGTACAGGAGCTGAGACGATGGTCCATTATTTCGAATACGACAAGGATAAACGATTAGTTGCCGCATATACCAATACAACGGATAACGAAAGCACTAAAGTCCTTCATGCGAAATATAGTTATTACCTACATGGTCCGCTTAAACGAGTAGAGTTAGGGGATAAGTTACAGGGGATAGATTATGTGTATGGTATTGATGGTAAGCTCAAGAGCATCAACAATGCGAATGCTGCTAAAGATCCTGGGGGTGATGGTGGAAATGGTTTTGCTGCGGATGTTTTCGGGATGAACATGGAATATTATGCAGGAGATTATAACAACCGTCAGGCCGGAATACCAACGATCCAGAATGGTGTCAGCACTGCAAACTATAGTGGGCTAATCAATGGCATAAGTTGGTTTTCTAAGAAGCCAAACTCTACGGATGTTGCACCAATAATGAACACTTATAGCTATGATGTGACAGGACAGTTGACTGAAAACCGTTGGGGTGCTCCAAACTTTACGGGGTCATCTTTTGTCGCTGGAGGTGAGATCAACAGGGAGCGTGGTCTTAGCTATGATGGTCATGGTAATATTAAAAGCCTTATACGTACCAATGGTGCCGGCGGAGAACTAGGTAATTATGCATATAACTATCAGGCAAACAGCAATAAATTAACTTCAGTAACTGGATATGCTACTTATACCTACGATGCAATCGGTCAATTGACATCCCAAATCAAGGGGAGCGCTGGAATGTATTTGGATTATGATGTTAGTGGCAAGGTCACAAAAATCTACAGTGATGCAGCCAAACAAACAATAATTCTTAGCTTTGTTTATGATGATGACGGCAATCGTGTAATGAAAAAGGATCACCGGACGGGAGCCGTTACATGGTATAGTTTAGGTGGAAACGGCTCATTAGCTGCGGTCTTTGAACAGCAGGGAACTGGTGCGATCCAATTAAAGGAACAACCTGTTTACGGGTCTGACAGACTAGGTACTTTTTACAGGCTTGGCAGTAATTATCAGTATACGATCACAGATCATGTAGGCAATACGCGTGTTGTGATTAATCGCAATAAGACTACAAACGGTACTGCCGATATCGTATATTATGCAGATTACTATCCATTTGGAATGGAGGTACGTTCAGGTGGCGTTGAAAACAGATACGGTTACCAGGGATTGTATGCGGAGAAAGATAAAGAGACGGGTTGGAGTAATTTTGAGCTTCGTAATTATGATGCTGCTATAGGTCGGTGGTTGACAACTGATCCAAAGGCACAATATCATTCACCCTATGTTGGGATGGGAAATAACCCTGTGAACAGAATTGATAAAGATGGTGGATTAGATGGTGAATTTGAATTGGATAAAAATGGAAAGTGGATTAAAACGTCGACGAAGGGCGACGATATAGGGGTTGATTTTTTTCATACAACTATAGGCCTTAATCAGATTACTTATGTAACTGACAAAGTAGGGAATTGGAATGTAATTAGGAATGGAAGAGAGGCCCTCACAGGATCTCAAAGGGGAGATAAAATCGGCTGGATAGATATTTACAATGAATGGAAAGATGGATATGGACCAGAAAGAAGTGTTTTTGTAGGCAAGCACCCTTCTAACATAGCAATAAGACAGAGCCAGCTTTATTTTAATGCTTTTAAGAGTTTTAAAAGTAAAGGTCTGGATAGAGATGCAGTATCGATAAATTTTTGGCCCATTGTCGATAATTTGTCTGCTGGTCCTAATATGCAGATTCAAATGATGGGGAGTTTTAATGCCAGCTTTTATAGGTTAGGAAATAAAACACTTACATTAATTCAGGACTCAAAATCTAGGACCTCTTTTTATCTTCATCTTCCTGTCAAAAATTATCAACGAGGTACGCGGTTTTTAGATTCTGATAACATCAAATATTGGAGCTATGATGATAGGGAAACTAATACATATCAAACTTATTTATTTCTTTCGAAATGATTATAAAATATAAAAGAGAAATTATTATACTTGCTTTTTTAGGATTACTCTGTTTTTTTTATTTGAGACCACTTAATTCTGGGCTTGAAGGACATTATACTCTTAAATACCATGAATGTGGTCAAAAATTAGTAGAATTACCAACTAGTGATGACGAGTTGACTTTATACGAAAATAATAAGTTTAGAAGTGCCTTTTGGGGAAGTGGTGAGTATAGGCTTGAAAAAGGTATGTTCAATACTAAGCTGATTTTAATAAATGCAGGAGGTACAGCAGAAACCGAATTATTCGTTACGCGCAAAAATGGAGAACCAATTATTATGCTAGATGAGCTTTGCGATCAATATTACAAAAAAGAAAACTGATTTAAATTACGTTTTACAAAGATGCAATTGTAACCGATTAATGAAATGAAAATCACCATCAATGTATTGATTCAATTGTGGGGAAAATAGCCCGTCTGCATGAGATAGGCTATTTTTTGTAAAATAAAATTTCGGAACTAAAAAGAGGTCGTCAACCATGGAATAAAAAAAGATATTATGAAAATCATAAATAAAGAGGTGTTCGATGCTAGGAGATTTTATATAGAATTATCTTGGGACAGTTGTCTCGAAAACGGAAAACGATCGAGCCGTAGTATGAATTTCAGGAAGTTATGATTTTAAACATTGTAAACCTTATTAATCCCAGGATATAATTTAGTTTAAATCGAAAGAAAACTTCTGCTTCGGGTCTTATCCCGAAAATTGAACTTTCGTATAGAACATAAGATGAGAAGTAAGAACTCCCATGTTATAATTATGGATTCCATTCTTATGCGTGTTCAAAAGTGTTCCAACCTTTTAGGATCATAGGCTGGAGCCCCATGATTGCAGCGATATACTCACCGGAAAGACTCGTTTACCAATAAGACGAGTATGAAAAAAACATTAGTATAAAAATTTGAAAAATTCTCCCGATTAGATCTGAAGACAAAAGTTTTTAAGGCTACCAAGTTGTGAAATGCGCTATGTACCAATTATTTTCTTGTAGATACCCATCCAAACGCAGTTAGACTTTAGCAATTAACTATTTTCTTATTTGTGAACTATGTTTTTGCGTAGATGCTAAGCCATAGGTTTCTGTCGAAAGCTTCCAAGCTAAAATAGATTAAAACCAATAACACCTCTAAAAATGACGCATTTTTATAAGGGTGGGCCAATTGTTCAGCAGTATTAAAAAAATAAACCCATTTGGTTTAAATCGTGTACATGGTATCTTTGGAGATAAGGGATTGATGATTAGTAACTATAAATTAGATATTATGTAATCCTATCGTAAAATGGGACGCGTGGCTGGTAAATCGACACTTAAAGCACCATTTTTTTAGGAAATACCGAAAGTGAAATGATGAAAGATTTAAAAATTCATAATAATGAGGGAGGCAATTTACTGTCTATCAAGCCTGTAGTTGATATCTATTCTGATAGAGAATATTTTATCAACTTGATTTTAAAGCTAAGTTTCGAAACGGGTTATTTTTATATAAATGCAAGTAGGCCTGATTATGATGACCCTAGTTTACTCGAAAAGCTAAAATTGGTTTTAGACAATAAAGGTAATTTTAGTTATAATAACTTTGAAATTACATTCGAAGGAAAGATCTTAAATCAGGAAATAGTAAATTTATTGCCGACTATTTGGTTTCATTATCAGCATGTTAGTTTTACCTTTTCTCATAATCGTGTTTTAAAATTTAATATTAAAACGCTTCCTTGGTTTGATGTTACCGCAAAAGTATCTAGTTATGTTTTTTTTAAAGGTGCTGAGGATGATGTAGTTTGGATTGGAAAGAGTAAAGAATTGAAATTTGATTTTTAAAGTTCAAGGCGAATATACTGTCAGACTAATATTGCTATTAAATTAAACGACTGTAATATGGATTTCGAAGAAGTAAATATGATTTTGTTTTTTACATTAGATGACATTTATCCTATCGCGACAGGTAGGGCGGGTATGCTAGCCTCAAATAATCCATATGTGTCATTTCCCTTTTTAAGATTCCGATTTAAAGACAAAGGCAAAGACGACCAGATATATGGTCAAATTCGTGAAACTGTAAATAGTTTTAAAGGGTTATTGACATGGGAAATGATTACTTTTAATGACGTGCCAAATTATTTAATTTTGCCTATTTATGTATATAGTGACGGAAGGCCAACGAGCGGTGATTTAAATGAGCATTTAATAGCAAAATATGGCGAAAATTTATATCGACAAATGATTGATCAAGCTATTGAGGATATACCCAATTTAGCAAAAGCAATTAAAGATAAATTTCATGCGCAATAATTGTATCGCGTGTTATTTAGAACGAATAATTTCGAATGTAAGCCCAAAAATTATCTTTTGGGCTTACTGTAAAAGGATTTAATCATTCATCTCATCATAATAGACGTCTGTCTTGCTGAGGATCTGCTGTACCTGCTCGTACTGTTTTTTGCTAAGCCCTGTATCGTTCAAAAAGAAGAGACCGCTCCATTTTATTTTTTTGACGGAAGCCAAAAATGGTTCCCATTGCAGGGGATTATTCGTAAACGGTACAAAAACCAGTTTGGGATTATTGTACAATGCCGCTGGGAAGTTTGTAAATTGATTGAACGAAAAATTGGCCTTTTCCAGTTTTTTTAATGCAGCAATAGATTTCGGCAGCGTCGATAGCCCGGCATGCTCTACCCCGAGTTCCTTCAGCTCCGGTAAACGATCAAATTGATCAGGCAGATCCGTCAGTTTGGTTTCGCCCTTATATTTGCCCGAAAGGTAAAGGAAGGATAGTTTGTCCAAACTAAAAATTTCCTCAGGAAAAGTGCTGAACACATTCCCGTTAAGCCCAAGCTGTTTTAAGTTTTTGAGTTGTGCAAAGGATGCTGGCAAGCTTGTCAAGGGATTATTGCAGTCGAACTCTTCCAGCGCTGTCAGATTGGAAATACTTGCGGGAAGTACACTGAGCTCATTTTTACTTAAAGTGATCTTTTTTAGCTTCGGATGAGTGGTCTTTATCTCAGGAAATGTGTCGATGTCCAGGCTGCTGATTTCCAGTGACTCCAGTTGACTGCCCTCGTCCATAATCTTTTGCAGTATCTCGCTGCTGAGCTTCTTTCCAGGTATGGAAGAGTTTAGGGACATGGTTTGTACCTGGGACAGATCTGTATTGACCAGCTTTTCGATTTTCTC
Source organism: Sphingobacterium multivorum (assembly GCF_039511225.1). Classification (NCBI taxonomy): domain Bacteria; kingdom Pseudomonadati; phylum Bacteroidota; class Sphingobacteriia; order Sphingobacteriales; family Sphingobacteriaceae; genus Sphingobacterium; species Sphingobacterium multivorum. The sequence goes on from NZ_CP154261.1 coordinate 1,637,807, forward strand.
CAGATTGAGTTCTTGCCCATCTGTCTTTTTGATGCGCACCTGATCGACCGCCCGCATGGGCATGGATATCATAACAGGCATGCTTTCCGAAGTACCTGCCTGTTCGATCACTTTTGGTGGCTCGGGGATAGGCTTCACCACTGGTGGTGGACCCTGTTTCTTCTTTTTCTTCTGCGCCGAAACGGTTAACGTAAGTATGGATAAACTGAATACAATAATATATTTTTTCATGTGTGTACTTTGTCTTTTGTCGTTAAAGCAAAGATGCACATTTTAAGACGAGTCTGTTATATGGATTTATATCCGATCATTTTGGCTTACGATTCGCTGTATCTGAAGCAATAGTGTTTTAAAATACAGTCCGACGGAAGTGTCAACGTAAAAAGAGCGGTTGGATTGTAAGAGCTCCCCGACCAATCAATGATCAGGGAGCTTTCTTGTTAAAGGGAGTAAGACGGTTTGCGAAATAGGCGCTGGGTTATTTCGCTTCGATCTTGTATACGTAAATCGGGATTCCTTGATCCTTGGCAGTAGGTAAATACAGCCGCAGGGTATCTATATTTTGGATCCATTTCACCTTCGAGGAACTGCCGAGAAGCGTTAAACTTTTGATGTCGAGAACACTTTTTGAAAGCTCAGGGATGTCTATTGTAGCCGTCGACGGACTACGCACAAAAAGATAAACACTTTTCCCTTTCTGCGTAAAGCGATAGTCTGATACGATTTCTTTTGACGTTGCATCATTCACGGCATCTTTCATGCTCGCTTTCTCCTTTTCGGCTACCTTGTTGTCGGCCTGTAGGGTTTGCGCGGTTTGTTTGGCGCCATCCCAGACCGTGGTGCCGTAAATCGCTTCGCCGTTGGTCTTCATCCAGCTTCCGATAGCATGTAGGTTTTCCTGACTTTCAACTGGCCAGGTACCATCGCCTTTGGGGCCCACATTGAGCAACAGATTGCCGTCCTTGCTTACCACCTCAATTAGGTTGCGGACCAGCAGCTCCGGACTTTTCCATTTGGTGTCATGCCTATTGTAACCCCAGTTTTCACTCATCGTGATGCAGGCTTCCCAGTTCTTCCGGGCAGTAGAAACCAGCGACTGCTCAACAACGGCATAATCGCCAAGTCCATTACCTATCCGGCTGTTGATAATACAGTCTGGCTGAATGGAATGGATCAGATCTTTGATTTCCTGACTTTGTTTTTTGGTGATCAGCTCAGGTGTATCAAACCAAATAATACCGATAGGACCATACTGTGTCAGCAATTCGCGCAGCTGCGGTTTGACCTTATTTTCAACGTATTTGTTGAGGTCTTTGGCATCTTCATCGGGATAGTCCCAGGTATTGCTGCGCCCGGCTTTGACAGGCCAGTTGGTAGGCACATCGGGGTTTTCCCAGTCGCGGCCAAGGGAATAATAGAAACAGAGCTTGAGACCATATTTCTTGCAGGCCACCGCAAGCTCCTTCATTGGATCTTTTGCCCAAGGGGTGCGCTTGACGATGTTATAGTCGCTTGCGGCCGAATTGTACATCGCAAACCCATCGTGGTGCTTGGCCGTGATCACCAGGTATTTCATGCCGGCATCGTGGGCCATCTGAGCCCAGCGGTCGGCATCAAAGCCTGTTGGGTTAAACTGATCGGCAATCTTTGCATAGGTCTTGACGGGTATGCGTTCGTAGAGCATAAAATGCTCACCACCTTTGGTGGGATGGCCGTCCCAGTCGCCCGCAGTCTGGGAATAGAGCCCCCAGTGTAGAAACAGACCGAATTTCCCGTCGGTAAACCAGGGAGCGGGCTGCGCCTGCAGGTTCAACCCGACCAACGCTAATAGCACAACAAGCAATGGCACTGCGTTCCTTAAAATTAATTTATGCATTGTATTTCCCAAATCTTTTAACGGTTTTGTACTTTCATGGATGAAACCTTATCGTTGAAAGTCGAAAGATAAGAAGAGGATGATGTGACGACAAGACTGTCGCCTGTAAAATTATCGTTATTGTATAACGTTACTTTAACATTGGCACCAACTTTAATGGAAGAGACGCTATTGTCTGTCACACCTTTGGCCAATAAGTCTGCGGTGGTATATTGCCCTTTACCAAAGCTTCCTTTCACACCGGCATAGGACGCATTGGAATAGGTATACACCGAATCCTGATTGGTCGTCATGAGCCCGTTGACATAGTTGAATTCGTAAACATTGGATGTTGTGTAGCCATTTTGCAATAATAATTTGACCTTGAGTTCGTAAGGTGTATTGCCTTTGTAGTAAAGTTCATTGAGATCTATAGTCCCTTGGATGACACCAGAGGAAACGGGGGCAAATTTCCAGGTGACTGCATTGTAATCTTTGTTGGCTCCTGTACCTTCATTGTTCACATTGGGATCCATATAAACCAATATCTCACTCACAGGCAAATTGGACGTATAATTTCCAGTAATAAAGATTTTTTGTTGACTGTTGTCAATGGCAAATTGAGGTTGAACAGAATATGTAGGTGCCTGGTAAGGGGTAGCTGTCGCTACTGCAGGTTGAAAAACTTCATTTCTGTTGAGAATCGCAGCATCGGAGCCTGTTAGAAAAGTAGGCTGCCCCTTGCTAAAACTCACATTGCCGCTTCCCATCAATGATGTGCCCAATGTAGGTTCTTCACTGACATATTTAGCGCGGTTATGCGGCAAATTTAATCCATGACCCAATTCATGCAGCATGCCGCCGATATAGTTTGAGCTAGGGTTTGGAATTCCATTGACAGACATGGAGGAATTATCTACTGCAAAGCAGTATTTTCCATAGCCATAGAACGGTTGGCTGTTATCGCCATCTGTTCTTGCGGGCAACAGCACTAGATAGTGATTGTTGGATGAAAATTGGCTTGGATGGGCAGCTCTGTACGTATTGATCTCATTTATAATTTTACCAGCGGATACGGCTGAGCTATAAGGGTAGTCCGCTTGAGCTCCTGCGGCAGGGATTTCAATGATGTTAACTAGGCCTGCAGAATCTTTTGCCAGACCCAGATAACTGCTGTAACCATAACGTGCCATCTCATTATGCATCCAATCCTGGAAATGGACAAATAGCTGAGATAACCGTGTTTTGTAGCCGGGTAAGGCTGGATTGTCTGTGGGGACAAACATGACGATATTGAGATTTACGGGATTAGTCACAAATGTGAGATTGGCCAGGGATGTGTCAATAACGCCATTTGATGACGCCTTTAATCGTAGTGTTTCTGGTGCATTTTGCTCTACCAAGGGCTTGGAACACGCGAAAAAAAGGAATAGGACTGTGGTGGACAATGCAAGTCCTTTCATGATTTGCATCCATTTTTTTGTTTGTTGTGTCATAATTTTTGAAGTAAATAATTTATAATTGTTCATGTATATTGGTGGCTTATAATTATTCAAAATACAAGCCTATAGTAAGAAATTGGGTTTGTTTACAATTAAGTCAATCGTTTTTATAATTTGAAAAACGGTAAAATGAATAGATGTTATTTTGTCAAAAGAAGACTACCAGACGGGTTTGTCTGATAGTCTAAACTAAACACTAAATAAACAAATGGTCATCTCTTACCATTATTTTTTCGAGCATGGTGAATGCCGACTATTACTTAGTTACATTGACTATATACCAGACATTGAGTTCGCCGGATCGTATGGTGACGGTATCTTTGCCGACGGTTAAGCCGGTAACCAAGCCTGTACTGCTATACGTTGCAATTTCTGGATGTTTGTTGGTATAGGTCGCCTGTGTGACGCTGCGGTTTCCCGGATTGACCGCCAGATTAATCTGAAGCGGCGTTCCGATTTTAACAGGAATCTGCATGAACCCTCCAGAAAGTACAGCTTCGCGAACAGTCAAATTATCTTTAATGGGCCCCAGATCCTTTTTGCATGCGTTCAACCCCATAGTTACACATAGCAGGCTAATCGACAGGTAGATATATACTTTAATTTTCATGATGTTATTTTTTTTATTCATATTATTTTGCGCCCAGCCATCCTGGATTCTGAACCAGCTGATTACCGTCCAACGTGAGATCATATAAGGGTAATGGCCAATAGTAGCGGTAGTCTGCCCATAAGGCGACACCATTGGTAATGTTGGCACTCCGCGGATAAGCGATGATAAATCCGCTATTATCCAAAAAGATGTCTTTATTGACTTCTTCTTTTAGGGCGATAATAGGTTTGGCGGTATGTGTCCCATCGTACAATTTTCCTTTTTCAGCTGTAAATTTCATGCCGCGTAAGGGCACTGTCATCAGGTTGCCCGCTTTCCAGCGCATCAAATCTTCGTAACGACGGTCTTCCAACACCATTTCAATACGGCGTTCGCGTCTGATTTCACGGATGATGGGGCTAACGGCATAATCAAGTTTTGCAGCATAGATCTCATCAAGCCTAGGATCGGCAGGGAGGTTGCCAAGCTCGAGCTTGCTGCTCGGGTATTTCGCAAAGTCAAATCCTGCACGTTGGCGTAACAGATTGATCGTCCGATCCAGGTCATTCTGTGTCAGCGTGCCTAAAATGGCTTTTGCTTCTGCTAACATCAGCAATACCTCTCCATATCGGAATTCAATAGCCGTTTGTTGTCCGTTTGTCGTGGCTTCATTCTCGGTACGGTCACCCATCCAGTGCTTAATAGGTAAGTAACCAGTTACGGTGGTACCACCACTGACATTGTAAGATAGCCGAGGATAGGTGATGCCATTTTTTTCGAGGCTGGTCGTCCCATCTGTTCGATTAAACAAGGAGCGATTTTCACCGGGATAATTAATGGTCTGTTTCAACCGTGGGTCGCGGTTTTCCAGCTCGGACCATAGTCCATCGTAGCCCTTGAAAAGTGGATTGGCCGAATAGTTTCCTGCGGATCCTGCTGTATAGATCGGTTTACCGTCAATACACAGATATTCATCGATTAGGCCTCGTGTTGCACCGCCAGCTGGTCGTCCGCCAGAAATACTGTTGTTTTGATCCCAATAGCGCTGAGTGGCATGACCTACGACCGTACCATCATAAACGCGTGCCAGGATAGCCTCTTTATTGCCATCGGAATTTGGATCTTTTTTAAAGGTAAATAGTTTCCAGTATGGTGTTTCACCCGTAGCATACAACTGGTATCTTCCGGAGGCAATGATTTTTTCACAGGCATCCACAGCTGCTTCTAAAAAGGGCTTCGCAGTGCCTTGTAAGGATAACTCGTTGTGATAGGTGCGGAAGGAACCTTCGAACAGGCCTATTCGTGCTTTTAAAAATAGCGCCATATCCTGATTGATACGGCCGTCTGGACGGCCAGTAATGCCTTCTAGACCAGCAACAGCCAGATCGATGGTCTTCATTAACGAGTCGGCAACCACCGTTCGTTTATCGCGTGGTTTGTATAATTCCTCGCTGTTGATGTTGAGGTCGCTCGAAAGCCAGGGCACATCGCCAAACAGCATTAATTTGCGGTAATAATCCATCGACTTAAAGAAATAGGCTTCACCGATATATTTGTTCAATCGCATGGCATCATTATTCACCGCCGGCAATGCATTGCGGTAGTTTTTGATGAAATAATTGACGGAGCGCAGGTTTTCCCATGTCCAGTCCACTGAACCACCTGCATTGGGCGGAATAAAGGTGTTGTCCATTATACTGCTGATGTTGCCGTAACGGACCATATTGTCAGTCATAAAGTCGGAAGCCAACAAATGGCTACCGCCAACCACATTGGGGTTGACTTTAGCATCAGCCCAGCCAGAACCATGCCCTAGAATATAGCGGTTATAGAGATTATTGAGGTATAATGTCAGCTCTGTTTCGGTATGTAAGGAGTTGTCGTTCGATAGTTCAGTTTCGGGACTTAGCTGTAAAAATTTATCGTTACAGGACTGTAGCAGCACCAGGGACGATGCTGCAGCAAGGACGATTAATTTGAATATATTTTTTTTCATAGTAGTATGGGTTAAAAGACAATTTGAGCTCCAAAAGCAATGGATCTTTTTTGTGGATAGTCGGCAGATATCTGATCGACATCAAAAATTGTTGGTATTTTTGTGATTTCAAAGAGGTTATAACCGGCCAAAGTGAAACGTAACCGCTCGATACCAATTCGTTTGGTCATCTCTTGCGGTAGGGTATAGCCCAATACGGCCTGTTTGAGTCTTAGGTAGGCCCCATTGATCAGGTATCTGTCCTGTACATTGACCGAAGAACCATACATCGGAAACTCGGCATCTGTACGATCTGGTGTCCAGGATCTTTCGTACATCCATTTTGAACCTGCGCCACCGCCCCAGTAAGAAGATAATCCGGCCCAGATATCACGTTTCAGTACACCTTGGAACAAAAAGTCGAGATCGAAATGTTTATATTGGACATTTCCAGTGATACCAAATCGATAACGTGGTGTAGAATTTCCAATAACGACACGGTCGCCTGGATTTGCCAAGGTGTTCAGTCCGGCATCTATCTTTCCATCAGGAATTCCCTCCGGCCCGCCAAGGTCCTGGTACCAGATATAACCTGGATATAGTGTGCCCTGGTAGGCTCCGTTGTAGATCCAGTTGCCATTGCTTTGGTTTCGTCCGGCAAAATCACTTTCTTGGAGGATGCCCCCCGTGCGGTAGCCCCATATTTCGCCAATTGTTTTGCCATCATACATGACTTCCCGGCCCGAAGAATTGGTAATCATCATGCTGGTATTCGCGGCATAATGCTGTACTTTGGTGAGATAGTCGGATAGATTTAGGCCTACACGGTACCGTAGATCGGGATTGATGCTCTGTTTCCAGAGGAAAGAAAGTTCGAATCCTTTTGTTTCCAGAATGCCCGAGTTTTCCAGCGGTGCGGCTGTTCCCAATGTCGTCGGAAATGAGGCACTGCCATCGGTAAGGATGTCGGTGGTCTTTCTGTTGTAATATTCAAATGTTACATCGAGCCTGTTTTTGAGAAATGTTCCATCAAATCCGACGTTCCAGGTTCTGGCTTTCTCAAATGTGAGGTATGGGGAAACGAGTCCTGGAGGGTCAATATAGACTATTTGCTGCCCGTTGATTAAGTAAGGAGCCTTGCCGGTATTCATTGTTGCCTGATAGGGATAGATGGATGAGGGCTGATTTCCTAATTTCCCCCAGCTTCCGCGCAGTTTAAGTTCGTTGAGCCAGTTCTTCGTTCCGGCCATAAAATCCTCCTGCGATATGCGCCAGCCGGCAGAGAAGGATGGGAAGGTGACAAATCGGTCTTTCTCCGTAAATTTGGCACTTCCATCATAACGTAGGTTACTCTCAAAGAAATACTTCTCAGCAAAGTTGTAGTTCACACGGCCAAATACGGCACGTCCAGCCAGGGTGTATGCATTTCTGGATACCGTATGTAAAGAAGGATCCTCAGCTGCATCCGGGTTCTGTATATCGGGCGAGATCAGTTTGCGGAATGTATTGGTAATCTGATTAAATTTTGTCTGTTCCTGATTGTAACCCACTACGGTGGAGAAATTGTGTGTCTCGGCCCAGGTCTTCTTATAATCTGCATAGATGTTGACCAGGTATTTATTGGTGTTATTATTGTCAAAATAGGCCCGGTTTTCTGCCGCCTCGGCTTGCTGCGATGTATATTGCCAAGAATCCACGACCTGGTTGAATTTGGGGCTGTATCGGCTCAAGCTATAAGACTGGGGCTGATAACTTAGGTCGGCCTTTAATTTCAGTGCATTCGGAATCAAGGTGAATTCGGGGGAGATCAACAAGGATACTCTTCTATCCATCGACTGGTTGTTTGCACCATAACTTAACCAAGCAAGGATGTTGTCGGTATAGGTATTGGGCAATGGGTCATTTGGCCCCGTTTGGATAGGCATATTGATGTTTTTGTTTGTCTCACCCATCATGGCGGACCAGATGCTTCCCTTACCGCCGACGATATATGGACTATTGAAATTTGTCTGGTCAAAACCTATTTTGCCAAAAACGCTGAACCAGCTATTTACTTTGGCATTAATGTTCATCAACGCATTGTAGCGTTTCAACTTATCGGTGTTGATCTTGTACATGCCCGATTGGTTTTGTAATCCACCGGAGATATAGTAATTAATAGACTCGGCACCACCGCTCAAGTTCAGCGTATGTTTTTGCATCGGCGTCCATTTTTTGACGGCTTCCTCAAATGGGTTAACGTTAGCCACCCAAATAATGCTGTTTCCTTCCTGATACCAGGCATTTTCGGGTGTGGGATTGTCCATATATTTTTGGATCATCTCCAGTTTTTTTTCATCTGCGGTGCCAGGTTTACCATTTGTCCACAAAGTCCGGTCCATGCCCGATTTTTGAATCTCATAGGCGTTTAAAATGTCAGGCAGGCCAGATGGCGTATCAAAGTTGGAATCGAAGTTATAGGCGATCTTGCCTTTTTGATTGAATTCACCACGTTTAGTACGGACCAAGATGACACCATAAGCTGCTTTTGTACCATAGATGGCTGCCGCGGAGGCATCTTTGACAAAAGACATATCCATGATGTCATTCGGGTTGAGCTGGTTCAGGGCACCGGTAGAGCTTTCTACTCCATCTATGATCACCAAAGGATCACCATTGACGGATTCGAATACACCTGTATTGCTATTGTAACTCATGGATGTACCACCCCGTAGGTTAAAACCCGGAGTACTGTTTGGCGAACCATTTCCGAAGGTGATATTCAGATTGGGCACCAGGCCTTGCAAGGCCTGTCCGATATTGGCAACCGGCCGATTCTCAAAGGCCTCTTTGCCAACATGTGAAATGGCTCCTGTTAAATTGACTTTCTTTTGTGTACCGAATCCGACAACAACAACTTCCTCCAATGCACTGTCGTTCTCTTCTAAGGTTATTGTCAAAGCACCAGCTGTCCCACTGTTAAACCTCAAGGTCTGTGGTTTAAAAGAAAGGTGCGAAATGCTCAGCGTACCCTCGGCTTGGACTGTTTGTAGTGAAAAGTTTCCTTTGCTATCGGAAGAGGTTCGACTGTTGCTGCCGTTGATGCTAACCGTTGCGTTTTCGATGGGTTTACCGTCTTTTTTGGAGACCAATTGCCCTTTTACCGTATACTGTTGTAGCTTGGGCTGCAGGGGGGCTTTCGGAGTGCCCGGCAAGACGATGATATGATTTTTATGCAGTTCAAACTGCAGGGGCAGTTCGTTTGAAAGTTCTTTGAGTACGCTTTCCAACTTTTGGTTGTCAACGTTGACATTCACCTGCTTGAGATCATTAAAGAGGCTCTCATCATAAAAGAAATGATAGCCGGTCTGTTTTTTAATTTCAGTAAAGACCGATTTTAAGTTGCCCTTATTGATATGTAAGGTGACCTGCTGGGCTTCGGTTTTACCATAGACACCATAGGTAAATAGTAAACCTAGAAACAAGGTTGCTTTCACCTTTTTTGAAAGGAGTGGGGCAAAGCTGGGCTCGTCCATTCGGTTCCCGAATAGGTAATCTTTACATTTGATAAAGTAATTCATATTTTCAGTAATAGGGTTGGTTTTTTTAGTTTTGATTTTTCTGGTACAGATGTTATTAAAGCCCTCTGAAAAGAACAGCGGGATTCGTAGTTGGTCAGGTAAATCTTTACATCATAGTGAGTTCTCCTTTGGTTTTTAAAAATTGGGTTATCGTCTTAGTTCCTACTTTTTACTAGGACGGTTTTTCTGTCGATTTCAAATTCAAGGCCGGCCCCGCGTTTTATCAATTCCAGTGCTTCGGCCAGACTTACACTACGGCTCATGCTACCGCCAAATCTTTTCTTGGTGATTTCTCCTTGATAGATGACTTTAAGATCATACCAGCGTGACAGCTGTTCCATGATATCCTGAATCCGGTCATGTTCGAAATAAAAATAGCCATGTTGCCAGGCGGTTTCCTTTTCAATATTTGCCTTGGTGACGCGCATGTTGCTGCCATCGAATTCAACTTTCTGTCCTGGTACAACCTGTCTGCTGTGCTGATTTTTATCGGTCAGTTGGATGCTGCCATTAACCAATGTGACATTGGATGCTGTATTGCTGTAGGCTGTCAAATTAAAGGCGGTTCCCAGTACTTTAATATCGCCATGTATGGTGCTGACGATGAAAGGTCTATCTTTTTCGTGAGCCACTTCAAAATAGGCCTCGCCATGCAATTCTACCCGGCGCGTCGATTTACCAAAAGCTAAGGGATAGCTCAGCTCAGAAGCCGAATTGATCCATACTTTAGTTCCATCGGGTAATACCATACGATAGAATCCCGATTCAGGTACTTTCAATGTGTTTTTTAGATCGGCAAGTTCGGGCTGGTCACTACTTGGACGATAGCGCAGCTGTCCATCGCTGATGTGAAGCTCCTCGCCGTTCTTTTCCTTAACGGTTGATTGTTTTTCCGAGAGAGCGACAATTCTACCGTCGGACAGGGTGAGTGTGGCCTTTTGTCCACCGGGTAAAACGTCATTTTTATAATGGTATACTTGATCGGGCACAAGTTGCCTGTCTTGGCTTGCCATTCGAAGAAAGAAGGTTATGCCAATAAAAATAAGAAGGCTGGCGGCTAAACCTATATAAATACCGATTTTCGGCATATTCCGGACAGCGTATCTTGGGGTAGGGCTACTGGATTGTCTGGCCAGGATATTGGCCCGCGCCTGATCCAAATCCAGTTTATTCCAGAGCTGTACATCGCTAGAACTGATACCCTGACTGGTATATCGCTCCCACTGATGACGCAAACTTGGATCCTCATCAAAGATCTGTTGTAGGGCTTGCTTATCGATCTCGCTCAGCGTCCCGCTGAACTGTTTTACTAAGAAATCGACAAGTACATATTGGTCGTCCTTCATCATATTCAATTGGCTGTATAAAGAGAAGAGCCACAAGAAATGGAAAAGGATGGAAGGAAAAATGAAAAAAATGTAAGATTTTGTTATTCAGTAAGTAAAATTAACAGAAGCATCAACAGACGTGCATCCAAGCGTGTTCGGAGAAGCTGGATGGCTCTTTTTTTTTGGCTTTTTACGGTATTGATGGAAATGGACAGATTGTTGGCAATTTCATCGTTGGTAAGTTTTTCGAAAACAGCGAGCTGCAATACCTGCCTGCATCCTTGGGGGAGCTTATTGATGGCCGCCATCAGTTGGTTGATGACTTCGGCCTGTATCATGGCATCCATGATGGTCTGCTCTTCGATCATGTTCTTGTCGAGCTGGTCGGCATATTTATTCTTTGTTTTTTCGCTGCGGATCTGCTTGAGACAATTGTTACGGACGGCAATGAAGAGATAGCTTTTACGAGCATTCTCCTCTTCGGGCAAGGTATTGCGCCCTTCGCAAAGCCCGGCAAAAAAACTCTGCACAACATCCTCGGCTTTGGCTTCATCGCGAAGAATATGGTTTGCAAAAAGACAAAGCTGTCGGTAATATTGCTGAAAAAGAGATTCGATATTGTAAGGTAAAGCTATCTGCAAGTTTTTCAACCGGTTTAATCACATTAAGAAATCGACATAACAAGCTCCAGGAGCGCGGTATAAATATAGGGAAATATGCTTAGCTTTTGGAAGGACAGAAGGTCTTCACTTATTTATTTCTTCGAAAACGATTGAGTGCCGGCGGCTGTTCAGCTGTTGACATCGATTCGGTCTATAGGCGGCGCCCGAAATAAGGGGCGTACCCTATGTCTATCTGAAAAAGCGGCCTCGCACTTACGCGGTGGGCCGCTTTTTTTGGATTCTTTTTGCTGCCCGAACAAACAATTTCCTCGACATGAATGTACTCTTCATAAAAGACTATGGATAAATCGCCTATGCAACATATTGCACGAGTGGGCTTAGGAGCCTTTTTGGTCGTCGCGGGTATTGGCCATTTGACTTTTGCCCGAAGGGAATTTCAGGCACAGGTGCCAGATTGGGTTCCCATCTCTAAAGATGATACCGTTGTGTATTCGGGCTTTGCTGAAATCGCCTTGGGTGCTGCACTGATTTTGGCGCCGGCCAAGCAGCGTTCCAAGGTTGGAAAAATCGCTGCAGCATTTTTTACGGCTGTGTTTCCAGGAAATATTGCACAATACAAAGACCGCCGCGATGGCTTTGGATTGGATAGCGACGGAAAACGGCTTGCGCGCTTGTTCTTCCAGCCGTTGCTGGTAGCATGGGCATTGAAAAGCACCGAAAAAGGATAATCAGTGATAAAAGTTCCTATTTTTATCCCTATAACACATAAAGGTTGCTCGAATCTATTCGGAGCAACCTTCGTTGTTTGTAATCCCGTGGAGATAAATGCTTGATCAGTGCGGGTTACAGCTTTTAAACCTGTTTTTTTGATGATGTATGCACCTAACTGCGAATTTCCCTGCGCATAAAGATGAAATAAGACCAGGCAAAGCATACCATCATGGCTGCGGTAAGGCCACTGATCTGCGGCCATACCATCAGAAAACTCTCCCGAAAAGAAAGTGGTGCCGGTATGGCGCCGACCATCTGTTCCATAGCAATAGGACCAAGGCTGCGCACTGAAGGCATCAACAAGGTTGTGGTAGCGTCGGTATAAAGCTGACTGGGTGATAGGCGAAGTAGATTGAGAATAAGCTCATTGTAATGCAAATATTCCTGTTCTGAAATGTAATTGGGATTGGGTAAAAATGGCCGGATGGCCAGATTGACGAGAATCGGGAAAAACACCGTAAAAAATAACCAGATGCCGATCGCGGTCAAAGCCGAAGTCGCGGGTTGCCTAAACCGAATGGAAAGCAATATTGAAAGGCTTAACCAAAAGGCAACGTATAGCACGCTGATGAAGGTGAACCCCAGGATGCGTAAAAGTTCCTGAGGTTCTATCCGTACGCCCGTACCAAGCAATCCGCCTCCGATCATGAGCAGTACCAATGCGACAAAAAGAGTGCCGACCACCATCAGCGGCGCGAGAAACTTTGCAATCAATAGACTGTCCCGATAGATGGGTTGGGCCATCAGTCGTGTTAAAGTGCCCGCATTATATTCTGCATTTACGGCATCAAAGCCAAGAGCTATACCTAAAAGGGGAGCCAAAAAATTCAGAAACACATGGAATGGAGGGATAGAGTTATCTGTCGTGGTCAGTAGCTTAAGGTACAGAAAGGACTGGTCAGGATCTTTCATATTGCCGACCGCTTCTTTCAGCCCTGACGATGAAACATACAGAGATGCGCCAAAAGTCAGTACAATCAGCAGGATCAGCACGATAAAGCGCCAGCTACGAATATGCGTGGCAACCTCCTTATTGATCAATACATTCATCATTTTTATCGTTTACTGTTTTCGAAATACATATTATAAATGTGGTCAAGGGCATAGTCACTGCGCTGCACGGAAACAATGTCCGCGCCATGCTGCACCAGGATGCGGACAGCCTCGGCTGTTGCGTCTTGCTCAGTCTTTAATTCGATGCTGTGTCCATATTGGAAAAGTGCCCGCAGTCCCGGAAGTTCTTTGAGTGGCCCCTCAAAGCGTTTGCTGTTGCCGCTATTATTTTCAAGGACAATGACTGTGGTTACGCCTTCCTTTTGCTGGAGCTCGTGGGCAAGATTATCGATAGAACCTTCGACGAGCAGTTTGCCGCCTACAAAAATGCCTACCCTATCGCAGACACGCTGCACCTGATGGAGGTGGTGCGAGGATAGCAATACGGTGAGGTTCTGTTCCTTGCTGAGGCGTTTGATCAGTTCCAGGAATTCGTCCACGCCCTTGGGGTCGATGCCGAGTGTAGGCTCATCCAGAATGGCAACTTCAGGTGTTTTGATGAGCACTTCAGCGAGGCCGAGCCTTTGTTTCATCCCCCGCGAGAAGGCCGCTGTTTTTTTGTGCATTTCTTTCTCCAATCCGACGGTTTGGAGCATCTCCTGTGCTTTCCTGCGGGCCTGGGGCTTGGGCTGTCCATTGAGTTCGGCTATGAGACCCAGATTCTCCAATGCGGTCATTTCGGGGTAGAAACCGACATTGTCGGGCAGATAGCCTACCTTTCTTTTGACGGCGATCGGATTCCGTGTGGCATCATGTCCACAGACGTATGCTGTACCCGAGCTCGGCTCGGTCAGCCCGAGCATCATGAGGATGCTGGTTGTTTTACCAGCTCCGTTTGGCCCCAAAAGACCGAATATTTCGCCAGGGTAAATGCTCAGATTCAACGTGTCCACTGCTTTCGTCTCGCCATAGCTCTTTGTCAAGCTAGATAGCTGAATAATAGGATCCTTCATGTTGAGAGTCTTTTGGATTTTCAGATCAGGATTTATCTTCTTCCATATTTGCGGATGAGGTAATAAACCAATCCGATTGCCAGGAGGATCACCAATAGGCCAATCCAGCCGGAAAGCAGGGAGGTCTTAACAATGATGCGAAACGAAAGATCTGTATTGCTGTTGGCGGACTTCACCTCGAACTTAGCGGCATAGTCCCCAGCGATGGTTTTATCCGGAACTTTGAGACTTACCTTGACATCAGCCGATTTTCCCGCCTCGAGCTGCTTGATGGTCGATGGTGTGAATGTGGCTTCCCAGCGGGTAGGTAGTTGCGATCCAAGCTCCAATGTATTGAGCGGCAAAGTACCTGTATTTTTTAGCTGCAGCACGATTTCCTTGCTGCTGCCCGATACAACTTCATCACTGAGTCTGCCTGTGGGCGTGGTCATTTCAAGGGCGTAGGACCCTTTTACAACAGCTTCCAGTTCCAATTGGAAATTGTCTGTTGGCGAGGTGGCTTTGACAGGTATTTTATATTTATCGGGCTTTGCAGTAATGGGGCAGCTGATTTCGATGGCGATTTCCTGTACTTTACCCGGCTGCATCTGAATGGAGGTGACCAGCGATCCATCCACGCGGTAGCTGATCTGCCAGCCTTGTGGTAGCTGGGCATTGAGGTTGTAAATAAGGGTCTGACTACTTGCGTTGGTGAGGGTTGTGCTGTAGCGAAAAGGTTCATTGCTGGGTGCTTCGATATTGAGCAACCTGGCTTCGAAGCTCGATCTGCCGGGAGCTGCTGTTTGTGCTGAGAGATAAAAGCTGTTGGCGAGCACGATGAGTGCGGCGATAAAAGGCCTGATAGATACTTGTAGGCGCGGGCTTGTAATTAGTAAATCTGTTAACATGATCCAATAACTAAAATTTATGTTTAAATAGAATATTAGCTTTCAAAAAATGCTTGTTCGGGCTCCTAGGAACCCTTTTAAAAAAAATCGCTTCCAAATTAAAAATCGGTTTGAAAAAAATCAAGATCTACCTGAAAATTTATTGTAAAAAAGATGTTTGAATCTGTGTTGCCGAAAAAACAGCCCAGTGTTAGGCAGTCTGGTGCCAAGTCTATGGCCTTATTCCAGATTCAACGTCCGAAAGGCCTTTTTGATAATTGACCTGGTGTTGTCTGCGAGTTCATCCAGGGTACAGTTAATGGTCCGGAGCGGGATTTTAATCTCGGCCTCCGCATGAAGCAGCAAGTCGATGCGCAGCAATCTGTTTGCTGAATGATCAGTCGAACCGAGCAGTTCGCTGAATAACTCGTTGACAATCTTTGGACAGGTTCCAAGGTCAAAGGTTGCAAGTACGATGTAACTATCCTTATAGGGGATATGCACCTCTATCGTATAATAATTCGATCTTTTCATGACGGGATAAGTTTATAAAACAAATGAGTTGGTCTCCCGAACGGAGACCAACTGCATACGAGTGTAGTATTATAGGACTTAGGATATGAAGATCGTTCGAGCTTCCTTTTGTTTGGCTTCCTCTTTTTTGGGAATAGTCAATTTAAGTATCCCATTGTCATAATGGGCCACGATATTATCCTGATCTACGACATCTCTCTGCAGTTCGAAGCTCCGCCGAAAAGATTGATAGCTGAATTCCCGACGCGTATAATTGTCTTTGGTTTCTTCATGCTGTTCTTCTTTTGCTGAAGAGATGGAGAGCAGATTGCCATCAAGGGTAATTTTGAAATCCGCTTTGGACATCCCGGGCGCTGCAACTTCAACTTCAAATGCATCGGCATTCTCCTTGATATTAACTGCCGGGACCGTGGTGCTTGTTGGCGAGTAATTTTTGTTGCCCCAGTTTAAAAGTTCACGGTTAAAATCATCAAACATGGGCGAAAACATTGAAAAATTGTTCCAGTTTCTTTTTGCTAATTTCATGATAACCTCCTTTTAATGAAGTGAACACAATTTATTAAAATTTGTCAGTCGGTCGACTGTATTATAGGTACCGCAAAAAAAATACCGTTGTGAAAAATCTGAAATTTTTTCAGGTAAGCTGAAATTTTTGCATTTGGACTGACAAAGTTTACATGAAAATTGGATGGATTTAAAAAGAAAACAAACCATCTGCCTGCGGCTGTTGTCCTATAGATATCCATGTAAGGAGTAACTTAGTTAAAAGGTCGGCTGTTCCATTTTCATCCGGCCTTTTTGTTGGTTCCCAACATTTTTTGCCATTAATATCTTTTTTGAGACACCAAACCTAAACGATCGATCAGATGGATGGCGGAGGAAAGAGCATGTTTGTTCTTTATACCAAATTATACCTAATCACAATATTCAACCAATTTTTAGACAGTGATAAGTCACTGCTTATTCAGTTTGCACTGAGTAAGCACTGAACAAGCACTGAACAATCACTGAACAAGCACTGAGCAAATGCTCAAAGAGATAGTAATTTGGTCACTCTTCGATCCTGATTTTTAACACCTAAATATTAAATTTAACGGCTATTATTTTTCATTTTCTTCCTATCCGTTTAAATAATTATATTCGCATCAACATACAAAATAACTAACCTATAAATAGTACAGACCTGATGGAAGAAAAGAAATTAAATGAACTCAGTAATGAAGAGTTGTTGGTTCTCAAGAAGAAAGCCAAACCCACGAAAATCATCAATGCATCGATCATTGGCTTTTGTTTAGGGATAGCCGCCTACAGTGTATTCGTCGCAGGCATAACCTGGCCAACAATTTTTCCCCTGATATTGGCGGTCCTGGCCTATAAATATTTTGGTAAAAATGAAAAGGCTGTCGATGCGGAGTTGAAAGCCCGGAATCTCAAATAGAAAAAAGCAAACCATTGCAGTTGCGCTGTTGTTTCTTTTTAAAAGAATAGCAGAACATGAGAAGGGAACAAATAAACGCATGGATAGCCCAAGGCTACAATGTACTGGAGCAGAAGAAACCTAAAGTCGTGCAGGGCGATATCTGGGAATACCTCAATCGCTGTGACGGACAAGGTACGGAGGTGTATGCCTTATCCGAGCTGCAAAAATGGTCGGATCAGGAGCTTGCGCAGATGGAACTGAAAAAATATGCCGACCAGTATGGACAGATGGGCGAGAAGCTGTTTCTACGGAATGAAGCAATTCGAAATAAAGACGTTGAAAAGTATGAGGCATTTTTGCTGCTATTTTTTCCGGATAGCGTTGAAAAAGAGCTGGAGGAAGCCCGTTTTTTGGCCGATCGTGTAAAACGTGTCAGTAAGGAAGAAATGGAACAATGGGTCGTATCAAATCGTGTCAATGTGCTGATGTCGGATCTCCATTGCCTGGACTATGGCTCCATCATGAGTGGCATGGTACTTCCCTCCGAAGAGGTAGTCAGTTATACCGACGAAGGGCTCAATGATACGATTGATTGTCATGTCACCCCCATGGAGTTCTTTTCCCATACCGACCACGACTACTACTGGATCGATCCTGTCATAAAAAATCGTAATTGAATTCCTTAAATAGGTCTTTTGGACTTTCTTTTCATACGGATTAAGGTAAAGCATCTCGAACACAATCGAGATGCTTTATTTTTTTTGAATGGTTTGAGTAGCACGTAATGCTGTTAAAAGTATACTTGTTTAGTAGTCTTTATTGAAATTTTATTATTTTTGCACAGTATTAATCACATTTTAGGATTTAGATGTGATGAAAATGTGGAGTTTTTAGAAAAATAATAATTACGTAAGATATTTATAGTAATAACTATATTTGTCCAAATCAATACATCATGCCTAAGTTGGAAAGTTTGAGTGACGAGGAACTGCTTCTTTTGGTTGCTAAGAACCAGGATGGGGCGTTTCATATGTTGTATGAACGGTATAAGGCTGCTCTACTCATTTATGCGATCAAGAGAGTCGGCGAAGATGTGGGTGAGGATCTTGTTCAGGATGTTTTTATCCGTACCTGGAACAACAGGTATACCATCGATTATCAGGACGATTTCAAAGCTTATCTTTTTACAGCCCTACGGCGGCGTATCATCGATTATTTCGCCAAGGAAACGAATGCCCAGGGCTATCTCGAGGATTTAAAGTCTTATGGGAATGAATTTGCTTTTGAAGAGGCCGATGAATCTATCCGTACGCAGTCTTTTAGCGATTCTATATTTGCGGTGCTCCATCGCTACGGGCCACAATATCAGGCCATTTTAAAATTACGGCTACAGGGCTATTCCAACCCCGAAATAGCGACCTTATTGGGCCTTTCGGAGAAGACCGTGCGCAATCAATATTCATCTACTTTAAAAATCATCAGGTCCAACTTTTCATCGTTTTTACTTTTTTTATTTTTCTAAGGGACAATCGTCCAGTAGCGCCGTTTACCTTAGTATAGCACCATTAGGGCTGGACTAACAATTATGACTATGAAGATTGACGATTCACTATTTGCAAGGTATCAGGCTGGGCAATGCTCCCCAGAGGAGATGGCTGTGGTTGAACGTTGGTTGGACCAACTTGATAAGTTTCCGGAACCCGAAGATGCTCGGATGCTAAGCTTATTGGAAAGGCTGGATGAAAAGATGCCTTTCATGAAAAAGCCTAAAAAACAAGCGACATGGCCGTGGATCGCTGCAGCGAGTATACTGGTCTTATTGACAACGATGCTGTATTTATTTTGGCAGAAACAGTCC
Source organism: Sphingobacterium multivorum (assembly GCF_039511225.1). Classification (NCBI taxonomy): domain Bacteria; kingdom Pseudomonadati; phylum Bacteroidota; class Sphingobacteriia; order Sphingobacteriales; family Sphingobacteriaceae; genus Sphingobacterium; species Sphingobacterium multivorum. Next base: position 1,656,697 of record NZ_CP154261.1, read on the forward strand.
GATCGGATTTTATTTGCCAGCATTCAGGAAATCAAAGCCCCGTTGAAATCAAATGCCATCGTCGTATTGGAAAACAACGAAGAGTTTGACTTGGATAAACTCAAGCGTAACGACACTTTGCAGGCCATGGGTTACCGTATTGTGCGGACTGCAGACGATCAGATTACCTACCTTACTGATGCGGACAATACTTCAAAAGTGATCTACAATACCATTCGTACAAAGACTGGTGGTACAGCCCATGTACAGTTGGCCGATGGGACGAAAGTTTGGCTGAATACCAATAGTGAACTACGTTATCCGATCTATTTTGAAGGCAATATCCGCGAAGTGGCCCTCCGGGGCGAAGGTTACTTTGAGGTGGCCAAGCAGGAGCGGAATCATAAACGGGTACCATTTTTTGTACGTGGTGACCAACAGACCATTCAGGTGCTGGGAACGAAATTCAATGCCAATTTTACGACCAACAATGAAACAGCTTTGCTTGAGGGGGCGGTGGCTTTTTCTGATCGGGGATCAAGTCTGGCGCAAGCGCGCGAAGAGAAATTCACTGTGCGCATCCGGCCAAATCAGGTTTACAATGGCAAAAAGATTACTGAAGTAAAAGATATTGAACGTTACATCGACTGGAAGGAGGGGTATTTTGATTTGAATGAGGTCAATGTAGAGCAGTTGTCGCGGAAGTTGAGTGCCTGGTATGGCATAGAGATCCGCGTAGATGCCAGTGTGGCCCAAGTACAACTATTCGGTCGTGTGCGACGCGACAAAAATCTCAAAGAAGTGCTCGATCTCATCGCAAAGGTGCATCCGATGAAATATACCATGGAAAATAATTACATATACATCAAATAGAAAAACGACAGACTAACAAAAACTAACCTTATGAAATTGAACGTTTACCATTTTGAAAAAAAAGTGGCGGCTACCGATTTGCCCAAAGATGTCGGTAAGTACCTGTCTAAATTAGTGCTTAGTGGACTACTTTTATCGGTGACCATGGGGGTATCACATGCGCAGAACATTACACTAAAGGAGCATAAAAGTTCGATGTATCAGGTGCTGGAGAAGATTCGTAAACAGGCAAATGCTGATTTGATAGGCGATTTGGCTCTCCTCAAGAATAGCAAGCCTATTAGTATTCAGGTGGATAGCAAAAATATTATTCAGGTACTGAAAGAGATTTCCGAGAATCAACCTGTCGACCTGTTATTTCAGAACAACACCATTTTGGTACGCAGAAAGCAACCTCCCTCAACAGGACCGGTCAGCAATCAGCGTTCTCGGCAGGGAGCTGAAAGTTTGGTAGAGCAACATATCAGGGTAAGGGGCCGTGTTCAGGACAATACGGGGAAACCCCTTGTCGGTGTGTCTATCAAAGTGGTGGGTAGCGCCAATAGTGGTGTTCTGTCGGGAGAAAACGGCGTTTTCTTCGTTGTCATTTCAAAGAAAACCGAATTACTTTTCTCCATGGTGGGCTATGAGAGCAGGCGCGTTGAGGTTTCTTCGCAGGATCCATTAACGGTAACGCTCGAGCAGGTAACCAATAAAATCGAGGAAACCGTAGTGACGGGTTATACTAAAGTACGCCGGGACAACTTCACTGGGGCAGCTACGATGGTGACTCGGCAGGACCTGGAGAAGTTCAATTCAACCAATATTTTTACGGTATTGCAAGCGCTGGATCCGTCCTTTAAAGTGGATGAACGTGTCACTGCAGGCTCCAATCCCAATGTGATGCCACAGATCAATATTCGTGGGGTATCGAGTGTCGGTGAATATGCTGTAAATGCACCCCTGATTATTATGGACGGTTTTGAGGTGCCCCTAACCACACTGTATGATATTGATGTCAATCGGATTGAATCGATTTCGATTTTAAAGGATGCCAGTTCCACAAGTTTGTATGGTTCGCGTGGGGGGAATGGGGTGGTGGTCATTGAAACCCGCCTACCCAAAGATGGTAAGTTTACCGTAACCTACGATATGAAACCTTCGGTGGCGATGGTCGACCTCTCCGATTATAACCTAATGAATGCTGCCGAGAAGCTGCAGTATGAAAAATTGGCCGATCTTTATACTTCCCGAAGCGGAGACCCTTCCTGGGATCTGATCCAGCAGGAAAGCTACAACAACCTGCTCGCCAAGCGGGAAGAGAATGTAGCCGCGGGAGTGAATACGTATTGGTTGAAGCAGCCCGTGCGAAATACGCTTTCCATCAACCATAGTCTGCGGATGGAAGGTGGTGGCAATGGAGTCAGGTATAGCCTCGAAGGTGGTTATTTTGACAATAAAGGTGTCATGAAGGAGTCTGGAAGGACGCGTGGTAATGCCGGCTTTACATTGATCTATCGTATTCCCAATGTGATCACCTTTCGCAATGTGGGTACTTACCTCTACAGCAAGGCCTACAATAGTCCGTACGGCGACTTTAAAACTTATACCGCACTGAATCCTTATGAACGGATCTACGATGATCAGGGGAATTATAATATCCGCTTCGGTGAACTCGGGCAATGGTATAGCTGGGGGCCGACAATGTACAATCCATTGTATAATGCAGGACTTGGTTTTCGTGATGAACAGGTGAGCCAAACGCTACAGAACAATATGTCGATAGAGTGGTATGCACTGCCCAAGCTGATTGTGCGTGCATCGGGAACAATCGTTCGTACCATTACAGATCTAGACCGGTACAAATCGCCATTCCACACCGATTTTGCTACCGTCACCGACGCTAATTTGCGTGGATCCTACACTTTTGGCAACCAAAACTTTACCAAGTATGAAGGTAAAGTGGATATGCAGTATTCCAATAAATTTGGTAAGCATCAGCTCGTGGCCAATGCGATTGCCGAAATCAGAAAGCAGAATACTGTGGGTAATCTCAATACAGTAACGGGATACGTGGACGATCGTTTTATGACTCCTCAAATGGCCTTGCAATACGCCGTGGGATCGCTGCCGAAGTCAACTTCATTACCGGTTCGTTCGGTGGGCTTCCTTGGTTCGCTTTTCTACACCTACGACAACAAATACAATGTGAGCGGTACGCTGCGTTCGGACGGCGCTTCGATCTATGGAAGTCAAAATCGTTTTGGAACATTCTGGAGTACCGGATTTTCGTACAACATGCACAATGAGGAATGGTTCAAAAATAGCTTCCTGACCAAACTGCGCTGGTACCTGAATGCAGGTACATCAAGTACCGTAAGCGAATTTAATGTGGGTATGGTGAGTACTGCGTATAACTTTTTTACGGGACAGAACTACTATAATCAGTATGCGGCCATTTATACAGGGCAAGGAAATCCGGCGGTACGTTGGCCTGAACAGCAGCAGCGAAGTATCGGTGGAGAGTTTGGGATTAAAGGCGATCTACTAAGATTGGATGTTTCCTATTATGACCGGATCACCAATCGTATGATTTCTACGGTGAATGTCGCTCCTTCGTTTGGTTTTTACAAAGACAAGTTCTTTCAAAATCTGGGAAAAGTACAGAATAAAGGGTTTGAGGCTATGGCCAATCTCCGCGTGTTGAACAACACAGTAAAGGATTTTAGCTGGTACCTCTCTGTCGGGGCAGTACAAAACAGGAGTAAATTGAAAGAGATATCCAATGAGCTGCGTACCCTCAATGAGTCGCTTGTGAAGAAAGACAGCAAGGGCAATGTGATCCGTCCATCGCAATTCTATCAGGAGGGCCAGTCGCTGAGTGTTATCCGGGCGGTACCATCACTGGGGATTGATCCGGCCAATGGTCGTGAGCTGTACCGCGATAGAAACGGGAATGTGACCTATCAATGGGATGCCAATAATCAAGAGGTGGTGGGTAATGCGGAGCCAACATTGTATGGGAACTTAGGGACAACGGTCAATTACAAGGGCTTGTCGGTACAAGTTATCGGCAATTATTCTCTGGGAGGAGATATCTATAATCAGACCTTAATGGACAAGATCGAAAATAATTCTGCTTATCTCAATGCCGACCGAAGGGTGTTGGAAGAACGTTGGAAACAACCTGGAGACCTCAGCCGATTTAAGGCCATCGGCGATCAGTCAGTAACGCAACCTTCCAGCCGTTTTGTGCAGACGGAGTCTTTTTTGCGTCTTTCCACAATCAACGTCAACTACTCATTTAGCAATGCTATCCTCAAGCGGTATAAGCTGGAACGCCTTCGGCTCAACTTCTCCATGAACGATATGTTCCGTTGGAGTACGGTGCGCATGGAACGGGGGATAGATTATCCATATGCCCGTGAATTTAATTTTGGTGTAATGGTTCAATTTTAAAGCATGAAAAAGTTAATAATCGCCATCGCTGTGCTCTGCATACTGTCGGGCTGCGAAAAATTCTTAAATGTCAATCCCACTGATAAAGCGTATGAGGAGGATCTGCTTACAGATCGATCGGGCTTTAGTGCAGCATTGGCTGGTGTATACGAAACCATGAATACGGATACACTCTATGGCCGTGAAATGAAATATGGTTTTATGGAAAGCCTGGTCGGATCGTATAATGTGACCAATTCGGGGCACAACTACTACAGGTCCTTTCGGTATGAATACAATTTTGATATACCTAAGAAAACGATTGCCAACATTTGGGGTAAATTTTACCAATGCATCAATCAGACCAATATTATTCTGGCGAATGTAGACCGTATCAAGACGGATGAAAACTACGATCTGATCAAGGGGGAGGCCATCGGTCTGCGGGCATTTTGCCATTTCCAGCTGTTGAAATTATTTGGTCCCGCTATTTCGAACGAAGGGGCTTCGGCAAAGGCGATCCCATACCGAGACGGGGTGACCTATTCGGCGACGAAGTTTTCTACTGCAGCCGAGGTGATCACCTTATTGGAAAAGGACCTCGGGGAAGCTCGTGCTTTGCTAGAAAAGGATCCGATCCGTTCTAATGCACGTGATGCTAATTTAAACCAATATGCTTACGAACATTACAACAGCTTAATTGATTACCGTGGTATCCGAATGAACTATTACGCAATCGTGGCGCTGCAAGCGATGGTCGCGCAATGGAAGAGTGATCTGGTTGGCGCGGGCAAGTATGCCGAAGAGCTGATTACGGAGCTCAAGACCACGCAGAGCGTTAGGTTGACCCTCGATGGAGAAATCGCGCCGGGTGCTTTTGCGCGTATGCCCATGGAAAATATATTTGCACTGTTTTCCAGTAAACTGGGCGTGATGGTAAGTTTGGTTTTTGCGCAGCCAGATGCGACTATTTCTAGCTCGACCTCACCCTTTTTATTCCCTAATTATTCGTGGTTGCGAACGAACCTTTATAACAGCACGGTGCATGGCTCGCTGAATGATGCCCGTCTGGCCAATTGGTTTACACAGCCCAATACCGCGTATCCCTGGAAGCTTTCGAAGTACCTATTTGATCTCAAGCAATTGCCTTCGGAGGTCAATTATCGCCCGGCTTATGAAAACAAGATCATTGGACTGCATACCATCTATATGATTGCGGCCGAAAGTAATGCTGCTGCTAATCCAACCAAAGCAATGGAATATCTCAACCTGGTGCGCAAAAGCAGAAACATCAGCACTGATCTTGTCCTCAACGCAGATATGACACCCCAGAAGCTCAAGGATCTGATCTTTGACGAGATGCGCAAAGAGAATATTGGCGAAGGTTACCTGTTTACAGAATATAAACGTCTGTATAAGGCCATTGATCGGCCTACACTGGTACAGCCTAAAAACGAAATATTCAGGCTGCCAATTCCAGATGATGAATTGTTGTATAACCCTCAAAACTAACCGAAATGAAAAGATATATTTTGCTTTTTTGTGCTGCCGTTATACTGGGTGCCTGCAATAAAAACGACAATATGCTCCAATTTGACGATACCCAGAGTTACATCTATTTTGCCTATCCAAATGCCAATACCAGATCTGTAGAAAAATTTGCAGATAGTGTCTATTATGGATTTGCGTTGGATGCCGATCTGCAACGCAAGGAAAAGACGATTGCGATTCCGATCGGTATCGGGGGAAGGGCAAGTGCGAAAGACCGTAACTATACGTATGTATTGGAAGATTCGTCCAAATATGATCAGGCTGCCGTGAAATTTTCAGCACCGATGATCGGAGCCAGCCGCTATGTGGATACCCTCTTTGTCACATTTCAACGTACAGCAAAAATGAAAGCTGAGCCCACGGTCTTGTATCTGCGCATGGAGCAAAATGAGGCTTTCGCTCCCGGAAACCTATACAATCAAAAAATACGGATTGTGGTTGACGATATACTGAATGAACCGGCTTGGTGGAATACCTGGAAAAATTATTTTGGCCCTTTTCAAAAAGAGGTGTTCCAGCAATGGATGCAGGTCTATCACCTTGGCGCCGACCCTTCACCAGATCTGACGACAGGGGCGCCGGGGCCAATATATTATTGGAATAATATGCCTACTTCGGCTATTGCAAGCTGGTATCCTGTCACCTTCAATTATATTCAGGTGCTCAAACAGTATTTTATCGATCACCAGGTCTATCCTGATGGCGACAGTACAAAAGAACGTATTCTATTACCTTAACGATGAAGCAGATGAAATTTATAAACCGATCTTTTATCCTGTTCCTGGCTCTTCTGATTGTAGGAGGCTGTTCTAAGGATCTAGGTAACTATAATTACAAGGACGTGAATACGATAACAATCACGGGCCTGCTGGAAGCTAATCATCCGACGGGACGAATTTATGAAATCCCGTTTAACGATACGATTCGGTTGAATCCAACAGTGATGGGGACGCTTTCGGCTAGTGACACGACACAACTCACCTTTGAATGGAAGGTGGACTCTGTTGCAGTCAGTAAATCGAAAAATCTATTTTATGTGGCCAATAAACGTTATGGTAAGATCTCGGCCGAGTTTACTGTAACGGACAGGTCTACGGGAATAACAAGCAGCTACAATTGTTTTTTGAATATTGTGAACCCGTATAAATGGGGGTACTATGTACTGACACAGGATAAATTGAAAGCGGCATCATTGTACTGCCTATCGAGCATTACCAAAAAAGCTTCCTTTGATCAGGTTTTATTGCCCAAGTTAGGTAAGCTGGGCCAGAATCCGCTGTCGATCAGTGGCACCAAAAAGTATGGCGCTTCGTCAACAGACTTTTATAACGTGTTGACCATCGGAATTCAGGATGCTGTAAATCCTGTCGTGGTCATTGATTCCAGGGAGTTTGTGCCTACGCTGCTGTACAATTCTTCCAGCTATGTCGGTGGTGGCAATTTTGAGCTTCGTCCAAGCCAGGTGATGAACGACCGATACAACGACGTGATCTATGTGGTTAATAAAGGTAAGTTTCATGTATTGCGGAAGGGCGCTATAGCGCTGCCTGCTTTTATCAACGATCCGACGGATTACCAGATTGCACCGAATGGTGTGGCCGCCCCGCTGGGCAATGGTAGATACTTTATGAGTGTCTACGACGAAAAGAATAAAAAGGTGCGGGTGTGGGATAATGGTATTACGGCCAATGAGTATGTTTATATCAATGATTATAAAGATATCCTGGGGCAGGAGCTCATGAATGGAAAGGTATTTTTGGCCTGTAGTTATGCCAATATCCCTTCGATCAACCATATCTACCTCTTTAAACAGGACAATCAATTGTATTCTTATCGTTTGGATTACGCTGCAGATTATAAACCGAAATCATTCAGTCTACTGGGCTCCGGTCCAATGCCGACAACTGGTTCAATTGGTTATGTCTATTTTGATGGTCCTACAAGCCGTTGGTTTATGGCTATTGGCAAGACCATTTATATGGCCTCTTACCTCGGTGTCGAATTTCAGAAATATGTGCAGCTGCCTGAAAATGCCATTGGAGATATTGTCAAATTTAAGATCCTGGATGGCAAGCTGATGATAGCCACCAATGATCTGACCGCCAGTAAGCCTGGGTCCATCTATATTTATAACGCAAACACCATGGTCTTGGAACAGTCTTTTCCACATGTGGTTGACGAGATCGTCGACCTCCATTTAGGGATATTGACGCAATAAAAACTGTTAGCTCTTAAAGCATAATATCATTCATTTAAACATGTATAAATCTTAAAATATGAATTTGAAATCAATAAAATTAGCCATTCCGCTACTACTATTGGGAAGCCAGGCTGCTTTTGGACAATTAGCTGCAAAAAAAGGAATTACTCAGGAGGAGCTATATAAGCACCTCAATGGCTTGTTTCAGAAAGGGACAGATGAATCGAAGGCAGAAATACTAAAAGAAGCTGAATTTCTGGCGAAATCGAAAAGAGAGGAAGACCAACTGCTGGCAGGACAGATCTACAATGGCTTGCAAAATGCAGATAAGGCCGATGCGATAAAGGCGGGTATCGCCAAAAAGTTTCCAAAGGGAATTACCGCACGAAATGAAGCTTTCGGTAAACTGTTTAAAGCGGAAAATCAGACTGGGGCACAATTAGAAGAACAGTATACTAGCTTAATTAAAAAGTTTCCGGAAAATAGCTATGCTGAAAAAAATAGAGGAATCTATGGTTACGGCATGGGGACTATTGCACAACAGTATGCAAAAGAAAAAAACTTGGATAAGGTCAGTTATTATTTGGAGCTATTGAAACCCAAAGACAATTATGCAAACGCTGTTTTTGCGATCGGACGCGAGTTAAACCGGCAAAAAGAATATACTTTTTCACAAAAGATGCTTGAACCGGTCTATGTCAATCTAAATCAGTTGAAATCTGAAGGTAAGAAAACTGTGGGTGGTCAATATCTGGGGGCTATCGGCCTGCAGTATGCGGATGCTTTAATGGGCAACAAGGATGTGGATAAGGCGCTTGAAGTATTGGACAAAATGCGCACAGAATTACCGTCCGAATCGGCAACGATCGCGTATGCCAAGGCGCTTCAGGCAAAAGGACGCGATCTGGATGCTTTTCAGCTTATGGAAAAGGAAGTTGTCAAAGAAGGGAAAGATCCCAAAATGATGGAAGTACTCCTGCCTTTGTACAGTAAGCTGAATAGTGGGCTTTCGGACACGACGGCTTATCTCAAAGCGCTAAATGGACGTATTGACGAAATGCTGGTGACAAAACTGAAAGCTGAAATGATCAAAAAAGAAGCACCTCAGTTTTCGTTGGTGGATCGTTCGGGCAAGGAAGTATCCTTAGCCGGTCTGAAAGGAAAGGTGGTTGTACTTGACTTCTGGGCAACCTGGTGTGGACCATGTAAAATGTCATTCCCGGGCATGCAGGCTGCGGTCAACAAATATGCAAATGATCAGGAGGTCGCATTCTTGTTTATCAATACCTGGCAGAAGGAGGAAAACTATAAGGAACTTGTCAACAACTTTATCAACGACAATAAATATAGTTTCCATGTCCTATATGATGAGATGAAGGAGAAGGATAAGTCTGTCGTTTCGGCCTACGGTGTCAGTGGCATCCCTACTAAAGTGGTGATCGATAAAGATGGTTTTATTCGCTTTCAGTCATCGGGTAGTGGTTCGGATGTCGAAAAGATCGTTAACGAAATTTCAAACAAGATCGAATTAGCCAAGAAAGGTTAAGGTATCCTCCAAGTTAGAACTGCGATTTGGCGGTCAAAAATAGGAAGGATAATATCCCAGAAAGTCCATAATCTGCCAATGTTCAAGTTTGGCTGATTATGGACTTTTGTTTGTTTGGTTTTAAGCTACAATTTCTATTGGATTTCCCTCTGGATCAAGTATGACACTTTCATAATACCCATCGCCCGTCGTACGGGGTTCGCTTTCGATAATATATCCATCCGACCGTAATTGCTCGGTCAACTTATCGACAGTATCTTTTCCACCGACGCTTAGGGCTAGATGGGTATAACCTTTGCTCAGGCTTCTGTCAGCTGCTGCTGCAGTGATATCAATACGGTTCATAATCTCTAAACGTGCGTCTGACTCGCGAAATTTAAGAAAGTAGGATGAAAACCCTTTCTTCGGGTTATGGTATTTTTCTCCGCTAACAGTACCAAAGTATTTGGCGTAAAAAGCACGTATTTTCTCGAGGTCATCGACCCACAGGGCGAGGTGTTCTATTCGCATGGCAAATCTTTTTATCTAATTACATTGCAATATTATGCAAATTTGCATAATATTGCAATGTAAAATTTATCAGGATGTTGAACAAACCGATCATTAACGAATCGATAATTAAGGCAAAAACAGCGACACAGGTTATGTTTTTGATATGTGGTCTCGCGCTATCAAGCTGGGCACCGATGGTACCTTTCGCCAAGGACCGTCTTGGTCTTAACGATGGAGAACTGGGGCTTTTACTGCTGTGTTTGGGTGGTGGTGCACTATTAACGATGCCTCTCTCTGGTTTTTTTATCGGGAAACTGGGGAGTAGACAAGTGATTTTGATCTCAGGTATAATTGCTGCCGTTGTGCTCCCTGTTCTGTTGATGGTAACAAATAGCTATTTGATGGCCTGTGTTCTTTTTATATTTGGCTGCAGTATAGGTAGTATAGATGTGGCTATGAACGCACATGGTGTGCAGGTTCAGAATGCCATGGGTAAACCGATCATGTCATCTTTACATGGGCTGTTCAGCGTAGGTGGTCTATTTGGGTCGATCGGCTTGGGTTTTCTGATAAAGATGGGGCTAATTCCGATTTATGCGGCAGTTACTATCGCTATCTTTTTAATACTGCTATTGATCTTACAATATCGAAAGCTGCTGGGTTACCATAAGGAAAAAGAAATCATTGTCGAGTTTTCCCACATTGATGAGACTCGGGTTTCCAAAAAAAGATTTCAATGGCTCAGGTGGAGTGTGCTAGTACTTGGGCTGATGTGTTTCATCGCCTTTCTGTCGGAGGGAGCGATGTTGGATTGGAGCGCCATATTTTTGCGGGATCACAAAGGCGTATCTCCGGAATTTACGGGAATTGGATATGCGGCATTCTCCGTAGCGATGGCGGTGATGAGATTGCAGGGAGATCGATTAGTAAGTAAGCTGAATAGTAAAGTGGTGGTGATCGGTGGGAGCCTATTGGCGTCATTAGGTATTTTGATCCTGGTATTTAGTCCCTGGCTTTCTGTTACACTTGTTGGATTTGTCCTGTTGGGACTGGGAGCCGCCAATATTGTCCCTGTATTTTTTAGCGAGGGTGGCCGGATTGAAGGACTTTCACCGACAGTAGCCATTCCGGTTATTTCGACAATGGGTTATGCAGGTCAGCTGGCAGGACCGGCGCTTTTGGGTGCTATTGCACAGCATTTTTCTTTGATCATTGCTTTCGAAACAATAGCTTTACTTTTTCTAGTAGTAGCCCTTATTTATAAAATCAGGAAGTAATAGCATGTTAAAAGAAGAGCGTTTTGAGGTAATCCTCCGCGAATTAGCGAGTCGGAGGAAGGTGAAATTTGAAGAACTGGCGGTATTGTTGGCGGTATCGGAAGATACCATCCGCCGCGACATTGATCTTCTCTATCGGAACGGCTTGCTTTCCAAGACCAGAGGTGGGGCTATGCTTCGCGAAAAAGATCCGTTGACTTTTCAGGATAGGCAATCGTTTCTGACCAAAGAAAAAGATATTATTGCATTAAAGGTACAGCCGTTTCTGAAAGATGGCATGACCATTTTTGTGGATGGTGGCACCACGACATGGGCCGTAGTGAATGCTATGCCATTGGATATCCGGATTCGGATGATTACGAATAATTTTTCCATCGTGCCGCTGCTCGAGAAGTTCAAAAATGTGGAACTTATTTTTTTAGGCGGTAATTTTGAACCTGATCTGGCGGTAACTTCGGGTATCGCAACCTGTATGGAAGTCGCTAAATATAACGCCGATATCTTTATCATGGGAACTTGTGCTGTAGATCCTGAGCTCGGTGTGTCGGCAACGTCAGCTGCAGATGGCGAAACCAAAAAGATGATGGTGCAATGTGCAAAGAAAACAATAGCCTTAGCCAGCCAGAATAAGCTTTATCAAGGGGAACTGTTTAGGGTGTGTCCAATAGATTCGCTCACGGCATTGATCACCGACCTGGACTCCAATGATTCCGAACTGAATCCCTTTAGAAATATGGATCTGCAGATTATATAGTCGATCGATTGAAAACAGCATTGATTGTTTCTTCGGAGTAGTGTAAAAAGACCAATTGAATTATAAAAAAAATGAGGGCGATGAGTTTCTGTTAGTCCACCTTAAACCGTTTGGGATATTCGCCGGTGGTATCTAGGCTAAAAAAATCATCGAATTTTTCTTTGGGCGTATGAGCATAATAGTCATTAAGTAGCCCTAAAAAACCTGCGAGGTTTGGTGCAATGACATTGCGGTCATTGTCTTTATTCCAGTATTCAATCAATTGACCTGCCTGTCCCGTAAAGATGCCCCTAGATCATAGCAGATGTAACTTCCACCGCCGTTGTGGAATATAGGGATCCAACGTTCATTCCACCAGTTTTCGATTTCAAAGTCCATACCAATCATATTGGTCAGTTCCTGCGCTGTATCCAGCGCTTCTCCTAGTGGGATGAAAGTCGAATTGTTCACAAAGACTTCATAACTTGTATTGCATTGCCCATTTTTCCAGCGATAGAGCGCTTTAAGATCTTGAGGTATCTCCATATCATATTGCTGTTCAAGGTCCCTAAACTCTTCTGCCGATAACGGGGATTGTAGATCGGTATACAGCTCAGGTCTTAGATTTTGGATATAACTGTCTAATGTCGCTAGCGTCTGTTGCATAATGGTGGATTTTTGATGCATTCATAAAGTTAGCATAATTGCTTGAGTATGCGAATTATCATGTGCGCTATGGATCGTAAGAAAAGGTAAAAATGTTAATAATTATTTAATGGGAATTAGTGTAAATTTATGTCAGCATAACGCTGTAGCTATGTTCATCATTGGATAAAACGATAGCAGATGTTCAAGTGTTATTTATGCAGGTATCCTTTTTATAATTTACTGAATACGCATGAAAAAGATCGAACTAGTCCCACTTGTTGGGATTCAAATTGAAGGTATTGGTCAGGTTAATCTTGGTGCGGGCCGTGCTGAAGTTCAAGGTGTGCTTGGTGCTCCTTCAGATGCGCTGGACGACCAATATTATTATGATGAACTCGAATTGAGACTTGATTTTAATGATCAGGGAACATTGGAATTTATAGAAAGCATCAATGGACCCTATCCAGAAAAAACTGAAATCAATATCTATGGTGTTAATCCATTTCAGGTCGAAGCAGCTGAACTGGTCAATCTCTTAACGGATAAAAATCAGGGTGAGGTTGATGATGCCGAAGCGGGATATTGCTATACATTTTTAAATAGCTCTGTGGGCGTCTGGAGACAGATTACTGAAGAGGATGTTCAGGAGGAGATTGAGGAAATCAAAGCCGATGGCGAATACGAAGACAATGCGGATATGCTGCTGGAGGACCTTAAAAAGTCAAAGTTCTTTTGGACGATCGGTATTGGGGTAGCGGGATATTACGCGGAGTAAAGATAAATAACCTATTGAAACTGCTGCCTAAATTCCACGGGACTTTGTTGGGTATTCTTTTTGAACACTTTACTGAATGACTGTGGATGTTCGAAACCCAGTTCATAAGCGATTTCACTGATGGAGAGGGAACTCGTGCTTAGCCGTAATTTGGCATACTCGATCATTTTATGCTGAATATGCTGTTGGGTGTTTTGTTGTGTATAGATACGCAGCAAACTGCCCAGGTAGTTTGGTGATAAATTGAGCTGCTGCGCCAGGAAGCTGACTGTCGGTACACCATGCTCCACAAGTATGTGTTGCTGAAACTGTACTGACAGTAACTGCTCAAACTTGGTGACCAGTTCTTGAGTCGATCGCTTGCGGGTGATAAATTGACGTTCGTAAAATCGTTCGGCGTAAATCAGCAAGCGCTCGATCTGTTTGATAATGAGTTCGCGGCTAAATTTATCGATATTGGACTGATACTCTTTTTCGATATTCTGCAGAATATCGACAATGATGGCTTCTTCTTTGTCCGAAAGAAAAAGCGCTTCATTGACCTGATATTGGAAAAAATCGTACGAGTGAATATGTTTTGCCAATTCGCTGTTCCAGAGAAAATCGGGATGGATCAACAGGATCCAGCCGCTGGGTTGTGCCTGTACTTGCTGATTGATCTCCACTTGTAGAAATTGTAGGGGCGAGATAAAAGTGAGTACGCCCGAGTCGAAGTCATAGTGCTGCTGTCCATAATTGAACCGGGCATTTACATTTCGCTTTAAACCGATCGAATAAAAATGTTGTATCCAATTCAATTTGCTGTCATTTATGGGGTAATGTACTTGACTATAATCAACCAAGCTGATCAATGGATGTTCGGGCTTAGGTAGTCCGCAAAAGCTGTGGAATTCCGAAAGCGAATGAAAGCGAAATGTATTCTCCATCTTGTAAATTTAATGAATTTCTAATTTGATTATTGTGAGATTTCCTTGGAAGCTTTTTATGCTGAGTTAAGCAATTATTGGGATTATTCAAAACCCGTTGATACTGTATAGCTTTTCCATTTTTCGATCTCGGTCATAAGCATATTGATCTTATTTTTGGCCAGCTCATACGCATCTTCGCCCATTAAAAAATGAACTGGGGGCTGTGCGAGCGTACTTAACTCAATTAATAAGGTTGCTGCTTTCTGGGGATCGTTTGCCTGATTTCCATGGATCTGATGCAGATGGGTAGCTTCGTTTTCTCGGGCAGTGACGTACGCAGCGATCGGATTGGCTGCGGTATGTAAGGATCCCTCCGATAAAAAATCAGTTCTGAAGTAACCGGGATAGACCAAGGTCGTGTGTACGCCAAAAGGCTCCATTTCGACAGCGAGGGCTTCTGTAAAGCCTGCGACAGCAAATTTGGTGGAGCAATAAACACCAAAGGCTGGGTAATTTCCAGCGAGCCCGCCGATAGATGCTATATTGAAAATATGACCCGATTGCTGAAGGCGCATATGGGGAGCAATATGCCGGATGGCATTAAGCGATCCAAAGACGTTCACTTCGAAGTTGCGGCGTGCTTCCCAGTCGCTGAGTTCCTCCAGGGTGCCCGTCTGACCATATCCGGCATTGTTGACCAATACATCAATCTTTCCGAAATAATCAATGGCCGAGAGTACTGCCCGGGCAACGTCTTTGTTATCGGTAATGTCCACTTCAAGCGGCAGAAAATTTTCCTGATCGCCAATTTCATCTTCGAGGGCTTGTTTTGTTCTTGATGTGGCAACCACAAGATAACCTTGGGCGAGCAATTCTTTAACAAGACTGAGGCCTAACCCTTTGGAAGCACCAGTGACAAACCATACTTTTTGTGATTTCATGTATTTCTTTTTTTAAATAAATTGATGTTACAAAGGTGGCTAATCGATCGAGTTTGGATGTAGGCAGATCAACGGATCTTGTAGTCAAATCGTGGATAGCTATTTTTTCCTTAAAACAATTTTAGCTTTTAAGTGCTTTATTTAAAGATGATGCACATCTATTTTAAGGTTGTGCACCTTGAGATGGTCGATAAACTTTAAAGACGTTGATATGTTAAAAGAAAATGATGTTGCCCCTGATTTTACCTTGTACGCGACACCCGATCAAAAAATTAGATTATCAGAATTTAAGGGGCACAATGTGATATTGGCATTTTATCCGGCAGATTGGAGTCCGGTATGTAGCGATCAGATGGCCTTATATAATGAAATGCTCAAATATTTCAAGAAATATGATGCAGAGATAATGGGTATTTCCGTTGACAGCAAATGGTGCCATATGGCCTTTGCGCAATCCCGAAAGCTGCATTTTCCACTTCTGGCCGATTTTGAAGCTAAAGGCGAGGTCGCCAAGAAGTATGGTGTTTACGATGAAGAGGAAGGGGAGTGCAAGCGCGCGCTTTTTGTGATTGATAAGGAAGGGGTTGTTGCTTGGAGTTATCTGTCTCCGACTGCGGTCAATCCGGGTGCAGACGGTATTATCGAAGCATTGGAGAATCTTAAATCAAAATAATTATGTCATTGAAACCGAAGGTCAGCAATGCTGACCATATATTGGGAAATGGCCAGGCCGATCTGACCATTGTTGAATATGGGGATTACCAATGTCCGCATTGTGGTGCAGCTCATCCAATTATAAAAGAAATGATGGCCGAACTGGGAAGCCAGATCAGGTTTGTATTCCGCAATTTTCCGCTATCGGAGATGCACCCCTATGCAAAACCCGCAGCATTGGCGGCGGAGGCTGCAGCACTGCAAGGGAAATTTTGGGAGATGCATGATGCCATTTTTGAAAACCAAAACTTGCTGAGTGAAAGATTGCTGCTGGATATCGCCGAGCAACTGGATTTGGACATGCCAAAGTTTAAATCTGATTTGCAGGACGAGGCGTTACAGGATCGTGTAGATGGCGATTTTGAAAGCGGTATGCTGAGCGGCGTTAATGGGACACCGACATTTTTTGTTAATGGACAGAAATTTGACGGTGGAGCGGAAGATCTGGTTCAAATATTAGGTGAAAACTGAATATATGAATACTATTTAAACACAGGTGAGCACACCACGAGAAGTCTCTTGCAGGATAATAGATCGTATCGTAAAAAACGAATGAATCTGTTGTATAAATAACGAAATATCGTTGTTTTTAAATTAACGTTTATTTTTCTAATGTACTTAAATACAGTTGTATGTGTTTGTTGGGCTATGAATTGCAATCCGATTAACATATCATGTAAATAATAAAATTCTTAAACTAATCATTATGGCAACATTCAAAGTTCAAGACGGAACAGAAATTTATTACAAAGACTGGGGAACAGGACAACCGATCGTATTTCATCATGGTTGGCCTTTATCCAGCGACGATTGGGACGCGCAGTTGATGTACTTCCTAGAAAAAGGATACCGTGTGATCGCACACGATCGCCGGGGTCATGGTCGCTCGACACAGACGGCAACGGGAAATGAGATGGATACCTATGCGTCGGATATTGCACAATTGGTAGAAGCATTGGATTTAAAAGATGCCATCCATATTGGTCACTCAACAGGTGGTGGCGAGGTCGTTCGCTACATAACCAATCATGGTACTTCTCGGGTTTCAAAAGCTGTATTGATCAGTGCGGTTACCCCCACAATGGCTAAGAGTGCTACAAATCCCGATGGTGTACCAATGGAGGTTTTTGACGAAATAAGATTGAATACGGCAACACGCAGACAACAATATTTTCAAGATTTTACCCTCGCTTTTTATGGCTATAATCGCGATGGAGCAAATGTACAACAAGGTGTGATGGACAACTGGTGGCGGCAAGGGATGATGGGCGGTATTAAGGCACACTATGATTGTATAAAAGCGTTCTCTGAAACTGATTTTACCGAAGAACTTAAAAAAGTCGAGATCCCTGTCTTAGTATTGCATGGTGAAGATGATCAGATCGTACCGATTGATATCACGGGAAGAAGAGCCGCTAAGTTAGTCCAAAATGGTACTTTAATTACCTATCCCGGTTTTCCACATGGAATGCCTACTACAGAAGCGGAGACCATTAATAAGGATATTTTGGATTTTATCCAAAAATAAGATTCTGTTGATCTAAAAATAGTTTTTAAATAGTTGTATAAGCCATTTCCATGAACGGGAATGGCTTTTTTTGTTTTATTCCTTGGAGTAAGAAAACTTCTTGCCAATGCCCAGCTTTTTCATCTTGGATTGAAGCGTTGTGGCTGGAATACCGAGTATGGTCGCCGCCCCATTGGGGCCAGAAATACGGGCTTTACAGTTGTGCAATACCCAAAGAATATACTCTTTTTCAAAGTTTGCCAAGGTTTGTAAACGGAAATCCGGAACCTTGCTTTCTCCTACAAAATCACCGTCAGACAATAGTGCGATTTTTTTTATAGTTGAATCTTCCGTCAATAGAATCGAACGTGCAATAACATGTTCAAGTTCGCGAATATTGCCAGGCCAGGAATGTAAATGGAGGCGTTGCAAAACCTTTTTACTGATTTGCTTAGGTGGTTTTTCTCCGGCATGTTTTAGGAGGAAATGCTGGATTAAATGAGGAATATCTTCTCGTCGTTCACGAAGGGATGGGAGAGTAATTGGAAATGCGCTGATCCGGTAATATAGGTCGGCTCGAAAGTTGCCGGCCTTAACTTCGGTTTGTAAGTCCTTGTGTGTGGCACAGATTATACGGACATCGATAGGAATATTTTTATTTCCTCCCACGCGCTCAATTTCTTTTTCTTGTAACACACGGAGAAGTTTGGCCTGGAGTGTTAACGGAAGATCTCCAATCTCGTCCAAAAAAAGTGTTCCGCCCTGAGCCTGTTCGAACTTGCCGATTTTACGTTTTACAGCACCACTGAAACTACCTTTTTCATGTCCAAAAAGCTCACTTTCGATCAATGTGGGCGCAATAGCCGCACAGTTGACTTTTATTAGGGGACGGTCCGATCTGATTGAAAAATGATGTACAATTTGGGTGGCAACTTCTTTGCCAGTTCCGCTTTCACCTTGAATAAGCAGGTTCATTTCTGAGCGCGCTACTGTTTTGAGCTGCGATTTTATGGCTTGTATCAGTTCACTCTCGCCAATCATCTGCGGCTCCGATGCCTCTGATTTCTGACCATAACCCTCGTTCTGCTGGAGACCCTGAGGCTGTACAGTGAGCTGCGCTTGGCTACTGGCCAGTTTTGTAAAGGCTGCATGTGCCGACCGTTCGTGCATCAGAATATTGCCGACAGTAATACCAAGCTGTGGGATAAAATTTTTTATGCGATACTCAAGCTGAGGATCGATCTGTTCCAGTTTTTTGTAGCCTAGACTTAAGATCGCCCAATAGTGGTCATGTACTCGAAAAGCTTTGGATACAATTGCTTTATTTCCCTCTTGAATGGCGTGGACAAAGTTTGTCGGAAAAGATTTATCCGCTTTTAAAATTTCGCTGGCTCGGAACAGGATGGGTTCAGCGGAAAGGATACATTCTTTAAAGAATTTGTCTTTACAGCTACGTGATTCGTTCTCGCTTGTTTTTGCCTTATTTTTGGATTGAAAAAGGAGGCTATAGTTAACTTCGCGATTATCCGCAATAAATAGCGAAAGCCAATTCTGTCCCAAAAAGATTTGGATTTCGTTTTGGAGCAAATCCAATGCGGCTAGGGTATGAATAGGAGCTATTTTCTGCTGAATAGCCATTTGAGCAAGCTGCTCTATTTCGCGTTGCTGAATGCGATTATAAATCGCTTGCGGATCTGATCCTACGCCTGTATGCTGCATGATGGTCATTTGCTATCTTGTTATCAATAAAAGTCGGATTTAATTCCGAATTTTTTCATTTTGTTATATAGACTGGATGAACTGATCTGTAAGATTTCTGTTGCGCCACCTGGGCCGGAAATTTTGCCCTTACATGATTCAAGTACACGCAAAATATGCTCTCGTTCCATTTCTTCAAGGGAGGCTAATTTTTGAGATGAGAAATCTGAAATTTTGATTTTACTTTCCAGGTGTTCAGTAAATACCATGTCGTTGATGATGGGCTCTTTTGCAAGCAGTACAGTTCTTTCAATAAGGTGCTGCATCTCCCGAATATTGCCCGGCCATGGATAAGCTTGCATATTGGCAAGTGCATGGGCAGAAAAGGCTGTGACGTTTTTCTTGAGTTTAGTGGCGTAAAAGGCCAGAAAATAATTGGCTAGCACCTCAATATCTCCAGTCCGCTCTCGAAGTGGGGGAATGGCAATTGGGAAGATGTTGAGCCGATAATATAGGTCCAGTCTAAAGTGGCCTAGGGCGACCTCCTGTTCCAGGTTGCGGTTAGTCGCAGCGATAATACGTACATTGATCTTGACCGGCAGCTCTCCGCCTACACGGTCGATTTCTTGTTCCTGAAGCACACGCAGTAATTTGGTCTGCGCTTCTAACGGTAGTTCACCAATTTCGTCCAAAAAGATGGTTCCCCCGTCGGCAAGTTCAAATTTACCAATTCTTCTATTTTGCGCCCCTGTAAAGGCTCCTTTTTCATGACCAAATAATTCAGACTCCATAAGAGATAATGGTATGGCAGCACAATTGACGACAACCAAAGGCTGCTGCTTGCGCAACGATAGCTGATGTAATGACTGCGCAATCTTTTCTTTACCTGTGCCGCTTTCGCCGAGCAGCAAAACGGAGGTGTCTGTAGGAGCAACCAACTCAACCTGTGAAAGTACCTCATTAAGAGCTGGGCTTGTACCGATGAGCTGATTTTTTAAGCTTCTGTTTTCAATGGACTTAATTTTTGGATCCTCGGCTTTGTTTTCCGAACTGAGCCTTTCATTGGCAATATCGAGCATAATGAAAAGATCCTTTTCGCGAAATGGTTTTGTCAAAAAACCATAGGGTCTTGTCTCTTTAACCGCTTCTAAAATGCCTTGGTTGGTATTGGCCGATATAAATAAGAATGGTAGCTCCAGCTTGTTCAGTTCAATAGCGAGGTCGATACCTGTTTCACTTCCCTTTAATAGGATATCGAGTAGTATCCAATTCGGTTTTGTTGTCGCGATAATTGTCTTGGCCTGCGACACAGAAGACGCTATACCAATGACTTCATAACCGTTTTTTTTGAGGATCATCCTGAGATCATTAGCGACGATAAATTCGTCTTCTACGATTAAGATCTTGTTTCCTTTTTGCATAAAATTCGTCTTAAATTTCGGCTTCTTTCTGTGAAAATTGAATAGTAATGAAAACACCTTGGTCAGATGTCAGTTTAAATTCCCCGTCAAGCTGAGAAGTTAGCCCTTGCATGAGATTCATGCCGAAAGAGTCACTATCATTACTGCTAAGATCTTTCTGTATTCCGATACCATTGTCGGCAATGCTAAGCAAGAGATCGTAAGGTGTAGCTTTGATTCGCCTGAAGCTGATAAAAACAGTTCCCTCCCTTTGAGTAAAAGCATGTTTGATTGCATTATTGATTGCTTCATTGAGAATAAGCCCAACTGGGACAGCCTGTGCAACATCAAGAGTAATCGGATCTACCTGAATCTCAAATTTAACTGATTTTTCGGATTGAAAGCTATCTTTGAGATATTCGGTCAGTTCCTGGATATACCATTTCATGTCAATGCGAGAGAGGTTGTCTGTCTGATATAATTTTTGATGGATCAGAGACATCGCATGCATGCGATTTTGACTGTTTTGAATTGCGTTGATGGCATCTTCGTTTTCAAGATAAGCCGATTGTGTATTGAGCAGACTGATAATAATCTGCATGTTGTTTTTGACGCGATGGTGAATTTCTTTTAGTAGCCATTCTTTTTCAGCGATCAGCTGTTTTAGCTTTTCATTCTGGGTATTGATTTCTTCCTGTTTAAGCGTTAGTTTTTCATTACTTCTTTTTTTTATGGCATTTTGGATATACAAAAAGCCCGCGAAGGTCAACAGAACGACAAAGCTGCCTATGAACACGTTTCGTATAATGGCCTCCCGTTCAAGCAGTGATTTTTGCAGTTGACCTTTTTGCTTGAGGAGGACGATATCATGGTCTTTTTTTTCGGTATCATAATCTAATTGTAAGGCCGTAAGCTCCTTGGCTCGCTCTACACTATTAATGGAATCGCTGATCGTTTTGAAAGCTGTCAAGTTTTTGAATGCGGATTTAAAATCACCGCGGGCGGAGTCGGCCAGATAATAAAGTTTCCGCAATTCGGAGGCACGGAGCAGACTGCTTTCTTTGGTCATTGATCGCTCTATTTCTTCGAGGTAAGGATACATCTGCTTGATCTGTCCATCTGCAAAAAGATAGCTAGCGATTCCAATCATCATAATATGCCTTTCCTGTCCGGTGATATTCCCGGTTTTGTAATAGGTTAAGAGTTCCTGATAATAGGGATAAGCTTTTTTTGTATTTTTATTTCTTGTGTACAGCATGGTATACAGATAGGCATAGCGTATGGAATAGATATCAGACGCGTAATCTTTGGTGACATTATCAAGCAGATTCAGTGCATCTGAAACGCGATTGAGACGGGATAGAATCGTCGCTAAATTGAGTGTTATCGTATGGATGCCATATCTGTCACCTTGACTTTTAGCGATTTCAAATGACTTTTGGTAATTTTCTAGGGCCTCTTTATTGGATTTGAGGTCATAATAGATCAATCCCACAATATTGTACACGGCAGCTAAATTATCTTTGGTTGTCGTCGTGTTTTCGTTTTCCACTACCCGACGGGCTTCGAGCGCATATTTTAAAGCTTCTTTGAGGCGCAGGAGCATCCGAAGATTACCGGCAACGGACACAAGCTCCTGGCTGATATTTTTTTCGCCGGTCTGTTTTTTTAATACAGCAGCTCGATGAGCAGTTTCTATGGCACCTTTATAGTCCCCATAATTGGAAAGGAAGCTGGATTGTTCCATCAGGATTTTGGGCTCAAGTGATTTATCACTTGTCTTTTTGGCTTGTTCTAACGCTTGCTGGAATAAGCTGGTTTTTTGATGATAGTCAACATCTTTAATGTCGTTAGCCATAGACAGGTAAATCATGGCCGAGGCTTTAGCAAGCTGATGGGTGTTCGCAAAAAGTAAACTAGCCTTTTTCTGGCTTTTTGCAAGGTCAGGTTTCCCCATTTCCTCCTGTATACGGGCATCCAGAAGCATATTTAGCGCGGCTTCGGTTTTAAGGTTGACTGAGAGGTGGAGTTTTTGGGATGTCCTATTAAGCCATAAGGCACTGTCTAGGTCTTTTTTTGATTCACCTGGTTTTTCCAGATAACATTTAGCGGCTCCATAAAGCATACGAGCTTTCTGTCCGGTATCCTTTTCCTGCGATATGCTGTCTAGCAGACGATGAATAGTCGTGTTGTCCTGACCGAATGTATTAAAGATCGAAAGGATAAAAAAGCTAAGTATTAGATAGATTCTCATTGAGGTGACTTACGTTATAAGATAAAGCAAGCTATCTTTATATCGGTAGCTTGCTCTATTTGCTTTATGCTTTTATCCTAATTATTGATCCTTGTCGTTCGAAAGGAAATAACAGACGAGCATCGCTATACCTGCAAATATAATAGAAGTTAATCCAAGTTGTTTACCAAAATAGGCTCCCGCCAAACATCCGATGAAAAAACCGGATAAGGTGATCAGCTGCTTCCCGAAGCTGACGTTGGTGTCTGGATTTTTAAATTTATTAGCGATAAGTACACAAAGGTCTAGTGATGCTTGGGTCACATTTCCGGTCATCATGGTTGTTGGTCCGTAAGTTGCTTTGGCAAATAGTTTTCCGAATGCATTTTGCATGCCCAAAGCGAATACGACGAGCATAACCAGGCTATACATCACGGTTTTGGAGGCCTCTACCGGAAGAATAATAGCCAGCAAACCTGCAATCACAAGTAATAGGGCTTCGGCAAAGAGGACGGTATTTTTCTTATGGGAACGTGAGGTAAGCCATCCGCCGGCCATCACAGCGGTGACAAATACAGGAAAGGTTGCCAATTTGATCCAGGCCGTGCTATCTCCACCATTGATAAGCTGATAGGCGAAGACGATAAAGTTGCCTGTCACATGGGCCGAGAATATTTTGTCAGCTGCGACAAAGGTAACAGTGTCACAATACCCTCCAACAAGTGTGAGAACAAGTGTTGTTAGATGTGCTTTGTTTTGATTTTCCATGGTTTTATGATAAATGCGCACGTAACATCCAAGCCATTTTTTCGTGAGTTTCCAGAAGTCCAGTTGCATAGTCGCTTGTTCCAATGTCCTTCAGTGTTATGGCAAAGTGGTCGATGTTTTCGCGCAATGAAACAATAATGCTTTCGTGGTCCATTAATAATTCTTTGATATAACCAGCACTATCATTGCCTGACCTTTTATGTTCGGTTAACTGTGTCAGCGCTAGAAACTGATTTAGGCTGGCAGGTGCATAATGCCCTAGGTTGCGGATGCGTTCAGCAAGACTGTCAATCAGCTCATCGAGTTCGTTATACTGCGCTTCAAAAAAGAGATGTTTGTTATAAAAATCGGCTCCCTCAATGTTCCAATGTGCATTTCTTGTTTTCGTATAAAGCAGGTATTCATCGGCTAACAGTTTAGAAAGAATCTGTGCCGATTCAGCTAGGTGATTGTCGTGTATTCCGATATGAGGTTTCATATGTTTATTTTGTGAGTAGTTGATAAATGTAATGATCCATTGAATAAGCTCCTGGGCCAGTGAGCAAGAGGAGCAAAAGGCACAGCGTGTACATAAATGGAACATCGCGTACTTCGCGTGAATCGTAGCGATGGACGACGAAATAGCCAACTGCGGTAACTCCTATTGTCGGTAATAGCGCTAACCTTCCAAATAAGCCAAGCGCAATAAAAAAAGGTACAATGGTGTCAGCAAACTGGGCCACAGCGGCGTTGAGTTTTTCTGGCAGCTGCAAAGGATTCGGGATATGTTCAGGTTTAGCCTGTGGGCCTTTTTGTATTTTTTTGAGGCCGTGAACAGTGAGCAACTCCCATGCTAACAAGATACGAAAGATCAATATAGCTCCATTGTTGACTGTATTTCCCAGATCTGTGTAAAAAAGTTTTTGAAGTATTTCCATCTTTTCAGTGTCTTAAAATGCAAAACATGAACAGCCTAGGGCTCCCCAGAATGCGGTGTAATTGTTTATCGCGATGTTACTCATTCGGGCTTGATTGTGATCGTGTGCATGTACCTGACAGCTGCCGCTACAAAGATGGATGGAATTTACAATGCTGCTTTGAGCTGTTGATGCAGTTGCACTGCTTTTTTGAGCTGTTTTCGAAACACTATAATAACCACTATAGCTTTTTGTAGGTGACCAATCGGGTAGAATGGGGATCGGTGGGGGAGAGAAGGAACTGAAATCACCTTCCGCATAGACAATTTTGCCCGCTACGACAGTAAGTTCGGATTCGATCTCCTTAATCGCTTCATCTTCTACCGTAAAATAGTCATTGTTAAGTACCGTTAAATCAGCTAGCATTCCCACAGCAATATCTCCCTTTTTTTGTTGTTCTTGTGAAAACCAGGCACTGCCTTTGGTATAGAGCTGTAGCGCAGTCATGCGGTCAAGCTTGCTATCTTGGTATATTTGGAGTCCACCCACAGTTTTTCCTGCGGTAAGCCAGTACATGGACACCCAGGGATTGTAGCTGCTCACGCGGGTTGCATCGGATCCACCTCCTACAGGAACTTCCATGGCCAGCATTTTTTTGACAGGAGGTGTTTGTTCTGCCGCAGTAGAGCCATATCGATCTGCAAAATATTCACCTTGATAGGCCATACGGCTTTGGATGGCAATACCACCACCAAGCGCTTTGGTGCGTTCGATATTACGTTCGTCTATCGTTTCGGCATGGTCGAAAATCCAGGCCAGTCCATCAAACGGAATGTCGCGATTGACTTTCTCGAATACGTCCAAAAAGCGGCTGATACTTTCGTTGTATGTGGCATGTAATCTGAATGGCCATCGATTACTCACGAGTAAACGAACAACTTTTTCGAGTTCGGCTTCCATATTTTCACCGAGATCGGGCCTTGGTTGGAGAAAATCCTCAAAATCTGCTGCCGAAAAAACAAGCATTTCACCAGCGCCGTTGTGGCGGTACATGTCGTCGCCTTGGTGGAGAGGAACGCTGTCTATCCATTGCTGGAAATCTTCGTATTCGTGCTTGGGCTTTTGTGTAAAGAGGTTGTAGGCGATACGTACTGTAAGCTGGTCTTCACGATGTAAGTCACTGATGACTTTGTAGTCGTCGGGGTAGTTCTGAAAGCCTCCACCGGCATCGATGACGCTGGTAATCCCAAAGCGATTCAACTCCTTCATGAAATGGCGAGTCGAATTGATCTGTTCTTCGTAAGGTAAAGTTGGGCCTTTTGCTAAGGTTGAATATAAGATCATGGCATTGGGCGATGCAATCAGCAATCCTGTGGGATTACCATGGCTATCGTGTTCAATGGTTCCTCCTGGAGGGGCAGGTGTGTCTTTGGTATAACCTACGGCACGCAATGCAGCAGCATTTAGCAGTGCGCGGTCGTAGAGATGAAGGATAAAAACGGGTGTATCAGGTGCTAGGGCATTGATCTCAGCTAAAGTTGGCATGCGACGTTCTGCAAATTGAAATTCGGACCAGCCACCAACGACACGAACCCACTGCGGATGTGGTGTACGGTCGACTTGCTCTTTAAGCATACGCAGTGCATCAGCCAATGATGGAACACCATCCCAGCGCAATTCAAGATTATAGTTGAGTCCGCCACGGATCAGGTGGATATGCGAATCGTTAATGCCCGGTACAACACGTCTACCGCCTAGGTCAATCAATTTTGTCTGTGTGCCGGCAAGCTTAAGGACATCGCTGTCTGAACCGATGGCAACAAATTTACCATCTTGGATCGCTACAGCTGTAACAGCTTCCTGGTTGTAGCCGAAATGGGTTATCTTCCCATTATATAGAATAAGGTCTGCTTTCATGGGGCTATTTTTTAGTTTTGTAAGGAGAAAATGGCTTTTTTGATACCTTCACCAGCCGTTTCAAAGAATGCCGGTCCGGCTAATAACGTGATCTTGTTTAATACCGGTTGTTGATCCATATTTTTTTCGCCCAACCATTTTTGGGTTCTGAAGGCATCTATACATCCGAGAACAACATTTTCGGCAACTAAGGCAGTCGGCGAATCCACACCTGCATCTTTGAGATCACTCGCAAAACTAAAATCCTTGACACCTAATCGAAGCGCTTCGCGCATGGCAACATGGGCTACATCCTTCATCAGTTCAGCATGGAAGTCCTCCCGTTTGCCAAGCCCAATCAACAATAGTTTTTTACTTGCGAGTGTGCTCTTTTGGCTTGGGGTTAAGAGGATGGTTTCGAGTGCATGGCCCTTAAATTTTCCTGTCTTACGTATTTCAGTTAACGTACCATGTAAAGCTTCATCTAAATGTACAAGACCGTTCAATGCGGCAGGCAATGCCGGAGGGGAGATAAAGATATCGCCCTCGGTATATTCAAATACACAGGCCACCTGCAGATCACTTGCAGCTGCCGAAGGACCTTGAACGAGGCCTTCAATAGCTAGTCCATCGACATTGCCCCAGATGGTACTTGTGCCTATTGCTGTAGTTTTAATAGGAGCTGACGCCGTTACTTGCGCATAGGATTGTATCGGAGTAGCTGCAAGTGTGCCAAGCAAGGCGACTAGTGTCCATTGACATGTTTTCTTTAGAAAGAGTCTCTTTGTTGTTTTCATGTTTTTAGAATTTAAAGGCGATTCTGCTATTGAAGAAAATTCCATTCTTTGGTATGCTAATGATGTCTTCAATGAAGGCGCCGGTCTTGAAATATTGGATACCTGTTACCAGCGACAGTTGCTTACTGGCTGTGTAGGCGAAATTGGCTAGATAGGCCGTGCCGATATAGCGTTTACGCGAAGCAGATCCAGGTAGGTTGAAAGATCCGCTTGGCCTGTATAAACCGTCTTGTAAAGTATGTCGCCAGTTGAAAACCACGTCAACCTGCATCTTGAGATTGGAAAGAAGGTCTAGCGTGGCATAAGGGTGAATGTCAATCAAGTTGACGGGACCGATCTGTGGACTAAAACCGAAATACCCACCTTTGGGGTAAATGGGATTGAAGGTCTGCAGATTGCCATCTCCAGCCTTTTTGTCCCCTGAAATATAGTCGTTACGTAGATTGATGGATGGCTTGAGTACCGTATTTTCAAAGAGGTAGCCGATATCGACGGAAGCAGTCCATGCTGATATCTTACCCTGGCCAAAAGATCCAAATTGATAAGCCCCTTCAAGATTATAAATAAATCCACCGCCATATTTCCAGATCCGGGCTCCTAGGGTATGGCGGGTTTCCTGTGATATCCCCTCCTCGAAAACCGAATGGTCGCGATAGATACCGATGTAATATAGGTCGAGATTGGCCTGTTGAGGAATAATAAATTTACCGTAAGCTCCCCACAGGTTTACTTGTTTGGAAGGTTTGTTGTCAAATATGCCCGGTCTAACGGTATCCGCCATCATGGCAAATGCTTCAATATTCACTTTGCTGCTGTTGTAAGCTAGCTTTGCTCCAGTGAAATATCTTCTGGCATTTGGGCCTTCACCTACGGAGATTAAGCGGCCGGAGCCATAGTCAAGCTCCTGCCTGCCAAGGCGAATCAATACTGATTTATTATTTTGTTTGAACAGCGTTCCATCTATAAATAGGTTCTGTACATTCAATTGGTCTTCATCGATCTGGCGTGAGCCATTTTTGCGGCCATGCTGCAGGGCTGAGCGGAGCTGGGTGAAAAGACGGAGGCGCGTCCCGAGATGTAAATCGGCATGAAGGCTATATCGTTGCAATAGAAAGCTGTTATGCCCAAGCTTTACGCGTCCCCAGTCCTCATTGTTAAAATCGACATATTCCAACCGTGCCTCGCCACCTATCGAAAGCCATAATTTGCCGTCACCGGATAAAGGGCTATATTTGAGCTTTTGATAACCATGACGTGTACTGTCTGCGAGGGCGCTATAGTCTTCCTCAAAACGCATTAATTTGTAGGTTTGACCCTTAGAAAAATGCGGGAATAGGCTGAGTATCGACAATACGACAGCCGCTTGACGGAGATAGTTGAATATGGACTGTTGCTGTTGCACGAGGTACGATTTTGAATGAATATTTTTTACAATTAAATTAACCGTGTTTTAGCATATTGTGGGCATAATGAATCCCTAAGCCATAGCTGCCACCATGTTTTTTCATGAGATCTGTGACAGCTACATAGGTTTCCTGACGGGCCCAGTCGCGTTGTAATTCCAAAAGGTATTGTACAGCAGTGATGGGTTTTGCACCTGTATGAATCATTCGTTGCATAGCACGCTCATGCGCCTCTTGACTTACATCACCACAAGCATCGGCAATAACATAAACTTCATACCCTTCCGCGAGTGCAGATAAGGCTGGTCCAACGATACATACACCTGTCCATAGGCCGGCTAGTACCAATTTTTTCTTGCCTGTGCCTGTAATTGCTTGGTAAGCAGCCTGATCTTCCCAGGTGTTCATACTGGTCCGGTCGATATAATCTGTACTGGATTGCGGATAATATGTCTCAATTTCTGGAAAAACAGGTCCTGAAAAGCTTTCTTCCGCGACAGTAGTTACGATGGTCGGCACATTGAAAATCTTGGAAGCACCGCAGATTACGGCGACATTATTGCGGAGTTCTTCCATAGTAATACTTTTTGTGGCAAATGCCATTTGGCCTTCGAAGTCGATCAATACCAGTGCATGGTTGCTTGGCGACAATAGTTCTAGTGATGGTTTCATAAATATGTATTTTAATGTTGTTTGATAATCGTTGATATTCAAATCTTTTACCTTTTTTCTTATTGTTTTGATATTTAGTTTTCTACGGTATTTTGTTGGTTTTTAAAATTGACGATATATCGTTAATTGGTTTTTCTTGCTAAAGTAATCCGATAAATCAATGAGCAATTCATCGCTTTGACAATGCTGTTGTCCCTTAGAGATGCCCAACGCATTTGTTGTATATCCAAATTTAGGGATGTTAATTTTGCTGTTCATTGAACTAGTTTAAGAAAAACAGGGAAAGAAAAAGTGCACTAAACAATGGATATTGTGGAATCCCCTCATATTGCATGGGGTCTTTTGTTTAATCCCAAATCATATATCTATTTGGAATAAAATCATCTTAAGTAAGTTTATGCACTAATAACTTAGTTGAGATATTAGAAATTAGCTTACCGGATTATACTGATCACTTGGGGCTACAGGCGTCATGGGAACCTGGATTCGAATTCCCTTGAAATGAACGCTGTTCCGATGATTTAAAAAAAACTATAGCGATCATGAATACCAGTTTTCCCCTATAAAAGTCGACGGATATAGACTTTTATAGGAGATGAATAGCAAATATATTTTTGATTCTTTGTGTTGTGTTAGCGCCTTTCTTGGTAAACGCCAATCTCGTTCACGACAGCATGACCTTTTTCGGGTTTGATGCTAAAACGTAATTTTTGTCCCAACACTTCATTAAATCGGAAAATCTTGATACGGCCCTGTTGTACCGCTGTAACCGCGATAGGATGCCATTTTCCATCTTTCAGATAGGATAAGTTATACTGTGAAGGATTGTCTTTTCCTTCGGTAATAACAACACTATTGAAAGGTTTACTACGTTCAAAATCCAATTCATACCATACTTCACCTTTGACTGCTGGATTGGAGACCCAGGCACTACCAAAGTTATCGTCATTGGCGAAATCCATAATATTCATGTCATCGCTCCAGCTACTGTATGAAGGTACTTGTTTGGCCATATTGTGGTCGACTATAGGTGCCTGATAACTTGGTAATGAACTGTAGTTGGGTTTATTTTTGTATAATGTACCAATTGTCTTCAATGCATCAAGCGCATTTTGATCCATCAGACCATCACTATTTGGGGCTACATTGAGCATAAAGTTGCAATACGCGTTGTTGTACGGAATGACAAATTTCTCGACCAATTCATTGACGTTTTTAACTGGGGTGTTCGGAAACGATGTTTTCCAGAACCAATTTTGCTGTAAGGGAAGACAGGCCATTGCCGGCAATTTGTTATGCTCCTTAGAAATAAATTGACCCGCACCTTGTTCATAGGATTTAATATCGGTGTAAAACAACGCATCACCTGGGTATTTTGCTGAATTGAGATCCATCAACAAACATTTCGGTTGAAGTGATTTGACAAGATAATAGATGTCGTCGAAAGGAACATCATCGTACGAAATACGCGACCAAGGGGCATCCCATCCGTCAATAACCAAGGCGTCGATTTCACCATATTGCGTTAGCAATTCTGTCAACTGATCTTTGATTAATTGGATGTGGGCTTTGGTAATGGTATGTGGACGTATGCCTTGATGCATATCCAAAATGGAATAATACAGCATAACACGCAAACCATTTTTGCGGAAAGCATCCGTAAATTCTTTAACAACATCACGATGTAAAGGCGTATTCATCACATTATAATCTGTTGTTTTGGTATTCCAGATCGGAAAGCCACTGTGATGTTTGGTGGTTAGGCAACCATAGGTCATGTTGGCCGATTTGGCCGCTTTAGCCCATTGATCTGCATTGAGCTTTGGCGATTTGAACAGTTCAAGTGCGGCATTGGGATCTGACCAATCTTGTTCCATAAACGTCGGCATGCCATAATGGATAAACATACCGAATCCAAGGTTGACAAAGTCGAGCTGGCTCTGCTCGAGTACCTTCTTTGATAAACCAGATTGTGCAAATAGCGTGTTGCCCAGTAAAAGAAAAGATAGGCAGTAAAGTAGGGACTGTGAAATTTTGGACATAATTTACGAAGTTGTTATCCTGCAAAGGTAGGCCATCGTTGTGTTATTTAAGCCTAATGGAAACCTAACGAAAGCCTAATAAAAGCCTAATAGAAGTCTTGGTTCGAAAAATTGATGCTATTTTTAAACCATGCAGCGTACCGGTAAAAATTTATATCCTTGGGCATTTGGAACGAGCTTCTTGATCTTGACCGTTTTGATCGGTTTTCTAATTTTCAACACCTATAAGCTTGAAGATAAGAATTATCAGATCGGACAGCTCAATCAGATTCAGAATGCTTATGGCGCTGTTATTATGGATGATAAGATATTCCCCGGTGGGGATGCCATCTTTCAGACAACGTTAGTGCCCTGTTTGCCGATATGGTATGAAAAAAAAATCATGAAGTCCGCAGATGCAGACCAGTACGGTAAGCATTGTATGAGTCGCTTTCTTGATGAGATGCGGAGTCGGCAGTCATTGGACAGTATCTTTCGTCGGATTGTACATCAACAAGGGCTCGATACGACACTTGTTTACCTGTTCCATTTTGATAAATTGGAAATATATAATGAAAGAGACGGTACCTGGACGACTTTCTTTGCGTTAGCCGCTGATGATCGTGTAGGTTTAATCAGTGGTACACTCAAGAGCGTAACTCATAATAATAGGGTTTTTGAACTATCTGTCAGTGATAAGAACCCGATTCCTTATCGTTTTACCTATAGCCTGTATGTGGATTATGAAAATAGGAACTGGCGTATCGTCCAAGATATGGCACCTGTGTTTTTACTCTCTTTAGCATGTATCGTCGTGATTGTGCTCTTAAGTTATCGAACCTACAGCAATTGGATCAACCAACGTAAATTGGTAGACCTGAAAACAAGTTTTCTAAATCATATGCGGCATGAATTTAATACACCACTGACGACGATTTTGATCAGTGCACATAGTCTGGTCGACAGTGAAGCGGGTAAGGAAGACGTAGAGGTGGTACAACTCGGCCGCATTGTGGAAAGGCAAGCCAAACGACTCAAAGCTTATTTTGAACAGGTCATGGGAGCAGTTGCGTTACAAGAACAACAGGCTAAAATTGTATCCGTTTCTATTGATCGGTTGACACAGCAAATACTGAGTGAGCTTCATTTGCGCTACCGAGGAGAAATTGAAATTCAATATGAACCTTTAGCCGAAGATGCAGAGATAAACCTTGATGAAGACTATTATTATTCAATTTTGGATAATCTGGTATCTAATGCGATAAAATTTAACGATAATAGTAAGAAGACAATTCAGTTAAGCTGGGAGCAGCGAGGTCCTCATTGTAACCTCAAAATAGTGGATAATGGGGTTGGTATCGCCGCTGCGGATCAGGGAGCGATCTTTACAGCATTTTATAGAGGGAAACTGTCCGGCAACAAGCCTGGACTGGGACTGGGACTTTATTATGTCAAATCTTATTTGGACAGGCTGGGTTGGACAATCCATATAGCGGAAGATAAGTCTGGTTCCGGTACGATTTTTTATATTTACATGGGCAATGCGGCACGCAATGGTAAAAGACAAGTTTGACATTCTTTTGATCGAAGACGAACCCGATTTGGGGGAAGTTTTTTCGCGTTATTTGCAGTATAAGGGCTATACTGTACTTTGGGAAAGTACAGCACAAGGAGGTTGGTCTGCTTTTCAGTCCTATGCTGTCCAATTACTTATTATTGATGTGCAGTTGCCCGATGGCAACGGTTTTGACCTGGCGCAACAAATGATACAATTGAATCCTGGACAACCTATTTTCTTTTTGACAGCACTTCATGAACGTGCATCGCGGCTTAGAGGGCTTAGTCTAGGTGCTGTTGATTACATTGCTAAACCTTTTGACATGGACGAAATATTGCTTAAGATCCGCAATTTATTGACTGTGGCAAATGCACCCGAGGTGCACCCCAATTCGGAAATCGAGCTCGCTATCGGTTGTCTGGCACTCAACATGGAACGCTATAGCCTGCGCGATGGAGTGGGCGGTATACAAAAGCTCACGGTCCGTGAAGCTGAATTGCTACGAC
This sequence comes from Sphingobacterium multivorum, assembly GCF_039511225.1. Taxonomy (NCBI): domain Bacteria; kingdom Pseudomonadati; phylum Bacteroidota; class Sphingobacteriia; order Sphingobacteriales; family Sphingobacteriaceae; genus Sphingobacterium; species Sphingobacterium multivorum. The sequence goes on from NZ_CP154261.1 coordinate 1,690,106, forward strand.
ATCTGATTCTCCATAAAAATCTATTGGTCAATAAGAAAGATCTATTGCTGAAGTTTTGGGGTAATACGGATTTTTTTAATGGTAAAAGCCTAGAGGTTTTTATCTCCCGACTTCGTAAATTGCTGCAGATGGATCGCAAACTTCATATCGAAAGTATCTATGGAGCGGGTTATATTTTACACGAAAATGAAGGTAATTAACGACCTGATCTATTAAAGAAATACAATGTTATACGAAAATATTCTTAAAAATGTGTCCAAGTGCATTACTTTGACAATTGAAGAAACCAAACAGTTTACTGGTTTATTGACAACAAAGAAGATTCCTAAAAAAACGATGCTATTGGAGGAAGGGGAAGTATGCCAGTTTGAAGGATATCTTCAAAAAGGTTGTGTCAGGATTTATTACCTGGATGAAAATGGTTTTGAAGTAACGCTGGCGTTTGCTATCGAAGATTGGTGGATTAGCGATATTGCTTCATTTCATTACCATACACCATCTAGTTTATACATGGAAACATTAGAAGACAGTGAGTTCTTGATGTTAACACCAGATACGAAGGAGAGATTATTAGAGACTGTTCCAAAGTTTGAGCGAGTTTTTCGTATGTTAGTGCAACGCCGGCTTGCTGTTCTGCAAAATAGGCTGATCCATACAATGGCTAAACCTGCTGCCGATCGCTATCTTGAATTTATTGAACTATATCCGACCATTTCCCAAAGGGTACCGCAATACTATATTGCATCCTACCTAGGGGTTTCACCCGAATTTGTCAGTATTATACGTAAGCGGCTTGCTGCAAAGAAATAGTAATCAGTCCGAATGGCTCCGTAATGAAATACAAATTTTTAATGGACGAAAAGTGTCTTGATTGAACAGCAGGCTTTATTATAATTGGTGGATTTCTGTATAGCATTCTTTGCGATTTGATTTGAGCTGTGCGGCAAATATATTTTGAGCTTTTGGACAACTAGACTTTGTAAAAGGTATGAGATATTTGCTACCTTTAGACTGGGACTGATCTTAGCTATTGGTACCCATAGTCGCACAGCCGTTTAAAATAAATCGTATTGAGCATGGAAGAGAGAGATTTTGGGAATGCCTTTTTGTATTCCTGTTATGTCGAGAAAGCATTTGGGCATGAACAGTTTATTTCCGAACATGTCGTTTTTTTTCAGCTATCTGGTGAAACACACCTGGATCATCAGAAAGGAAAATTGGTGGCGACAGAAGGGCAGATTGTAGTTGCCCGTAGAAACCAATTGGCCAAAGCTTTTAAATACCCCGCAGAAAATAATGTTTACAAATCTGTTTCAGTATTACTGGGGGCTGATCGGCTGAAGCAATACGCAATGGACCATCACCTCAGTTCGGACAAAAAGTATCAGGGTGAGTCTAATGTTGTACTGGAAAGTAACCTGTTTATAAGAAGTTATTTTGAGTCATTGACACCCTATGCGGAAGCCATCGACCGTGTGAGCCCACAGATGGAAAATATCAAGATCTACGAGTTGATCACCTTGTTGTTGGAAAGCTATCCACAATTAAAAGACCTGCTTTTTGATTTTTCAGAGCCGCATAAAATTGATCTCGAGCAATTTATGGTTAAAAACTATCGGTACAATGTGCCTTTGGAAAATTTTGCGAAGCTAACAGGGCGGAGTTTAGCAAGCTTTAAACGTGATTTTGAGAAAATATTCCAGACGTCTCCCCGAAAATGGCTGCAAGAAAGACGTCTTTCTGAGGCCTATTATCTAATTGAAAATAAGCGTCAAAAGCCCTCTGATTTTTATCTTGATCTGGGCTTTGAAAACCTTTCTCATTTTTATGCCTCTTTCAAGGAGAAGTTTGGGATAACACCAGCGACCATCAATTCCGTTGCTTAAAATTATTTCCGCCACCAATAACTAGGTGTTAAAGGGGGCTGATCGAGGTCGATGACCTGACCGATCATGGGGGTAAGCAAAGGCTGTTGTTGTCGTATTGCTTCCTTGGAAATACGTTCTAGAGGTTCATTCCAGGCATGATTGGCCAATACAAACTTGGACGAATGGACAGGGAAAAGTAAGGACGCTTTGAGATCATGTGCCGCTTGGACAACCTCCTCCGGCATCATGTGTATATGTTTCCAACTGAGATCATATTGGCCATTTTCCAATATAGCCAGGTCAAAAGGACCCAATCGATTACCTATTTCTTTGAAGTGGCTGTCATAACCGCTATCCCCGCCTAAATAGAGTTTCATTGAAGGGGTCTGGAGGACGTAGGAGGCCCATAGGGTATTGGCAGAAAATATGCTGCGGCCTGAAAAATGTCTGGCGGGCGCAACTGTTACACTGAAACCATCACCCAAGTTAAATTCATCCCACCAATCTTTTTCGATGATCTGTTCAGGACGATATCCCCAATATTCAAGATGGGAGCCAACACCAAGACCAACAATGACTTTTCCAACCCGAGGTTGTAGTGCCTTAAGCGTCCTGTAATCCATGTGATCATAATGGTCATGTGATATAAATAGATAGTCAATCGGCGGTAGGGCAGATACGGTAGAGACATCGGCTCCTTTAAACGCTTTTACACTTCCCGGAATAGGGGAAGCACTGCCACTAAGGACAGGGTCGACGAGTATGTTCTTACCATCGATACGAAGGAAATAAGAGGAGTGACCAAACCAAACAAGCCCATGAGGTTGACCTAACAACTTTTCCCAGTCGATATCCACTGTTCGTATAGTATGTTTGGGACTTGTTTCGTTCGATCGCTTAAAAAAGTAATCGTATAGGGCCACGGTCCAGGGTTGTGTAAGCTGGGGTGTAGGGCTGCTATTCTGAAATTTACCGTCCCGATATTGCTTGGATAACTGTATGCGTTGAAGTCTTTCACCCGAGGGTCTTTTGCCGAATTGTGGATGCATCATATATAGTCCGATAAAAGTGATGAGAACTGTCAGTCCTAGGATTGTTATTTTCAAAAATATAAGCCATTTCTTCCTGCTGTTTCTTGTTGTCATCTGCTTGTTGTATGGCAACAAAGGTATGACTGCTGAGGCAGATTTGTTTTTGTTGACAGCTCAAATTTATGTGCTGTATGGCTCATCTAATGGTTTTTAATAGGAGCGGAATAAGCATTGTGAAAAACCTGTAGTGATGATAATTTTATTAATTTGTGCTTTTAATTGTAATTTTTATGGCAAAAGACTTTTTTATCTGAAATATTTCTTGAAATTTAGTCCTTAATTCTTTTTTCTTGAAAGTTATCGTATGTTTAGGTAAGAATAGATGAAGTGATACAAAATCGCTGAAAATAAAATCTATTGATTTGGTAGATTATAATAAGGCAATTTGTATATTTGACCAGTTTCACAATGACCTAACTTTAAAAATACTGCGGATATGGAGGTAGCAGATTTAGAAAAGCATTGGCTAGTCTCTTTGCAACAAGGTGATAGACATGTTTTTGCGGATATTTATGATTTTTACTGGAAAAGATTGTTAGGCATTGCCTATAACCTAACGAAAGACAAACAAACAGCAGAGGAAATTGTACAAGAGGTATTTGTTTCACTATGGAATAGACGTGAGGATGTGCAAATAAACTTGCTGTCCCAATATTTAGCGACAGCTGTAAAATTTGCTTCTTTTAAAGCACTGCAACGTGCCAGGCGACATGAGCAAATCCTGAACACTGCTGTCGTTCAACCTATGTTCCAGCAGGATCAGAATACAATTGATGCACGCTTTTTACAAGAATATCTTCATGAAGTTGTTGAAACACTACCTGATCGTTGTAAGCTGGTCTTTCAGCTGAGTCGCGAAGAACATTTTTCCAACCGTGAAATAGCCGCCGAACTCCAAATTTCGGAAAAGGCTGTGGAAGCAAATATTACGCGTGCCCTGAAAGTGTTGCGTATGCAATTGCGCAAGGTTGGCTTTATCTTTTTATTTTTTATTTAAAAAAAAGCAATTTGAATATAGGGGTACCCATAGTCATGTGGTACTATCATATAACGGACGATTTCATGGACAATAGTAATTTACAGCAACTAATCGACAAATACCTTCAGGGAACAATTTCTGTAGAAGAAAAAGAGCGTTTACTACTGTGGTATCGTCAGCAGCAGGAAGAGGAAAACATTTGGGAACTAGCGCCAGGAGAAACAGAGCAGCAGGTCGGTGAACGAATGAAAGCCAATATTTGGGCGCAAATGGATAATACACCTGTGCGTAAGCGTGTTTACTGGCTCTATGCGGCTGTAGCGGCGACGCTATTATTGTTTTCTTTTTCCATTTTGATGTGGAATAAATTTACTTCGAATGAACAGCAGGTGGCCTTTTCCAAATCGGAAGGATCGGCGAATCGATTTATCCTATTGCCAGATAGTTCACGGGTTGTTTTGCGGGCAGGGAGTAAACTTTCCTATCCCAATACCTTCGATGATGCAACACGTGAGGTTAGCTTGGAAGGTGAAGCATATTTTGATATTAAACATCGGAATAATCAACCTTTTATTATTCATACAGGGGAGATTAAAACAACTGTCCTGGGTACGGCATTTACAATAAAATACCCGGCTGACAGTAAGCAGATCGAAGTCCTTGTCGAACGAGGAAAAGTAAGGGTAGAAAATGAAAAGCAAGTATTTGCCGAGCTTGTGGCGGATCAGAAAATCGATCTCAAAGAATCACAGTTGAAGGGTAAGGTTGAGAAAGTAAATTCCGCATCGGCATTAAGCTGGAAAAGACAGGATATGTCTTTTGACGCTCTGGCTTTTGGTGATATCGCTAAAAATTTGGAAAAACGTTATGGAGTGGAACTACATTTTATCAATCCAGCTCTAGAAAATTGTCCCGTCAGCGGGAAATTTACCGGAAACGAAACGATCGAAGAGGTCTTGTTGAATATCTGTGCTACGCGCAATGCGACCTATCGTAAGACAGCTGATGGTCAATATGAAATACAGGGAGAGGGCTGTCAATAAAAAATGGAGTGAAAAAAACTAACATACATTAACTTAAAAATCAACGCCTAATGAAAACGAAAAAACAAACTTAACAGCAAGTGATATAGTAAAAACTCCCTGGCCGTAGGAAGCAAAACAGGGAGCTGAGCTTATTCGATTATTGACAAACAATTAAACCCAATACAAATAATGCAAAAATTCTTGTTTTTTGCAAGTGGGGATTATTTTGCCCACTTTAACCCTAAACATCGAAAAATCTTTCTATCTACCATGAAAGTAAATTTGATCGGGGGCTTGTTGCTATCCAGTTCGCTACAATTGATGGCACTGCCCGAAACGTTGGGTCAACGGATGAACACAGTGAAGATTCACATGGAATCTTCGTCTATGTCATTAAAAAAGGCTCTTCAGGAACTTGAAAATAAATCGGGGATTACTATTTTCTACCCCAGTGATCTGGTGGAGCAATATATGGCTCCTACATTGGATAGGCAATCGCGGTCTGTCGCCCAGACTTTACAGCTTATGCTTCGGCAAACCAATCTGAGTTTTAAGGAAACTTCTTTGGGGGTCGTTCTTTTTGAGGATCACGACAAACAGCGTAAGGTCAAACATGAGCGTGAACAGCCTCGCCGTATCGGCGGGATAGTCTTAGATGACCAAGGTAAGCCCATTGCCGGTGTGACTGTTCTCACCAAAAATGGAAAGGAGCAGGGGGCACCATCGGGCAATAGTACTGCAACGGATCAAAATGGACATTGGGGATTGCCTGTTACTGGACCGGTGTCTACCCTAGTCTTTTCAATGATCGGCTATGAAACACAAGAGCTTGCACTCTCCGGTAGATCCGAATTTAAGATCGTGTTAAAAACGCTTGAAAATAGGATTGAAGATGTAGTTGTCACCGGGCTTTTTGAGCGACCAAAGGAAATGTATACGGGTGCTGCGCGATCATTTACCAAAGAGCAGTTGCAAAATGTGAGCAGCGACAATGTGCTATCGGCAATCAAATCACTTGATCCATCTTTTCAAATGCCCGAGAACCTCAACTTGGGTTCTAACCCCAATGCATTACCCGAGGTCACGTTGCGCGGAGGAAATAGTCTTATCGATCCAAATAGCAGCGGAAGCAATCCTTTCAATTATTCGAATAATCCAAATACCCCCTTGTTTATTCTGGACGGTTTTGAAGTATCGTTATCCCGGATCAATGATCTCGATCTGACGCGTATCAAAAACATCGATCTGCTTAAGGATGCTACAGCAACATCTATTTATGGGTCCCGCGCGGCAAATGGTGTCGTGGTGATCGAAACGATTCGCCCAAAATCAGGCAAGCTCCAGGTCACCTATACAGGTAATATGACCTTGGAAATACCCGATCTAAAGGGGTATGATGTACTCAACGCGGCCGAAAAACTCGAGCTTGAGCGACAGATAGGCGTATACGACTACAGTTGGAATAGTACCGATCAACAGTTAAAAACTATTTATAACAACCGATTGGCTGCTGTACGTTCCGGTGTCAATACCGATTGGCTGGCACAACCGGTACGCACCGGTGTTGGGCAAAAGCATAATCTTTATCTCGAAGGAGGAAGGGAGGAAATTCAGTATGGAATCAACCTCAACTATTATAACAATGCCGGTGTAATGAAAGGATCTAGTCGCCAAACGATGACTGGAAACACATTTTTGGCCTACAGATACAAGAACCTCATCTTCAAGAATGATCTGACTTTAGTGTCTAATAAAGGTACCAATTCACCTTATGGTTCATTTCGACAATATACACAGCTAAATCCCTACTGGACCCCATATAATGCTGATGGATCTTATAAGGTATATCTCGAAGATATCCTTAATGAGGAAACTGGAAAACGCCTGACGAACTTTGATAGCTATGACAATCTCACTGGTTATGTGGGCAGACCGGTAAATCCGCTATATGACGCGGCATTGAACTTAGTTGATCAGACAAATTACCATAGTATAATCAATAATTTTGCCTTGGAATGGCAGGCGTACAGCTGGTTAAAATTAAAGGGAACTTTTGCTTACCTCTATCAAGCCGACGAATCAGATCGCTTCTTGCCTGCACAACATTCATCCTTTACCAATGTAGCAACCTTTGAAAAGGGTTCTTACACAAAAGGTTATGGTAAAAATCAACGTTATGAGGGTATATTCTCTGCCAATTTCAATAAAACCTTTGACAAGAATTTGATTTTCGCAACGTTGGGTGCGAATATTAGTCAGGAAAACAATCATACTGAAACGTTCAAAGTGGTTGGTTTTCCAAATGCGAGCATGGACAACATGAGTCAGGGACTTCAGTTTGCAACCGGTACAAAACCAGAAGGAACGGAGAATATCAAACGTTTGGCAGGTCTGTTTTCTAACCTTTCTTTTGCGCACGATAACCGCTACTTATTAGATTTTTCGTTTCGCCTAGATGGATCTTCCCAATTTGGTAGTGACAATAGATTTGCACCATTCTGGTCCGCAGGGGCTGGGTGGAACTTGCATAAAGAACATTTTCTAGTACAAGCCAAAGGAATAGACCGGCTTAAACTGCGCTATTCTTTCGGTTACACGGGATCACAAAATTTTGATTCTTTCTATGGTAAAACAACCTCCCAGTATTTCAATTCCACAGACTACCGTGGGATGATCGGGACTAATTTACTCGGATTTGGAAATAACGCTTTGGCTTGGCAAAAGACACAGAAGAATAATATAGGATTGGATTTGACACTTTTCAAGCGTTTTGATCTCACAGCGAACTATTATATCGAAAAAACGGAAGGTTCTATCGCGAGCATATCCACAGCGCCATCGACTGGGTTTGACCAATATAAAGAAAATATGGGCGATCTCGAGGCGAAAGGCTGGGAACTTTACACCCGTTACAATATTTTGGCAAACAGTGCCAACCGGAATAACTGGTCTGTTTTTGTTAACCTCTTTTCGGTCAAGACCAAGATTACCAAAGTCTCCAATACCATTGCTGCACTAAATAAATCGGCCAATGAGAAGCTATCTTCTCTTCCGATTACCCGTTATGCAGAAGGACAATCGCAAACGGCGATCTGGGCGGTACCGTCGCTAGGGATAGATCCCGCATCGGGTTATGAGATTTTTAGAACAAGGGATGGCAAATTGACCAATACATACAATCCACTGGATCAGGTAATCGTTGGAGACTCGCGCAGTGATGTAGAGGGTACTTTCGGAACCAATTTCGAATACAATGGAATTGGTTTTAATGCATTTTTCCGATTTAGGCTGGGTGGACAGGCTTATAACCAAACACTCGCAGATCGGGTAGAAAATGTCAATGCACGTCTTTACAATGTGGATAGAAGAGTTGCCGAGGAGCGATGGATGAAACAAGGAGATCATGTATTCTATAAGGGATTGATCGATGCCGATGGCTATGCGATCAGTACGCCTACCTACGCAACTTCCCGATTTGTGCAAAATGACAATTTACTTTCCCTGGAAAGTGTTTCGGTCTTCTATCGTTTCAAAGATCAATTGACCAAACGCTGGCGGATGAGCAATACTAAAATATCGCTTTATTCCAATGATGTTTTTCGCATGTCTTCGATACGTCGGGAACGTGGCCTTGACTATCCTTTTGCACGCTCATTTACACTTCAATTATCCACCAGTTTTTAAAAGCAACACAGATGAAAATCATTTACAACAACAAGGCTTATAGTGTATTGCTTATGATAGGACTGGGTATTTTAACTCAATCCTGCAACAAATGGCTAGATGTACAGCCCAGTACACAAACAACCGAAGAAAAGCAGTTTTCGTCCGAACAGGGATATAAGGATGCTCTGATCGGAATCTATCAGAAAATGGCGCAGGCAAACAGTTATGGTAAAGAGCTTAGCTATGGATGTCTGGATGTGCTGGCACAGCTCTATCAGAGTAAATCCAATGCCAATACCGATACCTACGGGCAAATGGCAAGATATAATTATACTGATGCTACAGTTAAATCTACATTGAGTAGCTTATGGACGACACAATACAGTACCATCGCTCAGGCCAATTACATCCTCAAAGATATTGATGCCGATAAAGGACTTTTTACCGGAGTAAATTATCAGCTAGTTAAAGGTGAGGCTTTGGCGACCCGGGCGCTACTTCATTTTGATCTGCTGCGTCTTTTTGCTGCGTCACCAGTAGGAAGTCCTACGGAGGATAGTCCAAGCATCCCGTATATGACCGCATTTACGGTCAACCCGGGCAAGGTTCTCCCGCGAACCGAAGTACTTGCCTTATTGGAGAAAGATCTGAAAGAGGCAGAAGCATTATTGGCCGTATATCCGACAATAGACCAGATTAAAGATAATGCTGCGAATACCTCTTTGGAGGTCTTTACCATGTTTCGTCAAAACCGACTGAATGTTTGGGCTGTTAAAGCCCTGCTGGCAAGGATCTATCTGTATCGGGGCGATAAGGTCAATGCGCTTAAATATGCCAAAGAAGTAATCGATAGCCAAAAGTTTGAATTTGTGAACGGCAATACCAACACCGTGAATGCAGCAAGTACCACTTCCAATGCGATTTTTAGCACGGAGCATATCTTTTCGATTTACAAATCCAACCTAAAAGAGCTATCGGACCGTTATTTCAAAACAGAAGCGGGCGCTCCTGAAAATGAGGATTTATTTACCACATTGACCAACCTCAATAGCTGGTATGAGATCGCTGTTGCCGGACATGCCATTGATATCCGTGGGCCACAAGCTTCAAACAGCCGTTGGAATCAATTTAATGCCACAACAGTTTATAATACGAAGTATTATGTCGGCAACAATGTGACAAATGTTAATCAAAAGCTGGTTCCTGTGATTAAGCTTTCGGAGATGTATTATATTGCTGCAGAGGCGAGTGAAACGTTGGAGCAAGCACTGAGCTACCTCAATAAAGTGCGTACAGCACGTTTGATACCGACTTTATCTGCGAGTACCATCAGTACGCCTACATTGCTAGAAGGTGAATTATTTAAAGAATATCGCAAAGACTTTTATGCTGAAGGGCAATTGTGGTACTACTATAAGCGCAAAAACTACAGCACACTACAAAATACCGTTGGGGGTACTATGGATAATAGCAAATATGTTTTCCCCTTACCGGACAATGAAATTGAATTTGGCCTGAACTAGACAGCATGATGAAAAGATTACTCACCTTTATTGGAGCATGTGCTGCTCTGCTGTTCACTTTACTCGGATGTAAGGAGGACAATAAATTGATGTTCGATGACAGTGATCCCAAAGTTTACATCGATAAGCGTTATGCAGGGACACGGGTAGATAGCGTAAACTATAGCTTTGCCTTTCAATCGAAAGATATCCTTACAGATACCGTTCAAATTCCACTTCGGATTATTGGCTTGCCCCGCAATATTGATCGTCCCGTAGCCATTGCACTGACAGCAGGTTCTACAGCAAAAGAAGGTTATCACTTTAAGCTTGAGCATGCTGTAATTCCGGCCAATGCATCCGATGGTCTTGTGGACGTCATATTTTTTAGACGTGCAGGGCTCAAGGATAGCGTTGTTACGGCTGAATTAAAAATTATAGCAAATGCTGATTTTAAACCTGGATATAACGATAAGGCCGTATCTGCAGTGCTCGACCGATTGACCTGGCGTTTCACCTTAACCGATAAACTGGAAAAACCAAGCATTTGGGATTCCTATTGGAAAAATCTGTTTGGAGACTATTCCAATACGAAGATCCTGTTTTTGACACAGTTGCTCGATTATACTAATTGGAACCAGGGAGGATTGTTTCCACAGGATAGCAATCGGATGCTGGCTCAGGCACGATTAGGTATTTACGAATATGAAAAGGCCAACGGCCCGATGTTCGATGAAAATGGTAACAGGGTGATTATTCCCTAACTGAAATATTATGAAAAAAATAAAATTATATCAGCTATTATACCTGACTCTGATAGCACTGTTAAATTTCTCCTGTGCAAAAGATGAGGGTAACTACAGTTATACTGTGCTGGATAAGGTTAGTTTTCCTGAAGAAAAGAGTGACACGACAATCTTTATCCAACAGGGGAAGGCTTTGACGCTTTCACCACAGGTTACATACGATGGGGATGCGAATGACCTTTCCTATGAATGGTTTGTCTACCTTAATTCGGCAAGTGCAAGTTATGTACAGGACAGTACTTTGATTGCTAAAACAAAAGCGCTGAATTATACGGTTTCTCCAGATACTTTTGTACTGGGTGAAAATTACAAATTGACTTATAAAGTGACGAATAACAAAACCGGAATCGCTGTATTTCGTTTCTATCAGCTTGCGGTTCAGGATTTATTTACGCAAGGCTGGATCTTTTTGGAAGACCGCAATGGAAAAGCTGATCTTTCCATGATTTTGCGAAACGGTACATTATACCATGATATCTATAGTGGAAGGAATGCAAATTACCCTATTGCTAATCCCAAAAGCTTTAGCATATCGCCCCAATCCATCTCAGATGGAGTGGCACAGGATGGTAAGAAATTCTATATCGTTGGGGCCAATGATGCCATTGAATTGGATGGCAATACCATGAAGAAACGTTTTGACTATGCGTATCTATTTTTCCAAGCTCCAGCAACGATCAAACCTGAGTATATTGCTTGGGGTGGAGCTGGGGGTAACAATCTTGGACTTTTGATTAACGACGGTAAACTGTATCCCAATATGGTCGGTGGATTTCCCGGAGCCAAAAAATTTGGAGCTGAAATGAAGTCTTCAACGCATGAATACACGTATAATCTAGCCGCGCAACATATATCGGGTGCCAATTATTCGGATACCTACAATGTCTTTGTATTTGATCGGTTGAATAGGTGTTTTTATGCAGTTACTTCCAGCAACCTCAATGCTTTTGATGCAGCTTCACAGAATACGGCACTCTTTGACATGAATAACGTAGGCATGGATCTGATTAAACTGGATTCCTCCAATGTAAGTACTGTCCGCAATGCAATTATGCGCACGACAGATGGTTCTGAAGCCTATTTGCTGCAATTTCGAACCACGCGAACCGCTGCTGAGCCAACTATAAATGTGGCCAAACAACACTTGGACGCTCCAGGTTTGACCAAAGCAGCCGATCTCAGCTGTTCTACTTTATCTCCACATATCTTTTATGTAGCCGATGCAAAGCTCTATCGGTATGAGGTGACCTCTAATAGTTATACCGTGGAATATCAACTGCCGACGAATGAAACTGTCAGCAAAATAAAATTTGAACGGCATGGCTATGGTCAGGGCTTGCCGCGGTTGATTGTGGCGACTTGGAATGGGACAGAAGGAAAAGTCTACTATTTTAAAGTGAGCGCGACAGGCGCCATCCAGTCACTGGATAAGACCTTCACGGGGTTTGGGAAAATCATTGACTTAGCATATAAATACTAATTACACAACAGACTAACATGAAATTTAAATTGATGATAGGCCTTTTGTTGGCCTCGGGAACAGTGCTTGCCCAACAAGTGGACCGTACTAAAATGGAACGTTATTACCAGATTGCCAATGGTGGAAATGCCGAAAGGAAAGACTCCTTGGCAAATGCCTTATTTGCTGAATCAAAAAAATATAATTCAGAAGATGAATACCGTACGGCAATCAATGTCCTACGAACACTGGAAAAGGAAGACAAACAGCTTGCTTTGGAGAAAATTGCGACTAAAAAATATCCGAAAGGGAAGATTACACGGGAAGCATTTGTGACAAATGTGTTCTACAAAGCAGAAGAAACTGCGGCTAAAGAAAAGGCTTACCTAGAGTTGATAAAAAAATGGCCAGTGGCTAATTTTCCTGGTGATGAACTAACCTATGATTATGTATTGGGATCTTTGGCGACTTCTTTTGCAAAAGACGGTAACGCTAAAAAAGCAACGTATTATTTAGGTGAAATGAAAGAGCGTTTCTGGCGAGGAAATGGTTATTTGCCAACGGGACAAGCGTTATTAGCTGCTGGAGATACAGCCGCTGCCGCGCCAATTTTTAAGACCGCAATGGATGATGCTTATTACTATATCAGTTTGCCGGAAGAACAGAAAGATAATAAAGCCAGATTTGCCTCCATGGGCTATGCCAGCGCGATGTCGGCTTACGTCAATATTTTAGTTGGACAAGGAAAATATCGGGAGGCACTTGACTATATTGATAAGGCTTTGGTAGCAGCACCTGAACAAGCCGATGGGTTGGCGAAAGTGCATGCAAAAGCGCTATTAGGCGTCAACCGCAAGCTTGAAGCCTATAATATCTTATCTAGGCTCTACGCCAAAGGTCAATTTGAGACAGAGGCCGAGTTGAAGAAATTGTACGGCGAACTCAATGGTACTTTAGCAGGTTATGAGCAATATAATGCCACTCTTAAGGAAGAGCTTGTTAAAAATATTCGTGAACACATCAAAGGAAATGAGGTTTTCAAGAAGGCACCTGATTTTGAATTGTTAAACTTGAAAGGTGATAAAGTCAGCTTGGCTAGCCTCAAAGGAAAAGTTGTCGTACTCGACTTTTGGGCAACCTGGTGTCAGCCCTGTGTACGTTCGTTTCCAGGAATGAAAGCAGCGCAGGAGCTCTATGCGAATGATAAAGATGTACAATTTATTTTTGTGAATACCTGGGAACGCGATAAAAATTACAAAGAGAATGTTGCGAAGTTTATCGACAAAAATCAATATCCTTTTGAGGTGATTTTTGATGATCAGAAAGATCCGGAAACAGGAAAAGTGTTGGCGGGTAAATTGGGTATAAACGGTATTCCTTCCAAATTTATTTTGGATAAGGACGGTAATATTCGCTATATGCTAACAGGATCGACCCCTAATGTTGATTACATTAAGTTAGAAATGCGTGAGCTGATCGAATCCGCAAAAAAAGAGAAAAAAGGATAAACAAACAAAGCCCCGATATGTATTGTCGGGGCTTCGTTGTGATAAATCACCAAGCAGCCCTCCTTAATCCATCAGCTTAATTTGATCGGGATAGGGGATCTGCTGTCCCGTAGCTTTGTAGGTCGGCAACTGTGCCCTCCAGGTCCGGAGCTGATCCGAAAGTAATTTGCTGAGTTCGCTGGTTTTACCCGTCATTTTTGGGGCAAGGTTGTTGAGCTCACCGATATCTTGCTGCAGGTTGTAAAGTTCAAGCTTTCCATTTTTCATGTCGTAAAGCAACTTATAATCACCTTGTCTTATTGCCGAGAAAAAGTTAATTCCAGGGCCGTCTGGCACGGTCCACTTGTTGGGGATATTCCATACCAATGGACGGCTGTTCCAATTGTCGGACCTATTGCCTTCCATTAATGGCAAAAGATTTTTTCCATCTGGTTTTTCCTGTACGAGCTGATAGTGCTCTATTTTGGCTAAGCTGAGAATTGTTGGAAAGAGATCTTCGACCATAACAGGGCTAGCTTCTGTACTTGCAGGATGTTTCTTGGCCTGTTTGATTAACAGCGGAACCCGGATTCCTCCTTCGTAAACCGACCCTTTACCGGCTTTTAAAGGGAGGTTCTGTGTATGGCTTGGTCCGGTGCGCATCGGGCTGAGGCTAAGTCCGCCATTGTCGCTCAGGAAAATAATGACGGTATTATCGTACAGGTTTTTGTCTTTGAGAAATTGTACGATATCACCCATACTTTTATCATAACCTTCGACCAGAGACGCATAAGCAGCTTCAGTAGAATCTAAGCCACGGTCGAGGTATTTTTGTACAAAACGTGGATCTGGTTGGATCGGGACATGCACCGCATAGTTGGAAAAATGAAGAAAAAAAGGTTCTTTACGGCGTATAGGTTCTTCGAGTGCCTTGAGGGCTTCCCGAGTCAGCGCTTCGGTTAGGAATGTCGAAGTACCATGATATTCCATCAAATCAGGCACAGCTTGATAACTGGCTTTACCAGGCATATTACCGTAATTCTGCTCGCCATAATAGTTTTGGGGGTGCCCAGCGGAGTGGCCTGCAATATTGACCATAAAGCCCAAATTCAACGGACTGGCACCAGGTGTTCCGGCAGATCCCCAATGTGCTTTGCCCACATGAATGGTATAGTAACCATTGGCCTTGAGGATGCTTGGAAATGGAGTGGCATATATCGTATGTGGTATATTGGGCACAGGGCTTAGTCCGTTAATATTCCAATCTGGTGGATTCAACAATTCATCTTTGCTATCTGTTGGTGTGTCAGCCTTGGGATGGGTCCAATTGGTGACACGATGATGAGCTGCATTTAAACCGGTCAGAAAACTCACTCGGGAAGGTGTGCACACCGGGGTTGCATAGGCATTGGTAAATTTAATGGCTTCTTTGGCCAATGTTTCCAGATAGGGGGTATGAAACTTTTCGTTGATTGGTGTTTTGACCTTGTAAAATGGTTCGGACATGTCCTGCCAACCAAGATCATCTACAAAAAACACGACAATATTGGGGCGTTCTGTTGTGGATACCGATTGATGCTTTTGCTTAATTTTAGTTCGGTTGACTGTTTGCGCATGGCCTCCTACATACATGCCCATAAATACTACCGCAAGGGTGAATGATAAATTGTTTTTGTGAAATAACATAAGGACAGCTTATAGTTTAAATATCGGGACTTATTATTGATCCAACCTTTGGAAATCACTTTGTTTACCATTTACAGTATTGTTGGAAACGCTACTATTTGCGACACGTTCAAAAAATAAGGGCTTTTTATTCCAATGAAATGCAGGATATTCCTTATTGGTCTTGATTTGGTTGTTGCGGAAGACCAATCCATCGACCGATTTGGCATAAAGAATAGGCTTATCGAAGGTTTCAAAGTGGTTGTCCTCGATGATGATGTGGCTATGGAAGTATTTCTGCTGATTTTTTAAATCCGGAATTTCTGGATAGATCGATATAATCGCATTGGTAAATTGGAACATATTGGTCAAGGCATTGATAAACGTATTTTTTCGGATGCGAATATCGTGGCAGCTGCCAGTTTCATACCAACCATTGGCATCGCCACACAGGAGAATAGCGGTACCTGAAGTATGATCAAACAGGTTGTTTTCTACCAGGGTCTTTTTTGGCGTACTGAATAAAGCGCCCCGGGCTCTATTGTGACGAATGGTATTGCCGCTAAATAGTACACTGGGAGTCCATGTGAGGTTTTCGATGCCAATATCCATTTTTGTTGGGTCAATAGCTGGATCCAAAGCAGTACTTAAGGTGATTTTGAATTCGCGGATTGGATCTGAGGTTTTCTCGCGTAAAACGCTAATGGATTGGATCTTATTTTTTTGGTCCCAGAGCTCCATGGTACTGGATCGTATAAATTGGACAGTATCCCCTTTGTAACCCCAGTCAAATCCGTAGGATTGATCGTGCATGTAACGGCCAATCAAAGTTTTGTCATCCAGTCGTTTGGTGATCTTGAGGTAAGTGCCGTGGATGTTGATGGCATCATCCATCATATTTTCGTAGAGCCCATTCTTCGAGACAATGACTCCCTTGCAGCCCGAAAAATGTGTAGCATCAGCCTGCGCTGTAAAATAACGTGGATCCTGATCGTTGCGAAGAGCAATTCGGAAATCTTCTAAGGTGATATTGTCCGTTAATTGAGCTAACAAGCCCATGCCTTCGGCATAATGGACGGAGATATTTTCTAGTCGTATATTTTTTCCTTTATGGACAAACACGCCCGGGCTGGGACGAAATCCAGCGCGCATGGCAACGACAGTGCCCGGTATAAGTTTGTTGTTCTTCCATTGCTGAGCTTGTATTACGCCCGGAGAAAGTTCCTTTACTTTGCTGGTGCCAACACGAATGTCGCTGGTATTATAAACAATACGCTTGGTCTTTTCTTCAAAGGCAATACCGGATGTTGGTTTTAATTCCCAACCTTCACCGGTATTGTAAAATATACTGTCCTTAATTTTGTAAGTTACCCAGGGAGCAGTCTGATACGTGATTGTACCGTTGATGCTATCATTTTGTAGGATCTTAACCTGGCAGATCTGAGGACGCTCAAAATCGATGTGGATATTTTTCAGCGTTAAGTTCTTGTTTTCAATCAATGCAATAGGCAGCATCCTGCCATGATAAATAAAATCTGAACCCTGTCCATCGATTGTGATGTTATCGCAATTTTCAAATGCCATGCCTACCGTCTTGGGGTTGTCCTGATCGTGATTGGAAATGTAGTATTCGCGGACTAGCGCTCCTTCTGGATGAAAGTCATAGCGCCCCTTTTTGAATTTTAAAATAATAGGTTCTTTCTTGCCAATCTTGCTGAGAATAGACTGAATGGCCTTATTGACCAATGCAGTGCTGTTGTTGCCTGTATTTGGAAGCACGCCATAGTTTGACAGATCGATGATCTTTGGATTAAGCTGTGCCTGGCTGTGCATGTGAAAAAAAATAGAGATAATGATTAGCAGGTAGGATTTTAGGATATTCATGATAATCACATTAGAATAAATTGGTGTATGTTGTGCTTTTCCTTGTCGGATTAGGCTTGTCGAAGATAGGTAATATCCCTCAACATAGCAATTATGGTGCTGAGCGTAGCGATATTTTTACGTGTTTTATCAATCGACATTTATCCTAAAGTTTACAGGTAAATGGTACGCTTTCTACCATAACAGTGAATTGTCACAAAAAAATGGCGAATTCAACGATTGGCTTCGTTCCATCTGCGTAGACCGCTTGGAGTTCAATAAGGACGGCAGTATCAAGAAGGTAAAGCAGACTGGTGTACTGACAGGCCCCAAATAATCGATGGACACGAAGACGATATGTTGCCAAAAAAAATTAACTTTAAGGGCGGAACAACTGTTTCGCCCTTAAACCATCGAACACTTAATTGTTTAAAATGCTAACGAAGAATATCAAACGTAAAACCAATACATTGTTAGGCACAATATGTTGCTGTTCTCTTCTTTCGGTCAGTATGCTAAAAGGTTTTTCCCAAGCTAGAATGACGAAAGATTATGTTGATTATGTTAATCCATACATGGGAAACATCAGTCATTTATTGGTACCGACCTACCCAACGGTTCACTTGCCAAACAGCCTTTTGCGCGTTTATCCTGAGCGGGGAGACTATACTTCAGATCGTCTGTTTGGTCTGCCGCTTATCGTTACCAGCCATCGTGGAAGATCGGCTTTCAACCTTAGCCCAATGGTAAAATTGCCAAGCGGTTTGAAACCGGTACAATTGTACAGTTACGATCAGGAGGAAATTCATCCGTATGCGTATTCCGTGTTATTGGATCAAGAGAATATTCAGGTAGACTATGCGTTGTCGCATCAGTCGGGGATGTATACCTTTACTTTTCCGGGAACTTCGACAAAATACCTGCAGTTCAACTCACAGGAGGGGAAACTTCAATGGGACGGTCAGGGACTTTCGGGTATGCAGGATATTGGTAATGGCACGCATGTGTATATTTATGCCCTTCCCGAATCCAAACCTGTTGCTGTGAAGCGACTGCAAGGCCAACAACTGGAAAATGCCACCGAAGCTGCTGGTAAGAATTCTTGTCTGGTACTGGAGTTTAATCAAGCAGGAACTAGCTTGCGCATGAAATATGGCGTTTCATTTATTGATGCGGCACAAGCAAAAGCCAATTTGAAGCGTGAAATCAGCGACTTTGACCAAAAGAAGCTGGCGGATAAAGGACGTAAAATATGGAACGATGCTTTAGGTAAAATTGCTGTGGAAGGCGACAATGAGTCCAATAAGCATGTGTTTTATACGTCTTTATACCGCACTTACGAAAGGCCTGTCAACATTTCTGAAGATGGTCGTTATTACAGTGCGTTCGACGGAAAGGTACATCAGGACGAAGGTAAACCTTTTTTTACAGATGACTGGATCTGGGACTCCTACCGTGCACATCATCCATTGCGGGTACTCTTGGATCCCAACATAGAGTCCATGATCCTCAATTCTTTTGTCCGGATGTCCGAGCAAATGGAGCAGCCATGGTTGCCTACTTTCCCTGAGATTACCGGCGATAGTAGACGGATGAATTCCAATCATGGTGTAGCAACTTTGTTGGATGCTTACCGCAAAGGAGTGCGCAATTTTGATATTAAGAAAGCTTATCTGGCGGCAAAAGGTGCAATTACAGAAAAGACGCTGGCTCCGTGGTCGGGTAAAGCCGCAGGAAAATTAGACGAATTTTTTAAGGAGAAAGGCTATATTCCAGCATTGTACCCAGGTGAAAAAGAAACGATACCAGAAGTAAATGGTTTTGAACGGAGACAACCTGTCGCTGTAACCTTGGGCACTTCTTACGACTTATGGTGCTTGGCACAGCTTGCTCAAGAATTGGGCATCCAGACTGACTATGATCTCTTTATGAAGCAATCTTTCAATTATAGAAATCTTTTCAATGAACAGACCAAATTTTTTCATCCCAAAGATGACAAGGGAAATTTTATCATGCCTTTTGATTATGTGTTTTCTGGCGGACAGGGAGCGCGAGAGTATTACGGTGAAAACAATGCTTGGATCTATCGTTGGGATGTACAACATAATATTCCGGATCTGATCAAATTGATGGGTGGGAATGAATTGTTTGTCAAGTATCTCGATGAGATGTTCCAGCAGCCTTTGGGTCGGTCAAAATTTGATTTTTATGCGCAGCTTCCAGATCATACAGGTAATGTTGGGCAATTTTCCATGGCGAATGAGCCGGCTTTGCATATTCCTTATCTCTATAATTATGCTGGACAACCCTGGATGACACAGAAACGGATACATAAATTGATCGGTGAGTGGTTTAGAAACGACCTAATGGGTGTGCCGGGTGATGAAGACGGTGGAGGTATGTCGGCTTTTGTGGTATTTTCCCAAATGGGTTTCTACCCTGTAACACCGGGTTTGACTTCCTATAGCATTGGATCTCCATTTTTCCAGAAGGTGAGTATACAGCTTCCTAATGGTAAATCTTTTGTTATCATCGGCAAGAATGCATCTGCAAAAAATAAATATATTCAGTCTGCGAAGTTAAATGGACAGGCACTGAACCTTCCACAGTTGACCCATGCCGATGTGCTGAAAGGTGGCACATTGGAATTTGTGATGGGGGATAGCGCAAATCGAAATTGGGGGAACTAACCAAGTTTGCTAACGAGCATGCGCGTAGCAGCACGTGAAAAATTAAAAAGCGCTGTTGATCACCGATCAACAGCGCTTTTGTTTATATACAGCTGTTTTATATGGTCTATTCGCTCTGGGAATTTTACCTTTGCCCCAAATCGAATGAAAAAGACGCTGTAAGCAGCCTCAAGATGGATGAATGCCGTTCGATCTGTTATCGGCATAGCTGATACAGACCGGACCAGTACTGCTGGGTAGGATTTCGGCGGCTGTCATAGGTCTTTTGATATGCGCTGACGTCGGGCCAAAAATCGATATTCGTAGAACCAGGTTGGAATCCTTTTTTCCACGATAATGATACCATCCGCGGTCTGCACCATCGGTAGGACTATTGAACCAGCCTTGGTAGCCAGCCATAATGAGGCCGTTATAGGAGTCGTATTGTTTTTGTGGGAATAGCGGGCCTACCGAAAAAAGTAGGCAGATGCAAAGAAGATGGAATTTGAGCCTTTGGGCGATCATATTGATTTATAATTAAGTTATCCCGGTAAATATCGATTAGCCCAATTAATAGTCTATTAATAAAGTATTAATGGAACATATAAGTATTTGTTTTTAAAATAACAATAGCGTTCCAGTTTGGATGCAGTCGGTTGCATGCTTCTTTATACTAAAAAAGTTACAATGTGAATTTCAATAAATAAAAGTCAATCGATTGCGCAAATAACGCAATCGATTTCGTGCTACCGCTATTTTGTTCCCATAAAATATCCCTCTAATTTAATTGGCTGAACCATGTCAATCTAATACTAAACTGACAGATTCAACTTTACTAACTATTTAATTATGATTTCAAAATTTACAAGTAACCAAAAGGTAAGCCTGCTTGCTATTGCTCTTCTTGCTGCGTCTTCGCAAAGTTTGTGGGCCTCAGAAATGCCGATTGCATTTAAACATACAGCAAACGAGGCCATTCAGAACCAAGTTACCGGGAAAGTAACCGCAGAAGATGGTCCTCTTTCGGCTGCGACTGTTTCGGTCAAAGGCACCTCGGTATCGACATCGACAGATGCAAAAGGGACATTTACAATTCGAGCAAAAGCGGGTGATATTTTGCTTGTTAGTAGCGTTGGTTATAAAACTAAAGAAGTAACTGTTACAGGGGCGACCCTGTCAATTCAGCTGGAAAGTAACAATGAAGCTTTGGAAGAAGTGGTCGTTGTGGGATTCGCCAAACAAAAGAAAGTAAATCTAACTGGTGCGGTACAGGCGATCACGTCAAAGGATTTACAGGACCGTCCCGTTACCAATGTATCTTCGGCGATCCAGGGTAAATTTTCGGGTGTAACAATTACTCAAAATTCGGGACAACCCGGTAAAGATAACGGTACGATCCGAATCCGTGGTCTAGGTACTATCAATAATGCAAATCCGCTTGTTATTGTCGATGGAATAGAAAGCTCGATGAATAACATCAACCCCAACGATATTGAAAGTGTTTCAGTACTGAAGGATGGACCTAGTGCAGCGATCTATGGATCTAAGGCTGCAAACGGGGTTATCTTGATTACGACCAAAAAAGGGGGAAGTGGCAAACCGCAATTGAATTATACGGGCTATGCCGGGATTCAGGATCCAACACGTCTACCGGAATATATGAACTCTTATGACCACGCCGTCATCTTAAACGAGGCCCTTAAAAATGAAGGGAAGACACAGCGTTTCTCCCAACAGGATTTGGAACTTTTTAAAAATGGATCTGATCCGGATGGTCATCCCAATACGGATTGGTTAGGGTTGTTGTATAATGGGTCGGGTTTCCAACAATCGCATAATTTGCAGGTTACAGGTGGAACAGAAGATGTACAATATATGGCTTCCGGAGGCTATCTAGGGCAGAAAGGAGTTATTAAAGTAGCGAGTTCGGACCGGTATAATTTACGGACAAATGTCGGTGCAAAAGTGTCTTCAAGGCTTCGATTTGACTTAGGACTGGCGTATAACTATCAACGTATTACCGAACCCGTAAACCCTTATACAGGTGACATGGCACAGATCTTTAGACAGGTAAACCGTATTCCTAGTTTTATTCCTTATAAATACAGTAATGGTGTATATGGTCGTGGTAGCGATGGTAACCCAATTGCTTGGATGGATCTGGAGGCAAAGGACAATATGATCTATAAACATACACAGGTCAATTTCTCCGGTGAATTTAAGATTATGGATGGATTGAAGATCAAGCAGGTTGTTGGTTTTCAACCTATCGACAATATGTCTTCCAAATTTGTCAAGGACATCCAATACTATGCACCGAACGGTGATTTGGGACCTAAGCAAGGGGTGAATAATCTGACGGTTTATAACTTCCAATCCGAACGATTGACTTTTCAAACCTTGTTGACCTATGATAAAAAGATTGGTAATCATCAGATCAATGTTTTAGGCGGTTTTATGGATGAAACATTCCGTGCAGATTACTCCAGTGCTTATGCGCAAGGGTTCTTGAATAATGATTTTTCTGAACTAAATTTGGGCAGCAAGGACGGAATGAAAGTCGATGGGGGAGCCAAAAAGCTAATTTTACGCTCTTTCTTTGGCCGTATCAATTATGCATTTGCAGATAAGTACCTATTGGAAGCTAATGTGAGACGTGACGGGACTTCGCGATTCTTGGGAAGCAATCGTTGGAGTACATTCCCATCGTTCTCAGCAGGATGGCGTATTTCTCAGGAAGATTTCTTTAAAGAATCTTCTTTGTCTGATGTAATCTCGGAATTGAAATTAAGAGGTGGTTGGGGTAAACTCGGAAACCAACAATTAGCTGCAACATCAGACAATTCATATCCTTCTTCAGACGCTTATTATCCAGGCTTATTTACCATCTCTCCTGGTTATAATTACTCCTTTGGCGGTGAGATTAGTTCTGGCGGAGCTATCGTTGAATCGGCAAACCCAATACTGAAATGGGAGTCAACGACAAGTACTAACATTGGTTTGGACCTGAACTTCAAAAATAATCTGGGCTTTGTATTTGAATACTTTGACCGTAAAACTGATGGGGTGTTGTTAAAACTGCCTGTATCGAATTTATATGGTCTTCCAGCACCTTACCAAAATGCAGGAAAAGTGCAAAATAATGGGGTAGAGCTCCAAGTCAACTATCAAAATAGTATCGGAGATTTCAAATATAGCATTGCCGCAAATGGTTCTTATATTAACAACCAGATCAAAAAATGGGCTAGTGACGAACCTCAGGTCAATGGAACGTTCTATATCTATGAGCAGGGCCGACCAATCCGTTCGTTTTATGGCTACGAAACTGCTGGAATCTATCGTTCGGACGAAGAATATAAAAACAGTGGTATTCAAGGCGTGAACGGAACTGTAGGTGCTGGCGATATTATCTATAAAGATCAAAACGGCGATAAAAAAATCGATGGAAATGACCGTGTATATCTAGGTTCGCCTGATCCGAAATTCATCTTTGGTCTGACCTCCAATATGAGTTATAAAAATTTTGATCTGAGCCTATTCTTCCAAGGGGCTGCTAAAGTACAAGGGTATCTTTGGGGTGAAGCCATTGGCGGGATCTCGGGATCGGATAAACCGACAACCATTTTTGCAGATCGTTTCAATGCAGAGACCAATCCAAATGGATCTATGCCGAGGGCATTGACCAGTTGGTCACAAAATAGTCCTTCAGGCACTCCTTCCGATTTTTGGATACAGAACGCAAGTTATGTCCGCTTGAAGAACATTACCTTCGGTTATACCTTACCAAAAACGTTTACGGATAGAATCGGTATTAAAGGGGCCAAGGTATACTATAGTGGACAAAACCTCTTGACTTTTACTGGTTTTGCTAAAGGATTTGATCCGGAGGCTCCAGCGGATTCTCGAGGTAATTACTACCCACAGGTGAAAACAAATGTGTTTGGTCTTAACGTAAACTTTTAATTGAAAATCATGAAACTTAGAAATATAACGATCGCATTGAGCGTAGCCACCTTACTGTTCTCTTGTCAAAAACTCGATCAGGAACCGTTGGATGCATATAATGCTGATAATTTTTGGAAAACGGAAGCAGAAACCGATTTTGCTGTAACAGGTTTGTACAGCGGTACAAGGGGAAGCGACGGTAAGCTGGCCGAAGGATCTGCTTGGGAAGACGGTACACAGATCTTTTACATGGACTGTACTTCGGATAACTCCAATAGTGATTTCCCTTGGGAAGGATTCCAGGCTTTGGGAAATGGCACGGCAACACCGACAAACTCTGGAAATGCAGAGGCGCGCTATACGTATGAGCATATCCGTCGTGCTAATTATATCCTTGAAAATATTGAAAAATCGCCGGTTAATGCTGAAAAAAAGAAACGGCTGACCGCTGAGGTACGCGTCATACGCGCATACAAGTATTTTGATATGGCGACCTTATTTGGGGGAGTACCTATCATTACGAAAACTTTGACCACAGAAAATTCGTTCGTGCCTGCAAATACGCAAAAAGAAGTATTGGAATTTGTGGAAAAAGAATTGAAAGAAGCTGCAGCAGATTTGTCGTTCGCTAAAGGGGGCGGGCGGATGTCAAAAGGTGCTGCCCTTGGTCTATTGGCGCGCTGTTATGCTTTTGAAAAGAAACACCAGGATGTCATCAATACGACACAGGAGATCATTTCTTCGGCTAATTATAAATTATTCGATGATTATGGGACCCTATTTGAAGAGGCAAATGAAAACAACAGTGAAGTTATGATGAATATCGAATATTTGGTAAATATTCAAGGATATACTTCACTTGGTATTATGTTGCCCAATTCCATGGGAGGCTGGGGGTCTATTGTACCAACACAGAGTCTGGTAGATGCTTACGAAACTGCCGATGGACAAACGATTGACGAGTCAAAATCGTACGATCCTGCCAATCCATATGAAAAAAGAGATCCACGCCTGGGCGCAACAATTGTTTACCCGGGAGCGCTGTATAATGGTAAATATTTCGATCCGCTGGATCCGAAATCGGAAGATTATCCATCTGGTCCAGATAATGCTTCTAGCACAGCTTACAACTATAAAAAATATATCCAAAATCCGAGCAGCTATGCGAACATTTGGAACGTGGGCACTAACATTATTGTGATGCGTTATGCTGAAATGCTTTTGTTAAATGCAGAAGCAAAGATCGAATTGGGTATCATTGACAATAGCGTGTATGACAATATCGATCTGGTTCGTCTACGTGCAAAGATGCCAAAAGTAGATAAAGCCGTTTACAGTGGTCAGAGCAAACTGCGTGAGTTGGTTCGTCGTGAGCTGCGTGTAGAATTCGCAGGAGAAGGACGTCGTCGCTTTGATATTATTCGTTGGGGAATAGCCAAAGATGTGATGAACGGTCCTGTCAATGGCGCGCTGTCAAAAGGTACGGTCGATCCTAAAACAGGCAAGGTTACTTACACGTCGTTAACGGACCGTTTTTTCTCTGAAAATAGAACGTTCAAAGCTGGAAAAAATGAATTGTGGCCAATTCCGCAAGCTGTAATCGATAACAGTAAAGGAACGTTGAAACAAAATGTAGGGTATTAATTTTCTCCTGCTATATTTTTTACGAAGCAAGCAAGCAAGCAAGCAAGCAAGCAAGCAAGCAAGCAAGCAAGCAAGCAAGCAAGCAAGCAAGCAAGCAAGCAAGCAAGCAAGCAAGCAAGCAAGGCGGTTATGTGATACACTCACTTAACCGCCTTTTTGTAGTTATAGGGCAATTCAATTTTTTTTTGTATAATTTTTTTTGTGGAAAAAGAAAAAATGATCATCTTATGTTAAAATGTATTCTACTTTAGTGTGACACACAGTAGATAGATCAATTATGAATCATATAAGCTGAAATGCATGAGAGGTGTTTTATGTGCACTTGCGATAACTACAGTTCTAATTTTATCGTTTAATAAGCTTGTCTATAATGATAGGCCCATGGCTAATCATGCAACATTATTAACCGAAGTGAATCGCCATAAAAAAGAAATCAAAAGTATCTTGATGACCGATAGTAATTTTTCGGATCTAAGCTTTTTTGATGCTACGCTAAAAAATAATAGAATTTTGATGTTAGGTGAAATGTTGCACAATGATGGCGAAACTTTCAAAGCGAAAGCCAGGCTCATCCGTTATCTGCATGAGCATCTCGATTATGACGTAGTTTTATATGAGGCGGGGCAATATGATATGTGGATGATGAATGCACAGATGGATACCCTCACGAGTCGGTCTCAAGTAAAATCGGTGGGCGGAATCGGTCTTTTTGACTTTTGGTGGCAAAATGAGGAAAATCAACTGCTCTTAACTTATTATAAAAATATGAAGACATCCCAGCATCCTATTTCTCTCGGTGGGTTTGATATTCAGTTTTCGGGTAGGGAATTGTCTGATAAGCGGGCGAAATTATTAGAAGATTTCTTAGTCAAAAATGGGATTGATTCAACCAAGTATCCTTTATTGAAAAAAAATAGAAACAAACTGGAATACCTGACATATGAACGTTTTGCCAGCAAGCAGCTCGATGCGGACCAAAAGAAACAGTTTTTAGCAGAATTGGATGCATTGAGCCGTGTGATCAACAAGGGTGTAAAAGACAATGAACACCTGATCTATAGCCGATACCTGTCCGATATGAGAAATAACTTTGACAAATCTTGGCGCTATAAATCGGGATCAATGCAGAGCATGCATTTTAGGGATTCCCTGATGGCAGAAAATCTATGCTATCAGATCGATTCCCTGTATGCTGGCAAAAAAGTAATCGTCTGGTGTGCCAATATCCATAGCTTTGCTGCTCCGTATAATAAGGAATATCTTCCACTCGGTGCTTATATAAAAAGGAGGTACGGTAATCAGGTGTATAGCTTGGATTTTACTTCCTATGGAAGATATAATCAAACTGGACGCATTGTTGATCGCGTAGGCAAACTTGCGGTAGAAAATGTATTTCATGCTACCAAATCGCCCTATTTCTTTTTGGATCTTCGGGAGTTGTCCAACAATAGTATTTTAAAACAGAATTTCAGTTCAGTCATCAATCAAGGGATTGATGAAGATAGAAAGTGGCACGAATTTATCGACGGCATTTTCTATATCGATATCAATAAAGATCCAATTTACCGCTAACATCAATGGAAAGTATCCTCACAAAACAACTTAGCTTTAAAATAGGCACGAAAACAATCTTGGATAACATCAGTCTGCAGGTACCAGAAAAGGGTATTTATGGCTATCTCGGGCGAAATGGGGCTGGAAAGTCGACAACAATCAAGCTACTTTTAGGACTTTTGGAGGACCGGACAGATGCGATTTTTATTCAGGGAAATAGTCTTAAAACAAATCGAACACGTATCTATACGAATGTTGGAAACCTGATCGAATCGCCTTGTTATTATACTAAGCTAACCGTTTTTGAAAATTTAAAGTATTTGGATATCATTCATAAAAAAGGGAATAAACGCATTGATGAAGTATTGGAAATGGTTGATCTTCATCGGGAGAAAAAGAAAAAAACGAGTGCTTTGTCTATGGGTATGAAACAGCGGTTAGGGATTGCAATGGCGATATTTCATGATCCCCAATTACTCATTCTGGATGAACCATTAAATGGTCTCGACCCACAGGGTATTGTGGAGATGCGCAACTTGTTTTGTCACCTCAATGAACAGGGTAAAACGATCTTTCTTTCAAGCCATATTTTAAGTGAGCTTGAAAAAATAGCAACACACATTGGTATCATAGAAGGTGGGAAAATGATTTTCCAAGGAACTAAGCATGAGCTGCTGGGACAGGTTGACCGGGAAGTGTTCTTACGGACATCCAATCCTGCTGCAACAGTTTCTATTTTGCAGAATGGAGGTTTTTCTACCGTTAAGATCGATGGTCAAAATGTTATCGTCAATATAGGGGGTGATCAGCAATTTGATTTTGTGATCAAATCATTGGTTGAACAGCAGATTGCTATTTATGGGCTGGAATCCCGTGGTGCTGACCTTGAACAAATTTTTATAAACCTAATCGCTCGTGCAAATGACTAATACATTTTATACTGCTTTTTTGTCTGAAAAGTACAAACTTCTTCGTAACAGGGAAATTTTTGGTGTCTTGATCGCACCTATGCTGCTCATTTTTGCGATTAGCGCTTATATAATCTATGATATTGTCAATTCGGGTGGTGCCAGCGCCATTCCAAATCCCTGGAAAGTCTTATTGGGTCGATATGTATTTCAATTTTTTTATTTACTCTATCCCATTCTTGTCGCTTTGTTCGTATATGCTTGCTGTGATGTGGAGTATAAGAATAACAATTATAAAATACTCTTTACTGTGCCCATCAGTAAATCGAATATTTTCTTTTCCAAAGCGACCTTTATTCTACTAACATTACTTTTTTCAATTCTTTTTGCGTACGCTGCATTTTTGATCAGCGGCTATCTGCTCAGTCTGATTTATCCCGTCCTTGGTTTCCAGAATTACGACTATAGACAGGTGATTTTTTATACATTTCTGAAGCTTTTCATTACCTTATCAGCTATTGGGATGATCCAGCTGGCTTTAAGTCTATTGTTCCGAAGCTTTATTTACCCGATTGGGGTGGGGATGTTTATGTTGGTGTTTTCAGTGCTGGTGGCGCAAAAAAGATTTTCGGATTTTATACCTTATACGGGTGCTTATAATGCGGTCATGAACATCCTATCCGAAAATGACTCATTTGCACGGCTCGATTACTGCAACATGGTGATGGTTGTTGTATTTCTATTGATCAGCTTTTATCTATTTAAACGAAAGGGGCAGTTTTAACGTTTCGTTTGTGCATGCCCCACTGATCGGCTATTTTTTGTCAAGTTCTTTTTTATAGGCGCTTGGTGACTGTCCATATTTCCTTTTAAAGGCCGACGCGAAGTAAGATGCTGATGAAAAGCCGACACTACTAAATATTTCGTTGATGGTTAGACCCTCAGCCATCAGGCTTTTGGCTTTCTTTAATCTTCGTTCCACAATATACTCATTGACACTGCAGTCGAGCAGCTGTTTCACCTTACGATAGAGCTGAACGCGTGAGAGATGGAGGTCGTTGGCAATCCCGTCGACGCTTAACCGCTGATCCGATAACTTGGATTCGACGATGGCGGAGAGATTGTTTAGGAATCTTCTGTCGCTATCGTTGACCTGTTCGGCTTGAGTACGCTCAAACTGTTCGACGTTGCTGCTGTATTTTTCTTTAAGCTGATGACGCGATTGAAGGATATTTGAAATACGTATCCGCAGCAGTTCGGCATTGAATGGCTTAGTAATATAGTCATCGGCCATTAATTTGCTCCCCTCAAGCATGGTTTCTTCATTGGCGAGTGCACTCAGTAAGATGACGGGAATATGTGCAGTCTGATAAAAGGCTTTGATATCTTTCAAAATATCCAGTCCGCTTCCATCAGGAAGCATAATATCGGTGATCACTAGGTCTGGAAAATGTGTCTTCATCATACTAGTAGCTTGCTGGGCATCCTTCGCCAGAAACAGGTTGTAATCCTGTTCCAATAACGAGCGGAGATAGTCTCTGATTTCATCATTATCTTCGACGATCATAATGCTCTTCGATTTGTTGGATCGAAAAGAAAGATTGTTGTCTACCACCTTTGCTGTCGTGTCCAGTAGATCTTGTTCCTGAAACAATGGTTTTTCTCCACTGTCGAAACCGGTCAGTTCAGCAGGTTCATAATGACCATTCCCAATTGGCATGCGTAGGGTGAAGATCGATCCATGGCCGGGCTTGCTGCTCACGGTGATCTGGCCATGATGCAGTTCGACGATCTGTTTGCTGTATGCGAGTCCGATTCCGGATCCGTTACGGCTGCCGGCTCCTTGGTAAAAAGGATCAAAAATATGCTCAATATCAACCGGTGCAATTCCCAGACCATTATCCAATACGCGTAGATAAAAATAGTCCTTGAAATTGTTTTCTTCTAGTATAATTTCAATTCTGCCGCTTGCTGAAGTATGTTTGATCGCATTGGATAATAAGTTGGATAGGACCTGTTCCATGAGGTATTCGTCCATCCAAACCTCTTTCAAACTTGTTTTGTTGACATAACTGACCGAGATTCTGTTTTTCTTAAATAGCGGTTTGAAACTACCTATTACCTGCTGGATGAATGGATCGATATAAACGATAGACGCATGTAGCCTAATTTTTGATTTACTGATTCGGTGGATATCAATGAGGTCGGTAACCAAACGCTGTAGTTTTTTTGCATTCCGCTTGACGCGCGACAACTGTTCTTTGACTTCTTCTGGCAGGTCTTTTCGTAATTCAAGGTCCTCGATAGGCGCTATAATAAGGGTCAGTGGTGTTTTAAATTCATGTGAGATGTTGGTGAAGAAATTATTCTTGATTTCTGCCGCTTGCTGGATCTGACTGTTCATCTCAACGATCTGTTTTTGTTGCGCAAGGATCTCACTATTTTGGATTTCCAGATGTTTGTTCTTTTCCCAGTTGCTCCTGATCACGATAATAGAAATGCCACCAAAGACAACAGCAAGCACCAAGCTAACGACCAATACATTAAGAACCGACTTTTGGCTTTGGTAAATCTTATTCTGTTCCGTAATGAATTCCTGTCTTTTGTCTATATCGAGCTGCTGTTGCTTTATTTTATCCGACTGCAGGGCAAGCAACTCCGCGTTGGTTTTATCGATGACAGAGGTTGCGAGTATATTCTCGCGGCGGTAGTTTTGGTGGTTGATGATAGCCAAGGCCGTTCGAATGGCTTCGGCTCCGCCAGTGGGGTAGAGTATGGAAGCGAACATTTTGCCCTGTATGATCTGTTCAAGGCCATTTCCGGGACCAGGAAGAGCATCAACACCGATTATCTTAATGTCCTTTTTGATCTGGGCTTCGTCCAATGCTTTTTTTACCCCCATGGCCATCTGATCATTGAAGGTGAAGATGATATCACTCTGGATCATTTGGTCTATATGCCTACGCGTTTCCAAATAAGCTTTGTTTTTTTCCCATCCGCCGTGAATGATTGCGCTCGTTCGAATTCCTTTAGCATCTCCAATTTGCTGCATAAAGCCTTTTTCACGTTCTATGGAGGCGGATGTACCCGATAATCCAGTAACCAGGCCGATCGAACCATTGTTTTGTAAAATGGTGCGGCTATACTGGCCCGCCAGTTTTCCGATAGCAAGATTGTCTGCCCCCACATAGGCATTATATTGGCCTGAGGATGTCTTACGATCAGTTACGATGACGGGTATATTGCGTTGAAATACCGAATCTACTATAGGGGTAAGGGGCTCGGCCTCATTTGGCGATACAATCAGAAGATCGATATCCTGTTTGACTAATTCCCGAATTTGATTAATCTGGACATTATTGTCGCCATGGGCATCTCGATAAAGAAAGTCAATATCCGGATTGAAGGAAAGTTCCCTTTTCATTTCTTCGAGCATGGTTTGTCGCCAGGCATCATTTCCGATACACTGTGAAAAAGCAATAATCCGCTTTTTCTTCTGGACCATTGGTTGACATCCACAAAAAAGAAGCAGGATCAATATGCCACCATAAATGAAATATTTTCCCATGATTTTTTTCCCTTCAATATCCGAATATACATTATTTAGTTTTTTTAGGGTAACCTCGTCTTTGTTAGTGTATTCTTTACACTGATATGGAAACTTTCAAAAATGTATCATTTTCTAAATTTTCTGTTTAAAAAGTGAAAGTTTTAAAAAGTAATGCTAGTATAAGTTTCAGATTTTTAGTGTTTTAACGTTTTTTAAAAAATGTTACATAAATAAATGTTTTTGCGAAGCTCAAATTTAAGTTAAGATGAAACTAGGGTTAAATTTGGATTAATCAATTATAGATCATAACATGAACAAAAACACGGTACTAGCTTGGTCCTTTGTAGTGGCTTTAGGCGGATTTTTATTTGGATTTGATACAGCGGTTATTTCAGGAGCAGAAAAGGCCGTGCAGGAACACTGGCATTTAAGTGAGTTTCAGCATGGATTGACCATGGCCATTGCATTGATCGGAACAGTTGTTGGAGCAGCGCTGGGTGCACTGCCTTCAGATAAGTTGGGGCGTAAGAATACCTTATTTGCAGTTGCAGCTCTTTACTTTATCTCAGCAATAGGCAGCGCATTGGCGAATGACTGGACGATATTTATTTTATTCCGCTTTTTGGGTGGTATAGGCGTTGGGGTCTCTTCGGTAACTGCACCGATCTATATATCGGAAATATCTCCGGCGGCATCGCGTGGAAAATTGGTCGGACTTTTCCAGTTCAACGTCGTATTGGGGATTCTGATTGCCTATCTGTCCAATTACTTTATCGGTCAGGTAGGGGAGGAGTCCTGGCGTTGGATGTTAGGCGTACAGTGTTTTCCGTCGTTATTATTCTTCGGTCTGATCTTCCTTATTCCGGAAAGTCCAAGATGGTTACTGCTGCACAGGGGTAATTTAGCTGAAGCAAAACGAATTATGAAAAAAATCAACTCTGATGGTTACGAGCTGGAGATTTCAAAAATTCAGGAGTCCAAAAACAATACAGCAGGAGAAGGCAAACTCTTCGTTCGCGAAAATGTCAAACCTATTTTATTGGCCTTTTGTTTTGCGCTGTTCAATCAGGTTTCAGGCATTAACGCAATTATCTACTATGCCCCCCGTGTATTTGAAATGGCCGGCTTGGGCTCACAGAGTTCATTGCTTTCAACAGTTGGGATCGGGGTTGTCAATTTTATTTTTACGTTGCTAGCGATCAATTTCATCGATAAGGTCGGTCGAAAAAAATTAATGTTGGTGGGCTCCATTGGACTGATTGTATCTTTGGCACTCGTTTCCCATGCTTTTTATACCAATCAAACGACGGGTTTCGCGATCACCATCTATCTGATGAGTTTTATTGCCTTTTTCGCATTCTCGCAAGGCGCTGTGATTTGGGTGTTTATTTCGGAAATTTTTCCGAATGATGTCCGTGCTAAAGGACAGACATTCGGCAGCTTGACACATTGGGTGATGGCGGCAATTATTACCTTTTGTTTTCCTGCATTGACGGAAATGCTCGGCGGGGGCGGTACCTTCTTGATATTCGCCCTATTTATGGTTTTACAGCTTATCTATGTGCTTAAGTTTATGCCGGAGACAAAGGGGAAGTCGCTGGAAGACCTTGGGCATACCATCAATCTACATTAGTCTTTAGTTGGACTATACGAATAGGCGTCGGAGTAGCAATGAAAGCGACTGGCGCCTATCGAAAGCTATTTAATCAATGACATAATGATAGCAAGTTGTGTATATCCATTGTCAACATTGAACTTAAAGGGAAATATAATAATCAATTCGTTACATGGCTTTTGGCGCTCGGCCGAAGCTTTGTGAAAAAAGAACAAATATGAAAAACGGAGAAAAATCAATACAGGGTATTTGTTTTGGAGAGGTACTTTGGGACAATCTTCCTACCGGTAAAAAATTGGGCGGTGCACCGTTGAATGTGGCTTATCACCTCAATAAATTGGGCGTTACGACGCGTATGCTAACACGCATAGGGCGTGATGAAAATGGTTATGAACTACGTAAGGTATGTGAGGATCTAGGCATTCCGACCGATTTCTTCCAGTATGATGCGTTGTTGCCGACCTCAACCGTAGAGGTTTCGATCGATGCCAAACGCGATGTGCATTACGATATCGTTTATCCCGTCGCCTGGGATAGAATAGCAGTGGATAGTGTGGTTCTGGATGCAGTTGCAACAGTGGATTTTTTGGTATATGGAAGTCTGGCCTGTCGGGATGAAGTAAGCTTTCAAAGTTTGCTGTTATTGCTTGAAAAGGCCCGCTTTCGGGTGATGGATGTCAACCTGCGTACACCTTATTTTGGTCCTGAAAAAATACATAAGTTGTTGGCATACGCTGATTTTGTGAAAATGAATGCCGAGGAACTGCATGTTATTTCCGACTGGAATGGCGCTACGGAAGCCTATACCGATCAACAACGCGTAGACTTGATCATGGCCCGTTTTGCAATTCAGGAGGCAATTGTAACCTATGGTGCAGATGGAGCCGTGTATCATTATAAAAAAGATAATATCAGTTATCATTTCCCGGCCTTGAAAGTTCAGGTAGAAGACACAATCGGAAGTGGTGATTCGTTTTTGGCGGCTTTCCTCACCAAAAGGTTTCAGATGCAGGAGGGTGTTCAGCTGGAGGAAGTACTGGAATTTGCGGCGACCTTAAGTGGGTTTGTGACACAGAGCCGGGGGGCTTGTCCTGAATATAACGATGAGGTCATCAATCGATTCCAATGGTTGCATCCGATCTTCAATGGAGGCCAGAAGCAACAGTAAGTATACTGCTTCTTAAAGAAGCAGTATACACGCTATCATCATAAAATAATCAATCTAAATAATTAACCATTTACGCATAACCAATTATGTTTACAAGACAGAAAGCAATGCTGCTCCCGTCTTTGGCACTTTTTTCTGTTGTCGCATTTGCGCAGCAGACTGAAATCCGGGGAAGAATTACGGATAGTGGAACAGCAGCACCTATAGTGGGGGCATCTTTAGTGGTGAAGGGAACCACAATAGCTACCAAGACAAATGAAAAGGGAGAATTTGTCCTCCAGACATCGGGCAATCAGGGCACATTAGAAATAAGTTATGTCGGCTATGCCACGCAGACAATTGCTGTAGCCGGAAGAAAGTTCCTCGATATTCAGCTTTCGAGCACCGAAAAAGGGCTGGATGAAGTGGTCGTTACGGGATATCAAACCGAACGGAAGAAGGATTTGACTGGTGCAGTGAGTGTTGTTAATGTTGCTGAGATGATGAAGGCTCCAGAAAATAACCCGATGAAAGCCCTGCAAGGAAGGGTAGCCGGTATGACTGTAACTTCGGATGGTAGTCCAAGTGGAGCGGCAACAGTGCGTATGCGCGGAATCAGTTCGATCAACAGTAGTCAGGATCCCTTATATGTCATTGATGGAACCCCCACACAGGGAGGAATGCACGAACTCAATTCGAATGATATCGAAAGCATTCAGGTTTTAAAGGACGCTTCTTCGGCGAGTATCTATGGCTCGCGTGCAGCCAATGGTGTTATTGTCATCACAACGAAAAAAGGAAAGCTAGGTGCCCCTAAACTTACAGTAGACGCCTACGCCACCAGTACGCATTTTAATAATCGCATGAAAGTGCTCGACGCACAACAATATGGTCGTGCCCTATGGCAGGCAACGATCAACAACGGTGGCAATCCAAATGGAAACAATATTGGTTATCAGTTTGAATGGAATAACGATGCGAATGGCGTGCCTCAGCTCAATACTGTTTTTGTTTCCAAGTATATTGATCGTGAACACACCATGTATGCTTCAGATACCGATTGGTTTAAGGAAGTTTCGAAACCAGGACTGCAGCAGTCATACAATGCGACATTGAGCTCCGGAACAGAAAAATCCAGCTCCTTTTTCTCCTTAGGTTATTTGCACAACAATGGCACACTCCGTTACACGGATTTCCAGCGAATATCCGCCCGGATGAATGCTGACTATAAACTGTTTGATGGAAAACTGGTTGTTGGAGAGAATTTTACGGTAAACAACACGGGTGAAGTGCAGGTCCCCGGCGATGTACTTGACCTTTCGTTGAAAGCTTTACCGATTATCCCCGTGCATACGGTAGATGGAATGGGCTGGGGGGGACCAGCATTGGGAATGAACGACCGTCATAATCCCATGCGTGTACTTTACGACAATAGAAATAATAAATACAATTATTGGCGTTTGTTTGGGAATGCCTATGCCGATCTACAGCTGATAAAAGATCTGCATGTTCGAACCAGTTATGGCCTGGATTACAGTAATTTTTACAAACGTAACCTGGAAGTATCCTATCGTTCGGGATTTATGAACAGCAGCCGCAGTGGCGTTAATATGGAGCAGTCTCATGGGATGAAGTGGACTTGGTCCAATACAGCGACTTATCGGAAGGCAATCGACAAACATACAATAGATGTGCTGGCTGGTATCGAAATGAACCGTCAGAATGATGTTAATTTTAACGCCTATACCGCTGGTGATGGTGCATTTGCCATAGAAACACCAGAGTATATGTGGCCAGGTGTGAGTACGGGTACAGCGGCAGTAGGAGGTGGCTCTACAGGCTTCTCGCTGCTATCCTATTTTGGAAAGGCCAATTATTCCTATGATGACCGTTATCTGGCTTCTTTCACCGTACGCCACGATGGCTCTTCCCGCTTCGGTAAGAATAACCGCTTTGCCACTTTTCCAGCGGTAACGGCAGGCTGGCGGATCTCTTCTGAACGCTTTATGGCAAGTACAAAAAATTATATTTCTGACCTCAAGTTACGTGTGGGATGGGGGCAGACAGGCAACCAGGGTATTGGTAATCTGGCTACCTATGCCCTGTTTGTCCCCGAATATGGTGTTGCTGATCCAACATGGAATATCGTGGACGGTACAGCATACGATCTATCGGGTGCAGGAACGGGAAAGTTACCATCGGGATACCGCAAAATCCAAACGGAAAATAATGATCTGAAATGGGAAACTACCACGCAGACGAATATAGGCTTGGACTTTTCATTGTTTAATCAAAGTCTCTATGGTTCGATTGACTGGTATGTTAAAGCAACCAAAGATATGTTGATCAATCCAGCCTATATCGGTGTGGTCGGAGAGGGCGGTTACCGTTGGGCGAATGGTGCCTCCATGGAAAATAAAGGTTTGGACGTATCGGCGGGATATCGTAATAAAACAACCTTTGGATTGGACTATGATGTGATGGCTGTGTTCTCGACCTATAAAAACAAGGTGACACATTTACCTGAAGCAGTAGAAAACTCTTATGGTGGTCGTCAAGGGGACAATATTATCGGCCGGCCGCTAGGGTCATTTTATGGCTATGTCACCGACGGCATTTTTCAGAATCAGGACGAGGTGGATGCGCACGTCAATCAGACCGGTAAGGGGATTGGACGTTTACGTTATGTGAATGTGTACGATGCGGACAATCAGATCACCGATATGGACCGTACTTGGATTGGTAGTCCTCATCCTGATTTTTCTTATAGTTTGAACATTGTGCTAAAATATAAAAGCTTTGACCTATCTGCGTACTTTCAGGGGGTACAGGGAATAGATGTTGAAAACTGGCTGAAAAAGCAAACGGACTTCTGGAGTGTGGACGACGTCAATTCCAATAAAGGTGTACGTCTGCTCAATGCCTGGACACCACAAAATCCAACGTCAACGATCCCGGCCTTACAAACAACAAATAACAACGACGAGGGCCGTCTGTCAAATTACTTTATCGAGAATGGATCTTACATGAAGCTCCGGAATTTGTCCCTGGGCTACACTTTGCCAACAGCAACCGCCGCACACCTGCGTATGAGCCGATTAAGGGTTTATGTAACTGGTCAGAATCTATTTACCGTTAAATCAAAAAATTTCACCGGTGTGGATCCTGAAAATGTAGGTTGGGGTTATCCAATTCCAACCACGTGGACAGCTGGGGTAAATATTGGATTTTAAAATGGGAGCGAAATAAGGCGATACACTTCTAAATAATTTATACGGATGAAAAAAATAACCACTAAAATAGCGATATTCATGGTTCTTGCTGGACTACTTCCAGGATGCACCAAATTTTTAGATCAAACACCCAATGGTGTACTGAGCTCCGATCAGGTTAAGGAGCCCGAACGATTATTGACAGCTACCTATGCGGCATTGGGTAACGATCATTATGACGTCCCTTTTAGCTTATGGCCCTATGGTACGGTTCGCTCGGACGATGCTTATAAAGGCGGATCGGGACCACAGGATATCCAGACCTTTCATTTCCTGGAGGTCTCCAATAACATTACAACCAATTTTGCAGAGTTGGATAAATTGTGGTTTCAGTTGTACGTTGCGATTTCGCGTGCCAATACCACTATCAAGACCATACAGGAGATGGATAATTTCGATGGGAAGGAAGAAAAACTGGGTGAAGCACGCTTTCTACGCGGTCATTTTTACTTTATGCTCAAGATCCTTTTCAAATATGTGCCTTATATTGATGAAAATGTCGCAGTAGACAGCTATGAAACCGTATCGAATAGGGCCTTGAGCAACGATGCGCTATGGCAAAAGATTGTGGATGATTTTCAGTATGCTGTAGATCATCTCCCGGCTGTACAAACGGAGGTCGGGCGTGCCAACCGTGTTGCTGCTGCGGCATATCTTGCCAAAACCTATCTCTATAAGGGATACCGTCAGGACAATGCCGAACGTAATGTGGTGACGGGCATCGATGCCGGAGATTTGGAAAAAGTTGTACAAAATACGGATGTTGTACTTTCATCCAATCATACGCTGGAAACCGACTTTGCTTTTAACTTCTTGCCGGGCAAATATGAAAATGGGACTGAAGCCCTGTTTTCAGTTCAGTTTTCAAAAGATGACGGGACAAAATTTGGGCGTGTTAATTTTTCTGATGTGCTATCAGTACCTATGGGCGTAGGTTGTTGTGATTTCAATAAACCGAGTCAAAGCCTTGTCAACGCGTTTCGCACAACGGGTAAAGGTCTACCACTGGATAACTACAATGCGTTGAATAGCTTTAATACCTCAGAAAAGTACGATCCACGGTTATTCCATACAGTTGCAATTCCGGGCTTACCTTACAAGTATAGTAGCAAAAGAACGTATGAAGAAAGCTGGAACCGTAACCCGGCAGAATATTCGGTTTACGCCTCATTGAAAGAGAATGTAGATCCCGATTGCGATTGTTTTGTCCCGATGGTACCGTTCTATGCCAATACAAAAAATCGAATTGTATTGCGCTTTGCTGATGTGCTGTTGATGCGGGCAGAGGCGCTTATCGAGCTGCATCGTTCGGCTGAAGCACTGCCATTGATAAACCAAGTACGTACGCGGGCAAAAAATAGCACTGCACTTACGGGCTATGCAAATGATAAAACCCTGATCGAAACGTACAAAAATGGAGATAATATTGTATGGAACGAAGAAAATGCCCGGAAGGCGTTACGTTGGGAAAGACGATTGGAGCTTGCGATGGAAAACGGAAGATTCTTTGATCTGGTACGCTGGGGAATTGCAGACCAGGCCATGAATGCCTATTATGATGCGGAAAAGTCACGTCGATCTTATTATTCTTCGGCACATTTTACTGCAGATAGGAACGAATATCTGCCGATTCCTGAAGCACAGATCAGATTAAGTAAATATCTGTACAAACAAAATCCAGGCTATTAAATAAGCATTTATTGTTGAACGATCAGCATAACCAATTATTCCAATGAACACATTAAACAATTATATAAAAGTGGGGATTACTATCCTGCTTATCTGGCTTATTGCTGCCTGCAAACGTGATGCCGGTGGCACACTCAATTTGAACGCAGATGTAGATGTACTTTCATTCAAGGTCGGTAATACCGTTGGAAAAATAGATCCGGCAAAAGGTACCATTCTTGTCATGGTTCCTGAAGGCACAGATCTTTCAGCGGTGGCTCCGACGATTGAATTGCCTAATAATGCCAAGGTTTCTCCAGCTTCAGGTATCGCCCAGAACTTTTCATTTTCTGGTACAACACCAATTACTTATCGCGTGTTTAATGGAAATCTATTCAACACCTATCAAGTAACCGTCAAAGAAATCAAAGCGGAAATAACGGCATTCCATATCGGAGAAAAAGCTGGAATCATCGATCAGAAAAATAAAAGCATTAAAATTTACCTACCCCTGGGGACAGACCTGAAGAACTTATCACCTGCGATAGAATTTACAGCTGGCGCGAGCATAACGCCCAATCAGAGTGGCCCCGTGGATTTAAGTTCTCCGATAAAATACAGCCTTGCGTATATGGGGCAGACGTTCCAGTACACGGTAACAGCGATATTAGGCACGGAACCCAAACAGATCCTGATGATTTATAATGGCGAAACAAGCGTTCCACATTTCGACGGGTTAGGGGTGAGCGCCGTAGATTCACCTTATCCCAACCCGAAAACTACGGGAATTAATGCAACACCGTTCTGTGCGTCTTTTGTCCGGGATAATAAAACGGGCGAAGGCTGGCATGGTGGTGCATTGTGGAATGCAAATAAAGTGACGATCAATCCGGCAGAATATGGCCGTTTTTCCATTATGATATTGAAGGGTGTAGCGGGAGATGTACAATTGGAGATTCAATCGGATGGTGAACAGCAAAAAGATTGGTTGCGGGCTAATTATGCAAAGGAACATGTTGGGGAGTGGCAAGAGTTGGTTTTTCAGATTCCTGCTGGAAGAAAGGCTATCATCAACAATATACTTGTGATGCCGCATGAGCATCCTAATGGACAGCCCGTGGCATTTCCTACCCAACGGATGTACTGGGACGAATTGAAAGCATTACCTAAAGAATGATCGAATACAAATAATACAAGCGATGATAGATAATAAGGGATTAATAGAAAGATTTAAATCATGAGACCAAAATTGTATTTGCTTCCGACAGTATTCTTGCTCAGCTTGTTGACAAGTTGCAAGAATAGCGACGAGCGTTCGACCGTGGTAGATAAGCCCATAGCAATACAACCGGTGGACAGTTCTACGGCCTGTATTTCGGGGCAGGAGGCTGGCCCATATCAACGATTCTACAGGCCCCAGCAGGGGTTTGTGGGCGATCCCATGCCTTACTACAATGCCGACGATAAAAAGTTCTACTTGTTTTATCTCTATGAGAATGCCAACAGACACCCGATTTATAGCACGCGAACAGGTGACTTTGGAACATTTGAGGGCTATACCGAAGTGTTGTCGTCGGGCGCTGTGGGGAGTCAGGATGAATGGATCGGAACAGGAAGTTTTATCAAAAAAGGAACAGTGTATTACTGTTTCTATACAGGTCATAACAGTGTTTTTACTCCAGCAGAAAAGATCATGTTGGCCACGTCCACTGATTTAATGAATTGGACCAAGCAACCAGCTATGGCACTGCAGGCTGCCGTGGGCTATGATCGAAATAATTTTCGGGATCCGCACGTTTATTGGGATGAAGGCCGTAATGCCTACGTGATGCTAGTCACGACGCGAAAAGACGGAAAAGGAATCCTTGCACGTTATCAGTCAACCGATTTAAGCAGTTGGTCGATGATTGAACCGCTCGTTGCGACGACAGGGACAGTGGAAAAATATGGCATCGAAACAGATGCTGAACTATTGGAATGCCCGGATCTATTTAAAATGGGCAATAAGTGGTATCTGTTGTTTTCGCGGATCAACCGGGATGAACATCGCAAGACATTTTATCGTATTGCGGATTCTCCGGACGGTCCCTGGATGATCTGTCGGGATGCCGAAGGACATCATGAAACCTTTGATGGACTTTATCTCTATGCTGGCAAGACCGCTAGCGATGGTACAACACGTTATCTTTCGGGTTGGTGTTCAACGGGACAAACCGTCAATAATAACAACGAACTGCCCTGGGCTGGAAATCTAATTTCCCATCAGTTGGTTCAGGGAACGTCAGGACAGTTGTATCCTAAAATTCCGGAGGCCCTAAACAGCAAATTTAATAAAGAAGTCGCCTTTGAAAAACTGAGCAGTGTTGGTGAAGTTTCTGAGTCGAATAAAACCTATCGTTTGTCAGCTCAATCAGGGGGAAGAAGTTATGCGCTGTTTAACCGAAATACGTCGACCGTAAAAATGACAATGACTATTGATGCTTCGCAATCCAATCAATTTGGTTTTTCATTTGGAGCATGTGATGATCCGACCGAAGTGTATAGCATTGCTTTTGACCTGACTTCATCCAATCGTTGGAGCATGCCGGCCCTATTTATGAATAAGGAGGCTCGAAATGGTAGCGGAAGTAAAACAGCACTCAATTTTACACCACTCACCGTACCGACCAATCGGATTTTTAATCTGAAAATTAGTATTGAAAAGTCTATCTGTGTCGTGTATGTGAATGATCGTGTTGCTTTTACCAACCGGATCTATAAAATGGATCAAAATCCATGGACTATTTTTGTGGATCAGGGAACCGTTACAGTCAATGGGTTGAAAGTTGAAAAATCTTCCTGATAATTTATAAGATATTTGCTTATTGAAGCGAACAATAATCGGATTATAAACGTAAACAAAAGAAAAATGATAAGATTAAAAAAATACGGACTTACGATGTTCTTGCTAAGTATTGTCGGTACAAGTCTGGCCCAGATGGGACAGCAAAAACAACGGGATGCTGAAGAAAAATATCGCCCACTTTACCATTTTACCCCACAGCAGGGCTGGATGAACGACCCCAATGGGCTGGTCTATTTGAACGGTAATTATCATCTTTTTTTTCAGCATAATCCCGAAAAACCCGTTTGGGGACCAATGCATTGGGGCCATGCGATCAGTAAAGATTTGATTCATTGGGACGAGCAGAAGATCGCATTGTACCCCGACAGTTTGGGAACTA
The DNA here is from genome assembly GCF_039511225.1 of Sphingobacterium multivorum. Classification (NCBI taxonomy): domain Bacteria; kingdom Pseudomonadati; phylum Bacteroidota; class Sphingobacteriia; order Sphingobacteriales; family Sphingobacteriaceae; genus Sphingobacterium; species Sphingobacterium multivorum. The sequence goes on from NZ_CP154261.1 coordinate 1,732,713, forward strand.
TTTTCTCAGGTAGTGCTGTGATCGATAAAGACAACACTGCAGGTTTTGGAAAAGATGCTATGGTCGCCATTTTTACCCATCACAATCATCAGGAAGAGGATCGGAAAACGGGATTGCATCAAAATCAAAGTTTGGCTTATAGTTTAGATAAGGGTCTTACCTGGACAAAATATAAAGGCAATCCAGTATTACCAAACCCTGGCATATGGGATTTCAGGGATCCAAAGGTGATGTGGCACGCGCATAGCCAACGTTGGATTATGACCTTGGCTACAAAAGATTGTATTACTTTCTATTCTTCCAAAGATTTGAAAACATGGCAGAAGGAAAGTGAGTTTGGTAAAGAGGTGGGAGCTCATGGAGGTGTCTGGGAATGTCCCGATCTTATTCCCATGGACTACAAAGGAGTTACAAAGTGGGTCTTGTTGGTCAGTATCAATCCAGGTGGGCCCAACGGTGGTTCCGTAACACAATATTTTGTGGGTGACTTTGATGGACATCAGTTCCGCACAGAAGATAACCAAATAAAGTGGCTGGATTGGGGACCCGATAATTATGCCGGTGTAACTTGGAGCAACCTGGGGGATAGGCACCTGATGATTGGCTGGATGAGCAACTGGCAATATGCCAATGTGGTTCCTACCACAAAATGGCGCTCCTCCTCAACCATACCACGTATTTTATCGTTGGATAAAATTGGACAGTCTTTCTACGTTGCAAGTACTGCGCCCAAAGAAATTGAAACTGCATTTCGACCGCTTAAAAAGTACCATGGCGGCGGAACGAAGGAAGTTTCGTTCGAGCAACATCTCCCGCAAGCGTACCGTTTGGACCTCAAAGATTTGAAGCAACAGTCTTTCAAAGTGATCTTATCAAATGAATCTGGTGACGAATTGGTTATTGGTTACCGTGAAGATCAAAATGCATATTACATCGACCGCTCTAAGTCCGGGGAAGTTTCGTTTAACGAGGAATTCCCAAAGATAGCTTCAGCACAACGCCTGCTGAATAACGGAACACTCTCTTTCAGCTTGTATGTTGATGTGAGCTCTGTGGAGCTTTTTGCAGATGGGGGACTAACGGTAATGACCAGTTTATTTTTTCCGAATAAACCCCTGACCAAGCTGCGGATCATTGCCGACCAAAAACTAGCATTTCAGGAACTTAGTATCTCTAAATTCAAAAGGAAATAACACCTGATTTCAGAAGTATATAAGCCTGTCCGACTTGGTTGGACAGGCTTTTTTTTGTCTTTTGGATAGCCCTTTTATTATCAACAGGTGTTCTTAACTAAATGATAGAAGATGTAAATGTAACAATCTTCTGTCTTTCAGTAATTTAATTTGAATTCATGTGCTTATTGATTAATTTAATGACCAAAATAATCAATTATGGACAGCGCTAAATAGTTATCTAATAAGTCTTTTGCACCTATTGATATCAACCTTAAACCAAGGAGATATGTAAGGTTTGGTACTTGTCCAACTGATCCAATATTACAATGTTAAATTTATCATTTCGTAGAGAAGAACTTCGTTTTTTTGTATTGCTATTGTGCTTAGGCCTTTTGTCTATGCAAGTAAAGGGGCAAGGTCATGTCCGGGACTTTAACTGGAACGAAGCACAAAAAGTGCTCTTTTTAGGAAATAGCATTACCTATGCCGGGCAATATGTCGCCATGACCGAAAGTTTGTTCCTGAGCAGTCATCCGAAAAAGAAACCCCAGTTTATTAACTCAGGGCTACCAAGTGAGACCGTATCTGGACTGAGTGAGCCGAATCATGCCGATGGAAAGTTTCCGCGACCTTGTCTATTTGACCGTTTGGATAATGTACTCGATAAAATCAATCCTGAGGTTGTCTTCGTCTGTTATGGCATGAATGACGGTATTTACCTACCATTTGATTCGGCTCGTTTTGAAGCCTATAAAAACGGAATTATACACCTGCAAAAACGACTTGCAGATCAAGGTGTCAAACGTATCATATGGATGACTCCACCGGTGCATGATGATCCGCAGCTTCGGCTCAAGGGGTACAATAAAGTATTGGATCGTTATGCCGAATGGTTGATCGATTATGGCCGAAAACAATCATGGGAAATCATTGACCTCCATTTCCCCATGCGGCGATATTTGGAGACTGGCATCAAGAAAGATCCTCAGTTTAGGCTAGCGGCAGATGGTGTTCATCCTGGCGAGTTGGGCCATTGGCTCATGGCAAGGGAAATTGTTAAACACCTGATGCCTAATTTCCCGATCGAAAGCACATGGGATGATAATTTGCGCGATAAACCAAAACTTCGCCAGTTATATACCCTTGTTTTGAAAAGACAGACGATCATGAAAGACACATGGTTGACTTTTACAGGCCATAAACGACCCGGACTATCAAAAGGAATTCCATTGGAGGATGCGCGAAAGACTTATGATACCATGCAGGAGGAAATAAACCACTTGGGTTTCTGATGACCCCTGTTTAATGATTATAATCCATGAACTTTTATGTATAAAACTATATTACGATGAAAATCAATTTTTTAAAGTGGAAGTGTGCAGCAGCAGTGGGAATGTTGCTATGCATGACCGATGTTGCTAATTCACAGACCAAATCATTACCCTATGAAGGCGTAGCCGGCTGGCAGGAGACACAAGATAAACGCATGGAATGGTTTAAAGAAGCTCGTTTTGGGTTATTTATCCATTGGGGATTGTATAGTGCAGCGGGAGGTTCTTTTGAAGGAAAAAAATACCCACAGCATTATGCTGAATGGATACAAACTTGGGGGAAAATTCCCAGTAAGCAGTATGCTGAAGTGCTGAAACCAAAATTTACATTGCGTTCTTTCGATCCAAAATCCTGGGCTCACCTTGCAAAAAAAACGGGAATGAAGTATATGGTGCTGACCTCCCGACACCACGAAGGCTTTAGCTTATTCAATAGCCAACAGCCTTACGCGGTTAAAAACGATGTAACAGGTACGGCAAATTTATCGCCAAAAGGGAGAGATCTTTACCGCGAAATTATGGAAGCTTTCCGCCAGGAGGGAATGAAAGTAGGCGCCTATTATTCGCTGCTGGATTGGCAGCATCCCGATTCCTATGAGGCTTTTCAGTTAAACCCGAATGTAGATAATCATCAACCTGATCATGAATGGTATAAAGCCTATCTCTATGGCCAAATTAAGGAGCTTGCCCAAAATTACGGGCGATTGGATATGCTGTGGCCCGATTTCAGTAGCAAACAGCACGAAGGTGAAGCCTGGGGAACCAAACATATTTTAACAGATTTGATCAAATGGCAACCCAACATTATTATCAATAATCGATTTTGGAATGGACTCGAAAATAAAAACGGTGATATTGGAACGCCTGAAAAATATATTCCACCAACAGGCTTGCCTGGTATGTATTGGGAGGTAAGCCATACCATGAATGAAAGTTACGGTTATAGCGCCCATGATCAAAATTGGAAAAGCTTCCCCAAGATCATGCAATTATTTGTGGAAACAGTAAGTAAGGGCGGCAATTTCCTGTTAAATGTTGGACCCGATGGTGATGGCGGCATTCCTGAACCTGCGGTGCGTATTATGGAGCAGATCGGGGACTGGATGAAGATCAATAGCGAATCTATTTACGGGACTACGGCGAGCCCTTTCCAAGCGTTGGATTGGGGTTATTGTACGCAAAAAAATGGGAAGCTCTATCTGCATGTTTTTGACCGTCCAGCCGATGGGAAAATAAATCTACCAATCAAAAATAAAGTGACGGCTGTCTATGCCCTGGCTTCACCGAAAATGAAGTTAAAATATACGCTGGAAAATGGTAGACCAGCAATTCCTGTTGATGTCTTTGACAGCAATAAAGGACCTAAGGTTATCGTAGTGGAGATTCAGGGAAAACCAATTGTTGAGGAAAGCCTGACACAAACACAGGCGGATGGTCGTATCGTGATGAACGCAAATAATGCAAAACTGCAGGAAGGAAAGGGACTGAAAATTATTGGCGCACATACCCATGATCCAAATCGCCCGAATGCCATAGGTCAATGGAAGGATCTTGCCGATCAAGTAATTTGGGATATTAAAATTCAAAAACCGGGTAAATACCGAGTACTCATCAATTATCTACCTAATCCTAAACATCAGGGCAAAATTTTGCTAACCGCTCTTGGACAAAAGATTCCTTTCGCCTTTATAAATGAAAATGGAACTGCATTTAAGGAAGCGGTCATGGGAACAATAGAAGTATCACAGCAAGTGATCGGAGAGCCAAGCACAAAAGTGCTGCTGCAGGCTACGGCGATTGATGGCGATGCATTACCTGAGATTGCGTCAATTACACTGGTTCCGGTTCAAGAATAAACTATTTTTGAGAAAGCCTAGACAAATCATCCATACATAAACCATTTTGCCGCCAAGGACCGAATAAGTGTCTATAAAGACGAGCAGAAAAATAAACTATCAGTAAAAAATGAAAAGAAGAGAATTTATAGCCAAGGGGATTGTATCCTCTTTGGCTTTCACAATTGTCCCGCGCGTTGTGTTAGGCGGAAATGGATTTCTTGCACCAAGTGATCGTATCAATCTTGGATTTATCGGTGTCGGAAAACAATCCTATACTTTGATGAACGGTCTCAATCGCTGCAAGGAAATCGCAAGTCTGGCGGCCTGCGATGTGGACCGTAACAAGTTGGCCGCATTTATTGCTGCGACAGCGAAAAAGCAAACGGAATTGTCAAAAGCACAGACTGAGATCAAGGCCTACCACCATTATCGCGAACTATTGGATCGGAAAGATATTGATGCTGTTGTTATTGCAACACCAGATCACTGGCATGCGCAGGTTGCTGTTGATGCAGCTAAAGCCGGCAAAGATATTTATTGTGAGAAACCCCTGGCGCTTACCATTGCCGAGGGGAGAGCAATGGTTGATGCAACCCGCAAATATAAACGTGTCTTTCAGACAGGTAGCATGCAGCGTTCTTCCTATAATTTTAGACAGGCAGCAGAACTGGTTCTCAATGGCTATATCGGCAAAATAAAAGAAATTAATGTGTCTGTGGGCGAACCGGTCAAACAATGCGACCTACCAGCTATGCCAGCACCGGATTATTTGGATTGGGATATGTGGGTAGGACCTTCACCTTACCGCGGTTATAACCCGATTTTAAGCCCACCGCTTGAGGATGATAAATGGGCTTGGTGGCGTGGTTACCGTGATTTCGGCGGTGGTTATATTACCGATTGGGGAGCACATATGTTTGATATTGTGCAATGGGCATTGGGCATGGACGAATCTGGCCCGGTGCAATTCAATCCACCTAAAGCAGCAAATAGCAATAGCGGGCTTTCCTTTAACTATGCCAATGGAGTTCGGGTAAACCATGTGCAATGGGGCGTACATAACGCGATTCAATTTATTGGTGAAAAAGGTAAGATTGAAGTAAGCCGCGAATTTATCCGTTCGAATCCCGAGAATTTGGCCAATCTTAAATTGAGCTCTACAGATCGTCGCCTGTATTACAGTGATAACCACTATCAGGATTGGGTAGACGCGATCAAAAAAAGAAGTAAGCCGATCTGTGATGTTGAAATAGGCCATCGGACGAGCTCTGTTTGCAATGCCATCAACATAGCGTATGAACTTCAAAAGGATTTAAAATGGAATCCACAAAAGGAACAGTTCGACAATGATTATGCTAACCTCATGCGTAGCCGCCCTTATCGCGGGGAATGGGATTTTAGAAAGTTCTAATCAAGAAAATGGTCGACTAATGATAAAAACAGGCTTAGCATATTTGCTAAGCCTGTTTTGTTTATAGATCAATATTTCTACAACAATGTAGGCTTGTATTACCCTGTCTTTGGCGGTAACATCTGCTAAGCACCTTTTCACAATTTTTTAATAAATAGGGAGGAAAGATTCGTACCTGCTTCGTACCTTATTCGGATGGGATACAGATATTGTACAGGTGCTGAACAGATATTGACCAGACCCTGAACAGGAATTACTTGGTCAACTTTCGATCAATAGCCGTAGCAAGATTCTCCACAGCCGAAGGTGATACGAACACAACCCGAATACAGTATTTAGTGCTATAGACACAAAACGCCATGTAAAACACGTTTTTCTGCTAACGGAAAGCTGACGGAAGCGAGCATATTGGAGAGGTCGTTTACACGATTTGATCACTAGATCGCTTTTCTTATCTGGAGATAAAAAAACATGGCCCGCTGATTTAAAACAAAGGGAACAAAAAGAAAATTTGCTATTCTGGATAGATAATTGCTTTATTTGTATCCAACAATTATTACATTCGAACAGCAAAGGGAATCTTGATATGTCGCAATTAACAATAGTAGATCTGGCCAAAAAACTCGGCTTGTCAAAATCGACCGTTTCCCGTGCATTTCGGGATAACGAGGATATTAATCCGGCGACAAAAGCCCGTATTTTGGCCATGGCCGAAGAAATCGGTTTTTCGCCGAATGTCTATGCGAGTAGTCTGAAAGCGAATAAAAGTCTGACCATTGCGATTATTATTCCCGAATTTGGTAATAAATTTTTCTCGCAGGCCATCAAAGGAATCGAGGCAGTGGCACGCTCTAAGGGCTATCATACCTTGATTTACGTGACGGATCATCAGGTACAAAATGAAGCTTCCATCGTGCGCTCGCTGGCTAATGGACGAGTGGATGGTGTGATCATTTCGGCTTCGGGTGAGGGAAAAGACCATTCGCATTTGCAGCTGTTGGCAGAAAGGGGAATACCGGTCATGTTCTTCGACCGTGCATACGACGATTGGAAGGGGGGATATATTACGGGGAATGACTTTGATTCGGCTTATCTGGCAACGAAGCACTTGATTGATAATGCCTGTCAACGGATTGCTTACCTCGCCATCAATCCTCATGTTTCGATTGGTAAGGTGCGTAAAGACGGGTATGAAAAAGCTTTGCAGGAGGCGGGAATACCGATTAGGCCCGAGCTTATTTTGGATACCGTCAATGATGCCGATCAGAATATGAAAGATATCACCAGCTTGATCGAGAAGGAAAAACCCGATGCCATTTTTGCCTCAGTAGAACGTCTCGCCATTTCGAGTATACGGGTCGCCAAGCAGCTCGCAATTCGTATTCCTGAAGACCTCAAGATCATTTGTTTTTCTTGTTTGGATATCGCCGATCTGATCGACCCAGCACTGAGCGTAGTGAAACAACCTGCCTACGAAATGGGCCAATTGGTAACAAAATACCTGTTAGATAAGATGGATGATCCAACAAATGATAAGTTTGCTAATTCGGTTTATCTTGATTCCCAGCTTATTTTTCAAAAATCTAGCCTCAAATAAGAAAAAAAATATTTGTTTTTTGTAATCCCATTATTTAGCTTTGATTACTTTCGGGAACATTCCCGAAAGTGTTTAAATAATCAATTTGTATAAAATATTGGATAGGGAAATCCAGCAAATCGCAACAGGCGATTTCTTTTTACCTTGATTTCGGGAACGTTCCCAATGTCAGATTCCAAGTAAAGCTAATTATCGATGGGGAAGCATATCTCTCGTTTAATAGGGTATCTCTGGGTGATTGTCCTATTATCATCATGTGCAAATAAGAAAGATATCGTGGATGTCGAGCAACCACCTGTTATTGAACAGCAGGGGACTGGTTTGGTGAATCTTTCTGCTCCATTTATCTTTTGGGATAAGGAAATCACCTTGCAATTTGATCTTTCAAAAGGAAATGCAGCGTTAAAAGGTAGCACCGCCGACCTGTATCTACACGCGGGGTTGATTCCTGTCCATGGGGGGAGCTGGCAGCATGTAGCGACAGACTGGTCAAAGAATGACAACGCTTATAAACTTAAATTTGTTTCTGCTGGTTTATATACATTTACGTTTACGCCTTCCACATTCTTTAATCTGTCAAATGCTTTGGAATTTGGTCAGTTGGCACTTTTAGTGCGCAATGGTGATGGATCGCTGGTCCAACGAAATAAAAATAATTCAGATTTATTTCTGCCCTTCGTGGCGAGTAACATGCAAGCGATTCGTTTTGTGTCGCCTATGCTGCAACCTACAGATCCAATGACCACTGAGCAAATGTACACCGTTGGCGATAACCTGAAGCTACAATTACAGGCAACGCAGTCCGGAAAAATCAGTGTCTGGGACAATGGTATATTGCTGGCTGAATCTTCTGCCGCACTGTCTTTAGAAAAATCTGTTAGTCTACAAAGCAACGGCCTGCATGAGCTCGAAGCCCGCTTGGAAGCTGATGGCAAGGTATATTCCAGTAAAGTGGAGCTATTTGTAGAATCAAAACCTACCATTGCTGCCCTCCCGATAGGTATCAATCCAAACGGAACAACCATAAACAGGGAAAAAGGGGAGGTCAGTTTTGCGCTCACAGCACCACTGAAAAAAAGTGTATATCTGTTAGGTGGTTTTAACAACTATAAAGCATTACCAGCCTATGCGATGAGCCAGACTCCAGATGGCAAAACCTGGTGGGTAACGGTATCGAATCTGGATTTCTCCAAAAAACAGACTTATCAGTTTTTGGTGGATGGCCAATTGGCTATCGCTGACCCCTATGCTGAACTGATTCTTGATCCGCAGAATGATGCTGCGCTTGGGCTTACAGCAACGGCTGTACCCGCTTATCCCGCAGCTGCGCATGGTATTGTCGGCGTATTGGATCTTCCCGCAAAGGCTTATACCTGGAAAACAACTGCTTTTAATAGACCTGCTCAAGGTGATTTGGTGATCTATGAACTGTTGGTCCGCGATTTTGTCAGACAGCATCAATATACTACACTCAAGGATTCTTTGTCTTATTTAAAAAGGCTAGGTGTAAATGCCGTTGAGCTAATGCCTGTACAGGAATCGGAAGGGAATTCGACTTGGGGATATAATCCTTCATTCCACCGGGCATTGGATAAATATTACGGCTTGAAAAATGACCTGAAAGCCTATGTCGATGCCTGTCACGAAAATGGTATTGCCGTGATTTTGGACGTTGTTTTTAATCACGCATTTGGTCAGTCGCCGCTTGTACAGCTTTATATGGAGCAGGGCAACGTCGCTGTCAATAGTCCTTGGTTCAATACGGTTGCCAAGCATCCGTTTAATGTTGGATTTGACTTTAACCACGAAAGTAGTTATACACAGGCTTTTGTTAAAGATGTCTTGACCTATTGGATGCAGGAATACAAGATCGATGGCTTCCGCTTTGACTTGTCTAAAGGCTTTACGCAGAAAAATTCAGGCACTTCAGAAAGTGATTTAAACGCATGGAATGCTTATGATGCTTCCCGTGTGGCGATCTTAAAGCAATATCAGCAGCATATTCGGAGTATAGATCCTTCTTGTTATATCATTCTCGAGCATCTTGGCGGTGATCAGGAAGAAATGGAGCTGGCGCAATCGGGTATGTTGCTCTGGAATAATATGAATCATGTCTTCAACGAAGCAGCGATGGGATGGAATGCCAATAATGGCTCGGATCTAGGAAGATTATTTGCGTCGAGTCACGGCATGGCACAACCTTCTTTTGTGTCCTATATGGAAAGCCACGACGAACAGAGACTCTTGTTCAAGTGCCTCAATTATGGAAATTCATCCGGTAATTATAACATCAAGAATCTTGGCATTGCATTAAAACGTATGGAACAGGCTGCAGTATTCTTATTGGCTTCACCTGGACCTAAGATGATCTGGCAGTTTGGTGAATATGGCTATGATGTGTCTATCGATGAAAATGGACGTACAGGTGAAAAACCATTATTATGGAGTTATCTCCAGCAAGATGATCGCAAAAAACTCTTTGAGACCTATGCGAAACTCACCCGTTTCAAAACCAAAAATAGCATTTTCCAAAACGGGACGATTGTTACATCGGCTATGAAAGATGCCGTTAAATATTTCGTACTCGAAAAGGATGGACAACAAGTAGGGGTACTTGGCAATTTTGGGGTAGAAAGTGTGGAATTTACATTGCCACAAGCACTGCAGGGACAGTGGGTGGACAATTTTACGGGAAAAGAGCTCAACTGGTCCGGTCAGTCAAAATTGAGCCTTTTGCCTGGACAATACCAATTGATAAGCAAAACAAAACTAAATAAATAAACAGTTATTTTATGAACAAACAGCTATCACGTCCATTTTGGGCTCTGAGCATGCTACTCGGCGTAAGTGCTTCGGCATTTGCCCAACAGGCAACGCTAAAGGGGCGAGTAATGGACCAGAAGGGGAGTTCCTTGGTCGGTGCTACACTGCGCTTCGAGGATATTCAAAAATCACTGTCTACCAATGCGAATGGGGATTTTAGCTTGGATAGACTACAAACGGGGAAATTACGCCTGCGAGTCAGCATGGTCGGATACGCGAGCCTGGACACCTTAATCCAAATCAGCGATGGGCAGAATCCGTTAAACCTCTACCTTAAATCCAATACCAGCGCACTGGAAGAAGTTGTTGTGATCGGTTATGGTACACAAAAGAAAAGTGACCTGACGGGGTCAATCAACACGGTGAGTTCTAAGGATTTTCAAAAAGGACAGATCTCCTCTCCCGAGCAACTCATTATGGGGAAAGTTCCGGGCGTACAGATTACAACAAGTGGGGGGCAGCCAGGCGCAGGAAGTACAATCCGGATCCGTTCCGGCGCTTCACTGAATGCCAGTAACGATCCATTGATCGTCGTGGATGGGATTCCTTTGGCTGGTGGCTCGGTATCTGGGGTAGCGAATCCATTAAGTTTGATTAACCCAAATGATATCGAGACATTTACCATCTTGAAAGATGCCAATGCAACGGCAATTTATGGATCGCGTGCATCGAATGGTGTCATCTTAATCACCACCAAAAAAGGCAGCCGCTCAGGAACACAAATCAACTTCTCTACACAGAACTCCTTGGCGACTGTGGCCAATAAAGTAAAACTGCTTAACGCGGATCAAATCCGCGATTATGTCAATACCAATGGCAGTGATGCCATGAAAAAATTGTTGGGAACAGCAAATACCGATTGGCAGGATGTGATTTATGGCAATGCCTTTACTACGGACAATAATGTTAACATTGCTTCCAGAGCTGGCAATATGCCTTACCGTATTTCTGCTGGTTATATGAATCAGGACGGTGTGCTGAAAAATGATAACTTAAAACGGACCACTGCGGCATTGGCCTTGACACCGAAATTTCTGGACAATCACCTTTCGCTGGATGTGAATGTACGTGGTACCTGGTCGAAATCGAAATTTGCTACGCAAGATGCGATCGGGACGGCGATTCAGTTCGATCCTACCCAACCTGTTTATGTCGATGATAAGGATAGTTTTGGCGGATATTATGAGTGGATTCAGGGCGGGAAACCTAATCCCAATGCACCACGAAATCCTTTGGCCTTATTGGATCTGCGCAAAGATAATGGCGATGTTTTCAGAAGCATTGGAAATGCAAAAGTGGATTATAGTTTTCATTTCCTTCCCGAGTTACATGCCAACTTAAACGTCGGCTACGATCTGGCGCGTTCAAAAGGGAATACATTTACGCCGGCTATTGCTGCACGTAATTTCAATGAAGGTGGTGAAAGAACGCAATATAAAACCGATATCAACAATAAAACACTCGAGTTTTATCTAAAGTATGATAAAGAATTACCTACAATCAAAAGTACGATAGACGCGACACTTGGGTATGGTTACTATAAAAATAGTAGTAAAGTATACAATTTTAACCGTACAAATGCCGAAGGTGATAAGATCTTAAATGAACCAACGCGGCCTTTTGATAAACCCGAAAACCTGTTGATTTCCTATTACGGACGTCTGATCTATACCTACGACAACCGTTATGTCCTTTCTGGAACCTTGCGGACAGATGGTTCTTCCCGTTTTAGCCCGGACAACCGCTGGGGATATTTCCCTTCTGTCGGTTTTACCTGGCGCGCGAAAAATGAAGGCTTTTTAAAAGAAATAGCTGCGGTTTCGGAGTTGAAACTTCGTTTAAGTTATGGAAAGACAGGTCAGCAAGACGGTATTGCCAACTATTCTTATTTGCCTAATTATACCATCAGTGGTAATGAATCTATGTATCGATTTGGTAATGAGTATTATTACCTGAATTCGCCGGTCGCCTACGATCAAGATATCCGCTGGGAGAGTACAACGACCTACAATGCTGGAGTTGATTTTGGTTTCGCTAACAATCTATTTTATGGTAGCATAGACTACTATTCGAAGAAGACCAAGGACTTGCTCAGTACCATTCCAGTTCCTGTAGGATCAAACTTTAGCAACTTTTTGTTGACGAATGTCGGTAATATGGAGAATCAGGGTCTGGAGTTTAACCTGCATTACGTTCCGGTAAAAACAGAAAATTCGTCGTTGGATCTTGGTTTCAATGTGACTTATAATAGAAGCAAAGTGACCAACCTGACGCAGAGCGATGATCCAAACTTTATCGTGGAGACCGGTAGTATTCGTGGTGGAACAGGGGGGAATATCCAGGCACATAAGGTGAATTTCATGCCCAATAGTTTCAATGTGTTCCAGCAGGTATATGATGAACAGGGGCATCCTGTAGAAGGGGTCTATGTTGACCGCAATGGCGACGGCGTGATCAGCGATAACGACCGTTACCTATACAAATCACCTTTACCGAAATACCTTTTGGGTTTTACGGCGGCATACAGTTACAAAAAATGGTCGGCAAGCACCGTATTGCGCGCAAGTTTGGATAATTATGTGTACGACAATGTTTCATCCAACCTAGGCAGTGGCGCGAATATCAACGATCAGGCGGTTTTGGTGATCAACAATGCCCCGGTGGATTTTTTGAATACCAATTTTCTGCTCAAGCAGTTACGAAGCGACTATTACATCAAAAATGCATCATTCGTGAAAATGGATAATGTCAATCTGAGTTATAACCTCGGAAAATTTATTCGGAACAGCAAAGCTTCGATGTCTATTTCTGCCACTGTACAAAATGTATTTACCATCACCAAGTACAAAGGAGTTGATCCAGAAATATCCAATGGTATAGACGACCGTTTCTATCCAAGACCAAGAACTTATGTATTGGGTGTAAATGTGAGTTTTTAAATGATATAACAATGAAAAAATTAAATAAATATATAGGCGCTTGCCTGCTCGCCATCGCATTGAGCAGCTGCCACAAGGATTTGGATTTAAAGCCGACTAATGATGTCACCGCAGATATTGCTTATAAAGATTTTAAAGGTTATACCTCATCATTTGCAAGGTTGTATGGATCATTGACTTTAACGAGCACATCGGGGCCGAATAATACAGACTTAGGTGGTTTAGATGCCGGAACATCGGATTTTTTACGTCTTTTTTGGAATGCGCAAGAACTTACTACCGATGAAGCTGCTTGCGCCTGGCTTAATGATCCGGGAATTAGTGGTTTGGATTACCTCAATTTTGACGATAGCAATCCCATGCTCCGCGGTCTTTACACGCGTTGTGTCTACAGTGCTACCCTTGTCAATGAATTTTTAAGAGAGAGCACGGATGCTAAATTGGCCGAACGCGGTATTTCAGATGCCGACAAAAAAGAGATCGCTTATTATCGTGCCGAAGCAAAATTCTTACGTGCTTACAACTATTGGGTTCTACTTGATCTATTCGGAAATCCACCTTTTGTAACCGAAGAAACTTCAGTAGGCAAAGTATCACCGCCACAGATCAAACGACCTGAGCTTTTTGCGTATGTGGAGAAAGAACTGCTGGAGGTTGCTGGTCAGCTCAAAGGTGCCAAACAGAATGTTTATGGTCGTGTGGACCAAGTAGCGGCATGGGGGCTATTGGCTCGTTTATACCTCAACGCTGAAGTCTACCTGGGGGCCGGTAATAAGAAATATACCGAAGCCATCACGTATTCAGAAAAGGTATTGAACTCGGGCTATAGCTTGGGGACAAATTACCGGGAGCTCTTCTATGCAGATAATGATGTGAACAACCCCGAATTTATTTTTTATCTGCCTTACGATGGAACCAAAACACAGAGCAAGGGGGGAACGACTTATCTGATCAATGCAGCTATAGACGCGACCATGAATCCCACTTCTTTTGGTGTGCCTGGCGGCGGTTGGGCGGGAAATCGGACGCGTGACAATATCGCAACCATTTTCGGTGACTACTCCGGAGCAACGGACAAAAGGGCAATGTTTCACTTAAATACAAGCGTAAAAATAGAAGATATCGCTGTCTATAAGCAGGGGTTGGCAGTTACTAAATTCCGGAATGTGAACAAAGACGGAAAAACTGCTCCTCCAGCAGCTGAAGGTTTTGTAGCATCGGTGGACTTTCCATTAATTCGATTGGCAGAGATGAACCTGATTTACGCCGAAGCAACTTTACGGGGTGGCTCCGGTGGTAACGTGGCTAAAGCATTGGATTACGTCAACAAGTTGCGTGTACGTGCCTATGGCAACAACAGTGGGAATTTGGCAAACCTCTCGCTGGACGATGTACTCAACGAGCGTGTGAAAGAGCTGTATTGGGAAGGGTTTAGACGTTCAGATTTAATTCGTTACGGCAAATTTACGGGCGATAATTACCTCTGGCCTTTTAAAGGAGGTGTGTTAGCCGGTCAAGCTGTGCCAGCTTATAGAACACTGTTCCCGCTTCCGGCTTCAGATATAATCGCGAACTCCAATCTTGTACAGAATCCCGGCTATAATTAATTTCTGGTCGATGTGGCCATACCTGTACTAAGAAAATTGTTGACAGATGAAACCGAGCAATGCATATTGATCGGCGCACAGGACGGTAAATATTTGCCCTGAGCTTTCATCAGCTATTGAAAACAAAATAAAACAGATGAAAACTAGACACTATATCGGAATCATGCTGCTGTTTATAGCGCTATTCCAAAGTTGTAAAAAAGACGAAACGCGGGCCATATTGGCTAGTGATGAAGGTATAAAGCCAGCGACTTTAAGCCTTGATAAAAATAATGTAACCCTGTCTAAAGATAATGCAAAGGACACGGTACTGCACTTAACTATGATTCAGCCTGACTTTGGTTTTCAGGCGGCAGTAACCAACGTACTCCAGTTTGGGCTCAAAGGAGACAATTTTAAAACAGTAAAAGAAGTTGTTATTCCGAGTGGTCGGACAACAGTTGGTTTTACAGGTTATGAATTGAATAGCTACTTACTTTCTCTTGGTGTTCCGACAGGAACGGCTTCTGACTTTGATGTACGTCTGAAGTCAAGTATCAATGCTAAAATTACGGTCGTGTTTTCGGCTTTGGCAAGCCTGAAAGCAGTTCCCTTTGCTTCAACCAGCTATCTGTATGTTCCAGGCGCTTATCAGGGATGGGATCCAGCCACAGCTGAGTCGTTAGTTTCCCCAACAAGTAACGGTATCTATACAGGCATTATCTTATTTCCGGAAGTGAATTCAGAATTTAAGATTACAACTGAACGCAATTGGGCGAATTCTTATGGACAAACTGCAGATGGTAAAATCGCATTTAATGGCGGTGGAAATATAAAAGCGCCGCGTGCAGGTAATCTGGAAATCGAGGTCAACACAACTGCCAATACCATTTCATTTAAAGATCACAACTGGGGCATTATTGGCAGCGCGACACCGAAAGGTTGGGATGCCGATACAGATATGAAGTTTGACAATGCCAACCAGGTATGGAAGCTCACAGTGAGCTTGACGGCAGGAGAGATCAAATTCCGTAAAAATCACGATTGGGGAACCAATTTTGGCGGGGCAAATGGAACTTTAGCGGCTGGTGGTGCCAATATCGCGGTCGCCAGTGCCGGTACCTACGCTATTGTCGTGGATTTCAATGCAAATACCTATACGCTGACAAAGAAATAGCAAATGATGTTTAAAATAAATAAAAATATTACCACAGTAATCGTGGCGCTAACAGTGCTTGGATGGAGCCCCTTATTGGGGCAATCCATTCAACGTGTAGAACCTTTAAACTGGTGGGTAGGAATGGAAAATCCAACCCTGCAGCTTGTTGTCTATGGACCCCAGATCGGGAAAAGTGAGGTGCAAGTGGAGGATAAAGGAATAGAATTGGTAAAAATCAATCGGGTGGAAAATCCCAATTACCTGTTTTTGGATGTCAAGGTGGCTGCTTCGGCCCAACCGGGATGGTCAACTTTTACCTTTCGTCAAGGAAAGAAAAAACTGACTTATCGTTATGAGTTGAAGCAAAGAGATCAAAAAGTAAAAGCGCAAGGAGTAAACAGTGCCGATTTGATCTATCTGATTATGCCTGATCGTTTTGCCAATGGAAATAAGGCAAATGATCAAGTGAAAGGTATGTTGGATATGAGCTTGAACCGGGATTCAATGTACTTGCGTCATGGTGGCGATTTGGAAGGTATTATCGGGAAACTGGATTACCTGCAAGATCTTGGTGTTACATCCTTGTGGCTGACTCCCGTGTTGACCAATGACATGCCACAGGCCTCGTACCATGGTTATGCCAATACCGAAACATATCATATAGACCCTCGCTTTGGCAGCAATGACACTTATGTGCAATTAGGCGAACAGCTCCACCGGCGTCAGATGAAATTGATTTTTGATGTGGTGCCCAATCATATTGGAAGTTATCATTGGACGGTGAAAGACAAACCGATGGCAGACTGGCTCAATGAATGGCCTTCCTATACGCAGACATCCTACAAAGATCAGGCTGTTTTTGATCCTTATGCCTCGGCAGATGACAAAAAGAAAATGGTCAAAGGTTGGTTTGTTCCCACCATGCCCGATATGAACGAACAGAATCCATACGTTCAAAATTACCTGACCCAAAGCCATATCTGGTGGATAGAGACCGCAGCAATAGACGGATTCCGAATAGATACCTATCCGTACAATGATCTGGATTTTATGGCTAAATGGACCGATCGCATTCTGCAGGAGTATCCAAAGTTTACCTTTTTTGGGGAGACATGGGTACACGGGGTTGCCAATCAGGCTTATTTTCTGGGCGGAAAACGAGTTGGTCAGGACGTGGATTCCAAGTTGATGGGCGTAACCGATTTTCAGCTTAATTATGCCATAGGTGATGCGCTCAACCAAAAGACAGAATGGACTGCCGGAGCCAATAAATTATATTCGACCCTGGCCTCAGATTTTCTATATCCACATCCAGCGCAAAATGTGCTTTTTTTGGATAACCACGATAAGGATCGTTTTTTCTCCGTTGTAGGCGAAAACGTGCAGAAATATAAATCAGCAATGGCTTGGCTTATGACAACAAGGGGTATCCCACAGTTGTACTATGGAGCTGAAATTCTGATGAAGAATTTCTCTAATCCCGACGGCTTGCTAAGGGAAGACTTTCAGGGTGGTTTTATAGGTGACAAATCGAATAAATTTACAGCTGACGGAAGAACGAAAGCCGAACAGGATATGTGGAGTTATGTGCAGACCTTAGCCAATTACCGAAAACAACATACCGTTCTGCAAACCGGTAAAACGATGCAATATGTGCCCGAAGATGGCGTATATGTTTATTTCCGTTACAACGAAAAGCAAACTGTTATGGTCGTGATGAATTGCAATGATGTCGCGAAGGAACTTAAACTCGATCGCTTTAGGGAACGAAATAACCAGGTGAAGTCCTATTTCGATATTATTCAAAAGCAAGAGACCAATCCAGTTGACCATAGCTTGAAGTTGGACGCTTACGAGACTAAAGTGTTTGAGCTTAAGTTTTAACACAATTTAAAATTCTATAGAATTCATTTTTCGATGATTAATTATAATACTGTAAAAGCCGTAATATTTGATTTGGACGGTGTGTTGGTGGATACTGCGGTCTACCATTTTCAAGCCTGGCACAGATTGGCAGAAGGCTTGGGTTATTCGTTTTCTCTTGTTGACAATGAACAGTTGAAAGGGGTCAGTCGCATTGAATCCCTCGAGCTTATTTTAAAATGGGCGGGGGCGAAAATATCCGATGCTGAAAAAGCGGATTTGCTGTCACTTAAAAACAAATGGTACTTGGAGCTGATTGAACAACTCAGCCCTGACCACTTGCTTTCAGGTAGTTTGGATCTATTAGAAAAACTCCAGAAAAAGGGGATTAAGATTGCATTGGGGTCAGCCAGCAAGAACGCGATGGGCATCCTTGAAAAAACGGGGATTATCAGCTATTTCGACGCATTGATTGATGGAAATGTGGTGCAACTGTCTAAACCTAATCCAGCAGTTTTCCTGAAGGGAGCTGAGGCTTTGGGAATTGAGCCGGCATGCTGTCTCGTGCTGGAAGATGCCCAGGCGGGGATCGATGCGGCAAGGGCAGCCGGCATGCAGGTCATAGGGATTGGGCAGGCTGAACATCTTAACGGAGCAGATTTAGTGGTAGCCGATTTAGGAGCCTTAGTCGATAAATTTTAAATTTTAGGAGCAATTCAAGTGATGGAAGCAAGGCGTAGATCATATTGGCAAAGAAGACCAGAATGATTGAGGCAGAGTATCCGTCGCGCATTGAAAAAAATATAAAGATGAAAACATATATCAAACATAACCCTTGGCAAATTATCGAAGACACCTTTCGTCCCGAACATAATGAATTTTCGGAAAGTATCTTCGCTATCGGTAATGGTCGGATGGGGCAGAGGGCTAATTTTGAAGAAGAATTCAGCGGGAAGTCGTTACAGGGATCGTACCTAGCGGGTATTTATTATCCTGACAAAACACGCGTGGGCTGGTGGAAAAATGGGTATCCCGAATATTTTGCCAAGGTCATCAATTCCATCGATTGGATAGGCCTACATATTCTAGTGAATGGGCAGGTTCTCGACCTAAACAAAGTTGCGGTCAAATCTTTTGAACGTCGCCTGGATATGCAAAATGGGGTTTTATACCGCAGTTTTATCGTGGAAATGCCCGATGGGGCACAGTTGAAGGTTGAAGCAAGCCGGATGTATCATCTGTTTGCTTCGGAAACAGCTTCATTACAGTACAACATACAGGCACTTTCCGGTCCGATTGCTTTGGAGGTCCGCTCGCATTTAAATGCTGAAGTTGTCAATCGAGACAGTAACTACGACGAGCAATTTTGGGAAAGCACAGCGCAGGGAAGAGATGGTGAAAATACCTTTGTGGCGGCGCGTACCAAGAAAACTGACTTTGAGGTGTACGCCCTGCTTACAACTACCGTGACAGGACCTACAGCCGTTGTCGAAGTGCAAGATACGGTGACAAGTCGAGGCTGTATAGCAGAAATTTATAAGACCGAGCTAACCGAATCTCAAATTTGTTGTATTGAAAAGCGAGTTTCCATTGTTACATCACAGAACCATGTGTCGGCAGAGCTAGAAGTGGCTGCTTCGGTCAATTTACATAAGCTAGATGCACTGAGCTATGAGCAACTAAAGGAGAAACAAGCAGCAGCTTGGCAAGCGATCTGGGCAGAAAGTGACATTGAAATCAGGGGTGATGTTGCTGCGCAGCAGGCTATACGCTATAATATATTTCAGCTCAACCAAACCTATACCGGCGAAGATGAGCGACTCAATATTGGTCCGAAAGGTTTTACCGGAGAAAAATATGGCGGTGTCACCTATTGGGATACTGAAGCTTATTGTATTCCTTTTTACCTCGCAACACAATCTCCAAATATTGCGCGTAACTTGTTGATTTATCGTCATCAGCAATTGGATAAAGCCATCGAAAATGCCGCTAAACTTGGCTTTACCAATGGAGCTGCACTGTATCCCATGGTGACGATTAATGGTGAGGAATGCCATAATGAATGGGAAATTACGTTTGAGGAAATTCATCGCAATGGAGCTATTGCATTTGCGATCTATAACTATGTCCGTTACACCGGTGATCAGGATTACATCTGGTCGCACGGCTTGGAAGTCTTGGTTGCGATAAGCCGATTCTGGGCACAGCGCGTTAATTGGAGCGCTGAGCGCCAGCAATATGTCATGTTGGGGGTGACGGGACCAAACGAGTATGAAAACAACGTGAACAACAACTGGTATACCAATCGGATTGCTTCCTGGTGCCTGGAATATACACTGGACTGTTTAAACAAGCTGGCGCAGCTGAGCTCCGACAATGCTGAGGCACTGAAAAAGTTAGCCATAGGAGCGGAGGAACAGGAAAAATGGCAGCATATTATCGATAACATGTATTATCCTTTTGATGCGCAGCGCGGGGTGTTTCTCCAACAGGATGGTTTCCTCGACAAAGAGTTAATTCCTGTGGCCGAACTTGATCCGGCTCAACGACCGATCAACCAGCGTTGGAGCTGGGACAGGATTCTACGTTCCTGTTACATCAAGCAGGCCGATGTGCTGCAGGGCTTTTACTTTCTCGAAGACCAGTTTGATCTTGAAGCCTTAAGGCGACATTATGAATTCTATGAGCCGTTTACGGTGCATGAAAGCTCGCTTTCTCCTTGCGTCCATGCGATATTGGCAGCTAAATTGAATAAACCAGAAAAAGCCTATGAATTCTATCTGCGGACCTCGCGTTTGGATCTGGATGATTATAATAACGATACCGAAGACGGTTTACATATCACTTCCATGGCGGGTACCTGGATGACAATCGTAGAGGGCTTTGCAGGAATGCGGATTAAGGACGGAAAACTGTATTTAAATCCGATGTTACCAAAAGAGTGGGAAGGGTATAAATTCCGTATCTTATTTCGCGGTGCGACCTTGTTGATTGCGGTACGGTCGGATGGATTTACGATCGAAAATGACAGTGACACTGCGGCCCATATCCAGACGGAGGCAGAAGCTTTCGTTCTGGCTGCACAAAGCAAAAAGCAGGTGTTTCAGGTTCGGTAAGCCCCTGTTTTCAGCAGCGTAAGAACCGATCTTATCCTGCTGAAAATAGGGATTAAGTGATAATTAAATTGTATTTTGTCTTAAATTTTGATAGCCTATTATGGGAAATAAACCTGAATTAAGTATTAGCCAGGTCATCAATATGAGTTTTGGGTTTTTGGGCATACAAATGGGGTTTGCCTTACAAAATGGCAATGCTTCCCGTATTCTACAGACATTTGGTGCTGATGTAGAACACCTGTCGCTGTTTTGGCTTGCTGCTCCGATTACGGGGATGATTGTGCAGCCAATTATCGGGCATTATAGCGATCGAACCTGGAATAAATTGGGGCGTCGTCGGCCTTATATTTTGGTGGGTGCACTGCTGACCACCATCACCCTGTTTTTGATGCCGAATGCAGCGGTATTTACCACATTGCTAGCACCACTTTGGATAGGAGCAGGACTATTAATGTTTATGGATGCTTCCATCAATGTGACAATGGAGCCCTTTAGAGCCTTAATTGGCGATAATCTACCGAGCAACCAACGTAGTCTTGGATTCTCCGTACAAACCTTTCTGATCGGTATTGGAGCCGTATTGGGATCCTTACTTCCCTTTATACTGACAAAATATTTTCATGTACAGGGAACTTCCGAAGCCGGTCAGGTGCCAAACAATGTGATATATTCTTTTTACTTTGGTGGTTTTGTACTGCTTCTAACGGTGTTGTGGTCGGTGTTTAAAACGAAGGAATATACGCCACAGGAATTACGGTCATTTTCTGATACCATGGTGGTTGAACAGGAGACAGCGCCAAAATTTGGTTTGCGCGCTATCGTCAGCGATATTGGTAAGATGCCATTGATCATGCGCAAACTTGGTTGGGTTCAATTCTTTTCCTGGTTTGCCCTTTTTATGATGTGGGTATATACAACTCCTGCGATTGCAGATTCGGTTTTTTATCTGCGGGAAGGAAATCGGCAGGATCTTTATATGGAGGCGGCCAATTGGGTGGGCGTGCTTTTTGGTATTTACAATGGAGTATCGGCTCTATATGCTTTGTTTATTCCGCGGATAGCCAAACAGCTCGGACGTGGAAAAACGCATGCGCTTGGGCTTTCCATTGGAGGACTCTCGTTGATTTCACTGTTTCTGATTAAAGATGCTAATCTGCTGATTCTTCCCATGATCGGTATTGGTATCGCTTGGGGAAGTATTTTAGCGATGCCTTATGCCATTTTGAGCGATCACCTGCCTGCAGGGAAAATGGGGGTTTATATGGGGCTTTTCAATTTCTTCATTACCTTACCACAGATTGTATGTGGATTTTTTGGAGGAATGATCATCAAATATTTTTTTCATAGCCAATCCATTTATGGCTTGTTGTTGGCCGGTGTATTTATGCTGCTGGCTGCATTCTTTGTTCCCAAGAGTAAACGCTAAGATCATTATCGTAGACGTAGTAAATAGAGCTTACGTCTACGATTTTCTGCTCACTTGGCCAAGCTCCTGCAATTGGATTTTCATCATCTCCTTAAGTATACTAATTTTCTTTAGTTAGCACGGCTCGCTTTTACACAGCGGGATAATTTCGTTCGATTTACTAAAACTTGTGCGTATCATTTGCTGAAAAATGCACCATCATTTGCTGAACACGTAAGCATTATTTACTGTTTTCAAGAATATAGTTGCTCGGCGACATACCATAATGTTTATGGAAGTCCCTGGAAAAATTGGATTGAACGGTGTAACCGACCATCGTTGATACTTGGGTAATGTTGTATTCTTTCTGGGTAAGCAGTTCTGCCGCTTTTTTTAATCGTGAAATATTGATCAATTCATTGGGTGTTAGGTCGGAGAGTCCTTTGATTTTACGGTAAAGGGTCGGACGACTCATATGCATCAGTTTGGCCAGTTCATCCACATTAAGGTCTATCGCTGAAATATTCTCATAAATAACCGTATTGAGCTGACTGATGAAATCTTTGTCAGGACCCGAAACGTTGATATCTATTAAGTTGGAGCTGGGTGCGTTAGTAAAGTAATTCTTGATAATTTTTCGGTTCTTGAGAATATTGCGTATTTGTACCATGAGGAATTCAAGCGAAAAAGGTTTTTCGATATAAGCATCGGCACCATTTTTTAATCCCTGAATTTTGGAATCCAATGCATTTTTTGCGGTCAGAAAGATCACCGGAATATGACTATAGAGAATATCTGTTTTGATACGTCTGCATAAAGCCAGGCCATCCATAATAGGCATCATGATGTCTGTCAGTACCAGTTGTACATTTTCTTGGTCTAATATTTCGAGCGCTTCGGCACCATTGCCGGCTCGTAGGATTATATAGCTGGTTTTTAATTCTTTATTGAGGTAGGCAAGGATTTCTTTATTGTCTTCGACGAGTAGAATCACCGGTTTTTCTTCCTCCTGCTCGTCTGGTTTATCATTTAATACATGATCGTCATTATCTTCCTGAAAAGATTTGATGTCCAGTGATTGTTCTTGAAAAATCGGTACGGACAGCAGGAATATATTGCGGTTTTCTTCCAGATAGACAAGTGACAAGGTTCCTTGGTGCAATTCGACCAAGGAGCGGGATAGGGGAAGCCCAATGCCTGTCCCCGTATCTTTATCGGATTCGTTCAATCGATAAAATGGTTCAAATATTTTTTCTCTTTTTTCATAAGGAATAAGCTCACCATCATTCTTAAATTCGATATTGAACATAATATCATCGCTATTAAAAGGGAGGAGCCTGACATAGACTTCTTCATCTGCATATTTGATGGCGTTGTGAATAAGATTAGTAAAGATTTTTCGGAGGGCTTCCTCATCCACATAAGCAGCGAGACTGATACGTGGCAGGCTAAGCTCATAATGCAACTGTTTATCTTTTGCAAGATAACTTAGGTCGTGGAATACTTCGGATAGGAGTGTGTTGATGTCCGTTTTAGTAAAAATAAGGCTCATATTGTTGGTTTCTGCTTTTCTAAAATCCAGTAGTTGGTTGGTCAGGCGAATTAAACGCGCTGTATTCTTTTCAATTAGTGCGAGATCCTTGGCTGTGTCGCTATCGGTAAATTTCTGTTGGTTTATTATTTTCTCAAGGGGCATTTTGATCAGGGTGAGTGGCGTACGAATTTCGTGGGCCAGATTGGTAAAAAACTCCAGTTTGAGATTATAAATTTCCTGTTCTTTTTTTCGTTCATAGCTATCCATCTTTTGAGCATTATTGGCCTTTATAAGTAGAAAATAATACCGTAATACGAGCAGTATAATCGTACCAAAGCTCACAAAATAAAGTAAGTACGCCCAGCTTGATTGCCACCAGGGGGGCGAAACAATGATGAGCAGTTTTTTTTCTGTTGGATTCCAGACGCTGTTGTTATTTGCACCCCTGAACTTAAACGTATACGTACCTGGTGGAAGTTTATTGTAATAGATTTTTTGATTTCCCGTAATATCGGTCCAGCCTTTATCATAACCTTCCATGATATAACGATAGGGATTGCTCTTTGGGGAAACAAAGCTCAAGGCTGCTATATGGAAGCTGATATTGGAATTGTCGTAGGTTAAGTGGATCTCTTTTGATAGGGAGATGGATTCTTTGAGTATGCCATTTTCACGAACCGGCACACTGACATTGTTGATCTGAATGCCGCTGATGAATATGGGTGGAATAAAACTGTTCTTAATGGATTTTGTGGGGTTGAAGCTTACCATTCCTTTGATAGTCCCGAAATATAAAGTCCCGTCGCTATCTTTAAAAGCCGAATTATAATTAAACTGATCTGCGGGAAGCCCATCTCTGGAGGTATAGATGACCCTTCGAGGGACACCCTCGTCCAGCCGGACCAGTCCACCGCCGGTCGATATCCAGATGCTGTTGTTGTCGTCTTCCAAGACCTTGAATACTTGATTAGAAGGTAAACCAGATTCGGTCAGGTAGTTGGTGAAACGTCCATCACGGCGGTATTTCGAAAGGCCGCTTTCGGTGCAAAACCATAAATTTTTTTTGCTGTCTTCAAATAGGCCGTTGACGTAATTATTGACGAGTGTATTTTGTTTACCTTGTTCGGACAGCAAATGCTGTATTTCTCCCGAGCTGCGGTTATACTGGAAGATCCCACTGCCATAGGTGTTGATCCAGAGTATACCATATTCATCTTCATAAATGCCTTGTATCCATGCTTGAATAGGAAGGAGATCAAAACTGTCCTTATTTTTGTTGTAGGCGTATAAAGCGCGGTCTGTGCCAACAAACATCGTATTGTCTTTGGACTTATAAATGCATACGGCGAAGCTACTTTGTAAGGGACCTTGACCGATGCGGTCATAGTGCTTTTTTAATTTTCCGGTCTTTACGTCGAGAATGTCCAGTCCATGTGTGGTGGAGCCTACCCAAAGATCGTCGCCGATTGTTGCCAAGCCATGGACATTGTTATGCGCAATACTGCCTTTTTTCCCGTTGGCAAGGAAATGCTGGATTTGTTGTGTTTGGGCATCTATTTTGTTCAATCCGCCATCTTCTGTTCCGATCCAGAAATTTCCATAGCGATCTTTTTTGATATCGTGTACAATATTGCCTGATAGGGCTGATTTTCCAAATCCGGACAAATACTTCTTGAAATTGTCGAATTGGTTGCTGTATTGGTTAAAGCCACCGAAAAATGTTCCAAACCAGATATTGTCTTCACGGTCCCGATAGAAATTCAGGACAGCATTGTCAGAAATGGCAAATGGATTGAGCAGGTCTTTTTTGATGTGTTGGCTCTGGCCTGTGTGAATATCATAGGTGTATATTCCGGTTTCAGTTCCAATCCAGTATGTCGACTCTGTTTGTTGAATAATACAGTTTGCCTGAATGACTTTGTTGGGGTAATGACTTGCAAATAGATTTTTTAATGTGCCATTTTTGAAATCAAACAAATAAGCCGAATTGATTGTCCCGACCATTAGCAATGAATCGTTGATCGCATACACGGTTTTGGTATTCGCTAGTGTTTGTCGATCGATTTTTTTAAGATCAACAGGGAAAAATTTACCCGTATTAACCTGATACCGTAGTATTGTACTGTTATTGTCTGTTACCCACAACCCACCTTTCTTACTGCTGGTGATCGCTACTAGGGTATTTTTGTTGAGATCAAATGGGAATATTTCTCCTGTATAAGAATTGTAACGGTACAGTTTTCCATTGGAAAGCAACCATATAAAGCCTGCGTATTCGTGTATGGCATTTACTTCACCGATGGGTATGAGCTTGAATGGTTTGAAATCTTCTTTTATAGGATCGTAACGATAGGCACCCCGTGTGGTACCCACCCATAGGACACCTTTGCTATCTGTGAGGAGGCTTAAAATAGATGAACTTCCGATACTTGTCGAATCTGAAGCATTGTGTCGAAATATTTTAAATTGATTACCGTCAAAACGATTAAGGCCATTCCTCGTTCCTAGCCACAGAAAACCCTGAATATCTTGTGTAATACATTTGACCGTACTATTGGAAAGGCCATCGTGGGTCTGATAGTTTTTAAAATAGATCGATTGTGCCTGCAGGTTGATAACTGCCAGCAAGATATACAAAAGGAGTATGGTGGTTATTCTTTTCAAAACTGATTACGTTGAACTAAAAATAGTCAATTAAAAGATAAAAAAGAGTTTTACTGATACGCTTTGATATAAAATTGAGACGCTCTGATTGGGCGAGATACAAGGATTTGCGCATTTTTATAAAACAATAATAACCAAATATAAACGTATGTTTCGCCCTAGAATTATGACAGGTATATCCTGTATCCTTGTTTTTCAGTTTGTTAGGTTTTTGTTTTTACAGGTGCGGCAATATCTTCACGATGATTTGGTATTCCATTTGGGCGTTAACGATTTTGATACTGATCGTTACGTATTTGCAATAATTGGGAAAGACCATACTCATTTCAAATGAGTTTTAGGACTAAAAATAAACCATTAAAAATCACTTATTATCAGCTGTGTATCTATTGCACACGATAAAAAATCAATTAAACCACCAATCAAAAAGCGTATGAAAAATAAACTACTTGCACAATGCGTAATGACGCTCACATTTCTGCTTGTATCTTTTATTGTAGTTGCCCAGACGAAAGTCTTGAAGGGGAAGGTTGTAGATGAGACTCAAAGTCCATTGGCAGGAGCTACGATCAAAGTAAAAGGGGGTACCGCGGCTACCACAACAGACACGGAAGGTTCTTTTACATTGACTATTCCCAGTGAAGCTAAAACGCTGGAAGTATCCTTTATCGGATATACTTTAAAAGAAGTACCCATTGTGGGGAGCGATATCACGGTAGCGCTTGAACCTAGTGCCGGTCAGGGCTTAGATGAAGTCGTTGTGATCGGTTATGGTACGGCCCGTAAAAAAGATCTAACGGGGTCTATGGTTACTATTGGAGCAAAAAACTTCAATAAGGGGATCATGACCAGTCCCGACCAACTCATACAAGGAAAGACACCAGGGGTGATGGTGATTAACAATACGGGGCAACCTGGGGGATCAACCACAGTACGTATTCGTGGGAATTCATCGATCCGCGCCAGTAACAACCCGTTATTTGTGCTCGATGGTGTGCCGATGTCGGGCAACTCCCCTCTGCCCGAAGGAAGAGGAGGTTTTTCTTCCGACAGAGGAAATCCTTTAACTTACTTAAATCCGGGTGACATTGCTAGTATGGACATCCTTAAAGATGCTTCGGCTACGGCAATTTATGGATCACGTGGGGCAAATGGTGTAGTCATTATTTCCACGAAAAGAGGTAAAGTAGGACAGCCCGAGGTTTCTGTAGGAGCCTCTGCAGGTGTTTCGACCATGCGGGAATATCCTGATGTATTGGATGCAGCGCGATTCAGAGAGGCGTTGAAATATTATACACCATCTGAAGTGGCAAATGCTGATTTTGGTGGTAATGAGGATGCTTTTAAAGCAATCACAAGAAAAGCCATCACGCAAAATTACTATGCTGACGTGGCGGGTGGAACCGAACATGGTAAATACCGTCTTTCGGGTGGGTATTTAAACCAAAATGGTATTATTCGTGGCTCACAACTGAAGAAATATACAGCCAATTTTAACGGGAATTTCCGTTTTCTGGAAAGCAAACGATTGGGATTGGATTTTGCAGTCTTTTTGACGCAAATGGATAATAAATATGCGCCGATCAATGCGATGGTAGGTTCTGAAGGAAATGTGATTTCCCAAGCACTGCAGTGGAATCCAACGCGACCATTACGCGATGAGCAAGGTAATTTGACCTTTGTGAGTTCAACCACACGAAATCCATTGACAAGCATTGAAGCCTTTAAGGACTTGGCGACAACCAATACAATGGTGGTCAATTTGGCGCCATATTATAAAATTACAGATGATTTAGAGTATCGCTTTATTTATAGTGCGATGCGACAAACAGGAAACCGCGAGGGTATGTACCGCGCCGGGCTTATTGATCCTTCTGCTGTGAACAATGAGCAGGCTTTTATCTCCAATAACGGGGAAACCAACTTGCAAATGACGCATATGCTCTCCTACAATAAACAAATCAATTCAGATTGGAGTGTCAATGCAGTAGCAGGCTATGAATATTTGGATTATAATTATAATAATAACATTTCCTTTGGCGGTGGATTTCGCTATCTGGGGTTAGATTATTTTGACTATCTACAATATACGCCTGTTTCCACGCGTGAAATATCGTCGTATAGAAGTCCAACCAACCAATTGCAATCGCTTTTTTTACGGGGCGGCTTCAATTACTTAGATCGTTATTTATTCACTGCAACAGTGCGAAGGGATGGTTCAACGAAATTTGGTTCAAACAACAAATACGCCATGTTCCCTTCGTTGGCCGTAGCCTGGAATGTTAATCAGGAAGAGTTTTTAAAGTCTTCCGGTATCTTTGACCAATTGAAAGTGCGATTGGGTTGGGGAAAAACAGGTAACCAAGAATTCCCTTCTGGTGCCTCATTGAATAGATTGGTCTTCGGTAATCAGAGTGTAAGCCAGGCTAACTATGGAAATCCTGACTTGAAATGGGAAACTTCGACGACGATCAATGCGGGTATAGATTTCGGAATCTGGGGCAACCGTTTATATGGATCCATTGATTATTTTAATAAAAAGACCACAGATGCGCTATTTGAGCAAACGCTTGCACAGCCAGCTCCTGCGGGACGTATTTGGGTAAATTTGGACGGTGAGATTGTCAATAAAGGGGTAGAGGTCGCGTTAACAGGTACAATTATTAAAAATGACAATTGGACTTGGGATTTGACAGGTAATGCAACATTTCTTAAGAATAGTGTAAGTGGCCTTGTTGGTTATTATGAGACAGGAGCACTCCGCGGACAAGGTTTTTCTGGTGTATTGGGACAACGAATGGTCAATGGCCAGCCATTGAATGTATGGTATTTGGCCGATTACCAAGGTATCGACCCGCAAACCGGAATGAGCATGTACCGTGGACAGGATGGTAGTATCAGTACGGCCAACGATCCTGCAATTAATAAGTTTTATATGAACAGTCCAAATCCAACCACATTATTGGGTATTTCCACCAATGTAAATTACAAACAGTTTTCTTTGGCTGCCAATATGAATGGCGCTTTTGGACATTATCTATTCAATAATACGGCAGCGACGACTTTGGGATTGAGCAATTTGTCATCACGGAATATCGGTTCAGCATTCTTTAATACAGCTGTAAAAGAGTCTACTTCCAATTCGGCTGCGCCTTCGACGCGATTCCTTGAAAAAGGTGATTATCTAAAAATGGCTAATCTTACCTTAAGCTATCGTGTTGGAAATGTAGGCAGAACACTGAAGAATTTAAATGTATCCCTTACTGGACAGAATCTTTTCATCATAACGAAGTATACAGGGTTTGATCCTGAGGTGAATACAGATGGTGCAACAAATGGTATTCCTTCGTTGGGTATCGAATATTTACCATATCCACCGGCAAGAAATATCCTATTGGGGGTTAACTTCTCACTTTAAGCATATACTGTAGATCATTAGATAATAAAAAGAGGAGAGTATCAAGATTGATTTAAGCATATTCATATTCGTGAATGAATAAATCTGATCGCCTCATTACGAATGAAACACTAAAGGCAGTATGAATGCCTTACAGTCAAAATGGATGAATAAATAATCAAATTTAGACGGATGAAAAAGATGAAATTAAGAACTTTATTATATATCGGAATAATTGGCTCCATTGTAACAAGTACATTTTCTTGTACTAAACTAAAGGAGGAATTTAAAGGAGAATTGGAAGAGGGGACATCCAATGTGGATCCTGGAAGCTTGTTGATCACAGCTTATAATTCATTGAATACCCCTTATCAGCAGGAACAGCGCTGGGTGATGCAGGAAATATCCACAGATGCTGCTATGGCTCCTACACGGGGAGGTGACTGGGATGATAATGGGATGCATCGTGCGATCCATTTACATACCTGGAATGCTGATAATGGTTATATGAACAATACATTTGTAAGTCTTGGTACAGCCATCTATAATGCGGGTAATGTGTTGCGGTATAATCCGAGTGCGCAGCAAGGTGCTGAGGCGAAGTTTATTCGTGCGTTGGTCATGTTTGATATGTTGGATCTCTATGGCGTAGTACCCGTCCGGGAAGGAGCCTCTTTTGAAGATTTTAGAATCGCACCAGAGGTGTTACAGCCACAGGCGGCTATTGATTATATGGTGAAGGATCTCAACGAAATTATAGCGAGTTTGCCTGCAAACGGTCCGAAAGCAGCCTATGTAGCCAATAAAAATGCGGCAAAAGCATTGCTGATGAAGATTTATTTGAATAAAGGAACATTTTTAAACAGACAAGCTCCTTCTTTTGCTGCCGAAGATATGAATAAGGTGGTGACCTTAGCCAAGGAAATTACGGCTTCGGGATCCTATACTGTTTCTGCAAAGGGCAAGTACTTTGATAATTTTGCGCCCGATAACGACGAAAAGTCTACCGAAAATATTTTCACTTTATATAATAAAAATGGCGATAGGGGTGGAAATGTGGATCGCACCTGGAATACTATTGCGCACTATAATATGAGACCTGGCGGCTGGAACGGTTGGTGTACTTTATCAGATTATTACGATAAATTTTCGGATGCCGATGAAAGAAGAGGAATTTACTATAATTATCCGGCTGATACGACTTCTAACAGAACAAAAGAATTCAAACGTCAAAATGTAGGTTTTTTTGCAGGACAGCAATACAATTGGAGTACAAACAAACCATTGATGGCGCGAAATCCAGCGAATGCACCTTTGGTCTTCACGCGTGAAGTGACCATCCGGACCTCTGGAGCTACATTGGAAACAGCGGGTATCCGTCCAATGAAGTATGCCTTTGATTATGCTGTCACTGGTCAACGAAATAACGACTGGGTAGTCTTCCGTTATGCCGATGTATTGTTGATGCAAGCAGAGGCCATATTAAGAGGCGGAACTGGAACTGCAACAGAGGCACTCGGTTTGGTCAACACTATTCGGACCAATCGCGGTGTGAATAATTTGACAGCGTTGACGCTTGATAATATATTAGACGAGCGTGCGCGTGAGTTGTATTGGGAAGGTTGGAGAAGACAGGATTTGATCCGTTTTGGTAAGTTTTTATTAGCCTGGCAGGAAAAAGCTGCGGATTCCAGCCCGAAAACATTGGTTTATCCAATTCCGAGTCAACAGCTTGCTGTCAATCCAAATTTAAAACAAAATCCAGGATACTAGATTTTATTGATATCCATAAAACAAGCAGTTTCACGGTGTTTGTTTTAGTGCGAAGGTATTTAGATGACAAGTGATTTTTCTTATCATCTAAATACCTTCTTTTTTCTATATAGTGATTAAAACTGATCTATCTTAATACCAACTTATACCTCATCACAATTTTTAATCAATTTTTAGACAGTAATCAGTCATTGTTTATTCAGTTTACACTGAGCAATCACTGAGCAATCACTGAACGGGCACTGAACAAGCACTGTTAAAAGGGCTAATTTGGTCACGAGTTGATACGAACTTGCTGCGTCTAAAAAAATACAAGAGAAGAAAACAGGACCAATAAGTTGCCTATCGGCAAAGTGGCTTTTATAAAAGAAAGCGCTTAAAATGGAGATTGAGGCGATGGCCTTATCGAAAATATTATCTTGTTTTTTTGATAAAAAATAATCACTTTAGAGGTGGATAACTAGCCAAAAAGCATGGGTCATTTTGATGGATCAAATTGAAATTCTGTCAGATACCAATTTCGATATTCTTTGTAAAGAGGATAACAGCATTGAAACAAGACTATCTAAATGTAGATTATGATGGATAAAATCCTACAGCGGGCACCGACTAACGAAAAGGAGTTTTTTTTAGCTTATCGTTATTGGTACAGGAAATTGTACTATTTTCTGTATCAGAAGACCCAATGTTCGAATCTGGCCGAAGATGTCGTCCAGCAGACTTTTCTAATTGTTTGGGAACGCAAGAATCATGCGAATCAGCAAATCCAATTCAGTACTCAGCTCTTTCAAATTGCACGAACAAAATTAATTGATGAGTTGCGGCGGCGTGCTTTGAATAGAAAATATGTGGAATTTGAGAAACCTTTTGTACTGACCCAATATGAAGACCTTGAACGACAAATTGCCTATAAAGCTGAGTTAGAATATGTAAAAGAGCTGATTACACAAATGCCTTTTATGCGGCAACAGGTGTTTTACCTCCATAAAATTGAGGAATTGAGTTATAAAGAAATTGCCGTCAAATTGTCTATCTCCCCGAAGACGGTAGAAAACCACGTTAGCATTGGTCTGAAATTTATTAAAAAATTTTTTAAGTTGTCTTAGGGGACAAGCCCATCACTATTCGTATAACAGTTATATACCTATCCCGCTAAAAGGATAGAAACTGTTATGAATCGCAAATCCTTATTAAATAAATTCCTGGCGAATGAATGTTCTGCTGAGGAAGCGAAACTTGTCTTCAAATGGCTGAATGATGATCCGACCTTATTGGATGATCTCATTTCAGAAGATGACTGGGTTTCCTATATCAATCAGGAAAATAAGTCAAAACGTGGTGGTGATAGCCTGTTGAGAATCATTACTGTATTCATCCTGTTTGGTTTCCTGTTCATCTTAACCAATCTTTTGAGCACATCAACTGATGAACCTTTACAAACAGCGAGTTTCATTCATGAAATTTACTACAACCCTTCTGCTCAGCCTAAAGAAATTGTTGCAGCGGACCATTCGATTTTAACCTTGGAACCCGGGGCACTGATTCAGCTGGGCATAAAACCGGATCTTGATTTTAGACGGGTTAAATTATTCAGTGGAAGGGTCAGTTTTAAAGTAGCGAAAGATCCTTCAAAACCTTTCATCGTCGAAAGCGGTACGTTGATGACCACTGCGCTGGGAACAGAATTCATCGTGGATTATAATGCGGCAGTTGAACATGTTCTGATCCGATTATTTGAGGGGAAAGTTCGCGTTGAATCTATAGATCCGTCCGTAGCCGAGACAAAGATTCTTAAACCTGGCCAACAGATTTATTTTGGCGGGGTGAACACGATGTTTGTTTCAAATTTCAAAGGTACACCAAAAATGAGTGCGGGGGAAAATCTACCGGCCCAGCATATGCTGTCGTCAACGGAAAAACCATATCGCAATCCGGCAACAATTCACCAGAGCGCCAATTGGCTCCAATTGGAAGAAACCGCTGTATCCGATATTATTCAATATATCAATCATGAGCTTGATGTTCCTATATCCTATGATTCATTAATCGTTAAAAACTATCGGATAAAGGGGCGGTTTAGCAAGAATCCGACCATGGACCTGAAGGACAAAACGGATCTTGCGGCGTCTATTTTGCAGTTGATTGTTGAGGTGAATCCGTTTATTCTTGAAAAACAACATAATACATATATACTCAAACCTAAAAAATAGAATCATGGTAAATTTCAACTTAACCGAGAAACCATTTTTTGTTTTTATTGCCTTGACACTGTTATCTTTTCAATGTCTAGCGGGAACAATAAATGGCGTAATCAAAAACTCGTCGGGGCAACGGCTGGCAGGGGTAAGTATAATTTTGAAAAATCCCGGCAGCAGTTTTTCGACAGCAGCTTCCAGTGCGAGTGATGGTAGCTTTCGTTTTGCTGATGTACCGAATGGCAAAGGTTATGAACTGACTTTTTCATACATCGGGTATCAAAGCTATGTAGAACGAAATGTGCAGGTTTCAGCTGATGGAGCCACCACTCTTTCCATTATTTTGGAGGACCAGGTAAATCAGCTGGAAGATGTTGTCGTGATCGGATACGGCAAACAAAAGAAAAGCGATTTGACAGGCGCCATTGCATCGCTTTCCAGCAACGAACTAACGAAAGGAGGGGCTGTGAGCAATGTTGGTCAGGCCCTACAAGGTAAAGCTTCCGGTGTCGTTGTAACCCAGAATTCAAAGGCGCCGGGTGGGAGTACATCGATTCGGATTCGCGGAACCAATTCCATTAGTGGAAGTAATGATCCACTCTACGTGATCGATGGATTTCCAACAAATAATGGCATTAACATCAATCCCGATGATATTGCTTCCATGGATATCTTAAAGGATGCTTCGGCAACTGCGATCTACGGCTCCAGAGGTGCGAATGGTGTCATTATCATCACCACAAAACGTGGGCTTACGGATAAGAACAATATTACCTATAGTGGCTATGTGGGAACACAGAAGCCGATTGTACCATTTACCTTCCTCGATGGTAAACAGTATATGAATCTCGCGAATGCGCTTTATAAAGAAATTCAAGGTCAAGAAAATCAGGAGTATGCCGTTTATACCAAGTCACAGCTTGAATCTGATGTCAATACGGATTGGGTGAAGGAAACCATGCGGAACGGTATTTTGCAGAACCATAATTTACAATTTTCTGGTGGTGGTGAGAAAACAAAAGTGTTGACGAGCATTGGTTATTTTGATCAAAAAGGTGTTTTAAAAACAACAGACTTTAATCGAATTTCGGGACGGATCAACGTGGATCAAAAGGTAAATGATTATATCCGGACCGGAGCGAGCCTATCTGCACAACGGGAAAAATCGAATATGCAGGTGTATGATGGAAATATCCTCAATTCAAATGTATTATACAGCATATTGACCTATGACCCAACAGTACCTGTCTATAATGCAGATGGTAGTTTTGGAAGACCTCCGGGAGGGCAGGGGGATAACCCTTTGGCCAACCTGATGTCGCGGATCAATGATGTGCAAAGGGACAAGTTGAATGGAAATATTTTTCTTGAGGTCAATCCGATCAAGGAACTGACGTTGCGCATGGATGCTGGAACTGAAATTACACATGATCAATTGGGCAGTTATCTGACCAGAGATTCTTATCAGGGTGGGATAGATGATGGTGTCGCAAGTCAGGCCGATTACAATGAAACACATAACCTGATTGATTTTTATGCTACTTACGCGAAAGTGTTCAATGAGAAACACAATTTGAGTGTGATGGGGGGCTATTCGTATGAGAAATATGTGCGCAATAATAAGGGAATCAATGTGAAAGGTTTTTCAACAGATCTGCTGGAATATAATAACCTGGGCATGGCCTCAAGCATTACAGGAGTAAACTCTGCTAAAGCTGAAAATCTGGTTATTTCGTTTTTCGGACGGGTAAATTATTCCTACGCTGATAAATATCTGTTGACGGCGACTTTACGTCGTGATGGATCATCGCGTTTTAGTCCGAACCATCGTTGGGGAACTTTTCCTTCAGCAGCTTTTGCATGGAAAGTCAACAATGAAGATTTCATGAAAGAGCAGCAGCTATTTTCGGACCTAAAATTTAGGTTGGGTTATGGCCAGACCGGTAATGATCGTGTAGCAGATTATGCCTCCTATGGATTGATGGACAATGGACATTATACGTTCGATGGCGTGACCAATTCGGGTGGGGTTAAACAAAACCCAACTTATCCCGAGAACGATAAACTTAAATGGGAATCCACAACGCAATATAACGTCGGTCTTGATTTTTCATTTTTTAAAAACCGGTTAGCCTTTACTTTGGATGCCTATTATAAGAAAACAAATGATCTTCTGATCAAGAGTATACTGCCTTATTACACGGGATATACCTCCGGACAACGAAACCTAGGTACGATGAATAATAAGGGACTGGAGTTTTCTGTAACAAGTAAGAATATGACCGGAGCGTTTACCTGGGAAACAAAATTGAATTTAACGATGAACCGAAATAAGGTCTCAAGTCTCGGTGGAGAGCCCGAGCAATTGTTGACTTCGTCCAAACCAATGGGGAATGTTTCTGAAGAAGCTTATTCGGTCATTCGGGTTGGGGAGTCACTGGGCTCGTTATTCGGTTATAGATACCTGGGTGTTATTCAACAAGGAGAAAACTATGCGCCACAGCCAAATTCGAAACCAGGGGATCCTAAATTTGCCGATGTAAATGGCGATGGTACAATCAATTCAGCGGACCGTACGATAATCGGCCGTGGTTATCCGAAGTTTAACTTTGGTATGACCAATACATTTGCCTATAAAAACTTTGATTTGACTGCATTCATCTATGGCAATGTCGGAAACGATCTACTCAATATGACACGTATGAATCTGGAGTGGAAACGTACCACAGAAGCTTTAAATCGATGGACACCGACCAATACCAATACGGAAATTCCGAGAAATGGATTTTATTACATGAACTATGGTGGTTATATCAATGACCATTTCATTGAAAATGCTTCCTTTTTGCGTTTGCGTAATTTGACGCTTGGATATACCATCCCGCTGAAAACCAAAGCTGTTCAGTCGATAAGGGTATACGGTATGGCGGAAAACTTATTTACGATCAGCAATTATTCTGGATGGGATCCTGAGGTGGATACCAAGGGATATGAAAATGATGCGCTGGTAAAAAATAGAGCCGGAAATAATCAGAGCGCTAATGCGGGGGTAGGTCTCGATTTTAATTCATATCCTTCGATGCGCTCCTTTACCTTTGGTGTAAGTGCAACATTCTAATCGCTAATACTAAATCAGAAATGACATGAAGACGTTTAAAAATAACATAAAATATATTTTAGGGATAGCGGGTTTATCGGCCGTTTTGAGCTTAAGCTTAAATAGCTGTACCAAGCTGGATCCAAAATTATACAGCGATCTGACAACCAAAAATGCTTATTCAACTGAAAGCGACATCAACGCCGCTTTAACGGGAGTCTATACAAGTTTATCGCCTTATCCCGGAGATGCATATTTGTATTACGCGGGATATCTGGTAATGATAACGGACTATGCCACGGATATGGGCTTTTCTACCGCCGCAGGGGATCCTACACGAATGAGCAACTTTACATACGATGATAATAATCGATATTTTAAATTCAATTATCAGAATATGTATCAGGTCATCAGCAATGCCAATATGCTGATTGACCGTATCGAGCGTGTCACTATTCCCGACGATCGCAAGAAGAAAATTATCGCACAGGCCAGGTTCTTACGGTCACTATCGTATATGGATCTTACCGATGCCTGGGGACCGGTGCCATTGATAACAACGGTCAAGAATCCAACGGAAAGCTACAACGAGCCCTTGGCTGCTGTCGACAAGATCGATGCCCAAATTGCTGAAGATTGTCAGTATGCAATCGATAATTTACCGGAGAAATGGTCGGACGAGCTGGGTATTGGCCGGGCCACGAAAGGTGCAGCGCTGACCCTAATGGGAAAGATGTATATGCGTTCGCACAATTATGAAAAGGCAAAAACTTACATTGATCAGGTTCTCGCCCTACGTGATAAAGGTGTGTATACGTTGAATCCGGATTTTAAGAAAGAATGGTCCGACAATAATAAAATGGATATGGGACTAATCTTTGGCATCTTGCATGAACCAACATTAAACGGGGGCGAGATCACCAATCACTTTGGACCGACGGACAATCCGGAAGTACCGGATAGATGGCAGTACTATGGTGTTTCCCTTGATTTCTGGCGAAAATATAGTGATCTGGATCCGCGTAAGAAGTTTTTCTATTATAATTACACCGGAAAGGCGGTACGGGATAAAAACACAAAGTATGGGTTCTTTTATATGTTACCAGCCAAAGGACAGACTACTCCGCCAAGTGATACGGTAAAATTCCTGCAAAATGTAGCGACGAAAAAGTATTCGTATGATATGGTCAATAATTCCTATCTGGATGGCCGGACGATTCAGGTCTTTCGATTGGCGGATGTTATCTTGTGCAAGGCTGAAATTGAAAATGCATTGAACGGGCCTGCAGCAGCATTGCCTTTCATCAATGAAGTCCGGAAAAGAGCTGGAGCACCAGAATATGGTAAGCATCCAGATTTTCCAAGTCCCGCAAGTAAGGAAAGTATGATCGATGCGCTTGTTGATGAACGTGGTTTTGAACTTGTATTTGAATACAAAAGGCGTCAGGACCTGATCCGCTTGGGACGTTATGAAAAAGTAAGTAATGCTTATTTGAAGGGCCGGGGACTGAAAGAAAATGTGACCGAAGCAATGCGCTATTTCCCTTATCCATTGGAAGAAGCTCGCTTGCATCAAGAAATGACAACGGCCAATCCAGCACGATTGCCTAAATAAACGTGATAAAGCAAATCCTATGAAGCGCATTATTTCGTGTAGTGCGCTTCATTTTAAAGATCAATGGCATTGAAATTATTTACAGATGAAACCAATTAAAGTAATTATCGCACTGATTGTGGTGGCAATAGTGGCGTTTGCCGCTTACTATTTTTATGCGCATCAAGTTGATATTGAGAATATTGAAGTGAGTTCGCCTAATAATCTGCCGCTCAATGCTGCTATTCAGGTGAAACTAAATAAAGCAGAAGCCCTGTATGTAGAGTATTGGAAGGAGGGAGAACGCCAGTCTTATAAGACGACAGTTTCAAGTGCGGCTGCTCAGCATAACATACAGTTAATGACGCTTGAACCAAATACAAGTTATAAGTTTCGGGTTATTATAGATCGGATTATTCCCATAAAATCGAATGAACAATCCTTTAAAACAAGACCACAATCACCATGGATGGTGCACGACTGGATCAAGGCGGATCATCCACACGATGAAAAAGCCCTAGGTAATGGCATGGTGTTATTATGCTATCGTGGATTCCCGGGTTATATGGCCATGGTTGATGGTAAAGGAACCATCCGATGGTATTGGCAGGACGAAAAGTTAGGGGTACGCCTTGCTTCACTGACTCCAAGGGGTACGATCCTAGCCTTATTGGCTCCGGCTAGTAAAGATGAATTCAACAAGCCCAATCAGCCCAGCAAGAAATCAACCAATGCAAGTTATTATTTGAGAAGCGGCCGTATCGGATTTGTCGGTGGAACAGTACTTGTTGAAATTGATCTAACAGGAAAGGAAATTGCTCGTATAGATCTCGATAAAAAAGGGATTATCATGCACCATGATGTGCAGATGGATGGCAACAATAATATTGTAGGCATTGTGCGGGATTTCAGAATTGACGACCGTCCCAACCATCCAAAAGATACGCTTTGGGGGGATGCTATCCTGACGATGGATACAAAAGGCAATATCTTAAAGAAATGGTCACCTTGGGAAAAATGGGATATTCAAAAAGATAAAAAATTGGATAGCCTTAAGCATGATCGATTCCATTTGAATACCATTTCCTTCGATCGTGACAATAATTATCTAACTTCTTCGCCCATTGAAAATCAGGTTTGGAAGATTGATGCCAAAACCGGTGATATTCTTTGGAAATTGGGTAAAGGTGGCGATTACAAATTAAAAGATGAGGAACTGTTTTATTTCCAGCATGCGCCGCATATTACAAAAACAGGTGAGCTGTTACTTTTTGACAACGGCGATTTTTCTCCGCGCGATAGTACGACAGCCAATAAACAATCACGGGCAATTGCTTTTAATCTTGATCAAAAGAATAAAACGGCAACGCTTGCGTATGCGGCTCCAATTCCGAAAAAGCAGTTTACAGCAAGAATGGGGAGTGCCTATGAATTGGATAATGGTAATTTGCTGCAGACAAGCTCGAAAACAGGCAGTGTACTGGTGACGGATAAGACAGGGAAGGTGCTTTGGGAATTAAACGCTTATTTTATTCCTTATCGCGCTATTTACGTACCGGAGGAAACCTGGCGCAAATACAGACAAAACTAGGTGAAGATGTTAGGAATAAAACTTAATTTTAAACCTCTTATTGACCAATAAAAGTAGCTGCACTACGGACCCGTTTTGGGGAAGCGGTGCCGCTTGTAAATCGTATCAGGCTTATCGGAAAACCTGGTAAAAGACAAAATATATTGAATAAATACTATTCACATGAAAAAAAGAACAGCCTCTTATAAGCTGGCAATTATCCTTGCCGTATCCTTATGTGCAAATTCGGCCCGAGCGCAATTGACCTATCCTCCGGAAACACAAAAGTGGGATGCAGACCAGCTGGGTAACCATCGTGCGGTGCTTCAGGTAAACACCGATCAGAAAGAGGTGCAAGTGACTATTCCCTGGCGAAATCGCTGGGTTGAAGCGAACCAGCAAGTTATTATCGTCGACAGTGCCAGTAATAAGCAGATTGCCCCCAGTTCTTATCTTTGGATGAACACGGAATCTGGTGGATTACGGTTTAAGCCAGTTTCAGGAAAGGGCGTTTACTATGTCTATTATTTACCCTATCAGATGGGGGGCCGCAGCCGCAATTATCCGGATGCAATTTATCTTAAAAATGCCGTTTCGGCTCCAGCGAAAGTTGTACAGCAGGTGGCTGGAAACTCCAAAGGAGTTACTGTTGCACGTTTTGATGCCGTCGATAAATACAATAGCAATGATCCGATGGAAATGATCGGTACAGTGGCAGAAGTCAATAGCTTTGTGCGCAGAAATGGAAATACGGCTTATTATCTTTTTCCAGAATTAAGAGAATTTCCGATTAAAATGGAAAGCAACCTTCCACAACGCTGGCTTATGAAAGGTAAATCCACGAGTAAGTTGGAAGGAAAGGGCCAGAAAGGTGAATTTTATGCCTTTCAACTTGGCTTATGGTCTCCAAAACAGGAACTCCATGACATCCAAATTTCTTTCTCGGATTTTAAAACAAATGATGGGGCGATGATTTCGGCGAATAACCTGAATTGTATCAATACCCAAGGTACTGACTATACTGGAAAGTCAATGACATTACAGGTTGACGTACCGAAGGATAAGGTTCAGGCATTATGGTGTGGTATTCAGATACCGGAGAACATAGCAGCGGGAACTTACCATGGTGTAGTCACGGTGAAACCTAAAAATGCAGCAGCGAAACAGGTTAACGTGGAGATACAGGTTTCAAATGCTTCAGGAGAGGTATCCAGTGTTGATCAACCTTGGAAAATGACGCGGCTACCCTGGCTCAACTCAACATTAGCGCAAAAAAATACGGTAGTTGCACCTTATACAGCGATTGAATTAAAAGCGGATTCCACCTTACATATTTTAGGGCGCGAAGTGAAACTGCATGCGAGTGGTTTTCCAAAACAGATCAGCACGTTCTTTACGCCCGAATTGACCGAAATATCGTCCAAGGCGAATAAGCTTTTATTTGAACCACTCCATTTTCATTTCTATAACGCTTCAGATGGCAAGGAAATTCAACTTAAAGCAAGTGGGATCCAATTTCAGACGAAAAGCGAAGGTGAATATCGCTGGACGGCCAAAAACGAATCTTCCGATCTAACGATGGAAGTCGAGGGTACATTGGAATTTGATGGTTACATGCATTATGTTGTCAAGCTGACGGCGCTGAAGGATCTGTCTTTAAAAGATGCCACGATGCATATTCCTATGATGCCCGATAAGACGGATTATTTTATGGGACTAGGGCAAAAAGGAGGAAAGAGACCTGATCAGCTTTCCTGGAAATGGGATGTAGCACATAAAAATCAAGATGGAGGTTGGATAGGTGCTGTGGATGCTGGGCTACAGTTTTCACTGCGCGATGAGCACTATTCGCGGCCGCTCAATACGAATTTTTATCTTCAAAAGCCTCTTGTGCTGCCGCAGTCCTGGGGTAATGAAAATAAAGGGGGGATCGATATCGGTCTGAAAGGAAAATCCGTTTTGGTCAATAGTTACAGCGGAGCCCGTGAACTGAAAAAAGGCGATGTGCTCTATTACAATTTTAATTTATTGATTACGCCTTTTCATCCGATCAATACGGAAGCACAGTGGAATGAACGGTATTATCATGCCTACAAGCCCGTCGATTCTGTTGTTGCGAGTGGTTCCAATGTGATCAATATTCACCATGGAAATGAAATAAATCCTTACATCAATTATCCATTTATTGCGACAAAAGAAATGAAGCAATATATCGATCAGGCGCATGATAAGGGGTTAAAAGTGAAGATCTATAATACAGTGCGTGAGGTATCAAATCGGGTTTATGAGCTCTATCCATTGCGTAGTCTGGGCACTGAAGTGTTTTCACCTGGAAAAGGAGGCGGATATTCCTGGTTACAGGAGCATGTGGGTAAAAATTACATCGCAGCATGGTATGTTCCCCAATTTAAAGACGCGGCGATTATCAATAGTGGAATGAATAGGTGGCACAACTATTACGTCGAAGGCATGAATTGGTTGGTAGACCATATTGGTATTGACGGGATTTATCTGGATGATGTTGCCTTCGATCGAGTCACCATGAAAAGAATAAAGCGTGTGCTGACAAAAAATGGAAAACCAGGGCTGATCGATTTGCATTCGGCAAATCAATATAATAAAAGCGATGGGTTCAATAATAGTGCAAATTTGTATCTGGAGCATTTTCCGTATATCAATCGGCTGTGGTTTGGTGAATACTTTGACTACGAGAATAACAAACCTGATTTTTTCCTTACCGAAGTGAGTGGCATTCCGTTTGGTTTAATGGGCGAAATGTTACAGGATGGAGGAAATCCGTGGCGGGGTATGCTTTATGGAATGACCAATAGGATGCCTTATCAGAAATTGACGCCCGCTGACTTATGGAAGGCCTGGGACCAATTTGGCATCAAAGGAAGTAAAATGATCGGGTATTGGTCGCCAAATATTCCGGTTAAAACCGACAATGATAAGGTTCTGACAACCGTCTATAGCCGTGCCGGTAAAGCTATGGTAGCTATTGCCAGCTGGGCAGAGCGTGATGTTGCGGTAAAATTGGCTATAGATTGGGAAAAATTGGGCATTGACCCCGGAAAAGCGAAACTATCTGCACCACTCATTCCTAATTTTCAAAATGGAGCACAGTTTAAACCAGGGGATACAATTCCGGTAGAAAAAAATAAGGGTATTTTGTTAATTATTGAATAGCAGCAATGTACTCGCGACAGTGAAAATTCTATCATAGGGTCTTTGTCAATGCAAACAAATAGCCTATGGTAGACTCATTCACGTTGATTTGAAAGGACCTGACGCAATGTCCTTATTGCGGATTGCATTCGTTGGCAGACGGATATTGTATCAGGGATACTTTTGAAATTATGAAATTTTTAATTAAAACACGAATGAAAAAGTGGATTATGCTCTGGGCCATGGGCAATTGCGTGCTTGGTGTTTTTGCGCAGCATCCGGCAAGGGTGTCAGAAGTTAAGAAGCGTTATACAACCTATCCATTTACGGATCCGGATCCAATAGCCTCAGCCCAAAAATTGTACCCTTATTTCCGTTTCGACGGTTTTACGAATACAGCGGTTG
Organism: Sphingobacterium multivorum; assembly: GCF_039511225.1. Taxonomy (NCBI): domain Bacteria; kingdom Pseudomonadati; phylum Bacteroidota; class Sphingobacteriia; order Sphingobacteriales; family Sphingobacteriaceae; genus Sphingobacterium; species Sphingobacterium multivorum. The sequence continues at coordinate 1,776,353 of NZ_CP154261.1, forward strand.
AAAAGGATTGGAATACCGTGATTTTGGAAAACGATTACATTCGGGTACAGGTGATGCCCGAGATCGGAGGGAAGATTTGGTCGGCCTATGATAAAGTCAATAAACGGGACTATATTTACAACAATGGCGTTGTAAAATTTCGGGATATTGCGATGCGGGGGCCGTGGACAAGCGGTGGTATCGAAGCTAATTATGGGATTATAGGACATACGCCCAACACCTCTACACCGGTCGATTATCTTACACGGGAGAACGTGGATGGAAGCGTAAGTTGCTTTATCCACGCTTATGATATGTTGAGCCGCAGTAACTGGACTTTAGAGATTAGACTGGAAAAGGACAAAGGTTATTTTTCAACACGTTCTTTCTGGTCTAACGCCAATGCAGTCGAACAACCTTATTATACCTGGATGAATCTGGGCGTCGCGGCAGGACAAGATCTGAAGTTTTTGTATCCTGGAAACCACTATATAGGGCATGACGGTGATGCACATGCCTGGCCTATTGATAACCAGGGCAGAGACCTATCTAATTATAAGGAAAATGCTTTCGGCAGTTCTAAATCATACCATGTATTGGGTGCACATAGTAATGCTTTTGGGGTTTACTATAACGATCATAACTATGGCATGGCCCGTTATGCGCTCCGTGAAGATAAATTAGGGAAGAAGATATTTCTTTGGTCTCAGGCTGGAGATGGGAAGATTTGGGAGAATTTATTGACCGATGAGAGTGGGCAATATGTGGAAATCCAAAGTGGGCGCCTGTTCAATCAAAATGTTCCTTCGAGTAGCTCGACTCCGTTCAAGCAACTTGGTTTTGCTCCCTACCAAAGTGACAGCTGGACGGAATACTGGATGCCATTTGCAGGAATAGGCAAACCGAACGATATTCAACTATCGGCAGCGATCCGGATGAAACAGGAAAATGATGAGATCCTATTGGATATTGATCCGAAGCGACCTTTGAACGATAGTATCTATGTGCTTGATAGCGTAGGTGTCGTATTAAATAGAAGTTTTATTGTGGCTAAATTGGGTGAACCTACAAAATTCTCTTTGCAGGTAGCTGCTGTATCAAAACCGAGTTATCTTAAATTGGGACAGGATTATTTTAATCTCAGAACGGATGAATCTTGGTCAAAATTGAATAGACCCACTGTCATTTCAGCGGAAGTAAGCTCAGATACCAGTCAGACCAAGTTATTGGAGATACGTGACCTTATTCGCTTTAGGCAATATACACTCGCGGAAGTCAAATTACAAGAATTGGCTCAACAAGCGCCTAGTTCGCACGCCTATCTTGAAATGGCCAAGCTGGCCTGGTTTAAAATGAATTATCAGCAATGCTATACCTATGCCCGGCAGGCATTGGCTATGGATGCTTATGATGCTCAGGCAAATTATTACTATGGTCTAGCTGCGATCAAACTAAAAAAAGAGAATGATGCCTTAGATGGTTTTGAAGTCGCTTCACTAACCCCGGCTTGGCGAAGTGCTTCGTATGTACAAATGGCCAAATACTATTATCGGATCAAGCAATATGATCGTTCGGAGAATTATAGCGCAAAAGCTTTGATTGCCAATCCGCTCAACATCGACGCTTTGCAGATGAGCTTGTTGGTACAACACAAAAAAGGGGACGTCATAGATACCCTTTCCCGTCAGACCATTCTCCAATATGATCCGTTTAATGCCTTTCTCCAATTTGAAGAAAAGAAGGCCGTTTCATCCAGGCAGGAGTTTGCTTCCGAAAAACGGATGGAACTGGCAATATGGTATGCGGACCTTGGCGAGTTTGAGTCTGCGGCCGATCTGCTCAGTTCGGGGCAGAAGAATACGGAAGCCTTACTTTGGCTAGCTTGGCTGACACGATCGAACAAGTCGATCAGTCAGGGCTGGTTGACGCAGGCAGAACAAAGTAAACCCAGTTTTGTCTTTCCATTTCGGGAGGAAAGTAAGAGTGTATTCGAATGGGCAAAGGATAACAGCAAGAGCTGGACTGTCGATTATTTGTCCGCATTATTGTATCGCTTTAGGAATCAATCCCAAAAAGCAAGAGAACTCCTGTCAAGCGTGGAGCAGGAGCCAACAGATTTCGCAGCCTATTATGCATTGAAATCAAGCTTGCAAGATACAAGCCGTAATGACCTGGCTGTACAAATGATGCAGCAGGCAACACGAGTAGATCCACAAGAATGGCGATATGGACTACATTTGGTGGAGCTCCTAAATAATAGTAAGTCTTATGAAGAGGCTCTTCGGGTAAGTGCGGCCTATCATCGCAAATTTCCAAAAAATTATATACTAACACTGGCACATGTACGCACTTTATTGTTAGCTAAAGCTTATGTGCGCGCTGAGCAAGAATTAAGGGATGTGAACATACTTCCCTTTGAAGGAGCGACGGAAGGCCATCGGTATTATGTGCAGACCAAATTAATGTTGGCTTACCAATCTATCTTGGAGAAGAACTATAAAAAGGCAAAGTTGAAGATTGCAGAATCGAGGTTATGGCCGATAAATTTGGGCGTTGGTGAACCTTATGCCGAGGAAAAAAATGAACTGTTGGCTGACTGGCTGGAGCAGCAGGTGCAGCAAAAAGATAAGCAAGGGAATAGTGATCTTCTGAAAAAAATTGTCCACAGTAAACCATCAAAAAACAGGTATGAGCTGATGCTTCGTCAACGTGCAGAAGAGCAGTTAAAGCTGTCGAACGGGGAGGAAGCTGCTGTGAAGCGGGATGATTTAAAAGGAATGAGTCCGTCGGATCATGACCTTATAAGTCAGATTAAGGAGGGCGACCTTGCAGGCTATTGGCCTATATTGATCCGGAAAATCTATTTTGAACAAGATCAACGGTTGTTCTGATTATTGTAAGGGGAATGAGATGGACGAGTTGTCATAAAAGTAAAAAGTCGGGATGGCCGGATTTGAACCGACGACCTCCAGCACCCCATGCTGGCGCGATACCGGGCTACGCTACATCCCGTTTATTCTGATGGAACGGTCGCTATGAATAGGACCATGATTAAGAATAATTTTTGGTAGCGCTAAAATAATAATTATTGACAAAAAATAAAATATAATTACGAAAAAGCGCCATTCGATTTTTAGAATGGCGCTTTGTGTACTACGAGATGCTGCTTAGAACTTATAACCGACCATAATGCCGATTGTTTTATTTTTTGCATCTAAGGTTTTGTCTACACTCGTAAAACCGTGGCTATAATAAGCATCTAAGGTGAGGTGACTGATGTCTACACCAATACCCACACGACCATCAAATGAAAATTTCTTATAATCGGTATTTGCACTCGACTTGACTGTTTTAACATCATAGTTTAACTGAGGGCCCAATAGTCCCCGGAGGTTGAAGTCGCCATTTTCCAAAAATTTATACCCGACTTGAAGGGGAAGATTGATCTGATAAAATTTAGGCGTTTTCTGTCCGTTTTCGAAGTTATATGCTTTGCGTAAAAGACTGGCACCGATTCCAGGCTGAAAGAATACACGATCTCCAATACGTGCAAATCCTGCAACTGATACGCCAACTTTGCCGTTATTATCTTTGACAGACTTATTGCCAAAGGAACTCATATGATAATTGCTTCCGACTTGCAGCCCATACGTGATGTCCTGTGCCTGTGTAGTACCTGTTAATCCCAATAATGTCAATCCCAGCAGGGCTACTTTGAATGTTGTTTTCATTGTCAAATTATTTTTGTTATCAATTGTATATTGTTCTTTCCTTTATGACAACGGAAAAACTGTATACCCTTAGAAAAAAAATATTTTATAAAATAGATGACTTACCTTTAGTGATAACAATAGCTTTTCTATACTTCTTCTCGGGTGAATCCCATTTTTCAGATGGGAAATGGACTGTCCTTGTTGTCGTATTGATATGAAAAAATTTCAGAATAGGTTCGACTTAGGGATTTGCGATCACCTGATTCAGGTCATTGAAGCTGATAAAAAAATGAAAAATTTGTAAGGGTAACAGTCTATTAGGATGTCTTACTAATAGAGCGGATTATTTAAACAATAGAATTGATCAATGTCGGAAAATAAAGAAAAGAATTTTGAGCAGCTTTTTCGCACACATTACAAGGAGTTACATCGTTATGCCTATCGATATCTAGGTGATAGTGATGTGGCGGAAGAGGTTGTGCAACAGGTGTTTTTGCGGCTTTGGGAACGCGATTGGGAGGAGCAGATACATACTTCATTAAAAGCTTATTTATATCGGGCTATTTATAATGAAAGTATGAATGTGCTAAAAAAGGAGCAACGAAAGCTAAAATATCAATCACATGAGCAGCATAGACAGGATTTTGCGCCTGCAGTTGATGAAAGTACACGGGATTTGGACGAAAGGCTGCAGATTGCCTTGGCGGAATTACCCGAAAAGAGCCGGACGGTTTTTGAGTTAAGCCGTTTTCAGGAAATGAAGTATAAGGATATCGCAGTAACCTTGGATCTGTCGATAAAGACTGTTGAGGGACATATGAGTAAGGCGCTGCGACATTTGCGCATTGAACTTGTGGATTATTTAACATTGATTATTTGCTTTCTTATCTATAGGCTATGAATAAGGAACTGTTAGAAAAATATATCGTTGGTGAGACCAACGAGGTAGAGAATACCATGATAAAAAATTGGTTGGAAGAAGATGCCAACAATAAGGAGGAATACATAAAAATGAAAAAAATGTGGGATAGTTTGCCGAAACCCCTAGATGTTCCTGATGTGGATGTGGATAAGGCTTGGGCTGACTTCAAAGTGGTGCGAGATAAAAGAGCGTCAGAAGCTGCGGCGTTACCCCAAAAAATGACTCCTGTGAAGCAATGGAGCTGGTGGCTCGCCGCGAGTATCTTGATACTCTGTGCAGTAGGATTCTATGTATTTGATCAGTCGCATCGTGAAGAAATGTTTCTTTCGAGCAGGGATCAAGTGCGCCAAGATTCCCTTCCTGATGGCTCGGTTGTTACACTAAATAAAAATACATCGCTGGCTTATTCAAGTCGTTGGACCAATAAAAATAGAAACGTGACCCTGGAAAGAGGGGAAGTGTTTTTCCAGGTTCACAAGGATAAAAAGCACCCCTTTGTCATTGAAACAGGTAAAACCAAAATCACGGTATTGGGCACAAGTTTTAATGTGCGACGGATACCCGATGCGACGGAAGTTATTGTTGCTACAGGATTGGTCAAAGTAGGCTATGCAAATAAGGAAGTCTTTTTGCGGCCACAACAAATGATTACGATCCGGGACAGGGATACGATAAAAGTAGGAAAGGAACCTGTCAAAGATCAGTTTTATAAATACTATGTGGATCGTGTGTTTGATTTTCAGAATACCCCATTGAAACGTGTTGTAGAGGTGCTCAATCAAGCTTATGATTATACGATTATTATAGATCATTCTCCTGATCAGAAATTGTTATTGACAGCAAAATTCGAACAAAATAGTTTAACTGAAATTTTGAAAGTCATTTCTAGCACATTTGGATTAAAAGTCCATGTGAAAGATAGGGAGATTCATCTGACGAGATGAGCCAACAAATAGATATATTTTCGGAACAAAATTGTATATAAAAACAACATGATACTATTTTTTATAAAAAGGATAGAGCTTTACCTCTTCATTTTAATGCTGTGTTCGTTCCATTCGGGACGAGCACAGCAAAAGCTTGCGGTGGAGATTCAGATGCCTGCTTTTGCGGAGACCACAGTAGGTGAAATCTTTCAGCTGTTGAAACAGAAGGAAGATGTATTGTTCTCTTTCAATGGAAATATTTTACAGACAGACAGTGTTATTCATACCAAGCCTTTTAAAGGAAATTTGTACGATTATCTAGATGGGATTTTGGGAAAGGAATATTCTTTTAAAGAACTGGGCAGACATATTATCATTCAATATACACCACAACGGATGTCGGTAGATTTTGAAGTACAAACACCCACTAAGAATAAAGTGGTTATAACAGGTTATATCAAGAATATTCGAACCAACCGCCCGATTTCCAATGCGAGCATCTTTGATCGAAATGCTTTACTGTCTACATTGACGGATCAAAATGGCTACTTTGAACTAGATGTAAAGAAAAGGAGTAATCTCATTGCTGTGAATGTGAGTAAGGAGGCTTTTCGGGATACCAGTGTTATGGTGATTTTTCCGATAGAAGCGAAAATTGGAGATAAGAAAACGCGTGATTATGGCTATTTTGAGGGTTATGAAGAAGATCATGGTCTTTATCGATCGTTTTGGGGACGGGTGTTTCTCTCGCCTGCCCAGAAGATCCAAAGTATGAATTTAGGAGGAATGTTTTTGTATAGTCCTTACCAAATTTCGATGACACCGGGATTAAGTACGCATGGTTTTATACGCTCGCAAATTGTGAATAAATTTTCCATCAATATCATTGGTGGATCTACGGCGGGCGTAAAAGGTATGGAGCTCGGTGGCGTATTTAATATGAATCAATATGATATGCAGGGTATGCAGATGGCTGGGGTGTTCAATGCGGTGGGCGGAAATGTGCGTGGGGTGCAGCTCGCCGGTGTAGGAAACCGTGTTTTCGGAGAAATGAAAGGTTTGCAAATGGCAGGTGTTTTTAATGGCGTAGGTGGAAATGTAAGTGGGGTACAGATCGCTGGTGTGGGAAACCATGTTGTCGGGCAAGTAAAAGGTCTACAAATCGCGGGTGTTTTCAACAAAGCAGATACAGTTCGTGGTCTACAAATAGCAGGCGTTTTAAATTTGGCGAAAGAAGCGTCGGGAACGACACAGCTTGCCAGTATACTTAACCATAGCGAATCGACTGTTGGAAATCAAATTGCAGGCCTCGCCAATAAAGCAAAAAAAGTAAAAGGAATTCAGTTGGCCGGTATCGTTAATATCGCGGATAGTAGCGATTATCCCATTGGTCTGCTCAATTTTATTAAAAATGGCGAGAAAAGTCTTTCAGTAGCAATTAATGAAGATAGCTACCTCGGATTACAATTTCGTTCAGGTGGTCGTGTACTTTATAGCCTATTAGCGATCAATGTGGCGCTTGAAGGTAATCGACCTGATAAATATGCCTTTGAAGCTGGGTTAGGAGCTGCAGTGCTCAATGGGTCTAAATTTAGTCTCCGTACCGAAATAACGACACGTAATCTTCTGACCGAGAAATTTAAAATGCTGGATAACCATCAATTCTCGCTGCGGGTAATTCCGGCCTTTAAACTAAGTGAGCGCATGTCTATATTTGTCGCTCCCAGCCTTAACTATGCAGAAAGAGATGAGAATTCAATTTATGGTGGCAGTACGGTGTGGAAAGCTTGGCGAAGAGACCGTACACGAAATACATTTTATGGCGGTGGAATGGCAGGTCTGATGTTAAAATTATAAAACTGAAAACTATTTGTTAATCACGTTGTTTTATAGATAGCTTTTAAACATTTAACATTTTACGTAAACGCCCACTATCGATCCGATGGCGGGCGTTTATCTTTGTATAGCTGATGGAAGAACAGTGCTTAAGCGACTGTTGCAGTCTTTAATACATTACGGTAAGGGTAAGAATGGAAGATGTGTCTGCGGGCAAATCGACCTAAAGAATCTGCGTTGACAAATTTAATATAGTCATTGCGTTGAACACCAAAATATTCATATTGACTGCCGTCGTGAAAAGTGACTGTCAATATTTGTGCTTTCCAGTCAATATCCTGAATACCCGAATTGGTAATTGTCTCCATGTAGATCGGCAACTGTTGTTCTAATGTTTCTGGACAGATGCTTACCAGGAAATGGTAGGCTTCAATCATTTCCACACTTTTTTGCTCTGCAGCCAAACGACCTTCTTCATCATTGACAAATTTATCGGGATGACATTCTTTCATGATTGTCCGGTAAGTAGATTTTAGGGTTTTAAGGTCCACAGATTTCTCTACGTTAAGTAACTTCCGGTAGTCGGCAATTTTTTTCATGGCGGCAAAGATATGCTTAATAATCAGATTATTCGCTATGAAATATGAAAAAACTTATTTCTTCAACAAGGTTTTTACATAGAGTTGCTCGACCTTCTCTCTTGCCCAAGGTGTTTTCCTTAAGAAAGTTAGGGATGATTTGACGCTTGGATTTTCATTGAAGCACCGGATGGATATGCGTTGTCCCAACTCTTCCCAGCCATAATACTCCACTAAATATTCAATGATGGTGTCGAGCCTTTTTCCGTGTAATGGATTATTAATTTGTTCTTGCATGTCGTAAAGATAATAATCTTCAAATTATGGATTATGCTAATTTCTATGGTTTGGATGAAAATTGGAAAGAACTTAGTGTGTATTAATATTCATTAAGTTGTGTGGCCAGCTTTTCTAGGTCTAAATTGAGCTGTTCGTCCCAAATTGCTCCCGTAGCATCCAGCTTTCCTTTGACGCCTTGTATGAGTAGATTTCTTTTTTCGTCAATTTGAGCTCCTAATCCCTGCAGGATACGCTGTAGTTCGACATGCGCTGTTTCGCCTTGCGCAGCAGCAGTAATGATACTAACGGGCTTATCGGTGAAAACCGTCGTTGCGGCGCACCATTCAAGTAGATTTTTTAATCCACTGGGTACACTGAAAATATATTCAGGGCTGCTGATCAATACTAAATCGGCATCATTGATTACCTGGCGAAGTGCAATAATTTCAATAGGTGGATGAGATTGGCTCTCCTCTAGATCAAAATGAGGCAGTTCTTTAAGACGGTCAAATAGGGTGAAATGGATATCGGCATTGATCTCCTGTTGGAGGTGATTTACAATATGATGATTGGATGAATGTGCACTGGCGCTACCAACAATGGCAAAAATAGTTTTCATGTGAGTTTAAATCTAATCAACGGCTGTATACTGCTGCTGAGTTTTTACTTTTTATATTCTTAATTTAGGAACTAAATTACACTATTCAATTCAAACGATTGACTTTGTTCTTCGCTTCAATGTAATTTTTCGTTTCTTTCTCCTTTTACCGATTAAGTTTATACTTTTGGAACGGAGGACTTATATTAGCCTTTTTTCGGATTATATGCTTTATTATGAGAAATAAAATGGGGTACCGCTTATTGTGGGAACGTATTCGTACTGGAGACGAAACGGCTTTCTTTGACCTATATGCGGCACTCTATCAAGAGCTTGTCAATTTTGGAATACGTACATGTGGCGACAGTGACTTGGCAAGTGAAGCAACCGATCAGGTATTTGTGAAAATTTGGGAAAAACGAGAACAGCTTGACCGGGTCGAAAATGTACAGTCCTATCTCATTACTTTTTTAAAAAGACGTATTCTGCGTTTGCTGGAGAAACAACATAAAATAAATACAGCCCTTCAACATGTAAAAGCTGAAGATGATTGGGTGGAGATGCCCTATGAGGAGTTTGTCATCAAAGTACAGACGAATGAAATCATACAGATCCGTTTGAAAGAAGCACTGGAGAAGTTATCATTTCGTCAAAAACAGCTGGTGAATCTCAAGTTCTTTGAGGGATATTCGTATGAAAAAATCTCAGAAATTACACAAATGTCTGTAAAGACAGCCTATAATACGCTTTACGATGCTTTGAAAATCCTACGGGAAGAGTTAAAAGATATTTAAGTTTAACCTGTTGTGGTTCCTTTGAAGATACAATAGTCGTTTAGCATGCGCTGAAAACTATTACAGAATGCTATTCCTGTATTCTTTATTGAAAATAAAAAACTGAATTTCAGCTTTTTGTAAAATATTTTAAATTTTCTTTAGGCAAAAGAACGCCTTTTGGGCACTATAGAGTAAATACCCAAAAGAATGAGCCAAAAAGATTATAAACAGTTAGAAGATTTTTTGATTGATGATACTTTTCAAAAGTATTGTTCGGGAGAAGATAAGAACTGTATTCTGTACTGGCAACAATATAGCCTGAACCATCCAGAACAAGCGGAGACGATTCTGAAAGCCAAACGCCTCTATCAACTCTTGGTTGGCAATCGTCGACCTGTGAATGAGCAATTGGAAAAATTGAAGACAGATCTGCAGAATGTTCCAGTGGAGCATCAGGCATCCTATCGGTTTAACTGGCCCAAATGGGCAGCCATTGCCGCTGTACTTGTTGCATTGGTATCGGGCGGAGTTTGGTATTATGCTCAACCCGGTAAAGTTGATTCCTCATTGCCAATAAGCGCAATCGGCCAAGTGTATCAAACAAAAAATGGGGAGAAAAAGACCTTCGAATTAAGTGATGGAAGTACAGTAACGCTAAATTCTGCAAGTAAATTAGAGTTGTCCGCAGATTTCAATCAGGAATTGCGTGTGGTGCGGCTTGCTGGTGAAGGCTATTTTCAGGTGGCGAAGAATAAGGAGAAACCTTTTGTGGTACAGGCAGCTGATTTTGATATCAAGGTACTGGGGACAACATTCAATGTAAAGAGTTATTCTGATGAACCTACAGCAGAAGCATTGCTAGTGGAAGGTTCTATTGAGATGACGAGCAAAGGGCAGCGTGAAAATTCTGTTGTCATCAAACCGAATCAAAAAATCACGATCTTTAAGAATCAAACTGAAGTAGCAATCGCTCGTAAAACCAATAAACCAAACGCGAGCAAATTACCGATTAAGGAAATTGCCATAGAGAATATCCCTACAATAGAATCCAATACAGCTGAAATACCAGACATTGCGTGGCGTGAAAATAGATTAGAAATCGTGGACCAAGATTTTGAATCACTTCGTAGAACACTGGAACGCTGGTATGATGTGGATATACAAATCCAAAATGATCAATTAAAACAATATCGCTTTACGGCAACCTTTAGCAAGGAGAATATTACTCAGGTACTGAGTGCTTTACAGAGCGTTGAACCTTTTAAATTTAATGTATATGGGAAAAAAATAACTATATCAGAAAAGTAAAAAGGATGGTGGACCAACACCATCCTTCATTGAAAAAATGATTAACCAAAAGCAGCAACATTGGGGCGTGCTGCTTAATATTAATTTTAACCAACACTAAAATATGATTAAAAATTGCTTATTGCAAATGCGCAATGGATATATTGTGCATTTTAGATTCATTATCCGGATGAAACTAGCCTTAATTATGACTACGTGTGCTGTTATGAATGTTTCGGCAAATGTATTTTCCCAACAAAAAGTCTCCTTGGATGTCCAAAAAACAAAACTGAGCAAGGTACTTAAAATGATCGAAGAGCAAAGTGATTATTACTTTGTCTATAATTCGACGAACGAAAATTTAAATAAAGAGGTGTCAGTCAATGCGAATAATACGAAGGTATTGGATGTATTGGCTAAGCTTTTCAATAAAAGTGGATTGGTTTACTCCGTTTCTAAGGAAGGTCTTGTGGTTGTCAGTCAACAACAGCAGGTAGCTGTCGCAGGTGTCGTCACGGACGATAAGGGCAATCCCTTAGCTGGTGCCACGGTACGTGTTAAGGGAACCGCGGTGGGGCGGGCAACGGATATCAATGGACGTTTTACGATCGATGCGGCAACTGGAAACACCTTGATTATTTCTTTCGCAGGTTATACTTCGCAAGAAGTCGCTGTCACCAAAGAGGGGGATCTGAAAATTGTTTTATTGGAAGATAATCGGATGCTCAATGAGGTTGTTGTGACGGCATTGGGTATGAAGAAAGAGAAACGCTCGTTGGGGTACTCTGTTACGCAGGTTGCCGGTGAATCACTAACCACAGCCCGTGAAAATAATGTGATGAATTCACTTGTCGGAAAGGTGGCCGGATTGGATATCAGTTCTACCTCCGGCGGTGCTGGAGCGGCGTCCAATGTGACCATCCGTGGGGTATCGAGTTTGAACCAGACAAATCAGCCATTATACGTAATCAATGGTATCCCCATGGAAAGTAAACCAGTTGGAATTGGAAATGCTAATTCCAAGGGAAACTCAGGAAGCCAATGGGATAATGCACCCGATCTTGGTGATGCGATCGGCAATATCAATCCAGACGATATTGAAAGTATTTCGGTTCTAAAAGGTGCGGCAGCATCAGCATTATATGGCTCAAGAGCGAAAGCCGGTGTTATCCTTATTACGACAAAATCAGGTAAAGGTAATTCGATCGATTTCAATAGTAACCTTGTTGCCGAGCAGATCATTGACAACACCAATTGGCAAACAGTGTATGGTCAGGGGGCGAACGGTGAGAAGCCAACAACCCAAGCAGGAGCGGCCCAAGTGGGCGGATCGAGCTGGGGAGCTAAATTGGACGGTTCTCCGGTAGTCCAATTTGACGGTGTATCACGACCATATTCATTACAAAAAGGGAATTTAGATCGGTTTTATCGTACGGGTTCAACATGGACAAATACGCTGGCATTAAATAAATCATTTGATGGCGGATCTATCCGTCTGTCGGGAACAGATGTCAATAACAGATCTGTTGTTCCAAATTCGGGACTGAAAAGACAGTCGTTTAATTTGGTCGGACTTTTTGAACCACTCAAAGGTTTGACGATTGATGCGCGTTACAACATGATTTTGGAGCAGGTCAAAAATCGTCCAATGGTTTCTGACGGTGCAGGAAATGCCAATTACAACGTTATGTTTTTGCCAACGAGCATTAATGTCAATGATTTGAAGCCATGGAAGGATGGCAATGGAAAAGAGATACTCTATAATTCAGGCAATGTGTATGCGACCAACCCTTGGTTTGCTGCAAATGAGTTTATCAATAACACCAATCGTGACCGCTCCATAGCCTCTGTTACGGCTAAATATACGATGGGCAACGGTTTGTTTGTTCAAGGAAGAGCGGGACGGGATGGCTATACTGATCATTATAAAAATGTATTGCCTTCTGGTACGGGTTATTATGAAAATGGTAAAATCGCTGAACAAGAAACCAAATTTGCGGATATTAATGCGGATGTTTTGGTTGGTAAGTCATTCACTTTCGGAGATTATACCCTGACGCCTAATCTCGGAGCGAGTTACAGAAATACTAAAATCAGACAAACGACAAATTTGGGTACCGACTTCGCGATATTCGGTGTTTACAATATTTTGAATGCAAAAAATAAATCGGTAGCTTATCTCGAAAGCGAATCGGAGACACAGTCTACTTACGGTACCTTAGAATTTGCTTATAAAGATGTCGCCTATCTGACAGGTAGTTTGCGCTCTGACTGGTTTTCTACGCTAGCAACTCCGGGAGTGGATAATAAATTGAACTCGGTTTATCCAGCAGTTTCGGGATCATTTATCTTTTCAGAATATCTAAAGCCATCGTGGTTGAGTTTTGGAAAGTTGAGGGCAGGTTTTGCTCAGGTAGGGCAGGCAACAGATCCTTATCAAACCTTGCTAACCTATAATTTTAGAAGCGAGGTACTCAACGGTCAACCGTTAGGGGTTATTAACAATGTGAATATCCCGAACTCTTCCTTGAAAGCTTCTACAGCAACAGAGTTGGAAATTGGAACGGAGTTGCGTCTTTTTAATGATCGTGTAAACTTGGATCTAACCTGGTATAACAAGAAGTCGAAAGATGAGATTTCTTTTATTACAACCCCTTCAGCAAGCGGGTACGCCGGTGCCGTACTCAATGCCGGAAAGATGCAAAATAAGGGATTTGAAGCGTTGATTTCTGCTACTGTTGTTAAAACCGAAGATTTTAAATGGGTGTCTTCATTGAATGGTTCTTACAACGACAATAAAGTGATTTCATTGGCTGAAGGAATGGACGAACAGACGGTAGCAACGTCCCGTTCGGGTGTAGGTTACTTAATGAATAAAGTTGGTATGCCTGCTTTTCAGATCATGGCTTTCGATTATAAGTATGATAGCAATGGCGAGATCGTAAAATTGGCTGACGGTTCTCCTGACCGGGGTGAGTTAAAGTCTTATGGTTCAGCTATGAATAAATGGTTTGCAGGTTGGAACAATGAATTTAACTACAAAAGGTTCAATTTCTCTTTCTTGATTGATGGAAAATGGGGTGGAAAGCTTTTCTCAGGAACAGACTACTACGGTTACATTTTTGGATTGCATCAGGAAACTGTGGCAGATCGTGAAAGCTTGGGTAGAACGGCCTCTACTTATTATACCAATACAGCGAATAATGTATCCAAGATATTTGTAAACAGCGCTGATTTTGTAAAGTTGAGACAGGTCGTTATGGGGTATACTTTCCCTTCCAACTTATTCAATAACAAAGTTAAGTCAATTACGGTAAGTGCTGTAGCGCGCAATCTCTGGACGATCATGAAGAAAACAAATAACATTGATCCAGAATCGAGCTATAATGCAACTTTCCCGGGTTTAGAACTCGGCGGTGTTCCAGCAGTGCGTACTTACGGTGTTAATTTAAGTGTTAAATTCTAATTGCAAACAATCATGAAAAGATATATTAAACCGGTATTTGTTAGTTTAATGGCGGCTACATTATTTATGGAAAGTAGCTGTACCAAAGATTTTGATAAGATAAATACAGATCCAGTTGCTTATGGAAAAGAAAATTGGGATCCAAATTATACTTTGAGCTCAGCACAGTTGTTTTACACCGGAAGTTTTGATTTTGCATACGATACATGGCGTGGAAATCTGATTTATTCTTCCACAATGATGCAAGGTTTATCGACCGTAGTGAGTTATTGGGCAGGGGATAAATATATGCTGAATGAAAGCTATACCGCGGCTTATTGGGGGACGGGTACAGTTGGGGCCTATATTGAGCAGGTTCGTAATATTGTGGATGTGGTTGAGTTTACAAAAGACAAACCAAAATATGCAAATCTCCACAATGTCGCCCGTATTTGGAAAGCTTTAATTTTCGCACGCTTAACTGATTTGTATGGCGATGTTCCCTATTCGGAGGCGGGACTGGGTTTTTATACCAAAGTTTATAAACCGAAGTATGACAAGCAGCAGGATATCTATGCTGATTTGCTGAAGGAACTGGAAGCGGCTACTGCTGCATTAAAGGATGATGGTGATAAAGTTACTGGTGATGTTATTTATAAAGGTGATATTGCCAAATGGCGTAAATTTGGCAATTCTCTATTGCTTCGCACAGCGATGCGTTTGGTTAAAGTAGACGAAGCTAAAGCGAAAGAGTATGTGCAGAAGGCTGTGGGCAAGACAATGGACAGTAATGCTGACAATGCATTTATTTTACATGATGAGTCTGGATCTCGGGTAACGCAAAATAGAAATAGCCAAGTTTTATTGGGTGATGGAGGCCAAGAGAATTATTATGTCAAATGGTCTAAAACATTTATTGATTATCTAAAAAGCAATAATGATCCGAGGTTACAAAAGGTAGCTGTCACAAAACTGTATCTGTCTGAAAAGGATAAAGTACAGAATGGGAGTTTTATCACAGACCCAACCAAACAAAAGGGGATGCCTAACGGAAAGGATTTGGGCTCAAATGCGCAGTATAACATCAGTAGCGATCCAAGTTACACGACCTTTGCGGAATATTCTTCGCCCAATCCTAATATGATCAAGCGGACTGGCGCGACATTTATTTTGACCTACGGTGAATCCGAGCTACTTTTAGCAGAGGCTGCCCAACGTTGGGGCATCGGTGGCAGCGCGAGCGACCATTATAAAAAAGGGGTGAAGGCAAGTATTACCTATCTGAATCAATATGATGGTTCCTTGGCAATAAGTGATGCAGATGCCGAGACTTATTTGGCAGCAAATCCATTTAATGCTGCTGATGCCTTAAAACAGATTAATACTCAATATTGGGCACATACCATCACGATGATGGATTTTTATGAAACTTGGAGCAACTGGCGTAGAAGTGGCTATCCAGTTTTAATTCCAGTGAATTACCCAGGCAATGCGACGTCGGGCACTATTCCAAGAAGATTCCCTTATCCTTCTACGGAAGCGGCTATCAATGGCGAAAACTACAGAGCAGCTTCGGCCGCAGTACCTGGCGGAGACAAGTTGTCTGGTCGAGTTTGGTGGGATAAATAATTACAATGGTTTGTTTTTGATTGAGGCTGAACTTTCGTAGTTTGGCCTCTTTAAACCTTTTATAAAATATGATAAACCTAAAAAATCAATTGCTGTTTGCGATCGCGACTTCCTGTCTTGTTTTTTCATGTAAAAATAATGCTGAAAAAAAAGAAGTTGATGCGGTAAAATCAACTTCTTTGTCCGGTACCTATAAGCTTATTGAAAGCAAGACAATTAAAGGTAAGGATACGGTGACCGCTTTTACCGATACCAGTAAAACAGAGATGTTTAAAATGTTCAATGAGGACCATTTTTCTTTCTTTAACCATGATAAGGAAAAAGGTAAAGGGAAAGAACCGCTATTTGTTGCCGGTGGTGGTACCTATTCTTTTGATGGTGTCAACTATCAAGAAAGACTACAATATTGTTCAATGCGGGATTGGGAAAGCAATAAGTTTGATTTTAAACTTACTTTAAAAGGAGATACCTTGATTCAAACCGGTGAGGAAAATTTACCTGAATTGGGGGTTAAACATACCATTGTGGAAACCTATTTAAAAGTCAAATAATCAATATTCTTATACCTGGAATTTTAACATCCCTCTTAAGTTTATTTTATTAATGCAGGCACTCAAGGTCATTCTTGAGTGTTTTTTTTGTTTGCTGGGAGGCCCTTTAAAAGGCTTTTATGCGATAATAGCATTATTTTAGAAAAAAAATAAAATTATATTGCAACATTTTCAGCAGGGGCCCGACTACATAGTAGAAACATAAGAATTAACAGTATTAATTTTAGAACGTGCAAAATCAGCTTAGCGATAAGGAATTATTAGCGATGTGCCAAACGGGCAACGAGTCTGGCTTTGCGCAGCTCTATCATCGGTATGCAAAAAAGATTTTTAATTCTATTTATCGGGTTTTGTCGAATCAGGAAGAAAGTGAAGATATTTTACAGGAAACCTTTGTTGATTTTTTTGCAAGATCAGATAAATGGCATTTAGTGCTCAGTGTGGAGGCCTGGTTGAGAAGAATGGGGGTGAATAAGGCAATCTCATTATTACGGAAGAATAAGCAATATTTTACGCCGGTGGATGATCTGGAAATTCAGGATGATGGCGAAGACGAATTGCTGGAAAAAGAGTGGCGTGAATGTCGTTTGACAGATTTGGAAAATGTGATCGATCAACTGACCGGTGTACCTAAGATGGTGGTCAATCTTTATCTGTTTGAAAATATGAGCCATGATGAAGTTGCGGAAACATTGGGGATGACAGCAGTTGCTGTACGTAGCCAATACCACCGTGCTAAAAAGAAAATTTACGAACAATTGAAGGAAAGGTATAATTATGCGGGATAATTTAAAAGATTTTGTGAACGCTAATCGGGAGGCATTTGATCAGAGAGAACCTTCGGCTGACTTATGGAATAAAATTAGGCCACAAGTAGTCCCCACTGTTCAGGAAAGAAAGATTAAGCCTTTATGGAAATGGGCAAGTATTGCGGCAGCAGCATTGTTAGTTGGGACAGCAACCTTTATTGCTTTTGACCAACAGCATGAATTGGCGGTAGAAAAACCTGTGGCTGCAGTACATCCGGTTACTGTTCAGAAAAGTACTGGAGATACAAATGTGGATCATGCTGGCCTGATGGATATTGTTTCTGATAGCCAAAAGAATTCAGCTCGGGTTAACGCAATAGCTGTTGTCGAAAGCAAAGGAAAAAAACTAGTAAAAGTAAGTGTATCGGAAACTGCTTATCGCGAAGCGGAAGAGAAGATGGATTATGTTCAGATGCTTCAGGATTCGAGTTCTGCAAGTACACGGTTAAGTGCTGTCTTGGCGATGAAAGATGTAGGGAGTTTAGATCGGAATAGTATGGGTGCTTTGGAAAAGACTGCTGTATCGGATCAAAGCAGTAATGTACGCATGGCTGCAATTGAAACGATATTAAATGGACTTAGTCCGGAAGAACGTCAACAAAAGGTTCAGGACTTTTTTGTGGAGCAAAATGATCCCACTTTACAAATGGAATTGATGCAAATGATGGCTCAACAGGAGGATCCGACGATGAAGGCGACGACAAAGGAAAAGTTAAATGAAATTGTCGAAGATCCCTTTACCCTGAAATTTGTGAAGGAGCAGGCCTATGCGGTATTATTAAATCAATAATGGGATATATATTAAGGTGGAAGTCGGATTGTGTATGTTAATCAATGAAAAAGCTTAAAATGCATTATTTGACAAATAATGAAAAAAAACTAAAACGAAATGAAAAAGATAAGGATAATGATGATTGGGGTCGCACTGATCTTTGCAAGCGCATTGCAGGCCCAGGTAAATGAAACTGTTGAAGGAGTTGCTGCACCAAAACCTCCTAATCCTCCTAAAAAGGCGAGAGCGGTTTCGGGGGTTGTTGTAAATAATAGTAATAATTTCACATACAGTGCTACTGGATTTGGCCGTTCTAATGGACCGAAAAGCTGGAAAGAAATTAAAGTGCCCAACTTGGGGAATAAGCTACTATTAAAATTGGATAATGTTTATATCGAGGGGTATAAGGGGAAGGATGTGCTGATTACCGCCAAGGTGGAGGAAAGTGAAGAAAATGACCGTGCAAAAGGCCTACGTGTGATCAATGGTTCAGGATTATCGGATAATTCAGGGCTTGGTATGAATATCAAAACAGAGGGCGGGGTGACCGAAATAAGCATGGTGGGAATGCCCTTAGAAGATTCTATTCGCATCAGGATACCGATGGATCTGCCTGTGACGATCAAAGGCGGTCGTGGAGCGATGTTTAATGCTGGAGCAATCGAATTGAAAGATATCCGGGCTGAGGTCGAAGTTGCTAGTACAATGGGGAATGTAAATTTATTGAACGTGACGGGCCCAATCAATGTTAAGGTTGCACAGGGAGATGTAACGGCCAAATTTGTTCAACCTGTTAAAGGACCGATTTCTTTGGTCGCAGCAATGGGGGCCGTAGATGTGGCCTTTCCAAAGAATTTTGGTGCTAATGTGGATGTGAAATCAGCCATGGGGAACATCTATGCAGCAGACGAGTTTCAGTTTGAGAAACAGTCTGAAGAGCCGAAGTCAACGCCAATGGGAAATGCGGTGAAAGGCAAAATGAATGGTGGTGGACAGGATGTTATCTTAAAAACATCCATGGGAGATATTTACATAAGAACACAGAAATAAAAAAAATAGCCTGTTAGAATAACAGGCTATTTTTTTAGTTCCATGCGGACGAGGTATTGATCATTCTCATCTTCATACAAAATTTGGACAACCCAGCCCATTTCGTGCGAAATTTTAATCAACAAATCCTGATCTAAGTAGAGCCATTTGAACAGGTTCCCTTTTTTGCCTTTGTATTCGTATTGATATTGAATTTCCCCAAAATAATGCGCTGGCTTTTTGATGTTATAATCTTTGTACAGATAACTGATGTCTGAAGAGTCAAAAATCAGTTGGCCATTTTCAGTCAATAATTCTTTACTATGCTGCAATAGTTTTCGAAAGCCATCTACGTCGCCAGCAAGGCCTATTCCGTTCATCAAAAGCAAAAGTGTATCGTATTTTTGGCCTTCGAATTTATAGAAATCTTCGCAGATAATATGTTGTACCCCGCGTTGTTGCATAATATGGCAGGCGGTCTGCGAGAGTTCCAGTGCATCTACTTCAAAACCTTTTTCTTGTAGATAAAGGCTATGGCTGCCAACTCCAGCTCCAACATCCAGTACACGTCCATCGCATAAGGATAGACCAATAAATTCCAGTTCAGGGAAATCATCAGGTTCACGAAAGAAAATCTCGACCGGCATTTCGTCTCGGTCGCCATAACTCGTGTGGAGTACTAAAGGAAATTTTTCTTCTTGATGTACGAAATAATCATCTAAAGCTTCACCGTATACGTCTCTATGCATTGTCATCATCAATCATTAGTACTTTTTTTGCTATATATATGGAGTCTTCATCTCCCGTATGTTTCATGGGTTCGTCAGATAGCTTGATGACCGGGGTCCATTGATCATCTTCTGGCAAAGCGTCGGTCATCTTAATGACGATATTCATGGGTTTGAGACCGACATCATTGGTGAAATTGGTACCGACGCCAAAGGAATGTAAAATTTTTCCCTCACAGTAGCTCGCGATTCTTTCGACTTTCTCATAGTCTAGGCCATCTGAGAATATAATTGTTTTGGAGAGGGGATCGATTCCATTTTTCTTATAGTGTGCGATGACCTTGTCTGTAAATTCAAGAGGATCTCCGCTGTCATGGCGGACTCCATCAAATAATTTGGTTAATTTTTTGTCAA
Organism: Sphingobacterium multivorum; assembly: GCF_039511225.1. Classification (NCBI taxonomy): domain Bacteria; kingdom Pseudomonadati; phylum Bacteroidota; class Sphingobacteriia; order Sphingobacteriales; family Sphingobacteriaceae; genus Sphingobacterium; species Sphingobacterium multivorum. The sequence continues at coordinate 1,796,624 of NZ_CP154261.1, forward strand.
ACTGCTGAAAGAAGACTTCCGTCGTATAGGTGTCCGATAGTGCTATTCCGAGGTCACCCCGGTAGACATCAGACCAATGTTCAAGGCCAAGGAGATTCGCCATTTTATATCCGTATTTGGCAGCGTGGAACATAAACCATTCATGGGCATGTGTGCCGATTGGTTTCGTTTCATATTTCATTGCTAAATGTACATTGCTGGTGCCTATAAATGTTTTTTCGCCGTATTGCTTCAGTGTGCGAACGACCAAATCGTGGACTTCATAAGAATGACGTCTGCGCGTGCCAAAATCAGCAATTGTGATATTGAGTTTTTTATATTTTTCAATTTTATCTTTGGCGGTGGCGATCACAGCTGCATCCGAGGCACGTTGTAGGCCATGGGATTCATAAAAAAGTTCACAGATGAGCGACATCAATGGGACTTCCCAAAGAATAGTACGGTACCAGTACCCTTCGATAATGACTTCAAGGTCGGGGCCATCCTGAAATATTTTGATTTCCTCGGGATCGTAGCGATAACCTTGAAGAAAGTCAAAATAGGTTGGGTCTATGTAAGGACATGTTCTGGCAAAAAAAGCCTTTTCTGCTTTTGTTAACTTCAAATTAGCCATTTCATTGACGGCCTCCTTCAGGAGTACATCAAAACCATCGGGAAATTTATGATGTCCCCGATTAATAAAATGATAACGTGCTTTGGCCTTTGGAAACAACTTGACCACGGCATGCTGCATGGTGAATTTGTAAAAGTCATTATCTAATATAGAGGTAAATGAAGCCATCTTTATCGATCTGTTTTTTTGTTTGAAGCGGTAAATTTACTAATTAACGTGAAAATGTATGGATTGTTCATGATAAATATAAAAAGACATGCATATAAAAGGCGGGTAAAATTTTTCATTTTACCCGCCAGATGTGAATTATTATTTTATTCGCCTGTCGTTATCTTGTTCTAGATCTTTCTGATCCTTGTGAAGAACGTCCAGAGCTGCGTTCGCCTGAGCTTTCTGAAGACCTTGATCGAGATACAGACGATGAATTGTCTGTATTTGATCTACTTCTTGTATTTTCGTAGCTCCGATTTTGAGTTGGTTGTGCTACAGGTTGCGACACGGGTTGGCTCGAACGTGTCCTGGTGCCATCATAATTTCCATTTCGTTGCGGCGTTGTCGTAGGTTGCGCAACTCTTGGCGGTACAGCCTGATCGGAACCGTTTGCACTAGACCGCGAGCGTGAATTATAGTCTGTGTTTCTATTGTAGTCTGTACTTCTGCCGTTGGCTACACCATTATTGTCAACGGAGCGATTTTGCCTGTCCCTAGTGGTAGATGTAGGGTTGTTATTGTTTGAAGCATCCGACTGGCGACTTGATCGCGTTCTAAAATCATAGTTATTCGAATTAGGTTGTGTACCATTCGTATTTCTATTTATAGTACCATTGTCTCCGGTTCGAGTATTATTAATTGAACTACGGCTTGAGCCACCGCTGTTGGCATCATTACGAGACCTTACAGAAGCATTTCCACTATTGTCAATATATAACTCACGATTTCCTGATCTCGAGTCGATGTTATCTCTGTTGGTTATGACACGATTGGTTCGATCTGAAATCTCACTATTGTTATTTCGTGTTCGGGTAGAAGCATCCACGACATTAGTCGGGCGGGCAGAGGATCTTGTATTACGGTCTACATTCGGACGGTACATACTGATTTCATTGCTGCGGTTGCTGCTACTGCGTGCAGACCCAGGTCTATCGGCGTTTGCGATTCTATTGACTGTTACGCTTCTTCCTGTCGAACGTTCAATATCGGATCTTCGCGGACCGCCAACATAATAGTTGTTGTTAATTATCGTGGTATTATTGATGATGGTGGTTCTGTTGTAGATATTATTGTAATTTCTTCGATTAACATAATATCTATCCATGTCCCGCCGCATAAAGTGATTGACTCCCACAAATGTCCAAAAGTTCATTGGAATATTAACGGATACATTAATATTCATGCCTGGCCCCAGAGGAGCCCAACCGTAGTAGTCATTACTTTGGCGCCAATTTACCCATGCTGGTCCCCATTCATAGTCAGGGACCCATCCCCAGCCATAACGGTCATTGTAGTTCCAGCGACCATAGTGGAAGGGAGCCCAGCCCCAGTCATAGTTGGATACCCAAGTATTACCATAATCAGTCATTGTCCAATAACCATTGGTTGCATAAGGCTGGAAGTTCGGGCCAACGTCCGGAATCCAAACAAAACCATAATTGGGGTCATTAACCCACTCTCCATAAGGTGAGAGCTGATCATAGAATAGCTGGAACGAAACTCCATCATTGTTATAATTGTTATAACCATTATTGTTATAACCATTATTATATCCACCCCGTTGGGCCATTGAAGTAGCACAACTTGAAAAAGAAGCGATACCGATAAAACCAAGTACCCAATATTTTATGTTGCCTAAATTTTTCATTTCTGTAATATTTAAAAGTGTGACAAACTCTATGCTATTGTCTTTGTTATTATGACAGCATAACGTATAAAATGGTTTAATCGGTACATTAGAAATCTGATTTTTTATATATAAAAGTCAAATTGATGATCTTTTTACATAAACGACAATTTTAGATACATATTTTTATTTACCTTTACCGCTCGAATTGCTACGTGTTTGTTCAGCATAAGACGTGTTTTAAAACACATTAATTTGAAATAGACATCATTTAAATGGCTAAAAAACTTCAGACTTTTTTTCTAGAATTTGCAAACATTCACCGTTTTTTGCTACGGTTTTGGCGTGAATTGGTAACTCCACCCTATGAATTTAAAGAGATTGTCCGCCAGTGCTATGAAATAGGCTATAAATCGTTGCCTTTGATCAGTTTAACGGGATTTATTGTTGGATTTGTTTTTACAAAACAGTCACGTCCTTCTTTGGAGGAATTTGGAGCGACTTCGATGTTGCCTTCGCTTATTTCGATCGCTATTGTTCGTGCATTAGCACCATTGGTGACGGCTTTAATAGCTTCGGGTAAAGTGGGCTCGCAAATTGGGGCAGAACTAAGTTCGATGAATGTCACGGAGCAAATTGATGCGATGGAAGTTTCGGGGACTAATCCATATAAGTTTCTTATTGTAAGTAGAATATTAGCTACAACTATTGGAATTCCAGTACTGTGTTTTTATGTGGCAGGTATAGGCCTTTTAGGTGGTTACCTCAGTATGATGAGTAAAGATGACTTAAGCTTTTTGAGTTTTTTTACGCAAGTATTTGAAACGATAGCATTTAAGGATTTAGGCGCTATGGTTTTGCGGGCAGTTATATTTGGTTTTACCATTGGAGCTGTAAGTTGTTATTGCGGTTATTTTTCTTCAAAGGGAACTGAAGGTGTTGGTAAGGCAGCGAACGCGGCCGTTGTAGCTTCGATGTTCCTTGTCTTTATTGAGGAAATAATTATTGTTCAAGTTTTATCGTTCTTTGGATAGTGAGCTATGGAAAAGATTAAATCAACCATCGACCATTCGAAGCCGGTCATTGAAATTAGGGATGTTAGTAAATCTTTCGGTGATAATCACGTTCTACGTGGTGTAAATCTGGATTTATATAAAGAAGAAAACCTCGTTGTGCTTGGGCGTTCTGGGACAGGAAAATCAGTGTTGATCAAATTAATTTCGGGCTTATTAAGACCGGATGAAGGGACCATCAATGTTTTGGGAGAGTCAGTTCTTGAGTTAAATGATCGCGAACTGCGTGAGTTACGCTTGAAAATAGGGTTTTCTTTTCAGAATAGTGCGCTCTACGACAGCATGACTGTGCGCGAAAATCTGGAATTTCCATTGGTTCGAAATAAACGTAATCTAACACGTTCGGAGATCAATCAGGCCGTGGAAGAGGTGTTGGATGGTGTAGGACTTTCGCAAGCTATTAATCAGATGCCTTCAGAGTTGTCGGGTGGACAGCGGAAGCGAATTGGTATTGCGCGTACCCTGATTCTTAGACCTGAAATCATGATGTACGATGAGCCAACAGCAGGGCTCGATCCGATCACTTGTTTGGAGATTAATGGATTGATTAACGAGGTTCAGGAGAGGTATAAAACAGCATCAATTATTATCACGCACGATTTGGCTTGTGCGAAAGAAGTGGGAGACCGGATTGTGATGTTGTTGGATGGCAAGTTTGAAAGACAGGGGTCTTTTGAAGAAATTTTTGATACAGATGACGCACGAGTAAGAGCGTTTTATAATTATAATTTTATTCTATAATATACATGAGTAAGGCAGAAAATAAAAGAGCAATCATTGTCGGTATTTTTGTTTTTTTAGGCGTATTGATTCTTTTAGCGGGTATTTTTATTTTGGGCAGCCAGCAAAAGAAATTTACTAGAAATATCGAAATTACGACTTCATTTCCCGATGTCGCCGGATTAAAGGTAGGGAGTAATGTGTGGTTTTCTGGGGTTAAGGTAGGGATCATTAAGAATATACATTTTAAAAGCGTGCAGGATGTTGAGGTGGTATTGACCATTGAGGAGAAATCTGCTGAATATATTCGTAAAGATGCCGTAACAAAATTGGGTTCGGATGGTTTGATCGGTAATAAGATCGTAGTGATTTCTGGGGGGTCGCAGAATGCGCCAACAGTTGAGACAGGCGATTTCTTGCGTTCGGCGAAGACTGCAGACATGGAAGCGATGATGGAAACATTGCAGGTAAATAATGAAAACTTAGCAAAGATTACCACTGACTTTGTAGAAATATCACGTGGATTGGCGGATGGAAAAGGAATGGTTGGCGCGATGTTGACCGATACGTCCATGGTAAATACACTGCGTGCGACGTTATTATCGATCAGTGCTGCAATGAATAATGCAAACAAAGCTTCTGCTAATTTGGTCACCTTGACGAACTCTTTAAATAGCAATAAGGGCTTGATTCATGATTTAACGACCGATACCGCTATATTCTCTAATCTGCGTCAGTCTGCAGCGCAGTTGCAAGGGGTTTCCCAGACAGCAAATGCATTGATAAACAATTTGAATAATGCATCTGGCCGGTTGAATGATAAAGATAATGCGGTGGGCGTTTTATTGAATGATCCAGCATCAGCAAATCAGATTAAATCGGCAATCAATAACCTGAATTCGAGTACCGCGAAATTGGATGAAAATATGGAAGCGTTGCAACATAATTTCTTATTACGTGGTTTCTTTAAAAAGAAGATGAAAGAGGATGCTAAAAAAGCTGAGTTGCTTAAAGCGGACACGACGAAATAAGTGGATTAAAAAGGACATAATGAAAGGCTGTACGCTTGCGTAGAGCCTTTTTTAATAAATAATAGCGTCAATATGGGCTCCAATTCAACGGGCATTTAACCCTGTATAGCATTTGGATACCCCCTTTTAATTTGAAAAAAATGAATCATACTGAAATTACAGATAAAGACGTCATCTACGAAGACAATCATCTCATCGCTATAAATAAGAAAGCCGGAGATATTGTGCAGGTGGATGAAACAGGAGACCTATCTTTAGAGGATATGGTTAAAGTATATTTGAAAAAGAAATATGATAAGCCAAATGATGCTTTTGTTGGTGTTATTCATCGATTAGATAGACCTGTTAGTGGTATGATTTTGTTCGCGAAAACAAGCAAGGCGCTAGAGCGAATGAATAAATTTTTTCAGGATAGACATGTGAAAAAGACCTATTTGGCAATAGTCAGACAGCGTCCGCGAAAAACGGAAGGGAAACTGATCAACTGGTTGGTTAGAAATAGACAAACGCGCGTAACAAAGGCTTTTCCACGGGAGGTGAAAGGTGGAAGTTATGCTGAGTTGGATTATATGGTGGTGGGTGAGTTGAACGGATTCTATTTGCTGCGAATAGAACCTTTAACAGGTCGTACACATCAAATTCGTGCGCAACTTGCAGCGATGGGCTGTCCTATTGTTGGCGATAATAAGTATGGATACCCAAGAGGTAGTTCTTTGGGCAGTATCTGTTTGCATTCGCGTTCATTGGCCTTTACACATCCAATTAAAAAGGAGAAGATGGAATTGATTGCTTCATTGCCGAAAGACGGCTTTTGGGATAAATTTGAATCTTTGGCACGCTAATCGTTAAAATTTCAGTACCTTTGTGTTATGAAATGGTTTAAATATTTACTCCTAATATTTACCTTAAGCTGCTCGGCTGTATCTGTTTCTTACGGACAGTGTGCGATGTGTACATTGAACGCGGAGAATTCTACGAAGGAAGGGAATATGCAAGGAAGAGGTCTGAATGACGGTATCTTGTTTCTGTTGGTAATACCTTATCTTGCCGCGGCAGGCCTTGGTTATTTATGGTATAAGAAGTACCGTAAGAAGAGCCCTGTAACAAAGAAATTTATAAACGAAATAAAATAGATTCTTAATGCCCACATCCAAATTCCATGCAATGATACACTCCAAATGCCCGAAGTGTCATATTGGTAATGTATTTGTAGGAAAGGTCTACAGTTTACACAAGCAGCATATGAATGATACTTGCCCATATTGTGGCGTCAAGTACGAGGTTGAGCCAGGTTACTTCTACGCCGCGATGTATGTGAGTTATGCTTTGTCAGTCGCTGAGATTGTTACTGTGTCAGTTGCTATCGCAATTTTGACAGGAAGTGAATCGCCCTGGTCTTATCTGATTGGTCTAGCTGTAACCATTTTGGTCTTCGCACCTTTTAATTTTAGGTATGCCCGTTTGATTTTACTTCATTTTTTAACGCCAAAAATCAGTTATGATCCGCGTTATGAATTGGCAGCAGAGATAGGTGAAAAGTATAATAGGAACCTTACCGAAGATAGTAACGGTATTAATGAAGTGAAAAAATAAAAGAGCTCTAAAGAGCTCTTTTATTTTTTTAGATACTTCATGGTACTGTCGAAAAGGAAAACCTTGTCTTTATATACTTCTGAAATGAGTTGTTGTAATGGAATGAGATGCACTTGTTGAAAATCTGCGACAAGCTCTTCTGTAGGAAGTATGACTTGAATGCAATAGGTCATACCTTCATGCGGCGACTGGAGCATTTCCAGAAAATGCACTTGAAATTTTTGGGATTGCACGATATTATCCTGAATCCATGAAACGATTTCTTGATGGATCGTTTCTTCTGCAATAACGGAGACATTGTATAAAAACATACACAAAAATACGCTATTTTTCTGCGATAAAAAAGAATCTCAGGGCCAGAAGGGAGATAAGTTTGAATATTACATTTAATTACTATATCTTGTAAAAATAAGGTTGCATTTCATGCAATTTCGTATTTAATTGCAATATTTGGAATAAATGATAAGGATGTAACTGGGATTATGAGGATGAAATTTTGGATAGGTTTGTTTTTTTCTGCCATGATCATGTTGGGGTGTCAACGACATAGCGTTGATCTTATTCCAATAAATCAATTTTTTTCTACACCTGAAAAATCAAATTTTAAGATTTCTCCAAATGGTCGATTTATAGCTTACATTGGCCTGGACAACCATTGCAAAAATATCTATTTGATAGATTTGATCCATCAGGATAGTTCCAAACAACTTACGTATCAAAATGATATTAATGTAAAATCCTTCGCTTGGAACAATAATTCAAAAATATCTTTTTTGACAGAGCAATCCACACAGGACAGTTTACGTTTATATGCTGTGGATATCAATACAGAGAAGATCTGGCCATTAATTAAACCGGTTCGGGGACGATTTCGCTGGGTTCATGCCCTAGTGACAGGAAGCGATAGTTTTATTGCGGGAATCAACGATCGAGACTCTTCTTTTTTTGACCTTTATCGTATCTATTTAGATGGAAGGCCACGGGAATTGGTTTTACAGAATCCCGGAAATATGAGCTCCTGGGTGGTGTCAAATGATGGGCAGGTAAGATTAGCGGTAGCCAATGATTCCGTACAGCAGTCTGTGCTCTATCGAAGTTCCGAGACAGAACCATTTAAAGAGATTATACGCTGTGATGTAGAAAGTAGTTTTACACCTTTGGGTTATAAAGATAGTTCTAATGCGATCATTTATGCCTTATCCAATATAGACCGGGATAAACTGGCATTGGTTAGCTATGATTTGGAAAACCAGAAGGAATTAGGGGAACTTTATAGCCATAAAGATGTTGACGTGAGTCCAGGAGGATATTTTACGGAACAAAACAAGCTACTGTTTGTAAATTACAGTACGTCCCGACAAAATAGGCACTTTTTTGACGAAGCCACCAAAAAGAAATATGATCAGTTGTCCAGACAGATCGATGGTTTTGAATTTCAGGTGCTAAATACCGACATTTCTGGCGATAAGGTAATTATCAAAACGTATACGGATGTAAATCCCGGAGGTATTTATTTTTATGACTTTTCGACGCAAAAATTAACGAAGCTAACAGATAATAATTCCGATCTAAAAGACAAAGAGCTCTCACCTAACGAGTATATTACCTATACGGCGAGAGATGGAGTTCAGATTTCGGGTTATTTGACTTATCCTATACATTCCAATCGCAAAGATCTACCCATGGTGGTATTGCCTCATGACGGGCCCAATGGGCGGGAAGTATGGGGGTTTGACAATGAAGCTCAATTTTTAGCCAATCGGGGGTATTTGGTCTTTCAGATGAACTATAGAGGATCAACAGGTTTCGGCAAGAAATTCTGGACGGCGGGATTTAAAGAATGGGGAGGAAAGATTCAGGATGATATTACCGATGGCGTGAAATGGTTGATCAAAGAGGGGATTGCTGATCGGGAGCGTGTTGCCATTGTAGGGAAAGGTTTTGGTGGCTATTCGGCGCTACATGCAGCCTGTTTTAACTCTGATCTATATAAATGTGCCGTGTCTTATTCAGGTTATACCAATTTATTCACTTACTTTAGAGATATTCCACCATACTTTAAATCTTATGTGCAGAAGATGTATCAAATCGTTGGAAATCCGATTCGGGAGGCAGAACTATTCAAAAATATTTCACCTGTATTTCATTCGGATAAAGTAAAGATACCGGTATTATTGGTCCAAGGGGGGAAAGATCGTTTTAGTTCGGTTACGGATGCAAATCAATTTGTGCAGAAATTAAAGAATAACAATGTTCCTGTGCAATACATCCTGAAAGAGGATGAAGATCGAACTTTTAAACGGGATGAGAATGTCTTTGGTTACTATAATGAGCTGGAGCGATTTTTAGCGAAATATCTTGTTGACTAAAGGCGGGAGATTATGAAAGCAGAGAAATATAGCTATCGAAAAAACTACGGCCTATTATTGATGTTTTTCATCGTGATAAGCGGGTTGTATATATTTGCGCTTTTTCTATCCCGCAATTATACAGAATCGCATATTAAAAATGAATTCACGAATCGTAAATCAGAAATATTTGATCAGACTTTAATCCCTTTCAATGATTTTTTTCAGAATAGAATTCCTGAAGTTTCTTTCTATCAGGGCTTTTTGGATTCAGTTCAGGCTGGGAAATATGCGTATAGTATATTAAGCTCGTACCCATTTGTTCGAGAAATCGGTTTTTTTGATTTGCAATTTAATAATGATCACAATCTGAACTATGGTTTTATTGTTAATAATCTTAGAATTCAGCCGAAAACCATAACCTTTTTTACCGTTTCCCGCTCCGGGCTGAATAAGAATACGATTCGAGACCGTGGGCAGATGGGCTTGCATTCTGAGGAAATTAATAATATAGGTGTCAAGTTGGCAACTTATATTGATAAATTGCAACCGAATGCCAAGCTTTCTGATAAGGATATTCTGAAGGTTTTTTATACCATAAGACCCGGACAGATTACCTATCTGAATATCCCAAGGGTTAATGACTTAATTGTCTATAAGTCCATTATGGAAGGTAATTTGGATCATACTGTGGGCTATGAACAGGACATGTTTAATTTTCAGATCGATCCAATGTATCTGGAAGTAAAAAATAGCTATTCAAATCTTTATGAGAAAGTTGAAATAGTTCCGTTGGTTGGCGCTCCGATCACGCCGGAAAATGACGAGATTTCAACGGAGATGCCTTTACCTGGAGCCTTAGCTGACTATAAACTCCTTTTTAGATCGAGTAAAAGTTTTCTGTCAAAAGAGATAAACCGCAGTTTTTGGCCCGTATTGGGCGGTGTATCCCTGATTTATATTATTTTAATTGCAATCTTATATTTAATTTATAGAAATTTAGAAATTAACGGAAGACTTTTTAAATTGCAGTACGATTTCATCAATAATCTTACGCATGAGTTTAAGACGCCTGTGAGCGTTATTAAGATTGCTGGAAATAATATTAAGAGTGCTCAGGTGCTCTCTGATGAAGAGCGGAAAATGTATGGAAATATATTAGATCAGGAGGCAGACCGATTAAATAACCTGATGAATAAGCTATTGTCGTTTAGTCAGATCGAAAATAAAACCATAAAATTAAATAAAGAAGAAGTTGATTTGGAGGAGTTTACCGAAAATCTAGTAGCTTCATCAAGAATAAAATATTCGGATTTCAAGATTAGCACAAAAATTGATGTAAGGACATCGATGCTTGCGGATCCGGTGCTATTGAGCAGTGTGTTTCAAAATATGATCGATAATGCCTATAAATATTCGAAAGCGGGGCATAAAATCTTGGATATTGCGATACAACAAAACAAGAAGAATTTTGTTATCACTTTTAAAGATGAAGGAATAGGTATTGAGAAGGCTGAGTTTAACAATATCTTCAAAAAGTTTTATAGAATAAAAAGTCAATATAATCAGCAAGGAAGTATCGGTTTGGGGTTGGCTTTCTGTAAGGAGATTACTGAATTTATAGGCGGTGATATTACAGTAAAAAGCCAATTGGGACAAGGGACCACCTTTACCTTGGTATTTCCGGTTTAAAAATAAATTTAAATATGAATAAAGACATCACAGTTGCTGTTATTGAAGATGATGAGAACTTACGTTTCTTGGTAAAACATCGATTGGAATCTGAAGGCTATCAGGTCATTCAAAGTGGAAATGGGAATGAAGCGGAGAGTTTGATTTTGGAGAAGAGACCAGATGTGGTTTTGTTGGATTGGATGCTTCCAGGAAAAGAGGGCAACGAGATCTGTGAAGATGTCCGTAAAGCCGGCTTTGAGAATATCATTATCATGATGACAGCTAAATCTCAGGATGTGGACAAAATTGAAGCCTATAGCTTTGGTGTGACTGATTACATTAGCAAGCCCTTCAATATGGATGTGCTTATTGCTATGATTGATAATAAGGTGAAATTTTTCTTACCTAAAAACAGTCCCGAAGTATATAAATTTGGTCAGACGGAGCATCACCCTAACATCCATTCCTTGATACGTGACGGAAGGAAAGTGGAGTTGACCATCTTGGAGAACCGTATTTTACTTCATTTTCTGCAAAACTTAGGTCGGGAAATTACGCGTGAAGAGTTAATGGAAGTTGTCTGGGGATATAGTTCAAACGTCAACACACGTACCTTGGATATGCATGTGGTTCGTTTAAGAAAAAAGATCGAAACCAATCCAGATAAGCCACATTATCTACAGACCGTACGGGGGCTGGGATATAAATTTGTTGATGAGGAAGAGATTTAATTATATTTAACAGGTAAGAATTTGTTTTGTTGAAAACAATTATTATCTTCGTATAGATTCGAAGCAAGACCATGTTTCCCGACGAGGGTAATATGGTCTTGTTTCTTTTTTAAAATGTAGAAAATAAGAAAAAAGATAAAATTATGGCAGAAGTAACTTATTTTACGGAAGAAGGATTGCGTAAGCTTAAAGAGGAATTGGCTTATCTGAAGACGGAAGGAAGATCTAAAATTGCCAATGCTATTGCAGAGGCAAGAGACAAGGGGGATTTGTCAGAAAATGCAGAATATGATGCTGCTAAAGAGGCTCAGGGGCTTCATGAGGCTAAAATTGCCAATTTGGAGAATACCTTGGCTACAGCTCGTTTAATTGATGAGTCCAAATTGGATACATCCAAAGTTTTGGCTTTATCTATTGTTAAGATTAAGAACAAGAAGAATGGTGCTGAAATGACTTATCAATTGGTTGCGGAGTCAGAAGCGGATTTGAAGTCTGGTAAGATTTCTGTTAAGTCTCCTATCGCTCAAGGTTTGTTGGGTAAATCAAAAGGTGATACAGCTGTTATTGAAGTGCCAGCAGGTAAAATTGAATTCGAAATCGTAGAGATTTCAAGATAATATATGTCGGTTATGTGCGGTATGCCATAACCGTACATCCACAAATTAACTTTATATTAAGAAGGTCGTGATGTAGTAATCGCGACCTTTTTTGTTTATATTTGTTGGCAGTAGAAGAACAGGGTGTGATAAATCTGCAGTTAAATTTTTAATTGCTAACATACCAAAGGCTTTGCATTTTAAAGTCTGTTGTTTGCTAATTATTGTTTAAAAGATTTATTCCAAGATTAGAATAATATGTCGACAATTTTTTCAAAAATCGTTGCTGGGGAGATTCCAGCTTACAAAGTTGCAGAAAGTAATGATTTTCTGGCTTTTTTGGATATCAGCCCATTAGCGAAGGGGCACGTTTTGGTGATCCCTAAGAAAGAAACAGATTACATTTTTGATATAGCGGATGATGAATATATGGCACTTTGGGTCTTTGCCAAGATTGTTGCTCAAGGTATTAAAAAGGTAATTCCTTGTGTAAAGGTCGGTGTAGCAGTAGTTGGCTTGGAGGTGGCTCATGCACATATACATCTGGTACCAATTAATAAAATTAGCGATTTAAATTTTGCTGGACCTAAGCTGAGCTTGTCTAATGACGAACTTCACGAAATTGCGACCACTATTCGTGAGTCTATCGTCGGTATAACTGCTCAAAATCAATAATTAGAAAAGATTATATTACACTTGATTTACGTTCGTTTTTTAGAAGAATGCTATATTTGTACTTTGTTGTTTCAAATTTGTACAAGGATAAGCGTAGGATTTGTTCTAAAAAAGGAACGCAATATTGATTTTTACTAAAGGTTATGCATGAACTTTTGTTGTCATTTCAACAATTATTAAATCCCGAGGAGTTATTGAGCTCTGGTGGATTTTATCTGGTTATCTTAATTGTATTTGCTGAGACGGGTCTATTTTTTGGATTTTTTCTACCTGGTGATTATTTATTATTTCTTGCAGGATTGTTTTGTGCGCTAAATAAAATTGATGTTAACATTTATACGCTTTGTTTGGGCTTGTTTGTTGCGGGAGTTTTAGGGAATTTTACAGGGTATTGGTTTGGTTATCGAGCGGGGCCAATGTTATTTAAGCGAAAAGATAGTTTCATCTTTAAGCGAAAATATGTGGTTATGGCCGAAGAGTTTTACCATAAATATGGTGGAACAGCTTTAATTATAGGGAGATTTGTTCCAATAGTTCGTACTTTTGCACCTATCTTTGCCGGTGTCGTAAAATTAGATTTTAAAAAATTTGTTCTATATAATGTTGCAGGGGCTGCCATTTGGGTACTAGTGTTGACCCTTTCGGGATATTTCCTCGGTATTGAGTTCCCTTGGATTATACATTATGTAGAATATGTTGTCGTTGGAATGATTGTAATTGCCTTTTTGCCAATTGCAATAACGTTGTTAAAAAAGCGTATAAAAGATAAAAGAAACAAACAAAATATACAGTAAATTAAAAAATGAGTAAACAAAACCCTTGGCACATGGTTTCTCCAGGTGAGAACGTTCCACATGCCGTAAATGCTATCATTGAGATTACAAACGGATCCAAAGGAAAGTATGAATTAGACAAAGAAACTGGTTTGCTGCTTTTGGACAGAGTAATGAGTTCATCTGTCGTTTATCCTGCTAACTATGGTTTTATCCCACAGACTTATTGCGACGACAAAGATCCGTTGGATATTTTAGTCATTTGTTCAGTGGATATTTTACCATTGACATTGGTTGAAGCACAGGTTATTGGTGTGATGAATATGGTTGATGGTGGAGAACAAGATGATAAAATTATTGCGGTAGCTAAAAATGATCCCGTTTTTAATTACATTAAAGATATTGATCAGTTACCTCCGCATACGATGAAGGAAATTGTACAATTCTTTGAGAGTTACAAAGCGCTTGAAAAGAAACATGTCATTGTTGAGGGTGTAAAAGGACGTGAAGAAGCACAAAGAATCTTGATCGAGGCTATCGAATTGTACAAAAAAGAATTTGTTAACAAATAACCCCAAGCATGGCGCTCGATATATTTTGGACATTGTTTTTAGTATTGGCGAACGGCTTTTTTGTCGCGGCAGAGTTTGCTATTGTCAAGGTCCGAGTCTCCCAAATTGAAGTTCAGGCAAAAACAGGTAGCAAAGTTGCTACAATAGCCAAAAGTATAACGGAGCATTTGGATGGTTATTTGGCCGCTACACAATTGGGTATTACACTTTCTTCGCTCGCCTTGGGTTGGGTAGGAGAGGCTGTAATGACCCAAATTGTGCAGGGGGTTCTAGGTTTTTTCGGTGTTGAATTGACAGGTACAATCGCGACAAATGCAGGGCATGTATTGGCTTTTACAATTATTACTGTGTTACACATTGTATTTGGAGAGCTTGCTCCTAAATCAATTGCGATTCAAAAACCCGTTGCGACAACGATGAAAATTGCAGTTCCACTGCAATTTTTCTACTTTATTTTTAGACCATTTATTTGGATTCTAAATGGTTTCGCTAATTTCCTATTGAAGATTTTGGGATTTGAAGTCACTAAAGGTGAATCTGCGCACTCTTCTGAAGAGTTGCAATACCTTTTGGATAAAGGTAAAGAATCTGGTGCTTTGGATATCTCCGAGCACGAGTTGATTAAAAATGTATTTGATTTTAACGAACGTATCGTTAAGAATATTATGGTACCCCGTACCAAAATTGTGGCTGTTGAAGTTACCGCTGATGCCTCAGAGCTAATTGAAACTATGACTGAAGAGGGGTATTCTCGTCTTCCAATTTATGAAGATAACATTGATCAAATCGTTGGTATTGTACATACAAAGGATATTCTTCCCCTCTTAGCCAAGGGAAAGGAAGTTGTCATGAAAAATATCATGCGCAAGCCCTATTTCATTCCTGAAACGAAGAAGATTAATGATTTAATGGCTGAATTTCAGCAAAAGCGTCTACAGTTGGCGATTGTACTGGATGAATTTGGGGGGACAGCAGGTATGGTTACCTTGGAGGACATTGTTGAGGAGCTGGTAGGTGAGATTCAGGACGAATATGATGAGGAAACTCCAGTTGTTGAACGAATTTCTGAAACGGAATATATGGTCGATGCGGGAGCTAGTATTCATGATGTGAATGAGTTTCTCCCTATAGAATTGCCGGAGAGTCAAGATTACGATACGATGTCGGGTTTGGTGAGTGAGATTTTTGATAAAATTCCTGAAGTAGGCGAGCGGAAGGAAGAATATGGCTACGTATTCACTATTATCCGGAAAGCCCAACAGAATATTGAGTTTGTCAAATTGGAATTGGTCGAATCGGCCGATGATGATACAGAAGAATAACATAATAGCGCTAATAAATGCAGTTATTTTTTACACCGGATTTAAATCCTTCGTTAGAAAATTTTATCCTTAGTGAGGAAGAAAGTAAACATGCTATTCGCGTGCTTCGTATGAATACTGGCGATCATTTACATCTCATCGATGGTCGTGGTGGTTTATACGAAGCTCAAATTATTGACCCTCATCCCAAACGTACCGTTCTTACTATTTTAAATGTTAAGGAAGACTTTCAGCAGCCGAGGTATCATCTACATATCGCTGTTGCTCCAACGAAGAATATTGATCGTATAGAATGGTTTTTAGAGAAGGCAACTGAGGTTGGCATTCAGGAAATAACTCCAGTTATCTGTGAGCATTCTGAGCGAAAAGAGGTAAAATTAGATCGTCTGAACAAGGTGGTTGTTGCAGCCATGAAACAATCATTGAAAGCCTATCTTCCCAAACTTAATCCAGCAGTATCGTTTAAGCAGTTTTTGAGAGATATTCCAACAGAAGGTGTTCAAAAAGCAATTGCACACTGTGTTGATGCTGAAAAAAAGTATTTAAACCAGGTTTTGGAGCCTTCGCAACATTATATTATCCTCATTGGTCCAGAAGGAGATTTCTCTGAGGAGGAAATTGATTTGGCACTACAAATGGGATTTCATCCAATTTCTTTGGGAGAAGCCCGCTTAAGGACCGAAACGGCCGCTTTAGCCGCATGTATGGAAGTTTCGCTGTTGAATAGATAAAATAAGCCGCTGATTTGGTTTAGCAAATTGGCTTTGAGGAATGAGTTTGCAAAACCCATTTGATCGTTCAAATGGGCGTTAGTTTATTTTACTGGTTCCGCGTCTACAATTTGAATCTCGGCATTTCCCTTAAGTGGGTCTTTGGTAAAGATCATTTTCCCTCTTAGTTTAATCGGATCTTCGGAAAATTTTATCGCACTACCTTTTAACGTTACTTCAACCATGGGTGGTATTCCGTTGGATCCACAGAATTGGCATTGCATCACGGGTAACACAGACATCATAAAGTTTTTATGGTTACGACCACTGTGAAGAGGAACCATGTAACCCGGTAATTCAACTATTTTATTTTCCAGGGCTTTAAGTTCTTTGGGATAGAATGGAGTATATACTTTCTTTGCTCCATTGTAAGTTACTTTATAAGCCATCTTATCAATCGCTTCCCATGTTTTGTTCATCATGGGCGTATGGTCCGGAACATCTGGATTACTGCCTATTTGAGCCTGTGCTTGTATGGTACAAAATATTATAAATAAGAATACTGTCAGTGTTTTTTTCATGTGTTATGCTATTGTTTTGTATCAAGAAGCTGTTCGTCTATATTTTACGTTATCCTGCCTAGAGGTCAAACTGCTCTTCTTGTTGCGATCTTTTTTGTAGTGTATTGATCTTAGTTAAACTTATTTACTTGATAGCGTTCCAGAAATACTTGTCCTGTAAGCTTTGATTGCTGGAATGATTGCTGCGAAGATACCGATTATACAAGCAACAAACAAAAATACCAATTCTTTGGGATGGAGTTTAAAGGCCTCAATAAAATCAGCGCTTTGACTCGTCTGGTTACTGATATAGTAAAGTGCCAAATGCGCCATTATAAGCCCAATTAACCCACCAATAATGGTAATTGTAAGTCCTTCAAGGAGCACAATTGCAAAGAGTTTTCCTTTGGAGGCTCCAAGCGTACGCATGATGGCAAGATCGTATTTACGTTGCTTTAATGCATTATATAGGTTAATAAAGACACTTAAACCTGCAATAAACATAATTACATAAGCTAGTATGGATAAGGAATCTATCCCTACACCTAATAAAGAGAATAGACGTGTACTTTCCATCGCAGGGGATGCGGCCTGCATATCGGTTTGTTGATCGATCAATTTTGGTAAAATTCCGATCGCCGCAGGAGATTGATATTTGAGTAGGATGGCGGTTATTTCCAACCCATTTTGCTTGACCATATCAGCGCCAATAGACTTCACAAACATACCTTCTTCCTCCTGTTCATGATGGTCTTCCTGGTCGTGCTGTCCTTTTTCATCCATTTCGACAGGAGAAGATGGATTTTCTGCTATATCTTCGCCGTGGTGGTGGAGGTGCGCGTTGACGGTTTCTTCCCGGTCTTCCTGACGTTCGCGCTGCTCTTTCTCTGCTGCTGTTTCATGATGCTCATGCTGATGTGCAATACCATGTACATCCCAAACACTTTCCAAGTTCGTCAGTATTAAATTGTCGGTAACGTTATTATTGTGTTTTAAAATACCGACAATGGTAAAAGGATGTTCATCATGATGGTGACCATCTTTGCTCAAGCCATGTGAACTATGGATCTGATCGCCAATTTTTAGCTGTTGTTTTTTGGCAACTTGATCACCAATGACTACTTCAAAATTATTTTGCCAAATACGCCCCTCGGCTACAGCGGTTTCGTAAATAGCTAAGAATGATGAGTCTGTTCCAACAATGCGGTGACCTTTAAAATTGTCGCCTAAAGATAAGGGGACTGCAAGCCGAACAAGTGGATTTTGGCGTAGTGGCTCCAGTTCGTCTAGTGGGATATTACCGGTTGGATTGTCGATATGATAAACACTGGATAAGATTAACTGAAGTGGACTTCCCTTGGCCCCGACAACTAAATCTATATTTTTACTGTTATTGTCAAGTTGCTTTTCAAAAGTTTCTCCGGTAATTGAAAGCACGGCAAGGATGGAAATTCCAAAGGCCGTTAACAGTATGCTGAGAAAGACCGATCCAAACTGTCTACTTATATTTTTCCAAACCAATTGTATCGTGTTCATAACAAATTTTAAAAATTAAGGTTGATGCCTAAATAAAGTAAAACAATTATTTTAAAAGGTACATTTTGGAGAACTGATCTTTTATTCTCTTGTCGTGTGTTGTTATCAGTAAAGTTGATCCTGCAGTATCAGCTATCGATAGGAGAAGTTCTAATACCCTGTAGGTATTGTTGTCGTCCAAAGCGGCGGTAGGTTCGTCAGCGATTAACAGGGCTGGCTTATTGATGATACTACGTGCGATAGCGGCCCGTTGTAACTGGCCGCGGCTCAATTCGTTCGGATAGGCATTACTTTTTTGATCTAATTGTAGTTGCGTTAGTATGAAATGTATTGCACTAGGATCTATTGTTTTTCCTGCTAAAGACTGCGCCAACTTGATGTTTTCCAAAAGCGTTAGATTTCTCAGCAGGTGTGCTTCTTGGAATATAAACCCGATATATTGGGCACGAAACTGATCCAATTTGCTGTTTGATAACAATGCTAAATCTTGGCTATTTATCTTGACCTGACCAGTTTCTGGTCGTGACAATCCGCCTAATATATTCAGCAGTGTTGTTTTTCCGGAACCTGAATCCCCCAATAACAGCGTATGCTGACCTTTCTCGATATGGATATCTGGAAATTCAATTGGCCTTGAATTGGGATACTGAAATGATAACTGTGTTGTCGATACGATTGGAGTGCTCATGCGGATCAGAAATTGAAAATATATTCAAACTTAGATAAATTGCTTTTTATATGCAATATAATTGCAATTATATTGCATATAAAAAGCAATTTACTGCGGTGAGTTAACAGCTGTAATGGAAGATGATCGTTCTCTTTTAACCAGAAGTACCAGGTCGCTATGTAAACCCATTACATGGCATTCATTAAGGTATAAATTAGAAAAATAACCTATTGTGTTAATAAATTAAGTGCTTAATAATTTTATTACACTTCTTTAATATAATCTCTCTGGAGACTGCCCAAATACTACGCAAATTGGTCATAAATACTCTTTTTTACTGAAAGTCGAGGAAAACTGGCTATAGGTAACATTAAATTAACAGCTGATTGATGTAATGGTAATTTGTTGTTAATGTTAATCTAATATTCTGCTAATAGCTTTGCAGAAACAAAAAACAAATAAATTGGAACCACAATTACAACTTAGAAGAATCGCTGCAGTCGTAACGCTAGCAGTAGCTGCGTCAACAACAGTTTATGCACAAGGCAGTGGAAAGGTGGCGGGTAAAGTAACAAATGTCAAAACAGGTGAAACAATCACGGGTGTGACAATTAAGGTGATCGGTACGGCAAGAGTGGGGAGTTCGGATGTGACTGGTAATTATAATATTCCTGCGGTACCTGCGGGGAAGTATACATTGGAGTTTAGTTATGTAGGCTTCGCTACTAAGCAAATTACTGATGTAGAGATAAAGGACAAGGATGTTACAACGCTCGATGTAGTACTTGATAATACTGGGGGAACTGTATTGGATCAGGTTGTTGTTACGGGAACTTTCAAAAAGGAGTCGATCAGCGCTTTATACTCCCAGCAAAAAAATAGTGCTAGAATTTCTAGTGGTATTTCGACCGAACAGATTAAGAGAAGTCCAGATAGAAATACGTCTGAGGCAATTAAGCGAGTAAGTGGTGCTAGTATTCAAGATAATAAATATGTTATTGTAAGGGGACTAAGTGATCGTTACAATTCAGCGATGTTGAATAACGCGATTTTACCCAATACAGAAGTAGATAAACGTGCATTTTCTTTTGATATCATTCCTTCAAATTTAATTGAATCAATCGTAATTAATAAAACTGCGACGCCAGATATCCCTGCTGATTTTTCTGGAGGTGTAGTTCAAGTAAATACAAAGGATTTTCCAGAGAAAAATTTCTTTGATGCATCCATAGGTACATCTTATAATACACAGTCTACATTTAAAGATTTTACCTCAGCAAAAAGGGCTGGTGGTGAAGTGTTTGGTTTTGCAGGAAGTGACCGTGAAATTCCTAAAGGTTTTCCTTCCACAAAGGATTTTCAATCTTTACAAAATAATTCAAATGAAATTTTTGAATATTCTAAATTATTTAAAAACAATTGGGGTTATGATACGAAAAAGTCGACATTAACCCCGAATTTTCAGCTGAATTACGGTTCCACTAAAAATTTTAAAGATGATTCTAAATTTGGAGCCATTTTCTCTTTGACTTATCGTTACGACCAAAGGAAGCGAGAGGCAGACCAAAAGGCATACGTAGGCCAGTCATTGCCAGAGGTATTCCATGACGATCAATATAGTTTCAATACAAATTTAGGAGCCCTTGCAAACTTCGCGTATTCTTGGAAGTCAAATAAAATCTCTTTTAAAAACTTATACAATCGAATTTTAGAGAATCAATTTACGCTCCGTGAAGGAAAAGATGATTCGGGTAGTGAATTTTATCGCACTGGAGACTATCTATTACAGCGGTCTATTTTAACAAATCAATTGTCTGGTGAACATATCCTTTCAGATAAAAGTAAATTAAAATTGGATTGGTCCTTGAATTATGGTCGTACAGATAGAGATGAGCCCGGTTATAAGCGGATGGAATATTCAAAAGATGGTATTGCATCGATTTCTGCGACCAGTTCATCCACCGCAGACAGAGCAGGTAATTTCAACTCAACAATGACTGAGAATTCGTATGGCGGAGCTTTAAATTTGACATTACCGATCCGTTTATTCTCGGAAAATGACAAATTAAAAGCAGGTTATTTCAATCAGTTACGTGATAGAAATTTTAATGCAAGGGTGATAGGATTTATTCGAAATGGAAACTTTGATGCGAGTTTGTTGAAACTACCGCAAGACAAAATTTTTGATCAAGCCAATATTCGTCCAAACGGCTTTATACTCAATGAAATAACCAACGGTGGTGATCATTATGATGCGAAAGCATTTTTAAACGCAGGCTATTTGATGTATGATGGACTTGTGATGGAGAAATTAAGGGTAATTGCTGGAGCGCGTCTTGAGTCATATAATTTAAAATTGAATAGTGAAGATAATGGTAATCCAGTAGGTGTTGACACAACGACAATATCTCTACTACCTTCGTTGAATTTAATCTATAATTTGGATAGCAAGCAGAGTTTTCGCTTTGCAGCTTCACAAACGGTAGGAAGACAGGAGTTCAGGGAAATGGCACCTTTTCCATTTTATGACTTCAATAAAAACATGAACGTTCGCGGAAATCCTAATTTAAAACAATCAAAAACATCAAATTTTGATTTGGGATATGCGTATTATCCAACAGCTGGTGAAGTTTTATCGGTGGGAGCATTTTATAAATATTTTGAAAATCCGATCGAACAAGCTTTACAGTTAGGAAACTCAGGCCGTTCATTTAATTATACCAATTCAAAGTCTGCAGATGTGTTTGGAGTTGAAGCAGAAGTAAGAAAAAATCTAAAATTCATTGATGAGCGATTGGATAATTTTGTCATCAATGCGAATGGATCATACATTTATTCGAAAGTTATTGTTCCAACTACTGTAAACTCGACAGGTAAACGAAAATTGCAAGGACAATCGCCTTATTTAATAAATGCGGGATTATCGTATACGACCAAAAATCCAAATACGACAGCGATTACACTCTTATATAATAGAGTTGGACCGAGAATATGGGCAATTGGTAACGCTGAAGATCCAGATATTTACGAATATTCTAGAAACATTCTTGATCTACAATTAGCGCAAAAATTTGCAAACTCCAGAGCCGAAGTAAAATTGAATTATAGTGATATTTTAAATAATAAAGCTTATTTCTATCAAAAACCAAAAGGTTCAGATCCGAATGCAGCATTTAATAAAAATACAGATAATATCAATAGAGCTGAAAAATATGGGTCTACTGTGTCTCTTACGCTCTCCTATAAATTTTGGTAGTATAGTGTTAATTCATAAATACTTAACATAGCGTTAATTGTATCGTTAAATTAAATTATTCTTTTTGTATAAATAAAACATGAAAATGAAAACGAATTTAAACTTAAATCTTTTAGCTGTTTTAGCGGCAGGTTTAACTGCATTTGCAAGCTGTAGTAAGAGTGATCCTTCGGTGATAGAACCTCCTGTTAAACCAGGTGATTCCAATGAATCGCTTGCTGATTCTTTTTTTGAGAAAGTAGCTTACAAAGGTGCATTTGGTTCAACTGACTGGACATCGGGATGGGTTAATTACGAGCCAAATAAGACTGCATATTCTACTGCTACCGAGGAGCTTTCAGGTGAAATAACTGCAGATAGAACATTAGATGCATCCAAAACATACTTGTTGAAAGGTTTTGTGTATATTAAAAGTGGTGTTACATTAACGATTCCAGCTGGAACAGTAATTAGAGGAGATAAAAATACCAAAGCAACATTGGTTGTTACAATGGGTGGTAAAATCAACGCAGAAGGTACTGCTGCTAAACCGATTGTATTTACTTCAAACCAACCTGCCGGTACAAGAGCTCCAGGTGATTGGGGTGGAATTATTATCTTAGGTAAGGCACCTAATAATATCCCTGGTGGAACGGGTCTTATCGAAGGCGGTTTAACAGCTCCATACGGAAATCATGGTGGAACGATCGCTGATGATAACTCAGGAGTTCTTAAATATGTACGTGTTGAGTTTCCAGGTATTGCCTATACAACAAATAACGAAATTAACGGTGTCACATTTGGATCAGTTGGTTCTAAGACAACTGTTGAATACGTTCAAGTTGCTTATTCTGGTGATGATTCTTTTGAGTGGTTTGGTGGTACAGTAAATGCTAAGCACCTTGTCTCTACTGCAAACATCGATGATATTTTCGATTTCGATAATGGTTACTCCGGAAAACTTCAATTCTTAGTAGGTCTTAGAGATCCGAAATTAGCGGATCAAGCTGGTCAATCAAATGGTATTGAATCTGATAATTCGGAAAAAGTATTTGATTCTTCTCCAAGAACACGTCCTGTTATATCAAATATGACTTTGGTTGGTCCTGGTAATACAGATGTGGATCCAAAACATGAGTATGCAAATTTGTGGAGAAGAGGAAGCAAGATGATCCTTGCTAATTCTATCTTTATCAACATGCGTTATGGTATCGATATACGTGATAAAGAAACTGGTGATGCTTTGACAGATAAGACTTCTTTGATTAAGAACAACATTTATCAATCTTTTACTGCTGATAAAGCAATAGTAGCGGATGGTAATGTGCCATCATTTGCCACTGTTGATTTATTGAAAACGTATTTGACAACAAATAATAATACGTTCTTGGATGATGCAGCGGCTAAAAATCTTTTGGTTAATCCATATAGTTTAACGGCGCCAAACTTTATCCTGAAATCAGGATCAGTAGCTGCTACTGGTGCTTCTTTCTAAGAAATAGATAATTATAGTTTAGTAAAATAGATGGAAAATCCTGCCTTGGCAGGATTTTTTTTGACCTATTTTTCGCGGTGTACAATGAACAATAGCAGCTTATTTTCAAGGATGGTTTAAAAAAGTTTGACTATTACCAAGACTAGCTCTCTGGAAATTAGCATTGACTTATGCATTTTTTCTATGTTACCTAGAAAATAGGTGTATAAGCGAATGAGATACATTTAGGTGCAAGTAGATCTTTACTTGCATCTAATTTAATGAAGCTATTTTTTGCTGATAGTTTGTTTACGCCAAAAGAAGGTTTATCGGGGCTCATAATGATAGACAATTTGATAGGACTGATTTTTAAGTTGTTCGGAGAGCTGTCCAATATCCAAACTCTGTGCTTGAGGAGTAGGCTCACAGACTGAATAATATTTTCCATTGTACAAAATAGCATCACCGATGGGATGTTCAAATTGAACGGCCATGGTTACATGGGTGGGATAGAGCAGGGTGATCATCGGTAGATTGTAGATTTCCTTTACCAGATAAAAAAACAAGGCAACACGGTCATCACAGTCACTGTATTTATTCAATAGCGTTTGTTCTGCAGAAAGGCGTTTCTCGGTTCCGAAATTCTCTTCGTCATTTTCATACAAGAATGCATAGCGGGTGAACCGCATTAAATAATCGACACCTTCTTGTTGATTTTTTCCTTTTAAATTTTCCTTGAGTGCAGGAATCAGCGATTGATAAGTCTCTTTGCTGAGTGGAATATTGAAATAAGTTTCGAAATCTACACCAGGATAGTTTTTAAAAAGGTCACTGATATCTTCATTCAACTTGACGTTAAAATGGTATGCTTTATGTCCATAATTGAACTCAATTTGCTTCTCTTTATAATTAGCTGGTACAAAATCAGGTAATTTTGTGATTTTATAACTAAAATCTTCAATAGCTTCTGGTACTTTAATCTTAACGGGGATATAGGTGTCTGCGCGTTGAAAGAGTTTCCCATAATCATGAAAATTTAAACAGGTATACTTCTTTCCGTCAATTTCAAAAAAAGGAATATCAGAAATGTCTTCTTTATTTTGAATGAAAAATATAATCTGATTATTCCCCACAGCCAAGCGGGCATCATAACCCGATTTGCACATTAAAAACCATTTATATAAAGTATAGCGTGTATAATTTTCAGCTTTCGGGGCAATTTGTTGTGCGGTGCGACGAATCAGCTGATAATAGACCCAATCATTCAAATGATGTTCATCTTTGTATTCGAGTAAACTGTTTACAAGTTGTATGTAATCGGTTTGATCAGCGATTTGATAGAATTTTTGCACATGAGCTATCGTTAAGCTGTCTTTGAATGGAATATTAAAGGCGGGTGGAACATCAATGGATACCTTCCCATCATAAAAATCGAAATCATGATGTTGCGCCCAAAGCTGTTGTGAAGCACAGGTTAACCAAATTAGCATGGTCAAAAACATCCGATGTATTTCCCTTAATTTCAATTCTTAACAATTTGATAACATTGTAGTAATATAAAATTAACGATAAAATTTGCTTTTTTTGTGCATTGAAGGAATTATTATTAAAAAATTACAATCTATTTTTAGGTTTTAGATGCTCCTTTTTCATTTTTAAAATCCGTATCTTCGTGCAATGGATAATTTTATTGTTTCTGCACGTAAATACCGCCCGATTACCTTTGATTCGGTTGTAGGTCAGCAACACATTACTGGTACCTTAAAGAATGCGATACACAACAACCAGTTGGCGCAGGCATTTTTGTTTTGTGGTCCCCGAGGTGTTGGTAAAACGACCTGTGCACGTATTTTAGCGAAAACAATTAATTGTGAAAATATTTTAGCAGGCACCGAACCTTGTGGCGCATGTGATAGCTGTAAGTCTTTCCAAAATGGAAATTCTTTCAGTATTCATGAACTGGATGCTGCATCCAATAATTCCGTAGACGATATCCGTAACTTGATTGATCAAGTGCGTATACCGCCGCAGGCTGGAAAATATAAAATCTATATCATAGATGAGGTGCATATGCTTTCTCAAGCGGCCTTTAATGCTTTTTTGAAGACTTTAGAGGAACCACCTTCCTATGCCATCTTTATTCTGGCGACTACAGAAAAACATAAGATTTTACCTACTATTCTTTCGCGTTGTCAGATTTTCGATTTTAATCGGATCAAAGTGGAAGATATGGCCAGTCATTTAGCTCGTATCGCTGATAGGGAAGGCATTGCTTATGATCAGGACGGTTTGCATATCATTGCCCAAAAGGCAGATGGTGGTCTTCGGGATGCCTTGTCGATGTTCGATCAGATCGTCAGTTTTTCCAATAAAAATGTCACGTATCAAGCGGTAATCGATAATTTGAATATCTTGGATTACGATTATTATTTTAAGCTAACAGATGCTATTTTAAGGGAAGATGCGGCACAAACTTTATTGATTTTCAATGAGATTTTAAATCATGGATTTGATGGCAGTCATTTTATAGCTGGTCTGTCAGCGCATTTCAGAAATTTACTGGTGGCTAAAGAGCCAACTACGCTTAAATTATTGGAAGTCAGTGATAGTATTCGTCAAAAGTACCTACAGCAATCCCAAAAAGCCTCTCCAGGATTTTTGTTGTCTGCATTGAATATTTCCAATCAATGTGAAATCAACTATAAGACAAGTAAAAATCAACGCTTACAAGTTGAACTTTCACTCCTCAAGACATGTCATATTGCAAGTGCAATTAAGCTGAGCCAGCTAGGGTCCATACAGATTCCTTCGGCAGCCGAGGGTTTAAAAAAAAAACTTCCTGAGCCAGTAGCGGGACAACCACAACAAAGCTCCGTAGCTCTTAGTCCGCAAGCGACTTCTCTAGCGAATGCTCCTGTCGTTGAAAACCAGGTGACACCGCGTCAGCAGGCTAACCCCGTAAATTATCAGGCTTCCGAGACAAAGGAAGAGGTGAAAAAAGATACTATTTCCAATGAGCCTCCTAAAGTAAAAAAAGGGGGCTGGGGTGCATCTACTACAGCGATTATTCCGTCTTTGCCGGATTTGAATACCATATACGATAACAATGCGGTAGCCAAGGAAGGTGATGAACCTGAATTAATACGTGGAAGCGAACAGCGTGATGTTTCATTCGGCCAATTTATTGCTGTTTGGAATAGTTATGCTGAGCAGCTGAAAGCAGAAAACAAGATTAACTTGTATACCATGATGACTGCTATGCAACCCCGTTTAAATGGAGTATTGATTGAAATTGATGTCGAAAATGGTGTTCAGATGGATGTATTGCAAAGCGCAAAGGTTGATGTGCTGAATTACCTGCGTGTGAAACTTCAGAATTTTTCGCTGGATTTGCAGGGGGTGATGATGGAACATACTATTTCACGCAAACCCTATACTTCACAGGAGAAATATCAAGCTATGGTCAACAAAAATCCGCTCTTAGATACTTTGCGGAAGGAGTTTAACTTGGGGCTAAGCTAATTCAAACACAATAGTTATTTTTTATTTTTGTACATTTGCAAACTCTTCTATGAAGAGGCAGATATTTAGTATTTATTATGCAAGGAAATTTTCAGAGACGTGATCGCGACCACGGCGAAAGACGTGAAGTGAATCAGATGGTATTTGGTATTCGTGCTGTCATCGAAGCAATCGATAGTGGTAAAGAGATCGAGTCATTATTTATACAACGTGGTTTGAGCGGTAGTTTGATTCTAGAATTGAAAGCCTTGTTAAAAGAACATAATATCGCTTCTCAACAGGTGCCAATTGAAAAATTAAACCGGATAACACGTAAAAACCATCAGGGAGTAATTGCTGTTATTTCTCCAATTACTTATCATGACATTGAGGAACTTCTCCCTCAGATTTATGAAAAAGGTGAAACTCCTTTGCTTTTGATGCTGGATGGAGTGACTGATGTGCGTAATTTGGGGGCTATTGCTCGGACTGCTGAATGTTCTGGCGTGCATGCGATCATTGTCCCTAAAAAAGGCTCGGCTGAGGTCAATCCTGATGCGATCAAGACATCTGCTGGCGCACTCTATAAAATCCCAGTCTGTCGCCATGATAGCCTCTCAAAAGTTGGTAAATTTTTGATTGATTCAGGTGTGCAGTTAGTTGCCAGTACAGAAAAAACAACCTCGAGTATCTACGACGTAGATTATACGGCTCCAACTTGTGTCATTATGGGTGCGGAGGACGTTGGTGTTTCCAATGACCTAATCCGCATTGCCGACCATCTGGCCAAGATACCAATGTACGGTGAAATAGGTTCGTTAAATGTGTCTGTATCGGCCGCAGTAGTGATCTATGAAGCGATTCGTCAACGGATTGTTAAAAAATAAAGAATATAATATAGTTGATTATAGAAAAGCCTTTGTTTTTGACAAAGGCTTTTTTGTGTAGGCTAGATTTTATAAATTTCTTCAATCTCCAATTCGTATTTTTGTAAGATAACTTTTCTTTTCATTTTTAAAGTCGGTGTCAAGTCACCCGTTTCCACAGTCATTTCGTTGGGGACAATAGCGAACTTTTTGATCTGCTCCCAGGCGCCAAAATTTTGATTAATGCGTTTGAGTTCCGATTCGATTTTCTGCTTCAGCTCTGGGCTATTTAGAAAATCTTGTTTAGAAAGATTAGTAAGGGTGGGAAAAGTACCTTTTGACCATTCTAGTAGCTTATTATAGTTGGGAACAATCAAAGCAGCGGGAAATTTACGGGCTTCCCCAATTACCATGGCCTGCTCGATAAATGAGGATTCTACCAGCTTAGATTCGATCTGCTGAGGAACAATATATTTTCCTCCAGAAGTCTTGAACATCTCTTTCTTGCGGTCTATAATTTTGAGAAATTTACCGTCTACCCATTGACCGATGTCTCCAGTGTAAAGCCAACCATCTTTGATCACTTCAGCTGTTGCCTCCGGATTTTTATAGTACCCAATCATGTTATTTTCACCTTTGGTTAATATTTCTCCATCGGCCGCGAGCTTAACTTCAATATGAATTAACGGTAAACCTACTGTTCCGATTTTCATACCCCGTTTGTAGCAGTTTACGGCTATGCATGGACCTGCCTCCGTGAGACCATATCCTTCATATATTGGAATTCCTGCTGCCATATACAGACGGATTAATTTCTCCTGTAGGGCGGCACTTCCAGAAGCAATCCCCTTGATATCGCCACCCAATGCGTCGCGCCATTTTGAAAAAACTAATTTGCGTGCAATACTAAGCTGAAAATCATACCACCAAGAACGCCCCGCCAGTTTGTATTGTTCGCCGAGACTTAAGGACCAGAAGAAAAGTTTGCGTTTAAGCCCTGTCAACTGCTCTCCTTTAGCCAATATCTTTTCATAAACTTTCTCCAATACACGGGGTACAGCCGAAAAAATATGAGGTTTTACAGATTTAAAATCTTCACCTATGGTATCCATAGATTGGGCAAAGAAGATGGTCAACCCTTTGTACATATAAACATATTGGAACACGCGTTCGTATGCATGACATACAGGAAGAAAGGAAAGGGCACGATCACCACGTTCTACCGGAAAGGAATATTCACTACTCAATGTATCTGCCAATAAATTTCGATGGGACAACATCACACCCTTAGGGTTGCCTGTGGTGCCAGAGGTGTAAATGATCGATGCTAATGTATCTGTTTGGATACCACCACGCAGTTGGTCTAGTGTTTCATCCGGAATGATTACGCCCTTCGCAACAAAGTCCTCCCAGTGATTGAGGTCATTCTCCTTGTCGAGACTGTAAATAGCGCGCAGTTGCGGGCAATCACCTTGTATCGCTGATATTTTTGTGTATAGTTTCTTTGAACTAACAATACAATTTCTGATTTCCGCATGATTGAAAATATACGTATAATCTGAAGTCGAAATATTGGGGTAGATGGCGACGACGACAGCACCGATTTGCTGGATTGCAAAATCCAAAACATTCCACTCGATACGATTCTCACTTATCAATGCCACTTTCTCTCCCGGTTGAACACCTAGGGCGATCAAACCTTTTGATGTTTTATTGACCCGTTCAATAAATTCGGTATTACTTACTTTTACCCACTCGTTGTCTTTTTTGAAAGAAAACATAGGGAAATCTGGCGCAATAGCATATTGCAAGCTTGCTAAATCAAATAATCTCGTTGCTGTTGGCATGTTGGAAATCCAGTTCGTGTAATACCGCTAATTTACGGTTTTTTATAGATACTATTGTATTAACGGGCGAGATTACGATAGCCGTACGGGGGGGATATAAAAGAAAAGACTCTGGCATCGCAAGCTGATCGCTTTTGTGCCAGAGTCTTTAACTCTTATGCTAAATACGAATGATTAGTATTTGCTTTTTGATTCTTTACGTTTTCCGGAGAAATCACGGAAGCCACCGCCATTGCTGCTACGCTCACCACGATCACGGCGCTCGCTACTGAATCCGCCTTCGCGTCTTCCGCCACGTTCACCGCCTCCAAATCCACCTTCACGTCTTCCGCCGCGATCACCACCACGGTATCCACCTTCGCGTCTTCCGCCACGATCACCACCACGGCTTCTTCCGCCACGGTCGCTACGACCTTCACCTCTTGCTTCACCAGATACTTCGATACGTACTTGACGACCGTTGTAATCTACACCTTGGAATCCTTGGAATACTTTTTCTACTTCTGCATCTTGAACTTCGAAGAATGTGAACACACCTTTCAAATCAATTTTACCGATTGATTTTCCTGAAATATTTGCATTGTTACAGATAAAGCCCAGCATGTCTCCACGAGAGAATTCATCTACAGAACCTAAGTTCATAAATAAACGCGTGTAGCCTTTTGAACCTTCACGTGAACGACCATCACGTCTATCACCGCGGTCTTCACGACCACCGTCACGCGCTTCGATATTTAAATCAGGTGCATTTTTGTAATAATCCAAGAAACGGTTGAACTCAAGAGAAGCGAATCTTTTGATGATATCTTCTTTTGAAAGTGACTCCAAATTTTCCATAATTGCAGGCAAGAATGGGCTGATCTGTTCGTCGTTTACTTCAACATTTTCAATCTTTTTAACGATAGAAAATAACTGTTTTTCGCAAACTTCAGCACCTTGAGGTACTTGTTTCTTTTCGAAAGGTTTACCAATTATTTTTTCGATATGACGAATTTTGCTCAATTCTTTCACATTTACTAATGAAAGCGAAATACCAGTTTTACCAGCGCGGGCTGTGCGTCCCGAACGGTGTGTATAGTTTTCCACTTCATCAGGTAAAGAGAAGTTGATAACGTGAGTTACATCATTCACGTCAATACCACGTGCAGCTACGTCTGTTGCGATCAGGAGCTGCAAGCTGCGGTCACGGTAACGTTTCATTACTTTATCACGTTGTTGTTGAGATAAGTCTCCATGCAATGAATCTGCATTATAACCGTCTTTAATCAACGCCTCAGCGATATCTTGTGTTTCAATTTTTGTACGACAAAACACAATGCCGAAAATATCAGGATTTGAATCTACAATACGTTTGAACGCAGCATATTTATCTTTTGCTTTGATCAAATAGTAATGATGCTCGATATTTGCATTACCTGTATTTTTTGTTCCTACAGTAAGCTCAAAAGGATCAGTCATGTATTTTTGAGCAATACGACGGACCTCTTTTGGCATAGTGGCAGAGAACAACCACGTTTTTTTCTCCTCAGGAGTTTCAGATAAGATATTGTTGATATCTTCTTGGAAACCCATGTTCAACATTTCGTCAGCTTCGTCCAATACCACGTATTTAACGCCTGAGAAATCAATTGCATTACGTCCAATGATGTCTAACATACGACCCGGAGTCGCAACAACAATTTGAACACCACGACGGATCTGACGCAATTGGTCAGAGATGTTTGCACCACCGTATACAGCAACAACGTGCACGTTGTCAATATACTTCGCAAAATTTTGTAAATCTTTGGCAATTTGTAAACACAGCTCACGAGTTGGACATAGTACCAACGCTTGTGGGTGTTTTTGAGAAAAGTCTAATTGTTCTAATAATGGAAGACCAAATGCCGCGGTCTTTCCTGTGCCAGTTTGGGCTAATCCGACAAAATCGTCGTTACCAGTCAGTAATACAGGAATGGCTTTTTCCTGAATAGGAGAAGGTTTTTCGAAACCTAACTCAGAGATGGCATTAACAACCTCATGACGGATTCCCAGTTCTAAAAATGGGTTCATGAAATATTTTATACAATAGGCACTATTGCCTAAGGCGTTGCAAAGGTAAGAATAATATTGGAATAAACAAATAATTTAAATAATTGATTTTTAAGATGATCGGATTCTTTTGTGCCAGGTGATAATAAATTGAGTCGTGTTACATAGATTTAGCTCACTTTGAAAAGATTTATTTCGAATGTGAAACTATTTTATAATCTAAAGTTTGTTTATTCATTTATTAATGGAAACTTAATATTTCAACCTTAAATTTGGTACCAGCATGAATCAAGGACCAGTTGTACATCAGCGTTGGCTGCAAGCTATTAAAGAGAATAACGATACGGTTGCATATGAAGAACTATACCGATATTGCTGGAAAGATCTTTATCAGCATGCTGCTCGTCGGATCCTAGACCGACAGGATGTGGAGGACATTCTTCAGGAGCTGTTTGTTCAATTTTGGGAACGACGTCATACTATCGATATACAGATGAACCTCCAGGCCTATTTGAAAGGGATGCTCAAATATAAAATTATCGATTTTTTTAATTCCAATAAAGCCAAAGATAAATTGTTGGATCATTGGAGCAAGCATATTTTTGACTATGTACAGGAACATCCAGAGGATCTCAAGACATATGTGGCTTTAGAGAAATTGTTGGATGAAGAACTGGAAATTATGCCCCATAATATGAAACAGGCGCTTTTATTGAGATGGGAACATTTATCCATTCGGGAGATTGCCACGCGTATGAACCTATCTGAGCAAACGGTCAAAAACAATCTTACGGAAGCGTCCAAACGCTTGCGGAAAGCTATCTTGGGCTACCAACATGTTCAAAACGGTAGTTTTACCCTTCTCTTGGTTTTTATTATAGACGAGCTAACTAAGTAGTTTGCCCACCGTCCCACATTCCTATTCCCTCAACTTTGATCATTTAACAATTCTTTCATGCAACATTAACTATTTCTTGAAGTACTTTGGGGCTTTTTTGCGGACTTGTATATAAACAGCAGGCATAAAAAGTGAAAAGAAGAATTTTTGAATTGCTAATAGATAGGTACCGCCAGAATAAGGCGAGTATAAGTGAACGTAGACTGATTGATCATTGGTATGCTGGACTGGACAGTGAAAAAGTACCTGATGATAAAGTTGACGAAAACCAGTTATGGGAAAGAATTCAACGACAAATTGGAAATACGTCCACTAGGCGAGTGCCCATTCAAAAGATGCTGTATTGGGCTGGTGCGGTGGCGGCATGTTTATTACTCTGTTTGAGTGTGTTATTTTGGAAAACAGCTAGTCATGAAGTTGCTCGCAAAGAAGCCTTCCTTCAGACAGAATATCGGATTTTTGAAACAGGCGTTGCGCAACGTAAAAAAGTTCAGCTTGCCGACGGTTCAACGGTGATTTTAAACGCACGATCGAAGTTAAAAGTGGATACGGTTTCTTTCGGTCGAAAGGATCGTGTAGTGGAGCTCCTCATTGGAGAAGCTTTTTTTGATGTTAAGAAAGATTCTACGAAAGCTTTTATTGTCAAAGCTCAACAACTAGAAACTACTGTTTTAGGAACTTCCTTTACGGTGAAGAATTACACAGAACTCGATGACATTTCGGTGTCGGTATTTACGGGTAAAGTACAGATCTCAGGAAATGGCGGTCGCATAGGAATCTTGGAAAGAGGGGATCAGATTCGTTATTTCAAAAATAGTAATGCAAGCAGACAGGAGAATTTTGATCTCATGACGCGTAATAGCTGGATTGAGGGGCGGGTATACCTCAAGCAAAGCACGTTCGCAGAGTTGGCTGTGGCTGTTAGAAATATCTATGATGTGGATCTTAAAGCCGCAAATACCCCTATTTCTCAACAACTTTATAGCATGCCTTTATCTAGGCAGTTATCATGGCCGGCTACTTTAGAAAGTATAAAGGCTATTCATCACAATAAGTCCAGAAAGGAGGGGAATAAAGTGCTGATCTACTAAATAAAAACAAAAAAAGAGCCGACGACCGCCATCGTCAGCTCCGATTGATACATCCACTGGACAGCGGATGATTAAAACATATACAAAACCTGTTGAGATATTATATACGTAAACAAATTTATGAAATTTAACCAATACGTTACGCAAAACGATATTAAGTTTATGATAAAGACATCGCTGGTCGGATTACTTCTATCGATAGTTTCTGTCGAAATACTCTTGGCCTCTGTCGTACACGGACAGCTGTTGAATCGAGAAATTTCCATTTCCTTTAACGAATCTACTATTCCGAAGGCTTTTGAGCGCCTGGAATCTCAGGATATACATATTGCTTTTGATGCCTCAAAATATAATCTATCGCGTAAAAAAGTTAGTGCCAAGATTTTTAAAAATAGTAATGTCAAAGATGTCATGCGTTATCTTCTCCAGGAGACAAGTTTGATAGCGCATGACAATGGGGTATATATTACGTTGGTTGAAAAAAGCGTACAACAAAACGGACGTATCTCCGGAAAAGTCTTTGATGATCGTGGACAGCCGCTTGCAAACGCAAGTATTAGATTGATTGGTCTCAATAAAGCTGTACAGACGAGTGTAGATGGTAGTTATGTTATTGTCACAGAACCAGGTATGTATGTGTTGGAAGTGAGCTACTTGTCCTACCGCACACAACGTATTGAGGGCGTGAAAGTGGAATCAGGACAGCGTATTTCACTAAATATTGCCATGAAAGCGCAGATAAATGCATTGGAAACTGCAGTTGTTACTATTCCATTCAAAAAAGCATCTGTTGCAGGGCTCTATGCAGCACAAAAAAATGCGGCTTCAGTGACCGATGGAATCTCTGCTGAACAAATC
Source organism: Sphingobacterium multivorum (assembly GCF_039511225.1). NCBI lineage: Bacteria > Pseudomonadati > Bacteroidota > Sphingobacteriia > Sphingobacteriales > Sphingobacteriaceae > Sphingobacterium > Sphingobacterium multivorum. The sequence goes on from NZ_CP154261.1 coordinate 1,831,459, forward strand.
AGCCGCACACCTGATAATGATATGGGCCAGGTGTTAAAACGTGTGACAGGACTAACAACTGTAAACAACAGAAATGTAATTGTGAGGGGCATGTCCGATCGTTATAATCAGGCGATGCTCGATGGTGTTGTGATCCCGAGCACATCGCAGAATAGACGTGATTTTTCCTTTGATATTATTCCGACGGAGATGGTAAGTTCTGTTGTTGTCAATAAAACTGCAACACCGGATGTGTCGGCCGAATTCTCCGGTGGACAGGTTTCGGTGAATACATTAGACATTCCGGAGAAGAATTTTACGACAATACAATATGGAATTGGTGGAAACTCCCGTACGACTGGGAAAGACTTTTATCGTTTCGGGGAGCGTAGATCATCGGAATTTTTTGGATTTATTCACGCATCATCCAAACGACCTGAAAGCGTCCTGCCCTGGTTTTGGAACGGTGAAGCGAGGCGTTTAGATGCCTCCCCGGGGTATATTTTGGATGATTCAAAGTTAAATGAGGAGTTTCTGATGCCCGGTTCGAATGTGAAGTATAATCAGATTGACGCCATAGCACAATCAAAACTTGTTAATACAGATGGGATGAAATTATATCGTTATAGAGCCAGCCCAAATCAAAATTTACGGATTGCATTGGGGCGACGATATGGTTTTTCAAATGGATTATTATTTGGGTTCTCTGCTTCTGCAAATATTCGGAATGAACAGAATATCATCCCTTTCAATAATGTTAGGGGATCTAATATCATCAATTTATACGGAGAAAAGCAGCATATGATTGAGAGTGACACCATCGGTCAAAATGGGGCTGGGACTTCCTATCGTTTTAGTAGTAGCAGTGGACTGGTAGCGAATTTTGGATTGAAGGGGCAGGATTTCAAACTTGCATTTAAAAACATGTATGCCCGTACGTTCAATAATAACTATAGTGAAAACATTCGGTCGATCTTTACAAATTTGAGTAATCCTCCAACTAAAAATCAATATCAATTGCCTGAGGCAATGTCCTTACAACAACATCAGTTAAGCGGTGAGTATCAATTGCCTTGGAATGTAAAGGCTGAGGGTATGTTGGCCTATAACAGAATCAAGCAGCAGATTTTGGATGAGCGTAAATTGCGGTATGGATTGACAACAATATTGGATGATAAATATATCTTTCAGAGTCCCAATTTATTGAGTCTTTCCAATTGGTCCAATCATTCGGAAATAGGATTCGATTCTCGCATGTGGACTGAGATTAATGAACATGATTTTAATTGGGCGATGGCATTTTCGCGTATGTTCGGAGCAGGAAAACCAGTCAGTACATTGGTAAAAATTGGTTATCAAGGCTGGCAGAAAAATCGTGATCTGTCTGTTTTTAGGCTTTTGCCTTTTACCAGGTCTTATATGCCTAACGACCCCTCCAAAGCAGCTCCACCAATAGAAATACCTTACGATGTTTTGTTTTCTGCAGCCAATATTGGGAATGGTGTCGGTCAGGCTTACTATTATCCAGAACCCATTGGGGGAAATGTTTACGATGGAACGATGAGTTCGCATGCGGGATATTTAATGTTCGATCAGAAGTTTTGGAATAAGTTAAGGGTGGTGTATGGGATTCGTGCCGAGTATTATAATTTACAAAATCGGCAGGATGAAATGTTTAGGAAACAGAATGGAGATCCCAATGAGGATAATAATAAACTCCTCTTATATAAACTGATGATCCGCGAAAAAAACTGGAAACTATTACCATCCATAAATGCCACCTACAGTGTTAGTAATACCTTTAATCTACGCGGAAGTTACTCAAAAACAGCGATTCGCCCAGATTTTAGGGAAACAGGCTTCTTTGGGTTTTATGATTTTGAGTTAGATGCGATCGTTTCAGGGGATAATGTAGAGTCAACTTTTATCGACAATGTTGATATGCGCTTTGAATGGTATCCGAGTCCAGGAGAGATTATTTCCTTAACAGGATTTTATAAGTATTTGGATAAACCGATTGAATTAATTGAAAATGAGGATGTCAGTCCTGGAAGTGCTTATGTTTTCAATAATATGGAGTCTGCTAAGAATATGGGGTTAGAATTTGAAATCCGTAAAAGCCTAAGTTTTCTTGGAGCGGCTGATTGGTTGTCTAAAGCTTTTATAAACGCCAATGGAACATTGTTGAAATCCGAAGTAAATGCATTGAGCCAATGGAGGCATAAGCTGGTTGATAATGTAACATTGGCAGAAAGGCAAAAAAATAGGGCGCCGAATCAAGATCGCCCACTAATGGGGCAATCTCCTTGGCTGTTGAATGTGGGGATGGGGTATTGGGGGGATGATTTTGGAATAACAGCAAGTTACAACCATAGGGGGTACCGCACCAACACAGCTTCTGTTAATCCCAATAGAGTGGAGTATGAGCTTGCGCCAAAACAGCTCGATCTTCAAGTCTATAAACGTTTTTTAAACCAACAACTGGAAGTAAAATTCAATGCTGCCAACCTCTTAGATGAATGGACAAGGTTTTATCAGAACCAATCTGCTTACAGTGAATCCATCGGCAACGATGGAGAGAAAATCTTTAAGCTCGTTAGAGGGGATAATAGATATAATAGAGCAGATGACGATATTATAACCTATCGTAAAAAGGATGGGCGGAGATTTAATTTTTCGGTGACTTATAGCTTTTAAAATAAATGACTGCGCGAGGCAGTTTCACATCACTCCTTAATAATGTACATGAGTTCCGGGATTGTCCAACTAGCACAACAGGAAAATAAAAACAGAAACAAAAAAACGGGTGATTGAAAACAACTATGCAACCTTATGAAATGCTATCCCATAGGGTGCATAGTCTAAAAAATGATCTTGTGATGGCAAAACTAGTAATTATTTAACGCAAAATGAAAAAAATCTTAACAGTAGCAAGCGTATGCGCAATCGCATTAGCTTCTTGTAACAAAGACAATGTAGGACCTAATTCAGATTTGAATGCTGGTTTGCCAAACAAACCTCAAGCAACAATTCCAACAGACGCTGCCGGTATTATTACTAAAACAACGCTTTCTGCTGATACCGTATGGAAGATTGACGGTGTGGCTTTTGTAAAACCAGGTGCTACATTAACTATTCAAGCTGGTACATATATTACTTCTGGAGTAACTAAAGCGTATAATGATCAAATCACTGGGTTGACACAAAATATCAAAGGTGTTTTAGTCGTGCCTAAAACAGCTAAATTGATCGCTAACGGTACCGCTGCTGCGCCGATCGTTTTTACTTCTCCAAATGCGGGAGGATCTCGTAATCCTGGTGATTTTGGAGGTGTGGTGTTATTGGGGAATGCAACAACAAACCAAGCGTCTACAAAAAGAATTGAAGGTATTCCGCAACCTGTTGGAGTAGATGTAACTTATGGCGGTACAAATGCTGCCGATAATTCCGGTTCATTGAAATACGTACGTATTGAATTTGCCGGTTATAATTTAACTGCGGATAATGAAATTAATGGATTGACTTTAGGTGGTGTTGGTACGAGTACTACTTTGGAAAACATCCAGGTGTCTTGGGGTAAAGATGATGGATTTGAATTCTTTGGTGGTACCGTAAATGCAAAATACTTAGTTGCCTTATCAAATGACGATGATGATTTTGATTTTGACCACGGGTATACTGGTACAATTCAATATGCATTATCACTAAAAGATCCAAATTCGACCAACAGTACTTCGGGCGGTAGCTCTGATTCAAATGGCTTGGAATCGGATAATGAAGGTACAGCTCCATATGCTGCTACACCTAAGACTCGTCCGGTATTAAAGAACTTTACATTCCTAGGTATTAAGGATGTGACAGTGGCGAGTTCTAAATTGAAATTCGGTAACCGTTGGAGAAGAGCTACGGAATATGATATCCAAAACTCAATTATTGCTGGTTATGCAACAGGTGCAGCATTTCAGGATGGCGCGACAGGTACATTCTCTGGTAATGTTGTGCATGCTTATACTGCCGCGTTTAGCGGTGCTACGCCGACTGGGAACCAAACTAATGTCTCAGCTGATGCTGCTGCTTACTTAAAGCTAGCGGGTGGTGTCAATATTTTTTATCCAACGGCGTCTTTGTTTAATCCTGCATTCCTAAGACCTCTTTCTACATCACCAGCGTATGGTAATGGAACGACAACGTATAGTGGTGCATTTCATCCAACAACTGCTCCTTGGACGGCAACTTGGACTCAATTTGATCCAAAAAATTATTAATTACCATTTGTTGAGTGGGCCATTTTAATGGCTCACTTTTTAATGCTTTGTATATGATAAAAAATATATTTTTCTATTTTATTGTCCTTTGGACCGGATGGGGGCTGTACTCCTGTCAGAAAGGTGAGTTAGTTCAAGGTGAAGAGGACCTGGCCCGCATTACTTTTAAATCTTATAGCTCCGCATCAGTAGATATAAAGAGAGTAACCGTAGATGGGAAAGTTGCGAACAACGAAAATACCAATTTTATTTTTATACGAAATAAAGATGCTGACTCTTCATTGGTCGTTGCTTTTGATAGCAAGGGGCAGAAAACGCTGGAGCAACGCTTATCCATCAAATCCGGACTAAATACCTTTGGCGTGCATAGCAAAAGTCCTATCGATCCTTCACTCGTGGTGGGCGAAAACCCTTTGGGTGATGATGTGCAGCCTATTCGTGGTGTGATGCAGGTTAAAATATTGAATTTTAATAAGACGATCTCGCCCAAGGGTGAACCCATTCGATTGGCAGTTTATCAAGGTAAGCCTGTTTTTGACGAAAGTTGGGGTATGGATCTGGTGAAATATGATGAAACTCCAATTTTAACCACTGACCTGATATCGGATAAAATCCCCGATAAATTTATCAAGATACCCGTAGACCCCATTTTTGCTGCAAAGGCGCAAGTATTGGATAAGGATTCTAAACCCATTCTTATCGATGGGCAAAAAGTGTATTTGTTTTTTTACTTTTCAGTAGGCGTAGCTGTTGTGTATCTCCCGCAAAAAGAATCTGATGCTCCTTTAGATGTGGACGCAGTCTCAGAAATTGGCGGTATTGGCTATAGCCTCGATAATATCTGGTTGCAGAAATAAATAACTTTGGTAGAAAAAATGTGCTGTCGATAATTAGGTTAAAACTAAACAATGATTATGAGAGGCATCAGTGATTTAAAACATCGAAAACTATTGGCTATTTCTATTAAAATTCAAGGAGAAGTAGTCGATGTTATGGATGTAGAAGTGCTTGCTAAACTGCGTGGAGAATTTGCGAATCTTAATGAGCTATATAGTCAATATAGGCAACTATTGCAACAATTGGAGGGAGTCGTGCGGGACTACGAAACGAAAGAACGCTGCATTCGTTCTGAAATCCTGTCTCGCCCTCTTCGTAAATTAGCCAAAAATGGACAAACAGGATCTAGCCTTCGGATGGTGATTAATTCGTTAAACTCCTGTGCGCATTGATTAAACTATTTTTTTGACTTATCCTGTATGCTTACATCAATAGGTCTTGTCTGATAGCTGCTGCCTATATATTTGGGACTTAAGACACTCATTTTTTCAGACGTAAGAACAGCCCTTTTAGCACGTGTGTTTTTAGTATTGATTATTTTCAAGGCTTCCTGTATTAGTGGATCTTTATTGTCACCTATTGGAACCAAAGGTAAATAGGCAAACTCATCCGTCACTTTCTGCGGAGTAATTCCATTGCCATAATCTCCTTGCCCAATATTATTGTAGATTTTATAGACCATGGGGATCAAATGCCAGGAGCGCTCAGTACCGTGGATCTCTTCGGGGGTGGAAATGGTTGTTGAAGCCATATCTTTACCATAGGTCCTGGCGCCAACCTGAACAATTTGGATATATGGACTTAATCCATTAATCATCATTTCGGATGCGGAAGCCGTATTCGGGCCGGTCAGGATAAAGATTCTCTTTAGTTGTAAACCTTGTTTTAGTATCTCGGTAGCGACAAAGGAATAGCCGTCTGGTTGTCTCTTTAGCGTTGCTTCAAACGTGTCTTCAATGGATTTAAGATTTTTGTTTCCGCGATATCTGGCAAAAATATCATTTTCTTTAACATCTGCCATTAATAGTGCGCAGAATGAGGCGAAGGCGACTTGACCGCCTGGATTATATCGGAGATCGACAATCAATTCCGTTATATGTTTTGATTTGAAATCTTTTATTACTTCTAATAAGGAATAGGCTCCGCCGAAATCAAATTGGCTTATAAAAATATAACCGACGTTGGGCGAAGATGAGATGACTTTTGACGTATAGACAACTGGCTGTGAGATATAGGACGATGGAAGGTTGAATATTTTGCCGTCAAGCCGTTTTACTTGGATTGCCGGTAAACGTAGTGATTTGTTTAATAGTGATTGGAAGTTCATCTGATCCATTAATATCGAATTTATATGGGTTAGACTGTCTCCCCTTTGAAGTCCTGCCAAGTCTGCCTCACTAAAAGGAATTACTTGGGTCACTAATTGAATAGGTCCCGACTGATTGTGTAATTGAACCATATCGAAGCCAAAAGTATTTGTTAGCGTATTTCCATAGGTGTCACTGTTTAGGGTTTGTAAGATGGTTGAAAAATGATCTTCAGGATATAGGATGCCTTTGAAAAACAAATCCGGCCTTTGTTGGTAATCTTCGGTTGATTCAATTTTATCGTTCCAGTAGTAGTACTGTTTCATCTGGTCTAATGCCCATCGGTTAATGGTTGCATTTGACCCTGGCTCGTTAAGTGGAGTATCTTTCTCGCATGAGAATAGAAACGATGAAAAAAAAGCTAAAACAATAATTTTTGATTTACGCATTTTTTAAAATTTTGCTGAAATAAAAATACGTATTATGTTGGTGATACTTGTGTTATCTTTTTGTTGTTCAAATGTTTAATTGCTTTAAATAGGGTGGGCTAATGTAGCTTTTACCCTGTCAAAATGAGAGTTCTATAGGGGGGATTAAAAAAAGGCATCACGGTGAAGTGATGCCTTTGGTTTGTTATAAATCGAAGAATATCGATTAGTAAAGCGTAAACTCTACGCGGCGGTTTTGTTGACGACCATCCGCAGTTTTATTTGATGCGATAGGTTGGTCAGGACCATATCCTGTAGCTTCAATACGTGATGCATTAGCACCCTGTGATACAAGGTATGCTTTTACTGATTCAGCACGTTCTTTTGATAAACGCATGTTCAATTCACGAGAACCTGTATTATCGGTGTGACCAGCTAGTTTTAAGCTGAAATTTTTCTCGATTAACAGTTCGGCTACTTTATTCAATGTCGCGTATGACGTAGGACGTATTGTCGCTTTTCCTAAATCGAATTCTAAGTTCTTAATGGCATCTGCAACGACTTTTCGGTCAGCCTCCGTCACAACAACCTTTTCAACCACTCTAGTTTCGTTTTTCACAACGATTGGACAACCTGCGCCGTCTACCTGTACACCTGAAGGTGTGCCTGGACATTTATCATACTTATTAGCTACACCATCGCCATCATCATCTTTCAAGTCACTGTTTAGGCCATCCAATTGATTTTGTAGCGCTTGGTTTTTAGCATTTAAAGCGTCATTTTGCGCCTTAAGATCATCATATTTTACCGTGTAGTCGTTCACTAAAGTAGCGACGGGGTTTGAATTGTTCAATGCAGGTTTGCTGCTGCTGCCCAATGCAAACTCTAAGCCACCGTGAATGTAAGTAAATAGATCGTTTTTATATTGGCCGCCTCGAATACCATCGAAGTTTTGATTAACCCAGTTTAATTGGTATCCAAGCTCAAAGTTGATTCCTTTGGCAACAGCAAATTTAAGTCCCATATCCAATGGTACATATATCTTAGAAATACCATCGGCTTCTTGAGAAGTAGAACCTGTCGTCAACGTTGTTTTGCTATTCATGACACCAACACCAATTGACGCATAAGGTTTGATAAAACTGTTGAAGAATCTCCAATTGGTATTCGCCGCTTGGAACTCTCCAGACAAAGCAGCAGACCAAGGCGTTTTCGCTTCAAAAGATTGTGTACCATCTTTAAATGCACCACCTGTTTTACCACCAAAGTAGCTCGCTTTAATGCCAAAAGAAGGAGAGATTTGTTTCTTGATATAGGCACTGTAACCCAAGTTCCAAGCTAGATCGTCGTATCCTTCACGATTGAATCCAGCAATGTTAGTCTGATTTGTCACCCCCGCGCCGATACCGATAGACCATGTTCTGTATTGCGTAGCAGGACCAAATGGGGTTGTCCCTTCAATAGATGATACCTTTGTACTTTGAGCAATTGCAGTATTGGCAAATAAGCCTGCAGATGCTAAAGCAAGTGCTAATTGTAATTTTAGTTTCATAGAATTTGTATTTGTAAAAAACCGATGCAAAAGTAATGGATTAAAAATTAAGTTAGCAATCGATTTGTAGTTGATATATGACAATTGGTAAACAAAAAGGTGTTTTAATTTAAAAACACCTTTTTGCTAGTGTAATTTATTAGTTATTAATAAAGTGTGAACTCAACGCGGCGGTTTTGTTGACGACCCGCTGCATTTTTATTGGATGCAATTGGTTGGTCCGGACCATATCCAGTCGCTTCGATACGCGACGCATTGGCACCTTGAGATACTAAATATGCTTTTACAGATTCTGCACGCTCTTTTGATAAGCGCATATTTAATTCACGTGAACCTGTATTATCAGTGTGACCTGCGAGTTTTAAACTGAAATTCTTTTCGATTAATAATGCAGCAACTTTATTCAATGTGGCATACGAAGTGGAGCGAATCGTTGCTTTGCCCAAATCGAATTCCAGGTTTTTAATGGCATCAGCAACAACTTTTCTGTCTGCCTCAGTAACCACGACTTTCTCCACGACTTTAGTTTCGTTTTTCACAACAATTGGACAACCCGATCCGTCAACCTGAACACCTGAAGGCGTGCCCGGACATTTGTCATATTTGTTGGCAACACCGTCGCCGTCATCATCTTTTAGATCATTGTTTAAGCCATCTAGTTGACCTTGCAAAGCTTGATTTTTAGCATTCAATGCATCGTTTTGAGCTTTCAAATCATCGTATTTAACCGTGTAATCATTCACGAGGGTTGCTACAGGATTTGAATTATTCAATGCAGGCTTGCTGCTGCTGCCCAATGCAAATTCTAGCCCGGCATGTGCATAGGTGAATAGGTCATTTTTGTATTGTTGGGGTGGGTTCGTATTATAACGATTGTCAAATCGTTGATTCGCCCAATTCAATTGGTATCCTAACTCAAAGTTGATCCCTTTTGCGACAGCGAATTTCAAACCGAAATCTGCGGGTACAAAGATCTTAGAATAGGAATCCCCATATTCGCCTCTGTTTCCACCTGCAATTGCAGCAGTTTCAGCATTCATGACCCCGACACCAATCGATGCATAAGGTTTGATAAAACTATTGAAAAATCTCCAGTTGGTATTAGCTGCCAAGAACTCACCCGATAGCGCAACAGACCATGGTGTTTTGGTTTCAAAGCCAGTTTGCTTGTCACTATTATCATATCCAGCTGTCTTTCCTCCGAAATAAGTTGCTTTCAGTCCGAAAGATGGTGAGATTTGTTTCTTGATATAAGCACTATATCCTAAATTCCAATCCAGTTTATCATAGCCACCATTGTTAAATTTGGCGATATTCTGCAAGCTGGTAACACCGGCTCCTACACCGATAGACCAAGTTCTATATTGTGTTGCCGAGCCTAACGGAGTTGTGCCTTCGATTGATGCTTCTTTTGTGCTTTGTGCAAAGGATGCGGTGGATAGAATTCCTGCCGCAACAAGTAATCCTGATTTTTTAAGGCTAATTTTCATAATGCGTGTTTGTAAAATTATCTACTATAATACTGTTGTTAAATTAACTCACTGAACACTCTTGCAATAAATTTGCCAAAAATTATTTGGTTACTCTACACGTCCAAAAAAGTTTGGCACCTCAATTTCAAAAGCCAGATGCTTAACAATATTTTCTGTAAAAATGTTTTGGAAAAAAGTTTTCCTACTTTTTGTAATCAAAATAACATCAACATCTTCATCCCGGATAATGGTATGAATACCGTTTGCAATATTCTCTCGGGAACCTGCAAAATAACTTGGCGATTTGATGATATAGGAAATGTCCTCGATACCGGTTTCAGCAATGATCTCTTCAATCCAATTTTCAAGTTTATCTCCTAATGTGTTGATTTCCAGTTTGTTTTTATTGATGTGAATAAGCTGCAAATGAAAGTTTTTTCCGTACAATGGTATCGCTTGTTTGAGGACTTCAAGTTCTCCGGGTTTGAAATTTGTCAATAAAGCAATGTTGTCATTTTTGAATTTTATCGCATTTTTCGGGATGGCTAAAACGGGGATCTTCGACTCTTTAATGACATCATAAGTATTGCTTCCGATCAAAACAGATTCGAGTCCGGTAACTCCTTTTGTACCCATAACCACGGTTTGATAGTTCTCTTTTATCTCTTGTTTTTCCAATGTTTCGGCCAAAATACCATTGGCAAATAGGGTAGAAATTTTAAGCGAAGGATATTCCTGTAGAAGTTCGGCTACAAGTTTTTCCATCTGATGGCGGGCTTCTCCCTCGGTGGGGTCCACTAAATGCTTCGCATTTGCAAATTTGTTGATATGTGAAGTGAACGAATGAAAGAGTGTAATCTCATCATGTGTTGTCGCTGCGATTTGAGCTGCATAAAACGCGGCAATTCGTGCGTTTTCGGAATAATCTACGGGTATTAATAGTTTAGACATGGCTATAAGGTTATGCTTTAGTGAAAAATATTGGAACTAAGGGATGACTAAATAGTGCTTTTGCAACTGAACGCGTAAAGACACGTTCAAAGAACGATTTTCTCGATCGTGTCACCAATAATATTTTGATCTTTTCCTCATGGATCATCTCATTAATGACTTCCGGAACTGTATCGAGGTCTTCAATATCACCCTGTATTGAATCGACCTCGATAGCAATGTTGGTCACACCGATATATTTTTTGATCTTATATTTCCATACTTCAAGCTTGTCTTCGATTCTGTTTTCTGATGAATGATCGTAGTGAACATGCATCAATTTTAATTCAAAGTCTTTGCCGATAATGTTAACAAAATCCTGTACGGTCTGTACCTCTTCTTCTTTAAAATTAGACAGTAAACCAACTTTGTCAATAGGTGTAAAGGAAGCTTCAGTTGGAATGGCCAAGACAGGTATCTTGGCTTTTTTGCTGATGACATAGGTTGTGCTGCCGATTAGCTGGCTATCGTCATTGGTGATGCCCTTAGTACCCATGATGACAAAATCAAACCGATTAGGAGTGGCGAGTTCCGGCAGCGTTTCTGTAATCATACCGCGCTCACATTGCGTTGTTAGTTCAACCGAAGGATGCTTTAATTTTATTGATTCTGCCAGATTTTTGATCAGGATATCAGCTTTGAATGTTGAAGAATTAGCCTCATTACGGCCATTTTCCTCTTCAAATACTGCAGAAGCTGAAGTATAATTGTGGTAAAGATGGAGTGAATATCCTTTTTCGAGAGCAAGATCCACTGCGTAATTTACAGCATTATTAGAATGAGCCGAAAAATCTACCGGTAGTAGAATGTTTTTTTTCATTAGAAGGAATTTAATCTACAAAATCTAATCTTATTTATTTTGCCTTTAGGGAATATGCGTGAAAGTGTACTAGATTCCCTATCTTACTATCAAATGTAATAAAACAAATGTAATTGTGAATGACCTTAAGTCAAATAGTTTTTGTTGTTTTACATGTTGAATTTGACGAGCTTTAGACAAATATGAATAACGAATAACACTTTTAAAATGTTGTATTTAATATCAGTTTGTGATTTCTATCACCTATAAAATACCTGTGCCCTAATTGTCTGTATGTTATGTCCTGATTTTTTTGTTTGAAAAGTCAATATTGATTTTTGATCGTTTAGAGAAAACAGTCGTTTCAAGGTCAATATATGGAATTCTACATTGCATAACCTACCAATTTTGAGTAAGTTTGCACATATTTTTAGATAATTAAATGACAAGTAGAGAAATTCGTCAAGCCTTTCTGGACTTTTTTAAAAGTAAAGGGCATCAGATAGTACCTTCGGCACCAGTAGTTGTAAAAAATGACCCTACATTAATGTTTACCAATGCGGGGATGAATCAATTCAAAGATTTGTTTCTTGGTGAAGCACCCATCAAATTTCCACGTGTTGCCGATACACAACGTTGTTTGCGTGTTTCCGGCAAACACAATGATTTGGAAGAAGTAGGGATTGATACCTATCACCATACATTGTTTGAGATGTTAGGAAATTGGAGCTTTGGTGATTACTTTAAGAAAGAAGCTATTGCTTGGGCCTGGGAACTGTTGACAGAAGTATATAAGTTAGACAAGGATCGTTTATATGTAACTATTTTTGAAGGGGATGCAAAAGAAGGTTTAGAACGTGATATGGAAGCTTTCGATTTCTGGAAAGAGTGGATTGGCGAAGATAGAATTCTCCTTGGAAACAAAAAAGATAACTTCTGGGAAATGGGCGAGACAGGACCTTGTGGGCCTTGTTCCGAAATTCACTTCGATATGCGCAGTGCAGAAGAGCGTAGACAAACTTCAGGACAGAGTTTGGTCAATGCAGACCACCCTCAAGTAATTGAGATCTGGAATCTTGTTTTTATGCAGTTTAATCGCTTGAAAGATGGTTCGCTTCAGTCATTACCAGCTAAACATGTTGATACAGGAATGGGCTTTGAGCGTTTGGTGCGATGCATCCAGGGAAAGACCTCCAATTATGATACAGACGTATTTACACCTACCATTGATTTTATTTCTGGGAAGTCAGGCATAAAATACGGTATAGATGAAAAGTCTGATATTGCTATGCGTGTAGTGTCTGATCACATTCGTGCGGTTAGTTTTGCAATTGCCGATGGTCAATTGCCATCTAATAATAAAGCTGGTTATGTGATCCGTCGTATTTTACGTCGCGCGGTACGTTATGCTTATACATTTTTAGGTTTTAAGACTCCTTTTATCAACGAACTCGTCCCTGTATTGGCATCACAGTTTGCCGGTGTATTCGACGAACTGATTCAACAGCAGGATTTTGTACAGAAAGTAATCTTAGAGGAAGAAGTTTCTTTCCTAAGAACATTGTCTACGGGGGTCCAACGATTTGAAAATTATGTAGAGGATCACAGCGTAATTAATGGTGATTTTGCTTTCGAGCTTTATGATACTTACGGATTTCCGATCGACTTAACTGAATTATTGGCCCGAGAGAAAGGGTTAACGGTTGATATGGAAGGTTTCAACCAAGCACTTCAAATTCAAAAGGATCGTTCTCGTGCTGCCACTGCTATAGATACAGGTGATTGGGTTGTGGTAAATGATGATGAGGGATTTGAATTCGTAGGCTACGACACATTAACTGCCGTTACAGAGGTTATTAAATACCGTAAGGTTGTAGCAAAAAATAAAGAGCAATTCCAATTGGTGCTTTCTGTTAGTCCTTTTTATGCTGAGGGTGGTGGCCAAGTTGGTGACTCTGGAGAATTGGTTTCCGAGGAAACGGGCGAAAAGATTTATATAACGGATACAAAAAAAGAAAATGGTCTATTTGTACATTTTACAAACAAATTGCCATTAGAATTGAAAGGAACATTTGTTGCTCAGGTCGATAAAACCAAAAGAATCGATACCGAAAACAATCACTCGGCGACCCATTTATTACATGCTGCGCTAAAACAGGTGCTAGGAAGCCATGTGAATCAAAAGGGATCATTGGTCAACGCCGATATTTTACGCTTTGACATCTCTCATTTTGCGAAAATGACTGACGAAGAGATTAAACAAGTTGAAGATATTGTCAATGCTAAAATTCGTGAAAATATTCCGCTGAAAGAGGAACGTAATGTCCCTTATCAACAGGCATTAGACTCGGGTGTAACAGCACTATTTGGTGAAAAGTATGGCGATTTTGTTCGTGTGATCACCTTTGAAGATCAATATTCTAAAGAATTATGTGGTGGTACGCATGTCAAAGCAACTGGTCAAATTGGGTTTTTTAAAATTGTTTCTGAATCTGCTGTTGCAGCCGGTGTACGTCGTATTGAGGCAATTACCGGAACTCGTTCAGCTTCGGTTATCCGTGAGCATTTCGAATTGGTGCATCACCTGAAAGAGCTTATGAATAATCCAAAGGATTTCGTTTCTGCATTAGGTAAAATCATCGACGAAAATGGCGCTTTGAAGAAAGAAGTCGAGAAAAGCATTACAGAAAAATCCTTGGCATTGAAGTCAGATCTGGAAGCGAAGATTCAACAAGTTGGATCTATAAACTTCTTGTCCACAATTGTTGATCTGCCCAATGCCGAAGCTGTGAAAACCCTAGCCTATGCGGTTAAGGGGGCGGTTAACAACTTGTTTTTGGTCATCGGTGCTGAGTTTGAAGGTAAACCAAGTTTGACCGTTGTCATATCAGATGAATTGGCCAAAGAAAAAGGGTTGAACGCAAGTCATATTGTTCGTGATTTAGCGAAGGATATCCAAGGTGGCGGAGGTGGTCAACCATTTTTCGCAACAGCTGGAGGTAAGAACCCTGCTGGATTAAAGTTTGCAATTGAGCGCGCAATAGATTTTTTGAAATAAATTTTATACAATACCAAGCCATCAGATTTATTCGACATCTTCGTTGGAAGATCCGGATAAATCTGATCGTTTGCACGATTCTTTAAGTTGTGACATGTAAGGTGAATCAAACGGAGCAAAGCCATTTGCGTAATTGGGAATAGGTACTTAACAAATAAAAATAAACGGATGAAAAAGGCAGTTTTTTTAGCAGTAGGGATCGTTGGTTTGATGATGGGTTGCCAAAATAAAGAGCAGTTTACCATCGCTGGAAATGTCGAAAATCCTGGTAATATCAAAGTTATTTCATTATATGAAGGTGATACCAAGCTGGATTCTATGTTTTTTGGCGATAATAACAAATTTCAGTTCATACGACCTGCTAGCCAATCCAGACTGTTGTCTTTGCGTATCGGTAAAAATCGGTATGATTTGATTGCTTCTCCGGGGGAGACGATCACATTTAAGACAGATCTTCACAAAGATGTAAATGATTATCAGGTGGATGGTTCTGAATTGTCAAAGACGATACAGCCTTTTGCCAAAGAGCGAAATTATCGCGATTATCTACAGGACTCCTTACAGTCGGTGTTTTCTAAGCTAACAGCCAATTCAACAGCAGCTGAGATCGAAAAGATTCGTGCTGAATATAAATCAAAGTTTGCTGAAGAATTGCGTACATATACAAAAAAAGCCGTCGATTTCTCTAATAAACACAATGATCTTGCAGGTTTTTATGCGATCTCTACCTTAGATCCCGAAGTCGCCGAAAATGAAATCATTACCTATGCAGAGAAAATAAAAAATGAATTTACGGAGAACAGATATGTGACACAGTTTAAAGAGGAGACCCAAAAGCTGAAAAAAATGGCAATTGGGCAACCTGCTCCCGAACTGACTTCATTTACGCCTTCCAACAAAGAGGTAAAATTGTCCAGTTTTAAAGGTAAATACACTTTAGTGGACTTTTGGGCTTCGTGGTGTATGCCTTGTCGTCAGGAGAACCCCAATCTCGTTAGGTTGTACCATACTTACCATGCTAAAGGCTTTGATATACTCTCCGTTTCATTTGACGATAATCCAGGTTCGTGGATGCGTGCTATCGAAGATGACAAGTTGACTTGGACACATGTATCAGATTTGAAAGCTTGGAGCTCACCCGTTGTTATTGATTACCGTGTGAAAGCCTTGCCTACCTCCTATATTCTCGATCCGAACGGCATTATTATAGCAAAGAATTTGCGCGGAGAGGAGCTGGAGGCATTTTTGAAGAAAACAATTAAGTAGTCAATGTGTTATTGTTAAATATTATATTACTTAATAATTTGGTAACATTAGATTAACTGATTGTTATCATTTTGTTTATAATTTAGCAAAAAAAATAAGACAAATGAGTTCTTCGAAACAAAAGATTTTAATTGTTGATGACGAAAAAGATATCTTGGATTTAATTGCATTCAACTTAAATCGTGAAGGTTATCAGGTCTCTACAGCGCAAAATGGAGAAGAGGCAATCAACGTTGCCAAACAAGTAAATCCGGACCTCATCATTTTGGATGTGATGATGCCAAAGATGGACGGAATTGAAGCTTGTCGCATCATGCGCGCAATGCCTGAATTCAAGAGTACATTCATGGTGTTTTTGACTGCTAGAAGCGAAGAGTATTCGGAGATCGCAGGATTTCATGTCGGTGCAGACGACTATATTGCAAAGCCGATCAAACCGCGTGCGCTAATGAGCCGCATCAATGCTATCTTAAGAAGAAATGCTTCCGAAGAGTCAGATGCTGCCGTTCAGGATAAAATTGAAATTGCCGATTTGGTTATTGATCGAGATTCTTTCCTAGTCTACAAAGGGGAACAAAAGATCGTTCTTGCAAAGAAAGAGTTTGAGCTATTATATTTGTTGGCTTCAAAACCGAATAAGGTGTTTACGCGTGAACAGATCTTAAAGAGCATCTGGGAAGATTCTGTTGTTGTGACTAACCGTACAATTGACGTTCACATCCGCAAGCTGCGTGAAAAGATAGGAGACGATTATGTAACCACTGTAAAAGGAGTGGGATACAAATTCGATAAAGAATAGAGAAAGAGGCCAAAGCCTCTTTTTTTATTGATTAACTTTCCGCAGTATAGATTCGATACGATTCGCCTTGCGCCAAATCTGGACAAATATGGAGCAGATGTTTCCAATTTAACATAGGGGAAAGGAGCGGATTTAGTGAAGGAATTGCCATCGTTATAGGGAACTCTTTCTCGAGATGACTTGATATCACCGCAACAAATCTTTACTTTTGACCTAAAGCAAAGTAAAAATTTCAACATGTCATCTATTCTTATAAAATCTGCACAACTAGTCAATGAAGGTAAAGTTGAGGTTGCTGATGTATATATCAGCAATGGTCGAATCGAAATGATTGCTCAGGAAATTAATCATCCTGCTGATCAGGAGATAAATGCTGAGGGGCTACACTTGCTACCGGGACTTATCGATGACCAGGTTCATTTTAGAGAACCCGGGTTAACTTATAAAGCGGATATATGGCATGAGAGCCGCGCCGCAGTTGCCGGTGGGACAACCTCCTTCATGGAAATGCCTAATACTGTCCCGAATACGTTGACCCAGCAGTTGCTTCAAGATAAATATGATATTGCAGCAAAAAATGCATTGGCCAATTACTCATTCTTTATGGGGGCGGCTAATGATAATCTTGAGGAGGTGCTTAAAACTAATCCAAGGGACGTCTGTGGTATCAAAGTTTTTATGGGTTCATCTACAGGGAATATGTTGGTGGATAATGAAAAAGCGTTGGAAGGGATCTTTGCGAATGCTCCGACCTTGGTAGCTACGCATTGTGAAGACGAGGCGACGATAAAGGCAAATCTGGCCCTATTTAAGGAAAAATATGGTGAGGATGGATTGAAAATTGAGATGCATCCATTGATTCGTTCTGAGGAAGCCTGCTATTTATCCTCGTCGAAAGCTGTCGAATTGGCAAAAAAGCATAATACACGCTTGCATATCCTTCATATATCAACAGCCAAAGAAATTGCATTATTTAGTCATGATATTCCATTAAAGGATAAAAAAATAACGGCTGAAGCTTGTATCCATCACCTTTGGTTTTCTGATCAGGACTATGCTTCAAAAGGTAATTTTATCAAATGGAATCCAGCTGTAAAAACCGCCAATGATCGCGACCAAATTCTAAAAGCTTTATTAGATGGGCATATCGATGTGATAGCAACAGATCATGCTCCGCATACAATGGAGGAAAAATCGCAGCCCTATGCTTCAGCGCCAAGCGGAGGACCTCTTGTACAGCATGCATTGCAAGCCTTGTTGGATATGGTCAAAGCGGGAAAAATGACCCTGGAACAATTGGTGCAGAAATCTGCACACAATACGGCTACATTGTTCCAAATCGAAGATAGAGGTTACATTCGTGAGGGTTATTGGGCCGATCTTGTGTTGGTCGATCTGAATAAACCTTATACGGTTTCGAAAGCAAATATCCTGTCAAAATGTGGCTGGTCACCATTTGAGGGACACACATTTAGCTCGACGATTGAACATACTTTTGTATCAGGTAAACTTGCTTTCTCCAATGGGCAACTTATTGAGAAAGGTGCTGGTGAACGTCTGTTGTTCAACCGATAGTATTTAAAGATGGAAAAAAGAGCCTTTCTAAAATCGGTTGCTTTAAGCCTGTTGTCTATTCCTGTATCGGGAATGGGATTGCCAACCGGAGACAAAAATGAATTGTACGGCCAAGCGGCTTTGCTTGCAACGAGGTTAAAATTGGGGGATACCATAGGTTTAATTACACCTGCAGGTGTATTGGATGAGGAAGAGTCCATTAGCATTGCACGTGAAATATTCGAGACACAGGGTTTTAAAGTAAAAGAGGGTAAACATATCCGCAGCCGCTATGGTAATTTGGCCGGTACCGATCAGGAGCGTATTGCCGACATACACGATATGTTTGCAGATAAGACTGTCAAAGCGATTGTCTGTATCAGGGGCGGATCGGGTACTTCGCGCCTTTTAGATCGGCTAGATTATAAACTGATTTCCAATAACCCCAAAATTCTATTGGGTTATTCAGATATAACGGCGCTTATTTTGGCCTTGTATGCCAAGACAGGACTAGTTACATTTCACGGAGCAGTTGGTATCAGCACGTGGACTAAAAAACTTGCAGAGGCTTTCAAAGCCCAGTTTGTTGCCAATCAGCCAGCGATATTTGAGAACCCCAAGTTGAAGGGCGATACGATTGTACAAACTAAAGACCGAATAGCAACAATTCATCCTGGCATAGTAGAAGGAATATTGCTGGGTGGGAATATGACCGTATTGACCGGATTATGTGGTTCGCCTTATCTGCCGGACTTTAAAGATAAAATTCTTTTTATTGAGGAGGTAGACGAGGATATGGAACGTATAGATCGGATGTTCTGCCAATTGAAAAATGCGGGTATATTAGGCGTAGTTAAGGGCTTTATTTTTGGCAAGTGCACCAATTGCAAACCATCGGCTGGGTATGGATCCGTAACACTTGATCAATTGTTCAGTGATTATATCAAACCTTTGAAAATTCCTGCGTATACAGGAGCGGTCATTGGGCATATTGCCGAACAGTTTATTTTACCCGTAGGTGCAAAAGTTCGTGTGGATGCTTCTCTAGGAACAATTGCCTTAATGGAGCCTGCATTAAGAGATTAGTATGAAATTAGTAAAGAATGATTTAATCAAAGCCTTTTCTTTGTATGAAGAAAGGGCTTTGATGCATAGAAGATTTAAACATGGCGATATATTACCGCTATTGGAAAATATCAGGAGCGCTGGGTACCTTGCTGTAACGGAAATTGGTCAATCAAGTGAAGGCCGTTCGATCTATCGGTTACAATACGGTCAAGGGCCAATCAAAATACTTTTATGGTCACAAATGCACGGTGATGAGCCTACAGCGACAATGGCATTATTTGATCTGTTTAATTTCTTTGGAGGTAAAGGTGATGGTTTTGATGCATATCGAAATGAGATAGCATCAAAATTGACCCTATATTTTATTCCGATGCTAAACCCAGATGGTACTGAGCGGTTTCAACGTAGGACGGCAATGGATGTGGATATGAACAGGGACGCTCGGGCTACTGCAACTGTAGAGGGAGCTCTATTGAAGGAGCAAGCCATGTTGTTAAAGCCTGATTTTGCCTTTAACCTGCACAACCAAAACAATTACTACAATATTCCTGGGACAAATACGCCAGTGGCAATTTCCTTGTTGGCCCCAGCTTATGATTATGCGCGGAATATCAATGCAACTCGGGCGGATGCTATGCGTGTAATTGTGGGAATAAATAAGATCCTTCAAGAGGTTGTACCCGATGCGGTCGCAAAGTATGACGATGAACATACACCACGTGGCTTTGGCGATAACTTTCAAAAATGGGGAGTTCGTACTGTTTTAATTGAATCAGGAGCTTATGTAGGTGATAGCGAAAAAATGATAGTCAGAAAATGTAATTTCGTCGCATTGTTAAAAGCATTTGAGGAGATTGCTGACCAATCCTTTGAACAGTATTCGATTACCGATTACGATACGATTCCCTTTAATGATGAAAAGCTCCATGATGTGTTACTGAGAAATTTGACCATTGAGCAGGATGGAACCCAAATTGTTGTTGATATTGCCATTCGGCAAAATGAAAAGACGATAGGATCTGACTATTGTGTAGTTGGGGTAATCGAGGATATTGGCGATCTGCAGGATTTTTATGGTTACGTAGATATAGATGCTGCGGGATTGGCGTTTGCCCCGGCTAAGATTTACCTGGAGCCGTTTGCTTCCTTGGCAGATTTAGATGATACGATCGTTATGGGTTTACTTAATAAGGGATACGCAGCTGTTATTATAGATAAAATTAATCCAGACGAACTTTTACATTGCTTTCCAATCAGGGTATTAACGAAGAAAAATGTTGACTTTTCACAACGATTAGTGTTGGGAAATGCAGCAGATTTTTTCCTTCATAGAAAAGGTAAAATCATGTACGCCTTAATAAATGGCTATGTGATCGATTTGACAAAATCGCTGCAGAGGCACTATAAAAATCAGGTGCTTTAGAAATAAACAGTATACTATTTAAAAAGCAAAGGTCACAACATTTCTTGTGACCTTTACTTTTTGAGACTGCTAGTAGCCAGTATTCTGTTGATTTGCAATAGCTGGATTTGCATTCATCTCATCCAATGAGATAGGAAGGATGGTTTTAAAGAAGGTTCTATCAATTGTTTTTTGTCTATTCGTTGTACTGATATTGCCCAAATCATCATCAAAAGTTATTGATTTGTTCCAACGCATCATATCAAAGAAACGATGACCTTCCCCAAGGAGTTCTTTACTTCTCTCATCGGCGATCATGTCTAAAGTGATCGTACCTGATGTTGCGGCATCCAATTTTGGTGAGCGCTGGCGTATTGCATTGAGGTAGTTTGCTGCAAGAGCTTTATCAGGCGACGGTTTTAACAATGCGGCTTCAGCAGCGATAAGATATACCTCGGATAACCGGATGACCTTAATATTGACAGCGGTGCTATTTGCAGCAGAATTTTTATCACCAGAAAGCGTTGTACTACCGCTGTATTTGTAGACTGCACCTAAATGTGTGGTACCGACCTCATCATAAGCCATAACTCCCCACCTAACGTCTGTGTCATCTTTCTTAAGTTTAGCCAAGAAAGGGTCGGCGGCTACAAAGTTCCCCAATATGGCTGTACTGCCATGTCCTTTCCGGCGAAACATAGCCCCCAATGAACTTGTTCCGGCGTCAGCCTCGTTCGGATAGACGCCCAATTCTAAGATAGATTCAGTTCCAAACATACCTGTCCAGGATTTTACCCAATTTTCATTGCTATATAATGTGTAAACTTTGGAGTCTATTACTTCTTGAGCGGATTTTAGCGCGTTTTCATAATCGTTCATGTAAAGGTACACGCGAGCTTGAAGCGCTTTATTGGCGAAAAAGTTAAAATACCCATCCGATTTAGATTTTGGCAAAATGCTTTCCGCATCCTTTAGATCCTGTACAATTTGTTTGTAGTTTTCTTCAACAGAAATGCGTTTTTCCTGCGTACTATATTCGAGGACTTTTGTCACATTAGGAATACCAAGGGAAGATTTATCCATATTGTAGGGTTTTCCATATAGCCTCACAAGATCAAAATTGATGAGGGCTCTTGCGGTCAATGCTTGTCCTTTGTAGGTATTAAAATTCTCGGTTGAACCGGCAGCGACTAGTTTATCGATATTCGTCAAAAGATTATTAATCTGTACAAGTGTATGAAATCCTTGTGTCCAGATACCTGAGTAAGGATTAGAAGAGGCTGAATGATTAAAAACATAAAGATAATCATAACCGCGACCCTGAGATGCTATCGTAAAGTCTCCTCCTTTAGCATCAGCGTAGAGCGGGAAATTTCGTCCGTAGTAGGCGACGTTTGCCATTTTACTCATTAACCCATTGATGATAACTTTTGCGTCGGCAGCAGTTTGGATAGAGGAATTAGAGTCACCCATATTAGTCGGTGTGACATCCAGAAAGTTGCTACAAGAGCTGATTGCTAATGATATTGTTATGCACGAGGCAATAAAAAGCTTTTTCATAATACTGTTTTTTTTATTAAAAACTAAATTCGACACCAAAAGTATATGTTTTTGCCAATGGTGTTTCCCAACCGCGCGTACCAAACTGGTTGACTTCCGGATCCATATACTTATATTTCGAAACAGTCAGCAAATTGCTTCCATTGAAAAATACTCTTGCATTGGAAATGCCGGCCCGTTTTAAAAACTCATTTGGTAATCTATAGCTCAACGAAATGTTTTTTAATCTAAGATAGGATGCGTCAAATAGCTGCCTGCTACTGATTTGGTTAACATCTTCCAGATCTCTTCCCGTTACCATTGGGTAAGATCCTCCGGTATTTGATGGTGACCAGCTGTTTTCCGTAAAATAAGCCGCATGAATTCGCTCCCAATAATAGCCATCGTCGGCAACATCTTTGGATGTAGCGTCATAAAGTTTACCACCTATTTTATAAGCGAAATTCAGTCCTAGTGAAAAGTTTTTGTAGTCAACATCAGAGTTTATACCTCCATATAGCTTAGGATTTGCATTTCCGATGATGGTCTGTTTCGCCTTTTTGTAATCATAACTCGCCGCCTTTCCATTAAATATAAAGTCGCCATTAGTGCCATCATTTGTATACCAGACATTTTTGCCATTGGTTTGATCGGTACCAGCCCATTCCAAACCAAAGAATGATAAGGATGACTCTCCTTCACGGTAAATAAATCGGGCTCTATCGTCTCCCCCTGTGGGATCGAACCAAACGATATCCCGTCCACCATATAATTTTGTAATTTTGGATCTGATGATTGCGGCATTTGCACTTAATGTCCATTTCCAATTTTCGTTTTTAACGATATCTGAACCTAATTCAATCTCGATCCCTTCATTGTTCATTTCACCAACATTTCGCAGTATGGAGCCGAAACCAGTTATTGTGGATATCGGAACGTTCTGTAGTAGGTCCTTCGAGTCTCTGTTAAAATATTCAATAGTACCAAATAGTCTGTTGCGGAACAGGCCAAATTCTAAGGCGACGTTTGTGGAGTAATTTTTCTCCCAAGCGACGTCCGGATTGCCTAGATTATTTAGACCACCACCTGGCTGCGTCATGTATTTGTTGGAATAGCTTGTCAGATTTCTCCAGGCAAAAAGATCGGTCGGTAATGTTCCATTTACGCCATACGAACCTCTAATTCTGAGGTTATTGATTTCCTCAATCCCTTTAATAAAAGATTCTTTTGCCAGATTCCAGGAGCCGGCTAAAGACCAAAAATTACCCCAACGAGGACCTGGTGCTAAGCGTGATGAACCGTCCCTTCTAAAGGATGCTGATGCAAAATAGCGTTCATCATAATTGTACTCGGCCCGCGATAGTACAGACATCATATTATTGCCCCAAGAATAAGCCGATGCATCCAATATACCTGCAGTGGCGACCGTATGAAGGGAAGAGGATGGTAGATCTTTACCCGTGGCACGGATAAAATCCGTTGTATTTTTTTCAGCCTCGAAGCCTGCTAACAACCCGATATGATGTAAGCCGAAGCTTTTGTTGTAATTGGCGGTTGTGGATGATACCAATTTCTCAATGGACGTAGAAACCTCGGTAACACGTCCATTATCTGCCATTCCGTTATAATGTTTCGCACTATAGTAAATATGATCTTTGACCTCTGTTCTGTCATAGGAGAAAATAGTCTTCAAGGTAAGTTCAGGCAATAACTTCAATGATAGAGATTCTATCGCTGATAATTTGCTCGTTTTCGAAGAGTTTTCCCATTCTTTATTGTAGTATAAAGGATTGTAAGCAAGACTACCGTAGCGAGCCGTATATTCCTTACCAGTTTTATAATCCGTTGGCCAATACATCTGCCACAATAAATTACTGGTTTGATACAGGTAATTTGTTCCTGTATTTCGGGTGTCATTCATTCCAATAAGCTTGTTTTTGGCGTAGTTGACATTTGATCCAAATTCAAGATATTTTCCAATCTTTTGCGTCAAATTGATCCGGCCATTAATTCTGTCAAAATTATTCTCGATCACCCTACTTTTGTCCTGCGTATAGCCTAAGGAAGCATAATAATTGGTTTTTTCAGTTGCTCCACTTACCGAAATATCGTTACTGTTGAATATTCCCGTTCTGAATAAAGCATTGTTCCAGTCATAATATTGACCATCTCTATTCACGACACCATCAGTTTTTCCTGAGATATGTACGTTCTCCCATTGGGTGGTTCCATCCGTACTGAATTGATAACCATGAATACCAAAACCATAAGAAGAAGTTGGCTTACCATAATTTGCCGAATTTGGATTCCAGTCCAAGGAATTTAAGCGGAATAAAGTATTTTTATTCGCCTGTTCAGCGGTTTGACCAGCTGCTATTCTAGAATCATATAAAACGCTATACAGCATGTTGATTTGATCCTGTACGGAAGCAGGTTCATTATTTTTTGTTGCCCAGGAAGGGCTAATGCCAATAGAAGACTTGACATTGATCTTTGGATCTCCATTTTTACCCCTTTTGGTGGTGATGATGATGACGCCATTTGCGGCCCGGGATCCATAAAGAGAAGAGGCAGCGGCATCCTTAAGCACAGAGATTGATTCAATATCACTCGGATTTAACGTGCTCATGACATTGTTTGTATTAACAATGTAATCGCCCATTTGTCCGACACTACCCGAAATGACTGGAACACCGTCAATAACATATAATGGCTCATTCGATGCGTTCATGGAGCCTATGCCCCGAATACGAACCGCCGAAGTAGCCCCCGCTTGCCCCGATCCATTTGACATTTGTAGGCCCGCGACACGACCGGTAAGTGCTTTTTCAAAAGAGGTGACAGGTTGTTTATCAATGGCATCTGATTTTATTTGTGCCGCCGAACCAGTATAGGTGCTTTTTTTAGCCGTTCCATAAGCAATAACAATGACTTCGTCCAGTGCCTTTTCATCACCTTTAAGTGAAATACTTATAGTTTTGCGGCCATTGACCTGCACTTCTTGTGGGCTATAACCTACGGCAGATATACTCAATGTTGCATCGGGGTTTGCGCTTAGGGTAAAAAGGCCATTTTCGTTTGTCGATGTCCCTTGATTAGCGCCTTTTACATTAATCGTAACTCCGCTAATTGGTTTTCCGTTGCTGTCTGTTATTTTACCAGCAATTTGGATCTGTTGTGCATATAAAGACTGCATCGAACTACAGGCTATGAGACACAACGTTGTGAGCACATGTTGTTTCATAAAAGTGTGAATTGATTAATTTAGTTGTTAATATTTTGGTGCTGTCGAGTGTTGGTCAAACTTGCGATAGCAATTCAGTGCAATCTTTTCTTTAAGAAAAAAACATTGCACTGAATATAGGGTTATTTTCTTACAATTCCAATTCCCGGACGGTCGGGGAGAAGGCAACTGCCATTTACCACGGTCATGCCGTCGTATATATCATTTCCGATTAATAAAGCACCATCTAGATCTGCCCAGTCTGTTAATGGTGCAAGTTGTGCAGCGGCACTAATAGCGCAGGAAGTTTCGGTCATACAGCCGATCATGACTTTCATTTCCAGCGAACGGGCAAGTTCTGCCATTCGCTTCGCTTCGCGCATGCCCGTGCATTTCATCAATTTAATGTTAATACCCGAATAAACCCCCTTTAAACCCGGTACATCGACCAATCGTTGGCATCCTTCGTCGGCGATTGTGGGAATTGGGCTATGTTCTGTCAACCAGGCATTGTCATCGATCTGTTCTTTAGGCATAGGCTGTTCTAAGAAAGAAACATTTCTTTCTGCAAGCCAATGCGCCATCTCCAAGGCTTCTTCACGTGTTTTCCAACCCTGGTTCACATCGGCACATAACGGTCGATCGGTAACCTGACGGATGGTATCAATAATCATTTTGTCGGTGTCGAGCCCCAGTTTCACCTTTAAAATTTTAAACTGATCAGCCTCGGCGACTTTTGTGCGGATCATTTCTTCTGTATCGATCCCAATGGTATAGGATGTTGGTGGAATAAGATCAGGATTCAATCCCCATATCTTATAATAAGGCTGGTTCATGATTTTGCCGAGGATATCATGGAGGGCGATATCAATGGAAGCTTTAGCGGCGGTATTTTTCACGGCGAGCTGATCAATATAATGCAGGATTTCTTCGGTTTGAAAAGGTGAGTTAAAACCTGTGAGATCAATTTGATTCAAAAACGAAATGACGCTATCCTGCGACTCGCCAAGGTAGGGGGGCATACTTGCTTCACCATAACCTATAATGCCATCATACTCCAATTCGGTCAAAACAACCGGTGTTGTGCTTCGGCTAAAGGAAGCTACCGTAAAGATGTGGCGCAATGTTAACGTGTAAGGTCGAAACCTTAATTTAAAGGGCCCAAAATCTTTACTGATCCATTCAGATTGATTACTCATCGCCATGTTTATTTGTTGCTGTAATAATTGTTTTCAACGACTTTCTGTATTGCACTATCGTGTGCACCGAGGTAACGGCGTGCAGCCACTACGGTACGCGTTTGAAAATCATCGTAGTTTGCGGCATCCTTTAGCATGCTGTTGATCCGAACCAAGCCTGCAGCATGAATAAAGGTTCCATTGCCAATATAGAGTGCAACATGTGTTACACGCGCATTAGGATTGCTATTTTTGCCCGCCGCGAAGAATAATAAGTCTGCGGGTTTTAGATTTTTGAGTGCTTTCTCAGGGTCGAAATGCCCTTCTTGATCTAAAATATCGATTTTTTCACCTGCAAGTACTTGTTGCGATGCATCTCTCGGAATTACAAAGCCGTTCATAAAGAAGCTAGTTTTGGTAAAGCCGCTGCAGTCTACACCTTTCACCGATGTCCCTCCCCATAAATAGGGCAGACCTAACATTGTTTTTGCACTGGCAATAATATTTTCCGCCGTAGGTTGGCGTGTTTCAAACCAATTTTTTAAGGTTAGACTTTCTGATTTTTTAATATAACCTGAACGTCCATCGGGATAGGCAATTTCATAAAAATTGCCTTTCTGTCCTTTTAACTGAAGAATGTCTCCATAAACGAGATCAGACACCCGCTGGCTTTTTTCATTGGGTTCAGAATATGATTTTCCAAATTCAGCTGTATAAATCACTTTTTCTGCTTGTCGCCAATTGGCCAACATGGTCTTGTCCATGGCTTCGATGGATGAACTGGGGACCCAAGCGATATAGCCGTCGGGTGTACGAACACGGTAGTCGCCGCTCTTTTTTTGCAGAAGGTCAACTTGTGTTCCGAGTAAAACCTGGCTAGTCAGCTCCGCAGCATTATCTGGAAATGTGCGCATGTTTGCAACAGAGAGTCTGATGACTCCAGTAGTTTTTTCACCTACACTTGCATCGGGCAGCAGTTGTACTTGAATATTGGCTGATATATCTTTTGCCTTTTGTTCCAAAACGAACTTAGCATCTTTTTCAGTTGTTTCAAGCACGTATTGGTTCTGTGCTATATCCGCTTTCTGGATGGCCACGATCTTGGTTCTTTTATCGGGCGCAAATTCACGTTTTACGTTTTCTTGCAACTCTTTGATCTTGAAATAAGTCGTGGAATCCAGCTGCTGAGCCTGACCGCTTTCAACACCTATAAGGCTTGCATAAGCTAAAATAGCGAATTTAAGAGTGTTTTTCATGCGAATTAGTTTGTTTCTAAAGATAGGATTAATTCATAATATAAGTCAATTTTTATTGTCGATTTTTAAGTGATTTTGATGTTATGTTGCTAAAAAACGAATGTTTGGGTTTAATTACAATTAAATCATCTAATTGCTAAAACCATTTTGTAATATTGCTTATTGATTATGAAGGCAGTATTCTTCTTCCATTACCGACAAAGCTGCAAAAATGTAGGATGGCATTTTCCGGCGGATATTGACGAAGTAGGTTTTGGGGGTAGATCTGATGCAAGGCAGTGTATTACGCTAGAAAAGAAAGTGATGCTTTTCTGCAGTCAATGATGAAAATTTTTTGTGTTCGGTGCACTGAAAGCAGTTTTGATGATTGTTTTTTGCCGGATTAATAAATAGCGATAGATTTATAAAATAGTAATAAGGAAATGAGTTCAAGACGTGATTTTATTCGGCAAGGTTTGATTGCTGCAACCACAATGGGGACATTAACCGCATTCGATGCGAAAGGATTGACGATTGCAGCAAAAAGCAATGTTAAAAATTATCCCATTGTAATTTCAACTTGGGACTTTGGGATCGCAGCAAATAAAGCCGCTTGGGAAATATTGTCTAAAGGAGGGAAGGCATTGGATGCGGTAGAGCAAGGCGTACGCGTTCCCGAGGCTGATCTCAAGAATATGACAGTGGGTAAAGGTGGTTATCCCGATCGCGACGGTCACGTCACACTTGATGCTTGTATCATGGATGCGGATGGTAACTGCGGTGCTGTTGCCGGAATGGAAAAAATTGGACATCCAATATCCGTAGCACGGCTGGTCATGGAAAAAACACCCCATGTCATGCTGGTAGGTGAAGGCGCATTGCAATTTGCGTTAGAAAATGGTTTTAAGGAAGAAAATCTACTGACCCCAGAAGGTGAAAAAGCCTGGAAGGAATGGTTGAAGGAGAAAAAATACAAACCTGTAGCCAATATTGAAAACCAATCTTTTGCAGCAGAACGTTTGCCTGGAAACCAATACAACCACGATACAATCGGTATGTTGGCATTGGATGCTAATGGGAATATCTCTGGAGCTTGCACCACCAGCGGTATGGCTTTCAAGATGCATGGTCGGGTAGGAGATAGCCCTATTATTGGAGCTGGACTTTATGTCGATAATGAAGTAGGTGGAGCTACATCAACCGGAGTTGGCGAAGAAGTTATTCGGAATGTAGGAAGTTTTTTAGTCGTCGAATTGATGCGTCAGGGTTATTCTCCTGAAGACGCCTGCAAGGAAGCTGTGATGCGTATCGTGAAGAAGAAACCTGCAATTGCGAAGGAAATTCAAGTTGGATTCTTAGCAATTAATAAAAAAGGGGAATATGGTGCCTATGCACTACAACAAGGTTTTTCCTATGCAGTTTGTGACAGTAAACAACAAGATTTGTTGATTAAAGGAAAGCACTACTATTAATATTAAAAATAAGGGCTGATTAATCATTATATTTGTCTAAACATATAGTCGCATCGGCTGTATGTCCATAAAAGTAAGAGTTAAATACGCAAGATTATAAAAGTATGAAAGCAACATTTGGAGGAGGATGTTTTTGGTGTACAGAAGTTATTTTCCAAAACACTGAAGGGGTAACATCGGTATTACCTGGGTATATGGGAGGACATGTCGATAAACCGACTTATGAGCAGGTTTGTACGGGAACAACTGATCATGTTGAGGTTGTCGAACTAGAATATGACGAAGAGCTGGTGAATTACGAAGAGCTCTTGAAAATCTTCTTTAGGACGCATAACCCGACGACGTTAAATCGTCAAGGTAATGATGTGGGCACGCAGTATAGATCAGTTGTTTTTTACCATAATGAAGAACAAGAGATCTTAGCACAGAATTTTATCGATGAATTGGAAAATGAGGATGTTTACGAGGACCCTATTGTCACAGCGGTAGAACCTGCGTCTACATTTTGGTTGGCAGAAGATTATCATCATAATTATTTTAATGATCATCCTGAAAATCCATTTTGTTCAGTAGTCATTGCTCCAAAACTTCAAAAATTCCTAAAAGAATTTAAAGCTTAAAAAGACAATAATAAGGGGTTGAATCAGGTGGACCTTGGGAAATGGATGTCATAAAATTGGCTTCTGAGTTTCCTGGATTACATATACGAAACAACATGAAAATTAATAA
Organism: Sphingobacterium multivorum; assembly: GCF_039511225.1. NCBI lineage: Bacteria > Pseudomonadati > Bacteroidota > Sphingobacteriia > Sphingobacteriales > Sphingobacteriaceae > Sphingobacterium > Sphingobacterium multivorum. Next base: position 1,861,611 of record NZ_CP154261.1, read on the forward strand.
TCCACAAAAAAGGCTCGAATATTTATTCGAGCCTTTTTTGTGGATTGAACATGAGTTAGAACATTTCCATCTGTCCTTTATCATCGATTTGAATGTCATTTGGATTGGTGATCTCCAATTTGATATCATCATTTTTATCGGTTGACCCGACCTCCTTCTCTTTTACGGAACTGTCCACTGCCGTTGTACTACTATCAACCGTTGTTTCTGTGGTATCAGTACTTGATTCGGCTGCTTTTTCCTTACCTTTTTGACTTAAATCTTCATCCGCTGTCGTTAGCGTAACCGATTTCACCGTATGGAACGACAGACGGTTTCCTTGCGCTTTTATTCCCTTTACATCAATAATTTCAGTCAAAGGCTGATCGAGCGTTTCTTCCGTTTGGGATTTGCCTTTTAAAATCTCCAATTTGACCATCGGTTCAGCCGCATTACTCATCAGGATCAGTTTGGATCCTGCATCTTCATTGATAAAGGAAATACGTTTTCCAATAGGCTGGTCATCAAATTTAAAACGTTTGACAAAATACGTTCCGCTTTTGCCGTCCTGATGCACGACTGTATAGATATGGTCAGGATAGTATTTTTCTATGCGGATCATTTTCTCGTCGAAGTGGTTGCTTAGATCAAAGTTTGACAATTCGTAGCTACCATCCGAAAGGACCACTAATATCTTGTCGTCGCCGTCGAACTCGCCGAGGTATTGGCCACGCTCATCTGCGTTTAGACGTTTCATGATGCTATCATACCATATTTTTCGTCCTGCTAGTGTAGAGACACCAGAGCTTTTAAAGCTGATTTTTTTGACAGGATATTTTGAGACAATATTTCCTTGTGAAGCACGGCCTTTGATTGCAATCTCGGCAAAGTCCATGTCAAAATTTAGCTTGCGCAATTTTGTGTGCGGTTTAAGCTGTATATTAACCACCTCCGCTTCACCGTTGGGATTGGCTGTGAAATACAGAATTTTTGAGCCCTTGGATCCTTTGGACACATCATATTCTTTATCTCGCGTAACTCCTACTACTGAGAAACGTTTGATAAAACTGGTTCCAGTTTCACCTTCTTTATAGATGGCGTTATAGATTGTCCGCTCATCACCTTTTTTGAAAACAGCAACATGGATAATTCCTTTTCCAACAAATACTTTATCCTGGATTTTACTGACAACATATTTGCCATCCTCCCGGAATACAATAATATCGTCGATATCCGAACAGTCACATACAAACTCATCTTTCTTCATGCCCGAACCAATAAATCCTTCTTCGCGATTGACATATAGTTTGGTATTTGCTAGCGCAACTTGGGTCGCTTCTACTTTATCGAATACGCGCAGTTCGGTTTTACGCTCGCGATCTTTACTATATTTTTCACGCAATTTCTCAAACCATGCAATGGCATATTCTGTCAATTGACGGAGATGGCGCTTGACTTCCTTGATCTCATTTTCGAGTGCTTTCATCATTTCGTCCGCTTTTTTAACGTCGAAACGAGTGATGCTACTCATTGGTTTATCGATCAATTTTTTGTAATCTTCTGGACGTATCTCGCGGTAAAACTGGTCAAAGAAAGGTTCAAACAAGCGATTCAGAACCTGCACTACGACCTCAAAGTCACCGGCATTTTCATAATCCGGATGCTTGTACATCCCCTCCTGAATAAATATTTTTAATAAACTACTGAAAAAGATTTTTTCTTGAAGGTCGTTTAAACGAATCTCCAATTCTCGTTTCAATAAATTTTTGGTGTTTATTGTGTTTTCCGTTAGAATGTCGTTGACACTCATAAAGTGCGGTTTCTCATCCTTAATAACACAGGTGTTAGGGGAGATAGAGACTTCACAGGCTGTAAAGGCATATAAGGCATCAATCGTTACATCCGGAGAAATTCCCGGGGCCAAATGCACGATGATCTCTACATTTCCCGCTGTATTATCCTCGATTTTTTTGATTTTAATTTTTCCCTTATCGTTTGCTGTAACCACACTTTCAATCAGGCCGCCGGTTGTAGTTCCGAATGGAATTTCTGTAATTGCGAGCGTCTTTTTGTCGCGTTCTTCAATCTTCGCACGTACACGGATTTTACCGCCACGTTGCCCCTCATTATAATTTGAAACGTCGGCCATACCACCCGTAGGAAAGTCTGGGAAGATATTCGGACGTTGACCGTTTAAAACCTGAATTGATCCATCGATGAGCTCAATGAAATTGTGGGGCATAATCTTGGTCGCTAGACCAACAGCGATACCCTCGGCACCTTGAGCCAATAACAACGGGAATTTTACTGGAAGGGTGACAGGTTCGCGATTCCGTCCATCGTAACTCAATTGCCACTCAGTCGTTTCGGGATTGAAGACAACGTCATTTGCAAATTTGGATAATCTTCCCTCAATATACCGTGGAGCAGCGGCAGAGTCGCCCGTAATTGGGAAACCCCAGTTACCTTGACAGTCAATCAAGAGATCTTTTTGTCCCAATTGCACCATGGCATCACCAATAGAAGCATCACCATGTGGGTGATATTTCATTGTATTACCGATTACGTTGGCAGCTTTATTATATCTTCCATCATCCATTTCCTTTAAGGAATGGAGGATACGACGTTGTACGGGTTTCAAACCGTCATTGATATGTGGTACGGCTCTGTCCAAGATAACATAGGATGCATAATCCAAAAACCAGTTTTCGTATAGTCCTGATATCGGTATCGTTTGACTTCCGCTTTCTGTTTTTCCGGATCCCAGTTCTTCTTGATTGTCTTCCGTTGGGAAGTTCGTTTCGTCACTCATTTACTCAGCAATAGATTAAATTGTACAATACAGAAATGTTCGAAATAGTATTTTATTCGAACGTGTAAAAATACAAAACCATTTTGTTTTATCCCAGTGAAACTATGAAAAGTTAAAAAAATTAGTTTTTATAACTAAGTATGTTAGTTTTTCAAGTTGAGTTCATCAATTTCCTATTAAGTAGTTCCCATTTTTTTGTTTCGCATATTATAAAATGAAAATAATTAATAGTTTTGTACCGTGTTAAGGACTTTAATCACATATCAAAAAATCGGGATTCCTCTTTTGTTGATGGCTCTGCTGTTGCAGACATTCAACAAAACGTTACTGGTTGGTGATTATTACCTCAATACCTCCCGATACGCGGAAAACTGTGTAAATAAGTCAAAAATTTGGATGCATTGTGACGGGAAATGTCAGCTTTCAAAATTGATAAAAAAGCAACAAGAAGAGGAAAAGAAACAGCAAGAAAAAAGGAATGAGAGGCAGAGCGAATTCTACTGTTTTAATTCCTGTATCAGTTCTCTTTCTATGCTCTTGGTTGGGGACAGCAAACAATTGTTTAGCCCCCTGCCAGATTTAAAAACCATCGAACGCCCACGCACGATTTTCAAACCACCTACCTGCTAGTATTTCATTAAAGACTGTTGTATTTTTCGTTTCCTTAGCCTAAGGAACCGGATAATATTTTGTCCAATTTTTTTAAATAAGGCCTCATTGCCTAGCTTATACCATAGAAAGAGAGCGTTGTTTTCTTTCATATACTAATTTAATGAAATCAATAAAAAGCTATTTACTATGTGTTGTTGCTCTGGTTGTCAGCGAGCGTATAGCAGCACAGCAATATATAATTAAAGGACGGGTATTTGATTTACAAACACAAGTTCCATTAAGTGGAGCGTTAATCAATATTCCATCAAAAGAATCGGTTTCTGCCGACGATAAAGGATATTTTGAAATCAGTACAAATCGAGCTGACGGAGACTTAAATATCTCCATGCTGGGCTATAAGAAACAAGTCGTACACTATATTGCGGGAGAAAAAGAACTTCATATTCAGCTTGATGGGGACGAGGTTCATTTGAACGAAGTTCGTGTTGGTGCTTTTTTGAGCAATAAATCAATCAAAGAGACAGCAGGAGCAATTGCTGTTATTTCAGGTGATCAGATTCGCCAAGGCAGCGGAGTGTCTCTGCAAGGTGCATTAAATAGTATTCCGGGTGTTCGGATGGATCAGAGTACCTTGTCCGAAGCCCGTATTTCTATTCGTGGTAATGGTGTTAGGGCGCAGTACGGGATTAGAAATGTAAAAATATACGTTAATGATATCCCAATTACAGAGGCTGACGGGACCTCTCGCATAGAAGCACTAGATGTGAATGATCTGGGCAAAGCAGAAGTTATCAAGGGACCTGCCTCAAGCATTTATGGTGGCGGTACCGGAGGTGTGATTAATTTTCAATTGTTGCGATCTCCTTATCAAGAACAAAGTCTAGAGGTTTCCGCTTTAAGCGGCTCTTATGGACTCAAACGGCTGGCAACAGCATATCGCTCGGGTGGAGATAAAATGAACAGCTATGTCTCCTATGGTTGGCAGCAATATGATGGTTACCGAGATCATAGTAATGATAAAAGACGTTTCCTGACAGGAAACTTTCAGTTTTTTCCCTCAGCAAAACGAACGGTTACCGTTTTGCTAAATAGAACTTCCCAAGATTCTCAAATACCTGGGGCGCTCACGTCGGCACAAATGGAAGAAAATCCCAAACAGGCAAATGCGACCAATTTGGATAAGCAGGCTGCACGCTATCAAAATTGGACCCGAATAGGATTGGGACAGCAATACCGCTTCAATGATCGTTTTTCCAATTCTACTAGTATTTTTACGTATTTCTATGACCTTGATCATCCCTTGCCATACGCCTATTTAAGAAATTACTATCAGAGTTATGGTGGAAGGACCAGATTTAGCTATGATGCCGGAATAAAGCTTTTGCCGACAACCTTTACTGTTGGAGCAGAATTTAATCAGGCACTTACCAAGGGTGTTCAATATGTGAATGAACATGGGGTAGAAGGGGCTATCAGTGGTAATAGTGATTATAAAAACAGCTTATATTCCTTGTTTTACCAATCCACCACTGCAATTGGCAAAAGAACGACTTTAGCCTTGGGAATAAGTTATACCGGTATTGATTATCAGGTGAAAGACTATTTGATTTCTACACGGAGTGGTACAAAGACGTTTAAACCACAAGCTTCACCAAGAATTGCGTTAAGCCACAATTTCGGAACGGCTCTCTCGCTTCATGCAAGTATCAGTGCAGGATTTTCACCACCTTCAAGTTCTGAAATACAAAACGAAGATCGCTCTATCAATACGCGTATACAGGCTGAAAGAGGTACCAATTACGAGTTGAATGCCAAAGGTAGTTTCTTTGGTGCTAGGTTATCTTATGAGCTTGATTTATTTAAAATGGATATGAAAGGCGAGCTAATAGCTCAATCCATCCAACAAGGTATCACGATTTATAATAATTCGGGTCGTACCGATCACAAAGGAGTCGAAGCGTCAATTGCTTATTTGCCCATCCGGGAGGAAGATGGATATGCAGTGACATTGTTGCGGCCTTACATTGCATTGACGTATGCTGATTTTAAATTCGTAGACTATAAGGTGCTTGGCGAACACAATCAGGTAACGGCAGTATACGATGGAAATGATCTCACGGGGATCGCTCCTTGGGTTGCCAATATAGGTATGCATATGGAGACGAAATATGGAATATATTTTTTTGGAAGTTATTTCTTTAACGATCGACTTCCTGTAAACGATGCAAATACAGTTTTTAATTCTTCTTACCAATTGGTGAACGCTAAAATTGGATGGAGAAAAAAACTCGCTAAGCATATTACTGTCGACTTGTATGCAGGAATGGACAATATTACAAATACACGATATAGTTCCTTGACCTCCCTCAATGCGAGCGGATGGAATGGGGGAGCAGCACCTTACTATAACCCTTCGCCAGGGAGAAATGGCTTTGGAGGGTTTAATCTGAAATATATTTTTTAGTTGGAGATTTAAAGAAAATGAGAAAATTAATTCTTTTATATACCATAATTGCCCTCTTTTTGCAGGGTTGTGATGCGGTGGATCGGGAACAAATTAAACATAATCCCGTTCTCGTTTCCACTGTAAAATCTACCGCTTCCTGCGTATTTTTAACAAAAGACAATATGGGGTTGCCCGCTATAAGCTGGATCGAACAAGATAGTTTGAAGCATAAATACTTTTACTTTGCAAATTGGGATACAAACGCTGGCCGATTTGGTACAGCCATTGCAATACCGATTCAACCCAATACCAGTATACACGAAGAGGGTATGCCAAAAATCGCATTCAAAGGAGATGGGACTATCGTTGCTATTTATGAAACTTCTGTTCCCTCCTCTACGAGTAAATGGGGTTTAAGTGATATTCAATATACGATGTCTTTTGATAGGGGAAAGAGTTGGACTGAACGAAAATCAATCCAAGCGGATGTGCCATTGTTGGGTTCCCGTTCTTTTGCGGACATTATCCGTCTCGACGATGGAGAAATTGCGGTTTCGTGGCTTGATACTGACCCTATAAATCCAGCACTGGGACGACCCGTTAAATTTGCGAGAACACATACAAAAGAAGGTTTTGGAAGAGCCGTTTTGGTAGATTCAGCAGCCTGCCAATGTTGTCGTACCGCTATGAGTACCAATGGGCAAGGACAGGTCAATGTTGTATTTCGTGATCTTTTGCCCGGATCCATTCGCGATATTTCAATAAGTGTTTCTCCAGATAATGGATTCAATTTTAGCAAACCTATGCCTTTTAGTAATGACCATTGGGTAGTGGACGGTTGTCCTCATAATGGTCCCTCCGTTGTATTTGTTGGTGCTACAAAATATGTGTCTTGGTATACAGGGGCGAAGCGAAGTGGAGTATATTATGCAGAATTGGATGCGAACAATAAAACAGTTGTGAAGCGTGAGTTAAGTAGCGAAGCTCGATTTGTACAACTAGAGCTGATGCCCACTGGAGATCGAATTGCCACATTCGATGTTGCTTATGAAAAAGGAGGGGCAACATTTAAAAAAATTATGGTGAATCGAATTAATGACAAAGGATTTTTTGAAAAAGAAATTTCATTACCGCTATCACATGCTTCGTATCCAGTTATTACAGCATTGGGAAAAGATCAAATTGTCGTTGCCTGGGCAGATGATAATAAGATTTATTATAGACTTGAAACCATCGAGACCATCAATATTGCTGTTCATAAAGAAGATGCAGCACCGTCAACTACAGAAAAGATGCCCTTATCGGAAGCGATGCCATCCGCTAAGGATCCAGTATGCGGTATGATGGTAAGTGCAGGTTCCGAACCAGAGCAAATTGTTAATCATGGCGATACCATCAGGTTTTGTAGCGCTGCATGCAAAAGAGCATTCTTAAGTAAAGCCGATTAGTATATCCACTGTAAAAAACTACTGAAAAGCAACTATGGGTAGTCCAGTCTAGTTGCTTTTCTTTTATATCCTATTGCCAGAGCTTGTCGATGTCTTTCTTCAAAATCTGCTCTTTCATCTCTTCTTCAAAATTTCCAAATTGATCCCTGGTGACGGATTTGCTGATATGGCCAGCCTCCAGCACCAAGATTTCATCGCAGGTATCTTTTAATGTGGAAAAGATATGGGATGAAATTAAGATGGTCTTGCCCATCGCTTTTAAACGTAGCATAATCTCCGTGAGAATGATGCTGCTTTGTAGATCAATGCCATTAAAAGGTTCGTCAAGGATATAATAGTTATTGTCCTGTAGTAATGTTGCCGTCAGCGCAAGTTTTTTTTTCATTCCTGTCGAATAAGAGCTAGCATATTCTTTTAAGGGCAACTCAAAAATATTCCTTTCGCTGAGGTTTTTAATCTGTTTACCACGTGCATCTGTCAGCAGATAAATATACTCTTCACCCGTGAGCTTAGAAAGGAAATACGGATCTGAAGTCAGGTAACCTAAATTGTTTTTCAGTGGCTCTAAATCAGATTTTATACTTCCTATAGCAGTTTCCAGTCCAGCAATACAACGAAACAGCGTTGTCTTTCCGGCACCATTTTCACCGACAATACCGTATATTTTTCCGCTATCAAAGGTGTAAGTAACCTCGTGGAGTATTTGATGCTGTCCAAAGGACTTGCTAATATTCGTAAGCTCGATCATAAGTGATTTTTTAAATTGTTGATTGCTTTGATATAGTAAAAGGGCAAGAGTGCGAGGATCAAGGGGTAAAAGCTAAAGCACAGTGCCAAAGCAAAACCTTCGGGGAAATTGATCTCCCGTGGGTAAGCAACATATTTTAAGGTGATTGCAAAAGGAAGTAAAAGTAATATTCCGCCCAATACAATACACACATTAAATAACTCCGATGGAAAGATTATAACATACAGAAAAAGAAGGGGCAGTACCAAGAGTAGACATTGTAAAATTCCTCTTTTAAACTTTCGCATCAGAAAGACTGTCGGTGTATAATGGTTATTCCAGAGGTAAAAAATAGGTTCCGGTAATTGATAATAGAAAACACAGGCGAGCGCAATGCAAACCACACAAAATAAAACAAGATTGGAATTGGCCACATAAAAGCCGATTCCGGCCAAGAGATACAATACAAGCAAGAGCAGGTAGCTTCGTCGGAACCCAATGATAAATTCAAAAGGTTTTTTTGCGAAAGGTGTCGGAATAGATTTGCCGAAAGCCTTAAATGTCAAAAATGCAAAGATAATAGCCAAAATAGCTAATAACACTGCATAGCCCCATTGGTTATGGAGGAAAAGAATGATGAAAGACGGCAGCGTTAATAAGCCATTCTCGAATATTCTGATCTTGTGAAAATCTCGCTTACTGTATGTATTTTTGAGAAAGTCATTTCTGTTTTTTTCTGTGAGCAGAAACAGTACCTGAAAATTGCCAAGCAGCAGCGCATAACAGCCAAAAAGGGGATATTGAACCAATGCATAATAAGCAAAATAGGCTAATCCAAACACGATGAAAAAGGCGAGCCAAACAGGCAGTCCTGTAGCCCGAATATGTCGAGAAAGTAAAGTATATTGAAGCTTTAAATAGTTGCTAACCATGATACAATCAAAAGTAAAAAATCGAAGTTAAAACAAGGGACTGTTCCCTTATTTTTATTTCGGCTTTGCAACGATCGATTGCTGGTCGTTTTGACGCTTGAATTTCTTTATTTTACGGCCCTGTGTCTTTTCTGCCAGCCCAGCATATAGGTCAGAGCAAGTAGCAAAACTACGGCATTGGCATACATAATGACTGGAATTCGCAGGATAACATCACTATAGTACAATCCAGCAAGCAGTGCGCCAAGTCCTATTCCGGCTTCAAGGGAGATATACATGGTTGCAACCGCCTTGCCACGATGCTCGGGTAAACTAAGGTCAATCGTCCAGGCGTTCACAGCAGGAGAGAGTATGCCCGTGCCGACGCCATAGATGCTTGCTCCGATCATCATGCCAATAAAACTATTTCCGATGCCAATGGCAACCAGAGCGATCGCAATAATGACTAATCCGACAACAATAACCTTAGGTCTTCCATAACGGTCCGAAACTTTGCCGGATACAAAACGTATCAATACCGATGCAATGGTGAAAGCCAGGAAAAATAGCCCTTTATTTTTGAGTCCAAGGTATTCACTCCAGTCTGGAATTAGGGTTAAAATGACTCCATAAGCGGTGTAAGATAAAAACGTGACGATTCCCGCAGGTAGTGCACGCCATTCAATGATATCTTTACGGTTTATTTTGAGCATGGAAAGATTGAATTTCTCTTTTTTCGCCAGTGTTTCCTTCATGTTAATGACGATAAGGATGGAGAGAAGTGCCATGAAAGAAGAGCAATAAAACATCACATTGATACCAAAGGCCTCGAAAATAGCACTGCCAATTGCTGGGCCGACAGCCGTACCGACGCTAAAGGCCAATCCATGCATTCCGAGCGCCTCACCCCATCGTTTTTGTGGAACCAGATCGGCGACATAAGCAGAAGTTGAGGTAGGTTTAAAACCAGTGGAAAAACCATGTATCAAGCGTAAGAATAGAAAGCCCGCGACTGATGTTAAAATGGGATAAAGAAAACCACAGATGAAACAGACGATGGATCCAATTGCCATGACTGGTACACGTCCCCAGCGATCGGTCAATTTACCACTAAAAGGTCGCGAAATTCCAGCAGTCAATGTAAATAACGCGATGATCAACCCTTTGTATTCCGCTCCGCCCAAACTGCTCAGATAATTGGGAAGTTCGGGGATAATCATATTGAAGCTCGAAGAAAATAGGAGTGAGCTTAAGCAAAGTAAAATAAATTGAAGCGTATAGATGGATTTCTGTTCAGCTGGCATGGCGCTATTTTTAACGTGTGTGAATATTCAAAAAAGGACAATGGATGTTGGCGATTATCCATCCTTCAAGGGAATGGGTCAAATGTACAGTTTTTGGAGCGATTAAGCTGTTCTTTTGGCGGAAAATAATTGAATTCTTTTATGGGATGGAAAATGCGGCGTTGAGGTCTTTCCTGCCTAAAAAAAGGTTATTTTTGTTGAGACCTTTTGTTTAAAACATGCAAGAACATAGAAATCCAGGTGTTTATTTTGAAATTCCGGTATCAGATTTGAATCGCGCAATTGCGTTTTATAGCCAGTTATTCAATTTTACCTTTGAACAAGAAGATTTTGACAATAATCACATGGCTTACTTTCCATTTCAAGAAACCTTATCTGGGATTACTGGCGCCCTCGCGAAAGGCGAAATTTATAAACCTACACGCGAGGGAATACTCCTTTATTTACATGTAGAAAATATATCAACTACGTTAGAAAAGGCCATGAGCTTGGGTGGAAAAGAGCTATATCCCGTCACCTTTCATACCGATCTGGGATTTGCTGTCGCGGAGATTGAAGATTCTGAAGGAAATAGGATCGGGCTACATCAAAAGTTATAAATGGCGAATCAGGACCATATCACCTATTAGGTCAACTGTTGTCGGGCTATTTCGCTGCAGAAAATGGTCGCTGCAACGGCCACGTTGAGTGATTCGGCTTGGCCTATGCGCGGAATAGTGACGGCTTGATCGACCAACGCTATTATTTCATCACTGATGCCATTTCCTTCGTTGCCCATAACAATTAACCCCTCATTAGCCCACATAGTCTGATAAATGGATTGACCATTAAGTAGGGCACCATAAACTTTCAATCCAGTAGCCGGAATAAAATCGGTTAAATCAGTATAGTGGATCTGCAGTCTGGCCAGTGAGCCCATGGTTGCTTGCACTACTTTAGGATTGTATGCGTCAACAGTTCCAATGGAACAAATAATATGTTCGATTCCAAACCACTCCGCCGTGCGGATAATTGTACCCAGATTGCCTGGATCCTGCACATCATCGAGTACAAGGCTAAACTTGTTTTTTAAATTACTTGGTACAATTTTTTGCTGTAAAGGAAGTTTGACCAAAGCGAGGATACCTTGTGGCGATTTCAGTGTACTAATCTTTTGAAATTCAGTATCTGTTAGTTCATGGGATTTTATATTATGCAAGATTTTACCCACTTTTGTGTTTGCGTCGCCCGTGTAGAAAATAGACTCAACCTCATAGCTTGATGAAATAAATTCCATCACGGATTTTATACCCTCAACGATAAACAGGCCGTGTTGTTTTCTATACTTTTTATTTTGTAGAGACGTTATTAGACTGATTTGCGCTTTTGACAACATTTTTATTGATGATTAAGTATCCTCGTTTTATCGGATTTGCAAGTATAACGCTTTTAGTGTTATTTTTTGCATCATGCCGTTCTTCAAAATATCTTGACGATGACCAAGCTCTGGTTACAAAAGTACAGATTTCTGGTGTCACCCCTGCATTGAAAGAATCATCCGAAACGTATATTTCCAATCAAATAAGACCTAATTCAAGGGTAAATCTATTTATTTACAATACATTCAATACTAAAAACGGGCGTTATAAAACCAAGAAAATTCGGAATGTTGGCGAACCACCTCATTTGTTGGATTCGGCAATGGTCGATTTATCCGCCAATCAAATCCGACGCTTTCTATTTTCAAAAGGTTATTTTAAAGCTAAGGTCGAACCAACGATTTCAGTTTCCAAAAAGCGAGCACATATCGATTTTAAAGTGGATGAAGGAGTCCCATATCAAGTTAGAAATATAGATCGAAAATTTGAGGATGAAGATATTAAGGCAATATTTGAACGGGAGGTACTCCCCAAAACTGCTGTAAAATCCAATACCCAGTATGATGCTGCAAAGTTGCTCGATGAGCGGGAGAAACTTTATATTTCGATGCGTAACAATGGATATTACGATTATTTAAGGCAATACATGCGTGCTGGGATTGATTCCACGATCGATGGACCTTTGATCGACCTGAAAATTAATGTCGAAAATCCGTCTGACTCAACGATACATAAAAAGTATCAAATAGACAGTGTTTATATGACGATAAGGAATTATGGAACAATGTCGAAGAAGGAGCCACGTCGTATACTAGATTCTGCAAAACGTCTTTTATTTGTTGATGAAACAAATAGTTTCAGGTGGAAACCTTTGGAACGTTATATGTATCTACGCTCAGGTCAGTACTATTCCTTGCGGGAGGAAAATAAGTCCTATGACCGATTGTATGAGATGAATGGTTTTCGTTCTGTCAAAATGCAGTTTGTCAAAAAAGATTCCAATAAACTCGATGTGCACTATGATTTCGTTCCAAGACCGCGTATGGGAAACCAGATAGAGGGCGAGTATACCTTTAGTTCGGGTATGAGCGGATTTAATATTGGAAATACATTCTCTCAACGTAATATCTTTGGTGGTTCGGAGCAATTGGAAGTGAAATTACGTTATGGTGTATTGTTTGATCCGCGTCTCGCAGGTGGGCTTTCCAGCAAAATATTCAATAACGATTTTCAAGCGGGCGTGAATTTAGTTATTCCTCGTCTGATGGTTCCCTTTCATATTAATCCGGGCGGGAAGTTTGGTTTGCCCAAAACGACCTACTCGATGACATTGCAGTTGTTCGATCAAGATAAAACCTATTCAAACCGCTATTTTATCACGTCTCTGAATTACTCATGGTATGAAACAGAAAATAAGTACCATAGTTTTACGCCTATTGTGTTGGAGTATCGGGATGGACGCTTAGATTCCAATTTTCGGAACAAGCTTGTACAGGAAGGTTATCAGCTGTATGTACGTAGCAACGACCGTCAGTATTTTGGTTTAGGGACACAATATACCTTTATATTGAATGGCAAAAAACTGAATAGTAAGGAGGACTTTCAATATTTCAGAGGGACATTGGACGTTAGTGGAAACGTATTGGATCTTATTAGCTCCTTGGCAAAATTGCCCAAGAATGCCGATGGTGAGAAAAAAATATTCGGTGTGCCCTTTCTTCAATACGCCAAGACAGAATTCGATTATCGTTTATACCGAAATCTCGGTGGAAATAGGCAGTTTGTCTTCCGTTTTAATCCGGGGATAGCGATTCCTTATGGGAATAACTCTAAATTGTTAATTTTTGAAAAGAGCTTTTATAGCGGTGGGATGAATGGCATACGCGCGTGGCAGGCGCGTACCTTGGGGCCAGGTGCCTATAACCGGCAGAGTCTTAGTGAGGATTTGCGTTTAAACCTGCGTAATTTGGATCAGCTGGGGGAGATTAAACTGGAAGCGAATGCCGAATATCGGTTCAGATTACTCAATAACTTCCTGGGTGCAAAGATGAATGGGGCGACATTTGTGGATATGGGAAATGTTTGGCGACTGAAGAAGGATGAAGAGCTGAATCCGGGTGGGGAGTTTAAATTCAATAAATTTCTTGGGCAAGTCGCCATTGGTACCGGCTTCGGACTTCGTTTCGATTCGGACTATTTTGTCATTCGCTTAGATGCCGGGCTTAAACTAAAAGATCCGCAATTCTCAGGTGCTGATCAATGGGTTATCAAGCATTTCTTTGATTCCAAAGAATTTAAGGCCCAATATTACGAAACCCATAGGCCTGACAGATACAATTTTATTCAATACAATTTTGGAATCGGTATGCCGTTCTAATGTCTAACCGTTTCGGCATGATTTACTTTGATCCCATCAGTTGATGGGATATTCAGGCAAACCACGTTGTTAACCAATGAGATTTTTGAGACTTGAAAATATAGATTCAAAAATTTTACTCAAGTCCAAACCTTGCGAATGGTTGAATAAAAAGAAAACTATAGCCAGCGCGATGGCCGTCATAATCACTTTTTTAAACATGTAAGCTATTCCTAACACAATGGCCGGGATAATCAAAAACATCAATCCGCTAATGGCAAAAGGGGAGAGTCCGCTATCGCTTTTATAGATATAGAATAAACGTCCCTTGGAAGTTTGTTGATTCTTATGGCTAAAGAAAACAAAGGTTGATGACTCAATTTTTTGATTAGGGACAGCAACACCCTCATGAAATTGAAGTGCTTGTGAGAAACCATTGATTGTAAATAGGTAATTGCCATTAATGGTCTCATTGGTATTTCCCAATGAATCCAATGCCACTACAGCGAGTTTTCCATTTTTGGAAAGGTTTTCTTTTACAATAAAGTTTTGGATATTTTGTTCTTGAGCAGCTGCCCAAAAAGGTATCAGTAACAGAAAAAATATAATCTTTTTCATCTTATTATAAGCGTTTAATTTTAGCCCATTTGTAGCAAGAGATTTAACTTATTTGCTTACATCACGTTCTTCAAGCCAGGACAGATTCATGTTGACGGTGTCGAAACAGATCTTATCGAATGAGCATGCAATTTTAGGGATTTTAATTTTCTTTTGAAAATCTTTAACTATACGAATGTTGAAACGCCTGTAAATAGGTTTGTGAGCCTTTCATTATTCCTCAAAAGAAGATGAATGTTTTAACCCTATTTGCAATAAAAAGTTGATGGTATAGATAGTCTTTCATCTAGCTTGTAATCTATTTTCATTATTCATGTTTTGGTGCTAATACATATCATCTTCATCAATAAAATTGCAACCAGTATTGATCAGTAGCAGGAGATACTCATCGAAACTATCCGCTATGACACGAAACTCATCAGGGGCATGCACGAAAAACGCACGATTTGTCCTTTTTACCTGGAAAAGCTTCTTGGAGTTTCGCTAGAGCTGTTTTTCTTGTACCATGTTTAATCTGTTCAAAATGATTCCAGGTTTCTTTGCCACCATTGTCATAGTATGCTTGAAAACAGATAAATAATTGTCGGCTATTTTCATTTGCATTTCTTCTTGTGAGTGAAGTTAGCCAAACTTTATAATCGATTAAAAGTAAATTGCGGTGTATCTCCTTTTAAATCTCAAACATCAGGGAAGCATTGTTTAATTGTTTGCTAAAATAATTAGTATTTTAATTGTTTTTTAACTATCTTTGTATTGTTCATTTACAGAAGTAATACCAAGAAATAAACAATTATGTTGTCCGATCAAACTTTAGTATCCGATATAAAGACAATTATTGCGCAATCCAAAGATAATGCGATTCGTGCTGTCGATCATCAACGCACTTTGATGTACTGGCACATCGGAAAACGTATTTTTGAGCAGGAGCAGGGAGGTAAAGATAGAGCCGATTATGGGAAATACATCATAAAGTATCTTTCAGCGGAGTTACAGCCTGAGTTTGGTAGTGGTTTTTCATCAAGACAGTTAAATTGGTACCGTCAGTTTTATCGCACATTTCCAATTGTGTCTACACTGTGGACGCAATTGAGTTGGAGCCAATATAAGCTGCTTTTAAGTCTTGGTAACGAGGAACAACGGGAGTTTTATATCGCAGAGACCATAAAGAATAATTGGACAGTTCGGCAGCTTGAGCGACAGATCAACACGAATCTATATGAACGCCTATTGCTTAGCAACGATAAAGAAAGTGTGTTGGCTGTAGCAAAAAAGGAAAAGATGCCTTCTGACGCGAAGGAGATCATCAAAGATCCGATGGTACTGGAATTTTTGGGTTTGAAACGCGAAAGCGCTTACTATGAGAAAGATCTTGAGGGCGCCATTATTGCCCATCTTCAGGAGTTCTTACTCGAATTAGGAAATGGGTTCTCATTCGTCGCTAGACAAAAACGCATCCATATCGAGGGCGATGAGTTTTTCGTTGACCTGGTCTTTTACAACCGTCTGCTGCAAAGTTTTGTGATCATTGAAATTAAAACCCATAAATTAACACATCAGGACATCGGTCAATTGCAGATGTACGTGAATTATTATGACCGTATTGAAAAGCTTCCGCATGAACATCCGACAGTTGGCATTTTACTTTGTGCCAGCAAAAACGATGCAGTCGTCAAATTTACCCTTCCGGAAGACCAAAAACAGATTGTCGCCAGTCAATACGAACTTTATCTACCGACAGAGCAGCAGCTGCTGGACGAGGTGAACAAAGAGTTGGATAGTTTTGTAGGTAAAGGTGACGCTGAGTAGATTTTTCAAGCGTCTATACGGCGCCATTTAAAGATATTTTAAATGCGTTAAACGAGGTTAATTTATCAGTATTGGGGGATGAAATGACTGTGGTTCCGCTTTTTTCATTTTTATTTTTCTAACATAGATTATTTTGTACATTTGTATCGAATAAAATCGAAATTGAAATGGCAGAAACTGTACAACCAAGAGGTCCAAAGACAACTGATAATAATGCGAACCAAACTCATTACTACAAAACATTGGTAGTAGCGATCGCTTTAGGTTTAATAGGTACATTTATCCGTTTTGTACCGGATGTATGTACGGCATTGGGCCAACAAACTTTTTTGTTTTCCGCAATAGCTAACATCTCCATGATCGTAGGTGCACTTATCGCATTCAAAACCGTTTTCGGAATTTTGGGATTTGGAAAAAACCGTGACTAATTAAAAAGTCAAACTAAGATATTTGAAAGCCTCAGTTTTTTTACTGGGGCTTTTTCATGTGATAAAATCTGGGTACACTATCGTCATATAAGTAACAAAAAAAGGCCTCACAATCGTAAGGCCTTCTTTTTGTATGATTATCGCAGACTATGCGAAAAATGACCAAGTAGACCAGGGAATACGTGAAAGAATCAAAATCAAACCGATGATATAGAAAATAACAATCGTTTGGTTTGCTTTTTTTGCATTTTCAATCTTTTTAGCTTTAGAGTAACCGATTGTGATCAATACAATTGCAATGATCATGGTTAAAGGGTGTTCGATGATTTTAAAACGTAATGTCGGATCTTTCATTACGGCGCCAGAGATCATCGATGGATACTTTAAATAAAAGAATAAGATCAATCCCACCAATAATTGAATATGCGATGCAATGAAACCCAATAAAGCAATTTTACGGTTGTACGGTTTGTTGCCTAAATAATTTGATAGGGTGATCACGATCGATATCACCAGGGCTAGCAATAATACAATTGCTATAGTCGAGTGTAAGTGTAACATAAAAGCTCTCTTTAATTGTTTCCTAAGTTAGCAAAGATAAAAATATAATGAATGTATTTATCAAAAATCATTGTTCGAGCAGAAATACCTCCGCTATTGGATTGAATAGGTATATGCGTTTGCTGCTCAATTCCATGCATTTATAGCGTTTTCTTATCTTTTCAATGCGTTGAAATGAACGACCATTTTTTAGTCTAAAGAAATGTCCATCCTCCAGGGATTCTACCGTAAGGGTACTAGTTTTGACAGTATCGTATGATTTTAAGGTTCGAAACAGATGAAGGTCCGTGCAGCTCGAAGCCGCAGGATTTTCCATATAACGATGAATAGCATTGCTGATATCGATTGGGAAAATATTCAATTTAAGGAAGGGCTCCATCAGTTCCTTGAAATTATTTTTCCATTCTGTACCATGTGGCTTGACACGATGCTGGTGTTTATTCCACGTTTGTAAGTGTGCAAATTCATGGATTGTCGTAATCAAAAATGAATAGCAATTTAAGTCATGGTTGACAGAGATACGGTGCGGACTTCCTCTAAACGGCGCGCGGTAGTCTCCTAGCTTGGTACTCCTTGAACGAGAGATCTTAAATAAGCAGCGGGTATGATTAATCCAGTTGGATATAATCGGCGCTGCTTCTTCGGGCATGTATTTTTTGAGCGTAGCACTATAATCTTGCATGCCATAAAAATAGGGATTTATTCATGTCAATAGTGCCGAAGGAGAACATTCTTTTGTCAAAAAAAGAATGTTATTGCTAAAAATAATAGCTTTATTTTCCGTTTCCGTTTGGATAATTGATATTATTTTTAGTATTTAGTGCTTGTAAATGTCAAAATTGAGAAAGTCGGTAAAGAGAATTTATGTTTTTTAAAATAAAACATATTGAAATTGCCTGAGTTTTAGGTAAATTACCTACAGAAAGGTTCATAAATATAGGATCCGATAGAGGAACGGTTTTTCCTCCAAACTGTAAAAATAGACCTGCAAGAATATGCTAGATACCTTACATATTAGAAATTATGCACTCATCAACGAATTGGAAATCCAATTTGATAAAGGTTTGAATATGATTACCGGTGAAACCGGTGCCGGCAAATCTATTATCATGGGCGCATTATCGTTGATCTTAGGAAATAGGGCCGAGGGGAAGCATTTTTTCGACCCAACCAAGAAATGTGTGATTGAAGGGGAATTTAAAATTGGGTCTTATCAACTCCTTCGTTTTTTTGAGGAAAATGATCTTGATTACGCGGACAACAGCATTATTCGAAGAGAAATCTCTCCCGATGGTAAGTCCCGGGCATTTATTAATGATTCACCGGTCACACTCGCTATCCTCAAAGCTTTAGGTGAGCAGTTGATTGATGTACATTCGCAACATGCAACATTGCAGATTAATACAGAAGATTTTCAGTTCCTTGTGGTCGACAGTGTGGCAGGAGCTTTTGTGCTGAAACAAAACTATCGAGAGAGCTTCTTTGCTTATAAGAAGGCAAAAAGAGAACTCGAAGAATTTAAGGAGCTGGTAAAAAAAGCTGCAATAGAACAGGATTATTTTCAGTTTCAATTTGATGAGCTTGACGCCGCCCGATTGGTAGCAGATGAGCAGGGACAACTCGAAGTACAGCAGCGGCAGTTGGAAAATGCAGAAGATATTAAGCGTGCACTAACTGGGGCATCACATCTATTGGAAAACGATGATACGGCAGTTTTAAGCCGTTTAAAAGAGACGATGAGCCAAGTGGAAAGCATCGCTGCATTTCTCCCTGAGGCGGCAGATTTAGCTGCACGATTAAGGAGCACATGGATTGAGCTGAAGGACGTCGCAGCAGAGCTGAGTTCGCTTGAAGAAGATACTCAAATTGATGAAGGTACTTTATTGGAGATCAATGAACGCTTGAGCTTGTTGTATTCCTTGCAAAAAAAACATCATGTGGACTCGGTTGAAGAGCTGATCAAATTACGTGATGATCTGGAATCCAAACTGTTTGCTATAAATTCCTCCGATGAGCAATTGGAGCGACTGGAAAAAGAAGTAGTAGCTAAATTAGCCATTGCACAAACGAAAGGAAAAGAACTCTCTATAGTCAGAAAGAAAGTACTGGAATTAATCGCGAAGGATGTACAAGCTACTTTGTCAAATGTGGGGATGCCCAATGCATTGCTGCAAATTAATCTCGAGCCATTGAAGGAAGGGGATATGCGGGAATCGGGAACAGATTCAATACAGTTTTTATTTTCGGCCAATAAAGGACAGGCATTGCAATCCATTCATCGGGTTGCCTCTGGCGGAGAGCTATCCAGGGTGATGTTGGCCATTAAATCCTTGGTTGCTAAGACCTCTGCATTACCGACCATTATTTTTGATGAGATCGATACCGGAATCTCTGGAGAGGTGGCGCTACGTGTAGGGGAGGTGATGGAAAGCCTTGCAGAGAACATGCAGGTCATTGCTATTTCCCATTTACCCCAAATCGCAGCTAAAGGTGCTGCACATTATAAAGTGTATAAGGAAGATAAAGCCAATCGGACAATCTCTAACATTGTTCGATTAGATCAAGAAGGGAGGGTCAAGGAAATTGCTCAGATGCTCAGTGGTACCAATCCAACGGATGCGGCACTTGAACATGCAGAGTTATTGCTGAAAGGATAGCTATCAAATAAAAAAAGGTCTTAGAGATTTTCTAAGACCTTTTTTTATTTAGTTTCCACCGTTATCAGCATCCGTTAATGTTACTTTTACTAACATATTGTCTGGACGGACTGGTTTATTGTCGCTACCCACATAATCAGCATAGAGATATACTTTACCAATTTTATACTCCACGCGATAATTATAAGGGCCGATAGCTGAAGGAATGTTAATGAAATAATTTGGATCATTATCAAATGATACAGCTACTCCTACGTGTCCGTAGTCGAAATATTTTGCATCTAATTCGGGAAAGTCCAATTCATTTGAGAAAGAATATCCGGTTTTGTCAACTCCCCAAGAAGAGGAGACTACCTTCGTATTAAAAGTTACTCCCGGTAAATAGTTTGTAACGTATTCTTTCTTACAAGAAGAAAATGAAACCAAGGCTGCGGTTCCAATTAATGCTGCTAATAAAAGTCTTTTCATATTATTCGTGTTATTTGTGACAATTTTATTATAGGACGATAAAATAGTGCAAAAGTTTAACGCCAACTTTCTTTACAACAAAAAATGCACCATAAAGGTGCATTTTATTGAAATTATTTTTAAAGACAGCTTAGACCTACTTCTCAGCGGTGTCTTTTGAAGACTTTGGATCTGAGCTAGAAACCTCAATATCTTTGGTTTCCGGATTAATGCTCACAGTCAAAACTGAACCAGTTTGCACATTTCCTTTGAGGATTTCTTCTGCAATCGGATCTTCGAGATATTTCTGGATTGCTCGTTTTAATGGACGTGCACCAAAATTACTGTCGTAACCTTTATCTGCAATGAAATCTTTTGCCTCATCTGTCAAATTGATCGTATAACCCAAATCAGCGATACGTTTGAACAAGGACCTCAACTCAATATCAATGATTTTGAAGATGTTTTCTTTTGTCAATGAGTTGAACACAATTACATCATCAATACGGTTCAAAAATTCTGGAGCAAAGGCTCTTTTCAAAGCGGTTTCAATAACTCCACGTGAATGCGCATCAGATTGTTGTGATTTTGCCGCAGTCGTAAAACCAACACCTTGACCAAATTCCTTCAATTGGCGTGCACCAATATTTGAAGTCATAATGATTATGGTATTTCTGAAATCTACTTTACGACCCAAACTATCTGTCAATTGACCTTCGTCCAATACCTGTAACATGAGGTTAAATACATCCGGGTGAGCTTTCTCAATCTCATCCAGTAAAACAACAGCATACGGTTTACGACGTACTTTTTCAGTCAATTGACCACCTTCTTCGTAGCCGACATATCCTGGAGGCGCTCCAACAAGGCGAGATACCGCGAATTTTTCCATGTACTCACTCATGTCAATTTGGATCAGCGCATCTTCTGTATCAAACATAAATCGCGCTAATTCCTTAGCCAATTCTGTTTTACCGACACCGGTAGGACCTAAGAAGATAAACGAACCGATTGGTTTTTTAGGATCCTTCAAACCCGCACGTGTACGTTGTATCGCTTTCACCAATTTACCTACAGCGTCGTCTTGACCAATGATTCTTCCCTTCATCAACTCAGCCATATTCAACAGTTTTTGACTGTCTGTTTGACTAACACGTTGTACCGGAATACCCGTCATCATGGCCACTACTTCAGCAACATTTTCTTCTGAAACAGTATAGCGTTTAGACTTCGTCTCTTCTTCCCAAGCGATTTTTTCTTTCTCGAGCTCCTCGATCAATTTTTTCTCCGTATCACGCAATTTGGCAGCCTCTTCGTATTTTTGACTACGAACGACTTTGTTCTTTTCCAATTTGACCTCTTCAATTTTATTCTCAATGTCAATAATGGACTGCGGTACATGAATATTGTTTAAGTGCACGCGAGAGCCTGCCTCATCCAAAGCATCGATAGCCTTATCTGGTAAGAACCTGTCTGTAATATAACGTGTTGTTAACGACACACAGGCTTCGATTGCTTCCGGAGTGTAAGTCACGTTGTGGTGGTCCTCATATTTCTCCTTGATACGATTTAATATTTCAACCGTCTCGTCATGTGTAGCGGGTTCAATTGTTACACGTTGGAAACGACGGTCCAAAGCACCGTCTTTTTCAATGTATTGACGATATTCGTCCAATGTGGTCGCACCGATACATTGGATTTCTCCTCTTGCCAAGGCTGGTTTGAACATATTGGAAGCATCTAATGACCCTGAAGCGCCACCTGCACCAACGATGGTGTGAATCTCATCGATAAATAAGATGACATCCGGCGATTTCTCCAGTTCATTCATGACCGCTTTCATACGCTCTTCAAATTGACCGCGATATTTCGTTCCGGCAACCAATGAAGCCAGATCCAATGTGACTACACGCTTATTGAATAGTACACGTGAGACCTTCCGTTGGACAATACGAAGAGCAAGTCCCTCCGCAATAGCTGATTTACCAACTCCCGGTTCACCGATCAACAACGGATTGTTCTTCTTGCGTCGGGATAAAATTTGAGATACACGCTCAATTTCTTTTTCGCGACCCACAATAGGATCCAATTTACCCTCTTCGGCAGCTTTGGTCAAATCACGGCCAAAGTTGTCCAACACCGGAGTTTTAGATTTGATATCCGAAACTTTTTTCGGTTGGATATATTGATCATCCTCAGCAAAATCATCATCGCCGGTAGGAGAGCCCGGAGCTTCGTCCTTGATCGTCGTTCTATTTTGCTCAACTTCAGATTTGAAGATGTCGTAAGTCACATTGTATTGTTGTAAAATCTGAGAAGCAATATTATCTTCATCCCGTAAGATAGCCAATAATAGATGCTCCGTTCCGATGATATCCGATTTGAATATTTTAGCTTCCAAATAAGTGATCTTCAAAACTTTTTCAGCCTGTTTTGTTAATGGCATATTGCCAATAGGTGCACGTGAAACCGATGCCCCCTTCACTGCGTCCTCCACAGATTGACGTAGTGCTGCCGTGTCAATGCCTATGTTTTTAAGGATCTTTATCGCCATTCCATCGCCTTCACGAATCAATCCAAGCAATAAATGCTCTGTTCCTATATAATCGTGACGCAATCTTAAAGCTTCCTCTCTACTGTACGATATGACATCCTTTACGCGCGGTGAAAATTTTGCTTCCATTGAATACCTTTCTGTTTTATATTAAGGATATATAAATGTAGTAAATTCTGCATTTCAAACCTTAAAATTATTTTAAATAATGTCATCAACAATTAAGCCATGACCGTTATACGTCCAAAATGTCAGTATAAAAGATTACATTTGTATGTTAATATAACAAGAGTTTTCGAATTTTTTTAAATTTTATGTCAGACGAGAAGATCATTTTTTCGATGGCGGGTGTCAACAAGATCTATCCGCCTCAAAAACAAGTTTTAAAAAATATCTATTTATCTTTTTTCTATGGTGCGAAGATCGGTGTGATCGGTTTGAATGGATCAGGTAAATCTTCCCTATTAAAAATTATCGCTGGATTGGATAAGTCATATCAAGGCGAGGTGGTGTTTTCCCCTGGTTATTCTGTGGGTTATTTAGCACAAGAACCTCAATTGGATCTTGAAAAGACTGTTCTTGAAGTGGTACAGGAAGGTGTTGCCGAAATTACAGCCATCTTACAGGAATACGAAGAAATCAACGAAAAATTTGGCCTGCCGGAGGTTTATGAAAATGCCGATGAGATGGACAAATTGTTGGCAAGACAAGGTGAACTTCAGGATATCATTGATGCCACTAACGCTTGGGAAATTGATTCGAAATTGGAAAGAGCAATGGATGCTTTACGTTGCCCTGAACCAGATGCGAAGATTGTCAATTTGTCAGGTGGTGAGCGCAGACGTGTAGCATTATGTCGCTTATTATTGCAGGAACCAGACGTATTGCTCTTAGATGAGCCGACCAACCACTTGGATGCCGAGTCGATCGATTGGTTAGAACAACACTTAAAACAATATAAAGGAACGGTTATTGCCGTTACCCACGACCGTTATTTCTTGGATAACGTAGCCGGATGGATTCTTGAGTTGGATCGCGGTGAAGGTATTCCTTGGAAAGGAAATTATTCTTCTTGGTTAGATCAAAAAGCAAAACGTCTCGCTCAGGAAGAAAAGCAGGAAACCAAACGTCAAAAAACCTTGGAGCGTGAGCTGGAATGGGTGCGTATGGCACCGAAAGCGCGTCACGCCAAATCGAAAGCACGTTTGCATAACTATGAAAAATTAGCTTCTGAGGAAACGAAAGAGCGCGAAGAAAAATTGGAATTGTTTATTCCGCCGGGACCACGTCTGGGTAATTCTGTCATTGAGGCAACGAATATCTCCAAAGCCTATGGCGATCGCATTTTATTTGAGAACTTAAGCTTCATGTTGCCGCCGGCAGGTATCGTAGGGATCATTGGACCAAATGGTGCGGGTAAAACAACTTTATTCCGCTTGATCACAGGACAGGAAACGCCGGATACAGGTTCTTTCAAAGTCGGAGAAACAGTGAAATTGGGCTATGTGGACCAAATGCACCACGACCTCGATCCGGAGAAATCGGTTTGGGAAAACATTACGGGTGGCAGCGACAATATGATGTTGGGCAACCGCTCGGTAAACTCCAGAGCTTATGTTTCCAAATTTAATTTTAACGGTGCTGATCAACAAAAGAAAGTAGGTGTGCTTTCGGGTGGAGAACGTAACCGTGTTCACCTGGCTATTACGCTTAAAGAGGGATCAAATGTACTCTTGCTCGATGAGCCGACCAATGATATTGATGTAAATACCTTGCGGGCAATGGAAGAAGGCTTGGAGAACTTCGGCGGTTGTGCCGTTGTGATTTCCCACGATAGATGGTTCCTGGATCGTATTTGTACCCATATCCTTGCTTTTGAAGGCGATTCACAGGTTTATTTCTTCGAAGGTAACTATACTGAATATGAAGAGAACCGTAAAAAACGCGTGGGTGATGTAACTCCGCATCGTATTAAATATAAGAAATTAGTTAAATAGCGGAGTGGATTATGGAGAGCGGAAGGCTTTTGGCTGCTATAATAGACCACGCTATTGATGGAATAATAACCATAGACAACAGGGGAAATGTGGAAAGCATTAACCCTGCTGCCTTGGAATTGTTCGGTTATCAGGCTGAAGAGGTAATCGGACACAATATATCCATGTTAATGCCTGAACCTGATCGTGGCAATCACGATGGTTATATACATAATTACCAAACCACAGGCCACAAGAAGATTATCGGAATCGGCCGCGAAGTGATGGGCTTGAAGAAAAATGGAAAAACATTCCCATTTCGTTTGGCAGTCAGTGAAGTATGGCTAAAAGATAAGAATATCTTTACAGGCTTTATTCACGATTTATCGCGTGAGAAAGCCGCCGAAGATATGCTCAAGCAACATGCCGCCGAACTTGAACATAAAGTCAATGAACGCACACGGGATCTGATTTCTTTGGTGTCCGAACTTGAAAAGGCGAAGGCAGAGGTTTCTAAATCACTGGAAAAAGAAATTGAGCTCAGTCAGTTAAAATCGCGTTTTGTGTCTATGGCTTCGCATGAGTTCCGCACGCCTCTAAGCTCCGTTCAGCTTTCGGCTTCGCTGATTGAAAAGTATGCCGAGCGACCGGACGATAAAGCTAACATCATTAAACATACCAATAAAATCAAAGGTGCTGTTCAATTGCTGACGAGCATTCTGAATGATTTCCTATCCCTGGAGAAACTGGAAGCTGGTATCGTTGTGATGAATAGGCAATACATCAATCTGGTCGAATTGGCGGAAGAGATTACCGAAGAAATGCAATTGATCTGTAAGAAAAATCAGCATATTGTATACCAACATACGGGAGAAATTGGGCATTTTACCTTAGATCCAAATCTGTTGAAAAATGCTTTGGTCAACTTAATTTCCAATGCAATCAAATATTCAGGAGAAGATACATTGATTGAATTTACCACATGTATTGACGCAGAAGGCTGCTTGATATCAGTAAAGGATAACGGAATTGGTATTCCTGAAGAAGATCAGGTACATTTGTTTGAACCATTTTTTAGAGCACATAATACCGGCAATATCCCCGGGACAGGCTTAGGTCTGAATATCGTAAAACGGTACATCGAACTGATGGAAGGTCAGATGGAATTTGAATCGGAAGTACATAAAGGAACTTCATTCCGGGTTCGCTTCAAGGAGAGCACGGTTGATGAATAAAGGCGAAGCATAACGCGGTCTAAAACTTAAAAGGACAGTATAAATAATTGCAGATGAGAAATAAAAAGACAATTCTAATTATTGAAGATAATATTGATATCCGAGAGGGGACTACCGAAATATTGGAGTTGACAGGGAGGTATGATGTCATTACTGCTGAAAATGGACGTGTTGGAGTCGACCTGGCGACAAGACATATTCCTGATCTGATTCTCTGTGATATCATGATGCCTGAATTAGATGGTTATGGCGTCTTATTTATGTTAAGCAAAATTGAAAGTACGGCTAAAATTCCGTTCATTTTTCTGACCGCCAAAGCGGAACGCGCAGACATGCGCAAAGCGATGGAGATGGGAGCAGATGATTATCTGACCAAACCTTTTGATGATGTTGAATTGATGAATGCAATAGATGTTCGTCTCAAAAGACATGAGCAGCTGGCAGCAGATGTTCCGCGGGAAGATGATTTGAGTTTGAGTGCCGAAGAGCAGGTTTTATTGCTACAAGAGCTCCTGGCCAATTCACGGGTGAAGACCGTGAAGAAAAAACAGTCTATTTATGAAAAAGACGATTCGCCAACATACGTCTATTTCGTGAAATCGGGTCAGGTACGTAGCTTTAAATCGTATAAAGATGGACGCGAGCTGTCTACGGGTATTTTTATTGCAGGAAATTACTTTGGCTATGCCTCGATCTTGTTGAATGATAATTATGAAGACTACGCCGAAGCAGTTGAGCCAAGTGAAATTGTCTTGATACCAAAAGACAGTTTTCTGGAGCTGTTATGGAAAAAGCCTGCAATAGCCAGTAAATTTATTAAACTTCTTTCTGTCGATTTGCGGGAAAAGGAAGAGCAATTGCTTGGCTTTGCCTATCATTCTGTCCGTAAGCGGGTCGCCAATGCTTTGATTAGCGTTGCTGAAAAAAGTGGAATCAATATAAACGAGGTCAATGCATGTACAATTGATGTGACACGGGATGGCCTAGCTTCAATTGCAGGGACAGCCAATGAAACTGTTTCCCGTATGCTCTCCGACTTTAAAGAAGAAAAACTGATTTCAAAAGAAAAAGGTAAAATATACATCAATTCGATCAAGAATCTCCGTGACGTGAAGCAGTAGCGATCAGAAGTGAGTATTTAAAAACGATAGCTAAAAAAAGGCATGTGCAGTAGAACTGAACATGCCTTTTTTTATGAACGTGTATATTTATTTGAATCCCACTATTAAAGTGCCGATGTGTTAGCAATACACAGTTTAAAGAAATTGTTTGGTCTCATCGGTTCCAATGAACGCGTTGCACACAGTTATTGGCCAAAAAAGAACGTTCGGTTGACTTTTACAGCTGTTGGTATTTGCGAAATCATGCAAGTTTTTGTGAATTGTGATAAATATCATTTTAAGGTGTGGTGCTACATCATCTTTTTGCCCATACGCATGATTTACTTTTGTTCTTAGGATAAACCTTAATGGTTGATTGTAGAATCAGAATGAAAGTAGTAGTATATAATGTAAGGTCATTTGAAAAAGAGTTTTGGGCATTGGCAAATGCCAAACAACATGATTTGACTTTGATTTCAAATGGATTAAATGCGGAGACACAGAATTACGCGCGTGGAAAAGATGCGGTAGTTATTTCCGTAAGCGATATTTTGGACGAGAATATGCTACTTAATTTAAAAGGGTTGGGAATCAATAAAATTATGACCCGCAGTAAAGATACTGCTCATATCGATTTGGTGAAAGCCGGAGATTTAAATATTCAGATTGCCAATGCACCGTTCGAAGACCAGAGTCCCAAAGGACTGGCCGAGCAGACCGTACGGAATCTCAACTTATGGGGAATAGAAAAATGTGTTGGTAAAGCCTGTTGTTGTATAAGCGACTGCGCTAAAAAAATAAAATAAAAATGGTTACATCGCAGGTTAAAATGGAAGAATTGGTACAAAAATATAATGTTGCCGCACCGCGCTATACAAGTTACCCAACCGTTCCCTTTTGGGATAATGACGCATTTTCCAGGGTAGCTTGGACCGATCAAGTCTTTCGTACCTTTGGGCAATCGAAAGAGAAAGGAATTAGCCTGTATATCCATCTTCCTTTTTGTGAAAGCCTCTGTACGTATTGTGGCTGCAATACGCGCATTACAAAGAACCATCGTGTTGAAGAACCCTATATTGTGTCCCTTTTGAAGGAATGGGAAATGTATGTCGCTTTATTTAAAGGAGAAAGACCGTTATTGGCAGAAATACATTTGGGTGGTGGCACGCCTACCTTTTTCCATCCAGATAATTTGAAGGTACTCATTGAGGGGATCCTTAAACATGCAGACCTGGCCCCTGATCGTTCGTTCTCTTTTGAAGCTCACCCCGCCAACACAACGATCGCGCATTTACAAACCTTATTTGATTTGGGATTTCGGCGCCTGAGCCTGGGAATACAGGATTTTGATCCACTTGTACAGTTTGTGATCAACCGGCATCAAACATCGGCGGAAGTGGAAGAGGTTATGCTGAATGCGCGGAAAATCGGATTTGAGTCCATTAATTTTGACCTGATTTACGGATTGCCTAAGCAGACGCTTGCGACCGTTGCCGATACCATTCAAAAGTCGATGCTGCTCGCTCCAGACCGGATCTCTTTTTATAGCTATGCCCACGTGCCATGGATAAAACCTGGTCAACGACATTATACCGAAGCAGATCTACCGAATGGTGCGGCCAAACTTGCCCTGTATAATCTTGGGAAAAAAATGATTTTAGCCCATGGCTATGAAGATGTCGGTATGGATCATTTTGCGAAAAGAGAGGATGAGTTATTTGTGGCTTTTCAACAAGAGCGATTACATCGCAATTTTATGGGGTATGCTGATCGGTTTAGCCCCCTGTTAATCGGTATTGGCGTCTCTTCGATCAGTGATGCCTGGGGGGCTTTTGCCCAAAATGTGAAGACCGTCGAAGAATACCATAAACTTATTGACGCAGGGGTACTGCCAGTTGTAAAAGGACATATACTCAATGAGGAGGATCTTCTCGTAAGACGTTATATCCTGGATATGATGTGTAAAGGTAAGGTGCAGTTGCAGACGGGGTCGTTGTTGAATGAACAGATTATTGAAGAATTGTCCGAACTCGTTGCAGATGGTTTAGTCTCCATAACGGGCGACCTTATTCAATGTACTGCCGTTGGGCGCTCCTTTTTGAGAAATATCTGTATGGCCTTTGATCAGCGATTATTGCGTTCAAGGACGCAAAATCAATTATTTAGTCAGGCAATTTAGAACGAAGGTATGGCAGAGCTAAGGGATGAAATACAACTTGCAGAAAAATGTTTCCATTGCGGCGATAAAATTGAGGAAACGGGCTACCAGCTCGATCATCACGATTTTTGCTGTCTGGGATGCCAGACCGTTTACCAAGTACTGAACGATAGTGGTATGCAGCAATACTACCGGTATAATCAGCATCCCGGTAAATCGAATAAATCCAAGCAAGAAGATTTTTCTTATCTGGATGAACCACAAATCGCTGATAAATTAGTGGATTATAAAGATGATAAGATGACTATCATCACCTTTTATATTCCGGCTATTCACTGTAGCTCCTGCATCTGGTTGCTGGAAAATTTATATAAACTCAATCCCCATGTACTACAGTCCCGCGTGGACTTTATGAAGAAACAGGCGAGCATTACATTCAATCACAATGAGCTGCCATTGAAAGATTTGGTTTATCTTTTGGTCAATATCGGCTATGATCCTAAAATCACCTTGCAAGATGTTGTGAAGGAAGGGAATCGAAATAATCTGAATCCATTGGTCGCAAAAATTGCTGTTGCCGGTTTCTGTTTTGGAAATGCTATGCTATTCAGTTTTCCAGATTATTTTGGAATGGGGAGTTTTGAAAAGGAATATGCCAATTTTTTTGGGTATATAAACCTTGCCTTCGGTCTGCCCGTTTTATTGTATTGTGCATCGGATTATTTCAAATCGGCCTATTGGAGTCTGAAACAAAAGCGTTTGAATCTGGATGTGCCATTGGCCCTGGGAATCCTTGTGTTATTTTTACGTTCGGCGTTTGAGGTGCTCACACAGACAGGAGCTGGTTTTACGGATACACTCTGTAGTCTTGTGTTCTTTATATTGATCGGAAAATGGGTACAACAACGTACCTATTATCATATCTCTTTTGAACGGGATTACCGGAGTTATTTTCCCGTGGCTGTAACAGTACTGACCGAATCAGGGGATAAACCTGTACAATTGGCCGACGTGAATATCGGTGACCGTATCTTGGTTCGGAACAATGAAATTATACCTGCCGATGCTATGCTTTTAAAAGGTGATGCTGCGATAGATTTTAGCTTTGTAACGGGAGAATCAAGTCCGGTCAGTAAGACCTTGGGCGAAATTATTTATGCCGGCGGACGCCAGACGGGGGAAGCGATAGAACTTGAAGTGGTCAAACCGATTTCCCAGTCCTATTTGACCAAATTATGGAATAATGAGAATTATAAAGATTATGACAAGCATTTTCAGACTTTTGTCAACTTTATAAGTAAATATTTTACTGTTGTTTTATTGGCTATTGCACTATTGGCTGCCTTATTTTGGGCCGTTGATGGGAGTGCAAGCAGGGCTTGGGGAGCTTTTACGGCGGTATTGATTATTGCATGCCCATGTGCGTTAGCGTTGAGCTCTCCATTTACCCTTTCTGCAGCATTAAGTATTTTTGATCGAAACAAGTTTTATGTGAAAAATACAGCTGCGATTGAGCAGATGGCGACGATTGATACGCTGGTATTCGATAAAACTGGCACAATATCGTCGCCTAAAGCAACCTCAATTTATTTTGAAGGTAGCCTTTCAGCAGTTGACAAAAAGCTACTGAATGCGGTATGTAGAAACTCTAGCCATCCGTTGAGCCGCGAGATTGTCAAGTGGCTGAATGTCTCTGCTGCTATTTCGATACAGGATTTTAAGGAATTTCCGGGTAAGGGGATGCAGGCTAATGTAATTGGCAAGGAAATTAAAATCGGTAGTGCTAACTTTTTGAATATTGGCAACATAAAAACGGATGGATCTGTGGTTTTTATTCGCATAGGTGAGGAGTTAAAAGGGTATTTTACCATGGAGCAATCCTGGCGGGATGGCCTTTCGGCTTTGATTGAAGATTTTAAAGTCGAATACGACCTTCATTTAATCTCAGGGGATAACGATAGACGTCTGGATGCGCTACAGCTAATTTTTCCATCAAATGCAAATTTGCTTTTCAATCAATCACCCATCGAAAAACTGGAAACGATCCAAAGCTTTCAAACAGCAGGAAAGCATGTTTGCATGATCGGTGACGGCCTTAATGATGCCGGGGCATTGCGTAAAGCAGATTTGGGCATCGCCGTGAGTGATGATATCAATAACTTCTCCCCCGGTTGCGATGCGATACTGGATGGGGAGTCGTTTTCAAAAATGCCGGATTTCTTTGCTTTTAGTAAAGATGCGGTAAAAGTAATACATATGAGCTTTGGAATATCTCTTTTATATAATGTAATTGGATTGAGCTTTGCCGTGCAGGGTATTATGTCGCCATTATTTGCAGCGATTCTAATGCCAATCAGTACGGTAACGATCATCTCCTTTACAAGTCTCATGACGAGATGGTATGCCAAACGCCGTAAACTCTAATTGTTATGGAAATAATGTATATTTTGATCGGTTGTAGCGTTTTGTTGGCGTTGATTTTTCTATGTGCTTTTTTCTGGGCAAATAAAAGCGGTCAGCACAATGATACCTATACACCTTCTATACGGATTCTGTTTGATGATGAAACGACAGAAGGGGAAAATAAATAACACAACGTAACTAAAACGTTATCGTAATTAAATCAATTACTTTTTTTTGTATTTAAGGTTATTATCAATAAAATTGGGGTAAATACCAATTTGAATTAAAAAACACATGCATAATAATCCATTTTCATTAAAAGATAAAGTAGTTGTCATTACGGGTGGTACTGGGATTTTGGGCGAGGCCTTTGTTGAGGCTTTGGCCGAGGCCGAAGCCAAAGTCGCGATCCTCGGGCGTAATGGACAAATCGGGGCCGAACGTGTTCAGCAGGTCGAGTCTGTTGGCGGCGAAGCGATATTTGTTGAAGTTGACATCATGGACGAACAGGATGTCACTCGGGCGAAAGATGAAGTTTTGCAAAAATGGGGTAGGATAGACGCTTTAGTAAACGCCGTTGGAGGCAACATTCCTGGAGCAACGATTGGTGCTGATCAAGATTTATTTGCGAGCAATATTCAGGATACCATTAAAGCAATTGAGCTTAATCTGTATGGTACAATGATTCCTACGCATATTATCGGTCGCGTGATTGCTGAAAGCGGAAAGGGGGTTATCATTAATATTTCTTCCCTCACAGCCAGTCGTCCTTTTACACGTGTTTTGGGCTATACTGTGGCAAAACATGGGATCGATGGCTATACAAAATGGATGGCTACCGAACTCGCTCAGCGTTATGGCGATCAAGTCCGGGTCAATGCAATCGCTCCCGGCGTATTCTTAACCAAACAGAACAAAAAACTATTGGTTAATCCAGATGGTACTTATAGCGACCGAACCAAACGTATTCTTCATGGAACCCCCTATAACCGTTTAGGCGACCCGCGTGAGTTAAAAGGAACTTTAATCTATCTGCTGAGCGATGCATCGGCATTTGTGACGGGAGAGACTGTCTTTGTGGACGGTGGTTTTAATGCATGGTGCGGCGTTTAAATTAAACTTTAAGATGAAAAAATTAGAACAAACCTGGCGTTGGTATGGACCCAATGACCCAGTATCTTTGCAGGATATCAAACAGGCGGGAGCTACCGGTATTGTTACAGCATTACATCATATTCCTCATGGTGAGGTATGGCCACTGGCCGATATTCAAGAAAGAAAACGCATTATAGAAGAGGCTGGTCTAACCTGGTCAGTGGTGGAAAGTGTGACTGTACACGAGGAGATTAAGACAAAAGGTGCTAAAGTAGATGAATACCTCCAAAAATATCAAGAGACATTAACCAATCTCGCCCAATGTGGTATTAAAACAATCTGTTATAATTTTATGCCGGTGCTAGACTGGACACGTACACAATTGGACTTAACCATGGCGGATGGTTCAAAAGCACTGTATTTTGACTGGATTGATCTGGCCCTCTTTGATATCTTTATATTAAAACGTGACGGAGCCAGGGCAGCATATCCAGTGGATGTTGTAAAACGTGCAACTTTGCGATTTGATGAAATTACCGAACAGCAAAAAGAAGAATTGGCAAATGTTGTCTTAATGGGAATCCCCGGGGAGAAGAATGTGGAATTGGAGGCCTTAAAAGCGAGTATTGATACCTATAAGCATATTGGAAAAGACGGTTTACGCGAGAATTTGGTTTATTTTCTTCAGGGAATTTCGGCAACCTGTGAGGAGTATGGTATATGTATGACCATTCACCCAGATGATCCCCCGTACCCTATCTTAGGTTTACCCCGCATTGCCAGCAATGGTGAGGATTTTGACTATTTTCTGAATGCAGTTCCACAACGATTCAATGGCGTTTGTTTTTGTACGGGGTCTTTGGGGGCTAGTCAGACAAACGATCTGCCTGCTATCTTAGAAAACATTAAAGGGCGTGTAAACTTCGTTCACTTACGAAATGTGAAGAAAGATGCGATTGGAAGTTTTTATGAGGCAGACCATTTGGATGGTGATGTCAATATGTATAAAATCATGAAAATCCTGGTTGCTGAAAATCAATTGAGATCTACAGCTATTCCATTCAGACCAGATCATGGTCATCAGATGCTGGATGATCTGAATAAAGTAACAAATCCAGGGTATTCTGCTATTGGAAGATTGAGAGGGCTTGCAGAATTACGGGGCCTGGAGTATGGTATTGTTGGTGAATAATGCTAATAATTCAGGCGAAGATTGGATATTATGACTTGTAATGTAGGTCTAGCATAAAGACAGTCGGGAAATAGGGAAGCTAACATCTTATTTCCGACTGTTTTTGTTTTAAGTATTCTACGAGACTATAATCGAAAGAATTATAAAGATGATTTGCGAATGATAAGCTGTGTTGGAAGCTCAATCGTTTCAAATTCATGTATAGGTCTTGTTTGGTTAATAGTAGCGATTAATTTATTTGTTGCCAGTTCCCCAATTTCTGTTGCTGGTTGTACAACGGTGGATAGGGCCGGATTTAACGAAGCTGCTATTTGTGTGTTTGAAAAACCAATAACGGCGACCTCTGAAGGGACTTGAATCTGAAGTTCAGCCAAAATACCCAATGTTCGGGTTGTAATAACATCTGTGGCACCGAAAATAGCATCTATATTTTTATGCTCAAGATATTCTTTGAGCAAAATCTCTCTTATTGTTTGGTCGATATCCGCGGTATTATTAAAGCTACATTCGATGTAATGCCGATTATCAAAAGGAATACCCGCATCTGATAAAGCAGATTTAAAGCCATTTAATCGTTCGGCTGCCACCCCTAAGTTCTTTCCCGTGATATGCAGAATATTCTTTTTGCCCTGTTCGATGAGATGTTTTGTGGCATTATATGCACCTTGGAAATTATTGACCCCGACCTTGAATGTATCAAGCTGATGATTGATGCGATCAAAAATAACCACAGGTATCTGCGACTTTATCAGTGCTTTTAATTCTTCAATATTTGAATCAGAAGAGACTGGAGATATCATTAGGCCGTCAATGCCGCGCATGCGTAAAACATCAATACAATTTTTTTCAATCCGTTCGTCTTCCCGGCTTTGCATGAAAATAACGTCATAGACGGTCTGCTGAGAGGCGATCTGAATTCCATCGAGGATTTGTGAAACGAATGTATTGCTAATGTTGGATACAATAACCCCTATTGTATTGGATTTTCCTATTTTTAAGCTCCGTGCCAATTTATTGGGATGGAAATTATGCTTTTTGGCATATTCCTGAACCATCTTTTTAGTTGCTTCACTTATTTCGTAGCTGTCTGATAATGCTTTGGAAACCGTCGAAACAGAAATATTGAGTGCCAACGCTATATCTTTCAGGGTAGTTCTGCTCATCGCTCTGGTGGTTATTTTAAGAAGATAAATCTACATAAAAAAATAGATAAATAGGTTTTTTATCTTGATAAGTGAACCAATGCTGTTATTATTTGGCTTTTCATATTGATATTTTGCTTGTTTCATCGGCAGTTTTGACAAAAGGGGAGGCCTGTTGTTACGTCGCTTAGGTTCAAATTGTATACGGGTTTATAATTAACACCATTATGGCACCGTTTTAACAGGGGGTTAATAGGGGTATAACCCCTGCTAAACCCCTGTTAACCCCCTGTTATACCCCTGTAATACCCCTATCAATTACTAACAAAAGTTGAACGGAATTGGTAATAGATCCGGTGCGAAGCCTGTACCGAAGCCCGGTTCCCGGTATGTACGCAGCACGCCGCGGTTCCCGGCAATGTCCAGGTTAGATCCCGGTTCCCTGCCTATTCTGCTCCAGAATCAGCCATCCCAGCCTTCCGATCACCTGTTTTACAAAAAGAATCTCGCACCGTTACAGGCAGTTAAGGGAAAAATGAAATAAATAAGAACAAAAGGCTTGGAAGTTTGTTAACAATCTCCCTATCTTTGCACCACTCCGCAAGGGAGGGACGGTTACCGCGAAAGCAGGGAGCCATGAAAAAAGAAGGGTTTAAGTGGATTGGGCAGGATTTAAAATCCCGCTGGGTTTATTTTAAACGCGGAAATCGGAAAAGAGAAAAGAAAAAAAAACTTCAGAAAGTTTTTGGAAGTTCAGAAAAGATTTCTACCTTTGCAGTCCCAACGGAAACGAAGGGAAAAACAAAACGATAAAGAGGGGCGCAATGCCTGTCGGAATATAGCGGATACGGAAGTTGAAGCGGCAAAAGTTCTTTAAGAAAACACAATCATGTAAGCGTGACGAGTAGACAGACGAAAGTCGAAAGTCATGAACAAATTCAAGTAATTCGTTCAATTCGATCCAAGATCAGAGATATAAAAAAAGAATTCTGATTATTATAAATAGTTGGAATCAAAAACTTCATTTTACAATGGAGAGTTTGATCCTGGCTCAGGATGAACGCTAGCGGCAGGCCTAATACATGCAAGTCGGACGGGATCCATCGGAGAGCTTGCTCGAAGATGGTGAGAGTGGCGCACGGGTGCGTAACGCGTGAGCAACCTACCTCTATCAGGGGGATAGCCTCTCGAAAGAGAGATTAACACCGCATAACATCAACAGTTCGCATGTTCGGTTGATTAAATATTTATAGGATAGAGATGGGCTCGCGTGACATTAGCTAGTTGGTAGGGTAACGGCCTACCAAGGCGACGATGTCTAGGGGCTCTGAGAGGAGAATCCCCCACACTGGTACTGAGACACGGACCAGACTCCTACGGGAGGCAGCAGTAAGGAATATTGGTCAATGGGCGGAAGCCTGAACCAGCCATGCCGCGTGCAGGATGACTGCCCTATGGGTTGTAAACTGCTTTTGTCCAGGAATAAACCTAAATACGTGTATTTAGCTGAATGTACTGGAAGAATAAGGATCGGCTAACTCCGTGCCAGCAGCCGCGGTAATACGGAGGATCCGAGCGTTATCCGGATTTATTGGGTTTAAAGGGTGCGTAGGCGGCCTGTTAAGTCAGGGGTGAAATACGGTGGCTCAACCATCGCAGTGCCCTTGATACTGATGGGCTTGAATCCATTTGAAGTGGGCGGAATAAGACAAGTAGCGGTGAAATGCATAGATATGCTCTTAGAACTCCGATTGCGAAGGCAGCTCACTAAGCTGGTATTGACGCTGATGCACGAAAGCGTGGGGATCGAACAGGATTAGATACCCTGGTAGTCCACGCCCTAAACGATGATAACTCGATGTTGGCGATAGACAGCCAGCGTCCCAGCGAAAGCGTTAAGTTATCCACCTGGGAGTACGCCCGCAAGGGTGAAACTCAAAGGAATTGACGGGGGCCCGCACAAGCGGAGGAGCATGTGGTTTAATTCGATGATACGCGAGGAACCTTACCCGGGCTTGAAAGTTAGTGAAGGGTGCAGAGACGCACCCGTCCTTCGGGACACGAAACTAGGTGCTGCATGGCTGTCGTCAGCTCGTGCCGTGAGGTGTTGGGTTAAGTCCCGCAACGAGCGCAACCCCTATGTTTAGTTGCCAGCATGTAATGGTGGGGACTCTAAACAGACTGCCTGTGCAAACAGCGAGGAAGGTGGGGACGACGTCAAGTCATCATGGCCCTTACGTCCTGGGCTACACACGTGCTACAATGGATGGTACAGCGGGCAGCTACATAGCAATATGATGCTAATCTCTAAAAGCCATTCACAGTTCGGATTGGGGTCTGCAACTCGACCCCATGAAGTTGGATTCGCTAGTAATCGCGTATCAGCAATGACGCGGTGAATACGTTCCCGGGCTCTTGTACACACCGCCCGTCAAGCCATGAAAGTTGGGGGTACCTAAAGCATGTTACCGCAAGGAGCGTGTTAGGGTAAAACCGATAATTGGGGCTAAGTCGTAACAAGGTAGCCGTACCGGAAGGTGCGGCTGGAATACCTCCTTTCTAGAGTATCGCAGATCGGTGCTCGTCACGTTACATATGATTGCAAAAGAAGAAAAACATCAGAAGAAAGTGCCCGCCCCGAAAGGAGCAGGACCGAGAGAGACAGATGAACAGGAAATAGCTAGTCCCGTAGCTCAGTTGGTTAGAGCACTACACTGATAATGTAGGGGTCAGCAGTTCAAATCTGCTCGGGACTACGAAAAAGTAAGGGGAATTAGCTCAGCTGGCTAGAGCACCTGCCTTGCACGCAGGGGGTCAACGGTTCGAATCCGTTATTCTCCACATCTCCGGGAGGGACATCGACAGATGCTCCGAAGAAACAAACCGGAAAAAGAGTTCTTTGACATATTGAAAGAGAAAAAAAATTACAAGAGAAGACAACAGTATAGAGACAATACGTGTATGTGTCTGATGTAGAGAGGAGACCCTCGGTGAATGCCGAACGAATCTCTGCGTAGCATATGGGTATATATATCAAAAGCAGCCGCATAGTAGCAAAAGGCTATGCCGGTGAAGAAAGTAAATAAGGGCACACGGGGGATGCCTAGGCTCTCAGAGGCGAAGAAGGACGTGATAAGCTGCGATAAGCTACGGGGATTGGCAAATGCGAAGTGATCCGTAGATTTCCGAATGGGGCAACCTGACTATTTGAAGAATAGTCGTATAAAACGCGAACGCGCTGAACTGAAACATCTAAGTAGGCGTAGGAGAAGAAAATAACAATGATTTCCCAAGTAGTGGCGAGCGAACGGGAAAGAGCCCAAACCGATCATGTTACGGCATGGTCGGGGTTGTAGGACCACGAGATTGTACAGCGCTATGAACTGGAAGCAGGTGGGAAACTGCGCGACAAGGGTGAGAGCCCCGTACAGGTAAAGAATGTTGACATAGTGGTATCCTGAGTACCGCGGGACCGGAGAAATCCTGTGGGAATCCACCAGCACCATCTGGTAAGGCTAAATACTCCTGAGAGACCGATAGTGAACCAGTACCGTGAGGGAAAGGTGAAAAGAACCCCGAACAGGGGAGTGAAAAGAACCTGAAACCGTGTGCTTACAAGCGGTTGGAGCAGGCAGGTCCTGTGACAGCGTGCCTTTTGCATAATGAGCCTACGAGTTACTCTTGTCTGGCAAGGTTAAGTCCTTCAGGGACGCAGCCGAAGCGAAAGCGAGTCTTAATAGGGCGCATAGTCAGATGAGGTAGACGCGAAACCTTGTGATCTACCCTTGGGCAGGTTGAAGTTGCAGTAACATGTAATGGAGGACCGAACCGATAAACGTTGAAAAGTTTCCGGATGACCTGAGGGTAGGGGTGAAAGGCCAATCAAACTGGGAAATAGCTCGTACTCCCCGAAATGTTTTTAGGAACAGCGTCGGCGTGGAGTTTGATAGAGGTAGAGCTACCGATTGGGTGCGGGGAGTCAAATCCTACCAAATCCAGACGAACTCCGAATGCTATCAAATATAGCCGGCAGTGAGGCTTTGGGTGCTAAGGTCCAAGGCCGAGAGGGAAAGAACCCAGACCATCAGCTAAGGTCCCCAAATCCGTTCTAAGTTGAACTAACGAGGTCCGGTTGCCCAGACAGCTAGGATGTTGGCTTGGAAGCAGCCATTCATTTAAAGAGTGCGTAACAGCTCACTAGTCGAGCGGCCGGGCGTGGATAATAAACGGGCATCAAGAACGGTACCGAAGCTATGGATTTGTACTGAAAGATGTACATCTGGTAGGGGAGCATTCCATCGCCGGTGAAGCACAGTGGCAATGCTGTGTGGAGGTTATGGAAAAGCAAATGTAGGCATAAGTAACGATAAGGCGGGTGAGAAACCCGCCCACCGAAAGACCAAGGTTTCCTGATCAACGTTAATCGGATCAGGGTCAGTCGGGACCTAAGGCGCACCCGAAGGGGGCAAGCCGATGGACAACTGGTTAATATTCCAGTACTCTTCATAACTGCGATGTGGTGACGGAGTAGTGACACTGCCGCGAACTGACGGAATAGTTCGTTGAAAGGCGTAGGTATTGGAGTTGTAGGCAAATCCGCAACTCTAGCTGAAACCCAATAGTACAGCAAAGCTCCGGTGGCGCTGATAGAGCAGGTAAACAGACTTCCAAGAAAACCCGCTAAGCTTCAGGTTATGAAGACCCGTACCGCAAACCGACACAGGTGGTCGAGGAGAGAATCCTAAGGTGCTCGAGTGAGTCATGGCTAAGGAACTCGGCAAAATGGCCCTGTAACTTCGGGAGAAGGGGCGCTGTCTCGAAAGAGCAGCCGCAGTGAAAAGGCCCAGGCGACTGTTTAACAAAAACATATGGCTTTGCAAAATCGCAAGATGAAGTATAAGGCCTGACACCTGCCCGGTGCTGGAAGGTTAAGAGGGGATGTCATCGCAAGAGAAGCATTGAATCGAAGCCCCAGTAAACGGCGGCCGTAACTATAACGGTCCTAAGGTAGCGAAATTCCTTGTCGGGTAAGTTCCGACCTGCACGAATGGTGTAACGATCTGGGCGCTGTCTCAGCCATGAGCTCGGTGAAATTGTGGTATCGGTGAAGACGCCGATTACCCGCAACGGGACGGAAAGACCCCATGCACCTTCACTATAGCTTAACATTGAGATTGGGTACAGGATGTGTAGGATAGGCGGGAGATGTTGAAGTGGCTTCGCCAGGAGTCATGGAATCAACCTTGAAATACCGCCCTTTCTGTATTCGGTTTCTAACTCCATGATGTGGAGGACATTGTTTGGTGGGTAGTTTGACTGGGGTGGTCGCCTCCAAAAAGGTAACGGAGGCTTTCAAAGGTAAGCTCAGTACGCTTGGTAACCGTACGCGGAGTGCAATGGCATAAGCTTGCTTGACTGTGAGACCGACAAGTCGAACAGGGTCGAAAGACGGACATAGTGATCCGGTGGTTCTGTATGGAAGGGCCATCGCTCAAAGGATAAAAGGTACGCTGGGGATAACAGGCTGATCTCCCCCAAGAGCTCATATCGACGGGGAGGTTTGGCACCTCGATGTCGGCTCGTCACATCCTGGGGCTGGAGAAGGTCCCAAGGGTTGGGCTGTTCGCCCATTAAAGTGGCACGCGAGCTGGGTTCAGAACGTCGCGAGACAGTTCGGTCCCTATCTGTTGTGGGCGTTGGAAGTTTGAGTGGATCTGACCTTAGTACGAGAGGACCGGGTTGGACAGACCTCTGGTGAACCTGTTATGCCGCCAGGTGTACGGCAGGGTAGCTACGTCTGGAATAGATAAGCGCTGAAAGCATCTAAGTGCGAAACTAGCCACGAGATGAGACTTCCTTATAGGGTCGTAGAAGATGACTACGTTGATAGGCCATAGGTGTAAAGGTTGAGAGACCAAAGCCAAGTGGTACTAATAGCCCGAAGCTTTCTCAAGCAGATAACACTGTTGTCTTCCTCTTTAATTTTTAGAAACAAAACAGAAACGAAACTCTTTCAATATATATGTCATTTAGATATGAACATAGGGATCATTTCGGACCTTACAGGCTCCTGATACTCTTATCCCTGATCTCAGATCTAAAAAAATATTTAGGTGCCTATATCGGCGGTGTCTACCTCTTCCCATTCCGAACAGAGCAGTCAAGCCCGCCAGAGCCGATGGTATTGCCGTAACAGGTGGGAGAGTAGGTCGGTGCCTTTTTTTACACGGAAGCCCTTGCTGGAAACAGTCAAGGGCTTCTTTCGTTTAGGTAACTCCCGTACTTCCCTGTACAATGCTATTGCATATCTGCCGTACTTCCCCGACCGGCGCTGTCCTAGAGCCTCTACTGTCCCTATTCAAGCTCATCCCGCCACTGCTCCTTTTCGAAAAGGCTTTGGCTCGCTAGTTACAGTTGGATAGTGTGACACATTGAAAGATTAAGGTTTGTCACTCTGATGAGATTTGGTGTGCTATAGCGTATTGTATGGCAGGAAATGTGACTACGGTCACTTTTGGTGTCAGATCTACTGGCGAAAAGTATATTTTAGGGTCTCAATTTTCCCTAAGTCATTTAGAACCAGTAGCCGAAATTAGTAACTAAACCTTGTAATCCGGTAATACAAAAGTGACGTACATCATTTTTGTACGCATTGCCCATCATTAGATTGTCATAAATTGCTGCTTACTTTTGAACCAGAATCAACAATTTAAGTAATGCAGTTAGAGCAATTTAATTACGACAACAAGATTGTCAGGAATTTCGGAATCGCTACCATTATTTGGGGAATAGTTGGTATGACCATAGGATTGCTTGTGGCGACGCAGCTTGTTTGGCCCCAGATGAACTTTGGATTGCAATTTACAACATTTGGCCGTGTACGTCCTGTGCATACCAATGCGGTGATTTTTGCTTTCGTGGGTAATGGTATTTTTATGGGAGTATACTACTCCTTACAGCGGGTGCTTAAAGCAAGAATGTTTAGTGATGCTTTGAGCAAGCTCCATTTTTGGGGTTGGCAATTAATTATTGTTGCATCGGCTATTACACTACCACTCGGCCTTACTTCAAGTCATGAGTATGCCGAAATGGAATGGCCTATTGATATCGCAATTACCCTCATTTGGGTGGTATTCGGAATCAATATGTTCGGTACTATCGTCAAACGACGCGAACGTCACATGTATGTCGCAGTTTGGTTCTATATTGCCACATTTGTCACAGTAGCCGTATTGCATATTGTTAACTCCATCCAATTGCCAGTAGCTGGCTGGAAAAGCTATTACGTCTACAAGGGTGTGCAGGATGCACTGGTACAATGGTGGTATGGTCACAACGCAGTTGCTTTTTTCTTGACAACACCTTATTTGGGAATGATGTATTATTTCCTTCCTAAGATGGCCAACCGTCCTGTTTACTCGTACAAGTTAAGTATTCTTCACTTTTGGTCTTTAATCTTTATTTATATCTGGGCAGGTCCTCACCATTTGCTCTATACGGCGCTACCGGGTTGGGTACAGTCTTTAGGGGTTGTATTCTCCATTATGTTGATTGCTCCAAGCTGGGGTGGTATGATCAATGGCTTATTGACCTTACGTGGTGCTTGGGATAAGGTACGGACAGAACCGATGTTAAAATTCATGGTCGTGGCCCTTACTTGTTATGGTATGGCGACTTTCGAAGGCCCTATGTTATCCTTGAAACAGGTGAATGCAATTGCCCACTTTACCGACTGGATCGTAGCGCACGTACACGTAGGTGCTTTGGGATGGAATGGGTTTATGACATTCGGTATTCTATACTGGTTGATACCACGTATATATAAGACAGAGTTGTATTCTAAAAAGTTGGCATCAACGCACTTTTGGATAGGTACCTTGGGTATTTTGTTCTATGCGATCCCGATGTATTGGGCAGCTGTAGTACAAGGCTTGATGTGGAAGGAATTTACACCAGAAGGGGTCTTGAAATATCCAA
Organism: Sphingobacterium multivorum; assembly: GCF_039511225.1. Classification (NCBI taxonomy): domain Bacteria; kingdom Pseudomonadati; phylum Bacteroidota; class Sphingobacteriia; order Sphingobacteriales; family Sphingobacteriaceae; genus Sphingobacterium; species Sphingobacterium multivorum. The sequence continues at coordinate 1,904,913 of NZ_CP154261.1, forward strand.
ACTTCCTGGCGACAACATTGGAAATTCTGCCGATGCACATGATGCGCGCACTAGGTGGTGCACTTTATCTGTCGGGGGTCTTCCTAATGACCTTTAACTTGATCAAAACCATGAAACAAGGGAAGCTCTTGGCCAATGAGCCAGCAGAAGCTCCTGCATTATTGCCAGTTCAGGTAAATGAACAGTCTCAACACCGTCGTCTTGAACGTAAGCCAATTTTATTCATGGTACTCGCGCTTATCGCCATCCTCATCGGGGGTATGGTGGAGATGGTGCCGACTTTTACAATTTCTAAAAATGTTCCAACAATTGCAAGTGTAAAACCTTATACAGCATTGGAACTGCAGGGACGGGATCTCTACGTTAGAGAAGGTTGTGTGAACTGTCATACGCAAACTATTCGTCCTTTTAGATCCGAAACCGCCCGTTATGGTGAGTATAGCAAGGCGGGAGAATTTGTTTACGATACACCGTTTTTATGGGGTTCGAAACGGACAGGACCTGATCTGCATCGCATCGGTGGTAAATATCCAAACAAATGGCACTTTGATCACCTGTTGGATCCAACGATTACCTCGCCTGGAAGTATCATGCCAACATATCCGTGGTTAATCAATCAGAAACTGGATAATGCTATTCTGCAAGATAAAATGAAGGCGTTACGGAAATTGGGAATCCCCTATACCGATGCGGAAATTGAACATGCTGAACAGGATCTCACCAAACAGGCACAGAAAATTGCTGATGATCTAAAACAAAATCAAGTGAATGTGTTAGCTGACCGTGAGATTGTGGCTGTAATTGCCTACTTACAACGATTAGGAACAGATATAAAAGCAGCTCCAAAAGTAGCTGATAATGTTAACGCAAATCAATAAAGCCATGTTTAAGCAAATAACAAATCTAAACGGCAGTGAGCTTTATCTAATTGCATCACTTTGGATCTTCTTGGTATTCTTCATTTCAGTAGCAATCATGTTGTTTCGAATGAAAAAAGATTATGTTACTTATATGAAGGAATTGCCTTTGGAAGAAGATGAAACAGAAAAGGAACTGAATCATTCACCTGAAAGTCTATAATATATGAGTTTATTATTGGATACTGCACCAGCTACCGCAGAAGTTGTTCAATCTACGATAGGATTCGGTACAGATAATTTATACACAGATATCTTAATTGTTGTATTGATCGTTGTGATGCTGGCTCTACTTGCTTCGGCATTGATGGTCAATCGCGCGATGAAATCCATCATTAAGATTACCATGCCTGAATTGGCCCAGGAGGAAAAACTCAAAAAGGTGTCGAATAAGGGCTGGATGAAAAGGTCGTGGAACAAGATCATGGGGATCAGACCGATTTCAGAAGAAAAGGATATTGTCATAGACCATGAGTACGATGGTATCCGCGAATTGGATAATCCGATTCCGATCTGGTTTAATTTCCTTTTTTATGGAACGATTTTTTTCGGCCTTGTTTACTTATTTGTTTATCAGGTGTCGGGTATCGGAATGAACCAGGACCAGGAGTATGAACATGAGATGGTCGTTGCCGAGAAAGAGCGTCAGGCTTATCTTACTGCTTCTGCGAGTAATGTAGACGAAAGTAGCGTGGAGTTTCAGCCGGAAATGGCAGCTGATGGAAAAGCGATCTTTACTGCAAACTGTGTCGCTTGTCACGGAGGTAGTGGCGAGGGAGGCATCGGACCCAACTTGACCGATAAGTTTTGGCTACATGGTGGTGAGATTAAAGACATCTTCAAAACCATTAAGTATGGTGTTCCTGATAAAGGAATGGTGCCATGGGAACAAACGTTAAGTCCCGCTCAAATCGCACAGGTTGCCAGTTATATTGTCACCTTAAGGGATACAAACCCTGCTAATCCAAAAGCTCCACAAGGTGATGAGGTAACCTATGGCGGTGGTCAGGCGGCAAACGGAGAGAAAGCAGCGGATGATGCCAAAACAGGTCCAGCTGAAGCAGATAAAAAAGCAGAGTAGTAAATTGAAATAGCAATGAGTACAGCAGTCGTGAATAATGCCAATAACGGTGGATCTAAGTCAAAAAAAAGACAATGGATTTATGCCAAAAAACCGCAGGGAGAGCTTTACAAAAAAAGACAGTGGGTTGGGTATTCACTACTGCTGTTCTTGTTTATCGTTCCTTTTATCAAAATAAACGGTGAACCGTTTCTCATGTTCAACATTATTGAGCGAAAGTTTTCCATCTTGGGAAATCTTTTCTATCCACAAGATCTCTACATATTCGTATTCGGTATGTTAATCGTGATGGTATGTGTGGTTTTGTTTACTGTTGTCTTTGGACGGGTATGGTGTGGATGGACTTGCCCTCAGACCATTTTTTTGGAATTAATATTTAGACGAATTGAATATTGGATCGAAGGTGACTGGCAGCAACAAAAGAAATTGGATGCGGGACCAAATACGGATCAAAAACAATTGAAAAAAATTTTGAAACATGGTATATTCTTGATCATATCATTTTTCATTTCAAATATCTTTTTGTCTTATATCATCGGTGCTGATGCGCTGATGAAGATTATCACTGATCCCTTGGACCAACATATCGGTGGACTGATATCGATAATCATATTTACATTGGTTTTTTATGCTGTGTTTGCGTATGTCAGGGAGATTGTATGTATTGCAATTTGCCCTTACGGCAGATTGCAGGGTGTACTCCTGGATGACCAAAGTATAACTGTCGCCTATGATCATAGACGTGGAGAGCCAAGAGGAAAACAGCAAAAGGATGCAGTGACGACGCAAGGGGATTGTGTGGACTGTAAGCTCTGTGTACATGTATGCCCCACAGGAATTGATATTCGAAATGGCCTTCAATTGGAATGTGTAAGCTGTACAGCCTGTATAGATGCCTGTGATGCTGTCATGGACAAAATCGGAAAGCCTAAAAAGTTGATAGGCTTTTATCCAATGGGTGAGATTGAAGGAACACTGAAGAAAAAAAGCAATACGAGAGCAATAGCTTATTCGATCGTGTTGGTTGCACTAATGTCGGTCTTTGGTTTTCTGTTGTTCAACCGTTCTCAGGTGGACGGTAGATTGCTCCGCGCAAAGGGAAGTACCTACCAGCTTCGTGATGATAAGACAATAAGCAACCTGTATTCTTTGGAATTGATCAATAAGTCGGGTAAAGAAATGCCTTTTAAATTGGTCTGTGATGACCCACGCTTAAAGATTCAGGTGGTTAACCCCATTCAAAAATTGAGTAAAGATGGGCATGCAACACTAAGTTTTTTTCTAATTATCGCAAATAAGGATGTTGAGACTTATAAAAGTAATGTAAAATTAGCTATCTATTCGGGCGATAAGAAAGTGGAAAGTTTAAAAACCACTTTTATAGCGCCTCCGGGTATGAATTAAAATGAAAAACAATGAATTGGGGTACAAAGATTTTTTTAACCTTGGCGGTATTTATGTTGTGTATAGTCGGAGCGGGAATATACATGGTGAGTCACGATTCAGATAGTCTGGAAGAAGACGATTATTACGAGCAGGGACTAAATTATGATCAAGCTTACGACAAAAAGCAAAATGTCTTAATGATGAAAGAATCACCGACAATTGAAATCAGGCAAGATACCTTGTATATTCATTTTGTCTCCAAAGAAAATAAAGGGAAATTGCTGTTTCGAAAACCTTCGGACAATCGATTGGATAAAGAATTGCCATTTCAGACAACAGGCAATTTATATACACTGCCCATTTCCACGTTCGATAAAGGCATGTGGAATTTGTATATCGACTGGAAGAGTGTAGGTAAAGATTTTTTGTTTGAAGAGCATATTTTATTTTAAGGAAATGAGTTATACCTACTTTGCATTTTTCATGGGATTGTTTGGAAGCATACATTGTGCGGTCATGTGTGGTCCATTAATTTTCGCCATTGAAGGAAGGCAAGGTTTTGGTTGGAACGTTTTCTTAAATAAAATACTGTATCAATCCGGTAGGGTACTGACTTATGGTTGTTTGGGACTTTTACTGGGTACGATCGGAACATTTGCGCAGATCCAGGGCTGGCAGCGTAGTCTAAGCTGGGCTACAGGTATCATCCTGATTGGAATTGCTTTATTTCAGCTTATTGGTAAACATAATCGAAAAATTGCCAGCTGGCAGACGAAGGCTGTTCAGCCAATTGTACGGTTATTGTCGAAATGGCTCTATAAACCGGGCGGTAGCTTTGTTGCCGGTGTACTGAATGGATTGTTGCCCTGTGGTATGGTCTACATGGCGCTTATGTCGTCCATAAATGCGGATAGCCCACAGCAGAGTTTCTTTTTTATGTTGTTTTTTGGCTTAGGCACTATCCCGCTCTTGTTTGTGTTTTCTTTTTTGGGAAATTTCTCCCGATCTTTCAAAATTGGATTTTCGAAATGGATTCCTTTTCTCTATTTCTTATTGGGGATATGGTTTATACTCCGGGGTGCCAATTTAGATATTCCCTATTTAAGTCCGTTCATTCATGTCGATGGTGCAATAAACTGTGTTTAACGACAAACAATATGTCGATGCTAAGTATTATATTTGGTAAAACCCTTAGCACACAATATGGAGGTACTTCATCATATTTTACAGATTGCATTAACCTATTATTGGATTCCCTTACTCATCCTTTATATTGGTGTAATCGGGACGATTTTGATCGAAAACCGTAATCCTTCCAAGACCATTGCCTGGATTATGGTCATTGTTTTCTTACCTGGCGTTGGTTTGCTCAGTTACTATTTCTTTGGTCAGAAGTTTAAGAAGGTCAAAAGGATGAAACGTGTGTATCGCGAGCAGTCCAAAAAGTTAATGGATGCCTGGCGTAAGGAATCCGAAATTATGGAGGAACATATCGATACGTTAAATGAGCGGATCGGTAGTTTGGCAATGGTATACCGCTACCTTAAAAATCAAAAGATCTCTACTTTTTCCCTCAACAACGATGTCACCCTGTTTATCAATGGGGAAGAAAAGTTTCCAGTACTTATAGATCGTCTTAAGGCTGCGCAGCATTCCATTCACATGGAATACTATATCTGGGAAATGGATGATGTAGGGCAGGAAATCTTACATATTCTAGAAGAAAAAGCAAAAGCTGGCGTAACTGTTCGCCTGATATTGGATAGTTTTGGTGCTCCGGATGTGATTAAATATTTACGGCGGCATAAACCCGATTTTGTGTTTCAAGCTTTCCTTCCGGTGACCTTTAGTTCCTTGGCGAATAGCAACTACCGAAATCACCGTAAGATAGCCGTGATCGATGGGAAAATCGGTTTTGTCGGCGGAATCAATATTTCAGATCGATATATCAATAACGGAAAAAATGAGATTTACTGGCGGGATACGGCGATGATGGTTGTCGGCGCAGCAGTAAATACCTTGCAAATCCAGTTTTGGAACAGCTGGAACCAGACAGATGCAGAACCGTTTGAATTGGGCCGCGGTTATTTAAACCGATTTCCACTTACCGATGAAGATGAGAGTGGAGTAGGATTTACAGCCAGTGATCCTGGGTCGCCAGCACCTTTCAATATGGAAGCAATTATTGCCGGTATCAACGAAGCAAAAGAATATATACAGTTGTGTACACCTTATTTTATTCCCAGCGATCAATTGACGACTGCTTTAATGCTCGCGGTATCTTCCGGTGTCCGGGTGGACTTGATGTTGCCGGCCCAGTCTGATTCGTTTTTTGTACAGCATGCCTCCTTCTCATTTATAAAACCACTACTGGAAAGAGGAGTTAATGTATACCTCTATACAAAGGGATTTCTACATGCCAAAACCATCTGCATTGATGGGAAGCTGGCCTATATCGGTACGACAAACTTGGATATCAGAAGTTTTTACATCAACTTTGAAATCTCGGGAATTGTATCGGATAAAGCGCTTTGCGACCGTCTTAATGCGCAATTTTTGGCTGATATCGAAGTTTCAGACCTGATTACAATTCGAAAGTGGATGCAGCGAAGCCGCTGGAAAAGAGGAGTAGATTCTATCTGTAGGCTTTTGGCTCCATTGCTCTAATTACTTTTAGCGCGTCGGAAATCGTCCCATGATTAGGTATAATAAATGTTAAAAATACCCCAATGCGGTTGGTCTTTGCTCAAAATTGAATATATTTAGCTATTCATTTTTTATTCTAAGACTTTCAATGAAGCACATAAAACTATTGACTTTATCGATAGGACTGTTAGGAATAGGGACCACTTATGCCCAGACTACACCTACATTGCCTATTAATACAATCGTAGAACGAGTTCAGAAATATTTTCAGGTTTACCCAGTTGAAAAGGTACATTTACATTTCGACAAGCCTTATTATGCGGTAGGGGATACTCTTTGGTTTTCAACCTATTTATCCCGCAATTTGGCCGAATATGAGCCGAGTAAAATAGCTTATGTGGAAGTGCTGAACAGTCGCGATTCCCTGATTCAGACACTAAAAATTCCATTGGATAAAGGGGTAGGAAATGGGCAGATTGTACTTGATCCTCAATTTATGTCTCAGGACAATTATCGCTTTAGGGCCTACACAAAATGGATGGCCAACTTTGATAATGCTTACTTTTTTAACAAAGTGGTGCCCATCGGGGATGTAATCAATAAGAAATTGATTACGAACATTGAATTTCAAAATAACATTGGTGGTAATAAAACCCAAGCTGTCATACAGTTCCGCGATCGTACGGGAAAACCGATGATCAATTCAAAAATCAATTGGGAGTTTGTGTCGGGATGGGAAACCTTCGACAAGGGCAAAGCTGAGACCGATGGGCTGGGGAAAGTAACCATAAACCTGTCTGCAAAAGAAAAGGCAAATCTGGAGAAAGGACAACTGAAGATTAGCATTCAGGAAAATAAAAATGAAAAACCTTTGTCCAGTTCCTTCTTGCTCAAAAATGCCTTGTGGGATGCAGATGTACAATTCTTTCCTGAAGGGGGTGATATTATCGCTGGATTGGCCAAAAAAGTTGCATTTAAAGCCGTTGGATCCGATGGTAAGGGGCTTAAGGTAAAAGGTAGTATTTTGGATTCAAAGGGCAAGTCGGTAGCAGAGTTTGCAGACTTTGGAACTGGAATGGGCTATTTTTCTCTTCTGCCGCTCGCAGGAGAAAATTATCAAGCTGTTGTGAAGTTTGAGAATGGACAGGAGCGCAAATACAAATTGCCGGCTGTTGTCAGTGACAAGGCAAATGTTGTTTTTGTAAAACAGGATGCCACGAATGCAGAGTTTGCCGTGGTCACTAGCGAGGAGAATTTTTCAAAGAACCAGGGGCAATCTTATTATGTTTTGGTTCAGTCGAATGGCCATCTCTGTTTTGGCGCACAGGTGAATTTAAAATCTTCGTCAGCATTGGTCAATATTCCGAAAGAGCGTTTGCCAAATGGTATTGTTCAGGTAACCTTATTGAGTCCGGACGGAAAACCTATCAGCGAACGCTTGGCATTTGTTCAAAGTGAAAAGCTTTTAAATATTCAAGTTACCAGCGATAAGCAAAGCTATAAGGCTAAAGACTTGGTCAATCTTAAACTTGCTGTGGACAACAATGGGCAGAAGTTCCCGGGAAGCTATTCAGTCGCTGTAATAGACGAATCCAAAGTTCCTTACAATGATCAGGCAGATCTCTCTATTGTGAGCAACTTTCTGTTGACTTCGGACCTGAAAGGAAATGTCGAAAACCCAAATTCATATTTCGATGAAAAGAATCCCAATCGGGATAAAGCGCTGGATGCACTATTAATGACACAGGGATACCGTCGATTTGACTACCCGACACTTATATCGGAGAAGTTGCCACAGATCAGTTTTCTTCCCGAGCAAGGAATTGAATTGTCCGGTATACTTCGGATGAATACTGGACGCCCTTATCCAAATGGAGGCTTACTTTTATCGGTTCCTTCGCGTAATATTAAGAAAGACGTTTATACGGATCAGAATGGACGATTCACCTTTAAGGATCTTGTGTTCCCGGACTCGTCTAAAGTAACGGTTAATGCCCGCTCTAACGACAATTACCGGAGCCTGGTTATTAATATGGATCAGAGCTTTTACCCGGAGATCGATAAGAATAATGGCTATAAGAGTTATTTTGTCCCGAATATAGACCAGGCTTTTGCTCCTTATTTGGCAAATAGCCGAAAAGAGTATCGAAAATCGATCCTTCTGGATGAGGTCGAGGTGACAGGCGTAGTGAAGAAAGCAATCACCAATAAAGATTTTCCATCTATTTCGGGCTTATCCATGCCGGAACACCGTATTGAGCCCGAGCGTTTGACCGGTTGTAACGTGTTGACCATGTGTCTTCAAACGGTATTGACTGGCATTACCTATGATCCGCAGACATTGAAATATTATGTTTCCCGCGATTATAATGCTGGGGGACGTACGCCTGTTCAGTTCTTTCTGAACGGTATGGCTATCGATGAGCCTGGATTGAACAGCATCAATGTCGCTGATATCGAAGGAATCGAAATCTTCTTACGTGATGAATTGGGAACAGTCTCCAGAATGTATCAAAATAATGGTGTTGTGTCCATTTATACGAAAAAAGTGGAAGCGAAGAAACCGCGAATGTCATTGAGTGAAATTGAGAGCATGTTGCCAAAATCAAATGTGATCGATATGTATCCTCTAGGTTATATTAAAGAACGCAAATTCTATGTTCCAAAATACGATACGCCGGAAAGAAAGACTGTAAACGATTTGAGAACGACCATTTACTGGAATCCGAAAGTCTCAATCACAGAGACGGGGGAAGCTGCCATTCAATTTTATAATGCCGATGGAAACGGAAATTACAAGGTCATCGTCGAGGGAATGGATCAAACAGGTAACATTGGCCGGAAGGTCATAAACTATGGTGTTCAGCCTTAAACCTTACCTATAGGAGTTCATGAAAAAAGAACGCTGTTTCCTTTGACTGAAAACAGCGTTCTTTTTTTGTTAAAAAAAACACCTCCTTGATGGGCAAGGAGGTGCTAACTAACCAATTATAAACCTAAATTATGAAAAGTATTTTGTCGCTATTAAAAGCGTTAATCTTCTTATTTATAAAGTATATTTCAAATCCTATGCCAAATAGCGTTTATGGTCCTTTTGGCAGATTTTAGTTAACTTTTTGGATCATTTACTTATTCAAGCCGAAATAACAGGGTCTACACCGTGGTTCATAGGCTTCTTTTTCACCCAAAAGCACGGTTTCCGTATCCTTGGTCAGGCGGTAGGAATAATTCGCTGGAGCGCCACATTGCATGCAAACCGCATGCACCTTCGTGACGTGTTCGGCTACTGCCATTAAATTGGGAATTGGACCAAATGGTTGCCCTTGAAAATCCATATCGAGACCGGCAACGATCACCCGGATACCACTATTTGCCAATTTGACACATACTTCTGTCAAACCGTCATCAAAAAATTGTGCTTCATCGATTCCGACAACTTGGGTCGATGAACTTAAGAGTAGGATCGCTGAAGAATGATCAACGGGAGTTGATGGGATGCTATTGCTATCGTGAGAAACGACCAACTTTTCATCATATCGCTTGTCAACCGCTGGTTTAAAGATTTCGACATTCAAACGTGCATATTGTGCTCGTTTTAGCCTGCGAATCAATTCTTCAGTCTTGCCCGAGAACATCGATCCACAGACAATTTCAATGCTACCATATTGTGCGGGGCGCAAAGCCAAATTATGTTCGGAAAAAAGCATTTGATTAATTTAATTTTGTCGGAAGGTCCGCAAATAAGGTGATTTTTGTAAAATGACCTCCCATTATATTCTGTTTTTGACACCGCTAATATCAGAATTAAATATTAAATTTGGGTAGCAAAAATTGGACGTAAATCCAAATATTTCTAAATCAAAGGATTGGGTTTTCCACTTTTTGATCGGTTGCAGGTGTAAGTGTTATAAATAATTAATTGGTGATTTCAAATAGAATTATGGGTACTAAAGAGGAAATTTTTAATACGATAGGCGATTTATTACAGGATTTAAATGGACAGTATCTGACCTTGTCGGAACAGAGAAGCTTGTCCGAAATTAACGAATTAGTAACACTGGAAGCGAAGGCACAGGCTGTGGCTGCCTACATAACTTTACTTAAGACCAAGGCCGTTCTTCAGGGAACTCAATCGCAGCATACGTTAAGTACTGCTGCCTTAGACAGTAAGAAGATTGCTTTCAACGACTATTTTACACCGCCTTCCACCCTTAGAACTTCAGCGCAGCAAGTTGTTGCTGAACCGACTGAAAGCGAGATTCAAGAAGCTCAACCAGTTGAAGATTTCAACCGTGGAAATGAAGAAGCCATTGTAGCAAATGAAGAAACCAGTGTGGAGGAAAACGAAGTCCCACTTGTTTCTGAACGTGAACCTGTAAAATTGGAAGAGCCAGAAACCTCATTTGTTTCTGAAAGTGAACCGATACAATCGGGAGAGCCTAGCCCTGCAATTGCTGAACCTGTCGCTCCGCCAGTTGTTGCAACGCCACCGGTTTTTGAAGCTGCTCCAGTGGAGGAATTAGCTTATCAGGCAGAAAAGGAAGTTACAGCGCAAGTTGAAGAACCTACTGTCTTCGTTACAGAAGTCATCGAAGAACCAAAAGAAGTCGTTATTGAGCAGCCGCAAGAAGTGTTTATTCAGGAAGACATCAATACGGTCATTGAGGAAGCTCCCGCGAGACCATTGACCTTAAATGAAATTATCTCTCAACAGAAGCAAGCCGGCGTGCAGAACCGTGTTTATCAGGTAAACCAATCTGCACATAGCGATAAGCTCACGGATATCAAAGCCGGGATAAGCTTAAATGATAAACTCTTATTTATTAAGGATTTGTTTAATGGGTATAGTTTAGCGTATAGTGAGGCTGTCGAATTATTGAATAGGTTTACAAGCTATGCGGAAGCGGATGCATTTTTGCAGACAAATTATGCGATTAAAAATAAATGGGCAGATAAACCGCATACCGTTGAAAAATTATACAACGTCCTGCGCAGAAGATACAACTAAAATTCTAAAGTATAAAAAAACAGCTCCCGTTCTACTGGAGCTGTTTTTTTATACCTATATTTTTGTTTTTTTAGCTTAGTTGAAATTGTAGCCAATCGTTTCCTTCATGACCATACACAAAATACTTTGGCTGAAGAATTTCGGCTAAGGATTCAAGTTCGCTCAAATAATTATATCCGGGAATCTGTGCAAATTGTTCATTGGTCATGATGAAGACCTGGTCAAGCTCGATAGCTTTGGATGATGCGATAGCTGCCGAATTCAACAATTGCGGGATTTGGATAAATGTCTGTTCCCCCTGGCCGATGACAATGATTTTATCGGCTTCATTTTCTGTTGTAACTGGAATACCACCGGCTATTTTTATGGCTTCCTGCAGATAGGCAGAACGGTTTATTTCAAGTGGCTGTATTTGGTCCAGTACCAATACCTTTGGCCTGTCAGTAGCCGAAATAAACTTAAGCTTATGGATGAGAATACTTGTTTCGTCTTCAATTTTTTCAACCAGTTCAACTGTTTTATCAATGGCATCGAGATCAGTCCCGATACGTTTGATATAGGAGATCATATCGTCGATGTCGACAAGTTGAGGGCGATCTGAAATTAATGTGTCGTAGGTTTCAGCTGGAATAGCTGCCGGATTTAGGTCCAACTGGTCCAAAATATGGGCGACTAGTTTTTCTTGATTGCTTTGCATGTTGCAAAAATACAAAACCTTCCTGACTTCGCAGACACCAAGAGCAATGAAAGCGAACTGAAGGTTCTTTCTGACCAATAAGATCAGACACTTTCAGAAAAAAAAGGGAAGCATTGGCGAAAGTAAATTAGCAATAGGAGGTATACACAGATTTTTGTAAATTGGCCTGAAATAAATGATATAAATATGTTTGACAAATTATTTCAAGCCCAGCAAAAGGCGGAGGAAATCAAGAAAAGATTGGATTCAATTTCTGTGTCTGGTGAAGTGGAAGGTGGTTTAATCCGTGTGGTAGCGACAGCAAACAAAGAGATAAAAGAGGTTACCATCGATCCTGTATTTTTATCAAACGCAGATAAGGAAGAATTGGAGGAGTTGCTTGTGGTTGCTCTGAATAAGGCAATTGCGCAAGCTGAGAATATCAGCCAGGCTGAAATGCAGGCGGCAAGTAAAGATATGTTGGGTGGACTAGGCGGACTAGGCGGATTATTTAATCAATAGCGATATTATCATGAAAGCAACTTATTACGGACAGTCTTGTGTAGAGTTTGATTTTGACGGAACGAAGGTTCTTTTAGATCCATTTGTTACCTATAATCCACTTGCAAAAGAAATCGATGTAAATACAATTAAACCGGATTATATCTTTTTAAGTCATGGACATCAAGACCATGTGGCCGATATGGCGACGATTCAAAAAAACAGCGATGCCACTGTATTAGCGATTGTTGAAACCGCAGGCTGGGTGAGAAGACAGGGAGTACCTGACGAAAAGGTGATCGAATTCAACTTGGGCGGAACAGTTCAACTGCCTTTTGGTTCGGTCAAGATGGTGTATGCTGCACATACCAATAGCACACCTGACGGTCAATACGGCGGGTTTCCTGTGGGATTTGTCTTCCATGTAAAAGGCAAAAAAATTTATTTTGCCGGCGATACCGCACTGACTATGGAAATGAAATTGCTGGCAGACATGAACCTGGATTGGGCATTTTTACCTATAGGTGGGCACTATACAATGGATGTGGATGATGCAATTAAAGCGGCTGAGTTTGTGAATTGTGCTCGGGTAGTTGGTATCCATTACGATTCATTTCCGCCAATAACGATCGATAAACAACAAGCTTTGGATAAATTCCAAAATGAGGATATTTCATTGTCATTGCCGAAAATCGGTGCGACATTTGAACTATAAACACTAAAACAAAGCCGAGCTTGCTCGGCTTTTTATTTTATCGTTTTCCTGATTATATACAGATCTGTGTTGTGTTCATTAAGACATGACAATCTTTATGAGATGACAATCTTTTTAAGATCTTCTAGGCTGAAAAGAGGGATATCGATGATTTTATTCTTCAGGATTTGTTCTTTGTTTTCTTCAAAATAGAACAGCTTCCATTCCCCATTTTTATATTCTAAACTACTGAGGTTTTCAATCCAATCTCCTGAGTTCATATACGTGCAGGTTCCTTTTCGGGTAATGACTTCTTTGATTTGAGGCTGGTGGATGTGTCCACAGATAACGAAATCGTAATTTTTTTCAATCGCTAGTTCAGTCGCTGTATGTTCAAAATCTGATATATACTTGACGGCCTTTTTAACGGAGTTTTTGATCTTTTTAGAAAGAGAATATTTCTCCTTACCCATTTTATCTAGGCAATAATTAATGATATTATTGAGCTGGATAAGTTTGTCGTAGCCCCATCCACCGAGTTTGGCCAACCATTTAGAATGATGAATGGACGCGTCGAAAACGTCTCCATGAAAGATCCACACTTTTTGATTATTGAGTGAAAGAAGGAGTTTATTGCTCAGCTTGATATTACCTAATTTTAGATCGGTAAACTTGCGCAACATTTCATCGTGGTTGCCCGTGATGTAATGTACTTCTGTCCCCGAAGAGCTCATGTCAATGATTTTTTTGATGACTTTGAGATGTTCTTGCGGAAAATAGCTTTTTTTAAATTGCCAAATGTCTACGATGTCTCCATTGAGTATCAGTATTTTGGGAGATACGGACTCTAGGTAAAGTAAAAGCTCTTTAGCTCTACTACCGTAAGTACCTAGGTGTAAATCTGAGATTACAAGTATATCAAGGCTTCTTTTCATTCGCAATAAATTTGTTTATTCATTTATGTCTACCAAGATGTCCTTTGTAGATTTTTTTTCTATACCTCTGTTGAGGACTATAGTTTACCTTTGCCGGATTGTCTGAAATGAATCGATCATAAACGACCTTTTTTACCGTTTTTGAAGTTATTCTAGGCCGCAATATTTCATTTAATCCATCTGTTAACTTCTATTACAAAAAAAAGATACTTTTATTTTGTACCGATGAAATTCCTGTTATTAAATCATTAAAATGTCTTGTAAAACGGTATGAGTTAGTTAATTGGAAATTAATATTAGTAGGAAATTTTCGGTACGGAGAATAATGGGAGGTTGGAGGACTGGGGTAAGAGCAATAAAAAAGGTATCCAATTTTATTGAATACCTTTCCTTATGTTAAAGATTAATTTTCTTTTTTTATTTGGCAGTTGCTGCTGCTCTATCGATGTGGAATTGTACTAAATCGTCGATAGGGGAGCGCAAGATCTTGCCTACTTTCATTCCATATTGCTCAGCTTTTTCAGCTAATACATTTCTGAAATTGTAACCAACCGAACCGATACAGTTGAAAGTATAGCTCTGATAATTAGGGTATTTGCTGACAAGGTTTCTGAAAAACGCTTCAAAAGCTTCATCAACGATATTGCGTGTATATTCGATATTTACATTGTTGTCATAGACAAATTTGCTAAAGCTCGCACAAAAACGATTTGGCATAGGTTTGGTATAAACCGCGTCCATAATTTCGTCTTTTGTCATTTTATACGTGTTATAGAATACTTCTTTAACATCTTTAGGCATCAAATTGCGAACATAATCTGCCAGTAATTTTTTACCGATATAACTACCAGAACCTTCATCACCTAAAATGTAAGCACCTGAGTCGATGTTTAATGTGATTTCTTTACCATCGTATAGACAAGAATTTGTTCCTGTTCCTAAGATCGCAGCAAATCCGGCTTGAGTTCCTAATAATGCTCTTGCTGCTGCAAGAAGATCGTGTCCTACTTCAACTTCAGCTGTAGTAAATACTTGTTTTAAAGCATCAACAACAATTTGTGCTTTTTCCTTGTTATGAACACCTGCACCATAATAGTTTACCTCTGAGATTTTTTCAAAAGGTAAATCTTGCGGTAGTCCTTTTTTTAGGGAGTTTACAATGTATTCACTATCAACAAAATAAGGGTTGTACCCTTCCGTGTTGAAGTAGATTTTTTTATTCGAATCGTCTAACAAACACCAGTTTGTTTTTGTTGATCCCCCGTCAGCAATGATTATCATTATTGAGTAGTTTTAATTGTGTTTATCGTTATAAAATGAGTAATCAATTCATTAATCAATTCCCCGAAAATACATTTTTTAATTTTAAATATCATAATTTATCCGCTTATTTTTCAAAAAATAAATTTTTGTACTTTGGTGACTATATAAAAAAACTGGCTTAACGGTGTTGTTAAGCCAGTTTTTGAGCTGTGTAATAAAATTGTTTAAATAGTGTACTATTTACAATTAGTGAGGGGTGTTAATGGCCTCCTTCAGCTTCTATTTCATCTATATTGATTCCTTGTTTTGTTAATATTCCCTTAACAAATATCGCAAAGAAAACGACATAACAGAATCCGATTAATGGTAAAATATACGAGTTATGTATACCGATAATATCCGCTAATTTTCCTTGAATTGGAGGAAGAACACCACCACCAAGAATCATCATTACAAGAAATGCAGAACCTTGAGCGGTATATTTTCCTAAACCTACAATGGACAAACTGAAAATTGAGGACCACATAATTGAACACGCAAGACCACCTGACAAGAAAGCATAGATTGCAATAGTGCCCGATGAGAATAGGCCAATTAACATCGCAATAATTCCAAATAATCCAAAAATAATCAATGTGCGAGCAGGTTTTTCTTTACTTAGGTAGAATGCTACAATTTGAAGAATAATACATACGACGTAATAATACAAATGTGACATCTCAAATCCTGCAAGCGTATTGACGCCGATGATAATGGAGAATGCAATCAGAGGAACGATAATCAATAATCCATTTTTAGTTGATTTACTCAAGTTAAATGCTGTAATAGCACCAGCCCAACGACCGATCATCATACTCCCCCAATACATGGATACATAAGGTGTAATTTGAGATGATTGCAAATGACCAAATTCCTTCAATGTTAATAATTCGCCGAGGTTACTACCGATAGCGACTTCGATACCGACATAGATAAAAAGCGCGAGCATACCCAAAGCCAATTGTGGATATTTCATCGCACCCCAACCTTCTGGATTTTTTTGCGCGCTCTTATTGGAGAACAATAAACCACCGATCACAACGACCAATGCTCCTGCCAACCATAACATGCGTTGCATTTCGAGTGGTTTGGCAACTTCTTTAATGTGCAGTTTGAGTTGGTCGATCTGAACCTGATCTGTTAAACTCGAAACCTGTTTGTGCAACTGTTCTACCTGCAAGGCCAAATCGCTCTTATAGCTTAAAAACACTGGCGTGAACATACCAAAAAGGAGGACGGTCATAATGATCAACGTACGTAAAGCTTTATTCGCTTTTTCCA
Organism: Sphingobacterium multivorum; assembly: GCF_039511225.1. Lineage (NCBI taxonomy): Bacteria > Pseudomonadati > Bacteroidota > Sphingobacteriia > Sphingobacteriales > Sphingobacteriaceae > Sphingobacterium > Sphingobacterium multivorum. The sequence continues at coordinate 1,921,340 of NZ_CP154261.1, forward strand.
TTGGCTCATCACTAATTCCAGCAGGAACTTTTTTACTGAAATTAAATAATGCTGCAGCTAATAGGAATAATAGACCAACACCTATATAAAGATAAACAACCTTGTTTAGCGGAAGGTTGGCGATCTCGGAGTCAGAAATAGGCTCAAAAGTTCCGAATAAGGAAAACCCGATAACAAGAGGGCCTATTGTTGTACCAAATGAGTTGATACCACCGCCTAGGTTCACACGGGAAGCACCCGTTTTTGGATCGCCCAATAAAACCGCAAATGGATTTGCTGCAGTCTGTTGTAATGAAAAACCAAGGGCGACAACGAATAGTCCCAATAGCATACCAACATATAAGTTTACTTCGACAGCAACAATCATGGCTGCGGCACCCAAGGCCGAGAAAAGTAAACCGTAAACTATACTCTTTTTATATCCCCATTTTCCAACCAGGTCCTTTCCTCCGATTGAACTGAATATAAATAGTAACAATGCACCAATATAATAGGCTGTATAAAAAGCAAAGTCTATTAACTGGGATTGAAACTGGTCTAAATGAAAGTAATTTTTGCAGAACGGTATAAAAACACTGTTCCCTGCCGCAATGAACCCCCAAAAGAAAAACACAATAATCAATGTGTAGAGTGCGGGGTAATTGGTTTTAGTTTGTTGCTGTTCCATATAAGGGATCTAAAAACTTAATTTTGAAAGGTACGAACTTATGAAAAAAAATATAAAATTCAATCTAAAAATGTTGTTAAATCGTTTTACTAGCTACAATAGTAAATATTTTTTTTGAAATATTTTGAAATAACAAAATTTGTTTTTTTCTTTGTCTAGGTTCTCAATATTTAATCCACTTCGGGTTTAAAAGAAATCATTAAGTTCTTCATCTCACTTAATCATGGAAACTTGTTTAAGTGTGTAATCAGAATTCAGAAAAAAGCTCAAAAAAAAATCCAAAAATCATACACAACACATTAATGGATATTAACGAATTAAACGCTAAACTCGTATCGGAATTGCGCGAGATTGCTAAGTTGATCGGTATCGCAGATGCTGATAAATTGCGTAAACAAGAATTAATCGAAAGAATTAGCAATACTGGTGGGGAAGAGGAAGCAGCACCAGCGCCAGCTGAAAAAGCAGCTAAAGTAGAGGAAGATAATCAGGAACATGCTGAGCGTACACGTAAACGTGTGCGGACCGTAAAAACTGCGGAATCTGTCACGGTAAGAAAACGTGAAGTTTCTGAGCATGACGAAACCCCGGTTGCAACCGAAGATGCACCAGCAGCAGATAAAGGCCCCCAACCTGAAAAAGCAACACAAACTCCTAAAGCAGAAAACACTTCTTCAAGTACAGATTTCGATAATGTGATCGTTAATGAGGGTGTATTGGAGATCATGCCTGATGGTTATGGCTTCTTACGTTCATCAGATTATAACTATCTGACTTCTCCTGATGATATTTATGTATCACAATCTCAGATCAAATTATTTGGTTTGAAAACGGGAGATACGGTACGTGGTTGTATCCGTCCGCCTAAAGAAGGTGAAAAATACTTCCCTTTGGTACGGGTTGAGGCTATCAATGGACAAAATCCGGCTGAAGTACGCGATCGTGTGCCATTTGATTATTTGACACCATTATTCCCTGATGAGCGTTTAAATTTAGATATGGGTGTTGGAAATTACTCTACACGTATCATGGATTTATTTACGCCGATCGGTAAAGGTCAACGTGGATTAATCGTTGCTCAACCGAAAACGGGTAAAACAAACTTGTTGAAAGAGGTTGCAAATGCTATTGCAAAAAATCACCCAGAAGTTTATTTGATTATCTTATTAATCGATGAGCGTCCTGAGGAGGTTACTGATATGGCGAGAAGTGTACGCGCAGAAGTTGTTTCTTCGACATTTGATGAGCCGGCTGACCGTCACGTTAAAATTGCAAACATCGTGCTTGAGAAAGCTAAACGTATGGTAGAATGTGGACATGATGTCGTTATCTTGTTAGACTCGATTACAAGATTGGCACGTGCCTATAACACCGTGGCGCCTGCGTCAGGTAAAATTTTGTCAGGTGGTGTGGATGCGAATGCTTTACACAAGCCAAAACGTTTCTTTGGTGCTGCCCGGAATATTGAAAATGGTGGCTCATTGACGATCTTAGCAACAGCATTGACAGATACAGGTTCTAAAATGGACGAAGTTATCTTTGAGGAATTCAAAGGTACAGGTAATATGGAATTACAGTTGGATCGTAAGTTGGCAAACAAACGAATTTTCCCTGCGATCGATATCACTGCATCGAGTACACGTCGTGATGATCTATTGACTGACAAAGAAACATTACAACGTATTTGGGTACTTCGCAACCACTTATCGGATATGAATTCTACAGAGGCCATGGAATTTTTACAAGGTCAATTGCGTGGAACTAAATCAAATGAAGAATTTTTGATCAGTATGAATGGGTAATCCCATCAAATTTTGATATTTTAGCCATCATTTTTAATCAAATGATGGCTTTTTTTATAAAATAGATTCTGTACATGAAAAAACATATCCCAAATCTGCTGACCTGTCTAAATTTATTTAGTGGCTGTATCGCTGTATTGATGGCATTGCAAGGTAATATTCAAGTTGTCACTATTTGCGTATTTGCTTCCGGGATATTCGATTTTTTTGACGGAATGGTAGCGAGACTACTTCATGTTAAATCGCCAATAGGAAAGGAGCTGGATTCGTTGGCTGATATGGTCAGTTTTGGTTTTTTACCTGGGACAATCATGTTTACCTTGTTGACAAAGGTATTTCCTGATGGTTCTCTGTTGCCTTATTTAGGGTTTATCATTACTGTTTTCTCGGCTTTACGTTTAGCAAAGTTCAACCTGGATGAGCGCCAAACTTCGGATTTCATTGGTTTGAATACGCCAATGAATACATTTTATGTGCTTTCCCTACCTTATATCGCAGACAAATACCCGCAATTGGTTTTAAATCCGATTGTATTAATCTGTAGTGTTCTTTTAACCAGTTATCTTTTGATCAGTGAAATCAGGTTGTTTTCGATGAAATTTAGTTCAATGGATTGGAAAACGAATAAATTTCGCTTTATATTTTTGATCTTGACGCTGATCTTGTTTATTGCTGGTCAATTTATGGCTTTACCGATTATTTTAATTTTATATTTCCTATTATCAGCATTGCATTTTAATAAAAAAAACGATCTGGTTTAGATCGTTTTTTCATATTGTTCCAATTCAAATAGAAGCTCTTTCATTTCAATATCGATAACACCAAAAGTGGCCCGAAGACTGTCAAGAGATGCTTCGTTCTTTGAATTGGTCTCTAATTCCTCAAATTTTTCTTTTAGATGAAAGGCACCGATATAGTCCATGGTCGGCTTGATATGATGTGCAGCATCGCCAATCTTTTGAAGATCTCCCTCAGCCACTGCTTCGCGGAGCTTGTCGAAATCGACAGGTGTTTGAATAAGATACATGGATACAAATTGTTTGATTAAGTCTTGGTTGTCAAACATGTTTTGGTTGATCAGTTCAATATCGATATGGTTCATCGTCGCTAATTTTCTTTACAGGTAAGTCGTCTTTGCATTTATTCAATAAATATACGTTATTTTTTTTGTAAACGGGATGGATATAGGCTGGTGCTATTTCCACTAAAGGCTCCAGTGTAAACCTGCGATCAGCAATAAAAGGGTGTGGAATCTGCAACGAAGGCAGATCGATAATTTCCTGGTTAAAGTAGAGTATATCAATGTCAATGACTCTTTCACCCCATTTTTTTATACGGACACGTCCTAATTCCTGTTCGATGTGTTGTGTCAGGTTTAAGCATGCTAAGGGCTGTAACCGGGATGCCACTAAAACGACCTGATTTAAAAAGGGCGGTTGGTCTTCAACTCCCCAGGCTGCTGTTTCATAGATCGAAGAAGCTTCAATAATTGCTCCAACATGTGTTTCAAGTTGTTTTCTCGCTAGATCAAGCTGTTGAAAACGATCCCCAAGGTTAGTGCCCAATAGTATATAAATCTGATTCATGATGCTAAATTAAGATTTTGTGAAACTTAGTTGTTTGAATTTCGGCTATTTTTTGGATTTAGTGTATTAATGGTCTATGGATATGTAAATTTCTTTCAGGCTATGAGCCTTAATTTCGCGAATAAAATGTGGGGTAGATGAAATAAAAGACTGGGTGAATAAAAAATATTGCATTACCTTTAGTGAAAATAAGTCTTTTCACAGGAAGATCGATTATGGATCGGATTTAATTACAAAATATGAAATCATTTTTTAAGTACGTACTGGCAACAATTACGGGGATTGTGATCTCTTTTGTTGTGTTGTTTATTGTTTTGATGGGGATTATTGGGGCCATCATCAGCTCGGCATCCTCGGATCAGGAGATTGTTGTTAAAAGCAACTCGGTTTTATACCTATCCTTTGATTATGATATTTCAGAGAGAAGCGAAGCGAATCCTTTGGGTAGTCTCAATCTTCCAGGTTATTCCACTAAAAATATTGGTCTAGACGATATTTTGGCGAGGATCAAGTATGCGGCGACGGATGGGAATATTAAAGGGATCTATTTAGATGCTAGTCATATCGGAGTTGGCTTTGCAAGTTTAAAGGAAGTGAGAGACGAACTTTCGGCTTTTAAGAAAACCGGGAAATTTGTTGTTGCTTATAATGCGGGGTATGACCAAAAGGCCTATTATGTAGCGAGCACCGCCGATAAGGTGTACGTTAATCCGCAAGGGACGATTGATTTTAAAGGTTTGGCAAGTTCTACGATGTTCTATAAAGACCTTTTGGACAAGGTTGGGGTGGAGATGCAAATTGTGAAGGTAGGTACATTTAAAAGTGCTGTTGAGCCTTTCTTTTTAAATAAAATGAGTGATCCCAATCGCTTGCAGGTAACATCATATTTGGGAAGTATATACAGTACCTTTATTAATGAAATAGCAGCGAGCAGAAATATTGCTGCCGATTCATTACGGGCTATTGCGAATGACTATCGTGTCCGGGATGCGGACGACGCGGTAAAATATAAGCTTGCAGATGCCAAGTTGTATAAAGACGAACTTTTATCGGATTTGAGAAAACGTTTGAAAATTTCGGAAAAGGATGAGATATCGTTTGTTTCCCTGTTGGATTATAATAAAAAGTTAAAAGATGATGCGAGCGGATCTGAAGTCGCGGTTCTCTATGCTGCTGGAGAAATTGTCGATGGTGAGGGAACAGGACCTGGTCAAATCGGTGGTGATAAATTCTCCCGCGAACTACGAAAATTAAGAGAAGATGATGCTGTTAAAGCTGTTGTTTTGCGTGTGAATTCACCAGGTGGATCTGCTTTAGCGTCCGATATTATTTGGCGGGAGGTTATTTTGACCAAGAAAGTGAAACCCGTAATCGTGTCGATGGGAGATTTAGCTGCATCAGGTGGGTATTATATCTCGGCGGCAGCAGATTCGATATTTGCTGAACCAACTACAATTACAGGATCTATTGGTGTATTTGGTGTGATTCCTAATTTCCAAAATCTGATGAACAATAAAATTGGAGTGCATTATGATGGTGTAAAGACGGGTAAGTTTGCTGATTTGATGACTTCTTTCGATCGGCCGTTGACAGCAGAAGAAAGGGATATCATCCAGCGGGAAGTGGATAAAGTATATGGTACATTTACTAAAGTTGTTGCAGACGGCCGTAAATTATCCATTGCTGATGTAGATAGTATTGGGCAGGGAAGAGTTTGGACCGGTGCGCAAGGTGTGAATAATAAATTGGTTGACCGTCTCGGAAATTTGGATGCCGCTATTCAGGCTGCCGCTAAAAAGGCCAAATTGAGTAACTATAAAGTGTCCCAGTATCCGGAGAAAGAAGATCCTTTTACGTCAATATTGAATAATTCGAAAGAAAAAGTCCAAGTTTGGGTTGCGAAAGAGCAAATGGGCGAATATTATCGTTATTTTGATGTCGTGAGAAAAGCTACAGCACAGATGGGGGTGCAGGCGAGAATGCCTTATAGCGTTGAGATTCACTAGTAATTGATTCGTAAAGGAAGTTCAATCGCGGTATGGTTGTAGGTGATTATAATTTATAACGATGCGGGTAATTCTTACGTTGCGTGCGGAGAAGTTCGATCCAATGTACGGATTGCCATGAATAAATAATTATTTCTAATGAAAGCAAATGCTTTTTTTTATATTTAGCTGTTCGTTTGACAAAACGACCTAATCCCAAATCAATAAAGTTACAGAATGAAAACAGTAGACGATTTAAATTTTGCAGGTAAAAAAGCCTTGGTACGTGTGGATTTCAACGTGCCTTTGGATGAAAATTTCAATATTACGGATGATAATCGTATCCAGGGAGCGGCTCCAACAATAAAGAAGATCTTGAACGATGGTGGAAGCGTGATATTGATGTCCCATTTAGGAAGGCCAAAAGATGGTCCTACTGATAAGTATTCATTAAAACATATTGTTGCTCATCTTTCACAGGTTTTAGGCACTGATGTTCAGTTTGCCAATGATTGTATTGGCACAGAGGCCGTAGAAAAAGCGGCAGCTTTACAGGCTGGTCAGGTTTTATTGCTAGAAAACCTACGCTTCTATAAAGAAGAAGAAAAGGGAGATGTTGAATTTGCTGAGAAATTGTCAAAATTAGGTGATATCTATGTGAACGATGCTTTCGGTACAGCCCACAGAGCTCATGCTTCGACAGCAATTGTTGCGCAATTTTTTCCAGGAGCTAAATATAGCGGTTACTTGATGGCTGCAGAAGTCGGAAATGCAGAAAAAGTATTAAACAATCCGGTTAGACCATTTACGGCTATCATGGGTGGAGCAAAAGTTTCTGATAAAATTCAGTTAATTGAGGCTTTATTGGATAAAGTTGACAACCTTTTGATTGGTGGAGGTATGGCTTATACGTTCATCAAAGCTAGAGGCGGTGAGATTGGCCAGTCGTTGGTTGAAATCGATAAACTTGATTTAGCGAATGAGCTGGTAAAAAAAGCAAAGGAAAAAGGTGTAAACCTGGTTATTCCTATGGATGCTCAGATTGCAGATGCATTTTCTAACGATGCCAATGTATATGATGGACCAAATGATCAAATTCCCGCAAATTTGCAGGGGCTGGATATTGGTCAGGAGTCTGCAGCAAATTTCGCTGCGATCATCAAAAATTCTAAAACAGTTCTTTGGAATGGTCCAATGGGTGTTTTTGAATTTGATACCTTTGCGAAGGGTACCAAAGCTGTAGCTGATGCTGTTGTGGAAGCAACGAAGAATGGTGCATTCTCTTTGATAGGGGGTGGCGATTCAGCTGCTGCGGTAAGTAAATTTGGTATGACTGAAGATGTAAGTTACGTCAGTACAGGTGGTGGTGCGCTTTTGGAATACATGGAAGGAAAAGTTCTTCCAGGGGTGAAGGCACTTGAAGATTAATATAAAGCAAATCTTTAGAAAGGGACAACATAGGTTGTCCCTTTTTATTTAAAAAAGATCGGTGTTTTGTACGAAACTATGGATGTAATGTCAGATTAAATCAATTATCTGTTAAATGTTTGTGTAGCACTGGTGAGTTTTTATTGTATTTGCTAAATTTATCATGACATGGTTATATATGCAGATATTGATGGATGCTAATAAGAGTAAAGAAAAAGATAGTTTTGGTTTTTTTTCGGTACTGACGTATAATGTAGCGGGGTTGCCCGGGATTATTTCCTCTGCGATTACAGGAAGAAGTCGAAGTATTGCTGAAATTGGAAAGAAGATCAATCCTTTTGATATTGTTAATGTACAGGAGGATTTCAATTATAATAGAAGTTTATATTGGGGTGGAAATTTACATCCATATCGCACGAAAACCAAGGGGCGTGTTCCCTTTGGTGATGGTCTCAATACCCTGTCTCATTTTCCAATGACTGATGTTGTACGTGTTCCTTGGAAGAAACGTACAGGAGCAGATTTTCTAACACCGAAGGGATTTACCCTCGTTCAGATAGAAATCGTTCCTGAAGTCTGGTTGGATGTCTATAACGTTCATGCGAATGCACAAAATAGCAGGAAGGCATCAAGTGCACGTCGGGATAATCTCAATCAGCTACGTGATTATATCGGAGAGCATTCGGGCGGTAAGCCACTTATTGTAATGGGGGATTTTAATGCACATTATAGTTTTTGTGATGATAACCTGCATGATTTTATGGATTCCACAGCATTGGTTGATAGCTGGGTTGAGCTCGAAAATGGAGGCTTAGTGCCGGAGGTGCGACATGAGTTTAAGCCCCCGCATATGTTGTCTATCGGCAATCAGAGCGAATCTATCGATAAGATTCTTTATCGAAGCAGCAGTCACCTCAGTCTTGCTGCCCGGGATTATAAAATAGAAAATAATCTATTCACCAATGTCAAAGGGTTGCCCTTATCGGATCATTATGCCTTGGCACTGAATTTCAACTGGGCGATTCGTCCTTAAACAGTTCATCCTTAATAGGTATAGTTTAAACTGAATGTTGGAACTACACGTTGTGTTGTGGTGTTGTCATTGATATAGGTACCCTTAACAACAAATTCGAAATCCGGAAGTGGGTATCTAAAGGCATTGAAATCAAGCGAGAGATAGGCTCCAAAGCTTTTTGGTGAAATCTCCCTGTGTTTGTGTATATTTTGATAATCGGCAAATATTCCTCCTTTTACACGTTTTATATAGGCTAAAGATCCTAATCCAAGGTCGGGATAAGCTATGGGAAAACGATAGTTGACCAACACCGTGTTTTTTATTTTTTCATATTTGTAGTAGCTAAATCCACTCACAAGAGGGATATCGTTGATGTATTGATAGATTCCTGATCCTGTTTGGGCGCTCAATCTAATTTGAAAACCGTGATTGCTCATAAATCCAGGTAGATAGAATACTGTTCTTGCTGATAAAATTTCACCTTTTGCATTGTTTTCAAAGGGCGTATGTCGGTAGGTGACACTAAAATTTTGTCCCCATCTTGGGTAGAGGTCCATATTGGCCATTCGAGCATTTCGATTGAGGTAAAGCTGATAGGTCAATGGAAATGCAGTCTCGTAATTAAAGTTCTTGACGTCTGTTCTGCTAAGGTCATAGCGCCGTAGATAGGCTGTTGCCAGGTTGAATCCAGTGGAGTAGACGTAGTCTCTTTTGTAAAAGGAGAGTGGGATGGAGATCTGTGAAGATATATAATGCTCGCGCCAGTCGAAACGGATGCTACTGTCAGGTTTGTTAGGAATGCTTGCTGCTGCAATTTGCCCTCTGTTTTCATAGCGTAGCGAGAATTTTGGAAAGTACTTGTTGTAGGTAAGTTCTGCCGAGTATACTCCTTTTCGAATGTCGGTGTCATATTCATACCCCAGAGCAATTTGTGTGGTGTTTAAGATGTTGTTTGATAACCAGAAGACTCCGGGTTTAAAATTGTCGAAGCTTTCAAAATTGCTGCTACTTAGCGAAAGACTATGAAAATTGAACGTTCTGCCCAGTCCACGATAGGGAGCAATTTGGTAGTGCTGACTAGTATCTACGGAGACTGCAGCGATATTTTTTACGCTGTCTCTGGTCAATGCGGTGGCGTAATAATGCGAAAAGTAATCCGTTTCTGGAGCAATATCAAATGCGGTATCGATAGATGTCTGGGCGATCTTGTAGCCGTTGTACTGGTAGTCGTTGAAGAATAATTGCCTTGTATCGTTATCGTAAAAAGGGTTGAACGCGCCAAATTGTGCCTTTGTCAAAAGCTGTTTTTTTCCAGTTAAGAGGTCGATGCTGTAAATATTATCGATACCGTTGAAGTTAGCTTTTGTGATGATTTTCATACCTGAAAGGTATTGCGGTCTTTCATATTGCTGGTTGCCCCAAGGTGTTAGATTGGTGATTTTATCCTTGTTCAGGTCTATTTCACACAGTGCGGTTCCAGATTCGGATAATCGTATAGCTATTATTTTATCGCCTTGGGGGTTGAAAGCAGGGTGTTGGAGCTGTTCGGAATGGCCTATTTTTATCCGTTTGATGATGCTGTTGTTTTTAAGGCTTATGAGCGTTAGATAGCTGTCATTGGATAAATCTACCTCGACGCAGGCAATGGTTTCGTCTAATGGGCTTAAAATAGGTGAATAATATCTCGTCTGTTTGCTGAGCTGGTTAATTTTCCCTGTTTTGAGATCCATGATATTGATAACGCTGTATGTTCTTTTGTTGAAACGCGGATCTTTATGGAGCTCATCCCATACGATATAACTGCTGTTTACGTCAAAATGTGGCGTTAACTGTATGCCAGTTTTAACGAGCCTATTTTCTATTTTTGTTGCGACATCATACGTATAAATTGCATTGGTTTTTTGTGGGTTCTGCTTAATGAAATAGATCAGACCGTTCTTATGTTTTGGTAGTAAATTGCTGTTGTAATAGCTGTCGTTTTTCTTGTCTATTTCTGTGTATTTCTGGTATTGATAGTCGCTTGTTTTTTTATTCCATATAGCTTCTAAATTTGCTATTGTTTTGTTGTATAAATAGGCGCTATTTCCACCTATTTTTTCCTTTAAAACACGATTGATATTATAGGGATATAATGGTTTTTTGTTCAGCTCCACAAAGAGGTCGGCCTCATAATTCGCGGGTAATTCTGACTTTAAAGTGGAGGTCATCAGATAGCCGATTGTATAGTAACTTGGAACAATGTCTTTATAGGATCCCAGTAAATATTTATTGAAACTGTAGTGGCGATTAGATTGAAAGTTTGCTTTAACAGGCATTTCAAAAGCAGGCAATCTTCCTCTTCCGCCCTCCGAATATATGGTTTCAGTTAGGGTTGCATCGCCTTCGAAGTACCAGGAAGGAACGGTCAGCCCATAGTAGGCAAGGGCTAACTGTTCAAAAAATGGCGCGCGCAATTTTCCTGTCAATTTGTCAAATTGGCTTACATGTCTGGACTCGTGAAGGATCAAATTGGGGAGCCAGGTTTGGTTATCAGGTTCTGCTCCTGCGGTGCTGTATAGTTCAGATTTACGTGGAGACAACTGTACAAAACCGTTCGTTTGCAAATTTGTGTTATGGATAATGAATGGAATTTTTCGCGGTGTTATTTTGTAATTTCTAGCAGTTGTACGCAGCGATCGGTTAACCTGGTCGGCTAGGGTAGGGGCCTTGCCCTTCATCTCTGCGGGGAAAATTAATTGAAAATTCTTCGTTTCAATTTTATACCATTTTTGACTTAAGGGGGCTTGGCTGTCTTCAAAAAATTGAGCAGAACTTTTGTGTGAATATATTATTAATGACAATAATGATAATATGCTGATAATTAAGTTTTTATGTTTCATTAATTTCTATGTATCGGAGGTTTGCTATTTTTTTTAGTTTTATTATTGTTGTTTATATGAATTTTAAGTTCTTTTTAAAGTTTACTAGTTGTTGAATAATAGGGTTTTATGTTTTTTGTATTTCAGCTTTTTTTGTTATTTTTTCTTGAAGAAAAACCAGTCCCATTGAGCTGAGCTGAAAAAAAAGCTCTGCACTAAACAGGTTAAAGTATACGACGAATATACTTAAATAATTGGCGATTCGAAGGCTGTGCTCAGAAAATTTGTTTGCTTTTTTTTTGTGGAAAAATCAGACGACTATGGGGCGTTGCTTTCGGGAGTGTGCTGGCGAGTTCGGTGTGGCCTGATTCATTTTATTCGATAAAAAATGGGTCGGTAATTAGATGATAAATTTCGTCGTCTTTTTTTTGCTTGTACTTGTTGAAGATGTTGGCGGGGACGGTTTTCTCTCGTATTTTTATTGATGACAAAATGTCTCTTTTTTAATTTGGGCATTGCACCATTCGTCTGATATTTATCCCAATTCCTGCGACAGACAGCCGGTTTTTATTATTTATTTTTTTATGCAGAATTTACTTTAAAAAAGCGATTTTTGTAACATATAAATTTTGTGTAGATGTAGGATTTTTAAATTGATAGGAGATATGGAAGAACTGGAAATGCAGGTGAATCAAATAGAGCAATTGATAGCAAGTGGAGATCTTGTTGGGCTGGAAGAATTTTTGAATGAATTAAATATTTCAGAAGTAGAGGAGCTGATTGATGAGTTGCCCGAACATGGTTCACTGTTTATTGAATCGTTAAATTTGAATCGTGCAGTTAACGTATTTCGTATTCTGGATTTCCCTACGCAAAACCGGATTTTTAAGAAGCTTTCTAAAGCGAAAATTAGCGCATTAATTAACGAGTTGCCCCCCGACGATCGGACTTCTTTTTTTTCAGAAATGAAGGACGATATTAAGCATTTGATTTTACTGTTACCACCTAAAGATCGTGTTGAAGCATTGGCTTTGCTGGGCTATCCAGAGGATAGCGTTGGACGCCTTATGACACCCGATTATATTACCGTAAAGGAGCATTGGAGTATTGAGCGTATATTGGGACATATTAGACGTTATGGAAGAGATTCGGAGACGATAGATGTACTATATGTGATTGATGGAAATGGGAAGCTGGTTGATGATATTCGGATTAAAGATGTGCTGATGGCGGAGCCAGATAGAGTCGTTGGAGATTTGATCGATCATCGGCTGATCTCGCTGAATGCTTACGATCCCCAGGAGGAAGCGATCAACATCTTCCGGATGAATAATCGCGTGGCCTTGCCTGTTGTCGACGAACAGGGGGTTATGTTGGGGATTGTGACTGTGGATGATATTCTTTGGGTGGCAAACGAGGAGTACACGGAAGATATGCAGCGTATTGGGGGAACGGAGGCTTTGGATGAACCTTACCTGGATGTGTCGATTAAGAACTTGGTCAAGAAGAGAGCTGGATGGCTTATTGTGCTTTTTCTGGGGCAACTTTTGACAGCTACAGTGATTGAGCATTTCGAGGAGCAAATGGCAAGTGCGATTATGTTGTTTGCACTGATGCCTGTTATTATATCCAGTGGTGGGAATAGCGGTTCGCAAGCCTCAACACTAATTATTCAAGCGATGGCTTTAGGGGAAGTTACGTTGGGGGACTGGTGGCGTGTGATGCGAAGAGAGATTTTGTCGGGTTTACTGCTGGGACTTATTTTGGGGGCTTTGGGCTTTATAAGGATTATGGCATGGCAATCTTTTGCGCATAGCTATGGTCAGTATTGGGTGTTGGTTGCATTAGTTATCTCTTTGTCCTTGGTTGGTGTGGTCCTTTGGGGGTCGTTGATGGGGTCTATGTTGCCTTTTGTGATGAAACGACTTGGGGCCGACCCAGCGAGTTCTTCAGCGCCCTTTGTATCGACATTAGTCGATGTAACAGGTTTGCTGATTTATTTTAGTGTGGCCACGCTAATTTTGAAAGGTGTGCTGCTTTAATCGTACGCAATTTCCGATATTGTTCGTTGATCCACTCATGGCGATTGAAGGTAAAAGAAGGATAATGTTGGTTTAAGTGCTGAAAAGGGGATTTTGTGGAGCTGTTTGAAAAAATAAAAATAAATTATTCTAATTGGAATTTAGGAAGTTGTAAAAAATGTGCTCAAAAAATTTGTAGTATTCTAATAATCTTCCGATACTTGCATCACGGAAACGCAATAGGGTCTCCGGAAAAATTGAAAAACACTCCTGAATAGCTCAGCAGGTTAGAGCATCTGACTGTTAATCAGAGGGTCGCTGGTTCGAGCCCAGCTTCAGGAGCAATTTAATAACTTACATAACCGGGGTTTTTAAAATATTCAATTTTTCATTCCTGAATAGCTCAGCCGGTTAGAGCATCTGACTGTTAATCAGAGGGTCGCTGGTTCGAGCCCAGCTTCAGGAGCAACAATGCAAATATTTTATTTGCAAATAATATTAAAATGTACTACTTTTGTACACTCTATGAGAAAGGAATTTCTCGAAAAATAAATTCCTGAATAGCTCAGCAGGTTAGAGCATCTGACTGTTAATCAGAGGGTCGCTGGTTCGAGCCCAGCTTCAGGAGCAATATTGAAACCGGCTTTACGCCGGTTTTTTTGTTTACCATGCTTATTAAAAAACTATGAGTTTAGTAATTATTGGTACGGTGGCTTTCGATACAATAGAAACACCGTTCGGTAAAACTGACAAAATTCTAGGTGGTGCCGGTACATTTGCGAGTATAGCGGCATCCTATCTATGTGATCAAATCAAATTGGTCAGTGTTGTTGGGGAGGATTTTGGAAATGACAATCTTGATCTTATCAGAAACCGTGGTGTAGACGTTACAGGGGTTCAGGTGATCACTGGTGGGCAAACTTTTTCTTGGTCTGGCAGGTATCATAACGATATGAATAGCCGTGACACCCTGGCTACAGACCTAAATGTATTGGCTGATTTTGATCCCATTATTCCCGAAAGTTACCAAGATTGCGAGTATCTTCTCTTGGGTAATCTTACACCTCAAATACAATTGACAACATTGGAGCGCTTGGTACATAAGCCTAAGCTGGTTGTTCTGGATACCATGAACTACTGGATGAATGTTGCCATGGAAGACTTAAGAAAAGTGCTTCTCAAGGTTGATGTTTTAGCCATCAATGATTCCGAAGCAAGGCAACTATCAGGAGAGTATTCGCTGGTTAAAGCTGCAACAGCCATTTTAGCAATGGGCCCTAAATATTTAATTATCAAAAAAGGTGAACACGGCGCGCTTCTTTTTGGAGAGAACCAGATTTTTTCTGCCCCAGCACTACCACTAGCAGATGTGTTTGACCCAACTGGCGCAGGGGATTCCTTCGCTGGAGGTTTTATTGGCTATCTTGCCAAAGTAAAAAGTATAAACTTTACAAACATGAAGAATGCGTTGATTTTTGGTTCTGCCCTAGCTTCATTCTGTGTGGAGAAATTTGGAACAGATCGTTTGGTTGATCTTACCGAAGAGGACATACAAAAGCGATTGAACGCTTTTGTTGCCCTATCTCAGTTTAATTTATAGTCATTGATCTTTCAGTTTTCCGACGATCTGAAATTTTGAAAATACGGATGCTGAATGAGGGGCTTCTTGGAGCTCCTCAGTTAGATCTTGTCCGGCCCAATGTTCGTAATGCATTCCGTTTTTCCAAAGTCTGCTTTCTCCGACATCATAGATAAATCCGCGATAAGCAATCCAGATCTGTGGTTTGTCCTGACCATTACGTAAAGCCAGTTGGCTTTTGCTATATTCCGATAATTCTTCCGCCATTCGTTATTGTAAAAAGGCGAAGATAAAAAAACTAGGCTACTTTATAGGCCGATAGTGATCTTTTCATTAATTTTCTAGCAACATGTATTCTTGTTTTTACCGTTCCGATGGGGATATTTAAATGTTCCGATATCTCGTGGTATTTAAAACCTTCGAAGTACAATGAAAAAGGGATGTAATATTCTTCGGAAAGACTAGATAAAGCTTCATGGATGTCTTCCATGACAAATTTGCTTTCGCCCTGATTTGAGGAAGCGGATAATAGGAGGTTAGCGTTAGAAATATCCTCGTCTTTCGTAATGAAAGAGTTGGTTTTCACAATACGTCTATAGTTGTTAATAAACGTATTTTTCATGATGGTGTAGAGCCATCCTTTCAAATTGGTTCCTTCTTTGAAATTTTTAAAATAGGTTACAGCTTTCAGGATCGTGTCCTGAACGAGATCGTTGGCATCTTCGTAATCACTGGTAAAATTTCTGGCGTAGAGTTTTAATGAGTCCGATTGCTCAATAACCATGGTGTCAAATTCATTCTTTGTCATAGCTTAATGAATTATAACTGTTCTTTTTACAAAACAGTACGTTTATAAATGCGGTTCATTAAGTATGAGGCAAAAAATGCGCCAAAAATGGCAAAATTAGATTTGTTAATATAATTTTAAGATTATTTTAAGCAAAGCAAACGTGTGTGTAAGCTAACTTTAAGTAAATAAAATTAGCTGAAAGTGATGTTTTGCTAAGGTGAAGCTTGTTTTTCTTTTGCTTTCAGATTTAAAAAGAGTAAAAATACTTTTTTTAAATCTTTACAGTAAATTAACTTCGCGCTCTAGCCTAATGCCGAATTTGTTTGCGACATCACTTATAATTTGTTCCGATAGATTATAAATTTCCTGTCCTGTAGCGTTTTGTCTATTTATTAGTACAAGTGCCTGATTTTTCCATACACCTGCTTGTCCATATTCTTTTCCTTTCCAACCACATTGTTCTATTAACCATCCAGCAGCCAATTTTGTTTCATTATTGGGCATTGGATAATGCGGTATTGTAGGATATTCTTTTTGAAGAGGTTCAAAAGTCGATGCTGTCACTACTGGGTTTTTAAAGAAGCTACCTGCATTTCCCACTGTACTTGGGTCAGGAAGCTTTTCTACGCGGATTTTGGAGACAATGGTTGCAATGTCGGCAATGCTTGGGTTTGTTATGTTTTCTTTGGCGAGTTCGGCTTCTATTGCACCATAAGTTGTATTGATATGGGCTGTTCGGCTAAGCTTGTAAGTTACCTGGGTAATGATAAACCGTCCTTTGTGTGCTGTTTTAAAAATGCTGTCGCGATAGGAGAAATCGCAATCTTCCTTTTTGAATGTTGTAAAGTTGCCGGTATGCGTATCGAAAGCCTGACATTCGTAAAAGACATACATCAACTCGGTCCCATAGGCACCGATGTTTTGCACAGGTGAAGCACCAACAGTGCCGGGAATAAGGGCCATGTTTTCAATGCCGGCGTAATTATGTTCGATACAATACCAAACGAAGTCGTTCCAGATTTCTCCTGCTTGCGCAGTGACATAGACGTCATCGCCATCAATTTTTGACTGTATGCCCTTGCTGGTCATGCGGATAATATAGCCGTCGAATGCTTTAGTGAAAAGGACATTGCTACCGGCACCAAGAACAAAAAAGTTCTCCTTAAAAATATCGTTTTTAAAAATTTCGGTCAATGTTTCATTGTCATTCACTTCGATTAGAAAATTTGTCTTTTCTTCAATCCCAAACGTATTGAAAGCTTTTAAAGATATATTCGATTGAATGTTTAACTTCATATTGACTTTAGTTTTCAGAAATTCAAAAAAATCAGCTATCTTTAGCATGATAATCGGTAAAGATAGTATAAACCGTTTATTTAACGATAAAAAATATAAGTTTAATGGGTAATGCAGATGTAAAAAGAATCAAAATTCTAGAAGCTGCGACAAGGCGCTTTGCACATTTTGGAATGGCTAAGACAACGATGTCGGAAATAGCCAAGGATCTCAATTTCTCAAAAGCATTGCTCTATTATTATTTTCCGGATAAGAATAGCTTATATTCTGCGGTTTTCGAATATGTCATCGACAAAATGATCGAGGACCTAGAGGATGTCATTGGAAAGGGGGGGGACTTTGAGGAGATTATGATGTACTCCATTGATATGCGTGTTAAGATCATCAATCAGTATTATAATTTATTTGAATACACCATGAAGATGGTCAAAGAGCTTCCGGACGAGTTGGAGCAGGTGTTCAAAGAGTCATATCTTCGTGAAGTAGAAATTATTGAGAAGATTCTCAAGATTGGTATCGATGCCGGCGAGATACAGGTTGAAGATATCAATGAAACTGCACGGATTCTTCTGTATTCCCTATTCGGCATGCGTATGGGCATATTAAAGGATATGAAAAACATGTTGTTTCCAACAAAAGAAGAATTCGATCATATTCTTAGTTTACAGAAGAAAATGATGAAAATCTTCTTAAATGGTTTACGTTTTCAAGTTGTTAAGTAAGTGTTGAGCGGATATGTCCGATAATCTGTTTGGCATGAATTCGTGAATTTTCAATGAACCAAAGGTGGGTATTTAACCCACCGCAAACGACGCCTGCCAAGTACATCCCAGCTACATTTGTTTCCATTGTTTCTTCATTATGGCTGGGAATACAAGGTGCCTCTTCAGGAATATCAATTCCGATTCTTTTTAAAAATTCAAAATTTGGGCGATAGCCGGTTAAAGCCAGTACGAAATCATTATCGAGTTCGACAATACCATTTGGTGTTTGGATATGTGCAGTAGTTGGAGTAACTTCTGTTAAGCTGCTGTTATAATACACATCGATTTCACCAGCAGCGATTCGATTTTCAATATCAGGTTTTACCCAATATTTTACCCGGCGGCTGATTTCGCTGCCGCGAATCACCAAAGATACGTGCGCTCCTTTTCGGTAGGTTTCAAGCGCTGCATCGATGGATGAATTACTGGCGCCGACAACGATCACCTTTTGGCTGCTATAATAATGTGGATCATCGTAGTAATGCCTCACTTTTGGGAGTTCTTCGCCTGGGATATTGAGCAACATCGGTATGTCATAAAAACCTGTGGCGATAATGACTTTCTTGGTTAAGTACATGCTTTTGCTGCTGCTGACCCGGAATTCCGTGTCCTCTTTCTTAATTTCCAGTACTTCTTCAAAAAGATGGGTATCCAGTGCAAACTTTTGCTGTATACGTCTGTAATATTCCAAAGCCTCCATGCGTTTGGGCTTGGGGTTGGTTGTCACAAAAGGAATATCACCTATTTCTAGTCGTTCGGAGGAAGAGAAGAAGGTCATATTCTGAGGGTAATTATATAATGAGTTGACCAAACAGCCCTTTTCAAGAATAAGATAATTTAAATTTGCTTCCTTGGCTTCTAAGGCGCAAGCTAAGCCAATTGGGCCGCCGCCAACTATAATCAGGTCGTACCGTGTTATCGTATCGCTCATGGTATAAATGTCGAGAATTTTAAAGAATAAATCAGCTTAAAGCTTTAGACAGTTCATTTTCTGACATTGCTGTGCTTTTTGCGTGAAGGTCCTGGACTATTTTATGCAGGTCCTGTGCAATTTTATTGAGAAAGTCCAGCTGTTCACTCAATAGCTGTCCATCAACTGAACTGACATCTGTATTCGCAAATTGGTCGTTGGGAATTTCGATTGTCAAAGGAACAAATGCATCGACGCTATCGGCAGAATGAAGCAGTTGAATGGACTGCTCTAAGGCGCCTAATATTTTTCGGATCGTCCGGACATGGTCCTTATTGATATAATTATTATCCATTTCGTCGAGATGGTTCATTAAAGTCACCGAAAAAGAAGCTAGGATATGGTTGAATATGACGAATTTGTTGACTTCCTTGCTATATTTTTGACGTTTCTTGGGTTCTGTAAGCATACGTTGGAAAGTGGAACCCATGTTGGCTGTTTCCACATAGACTGCCTTGCGCGTTAGTTTGTATTCTGTGATGGAAGGCGCTTGACCTGCAATTTCTTTTAATGCCTGAAAGATGTAATTGTAGTTGGCAATGAGTAGCTTTCGCATGGATTCCTTGACTTGCATGCTCTCCCAATTTGGAAAAATAATATAACTGGACAAGAATGCAATCATGCCCCCGATAAAGGTATCCAATATGCGCTCTTTCGTGACGTCTAGTGTATTGGCGCTGACGAAGCTCAGCATAATTAATACATATGGGGTCATAAAAAGTACGGCAATGACATAATTGACCCGGAATAAGCTATATGCCGTCAGAAAAAAGAATACCAGGAGAACGAAAAGAACAGTTGGGTCATGGATGGTTAGCAGGATGAGGGCTCCGATGAGTCCACCGATCGTGGTACCGATTAGACGTTGGATATTTCTCTCCTTTGTGAGCCCGAAGCCAGGTTTTAGGATAACCATGATAGTCAGGAGGATCCAGTAGACATTATTTGTGATATTGGTGACCTCAAACACGTAATAAGTGACCGACATGACAATTGCCATGCGGCAGGCATGTCGAAAGATGGTGGATTTTAGAGTAAGATTTTCGCGGAACTTCTTAAAGTCAATTGCAGAGCTTTGAACAAAGCGTTTTGCGTCGTCAATTTCTTTGCGTTTGACATCGTCTGGTTGTAGATGCGAGTAACCATAGATATTTTTGATCCGGCGAACCAGATCACGCAAATTGATCAATACCTTACGTAAAGCAAAGGTACTAAACTCTTGATTTTTATCAAGTTGATCGATTTTACTATGAAGACGACTGAGATCCGAATCGAAATCGTATAGTGGCTTTGGCTGCGTATTTGTGTTAAGCTGATAGGCTAGATTATCAAGCTCATTGGTATATTTTAGGATCACGTTTTTGAAATCTTCCAAGATTCCGGTCGGACCAAAGCGTTCGCTGATGGTGTTGTAATCATAGTGCGCCGCCATACTTTGCTCAAAGAGATCGACAATATCGTTGAAAACGAGGGTTAAATAACGTCCCACCTTTGTGGTGTCTTTAATTGATCGTTTACTTTGAAACAATACATCCCGTAGGTTTTCCTGATGCTGATTGACTTCAACTTGTTTGTCGATCAGTTTGAGGTAGTTTTTATCATTATCAATTTTGGCATCGTAAAAATTAGCTTTTAGCCGGATGTAATCAGCCACATAGCGAATTGTTTCGGATAGCTCCTGTTCGGCGAGCCTATAAGGACGCGCTTGGGTGATGGAAAGACTAATGGCGATATACCATAGACCGCCTAATGTATAGAAGCCTAAATAGTTGATGGCTTCAGCAAGAGGATAGTGAATCTGCACATGGATCAACATCATCAGAATACACATAAGGCCTACGTTGGCGGCCCTGCTATTGAATACTGCAAACATGGCAAATATAAAGCAGGCTACGCCGATAAAAATTGCCAGTAGATAGACATTTTGATTAACTATATTGGTTAAAATAAAAGTTAACGTCGTCAAAATCGCACCCGCAATCATGCCTTTCCTTCTATGGCTAGGTGCTCCGGGCGTATCGGAGAGACCTACCAATAGCGCTCCCAGGGAAACAATGGTTCCATTGGTAAATTGCCCGATGGTTGCAAAGATTAGGACAGGCACAATACATCCGATGGTGATTCGGAGTCCATCCGCAAAATATTGGCTATAGAAAAAACTTTTTATTTCTTGTGTCTGTTTCATAATGTATAGTACAAACTTAGATAAATTGCTTTTCATATTAAAAACAATTGTTCGGCTATGTTTGCCCTTTTTAGTACGGATGATCGCGAGATAGCTGTTCCATTCCTGTCAGATTAGGGATGGTTCATTTTGTAGCGGGGCTTAACAGGATCAGGTTTTCAAGGTCTTCCTTGCTATACTGCATTGCATTAATGTGTTAAAAACGAAAATTTACCAAAAATTTGTTAGTATGTTTATAATATTTTAATTGTTTTTTTGATTAATTTATATTTTTTTATTTGTTTAGGTATAATATTGTTATATTTGGAGCCATAGGGTAATTTCAGAGACATTACAAAATTTCAAGAGTCACCTAAACTCTCTTGACCACTTTCAAAGATTTAAATATGAAGCAAAGTAAAAATGAAGCCGTCTTTCAGGACGAGGTATTGACACGCTTTGAGCTTTTCAAAAGTTTGTTTTTAACATTGCCATTTCAACGTGTTAAAGATACAGGTACTTTATTACCATTTTTTGCAAAGCAATGTGAAAAGGGTGTGGATCAGCATTTAACTCCTGATGAGATCATAAAGAGTTTCTTCGATCAGCATGAGGAATTTTCTTCGGAAGAGCAACGGATTGATTTGTTGTTTCGATTTGTTCAATATATAGAGCGTCAGGTTGTGTTATTTGATGCGATCGAAGATTCATCCTTTCAGATGGTGGGTCGTGGCGATGACGAAAATGTCTTAGGGGCATTAATAAAAAATGCCGAAGGCAGCGATGATATGCGCCGTAAGATCGTGTCAAAATTGAAGGACTTTTCTGTACGTCTTGTCTTAACAGCACATCCTACCCAATTTTATCCGGGACCAGTATTGGGTATTATCAACGACCTGATTGATGCAATCAAGACCAATGATATTCATAGTATACATTTATTGCTACAGCAACTGGGTAAAACGCCTTTCATCAATAAAAATAAACCAACCCCAGTGGATGAGGCGGCGAGCTTAGCTTGGTTTTTGGAAAACGTATTTTATAAGGTAGCATCGGAAATTCAGTCCTTTATTGATGATGAACTGGACGTGGATACCGAAGAAGTCAAACAATTGATTGAATTGGGCTTTTGGCCTGGAGGTGACCGTGATGGTAATCCCAACGTAAGTGTTGATAGCACCAAGAAAGTTGCCGCATTGTTACGTACTATTTTGTTTAGATGTTACTATAGGGATTTTCGTATCGTTAGACGCCGCATTACTTTTAGAGGTGTGGAGGAATATATGGAAAACCTTCAAACATTGTTCTACGAAAACAGTTTTAATCCGGTGGAACATCCAGCAGACGAAACTGATACTATTATCACAAATCTGAAGGCAATCAAAAATGTTTTGGAGGAATATCACAATGGGCTTTTTGTAGAGATCGTTGATGATTTGCTCCGCAAAGTGATGACTTTTGGTTGTTTCTTTACGACGCTGGATATCAGACAAGACAGCCGCATTTTACGTGAGGCTACCAATTATCTGATTCAACATAATCAGGAAGAGACTGGGATGCCGTTGGATTATCTGGAACTAGGTGAAAATGATAAACAAAAAGCATTAAAATTCAAAGAACTTGACTTGACGGTAGGCGAGGATGCGGATCCGTTGACGAAGGATACATCTGGTGTGATAAAATTATTAAAGGAGATTCAACGTTCCGGTTCTGAGCGAGCTGCGCAACGCTTTATCATCAGCAATTGCCAACAGGCAAGTGATATCCTGGGACTGCGCCAATTATTCTTGTGGTCTGGATGGAAGAAGGATGCTTTAACGATCGATTTTGTACCCTTGTTTGAGACCGTTGATGACTTGACGAGAGCAGCGGACGTGATGAAAACCTTGTACAGCAATAAGGAGTACAAGGCACATTT
The DNA here is from genome assembly GCF_039511225.1 of Sphingobacterium multivorum. Taxonomy (NCBI): domain Bacteria; kingdom Pseudomonadati; phylum Bacteroidota; class Sphingobacteriia; order Sphingobacteriales; family Sphingobacteriaceae; genus Sphingobacterium; species Sphingobacterium multivorum. The sequence continues at coordinate 1,944,183 of NZ_CP154261.1, forward strand.
GAAACGTAGAGGAAACAAACAGACCATTATGTTGGGCTATTCAGACAGTACCAAAGACGGTGGATACTTGATGGCAAACTGGTCGATTTATCGTGCAAAAATCGAACTTACGGCAATATCACGCGAATACGATGTCGATTTGGTATTTTTTGACGGTCGTGGTGGACCTCCCGCACGCGGTGGTGGTAAAACACAACGTTTTTATGCATCTATGGGCAAGGAGATTGCCAACGATCATATTCAATTGACAATTCAAGGACAAACAATCAGTAGCCAGTATGGATCCTTAGATACGGCACGATTTAATATTGAGCAATTGTTGCACGCTGGAATTATTTCCGATTTGAAACAACGTGTGGGCGATACCTTAACCAAACATCAACAGGAGATCATTGATAAGCTGGCTGAGCTGAGCCATCATAAGTTCATGGATCTACGCACGAACGAATTGTTTTTACCTTATCTGGAAACGATGTCGCCATTGAAAGCGCTATCGTCGATCAATATTTCAAGTAGACCTGTAAAACGTAACTCAGGCCGTGAATTGCGATTGGAAGATTTGCGGGCGATTAGTTTTGTAACTTCATGGAGCCAGCTGAAACAAAATATTCCTGGGTTTTATGGTGTCGGAACAGCATTACAATGGGCTGAAAAAAATAACCTTTGGAAAGACGTGCAGCAATTGTATGTGTCATCCGGATTTTTTCAAACATTGATCGACAATTGTATGATGTCGATGACAAAGTCCAACTTTGATATTACAGCATACATGAAAGATGATCCTATTTATGGTGACTTTTGGAAAACTTTGTATGCCGAGTACCAAATAACAAAAGAATATCTGTTAAAGCTGAGCGGAACCTCAAAATTGATGGAGAACTATCCTGTGGATCGAGAGTCTATTTTAGCGCGCGAGGGAATTGTATTACCGTTATTGGTTATACAGCATTTTGCGATTCGTGCATTGAATTCGGATCAGCTGACCGATGCACAACGTGAAGATTATTCGAAATTAATAGCACGTACAATCTTTGGCGTGGTGAATGCCGGAAGAAATGTTGCGTAATTTTTCTTTCTTTTCACGGATAGGGTTTCGGAGAACATATATTTTATCTACTTTTGTATAGTTAACAAAATTGATATGAAGATTAATAAGTTATTTATTGTTGCGGCTTGTGCGGGTACATTATTTGCATCTTGTGGTCAAACAGCTGCAGATAGACAGCGTCAATACTCTAATGCATCCTTAGCGGATGGTGATGCCTTTGCAATGATTAAATTCGTTGGCGAAAATGGAAACTACTTGGTAAATCTTGCCGATGTAGCTGCAAAACAATCTACCTCAGCAGAGGTGAAAAATGTAGCCGCAAAGATTAAAGAAGCTTACGCAACAGTGCTACCAGAATTGGACAATTTAGCTAAAGAATTGCATGTTGGCGATGCGCAACGTGGCGTGCCTGCATTTCAAGTTCCTGCTTCAATTGGTTCGGACAGTACAGCGGCATTTAACGATAAAGCATTTTTAGCGCTAGTAGTTGAAAAACAAGGTGAGATCAATACAAGATTGTCTCATGAAGAACTCAATACAAATAAGGATGTTATTCACCTTTCAGAGGAATCTTTGAAAAAAGTGGAAGAGATCTACAAATTAGCTGGCGGTAAAGTTGAAGAGCACCATCACTAAGAAATAAGATAATAGTAGGAAAGGAGTATTCATCAAAATGAATATTCCTTTTTTTATGATTTTTTGTTGGCAATAATAGATTTTTGTACGGAATTGTGCTAATAGTGAGTTTAGGTAGGATGCTCGATCTGTATCTCGACTCAGTTATTGCTAGTGAAATGATTTTGTCAGGAAATCCGTTGTTATTTTTGATAAAATGGGAATTTTAGTTATTGTACGACATATCGAATGTTTTGTAGGCAAGAATTCCCTGTAATAATGGTTTGTTATTTGTTAAATTAATGATAACTTAACGTTTATATAACACAGTTCTTAATAACTGTGTTTATTTTAGCGTAATTTAATGAAATCGTATATAAAGTGAGATACGCCGCAATAGATATAGGCTCCAATGCAGTCCGTCTTTTGATAGCTGACATTATTGGACAGAAAGACCAATATAATTTTAAGAAAAATACACTGTTACGTGTTCCACTTCGTTTGGGGGATGATGCGTTTATTCATCAGGAAATTTCACCAAGGAAAGCTCAGAGTTTGATTAAAACGATGAAGGCTTTTCGGGAGTTGATGGATGTTTATAACGTGGAGGATTATATGGCCTGTGCAACTTCGGCCATGCGCGATGCGCGAAATGGAGCTGACATTGTTGCGGAGGTCAAGAAAAACGGTATTAACATCGATATTATAGAAGGGGCAAAGGAGGCGGAGATTATTTACAATAGCCATTGGGATAATAAGATGGAAAAGGACAAAGTTTACCTTTACATTGATGTCGGTGGCGGTAGTACAGAATTATCGTTATTTGCCAATGGAGTTTTGGTTAATTCCAGGTCCTTCAACTTGGGCACAATCCGTATCCTCGACAATCAGGACAAGGCAGAGACCTGGGATGAACTGAGGGAATGGGTACGTAGCAATACGCATATGTATAAGCAAGTGGTTGGTATTGGTACTGGCGGCAATATTAATAAGCTTGCGCGCCTTTCCAATGAAAAATTGGATAAACCATTATCCTATGCTAAATTAAAAGCCGTGTATGAGCATTTATCTTCATTTTCTCTGAAAGAACGTATTATCTTATTGGGTTTAAACGAAGATCGTGCCGATGTCATTATTCCTGCAAGTGAGATTTTTCTGACGATTATGAAGCATGGTCGTCTAAAACAAATCATTGTTCCAAGGGTTGGGCTTGTCGACGGCGTAATTAGAACCTTGATCAATAGGAATTTAGTAAAATAATGCTGTAAAAAGCGATTTTCGACTTGTAAAAGAGCGAAAAATCTTTATTTTTGTGATACCAAAGATGAATATGAGCCCAGGTGGCGAAATTGGTAGACGCACCATCTTGAGGGGGTGGCGCTCGCATGGGCGTGGCAGTTCGAATCTGCTCCTGGGCACTTTAGCAGACAACTCTTTAAAATCGAGTTTTGTCTGCTTTTTTTTGAATTTAATTCGTTGTTAATCAAATAGATATAGGGATCAAGCAGACTTCTTGGGGGAATATCAAAAATTTCCTAGTTTAGCATCTTTAATACAGATATCCCTTGCAAGACGCCGAACGTAAATTACTATCGCTATTGATGCCCGAAGGGCTTTTAGAATACTTTCAGATTTTAGAAGTCGATCAGGTTGACAATCAACTCCACATTTATTTAGACGAGCTTAATATTTCTCCAACAGGCTATGAGAACAGCAAGCTGGAGTCAAAGGGCTTTATGCCTTCTACAGAGATTTCCGACTTTCCCATTAGAGGTCAGAAAGTGGATCAAGCTGAATTGTTGGGGAATAGTAAAAATTTCCTAGTTTAGCTTCTTTAATATAGCTAACATTGCAAGAGGCCAAACGTAAATTACTATCCCTATTGATGCCCGAAGGGCTTTTGGAATATTTTCAGATTTTAGAAGTCGATCAGGTTGACAATCAGCTCCACATTTATTTAGATGAACTTAACATCGCTCCAGCTGGCTACCAGAACGACAAGTTGAAGTCCAACAATCTTTGTTCGATATTTTTTTCTTTTCCTTTTGTCTAAAACCTCCTGGAACTTTGTTAAACGTAGATTCCGAAATAATAGCCTCATGTTGTCTCTTTGCAGTGTATTCTTCTTCTCCTTCATATTCAGGAACTACAATTCGTCCACAATACACGGGATTTTTGATACATTTCCAAAAATAGGCTTTACAGATATCTAAACCTTTCTCTCTCTTTAAGGTGAATTTGCTGAGTGTTGAAAAATTCCCTTCGATAGTTCTTCAAAAGCCCATTTAATTAATGATGCATCAGGTTCTTTTAACTCAATGGACTTTTTCCCATGTTCATTTAACCAGTTTTTATAACTTACAGGTGTTGAACCCATCCATCTGCCTTCTTTGTGTGCTCTTCTCATGCCATTTCTCGTATCCGAAATTTACACTCAAACTCAATTATTGCAAATTCCGAAGTAAATTGGTTCTTCCCCAATTTTAGAGGGAATTTTATCCTATTGATCTTGTGTTGTGTATTCAAATTTTAGTGAATGCATCAAAACTTGTTTTTTCGGATGATGAAGATGTCAGTAGATAACCAACTAGATATACTGAAAAACTATGTGCACAGCACTATCCGATCTGCCGCCTGTCCGAACCGCTACATTTCTTTGGAAAGAATCCTAGCTATTACACCTGGAAAATCGCAGAGCTTACAGTCATTGGTAAAACTTCCATGACTATTCTTGGCCCTCGTAAGCTTTACTGTAATCAAGACGAATATCCGTTTAAAATATTCACCGAGCGGTTGGATAGTAATTTCCAGCCATATAAACGAAGAACTTAGCGTCTGGAAAGTAAGATTAGGTAAATAGGGCTTCTTGCCGGCTGAGGACTTGTAGAGCAGGTCTGTCGCATATTGTCGATGTCCATGAGCGATCCTAGGATTGATTGAAAAAGGGATTTTTTACCAAGAAGAGGTGTAACTTCTATTGAGATATACGACTGAGTTAATAAAGAACGAAAAAGTATAGCAGAATCCAAGTCAATCTTTTTACATGGAAAGTAATAGATTTTTTACGGGTCAGCATAATTTCTTTACAGCATTTTGAGCAGGATATAGAGAATTTATTGGATGTTTTAAGTTGAAAATTTCTTTAATCGTTTGCGTCTTTTTTAATGTACTAATGAGTTTTTAATAAACCAATATGAATTATTTTTATTTTTTGGGGACAATTCTATTTCTGAGCCGTTTGCCATAATAAAAGCCTTCAAATTATGAAAAGATTTTCTCTGACCTTATTTTCCCTGTTTATGCTCGCCTCGCGGTTAAGTGGCCAGAGTATTATTCGAAGCCAGTATGAGGACATACAGACAGATGTTAAGCATTCTACGGGTCTCGTAAATATCAATGTTCCTCTTTTTTCGATTCAGGAAGGACATCTCAATATTGGCATCGGTGCTAACTACACCACTTCCGGGATCAAGGTTGGGGATATTTCCTCGCCGATTGGTTTAGGCTGGTCCTTAGGTGGTATCAATTCCATTGTCAGAATAATGAAAGGTATGCCAGATGGCATTGGTAAAGGCAGAGATTATACTGTTTTACAAAACAGCAATGATGTCCAAAATTTCAAGGATGCGGTTAAAGATGATCTTCTGGATGGTGAATCTGATGTGTTCGCCCTGAATTTAAATGGTAAGTCATTTAAATTTGTTGTCCGCAACAATGCAACATCAAAAGTCGCCATACTTTTGGAAAAAAGTGATGTGAGGATTGAACTCAAATCAAGTAATGGCGCAGTACAAAAAAATCAGGAAATAGACTATTTTGAGGTCACAGATACAGATGGCACGATCTATACATTTAACGAAAAAGAATTTGAGGCCGAGATAGATAACAAAAATAACTTTAACACGTCCAATATTAAACCTGGAATCCCATCGCAATGGTATGTAAGCGAAATAAAAAGTGCTTTTGGAGAAAAGATTACCATCTTATATAATTCTTATCTGGTCACAAAAAAATCACTTGCAGAAAATACGTTAAGGTACGGGCGTAGCATTGCAGAATGGGGAAAGGATGAGAGTTTACTAGCACAGCTCCATTCGTCAAATTATGCTGCGGTGCTTACGGAGTATGATAAGGTGCAGAATTATTTCGACCAGTTACAATGTGCAGAACGCTTTACAACGCAAGAGCTGGACAATACAATTGCACAATACAGAGATTTACTTTTTTTTAATCAAAATGTCCTTGTAAACGATTTAAACAATTCCAAACTGTCCGCTTTGGAAAAGCAAGATTCCTATCTTAATTATGTCAGAAATAATTCCAATGTATTGTACGAAACGAAGATGTCCAATTTGGTCAGTAACTTACAGAGCCTTGAATCCTCGAAACAGGTCCGTGCCAACGAATATTTATTTGCCTCTTCTGCATTACAGGCCGCCCAGTACCAGCAAAATCAGTTAATGCGGGAATTGTATAGTACCGCGACTTATGTCCCTGTAGATATTTGGATGTTTGAGGGCGAGAACTTCCTTTTGAAAAAATATCCCCTTCTGATTGTTTCAAAAAACCATTTGCTGAAATTTTCATATAAGTCCTATGATCAGGAGAAAAAATACCAACCCGTTTTAGATCAGATTGTCCTCACAGACTGGGAGAATACCAAAATTGATTCTATCAATTTCCAATATAGCTACTTATCTGATCAAGGTGACCATATGTGCTCAAAAAAGGTTTTCCTGAAAAAAATAATAAAAGGAAGCAAAACGGGACTTAACATGCCGTATTCCTTTGAATATTATCGGGAGAATCATAATTTGGAGGATTATAAGCAAGATTATTGGAATTACTATTGCAATAATATCGGTGGTCTCACCCCTGATCTTGATAATAATCATAGCTATGGTCTGGTGCCCTATTTCGGTTATAATATTGCGCCGGGACTTTCCTATCTGAAGTTTTTTACTTCCATTTCAGAAAACGATTATGCGAATTTTTCAAAAGGAAATTCAGGAGTAAACCGAGAACCGGACTCAGCATATGTAAAGTCTTTTTCGTTGAAAACCATTACCTCTCCACTCCAAGGTAAAATGGAATTTGACTACGAAAGTAATTCACTGCAATGTAGCGGTATTATGAATAGCGGTGGTATGCCAATTATTCCGTCGAAAAATACATTGGGCGGGGGTATACGGATTAAAGCGATAAAATACTTTAATAAGGATAAATTGGTACGCCAGCGGAGGTTTACCTACGAATTTAATCAAACTAGTACAGCTTTTTATATCAAGAAAAATAAACGGTCATTTGATATGTCGGTCAATTATACAGGTATGCCTGAGAGCGATAATTATCGCATGTCCGAACCTTTTGATTTTAGTCCTGCATATTTTACATCGAGTAATAATGACTTGTTTTATACGTATGTTGAAGAATCCGAACCGGGCAAAGGCAAGATCGGTTATCGCTTTTTGGATTTTACAGCGTCCGATTCAATATATCCCTATTGGCTCGAAGATCTGCTTCTTTCCAGAACGATATTTGATGATTCGGGAACTGTTCTAAAGATTGAAAAAAAGCGCTACCTTCTGGCCCAGAATGATCTTGTACCCTATGTCAACTCGAAGTATCTATCTATGTTTGATTTTGATGTACGATTCGCCTTTAACGGTATTATAGATCAATATAGACCTTATCCATATAAAAATATCTATAAAAATCAGTTTGGTTCAAGTTATGAAAACAGGGATGTCGGATATGGCTTTAATCCCTATTTACAGGTCTATATGAGAAATATTCAGCCAAGGCTCAATATGATAAATAATATGCCAAAGAATTATACCCTCAGGGCTGGGGGCAACGTATCTCTTTCTGAGAATGTTGTCTGGCAGGCTAATGCAGGCCAAAATATGCCACTAGAAATCAATGGGTATGACAATGTCAGCCTTTATTCCACAACAATATTGGGTAGTGGTCTGGAAAATAGAATGAAGTACATTTATAACGGAAGTTCCAAAGTACCTGTTGGGGAAAAAGTAGAAGCTGAAAATGGCGATCGGTATTTTAAAAAGCGGAAATTTGTACGGGACTTTGTCAGCAATGTCTCACCACTAATTGATAGCTTAAAAAGACAAAATAGGTTATTTGATATTGTTGAGGAACAGAATTGGGTTATGCCTTCTGGGACAGCGACCTGGAGTTATATGAGTGGAAATATTCAGACTTTTCAGAATATAAAATATGATACCGAATTTTTAAAGAATGTAATCCTACCTATTTCTGTGAAAACAGCAATGCTTGCTGGGCCCATCGCAGCTGCGGAAGTGGGTGAAGTTAATCCTGAAAATAACCTGAATAACTATAATGCACTGAATGAGCCCACCAGTGCTAATTTTCAAAAGACCGTGGATCATTATTTTTATGTAAGTCCTTTTGGAGTGAGGAGCAGCGGTTCGGTTTCTAGCAATGAAGTCAAAAAAGCCTCGATTGAAGATCTTTCTTTCACTGTTTCCATTGAAGGAGCAAACGGTGATGAAGTCTTTTATTCTGACGGAATTCCTAATACGAGGAGAGTTCGCAGGTCGTTAAATCCAAGTGAAATTAATGACAGCAACTTTGGATCTATGTTCGAGCTTCCAAACTCAATTGACAAGACAGAAATATTACAGTGGATTATTAAAAGAAACGAGTATTTAATTGATAATGGTTGGGGGGATTTTAATAATATTTTAGGATCAATGACAGATTTTTTGAAATCTGCAGTCAGATTTGATAATTTAGATTCGATCCTTGCAAAATATCCGCTGGCCGAGTCAAAGTATTCTGAGGCCGGTCAAAATTCCGCGGAATTTGATGACTTTTACGGTGGTGAGATCACATTTGGTGGATATTTGACTGATTTGTTCTCCAAGGTAGTCTATCCCCTGCGAAATAATTTATATCCCTCAGGTTTATGGTATTCGAAAAACGGTGGTTTATACCTGTCAACTTTAAATGGTAAGTTGGACTACCGAAAGAAATTGGATGGTTTTAAAAACTTAGGAAGGCCAGTTCAGTTCATTTCTGCGCAGCCATTTTCAGGCGTTAAACTGAACTTTTATCAGGGAGAAAGCCAACGGTACCAGCTCAGCCTAAATTCATCACCCATGACAAATGGACTTTACGGCACAACTGTCGATCTGGCCACAATAAACAATTTTTTACAATTTACTGATGTCGAATTTGACAGCCATATCAATAAGGAATTGATTCTGATGACGCCAGTAGGCGTTAACTTTTGGGTTCAGCTATTTGATCTAAAAGGTAACATGATCAAACAATACGATACCCGGGGAGAATTTACGTATTACACGTATGACGAATTGGGAAGACGGGTTACGACATCTGATTCGAAGGGTAATATAACGGGTGCGACTGAATATAATGTAAGAAAATGATTTCCTGAACTACAAATTTTATGAAACGAATAAAATTAATCTTAATTCTCCTCTTTCATTGTCAATTTTTGATTGCGCAGGAGCTAAATCTAGTTCTTCAAACCTATAATGGCGAAAATAACATACAGGCGGCCAAAAGCGTGACCCTTAAAAATGGATTCTATATTCCGCAGGGAACCAATGCGCAGATCTCTATTGGGGGGCTTCCTGCCATGAAGAGCGTTGAAACCAGAACGCAGAATTATATTTTAAATAATATATTCCGTGTGGCAGGAATCAATCCTTCGAATATGGCAGCGGCAAGAACGGCAGATCAGGAGAACCGCAATATTCAATACATCGATGGTTTTGGCAGACCAATTCAGGCTACTTCTGTTATGGGAAGTACTGATTATGGAGATATCGTGCAATACAGTGAATATGATCCAGTTGGCAGAGAACGATATCAGTACCTTCCCTACGTTGCTTATGGTAATGAAGGAAGTTTCAGGATAGGGGATGCCAATAATGTAAAAAGCTTCTATCAGTCAAATCCATTACTGGCCAATGGAACAGCATTTCCCTTTGCCGAAACGGTATATGAAAAAAATGAACTGGGAAGGACCGAACAGATCGGTGCTCCTGGGCAGGTGTGGCAGGTCAGTAACAGTCAGATCGGTAATTCTGGACATACTGTTAAGTTCGCTTATACTGCAAATACTGCAAATGAGGTGCGTTTATGGCGGATGATCGCTACAGATGGCGCTACAGCATCGACCTTCTATGCTGCTAATAAACTCGAAAAGCTGATTAAAAAAGATGAAAATTGGGTTTCTGGCAAAACCGGTACAAGGGAGGAGTTTAGAAATCTTCAGGGCCAGTTGGTTCTGATCCGGATCTGGCAGGATGAGAATAGTTCGATAGATACTTATTATGTATATGATATTATAGGGAATTTACGCTATGTCATTCCACCAGGATATAAAGAAACAAGTGTTTCAGAGAACGCAAATGGATTTGACGAGTTGATCTATGCATATAAGTACGACAATAAACAACGGCTGATACAAAAGAAAATTCCGGGAAAAGGCTGGGAATGGCTGGTATATAATGCCAAAGACAAAGTGGTTCTGCAACAGGACGCCAATCAGCGTGCACTGAACAGGTGGACTTATATAAAATATGATGCTTTTGACAGGATTGTTGAAACAGGACATTATACAAAACTATTTGCATCGCAGGTTTTGGCTCAATCTGATGTAAATACAGTGACAAAGTATTGGGAAGAGCGTGAAGGAGCGGCCGACTATAGCAACCTGGCTTATCCTAGGACAGCAAAAGAACGTCTGACAACCGTTTATTACGATGACTATAGCTTCAATGGCGGATCTTTGGCGAAGCTCCAACCATTAGGGGTAACAAAAAGTTCGATGACCAAGGGACTTCTAACAGGTAGAATAATATGGAAAGATGACCGCACGGACTCCATGCTGACGATCAATTATTATGATGATTATGGGCGGCTGATACAGAATGTAAGCCAAAACCACCTAAAAGGTACAGACCGGGAGACCAATGAGTACAGCTTTACGAACGAACTGCTGAAAAGCACGCGGATCCATACACCAGCGACTGGTTTAGCGACAACGCTTGTCATGGCTTATGAATACGATCATGTTGGGCGTCTTTTACAGACAAAGAAGAAGGTGAATGCTCAGGCAGAAGTGATTCAAAGTCGGTTCGTATACAATGAAATCGGACAGCCTAAAACGAAATCGCTACACAGTGAAAACGGAGGTGCAAACTTTATGACCAGCATTGCCTATCAGTATAACGAGCGCGGCTGGCTGACCCGAATAGGGGCACCCCAGTTCGTCTCCCAGTTGAATTATTATATCAACGGCAACACGATATTACCCAATGCACAATACAATGGAAATATAGCTCAGCAATTGTGGGGACATGGCACCATGACAAGCAGTACGTTCGATTACAGTTATGATGCACTGAGCAGGTTAACGAGTAGTGTAAGTACAGGTACGGTGATGAGTGAAGTCCTGAGTTATGATGAGATGGGCAATATAAAAACCCTTACGCGTGACAATAGTCCGGCCATTAATTACAATTATAATAATGCAAATAAAAGTAATAAACTTGCTAGTCTTTCAGGAGGATTGATCGCAACGTTTACGTATGACCTCAATGGTAATGCGACAAAAGATCGTACTGGGATGGCATTGACCTACAGTTACCTAAATCAACCGAAGACAGCGATCGGAGGGGGTAGGAGTGTCGTGTACAGCTACGATGCCTTGGGTAGCAAACTGAACCGGAAGTCGACAGTCAATAACATTACTACAGAACAAGATTATATTGGTGGAATCGAATATAGCAAGACAGGCTCAGCAGCACCCGTGATTGAGCGGATCGCTACCGAAGACGGCTTTCTGCTAAATAGCGGAGGAACATACAGTTATTACTATAATCTGACAGATCATCTAGGCAATATTCGAGTGGTTCTGAAAAAAGAGGGGTCTGCAGCTTTACCAATAGCTACCGTGATGCAACGTCAGGACTATTATCCCTTTGGCAAAACAAAGTCTATTGCAACTAGCATTAATAATAAATATCTTTATAATGGCAAGGAGATGCAGTCTGACCTGAATGGTGGCACGCATAACTTGGGAAGTACTTATATTCTGGAAGGTCAACTGGATTACGGAGCGAGATTCTACGACGCGGAGATTGGAAGATGGAACGTAGTGGATCCGTTGGCAAGCTCCTATTATTCTTATTCACCTTATACCTATACTGCAAATAATCCTATTCTTTTTATTGATCCGGATGGAAGGTATTTCAAGGAGTATGATGATGCAGAAGCCTATTACGCAGAAAATCCCAATGGAAAGCTTGATGGCAGTGATGGTCATTGGCGAACTTCAGATAGAAAATATAATACTTCTGTTTGGAAAAATGCTAATAAAACTAATATTCAGAAAAACGATGGTTTTAAAGAGTATGAGAATTTGGATCAAAGGGCCGATTTTTACAGATGGTTTCAGGATGAGACCTCCAGTCGCGGGTTTGAAACTAAATGGGCTGGTGCTGCTGCCTCTACTGTTGATAAGTTGAAAAACTTATTGGGATTTGGAGCGACAATGACAGGCTATTCCAATGACGAAATCAAGAACTTTGTTACATTAGGGAATAAAATGATAATGGACGATGTTTGGGGCGGATTACAAGACTTGTATAACGGCAACCCTGTGAAGGGAGATGCAGCACGTATTTGGGACGGCGATCAGTTGTTAAAGGAGCAAAATGTGATAAACGGTTCTTATTGGAAGTTGTCTAATAGCTCGTTGAATACTCTAGAAAACTCTTTAAAGAAAAACTATTTTCTATCCAAGTTTATTCCAGGACCTGTGTTTAATGGGTCAATAATGAGCATTACAGATCGGTGGAAATATGGTATGGGAATGATGGGATATAAAAATCTTCCACCTATAAGTACAAAATATAAACATCAATAAACATGTTATGATGAAGTTTTTCGCTGAAAAATACTATTATCTGGTTGCATTTACTTTGTTACTGTTAACCCTGAGCCTTCTTAAGGAGAATTTGTTTAATAGGGTGTTTGGTGTTAATGAATTGCAAACAGTAGAAGTGTTTAGGAATACGTTGATATACACCCTTTATATTTGTTTAGTAGGTTTATTCTTTGTATCTATTGCTCTTCTCTTTGCTAAAGAAAATACTCTGCATAGGATTGTTTTGATCATTATCCCTTTGGTTATCTTTGTCTTCCTACTGTTCTTATACATAGCATTCGGCAAAAATAATATGTTCCCCTTTTTATGACGACACTTACAACGCCCAATCCGATAAAGATTGGGCGTTGTTGTTTTATTTGAGTATTGCCTGCATCTTGCTTTTGGCGAGGAATGCGTCAAGCAGTGCAAATACCTGATCTTTTTCGCTTTCGCTGAGCTTTTCAATGTCCTGAAACCTTTCCACTGTCCTACGGTCAATACATTGTATTATTATGGAGATGGATTTAGCAATAATTCGTTTGAGGGAAGCTGGACGAACTATAAAACGAAGATGGCAAAAAAATGTAACTGGGGTGATTTTAGCATTCCGGAAAGTGGGGACCTTGATGCTTTGAGCCGTTATTTAAATGCTCTTGTTACGATCAAGGAAATTGCATTTGTGAATATGTTACGTACTCAATTTTCGGCTGAATATGACCAAATTTCTATGAAAATCCACCGTTAGGATCTGGGATCCAAACGACGAGCTATCCATATGAAAGGACAATTTTTGAAGCTGGCCCTATTGACAGGATATTGGAGAAAGGTGCTCCAGGTGCGACATGGCAGCCCTTAGATGGAAATATCTCCGGGTCAGGACATACAATTAAGATGGGTACCGGAAGTAATGCCGAAAATTCAACTAACTGTCTTTTAAGGCTTTCCACTTGAGATCCGAAGAATAATCTATACGACCAAATATCATCGAAAACATGAATGGGAAGATCCATGATAACGGACCTGAATTCACCAGTCATCATTTTGAGCTTTGGTTAAAGATAAAGGCGTCGCTATTCAATTTATCCAGCCCGGTAAGCCTATGCAAAACGGTTATATTGAACGATTCAACCGAAGTTATCGCAAAGAAATTTTGGATGCTTATTTATTTTTCAATTTGTCAGAAGTAAGAGAACATACCCAGGCATTGATGGATGAATATAATAACAACAGACCCCATGAAGGGCTGGGGAATCTCACACCAACGGAATTATCAAAAAATATTAGACACAAACAACAAATAAATCAATTAGTAACGTAAATTAGAAAAGTCCAATCTTAGCTTTCGGAAAAATGATGTACTTACCCTACGTCTAATAAAAATTAATGGACATTAGGTATGTTGAGGCCTATGTAGATTTTCAGCTCAAAGCTTCCAACAAATTCTTCAAATCCTGCTCAAAATGATGTGAAAAAAGTATGCTGACCGGCACTTAAGGAGACACTAGTTAATAGTGTCTCCTTTTTTATGCTCAAAAATGTTGTCATTCAGGTTATGAAGGGGCAATTGAGTACAGTTCGATTTTTTAATGGAAAATAACCGAGAACAGGCAGTAAAGATGGCGTGTTGGGTATTTTTCATAAATTAGGTCTAATAGCAATGGTTGATTTGAAAAAACTGTGGTATAATTGGCATGTAGACGGGGTCTCCTTCATTAACTTTTCTATTTTTGGGAAACTTAAACTCGCGTGAAAAGATTTTTTACCCTACTCTGCCTTCTAGTTTTGGTACTTACCGTGCATGCCCAAAAGGCTTTATTGTCAGGAACAGTACGAGATTCTATTACACATTCTCCTATATCTTTTGCCAGTATTTCAATCCTTGATGCTTCTGGTCAGGTAGTTGATGGTGTTGTAGCGGATTCAGTCGGTAGCTTTTTGTTTTCGAATCTTAAAAAAGGGAAATATACCCTTGCGGTCCGATTTATTGGCTATGGCTCAAAAAATATTGTTGTGGATTTTGATGGTCGGAGTCGAATAGATCTGCCCGGAATTGCATTGGCAGCTAGAGGACAACGATTGGACGAAGTAGCGATCATCGGACAGCGCGTTGCACAGCAACATACAGGTGACAGGCAACGATATCGGGCAGATCAGTATAATAATGCTGTTGGCGGTACAGCATTGGATGTGATTAAAAATCTACCTTCGGCTGCTATCGATGTCAATGGCAACATTAGTATGCGTGGAAATGCGGGTGTAATCGTGCTTATCAATGGTAAACCTTCTTTTTTAGATCCCGTCACGGTTTTGAGCCAAATCGCAGCCAATGATGTGACCGAGGTGGAATATATTACTAGCCCCTCTGCTCAATTTGATCCTGACGGCAAAGGAGGAATGATTAATATAAAAACTAAAAAAGCCACAACCGGCGGATTTGCCTGGATACTCAATCTACAAGGAGGACTCCCTAGCATCGATAATTACAGTAACCATAAGAGCCAAAAACGATTTGGCGGCGATGTTTCTTTCCAGTTCAAAAAAAATAGACTTGAATTGAACGGTTCGGCCAATTATCTGCGCAATGATAATGCGGGGTTTAGAGCGGGTGACGTATACACCATTATTGGTGACAGACAAACATTCTTTCCCTCCCAAGGCGAAAGAAGTTTTGACAAATACAATTTTGGCGTCAGACTGAATGGTTCTTATGAACTATCAAAAAAACAGCAAATTAGTCTGGGGGTATTGGCCTCCCGAAAATTTCAGGACCGTCTTGCTGATATATATTACACGAACCGAACAGTACAGCCTTCAACGGGGAGAGAACTCTCCGCAACCAATTATTTTAACTCCAATCTCCAAAACAAACAAGGAGAATTCTATCTTATCGATTTCAATTACCAGTATAGATTAAATGCAGCCCATGTATTGCAGTTCGGTGCTATTTATGAGTATGCTCGGATTTATGGATCGACAAAGAATGCGAATATCGAGCATGGAACCGATACTGTTCAATGGACAAATAATAACTATACAAATCCTTTACACGGGTTACGGCTATCAATACAACATAACTGGAAATTGCCACATGGTGAACTATTGAGCGGTTACCAGCTGAGACGTGATCGACAAAAGGGCGACTTTGACTATTTCGCCACTATGCAGGGAAGCCGTGTATTGCAGCTTGTTCCTGCATTTACAGGAAGATTAAACGCAGATAATAAGGTGCACGGATTGTTTAGCCAGTATGATCATAAACTTAAAAGAACCCAACTGTCGATCGGACTTCGCTATGAATATTATCAACGTGATGTGCTGTTGGTTAATACCGCCGAAAAATATCCATACGCGGTCCATCAATTGTATCCTACCTTCAATTTGATGCACGATTTGGGTAAAAGTTGGTCCTGGAAATTTGCAGCAGCGAGACGGATTCAGCGAAATAATAATTTTGAACTAAATCCGATTCCAGAACGCGAGCACTCAGAAACATTAGAACAAGGGGACCCAAAACTGCTGCCAGAGTTTACGATGAATCTGGAGACCGGGATTCTGAAAAAGCTGAAAGCTGGAAGTCTGTTCATGAACGTTTACTATCAACACAGCAAAAACCCTATCCAGCGTGTGAACTCCGTTTACGCAGATACTGTTCTCAACCGGGTATTTACCAATGCGGACTACGCCAATCGCTGGGGGACTGAAATAGGAGGAGAGGGCAAACCATTTTCTTGGCTAAAAGTGAACGGTGGTTTTAATCTCTATCGTTATAAAATATCGGGGCAGGTATTAACCTATCCGGAGACACGCACGAATAGTGATTGGGTTTATTCTTTAAATGCAGGACTACAGGCTGATCTACTAAAAAATTGGAGCACCGGGCTACAAGTAAATTATCTTTCTGAAAAACCTACCGTTCAGGGAAAGGATTCACGCTTTTTAGCGCCCCATTTTAATTTAAGTAAAATTTTTTTGAACGGTGCCATTAAAGCACAGGTTCAATGGCAATTTATTGAGTTGGGGAAATGGGGTGTAAACGAGCAGCGTATTACCACAGCTTCACATGACTTTTATACGACCACGAATTATATCTATGAAAAAAACATCCTGATGCTCAACCTTAGTTTCAATGTGCACAAATTGAATCAATCTACCAAACTGCCAAAAAGTGAATTTGGTGAAAAGGAATTTTAGTGGTTTTGCTTCTTGAATTCGGAAGGCGTAACGCCGGTATAACGTTTAAAGTATTTGGAAAAATTCGATTTGTCTGAGAATCCCAAGGCAAAAGCAATCTCAGCGATGGAATTGTTGGTGTAAAAAATGAGCCGCTTTGCTTCTTTAATAATATAGGTTGCTAATAGCTGAGAAGCTGTATTGCCGGCATTTTTCTTGCAGACAGCATTTAGATTCTGAGGGCTGGTGTAAAG
Source organism: Sphingobacterium multivorum (assembly GCF_039511225.1). NCBI lineage: Bacteria > Pseudomonadati > Bacteroidota > Sphingobacteriia > Sphingobacteriales > Sphingobacteriaceae > Sphingobacterium > Sphingobacterium multivorum. The sequence goes on from NZ_CP154261.1 coordinate 1,961,218, forward strand.
CAGGTTGGCATAATGAGCCACATTGTTTACGATTGTCGATCCGGTATTTAACAGCTCAATAAATCGTACATAGAGATCATTGGATATTGATGTGGATTGTTCTATGCCGTCTATATCCTCAAGAACCTTTGCCAGTAATGATCTGAATAAACCCTCTTGAACTATCCTGTTTTCTTCTTGTGCTAGGATTTCAAGAAGAGTCGGTATAATACCGTTTTCTTTTAAGTATATTGTATCGAACTTACTGATTTCGCCAACCATCCTTGCGATTTCAAGATCTAAACTCAGGTCTACAAATGATTTTTTTACCAGCAGAACAAACCCTTCGATGGGGGGAGCAAGTTCCCAGTGATGAACAGAATCTCTACGAATGATCAATATGCAGGGCGTTTTAATCGGACTTTCAATCCCATCAATGGTATGTTTCCCTGATGTAGCCGATAAAAAAACAATTTCGAGGTATCCATTATGCTTATGTGGCTTGGTGACCGCTTTTGAATTATCAAAAGCAGCAACTTTTAATAGCTTTTTCGGTTCGAGTTTGTCTTTTATGATGATTTTACTGCTCATGCAGATCTGCTTAGAGACGTAAAAATAAAAGAAATTATTGTATTGAAGCAAGCTAATTGCTATTTGAATAGCAATTATAGCTCAGTCTTTCAAAATTCGCATCAATGTCCACACTCCATTTAGAAAGACATGAAGTTTACACTGTAGGACTTTTAATTATCGCGCTTTTTGATCGTCCCATATCTTCTCTCTAGAAAAATATTAATTTTCTCGATGAAATTGTATGTGTTAATAATTCCAGCATAGTTGCAACAATTAGGCAGCTAAACTATAGTTTATTTTGAATCAGATTCCTAAAAAAATAAATAATGATAAAGACATACAATTTATAAAAACAAGGCTTGCTGTCACATTAACCTTTACAATATAATAGTTGTATTACGAATAATAGGCGAACAACCACGAATAATGAATGGACTACAACAAATAATAAATCACCGTAAAATTAGTTAAATGCGTTTTTATTTTTACTTCCATAAAATAAAGACCTGCTTCAAAAGCATGTTATGGTTTAACAAAAAACTAGAAACAATGAAAAAATTAATGATGAGTTTGATGGCTGTTGCACTGCTATCTACAGCCGCTTCTGCAAAGACAACTGAAAAGGCTCCGAAAGAAAATGTCAATGCTAAAACAATGACTTACCGTCTTCCCAACACGAACACCCTCGTGAAGGTCACCGAAGAGATCAAAGAAAGCGAAGGAAAATTGACGCACTGTATTTTTGTGTTAAGCTTTTATGATTATGACACGGCCCAACTGGTCGGTACACATACTTCAGATACCTATACAAATGGAGGTTGTGGATCCTTCTTTAAAGCATGCAGGGCATTTTGGGGTGTCTAATACAGCAGCGTCCTATTGTTCTTAACCAGGAGAGGCTTCGGCATTTTCGCGCTGTTACAAACGATTAATTTAAGCGGGGTGAAAACCCCGCTTTTTTTCGGCCTAAATGGTTAGACTGTTAAGTCTTTTTGGTGTACAGGAAGTTCAGTTTTTAACTCGCTTTTTCGTTTGTGATGCGCTAAAAACGCTACGCTTTGATGATTTGTGTTCAATAACGGAGCGTCTTATCGCGTAAATTGTTACCTTCTTTTCGTTAAATGAGATTGGAGCGTTTTGATTTGAATTGTAAAAATATGCTATACCGGGATGGTATGTGGTGGACCGATGTAAAAAAACGTTATCTTCGATTATTATATTTAATTTATCAGATAAAAAAGTGTAGTTAACCTTTTTTAATGATAACTGAATTTGGAACTGAAGAACTTCAATATGCACACTAGAAATTTTTTACTTCTTCTTAGCGCACTGATATGGCTAAGTTGTACAAAAGATCCCATCGAGCCAAGCGTAGAACCTCCAGAGGTGGTCCCTACAGATACCACCAAAAATGAACCCACTGTCCCGCCAGAAAAGTACGAAATTCGGAAAGTACAGTTGCAGATGAGTGAACTGTTCGCTGATGATAATATTGATGAAAAGGTGTATTTAGGGGGCATCTGGAATCTCAAAGACACACTTGAAGGGCCGCGGCTAGAAAGCCTGGAAGCAAAAGCAAAAAAAGTTAAATTTCATTTCTTATCAGACAATGATTTCTCCGTCGATATGGGGTTCTTTGAACCCAGCTATAAGAATGGCCTTACTTATGCAAATAAGTTTGAAAAATCGAAACAGGCAAGTAGCATGAACTTTACTTCGAGCACTTTTGGCGATTACGCCGAAATACAGGGATTTCTCGGTAATTCGAAGGATGTAAAAAAGGCCCTATCTCTGGTCAGACATGCTGACTCAACGACGGTCACTAAACCCAATAGTACGCTTCGGATAGGCAATGTCAATAAGCTTACGATTTATATTGATTACACCGAGTATCATGAAGCTTATCCGGAATCGGAAGTTGCCGCATTAACCCAAGCAGGCTATTCTCCTTACGTGCTTGCTTCGGTAACGTATGGTACCCATATGATTCTGATGGGCGAAACTGATTCAACACGGGCAGGCCTAAATACAGCAATAGACAAAATACTGGAACATAAAACGCTGGATGATACAGATACCAAGGTACTCGATTGCAGCAATCTGCTGGTCTATTATCGTGGCGGTGGCAAGAACAGTTTTATTCAGTATCCAAAAGGAGCCCAAGCTATTAGAACAGCGCTCCGCGATATGCTCCTTTATGTGAGTCAGACGGAAAATATCTTTAATTATCCGCTTACCTATGACTTTATGAGCCTGAAGGACTACAGCACCTTAAAGTATTATAATATATTCGACATTAGGGTTAAAAAACAACTGTAAACGAACTTACTGACGTTCAGAAGATATTCTTAGGTCAATAGGCCAAAAGATCAGACGAACCCCTTGGAAAGATGAATAGCTGATCGAATGCTGCAGGACGATAAGTGTGGAATTGCTTAATAAAGCGGGGCTATACAAACGTTTTGAATAGTCCCGCTTTATTAAGCAATAGCATCCTTACCAATGTATCGGTCTCCAAAAGACATGAAATAGCAGCCTGTATTTGTTTATTTTGTTTCACTAATATCCTTTAGTCGCTGCAAAGCATTTGGCCAAGCCTCATTAAAGTAATCGATGTATTCGTCATTTGTATCAACATCTACTTTCAATAATGTTTGTCCCTCAATGTCCGAAAAAGAATAATTTTCCAATGCTCCAGCCCAATCTTCGACAGCTGGTCCGGATAAAATTTCTTGGCCATTGTCTAGGATGCCAAGATGCCGAATAGATACATATGAATTTGGAATGTATTCAGCGATTTCTGCTACCATTCCACCTTTTTCACCATTTTCATTGACGCCGGTAAAATGAATTTTTTGCCCCTTTTCCCAAATGCCTTCGAAATCTGAACTTGGATTGAATGCACTGGTCCATTCTTTATAGGTTTCTTTGTCAAGCATAGTTTTAAAAACCCGCGGCACAGGCGCATGGATCTTAATTTGATAAGTCAATTTCTTCATCTTTCTATTGTTTTGGAAAATTAGGATCGGCCTTTATTTCAGCGATCTGTTTGGTATGACGCGCAGAATGTGCGGCAATAAACATGAGGGCTTGGTAACCATCAATCGGACCGGTTGGGGAATCGCTGACATGATTTCTAAGATCTTCCGCATCAGCTTTTTTGATGTAATCAAGCACGGGTTGGCGAGCGGCGGAGAAATCAGTCAAAGCAGTGTTCACATTTTTATAAATTCCTTCTGGCTGAAGTTCCTTGGGTGCCTGGTATTTGTGACTCCTGTCTGTGAGTGCGTTTTTTAGGTTGTCGTCGGTCATCTTGATCTCTTTTCTTCTTTCGGGTTGAGGATCTTGATCCAAGCCCTTTTTTGCCATGTCAAATATCATTCGTTCTGAACGAATAATATGCTCAAGGCATTGACTGATCGACCATTTGTCAGGCGCTGGTTTAAATTGGAGCTGCGCTTCGCTTAAACCCGCAACCTGCTTTTCAAGTTCCGCAGTTGTTTGGTTAAAATATTGCAATAGCGAGTCGGTTCCAACATAATCGCGTTTTAAAGCCTGTTTTTTTTCTATCAGCGTAATGTTTTGGTCTTTTTGCTCGAGCAATAATCGGGATTTGGCTGATGACGGAGCCAAGGTAGCAGTTGCTATACTGGCAAGTGCTATCATGTTCATAATTAGATTCATAGTTTAATACGTTTTAAGATCGTAAAATAAATGTCACTATTTCTTTACAATTATAAGGGATTTTTGTTTGGTATATCTTCTCATAGGACAAGAAAAGCTACATACGCACCTTCCAGAGCAAACGACGATAATTCCTAAATGACGCGGTCGATTGCAACTTGATAAAATACGCATTTTGTAATAAGTGTTTTTAGTACATTTATTGAAATAAAACCTTATCTTTAACAGGATAACTAACCTACTATTTGACTTAATCTATGTTAAATCACAATTATACATGCTATTTTAGCCGTTTACCGCTAAAACGTTATGTTTTGGTATGTGCCCTGTCTTTACTGGGCAGAATTGCCATAGCGCAGCAAACATCGGTATCGAGTCCTGATGGAACTTTGACCGTTAAGTTGGATCTGAAAAATGGTCATCTATTTTATGAGGTTGAACTGGAAGGAAAGACAATGTTGGAATCTTCACCTCTTGGGCTCCAAAGTAAGACCATAAATTTAAGCGATAATTTGCGTTTAATAGCAGAAAAAAGAGCTGAAATTTCGACTAATTATAACGAATCAAAAATCAAACGCAGTCAGGTAGCGTATAAAGCGAATGAATTGCGTTATGTGTTGGAGAATACTTCAAAGCAGCAGATCGAGGTTACTTTCCGTGTGAGCAACAACAATATAGCCTTCCGATATTATGTGCCTCAAGTGGGCGAGCCGGCCAACTTTGCATTGATAAAGGAGAACAGCGGCTTTAAATTCCCATTAGTTACAACAACATTTTTAACAGCCCAAGCTTCCCCGATGATAGGCTGGATGAAAACAAAACCAAGTTACGAAGAGGAGTATCAGGCAGACCAGGCGCTAGGTGTACCTTCGACGTATGGTGTTGGTTATACTTTTCCTGCGCTATTTCATGTTGGAGATCGTGGATGGGTACTTGTTTCGGAAACGGGAGTTTCAAGTGCATATTGTGCGTCCAAGTTAAGCGAAGGTACCAAGGATGGGCTTTATAGCATTGCTTTTCCGGAAGAAGGGGAGAACAATGGCATTGGACGAGCTGCTCCCACAATTTCATTACCCAGTTATACACCTTGGCGCACACTGACTGTCGGAAGCAATCTAAAACCCATTGTGGAGACGACGATTCCGTTTGATGTTGTTGAACCGCAGTATAGGGCATCGAAGAAATATGAATTCGGACGGGCGACGTGGAGCTGGTTGGAATGGCAGGACGGCAGTATTAATTTTGAAGACCAAAAGAAGTTCATTGACCTTTCGGCTTCAATGGGGTATGAATTTGTATTGATCGACAATTGGTGGGATACAAAGATCGGCCACGAGAAAATTGAACAATTGGTGGCTTATGGGAAGGAGCGGGGCGTAGGTATTTGTCTGTGGTACAATTCGAACGGATTCTGGAACGACGCACCGCAGACGCCAAAAAATAAAATGAATACTTCGATTGCACGTAAAGCCGAGATGCAATGGATGCAGCGCGTGGGCATTAAAGGAATCAAAGTCGACTTTTTTGGAGGCGATAAACAAGAAACACTGAAGCTTTACGAAGATATTCTTTCGGATGCAAATGACTATGGATTAACCGTTATATTTCATGGATGTACTTTACCGCGGGGTTGGGAACGTATGTATCCGAATTTCGTGGGCAGTGAAGCCGTATTGGCCTCTGAAAATTTGATTTTCACACAACATGCAAATGATACGGAGGCTTTTAATGCGACTTTACATCCCTTTATTCGCAATGCCGTGGCGGCCATGGATTTTGGCCCGGTTTTACTGAACAAACGTCATAACCGCGAAAATAGCGGCGGTACTATCCGCAAAACGACAGAAACATTTCAATTGGCAACGGCGGTTCTATTTCAGACTCCAGTGCAAAATTTTGGATTGACACCCAATAATTTACAGGAAATGCCAACCCATGTGATTAATTTTATGAAGCAGGTACCAACTACCTGGGATGAGACTGTTTTTATTGATGGTTATCCAGGTAAATATGTCATACTTGGCCGGAGAAAGAATGATACATGGTACATCGCCGGTATAAATGCCGAGGGCAAAGAAAAGACTGTATCGGTGAATTTGCCCATGTTGAGTACAGATGCGGTACAGCTAATCGACGATAACATCGCCCGGCAGTCAAAACAGAAACAAATTCGACTTTCCAAAACAAAGTCCATCAAATTGACATTGCAACCTGACGGCGCTGTTGTTTTAATCGGAAAATAAATTAAACGCTCTTCTGACGAACTGAATCACTTTTGATGAACTGAATTATCCAGGCTAAGTGAATCAGGCCTGACTAATGGAAGCTTTCTCACAGATTCCATTAGTCAGGACGAAGAGTTCGAATTTCTAGGATCTTGTGACTTGTCGATCCTGCTCCGGCCTTAATTTTCAGTTCTATTTTGGTTTTACCTATACACTCTTTGGGAAGCTGTATACGTATAGTTTTCATGGTGGATTTCTCGTCCTTGTCTTCCAATGTGCTGATGGTTTTACCATCGATCATAACCTCAGTTACCCTGGATGAATTGTCTGCCAGCAATTTGATCGCCACCAATTGGGCCTCGGGCGTTATTTTCATCACGTAACTGAACCAGTCTTTTGTATCGCGCCAGCGTGTATCGCCGAAAGCCCCAGCATTGCTATTTTGTTCGCGAAAAAAGTGATCTGATTCCGGTTGTTGCTCTCCAGCGACGACCTTATCGACTGTTTTGGCCGCTAGCGCTAAGCTTTCTACTTCATCGCGGCTCATTTTCTCCTGTAATGCCTGCAATTCCTTTTCTGTTGCTTGAGGCCAATAGATCATATAACGGGAATCATGAATACCAAAAAAAGGTTCTAATTCCATTTGAACACCTTTTTTTCCCATATAGAGATCGGAGAGTGTAAAGTGGAGGGGCTTTGAAGTTATTGGTCGTACAAGAGCTGGAATATTGTTCGGTTCAGCTTTAAGAATTGGAAGATCACGTAAAGGGATTTGTTTTCCCGATGCAATGTGTCCCATTCGGCTGTCATCAGCCTGAAGTCCCAAAAGATCTTCCTGTCCAGTGCGGGCTCCCAAAACAAGCGGCCCATATAAAATACTGTAATGATTGCTTTTATCAGGTAACTGCTCAGTATGTACTCCCATGGGCAATTCAAGGCTGACGATATCGCCTTTTCGCCATGTACGTTTGATCTGGATATGCTCATTTGTGGAACTAAAATTGTTGTAGGGCTTCCCATTGATCAACACATGGGGAGCTATGGTGAGCCAGCTGGGTTTACGAATAAACAAGCTGAATGACGTCGGTTTCTCGGGGTTGATTCGTATGCTTGTATTGGCTTCTGTTGGGAAGTTCGTATCTTGAATGACTTCCATATTTTTCTCCTTCCAGTCCAGGCGTGAAGGAATAAATAGATTGACAAATAGGTCATTGTTGCGGTATGCATAGATCATTTCACCATATTTGGCGTGATTTTCCATCCCTGATCCAACGCAGCACCACATACTTGTCTGCACTTGTGAATAAACGCGATAATGCCCCGGACGGATCTGTGTGAAATAGACTAATCCTCCATGGTCGGGATGTTGTGTCGATAAGATATGGTTGTATAGCGCACGTTCATAAAAATCGAGGTATTTCCCTTGCGGATCGGTTTGGTAGAGCATTTTTGTGAGCCGTAACATATTGTAGGTGTTGCAGGTCTCAGGTCCCTCAATGCTATATAACATCTTTGAAAAATCGTTCGTTGGGTTAAAATGCTCACTCACACTATTTCCGCCAATAGCAATTGAGCGCTGTTCAACGACATTGTCCCAAAAGTACCGAACAGCCTCCGCCCATTTTTCGTTATGGGAAAGGTCAGCAATGCGCTTAAAACCGAGGACTTTTGGAATTTGTGTATTCGCATGCAATCCTGTTAAATGATCTTCATGCGCTAATAAAGGCTCAAGTACGGATTGATGACTGAATTTACGAGCCAGCTCAAGGTAAGCCTGATCTTGGGTAATTGCAGCGACATCAGCAAAAGTTTCGTTCAGTCCACCGTGTTCACTTCGTAACATTTCCTGTATTTGAGCATCAGAAAGTTGGCCAACCAACTCAAGCGCCCAATCAGCCATCTGGACCAGCATTTCTTTTGCAGATTTATTGCCTGTCAACAAGTAGGCATCTCGCAGGCCAGCGTAGGTTTTGTGTATATTATATAGTGGTACCCATTTTCCATTCAGGTTAAAGCTACCGGCGTTGATCCGGCCCTGTTGAATTTCTGTCCAAATAATTTTACCCCCAGGAACTCCGCCAAGGTAACCGTTTCCATTTGCTTCCTGACAACGTTTCAAGTTGCTGAGCATATAATCTAGGCGCTCCTTAATACGAAGGTCGCCTGTAGCGGCATACATATGAGCAAGAGCAGATAGATAATGACCTCCGATATGGCCATCTAACCCTGTATTTTCCCAATTGGTATAGGAGTCTTTTTTAAGCGGTAAATTGGCTTCGCGTAAAAACGGAGCCAACAAACGGTCGGGATCCATTTCCAATAAATAATTGATGTCCAGATCTTCGGCATGTTTAAAAAGCCCCGGTAATAACCTGACTTCTCTTAAATCGAAATAATTTAATTGAGGAGTCGTTTGAGCAGATAGCGCCAGACTAAATAAGCTTAAGAGAGCACTGTGCAAAAATTTGTTTTTGAAGATCATATGGACTGAAATTATCATTTGTTATTAACAAGATCTGATGAGCTTGTCTGGTTAGCCGTTATGTAAAAAAGGACCGGTAAATCAAAGATATTAAATGTGTTATTTATTTTAAGTGTTTTTTTTACATTTATATTTATATGTGAAAATAATGCGCGTGTTTTTTTTGTATATCATTGATAATTAGTTTGTTTTTTTATTAAAAAGAGCTGGTCCGTTTATTTTTAACTATACTTGTATATGAAGAAAGTTAATAGTATTGTTATTTTTTGTGCTTCCAGTTTAGGGAATTCGGCCGTGTATGAAGAGCAGGCCTCCTATGTGGGAAAGGTTTTGGCCGAATACGGTATTCGTTTGGTTTATGGGGGTGGAAGGGTTGGCCTAATGGGAGCTGTTGCGAATGGAGCTCTTGCAAAGGGAGGTGAGGTCATTGGTGTGATTCCCGACTTTTTAAATTCGAAAGAAAGGGAGCATAAGGGCGTAACGAAATTGATTACTGTAGATACCATGCATGATCGTAAACGAATTATGAGTGATTATGCGGAAGGAGTTATTGCTCTGCCGGGCGGTTTTGGTACCTTGGAAGAGCTTTTCGAAATGATTACATGGGCTCAATTGGGTTTACATAAAAAGCCAGTTGGTTTGTTAAACATCAATGGATTTTATAATCACCTAATCCACTTTATTGATCACATGGTCGAAGAGGGGCTTCTTAAGCAGGAAAATCGAGCGATGTTATTAGTGGCTGATACGATTGAAGCACTGATCGAGAAGATGCAAGAGTATGAGGCGCCACTGGTGCCAAAGTGGATAGAGAAGGATGAGATTTAGAGAGACAATGAAATCGTTCAGAATTAACGCAGTCGAAATGAGTTCGAAGTTTTATTATTTCGGTGGCGGCTATAGCAGCGCGCAGTATACGATCATTTTTTTTCAAATTTAAACTTTTGAACAACATTTTTAAAGAAATTAACAACAGTGAATTGAACTAGAGGAGATACCTTTGTTATGGCTAGTTGCTAGAGTCGTTTGGTCAGTATAAATACTGCGCTGGTCTTCGATTCGGGGGAATCCCCTATATTTTAACCGGCTTTGGGATTCCCTTATTCAATCGTGAACAGGAGATATTCTTCTCCCTACACAAAAGGCCCGATCGTATGATCGGGCCTCTTTTATTAAGTAAAGCAACGTATTTTACAGTTGATTTGCCCGAGCCGTGATTTCGGCAATGTCCAGCACTTCTATCACTGATTCTTTTTCTTTTATCTTTACGCCATCTTTTAGCATGGTCATGCAGAAAGGACATGCTGCAGCTACAACTTGAGGCTGTGCATCAATGACTTCTTCGATACGTTCGATGTTAATGTCTTTTGCTCCGGGCTCTGGTTCTTTGAACATTTGTCCGCCCCCAGCACCACAGCACAATCCATTGCTCTTGCAACGTTTCAGTTCGATCAACTGGGCGTCCAAGCTTTCCAATACTTTCCTCGGTGCCTCATACACCTCATTTGCACGACCAAGATAACAGGGATCATGATAGGTTATCTTCTTTCCCTTGAATACATTATTATCCGCTGGTTTTAATTTTCCTTCATCGATCAGGTTTTGGATCAATTGTGTATGATGAATAACCTCATAGTGGCCGCCTAGGGATGGATACTCATTTTTTAAGGTATTGAAACAGTGCGGGCAAGCAGTTACTATTTTTTTGATTTCATAGCCATTGAGTACTTCGATATTCATCATGGCCTGCATTTGAAATAGAAATTCGTTTCCACTTCTTTTGGCAGGATCACCCGTACAGCTTTCTTCTGTACCTAGGATGGCATATTTTAAACCGACATGTTGTAATATTCTGCAGATATCGCGCGTAATTTTCTGTGCACGTTCGTCAAAGCTCCCTGCACAACCTACCCAAAATAGTATATCAGGAGTTTCTCCTTTGGCTAACAGTTCAGCAACTGTTGGAACTTTTAATTCATTTTCCATCATAAAACTATTGTTGTTGAGTCCAATTGGCGCGGTCCAATTGCGCATATTTCCATGGGGCACCATTGTTCTCAATATTTCCAAACATATTGTTAATACTCGCAGGGGCTTGCGATTCTTCCATAACAGCAAAGCGACGCAGCTCAATAATAATATCCAGTGGATTAATATTGACGGGGCATTGTTCTACACAGGCATTACAGCTTGTACAGGCCCATAACTCTTCTCGGCTGATATATGTATCTATTAGCGATTTTCCGTCATCCTGAAAGCTTCCATTTGTTTTGATATTTATACCGACTTCCGTCAGTCGATCCCTTGTATCCATCATGATTTTTCGTGGGGACAGCAGCTTTCCCGTTATATTTGCGGGGCAAGAAGATGTACAACGTCCACATTCCGTACAGGTATAGGCGTCCAATAAGCTCTTCCAGGTTAAGTCCTGAACATCTTTGGCTCCAAAACGCGCATTTGCATCTGCTGCTGGAGGAGTGAAACTTGGGTCAAGCATGGCTTTTACCTCGTTGGTTACAGCCGGCATATTAGACAGTTTGCCTTTCGCATTCAGATTGGAAAAATAGGTGTTCGGAAAAGCTAAAATAATATGAAGATGCTTAGAGTAGGGGAGGTAGTTCAAGAATGCAAGCACACCTAGAATATGAAACCACCAACAAGACCGCTCTATTAAAAATAAAGCTTCCGTCGAAGTTGGAAGGTATGGAAGGAGATAGTGACTTACCGGAAAGGAACCTACCGATTTAAAATGTGCAAAGCCATAGAGCTGCAATTTAAGATCAGATGCATTCATCAGCAGGAAAGCCGACATTAAAAGAATTTCTGTGATTAAAATAATATTTGCATCCGTCTTGGGCCAATGTTTCAATTCCACGCTATTTAAGCGAGCTACTTTAGCGATATTTCTCCGAATTAAAAAGATGATGCAGGAGAGCAGTACACCAAGGGCGAGCCATTCAAATGCACCAATCAGAAAATTATAAAAACTCCCTAGAAATGAAAAGATACGGTGTGTACCAAAAAGTCCGTCTATGACAATTTCCAACATTTCAATGTTGATGATGACAAATCCGAGGTACACAAATAAATGTAATACTGCGGGGAAAATTCGCTTGAACATTTTCTTTTGTCCAAAGGCGACGAGGAGCATCATTTTCCAACGCTCTGGTGATCTGTCCGAACGATCTGCCGGTCTACCCAGCTTGATATTACGATAAATCTGTTGTGCATTTTTGCTAAAAAGGAACAATGCTACAGCGAAACAAACCGCAAATATTAGTTGACCTATCATATGCTTGGATCTTGGTTATAAACAAATATACTATATTATTTTGTTATGCTAACATAGTAAAAATAAATCAGAAATGAAGACCTAAAGATGATAATTTATTGGAAATTTTTACTTGTAAAAGATAGGCTGTAATGAAAACGTCCAAGAAGGAATTCTTTCTTCTTGGACGTTTACCTAATTATAATAGAATAGTCTATAGCTGAACATCGGAGAATGTCTGTTCTAATATTTTACGAATGGTTTTCTGAATCCGTTCTTTTCCTGCTTCGGTATTGACATCGATACCGCAAAAGGTACTGCCCGTAGATTTTGCCTGAAGGCTTAGATAGTAGATTGAACTGACTAAGATCGCCAATGTTGCTCTCAGGTCGTTTTCGGAGTTTTCGAATTTTGAATCGACGTGTTTAAATAGTTCCTCGCCAAACATTTCCCGTCTGTCGGCGATATTTTTAAGCGCTTTGGTTTTTTCGCCCAGGCCCCAGTGAATGACTTTTTGCTTCGTTTTATCCTTCAAAAAGGTGTCGAATTGAGATTTAAGCAATTCTTCTATCAAGGAAACGCTGATGGTGCTTGGGTTTGTGACCATTTGCTCTAAGACTCCTTTGTCTCCGATTTGCCAAAAATCTTTTTGTGTCAGGTAAGCTTCCACCAGTTGATCGAGACCGCCAAAATAGTTCCATATTAATGCTTTGTTCAGTCCACATTCCAAAGCAATATTAGGCCCATTCAATGCATGGTATCCTTTCTTTTGAATGACCTTTCCAACAGCGGCGATCATGCGAGCTTTGGTGCGCTCCTTGTCTCGAATAGGACCGGAAGTTACCTTTCTTTCTTTTTTAGGATTATCCTCAATTACTTTCTTTTTCATGCGAATAAAATCATTTTAACGACGAAGCTTTCCTGAGTACCTCATATTCGTTAGTTAATGAACAAATTTGAGCCCATGAAGTTTTCATTAGGGTAGATATGTTTGTTTTCCGAACCAATATCTACAATTTAGCTGGTAAATGCAAGAAAACCAAGCAGCAGATTTTTATTTACACTATAATTTGACTGAACCGATAAGCTTTTTAGTTTATCTTATTCTTTTGGCTATAGAACTGACGAATATTTACTGCTGTCGGCGGTAAACGCCGATTGTGATTTACTTGTTATTTGGGAAAATGGATAGGTAATAAAAAAGGGATTATCTCTAAAGATAATCCCTTTTTTATTGCCTTGTATTGCTGGCTTATTTTCTTGCTGGAGCAGCAGGAGCAGCTGTAGCTGAAATTCCTAATTTTGTTTTAACAGCAGCAGTTAAATCCTCTCCACCTTGGAAATAAGGAATATTTGTGCTTGAAATATCAAATACATATGCCATTCCCTTTTCTTTTGAAACAGCGCTTACAGCATCACCAACTTTTCTATGAATAGGTGCAATTAGCTCTTCTTCTTTTTTACCTAATTCATCTTGAGCAGCTTGTTGTGCTGTTTGGATACGCGCTTGGATATCTTGTAATTCTTGACCTATTTTGTTGATTTCTGGATCAACAGTTTCTTTGTTTGCTTCACTTCTGTTACGCAATTTATCGTTCGCATCTTTTTGTTTTGTTTGATAAATAGCCACCATATCTTGAATTTCTTTGGTTTTGCCGTCGCTTAATGTTTTCAATTGACCTTCGGCTGCTTTAAATTCCGAAGTGGACTGAATAATTTCAGCAAAATTGATATGACCAATCTTTTGTTGCGCATTTGCGAATTGAGTTGAGAAAAATACTGCCACTAAAGCAACCGCACCTTTTAATAAATTTTTCATGCTTTTCATTTTAATCTAATGAGCCATCTTTATGGCAATCTTTTAGTTTTCTAATTAATTACTACTATTGTTATTTGTGTTCACAATGATAATAAACTCCCGCTTAGTTTGCAAGACTCGGATTGGGTTTATATCCTAATTTTGTAATGACATCATTACTTTTATTCAATTTTGGATTGGCATAAAGAAAAGTCGACTCATTGCCCTTGTCCATAATAAAATCAATTCCCTGCGCAGAAGCAACGTCTTGGATAGCTTTTGCTACACGATCTTGAATAGGCTTCATTAATTGAGTACGTCTTTTAAAGAGGTCGCCTTCAAATCCAAACTTTTGTTTTTGATAGTCTTTTACTTCTTTTTCTCTTGTCACGATTTCATCTTCCCGACGACGGCGCATATCTTCATTTAATAAAACCTGATCCTTTTGATAAGCCTGATATAGTTTCTCAATCTCAGCATATTTCTGATCCACTTCTTCCTGCCATTGCTTCGATAAATCATCCAGCTGTTTCTGTGCAGTCGTATATTCAGGAATATGTTTTAGGATATATTCTGAATCAGCATATGCGAGTTGTTGGGCAAATGTCGCTGTAGCACTAACGACTACAAAAGCTATAACTAACAATATTTTTTTCATATTTCCTGTAAGTTTTTATAGACTATACTTTTTATTATTTAACACTAATTTACCTTATGACATGATATAAACCCAAAAGTTTAATCTGGTAAAACCGCTTTAAGTAAATTTACGGCTCAAAAATAAGAAAAAAGAAGCAATCTACTAGATATTTCTCGGGTTTAACACTATTTAACTTGTTGTCGAATCCCTTTATAAGGCTTCCCTGAGCATGTCTATGGCTGTCTTTTTCGGTGGTCATAACAGCGCTCAATATAAGAAAATTTAGAAGATTTTGCTGTAGATTTTATCTGATAGGATATATAAAATCGGATAGCCTATGAAAGCCTAAATTGTTTTAAAATAAAAAAAGCTATCTGCAATTGTATGCGATAGCTTTTTTATGAATTTATACCCATGGACTGGGATCAAGAGCGGTTAGAATCCACCCATATTTTGCATAATACTAAACGTAAAGTTTTGTTTCCATGTACTGCTTGGTAAACCCGGGATAGGGTCAAATGCATGACCGTAATCTATTCCTAGCATACCAAAAATTGGTAAGAAGATACGGGCACCAACACCTGCAGAACGACGTACTTTAAATGGATTGTATTCAGTGAACTTGTTCCAGGTATTGGCCGCTTCAGCAAAAGCTAATACGTAAACTGTTGCCTGATCATTTAACATAACCGGGTGACGCAATTCCATTTGATATTTCGTATAGATCGGACTACCTGAATTTCGTGCCACATTCACATTTTGTGTTCCTTCAGGAATGATTACACCATTTGCATAACCACGTAATGCAACAATCTCAGATCCCTGTAGGTAATCAAACCCTTGCATACCATCCCCACCGACTTTGAAACGCTCAAAAGTCGATATTTCAGTTTTGTTGGAGTATTTACCCAAGAAACCAAATTGAGCTTGAGCTTTGAAAACAAGTTTACCAACGATTTTTGCATACCATTGTGAGTCAAATTTCCATTTGTGATACTCTGTCCAACGGTAGCGTTCTTGCGGTGAACCATTTTTATAATCAATGTTGTTGAACAATGAATATGGAGGCGTCAATTGCACCGAGAACTTGATGTTTGAACCTGAAGTAGGATAGATCGGCGCATCGATCGAATTACGGCTAAACTCTTGCGTCAAGTTGATGTTATAGGCCGTACCATTATCAAATAGGAAGTAATTTCCATAGTTCTGAAGCTTATAACGTTGGAATGACAAGGATGTATTCGCCTGGAACCAGTTATCTGGCCATTGTAAGCGTTTACCTAAAGTTGCGGTAATACCCGTCATCCAAATACGGTTCAACTCGGAATCCTTAACAATTTGCTCGCCTGTATAGTAGTTAAAGCCACCATACGATGAACTCGAAGTATAGGCACTCAAACCAAAATAAATTGGTTTTTTACCACCCAGCCAAGGCTCGGAGAAGGAGAAGCTATACGATTGATACCGTTTACCCGAAGTTTGACCACGCACACTCAACTTCTGTCCATCTCCACGTGGTAGTGGTTTCCAGGAACTTTTGTCAAAGAAATTGCTGGTGGAGAAGTTGTTGAATGTTAAACCTAAGGTACCGATAATCTGACCTGCACCATAACCACCCGAAAGCTCTACCTGATCCGAAGGTTTTTCAGTAACATTATAAACAATGTCTACTGTACCATCCGCATAATTTAAATTTGTCGGTACGGGGTTTGTTTTTTGTTCATCAAAATTTCCCAGCTGCGCAATTTCACGCACACTGCGCATAATTTGTTCTTTTGAGAATTTTTGACCTGGTTTTGTATAAATAGAACGCAATACAACACGGTCGTTGGTTACGTCATTACCTTTAACAATAACGTTATTGATGGTATATTGAGCACCTTCATATACACGTAAATTCAAATCGATGGTATCGTTGTAAATACGTGTTTGCTCAGGGTCTACCGAAAACGTAAGATAACCATCGTTCATATAGATTGAAGAGATGTCATCACTGTTTTTTGTAGGACCCATCAATTTTGCCGTTAATTTTTCTTCCGAAAAGACATCACCACGTTTGATACCTAAAATTTTATTCAGTAAAGTATCCGAATATTTGGCATTACCTGTCCAAACAATATTACCTACATAATATTTAGGACCTTCATAGATGTCAAAATTAACCAGCACATTTTTTTCACCATCGCGAATAACGGTATCTTTCAAGATCGTGGCATCACGATATCCTTTGGCGGCCATTTTCTTGATTAGGTTTTCTTTACCTTCTTTGTATTTTTCTTCCTTGAATTTTCCAGGACCGAAAATACGGTACCACATTTTTTGCTTGATGGGCTTGGCCATTTTTCTCAGTTCTTGTTGAGAAAAATGTTCATTCCCTGTAAACGTCATTTTTTTGACTCTTACCTTATGTTTTTTATCTACATCGGCAATAAGTATTTCATTATTGGCCTGTGCCGAATCTTTCACTGTTTTTAGTGTGATCTCCGGATATAAAAAAGCTTTTTCTTTTAAGAACCGTTGAATCGTAGCACGTGTGGTGTTCATCAAGTTTTCGTTGACAATTTTACCGGTGTTGCTATTTAAACGTTTGCGAACTTCTTCGGTCTGACTTTTACTTAGACCATTAATATCAATACGCGTTAAACGAGGACGTTCTACTACACGGATGGTCAAAAATATATTTTCACCTTCAATTTTATCTGCCCATAATTCGACATCATCAAAGAGGCCTTGAGCCATCATATCCTTTACTACTTTTGCAGTTGCCTCACTTGGAACTTCCAAATATTGACCTACTGACAATTTAGATATTGTAATTAATACATTTTTATCCAAAAATTGTGTTCCAGTTATATCAATAGCGCTAATTACATAGTTTTTAGGATTGAGATAGCTGATTTTTTCTGGGTCATTTAAATTGAACGCACCTTTGTCCTGTCCGTAGACAAGCTGCATTGATGAGAGGCCAAAAAATAGTATTACGGGTAGTATACGCTTCATTTATCTATAATTATTGGCGCTAAAGTACACCAATCGTTTGTTAATTTTTGTTAATTAAGAAAATTTAACCAGCTTGCTTTTATTCAAATCAGTGGTCAAATTTAATAAAATCTTTATAACTGTTCACTTGTTTTTCCAAACCTTCTTTCGCGTTGCTGGTAATCGACGATGGATTTAAATAAATCTTCTTTCGTAAACTCAGGCCACATCTTATCAAGGAAGCATAATTCTGAATAGGCAATTTGCCAGAGTAGGAAGTTGCTTATTCTCAATTCCCCGCTAGTACGTATCAGAAGATCAGGATCGGGTAGGTTTTGTGTATAGAGGTTTGCAGCGAATAACTCATCGTTGATTTCTTCCGCATGGAGTTTTCCGTCTTTTACTTGTTGGGCTAGATTCCGGGCGGCATCTACAATTTCTTGTCGGGAACTGTAACTCAACGCTAATGTCAATGTACAGTGTGTATTTTCTTTCGTTGCTTCTATGGTTTCCTGTAGCTTCTTTTGTGCATTTGAAGGTAGTTTGGTGATATCACCAATGACATTCAAACGGACGCCATTCTCCTGAAAAGTTTTGATTTCTTTTTTAAGGGAAGTAACCAATAGCTCCATGAGTGCCATTACCTCGAGCTTCGGCCTATTCCAGTTTTCTGCAGAAAATGCATAAAGTGTCAGAAATTTAATATTTGCTTTTACACATCCTTCTAATGCTTCTCGTACCGCTTTTACACCGTTTTGATGCCCAAATACACGAAGTTTTCCTTTCTGTTTTGCCCAACGGCCATTGCCATCCATGATGATGGCTATATGCTGTGGCAATTTAATACTATCTATCTGATCTAAAAAACTCATTTTTGCTGTTTTCAATAAAATGAACACCTTAGGCATCAATGCTATTTTGGCGTTTTAAAACCTACTTTTGGTTTCCTGTATTGCTATCAATGATTATTGTTTGTTTAACGTACTTTTCATTGATTAATTATCGCACTTGGATTTCTATTTTGGATGTTCTTATTCCGTCTTTCTTTATTTCTTCCAAATATCGATTTTTAATTGGAAATTTAGAAGGACAATATGTAGAAAGATTGTTTTGTGTGTTTCTCTTCATACCAAGCGAGCTTGTGCGAAGCGAATCGATAGCCTAATAATTTCTGACATCGATGCCCCAAAGTAATTTTTCACGCAGTGTGCTGAAAAAGCTTTCATGGGGGAGTCTAATGAGATTAATAGTAAACGGAGCCTGTTTAATGGTTAATTTTACCGATGTATCAATGGACTCGTTTTTGGAATCACAGCTTAGGATGTATTGATTGCTACGACTCTCTATTTCCAATTCAAGGGTAAACTGATTCGAGATGACAATGGGTCTTACATTGAGGTTATGCGGAGAGATGGGGGTAATGACAAAATTGCCACTTTCCGGCATAATAATAGGTCCGCCGCAACTCAACGAATAGGCTGTGGATCCGGTAGGTGTAGCGATAATTAGTCCATCTGCCCAGTATGAATTCAGGAGTTCGCCATTGATGCGTGCATTGACCGTAATCATGGCCGAGCTGTCGTAACGAAAAACGGTAATGTCATTGAGCGCGTAATGATTGCCTTCAAACAAATTTAACTGTTCAGATTCTACGGAAAGCAGCACGCGTTTCTGTATCGTAAAACGCTGGTTCAGTATATCGTCGATGGCATCCTCAAAATCATTTTTATTGATGGAAGCTAAAAAGCCGAGGCGTCCAAAGTTTATTCCTGCAATTGGAATTCCGGAATCTTTAATCAGGGAAACAGCAGATAACATGGTTCCATCTCCGCCCAAACTCAACATGATGTCAATATGATCTTTGATTTCTTGATAGGAATCGTATGTTGAGAAGTTAAAGGCGCATTCAAATTGTGATTGCAGAAACTCATGAAATGGATTATATACCCAGATCTCCATATTTTTATCGACAAGATATTCAAATAAGTGTTTCACATGTGGTATAACAGAGGGCTGAAACTCTCTTCCATATATTGCGATTCTCATATTGTTTTCAATTTATGGGGCAAAGATGAGAAAAAACTAATCCTAATCAAATGTTAATATAATTCATAAGCTGCTGATAACGGTCGGCAGTGTCGTCAAATGCAGCTATGGTATTATGGGTTTCAAGAATTAAATAGTTGTGTCTTAGGAATGAATTCAGTAAGGCGTTGATGTTTGACTTGTCGACTTTAAGGGTAACTTCAATATTGTCACTTTCCAAATTTATTTTGGTTGCGCAATTGAGGATTCTGCAATTGTCACTTTCAACTAGATGAGCAATCTGTGAAAGTGAAAAATCGTGTAGGCCAGTTGCCAACACGATAATAGCTCCAGATTCGTTTTGTGATTGAATTGAACTTATTGCCTTTAATATATCCAATTGCGTTGACACACCAATATATTTGTTGTCTTGATCTAAAATAGGAATGATTGTGCTATTATATACCGTTATCATCACCAGGGCATCATAGGGGTGTTGATTGAACTTCAGCTGTATAGGGGCCGTATTTATTTTTATGGAAGAAAGGGGAGCATCTTCATCTTCCGCATCCAATAAGATGGTTTCATTAACCAGGCCAATATAGTCGTCACCATTTAAAACGACTAATTCTTTACAAAGCATATCTTGCAGCTTCTCTAGCGCCTGTTGTATTGAATCAGCATTTTGAATACTGAAATCAGCATTTGAAAGAAATTGACTTATTAGCATACTCAAACTTAATAAAAAAACTAGGTGAAAAGAAATTTTACAGGATCAGATTTATGCTTAATTCGTTGATTGCTTGTTATACCCAAAATAGGGCGCACCGAGAAAGACTACATTATTGCAAATAAGTGCAATTTTAAACTTTAAAATTGTACTTTTATTACCATTCTGTTATTATTTTTGTCAACGAATTGGAATAGGCCTAAAAACTGGGCTTAAACGGAGGTGAAGTATTTTTAATTGGAACAGTAAGATTGATGATCACAAGCGAGAGTAAAAAGTTTATTGATATACGTGAAGTTATTCACAAAAAAAATGCGGGCCTTGCTAAATGGATTCCGTCTTTTTTACTTAATTATTTAAAAAGGACAATTCATGAAGATGAGATAAATGATATCATGACGCGCTTTGCAGATCTTCAGGGCCTGGATTTTGTTGATGCATTGATCAACGATTTGGATGTCAAGGTCAATTTGTATGGGGCAGAAAATATTCCAGTATCGGATCCGGTTATTTTCGCGTCCAATCATCCTTTGGGCGGATTGGATGGTATTGCATTTATGCACGCTATAGGTAAATATAGACGCGATGTGAAGTTTTTAGTTAATGATATTCTTCTAAATATAGGTAATTTGCGGCCTTTGTTTGTCGGTGTAAATAAGTTGGGGGGGCAAGGGAAACAGGCCATTTCTGCGATTGAGGAGGCTTATGGTGCAGATGATGCGCTATTGGTATTCCCTGCAGGTTTGGTTTCCAGAAAACAGAACGATGGTCGTATAGAAGATCTCGAATGGAAAAAAAGTTTTATTAGCAAAGCAAAAAAATATAAAAAAGATGTCATTCCGGTGTTGATTGACGGTAAAAACTCTAAGTTTTTTTATAATTTTGCAAGGCTTAGACAGAAATTGGGTCTCAAGGTAAACATTGAAATGTTATATTTACCTGATGAAATGTTTGCTCAACGCGGACATACCGTCAATATTATAGTAGGAGAAAGAATCCCTTATACAGCGTTTGATCAATCAAAAAACGAAAAAACTTGGGCTGAGGAAGTGAAAAGAAGGGTTTATGGATTGGCTCAAGAAAAATAGAATTTATGCAAGAAATTATACCTCCAGTTGATAGAGAATTATTGAAGACCGAATTGAATAAAGAAGTCTTCTTACGATATACCAACAATGGAAATAACGAGATATACTTAATCAACTATCATAATTCGCCAAATGTCATGCGTGAAATTGGGCGTTTGCGGGAGTTGACTTTTCGTGGCGCAGGGGGAGGTACAGGACTTTCAATTGATATCGATGAAAATGATACATGCGAAGATTGTTACGATCAGTTGATCGCATGGAATCCCGAAGATGAAGAGGTGGTTGCCGGTTATAGGGTAATCAAATGTGCTGAGGCTGGTGAAGTAAATGGTATACCCAATTTATCAACAGCACATTATTTTCAGTTTTCCGAATTATTTACGAATGAATATCTACCTTACACCATAGAGTTGGGACGGTCGTTTGTACAACCTAAGTACCAACCAGCCATCGACAATAGAAAAGGAATTTTTTCATTGGACAATCTTTGGGACGGTTTAGGAGCTTTGGTGATGCTTAACCCTGAAATTAAATACCTCTTTGGTAAAGTGACCATGTATCCACATTATAATAAAGATGCACGGGATATGTTGCTTTATTTTATGGACTATTATTTTCCTGATCACGACAAATTGGTTCTTCCTCTTCCGGAATTGGAAATCAAAAATGATTACGATCGATTTGTCGGCGTATTTGATGGGCTGGATTATAAAGAAGGATATAAGGTGTTAAATAGCCACGTGAGAGCATTGGGAGAGAATATTCCGCCGCTGATCAATACCTATATGAACCTTTCGCCTACGATGAAATCATTTGGTACTGCACGTAATGATGAGTTTGGTACGGTAGAGGAAAAAGGTATACTGATTGTAATTGATGATGTATATCCTGTGAAAAAGGAACGTCACATGAATACATTTGATCGGGATCGTGAATACGGTCATAGAAAACCCAAGCGTGGATAACAAAATAAAAGGGGATTCAATTTTTGAATCCCCTTTTATTTTGTTCGTGCAGCGCGACCTTGATTAGGCCGGTTTTATACAGATATACAGTGCAAAGGCTAAAATGGCGCCCAAGATCGGTCCTAGGATTGGAATCCAGGCATAAGACCAGTCGGAGCTACCTTTTCCTTTGATTGGCCAAAGCGCATGAAATAAGCGCGGGCCAAAATCCCGGGCAGGATTGATGGCATATCCCGTAGTCCCACCGAGTGAGAGACCGATGGCCCACACCAGAAATGCAACGGGTATCGCACCAAGGGAGCCCATGCCAATGGGAGCTGTTTTTCCATCGATGGTAACATCTTGACCTGTTATGAAGAAAATTACAAAAATCAACACAAAGGTTCCGATAATTTCACTTGCCAGATTTGTTGATGTATTTCGGATGTTGGGTATAGTGGCGAAAACACCAAGTTTGGTCGTTGGGTCTGCTGTTGCATCGAAATGGTCTTTGTGCATGATGTAGGTTAACATTGCACCGCAGAAACCACCGGCGATCTGTGCGAGAATATAGCCGGGTACTTCCATCCAAGGGAGGCCATGATTGAGGGCGACGGCAATGGTTACCGCAGGATTGAGGTGGGCTCCGGTGTAGGGGCCGGCAAATACAACTCCTACATAGACTGCAAGTGCCCATGCGGTGGTGATTACAATCCATCCTCCATTTTCTCCCTTTGTTCCTTTTAAGATAACGTTGGCCACAACCCCATTGCCTAAAAGAAGGAGAAGGGTTGTGCCGATAAATTCTGCTAAATAATGGTTCATGCTTGTTGGTTAGTTTTCGGTCCAGTACTGTAATGCTTTGACTCCCTTGGTCCAGAGTTTAATGATCTTTTTTGTTTGCTCTTCTTGCTCTGCTTCAGGTTCAAATATACGATCCTGTGCCCAAAACTTTGATATCTCGTCTTCATTTTTCCAGAATCCCACAGCCAATCCTGCGAGGTATGCTGCCCCCAAAGCTGTAGTTTCGGTAATTTTGGGGCGTACAACTTTGCTGTTTAGTACATTGGCCTGAATCTGCATGAGTAGATTATTTGCTGTTGCACCGCCGTCTACACGCAATTCTTTGATCGGTATGCCACTATCGGCTTCCATGGCTTGCAGCACATCGCGTGTCTGCAGGGAAATTGCCTCTAAGGAGGCGCGTGCAATGTGGCCATTGGTTGTTGCACGCGTAAGGCCAAATAGTGTGCCTTGTGCACGAGCGTTCCAGTATGGAGCCCCCAGTCCGGCAAATGTAGGGATAAATGTGACACCGCCATTATCTTTTTCTGTCAGCGCTAATTGTTCTACGTCTGCCGATTTGTAGATAATGTTGAGGTTGTCGCGTAGCCATTGGACCAATGCCCCGCCGATAAATATGCTTCCCTCCAAGGCATATTCTGTTTTCCCGTTGATTTTCCAGGCGACAGTCGTTAAAAGGTTGTTCTTTGAACGGATTGGTTTATCGCCGATGTTCATTAACATAAAACATCCTGTGCCGTACGTGTTTTTGACCATTCCCTTTTCAATACATTGCTGTCCGAACAGTGCCGCCTGCTGGTCGCCAGCAATTCCAGCTATCTTGACTTTGTGTGCAAAAATGGTTGTCCGTGATTCGCCATATATTTCACTGCTTTCTTTTACTTCGGGCAGCATGGCGGCGGGGATGTCAAATAATTCGAGTAGCTCCTTATCCCATTCCATGTTATGAATATTAAAGAGTAAGGTGCGGGAAGCGTTTGTTACATCCGTAATGTGAGCATCGCCACGGGTGAGGTTCCAGACGAGCCAAGTGTCAATAGTTCCACAGATTAATTCCCCGTTTTGTGCTTTTTCCCGGGCACCTTCCACGTTATCCAGAATCCATTTTATTTTGGTTGCAGAAAAGTAAGGATCTAATATTAGGCCTGTTTTTTCCTGGATCATCTCATGTTTTCCGGAGCGACGTAACTCGTCGCAGTAATCGGCTGTGCGTTTATCTTGCCAAACGATGGCATTGTAGATGGGTTTTCCTGTTTCTTTGTCCCAAACGACCACTGTTTCACGTTGGTTGGTAATGCCAATGGCGGCAATATTTTTGCCGTTTAATCCTGCTTTTGTGGTTGCTTCTGCAGTGACACCTGCCTGTGTTGACCAGATTTCATGTGGATCGTGTTCAACCCATCCCGGTTGTGGGAATATTTGCGTAAATTCCTTCTGGGCAATGGAGACTATATTTCTGTCTTTATCAAAAATGATAGCTCTGGAGCTGGTGGTACCTTGATCCATTGCCAAGATGTATTGTTGTTCCATAATTGAGTAATTGAGTATTGCTGGTTATTTTTGTATTACTTTAAGATATAATTTTTTGCAACGTTTTGAAAATGCACTATTTGGTCATTTTGCCAATCTTCATCCTTATTCAGCTCTTGTGCGAGTATTTTTGCCACTTCGGGAGCAGCTTCAATTGCGGCTTTTGCGTCGAGAAATAGCATCCGTACCCGACGGGATAGCACATCTTCCACAGTCCTGGCAAGTTCATTGCGTGCTGCCCAAACAACTTCGGCCTTTTTGAACTCAAGATGTGGGATTAATTTTTCGTCCCATTGAGGATTTTCCTGAGCCAACGCGTTGATGGCTTCTTGGTCCGCACCATAAATATACATATGGCTGCTTCTGTCGGACGTTGGAATGGCGCTATAGATCTTTTGTGCGGCAGACCGGCTTTCTTTTTGTGGTAAACAGCCAATTTTTATTGCTTTGTCTAGGGTATCTTGGCCCATTCGACGGAATGTTGTCCACTTTCCGCCAGTTAAAGTCAGTAATTTGGAGTCGCTAACAATAACCTTGTGGCTTCGCGAGATCTCTTTGGTCTTGTTTGAGTTACCGGTAGGGGCTGCCAGTGGTCGGAGGCCAGCGAATACGGCCAATGCATCCGCTCTGGTTGGTTGTTTTGTCAAGTAACGTCCCGCCGTTTTCAGAATAAAATCGATCTCCTGCTCCAAAGCTACCGGTTCAAGGCTATGCTCGTCTATCGGTGTATCCGTTGTTCCCACAATGACTCGATTATGCCAAGGTACCAGAAAAAGGACCCGTCCATCATCCGTTTTTGGAATCATAATGGCATCGTCGCCCGGGAGAAACGATTTGTCAAATACCAGGTGAACCCCCTGGCTGGGGCGTACCATTTGTTTGGCTTCCGGTCTATCCATTTTTAAGATATCATCGACAAATATTCCTGTAGCATTGATAACAGCTTTGCCTTGTATGGTGAAAACTTCACCAGTTTCGGTATCATTGGCGATGACACCGTTTATTCGTCCATCGCTGTCTTTGCTGAGGTTATTGACCCTTACATAATTTAGGGCGACACCGCCCATTTGTATACAGGTCTGCGCAACGTTGAGCGCAAGTCTGGAGTCGTCAAATTGTCCGTCTTGATAAACCACGCCTCCATATAACCCTTTGGGTCGTACAGTGCTTATGCGATTCAGCGTTTCTTCTTTATTGATATGAATAGACTTTCCTAAACTTAATTTACCTGCAAGCAGGTCATATATTTTCATTCCAATGGTATAGAATGGGCCATCGAACCAGCTGTAGTTTGGAATGATAAACGATTGATTTTTAACAAGGTGTGGGGCATTTTTTTGAAGTAAACCTCTTTCGTGAAGCGCTTCTTTAACCAAGGCGATGTCGCCCTGAGCCAAGTAGCGTACACCACCGTGAACAAGCTTTGTTGCTTTGCTTGAAGTGCCTTTTGCAAAATCAACCTGCTCCAATAAAATTGTTTTGAACCCTCGGCTTAACGCATCTAATGCAACACCTAATCCGCTGGCACCGCCGCCTATGACGATAACATCCCACGTACTCGTATCTCTTATTTTTTCTATCAGTTTTGACCTGTTGAATTCTTGGTGTTTCATTTTGTTTCGTTTTGGATTTTTGTAGTGAATCTTCTGTGCTTCTTTTACTACTTCCTTTACACTAAGTTATGCTATATTTGTTGAATTTTAAAGGAAATTAAATAATATTTATGTTAAGATAAGGTGTTTGTTTTTGTTTTGTTTTGTTTTTATTTTAGTAAAAGGAAGTCTTTCTTGTTTTTATCAGCGACCTGAACCGCGTATCAATAGGTTGCCTTTTTACTTCTCCCCAATGGTGATATGTTGAATAACACCCCTATGCTGATCACCTAAGGTCATGTATATCGGGCTTAATCGCATTTTTAGGAATCCGCTGAAATACGGTCCGTTGTAGTCCTGGGTGTTTTTTTTCATGGTCAATAGCTATATCATGTTTAACGATTATGTGCTGCTTATGTTTTGGTTTGGGAAAATGATTTTGTAATTTTAGATCAGTATTTAATTTATTTATGATGAGAAATATAAGATTATTACTGTGTGGAGCTATTGTGTTTTTGGGGACGGTACTCGTACAGTCCAAAGCGTTCTCACAGCAGCTTGCTACAGCTCAGGATCTTTCGAAGCCTTACAATCCAGATGCCAATGCACAGAATGATATTGATCAACTATTGGTTCAAGCAAAGAAAGAAAAGAAAAACATCGTCATTCAAGCCGGTGGGAATTGGTGTGTCTGGTGTTTAAGATTTAATGACTATATTCATAAAACAGCAAGTGTCGACAAGTTGTTAAAGAGTCATTTCCTCTATTATCACCTCAATTATTCAAAAGAAAATAAAAATGAAGCTGTGTTTCAAAAGTATGCCCCTGAAGGCAATAAACTAGGTTATCCATTTTTTATTATTTTGGATAGAAATGGAAAGACATTGCATGTACAGGAGAGTGGCAGTCTGGAAAAAGGAAAGGGCTATGATGAAGAAAAAGTGCTTAATTTCTTTAACGCCTGGGTTGCAAAATAGCAATTATCGACTTTGGCATTTCTAGTCGCGCTAAAGGAAAATACCCAGCAATCCTTTCCTAAACAACGATACAGTCTGAAAGATTAGTACCTTTTCTTCGTACTTGCTTCGTACCTGCTTCGGATCATCAATAGATCTTGTACAGATGTTGTACAGATATTGTCCAGTCTCCAAACAGGAAAAGTCTGTACACTACTAGGTCAACAGTCGTAACGGAATTGGGCAGCTCCGAACGTGGTCCGAAGCAGGTACGAACACAATATGAATAAAAGCCAGCTGCCGCGGCCATGTCCAGCATCGTTTAGGTAATCTCCTTTATGCTATTGTCTTTGTCTGTGATTTTGCCTTTAATTTACGCCCAATTGTAAATAATGGCGGATAGGCTGAAAATAAAAGGTCTCGTTCCTAAGAAACGAGACCTTTTATTTTGGCTTAAAATAGCTCTTTTTTACGAGGATATTGTTTTGATCCCCCAATGACGAGCGTGCTTACTCTTGATAGAATATCTTATTGGTAGCCTAACAATTTCATTACTTGTTTGGAGTTTTGCTCCTCACCGAAAACCTCGTAGTTGAATGTTTCATCTCTATTGCGGCGTACAAGCACATGTTTGGGTGAAGGAAGTAAGCAGTGGTGGATGCCTCCATATCCGCTTAATACATCTTGATATGCTCCGGTATGAAAGAATCCCAAGTACTGTACCTTACGGGTCTTAGGCATAAATACCGAGTTCATGTGTGCCTCCTGATTGTAATAATCCTGTCCATCGCATGTGATGCCACCTAAATTGACGCGTTCGTATTCTGAATCCCAGTTATTGATCGGCAATAGAATGTATTTTTGATTCAATGCCCATACATCCGGCAAATTTGTAATGAATGAACCATCAATCATAAACCAACGTTCGCGATCGTTTTGTTGCTTGCGGCCCAAAACTTTATAGAGGATACCTGATGCTTCAGCAACGGTGTATTTGCCAAATTCGGTAATAATATCTGGTTCCATTACCTCATGGTGAGCACAGATTTGTTTGATACGGTTGACAATCTCGTTGACCATATATTCGTAGTCAAAGTCGTGTACCAGTGAATCCTTAAATGGCATGCCACCACCGATATCTAGGGTATCTAAATCCGGGTTTACTTTCTTAAATTTACAATATAAAGTAACGTATTTCTCTAATTCGTTCCAGTAATACGGAGTGTCCGAGATACCTGAATTAATGAAAAAGTGGAGTAACTTTACTTTAAAGTTTGGATTGTCGGCAATCTTGTTGTTATAGAATTCAACGACGTCTTCCTGGCGAATCCCTAGGCGAGAGGTATAAAATTGAGAATCTGGTTGCTCTTCGGAAGCAACGCGGATACCTAAAGCACAAGGCTCATCCAATTCGATTTCATCATCATAAAGGTTAAATTCCTCTTTGTTATCCAGTACCGGTATAATGTTTTTATATCCGTCGTGGATCATATCAACAATATATTGTTTGTACTGGTAGGTTTTGAACCCGTTACAGATCACTGTAATGTCTTTTGTTACTGTGCCCTGTCTTTCCAATGAATCGATCATCGGCATATCAAATGCAGATGAAGTTTCCAGGTGGATATCATTTTTCAAAGCTTCCTCTACGATGTGCTTGAAATGGGATGACTTGGTACAATAACAATATTTGTAAGATCCGCGATAGTTGTGTTTCAGAATTGCGGTCTGAAAGAGGATTTTCGCTTGCTGAATTTTTTTGCTGACGATAGGCAAATAGGTAAAACGTAACGGCGTACCGTACGTTTCTATCATTTCCATTAAATTCAAATCGTGGAAATACAATTCGTCGTCGATGATTTCGAATCCGTCTTGCGGAAAACCAACACTTAAGTCAAGAAATTCCTGATAGCTCTGCATTTTTTATTATTTTTGCAAAGATATACTTTAATGGTGAATACCTAAATAAGGAATGTTATTTATTTCCAATTCACTATCAGGAAGTTGTAAAAATTACAAAATCATTAAATGGCAAATTCTATTCAAAAGCGACTTGTTGAAGTCACTGTACAGGCAGTAAAAGAGCTTTACAATGCAGATATTTTAGAAACTCAAATTGCTTTACAAGCTACCCGAAAGGAGTTTGAGGGACAAATTACAATCGTAACTTTTCCCGTAACGCGCTTTTCGAAATCTTCTCCGGAACAAACCGGAAAGGAAATTGGTGCTTATTTGCAACAGCATATCGCTGAAATATCGGATTTCAATGTGATAAAAGGCTTTTTGAATATTGTTCTTTCCGATGATTACTGGATCACTTTGCTGAATCAGACCATAACGGCGAAGGACTTTGGTGTATTTCCTGCGAATGGGAAGAAACTGATGGTGGAATACTCTTCTCCGAATACCAATAAACCGCTGCACTTGGGGCATATCCGTAATAATTTATTAGGATATTCTGTTGCAGAAATCCTAAAAGCTTATGGTTATGATGTGATCAAAGCAAATTTGGTGAACGATCGTGGTATCCATATCTGTAAGTCCATGTTGGCCTGGCAAAAATTTGGCAACGGTGAAACACCCGAATCCACTGGACTCAAAGGCGATCACCTTGTCGGAAAATATTACGTTGTCTTTGACAGAGAATATAAAAAGGAAATCGAGGCATTAAAAGCTGAGGGGCAAACCGAAGAGGAAGCGAAGAAAAATGCACCTTTGATGCGAGAAGCGCAAGCGATGTTGCAGCAATGGGAGGCCGGTAATGAAGAGGTGATCTCCCTTTGGAAAACCATGAACAGCTGGGTGTACGCCGGGTTTGAAAAGACCTATAAACAATTAGGGGTCGATTTTGATAAATACTATTATGAATCCAATACATACTTGCTGGGGAAAGATATTATCCAGGAAGGTTTAGATAAAGGGGTTTTCTTCAAAAAAGAGGATAACTCCGTATGGATTGATCTAACTGCAGAAGGATTGGATCAGAAGCTTGTGCTTCGTGGCGATGGTACTTCGGTCTATATTACACAAGATTTGGGGACAGCACAATTGAAGTATGATGAATTCAAAATGAATGATTCTATTTATGTTGTCGGTAACGAACAGGATTACCATTTCAAGGTACTGTTTTTGATCTTAAAAAAACTTGGAAAAGCTTGGGCTGACGGATTGTTCCATTTATCGTACGGGATGGTCGATCTTCCTTCGGGTAAAATGAAATCACGGGAGGGAACCGTTGTTGATGCGGATGATTTAATGGCTGAAATGCTTAAAACCGCACAAGAACGTACTGAGGAGCTTGGCAAAACTGAAGGATTGGACGAGGAATCAAAAGCCGTGCTTTATGATACAATAGGAATGGGGGCACTGAAATATTTTCTATTGAAAGTGGATCCCAAAAAGCGCCTTTTGTTTGATCCAAATGAGTCTGTCGATTTCCAAGGTCATACAGGACCATTTATTCAATACACACATGCCCGTATCAAATCTGTTTTAAGTAAAGCTGAATTCGATTTTGACAGTGCTGTTTCTGTACCGACGACGATCTCTTCTTACGAGCGTGACTTGATTCAGCAATTAGGTGCGTTTCCGGAGACTATTGAGGCTTCTGCGCAAGAGTTTAGCCCTGCGCAGTTGGCAAATTATATTTATGAGGTAGCCAAGTTCTACAATAAATTCTATCATGAAGAGACGATATTGAAGGCGGAAGATGCTGATGTAAAGAACTTTAGATTGCACCTTTCGGCTTCTGCTGCAAAGGTTATTGCCAAAGGGATGAACTTATTGGGTATTCGTGTACCTGAAAGAATGTAATATGATGAAGAAAATTCGCGTAGGGCTTATTGGCTTTGGAATTTCAGGGCAGGTGTTTCACGCGCCTGTCATGCGTTCGATAACGGAGCTGGATCTTGTTAAAGTAACCGCCCGGAAAGCTGATCAGCAACTTTTACTAAAAAAACGCTATCCACAGGCAAAAATTGCTTTGTCGGCAGATGATATTTTTAATGACGCAACCATTGATTTAGTCGTGGTTGCGACTTCCAATGACATGCATTATCCTTTCGCAAAACGTGCTTTGGAAGCAGGGAAACATGTTGTTGTTGAGAAACCATTTACGAACAATGTGGAGCAGGCCGATGAGCTTATCGCGCTGGCTAAGGAGAAAAATCTGATTTTGGCGCCTTATCACAATTTAAGATTCAACTCAGACTATCGAACGTTAAAGAAAGTGATTCAAAGTGGACGATTGGGAAGGATTGTAAATCTGGAAGCTAGGTTTGATCGTTTCCGCAATTACTTGAGACCAAATGCATGGCGTGAAGAGCATTTACCGGGTTCGGGGATATTCTACGATTTGGGCTCGCATCTTATCGACCAAACTTTACAGTTATTTGGAAGACCAGATGCTGTTTTTGCAGATTTGGCTATCCAACGGGATCATGCGAAAACCATTGATAATTTCGACTGCCTACTATACTATGATAACTTACGGGTATCGCTGAAAGGGTCTATGTTGGCAAAAGAACCTACACCTCGTTATCGTGTTTTTGGCATGAACGGAAATTTTGTAAAATATGGTGTCGACCCGCAGGAAGCTTTACTGCGCGATGGTAAATTTCCCGATGAGGATCCAACCTGGGGACAAGAAGATCCAAGTCTATACGGCAAGCTCAATATTGTTGAACAGGGGAATGATATTGAAGAAATGATTCCTTCTGAAATAGGTTCTTATCCTGATTTTTATCAGAACGTTGCGGATAGCATATTGGGAAAAACTACCTTGATTGTATCGGCGGAACAGGCGCGGGATGTCATTAAAATTATTGAATTGGGGTATCAGAGTCAATTGGAACGAAGAGTTGTTTCTGTTGAAAATACATTGATTGCTTATTAGAGTGTTGCTGTGAGTATACTATACGATGCCATCATTATTGGGGGTGGAGCCTGTGGTTTGATGTGTGCAGCCCAAGCAGGGCTAATTGGGAAGAAGACCTTGGTCCTTGAACGAAACGATAAGGTCGGCGCGAAAATCTTGATTTCCGGAGGTGGGCGCTGTAATTATACAAATATTGGTAGCAGTCCCGCTAATTTTATTTCCGAAAATCCAGATTTTTTACATGGTATATTCAAACAATGGACCGTGGACGATACCATTACATTTTTTGAACAATATGGTATTGTGGGGCATGAAAAAACACTGGGGCAGTTGTTTCCAGAGACTAATAAAGCAAAAGATATCGTTGCTGTATTTTCAAAAATTTTATATGAGACAGGGCAGGATATAGCCTTGAATACCTTGGTTAAATCTGTAGAAAAAGACGATAATGGCTTTTTGGTAACAGTAGAAAATGCAAAAGGTGAGTCTCGATACCATGCCCATAAAGTTGTTGTTTCTTCCGGTGGGCTTCCGGTCCAAAAACTTGGTGCTTCAGACTTTGGATTACGTCTAGCCAAACAATTTGGCTTGAATGTAGTTGGTACAGCGCCTGCATTAGTCCCTTTGACGATAACTGGAAAAGATGCAGATTGGTATAGTTCTTTGGCTGGAAATTCGGTGTTCTCGAAAGTGTCTGTTGCCGGAATGTCTTTTGAAGAGAATATTCTCTTTACGCACTGGGGGTTAAGCGGACCTGCAATTCTTCAAATATCAAGTTATTGGCGGCCTGGACAGGAGATTACGATTGATCTCTTGCCTAATTTTAATTTAGATAACCTGATTAAACAGGAGCGACAATACGGCGGAAAGCGACTTGTTTCACAATTGCTAAACGATTATTTCAGCAGGAAATTGGTCGATGCCCTTGGAAAATTTCTAACGTTGGATACCAAAATTGCTTCCCTTAGTAAAGCTGACGCGAAATTGATTGTCGATACGATCCATCGCTTCAAGGTAAAACCTGCGGGAGATAAGGGGTATGATAAAGCCGAGGTCATGCGTGGAGGAGTATCAACGGAAGAACTTCACCCCAAGACCTTAATGTCCAAAAAAGTGAAAGGCCTTTATTTCGGAGGGGAAACTGTTGATATTACGGGGTGGCTTGGCGGCTATAATTTCCAATGGGCTTGGGCTAGTGGTTATGCCATCGCCCAAGACATTTAGGCGTGAAATATTATTCATTTCGTGAATTTAACGCCTTATCAACAGCTTTCTCAGCATAGAGTTGTGCAGCAGCAGCCAAGCGTAGTTTTATTCTCGTTTGTAAATTTCTTGGCGAGAGTACTTTAATAGCTTCGCCGAATCCTAAAATTTCTCTTTCCAATTCAAAATTAAGTACGACATCGATGCGAATTAAGATGGAGCCATCCTCCTTTTTGTCTAAAACCTGCTGTGAAGAATGCAAGGGTTTTGTTGCTACATAAGGTGCATTTTTTGCATTGACTTGCAATATCACCCGGTGGCCGCGGTCTTTTTGTGTCTTCGTTACACCTATGGTATCCGAAAAGTAACGTTCGAAATCGACCCCTGTATACTCCTTGTATGAATTTTTGCCCATTTCCTCGATGGCATTGATCCGATCAAGCGCCAGCGTCATTAATCCTTCATTCTTTTTATGCTGACCAATTAGAAACCATCGATTCCGATATTCTTTTAAGAGATATGGGGAGAAGACCAGATCCTGCTGTTGTGTTGCTTTGAACGATTGATAGCTGATCAGGAGTGGTGTTTTTTCCCGAATGGCTTGATGGAGCATGCTGATAAAAGAAAGACCTTTTAGCAGATTGTTGCTTTCCATTTGTATAATAGAGGGTGAATTGTCCTTTTTGGTATGGATGCTATCTTCAAGCCGTGCAACAATATCGCTCATTTCATCAAAGCTGGAGAAACCGCTCACATGCTTAAGTACCTCTACTGCCTCCTTCATTTTTTGCATGTCACCGACGGAAATCGGTGAATTGCTAATGCTATAGTTGGGATCTTCATAGGTGTAGAATTTTCGGTGCAACACGACAATAGGCGCATTGTAGCCGAGCTTATTGCTACGCATGAGCTGAATATCACCTTGTATGGTGCGTTTACTTATCCCATTTTTGATTCCTTCAAATTCATAGAGTGCATCGGAAACCTTTTCCATAAGATCTTCCAAGGTCCATTTACGATGTCGCAAGCGAAGGCAATGGTCAATCGTTTTATAACGTATGAGAGCTAGTTTATTGAGTGCCATGTTTTTTTGATAGATTGAAAATACAAAAACTTTCTTTATCTACGCAAGGTGATTGCGTAGATTTTTGTGCCTGTCATGCAAAAAGGATCGTCTTTTCGAAATTGAAAAGAAATTCGGGTTTATCCGAGTAAAATAGCTACTTTTGCGCAGAAGCAAACTGGTTCTATCGCTGCTCTTTTTTGAGAGGAGAGGAAAGTCCGGGCAACATAGAGCAACACGCTTCCTAACGGGAAGGCTGTTATGAAAGTAGCAGACAGAAAGTGCCACAGAAAATATACCGCTTTTCGGAGTAAGGGTGAAAACGTAAGGTAAGAGCTTACGGTCTTGTATGGCGACATACATTACGGTAAACCTCGTGTGTTGAAAGACCAAATAGGTTGCGAAATTCGAAGGCTGCTCGTCTTCTTTCAATGTATTGGAATTCGTAATGGGTAGGTTGATTGAGTTTGTCAGCGATGGCAAATCTAGATAAATGATAGAAATTCCACTTCGGTGGTCTACAGAACCCGGCTTACAAGGTTTGCTTCTTTTTCGCTAATTGCCAAAAAAACCTTATATTGATTCCCATAATTGAAAAAATAGCATAACTCTCGATTTATGAGTACAATTTTAATCATTGATGATGAGCGCGCCATCAGAAGTTCGTTGCGTGATATCTTGGAATATGAAGATTATACGATTTTAGATGTCGACAATGGCCGGGATGGATTAGATATTTTAAAAAAGGAAAAAATAGATCTTGTGCTCTGTGATATCAAGATGAATACGATGGATGGGATGGAAGTTTTGGCGGAAGCACATCAAAGCAGCCCGGACATCCCTTTTATTATGATTTCTGGACATGGTACGATTGAAACAGCTGTTGAAGCAGCGAAAAAAGGAGCATTTGACTTTTTAGAAAAACCGCTGGACCTGAACAGATTATTGATCACAGTACGGAATGCACTGGATAAAAGCTCCCTTGTCACCGAAACCAAGGTACTGAAACGGAAAGTTAGCAGTTCGAAAACAAAAGATATATTGGGTGAGTCTGGGGCAATCAAACGTATTAAAGAGACAATTGATCGCGTAGCTCCAACGGAAGCCCGTGTATTGATTACCGGAGCAAATGGTTCTGGAAAGGAGCTTGTAGCACGTTGGCTGCATGAGAAATCGAATCGCGCGCAGGGACCCCTTATTGAAGTGAACTGTGCTGCGATACCTTCCGAATTAATTGAATCTGAATTATTCGGACATGAAAAAGGATCCTTTACATCCGCGATTAAACAGCGTATCGGAAAATTTGAACAAGCGAGTGGCGGAACATTGTTCTTGGATGAGATCGGAGACATGAGTCTATCCGCTCAAGCTAAAGTGTTACGGGCGTTACAGGAACATAAAATCACCAGAGTGGGGGGCGACAAAGAAATTGACGTCAATGTCAGGGTAGTCGCTGCGACCAATAAAGATCTCTTGAAGGAAATTGAAGAAGGTAATTTTAGAATGGACTTGTATCACCGCCTGTCGGTAATCTTGATTCATGTGCCTGCTTTGATCGACCGTGTGGATGATATTCCCCTGCTTTCAACAAATTTTTGTGAAGAAATCTGTATGGAATACGGGATACCTGTAAAGGAAATTACGGCTGCTGCCATGCGGGAATTGAGCCATCTTCCTTGGACAGGTAATATTCGGGAATTGCGCAATATGATTGAACGGTTAATTATTTTGAGTGATCGATCTATCACAGATAAAGATGTTGTCGCATTTGCTAATCCTTCTCGTGAACCGGTAAACGGTATAGCCCATGAAAAAGGCGCAACGAATTACGGATTAGATATGGACTCCTTTGATTCGTTTCAAGATTATAAAGATCATGCGGAGAAAGAATTTATAAAATATAAATTGGAAAAAAATAATTGGAACGTCTCCAAGACGGCCGATGATCTTGATATTCAACGTAGCCACCTGTATAGTAAAATAGAGAAGTTTGGTCTAAAAAGAGATTAATCATTTCGTGGAAATTTAGTTTAGCAGCTGTGAACGCAGATTTAGCTTAAACAAATGGTATAAAAAAAGAGATTCTTCAAAGAATCTCTTTTTTTATCGGTATTGAGCGAAGACATCTGGAATCATCGGAATAAGTGTCGGCAAACCCACAACCAAATTATAATTCTTGTGTTTTTAAAATGGCCTTTACATTGGCAACTGATATTTCTGTATAATTATTTATATAATCATCACTTACAGGCAATTCTTCTTTTTTATGTGTTGAAAGTACAGCAACAACTTTCATTTCGGCATTTTTCGCTGCGGTAATACCAGAAAAAGAGTCTTCAAAAACAATACAGCGGTCAACAGGAATTTGCAGGTTTTCTGCAGATTTTAGGTAAACCTCAGGATGTGGCTTATGTAGTTTTACATCTTCGCTGCTCAGTGTGGAAGAGAAGAGTTGGCGTATATTCAATTCGTCCAGAATTAAATCCATATTCTCTTGGGGAGCAGAAGTCGCCACAGCAAGCTTAAAACCGTTATTTTTTAATTCCGTTAGAAACTCAATTAAGCCCTTTATAGGGGCAACGTGTTCTTTATAAATCACTCTAAAAAGCTGCTCTTTTTCAAATTCAAGGGTC
The DNA here is from genome assembly GCF_039511225.1 of Sphingobacterium multivorum. Lineage (NCBI taxonomy): Bacteria > Pseudomonadati > Bacteroidota > Sphingobacteriia > Sphingobacteriales > Sphingobacteriaceae > Sphingobacterium > Sphingobacterium multivorum. The sequence goes on from NZ_CP154261.1 coordinate 1,998,293, forward strand.
CGCAGTTCCTCAGGGGATATCGGACGTTGAAAGAAATGTTGCATAATGTAACTATTATGCTTACCATACATATGCTGCTCAAATTCCTCTTCTGTCGCCTGTTGTACATTGTGGTTTTTAAAAAAAGCTCTAAAAGCTTCCGCATGGAAAGGGTTGGTGTGGCTGATAACACCGTCCATGTCAAATATCGCTGCGTATTCTGTCATTGAGCTAATATACAATAATTGCCTTGTTTGATCGATTTTACTCCTTCATATTCTGGTAAATATTTTCTTCCGACTAGAGAAAGCTTAGATTAAAGCGTCCCTTGTCGCAGCTGCTTACCTCATTATGAAATTGGAAAAAGTCTTCATATGTATTGGCAGGATAACTGCCTTCAAAAAGTTCCAATTTTCTGTAGGTGAATAGTTTATTGTCTTTCATTTCTGACCTAAATTCATACCTTCCAAAGGGTTTCTCAATAACTTTCTTCTCAGGAGTTATGTTTTTGAGCATATTTTCTGGGAGGGCAATACTAATGCTGTCGATATCGGCATAGCCTCTCTCAATGAAAATATCTTCCGTTCTATTTCTACTTTCTGCAATGCTGGAGTGTGTATTGAATAAATTAGGCTGGATCAAAAGTTTATTACCATTTTTCACCGCATAGTTTTTAATAAAAATATTCAGGTTCTCCTCGATAAATGGATTTTCCTCCTTATGTTCAATATAGTTTACCTGATTAAAATTGATGTTGTCTATATTATAGTAATCCGTGAGAAGTTTATTCTTATCATTATTGCTGGCTAAAAGCACGTCCATATGGTTCTCATATTGGGTTCCGTAGAACTTGGTGTTTAAGGTACCTTGGATGCTTCCATCTTCCGAAAGTTTTAGGTCGGCATAGCGCAATTGAAGGTTGGTTGAGTTAACGTATTTCGGCGTATGCATGATAACACCACCATTTTCGGTACAGGCAACGACATCTCTATCGTCGGTAAAGTCGCTAAGAAAACCGAATGGAAGATTTTGGCTCGTGCATTCCAGCCAGGTCGTATCATTTTTGAATGGAATGCATAAGATGACGTGATTCCCGTCCTGGGCATTTGCAAAGGTTTTGTGAAAACTTTCTTTGCGTTTGCCTGCTTCGACAATACAGTAATAAGAAGGTATATTGACGGCCGACAACATGCTTCGCATGTAATTCGCCAGTGCTTTACAATCACCATACCCTAGGCGGTCAACCTCAGAGGCAGGAAATGGCTCCAGGCCCCCAATACCGATTTGGATACTGATGTAACGTGTGTTTTTTTGTAAGTAATTATATAGGATCTTTGCTTTGTCTTTATCTGAGCCAGCATCTTTGGTTAATGCTATGAATTTTTGTTTAGACGCCTCCGTCAAATCTTCTTTTTTGTTCAATAGGCTATTGGATACCCATTGGCCAAATTCTTTCCAATCCCCAAAATTCCCTGTCTTACCATAATAAATAAAGTTTTTGGGAACAATGAGTACGTTTGTTCTTTTCAGGTTAGGGTTGGGGCTATAAGATTCATCTTTTTTTGCAGCGATCTGTTCAGCATTCCATGTTTTACTTTCTGTTTTGTCATTTTTCTCTTCTTTGATACTTCCTTTATAATTCGTTGTTTCAATTCGACATTCTGTGCCAATTGGTGCAATAAATTGAAAGCTACTTTTTTCTACAGATACATTATTGGACACTTCAGGAGTCCAAGAGGGAATGATCAAGTTTTGTTTACTCCTAACTTCGTATTGGTATTCGACTGTATAAGGATAGCTATGGTAATCAGGTGTATATAATTTTACACGGGAATCGGCAAACATCGTGCTGTTGTCCACAGCGCTAATATCCTTGAAATCTTTCGTTGCAATTTTCTTTTGCAATATTCCCATTTCGTTATAGATAGCCCCCTTCAGACTCTTGATTTCCGTGGATTTATTATAATATACCGGGAGCGTGGCGTAATGGTCCCCGTTTTTATTATACACAGTTATGGCACAGGTTATGGTTGTGATGACTTGTTCGGGAGATTTCATTTCTACCACAGTTTTATCATTGCGCACAGTAGCGACAGCTCTGCTCTTTAGTGCACTTGGGATATTGGCGACGTCGTAATTATCTTGCCCAATTGCGACGATCGGAAGCAGGAAGTAGAATAAGTTGACGAATAAGATTTTCATTTTTTACCGATTAATTTTATGTCTAGTTTTTGTTGTTGAATAATACGTGAATACAATTCTTTGAGCGAAAAATACTCATCGACTGAAAAGATGGGTTTGTTAAACGCCAGGCTCTGCAGAATCTCAAGTTGATTGCCATTGATTTGAGTGACGTATCTATATTTTGCAGTTGATTCGGGGAGTGCTAACGATGCATTTTGAGGTTTTTCAACAATTTCATAACGATCGGGGATTGTCAATTTGATTGTGTATTGCGTTTTTGATTTAAAGCCCATATCGACTGGATAAGTTCTTTCCTGTGCTTTAAAGGGGTTGTAGGAAATCCTGTCAATAATATTGGGCGCCAATACCAATACGTCTTGTTCCATTTGTTTGGAGACATCTAGGACGACGTCAAATTCTTCTATCAATGGTTGATCAATATTCGCTAGATTTTGGATACTTGATTTAGTTAACGTGATATTGGGCATTTCTTCGTCTAGTTTTTCCCAATATTCCTCCAAAGAATTGAATTTGGCAATATGCTGACGTTTTAAGAAGGCTTTGTTGCCACTGCTGCTTATGGTCAGTTTTCCCTTAATTTTAGATTGTTCATCTAAAGCTCCCTCCAATATGTGGTTGACATCGGAAGATTCTTCTACCGTAAGCGGAAACCAGTCTGAGCTTTTTCTGGAGTAGATAATTCTTCCCCGTTCATTTAAGCATTGTAAAGGCAGCTGTCCAAAAGGTAGGTATGAATTGGAGGCATCTAATTTAAATTTTACGCCATCTATATCTACGCAAGCGATGACATAGTCAAAGTCGGATAATACGGGAAATAAGGCGTTAGGTGTACCGTTTCGGCGTGTTGAAAGAATTATAGGGTAGGCCTCCAGATCTGCCGCTAATAGCGCGGTTACCAGTGCTAAATTGATGTCCCCGATATTGCCGGTTCGTTTTTCCAATGCTTTTTCAATACCAGTTTCAGCATATTTACCTAAATAATTATTCCATTTTATTTGTTTGTTGATATAGTTATATATCTTTTTTGCTTTTTCTAATTTGGTGTCAGTAGGCGATACAATTGTTGCTAAATGGGCTTTGAATAAGTCTGTTTTTTTTAATTGACCTCCAAAAGCCTTTTCATTCATGAGGTCTGTATCGACGTCTTTCCAGGTTTTGCTAAATGTCTTCTTGCTACCAGTACTTGGATAAAAGATTGATTCAAGCTCATAATAGATTGCAGATTTGAAATTGGTTGGCGAAGTCATGTAGTCCTCTTCCATAAATGCGGGGATGTTCTTCATGGTATAGGTCAATTTTGAACAGTCCATTCGCAGTCCATCCAGGAAAATATATTCTTTCAGTGCTTCGGCTTTTTGATCGGTAAGCTTGTAAGGGCCACGTAAAACTACATTGTAGGAAAAAGAAGCAGGAATAATGGCGATATATTGGCTTTGTATTTTGGGGATATCGTCTTGAAATTCCCATGTCTTGAAATTAAATAAATCCTGCTCCAGCGTGCGATAGGACACTTCGATAATAGATCCTTCTTTAATATTCGGAAGGGTGAACTTATTAAGATCCAGATAGGCTGAGTAATTTTCCTTGAAAACTTTTTTATTTTCAAGCTCTGTTTTCTCGATCCTACCATTTTCTAAGTTATACGTAACAGCCTTTAGTTCGTCAAAATAGTCACGTATGTAACTTCCGCGTTTATACGAGGGAATTTCAAAATTAGCTTTTTTAAACCCTTCTTTGTTATTGATCCGGATAAGTACATGGTATTCATGTTGAAGTTTTACGCGATTATCATAATCATCAACAAAGACAGAGCTCCGTCCAAACTCATTGAGTACGATTGCATTGGCATTGCTATCCAGGTCTGTTCGTGAAAAATCTGAAATAGAAACTTTACCAAAGTCAAAAGTTTGGGCTATACTATTTGTATAAATAGAAAATATTAAAAATAGCGTTAAAAACTGGCGCATAACTATAGGTGTAATAATTCACGAATATAAGTTTTTAGCCAAAATTAAACGATACTTCCGGATAATTATTTATCTAGTTGCAAAAGATTATTAATGATTTCGGTGATGTTATCGACATCTTCACCATCTTCCAGCATAGAGAATGCAAGATAGGTGGCGTAGATTTCAGGACTGAATTTTACGTGCTTATCGGCGATAAACCGGTCGATCTGTTCTTCATTGCATTCAAAATGAATACTTTGTAATTCATTGAAAAGATTGGTTGAGATGGTCTGATGATTTTCACCACAGGCAAATCCTGCAATAATATGGAATAGAAACTTATCGGTTATTTCGTCATCTTCCTTTTTGAACATAGCACGAATATGCTTATAATCGAATTTAGTTTTTGCGCTATTCACAATAGTGTCCCAAATCTGATACTCTGCTTTAGTCTCCATAGCTCGCTTTAAATTTATATTGGTATAAGCAATATAGCAAAAATAATTTGATTTTTGGCAAGGATAATGAAACTTAGTGGTCTATTCAAATGACCGCAATAAGCGGTCTATCTGTAGGCATAAAATTCAGCAGATCCTCGGGTAAAGGACGGGATATCGATTATGATGAAGAGCTTATGCCTGTAATAAGGTGTAAACTATTTCCCCTAAAAAGCAGCCTAATATCACACCAAATAGAATTGACAAAATCACCTTTAACCAGACTGGGCTTGTTTCTAAAATCAGTTTCATGGAGCAAAATTGCTTTAAAAATATACTTTAAAAAAGACTTTTCTCTTTTTTAAGGCTAGCTGTGGCGATACAATGACATGAATTTTGGCCTTTATGGTATGATAATTGAAAATTAATAGTTGGATTCGATTTTTTTAGTAATTTAAGTCGGAAATTGAAATTGTTGAAATAGCCTGATTTATAATTATGATAACACGAATAGTATTGACAATTGTTCTATTCACTTTAACAAAAGTTGGGCTTGGCCAGCAGGTGAATATGGAGAAAATTCGAAAAGAATATGCGGAGGCCGTGAAGGACGAGGATCTGTGTGAACATAATTTGGAGGCGTTGACCGAAGGTGCCAAATCGCCGACAGAGAAAGCCTATCTAGCCGCCTATCAAATACTGTTAGCGAAACATATCGGCAATCCATTTAAGAAAGTTGGGCAATTCAAAGAGGGGAAAAAGCATTTGGAAGAAGTGATTAAGGAAAATCCAAATCATATTGAAGCGCGTTTTATACGTTGGAGCGTACAGGTGCATGCGCCTTCTTTTTTGGGCTACAACAATAATATCCTTGAGGATAAAAATTTCCTGGTTAAAAACCTTTATAAATTACCCAATGAAGAGGCTAAATCAATTATTTATAATTATCTCAAAGGCGCCAATCCTTATCTTAAAGGTGGGCAAGTATTTAGCGCTACAGAGTTGAAGGAGCTAGCCCAATAGGACGTTAAAGGTTGTTAATTTGACAAGACTGTGGGGTATTTTGGCTAGAATATTGCGTATCTTGCTATATGAATTAGTTCAACATCTACAAAAAGAGTATATCATGAAGAATTTAGTTTTTCCAATGACTGTATTAACGGCCAGTTTGTTTGTTGTCGGATGTGGTGTCAGCAAAAAGCAATATGCTGGTTTACAGTCCGACTATAGTAAATTGCAAACGGAGCACAGTCAATTGACCAAGCAATATCAGGATGGACAACTTCAATTAGCTGAAGGCCGGACACGGATCAAGAGTTTAGAAGATCAGTTGGCTTCCGAACGACAAAATAATGCGGACCTCCGATCGGCTTATGCTGCTTTGCAGAAATCGCTCGATAACAGTATTAATCAGAATTCACAGGGAAATATTAATATTTCTAAGCTGGTTGATGAAATTAACGCTTCAAATAAATACATTAAGCATCTCGTTGAGACGAAAAACAAATCCGATTCCTTGAATCTGGTATTGACAAATAATTTGACAAGATCACTTAGCCGTGAGGAACTGCAGGAAGTTGATGTACAGGTATTAAAAGGGGTCGTTTATATCTCACTTGCTGATAACATGCTTTACAAATCCGGTAGCTATGAAATTAATGATAGAGCCGATCAGACGTTAAGCAAAATTGCGAAAATTATCCAGGATTATAGAGATTATGAAGTTTTGATTGAAGGTAATACTGATACGGATCCAATTTCTAAACCTAATATTCGGAATAACTGGGATTTAAGTACGCTGAGAGCCTCTTCTGTAGTACAGGCTTTACAAAATAAATACGGTGTGGATCCGAAGCGTTTAACTGCAGGTGGTAGAGGAGAATATAATCCAATTGCAGATAATACGACCGCGCTAGGTAAGCAACGGAATCGAAGAACGCAGATTATTATAACCCCTAAATTGGATCAATTTATGGAGTTGATTGATAAGGCCCCGGAGGCTACCGAGGTACCATCGGCACAATAGATTTTAATTAGGTAAATAAAAAAATCCTTTCCAAAATGGAAAGGATTTTTTTATTATCCAAAGAATTTACTTGGATCAAAGCCGTGTTCTTTTAATACATCATCTGGTACACCATTCCAGACTCCAGGTTTATTTCCGGCATAGCCAATATCTTTTACACCCATTTCACTGGTGTAAAATCCTGAAGAAGTCAGGTTGCGCATCAATGAAAAGAAGGCGGCACCTTGTTTCATTTCTGGCCTTGCCAAATCAGGGTAGGCGATATCATCTACCAACGCAAGTTGATCTTTTGCGCTACATTTGATAAATACTGTTCCGTAACGCTTTTTGGACTGGAGGTCGAGCCAACGAAGTCCGCCGCGCATCGGGATTTTATTATCAGGCAAATCTTTTACAATAAATTCGATAAAATCGGGTACTCCCGCTTCCGAAGCGCTTCCTGAAATATTGTCCTTAGGAATAATAATGTCAGCCAAAACAGTGATTGTCGCCATTTCATGTTCGTCGAAAAACTTTTCGGCGTATAATTGTTCTGTGCGTTCATATTCAAAATCCTGGACTCCAGGTAATTTTTTGCCATTGTCTGCTGCTGCATTTTTAGCATCTTTTGAATTGCAGGCTGCGGTTAAAAGACCAGATCCAGCTGCAATTAATCCTAATGCTCTTAAAGATTCTCTTCTATTCATGCTTTTAACCGTTTAATTTTTTCTTTTCTTGAAGTATATATTCTGCTGTTCGCATCGATAAAGCGAGTATTGTCCAGGTCAGGTTTTTGTCACCTTGTTGTACAAATGGTCCCGCATCGACGACATAGAGATTTTTACAATCGTGGGCTTGTCCCCATTTGTTCAATACGGAGGTTTTCGGGTCATTTCCCATTCTTGTGGTTCCGCCTTCATGAATAATTTTTCCAGGAGCTTCTAGGCCGTACAATGTATCTGCTCCGGGTATTTTAGAAGTAATGACAGCGCCCATTTCGTGCATAATAGACTGAAATGTCTCTTGCATGTGTTTGGCTTGTGCGATTTCTTCATTAGCCCATTTGTAGTTGAAACGTAGCACAGGAATTCCGAATTTGTCGACTTTATCGGGGTCAATTTCACAGTAATTGTCTTTTCTTGCCAATGCCGTTCCGCGTCCTGCCATGCCGACATTTGCTCCATAATAGCTGCGGAAATCTTCTTTTAATGCAGTACCATAACCGCCTTTGGCCTTTGACGTTCCAGCTGAATTTTTAACATGGTCATTTACTTTCGGTACCCAATTCAAAAATCCATAAGAGGGCATATGTAAACCACCGCCGTATTCGATGTGGTAACCTCTAGGGAAGTTCAATTTGGCATTATCTTCCCACCATGGCGAATAAATATGGACACTTCCAACGCCATCTTCATTATAACGCTTCCGGTCAAGTAGTTGTGGTAAAAAGCCTGATAAACTGGCCCCCGTAGAATCGTGGAGATATTTTCCGACTAAACCGCTGCTATTACCAACACCCCCAGGATGCGATTTTGATTTGGAATTTAACATGATCCGCGCGCTTTCACAGGCACTAGCACCCAAAATAACGGTTTTTCCCTTAACGGTATATTCTTGTAAATCCTTGGTGTTTACATAAGAAACACCAACTGCAATTCCTTCATCATTTGTAATGACTTCTCTTACCATTGCATTGTCTATCACCTTTAGGTTACCCGTTTTCATCGCTGGAATAACCAGACAAGATGAAGAGGAAAAGTCCCCATAAACTTTACATGCACGACCACATTGCCCACAGTAGAAACAGGTACCTCGATCTTTAATATCTTTTGATACTTCGGTTAGCACGGCCCCTCTTCCGGGAATCACTGGAACTCCAGCTTTTTTTGCACCTTTTGCAATATATAGTTCGTTTAAGCGTGGCTTAGGTGGTTTCATAAAAATACCATCGGGTTCATTATGAATACCTTCTGCCGTGCCATATATTCCGATCATTCGATCTACACGGTCATAAAATGGCTTAACCTCTTCATAAGTAATAGGCCATTCATCCGTTACTCCATCCTTTGGCTTGAAATCGTCAGGTCCCATACGCAACGAAATTCGACCCCAGTGGTTGGTTCTGCCGCCCAGCATACGTGCTCTAAACCATTCAAATTCAGTTCCCGCGACTTTGCTGTAGGGTTCGCCCTCGATCTGCCAGCCACCGAAGGCTGCATCAAAATCTCCGAATGGTCTTGTGGTACCAGCACCTCTTCTTGGAGATTCCCAAGGCCAGCGTAATTGTAACGAATCTTTTGCTGGGTCATAAAAAGGACCTGCTTCCAGCATCAATACTTTAAGCCCCGCATGTGCAAGTATATAACCTGCCATACCACCACCTGCGCCAGAACCAACTACGATGGCGTCAAATAATTCGGGATTTTCTTTAATTTGATAATCTGACATAATTAAATGAAGTAATTAATTGAAAGGCCCGTACGATACATTTGCCTGAAGGCTTACTATGTAAATGAGAAGGTTCAATTAATTTAATGGTTATTGTTTCATGTTTAAAATCATCGTGAATATATCGATAAAAATTTGTTTTTTTTAATTTAATTTATCGATTTAGCAGATTTTAAATAAAGAATATGGGATTGTTACAAAAAATACCCTGTTTTATTAAAATTTTATGGCGAGCGATACTAAATATTCCGTGTATTTCGTTACGACGAAATACACGGCATTATCTCAGAAGTGTTTTAATTTGATGACTTTGTTAATATGGATTTCTTGTAGAAACACTTCATCATGTGAAATGACGAGCAGGGTACCTTTATAAAGTTGAATTGCTCTGGTCAGAATGAGGATATTTTGAAGATCCAGATTGTTTGTTGGCTCATCAAGGATAATCAAATCGGGGGACTGTCGCTGAATGGTGAGACAGCATAATATCAGACGCATTTTTTCACCGCCACTCAATAGCAGGCACATTTTGTCCCAATCGTTTCTTCCGAATAGGAAGCGATGGAGTCTAATTTTGATTTCATGTTCAGGTAGTGCGGCGGTATTGAATTGCTGCGCTTGCTCATAAATACTTAAATGTGAAGATAAGATGGAATACGTCTGATCTAAATAGATGGCATGAAATGATTGGCGCTCAATTTTTCCTTGCTCAGGGGTTAGTTGGTTGAGAAGGAGTTTGACCAATGTTGTTTTGCCAGATCCGTTCGGGCCTTGGAGTACGATACGGTCCCCACTGAATAGTTGAACGTTCATGTTATCTTTCCAAAGCTGCGCTACGCCATAGCTGAAATTGATGTTTTCGGCCTTGATCATGCTTTTTCCTATAGGAAAAGTACTGTTTCCCAAATCTATTTTAATCTCATCCAATGCGGATTGCGAACCACGAAGTTCCTGAAGATCCGATCTGATATCTCCAATTTTGTCCTGGTGTACAGTTTTTATTTTGGCAGTACTCTTTTCAGCATTATTACGTAAGGTATTCATCATTATACGTGCTACACCTGCCTTCTCCTGCTTTTTTTGACCACGGTTGTTTAGTCTGTTTTGGCGCTCGATTGTTTCTCTTTCTTTCTCTTTTGCGATTTTGATCGCTTTTTCCTTGTGGTGGATATCGTGTTGCAACGCATGGCGTTCGATCTCCTTTTGAGCCTCGTAAAAGGTATAATTACCCCCATATCGCTTGATACCATTTGGGGCCATTTCAGCCATGTCATCCAGTAAATTAAGCAGGGTTCTATCGTGGCTGACAACGACTATAGTGTTTTTGCTTGATTGAATCCAATCGTATAGTCGTGTTCTGCTGTCCATATCCAAATGGTTGCTCGGTTCATCAAGAAGAATAAGCTCGGATCGATGAATCTGGATTCCGGCCAATAAAACTTTCGTTTTTTGTCCACCACTGAGGGAAGACATTTGCTGAGCCAAATCTATGTTGGGCAGATCCCATTGTTTGAAAGCCTCTTGGCAACGTTCTTCCAAAGCCCAGTCATCTTGAAGTCTATTGAAATTTTCCTCAGACGCATCACCGGCCAATATGGCATAAAGAGCATTCAATTTTTTGTCAATTCTAAGTGCTTCAGCCACCGTCTTATGCTCGAATTGTCCAACAACCTGAGGGACATAATAGGTGCTAGCGCTATTATGTATGCTCCCGCTGGTCGGCGATAATTCTTTGGCAATCAGTTGCAATACCGTTGATTTTCCAACGCCGTTGTGACCGATCAGTGCGATTTTCTCTTGCGCGTTTATGTGCAGATTTATGTTCTCAAACAATAAATCTTTATTTGGATGTCTATAGGAAAGTTGTTGTAATGAAAGCATGTTGAAATTCTTTAAATGTTAGAAAAGACCATTTGGACGGGTATCGTCAATGGATGGTATTTATTCGTTCTAAAGAATTTTAATCTTACATGCAGTTTTAACGATGTTGAGCGCTACAAATATAGCGTTTTTATTTTGATGTCGGGAAAATTTTTGAGGAATAGTCAAATTGTTTATTTTTCTACTATTTGCTTCGGACAAATTGTACTTTTGAAAAAACGAATATTGTGAATAGAGTTCTCCTTATAGATGACGAAGAGAAGCTTCGGAAATTGCTGGCCAAAATTATTAGCCTGGAAGGTTTTGATGTGATCGAGGCTGCTGACATTAAATCGGGGTTAAAAAAGCTTGAAGTCAGTGATGTAGATGTTGTACTTTGTGATGTGAAGCTACCTGATGGTAATGGAGTTGAAACGGCTAAATTAATTAAAGAGCGGTATCCAATTGTAGAGATTATCTTATTGACGGCATACGGGAATATTCCGGATGGCGTTCGGGCGATAAAAAATGGTGCTTTTGAATACATTACGAAAGGAGATGACAATAATCGCATTATACCGTTGCTTTATAAAGCCTGTGAAAAGGTGGCATTGGCTAGAAGGGTGGAGCAGTTAGAAAAGCGATTAGGCGACCGACTTTCTTTTGATAAGATTATTGGGAAATCCAGTGCAATAAAAGCGGCCATCGGCATGGCACAAAAAGTTGCTGTTACAAATACAACGGTCTTGCTAACGGGCGAGACCGGCACAGGTAAGGAGGTTTTTGCACAGGCAATCCATCAGGCGAGTTCAAGAAGAGATCGTAGTTTTGTGGCGATTAACTGTGCCGCATTTACAAAAGATTTACTGGAAAATGAGTTGTTTGGCCATAAATCCGGTGCTTTCACTGGTGCTACTAAAGATCAACGTGGTTTGTTTGAAGAAGCGCATTTGGGTACGATCTTTCTGGATGAAGTCGGGGAGATGGCTTTGGAGCTTCAGGCTAAAATTCTTCGTGTTTTGGAAACTGGCGAGTTTTTAAAAGTTGGGGACTCCAAACCAACGAAAGTCGATGTGCGCATCATAGCAGCAACCAACAGAAATCTCGAAACCGAAATTGCAACAGACCATTTCAGGAGTGATCTATTTTATAGACTTTCCGTTTTCACGATCGAATTACCGCCATTGCGCGAGCGTATTGAAGATATAGCGACATTGGCGCAATACTACGCTGATATCTTTGCTTTAAAATCCAACTTGAAACCGTTGCAGATGACCCCTGAGTTTGTGCAGGCTTTGGAAGGCAACCTATGGCGGGGAAATATCCGTGAACTGAAAAATGTGATTGAACGCAGCGTAATTTTGAGTGAGGGGGGCCTATTAGGTGTGGAGAGCCTTCCTTTCGGTGAACACGAGAATAGAGAAGGGGCGAGCGTCTTGTCAAACTTTGCAATGTCCAACATGGAGAAGCAGCATATACAACGTGTATTAAAACATACGAATGGAAATAAAGCTGAAGCTGCTCGATTGTTAGAAATCGGTGTAGCTACCTTGTATCGAAAAATTGAAGAATATCGAATCCAATGAAACTTAAAGCAAAGCTGACATTCGGGGTAGGATTTTTATTTTTTATGATCTTGCTGCTTGCGATAGTGAGCGGGTATTATGTTTATCGATTAAAAAAAGATACTAACCATATTTTGGTCGACAATTATAATACATTGCATTATTCCAGAAATATGCTGTTAGCCTTGGAGGACCTTGATTCGAATGGGAAGAGCATGGCGCTATTTGAAGATAATTTAAGACTCCAGAAGCGAAATGTAACCGAGCCTGGAGAACGGGCGGTGACCGAACGTGTAGATCATCACTTTTTGAGTTTAAAGAAAAAGGTGAAAGATGCCACAATTGCTGCTGACCTGCACAAAGATATATTCCAGTTAATGTATCTTAATATGCAGGCTATTGAACACAAAAATAATATCGCCAATGAAACTGCTGAAAAAGCTATTTTGGCCATCTCCATTGTAGGTGCGCTTTCTTTTATGATTGCGTTTGTTTTGCTTGTCAATCTCCCTCTAGCCATTGCTGCTCCAATTGTACAATTAACCGATAGTATTAAACAGATTGCTGCTGGGAACTATAAAAGGAGACTTCACTTTAAGCGAAAAGATGAATTTGGAGAAGTGGCGCAGTCGTTCAATACAATGGCTCAAAAGCTCGAGGAATATGCAGAAAGTAAATTGGGTAAGATCTTGCAGCATAAAAAGAGAATTGAAGCGCTTATCGATAATATGCATGATGCAGTTATAGGGGTAGATGAAGAAAAAAGAGTGCTTTTTGCAAATGAACCCGCTTGTTTGCTTTTGGGGTTAAAGCACGCCGCATTTGAGGGACGGAAATTAGCGGAAATAGCATCTTCCAATGATTTACTTAGTAAACTCCTCGAAATGATTAACTCTTTAAATCAGAAAACTGAGCGTCTGGATTTGGTGCAGATCTTTGCCTACGGAAAAGAAAACTACTTTGAATTGGAGGTCATTGATATCAATGTCTTACCAACAGGAGAGGAGAGTACGCAGTTTATTGGACAATTTATTTTGTTGAAGAATGTGACAAGTTTTAAGGAACGTGATGTAGCGAAAACAAATTTCATTGGAACGGTATCTCATGAATTGAAGACACCTATCGCATCAATACGTATGGGGATCCAATTGCTCGAAAATAAGCGGATTGGAGAGCTGAATGAAGAACAGAAAGACTTGCTTGAAGGAATTGCTGACGATACAGAGCGGCTCCTGAAAATTACAGGGGAACTTTTGGATATTGGGCAGGTGGAGAGCGGTACCATTCAGATGAAGCTGAATCCTGCAGCTATCGGACCGATTATAGATTATGCGCTGTTAGCCAACCGGTCAATGCTTGACCAAAAGCAAATTCACATAGCGCTTGAACTGGAGGAGGATCTTCCGATGGTTTTTATTGATAATGAAAAGACGGCATGGGTATTGACGAATTTATTGTCCAATGCAATTCGTTATTCCGATGAAGGAGGGACAATTTCTCTTGCTGTCAAAAGAATAGGAGCCCGGGTGCTTTTGCGTGTTGAAGATCAAGGACAGGGAATTCCCGTACAATATTTAGCTAAGATTTTTGATCGCTATTTCCGAGTTCCAGGGAGTACAAAGGGGGGGACAGGTTTGGGATTGAGCATAAGCAAAGAATTTATCGAGAGCATGGGGGGAGAGATTGATGTGCAAAGTGTTTTTGGAACTGGAAGTATATTTTTCGTTTACCTTCCTATTGCGTCGCTTAAACAATCCACTTAGAAAAAGGAAGAGTCAATGAAACGCTCTTCCTTTTTTGCTTAAGAGGGATTGAAAGATCCTGCAGCTTGCTAGGCAGAGGCTGCAGGATAGGCACCCGCTAAAGTTTTATTTCATTGTCATCGATCAGTTTTGCATCACGTGTGTTTTTTTGGACGGCGATAGCTGAAAAAATACTCAATGAGAAGGACATGGCATAGAATCCTTTTTCACTTAGGAGCAGATCCGCATTCCATAAGCCTACAGTTAATAGCACGACGGCGGCAATTGTTGCAAACCAACTTAAACCATAATATAACTCGGTAACTGCTAGTCCTTCTGCTTTATCTCTTACACTTTTTTGAACGGAGATAACGGCAAATAGCGCAAATAGTAAAATTGTAAAATAATACCCTTTTTCATTTAATGCCATTGTTGCATTCCATAAGCCTACACAATAGCCAACGGTACCAACCAATAGTGCGGTCCATGAAGCTCCGATAAAGGCGCCTGTTGGTTTAAAGGGGTTTCTTTTGTCTAGATTTCTTTCAGCTTTTTTTTCTTCAATCATGTTTTTTAGCGGTTCCATAATTTTCTTGTTTTAGTTTTAATTTGTTGTTGTTTTATGATTCAAATATCCATAGGAACTAATTATTTTAAAACTTGATTTTATAGGAATACTGACGATATAATTTTGTTTAATATATTTGTTTAATTCTAAATTTAAGCTATGGCAGACGCGATATCAGATTTAATATTACTCCTAAATAAAGATGATATTAAAGATTTTAAGGCCTTTTTGAAACGAAAGAACAAGCGTAATGATGTGAAAAATATCAAGCTACTTGAGATTATAGAAACTGATGATATAAATAAGCTGAAAAAGTTATATGACCCCATTAAAAATCGGGATGCTTATCACGCATTGAGAAAGAGGCTTCATGATAGTCTATTGTTTTTTCTTTCAAATAAGGTTTTTGAGCGAGACAACAGTGAGGCTCACGAGGCGTTGCGATTATTTGTTGTGGGTCGTTTTTTGTTGGAAAGTCAGTTCATCAAGATTGGATTTAAATGCCTTCAACGGGCTGAGGAAAAGGCTCTTGTTCTTGAACAGTTTAGCTTGTTGAATGAAATCTTGCAAATCAGACTACAATATGCCCATTTAGATTTGAGTGTCAATTTGGAATTGCTTATCGATCGTTTTACCGAAAATCAGCAAAAGTTGCAGCGGGAAGCGAAATTTCAGATAGCCTATGCACTATTACGTTCTGAACTGCAGGCTATTCATTTGAAAGCAAAAATAGTTGATCTCAATAAGTTGATTTTGAGCACGCTGAGCAAATATAGGATTTCTTTGGATGATCTTTTATCGTTTAAATCACTCTATCAACTTTTGCATATTGCGAATGAGTATGCCGCAATACATCAAAACTATGCACTGGTTCGTTCTTTTTTAAAAACAGCGGACAATTTTTTGATGAAATATGAGGAGCAATCGGCGCACCACCTGTTCTACTATCTCCATATTTTATATTATCTGGCTAACTTTAATTTAAGAAACGGACTCTTTAACGAAAGTATAGCATATTTAGAGCGCTTGGATAGCGTTTTATCTCAAGGAAACGCAGTTTTTCGTGCCCAATTCCAGCTGCGGTACCATCTGTTGATGGCATTGAATTTCCATTACCTTGGCGATGGAATAAGAGGTCTTTCCATATTAAGGGCGGGGATTAAACAAGCCGCAGCAAAATCAAACGAGGTTGATCTTGCAGATCTACAGTTGTGTTTGGTGATGTTCTTAACACAATTTGAAGATAAAACAGCATTGGTTGAGCTTCGAAAATTGATTCGAAGAGATTCTTGGTACGAGAAGAAAATGGGTATGTTGTGGACAATTCGGAAGAGTCTGCTCGAAATACTAATCCATATACAATTCGATCACATCGATTTGGCAGCCTTGAAATTAAAAAGCTTTATGAGTAGATATAAAAAGTACTTGCTGCGTGTAACAGAAAATAGAGTGATTGATTTTGTTAAATTGGTGGAGAAATATCTTTTAAATCCTAGCGCTATTCAAGTGAAGTCCTTTCGGGAAGCTGTTGAAGCTCTGGTAAAAAATGAGGAAAATAAGGATTTGTTTGTTATGGGCTTTCTTGCTTGGCTAAAGGCTCTCGTTATGTCTCAAAATCCGTATCAGGTTTTATTGGGTTTGATCAAAGAAGATATATACGATAATTAGTAATAGATATGTAAGATGATCTGTTTCTTTGAGGAATCAATTAGGTCCTGTAGTCTTTTGTAGAATTCGACGTTTACCATAGGGCAGCCTTCGCTGAGGCATACTGGATCAACTTGTTCATCGTAGGGCATGCGGTCATATTTGTGTAGAACGATGTCTCTAGCATATGCATTGCTATTGGAGCTATCTAAGCCATATAATTTATACGCCTTTCCAAATTTCCCATTATACGAGCTGCCGATAGCATAGCTACCTAGCGACGTTGCATGAGAGTTATCCGTGTTGCTGAATTGCAAATGGTTCTTTTTTCCGGTTTCAGAACCGGATCCATGGGCCACCAGGCCCTGATCAAGAATCCGATCTGTTTTTAGATCGACGACAAAAAAACGATTTCTTCCCGAGGGTCTTTTCATATCCAAGAGAAAGGATATGTCACTATTGTACTTTTTGTTGTTTGTGATGCGTTTTTTTACTTCCTTTATTGCCATCGTATAGCGGAAAGAGTCTGAAGGGGCATTTTCTTCCTTATCAACAACGGCCAAAAGCGTGTTCCTTTGAATGGTTTTGTATGTGATAAGGCCAATGCCAAGGATAATAATCAAAAGAATGATTTTATTCATATAAATAAAGCATAATTCATCAAGTACTTTTGCTAGAACTTATGTCAGTTGTGCAAGAAACCTATTCTATTTGTTTATAAAATCGTTCGAAGGTTTTCCAGTATTTATCTTTGTAGATGCTATAATCAATTTGAAGAATTTCCCTGTATTGTTCGATTAATCGATCAATCGTTCGTGAGGCTTTTCGGAATTCTGTACAAGCTAAGTAAATTTCCCTTAGACTATCGGCGGTTTCTCTACCGATGTTAAGAAATCCAATATCATTTGGAAGACTGTTCATTAATTCTTCTTCAAATTTATCCATTAAATCGTAGATTTCCTGATCGGGCATACCATTGGTTGCCGTTCCGTCATAGCTAATCTTTAATGTAACTATCCAGGGGTGAGAAGCTTTTCCATCCCAGTCTAATAAGGTCGTATTTATGATGGCAAATATGGGTAAGTCATTCTCCAGGATGCCCTCAAAAGCAGTATATGTGTCATCCGATGCCCGGTGTCTAACGTCGGTATATTTTTCCACAAATTCTTTTTCCCGCCAGATCAAATAGTCTTTTAATTTAAATAGGGGAATCAGCTCTTCTGTTGCAAGCTCTTTTGAGGTTACATTCAGGTTGTCTATGGCTATGATCGAGTTCAATTCACCGATGTAATTGTCGAGAAATATTTCTATACCATGGGAAATATTGGCTTTGTTATCTTCCGTAAAATCGGGGTGAACAATAACAATATCGACTTCATCCGGATGATATTTATGTTGAATGGGATAAAAATACATATCCTTGATGTCGAAAGTGAAGCCATACATCGTGATTTTGAATTTTTCCATATCCGCAATAGCGGGTTTTAATGCTGTAAATTTCCAATGCGCTAATACTGGAGCAGAAGCGATCAGATGTTCTACGAATGCGATATTTTTAATGGCACCGTCTGGGGTGATCACAAGTTCCGCAGTGTTATTGTCGTACATTCCCGTTAGGAAATATAGCTCCTTGCGAAGAGCATCGATCTTCGGCGAAAGTTTGCTGAAAAAATGCTGATCAATTTGTTCTCCAGCCTTGACGATTTGAAAAAATGCCTGTTCGTTTTTTTTAAACCAATCCCAAAACTCCGTTATACTGTCCTTTTTATTTTCTTTTTTACCAAAAATATTATTCAAAAATCCCATAATTAATAGCTGTTTGATTGAATAATCAACGTGCGTATCTGTTACTCAAAGCGTTTTTTATAACCGTAGCGGAGAAAATGATCCGAATGAAACCATCATGAATACCTCTGCTCCTAAATTTAATTATATAATTACGATCCGGCAAGGGAATTTAAGTTTAAAAAAAAATGAACAAACAATTGTGTAGGGAGTTTGTTAGGATTATTGTTGGAATTAATAAATTAAAATTGGTCTTATGAAATTGAGCAAATTAACATTTTGTCTATTGGCAACTACAGTTGCACTTTCCTTCACGGCCTGCAAATCGGGTTTGTCTGATGATAAGTTGGAAGAAAAGATCGAAAATGCACTTACCGGACGTAAAACAGTCGATGTTGAAGTTGAAAAAGGTAAAGTTATCTTAAGTGGTACAGTTGCTTCCGAAGAAGAAAAGCAACAAGTGGAATCGATTGCTAAAACAGCAGGTGATAAAGACGTCAAGTCTATTCAAAACAATATTATCGTTAGCGCACCAGTGTCTTCAACGCCAGCTCCTATTGAGGTGTCCAATAATGATGCGGTACTTGGCGCAGCAGTGAATACGTTTATGAAGGATTTTCCTACAGTACAGGCCAGTGTAAAGGACGGTGTGATCGCAGTTACAGGTACTTTGGAGCAAGCTAAGATAATTACTTTAAAACAAGGTTTGGATAACTTAAATCCCAAAAAAGTAGATTTAAGCGGTATTGTTGTCAAAAAATAAACTAGTGAAATTATGTCATTGCAGGAAAAATATAAGGTTCTTTTAGATACGGCACAGTCTTCAGGTGTAAATGACTTGAACTATGCCGAAATGGATGGCGTATTACAAATTCGTGGTACCGCACCAACAGCAGATGTCAAAAATAAGCTCTGGGAAATCTACGGTAATATAGATCCTAATTTCCAAACCGGAGATGTGGTCTTAAATGTAGATGTGGCTACAGAAGTGCCCGGAAGCCAGGTGAAAGTTATAACAGAAAATAGCAATTTGAACATTCGAAAAGGTCCTGGTACAGACCAGCCTATCGTGGGAAAAGCAGCTAAAGGTGAAATCATTACGTTAATTAGTAAGGCTAATGATCAATGGTGGTTGGTCAGAACCAAAGATAATGAAGAAGGGTATTGTTATGCACAATATTTAGAGTCTGTTTAGTTCTCGAATGTTATTCATACGATTGGTACAAGTACCAATTGGCTTTGAAAAAAGGGGAGTTGTTTATCAATAACTCCCCTTTTTTTATTTCACGATTAAGCTTGTCTGTTCTGCAATATGAAGGTACTACAGCATCTATCGTATTGGGGAATTGTTTGGAAAATCAACTGTACTTTAATTTTTGGTGTAATAATTGTATTACTATGATTGCAACAATTTTATTACATTATGTCGAAATCACGTTTTATCCTATTATTATGCTTGTGTTTAGCTGTTCAGTTGGGAGTTGCACAAGAGTATGTTCGATTAGATAAAGATAGCTATGAGCTTCATCTATCAGAACATCCAAAGGATACGATAAGGATACTTGAAAAAGGTAAAGAAACGAAATTGAAACCTGGTAAATATATTCTGCAAAGGAATCAATTTTTGGGACTTTCCAATGCATTTATTACCATTAATCAGGATGGCATTGTCGACGGTGATTTTAAAATTGAAAGAGATGGGCGGCAAGGTGATGTTATTGTACGGCATGGTGTGCTGGAGCAAATGAATGTTAAATCTGCTGCCTTGCCAGACTTTCAATACAACATAACGGATAGTTCGAGTGTGCAGCGTAATTTTAAGAACGGGAAAATCAGTCAGGAAAAAACAGTATTCTATCGAGGTGCAAATAGTGGTAAAAAAGTAACAAAAGTCTTCTTTGATAATTATTATACGGTGGAAAATGATTTTGACCATACCAGAGCTGCCTATCGTTTAGACAATACGTTAATGTACCACGCCAAATTGAATTGTGGAGGGCAGGTACAGGAATCAAAGTCATTTGATGCTAACGGTCAATTACTAAAACATACCTACCGAAAAGCTAAAATTGATTACACGGATCTGTATCAGAATAATAATCTCGTGGAGCGGACATATAACCTTAATAATTGCTTTTACCAGGAGTATTTTAAGAATTCATTACTAGTGCAAAAGGTTGTAGAGAAAAAGGATAAAGGGAATACAGAAAAGTATGTTTACAATGGAGCAGGAAAACTGATAAACAAAAATACTGGCGGATAATTTAAAAATGTATAGCCAAGCAAGTGTGGATGCGAATATTTTTGCATTTTTAAAATATAGCGCTACCTTTGTCAAACAATGAAGAAAATGAACAACATATTACGTCTTCCATTTTTCTTTAATTATTATCGCCCGATAATCGTTCGGGACCCCTATGCCTATTAAATTAAGAAATTCAATTATTATTTATAGCTAAGCCCGAACGTTACGTTCGGGCTTTTTTTATTTTATATCACACCATGTTAAAAGAGTTAGCAGAAAATATCGAGATTATTTTACCAAAGGAGGGACTTGCATCGAAGTTAAAGGAGGCTGAAGAAAAGAACCGACCATTGATTATCAAACTTGGTTTTGATCCAACAGCACCGGATCTTCATTTAGGGCACGCTGTAGTGTTAAAGAAACTACGGCAGTTTCAGGAACTGGGGCACAAAATCGTGATCCTCGTTGGTAGTTTTACAGCCCGTATCGGCGATCCTACAGGAAAAAATAAAGCGCGTAAGCCTTTGTGCCAGGATGCGATCGCCCACAATGCGGCAACCTACATTGCGCAACTGTCTAAAATCATTGATGTTTCAAAAGCGAAAATTGTTTTTAATGGAGACTGGTTGGATCAACTAAATTTTGCAGAAGTTATCCAACTGGTATCGAAAGTCACTGTTGCACAGTTGATGCAACGACATGATTTTAACAAGCGTTTTAACGAAAATCAATCAATAGCCATGCATGAATTGCTTTACCCGATATTGCAGGGTTTTGACTCAGTACATGTCAATAGCGATATCGAAATGGGGGGAACGGACCAGCTATTCAATTGCGCGATGGGCCGACAGCTGCAGCAATCATTTGGACAGGATCCACAAATCGTATTGTGTATGCCGTTATTGCGCGGGCTGGATGGAAAAGAAAAAATGAGTAAATCATTAAACAATACAATCGGTCTTTTGGATGAACCGAATGAAATGTTTGGTAAAACCATGTCTATTCCTGATCATTTAATTCCGGAATATATTGACTTGACTACTGATTTCAATCAGGAAACCAAACTTAGTATGAAAACCCGTATTGAAATGGGCGAAAATCCAATGGAAATTAAGAAACTTATTGCACATAATCTAGTCGCCCAATACCATAGCGACGAGTTTGCGACCAGCGCGGTTGATTATTTTGTTAAGCAATTTCAGCGCAAGAAATTGGAAGAAAAGGTCTTTGAGGAGGTATCGGGTCAACTATTGCGCGACCAGTTTGGTGAACAGGTTAAGCTGGTCGATCTATGTCATTTCCTAAAGGGGGGAACAAAGTCAGCTACGCGAAGATTGATTATAGGTGGTGCGGTGCAGATCGGCTCCATAAAACAGCTGAATCCGGAGCTAATGGTTGATTTGAATGTGTGTTTTAAAATTAAATTAGGAAAAAGAACTTATTTTAAAGTTATTTAGTAAGGTTTGCGAGGGTATGCTTTTGTAATATTTTGCTAAAAGCCGTAAATTAACGTAAAGGTTCTTTCTTAAACCATAAATAATTTCTACCTTCATATAGGAGTCTCATACTTTATTTTCATACCAATTATAGATGGAAACATATAATAACATTGTTTTGGAGCGGTTGCCCAAACATTTGAAACGCTATGTAGTAGCCCAACGATATGAACGTTACACCGCACTGGATCAAGCATTGTGGCGTTATGTCATGCGTCAGAATTATTCTTTTTTGAAAGACGTAGCCTATTACCCCTATATTCCTGGATTGAAGAAAGCGGGATTATCCATTGCGACCATCCCGAACCTACAGGACATGAACGATAGTCTAAAATTAATTGGCTGGGGGGCAGTGACAGTGGATGGGTTTATTCCGCCGGCTGCTTTTATGGAATTTCAGGCACATCGCGTACTTGTTATTGCTGCAGATATTCGTCAATTGGAACATATTGAATATACGCCGGCACCAGACATTATTCACGAATCTTCGGGACACGCACCTATAATTGGTGAGCCAGATTATGCAACATATTTGCAGTATTTTGGGGAGGTTGGCACGAAAGCACTTTCTTCGGGCAAAGATTTTGAACTCTACGAAGCTATTCGTCACCTATCTATTTTAAAAGAACATGCAACAACCACTGCGATTGAGTTGGCGGAAGCAGAGAAAAATTTGCAGATCATTCAAGATAATATGGGCGAGCCTTCGGAGATGGCATTGTTGAGCAGATTACATTGGTGGACTGTGGAGTACGGACTTATTGGGGATCTTCATAACCCCAAAATTTACGGAGCCGGTTTACTGTCTTCCATTGGAGAAAGCGCAAGCTGCATGCAAGAAGATGTGCCTAAGTTGGCGTATGGTTTAAATGCAATCGAATATCCTTATGATATTACCAAACCACAGCCACAGCTATTTGTCACACCGGATTTTGAACATCTAAAGCTCGTATTGGATAAATTTGCTGATACCATGGCTTTTCGCGTAGGGGGCAAACAGAGCCTTGACAAGGCAATAGACTGTAAAGCTGTTTGCACGGCTGAATACAGTTCCGGTTTGCAGGTGTCGGGTGTTTTTAAGTTGGCCAACGCGGATAGCAATCTCTCTTATATCCAAACACTGGGACCTACAGCTTTGGCTGTAGCGGGTAAACAGCTTGAAGGCCACGGCATAAATTATCATAGCGAAGGGTTTGGCTCTCCGGTGGGACACTTGCGCGGTGCCGATCGTAACTTAGCCGATTTTGATGAAACAACATTGGCTCAATATGGTATAGCGGAAGGGCAGCAGTGTTCGTTAAACTTTGCTTCAGGGATTATTGTGTCAGGAATTGTTCAACAGATTGTACGTCAATTGGGCAAGATTGTTTTGATTTCATTTACAGGCTGTGAGGTATACCGTAGCAATGGGGAAGAGGTTTATTTTAAACCTGAATGGGGAACATATGATATGGCTGTCGGAGCAGAAATTGTATCTGTATTTGCGGGCGCTGCAGATAAAGATGCCTATGATTTGGTTGAGGAGCATTTGGATCAGGCTCTATCTTCAGTACCTACCGAAACGGAAGATGTTAAACTAGTGAAGTGTCATGCTGCGATACGGAATTTGCGGGACAACGGATTTAATCAAAAGATCTGGCTGGAAATTTTCAGTCAATTGGGGCCGGAAAATGCAGATCATTGGTTAGGTTTGGTTGAATTATTTGAAATTGCCTGGGCTAATGATGAAGAGCAATTATCTACTCAGGCCGAACAGAGGCTCTTGGAATTTATTACCCTATATCCAAATTTGAAAAAACTGATTTGCGATGGACTGCGTGTTGCTAAAGAGGAGGCTTTAAATAACCACTAAAATATCAGCTGAGCAATAGGAAAACTAATTGGTCTTTAGCATTGAGTTCTAGAAAATAGGACGGTCTAAGAGTTTGAACGTACTATTTTCTGGAACTTAATTATACTATCCCCTTAATAAAATTTGCCACGCTTCATGAAGTTTGCCTTCATCTAATATTTGGGCAGCGTATTCGTGAACTTTTTGCGTGAATTTTGATGGGCTATCTTCGAAGTTTAGCTTCAGATAGTTGAAGTATTTATCTTCTTGCTGTGGGTCTTTTAATGTGGGCCGTGTTTCAACATTAGCCAGCAAGCCCAGGTGATTTCCGGTTAATATATTCGAAAATCTAATTTTTTCTGGAAGTTGATCTATGCCAATTCCCAAGCTACGGAGGGGCTTCGGTACAATAAATAAGTTTTCGTCCGTTACACGACAATACCAGTCCCCACCGAGCCTTGCTACCAAATCCAAATCTTTTTGTTGAATGGTATTGTTCTCGCCCAATAAGTGTTTATGAACATGCATATAGAGGATCTCGGCGATAACGAGATTGCCAGCTCCGGGCTCATTGCTTAATGCGACAACCTCTCTGACCCTGCATTCCAGCTGGACTGGGGATTCGGCTACACGTGGTGGTGCCACCTGGATGGAGGGGATAGGCGTAAAACCCGACTTATCAAATTCATTTATCTCCTTGGCATATTCGGTACTGGCAAGGGATTGTTGCTGGACCATATCGTAGTTAACAATATTGATGACAACTTCATTAACCTCCTGGATATTATCCAATGTATGTTTGGTACTACCATCTCGCATCCTTCGCAATGGAGAGAAAACACAGATTGGCGGCTGATGGGACATCAGGTTGAAATAGCTGAAGGGGCTTAAATTTATGTTTCCCTTGCTATCGATCGTGCTCGCAAAACAAATTGGCCGCGGTGCAACAGCGTATTTAATTAAATTATCTATAATAGCTTTGTCTTTTACAGATTCAAAGGTGATGGTTTCAAAAGAAGAGGTCATATCCGTATATTTATGAGTGGTATAATACAATAGAATTGGAAAGTTTTCCGAGCGCCGTGATTTCAAGTTCAATCTCATCGCCAAGGCTGAGCCACTGGTCTTTATGATTAGGATCTGCTATGCGTGCGGTACCATTGAGCTCAAGAAAGCAACCTGTTCCGACTGTCCCAGAACCGATTATATCACCTGGGTAAAGTTGTACACCATAGGAAACCCGCTCAATAATTTCTGCAAAAGTCCAATGCATGCTCGCAAAATTGCCCGCTGAGACTTGCGTGCCGTTCACTTTACAAGTCATATCGAGCGCATAACAGTCACCAATATGTCCTGCTGCAGGTTGAACTTTATAAGGTTCCAATTCATCCTTTGTCACCAAGTAAGGGCCAATTGCGGTTGCAAAATCTTTGCCCTTGGCAGGACCCAAGCTCAATTTCATTTCGTCCATTTGAAGTTTTCTGGCACTAAAATCATTCATGATCATATAGCCTGCAATATACTCATCCGCCTGAGCAGCGGGAATGTTGATTCCTGGTTTATTGATGGCTATTGCAATTTCTAGTTCGAAATCCAGTTGATTTAAATGCAGGGGCATGCATTGAACGGGCCCAGGTCCTTGTATGGACTGATGGTTGGAGAAATAGAAAACAGGAAATTCATCAAATTCAGGGATCATATCTAATCCGCGGTTTCTTCTCGAGGTTGCGACATGCTGTCGAAAAGCGTAAGCATCACGAAAAGATGCTGGCTGTGGCACCGGTGCGATGAGTTGGATGTCATCTAGTAGATGATAGGGCCTGTTCATATCCCCTCGACGTAAAGCACTTTCAAGGATTTTTAGCTGATTCATGGCCTCTTTGCTACCTTTGAGGAAGTCCGACATCGTTGTGGGAAGGTTTTGATCGATGGCTGAGCAACTATAAAAGCGGTCGTCTATAACAATGCCCAATTCTTGTTGACCATTTTTACTGCTAGTGGCAATTCTCATATATGAAGTGTTCTATTTGGTTATTCAATGTTGTTAGCATTCAACACAAATATATTGTATAAGATTTGAAAAAAATATTTCTTCTCTTGAAAACAGAAAAATATTCTTACCTTTATTATAGCATTATAAACTATAAAAAAATGATCAATCGTGGTGTACATCGCTTTGCGTTCTCCATGCCCTATGTTGCTTTTAATAAAGCAATCATAGCTGATATCGTTTTTGCACAATACTAATCTTCTCTTTTACTACTTGCCGATCATTCTATTGGCAATTTGGATATTCATTTAATTTTATAACCGTTTAAATCGTAGAATTATGCCATTTTATGTTAAACAAGGGCAAATTCCAATGCAGCGACATACTGTTTTTAGAAAGCCCGATAACACACTTTATGCCGAGGAATTAGTATCCACACATGGTTTTTCCAGCCTTTATTCCTTAGTATATCATTGTCATCCACCCACACTCGTTAAACAAATCAGGGAACCTTATGATGTGTCGCCCCGAATTGCCCGCGACAAACATCTTAAGCATACCAGCCTAAAGGGATTTCAGGTGCAGGCAAAAGATGACTATCTCGAAAGCAGGACCCCTGTGTTGGTTAATCAGGACTTACATATATCCTTAGCAGCCCCCCGTCGGTCGATGGATGACTATTTTTATAAAAATAGTCAGGCAGATGAGATTGTCTTCATCCATCAGGGGATGGGAAAACTAAAGACTGGATATGGGAGTATTTCCTTTAAGTATGGCGATTATTTGGTAATCCCCCGAGGAACGATTTATCAAATGGAATTTGAACAGGAAGATAATCGGTTGTTTATTGTTGAATCATTCTCTCCTGTACGTACGCCCAAACGTTATCGCAATGAATTTGGTCAATTGATGGAACATGCGCCCTTTTTTGAGCGGGACATTCGGGTACCTCAAAATTTGGAAACTTTTGATGAACTGGGTGACTTTGAAGTGAAGATCAAGAAGCAGGGTATGATTTATCCGTATGTTTATCGGAGCCATCCATTTGATTTTGTTGGTTGGGATGGCTATCATTTTCCATGGGCATTTTCAATTCATGATTTCATGCCGATAACAGGCAAATTGCATCAACCGCCACCCGTTCACCAAACCTTTGAAACGGATAATTTTGTATTATGCAGTTTTTGTCCGCGTATGTATGATTATCATCCGCATTCGATTCCTGCACCATATAACCATAGTAATGTAGATTCGGATGAAGTCCTATATTATGTGGATGGCGATTTTATGAGCCGAAAATCCGTGGAAAAGGGACAGATAACGTTACATCCAGGTGGCATACCCCATGGACCTCATCCGGGGACGGTGGAAAAAAGCATTGGGCAAGTTAAAACCGAAGAGTTGGCTGTGATGATCGATCCTTTTCGACCATTGATGTTGACCCAAGAAGCACTCGCTATTGAAGATCCAGATTATTATAAATCTTGGATGAGTTAGGGAAAATAAAAGAATAACCTTTATATAAATTATGGCAAATACATTTGCGGAAAAGATTGCCCAAGCGCAAGATTTTCTACCGATTAATGGAACAGATTATATTGAATTTTATGTTGGCAATGCCAAACAGGCCGCACATTATTACAAAACAGCTTTTGGATACCAGTCGGATGCCTATGCCGGGCCGGAGACGGGCGTTCGGGACCGGGTATCCTACGTGTTAAGACAGAATAAAATACGTTTAGTGCTTACCACGGCGTTGAAATCAGAACATCCTGTAGCTGAACATGTTAAAAAACATGGTGATGGTGTCAAAATATTGGCTCTTTGGGTCGATGATGCACGAAAATCATTTGCAGAAACAACAAATAGAGGGGCTCAAGTCTATCAGGAGCCACAGCTGCTGCAGGATGAAAATGGAGAAGTTTGGACCGCGGGCATTTATACCTATGGCGAAACGGTCCATATGTTTGTTGAACGCCGCAATTATTCTGGCCCATTTATGCCGGGATATGAAAAATGGGAAAGCGATTATAACCCAACAGAAACTGGGTTACTCTACGTTGATCATTGTGTCGCTAATGTCGGTTGGAATAAGATGAATGAAACTGTAAAATGGTATCAGGATGTGATGGGCTTTGTCAATATTTTATCTTTTGATGACAAGCAAATTAACACCGAATATTCGGCTTTGATGAGTAAAGTAATGAGCAACGGAAATGGCTTTGTGAAGTTTCCGATCAATGAGCCTGCCGAAGGAAAGAAAAAATCGCAGATAGAAGAATACCTTGAGTTTTATGAGGGTGAAGGTGTACAACATGCGGCTCTGGCAACCAAAGATATTGTGGCAACCGTGCGGGAACTTAAAGCAAGGGGAGTAGAATTTTTGGGTGCTCCTCCCGAAGCATACTACGATATGTTGCCCGAGCGAGTTGGAAAAATTGATGAAGAGATTCGGATCATCCAAGAACTGGGCATTCTAGTTGATCGTGATGAAGAAGGTTATTTGCTACAAATTTTTACAAAACCGGTAGAGGATAGACCCACTTTATTTTATGAAATCATCCAACGTAAGGGGGCACAAAGTTTTGGCGCAGGAAATTTTAAGGCTCTTTTTGAAGCAATCGAACGTGAACAAGAACGCCGAGGAAACTTATAGCAGTATGGAAGGGATGAAGGAACTATTGGGCGCTTTTGAGCATAAAAGCCCTGAAATTGTTTTCGAATGGAAAGATAGTGAAACTGATGCCAGGGGATGGATTGTTATTAATTCCTTACGTGGAGGTGCGGCCGGCGGAGGTACCCGAATGCGGGCTGGATTGGACAGGCATGAGGTAGAATCTTTGGCAAAAACAATGGAGGTCAAATTTACGGTATCTGGACCTGCAATAGGGGGCGCGAAATCTGGAATTGATTTCGATCCACACGACCCAAGGAAAAATGAAGTGTTGGAACGTTGGTTTAAAGTTGTCACGCCGTTATTGAAAAACTATTATGGAACCGGTGGAGATCTGAATATCGATGAAATTCATGATGTCATTCCGTTAACGGAAGAATATGGACTATGGCACCCTCAAGAGGGAATTTTGAATGGTCACTTTAAGGTGAATGAAAGCAATCGTATTCATCAAATTGGGCAATTGCGTTATGGGGTCTCCAAAGTATTGGAGGATAGTTCCTACAGCCCGGATCTGAAACGTAAGTACAAAGTGGCAGATATGATCACGGGTTATGGGGTGTCAGAGTCAATTCGTCATTATTATCAACTTTTTGGTGAAAATTGCTTTGGGAAGCGAGCGATAATTCAAGGTTGGGGTAATGTTGCTGCCGCAGCGGCATTTTATCTGTCTAAACTTGGTGTAAAAATAGTTGGTATAATTGATCGCGTCGGCGGACTGATCAATCCGGGAGGATTTGGAGAGGAAGATATTACCCGTTTGCTTTTAGAACGCAAAGGTAATGAGCTTTGTTCTCCGGATTTGATTTCTTTTGATCAGATACAGAAAGAAATATGGAGTCTGGAAACGGATATTTTTGTGCCTGCTGCGGCCTCCCGTTTAGTGTCAAAAGATCAGATCCAACAGCTGATAAATCATGGGCTTGAGGTGATCGCGTCAGGTGCCAATGTACCATTTGCAGATCAGGAGATATTTTATGGTCCTGTGATGGAATTCGCAGATCAGCATGTTGCGGTTATACCAGACTTTATTGCCAATTGTGGTATGGCGAGAGTATTTGCTTATTTAATGCAACGTAACATCGAAATCAGTGATGATGCAATTTTTTCGGATGTTTCCAGCGTAATTTTTGAAGCACTAAAGAAAATTAGGTCGGTTTCTTCTGAAAAGACTCATATTTCATCGAGAGCATATGAAATTGCATTAAAACAGTTGGTAGAAACCGGAAATTAACCGTATGAGGCTGAATTCTAATTTGCTTTTACCGTAACGCTATAAAAAAAACACTTGAAGCGGGGAACTTCAAGTGTTTTTAACTAACCAATTATTAACCTAAATTTATGAATGCTTAAAACAGTGCAATACCTATGCCAAAACTTATTTTCTTAGCATGAACATATTGTCATTTTTTTGTTATTAAAATTTCTGCCTGAAGTTCGATTTTTTTTGAAATTTTGTTGAGAGATCAAAACAGCGTAGACCCAAAGAAAAATCGTTGTACAGTTTTGAAAAACTGATGCTCATCGGTGATTTTTTCTGTTTTGTATTTGTTTTAACGTGTTGATAAACAAAAACTCCTGAAGCGGGGAGCAACAGGAGTCTTCCTAACCAATTATTAACCTAAATTTATGAAAAGTACCTATATAACGTAGTAAGTTCAAAAAATGTTTCAACTGATTGTGGTTTTTTTTACTTTTTAACATTTTTTGACTATTTACTGTTTATTTTCAATAAAATGTACTACTATTTATTTTGTTTTCCTTTTAGGGGAAATAAAAAACCTGCTAGCGGGGACTAACAGGTTTTTTATAAACTAACTAAATTATAACCTAAATTTATGAAACTATTGAACAATATTCAAGAAAGATGCCAATGTGCTGAAACCGTTGGCTGTTTAACGATTTTTAACAGCTCTTTTACGGACAAGATGGGGAGCCCATAATACTGCAAGACAATCCATTTAATTTTCAAACCTTTTATTGCTCATAAGCGTTTATCTAAGCAAAAAGGGCAGCGATCAATGCTGTCTGTTTGACGCAAACTGTTTAAAAAAAGGTACATGTCTTTAACATATCGCTATCAATTTGAAAATGACGATAGCCCATATTGGGCTTTTGCCATTCATGATGGCCATCAGGTCGATGCGCATTTAATGCCCTACATGAATATTGCAGACGAGGAACGATTACGCGAAGAGGATCCTTATACAGCTATTTTGGCGGAATTACCTTGTAATCGATTTGTATCTGGAACTTCCAGGTTTCAATTGGATCTTAATCGAAAACGAGAAGATGCTATTTATCTTTTGCCTGAGCAATCTTGGGGGATACAGGTATGGCGAACAGATCTACCCAATGAACTAAAAGATCAGCTGTATGCTGCCTATGATAGCATGTATGAGGAAATAAGCCAAGCTATTCAGCGTACGATTGATCGTTATGGCTATTTTATCGTGTATGATATTCATAGTTATAATATGCGTCGCGGGGGACCTCAAACTAGTGTGAATAATGCCGCCGACCCTCAAATCAACATTGGGACACAACATAATCACGAAAAATGGCGAATGCTGACTGATCAGGTACTGGAAGTACTACAGACTGGAAAAGATGGACAAGTTTACGACGTACGTGAGAATGTGAAGTTTAAAGGCGGATTCCTTTCTGCGTATTTGAATGATAAGTTTGGCGATAAAGGCTGTGTTTTTTCTATCGAATTTCGGAAAGACTTCATGGACGAATGGACCGGAGAAGTATTTCCGCAAAAGCTTCAGGAGTATAAACAACTTCTTTTGCACAGCATTGGAACACTGGAAAATTATTTTGCCTATGAAAGATAATGCGAAACAACTTGCCGGCATTTTAAAAATGATCAAAAATAAGGAGGTTTTCCACGTACAGATTCCCCCAAAAAACAAACTGGTCTTTAATCAAGTTGTTCCTTATCTGTTTTTATACAGACAGTTTTTCAGTCAAGATCCTATGCTGGCAGAGTTGGTTAAATCAGAACCAGCTTATTTTAGGGTAAGAGATCCGCAGATGAATGTTTCTGAATGGATCGCTCCAATCCTCAATCAACTTGTCGAAGAGTTTGGTGCTTGTTTGATTATTGAAGCTTGGGCAGCAGATCCGGCACAGGAGGAAGATATCCAAATTCATATTGCGCGGAAAAATGTACAGGCTATCGCTCAGTATCTAGGTAAGCAACTGCTCACAGAAGAATCGATTTCCAAAGTGGAAATACTGACAGATTCCAAAACAAATGCAACGCAAAGTTTATCTCCTTCGAGCGTACAGTTGGATAACCTGAACACCAATATATTTTACATGGGGCTGGAGATAAAACCGAAATACCTTTTAGGGATAAATCAGCAAATTTTACCGATTGATCTGCGTCATTTCCGTGAGGCCATATCCAGGAGTCTGTCGA
Source organism: Sphingobacterium multivorum (assembly GCF_039511225.1). Lineage (NCBI taxonomy): Bacteria > Pseudomonadati > Bacteroidota > Sphingobacteriia > Sphingobacteriales > Sphingobacteriaceae > Sphingobacterium > Sphingobacterium multivorum. The sequence continues at coordinate 2,030,149 of NZ_CP154261.1, forward strand.
AAACATTCTTTGAATTCATTCGCATACATACCTTATCTAAACCTACGGCATTTAAAATAAGCCAGCCTAAAAAGATGCTTCCTTTAGCTTGGGAGATTGATCAGAAATTGGCGCGGGAAAGCCAACGATTTGATTTTTTATTATTGGTTACGCCAACAAATTCGTATGATGCCTGGCAGCAATTCAAGAAAGGAAATTACCGGAAAACCCCTGTTTTTCGCTATAGGCCCATGCCCATTGATCCAGATATTATCAAGAGAAACCTCTATAACTTGCATATCGAAGATTTATTTGATCCTTCCATTGCTTATTTGTTTCGTGATAAACGCAAGGAGCTTGATCAGATGATGACCATGCTGAGTGAGCGGGGAAAAGAAGGATTTTTGTTGGGCAGCATGCAGGTCTTTGGTACTGTCAATGAAAAATTACTAGAAAAGGCACAAGCAATTTTGACAATTACAACAACGGATCGAGAAGTGAGAACGAAAGAAGAGGACATTGTCTATGCCGAGGAATTTGCCAAGCTTGCCCAGGAAGAATTCGATTATCTGAAAAACCAAGATCCAAGCTTTGGCACCACAGTGAGGCTACGGGATGATATTTATGGTGTGATGGTCAATCAAGGTGTACTCAATATAAGTAAGCAGTATAGTCTGCCGCGGAATAGGGTCAAGGCACTGATTCAACATGAGGTCGGTACACATATCGTTACGTACTATAACGGCAAGCAACAGCCGTTCAGTCTCTTTCGATTAGGGGTTCCCGGTTATGAAAAACTTCAGGAAGGCCTTGCTGTACTTGCTGAGTATTTGGTAGGGGGCCTGACAAATAATAGACTACGTATTCTGGCAGGCCGAGTTATCGCTGTCCATCAGATGCAGCAAGGCGGTTCATTTATTGATACATTTTCCGTCTTGGTAGACAAGTATCAATTTTTGCCAGAAACAGCTTTTCAAATGACAATGCGGGTCTATCGAAGTGGTGGGCTTACCAAAGATGCATTATACTTGAGTGGTTTAATCGAATTGACCAATTATATCAAGAGTGAACGAGATCTATCCCTGTTGACGATGGGTAAAATCCGCGAAGATTATATACCAATCGTAGAAGAACTTATGTTAAAGGGGGTATTGAAAGCCCCGACCTTAATCCCAAGGTATCTAATGGATCCATACAAGGATGCCTTGTTACACCTCAAAAAAAGTAATGGAATATTTCAAATGATTCAGTAATCAGATATTTTATATGAAGATAGCATTCGTGATCAACCAAACCCATAAAGAAACTGCTCGTTTCACGACGACCCTTTTGGCGTTGAAGGCCCATCAGATGGGGCATGAAATTTATTATATTGGCTTGGCCGATTTCTACTATGAGTCAGCCTATATTGCCGCCCATGTACGAAAAGTACTTCCTGATCAGATGCTTACTTCTGCTAATCAACTCATGGAGGTATTGCGCACAACGGAAAAAACTAAAATGATTTTGGAAGATATGGATGTGGTCTGGCTACGATTTGACCCAGTCCTGGATATGGTTAACCGACCTTGGGCTGCAGCTTCGGCTCTACAATTTGCCGCTCTCCTAAAAGAAAAAGGTGTATGGGTTATCAATGATCCAGATAGCCTTAGTCGGGCTAGCAATAAGTTGTATCTTGAGGGATTTGATGAATCTATTCGACCGAAAACAATTGTAACCCGAAACTATACCGATGTCATTGAATTTTTTGAACAACAGAATAAACTTATTATTTTAAAACCCTTGAAGGGCTCCGGCGGTAAAAACGTGTTTTTAATCAATAAAGATAATCAGCAAAACCTCAAGCAAACGGTAGAGGCTATTGCCCGGGATGGTTATGTGATTGGCCAGGAATATCTTCCGGAAGCTTCCCGCGGTGATATCAGATTCTTTTTATTGAATGGAGAACCTATTTCGATCAATGGTAAATATGCTGCTGTTCATCGTGTACAACAAGGGGACGAGATTCGGAGCAATGTGCATCAAGGTGCAAAGACCCAAGCAGCCATTATTTCACCGGAGTTATTGGCTATGGTCGATAAGATCCGAGATAAATTAGTTCAAGACGGAATGTATTTTGTCGGTTTGGATGTGGTAGGAGATCGTATTATGGAAATCAATGTATTTAGTCCGGGTGCATTATGCCAGGCGGAAGAAATTGTAAAAGAGGATTTTTCGGCGCTTATTATAAAAAAATTAGCGGAGAAGGTTGCTTTCAGGGAACGAGGTTGATAAAAGTTGGCTTGAGAAAATCTGTGTTGTAGAAATCCGATGGAGTAGTGTAATGGCGATTTCTGGTAATTATGAATTTGAAATGAATTACATGGATTAAATTCTTATTATTTTTGAAAAAAGAAAAATATGCTGATTATCGATTCTCCATCTCACAACGCCTATTTTAACATCGCTTCAGAGGAATATTTATTGGGTAAATTTCCGAAAGAGGATATTTTTTTACTCTATGTAAATGACCCTTCAATTATAGTGGGTAAATTTCAGAATACCTTGGCCGAAATCAATCTTGATTATGTAAACGAGCATCAGATTAAGGTCGTGCGACGAATGTCTGGGGGTGGTGCCGTTTATCATGATGCTGGGAACTTAAATTTTTCTTTTCATACCTTATTGGGGAATCATGATTTTATGGATTTTTCGACCTTTACACAGCCAATTGTACATGTTTTGAACAAATTGGATATCCCCGCAAAATTAGAAGGTAGAAATGACCTTCTGGTAGATGGGAAGAAGTTTAGTGGAAATGCCAAGCTTGCAAAAAATGGGAAGATGATCCAACATGGTACGATATTGATAGATTCGCAGATGCAGGTATTAAGCGATGCTTTAAAGGTCAATCCATTGAAGTTTGTAGATAAGGCGGTAAAATCGAATCGCGCACGTGTCACCAATTTAATTGAATATTTACCTGCTGGTTTTACGGCTGGAAATTTTAAAGAATTACTGATAGAAGAGATAAAACTTGAGAATCCGGCAGCTAAAATGATTGAGTTTACCGCTTCGGATAGGGAAAATATAAAAAAATTGGTTGAAGAAAAGTATGAAACATGGGACTGGAACTTCGGTTTTTCACCAAATTATAACTTTAAAAAAGCAATTAAGATCCCTGCAGGATTTATCGAGTTACACCTGGATGTGCATAAAGGATATATCGAAAAGGCTAAAATTTTTGGTGATTTTTTTGCATCCCGATCAATTCATGAACTGGAAAATTTATTGATTGGTGAAAAGCATGACCTAGGAGAGATTGATACCTTACTGAAATCAATTGATTTGAAGACGTATTTTGGTAAGGTTGATTCCGCTGAAATTCTTACCTTATTTAAATAGAAAATGTAATAGCCCTCTACGGGTGTTAATTCAGAGATCTATGCCTTGGAACCCAACAGTATATAATCAATTTAAAGATATTCGTTTTAAACCGTTTTACGATTTATCTGAACTAGTTACTGCCGATAAAATTGAACATGCAGTTGATTTGGGTTGCGGTACAGGTGAACAAACAGCTATCTTAAGCGAACAATTTTCTCAAGCGACCTTTCTTGGGGTAGATTCTTCTGCGGAAATGCTTTCTAAAAGTCATCAGTTGGAAACTGAACGTCTAAAATTTAGGCAAAGTTCCGTAGAGAACTTCCTTGCAGAGCCGAAAACCTGGGATCTTATATTCAGTAATGCTGCTTTACAATGGTTGGAAGATCATCAGGTTCTTTTTCCGAAAATTATTTCCAAATTGAATGCTGGCGGGCAATTGGCTATACAGATGCCCTATCAACAAGAAAATATACTCAATAAGATTTTATTCGAGCTTAGTATGGAAGAGCCCTATCGATCCTATTTAAAGGGCTGGAATAGGGCTTCTTCGGTATTGGATATCGATTCTTATGCACAGTTGTTATTTGACAATGGCTTAGATCAATTAAACCTATCACTTCGTGTATATCCACTCATTGCCCCTGATGCTGAAACGCTTTACAATTTTATCGCGGGGTCTGCGTTGATTCCCTATATTGAACACTTGGAGGAAGAGAAGAAACCGCTGTTTTTGGCAGCGTTTAAAACGCGGATCAAAAAACATTTCGTCAAATTTCCAGCGATATACTCTTTCAAGCGTATTTTATTATATGGGCGTAAAAGGTAATTTATACGCCGATTAAATCGGCCCATTGGGCTTGTGTAATTTTGATCAAGTCTGCCGGGTTTAAAATAATTTGAAGCCCCCTTTTCCCCGCGCTCACCGAAATCGCTGTCTCCAATTGTGCGGCCTCTTCCATAAAGGTTGGAAATAGCTTTTTCATACCAATTGGTGAACAACCACCACGAATATAACCGGTCACCGTTAAAAGGTCTTTCATGGGGAGCATTTCACAGTTTTTATTTCCAGAGGCCTTCGCTATTTTTTTTAGATCGAGCTGTGCGTTTCCGGGAATTACGGCGACAATATAAGGATCTTTGTTCCCTTTTAAGACTAAGGTTTTATACAGCGTCTCTGGTGATAGGCCTAGAGTTTGGGCGACATGCTCGGCACTGACGTCCTGTTCGTCAATCTCATATGCTCTGAGTTCGTATTTTATCTTTGCTGTGTCCAACAGCCGAACGGCATTTGTTTTACTCGACATACCCTAGCCTGGCTTTTTTTGTGTTAAAATAGGTCGTTATGGCATCTAGCGAATATGTATTCAAGCAGTTGCTTGCTTGCAGACCGCCCTTTTGAGCCACTAACACACCATATTGCATATCGTGCAAGCCCTCTGTACGATGGGCATCGGGATTAATAGAAAGTAAAACTCCTTTCTCCACGGCGTAACGGTGCCATCTCCAATCAAGATCTAATCGCAGAGGATTTGCATTTATCTCGATGACAACGCCATTTGCTGCACAAGCATCGATGACTCTTTTAAAATCTAAGGGATATCCGGCCCGGCTTAATAACAATCTTCCTGTTGGGTGGCCTAAGATTGTCGTATACGGATTTTCGATTGCTTTGATTAGTCGTGTTGTAGCTTTATCTTCGTCCATTTTCAGATTGGAGTGGACAGAGGCAACAACGAAGTCAAACTTAGCCAATACCTCATCTGGATAGTCTAGCGAACCGTCACCTAGAATATCAGATTCAATTCCTCTGAAAATCTTGAACGGGGCTAGTTTTTCGTTTAATGTGGCAATTTCATCCCATTGTTGTTCCAATCGTTCAATGGAGAGACCGTTGGCATAGACTGCTGTTCTCGAGTGATCACATATACCTAAGTATTCAAGACCCAGGACTTCTTTACAATGTACTGCCATTTGCTGAAGGCTATGAACACCATCACTATATGTCGAGTGATTGTGGAGTGTCCCCCTGAGATCTTTGTATTGAATCAGCTTTGGCAACGTATGGTTTTGAGCCTGCACGATTTCATTCAATCCCTCCCGCAATTCGGGTTCAATATAATCTAAACCTAAGTTGCGGTAAATTGCTTCCTCACTGGAAAGTGAAGGGAGATCTGGTAGAATATTAAACAGAAGGTCGAGGTGTGCAGTGGATCCTGTACTAAGAATCAGGTCCCGATAAAAATCATTAATATTACTGCTGAAGACTTTGAACGTAAAGCCCAATTCATCGGTCAGTTCTATGGAGTTTTCTGTTTTTTCCACTAAAGTAAATCCAGCAAGGAATTTCTCTACGTTGTCTATACTTTCGGATATTAAAAGATCTACGGTACTCAAAACTTCGCATTTTCTTCTGAAATCGCCTGTAAATGATAGGAGGGAAGAAGGAAAATGCAATTTCAATTCGTTGAAAAATTTTTCTGCCAGCGGAAGTACTTTCGCATATAAAAACCATCCTTTGTTGGAGATTGAAAACTCAATGGATTTTTTGATGTCTTCCTGCGTTTTAAGGCCAAATCCTTTTGCCTCTACGAGACGATTTTCGTTACAGGCGTAAAGTAATTCGCCTACACTTTCAATCTCGAGTTCTTTCCAAATAATTTGAATCTTTTTGGGGCCCAGGCCTTTAATATTTAACATTTCAACAATACCCAATGGTGTTTGTTCAACAAGCTCCTTAAGCTCTTTAAAAGTTCCCGTGGCTGCGACCTCTTTGGCTTTTTCAGCTGTGCTTTTTCCTATTCCAGGCTGTGCACTCAAGTCTTCGAGACTGGCCTCTTCAATACGGAAAGGTAGCTTGTCCAACTTAAAAGAGGCACTTGCGATGGATTTTGTTCGAAAAGGATTTTCGTTGTGAAGCTCCATCAATTGGCTACATAATTTGAAAATTTTTGAGATCGCTTTATTGTCCATCGTAATTGAATTGTTAAGCTACAAATATCTTAAATTTTAGGTCAAAATAACAATTCAAATATGGATATTATAGCGTTAAATAATGTAAAAATGCTGCTTTGAGCGAGTGTTTTCCGCTATTTATTGAAATTAACAACAAAGTGACAAATGCATGTCCGCTTAACCAAACATTTTGGCTATGTTTGCCGTTTTTGGGTGTTAAAATTGGGGTTACTTCGTGAATTTATTATAAAAAATGACCCTGTTAATAATAGAATAGCATGATAGCAGACATTAATGACAAAGAAATCAGTGGGCTTTATAAAACAGGTATTATTCAACAAACGGCTTATTGGTCTGCAGTAAAAAAAATGCAAGGTATACAATCGAAGGCGTTTAATTTTAAAACCAAACAATCCGATCTCTATATCGGAGTCAAAGACGATACCTATTTTATCGGTGATCTATTAATTATCATACAAGCCATAGATCAGGAGCATAGCATAGCTTATGTTCCTTACGGACCTGAGATTGAGCCTTCAGACGAAAATCAGGGTTATTTTTTGGAACAGTTATCGGAGAGTTTACGTTCTTATCTACCACCAAATTGCATAATGATCCGCTATGACCTATCTTGGGAATCACATTGGGCTAAAGAGGACGATTGTTATGATCTTCATGGTAATTGGCTAGGAGTACCGGAGAAACGTATTCAAGAAATGCGCTTTAATTTTAACACAGACAACTGGAATTTTCATAAAGCCAATACAGACATACTCCCTTCAAATACGATTTTTATGGATCTTAGAAAGGGGGAGGATATGTTGCTTGGAAATATGAAATCTAAGACGAGATATAATATTAATTTGGCAGAGCGAAAAGGGGTACGTGTGCGTTCACTTGGACTTGAAAGTTTGGAGATTTGGTATGAGCTTTATAGGCAGACAGCTCTACGAAACAACTTTTTCTTACATGATATCAGTTATTTTAAGATCGTTCTTTCTGCAAGGGCAAGTGATACATTATCTCCCGCAGATGTCTATCTTTTAGTGGCTGAAGTGGATAACCAGCCTTTGGCCGCTATGTTTTTGGTGATTGCGGCAAATCGGGGAACTTATCTATATGGAGCTTCTGCTTCCGAAAATCGTAATTATATGGCGACGTATGCTTTGCAATGGCGTGCGATGCAGCTTGCGAAAGAAAAAGGTTGTACAGAATATGATTTCTTTGGGGTATCACCACAGGCAGATCCTTCACACCCTTTGTATGGGCTTTATCGTTTCAAAACAGGATTTGGAGGTGAAATCTACCACCGTATGGGTTGTTGGGATTATCCTTTGGACAAGAGGAAATATCAGTACTATGCTTCAATGGAGTTTAAAAACCAGCGCTATCATTTGAGTTAGAAATTAGAATACCTCACCCAAGGTGAGTCTAACGCCGCGGTGATTTTTACTGATACCATAGTCTATGCCGATGTTGGTGCCAGAGTTTTTATTAAACTTAATTCGCGCACCTGCACCAGTGCCGACGTTCCAGTCCTCGAACATGGAGTTCTTTGGTCCATTTAATGTCGTAAAATTCATAAAGGCTACGAATCCAAATAAGCCGTTTTGAGTGATATCACGACGATATTCCGTTTCTAAATAGTAAAGTGATTTGCCACGAAAACGGCTAACTGGAAAGCCTCTTCCCGAACTATTGTATGGATCCCACCCTAAATTAGGAAGATCGAGATAGGGTGCTTTACTATTAAATACGGTCCAGAAGAAACTCCTTATGGCAATCATATTTTGTCGGTTTCGATCTTGGGTGAGCCTATGGTATCGTCTAACTTCAAGAAATAGCGATTTCCAATTCTGATCACTACCTAAAAATGTCGGATTTATACGGAACTGTAAATTGGCATAGTTACCCGACCAAGTATTGATCGAATTGGCCCGTGTATCGTAAATTAAATTGAAGCTGACTCCTGAAGACATGGTATTGTCTTTTAAATCTGTTCCATAAGGGTAGGAGGTGTAGTCTTCGAGCTTGGTAGCGCTCGTAGATTTGATATTCATTCTATAATCCAAATCATAACCAATCCCCATAAAAAGCCCCCCATGAATTCTTTTTAATGCGTGTTGGTATAGACGAAAATAGGTGTAGTCTAAATTAATCTGTTGATCGCCATGATGTTCTTTACCTATTCCCCAAGTTTCGTGCGGGTATTTTAGTAGTCGGATATCTCCATCGATAACCCATGTATTATCTTTTAACCAGATGTAAGACCGGATTGGCAAACCAAATCGTTTGCCAAAATTAGTATAGGGTGTGAATGTCATTTTGGACATATAGGTATCGGAACGATCTCCTAAATAAAATCCTGCTGTGGTACTTGTAATTAAGGCATGCCCTCCTCCAGGAACATTTGTCGAAAACGGTAAAAAGGAAAAATAGATTTTCTTTCCTGTACTATCGACAGTTTGGGGGGGCTTGATATTTAATATTTCTTTACCAATATCAATCAGGTCCCGTTGTTTACTTGTATCGGCGAGATGTTTGGTGGTTTCTATTTCATTGACGGGACGTTGTGCATATACAGGGGCGCCAAGTACAAGTAGAACCATCAAAATAGAACATTTAATATAAAAAAAATATACGCTATCGTAGTGTGTCATTAAAGATTGCAATCTAATAGGAAATAGACAGAATAACAATATTCAAACCAATATTTTATTCATTCTGTCACGTTTTGGCTATAAAGAGAATCGATTGGAAATTTCATTCACCTAGAAAAAAATATCATTTACCGATTTTAATGTAATGTTAATCTAAATGTAATGAAATCAATATATGAGTTGTCTTAACTTTGAATCAGAAAATAAATAAAAAAAAGTGCGCAACAAATTTATAGCGTAAGCGACAATAAAATGAGAAAATATACTAATACATTATAAAATTGAAAAAGATATGAAAACTTTAGTAAAAACATTTGTAGCAGCGGCAATGATTGCAATCTCTACTTGCTCAATGGCTTCAGTTAAACCAGAAGAACGCAATCTAATTACTGCTGATTTGGCCATCGATGAATACGTTGGTGCAATGACCGAAGGTCAAGTAGCTAATTTAGACAGGCTTTTTACCGCTGATTTTGATCAAAAGATTTGTGGTAAACAAGATTTGAAACATAGCCGTCATGAGATGATTGAATTTTTGAAAAAACAAAAAGGAATCAAGATGAACTGCAGAACAACAACACAGATCGTTGAAGAATTACCTGATTATGCCATTGCGAAAGTTACGATGCAATTTGATGGTTTTGCTAAAACAGATCTTATCACACTGGTTAAAGAAAACGGAACCTGGAAAATTTCTAAATCTGTAAACTCTTATAAATAAGAATTTACTGTCAAAATTGGTCGATTAAAAATAAAAAAAGGGTACTTAAGTACCCTTTTTTTGTGGAGCATATCAGATTCGAACTGATCACCTCTTCACTGCCAGCGAAGCGCTCTAGCCAAATGAGCTAATGCCCCTGCGTTATTTGGTGTCGCTAAGATAGTACTTTTTTGGATAAACAAAGCCCCTTTTTTATTTTTCTACTGTTTTTTGTAGGTCTGTTATTTAGTTTCTTTTTTTTTGACGACCTAAATGCAACATAATCAATGGTTTTATCTATTTGGTTCCTTACAGATATTTTTATCCTATTGAAAAACAAGAGAGTTTACCGGTATCCTTGGGGATAAAAGAAATGTATTAGTGTTCTCCTTTAAGCAGAGCTTCGGTTCGCTTTATCTGACCTTTATCTTTCCATGCATCATGTCCAGGAATAACCATATTAATTTCGGGATATTTTGTCAATAACCTCGCTAGGGATGGCTTCCAGGATTTTATATCCCCATCTGCCGTAAATCCTAGATCCTGGGCTTCGGAGCTTTTTATAAAACAGCCACCGTCTAGAATCTTATATTGAGGAAACCAGACAACAACATTGTCCATGGAGTGTCCGGCACCAAAAAAGTTCAGAACAAAAGATTGTCCCCCAATTTTATATGTTTTATCGGTTGCAACAAGATGAGTGGCTTGGGCTTTGTGATTTGCCTTTAGCAGGTCGTTCGTCATTTTCGTTGCGTAGGTTGGAATTCCAATGCGATTGTAATAGGCAAAACCACCTGCACGGTCTTCGTGCCAATGCGTTGCGTACACGGCAATGACCGGTAAATTATGTTTTTGTTTGATACTGTCCAATAGTGGTTGATATTGTGTAGAATCCCATGGCGTATCAAATAGAATAACGCCTTTTTTTGTTATTAAATAGAGCGCATTAGCAGCATATTTGGTGCCTTCAAAATTATTAAAGGTGGTATAGAGGTATAGTTGCGAATTTATCTTCTCTATTAAAAGAGGTTTTTCTTGCGCTTGTAGAGATGGGGAAAGACCGAGTAAACCAATGCTCAGGCATACAGCAGCAAATGTTGTGCGCATATGAGGAGAAAGAAGTGGGATCATATTTTTGAATGTTATTGCATTAACGTTAGAACAACATGATTATTATTTTTTCAAGACCTTATCAATACATTTTTTAGGTAGACTGAACAAAGTCTTCGCGATAAGGAGTGAACGAATCGATCAGTTCACCCTCCTCAAGACATTCACATCCATGAACCAATTGTGAATAGATGATACAAGAGTCTCCTGCAGTTAGGATGCGATCAACACCGTCAATATGGTATCTGAATGTTCCAGCACTAACATAAGAAATCTGCGTGTGGGGGTGTTGATGAAGTGCACCGATGGCCCCTTTTTTAAAACGAACTTTCATGAGCATGAGTTCATCATTAAAAACGAGTATTTTTCGCATTACACCTTCGCCCAAGTCCGTCCATTGCTGTTCGCTGTCGTGTAAGAATATTTCGCTCATCTAAATGTTGATTTATGAATGTTTCGATTGGAAAACGCTCTGTTTTTCAATTATAGCAAAAAAAAACGAATTTACGGCTAGATCCATTGCTTCCTTAGAAGGATATCGATTTGCTTTACAAAATTTGGCAAAGGATGAGATGAAATAAAAACCAGATAGTCCAAATAAACGAAAAAACAGTTATTTTGTGCCCGAGCAATATGTATATTCCACTATGAATTATTTCGACGAGCTTATTACTTTATTACATGAAGAGCAGCAATTTGATAAATTACAACATGAAAATTTGTTGTTGAAAAGTAGTTTGAATGAACGAAGAATGCAAGGCGTCACCTGGTTTCCGATTCAGATAACAGATACGGAGCTTGGAAGAGGAGATTATTTGTCTGTTAACTTAAATCGAACAAATCATTATGAGGTCGAGCATAAGTTTCGCTTTGGTATGCCAGTATGCTTGTTCTCAAATCACGATCCAGACCAAGATCGAATAGAGGGCATCATATCTTCGATCAATAGGGATGGAATGCGAATTTCTTTTCGTGTAGATGAACTTCCAGAATGGAGCAGAAGAGGGAAGCTTGGTGTTGATTTGTTATTTGATGAGTATTCCTATCGAGAGATGTTCAATGCATTGGAGAAAGGAAAGGAATTGAGCCGTGATGCAAAGCAGGGTAGTTTAGTGAGAAGATTAATCGGTGAAGAGGTCATTCCGATTGCTTCTATTGGAGAATTCTTTGAGCATCCCAGCTTAAATATGGGGCAAAATAAAGCAATCCAGCAGATATTGGAAGCAAGTACCGTGGCTCTTTTGCATGGGCCGCCGGGTACAGGGAAAACAACAACATTGGTTCAGGCCGTGAAGGCATTGCTAAAACAGTACAACAAACAAGTATTGGTTGTTGCTCCTAGTAATACGGCAGTTGATCTGTTAACCGAGCGTTTAGACGCTGCTGGAATTTCAGTCACAAGAATCGGGAACCCCGTTAAGGTTTCGGAACATCTTCAAGAATTGACTCTTGATGCAAAGATTGATCGACATCCCGCAAATAAGGATATTAAAACACTTCAAAAGCAAGTGCGGACGTATACAGAGATGGCTCAAAAATATAAACGTAATTTTGGGAAGGCTGAGCGGGAGCAAAGAAAAGCATTGTTTGATGAAGCGCATCGAATCAGAAAAGATGTTGATAAGATTCAAGATTTTATCAGTGCAGATGTTTTGGACAAATCGCAGGTAATTACTGCAACTTTGGTTGGATCAAATCATGAGGTTATCCGCAATCGTAGCTATGAAACAGTCATTATTGATGAGGCCGCACAAGCATTAGAGCCTGCTTGCTGGATCCCCATATTAAAGGCAAATCGGCTTATTTTGGCGGGTGATCATAATCAATTACCGCCAACAGTAAAATCGAGTAAGGTAGCTAACCATGGCCTGAGCCATACATTATTCGAAAAATTGGTAAACCATAATCCGCAATTAGTTTCTTTGCTAGATGTACAGTATCGCATGAATGAACAAATTATGGAATACCCGTCCGTAGCCTTGTATAATGGTTTGTTGAGAGCAGATAGTACAGTGGCACAGTGGAGCTTAGCAGTAGATACTGAGCCTGTCTTATTTATCGATACAGCGGGAGCGGGGTTTGAAGAAACAGAAAGTGACGGCGCAATCTTCAATCTAGGAGAAGCTCATTTTATTAAAGCTCATCTGAACGACCATATTGGGGCTTGGAAAGCTTCGTTGAGCATTGATGATAGCCTGAGCATCGGGGTGATTGCACCGTATCGGAAACAGGCAACTTTATTGAAGGAGGTATTGGATGAGGGAGACGAGCTGCGACCTTTTAATGACTTGATTAAAATACAGACAATAGACAGTTTTCAAGGACAGGAGAAGGATGTTATTTATATCAGTTTGACCAGAAGTAACGCCGAACAGCAGATTGGTTTTTTGTCTGATGTCCGCCGGATGAATGTGGCAATGACTAGGGCTAAGAAGAAATTGGTTGTTATTGGAGATAGTGCTACAATAGGTTCACATCCGTTTTATCGTGAATTTATAGCGTATACAGAAGCTATAGGTCACTATCACAGTGTGTGGGAATGGGATATTTCGGCGATATAAAGCAAGATGCCACTTCATATGAAGTGGCATCTTGCTTTATATGAAGTGGCATCTTGCTTTTAGTTCGTTTTGCTAATAACGATTTACCCCTGTTGACCGCTCCGTATTAAGAAGTGAACTTCATCCAATCCGTGTTCTCGTCATAGTTCTTAAGAGGTTCGGCATTATTATTATTCGATAATTGACCTACCAACATATAAATATCCATACTCACGTGTTGACGTGTTATTTCAGTCATCTTATCATTGAACCCGGCATTGTTAATTTGTAAAACATACTGAAAACAAATGACGCGGGCGATTATCTTTCCAAGTGTAAGCAGTTCGCGCTGCTTCGGCTGTAGCGGAAAGTCAAAATTCAAGATTGATGAGAAAAATGGTGCTGCAAATTCAGTTGAGCTATATTTTTTTAAGAACGACAATAAGTTGCTTTCTTTGGTTTTGCGCATAAGTTTACCGATCGCTTCAGCCACCTGAGAATAAAGCATTTCATTTGACCCCTCAAAGATTTGAAAGGGTCTACTGTCTATGAGGCCACGACCTGCAACATGGTCTAACCTGTAGCCATTTGCACCGGATAGTTGCACACATATTTGCGCGGCTTCATGCATCAAGTCTGTCACAAATGCTTTCACACTATTGGCATCCACACCATAGGCTGAAAGGTCGTTATGGATAGAGCTGATCGAGACACTGTATGAACACATTGCAGAACACAATGTAAATGCAGCCTGTATGCGCGACAACTGAAATTTAACAGCGTCTAATTCATTTAAACTAATACCCGCTACACGGCGTTCAGAACAATGGGTCATGGCCTCATCCAACATCCGTTTTATAAAACCCATACCCATTCCAGGGAACTGCAATCTGCTGCGGTGGAGGGTATCTAACATCAATTTAATTCCTGTACTTTCCGGATTTAGTTTATGATCCGCGGGAACATTGATATCAATGTTGTTGACACCATAAGGAATTGCATAGAGACCAAGGCTATTGTATTTCTTTGTGACAACAATCTTTTGTTCTTCGACGGCGTTCTCTGTGACAAAGAAATCTATATCCCGCACCAGTTCTCCATTTTCGTTTTTCTTGCGCGCTGTTACGAGCCAAAAGTCTGCAGCTCCAGTAAGACCTTGCCAATGTTTTTCACCTTTTATATAGTACTTATCGTCCCTTTGTTCGTAAGATGTTCGCATATTGAGTGCGTCACTGCCGTATGCCTGTTCCGTAATCATTAGTCCCCCCATGGCCTGATTTTCCAAAAATTGCTGGAATACCCTCTCTTGAAGTAAGGTGTTGCCGTATTTGGCAAAAGGTTCCAAAAATAGTGCAATATTAATCCCGAAGATTAGCGATAAAGATAGTGATTCATAAGAAGCTGCTGCCAGTACGCCCAAACATTCTTTTACATGAAGACCACGACCACCGTGATGTTCGGGGATAGCAACCGACAAGGGTTGCATTTTCATGATCTCTGCTAAAAACTCAGGCGGTAGCCCGCGTGTTAGACTGAGCGAGTTGTAATCATACTCTTTATTAAATAAGCTTGATAGCCTAGTTTTAAAATCTGCAATATACAAATCGAAATCTTGGGTTATATTGTTGTGTTCTGAAACCTTAAGCATCTTTAAATATGTAATTAAATGATGGAACAATGTAAATTGAACATTGAGAATAATAGAGTACTACCGAATTGAAATTCTCTTTTGCTTCAATGACTTACACAAAAATAACTGCAATGAACTTGATTCTCTTGTGTACTTTGGTATAAAAGATAGGACAAATCGTGCATATTAAAAATCTAAGTTGCTCTGTTTCGATAAGAAGTAGGAGAAACGCCAACTATTTTTTTGAAAAGCCGTGAGAAGTAAGAAGGATCAGAAAAATCCAATTCATAACAGATGTCTGCAATACTTTTAGTGGATTCAAACAACAGAAATTGACTGTGCATAATCAATACTTCTAGGATGAGTTCTTTGGAAGATTTTTTAAATACTGAAAATACACAGCGATTAAGGTAGTTTGTAGATACTGCAAGTTTGTCGGCGTAGAATGAAATGTTTTTTTGCTTTTTGAAGTTTTTGTGCACGAGTTGTTTGAACATCATCGCAATTTCTTGCCTCCGATTGAGGGCCTGATTGGAGGAAGAAAGTTTGATGATTTTTAAAATTGCCGATTTTAATAAATTTTCAAAGAGTTCTCGATAAGGTAATTCCGAAAGCAGTTCATTATAAAGTAATCTAAAAAGTTCCTGGAGATCACCGCTGTCTTGTGCAGTTAAGTTAAGTAAGGGGGAGATATTAAAGATATTCAAAATCTCCTGTTCCCTGAATATAGAAGTCATTGCATTGTCGTTGATCAAAACGCAATGCCCTTTCGCAGATTTATCGACAGACTTTATTGTTGAGATATTACCATAATTGCTGATAAGGATTGCCGGAGCCCGAACGACATATTCTTTGGCACCGATCTGATGTTTAAAATAACCTTCTGTTATATGGACGAGGAGGTTGTAGCCCAAGAAAATCGGCGGAGTAGGGAATTTAATGTAAGGAGCGATTTCACTTAGCTGAAATATTTTGATCGGCGATTGCTGGTAGCGAAGATGCTCCAAACTACCTGTCATAAAACGATCTACAAATTCACCCGCATTTACCTGCTTTTCCATGATCAATTATTAGTGTAAAAATTTAGTAAGCCACAGTCTCTGAATGTCATCTATTGTTTCATGGGTGAATCATGCTACCCAATAATATTCCAAAGTTAGCTGGATAAAACTTGTTTATCAATTTTAATAAATGATTTGCTAAAATAAAGCTTTATCCTTAGTTTAGTTTTTCGCAATCGGATAAATAGCTTGCTGCTCGGGGGCTATATTTTAATAGTATAAACCAAATGAATATGAAACCATTGCTCATTTTAATGTTGACGCTTTTCCCTTTCACAAATGTAGCTGCACAAATTGCGTTGGATTATTGTAATGATCGTATACAAACCGGCGCCGAACAGACCGAGCGATATGTTCCCTATTTAATGAATAAACGCGTTGCGATATTGGCCAATCCGTCTACGGTTATTAAAGGGAAACATCTTGTTGATAGCCTAATTGCGCGAGGTGTGCAAATTGTCAGAATATTTGGACCCGAGCATGGATTTCGTGGAAATGCAAGTAATGGGACTGAAGTGGGAGATGAAGTCGATCCCACAACTAAAATTCCTATTGTGTCTTTGTATGGAACTAAGAAAAAGCCGACAGCGAAAGATTTAAAAGATATTGATCTGTTTATTTATGATGTGCAGGATATGGGTGTAAGATTTTATACCAATATTAACACACTTCGAGATATTATGGAAGCCTGCGCCGAAAATGATAAGGAACTCTTTATTTTAGATCGCCCAAATCCCAATGCCTATCTTATTGATGGACCTATTTTGGAAATGGAATATAAGTCGGGTATCGGACAATTCCCTGTTCCTATTGCACATGGGATGACCACAGCTGAATTTGCTCTGATGATTAATGGAGAAGGCTGGATGGCAACTCAAAAGAAATGTAAATTGAAGATTATTCCTGTCGCAGATTATGATCATAGTATGCTTTATAGACTGCCAGTCAATCCTTCGCCCAACCTAAATACGGAACAAAGCATACTCTTATATCCAAGTACTTGCCTTTTTGAAGGTGTAAAAGTAAATCATGGCAGAGGCACCGATTATCCTTTTGTTGTAATTGGTAGCCCGATTTATAAAGGTGTATATGACTTTTCATTTGTCCCTGTCAGCAAAAAAGGAATGAGCGAATCACCGCTGTTTATGAATGAAGAATGCTATGGAATAGACCTGCGTAAGTATGATCTCCAACAGCTTGTCGCTAGTAAAAAAATAAACCTGTCGTGGATGATAGCACTTTATCGAAATTCCCCAGAGAAAGAGAATTTTTTTGATCAATCATTTTCCAAGCAAATTGGCAGTATTGAAAAGCTTGTAGGTGTAGGTTTATTTCGTAAGCAAGTCGAAGCTGGTGTTGCGGAGGATGAAATCCGAAAAAGTTGGGAGCCGGGCCTAAGTAACTACAAAAAGATCAGGAAGAAATATCTAATCTATCCCTAATAAAAAGGCTCTCTGGTTCTTATAGAGAAATGTGGATAGCTCATTAATTTTATAACGAAGTGGAATAACCCATAATCTTAAATTAAATGTAGTGATGTTTGGATTAAAATACGATTGGCGCCCGATTATTATCCTATTTTTTACCATAGTAGGTTTTTATCAATTGCGGGCGCAGCAGCTGGCTAGGAGCCTAGATCGTCAAAATTATATCGCACAATCCAACATCAGTTTAAATCCCGCATTGAAATGGAAATTCAAAACAAATGGAAGGCTGTTTTCTTCGCCCATCATTTGGGAAGACATCGCTTTTGTCGGGTCTTGCGACAGTAATCTTTACGCATTGAATAAAACTAGCGGTAATATACTTTGGAAGTATAAAACCGCTGGTGAAATTCGGTCAACTGTTGCTGTTGATGCTGGAGTAGTGTATTTTTTAAGCGCTGATGGCTACTTTTATGCCTTGGAGGCCCAGACAGGACGTAAATTATGGCAGTTTTCAACCAATGGTGAAAAGAGCTATGATGTATGGGACTATTTTCTCTCATCTCCGGCAGTTGCAGATGGCGTCGTCTATTTTGGATCTGGAGATCACCATATTTATGCCTTAGATGCTAAATCTGGAAAACTTGTTTGGAAATTCCTGACTGGAGGAATTGTGCACGCAGCCCCGACGTTGACACGAGAGCATGTTTTCATTGGTAGTTTTGATGGTTTTTTCTATTGTTTGAAAAAAGATGGTACCCTAAATTGGAAGTTTAAAACAGTTGGCGAACGTTATTTTCCAAAAGGCGAGATTCAGTTTCATGCCGTAGTCGCCGACAATACAGTCTATTTCGGTGCTCGCGACTTTAATGTATATGCGCTTAATACCACGAATGGAAGTGGTTTTTGGGTATATCATCAACCGGGAAGCTGGACAAGTGTTCCTAGCATTTTTGACGAAAAGCTTGTCGTAACCATGTCGGATTCCTATAGTATACTTGTTTTAAATAGAATGGACGGTGTGAAAATAGTTGAACCTAAAGTGCCTTTAAATACATTTAGTAGCGCCTCTATCGTTGGTAATGAGGCCTTTTTTGGGACAATGGATGGTGTAATTTATCGGTTGAACATTAAAAACGGAGAAGTTGTACCTCTTTTTCAAACGGAGTCAAGTAAAAAGAAAAGGCAATTGTTTATAAATGATGAAAATGTGCTCCGCGCCGATCTGCAACAAAAATATAAGGATGATATTACACGGCTGTTTGCAGACTACCTACAGATGGGAAGTATCTTTTCGACAATATGGATTGATGAAAATCGGCTTTATTTTAGCTCCGCAGATGGTGCCATCTATGCATTGGAATAGCAAGTACGCACTTTTACAAATCGTAGCAGGGCTTACTTTCTCAGTATTTTTTCCATGGATTTACCTTTGGCCAGTTCATCAATTAATTTATCGAGATAGCGAACCTTCTGAACCAGCGGATCTTCAATATCCTCGATGCGATAGCCGCAGATTACACCTGTGATCTTCGAAACATTTGGGTTTAAACTTGGTGCTTCTTTAAAGAAATGTTCAAAGTCAATTTTATTGTCAACCGCTTGCTGTAGTGATATTGGACTGTAGCCGGTTAGCCAGAAAATGATTTCGTCAACCTCTTCTTTTGTGCGTCCTTTTCTTTCGGCCTTTTGTATATAAAGTGGGTATACCCCAGCAAATGACATACGATATATTCTTGTATTATCCATTTTTATGCGTTGATTTTATTAAAGGTATTCATTTTGAATGAAAATAAAAACAAAGGATGGTTGGCTAATACTGTAGATGGGGGTTCCTTATAATTCTTCCCGTTGTTTTGTCAAAAGTGATCAATCGATTTGATTCTCCATAAAAAAGAATTAGCGCGAATGTTTTGTCGGATTCTTGGTTAAAAAGAATATCTTTTGCATTGCCTATTCGAAAACCTGAGTTTTCACCATTTATTTCATTTTCTAAACAGACGATGATCCGTTTTTCAAGGAACCCTTTTTTCTCCGTTATTGCTAACCAAGGATGTTCTAATACGCTATATCCAACGATTTGAGCACGGACTACAATTGGGCAACGAATCCAAAAGTAAAGTTAGTGTGGTAGTGTTTTATTTCTTAAGTAATTTACTTTTCATTCTTGGTGATTTTTATTTGAAAATAAGGAAAATAACAGAGGAAATAGGCTTAGGTAGTCAATACAAAGATGGTCTTCTCGTTACTTTTTAAAATCATGTGAAGGTTTATATGTTAATTTTATAACCTATAATTCTATCTTTACGATTATAAAATAGGAGAAATGGATTTGAGGTATATTCGAAATAGCATATATATAAAAGAAGAGGAACAACAACAAATCAAGGACTTTCCGGTGTTGATAGGGGGGTGTGGGATAGGTAGTTATATCGCTGAGTGCTTATTGCGCATGGGGTTCGAAAATTTAACAATTGTTGATGGAGATATAATTGAATTAACGAACTTAAACCGACAAAATTATACCAATAAGGATATTGGTGCAAAGAAAGTGCTTACCTTGCAGGATCGCTTGTACGCAATTAACCCAGAAGCTAAAATAACGGTATTTCCCGAGTTTATTAGCAAGGATAATCTATATGATATTGATCTGAATCATAAGGTTGCCATCAATGCATTGGATTTTTCTTCCGATATTCCCTTTGTATTTGACCAATATATGGCCCAAAAAAATATACCTGTAGTGCATCCTTATAATTTGGGCTGGGCGGGATTTTTAACTATTCTTCCCCCAGGGGGGCTTAATCTGCAATCATTGGAAAAGACTTATCAGACATTCGAATTAAATGTTGGTAAATTTATTGTAGATAGTCTACAAACAAAGGGTATTGAAACGAGATGGTTTGAGGAATTTTTAGTAGAATATGGTAAAATAGCGTTGACGTCTCCGCCGCCGCAGCTATCAGTTGGTTTATATCTGCTATCGGGAATGGTAAGTCACATCGTGTTCAATTTGGCAACAGCAAAACCTGTAAACTTCTTTCCCGATTCATACTATTTATCGATGATTAGCTAAATATAATATAACGTAAAAAAAGTAATATTTTATTACACTTTTGTGTAGTAATCCTATAGCTGCGAGAATTTAAAGGGAAAGTCCTTACTTTTATTGCTCTTGAATACATCTACATGAATTGGGCATCTGATAATTATTATTTCACTAAACTTAAAAAGGACGAGCTTTTTGAGCTTATCCACTTTTATTTAAGGACTACAGCTGATTATTATAATTTAGACGATTCCCTTAATGAGGAATATACGTATCATTATAAAAATTTATTAGGCGAAGACCTAAGTTTTTTTGACACGTCAATTTATTATGTATTACGTGATCGAGAAATGCATAATATCCATGCATCAATACGTATTACCTATTGGGATCGGGAAACGGTATTACCTATTCAAAAATTGTTTTCAGTAACGAAAGAAGAGCTTTTGTCGCAAAACGTAAATCACTATTGGCATATAGGCCGGTTTATTATTTCGAAAAGGATTGAGGAGAAACGGATCAGTATATTGAAAAAAATGTTATTTGACGCATTCTTTCCACCCTATTTTCTTGACAAGGGTTTAATTATTGCCGAATGTGATAAAAAACTGGTCAATACCTTGCTTAAACTTGGGATACCTTCATATGAGCTTGGAAGTCCAATTATCTATTTGTATTCTGAAACCTTGCCTATATATATTAAAACCGAATGGCTTGATTTTTTCATCCAAAAAAATACGATTGCACAATATTGTTTAGCCAATAGTAGCGATTCGGACAGCTTCACACTCAAGGCAAAAGATATGGGCTTTCAGAATAATAATGGTAGCGAAAATATGCTATCTAATTAGAATAAAGACAGTTCAATGGCAAGTGCGGTGGCTTCAGTAATACTCTTGACTTTTAGTTTCGAGAATATTTGCTTTTTGTGAAACTTAATCGTGTCAATTGAAACGTATAATTTATCAGCAATTTGTTCCATTGTGAATCCCTGGGCAGAAAAAAGCAAGATATCTTTCTCGCGTGGTTTTAATTTGACATGTGGGGACTCTACCCAAAGATCAGTCGCTAAGTCATACTCGAATTGCTTCCCGGCATCGTCAGATTTAAATTTAATATTCCCTGCATTGGCATGTGAAGAAATAGAAACTACACATAATGCTATCCAAGGGTTTGAAGACTTGTCCAAGAGAATAGGCTTCAGTTTATGATTTATCAGAAGTGGTTTCCCATTTGATTGCTTCAAATGAAAATCATAAGATATTGAATGTGTTAATTTGTCTTCATGTGTGAGATTTTCAAAAAATTCGAATCCGACATCGTTTATCTTCTTTAACAGATGCAAATCTCCTTCAGGTACATTGTCGAAGTAATGTTGATATCCTTTTTTTTGAACTTCAAGAGGCGAATTTCCACATAAAAATATGGGATTATCAGATACGAATAAAAAGCTCTTTTTCGAATAATCAATTAAATAGATACTTTGATAAGTTAATTTACTTAACGATTTAGCGAAATTAATGTAGGCGTCTACAATCTCATAATCATCCTTTGTAAAATTATCTTTAACATGTACCGGCTTAAAAAAATCTTCAATTTCAACTTTCATAATGTAAATTACAAATAGGATTTACCTCGTATCTCAATATAATTAGGATAACTTTCATGCTAATTTGTAAGGCAAAATATTGTATCAACCCCAATTAAATATATAAAATACTCCTAATGGCATCTTTTAGAACTTTAGTTTCTCTGACAGCTTAAAATAACCTTTAAATTTTAGCACCTTTTGCCTTATTTTGTAGTGTCATAAATTTCTACACAAATGTGTAGAAAATTTCTAATATTATAAATTTAATAGTTTTACTACTTATCTTTGCTCGATATAGCAATTAAATTATATAAATATAATTCATTACAATCAATTTCCCAATAATAATTTTTATATAATTAAGATATTTGACAATGTTTGGCGCAAATATAATAACAATTTCTGCTAATTTTCTGTAACCCTCTTCGTTAAAATGTTATTACCTTAACTCTATTGTTTTTTTCTTTTGTCGAATATGGGCTGACTTTATCGTCCTTGAACTGAAATCTATCATGTCTCTATGATTATCTCAACTAAATTTAGTTAGGTTCTTTCTTTTTGTATGTATATACATTTTGCTGTTATTCATTTGTTATTTGTTTTTTTTGTAGTAATATTGTATTTAAAGTTTTGCTTTTAAACGCTTTTGCAGGTTTTAAATGTATATACAATGTAATGTGTTTTGTGAATTGTTTCGTGCAGTTTATTGGGAAAGCAACTAATGCAAAAAAATTATAAAATCTGATACTTATGAAACTACGTTTCTCACTTTCTTTTGCCACCGGGCTGTTGTTCATGTGTGCTCAGTCTGTTATTGCTCAGGAGTACACAATTTGGCAACTGGGGAATTCAGACGGTTCAAGCAGCGAATTTGCCTTGTCACCGAATGGGTATAAGAAATTCTTGGAACATGATTTTGGTTATGAAGACAATGCGTTTATCATCGGTCAATCATCTTTAAAAAGAGATTTACCCTATGTATTGCCCGGTCCGGCCAATGAATGGGGGGGAACTGGAGGAACCTCTGGGCTGAGAACACATTTTTTGAATTTATACTATGTGTTAAACGATAGCGTAAAAAATGATCAGTGCACACTCCAGGTCAAGTTAGCAAATAGTGACCCTAAAAATAGCGCTACGTTACAAATCTCTATTAATGGTAAGCCCTATAATTTTGATGTAAAAGCGGGAATAGGAGCGGGAGAACCCATTGGTAATGCCTCAAAGTCCGGGAATTCTACAATAAGCATTCCTTTAACAGCAGATCTCATTAGAAAGGGAGGAAATCAGATTACCATGACTGTCATAAAGGGAGGTTGGGTTGAATTTGATTCCTTCAAATTGCTTGGACCACCAGATATAAAGTTAGTAACCGATCGTTCTGTAATTGTTAGAAATGTACAGCAAGCTGATTTTGAGATCCTAAACGGAGGAAAATCCGTCCAAAATATGCTGGTTGATCTCTTGAAATTGAACGATAATGAGCAGTTGAAAGTAGTTTTAGATGGAAAGAAAATTTATGAGAAAACACTTGAAAAAGGTGCCGCTAAACTTGAAATACCAATGCCTTATGTCACTAAGGACGTATGGAGTAAGTATGAAATTTATAGTAATGGGCAATTAATACAGTCATCAACGATCAAGCGCTCCCCAAAAAAGCGAGGCGGAGTTTCCGATTATGTGAACACGATGATGGGCGCAGCACATTCCAGATGGATGATAGCCCCAGGACCATGGATGCCTTTTGGCATGGTAAAGATAAGTCCAGATAACCAAAATATTGGGTGGCAGGCAGGTTATGAACCTTCTATCGAATCTATTGGTACTTTCAGCCATATCCATGAATGGACAATGGCTGGATTGGGAACATTTCCGACAGCAGGCCCATTGAAAACCAAGGTCGGCGATCAGTACAGCACAAACACGGGATATCGATCAGCGATAGATAAAACCAGTGAAAAGGCACCATTGGGATATTATGCTGTTCATCTGCTTGATCACGATATCGATGTGAAATTGACGGCTGGTACACGTTCCAGTTTTCAACAATATACCTACCATAAGTCGGACACAGGACGTATTATGATTGATCTTAAGGTTAACGGAGAATATGATTATAAAATTAAAGACCTCTCGCTAAAAAAGGTTTCTGACTATAAGGTCGTAGGATATAGTAATCAATTATCTGAAAACGTTTGGTCCACGGATGCAAAACAGGATTATGTCGTATACTTTGTTATGGAGTTTGACAAACCTATCATAAACTACGGCACATGGCATAATGATCGGTTGACTGAACGGGCTGATTTGGTTGCCGATAGCGCTCAATTTGCGGGAATGTACGTGGAATTTGATGTGCACAAAGATAAGGCTGTACAACTGCGCACAGGGATTTCTTATGTGAGCTTAGCCAATGCAGAGGAGAATTTAAAAACGGAACTGACGGAGCCATTCGGATGGTCCATTGATCGGGTCGTGGAAAATCAACATAAAGTTTGGGATGAACTTTTAAGTAGATTGGAGATAAAGTCTTCAGACTATTTTGAAAAAGAGAAATTCTACTCCAATATGTATCGCACTTTGGCAAGCCGAAATACATTTAGTGATGTGAATGGTCAATGGAGGTCTTCGGATGAAGTGATACGGACTTTAGCCCATAAAGGAGATCTCGCTTTAGGCTGTGATGCTTTCTGGAATACCTTTTGGAATTTAAATCAATTTTGGAATCTGGTGACACCGGAATGGTCCAATAAATGGGTTAGATCGCAACTTGCGATGTATGACGCAAATGGCTGGCTTGCGAAAGGGCCGGCTGGGATGGAGTATATTCCCGTCATGGTTGCAGAACATGAAATACCGTTAATTGTTGGAGCATATCAGATGGGGATTAGAGACTATGATACTGAAAAGGCATTTGAAGCTGTTAAAAAGATGCAGACAACAAGTCCATTGAAATTTGAAGGTGGTTTTGCCGGTAATAGGGATTTGGATGTCTATTTAAAATATAAGTACGTTCCTTATGATTTGGGCCGGTTTTCTAATTCAATGGAATATAGTTTTGACGATTGGACAGTTGGGCAGTTTGCAAAATCGTTAGGAAAGGAGAAAGAGTATAATTATTTCAATGATCGGGGAACCTGGTGGAAGAATGCGATAGATGTCAATAGTGGATATGCAAGAATGAAAGATGCCAAAGGTGAATGGTACAAAGATTTTGATCCTTTTAAATCGGGAGCTAACCATCATTATGTAGAAGGAAATGCATGGCAATTGACCTTTTTTGTGCCACAGGATATTCCTGGGCTAGCAAAAATGATCGGACAGGATGTGTTCTTAAAACGATTGGAATGGGGATTTCCAGAAAGTGAAAAATGGCGCTACAATGGTCCTAATGATCAATATTGGGATTATCCTGTTGTTCAGGGAAATCAGCAATCAATGCATTTTGCCTATATTTTTAATTGGTTGAATAAGCCCTGGTTGACACAAAAATGGAGCCGCTCCATAGGTGAGCGTTATTATGGCCAAGGGGTTTCGAATGCTTATCTCGGCGATGAAGACCAGGGGCAAATGAGTGCTTGGTATATCATGAATGCTATTGGTTTATTTCAAATAGATGGTGGAACAAGGGTCAAGCCAATTTATGAAATAGGAAGCCCACTCTTTGAGGAAGTTAAGATTAGATTGGATGGTAAATATGGAAGAGGTGAACAATTTATTATCAAAGCGAAAAATGCAAATAAGAAAAATATGTATGTGCAACGCGCAACATTAAATGGAAAACCGCTCAATACCTTTTATTTTGATGCTTCGGAACTTTTGAAAGGAGGTGAGCTTGTTTTAGAAATGGGCGCTACCCCGAATAAGCAATGGGGACTGTATCAATAAAAAATATATTTACTGCTAGATCACAATAGACTGTATTGAACTATAACAATGATTTGTTAAAATTTGGTTAAACAATTAGGACTGACATAAGAAACTTGTTTATGATGACGTTATAGGTGTAGTTTCATAATTTAGGTTAATAATTGGTTAGTTAGTAAAAGCCTGAAGTTCCCCACTTCAGGCTTTTGTTATTATTGGTCATCATAAATCCGGTTGCTTAACATGTATAGTTTTGCTAAATCCTATTAACAAACGTAAAATCATCGATATAACGACTTGTAAGATTTGTAAATCTTTACGATTATCTGTAGTATTGTAGGTACACGCTAAAATGCGCGGCCTATGGTGTTTGCTTGAATCAAAGCAATTAACAATGTCGTCTATCAAGATTATATGATCAAATTTACTCGTTTTTTACTTTTAGGATTATTTCTTTGGGAGAACGTTTCTGCCCAAAAGCTTCCTACAGATTATGTCAACCCGTTTATCGGTACCAGCAATTATGGAACAACTAATCCGGGTGCCCAGGTTCCCAACGGCTTGATGAATGTTTCTCCTTTTAATGTAATGGGATCATCACTTAATGCATTTGATAAGGATGCAAGATGGTGGTCTACTCCCTATGAACATAGCAATAGTTATTTTACAGGTTTTTCTCATGTTAATTTAAGTGGGGTAGGATGTCCAGATATGGGAAGTTTGTTGTTGATGCCAACTTCGGGGAAATTGGAGGTTGATTATCATCAATATGGGAGTACCTATACACAAGAGGTTGCCCATCCGGGATATTATAGCAATATATTAAAGAAATACGGTATCAAGACAGAAGTTTCAGCGACAACCCGTGTAGGTGTGTCGAAATTTACTTTTCCAAAAGGACAGGCAAATATCCTGCTTAATTTGGGCGAAGGTTTAACAAATGAAACTGGCGCAACAGTTCGTTATGTAAGTGATACTGAAATTGAGGGATCTAAGTTGCTGGGCTCTTTCTGTTACACGAACAATCAGGCTGTTTATCCCATCTTCTTTGTTATGCGTGTCAATAAAAAACCGTCAAAAAGAGGATATTGGAAATTCCAGCGTGCCGGAGAAAAATGGGAAAACGATTGGAATAAAGATGCCGGAAAATATAAAATTTTTACGGACTATACCGATCAGATTTCCGGCGATGATCTTGGTGCCTTTTTTAGTTTTGATGTCAAAGAAAATGAAAGCTTAGAAGTACAGCTTGCCGTATCATTTGTGAGTGTTGAAAATGCGCGTAAGAATCTAGATGCTGAGCAAGAGGGCTTTAACTTTGAAAAAACGCAAAATCAGGCTGCCTCACGTTGGAATAATGCATTGTCAAAAATACAGGTCGAAGGTGGGACGGCGGATCAAAAAACGGTGTTCTATACGGCATTATATCATGCTATGATTCATCCAAATATCTTGCAGGATGTAAACGGAGAGTATCCGGCAATGGAAACCCGGAAGACGCTCGTTGCAGATCACAATCGTTACACCGTGTTTTCGCTATGGGATACGTACCGAAATGTTCAGCCATTGATGTCCTTGGTTTATCCAGATAAACAGGTGGGGATGATACGTTCCATGATCGATATGTATAAGGAAAACGGCTGGATGCCTAAATGGGAGTTGTATAGCCGAGAAAGTTATACCATGGATGGTGATCCCGCGGTACCTGTGATTGTTGACGCATGGATGAAAGGTATTCGAGATTTTGACGTTAATACAGCTTACAAAGCGTTTCTGAAATCGGCTACGACTACGGATTCGACAAATAAAATCAGACCAGACAATGCGGACTATGTGAAGTATGGGTATGTTCCACTGCGCGATTCATTTGATAATTCGGTATCTCATGCCATTGAATATTATGTTGCCGATTGGAACCTCGCCCAACTGGCCGCTTCATTGGGGAAAACTAAAGATGCTCAGCTTTTTGCTAAGCGAGCGCAGGGATATAAACACTATTATTCTTCGGAGTACGGGACCTTCAGGCCCATCCTTCCTAACGGCAAGTTTTTAAGCCCGTTTAACCCATTGATGGGCGCCAATTTTGAACCCAACCATGGTTTCCATGAAGGTAATGCTTGGAACTACAGTTTTGCCATACCATTTGATATCCCCGGTTTGGTGAAATTGTCGGGCGGAAAGCAAAAATTTGTAGATAGACTACAGGCAACTTTTGATAAAGGGTATTTTGATGTTACCAACGAACCAGATATGCTGTATCCACATGTGTTTTCTGAAATAAAAGGAGAAGAATGGCGTACCCAAAAGCTAGTCAAAGAAATTTTAGAAAAGCATTTTACCAATAGTCCCGGAGGTATACCAGGAAATGATGATACAGGTACAATGTCCACATGGGCTTTAATGAACATGATTGGAATCTATCCTTTTTGTCCAGGTAGACCAGATTATACTATTGTGACACCTGTATTCGACAAAGTGACCATCCAACTCGATAAGAAATATTATCCAAACGGAGACAAAGTGACGATAAGGCGTCAAAAAGCGGGTGTCGGTGATTATATCAAAAAGATCGTTATCGATGGAAAACCATTCAATGGATTTAAAATCAACCATCAGACTTTGGTCAATAGCAAGGATATCCTAATCGTAACTGGAAATAGATAATTAGGCAACTAAATTGAAAAACTGATCTACACGATGAAATATATTAATTATGCGGTCTGTGCAGGCCTTTTGTCCTTAATTGGTTGCGCTTCGCTAAAAAACTCCGATGAGACTTCTTATGTAGGATATGTAAATCCTTTTATCGGAACGGATTTTACGGGCAATACATATCCGGGAGCACAGTCGCCTTTTGGAATGGTACAGCTCAGTCCAGATAATGGACTACCAGGCTGGGACCGTATTTCCGGATACTTTTATCCTGACAGTACGATTTCTGGCTTTAGCCATACACATTTAAGTGGAACGGGGGCCGGCGACTTGTACGACATATCTTTTATGCCGGTTACCTTACCTTATCATGAAGCCCCGGCTCCATTAGGTATACATTCCAAATTTTCGCATAAGGACGAAAAGGCTCATGCTGGATACTATCAGGTAAAACTTACAGATTACGATATAAATGTAGAGCTGACAGCAACGGCGCGCTGCGGGATTCAACGTTATACGTTTCCAAAAGCCGAGTCTGCTGTATTTTTAGACTTAAAGAAAGCAATGAATTGGGATGCTACAACAGATTCATACATTGAAGTGGTTGATTCTGTCACTATCCGTGGTTATCGTTTTTCGGAGGGCTGGGCAAGAGGCCAACGCGTTTATTTTGAAACTCGGTTTTCCAAGCCTTTTACAGCTGTTCATATTGATAGTTCAGCAATTTTATCCAGCGCAGATACAACGGCGAAGAATGCAAAACGAATCGGTACAGCATTTAAAGCACGTTTTGATTTCAAGACAGCAGCTGGCGAACAATTGACTTTAAGTACGGCCCTTTCGGGTGTGAGTATGGAAGGCGCTTCCAAGAACTTAAAAGCAGAGGCTCCAAAAGATGACTTTGATTATTATTTGAAGGAGGCAGAGCACAATTGGAATCATGAACTGGGAAGGATAGCTATCGAAACCAAAGACAAAGAGGAGGAAGTTAAGTTCTATACAGCACTATATCATTCGATGCTGGCACCGACAATTTTCAGTGATGTTGATGGTGCTTATATGGGGGCTGACAGGAAGGTGCATCAGGCCGAAGGTTGGACCAATTATAGTACGTTCTCACTTTGGGATACCTATAGGGCTTCACATCCATTATTTACCTATATAGACCCTAGTCGAGTAAATGATATGATTAAGTCATTCATTGCCTTTTATGAACAGCATGGCCGATTACCGGTATGGAATATCTATGGGAGTGAAACGGATATGATGATTGGCAATCATGCCATTCCCGTCATTGTAGATGCCTATTTAAAAGGAATCGGTGATTTTGATGCATCAATAGCGTTAGAAGCCTGTGTTGCCACAGCTAATATTGATAATTACCGGGGTATAGGTCTTTATAAAAAATTGGGCTATGTGCCCTATGATGTCAAAGATGAATACAATGCCGAAAACTGGTCCTTATCACGAACACTTGAATATGCCTATGACGATCATTGTATCGCAATGATGGCCGATAAGATGGGAAGGAAAGATATTGCAGGAGCGTTTTTTGCGAGAGCTCAAAATTATAAAAATGTGTATAATCCGGCTACTTCATTTATGCAACCTCGCGATAGCCATGGTAAATTTATTAACCCGTTTGATGCGGAGGAATATAGTGCACATATCTGTGAAAGTAATGCATGGCAATATTTTTGGTCTGTACAACATGATATCCCTGGATTGATTAAACTTGTTGGTGGGCAAGAGCGCTTTGGACAGAAGCTAGATAGCATGTTTACATTTCATCCTTCCGACACCAGCAAGCTGCCAATTTTTAGTACAGGAATGATTGGGCAGTATGCACATGGTAACGAGCCGAGCCATCATGCACTCTATTTGTTTAATGCGGTTGGACAACCTTGGAAAACGCAGCAATATGCAGCCGAGGTAATGAACAAACTTTACTTGAATACACCTTCGGGATTAAGTGGAAATGATGACTGCGGACAGATGTCGGCTTGGTATGTATTCAGCTCATTGGGATTTTATCCTGTAGATCCCATAAGTGGAAAATACGAAATCGGTACACCTTTATTTGAAAAAGCTGAATTGAAGTTGTCCAATGGAAAGAAATTTACCGTGAAAGCTAACCATGTCAGTAAAGCCAATATTTATATCCAAGCCATTACGATTGATGGTAAGCCTCTTGAAACAAGTTATATCACACACGAACAAATTATGTCCGGAGCGACATTGGTGCTAGAAATGGGCGAAAAACCGGGACCGATATGGTACAAAAATAAATAGGATCTATAAGTATATGGAGATTCATATGTGAAGCTCCCAAATAATTAAGAGAAGCCTCCAAATGAATAGTAATCGATTTGGGGGCTTTTATTTTGTTGGCAGAATCAAGTTTTTGTAGAAGTATGTCGTGCTACACAATGTTCCATTCGGGAAGAGCGCATAATTTGGGATATCGCCGACTTTTGTCCAGCCACATTTTTGATACATAATATAAGCCGGGCTATCGGTTACAGTATCTAGTACCAATAGTGTTTTATTTAGATCAATGGCTATGTTTTCAATGTGTTGAAGTAAATTTTGTGCAATGCCCATTCTTCGAAAATCAGTATGGACTAACATTTTGGCGACATCTGCACGATGCGTTTGATTTGAGGGGAGGTCGATTTGCAGTTGAACAGTTCCAGCGATTCGATGCGTAAAAGCATCTCTTGCAATAATCAATATTGTTTTCTGTTGTTTGACCTTGTTCAGTACTTCAGTCCAAAATCTTTTTGCCTGCTCAACTGTTAGATCTTCCATAAAGCCTACAGAGGCACCTCCTTGGACAATATTAAAAGTCAGGTCTACTAGTTCAGCAAGTAAGGCAATGCTAGATTCGTTGACTTCTTCAACGACAAAATCTGTATTGGAAATAGGTGAGGAACTCATGTGTTTGATTGCGGATGAGATATAGAAAAGGAATTGATCGCTATGTTATGTAAGAAAAGACATTCTGCTAATGATCGGCTTGGCTCTTCTGGTGAGAATTATAGTTAAGAATCGTTACTCGTTGCGGGTGAATGCATAATAGATGACGTATAACCAACCGAGTATCCCATGAATTAAAGCCCATAGTATGGATTTATTGCGATCCCATGAGGTGACAACGGCAATGACAGAACCGAGCCCAATACCCGATTGGGTGATCGTCTGTGTCGTTGATTTACTTATCTCTTGGCCAAATACAATATCCGAGATGAAAAGAAAGAATATGAATAATGAGAGGTGTTTCATGATGGCTTTATTGAGCTCCTCTTATTTTGAGTTCTTCATTGATTTCTTTTATTCTTTTAAAATTGAGAATAACAATAGGAGATAAGGCGAAGGGAATCGCCATTAGTGCGCTGAATCCTTTGTTAATTGAGGTATATATCCCCATGCCTAATAGGATAAAGAGCATGGTGGTGAGCATCCATGTAATTACCAGCGCATTTTTTTTGTTGGTTTGAAGCTCTTCGTCAGTCATTCCGTTTAAAGGTCTGTTATTCATATTTCGGTGGTTTATAGTCTCTAAGTTCCGCAATTCTTTTTAAGAAACAAAGAATTTTGACTTAAATGATGTGTAAATCTTGTTAAATATAGCGTTTTTATTGTTTTTTGTTAATAAGGATTGATTAAATGATAAAAATAATAGGTTTCACGGTACTTTTTTCTTAAATATTACAGCATAAGATGATTTTTGTAGACTCCTTTTTAAAAGAATAGCTTTTTCATCTTTCAGAGAAATAAATAGTTTGTGCAAAGTAAGGATAAGCGTATTGCTTTTTAGCGATCAGGTTGTACAGAAAATAACGAATCTTAAAACAACAACCACGAATATTAAACGAGACGGATACACTGATTTAAAAAGCTGTTATTTGTAAAAAAAATAAGAAATGAGAATGCTAGCTTTAATCTTTATGCTATTTACCATGTGTTCCTGTAGGGGTAATTTGGAATTGGGGTACAACGAGAAAATGGCTAAGCTCTTTCATAGTTGTCGGGAGAAATTAGATGAAAGCTATGGGAAATTGCTGGAAGGGGAATATGATGTCGATCAATCACATTATTCATATCACATGAAATTGAATGAGGCACGTGGTTTGAGTAGTTACATCAAAGGACTAAAATGCGAGGCCTCTCAATTGAAACACAGTAAAACTGCTGAAAGTTTCCACATCGCTACAGTTGATTATATGACAGAGATCGTTGATGGATATGGTGTTTTATTAATTAAATATATTAATGAACAGAAAAAGGGAGCCCGGAAAAGTCTGATGCGGGAGATTACTGATGAAAAGGAGAAAATTGCAGCCTTAGCTGAGTCGTGTTTAGGACATCAAATAGCCTTCATGAATCAAGCTGGAATAAAAGTAGATAGTGAAATAGGAAAGTAGTTGAAATATATTTTAATTTTATAACGATGTTAATACGAAAAAATATGTGGTATTTGCTTATCATTTTACCTATGATGGCATTGTCCTGTAAGAGCAAAATAGCTGCGCGTCAGTCAATACCTCCGTATTCATTAGCTGATACAGCGAAGCCAGATTGGTATCGCGAATACTATGGTCGGGTTGTAATGATCGACAATGATTTTGTAACGCAGAAAGATGGCAATTATTTGGTAGATCTTCCTTTGCAGATCGTTCCAGATTCCACTTACGTTTTCTTTTTGAGTACTAAAATTCCAGTGGAATTACTAAAAAAATCCAATGAATTCTATCCCGATCTTCAACATTTTGTACTGATTGTTCCCGATTGGAAGTTTTATAGTGAAGTCGCCGAAGAAGCTTCGAAAAATGGGATGTGTATAGAACCTGCGACAACCAATTTTTATTATTCCATAAAAAGAGAGGATGGTACGGTTAAAGTCGACAGTCTCCGGCTTTCTGGTCTTGATAATCCTAGATTAGATTTTGTTAAACCAATTTCGCCCAAAGGCATGCTTACAATTTATCGAAGAGACAGTTACGGATCGGTTTGTTGTCCGCGTGACCCGAAATGGGATAATGCAGACAAGGATGAGCTTTTCCTACGTGATTTTGAACACCGCAGTCACCTGAAAGTGACTAAAGGGCGGTATGTGCAGATGGAAGGTAAAGAAGGCGAAAAAAGTATCTATTATACCTTACCGGGATTATCTTCAGCACAGCGATTGGAGTTTTTAGCAGATAAATATGCGCAATGGATTGTCAATAAGGATACGGGGACAAGGACGATTATGCCACAGTTATTTGCACCACAAATTATACCGATGGTAACCGAGGGCTTTAACAAAATGAAAGAATTACCATAAAGTTAAAAATAGTGCGATTTGGTTCTTTCCAGAACAGTATGTTGTTTTTTTTGATGGAGATAAAGCTATTCTGTTAGCTTTATCTCGAACATTTTATCCCAGTTTTTACCGGTAATAAAGAAGGTGTTTGATCTTTTATTGTAAGCGATACCATTTAGTACATCTAAATCCACATGCTGTGTTACATGCTCACGTAATTTGGATAGATCGACTAAAGCCTCCACTGTACCTGTTTTAGGGTCTATTCGTCCAATGACATCCTCCATAAAGAAATTTGCATAGATTTTCCCTTTTACCCATTCCATTTCATTGATTTGATCCACCATGGCCGTGTTCGTTGCAGCACGGATATAATCCACTTTTGAGAAATCATTTGGATGAAGTGTATAGATATAATCAGAACCATTGGACATGAATAAGTTTTTACCGTCAGAAGTTAAGCCCCAACCTTCCATTGGCTGAAAGTAAGGAAGTGTCTTAATAACAGAAAGACTGTTTATATCGTAGAGGTAGGCTAGATTGTTTTTATAGGTTAATTGATATAATTTTCCATTTAGGACGGTAGCACCTTCGCCAAAAATTGAATCATCCAATTCATTTTTTTTGATTGGCAGACCCGTTTTAGGATTAACAATACGGATACTCGATTTACCCTTATTTCCACTTGGACCAACCCCGTTTCCAGTACTTTCGATCAAATTATCACCGTAAAACTCCAGTCCTTGTGTGAAAGCTTTGGCATCATGTGGGTAAATATTTACAATGCTATAACTTAGCAAAAGTGGAGGGTTAGAGGCGAATAGATCGATGTTGACGGAATTTTCTTCTCGCTTTCCATCACTAAATACGACAGCTTTAATAATTTGCTTGCCAAATTTCTCCTGTTTTAATGAATAATTGAAAGGTTCATTTCCGATGACCTGGCCAATCTTTTTCTCGTTTATAGCGTAAATAACAGAGTCTATTTTGGATGTGTTTTTGCTATTCATCTTTAAAATCAGACTCTCGCCCTGCGTATAGCGCTGTTTAATATTGTCAAAGGTAAATGTTGGATTTTTATCAGCATGTTCGGGCTGAGAACTTAAAGTCGTATTGGTATTGTTGCTTTTATTTCCGGTACAACTGCCCAAAATGGCGCCAATAATAAAACAAATGAGGTGCGATTTTTTTTGCATTGATATAGTGTGCTTGATTAATTATCCGACAATAAACTAGAAAATGAGTCGTTTAAAAATAGCTGTTGCGGTACTCCTCGGTTCTCAAACATAGATAAATTGTTTTTTATATGCAATTCAGTTGCTGATCAATACAAAAAAATAATTCGTTTGTGGAAGAAAAAAATGAACCATTACATGCTGCTCGATTGTTATAAAGGTATGGAAAAATCATATTTTACCGGAACGAGTGGTATCCTTTTGCCTTACAAGAATAAAGGTTACTATCCGGAGGAATTACAGGATAAAAGTCGATTGGCTGTATATAGCTTATTATTTAATTCATTGGAAGTAAACAGTTCTTTTTATAAAATTCCCAGAGAAGAAACAGTTAGAAGATGGTCTGAAGAAACGACCGATGATTTTCATTTTACTTTTAAACTATGGAAGGGAATTACGCACCAAAAAGAACTCAAGTTTGATCCACGGGATGTCGCCAGATTTCTATCTGTTATTGACGCTATCGGTCAAAAGAAAGGGTGCTTGCTTATCCAATTACCACCATCTTTTAAATTTGCTTCTATTGGAATGCTTGT
Organism: Sphingobacterium multivorum; assembly: GCF_039511225.1. Lineage (NCBI taxonomy): Bacteria > Pseudomonadati > Bacteroidota > Sphingobacteriia > Sphingobacteriales > Sphingobacteriaceae > Sphingobacterium > Sphingobacterium multivorum. The sequence goes on from NZ_CP154261.1 coordinate 2,065,809, forward strand.
TGAACTGCTGGATTGTATTGCTCAGGACAAGAGAAGTGATGAATGGAAAGTATGTGTAGAATTTAGGGATTCCTCCTGGTATAGGGAAGAAACTTCTTTACTTTTAAAATCCTATGAAATGCATTTGGTTGTTCATGATAAGGATAGGCAAGGTATGCGTCTTCAATATACAGATACAAAAATAATCTATATGCGCTTCCATGGCCCAAATGGCGACTATAAGGGAAGCTATTCGGACAGCCTATTGTTGGAATACAGTACCTATATTAACGAATGGATTGCAGCGGGAAAAGAAGTCTATACTTATTTTAATAATACAATAGGAGCGGCACTTCCTAATCTAAAGACATTAGCCTCGTATATCACTGCGAACAAAATATTTCCGTTTTAAAAAGTGTCTTTTTTTAAAGTACACTGCCACGGATATATTGATTTCCCATATAGCCATCCCAGCCTTCATGTTCACGCATAATCCGCTGATAAGCTGCGGTCAATGCCCGAACCTTCGTAAATAAGGGAATACCTCTCCGGATACAGTCGTGATCGGCGTAAGTTCCAGCACTATCGTACCATTGTAGCCACTCGAGTAATTCTTGTCTTTTCATAAGCGTTAATCTATCGAATAACGTCTTATCTTTTAAGTTCATGAGCTGATAACGCCAATCTGTGCGATGCGATTCCATAGCTAGAATTCTTGGAAGCTGATGCGCTATGATCTGTTTAATAAGAGACTCCATAATCTGAAATTTTAGTTGTTAAAGATGAGTTGTGCGTGTGTATGCGAAAAGGCTTTGTATCTTCTTTTCATGTGGATGCGCAGGATTTCTTTATGGATATACGCGACAGCCTTTAATTTGGAAAGCTGCTGCACGCCATTTTCAATACATTTACGATCGGTATAGTTTCCTTTTGGATCATGCCATTGTAGCCAATCAAGGAGTATTTCTCTTTCTAGATTCTCGAGTCTCTGATGTAAGCCGATTAATTCACTTTCCCGGAGTTGTTCGCGCCAGTCAGACCAGATCGGACCTGACACCATCCCTCGCTTCTCTTTGAATTTATTTTCCATATTTTAAGTCGAATTTGAAGATATAAAATTTGTTAGATGACTAGCTTACTGATAATAGCATTGCCAAGTTTACTTTTCATAAATAACTCAATTTGTTTCAGCAATTCTGGACTTACTTCGGGGACTCTTTCTAAATCTCGTATAAACCACTTCTGAATGACAGGTGTTTGTTTGGAACGTTGGTCAAATTTAACCACTTCAGCCCGTGATGATTTTCCAGCCGGATCGTAGTATGACCACAGTACAATGAAAATTGTATTTGGATCCTCATCGGAATAGGGGGTATGAAAGCGAACGATGTCACCTACGTGTAAATCCTTATTGTCATATGCTGCGCTGTGTTCCATAAAAGCATTGTCTAAAACTGATATTCAAATATACTAAAAATATTAGTATAAAAAAGTTTTTGCTAAAAATTTTATACTTCATCTAAGAGGCTGTTGTTTTTTATAGTTGGAGGCATGTCTTAGTGATTTGTGCTTTTACTTCGATTTTATTGTTTTTATGAATCTGAATTTCAGTTCCTATTTCTTGTGGGTAGAAAAGATGGACAAATATAAAGGGGAACTAGTCGAAGGGAATTTTGTGAAGGCTGCGCATAGATTAATATCTAGGTGAAAAGTAGATGTGTCAGCGCGAGTTTTATGCTTAAGAATTTCACTTGTTGTAACATTTTTTTCAAAATTTCGGTAATTTGACCTTAAAGACATAATATGGCAACTCTACCTTATCAGCTCCCTTATTCCATTGCGGGTCTTTAAAGAGCTGTGCACAAGAGAAATAAAGGTATCCATCTCCGCTGATACCCATAGAATCGGGCCATAGTATTCGGGAGTCCCTTACCAGGGTATTCACATTTCCCTCAGGATTTAAATATTTAATACTATAATCTATTGACGATGTGAGATAAATATTTCCATCAATGTCTGCTAGTAAGCCATGCGTGATTCCGACTTCTCCTTTGTCTTCCACTTTTGCCTCCAATTCTTGATCCGTCAGCCCTGCGTCGGCTAAAAATTCTGTTGCAATACAGTACAAATGGGTTTGATTGATCGGTTTGAAATATAAATATTTAAAGTCGTGACTCAATGCTATGCCATTCACGTTGGAAGAAAAAGGCTTTCCATTTTCACTACGCATTTCAATACCATTATAGCTTAATAATACATCAGGATCAGCCAGCGTAAAACGGCTTCCAGTTAAAGCCTTTCTAGTCTGTCCAGTTTTAAGGTCTAAAATAATGATGGCCGCTTGACCGGGATCGGAGAGATAGGCTAAATTTCGCTTGTGATCAATACGCATATCATTTAGACCTGATTTGGTTTTATCAAGGTCGTCGAAACGATAAATATGTTCAATTTGATTTGTATTTGTATTGATTTTTAATAATTTAAACTGGCCTTGATTTGATTTTTCATCTTTGCCAAAAATTGATCCAGCAGCAGATGGTTTAGAATCCAATACCCAGAGATTGTCCTCGGTATCGACAAATATATCCTGAACATTTACAAAGTGGGAATTCTCTTTTCCTTCTAAATTCCATTCTTCATTTGGATAAGGAACAGGTTTTCCATTGATGATTTCAGTAAGTGCATACTGATAATTTTTAGTTTGTTTTGGGAAGGAGACAAATAATCGATTGTTGGAGGTAGCGCTCACACCGATCGGACGGTACGGGCCTAAAGCTGCTGCGATCTCCAATTTTGGGGCTGTAGTATCATTAACTTGTGCCAGCATAGTGAGAAAAAAGATGTGACAGAATAAAAAACTTAATATGAGCCGTGTTCGCATATTCTTGTTATAATTTAACCTTGCTATATTACTTTTGACTGGTCCCATTAAGCAATAAACGGCGGTTTTTTAGTTACGTAAAGAGACCGCGCTCTCATAGAGGAACCTTCTATTCTCAATTATTGTTTGTCCTTTTCTTCAAATAATACTTTTTTACACTGCTCAGCATATCGTGTGTCTCATGTCGATACGAATTCACTTGGATTTAATTTTCTGAGCGATTAGAAAAGTTGGGATTGGTCTCGGTGATTAAAAGGAGGTGATTTACAAGCAGATTTCTTGCAAGAGCTTTTCAACCTCCTGGGCATGAGTGACTGTCATAAAATGTCCCGCACCTTTAATGATAAAGTTGGGCTTTACATTTTTGATGGGGATAATATGATCTTTACTACCATGTATATGAATTAAATTGTCCTGAACCGAATTGTTTTTCCATTGCAGAATTTGATGTATTGCCCAGTTCATAAAGATGGGGTCTGTATCGTATAAAATCTGTTTTAGCAAGCGGGAATCTTCTTTGTTACGTATGCCAAAAAAGTAATCTGATAGAAAACAATGGAACTTTAGTAACGGACTAGGAACCAGTTTGTTGATTTTGAGTCTGCCTGCTAAGCGATACAGTTTGGTTAATTCATGCCGTCCTTTGGCTGAAGCAAGCAGAATAATTTGTTTTGTTTCGATAATCTTGGCAATTTCTATTGCAAGCATTCCTCCAAAGGAAAGCCCAACGAGGATGGGGTTCTTTGCAGTAATTTTAGTCGATATTCTTTTTGCATAAATAGACAGTGGTTCATTGGGGCTTGGTGTAATCCAATCTAGATAGGTTAGATCAAGCGAGCCAAAGTCTATTTTGCTGAATACACGTTGATCTACACCCAATCCGCTGATGACATATATTTTGGTTGCGGTGATTTTCATTTAATCAAGTGTCTGTATCCATTTGCGGAGACAAGGTACTGAATTATCGTTACAAAACAGGGCAAAAATTGATTCGAAAATCAAATTTTGCCCTGTTTATACTATTAAATAACGTAATTTTAATCCACCTAATCGCTCGAGCTTACTAAGATAAGCTCGCCAAACTCTTCGCTTCAAAAGTCGATAATTCGTTGTATTTTTCGGCTTGCACTTTCTTCACCCAATTCGGATCTTGCAAGATCGCCCTGCCAACAGCTACAAGATCAAAATCGCCACGTTCATAACGACGAATCAGTTCATCCAGTGAAGCGGGAGAGGACTTGAACTCGGAATTTGTAAATACATCGCCAAAATCTTTGTCAAGACCTACGGATCCAACCGTGATTGTGGGTTGTCCTGAAATTTTCTTGAGCCATCCCGCAAAATTTAAGTCGCTACCTTCAAATTCCGGCTCCCAATAACGACGTTGGCTTCCATGAAAAATGTCGACACCGGCATCTGTCAATGGTAGGATCCAATCTTCCATAGCCGCGGGGGTGGGAGCAAGCTTGGCCGTGTAGTCTTGCTGTTTCCATTGTGATAAACGTAGAATGATTACAAAATCAGGTCCGACCGCTTTTCGCATTGCTTTGACGACCTCAACCGCAAATTTAGAGCGCTCCCTGATTGTTTTTCCACCAAATTCGTCTGTTCTGTGGTTCATTCCATCCCAAAAAAATTGGTCGATCAGATAGCCGTGGGCGCCATGGATTTCAAAAGCATCAAAACCGAGGTCTTTTGCAGATTTTGCAGCGTCAGCGTAAGCTTGTATCGTGGCCTCTATATCCGCTAATGTCATCGTATCCGGACTTTCAAACGCAGCAGGCGGAGTCCATTGCATCGGGGTATAACCGACATGCCATAGTTGAGGGGCTATTTTTCCACCTTTTTCATGCACAGCATCCACGATATTTTTCCAGCCGGCCAGTGCTTGGTCACCGTAAAAGTTTGGAATATCCTTTAAATTCTTTGATGAAGGTCTTTCGATAACGGTACCTTCCGTCAAAATTAAACCGACATCTCCCGCGGCACGACGCTCGTAATATCCCGCTACAGCGCTGTCGGGAATTCCATCCGTCGAAAATGCTCTCGTCATTGGTGCCATTACAAAGCGGTTTTTGAGTGTTAAATTTTTGTACTCAAATGGATTAAAAAGTGTTTGTATGCTCATTTTTCTCGTTTTAAATCGTAAATCTTTACAAATATATTTTAAATAGTATATATTTGTAACTATTATTAGTATAAACTAGTTACCTTCGCGTAACTATTTTGAATATATTCAAATGAAAAGGACTGAATTTAAAAGTTGTTCCTGCGCCATGCAGCGTTCCATGGCAATTTTAGGTACTCGGTGGAAGCCTGTCATCATCTATACTTTGCGCGATCGAAAAGCCCGATTTGGTCAATTGGATGCGCTCATCGAACATATTTCTCGGAAGGTCTTGACCAGTTCATTAAAAGAATTGGAAGAGGATGGTGTTATTTTGAGAGAAGAGTACAAGGAGCTCCCACCACGCGTAGAGTACTCTTTGACAGAAAAGGGCAAGGCTTTAATACCTATTATGTGCCAATTGGCCAAATGGAATGAAGCCTACTATGAAGAGCCTGTGTCACCAGAATTGATCGCGTAGAAATTTAGCATCTCAATACATCGGTCTTGCTTCGCTTTTAGGCTATCGCTGCCGAATGGAATAGTATCGTGTCAACCGGTTTGGCCGGTACGTTTTCTATCGCTTGCCAGCGCGGGATTGTTGATCACAATAAATGAAATTTTCATATTTATTTAAAATTTAAGTAATATTGAATTGTGAAAAACAAGGTAAACCAAGAATTTAGCAAGCAAGATTTTTTAAAATCTTTTCGAGAGGGCAGAAGGGATGGTTTACAGTTTCTGTACAAAACGTTCTATAGTCCAATGTGCTATTTTTTAGAAAAGATGAACCTTGATAAAGGAACCATCGAAGAAATCGTACAGGATGTATTCTTAAAGCTTTGGGAACGACGGGTTGATTTTGATCATGTTGAATCAATCCGAGGTTTTCTCTACACAAGTTGTAGAAATGCTGCTTTAAACAGGATCCAACAAGAGAATAGGATTCAACAAAAGACCAGTTTTTATATAGCACAAGTTGACCTGGTCGATTTACCGATCAGCCATCAAATGATCTATATGGAAACGCTTCGAACGATCCATGAAGCCATTGATACGCTACCTGAGCAGTGTAAGCAAGTGATGCGAAAGTTGATTGTTGAAGATTTAAGCCCACAGGAAGCAGCGATCTCCTTAGGACTAACCACTAGTACGATTTACAATCAAAAGAAAAGGGGAATTGAACTTTTGAGATTAAGACTCAAGCCCGACCAGTTTTTTTGCCTACTTTTGCTTTTGCTATATTTTTAGAAAATTTATACTTCTGATATATAGGTTTTTGTGAAAATATCTACCACCTCTTTAGAGAAACGAAATCAAAATATTGTTTTAAGTATATAGAGCAATATGGAGCAAGTACCCCAGCATATCATTTATTTACTGAGCAAATCCAAACTAGAAGGATTGCGTGAGGACGAAAAATTACAGTTGGACGCATGGAGATCCGAAACGGAAGCCAATAAGGGGCTCTGTGATCTGATTGACAACAAAAATCAAATGCAAGCGGATTTAGACGGGATATCTCGTTATGATTGGGAGACGTCATTTACTCTCTTTGAACAAGATTATCTCAATACCTCATATCCTAAATCTTTTTATAAACGCATGTGGTCTTACGGTATTGCAGCAGTACTGATTGGATTATTGGTGTTATTTTTTATCCATAATCTTTCGGATACGGTATATCAGGAGACTCCGGATAAAGATATTCAACCCGCTCAAATGACGGGCGTAGTTCGTCTGGGAGATGGAAATTCAATTTCGATGGTTCCGGGAGATACGCTATTATCGTTTGCATCGCCCGGTAAAAATAAAGCACCACGGGCGAATAATTTATTCGCTGCGACACCCAAGGGAGGGAAAATGACCATGCTATTACCTGATGGAACCAAAGTGTGGATGAATGCGAAAACACAGTTGGATTACTATGAAGTAGATAGTATGCGGGAAGTTCGTCTAGTGGGAGAGGCCTACTTCGAAGTTGCCAAGAAATATTTACCATGGGAAGGTGAGGTTCCAAAACTGAAACCTTTCGTGGTAAAAGCGGGGAAGATCAATATCTCCGTATTGGGGACACATTTTTATGTGAAATCAACCAAGAATATAGAAGACTTTAGAACGACATTATACGAAGGTAAAGTTAGGGTTCGACAGGGCGAGAGGCAGATTATACTGTTACCTGGGGAAGAATCGTATATCAAACTCGGTCAGATCGAACGACGAATAATTGATCTTGACGCGCGCAATGCATTGAAAGAAGGATATTTCGTATTCAATTCGGAGACTTTACGGATTATTATGGATGAGTTGGCGTCCTGGTATAATGTGGATGTCGTCTATCTCGATAACCAAATAAAATCGGAAAAATTTGAAGCGATGTTGTCTCGTAACAGCAGTCTGAAAGATATCATCAACGTACTGGAGAGTACCGGAAAAATTAAATTTAAATTTAAAGGAAAGACCATTTATGTAGAAAAAACAACCTAAATGAAAAGACGAAACCCTAAACGCTTGCAACATTTAGGGCTTCTGATCAAGTAATTCTAACTGTAACAGAATTTTAATTCTTAACCTAAAACAAATGTATAAAAATTATGCACAACTTGGTCGTGCCCTACACGATCAAACGCAACAAATGAAAAACAGCGATCGCCCAGATATTTGGGGTAGGCCGCAATGGAGGGGAAACATTATGCGCATATCGCTTACAACCATCATGATGTCTTGTTGTCTGCTTCATGTTGGAGCTAAAACATACGGACAGAACATATCGATACATGAGAAATCAGTGTCGTTGAGAAAGGTTTTTTCGGAGATCAATAAGCAGACTGGCTATTCTTATGTATGGGCGGCCACAACTATTGATCCCGATACAAAGGTTAACTTAACTGTTAAAAAGGAGTCGTTGGGAAATGCACTTTGGAAGTTATTGGGCGATTTGGATCTCGATTTTGAGATCAAGGGGAAGATTATTGTCGTACACGAAAAATCTCAACAGACTCAACGATCGATCACTAATCAGTTAATGACGGTAAAAGGTTTTATTGTCGATTATAACAACAGACCGCTTCAAGGCGCAACGATTCGTGTAAAAGGTGTTCCAAAAGGAACCGTTACAGATCAGCATGGTTATTTTGAAATTAATGGCGTTAGTTCGAATAGCTTTTTGGACATTACAATGGTCGGATTTGCTCCATTTACGATTGCAGCTAAGTCGGATTTAGGTACAATCAACTTAAGGGCATTGGATGAGCAATTGGAGGAAGTGAACATTACGGTCAATACAGGATACCAAAAAATAAGCAAAGAAAGAGCCGCAGGATCAATTGCACAGGTCACTGCCAAAGACATGGAAGGACGGCTTCAACCTAATTTATTGGACCGGATCGATGGATTGTTGCCCGGACTAAATTTGGTGCGAAATACATCAAGTCCGCAGAATTCTAAAAATAATCTGGGTATCGAGGTGCGTGGTCGTTCCACCATCAACGCTCAGGCTGCTCCGCTAATCGTTGTTGACGGAATGCCTTTTGAAGGCGACTTAACAGCAATTAATCCCAATGATATTGCTGCTATAACGGTTCTAAAAGACGCATCGGCAGCTTCTATCTACGGGGTACGCTCCTCCAATGGTGTCATTGTGATCACAACAAAAATAGGTAACGCCGGTAAAACAAAAATCGATTATAGTAATACGCTTTCTTTTAGAGGACTTCCAAGCCGCAGCTACCTCAATCAGATGAGTAGTGCTGAATTGGTTAACTTTCAAAAGGAAATGTTTAATTATCGTTCGGGAGATTATGCTGCCATTGATCCGAGAAAATCAATGAATGATGTGTATCGAATTTTGTACGATCGCAAAGGTGGCGTGATTTCGGAAGAAGAGATGGAAAAACGTCTGGATGTATACCGAAATCGTGACCGCTTCAGTCAAATGGATAAATTTCTGAATACCACTCGATTTGATCAGCAGCATAACCTCGCTATTTCGGGCGGATCCGATCGTTATACCTATCATTATTCCCTCAATTATACACAGCCTGGAGATTACAACAAAGGTCGTGCGACAAATAAAGAGCTGGGATTCAGTCTGAAAAATAATTTTAAGTTTACCGATTGGTTTAGTTTACGCGCAAATGTATTGGGAAAAAATCAAAATAGGGAGGGCGATATTGGCTTCAATTTCTACGATAACTATATGGGGGGCAAAGCGTCCTATTATCTGCTTGAAAATGAAGACGGTTCTCCGGCGCAATGGTATAATTCAAAATCTCAATTTGAAATAGACCGGTTAAAAGCCTTAGGACTGGAAGATGAGACCTATATTCCATTAAATCATGTTGCCGCGATTCACGAAAAATTTTATAATAAATACATTAACCTAAATTTTGCGGCCAATTTTAAAATTATCAAAGGATTGGATTTTGACCTATCCTATCAAAGTGAACGAACGGAAGGGTATAATGGCACATTGAATAGGAAAAATGCCCAATCGGTTGTAGGTATGGTGAATGACGCCACCCAAATTGGAAAAGACGGATTAATCAAACGTAATATTCCACAGGGGGGACAATTTGCCGAACAGCGTAACGATGTCAATAGCTATACCTTACGTGGTCAATTCAACTATCAATATAACAGTCGTGATAAACATGAAATTGTGGCTATTGCAGGCGCCGAACGTAGGCAGATTAACAATCGTTATACAAATATTTATAAATACGGCTACGATGAAAGCAGCTTAGTTTATAAAGGGATTAATGAAGAGCTTTTTGGGATTCAAATCCAAAATACACAGGCACTTTTTAATAGCTATTCCATTTCAAAAAGAGAGACTGGGTTTAAGGATTTAGTCGATAGATTTGTTTCCTTCTATGCCAATGGATCTTATACCTATGATCGTAAGTTGACTTTAAGTGGAAGCATCCGGATGGATCAATCTAATTTGTTTGGGACAAATATTAAAAATCAATACAAACCTCTTTGGTCCATAGGCGCCTTATATCATCTACCAAAAATTGATTGGGAACCATTAGATCGTTGGTCGGTACGTGCCACTTATGGCGTAAATGGAAATGTGCCAAAGGATAATGGACCATATTTGATTTCAAGGGTGAATAACAACCTGAACTACTTCAACGGTGAAATGCAAGCCTACATTGATTCTCCCCCAAATCCATTGTTGCGATGGGAGCGAACAAAAGTATTCAATTTAGGCTTTGATTTTTCACTATTTAAAGATAGACTTACAACTACCCTTGATATCTACAATAAAAAAACCGCTGATTTATTGGGGAATACACCTTTGGATCCGACGTTAGGATGGGATATGGTGTTACTTAATTATGGTGATATGCAGAATAGCGGGATCGAGTTGGGGCTGAATGGTAAGGTGATTCAAGGTAAAAACTTCAGCTGGAACAGTACACTGAATTTTAGCTACAACAAAAATAAGATCACAAATCTCTACGTTGAGCAGAATACGCCGTATTACTACTATTATGCTCCTCAAAATCGTGTTGGAATCCCAATGGGTAGTTTGTATAGTATAGATTATGCAGGATTAAATGAGAAGGGGAGACCTTTGGCACGAAAGGCTGATGGCAGTCTGGTAGAGACCACGCAAAAATTGACCGTCGATGATTTAATCTACGAAGGTACAACAGTACCTCCCTATACCGTTTCTTTCAGAAATGGATTTAAGTATAAAGATTTGACGCTTTCCTTTATGTTTATTTTCAATGGCGGTCATGTGATGCGCGGAGTTCATCCAGAGTTCTTGAGTAAATACGCGGAGCTGAACTACAATAGTAACTTCGACAAATTATGGTTGAATTATTGGAAGAACCCAGGTGATGAAAGTAACCCTGATATTGCTCCTGCATTTGTTTCTGCTGCTTCAGGTAATATTTCCGATATTTTCAATGCTGCACATAAATTTGTTCAGAAGGCTGACTATATTAAATTGCGCGATATTTCATTATCCTACAGCCTTCCAGCACAATGGATTGCCCCGACAAAACTTTCTTATGTGCGTCTGACAGGACAGGTATTGAATGCATGGCGTTGGGTGGCTAACAAGGATAATCTTGATCCTGAGGTTTGGGCCGGGTTTAGTACAGTAACCAGTCCAAGTAGAGGTATACAAGCACCTACAATTTACAATTTAGGCGTATCTGTAGGATTTTAATAAGAAAATATCATGAGAAAAATATATATAGGATTGCTATTCGGTTTATTGACATTGAATAGCTGTAACAAATACTTGGATATTAAACCAAAAGGTTTTACAATTCCAGAAAATCTGAATGATTACAAATTGCTTCTAAACGATCAATCTTTAGTAAGGGCTTCCGCTGTTTATCCGAACTATTTAGTAGATAATTTACAGTCCGGAGATCCTCAGGATGTACAATCGGCAGCAAGCTATGACTATTATGACTATGTAAAAAAACAACTCTATAGCTTTGCTCACGGTGCGATATTTGAAGATGGCCAGTATGATCCATACTGGGAATCGGCTTATAGCCACATATTCACTTACAATGTTGTTATTAACAATGTATTGGCAGCAACAGAGGGATCGGAAGCCGAAAAGAAAAGGGTTTGGGCTGAGGCTAAGGTCGGTCGTGCATTTGAATACCTTAGTCTAGTGAATATCTATGCCGCTCATTATAATCCTGCAAGTGCCACAAAAGATCTAGGGGTACCTTTGGTGCTGAAAGAGGATATCAATCAAAAATACGAACGTGTATCTGTTCAGGCGATCTATGATCAGGTAATTAGCGATCTTAATGACGCGTTGCCAAATTTGAGTACAGTGCAGTCAAATAGATTTCAAGCAGTACGTTCCGTCGGTTTCTCTTTTCTAAGTCGCGTTTATCTCTATCAGGGAAAATACAAAGAGGCCCTTGAGAATGCAAAACAAGCACTTGCTGTGAATAAAACGCTCATTGATTATAGTTTATATACCAATAAGGACAAGACGACTTGGGGACGAGTTTGTCTTAAAACAGATAATTCGGTTCAATTTCCCGATTCTAGAACGAATATGGAGGCTGTATGGTCTCGGTTAGGAACAAGTTCCCTAGGTAGCCCCAATGCCGAGTTTTATGCCTCTAAAGAGCTGATTGATACTTACGCCAAAGATTTGCCTGCAGGTGCAAAGGACAAACGTTATGAATTATTTTTCTGTCGCGATCAGGCCTCATTTGGACCCAATATCGTGAAATTTCCCGGTCGGGTTTTATTTGCACCTTACGTCGAATTTAGTACAGGATTTAATACGCCTGAATTGTTTTTGATTGCTGCAGAAGCCGCTGTCCGCACAGGTAATACGGCAGAGGCACTAAGTTTCTTGAATACATTAAGAAATAGCCGAATAGAAAATAATAAGGTGTTAACCTCAACGGATCCAAAAGTCGTTTTACAGACGGTACTTGACGAAAGACGTCGTGAAATGCCCTTTATGGCATCCGATAGGTTGATCGATTTGAAGCGACTCGCTATAGCAGATAATTTTAAGAAGTCAATTCAACATCCATTGGCCGGGAAAATTTTCGAAATGGAATCAACGGATGCCCGGATGATCCTTCCAGTTCCGCCCAAGGTACTTTCGTTGAATCCGGGAATTCCCCAATACGAACGATAACAAAACTACATATAGACCGCTCATCCTAATCTATTTCTATCAGCATAGAGATTGATTAGGATCTTAATAAAAAAAAATGAAAAAGATACTAATGACAGCATTAGCTTTTACACAGTCGATGCTATTGTTTGCACAAGAACATATACAGTTTCAGAAGCTCACTTTTGGTCAGGTAAAGGAATTGGCCAAACAGGAAAATAAGCTGATTTTCTTAGATGGATTTACCTCCTGGTGCGCTCCTTGTAAATGGATGGAAAGTAATGTGTTTTCACAGCCTGAAGTCGCTCGTTATTTTAATAGCAGGTTTATCAATACTAAATTTGACTGTGAGATAGGAGAGGGCGTAGATATTGCTAAATTATACCAAATCAGAAGTTTTCCCACGTATTTATTTTTAGATGGGCAGGGGACATTGATCTATAGAACCCAGTCTCGCATGGAAGCCGATCTTTTCTTGAAGCAGGCAGAGCAAGCTAATGATCCCAATTTTCAGATCCCCAATTTGCGTAAATCATATGATTTGGGTATGCGGGAGTCGAACTTCCTGATTCGCTATATTAAAGTGATGGAACAAACCGATAGTCAAGCAGCGAATGCAGCGAAAAAGGCATTGGACAGCATGGCTACCGATGAATTTTTGAGGAGCTCAAATGGATGGGAGACCATAAAAATGATGGCACAAAGTCTGGATGATCGCTACGGAAAATTTTTTGAGTCGAACAAATCTTATTTTAAAAGCATAGCCGTGCCGGCAGATTTTGCAAAAAAAGAGGCACAGCTGCTACGTTATGCCATGTATGGCTATATCAGAGATCATAAAGTAGATGAGTTTAATGCTGGTGTAGCTTATTTTGAAGGGTTAAAAGATCCAGAACAAAAAATAGAAGCTGCACTGTATAAAGTAGAATGGACAGCTGCACATGGTAACGATAAGGATTTTGTTACCCTCACGAATGTCTTAAGAAAAGGCCTGCTCAAAAATGAGGACGAGAGATTGAGTTTTATTGCCCGTCGCAATGCCAATGCAAAAGGAAATATTGCAAATCCAATCATACTAAAACAATGCTATGTGCTGGCCAAACAGGCAGTCGGATTGAATCCCTCAAGTTATTCCAATCAAGGGACATTGGCCGATATTTGTATCGCATTGAAAAAAAAGAAAGAAGCTATTCAAGCTGCAGAAGCTGCACGTGGCTTGGCTGAACTCGAAACTTCAAAAATTATTAAACTGGCCGATGCACTTGTGGCACGTGCTAAAGCACTGTAATAGTCAATATGAAAAAAATAGCTACATCCATATTCTTGGTTTTAAGTTGTCTTGGGACAGTATTTGCTCAAGGACAGCCCTTTCAATTAACAATAAAGGGAAAACAATTTCCCGCAAAATCTAAAGCATTTGTTCGCTACATCGTGGACAGAAAACTGACAATTGACTCTATTAATTTTGGACCCAATGATGTGATCTATAAAGGGGAAATTATGGAACCAACACAAGTCATGTTATTTTATTCCAAAGATGGTGCTTCCTTCTTTAGCCGCAAAGGTGGCCCGATGGAGCGTCTTACATTTTATGTAGATCCTATGGAACCCAATACGCAAATCACTGTTCAAAGTCCTTTTGAGTCTTCCCTGGTGAAAGGTGGTAAACTGCAGGTAGCCTATAAGCAGTATCAAGATTATTTAAACTCCTATGAGAAAAAGCTTATGGTTCAGCAGTCTAAAAGAGCTGATTTGTATCAGGCAAAAAATCGTGACGAGAATGCGCTCAACCAAATTGCGCAAGAAATAGACAAGATCGAAACAGAGCGTAAGAAGGCGCAGCGAAATTTTATCGTCAATAATCCAGACAATTACTTCAGTTTGTTGGCCTTGCAGGAAGTTGCCAGCTACGATGATAATGTAGTTACCACCGAACCTTTGTTTTTCAATTTGTCATCGAGATTAAGGCAAACAGCTATTGGGAAAAAATTGGATGCAGCTATTCAACTGGCAAAAAAACTAGGAATAGGACAGCCGGCTTTAGATTTTGCACAGATAACTCCTGAAGGTAAAGAGTTAAAACTTTCAGATTTTAAAGGTAAATACGTGCTTTTGGATTTTTGGGCGTCATGGTGCGGTCCCTGTCGTGCAGAGAACCCTAATCTGGTGAAAGCCTATCAAAAATTTAAAGGATCAAAATTTGAGATACTGGGTGTTTCACTCGATAAACCAGGAAAGAAAGATAACTGGCTGAAAGCGATTGAACAAGATGGATTAACCTGGCCTCAGGTGTCTGATCTGAATGGTTGGCAAAACCAAGCGGCTCAATTGTACGGTATTCAAGCTATCCCGCAAAATTACCTCATCTCTCCCGAAGGTAAGATCGTAGGAATTAACTTAAAAGGAGTAAAGTTGATGGAGAAACTCGAAGAGTTACTTAAATAACATAAGAAGGGGCATTGCAATTTGCCCCTTCTTAATTTTTCCTGCCATTCTTTGTTATTTTTTTGCAAAAAGACAATCACAAAGCCAGAAAAATGACACTGGATTTTGACGTTAGAAAGAAATCTGTTCCTTGAAGCCCGCTATTTTTTCCCTCAAACTATTGAGGTGTTCCGGATTGATTACACCATTATCCTGATCAAAATTTTCGTAAAATTTGGGAAGCGAAAATGTTTCTTTTATGATAGCGCCAAACTGCGGGAAGAATTTCTGCGCTTCGGCCATTACATTTCCACCACCATAACCTCCGGGTGACGTTGTCATAAGCAACATGGGTTTGTCTTGGAAAACTTTAACATTTATTCTAGATGCCCAGTCGAATACGTTTTTAAATGCTACGCTATAGGAGCGATTATTCTCTGCGAGGGAACAAATGATCACGTCACAGGAGGCAATATGATCAAGGAAAAGCTGTGCTTCCTGTGGGAACCCATTCTTTTCAAGGTCTACAGAAAAGACAGGCATGTTATAGTCATTCAGGTCGATCAAATTAATCTCATGCCCCTCGAAGCTTTTAAGTACAAATTTGACCAATTGTTTGTTAATCGATGTGGAAGAATTACTCCCTGCGAAAGCGAATATTTTCATGTTTTATTCTTTATGATTATCGGTTGTTTAAATTTAGTTAATTTCCCGAAACAATTGGAGATTTAGACTTGACTTGTCGTTTCTGATAGGTTTTGATGATATGGTATAAATGTTTGAAATCGTCGCTATGCATATTTCGTTCATTTATTATCATGATTAAATTATCTGTTGCCTGAAGTTCTATGATTCTGAATTTAAAATATTTTTCCTCCTTACTGAATAACTTTATGATATTAAGCGGATTCCGAAAGTGATTCATATCAATTACTTTTTTTGTATATCTGGTTATATGACACATATTTAAATCCTTTCGATATAATCCACCTAAGTTTACTTTGGTAAGTGTATCTCCATTGATTTCGAAGTGCTCAAATCTCCAAACGCCTGTAAATATGATGAGCCCACAGCAAGTCTCCCATATTATCCCTAACAGAGAAATGGAATACTTAGAAATTATTATTGGGAATATAGCAATACAACCAAAAAGAAGAATAAGTATAGGAAATGTATAATCACAGCGCAACTTGATATTCTTTTTATCCATGAGAAATTGCTGTTTTATTTTTCCGTCTTAAAAATGGAGTATAACGGAATATCATAATACCGGCCATCTTTCTTTAAATGTTGTTTTAACAGCGCTTCTTTTTTCATGCCTATTTTTTCCATGACTTTCCCCGAAGCCGGGTTATGGGGGAAGTAGGTCGCAAAGATTTTGTTAAAGTTTAACTCTTTAAATCCAAACTCAATGATTGCTTTTGCAGCTTCCGTGACATAACCATTATTCCAATAAGGAATAGCAATCCAGTATCCCAACTCAGCCTTGTCCGAGCCTTCATCATGCAGACCAATAGCTCCGATCAGTTTTTTATCTTTATTTCGAATAGCAAAAGTGAATCCTTTACGATTGGCAAACGCTTCTTCGGCTAATTTAAGCCAATATTCAGCATCTTCTTTTCGGTATGGATAGGGAATATTTGAGGTAAAGTCCGAATAAACCTTGTCTTGCAGATAGTCTACAATCTGTGGAATATCAGTCGTTTCAATGGCGTTGAGAATGAGTCGTTCTGTCTCTAATTGTGGGAAATTTTTCATTTGATTAAGTCTTCAATATGGCTAAAATGAAATTACGGGTTACTTAGTTTTTATAAATGTAGGGAAGTTTTATGAGATTCTTTTCCTTATATTTTTATCGTCCTCCCTTATAATCGCACAAGTCAAATAATGCATAACGGTTTAAAGAATAGATATTAAGAGCTAGATTCTTTACTTTCAATTGGATGACTTTCTAACAGCTCGATACGCCCTTCAATAATCAGCAAATAAAAGTTTTCGAAACAATCCTGATAGATCTTTTGCTCCAATGATTTTATTTCCTCAAAGAGACGTTCTTTCGCCACAGCAGCGTAACATATCTCATTTTTTGATGCTGTTATCGTTTCTTGGCAGGGCGTATCGTGAAGCTGTTTGTACAGGTCGCCTAAATCTGAAATGTCTTCACTGCGATGGTAGAAAGGTGAAACCACACCCAAAAGTCTTCTTGATTTTTATAGGGATGAGGTAATAATTGAACCGACGTATTTCTAAATAGATCTCCCGGATGCTTCTTATAACGGAAATGAGTGGCTGTGGTCTTTAAACTATTCATAAAGCTAATTTGTCTGTAGGTTTACAAAAAATAATTCAAGAATAAAGATATCATCTTAAATATCGGTATTTTTTTAGTATTAAAAATTTACTAGTGTTAAAACTAATTGGATGTAATATGATACAGAATGGACACAATAACGAAGCTCCACCGATCTATTCTGCTAAAAGAATACATGGATTTAATATTATACTATTAGCCCCAGAGAATTCTGATGAGAACGGATATTGTGAATACAAATAATCCGATATAGAATATGTTTGTCCCATGTTTTCTGTCATGATCAGAGTAAGAAAATATCCGTTCACCAGTCGGAAGACTCTTTTTAGAACTAAACAACATATACCCGATTGCAATGCCTAAAAGTCCACCTAGAAGGGCTGAAATATAGCCAAAAATAATCCAATACTTCTGTTGTGGTTCCGGTTCCCGTAGTTGCATGAGCCGCTCATGTTTCAAAAGATCAAGTTTTTCCTGATCAATCTCTTTCCCTCTTTTTAATAAAATTTCTCTGGCAAGCGCATAGTCCAATTTGTTCCATTCATCGGGTTTTTGCAGGATTTCGAAAAGCTCTTCGTCGGAAAATTGGTACAGGTAGTGGTCATCTTCAACCAGTGGGAGAGACTGCATTTCCTGCTCTTCTAAAATAGATTCTGCATTTGCGAAATTGGCGGGGTCTATTTGAATCTCATATTGGTGTCCTACCGTATTTCCAGAAAATGTAATATCCACAGGGGGTAGATTATCAGCCAACCGCGTTTTTACATCTCTATCCGAAAGTAGCTGATGACATTCCTGAGCTTCCTCTAAGCTAGTAAACCTTTTTAATACGATATAGTTATCCATATGATCAATTATTTTTTTAATACCTGTATTTATGACCATTCGACAGCCCAATGCCTTTGTGCAATCTTGGCTATTTGCCGTAACAGTTGCTGCAAAAATCGGACGTGAATGTGTGAAACAGCGGATTAATTTATGTAGTGTTTTTTTGAATAAAGTTAATAAAGCCAGTTTGATACTTTTCAGCTTAAAGATAGTAAAATCATATCCGATTTTATATGAACAACAAAAGAATCCTATCTATATAAGATGAATAAAGTTTGATTCGTCACATTTTTGGTGGGATTCATCACATTTTTCTGTATTATGTTTTCATTTCAGTTAATATTGTCTTATCAAAACCAATAACATGAAATTGAAAGACGTAAGAAAAATAGAATTTTGGATGGCTACTATTGTATTTCTCGCTGTTGTTTATGCTTTGCTTGTTGATACAAACAATCGGGATGATAGTGGTATGCATAACTATTTCATTGGTCAGAAAATAAACTACTCCTATTTTTTTAATTTTTTTGTTCCTAAGTTTAGCTATTATCTGCTTCTATATTTGATGTTTCTCGCATTAAATTTTGTTCTTATTCCTGCGCTCATCAATAAAAAAAGGGAGTTGTTGAATTATTCATTACTAGCTGCTCTGATCTTGATATCCGGACTGATTTTAGGTGTATGCCGGACTTATAGCCATACCTATGAGCTTATAGATTTTGATAGTATTCAAAGAGGCTATAATAGCATGTTTTTTAAGTCCTTAACACAAGCAGTTCTATGGACAATTGTAATTTCTCTATACACCTGCATGCAATTTTTGATCAGCTATCTGCTTAAAAACAGGGTTGAAAACCCGGCTATACAAAAGCAGCTAAAAATGGATTTGGCCTTTGGAATTGGCTTTTGGTTTATCGGATTGTTTTTTTTGATCATATCTCACTCGCATTACCAACTTTCGGTGTTATGGACTTTGGTCGTGTTGTCTGCGGTTGGTATCGTAATCTATTCCTTATACTATTTGTTGCCAAAATTACATGAAAAACAAAAGAAATTCCGCGACTTCTTTTGGATTATCGCTGCGGTGAGTTTGGTTTTAGTTATACCATTAAGCATATTGGCCCTATTCTTCTTTAACCAGAACGGTGAAGTGATCTTTATCGTTGCCATGTTTCATTTACCCACGCAATTATTGGTTAGCGTTCCGCTTTCCTGGTTTCTCTTTAAAAAACGTCTAATGCGTCACAACGAAATTGCCTCCTTACGTACGGAGCTCGGTCAGTCGGACGCAAATCTGACTTTTCTGAAATCCCAAATAAACCCACACTTTTTATTTAATGCCCTAAACACATTGTATGGCACGGCATTACAGGAAAAAGCCGAACGGACAGGGGAGGGAATTCAGCGATTGGGCGATATGATGCGGTTTATGCTCCATGAAAATACGCAAGATAAAATCTCGTTGACGCGTGAAATAGAATACCTGAATAATTACATCGCTTTACAGACCCTGCGGACTTCGATGTCAGACAAGATTACCATTACAACGGAAATTGAAGAGCAGTTTGAAAATTATCAAATTACACCGATGTTGCTTATACCCTTCGTTGAGAATGCGTTTAAGCATGGTATAAGCCTTCAGAAATCGTCTTATATTAAAATCTCCTTGCAAGTGCGGGACCAGGTTTTGTTTTTCGATGTGAGTAATAGCATTAATCCGAAAAGTGATCGTGATCCCGAAAAACTAAAAAGTGGTGTCGGTTTGGAGAATGTACGCCAACGTCTTTCATTGCTATATCGAGATCGACATGAACTGATGATACGTGAAAATGCCAATGAGTTTTTTGTCCATTTAACATTACATCTTTAGATCTAACTCGTGTCATTTACATCTAACTAGTTCCATTATTTTTTATTCCATAATTCACCTGATTTATTGGTTCCTTAATTAACAGCAATGAAAAAAACAGTTATTTTTTTGCTTATGACCTTGTTTTGTCTAAGCAGCTATGCTCAGTTTAAATTGAGCGGTAAGATTCGGAATTATGATCCAAACAAGGCCTTGGAAATCAATATTCCTCCTATTTTCGGTTTTTATAAAGAAAATTCGAAACGGATACCCGTTGCCAGCGATGGCACATTTGAGGTCGCACTGCCAATAACGACCCGAAAATCCGCGACTCTAAATTACAGCGGTGTATTTCAAACCTTGTTATTAAGCCCCGGTAAAGATCTTATCCTGAATTTAACCGATAGTACTATCGTATTTACATACGGTAGTGCTTTGACAGAAAATAAAATTATACAGCAAATAAAACACGATGAAGTGCCTTTTTTTATGAAGGCCCCGAACTTAAATAATCTTGCTAAATGCTCTTTGGCTCAGTTGAGACAGCAAGTGTTAATTCCCTGTTTAGCGGATTGCAATCAAATAAATAAAGTGATCCAAACTAGCCCATTGTCTACCCAACTAAAAAACTATATTCGTACTGAGTTTTACGCGCAACGAATGAACCATCTGAATGATTTTGCCCGTGTCGCTGAATTGCCAAAGTCTACTGCAGATAGTTTAGTTCTAGCGCTGTTTGGAAAAGCATCTATTAATTTACAGGATGACTTTGGAGGCCCCTCTTTTTATTCTTTCCTTGACAATTACATACGTTATCTGGAAACGAAAGCATTTGTTAAGATTCGGGCCGAGAAAATTCCGTCAAGTGAGCCTATTCCTTATTTCGGAATCAGCCTAGACAGTGCAAATAGATTAATGACGATCTACAGTAAAGATTACTGGCGGTTTATTGGTGCTTTAAATAATTTTTCCAAGCCTATCGTAGAAAAATACAATTTTCAGCAATTGGTCAATCTATATCATGACAGAGACTTACCACATTTAAAAGCATTGGCACGGGCACATTGGAAGATATTTCCAACAGATAAGCATAGACCGCTGATTGAAAGCTATATTGCTAATCTTGACGCTCTTTTGGTAGCGAATAAGCAGAACAAACAGATCCGGTTGATTGAAGATGATCAACCTATTTCGTCGATCTACGACCTGATTGCCGAATTGAAGGGAAAAGTGGTCTATTTGGATGTTTGGGGAACCTGGTGTGGTCCTTGTAAGTTTGAATTGAAATATACACCCGAACTGAAGAAAAGATATATGGATAAAGATATTGCCTTCGTTTATTTGGATATGGATGAAGACCATCGCGATCAGGACTGGAAAGACTTTATTCGAGTCAACAATTTAACCGGAATCCATTTACGTAAAAATAGGAAACAGATTGAGCCCCTTTGGAAAGAATTGCTGCTAAATGCAAAAGACAAAGCTGAATATTATCCGCAATATTTTATATTTGATAAAACAGGAAAATTAGTTGTGGAAAAGGCACTTCGACCAAGTAATGGAAAACAACTGTATGACCAACTAGATCAGATTTTAAACCAATAATTGCTATGATTGCCATCGCGATAGATGATGAACCTGTAGCACTGCAGGTCATTGAACACCTTATAGCTAGAGTCCCTTTTATTGATTTAAAAAGTACATTTACGGATGCATTTATGGCGATTGATTATCTCCAGAAGGAGCAGGTGGACCTTATTTTCTTAGATATAAAAATGCCCGATATCTCAGGCATAGAGTTTCTGCGGAGTTTGAATACATCGCCAATGGTGATTTTTACAACGGCTTATTCTGAGCATGCGTTATTGAGCTTCGAACTCGATGCAATTGATTACTTGCTTAAACCATTTTCTATGAGCAGGTTTTTGAAAGCCTGCAACAAAGCCAGCGAATTGTATGGTCTTCGGGCAAAAAAGCTGGAGCCTATCAAAGACTACCTGTTCGTCAAAGATGGTTATGAACATGTTAAAGTTGAGTTCGACCGTATCCTGTATATTGAAGCATCAGGCAATTACACCCAAATACATTTGAGCGATAAGTGCGTTAGCTCCAGAATTACCATTACCGAGCTGCTGGAATTACTCCCGAAGAGTGAATTTGTTCGTTGCCATAGAGCATTTATCGTCGCACGAAGTAAACTGATTAAGTTCGATAAAACCCAAATTTGGGTAGCAGACCGGGTTATTCCCATTGGAAAAACATACACTGAATTGAAATTATATTAATTGACGCGTTTTTTGATAAATCAAAGCTGATTAGAAAGTAGGGAAGGAGCTGCGCTGTCAAAAGGTTAAGGGAGCGTGTTTATGTTTTTAAGATAAATTTAATACTTTTGTAGCAATAGATCATTAGTGTTGTCAATTTTTAAAATTTAAAGTCATGTAATGCATTGTCGATATTTAGGAAAAAAGTAAACAATGGGATTTACCCGATTTGTTTACCCTATACCTATGTCTTCAATTTTTTAGTATGGATTTAAATTTTAAAAATGGAATCAACAAAATATGGTCGTACCTATCATTTCCCATTTTCGCCAGGGACAAGCAGCGACGATCGTTTTAATCAACATTATTGGATGGATATACAATCTTTCCATAAACTGTTATTTACAGAAAAATTAGATGGTGAAAATAATTGCCTTTCACGGCGTGGAGTATTTTCACGATCCCATGCAGCTCCAACCACGTCGCCATGGACGGCTCAGCTTCGGGAGCATTGGTCCAGATTAAAAAACGATCTGGATGATTTGGAGTTTTTTGGTGAAAATCTTTATGCTGTGCATTCGATCGAGTATCTGCAACTTGAACACTATTATTATGTTTTTGCTGCTCGAATTAAAGATCAGTGGCTTTCATGGGAAGAAGTTACTTTTTATGCCAGTTTATTTGATTTGCCGACCGTACCTGTTTTGAAACTCGCAAAGGTAAAGGATTTGACCGAGTTCGACCTTCGGTGTTCGGTCGAAAATTTGGCCAAGCAGTCTTCTATATTTGCATCGGTTGATCCTAAAACTGGCAAAGCATGTACGATGGAAGGGATAGTCTGCAGGAATGCCGACACGTATGCTGTCAGCGAATTTCAGCATAATGTTTTTAAATATGTTAGAAAAGGACATGTGCAGACCGACGAACATTGGACAAAATCATGGCATAGAGCAAAAATGATTTGGGAAAGGAGGGATTATTAATGGAATGGACAATAGCAATAAATAAGGATTGGTCGGCTTTAGCGAAGCAATTTTCTTGGGTCAGGGATATGGAACAGGTGCAGCAAGATCCTTTGCATCATGCAGAAGGGAATGTCGCGATTCATACCCAAATGGTCTTACAGCAACTTGAAGCGTTGCCTGAATATCGGAATCTGGATTACCAAAAGCAGGAGCTCCTCTGGGCTTCGGCTTTATTGCATGATGTCGAAAAGAGATCGACGACAATTGTCGCTGCAGATGGTCGCATCAGTTCACCGAATCATGCCAAAAAAGGAGCACAGACCGCACGGGAGATTTTATTCCGTGATGTGGAGACCCCTTTTGCATTACGGGAGGAAATTGTCGCATTGGTACGCTATCATGGCTTGCCATTATGGTTGATGGAAAAAGCCGATCCGATGAAGAGCGCCTTGGAAGCGTCACTATGTGTCAATATGAGCCAACTCAAGTTGTTGGCTGAAGCCGATGCTAAAGGAAGGTGTTGTGGCGATTTGGATGCTTTGCTCTATGCATTGGATATGTTCGAACTGTATAGCAAAGAGATTGGCTGCTGGGATGCCACGCGTTCTTTTTTGTCTGAAAATGCACGATTTACATATTTTAATGGAAACGATAGTTATGTTGATTATGTGCCTTTTGATACATTCAAATCCACGGTGACTGTACTTTCAGGTTTGCCGGGAATGGGTAAAGATTATCAGATTTTAGCAATGAATACCGACCTCCCCATTATTAGTCTGGACGACATCAGACGCAAGTACCGCATTGATCCGACCGATAAAAAGAGAAACGGATGGGTTGTGCAGGAAGCAAAAAAGCAGGCAAAAAAATACTTGCGCTGCGGACAGGATTTTATCTGGAATGCCACCAATATAACTTCACTGATGCGAAAACAATTGATCGATCTCTTCGTCAGCTATCAAGCCTATGTGAAATTGTTGTACGTTGAAAAACCCTACAAGATTTGGCGCACGCAGAATAACGATCGGGAGTACCCACTGCCAGATGCTGTCTTGGATAAAATGCTCCATAATTTGGAAGTTCCGCAGTTGACAGAGGCGCATGAGGTTCACTACATTACGGAATAGATGGCGCTTTTGAGCAGGAGATTGCGGCTTTGTAGATTGGTTTTACAGATTAAGTAAATAAAGTACGAAAAGTTCGAATTTTACGTTAGTATAGTAAGGATGTTTTCTGATATAACCGTATTGGATACCATAAATGCAAATCAGCCCGCCTATTTTAATGGCGGGCTGATTTTCTTTCAGCATCCTTTTTTAGGAACACTACTCACAATTTTCAGTTATGTCTTCAATTTTGACATCAAGATGGACATAAGCTCCTTTTCTTTGATATCGATGACATCCATTACTTGAATTTATCTTCCCAGCCTTTGCCCTTCGAGCTTATTTGAAATGGTGCAGCGTGTATTTTTTTTAATAAAATGAATGAGTAGCTTTGTTTGTACAATAAATTGACGGACTGTTGGAAAAACTGAAAGAACATTTAAAGAAATTTATCGCTATTGATCCAATCGAATTGGAAGAAATACTACGTTACTTTAGGACGAAAACGGTCGCGAAAAAAGAAAATATACTGGAGGAAGGGCAGGTTTGTAGATACCATTTTTTTGTATTGAGAGGTATTCTCCGTAAATTCTTTGTTAATGAAAAAGGAGTCGAACAAACGACCGAATTCGCTATAGAAAATTGGTGGATTACGGACAATATGGCTTTCGAACATAAGCTTGTTACTTCATTTTATATTCAAGCAGTAGAAGCATCCGATTTAGTTTATATCAGTCAAGAAAATCGAGAAAAATTGGTCGCTGAATATCCAATCATGGAGCGTTATTTTCGCTTTGTCTATCAAAGGGCCTATGCTGCCGCGCAAATGCGGATTAAATATCTATTCTCTTTATCTAAAGAGGAATTTTACCATGATATGCTCCGTAAATATCCGCAGTTTGTACAACGTGTTCCGCAATACCTCATTGCTTCCTATCTGGGATTTACCCCGGAATATTTAAGTGAAATCCGAAAAAAAAATCTTCCCTGAATCTGCTGCTTCGATCTCGGTGTGATTAAATACTAGTAGCATTGATCTGAATCTGCAATGCGAAAGGGGTTAATTTGAAATTGAAGCTTGTGTTCTCTGGCATAATCTTGCACTAATTTTTCGAATTTTTCCATTGCCTTTTTCTCAGAAGAAGCAAAACAGTGCAGGTTTAATTCCAAGGGTTTCTCTGAGGTGGCCGGATCGATACGCAATTGTTCAACTTCGGAGAGGACAACAGCAAAAGAAGTTTTACAGATCTCAACTTCTAAATGCGGCCCTATTAATTGAGATGAAATGCTATAATAAGAATCCTTATTTTGGATTTCTTCCTGAAAAGGATCTAAATAGGTCGTAACAATAGATCGATAACCATATTTAGCATTACCAAAAAAGTGATCAATATACTCCTGTGCTTTTTCATATGTTGAGAAGACACCTTCTAGATTGGTGAATAAATCTGGATCTTCTTTTACTTCTTTTGAAACTACTGTATATACCTTAATGGGGTTGGTTGTCATATTTTATATGCTACTGTTTGTACATTAAGTAAAAGTAAGTTTTTCTGCAAAAAAACTAATTTAGACTGTTATCTATGAGCGATTCTAAGATAAAATCCTCGTTTTAAAATAAAAAATTTCCTTTGTTAACTTGTAGCCTGTTTAGAGCAGGTGTTTGTGCTTTAAAGTTGTATATAATTTTCGTATTCTCCAAATTTTTTACTGATTGTTTTTATTTACTTTTCTAAAATAATACGAATTGCGTATGCGACCCTGTCGTTGAGCCCTTTTTATGACCATCGTATCACCAAGTTCCTCCTACAGATAACGTGAGTCTACGTTGAGACTAACTCATCAACGATATGGTTTTGTCCCAAACTCCGATCCTTTCATTTGACCCGACGTAAAATAATGCATGTGACTTTTGCTTCCCTGGCCATAAAAAAAATCTTGATCATGTCGGTTTTGTATTTAGTAAAGTGTGGGTGGTTTCTTTTATAAAACTTTATATTTATTTTAACTTAAAAGATAATTAAATTACAAATCGAAAAGGGTGCCATTTTATGTCAAAACTATGCTTTTTTGTCTCAATTTGTTTTTTAATTTTATTCGATTTAAAGCCTATGAAGGACTTTTTTGTTTGCTGTATGTTGTTTTTTGGCCTAAGGTATAATCTATTCTCTCTATTTTGTTAGGATGTCGTGACTTGTTTTTTATGGTCATTCAAACGTTTTCGTAAATAAATGGATTAAAAAGGTTTGATTGTGTTTTCTTAATTAATACTATTGTTTTGTGTTGATTAAATAATAACCAATTGATATTAATGGACTAAAAGGTCTTGTTTTTGGGATTTTTATAGTTCTATTTATTAATAACCAATAAATCTTAATCTATGAGAAAATTTAATCGTTTAATTTCCGTTAGCTTTTCTTTTTTGTGTATGCTATTGCTGTCTACAGGAATTGTTCATTCACAAGGAACTGGAAAAGAACTAAAGGGTATCGTCAAAGCAAATGATGGGCGTTTTTTGGAGAAAGTCACCGTTTTGATGAAGGGAACATCCACGGGTACAGTAACCGATAGTTACGGTCGCTTTAGTTTAAAATTGCAGCATAATACTGCTAAAGTTATTTTAACTTTTACCCATACAGGATACTCGTCCAAAGAACTTGAAGTAGAAGTGGGTAAGGAAATAGAGATTACCCTTTCTGAATCTACAGAGAATCTAGATGAAGTTGTCGTTATTGGGTACGGAACAGCCAAGCGTAAAGATGTGACCGGTGCAATCGTTTCTGTGCAGACCGAAAAGCTTGAGAAGGAGGCGCCCAGGTCGGTTCAGGATCTCCTGCGGGGAAATGCAGCTGGATTGGTGATTGGCCAGGGTAATTCGGCTAAAGGTGATGCGGATTTGCTCGTAAGGGGAAAGGGAACATTGAAAGCTGGCAGCAGTCCGCTAAATGTCGTGGATGGCGTTATTTTTGACGGAACATTTGCTGATATTAATCCCAATGATATTCAGTCAATCGATATTTTAAAAGATGCTAGTGCGACTGCAGTGTACGGTGCAAAAGCAGCCAATGGCGTTATCTTAATTACAACAAAAAGAGGTAAAAAAGGAAAACCGTCTATTACTTTCAATGGTAATTTTGGAATGGTGGAAAATGCAGGGATGCCTGCAGTGATGAATGCTGATGAGTTTTTAAAATATCGCTATGACTTTGAAGTAGGTCGTAGGACAGCCGACTATCTTAAAGCACATCCCGAAATGTTTGTGGACCCAAGACTGCTCAATGGAACGAATCAATTGGACTGGTATAATTACGATCAAAAGACCCCCGTTACAAATGTAACAGAGGATCAGCTGATCAGGTCTTGGCTTTCTCGATTGGAGCTTAAGACACCGGAAATCGAAAATTACGTGAACAATAAGATTACGGATTGGCAGGATTTGGTTTTTCAAAAGGGGATCCAGCAGGATTATGCTGTTGCAGTATCGAATAGTAATGAGGTGTCAAATTATTACTTGTCCTTGAATCATGTTGATAGAGAGGGTATTATATCTGGGAATAGATTTAGGAATTTTCGTACTAGATTAAATTTAGAAACAAAGATTACACCCTATTTAAAAGTTGGTGCTAATACTAATTTTGCGGTTCGAAATGAAGGTTTTTTACAGGCGGATTGGAAACAGTCCGCTGTGATATCTCCCTATGGATCAAATAATATCGATGATCCTACAAGTATTTATCAAAGACTTCCTACTGGAGACGTTACACCTGTAAATCCTTTTTTTGATAATCAATTTAGAGACCGAAAAGATCATTATAATACACTGAATTCCAGTTTGTATGGTGTCATTACTTTGCCTTTTGGAATAGAATTACAATCCAATTTTACGCCATCGTTTATTTGGCATGAGTATTATAACCACGATTCTTCTAAAAATCCAGAGTGGAAGGCAAAAGGGGGAAGTAGCGAACGATCATTTGAAAAAACCTATAATTGGCAGTTAGATAACGTGTTGCGTTGGAAGCAGCGTTTTGATAAACATAATTTTGAAGTAACATTGCTTCAAAATGCAGAGAAAGGGCAGTATTGGCAGACCAAGGCCACAGCTTCTCAGTTTGTACCTTCTGATGTCCTGGGTTGGCATCGTCTGCAGGCAGGCACTATTCCATTGAATGAAAGTAATGATACCTACCGGACAGGAGACGCCTTGATGGCCCGCCTGTTCTATTCCTTTAAAGATAGGTATATGTTGACAGCTTCGGTACGACGTGATGGGTATTCAGCCTTTGGCGCTCAAAATCCAAGAGCAACCTTTCCAGCCCTGGCTTTTGCCTGGGATTTTACGGCGGAAGACTTTATGAAAAAGACCAAATCCTGGTTAGACTATGGTAAGCTGCGGCTTTCCTGGGGAAGAAACGGAAACCGCGATATTGGAATGTATGAAGCTCTTTCCGACATGACCTCTGGGTTACATCCCTATATTGATGCGAGTGGAAAAGTTTATCTTTCTTCTCAGCTATACGTAAATAGAATGGCCAATTTGGGCTTGAAATGGGAGAATAAAAGTTCGTATAATGCCGGTTTGGACTTTTCGATTTTTCAGGGTCGTCTGAGTGGCGCGCTGGATTTTTATACGGCGACGACGCAGGATTTACTGGTGGATCGCGCGTTGCCGGAAATTATAGGATTTAACAGTGTTGCGGCCAATCTTGGTGAGCTCTCCAATAAAGGTTTTGATATTACCTTGAATAGTAACATCATGAATAGGGGCGATTTTAGTTGGAATGCGACGGCGATCTTTATGTTGAATCGGAGAAAAATTGTGAAGTTGTATGGAGATATGGTGGATGTAAAAGATAGTGAAGGAAATATCGTCGGCCAAAAGGAAGCCGATGATGTTAAAAATAGATGGTTTATTGGACAGGATCCCGACCGGATATGGGCTTACAAACGAAATGGAATCTGGCAATTAGGGGAAGAAGAAATGGCTGCAAAATATGGTAACCAACCCGGCGATTTTAAATACATAGATCAAAACGGAGACGGGGTCTTAACGGATGCTGATCGCATCTTTCAAGGGTATACTACGCCACGTTTTAGATGGTCGCTACGAAATGAATTGCGCTATAAAGATTTGAGCTTCTCTTTCTTTATGTACTCCAATTGGGGGCATTTCGCAGAATTCAATAGGGCCGCAAACAATAGTAATTTTGCCGATCGAAGTACGGATTACGCGTTACCTCGCTGGACCCCCGAAAATCCGATCAATGATTATGCCCGAATTGGTTCAAAAAATAACGGGACCAACTACATCAACAAGTCTTATATTAGATTGGAAAATATTGTATTATCGTATTCCATTCCCAAAATACTCTTGAATTCGTTGAAAATACAGCAGTTACGTGTTGCTGCATCTGTGAGAAATGTAGCCTATTGGACAAAGGATTGGAGATTCGGTGATCCTGAAGCTTCAGGTGACCCAACCCCCCGCACATATAACCTAAGTTTAAACCTTACCCTTTAATTTTTAAATCATGAAATTGAAAAAAAATATACTATGTAGTTTATGTATTGGTTCAATGGCTGTTTTTACATTTTCGTGTAGTAAGGATTGGCTTAAACCGAAACCCTTGTCTTTCTATGAACCTGATGTTGCACTTGCCGATGCGCAAGGTATGTACTCCGCTTTAACGGCCTGTGAGAGAAATATGCGGCATGAATTTTTTGGCGATGCCGCCCCAATTTTGACCGAGATCATTCAATCTGAAGTGGCCGTAGAAGGTACGACAGATAAAGCTGGTCCACAAATGGATATGGATATTGCACTGCTCCCCGATGCAGATCTCAATCACAACGATAGAACTAAAGTGGGGTGGTATTGGTACGAAGGATTTAAGGGAATAAAATATGCCAATCTTATTATTTCAAGAATAGATGCGGGAACTTTTAAAGACGAAAATGAAAAAAACGCGATTTTAGGAGCGGCTTATTTTCAACGTGCCTATCGTTATTTTAAATTGGTGCACCAGTTTGGCGATGTTCCTTTTATTGATAAAGAAATAAACGAACCGAAGTATGATTTCTATAGCTATGATCGTTGGAGTATTCTCGAGAAATTACGAAAAGACCTGGAATTTGCCTATCAATGGGTGCCCGAAAGAGTAGACCGTGGACGTACGTCCAAATCTGCCTGCGGTGTATTGTTGATGAAGGTCTGTATGGCTTTGGCAGATTTTGATCGGGCAATCGCTATCGGGAAGGAAATTGTTGCCATTCATCCACTTATGAAAAGTCGATTTACGGTGAATAAGACAAGACCAAACACCAATCTGATGTTTGACCTTCATAGTGTTGAAGCAAAATTAGATGGGGCCAATACCGAAGGTTTGATGTATGTGGTTTCTTATCCTGGAGTTGATGGCTCTGATCGTATCAGAACAATGCGTAATGGTGTTCCTTTCTGGAATAACGGCGGTATAAAAACACCAGATGGAAAAACAGGGACGGGCCTATCATTAGCAACGGATGAAACTGATCTTTCATTGGATTTAAATAAGAACTATGGTCGTGGTATAGGACGATTGCGTCCAACCTGGTATTTTACAAATCAGATTTGGAGGCCTGGCAAAGAAGATAATGATTTTCGGGGGATCTTTAACCGGGATAGTTGGCGAAAGATGGAAGATTTGAAATATAATGAGCCCAACTTAAAAAAGACCGGCAATCCATGGTATGGAAAAAATCTAGTTAAACCTGCGGGGATGAGTGTCGAGGATTCCATTCGCCTATGGTTCTCTTGGCCGCATTACAAATTATTTGTGCCGGATCCATTGCAAACACAATGGGAGGGCGGGGAAACCCCATGGTATATTTATCGTTCTGCGGAAGTCTATTTATTGTTGGCCGAAAGTTACTATTGGAAAAATGATCTTGGTCAGGCCGCCATGGCTATTAATGAAGTCCGTCAACGCGCAGGTGCAGCACAGCTAACAGCAGACGAAATCAATATCGGTGAGATATTAGATGAGCGTGCACGTGAGTTGTATTATGAAGAAAACAGACATATTGAGCTCGTAAGGATTGCCTATACCTATGCAAAGACCAGAAAACCATGCGAAATTTTTGGTGGTCGTGTCTATGATTTAAAACAGATTAGTGGCCCAGGCGGAACGAATGCGAACATTAAACAAACTGGAGTTAATTTCTGGTACGATAGAGTGGTTGCTAAAAGTAATTTCTATAATAAAGGGGTAAAACACAAGTGGGCCGAATATAAAATTAGTGTGCACCATATCTTATGGCCTGTGCCCGCTAATGCGATTAATACCAATATTAAAGGTGTTATCAATCAAAATATAGGTTACCCAGGTGCAGAGAAAAATAAAACCCCGTTATTGGTTGAAGATAAGTAACAAGTGTTTTCAAACGTTTTCGTAAATAAATCAGATCATTTGATTCATTTCACTTATATTAATTAATATCTTGTTTTATTAAGTCAATTGAATCAATAGCCAATAACTAAATGAGGGCCTGTTTGGCTTGAAAGTGAAGTGTAGCATCGTCTCCTGGCTTTCGCTAGTATAGTCTCTAACTTGTTATGATTGACGAACCAATGATGGATAAATAAACCGGGTTGATAGACCCAAGATTAAATTTTAAAATGAAAAGAAATACACTATTTAAATCTGTTTTAATGGCTGCTATGGTCGGCAATGCTGTTATGTCGTATGCCCAGACAGATAAGAGTAATGAGAAAGGTTGGACGAACCTTTTTGATGGAAAAACGCTAAATGGCTGGAAATCTGTCGGCGGAAAAGCTCCTTATTCTATAGAGGGGGATGCTATCGTAGGTCGAATGACAAAAGGTACACCCAATTCTTTTTTGATCACTGAAAAAGAATATGGTGATTTCATATTGGAGCTGGATGTTAAACTTGAAGGCAATGAAACAAACTCAGGTATTCAGACACGGAGCCATCTTGATCCAAAGGCTAATGATGGACGGGGACGTGTATATGGAAGGCAAGTAGAAATAGACCCCTCTGCCCGTGCATGGACAGGTGGAATCTATGATGAGGCGCGTCGTGGATGGATTTATCCACTCGATTTAAATGAAAATGCTAAAAAAGCCTATAAAGTAGAGGAATTCAATCATATTCGAATTGAAGCCATTGGTGATGAGTTGCGCACTTGGATCAATGATATTCCTGTTGCTTATGTCGTTGATACGATCGATAGATCTGGCTTTATCGGGTTGCAGGTGCATGGGATTCCACCTAAACTGGATGGAAAGAAAGTGTACTTTAAGAATATTAAAATAAAAACAACCGACCTCAAATCAAAAGGTTTTCCAAAAGATCTTTATATCGTGAACTTGAAGCCAAACGACTTGGCTGACGCTGAAAAGAAGAAGGGTGTTAAGCTTTTGTTTGACGGTAAAACCAATAAGGGGTGGCGGAGTATACATGGCGATAAATTTCCGGAACGCGGTTGGGAAGTTAAGGATGGCCAAATGACTGTGCTAAAATCTGACGGTGGTGAATCGACCAATGGTGGCGATATCGTCACAAAAGATAAATACGCGGTGTTTGATCTGTCATTTGAATTTAAGCTTAGTCCGGGAGCCAATAGTGGTGTTAAGTATTTTGTGACTTTAAAAGAAAAATCAAAAGGATCGGCTATTGGTTTGGAATATCAAGTGCTGGATGATGCTTTACACCCTGACGCGAAGTTGGGACGTGACGGAAATCGTACCTTAGCATCGCTTTACGATCTCATTACATCCAATCGTGATGATCGCGCGCGCAGACCGATCGGCGAGTGGAATAGGGGTAGAGTTGTTGTTACAGCAGATAACAAAGTTGAACACTATTTAAATGGAATTAAGATGCTGTCTTATGAGCGGGGATCCAAAGCGTTTAAAGACTTGGTTCAGATCAGCAAATATAAAGATTGGGAAAATTTTGGCGAAGCGAAGGAAGGTTTTATTCTTCTCCAGGACCACGGTGATCGTGTTTCATTTCGCAGCATAAAAATTAATACACCGAATTAAGCTTATCTCTTATGAATCATTATTTATCGCGCAGAAGCTTTGTTAAACAGTCCGTTATCGCTGCAGGAGCTGTTATGCTATCCAATAGTGTATTGGGGAATGTCAATTTGGCCAAACCAAATGAGCGTGTCAACTTAGCCTGTGTAGGCCTGGGAAACAGGGCTGCCGACATCATTAAAGAACTCTATAAAACCGGACTCTGTAATATTGTTGCGCTATGTGACGTAGATCTTGGTGCGAAACATACGCAGGAAATTTTGGGCTTGTTTCCTGATGCACCGAAGTTTAAGGATTTTAGGGTAATGTTTGACAAAATGGGAAATCAGATTGATGCTGTAAGTATCGGAACTCCTGATTTTTCGCACTTTGCCATAACCATGCTTGCACTGGATTTGGGTAAACATGTTTACGTGGAAAAACCAATGGCGAGAACATTCCTTGAAGTCGAACTGATGGCAAATAAAGCTCGGAAAAACCCTAAACTTGCCACCCAGATGGGAAATCAAGGGCACTCCGAAGCAAATTATTTTCAGTTTAAAGCCTGGAAGGATGCCGGTATTATTAAGGATGTGACACGCATCGATGCGCACATGAATATGCCGCGTAGATGGCATGGCTGGGATGTGAATATGAAGGGTTTTCCTGCCGCAGAAACGATTCCCGAAACATTAGATTGGGATCTTTGGCAAATGCAGACTATTGGCCATAATTATAATAAGGATTTTGTGAATGGTCAATGGCGCTGTTGGTATGATTTTGGAATGGGGGCTCTAGGCGATTGGGGGGCACATATATTGGATACAGCACATGAATTTTTAGATTTGGGGCTGCCTACAGAAGTGTCTGCTGTGAAGCTCGACGGGTATAATTCTTATTTTTTCCCCATGTCTTCGACCTTGAAATTTCATTTCCCAAAAAGGAAAAAGATGCCAGCAGTCGATATCAATTGGTATGATGGACTGGATAATTTGCCGCCTATACCGGAAGGCTATGGTGTATCCGGACTGGATCCAAATATTCCTGCACCTAGTACAGGGAAATTGGAACCCGCTAAATTAAATCCTGGGAAAATTATCTATAGCAAGGATTTGATATTTAAAGGTGGCTCACATGCCAGTACCTTGCAGATTATTCCAGCAGCGAAAGCTAAGGAAATGGAATCTAGGCTGCCGGAAGTGCCAAAATCACCGTCAAACCATTTTGCTAATTTCTTGAAAGGTTGTAAAGGTGAAGAAAAGACCCGCTCGGCTTTTGAAATTGCAGGTCCTCTGAGCCAAGTATTTTGCTTGGGTGTAATTGCACAACGCTTGAATAGTAAGTTGATATTGAATACGCAGACAAAAGAAGTGACCAATGATAAGTTTGCCAATGCACTCCTAGCGGGACCTCCACCAGCAAGAGGTTGGGAGCAATATTATAAGATGTAAAGGCCATTAAATGGGTATCGAAAATAAAGGGCAATGTGAACATTGCCCTTTTTATGTTTGAAATGTAAATCCTTTATAACCTATCCCTGCTTTTATTGGGAAGATGGACGTACTTTTTCTCGATTCGGTGATATGATAAAGGATGATGGAAGATTATAATTTTTACAGTCATTTATAAAAAAAGGTTTTCAAACGGGGAGAATGAAAACCTTAAATAACCAATTATAAACCTAAATTATGATGATACAAATGTAAGTGTATTTACTACACTATGCAAATTTATTTTAAAAAATAATTGAATCGACTTTAAACAAGCTATAGGAAGTCGCTATTTTTATAGGAGTAAACTGTATTTTTGACGAAACGGACTGCTATCTGCATTCTTTTTAAACGCTGTGGCTTTGTGGACTTTAAAAAGTATCCGTTGTAGACAAATAGCTATTTTAGAAGCATGGAAAATTTAGAAGTATGGATGCGTGGACCTATTGAAGGGGTACCCGCTCTTCTCCAACCTGTTGCGCATGCACTTTTGCAAGTTGAAGAAGATGTTTTGAAGTATACCGCACAAATATCCTCAGCGCAGCTTTGGACAAAACCGGGTGGCAATGCCAGTATAGGTTTTCATCTGCAACATATTCGCGGAGTAATCGATCGCATGTTTACTTACGCAGAAGGCAAGCCCTTATCGGAAGAACAATTTGATTACCTTCGAAATGAAGGAGCTGACAACGTCGGCCTGAGTACTTCATTTCTGGTCGAACACTTACATCAACAGATCAAACATTCTTTGCAAAAATTAAAGCTTATTGATCCGGACACCTTGACGGAAATACGTTTCTTGGGTAGAAAACGGATTCCTACGACCTTGATCGGCCTGTTGTTCCACGCTGCAGAGCATGCACAGCGCCATGTCGGCCAATTACTGGTAACAGCACGATGTCTTAGCTAAAAACAATATATATTTTTGTCAGCTAAAGTCTATGATTTTTGAACCTGTTGTAACTTCTCGCCCCATTTCCCTAGTTCTCGAATAATTGGTTTGAGTTCATAACCCAGTGCAGTCAGCTCGTATAGTACGCGTGCCGGTACCTCTGCATATACAGTACGTTTAACAATGTTATCATCTTCCAGCTTGCGCAATTGTAAGGTGAGCATACGTTCAGTGATACCTGGTAAACATCTTTTGATTTCCGAATAACGTAGCGCGCCATTGATGAGATAACAGCATATGGCTAGGGCCCATTGACCTCCGATCACATTAGCGGCAAAGACTTCGGGGCAATTATGCTCAAGTTGCTTTTTATTTGAAAAGTTAGTGGAGCTCGTCTTGATTTTAGTCATACGCACATTTTTTATAGTACCTAACATTGGGTTACAGATAAGCCAAAATAGGAATTATGTCGCTATTTTTAAATCATAGTCCTGTCGTTTATTAAAACTGCCGCTACGAATCGGCTAAATGTGGCGGCTTGTGCATATATAGATACATAAATAAAAAAAATGAAAACATTAATAGTCGTTATTCACCCCAATTTTGCTGCTTCCGTCGTAAATAAAAGTTGGGTTAAAGCCTTGGAAAATCAACCTGAGTTGTATGACATCCATCAACTGCACCAAGTGTATGCTGATGATAAAATTGATGTCTCTGCAGAACAGCAGATGATGGAGAAATATGATAAAATAGTCTTTCAATTTCCCTTTTATTGGTTTAACTGTCCGCCGTTTTTCAAGCAATGGCTGGATGAAGTGCTTACCTATGGATGGGCTTATGGTAAGAACAGTGGCTACAAACTGGAAGGAAAGAAAATCGCATTAGCAATTTCTGCGGGGATAGACGAGCAGGAATATGGGGAGACGGGGAAGTACAAATATAGCATGGAGCAATTAACAAGTCCTTTTGAAATTACTTTTGATTATGTTAAAGCGGATTATCAAAAACCTTTCGTCTTTTATGGAATTGAAAAAGAGTCATCCCCCGCATGGGTAGAAGAGGGCGTCACGCGCTATCTCCGTTTTTTGGAGCAACTATAGTTAATAAGTATCAGGGCTTGTTTATTGTTGCTTAGCTATTGTTATTAATGAATCCGTCGAACGAAACAGGCTTGTCAAGAAAGCATCTTTCTCAAGATGCTTTCTCTTTGTTGTTTTACCGTGTAGTATAACCACCATTGGCAAAAATGGTCTGCCCTGTTATCCACCAACCATCGGTGACCAAGAATTCCACCAAAGGCGCAATGTCTTTTATATCGGTTAGCCCACCTAATGCTGAAGCAGATTTATGGTAAGCAACAGCGTCTTCGCTTTCCTGTCCATAGAAAAATGGCGTATCCATTGGCCCCGGGGCTACAGCAGTAACCGAAATTCCCCGTTCTCCAAATTCTTTTGAAGCAGCTCGCGTAAAATGCTCTACTGGAGCTTTCAGTCCTTCATAAGTAGAGTATAATCCCGTATAGGCCGCCAATAATGAGGTAACAATCGTACAGATTTTGCCATTTGCATTCAGTTTTTTACCCGCCTCCCTAATAAAGAAATAAGCAACTTTTGAATTGATGTCACTCATGCTGTCATATTCTTCGACCGTGGTATCCACAATTGGCTTTTTCAATACTTTACCGACCGTATTAATGGCGATATCTACGCCACCAAACTGCTCAATTGCGACATCAAAAAGTTTCGTGATATGCTCAATTTTTGTCAGGTCCGCCTGCACTAATATTGCTTCTGCCCCTGCGGATTTGACAGCTTCCAGAGTTTGTTCAGCGTCTGCTTTGGTATTTTCACTATTGTAATGGATCACCAGCTTTGCCCCTTGAGCCGCAAAATCCCGACTTAATAATCCGCCGAGGTTTTTTGCACCACCAGCAATAAGGACAACTTTTCCTTTTACATCATTTCTTGCCATAATAATTTAAATTTTGATTATAGCAAATCTCACAAATGTTAAGGAACCTCTTATGGTGAACTTTTCGCTTTTTTCAATTGACGAAATTGTGAAGGCGACATGCCTTCATATTTTTTAAAAAATTTGGTGAAGTTGGACGGGTCGTATGTCAGCATTTGTGCAATTTTCGCAATGGTCAAATCGCTATTAACGAGTAGGTCCTTGATACAAGCTAATATCTTTTGTACATAAAAATAGCAGGGATGATTTCCGGAAGTTTCCTGTATAATCTTGATAAGATGCTTTTGTGAAACACAGAGTATGTTGGCGATATCCTGAAGCTCCATCATTTCTATGCTGTCTCCACGAACCAATTCCGCTAAATGACGATCTAAAAAGTTAAAATATTGAATCGTAATCTCTTCACTTCTTTTTCTATTGGAGAGCAATGCTGTGTTCATTTTAATTCCTTTCCGAATTGTTAGGTTAAATATAAACAAATAATACTGGACGTAATATTTTTTACCTGAATAATCGAGAATTCCGCGTAATGGACTCGTCAACGTTATAGACAAAGATTTTTATCCTCGACACTGCTCTTGATCACCCGAACGATTAATTTGTAAATTCGTATACTTGTAGAATTCTAAGAGGAATTCGTAATTTTTATAATCCCGCATAAAAATAAACTGAGTATATGCAGATACTTTTAGTAGAAGACGATCGCCGTATTAGCAGCTTTGTTGTTAAAGGTCTAGAAGAGATGGGCCACAAGGTCATTTTGGTTGAATCTGCGGAAGCGGCACGTGAATGGATCAATGCGGATTCATTGGACATTGTCGTACTCGATATTATGTTGCCCGGAATAGATGGTATACAATTTACGAAGATGATCCGATATCGAAAAAATCATATTCCAATATTGATTTTAAGTGCCTTAGGAGAAGTTGAAGATAAAGTCGAGGCCTTGGAAAGTGGTGCTGATGATTTTCTTGTCAAACCCTTTTCCTTTAAGGAATTGGTTAGCCGTATCAAAGCTTTGGTACGCCGCGACAATTATAAAAACGTACCAAAGGATAGCTGCGTAGAAATTCATGATTTAAAAGTGGATCTTGAACGGTATGAAGTCCATAAGAATGGTAAAAATATCGATCTATCACCTAAAGAATTTAAACTGTTGAAGTATCTGATCGAAAATCGCAATAAAACCCTTTCAAGAACAGCGATCTTACAGGCCGTCTGGGGAATTGATTTTGATAATAATACCAATGTTGTCGATGTATACGTTTCTTATTTAAGAGGTAAGATTGATGCGGGGAGTGATACCTCCATTATCAAAACGGTGAAAGGGGTAGGTTATATGCTCACAACGGACTGACCATGAATTTAAAGATTCGACTCACACTCTTTTCTACCTTGGTATTCACCATCATTTTTGGGCTTGCAACGCTAGTCATCTACTGGATATTTTATAATTCTTCTGAACGACATCTGATAAGCTCGCTGGAAAAAAATGCGAAGATAGCCGGTATTTATTACCTTGAAGCCGACGAACAGAGCCCGCTAAAGCACATGGAGTCCAAAAATCAATATGAAAGTCTGGTCAAGCGCGCGATGGTAGCCGTTTATAACGCAGCGGGGAAGGTGAGTTATGGTGGTATGCGGTTTGATAATCAAGTTAATACAGATTTGCTGAACCAGCTGAAAATAGACAAAACGGTTTATTTTAAAACAGCCGATAGCTTTTATTTTGGTTTGTATTATCCCGATAATCAGGGCGATTTCTTTGTGTTTGTCAAAGAGTCCAGCGCAGATTTTGATCATCAGTTGAACCGTTTACTCATTACGCTTGTCTTTGTTTTTCTCGTTGCGTTGGTTAGTATTGCCTTGTTGTCGGCCTGGCTGAGTAAGTATGCTTATCTGCCCATTCGTAAAGTGATCCAAGAAATTCAGCATAAAGATTTAAGTACCATTCAGGAGCCCTTGACCGCCATAAAAACCAAGGATGAACTCCAGGATCTGATTGAAAGTTATAATGCACTCCTACGTCGGATCAGTGAAAATATGATTATCAGAAAGAACTTTGTAAGTTATGTTTCCCACGAGTTCCGAACGCCTTTAGCAGGTATCCTGGGCTCAATGGAGGTCTTCGGCGCAAAAGTTAGAACGGAGGAAGAATACCGTGAACTGGCCGAAACCATTACCGAGCATGTGAACTTTCTGAATCAGCTTATTGGTAATTTTCTATTACTGACCGAAGATCAGGCCCTGAAACGTTCCCTGGAAACCTTTCGTATCGATGAGATCGTGTGGGACCTTGTACCTAAATTTTCGAGATCATTTGCCGTACCCTTGAAAGTCGATATAGAGGTCGACGAGCCACAATACTTTAATTTTCGGGGCAACAAGATGCTCGTCTCCCTTTCGATCTCTAATTTAATCGAAAACGCACTGAAATATGCAAATGGGCAAGAAGTGCTTATCCGAATGACCAGTGCAGATGGCAGACTGTCTTTACAAATTATAGATCACGGCATCGGTATCCCAAAGGCCGAACTGGAGTCAGTGAAACAGACTTTTTATCGTGGGTCAAATGTCGGTCAGGTGAAGGGTAGCGGCATAGGCCTCTCATTTGCACAAATCGTTTTTAAGGACCAGGGCGTAGACTTTGATATTCGCTCGAACCATCTGGGAACTACCGTATCACTGCTATTCCCTAAATTCTAATCCTTTTCTAATCTCTTCTAATTAAACTTTAATTTAACCTAAAGTTGCCTGTAATCTCTGTCCGTTAGTTTTGTGGAAATTCAAAATTAAGTGAGAAAGCTACGTATTACATTATTTTTACTTCTTGGCCTGAGTAGCAAACTATTTTCACAGGAAGCGGTTGAAAGCCGTTTACGAAAATCGGAGATTGAACAGGTGTTCCTTGCGCATAACCTGAGCTTAATGGCACAACGTTTTCATATACAACAGGCTGATGCAGCAGTGCTTCAGGCAAAGCTCTGGCCCAATCCAACCATCTCAATCTCAGAGGTCAATCTTTGGAAAAATTCCAGCAGTGAATCCTTTCCTGCGCTGATCGGTCATTATGGTAAATATCAGCAGCTGGCTGTTGAGCTGGAACAGACGATTGAAATGGCCGGGAAACGGAAAAAAAGAGTGCAATTGCAGCTTTTGGAAAAAGAGAATGCCCGGCTTCAATTTGAAGAATTATTGCGGAATTTGAAATATGATCTCCGGAGCCAATGCCTCGAACTACAGATCTTACAGGAAAAAGAACAATTATACAGTAGTCAGGTCGATATTTTTCAGACCCTAGCGAAGTCCTTTCAAAATCAATGGAAAGAAGGCAATGTGAGTGAAATGGACTATCTCAGGATTGAAAGTGAGTCGATTGCGTTTGGGAATAAACTTAACGAAATCCAGCAGGAAAAAATTGCAAAAATGAATGCAGTTGCGAGCTATCTAGGAGATAAGGGGACTGCACTTTACATTTCGGATACGATAGGTATGCCACTTTTTCTCCTGGGGACGAAACAGGAATGGAAAATGATGGCCCTGGAAAACCGTAGCGACTATAAAATCATCCACAATACCTGGAAGAAAAGTAATGCGCAGTTGGAAATCGAAAAAGCAGAACGTACACCAGATCTCAAGGTATCAATGAATTATGACCGGGGCGGAAATATCATGCGCGATTTTATAGGCCTGGGTGTTGCTATGGATCTTCCTTTATTTAATCGAAACCAGGGGAATATCAAAGTTGCTGAACTGGAACTTGAGAAAAATAAAGTTGAAATCGCGCAATTTCGTATCGATATAGAACGAGAGATCGACTTTCTTTCGGCGCGTTTGAGCAATCTTGAAACTAGTTTGAAGACGATGGATACAGGCTTTGATCATAAACTGAATGTCGCACTTGAACGCTATGTCCGCAATTTTCAAGAACGACGGTTGACCATCGTTGAATTTATAGACTTTATCAATAATTACATGGAAAACAAAGAATCAATATTGGAGCGCAGGGCACAATACCTTCAGTATAAGGAAGAATTGACGTATTTAATCGGAAAGGATATTGTCTAATGAAAGGGAACTTTTTAATGCCACTGACACTCATGTCCATATGTTTATTGTGGAGCTGTCAATCAACGAAAAATGAAGAGCAGGTTACGCCGCCAACCAAAGGGTTTTGCCTCAGCGCAGATTTCAAAAACCAAATTAAAATTG
Source organism: Sphingobacterium multivorum (assembly GCF_039511225.1). Taxonomy (NCBI): domain Bacteria; kingdom Pseudomonadati; phylum Bacteroidota; class Sphingobacteriia; order Sphingobacteriales; family Sphingobacteriaceae; genus Sphingobacterium; species Sphingobacterium multivorum. The sequence goes on from NZ_CP154261.1 coordinate 2,107,743, forward strand.
ATTCAATACAGAAGCGGGTGGTATTTGAACAGATCGCTTTAAATGGGGTCATTCAATACGATCAGGATGAGCTTGCTGCACTAAAGAGCCCGATACCCGGTATCGTGCAGTCTGTCTCCGTCAAGATGGGTGATTATGTGGAGAAGGGACAGATTCTCGTATCGCTTAAAGGGACCTCGGTCAATGATTTAGGAAAGGAGCTGCGTGAGCTGGAGAATAGCAAGCGCTTGGTGGAGAGTAAATTGGCAAGTCTTCGCAGTCTACTGAAAGATGGTATGGCTTCCCAACGGGAACTGGAAGAGATGGAAAGTGAATTGAAAGCCACACAAATCGGAATACGTCATGTAAAGGCCAATATGAATCTGCTCAATGGATCATCAGAAAATGGCCTATTTTACATCCGTGCACCCAAAGCGGGTTATATAGTTGATAAAAAGGTGAGTCCTGGTATGACAGTGGGTGATGATGCCGAATTACTTTCAGTAAGTAAACTGAATGAAGTATGGGTTTCGGTCAATATTTATGCAAATAATTTACCCTTTGTGAAAAATGGTGCGCCTGTCAAAATTACCACCTTAGCCTATAAAGGAGAATCTTTTGATGGCTATATTGATCAGGTTGCCAATTTCTTTGATCCGGAAGAACGTGTCGTCAAGGCGCGCGTAAAGTTGTTGAACAAAGACCTGAGGTTAAAGCCGGGCATGAGTGTGGATGTATTGGTGGAAAAAGCTGTTTCAGGACAAGAACAGCAGATGCTGGCTATTCCCAAAGATGCCATCATTCTGCATAATAACCAGAATTTCGTGGTGCTGTACAAAAATGACTGCGACCTGTCCGTAAAGCCTGTGGATATTGTTGCTGAGAATGAAACCTATGCTTTTGTCAAAACAGGAATAGCCGAAGGAGATCAGGTGTTGACAGAAAATGAGCTGATTGTATTTGATGAATTGATAAATAGATAGGATGAAGAAAGTTGTACAAAATATTGTTTCATTTTCATTGAAACACTCCTTGGTCGTCCTGTTTTTTACGTTGGCATTATTGTTCGGCGGGATATACGCCTACCTGCATACACCGATTGAAGCTTTCCCCGACGTCACCAATACACGGGTCAGGATTATCACACAATGGCCGGGACGTAGTGCTGAAGAAATAGAGAAGTTCGTCACGTTACCGGTAACCAAAGAGATGAATACTATCCCAAAGAAAACGGATGTTCGTTCGATCTCCTTGTTTGGCTTATCCGTTGTAACAATCCAATTTGAGGATGGAGTAGCGGACTTTTATGCCCAGCAGTATGCGGGTAATAAAATGCGTTCCATCGATTTGCCGGATGGCGCGGAAAGCTCCATCGAACCACCTTCGGGTGCTACAGGAGAAATTTTTCGCTATGTACTAAAGAGCAATCTTCCGATTAAAGAAGTTTCTGCCATTCAAGATTGGGTGATCGAAAGAGAACTTGTGGGGGTACCGGGTGTGGCGGACGTCGTTAGCTTTGGAGGGGAGGAAAAGATCTATGAAATAAAGATCAATCCTACGGAGCTGGCCAATTATAATTTGTCGCCACTGGATGTGTATGAAGCCGTATCGCGTTCGAATATAAACGTCGGTGGGGATGTGATCCAGAAAGGAAATCAAGCCTATGTCGTTCGAGGGGTAGGTTTATTGGATAAGATCGACGATATCGGTAATATTTTGATCAAGGTGGTCGGCAATACACCGATTTTAGTCAAACATGTAGCCGAAATAGAACTGGGCGCAAAGCCACGACTTGGCCAAGTGGGGCTCAATCAGGAAGATGATCTTGTACAGGGAATAGTTATTATGCTGCGGGGAGAAAATCCTTCGGCTGTCGTCACAAGGCTAAAGGCAAAAATTGAAGAGCTAAACCAACGTATTTTACCTGCAAATGTCAAGATTGAACCCGTTATAGATCGCACAAAACTGGTGAATAATACTGTGCATACGGTTTCCAAAAACCTGATAGAAGGGGTTATACTGGTTTCGATTATTGTCTTTATCTTTTTGAACAACTGGAAGACAACCTTTATTGTTGCCTCGGTCATTCCACTGGCTTTCCTCTTTGCGATTATATTATTGAAAATACAAGGTTTGCCGGCCAATCTGATTTCCATGGGTGCGTTGGACTTTGGACTTTTGCTCGAAGGAACATTGGTCATTGTGGAGACTGTTTTTGTCTCTTTGGAAAAAGAGGCCCATCGGCTTGGGACGGAACGCTTTAATAAAATCTCCAAGCTAGGGATCATAAAAAAAAGTGCAGGTTCTGTTGCAGGCTATATCTTTTTTGCACTATTGATTTTAATTGTCGCACTGACTCCTATTTTCTCTTTTCAAAAGGTGGAAGGAAAGATGTTTTCGCCACTAGCCTTTACGCTCGGTTACGCCTTGTTGGGTTCCTTGATCCTGAGTTTAACCTATGTGCCCGCGATGTGTAAATACTTATTAAAAAAGAACATCAAAGAAGATGAAAATAAGATCACTAAAGTCAGCCGTAATGCCATTTTTAAAGGTTTTAAAAAGGCTTTTGACCATCCAAAATGGACATTGTCTATTTTTATGGTTGTCTTGTTCGTCTGTATTTTCCGGTTTAGCCATTATGGTTCCGAGTTTCTTCCAAAACTGAATGAGGGTGCAATCTATGTTCGCGCAACCTTACCCAATAGTGTCAATCTGGAAGAATCGGTAAAGCTGACGAAAACAATGAAAACAAAATTGATGAATCAGTTTGACGAGATCGACTTTATAATGACACAGACAGGCCGTCCCAATGATGGCACGGATCCAACAGGATTTTTTAATATCGAATTTAATATTGAATTGAAGCCCGAGGGGGAATGGAAACGTAAACTATCCAAAGAGAAATTAATTGGTCAGATGCGGGATAGCCTGCAGACTTTTCCTGGAATCAACTTCGGTTTTAGTCAGCCGATTCAAGATAATGTAGAGGAGTATGTGGCCGGGGTAAAAAGCCCGCTAGTGATCAAAATTTTTGGTGAAAACTTACAAGATTTAGAGAATAAGGCCAATAAATTTGCAGAGTCACTAAAAAAGGTCAATGGCATTACGGATGTCAATGTTTTTAAAAATATAGGTCTGCCTGAACTCCGTATTCAATTGCATGATTCAAAGATGGCTAAATATGGCGTTTCAACCAAAGATGTGCAGTCCGTGATCGAAATGACTATCGGGGGGCAATCGGTGACACATTTCTACGAAAATGAGCGGATCTTTGATGTTCGTCTGCGCTTCCAAAAATCATACCGCGACAACCCCGAGAAGATCGGAAATATCATTATTCCTACGATGAATGATCAGAAAGTACCCCTAAGGGAGATCGCAACAATAGATTATCATACGGGGCCGGCATTTATTTACAGAGAAGGGAATTCCCGCTATATTGGTGTTGGCTTCAATATTGAAGGTCGAGATTTGGGAAGCACAATTGCCGATGCGAAAAAACAGATAGAAAAAGATGTTAAACTACCCAAATCTTATAAGGTTGTGTGGGCCGGAGAATTTGAAAGTAAAGAACGGGCAACAAAACAACTGATGAATGTTGTGCCAATTTCGTTGATTTTGATCTTACTCTTGCTGTATGCCAATTTTGGCAATGTCAAAGATACGCTGATTTCTTCGCTGACCTTAGCCTTTGCATTTATTGGTGGATTTATTTCCTTGTGGATTACCGGAACGACATTTGGAATTTCGGCGGGTATCGGATTTATTATTCTCTTTGGCGTAGCCACGATTGATGGTATTGTTTTAATCGGTATTATGAAAGAAAATCTGTTGAATAAAATGAGCTTGAAACCAGCTATTTATGAAGCTGTCAAAAGCCGCATAAGACCCATCTTAATGATTGCATTAATGGGGGCGATGGGCTTATTACCAGCTGCACTTTCAAACGGAATGGGGTCTGAAATCCAAAAACCGTTGGCGATTATGATTGTTGGTGGATTGATTATTTGTATGATTCTGTCGTTTTCAGTATTACCTATTGTTTTTTACTTTTCTTATAAAGAGCAAAGTCGCGATTAGTTACCCATTTTAATTATTATATACGATGCAAAGGTTGCCTGTCTGACAGTGCAACCTTTGTTATTTTTAACATGCAGCAGTACGTTTCGTAATAGCAATCCAAAGTTGAAGCGAATATATATATATCTTTTACACCCTATTTTTTTGTAAATCTTATTATAAATGTTGAACTTACATCTAAGTTGTTGAGATTGAATCTCAAATTAAAAAGCACTCATCTGAAGTTTTGCTGAAATAAGTTATAAATCTCTATTTAAAATTAAAAAACCATTCTTTTGGTTCCTCATGATCTGTATTTATGAGAAAAGGTCAATATTAGGTCAGTGTTGATTAATTCATAAGAAGACTGACCTCGCTATTCCAAATAGATTTGTGATAAAGAAATATTAAATAATACGCTATGGCACAATTTAAATGGGAAGGAATTTATCCTGCAATGTTATCACCATTTGATGAAAATGGAAATTTGGATTTTGATATGTTTGGTAAAAACATTGAAGCACAATTGGATGGAGGTGTTCACGGTTTGATTATCGCTGGATCATTGGGGGAAGCAAGTGTTTTGAGTACGGAAGAAAAGTATGATTTATTGACCTATGCGTTGAAACTTGTTGGTGGTCGTGTACCCGTATTGCTAAATATTGCAGAAAATACAACGGCTGCTGCGATCAAAGTGGCGCAGACCAGTGAGGAATTGGGGGCAGATGGTTTGATGTTATTGCCACCAATGCGCTATAGAGCCGATGATAGAGAAGCTGTCGCTTATTTTCGTGCTGTTGCACAAAGTACTAAATTGCCAATTTTAATCTATAATAATCCTGTTGACTATAGTACTTATGTATCGCTGGATATGTTTGAAGAACTCTTATTGGAGCCAAATATTCAGGCAGTGAAGGAATCGACACGAGATTTAACCAATATCACGCGTTTGAAAAATCGTTTTGGTGATCGATTAAAGATTATGGCCGGTGTAGATACCTTGGGGCTCGAGTCCTTGATGTTAGGGGCTGATGGGTTAGTCGCTGGATTGGTGGACGCATTCCCAAGAGAAACAGTGGCTATGTATGATCTTGTGAAAGCTGGTGAATATAAAAAAGCGGTAGAAATATACCGTTGGTTTATGCCTTTGTTGGAATTGGATATTCATCCTAAATTGGTCCAATACATTAAATTGGCCGCTACAGCTGAAGGAATTTCAACACCTTATACACGCGCGCCAAGATTACCGTTGATCGGTGAGGAAGAACAACGTGTGAAAAAAATTATTGCAGATTCAATCGCAACGAGACCACAATTATAGGAATGCTTCTGAACTCTCTGGATGGGAGTTCAGGAAATATTCTTTTTAGGACCACGTAAAAATAGACGAAAAGAACCTTCTTATTATATTGAGTAACCGCAAGGAGTGAAAATATAGGGAAGGTTTTTAATGATTTTTGAAGATACTACTTACTATAAAAACAAAAGGAATGGATAGAAACGAAAATGAGATTGATTACGTCGTAAAACAGGCGGAGGCTGGATTTCAGTTTCTTCAACAAACGGATGTTATCGAACGAGCGGAATTGATGTATGCCATTGCCGCTGAAATTGAGGAATTGGGCGAAATATTGATTGAAACGGCTCATTTGGAAACCGCACTACCTTTGGGAAGACTGCAGGGTGAAAAGGCGAGAACAGTCAATCAATGGCGTCGATATGCCGATGCCGTTCGTACTGGTTTATACAGTGAAGCTCGGATAGATCGGGATCCAAATGGCCAATTTGATTTAAGGAAATATAATAAAGGACTTGGTCCGGTGGTCGTCTTTGGTGCGAGTAATTTTCCTTTCGCCTTTTCAACTGCTGGCGGAGATACTGCAAGTGCCATTGGTGCCGGCTGTTCAGTCATCGTAAAGGCTCATCCTGCGCATCTTAAAACCTCCCAATTAATGGCTGACGCCATTGATCGTGCGGTTTCAAAACAGGGCGTTCCAACTGGTGTTTTTAATCATGTGCTGTCGGATTCATTCGCTGTTGGACAACAGTTGGTTAGCCATAAACAGGTAAAGGCTGTGGCATTCACAGGTTCATTTCGTGGCGGAAAAGCCTTGTTTGATTTAGGGCAGTCGAGACCTGAACCTATTCCGGTATTTGCTGAAATGGGAAGCGTAAATCCGGTTTTTATTTTGCAAGACTACCTCGCTAATCATCTGGAAGCATTTGCAAAGCAGTATATTGGGTCGTTACTCCTCGGTGTAGGGCAGTTTTGTACCAATCCGGGCGTATTGGTAGGCTTGGCGGGCGAACCGTTTGATCGGCTCAAACTGGCCTTAAAGAGCGAACTAAAAACTGCTGCTACAGGGAAAATGTTACATGCCGGTATCTTGGATAGTTACAATCGCCTAAAAGGCGAAATGGTTCAATCGGAAGGGATCAGCGTATTGGAAGAAGGGGAAGATAATACACCACATGATTTTGCCCGGGCTGTGCTTGTCGAAACTGAAGCCAGTCAGGTTTTAAACAATCCCAACTTGCTGGAAGAGGTTTTTGGACCTTTTGGGTTGATTGTATCCTGTGCCGACCAAAATGAGATGAATCTTGTCATGCAACAGCTTGATGGGCAGATTACCCTGACTTTCGCAGCTACAGCGCAGGACATGCGCGAATGCCCGGCTCTTTTTGCAATGGCGCAAGACAAATGTGGAAGACTGCTATTCCAGGGCATGCCAACAGGCGTAGAGGTTCAGTATGCCATGCAGCATGGCGGACCTTATCCCGCAACCACAGATGCTCGTTTTACTTCGGTAGGGCCAGATGCGGTAAAACGGTTCGTCCGACCTTTTAGCTTCCAAAATTGGCCGAATGAGTTTTTGCCTAAAGAGCTACAAGACGGAAACCCATTACAAATTGATCGTCTGGTCAATCAACAATGGACGAAAGCATAATATAGATAAATGACCATATAAACAACAAGGAATCAGAAATGAAGAAGACTTTTTTTTGTATTGATTCGCATACCTGTGGTTGTCCCGTACGATTGGTTGCAGGGGGAACCCCATTGCTAGCGGGTAATTCCATGATGGAGCGCAGATTGCATTTTATACGTGAGTACGATTGGATTCGCAAAGGATTGATGTTTGAACCAAGGGGACATGACATGATGAGTGGAAGTATGCTTTATCCACCATTTGATCCGCAAAATGATATCGGCGTTCTTTATATTGAGACCAGTGGTTGTCTGCCTATGTGCGGACACGGAACGATCGGTACCGTAACGATTGCCATCGAGGAGGGACTCGTTCAACCTAAAATTCCCGGAAAATTAAGGTTGGAAACTCCGGCAGGACTTGTACATATCGACTATGTTCAAGAGGGTCCTAAGGTGAAAAGCGTAAAGCTTACTAACGTCAAGTCTTTTTTATATGCTGAAGGGCTAACGGTAGACTGTCTAGATTTAGGAATTATCAGCGTCGATGTTGCCTACGGTGGCAATTTCTATGGTATTATTGATCCGCAGGCTAATTTTGACGATATCAGTTCTTATTCTGCGAGCCAATTGATCCATTATGGCAAAATAATTCGTCAACTGCTCAACGAAAAATATGCTTTTGTTCATCCCGAAGATGCGAATATTCATGGGTTGACACATATCCAATGGACAGGTAATCCAACGCTTCCCAACTCGTCCGGACGAAACGCCGTACTGGTTGGCGATAATGCCTTGGATCGTTCTCCTTGTGGTACAGGTACTTCGGCGCGTATGGCGCAGTGGTACGCGAAAGGGAAGCTTAAAAAAGGAACGGAATTTATACATGAAAGTTATATTGGTTCACAATTTACCGGCAAAATTGAAGCGGAAACAACCGTGGATGGTAAGCCTGCTATTGTGCCGTCCATCGAAGGCTGGGCACGGATAACAGGATATAACACCATTTTTTTGGATGATGAAGATCCTTATTTTGGCGGTTTTCAGGTGATTTAATACATTAATAAGAAAAGAGCAACGTGAAAGAAAATAATAGAGGTACAGTTGTTGTAATAGGTGCTGGAATTGCTGGTCTTGCTTCGGCCTATTACCTGGTGAGAGATGGTTGGGATGTGAAAATCCTGGAAAAAAATACTTTGGACAATAATTGTTCTTATGGCAATGCAGGCATGATCGTCCCCAGTCATTTTACGCCCTTGGCAGCCCCCGGGATAGTCGCGCAAGGAATAAAGTGGATGTTCAATAGTAAAAGCCCCTTTTATGTACGACCTTCGCTCAATCCGCGGTTGATCAATTGGGGTCTGAAATTCCTAAAACATGCCAACCGCACGCATGTGGAGCAACATGCTTCCGCCATACGTGACCTGAATCTCTATAGCAGCCGCTTGTATGACGAACTGGCCCAAGAAGATAATTTTGATTTTGAACTGAAGCAGAATGGCATCCTGATGATGTATAAATCGAAAGAAATGCAATATGAGGAGATTGAGCTGGCACATCGTGCACAGGACCTCGGACTCGATGTCGATATCCTGGAAGGAAATACCGTTCAAGAACTGGAACCCAACCTGAAACTGGATGTATTGGGTGCTATACTTTATCGCTGCGATGGAAAACTATATCCTCCCAAGTTAATGCAGCAATTGATTCAATACCTGAAAGCCGCAGGTGTTGCTTTTTTCGAAGAAACTGAAGTCCATAAATTTATAACAACCGGAAATAGGGTGAAAGAGGCGATTAGCAATAAGGGAAGTTTTCAGGCAGATGCTTTTGTGTTAACCGGCGGTGCTTATTTGCCCCAGTTGACCTCAAAGTTGCATGTGAATACACCGCTTATGCCCGGAAAAGGATATTCTTTTATGTATCAGCCCCAGGGCGAGCAGACCCTGAATCATGCGGCATTATTACTGGAGGCCCGTGTTGCGGTAACCCCCATGAATGGTCAGATCCGCTTCAGCGGTACGATGGAATTGGGACCGGCAAATGACCGGATTTATGAAAACCGCGTCCGCGGAATTGTAGAATCTATTCCTAAATATTATCCAGAATTGAAGGTCGATTACCCAAGCGAAAAAATATGGTATGGTTACAGACCCTGCTCGCCTGATGGATTGCCTTATCTGGGAAGATTGAAAAAATTTGATAATGTCCTGGTTGCCGGTGGGGGTGGTATGATGGGCTTGAGCCTGGGCCCTGCTTATGGGAAAGTTGTTGCAGATTTATTGGCAGGACAGAAAATAGAGTCTGAAATCGCTGGTTTTAGGCCAGATCGTTTCGACTGATAAAATTATGATATAAACCAACACCTAAATTATGAATCGTTCTTTTTCTTTTAAAGCCCCCAAAACATTGTTTTATGGACTGCTCTTTCTATTCCCGGTATCCACACATGCACAAAAGATGAAATTATACGACCATACAACTCCTTTAGAACCTTATATCGTGCAATACGGGCACGATGTTGAGGCAATCAACTATTTCTATGGTCCGATGCCCAAAGGCTGGGGCAATCAACAGGCTGCAGCATCGCCCGAACAGCTGGCTCGTCTTCAACGTTTGGATAACGAATATTTGAACAAATTGGACAAATTTCCCTATGAAGAACTTGAAACATCTGGGCAGGTGGATTTTATCTTACTGAAGCGCAAACTAAAAAGTGATCTCCTTGCACTGAAAGAACATGAGTCGAATTACAACAGGTTATCCCTGTATTTACCTTTTGCACAACGAATATTTAAACTCGAAAAGGAACGTCGTCGAGGAAAACGTTTGGCGGGAGAAGATGTCGCGAAAGAGCTGACGCGGGTTGTCGATGAAATCGATCGATCGATAACCGCTTTGCAAGAAAAGACCAATATTCCTGATGCAGATGTGAACTTTTTGGTTGGCCTATTAAATTCTTTGGATTTAAGGATAACAAGCACCTTCGATTTCTATAATGGGTACGACCCTGAATTTACCTGGTGGGTACCCGCCATATTTCAACAGGTGAAAAGTAAATTGTCGGATTATAAGGAGAAATTAGCCGCAAAAAGCGACCGGAAAGTTTTTGATGATGGTAGCCAGATTGCGGGTGTGCCCATTGGCGAAAAAGAAATAAACCGAAGACTCAAAGCTGAAATGATCAGTTATACAGCTGCCGATCTGCTAAAATTGGCTGATCAAGAGTTTAAATGGTGTGAAGCAGAGTTATTGAAAGCGAGTCGTGAAATGGGGTTTGGCGACGACTGGCGGGCAGCACAGGAGCAGGTTAAAAACTCCTACGTTCCAATTGGGAAACAGCCGGAACTCATCCTGAAATTGTATAACGATGCACAGCAGTTTATTCAAAAAAATAAACTCATGGATATTCCTGAACTGGCAGATGAAACTTGGGGAATGATCATGATGACCCCAGAACGTCAGCGTGTCAACCCTTTTTTTACGGGTGGTCGGGAAATTAGTATATCATATCCAACCAACACGATGGATCAACAGGCAAAATTGATGAGTATGCGTGGTAATAATCCTTATTTCTCCCGCGGTACTGTGCAGCATGAATTGGTCCCCGGTCATCATTTGCAATATTTTATGAATAGGCGCTACAAGCCTTATCGCGAGGAAGCGTTTAATACACCCTTTTGGACAGAAGGATGGACACTTTATTGGGAATTATTATTGTATAGTAAAGGATTTGCCAAAACTCCCGAAGAGCGTATAGGAATGTTATTTTGGCGTATGCACCGCTGTGCGCGAATAACCTTTAGTATTAAATTTCATTTGGGTGAATGGACGCCGCAGCAATGCATAGATTACTTGGTAAACAGGGTGGGATTTGAGTCTGCTAATGCCCATGGTGAAGTAAAGAGGTCTTTTGAAGGTTCATATGATCCCTTATACCAGTTGGCTTATCTGGTCGGCGGATTACAACTGATGCGGATCAAAGAGGAGGTGGTTGATCAGGGTAAAATGTCATTTGCTGATTTTCATGATCGTGTGATTAAAGAAAATTACCTGCCCATGGAAATGCTAAGAGCGATTATCAAAGGCGAGCAATTAAAACCAGACCATGAGACAAATTGGAAATTCTATCATTTTAACAACTAGGTGTTTATGAGTGAGTCAAAACAAACTTTTCAAAAGTCGCTGGGATTGCTCGATGCAACGATGCTTGTTGTTGGAAGTATGATTGGTTCTGGAATTTTCATCGTTTCTGCAGATATCGCACGCAATACCGGTTCTGCGGGTTGGATGATGATTGTCTGGCTAATCTGTGGATTTATGACTTTAACAGCTGCATTGAGTTATGGTGAACTCAGCGCGATGTTTCCCAAGGCCGGTGGCCAATATATTTATCTTCGGGAGGCTTATGGTCCCGTATTGAGTTTTGTATTTGGCTGGACATTTTTTGCTGTGATACAAACCGCGACAATCGCCGCCGTCGGCGTTGCGTTCGCTAAATTCACTGCCTACCTTTTCCCCTTTATGGACGAAGATGTCTATCTGCTTGAATGGTCAGATTACCGCGTCTCGGCAGCACAGGTGCTGGCCATTGCGGTCATTATGGTATTAACCTACATTAATTCAAGGGGTGTAAATAGCGGAAAGCGTGTGCAGACATCCATTACATTGATCAAAATTGGGAGCCTGTTGCTTTTGTTGCTCTTTGGCTTCCTGGCTTTGAAACATGAAGTTTGGGCTTTGAACTGGGACAATATTTCGCTTTGGTCCATGCGCCGCTTAAATGTGGATGGAACCTACACATCTTATGATGGGTTTTCAGCAATGGGTGCTTTTTCTGCGGCTATGGTCGGAGCCCTCTTCAGTAGCGATTCTTGGCACTCATCCTCAGCTGTAGCGGGCGAAATTAAGAATCCGCAACGCAATATCGGATTGAGTCTGGCATTAGGGACTTTGCTGGTCACCGTCATCTATCTGTTGACCAATTTAATGTATACGGGCATATTGCCTTTGGAAGCTATGGTCAACGCACCAAAGGATCGGGTAGCGATGAGTGTGGCACAAGAAGTATTCGGCCCTTTTGGGATCACGATTATAGCCATTATGATCATGATTAGTACCTTCGGTTGCAATAATGGAATTATCCTGGCCGGTGCGAGGGTGTATTATTCCATGGCTAAAGATGGTTTGTTTTTTAAAAGGGCAGGCAAGCTGAATGCACATGCGGTACCCGCCTGGGCCCTCTGGATACAGTGTCTTGCTGCGTCAATATGGTGTTTGACCGGAAAATATGGTGACTTATTGGATATGATTACCTGTGTGGTCGTGATCTTTTATGTCCTTGCGATTGCAGGTATTATTCGCCTCCGTATCACGCGTCCAGATTTGAACAGACCCTATAAAGCATTTGGATATCCTTTTCTTCCCATTCTTTATATTCTGATGGGGCTAGCCTTTATCGGCTTGATGGTAATTTTTAAACCAAATTATACCTGGCCAGGCATTATCATTGCACTATTGGGTATCCCGATCTATTATTTAATCAATCCTAAGCGAAGAAAATATGAAGTTTCTTAGTACAGTGGTTTTGTTGTTGTCTGCACAGTTTCTGTTTGGTCAAGGAACTTTGGTAGATTATACCCGTGCACAAAACCTAAAAAAACAATTGACCAATAAAATCGAAAATCTACCGGGGCAGTTTTATTGGAATGATCGGGGGGACCTGTTTTGGTATGATCGAAATACGGCGCAGGGAAAAGAGTACATTTTGGTCAATCCCCAGGCAAAAACAAAAGAACCGCTGTTTGATCTAACGAAGGTATTTTCCTTGGTGGATGAAAAGCTGGAACGAAAAGTCGAAAATCGCGTTATTTCCAATGATCAGATAAAATTGATGGATCAAGATCAAGTGTCGCTCGACATCGCGGGCTACTTTTGGATCTGGAACCGCCGTTCCTCGCAATTGAGCCAGGGCGCTGCAAGTGGAAGTAAAGAGCGCAATCCGCGATATTGGGGGCAGCGTGAACAAGGAAATACCTATCGGGAAGTTGAATCTCCAGATAAAATACATGTTGCTTTTATCCGCAACAATAATGTTTTCTTAGCAAAGAAGGGAAACTTAAATCAGGCGCGACAAATTACGTTTGATGGTAATACGTCAAACTACTATAGCAATGATATTCAATGGGCACCGGATAGCCGGAAATTGGCTACAGTAAAAACACAAAAAATAGAGATCAGACAACTGACGCTTATTGAATCTTCCCCTAAAGATCAATTACAGCCAAAGATTCAGACACGAGATTATGTCAAACCTGGTGACGAATTAGCGCAAAAACTACCCGTTTTATATGATCTCGAAAAAGATAAACTGTGGGTATTTGATGCGGAGCTTATACCGAATCAATTTTATCTTTCGGAATTATCCTGGCGAGATGACAGTAGAGCATTTACCTTCGAGTATAACAAACGCGGGCATCAGGTCTATGGTGTCATGCAAATGGATGCCAATAGCGGTATGTCCAGTTATTTGATCCGAGAACAAAATAAGACCTTTATCGATTATAGCGGTAAGAAATATCGGGAGGATCTAGCCGATGGAAAGGAAATTGTGTGGGCTTCTGAGCGTGACGGATGGAACCACCTGTATCTTTATGATGGATCTACTGGAAAAGTGAAAAATCAAATCACAAAGGGAAATTGGGTGGTTCGGAAAGTTGTACATGTCGACGCTGACAAACGAACGGTCATTTTTGAAGGCAGTGGTATGAATGCAGAGGAAGATCCCTATTTGATCCATTATTATTCAATCGGTTTAGATGGAAAAGGCTTAAAACTGCTGACGGAAGAAAATGCAAATCATCAAGCTTTTTTCAATAAAGACTATTCCTTGTTTGTGGATACCTATTCCCGAGTTGATCAGCCGCCAATTTCAGTATTGCGCGAAAACCATGGTCGTCTTATCATGGAACTGGAGAAAACAAACAGCAGCTTGCTCGAAGCGGTAGGCTGGCGTGCTCCAGAAGTCTTTAAAGCCAAGGGACGGGATGGTGCAACGGATATCTGGGGTATTATTATTCGACCGACCAATTTTGATCCTGCAAAAAGTTATCCTGTCATCGAATATATTTACGCGGGACCGCATAGCTCTTTCGTGCCCAAATCATTCTACAGCAACCCGAGTGGGATGTATGAATTGGCGGAATTGGGCTTTATCGTGGTGCAGATCGATGGAATGGGGACGTCAAATCGTTCAAAGGCTTTTCATGATATCTGTTGGAAAAATCTGAAAGATGCGGGCTTTCCCGATCGGATCGCCTGGATGCGGGCCGCTTCGAAACAATACAAATACATGGATATCGGTAGAGTAGGGATCTATGGAACGTCGGCTGGCGGTCAAAGCTCGACGGGCGCGCTGTTATTCCATCCGGAGTTTTACAAAGTTGGTGTTTCCTCCTGTGGTTGCCACGATAACCGAATGGATAAAATATGGTGGAACGAGCAATGGATGGGCTGGCCTGTAGGGCCTGAATATGCGGCCAGCTCCAATATTGAAAATGCAGCTAAGCTGGAAGGAAATCTTTTGTTGATTGTTGGAGAACTGGATGATAATGTGGATCCTTCATCCACTTTCCAATTGGTTGATGCTTTGATCAAAGCGCGTAAGAACCATGATTTTATTATGGTTCCTGGGATGGGACATTCTTCTGGGGGAGATTATGGTGAACGAAAAAGGAGGGACTATTTTGTTAAACATCTACTTGGCGTAGACCCGCCTGTATGGAGTCAGTATTGATCGTTAGTAGGCTAATGATCCTGTAATGAATGATCCTGTAATGTGGGTTTATTGCCTATTTTTTCTGAAAGTACCTGATCTTATTGGACAGAAGGAACCTTCAGTTTGCTTTCATCGCTTTTGGTGTTTGCGAAGTCATGAAGGGTCCAATTGGGAATACTTATGAAGCGATAAGAGTGGTTCAATAAATACAATGCCCCAGAAAGTGACTTACTTTCCGGGGCGTTGCATTTATTTTATGTCTGTAACCTTGAATCCGTTTTATTCGACCAATACGCCAACATAATAGTTGAACGTATCGATATCAATATTATCTTTCGTTAAACCGGCTATTTTAATCGGTCTGAAATGCTGATCCAATTGGATAAGTTCTCTTTTTTGACCTTTTATCCCGATATGTATCGGCATATGAAAGCCTTTGACTTCACTGATCCAGCGGCCCAAGACTCTCCCTGAAGGATCTTGTTTGATTTCAAGTGTAGGTATAGCGGCATGCTGTACATACTGTTCAAATACTTTTAACAGGTCTAAACCGGATTGCTGGGTCACGTAGTTGACAATATCATTATAATCGACTTGCTGATGATAAAATGTGCTGTTTAATCCCCGGAGAATATTTCGCCATTTTTCATCGTTGTCAATCATTGTACGGATCATGTTGAGCATGACACCGCCTTTGGGATACATATCGCCAGATCCTTCTTTATTGACGTGGTAGGGACCCTGTATGGGGCTGTCATTTTGGATTCCAGTTCGGATACCATGCGCGTAAGCCTGGCTGGCTTCTTTGCCATAGAAATAGTCGATAAATAAACCTTCAGAATAATTCGTGAAGCTTTCGTGGATCCACATATCGGCCAGATCGGCCGAGGTAATATTGTTGCCAAACCATTCGTGGCCAGATTCGTGGACCACAATAAAATCCCATTTATGTCCCCAGCCAGTTCCCGACGCATCGCCGCCGCGATAGCCATTTTGGTAATGGTTTCCATAAGCGATGGCACTCTGGTGTTCCATGCCTGTATGGTAGGTTTCAACGAGTTTATAGCCATCTTCATAGAACGGATATGGACCAAACCAATGTTCAAAAGCCTCTAAGGTCTGATTGGCATTTTTTTGAAGATGGGCTTTCTTTTCTGCTGTATCATTTTCGCGCAAGATATAGTAATCAACATCCAAAGGCCCTTTTTCACCCTTATATTTTTCCTTAAAATGAACATAATCGCCAATATTGATGGCGACATTGTAGTTGTTGATCGGATTGGAGACTTTCCAATGGTACTTGGTATAGCCATCCTTCATTTTTTCTACTTTGACCAGGCGGCCATTGGACACATTCATCACCTCCTTGGGAACGGCAATGGAAATGAGCATACTGTCCACTTCATCGGATTGATGATCTTTGTTTGGCCACCATACACTCGCACCCATACCCTGGCAGGCGGTGGCTACCCAAGGCTTGCCCTTGCTGTCTTTTTTCCAGTCAAAGCCACCATCCCAGGGCGCTTTAACAGCCTCTGTCGGATGACCTTCATAAAACACGGTAAATTCATCCTGTGTTCCTTTCTTGATCGCAGTAGGGAATTCGACAAAGACAGCGTTGTGTTCTCTGGTAAAGGAAAGTTCTTCCCCTTTATAAATGACTTTATTGACTTTAAGATTTGCAAAAAGATCAAATTGCAGGCGGTTAAAATCAGTCGTGGCCTTGAAACGGAAAAGGTTTGAACCTGAAATATATTTATTGTCTATATCCACCTTAACATCCAGATGATAGTATTGGATGTCGTAGCAGGTGCGTAGTGGTGTTAGGTATCCGCGCAGTGAATCCGCTCTGGTGAATTCATTTTTTTCTTTCATCAGCTGCGCTGCCGATTGCTGTATACCTGCGCTCAATAGACCGCAGGTACCCAATGCATATAATAGTATTCTTTTCATTTTTTGATAAAAATTATTCAGTCTATCTTCCTCCCGGAGGGCAATGTAATTTGAGATAGTTTGTAAATAATGTCCTTAAATGCTCATGTGTGCCCTGTCCCTCGCTAATGGAATGGCTGCGGTTCGGATAAGACATCAACTGGAACTGCACGTTATTTTTGATCAGCTCATTGATCAGGACTTCTGCATTTTGATAGTGCACATTGTCGTCGCCGGTTCCATGGATGTAGAGTAGGTTGCCTTTGATATTTTTTGCATATTTCAGTGGCGAGCCGTTTTCAAAATCTGCCAGGTTTTCTTGTGGGAGCCCCATGTAGCGTTCCTGATATACATTGTCGTAAAGTAACTGATTGGCTACCGCGGCAATGGCAATACCGGTTTTATAGATCTGCGGATATTGCCCAAGCAGATTAAGCGTGCTTGATCCGCCACCGCTCCAGCCCCAAACGGCCACGCGTGAATTGTCGACAAACGGCCATTTCAGTATTTCTTGCGTTGCTAGAGCCTGGTCGCGAATATTGAGCTTTCCGATATTGCGGTAGATGCTTTTTCGCCAAGAACTGCCTTTAGGAGCAGGCGTTCCGCGATTATCCAACGAAATATAAATGTAACCGTCCTGCGCCATATTTCCCTTATAGAGACTGTTGTAACCTGCTCCAAAATTGTCTATGACAGTTTGTGATGCGGGTTCGCCGTAGACCATAAAGACAACAGGATACTTTTTATTGGGATCAAAATCCAGGGGCTTTACCATCCAACCATCTAATTCAATACCGTCGGTAGTTTTAACTTTAAAAAACTCCGCAATGCCGTCGCTGACTTTCTTTTCACGTTTCAGTTCAAAGTCTACGCGTATTTTGTGAGTCGGTAATTCAATAACGGCATTGTGCTGTAATGTTGTCCGGTTGCTAAAGTTGAAGATGGCAATTTTACCGTCTTTTGAAATATCATAATCGCAGGTTCCCTCATAGGAGGCTGGAGTCAGTCGTTTTGGAACGCCGCCTTTTGTAGACACACTATAGAGGTATTTTTGTGTCGCATTGCTTGGAGAGGCTGTAAAATAAATAGTTTCATTTTTCGGATCGAAAAAATCAAGGTTGATCATATCATAATCGGCTTTCATGATCAGTTTTTCATTGCCCGCTAGATCGATCTGGTAAATTTTTCGCCAACCGTCTTTTTCGGATACCCAGATGAAGGCCTTTCCACCTTGAACCCAGTCCCATCCGGAAGGATCGTTGTTGTTCCACCGTGCTTTGATATCAATCCACGAGTCGCTTTGTTCCTGATGTATGTTTTGCGCTTTATTATTGGAAAGCGCAACAGTATAAATCTTGCTCTGATTCTGTTTTCTATTGAGCTGTTCCAAAATAAGTTGTTTGCTATCAAGGCACCATTCCATACGGGGGATATAATGCTGGTTGGGATCTCCGGGGATATTGATCTTTGTGCTCTTTTCATTTGCAAGTTCATAAGTCCATATGGAGCAGGCACTCGGTGATTGTCCCACTTTAGGATACTCCACAGGAATGGTGTAGGAGTAGAGGCTATCGGTATTGTTGATCATCAAGAAATTGCGAATGTTGCGGGCATCCAGTTTCCAATAAGCAATGGAAGCACCATCCGGCGACCAGCGGAAACCATCTTTACAGCCAAATTCTTCTTCGTATACCCAGTCGAAAGTACCATTGATTAAGCGGTCCGTACCATCGTTAGTAACCGAAACAATGCTGCCATTCGCGAGATCCTCGAGGTAAATATTATGGTCAGCTTTGTTCACGTAAGCTACTTTATCTGCTTGCGGGTTAAACTTCGCAAACATCAGTTGCGAGGCTGGGAATTTCTTGCCTAGTTGCTGCAATTGATTGGTCTTCTTGTTGTAAACCCAATAATCACCGCGCGTATTCTCTCGCCATACTCTTTTGCTATTGGTATAGATCAAAATAAGCTCCTTATTTTTGGAGATGGAAAAATTTTCGACCTTTAAGGCCGCCGTCGCGCCTTTTGGAATAAGTAATTGCTGCGAAAGGAAGACTGTCCGCATGCCATTTATCGGATTTACCGTTTCTATTCCCTTGTCGGAAAATTCATAATACTGGTCACCATGATCTGTCCACAATCGCTGTGCAACAAGTAAATTTGGCGCATAAAAAACCAGTATAAGGATAATAAAGATTAACTGTTTAATTCTGTTCATTTGTTTATCTGTTTTTTTTAAGAATCCCCAAAAAAGATTTCAGTTCACTTTCAAGGTTTTATCACGAGTTTATTTAGTCAATTGGATTGTCTTTAAGCTGATAGATTTCCTGGATTTCACGTTCAAGGTATTGTCCGAGACGTCGGTATCCATTCTGCTCGATCAAGTAATTGTCTTCAATACGAACCCCACCAAAATCAAGGTGTTTATTTAAGAAATCATAGTTGATAAATTCTTTGTGTAAATTTTGTTGCTCCCAAAGCTGCGTTAGTTCTGGAATAATATAGATGCCGGGTTCAACGGTTAGCACATTGCCGACTTCCAGTTTCTTACCGAGCCGCAGCGATTTAATGCCAAAAGTTTGGGTATCCTTTGGTTCTGCTTCGGTATAACCAACATATTGCTCGCCGAGATCTTCCATATCATGTACATCGAGGCCGAGCATATGGCCGAGTCCACATTGGAAGAAAAGTGCATGGGCATGGTTCGCGACAGCATCTTGCGTATTCCCTTTCATAAATCCTGTTTGTATAAGTCCGTCTACAAGCGCTTCACAAGCTTTTAAATGAATTTCTTTAAAGTGGATTCCGGCAGTCAGGAGCTGCTCTGCCGTTTTAAATGCATGTAAAACGATCTGGTATATTTCCTCTTGTAACGAAGTGAAACGTTTTCCTACAGGAAAGGTTCTGGTCAAGTCTGACGCATAGCCCATAGCGGTTTCGACACCCGAATCATTGAGCAGCAGATCACCTGCATAAAGTTGGTGAAATTGCATATGATTGTGTAGGATTTCACCCCGTTTTGTTACTATCGGTGGATAGGAGAAGGAGGTACCCTGATCTTGCGCAAAATGCTGCATGGCATTACTGATCTGATATTCGTAACAGTTGGGTTTTGTCATACGCATAGCGATACGATGCATCTCAACGGCAATATCTACCGCTTTCTCCAGTTCGAGGATTTCTTCTGCCGATTTAATGCTTCTTTGTGCGACGACTGCTTTAATCAAAGTCACAGAGGGGGTAAGCTGATTTGCAGTACGGCCGGTTAGCTGCTCTAGTAATAATTTATTATGCGACTGATAAGGAGGAAGATAGTGAATATCCTCCTGTTTTCCTTTGCTTAGATAGCCGAAGAGTTGATTGAAAGGCAGAATCTTGCTGATACCCGAAAGGTCGGCCTTTTCAGCTAAAGTCTGCTGTTGACCCATCCAAACAATATCGTCGATTGTCATTTCGTCGCCAAATAATATGGTCTCGTTTTTTTCAGCATCCAATACAGCCGCCAAACGTGGACTTTTGATACCGATATAATATAAAAAGCTGCTGTCTTGACGAAATGGATAGGTATTGTGCTCAAAATTGATCGGATTTTCAATGTTACCTAGCAATAGAATTTTGCCAGTTGTGATCTTTGATAATAGATTATTTCGGCGTTTAAGATATATTTCTTTTTTGAACATAAGTTATAGAAATTAAAGGACGTAATGTTTCTTTGCTAAAATCGTGAATTGTTCCACTTCGGCCTGAAGCAGGATTGTCTATCTAAGGGATTATTGCCCAATACGAATATCGTAAAATTTGTGCGCTTCAAAATCAATAATTTAACAGGCCTATTTTGGATCAGTAGCGATTGTCATTGTTACAAAATAATATAATCGCTTTTTTTATATTAAAAAGAACCAAAAATGAAATTTAATAAAGTTCAGTCTTTCCATTGAATAATAATTATCACAATTTATCAATGTCTAATTGTATTTTAACCCATTTTTTTGCTAACCATCTATTTTTGTTGCGAATTCTCTGTTTTGTTTGAGATATAATTAAAGGATTATTAAATATTGTCGAATTCTAAACATATTTTAGTATACTATTTTTATGTTTTATTCGAAAGTAGTGTTGTTGCTTTGGAGTTGTTATATTTATGTTAACTAAGCAGTAACATAAACTAAACAAACCTATGAAAACGCTCCAATTTAATGTGCCGACCATGCGAGGACAAAGCTTGACAATACAAGAAGATGTATTAGAAACTTTTTATCCTCATTTTCATCGACATCAAGAAGCTCAATTAATGTGGATAAAAAAAGGTAAGGGAGTTTTGATTGTGGAGGACACCTTACATCCTTTTAAGGAAAATGATATTTTCTTTTTGGGAGCGAATCAACCACATGTATTTAAGTCTGCCTCCCAGGACGGATTCTCGAATGAATCTCGCTCCGTTTCTATTTTTTTCGACCCAAATGGAAAGCTGAAATCCCTATTTTCGCTGGAGGAATTTGAATCGCTGAATCAGTTTATTTATAACAACTCAAGAGGGTTTAAAGTTCCCGATTCATATTTTTCCCAAATAGCAGAACGGGTCTGTTTATTAAAATCTGCGGACCAAATGGATAAGTTAATGCACTTTTTCTATTTATTAAGAGCATTGGCAAATATTTCACGGGAGGCGGAAGCACTTTGTAACGAACGGGTGGAAGTTGCCTTTGATACGATGCACGGATCAAATCGCATTAATTTCATCTGCAATTATATTAAGGAGCACTATAAAGACGAAATTACGCTGGAAGATGTTGCTGACCATGCAAATCTTACTCCGCAGGCATTTTGTCGATATTTTAAAAAGCATTGTGGTGTTAC
The DNA here is from genome assembly GCF_039511225.1 of Sphingobacterium multivorum. NCBI lineage: Bacteria > Pseudomonadati > Bacteroidota > Sphingobacteriia > Sphingobacteriales > Sphingobacteriaceae > Sphingobacterium > Sphingobacterium multivorum. The sequence goes on from NZ_CP154261.1 coordinate 2,129,276, forward strand.
TTTTGTTACCTATCTCAATAGAATAAGAGTCAAGGAAGTATGTAACCAGTTAAATGAAGATCACTTGGACAGTGTTTCATTTATTGCCTATAACTGCGGATTTAATAGCATTACCAATTTTAATCGGGTTTTTAAGCAAATCGTTGGCTGCAATCCGAAAGAGTACGTGCAGCAGTATAAACAAACACTTTACTCTGTGATTTAAACACGATTCTGATGGATATTTGATTGTTGCGTCATCACAAGTTTATATTGCTGAATGTGTTTCACTAAGAATTGGGATAAGATTAGGCAGCGGTATAAAACTCGTGATGACGGAACTTGGATATTTTCAAACTTTTCTAAATAGCGTTAAAAAGTAATTTTTTTTACGATTATTTGCTAAAAATCGTTGGTAATTCTCTTTTTTTGACTTCTGTTGTTCTCTTTTTAAATCCAAATGGTCGGATTTTGTGCTAAAATACCGTGAGCGAGGATGGGTTTGTGTCTTTTTGGGATTTAAATTACAGAAATCGTAATAAAACCTCGATAAATCTGGTTTTATTGTATCCTTGTGTTATATAATGTCTTTTTTCCTGTAAATTGAGTTGGCTATAATTGATTATTTAACACTTAGGGTTAATAATTGGGCAATACTGGTCAAAATTCGGTTAACAATGAAAGCATTGTGCTTATAACTTAGTTATTATAAAAAGCACTATAAACTAATACATCTGAAACTAAACTTATGAACAGAAAAAGTATTGCTATGCTAGCTGCTACCGTCTTGGTAAGCTCGGCAGTATACGCACAGACAGTTTTGAAGGGGAAGGTGGTCGACCAAGACGGGAAACCTATCCCTGGAGTTACAATCACGCTAAGAGATGGAACAGCAACCCAAAGTGGACAAAATGGTGAATTTACGATTAACTATAAGCAGGCAGGGACATTAAGTGTGTCGGCAGTGGGTTATGACCGTAAAGTGGTAAATTTGACCAATCAGACTTCGCTTCAGGTCACGCTTTTATCGGATGAGACAAATTTGGACGAAGTTGTTGTAACGGCAATGGGAATCACGAGAGACAAAAAATCCCTAGGGTCGGCGGTTCAAGAGGTAAAAGCTAAGGAACTAACGGATGCTGGTCAATTGAGCTTAACAGGTGCACTTTCCGGAAAAGTTGCAGGGGTACAGGTTAATCAATTTGGTGGTGCTGTGGGGGCATCCGCGAGGATTTCAATTCGTGGTAATACGTCCCTTCTTTCGGATCAACAGCCCCTAATAGTAGTTGATGGTGTTCCAATTTCCAATAATGCTGTTCGTTCGGGGGATAATACCTATTCCGGCGTAGATTATGGATCTGGATTAAATGATATTAATCCGGAAGATATCGAAAGCGTTGTTACGCTGAAAGGTGGTTCAGCAGCACTTTATGGTATGCGAGCTGGTAAAGGTGTTATCTTAATTACGACAAAGTCTGGAAAAAGAGCTAAAGACGGTGTTCTTTTGTCTTACGATGGCAACTTTTCAATAGATAGACCCTCAACTATTCCAAAATATCAAAACTCATATGGTCAAGGAAATCGAGGAGACGAATATCATTACAATTCGTTAGGCAGCGGTTTAACCTATCAGCAATATGCACAGCAAAAATCTTTTAGTTATAAAGATGGAGCAGGAGGTGGCGTTAACGATGGCTTTGACGAATCATGGGGACCTCGGTTGGATATAGGATTACAATTGCCTCAATTCAATAGTCCTGTGGTAAATGGCGTTCGACAAGCGACTCCATGGATATCACATCCTAATAACGTGAAAGATTTTTTCCAAACCGGATACTCTCAGAATCACAACCTTTCCTTGTTAGCAAAAAATGAAAGATCCTCTACTCGTGCTTCGTTGTCTTTTCGTGATCAAAAAGGAACCGTGCCAAACACGGATCAAAAAAAGTATTCTGCTCAATTGAACAATGAGTACAAGATCAACGATAAGTTTTCATATGATATCATGTCTAATTTTACGAGGACGGAAAGTGGTAATTTGATTATGCAAGGATATGATGGTGCAAACCCAATGAATGGTTTGATTTGGTTTGGTCGCCAAGTAGATATGCAAGACTTAAAGAAAAATTGGGATCAAAGAGATGCACAAGGGAATTATACCTATTATAATTGGAATTCCAATTATCATATGAATCCTTTTTATACCATGCACAATTCTTTAAATTCATTGAAAACCAATCGGATTTTTGGAAAATCATCCCTATACTATCAACCTTATGAATTTTTAAAATTTGAAGGAAGAGTAGGATTGGATTATTACCATACGAATATCTTCGAACGGAACTATTATAATTTTGATCACCCACTGGGAAGTTTCAATGAAATTAAGAGCAGCAACTCGGAATTTAATGCGGACTTCTTAGCTAATTTCAATAAGCAGTTTGGCGATTTCAATATTTTAGCAATCGTAGGAGCCAATTACCGTGACAATCAGTTTGAATCAAACAGTTTAGGCGCTAGTGGATTAAACGTATTAGGCGTGTATACGATTACCAACAAAATAGGGGATGCAGTAACAAATATGGACCACGCGCATAATCGCTCCAATTCTGTTTATAGCCAGGCTTCTATTGGTTGGAAAGACCAGCTTTATCTTGATGCGACAGCGCGTAATGATTGGTCCTCAACAATTACGAAATCGTTTTTCTATCCTTCAGCAAGTTTAAGTTGGATTCCAACAACGTCCTTTGCCAATTTAAAGGGAAGCGCGTTGTCGTTCTGGAAACTTCGACTGAATATCGCTAAAGTTGGAAATGCAACAACTCCGTATAGAAATGGGAACTATTACTATGCACAAGCAAATGCTTTTAACGGTATTGCCCAGATGTATAAAAGTATGACCTATGCAATTAATAATTTGGAGCCTGAATCAATTTATTCTTGGGAAACCGGTACAGAGATTGGATTTTTAAATGACCGGATTCATGCCGATTTCACGTATTACCATAAGAATGCGAAGAAGCAAATCCTTCCCGTAACAACGTCCAATGTGGTCGGATTTAGTAGTATGGTATTAAATGCTGGTAACATTGAAAGTAAGGGGGTCGAGCTGCAGTTGAGAGGGGATATCTTAAAAAATGAAAATGGCCTGAATTGGACAACAACCATAAACTATTCAAGAGATCGCAATAAAATTTTGGAATTGTATCCTCAGTTAAATTTAACAACCTATCAATTAGGTTGGACTTGGGGTATCGCAAATACTGCAACTGTTGGAGAAGCTTGGGGCGCGTTGAGAAGTACTGGATATGACCGTGTGGAAGATGGAGCTATGAAAGGTGCTATCAAAGTAAATGAAAGTGGTTTGGTTATGTCTAAACCTAATCAGATTATTGGAAATGTTACGCCAGACTATCTAGCAAGTATGCGGAATGATTTCAGATATAAGGATTTTAGCTTTGGTTTTATGCTTGATTTCCGAAAAGGTGGAGATATTTGGTCACAAACGATGAGTCATGCATATACAACAGGGGTTGCTGAAATCACCGCCGCCAATGGCGTACGTGAACGGGCTATTGTCGCTGGTAAAGACGTCATGAGTAATGAGCGTTTTGCAATGTCCGATGGTAAAGGAGGGTGGATTGCCAATACTATTGAAACAAATGCGCAAGATTGGTTCGAATCAGGAGGTATTGCAGAAAGCTACGTGTTTGATGGGTCTTTCCTCAAATTGCGCGAAGCCTATTTGACTTATACGATTCCTTCACATCTTTACAGTAAGATTAAAGGGATTAAACGCGCAAACGTCTCGTTGATTGGATCGAATTTGGCATTGTTATGGGTTCACAAATCAAATACAATGCGTTTGGATCCTGAAACCAGTGGTGTGTCAAGCGATAGCCGCGGTGTTGGTTTTGAACAGGCTACAGTGCCTTCTTCAAGAAGTATTGGATTTAAATTAGGATTTTCATTTTAGTGTAATTAAAAAGTAACTCGTATAGAATTACTCTGGATAAGATAGAAACTATGAAAAGTTTATTTATAAAATTAAGTATACCTGCCTTGGCATCAATGATGTTTTTTTCGGGGTGTACCAAGAGTTTTGATGAGATCAATGTTGATCCAGATGCATTGCCAAATGTACCCCCAGGAAATATGTTGACCAATGTATTAAGAAATACTGCGGAATCCTTTGGAGGGGATGTGGATGGTTATGGAACGTTTGCGGGCTATATTGTGAAAATTCAATATATGGACTATATGTCCGGCTTGATCCCAACGAATAATACCTACGGGAATCGTTGGTATAATTGTTATTATAATAATACCCAGATCAAAGATCTGCTGGCCAAAACCGAAGATAAGGCCGAAGCATTTAAAAACGTGCGGACCATCGGTAGAATTTGGCAGAATTACATGTGGTTTTTGTTGACAGAAGGCTGGCGCGATATTCCTTATTCCGAAGCACTTAAGGGGCTTCCAAATGAAGGAAGTATCTTGCTCGCAAAATATGATAAACAAGAAGATATCTACCCTGCCATCATGGCTGACCTGAAAAAGATTTCAGATGAAATGGCTGCAGGAATAGGGACTGACGATGTAGGCGATTTCGACGTTATTTATGGCGGGGATATGGCGATGTGGAAAAAATTTTGTAATTCATTGCGATTGAGAATGGCAATCCGTATCTCTGGGGTTTCTTCCAGTTTAGCTAAATCTACAGTAGAAGAAATCGCAGGTAATCCAACTAAATATCCATTAATCGTGAGTAACGATGAAAATTGTTATGTTGATTTTCCTGGTGCATTACCTTATTTTGAACCTTGGTATAATTCGGGTATCTATGGAAAGCGAATTGATAACTGGGCATTGTCAGATATTTTTATAGATCATATGGTTACCACAAATGATCCGCGGATAGCTGCTATCGCTCAGAAGACAGATGCAGATACTTATAAAGGATATCCAAATGGGGCGAAATCAGGACCAGAGGTATTGCGGTCTGTTTCGTGGATTGGAGAGAAATATATGGGTGATCCTGCAGGGTTTATTCCTTTTTATAAATCTTGTGAAACGTATTATAGTTTGGCTGAAGCAGCAATGTTAGGTTATAATGTGGGTATCACAGCAAAAGATGCTTATGAAAAAGCGGTAAATCTTTCTATGAAAGAAAATGGCGTCTCTCAGACCGGGATAGATACCTACCTAGCCGGTGCTGGAAAATGGAATAATACAAAAGAACGTATTTGGTGGGATGAATGGGTAGCACTTTTTAAAGAAAATTATGAGGCTTGGAGTTTGTATCGAAGAACAGGTGTGCCGACAACAAATTACCCTTCTTTGAACTCAGTATATGGTTCAGCGCATAATGATCAGCCATGGAGAGCTCCTTATCCTAATAGCGAATATCAAAATAATAAACTCAACGTGGAAGCGGCAGCCACTAAAGTAAAAGATTTTGTGTGGGGTGAACAGATGTGGTGGGATAAACGGACAGGAAAATTTTAGTTTCATATGTTTATTTTTACGCAGCGAGGCAACTTCCGTTGTCTCGCTGTCTTTTTTTATAACCCTTAAATCCCGTCAGTAATAGATATTTGTTTACGACATTTTGAATTCAAATGGACGTGTAAGACAGGTAGAATGTCTTCTCTTATCTTTTTCGCCTTAATTTTTTTCGAATCAACTGTGGATCAAGTAGGAATTATATTATAGTTTTAGACAGTGCTTGTTCAGTGCTTGTTCAGTGCTCGTTCAGTGCTCGTTCAGTGATAGCTCAGTAGTGACTGGATAATTAGTGAACAAGCACTGTCTAAAAATTGATTGAAAATTGTGATTAGCTCTAAGTTGATATGTGGATGTGATGCTAATTGTCTACCCATTCGACTTCTGGAAATAAACCTAAAGACCTTCAAACAGGAATAGCGATTCAAAAAAGCAGATCTATACTTGCAATTGACGAAAAAAAAATAGGCAAAAAAAAAGGTTTTCAAACGGGGAGAATGAAAACCTTAAATAACCAATTATAAACCTAAATTATGATACTACAAAGATAGTGTGTTTATTACACTTTGTCAAGATTTATTTCAAAAAAAATTAAATCTTTTTGAAGACGATACTCGAATTGTGCCCACCGAAACCAAAAGCATTACTCATTGCGGTCTGAACTGTTTTTTCCAGGGGCTGATTGACGACAATATGAATTCCTTCGGGAATATCGGGATCAATATTTTCGATATTAATTGTTGCAGGAATTACATTATTGTTGATGGATTTTATGGCAATGATTGCTTCGATAGCGCCGGCAGCTCCTAGTAAATGGCCTGTCATTGATTTGGTAGAACTGACCCAAAGATTGCCTGAGTTGCCAAAAGCCCGTTGCACGGCTTTAAGTTCGGCAATATCACCAACAGGCGTTGAAGTCGCGTGGAGATTTAAATAGTCGAGCTGGCTTGCATTGATTTTTGCTTCGTCCAAAGCCAGTGACATGGCTTTTGCTGCCGCTATCCCTTCAGGATGGGGAGAGGTCATATGGTAAGCATCTGCGGTCATTGAAGCTCCAGCAAGTTCTGCGTAAATTTTTGCACCCCTTTGCTTGGCATGTTCGTATTCCTCCAAGATGAGTGCTCCAGCTCCCTCACCCATGACAAAACCGTCACGATCGCGGTCAAAGGGCCTGCTTGCAGTCTGTGGGCTATCATGCCGACTCGACATGGCTTTCATCGCAGAAAAGCCGCCAACTGAAGCCGGGGTGATGGGGGCTTCGGAACCGCCGCTAATAAAGACTTTGGCTTTGCCGAGCCTAATGTAATTAAAGGCGTCCATAAAGGCCGTATTGGATGTAGCGCAAGCCGATACGGTGGTGTAATTGATTCCTTTTAAGCCGTATTTCATTGAAATCATGCCTGAAGCCATATTGACGATAAGTCTGGGAACAAAGAAAGGACTAAATCTCGGTTTATAATCTCCCGTTACGTAGGCCTCAACTTCATTTTCGAAAGTTTCCATTCCACCCTGACCAACCCCCCAGATAACACCGATGTCAAATGGATCCATGGTATCGAGATCTAGACCCGAATCTTCCATCGCCTGCGCTGCACTGTACAAAGCATATTGCGTAAAGAGATCACTTCGTTTAATCTCATTTCTATCTAAGTATTTTTCGGGTTGAAAATGCTTAATTTCACTTGCAATCTGTGTTCGAAACAACGAGGCATCAAAACGGCTAATAAGCGTTGTGTGGTTCTCGCCCCGTAAAATGTTGTCCCAAAATATGTCTATATTTTCTCCCAGCGGGTTAATCGTTCCCATGCCAGTTATTACTACTCTTTTCATCTCTTTTTTTGATATAAATCTATTAATATACCAATTGGTATTTGTTTTTGTAAAAAAAATTATGCCTTGATCTCCCGATCCACCATATCCTTCATTTTATCCAATACAATGGCAAGATCTTTTGCTCGGCCGGAAATCTTGGAAAGCAGGATTCCGCCTTCAACCATAGCCATAAACGTAATGGCATAATTTTCGGTAGAAATATGCTGTTTAAATTCGCCGCTAGCAACTCCTTCTTCAAGAATTAGAATTAATCGCTGTTTCCAAAGGTCAAAAGAGCGTTTGACTTTAGGTGTTAGAAAAGACAGCGAGTCATCGGCCTCTACGGCCGCGTTCATCATAGGACAGCCTCCTGAAGCTGCGATATTTTTGAAATTTTCCTTGTAGAAATCTAGAAAAGACAAGAGTTTCTTTAACGCTGTTTTTTGCTGTATAATCTGCTGATTAACGGCTTCAGCGATTTTTTTGCTCTGATAGGTATACACATGAGTAGCCAGGTCATCTTTGTCCTTGAAATTACCATAGATACTTCCTTTTGTTAATCCTGTCGCTGTCGAGATGTCCGAGAGCGAAGTCGCAAAATAGCCTTTTTTATTAAAAATGGGCGCAGTTTTTTCAATGATATATTGCCGAGTCTGTTCTGCTTTTGACATGTTATTCCTGTTCTTTTAATGCAAATATAAAAAATACTTTTTGGTATATTAGTAATTTGTGCAGGAATGTCTTAGAAATTGGTTTTATTTCGTCTTTGAAATGCGATAGGTACAGCGAGGCGCGTTTTCGATGATGTATTCTGTTCTACAGATGCGATAGGCCGGACCGATGAGTTGCTGGAAATTATTCAGTTCTGAACGACAGAATCCCTGACATTCGGTTGCTGCTGCACATATGGGGCAGTGATTTTCAATGAGAAGATAATCGTCAGCTTCTTTCCTCCATTCAGCCATATAGCCTTCCTCTGTTCTTTTTTCGGCTATAATTTCAAGTTTTTTTTCAATGGATTCAATACCTGATAGCACTTCAGTATATTTCTGGTATACCTTAGACTCCCGGTCACTAATCAGTAGATCCAACGCATTCTCGCCAAGCACCTGTTTAATTGACTGCAACAATTGTACTGTAATGTCGGCGTGACTATCTGGAAATTTTGCCATGCCCTGTGGTGACAAACTGTAATAAGTCGAGGGGCGGCCTATACCTTCGCTACGGGCATCGGAGACGATCAGTTTTTGATTCGCGAGGTTCAATAAATGTTTACGGGCGCCTTCTTTTGTTATCGCCAACGCTGTTGCAATCACAGCTGCTGTGGCTTCTCGGCGCATTTTTAATAACATCAATATTCGATCAGCTGGACTTTTCTGCATTTGACAATAAAAAAGTTGTTTTATGTACTGCCAACAAAGATAGCATTTTTATTTTTTGTTCTAAAATGTGTTTCAGATGCAGGTTTAGTCCTTTTGAATTTAGTTTTATGACTTTAATAAAACAACTATTTAGTTGTTTTATTAAAATTGATTCTCTAGTTTTGACTTATCATAAAAAACAATAAAACTATGCACAAATTTCAATTACCCCAGTTACCATATGCCTATGCGGCGCTTGAACCCTATTTTGATCGCGAGACCATGACGATTCATCATCAAAAGCATCATCAAGCTTATGTCGACAATCTAAATAAGGCATTGGAAGGAACGGAAAGCGAAGGTGACACGCTGTTGGATATACTCACAAGCATAAGTACATATAGCCCAGCAGTCCGCAATAATGGCGGCGGTCACTTTAACCATACGTTATTTTGGGAAATCTTATCGCCTAATCCAAAAACGGTACCTACAGGGAAGTTAGCGGATGAGATAAACGCTGCCTTTGGTTCTTTAGAAGAGCTCAAAGCCAATATCAAAAATGCTGGGCTTGGGCAGTTCGGTTCGGGGTGGTCATGGCTCTATGTCAAGCATTCTGGTGCCTTAGCTGTCGTCGCAACAGCCAATCAGGATAATCCGCTGATGGATACACAATCGATCGGCAGGGGGTTCCCTATTTTGGGTGTCGATGTTTGGGAGCATGCCTATTATTTGAAATATCAGAATAAAAGGGCCGATTATTTAGATGCATTTTGGTCGCTTTTGGATTGGTCTGTTGTTGAACAAAAATACGATGCCGTAATTGCAGGCTTGGTTTGATATGTTTATAAATAAAGTTGAAAACACGGGTATATTGGCTTTAGATCTGATTGATTTTAAGTCCAATCTCGCCATCCAAAGTTTTGACATCAAAACATTGTTGTATCGGGAAGCAATCGTGAAAGAAAAGGAATTCAGAGAAGCTTTAACCGCGGTGGACTGGTCTGCTTTCCGAAATCAAGCGGTTGCTATCAGCTGTTCTGTCGACGCAATTATCCCGCCTTGGGTCTATATGACCCTGGCGGAAAAACTTCATCCTGTTGCAGCGTATTACGATTTTAAGACGGTAGAGGCTTTGGAAATAGATTTGTGGATACAGGCTTTGCAAGCAATGGATCTGTCGCATTTTCAGCAGCAAAAAGTTGTCATACGGGCCCGTCCGAATATCCCGGCGTCACTTTATATGTTGGCGACGGAACGTTTGATTCCTATTGTGCAGACCTTGATGTATGGTGAGGTTGGTATGCCAAAAGTTATTTTTAAAAAAGGGAAAGTATAATGAAAGCATTAATATTCAATGGCGCCTTGGAAAGAAGGCAAGAATCGACATCAGGAAAATTATCACACTATTTTTCCCACCAACTAAACCAACGAGGTATTGAAAATACGATTTTTAACCTGTCGGATAGTGGAATACCCTTATTTGATTTGAGTCTCAATCGGATACCCAATGCCGTCAAGATTATGAATACCCAGTTTCTAGAAGCAGATGTACATTTTTGGTTGTCTCCGCTTTATCATGGAAGTATTCCCGGTGTGATGAAAAATTGTTTGGATTGGCTTGAAGTCAGTGCTAAAAATAAACCGGCTTATCTGACGGATAAACATATCGGACTAGTGTGTTGGGCCGATGGCGTGCACGCGCTTCAGGGTATTAATGCAATGGATGCTATCGCGAAGTCGCTCCGCGCCTGGACATTGCCTTTTAGTGTTCCTATCATGAAATCTACTCTTTTTGAGCCGGATAATCCAAATGTGGTATCTTCGGCTTACCAATGTAAGCTTGACTTGCTGATCGATATTGCTACGAAAAAGAGCAAGGAATATCGTTGATAAAAAAGCCTCTCGAGCGCTCGAGAGGCTTTTTTATCAACGGAAGATGTTTTAGCCTATATTTAAATAGATTAGACTAATCTTATGCTGGTAATTAATTTCAAAAAAAGTAGAAGAATGTCTTTAGCAATTCATCGCGGAGATATATCTTTGTTTTTTAAACCGCTAATTGACTATGCGGTTTTCCGACCTATATTTTCTACTGTCGACTTTGACGAAGTCTAATCGACCGCAAATTTAGACGTGGAGAAAAGTCTTGAACCACCGTCAGACTTTGTTGTTGCATATTATGAAACCATTGGCTGAAAAGGCCCCATTTAGTTTAATTGTTTAAGTGATTAATAAATTGGATTGATAATGTTTCAGTTGAAAGAGTTAACGAAGATAATTGCCTTTTTTATAGTATACTTTACTGTGCATCTTGTAACTGCACAGAGTTTTCTGCCATTGGATGAGAATAGATATCGATCTGATGCGGAAAAGTTATTGCTGTCGAGTTCGGATGACAGTGTGAAGGCAATGCAGTATTTTTATTTGGCAGATTACTATCGATTTAGGGATACGACCAAATTTTGGGATCATATGCGGGAGGGGGAGCGTTTCGCCAAACCATTCCGGAGTTTACAGGCGATGGGGGCACTCTGCAAAAGCTTTTATTATGGACAATTTCTGGATAGTAAAAATGCCGGAGTTGAAGCCCAACGATGTGTAGACCTCCTTGGAAATGCGCAAAAACCTTTTCAACAGGGCCTTTTGGCTAAAGCTTGGTATAATCTGGGCTTGGTTCGGTTTCCAAAAAAGGGATTTGCTGATTTTCTGGATATCCTAAACGGGAAGTGCTTGCCTTATGCCAAAGCACATGACCCCATTATGGAAGGTAGTATAAATACGATGATCGGCATGACCTTTATGTCGTCCAATCAGCTTACAAAAGCTGATGAATACCATCAATTGGCCATCAAGCAACTCGAGCAGCAACCACCGAGTGCTGCACTTGTGGTGGCTTATCTCAATACAGTCAGCAATTATTGCTATCAGGTGAAATCCAAAGAAGCAAGAGTGCTACTGGATAAAGTCAAACAGCTCTTGAAAGATTATCCAAATTCTTCGCAATTACCCAATTATTATTACAATGAGGCGCTTTATTTTACCACAAAGCAACAGACTGATGAAGCCCTTCGTCTGCTGGATATCGGGTTGGATTGGTCGGTGAAAATGAACAATTGGAAATTATTCCAGATGATGCGGTTCAGAAAGTTTAATGTGTATCTCCTGCAGAAAAAGTATGCTGATGCTAAACTGCAGTTGGAGGAAATCATTAAAAATGGATTATTAACGCGAGATCTTTACAACAGTAAAATTGTGTACAGTCAACTGGCAGCTGTAAATGAGCTGATGGGTAATTATCAGGATGCGCTGAAGATGTCCAATAAGGCAAATACACTATCCGACAGTATTCAGAAGGTCCAATTGTTGGAGAAAATGAATGAGATGGAAGCAAAATATAAAACCGTAGAAAAAGAAAAAGAGATTCTGAATCTGCGCGCAGAAAAGGAACGCAACCAATTTCGGATTTTCCTCGTTTTGGGTATTGCCGTTTTGCTTTTCTTTATTGTACTATTTGTTAATTTTTCCTATCGAAAACAACGGAAGCTCAATACACAGATACAGCTCAATCACGAAATCGCATTGGACAAAATGGAAAAGGAAAAGCAGTTGCAAATTTCGGAATCGATGCTAAAAGGAGAGGAGCAGGAGCGTCATCGTATTGCCCAAGATCTGCATGATAGCATAGGTGGCATGTTGACAGGTTTAAAATTTAAGATTGCCGGCGATGTGGCAAAGAGTACACTCTTGACAGATGAAGTGCCGCAGAAGTTGAACGACATCTTAGGTGAAGTAAGACGGATATCCCATAACCTGATGCCCGAATCGCTGCGTCAGTTTGGATTGATAGCAGCATTGGAGCAATTGTGTATGGCGATGAAAAATAGTAACGTTTCGATCCAGTTTGAGAACTACGAGCCTGAATTGAATGTGGATTTTCAAAAGGGATTGGCCCTGTATCGAATTGTTCAGGAGGCCATTTCAAATGCACTAAAGTATGCCAATGCGGATTCAATTATCGTTCAGGTAAGTAAATCGAACGAAGTACTCCATATCCTCGTTGAGGATAATGGCAAAGGCTTTGATTCTGCTGTGTTAAATTATGGATTGGGTTTAAATAATATGGTCAACAGGGTGAAATGGATCAATGGATCAATTGATATTCAGAGTAAGCTTGGATCTGGAACGCAGATCGAAATTGGTGTAACTGTTTAAATAAGCGGAGTCATGGAGATAATTGCAGTGTTAGACGATCATCCCTTATTGTTGGAAGGTGTCGCTTCTTTTCTCAATAATCAGGATGGGTATCTCGTATACCCCTTTTTGGAAGAGATTGCGTTAATTGAATTTTTAAAGGTCACAGGAGCCGATCTCATCCTGATGGATATGCAGCTGTTGAAGACAAATGGGGTGGATGTCTGTACACAGGTGAGGAAACTGTTTCCGACGATTCCCATTGTTGCATTGAGCAATTTAGCCGATGGAAACCTTATTTTTCAGTTTATGCAGGCTGGCGGAAATGGCTATATTTTAAAGGACGTTACCAACGAAGAATTCTTGCGCTGTGTAGAGCTCGGGCTCGATGGCAAAGAGGCCATTTGTGATCGGGCAAAAGAACTTTATCGTGGTGCAATTTCGACGATCAGCGGTCTACCTCGGCTTACACAGCGTGAAAAAGAGATTTTGACGTTGATCTCCAAGGGACTTACCACGAACCAAATTGCTGAACAGTTGTTTTTAAGTCCAGTTACGGTTGAAACGCATCGGCGCAATCTCCTGACCAAATTCAAAGTTAAAAATATGATTGAGCTCGTACAGCTGGCAATGAAACATAAGTTGTTGGGACTCGAATAGATACCGCTCTTAATGTTCACCGTAACCGACGTCATCCAGCTTACCTTTGAAGACCCTAAATTGGATGATAAAATAGGCAATCACCAGAATTGTGGCAAACATAAACCAGCCTAAACCTACGGAAAGACCATATTCATGCGCAGCAGCATTTTGAATCGTCAAGGAGGGGTTTACGTCATTCGTTGAAGGCAATACTATCGGGAACATGGAAGCAACGGTCGTCGCAAAGCTCCCTAGGATGAACAGCGATGAAAATAGGAAGCCAATACCGTCTTTTTTAAAGGTTTTGATCCAAAATTGTCCAAGTAATCCAGTGGCAGCAATCACAGGGAATATCCATAGCCAATAATGATTTTGAAGATTGTTTAGTGAGATGGGCTTCACATAATGCCATACATAGGCCGATAGTATGACAAGAATAAGCAAGACAAAGTTGAGCTTAAAAACAATGTTCTTTAGTCTCGTGTTTAATGTGCTGGATGTTTTCAGAATGACCCAGCCTGCGCCGTGGATGGTTAATGTAACGACGGCAACTAAACCTAAAATGATAGTGAACCAGTCTATGATGCCTTGATGTTGGGCTAATGGGTCAAATGTCGGGTTCCAAAGTGCCAAGAAGAAATAGTGCGGCTCTTGGGTGGATACACCATTCTCTACCATACCCAGGTTTACTCCGCGAACGACATTGCCCAGCGCAGCGCCAAAGAAAAGTGCCAGCAACAGGCTTGCCAGGCCAAAAGCCTTATCCCACAAAGCTTCCCAAAGACGATGGTGAACCTGACCTCTGAGTTCAAGACTTATTGCTCTAAAAATAAGTAACCAAAGTACAAGCATTAGGGGAAGGTAGAAACCACTGAAGGAGGAGGCGTAGAGTGTGGGGAAAGCAAAAAATAGGACGCCACCAGAAGCGATGAGCCAGACTTCATTGGCATCCCAAAACGGCCCAATTGAGTTGGTAACAGCTTTTTTCTCCTGTTCGGTTTTAGCAAAGAATAGATGGACAATTCCCGCTCCAAAATCGTACCCATCGAGTACGATATAAATTCCCAGCATAAAAGTTAATACGATAAACCAGAATATTTCCATAGCTAATTAGGTTAATGCAACTGTCGTTTCAGGACCTTTTCTAATGATCTTCAAGACTAACATCAGAAATAACAAACCCAAAAGAATGTATAAACCGACGAAGCCGAGAAAGGTAAATAATGTATTTCCGGAAGATACGGTAGGGGATACACCGTCTACCATTCGCATGAGATTATAAACAAGCCAAGGTTGCCGCCCCAATTCAGCTGTATACCAACCTGCAGTATTCGCGATGTATGGAAATGGAATCATAAACATGATGATCCACAATAACCATTTGGTTTGATACAATTTGTTCCGCCAAAGCAGTAGCGCTCCAAGAACCATAATGCCGATGAATATGGTACCCAGCCCTACCATGATGTGATAGCTGTAATAGAGTCCGGGTACGTTGGTTGGATGCAAGGACTGGTCAAATTCATTTAATCCCTTGATTTCTGCGTCCCAGCGCTGGTAGGTGAGGAAGCTCAAGACATTCGGCACCGCTATTTTATTGTCCAGCTTTTTGTTTTCCATGTCGGGTTGGCCGACCAGGATAATCTCGGATCCGCCTTGCTCCGTTTTGAAGATGCCCTCCATGCCGGCAAAGGCTGCGGGTTGATATTTGACTACGTTTTTGGCGGCAAGGTCTCCCGTAGGAAATGCCAACATAACCGATGAAATGGCGCCGAAGATGACGCCACTTTTAACGAATATCTTTCCAAACTTACTATGCCGGTCACTTAGGAGATAGAAAGATCCAATAGAAGCCACAAAAAAGGAACTGGTCACCAACGAAGCGGCTTGATTATGTAAATAAGATGGCCATAACCATGGATTACTGAATAATGCACTAAAATTGTTCAGTACAAATTTGCCGTTTTCAAGAATCTCATACCCTACAGGGTGCTGCATCCAGGAATGTGTGGCGATAATCAGAAAACCACTGGCCCAAGATCCAATAAAGACCATGAGTCCGGATAAAAAATGGAGCTTATGCCCGAGCAACTTCTCTCCAAAAAGAAACATCCCCAGAAATGATGACTCTAGGAAAAAGGAAAACATACCTTCCATGGCTAAGGTCTGTCCGATAATACCACCCGTAAGTTCAGAAAATTTAGCCCAGTTGGTGCCAAATTGAAACTCCATGGGAATGCCTGTTACAACGCCCATGGTGAAGTTAAGCGCAAAGATTTTCATCCAAAATTTGGATGCATGGTTGTAATCTTCGTTTTGTGTTTGCAGGAATTTCCATTTGAAATAGACGATCATGAGGGATAAACCCATGGTCAATTGAGGGAATAAGTAATGGAATGTAATCGTAAATGCGAACTGAAGTCGATTATAGAGAATCATATCTTCCATGTAGCCGAAGTTTTGGTTAAAAGACAGCTAAATATAACCTTTTATTTGCGTATATATCCATGAAACCGTTTTATTTTTTGATAAAATAACGGGGTTTTTATTGTTTTCTGTACGCATTGTAAAATCTGAACCTCAATAGCAGATATCAATCAGCGTAATCTCTTTTTTGTCTTATCTTCGTCCCAATTTAAGATGGACTTGAACAGGAGAAAAGAGCATTGGGGAAATGAAGAAAGTACTAATTTTGATGGGTATTTTATTGATACCAATATTTTTTATTATACTGAATAATACGGGAAGGGGAACAGTCGCTAAAGATAATATCGTGTTTCGAGATAAATTATCTGAATACAATTTATTCAAAGGCAAAATTGCTGATCTTGTTCCAAACGACCAGGGAATTTCCTATGAATTAGCCTCCACCTTATTTACAGACTATACCGATAAAAAGCGCGTCATCTTTCTTCCCAGGGGAAAAAAAATGATCGCCTCAGATGATGGTTTGCCCAGCTTCCCCGACGGTACCCTAATTGCCAAAACATTTTTTTATCCGCAAAAAGATGCGGCCGGAGATGTACGACAGCAATTGCTTGAAACACGGCTGTTGATTTATAAAGACGGACAGTGGAATGCAGCAACCTATCAATGGAATGCAGCCCAAGATGAAGCTTTGTTGTTGATGGACAGTGCTTCCGTGCATGTTTCGTTTTTGGACAGCAAAGGTGACGAGCGACAAACAAATTATATTATTCCTTCACGAAACGATTGTATGGCATGCCATCGACAAGGAAATCAGCTGTTTCCGATAGGTCCAAAGATCAGAAATCTGAACCGGATAATCGGTCACGATGGTGACAGCATTCAGCAACTGGTGCAGTTGACCAAACAGGGGGCTCTCGATCTGAAGTCCTTCAAAAGCTTCACGAATTTACCGAGTTATGATGACCTTGCGCAATCAACTGCAAGTCGTGCGCGAGCTTATTTGGAAATCAACTGTGCCCATTGTCACAATCCGAAAGGGACAGCCTACATGACCATGCTGGATCTTCGTTATGAAAGCCCCATGCATGAAACTGGAATTTGGTTGAAACAAGCGAAGATTATTGGACGGATGTCTACATTGGGAGAGATGCATATGCCTCAAAAGGGAACCACTGTACTGCATGATGAAGGCATCCTGCTGATTAAAACCTATCTAAAAACTTTAAAATAACAGCCCTTTGCTTATCCTTGGTCGGCAATCTTTTACATCTACAGTTTGCTTATATTATCCCTCTGCATGTCTCGTACATTTATTTTAATAAAATCTATAGAATTGGTAGATTATATTAAAATTACTTCTATATTTGTGAGAAGATAACAGGTCGCTGTTGAAAGTATAGCATACTTTTCAGCGTGACGTATTAACACATTATTATGGAACATATCAATATTAGTAAAAGCACATTTTTCGTAAGTATTACTGCAAAGTCTCTGAAGGCTAAATCCCCTGATGTAAGAAAGATGCGAATGTGCCTTATAGGATAATTTCCCTTATCTTTTCTCAAACTGACAGCAGGGGAGGCGCTCGCTTCCCCTCATGTCTTCAAAATAAAAACAAGTTTTCGATTGGCGTTGGCACTTGTTCGTATTCACCATTAATACTTTATCTATGAAAAATCTTAGGGTACTCCGGTATTCTACCTTGTCGCTATGTTTATTGTTATCTGGCGTTGGGCATCAGGTATATGCACAAACAGATGTTAAACCGATTGTCAATGCTTCCTTATCAGGCTATGTATATGATGGTCAGCGTAAGCAGCCTCTTGAAGGCGTAACCATTCAACTCGAAGCTGTAACGCATGTTGTTACAACAGATCAAAAAGGTTTTTTTCAAATTGTAACGGGACAGAAATTACCCTTTTCCATTACACTCTCGCGCATTGGCTATAAGAAAAAGACCTTGTTAGTTTCCGAATCTCCCACAAAAATTGAATTAGAGCCAGTTACACAGGACCTGGATGAGGTGGTCGTTGTTGGCTATGGAACACAAAAGAAGATCTCGTTGACCAATTCAATCGCCAGTATTGAAGGTGATAAACTGACGAAAAGGCCTGTCTCAAATACACAGCAGGCTTTGCAGGGCTTACTACCGGGGGTGACTGTTCAAGACCTTGGTGGAAAACCAGGGCAATCGGCTGCCAATATTCGAATCAGAGGACTGACGACATTTAATACCAATTCGAGCAGCACCAGTGGATATGATCTCAGCAAGAATAATGCTTTGGTTATCGTGGACGGAATTGAACAACCCTGGTCCAAGTTAAACCCCAATGATATCGCTTCAATTTCAGTCCTGAAGGATGCGGCTTCCACGGCGATATATGGATCACGTGCGACCAACGGTGTAATTATTGTAACCACCAAAAGTGCAAAATCTGGCCATGTTGTGATTGATTATAATGGCTATTACGCCTTACAAAAATCAATCAACACCCCAAAGCAGATGGACGCCGTATCCTACCTCCAACTGCAACAGGACGCCTACCGTAACGCGGGGCTGGCGGTGCCGGCGCGATTTACTGACGAATCAATAGCGGCATATCGGACTTCCACGGACCGTGAAAAATATCCACTGCCCAATACATGGTTTGATACATTGTTGAGAACTGCTCCGCAGCAGGACCATGCCTTGTCATTCGCAGGGGGAAATGACATTCTACGTTCTAGATTGGCGGTTCGTTATAATAAACAGGATGGTATTATTGATCATTATGGCGCTGAACTGGCGGATATTAGGCTAAACAACGATTATAAAGCAAGCTCTTGGCTCAATTTTACGGGAAGTATAAACTACCGATATAGTAAAGCCGCCGAGCCCGGACGTGATCCGATCAATAACTTTCTCCATGGCTCGATGTGGGTGGTGCCTAAATATGATGATGGTACTTACGGATTAAGTACACAAGGAAATAATCCTTTAATGCTGATTGAGAAAAGTGGTTTTAAAAAGGTTAATGAAAACTACTTAAGCTCCATCGTTAAAACCGACATTCAATTGTGGAGAAATTTGTTATTTACGTCCCAATTTGGTGTAAGAGTGAACCTAAATAATACCAAAACCTTTTTGAACGCTTTTGACAATAAGGACCGAAATACAGGTATTGTAAAAAGTTTTCCGATCAATTCATTAAACGAAATTCGTGATAATAGCAGCGAGTATACATGGAACAATCTGTTGACCTATCAATTGGCGGCTGGGCCAAATCATATTAAGGCACTTGTTGGCTATTCACAGATTCACAATTATCAAAATTACTTAACGGCTTATCGCGAAAGATTCTACAATAATGATATCACCTCTATCGGACAAGGAGCCGATGATGCGACCAAAAACAATAATGGATATGATGTGCAGTATGGCTTGCGTTCGTTTTTTGGTCGGGTAAATTACGATTGGGATGGCAAGTATCTGCTCGAAGTGAATGGGCGTTATGATGGTTCATCCCGTTTTACGGGCGACAAGCAATATGGTTTTTTCCCTTCGGCATCAGCAGGATGGCTCTTATCCAAAGAAAACTTTTGGGAACCTATTCGAAATTCGTTGAACGAATTCAAAGTGCGTGCTTCCTGGGGCAAGACAGGAAACCAATCGGTAGATTTGTATAGTTATTATTCTGCCCTCATTGCGGCAGGATATGATTTTGGGGGTAAATCTGTACAGGGTTATCGACTGGACAGTTATGCCAATCAGCAATTGGGCTGGGAATCTACGATTCAGTATGATTTGGGCTTGGATGCCGCTTTCTTAAACAATCGTTTGACTTTTACCTTGGATTACTATAAAAAGGTAACTGACGATATTCTACTGAATCTGGATATTCCTGCCGTTTTGGGATTAAAGCCTTCACCCCAAAATGCGGGAACAGTACTGAATCGCGGTTGGGAATTCAGCGCAAATTATCAGAAAAGACCAAGTGTGCCTGGGGCTTTTGCTTACCAGCTGAATGCAAATTTAAGTATCAACCATAATGAAGTAACCGATCTAAAAGGTACTGGACCCTACATTGCCGGATCGGATATTGACCCAAGGTATATTATTGCGAAAGGACTTCCGATCAACACACTTTGGGGATATAAGACCGATGGTCTCTTTCAGTCTGCGGAGGAAATTAAAGCTTATGGTGCTACGTATGCTACAAATACGAAGCCCGGAGATGTGAAATATGTGGATTTGAACGGCGACGGGGTGATCAATGCAAATGACATGGCCGCTGTTGGCAACTCTTTCCCCAAATATACCTTCGGAATAAATGGGAGTTTCACCTTTAAGAACTTTGATCTTGATCTGCTCTTTCAAGGTGCAGCAAAAGTCGATACCCGGTTGTCAGGAGCATTGGCTGAGATGGGAAATCAGGAAGGCTTTACACACGAAATATTTACAAACGATTATTGGACACCAACACATACGGATGCACGCTTTCCGCGCGTGGTCAAATATGATTTGCGTAATGTCGCAACCTCGGACCGTTTAGTGGTTAACGGTTCTTACCTGCGGTTGAAAAACATACAGGTTGGATATACAGTGCCACTACATGCTATCGGAAAGACAGCAATCAACAAACTTCGGGTATACCTATCCGCGACGAATTTATGGACAATTTCAAAATTGAATGAATGGAACCTGGATCCTGAAGCGGAATCTGGACGAGCGGTATATTATCCGCAAACCGGCCTTTATACACTGGGCGTCAATTTGACGCTGTAGTGTGATTGTTAATAATATATAATTGAAAACGAATGAAATTTTACAACTATCTATATCAAAAAAGAAACCTGATTTTCAGTTTCGGACTGTTTTCGCTTATGCTGATTAGCTGTGATAAGAATCTGTTAGATGCTGTACCTACCGACCGCCTGTCGGAAAATATATTTTGGAAGAGCCAAGCCGATGCGGAGCTAGCTGTAAATGCGCTCTACAACGACCTGGATGGAGCAGAAATCTTCTATTCCGATGCACTGACGGATATAGCCCATGTCAATCAGCCTTTCGCTGTGGATGCCTATATTGAATTGGGTACCTATGATGCTTCAAGTTCCCGGTTGTACAACACCTGGAGCAGTGCCTATAAAGGAATCGGTGCAGCCAATTACTTTTTGGCGAATGTTGGTAAAATCGAGGGCAGCAAAGATGAAACATTGATTGCTCGATATATCGGCGAAGCCCGCGTGTTAAGAGCCTATCAATATATCAAATTGGCCTATTTATTCGGTGCAGTTCCTCTGGTAAAGGCACCATTGACACTACAGGAAGGAAGAGAAGTACAACAAGCGACGCTATCTGAAATCTATGATTTTATCGACAGCGAGTTGGAACTTGCTGTGGCAAGTTTGCCTGAGAGCTACTCGAGTAACGATATCGGACGCATAACCCGTTGGGCCGCATTGGGCCTGAAAGCCCGCTCGGATTTATATGCAGGACGTTTTGCAGCAGCAGCAAAGGCAGCAAAAACGATTATCGATGGCAAACGATTCGAGCTTTACCCTTCGTACGCAAATCTGTTTACGTATGCAGCTGAAAATAACAAAGAGGTGCTGTTGGATAAGCAATTTCTGGAAAATATATACACACAAAGTGTCTTTAACCTCTTGGCCCCCTATAGCCAGCAAAATGGGCAGAGTACCTATGTGCCTACCAAAGCCTTGGTCGATAGCTATACCACATCTAAAGGGGATTTAATTACGGATGCCAATAGTGGTTATGATTCCAAAAATCCCTATAAAAATCGCGATCCGAGGCTTGCTTTCTCAATTTTTTTGGACGGCGATCCGCTTCCGAATGGGGCTACTTTTCATCCCGCACCCAATAGTGGGACTGCTGATGCTGTGGGGAGCACCTATATTGCTTCCACAACAGGTTTCAATATAAAGAAGTATATTGATAAAAAGGATTTGGCAAACCCTTCTAAAAGTGGTCTGAATATTATACTATTACGTTATGCTGAAATATTATTGACCTATGCGGAAGCAAAGATTGAGCTCGGGGAGGTCGATGCCAGTGTTTACGATGTGATCAACCAAATTAGAAATTCGCGAACGGATGTAAAACTTCCAATAGTAAGTAATCAAGTAAATCAGGAACAACTTCGTCAGCTGGTTCGTCGGGAGCGTACAGTGGAACTGGCATTTGAAGGATTGCATCTAGCGGACATAAGACGATGGAAAACTGCCGAAAAGGTTGTTCCTGGTAAAGTATATGGCATCACGTATCAAAACAATAACGGAGAGACTGTTGTCGTTGAAGCAGCCTCCGAAAGCCGTGTTTTTGATGCGAAAAAGCATTATCTCTGGCCCATTCCACAACGGGAAATTAACCTCAATCCGAATTTAAAACAGAATCCAAATTGGTAAAAATTGTTATCTTGTGGCACGAATCCAATTAACTCATACAACTATGATGCAATACACTAAATTTATGACCGCTATGGCTTTATTTTTACTGGTGACTTTTGCCAATGCCCAGCAAAAAAAGCCTAATATTATCTTAATTTTGACCGATGATCTCGGATATAGCGACATTGGCTGTTATGGAAGTCCGAATATTTCAACCCCCTTTTTGGATTCGATCGCCAGTAAGGGCGTGAGAGCAACAAACTTTATGGTTTCTACGCCCTCGTGTACACCTTCAAGAGCTTCTTTATTAACCGGGAGATATGCTTCACGTTATAATCTTCCAGCACCAATCGGTCCAGGCTCAGATTTAGGCTTGCCTGATGAGGAGGAAACGATTGCCGAATTATTAAAAAAGATAGGCTATCGGACAGCATTGGTCGGAAAATGGCATTTAGGAGATAAACAAACTTACCATCATCCTAATCAGCAAGGCTTCGATTCTTTTTATGGCATGCTGTATAGCCACGACTACCGCGATCCTTATGTAAAGACCGACTCTGTCATTAAGATCTTCCGGAATCGGAAACCTGAAGTCCTGGCACCCGACGATTCGGACCTGAGCGCACTTTATCACAAAGAAACAGTGAAGTTTATTGAAAATCAAGATAAAGATCATCCATTCTTTTTATATTATGCGCATAATTTTCCGCATCTTCCTTTGGCATTTGCCAATAAAAAGAACCGATTTGCAGATCAACAAAACGCAGGCCCTCTTGGTGCGGTGATGCAACAGCTGGATCATAATTTTTCGGAGCTCTGGAAAACGGTTGAGCGAAAAGGCCTCGCCGATAACACCATTTTAATTTTTTCAAGTGATAATGGTCCCTGGATAGCTTATCCATCGCGAATGTCTGACGATCACGCTACAAAGAACTGGCACGTGGGTACTGCAGGTGTCTTCAAAGGGTCAAAAGCCGAAACAACAGAAGGTGGTGTCCGTGTACCGTTCATTGTTTATGGAAAAGGTTATGCTCAAGAAGGGAAAGTTCTTCGACAGGCAATTAGCAACTTGGATGTGTTGCCGACCATCGCTAAATGGACCGGTGCATCCTTGCCGAAGAAATCCATTGATGGTCAAGCGATCGATGCTTTGTTAAACGGCAAATCGGAAGATTTAAAAACAGCACATAGACCGATATTTTTGGTGAATTATGGACATGTTGAGGCGGTTCGGTCAGGTGACTGGAAGTATCGTCGGATAGCGGGTGGAGTCAATCAGATTTCGGGTAAACCTTATGATGCTATTGAAGAATTACATAACATTGCCTGGGATCCAAGTGAAAGAACCAATATTTTAACGGAATATCCAGAAAAAGCAGCGGAATTGCGTTTATTATTTGAAAGCTTTGATGGGAATATGAAGTAGCTAGCAATAGCAATGACTAAACATAGACATCGTTAAACATAGACATCGTTAAACATAGACAAGGCGGCACTTATTTTCGAAGTGCCGCCTTGTTTTTTTATAGAGATGCAATAGATTTAAAGCAATTCAAACTCTTTTTCTTTTACATCACGGCTGTTGGGGCCAATGTAGACTTTGAAAGTTCCTGGTTCGGCAACGTAATTCAGATTGTTGTCAAAAAATTTGAGATCATCTACTTTGATGTTAAAGTTTACCGTTTTTTGCTCTCCTTTTTTGAGAAATATTTTTTGAAAGCCTTTTAATTCTTTTACAGGACGCGTGACAGAACCAACAACATCCTGGATATAGAGCTGCACGGTTTCTTCCGCATCATAATTTCCTGTATTGTGGATGTCGATACTTGCTTGCAGCGTACCTTTATCGTCAATTGTGTTGCGGTCAAGACGAATTTCACCATAGGTAAACGTCGTATAACTTAATCCATAACCAAAAGGGTAGAGTGGGGCATTGCTTATATCGAGATAATTGGATTTGAATTTTTCAAAATCGCCCGAGTTTCCGTAGGGTCTACCGGTGTTTTTGTGCGCATAATAGATCGGAATCTGACCGACATTTCGTGGGAAGGTGGCCGTAATCTTACCTGAGGGAACGACGTCCCCGAATAAGACATCGGCTACTGCTTTTCCTGTTTCCGTTCCGCCAAACCAAACGTTTAATATGGCTGGTACGTGAGCATCTTCCCAGGTAAGCGTAAGTGGTCTACCCGTAAATAACACCAATACAACTGGTTTTCCTGTTGCCAGTAATGCTTTTAACAGGTTCTGTTGATTTTTCGGGATGTCCAATTCGGAGCGACTGGAGCTTTCACCCGACATTTCTGATGATTCACCAAGAGCAGCCACTACCACATCGGATTGTTGAGCAACTTTTACGGCGTCTGCGATGATCTCCTCTTCTTTTCGCGAATCGCGTGCTATGGTACGGCCAAACATGGTTGCATGCTTTTGGTAAATTGGATCTTCCAACAGATTGCTGCCTAGGTGTGTAAGGATATTGACTTGATTACCCAACACGGCTTTCATTCCCTCAACTAAAGAGGCTGTTTTGTCCAATTCAGCACTGACACTCCATGTTCCGGGCATATTTGGACCTGAATTGGCCAATGGACCAATGACAGCAACTGTACCTGTTTTTTTCAATGGAAGTGCTTGGTTTTCATTTTTCAGCAAGACAAAAGATTTTGCTGCAATTTCCCGGGCTTTGGCATGATTGGCAGCCGATCCGATTACAGTTTTTGCCCGTTTTTCGTCACAATAGCGGTAGGGATCGTCAAATAAGCCTAATTTATACTTGGCTTCCAAAACAAACCGGCAGGCCCTATCGATGTCTGCTATTTTGACCTTGCCCGCATCTAAAGATTTTTTTAGTGTCGTCAGAAACCCTTCACCAACCATATCCATATCAACGCCAGCATTCAGGCTTAAGGCGGAGACCTGTTGTAGGTTACCGAGGCCATGTGCTGTTAATTCGTTTACAGCAGTGTAATCAGTTACGACCAATCCTTTAAAGCCCCATTGCTTACGTAAGACATCCGTCATTAACCATTTATTTGCCGAGGCAGGGATACCATTGATATCGTTAAAAGAAGTCATGATACTTCCTGCTCCCGCATCTATCGCTGCTTTATAAGGAGGTAGATATTCGTTGTACATGCGATGAAGGCTCATATCCGTGCTATTGTAATCACGACCACCTTCGGCTGCACCATATAAGGCGAAATGTTTGACACAGGCCATCATGGTGTTATGTGCTGCCAGGTTATCCCCTTGGAAGCCACGGACGATGGCTTCGGCAACCCGCGAGCTTAGATAGGTATCTTCACCCGCACCTTCGGAAATACGGCCCCAGCGTGGATCGCGCGAGATATCGACCATGGGCGAAAATGCCCAATTAATTCCATCGGCGGTAGCTTCTTCGGCGGCAATACGTGCCGATTGTTGAATCAAGTTCATATCCCAGGTAGCAGCAAGACCTAAGGGAATTGGGAATACCGTACGATAACCGTGAATGACATCCATCCCAAAAATGATGGGTATTTTTAAACGGGATTGCTTGACGGCTATTTCTTGCGTTTTGCGAATTTTCGCTGGTGTGCTCATGCTGAAAATACCACCGATTTGACCGTTTCTAATTTTCGTATCCACATCGGTGGATACAGTGGTTCCAGTTGTCGCTTCGCCACCGGTTACCAAATTAAGTTGCCCAATCTTTTCTTCGACAGTCATCTTAGCCATAAGTTGATCAATGAACCTGTCCATTTTGGGATTGGATTGCGCTGGACTCGTATGCCAGGCTAGCAATGCAAGAAGGAAAGTACCTACTACTTTTTTCATCGTATTATTTTTTTTGTGCGCATGGATTTTGCTTTCCGCGCAATAGGGTAGTTTATGTTAAGTGTTCAAGATGATCCCTGAGTTTTCTTGATCGGATGTCCTGTTATTTTCGTGGAAGGAACCATTTTCAACGTGTGACGGATTGAAAATGATTCCATAGACCACTATTTTAAATAAGGACTGGTGAAACCGAGTTTTTTTAGTCCTTGTTGAATTTCTGGGGCCTGCATAAATAGGTCCCAGATTTTTCCGGTTCTGTAGTTTTCGATCATGACAATAATAGGCCCCTGATCGATGGCTAAGTAACGTTGTGGATACCAATTTGCCGTTTCACTGTAGGCATCATAGTAGCCATATTTACCCCAGATTTTATTGCCTAGTTGATTGTTTAAATATTGTGCAAATTGTATGCTTTCATATGGGGTGTAGGGCATAGACGATAAAGCCGCTGTAGGTGAGATAACACCTGGATCGTTATCGGGGTGGTGTGCATCGTAGCCGTTGATGGAATAGCTGGCCGTCCAGCCCCAGCCTTTCGTTGAACCGTAACCTGTATAGCCTTTCGGGTTCAGATCGGCGTATGCCAAATTTATCTTGGCGTGGTTGCTTGTTGCTTCCCAATAATCTGCATATTGGTCTTTTAATCCTTTGGGGCTCAATCCTAAATAGGAGTAATGTTCCCAGAATAACGGGCCCACTTCACCTTCTTTGGCATTGTGCTTCAGCACGAGAGGAATGTCATATTTTGTAGCGGTGGTTTTAATTGCACCAGATCTTGCCCAACCCTCGTGATATACCTGGGGTGCAATCGGATAAGTAGGCGAGGAGGCTGCTAAAATATAGGTAATAAGACACTCGTCGTATCCTCTGACGGGATGATTTTGCTGGAAGTTAAATTTTGGACTCCAATGCCAATAAAGGACATTTTGTCCATTTGTATAGTGATTCCAATTGATTTCTTTCCATAGTTTGTCTGCTTTTTGAGCGACCAATTGAGCGGATTCATCTTTATTTTTTAAATACTCCCGGATAGCGATTAATCCCTGAGCTAAGAAAGCCGTTTCGACAATGTCGCCACCATTATCTTTTTCACTGAAGGGTTTCGCTGTGCCCAGATCGCCATCATACCAGTGTGCCCAGGCTCCCTTAAACCGCTCGATTTTGCCTAGATAATCCATAATGTGGTTCAATTTTTGGATACCCTGTTCTTTGCTGATAAATCCACGCTCCATGGCGACAATCATACCCATGAGTCCGAAGCCGCTGCCACCTATGGTCACAACATTACGGTCATTTTGCGGGTAGACACCATCCATATGGATGCGTTCCTTGGCGAGACCAGAGGTAGGTTCGGCACCTTCCCAAAAATATTGAAAGGTATGTTGTTGAATAGTGGTCAGTAACGAATCTTCATTGATCTTGCTTCCACTGATCGAATCAATTTTTGAGGGACTGTCTGGACTGCTATTAACAGTGTTTTGGCACGAACTGCTGAGAATAAGCGCCAAAGCTATACCGCTAAGTGCTGAATATGCTATTCGTTTTCTCATGGATATGTTGTTTAATTCTTGAAAAAATGTTCAAACGGCGCAAGGCCGCTTGAACGGAGTTATTTTGTAAAAAGGATTACCAACCGGTATTTTGAGGCATTTCCGGTGTCTGGATACGTTGATTCTCTGGAATCGGGAAGAGCATCATTTTATCCTGGAAATTTTTTCCATTGGCTGCCATAGCTGTTTTTGCCTGTTTTGTACGCACCAAATCAAACCAACGGTCGTGTTCAAATGCCAATTCAAGACGTCTTTCTTTCCATATCAATTGACGGAGCTGCGCTTGGTCGGTTGTTGTTACGTTGGCTAATTTTACGCGTGTCCGTACCGCATTCAATGCATTTAGTGCTTCGCTGCTATTGCCAACTTCATTTGCTGCTTCGGCTAGGATAAGATAAATTTCACCCAGACGGAGGTAACGTACGTTTTTATCACCGTCAGCGGCACCTCCATTTGCTGAGGAATATGCTTTTTCATTATACATTGGGTTTTCTACACCATTGTCAATCAGACGGCCATCGTACAGGGTTTCGCCCCTGAAAATAATTGTTGCATCGCGACGGATATTGTCTTTTTCGGCATTGAAGGCATCCAATAAGTTTTGGCTTGGGATATTAAAACCCCAACCTAAGTTGACCGCTCCACCACGGGGTGCCTGTACTTGACTATATTGTTGGATACCGTGTGCGATAGAGGTACCCCTTGCTTGAAATTCAAATAATGATTCGGGACCATTTTCCCCAGCTAAGCGCCAAATTGTTGCGTAATCCGGTTCGAGACTGTATCCTCCGGATGTGATGACAGTTTTAGCCATGTCGGCAGCTTGTTGCCATTTGCTTTGATACAAATAGACTTTCGACAATAACCCTTGTGCGGCACCTTTGGTCGCTCTACCTAAATCTTTTGCAGCATAGGCAGATTTGAGTGGAAGATTGTTGATCGCAAATTGTAAATCCGCTTCAATATAGGCGTAAACTTCAGCTGCGGGCTCTCTTTTTATTAAATCACGTTCTTGGATAGGAACGTCGCCCCATCCGCGGACAAGATAGAAATAGTTCAATGCACGCAGAAAACGAGCTTCGGCAATCAATCTGTTTTTATAAGCTTCGTCTGTCAGTCCAAATTTTTCTGTGTATGCAATAGCTTGTGTAGCCCGTCCTATGGATTTATACCAACGTGTCCACATGGAAAGAAAGGAACCCGTTGTTGAAGTGTAAGTCAACTCGTCTAAACTTAGTTTGTCACCGCCGGCATCTGTAGCTGAACTACCTTTATCCGCATTATCGGAAAGCATGTCCGTGATACCAATGTAAGAGAAAGAATAATCCCAGTCAGTAAACATTCCATATACACCATTGACAAATTGCTCGGGTGTGTAGATTTCTTCACTATCTTCGGCTTCAACATATTCTTTAGAAGGTACATCTAAGAAGTTGTTGTCTTTACAGCCTTGCAATGCAATGCCCCCACTTAGAAGAATTGCTATATAAAGTTTGTTAATTTTCATTGTCTTCAAAACTAAGGTGATTAAAATTGCATGTTAAGTCCAAATAAGAAATTACGTGTCGTTGGATAAGCTGAAAGCTCAATACCAGAAGTTAAATTTGGACTACCGTCGCCTGCAAGTTCAGGAGAGAAACCACTATAATTCGTAAACATAAATGGATTCTGAGCAGTAACATATAATCTTAGTTTAGATCTCGAGCTATATAAGTTGTTGAAAGTATATCCTACGGTGATATTATTGATACGGAAATAAGCGCCCGATTCAAGGAAATAACTCGAAGCCCAATATGCTCTTTCTGCGCCAGGATGCTCATTGGTTGAACCTGCGCCAGTCCAGCGATTTTCAAAAGTTGATAACGCGATGTTCTCACCTGCATTTGAACGAACGCTATTTAAACCATTGTAAACCTTATTGCCTGCGACACCATATCCGGAAACATTAAAATCAATAGCTTTATAATTAACACCAACATTGATACCATATGTTGAAGTCGGTAAAAATGATCCAAAGAAAACCTTGTCGCGGGAATCGATGACACCATCTTCATTTTGATCCTTGTACTTCAGATAGCCAGGTTTTGCAGCGCCAAACGATGGGTAATTTTTTACATCTGCCGCATCTTGAAAGACACCATTTGCCTCAAACATCCACCAGCCATAGATCGGTTGTCCAACGCGAAGCTGTTTGGTAATCTCCCCATTATTTAAACTTCCTCCTGTAGCACGGTCATAAGCCGGAACCACTTCCGTTACTTTATTTTTATTGTATGAATAATTAACACCGAATGTATAACTGAACTCCGGACTTATGCTTTTGTTCCAATTTAAGGCCACTTCCACACCTTGGTTTAATACTTTAGCACCATGAGCATAGAAGTTTTTCTCGGATGGAGAGGTGTAAGTCGGTGTGACATCAAGAATAGTATTGGTATTCAGCTTATGATAGTAGTCAATGGATCCTGAAAGCTGATTGTTTAGAAACGCAAAGTCTACGCCAGCGCCTGTTTCTCTGGTTACTTCCCAGGTTAGATTTACGGCTGGAGTACCATATGCACTTCCGTAAACCATATTCTGTTCAGGACCAAAAACATAGTTATAATTTGAACTTTCTGGACTTGTTAAAATTGTGGAAACATTTAATGGGATATCTTGGTTACCTAATTTACCCCAGTTTCCGCGCACTTTCAATAAATTAATCCAGCTGGCATCTTTCATAAAGCTTTCGTTGGTTACCGTCCAACCTAATCCCACCGATGGGAATGTGCCCCAGTATTTTCCTGTATTACGGAAAACACTTGATCCATCTCTACGCAATGTTGCCGTTAAATAATATTTGCTATCGTAATTGTACTGCAAACGTCCAAAATAGGAAGCTAAGGCCCTCGGAGTATAAGAGGTTTGTAGCGCAACAATACCATAATTGGTTGTTCCTTTTGCAAGATTAATATTCCAGTATTGCTCTTGTTCAGGTACATTATAACCCGTTTGGCTACTCATGCTGTTTATGTCGTATTTCTCACGCGACATCCCCACAACCGCCTCAATATGATGCTTGTCGAAATTCTTGTTAAATGTTAAGAAATTCTCGATAGACCAGCGGAATTGTTCCAGATTTTCATATTTCAAGCTGTTGTCTACATAATCAAGCGCTTTTGGATTGTTTTCCTTTAATTTGATGAAATCAGATTCATTCAATAAAGTATTAGCATTTAACCATTGATCTTTTACATTATTAAAAATCCGTTGTTTCGAATAAAATTTATTCCCGCCAATACGCGAATTGATTTTCAGATAATCTGTAATCTTAAATTCTCCCTCAAAACTTCCTTGTAAGCGTAGCGTATTTGTTCTTTCATTTTGGCGTAAAACCTCATACACTGGATTTCCAATAGAATTTAGATTTCCGATGGCTTGGCCTGGTGCTGCCTCAATGCCAGCGACACCTGTTGTTGTATTTACACGACCTAAACCGTAACGGCCATTATCAAACATAACGGGCGCAAGTGGCGACTGACGGTAAGCCGTGGTGAAAGCACTATAAGGCTTAGGTGTTGCATTTGTTAATGTAAGATTTAAATTTTGGCTGAACCTTAGGCGATTGTTTAAAAATTTATATACGTTGTTATTGCGTATGGTATTTCTTACAAATTTGGAGCCATCAAGAATACCATTTTCGGTATAATTGTTTGCTGATACGAAGTAATCAACTTTCTCAGTTCCACCAGAAATATTAACAGCATTATTAAATACAGAACCTGTACGTAATAATTCGTCATACCAATCTGTATTATATTTTTGATTCTCTGCTAAGCGGTAAGATCCATTGGTCGAGGTGAGGTATTCATTTGCAAATATTCTAAACTGATCAGCGTTGGCCATTTTCACGCGGTTCAGTACGTTTTTTATACCCGCAAAGCTTTCATAATTGATGTTTGTTGTTCCGGTTTTACCTTTCTTCGTCGTCACGATAATGACGCCATTAGCCGCCCGAAGACCGTAAATAGATGCGGAGGATGCATCTTTTAAAACATCCATAGATTCAATATCGGATGGGTTGATATTATTAATATCTGTTTGTGCAATTCCGTCGACAATATAGAGTGGATTCCGTCCGGATAATGCAGTTCCTAAGCCCCTGATAATGACATTGGGAGAGGAACCCGGTGCTTCATTTGCAATAATATTGATACCTGCAGCTTTACCTTGGATGGATTGCATCGCCGACATGGCAGGTTGCTTCGTGATATCGGATGATTTCAAGGAGCTGATCGATCCTGTCAGATCTGCTTTCTTTTGTGTACCATAACCGATAACCACAACCTCTTCCAATGCTTGATTTTGATTTTCTAAGAATACATTGAGTTGCGTTTGATTACCAATGTATACCGTTTGTGTGCGATAACCCAGAAAGTTAAAGACCAGTGAGTCGGTAGGAGAGGCATTGATTTGAAATTTCCCCGTTGCGTCGGTTTTTGTAGATACTGCTTTCCCTTTGATACTAATGGTGACGCCAGGCATGGATATCATGCTTGTGCCATCTTTGACCACTCCTTGTACCGAAGTTTGTCCATAGGCAACCGATACGACCATGGATGTCAAAAATAATGCGGATAGATTCCTCATATCGTTAATTTTTGGTGTTTGTTTAAAATACGTTGGTTATTTCCCTGAAGCAAATATGTTGATGTAGTACAACTTTGCCAAAATTTAACATATTCACATCACTACTACATGAAATTTTGGCTTGCTCAGGTTACCTTTTATTGTATTTTATATTTTTGATAATCAGTATTTTGTGTTGTTATTTTTACTGAAATAACACGAGCTTTAGTGTGTTTTATACACTAAAGCTCGTGTGTGGTAATGATGTAGTGGCTGTGATGAAAATTTAACGTTCCATCAGGAATTCAGAAAGGTTTTTGTCTGTTGGAATGCCCAACTTTTTGCGTAATCGATAGCGTCTAATCTCGACACCGCGTGTACTAATGTTGAGTAACGAGGCAATTTCCTTACTCGACATATTGAGCCTTAAATAGGCACATAGTTTCAGATCGTTGGGGACGAGATCAGGAAACTCTTGTTTCAATTTCTTGAAAAAATTCTCATGTGATTCGTTAAAGCTTCTTTCAAAAATATGCCAGTCACGATCGTCGTTATGGGCATCATCGATAAGCTTGTTTATCTTTTTCAATTCATCCGAACTCAGCTTGTTGCCATCAGCATCTTTAAGCTGTTTGAGCTCGGCGTGTAAATTGTTCAACATCTCATTTTTGTAAACGATATTGAGTGCCGCATTGGCAAGTTCTTTATTTTTTAATTGAAGCTGATCTTCTAATTGCTGGTTTTTAAGTTTAATCCAGTCCTTTTCTTTTTGCTCTGTTTCGCGTTCCAAGGCAATCTTTTTCTCTTCTAGCCATTTTCGCCGTATTTGAAACTGACGCTTGCGCTCCCGTTGAAGATTAAACCTGTAAGCTAAATAGATGAGCGTTATCAGGACGAGTGTATAAAATAACTTCGCCCACCAAGAAAGAAACCATGGATACCGAATGGTAAACGAAAATGTCTGGACTTCCGAAACTGACCCCATGTTGTCCTTCGCCCTGATTTTAATTTGAAACTCTCCATAAGGTAGATTTGTGAAATCTTGATAGGCAGTTTCACTCCATTCGGACCAATTGTCTGAGTAACCTTCGAGATAATATTGGTATTGAAGTGGCGAAGTCGAATAATATGAACTTGAAAAGCTAATTCTAAGATTATTGTCCGATGATGATAGTTTAAACGCTGAATCTGGGATAATAGCCTGGCCTGTTGTCAAGTTGACAAGTTGTGCTATTTGCGGAAGTGGCAACGTATATTTTTGTGATTTATCGGCATGACGATAGATCGCAAATCCATCATCTAAACCAATGAGATAGTATTGGTTTTCAATCGGGAGAATGTTTTCATAGTTATTCATCATTCGATCCTGTAAGGGACTGAGCAGATTGGAGTCAATATGCAATTCGCCCTTACTGTCAAAATCTACTTTAGCAATTTTAGTCTTCTGAATAAACCAGTAGCTGTTTGTATTGATCGGTATGACCTTATTTGAATTTTTATAGCTGCCTAACGCTGTGTTTAATTCATCGGCATAGCTGAATTTTTTCACAATATTGTCAAATTGGAGAAATCCGCTGTCTGTAGCAAATACAAGATTATTTTCTAAGGTATAAATCCCCGTAAATTGCCTCTTTGAAGCGATACTATCCTGTTTGGAGGAAAATAAAATCTTTGCCTGCTGGAAATTCGCATCAAGTCCGAGTAGTTGTATCTGTCCCCAATCGCCAATCCAAAAGGCATGGTTATCTTTTTGCGCCAAGAATCGAACCGGTTCTTTAACGCCTGTGAACTGCTGAACGAACGCTAGGTGTATACCATCGAACGTGAATTTCGATAAGCCTGTATAGTTCCCCTGAAGAATATTTTTTGTTCCAAAAATAGGTTTGAAAACCCATCCTCCGGTAATCTGCGAGATCTTTTCAAGCTTCCCGTTAACTAATTTGAAGGTTCCGTCATTATGCCCACAGATTAATTCATCACCAAATTGTGCTAATGTCCAAACCTGACCATTCGAATTTGGAATCTGAGAGAAATTTAATGAATTGTAATTGGTCAATCCCTTCCATTCACTTGAAAATAAGCCTTTATTAGTACCAAGATAGATTTTTCCCTGATAGATTATCGATGTATAAACGGTACCTATTTTTCCGACAAAATCAGTGTAGAATGATAATGGGGAATTGATTTCAATACGGTCAATACCATTATCCAGTCCCACCCAGATATTCTTCTGATTGTCCTTGACAATACTGAGTACAGTATTGTTTTGGAGACCATTGTTTTTATTGATATGTTGAATGACCTGCCCATTTTTATTGATGATAATAACACCGTTTTGGATGGTGCCAAAAGCATATTGTCCATCGTAGAGGTATAAGCCATTGTTTATTTGTGACTGGCTTAAGAGCTGATTTGCCGGAGCAGCCCAGGGTAGGATTGTTCCATCGGCTTTCATCAGGTAGAGGCCGTTTCGCGAGGTGGCAATAAGTGATGTCGTTGCGTCGAAAGGTAAGATGGCAAGTACATTTTTGTCTTTCAAGACATCTTTTCCTTTTACAGGAATTAATTTATCCTGTTTAAATTCATGCAGGCCACTTGGCAGCTGTTCAAAAAATAATTTATTGTTGAGCTGATGTGGAAATAAAAAAGGCTCACCTTTAGCCGTTAATTGCCGTATACGATTGTTTTCCCAGATATAGGATTTCGAAAATGTATGAAAAAATACCCGTTGGTCTTCTACAATGATTTTCCAGATTTCTTCGTTTGGAAAGTAGGTTTTGTCCTGTACCAGCTTAGAGAGACTTTGATAAGTCAAGTTTCCAAAGGGTTTGGAAGTCCAATAGCCAAATTCACCTCTTCCACCGGTGTAAATCTTGCCATCTTTACCGATTGCGACACTTCTTACCGTGGAATGATTAGGAAGCGGAAAGATGCGCCAATATTGTCCGTCGAACTGCAATAGGCCTTCGGTATTGGCACTATAAATACGACCATCTTTGTCGACTGCCAAAGACCAGTTTTGATTTCCAGCCTTGTATTGGTCTTTTTTGTATTGTTTGACAAAAGGCGTACCTGTGGGTATGATTGTTTGACAGTAACCCTCGGGCAGTAAAAAAAATAACATGCTGCAAAACCAAAAGATATAGACGTTCCTATATTTTTTTGTTGTCATCGACTCCCTCACTTTAAATTGATTTGTGGGCAATATATCGATTTTATTGCAAAATTGATAATCTCTAGCATTGTAGGATGCTCTGGCAGATCGTTAGCTTATTTTGAAGATCAACCGATCGATTGTTGGAAGAAAAATTAGCAGCTGCCAAGGGGTTTATTTTTCTTTTTTTTTAAAAACCATTTAATTGTGTTGAAAATCAGGAATGAAGCCATTTATTCCACTAATTTGAACAAAAAATACTCCTTTTGCTGTGAACGATTTTTGATATTTGAGTTCATTTACTTCGTTAAATAACCAAATAAACCAAAACAACTATGATAACACCGATGACCAAAACGGTAGGTAAGGGGTTGCTTTTATTTTCGTTGATGAGCATGTCAGCACCGGCGGTGCTTGCCCAGTCGCAAATAAAGATATCCGGAAAAGTAAGCTCCTCAACAGGCGAGCCTCTTGCGGGGGTTACCGTACAAATAAAGGGGGTGAAAAACGGCACTGTAACCGATGGGGCCGGCAATTATCAGATTCTTGCGCGAGACATTGATGTCCTGGTATTTTCGCTGGTAGGCAAAGAGAAAACCGAAGTCCAGGTCGATAAGAAAGATCACATTAATCTTGTACTGCAGGAGTCCAGTAGCCTGATTGACGAAGTGGTTGTAGTAGGCTATGGTACCCAGAAAAAAAGTAATCTAACGGGTGCTGTTGCTGCTGTCGATGGAAAGGTGCTTAACAAACGTATCGCTACAAATCCAACGCAGTTACTGCAAGGTCGCATGCCCGGACTTCGTGTTACCCAAGGATCGGGAGAAGCGGGGAATGAAAATGTGAATCTCCAGGTAAGGGGATTGGGTTCCTACGGTGCCTCTTCTGCTCCACTGGTTATCGTAGATGGTATCCCTGGTAGTTTGGAAAATTTGAATCCCCAAGCAATCGAGAATATCACCGTATTGAAAGATGCCGCTTCAGCTGCTATCTATGGGGCAAGAGCAGCAAATGGAGTCATTCTTGTGACGACAAAACAGGGTAAAGCTGGAAAAACACAACTGAGCTACGATTATAATGTCGGAATTACCAAGGCCTCAGCTCTTCCAGACCTCGTATATAATTCCGTTGATTATATGACCTTGTATAATCAGGCAAATAAAAACTCGGGTGTCACAAATCCAAATGCTTCCTTTAGCCAGGAGATGATTGATGCCTACAAAAATGCAACAGATAAAAGATTATATCCCGATTTTAACTGGTTAGATGCTGTCTTTAGAACTGTCCCGGTGCAAACGCACAATTTAAGCTTAAGCGGTGGTGCCGGAGGAACAAATTACAACGTTATATTGGGTTACGTCAATCAGCCTGATATTATGATCGGGACTTCTTTTAAAAAGTATAATCTACAGCTTAATCTAGGCTCTAAAATAAATGATCGGATAAGTTTTGGTTCAAGTATTACCTTGAATTATGGGGATCGGAAATATCCTAGAAATGGTAGTGAAGATCAGTTTTTGTCTACCATTAGTCAATCACCACTTTATGGACCTGTATTACCAGATGGTAGTGGTCGTTATTCGTCTAGGGCATATCCTTTTCAATCCCCAAATAAAAACCCTGTTGCAGTTGCTGAAAATGCATTTACAAGACTGAACAATTATTTTATGCAAGGCAATATTTTTTTAAATGTGAAAATATTGGATGGACTGGATTGGAAGACGAGCGGTGGGTTGACGTATGGTTTTACAAAAAACTATACCAACAAACCTGTGATTAATCAATACATGTGGTTCGCCAAACCAGATGACCTACCTGCCAGACAACTTGATGTAGGTGGTCAGGGGCTAGAAGTAACAGACGACAACAATGTATATCCAGTAGGGTATACGCAATTGACTTACGATAAGTCTTTTGGAAATCATAACTTGAAAGTACTGGCAGGAACCCAGGCAGAATATAATAAAACACAAAAATTGTTCGGAAGTAGGTTGCAATTTCCCAACAATGACCTGCTTGAGCTCGATGGTGGCGGAGCTGGACAACAATCAAATAACGGTGTCACCAATGAGTGGTCATTGAGGTCTTATTATGGTCGGTTAAACTATGACTACAAAGGCAAGTATCTACTCGAAGGGAATGCGCGTTATGACGCCTCTTCACGTTTTCCTGAAAATAGAAAATGGGCGTTTTTCCCTTCATTATCTGGAGGCTGGAAAGTCTCGGATGAAAACTTTTTTGGTCCAAAATTGAAAGAAGTTGTTAATGAACTAAAGTTAAGAGCCTCCATTGGAACATTGGGTAATCAAAATATTGGTAACTATCCGTATCAGATTGTTTACAATTCCTCTTTTGCTTATCCTTTTGATGAAACGCTCCAACAGGGAGCTCGTCAGGTCGCAATGGCCAATGACCGGATCAAATGGGAAAGTACCAAAGTCTTGGATTTCGGTGTAGATATCGGTTTATGGAATAACAAATTGACCGCTTCTTTTGATTGGTATAACAAAGTAACATCCGATATTTTATCCGCATCCACGGCTTTCCCTTCTTATATTGGGCTGACTGCACCGACCGTAAACTATGGTGAATTGCGTAACAGAGGTATAGAGCTCGGTCTTCAGTACCGTGATAAAATTGGAGCGGTATCGCTGACCCTCAATGGAAATATTCAGGCCAATCGCAACAAGGTGATGAAATATGGAGCCGAACGTATCTCGGGCAATACCATTATCCGGGAAGGTTTACCTTATGGTAGTTTTTACCTTTTGGAGAACACGGGCATATTCCGTTCGAAGGAGGAGGTGGCAGCTTCTCCAGTGCAACAGATTCCGGCGCAACCAGGTTATCTGAAATTTGCTGACGTTAATGGAGATAAAGTTGTGGACAATAATGATCGAATTGTCGTGCCCGGAGCGTATCCAGATTTCGATTATTCCTTTAATGCGACGGCTGTTTGGAAGAATTTTGATTTTACAGCCTTTTTCTTTGGTTCCCAGGGACAAAAAATATTTGTGAGTGAGTGGGGAATCGTGCCCTTTAGGCAAGGCGGAACGTTCACTCGCGACTGGATGAACGCTTGGACTCCAGAGAATCCGAATGCATCGCTTCCAATAGTGGGTGCTGAAAATACGCCTGCGGCAAATAACGTACGGACTGCATCGACTTTCTTTTTAAAAGATGGATCCTTCTTGCGTCTAAAAAATATTCAGGTAGGTTATGCTATTCCACAAAGCACCTTATCCAAAGCTGGTATTTCTGGCCTTCGCATTTATTTTGCGGCGGATAACCTGCTCACATTCTCCAAGTTCCCCGGTTTAGATCCCGAACGTGGCGTTTCGTCAAGCGGTGGTGCAACATCAGGGCGTTATGTGACTCATCCTCAGAATAAAGTATTCGCATTTGGAGCGAGCATCACATTCTAATCTAGGGGTAACTAAAAAAATTAAAGATGAAAAATAGCGTAAAAAAAACATATCTATACCTAAGCTTAGCAGCGCTAGCTTCACTGGGTAGCTGTACAAAAGATTTTTTAAATAAAAATCCAACAGATAAAATTTCGGAATCAACCTTCTGGAAAACGCAGACTGATGCTGATTTGGCACTATCGGGCTGTTATGAATTTCTGTGCCGAGGATACAATTCGACGTCTTCATCCAATGCACGTGGTGGTTGGGGTGGAGCAAGTATGTTTTGGGATGGGCTTTCAGACGATGCCTTTGTATCCAGTACCTCCAATAATTTCAATATTATTTCGCGGTCCGGAATCTCCTCGACAACTGGCGGCATGCAATCTGAGGGGTATGAGATTTCGTATCAGGCCATTGCAGCATGCAATAAATTGATTGCCAATATTGACCGTATTACAAGCATGAGCCAGCAAGACCGTGACCGCTATAAAGCAGAGGCTCGTTTTATCCGCGCCCATTACTACTTTTTGTTGACTAATCTGTACGGTGATGTGCCATTGACTTTAGAACCCCTAGGTATGGACGATGCGAGTATCCGGCTCGGTAGAACACCTAAAACCAACATTATCGAAGCGATTTTGGCAGATTTAGATTATGCGAGTGAAAAACTGCCAAATACAGGGTATAAAGGACATGCTGTGCGGGGATCTGCACTTGGGTACAAAACAAAGGTGTTGTTGACGGTGAAAAAATGGGCTGAGGCAGCTGCAACGGCGAAGATTGTTATGGATGAAAACAAGTTTTCGATCTATCAGGGTGGATACCGCGATCTGTTCCGAAAGCCGGGACAAAATAATAATCCCGAAATCATGTTCTCCGCTCGATTTTTACCACCCAATATGTATAGCCCGGCAGATATGATGTATTCTTATCTGAAGACCATACAACCGCTGGGTTATCTGGTGGATTCTTATTATGCCATCGATGGAAAAGACATTAAAGAATCGACAGTTTACGATGCTAAAAACCCTTACGAAAATAGAGATCCACGGTTGAAGTCGACAATCATGTACCGCGGTGTATGGCGCGGAACTACAGCATCTTCTGCGTTTGATCCCGTTGCCGAAGGCGTTTTGGGTGGTTTTTTACCGCGAAAGTATATCAACGAATCGAAATGGCCAACAAGCTACGCGACACAAAGCGATCAGGATTGGGTATTCTTACGCTATGCCGATATTTTATTGATGTATGCAGAAGCGAAGAATGAAAGTGCAGGGCCCGATCAGACAGCTGTCGATGCATTGAATAAAGTACGATCTAGGGCTGATGTGAAAATGCCGCTCGTACAGTTTAGCGGTTCCTTGACAAAAAATGAATTCCGCGATATTATCCGTCATGAACGGCGGATTGAACTGGCTTTGGAAGGTCAACGTTATTTTGACTTGAAACGCTGGGGGATAATCAAAGAGGTGATGGATAAAACCAAGGATCCAGATGGCGCTTCACGGTTATTTATGGCAAGAGATACCTTATGGCCAGTCCCTCAATCTGAGGTAGATATGGCCAAAAGTTTAGGTAATGACAATTTTAAACAAACACCAGGTTTCTAAATGAAGAACTGTGAAAATTTTAGGTATGAAAGCTATATATAAAATGTTGCTGGCACTTATCCTTATCATGGGAATGAGTACGGGATTATTGTATGCGCAAGTAAATCGCTTACCAGATAGTGTACGCATGAAATGGTGGGAGGAAGCCCGGTTTGGTATGTTTATCCATTGGGGAGTATATGCGCAGTTCGGCGGTGTTTATAAGGGACACGAACAGGCACGTGGTGGAGCAGAATGGATTATGAACCGATCAAAAATTCCAGTTGATGAATATCAGGCTATGGCGAAACAATTTAATCCCATCGCCTATAATCCAGACGAATGGGTACGCATGGCGAAAGATGCGGGGATGAAATATTTGATTATCACAGCCAAACATCACGATGGTTTTGCACTCTTTGAAACAAAAGCGAGCAAATGGAATATGGTGGACGCTACGCCCTATGGCAAAGACGTCTTGAAACCTTTGGCCGAAGCCTGCCGAAAATATGGACTGAAGCTTGGCTTTTATTACTCACAGGCGCAGGATTGGAATAACCCTGGTGGGTCGGCTGCTCGTAAGTTAATGCGAGAAGGCTGGCCTAATCCAGATTCAACCCGTATAGATGACTACACGCTAGCACATCATGGCCATTGGGACCCCAAACAAGAAACAGCGAGTTTTAGTGACTATATCAAAAACGTATCCGTACCTCAGGTCAAAGAATTGTTGAGTAACTATGGCGATATTGCTGTGCTATGGTGGGATACGCCAACCAATATGACCGACGAAGCCGCAAATATGCTTCAGGAGCAATTGGCATTACAACCCAATATTATCACAAATGATCGATTGAAACGGCCTAATTTCCCCGGCGATACCAAAACGCCGGAGCAAAAAATTCCAGATTGGAGTGAACTCGAAGGCAAACATTGGGAAACCTGTATGA
The DNA here is from genome assembly GCF_039511225.1 of Sphingobacterium multivorum. Taxonomy (NCBI): domain Bacteria; kingdom Pseudomonadati; phylum Bacteroidota; class Sphingobacteriia; order Sphingobacteriales; family Sphingobacteriaceae; genus Sphingobacterium; species Sphingobacterium multivorum. Next base: position 2,170,666 of record NZ_CP154261.1, read on the forward strand.
CCATGAACGGTACTTGGGGCTACCGCACATCGGATCATAAATGGAAGTCTGCCGAAACCTTGATCCGCAATCTCGTTGATATTGCTTCCAAAGGTGGAAACTACCTGTTGAACGTTGGCCCAAAACCCGACGGATCCTTTCCACAGGAGAGTATAGAACGTCTGGCTGTAATTGGCAAATGGATGAAAGCCAATAGTGAAGCGATCTACGCAACCAAGAGCAGTCCTTTACAGCCATTTGAATGGGGGCGGTGTACCCTAAAGGAAGATGGAAAGCGGACTTATTTGTATGTCTCGGTATTTGACTGGCCAAAAAATGGAATAGTTGAACTTCCGATTGAAAATAAAGTTTTAAAAGCTAGTCTTTTAGCCAATAATCAAGTGTTAAAGGTAAAGTCGAATGCCAATGGTATTCAGATTGCCGTGCCTGAGCAGGCCATTGATTCTGTTGCTACGGTGATTAAGATCGAAGTGGCTGGCAAATTTAAGCGCGAAAAAGGGCCCGGAGCAAAGAACATGAAAACTGGAGCTTTGGACGAGTAAGGCCGATAAGATGGAAAGCAGATACTAAAATAGCATAATGAAGAAAAGTAGATTGAATAAAATAATTGCGTTGTTGTTGACTTTTGGAGTTGCTCAGCTCCACGCTCAGGAAGTTAAGCGGATTGATCATGGCTGGGATTTCTTAAAGAGCGATCTGGGTGGAATCTGGGAAGCTGTAAGACCGGTGGGAGCCGGTAATCCCGAATCTGTTCCATTGTGGCAGCAGGTAGATCTACCGCATTGTTATAATGCGCTGGACGCTGTTGATCCAGCTATCAATTATTATCAGGGACCCAGTTGGTATAGAAAATCGCTGGAGATCGACAACCCCTATTTAAATGGTCACACTCTCCTTCATTTTGAAGGAGCCGGACAAAAGACAGCTGTTTATATCCATACCGTTAAAGTTGGGGAGCACGTTGGTGGATACGACGAATGGACTGTGGACATTACGGATGCGGTTGAAAAGTTTAAAAAAACAGCTGCTTTTAAAAAACAGTTTAAGGGTAAAATACCGCTTTCAATTCGTGTGGATAATTCGCGTGATTTAGAAATGATCCCCTCCAATCTGTCTGATTTTAACGTCTATGGCGGTATTTACAGACATCTAAACCTGAAATATGTTCCGCAGACAGCCTTGGAACGTGTATTTGTTGAGGCGTCAGTAGGGGCTGATGGCAGGCAGGGGGTAGCCAACGTCCGTGGACGACTGATGCCATTTTCGGCTCAGACTAATTTTGAAGTCGAAATGCGGCTCTACGACCCCGCTGGAAAAATCGTGCAAACCCAGCAACCACAGGTTAATAAGGGAGCATTAAATCTTGAATTTGGACAATTCATGGTCAAGAAGCCACAGCTTTGGAGCCCTGATCAACCGGCTTTATACCGTTTAGTTACGACAATCAAAAGCAATGGACAAGTATTTAAGGAAGAGAGTGTCTTTGGCTTTAGACATGTAGCGTTTAAAGAAAAAGGTCCTTTTCTGCTGAACGGGAAAAGACTTTTACTTCGCGGTACCCATCGTCATGAAGACCATGCCGGAGTTGCTGCAGCAATGACTGACGATCAGATCTTACAGGAGATGACCCTGATGAAAGAGATGGGTGTAAACTTTATACGCTTGGGACATTATCAGCAGAGTCGTAAAGTGCTTGAGGCCTGCGATAGTCTGGGTATTTTGGTTTGGGAAGAGATTCCATGGTGCAGAGGTGGATTAGGTGGAGAAGTCTATCAGCTTCAGGGAAAACGGATGTTAACCAATATGATTGAACAGCATTATAATCATCCATCGGTCATTATTTGGGGCCTCGGCAACGAAAATGATTGGCCCGGTGATTTTACGGAGTTTGATCAGGCGAAGATAAGAGCTTATATGAGTGAACTCAATGGCTTAGCTCATCAATTGGACCCAAGCCGGAAAACAGCGATACGACGTTGTGATTTCTGTAAAGATATTGTTGATGTTTACTCGCCGTCCATTTGGGCGGGTTGGTATAGAGGCGTTTATACCGACTATAAAGCAGCCTCCGAGGAAGAAATGAAAAAGGTAAAGCATTTCCTTCATGTGGAGTGGGGCGGGGATAGTCATGCAAGACGACATGCAGAGGACCCTGACCGTGCTCTAGCTAAAATCAAAGGTGATGGTACAACAGATGAACGGGCAGGCGATGCGTCGCTCATTGGTGGAGCAGCACGCGTTTCTAAAGATGGCGATTGGAGTGAAAGCTACATCTGTAATCTCATCGATTGGCACTTAAAGGAACAGGAAACCATGCCTTGGCTCACGGGAACAGCCTACTGGCCATTTAAAGATTTTTCAACTCCGGTCCGGCCAGACAATCCTGTGCCTTATGTCAATCAGAAGGGTGTTGTTGAACGGGATTTTACCAAAAAAGAATCGTACTACGTATTCCAGTCGTATTGGACCGAGAAGCCAATGTTGCATATTTATGGCCATAGCTGGCCGGTCCGTTGGGGTGAAAAAGACGAGTCGAAAATGATCAAGGTGTATTCCAATGCCAAGGAGGTTGAGCTTTTTGTCAATGGCAAAAGTCAAGGACTAAAGAAAAGAAATAGCCAAGATTTTCCAGCGGCAGGTTTGCGCTGGATGGTGAAACTGAACGAAGGAAGCAATCAGATTAAAGCTGTCGCGAAAAACGGCCGGGAAATTCTCGTGGATGAAATTGAACAGCAGTATCAGACAAAAAAGTGGGGTAAACCGGCAAAACTTCTTGTGGAAAAGATTGCCACGGAAGGCGATATGATCACTGTGCAAGCTCAAATTGTGGATAATACCAATACCCCCTGTCTCGATGCAAAGAATTGGATCTATTTTGGTTCGACCGGCGATGGTCAGTTGATCGTCGACCAAGGCACTTCTACGGGGTCGAAAAAAGTGCAGGCCTACAATGGTCGTGCTTTGATTAAGCTTCGACTGCCTTCGGGAAGCGCTGTGGTATCAGGCCGGATGGAAGGATCAAAAAGTACCTTGTTAACGATAGAAAAATAACACAAGATGTTAAAAGCAACGAATCATTTGAACTTCTTTTTACTGCTCGGCCTTATGGGGGCGCTTGCGCCATGCCGTGCACAAGGCAATTCGCCGCAGCTCAAGCTTTGGTATAATCAACCGGCCTCGCTCTGGGAGGAGGCACTACCGCTAGGCAATGGCACTACAGGAGCGATGGTCTTTGGTGGGTTAAGTAAAGATAGGTTTCAAATTAACGATAATACCCTATGGTCGGGTGAACCCGATGCGGGCAATAATCCCAATGGCCCGCAAATTCTACCCCAGGTACGCCAAGCCATCTTTGCTGGAAAATATGAAGAGGCAGCAGTTCTTTGGAAGAAAATGCAGGGACCTTATTCTGCCAGGTATTTACCTATGGGCGATTTATGGTTGGATTTTCATCAGGACGAAAAAAAGGTAAAAGATTACAAACGGGAGCTGGATCTGGAGCGAGCGATCAATCGGGTCAGCTATTCCTATCAAGGCGTTCAATACCTAAGAGAAAGTTTTGTCAGCTTTCCGGATAAAGCACTGGTTGTTCGACTGAAGGCCGACAAGAAAAAATCAATTACATTCGACCTTTCCTTAACCAGTAAGCTAAAATACAGTGTTTCAGCGCAAGGGAATAATCAGCTGACCTTGCAGGGTAAAGCACCAAGTTTTGTTGCCAATAGGGATTATGAACCCCAACAGGTGGTGTACGATAGTGTTGGCGGAAAAGGGATGGCTTTTGCGATGCAGGTAAGCGTAAAGAATATCGGAGGTGTGGTAAAAAAAGAGGGGGATAAGCTTAAGATCATAGGCGCCGATGAGGTGATTTTATTTTTGACGGAAGCGACAAGCTTTAACGGTTTTGATAAGTCGCCGAGTCAGGAAGGTAAAGATGCCACGCTGCTCGCAAAAAACCGCATGCATACTGTCTCCAAAAAGAATTTTCAGACCATACTCTCCGATCATCAAAAAGATTATCAAGCACTATTCAATCGAGTAGCCTTTGAGCTGGCTGGTACCTCTGCGCATGATAAATTGCCTACAGATCAACGTATCATACAGTTTTCCAAAGGACCGGCCGATTTGGGGCTGCTGACACTGTATTATCATTTTGGACGGTACTTGTTGATTGCCAGTTCCAGACAAGGAGGGAGACCAGCTAATTTACAGGGGATCTGGAATGATCATGTGCAGCCGCCCTGGGGAAGTAATTACACGACCAATATCAATACAGAAATGAATTATTGGCTCGCGGAAAATACCAATCTTGCAGAATGTCATCAACCCTTGTTTGATTTTATGGATGAGCTGGCTATCAATGGGGCCAAAACAGCATCGATAAATTACAATATCGATAAGGGCTGGGTTGTTCATCATAATTCCGATCTATGGGCCAAAACTTCCCCTCCGGGCGGCTACGATTGGGATCCCAAAGGAATGCCGCGCTGGTCGGCATGGCCTATGGCCGGTGCCTGGTTGAGCACACATCTATGGGAACACTACCGTTTTACGGGCGACAAAACGTTCTTGAAGGAGAAGGCCTACCCCTTGATGAAAGGGGCAGCCCAATTTATGTTGCAATGGCTGATTGCGGATCCCGGAAATAAATATCTCGTCACCAATCCGTCCACTTCACCTGAAAATACAATTAAAATAGCAGGTAAGGAATATCAATTGACCATGGCCTCTACCATGGACATGGCGATCATTCGGGAGCTTTTCACAGCTGTTATTCACTCCTGTACTATACTGAACGTTGATCCTGAATTTAAATCAGCACTAGAACAAGCGAAGGAAAAGCTTTATCCCTATCAGGTGGGGCAATATGGGCAATTGCAGGAATGGTTTAAAGATTGGGATGATCCAAAGGACCAGCATCGGCATATTTCCCACCTATTTGGATTATACCCGGGCAATCAGATCAGCCTTGCAGAAAACAAGGCTTTGGCTGCGGCCTCCAAGCGTTCATTGCTTTTAAGGGGCGATGTGAGTACCGGCTGGTCGATGGCCTGGAAGACAAATTGGTGGGCGAGGCTTCAGGATGGAAATCATGCCTATAAAATCCTCAAGGATGCCTTAAATTTTATTGATCCCAAATTGGACCGTGCGCAGATGAGCGGTGGCGGAGCCTATCCGAATCTATTTGATGCACATCCACCTTTTCAAATAGATGGGAATTTTGGTGCTACGGCGGGAATGACTGAAATGTTGCTGCAGAGTCATGATGGAGCCATCCACTTGTTACCGGCCCTACCTGATGAATGGTCTGCTGGGACGATAAAAGGAATTAAGGCCAGAGGAAACTTTACCGTAGATATTGCCTGGAAAAATAACGTATTGACCGAAGCAATGATCGTGTCCAATATTGGTGGTGTTTGTCGTTTGCGTACACCTTTACCCGTTAAAGTTGTCGGTGTCGAATCAAATCAGGCAGCTGTCACAGACAATGCGCTATTATATAAACCGGAACAACTTCCATATACGGTAGCTGATCCGTCCAAATTGCCATCGTTAGCATCTACAAAAACATTCGAAGTTCAATTTGAGACCATAAAAGGTAAACGGTACCGTATTGTTCCAATGTAATTCAAAAACCAGGAAAAATGAAATCTACATCAATTGTTCGCGTCATGGGCTGTCTCCTTGGGATCGTAATTTTCCCCTTATTCTTGAGGGCAAAAATGAAGGAAGGTATTTTTGAGCAGGAGATCATCCAGACGCTGCGCCCTGTTATCCTAAAGCAGTCCAAATGGGCGATGAAGCAGAAACCAGTGACTGTGACAGCTTATAAGGCAGTTCGGAGTGCCGGGGGTATTCATGATTTTTATTCTGAAGGTGATTATTGGTGGCCCGATCCCAAAGATCCCGCTGCGCCCTATATTCAACGGGATGGCATGACTAATCCGGCCAATTTCGTTGAACATCGTAAAGCGATGATCCGCTTCAGCCGAATTGTGGGGGCACTGGCCTCAGCCTATCGTTTGAATCCGGATAAAAAATACGTACAGCAGGCCCTTCGCCATTTAAAGGCTTGGTTCGTGGATGCAGAGACGATGATGAATCCGAATCTTCTTTATGCTCAGGCTATACAAGGGCGTTTTACAGGGCGAGGAATAGGCATTATTGATACCATTCATCTGATGGAAGTTGCACAGGGCGTAAAGATATTTGAAGACGACCCCAATTTTCCACAGGCTACTAAGGATGCCATACATCGCTGGTTTGCAATCTATCTACGCTGGCTTACAACGCATCAATATGGAATCGATGAAATGAATTCTGCCAATAACCATGGTACCTGTTGGGTGATGCAGGTCGCTGCATTTTCGAGTTTAGTGCAAGACACGGTATTACTCAACAGATGTGCAGATCGCTATGCGCACGTGTTATTGCCGAATCAAATGGAGTCTAATGGCAGTTTTCCGAGAGAATTGCAGCGGACAAAACCTTATGGATACGCGTTGTTTAATCTGGATGCGATGACCATGATCTGCCAGATTTTGTCCAAGACCAACACCTCCCTTTGGCAGTATACATTGTCTGATGGGCGGACAATAAAAACGGGTGTTGATTTTATGGTCCCTTATATTGCAGATAAAGAAAAATGGCCGTATCCGAAAGATGTCATGTATTGGGATCAGTGGCCAATTGCGCATCCGGCACTCGTATTTTCGGCAGAAGCTTTCCAGAATAAAGACTATCTGCAGCTTTGGAAAAAGCTTGATCATGCACCTGAACAAGAAGAGGTTGTTCGAAATTTACCCATTCGCAACCCGATTATATGGCTTTGATTTTCCTGGCTCTTTATAAAATAACTTAACCATTTCACCTTAAAAACCTACAGATAACATGAATGTTAATGCGACGTCTTTGCGAAGATATACCCTCTTTTTGCGCTTTCGAAATTTAAAAAGGCCATCCATTGCCAAAGCACTATTTTTGACGGGAATTCTGTGCGCTTTTCAACACGTTGAGGCACAGAGTACCAGGCAGCTGCAAAAAGCGTGGGGCCTTGCAGATCAACAAGCTCAACTACTTTATAAAGAATTGCAGCTCTTGAAAAAAAGGGATTCATCCTTGGTTTCGCCACGTACGCTTTCCACAGATAACGAACTGGTTGCTGTGAAAAGGGGGGACTGGACCAGTGGTTTTTTTCCTGGCGTCCTATGGTTTCTCTACGAAAAGTCGGGAAAACAACAATGGAAGGATCTCGCTTCAGAAGCAACAAGGTCGATCGAAGCGGAGCAATTTAATGGTAAGACCCATGATATGGGCTTTAAGATCTACTGTAGTGTTGGAAATGGTTATCGCTTAACCGCAAATCCACAGTACCGGGAGGTGCTTATACAGGCAGCCAAAACGCTGGCAACCCGCTTCAATCCAACAGTCGGCTGTATACGTTCGTGGGACCACAATAGCCACCGCTGGGACTTTCCGGTTATCATTGATAACATGCTCAATCTAGAATTGCTGTTTGAAGCAACCAAACTCACTGGAGACTCTACTTATTATCAGATTGCGGTGAGCCACGCCAACACAACGCTAAAAAATCATTTTAGACCGGATTACAGTACCTATCATGTGATAGACTACAACCCGAAAACAGGAGCAGTGCAGCATAAAAACACCCATCAGGGCTTAAGTGATGAATCGACCTGGTCGCGGGGTGAGGCCTGGGCACTGTATGGCTATACGATGTGTTACAGAGAAACCGGCGATCCGAAATATCTGCAGCAAGCCGAAAAAGTTGCACATTGGCTGTTTGCACATCGCAATATGCCGAAAGACTTGATCCCTTATTGGGATTTCGATGCACCTCATATACCAAATGAACCACGGGATGTGTCGGCAGCGACAGTCATTGCATCGGGGCTGTTGGAATTAAGCACGTATAGCAACCAAGGGAAAGATTATCGTGCAAAAGCACAGACCATATTGGCTAACCTGATAGACCATTACATGTCGCCACCAAATAAAAATCGCGGTTTTATATTATTACACAGTACGGGATCGAAACCTTCCAATACCGAAGTGGATAAACCTTTGAGTTATGCCGATTATTATTTCTTGGAAGCACTGCATCGACAAGAAGAGCTGCAGTCCGGAAAAGTGCAATCGGATCTGGTCCGGAAAAATCCAGCGGGACAATTGATCTATTTTCCGGATGCACAAGGAAACGTCATCCCCGACTTTAGTCGGGTGGGCTATCATCAAGGTGATCAAAAGCTGCCCAATGTTCCTGTCGTGGTTACGGTAAAACCCAGCGTAAATGGCGATGATCAGCAAATTATACAGCAGGCTATCGATGCCGTAGCAGCAAAACCACCTGATAAAAACGGTTATAGAGGTGCTGTTTTGTTAAAAAAAGGCCTGTACACTATACCTGGGAGTTTGGAAATTCATGCCAGCGGTGTCGTGTTGAGAGGTGAGGGGGATGCTGAAGGACAAACCCTGCTTAAAGCAGCAGGCCAGCACCAACGGAGCTTATTGAAAGTTTCCGGTACGGGTAATTATACAGTGGACCAGGCTAGACAACAGTTTGTTAAGCCTGGTTATGGACCTGTAGGGGCTAACTATGTTCTGGTCGATCATACGAACGAATGGAGAGTGGGCGAGCAGGTCCTGCTCTCGTATGAAATGAACGATGCCTGGATTGAAGCGCTTCACATGGACCAGATTGAAAAAAGAGAAGGGACGAAACAGTGGACAGCGCGGGAATACAAGCTAAATTTTGAACGTACGATTTTAGCCATTCGAGGTGACTCTGTATTTTTTGATAATCCTCTGGTGATGGCGATAGATCCGAGGTACGGAAAAGTGGCCGTCATTCCCTACACCTTCGACGGGCGTATAAGTGAAGTTGGGATCGAAAATATACGGTTCGAGTCTGATTTTGTAAGTGATACGGACGAAAATCACGGCTGGATTGCAATTGATATGGATAAAATAACGAATGGTTGGGTGCGCAATATCACCGCGCGTTATTTTGGCTATGCGGCGGTGAGTCTTGGTGCTTTTGCCAAACAGATTACAGTAATGAAGTCGCGGTGTCTGGATGGAAAATCTCAAATTACAGGCGGGCGGAGGTATTCGTTCAATAATGACGGTCAGCTTAATTTATTTAAAGAACTTTATACGACGGAAGGTCGTCATGATTACGTAACGGGGGCCAGGACCCTCGGTCCGAACGTTTTTAGCCTTTCTAGCGCGGAACGAACACATGCGGATATTGGTCCACATCATCGATGGGCTGTTGGAACCTTATACGATCAAATCGTAACCGATGGTGAAATTAATGTGCAGGATCGGGGTAACTGGGGGAGTGGACACGGTTGGGCTGGGGTGACACAAGTCTTATGGAATTGTACGGTCAAAAGTGCTGCAGTACAACAGCCCTGGGCTTCTGGGCAAAATTTTGCCATAGGCGTAAAGGGAGAAAAAGTAGCTGGAAGATTGAAAAATAGAAACGCTGGTTATTGGGAAAATCAAAACCGGATAATTTCGATCGGCTCGCTTTATGAGCAACAATTAAAAGATCGATTAAAGTGATTCTTGTTCGTGTTTATTCAATGGAATGATTATTTTTATCATCCATTTCAATTATATACCTTATGATGCCACTACGTGTTTTTGTGCGCTGTTTTTGCTGTGCCTTAGCGTTAATTTCTGTTTTGCATGCGCAGGAAAAAAACTATCGTTTTTTACACTTGGATGTCAATGAAGGTTTGTCTCAGGGCAGCGTTTTCGCTATTGCTCAAGATTATTTGGGTTTTATGTGGATCGGTACCCGTGATGGCTTAAATAAGTACGACGCCAGAAAGTTTACGATTTACCGCAGCAATCCGCAAGATAGCCTTTCCTTAGAGCACAACTTTATTCAAGCGATTACGGAAGATAACAAAAGGCGGCTTTGGATAGGGACAATGACAGGACTGAATTTATACAATCGTGCGTCAGACAATTTCATCCGTATACCCTTACCTACCGTGGAGAGTAGCAGTGGAAAAATGGATGTCAACGTTCATCAGATTTTTCAGGATTCCAACGGCAAGATTTGGATTGCGACAAATATAGGCTTGTATAAGATTAAAGAGGGCCGGCATCTCGAAGCGGAATTGGTCTTCAATGAGATTACCGTTGAAAGAAGCCAGGGAAAAGAATACTATCGTAATTTTCGAACCGTGTATGAGGATCGCAGAAAGCGATTGTGGTTTTGTACTGATGATGCCATTGTACTCATGCAGGCCGCATCGAAAGATGGAAATAGCTTAAAGGTTCTACGAACTTACTTCAAAGAGAAATCAGTAGATAATAAAGTTAATCAACGGTTTCAGGCCGTATTGGAGGTTAGTCCAGGTATATTCTGGGTAGGCACGAAATATAATGGGATTCGGATTATCAATGAGCATACAGGCGAAATATCCTCGTTAACTGAAGCGGGCAATCATACAGGTTTGGCCAGTCAAGATGTACGGTCCTTAAAAAAAACAGTTGATGGAAAGATTTGGATCGGAACATTCAATGGCCTATATGTTTATCAAAATGGAAAACTGCTTTTTATTCAGGCAGACGATGGAAATCCCAATAGCTTAAGCAATAATTCCATTCGTCCTATATTTCAAGATAAGAGGGGATCTATTTGGATCGGAACCTATTTTGGAGGGGTCAATATCTATGACAAGGATATTCCCAATTTTCAGAATTTTACCCATCAAGCTAAACGCAATAGCTTAAGTTACAATGTGGTGAGCGCTTTTGTTGAAAATGGAATGGGAGAACTTGTAATTGGAACTGAGGGTGGAGGATTGAATTATTTTAATCGGCGTACGAATTCGTTTTTTAGTGAACGTCACGATAAAAATAACCTGAATGGCCTAAGTCATAACAATGTGAAGTCCATCTGTCTAGATAAGGGAGGGAACTTATGGGTAGGTACCTATGACGGTGGATTGAATTTAAGACGAAAGGGGCAACAAGGCTATGAACATTTTCGTTTCGATCCCAATGTAAGTAATGGCCTGGCAAACAATAATGTCTATGCAATCTTAGAGGATCGCAATGGCGATATTTGGATTGGCACGTTCGGTGGCGGACTACAGGTGCTTCGTAAAAACCAGAAAGTGGGATCTTTCCAGACATTTGATGTTGCAGGAAAGCAATTGAGCTCCAATATGGTGCGTGCTTTGCTAGAGGATTCAAAAGGTAATCTATGGATCGGTACTTCCAATGGGTTAAATCTAAAACTAGCCGGTACCGATAAATTTGTTTCCTTTCTAAATGACAAGAAAGATTCTCTTTCAATTAGCGGAAATGATATTGTGAGTATCCATGAAGATCGAAAAGGACAGATTTGGATCGGTACCTATATGGGCGGGCTCAATCGCTATCTTCCGGAGAAGAAAGCATTCAAAAGGTTCAATGAACGAAATGGATTGCCGATCAACAATGTTTTTGCGATGCTGAGCGATCTGAAAAACAAATTGTGGTTGAGTACAAATACAGGGATTTCTTGTTTCGACCCCCTATCGGGTCATGTACGCACCTATACGAAGACCGATGGTCTTCCTGGCAACGAATATATTCAAAATGCAGCAGCAATGTTGCGGGACGGAAAACTTGCCTTTGGAAGTTTCTCCGGCTTCACCCTATTTAATCCGGATAGTTTAAGTGTCAATAATTATATTCCCCCCATTCAGTTTACAGAGCTGAAATTATTCAATAAAACAGTTCTCCCAGGTATTGATGCTGTTATTCCCAAAGATATATCCATGATGGATGAATTGATACTTGATCACAATCAAAATGTTTTTAGTCTCGAATTCAGTGTGTTGAATTATGTCCATCCGGAGAAAAATCAATACGCGTATTATCTGAAAGGTTTTGATCAAGACTGGAATTATGTGAGCAATCCCGTGGCTACGTATACCAATTTAGACCCTGGTACCTACGAGCTTTGGGTAAAGGGGGCCAACAACGATGGGGTATGGAACGAAAAGGCAACGGTTTTGAAGATTAAAGTGCTGCCAGCACCCTGGAAGACATGGTGGGCCTATAGCGGCTATTTTCTTCTCTTTGCTGCGGCCGGTTTTTTGGTTATCCGATTTTTCCACGGCCGGAATAAATTGAAACAGGACCTTTTGATTCGGCAAATAGATTCGGAAAAACAGGAGGAGCTCCATGAAGCAAAACTGAATTTCTTTACCAATATCTCCCATGAATTCCGTACGCCATTGTCATTAATTATCGGCCCCTTAAATCAATTAAAAGGCGATCGATCGCTTTCAGCATATGCACAGGAGCACCTTGGTTATGCGACGAGAAATGCCGATCGGTTGATGAATCTGGTTAATCAGCTGCTTGATTTCAGAAAACATGAAGGCGGAAAGATGAAATTGTTTTGCCAAAAGGTTCATCTTGCTACGTATTTGGAAAACATTCGCCAGAATTTTCACTTTATTGCCGAAAAAAATAATATTCAGTTTTTTCTGGATAATAAGGTAAGTCTTAATTACGTTGCAGGTTTCGATCCGGAACAATTTGAAAAAGTCCTTGTCAATTTAATTTATAATGCGTTTAAATTTACGGATAAGGGGGGTAAAATAAAGATACAGGTTGAGCTAGAAGTGGAAGGTGAGTTGGAGAAATTGCTTGTTTCCGTTTGGGATTCCGGGCGTGGAATCCCACCAAAAGATATTCCTTTTGTATTTGAACAATTTTATCAGGCCAATACAAAAGGCTTGTCGGCTACCAACGGTGGAATAGGTTTGGCACTTTGCCGCTCCATTGTCCAGTTGCACGGCGGGAAACTCACTGTTGAAAGCAATATGGCACAGGAAACGACAGACTACAATACGGTATTTCGGATCAGCCTGCCCCAGAGCGCTGTCGTCATCGAAGAGCTACCGGTCTTAACGGATACTCCAGGGATGATATGCGCTGACCCAGCAGATGCCGATATGCCCTATGTGGATATTACAAAAACAGCAATTGAGCGTCCTGCGGCGGAGGAAGATAAACCCATCATACTTGTTGCCGAGGACAATGTGGAGCTACGTTGTTTTCTATGTGAAAATTTACGAAAAAAATATATTGTTTTGGAAGCCAACGATGGTATTGAGGCCTTGGAATTGGTGCAAACAAAACAGCCCGATATTATCATTTCGGATGTAACGATGCCCAACTGTGACGGAATCACACTTTTGCAGCAGATTAAAAATGATAGCAGTTCAAATCATATTCCGGTGATTCTTTTGACAGCCCGCACAGCTGATCCTTATATCACAGAGGCATTTGAAATCGGTACAGATGATTACATTACCAAGCCCTTCAGTATGCCGCACCTCATTCAGAAAATTTCTAACATCTTACAGACGCGGAAAAGGTTGGAGGAAAAATTTGTACAGCATTATCTTCTTGGAGCGCAGGGAACAGATCTGCCCGAAAGAACTCGTTTCTTGGATCAGGTATTGAAGATTGTTGAAGAAAATCTGGGCTGCGAAGATTTTGGCGTGCTTGATCTTACAAAAGCCATCGGTGTGAGCCGCTCTGTTTTGTACCGCAAGATTAAGCAGCAAACGGGACTGAATCTGGTTGAATTTATTAATATGGTCCGTCTCAAGAAAGCAGCCTATATTTTGGTGAACGATACAGGTTTGAGTATCAGCGAGGTGGCTTATCAGGTCGGGTTCAATGATCCAAAGTATTTTAGCAAATCATTTAAGAAATTCTATAAGGAGAGTCCACGTACCTATGTTGAAAAATTCGGTGTAAAGGAAAGTAGTAATTTAGAAAAATAAGCAAGGGTTTTCGTGATTTGGTCAGCAGCAGCGAGGACAGCAGACTGAATTTTTTTTCGGTCAAAAAAAAAGGTTTTCAAACGGGGAGAATGAAAACCTTCAATAACCAATTATAAACCTAAATTATGATGCAACAAATATAGTTGTTTTTAATACTATTTTAAAAATAATTCAACTTTTAAGTATAGTTTTGTAGCTGTCCAGCTACAGGTTAATGTTGCCCTGTCGCTGGAAGAACCTGCCCATAGCTTATACGCTTTTGACCAACTTATGAATAACGTATAAAGTAGTCAATCCCAACAGTGCAAATATGCCATAACCTAATCCAATCTGAAACTGCGAAGAAGGGTTTACCAAGCTTACCGTGATGTAACTGAGTGAAGAGGTCAGCAGGTAGGTAATTCCGCCAACCAATCCGCCGGCGATACCTGCCGACAATGGAAACCTCCCTAAACAGTAGCTGAAATAATTGTTAAAAATAAACCCTGCTGTACAATGTACAGCAAATGCGAAAAATGTCAATGTATAGAGATTTGACAGGTAAGGTGAAACCAAGAGCATACCTACAATCAGGCTGATCTGAATGAAGTTGGCGATTCTCAACTTCGGAACCAAGGCTCTTTTAATAAGGGCTTTACCAATAAAACCACCACACATCCAAGCTAAGCCCATAATTAGCGAGGTATAACCGGTTGTGATTGCGCTATAGCCCAGCTGGTGTTCAATAAAAAAGGGACCACTGAGGTTGTAGAACATGACAAGACCGTAGGATATACCGCACATGACTATACCGAAGGTAAAATCATTGCTTTTAAGCATCATTTTAAATTCGCCAATCAGGTAGTTGATATGGAGAGGTTTCTTCTGTTTGATTGTTTCGCCAGAAAAGATCAGTTCAAGGATGAAAAGTACAGCACTGTAAACGGCCAGAACTATAAAGTTAGAACGCCAACCAAATTGTGTCTGAAGGTAGCCGCCAATAAAAGGAGCGACAATCGGACCGATCGACCAGACGATGGTCATAATGCTGAGGTAGTGCTTGCGCTGTTCACCTTCGTAGACATCCACAAAATAGGCTCTTTTTGAGATGACCACAAATGCCGATAAGATGCCCTGTAGGATACGCATCAGGTAAATAACCCAAATATCTTGCGTGCTTGCTGTAATCCAGAAACTGACAATGAAAAGGAAAAGTGATATCAGGTTGATGCGATATCTTCCCCAAGCGTCAACCAATGCTCCTGTAAAGAACTGAGCAACACCATAGCTGATTAGAAAAAGCGAAAGTGTTAGCTGGATTTTGCTTTCATTCAAGCCAAGCTCCTGGGCCATTTGTGGCATCGACGGAAGATAAATATCGGTGGCAAGTCCCGTAATCGGAACAAGTGCAAATGCTAGTATCGTCGGGATAAAAGATTGCTGTGGTTTAGTGTTTTTTTCCATCCTGTAATTTTTTAAATTTCGCGTCTCTATGGACGTTCATGCAGCCAGCCACTTTTTTCTCTTTGACCTGCTAAATATGATGTGGACAAAAGTAGCTCCATTGCCTGTTTCAAAAGATATAGAATTCAAACAAATTATTGTGAAAATCAAACAGGCCTGTTGCGAAAAGCTAAAGGCGGTATGCCCGCATGTTTTTTGAAATAATTACTGAAGTTTGCGGGTTCCTCAAAACCCAGGGCATAAGCGATTTCATTGATATTCCAGCTGCTATGTTGGAGGAGGGCTTTTGCTTCCTGTGTGATGCGTAGCGCGATGAGTTCTTGTGTGGTTTTTCCTGTATTTTGTTTCAAAGCCCTGTTTAGCGAATTGACATGGATGTTGAGCTGCTGTGCATAATCCGTTGCATTTTTAAAACGAAGCAAATTTTCGGTGTCAATCGGAAATTGGCGTTCCAGTAGCTCTAAGAAAAGATGGGAAATGCGCTGATTGGCGTTTTGGTAAGGTGATATTCCCTCATTTGGCGCTAGTTTTAATGTTTCTAAAACGAGTAACTGCAACTGATTCCGGATAATTTCATATTTGAACGAAAAATCAGATAGCAGTTCCACATTGATGCGCTGAAAAATGTGATCGAAAAGATCGACCTGTTCGTCCGTTAAGAAATAGACGGGGCTACCACTCGGATTGAAAAAATGGCTTTCGAGGATGTTGTGGTTGTAATGTTTGTCCTCCTGAATGAATTTTTGCGTAAAAAGACAGAACCATCCTTTTTGATCGGGATTGTCTGTTTCCCAAGAGTAGGGAACAAGCGGACTTGAAAATACAAGCGCTGGACGGTCAATAGGGATCCATTGATCGCCATAATGCAGTTGACCCACGCCGATCATAAGGGATATTTTGAAATAATCTTTTCTATTGTACGGTGATTTTAAGGGGCAATGCTCACGAGAAAATACGTTAAAATGAGAAATTTGTTCTGGCGAGGAGCCTATTGGGTAATTGGATTCTCGAAATACCCGTTGATAGAAATCAATTATATTTTCAGAAGTTGTCATGACGCAAAGTTATAAAAATCAAACCTTTTGTTCTGCGCGAGATTCCTCCCGGTCAGTCATTGATTGGTAAAATATGAACTGGAGCAAAAAGGAAGGTCCCATCACCTCGTTAGCTATGGCTAGCCCGGGTGATGAGACCTTTGAGAGGGAACCGATTATTATAAAAGGAAGCGACTATTGGGATCTAGATTTAAGAAACTCCTTGACAAATTCATCGTCGTTTAAGTCAGGGTAGTCTTTATATACACGATCAATTTCTTCTTGCTGTCCGATGGAAAGATTTTCGTCGGGGTTCAGACACCAGATACCTTTCATCAAACCTTGTCTACGGAGCGCCTCATGTAAGCCTGGTATACAGCCATGGAATGCATTTGCTGGGTCAAAAAATGCGGCATTACTGTCTGTGACAGCAATTGCTTTGCTTAGGAGATGGCTCGCATGGAGGTTATTGGGGTTCTGTTTGTATGATTTTATTTCCCGAAGGAGCTCAACGGCCTTTGCCGTCCAAACGGCCCAATGACCTAGTAAGCCACCTTTAAATTCTATGGAGACGTTTTCTCCAGCTACAGGGAAATTATACACGCTCATCAGATCGTTGACAATATTGTCATCATTGCCCGTGTACATGGCAATTTGATCTCGCCGGCTGGAGTTGGCTATAGCACGCATAACGTCTAATGTCTGGTAGCGGTTGAAGGAGGCGCACTTGATGGCGACGACGTTGTCGATTTCGGCAAACTGCTGCCAAAAGGAATAAGAGAAAATACGGCCACCAACGGCAGGTTGAAGATAGAAACCAAAAACAGGAATAATAGCTGCTATTGCTCTGACTCGATCTAATATTGCATTTTCAGTCCAGCTTTGGAGTCCGCCCATACTCAAAAGTCCGATATCATAACCGTATTGAAGTGCCGTGTTTGCCTCCTGTACCGCTTGTTCTGTGGCGCCGCAGATGCCCGCAATTTTGATAAATGGTCGTTGGAGCTCAGCTTTATCGACTTCTTCGCTAGCCCATCTCAATACGGTTTCAAAAAGATTGATCTCAGGGTCCCGGATTTCAAACTGGGTTGAATGTACAGCGACAGCGATTCCGCCCGCTCCACTGGCTATGTAATACTGGGTCAGGAGTCGTTGATGTGCTTCGTCAATGCTGCGGTCCTCATTGAGGGCGAGGGGGTGCGCCGGAATAACCGTCCCTTCCCAAAGCAACTGTTGTAATTTGTTGTCTAAAGTTTTCATTAGAATTTTCCTTTTCGTTCTTGAAAGTGCGTGTCTTTGTTCCATAGTTCGCCACCTTGGATCAACCATTTGGCTGTAATGTCTATCGCTTCCCGTATGGTTGTCTTCGGGTAGCCAAATAAACGATGGCATTCGGAAGCGTTGTTTAGTAAAGCAGTTCCGGCGGGCTCATTCACAAAGATGGGCCTAGTGTTGAAATGCTCAGCAAAGCGCTCTGCGATCCATCGTGTAGAAAGAATTTCAGGCCCCGTGACATTCAGTATTTTGGCCGGAGACTGACAGTGCAATAATGATCTTAAGGCAATTTCGTTGGCATCTCCCTGCCAGATGACATTGACGTTTTCGGTTGTCAAATCTATTGGGAGCTGCCCTTTGACCGATTTGGCAATTTCTACGAGGACACCGTAGCGAAAATCCACCGCATAATTCAATCGGTAGATCAGGGTAGGTGTACCATTTTTCTTCGAAAAATACTCGAATATGCGCTCTCTACCCAAACAGGATTGCGCGTATTCACCGACAGGCTCGGGCGTTCTTTCCTCGGAAACGCCGCCATTGCTTATCGGCACAAAGGGCAGTACGTTACCCGAAGAAAAAGCAACAATGTTGGAGTCTCGAAAATGAGAAGCTACCATTCCGGGAAGATAGGTGTTCATTGCCCAGGTGAAATCTTCATTTCCTGTGGTGCCGAACTTATGTCCTGCGAGGTAAATGACATTCGGAACCTGCGGAATCTTTTTGAGTTCTTCCTCATTCAGCAGGTCGCAGGCGATGGTCTCTATGCCTAGATCTTCCAGTTCCTGTTGGAGTTCCTTGGTTGAAAAACGCGAAACACCAATGACCTTTTTGTCTATTCCTGCAGCTTGAATAGCCCTCATGGCTAGTTTTGCCATGCTTGGCCCCATTTTTCCGCCAATACCTAGGAAAAGAATATCACCTTGTATCTTTTTTATATCTTCAATTAGATCTAATGATGGTGCAAGTATTTGCTGTTCCAATTCCGCTAAATTGTTATGGTCCATGTCTGAATTATTTGATTAAATTATAGAAATTACTAAAAGCAAGAAAAACGAGTAAGAGAAGTCCGAGGATTCCCCATAACCTTGTTAGTGGGCTGTTTCTGAGCGCACCCATAATTTCTTTGTCGTTTGCGATCAGAAAGAGGATAATGCCAATAAAGGGAACAAGAAAAATGGTGATGCTTTGGGCAAAAACAATAAGCTCCAAGGGGAGATTTCCGAAGATCAGTGCGATGGCAGATCCAAAAATCATGACCAAAGAAATAAAGAGTTTCACTTTGGGGTGATTGAGATTGTTGCCGAAGCCAAAGGTATCGCCCAGTAATGAACCGCCTAATACAGCATTGCCGATCAAGGAAGAAAAGGAGGCGCCGAAAAGACCGATAAAAAAGAGGTGTGAGGCGTAGCTTCCCAAAAGCGGTTCCAATGCACGGCCCATCTCAGCGGCAGAACTCAATTTGATGCCTTGCGGATGAAGGGTATTTGCAGCGCAGACCATCACGGCAGCACTCATGATCCCGAGTATAATGATGCCGATTCTGCTCCCGACTATTTGCCGTTCCGAAGTCTGCTTGTTGGACGACAGTTTTCTTCTTGACTGCACAAGATAACTTTGATAAAACGCACCCACAATCGAAAAGCAAGACGCCGTGAAAGCAATAATTAAACCCATTGATAAAGGCGGGAGGCTTGGAATAAAACCTAAGAAAAATTCCTGTGCAGGCGTCTTTGTCATTATGGCTGTGGATAAAAAAGCAAATAGCATAAGGATAATAAGTGCTAGCATCAGTTTTTCCAGTAGCGCATAGAAAGACTTGAAGAACAACAGTAAAATGCCAATGACATTAAAAACGATGATCCATATTTTGGGGTTTGTCCCCGTTGCTTCCGAAACAGAAATGGAGACCCCTGTGGCATTTCCGGATTGAAAACAGGTTGCGACAAGGAAGATTCCGAGGCCAATGACGATGGCGGTTGTTTTACCAAATTTCTGGCGAATCAAGGTAAGTAAAGATTCGTCTCTCGCAATGCCGATACGTGCCGCCATATTGGTGAAAACCATCATAAAAAAGATCGCGACGACGACAACCCATAATAGGGCGAAGCCATAATCTGCACCCATTTTTGATGTGATGGTCATTTTGCTGGGCCCGAAAACCAGGGCGGCGGTAATGATGCCGGGACCTAAGATGGATAGCCAATTTTTAAACAAAGAGGGTTTTGGCTCGAGGTTGTTTTCCATGAGATTTATCGTAATGAGGTTAAATGCTGTTGGTTGATTTTAGGTGCAGAATTCCCAAAGTGTGTACGGATATAATTGGTAATTTCAATGACCTCTTCATTTTTCAGGAATGAAAAAGATGGCATTGCGCTCTCGTATTTGACCTTGGCTATTGTTTTGTCTTTCAGTCCGTGGAGGATAACCCGCAATAAAGGTGCTGGGTCGCCTTTGACAAGAGATGAATTGGCTAATGGGGGGAAGGTGTTTATAAGTCCCTTTCCATCTGCTTTATGACAAGACGCACAATACGCTTCGTATAAGGCTTGACCACTTTTGGCCGGGGAGCTGACGGCGTTGGCTGCAACGGGCTTAATCATTGGCGCAACGGCCTTATCGGCAATGCGGAGTCGGTAGATCACGTCGTCATCGGGTTTTGGAAATCCCTTTTGTGGATTCCAGTCCCGGTTGCTTGAACAGAAATAAATGTCCCCATTGGGTAAGGTCAATACGGATCTTAGCCGGCCAAGTTGATCTTTGAATAGGATCTTCTCATCGACGATCTGCTGCCCATCGGCAGATAATTTTAGGATACGTAGAGACTGATTTTTTAACGTTGCAAGCAATAAGCTATGTTGCCATTCAGGGATAACGTTGGAACCGTAATAGGCCATACCAGATGGTGCAACGACTGGAGTCCACGATTTAATAGGTTCCTGTCTTGGCGAGCTTTTGGCGATAGCTTTTTCCTTTTCCGTGTCAATCATGCCTTCGATCTGTGGCCAGCCATAATTTTTTAGCGGTTGGATCAGGTTGATTTCATCTTCGATGGCATCGCCATGTTCAGAGGTGTAAATTAAGCCTTTTGCATCATGGGTAAGTCCTTGCATGTTTCGAAATCCCCAGGCATATACATAGCTGTTTTTAATTGGATTGTCTTTTGGAATGCTCCCGTCGAGATTGAGGCGTAAGATTTTACCGTTTAATGAGGTGCTGTCTTGTGCGAAGGTATCACTTGCGGCATCTCCTGTAGCCCAATATACTTTTTTGTCTGTCGAAACAATAACTCGGGAGCCGTTATGTCCCGTATTTCCGGGGATCTGTAAAAGCAATTTTGGGTTTGACAACTTGCCTGCCGTATTATAATCGTAGCGATATAGGTTGGAAAAAATAAGGCTATCTTTTTTGCTGGTGTAAGAAAGGTAAAGATAAGCTTGCTGCTGTTCCGGCTGATAGAGCGCCATTCCCAAGAGTCCCAGGGTGCGCTGATGGTATACGTCGGTCAGGCTGTCCACCAAAGTAACAACTTTTGTTTTTGTATCCAGTCTTCGTATACTTCCTCCGATTTCAGAAAACAGAATGGCGTTATTGACCCGGTCATATTGTAAATCCCAGGGCACATGGAGTTTTGTAGCTTCTTTGGTTAGCGATAGTATGCTGTACTCCAGTTGGATGTTATTTATGGGTTTACGTTCTCTTTCTGTCTCGGAAGAACAGGAAGAAAGCAGCGGGATCAGCGATACAAGCCAAATATAGGTTTGTTTTTTCATATAGGATCTACGGTTATTCCTTTGATTTATGTGGTTAGTCAAATGTAGTTGAATAAAAATAAATATACAAAAAATAAGTTAAATTGTATACAAAAATATTTTATCGGGCTAAGGTAAATACGATTTAGTTTATAATCTGGTGGGCAAAAATGTGGTATTATAGATTTGTCACGAACTTGTTAGCAGGGCTATTTTTGTAAAAAAGTGAAAAAAATATTGAATTGTATACAAAAAATATATATTATTGTATTCACTATGATAAAGTAAAGAAGAGGAATTGCGATCGCATAGGGGTCGAAAATTATTTTTCTTAAAAAATACCAATAAACTAAAGAGCTTATAAATCATTTATTTAACCACTTTAACCTGAGTATTCATGATACTAAAGCAGATTAAAATCCGGGATGTAATAAACAGGAGTTGCCTGTTGGTAGGGCTACCTTTTATTTCGATGGCTGCATTGGCAAATGTACCTTCTTCCCCTAATAATGGAAAGATTCCGATCTCGGATGTTCTAAATCCTTCGCCGGGTTTAGCTAAATTTCAGCAGCAGCTTGTCGGGCAGGTGCTGGACGCTAAAGGGCAGCCACTGTCCGGTGTGGAAGTGCGTAACCTTAAAAATGCTACTGTTACCGTTACGGATCAAGAAGGCCGTTTTAAATTAACGGGTTCGGTTTCAGATCAGATTCAATTTCGGTTAATCGGTTTTAATACAAAAGTGGTGTCGGGGAAAGACGTGCAGGCTTTGGTGCTTGATGCGAGCGAAAATGCGCTGGATGAAGTGGTTGTGGTGGGGTATGGTAAGCAGAAAAAAGGCAACTTGACTGGTGCTGTGGCCAGTGTCAATTTTGACCAATCTACTTCAAGCCGGGGGCTTTCCAATGCCTCGCAGGCCTTACAGGGTGTTATTCCCGGTTTGGCCGTAAGTCAAAACTCAGGGATGGCCGGAAATAATGCAGCGGATCTTTTGATCCGGGGGCTGGGGACGGTCAATAGTGCTGGACCGCTGATCGTGGTCGACGGGATGCCCGATGTCAATATGAACCGTGTGAATGTGAATGATATTGAAAGTGTGACCGTGCTAAAAGATGCTTCTTCCGCTGCTGTATACGGTTCCAGAGCGGCCAACGGGGTTGTATTGATTACGACAAAGTCTGGTAAAAGAAACAGTAGGACGGTTATTTCCTTTAGTGCCAACAAATCGCTGGTGAAACCTACCCGCTCTTTTGATTTTGTTAATAATTATGCAAAAGCAATGACGGCTACGCAAAGGGCCCAGGCTTATAATACCGCTGCATCTGCATTCAATTTTAAAAATGGAACGATCGACGAATGGTTGGCTTTAAGTATGATCGACCCGAGATTGTATCCAAGTACCGATTGGTGGGATGTTATTCTTCGCAATGGTCAAAGTGGGAATTATAATGTTTCCATTAATGGGGGGACTGAAAATAACAATTACTATTTGTCTGTGGGTATGCTGGATGAGAAGGGGATACAGATCAATAATGATTTTAAACGTTATAATGCTGCATTTAACTTCGAAACAAAAGTAACCAATACCATCGGTGCTGGGGTCCGGTTCTCCGGAAATTGGTCCGATTACCGGTATAACTACGAGGATGGTATGACTGCCAACTCAACAAGTGGAATGGATTTGTTTACCTCGCCAGCAGGTATATTGCCTTATGATCCTATGACCGGTTTTTATGGTGGAGCAATGTCTTACAATGAAAGCCCGCAGGCCAATAATATTTATGCGGATTACATGACGCGCAACCAGAACCACATGAATCAAAAGCAGGCTCTGGTGAATGGTTATTTAAACTGGAAGCCGTTCAAAGGGTTTGAGGCTAAAGTGGATTATGCCCTAAATTATGACACGCGTTTTCAATGGAAGGCAGATATGCCGACAAAATTGTATAACATCCGGACAGGATTGTCTATCCGGGATCTTGTGCCAACAAATGATGGGATCTATAATACAGACCGGAACAATTACAAAACACAGCTGAACTTCAAGTTGAGTTATGATCATAAGTTCGGCGCTAATCATGATTTCTCTGCTTTGGCCGTGTATTCCGAAGAATATTGGAACAATCGTGTTTTGGCGGGTAGTCGCTTAGATCGTTTGCATCCTAGTTTACATGAAATCGATGGTGCATCTGAAGATGTACAAAATGTGTCGGGATCATCATCGGCGGAAGGTTTACGTTCTTATATCGGACGATTAAATTATACAGCCTTTGGAAAGTATATGTTTGAAGGGAACTTCCGGGTAGATGGTTCTTCGCGTTTCTTGCCGGGCGATCAATATGGTTTTTTTCCTTCCGCGGCAGTGGGGTGGCGGATCTCAGATGAGGCGTTTATGTCGGCATTTAAGGAGAAGATTAGCCTGAGTTCGGCTAAATTTAGAGCTTCTTATGGTTCATTGGGTAATAATAGTGGTGTAGGCTTGTATGAGCAGAAACAATCTTTGGTGTCCAGTCCCTACTATCTGATTGACAATAGTACAGGAACAGGGTCTGTTGTCAAGGGGTTGATCAATAAAAAACTGATCAACTATGACCTTACCTGGGAAAAGACACGTGTGTTTAATTTGGGCTTGGACCTTGGGTTCTTTAAAAATAAACTGACGGCCGAGTTGGATTACTACGAAAGAAAGACGATCGGTATGAACAGACCTTCGGATGTATCGATGCATCTGACGGGTTTATTTGCTGCTCCGCGACGCAATATCGGCGATATGATGAATAAAGGGCTGGAAGCAAATGTGACCTGGAATGATAGAAAAGGTGATGTGGGTTACATGCTGAACTTTAATGTGGGCTACAACAAGAACAAGCTATTGTCTTGGAATGAGCAGTTGCAAAGAGGTTCGGTATTTATTGATATGCCTTATAATTTTATCTATGCTTTCGAATCGTTGGGCATTGCGCAGTCTTGGCAGGATGTCTATAATGCAGTTCCTCAGGGGGCTTCTCCGGGAGATATTTTGTTGAAAGATGTCAATGGTGACGGCAAATTGGATGCGAATGACCGCGTGGCATATCCCGCTTACCAATTGGGTAGGCCAAAGGTAAATTACGGATTTAGAGGTTCTGTTGACTACAAAGGTTTTGATTTCTCTTTCCTGTTGCAGGCTGCTACCGGACGAAAAGAATTTTGGATGAACAAAGCGAATTCAAATTTTTTAGGGACGGCAAATCAGGCGATTACGGAAGATCAGTGGAATAATATGTGGAGCCTGGACAATCGCGATGCCGATTATCCTAAATTGCTTCCAAGTACATTGGGATCAACGAGTCCAAATGCATACTTGAGTACATTTTGGTTGCAAAACATGTCTTATTTAAGGGTTAAAAATCTGCAGCTTGGCTATACTTTTAAGAAAGAATTACTGATGAAGCTGGGGATCCAGAAGTTACGTGTATTCGGTTCTGTAGATAACTTGGCGGTTTTGACGAGTTTTAAAGGCTTAGATCCGGAGAAAAGTACCTATACCAATGATGCCTATCCGATGACGAAGAGTTTTGTGGTTGGACTGAATGTAGACTTATAATATTTGAACTTATGAAATCGATATATAACATCGTGTTTATTTCTTCTTTGTTGCTTCTTGGTTTATCCGCGTGCCGCAAAGATTTGTTAAATCAAAATCCAACAACAACGCCAAGCTCTGAAACGTTCTGGGTGGACGAAAATGACGCGCTTGCTGCCTTAATGGCGAACTATTCGATATTTAGACCTTGTTTTGATCGTGACTATCATTTTGATGGTCATGGTGATTACCTGAAGGTGTACAATACCGGTGCGGCGCCTATTTCATTAACGGTGAATAGTCCGATGAATTATGGTTCCGGTGCGTCGGCAATGTATAGAGCATTGTATGGATCTATATTCAGTTCCAACTTTGTGATCGAAAATACCAATGCGCGCTTGCTGCCCGTAGCAAAAACTGATGCTGTAAAACAGACCTTGGAAACAATCGTGGCGGAAGCCAAATTGCTGCGTGCCATTGCCTACTTTAGACTGATTTCCTTATGGGGCGATGTACCTTATTTTTATAAATCGGCACCGGCGCCTGCAGAGGCTGATACGGTGCGTAGAATGCCTATTGCGCAGCTGAAAGATTCCATTATGGCTGATTTAAATTACGCTGTGGACAAATTGCCGAATAAGGGGGCTGCAATTGGTCGTGCCGGTAAGCCTGCCGCGTTGGCCTTCCGTGGTAAGTTTCAATTGTACTGGGGTTCGTGGAAGAAAAATGGATGGCCCGAATTGGATGGATTTGTGCAATCTGCTGCCGACGCTAAGTCGGCCTATACGGCGGCAGCTGCGGATTTTAAGCGTGTGATCAATGATTTTGGTATCAAAATGTTTAGAAATGGTGACCCAGGTTCATGGGGTGAATTGGGGAAGGCAGATGTGCTCCCAAATTATTACTACATGTTTATACCTTCTACGGGCAACTTGAGTCAAGATGAGGAAATGGTCATGGTGCTTACCCATGGCGGTGTGGGTACAAAACAGAGTGAGGAATATCAACGTGTGTGGACTGGGCCATTGGTGTCTTTAGGGCAGAACCAAGCTATTCCGCGTTATGAATTGGCCGACCGTTATCAATCTACCATTACGGGAGATTTCTTGCCCAAGATGGTTCAGCTAGATCCAGTGAAAAATCCGGCAGCACGTACAACAGCAAATTCAGCGGTGAACCCTGAGTCGTACCGTAATCGCGATTATCGCATGAAAGCGACTTTGTTGTGGGATTATGAATTGATTATGGGTATGAGCCCTACGGAGACGACAGGTTATATTCCTTTTGTCTACAAAACTTGGGGTGCTGCGGTGACGGTTAACGGTGTATCTTACAAAACTTCCTTCACCGATAATACCACAAATCTCTCGGGATTACAATCGCGTAAATTTGTGCGCAATTATGGTGGTGTGGCACGTAGTGATGGAAATTACAATTGGCCTTTGATGCGCATTGCAGACGTGTATCTGATGTATGCTGAAGCGACCAATGAGATTGGTGGTCCACAGGCGGATGCGATTGATTTGGTTAATAAGGTCAGGCGCCGTGGTAACTTGCCCGCGCTTGCGGGGGCTAAAACCGCTTCTCGTGATGCTTTTTTTGATGCTATAGAACAGGAAAGGATCGTAGAGTTGTTTGGTGAAGGACAGCGTGCCTTTGACCTGCGGAGATGGCGTAAACTGGAAACCGTATTTGGTAAGCCTTATGGTGATGGAAAATGGTTCCAGGATAGTTTTGGGAATAATTGGGAGCGCTTTTTCTTCAATGAGTCTGAGTTGACTTATCAAAAGTGTTATATCTATCAAATCCCGGAAACAGAACGTTCGCGGAATCCGAATTTAACACAAAATATACCTTGGAAATAAGATGGTAACACTTGACTGTAATAAGATGAAATATACATTATTTTTAATCGGCATGCTGTTCGTTAGCTTGTCCGGTTGTAAGGATGATTATCCAATGGATGAGGATGGTTTGTTGATCACGACCAGGTCGGAATGTTATGTCAGTAGTTTTGAACTGTTGGGCGCCGATTTTCAGACAGTACGGACCAAAGCTGCCTTGGTAGATACCGTTGAGCAAACCATAAAAGTGGAGGTGCTCTTTGGTACGGATTTGAAAAATCTATACCCACAGTTTTCATTGGTCACCGATGCGGTATTAGATCCTAAGATTTTAGGAAAACAAGATTTTTCCAATTTGGATACGCCACGTGAATGGACTGTCGTGTCTGGAAATAGAAAGGTTCGTAAGACGTATAAAGTTTATTTGACAGTACAAAAATAAGTAAGCTGATGAAAACAAATTATTTAAAAATAGGGCTACTGTCCATCGGATTTGGGCTCTTGCTGTTAGGTTCTTGTAAAGAAGAAGCTTATGAAATTCCAAAAGCAAAAGATGGTTTGCAAAACGACATCATTAAGCGCTCTTTAGGGCCAAATGTGGTTGGTGCTACCATAGACTTTGCTTATGCGGCGGCGATATTACCAGATCAGGGGAAGCTCACATCGATCGCTGTGGAAGCCAGCATTGCGGGTGATGAGGGTACTGTGCTTGAAAACAAATCGTACTACACCAGTAGTACCGGGGCAGACGTAGGTGTTGTCGTTGGCGACCCTGCGACAGTAAATGGGAATAGGACGGAGGTGAAATTTACAAAAGACACCTCGGCTTCAACGCTGCGTTATAGCTACAAAATACCGGCAGCAGCAAAAGGTAAATCGGTTACGTTTACATTCAGGGCGAGGTCCAGTAATGGGCAGGAAATTGCGTTGAAGACCGAAGCGTATGCGATTCGTAATATGGATATGGCCTTAGACTTGATCGGGAAAGATGGGGCTGCCTGCTTTTTTTCTGTAGCAGATCTAAAATGGTATACAGCAACGGAAGCTGCAGCAAACCCGGATAAAATTGATTTGATCTATTTGTACCGGCCATTGCCAACGGTGACTTATGCACATTCATTGGTTGCTCCCACGACGGATGCCAGTTATTTGCCGAGCTTCACCTTACCTGTCGGGCTGACAAATAAAACGAAGATCGTGAAGGCTTGGACCGTGCGGGATCAACAATTGGCACGATTGCAATACAGTGTATTTGTGGACGATGTGGATTTGAAAGACAAATCGTTTATCGATGCGCCAGATTTTGCCATTAATTTAAAAGCTGAATCAGGACTATGGCTGCAAACGGCAGATGGTAAATACAATGCTTATGTATTTGTCAATAGCGTAAATAATACCACGAAAGAAATGAAGATCAGTGTAAAAAGGTTGCAAGTAAAATAAGGATATGGGTGCAAGGATATGGCTTAAAGTTAAAGGTACTATGCTAGGGGTCGCTTTTATGGCGATCCTTGGAGTGTCCTATGGGCAGCAGGCAAAGATTACTTCGATAAAGGGAAATGGGCAGAGGTTGCAGGTGCAGGTAGACGTTCCGACCGCTGGTGTCTATACCTTGGTTTCAGAAGGTGAGGTTACCGATTTGGATAAAATTAAGGCTGCGGATAAAACAGGTATGATGACGCTGTATGCGATGATTGATGTTCGCGCCGCCCGATCGACCAAACGGATCGTATTCGACAGCTTTAAAGGTGCGAAGCAAGATCTTGGTAAATTTTATTTTGGGAAAGGGAAGCAGACGGTCGGCATGCAATTGCCAGCTAATTTTAAAATTAAAGCTGTTTCGATCAATGCCTTTGTGCCTCCAGTTGCACCAGCTGCAGCGGAAAATTATAAACCAAAGATTGTTCCACCTGCAGGTCATCCCAGATTATGGGTTAACAAAGAATCTTTGCCGCTTGTTAAAGGGCGGCTGGAAGAGGCGGAGCATCTGGAAGCTTGGGGAAAAGTGAAAACACTTGCGCAGCAACCTGTTCAATTTATTTTCGATCCGAATAAGGAAATGTTTTACGATGAAAAGCTCGAGCGTGCTATTGAATCAAAAGCGTTTTATTACCTCATGTCCGGTGACGAAAAAATAGGTCAAGAGGCGGTCAGACTGGCGGATCAGTACTTGACGATGTTGGAGTTCGGGAATGTATCCTATGGTGATATTACACGTGAGCTGGGACGTGCAATTTATACGGGTGCACTGGTGTACGACTGGTGCTACTCCTTATTGGATGTACGCGTTAAGGCCAACCTGCATAAAAATATGATGCGTCTGGCGCAAGATATGGAAATTGGCTGGCCTCCCTTTTTTGGTATCGAAAGTATTATCAATGGGCATGGGAATGAGGCGCAGGTGTCGCGCGATCTGCTGGCAATGAGTATTGCTTTATATGACGAGGATCCTGTACCGTACAAGTATACTTCGTATGCTATTTTGGAAGAGTTGGTGCCCATGCGCAAGTTTGAGTATCAGTCTCCGCGCCATAATCAAGGTGTTGATTACGGTGGCTATCGTTTTGGGTGGGAAATGCATGGAGCCTGGTTGTATTATCGCATGCTTGGCTATCCGGTTTTTGACGATAACATCAAGGATATGCCGTATTACTGGCTGTATATGCGCACGCCTGACGGAAAAATGTTACGCGACGGGGATATGTTTAATGTAAAGTACAACAGCAGTGCCGATTTTTATTGGAAAAATCCGCAGACCATGTTGCTTTGTTATGCCTATTCAGGCAATCCGGTAATCAAGGCCGAGTTTGTCAAGCAGGGCGGTTTGCCCGACAATCCAATCTTGTTTCTCCTCTTGGATGATCCAAAATTGAAGCCGGATTTTGACCGTGAGAAAATGCCGTTGACAAAGGATTTTGGACCCATCTTAGGGTCTATGGTTGCCCGGACAGGCTGGAGCGAAGAGAACGGAAGTTCCGATGTGGTTGCAGAAATTAAGGGTGGTGGTTATCATTTCGGCAATCATCAGCATGCCGATGCAGGTGCGCTGCAAATCTATCATCATGGTATTCAGGTTGGTGATCTTGGCCTGTATCTTTCCTATGGCTCCCCTTATGATTTTAACTTTAATAAGCGGTCGGTTGCGCATAGTATGCTTTTGGTGCGTGATCCTGCTGAGCCGCTGTTGTTCAGGACCAAAACAAACGATGGTGGTACTCGGTTTAGCCAGCGTTTTCCACGTACGGTTGAGGAGGTATTAAGTGACTCCTGGTACCATACCGGAGAGATCAGGGCATCGGCATTTGGTAAGGATCCCATTCAGCCGAGCTATAGCTATTTCAATGTGGATCTAACAGCTGCATATACCGCTAAAGTGAAATCCTATACTAAAAGTTTCCTGTTTTTGAATTTGAAGCGGAAGGATGTGCCTGCGGTCATTGTCCTATTGGACGAGCTTAAGACCAATGATCAGAAATTTGAGCCCTACTGGCAGATCAATACGCTTGAAAAGCCGTTACAAAGTGAAACAGGTTTTGTATTGCATAGTCAATTTAAAAATGTTGCTGGTGCTACCTATGTTGATTTGCTGAAGCCGCAATTAAGAGACTGTGCGGTGAAATTGTATTCGGGCGATTCGACTGCTTTTGTTTTTGGTGATCTTTATCAGGTCAAGTCTCCTTGGCCAGAGGCTAGAGGAACACGGATTATGGTCTCGCCCAAACAGGAAAGTGATCAGGCCAGTTATGCTTCGGTTTTTCAGATGACGGAGAGTGGTTCTTCAAAATTACCGGTGTATGCTGAGGAAAAAGCGAATTATTATTTAATAAGGGTGGCTGATCGTTTACTGGTGGTGGCCAAACCAAATCAATATCTTAATGAATCCATTGAATTTGCGGTACCGGGAGATCAGTCGTATGAGGTTGTTGTGGTTGGTTTGAAAGATGGTTTCTGGAATATGAAAAGTTCATTAAAAAATGGTAGCTTTAATATAAATGTCCTGAAAGGGAATCATACAACCAGTTGGAAATCTAAAGCCGAAACTATTTATTTATCGCCGGGGAGACAGTATGGTGCCCAAGAGGGGAAGATTAATTAAAGAATACGTTGTTTAAATTTTTTTAATGATTTTGTATTCTTATTTTTGCATAAAATTGTATACAATATGAAAGAGGATTCGCTTGCCTATAAAGTTTATTTAGAAGTACGTAAGAAAATTTTGTCCAGTCAGCTGGCTGGAGGGGCAAGATTGGTGGAGAGTGCTTGGGCGGATAAGTTGACGGTGAGTCGAGTGGCTGTTCGTGAGGCTTTTATGCGGTTAGCAGGCGAGAGTCTGGTTGAGTTTGGTGAAAAAGGCGGCTGCTTTGTGAAAAAAATGACAGTCGAAGATGTGAAGGATATTCGTGAGCTGCGTGAGTTGTTGGAAATAGGTGCATTAAAGATTCTGTTTTCAAAGAAAAGTAAAGAGCTTATCGAAGATTTGGAACTGATCTGTAACGATTTTTCGGAGATGGTCAGCAAGGGGTATTATGGTGGTGCTTGCGAGGCGGATGTTCGTTTTCATGAGCGGATTATTGAGGGAACTTGCAATTCAAGGTTGATTTCTATTTACAAGAACAGTAACATTCCCTTATTTCATATGAAGCTCGGGGCTATTATGGGGCAGATGGAAGATTACCTGGATACGGAGAAGGAGCATCGCGCTATTGTTGATGCGCTGAAAGCGGATGACTGGAATAAAGCCTATACAACCCTGGTTCATCATTTGGATCGCGGCGAGCAAGAAGCCTTGGAATTGGTTTAATATTTTTTGGATTTTTATAGGGGGTCTATTGTTTACAATAGACCCTTTTTTGTGCTGCCCCACTGCAACAATTGCCCTTTTTCAGCTTCTGTAATCATAAGTCCCTGAATGCCTTTTGGGTCTAAAGCACAATTTGTCGGATTCTTTCCCGGCGTAGGTATTTTCTCGATCGTCTTGTTTTTGGTATCAATGGATAGGATATGTTGCGATCCATAGATAGCGGCATAAAGCTGGTTATCCTGATCGAAGGCAATTCCATCTGGGCCAATAAGACCACCTGTTTCGATGAATTTTTCGATGTTCTCCACCTGTTGTGTCAAGCTGTTCCAGTGCATTTTCCAGATCCATTTTGTACCCGTTTCGGCGACAAAAAGTGTACAGTTGTCTGCTGCGAAAGCCAATCCGTTTGGGTAAAATAGACCCGTGTGGACCTTGGAAAGATTACCCTGTTTATTTAGGCAGCAGAGGTAGCCTGTACCATCGTCCAGGTCATTTCCCGGGCAGGAGAATAATAGGTTCCCTTCGGTATCAAAACATAAGTCGTTGGGCATTTTTAATGGCTTTCCTGCGATTTTCGTAGCTATTGTTGTGCAGGTTTTGTGTAAGGGATCATAACAACGGATGCTATTTTGTTGTGAGTCGCAAAACCATATTATGCCGTTTTTATCGATTGCAATGCCGTTGGGATGTCCATTCACAGCTATTCTGCTATACTGATTGTCTTTGTAATAGATCAAGTTTCCTGCTTCTTTCTCCACAAGCCATATACCATCCTCCCGGTCGAAAGCGGGGCCTTCTGGAAAAAGGAGTCCTTCAATGAGAATATTCATTTTTAAAAATTTTAAAATTTATTTTAAATGTATACAAAAATATTGTAATTTGGTATACATAAAATAAGGTGTATTTAAATACAACTTATTGATGACTGCGACCTGTGTGGCGGTGATCGTCCAATTATAACAATAACAAATAGCAAAACTTTTAATAGGCATGCAAGAAAATGAAAAATCAGCCGCGATACTGCGGGAGAATGCAAGATGGATACCGGGTGGAGTGGTATCGTTAAATCGGAAGTCAGATCCGAATATCTGCTTCGTCAAAGGAAATGGTAGTCTGGTCGAAGATATTGATGGGAACAGCTACATAGATTATCAGGCTGGATTTGCAGCATCCTTTCTGGGGCATAATGATCCTGACGTGAACGCTGCAGTGTTACAGACCTTGCAGGAACAGCAGGTATTGATGGGGGCTGGGCCAACCTTACTCGAAGGTGAGTTTGCGGAGCTTTTTTGTCAGTCTGTTCCTTCGGTAGAGAGCGTTCAGATCACAACGACAGGATCGGAAGCGACTTACCATGCCATCCGTATTGCCCGTGCTGTAACGGGGCGCGATCATGTGATTGTTATGCAGGGGGGCTACAATGGCTGGCACAACGATGTGGCCTGCAATGTGATCAGTCAACGTGCCGATGTGGGTTCGTATCAAAGTCCGGGGGAATATCCATTCGATTCATTGAGTGCTGGCGTTCCCAAAAATCACAGCGATTTGGTACACATTGTCAACTACAACGATTTGGAAAGTGTGCTGTATGTGGTTCAAAAATATGATGTTGCCTGTATTCTGTTGGAACCGATTCTGCAGAATATCGGGATTGTGAAACCGAAGGAAGGTTATTTGGAAGGTTTACGCAAGATGGCCGACGCGCATGGATTTCTGTTGATCTTTGATGAAGTAAAAACCGGATTCAGACATGCGCTGGGGGGCTATCAGTCCATCTGTGGTATTCAGCCGGATCTTTCAACCTTCGGAAAGGCGGTTGCAAACGGTTACCCATTGGGTGTTATTGCAGGAAAGAAAAAATATATGGATTACTTTGTGGATCCTGATAAGTCGAAGCGCGTTATGATTGCCGGTACATTTAATGCTTTTCCTTTAACGACGGCGGCGGCGATTGCGACACTGAAAAAATTAGGCAGCGCCGAGCATCGCGTTTATGAACATGTAGAGGCGCTTGGTGCGCGTTTGGAGCAGGGATATAAGGAAATATTTCCTAAATTAGGCGTACCGTTTTATGTCGCACGCCAAGGATCTGCCTTCTGTACATATTTTATGGACCATGCGCCAGTCAATTTTCATGATATTTTGGATAACCACAATTTTGAGCTGGATACCCAATATCGAAAAAAGCTCATAAAAGAGGGGATTTTCAATTTCCCGGCACCAATTAAACAAGGAAGTATCTCCTTTGCACATACGGAGGATGATATCGACAGAACGTTGGAGGCAACTGAACGCGTAATAAAAAGTTTGTAAACCCTAACTATGAAAATAACCGCTATTGAAACCTTTGTATGCCATGCGCGCATGCGAAATTGGATTTTTGTCAAAATTATGACCGACCAGCCCGGGCTTTGGGGATGGGGCGAAGCCACCTTGGAGTGGCATACGCAAAGTGTGGTCGGAGCTATCAAGGATATTTCTCAATTGTTGATCGGTGAAGATCCGCGTCGTATTGAATACCTGTGGCAGATGATGTATAGGCAACATTTCTGGCATGGAAACGGTATCGTTCGCGGTACGGCCATCAGTGGTATCGATATCGCCTTATGGGATATCTTAGGTAAAATTCACAATGTCCCTTGTCATGAGCTGTGGGGAGGTCGTGTACGTGACTATATCCGTTTGTATTGTCATTTAGGTGGAGGTCGCATGGAGGATTTTTACGAGACTGCTCCGGACGATGCCAAGCGATTTGGGGATCTGGCGCTGAAAGCTGTTGATGAGGGTTTTACCGCTTTTAAATCGATGGCTGTCCCAGAGACGATGTCGTTGGAAGGTCTTCGTCCCATTAAATATGCTGAAGCTTGCGTGAAGGCCATGCGTGACGCTGTCGGCGACGATATTGATATTATGGTGGATTGCCATGCGCGGCCAAGCCCACGTATGGGGATGCAATTTGCGAAAGCATTGGAGCCTTATGGCCTGTATTTCTTTGAAGAGCCATGCTGGCCAGAGACCATGGAAGATATTGCCTTGATTCAACGGGCGGTGACGACACCTATTGCTTCAGGCGAACGTTTGATCGGAGTGCATGCCTTTCGGGATATGCTCGAAAAGCGTGCCGTAAGTGTTATACAGCCTGATATTACACATTGTGGCGGTCTGACTGAAGCGCGTAAAATTGGAGCTTTGGCCGATGCTTATCGTGTATCTATGGCACCACATAATCCACAGGGCCCCGTAAGTACAGCTGCTTCCATTGAGCTGGGATTTGCAACACCATCCTATATTATTTGTGAAAGTGTGCATAAGGACGTCGAATGGCGCCAGGACGTCGTTACCGAAGGGTTTACGGTTCAAGAGAAGGGGCGGATTGTCCTTCCGAATAAGCGCGCCGGTTTGGGCATTGAAATCAATGAAGAAGAGGTAAAGAAACACCCTTTTCAACAGGAAATATTGCAGCGAACCTTCTATAAAGACGGTAGTGTAGGGGATTGGTAGTCTAAAAATAGCGATAATGGAGGAATATAAGAATAAGGTCGTCTTGATCAGTGGGGGACTTGGCGATATCGGAAGGGCTATGGCTGAAGCATTTTTGACCCAGCAGGCCATTGTATGTATCTCGGATCGGTTTGAACCACAGGTGGCTAGCGAGCGATGGCCCTTGTTGGATGACGCTGGAGCGCGTCTATTTTATGATCAGGTCGATGTAGCGGATGCCGGGCAGGTGGACGCCTGGGTGACACGGATAAGACAGGAGCTGGGGGCAATTTCCATCTGTATCGCGAATGCCGCATGTGTCACGATTAAAGATTTCAGCACGATAAGCAATGCGGAATGGAAGAATGAAATGGCCATTAATCTCGACGGTTCATTCTTCTTGGCGAATGCCTGTGCAAAGTCATTTGTGGAGAATGAGATCGCAGGTTCGATCGTTTTTATGGGCAGCTGGGCGGCACACGCCGTACATCAAAATTTACCGGCATATAGTGTCTCTAAGGCTGGCCTGCGTATGCTTTGCCAGGCCATGGCCCTTGAATATGCAGCATACGGAATTCGTGTCAACGAGATTGCACCAGGCTATGTCAATGCGGGCTTGAGCAAAGTGGTCTGGTCATCAAATGCCGAACTTCAAATGAAAGCAAAGGCTGTGGTGCCACTTGGTCAGATTATAGAAGCTGAAGAGGTTGCAAAACAGGTACTTTGGATCTGTTCGGACAATTGTAAACATATGACTGGTACCGCAATTGTGATGGATGGTGGACTGTCCTTGATTAGACCCTAATGTATGAAACAGAAAGACGTCTTGAAAGAAACGACCGGTAGCTTGTGCGCACGATTTGGACTTGGTGAGTGTGATATTACTCCACCGGTCGGCATCTATTCCCGTAATTGGGGGGCAGCTGCATTTGACCAGGCAACCGCTGTTCACCAACCTCTGATGATGCATTGTTTAGCTATGCAATCCTGCGATAGCTTGCCCGCAATTCTGCTAACCGCCGATTTGGGCTGGTGGAAAAATGCTGCTGATGAACAGAATTTGCGATTAGCACTGCTCAGTCATTTTAATCTGGCTGAATCGCAGCTGATTTTTGCGCTGTCGCATACCCATGCCGGGCCAAGCATCTGTTCGACAGATGCAGCACAACCTGGAGGTGAACTGATTTCGCCCTACCTTGAATTCCTCAAACAACAGGCGATATATTGCATCGAAACGGCACTAAGTGGGCTGTTTAACGGCAGCCTAACCTGGAATTATGGTGTATGCGATTTGGCCAGCAACCGCGATCTGAAAGTCGATGATCATTATCTGATTGGTTACAATCCATTGAAAGAAGCGGATACAACCTTGTTGGTCGGGCGGTTGTATGATGAAACTGAAAGCTTAAAAGCAGTTATTTGTAATTATGCCTGCCACCCAACCAGCTTTGCCCACGAGAATGATTTGCTCTCGCCCGATTTTGTTGGCGAAATGCGGAATACAGTAGAGCGCTCTTTATCCGTGCCTTGTCTTTTTTTACAGGGTGCATCCGGTGATTTGGCTCCACGGAGACAGTATGTAAAAGATCCGGCACTGGTCGAAGCCAACGGGAAGCAGTTGGGCTATGCGGTGCTCGCGACGCTGGCCCAGGAACAGCGTAGTCATAAAAATTGGGTTTTTAAGGAATCTTTGATCTCGGGGGCGCCACTGGCCTGTTGGGGATTTCGGGAACAGCGCGCTTCAACCGATTTTAAGCAAAGGGTATTATCGATCAAAGTACCTTACAAAAAGCTACCGAGTCCCGAAGCAATTTTGAGTGAATATGAAGGCTGTACGGACCGTGTTATGAAAGATCGCCTTTGGCGGAAATATAATACCCGTAAATCCATTGGAGATCAACAGGATGCTATTATTCCGGTGTGGATCTGGAAAATGGGGGATGCTGTGTTGGTGGCGCAGGCCAACGAAGCTTATTCCTGTTATCAAATGGAAGTAAGAGCTGAATTTCCAGATCATACAATCGTTTTTATCAATATTGCGAATGGGTATGTGGGGTACCTTGCACCGAAAGAGCTTTATGATAAGGATATTTATGCCGTGTGGCAAAGCCCCTATGCCAGCGGCGGTCTTGAAATACTTATTGAACAAACTAAATTAGGAATTCAAACATTATTGACCGATGAAACTCGATTGGATTGATGTCATTATTTTTGCCGTATATATTATTGGTATAGTGGTATTGGGCTTATATGCTTCGAAAAAAAACTCCGCTTCGAAGCGGGACTATTTTCTTGCAGGCGATAAGCTGCCCTGGTGGATGATCGGGGGTAGTATCATCGCAGCAAATATCAGCAGTCATCATCTCGTTGGCGCTATGGGCGCCGCTTATAGTCGTGGTTTTGTAGCCATTACCCTGGAGTGGGGCGCGATTCTAATCGGTTTTAATGCATTATTGTGGATATTTCTCCCTTTTTATATCCGCAACGGTTTCTATACGATACCTGAATACCTCGAAAAAAGATACGGCAACGCTACCCGCGTGTTGTACGCTATTTTGATCTTGTTTACTTATGTGTTTGTGGAGATTGGGGCAGTTCTTTATTTGGGCGGTCTGTCGCTGCACGCTTTATTCGGCATTCCTATTTTATACAGCATTTTTGGAATGGCAATTCTGACCGGTTTATATACCGTATTAGGTGGGCTAAAAGCGGTGATATGGACAGAGATGGTGCAGCTTGTCATTTTGGTGTTGGGGGGAATTGTACTAACTTTTGCCACCATTGATGCTGCAGGGGGATTTCAGTCGGTCATAGACTCATCCAAAGATTGGAAAATGTTTTATCCTGCTTCTGATCCTGATTTTCCCTGGACCATGTACTTAGGCGGATTGTTGTGTATCAGTGTGTTTTATTGTGCGACAAACCAGTTTATTGTGCAGCGCGTATTAGCGGCAAAAAATGAATGGCATGGGCGTATGGGGGTTATCTTTGGTGACTATCTTAAATTTTTGGTTCCATTGATTATTACTATTCCGGCATTGGTGGCTCCAAAATTCCTGCCGCATCTCGATCAGCCCGATTTGCTGTTTGCAACACTCGTGGAAACCTTATTGCCCAAAGGTCTGGTAGGGTTGGTGATGGCCGGATTAATTTCGGCGATCATGTCCCACATTTCAGGAGCGATCAACTCCTGTACAACAATTCTGACCGTGGATATCTATAGCCAGTATATTAATAAAAATGCAAGCGACTACGAAGCGGTCCGTTTTGGTAAGCGCGCCGGAGTTGCTATTATCGTACTCGGGATCATGAGTGCGGTTGTACTGATCAGTTATTCGGATAAGCCGGTTTTCCTTTATTTGATGAATCTGTATGGTCTTTTCACACCAGGCATTGCAACCATGTTTTTAATGGGGGTATTTTGGAAAAGAACCACATCGCAGGGTGCCTTGACCGCCGGTTTATTGACAATTCCCCTTTCTTTACTTTTGGAATACACCTTACCTGAAATGCCGTTTTTTAATAGAACAGGCATTGTATTCTGGACTTGTATGCTTGCTTGTGCTGTGGTCAGTTTGTTGACACCAGCGGTCTCCGAAGCAAGATTAAAAAATCTGGTGTTGGCGGGCGATTCTTTTCAGGTACCGGATCAGGATAAAGCCGCTTACCGTGGTTTTCGAAATCCGACCTTATGGTGGATTATTATAACGGTGTTGGTGCTCTATTTTTATGTACGTTATTTTTAGCTTAACTTGCTGACCTGTTATACTCTTAAAACTTATCCACATGATCGACCCAATATTGAAAGAATTAAATGCCAAGATAGCGACTGTTTTTCCAAAAATCGTTGCAATGCGCCGACATATCCATCAGCATCCTGAATTGTCTTTTCAAGAATACGAGACAAGTGCCTATATTCAGCAACAACTTCGCGAACTGGGTATACCATTCGAGCTTGTCGCTCAGACAGGTGTTGTGGCTGTACTGACCGGACAAAAATCGGCGAGCGATGATATTGTGGTATTACGGGCTGATATTGATGCTTTGCCGATACATGAGCAAAATGATGTGGACTATAAATCGAGGAATAGCGGTGTCATGCATGCTTGTGGCCATGATTTTCATACGGCTAATCTCTTGGGGGCGGCGTCCCTATTAAATGATTATAAAACGGAGTTTTCTGGTAAAATTATACTGTTATTTCAGCCTGCCGAGGAAAAGATTCCGGGCGGAGCGATTCAGGTTTTGGAATCCGGGATTCTGGAATCTTTTGATGGAACGATTAAAGCCGTGCTGGGTTTACATGTAAGTCCCCGTGTTTCTGTAGGAAAAGTCGGTTTACGTTCGGGACGATTTATGGCCTCGAGCGACGAGTTCTATTTCACCATTAAGGGACGTGGTGGCCATGCTGCTGAGCCACATCGGGCTGTTGATCCCATTATGATCGGCGCGCAGTTACTCACCACCTTACAGCAAGTTGTCAGCCGGAAAGCCAACCCTGATGTACCGTCTGTATTGACCTTTGGTCGTTTCATTGGGGATGG
Source organism: Sphingobacterium multivorum (assembly GCF_039511225.1). Classification (NCBI taxonomy): domain Bacteria; kingdom Pseudomonadati; phylum Bacteroidota; class Sphingobacteriia; order Sphingobacteriales; family Sphingobacteriaceae; genus Sphingobacterium; species Sphingobacterium multivorum. Next base: position 2,210,239 of record NZ_CP154261.1, read on the forward strand.
TGCTGCCAATGTTATTCCCGAGGAAGTTAAATTAGCCGGAACATTTCGTACCATGGATGAGGTATGGCGCAAGGAGGCGCTGGAAATGGTTGCTGAAATAGCGGCAACGCTTCCCGTATCGCTGGGTGCAAAGGTGGAAGTTGAAGTACGGCATGGTTACCCCGCACTTTATAACGATCCCGCATTAACGCAAAAAGTCAAAACAATTATTGCGGAAACGATGGGGAATAGTGTGCCACAAGATCTCGAAATCTGGATGGCAGCCGAGGATTTTGCCTATTATTCTTATCGTTATCCGGCATTGTTCATGTTGATTGGGACAAATAACGACGATTCCACCACGCAATATGGCCTTCACAATCCACAGTTCAATCTGGATGAAAAGGCTTTCGAAACATCCATGGCTGTTTTGGTCAATGCAGCTATTTCTCTTTTGAATGAATCAAATGAATAGAAAGAAATTCTTGATGTCCTCTTTTGCATTTGGACTATCCTATGCCCTTCATGCGAATAACAAGCTGTTCTCGAAGCAAGAGAACGTAAAAAAAATAGGGATCATTGGACTGGATATTACGCACGCTATTGCTTTTACAAGAGCGGTTAATACGGCTGCCAGCAATCATCCCTATGGAAAATTCAGGGTTATTGCGGCTTACCCCTATGGAAGCAAAACAATCCCTTTAAGTATCGAGCGTATTCCGAAAATTACAGCGGAAGTGCAACAGCTCGGGGTTTCGATCGTATCAAGTATTGCCGAACTATTGAAGAAAGTAGATTATGTACTTTTGGAGACAAATGATGGAAATCTTCATTTGGAACAGGCACTTCAAGTGATTAAAGCAAAGAAACCTTTATTTATTGACAAACCAATAGCGAATTCCTATGCGGACGCTTTCAAAATTTTTGAAGCTGCAAGAAAGTATGGTTGCCCTATTTTTTCGTCAAGCTCCTTGCGTTATATTACCGGTCTTCAGGAATTGGATAGGACTAAGGTAATCGGAGCAGATGTCTATTGTCCGGCAGTAACGGAACCTTCACATAAGGATCTGTATTGGTATGGCATCCATGGGGTCGAAATGTTATTTGCATTGATGGGACCGGGATGCCGCTCGGTAAAGACTATTCAGGAACAGGGAACTTCGTTTTATGTTGGGGAGTGGGCGGATGGAAGAATTGCCTCACTTCGGGGCATTCGTGAAGGGAAGGATGATTTTGGTGGAACAGTTTTTTTGAAAGATCAGATTGTCCATTTGGGGCAATTTATGGGATACGGCCCCTTGTTGGATAAGATCCTTCCATTTTTCGAAACGGGTGTAAGTCCGGTTGACGAAAAGGAAACCTTGGCAATATGCGCATTTATAGACGCCGCCGAAGAAAGTAAATTAAACGGCGGCAAGACGGTTCTGCTTCAAAAATAAAAAACTGTGTAGGTATGCTTAATACGTATTCACAACCGTGATCAACAACGGACTATTAAAAATTGAGGCCGGTGATATGACCGTTTCATTCAGCGGGACGCTGTTACCGTAACGCTCTTTCAATTTAGCTTTTACTTCAGGGCTGTTTAAGTCAAAATCTTTCAGCTTTTCCAGCTTCCCAACTTCGATGCCTGCTCCACGTTGGTATATTTTCCAGATCAATTCTGAGCAATATATTTTATCGTCCGACCATTCGAATGTAGCATCATAGTTTTTTCCGAGAAAATCTTTGCCGATCGCTCTCATTTTGGCCAGCGTCGAATTGGTCAGTACCTGATCTGCATTTTTGAGGCGCTTGACCGCGTAATGCTGCTTTTCCCCTCGCGCAATCCAGTGTTCTAACTTAGTTACAGTTACGGGCTGTACGGCTTCCAGTACATAAGGTTTACTGTTCTCATAAAAAATAATCCCACAATGGGAATACGGAGAACGCGTTGCTAATTGGATCGCTTTACATTGCGGTGAAATGGAAGACTGAAAGATCATATCACCATCTTTGAGTGGGGGCAATTTTGCATTATCTTTTGCGTGTTTGGGGGCCACTTTTTTTGGTTGAGCATGTATTGGCTCAGCAAAGATCAGTGTGACTAACATCAAGCTAATCAGCGATAGCAGGTATATAAGTGTCTTTTTCATTGTTTTATTGATGATTTATTGAAATAGTTTCATGATTTTCTTTGACTTGGTCCTTTCGGCAAGTTGAAAAGCAGATAATACGTCGGATTCATATTGGTATACTTTCTCCGTGTTTGCACCGTTCTGCAAAAGATAATCTACGATTATTTTGTTTTTTATTAAGATAGCTTTTCCAAGTAATGTGCATTGTGTAAAGCTATAATCAGCTTTAATTTCATCAATACCCAGTCGGTTCAGGCTATTTAAAGAAGTTTTACGGATAAAATCCATGTCGTTTTTTTCTATTGCCATCTTCAGGATTTCGAAATCATTGAATTGTCTGTTTTTAGCTAGAAATAAATGGTAAAACTGTTTGGCGATAGCGTACTGTCCCTTTTCTAAAATCCGATGAATGGCATTGCTGCTAAATTCCTCTACTGTGGAAAATCCATGCAGCTGACTAAAAAATAAAAGTATATTTTCAAAAGGGAGCTTGGCTATCTCCAGTTGCATGAGGCCGCTCAAATCGTTCGTGTCGAATAAGTTCTCCATGTGTCTGAGGCTGTCCAAAGCGATGAATTGAAATTCGGGTCGATAGTCCCCGAGCAGATTGGAGGATTTGGCTATTACAAAGGTGTTGTCAATAATCTTATAGCTGATAGAGATAGCCGGTTCGGCATAGTTGATTATTGTTATTGTGCTGTCTGAAAGTTCATAATGTTTTGAACGAAGATGCTCCGCCGTTGCGGTGGGAAAAAGCCTGTTGAGATCGACCTGTATGGCGTATATGCCCATTCTGTCTACAGGCAAATTATAACAAAGCGTCCCTTGGTCCGTGATGTAAGAGGGTAGTCTGTTTCCTGTCTGCTGCTGTGCCTGAAAAACGATCTTGTTTTGGTAGGCAAACAACGATGTTGCAAGACCGGCTAATAGGTAAAGAAGGCAAAGACCTGATTTTACCCCTAAGCGATCCATCGGATAAAATGATAACATGACTAATCCTGGTATAATTCTAAAAACTGATTGATCTGATTGGTTAACCCAAACGATTCGGTTTCCAATAAATTGATCTCAGCTTGTATCTCCATTGTAGTCGGCGACAAGGTAAGTTTTCGATAGACCTGAATATCTAGTTCCAAAACGGCTAATTGTAATGCGAGAAGCTGTTTTCCTTCTGTTGTATGGAGTTGAAGTTCATTAAATGCATGTTTTAATCGTTCCAATTCAGCGATTGATTTTTGGATGTCATTTTCATCGGCCTTGCCAAAGTTTGGATAGGCTTCTCCCAACGTGCGAAAAGCATCGAGGTATTCTTCCTCGGACATTTCATAAATATTCGAATAGAGCATATTATACGCATCAATGGCGTCATAGGTTTCCGAATCCATTAAGTCTTCACGATAGTCCTCGACCAACTGTTTGATGTCTTGAGATTCAATCTGTAAGATTGACTCAATATCCTGTTTGATAAGATTGGCTATTTCCATGCTTTATGCTTAAAGTAATCTAAAGTCCCTCGCCGGCTCACAAATTTGCTGACAAAGAATTTCGCGACTTTGGTATAGACAAAGATCTTGTTTTATCGCAAAATTTCAATCCCTATAATCAGCTAATTTTTATTAAAACTGTCCCGCAGCAGTTTTTTATCACCTGAACATCTCCTATAGGGCGTGTGGCGTCCATATTTCCATCGCATTTTTCTGTCTTGTCGCACGTATTTTTCTTTCTGCCCGTCAATCAAACGGAGAGCGGAATGCCGTGTAGCCAAACGGGGATGAGCGAGCTATCAAATTCTACCTTTTAACATTGTTTGTTCAGTGCTTGTTCAGTGATCGTTCAGTGCTTGTTCAGTGATGACTCAGTGCGGACTGTATAATTAATGACTGATCACTGTCTAAATAGTGTTTAAAAATTGTTATGAGATACGACTTGGTATACGTATGTGTCGGTTTAACATCGGTTAATCAGAAATCAGATTTAGGACCAATAGTTAGAAATGGGCGATGAATTTTAAGTAAACTAATCTTACTTAAATTATTCTATTGATTGTTAGTATTTTATGGTGTTTTTTTGATTTTATGAGTAAAAAGTACTCAATATATTTTGCACGCTTAAATTTAATCTTCATATTTGTTGAGTAAAAAATACTCAATAGTATAACGTGAAATTAAAGCTATGATCGTATTAAATAAGCAACAGGTAGTCACAGAGCAATTTCCAAATGGGGAAACAAAAGTGAAAGATTTTGATCAGTTGATCTTAAAAGACAACCTTGTCGAATTTACCTATCAAGAAGATGGAGACTTAATCCGCTTGCTTTTTGTCAAGAAGCGGTTGGATGAAACCGAAGCTGAAACTTGTCGGTTATTGATCCGTTATATGCCCTATAGCCGTATGGATCGCAAAATAGAAGGTGATTTATTCACATTGAACTATGTGGCGGAGTTTATCAATAGTTTGCAATTTGATCAGGTGTTTGTGGTCGAACCGCATTCCCACGTTACCCTGGAACTTTTAGTGAACAGTGTTGGGGTTTATCCGGCATTGGACTGGTTGCCACAGTTGATGGAAAAGCTTGATTTTTCGGACAATGATCGGATTGTTTTCCCGGATAAAGGAGCGGCGGCACGTTACATCAACAGCGGCTATGAAAATAGCTGTGTTTTTGAGAAAAAGCGGAATCCACAAACAGGCCGGATCGAAGGGATGGAACTTAAGGCTGGAGATATTCCGCTCGGCGCAAAATGTATTATTGTCGATGACCTCTGTTCTGCAGGTGGCACATTTCTTTGGGCCGGGAAAATATTGAAAGAAATGGGAGCCAGTGCAGTTTATCTTTTGGTCACACATTGTGAAGCCCGAATTTTTAAAGGGACCCTGCTGGATGATGATTCACCGATAACCAGCGTCTTTACCACCAATTCCATGATGGATACCGAGCACCCAAAAATAAATTACATCAACTTAACGACTGAAAGTTATGTTTAAATCAATGAGCAAGAATCCAATACTTTGGACAGATGGTTATAAATTGTGTCATAAGGATCAATATCCAGCACATACGGAATGGGTTTATGAGACTTGGACGCCACGCATGTCTCGCATAGAAGGTATTAGTCATGTTGTATTTTTTGGATTACAGGGAGCCTTGGCCGAAATCACCAATTCATTTGATGCAAACTTTTTTGCTCAACCGGAAGAAGAGGTCGTGGCGGCTTACGAAGAGGCAATTGCAACTGTTTTTGAAAATACAAACGCGAAGTTTGCGGCGACGCATGATTCGAAACATATTCGCGACTTACATCGGCTGGGGTATCTTCCAATCAAGGTAAATGCGTTGCAGGAAGGAAGCTTGGTTCCTGTCGGCGTACCAATGTTTACGATTGAAAATACACATCCCGATTTTTTCTGGCTTCCGGGTTATCTGGAAACTCAATTATCGGCTTTTATCTGGTCACCGATGACTGCAGCGACAATCGCAGATCGCTATAAAAGGTTATTGACGGGGTTTGCCGAGAGGACGGGCGACGTCAATAAAGTCTTTACGCAGGCCGGAGATTTTTCCATGCGTGGTATGGGGTCTCCTGAAACGGCTTATCGTACGGCTGGGGGACATCTGTTGAGCTTCGGTGTCTCTGCTACATTGTCTGTTCGGGAGTATCTGAAATCCTACTATCATGCAAAAAGTGATGTAATGATGTACACCCCATCGACGGAGCACAGTGTAATGTGTTCGTACGGAGAGGACGAGGTAGAAGCATTTCGACATTTAATCACAACGGTGTATCCAAGTGGAAATATCTCCATCGTATCGGATACCTACGACCTCTGGAATGTAGTTGACAACGTATTGCCGCAATTGAAAGATCTTATTATGGCTAGGGAGGGGAAGGTTGTTATTCGTCCCGATAGTGGCGATCCTGTGAAGATTATCTGTGGCGATGCTGCATCTGATCGCAGTACTGTGCAGAAAGGTATCGTCGAACGTTTGTTTGAACTTTTTGGTGGTACGACCAACAGCAAAGGCTTTAAGGAGCTGGATCCCCATATTGGCGTAGTGTACGGTGATTCCATTACAGTCGATCGAGCGGATAAGATCTGTCAAGGTTTGCTGGATAAGGGTTTTGCCTCGACGAATACCATATTGGGCATAGGTTCGTATACCTATCAGTATGTGACACGGGATACCTTTGGCTTTGCGTTAAAAGGAACGGCCGAGATTGTCAATGGTGAGTTTAAAGCGATACAGAAACGTCCCGCCACAGATACTGGCAACTTTAAAAAATCGCAAAAGGGCATGGTCGCAGTAGTCTTTGAAAAAGACGATTTTCGTTTGATAGACGATCTTACACCGCAAACGGTCGCCGATCTGGGTGAACGAAATCTGCTGGAAACATGTTATCTGAATGGCGAATTTGTACGCACAACGCGTTTTGAAGAAATAAGGAATAGATTAAGAACTGAAACAATTCGAGTATATGGAAAATAGCGTAAACAAACCGTTTTTCATCCAGGATGAAAACGTTGCACAGTATGCACAATTGATGGCATCCTGGATTGCCCAACAGGTGAAATCGGCCGACCGCAAAGGACTTGTATTGGGTATGAGTGGTGGGATAGACTGCAGTGTTGTCGCTTGCCTATGCCGGCTGGCACAGGTGGATGTCCACTTGGTGTTGATGCCATATGGCAGTGATATGAACAAAAGTAAAAGCCATCAACATGCCATGGAGCTTATTCAGAAATTTGATTTTCCATTTCATGTATTTGACATTCAACCCGCGGTGGATGCGTTGGCCATTCATCAAGAACAGTTTATCGCAGAAGCTACCGGCACTAACCGCGCTTTGAGCCTTGCCAATATTCGTCCACGTGTTCGTATGACGTATTTGTATCAATTTGCACAATTGGGTAGTAGATTTGTTATTGGTACGGGGAATATGGCCGAAGCTACTGTAGGTTATTTTACGAAATGGGGTGATGGTGCCTATGATCTGAACCCGCTGGCAATGGTTACCAAACAGGAAGTGTATACCTTAGCCAAATATTTGGGTGTGCCCGAATCTATTCAGTATAAAAGTCCATCTGCTGGTCTTTGGGAGGGGCAGACCGATGAAGAGGAATTGGGTATGACCTATGCGCAAATCGATGGGTTTATTTTAAAAGGTACATCGGGCGATCCGGTTATAGACGAAATTATTCGTAAACGTATACAACAATCTGCCCACAAGTTTGCAGCGGTGCCTACATTCAAAGGTTAATTTTAAATGGTTCGAGAAGTCGACGCAGGCACTTCATAACAGGCAACAAGGGACAAAAAAGTACTATAGTGAAGATGATTTTCACTGGAAGAAGGCTTTAATGGCTTCATCGTTCTGCGAAATGAAGGCTGCGTTGAAATAAATATAGATGTTATGAAACTGAATAACATAAAAACACAATTTGATCAGATTGTAGATGTCCAACAGATTGCCAGCGGCAAAAAGGATAATGTAGCGGACATATTGACCTTGGCCAAGGACGAAGTTATCCCTCCAGCAGCCTCGGACAAAAGACGCACCTTGCTCTTGGCGATCGACGTCCAAAATGATTTTATGGAATCCATCGGTAGCCTTGCGGTCAATGGCTCAAAGGCCGATGTACAACGTCTGACGCAGTGGATGTATCGTAATATTGAGGCCTTAACGCAAGTCATGTGTAGTCTCGATTGTCACTCGATAAGGCAGATTTTCCATCCCGCTTGGTGGCTTGACAGTGCGGGAAATCATCCGGAGCCATTTACCATTATTCGCTATGCTGATGTCCGCGACGGTATCTGGCGTGCTGTGAATGGCCATACAGCCTTAGCGCTGGATTATCTCCAGCATTTGGAAGCTGAGGGAAAAAAACAATTGTGTATCTGGCCATACCATTGTCTGGAAGGGACTTCGGGGGCGCAGCTGGAGAGTCAATTCACCAATATGCTTTATTTTCACAGTGCAGCGCGTCAGGTCAAACCGATATTGGTTTATAAGGGGCAAGATCCAAATACGGAAATGTACGGTATTATCAAAGCGGAATATGACGATAATAAATTCGTAAATCATGCTGTGCTCGATGCAATTCGCGATTACGATGCGATATACATCGCCGGTCAAGCTTCCAGTCATTGTGTTTTAGCATCGGCCGTGCAGATTTTGGAATATTTTGAACAAGACCGAGCGATTACGTCACGAATCACCTTATTGATCGACTGTATGTCGCCCATCGCTGGATTTGAAGCGCAGACTTTACAGCAGTTTGAGGCTTTAAAGGAGAAGTATGGAATCCAGATCAAATTGTCAACCGAAGTAACTTTGTAGCAGATGACAGCCTCCGAAAAAAAATACACATATGATTACCCAAGGCCTGCTGTTACGGTTGACTGTGTAATCTTCGGCTTTGATAAAAACCAGCTTAAGGTATTATTGACCAAACGGGCAATAGAGCCTTTTGTGGGAAAATGGGCATTTCCTGGCGGTTTTATTCAGGAAGATGAAAACGCCGACGACTGTGCGCTTCGTAAACTGCAGGAGGAGGCCGGTCTCAAAGATATTTTCCTCGAACAGCTTTATACATTTTCAGACTTAGCTCGAGATCCGCGCGGAAGAGTCATTAGTATTGCTTACTATGCACTTGTCAGGCCCGATGCTTATACGTTGGAAGCAGGGGTTGATATCGATGCGGTGCAATGGTTTGGTATTGACGAAAAGATGGATCTCGCTTTTGACCATAAACAGATCTTGAATACCGCCATACAACGGCTCAGGGGTAAAATTCGTTATCAACCGATCGGTTTTGAGCTCTTGCCCGAACAGTTTACCTTGCCCGATTTACACAATTTGTATGAAACTGTTCTGCAGCGGTCAATTGATCGGGGAAACTTTCGTAAAAAAATTCTCAGCATGGGTTTATTGATCGACCACAGCGATAAGCAAAAAAACCGGCGTGCCAGGGCTGCAAAGATTTATAGTTTTGACAGGGTAAAATATAAAGAACTGACTGAATCGGGGTTTTATTTTGAAGTATAGGTCTAACCAACGGAGCAGGCAACCATGATATTGGCTCCTGCCTGCTTTCATTGCTGTCTGGTCTTTTTTAAGATCTTACGTGAATGTCCGGTGCAGCGCTATCTTAATGCACTAATTCGAGCTGAGTCGCGTTTGGGCTAACCCTGAAAATCACCACAATCATGGACTTCGAACTGATCGACTAAAGCTTTCTGTGTATAGTATTTTGCGATACGTTTATTTTTTAACAAAAGAGAATCCCCCTTAATTTTTAATTCGAAAATGGGCTCTTTCTCTATTTTCTTGAAGTAAAACTCATTATTTTTAGTCTTAATCGTGAGGCCGCTGTCACGAAAATTATAGGTGAAATCTTTGATTTGATAGATTTCATTGGAATCACAGACATTGACCAAAAGCAGTTGTTTTTTATTCATTTTGATTTCTGCAAGATCACATGCATAACATATTCCTGAGAATTCGATGCCATACTTCTTAAAACTATCGTTGCTTTCCGGTCGAAGAATAGCAATAGGATACAGCTGCTTAAAGAGCGAAAGGTTATCATCGGATATGGATGTTAGCTCTTTTTGTTTCTTTATGGAGTCTATGCTGGCGGTGCTGCTGAATGCGGCAGCTGATTTTTTAGCTTCATTCTTTTGCTGGCAGCTGAAAAACAATACCATGCAGGGCAGAAACATAGTCTTTAAGATTACCTTCATCGTTATTTTTCGCAATTATTGTTGTTACTCATAAACATATAGATTGAGAAACGGTTTTTGTTATTCAATCTCAACCCATTTTCTTTCGAAGTAGACGGTGCCTACCGGTGTATCGGTCGCGTCTATGATTTTCGCTGCTACAAAGTCGCCCTTTAGGCCAGCATATTTTAGTTTTAAACCTTTACTTTCTAAGTCGGAGGTATCATAGTATGCGCCTAATTTGAGTTGAAATGGATTGTGTTCCACATCATTGGTAAAGATGGAAAACAAAAGCAACTTCGTAGCCTGTTTATCTGCCTCTTCGTATCCAAAGAAGCGATGATCGATACGTATATTGGCATGTAAGCGTATCATACTGTCTCGAGCACTTAAGTTTACATAAGCTTTGGTGATTTCGTCAGATTCCAGTACGCTTTGTGCATTTGCTTGGTCAATGCTATCCAGTTTGGAAGTTTTTAACGATATACTTTCTTTTGAAGCAGTATTCTCGGCAGCTTTTTCCATGGCTTTGCTTGAGCTTACAGGTGCTTCGACTTGTTTCGGTTTTTCCTGACAAGCGATTTGTAACGAGAGGAGTGCTAATGCACTGCTATAATAACTGTATTTGAAATGATTCATTGTTCTTTCTGTTACAAAATCCAATCCAAAGTTGCAGAAAATAGGGGGAGAAAAAAATCCCTGTTTTCCGCTAATCGAAGAAATCGATAAATACGGTATTTTTACGGCATTCGCATGATTCTTGTCGTATGGAACGGATCAATGTGATACAACAAAAAACAGAAGAAATAAAGTATGGCGCATCGTATTTATATTTATAATGTAAATCTCAGGACCAAAGAAACATATCCCACTTACCTGGCCGAATGGAATTATGAAATTCCCATCCTCATGCTGCCATTATTTTCCGCCAATATCCGTTCCAAAGGTTCTCAGCTTTATGCCAACAAGGAAGATGGGATCGCAAGACTTCGCTATTTTTATGCGTTGTTGGCTGATAGGTATCAATTGCATTATAAAAAAAGCTATTATGAGCCTGTCAACAACATGTTTGAATTTTTGGAAGCGCTACCTTTTGATACCTTGCAGATCGATGGACGCGATGTTTTTACCATGAATGCGGAAAAAGATGTGGAGCAAGCCAAAGATTGGGTGGAAGAAATTAAAATGCAAGCCTTATTGTATGAACAAGCTGTCGATGAGCAGTCCTTAGATCCGCTGGACCCGCTTGTGAAAGCGTCTGGTTATACTTCTTTTTTAGATGCCCTTCAAACCGATTGGATTGATTATGGATTGGGTTTATGGGAAGAAGAAGTTCTGAAAGGGCCAGAGCCTGAGATTTTTGAAGCAGGAGGAAAGCAGGGATTAAAAAATGCCAAGGGGGATATTTTGGTTGAGGCGATTTATGATGAAATATTCGAATTCAATGAACAGGGGATCGCCGTTGTTGAACGCGATGGCCTTTTTGGTTATATTGATACGAGTGGCACTATACTAATTCCATGTCAATATGTGGAGGCCTTTGATGCCCGGCATATCAACGGGAACAATTACGCTGAAGTGGAAGTGGCAGGGAAACGTGGGGTACTGCATATTGATACCAAACAGCTGAGCATACCTGCATTATATGATGAACTCGACTGGATCGCCTATGGCTTTTTAAATGCAAGACAGGGGGATAGCCACATACTCCTTTCGGCTGAAGGACGATTGATTATTTCAGATCCCGCACCCGAGTCGTTTATGTATGACTATAACAAGTTGTTCTATAGCCGGCAAAAAGGAACGATAAAAAGGAAGTATTACCTAATGGATGGTCAGTTTTTAGGGACTTTTTTGGAAGGTAGCCTGGAGCCGCTAGCCAATCGCTATTTTTGGATTAAACCCAATAAGCTACAGTCAAAAATTGCCGTCATTCAACCCGATGGTAATATTTTGGATGAAGGAATTGACCGGATTATAGTGTTGGACGACTATCGAAGTATTGCGTATCTCAAAAATAAAAGATGGCAGATCTATTCGCTTGAACTAGGCTTATTCCGATTGGCTGATTTAACGATTGATAAGGTTCTAGTCGATCATATACAACAGTACCGTAAAGATATTTTTGTCGTCGGCTGTGCTCAAGGGCAGGGGATTTACGACGCTCATCGAGGGGAATGGTTACTTGAACCTGCTATTACCTATCAAAAAATCGAACATTGCTTTTTGGATTTTATGCGCATACACTGTGCACAGGGTATGTACTGCTTCGATACGAAGCTTAACGTCCGTAGCGCGCTGTATGATTATATCTGTTCGCCTTTTCATTACCCAAGACCAGAAGCGGCGGAAGGTGAACTGTTGCTTTTATTCAAAGGGGATAAGTTGTTTAATTTGGATTTAAATCGAAATGTTGTCGAGATTCCCGAAACAGCATATGGCTATTTGTATTCCGAGCGATACCAGCTCCGGGGGCGCGATCAAAGCTATTTTGTACAGTTCTATCAGGCATGGATCAAGCGTAAGGGCGACGGCTACGAACAGTATTTTGACAATGAAACGCTGTTGGAAAATGGTAAGAAGCTGGAAGCGGAGGGAAAAATTTCAGATGCCATTCGATTGTTCAGCATCGGAGCAGATCGGGGTAGTGCAGACTGTCAATATCTGCTTGGAAACATCTTTACGGATGATGACTACGAGGGGATGGATATCGAAAAAGGAAAGTCTTTTTATGAAAAAGCCATGGCTCAGGATCATGCGCAGGCATGGAATAATTGGGGATTTTTATATGCCACAGGCCATGGTGTAGCATTTGATGTATCCAAAGCCTTAAAGGCCTATCAAAAGTCTGCTGCGCTAGGTGAAGCGCAGGCTATGAGCAACCTGGGTAACTGGTATTATGAGGGTGAATATGTGGAACAAGATTATGCCTTGGCCCTGGATTATTTTAAACAAGCGGAAAAAGCGGGGATTTATAATGATGCTCAAATCGCAGAAATCTACTATCAAGGGCAAGATTATGCGAACTTATTGCGTTATTTGAAAAAGGATCCCAACAATCTATTTTCTGCTATTTATTATGGGATTCTATATGAGGAAGGCTTTGGTGTAAAACAAAGCTTGCAAAAAGCAATCCGCTATTATGAAAAAGCCAATGAAAATAGCGTGTACGCCTATGCCGTTAATCGTTTGTTACAACTCTATGGAGCACATGGAGCAGCTTCAGACGCGGATAAATACGGATTTTGGTTAAATTTTGCTCAAGAAAATGCTGTTGAAATTGATCAATAGTAAGAGAATTGCATAAAAAATGGCTCATCGCATATATATTTACAATACAGATAAGAAGGATCAAGATTACTTTCCTCATTATTTAGGGGAATGGAACTATGTGATTCCACCCTTTTTTTTACCGCTATTTGCTGCTAATTCGAAGGCAAAAGGTACCTTAATTTACTCCGAAAAGAAACCGGGAATCAGCAAGCTTCGTGCGTTTTATGATTTGCTCATTCATGAATATGGGTTAAATTCCGATGCGCAGGCCATGGCAGCTATCGGGAAACTGTTCGATTTTTTGGACGGTTTACCCTTCAATTATTTCCAGCTGAACGCAAGTGATGTATTTAACATGAGCGATGTTAAACATAGCCAACAGGCCAAAGATTTTGCAATTGAAATCTTTGAGAAGAATGTGCTCTATGAAAAAGCAATCGAAAAACAATCCTTAGCTGAGCTTGAGTTTATTTTGGTGTCCGCTGGTTATACTTCTTTTTTAGCGATGCTCGAACTGGAATGGAGCAACTATGGCTTAGGCTGGTGGAATAGAGACGCGATTGATAGTGTAGATAATCAGTTTTTTGAAGATCAGGGGCTTTGGGGGATACGCAATGCAAAAGGGGAGGTGAAGGTCGAAGCTAGCTATCAGGAAATTGGTAATTTTGAGTGTGAAGGTATCGCAGTCATACAGAAAAATGAGCTGTTCGGTTATTTGAATAGGGGTGGAGAAGAAACTATTTCCTGTGTTTATTCATCGGCGGCGCCAGCCCAATATGGAGCGGGATCAACGGTTGGTAAGGTGAGCTTAGCTAAAAAATATGGATTAGTCAACGTCGGGAACGGAGAAATAATCATACCACTTGAATATGATGAACTCGAAGACTTTGCTTACGGTTATTATCAAGGGAAGAAAGATCAGCAATATTATATCATTGATGCCCAGGGTCAGCTCTTCAATGTTGGCGGTGCGGACAAACCGTTTGAAATTGATTATGATGGATTTATTTATCAAGAGATTGGGGGTAATAAACTGCGTCATTATTATTCCAATAGCGGTATTTTGCTTGGTGCTTTTGCCAGCGGTGCACTGAGCGAATTGCTGTTTGATTTTTATGCAGTCAATTTGAATAATAAAAAGAAAAAATCAGTTTTGTCTCCCGACGGAACTATCTTGGTCAAAGATGTTGATTTACTCAATGCCGGAAATGGGCGATGCGCAGTATTCTTTGCTGATTCCGGCGGTATCCGTTTGTATGACCTGGAAGCCCGCGCCTTTGTATTGCAAGACTTGGGAATTCGGTCCATTCAAGGGGGGACTGATTTTGGTAATGGCGCCTGGGATTGCTATATTATCGAAACAGCAACCGGGAAGGGAATCTATCAGGTTGCTGAAAAGGGCTGGCTGGTACCGCTCTCAACGCACTATGTAAAAATTGTTTATGCGGTGATGGATTATTTTATTCTGAAAGACCATGCGGGGAGATATTACTATTTTGACGTTGTTCAAAGGGCGCTCAGTTCCGCTTACGATTATATCTGCGCAAGTGTTGATCATTATCAGGATTTGATGTTGCTGCAAGGCGAGCTGCTGTATAAAAAAGGCTACGGCGACGTGGAAATAATTCGGGAAGATCAATATGGTCAGTTTCTGAAGAAGCTGGATCAATTGTCTGGGGAAGATTTTGAAATATGTAATCGTTTTTTTGAAGGGTGGAAGGCTGCGAAGGGCGATAATTTTGAGTCCAGTTATGATAGTTATACGCTATATCATATGGCTTTGGACTGTTGCCGACAAGGCGATGTCGAAATGGCGATACGCTATTTTACCTTTTCTGCCGACCAGGGTAATCAAAGCAGCATGCATGAATTGGGGAATATCTATACGGATACCGATAGCGAAGACAATCCTTTTTTAGATTTGGACAAAGGAATTCAATATTATGAACAAGCGGCCCAAAAGGATTATGCCGCTGCATGGAATGCAATTGGCTACCTCTTTCAGTATGGTATCGGCTATAAAAAGGACCTGGAAAAGTCATTTAATGCCTACATGAAAGGAGCAGAGTTGGGTAATGGCTATGCTTTGTCCAATTTAGGCTACTTTTATTCAAGTGGAACCTATGTCGAAGAAGATCTGGAAAAAGCCCTCAGCTATTATCAGAAAGCTGAATTAAAATTAGTTGAGAACAATAGCAATATAGCTTCTATCTATTACAGTTTGGAGGATTACGATCGTCTATTGGTTTATTTGAAAAGGGATAAAGAAAATAGTTATTCCAATATTTATTATGGATTGCTCTATGATCAGGGACTTAAATTTAAAAAGGACAGTAAAAAGGCGATCCACTATTTTGAACGAGCCAACGACTATGGCGTTTACGAAAGTGCTACTGCTCGGTTATTGGATTATTACAAGAATGATCCTACATTTAGAAATCAGGAAAAATATGTCCAGTGGCTTGATTTTGCAAAAAAAAATGAACTGGATATCGAACTGGATTTATTGCAATGGGATAATCAGTCTGAAGATTCAGGTGCTAGCTCGTCCTTTTTTGGCAAACTATTTAAAAAGAAAAAGTAAAATATGTTATCATCAGCAAATATAGATTTTAGTGGCATTCTGATCGACTTGATCCTGATTGTTTTTTTTGGATTTGGAACACTTTATACGTTATCTGCAGGCATTGTTCATCGTGTAAAGAAGCAGACACGGACGGTAGGATATTATTTCCTGTCCTTTGTGGTATCGGGTGTTATTGGACTGGTTGCCGCCGGATTGCTGGCCTTTATATGGGCGATGTCATTATAATAAAGTGACGGCAATAAAGTGAATTTATCGCAATGATCTTTGACTTTAAGTGAAATGATCATTGCGATATGTGATTCCCATCAATGGTTTTTAGCGTTGACAATGTGCATCAGGTGGTGATTGCAATGCCAGGCATAGAGGCCAATATTGATCTTTAAAGAAATCAACCTTTTGGTCGCAGGATGAATAAAACCTCTTTCAAGCTGTTCGCCAGTTAAGCTTTTCAACAAAATAACCCAGCGCTCATGTAAGCCTTCGAGCAATTTGATTGAGCTTTCTATTGGAATATTTTTTGCGTCGGGAAGCTCGGCCCACAATTTCTCCTCATATAATTTGATGGTTGGGTCTTCTTCTGTGAGGGCTAATTTAAAACGGACAAAGCTGTTCATGTGGCTGTCGGCGCAGTGATGAACGACCTGACGAATCGTCCAGCCTTCGGGACGGTAGCGTTTTTCCAGTAGGTCGTCGGTTAAATCGCCGACTTCGGATTTTAACCGGGCCGGAAAGTCGGCAATTGTTTTGATCCAGTCATTCAACAGGGATTTGTCGATGACATCGGGTATCGCAAAGCGACCTATAGGGTATCTGAGTTTTTCTAATTCATGTTGCATAACTTAAAATTAGTTAAAATAGACACAAGGTTCCTAATCTTTAGGTGTATGTTTTCGAAGAATATTTTCTTCGATTTGCTCTTGGGGCTGTTGTAATTTGGATGCGATTAAGAATTGTGGTAATTTCGGCACAATGAATAGCTGGATACCGCTCCGATTCGACCGGTAGACTAGTTGGTCGCTGCATAAAACATATAGGAAATGAAAAGTCTAAAAGAACTGATTGATACAAGCAATTCAGGATGGAAATTGGTAGAAGGTTGGATGAAGGAAGCGACAAATTCATATGAACTGCTTCCTCGAAACCCTAAGCGGGCTGATGAGGAACTTTTAAGAGCCCAAATTACCACCAAATCTCCTATGGGAGCCATTATTCATCAAACAGGTGGTATTTTAATCGATGGGGGCTGGTTACGTATTTTAGGCTCTGGCTCGTCGCAGTTGGACCGAGGGATTATGGAGTGGAATAAGGGTAAAAGCTTTGACAAGGAGGGTGAAAAGGGTGGTTTTCTGCTGATTGCCGACGATGTCTTGGGCGGTTATTTCGCTATTAATGCCGGTGCGCTGGGAGATGCTATTGGACAGGTCTATTATTTCGCGCAAGATACCTTACAATGGGAAAGTTTGGAATGTGGTTATTCAGATTTTGTTTTTTGGGCATTGAAAGGCGATATTAGGCAGTTTTATGAAACATTTAAATGGAAAGACTGGCGGGAAGAGGTTAAATTGCTGAACGGTAATCAAGTTTTTTCGTTTTACCCGTTTTTGTGGACTGAAGAAGCACGTGATTTTCGTAAAGTGGATCGTAAGCCAATGGCCATCGATGAGAACTACCACTTTACGATGGAATTTGCTGGTGGACGCTAGTTGTTATTTCAATACGATAAGGCGACTCACTTAAGAATAAGACAAATATCCCGGCCAAGGAGCGTTCTCCTGGCCTTTTTTTTATCCAAAATCTGCTCGGCGAACCAACGGCAAGAAATTGGGATCTATCAGCCTTTATAGGCGACAAGACAATAATACATGGTCCTATCGCCTAAATAGCTTGGTGATCGTGTCCTGACCCTTACTTAAACTGATTTATTTTGCAAACTAAAGCTAACCTCGTTAAGTTTGACTAGTTGTAGTTGGATTCCCTCGCTTAGATCGAGCTTGGTTGCAGCTTCTTTTCCCAATTTAAGCACATGAAATCCACGGCCCCGATAAGTGAAATTACATTCATATTCTCCAGCATCAATCATAATTCTCAATTTTTGGGATTTGGTCGGAAACAGGGGTTTGAATTCTTTTGTGATCCGTATTTGCGACTTTTTCACGTCATCTGCCGTAATTATGTTTCCTTCCGAAGGGAACAACATACTCCCGGGCAAAATGTCTATGGTTGGAGCGGTTGATATTTCTTTTTGTTCCTGTTTCGCTGGACTTTGTGTGATTTCTTTTTGCGTTGTTTCGAGAGCCCCTTTATCCTGACGTTTCTTTGGTCTTCCTTTTTTTCTGCTGTTTTGATTCGCTGGTTTTTCTGTTTTTTCTGTCGGTGTTACTACAGTAGTCGGAATAGCTGTATGCGTTGTATCTAAAGAGGGAGTAGCTGTAACAGCAGATAGAGGACGCTTAATGATGTTCCGGATATAATAGTGTTTTATCCGTGATTTGTCGGTGTTTCGCTCCTCAATTTCAAAATCTTCTTTGTAGGCTTTGAAAAGATGAGACATCTTATCGTATCCATAGTTGCGCGCATCAAAATCAGGCTTTCTTTTGTTGAAAAGACTCCCGATCTCACCCAAGAATGCCCAGCCATTTTCATCTGCAGTATCATCCACCGTGTCCTTCAAAAGTTCCAAAGTCTCCTCATCCAATACGGCAATACTTGTCGGATTGTCGACGGGAGCAGGCTTGGGCTGATTTTGTTGTTTTTTCTTTGTTACTGTTTCTTTCTTTTGATTTTTTTCAAAAATCTCGACATAAATGAACTTATCGCAGGAGGCTATAAAGGGTTTGGGTGTCTTTTTCTCACCGATACCGATGACCAGTTTGCCTGACTCCCGTAGACGTGTCGCCAATCGGGTAAAATCGCTGTCGCTGGATACAATACAAAACCCGTCAACGCGGTCTGAATGCAGAATATCCATGGCGTCAATAATTAACGCAGAATCGGTTGAATTTTTGCCTTGCGTATAACTGTATTGTTGTATGGGCGTTATTGCGTGGGTAAGGAGTTTGTCTTTCCATTTTTCAACATATGGGTTGGTCCAATCTCCGTAGATGCGTTTGATGGTCGGAATTCCATATCTTTTGACTTCATTCAAAATCTCTTCGATCTTGCGATAAGATACATTATCCGCATCGATTAGTATTGCGATTTGCAAATCCCCATGTTCTGCCATATATGTTTAGCTTATTTTTTCAATATTTAAAACCTATTTTGTTCGTATGATCTTTTCACATCCGATTTATTTGTTAAAAATACAGTATTGTTAAAGATATTCTTGAATTTTTTGAGAATTAATTTGAGCGCTACTTTTGAGAACAGGAGATCAGCAGTTTTTGTTTTAGCGTAGGAGGGATTTAATTACGTTTGCGAAGCGACGAAATGAATTGAGGCATGGTGAAAAATAAATAAAAAAAGGTTTTCAAACGGGGAGAATGAAAACCTTAAATAACCAATTATAAACCTAAATTATGATGACACAAAGATAGTGTAAATATTACACCTGTGCAAATATTCTTTACTATTTTTTTTAATACCCTGAATTTTGTAGCTAAACAGCTACAAACCGTTTGTGACTGGGGCAAAACTAGTCCACCATGAAGTTTGAAGGCCTATACTTCATCACCGCATAAAAGCTATTGGTGAATGCTTGGACGCTTTTATAACCGACTTTATACGCAATTTGGGAGATGGTGAATTGCTTTGTGCTCAGAAGCTCCAAGCTTTTGATAATACGGAGTAGCTGCTGATATTTTGCAAGTGTCATGCCGGTTTCTTTTTTAAAAAGGCGCTCAATAGTTCGGAGCGAAAGATTGGACAGTATGGCGATCTCATCTAATGTGATGGCTTCTGTGTAATGGTCATGCAGGTGATTTAAGACGGTTTGAAGCCTACTTTCATGCGGAAGCGTAATTTCTAAGTGGAGTAATTGTGAGCAAAAATAGGGGAGTTCATTTAATAATGCGCCTAGAAAAACTTTCTCCTGTTGATTTTCTCCCATCGATTTCGACCATTTTTCACAATATAAAATCATTTCCCTTAATACTTTAGGAGCAGAAAATAGCTGTACCTGATTGAAAAACAAATGCTCTTGTGAGCCGTCGAATTGTGGGGGATCAAAAAAAAGAACCATAAGCTTAATGCGTTCCGAGTGGGAGTTGGTCTTATGTAATGCACCTGAGGGAATCCAGGCAACGTGATTTTGGGGGAGTAGATACATTTTTCCTGCAACGGTAAGGTATTGAAAACCCTGCTCGACATAGATCAACTGACCTTTCCGATGACTGTGTAATTCGTCGTCGTGTATCCAGTTTTCTTCAAACCAGACAAAGGTTGATTTCTGGATGCCTTCAATTGTCAACGTATGATTTGTCCGATCCATGTCGTTTTAAATTAAATAAATGGCAAATTTAATTAAAATTCCAGACATACCTTTGCAAGCATTCATTACGTGTATAACTTGGTTTACATGTATAATGTGGTTTTATGATGAAAGAAAATATAAAAATATCCGCAGCTGTTTCTTGGACCTGGTTATCCATATTGGTTGTCGTATTAGTCTCAACCAATCTGCGGTCACCAATCACAGCCGTTGGCCCTGTACTGGGGCAAATCAGTGAAGATTTGCAATTAAATAGTTTTCAAAGCAGTCTATTGACGGCAATACCTCTTTTTATGTTTGCGAGCTGTTCTGTAGCAGTGAGCCGATATTCACATAAACTGGGCATGCACCGTTTTTTATTACTCGGTTTAATGACGTTGAGTGTAGGAATTGTGCTTCGGGTTTGGGGTAATACGCCAACGCTGTTTGTGGGATCTTTTTTAATCGGGCTTGGGATCTGTGTGGGCAATGTCGTTACGCCCGGTTATATAAAAACAAATTTTCCAAAGCAGATTGGACTGATGACAGGCATTTTTGCAGTAGCAATGAATCTGACCGCAGCTTTTGCTTCGGGCTTTAGTTTACGATTGGGCGAATGGACTGGTCTCGGGTGGCAGGGTTCCTTGGGCGTTTGGGTGATTTTAGCCCTGTTATCTCTTATCGTTGCTTTCTTTGATGCTTTAAGCCGAAAGAAAGCACAGGGTATCACTGAAAATAGACCGGCGATAAGTGGACTCGGACATATCTTTAGGTCAAGATTAGCTTGGTATATCAGCTTATTTATGGGTATTCAGTCCTTAATTTACTACAGTTTGATTTCTTGGCTACCTAAAGTATTGGTCGATTATGGTATGCCAGCGGAGGATACGGGCTGGTTGCTTTTTTTGATCCAAATTGCCATGCTTCCCATAATGTTTATTGGGCCTATTTTGGCACATCGGATGAAGGATCAGCGTCTAATGGCAGCGGCTGTTGCGATAGGCATGCTTGGAAGCATCTTTATATTTTGGCATTACAAACTTCAGGGAATTTATGTTGCCGCCATATTGTTGGGACTTTCCAATGGATTGTCTTTCAGTTTGTCTATTCTTTTCTTTACCCTGCGGGCGAGGTCAACAGCGAATGCGATTAAAATATCGGGCATGGCCCAGTCTGTTGGTTATCTGATTGCAGCTTTTGGTCCGCCGGTATTCGGTAAGCTGCACGAAATAGATGCTACCTGGAATTACTCCTTCTATTTTTTAGCGGGCAGTATCGTACTTTTATTGTTTGCAGGATGGAAGGCCGGGGAAGATAAGTATGTAGCGGAAGATTAAAGATAAGGCTACATCAGGCACAGCTGTTTAGCTGATGTAGCCTTATTGAATTCGTTCTTAAACGCTATTATTCAAATTTTACTGTTAATCTTTGAGGACAGAAAATTCGATGTATGTGGCATTGTTCACATCGTGAAAAATACGTTGGGTAGCTTTACGGAAATCAGCTTTGGTAGCTGTATAAGGCGCTAAAAACACCTGCGGATTTCGTTCTGCCAGCGGAAACCAGGAGTTTTGTACCTGAACCATAATGCGATGTCCTTTTTTGAACGTATGCGCAACATCTGGCATTTCAAAATTCACCTTTTCGACCATTCCTGGAGTCAGGGCCTGCGCTTTTTCAAAACCATTTCGGTATTTCCCGGCCATGATCTCACCACGTACCATCATCTGGTATCCAGCCATTGTTTTTCCTTGATAACTTGCTGCATCGTTCGGGTAAACATCAATCAGTTTGACAACATAATCTGCATCTGTACCTGTTGAAGAAACCTTAAGGAAATTTTTGATGGGGCCAACTATAGTCAGATCTTCTGTCAACGGTTCCGTTTGATAAACCATGACATCAGGGCGACTAGCGGCGAAACGCTGATCATCTACCATATACTCCCGCGTTCGGTTTTGGATTAGCCCACCCTGGTGCGGAACCGGTTTATTGGGGTCAGTGACATATTCATCCCAAGAATCTGTACGTTGAACTTTGTCAAATCCAAGTTTCCCCTGAGGTTGGAAGTATAGTTTTTTTATTTCTACATTTTTGGGTGGCCATTGTTCGAAATGTTTCCATTCATTGCTTCCAGAGACAAAAATGTTCGCTTCCGATGGTGCGAAGTTCCCTTCATCTTTTAGATAATATTTGAAAAATGGTTGTTCAAATTGTTCCTGATAGGTAACGCTGGTTTTTTTCTCAAATTGGATATCACCTAAATAGTTTCCTTCTGCACGAACCCAGCCGCCATGATACCAAGGTCCTGCGACTAAAATCGAGTTGTTTTTTTTGCTTTTATCCTCAATCGATTGATAGGTCTTAAATGTTCCATAAGCGTCTTCCGCGTCAAAGAAACCACCGACCACCATCACAGCTGGTTTTACCTCCTGTAAAGAATTGGTGATCACACGCGATTTCCAAAAATCATCATAGTCGGGATGTTTAAACAGATCATTCCAAAACTGTACGGAGTCACCAAAATACTTTTCCTTTAGTTCCCGCGCTGTTCCGGCTTCTAAAAAGAAGTTGTATTTATCGGCTTCTTTGATCTGAATTTTGCTCTTGAATTGATCTGGCGTGATGGGTTTTGGACGCGGGACACCAAAGGTTGACATAAAGGTGAATGCATCCTGAAGAAACAGTACGCCATTATGGTGGAAGTCATCGCCGATATACCAGTCTGTTACCGGAGCTTGTGGGGAGACGGCTTTCAAGCTCGGGTGCGTTTTGACCAATCCAACGGTAGAATAGAAGCCCGGATAGGAGATCCCATAGAGTCCGGCTTTGCCATTATAGTTTTTGAGATTTTTCTGTAGCCATTCAAGCGCATCATAGGTATCTGTACTTTCATCGAATGCTTTTTTATCTTTGCTGTAGGTGGTCGGACGTATATCTTCAAAATTACCTTCGCTCATCCATTTACCACGGACATCCTGGTAAACGAAAATATAGCCTTCACGCATCATTCCCGGAAAGTTGCCCAGGCTTTTTTTGTATTCGTTTTGACCATAAGGCGAGACAGTGTATGGCGTTCTATTGAGCAAAACCGGATATTTCTTGGATTTGTCTTTTGGACTGTAGATCGCAGTGAATAATTTTTTCCCATCTCGCATGGGGATTGCTACTTCGGTCTTTTCATAATGATCTCTAACATAAGCCGAGTCGGCAGCGGTTTGAGCATGTAACTGGCTTGCGCTTAACAGCGCCAAAGTTAGGTACGAAATTGTATTTTTCATTCAGATAATTATTTGTTCAGTACATTCTTTGGTGTAAAACTCTACTTTACACTTGGTTTCGTTCGTTGCAATGTTATGGATACTCTTATGCACCTTAGGCTATAGGGAATACCGTTAAATTTGTCATCGCGCTACCGATTGGCAGAGCATTTATCCAATAACAATGCGCAGGTCAAATGCTGTTGGTTTATAAATTGAACGATAGACTCATTGCCTGTATTTAGATTCTAGGCTAAAGTTAGTGCTACTAAAACCATTTTCCAATTTTATTGTCATATTTATGGGAAATAGAAAAAGAAAAATTGACCAATTTTTAAGAAAGAAAAACTTTTTTTGGATTGAATTTGGATTAGTTTTCGAATCTTGATATATTGAGTAAAATTAAGGACAATTGTTTTTTGGGTTAACAACTTTAGCTAAAAACGTTAAATTCCAGTTAGATGGACTAGTAGAATACTAAATAATAATTCATTTTCGGATTATTTCTTAAGGTTTCGAAAGGGCTTCGTATCGCTATTTGTCACGATTTTATAAATTAAGTGCGGGGTGGTATGAAATATGTTTTTTTAAGCTAATTTTAAGAATTATTTTATCATAATACATCAATTAAATAACAAATTAAGTATATAGAATTAATATGGGACAACAAGTGAAAGATGCCAATGGAAAATTGGGTATTCTTATTCCGGGATTAGGTGCTGTGGCTACAACATTAATCGCTGGTGTGGCATCTATAAACAAAGGTTTTTCAAAACCAATCGGATCTGTTTCTCAATTGAGCAGAATCCGTCTGGGTAAACGCACTGAGAACAGAAATCCATTAATTAAAGATTTCGTCCCTTTAGCAAAACTGGAAGATGTTGTTTTTGGTGGCTGGGATGTATACGAAGATAACGTATATGAGGCTGCATCAAAAGCACAGGTATTGGAGCAAGGTCAATTGGATGCTGTGAAGGCTGAATTGGAAGCTATCCAACCAATGAAAGCTGTGTTTGACCGTAATTTTGTGAAAAATTTAGACGGAACGCACATCAAATCTGAAAAAACTCGCCGTGAATTGGCAGATGCTGTACAACGTGATATTCGTGAATTCAAAGAGAAAAACGGATTGGATCGTGTTGTATTGGTATGGTGTGGATCTACGGAGCGTTATATTGAAACAAACGAAGCTTTTTCAACCTTAGCTAAATTAGAGGAAGCATTAGATAATGATGATCAACGTATTCCACCAAGTATGATCTATTGTTATGCGGCATTGAAAGAGGGCGCTCCGTATGTCAATGGTGCACCGAATTTGACATGTGACGTTCCAGCGATTGTTGAGTTGGCGCATGAAAATGGTGTAGCAATTGCAGGTAAAGATTTTAAAACAGGTCAAACATTGATGAAGACAATTGTGGCACCTGGTCTTCAAGCGAGAGCTTTGGGTGTTGAAGGTTGGTTTTCGACGAATATCTTAGGTAACCGTGACGGATTAGTATTGGATGATCCTGAAAATTTCAAAACAAAAGAAGTATCTAAATTATCGGTATTGGAAGAAATTTTAGATGCGAAAAAGAATCCTGAGTTATACGGTGACCTTTACCATAAAGTACGTATCAACTATTATCCTCCACACGGTGATAATAAAGAATCTTGGGACAACATTGATATCTTTGGTTGGTTAGGCTACAAAATGCAGATTAAGATCAATTTCTTGTGTCGCGATTCAATTTTAGCTGCACCGGTTGCCTTGGATTTGGCGTTGTTCATTGATTTGGCTCAACGTGCAGGTATGTCGGGTATTCAAGAGTGGTTGTCATTCTACTTGAAGTCGCCTCAAACAGCTCCAGGATTGCCTCCTGAACACGATATCTTCAAACAATTGATGAAATTGCAAAATACATTGCGCCACATTATGGGTGAAGATTTAATCACACACTTGGGATTGGATTATTACCAGGAGCTCGTAGATAGTATTCAATAAGTTACCTTTATAAGAGCGGGGAAACAATTGTTTAAAAGCAATTTTTCCCCTTTTTCTTCAAGATATTTACGATATTGAAGATTTGTGATATAACCCTCTGTAGACTTTTGCGCTTACGAACGCTGAGATAGTGACGGGGGTTTTGCTTTTTTTATAAATGATTTTATTTTGCAATTAGAAGAAATGGAATTTGCAATTATAGCGGCGGGAGAAGGTTCTCGATTGCGAAAAGAGGGATTCAATTTACCGAAACCCTTGCTACCATTACATGGAGTTCCATTAATTGAACGATTGATTCGCGTGTTTGTTAAAGAAGGGGCGCAAAGTGTTCATGTTATTATCAATAAACAATCTCCAGAACTGAAATTGTTTTTGGAAACAACGACGTTTGAATTACCTATTGTGCTGATAGAAGAGGATACAGCAAGTTCATTGCATAGTTTTGCCTTGCTTGTCAAAAACAACCCCAATTGGTCGTCCTGTTGTCTGACCACAACAGATACGGTTTTTAGGCCACATGAATTTCATGCCTATTTAGAAGCATTTCAGCAACATCAACAGGCCGATGCTTTTATGGCTGTAACTCCTTTTGTTGACGATGAGAGTCCGCTCTATGTGAACACCAATTCGCAGCTTCGGGTGGAAGCTTTTTTGGATACGGCAACCGCCAAAACGAAGTACGTTTCTGGGGGAATTTACTGCTTTCGTCAGGCGGCGATGAACTGTGCGTTAAGCTCCGTCGAAGCAGGTAATTCCAGAATGCGTAATTTTCAGCGTGCTCTATTGGAAAACGATTTACAAGTAGAGGCGTTTGTATTTGAAAAGGTGGTCGATATTGATCATTTAAAAGATCGTGTTGTTGCAGAACAATTTTTGAGTGAGGAGGTTAGTTAGTAAAATGAGCGATATGATTTCTATTTTAGGCGTAACTCGAAAAAATCGCTTTTCACCCAACCATGTGGGGAATGATGCCGCCATATTCAATGAAGTAGTTTTAAAACTGACTGAAAAAGGTGCCTCGGTAGAGCTTTGTAATGAAGATGAATTTTTGTCTTCAGCATCCTTGAAGCAGGACAATATTCTGACCATGGGGAGAACAAAGACTTTAGTGAAAAAGTTGCAATCTCTTCAAAATAATGGGGTCAATGTTTTGAATTCAGGATTTGGAATTGAAAATTGCTTTCGGAAAAATATGACCCTTAAGCTTTTGGAAGGTGGAGTTCCTTATCCGAAAAGTATCGTGATCTCTACGGTTGCCGATATACAATCTATTTTTGAGAAACTGAAAGGAAAGGGTGTGTGGATCAAACGTGGCGACTTTCACGCCATTCATAAAGAAGATGTTACTTTTGCCGCTAGTCTGAAAGAAGCGCAACATATCTTGAATGAATATGCGCTCCGCGGGATTAAAGAGGCGGTGATTTCTGAACATCTTGCCGGAGACCTACTAAAATTTTATGCGGTGCGGGGAACGGATTTCTTTTTTTATTTTTACCCCTATGAACACAATCATCACAAATATGATTTGTATGAACAAATTAATGATGAGGTCGTACACTTTCCTTTTGATCTCGACAAGCTAAAAGAAGTCGCCAATCGTGCGGCAGAAGTACTGGATGTACATATCTATGGCGGCGATGTGATTATTGATGCAAATGGAGACTTCCATATTATTGACTTAAACGACTGGCCAAGTTTTGCGCCTTGTCGGGCAGAGGCTGCAGAGGCCATTGCTCAAATGGTTTACCATAAATTTACTGAAAAGAACCACAATGCAGAAAGAACAAGTTAATGTAATCGAAGAAGATAATTTGAGTGCATTCGAACAATCTTTAAAATCTAATGATACCGAGGAACGAATTGATATTTGGTTTTATCGACCTATAGGTTATCGCATTGCGCAAGTCTGTGCAAAAATTGGTATTACACCCAACGCTGTAACCATTATTAGTATTTTCTTTGGCGTTGCGGCGGGTATTTTATTCTATTACCCGGCGTTATGGATTAATGTGATCGGCATGCTTTTATTAGTTTTTGCCAATTCTCTAGATAGTGCCGATGGACAGCTGGCCAGAATGACGGACAATAAAAGTCGCTTTGGTCGTATCTTGGATGGTTTTGCTGGCGATTTTTGGTTTGCTTCTATTCATATTGCGATCTGTTTACGCAGTATTAATGAAGGATGGCCACAATGGCTGTGGGTATTTTGTGTGCTTGCAGGTGTATCGCATATGCTTCAGTCAGCAATGGCTGATTATTACCGTAATGTGCATTTGTATTTTATAAAAGGTAAAGCTGGAAGTGAGCTGGACAATACTCGTGATTTGAAAGTTGACTACGATGCCTTGTCCTGGCGCAAGAATTTTTTCAGCAAATTTGTGTTAAATGGCTATATGGGCTATACACGAAACCAGGAAAAGCTTTCGCCAAAACTGCAAAAGCTACTGCACCTAGTGAAAAGTCGCTATAAAGACGAATTGCCAAAACAATTAATGGTCGACTTTAGGACTCAAAATAAACCATTGATGAAGTATACAAATATTGTACAGTTCAATACAAGGGTGATTTTCCTATTTGTTTGGTTGTTTATCGGCCAACCTTGGATTTACTTTTTCTTTGACATGTTTGTCCTAAATCCGATATTGATCTATATGTGTAACCGACAAGAAAAGGTAAGTGGCTATTTTGTTGATAAATTAACAAATGATCCAACCTATGGGTAGCAAAATCTATAAAGTGCTCTTTATGCTGATCGGTATAGGTACACTGGCCTATATGATTCATGCAATGGGAATTGATGAGATTTGGAACAACCTTGAAAATATTGGCTGGTGGTTTCTGCCTGTACTTGGTAGCTGGGCAGTACTCTACTGGATGAATGCTATGGCATTTAAGGCAATTATTCAGGAACCGGAATTGCCACAGACAAACGTCCCTTTTTGGAAGGTCTTACAATTGACAATATCGGGGTATGCCATCAATTATATAACACCATTTGTTGCGTTAGGAGGGGAGCCTTATCGTATTATGGAGCTTAAAAACTATGTCGGTGGTTCGAAGGCAGGTTCATCTGTGCTGTTATACGGTGTCATGCACATCCTATCGCATATTTTATTTTGGGTCGCTTCTGTTTTTCTAATTCTTTGGTTTGTGCCTGCTAGCACGATGGTCAATGTGGCCTGTGCTGCGATTTTTGTGATGGCTATCATCTGTACTTGGCTATTTACGAAGTTTTATAAGAAGGGAATTACAATTTCACTCTTGAAAGCTTTATCTAAGTTACCCTTGGTAGGTAAGAAAGTCGGTAATTTACTGGAGACGAAATATGAAACTTTGAATGACGTCGATCAACAGGTGAAAAACCTTTTTCAAAATCGCCGCGGTCGTTTCTATACGGCCCTTTTTTGGGAATTTGTAGCACGCGTTGTAGGCTGTTTTGAGATTTATTTTATTGGTTTGGCCTTAGATATCAATATTGATTTTATTGATGCTATGATCATTAGCTCAGGATCTTCCCTGTTTGCCAATCTTGTTTTTTTCTTTCCAATGCAGTTGGGAACCCGGGAAGGTGGATTGGCAATGGCTGTAATGAGTATAGGATTGCCTGCGAAAGTCGGTATTTTTATGGGTGTTGTGACACGAATTAGGGAAATTGTGTGGATTATGATCGGTTTGGGGTGGATGAGTTTAGTAAAAAAGAAATAACATGAATAAGTTTAATATTAAAGGGATTATTTTTGATTATGGTGGAACCTTAGACACCAATGGGGGCCACTGGGGAGCTGTTATCTGGTCGGGTTATGAAAAATATCAGGTTCCTGTAAATTTGAACGCTTTTCAGGAAGCCTATACCTACGCGGAACGGCAGATGGCCTTACAACCTATTATTAAACCGCAGTTTAATTTTTTGGAAGTTCTTCAGGCAAAGCTCAAGGTGCAATTTGATTATCTTATTGCTGCAGGGTATGACTTAGACCGATCATTAGCGCATAGAATAGCCTTTGACGGTTATTCACTGGCGGAGAATACGGTTGAACAGGTAAAACCACTGTTAAATTCACTCCATGAAAAATATCCGATTGTCATGGTTTCCAATTTTTATGGTAACTTAAAGTCGGTCCTTGATGATTTTGGGATCCTATCTTATTTTCAGGATATTGTGGAGTCGGCTGTCGTCGGTGTGCGCAAACCTGATCCTGCCATTTATGCCTTAGGTGTAACTAAAATAGGACTTCCTGCACAAGAGGTATTGGTGGTGGGTGATTCCTATAGTAAAGATATGGTACCTGCCAAAGCGGTTGGCTGCCAAACCTTATGGTTGAAAGGGCAGACTTGGGGCGAGGATAAATTGCAGGATACTGGAGCTGCAGACCAGCAATTTACAAGCATCTTCGATTTAATCGACTTTGTTTAAGTAGAGATTCTGACGAAATTCTTTAGGCGAGATTCCAACATTTCGCTTAAAGAATTTACCAAAAAAAGATTGATCCGAGAAATGTAATTTCACCGCAATTTCTCCGATGGGAAGGCCCTGGCAAAGTAATGATTTTGCTTCCTCTACCAAGACGTTCTGAATAAGTTCTATTGCTGATTTTCCAGTTAGTTCCTTGGTAATCACCGATAGGTGTTTCGCTGTGATGCCTAGTTCCATCGCATAAAATTGCACCATGTGTTCTTTATGAAACGATTTTTTTAGTAGCAAATGAAAATTGGCCAGAATCTCTCTTTTCCGGGAGGGAATAGCGGGTGTATTTCGCATATTTTGGCTTCCTAGACGGGCTATTTCACAAAATAATATTTCCGTTAATGACTTTATAATCTGATGCTTGAAAAGATAGCTAGACTCTTGTCGATCGTAATGAATAAACTGTTTAAATAAGTTGGATAAGTTGGTCGAATCTTGGTTCGATAGCGACCAGATGTAACTGTCACTTAAGGCAAGCGACTTTTTGGTGACCTCAAAGAAATCTTCTTGAAAATCCAATTTGAAACTAAAATCCAGCGTAAAGAAAATCAAATATACCTCACAGTCCCAAGATTTGACGACTGAAGAGCCATTCACTCGGGAGGATGGATTGGTTAACAATAGGTGATTTTGAGCAACCTGTACCCTTTCATTATTAATCATGAACGAAGTTTCACCTTTTTTTATTAAACAGAGCGAATAGAGGTCACCTTTTGTTAAAATCTGCTGCTGCTCGGAACTAAATACAGGTTTCGATTTGTTGCCCTTAAAATGAAAGACATAAAAACCCTTGTTTTTGATGGGAGTTTCCTTTACAGACATGATTATTTTACGATAAAATCAAAATAGGTTTTACGATAGGGTTCATCTTGCAAAGTGTAATGCCACCATTCCTTATCATAAGCTTTGAAGCCGAATTTGGCCATCGCTTCTTTTAAAATCTTTCGGTTTTCTTTCTGTTGGACGGTCAGATGCGCATAGTGATGATGGGAGACCGCACCGAAAAAATCAAAAGGTCCACCCATATCAATCTCCTTATGATCTTTTAAGCTAATGAGCGTTAGATCGACTGTACTGCCACGGCTGTGGCCTGATTTGGAGGCAATAAAGCCTAGATTGAACAAGTTCTTCTTATTGATAAGCGGGTAGAATTCTCTTTTTGCGATAGTATCATTGGTGTTTAAGGACCATGTTTTAAAGTTGTCAACAGCACGTTGCGGACGGTAGGCATCGAATATTTTCAGGCCAAGACCTTTTTTATTTAAATGGTTCTCGACCTGTTGCAGTGCTAGCGCTGCGCGCTTCGTTAAAATAGCGACTGGTTTTTCATAACCTTGAATTGGCCTTCCGGTGAAGTTGTGGCTACCAAAATAACGCATTTCTAAACTTATTGTTGGAATAATGTCCTTGACGTATACAAAATCTGAAGGCATGGTCTTTTCCTGCGCACTGAGAGAAAGCGTGGAAAGGCTTAAGGCAAATATAAGACACAAGTTAAATTTCATGGAATGAAGATACAACTTGTGTCTTAATTAATATAATATAAAACGTTATTCTCGTTCGTAATGACAAGAACGATCTTGAATTCAGCTTATTGACCAATTTGCGCTCATATTGATCAACAGCCCACTAATGATCCGCTAATTTTTTTCTCAGATAATTGTATATTTCAATCTGCGAACGGCATGGCGCCTTTTTATTCTCAACGTAATGATTGCTCAGTGAATTGTTGAGTATACGGGCCTTGACATTATCATTGAGCTGGATCTGAAGCATTTCTTTTAAATCTTCCTTGATTTTTTTACTTGTTATTTTGACCGCTGCTTCGATGCGATGATCCAAGTTTCTTGTCATCCAATCTGCCGAGGAAATAAATAGCTGCTCTCGGCCAGCGTTGTAGAAATACATCACACGTGCATGTTCCAAATACTCATCGACGATTGAAATGGCATTCATTTGCAATTTAAAGGTTTTTTGATTTGTTGCACAGTAGATTCCCCGGATGATAAGGTCTATTTTGACACCAGCTGTTGCGGCATCATAGAGCTTTTTAATCATTTCTTTATCGCTCAGTGAGTTTACCTTGACAATAATATATGCTTTTCGACCAGCCTTGGCTTCGGCAATCTCCTGATCGATGTAGTGTAGAAGTTCCCTGCGCATATCCGTTGGGCATATCAACAGACTTTTGCAATTTTTGATAATTTCAGCCGGATTTGACTTAGGACGTCTCAGGTAATTGAAAACCTTATTTATATCGGCAATAACATCCCTATTACTCGTTAACAGGCAGTAATCTCCGTATAATTTAGCCGTTTTTTCGTTGATATTTCCTGTGCTGACAAAACCATACTGGATCGTTTTCATTCCGATACGTTTTTTGATGACGCATAGTTTTGCATGGACCTTTTTATTTGGGATACCGGTCAATACCTTGATGCCTTCCAGTTCAAGTTTCTCTTTCCAGTCCAAATTGTTTTCTTCATCAAATCTTGCCCGAAGTTCAAGCATCACGGTGACTTCCTTTCCATTGCGGGCCGCGTTAATCAGGGCATTTGCAATTTTTGAATTCGAGGCTAAGCGGTATGCCGTAATCTGGATGGTTTTCACATCTGGATCCATCGCTGCTTCACGAAGTAGATCAATGATCGGTCTAAACTCATGATAGGGGAAGGAGAGCAGCACATCTTTTTTCAATACAGTATCCGTTACACGTTCGTAGTTCTTGAAATAGGGGTGTGGAAAGGACGTCCGTTCCAAGGGCTGATTGTAGGATTTAAACACATTGGGGAAATCCATGAAGTGTTTGAAGTTGTGTATTTTTTGTCCTGGAATGATGCTGTCTTTTTTTGAAAGGTTAAGTTTCTTGATCAGGAATTCTACCAATTTATGGTCCATCTCTTGATCAAAAATAAATCGGGTAGGTTTACCTTTTCTTCTGTTTTTTACCCCTTTGCTTATCTTCTCGACCAGCGTCGTGTTGATGTCATTGTCAATGTCAAATTCGGCGTCTTTTGTGACTTTAAATACATGTGCATTGAATACATCAAAACCGAAATAGGAGAATATCAAAGGAAGATTAAACTTGATAACATCCTCCAAAAGTATGATGTGTTTTTCATCTTTTGGCGAAGGCAACTGGACGAAGCGTCCATTTTGACTGGTCGGGATTTCGATGAGTGCAAATTTGGTTTCGTACTGCCATTCCTGTTTTCCCATCGCAATGCCCAAATAAAGGCTCTTATCCCGAATATAGGGCATAGGCCGCACATCGTCCAATATCAGCGGAATGACGTTCGACTCCACATCATCCTGATAATAGTCGCTCACAAACTTCTGTTGTTCGGGGTTGAGTTCCTCACTGGTCTTAATATAGACATTTTGTTTGGCCATATCTTTTTGGATACGATTCCAGGTACTGTCAAATTTCTTTTGCTGCTTGATGACCCGGATATTGAGCTCTTCTAGGATAAGCTGAGGATCTTCATAGAAGGATTGATTGGCACTTTTATCTTTGAGGTCAATAGCCCGTTTTAGACCAGCAACACGCACACGGAAAAATTCATCGAGGTTATTGGAAAATATACCTAAAAATTTGATTCTTAAGGGTAAAGGGACAGTCTCATCCGCAGCTTCCTGAAGTACTCTGCCATTAAAGCTCAACCAACTAACGTCTCTAGGGATAAATTTTTTCGCCATAGCTAAATATACGTAAATTTAAAAAGCAAAACTATAGCTCTGCAGGGGATAATCGAACTTTTTTGTGTTAAAGAATTATTAAGTTATTTTTTGTTCATGTATTTCGAGCATCGTTTTAAGGTGCATTTTTGCCGTCATTCTTCTTCCCTAGAAATAACCGCTACAAGGTAGAGCATAGCATGGCAAAAAAAAATCCCCCAAAGGTCTATTCAGCCTTTGAGGGATACGTCATTATGTTTGGTTTCGTCTACTTCTTCTTTCCGTACTTTTTGGAAATTTGAATAGCTTTGTATTTCGTCGTGTCAAAATGTGGTGTGTCAATTGACAAGCTTGTTGGATAAGGTGCACTTCGATCGAAGAAATATACGGTTGTTGTACTTCCGTAATCATTAACTGGCATCAAGTCAAGACAGCCTGTATAATCTGCGTTCAACAGGTCACCTACTGTAACGGCATAGATGCGTATGATACCGCCTTTATTTTGTTCATTTCTGACGAAAGCGACTTCCTTAAAACCTCCCGGTAAATCTTCAATACTTTTCTGATTGAAGCTATCTTTTAAAATAAAACCCAGCAGCACTAAAATCGGTATGACCAAAAGCCATAACCTTTTATTCTTCTTCATTAAAAAACACTTAAATTGTAATAGTAATACCTAATAACTTATAAAACTCTTTTAAAATTGCCTGATGTCCTGGCCAAGCAGGAGAGGTGACCAAATTTCCGTCTACGACCGCTTGATCGGCAGGGATATTTTTCCATGTGCCGCCCGCTAGTTCGATGTCGGGACCTACAGCAACATAGGCTGTCAATGTACGACCTGCGAGCACTTTTGCAGCTGTTAACACCTGGATACCATGACATATAGCTGCCACAGGTTTGTTGTGCTCAAAGAAGTGTTTCGTAATCTCCAAAACACGATTGTTGAGTCGGATATATTCTGCCGATCGTCCGCCAGCAATATATAGTCCGTCATAATCTTCGACATTTACCTGGTCGAAATCTTTATTGATTGCGAAATTATGCCCGCGCAATTCTTTATAGGTCTGATCACCAGTGAAATCATGTACTGCTGTGGGAACTACATCCCCGCTTTTGCGGTCTGGAGCAATTGCATCTACCGTTATCCCTATAGAACCCATTGCCTGAAATGGAACCATTGCTTCGTAGTCTTCTACAAAGTCTCCTACAAGTAGTAATATTTTTTTTGCCATATCAAAAAACCTCTTTTAATAGGTTTTCAATTTACATATTAAAAGAGGTTTTTACAATGATTATTTGTTAATCTTTTGTTAACCCTGAACGGATAATTTTTCGGCGAGTGCACGTTTTGTTTTACGTACTTTAGCTTCTAATTGACTTCTTAAAGTCGGGTCGATAATACCTTTACCTTCTTCAAAGTTTTTGTGGAATTCGGGAAGAGAAAAGGAATCTAATATATCGGCACCGTCCCAAGTGATTCGATTGACAGCAGTGTTCAAAACTGTGGCACCTCCCATTGGACCAGGGGCAGTAGCCAATAAGAAAACAGGTTTGCCATTGAATAATTTACGGTTAGGGATCCGTGAAACCCAGTCAACGATATTTTTGTAAGCTGTGGTATAGGATCCATTGTGTTCTGCCAAAGAAATCAACAGGAAATCTGCGGCATCCATTTTAGCTGCAAAGTCATGCGCTAATTGTGGAATGCCCAACTCGACTTCTTTGTCGTAAGAATAGATCGGCATTTCAAAATGGTTTAAGTCTAGCAATTCGATGATGTCGTCTGCTTCCTTGTAGTATTTTGAAGTACTTGTGACAAATGTTTTGTTGATTGAGTTTTTGTTGCTTGTGCCTGCAAATGCTAATATTTTCATCTTTATATCATTAATTTATGAGGTGCTGCATAGGGTTAAAAATACCCCATACTGGCCTCGCTGTTACCTTTGGAAAATCATGGTTTTCGCATGTTTTCGATTTGATTTATTTTTAAATCGGGTCAAACTTACAATATAATTGCTGAAAAATTGTCAATCAAATGTCGCTGTGTAGCATTCTAGCCTATTTATTGATGTAGATCAAGAAAATTAAAACGTTCGTACATGCCAAGTAGGCCTGTAAGTCCGCCGGTATGTATTACGAGTACCTGATCGGCGGGGGTAAAGTAGTCCTTTTTGATCAGGTCATCCACGGCATAGAGCAATTTGCCGGTATAAGTAGGCTCAATCATTATTCCTGTGGATGCTATAAAATGTTGAACGAAGGCGAGCAAGTCGGCGTTGGATTTGGCATAACCACCAAAATGATAATCAAGATGTAAAATAGGCGGGGGGATGTTGGGGTAAAGTTGATCGACTTCCGTTTGAATAAAGCCACCATTTTTTAAAACAGGAACGCCATGTACATGGGTAAATAGATCCCGTTTTTCTACAGCATTACCTATTCCCGCTAATGTTGTTCCTGTACCACAGGCTGTAAAAATATGCTGATATTCATGTTGGAGTTCGTCAACGATTTCGGCGCAACCTTTCGCTCCAAGCGTACCGTAACCGCCTTCATGTATATAGAATGTCGTTGGATCCTGACCAAAATAACGCTCGTATAAATTTTCTTTATTTCGGTAAGATTCGCGGTCGACGTAAATAAGCTGCATCCCAAAAAGACGACACATCGTTAAAACAGGGTTGTTAACCCCTTCTTCACCTCTAACAAAAGCAGTTGTTTTAAATTTGAAGGTAGCGCCGGCGCAAGCAGTAGCCAAAAGATGGTTGCTCCATGCCCCGCCAAAAGTAACCAGATGGCTTTTCCCTAGCTGCACTGCTTCTTCCAGATTATATTTTAATTTTCGCCACTTATTGCCCGAAATAAACGGATGTATGAGGTCATCCCGCTTAAGCGTTACTTTAATATGCTTCTTCTCCCAGGCCGGAAGGCACAATTCAGTTTCGGGACTATGGATTTTGAACGGCAACATAACATTAAATGAAAACAAATTTAACGAAAATTGTTTCATTTGGTTTATTTTTGTAGCATGACAGAACAAATTGGATCGCAAGATCAGGAAGAACAGGAATTATTTGAGCATCTACGTATTGAGGTGGATAAGGGGCAAGCATTACTCCGCATTGATAAATATCTGATGAACAGGGTGGAAAATGCTACGCGGAGCAAAATTCAGCATGCTATTGAAGCTGGTTCTGTCATGGTTAACGGTAAGGAGATCAAGGCGAGCTATAAGGTTAGACCTGATGATGTGATTACATTAGTGCTACCTGATCCGCCACGGGATAACGAAGTTTATCCTGAAAACATTCCATTAGATATCAAATACGAGGATGACGATGTGTTGATCGTGAATAAGGAGGCGGGAATGGTCGTGCATCCAGGATATAATAATTATACAGGAACCTTGGTCAATGCATTAACGTATCATATACAGCAGCTGCCACAGCTACCTGGAAACTCCGATCGCCCGGGTTTAGTGCATCGAATCGATAAAGACACCTCCGGATTATTGGTCATTGCTAAAAATGAAAAATCAATGGCCTTTTTGGCAAAGCAGTTTTTCGATCACAGCATTACCCGTAAATATATTGCATTAGTTTGGGGAGATTTAAAAGAGGACGGAACAATCACAGGTTATATTGGACGTCATCTAAAAGACAGACGTATCATGGCGATGTATGATAGTGAAGACAAGGGGCGTTGGTCAGTGACACATTACCGAGTTTTGGAGCGACTGGGCTATGTTACCCTAATAGAATGTCAATTAGAAACGGGACGTACACATCAAATTCGTACGCATATGCAATCTATTGGTCATCCGCTATTTAATGATGCCATGTATGGCGGCGATAAGATTTTAAAAGGTACCGTGTTTTCAAAGTACAAGCAGTTTGTGGATAACTGTTTTTCATTGCTGCCGCGACAAGCACTTCATGCTCAAGTATTGGGATTTATTCATCCTTCTACAAAAGAAAATATGTATTTTGAGGTACCATATCCGGAAGATTTTCGTTTAGCTTTAGAAAAGTGGCGCGGATATGCGGCAAATTCAATGGCTATAGAACATGATTAAAATTTAGAACAAAATTAAGATGCCAACAAACTATATCAATTTCAATGGCAATGTAGTGCCGGAAGATCAGGAAATATTTAGCATTGAGAATAGAGGTTTTCGTTATGGGGACGGACTGTTCGAAACGATGTTGTATAAGGATGGTGATATCCGCTTTCTAAATTTTCATGTCGAGCGTTTACAAAAAGGAATGGAGTTGATTCATTTGGATGATGCAAACCTTTTCGATGCATTTTTTATTCGTTCGAGATCCGAAGAATTAATCCGTAAAAACAATATGTTGGGACAGCAGGTTCGTATCCGGTTGATCGTATTTAGATCTGGTGGCGGATTGTATAGTCCGACGAGTAATAAACCTGGTTTTGTTTTGCAGGTGCAGCGCATAGAACCTAATCTTCGCGATAAGAAGGTCGGTTTGATTGTAGGGCTGTACAATGAATTCAAAAAACCTTATAGCGATCTTTCAAAGATTAAATCTTTAAATGCGCAGATTTATGTGTTAGCTGGCATCTATAAAAAGAAAATGGCTTTTGATGATGTGTTAA
This sequence comes from Sphingobacterium multivorum, assembly GCF_039511225.1. NCBI lineage: Bacteria > Pseudomonadati > Bacteroidota > Sphingobacteriia > Sphingobacteriales > Sphingobacteriaceae > Sphingobacterium > Sphingobacterium multivorum. The sequence continues at coordinate 2,248,339 of NZ_CP154261.1, forward strand.
TTCTAAATCAGGAAGGTTACCTATGTGAATCCTTAATTTCAAATATCTTTGTCTATTATGAAAAGGTGCTTTATACACCAGCATTATCCGAAGGATGTATTGAAGGGGTGATGCGTCGGGTAGTCATGGACATGGCACAGGATGAAGGTATAGAAGTGGTGGAAGCACAGATAAGCCCCGAAATCATGAAACGGGCAGATGAGATTTTCTGTACCAATGCTGTACAGGGGGTACAATGGGTAATGGGCTATAAGCAAAAGCGCTATTTCAATAAGATATCGCGGATCTTACAGGAAAAATTACAGCATTGGAACTATGACCTCAGTGATGAACAAGACTAGTTTAATTTGATCATTCATACAAAAGGGCAGAACTTAATTCTGCCTTTTTGTATGAATGATTCGCTCAGCCCATTGCTCAAATGCTGTTTTAAAGCTGCGGAGAAAATCTTTGGTTTTTGCTAATTCCACTGTTCCACTTGGACCGATACAGCTGCCGATATCGCCCAGATAAGCTTCAGGTTGCTGCATCGTTGGGATATTGACGAAGACAAGTGATTGACGCAAATGATGGTTGGCCCCAAAGCCCCCATAAACTCCCGTTGATGAGGAAATTATTGCGCCAGGTTTACCATCCCATGTATTTTTTCCATAGGGTCTCGAACCCACGTCAATCGCATTCTTTAATACCGCTGGAATCGAACGGTTATATTCTGCGGTAACAAAAAGCACAGCATCCAAGGACGCGACCTCTTGACGGAAACGGGTATAGCTAGCCGGTGGGTTACCAGCATCGTCAAAATCCTGATTATATAAGGGGAGATCGCCGATATCAATCATGCGATAGCTAAATTTCGATTCCTCCTGGTCGAGAATAAACTGTGCGATCTTTTTATTGAAAGATTCCTTTCTTAAACTGCCGACAAATATGCCTACGTTATATATACTCATGGTAATTATTCATTAAAGTCCTATCAATCTGAACAACGGATCCTTCAAAAAGGTTTGGGGTATTTTGTGAATTACACTATTTTCAACCTGTTCAAAATGAGGTTTTTATTGTTGTGTTAACAAAAATTAACATTTGAACATTAATCTTTTGCATACTGTTTGTTGTCGTATTGTAAAGAAGAAATTACAAACTAAGGGAGGAGCTACTTATGAAAAAATTGTTTTATGCGGCGGCGATTATTGCAGGCCTTTTTACGGCGGGAGCTGCACAGGCGCAAGTGAGTATCAGTGTCAATATTGGAAGTCAGCCTAGTTGGGGACCAGCGGGTTATGATTACGCGCGTTATTATTATATGCCAGAATACAATATGTATTACGATGTACCCGCGAGATGTTACGTTTATTATGATAACGGCGGCTGGATAAGAAGAGCAAGTTTACCGAGACGATATAGACATTACGATTTTTATCGGGTGCATAAAGTAGTAATCAACGATCGCACGCCTTGGCATCATCACGATCGCTACAGAAGCCGTTATGGCGGTTATCGGGGAAGACAGGTCGCCATTCGAGACAGTCATCATGGTGGTGGATATTCATTTGCAAGCGAGCGTCGGGTAAGCCGCGAACATTCATGGGGTGAGCGTCGGGGATACGATAGAGGAAACGACCGCGGTTATGGACGAGGTCGCGAAGGTGGTCATGGGCGTGGCAATGATCAGGGACATGGACACGGGCGAGGTAACGGTCATGGCGGAAGACATCGGGATTAATTGAGTAGCTAAATAACAGAATAAAAAAGGGATCTATATCAACATAGGTTCCTTTTTTTTGGCCGGAAATAACAGCTGGTCTGCTTTCGTAGCGCTGGAGGCATGCGAAATCATGACGCTTTGAGTGCCATGCACAATAAATTAAATAACATAACAGCTTGATTAATGAAAAATATATTAATTTTGCGCAACACGGGACTGAAATCAGCTTATTTTAGATGATTTTGAGTATTTGTGAAATAATTGTGATGGTAAGTTAATTTTTGTAATGAGAAAAGTAGTTAATTCGGGTGTTGTATGGGTAGGGTTAAGTATATCTATTTTGGGATTTTACTCCTGCAATCAAAGTGGGACAAATAAGGTGCAAAATGTGGGGGCTGTTGACTCTATGCTACCAAAAAAGGATAGCTTGCTGGCTGTGCAGGATTCAATAAGTAAAGTAGATTCCCTACGGAAAGACACCATTACAAAAATGGAAGAAGATGTGGACTATAAAGGAGCTAAAGATACAACGGCATTGTTGACTGATACTGTTTCTCCACGTTATATTTATCTCACTTTTGACGATGGACCCTTAAATGGAAGTCAGCACCTTGATTCCATTGCGACAGCAAAAGGCATTAAAATCAATGCTTTTCTGATTGGTAATCATGACAAGATGAGTAAGAAGTTACACGGCTTTACAGAACGTTATAAAAATAATCCATTAGTAGATTGTTACAACCACAGTTACTGGCATGCACATAATAAGTACAGTACGTTCTATTCGAATGCGCAGACGGCCTTTGAAGATTTTGAACTTGCTGAGCAATCGCTGGGCTTAACACATAAGATAGTGCGGCTGCCGGGACGAAATATCTGGTATATCGGAGACCGCAAAAAGGTTGATTTGAAAAGTGGGGCTTCGACGGCCGAGCTACTACACCAAAATGGTTATAAAGTAATTGGTTGGGATTGTGAGTGGAAGATTAATGGTGTTACAGGGAAACCGGACCTGTCGGTGAATCAATTGTATACCCAAATGAAGAATTTACTCCGCAAAGGTACGTCTTATACAAAGAACAATGTTGTGCTCTTGACACATGACAATATGTACCAAACGAAAAAAGGGCAGCGGCTATTATCGGACTTGATCGATAGTCTCAAACAACATCCAAACTATCGTTTCGAATTTGTGCGGAATTATCCGCAATAGTGGCAACTAGTATCTATTTAAATAATTAAGGCTTAAACGGGAGTTCCCCAGTTTAAGCCTTAATTATTTAGACGAAAAGTCTATCTTAATTTTGTTTACGGAGATATTTGGTCAGAATCACGATGGTTTGACCTTCAATCTTTCCTTCAATTTGTTCGATATTGTCTGCTACAAGTCGAATATTCTTAACCACGGTACCTAAAGTCGCTTTTAAAGAGGAGCCTTTCACATCAAGCGTTTTTGTTAGAACAACAGTGTCGCCCTCCAATAGTCGTTGCCCGATGCTATCTTCATGAAATGAAACATAGCCGTCATTTTCATGGTCTCCAGTTTTCTTAGCTTCAGCTAGTGTCTCATCGTCTAAATATAGAATATCCAATGCTTCAGACGCCCAACCTTCATTTTTTAGTCGGTTTAACATACGCCAGCATACAATTTGTACCGATGGGTTCTCGGACCACATCGCATTTGGAAGGAATTTCCAATCGTCCGGATTTAATTGCTCCGTTTTGTTGAGCTGATTGACCAATGTTTCTGAAATCAGTAAAGTATTGTCCAAATTTGATGTTATTTCCGGTGGTAATGTATAAGCAATTAAAGTGGCATCTTCGCCTGTCAGCTCACATTTTCCGCCAGCTCTCGCTTGTAATTGTTCTTCTAATTTCATGTCAGTTTTTTTGAAAGCCCAAACTTAGCCAAATTTGTTTTGATGTACAATGACGAATATCACGACTGAGGGAATAACTCCTGTTTTTGTCCCTTTAAAGCATTGTTTTTGCTGATGACTATCTTTTCTTACCGGTAAATTTGTGATATGAGCGAGCTATGATGTAAATTGTAGCGTGAGTTTTTTATTCAAATAAATCTACTTCATGTAGAACATTGGTACCGAATTTGTGTTTAACCAACATTAGAAAAGATTATTAACTGTAATATAGAAATACTATGAAATGGCAAGGAGGAAAGCAAAGTGGTAATTTTGAAGACCGTCGCGGAATGTCGGGTGGTGGAAAAATTGCTTTAGGAGGAATTGGTGGAATTATTGTTTTGGTCATTGGATTTTTGATGGGTGGAGATCCGATGCAACTCTTACAGCAAGCCCAAAATATGGGGGCCCAGACAGAACAGTCGGGGCAACCACGTGAACTGAATCCTGAAGAAAAAAGGCTAACCGAATTCTCCTTGACTGTACTCCAAAGTACAGAGGATGTCTGGACTAAGCTGTTTAAAGAGCAGATGCAGAAGAGTTATACGCCTACTACCCTTGTTTTTTATGATGGTGGTACACAAACGGATGGTTGTGGCATGGGACAGGCCTCTTACGGGCCTTTTTATTGTCCTGGCGACCAAAAGATTTATCTGGATCTGAGCTTTAGTAAAGAACTGTCGGATAAATTCGGGGCAAAGGGAGAGTTCGCCATGGCGTATGTAATTGCCCATGAGGTTGGACACCATATCCAACAGTTGGTGGGTTTATTACCAAAGACCAATCAGGCCCGTGGGCAAATGAGTGAACGTGAAAATAATCGGATCTCTGTGATGACCGAACTACAAGCCGATTTTTATGCCGGAGTATGGGCGCATTATCTCAATGAATATACCGATATAAAAATCGATTACAATGACATTATGGACGGTATGAAAGCCGCCGAAGCAGTGGGAGATGATAAATTACAGACAGAAGCACAGGGCTATGCTGTTCCTGAATCATTTACGCATGGTACGTCCGCTCAACGTATGGAATGGTTTAAAAAGGGATATGATTCGGGGGATATGCGATCGGGCAATACCTTTGAAGATCCGAGCCTGAAATAAAGATCATATTTCGAATGAAAAAACACCTGTTCACACATCATGAACAGGTGTTTTAATTTAATTGCCCTATGTGTTTCACCACCTACGCTTTCATTTATTTGGGAATATAAAGAATCATCACAAAACCCGTGCTGAATCATGTTGGATCATTATTGAACCAACAAATTACATCCCCTGATATCACTTTGGTCAAAACGTCCTAATATTTCAAAAGATCCATCCGGATATACTTTACCCAAATCCTGCGTGGCTATAAATGAACACGAGTAACGATTTGCAAGGTCGATAACGTTGATACCACCAGTTTTATTCATGGGAATTAGGCTCAATGGATCATTGGTGTCGCGAATCAAGATTTTCATCCATTTGGGAAAATGGAAAATTCCCTGACCTGAAGAATAACCTTGTGAGAGTAATTCTGTCATGCCATATTCCGAATGGATTCCATGGACGGAAAAGGCTTCTTCCAGGAGTTTATGGATTTCCTGTTTGACCATTTCCTTACGCTTACCTTTCATTCCGCCAGTTTCCATAATAATCAGTTCAGGAAATTCAAAAGCGTATTGTTCAATGAAGTCGAGTAGGGCGTACGTTACGCCGAAAAGGATTGTTTTTGTGCCTTTATTTTTGAGCGCCACAAGTGTATCGTAAAGCTCTTGGTGGTTATAGAGAAAATAATTGCTTTCAGGTTGCTCACTTTGCTTCATGAGATCATCAATCATGTAGATTAAAGATGAACCACTTCTTTCGAGGTATGAGGGTAGAAGGGCAAGTACGGCAATATTGCTTAGTGGACCATAGAAGTCTTCAAAAATACGACGGAAAGTGCGTTCGTAAATACGGAGGTCAGCGACTAAATGTTTTGAGGTGACCATACCCGTTGTACCCGAACTCGAGAATACGATTTCAGCCTCCATTCCTTCAGCAATAACCTGTTGCGTCTTAAAAAATTCAATAGGCATAAAAGGAATATCCGTATAGTGCTGAATAAGGTCTTTTTCTCTGCCGAGGAGTTTGATATAGTCACGATAAACCTTACAATGCTGGCTTTGGAATCGGTAGGTATCTAAACAATGCTGATTAAAATCATCTTCGGTTTTAATTTCAAAAAAATCCTTCCAGTTCGCCATAGCATTTAAATTTGATCGACAAAATTAACGAAAATTTGTAAATATTGGAGGCGATCTATAGATTCCTTCTTATCAGAAGCCTATTGAAGATATTTGGTATTATTAACAATACGGGCATTTGGAGACAGAGAATTCTATAAACAGAAGGAGAAGTAGAGTGTCTTTGTCCAGTATAACCGGAATAGAGGGGATAGATTAGGATAGGTCGTGAAGTATAACTAGAGAACAGGCTAAGGTCAAGGTAAGAAAACTTGACCTTAGCCTGTTATATTTTATAACATACCACCATCAACAGGAAGAACCTGTCCGGTTACGTATGCCGATAAGTCAGATGCTAAATAAAGACATGCATTGGCAACATCTTCTGGTTGGCCAGCACGTTTCAATGGAATTCCAGCTTCCCATCCTGTCACAACTTTAGGATCCAGTACATCTGTCATTTCGGTACGTATAAAGCCTGGAGCAACTACGTTTGCACGGATATTACGAGAACCTAATTCTTTAGCGACAGATTTTGTGAACCCAATGATACCAGCTTTTGATGCAGCATAATTTGCCTGACCAGCATTTCCCTGAACACCAACAACGGATGACATATTGATAAATGAACCCTTACGGTTTTTCATCATAATTTTCGAAGCAGCTTTTGTAACGTTAAAAACAGATTTTAAGTTGACATTTAATACATCATCCCAATTCTCTTCAGTCATACGCATTAATAAGCCGTCTTTTGTGATGCCGGCATTGTTGACAACGATATCCAATCCGCCAAAGTCAGCAACGATCGCGTTGATTAATTGTTCTGCTTCTTCAAATTTTGAAGCATCAGAGCGATACCCAATTACTTTGGTGCCGAACGCTTGAAGCTCCTGTTCAAGTGCCTGTCCTTTTTCGACAGAAGAAAGATACGTAAAAGCGACGTTAGCACCATGTTGTGCAAACACTTCTGCAATTTTCCTTCCGATTCCTTTTGATGCTCCTGTTACTAAAGCAATTTTTCCTTCAAGTATTTTCATCTGTATAAGTTATTTGTTCTTCCATTATTCACGCCAAGGCATTTATGGCCATTTTCCACGCGCTGTCTTTCGTTCACAGTCCGTTTGTTCTTGGAATTCAAGACGATATATGAACTCGTTTCCGTTTGGTTTATCTTGGTTATGCCACAGTTCCTGTGTTTTCCCGATGCCGTCGTATGAGCGAATACATGATCTTTTTTTAGCTACTGTATACGCTATTGCCCGTCGATGTTCTGCAAAAATGTTAAAACTATATTATAACACAAAATCTTTCGATAAATAACGGGTTAAAATAGAAAAACATTGTGTGCTGACCTGGTGTTTATCTTGGAGTAGGGGAGTGTTTTTAATAAACAATTTTAGAATTTTACGGTAAGCGATCGCTCACTTAGGATTATTTTAATAAATCAATGGTATTTTTGAATAAGTGGTTCTAAAAAGTACAGTTTTTTGACAAAAGACTTGGACGTTTACCAAAAACTATATTAAATTTGCATCAATCACAAAAACATGAGCAAAAAATCAAATAAAGAAGTTGACGTTGTTCTAATCGGCGCCGGTATTATGAGTGCTACTTTGGGTACTCTAATCAATGAATTAAGCCCAGACATTAATATTGAAATTCTTGAGCGTTTGGATGTTGTGGCTGCTGAAAGTTCTGACGCATGGAATAATGCTGGCACGGGTCACTCTGCTTTATGCGAGTTGAATTATACCCCCGAACAGAAAGATGGTTCTGTCAAGATTGATAAAGCAGTGAAAATTGCCGAGCAATTTGAAGTGTCTAAGCAATTCTGGTCCTATCTTGTTGATAAAGGCATTATTGCACAACCTGAAAATTTTATCCGTAGCATTCCACACATGAGTGCGGTTTTTGGTGAAAAAGACGCTAAATTTCTAAAAACAAGATGGGAAACGTTGACGACCCAAAATTTGTTTAAGGGAATGGAGTATACGGAAGATACAACATTATTGAAATCATGGATTCCATTAATGATGGAAGGACGTGCGGCAGACGAAAAAATCGCTGCAACAAAAATGGATCTCGGTACGGATGTGAACTTTGGTTCATTGACGCGTGATTTGATCGCAAATCTTGAAAATAAAGAAAATATTTCGATTTCCTTAAACCACGAAGTAATTGACATCGATCGTGAAGACGATGGTCGTTGGGAAGTGGAAGTCAAAGATTTAAAGACAGGAAAGAAGAGAGAAATCAAAGCAAAATTTGTATTCATTGGTGCCGGTGGTCACTCCTTGTTATTGTTGGAAAAATCCGGCATACCAGAAGCAAAAGGTTATGGTGGATTCCCGGTGGGAGGCCAATGGCTACGTTGTGTGAATGAAGAGATCATTAATACACACCATGCGAAAGTATATGGTAAAGCTTCTGTCGGTGCGCCGCCAATGTCGGTACCGCACTTGGATACACGTTATATTGATGGCAAGCAAGCCTTATTGTTTGGACCTTATGCAGGCTTCTCAACGAAGTTCTTAAAACAGGGGTCTTACTTCGATTTACCGGCTTCTATCAAATTGTCTAATATCCGTCCGATGTTATCAGCCGGACTTGATAATTTACCTTTGACGAAGTATCTTATTACTGAAGTCATGAAGTCACCTAAAGATAAACTGGAGTCCTTAAAACAATTTATGCCTACAGCTAAATTGGAAGATTGGGTCATTGAAAAAGCAGGGCAACGTGTTCAGGTCATCAAAAAAGATGAAAAGAAAGGTGGAATTTTGGAATTCGGTACAGAGGTAGTGTCTAGTGCCGATGGTTCTATTGCTGCGCTATTAGGAGCGTCTCCTGGGGCTTCCACTTCTGTTGCTATTATGATCAGCCTGTTGAAGAAATGTTTTCCTGAACGTGCCAAATCAGATGAATACCGTAAAAAACTACGTGAGATGATTCCTTCGCATGGGAAATCATTGAACGACGATGCGCAACTTTGTAAAGAAACGCGTACGCGTACGCACAAAGCGTTGAAATTGATTGCTATAGAATAATCAATTCGACCGAAAATATACTTATGGGGTGCTTGGAATGACCGTGGTCATTCTCGGCTGAGATTATACCCAATAGAAGCGATTGTACCTCCTTGTACAATCGCTTTTATATACCTGATCCAGGTAATGCTGGCGTAGGGATTTAATTTCAATCAAAATAGCCGTTTCTCTCCCATAGGTTTATTATGAATGACACGAAATAATAAACAAGGCGATGACTTCTGAAACAATTCTCGAAGCTTTTATAAAACAGATTCAACAGGCCACCATTGCGGAATGGCTAGGGGTATCCTTTGGTGTTTTACAAGTTTGGTTTTCCCGGCAAAATAAATCCATCAATTACATTTTTGGGATTATTGGGATCTTAATTTCTGTATACGTATTATTCCATGCGAAACTATATGCCGAAATATTGCTACATCTCTATTATTTGATCATGAGCATCTATGGCTGGATCTATTGGAAATATAGTCGTGACGTAGCTACGCCCATAACACACTGTGAGCCGAAAGAATGGTGGATAGTCGGGGGAATTTGTGCCGCCGGTTTTCTCTTGTTTTATTTCGGATTGGTACACTTAACAGATTCTGATGTACCGCTTTGGGATTCTGCAGTTTCCTGTACAGCTTGGGCAGGGATGTGGTTATTGGCAAAGCGGAAGATAGAAAACTGGATATTGTTGAATATCAGTAATCTGATGGCAATTCCTTTACTGATCCATAAAGGGCTGTTTCTTTATTCGGGCTTGACGTTATTTTTATTTGTTATGGCATTTAGTGGGTATTTTAATTGGAGGAGAATAATACGTGAAGAAAGATATGCAATTCAATAGCGAAGATATCGCTATACTGAAAGATAATCAGGCAAAAGGAATTCAGCAGAAAACGTTGTCAGATGGACAATTGCAGCTGATTTACCGTCGGAAGTGGTTTAAGATTTGGGTTCCCCGTGCATTAGGTGGATTGGGGTTAAGTGTACCTGAAGGACTCAGTTTATTGGCTGAGCTGGCTTATTGGGATGGGGGATTAGCCTGGACAGTCACGTTATGTTCAGGAGCAAATCTGTTTGTCGGTTTTATTGATCCCCTTATAGGAAATCAAATTTTCGAAACGGATCGGGTTTGTTTCGGGGGTAGTGGACAGGCATCAGGGACTGCTACGCGTGAAGGGGACCACTATCGACTCCGTGGTTTCTGGAGATATGCTACCGGAGCGCCACATTTAACGCACTTCACATTAAATGCCGCAATTCAGGAGGCGGGAAAACCCGTATTGGATGAAAACGGTGAACCACTGATCAAGTCATTTTTTGTCGATCGGGATCATGTACTGATTCACTATGATTGGGATACATTTGGATTGGAGGCTACGGCTTCGCATTCTTTTTCACTTGAAGACATTCTTGTCGATGGTAGGCAGTCTTTTGAGATTGATGCGGCAAAAAGTGCACGTGGCGAGCCGTTGTACCAATATCCCTTTATGCCTTTTGCAGAATTGACTTTATTGGCAAACTTTATGGGCATGCACAAACGCTTTCTGGATCTGGTTGAAAAACTGTTTGTAATGAAAGGCAATCAATCTAAATGGGAAAAGTCTGAAAGTAAGGCTGCGTTTAGGTTGCTGGATGACCTTCAGCAGGATTATGCCAATCGGAGGGAAGCCATCATGAATTTGGCCGCTCTTTCTTGGGTAAATCTTCACGATGGCAATGATAATGCCGCGATTTATGAACAGATAGGGATACAAAGCCGGGATTTTGTGGAATCTATTTTGACAAATACAATACGACTCTATCCACATACCGGAATTTCAGGGGCAGCCCTTGGTCATGAAATCAATATCATCTTCCGGAATATTTTTACGGCTTCGCAACACAAGTTATTGCAAAAGAGCTTCTAAACAACAAAGACTATCCTAGGATAGTCTTTGTTGTTAAATAGGATGTGTTCCCGGCGGGGGTCGAACCCACATCGTCAGAACCGGAATCTGAAATTCTATCCATTGAACTACGGGAACGTCTCGCAAAGATATACTATTTTCTAGATCTTACAAACAATCTTTGTGATAAAATTATATCTTTTAGCAATCAATTTTTAAGGCATCTTATCGTCAGTATTTTAGCGTTTAGCTTTCGTCAATTCTCTATTTTTTTTACGTCAATGCTAATAGTTTCCATATATGCTTAGCATCGGGCGGGCCATGTGGAATGAGAGTTGGCTAGCACGATTGCCCCTGAATAAAGCAGTACAGTTCATTTGGATGGCCGAGCTGGCAAAAGGTGATCGGACATTCATCACGACCGTGGATGATATTGCGTAATAATGGAATGAAGGTAGTCCCTATCGATGTGTGTGTATATTTCGGTCGTAGTAATACTTTCATGACCGAGCATATCCTGTACAGCTCTTAAGTCGGCACCACCTTCCACCAGATGTGACGCAAAGCTATGTCTAAAGGTATGTGGGCTGATGGTTTTTTGTAAACCAATTTTTAAGGCAAGTTCTTTGATGATCAAGAAGATCATGACCCGGGATAATGCGGCGCCTCTTCTGTTGAGGAATACAATATCTTCATTTCCGGCCTTAATCTTGATATGAGGTCTGATTGTTTCTAAATAGATGCGAAGGTGTTTAATGGCGTGTTGACCAATTGGAATGAGGCGTTCTTTGCTTCCCTTACCCTCAACTTTGATAAATTCGACGTCTAAAAAAAGGTTTGATATTTTGAGTGTGACAAGTTCGGAAACACGGAGACCACATCCGTATAAGATTTCGATGATCGTTTTATTACGCTCACCCTCGGGTGAAGAGAGATCGATTGCCGCGATCAATTGGTCAATCTCATGTATGCTCAAAACGCTGGGCAGCTTGCGTGCCAAGCGTGGTGCCTGAAGAAGGTCTGTCGGATTGTTGACTAATTCATGCTCGATCATCAAAAAGTTAAAGAAAGTCTTCAGACCAGATATCAGCCGGGATTGTGTGAAGGGTGAAATATTAAACTCCTGCAACCAAGCCAAAAACTCCTGTATGTTCTTTCTCGTGACGGTATTTAAAACCAAATGATTGTCTTCGCAGTAGATCTGAAATTTGGATACGTCATTTAAGTAAGCATCAATTGAATTAACGCTTAAGCCTCTTTCGAACTTTAAGAATTGTTCGAATTCTTTTTTTATATCACTCCAGTTTTCAAAATCCATTTGCAACAAAATTACAATTAACTGTTGTTCTTTTCGAAAGTTATTCTGTATTTTTAAGTGGAATTTTTACAGATTATAAGTAATACAAAGAGACGTTCCCTTATAGCGGGTCCCGATTCCTCCTTGGATAATGAAAAAAGTATTAATCTGTATTTTACGATTTATCGGGACAATTGATCTCCTGTTCCGTTTACCCTAATATAAAACAATTAGCAAAAATAACTGAAAAAAGACATTTTTTTGTATGAAATTCATTAAACCACTCGCATTAGCTTTTCTATTACCGGCTACGTTCTATATAGCAGAAGCAAAAATGCCAACCACGTTAACTGCGGAAGCGCGCGCGATTCTATCCCAAGATAGTTTGGCCCTGAATCAAAAATTACCCTTCGACAATGAAGTCGTCACAGGGAAACTGAAAAATGGATTTACATACTTTATTCGTAAAAATAGCGAACCTAAAGGTCGTGTTACCATGTATCTGGGCATGAAGGCCGGCTCTATTCTGGAAAATGAAAAACAGCTCGGTCTGGCACATTTTTTAGAGCATATGAACTTCAATGGCCTGAAGCACTTTCCAAAGAATGAATTGGTTAACTACCTGCAGAAAGCGGGTGTTCGATTTGGATCGGACCTCAATGCCTATACCAGCTTTGACCAGACCGTTTATCAGCTACCCATTCCTTCTGACGATCCTGAACTTTTAAAAAATGGTTTGCAGGTGATGCGCGATTGGGCTCAGGACGCTTTGTTGGATGGCGAAGAAATTGATAAAGAACGGGGTGTTATCCTCGAAGAAAAACGAGGTGGAAGAGGAGTACAGCAGCGTTTACAGGATCAGTACTTTCCGATGTTGCTCAATGGTTCCCTTTACTCCAAACGTTTGCCGATCGGAACGGAACAGATACTGAAAACATTTCCCTACACAGAAATACGCAAATTCCATGAAGACTGGTATCGCCCGGATTTACAGGCCCTGATCATCGTTGGAGATATTGATCCCAAGGAAATGGAAGAAAGGGTGAAAGTATTGTTTTCCGATATGAAAATGCCCAAAAAAGCGTTGGAGCGTAAAAAATATCGTGTCGATCTGTTAAACAAGAACCAGTTCTTGGCTATTTCAGATCCGGAACTGCCCTACACTGTTGCACAGATTTTGATCAAAAGCGAAAAAGAAAAGGTTTCCACGGTAGGAGATTACAGAAACGAGCTGTTGAAGAATGTGTTCAATCAGATGATCGCGGGTCGTTTTTCTGAATTGATGCAACAACCGAACCCTCCTTTTATGCAGGCAGGTGGAAGTATCAGCGATTTTGTTGCTAACCTTAATACTTTTTCATTGTTGGTAGTGCCTAAACCAGGCGAGTTGGAATCCGGATTTAAAGCGATGTTAACCGAATTTGAGCGCATTCAAAAATACGGTTTTACACAGACGGAGTTGGATCGGGCCATCGCCGATATGAAAAAGGGTAACGAGATGTCTTTTATCGAGCGTGATAAAAAGAAATCGGATAGCTATGTAAACCGTTATCTCAATTATTTTATTGATGATGAACCGGCTTTAAGTAATGAAAACGCTTATCGTTTGACTAAACAGTTGTTACCAACGTTGAAACTGTCGGAAGTGAATGGTTTGGTGAAAAAATATTATACCGATCTGAACCGCGATGTTTTAGTTATGGGGCCAGAAAAGGATAAGGCCAACTTACCCGCTGAGTCCACCGTGATGGGTTGGGTGAAGGCAGTGGAAGAGAGCCCCGTGACAGCATATGAAGATAAAGTTTCCAATCTTCCCTTGCTTTCAAAAGAGCCCGTAAAAGGCACTGTTGTATCGTCAAAAAGTATTGACGCCGTTCAAGCGAAAGAATTGACCTTAAGCAATGGTGTGAAAGTAATCCTAAAGCCTACGGACTTTAAAAATGATGAGATACAGATTATGGCGTATAGTCCGGGTGGAACATCAGGCTATAGTGATGCAGATTACTTCTCAGCCTCCAATGCATCTTCTTTAATTGATGCGAGCGGTGTTGGACAAATGAACAACGTTGAGCTTACGAAGTATCTCTCAGGAAAAGATGTTTCGATCTCTCCGTATATCTCCGAACGTTATGAAGGTATTTCAGGTAGCACAGATAAAGAAGGCTTGAAGAATGCTTTTGAATTGATTTATGGTTATTTTACCGAGCCTCGATTGGATCAGGATATTTTCCAGAGTACCATGACCCGGGCAAAAGGATCTTTGGAAAATAGATTGAGCAATCCAAATAATGTATTCTCGGATAAAGTGAAAGAAGTGCTTTATGGCAACAATATCCGCCGGCAAAATCCAACGGTAGAAACGATCAATAAAATTGATCGGGAGCGTGCTTTGACAATTTACAAAGAACGATTTGCTGATGCTTCGGATTTTGTATTCACAATCGTGGGGTCATTTGACGAGAATCAGATCAAGCCTTATTTAGAAACCTACCTGGCTTCGTTGCCGGCCCTTAAAAGAGGCGAGACCTATAAGGATTTAAATATCCTAGAGCCGAGCAAGGGCGAGCGCGTGGTTGTTCATAAGGGCAAAGAAGAAAAAGCAAGTACGCAATTGGCTTACTATGGGGATTATTCCTATAATGAAACTGAAAATGTCAATATGGAAGCCTTGGAGAGTGTCTTGACGATCAAATTATTGGAAAGACTCCGTGAAAAAGAAGGTGGAGTTTATGGTGTGGGCGCTCGGGCGAGTTTCAGTAAGCTGCCAAAAGCACGTTATGCTTTTTCCATTGGTTTTGGTTCGGCAGTAGATAAGGCTGATGCCCTAATCGCTTCGGCCTTGGATGAAGTCAAGAAGATTCAGGAAAAAGGCCCTGAAAATGGAGATATCGAAAAGTTCCTAGCAGAACAACAGCGACAAAATGAGTTGAATCTTCGTGAAAATGGTTATTGGCTGAATTATATATCAAGTTCCTATCAGAATGATCTTGATCTTGCACGATATACACGTAGAATAGACAATTTGAAGAAGGTAACTTCGAAGTCGGTGCAGGATGTTGCCGGAAAATATTTGAAAAGAGATCGACTTTTTGAATTTATTTTGATGCCGGATTCTAAATAACAGGAGTCTTGGAAAACAGAAGGGTTGCCTGCGTAGTAGGCAACCCAAAAAAAATCCCAACCATTTCTGATTGGGATTGCCAAAATGTCTAATAAGTATCTCTTGTTAACCCAAATAGGATTTTAAGATTTTGCTTCTTGAAGTGTGTCTCAAACGCTGAAGAGCTTTATCTTTGATCTGACGAACACGCTCACGTGTCAAATTGAATTTTTCTCCGATTTCCTCTAACGACAATTGGTGATTGGAACCTAAGCCAAAGAAAAGTACGATAATTTCACGTTCTCTTTCTGTTAATGTTGCCAATGATCGTTTGATTTCTTCTGACAGAGATTCATCAATCAAAGAACTGTCTGTGTCTGGATCATGGTTCTCCAAAACGTCCAAAAGTGTGTTTTCTTCACCTTGAACAAAGGGAGCATCCATAGATACGTGACGGCCAGAGTTGCTTAGGGTATCCGAAACCTTGTCTACTGTGGTTTCAAGGATATCCGCCAATTCTTCTGGAGACGGTTCCCGTTCGTATTCTTGTTCTAGTTTTGAGAAAGCCTTACTGATTTTGCTCAATGAACCAACCTGGTTCAATGGCAGACGTACGATACGCGATTGTTCAGCAATTGCTTGAAGAATAGATTGGCGAATCCACCAAACGGCATAAGAAATGAATTTAAACCCCTTTGTTTCGTCAAAACGTTTAGCTGCTTTAATTAAGCCCAGGTTTCCTTCATTGATTAAATCACCTAAGGTTAAACCCTGATTTTGATATTGTTTTGCTACTGATACTACGAAACGAAGGTTGGTTTTAGTCAATTTTTCCAAGGCAACTTGATCGCCTTCGCGGATACGCTGTGCTAATTCTACTTCTTCTTCTGCTGTAATTAAGTCTACTTTACCAATTTCGTGTAAGTATTTGTCCAAAGACTGTGACTCACGATTGGTGATAGATTGTGTAATTTTGAGCTGTCTCATTAATTTTTATTAATTCTCCTCTCTAAGAAATGTTTGCGAAAATACGAAAAATTTTTGAATTATTAATGGAAAATTGATTATCTAGCCACTCATATTTAGTGAGTTAGGCTTTTTTGAGTTTCAATTTTTAATCATCAAAAACTATTCCATTCTAATATTTTTTTTCTTCTTATCCATTGCTGTAATATTCAACTGTTTGATATTTAAAGAGCTAAAAGGTTTAATTTTTTTTCTTATTCTAGACAATTTAACTCAACGGTAGCTGATTTACTATGCGCTATGCATTCCTCAAATTTATTTTAAAATGATAATTTTATGATAAAACAAAAAGATGGATCTTTTGTTTTATTAGTGACATTAAATAAATTTAAAAGAATAAAAATTATATTATGCCAATCTTAATTCACTTGGATAAAATAATGAAAGAGAAAAAGATGTCACTTAACCAATTGAGTGACAACGTCGGAATTACCCTTTCCAATCTTTCAATCATCAAGAATCAAAAGGCGAAGGCATTGCGATTAGATACTCTTGAAGCGATATGTAAAGCGCTAGACTGCCAGCCTGGTGATTTGCTGCAATATTATGATGGTGGTGATGAAAAAGGTTAAAATCGATAGCCTTTTAAAAAATCGACTACATTCATCCTTTTCTTGCCTTCAAGCTGAAGGTCAGTAATGACAATATAGCCGTCTTGTGCCGCAATTTTTAAGAAACTTTTCTTATCAGTTTCTATGGTTCCAGGGAGTGTAGCTGTATTGACAAGTTCTTTTTCTGTGCGATAGATTTTTAGGACCTTATCGTTTAAGAGGGTAAATGCCGCTGGGTAAGGGCTTAAACCACGAATGAAGTTATACACCTGCGCAGTGGGCTGATCCCAGTTTATTTTACAGTCTTCTTTGAAAATTTTTGGTGCATGTTTGAGCGGTTCCCCTGTGAGAAGGACCTCTTGAGACTTAGGCTGTAAGGTTCCTGCCTTTAATTGCTGAATCGTTTGAAGGAGGGTTTCTGCCCCAGCTACCATGAGGTTGTCGTGAAGATCGCCGGCGTTATCAGTTTCTTTGATGGCAACTTTTTTCGACAATAAGATGTTTCCCGTATCGATTTCGTGCTGTAGTAAAAATGTCGTTACGCCCGATTCTTTCTCGCCATTGATGATGGCATGATTTATCGGTGCTGCACCCCGATATTGTGGAAGGAGTGAGGCGTGAACGTTGATTGTTCCAAATTTGGGCATATTCCAGACGATCTCAGGGAGCATGCGAAATGCCACCACAACCTGTAGATCAGCCTGAAAACTTTTCAGTTCATCTAAAAATGCTTCATCGCGAAGTTTCACAGGTTGAAGGACGGGAATGTTATGTTGCGTAGCAAATATTTTTACAGCAGACTCCTGTATTTTTTGTCCACGTCCCGCTGGTTTGTCCGGTACCGTAACCACAGCGACAACTTGTTCGCCAGACTGAATCAGCGCTTCAAGAGAAGCTACAGCAAAATCGGGAGTACCCATGAAAATAATACGCATCATAATTGTAATTTTTATAAAACTCTTTAAACCAGCACAGGGGCATCCTCATGGAATAGCCTACTGAAAAACGCCTAATTATTTGTCATTTCAGTTTTGTAAATAACAAATTTTTATAACTTTGCGAAGTTACATAAATATATTGAAAGCTTGAATTTTCCTTATTTTTTAGCAAATCGGATCGCATTTTCTGGAAAAAGAACGTTCTCAAAATTGATCGTTCGGGTGACTATTGGTGCTATTGCTCTTGCCATTGCAGCGATTATTATCTCTATTGCGGTATTGCGCGGATTTAAGGGAGAGATTATCAGTAAACAACGGAGTTTTTTTGCCGATGTATTGGTGTTGCGTTACGACTTAAATAAGTCTTACGAAAATTCACCGATAACGCTTACACCCGAGGTCCGAAAGTCCATATTGGCGATTCCCCAAGTCAGCTCAATCAGTTCCTTTGCGACCAAGGCCGGGATCATCAATGTGAACGACGAGGTTGAAGGCGTGGTTCTCAAGGGTATTGATTCATTGTATAATCAGCAGCCCTTTCAGCGTATGCTGGTGGAAGGGAATATGATAGACTTTAAATCGGATAATGCCGATAATCAGATTTTAGTATCCAAGTATCTCGCTGATCGACTGCTCCTAAAAGTCGGTGACGACTTTATCATGTATTTCGTGCAGGATCCTATACGCAAACGTAAATTTGTCATTAAGGGCATTTTTAATACGGGTTCCGAAGAACTAGATAAGGTTTATGTGATCGGTTCGCTAAACGTCATCCGCAAACTGAGCAACCTCGATGATCATGAAGTAGGGGGCTATGAGATTCGGATTAAAGATTTTAGTCAACTCGAACAGACAACGAATAGGGTGGAAGATCTGTTGCCTATCGATATGCAGGCCATCAATATCAAGGATCAGGTTCCCGATATTTTTCAATGGTTGGAATTGCTGGATATGAATACCAAAATCATTTTTGTCCTGATGACGGTCGTGGCGATTATCAATATGATTTCCGCCTTGCTGATCACCATTCTTGAGCGGACTTCAATGATCGGTATTTTAAAGGCGTTGGGGTATCACAATGCCGGAATTCGCCGCGTCTTCATGTACAGTGCCTTGTACCTGATCGGCCTCGGATTGTTAATCGGTAATCTTATTGGCCTCGGTTTTTACTTTTTTCAGGATTTTACCCATTTCTTTAAATTGGATGAGAAGACCTACTATATCTCCTATGTGGCCGTTCAACTTCAATGGTCTGATGTGATTCTTGTCAATTTGGCGGTTGTGTTTATCGGAATGATCTCTTTATTTATTCCGTCAATGCTTATTACCAAGATTAGTCCGATTAAAGCCATTTCTTTTAAGTAACACTCTTTTTAGGCTTCGCTTTCTTTAAAAAATCGTATTTTTAATGCTGTTAACTATTTTTCGAGCTATATAGAAAAATAAATATTTATATTTTACGGCTAGTATACAAGCACTTATGAATAAAACTTTTGAGCATATTTCCCACGCTTTCGAAGCACCTTTACAAAATCCTGTACTTATATTTTCACTGGTACTTTTTATTATCCTGTTATCACCGATTGTGCTGCGCCCGATTAAGGTGCCGGGTATTATAGGATTAATTATATCTGGCGTTGTTATTGGGCCACATGGACTCAACTGGTTGGAAAAAAACTCGGCCATAACGCTGTTTTCAACAATCGGCCTGCTCTATATCATGTTTATTGCCGGCCTTGAGTTGGACATGAATGAATTTAAAAAGACCAAAAATAAAAGCTTGCTCTTTGGCTTTCTAACATTCATCGTGCCGATCAGTATTGGTTATCCCGTTTGTCACTTTTTATTGGGTTACGGTGTTTTGCCGAGTTTGTTGATATCAAGCATGTTTGCTACCCATACGCTAGTTTCGTATCCCATCGTCAATAGCTATGGTATTTCAAAAATGGAGGCTGTGGCGATAACGATCGGTGGAACAATCCTGACGGATACGGCCGTGTTGATTATTCTTGCTGTGATTACCGGTATTTCCCAGGGAAATATAGGCAATGAATTTTGGATTACACTGGCCATTTCCTTTGCTATCTTTCTATTTATCATGTTTGGTGTTATTCCAAGGATCGCGAAATGGTTTTTTGAGCGCTTGGGGAGTGAGAAAACATCCAACTATATCTTCGTTCTCTCGGTTGTTTTTTTTGCGGCCTTTCTAGCGGAAATTGCCGGCCTTGAGCCGATTATTGGGGCTTTCGTGGCCGGTCTCGCCCTCAATAAACTGATTCCACATTCTTCGGCTTTGATGAACCGGATCGAGTTTATTGGCAATGCGATTTTTATTCCTTTCTTCTTGATATCTGTGGGAATGATTGTCGATGTCAGCGTGATCTTGAAGGGGCCGCAGGCCCTGATTATTGCCGGAACACTGACCGTTGTGGCTATCGTCGGAAAATATGTGGCCGCCTGGCTGACACAGATCGTTTTTAAATACAGCCGTGGTCAACGTAACCTAATATTTGGTTTAAGTAGTGCGCATGCCGCAGCAACACTGGCGGTTATCATGGTTGGACATAAGAACGGCATTATCGATGAAAATGTGCTTAATGGTACAATTCTACTGATTTTGGTGACCTGCATTGTCGCCACGGTGGTGACGGGAAATGCCTCACGTAAAGTGGTTATGGATGGTGAACAGGACGAAGAACATACTGATGTGGTGAAGGAAAAAGATGAAAACATCTTGATTTCTATCGCTAATATGGATAATATGGAGCCGATTTTGGATTTTTCAACCTACATTAAAAGCAAGAAATGTTCCTATCCTGTCAATATTGTGTCCGTTGTGAAAGATAATGAACAGGCACAATTAAACATGTCCAAAGCACGGAAGAACCTGGACAATATGGTCAGATATGCTTCGGGTAGTGAAACAAATGTGAATATAAGTGCTACAATAGATTTAAACATTGCCAGCGGCGTTGCGCGTTCGGCAAAAGAGGTTTCTGCCAATTGTATTGTTTTGGGCTGGCCAAGTGCGGCCAATTTTATGGATAAGTTTGTCGGGGAGAAAACGGAAAGTATTTTAAATAGAACCTCGGCTAATGTGATGTTATGTCATTTTAAAAAACCTTTTATTTCGAATAAGTCCATTGTCGTTTTTGCACCACCGATGTGCGAGGCGGAATTTGGTTTCGAATACTGGCTGGAGAAGGTGGTTAAGTTTGCCCAGGAATTATCCCTGTCTATCACTTTTGTGGTTGATACACGTTCTGCCGCTGCCATTGAAGAACATCTCGTCGAATTGAAAAATTCTGTTCCTGTCACATTCAAACATTACGACAACTGGGACAATTTACAGGGCCTTAAAGCGTTTAAGGAGGAGGATGCGATGTTTATTTTTGTGTCGGCTAGAAATGGAGAAGTTTCCTATCGTGATTCTTTGGATGGAGTAGCAAAGAAATTAGATCGTATTTATGCAAACGAAAATCTTGTTTTAGTGTTTCCTAGTAGAGTGGAAAATGCGCACATCGACGAATATGAAGATGTTGAAGCTGCACCAATCTTTAGAAAAATTAGCAAAGAAATCGGAAATATGTTTAATAAGGGATAGTTATTGTCCGTTAAAATTGAAGGTTATGTCAAATAAGATTACAATGTCAAGTGAAGGAACTTTACAGGTTCCAGATTTTCCAACAATTCCTTTTATTATCGGCGACGGTATTGGTCCCGACCTTTGGCATGCGGCAGTGCGTGTTTTTGATCAGGCGGTGGAGAAAGCGTATGGCGGAAAACGGAAAATAACCTGGAAGGAGGTGTTGGCAGGTGAGAAAGCTTTCAACGAAACAGGCGAATGGCTACCAAAAGATACGCTGAATGTATTAAAAGAGTACCTGGTTGGAATCAAAGGGCCGCTCACCACGCCAGTAGGCGGAGGAATCCGTTCGTTGAATGTTGCGTTGCGTAAGGATTTGGATCTCTATGTATGTCAACGCCCGACAAAATGGTTTGAGGGTGTACCTTCACCAGTCAAACATCCCGAGTATGTGGATATGGTGATCTTTCGCGAAAATACCGAAGATATTTATGCTGGAATAGAGTTTCAGGCAGGAACAGCTGAAGCCAATAGGTTTCAGGATTTCTTGCATGACGAGCTTGATATCGATTACAATTTCTCGTCCACGACAGGCGTCGGTGTCAAACTGGTTTCTGAGGAGGGGTCGAAAAGATTGGTCCGCGCAGCGATTGAACATGCTATTGATCATAATCTGCCTTCCGTTACGATTGTCCACAAAGGAAATATCATGAAATTTACGGAGGGAGCTTTTAAGATTTGGGGTTATGAGGTTGCTGAAACGGAATTTGCTGACAAAACGTATACTTGGGGACAGTGGGAGCGAACGAAAGAAGAAAAGGGTGCCGAGGTTGCCAACCAAGAACAACAGGCGGCCTTGGATTCCGGTAAAATTTTGATTAAAGATATGATTGCCGACAATTTTTTACAGCAGATCCTACTTAATCCACGGGATTTTTCTGTTGTAGCAACGTTGAATCTGAACGGCGATTATATTTCTGATGCGCTAGCCGCTATGGTTGGCGGGATAGGGATTGCTCCGGGGGCTAACATCAATTTTAAAACAGGGCATGCTGTCTTTGAAGCCACCCATGGTACTGCACCTCGCTTTGCAAATACCAATACCATGAATCCTTCATCGGTTATTTTGAGTGGTGTCATGCTGTTTGAATATCTAGGTTGGACGGAAGCTGCAGCGGCAATTGTTAAGGCTTTAGGAGAAACGATACTGGCTAAAACGGTGACGGTGGATTTTTACAATTTGATGGATGATGCTACCTTAGTTAAAACAAGTGAATTTGCAGATCGAATTATTGAAAAAATATAAGAATTTTATTTTCTGAGATATTAAGCAGAAATTTGAATAAAATTTCTGCTTTTTTATGGATTACAATCAGCTGCCGCCTTTTATAAAGGAATCGACTGTTTTTACGGAGAACGAAAAAATGAAGTTGGCTCAGATCGACCGTTTACCCACCCCACAGGAGGTAGATGAGATAACGAGTCTCCCTGAAATTTACGAATTGCTAAATGCCTTTATTGGTGATCAATCTTCTCGCAATACCCATCTTCAGCTCAAGGCTAAGGAGTATTTGCAAGATAATCAGGTAGATATGGCGTGGAAAGTGTTGCTTATTTGATGTTTTTTGCATTGAATTAGCTGTTTGTTGTGCGATCTTTTTATTGAAATCATTTAGAATTTTATAAATTTTCAATAAAAAAACAGATTAGTTGAAAAATATATAATTTTATTTTACCTTTGGTTTTTAAACAACGGATTGCTTAGCTAGGGTTAAACAATAGCAATCAAACAAACTATAACATCAATGAAACATAATTTTGGAGCAGGTCCATGTATTCTGCCAAAGGAAGTATTTCAACAAGCCTCAGAAGCTGTAATTGATTTTAACAACACCGGTTTATCAATTTTAGAGATCTCTCACCGTTCCAAAGAGTTTGAAGCAGTGATAGATGAAGCCACACAATTAGTACGTGAGTTATTGGCAGTACCTCAAGGATATTCGATTCTTTTCCTTCAAGGCGGGGCGAGTTTGCAATTTGCAATGGCACCGTTGAATCTTTTACCAGAAGGCGGTAAGGCTGCTTATTTGGATACGGGTGTCTGGGCTACAAAAGCATTAAAAGAAGCTAAAAAATTCGGTACAGTAGATGTTGTAGCTTCGTCGATTGATAAAAATTATTCCTACATCCCTAAAGGATATGCCATCCCAACAGATGCTGCATATTTTCATTATACAGCCAACAATACCATTTACGGTACGGAGGTTTTTGATAAACCTGAGACAACATTGCCCGTGGTGGTTGATATGTCGTCGGATATCTTTTCACGCGAAATCAACGTGGCTGACTATGATTTGATCTACGCCGGTGCTCAAAAAAATATGGGACCTGCAGGTGTCACACTCGTGATTGTTAAAGATGATATCTTAGGTAAATCAGGACGTGTTCTTCCATCGATGTTGGATTATCAATTGCATATCAATGGAGGTTCAATGTACAATACGCCGCCTGTGTATTCGATCTTTGTTTCGATGTTAAATCTACGTTGGTTAAAAGCAAAAGGCGGTGTTGCGGTATTGGAACAAGAGAATATCATCAAAGCACGCGCTTTATATGATGAAATCGACCGTAACCCATTGTTCAAAGGTACTGCAGCGGTTGAAGATCGTTCGCGCATGAATGTTACTTTTGTGATGGATACACCAGAGTTGGAAGCTGAATTTTTGGCTTTGGCGAAAGAACGTAATCTGATTGGCATCAAAGGTCATCGTTCTGTAGGTGGGTTTAGAGCTTCAATTTACAATGCTTTACCATTAAGTAGCGTAAATGCGTTGATTGATGCCATGAAAGAATTTGAGGACACGCATACGGCCTAATGTCGTATGAATGTTGCTGGAATTTAACAGTTGACGAACAAATAATTAGTTAGATTAAGAATTATAAAGGTCGTATCGTATTCACGGGATTGGATCTTCCAATAAGTTGAATGGTACTGATACCTTTAAAAACGAATTATAAAGATGAAAATATTAGCGAATGACGGTATCGATCCACTAGGAAAAAAAATGCTGGAAGATGCCGGTCATAGTGTAGATACGACGCATATCCCGCAAGAAGAGCTTCCGGAAAAGCTTCTTGCTTATGACGCAATCACGGTACGTAGTGCAACTAAAGTACGTCAGGCCCTGATTGATGGCTGCCCTAATTTGAAAGTTATCGGCCGTGGTGGAGTAGGCATGGATAATATTGACGTAGAATATGCCCGTTCAAAAGGCATTGCTGTTGTCAATACCCCGGCGGCATCTTCGCTATCCGTCGCTGAGCTGGTGTTTGCTCACCTATTGAATGGTGTACGCTTCTTATACGATGCCAACAGAAAAATGCCTGTTGAGGGCAACACAAAATTTGGCGCCCTTAAAAAAGCATATGGTGCCGGTACAGAGCTTCGTGGTAAGACGATTGGTATCGTTGGATTTGGCCGTATCGGTCGCGAAGTTGCCAAAATCGCCATTGGTCTAGGAATGGATGTGGTTTACACGGATTTGTTTGAAGGACCAAAAGCGTTGACTATAACACTTTCAGGTGGTATCCAAGTTGAAGTGCCTATTCAACAAGTGGAGATGGACGAGCTATTGAAAGTTTCTGATTTTATCTCTTTACACGTTCCATTTTTGGATAAACCAGCGATCGGAGCTGCTGAGTTCCCATTATTGAAAGATGGTGTAGGCTTAGTCAATGCTTCTAGGGGTGGTGTTATTGATGAATTGGAATTGGTGAAAGCATTGGATTCGGGCAAGGTAGCATTTGCTGGTTTAGATGTATTCGACAACGAACCTACTCCACGTGAGGAGATCCTAAAACATCCGAAAATTTCGTTGACTCCACATATTGGGGCGGCGACCAATGAAGCTCAAGAAAGAATCGGCGAAGAATTGGCTGGTCTACTGATCGAAAACTTGAAGAAGTAATTCTTCCGCATAACATAAAGGTATGCGGCACAAAACTTTCATGATTTTGTGCCGCATTTTTTTTAATATAAATTCATGAATTGCCTATATTGGCACACAGAAATTTAATAATTGTAACTTCAGTATGAAAGTTTTAAAATTTGGTGGTACTTCCGTGGGGAGTGCAGCACGTATCAAAGGGTTGTTGGATATTGTAAACCCTGCTGAACGTCAGATCGTCGTGTTGTCCGCAGTTGCTGGAACGACAAATGCTTTGGTTGAAATCGGTCAAGCTTACACAGCAGGTAAGAAGGACGAAGCTAAAGAGTTGGTCAAGAAGCATAAGGATAAGTACGAAGACCTTATTAAAGAACTTTTCAGTACTGAACAGGGATATAAAAATGGTAAAGAATTGATCGATTACCATTTTAACCTGATTTCTACCTTGGCCAACGAATTGTTTACACCGATCGAGGAGAAAGTTATTTTAGCACAAGGCGAATTGATGTCTACCGCTTTATGGCATTTTTATCTGAATGAAATTGGCGTAAAATCCGTGCTGTTGCCAGCCCTGGACTTTATGAAAATTGATGAAGACAATGAGCCTATGGTTGATTACATTGGCGAAAAGCTAAGCCATATTTTGGTCCAGAGTCCAGAAAATACCTTATTTATCACGCAAGGTTTTATTTGCCGTAATTCTTTTGGTGAAATTGATAATTTGCGCCGTGGAGGTTCAGATTATACGGCTTCCTTGATCGGGGCAGCAATCCGTGCCGAGGAAGTTCAGATCTGGACTGACATCGACGGGATGCACAACAATGATCCCCGTGTTGTCAAAGGAACCACACCAATTGCACATCTAAGCTTTGATGAGGCAGCGGAGCTGGCTTATTTTGGTGCTAAAATCTTACATCCACAATCGGTATTCCCAGCACAAAAATATAACGTTCCAGTTCGCCTTTTGAATACGATGGAACCTAATGCAAAAGGGACATTGATCAGTAAAGACGGTGCACAGAAAGGTTGTATCCGTGCTATAGCAGCGAAAGACGGTATTACGGCAATTCATATCCATTCGTCGAGAATGCTACTTGCCTACGGTTTCCTACGCCGTGTCTTTGAAATATTCGAGCGTTATAAAACACCAATCGATATGATCACAACGTCGGAAGTTGCGGTATCATTGACGATTGATGATACCACAAATTTGGCAGATATCATCAAAGAAGTGGAGGATTTTGGTTCAGTAACAGTGGATGGTGATCAGACCATTGTATGCGTTGTAGGCGATTTTGGTTTAAATAGCCATGGTTATGCCGCCCGCGTGCTTGATGCTGTAAAACACCTTCCGGTTCGTATGATTTCGTATGGTGGTTCAGACTTTAACGTGTCAATTCTATTGAATTCAGATCATAAAACTGAAGCATTACGTTCATTGCACAATCGCTTATTTTAAGAATTAGGTTTTTATATGATAAATACAGGTATTGCGGCGGAGTTTGCAGAGAAAGAAACGCCGTTCTATTATTATGATCTGGATGTGTTAAACAAGACCCTGGAGACTGCGCATGCTGCTTCGCACAAACGGGGATTTCATGTTCATTATGCATTAAAGGCCAATTTTAACGACGAGTTATTGAAGGCGATTCAAGCGGTCGGCTTTGGTGCGGATTGTGTGAGTGGCAATGAGGTGAAGAAAGCCATTGAGTGTGGCTTTGATTCCAAAAAAGTCACTTTTGCAGGAGTTGGTAAATCCGATAAGGAAATCAATTACGCGCTCGATCAAAATATTTTCGCGTTTAATGTTGAATCCATTCAGGAGCTTGAGGTCATCAATGAGCTTGCCTCAAAGAAAGATGTAAAAGCGAATGTAGCTTTACGGATCAATCCAAACGTGGATGCACATACCCATCATTATATTACAACAGGGCTTGATGAAAACAAATTTGGTGTGCCCAATGCCGATTTGGAAAAATGTGCAGCCGTGCTTAAAAAATGTGAGTCTATTGAATTGGTAGGCCTTCATTTTCACGTCGGTTCACAGATTACGGATATGACCGTATTCAAAAGCCTGTGTGTGAAAGTCAATGAATGGAAAAACTGGTTTGAAGAACGCGGTACACAAATCCGTGTATTGAATGTCGGTGGCGGATTGGGAATAGATTATAAAAACCCGGATGGGAATACAATTCCCGATTTTGAAGCCTATTTTGATATTTTCGACCGCTTCCTGGAGCGTACAGCACAGCAAGAAGTGCACTTTGAATTGGGACGGGCTTTGGTTGCGCAATGCGGAAGCTTGGTAAGCCGTGTCTTGTATGTCAAAAATGGTGTCAAGAAGAATTTCTTGGTATTGGATGCAGGAATGACTGAATTAATGCGCCCAGCCTTGTATCAGGCCTATCATAAAATTGAGAATATTAGTGCGAACGATACGGTGGAATCCATTAATTATGATGTGGTTGGACCTATCTGTGAATCTTCAGATTGTTTTGGTAAGGAAGTGCCACTTCCGGTCTCAAAACGTGGCGACTTAATTGCCATTCGTTCTGCAGGCGCCTATGGCGAAGTGATGGCTTCGCGTTATAACCTCCGTGAGGAAATACGGTTTGTGTATAGCAATCAGCTTTAATAGCTGTCGTAAAATAATTATTCTTAAGCCAGTCCATTTCTCGGACTGGCTTTTTTGGTTTTTAAATGCTGGCGTCCTATCTGCTTGGTAAGCAATTTTGTTTATCATTTTGTTGATCGTCTTTCGTATACTTGTTTATGCTTGTGCTAATTGAATTTCCGGTTACGATAGATTTGTTTGGAAAAACATTTCTCTTACATCCTTTTATGGAAGGGTTGGGGATGTTTATAGGGATGCGTTATTACCAACTGCTCAAATGGAAGGATGAGGAAAGTTTAGGGCATATCAATTCACTTCTTATTGTTATTGCTGCCGGCTTAGGCGCTTTAATCGGCTCGCATATTATCGGTTCCCTCGAGCGTCCTGCTGAGTTGCTCAATGCGACACATAAATGGACTTACATCTGGGTGAATAATACGATAATCGGTGGTTTGGCAGGAGGTTTGGTTGCCGTAGAAGGGATGAAAAAGATCATGGGTAAAAAAGAAAGTACCGGGGATCGCATGGTCTTTCCTTTAATTACCGCAATTGCCATTGGCAGAATAGGATGTTTTTACACGGGTGTGTTCGAGCAGACCTACGGTTTACCCACTACCTCTCCATTGGGGATGTACTTGGGCGATGCCTACAAACGGCATCCAGTTGCGCTGTATGAAATCGCATTTTTGCTGCTTTTATTTGTAACGCTCCAACTTTTTAAACGACGATACAATTATCGAAATGGTGTGTTGTTTCAGCTTTTTATGCTTAGTTATTTTGGTTTTCGTTTCCTGCTGGACTTTATTAAGCCGCGGGCAATTATACTTTTGGGGCTAAGTACCATACAAATTACCTGCATCGTGGTGATAATTTATTATATTTATTTATTAAAAAATGAACGTTTAATCAAAAAATAGGAATCATGTATTTGCTTGAAGGATCATTTGGATCGGAAAGTACCGCGATGCTAGGACTTTTTCTTCTTACTATAGGTGCTATTGTGATTGGCATTGCACTTTTGGTTATTATTATCGGCTCGATTATTAAAGCAGGTAATAAGGAGTCGAAGTTTAATGTCAATCCCTGGCTTAAAGTATTGTTGGGCGGAATTGGAGCAATGCTGGCAGGAGGGCTTGCCTGCGGACTTACCTTTATGAACTAGAAATCAGAACGATGCCAGTAAGAAACTATACGTACTACGATTATACCATTAGCCTATGTCCAACATGCCTTTCGCGTGTGGGTGCCAAGATTATTATCGAGGATGAACAGGTATTTATGACCAAAAACTGTCCCGATCATGGTTTTTT
The DNA here is from genome assembly GCF_039511225.1 of Sphingobacterium multivorum. NCBI lineage: Bacteria > Pseudomonadati > Bacteroidota > Sphingobacteriia > Sphingobacteriales > Sphingobacteriaceae > Sphingobacterium > Sphingobacterium multivorum. Next base: position 2,277,474 of record NZ_CP154261.1, read on the forward strand.
CAAAACGCTGATTGCGACGGATGTTGACTATTATAAGAACATTCGGAATTATAATAAAGCCTCCGAAACACCGTTGAAATTTGACAACGAAGTACATTATGGCTGCCCATACGATTGCGGTTTATGTGTAGATCACGAGCAGCATAGCTGCTTGTCCATTGTTGAGGTCACCGACCGTTGTAATTTGACCTGCCCAACTTGTTACGCCATGTCGTCGCCCCACTACGGACGACATCGCTCGCTGGAAGAGATTGAACAGATGTTTGACAAAATCGTCGAAAGTGAGGGTGAACCAGATGTGGTTCAGATCAGCGGTGGAGAGCCAACCATACACCCTGATTTTTTTAAGATTTTAGACATTGCGAAGACAAAACCTATTAAGCATCTCATGCTCAATACGAATGGTATCCGAATTGCCAATGATCCCGGTTTTGCTGAGCAACTCGCCACCTATGCGCCTGAATTTGAAATCTATCTCCAGTTTGATTCTTTTCGCCCATCCGTGCTCGAAAAGTTTCGGGGCAAAGATCTCACGGATGTCCGAAAAAAGGCCATTGACAAATTAAATGCGCTCAATCTGAGTACAACATTGGTTGTGGTCTTAGAAAAGGGAACCAATGATGATGAAATCGGGGAAATCTTGGAGTACGCTTTACAACAGCGATGTGTACGCGGGGTAACTTTTCAACCGGTGGAAATTGCCGGGCGAAATGCCGCCGATGCACAGCAGCATAAAATGACACTGACTGAGGTACGTCAGGAAATCCTGAATCAATATTCCCTATTGGATCCACATGATATTATTCCTGTTCCTTGTAATCCTGATGCCTTGGCGATGGGTTATATCCTAAAGATAGGCGATGAGCGGATACCCTTGACCCGGCATATTGATCCGGCTATTTTATTAAATAACCAATCGCGCAATACCATTGTCTATGAACAGGACAAAGGGGTTCAGATGCAATTGCTGGATATATTTAGCACCGGAATTTCGGTGGATAAGGTAAAGCCGAAAGTAAATCAATTGCTTTGCTGTTTGCCGGAAGTGTGCGCACCTGATCTTGATTACGATAATCTTTTCCGTATTATCATTATGAATTTTATGGATGCCTACGATTTTGATGTTCGTGCGGTTAAGAAATCTTGTGTCCACATCGTCAATAAAGACTTGAAGTTGATTCCTTTTGAGACGATGAATTTATTTTATCGTGATGATAAAATAAAACGGCTGGAAGAACTAAAACTCTCGGATGCTATTCGATTTTAACAGGAGATAAGTTATTTTTGTCGGAGAAAAACCTTTGGTCCTTTCTTTGCAATTTGTAGTTTCCATGGCATTTGACTACCTATTGCCGGGAAAGAAAATCAACAAAATTAGAAGTATGAAATTGGGCATTGTTAAGCGTTTTATTTTTGTCTTAAGTCTCTTGGCTTTTCAGCTGCACGGATTTGCACAGGACTCCGTTCAGGTTCGGAAGAATCAGATAGGCGATCGCACGGCGAACCATAGCAGCCTAAGTAGACGGTCGAATGTGGATTCGACACGGGTTGGAAATGACTCACTGCGGAATGAACTACGCAATGATCTGCGCAAAGTAAATCTAAACTTTTTATCCAATATTCGTACGGCTTCCATGGCTGAGCTTATCGCGCAGCTGAATGAAAAATCCAATGGCTACTTGACAACGAATGCTGGATCGGCTAAAGATAGTATTGCTTTAATAAAAAATAGTATCCATGAAGAAATCAGCCAGCTGAAGTCTATTAAAGGCAGTATCAGCAATTATTCCAATAGCCTCAATGTGACAGCAGATCAGATCAAGACGCTGATCAACCGCTATGATATCAGTGCCAATAATCACAGTAGAGCGTATCAATATCTCGACAATGCGCAGCTTAAACTAGCTGCAAAACAAGATTCGCTGGAAGCGATCAATCGGACGATTGATGAACTTATTGCTAAAAATCAACGTCATCTGATTCGGATCGAAGCCGTTCACGAAATAAAAACCGGAAGCAAAAAAGCCGATTCCGTGACCGCTAAAAGTTCGATATGGAAAGCCAATACGGCAGCCATCTCTAAAGATGTGATCTTAAATAATATCCGGAGTAATTACAGTAACAATAAGTCGATAGACAAATATGTGAATCGCACGGATTGGGCGAGCCGTATCCTGTTGATTGTACTGGGATTGGGTTATTGCTACTGGATTGTACGGGTGTCTTATGTCCTTCGGCAAAATGATCCTGAACATAAACTTGCGATTGACGCAGTTGTTGGGAAAACCATTATTTTTCTCCTGACACTGTTGCCCTTTGTAAACTTCTTTACACCAAGTTTCATTTTGCAGGCTTCCCAATTGGTCGTTATGTTAATCTTCATGTTTTTGCTCAGGCATCGCATGAGTGGATTGCAGCGTAAAATTGCCATTATCCTTATTGTATTCTATATCCTGGATGTATTTGTCAATATGATCGTAAGCGACGACCTGTTTTTACGTATCGTTTGTATTGCCTTCAATTTGATTGCTTTAGGATTGGTCAGTTATACGAAACGGCGTATAAAGAATGCGGATAGTCCGGGCTATATCAGTAATTTTATTTATGTGATTTTTGCGATACTCAACGTGACGGCAATTACGCTGAATATTATTGGGCATGTGGAGCATTCACGTAGTTTTAGTATTGCCTGTGCTGTGGGGCTTGTACAGTCTTTTACACTTCAGTATTTTTCGGATATGATTAAGGCAGATGTCCGTAATCAGTTTAAAAAAGATCGGTTGACTTCCGGTTTTTGGATGCGTTTCAACGAGCAGCGTACCTTGGCAATCATCACCGAAATTCTGCGTATTGTGTGTGTGCTTTTGGCGATCATTGTCCTGGCAAATAACTTACAGTTTATTGAAAGTTTATTGGCACTAAGCGAAACATTCTTCGGAAAAGTACGCAGCATCGGCAGCATCTCTTTTACCTTAGGAAATCTTGTTGTAGCAGTTTTATTACTGTTGGTGGCCAATTGGTTTCAGAAGAATATCAGTTTGATCGTTCTCGGTGGTGAAGACGGTCAGCTCAGCCAGGTCTATAATCAGAAGATGACCTTATTTCCGCTCTTTCGCTTGGCCATTATTTTGATCGGTTTCTTTATGGCCATCTCGGCCCTGGGCATGAGTTTGGACAAACTTACGGTCGTGATTGGCGCATTGAGTGTTGGTATCGGGCTCGGCATGCAGAACATCATCAATAATTTTGTTTCGGGCATAATTCTGGTTTTTGATAAGCCGTTTCGCGTTGGTGATCAAATTGAGCTTGCCGATAAAAAAGGGCGCGTCAAGGAAATCGGTATACGCGCTAGTGTTTTAAAAACGGGAGATGGTGCAGATGTCATTATTCCAAATGGTGATTTACTGTCGGGAAGGGTTGTCAATTGGACCTTATCCCAAGAATACAGCAAGACAAGTTTTGTTCTCCATATCGATCGGAAAGCAGATTTAGACCAAGCCAAACAATGGATTAAGGACGCGATGGAAAATAGCGACCATTTTATCAAGGATAGAGATAGCGGAATCAGCATACAGGACATCAGTGCGGAGATGATCTACCTGAGTGTTTCCGGTTGGGTAAATTTTGCTGCCAATGCTTCCGCCTTTAAAAATGATGTCTTACTTGTATTATATAAGAAGTTTGAAGCGGAGGGCTTGAAGTTTTATAGTGTCATTCCGCCCAAAAATTAATCAATTAATTGATTTGTTTTAAACCATATACAGGATGTATTATCAGGAAGGCTTACTATTTAGTCAGATGTGTTCGGTAATGTAAAGGGCTATAACCCTTGGCGCGTTTGTAGAAATGGGAAAGATGGCTCTCGTCGGTAAATCCGAGTTCTGCAGCAATTTGTTTCAACGTATAATCTTTCGATTTAAGTCTGTTTTCGATGAGTTCGATCCGATAGGTATTGATATACGCTCTTAAACTGCTGCCGAAGTTCTTCTTAAAGTAGATACCAAAATAGGATGGGGCAATATTGAATTTCTGAGCCAGTAGGCTGACCTGAAGTTGTTCGGGCGAAAAAATATGCTGATGAATGTAGGCCGAAATCGATCGGCCAACATATAGTTCATGCTGCTGGGGTAAACGTTGCGTATCTGCTATTTCTTTATAGAGTCCAAAGATTGCGACGAGTTGATCAAATAGCCAGTCCGAACGCTCGCTGACGCTCGTATGACTATACAATCGGACCGCTTCGAGGATATGGGTGTAAATCAGGCGATAATGCTCGTCCATATCCAATTTGCGTTCCTTTAATCCCCGGTCATTCATCAGCTCCATAATCCAGGCGTAGCGCTTTTGATTGCGTTTATTCTGCAGGAAGTAGGTATCTGTAAATAAAATAAACAGAAAATGTGTCTTTTCTTCAATATTAAAATAATGCTTGTCTGCCGGACTAATTAAAAATACATCGCCACGTTTATAATTCAGTTCAAATTTGTTGATCACATGGGTTCCTGTGCCCGAACGAATATAAACAAGCTCATAATAATTCTGCTCATGTGGAGGCAAATGAAAGCTATCCTCAATAAATTCACTGATCCGCAAAGGCTCAAACTGTTTTTTGCGCATTATTCTTCTGATTATATATCTGTAAATGTACATAAAAAGAATGTATTTGTACATGTTATTGCCTGCCGCACTATTGCACCTTTGTGTCGTATAAAATGGTAATAAAACATGGTCAATTTTATAATGATAGCATTTTGCATTGCGGCGGGGATGCTGTTGAGGCGAACAAATTTAATTCACTCCGAAGCACATAAAGGGATCAATACCTGGATTCTTTATTTTGCCCTTCCAGCGGTGTCTTTCAAATATATTCCGAAGATTGTATGGTCATCGCAATTACTGTTTCCGGTGTTTTCGGCAATCCTGGTTTGGGCAGGTAGTTGGTTATTTATGGAAATGTACTGTAGGCGTAAAAACTACAAACAGCGTTCGCGCAGTAGTTTGGAATTGGCCGCTGGTTATAGCAATACGTCCTTTATTGGCTTTCCATTGATCATCGCCTATTTTGGCGAAGCCCAGTTGCCGATTGCAATTATTTGCGACCAAACCACATTTATTCTGCTTTCTACAGCTGGAATTATCAATGCACTGCGAGCGAATGCCCAAGATGGCGAGGCGATCGATGTCAAATTTATGCTTCGAAAGTTAGTCAGCTTCCCACCCTTGATCGGTTGTATAACAGCCTTAATGCTGTCGCAATTAGTTGATCTTTCGGTTGCCGAGCCTTTTTTTGATAAGCTGGTGGCGACCGTTGGGCCATTGGCCTTATTTTCTATTGGTTTACAGTTGAAGTTTGACGGTTGGCGACAACAGATTTCGCAGATCAGTACAGCGATGAGTTATAAATTGATTCTTGCCCCAGCATTGGTATTACTATTTGCTTTACTACTTGGTGTAAAGGGTGCTGTTGCGCGGATCAGTATATTCGAAGCGGCAATGCCAACCTTGGTCACTTCAGGAATCATTGCCGAGCAATACCACCTGAATACCAAATTGGTCAATCTGGTGATCGGTTTTAGCATTGTTGCGGGGCTGCTGACAACCGCGTTTTGGGATTTTGTCATTCGACTTTGTTTCTCCTAACCTACGGTTTTGTTGATTGATTGATTGATTGATTGATTGATTGATTGATTGATTGATTGATTGATTGATTGATTGATTGATTGATTTTGGAAACAGTGTGGGGCCTCATTTGCCAACGATTGGTTTTAGCAGAAGTGTTGCGTAGTAAAGGCTATGTATTCTGTTCGTAACATTTTGATAGTGAATCATCTCATACAAACAACTTTTTTACTGTTCAATTGTTATTAGGCTATAACCATCTATAAAAAGGAGGTATGTTATGAACCTGATACACAAAATTGAGCATTGGGGCGATGCACATCACCCACAATGGATCGATTACCTAAGAATAGCCTTAGGGATCGTTATTTTTGCCAAAGGTGTAAGTTTCGTAAATGATAGGGATGTTGTTCAACACATGATTGAGCAAAGTAGTTTCCATTTATCATCGTGGGGTGCGGTTCACTATGTGGTTTTTACCCATTTGGTAGGCGGGCTGTTCCTTATCTTAGGTTTTCAAACCCGTTTGGCCTCATTACTATTATTTCCGGTACTGGTAGGGGCTGTATTTTTTGTTAATATTACCCACGGGTTTAGTTATTTGAATTCCGAATTGTGGCTTTCTATAGTCGTATTCTTTTTGCTGATCTTTTTTATGGTCATGGGTTCTGGAAAATATTCCCTTGATCAAATGATGAACAAACCAGGATACAAAAGGGATATCTAAAAAAAAACTCCTTCATACATGAAGGAGTTTTTCTTTTTTTATTTGCCTTGCTCGTCAATCCATTGGCGTGCATTAACGAATGCTTCAATCCAAGGAGAAACTTCGTCCTGACGACCTTTTGGATAATTTGCCCAATGCCATTGGAATACCGAACGCTCAATATGTGGCATGGTAGCCAAGTGGCGGCCAGTCTTGTCGCAGACCATTGCTGTATTATAATCCGAACCATTTGGGTTATGCGGATATTGCTCATAAGCATATTTTGCCACGATATTGTATTGCTCTTCCGCATACGGAAGATTGAATTTTCCTTCCCCGTGTGAAATCCAAACCCCTAAGGTACTTCCAGCTAGTGTCGATAACATGACCGAATTGTTTTCCTGAACTTTTACAGATACAAAGTTTGACTCGTGTTTTCCTGAAGTATTGTGTAGCATTTTTCCATGGATTTCATGCTCAGGATTGATCATTTCAAGTTCCATAAATAACTGACAGCCATTACAGATACCAATCGAAAGTGTATCCGGACGAGCAAAGAAATCGGTTAAGGCTTTTTTCGCTTTTTCATTGTAAAGGAAAGCACCGGCCCAACCTTTTGCCGAACCCAATACATCTGAGTTCGAGAAGCCTCCGACGGCACCGATAAATTGGATGTCTTCCAATGTCTCACGACCAGTGATCAAATCGGTCATGTGTACATCTTTCACATCAAAGCCGGCCAAGAACATGGCATTTGCCATTTCGCGTTCGGAGTTGGAACCCTTCTCACGAAGGATTGCCGCTTTCGGACGTGCTTTAGTTCCGTCGATTTTTGGTTTCTTACCATCAAATTGACTTGGGAAAGTAAAGGCTAGGGGTTGGTGTTTATAATTATCAAAACGTTGTTGTGCAGTTCCATTTTTAGATTGCTTGGAATCCAAAAGGAAGGACGTCGTAAACCATACATCACGTGTTGCAGCAACATCAAAGCTAAAGGAAGCTTCTTGATTTTTAATCGTCACTGTATTCCCTTCGATCACCTGACCAATTTTAACCGCGTCTACACCGGCATCTTTCACGATCGCTTCGAAGGCCGCATCGTCTTTTGCCTGCAACACCAAGGCGATATTTTCATTAAAGAAGGCTTTTACGCTATCCGGTTCATGTAATGCCGAAAGGTCATAGTTGGCGCCAAGATTAACATCGGCAAAGGTCATTTCCAATAAGGTGGTAATCAAGCCACCCGATCCGACGTCGTGACCAGCTTCGATCTGTCCTTCTTGAATTAATTGCTGTACGGTATTGAATGCTGTTTTAAAGTAAGCAGCATCTTGAATGGTCGGAACTTCAGTACCTAATTTATTGATGATTTGTGCAAATGACGAACCGCCTAATTTGAACTGATCTTTTGATAAGTTGATGTAATAGATTGATCCAGCCTTTTTGTTCAGCACAGGTTCAACCACTTTGGTAATATCAGTACAGTTTCCTGCGGCAGAAATGATCAATGTGCCAGGGGCAATGACGTTTTCGCCGTTTGGATATTTTTGCTTCATCGACAAAGAATCTTTTCCCGTGGGGATATTGATTCCCAACGCGATGGCAAAATCCGAGCAGGCTTTAACAGCTTGGTATAAGCGGGCGTCTTCACCTTCATTATTGGCCGCCCACATCCAGTTGGCCGATAGGGAGATTCCTGCAAGACCATTTTTGATTGGGGCAAATACGATGTTGGAAAGCGATTCGGCAATAGCCGTTCTGCTTGCCGCAGCCGGATCCACTAAGGCCGCCACAGGGGAGTGACCTATTGTTGTCGCAATACCTTCTTTACCTTTATAATCCAATGCCATAACACCGACGTTATTCAACGGCAATTGCAATGGACCCGCACATTGTTGTTTGGCAACACGGCCACCAACACAACGGTCTACTTTATTGGTTAACCAATCTTTGGAAGCAACAGCTTCCAGTTGTAATACTTGGTTTAAGTAGCTTGGAATGTTGGCTGCATCATAAGCAAGATCAGCGTAATTGCGAACTACGGTTTTATCGCGCATGAAAGTTTTTGGCGATGAGCCAAAGAAATCTTCAAGGGCGTAATCCATTGGTTTTTCACCCGTACTTTTTGATTCGAAAGTAAAGCGGTGGTCGCCAGTGACATCACCTACGGTGTACATTGGTGCACGTTCGCGATCGGCAACACGTTTTAAGGTGTCAATATCATCTTCAGCGATCACAAGTCCCATACGTTCTTGCGATTCATTACCGATAATTTCTTTTGCGGATAGGGTAGGATCGCCTACAGGAAGTGCATCCAGGTCAATTAAACCGCCGGTCTCTTCAACAAGTTCAGATAAGCAGTTTAGGTGGCCACCTGCACCATGATCGTGAATAGAGACAATGGGGTTATGATCAGACTCTACTAAGCCACGAACAGCATTCGCTGCACGTTTTTGCATTTCGGGATTGGAACGTTGAATGGCATTAAGCTCAATTCCAGAACCAAATGCCCCTGTATCTGCAGAAGATACAGCAGCGCCACCCATTCCGATGCGGTAATTTTCACCACCTAGGATAACAACTTTATCACCAGTTTTCGGCGTATGTTTTTTTGCCTGATCCAGTTTTCCATAGCCAACACCGCCGGCTTGCATAATGACTTTGTCGTAACCAAGTTTACGGCCATCCTCTTCATGCTCGAAGGTCAATACAGAACCCGTAATTAAGGGCTGACCAAACTTATTACCGAAGTCAGAAGCACCGTTGGAAGCTTTGATCAGGATGTCAACCGGGGTTTGGTACAACCATTGACGTTCTTGCATCGCATTTTCCCATGGACGCGTTTTGTTGAGTTCCTTTGCCGGTTCAGTAACTGTTCCTGCCTGAAGGTCCAATTTATTTTGTTCCAATCGCGAATAAGCAGTCATGTATACGGCAGTACCCGCCAATGGAATCGCTCCTTGGCCACCGGCCATACGGTCGCGGATTTCACCACCTGATCCAGTAGCAGCACCCGAAAATGGTTCTACAGTAGTTGGGAAATTGTGTGTTTCAGCTTTTACGGATAAAACGGAATCAAATGCTTTCTCTTCGTAAAAATCAGGTTTGTCGGCCGATTTAGGCGCAAATTGTGTGACACGTGGACCTTTGACAAAGGCAACGTTATCTTTATAAGCAGAAACAATCTCGTTCGGATTGGTTTCAGAAGTCTTTTTAATTAATTTAAAGAGGGAAGTTGGTTGCTCTTCGCCATCAATGATAAAAGTACCATTGAAAATCTTGTGTCTACAGTGTTCAGAATTCGCTTGCGAAAAAGCGAATACTTCCGAGTCTGTAAGCAGACGACCCAATTTGGTCGAAAGGTTATTGAGGTAATCTACTTCTTCTGGATTTAGCGCTAGGCCCTCAGATTTGTTGTAGGCCTCGATGTCTTCAATTTCCAATATCGGTTCAGGTGTAATGTTGACGGTATACATGTCCTGCGTCAACATACTGAACTTTTGTGAAATCATTGGATCGAAGTCATTGAAATCCGCTGGTACCGGTTGAAATTCTTCTATACGAACAATTCCTGCAATGCCCATATTTTGTGTGATTTCTACTGCATTGGTACTCCAGGGAGTCACCATCGCGGCACGGGGTCCTACAAAGTAATGGTTAAGGTTTTGGTCGTCTAGTTTTTTGGCGTTGCCGAATAGCCAGTTGAGTTTAGTAATGTCTTCTTGTGATAAAGAGTTTACGCTTTGAACACCATATACAGTGTTCGATGGGTTCTCAAAGAAATGAATCATTATAAATGTTTGTTTTGAACGTTCTTCAAATTAAAGCACAAAGTTACATATTATTTTTATGGAAATGACTGGATTTTGATTAAAAACTGCTTCCAGTTTTAATCTAATCAAACGCTATTTCAAAATACCGAAGAATAGCTTTATAATTGTCCTGAGCTGAGCTCCCTTAATCTTGTGTGTAGCCCCCTTTAATTGGCTCTTATTCGCTTAGTGTTCGCCCCTGAGTCTGAACATGGTCGATATTCGTGCGTCTTCTCACTAGCATCTAACAGCCTTCCAACCGTCTTTAGCTCGGAGATAACAGGGAGGCACGTCGTATTTATGCCGCTAGCATGTCGAAGCTGATACGACGCTATCCCGAAGCTGTCTCGTACGAAACAGCACGATTTCACGACAATTTACCGAAGACACCGATGATCGGCAAATTGACGTTGGATATAAACTCAAATTTATCTAAGTTTGTGCATCAAATCAGATTCGAGATGAATATTTCATATAATTGGTTAAAACAACACGTTAATATAGATTCGACACCGGAGGAACTATCGCTGATCTTAACAAATACAGGATTGGAAGTAGAAGCTTTGGACGTCGTGCAGAGTATCCCAGGTGGATTGGATGGTTTGGTTGTTGGTGAAGTGAAAACTTGTGAACAGCATCCTAATGCCGATAAATTAAGAGTAACCACTGTTGATGTCGGTGGACCGGAGTTATTGCACATTGTATGTGGTGCACCAAACTGTCGTACAGGATTGAAAGTCATTGTTGCTACAGTAGGTACTACTTGCCATCCGCTTACCGGAGAGCCTTTTAAAATTACCAAATCTAAAATTCGTGGTGAAGTTTCCGAAGGTATGTTATGTGGGGAAGATGAAATCGGTTTGGGTACATCTCATGCCGGTATCGTTGAATTACCAGCTGACGTTGCTGTGGGGACCTTAGTGAAAGATCATTTCAATATCCAGGATGATTACCGTTATGAAATTGGCTTAACACCAAACCGTGCGGATGCTGCTTCGCATTTAGGTGTTGCAAGAGATATTGCGGCACATTTCCGTACACACGTGTTAAAGGCAGATGTTTCTGCATTTAAGGCTGCTGAGGCGGAGGGAACGACAGTGGTCGTTGCAGACGCACAGGCAAGCCCACGTTATAGTGGTATCAATATTACCGGTGTTCGTGTTGGGGAATCTCCCGATTGGTTAAAAGAGAAATTAAATGTTATCGGTGTTCGTCCGATCAATAATATTGTCGATGTTACCAATTACATATTACACGATTTAGGTCAGCCACTGCATGCTTTTGATGCAGATAAAATTGCTGGAAATAAAGTCCTTGTTCGTTTGGCGACTGAGGGTGAAAAATTTGTTACGCTGGATGGTGTGGAGCGTACCTTGTCTGCAGAGGACTTGGTGATTGCTGATACTGAAAAACCGATGTGTATTGCGGGTGTTTTCGGTGGAGCACATTCGGGTGTATCAGCCGAAACGACCAATGTATTTTTGGAATCGGCCTATTTCAATGCTGTTTCTGTACGGAAGACCTCCAAAAGACATGGCTTAAAAACAGATGCTTCTTTCCGTTTCGAACGTGGTACCGATCCGAATATTACGGTTGAAGCCTTGAAGCGCGCAGCTTTATTGATTCAGGAAATTGCAGGTGGAACGATTTCATCGACGCTAAAAGATGAGTATCCCGTGGTGATTAACCCGTTTTCATTTCACGTGAGCTATGCGAATGTGGTTCGTTTGATCGGTCAGGCGATCCCAAATGAAGAAATTAAATCCATTATTGTCGCTCTTGGCATTGAAGTCGCTTCAGAAACTGAAACAGGACTTGATGTGTTGGTACCTGCATACCGCGTTGATGTCACACGCGAGGTAGACGTTGTGGAAGAAGTGTTGCGGATTTACGGTTATAACAATATTGAGTTGAAGTCACAAATTAAGGCCTCTTTAAATACGGTTGAAAAGCCAGACAAGGAAGTTGTCTTAAATCAATTGGCTGATCTGCTCATAGCCAATGGGTTTCGTGAGATTCTGTCCAACTCTCTTACGAAGCTGGATTATGCGGATGATAGCGAAACGGCGGTCAAATTGTATAATCCATTGAGCTCGGATTTGGACACAATGCGTCAAAATATGGTTTTTTCTGTTTTGAGTGCGATTGAATATAACCAAAAACGAAGAAACTTTGACCTGAAGTTCTTCGAATTCGGTAAGACGTATGCGCTCGATGGCGAAGGCTATAAAGAAACGCAGCATCTGGCTTTTGCCATGGCAGGTAAAAATGAAGCTGAGCAATGGAACAGCAAAAAAGACGCCGTTAATTTCTATAACCTTAAAGCGGCTGTAGATACGCTTATCAAACGTTTGAAAATTGAAGGAATTCAAATACAGGATGCTTCAAATGCACATTTTGCCTATGGTTTGAATTATATGAAAGGGCAGAAATGTTTAGTTTCGTTTGGTGCAATTGCAAACGCAGATTTGAAAAAAGCAGATGTTGAAGGTCAGGTTTTCTTTGCTGATTTTGACTGGGATGTTTTGATGAAAATTATTCGTAAGAATAGCATTCAATACAAAGAAGTTTCCAAATTCCCGGCTGTGCGCAGAGATTTGTCGCTCTTAATCGATGAAAATGTGAGCTTCGATAAGCTACAATTTGTTGCTCAAAAGACCGAACGCAAGCTTTTGAAGGAGGTAAATGTGTTTGATGTGTATAAAGGTGATAAAATTCCGGAAGGGAAAAAGTCTTATGCTCTGAGCTTTATCTTGCAGGATGAAGAAAAAACACTTACGGATAAGCAAATTGATGCGATAGTTCAAAAATTAATTGTTAATTTTGAGAAGGAACTAGGCGCGGAAGTGCGTGGTTAATGAGAGATACAACATTAATTGGTAATATTCAATTTATACTATGGCAACATTGTCTTCACAAATGAATCTGATCGTTGAGAAAACGAAAAATTTAATTCAATTGTGCGAAGTCTTGCAAGAAGAAAATGATTTGCTTAAATTAGAGGTACAATCCTTAAAAGTGGCTTTCGATGCGAGCAACGATAAGAGCAAGCAGTTGGAAGAGAAGGTCAAAGCGTTGGCAGTTGCCCGTACGTTAGATTCTGAAACGGATAAGGAAGCAATTAATGAAAAAATACTTGACACAAAACAAAAAATTAACGATTTTGTGCGGGAAATAGACAAATGTATTAGTTTGTTGAAATAGTTGGGAGAAGTGTTATCGGATTCAAACTAATACAACGTTAAAAAGCTCAAAGAAATGGGAGAGATTTCCATAAAAATAAATATCGCAGATCGTGTTTATCCCCTTCGGGTGGAGAGCGCGGAAGAAGAAGTAATTCGACATGCTGCGAAATTGATAAATGAAAAAGTAAAGGAATTGCAGGAAAACTATACTGTGAGAGATAAGCAGGATTTGTTGTCCATGTGTGTATTGCAATTTGCGACGCGTATGCTTAATGCAGAGCGGCAGTCCCAAAACCACGAAGTGGGCTTGGAAAATTCAGTACAGGAACTTGATCAGTTGTTGACGGATTTCTTTAAAAAATAAATTTACGTTCTTTATATTTAGAGCTTAAACGACGAATTTGCCGCAATTAAATTCGGGTTGTCACTATTTTAAACTTAACGCTTCAATATTACAGGCGCAAAAAGATATAGGCCATTTTGCGAAAGCCATCTGGGTCACAATCTAAGCCTAATTATGTAATCACGAAGTTTAATAATACATGAGACCTGTTTAAATTTAATTGCGGTTTTTTTTTGTCATGAAAGTCGTACGAGCTTCGTAAGCTCGCTACTTCGTTGTTACATACCGAAGTAAGGGAAAGGCCGATTGATGATTTTACCGGAATTTGAATATAATTAATAAAAACAAACATAATAATACAATTATACATACATGGACATCGCAATTTATAGCATAATTTCTCTGATTGTTGGTGTTGTTATAGGTCGTTATCTATTGGTGTTGTTGTTTAAAAAACAAGAACAGGAAGCCAAGGATAAGGTAAATAGCATACTGAAAGATGCAGAGCAGGAAGGGGAACACATTAAAAAGAAACGCCTGTTAGAGGCCAAAGAAAAGTTCCTTCAATTAAAATCTGAACATGAAAAGGAAGTCAATCAACGTAACAATACCATCAACCAGAAGGAAAATACGTTAAGACAAAAAGAGCAGTCAATTAACCAAAAATTGGAAAACATCAACCGCGACAAGCAGGAGGTGGATGCCAAGAAAAAGCAATTGGATAAATTGGTTGAACTGAATGAAAAGAAATCTGAAGAAGTAGAAACGCTCAAATTACAACAGATTAAACAATTGGAAAGCATCGCTGGCGTAACAGCCGACGAAGCAAAAAATCAATTGGTGGATTCGTTGCGCGAAGAAGCCCGCTCACAAGCCATGATTCAAATCAAAGATATTGTGGATGAGGCAAAATTGACAGCGACTAAAGAGGCGAAAAAGGTTGTTATACAGACGATTCAACGCACCGCTACGGAATCTGCAATCGAAAATACCGTTTCAATTTTCAATATTGAAAATGATGAAATTAAGGGCCGTATTATTGGTCGTGAAGGTCGTAATATTCGTGCTTTGGAAGCTGCAACAGGCGTAGAGATCATCGTTGACGATACACCTGAAGCAATTATCCTATCTGGCTTCGATCCTGTACGTCGGGAGATCGCACGTTTGGCTTTACACCGTTTGGTAACAGATGGTCGTATCCACCCTGCACGTATCGAGGAGGTTGTTGCAAAAACGCGGACGCAAATTGAGGATGAAATAGTTGAAATCGGTGAACGTACAGCGATCGATTTGGGGATCCATGGTCTGCACCCCGAGTTGATTCGTATGGTAGGGCGTATGCGTTACCGTTCGTCTTACGGACAGAATCTTTTACAGCACTCGCGTGAGGTTGCTAATTTTGCAGCGACAATGGCAGCAGAACTGGGCCTGAATGTTAAACATGCGAAACGTGCTGGATTACTACACGATATTGGTAAAGTGCCTGATGATAATCCAGAGTTGCCACACGCTATTTTAGGTATGCAACTTGCAGAGAAATACAAGGAACATCCTGATGTATGTAACGCAATTGGTGCGCACCATGACGAGATCGAAATGACGGCTTTAATATCTCCGGTTGTTCAGGCTTGTGACGCGATTTCTGGTGCACGCCCGGGCGCACGCCGCGAGGTTGTAGAAAGTTACATCAAACGCTTAAAAGAGCTGGAAGACTTGGCTTTATCGTATCCTGGGGTGGAGAAGACCTTCGCGATACAAGCTGGTCGTGAACTACGTGTCATCGTGGAGAGTGAGAAAGTCTCTGATGCGCAGTCGGAAATACTCGCTGCTGATATCTCTAACCGTATCCAAACGGAAATGACGTATCCAGGGCAAATTAAAGTAACTGTTATCCGTGAGACAAGATCGGTGTCTTACGCAAAATAGATCCCGAGGATCCAGGATAAAAAAAGCTCCAATCATTTTGATTGGAGCTTTTTTTATGCAATCCAACAGCTTTTCCCAACAGGGTGATTTCAGCTATTCAAGGTGTTTGGGGATTGACTTGAACAGTTCTGAATAGACTTGGCCTGAGTAGAATTAGCCTGAATTGACTTGTGTCTTGCCTGGTGAATGGACTTGAATTGGTGTCAATAGACTGTATTGGAATTGATCTGAATAGACCAGACTTGAATAGACTAGACTTGAATCAAGTTGACCTAAATGGACTCAACCTAAATTGTCTTTAATTTAGGATCCCTATTTTTTAATTGAAAAATTCGATCAGGTCAGGCACTGTCTGGATGAGATAGGTCGGTGACTCCTGCTCGAGTTCAGCTTGGCTACCATAGCCATACAGTACGCCAACAGCATCCATGGCAGTTTCCCTTGCGCCAATCAGATCATGTTTGCGATCGCCGATCATGAGGCATTCCTGTGGATTTGTTAGTTTGGCCTTCTCCATGACATATTGGATGACGCTGGTTTTGGTCGGTCTGGAATCGTCCAAAGCGCTTCCACCCGCAAAATCAAAATAAGTATTTATTTCAAAGTGTTGTAATATTTTGTGGGCGAATATTTCGGGTTTGGAGGTCGCCAGATAGATGCTGTACCCCTTTGTTTTCAGGAGCGTTAAGAGCTCCGGTATGCGATCAAACAGGATGTTCTCGTACAGCCCTATGGCTGAAAAGCGCTCCCGATATTTTTCTACACAGGCAATTGCTTCGCTTTCCCCAAATCCAAAGGTATGTATGAAAGAATCTTTAAGGGGCGGACCGATCAAGGGTTTGAGGCTATTCAGATCGGCTGTATGGATGCCTTTTGATTCCAAGGCATAGGCAATACATTTTGTAATCCCTTCTGCAGGGTCGGTCAGGGTTCCGTCCAGATCGAATAAGATATGTTTGTAAGACTTCATGCTGCAATATTACGGAATAGAATAGGAGTAAGCGAGTTTGTTTGCCCTGAAAGCAGATAATGACCTACGGCAGACCAAAAAATAGGGAATATTATCATTTTTAAGACCTAAGGCATGCTCAATATTTGTTAAATTTGCCGAATGAAACAAAAGAAGAAAGTTCAAGAAGTCGAACCTTTACGCCCCGTGGATAAGTATTTTGCGGAGCTGGATGCTAATTTTCAGGATCCGACCAACCGCCTGATTCAGGCCATCTTTTTACCATTATTGTTTTTTGGTATCATGGGCTGCATCTGGATGATTCCATTTCCACAGTTCGAATTCTTGGTCAAACTCAATTGGCATACCTTTTTGAATTGGGGCTCTTTCTTCATCGCTATTGTTATTTATTATTATTTAAAGCTGTCTGCAACCTTGTCCTATGCGATATTATTCTCGATCGGGGGTATGAGTTTCTTTATCGTGCAACTGGAATACGCACAGAAGAACGGTGGCCCGGCTGTCATCTGGGTATGTTTGGGAATCGCATTGCTATCTATTGTCGCGCTGTTTATCGGTAAGGGAAAGGAAAAGAAAAAAATCACAGGACAACAGTTTCTACAGTTTTTACTTGTCGGACCGATATGGCTGTGGCATTTTGTCTTTAAAAAATTGAAATTAAGATATTAATTGAGCTGTCTTTAGGAGTGATCATACTGCATCTGATCGCAGCCTAATCGCGAGCTTAAAAGTACAGGGCCAAATTGCTTGCAATTTGGCCCTGTACTTTTATAGGAACGTTCTGACACTGTTCGGGAATATTCGATCGTTATGGACAGTAGGTTCAGTATAAAACTAACTTTTGTAATTGAACCATTTGATGATTTCTTTGAGATTTGCTTTTTTTCCATAGATCAAAATCCCGACGCGGTAGATACGTGCAGCGACCCAGGTTACCAATAAGAAGGTCAGTATGAGCAAGGTCAACGAGGTTAGTATCTGCCATAGGGGTACACCAAAAGGTATACGAACGAGCATGGCGATCGGTGAGGTGAATGGAATAAAGCTCAACCATGTTGCTATCGGTCCATTGGGATCATTGATAATGACGCCGAACGAGAGAATATAGGTCAATAGCAAGGGCATGGTAATGGGCATGGAAAACTGATTGGCCTCTGTTTCGTTGTCGACAGCTGAGCCTGCAGCGGCGAAAATAGCACTATACAACAGGTATCCGGCAATAAAAAACAGAAAGAAGAAAATGATGACTTCTGTGAAATTAAAGCTTTGGATCGACGTAAGGATCGAAGCAGAACCATTCTGGGCCATAGCTTTTGATACGGTACTCATATTACCCGCTCCAGGTTGGCTAGCGGCGACTTCCTGCATATCCTGCGGATTGACAAACAGTAGCGTTGCTGTGATAAATAAGCCCCCGGTAAGCACAAGCCACATCACAAATTGGGTCAGTCCAACCATACCGATTCCAACAATTTTACCCATCATGAGCTGAAAGGGCTTGACCGAGGAAATAATAACTTCGATGATACGATTGCTCTTTTCTTCGATAATACCACGCATTACCTGGGCACCATAAAGAAACAGGGATAGATAGACTAAGATAGCCAAAGCGACACCAAGGCCCATTGCAATGGCCGTGTTGCTGTTCTTTTCTTCGCCGTCGGCTGTTATTTCTTTTGCATCGATGCTGACTTTCGGCTTAATGGACTGGATAATCTGCAGGTCAATTCCCTTGGCTTTATATTCCTTTTCACGGATGATCTCTTCCAGCTGTCCACTAATGATCTCCTGTATGACAAAGCTGGTCTTGCCACTGGTAATGAGTTCGGCTCTTTGGCTTGTTAAAATATCTTTTGGGATATAAAGGATCGACTGTTTTCCTTCACTTTGGGTCAGCTGCGCTTTTTGTGCCTGGAGATCCAGTTTACTGATTGTATAACTTACATTTTTATTGCTTTGCAGTTTTCCCGCAAAGTCGCCTTGTTCATCTAAAATAAAGACTTCGGTGTGTGAATCTTTAAAGCTCTTTTTTGTCAGATAAAACATGCCCGCATACAATGCAAAAAAGAACAATGGCACGGCAAAAGTCATGACAATAAAAGATTTTTTCTTGACACGGGATAGGTATTCCCGTTGAATGATAAGTAGTATTTTATGCATGATCTTGAGATAGGGGTGAGACTTGTGTAACTTTTTGAATGAAAATATCCGCCATGGAGGGAACGATTTCGATCAATTGGTTGAGCTGTATTTCGGGTAAGAAATGCATTAAGACATTGTTGATATGAATATTGTTATTTAGCTGAATTGTAGTGTTGTATGTTTTTTCGTGCTTTGTCGACGTGATGACCTTAAATAGGCTGTCTTCGGATAGAAGAAAATTATCTTCGTTGGCTGTATATTCCAATCGATAGGTTTGATTTCGGTATTCTTTTTTAATCGCCTGTACGGAACCATCGAGGATTTTCTTGGATCGGTTGATGAGGGCAATATTATCGCAAAGCTCTTCCACAGTCTCCATGCGGTGTGTGGAGAATATAATGGTCGCCCCCTCTTGATTCAATCGGAGAATCTGTTCTTTTATGATATTGGCATTGACGGGATCAAATCCCGAAAAGGGTTCATCCAAGATAATCAATTGCGGTTGGTGGATGACCGTGGCGACAAATTGGACTTTTTGCTGCATACCTTTACTGAGATCTTCAATTTTTTTGTCCAACCAGGATGTGATGTCCAGGCGCTGGCACCAATCGTGGATGCGTGCTAGGGCTTCTCGCTTGGAAAGTCCTTTAAGTTGCGCCAAATACAACATTTGATCGCCGATTTTCATTTTTTTGTACAGACCTCGCTCTTCAGGTAAATAGCCGATTTGTGCAATATGCTGCGGACCCAGCGCTTCCCCATTAAACAAAATCTCACCGGAATCGGGTGCGGTAATTTGGTTAATAATACGGATCAGGGACGTTTTTCCGGCCCCGTTTGGTCCCAATAGTCCGAAAATTTTACCCTTTGGGATTTGAATGGATACGTCGTCCAATGCACGGTGATTGGCGTAATCTTTGGTGACATGATTGATTTCGAGTAACATCTATTTTAAGGTTTAATTAATTCGTTCTTTGAGTTCGTCAAAAGCATTCCTTTTTCCCCAAAGACTGACGTTTATTTAAGTGATTAGTATCTTGAGCAGCTGAATTGTTACAGCAGTTCCGAAAAATTCCTTGTTGGGTGATGCTTGCATTTTAACTACTGGACTTCTTATTACAAGCTGAATTTCATTTCTGACATGCAGGATCTCTCAGTCACAAGTTGTATTTCTTTTATGGCATACTGTATTCTTTTAGGACTTCCTCGAACCTCTCATTACAAGACGTATTTCTTTTATGACATACTGACTTCTTTTATTTGGCTAATAATACGTATTCCCCGATTGCCTATTGCAGCTTCGGAAAGCGCTTAGTCGTTTGATGAATCGTTTGAAGTGAAAGTTAAAAATAATTAGGGACATTTTATGATCCCGCCAATAAAATGGGAGACGAAGCTTTTTTATGGAATAGAAGCGGTACAAATCTTGTCAAAGGGATTCATTTAACGTACCTTTGTTCCATGGAAGTGAAAAAAGCCGAATTCGTGTGTAGTAACACGAGAGTTGACAAATTACCTGCACCCAATTTGCCGGAGTATGCGTTTATCGGACGTTCGAATGTCGGTAAATCATCGTTGATCAATGCAATGACCAACAAGAAAGGACTTGCCAAGACCTCCCAAAAGCCTGGTAAGACTCAATTGATCAATCATTTTATCATCGACGATACCTGGTATCTGGTGGATTTGCCCGGTTATGGTTTTGCCAAAGCCTCTAAAACAAGTCGCACGGAATGGGAGAAGTTTATCCGTAGGTATCTTACTCATCGGGACAATTTGCAATGTGTTTTTGTATTGGTAGATAGCCGTCATGAACCACAGAAGATAGACTTGGATTTTTGCTATTGGTTGGGTGAATGCGGTTTACCCTTTATGTTGGTTTTCACCAAGGCCGATAAGCAATCGACCGTCAAATCCGATGTGAACATTGCGAAATTTAAAAAATCATTGCTTCAGTGGTTTGAAGAGGTGCCGCCGATTTTCCTAACGTCAGCGGAAAAGAAAATGGGCCATGAGCCTATTTTAGAAGCCATTGATGAAGTTAATGGCCGATTTGTTCGCCCTGAACCCGAAGGAAACGAACAGTTTTAGCTAGATCTTAAGTTCAGATGAAAAAATACTTGTCCTTAGTTTTATTTGCCCATAGTGTATTTGCATTACCATTTGCCTTCATCGGCTTCTTTTTGGCATTGCACACAACGGACTACACCTTTTCGTGGAAATTATTGGTTTTGATGCTCGTGTGTATGGTAACGGCCCGTAATGCCGCTATGGCATTCAATCGTTATTTGGATCGCGATATTGATGCCATTAATCCGCGAACGGCCATGCGTGATATTCCTGCCGGAAAAATTTCTGCTAAAAATGCATTGATTTTTACGTTAGTAAATTGCCTGATTTTTATCGCAGCGACATATTTTATCAATTCTCTTTGCTTTATGTTGTCGCCCATTGCACTTTTTGTTGTGCTTTTTTACTCCTATACGAAGCGCATAACACCCTTATGCCATCTTGTGTTGGGAGCAGGACTAGGATTGGCTCCAATAGGTGCATATATGGTTATTACAGGACAGTTTGCGACTGTTCCGATACTTTATGGCTTCGCAGTGTTGACCTGGGTGAGCGGCTTCGATATTATTTACGCGTTGCAGGATGAAGCGTTTGATCGGGCCAATCAGCTGAATTCTATACCCGTTTGGTTGGGAACGAAGGGAGCCATGCGCGTTTCGGAAGGTCTGCACGTGTTTTCTTTTATATTTATTTTAATACCAGCATTTTTGATGCCTGTCGGTTGGATTTATTATTTAGGTGTGGCCTTTTACGGTGCATTGCTAATTTACCAGCATACCCTGTTTTCATCGACTAATTTAAGTCGGGTCAATCGTGACTTTATGACAACCAATGGTTATGCCTCGGTGATTTTTGCGGTATTCTACCTCTTGGATATCTGGTTGATTAAATAAACGTTTTAGCATAAAATAAGAAAGGCTTTAGGATTTCCTAAAGCCTTTCTTATTTTTGCATCTAAACCAATACACATGCTATGAAGAAAAGTATTCTTTTTACGTCTATTTTATGTTTGTCATTGTCGTCGCAGGCGCAAAAGCTGTCGAGTTATGTCATTCAATATAACCAAAGTTTCAATGGGAATACAGCTGCCAATCAAAATGCCATCCTCGTCTATGCCAATGAAAAGGAGACTTTTGTCAGTTCAGCGAAGGAAATGCAGGGACAGTTGGCGCCGCCATACGAGCGGGTTGTGGTGGAGCGTTCCGGAGGCAATGCCTTACTTAAAATTGCTAAACTCAAAGACGGGTCAATCATTCTAACCAAAGATTCGCTCGCGCTTTCGAAGCAAAAATTTAACACGACAAACGAGACTAAAACAATCTTGGGCTATCCCTGCAAAAAAGTGGAGACCAGCATCAATTCCAATAAAATAGAAGTTTGGTATACCGATAAATTAGGGGTAAAAGGTGCACCCACGGAACTTGGTCAGGACCTTGGTCTGGTACTCGAAGTGATCCGCAACGGGAATACACGGACTTTTGCCACCAAAGTAGAAAAGGTAAAGACGATACCGGAGCAACTGCGGCTGAAAGGAAATGAAAAATTGTACGATGAACTCTCGTATAAAGATCTGATCTGGAAGAATCGTTTTATCCAAATACCTGTTTTTCGGAAGGAGCGCATACGTTTTGCGGATGATGTAAAGTCGGATTCTATTTTGCGTTTTGCCAATGGGACTGTTTTGGTAAAAAAGGTGAAGATCCCAAAAATAAAGACTAGCGATAATGTATTTGTGCAGTTGGTCGAACAATCGAAGGGTGATGCCTATGACCGTACGGGATCAGTTTTTATCATCCCGACCAACAAGGCGCAAAGCTTTTTGGATGGCATGAAAAATGGTATGGGTACCCTGCCTACGTATGAAAATGGAAATGGTAAAGCTTATCAAGGCGTTGTAAAAACAGCATCTTTTGAGCCCATTGTTGAATTGATGCGTTTCTTTACACCCTTTGGTGTTAAGCAGTTTAACTATCTTCAGTTGAAGGATAAGGTTTGGCAAGATTCAGTACTGTACCGTCAGGACGTAACGGAATTGGCTGGTATGTTGAGCGAGCAGGAAGTTTATGTAGGGGCCTTCATTGGCAATTATGATAAAAACGGACATGAGGTGAGTGTGGAGTTGACGGTGCATCCGGGTTTTGATGCCGAGTCAAAGGGCAGCCTGAAAAAGACGATGTCTTTATTTACCACAACCAACGTGATGGAAATGGGCGGCCAGGAGTATGGATCTATGTTTGATAAGGAGAAAGGTCTTACTGTTTCGTTTCATTTGGACCAGGACGCTAAAAACGTGCAATTACGCTACATTACCACAGGGCATGGAGGCTGGGGGAACGGAGATGAGTTTGTGCCGAAGGAAAACCGCATTTTCCTAGACAATTCGTTACGCTTTAAATACACGCCTTGGCGTAATGATTGTGGCTCGTACCGTTTGTCAAACCCAGCTTCAGGCAATTTTGCCACAGGTCTGTCTTCATCCGATCTGAGCCGCTCCAATTGGTGCCCGGGTACAGTAACACCACCAATCTACATTGATCTGGGGGATTTAAAAGCCGGCGACCATACAATGCAGGTGCAGATTCCACAGGGAGCTCCTGAAGGAACGAGTTTTAGTAGTTGGAATGTGACAGGAACCTTGTTGTTCGATTAGATGTTTTTTCAGCGCTGTCATATGCTATAGAGCACGGTGACACATGACAGCGCTTTTCTTTCGTTTTTAATACGACCTTTAAAGGGGATAAGCCGTCTCACTTTTCGTTTCCGATAATACAAAGTAGGTCTGTACGGTATTTACTTGCGGTAATACAGCCAGTCGATGCCGCAGAAAAATATGATAAGCATCCATATCTTTGGTTGCAATACGTAACATAAAGTCATAAGAACCCGCCATTTGGTAGCATTCCATCACCTCGGGAAATTTAGCCACCTCTTTTTCGAATTCATTCAACACTTCAAAAGTATGCGCCTTGAGAAAGACCTGGGAAAAGGAAATTAACCCAATGCCTATTTTGTGGCGGTCCAAAATCGCCACCGTTTTTTTGATGTAACCCAGCCGCTTCAGCTTTCTAACGCGCTCATGAACAGCAGCAATAGACTTGTTGAGCTCAAAAGATAGTGCTTTATTGCTCATGGAGGCGTCTTGCTGTAGGAGGCGTAATAATTTTACATCTATTTCATCCAATTCCATAATCTGAATATTTTCGGTACGGCTGTAAAAATACGCTATTGTTCTGAATTATTTATTGGTTTTTATGTCTTTTAATTTAATTTTTATTGAAATTATAGTGATGTGTTGAATATTATCTTGTCAATGGTCAATTTTGCAACAGAATAATCATTTATAAGAAATGGCTGAACAAGAATTATTAAGTGCGTGTTTGTCGCCTGCATTGGACAAGAGATTCAAACATCTGTGGAGATTGGTCGGAAATACACCGATGTTGGAGCTACAGTATACTTACAAAGGTAAACCCGGACGAATTTTCGTGAAATGTGAGAACTACAACCTGACCGGTAGCATCAAGGATAGGATGGCGCTTTATATTTTATACAAAGCGTATATGAATTGTCAGATCCGGCCGAGTGATGTTGTTATTGAAGCCACAAGTGGAAACACAGGGATTGCTTTTTCAGCAATTGGTAAAGCACTTGGTCATCAGGTAAAGATTATTATGCCCAATTGGTTGAGTAAGGAACGTACCGATATTATCCGTAGTATGGGTGCGGATATTCAGTTGATAAGCAAAGAAGAAGGTGGTTTTTTAGGTAGTATCCGTTTAAGTGAAGAGCTTGCTGCGAAGGGCGGTGTTTTTCTTCCACGGCAATTCGAGAATCAATATAATGCCGAAGCGCATGAGAAAACCACCGGTTATGAGATTGTCAAGCAACTGGAAGAACAGGGCTTAGTTGCTGATGCTTTTGTTGCTGGTGTGGGAACTGGTGGTACGGTCATGGGTGTGGGTAGAAGCTTAAGAAAGGTAAACCCAAATGTCCGTGTACATCCCCTGGAACCGGCAGAAAGTCCAACTTTAACTACAGGGCATAAGGTAGGTTCACACCGTATTCAGGGAATATCTGATGAATTTATTCCTGCCATTGTGGATTTGGATGAACTCGATACGGTCGTATGTGCCAACGATGGCGACTCCATTATCATGGCGCAGAAGCTATCTCGCCAATTGGGATTGGCTGTTGGAATCTCTTCGGGAGCAAATGTAATCGGAGCGATTAAATTACAGCAGGAGCTAGGCGATGAAGCGGTCGTGGTGACCCTACTTTGTGATGATAACAAAAAATACCTAAGTACGGATTTGGTGAAAGAGGAGCCGGTAAAAGAAGGATATCTTTCTACAGACGTTGATTTCTCAGGTTTTCAGCCGATCTGCAGATTGCCAAATCCGGTATTTGGTGCTTAAAAAGATTTAGTTTCATATGTTTATAGTTAACTCGGGGAGTCTCTAGCTCCTCGGGTTTCATTTATTCAAAAACCAATTTATACCTAAGAATAACACAACATGAAAGTCAATTTTAAATTATTAATCCTTTTGTTGTTGCTGGTTGCGCCTGGGGCAATGTTTGCCCAAGCGGATACAACAGCAAACAAGTTGGAGGAGCTTGAGTTTACGGATGGTACGATAAGTCCCGATTCACTGTCTTTTGAGGAGTCCCCAGATACCGCTACCGTCAAGGCCGATTCCGCCCGAACGAAATCAGCAGCTGGGACAGCCGTAGCCAAAGCTGGGGCAGAAGGCAAAAAATCGCTGTGGAGTATTTTCATCGCGGGACTGATCGGTGGTTTTGCAGCTTTATTGATGCCCTGTATTTTTCCGATGCTACCGCTGACGGTGAGTTATTTTACAAAACAGGCGGGGAGTCGTGCCAGCGGTATTAGTAAAGCCCTGTTATATGGATTATTTATTATTGTGATTTATGTGGCTTTGGGAATGATTATCACGGTCGCATTCGGATCTGATGCACTCAATGCACTTTCGACCAACGGTATCTTCAACTTCATTTTCTTTTTGTTGTTGGTTGGCTTTGCGGCTTCTTTTTTTGGCGCATTTGAAATTACCTTACCAAGCTCCTTTGTCAATAAAATGGACGCCAAATCGGATAAAGGTGGGTTAGTTGGCTTGTTCTTTATGGCTTTCAGCTTGTCCTTGGTTTCATTTTCTTGTACGGGACCGATTATTGGAACGCTGTTGGTTGAGGCAGCTTCGAAAGGCGAGCGATTGGGGCCAGCAGTTGGGATGCTGGGATTCTCCATTGCCCTGGCCATTCCTTTTGGTTTGTTTGCGATGTTTCCTTCGATGCTTAAATCCTTACCGAAATCTGGTGGTTGGCTGAATAGTGTAAAGGTCGTGTTAGGCTTTTTGGAACTCGCTTTAGCGTTGAAATTTTTATCCAATGTCGATTTAGCCTACCACTGGAACTGGTTGGATAGAGAGGTGTTCTTATCGCTATGGATTGCTATTTTTGCTTTGATGGGGCTATACCTGATTGGCAAGATCAAGTTCTCCCATGATAGTGAGCTGAAATTCCTGTCTGTTCCTCGAACTATTTTGGCCATCGTTGTTTTTTCTTTTGTGGTCTATATGGTGCCGGGCTTATGGGGAGCGCCTTTAAAATCAATTTCCGCTTTTTTACCACCATCGGCAACACAAGATTTTGATCTTTCTTCGGGCGTAAGTGCCGGAGCTGCTGCGCATTCAGATGGAAAGGTGAAAAAATATGCTGAAATTTTTCATGAAAGAGGCACGCCTAAGGGATTTGATCCTTATTATGATTACGACCAGGCCTTAGCTACGGCTAAAGAATTAAACAAGCCTATTTTAATTGATTTTACGGGCTGGAATTGCGTCAATTGTCGTAAAATGGAAGCGAATGTCTGGACGGACAAAGCTGTGGCAAAATTATTAAAAGAAGAATTTGTGATGGCCGAACTTTTTGTGGATGATAAGACGGAGCTGGCTGCAAACGAACAATTTGTTTCAAAGTATAGTGGCAAAAAGATCAATACCATCGGTAAGAAAAACAGCGATTTTCAAGCGGCTACATTTGATAGCAATTCACAGCCGCTGTATGTCATTGTTGATCCGACGGGCAAAAAACTGGTGCCCCAGAGTGGTGCCAACTACAATGTAGAAGAGTACAAGGCATTCCTACAAAGTGGTGTGGATGCATTTAAACATAAAAACTAACCATCGTCATATGCTAATTTTATCCTCCTTGTACTATGCAAGGGGGATTTTTTTGTTCATAAGCCATCGCTTTTTGTGTCTGCAGACCTAATGCAGTGGGGCTTTCTTCGTATAGTGTTCGTACCAGCTTCGGAAGGTGACAATCTTGCAATAAATATTGACCAGCCCCTGACCAGGTAATTCCTGGTCAGGGGCTGGTCGGAATCTGGTCAACATCTGTACAACATCTGTTGTGTCTCCGAATAAGGTACGAAGCAAGTACGAAGCTTTCCCCGCTATTTCGTCAAGAAAGCGTTGGCGGGGGAGCCGATGTTGCGGAATTATAGGACAAAAAAAGAAGCCCTGTTCATACAAATGACAGGGCTTCAAATTATACTATAAATTTATGGAAACTATTAGAAGTCAAATCTAACCCGCGCACGAATACCCCAAGCTGGTGCATCGACGTGATCAAGATAGTTTAGACGTTTTACGTAGTCTACACGTAATATTTTAAAAATGTTGGATAGACCGATACTGGCTTCCATATAAGGTTCTGAACCGAAGGTATAAGAACTCTGTACACCATCTGCATTGTGCTGCCAAGTAAATACCTTTGAGCCATAGTTAGGATCGTCAGGATTGTTTTCTTTCCGCAGGCCACCATATACACCTTTGAAGCTAAATACCTCACGTAATTTAAGCTTTTTGATCAAAGGAATTTTATTCAACAGAAAACCGTTCATATAATATTGCACATTCAACGAGGCATTGTGGTCACTGACAAACTCCAGGAAGTTCATCAAGTTATACGAGTTCAATTGATACGCATACGTCTGATTTGCCCGATGGATTGTCAAAAAAGGGAATGGGATCTCTTTTCCGGCAATATAAGTACCCTCTGCCGTTACATCAGCAAATCCAAATTGACTAAAATAGAAGCGCTTAAAGGCGCCCACATTAAAGTTGTGGTAATTGTACTCACCTTTAGCCAGTCCTTTGATTCCAGCGGTATAATTGAACGTGAAGATCGGATATTGATTGAATATTGGTGTGCGGTAAATCTTGCCTTGATAAAACTCTTCATGTGGAGCATATCGGAAATTTACCGACAATTCCGTAGAGTTCAATTCATTAAACAGTCTACTTTCATTGTTGGCATCTACCATCTGGTAGGTAAGGCTTCCAGCAGGAGTTTGTCTGTTAATATTGAATGCAGCACCAATGGCTAGGTGATTTAAAAATTCTTTTTTATACTCTAAGCCGTAATTGGTCTCATAAATGTAGCGGTCATTGTCACCGCGCTTGAAAGAGAGTAAGAAGTTATCTTCCTGAATAAATTCCAGTTTTTGTCCCGGAATCTTCGTGTCCTTTTTATAGGAGGCCCTGATATAATGCATCGGGAAGGAGTATACCGATTTATTGTTGAATGCATACGTGCCGCTGAAAAAGTATTTCCATTTCTGATCTTTAAAACCATAGGCCGCATACGTTTCCGCATAGAAACGTTTGCTTAAAGATTCGGTCGTACGTCCACCAACCCGTAAACGGAAGCCCTCAACCGGATTAAAACTATAGAATGTATTTACAGGACCGATCTCAACCGGACCGGCTTGTTTGTATCCGGAAAGTACCAATGCAGCGATGTCCATGAAGGTACGGAAGGAAGGGATCTTTTGTAAAGTATCAATATTATGATAGATATTCAATTCGTTTTGCGCAAGGGCAAGCGGACGTTGTGTTTCAAATAATGATTTTGTTGCTTTCTTGTTTTCTACATTGTAAGCAATGACGGTAGATGGACCATCATAGGTGCTATCAGGACGCTGAATGCCGACTTTGTAATTATTGTAATCTACTGTTCGGCTTCCACGGATCCCCATGCCTTTTTCTGTTAAAGAAAAATCAATACCCAGGGTACTTGTTTTTAAGTAAAAGCGACTTTTGCTATCTTTCTCAAATTTAAGCTGTATCTGGAGGTCACGTACAAAGTTTAGATTAATATCATCTGCAACAGTCATATTGGCGCCCTGTACGGCATAATTGCCGTCTAAGGTAACATACAGTTGGCCTTTGAATAACATGTCTGCCTTGTTGCGTGGAAAGAAGCTCAATTCGACCAACCAAGGCTGTACAGTCTTAATGGTATCCGTAATGTAAAACTTATAAAAAGTAGGTGCGGAGTTTGC
The DNA here is from genome assembly GCF_039511225.1 of Sphingobacterium multivorum. Taxonomy (NCBI): domain Bacteria; kingdom Pseudomonadati; phylum Bacteroidota; class Sphingobacteriia; order Sphingobacteriales; family Sphingobacteriaceae; genus Sphingobacterium; species Sphingobacterium multivorum. The sequence continues at coordinate 2,306,615 of NZ_CP154261.1, forward strand.
AATTGGGCTTAAAAACTGATTGGTAACCAATGAAATGTTGTTATCATAAATATCAACTTGTTCATATAATTTATTGAAGTAGGCTGTCAGACCATCGTTGTCAATAAATTTAGGGTCAAACTGTGCGCGTTGATTACCAAGGATATACTGTTTGGTTTTGCTTGGATCTTTACGGTAATAAACCTTGGACATTTTTTCTTCAATGAAAGCAGGCAAAACATATTTGTTGGCTGTTTTAGCGGAGTCATCCGTTTCAAAAAGAAATTGATAATTTTTGAATATTTTTTTATTGACGAATTTCTCCGAAAGATTGCTCAGTCCTAAAGACATCTTCTCGTATTGGTCAAATTCAGCATACTGTTGACCTGAAAGTCTATTTTTTTCCTTATTCTCGATGACTTTTCGGATCAATGCGACAGCAGGATTATCTTTGTTGCTGTATTTTTTCTTTTTGGCTTTGACGACAACTTCCTCCAGCATGTTGTCCTGTTCATCCATCAAAATTTCTTTTGTTTGCGTAGCGTCATTCGTAACAAAAGCATCTTTGCTGTCATACCCAATGTAACTTGCTCTGATTTTCACATAAGATGTTGGAAAGACAAGTTTGAATTCACCATTTGCATTGGTCGACGTGGCGGTTCCAGCGGAAGCCGGGGCGCCAACGACGGCTACGGTAGCATAGGGTATAGGATTCTTGGTCTTTGCATCTTTAACTGTACCGGTAACGGTTTTGTTTTGGGCAAAAGCCATGGACACCGTTAGTACGAGCGTTATCGAAAAAAAGAGTTTAGTTATGAAGGTTGTTGCGTTTATTTTAGCTTTCATTATATTGCTATAATCTTGAAAATTCAAAATTGTTTTCCTGTCTCTACTTTATTTTTGACTTTATAGGTATTAAAATCAAAAAATCAGTGAACAAAGGAAACAAAAAATTAAGAATAATTAAAATTTTATTGTAATGTAATAAAGGAAAGCAGTTGAATTATATTTCCTTTTAAATGTCTGTTTATGAGTCGTTTATGGTAAATTGTTGATTTGGGTCAATAAATTTCACATTACATTTTGACTTCGCGATGATTTTCCGTCCCCATATTTACTGACTTTTGTAACGATATAGTCAACGCTGTTAAAAATCTGGCGCGATTTCGAAGGTCATTTCTTGCTTGAAACGTGGATGAATAAAGGTAATTGAAGCCGCGTGGAGGTGTAATCTATTGGCCTTTCTGCCATAGAGATCGTCACCAACGATAGGCGTATTTAACCCACTGGGGTGCACCGCATGCATGCGAAGCTGGTGGGTTCGGCCCGTCAAGGGATAAAACCTGACCCGTGTTTGATTATTCTCTATTGCAATTTTTTCCCATTTTGTCTGCGCCGGTTTACCATAGGTGTAGCAGACCATTTGTCGGGGGCGATCATCCAGATCGACGCGAAGTGGAAGGTCGATCAAGCCGGAGGGAGCCTCGATAATACCATCAAGCAAGGCAATGTATGTTTTTTTGATGGTATGTTGTATAAATTGATCTTGAATAAATTTATGCGCCTCTTTGTTTTTGGCAACAACCAGCAGGCCGGATGTTGACATGTCCAGGCGGTGGATAATAATCGGTCCTGCACTTGGGTAGCGTTGGAGAATGCGGGTGTAGACCGAATCCTTGACATATATTCCTGGTACAGAGAGAAATTCGGCCGGTTTGTTGATGATGATGATATCTTCATCTTCGTAAATTTGGGGAAGTGTGATATCCAAGGTCGTTTCCTGCTGCATGGGATTCGGATCTACGACCAAGCCTTGCAGCATATACCCTAAAATCGGTTCACATTTTTTGCGGCATGCCGGATAGTAGTTTTTGTGCCTGCGTATTTCAGATGCAGGGGAGCAGCCCCACCAAAATTCAGCCAAAGCAATGGGGGAGAATTGGTTTTCATACGCATATTGCAGCAGTTTTGGTGCAGCGCATTCCCCCGATCCTGCAGGCGGAGTTATATGGTCAAATTCATGGAATATATCGACGACATTCTTGTGTTGTCCGTTTGCATTATGAAAATTATATTGTTCGAAAAGCTGTTTTTGCAGATTACCTGAGCGCATTTTGCGTTCCTCTTTTAGAGCGGCAATCGTAGCAAGCAATTGTTGGAGATGGTTGCTTTCCGTTTCCAGGGCCAAATGCATGTCATATTGAAAGCGCTGAAGCTGTTGTTTGTCTTTTAAACTCTGGCTTCGCATGTCTTCCATCAATAATTCATAATCCGCATCGGACAAACTGACCTTCATTTTCGTACGGATTTCTTTTCGTTCCTTCTTTTGGATCCTTAATTTCGATTTTAACTCATCGAGGGATTTATCCCATTCGTTTTTTAAACGGCCAAGATTACGCTGCGTGTTTGCTAGCTCTTCACTGTTTTCAAGCGTTTCTATTTTGCGGTTCAGCGCATTGAGATGTACCTCTTCGTGTAGAAAAAAACTGTTTTCTTCCAACATATCGAAGATTGGCGGTACAAAATACCGGTGCTTGTTGCTTCCGGCCAGTTTCCCTGAAACGGCCGCAAGGTAGCCAAGCTCGTTCTTCGAGTTTCTGACAACCAGCACACCGAACATTTTTCCAATAGCGAGGCCCTCCACGGCGGAGTCCAGGCCAAAATTGTGGGTCCAATCGTCTTGTGTTTCGATGTAATATTGGAGTTCTTTTGCAGCGATCACGGCAAGAGGGTGCGGTTCATAACAAAATGGGAAGGTAAACCGTGTTGGAAGTTCAATTGCTGAAATATCCTGTTTGAATTTGTGAAAATATGTATTGTTGTCCATGTTGTCCGCAGCTTTCCCTCCAAATAAAGATGTCTGCAAAAATACAACATTATGTGCTTTAAATAATAGCTTGATCGATTTTTGTTTTTTTCTTTAAAATGTTTCGTTTATAAGGGACTGTTTAAGTTTTATTGCTGTCTACTAAGAACAATGTCGATGCAGCCTCGGTACATTTTTTCTGTATGGCAACGGCTTTGCAGTTATACGAACCTCAAAGCGGGTTTGTTGCAGTGTGTGGAGTTGAATGTTGTGAATTTGACTGGCTTTTTTTGGTTTTTACCGCATTTTTGGGTAAATTTAACTAAGCATTTAAAACATATAGTTAACAAAAGATTATAATATGAAAACTTCAATTGGAATTAAAGATGCGGACTTGAAAAAAGTTGCAAAGTTGCTAAATGTGCTGTTGGCAGATGAACACATTGTCTACATGAAAACGCGCAACGCGCATTGGAATGTGGAAGGTGCGGATTTTCATGCTGCTCACTTATTTTTGGAATCACAATACGATGAACTAGCTGAAGTGATCGATGAAGTAGCAGAACGTGTACGTACTTTAGGGCATTATGCAGTAGGTACCTTTGATAAATATTTGAAATTGACTCGCTTGACGGAGTCTACCTCAGAAAAGACCGACAGCCAGTCTTATTATAAGGAACTGTTGGCTGATCATGAGGCCATAGCGATGTCAATTCGCGCCGACATTTCTGTGGTCGAAGGTACAGCCGACAATGGTACAGAGGACTTTTTGGTCGGACTATTGGAAAAGCATGAAAAGATGGCCTGGATGCTTCGTGCGCATTTTGTTAAGTAAGCTGTAGAAGTTTATCCACAGGTATCGAAAAAAATCCCGCCTATCCCCATAGGTGGGATTTTTTTTTGTGTTTTGTTGTCAGCGCAGGATTAATTTTCTATCTTAAAGAGGAATTAAGCCTTCAGAAACTTTTTAACATATTACAACTATGCTTGAAGACGACAACCTAAATCAAACCACACTACATGAGGAGGAAAATGATGGTACTTTGGAGAGTATGCATCATGTGAATAATCCGGTATTGGATTTACCTAAAATTGAAAAGAAATACCTTGAAACCATAGTAGCCCACAATCAAAACGATAAGTCTTATTATTTTTCGGATGGCAAAGCCAAGGTAGAAATTAAGATCGTAACGGATGAGATCGTGAGGGTACGGCTGGCTCCGCAAGGCACTTTTTTGGAGGATTTTTCGTATGCCCTGGCCAAGAAAGATCACCGCGTTAGTATACATCAATGCAAGGAAGAAACAGATCATTATCTGGTCCATACCAATACAATTTCCTGTAAGATCAATAAGAATGATTTTTTGATTTCTTTTTCTGATCGCTCGGGTAAACTGTTTAACGCTGATTTGGCACCCATGCACTGGGAGGAGAATCCAGATTTTGGCGGCTACTATGTATATAGCACAAAAGTGGCCTTTGAAAATGAAGCTTTTTATGGACTGGGGGACAAGGCCACTAAATTGAACCTGAGAGGTAAAAGACTTAAAAACTGGAATTCAGACACTTATGCTTTTGCTTACGATCAGGATCCACTTTATAAAACTATTCCGTTTTATATTGGTTTAAAAGATGGTGAAGCCTACGGCATATTCTTCGACAATACTTTTAAAACGTATTTTGATTTTGCCGCGGAAGATCCGGGAAAAACAAGTTTTTGGTCCGAAGGAGGGGAACTGCAGTACTACTACATCCATGGTCCACATATTATCGACGTTATCCGTCGCTATCATACGCTGACAGGTACGCATTACCTGCCACCGCTGTGGGCAATTGGTTACCATCAGTGTCGCTGGAGTTATTATCCCGAAGCGAATGTCCGGAAGGTTGCTGAGGAGTTTCGGAAGCGACAGATCCCCTGTGATGCGATTTATCTTGATATCGATTACATGGAAGGATACCGTTGTTTTACCTGGAACAAGCAGTATTTTCCCAATCCTAAGAATATGATCAGCGATTTGGCCAATGATGGCTTTAAAACGGTGGTGATGATCGATCCGGGCATCAAGGTTGATGAGAACTACTGGGTGTTCAGGGAAGGAAAGGAAAATAGGTATTTCTGTCGCCGCGGGGATGATTATTTTATGGAAGGATTTGTGTGGCCGGGACGTTGTCAATTTCCTGATTTTACCAATCCGGAGGTTCGTCAATGGTGGGGCACCTTATACCAGGGGCTTGTGGAAGATGGCGTGGCTGGCTTTTGGAACGATATGAATGAACCGGCCGTATTTGGCCGCGGAACATTCCCCGACGATGTACGTCACCAATACGACGGCCATCGGGGTTCGCATCGTAAGGCACATAATATCTACGGCATGCAGATGGTCCGGGCAACCTATGATGGTTTAAAGAAATTGTATAAAAATAAACGGCCATTTACCATCACGCGAGCGGCTTATGCGGGTACGCAGCGCTATTCTTCGGTCTGGACCGGCGATAATTTGGCCAGTTGGGAACACCTCAAGTTGGGAACCTTGCAGTTACAGCGTTTGTCGACTTCGGGCATGTCCTTTTGTGGAACGGATATCGGTGGGTTTACGGGTGAACCCGACGGTGAGTTATTTACGCGATGGATGCAATTTGGTGTTTTCTCGCCCTTTATGCGTGTGCATTCCGCTGGCGATACCCGCGACCGGGAGCCTTGGAGTTTTGGGGAGGATTGGGAAAAGATCAATCGGAAATTTATCGAACTCCGTTATAAGTTGTTGCCGTATATCTATACCTGTTTTTGGGAGCAAACGAAGTATGGTTTTCCCATATTACGTCCGATTTCCATGGTCGAACAGCATATACCGACCAATTGGCAACGTGAGGAAGAATTCTGTTTTGGGGATAAAATATTGGTATCCCCGGTATTGCAGCCGGGGCAAAAAAGTAAGATTGTCTATCTGCCTGAAGGTACTTGGTTCTATTATTTCAATAATGAAACCTACGTGGGCGGTAAAGAACATACTGTTCCTACGCCGATTGATGAGATGCCGATTTTCATTCGTGGAGGATCTGTTATCCCCGAATATCCAGTGATGCAATACACTGGTGAAAAGAAGATTGAGGAGCTGCAGCTCAATGTTTACTTCGCTGAAGGTGTAACCCGTTCGTATGTGTATTCGGATCATGGCGACACCTTTGCGTATGAGCAGGATATTTATCTTGAAAAATGCTTTACCGTATCGGGGCTCAAAGAATCCCTGTCGATTAAACAGACGCAAGATGGGCTTTTTACGGAGCGATATGAGGAATATAAATTACAGTTAATCGGCTTGCCTTTTCAGGTTAAGAAGGTTAAGACCGATGGTATTGAAACAAAAGTACAAGTAGATGATAAGGGGCGGTATTGGATTAATGTCGCACGAGAATTTGATAACATATTGATAGAAGGTTAAAACATGACCAATGAAGTAATTCCGCATAGTCTATTTTCTGAATTTGATGTCGCCTTATTCCAGTCGGGTAAGCACTTCAAATTATACGAAAAGTTCGGTTCACACGAGCTGGAAGTCAATGGTGAAAAAGGCGTTTATTTTGCGGTTTGGGCTCCGAATGCAAAATCGGTCTTTGTAACCGGCAACTTCAATTTTTGGGATAAAGCGCGTCACGCGCTCTATGTGCGCTGGGATGGTAGCGGAATCTGGGAGGGATTTATTCCGGGGCTTGGCAATGGGGAGGCGTATAAGTATGTTATTGAGACTTATACTGGCGAACAACTTGAAAAAGGAGACCCCTTTGCTTTTCAGTGGGAGATCGCGCCAAAGACTGCTTCCATTGTTCATTCGACTTGGTACGAGTGGCAGGATAAGCAATGGATGCAGGAAAGGGCTGTTAAAAACAGGCTGGATCAACCATGGTCTGTCTATGAAGTGCATTTAGGATCTTGGTCGCGGGATCCCGAAAGTCCGGATACTTTGCTCAACTACCGCGAAATCGCTGTGGCGCTCGTATCCTATGTGAAGGAGATGAATTTTACCCATGTAGAATTTATGCCCCTGATGGAACATCCCTATTACCCTTCTTGGGGATACCAGATAACGGGATATTTTGCCGCGAGTTCACGCTACGGATCGGCACAAGATCTCATGTATCTGATTGAGGAGCTGCATGCCGCCGGGATAGGTGTATTGTTAGATTGGGTTCCTTCGCATTTTCCAGGTGACGCACATGGTCTTTATCGTTTTGATGGCACGAGCTTATACGAGCATGAAGATCCCCGTAAAGGGTTTCATCCCGATTGGCAATCCTATATTTTCAACTACGGACGTAATGAAGTGCGCTCTTTTTTGATCAGTAATGCATTTTATTGGTTGGATCGTTTTCATATTGATGGACTTCGGGTCGATGCGGTAGCTTCTATGCTCTATTTGGATTATAGTCGAAACGCAGGCGAGTGGATTGCCAATGAATTTGGTGGAAATGAAAATCTCGAAGCAGTACAATTTTTAAAAGAGCTGAATGAGGCCGTTTACGGACATTTCCCGCATGTGCAGACCATCGCGGAAGAATCGACTTCCTGGCCAGGTGTCAGTCGCCCAACCTATGCTGGTGGATTGGGTTTCGGAATGAAATGGATGATGGGCTGGATGCATGACACATTGGATTATTTTAAAGAGGATCCGATTAATCGCAGCTATCATCATGATCGACTGACCTTTGCGACAGTATATGCTTTCCATGAAAATTTTATGCTACCGCTGTCACATGATGAGGTTGTTTACGGAAAGCATTCATTAATTTATAAGATGCCGGGCGATGAATGGCAAAAGTTTGCCAACCTGCGGGCATTGTATCTCTTTATGTATACTTTTTCGGGAACAAAATTGCTGTTTATGGGCGGAGAATTTGGGCAAACTTCGGAGTGGAATGTAAACCAATCGCTTGATTGGCATCTTTTGGAGTTTGCGCCACATCAGGGTATGAAGCAATTTGTAGCCGACCTGAATACGGTTTATAGGAGCCAACCAAGTCTTTACCAGAAGGCTTTTGACGCCGCTGGATTTGAATGGATAGATGCTGGTGATCGCGAAAATTCAATTGTCGTCTATTGGCGAAAGGGATTTGACGCCTGGGATGATACGGTCGTTGTACTTAACTTAACGCCTGTTGTTCGGGAACATTTTCGTATTGGTTTACCTTATGCCGGTGAATGGGAAGTAGTTTTGAATTCAGACGATTTGAACTATTTTGGTTCAGGTGTACATCATCCGGCCGTCCATAGTGAGCACCTGCATTGGATGAATCAAGTGCAATCGGCACAGCTTCATTTGCCTCCGCTGGGCGGATATATTTTAAAAAGAAAGAAAGTGGTGAAGGAGGCTAATCCAATTAAACAAGGCGAGCGTATCCCTGTGTAAAATCATGTTATTAAATTTCATGCTGTAAAAGAAGAATGAACGTATTTCACTTGAGTGTAGAATGTTATCCCGTGGCCAAAGTGGGTGGCCTCGCGGATGTCGTGGGGGCACTGCCTAAATACCAAACCAAGCTGGGCTGGGAGGCAGCGGTTGTCATGCCCTGGTATGATCGTCCTTTTGTAAGGGATCATGCTTTTAGCTTAGTTCATGAAGGTACTTTTTATCAAGGATCTGAATTGCTGCGCTACGGCGTTTATAAGGAAGATCAACAGGTCCTTGGTTTTGAACTCTACCTGATTAAGATTCCAGGTAAACTCGATCGGCAGGAGGTATATTGTTATCCGGATGAAGGTGAGCAATTTATCGCCTTTCAACATGCTGTGTTGGCGTGGTTTAAGGATAAAGCGATAGTACCTGATATAGTGCATTGCCACGATCATCATGTCGGTTTGATGCCTTTTTTGATGAAGTATAGCAATGACTATAATTTTCTGGCCGACGTTAAAACGGTAGCCACCGTGCACAATGGGCAGTATCAGGGCTGGACACATTGGAGCAAAGCTATTCTGTTGCCGGCTTTCGATAGTTGGAAATGGGGATTATTGGACTGGGATGGTTTAATTAATCCGCTTGCAGCCCTCATTAAATGTTGCGATGCCTACACAACGGTCTCTGAAGGATATCTGGAAGAGCTTTATGTGGAAGCCAATGGTTTACAGCAGTTATTTTATGATGAACGGAATAAATCCGTTGGTATTGTCAATGGAATTGACTGGGAAATCTGGGATCCCAAAATTGATTATACTTTGCTGGAAAACTACGATGCTGTACAAGCTTTTGCTGGCAAGTTGAAAAATAAGGAGGCTTTGGCGAAGCAGTATAAGATCAATCCAGATCGACCATTGCTTGTTTTTATCGGCCGATTTGCAACAGAAAAGGGAGCAGATTTACTACCGGAGATAATTTTGGATTTGACGGAGAAATATCGCGATAGATTAAGTATATTTATACTGGGTGCCGGAGACCCAGTGATCCAGTCGCGAGTGAAATCACTCGTCGATGATGGAATAGATAATTTTGATGTGTTCTTTGGTTATGATGAAAATCTTGCCCATTGGCTTTATGCCAGTGCGGATTTTCTTTTAATGCCTTCCCGCGTTGAGCCCTGTGGGCTTAATCAGCTCTATGCAATGAAGTACGGTACATTGCCGATCGTGCATCGGGTGGGGGGATTAAAAGATACGGTAATCGATCTGAAAAATGATGGCTACGGTATAGGTTTTGATAGTCTGACAATCACTGAAATTAGTGCAGCGATTGTCCGGGCTATAAATTTTTACGACAGTAAAAAGCAGTTTGAGGAGAATCAACGTAAAATGATGCATTTGGATTTTTCTTGGGATAAATCTGCAGCGAAGTATATAAGTCTATATAACCAATTAATGTAATTTGATATGTCACGTCATAATGTAGTAGCTATCGTCTTGGGCGGAGGAAGGGGCTCACGTCTGTATCCATTGACCGATCAACGGTCTAAGCCAGCAGTTCCCATTGCCGGGAAATATCGCTTGGTGGACATTCCCATCTCGAATTGTCTTAATTCGGGTTTTAACAAGATTTTTGTGTTGACACAATTCAATTCTTCGTCGCTCAACTCCCACATTAAGAATACCTACAACTTTAGTATTTTTAGCAAGGGCTTTGTCGATATTCTGGCTGCTGAACAGACCAACGATGGCGACAAATGGTTCGAGGGTACGGCCGATGCCGTGCGACGATCGTTTCGGAAGCTGGCGAGTATTGATTATGACTATGTACTGATTTTATCAGGGGATCAGCTATATCAAATGGATTTTGATGCCCTGGTTGACTTCCATGTCGAAAACGAAGGCGACCTGACCATTGCCACTATACCAGTAAACGCCAAAGATGCCACCGGTTTTGGTATACTGAAATCGGATGAAAAGAATCATATTACCTCTTTTATCGAGAAGCCGAATAGCGAGCAGCTCGTAGACTGGAGTTCAGAAGTGAGCGATCATTTAAAGGGTGAGGGCAGGGAATACCTGGCTTCTATGGGTATTTATGTTTTTTCAAAAGGCGTCCTGAAACGTATGCTTGAAGAGAATCGCGGAATGGATTTTGGAAAAGAAATTATTCCCGATGCCATTGATACAAATAGAGTACTTAGCTATCAATTTGAGGGTTATTGGACAGACATTGGTACCATAGGATCTTTCTATGAAGCCAACATTGGTCTGACCGATAATATTCCGGCCTTCAATCTGTTTGATAAAAATACGGTTTTCACCCGTCCAAGGATGTTGCCGCCTTCTAAGATTTCGGGTACAACATTAATTAATTCGGTCATTTCGGATGGCTGTATTATCCAAGCGGATAAAATAGACCGTTCCGTCGTGGGTGTTCGTTCACGGATTGGTACAGGATCTGTGGTACGCGGCACCTATATGATGGGGTCAGACTATTATGAGGATCTTGTCGATATGGAGGAAGCAAAGCGCAAAAATATACCTGTGGTTGGTGTTGGCGAACGGTGTTATATTGAGAATGCTATTTTGGATAAAAATTGCCGTATCGGCAACGATGTCCGGATCAATGGTGGACCCCATTTGTTGAACGCTAATCATCCCACCTATACCATTTGTGACGGCATTGTTGTCATCAAAAAAAATGCTGTTATTCCAAACGGAACAACAATAGGATTGACAAGCCTATAAAATTTATAGAACAGGGGAGATAATATATTGTTATCATTTCATGTTATCATAAAAGTATCTTGAAAAGCTTGAAAAGCAGTTAGCTGAAGTCAAAATTTGTCTAATACCGGCAAATTAACGTCAGATGGTATTGTCTTTGCTAGAAAAGAATAGATATTATAATGAATAGTATGCGATTGATACAGATTATCTCCCTTTTTTTTATACTGGTTGTCATTGTAGGTTGTGATACCTCATTGATGGTTCAAGGTACAGGCGTCTTGCGTGATGCCTCGCGAAAATTTGAGCTTCGCCATGGCGATCGGTCAGTCGTTTATATTCCAATGCGGCATTTGGGTACGCGGGTGTACTATGATCAAATTCAGCGCGCTGTAGATTCCCTCCAACGTTCGGGCTATGTTGTTTTTTATGAAAGTATCGCTTATCAGGTGGATAGCGCGGCACAACGTGATCTATATGACCGAAAATTTAGAAAACTTACGGGAAATCGGCTCGGGCTGCAGCAATGTATTGAAATACCGGGCGATACCTCCAGGGTTCTGCGGGCGCCCATGTACCGTAAACTGGGGCAACGAATCATCAGTCAGCCCGACTATTCCTTTTTTCTGGTGAATTATGAAACGGCGGTGAATGCGGATATTCCCAAAAATAAATTGCTTGACGAGTTTGAATACCTGTATGGTACGATCAAACTGGATGATTGTGATTATAAAACACCGCTCCAAGAACCTTATTCCTGTAAACCGATCAAAGCAGCCTTAAAGAACAAATTTGATAAAGAATTTGTCATGAAAAAAAGGGAAGAAAACCTGGCATCATTAGTTGCTGACGCCCCACAGCAAAAGATTTTAATCTTATTCGGAACCTCACATTTTAAAGGCTTTTTGCGTAATTTGCAGGCTCGGGATCCCAAATGGATACAGATCAACTAATATGTTAGGAAAACTATTTATTATACTGCTTATACCAGTAACCATTTATGTTGTTTATTACCTGTTAAATCGTACGGCCAAAAACAGCAAAGCCATTAAACGTGTACTAAGCGACGAAGGAAAGGAAATTCTGGAAAAAGAAGTTGCCTATTACCGCAATCTGTCCGATGTGGATAAAATGGAATTTGAAACCCGCTGTTTAAAATTTTTGGATACAGTTAAAATTGAAGGTGTGGGCGTAGCGGTTGAGTTGAAAGATTATATGATGATTGCCGCCAGTGCAATTATCCCAATATTTGCCTTTAAGAAATGGACTTATCCCAATTTGACCAATATTATGGTTTATCCTTCCCAGTTCAATACGGCATATGAATTTGAAGGCCATGCTGACCGCAATATTATGGGGATGGTGGGTGAGGGAGCCATGAACGGACAAATGATATTGTCCAAATCGGCATTGGAGTATGGCTTTAGGAATCCAAAGGATGGACAGAATACAGCAATACACGAATTTGTACACTTGATCGATAAAACCGATGGTACCGTGGATGGCATTCCTACACATTTGATGGATAAAACTTCAGTCATTCCTTTTATGAACCTGATACGGGAAGAAATTGCCAAGATAAAGGCGAATAAATCTGATATTGATGTCTATGGCATGACCAATCCAGCCGAGTTTTTTGCAGTTGCGTCTGAATATTTCTTTGAGGACCCGGCGAAATTCAAGAGCCATCATCCTGAGCTGTATAAAGCACTTTCTGAAATTTTTGAACAAAGTTAGTTATAGATAAATAAAATTTTACTATTTTTAAGGCAAACAGAAGTTGTTTGCCTTTTTTCTGCGAGCACCCTGCTCCTGGGCTGGAAAGAAGATCATCGCTTCGCTAAAGTTTTGTTAATTATAACTGTTATGCCTAAAACTACAATTTATTCTTCTATTGCCCTGGCTTGTATGCTATTTTGCGGCAGTAATCCGGGATTTTCCCAGCAGCGTTTTGCTACAGGGACAACATTTACTGAAATGGCCGATCCGACAAAGGATACTTTATCCAACTGGTCGAATGTTAAAGCCGGCCTACATGCTTCGTTTGTATCGATAGACAAACGTTACCCCAAATCTGTCAATCCAAATCTGACAACACAACGTACGGCGACTGTAGATGCCTGGAAAGGTGAACAAGTATCGGCGCAGGTATTGTTATGGACCAGTGTTGCCACAGCGCATGTCGCTGTATCGGCAAGTGAATTAAAATCTACAACAGGCCAGGTGATTGGCAGCGATGCGGTACAAGCGCGTTTTGTTCGTTATGTCATGACTGATGAATTTGCAAGTGGCTGTGGCCACCGTAAGCCAGAAGATTTTAAAGCTTCTCTTTCGGCAGATATGTTGGATGATCTCAAAAGCTATGACCTTGAAGCGAAGAAAGTCCGTCCTGTATGGATTACTGTAAAGGTTCCCAAGGAAGCTGCCGCTGGACAATATAAAACGACAATTTCGGTTCAACAAAATGGCAAGATGAAAGAGCAATTAGAGCTGATCGTCAATGTCCAAAATCATGTGCTGCCACCATCGTCGCAGTGGACTTATCATTTGGACCAATGGCAGCATCCTTCTGCTGTGGCTCGGGTCAATAACGTGAAGATGTGGAGCGATGAACATTTTGAAGCGTTGAAGCCGACCATGAAACAGCTTGCAGCTGCAGGGCAAAAAGTGATTACCGCGACTTTAAATAAGGATGCGTGGAACGTACAGACCTATGATCCCTATGCGGATATGATCACCTGGAAGAAGGCAAAAGATGGTTCCTGGACTTATGATTATACTGTTTTTGATCGATGGGTAAACTTTATGATGGATCTAGGGGTCAACAAACAGATCAATTGCTATTCGCTTTTGCCATGGAATAATGAGGTACATTATTTCGATGAGAGCAAAAATGAACTGGTCAATGTGATTGCAAAACCCGGTACAGCAATATTTGAGGAGCTATGGACGCCTTTCTTAAAGGATTTTAGTAAGCACATTACCGCAAAGGGCTGGTTAAAAATTACCAATATTGCGATGGATGAAAGAGGCCGGGAAGAAATGGATCCAGCGATCGCCTTGTTGGAAAAAGTAGCGCCCGAATTTGGTGTTGCATTTGCTGATAATCACAAAAGCTACCAACGCTATCATAAGAGTACAGATATCAGCGTTGCCGCTGGAGATCCTTTTGATCAGAAAGATCTTATTGAGCGACGTAAAAAAGGATATATCACGACATTTTATGTGTGTTGCTCGGACGAATTTCCAAACCAATTTACGTTCTCGGATCCAGCAGAATCCACCTATATGGCTTGGTATGCGCTGGCGGCAGGCTTCGATGGGGCATTACGTTGGGCATTCAACTCCTGGGTGAAGGATCCACTGCGTGATTCAAGGTTCCGTACATGGCCGGCAGGAGACACGTATATCGTTTATCCGCAAGGAAGAAGCTCTATCCGTTACGAGCGTATGTTAGAAGGTATTCAAGATTATACCAAAGTCGGCATTTTGAAGGCGAAGTTGGAAAAATCAAAGGATCAAGCCAACCTAGCGAAGCTAAATGCAAAAATAGCAAAATTAAATACTGCTAAACGCTATGCGGACTGGAATAAAGATCTCAATGATGCAAAACGTTTTGTCGATGAGTTGTCGCGACAAATCAACTAAGGATTTATCCAAGCTATCATTTTTAAAAAAGCTGTTTCAATCAAGTTGAAACAGCTTTTTTTGTTGAATACAATCGCTGAGTATTTTAAGTGTAACGGATTGTTGGCTTAAATTTGGGCTCCACGTATCCCAGCTCCAAATTGAGGCTATTGTTGCACATTTGACCAGTTTATGCGCTTGGGAAACGACAGACCTGTTCAGCTAATGTCCCAAACCATTATGCTACATTATTGTTGTTATTAAGTAGCGGCAATAGAGTTTGCACGATGCCGCTATCACAAAATCTTAAATTATAGTATAAGTATGAAAAATGTAGCACACCAGATTGTGGGTCTTTTAAAGGATGCGGGAATTCAGCGTATTTATGCCGTAACGGGCGATAGTTTAAATTTTTTCAACGAAGCTGTTCATGCAGATGGAACGATGCAATGGATACATGTCAGGCATGAGGAAGTGGGGGCATTTGCCGCAACGGCAGAGGCTGATTTGCACGGGATCGCCTGTTGTGCCGGAAGTAGTGGGCCGGGGCATGTGCATCTGATCAATGGTGTTTATGAAGCACACAAGACACGTGTACCCATGCTTGTGATCGCATCAACCTGTGCTACATATGAATTTGGAACCGATTATTTTCAAGAAACCAATCCAATCAAACTGTTTGATGATTGTTCTTGCTACAATCAAATGATCACTCGGCCGGAGCAGGTACAACGTATGGTGCAAAATGCATTACAACAGGCTATCTCTAAACGGGATGTCGCAGTTATCGGCCTACCTGGTGATGTATCAGAAATGGAAGCCGTTCAGATGAACACTGCAACGAAAGTGTTTTTTACCGAGCCGCAAATTAGACCTTCGGAGATGGAAATTGGGCGATTGGCACAATATATCAATCAGGCAGAAAAGATAACCTTGTTCTGTGGTGTGGGAGCCAAGAAAGCACAGCAGCAAATAGTAGCGTTATCACAAAAAATCCATGCGCCAGTAGGTTATTCATTTAAAGCAAAGATGGATATTCAACGCGACAATCCCAATGAAATCGGGATGACAGGACTTCTAGGAATGGCTTCGGCTTTTCAAAGTATGCATCATTCCGATCTTATTTTACTTTTGGGGACTGATTTTCCTTATAAGGATTTTATACCGACCAACAAAACCATTATCCAGATTGATATTGAAGGTGAAAAGCTAGGGCGCAGATCTATCGTAGATTATGGATTAGTGGGCGATATTGAACATACCATTAAGGCTGTATTGCCTTTTGTGGAAGCGCGTTCGGATACGAAATTTCTGGAGAAGCAGCTTGCTTCTTATGAAAAGGTCAAGGAAGATCTCATGACGTATGTGGAGGATTCAGGCAGCGAATGCGCAATACAGCCGGAATTTGTCGCGCATACCATTGATCAGAAAGCCAGTGATGATGCGATTTTCTTGCTTGATACCGGGATGTGCTGTGTTTGGGGAGCACGTTATATTAATCAGCGAAAGGATCGAATCATGCTGGGGTCTTTCAATCATGGGTCTATGGCTAATGCCATGCCAATGGCTATAGGCGCTGCATTGACACATCCTGAGCGCCAGGTTATTGCTTTTTGTGGTGACGGAGGACTGTCCATGTTGTTGGGTGATCTGGCAACAATAAAACAATATAATCTGCCGATCAAAATCATCGTTTTCAACAATCGTGCACTTGGTATGGTGAAATTGGAAATGCAGGTATCAGGTCTTAAAGATCAGGAAACCAATATGGTCAATCCAGATTTTGCGATGATCGCCCAGGCGATGGGCATACGTGCGTTTACGGTCACTCAACCCCAGGATGTGGATGGTGTTATCCATGAGGCTTTTGGGATTGTCGATGAGCCTGTCCTGATTGATCTATATACCAATCCCAACGCGCTCGCCATGCCGCCCAAGATCTCCTTCAGTCAAATGAAAGGGATGACAGAAAGTATGGCAAAATTAATGTTGTCGGGTAATTTCGAAGAAGTGTGGGATACCATCAAGTCTAACTATAAACATTTGAAATCGCTTTAATCCTTGCGATATCGCATGACTGGATATCTTAAAAGCCCCTCGAAACATAAAGCGGAGGGGCTTATTTTGTGTTAAAAGTGACATGAATGTGTGGCGATCAGACCATAGATGCTGATCGGCGGATAGTCGAAATTTGGAGGAAACTGTTATCTCAACATTGACGTTGAACAAACCAAAGGCTCTTAAGTAATTCTTCTTTACAGCGTCTGAGTTTTTCAATTTTGGATTCGGAAGAAATGGTAACTTGCTCTTTAACAATAATAGCCAAGTCTGTTTCAATGGACAATTTTGTGAGTGATGTACATCCACTATCAAATTTCTTAAAGCTTACATCTTTCATACTAATATTGGTTAAGAATTCCTGAATTTTATAGTGTACAATTTACTAATAAAAATTAGCTTTACAATAAGTCTGCGATAATTTTATTGTTACTAAATTGTTTATTTTTAATAGCTTATATCGTGCTAAAATAGTAGACTGCTATCTAACTTATAAACAATATTCAGTTGCTTTTTGTTTTTTGAATTTGAAAATTTTAAATGGTAGTTATTTAAAACAAAAATTCTTTTGAATTGCTATCTATACGATCAAACAAAAACGATACGATGAGAATAATAAATTTCGGATTTATAATGTTGCTGTGTTGCGCGGGCTGCCATCAGGAACAAAAAAAACAAGTTACTTCAACGAAACGCGATGATACTGTTCAAACTACTCAACCATTGGATACCGCGGGGTTTCTTAGTGGAAAGAGTACATACCGGTACCTTAAAAATGGAGATACAATTTCGCTGTCAATCACTGTTGATGGAGAAAAAGTACATGGTGATCTAAGCTATGCTTGGAAGGAAAAAGATCGTAATAGCGGACACATTGATGGGCTATTGAAGGCGGGGATTTTAACGGCCGATTATACTTTTTCTTCTGAAGGACAAGAATCCGTCCGTCAGGTGATATTTAAACTATCCAGTGGACGTGCAGTGGAAGGTTATGGTGCAATGGAAGAGAAAGCTGGGAAAATGTATTTTGTCGATCCGAAGAAGATCGCTTTTGATGAGAAATTTGCGTTAGAAAATGTAACGAAGGGCCAATGAGATCAGCTTTGGCGTAAAAATTAAGAGGCCGATCAATAGTGCAGTGATGCTGCTTATCATCACTGCCGCTGCGGCAACATCTTTCATCTTTTTGATGTTTGGGTTATCTTCAGGACAGATAAAGTCAGCCATATTCTCCAATGCAGTATTTAACAATTCACAGACGAATACAAAACCAATGGCAAATAGCACAGCAATCCATTCATGGGTACGGATGTGAAGAACAAAGGATAGCAGTATGGCCATAATGGCCGCGATACAATGCACCCTGAAATTGTGTTCTTCCTGCCAGGCTGTTTTCAGCCCGCTGAAGGCGTAGCGAAAACTCTTTAATCTGGCACGGAATGAAAAGTTGTTTTTGGCCATAGTTGTTATGCTATTTTCTGTAAAGATAGCGCTTTCTGCTTATCCGGGTATACTGGATTTTTTAAATGCACGTTGTCTACGACGCCCGTCGAGTTGTGTTATACATTTTAGTCTATACTAGGTGATTTATCGTGCGAACTGAACCCTTTTTTACTTTATCGTATTTTTATTGCAAATGCCTCCTAATTTTAATTAAATTGCTGTATGATCTATAATTTTGACAAAACGATTGTTCGTCGTGGTACCGATTCGGTCAAATGGAATCAACACGATTATGCCGATTTGATTCCACTCTGGGTTGCGGATATGGACTTTCCAGCAGCACAACCAGTCGTGGATGCACTTGCGAAACGGGTTCAACATGCGGTATATGGTTATGCTACGATTCCAGCTGCTTTTTACAGCGCAGTGATGAGCTGGTCCTCACGGCGACATAAATTTGTACTTCAACCGGAATGGATACTTCCTGTTATCGGTGTGGTACCGGCGCTTTCGGCTTTGGTTAGCGCATTGACATCGTCCGGAGATAAGGTTTTGGTGCAAGAGCCTGTATATCATTGTTTTTTTTCTTCCATAGAACGCAATCAGGCCGAGGTGGTTTCCAATGACCTGATTTATCGTAATGGCGAGTATACGATCGATTTTGAGGATTTTGAGCATAAAGCAAGTGATCCGAAAGTCAAGTTATTTATTTTATGTAGCCCACATAACCCTGCTGGGCGAGTTTGGACCCGAGCTGAGCTTGAACGTCTTGGTGAAATCTGTTTGCGGCACCAAGTTTTAGTCATTTCAGATGAAATTCATTGCGATCTGGTATTTGAAGGCTATACACATATTCCTTTTGGAAGTATCAGTGCAGCCTTTTTGGCGAATTCGATTACCTGTGTAGCACCGAGTAAAACCTTTAATTTGGCGGGATTGCAGGTCGCTACAGTCCTCGTGGCCGATCCTGAACTCAAGAGGAAGGTGCAACAGGCTTTCTTAGCTAATGAGATCAGTAGCATAAGTCCCTTTGCCATTACGGGCTTGATCGCTGCGTATGAGTGGGGCGGGGAATGGTTGGATCAGGCTTTAAGCTACATCCATGCAAATTATCTGTATTTGAAAGGCTTTATGAACGAACATCTGCCTGCTTTGCATGTGCTTCCTTTGGAGGGTACTTATCTTGTGTGGGTAGATTGCGCCGCTTTGGGGATTTCAAGTCGAAAATTGGGAAAGCTCTTATTGGACGAAGCGCATGTGCAGGTGAATGTAGGTGCGATGTACGGGAAGGGGAGTGATGACTTTATTCGCCTCAACGTTGCTTGTTCAAGGGAGGTATTGACAACAGGCTTGTTGCGTTTGAAGACTGTTTTCTCTTCTTTGCTCCAAGGGGCAAAATAGTATGCGAAGCTATTCTGAGTTAGATGAATAGGTTCTGATTTACGGTGAATTCTTCGTTCATAGTGGCATGCCTCCGGGCGAATCGGAAATAGCGTGGTGAACAAAGAAAGCCGCTGCATCTCTCGATGCAGCGGCTTTCTCGCGCCTTGTTTTAGACCAGATTAGATACCCATTTCTTTCAGGATAAAATGCGCGTTGTCAATTTTATCGGCAACCCAGAGGACATAACGAATGTCAACTCCGATGGATCTACTGTAACTCTCGTTCCAAGCGAAATCATTAATTGTTGCGTCGTAAGCACGGTCAAAATTTACACCGATTAATTCACCATTGGCATTCATAATTGGAGATCCTGAATTTCCGCCTGTGGTATCCATATCATATAAGATATTGACCGGCACGGATCCCAGGTCTTTTTGAACATAAGGACCAAAATTTTTATTGAGGTAAGCTGTCTTGATTTCTTGTGGATAGTCAAATTCTGCTAAACCAAGATTTCCTTTTTGAATAATCCCTTCGATTGTTGTAAACGGTTTCATATAGGTTGCATCAGCAGGCGAGTAGCCTTTGATGTGCCCGTAAGTAAGACGTAAGGTTGAATTTGCATCAGGAATAAAGTTCTTGGCCTGGAAAATTTCCTTGACGGCAACATAATCGCCCATTAATTTGTTCAGTACCCCTTCACGTCTTTTTTGCTCAGCTGCGAAATCGACAATGTCATTGTTCAGCTTGCCCTGGAAATCCAATAATTTGTCGTCAAATTTCTGCAATGCATCGGCATTGGCCAAGACGGTATTCAGTATATATTTTTGATCGGCAAGTTTGCTGTTTTGGATGATTTCTGTGGCAAATTCTTGTGCAGTACCCGTATTAAACTGCAATTTCTGAATGGAGGCCAATTGGTTTTTTCCCTGGAACGCGATGGCGTCTTCCAGCATTCGGGCAAAAATACGCTGATCAGCTTGCTTATTGTAGCTTTCGTAAGTTTCTTTAAGTGCTGTTTTTAACTTTTCAATATTTAAATCGAAAAGCTGTCTGGCCGCCTGGGATGATTTTTCCTTGGCTAAGTTGGTTTTCAGAACGTTTAGGTCGCGAGCTACTTTCAATAAGCTTGTGCTATTGTAAATATTGTTGATCCAAAGTTCTTTCAGGGCATCTTGATCACTGATCTGATAATAGGCATCAATATCAGCGAGTAGACTTCCATATTTGTTTTTCAGTTCAGGTTTACTTAAAATAAACGCTGCCAATGCTTCGTCTTCTTGTTTTTTTGTCGATAGCAAGTCGATTCCTCGTAAGCCCTTGAGTTTACCACGATAGTTTTTCAATACATTGGCATTACGTTTTATGCGTGTTGCCAAGGACAGGGCGATATCGGTATTGTCTTTTCCTGCTTCCTCCATCTGTTTATTTTGGAAATCATACAGGTTGGATACGTAAGGCAAAAGATATTCCTGTTGATATTGAATATATTGTGCTGGTCTGTGTCGGAATGTTTTTCCGGGATAACCAAGGATAAAGGTGAAATCATTTTCCCGTACACCATTTGGATTGACTTTAAGGTGTTTTTTTGGCTGGTAAGGAACGTTATCTTTAGAATAAGGTGCAGATTTTCCGTTTTTGCCGACATAAGCTCTCAGAAAAGAATAATCTCCCGTGTGGCGTGGCCATACCCAGTTATCGGTCTCTCCACCAAATTCACCGATGTTTTGACGTGGAATATAAACCAAACGAACGTCTTCAATTGTTTTATAACGGAATAGGACATAGCTTTTGCCGATAAACATTTCCGATACTTCAGCTTTAATCGTCGGATCTTCCTTTTCAGCTTGTTTAACCAGTTCTTGTTGTTTACGTTTGATCGTATTGATACGCTCCACAGGATCGCTGATGTTGGCGACAGCATTTAATATTTTAGCGGAAACATCCTCATAAGAATCGGTAATTCTTATTTTTAATCCTTTTGCCTCAATTTCCTGCTCTTGATTTTGTGCGACAAAACCGTTTTTTAGGTAATTGTTGATTGCTGTACTCGCAAGTTGAACGGCAGAAAAAGCACAATGATGATTGGTAATAATCAGACCACGGTTTGAGACAAACGATCCGGTACATCCACTAACTTGAACCAGGGCATCTACCAGTCCGACCTGACCAGGATTGTAGATGTCTCTCTCACTGATCTTTAATCCGGCTTTTTTCAATCCAGCTCTATTTAATTCGCTCAATGGAAACATTCCCTCATCAGGATTTGCCTTGCTATAAGGGCTGTTTGCCATGGTTAAGAATAAAGCTAGTGCAATTGTCGTACGATTTATAAACTTCATAGGATTTTAACTATCAACTGTTGTAAATCTCCAAATTTAAGAAAAGCATTTCGATGAAATCGATTTTTTATGTGAACTAATGTAACAATAGTGGATATACAGGATCTTTTTGGCAAGGTATTTATTGTATAATCGGCAGGCCAAATACGCCTGTTGACTTTAATTGTAAAGGATTTGACATTGGTTTACGACAGGATTCGTAATTTTGTGCTTTAAAGATAGTAAGATGACCTTAATCCAATTGGAATATATTATAGCTGTTGATACCTACCGAAGTTTTGTTGCAGCTGCAGAAAAATGTTTTGTCACACAACCTACGTTGAGCATGCAAATACAAAAACTCGAGGAGTCTTTAGGGGCAAAAATCTTTGATCGGAGCCGTCAGCCTGTTGTTCCTACAGAAATCGGCGAGAAAATTATTCTTCAAGCTCGAATGGTATTGACGGAAAGCCGAAAAATCAATGAGATTGTACAGGATAAAAAAGGGGAAATTGAGGGCACGCTAAGGGTCGGTGTTATCCCGACAATCGCACCTTATTTACTTCCGAATGTGCTGACCACATTTATGGAAAAATATCCGAAGCTACAATTGCAGATATGGGAATATACCACAGAACGGATTGTGCATGAATTGAAGGTCGGACTTTTGGACTGTGGTGTGCTATCTACTCCTTTAAATGATCCTGGGATTTTGGAGTCGCCCTTATTTTACGAAAATTTTGTTGCCTATATCTCAGTCAATAGTCCGCTGTTTCCAAAAAAAATACTGAGTGGCGATGATATTGCCGATGATAAACTTTGGTTGCTCAATGAGGGGCATTGTATGCGTGGGCAGGTACTTAATATTTGTCACCACAAACACAATCAAGATCTTACGGGAAGATTTGAATATAACACCGGTAGCGTAGAGACCTTAAAACGTATGGTCGATATCAACGACGGCATCACCATATTGCCCGAATTGTCGATTTGGGATTATTCCGACGAACAATTGGATCGTATCCGTTATTTCAAATCACCAGAACCGGTACGCGAGATATCATTGGTAACCACACAGAACTATGTGAAGAGACAAGCCATCCAGGCGCTGGAAAGAGAAATATTGGCCGTAGTACCCGATAAATTCAAAACAAAAAAGAAGAAGGAAGTGTTGAGCTTTCAATAGAACGATATGGGAAACCTCAAAAGACGTTTTTTTAAAAAAATAGACCAGATCAATCAATGGCGAATGAAGAAAGTTTCTAACCGGAACTTTATTATTATACTCGCATTTTTGGTTGGAATTGTTGGTGGTATTATGGCATCTGTACTGAAAAGATTAACCCATTTTATTGCAACGACTATACAGGATGATATCGACTGGAAAGTAAAATACTCAGTTTACTTAATTTTTCCATTGATCGGAATTTTGCTCAGCGTATTTTTTGTTCGCAAATTTCTGAAAGGGAAGAAGATGGAACATGGGATTACACCCATTATCTATGCCATCAGTCGGAAAGGCAGCCGATTGGATCCCAGTAATATTTATTCTCAGGTGGTGACCTCAGCTATAACCGTTGGCTTTGGCGGTTCCTGTGGTTTGGAAGCACCGGTTGCTTTGGGCGGGTCTTCCATCGGTTCTAATATCGCCCGTTTTTTTGGACTGCAGTATAAGGAAGTTACCATGTTATTGGCTTGCGGTGCAGCAGCAGGAATTTCAGGTGCATTCAACAGCCCTTTGGCCGGAATGATTTTTGCCATCGAGATTTTGCTTCCAGAATTTTCAATTCCCGTGTTCATTCCTTTGCTGATCTCATCGGCATTGGCTTCTGTTGTCTCTCGTGTGCTTTATAATGAGCCTTTATTCAGTACGTTTAATTCCGACTGGCAGGTTTCGGCCTTAGTATTTTACCTCTTGTTGGCCGTGTTGATTGGGCTTTATACGATTTACTTTGCACGTGTTTCCAGAAGTGTGGGTAAATGGTTTTCTAAGATTAAGAATCCCTATAATAAAGTCTGGGTCAGTGGAATTGCTTTAGGTCTGATGATTTTTGTATTCCCGGCGCTGTATGGTGAGGGCTATATTACCATTCAGCAGATTCTGAATGGTCAGTTTAACTCGATTGTTAAGAACAGTCTGTTTTCAGACTATAAAGATATGGGATTAGTTGTCCTGGGCTATACGATATTAACCTTATTTGGGAAATCTTTTGCTGCATTATTTACCTTAAACGGTGGCGGAAATGGTGGGGTATTTGGACCAAGTTTAGTCATGGGCGGATTATTAGGATTTGCATTTTCGTATGGTGTAAACTTAACCGGAATAGCCGAGTTAAACGTACCAAATTTTGTGGTAGCGGGGATGGCCGGTGCGTTGAGTGGCATTATGCATGCGCCGTTGACGGGCATATTTTTGATTGCTGAAGTGACCGGAGGTTATACGTTGATGGTTCCATTGATGTTGGTTTGTTCCATTTCTTATTTGATTAATCGGGCCGTGCTAAAGCATTCCATTTACACCAAGGTATTGGCGGAGTCTGGCGATCTGATTTCTTATGAAGATAAGGATCGATCCGTGTTAAGTATGATGCGGATTAAATATGTATTGGAAACTAATTTTGTGATCTTACGCCCTGACGAAACACCAAAAGGTCGACAAACAGACATCATCCATAGTAAACGCAATATCTTTCCCGTGGTTGATTATGAGGGCAAATTTATGGGACTTCTTTATAGTGAGTTTCTATTTTCAGTCTTATTGGGCGAAGTGGATGGGGGAGATACCACCTTTGAGAAATTAGCGCAGAAGCCAAATGATACCGTTGGGATCAACGAAAACATGGAAATCGTGATGGCTAAAATGAATAAGGACGATACGTGGATACTTCCGGTTTTAGGGGACGAAAATAAATATATGGGCTTTGTTTCCAAATCGAGTGTATTCAATAAATATCGCGCATTACTGATCCGTCAGGGGCACTATTTGGAATAAATCAAGTATACAGTTAGGACCCGAAATAAAGCGTGTAAGGATGAACTTCCTTGGATTACCTTTAAACCCAAGGAAGAAAAGTGTATTTTTTAAGCGCGCAAAGCCATTATCTTCGTGACATATTTCCCGATGATATCAAACTCCAAGTTGACTGTGCTCCCCACTTCAACCTGCTGCAAGTTGGTATGCTCTAGCGTATATGGAATGATGGCAACGGAGAACTGATCGTCTTTAGAATCGACTACTGTCAAGCTGATACCATTTACGGTAATGGATCCTTTTTCTACGGTGATATTTTGCTTGGAAACATCGTATTGAAAGGTAAAAATAAAACTACCATTTTCATCTTTCTTTTGGATACAACGCGCAGTCTGATCCACATGTCCCTGAACGATATGTCCATCAAATCTTCCGCCTGCCAAAGTACAGCGTTCCAGATTGATCAGATCGCCCACCTTTAACTGAGCCAGATTTGTCTTCTGTAGGGTTTCGTCAATTGCTGTCACTTTATGAAGATCATTGTTTAATCCTACTACAGTAAGACAAACACCATTATGACTAACGCTTTGGTCTATTTTAAGTTCATTGGAAATAGCAGAACTGACGTAAAAATGGATATTACTTTTCTCCTGTTCGATATTTTCTATTTTTCCTAAGGTTTCTATGATTCCAGTAAACATGTTATTTTATTTTTGATTGTTTCCAAAGTTACTAAATAAAAAAATGAAATATGATTGTTTAGGTCGCACAAATACTGTCGCGATAAGTCAGGCGTATGCTAGTTGAAACTGGACTTGATGCTCAAACTAGCAGGATAGTTATAGCGATTGTTAAAAGGATCTTTAAAAAGGGCAATCCATCATTTCGGACCCTGTTTATGCATCCAATTGAACCTGTAAAGAATAAGAGTGCTTGATAAAACGAAGCAAAGGAGTACTCCCTTATTACATAGTAAATTTAAATAATGCACGAGTTAAATACGGTGGTTGGGAGTCGCTGAGCGAAGCTATCAAAAAAATAGCCCATTGAAAAATGCAAAAAGATTGTAGTGTACATTGTACACTTACTATTCCTTTTGTGATTGCTATCCTAAAACAAATTTATGGGAGTTGAAAAAAAATATAACAAAATTTTTGTTTATATCATTTGAAGCACTATCTTTGTCCTAGGTTTAGGTTGATTGCCTCTTACAAAGAGGTATTTATAAAAGCTTAGCAGGTCGCCCGACCGAATGCTAAGCTTTTTTTTGTTTCTAGTTTTTTAAATTATTGCTTTCTTAGTTTACTGATAAACAGCTGTTTGTATTTTTTTAAACCGTTCCAACGTTGGACGGGAAGTATTGCCTGAAGGTGGTTAACCTTGGAAAGTATACCGTGTGAATAGCCTATTGATCTATCTAGGGGTCGGATGCGGGAAATTGAAGGGAGTTAATTATCCTTTGAAGGCATACCATGCAGATAGCATAAGAACACTGAGGTATTCAAATTTTTTAGATTTGAACCTTTCTTTTAATGCGTATAATGCCTTAGACCTTGCATAATAGACGGTCGATGCGGTTGTGTTTAATGTTTCACAAATTTCTTCGGTATTCAAGCCTTCCAAAAAGCTGAGCTTGAAGATCTGAGCCTGCTGTCTGGGGAGCAAATTTATTTCAGCAAGCAGCAATTCGGTGAGTTCCGTCCGGAATATTTTCTTGAGTACATCGTCTTCCGGAACCGACATATGCTGAAGAATATCGAGCTCCTCTTTCCGTATTTTGAATTGCGTCGTTCTTTGCATATCGATACAGGCATTTTTAGTAGCGATAAAAAGAAAGGCCTTCAGGCTTTCATAATTCTCTACCTTTTGTCGATTATTCCATAACTTAACAAAAACATCGGAGACAATTTCTTCGGCGTCGGTTTTGTTGCGGAGGTAGGAAAAGGCAAAATAGCGTAACGAATGACCAAAATGATCCATAAAAAAGCATAAAGCCATTTCATCACCTTCTTTTAATGTATTGATGTATGATTCTATTTGCCGCATACTTGGTTATTGATCCTTTTACGTTGGCCTTCGGAACATGTTGTACTCCTCTATGTTCGATACGTCATTCAATAGGTACATTCACATTAGGACTCCAGCTGTGGATTGCTGTGCTAAATTACATAAAAAACTTGGGTTGTCATGATTCAATCCGGACAACCCAAGTTTTTTAAGATTAAAAAATGAAGAAAGAAATCGATTTATTTTTTAATCATCTTATTCGCTACAATTTCCCATTCCTGAATATGGGCAGGTCGGTGTTCATGCTGAACAATTTCATCAAAATGTCGCAGCATTTGCGGGTATTGTGCAGCTAAATCATTTTCTTCCCAAGGGTCTGTCGTTAAATCAAACAATTGCCATTTTGCTTTGGGGTTTTTCTTCAGATCGAGTTTGACGGCCTTCCAACGTCCTTCGCGTATGGCGAGCTGGCCGCCCTTTTCTGGATATTCGAAATAGAGGTATTGATGTTTCTGTTGATTCTTCTGACCCAGCCAGGTTGGAAGGAGGGAGAGCCCATTGCTGTGTCCGGGGCTTTGTTGAACCAGCTGTGCGAAGGTTGCCATGAGGTCATATTGGGCCGAGATAAGGTCCGTTTCAGCATTGGCTTTGATATGGTTTGGCCACCTGACAATTAACGGAACTTTGATACCACCTTCAAAAACATCCATTTTTAATCCCCTAAGTGAATCGACACTGCGGAAAAAGCGATAATCTATGCCCCCATTAAAACCAGTTCCGTTGTCACTGGAAAACAGAATAATGGTATTGTCATCTATTCCCAATGATTTGATATGTTTCATAATGGTACCGACTTGGTCATCCAGGTAGGTGATCATACCCGCATAGGTCGCTCTTGGATAGGGGGTAGCGGTATAGCCGTCCTGTCCGTAATACGGTTTGTCCTGGAAGAGGTCCTTATATTTATCTACATATTCCTGGGGAACTTGTAGTGATAAGTGCGGCAAAGTATAAGGAAGATATAAGAAAAAAGGTTTACTTCGGTTTTTGTCGATAAAAGCCAGCGCTTTCGCTGTCATTAGTTCAGGTGCATATTCCTTACCGTCAAACTGCTTGAAGTCCTCTGTCGTGGCCTTACTGGAATCTAAAGGAGTATGGACAAATTTTTCCTTATTTTGAAGGGGATATTTTGTTTCATTTTCCCAAAGATGAGTTGGGTAGTAATTGTGGGCCTGTTTTTGGTCCAGGTAGCCAAAAAAATAATCAAATCCCTGTTTGTTGGGGCTTCCGGTGGAATTACTCATCCCAAGTCCCCACTTTCCAATGGCTGCGGTCTGATAGCCGGCTTTTTTAAATAGATGAGCCATGGTATAGGTTCCTTCAGGAAGTGGCATCTGGCCAGCTTCGAGACTATCTGCAAAACCGCCCAATTCATAATTTCCACGAATATAGGATTGGCCACCATGCTTGCCCGTTAATAACATGCAACGGGCGGGGGCACAGACAGGCGTACTTGTATAGTGGTTTATAAAACGTAGACCTTCACGTGCCAGCTGCTGGATATGTGGTGTTTTGATCAATCGCTGTCCATAGGGCTCCGTTTCGGCATAACCTAAATCGTCCGCATAAAAAAATATAATATTGGGCAATTGATGCTGCTTTTTCTTTTGTTGTGCAAAAAGAGTCCCCCATCCGAGGAGGATGAGGGCGAGTCCAGCTTTTATTTTCATTTTTTACGTTCTCCTTCCAATAACTGCTTGAGTTCAGCGACCTTTTCTGGATATTTTGAAGCCACATTATTCTTTTCGCCGATATCATTTTTGAGATCGTATAACTGATCTTCCGGAAGACTTCCTGTTTCAGTATCGGTTAGTTTCATGTAGGGGGCACCTTTGCTGGGTGCAATATATTTCCATTCGTCCTTTACGATAGCCAGTGTCTGCGCATGCTGTACCATACTGCTACGTCCCTTATTATCTTGACCGGTTAAGGTTTTCAAGAGTGGGGCGCTGTCTTTTGCTTCATCTGCTTTTAGTGGAACATCCAATAATTGGGCACTTGTTGCCAAGAGATCTATTTGGCTGATCAAAGCATTGGAAACTTTCCCCTGTGCAACACCTTTGCCGCTCACGATAAAGGGCACGCGCGTTCCGCCTTCGAAGATGCTATATTTGCCACCGCGTAGTGGGCCTGCGGGTAGATGGCCATTTTGTTGGGCCACAGCTCCATCCATATAGCCGTCGTCGAGAACGGGCCCGTTGTCGCTGCTGAAAATTATAATCGTGTTTTTGTCAAGTCCCAAGAGCTGCAGCTGCTGTTGAATTTGTCCGACGGTCCAATCCAACTGCAGAATCGCATCGCCGCGGTAGCCGAGTTTGCTTTTCCCTTTAAATTGTGTTGCGGGCATACGTGGGACATGTGGTTCTGTTAAGCAGAAATAGAGAAAGAACGGTTTGTTTTGATGTTGGGAAATAAAGTCCTGGGCTTTGTGGAGAAATGTTGTGGAAACTTCTTCATCCACCCACCTGGCACGTGTTCCGCCGCTCATGTAACCGATTCTTCCGATGCCGTTGACGATAGTCTGATTGTGGCCCTGACCCGGTGAAGAATGCATTTTGAGCAGTTCGGGGTGTTCTTTGCCCGTAGGATCATTACCAATTTTCTTTTCATAGTCCACCAGGATTGGATCATTGGCTTCTGCGGCCACAACTTGATCATTTTCAAGAAACACTGTTGGGACGCGATCTGCTGTTGCAGGAAAAATGAATGAATAGTCAAAGCCTACATCATTAGGCCCGGGTTTGATGGGTGCATTCCAGTCTTTTTGGACCTGATTTCCGAGTCCCATATGCCATTTGCCAACAATGGCAGTAGCATAGCCGGCATGTTTAAATACCTTGGGTAATGTAATTTTATCCGTAGGAACGATTAGTTTGGCATCGCCGGGCAGAATGCCTGTCCCTTCCTGGCGCCATGGATACGTCCCGGTCATCAATGCAAAACGGGAAGGGGTACAAGTTGCCGATGTACTATGTGCATTGGTAAATCGAACGCCGTTCCGGGCGAGCTTATCCAGGTTGGGTGTCTCGATTTGTTTGGCACCATAGCTACTTAAATCACCGAAACCAAGATCATCCGCATAAATATAGATGACATTCGGTTTACTCGCCTTTTGGGCAAAACTAACGGTGGGTAGCGTAACAAAAAGGCTCGCGGAGAGTAATAACGTTAGGCATAGTGGCTTCTTCATATACGTTGAATTTTGTTTAAAGGGTATCGTTTGACAATTGACGATACCCAAGGTACTATTTTAAATTTGGATTGATATTAATTTCATTCTGTGGAATTGGCCAATGTTCATCTTGGCCAGCTCGGAAGGACTTGCTGGTTACGTACCAGCGGTTATACGGGTCTTTACTTCCACCGGATTTTATACGGAGATTTTTTGCGTTCGGGAATGGAGCGCCATAAAAATCACCTTTCAATACATCTTTTGCTATACCCCAGCGCAGCAGATCCCAGTAGCGAAGGCCTTCCAGTGCAAGTTCGACACGTCTTTCGTTACGTAAGGTCGAACGCAGTGCGCTGCTGCTTTGGACGGTTATGGCTGGCATATTAACGCTGTTTCTTTTTCTGACAGCGTTGATGGTTTTGTCCAGTAGGTCGCTGGTAATAGGATCACCATTTTCGAGTTTGGCTTCAAAGTAACTCAGGAGGACTTCGGCGTAGCGTATAATAGGAACATCGGCTCCAGAGTTTTGTAAGTTTCCACTAAAGCCTTCGTCGTTGAACTTGCGCAATCCGTAGCCCGTGCGTGTTGCCTGTTTTGTTGTTGTCAATTGATCAATAGACAATGTGGAATCTGGATGTGAGGTGTATTTTAAATTTTTAAAGCGGTCTCCATTTGTTATCACCGTGAAGGCTAAACGCGGATCCCGGTTTTTGCTGATGTCTTGCGCATTATAGCGCGGATCATCGTACGAAAATGCCGTTCCATCGGTGAAACCATAGCTTTCTACAAGGCTACCAAGCGGGCAATGGAGATGCCACCCCCCAGCGACTGCGGGAAAATTGTGTTGGAACATACCGTTTCCAGCGAGATCAACAAGATACTGCGTGGCAAAAATAATCTCTTTGCTCGTTTCGTTGGTTCCATTAAATAAGCCTGAATAGTTGGGATCAATGCTATTTTCATTGGCATTGATGATCTGCTCATAGCTTTTGATCGCGTCGGCGTAGGCTTTTTCGGCCAGTTGGATGCGTCCCAGGAAAGCGAGGGCTGCCTGTTTGCTTGCGCGGCCCCGTTCTGCGGCAGTCAATTTGCCATAACTCGGTAAGTCGTTTGCCGCTTCCTGTAATTCACGTTCAACAAAAGTAACCAATTCCTGTTTTTTTGCTTTGGATACCTGATTCGCCTCATTGGGTGTTAAGGTTTTGGTCACCAAGGGAGCGTCACCCCAGTATTGAGAGAGGTAGAAATATTGACAGGCACGTATAAAGCGCGCTTCTGCCTTGAAACGAGCGAGTAGTTCAGCTGAAATCGGCGTCTTATCAATATTTTCAAGGAAATAATTTGCACGGGCGATTTTCTTATAGGTATACTGCCAATAATTGTCTAAGTTGCCGTTATTGCTCGTTAATGTTCCATCGGATAGCTTGTTGAAAACCGAATTATCACCACGTCTATCGTAGGCATTGTCCGAAGCAAACTCCAGATAAAGTAGCCCGTTATAGGACCACCAGTCTGTGGGGCTGAATTCGGCGAGGGAGTTCATTTGGATTTCTGCTTTGTATAATCCTGTCAGCGCTGATTGCGCATTTGTTTCACTGGTCCAAAAAGTCTCGTTTGCAAATTTATCAAGCGGATTGGTTTCCAGCTGTTTTTTGCAGCTGATGCTCAGGCTTGATGCAAGAAGAATGCATAGGGCCAATTTTATATGTCTGTGTGTGATGTGTATCATGGTTTTTTATCGATCGGTTAAAAACTAAGGTTAACCCCAAATGTAAAATTGCGCATAATAGGGTAGTAGGCGCCGCTTGAATTGATTTCCGGATCCCAGCCTTTTCTATAGTTGCTTTTGGTAAATAGGTTTTCGGCGTTTGCATAGATCCGCAGGCTTGACAATTTCCATTTTGCAAGGATGTTCTTGGGAATGGCATAGCCTAATTGTATATTTTTGAGGCGTAAGTAGCTCGCATCCAAAAGCCAGTAGTCTGACAGCAGTGTATTGGGAGTACCTGTGTTTGGCAACTGTTCAATTCTTGGATATATGGCATTTCTATCGGGATTGGCTACTGTCCATCTTCCATCAGCTTGCCAGCGTTGGATATTGCCGTTTTGTGTCAACGCAAATCCAGCATAATTGTCCAATAAGCCTTTAACACCGCTTACACCTTGAAGAAGTATTCCTAAGTCAAACCCTTTGTAGCTCATCCCGATATTCATCCCATAGGTGTATTTGGGGATACGTGATCCGATCACAGTTCGGTCATATGTGGCATCTACTTTTCCATCAGGTATGCCGTCGGGGCCACTAATATCCTTGTATCGGATATCGCCTGGCTGTGGCTTTGGGTTGATGCTGGTTTGATTAGCCCAGCTTGCAATATCAGCAGCATCGATAAATAGGCCATCGGCTTGGTAGCCATAGTAAGCCTGTATGGGGTAACCGATAAATAAGGTGGAACCATTTCCAACTAAGCCATTCGGTTGATTGATATTGCCGACACCCAAATCGACGACCCTATTTTTGACCGTAGAGAAGTTTAGATTCACATTATACGAAAATTCGTTCAACTTCTTTTGATGTCCTAAGGTGAATTCCCAGCCACTATTTCGAAGTTTTCCAGAATTCTGTACGCCTACTTCAAACCCCAAAACTTTGGAAACACTAGAACCTGGGCTCACCAAAATATCGTAAGTATATCGGTTATAATAGGTACTGCTGAATGTCAATAAATTTTTAAGTAAAGCCACTTCCAAACCAGCATCAGCCGTTCGGGTTGATTCCCAGCGTAGCGTAGGGTCAACAATGGTGGTTCTGGCGACCCCGGGAGAAATGGTGTTTCCAAAAGGGTAATTATAACCCGGATTTAAAACATCCTGGTATGGGTAGTTAGAGACAACACGCTGTTGTATATTACCGACAATATTTTGGTTTCCAAGTACCCCATAAGATCCTTTGATTTTCAATTCGTCGATCCAACTATAATGGTCCTTTATAAACGATTCTTCACTCAGCAACCAACCTACTGCAATCGAAGGGAAGGTCGCATATTTTTTATCGGTTGGAAAACGGGATGACCCATCGTATCGAACAACACCCTCGACAAGGTATTTCTTGGCATAATTATATTGTATGCGTGCAAATAATGATTCCAATGCCCACTCTGAGGCTGTCCCAGCGTTCTGTTGCCCATCTGGTGAACCTACATTTAACTCGGTAAGATCATTGCTGGGAAAATTCTGGCGGTAAGCGCTTAAACCTTCGCTGTAGCCTTTTTCGAAAGAATAACCACCTAATATTTTCAGGTTATGCGACCCGAAAGTCTTCGTGTAGTCTGCTAAAGCTTGAAAAGTTTTATAAGTGTCGTAGGGCGCACTTTGGTTCAGATTTGAGGGGCCCAGAATTATGGAATTGTTGATCCTTTGCGAAGCTCTGAAAAGTTTTGTACGGCCATTCGTCTGCGTATACCCGCCAATAGCGGATAAGGTCAGATCTGAAATCGGTTTCCAATCGAGCCTTGCGTTTCCCGATATATTGGATACTTTTTCTTTGTAGAAGGATTCGCTCTCCAGGAAAGATACGGGTGTCCCTTTCAGGTTATTTCCTGCACCCCAGTCACCGTTGCTCAACCGAATAGGGTATATGGCGGGATAGCGAATCACCTGAGAAATGATATCCGTCATGCGGGAGAAGTCGAGCGTTGCCGGTGCTGCCGGTTCGTCTGTTTCGGTCTGAATTGCCGCTACCCGCGTCGTTAATTTGAGCTTGTCATTGAGGTTTGATATGAGATTGAGGCGGACATTGTATTTGTCAAAATTGTTTTTGATGACAATACCTTTTTGATTCAGAAAACCAGCAGATAAGGTGTATTGTATTTTATCTGTGGTATTGGATATATTTAAATTGTGGCCTGTTTGCGTTGCTTGTGACTTAAATGAGCTTGCCATATAATTGGCATTGGGATAATTGTCAGGATCTGAGCCATCCTTAAATTTTTGGATTTCTTCGGCCGTATAACCACCGCCACCACTTGTGGTTTCGTTGAGTAAGGAAGCGTACTCCCAAGAGTTGACAAATTCGGGGAAGGCTGTTGGCTTTTGGATCCCATAATAACCATTGTAATTGACCGTTAATTTTCCGCCAGCTGCGCCTGTTTTTGTTGTTACTAGAATAACGCCGTTTGCGGCTCTAGCTCCATATATGGCTGCTGAGGAGGCGTCTTTCAATACCGATATCGAGGCAACATCATTTGGATCAATATCATTAAAGGAATTGGTGGGGATACCGTCAACTAAAATAAGTGCGTCGGTACTGGCGCCGAATGATCCCACACCACGAATCTGTATGGTATTGTTTGCTGCCCCGGGTTGGCCAGATCGCTGTATGACGGTCACGCCCGGCATTTGACCTGTGAGGGCCTGAGCAAGCTGGGGAACGGAGCGTTTGGCGAGTTGTTTCCCATCAACTTGGGAAACCGAACCGATTAGTTCTTTCTTTTTTGTCGTACCGTAGCCTACGACGACGACTTCCTCCAATGCGTCGATATGCTGGCTAAGTTCAATATTGAGGTAAAGCTGGTTGGCCAATGGGATTTCCTTGGTTTGGTAGCCGATCATTTTAATGACAAGTACGGCGTTATTATTTGCTTCAATCTGAAAGTTACCACTTGCATCTGTAGTAGTTGCCTTTGTCGAACCTTTTATCATAATTGTTGCACCTTGGAGCGCGGTTCCTTTGCTATCGTGAACATTTCCCTTGATGGTACGGTTTTGTTGCACTAAGACGTAATTGCTTGGAAGGTCATACGTTAGGTGGTTTGTTTTTAACTTCGTTACGACAAGCATATTATCCTGAAAACTCCAATCGACAGGTTGGCCTTTTAAGAGGATCGGTACAGCTTTTTCTAAAGGCATATTACGAACCTGCGCCTCAATTTTTAGTTCAGCAAGTTCTTTACCATTCAATAGAAAGGGGACGCCACTCTGTTTTTGGATGGTACGTAGTACCTGCACCAAAGACATTTTTTTGGCTTTAATCGTGATTGATTGTGCGTAGCTGGCTGCAGACAGCTTAACAACACATGCAAGAGTAAAAAATGCGCTCAGCTTCATTTTGGTCTTCCATTGCTTGGGAATGTTCACAGCAATTCGATTTCTATGAACAAGAAATTTAAAATTCATAAATTTGTTGAATTAGGGATATAATCTATTGTTAAACTGATTGGGTAAATCGGTCAAAAATGGAGATCGCTATTATGGCCGATTAATGTTCGTAGCATTGGTCGGCTTTTTTTAGTATCTCGTTTTGTCTCCTTAGGTTGGTTTTCTCATAATTGTTGTTTTAGGGTTATTTCATGGATAATTGGTTAGTTTGAAACAAATAGTTTCCGGATGCCATTTTCTTGGATCAACTCAAATTTAATATGGCTACGTTCCAAAATTTTTAGGACTGCCGATAGACTTTTCGTACGTTGAATTTCGCCATATAATAGTGTTTCTTTTATCGGTTGCGTGTAGATGATTTGCAGGTCATACCATTGACCGATCAGTTGTAGGGCAGTATGAAGGTCCGTTTCATTAAAATAGAATTTATTGTCGAGCCACGCGATGTAATTAGCGGGATCGACCACTTTTTTGGATAGTTGACCCGAAGCTAAGAGCGCTTGCTGGTTGGGTCTGAGCTGTAACGTTTGCCCTTGCGCCGATAGATTGATACTTCCCTCCACAAGCGTGGTAGTACTTTGGGATTTCGAATAGGTGTTTACGTTGAATTCTGTACCGGTGACTTCGATGAGCTGTCCATTGGAAACGACCTGAAATGGAACCTTTTTATTTTTTGTAATTTTGAAATAGGCTTCACCGTCAACTTCAACAACACGTTTGTTTTTTGCAAAATGAAGCGGGTATTTGAGTGTTGTTTTCGCATTGAGTGTAATTTCCGAGCCATCTTCCAATTGCAGTTTCAGCATTGTGCCGGCGGGGGTATTGACTGTAGCCATCAGATCTTCTTTTAAAGATTCGCTTTGTAGAACAGTACCGTCTTCGTAGGTCAATTTATCTCCTGAAACAAGGGCTCCTTTCTGACTGGATAACTGGAGTACTTTTCCATTCGAAAGTCGTATTTCAGCGTTGTTGTTCTGTGCTTCTACATCATTTAAGACCATTCGATTGCTGATCGATGTAGCCTGTTTTTTTACCACCATGAAATACATCAAACCACCTAAAATTAGGCTTATTAAAGCTGCAGCGTAGGGTAGCAAACGCTTTAGGTTTCTTATAGGAGATGGTTTAATGGCGGAGCTCCGAATGGTCTCTAGGGTCTTTGTCTTTAACCTTTCGTTCCAATCCATTGTATCTGAGGCCTGAAGTAGGCTCCATTGATTTAAATCATTGATAAAATCATCGCGATCTAAAAGGTCTTCAAAAAAAATACGGTGTTCTGCTGATTCATCCAACCATAACTTTAAATCGGTCTTTTCATCGGGAGATAAGTTGTCGCCAATGTACTTTATGATTAGTTGTTTGATGTCATCAGTCAATCTCATGGTGTATAATTTTAGATAGATACGTAACAGGAAGGATAAACCTTAGTAAAAAATGAAAAAATATTCAGGTGTAGCATGCCGACAAATATTAATCTCCATCCGTCCAATATCGTCAGGACCACGTCCAATAGTGCTTTGGCATTTATCTTTCAAGGATTAATTTGCATCTTTAAAAAGATTCTTGTTTTTACTTAAAGCTTGATAGTTACAGGGATTTATCAGCTGTAACTTGTAAAAGGCCGGCGTTGAAATCAGTTTTGGGATTGCCGCTCTCCGTAGGAACTGGTCGAAATGTATTAAGGAAAAATAGGAGGGAACGGGGGAGTTCAGACCTGTTTGCCGCTTTGTTTGTTTACTTTAAATTATTGTGCTGATGAAAAGGAAACTAAGTTTTATTTTCCTGCGAATAATAGGGTTTAGTGTGTCGACGACCTTTGTCCTTACAGCGATACTTCAGGCAAATAATGAGGCGGCAAAAAGGGCACGTTGCTACATGCCCTTTTTTACAGAATTGTTGCTTTCATTCGTGACACTCTGTATTGCGATTGGTACGATATCTATTTTTCTAAATTTAAATAAGCAATTCAGAAGCAGTAGGCTTGCACGGGCACTATCCTTTGTTTTATTGCCCGCGGCTATTAGCCTATTGTTTTCGTCCTTTCTGATCCAAACTGGTGGAGCATCCAATATATTTGAAATGCTCCACATGGCTGCAACCATAGTTCCGGTATGGGGGCTGATCTTATGGCAATATAATAGATTTAATCATTGGCTGGCTACTACGGCTTACCAACATTAATAATAATGACAGCCATTAAAATCAGGAGTATGCCAAACCATTGGAATCCTGAAACAACTTCCTGTAGAACCAACATGGCAGATAAGGTTGAAACGGGGATTTCCAGACTTGAAATAATATTTCCCATCGCTATTCCAGTTTTCGGGATTCCCTTTGTAAACAATAAAGGCGGTAGGATCGTTCCAAAAATGGCAATCAGTAATCCACAGGGGATTGCATTAACTTGCATATACCGAATAATATCCATGTTCCAAAATGCGACGATGAGCAGCAGTCCGCCTAAGACCAAGAATTGGCTTCGTACCGAACTCGGTAACTCTTTCTCCACTGTGCTTGAAGCATAAATCGCCAGCGCATAACTTATTCCCGCTCCTAAACCCAGTATTATTCCTCTGTAATCAAGCGCATTATTGTTTTGGAATAGATTGGTTGCTAAGGTCGTTCCGAGCAGAACAATAATAACTCCTGTTATCTTGCCTTTTGACGGAAACTTTTTCAACAGTACTGCTTCTGCAACCAAACTTATCCAAATGGATTGCATCAGTAAAATAATTCCAACAGATACCGGGATATATTGGATGGAGAGATAGTAAAGTGTTGTTGTTAAACCAAGGGAAATGCCCCAGACCATCAGTTTAATTTTTGATGAAAATTTGATGGCGTTATGTTCTTTTGCATTAGGCTTTGATAACAGATTAAAGGACAACAAAAAGAGAAAACCAAACATAAACTGCAGAAAGGTCAACAGACTTGTGTGTATCCCTAAATGGTTTGCATATTTCACGATCGTTGCGAGGAGTCCATAGCTGCAAGCGCCTGCAGCAACATAGAGTGTCGATTTATAGTCCTTCATGTTGAAAGTAGTTTTGAAATAAAGCCAACTGTTGTGATAGTGATTTGCTCCAATAAGCAGTATCGTGTCCACCTTTTGATTCGATGTAAAGATGCTCGATGTTTTTGTTGGTCAGATGCTTGTGGAATGTCCGGTTCATTTCCAGCATTTGCAGGTCTTCAGTTCCACAATCGAGGATATAGCGTTGTTTATTGTGCTTCATTTTATCTTCGTTGCTGTAGATGCGGTCTACATCGTTCAGATTTTTGAAATCGCCCAATACCTTGTCTACCTGATATTGCTGGTAGGCTTGTCCAAAGCGGTCGAAATCAAGTGCGCCGCATGAACTTCCGACGATCGAAAATGTTTGTGGGTAGGCTATGCCGATGTGCAATGCTCCGTAGCCACCCATACTCCAGCCCAGTATTCCGCGCGCATTTCGGTTTTGTTGCGTCGGGTAGTGATGATCGATGTAATTGACTAGCTCATTTCCGATAAAGGTGCTGTACTGTGAATGTGGATCGATGGGGCTATCTACGTACCAAGAATTGAAGTTGCCATTTGGGAGCACATAAATAGTCTGAAATGTTTTTGCTTTTTGGATTAAGTCGGGAATATCTCCTTGCACTGTGCGGGTGGGGTTGCCGCTATAACCGTGGAGTATATAA
Source organism: Sphingobacterium multivorum (assembly GCF_039511225.1). NCBI lineage: Bacteria > Pseudomonadati > Bacteroidota > Sphingobacteriia > Sphingobacteriales > Sphingobacteriaceae > Sphingobacterium > Sphingobacterium multivorum. The sequence continues at coordinate 2,345,402 of NZ_CP154261.1, forward strand.
ACTGTTTTATAATTGATCCCGTCTTGCATGTCGGGTGTAATTATGACAGTTTCAATGTTTTTGTTCATTTTGGCACTATGGATTTGCGTCTTAATAATTTGCTGTGCCGCCAATGGTAGGCTAAGGGCAGAAAATAGGAGGGTGTATACTGTTTTCATAGCTTATAAATTTTGTCTTTATATGGCAAAATTCAACAGTATAATCTTTAAAAACGTGTACAGATGTTGATGGAATTATTATTTTAATTCCTTACGGATACGGCTCAATTGCGTGGGTGTTACACCAAGATAGGAGGCAATATGATGCTGCTTGAGGCGTTTGAAAAGCACTTGATTCTGATGAAGTTCAAGGTAACGTTCCTTCGCAGATTCCCATTTCAGCTCGATTTCAAGTGGTTCTTTTTTGACCACCCAATTCTTTTCCAGGTAGGCTATCTGAAAGAGTGCTAAATCATGCTTTGTCCGGACAAGCTCACGGAAAGCCTTGGCAGAATACTGAATCAACTCAACATCTTCGAGTGCAACGATGTTGAACGCGCTCGGTGTTTCTGTGATGATGGCGGCGGTGGAAGCACAAAAGCTATTTTCTTCAAAAAACATTTTATAGATGGTATTACCATCAGCGTCTAATTTATAATAGCCTAATAATCCTTTGCAGATAAAATAATAGTACTTGGCATATTCTCCAGCACGTAGAATATGTTCATTTTTTTTGAACTGCTTCACCTGAAAGATAGTTTTCAAAATGTCTGTTGTTTCTGCACTGAGCGCAGCATAAGTATTCATTTCGAAGAGTAGTTTTTCTATCATCTGGGGCAATTGTTTTTGTACATGCTGGTCTATCTTATTAACAAAGTTAGTGAAATGACAGCTGCAATAGTGTCTTTACGGACTGTAACTTGGAAATTAATGATTTTTACACTAGTCTTTGATACAGTACTCTATTCCATTTAAACCGACGTATATTTCCTTATCGAGGTCACCGCGATAGCCAATAAACAGCGGATACTGCTGTTCACGTAGTGGATTATTGTAAAGTTTCTCGATATTCGCATACTTTGCTTTAACAACGATCTGATTGGTTTCGCTATTTTTTATTCCCTTCAGTAAAGTGTGTTCACTGGTAAAATCTAGATAGGGTATTTCTTTTCGTTTGGGTCGAAAAATCAATTTAACTCCTTCTTCAATTAACTCCTTATTTTTTATGCGAAATTCCTGAATGGATTGGTCTTCCGGAAATAGTTGTTTTCCGCTCTGGTTATCTTTGATGTGTTGAAAGAGTGTTTTTTGATCTATACTGTCGCTATGATAAACAGTCGAATTTTTGTAGAGATAAATTGTTGTTTCACCTGTTTTAAAATCGGCACCATTGTATTTATATACTCGTGCACCCTTTTTATCGATACGGTAGCGTTCGCCATTGAATAGTACCCAGGCATAGTCTTTTGTTCCATATTTAACGATCTCGGGATTATTCACATGGAAAAGTTGGAAATTGTAATCAGCCTCGAATAATTCTGCTTTTTCAAAAAATGCCTTTATCTTAACGTTTAGTGATTTGTCACAGTAGCCATATAAGCCGTTCTGCATGAGTGTCGGAATTAAATCAGGATACGCCAAATCTGATGAAGCTAATTTATCTTGGGCCGGAGTAGGTATACTTAAAAAGGTTAAAAGAAGTAAAATAAAATTTTTCATCCGTTGTGCTATTTAATGTGCCTAACAAAGCTATTAAATTAGCTCTGTAAAAAAATCAATGGAAATAGTGATTTTTAATATTGCTGAGCCTCGAAAGGATCGAACCCGGCCGAACTTTTTTTGGATCCTAATAGCTTTAAAACAAAAAAAGCTAATCTTGCGATTAGCTTTTCTTTTGTGATCCCGCTGGGATTCGAACCCAGGACCCATACATTAAAAGTGTATTGCTCTACCAGCTGAGCTACGGAATCTTACTTCTTTGTTTTAGAACTAACGTTCCTTGTTTGAAGTGATGCAAAGATAGGGTTAATCCCTATTCCACGCAAGTATTTATGCCATAAAAATGCGCTACAGCTGTTTAGGGCTTCATTTTTAGTGGTTTATTTTTTCTTTTAGGAGAGGAATTCTCGATCTTCATCCGATAATTGAGGTTTTTTGTGATCGTTTTCTTCTTCCGATTCGTCTATTTCCTCCTGTTCGTGTACCTGCTGTTTCTTTTTTCCGGTTTTTAGCAGCGATACAAAGACAATTCCGGCAATAAAAAATGTCAATAGTAGCTTCCATAGTGCCACTTGTGATTCCCCGAGAAAATTGAGCTGAACCGATTGCGGATTCTTGACACAGACAACTGTGATGATAACCGTAATTAAGATTAAAAAGATATTACGCATGTTACTGTAAGCTATATGTCGTTATTGTAGCAGCGAATATAGGGAATATCTGTTTTTAATCGATATCGATCTTTGCACGATTTAAGCGTAAAGAATTCAAAATAACCGAAACGGAACTAAAACTCATTGCGGCAGCTGCTATCATGGGTGACAGGAGAATTCCGAAAGATGGATATAGCAGTCCGGCTGCCAATGGAATACCGAGTATATTATAGACAAAAGCAAAACCCAGGTTTTCCTTAATGTTACGAAGCAATTTATGACTCAGTACTTTTGCTTTGGCAATTCCAGTAAGATCTCCTTTCAACAAAGTCAAAGAAGCACTTTGTATGGCAACGTCGGTACCCGTACCCATGGCAATGCCGATATCGGCTTGAGCAAGGGCAGGGGCATCATTGATACCATCACCGGCCATCGCGACCACATGACCTTGTTGCTGTAATGTATGAATCTCTTGCAACTTATCTTTGGGCAAGGCATTGGCTTTGAAATGCTTGATGCCGACTTGATCCGCCACAGCCTTTGCCGTATGGACATTATCTCCAGTCAGCATGACTACATCGACTTGATGTTTTTGGAGGTATTGAATTGCCTGCTTCGATGAAGCCTTGATTTGATCTGAAATACTAAAATAGCCCAATAAGGTTTGATCTTTTGCGAGGAAAGACACCGTTTTTCCATTGGACTGAGCGGTTTCAGCCATCTGCTTCATATCGTGTGGAACTGCTATACCGATAGACTCCATCAATAATTGATTGCCAAGTGCTATACTGTTTCCGTTTATGTTTCCTTTGATTCCTTGTCCCGCTACGTTTTCGAAATCGGAAACTTTATTTTCTGTTTTACTGTTTTCTTTTTTTGCTCTTTCAATAATAGCATGACCTAAAGGATGTGTGCTATTGGTATTTAAAGCGGCAGCCAAAGACAATATTTCGTCTTTGCTACTGGAGGAGTTTGGTTGAATATCATCGACGGTGGGTTTTCCTTCGGTGATGGTACCTGTTTTGTCTGTTAGTACCATATCGACCTGGTTCATTTTTTCCAGCGCACTTGCATCTTTGATCAGGATGCCATGTTTGGCTCCTTTGCCGACACCAACCATGACGGACATCGGTGTAGCGAGCCCCAAGGCACAGGGGCAGGCAACAATTAGTACGGCAAGTGCATTGGCAAAGCCGAACGCTAAGGAAGCAGAAGGAACCCAGAGCCACCAGGTAAGAAATGTCAAAATTGCAATGATAATGACAATCGGAACAAATACCTCGGATACTTTATCTGTTAACCGTTGAATGGGTGCCTTGCTTCTGCTGGCATCATTAACAAGTTGAATAATCTGAGCCAAGAGTGTGTCCGAACCAATACGCTCTGCTTTCATGAGGAAACTGCGGTCGCCATTGATGGTTCCTGAACTGACATGATCGCCTTCCTGCTTTTCTACTGGAATAGGTTCACCCGTCAGCATGGATTCATCGATGCTGCTGTTGCCATCCGTAATTTGTCCGTCGACTGGAATTTTATCACCGGGTTTTACTTTGAGTATATCACCAAGTTGAATTTGATCTATGCCTATTTTTTTATCGATTCCATTTTCCACGCGCGTAGCTTCGGAAGGACTCAGCTTGATCAGTTCTTTGATCGCTGAATTGGTTTTGGAATGTGCTTTAGCCTCCATCACCTGGCCTAACAATACCAGCGTTAGAATGACGGTAACGGACTCGAAGTAAAGCGCAATGTAGCCATGGTGATTTTTTAATTCGTCAGGAAAGATCTGCGGAAAAAATAGACCTACCAAACTATAGACAAACGCAGCTCCAGCACCAAGTGCAATCAGGCTAAACATATTAAGGCGCCAGGTTTTGAAAGATACCCAGCCACGTTGAAAAAAAGACCAACAGGTGTAAAAAACAACCGGTAAAGATAAAACCAGTTGTATCCATCCCGACCAGCTGGGCGGAATGATTTTACCGATCGGGTTGCCCGGAAGCATTTCACCCATGGAAAGTATAAATATGGGGACAGTAAATAGGATAGAGACCCATAATTTCATACGAAGATTACGATAGGTATGATCGTCGTCCGCATTATTACCATTGGCTATAGGCACAAGGTCCATACCACATATGGGGCAATTTCCGGGATGGTCTTGTACAATCTCAGGATGCATTGGGCAAGTATATTGAAGGTCTGTCTTTAACATGGGGACCTTTTCCAGGTTCATGCCGCATACGGGGCAGTTTCCGGGTTCGCCGTAAAGCTTGTCGCCTTCACAATGCATTGGGCAATAGTATTTATCCGCAGACGGATTACTATGTGCTTTGTCGGCTGGGGATGCTGTCTTAGGCTGATGTGTAGTATTATGATCGTTGTGGACGCGACTATGGGGTGTAGGAACTGCTGTACTTGATTGAATAGGCGGATTATGTTGATGTTCCTGATCGCTGTGCGAGACTGAATCGTGTTTTACCAAATGCATGCCACATACGGGGCAGCTTCCTGGTGAATCATAAAGCTTATCGCCTTCACAATGCATCGGACAATAGTATTTATCCGCAGACGGATTACCATGTGCTTTGTCGGGCGTAGCTAATGTTTGTGACTGATGCATTGTCGCATTTGACTGAGCGGAATGGTTGTGTTGCTGTTCGCTATGGATAGGCGGAACTTCCATGGATTGATCGGAGGGAACCTCGGAAGTATGCTGATGTGCTTCGCCGATTTGATATGGCCCCAATTTGGATATTATTTCCTGTAATTGCTGTAACGGAATGTGTTTCTGGGATGTTATTGTGATGCTTGGCGGGTTTAAAGTCACCTCGGCATGAACCCCAGGTAACTCGTTCAATGCATGTTCGATTGTTGTTTTACATCCATCACAGGACATTCCTGAAAGTGTATAGCGGTGTTGCATAGCGTTGTCTTTGTTGCCTAAAGTTAAAAGTTATATCGAGGTGATTTTTACACTTTTACCGGGTTTTTTTGTAAAATTTCCCGTTGATAATATGCTTTCAATTTGCCCCCGTTTTCTAGGTCGAGCCAGCTTTATAGTCTTCGGGAGACGGAATGTGATGTGAAAAACATCGAAATCACGCTATGATAAACACAATCGAGCTATGTTTTGTTTGCTTGGGGGGAGGTATGGGATAGGGGAATTTCCCCTTGATTAGGCCAGTAGCATTACTTGGGGATGTTTGATCAATGTATTGATGGTTACCTGCTCTTTCAAAACTGCTTCGTGAAAAGGCGCTGGAATCATCAGTTTAAATGTTTTTTTTGTGGTTTTGACCATGAATAGGGCGCCGTGAACGACCTGTTTATCATCTATGATCAACGTGTGCTGTTTTACCAATTGGCTTCCCAATTTTTCCTTTTCGATGTGCTGTATAAGTTGTTGCATTGTATCAGAATATTTAGCCAAAATTACCAAATACTTAGCATTTATTGTTTTTTTTCTAATCGTCGCTCTTTGAAATTTATCCACTGCTTTCCACCTTTTATTATCTTTTTAATAGCTAATAATCGTTTTAGCAAAGAAGAGTTTTCAAAACTTAGCGCAATCGATTGCGTATTTAGTCTGCTAAAATGCTAAATATGAGCAGCATGTGTTTGCTAAAGTTTGTTTAACTTTTTTAGCTTTGTGCAACAAATATCCAATAAAACAATATTATGAGTGGTATAACTACACTAGGTCAATTTATCATTGAAAAACAGGCCGATTTTCCATATGCCAAAGGGGAACTTTCTAGACTCTTGCGCGATATTGGAATTGCGGCAAAAATTGTAAATAGAGAGGTAAATAAAGCGGGATTGGTTGATATTTTAGGCGATGCAGGACAGGTTAATGTGCAGGGCGAGGGACAAAAGAAACTGGATGTTTACGCTGATGAACAGTTTATCAAAGCACTTCAAAGTGGGGGCGAATGCTGTGTAGTTGCCTCAGAGGAGCATGAAAATCCAGTTTACATCCAATCAGGGGTTTCCAAAAATGCCAAATATATTGTGTGTATTGACCCCCTGGATGGCTCAAGCAATATTGATGTCAACGTATCTGTGGGGACTATTTTTTCCATTTATCGACGAATTTCTGATACGGGTGTTTCTTGTAATAGCAATGATATTTTACAACATGGAACGAAACAGGTCGCTGCAGGTTATGTGATCTATGGTAGTTCAACCATGTTGGTGTATACAACCGGAAAGGGCGTAAACGGATTCACATTGGATCCATCGATCGGCGAGTTTTGTTTATCCCATCCCGACATGAAAATTCCGGCTTCGGGCCAAATTTATTCAATTAACGAGGGAAATTATTCCAAATTTCCAAACGGCGTCAAGCAATATATCAAATATTGCCAAATGGAAGACAGTGCAACGCAACGCCCCTATGCGTCACGGTATATCGGCTCAATGGTCGCCGATATACACCGCAATCTCCTCAAAGGGGGCATTTTTCTTTATCCAACGACTTCTGCACACCCTAATGGGAAACTGAGATTGATGTATGAGTGCAATCCAATCGCTTTTATTATCGAGCAGGCCGGAGGTAAAGCTTCGAATGGATCTCAGCGTATACTAGATATTGAGCCAAAAACTTTGCACCAACGATCAGCAGCTTTTTTGGGCAATACCGATATGGTTGAATTGCTGGAAGATTTTCTGAAAAAATACAGTGATTGATTCTGTAGTGATTCAATGACAGGTAAGATTCTTTAGACCATAAGAATTATTTATCTTTGTCCCCAGAAAATGGCTTCATTATTGCGAAGCCATTTCTTTTTCACGATTTGTAATATGTTACGATTTTTAGTTTTTATTTCAGTAGTATTTTTTTCTTGTAAAGATAACCCTCCAACTTATGGCGATGTGCTGGCGAAGGAGTTTGAAAATAAGTCCTATAAGGATTTTGACACAGCTGCTTACGTAAAAGTCTTCCGTGACGTGTATGCTAAGGAAAAATCCCAATTGGTTAATTCGAGCTGGATGAAGGAATTATCGGATTCTACTGAAGGGATGACTTTAATTGCCGAACATCTCTTTGATGGTAGTATCGATACTATGATTACTTACTTCGAGCGAAGTGAAGAGCATGGTATTCGGACCAGTTATTTCCATACGGCTGCGATTAAGGAAACGTTGTTTTCGCTTCGAAAACTGAAGGGCAAAGATGTTGCCGAAGTTTATCCTTTATTGGCGAAGCTTGACTTATTGAGCACTGATGGACTCGTGGCTTATATCAGCAGTATCAAATATGGTGTGGTCAATCCCAAACGCCTTTATGGAAGGTATTTCGTTCCTCAAAAACGTATGAGCTATGGCAAAGTTGTCAACTTATTGGACAGCGTGAAAATCGGAAACGTCTTGGCCGATATACAGCCTAAAAATCAATATTATGCTAGATTTCAAGATTTGTTGGAAAATGGGAATCTAAACAGTGCACAACGAAGCCAGGTGTTAATGGTATTGGAAAAATTGCGCTGGATGGGGGATGCTTTTCCGGAGAAATATGTATTTGTGAACATACCTGAACAGCGTTTACATATCATGGAAGATGGGAAGACAAGCCAACTGATGAATGTGTGTGTGGGTGAAACAGACAATCCGGCATATACGCGGAAAGGTGAGAACCATGAGACGCCTGTGATGCAGGGGATGTTGGATGCCATGCAAGTTAATCCGGTATGGAATATTCCAAGCAGTATTGTTAAGAAAGAATTATTGGCAAGTGTTCGGAATAATCCAAACTATTTGGCGTCGCGCAATATGGTGGCTTATTACAAAGGTAAACAAGTGGATCCTACAACTGTCAATTGGAATTCGGATTCTGTGGAGAATTTTCGTTTCAAACAGAATCCCGGTTCGGATAATTCATTGGGGAATGTAAAGTTCCTGTTCGAGAATCCCTATTCTATTTATCTACATGATACGCCGGCAAAACAAATGTTTGGGCAAAGCAACCGGGCGGTCAGCCATGGTTGTGTGCGTGTAGAAAAACCTGTGGATTTGGCGTCTTATCTTGTCAATAATGAAAAACAGGCCGAAAAAATTGCGAAAGAAATTACGACAGATTCCATTTCAAAGTCTCGCTGGGTAACACTAAAACGGCAGATGCCAGTTTATATCACGTATTATACAACTTGGTTGGATGACGAAGGTAAAATTGTTACTTATCCGGATATATACGGGTACGACCCGCGTTTAAAGGAAGCGTTAAAGAAGTATTGGACAAATTGATGAGAAAGGCTTAACCAAATGCGTTAAGCCTTTTTTTTATAGCTAATATTCAGAGTTGTAGGCTAGGGCTATCCGGACAAAAGGATAGTCTTTGTTTACGTTGTTATGGTCTTGATAACGACCTTCCAATCTAAAGTAACCAGAGTAAAGGTTGACGCCAAAGTTCTTCCAGATACGCATTGAAGCACTCGTGGATGCCGTATGAAGAAAATGGTGGGATTTGTTACCACTGATTGTGACAAAATATCCACCACGATAATCTACACCAAATTTAAAGCGGTTCAATGTGCTCAATGTAGCCGAAGCCCTAACATCAGCTCCGGGTCCGTAATCGTATGTGCGGCTTTCACCAAAATGGAGGTAGGGATCGGGTACAGCGGCCAATACCACCGGACCACCACCAAGAATGGTTGTCAGCTTGGTATGGCTACCAATATTGAAGTTTGAAAAGACATTGTAATTGATGCTCTGGGATCCGTAATAAAAAGCTTCATTGCGCAGAAAGTCGAAATGTGCAGACACAATACCACGGTGGCGTCCTGTTAAATTGGAGAGAATACGGTTTCCATATAGCGAAGCATAGACATTGACCGCATTGACAATGGAACTATCATCTGATCCGAGTTCCAAATTGAGGAAGAAGTCATCAAAGGGTTTCTTTTTGTCTATATCATTGTTGGTGTAAATCAGTTTGATACGTGCATATACGTCATTCTTTCCTTTATTTAAGATGTCATGTTCTTTGGCATCAAACCGTCTTAGCCCCAATTCAACTTCGGTGTGCACTAAAGAACTGTCGATAACAGCTCCCTTGACCTTATCTCCCCAGCGCCCATCGAGCAGTCGGTTGAGTCCGTTTATCGGATTGATCAGCATGGCCAGTAGTTCTTTTTTATTACGTTGTCCTTTAGTTAGGCTTGGTCGTGAAAGAATATGATGCGATAGTCTATGGGTCATTTCACCTAAAATAGTACCCCCAAAGCTTGTGTTGATGATATCATTGATGGATGGGGGTTCGGTTTCACCTGCAGTTTCCCAGATATAGCTACCAGCTACGGTTGCAGCTGTTGATTGTAGAAAACTATAGTTGTTGGATCGGAAGGAATTGAAATAAAACTGACCGTGATAAGGGTGCGCCATTTGATTCGTTGCAAAAAGATTGTCGTCCCAGGTCCAGGCAGACAGTTTTAAATGGCTAAAGAAGTTTTTAAAGGAAATATGGGAAACAGGATCTTTTCGAATGAAGTAATTAACCGAGGCAGGAATAGCCTGGATGGAGAACCACTCAATTCCCGCCCTTAAGAAGTTCTTTTTTTGGTAATCAAATAGACTGTCTGTTTGTTTTACATTGATACGATGATTGTTCCATGGTTTTGGCTGCTCGCGGTGGAACAAGTGATTTTTTTCGACTGATGTCGCTCGAAATAGGCTATCTGAATTCATTAAAGAGTCTCTTGCTGGAAGGAGTGCTGCCTTACTTGGCCCTATATTCCCGAGCTGGACAAGCACCCAAAAGATAAATATAAAGAGACTATAGTGACGTTGGTTAATGCGTTGTTTGATCGAAATGAACATACTGTTTTGCGATAAAATTTGTAAAGAATAACAAATATAGGATAAAAGTGTTTGTGCGATTAGTACCTTTGCAGCAATTATCCTGTTCAAGTAATTTAGAAATGAACAATACCTTTGAAATATTCAATATAAAATCGATCAATCTTAAGAATGAGTTGTTTGCAGGATTAACGGTCGCGATGACGATGATTCCGGAATCACTTTCGTTTGCTATTTTGGCTGGATTACCGCCTTTAACGGGACTCTACGCAGCATTTTTAATGGGTTTGATTACTTCCGTTTTGGGAGGCAGGCCAGGGATGGTCTCTGGAGGTGCTGGTGCAACAGTGGTTGTTTTAATGGCCCTGGCGGCAAGTCACGGTATTGATTATCTTTTTGCTGCTGTCGTCTTGGCGGGGCTTCTACAATTTTTGGTCGGACTTTTTAAATGGGGGAAATTTGTACGCTTAATTCCGCAGCCTGTGATGTACGGTTTTTTAAACGGACTGGCCATCATTATTTTTATGGCGCAAGTGGTCCAATTTAAAGAGAATACAGGATCGGGGGTGGAGTGGATGTCGGGAAGTACCTTATACATCATGGGGGGACTCACTCTACTGACGATGTTGATCGTGATTGGATTTCCTCGGATCACAAAGGCAGTCCCGGCCTCTTTAGTCGCTATTCTCGTTGTGTTTGGCTTGGTTTCTCTTTTAGGAATTGATACCAAAAAAGTAGTAGATATAGCCTCTGTCAGTGGGACATTACCCCATTTACATTTACCCAATGTACCCCTGAGCTGGGAAACATTGCAACTGATTTTTCCGTATTCGTTGGTGATGGCCGGAGTAGGGTTGGTGGAATCGCTTTTGACACTAAATATGGTGGACGAAATAACCGCGAGCAAAGGAAATGCAAACCGCGAATCCATGGCGCAGGGGGTAGCCAATGCAATCAATGGATTTTTTGGAGGAATGGGTGGATGTGCCATGGTTGCTCAAACACTGGTCAATTTAAATGCTGGTGCACGCACGCGGCTCTCTTCTTTTATTGGAGCCATGACCATCTTAGTGATTATTTTGGTAGGTGCTCCTTTCATTGAGCAGATACCAATGGCAGCGCTGGTCGGTGTGATGATGATGGTGGCAATAGGTACCTTCCAATGGGTGAGCTTGCGTATTGTCAATAAATTTCCGAAATCTGATATTTTTGTTGGTATTCTTGTCGCAGCGATTACGGTGGTTTTACATAATTTGGCACTTGCGGTGCTGATTGGTGTCGTGGTATCCGCACTTGTATTTGCCTGGGACAATGCGAAGCGCATTCGAGCAAGAAAATATTTGGATGCCGAGGGCATCAAGCATTATGAAATTTATGGACCTCTTTTCTTTGGTTCGACAGCTAACTTCTTGGATAAATTTGATGTTTTGGAAGATCCCGACCGTGTGATTTTAGATTTTAAGGAGAGTCGTGTGGTGGATATGTCCGCTGTGGATGCCCTCAACAAAATTACCGAACGCTATGCTGCACAAGGGAAAAAGATCGAATTGTGGCACCTCAGTGAGGATTGTCGCTCACTGCTAAAAGATGCAGCAGACATTGTGAAGGTCAATATCGTGGAAGATCCCACTTATCGGGTTATGCCGGACAAGTAGACAATTTTTTGCGCAGCTCAAAAAACAGTTCATTTCCCTGTCTTTGGGGAATACTATTGGTGGAATCTGTCAGGTGTAAAATGTCAAACTTAGATTTGAATAAGTGTTGGTATTCTGTTTGATCTCCACCGAAAGGTGGGCCTTGCTGCGCAAATTCCCGTTTAAACAATAAACCCATCAATATACCTTGCTGCTTGAGCAAAGTATGCATTTGTTGTACATAGTTGGGGCGTAACAAGGGATCTAGCGCGCAAAAAAAGGTTTGCTCAATAATATAGTCGTACTGGCCTTGATGCTCAAAGAAATCTTGACATACAATTTGGATGTTTGGGCTATTTTCGAATTCCCTTCTTACCTTTGCAACGAGTGTTGGGGCGATATCAAGTAAGGTAATTTGACTGAACCCCATGGCGAGGAGAGCCTTCGCCTCGTAAGCATTTCCACAACCGGGAATTAAAATCGCCGCATCTTTAGCAATAGACCCCGCTGCATAGTTGATGATTGCAGGGGATGCATAGCCAATATCCCAGCCTGTCGATTTGGTCTTATAACGTTCATCCCAATAGTTCTCATCCAATAGTGAAGAATCCATAGCTATTTTGTTCTATATACTTTAGCAATTTACATAAATATTAGGTCAATAGCGTGCTTCTCTCCAATGAAAATTGCGTTTAACTAGCCTCTCGAAAGTTGATCATCTAATTTCAATTTTGGGAGCTATCGAAAAGGAGCAAAGTGTTGTAATTCACTTGCGTTCCATACGATATTAAAATTTATAGCGTTCAATTACTCTAGTAGGGCAAGTACCCTGTGTTTTTAGATGAATTATATTAAAGTAGTCTTATTTATTGTTTTATTTCTAATTGTTGGTCTTGCATATGCTAACCAAGATTGGAATGGTTTGGAGAGCGCGCATGGTCTATTTGGATATTAAATCTACGGGAGACACGGACTTGTAATCATCGTCTTTTAATCGGTTAACATTAAGAATGGCTCTGTTCGTTTTTCGGGGATTACCTTTATTGTAAAAAGAATCAATGATCAAAATTGCTGTTTGCTTCTTATCCGAAAAATTGCTAATTTAATAAGGATTCTTAAACCTGAATTTAAAGGATCTCGAGGGTAAACCTGATCAGGTCCCTGTTCTTGAAGATAATAGTTTTATAACCAATTAATGGATTGAGGTATGATACACAAAGTAGTTTCCCTTGTATTGGGAGGAGGTCGAGGGTCGCGCCTTTTCCCATTGACGCAACAGCGTTCGAAACCAGCGGTTCCAATAGCTGGAAAATACCGTTTGGTCGATATTCCGATTTCGAACTGTTTGAATTCAGGCTATAATAAGATCTTCGTACTGACGCAGTTCAATTCAGCCTCTTTGAACACACACATCAAAAATTCTTACAATTTCAGCATTTTCAGTAAGGGCTTTGTCGACATCTTGGCTGCAGAGCAGACCAATGAGGGCGATCGTTGGTTTGAGGGGACAGCCGATGCGGTAAGACGAACGCAGAAGCATCTCCTGAATGTCGATTACGACTACATTCTTGTATTGTCCGGTGATCAATTATACCAAATGGATTATTCAAAGCTGATTGATTTCCATGTTGAAAATGGAGGCGATGTTACCATCGCTACGATACCAGTCAATGGTAAAGATGCTACGGGATTTGGTATTTTAAAAGCGAACGAAGCGAATGAAATCACTGCCTTTGTCGAAAAGCCCGATAAGGATGAAGTATTAAATTGGACCTCAGAGGTTTCAGCGGTTTTGCATAAACAGGGAAGGCATTATTTGGCATCCATGGGCATTTATGTTTTCTCGAAAAACATATTGCGCAACCTTTTGATCGCCAACCCGGGGATGGATTTTGGTAAAGAAATTATACCTGATGCTATCGAAGCACTTCGGGTATTGAGCTATCAATTTGATGGGTATTGGACCGATATCGGGACCATCAAATCATTTTTTGATGCCAATATCGGATTGACAGATGATATTCCGGACTTCAATTTGTTTAATGAAACCGTGTATACACGTGCGCGGATGCTCCCGCCTTCGAAAATTTCGGGTACAACGTTAAATAATACGGTAATTGCCGATGGATGTATTTTAAATGGCGATAAACTGGAGAGGTCCGTTATTGGGATACGTTCCCGTATTGGTGAAGGAACGGTTATTAAATCGACCTACATGATGGGAACTGATTACTATGAGCAGTTGGAAGAAGTATTGGAATTGGGAAATACACAAAAGCCACCACCGGTAGGTGTAGGTAAACGTTGTTATATCGAAAATGCAATCTTGGATAAGAACTGCCGAATTGGAGATGACGTTCGTATCATTGGTGGACCTGGTTTGAATGATGGTGATTTTGATACGCATATGATCTGTGATGGGATTGTTGTTGTGAAAAAAGATGCGGTCATTGCCAATGGCGTGACGATAGGACTTTGATCATACATAAATTTTAAATCTAAAGCCCGCTGTTCATATCAATCCATGAAACGGCGGACTTTTGTTTACGCTTTTTGAGCAGACACATCTTCATGTGCCGATTACGCTTTCGCCCCTACGGCTATCAGCCTATAAGGGAAGCTGACCCTCTGACGAAGGTGGATGGTGCAAGATGCTTAGTTTCCGAGTTGACAATGCCCGGTGTCTTTTTTTACTGGATATTTTAATATTATCTTTGCACACGATAAAATAAATACGGATAAAATGAGCACTTACAAAAGATACTTTGTTTTTTATTGTATCCTGGTTTTACTTTTTGTAGTACCGGCTACCTCAATTGCCCAAATCCTGTCGGAACAACCGTCGGATTCGAGCAGCGGATCTCATTTTTTTAAGAAAGTTCCTTACAAGGAACTGGCTGTTCCTGTAGGACTGATCACCTATGGCGTCGTTGCCAAAGGAAATCCTTTTTTAAAGGGGATAGATGAAGACATTAGAGACGGCGTATCGAGGGGGACTAGCCGAAAAATTAAGTTGGACGATTTCACCCGCTTTGCTGGAACTGCCGGAGTATTTGTTTTGGACGCGGTAGGGGTGCCTGCCAAACATAACCTTAAACAACGCCTGTTTACGACAGCTGTTTCTAATATTATCATGACTTCAACCGTGAAAATTATGAAATCCACCATTCCCGTATGGCGGCCTGATAGTTCAGCGAATAATTCCTTTCCTTCAGGGCATGCTGCAGCTGCATTCGTTGGTGCCGAACTGCTTTGGCAGGAATATAGACAGGAGTCAATTTGGTACGGAATAGCAGGATATGCTGTTGCAGCAGGTACCGGTTATCTGCGGATGTACAACGACAAGCATTGGTTCTCGGATATCGTTATGGGAGCTGGGGTCGGTATCTTAAGTACTAAAATCGCCTATTGGTTGCTCCCGTTGGTAGACAGTCGATTACAGAATTCGAAAAAGAGCTATGTTGTACTTCCAACATATAACGGGAGACAATTTTGTTTAAACGCTAGTTTACAGTTTTAGACTCTTATTTTTTTTAGCCCCATTCGGGGTCTCTACATTGATCGTACTCAGCTTGCCTGAAAACAAAATTTCCTAGATAGTATTCGTACAGGGATGTAAATTCACTTTAAACCCCTGTATTCACCACAGTTTTTAGGTGTTCTACCTGAAGATCGGCACTGCTGTGTCAACCATTTCCATTCCCTATTTCAGCATGTAACGTTTATGTGAACTTCTGATTAAAAAATCATGTTAATTTCGTAAATAAGAATTTGTTTTTTAAATTTAGTAGACAATCTAATCCACTTTTGCTGTTTTTTACAAAAAGAAAGCAGGCTAAGTAAATAAACCAAAGTTGAGCCTGAGGGTTCTTTATTATTTTAAACCAATTTGTAATTATGATGAGAAATTTTTTTCTTCATGGAAAGGCGAGACCCATTAGCCTTTTGGGGCTCTGCCTGCTGTTTAGTCAGCCTGATTCTTACGCACTGAATCTGGATCCGATCAATGCTATTGTCGATCAAGATCAGGTTACAGGGATCATCAAAGATGAGAAAGGTCAGGCATTAGCCGGCGCTACCATCACCGTCAAAGGAACATCCGTTCAAGCATCCTCCAATCAACAAGGTATTTTTTCTATTCGGGCCAAGCGTGGTGATGTTTTGGTCGTGAACTACCAGGGCTTTACAAAGCAGGAGGTAGCAGTTTCCGCAGGCAACATCAGTGTTGTTATGGTTTCGAGTGATCAGGCGCTTGAAGAGGTCGTGATCATTGGGTATGGTAAGCAGCGGAAAGGGAATATCACCGGTTCCGTCGCTACCGTAAATGCAGAACAGCTAAAAAATATCCCCAGTTCAAATCTTTCCAATTCACTTGCCGGTAGGGCAGCGGGGGTCAATGTCACCAATACTTCGGGGATGGCTGGAGCATCGTCGAGCTTGCGTATCCGGGGGAGTTTTGCCGAGCCACTTTATGTAATTGATGGTGTGGTCCGCGATAAAGCTGCATTTGATGTGCTTGAAGCGAACGAGGTTGACCAAATGACCTTCTTAAAAGATGCAGCAACTGCCGCAGTGTATGGCACCCGGGCGGGTAATGGCGTTGTCGTTGTGACGACGAAAAAAGGAGCAGCGCAAGCACCAGTTTTTAATGTACAAAGTAATTATACCTTTAATACGCCAACACAGGAACTTCTTGCGAATTTAACGACTGCACAAGATGAGCTCACCTATCAAAACAGGGTCGCCGAATTTCGCGGTCTTTCCATCCCAAATGGACAAAAAGAGTTTGATTATTTCAAGGATAAAAATTATAATGCCAACGATGTCATCTGGCGGAATCCATTTACCCATCGGCAATCCATATCGGTCAATGGTGGTGGCGACAAAATTACTTATTATAGCTTGCTGAGCTACCGCAAAGAAAATGGATCCTATAAATCTTTGGACCATGAGAAGTTCAATTTGCGCAGCAATATCTCCGCGCAGATTACCGAAGATTTTAGCATGGATTTTAATATTTCAGCTAACCAGACCAACTCGAAGCGCTTTTTTTGGCCTTTTAGCACATCTTCCAATGATGATGATTTTGATGTATCCGATTTCTACCGTGTTACCTTCAACTGGCCAAAGATGTATCCGTTTTACCTGAATGCAGACGGAACACCGAGCAATACGCCAACGGCTTATCCTGTACAGACACCTATGGGAAGCTGGCAGGCATGGAATGTGATCGATCAGGTCATCGGGGATCGTTATATCGACCGCAAAGTGCGGCAGGTCAATCCAATTATGAGCCTAAACTTGAAGCTGGATAAATTGGTACAAGGTCTATCGACAAAACTTGTGGGGAGTTATCTTGCCAGTGACTATATGCGCAAGCGCTATATGAGCTTTCAAAAAAACTACACCTTTACTTCACTGAATCCAAATGACAACCGCTTTATACCGGCCCCACCTTCGGAAGCGAATATCAATATCTTTACTTTTAGTCAGAGTCAGCCTTTCATGGATTACAGCCCACAACGATTGTGGGAATATCAGGTAAACTGGTTTTTAAACTATAACCGCAAATTTGGTAAACATTCCGTCGATGGGACATTGGTTTATGAGCAGTCCAAAAAAGGAGGGACGTACGTTACTTCACGGGCAGAGAATCCGATTACAGCCCTGGATCAGATGTTTATTTATCCTACAGATCGGAACTTTAGGTCGACAACTGCCAATGAAACAATTGATTCAAGACGCGGCGTGATTGGGCGTGCTAATTATAATTATGCAGATAAGTATATTGCGGAGTTTTCTTTCCGCTACGATGGATCACCTTTGTTTCCTAGCGATAAACGGTGGGGCTTTTTTCCTTCAGTCTCGGCAGCCTGGCGTGTATCGGACGAGAACTTCTTTACGGATATAAAGAATACGATATCAGACTTGAAGTTCAGAGCTTCTTACGGTACAACGGGTAATGATTTGGATGTAAATGCTAATCGAATCGGTCAGTTTGGCTATCTGGAAAAATACTACAGCTCTGGTGGCTATATGTTCGGAGATCGCTATTACAATGGTATTGCGTATGGTGCAACACCGACGCAGAACCTCACTTGGACGACTTCTAAAAGCGTCAATCTCGGTTTGGATTTTGGATTTATTAAGAATAAGCTGACCGGTAGCCTAGATCTGTTTTCACGCAAGGAAACGAACATCCTAGGACCAAGATCACTGAAAGTTCCGGATAACTATGGTCGCGCACTTGCTCCTGAAAACTATGCCGCAAGAAGTTACAAAGGCGGGGAGATTTCGTTGAACTGGAATGATAAGGTGGGCGAGGTGACCTATGGGCTCAATGGGAATCTGGGTTATGCAAAAGACCGCTGGGATATCATTGACGAGGAACCGGCGTATGCTGCCGGCCAACCGCAGAACTTTCGTTCCAGAATTGGGCGGCCAGAAAATAGAATTATCGGCTTAGAGGCACTGGGTTTAGTAAGGACACAGGCTGAAGCCGACGCACTGAAAGCAAAAGGATTTAAGACCTACGGAAGGGATCCTTTTCCTGGGATGATCTTATATAAAGATATTCAAGGGGCGAACTACTCAGGAGGTCCGGATGGGAAAATTGATGATAACGATTTGCAGTTATTGTCGGATAATAATTCTCCGCGCATCAATTACGGGTTTGGCTTCAATGCGAGCTGGAAAGGCTTCTATGTCTCGACATTATTTCAGGGGGTTCTTGCTTATGATCGGATGATCAGCAATCAAGAAGGTGGTGGAATGCGTCAGCATGGCGATACTTTCCGTCCATATTACCCGATTTGGGCTTCCGATGTCTGGACGCCGGATAATACCAATGCGAAATACCCTCGTCCAACAGGCTATTCTGGTTGGGCTGAGTCTGGTGCAGCTCCTTCGTCGTTCTGGATAAGAAATGGAGCCTATCTGCGTTTACGCGATGTTAACGTGTCTTACCGATTGCCGAAAAGCATGACCGAGAAGATCCGTGTAAAAGATGTCAACCTGTTTTTCAATGGAACCAATTTGTTTGTTTTTTCGCCGATGAAAGAATTCCATGATCCGGAACAAAAGCTGTATGATTCTTATCCAGTCATGAAAACCTTTACGTTTGGACTTGATGTTAAATTTTAAATGAAAAAAAGATGAAAAAAATATATTATCCTTTAATAGCGTTGGCTCTGTGTATGTCTTCCTGTAAAAATGTGCTGGACATTGATGATCTCAATTCGCTGGATGAAGCCAAGGTATGGGCCGATCCAAATCTAGTCAACGGCTATCTTGCCAATCTATATCCACTATTTGGCAACTGGAACGCTGGTGCGGATGGAAATTCGGAACAACTAATTGGCATCGCTTTCCCCTTGGATGCGGTCACCGTCAACAACGGTTCTTACAAATCCTGGGACTATACAACCATCCGAAAAATTAATACGGCGATACAGAAAGTTGGTGAAAGTACTGTGCTAAAAGCGGACTTCAAAAATGCGGTGATTGGGCAGTCTTTGTTTCTCCGTGCCTATATGTATTTTAATATGGTCAGGATTCATGGTGGAGTCCCTTATATTACGGTACCTCAAGATTTAAAAAATGATGATCTTAATGTACCCCGCAATTCTACAAAAGAGTGTTTTGATCTGATGATCAAAGATTTGGATCAGGCTATTTCCTTACTGCCAAAAACGATTGCCAAGGGTACGGCAGATTATGGAAAGGTTGACGGTGATTTTGCGGCAGCTTTTAAAGCGAAAGTATTGTTATATAAAGCTTCACCCCAGTTTAATCCTTCCAATCCTTATGGAAATGCTTATTGGCAGGAGGCCAACACTGCGAATAAATTGGCTTATGAGCAACTTAAAGCGGATGGCTATAGTTTGACTCCAGATTATTCCAATATTGCGCTGGTTGAAAAAGGACCAGAGGTTGTTTTTGCTGTGATTAATACTTATCCAAATAAAGTCGCTAATTGGGATAATGGAGTACGACCCGGCTCCGAAAGTAGAGGGCCAGCGGGTTCCGTTCCATCCTGGGAATTTGTAAAAACTTTTCCAATGAAAGATGGAAAGCTTTATTCCGATCAAACGGGCAAATACTATAAGACAGAAGATCAATTTTTGCAATCCTATTGGGAAAACCGCGATCCGCGTTTTGATAAATCCATTGTGTGGAATGCCAAGATTTATGAAGTTTCAGGAAAGACCGGCAAACGACAATACACTTCTGTAGGTATTGCTCCGGCTTTAGATGACTTTGGTATAAACCCTAACGCAAAAACACCTTCTTCCAATTTGGATCGATATAGTGGATTTTTTATCTTAAAAAACTCTAAATTATCATTAAAACAGACCGAAGTGGAAACCCAGTATGATGTGGATTTTGTGTTGATGCGCTATGCCGAAGTCCTGTTGAATTATGCTGAAACAGCAAATGAAACCGGAGACTTTGCGACAGCCTTAGATTTGGTGACACAGATCAGAAAAAGAGCGGGTATAGAACCTGGTGCGGATAATAAATATGGTATTGCAGCGACTACGAAAGAGCAAATGCGTGAAGCCATTTTAGCAGAGCGTAATATTGAGTTCTGCTTTGAAGGACATCGTTTTTGGGATTTACGACGGTTACGTAAGTTAAATATACTAAACAATACGACAAAGCATGGAGTTGAAGCTATTGCGATCAATGCTAATGGAACTGAAATGAAACTGGAAGATGCAAATGCATTGGCCAAAACATACACGTTGAAAGAGAATCAGTTTAAATATAGTGTCTTGCAGGTGCCAAGTACAGGAAACAAAGTGAACCTGGTACCAGATACCTATTATTTCTTTCCAATAGCACAATCAGTCATTGATAAAAATCCGAATATCAAGCAGAATAAAGATTGGGGCGGAACATTTAATCCAACCCTAGAATAGTGTATTCACTAAACCCATTCAATAAAAAACACCCTCAACGGCTTTCGCTGTTGGGGGTGTTTTATTTAAATTTCATTTATGGCGAGTTTTTTAATCGCCCGATTGAGCCTTATTTGGATGATAATTTAAAAACTCTTGAACTGAGTCTACCCTGGCCTTTGATTTTGATTTCTTCCGGATAAAGCTCCAAAAGACCATAGGCATTGCTTGTAGGTGTTTCGATCATACCTTCCATGGTTACAAAAGGAATATTGTTTACCATCACATAATTGCCTTTATGATTATGACCGGAAAGTACCAGTTTAACTTCTGGGAATTTGTAGAGTATATCAAGAACTGGCCTATTATTGAGTGTTTCATAACCATTTTCTGGCAATAAGGGATGATGTGTCAATACGATCACATGCTCCTTATTTTTCCGCGCTTGGGCAAGTTCGTTTTGCAACCATAGGAGTTGTTTATGATCAACTCCGCCATTCCAGGGGTGCGTATTTTTCCTTCCGTCTGCCTGTAGGCTACCCACCAAGGTTTTCCATTCACGTTGGTCTGCTGAATTGGGCGTTGTGGCATATTCACTGAGCGCATTCGTATTTAAGAAAACAAATCGCCATTTCCCTTTTGTAAATGCGTAGTATTTAGCTGGCATCCCAAAAGTGGTGTGCAGAAGATCTGGTTTAGATACGCTGACATAGTCGTGGTTGCCAAGTAGACAATACATCGGTTTTTTTAAAGGATAGAGATGTTTTAACAATACAGGTAGATCTTTTGGACCTTCGTCGACAAGATCGCCAAGAACCAATGAAAAATCGACTTTATTGCGATTAAAGAAGTCTACAGCGGTGTCGACTTTCATTAAAGAATTGTGGTAGAACCGGCTACCGTGGTCTGTTTTGTCTGCGTATTGCATATCGGCCATGATACCGATACGGAGAACCGGCGTGTTGGATTGTGCCATGCTGAATAAGCTTGGTAAAGAGCAGATGACGAATATGGAAAGAAACTTCCATTCCCGTTTGATTTTTAAACCAATCTGTTTCATTTTTTATAGCGTTTTAACATGTGTTTCTATAAGAATACAAGGTACTTGTTCTCTTCATGCTGTCTTATTGTTGATCCAGGTGTGCTTGAACGTTAGCCTCGAATAATTGATTATAATGTTATCACGAGTATACGGAGAATGGATTAGAGATTCAAATAAAATGAATACACAAACGTTTGTGTAAATTGATGGATCCCTAACGAATTATAAATGGCTGCCAACACATATAAACTATCGATCTTTTAGCTTATTGTAATACCGTAAATTGGCGATTGTCGTGTTTAACGAATAAAAGGTTTAGGTAGATAGATAATATGAAATTGGTTCGTGCAATAAAAATTATTCTTCTAACTTGTTATGGTGTTTTCTTACCAATTTATCTTGGGATTATACTTCCCGAATATTGGGCTTGTCGGAATTGTATACATGAGGGAGCTATGGGTACGGATGCATGGGGAAACTCCGTACAGTGTTTTGGCGACAGTAAAGCGTTTGGTGAAGTGATTTTCCAGTTTTCGTCTTTTCTGGTTTCGGGGTTAACTGCTGCATTGATCTCAATTTGTTTAAGGGCTTATTATCTGAAACGAAATGCAAAAAAATAAATACGCATGATAAAGAAAATCCTGATTAGCTTGACTTTAATTACTATTATAGGTTGTTGCTGGTTTTTTTTTACCCTATTTGACGCTATCGATTTGGCGCCTACGAAAAGTGATCATCTGGCAAGTGAGGAAAAATGGAAAATAGAGCAGCGAACTGATATTGACAGCTGTGAAAAGCATGTGCTGAAAAATCAGATCGATTTACGGCGCAGAAACGCAAAACGAGTCTCTGAACTTGCTTTTCGAATGCAAACTTTTTTGTTTTTCGCAGTCTGCATACAGATTGTTCTACTCGTCATACTTATCCTAGTTCCAAAAAGGTACATTCTTAGAATTTAAGAAGGGAAATATTGGTGAACAATTTGGATTAACAAATGTGCTGGGCTTATCCATATCCTTTTGGACAACAGTGATGATTAGCATTTGAAAAAGTCGTATTTTCACAATAGATAAATTCGATCTATTCCAATCGACAAAAACAATGATAAAACACCATGCAGAAGAAAGAGTCACTATTTACCTGAACACAAAGGAAGAGTGGCGGCTTTGGCTCGAAAACAATCATCAAATAGCACAATCAATTTGGGTGATCTGTAATACCAAAAAATCAAATCTACCAGTAGTCAGTTGGACAGAGCTGGTGGATGAAGCTTTGTGTTTTGGCTGGATTGATAGCACGAGGAGGCCGATTGATGCCTATTCATTTATGCAATTATTTAGTCGAAGAAAACCAAAGAGCACGTGGTCTAGAATTAACAAAGAAAAAGTTAAAAAACTAATCGATGCGAATCTGATGGCTCCAGCGGGGTACGCGGTTATAAAAATAGCACAAGAAAATGGCTCTTGGTCAATTTTGGACAGTGTGGAAGAATTAATTATTCCCGAGGATCTGGATGAAGCATTTCGACATTATGCTGGTTCAAAAGATTATTTTCTTGGGCTGAGTAAATCCGTCAAAAAAATGATGTTGCAATGGATTGTTCTTGCCAAAAGACCAGATACCCGCAAAAAACGCATTGATGAGATTGCCGCAAGAGCAGCAGAAAAAGATAGGCCTAAACAATTTCAGTAAAGGGATCATTTATCGAAATGAATCAGGCCTATAGCATTAGCTTTTGTCTTTTATGACTAATATTGCACGTTCTATGTAGCGTTGTTTCGCTTTTTTTACGTTTTCCATCACTTCCTTATAAGTCAATTTCTTTCTTGGATTTTAACGATTGTTTAGAGTGGTTAAACGTATCAATTAATTTATACGAGTTCAACCAGTAGGAGGGGTTTAACTGGGGGGTAACAGGGGGTTAACAGGGGTATAACAGGGGTAAACCCTTGTTAACCCCCTGCTATATCCCTATAAAAATGGTGTTATTTAGGTTTAACTTACGAACTTGATCTCAATGTGGTAACCTAGTTTATAGGATAAAAAATATGGGGCTCATGCTAAAGCTTATATTAATAGCAACTTGATTTGCTGTATTTACTCAATTTTTGTATCATTGGGGAGATGATAACCAATGCAGCAGCTTAAGTCTTTTTTATTCGCTTATCTCCAACTCTTTCTTCTCCTTTTCTTAGGGCAATCGTCAGCTTGGAGCCAGGTCAATACCTATGCGTTTAAAACCTTAACCTCTGACCAGGGCCTGGTCCATAATCATGTCAATTGTGCACTCAGGGATAAGTACAATTACCTCTGGTTTGGTACCGAATCTGGCCTGAGCCGATTTGATGGAACGCAATTCACAAATTTTCGCTATTCCGCCAATAAACGTACCGGCCTGAGTGGAAATGCAATTTCCGCAATCTTTGAGGGACCAGAAGGCAATGTATGGATTCGCACCAGCAACCGGATGAATGTGTATGATCAGCACTCAGGCATTATCGTCCAGCAGCTTGATTCCATACTGACCCACTTAAAGCTGCCCGTCAAAGACGTACACACGATAAGGCCGCTGGAAGGGCAGACCTTCGCATTATTGTATAGCGATCGTTCGCTGATCTTGTACGATAGCCTAAAGAAAACCTATCGTACTGTATCGCCGTTGACAAAAAATAACCGAATCGCTGATGTGATAGCTGGTCAAGGGCATACGATCTGGGTAATCTACGAAAATGGCCTGTTGGGCCACATCGATACCAAATCATTGCGAAGTACCAAAACCAGCCTATTGCCGATCAGCAGTAAGCTGGTAAATTATAATCTATTTGCCGACCGGGAAGGGGCGATATGGATTTTCTCAAAAGACATTCCAATTGGTGTATACTGGCTTGACCCGAAAGATGGATCAATTCAACACCTCCAAAAAGAACTGTCCAATCCTTTTGTAGGCAATATCGTGCAAGATGATCAAGGGCATCTTTGGCTAGGAACTGATCATGGTGGGATCAATGTTTATGATAAAAAAATAAAAAGTGTACAGATCCTCGCTAACGATAAATATGATTTACGGAGCCTACCTTACAATAGCATAACGGCTTTATATCGGGATAAGTCAGGTATCATATGGGCGGGCACCTATAAAGGTGGCATCAGTTATTATCATCCCAACCTGTTGTTATTCTCTTTAATCAGGAACTATCCAGGGCTTCCTAAATCGCTTCCCTTTGACGATGTCAATAAGTTTGTACAGGATCGAAAGGGTAATCTATGGATCGGGACAAACGGTGGGGGATTGCTCTATTATAATATCAGTCAGAAAACATTCACGCAATACCTGCATGATCCTCAGGATCCCAACAGTTTGAGCTCCAACGTGATTGTTTCCTTATTGCTGGATACGGAAGATAAGCTGTGGATCGGAACTTATCGAGGTGGTATGTGTCGATTCGACGGCAAAAGTTTTAAGGTTTTCCACCGTGATTCGGCTCCTGGAAAGTTGAACGACGATAGTGTATGGGAGATCTACGAGGATAGTCAACATCGATTTTGGATAGGAACCCTAAGTGCTGGCTTGTACCTGTTTGATAAAAAGACAGAACAGTTTTCGAGAGCGTATACTCGGCAGGGACAAACCATTAACAGCAATTATATCTCTGTCTTGTTTGAAGATTCAAAAAAACGGCTCTGGATCGGCACAGCGACAGGTTTGGCATTGTTGGCTCCCGACGACAAGATTAGCTATATGAATACATCCAGTTCGCCCATGAAACTTATGAATGATCTGATTTATGATATTAAAGAGGACAAAACTGGTCGTATTTGGGTAGCAACACAAGAGGGCTTGCATGTAATCGACGGTACAAAAGTAAGCTATCTCACACAGCAGGATGGACTCAGCGACGATGCGATCCTGGCGCTCTTGGTCGATAATCAGGGGGGAATCTGGGCTTCAACAAACAAAGGACTGTCGGCGATTGTCGGCAAAGGGCAGGCCGAGAAGTTCATCATCCGCAATTTTACACGGGAATCAGGCCTTCAGGGGAATGTATTCAATGAAAACGCCGCTTTAAAAATGCGGGACGGAAGACTTGTCTTTGGTGGGCCAAAGGGATTCAATTTTATCGACCCTAAGAAAATTAGCAGCGAAAGTGAACTGGTCTTACCGCTTTTGTCCAATCTTTATTTATTTAACAAGCGGATAGCCGTAGGTGAGGAATTTTCGGGCCGGGTCATTTACGATCAAGCCCTGAATAATCTTAAAGAACTGAGTCTTCCTTACAACCTCAATGCCATTTCGCTGGAGTTCTCTACCTTTGACTACCTGCAACAGCATAATGGACTCTACCAATATCAGCTTGCTGGTCTAAGTGATGAATGGTTTGATTTTGAACCGGCAACCATGCGCGCCAATTTCACCAATCTAGACACCCGAAGCTACAATTTGTATATTCGGCACGCCATCGATTCGAATAGCTGGTCTGAGGGCGTGCTGCTCCTAACAATCGATATACAGCCACCTTTTTGGCGTTCGGCTTGGGCCTTTCTTTTCTATGCCAGCCTGGTACTGATCGTCCTATGGGCTTATTTCTATTTGACAAAACTACGTGTCAAGACGCGCAATCAACTCTACCTCGCCCAGGAACAGGCTGCACAGGCAAAGGAACTGGATGCGTTGAAAACACGTTTCTTTACCAATATAAGTCATGAATTCAGAACTCCGATCAGTTTGATTCTAACTCCAGCGCAGCAGCTGCTGGATGAAGAGCAGCATCCAGAAAAAAAAGCTGACCTAAACTTAATCAAGAAGAATGCAGACCGTCTGCTTAAATTGGTCAATCAGCTGCTGGACTTTAGAAAATTGGAGAAAAGTGAGCTTGAGCTGAACGAAGCGTATGGGGACCTCATGGGATTTATCCGCGAAATGCTTGATGCCTTTGCCGGGATAGCGCAAAGCAATCAGATCTCGCTGCAGGTCAATATCGCTCCAGACACCTATCTATCCTGGTTTGACAAAAACAAATTGGAAAGCATTATTTTCAATCTGATGTCAAATGCAATCAAGTTTAGCCCGGTATCCGGCATTGTGGCATTCAATGCCGAAGTCACTGAACACGAAACAGGAAAGATGCTGCGTATTGAAGTTCAAAATCAGGGTACAGCGATTCCCGAAAACCTACAAGCCCGCGTATTTGAACGTTACATGCAACTGGATGTTCCCAATGGAAAACTGAATCAGGGTACGGGCATTGGGCTTTCTATTGTTAAAGACTATGTCGAATTCTTGGGCGGAACTATCGCGCTGAGCAGCAATGTGCACTGGACGATTTTTAAAGTTCAGCTACCCATACATAAGGCCGAAGCGAGTGTCGATCCTGTCGAAAGCAATAAGCAGGATAAACCCGCTATTTTATTGGTCGAAGATGATATCGACTTCCTCCATTATCTGGAACGGAGCCTGAGTTCAGCCTACCTAATCCACGCTGTGCAAAGCATCAATGATGCAAAATTGATCCTAAGCAAGCAACAGGTCAATCTGATCATCACCGATCTCAGCCTCCCTGGAGAGAGCGGACTGGAATTTTGCCGGTTTATAAAGGCCCAGGCCAAGCTGGTCCATATCCCTGTGCTGATTGTAACGGCCGTAGTCAATCAGAAAATTGAACTGGAAGCCTTGGAGTCGGGTGCTACAGACTATATCAACAAGCCTTTTAATATTAACCTGCTGCGTTCAAAATTAGCGCAGATACTCCATCAACAACAGACAATGGTAAAACGGTATAAAAAACAGATTAATGTTAATCTGACGCAGCCCGATATCGCATCTGCTGATGAACAATTTATCCGTGCGCTGGTAATGGAAATTGAACAGGATCTCAGTGACTCTTCGCTTTCTGTCGAACTGCTTGCCAAAAGAATGAACATCACACGCGTAGGGCTTTATAAAAAGGTGCTTGCCATCACAGGCTATTCACCGATGGAATACATCCGACATATTCGGCTCAAACGTGCCATGCATCTGGTTCAGAACTCGAAATTATCGATGGCTGAGATCGCTTATGAAGTAGGATTCGGAAATCCGAAACAATTCAGCAAATATTTTAAATCTGCATTTGGTAACCTGCCGTCTTTTTATCGAAAAAGCTTGTAAATAAGTGAATTGTCGATAGTGTTTTCCGCCAGTATCCCCGCATAAGTTAACAAAATAACCCCTAAAAGTTAACAAAATATACCCTTTATACAACCGGTTGCATTCTATATTTGATCTGTTCTTTCAATAGGAAAGGACGCGTAATAACCAAGGGAATATAATAACCAATAAATCTTATTTAAATGCGCAACTTAACGTACGCTTTAAGTGGTTTGATGCTCTTCGCAATCGTGCAGCAGGGATTTAGCCAAGCCAATAAAGCTCATTATGAAAAAATGCCTTCCGGTATTAAGGTCAGCTTCAAAAATTCGGAGACCTCCATTGATCAGGATATTTATTTGGATGTCGTAACCGACAAGATTGTGCGTGTCACAGCTGTTCCAGCTGGTGCAGTCTTACCGGAACAAACGAGCTTAGTGATCGTCGATTCACTGCGCCGGCAAGTAAAATCACTCGCGGTAAGCTCGACCGACTCAACGGTAAATGTACAAACGGCCAATATGCAGGCAGTGGTTTCCTTGATGAACGGCAAAGTGGAATTTTTTGACCTTAAGGGGCAATCCATCCTTAAAGAAGCAAAGCGGAATTCAAGTTCTTTTTTAGCCAATAGTTATCAAGGTGATGCATTTTATCACATTAACCAAGACTTTATTGTCCATGCGGAAGAGGGGATCTATGGACTCGGCCAACATCAGAATGCGGTGATGAACTATAACCGTGGCAAACAGGTTTCGCTGCTGCAGTACAATACAGAAATCGGAATACCCTTTTTACTGTCCACTAACAACTATGGCATTTTATGGCACAATTACTCCATTACAAAAGCGGGCGACGTGAGGCCGTTATTGCCTTTAAATGCTTTTAAGTTGCAGTCAAAAGAAGGAGAGCCGGGTTGGCTCACGGCAACCTATGTAAATCGGAACAAGGACGAAGAAGTGTATCTATCCCGACCGGAATCGATTATCGACTATGGCTACCTAACAGATCAGCACAAATTTCCAAAGAGCGTAAAGCTGGCCGAAAGCAAAGTCATCTATGCCGGAAATTTCTCTTCGCCCTATACTGGCAAACATGTGCTGCATTTTAAATATTCAGGTTATATGAAAGTTTGGATTGATGGCGAGCAGGTCGCTGACCGCTGGCGGCAATCCTGGAACGCAGGTACTTTTGAAATAGAAAGAGACCTGCAGAAAGATAAAACTTACCAGATCCGAATGGAATGGATACCTGATGGGGGTGAATCTTATTTTACCTTAAATTGGCAGAGCCCCATTCCAGAAGCGCGTAAAAACGTATTTTCCTTTAATTCAGAAGCCGGAGATGCCATTGATTATTACTTTGTACAGGGCGCATCAATGGATGAGGTCATTGCAGGTTATCGCCACTTGTCCGGCAAGGCACCGATTATGCCGATTTGGAGCTTTGGATTTTGGCAGAGCAGAGAACGTTACAAGACACAAGCGGAAATTGAGGAGGTCGCGGCTGAATTTCGCAAACGTAAGATTCCGATCGACAATATTGTGCAGGATTGGTCTTACTGGGCTGAAAACGACTGGGGGAGCCAAAAATTTGATGTAAAGCGTTTTCCAGACCCTCTGGCCATGGTGAAGAAGCTGCATGATCAGCGCTTTAAGATCATGATTTCGGCCTGGCCCAAAATCAATGAAGAGTCTTCCGTATACCAAGAATTTAAAGCCAACAAATGGATCTATCCGCGAAATATTTATGACGGCCGTAAAGATTGGATCGGAAAGGGCTATACCTCGACATTTTATGATCCTTTCAACAAAGCGGCACGCGATGGGTTCTGGAAATTGTTGGACAACAATCTTTTCAAAATTGGGATCGATGCCTGGTGGATGGATGCGAGTGAGCCAGATATTCACTCGAATATTGATCTGGACGAGCGTAAATCGGTCTTTCAGCCAGCTATAGGATCATCTGTTCGCTACTATAATGTGTTCCCTTTGCAAAATGCCAAGGGTATCTACGAGGGCCAGCGTGAAACAGATCCTAACAAACGGGTGTTTATTCTGACGCGATCCTTTTTTGCAGGGCAGCAGCGCTATGCGGCGGCGGCCTGGAGCGGCGATATTGCTTCGAGATGGCATGACATGAAAGATCAGATTGCTGGGGGCATCAATTTCTCGATGTCCGGTACACCTTATTGGACGATGGATGCAGGTGGCTTTTTGGTTGAAAATAGGTTTCACAAACCTGATGCAGCGGACTTGGAGGAGTGGCGCGAGCTGAATAGCCGCTGGTACCAATACGGGGCATTCTTGCCTTTATTCAGGGCGCATGGACAATATCCCTACCGCGAGCCGTATAATATCGCTCCTGTGGATCATCCGGCCTATAAAAGCATGATCTATGCGATCAATCTACGGTATAAATTACTGGCCTATAATTATAGTCTTGCCGCAAAGACTTTTTTTGATGACTATTCGATGATACGTGGACTTGCCATGGATTTCCCCCAGGACAAAGATGGATTCGACCGCAATGACCAATACCTTTGGGGACCATCTTTGCTCATCAGTCCTGTCACTGAAAAAGGTGCGAGCTCACGCAAGATACACTTTCCAAAAGGAACCAGCTGGTATGATCTATACAGTGGCAAGATGGTAACAGGTGGGCAGGATCTGCTTGTTGCTGCACCATACGAACGTATCCCTGTTTATGTCAGAGCCGGAGCAATATTGCCTATTGGACCGGTCATGCAGTATACTGCCGAGAAAAAGCCGGATGTACTGGATGTCTATGTCTATGCGGGAGCAAACGGTCATTTTTCACTCTATGAAGACGAAGGAAGCAACTATAATTATGAAAAAGGGAAATATAGTCGCATTGATTTCAGTTATGACAATTCGACAAAGACGCTGTCAGTGGCCAACCGTCAGGGTGATTTCGATGGCATGCTGACCAAAAGAAAGTTCAATTTCATTTTTGTCAGCGACAGCAACGCCGTTGGACTGGATGTTTCACCAGCAAAACCCACAGTGGTAACCTATGCCGGTAAAGCCTTGCAGGTCAAATTAAAATAATAAAAACCAATTTATAAATCAAGAGATATGATAAGCAAACAATTGTTGAGCAGGGGCATGGCCGTCGTTGTCATGACCAGCGTAACCTCTTTGGTCTGGGCACAATCCTTTACCGGATCGGTTGTTTCGGCTGATTCAGGACTGCCGATCGGGGGAGCGAGTATCAAAGTAAAGAATCAGAAGATTTCAACAAGCAGTGATGAATCGGGCAAGTTTGCACTGAAGGCCAGCACAGGGACAGTATTGATCGTTACCTACGTAGGGTACAAAACCGAAGAAATTGCAGTGACTGGCCCCAATATGGTGATCCGCCTGCAGCCGCAAGCTTCCGATCTTGAAGAAGTGGTGGTTATCGGCTACGGTGTACAAAAGAAAAAATTGAATACAGGAGCCAACTTGAAGGTAGAGGGTGAAGAACTGCAGAAACGTAATCAATTAAACCCGCTGCAGTCGCTTCAGGGGCAAGCACCGGGTGTATCCATTACATCAACTTCCGGTCAGCCGGGAGCAGATATGAAGGTGGTCGTCCGGGGGCTGGGAACAATTGGCAATTCAGGCCCCTTGTACGTCATCGATGGCGTTCCGGGAGGGGATATTTCGGTCTTAAATGCGGCCGATATCCAATCTATCGACGTACTGAAAGACGCGGCTTCGGCCGCCATCTATGGTTCGCAGGCTGCCAATGGGGTTATTCTGGTCACCACTAAAATGGGCGCTGCGGGAAAAAATGTGCTGTCGTTTGATGGCTATACAGGCATTCAGAACGTTTCGCGTAAAGCAAAATTGCTGGATGCAGATCAGTACAAGCTGATCATGAATGAGCAATCGCTGAATTCGGGGGCTGGGGTTATTGATTTTAACAGCATGGATGGTCTGGCCAATACCAATTGGATGGATTACATGTTTAAGGATAATGCAAAAATGGACAATTACAATGTTGCCCTGACTGGCGGCAATGAAAAATCCACCTACGCCTTATCGATGAACTATATTGGTCAGGAGGGAATTGTCGGTGGTAAAGATGTTTCCAACTATCAGCGTTATGGTTTCCGTACGAACTCGGAACATAAACTCTTCGATAACTTTGTGAAAATAGGTCAGCACCTTAACTTTAACTACATCAAAAATCGGGGCATCGGTGTAGGCAACCAGTACAATAATACCTTACGCGGTGCTTTTGCGACTTCGCCCTTGTCACCGGTGTACTCGGACAATGGCTTGTACGGAAGTCCTTTCAATGATACCTCCAATTCACCTTGGTACAATGGGGACAGCAATCCATATGGGGTGATGATGACCAATTCGAATAACGCCAATGATGGCCAAAAATTACTGGCGGATGTATTTGCGGAGATCGAGCCGATCAAAGGCTTGAAGGTCCGGTCATTGCTGGGATTCAACTATTATGCTTCAGAATACAGAAGTTTTACGCCCTTATACCGCTTCTCCATCTACACCTACAACCAAGATCATACAACAACCTCACAGAACATGAGCAAAGGTCATACGCTGACCTGGACAAATACTGCTTCCTATGACTTTGATATCGATACGGATCATCGTTTTTCGGCTATGGTTGGTATGGAATCGCTACGTTACCAGGGAACTTACCTTTCGGGGTCCAACTGGAATCTGCTTTCGCAGTTCAATGATTTTGCACATGCTTACCTGGACAATACCACAGGCCAGGCACACCTGGACGAAAAAGGTAATGTCGTCGAAACGCGTACCGTGTCTGGAAAACCAGAGAACATCACGCGTAGGGTTTCGTACTTTGGACGGCTGGGCTACAACTATAAGGAAAAGTACCTGTTGAATGCTACATTGCGTGCAGATGGATCCTCTAAATTTTCGCGCAGCAATCGCTGGGGATATTTTCCTTCGGTATCGGCAGGATGGGTAATTTCTTCGGAAGAGTTTTTTAAAGAACATTTAGCGGCTGTAAACTTCTTTAAACTTCGTGCTTCATGGGGGCAAGTGGGTAACCAGGATATCGCTGATTTTCAATATGCGGCACCTATCAGTACCTCAACAGGCATTACGTCCTCCAACCCCGGAGCGCATTATGTCTTTGGAACGAGCAATAATAATATCGCCGGTGCTTATCCGAGCCGCTTATCCAATCCGAATCTGACCTGGGAAACTTCCGAACAGACCAATATTGGATTTGACGCCAAATTCGCGAAAAGCCGCCTGGATGTTGTGGCCGATTTTTATGTCAAAAAGACGAAGAACTGGCTGGTTACAGCGCCCGTTTTGGCGACAACCGGTACGTTGCCTCCTTTTATCAATGGCGGTGATGTGAAGAATACGGGGGTAGAATTGGGACTAAATTGGGCGGACAGGATCAATGAAGTCAAATACCGTCTTGGGGTAAATGGTGCCTACAACAAAAATAAGGTCGGACAAATACCAACTGAAGATGGAATTATCCACGGACAGACAGCCATGTTATACGATAATTCGGAAGAATTTTATCGTGCCGCAAATGGCCTGCCCATTGGTTACTTCTGGGGGTATAAAACAGACGGTCTGTTCCAGAGCCAAGCCGAGATCGATGCCTGGAAAACAGCCGGGAAAGGTATTCTTCAAGCGGATGTAAAACCCGGCGATGTGAAATATGTAGATCAGAATAACGATGGTATTATCAATGCCTCGGATAAAACAAATCTGGGTGTAGGCATGCCTAGTTTCACCTATGGATTTAATATTGGACTAGATTATAAAGGATTTGATTTTTCGGTCAATGCCTACGGCTCCCTGGGCAACAAAATTGTACAGTCTTACCGCAATCATGCCAATAAACAGGCAAACTATACCACAAGAATATTAGAGCGATGGACGGGAGAGGGTACTTCCAGTACAATTCCCCGTGTTACGGAAACTAATGTCAACTGGCAGTTTTCAGACCTTTATATTCAGGATGGAGACTTCCTTCGGATTAGCAATGTGACCTTAGGCTATGACTTATCGAAGCTGATCAAATGGAAGTATGCCAATCAGATCCGCTTCTACGTACAAGGTCAAAATCTGTTTACGTTCACCAAATATGATGGGATGGATCCTGAGATCGGTTATGGAACCGATGGTTGGGTATCGGGTATCGACCTCGGTTACTATCCAAGACCAAGGACTGTATTATTTGGCCTAAATGTTAAATTCTAAACACAAGAAATCATGAAAAAAACGAGCTATATCTATCATTCCATGTTATTTGGATCCTTAATCTTAGGATCATGTTCATCCAGTTTTTTGGATGTCGAACCTATGACTAGCGTTTTGGAAAGCAATTTTTATAAAACGATAGCCGATGCTGACATGGCCTTGGTCGGTTGTTATGATGGTTATCAACGGACGACTTCCAATGGGAGTCAGGCCTTCTATATCACTGCAGAAGTAGCAAGCGACAATTGTTTTGGTGGAACTGGTACAACAGACGGTCGCGCATTTCAGGCAATAGACCGTTTTGATATTGCGCAATCCCAATCGGACAATAATATCTTTGATGGTACCTGGTCTGATTACTATGCGGGGATTTTTCGCTGCAATACACTTTTGGGAAAATTGGACGGTACTGATTTTTCAGGTAACACAACAGCGCGGGCACGTATCGAAGGGGAAACAAAATTCCTGCGGGCCACCATGTACTTTGATCTCGTCCGTCTATTCGAAAACATCCCTTTGCTAACGGGCCCGACCAATGAGAATATTCCACAGTCGGACCCCAAAGCTGTTTATCAACTGATTGTTTCGGACCTTAAATTTGCGGCTGCCAATATCCCAGCAACAGCTTACCCGAAGTCAGCTGCGGCAACCAATGATGGTCGGGCAACTCCATTTGCTGCTAAAGCGCTACTGGCCCGTGTTTATCTATTTTATTCAGGCTATTACGGCAGTGAAGATATCGGTGTCTCCAAGGCCGAAGCCCTGGCGGGACTGGAAGAAGTTATCAGCAGTGGCCAGTTTGCGCTGGTGGCAGATTTCAAGAATCTGTGGCCGGCAGCGAGCTATATCCCCAATGCAAGCAATAATACGCTAGACATCTCCAAATATGCCGGTAAGGGAAATGTTGAAGTGGTATTTGCGCAGAAATTCAACAATACCTCGAATTATAGCGGGTATATCGATGGCAACCGCTGGGTCGTCTTCCTGGGCTTGCGCGGTAAAAATTGGTCTCCGTATGGTCAGGGATGGGGTGCATGTACGGTAAGCAAAAAGTTCTTCAATGAGTTTGACAACATGGATACGCGCAAAACCGCCTCAATTATTGATATCGATGGCGAGAACATCAGCGGATTTGACCTGAAAGACCAGCGTGAGTATACAGGTTACACCATAAAAAAATACGCCCCTACGGCATTGCCGGATGGCACTACCAATACAGGTGGAGATAAGGATATGCAACTGTCCCAAGACCAGGATTACTTTGTCATCCGCTATGCTGATGTCTTGCTTATGGCGGCAGAACTCGGATCCGCAAACGCACAGAAATACTTTGACGAGGTAAGGAAAAGAGCGTACAAGACCAATTTTGTGCCGCTAACAGTTTCAAAAAATAATATTCTGAAGGAAAGAAAATTTGAATTTGCGTTTGAAGGTATCCGTTATTGGGATGTATTGCGGCAGGGGTTAAATAATGCGGCTGCTACACTGGAAACAACCGAAGATGTGCTTAGCGGTTCGGTGACGGAGAAGGTCAGCGTGACTAAGGAACGTTTTTTGACAACGAAAGGATTTATGCAGATTCCAAACAAGCAGATTACGTTATCCAATGGTGTACTGAAACAAAATGCCGGCTGGAACTAAACATAGGTATACTAGGACTTACTATTAGTTGAATTATAACTAGATAAACATGAAAAAGATATTCACATATATCATCTGCTTCTTTGTAGCGATGGTACTCTTTGGAGCCTGTTCTCCGGAGAATTATACCCTGGGGGACATCGATGTCACATCGGCACAGTTAGAGAAGGGTAAGGCGTTTACCATTGAACATGATGCCAGTAATCCCAATATTGTGTATTTAACGAGTTTGATGGATCCCAGATACACCGCTTTATGGGAGCATCCACAGGGACGGAGCCAGGAAAAAAAGGTGACCTTGAAAATGCCTTTCCCTGGTGATTACACGGTAAAATTTGGTGTCGAGACGCGTGGTGGCATCGTCTACGGCGAGCCTGTGACCTTTAAAATCGATCAGATGTATGCCGAATTTATCAGTGACGAGACTTGGACCTTACTGACGGGCGGGGCAGGGGAAGAGAAAACCTGGTATCTCGATCTAGATGCTGACGGTATCTCCCGTTACTTTAAAGGTCCGCTGTATTTTTACGGTACCGGTGACTGGTGGGGAAGCATCAACAAAACAGCTGCGCCCCTAAACAGCGATAGCTGGAGCTGGGAACCCGATTGGAAAGGCAATAGCTGGCTGATGCCGGCAGGCAATTATGGGAGTATGACTTTTGACCTGAAAGGTGGCGCAAACATTCATGTTAACCATGCTATGCTGGGCAAAGTCCAGAAGGGAACTTTCAATATTGATACCGAAAAGAAAACCATCCGCATGACGGGGGCTTCGCCTTTACATGGAAAACCACAAGATGGGATCGTCGTCGACTGGGGCGATGTCCGTATTATGTCGTTGACCGAGAATACCATGCAACTGGGAGTATTGCGAGATCCCGTGCTTTCGAACGACGGAGCGGCCATGCTGACCTTTAATTTTATCAGCAAGGCCTACAAGGAGAGTTTGGCCGGAGATGCCAAGGATAACAATAAGACCCCATAAATGTATGCTGAAGCAATTAGTTGATACTGGGTATAGCCGAATAATGATCCTGCTCTTCCTCTTATTTGCGACCGCGGGCTCCGTAAGTGGACAGTCCGGAAAGGTTATTGATTTTAATGGGGGCTGGTGGTTTAAACTGGACAGCATCCAGCAATATAGCAATGGACGAAACGGAGAGGGCTGGCGAAAGCTCGATCTACCACATGACTGGAGTATCGAAATGCCATTTAGAGAAAACAGCCCTGCAGGTAGCGGGGCTGCTTACCTCGATGGTGGCGTAGGCTGGTATCAAAAAACGTTTAAGTTGGCTCAGGCTGAGCAAGGGCAACGGATATTTATTGCATTCGAAGGTGTATACGAAAACAGTGAAGTCTGGATCAATGGGCATTTCTTGGGAAAAAGACCCAATGGTTATATCGGATTCGAATATGAGCTTTCCCCTTATTTATACTGGGATGGTAGGGACAACCTGCTTTCAGTAAAAGTAAACAATAAGAATCAGCCCAATTCGCGTTTCTATTCGGGTTCGGGTATCTATCGTGATGTTAAATTAATCAGCCGAAATCCCGTCGCCATAGGTAGCAACAGTACCTTCATAAGGGCTGGGCAACTCAGCGAGAAACGTGCTGTCGTGGATCTCACCCTCGAAATTGAGCATAGCCCTAAGGCATCTAAAAACATGATGTTGTTGACAGAGGTGCTTTCAGCTCAAGGTGCTGTTCTAGCGAGTAAACGTACTACGTTGAACGCCCTCAAGGCAGGTCTGCATCCCCTCGATCAGCAGATAGTCCTCGAAAATCCCATCTTATGGGGTATCGAAAATCCCTATCAATATACAGCAAAGATTAAACTTATTGTTGATGGTCGGGTTGTAGATGAACAGCTTACGAAATTTGGCTTACGTAATTTTAGCTTCGATCAGCAACAGGGCTTTATGCTCAATGGGAGGCCGCTTAAAATCCGTGGGGTCTGTTTACATAGTGATCTCGGCGCTTTGGGCATGGCATTCAACCGATCTGCAGCATTACGTCAGCTTCGCATCATGAAAGAAATGGGGGTGAATGGAATACGGACATCACACAATCCTGCGGCGCCAGCGTTTTTGGACCTCTGCGATAGCTTGGGTTTTGTTGTGATGAGTGAAACCTTCGATGTCTGGAAAGGGCGTAAAAATCCCTATGACTATCATTTATATTGGGACGAATGGTACAAGCGGGACTTTGTTGACCATATCAAAAGGGACCGGAATCATCCGTCGCTGTTTATATGGTGCCTGGGCAATGAAGCGCAGGAGCAATGGCATTCCAAAGCTGATGGTGCAGCGATTCCGATTGCGCTGGCAGCAATCGTCGATAGTCTGGATGGCACACGTCCGACCACCATTGCCAATAATGAGCTCTCCAAAGCCAATCCGGTGCTGATGAGTTCGGCGGTAGATTTGATTGGCTACAACTATAACCATAAGAAATGGGCAAGCTTCCCACAAGATCATCCTGAAAAGAAGTTTATCGTAACGGAAAGTACTTCGGCATTGGAAAGCCGCGGAACGTATGATTTGGTGCCATATGATTCTAGTCGCATGTGGCCAGAACGATGGGATATTCCCTTTTCTGGCGGGAACAAAGACAGGAACATATCGGCTTACGACAATGTATTTACACCTTGGGGATCAAATCATCAGACAAGCTTGAGGTTGATGGAAAAGTACGACCATATTGCGGGCATGTATGTATGGACAGGATTTGATTATCTCGGCGAACCAACACCCTACACCTGGCCGGCACGAAGTTCGTACTTTGGTATTGTGGATCTAGCTGGATTTCCGAAAGATGTCTACTATCTGTATCAAAGCGTCTGGACAGAAAAGCCGGTCTTACATGTATTGCCTCATTGGAATTGGAAGCAAGGTGATCGGGTAGATATCGTGGTATATTTTAATCAGGCTGACCGGGTGGAGCTTTATCTGAACGGTAAAAGGATAAGGGAGCAGTCCAAAGACCCAGATCGGTACGACCTTGTATTTAAAGCTGTTGAATTCAAACCAGGGGAGATTGAAGTAATATCGTTTCAAGGTGGCAAGAAACTGCTAAGTAAAACGATCCGTACCGCAGCGAAAGCGCATCGTATACAATTGTTTGCAGAAAATGTGAATTTCAATTCGGCAAAGAAAGAACTTTCCTTTGTACATGCTTATATCGTGGACGAGTTTGGCACGATCGTTCCTTATGCAGACGATAAAATCGAATTTGAGGTGGAGGGAGATGGTGCAAAAATTGTGGCGACAGACAATGGCAATACGACGGATCTGACGAGCTTCCAATCTGCTTCCCGCAATGCTTTTCATGGTAAGGCATTGGCGATTGTCACGAGCAAAAACAAAGGCAAAATACAGGTAAGGGCAAAAAGCGAAGGACTAATTTCGGGTGATATTCAACTTGAAGCCAATTAGTTCTTGGCTCTGCTCTGCGCTGGATTTGTATGTTTTTTTTCACTAATAAGAGCAAGGTCCGACCATGGTCGGACCTTGCTCTTTGTTGTATCACGCGATCATTAAGGCTATGATCTACTTGCCGATACAGAATTTCGAGAAGATATTATCCAATAAATCGTCTGTCGAAACACTTCCTGTGATTTCACCAAGATGATATAGCGCTTGGCGGATATCCATTGCTAGGAAATCAGAAGTGACCGGATTGTCAATACCATATATTACGCGTTCCAGTGAATCTGCTGTTTTTTGTAGCGCTTCCACGTGACGGATGTTGGTGACCATAACATCATCTGTATTTAAATTTCCTAATTGTACACGATTGATCAATTCGTCTTTCAATTCCTCGACGCCAATTTGCTCTTTTGCTGAAATGTAGAGCGGATTAAGGACATTGTAAACGTCTTTTTGCGCCTCAGAAAGCAAATCTGATTTATTGATAATGGTGACAAACGGAATTTGTAGTCGCTCGATTTCTGGTAATTGAGCTTGTACTTCTTCAACTTTGTCCTGGGTAGGATCGAAAAGGTAAATGATCAATCGTGCCTGTTTCATCTTTTCACGGGTACGCTCAACTCCTTTTGCTTCAATAACATCTGCCGTCTCACGTATACCTGCAGTGTCAATAAATCGGAATGTGACGCCATGAATATTAATTTCATCTTCAATAGTATCACGCGTAGTCCCTGCAATATCGGAAACAATGGCACGTTCTTCATTTAAGAAAGCATTCAATAGGGTTGATTTTCCAACATTCGGTTTCCCCGCAATGACAACAGGCACACCATTTTTAAGGACGTTACCTTGTTCAAAAGATTGTATTAATTTTTGAACAATGACCTGTATTTTGTTGATTAGATTTTTTAGCTGATCCCTGTTCGCAAATTCCACATCTTCTTCCGAAAAATCAAGCTCTAATTCAATTAGTGAAGCAAAGTGAATGAGATCTTCACGAAGGGATTTAAGCTGATTGGAGAAACCGCCCCGCATTTGTTGCATCGCCACTTGATGTGAAGCTGCAGAATTGGATGCAATTAAATCGGCAACTGCTTCTGCTTGTGATAGATCCATGCCACCATTGAGAAATGCACGTAGGGTAAATTCTCCCGGACGAGCAGCACGTGCTCCTTTTTTGATCAGTAAATTTACAACGCGCTCGATAATATATTTGGAGTTGTGCGTTGATATTTCCACCGAATTTTCTCTCGTGTAGGAGTTCGGGGCTACAAATAAAGAAACAAGTACTTCATCTATAATCTCTTCGCCATCCCGTATGGTTCCAAAATGGATAGTATGCGATGCTTGTTGAAGCAGGTTCTTTCCTTTAAATATTTCGTTTGTA
This sequence comes from Sphingobacterium multivorum, assembly GCF_039511225.1. Taxonomy (NCBI): domain Bacteria; kingdom Pseudomonadati; phylum Bacteroidota; class Sphingobacteriia; order Sphingobacteriales; family Sphingobacteriaceae; genus Sphingobacterium; species Sphingobacterium multivorum. Next base: position 2,385,944 of record NZ_CP154261.1, read on the forward strand.
ATTTTTATGGCATTCTGACCCGAAACGCGTATGACAGCGATAGCTCCATTTGTTCCAGAAGATGTCGCTAATGCAACAATGGTATCTTCAGTGATATATCCCGTATTTGACATGGTACAAAGATACGTTAAATTGGAATAATGGATTCTATATATTGCGGCACAAATTAAATTCATCTTGACCGATTAAACCTTTGTTCAAACATTGAAGTCATACCCATAGAAACGCTTGTAAAAAAGAATGAAACACAGGCGGAGTGAAATTAATTTTTAAATTTAAATTATACTGTTATGAGAAAGATGATATACTTCGCGTTGGCAATAGGAGGACTTGTATTAGTGGCTCCACAACAATCTTCCGCTCAGTATCGGGGACATGAACGTGAATGGAAACAGGACAAAGAGCGTAGAAAATATGAAGAGAAAAGGGATAAGGAATATCGAAAATATTTAGAAAAACGCGAAAAAGAAGACCGTAAATATCATAAAGAAGTAGCTAAGTCATACCGAAAAGGATACCGTCATGGAGCACCAGCCTGGGCAAGTGCACATCGTTACGATAGTAGACACCATGTATACTTTAGAGATTACAAAACATTCTATGACCCTTACAGAGGAGGTTACGTGTATATGCGCAATGGCCGTTGGAATTTTTCATCAAACGTGCCTTCGTTTATGTTGAATGTCAACTTGGGAGCAGCCAATATCCGGATTGTAAAAGATGTTGCAATTAGCAGACATCCTGAAGATTTTACAATGACTACCGTTGGGACTAGAAAGAATTTATCTTGTTGTTTGAATAAAAAAGCCTCAATCTTTAGGGAGATGAGGCTTTTCTTTTTGCTAGTCTTCTTCGAAACTGACCTTATTCACTTCAAGCGACTTTATCCGCGCTAGCGATTCGATTCTTAAATCAGGCAATTCTCTTAATCTTTTTCCCCCTTCTTGGAAGGACTTCTCTATAATAAACCCCATGCCTGATAACGACGCACCTGATTGCTGGACCAAATCGAGCATGCCAAAAGCAGCATTTCCATTGGCCAAAAAATCGTCTATAAAAAGAACATTGTCGCCGGGTGCAAGAAATTCTTTACTGACACAGATGTCGTAGGTTCTATTCTTGGTAAACGAATGTACCTGGCTCACATACATATCGGCCATGGTCGTGGGTTTTGCTTTTTTTACAAATACAACCGGGAGTTCTAAAAGGTAGCCAAGCATAATCGCTGGGGCTATTCCGCTTGCTTCAATTGTAATGATTTTATTGATCGGGAGGTCTGCAAAACGGCGGACAAATTCCACTGCAATAGATTTCATCAATACGGGGTCCATTTGATGATTGATGAAGTTGTCTACTTTAAGTATGCCTCCTGCGAGACTTTTACCGTCATGAAGGATTCTATCCTTTAATAATTTCATGTTTTACTTGTATAAATATAGCGTGCTATGTCAAAATTTTGATCAGTTGATCCTTAATCCATCTCCATTTGATAGAGGTTATTGAACTCTTCTTGATGATGTTCGAGAATGACCTTCCGTTTCATTTTTAAGGTTGGTGTTAACTCTCCATTTTCAATTGTAAATTCGTCGGTTAAAATAATTGGTTTCTTGATCTGCTCCCAGTTACCAAAATGCTGGTTTGCACGGCGCACCTCCTGATTGACTTTTTTTACTATAGTCGGGTCAGTCAGAAAATCATCCTTTGCCATGGTAGCAAGTTCAGGAGCATCTGTTCTGGCCCAATCCAACAAATGGGCATAGTTTGGTACAATAAAGGCAGAGGCAAATTTCATCCCGTCACCGATTACCATTGCCTGTTCTATAAACTTAGATTCAACGAGCTTGGTTTCGATAGGTTGTGGTATAACGTACTTTCCACCCGAAATTTTGAACATCTCTTTTTTTCGGTCAATGATTTTTAAGAATTTTTCATCTTCCCACTTCCCGATATCTCCGGTGTGCAACCATCCATCAATGATGGTTTTATCCGTCTCTGCCTTATTCTTATAATAGCCCATCATGACGTTGGGACCTTTTACCAATATCTCTCCGTCTTCGGCGAGTTTTATTTCAACAAAACGTACAGGAAGTCCAACAGTGCCAATGCGAATACCTTTGATATAATGATTGACTGAAATGAGTGGTGAGGCTTCGGTCATGCCGTAACCCTCATATAATGGAATTCCTGCAGCTAAGAAGGCACGTGTTAACTTGCTGTGAAGAGAGGCTGATCCAGAGGCAACGGTAAGCAATTCGCCACCCAAAGCCTCATACCATTTGTTAAGGACAAGTTTCTTGGCAAGCTTTAGTTTGAGATTATAGGATAGGCTTCTTTTCTCAGGATTTGGATCATATTCTTCTGCGACTGAGACAGCCCAATCAAAAACTTTTCGTTTGAAACCAGTGAGATCGTGGCCTGTTTTCATGATTTTCTCGTAGACTTTTTCAAGAATACGGGGGACAACGGTCATGATATGAGGTTTTACTTCCTTCAGATTATCACCTATTTTATCAAAAGATTCTGCGATATAGACCGTAAAGCCGAGATACATATAGGTATATAAAACCATGCGTTCGTAGGCGTGGCAGGGTGGCAGGAAGGTCAATCCGCGGTCGTAAGCCTTACAGGGCGTAATTTCTGCTGCACCTAATACATTGGAAAATATATTATTGTGTGACAGCATGACGCCTTTTGGTTTGCCCGTGGTTCCAGAAGTGTAGATCAGGGTAGCGAGATCTTCAGGTTTGATCTGATCGCGGAGCGCTGCTAGTTTTTCTGGGGAGCAATTGGAGCCTATATCATTAAGTTCTTTCCAGCTGCGTGTTCCTTCCTGTTCGGCGATACAAAAAAGATACTTCAATGTATAGATTGAATCGGTTAGATTCATCAGGCGATCGTACAAGCTTTTGTTACTGACGATACAGACCCTGATTTCGGCATCATTAAAAATATATTGATAGTCTGTATCGGTAATATTTGGATAGATGGCCACCACGACTGCACCAATTTGCTGGATTGCAAAGTCAATCATATGCCATTCCATGCTACTGCCGGCAATGAGACCAACTTTCTCGCTGGGTTTCACGCCAAGTTCAATCAGCCCTTTGGAGAGGTTGTCTACTTGTTCAAGAAAATCTGCTGTTTTGATATAATTCCACTTGCCGTCCACTTTGTGCGCAAACATATCAAGATTGGGGTATTTGCCCATCTGTTGACGTGCAAGATCAAATAATCTAAGTTTTTCTTCCATTTCAAATCATATTCTTTTAAGCTCCGCGGGAGCACCCTTCCAGTATGAACTTTGTTTTAAGGGAAAAGTTTGCAAACATAAATAATTGTTTCAAGAATATGGAATGATTTTGTAATTAGCTTGTTTCAAAAGTGCGAAGGGGAGGCGAGTGATAGGTAAAGTGCTTTTGTGCTTTTCAAAAGTAGGGGGAGCTTGGAGACCATTTGAGCATAGTTCCTTGAGTAGATGGACTTGATGCGCGCCAATTACAAAAAAAGCTAGTCGTTATCGACTAGCTTTTCTTCTTTGTTTTTCTTTGATCAAAAGCCCGAGCTCCCGACCTGTCGCTCCTGCGACTGAAGTATTTTCCTGTGCTCTACGGAAAAGGTATGGCATCACTGCTTTCACCGGTCCGTAAGGCATGTATTTGGCAACATTGTAGCCATGTGCAGCTAAATTGAAGCTCAGGTTATCAGACATACCCAATAATTGTGCAAAGTAAATACGGTCGATTGATCGGTCGATACCACGTCTGTCAATTTCCTTTGCAAGTAGCATGCTACTGTCCTCATTGTGTGTACCCGCCATTAATCCAAAGTTGTCCAGATGATCCAAGATAAATTCAATAGCTTCATTATAATCTCTATCGGAAGCTTCTTTATTTGGCTGGATGGGATCGGAATAACCTTTTTGCGCAGCGCGAGCACGTTCGATCTCCATATAGGCACCACGAACGATCTTAGCACCCATGTGAAATCCCCTAACTTTGGCGTATTCAAAGTCAGCTTTCAAAGATGCCAACTTATCACTACGGTACAATTGATAAGTATTATATACAATTGGTTTTTCCATATTGTATTTTTCCATCATTTCACGAGCGATATCGTCAATTGCATCTTGGATCCATGAATGTTCAGCATCTACTAAAACTTTTACACCAGCTGCATGACAAGCTTTACAGATGCGATCGGTACGATCCAACATCCGTTGGTATTCTGCCTGTTCACTTTCTGTCAAGGCTTCCTTTGCATTGACTTTTTCAAACAGTTCAAATCGGCCTAATCCAGTTGGTTTAAATACTGAAAATGGAATGTATTTGTTTTTACTGGCCGCGACTACGGTGCGCAATACCTCGTTGCAGCAAGCGTCAAATGCACTTTCCGTTTCTTCTCCTTCAACGGAATAATCCAATATTGTCCCTACACCATTCTCTCCCAATTCGTTGATCGCATTTTCGCAACCTTCGATGGTCTCTCCGCCACAAAAATGCTTGAAGATTGTTTTACGGATGATACCCTGGATAGGTAATCCGATGTTCAGTGCAAAGTTGGTCATTGACGGACCTACTTTTGTCAAGAAGTTATTCGCTATTATTTTGAATAACCAATACGCTCTTTCCAAATCCTTATCGCTTTTACTTTTAAAAGCAATCTCTGTATTATCAAAGGATAATGTCTTGGGCTCAGAATTCTCAATCATAATCTTTATTTGCAATAAGGCAAATGTAGCAATTTACTAAGCATTAAAACGATGATAATTCTTGTATTCCTCAGTGAAACCACTATTTTTGTGAAATGCAAGAATTTAAAATCGAGGGCGAATATATCCAGCTCATACAGTTACTTAAAGCTTTAAATTGGGTGGAGCATGGTGCTATGGCTCAGTGGGTTGTAGCGGAAGGGTATGTAAAGTATAATGGGCAGGTCGATTACCGGAAAAGGCTCAAATTGCGACCAGGAGATGTTGTTGAATTTGATGGGATGCAAATAAAATTGGTGTAATATTAAACAATATTGGTAAATAGAAAACTTAAACCTTAAAGAATCGTAGAATGGAAGTCATAGAAAGTTTGGGCTATCAGGTATATTTTGATGATACGTTGGCCTCTTTGGAGGCGTTTTTAGCTGAGCGCAGTTACTCAAAGATCATCGTCTTGGTGGATACCAACACCTTGGATAATTGTTTACCCTTATTTCAGCAGGCCTTACCCAATTTGGCGAATTATGATGTGATAGAAGTAGATCCTGGCGAGGAAAATAAAAATATTGATTTCTGTATTGGCGTATGGCATAATATGCTCGATTTCGGAGCGGATAGGCATTCGTTGATGATCAACCTGGGTGGTGGGGTAGTCACCGATATGGGGGGATTTGCAGCGTCAACTTTCAAAAGAGGGATGGATTTTATTCAAATTCCGACGACTTTACTTTCCCAGGTAGATGCATCGGTAGGAGGTAAGACCGGTATTGATATGGGCAGTGTGAAAAATATTATTGGAACTTTTGCACAACCTCAAGCAGTATTTATTTCGAGCCAGTTTTTGAAAACCTTAGATCAGCGTCAGTTAATCTCAGGTTTTGCTGAAGTAATCAAACATGGACTGATCTTCGATCGGGATTACTACGAGCGAGTGAAAACATTGGAGATCGATCAAATCGACAATTCTTTGGTCAAGCATTCTGTTTCGATCAAAAACCGTGTTATCCTTGAGGATCCGAAAGAAAAAGGACTACGTAAAATATTAAACTTTGGTCATACAATTGGTCATGCTATTGAGGGATACTCTTTGTTGAATGATGCTTCACCTTTATTACATGGAGAAGCTATTGCAGCGGGAATGATTTGTGAGGGGTATCTATCACATAAATTGAATGGTCTGCCTTTGGATGAATTAAACGATTTGATCCAAACCTTCAGAAAATACTTTAAAGATTATACATTTGATTCATCCATTGATACAGCCTTGTTGGATTTGATGCGAAATGATAAGAAAAACTTGTCCAATCAGATCGGTTTTGCATTGCTTGACCAAATTGGCAGTTGTCAATATGATATCTACGTTTCTGAGGAAGATATTATTGAAAGCCTTGATTTTTACCGTGAGCTAATCGCACCATAATAAAACAGAAAAGCCGTGTATCGGGAGAATGCACGGCTTTTCTTTACAGCTATTTTTATCGCGATTTCGTTTCGTAAAATAGTAAACCTAAACTTTAATCATCATAATAACCATTTATATCATGAATAGAATCTTCGTTTTTCTGTTTCTCCTGTTGGGGATATCAGCTGCTGTTCAGGCACAAAGGCAAGTATTGATCTTTAGCAAGACAAAAGGGTTTAGACACGGAAGCATCGAAAAGGGTGCGCAGGTACTTAAGCAATTGCTTGATAAAGAAAAGATAAAATCTGATCATTCGGAGGATGCAGCTCTGTTTACCGATCAGGGATTGAACAAATATGACGCCGTTATCTTTCTGAGCACAACCGGCGATATTCTCGATAGTGCGCAACAGGAAGCATTTGTGCGGTATATACAATCGGGAAAAGGATTTGTGGGTATCCATGCTGCGACGGACACTGAGTTTGATTGGCCCTGGTATAATGGTCTTGTAGGGGCATATTTTGCGTCTCATCCTGCAGTACAAAAAGCCAAAATTGATGTACTGGATAGAAAACATCCAGCTACCAAGCACCTCGATCCGATCTGGTGGCACAAGGATGAGTGGTATAACTTCAAGGATGTAAAGGGTGGTCTGCATGTTTTGATGAATCTGGATGAAAAAAGCTACCAGAATGGAAAAATGGGTGATCAACATCCAATTTCCTGGACCCAAAGCTACGACGGGGGAAAAGTATTCTATACCGGCCTTGGACATACCGATGAGTCCTATGACGAACCTGAATTCCAAAAACATCTCATTGGAGGAATTCTATCTGTTCTTCCTAAGAAATAGTAAGCTATTGACCGATTTTCTTAAATAGGGCGTACCTTACGTGGCTTTTTAGCAAGGACACAATGAAAAGTTCCAAATGGTCATTCCATTTGGAACTTTTTTTTCGAGAATAGCGAAATCGGAAGACTATTGATTTCACCATTTGCTCGGGTTTAATAGTTTAGTTTATATTTTGCCCCCACACTAAACCAACGACCAGGCATTGGAACGGCCGCAGCTTCTATATAACTCTTGTCAAATATATTTTGTACATCGGCAAAGATATTTAAGTCTTGGAATTGGTACGATCCTCTTACGTCAGCAATGAAATAAGATTTGTAACTGATACGCTCATTAAAGCGGTTGGCAGAAGTGAACATCCAATTCTTGTAGTTTATGGTAAAGTTGGCAATAACTTGATGCCTTAGGCTCTCAATAGCATATTTGGATAGTATCCCATCTGCTAGTGTTATGCTTGGATTGAGATAATTATAACTTAGCGTTGTAAAGTATCGTGTTGTGGCGCTGGGATCATTGATATTATATCGGAATGAAGCATTGAATCCATCAATTTTGTTTTTTCCAATATTAATCGGTTTCCATGGAACGACCGTTCCGCTTCCGGTATTGGCATCCTCTTTTTGCCAGTCGATAAAATCGTTTATTCTTCGATGGAAATAGCCCGCTTGTGCAATAACTCGATTGGATAAGTATTTTATACCACCTTCGATCTGATAGGCATTTTCAGAGCTCAGTGTGGGGTTTCCGACGTTGGCTGTCTGATTGGTGTAAAGATCCGTGAAGGAAGGGATACGTTGGCTAGAACCTGCGTTGACTACAATCTTCCAATGTTCGGTGATATCATATCCTAGATCTAGCCCCGGAAATACCTGCCAGCCAAATTTTGAGTTATAATTGATATAGGCACCTGAGTTGATCATCAGTTTTTCGATCGCCTCTGTTTTGAATTCAAGGTAGCCACCGTAATTCTCCCGGTTATGGTCGCCAATACTGGTGCTATTGATGCGTTCAAATCGACTTTCTAATCCTAAGCCAAATGTACCATAACTTTGCTCCAATGTGGCATTGATTTCAGCTCCAAAGACGTTGCTGTAATGTTTGGACCTACCTTTGGTTGTTTCTCTGCCTAAATACCAATATTCATCTTCGTTGTAGCGGTTACTGATGCGTGGACTGATGGAAAATGCCTGTGTTAATTGATGCTTGGACTGCAGGGAAGCGAAAGCTGTCTTAACCTGTTCATAAGCTTCCTTGTCATTCGGTGCAGCATAGTAACCATTGGCTCCAAATTGATTGTTGATATAGCCAACATTGGCTTTTATCATATTGGCTGTATTCGGTTGATATGTCCCGTCATAATAGAGTTTATTATTGTTAGAGGCTGTATTATAGCGTTGTCCATTCGAATCTTCGTGGCCAAAATATAAACCGTGGCTTGTTTGCTTGGTTAAGAACTGTGAGCCAAGCTGAACACCTTTACCATAATACTTGCCTGCACTTGTCTGCTCATTATCTTTGAATGAAGAACCACCATACACTTGGGCGCTAATCTGATTCGATTCCATTTTTTTTGTCACGATGTTAATGGCGCCAGTTAGCGCATTAATGCCGAAAATTCTGGATGCTGGTCCTCGAATGATTTCGATACGCTCGATGGCCTCCAGCGGAACCGGAAGGTTCATATTGTGATGGGCACTCTGTGGATCGGTGATTTTAACACCATTGAGTAGGATCGCCGTCTGTTCAAAAGAGCCTCCGTCGATACTTATATCTGCCTGCGAACCGAATGGTCCACGTTGGCGAATATCAACTCCTGGGATATTGCTAAGCAATTCGTTGATTGATCGATTTGGTAGTCTCTGTATATCTTCCTGCGTCAATATTTGGATGTTCTTGCTTTGTTTTGAAAAAGGGATCTGTAAGCGATTTTGATTAATGATGACTTCACCCAAAGCGGTTGTGTCTTTAATCTGCGCAGTCGCGGCTCCAATACTCAGTACTAGTGCAAGTTTTGTTAACGTAATATTCTTATTCAACATGTTTTCCTAGATTTTACGCTGCAAAAGTAGCTTAGCAGATTAAAAAACAAATAGTCCGGCGCGAATAATATTGGTAGTCCGGGTGGTGTTCTATAACCTTCTTATATCCATTCTTCTCGACCGATACGCTTTTTCCCTGTTATATCGATGTGATCTTGCTTGTTGGTGCTTTTTATTTTTTCGATGTTGGTCAAATCGGGTTGGCCAGATTCGAGCCAGGCGGAATACCAATAGGAGGCAACACGTAAGATGGTTTTTTGCATTCTCCTTTCTACCATACCGTTCATGGCTTCATGATAGGCTCTGGCATAATTATCAGAGTAGGTCCATACCAGTTGATTGTTTCGTTCAATAAATGATTTTTTTTGAGATGCCTTAAATTGACGATCGAGACCAGCTTCAATCGTTAAGACAGAATCCACAAGGCGATTACTTTCGTAAACAATAACCCAGGCTTCTTGTAGAGGATCTTTGATATAGCTCGCTTTTCCGACGCGAAGGTTGTATTTTTCGGAAAACATTTCCGGTAAGCGGCTTTCCCAGAATGCATGTATGCCTAGTTGATTGGTGAGCTGTCCATTGTAATTTTTAGTCGTATGCAATGGAACATGGGCGTCTGCAATATAATGGCCCAGTTCTGCTGAGTGTTTGATGATCCGTTTATAATCTTTTGCTTGAAAGGCCTTAACAAGCTTTTGATAGGTAAGGTTGATTTGCCAGGGTACTATACCATTTTTTAACAATTGACTTTCTTGAAATCTTTCTTTGGCTTGTGACCAATGTAGGGGTATGGTATCAATTGTACTTTCGTTAAGGTAGTCCTCCATATCGATAAAATGCCTCGGGCCTTCAGCGCTATCTGTGAAGCAACGTTTGTCTGGATCGACCGCTTTTTCGGTAATAAGGTCGATATTGGATTTATAAAATTTTGCCAACTTTGCTGGTAGGGCGAAAACGGCATAATGATTAATTTTTTTATGCGCAAAAAATCCCCACGATGTTAAAATTAGCATGGCGATTATGCAAAGCATCTGATAAAATAGAGACTTCATGGGGTATCAAACTGGCTATTAATTAATTGTTGATATTAAATATACATAAAGGAAAATTAAAAATGGATTAACTGCATTTTTTATTGATGTTAATTTATATTTTCTTAACATAACTAAACAATAAAATAATATTGATACTCGTTAAAATTGATTAATTTGCCGACACAAAATGCAGTCATTATGAAAATATTGTATGCCGTACAAGGGACAGGAAACGGACATCTGAGCCGTGCAATGGATATTGTCCCCTGTCTGAGGGAGTTAGGGGAAGTCGATGTTTTGGTTAGTGGAATTCAAGCGGATCTATCATTACCTTTTGAAGTGAAATACCGTTATCACGGGCTGAGTTTTATCTTTGGTAAATCCGGCGGGGTAGACCTGTGGAAAACTTTTATGAGTTCGACGATCCGCAAATTTACGAATGAAATTAAGAGCTTACCCATCGAAAACTATGATTTGGTGATCAATGATTTTGAACCGATCTCTGCCTGGGCTTGTCATTCAAAAGATTTAGAATGCATTGGCTTGAGCCATCAGATCGCTGCCTTAGATCCATCGAGCCCTAAGCCAGAAGATAGTGACATGTTGGGCAAATTTATCATGAAAAATTATGCTCCGTCTACCCATTCCTATGGTTTCCATTTCAAGCGGTACGGCAAGAACATTTATCCACCGGTTATCCGCAATGCTGTTCGTGAATTAAATGTCACCGATCAGGGACATTACACGGTTTACCTCCCCGCATATGACGATGCGCATCTTTTAAAGCATTTGATGAAGTTTCCGGACGTGAAATGGGATGTCTTTAGTAAACACAATTCAAAGGCATTTGACATGAAAAATGTAACGATAAGACCGATCAATAACCAATCTTTTATTGATAGTATGGCATCTTCTTCTGGAGTTTTATGTGGGGCGGGTTTTGAAACACCGGCAGAAGCGTTATATTTGAAAAAGAAACTGTTAGTTATCCCAATGAAAAACCAGTATGAGCAGCATTTGAATGCAGCGTCATTGGAAGAGATGGGAGTGCCTGTAATTTCGAGTTTAAAACAGAAGAACATGCTGGCGATAGAAGCCTGGCTCAACAGTAAATCTAGGGTTGACGTTGATTACCCTAATATCACGCAAGAAATTATAAATGAAATCGTGCAGAAGCACCGTTAAACACACATGAAGTATATCGCATTAGCCCTATTATCCTTGACGACAGTCACAGGATTTGCTCAACAAAAAAAAACGAACACGACGGCAAAGAAGAAGGTCGTCGCAACTAAACCAAGTGCAACAAATCAACTTAAAACGAAGGCCGATTCTGTGTCTTATGCATTTGGTGCCGATATCGGAAATTCCCTAAAGTCTATTGAGATCGATTATTTGAAGTCAGATGTCATTGCAAAAGCAATTTCGGATGTTCTGAAAGGGGAGAAGTCTCTATTGGAAGAGGGGCAAGGAAGAGCTGTTATCCAACAGGCAATCATGGACGTTCGTGCTAAAAAAGAGGCTGCTAGCCGTGCTGAAGAAGATAAATTTTTTGCCGAAAATGCAAAGGTTCCTGGGATGAAATCTACAGCTGAGGGAATTCAATATCTTGTTCTAAGTCAAACCGAAGGGCCAAAACCGAAAAGTGACGATGAGGTAACAGTGCATTATAAAGGTACCTTATTGAATGGAAAGCAATTTGATAGCTCATATGACCGTAAGGAGCCATTGAAACTATCCTTGGGTCAGGTGATCAAAGGTTGGCAGATTGGAATCCCGTTAATGTCTAAGGGTGCAAAGTATAAATTTTTCATACCAAGTAGATTAGCGTATGGCGAACGGGCAACAGGTGAAATTCCGGCAAACAGCACATTGGTGTTTGAGGTAGAATTGCTTGATATTGGCGCAGATGGAACAACGTAAATTAGGTAATACAAGCTTAATCGTTTCGGAAATAGGTTTGGGCTGTATGTCGCTAAAAAGCAATCAGTCCAAACAATCGAAAGATATTATCCAAAAAGCTTACGACAAAGGGATCACTTTCTTCGATACCGCTGACCTCTACGATAAGGGGCTAAATGAGATGATCGTTGGGGAAGGTGTGCAAAGCTTTCGCAAACAAATTGTGTTGGCGTCGAAAGTTGGTAACCTTTGGCGTGCAGATGGATCAGGTTGGGATTGGAAAGCATCGAAGGACTATATTATCAAGGCTGTGGAAGGTTCGTTGTCACGTCTAAAAACGGACTACATCGACCTCTATCAGTTACATGGTGGTACGATAGAAGATCCGATAGAGGAGATTGTTGAAGCGTTTGAGTTGTTGAAAAAACAAGGGAAAATCCGTGCTTACGGTCTTTCATCAATTCGCCCAAATGTTATTAAGGCATTTTTATCCAAATCTGATATGGCCTCAGTTATGATGCAATACAGCTTATTGGATAGAAGACCTGAAGAAGAAATCAGTAGCTTATTGGAAGAACGGGGTGTAAGTATCGTCGTACGCGGCGTATTAGCCAAAGGTGTTCTCATTAACAAACCTATTGAACCTTTTCTCCAATATAGTTCGGGAGAGGTGGCCCATATCGTGAGAAACTTGGCAAATCTTTCCAAACGTATCGGAAAAGACAATATGATTGTTGCTCTTTCTTATGTGCTTTCTAATGCAGCAGTAGCAACAGCACTTGTTGGTGTGAGTACCAAATTGCAATTGGATGAATTGATCAGAGCAAAAGAGCAGATGATCAAATTAAGTGATTCGGATAAGCAGGTTCTATTGGAAGGTGTCCGGTCGTTATACTATACCGAACACCGGTAAGCTTTACTATTTATTGAAAAATAGTCTTAATATTTTAGCGAGGTCTTCTTTTGTATCCACGGCGACAGTTTCATGCGTTGTAATTGCCGTTTGAATGGCGTAACCGTTTTCTAACCAGCGTAGCTGTTCCAATGCCTCTGCTTCTTCTAGCATAGAAATAGGAAGTTGTGTCAGGGCTTTTAATGTATCTACCTGGTAGGCATATATTCCAATATGTTTATAGAATGTTTGTCTGTGTAACCATTGGTCTTTTTCCACGGCTCTTAAAAAAGGAATGGTTTGCCGACTGAAGTAGATGGCTTCTCCTTTGGTGTTTCGGACAACTTTGGGTATGTTTACATTAAATAGCTCCTCTTCTGCTGTAATTTCCTTGACCAAGGTCGCAATCTGCGTAGTGGTATCTTCAAAACAATTTGCTAAAAGATCAATTTGTGCGGGGTCGATAAAGGGTTCGTCACCCTGTATATTGATGGCAACATCATAGCCTCCTATATTCGTTATGACTTCGGCGCAACGATCTGTTCCCGATTGATGATGCGCTGCGGTCATGACGACTTCGCCACCAAAGGAGCGTACAGTCTGTGCGATGCGTTGGTCGTCAGTAGCAACAACAACCTCGTTTAATTTTGTTGATTTTTTGACCTGTTCATAGACACGCTGGATCATCGTTTTTCCTTCGATGTCGATTAGCGGTTTTCCAGGGAATCTGCTCGATGCATATCGGGCAGGAATAATACCTAAAAATTTCATTTTTTATTTTTTATCATTGGCTGAGGAAATGCGCGTTTATTAAAAAGCCTGTAAAATCAATTGACTTACAGGCTTTTTGATATCGTAATTATTCGAACAATCCAAATAATTCGGCTTCGATCTTTTGAATGATATTTCCGAGGTCCTCTGGGTTTGTGGTAAAATCCAGATTGTCTTTGTCGAGAATCATGACCTTACCGTCTTTGTAATTATTGATCCATTTATCGTATTTATCGTTTAGCTTTGACAAATAATCCAAACGAATTGCAGACTCATAATCACGGCCCCTTTTTTGGATATTATTCACCAGGGTAGGGACAGAGGCTTTGAGGTATATCAATAAATCCGGCGGTTTGATATAGTGGATGATGCTTTGAAAAATATTACTATAGTTTTCAAAATCACGTGCGCTCATTAAGCCCATATCATACAAGTTTTCGGCAAAGATATAAGCATCTTCATAAATGGTACGGTCCTGAATCATATCAATGCCGGTTTCCTGCAATTTTACAATATGTCTAAAGCGACTGTTGAGGAAAAAAATCTGAAGATTGAAAGCCCAGCGTTTCATGTCCGAATAAAAATCTTCCAGATAAGGGTTGTTGTCTACAGCTTCAAACTGAGGTTCAAATTTAAAGTGACTGGCCAACATTTCGGTTAATGTTGTTTTGCCGGCACCTATATTTCCAACGATAGCTATGTGCATATTATTTCTAGCTTAATAAAATCTTCTAATACCAATAATCTCACGAACTTCTTTCAGGGTCTTGCGTGCGGACTCGCTTGCTTTTTCAGCGCCCATTTTTGCAACTTTAGCAATGTATGCATCATCGTTTGATATTTCTTCAATACGGGAGCGTACATCGTTGGTGGCAAGGACCATATCTTCGGCCAATTGCTTTTTGAAATCACCATAACGAATTTCACATTTGTTATAGAGTTCATCAAAATGCTGTAATGTGTCTGCAGTAGATACGACCTTCATTAAGTCAAAAAGATTTTGGATAGCTTCAGGTTTAGGCTGGTTCATCTCCGTCGGGCCTGAATCCGATACTGCGCGCATCACCTTTTTACGAATTACGGTTTCACTATCCGATAGATAAATACAATCAGCTTCACCGTTAGATTTACCCATTTTTCCTTGGCCTGCAAGTCCAGGAACTTTCACCAATTTGTCAGAATAGGAGAACGCAAATGCCTCTTTAAAATAATCTACATTATATAAGCGATTGAAGCGATTACCAAAAGTCCGCGTCATCTCCAAATGTTGTTCCTGATCTTTTCCTACAGGGACTTTTGTACCATGATGAATCAAGATATCACAGGCCATCAAAACCGGATAAGTCAATAAACCAGCGTTAACATTGTCGGGATTGCTTCTAACTTTATCTTTAAAAGCTGTAGCGCGTTCAAGCTCGCCGAGATAGGCGTTCATATTCATGTATAGATAGAGTTCCGCGACTTCTGGAACATCTGATTGAACGTAAATAGTCGATTTTTCAGGGTCTATTCCTGCTGCTAAATATTCAACAATAACTTGGCGAACCGTTCCCTGAAGTCCATGAGGAGTGGGGTGGGTCGTTAGTGAATGTAAATCCGCAATGAAAAAAAAGCAATTATATTCGTTTTGCATTTTCACAAAATTGCTCAATGCGCCGTAATAATTTCCTAAATGTAATTTTCCGGTACTTCTGATACCGCTAACAACTGTTTCCATATTGCTGCGAATTTACGCATAAATTTGACAAAGTCGAATTAAATTCGGTCGCTGCCCGCCTTTTATAGGAATTGCTTTATTTTTTCAATTTTTTAGCTTCATTCCAATAAACGTCCATTTCTGCTAAACTCATTTCCTGCAGTTGCTGCTTATTTTCGGCTGCTTTTTGTTCCAAATAGGTGAAGCGTGCAATGAATTTTTTGTTGGTACGTTCAAGCGCATTTTCGGGGTTTATACCCATATGCCGTGCATAATTTATCAAGGAGAATAAGAGGTCGCCAAATTCGCCTTCCGCTTTTTCCTGATCCATTGGAAGTGCTGTCTCTAGATTAAATTCAGCTTTAAATTCGGCCAGTTCTTCCTCTACTTTTTCCCATACTTGTTTCTTATCTTCCCAGTCAAAGCCGACACCGCGCACTTTATCTTGAATACGATACGCCTTCACCAATGCCGGCAGACCTTTCGGGACACCGGAAAGAACAGATGTGTTGCCTTCTTTGAGCTTGATTGTTTCCCAATTGGATTTGACTTGATCTTCTGTATCGGCATTGGTGTTACCGTAGATGTGGGGATGCCGCGTAATCAATTTATCACAGATTGCATTAAGTACGTCTACGATATTGAACTGTCCCTCTTCTTCGGCAATGCGCGCATAGAATACAAGGTGCATCAAGACGTCACCAAGTTCTTTTTTTATTTCGGGATAATCTTTTTCCAAAATGGCATCGGTCAATTCATACATTTCCTCCATCGTCAAATGGCGAAGGGTTTCCATGGTCTGTTTCTTATCCCAAGGACATTCAATCCGTAAGGTATATAAGACATCGAGTAATCGTTGAAATGCCAATTGAGGTGTATGCTGATAAGCTGGTGCTGCTAGATTTGCCATATTTCATCGTGTTTGGTAGCACAAAAGTAGACATATGATTTTGAATAAACTATTTCAACTTGCGGAAAACAAAACCCTTTTGTCAATCGTTTTATAATAAATTATAAAAATTAGAATTTAGATCGGATTTAGAACAATCAACTATGGAAAGAATGCATGGATACTCCTCTGCAAGTGTTGCCTTGGAAAAGTTAAACAACTTAGGTTACACAATAGACTATAATATCGAATTTGACGATTTGTTGGCTCATGCTGATGAGTATAAAATTGACTACTTATTTCGCTACGAAGGGGCGTCAGATCCTGATGATGAATCGACTGTATATGGTATCAGCAAAAATTCAGGACAGAAAGGCGTTTTTGTTGCTGGCAATTTATCTTTAATTGAAGGTAAAAAGCGCGATATTCTATTACAATTAGAGCTTAGGGAACGGGAGCGGTAGTCTTATGGGAAAAAATGAAATGGAAACCACCGAGCGGCTTGAGCAGCTTAAACTTTGGGCCCTGAAACGGGATGGTAGAGATGCGGCAGCGGAATATCATGATCTCGGGTCAGATCGTTGGTTGCAGGTGTATAGAAATGAAGCACTCAACCTGATGAAAGCAGGCGCCTACGACAAAGGGTCGAGGCTGTTTGAGTCTTATGTTGAGGTTCACTACCCACATGAACTGGAAAAATTGATTGGCAAATTGGAGCGTAGTTACGACAGTTTACAGCGATTTAGCCCAGGATTGCTTGAAGATGGATTCTATAATCTTGTTTTGGGTGATATTCCTTTGTTTATGGCAGGTACGATCGTCGTTTTGCTTCGAGCCAAAGAGTCTGATTTTCCGGCCGTTTATAATAATGATGCCGATGCCGACATGCGAAGCTCTCCAAATTGGCTTATACTGCAGTCAAACAGCGCTATTTGGGTGGATATGCACCAAACCGCATTAAATAATATTCACTACCCGGATAAAATTCTTTAGTCTGGCAAAATTTTTGTAGCCGATTATATTAAAAAAAAGGAAAACTGACTAGGTTGTTCCTTTTTTGGATTTTTATTGAATTATAAACCCATTTTAAATTTTATTTTATGATGTTGTACATCGGCATTTTTGCTGTTATCGTTGTAGCTTGCGTGTTTTTTTCTCTTATGATGATGAAAAAGCAAAAGGAGATGGCCAAAAAATATGAAGGTGAATCCGGGATTGGCCTAGCTCCAGGCGTAAAAGATGAATTGTTAAATGATGAATTTAGCGAATTAAGAAAACAATTGAACGGCGCTCCAATCGACGCCTTTACGCAATGCGCGTATATTGCAACGGTTGGGGATAAAGTTGCTTCGGCTGCGGCAACAGCAGCGAAGACTGTTGCTTGGGCGGCTGTAGGAGTAAAGGCTCGGTACAATGAACGGGATAACGCTTCTTATCTGGTGCTTAGCAACAACGAATTGCATTACGTATTTTTTGATGAGGGGGAGGTGAGAGACCATTTGGTTTTCGATCATGAAACCTTGCTCAATGCACGGACTGCGCAGATTACAAATGCCGAAAAGGTAACGCGTATGGGCTCCGTTATGGGCTTGAAACCTAAGAAAATGCATCTTGACCTCAATGGAAATGGGCTCGATATCATGTATTATGGCACTGTTCAGCGTATGCCGCATGGTATTATTTCTCCAGGTTCAGGTATGTTTGAAACGCAAGCCAAGCTCCAATTGATGGGGCGTTTGTTTTTGGATAGATTATATAAAAAATATCCGCAGCTACAGAACTAACCCGTCTAGAAATGTCATTTTAGTTTCGTTTTAAATGAAGTAAATGTCCGCTTCTGCTTTATTCCGCGTTGCTTTTAGTAAATTGTATTTATCATAAAATTTGTAGCATATGAAAATTTTAGCAGATAAAGTAGCTTTGGTAACGGGAGCTGGTTCGGGGATCGGACTGGCTGTTGCAATGGCTTACGGTAAAGAAGGAGCAAAGGTCGTTGTCTCAGATATCAATGAGCAAGCTGGCCAGGAAACAGTAAAACAAATTGAATCTCTGGGAGGAGAGGCTGCGTTCTTTAAAGCAGATAGCTCATCTCCTGCTGACAATGAGACGTTGGTAGCTTTTGCAGTCAAAACATTTGGTCGGCTCGATATCGCCTGTAACAACGCGGGTATTGGGGGAGAGGCTGCTCTAACTGGAGAGTATAGTCTAGATGGCTGGAAAAAAGTTATCGATATTAATTTCAATGGCGTATTTTATGGCTGTAAATATCAGCTGGAGGCGATGGAAAAAAATGGAGGCGGAGTTATTGTGAATATGGCTTCCATTCATGGTACTGTTGCTGCTCCAATGTCAAGTGCCTATACTGCAGCCAAACATGCTGTTGTGGGATTGACAAAGAATATTGGTGCAGAATATGGTCAAAAAAATATTCGTTGCAATGCGGTTGGACCTGGCTATATTGATACCCCTTTATTGGCGAAGTTGGATAAAGAACATATCAATGCATTAATTAGTAAACACCCTATTGGACGTTTGGGAAAGGCCGAGGAAGTCGCTGAACTGGTTCTTTTCCTAAGTTCGGATAAATCATCCTTTATGACAGGAGGGTACTATTTAGTTGATGGTGGATATACCGCTGTTTAACAGAGGTCGTTTAATAAAAACGGGGATCCAAAGCTGGATCCCCGTTTTTATTATAATTGAGTTGACGATGGTTGGCAGCAGGTCCATATCATCCATTAAAATAATAACGGTGTTTGGAGGTGGAGCCGGTTTATTCCCATCTGTAATGGAAGCTGCAGAAGCGTCAAGGGTAAATAAGAATGGTATAAACGAAAATAGATGCTTTAAATCCATCGCTTGTATTTAATTATTTAACGGTTAAGTGTTCTTGCTTGAGGACCTGCTGAAAAGCGGGTCTTGTTGCATCATCATCGCTTGCTTCGGCTTTTAGTTTAGTCAGCTTTTTCTTCAACCGGGCAATTTCTTTGACATATTTTTTGTCCAGAATGGCATTGTGTGTTTCCATGGGGTCCTGTTGTAGATCGTAGAATTCCCAGGCTGGTGCTGTTGTTTTGGAATCACTACCTGTCATTTCTAAGGGCTGTCCGTAAAAATAAATCAGTTTGTAACGTTCATCACGGACTCCAAGGTGGGCAGGGCGTATTGGTGCATGTTGCCAGTAACGGTAATATAGGGCAGACCGCCATGCTTTGGATGTATTTCCTTTGAGGTTATTCCGGAAGCTTTCACCTTGGATGTAAGCGGGTTTTTTGATGCCGGCATAGTCTGCAAATAGCGCAGCGAAATCGATATTTAGAATCATATCGTCTAATCGACTACCCGCTTTGATTTCTTTGGGGTAGCTGATTACAAAAGGCATGCGCAGTGATTCTTCGTACATGAGACGTTTATCCATGAAATTGTGTTCTCCCAAGAAGTAACCTTGATCGGAAGCTAGGATCACAACGGTATTTTCGTCCAAATTTGCGATTTTAAGGTAATGCATAATTTTTCCCAGATTATCATCAATCCCAGCGACGCAACGCAGATAATCTTTGATGAACTTTTGGTAGATCTTTTTGCGAGCTTCTAAAGGGTCCATTCCTTTTGTTGAAAACGGAAGCTCGGGATAAGATGTCCAAAAGGGACCAACGGAAGCTTGCTCATAACGGCGGCCAAGCTCTTCCAAGGGTTGGCCTTCAAAAGAGCGTCCAGTCGTGATTGCTCCTGAGTCCAAAAATGTAGGAGGATAAGGAAACTCCACATCTTTATAGTAATCTTTGAATCGCTCAGCAAAATCAAAGGGTTCATGGGTCGCCTTGTAATGACACATTAAAAAGAAGGGTTTGTCTGGGTCGCGTGATTTTAACCAGTCCAGACTCATCGTTGTGGTGATATCATCAACATAGCCTTCGTAAGGTGTGCCAGCCTCTTCTTTATCATTCCAGTTGTCTTTAGAGAGGTAAGTCGGGTTATGATAAACACCGTGCCCAGGAAGAACTTTAAAATCGTCAAATCCACTTGGCCTTTTTTTCAGGTGCCATTTTCCAAAAACAGCAGTTTGGTAGCCTGCATGGTGCAGATCCTTAGCGATGTTTTCCTTATTGGGATCCAATGCATCTTCAAGTGTGTAAACTTGGTTTTTATTACTGTACTGTCCTGTCAGTATGGTTGCACGGCTAGGGGTGCAAATGGAATTTGTACAGAAGGTATTATTTAGCACCGCCCCTTGACTGGCTAATTTTTCAATATTCGGATTTTTGACAAAATCTTTTAAAATACCACCGTATACGCCCCATGCCTGGGCCGTGAAATCGTCCGTCAGGATAAAGACGATATTGGGTCGTTGTGTTGCGTTGTTCTTTTTCTGTGCTTGTGAAAAAATGGGCAAGAGGCCGCAGAGGAGCAATACTAATTTTTTATTCATGTGAATTCAGCGATATATGAGTCGACGAATTGAGTATACCGGATTACGATAATTGCTATAATCGTTCGTCTTGGTCTAGTTCTGTCTATTTGATTGTAGACAAATCTACTCTTTATAGACTACTATATCGCGAATAAACTGTAATAAATATGTTAGTCATCGACACCTTTTCCATCGAGAATATGCTGGTAGTATTTTTCGATCCTTGCCTCGCGAGTTTTCACTTGTTTTGCCTGGTTAAAGTAGAATAGATATCCTTTTTGCCGACCAGGCGTAAGTGATTGAAAGGCTTTTTGGAGCAAAGGGTCTTCCAGTAAGGCGCGCTTAAATTCTTCTGGTACAGGGTAATCTGCAGCTTTTCGCATGTCCACTTTCTTACCTGATTTTTCAATTTCGATGGCCTCCTGAATATATGCCGATATCACCTCTCTTAATGATTCAATCTGTTCAACAGTGGTGAATCTAAGCTGTCTGGCCGATTGAACATTTTCGGTTTGCTGGATCAATATATTTTTGGGATCTTTTAATAATGCACCTTTGTGGAATAGCAGCGCACAGTATTCTTTAAAGCCGTGTATCAATACGACATTTTTACCTTCAAATGTATAACAAGGGTGCATCCATTTATAATCCTCTTGCAGTGTTTTGTTGCCACGGACAATTTCTCTCAACAGATTGAATTCTTCATTCCATCTTGTCGCATTTTCAAAAAAATGTTCAATTTTTGGATTCATAATGTAGTGCTTTAGGTAAGTTTGGAAAGAATTTCTTGTAATCTGTTGTGCGCCATATTGATTCCTTGCGCAAAAGGCATCTGTAGCAGCTGGTTTCTAAACGCGACCGACTGAAATATAATATGGATGTGAAGCCTGCTACGTTCTGCACCTATTTTTTCAAATGTTAAATATTCCAATTGTACGGGAAATGTACTGTTTTCCATTTCAAACGTCCGTGTGATACGTTGATTGGGCAGGAATTCGTGTATCGTTCCATTTGCTTTGAACATGACCTGGCCATTATGGGAAGTTTCAAACGCATAGGAGCCATGCGTTTTATTTTCCAATTTCAGGACTTTGGTTCCCATCCACTGTTCAAAAATTTCGGGATCCTCGTATGCTTTGAAGAGCAGTTCAACAGGTAAATCGAACTCTCTTGTAATGACAATCTCCTGTTTATTATCCTCAGCCTGGACGTTGGTTTTTACCTCCATATTATTTGTTCTTGTAGTTTTGCATAATAGCTTCCAATTTATTGAATCTGTCATCCCACATTTGACGAAAAGGTTCGATGAAATCTGCAATTTCTTTCATCTTCGTTGGGTTGAGTTGATAGTATATCTCACGTCCATTTTGTTGAGACTTTAATAACTCACATGTCGTCAATATTTGTAAATGTTTTGAAACTGTCGGCCTTGCGGTGTTGAAGTTGGCTGCAATTGCACCTGCAGTCATGGCTTGTGAGGCCAAAAGAAGTAAGATCGCTCTTCTTGTTGGATCTGCTATAGCTTGGAAAACATCTCGTCTTAAGTTCATTTTGAAGTCATTTGACTACGAATATACGTGTAGTTATTTAGCTACGCAAATATTTTTTACATTTCTGCGGAGAAAATCGGTGGGCAGAAAAGGAGATGACGAATAAGAATTCTTTCCTGGCGGATTTAAAATGAAAACAATCGAGAATTAAACCTACGGATCAATGTTTGGCGATTAATGCTAAATTAGGGTAATTAATTATAACAAGATGAAAACACAGTTATCGTACTTAAAAAAATTGAGCGTATTGGGGACGAAAACTTTAGTCAAATATTATTTGCTGGCTATTGTTTCGACTTTACTTTATTTGGTGGTTGGTAGTTTACAATTTAATGCTAGTCATGAAGCTTTCTTTTCGACAGTCAGTCCTGTACAAGCCGTGGCTAAATTCCTTTGGTTGATTGGATTGATCCTGCTACCTGTATTACTTTTTATTTTCAGCAACAAATATGTGTTTTCGAAGATTGCAAGTCTTGTCGTGGAGGAAAGGCAGGATGATCTCATTCTTCCGGCATTTGACAAAGTACTCTTAATTTTTCAATCAAATCAGCCCGATGTAATACAAAATGTCGCTGATTATTCGTTTGCGAAACTTAAACTGATTAATGACGTAAAAAATACCAAAATTGAGAGCCCTTGGGTGCGGCGCATTGTCATTTTTGGTCTGAACAAAGTGAAGTTTGATTCTTTGGATTTGGATAATAACACTAGCTTCTATGCTATTATAAGGTCAAAGTTTATTGGTGTACTCGAAATATTGACCACAGCAAGTAGTAAGCCATTTTGGACATGTATTCTTGTCCAATGGCTTATGCTACTTTTTATTTGGCTGACCAACTAAATGCGTTGATCACTGCAAGCAAGCATCCGGCTGCTGCAGGTATTTGTCTATTGGTTAAATTTTCTTTAGGTTTTTGCGGTGAAATGCCAGTCTATCACGGTGGTATAGATTTTATTTTGTATTTTAACTGTAAGAATAAAACTCTAGAGTTGTAAATGAATGTTATGATGAAAAAGATTTTTTTTACAGTTGTTGGGCTTTTGGTTGCATCGTTTGTTTTCGCCCAAATGCCACAGGTAAAGGTTGAAGAGGGGGTGCTAGAAGGGATTATCTTGTCAAGCGGGGTCGAGTCCTTCCGAGGGATCCCCTTTGCAAAACCCCCAGTAGGCGATCTGAGATGGAAAGAGCCGCAAGCTGCTGAACACTGGTCTGGCATCCGCAAAGCAGATCATTTTGGTTATTCTCCGATGCAGAAACCGATCTATGGGGATATGCGATTTCGGTCGCCGGGGATCAGTGAAGACTGTCTCTACCTGAATGTATGGCGTCCAAAGAGCCTTCATTCAGGCAAACTTCCTGTTTTAGTTTATTTTTACGGCGGGGGGTTCAATGCTGGTGATGGATCTGAAAATCGTTATGATGGTGAAAGTTTTGCCAAAGAAGGTCTTATTGTCGTTACTGTCAACTATCGTCTTGGTATCTTTGGCTTTTTTGCGCATCCAGCATTAACGGAGGAATCACCGAAACATGCATCAGGAAATTATGGACTGCTGGATCAGCATGCAGCTTTGGTTTGGGTCAAAAAAAATATAGCTGCATTCGGCGGTGATCCCGATGCGGTCACCATCGGTGGCGAGTCGGCAGGAAGTATGTCTGTTTCCGCTCAAATGACTAGTCCGCTATCCAAGGGGTTGTTTACGCGTGCTATCGGTCAGAGCGGAAGTGTCTTTAACTTACGGTATGGTACAGCCTCTATTACTGAGCAGGAACAACAGGGTGTTGCATTTGCATCGCGGGTAAATGCCACAGGTCTTGATCAACTGCGTAAAATTCCTGCGGCCGAACTTCTAGATAAAGCCAGCGAGCCAGGAGCCTTCACTACCCGTTTGATTGTTGATGGCTATTTTTTGCCGCGATCTCCATTGGCTATTTTTGAAGCCGGGGAGCAATCTAAGGTTCCCTTGCTTGCCGGTTGGACTTCCACGGAAGCTCCCTATATGGCTTACATGGGTAAATCTTACCCATCTCCGGAGAATTATGAGAAGTTGGTAAGAGCACAGTTTGGTGTTAAAGCTGAGGAAGTGCTCAAGGAGTATCCAGGGAAGACCGAGGCAGAAGTCATTGAATCGGCAACTGCATTAGCTAGCGATAATTTTATTGTGTATAGTACTTGGAAATGGCTTGACCTGCAACGAAAGAATAGCGGCCAGCCAGTCTTCGTTTATATATTCGGTAAACCGCGGCCACCCATGCAACCGGCATATCGTGATGCACAAACCGGGCTTGCCGGAGGAATTAGCAAGAAATCTGCACAAGAAGACAAGGAAAAAAGCCCACAGCCCCTACCGGGAGCTTTCCATGCCAGTGATATCGAATATTTATTGGGAAATCTGCAGAGTAATGATGTTTTTGCCTGGACAGAAGATGATTACAAGGTTTCGAAACTTGGTCAGCAGTACTTTGTTAATTTTATCAAGACGGGTGATCCAAATGGAAAAGGACTTCCAGCCTGGCCGAAAACAACAGCAAAAGATAAGCGTATGAATATCTTGAATTTGAATACCGAGGTGAAAGCTTCTGCTGAAGAGTTCCGGAACAGGTATCTTTTTCTGGATAAAATGTTTGTCGACCGTGAATATAAATCCAGATAGATACCTTCTTTATTTTACGGTCAAATAAAAACCATTTATCGCTAAGGGCTGTTATCAGAGAGACTTTTTATAAAAGCGGATGGATGATATTGTCCTGTGCAGGAAAATTCTAGGTCGTGAACAGATTTATTAAGAATCGTCTGTTGAATAGCGGGGGCAACCAATGTAGGAGACCGAAGCATGATTTATAACGTTGATTTTTTGTAGATGAAACTCATATAGAACAAACTTTGATATATGGTATTGGACCCTGATGTGATTATTATAGGTGGCGGCTTGGCTGGACTTACAAGTGCATTGCATCTGTCTAAGCAAGGATTCAGCGTGACGTTAATCGAAAAACATGATTTTCCTCGTCATAAGGTTTGTGGCGAATATGTTTCGAATGAAGTCTTGCCCTATCTGCATTGGCTACAAGTGGATGTTGAATCGCTACGTCCAACACATATTCGGGAGCTGGAGTTCACGACAGAAGGTGGGCAGATGAATAGGGTCAGGTTACCCTTGGGTGGAATTGGCATCAGTCGTTACGCGTTGGATGATCTATTATATCAGCGAGTAAAAGGGACGGGTTGTACAATTGTTATTGCGACCGTCACAGGAGTGTCCTTTAGCAATGATACATTTGCTGTTTCGTTTCAAGATCAGGTATTAAGATCAAAAATTGTACTGGGCGCATATGGAAAACGCAGCAATGTGGATCAGCTCTTATCCCGCGATTTTATAACAAAAACCTCTCCGTGGATGGCTGTTAAGGCACACTATTCGGGCGATTTTCCGAATGACCTTATTGCCTTGCATCATTTTGAAGGCGGTTATTGTGGTATTTCTAAGGTCGAAGATGACCAGATAAATTTATGTTATCTGGCCGATGTAAAAACGTTCAAGAGGTATAAAAATATAGGTGATTATCAAAAGTATGTGTTGTCTAAAAATAGGCATCTTCAGTGTTTTTTTGAACAGAGTAGGCTGCTTTTTGACAAGCCGCTTGCGATAAGTCAATTTTCATTTGATCAGAAATCAGCGGTAGAAAACCATATGCTTATGATTGGTGATACGGCCGGTCTTATTCATCCATTCTGTGGAAATGGGATGGCGATGGCGATACATAGTGCAAAAATGGCGTCCGAGCTTATTGTGGACTATTACCATGGTCATATCGATTCGCGCCAGCAATTGGAACAGTCCTACGTGAGTCAATGGAAGGGAACCTTTAGAAGACGGCTTTTAATCGGACGACTTCTGTCGGGTGTATTGCGCCATAAAATAGGTACCGCAGTTTTAATGAAGGCTACGGTATTTTTTCCAAAAATCTTAAGTTGGATGATAAAACAAACTCATGGAAATGCAAGCTCAATAAAATGGGGATAGACACAAGATATAGAACATCGCAGAATGAGATCATGGACGATTTTCGGCTGGAAGGTGATGAACTTCGCATCACACTGGATCGGATCGCAAAGATTAATCGTTTTCTAGGCGGAAATAGCATTACGCTGAATGGCGTAAAAAAATTGCTGTCAACCAGCTACAAGAATGAAACAATAACAATAGTGGATATCGGTTGTGGTAATGGGGACATGCTTCGCATGTTGAGCGATTATGGCAATAGACATCATATTAAGCTTTCATTGCTCGGTATAGATGCCAACCCTTATACAATAAATTGTGCAAGGGATTTGTCGAAAGATTATACCAATATATCCTATTTGTGTGCAGATATCTTTGAAGCGAATTTTGAAGATGTCAAGTATGACATTGTTCTGTGTACGCTTACTTTACATCATTTCGACGATGATGCGATTCTTCGTTTGCTAGGTAGCCTGGTCAACGTATCAAGGTTGGGGGTTGTCATCAACGATTTACAAAGGAGTAAAATGGCTTACCGGCTTTTTCAAACTATTGCTGTTGTTTTTAGGTTAAATAGAATGACAAAAGTGGATGGGCTTGTTTCCATACTGCGTGGGTTTAAAAAGGTTGAGCTTGTACAATTCGCCAAGAGATTACGGTTAGAACATTACACCATCCAATGGAAATGGGCGTTTCGCTACCAGTGGATAATTTCCAATATATGAACGTTAAAATAATAACTGTTGCCAAGCAACTCCCTAAATACTCTTGTGCTACCGCTGATATTCTTCCGCTATTGGATATTTGGCTTCATGGACAGGAACCTCGTTTTATTAAGAAAATCAAGAAACTTTTCGAAGGCGCCGCCGTGGACAGGCGCTATGCTATTATGGATCCGATTGATGTCTTCACGGCGACATCTTTTGAAGAAAAAAACAATGTGTATTGCCGGGAGGCGATAGCCCTAGGGGAGCAAGCACTTGGTCAGGCCCTTGAACAAACGGGCTGGGACCCCCAGTCTCTGGATTATATCATTACAGTCAGTTGCACTGGAATTATGATCCCCTCTCTAGACGCGTATCTTATTAATAGGATGAAACTCCGACAGGATATAGTACGGTTACCAGTTACCGAAATGGGTTGCGTTGCCGGTGTTTCAGGTATTATTTATGCTAAAAATTTTCTTCAGGCAAACCCAGGTAAACGTGCTGCGGTTATTGCCGTCGAAGCGCCAACAGCGACTTTTCAGCTGGAAGATTTCTCGATGTCGAATATGGTCAGTGCCGCCATTTTCGGCGATGGTGCAGCTTGCTGTCTGCTTTCATCCTATGAGGAAGATTGCGGCCCTGTAATTCGTGATCAGGAGATGTATCATTTTTATGATGCGGAGGACATTATGGGGTTTAAATTGACCAACACTGGTATGCAGATGATACTGGATGTGGATGTGCCCAATGTGATTGCGTCCCATTTTGATGCAGTTATACATCCATTCCTGAAAAAGAACCAGCTGGAAATTAAAGATATTAATTACATGATTTTTCATCCGGGCGGGAAAAAGATCGTAGCCACAATCGAGGAGATTTTTGCTGAATTTGATAAAGATATTGAAGATACTAAGGCTATACTAGCGGACTATGGTAATATGTCGAGCGCTACGGTACTCTACGTCCTTGAACGTATTATGAAACGTAAGCCTCAAGCCGGTGAATTGGGCTTGATGCTGAGTTTCGGTCCGGGATTTTCAGCACAGCGGGTTTTATTACAGTGGTAACTTACTCATTTTGAACAATGGAATTGAATACTATACTAGCGAAATTGCCCTACAGGGCGCCGTTTTTATTTGTCGATGAGTTGATTCAAGTCGATGACGAAGGTGTTGCAGGTACCTATACTTTTGATGAAGATCTGGACTTTTATCGCGGCCATTTTTATGATAGAGCGATTACCCCGGGAGTTATTCTGATCGAAACGATGGCTCAAATAGGTCTGGCCTGTTTGGGAATCTTTCTGCTCAATAAAGACTTAATGCAAGGCTCGTATATTGCGTTGACTTCTACTGAAATACAGTTTTTAAAACCAGTATATCCAAAGGAGAAAGTCACCGTGTTTTCAAAAAAAATATATTTTAGGTTTGGCAAACTAAAGTGTGCCGTTACGATGAAGAATGAAGCCGGGCAGGAAGTTTGTAAAGGGATATTGGCAGGTATGATGACGGAGGAGCTATGAAGAGAGTTGTGATTACTGGACTAGGAGTCGTTGCGCCCAATGGAGTGGGGGTGCCAGCCTTTACCCAGGCCATCAAAGATGGCGTTTCGGGCATTAGACATGATGAACTGCTGGAAAAGCTACAGTTTTCCTGCCAGATTGCGGGAATGCCGCAAGTATCAGATGATCTTAAAAGGCAATATTTCACTGAACTTGAGCTTAGAGGTTTTAATAGTACAGGCATCTTGTACGGAGTCATTGCTGGAATGGAGGCCTGGACAAATGCAGGTCTTCCTATTGCCGTAAATTCGGTCCCCGATTGGGATAGCGGAACGGTCTTTGGTTCAGGTACATCAGGTATTGATAAGTTTCGCGAGAGTATTTATAAAATTGATGAGCTGCAAATCCGTAGATTAGGTAGTACAGTCGTGGCTCAAACAATGAACAGTGGTGTCAGTGCATATTTAGGTGGGAAATTAGGCCTCGGAAATCAGGTGACCACCAATTCTTCTGCCTGTGCTACTGGGACTGAAGCAATTCTAATGGCATATGACCGGATTCGGTCCGGAAGAGCAAAACGCATGCTAGCAGGCAGTACTGGAGATAGTGGGCCTTATATTTGGGGCGGTTTTGATGCACTACGTGTCTGTAGTTCGCAATATAATGACCGCCCTGCGGAAGGTTCTCGCCCAATGAGTGCAACAGCCGCAGGATTTGTCCCGGGTAGTGGAGCTGGAGCAATGCTACTGGAAGATTTGGAAAGTGCCTTAGCACGCAATGCCGTTATATATGGCGAGTTATTGGGCGGCCAAGTAAACTCTGGAGGACAACGGGGAACAGGCAGTATGACAGCTCCAAACGCTGATGCTGTACGCCGTTGCATTGAAGAGGCCCTAAACAATTCGGGCGTCTCCAAATGGGATGTCGATGCTATAAACGGTCATCTAACGGCAACAGCCAAAGATGCTTTTGAAATAGAAAACTGGACTGAGGCACTTGGGCGTAAAGGGAAAGATTTTCCATGGATAAATTCGTTAAAAGCAATGACTGGGCATTGTCTCAGCGCGGCAGGTAGCATAGAATGCGTGGCCACAGTTTTGCAGTTATTTCATGGATTTTTATTCGGAAACAGTAATTGTACTGATTTACATCCCGAGATTGCAGCACTCATAGATCCATCAAGAGTACCAATACAGCAAATTGATGTCAAACCCCAAATTATAGCCAAAGCAAGTTTCGGGTTTGGAGATGTAAATGCCTGTTTAATATTTAAAAAATTTGATAACTAAATTTATGAACAGAGAAGAATTGATCGGTGCTTTAAAACCAATTATAGCGCCCTACACAACAAACGAAGAAGCTTTCCAAAAACTTACTGAAGAGACTGATTTTATGCGTGATCTACAAATTAATTCAGCCAATTTGGTTGATATTGTGCTGGATATCGAAGATCAATTTGGGATCGTTATTGAAAATTCCGATATGGAGCGTATGCTTAATGTTGGAGCTGCAGTCGAAATAATCGAAAGCAAGTTACAAGAAAAATGATTGGTAATGACATTATCGATCTGGTTCAGTCCAGAAAAGAGAGTAATTGGAGACGTAGAGGTTTTCTTTCAAAACTATTTAATGAGCAGGAACAACTATTGATTGTGAACAGTCCAGATCCTGAAATTGTTGTTTGGCTCTTATGGAGTATGAAAGAGGCTGCCTATAAAATATGGAATAGACAGACAGGAATCAGAAAGTACATTCCTTTAAAATTGCGGTGTTCAGTTCATGAACGATCTTCTTGCAAGGCGAGGGGAGAAGTCATCTGCGAAGGGAAAAGGTATTATACGAAGACCATCGTTTCCCCTGATTTTATACATACCGTAGCAGCTGGCGAGTTAGTTCATTTGGACGATATTGTTGAAGTCAAAAGAGATGGAATTATTAAAGATTCTCTCGGAGTTCCAAGCCTCGTTCTGAGGGATGGGAAGAGGCGCTTGCCTGTTTCCGTAAGTAACCATGGCCGTTTTGAGCGAATAGTTTCGATTCATAGCCTATTGACTTAATTAGACGAGCGACCATCTTATTGTACTTGGATGGATTCTTCCCGAAGCATCTGTTTGAATTTGGGATCTCGGATATAACGACTAAAGTCATGGCTTGACATTCCTGTGAAATCAGTCATCGAAAAGATGGTATAATTTTTCTTAAGTGCGTTAAAACTTTCCTCTTTATATCCCAGATCTGTTGGATTAAGTTTATTCGATAAGAATCCAAAAAACTTCTTCAACATCTTATCCGTACCATTTATGGTGATATGTATTTTCTTAACCTGGGAGCTCAGTTCCACAAATTTTTTGGTGTTAGTTGTTGTATCGGTATACTGAAATTCGGAAAGCCCTATGGCTGGCGCCAACATAATACAGGTAATCCTGTTTTTGTTTTCCAATAAAGGTTTTGCCCGCTCGATATCGACCTTATGAATGTCTTTGGCCTGAGCGGAAAAGGAACTATTGTATTCCGGATTCGAAATAGCACTCATCACCACAGATGCTCCACGACTGTGAGAGATAATGAAGACATCTTTATCGGCCATATTATTCAGTATACGTCTCAATCCAAATTCACCGGCCATCTGGCTAAAGGAGGCTGCGGAAAACCAGTTTTTTGCAGATCGAAACGGAGAGGTTGATCGTAAACCATCCCAATAAAAGCGAATAATTTCGTCGGTTTTGGGATTTGTAACGATATGATCGGCAATATATTTATATTGTTTTACAACGGATTCTTCATCGGCATTAAAGCCATGAATTAAAATGAACACACGTTTTTTGGGTGCAATACGTTTTGACAGACGCAGCATGTTACCGCGTTCAAAAGCGAGTAACTGTTCGCGGTCGCCTCTGTCGGTGGCAATCTTCATCAGTGAATAAGGGTCTCTAGCAGCTTTATTCGAGGGGATGCCATAACTTTTCTTCCAATTATCGGGGTAGAAATTTCCATTCTGATCCACAAATGAATACCATAAATTGGGATCTACTCCAGTATTGGGAGATGCCGAATCAGGAAGGTTATGAATAAGACCACACGAGGCGAACAAGGTGATAATGAGGATGAAGTAGAAAAAATATTTTTTGTTCATATGCTTTATTTCCTTCTATATCAGAATTTTATTTTCACTAGGATCCAATGGCTATCAAATTGGATGTATTTCTACAAAAATTCATTTCATGTAATATAGTCATTATTTTGGATAGCAAAAAGCAAGTCCGCATTTCGTCTGCTTATTATTTTTCCTAATTTATCTGGATGAAGCTAAGGATCTATTCTTTTAATCAAATAAAGCCTATTGCGTCGACTGGTGAAAAGCTGGTAATTTAAAGCCGCATTTGAGTAGTAACCATAGTTATGAAATTGTTCCGTATCCTCAAAAGTCAGCGCTCCAATATTCTTACCATTGATTTCAATCTGAGACCAATGCCACTCCTCATCAAGATATAAATGATCTTTAAATTTTAAGGTGTCGTTTTCGACAATAAGGTGTGAGAAAAGGCAACCTTGCCAACGATCGCCTTGCTCATATTTTCCGCTGTTCACATCCTGTCGATTGCGAATACGCCTGATTTTTTGGTAATAAACCGATTGAATATTGGCGGGGGAATGATTCGTGACCCATTCATTCTTGTCCCAGTGTCCGAAAAGGTCATTTACTGTGCGCCCTCTAGACACAGTTTGCAGATTTAAATTACCATCATCCGATATATTTTCACAGAATATATGCCATTTATCGTCCATGAAATACGTTTTTTTTGAGTAGTTTTTCGAATTGCTGTGTTCGAAATCATAGATTCGCTCAGAAAGAAAATACTGTGCTTTACGATCGATATCATCTAGTTGTTGGCGTTGTTGATCCGCAGTCCAGTTGAGATCGGCATTGCGTATTTCAATGCTGTTTTTTGTGGTATCACCATCTAATGGCCAGCTACGAAAGTAATGTTTTCCTATGTTGATCAGATAGCCCTCGAAAAGAATCTCCGTATCCTTATCTTCATCCTGTGTGTAAGAATATTGATCGATCTGCTTGCCGTTTTTGTCCAATTTATAAAACATATGGATGGTTGGTTCTGCATCGTTAGCGTTTTTAGCCTTGCTCAAACTATGGATGATTAATTCGTTGTTCTTTGTCAAAAACTGATCAATAGGATTACTACTCGCCTTGAAAAGAATGATTTCATGTCGTCCAAATCTATTTTTGGTGTTATTGATATCGAGATATTGCCCGTATTTTTTCGGGAGTGTCGACGAGTGAAAGAAGTTTTGAATCCTAATATCGATATCAAAAATACCATTTGTATATATAATTGCACAGGCTATCAGCATACATCCCAGTAGATAATATTTCAAAGTACTGGTATCTTTTAACAGCAGATAGAAATAGCAAAATACCCAGCTCAGTATAAATGCAAGCGGCGAAAAAATAATATAATTCAGCTTCACATTGTTGCCTGCATCAAAAATAAAAAAACTGATGAGATAGGCTGCCATAAACACTAGGCATCCGAAAAAAGACTTTAATAAAGGACTCTTTTTAGCTTTCTCCGGATTTTGATCTGTCTGTTGCACGATGTTATAATTTAGGATAGTTTGTATACTATTTAACACTGGACTGATAAGGGCGTAATTTAATTTTTTTCTTTAAGGTTTCAAAGAGTCGATTACACATTTGATGCTAAAAGCATGCATATGGGTTCATTAATTTTTATTGGTCCTTGGGAAAACTTCCTTAACGCCACCTTTTGTTAAAATAAGGGAATTGTAAATTCCTGTTTTGTCTCTAACAAACTCGATTGTTCTGTCGTTGTCGTCTGCCCTGAAAAATTTTGTTTTAGACTCGGGAATGAGTTCAGTATCCGCATCGTTATAGTAGAGTTTGCCTGCAATTTTTAATATATGTATTTTCCCATATTCACCTGCATAGTTATCGTACAGCGTCGTATCTATTTTGGTGGGATAATGTTTATAGGGAAGCTCTACTTCTTTACCCAGCGCAATCGCAGACAGTCCATACCCGATGATATGGGCGGGGGAGCCGTTGTTGGAAAGGACAGTGACAAAGAGTTTGTCGTCAGTAAATCGATTAAAAGAAGTCATTGTACCAAAGAATCCGCCATCATGTGCAATCAAATAATGTCCGTGATTGTAAAATGGATTGATGATAAATCCATAGCCCCAATTTTCAGCGCTATACGGTGTAAACATTTTTCCTTTCATCGCTGCCGATAGAATCGTCGTTCCATAGAGTGCTTTGTCCCAAATGGCTAAATCTTCAACGGTTGAATAAATACCGTCGTGGCCCAAGTTGATCTCCCAGTTGATATGGGGATTATGGATAAAACCTTCTGCATTAGGATAATATACTTTTGCCTTTTTCGTGACGATGGAATCATTATTACTGACTCCGGTGTTACTCATGCCAGCTTTATCAAATATGTTTTTCTTTAAGAAAGTAGCGTAATGCTCACCTGAGACCTTTTCAATAATCTTTGCTAACAAATAATAACCGATATTACTATAGGCGCTTTTCGTTCCCGGTGAGAATTCGAAAGGAATTTTCTTGATGGCGGCATAAGCAGAATCGCTACTTATACTACTTAATGCGATTTCTTTAAAACCCATAGCAAGTCCTGAGGTGTGTGACAGCAACATGTGGATACTGATACTATCGGCTTTTGGATAATCGGGGAAAAACTTACTGAGTTTATCGTTTAGCGATAATCTTCCGCTGTCTACGAGCTGTAAAATAGCAGCCGCGGTAAATTGTTTTGTGACCGATGCCAACTGAAACTTCGTATCGATCGTATTTTTGATCCTCCATTCATAATCTGCTAAACCGTAGGCCTTTTTTAATAAAATCGCGCCGTTTTTCGTGACAAGAACTGTTCCACTAAAATTATTTACATCGGCTTGTGCCTGCATATAGGTGGCAAGCTTGGCTGATGTTTTTTCTTGTGCCACAAGAAAAATTGGACAAAACATAAGTAACATTAAAAGCTTCATAGCGTATGGTATAAATAATTATGGAGCAATGTTACTGTTTAATAAAATAGTGTGATTGTATTTTTGTAAACCTGCTAAATAAAAATCCATTTTATTTGTTCCCGTTCAAGATCAGCTATTTTGGAAAAGAAAGTTTTTGGTGTAAACCCTGTTAATTTTTTAAAATCTCTGATCATGTGGGACTGATCGAAATAATCCAGGTTATAAGACAGACCTATTTTGTTGCCATCTTCGAGGTGACTTTGAATCGCAGCTCGAAATCTAATGATTTTTTTGAATTGGGAAGGTGTTTTACAGATATGTTGATCGAATTGCTTATTTATGGTTGTTCTCGATCTTCCTGTTTTTAGCGAAAATTCTGACATCGATTGATTGAGGTTACTTGTATCTAGCATTTCGGTGATTATGTTTTCGAGCAATGCATTTTCAAATGCCCGAAATTTTGATATCCAATAATTTTCTAAGGCCTTGATTCGCTCGTGTTGGTCATCAATGGAAAGGATAGATCTCATCGCGTTTTTATAATCCAGGTGCGGATTAAAATCAGGAAATGTTCCGCTGTTATAATAGCTTAAATCATTGGGTATAAAAGCATTTATCCCAAGAGGTTTGAAGTAAGTGGTAATTTCATTTATTTTTCCCTCATAACTCACTAAAACAGGTTCATTAAAATTGCATACAAGGTTTGTTTCTATCGAATTGGACGGACAATGCTTCGTAATGACCTCATTTGGGCTTACCTTAGTTTTGGTCTGCTCACTTATCGTCACTATGGTGTAAATGCTCGGAAACGTAAAATATGCCGTCGCTTTTTCTTCGTGAGTTTTCTCAAGTACATAGAAGCATTCAATATATTTTTTTAGAAGTAAGCTCTTTGGTCTATATATTTTTATCGTCATTTATTCTTCATGTAAATAGGTGTTATTCATACATCATCCTTTTAAACTTGGATGTATTGGATAATCGATTTAAATATAGAGAACCTTTATGATAATTTTTACCAAGCTTAATTTCTTAAAACACTTATTTTTAAATTGGGGAAAAGATGAATCCGATAGTATTCAATTTTTAGTGTACTTTAGTCGGTAATTAACCGTTTAATAAAAAACCAAATGAACGATTTGAATCCAGAAGAAAATTACATCGCAATAAACAAACACTCGTGGAATAATAGAACAGATAAACATCTAAAATCAGACTTTTACAATCTAGCAGGATTTTTAAAAGGGGAGACTTCGCTAAATTCAATCGAATTGGCGTTATTGGGTGATATCAGCGGAAAAAAAATATTACACCTACAATGTCATTTCGGACAGGATACAATTTCCTTGAGTAGACTTGGTGCCAAAGTTACTGGTGTTGATCTATCCGACAAGGCTATTGAAAGTGCCCGAGAAATTGCGAAAGAAACGAATGCAGATGTACAGTTTATCTGTTGTGATTTGTATGAGCTTGAGAATCATCTTGACGGACAATTTGATCTGGTCTTTACCAGCTATGGAACGATTACTTGGTTACCGGATTTAGATAAATGGGGGAAAATAATTTCACGTTTCTTGAAACCGAAAGGGAAGTTTGTTTTTGTCGAGTTTCATCCAGTTGTCTGGATGTTCGATGATAATTTTGATAAAATTGGCTATAATTATTTTAACATTGCTCCAATTGTTGAAACCGAGCAGGGAACCTATGCCGATAAAGATGCAGCTATTTCGCAGTCCTATGTTACCTGGAATCATAGTATGAGTGAGGTCGTTGGAGCTTTACTTCATCATGGGCTAAACATTCAAGACCTGAACGAATTTGACTATTCACCTTATCCCATTTTTGAAAACATGACAGAACTAGATCCTAAAAAATTCAGAATAGCCCATTTGGGAAATAAAATTCCGATGATCTATGCTATTGTTGCGCGTAAAAGTGAATAAATAGAATGCTGGGAATTGACCAGGTACTTATTTCTTTTTCAAATAGCGATTTATCATGGGGCTAAAATCTATTTTGGATGAAGCCTGAATATGTTCTGCCAATACGGATACGGGAAATTCATCCAATGTTTTGAAATTAATACAGCCTTTTTGAAATTTAGCCTTGGGTAATTTTAATTTTAGTTCTTCCATTAATTCGGGGTTAGTATAGATAACCAAGGAATGGAATGAAATGTAATTCTTTGCGACTGTTAGCCCGTATTTAAATACGCCCTGTTCATTAAAGCTAATCGCATTAGGGTTTGACATGAATTTTCCGAAGCTCTCAGAGACGGTATTGTCATTTTCTGTTATCGCTTTCCGGAATTGACGGATGACCTCTTGCTCCGTTTCCGAAAGTGTATTGATATACTGATCTATTTCCATAATATCGTATTGTTCTTAAGGGCTGTAGTTATTAGCTAAAAGTATCAAATTTTCTTCTATATCGATGTAGGTCAGCATAAAAAGATGCATTGATTTATCTTGGCTACATGTTGACCTGCCTTTAAAATTTTACCCCTCTTTATTTCAGATTTTACCCCCTGTGGTTGGCAAGTTATTTATAATTTAATGTTATTAATCAAATTATACAATTCGTATTCGTTGGAATAAGGAATACGTCTGCAAGAATTATAACATTTATAAACTAAAAACAGCATTATGAGAAAATTTATGATGGTGATTTCTATTGGAATCATTGGGCTATTGAGCTGCCAAAAGTCTGTTCAACTAGATTCTCCGACATCACTAAAAACAAAAGCGAAGGTGAATCTAGCAAGTATAGGTAATACTTACTATATAGATCCCAACGGAAACGATGATAGCACAGGAACGAGCACAACTGCAGCATGGCGAACGCTGGCCAAAATTAATGCCTCGGTTTTTGGTCCTGGTGATCGTATTTTGTTCAAGAGTGGTGGCGTGTGGAATGACACGTTGCATATGAAAAATTCGGGAACGGCTGAAGCTCCTATTATTATAGACAAATATGGCGGTGATGTTCGTCCGATTATCAACGGTGGTGGAAAGCGAAACGGATCAAATGCACTATACCTCAATAAGGTGTCTTATTTTGAGGTAAATAACCTCGAACTGACAAATACAATCCCAAGCGGAACAAGTTATGCTGCTACGGGGATCCGCGTGGTTGGAGGCAGTTCTGCAGGAACAGCAATTAGCAATGTCTCCGTTAGAAATTGTTATGTTCACGACGTCAATGGTGCTATCGATGGACAGACCAATTATAACAAAAGCTCTGGCGGGATTATCTTAGACGGTAAAATATATGGTGCTTTGGTACAAAGTTGCCACGTAGCCAATTGTTCCGTTGAAGGGATAAGGACTACTGGCGATAGGGCTATGGCAGCAAGATCAAAAGATATTATTATCGATAACAATTTGATTGAATATATCTACGGCGACGGAATCGTTATGTCCGGCGTGACGGGAGGAAGTAAAATCACACACAATACGGTCTATAAGGCATGTATGAACACAGGCTCTGAAAATTATGCGGGTATTTGGACAATTGGTAGCTTGAATACGCTGGTGGCTTATAATGAAGTTTACGGTATGACAGGCGGGGGCGCTAACGATGGAGTCGCGTTCGATGCCGATGGCTATGATACCAATTCAGTAACCGATGGAGATATTTTCGAATACAATTATTCGCATGATAATAACGGCGGATTTATGCTTTTTATGAACCAGTCTAAGAATATTAAAGTTCGCTATAACGTTTCTGTCAACGATATCGGTACGACACGGTTAAAAAAACTCTTTTTGATCGAAAAAACGACATACGATTCCCGTGAGATTTATAATAATGTATTCTATATTAAAAATCCAACCGCCAGCCTGTTTAACGTCATGAATGGCGTGAGTTCAGGAAAGCCTTATGCGACATTTTCAAATAATATTTTTTATACCACCTCAACCATTAGCAGTCTATCCACCCAAGCCGATAATGGGCTGAAGTTTAACAATAATTGTTTATTTCCGTCAAGTACATTTACGTCATTGAACTGGGGAACTACCGTGCGGAACAACAATTTCTATGAAGATCCGGTGTTTGTCAACCCAATTGGTGGAAACGGCCTTGACGCTGCAAAAGGTTATGATGTCGGTTCCAGTTCGGCCGCCATTAATGCCGGTGTATTTATAAGTAACAATGGAGGAGAGGATTTCGCTGGAAATGCGCTGCCATTGGGTAATCCAGATGTTGGAGCGTTTCAGCATGCTGTTGTAGCCAATGCTGGAAGCTCTCTTGCCGATGCCTATGTCCGCAACGGTAGCTATGCGAGTACAAATTATGGAACTACAGCTGATCTTGTCATCAAATCCGACGCTACATCTTACGCGCGTAAAGCATATGCTAAATTTGATATTGCGATGATTACTAAACCTAAAGTGAGTTCGGCAAAATTAAAAATGTATGTTGCAGGGGTGAATACAGCACCACAACGTACTATTAATATTTATACAACCTCCACGACATCTTGGTTGGAAAATAGCATTAATTGGAACAATGCACCAATGGATACTGTACTTGTCGGTAAAATTCCTATTTCTGGGATAGGTTTACAGACCATCGACGTCACTTCGGCCATTAATAGATTGCTGACCGGCACTGATCGTAAAGCATCCTTTCTATTTTTAAATACAGCTGCGGCCTCTTCTACAAATGATATGTCTTTTAGTAGTAGGGAAGCTGCCGCCAATAAACCGACGTTGGAACTGCTCTATTAAGCTGGTACTTATTCAGGTAATTCTATCCTATTTGTGGAATAACCAGATCAAGAAGCCGCAGAGAATGCCAATTCTCTGTGGCTTTTTACGCTTTCCCAATAGCGCTTTATGCTATCACCCAAAAAAATCGGGCTAAGTAAACAAGACTGCCATTAATTTTAGTGTACCTTATTTTTTATGCGTCATACTATAGCCAGTTTTTGAAGTTAAATGGACATACGGTGCTCACAAAAATTATTATTTCGTAAATTCATACTATGAAGCATCCGATACACGAGTTGGATAGCTTCTTCATACTAATAAGAGGAATGCATGAAAAGCACGAAACGAAGGAAAGGTTTTCTTTTCAAACAATATGAAGAGCCGTTTCAAACGCCTTTTGATAAATTATTTGACATTTTCAAAGAATTGATTCCCCATACCTCTGGTGATTTTGATGAAGCCATTGACTGGCTTAGGCAATTGGATAAAGAGTTCAAACTGACGACTCCAGCCTATACGATAGACGATTTCATTACGGATCTGAAGAATAAAGGTTATATCAGGGAAAAAGTGGAGTTTGGTGGTGAAGGTAGCGTAGATATTACCTCAAAGCTGGAGAAAGCTTTGCGTCAGCATGCCTTGGACCAGATTTTTGGGAAAATGAGGAAAGGAAAATCAGGCAATCATAAAACTAATCACCAGGGAAGGAGTGACGAAAATATGGGCGATTTCAGAAACTATCAGTACGGAGATGGCCTGGAGAAAATAGTTTTGACAGAGAGCTTGAAAAACGCACAGATCAATCATGGGATAGGTGAGTTTGCCTTATCAGAAAATGATCTCGTCGTAGAAGATACACAGTTTAAGTCGCAGATGAGTACAGTGTTGATGATCGATATCAGCCACAGTATGATTTTATACGGCGAGGATCGGATCACTCCTGCAAAAAAAGTGGCGATGGCTTTATCAGAACTTATTTTGACCCGTTACCCGAAAGACTCACTTGACGTCATTGTTTTCGGAAACGATGCATGGCCTATCGCGATAAAAGACCTGCCTTATTTGCAAGTTGGACCATTTCATACCAATACGGTCGCGGGCTTACAGCTAGCGATGGACTTACTAAGGCGAAAACGACATGCGAATAAGCAAATATTTATGATAACCGACGGGAAACCCAGCTGTTTAAATATGCCGGACGGCACTTACTATAAGAATCCTATGGGTTTGGATCCTTTTATCACCAGCAAATGCTATAGTATGGCTGCACAGGCTCGAAAGTTGGGAATACCAATTACAACCTTTATGATTGCTTCGGATCCTTATCTACAGCAATTTGTCGACGAGTTTACAGCTTCAAATCAAGGGAAGGCTTATTACACGGGACTTGGGGATCTGGGTGAAATGATCTTTGAGGATTACGAAGAAAATCGAAAAAAAAGAATACGATAAGAATATATGGATTACACGAAGATTACAACATTTGGTGCATTAAAAACTTCGGGTTATAAACCTAAAACAATAAAAGAAGAATTGCGTCAGAATCTGATTACAAAAATAAAGGCGGGTGAAACCGTGTTTAATGGGGTACATGGTTATGAAGATACCGTAATTCCAGAACTTGAAAGAGCAATACTTTCCAAACACAACATTAATTTCTTGGGCCTTCGCGGTCAGGCGAAAACACGTCTAGCTAGGCTCATGGTCAACTTATTGGATGAATATGTGCCTGTGGTTCAAGGTTCAGAGATTAATGATGATCCGTTTAACCCCATATCGCGTTATGCGATAGAGTTGCTGAAGGAGAAAGGCGACGATACACCGATAAGCTGGCTTGGTCGAGGCGATCGTTTTGCGGAGAAACTGGCTACGCCTGATGTGACAGTAGCTGATTTGATCGGTGATGTAGATCCCATCAAAGCCGCAAATTTAAAACTGAGCTATGCAGACGATCGGGTGATTCATTTTGGTATGATTCCTCGAGCAAACCGTTCTATATTTGTCATTAATGAGCTACCTGATCTTCAAGCTAGAATCCAGGTAGCCCTCTTCAATATATTACAGGAGGGAGATATTCAGATTCGCGGTTTTAAGTTACGCTTGCCGTTAGACGTACAATTTATATTTACAGCGAATCCAGAGGATTATACCAATAGAGGAAGTATTGTGACGCCGCTGAAAGATCGCATCGGATCGCAGATACTTACACATTACCCCGCATCGGTTGAGATAGCAAAGGCAATTACTGCGCAGGAGGCGAACTTGGAAGCGGCCCAGAAGGAGCAGATATACGTCCCTGAGCTAGCTAGGGAATTGATTGAGCAGATAAGCTTTGAAGCACGAAATAGTGAATATGTGGATGAAAAGAGTGGCGTGAGTGCGCGTATGAGCATTACAGCATTTCAAAACTTATTAAGTACCGCTGAATTACGCATGCTCAGAAGTGGGGCGCAAGCAACGGCAGTACGGCTGAGTGATTTTATGGGTATTGTGCCTGCGATAACCGGCAAAGTTGAGCTCGTTTATGAAGGCGAGCAAGAAGGAGCGGGTATCGTTGCAGTGCAGCTAATAGAAAACGCGATTAAAAGCCTTTTCCCGATTTTATTCCCAAAAATTGAGAAACTGGAAAGAGAAAACGAGCGTTATCCCTACGATGATATTGTTCGTTGGTTTTCGGAATCAGAAGGAATCGAATTATCTGATGAACTCAACGATTTGGCGTACGGGCAGGTTTTGGACCAAGTGAAGCCTATCCATGCTTTAATTCAGCAATACCAACCGGAAACGAAACCCGAAGATCTCCATTTTCTGACTGAATTCGTTTTATGGGGACTTACCCTCAACAATAAATTAAGTAAATATAGACTGGGGTCCGGCCTTCAGTTTCAAGATAATTTTCAGGGATATCTGAGAAATAATCTGTAATAGGCAACGAGTAATAGGATGGGTAAGTTTACAGCGTAAACTTACCCGTTATGCTATTGTAAAAGGTCTCACAAGAACGGAAAAAGGAGGATAACCTATCTTTTCATTAAAATTAAGTCTATCGATAGACCAATAATAACGACGACAACAGTAAATGACAGATACCCTAAAATATAAACAGCGAGCGCTTTTAAATAACTGGGTATTTTGTAGGGGGCGAAAAATTGTCCAATAGCCCAAACGCTATATACCATAGCGACGATGCTAGCCTGTACCATAACGCCTGTATGTGTTACACCTTCAACTAATGCAAAAATAGTATAGATCAACATCGTGATTCCCAAAATAAAACACAGCAGGATGACAATTTCAAAAAAATTAAAACCGTATTTATTAAAAAATAGTTTCGCCCAAAAAGCGATAAACAATCCTATCATGATATTGGCGTAACCATAGTGATCCTGGATCCAGAGGTATATCGAACCCGTAGTAGAATGTTGGGATTCGTAATAGCTCACATATTTGTCGTTTACATGAAAAAAATGGCTTACTACAGAGTATATCAGCGAGTTGATGATGATAAAAATAATGGGTTTTACCAGGCGACTCCTGTTCTCGGCAATATATTTTTTTACATTTTTTCCGGGTGTGGTAATGAGTTCACGAATCGTGTACAAGATGCCGCGCTCGAAATGAAGGACATGTTCAATCTCGTGGACGATATAATGCACATCAATTCTTTTAAGGACCGCTGGCTGTCCGCATTTCGGACAGAAATTCAGCGTTATATCTGTCCCACAGTTTTTGCAATTTGTCATGTTTATACTATGTTATAGGTAATAAATTTGTTAATATTTGAGGATTCTTTCCTTTCCATATTCTGAAAATCGTTGGCTTTAGCCTCCTGTCGATTAGAATTTGTCCAAAAATATTATAGATTATGTCAATCAAGGCTACACCCAAGTGTAGTTTTATACCAACCAACTTCTCTCGTAAGGTAAATAGATATATTGCGCTGTCGTGTAACCGCGCTGTTGGCAGAATCTTTTATTCTATTCGGGCATTTAAATAAAACTATTATATTTGCATAATACTTGAGTTGTCAAGTATTGTGCAAATAACAAGAACAATAATACTATGAACGCGATTAATACGATTCTGAACATTGTAAAAGTTCAATCTGTCATCACCAAAAAGTTTGATGGGTTGAGCTTGCATGGACTAAGTCTGACAGACTTTATGATCTTACATATTTTAAGCCAGGTTCCCGGTAAGCGGCTACGGCGAATTGATCTGGCTGAAAGTACCGGTTTAACAGCCTCAGGAATTACACGGATTATTTCCCCCATGGAAAAGATGGGGCTTGTTGTAAAAGAGCACAATGATAGAGATGCCCGGGTCAGTTATG
Source organism: Sphingobacterium multivorum (assembly GCF_039511225.1). Lineage (NCBI taxonomy): Bacteria > Pseudomonadati > Bacteroidota > Sphingobacteriia > Sphingobacteriales > Sphingobacteriaceae > Sphingobacterium > Sphingobacterium multivorum. The sequence goes on from NZ_CP154261.1 coordinate 2,429,379, forward strand.
TGAAGCTTACGGCGGTTGGTGATCGAATTTTAAAGGAGGCGACTGTTACAGCTGAGCACATCGCCAACAAGCTATTGGACGGAATGGCCGTAACAGATCTCCTTATTTTTGCTGGGCAATTGAAGTCATTGGGCGGAGATTTATAATTTTAATTTAAAAACACATGAACAAAATAGATAAAAAACAACTGAAAGCCGAATTCTTGGACAGTAAACCATTGATGGGAGTGTTAACAATTTACAATAAGGCCGAAAATAAAACATATATCGCAGATAGCCTGAATTTAACGGCTCTTTCCAACAGAATCAGATTTATGTTAAACATGGGGCAATTTGACAACAAAAACTTACAGGCGGATTGGAACCAATTGGGCGAGGGAAATTTCCTGTTTGAAAATGCAGTTATTATTCCATTTGAAAACGACAAAATCATTGATTATAAAAGAGTCGTACATCATGCAGCAACTGAGTTGAAGAGTAAAGTGAGAGAAACAACAAGTATCTATTGATATGGCAAGAAAGACGTATTTGTATCCGAGTTATGAAGCCGGAAGGAATCTGGCATTGAAAAATATCCAAGGCCCCATTGTCAATCTCAATTTAATTCAGTTGAGGAAAATCGCGGACTATACTAATTTTCCGGAGATTGCGCCAATCAAAGAAATTTCGGGATACGATGCTTTCATGAATTATATAAAGCTAGCCAAACCTTTTGTGGAAGAAAGCGGCGGTGAGCTACTTTTTGTTGGGCATGGTGACCAGTTTCTGATAGGCCCCGATCAGGAGCAGTGGGATATTTGTCTGCTGATCAAACAGCGAAGTGTGTCCGATTTTTTTTCATTTGAACAAAATCCAGCGTATATGAAGATTATAGGGCATCGTACTGCAGCAATCTCGGATTCAAGACTTTTACCCCTGGAAAATGTCCCGTTTTAAACGATACTTACCATAAAAATATCGCCTATTTAAATAATAAATGTATATTTGACATTAATAAAAGTAAGCCTCGTATCATATTCTTCTACAGCTTCGTGGAAAAGTGTTTTTGAGCAAATTTAAATTCGTGTTGAATAGCCCTTCGATCAAGATAATTTGGAATTTGTACATTAAATAATCCATGGTTAAGGTGTAATAAATAAGGTTTGCTTGGCAAATGAGCATTTAGAAAAACCTAAAAATTGATCAAACATGAAACTAAAACAAATAGGGGTATTGAGTATTGCATTAATGAGTTTTACCAATGCCGTAGCGCAAAAAATACACAATGCAGATAAGGCGGCGGGTTATCTTTTTGCATATTTTGAAGGTTCGGGGGATAAAAATACACAAGAACAATTGCGATTTGCAGTCAGTCAGGATGCGCAAAACTGGGTTGCATTAAATAACAATAAACCTATTTTGTCATCGGCGGATATATCCCAAACGGGAGGGATTCGTGATCCGCACATCCTTAGGGGAGAGGACAAAAAGTCATTTTATATGGTCGCAACTGATATGTTTACGGTAAAGAATGGGTGGGGAAGTAATCCGGGTATTATCCTGATGCGATCTGATAATCTGACGGACTGGAAACACAATTCTGTTGACCTGGCAAAGTTATACCCTAAAAAATTTAAGAACGTAAAATGGGTATGGGCACCACAGACGATCTACGATCCGGCTGAAAAAAAATACCTGGTGTATTTTACGGTGAAATCGCATGCGAATGATAAACTTGATTTTTATGCGGCCTATGCGAATAAAGATTTTAGTGGCTTTGAAAAGGAACCTACTTTATTGTTCAGTCCAAAATTTGGCGGTATTGATGGCGACATTGTCTATAAAGATGGGCTATATCATTTTTTCTTTAAGGGTAATACAAAAGATGCTGCCGGAAAAGAAGTGAAAAATGGAATTCAGCAGGCGACAAGTAAATCCCTAAAAGGACCATGGAGAGAAGACTTCCGGTATCTCGATGCCTACGCAGACACTTCTGTTGTTGTCGAAGGATCGAGCCTTTTTAAGTTGAATGGAACAAACGATTATATCTTGATGTACGATTTGTATGCGAATGGAAGATACGAATTTCAGCGCACAGACGATCTCTTTAATTTCTCTTCAAAACCTGAACCTTTTCATAAGAATTTTAATCCGCGACATGGAAGTGTGATTTCAATCAGCAAGGAAGAGTCTCGTCTTCTGAACAATAAATGGGGCGGTGTACCTGGTGAATTGCTAGCTCCTGTGGCTGCGGATGACCGGTATCATTTTACCGCAAAGGGAAATCCGATTATTAAGCATCATTTTACGGCCGATCCGGCTGCATTAGTTAAGGGGGATACACTTTGGTTGTATGCAGGTCATGACTTTGCAGGGGGTCAGAAAGGCTATAAGATGAAAGACTGGATCGTTTATTCTACAACGGATTTAAAAAATTGGACGGAATATCCCGTGTCTTTGCGCATAAGTGATTTTACGTGGGCAGAAAGCGGCGATGCGTTTGCAGGACATGTTACCGAACGTAATGGAAAATATTACTGGTACATCAGTTCCAATTGGTCCGGAATAGGTGTTGCTGTCGCAGACAGACCCGAAGGTCCCTTTAGCGATGCATTGGGAAAGCCCTTATTGACCAACAAAGACTGTTTTGCTTCTTCCCATTCCTGGGCTTGTATCGATCCAGCTGTTTTTATTGATGATGATGGTCAAGCCTGGATTTTCTGGGGCAATCGCGAGTGTTACTACGCAAAGCTCAAAGAAAATATGGTTGAGATTGATGGCGAAATAAAACAGGTGAATTTTGAAGGACTAGCTTTTACGGAAGCACCGTGGGTTCACAAGCGCAATGGAAAATACTATTTGAGTTATGCTACGGAATTTCCGGAGAAGATCGCTTATGCCATGGCCGATAAGATCGAAGGTCCCTATGTCTATAAAGGAATTCTGAATGAAATAGCAGGCAATAGCAATACGAACCATCAAGCAATTGTCCCTTTTAAAAATCAATGGTATTTCATTTACCATAATGGGGGAATTAATCCAGATGGAGGCAGTTTTAGCCGTTCGATATGCATAGATACCTTAAATTACCGTCCAGATGGTACAATCCATAAAGTTAAAATGACAACGGAAGGAACTACCGGAGACTAAGCATGAAAAAGCCGGTGAGCAAGCTAAAGTGGCTACCGTAGAAGGTGGGGTAAAGACCGGTTTAATAAATTAAAAATGTGGAACGACGCTGTCGTTCCACAAAATGTTTTTCAGTGTAGTATTGTAGGATTCTTTTTACAGTATTCTTATCGAATCAATTCAGAAATTTAAAATGATGAGATAGGCATCTCCATTCATTTCGGCAATTACTTCTCTTGAGTCAAGTTTACTTATGGACAAATGTAGCTTAGAATAGCAGTAGAAAGAATATGAAAAAGATACTTTTTTATGTGAAAATGGGAATATCTGAGTTTTATATAAATTACGGTTGTTGCAATATGATACATTGTATCAATTTTACGCCGATTTGTTCCACCATGCTGAATTGTCATAAAAATTCTGTTGATTAGGTCTTCGTTCCAGTTCTATTCCACACAACCATATGAAAAGACAACATCGTTCCGTTTTTTTAAATTCTATTGTTTTAAGCAGCACAGCCTTTTTGATTCTAGGGATTCTTTTTTCCTGTTCCAGTAATCGGCGATTTTCGGGAAAGCAGGAGTCGATATATCGGCTTGAACTTGATCGTTTAAAGGAAGTGGCGAAAAATAATCTAACAGATAATATAAAGGAGTTCAATGCTTTCGAGCACCGGCCAAAATCGGACGGAGCTTTTGACGAATCCAACAACAAAGACTTTTTGGTCAATAACATTCCGTATTTTGAGAGTTCCAACGATACCCTAAGTCGCGTGTATAATTATCGTTGGTGGATGATCAGCAAGCATCTTCGGGATTATTACGATCCATATGATTCAAAGAAATATTGGGTTATAACGGAATTTTTTGGTTATCCCGCCTGGGGATCCCTGAGTGGAGCGATTACCTGCCCAACAGCGCATCAGTTTTACGATGTACGTTGGCTTCGTGATCCCAAATACCTTCAATCTTATGCAGAATATTTTATGCTTGGATCAGCTTCCAAAATAAATCAACGTGAAAACGGCAATTTTTTAACCCATTTGAGCCGGCCCGAAAGTGTTCATTTTTCCAGTTGGATGGTCGATGGCATTGAATCATTTTTAAAAATTCATCCCGATCAGGCCTGGACACAAAAGATGCTTCCAGCGATGGAGACTCACCAGCACCTTTTGGATAGCCTATTCACTGTGAAAAATCCCGATGCGAAGACCAACGGCATGTACAAAATTCTGGATCTGTACGATGGTATGGAATTCAGCCTTTCGGCGGTGCTTGGCTTGATTGAGAGTAAAGGGCCCTATGCTATTTATGGCGATAGTACATGGAGAGATCTTTATTTAGGTTGGGGGACGACAGACAAGGCTGCAAATACGACTGCGGCGAAAGACTTTCCATTGGCCTTTACCAAAGGTTATCCTGATTTTTATCTGGTGCGCCCATCCGTTGGAAGCTATTCCTTTGGGAATACCAACGCATTGTACAATCTCTATAGACAGGAAGAGCAACATCATCCTTCGATTAAGAATAAGGCGAAAGCAGATTACTATAAATTCAGAAGCCAGGAAATACAGCGGAAACTTCTCAGGACACTTTGGAATGCAGATGATGGTTTTTTTTATACCTTGACAGCCGGAGACAATGCCTATGGTGTACGGGATTACGAAGCGCGGGTGCGGGAATCCGTTGGTTACACCCCTTGGTATTTCAATATGATACCGCGTGAGGATAATAAAAAGTATGAGGTAGCTTGGGCGATGTTTACTTCCGAAAAAGGTTTCAATAACCATAAAGGAATGACTACGGCCGAAAGACAACATCCCTATTATAATGAGCAGGCTTATGCCTGGAACGGCAGAGGATGGCCTTTTCAAAACTCAGTCGTCTATAAAGCATACAGCAACTATTTAAGAAATTATAAAAATCAAATCACTGCGCAGGACAAAGAGACCCTGTACGAACAAATTATGAAGCTTACACGGCTTCACGGTTATGCCCACCCAAATATCGGTGAATGGTATATACCAAGTGACGGTGAGCAATTTGGTGGGCAGAAGGATTATTTTCATTCAACCTATCCAGACATAATCATAGCAGATCTCATTGGATTTAAGGCATCCCATCACAACAGCTTTCAGGTTCAGCCGCTGATACCTGCTGGCAAAATGGATTATTTTTACCTCGGAAACTTAGCCTATCACGGGAAAACAATAGACATTGTTTGGAAAGAAGACTGGGATCAAAACAAACCTGGAAAACAGTCTATGTTATGCATTTGGGTAGATCATGTTTTAAAGGCAAGCAGCAAAGATCTTGGTGTTAAAATAGACGTAAATTTAGACTAATATTAACAGGTGTTTAACGAATTAAAATACATCGATTGGAAGAATCTATTTTAACGGAATTTTAAAAAATAAGACTCGATTGCACATCGGTCATTTTAATTATACGGAACTCAATCGTTAAATTTGAGAAATTGAGCGGTACAATGGTAAATGATTACAAAAAATATGAGCTATTTGGAAGACCGATGATGCAAAAAATTGCATTGAAGGCACCATTTACATTTGAATTTCCAGTAGCGGAACAGGCTTGCTTCCTCTATGTACTGGAAGGGGAAATGCAATACCAGGCAAATGACGAAGAGCTAATTATTGCGAAACATTATTCCTTATTGCTGAATTGTATTAATTCTGGAAAGCGAATCCACGATGTGAATCCAACGCGTGATTGTCAGCTGTTAATCGTCACTTTTTATCCAGATACCTTGAAGAAAGTTTACGATAGAGAGTTGCCCTCGTTGCTGCTTGAACCTGAAAATATTATTTCAAACCAATCAAAAGAAAAAATTGACAATGATTTCCTGATCCAGAAATATGTGGAAGGCTTGCTGTTCTATTTTGAAAATCCTTCATTGATCAATGAAGATATACTGGTGCTCAAATTAAAAGAAATTATATTGCTCCTGTCCCAAACGAGAAACGCGTCGGTCATACGAGTGATATTATCACAGCTTTTTTCTTCAAATACCTATTCGTTTAAACAGATTATTGAAGCCAATCTGTTTTCCCAATTAACTATTGAGCAGCTTGCGGAACAGAATAATCTGAGTGTTTCTTCATTTAAAAGAGAGTTTGCCAAATTATATCATGATACACCTGCCAGCTACATCAAAAATAAGAAGCTCGAAAAGGCGGCAGAGCTCCTTTTGGTTTCCGATCAGCGTGTTTCCGAAATTGCCTTTAACTGTGGATTTAACGACCTTACAACATTTACAAAGAGTTTTAGCGACAAATACAATATATCGCCAACAAATTATCGTCGACAGCTTAAAAGCAACTAAAAACCAATGGCCACTTGTATATGGTACTCCATTTTGATCGAGGGGACCAATTTTTCTCCAATAAGATTGTGGTCCTGTTTTTTGAACTAAAACATCAAATCTTTGAACGAAATCAAAAAACCATTTTCCTTATTCTATCGCAACTTTGTAGTGTTCCTTTAAAGGGTTGTTATTCCATGGATTGTGCCGTGAAAGCGTGACAACGACCTTACAGGAACATTTTTTTGAAATTATCAACGTTAAAAATAGAAAAATGAATTTATCAGGTTTAGGAGTTTTCCACACAGTTATCGGAGTAACAGCACTTTTAGGCGCTGTATTAGGATTTATCAGCTATGGTAAGATCAATCTTAAAGTATTATCGGGGAAGTTATATTTTTATGCGACAGCCATCACTTCTGTTACGGCATTAGGGATTTCGAAACAAGGCGGCTTCAATGCTGGACATGTTTTTTCGCTCTTCATCTTTGTTCTTGTAATGGTGGCCTATTGGCTGCACGCAACGAAGAAAAGTAGTACGAAGTCTCAGTATTTTGAGAATTTTCTATGGTCATTTAGTTTCTTCTTGTCGCTGGTGCCTGCTGTTAATGAGACCTTTACCAGAGTTCCGGTCGGACATCCCTTGGCAAAGGATATAAATGATCCAATTATTGGACAGACCCTTCTTGTCCTTTTTGTGCTTTTTATTATTGCAGTCATTTTTCAATACTTCAAACAAAAGAAAATCAACAATGGATTGGGGTCAGAACTGAAAAGTCAAGTCTAGTAGAGCTATTTGATCCAGACCATTTCTGAACGCTCATCTTTAGCGCCTTTCGATTCATGTGGTGCTGTAATCTAGCCTGTTGTACATTATTTAAAATATGACAAACTAATTTTTTGCTTTTATTGTTTGCTCTTGTAGAAGTTCAACAACATAATCATTTTGAAAATATATGCTTAATTACGATTGTCTAAAAAAATTAAAGATGTGCAACGGAAGAAATAATTCAACGGGATTACTTCTCGCAATGGTGGCGGGAGCAGCAGTTGGTACATTGGTCGGTCTATTAGTGGCACCGAATAGTGGAAAAAAAACGCGGAAAAAAATCAAGGAAAAAACAAGGGACCTCAAAGAACAGGCAAAACACACATACGAAGAAGTAGCCGATAAAGTGAAAGAAGAGTATGATCATCTGTCATCCTCGATTAGCGAAACAGCAGGCCATGTGGCTGATAAGGTCTCAAATGAATTTGATAAGTATAAAGATCAAGTAAGTGAAAAGACCGCCGAAGAAACTAAAGCGATTAAAGATACAATTAAAGATCATAAAGAAAAATAAGCTTTGTCGATTCAAACAGCAGACCGGATAATAACTATTGCTTGGTCTGCTGTTTCTTTTTTTGATCTTCGCCCATAAAATTATAATGTCCATGCCCAGATGGACCGTTTTACTGAATCCAATGGCCATTCGATAGTAACGGTTAGCGTTCATTAACTTAGTGAAAGCCTGCTCGAAATTCCTGAGGCGAAAGTTTGGTTTTTGTTTTAAACAATTTGCTGAATGACTGTGAATGTTCAAAGCCTAATTCATAAGCGATCTGGCTAACAGAAAGTGCCGTTGTTGACAATTTCTCCTTAGCTTTTTCAATTAGTTTTTCGTGAATATGCTGTTGGGTGCTTTGTCCCGTCAGTACCTTAAGCAAACTGCTCAGATACTTGGGGGAAATATTTAAGCTATCTGCAATATATTGAACGGATGGAAGACCCTGTGCGATCAGGCTCTCTGTCGAAAAATAAGCATTCAGCAGTTCTTCCAGGCGATTTAAAACCTGATGATTGGCTTTCTCGCGCGTCAGGAATTGTCGGTTGTAAAAACGCTCCGAATAATTCAGTAATGTTTCAAGGTTTGACACAATAATGTTCTTGCTGAATTTGTCCATATTTGCTCGATATTCCCGTTGGATATTTTCAATAATATCGTTAAGTGTTTTCTCTTCACTGTCTGAAAGAAATAAAGCTTCATTTGCCGAATAATCGAAGAATTCATGCTCTTTAATAGTTTTCGCTAATGTGGTATTCCATAAAAAGTCCGGATGAATAAGCAACATCCACCCGCTTCGGTTGACGTTGGCAGCAGCGTCATTTTCTTCCAGTTTCAGCAATTGATTGGGCGACATAAAGCCGAGTACACCATTGTCAAAATCAAAGAGCTGCTGCCCATAGCGCATTTTGCCTGCGATGCCTCTTTTATTGGAAATGACATAAAAATCAAACAATAAGGCCGAAGCATCATCCAAAGGAGAACGTTTCATCTTTGAATATTCCACAACACTCAGCAATGGATGCTCTGGCTGTGGCAAACCTCTTAATTGATGAAATTCACTGATCGTTTTTATACGCCGTGTTCGACTTTGTGGCATATAACAAATTTATAAATAATTTTGCTGAACATCGTCCAATAAACCGATCTGCGTAGGCGACCAATTTAATTGCTGCTGTGTCTCAAAACTTGTCGCCGGGCTATCGAAGGTGATGAAATGGCTCAGCCATTGGAAATGTTTAACCATATCTTCACCATGTAATGAAGTAACAGGCAGATTTAATTTCGTGCCGATCAGTTCAGCAATTGCGCTGATTTTAATGCCGGTTTCACCAATAGCATTGTACAATGCCCCAACTTCGGCCTTCTCGGTCGCCTTGCAAAAAACTTTTGCAGCGTCCAAGCGATGAACCGCTGGCCAACGATTGTTTCCATCTAAGGGATAGGCCGAAACACCATGATTGCGCGCAAATTGGATGAGGCTTGATGTGAAGCCTGCCATAAAGCCAAGATCACTGCTGCCATGAGCAGAGGGTGGTAAGCGAATCACTGAAGCATGGACACCTTTTGCTGCCAGGGACATTGCCGCAGGTTCTGAACCTCTTGGAGAATTTAGCAGTGTACTTTCCTCTGTGATGAACCCGTTGATAAGTGGTAGACCCAAGGTTCCCGCTGTAATGACAAGCGGTTTTTGTGTACCAAGCAGCTCTTCACCCATGGCATTGATCGCATTGATATCAATTTCGGCAGCTTTTGCATATTCATTTGCAAACATCAGATCGTGGGAAAACCCCGTATGGATGACGGCCTCGGCGTTTGAAGCTGCTTGTTTTAATATATCCAAGTGTTGAAGATCGCCACGGATTACCTGAGCACCTAAATTGGTGATTATCTCTGCTGATTTTTCTGAGCGTGCTAAACCAGTTACTTGATGTCCCGCATCGATCATTTCTTGAACAACTGCTGAACCTATGAAGCCCGAAGCTCCAGTTATAAATACTTTCATAATCTTTTTTTTCTTGAGACAAAGTTCTTTGTAAGGTTGACGGCAGATGTATCCAAATGTCAGAATGTTGTAGCCATCTTTCAGAAAATCGATGATCTCGTATTTTGCAAGCCGCGGTACTTTTCAAAAAAGATCCTCTGCCACGAAATAGATATAGTATTCACGAAATAAGTAGGGTGTTAAAGCTTCGGGATGATCAGTCAAACTGTCCCATATACAAACGATAGTATTTACCTTTTTGCTTTAACAATTCTGTATGGGAACCGAACTCGGTGATTCTCCCTTTTTCGATCAGACAGATGACGTCGGCATTCTTAATGGTTGAGAGTCTATGGGCAATGACGAAGCTTGTTTTGTTTTGCATTAACCGGTCAATACCTTCCTGAATAGCGATTTCAGTTCGTGTATCGATCGAGCTGGTCGCTTCATCCAATATTAAGATTGGCGTATTGGCTATAGTTGCCCGGGCGATGTTAATTAACTGCCGTTGTCCCTGACTCAGATTGGCTCCATCATTGGTCAATTCGGTTTTATACCCTTGCGGCAATTGCATGATAAAGCTATCTGCTGCGGCAAGCTTCGCTGCCGCTATCACTTCATCATCTGTTGCGTTGAGCCGGCCATACCGGATGTTTTCCATAACCGAATCGGTAAACAAATGGGTGTCCTGAAATACAATAGATAGTTTTTTACGCAGTTCATTGCGATCCAGCTTAAAAATCGATGTCTTATCTAACAGAATATCCCCGGATAGCAAAGGGTAGAAGCGAGGCAGCAAATTGATAATTGTCGACTTGCCGGCACCAGTTGCACCCACAAAAGCGATCTTTTGACCTGGTTTTACGTCGATGTCGATATCAAATAAAACCTGTTTTTCCGGTACATAACCAAAATTTACATGCGATAGTGTCACTTGGCCCTGCACCGGTGCCGGCATTGGCTGCGGATCGACCGTTTCACTTTCAGGCGCCGTATCAATAACGGCAAAAATACGTTCTGCGCCTGCCAACGCTGCCTGTAGGCTATTGTATTGGCTGGAAATCTCATTGACAGGCCGTCCAAATTGCCGTGCATACTGTAAAAATGCAGTTAATCCCCCTAAATCGAATCCACGTGTGATCACTAGAATACCACCTGCGATGGTGGTCAACGCGTAGTTAATGGTGCTCATATTCGCCATCAAAGGCATCATCATGCCAGAATAAAACTGTGCCTTTGTTGCTTTTTCCCGGAGCACTTGATTAAGCTGTTCAAATTGTTCGATGGCGGCGTTTTCGTGCCCGAAGACCTTCACCACCTTTTGTCCGCTGATCATTTCCTCTACATAGCCATTGGCATTGCCGAGTGCAGCTTGGTTAGCGGCAAAAAAACGCTTGCTTTTGTTGATGATCAGTTTCGCCAGATATAACATCAGTGGGATCATGATCAATGCAATAATAGATAGGATAGGGCTGATATACAGCATGAGACCGAGTGTCCCCAACAAGGTAATTGAGCTGATTAAAAGCTGTGTAATGCTATTATTTAGGGCGTCGCTTACGGTATCCATGTCATTGGTGAAGCGACTCATCAGATCACCATGTTGATGGGTATCGTAAAACTGTAAAGGTAGGTACTGCATGCGGTCGAACAGCTCATTTCGGAGGTTTGAAATCGTTTTCTGCGCAACTTTTATGGTCAGCCGGTATTGCAACATGTTGAAAATTCCTGTAGCGATATAAATTCCGATCATGACGAGGGCGATATGTCCTAGACCAACAATATCTTTTTTAAGTACATAATTGTTGATTGCAGGCCGTAAAAGGTAGTTGCCCGCTAGTGTTCCCGCAGTTCCCAGCAAAAGTGAAATTAAAATCAGCAGGAGCATCAGCCGTTGCGAAGACAGGTAGCGCATCAATCGCCATAGAGCTCTAAATCCCTGTTGAGGCTTTTCATTTTTAATGCGTCTTGAACTTCCGGGGCCGGGTAAACTCACGGGAATGGATTTGTTTGATGTACTCATTAGGCTTCTTCTTTTTGCAGGTGTTGGGACTGATAAATTTCCTGATAGATGGTATTTGTTTGCAGAAGTACCTCGTGTGATCCGGAACCGACAATGCGGCCTTCTTCCATGACCAATATTTGGTCGGCGTGCATGACGCTGGAAATACGCTGTGCAATAATCAATTGTGTGGTATCCTGCAGATAATTTTTTAAACCTTCACGTATTTTCCGGTCGGTGTCGATGTCCACAGCACTTGTGCTGTCGTCCATAATCAAGATTTTAGGTTTCTTCAATAAAGCCCTGGCAATACATATGCGTTGTTTTTGTCCTCCTGAAACATTGACGCCTCCTTGTCCTAGTAGCGTGTGATATCCGGTGGGGAAGGAGCGTATAAAATCGTCTGCACAGGCAATCCTGGCAGCAGCATAAATATCCTCATCCGTTGCCTGCTCATTTCCCCATTTGAGATTTTCTAAAATAGTTCCTGAAAAAAGTTGATTTTGCTGCAAGACAATCGCAATCTGGCTGCGCAGTTCCTGTAGCTGGTAATTTCTGACATCGATGCCATCGACCAGCACGCTACCTTCAGACACATCATACAGTCGTGGGATTAATTGTACCAACGTGCTCTTTCCGGAACCTGTGCCACCTATGATAGCTAAGGTATTCGCAGGCTTCACGTCGAAGCTAATGTTGTCGAGGTTGGGTTTCTCACTTTGTTTGTTGTACCGAAAAGTAACTTGCTGAAAGGCGATCCGTCCTGCTGTGATAGCGTATTTGTTTTGGAGACCTTCCACCGTATCCGTTAAGGAAGGCTGTTTCTCTAAAACTTCTTCAATTCTATCACCCGAAGCGATTGCCCTTGAAATCATCATGAAAGTCAATGAGAGCAACATCAAAGAAATAAGGATCTGCGTGATATAACTTAGAAAGGACATCAGTCCACCAAGCGCAAGTGTTCCGGTCATTACTTTCTGTCCGCCAAACCAGGTTACGGCAACAAGCGACAAGCCCATCACCAATTGCATGACAGGCATAATAAGGACAACGATGCTTGAAGCTTTGGTCGCAACATCCATCAGGTCGAAATTGACTTTGTCGAATTTCTTTTTCTCAAAGTCTTGACGTACAAAAGCTTTAACCACCCGCACATTGAGTAGATTTTCCTGCACAACACTATTGACACGATCGACCGCCTGCTGCATCTTGATAAAAAAGGGGAGCCCTTTGCGTAATAATATGAAAATGCTTAGGGCCAATATAGGCAACGCAATGGCCATCACGATGGACAGATCCTTATTTATAGAAACCGCAAAGATAATGGCAAAAACCATCATAAGTGGTGCCCTGAGGAGCATACGCAGGCACATCATCATGACTTGCTGCATCATATTGGTGTCGTTGGTGAGCCGCGTAGTAAGCGACGCCGAACTGAAATAATCGGTATCCGCAAAAGCAAAAGATTGTATTTTTCGAAACAGGGCAGTCCGGAGATTCGTCGCAAAACCCACAGATGCATGTGCAGAGTAATAGATGTTGCACAAATTGGCAACGATGGCAACGATAGCTAACCCGATCATGGCCAATCCAATTTTCAAAATGTAATTGATATCTTTATGCAAGATTCCGTCATCGACAATAATAGACATTAGACGAGGTTGTACAATTTCGCAAAACACATCTATTATAACGAAAAAGGGAATAATCAAAAAAGCCTTTCTAAATGACTTGGTATAAGGAGTAAACGTGGAAAGCTTCATCTGCTTGTATATCCATTAAATCATTTAGTCCAGTTTGTATGCCTGAACACTGTTACACCTAACGGTAGGCACATAAAGCATACCCGAAGATTTGTCGTAACCGATATCGGCGGCATTTATCTTCTTGTCCCGAGTATCAATCAATACCGTATTGGAGCCGTCAGGTTTGACATGATAGATCAGTCCTTGCCAGCCCGAAACTACAAATTCGTTGGGTTTAATTTGTACGACACCGTCCAATCCACCTTCCATGCCTTTCGATATCACAGTGGTTTTTTTATCCTGATCTATCTTAACAAGAGCACCATCCGATAACACATACAAGTCTTTGCCGACAGCCAGCAGTCCGTTTGCACCTTTGAGATTTTCGGCATATAGCATAGGGACGTCATTTTCAATGCGATAGACTTTTCCAAGTCGCGTATCACTCACATAAACAATACCCTTTGAGTCAACTGTAATGTCATTGAGCAGCTCAGCACCATCGATGGTAATTCTTTTAACGATGCTTGCTTTATCTATATCGATGACGGCAATCGATTTAGCGAATGCTTCTGCTGCATAGAGCCGGTTTTTGTGGATTCCTATGCCCAAAACAGCATTTAATCCTGTCACCCAATCTTTTTTGATAAATTTTCCGTCCATATCCAGTTTACTGATGAATGCCGTTGTGTTAGGTTCGAAAGCAATCGTATTTGATACATAGAGTACTTTGTTTTTGGCATCTACCCACACGGACTCTGGAGATCTTAGGGTAGTGTCCGATTGCCATTGAGACGTTAAAGACTTCTGTCCAAACAGGACTTGTACAAACATGATAAGGGTTAATGTTAACGTAATTTTCATAGAAAATCGGATTGGTGTTTATATTAGTTTAATTTATTCGAGTTAAAAAACGACTACTCAAATGAACTTTTGGTCTTCTGTTAAAGAAGAAATAGTTGTAGTCAAAAAAATCGACCATTGAGCTCCTTTAATATACAGCATTTAGATCGTATTGTTTTCTTTTTTCGAAAGAAAATCTTGTCAGATCGCTTAGATCAATTACTGCTTTATAATTCAATTGCTGTAATATTGCTGATCTACAGTTTTGCAATAATAGACCAACCTCCCCACAATAAGTCAACTTTTAACGAACACAATTGGTTTATATAGTTTAATAGTACGGCCGAATCTTCGTTATGAAGATTCGGTTTTTTATAGGGTTTTATTATCCGATCAGAAAAGCACTTTTCATTTTCAATCCAGACTTTCTTTAGTAACTTTAATCTATAATGAAAGTTGCGCTTACCGTTTATAAAACTTCGCAGCATACGTTTTGTCTTGTACAGCGTTGGTCGGCAAGGTTGTCATGTACCATCCTTGGTCCTAGGTCCAAGGGTATTCATCGACCTAAATTCAGACGATGTTGGGCTGGTTTCGTGTAGCTATAGATTGTCATGTTTCAAAAAAAAATAAAAAAAATGCTCTTTATAATTTTATTCATCGTGGCGGTAGTCGCCGCAGGTGTAGCCTATTATTTATTCACCAATGGTAATGTTAAAGTAGATATGGCCTTGAAGTCAGCTACGCTATATGATTTTAAAGTGAAGGGGTTGGATGGCTCGTCCATCGATTTTGCGCAATTTAAAGGTAAAAAGATACTTGTTGTAAACACCGCTTCTAAATGTGGGTTTACACCACAGTACGAGGGACTTGAACGTTTGTATAAAAGATTCAGTGATAAGTTGGTCATTGTAGGTTTTCCATCAAATGATTTTTTGGACCAAGAACCTGGTAAAGATGCCGAAATAGCTGCTTTTTGTCAACGGAATTACGGCGTAACTTTTCCGATGGCAGCAAAGATTGATGTTAAAGGAAAGCGGCAAGCGCCTATTTATCAGTGGTTAACCAATAAAAGCTTGAACGGCGTAGAAAGTTCTGCTGTCCTGTGGAATTTTCAGAAATATCTGATCGATGAAAACGGCAGGCTTATCAAGCATTTTCCTCCAAAAACAGATCCTGAAGATCCAGCAATTGTAGCGCTGATCGATTAGTATTAATTTGAGTAGAATCCTAATTTTCTACGTAATTCGGTATGGTCCATTTTGCCATATGCCAATTTACTTTATACGGATAGGATTCATAAAATGAGTCATCCTCCGTTATTGTAAAACCCTGTTCAGCATTGACTTTAGCCTCCCGCATGATTTTTTCGGCATTGACGGCATCATAGTGATAGCGGTAAGCACCGTTTTTGAGGTATTTTTCTATGATGACTTCTTGCTTGGTTTGACTGCATCCCGATGAAAATACTAGTAACAATAGGAGTGAAGAAATTATTTTCATATTTTATTTATATTAGAAAATATTTTGTTGTACCAGACATAACGTCTTGGAATTATCGCCAGCGAACTCTTTTTTTGCTCGCTTCAAGCCCCAAGGCCATCTTACCGGATCCGGGAGGTGCTACCACATGTAAATGACCATCTTTAAGATACTCCAATAATTTTCGAAGTACCCGTAATTGGTATTTGCGCCGTGAATATTTGAATTTAATTGCTTTAGGGTATTTAGTCAATAGATTCGGATAATTTAAAATTTACACCATATTGCAGCGCAATATACTAATTTTAGTTGCAAATGCGATTTGCAGGAAAGGCTTGTGAAATTACCTCTATTGACCTCGAATGTAAGCGACTCACCTCTTGTACCTGAACAGTGCTATGTCCGTGCTTGATCTGTACAGCCTCCAAAAATAGGCTAGTTTTAAGCTCTGAATTTTAGCAAGATGTTCGTTAAAAGTGAATAATAGACGGGGGGATTTTGGCACCGTTTTTATCTGCTGTTAGGCTTATTGGAAGGCATAATAATTACTATTCGCCGAGATTGACTTTATATTCGTGTATCAGTGCCAGAAAATAACTTGATATCTTTGTAAGCGTACTTGAAGGAGTTATCAATGCATAAACAAAACGTTATCTCGGTTATATTATTCATAAAACCAAGAAATCAGCAACAGCAATTATAAAATACGAAGTAATATGGGAAAAATTATATTCAGATTTTGGTTGGTTAATGTATTGATAAGTTTCGCGCTATTTATACTGTACCGACTTGTTATCGCAGAGACGGATACGGCTGCTACGGGATTTCTGGAGACAATCATCGTTATTCTGGATATTATTGTCAATTTGGGTTTTTCAACAATATATCTTTTCGCGGTGACTTTATGTTCCTTACTATTTTTTCTAAATCATATCGAAAAAATTCGCCGTAATAAAGCATTATCGTTTTTGACATTTTCGGGAATACCGGCTGTGTGCCTGGTCTTACTGATCATTTATATTTTGGTTGGATTTTATAAATATCATATGGTTCTTGACCCGTTAAAAATGCTGCTTCTGTTCTCCATTATTTATCTAGCCAGCACCATCTTAGAATTTATCCTATTCCGGAAAATAATCAAAAAACAGCAGGCTGGCCCGAAAGTTCAGCAATAAACCGCATTATTATGTTATCCCTTCCTGGCGTATCTACTGTCCTTTACAAAAAAACGCAGGGGTAGGACTGCGTGCTCCTGAGCATAAGCGATACCGATTCGTGCTGCTTTTCCGATTTGTGCTGAACTGTATTTTATTCCCTGATCTTCAACCCATATGCTATCACCGGTCAATAATACGCCATTAAATGAAGCGTCAATTCCCAAAGCTTTAGCCGTAGATCCCGGTCCGTTGGAGAAGGAGGGTTTTTCGGGCCGCACGGGTCTCCGCAATGCCATTACGTCAATGCCAACCAACGGTTCAATCCCTCTAATTAGAACGCATTGGGGATCGTCTGCTACAGAAGTCACAATATTCAACAGATGGTGAATACCATAACAGAGGTATACATAGGCGACGCCACCGTCCTTGTACATCGGCTCGGTTCTCGATGTTCTCTTTCCGTTAAATGCATGGGATGCTTTATCCATAATGCCAAAGTAAGCTTCGGTTTCGACAATTCTACCCGCTGTTACCAGGCCATCTTTTTGCGTATAGAGAACTTTTCCTAACAGATCTTCCGCCAGGAAGATGGTATTTGTATTAGTATAATAAGATTGAGGTAGTTTAACCATTCTTTATCCTTCAAACTGTCAACGATTATGTTCGTCGCATGACGGTGATTAAATATAGGGAAAATCATTTGATTCACTATTCATTAGCCAATCAAATGATTTCAAGGCTTATATTCCGAAGCAGATGAAAAACCTGTTTATCTTAATTTTCGTGTTTCCTTAGCAGATGTTATTGGTAAGACGGCGCAGTTTGAGAAACAATAAGTACAGTATCTGTTGTGTAGATTATTTTAAAAAGCTATTCAGGAAACCTAAAATGACACTTGTCTGGCTCATCAGACTGACATGGCCCTGTCCTGGGATAATGGCTAATTGGGATTTCGGCATTTGTCCAAAGTCACCAACTACTGCACCGCCCAATAATTGATATGTTTTTACCAGCTCGATCTTGTCTAGACCGTCGTTGTCTCCAGCAATCAAGAGTACAGGTGAAGATATTTTGGCAATATTTGCGTCTCCCAGATCATATGGTTGCTGTGCCAATGAGATCATCTGTTCCAAAAATTTTGTCCACTTTGTTTTGTCGGGAGCAACGGTTTCATAGGCTTGCTGCATCGGACTATTTTCAAATAATGCTGGTTTCATGTTCTGGAAGGCTTTGTTAATTTCCGGCATCCATCCCTTACTTTTATAGGTAGCAGAAATAATGACTAATTCATCTAAGCGCTTCGGATACTGAATGGCAAATTGGTAAGCTACTGCCCCTCCAAAGCTGTAGCCAAGCACTGCAGCATGTTCAATTTTCAGATAATCCATCACTTTGGCAACATCAGCTGCAAGTATGGCGTGGTCAAATTTTCTATCAGAATAGGGTGAATGGCCATGGCCCTGCAACTCAATGGCGATGACTTTCCTGTTTTTTGACAGTTCGGGTATGAGCTGACTCCAGTTGGTGCTGATGGTCATAAAAGCGCCGTGTAATAATACAATCGGTTTTCCAGTACCATAAACTTCATAATATACCTTGCTGTCCTTAAGGTGTACTAAACCTTGAGCCGAGGGTTTAATTTGGGCATAAGATTGCATAACAGTAATCATCATAATGATATAAAGTAATGATTTAAAAATAGTATTGGTTTTGATACGTGTGTTCATAACGAATTTATTTAAAATGTACATGACAAATATCATTACGATTTCCCAGGAAGATACTGTGGAAATACGACAAATATAGGGGCGATTGCGTCAGAAACGCAAGCAGACAGTTCGTTAAAAAAAGATCGGAGCGCGATAATACCGAGGGGAGGATTTCGTATCGTCGGGGCAGTTGAGGTGTAATTAAGAAAGACAGGAACCAATATCCTACACCAGCCCCTGTGTTTTGCTATTCTTTCAACTTATCTTTTACACTTTTAGCATGATCTAAGTGGTTTCTAAGTGTTGGTAGAGTTTTATCTACAAACGCTTTCAGCTCGGTATCTTTAAGGTTTTTACTAGCGTCCTCAAACAGCTTGATATCCTTTTCATGGTCTTTAACCATATCTTCGATATACGATTTATCGAAGTCTCCGGGCGACTTTTTGGACAATTCATCCTTCAAATTTTGCTCATCTGTACCCAAGGTGGCTGGTAGCGTGATATTTTTTGCTTGTGCAAGCGTGGCAAGTTCATCATTTGCTTTGGAATGATCTTTAACCATCATTTCGCCGAAGGCTTTTACATCTAGATGCTGGCCTTTTTCCTTTGCCAGTTTTCCAAGTTCTACCTCAGCCATGCCACCGTTCGCTGCTTCAGTAACGAATTTTGCATCGTCTTCACTGACTGCAACAGGCGTCGTTGCCGTATTATTATCGTCTATGTTTTTTGGTGCTTTTGTTTCGTTGATACTGTCGGCTGTTTTTTTGCTGTCGTTATTTGCATTGCTGCAACTTTGGACAGCAACAATAGAAAATGCAATTGCTAGGGTCAAAAATATTCTTTTCATGATCTTATGAGTTTTGATTTCTAGATAAACAGTGGTCAAAACAGTATCGTTTCAAAAAAATGACCAACACAACTATTTCATATTACATTAACACCTCTTTTAGCTTCAAAAATTTAATGGTGATACCCAGCTGACCCAGATGGTAAAAATCGTGATGGATAAGGCCTGTCAGGAGGTATTTGAGATTATGCGGGAAATCAGGATTCGCATGTTTATAGGGTTGTTCGAGGAAGGAATCGTCTTTGCCGTTGAGAAAGTGAATAACTTGTCGCTGACTATCCCAGAAATCTTCCAACAGCTTTTTCCAACCTGTTGTCTTCAGTTCGTCATTCGTTCGCCAATTCCTAGCTTCGTTCATTTCGAGTCCCCGTGGATTTCCCCTCAAACGGCTCAGAACCTCCTTACGCCATTCAATGAGATGCGACATCAGTTCCGCTACACTGTGCATTTCTGGGATAGGACGCTCATAAACAGATGATTCGGTCGCCGTAGCTAATTTTTTTTCAAAATTTTCATCGATCCATAGATCGGCGTGCTCCACATCCTTTAATTGCTGAATGATATCTTTTATCAGAATAGTGCTCATAATGACTTAGTTTTAAAATGATTAAGTTTGAGATTTTAGAAAGTAAACCAAACTATACAGGAATTAGTTTTAACCAATTGTGCATTCGTTTAAAATGCTAACATTGTACTGAAGAATTTCAGCTAGCAACGCTGGAATAGTTGCGGTGTGAAAAGGTTCTAGGGAAGATGTAATCAGTTGACAAACTATTATTTGCTGAATCTTGTCCTTCTATCGAGATTCCTTAGGAAAGGCAATCGCTTTATGATCCGGGCTCATACCCGCGTTTTATGGTCTCGAACAATCGAATTGAAATGGCTGATCAAAGATCCACAGCACGTCTGTCTATCAACGAATTAATGAAACAGGCTAAATTATTAGAATCCGAAGGCAAACTGGAGGATGCTGTCAAAAACTATCATACAGTTATCGCAAAGGATAAGCTGCATACCGCTGCATATAATCGGCTCATGATTGTATATCATAGGCAGAAAATGTACAAGAAAGAGCTAAGTACGATAAAGAAGGCGCTCGCCGCCTATGAAAATGATCTGTTGAAAGATCAGCGCAAATGGAAGAAGCTGAACGGTGGGACAGCGGACTTAAGTCAGCGTTTGGCCAAAGTACTGGGATTAATGCAGGAGGGTGGCCTCCCAAGATATGAAGAACCGCAAGTCATGGCCTGGAGAAAGCGTTTGGAAAGGGTAGAGCAAGTTATCAAAAAGACAAAGGTGTAAAGACCAAGGCGCTTTAAATTTGTTATAAAATCGTAAACGAAATTGTAGATGCTGCTGTTCAACTATAAAACTCATTAGTTTTAATAAATCGATATTGAGCCGAAACCCATTTTAGAAATGACGATGAAATACATATTCTGCACGGTTGAAACACCTAAAAATTCAAATGCCAAATACAACTATGAGCCAAAATGTGGCGGATTTGTTCTAGCAAAATACCTTCCTTTGGGTTCGGTTTTCCCCTATGATTTCGGTTTTATCCCGGGCACGGTAGGAGAGGATGGTGACCCCTTGGATATTATCGTTATTTCGGAACAAGGGACGTTTCCTGGCTGTATATTGAAATGCAGAATCATTGGTGCAATAAAGGCGATACAGCAGGATAAAGATGGCGACACTGTCGAAAATGACCGGTTTTTGGTTGTGCCAGAGGCTTCAGCCGTCTTTGGTCACATTCATCGTGTCGCCCAATTGCCTGAAACCGTGCTCGATGAACTGCAACAGTTCTTCATAAATTATAATAAACAGGAAGGCAAAAATTTCCAGCCTTTGGAAATTCTAAGTGCTAAAGATGCATGTAAGGCGATAGAAAAAGCAAAAAGTAACAGCCAGCCCATCAAAAAAATTGAACTTTTTCTTCCACTCTACGATGCGTCGGGAACACCCTTCTCCGCTCAACTATTTCAGGATATTAGTAAGCAGCTCATTAAAGACTTTGGTGGGATAACAGCTTATACGCGTGCCCCTGCCATTGGTATATGGGTCGATCCTAAAAAACAGCCAATTAAAGACGAGAATGTGGTTTATGAAATCATGGTTGCTGAAATCGACCATGCCTACTGGAAACAATTCAAGAAAAAACTCGAATTACAATTTGCCCAAAAAGAGTTAGTTATTAGGCAAAGTGAGGTCGGGCTGCTCTAGTCGCTATATTAATACTGTAGATCTGCTGGAATGTAGACCAGTAGGCTTATAGATTTATTTAGTTTGAAGCGTAGGTGAACGGGAAATCAAAATAGAAAATAGATCCCTTATCCTTGGCGCTTTGAACGTGTATCTGTGAACCATGTTTTCGCAGGATTTCTGCGACCAAATATAGGCCGATGCCAAATCCAGATATGTTAGAAGTATTTAGGTTATCCACCCGATAGAATGATTTAAAAATATTCTTTTGATGTTTGGGCTCGATCCCAATCCCTTCATCCTGAACATATATACGTACTTTTTCGCCTATTATCTGCGTGCCAATAATAATCGTTCCGCCGTGGGGAGAGTATTTTATGGCATTGTTAAGTAAGTTGGCAAAAACCTGATCCATTTTGGGCCAGTCAGCTAAAATATGAACGGTAGGATCGCAACGCAGTTCAATGCTGTGCCGATTCGTTTCCAGATCATTAATACAGTCCCGCATTAATTTGTCAAGCTGAAAAGTGGTTTGGTGAAGTTGCAATTTACCTTCGTCTACCTCCGTTATACTTAGAAAATCCGCAATCATGAGCATCATTTTTTTTACTTGGGATTCGATCTTAGTTCCTATCTGGGCACTTTTTTCACCAAATATAGTTGCATGCTGTTGCATCATCTGCGCACTCATCAAGACTGTGGTGAGCGGTGTTTTGAGTTCGTGGCTTGCTACGGATATAAACGTATTTTTTCGCTTCTCTTCCTGCTTTTTTTCGGTGATATCCCGTGCAATTTTTGATACACCAATGATCTCGCCGAGATTGTTTTTTATGGGGGATATCGTCAGCGACAAATCGACCAATTTGCCTGATTTTGTCTGCCGAACAGTTTCAAAATGCTTGATGGAATGCCCCATGCGCATTCGCCCCAGGATATAATCTTCTTCAGAATGCCTATCTCGTGGAATTAATTTTAGGATGGACTGACCGATCATTTCCGCGTTTGAATAACCAAAAAGATTCGTCGCAGCGTCGTTCCAGCTGGTTATAATACCGTCTAGTGTCTTTCCGATAATCGCATCGTAGGATGAGTTAACAATGGCTGCGAGTTCGGCACTTTTTTCTGTCGCTTTTTTCTGATCTGTCACATCCATAAGCGCTCCGATAATCCTGCGCGATTCTTTGCTGCCGCTAAAGAAAGCCGATCCCGTGATTTTTACAAAGGCAATCCCATGTGTGATAGGTCTTATAATGCGGCAGGTAAACTCAAAATGGCCGTCCATTTTATTTTCGCTCAGCCCTTTCATTTGCTGGAAAATAGCGGATTGATCGGCCGGATGGATGAGCGTTATCATCGCTTCTTTCTTTTGGATTGGGGCAGAAAGTTCCAAAATTTCTTGAGCCTGTGGGGAAAGTTGAACTATTCCTTTCGCAGCGTCCCAATCCCAGGTCCCAAGTCCGGTAGAGGCGATGGCAAGGCGAAGTCGCTCTTCCTTCTCCTGCAGGATTGCTGTGAGTTTATCTCTTCTTTTTTCTGCAAGTACGGCTTCCGTAACATCTTTGGTAAAACACATCGAATGGACAAATTCGTCGTCCTTCATCAAAGCACTGGAATTTATAACAACATGCTTTATATCTCCATTTTTGCACCTCAGACTTGCTGGATAATCCTCCACACGTTGATTATTCAAAAGCATGTGTAGGATTATCGAAATGGTATCCTGATCTGTGTGAAAGTCTGCAATGGGGAAACCAATATATTCTTCCTTACGATAACCAAGAAGGTCAAGTTCAGCTTGATTGGCCCAAATAATAACCCCTTCCCGGTTAACCCAATGTAGTGCTAATGATGCACTGTCGATAAAGTCAGTTAGTTCAGTAATCCGGTTGTTGAGCTCGAGATTTTCAATTCGTAATTGTTCTATTTGTTCGGAGCTGTTCATAAAGATGTCGTATGGTGTTATAAAGACAATTATATGGATATAAAACTACTTTAAAAAAGGTAAATGTACGGGTCATCTTAATGATAAATAACAAAAATCGCACTAAACCATGTTTGAAGCTATTTAAAGCAAACAAAAATTGGGTGACGGCAGTTTGAAAATAATAATATCGAATAATTTTAAGTATAATATTTTATGGCGGACAGCAAAAAATAGAGGCTATTATATCCTAGACAATAATAAAACATCAATTTATAATGCCCTTGCTGTCAATCTACTGATAGCGCTGACCAAATTTATCGCCGCATCTTTTACCAACAGTTCTTCTATGATTTCTGAAGGAATTCATTCCACAGTTGATACGGCTAATCAGCTGTTGATATTATATGGATTGAAACGTAGTAAAAAGGCGCCCGACCAGTCTCATCCCTTTGGTTATGGAAAAGAGCTTTATTTTTGGTCCTTTGTGTTTTCTATTCTCATATTCGGTTTGGGTGGAGCGCTGTCCATCTATCAGGGATTGATGCATATACGGGAGCCCGAATTGATGAAAGATCCTTTCTGGAATATATCGTCTTGATTCTCTCGCTTATTTTTGAGGGTACTTCTTTTATTATTGCTGTAAAAGCATTCAACAAAGCCCGAAAGGGGGTTGGCTGGTGGGATGCGATCATTAAAAGCAAAGACCCCTCCAGTTTTCTTGTTGTTTTTGAGGATGGAGCAGCAGTGACGGGACTATTGATTGTCATGATCCTCATGTCGCTAAGCCATTCCCTGCAGATTCCCGAATTGGATGGATTAGCTTCTGTAATTGTTGGGGTGCTGTTGGTTTTTGTTTCGTTTATTCTCGCCAGGGAAAGTCGGAGCTTGCTGTCTACCTATCAGTCTCCTGAAGACGTTATACTGATGCTTATCATTGATTTTAAGGATGATCTTGATACAGAAGATATTACCGAAGCAATTGCCCGCATCCGTACACGCATTAAAACCGAATTTCAATTTATCCATTATGTCATTATCCAACCAGAATAAATTCTATTCATTCAATTCCTGTAAAATTCCGCGCTAAGGGGCGTAACGGCCTGTTGTGATTTTACTGTAGGCTATAGGTAAAGTGAAAAATTTTTATAAACTTCGGAAAGTTTACCAAAGGAGGGAATGGAAAACGTTTCAATTATCGATCAATGAATGGGTATAGAATTTTAGGAATAGCTTTCATTAGTTTTGCAATTATATCCTGTGGAAAAAATGATTTATCACAGGATAATTTAGGTACTGGAGAGGAGGGAAAGAATGGGACTAGCCCGGGACCGGCCCCGGAAAACAAAGTTCCGGAGCTTAGCATATGGCATTGGGGCTCTGAAAGACGTCCTTATGGTATCAACAATGTGATTATGGATGACGCCAGGATGAGGGAAACCATTGACAGCTATATTCAAAATAAAGTTACTCGGGTATATGGCGGATATTCGAAAATTCCTGCACACCCGATACAGAAAGAAAATCTTGCCAAATGGAACAGAAAACTTAAACAACTGGGCATAAAATCTATTTATCTAATCGGAAATGAACAGTGGATATATCCTGAAAATCGTCAAATGATGATAGATTATATTCTGGAATATTACGTTAAATTTAATCTTTCCGTCGATGTAGATGCAAAACTTCAAGGTTTGCATTTGGATCTTGAGCCACATCAGCTAAAAGAATGGAGTGCAGCATCTATACATAGGAAGCGTGAACTTTTGTATTTATTGAAAGATACCTACCGAGATCTTAGGCTAACCTTACTACATTATGGGATGGAAAAGGATGAAATAATGGCTGATATTCCAACTTGGTTTGATGAAATGAGTGCTATCGGCTGGGCATCAGAAATCGAAAAATACAATTGGTTTAACGATACAATGAACTACATCAACGGATTCACCATTATGGCTTATGAATTAGCATCAATACCAACCATCGTTCAGCGTACCAATTGGGAAAGGAATAATTTTAAAGCAAACATTCAAATCGGACTCGATGCTGATGAGATAGGTCGTATCTGGAATAGCAAATCAGCCATAATTAATGCATTGCGGGAAATTAATGTGCAAACCCAAGCGCCAATTGCTGTCCATAATTATACGACATTTATGGAACAATAGCGGTTTCAGGTGAAATTCCATATTTATTAAGGAAATATCTTATTATTAATTGAAACTTGGTCGTGATAAGATAGTTATTGGTCAAATTTGATGTTCGATGTTGCGATGTAGTTGAATAGCTACAGAAAAAACAAGTCTAGGATATTTGATAAGTTTAACTGACTGATTTTTCTATTTTAGCCATCAATTCTAATTCCAGCCTGATCGCCATGAAAGGGAGGGAATTCAGAAGATCGCTAAAAGATATGTTTGTTACGACCCTAACCATAATAACGCTATTTTGCGCAGGCTATCTCCTCTTTTTGAATTGTTCGAAAAGACAGATGTTATGCAACAAATTCCTGATGATTTTCTTGCTAATTACCGCATGTCATCAAATTTTAATTTGTGGTTTAAAGATTTGGTCAGCGGACGAGGTCTATTTGGTCCTTTGCTTACCCTTTGGGCTACTGTTTGGGCCCGCTATTTTATTGTTGGTAAGTAGCTTAAAGTCCAAAAATATAGGTTGGCAGTTTATTTTCCACTTTATACCATTTGTCGGTAGCTTATTGTTGTTTGGTATTGTAAAATTGAAATGGTGGATCTTAGATGGATTTGATGTTGACGACATCTTGTTGGTTCACTTAATGTCATTCGTGCATTTTTCCAGTTATCTGACGTATGTGGGGTTAAAAAATCAGCAGGAAACGGGTGTAGATCTATTTAGGCTGATGAAAAGATATGGGATTAAAGTTTATTTTCCTATCGTATTTATATTTCTACTCATTGTAGAAATTCTGATTATGATCGGTCACTATAGAAATGTCATTATCCATGAGATATTTGTGCTTTCATTTTTTTTAACGTTCCTTTCGTCTTTGTTTATATTTTATTTCACTTATCTGCGACAATATGAGGGAACAAATTCAGAAGAACTCACATTAACCATCGCAGTAAGCGATGCATTATTGTGTAAAATAGAAAATATTGACTCGAATGTAACATCGTTGGATAAACGGGAACAGCTTTATCGTCGACAGCTCGAACAGTTTATCCATACCAAAGCTTATTTGGATACCGAACTTAATAAGGAGAAGTTCAGTCATCAGCTTGGAATACCGCTGAACAATATATCTCCGTTCCTTAAAAAGGAGTTCGGCAGAGGATTTAATGCCTTTATTAACCACCTTCGCGTGAATTATGCAGCAAAACAGTTGAAAAATACTGAACTTCAAACGACAGTTGATCATTTGAGTTTTGTCTGCGGATTCAATTCACGAGCTTCATTCTACAGAAGTTTTCAGGCCGAATTTGGCTGTACACCCCTACAGTTCTGCAAAACTGCTTCCTAGCCATCTATTTTCTTTTTACTTTGAGTTGCATCTAGCCGCTAGGATTATGCTTTTTCGGTATAACTGCTGTCCCCATGAGCACCCGGTAAAGCGGTCCCATTTTACCCCCTTATAATATTCTTAAAATTTATCGGATTTCATGTCGTCGTTATTTGTTCGACCGCTTTGAAGATGACGGCTTTGTCATTTCGGTTGTAGGCAATTTCAAGTATCAGACTTTATATTACCCTTATCCTTTAACCATATGTATTCAGGGAAAATTGTGCTGTATTTGAAAGGATCGCGAAGTGAACCGTTTTCAATGCTGTCCCTTACCGTTTGGATTGAAACGAAAGCTACAAAAGCCTAACGACGATCCGTCTCATCCGATGTGAATGGGAAATATGCTGGCTATCAGTCGAGATTCTTCTCATGGATCAAATTTTGTCTTTTTCAGATTGTCTCTTTTTCAACCAATCTGAAATCTTCTACCATTTAAGATTTTAGTTTCACTGAAAATCTGCTTATTTTTTGTAAGCTGATTTTGGTAGTTAATGTATTGATATTGTGGTTTTTGTGTTTTGTTTTTTTGTTTAATGCTTTGTCTTTGTTTTTATGGAAAATCGACCTATTTGAAAGTGAGACATTTTTTGTTTTGTGGATAATCAATTTTGTATCAGCGTTCCAATCACGATGTTTTTGTGCTGTAGGACAAGCAATAATTATCTATTAAAAATTTAAATAACACAAAAAATGTATTATGATTACTACCTCTATTATTTAAGCTACATAGGAGCTTTGTACAATGGTTACCCATTGGTCGTAAGGATTACCGCAGCCATGGTATTGGGGCTATTGGGCCTTGTCTTGTTCGGTATTGTCCGATTACTCTATATCGGCTATCGCATTAACAGGACGGAAAAACAGCGGAGGAAAATTCGTGAGCATTTCGATGAAAAGTTGGCTTTTGTTATGACAGCAAAGAATAACTATGATGTGGATGAAATCCGAGAACTGTTACACTACGATGTTTCGAGATCAAAAAAATGGAGAACGGATGCATTGACCGATATCGTTCTCCACGTAAAAAATGAGTCATTCAAAAGCGGTCGGCTAAATGAGCTTAATTACAAAAATTGTTTAGAAGCACTCAGACTCATGGGTTTTTGGGAAAAGCGTATGCGTACACCTGGATTGTCCAAACGTAGGGAGGCTTTACAGGTTGTGGGTGAGTTCAACATTGGTGTGAACAGCGGCATTCTTTCCAAATCCATGTTTCATAAAGACAAAGATCTACGAAAGACCGCACGAGATTTATATGCAAGTCAGGAAAATTATAATCCCTTTCGTTTTATGGAGGAGAATTTCGATGAAGCATTTACACAATTGGATAAATTGCGCCTTCATGCTACATTGTTGAAACGTTCGCGGGAAATTAAGCTTCCAAATCTTCTCCGTTGGATTAATAATTCCAGAAATGTTAACTATATCCAGTTCATTATACAGGAAATAGAGTTTTTTGAGCAAAAAGAAGCTTGTCCTGCTCTTCTTGAAATGTTGGAAACGCAGGAAAATAGAGATATCCGCGCACAAATTGTTTTGACCTTGGGGAAGCTTGAATACAATGATGGTATTTCAGAGCTTATCAACCGATTTTCCCTTGAATCGTCTATTGTACGTGAGGCAATTGTGAAAGCAATGGGCAAATTGAAATCCAAGAAAGTCATCCCGTTTTTAACCGATACCTATTGCTTTTCTGACGATGATCATTTAAAAATGTTAATCGCCCGTTCCATCAAGGCACAGGGAAAAGAAGGGGAAATTTTACTTCTCCATCTTCAGGAGGAGGCGATTTTGCAGTCGCGTGAAAAGGAGAAATTACTGTTAAATCAAGTGTTTGCAGAAAGATTAGTTATATCAGTTTAAAATTTATTTAAGATGGTCTATTTTTTTACCTATCTCATTTATTTCTATGCCACGACATTGGGTATTTCCTATGTTGTACTTATGGTAATGAGCTATTATAATACCCTCCGTTATCGCTATCGATACACGAAGCGGGAAGAGAACTATTTGCTGGAGTTTCCCGATAAGGCGCCAGGAGTCTCTATTGTCGCACCTGCGTTTAATGAAGAGGTCATCATCTTGGATAGTGTCAATTCGCTGTTGAATCTCGATTACCCCAACTTTGAAGTTGTCGTCGTGAATGACGGTAGCAGAGACAAAACCTTGGATATCCTTTTAACGGAATTTGAGCTGGAAGAAGTTCCGTATTATCTGGTTTATAAAGTGAATTGTAAACCTATTAAACGCGTGTTTCGGTCAAAAAATCCAGCATATAGCCGGCTGATCGTGTTGGATAAAGAAAATGGCGGAACAAAAGCGGATGCTATCAATGCCGGGATCAATGTGGTTCAGAACGATTACTTTATCAATACCGATGTTGATTGTATTCTTGCTAAAGACAGCCTCAGTAAAATCGTCCTCCCTATTTTGGATTCAGAAAAACAGGTCATAGCCGTGGGGGCCACCATGCGTATGGCAAATGGCTGCCGGATCGAAAATGGCGAGATCACACGGGTAAGACCTCCGAAAAGTTTGATTCCTTTATTTCAGGAAACAGAATATTTAAGATCTTATCTGGTAGGAAAAATGGGATGGGATATGATCAATGCTGTTCCAAATGTTTCTGGAGGATTTGGCCTATTTGATTCTAAAGTGATTATTGCAGTAGGTGGTTTTGACTCTTCTTCGCATGCCGAAGACATGGATATCACTACGCGGATTTCTGCCTATATGCTTGAAAATAATCGTGAATATAGGATCGCTCAATGTCCTTACAGTTTGTGTTGGACTGAGGGACCGCCAAATTTAAGCATATTGAACCGTCAAAGAAGCCGTTGGGGAAGAGGCCTGTTTCAGTTTCTTGTCGATCACCGGAAAATGATTTTCAATAAGGATTATGGACGCTTAGGCTTTGTTGTATTACCCTATATGATCATGTTCGAATTCCTAGCTCCTATTATCGAATTTACAGGTCTTCTATTCATGATTTTTCTGCTGATTACCCACCAGATCAACTTCGATACATTCTGGATGATGCTGCTGTATGCCTACCTTATTGGATTTTCAGTATCTGTTATCACAGTTTCCTACGATCTGGTTTTGGGAAAACTTTACCGGAACTTTTGGGAATATCTCAAGCTGGTATTATTCTCAGCATTTGAACCGATATTATATCACCCGTTTGTCATCATTTTCACCTTGCGGGGCTATATACAATATTTAACACGGAAAGATATCAAATGGGGAAATATGACTCGTAAGGGGTTTTCTCAGACAAAAAATGCTTAAATGAATTAATAATGTTTAAAAATATCCATAAAACGAAGTTACTTTTAGCTCTTTCAGCATCAATTTATTTCACTCCGGTTGCTTACGGGCAGCGGGCATCGACCACAATTGATAGAAATGAAAAGGCCTACGAAATAAACGAATTATATAAACAGGGGAAATGGGATACGGGAAAGAAGATCGCAGATGCTATTCTCGAAAAAAATCCGGAGGATTCAGATATGCGTATGCTTGTGGGGAAATATTATATTCACCGCAAGGACTATAGCCGAGCAAGATATGAGCTTGTCAAATCCCTCAAATCGGCGCCCGCAAATGTCGAGTCTAAGCATATGTTGGTAGCTGTTGAAACAGAGACCGGTCGATATTCAAGTGCAATTTGCTACGTCAATGAATTGTTGGAGGTTAATCCCTATTGGAAAGGGCTTTGGCGTAAGAAAATTGAGCTCTACCGTCACCTGGGTAATCATGTGGAGGCAGACCGCTTGCTCAAGCGGATTTCCCAAATCTATCCGGAGGATAGCCAGCTAAAAAAAGATCAGGCTTATCTGGTCGAACAGCGGCTTCTGCAGGTAAAAAAGGAAGGGAAGATGGATCAATCTATTGAAGCGACTAAGAAAATGATTGATGAGCGTCCACTTCAATACTGGAACTATATGCCTTTAATCGACAGCTACATTAAGGTTGGAGATTATGCCAATGCCCTGGTTTATACTGAACGAGCGTTACATCAATTTCCTGCAAGTGATGCGCTGTTTCAGAAGAAAATCGCTATCCTTGAGCACGATCAACGTTATCCTGAGATTCTATCGCTCCTCAATGCCCGCATCAAAGGTGGAGCCGGAAATATCCCTATGCTGCAGAAACAATATCGCTATTTCCTAAAGGAAACGGCACGGAGTGCTAAAAATAATGAACCAGCAACACTTTACGGAAAAATTTTTGAGGAAGCACCAAAAAACAAGGAAGCTTTTAATTATGTGTTCAACGACCTTCTAGCGAAATCACAATACGACGAAGCACTTGCAGTGCTGAAGAAGCACAAGGTGCATGTGGGCGGTAGCAAACGAATCGATATGCTAGAACTTATGGTTCACAAAAGAATGGGAAATCAGTCCAGGGTAACCGCGTTGACCAAATATCTCTTTACTAAATATCCCGGAGATACGGAACTCAGAGAGTCAGTTGTTGGAATCAGCCTTCAGGAGGCCAAGAACAATGTGTTGGAGAGTAATGTGGCAGAGGCAATCCTGGACTGGCAGGAAGCAATACGCTATGGCGACCCAGAATCTATACGTATTGCAAAACGTGGGCTTTACGGCGCTTACATGACATCGGGACGCTACGGCGAAGCACTTTTGAGCTTGAATGATTTGCTATCTGCTGAGCCGGATAACCTAGATCTACTGTTAAAGAAATCTGAGATTTACATGAAACAGGGCGCATATAAGCTTGCGCTGGAGACCTATGAGCAGGTGCTAACAAAGTCATTGCCCGAAGATCGCCAACGTTATATCGGTGGTTACAGCGAAATGATTTCACCAATAGTCAGAAGTATGCGTGAGGATTATAAGCTTCCTGAAGCGCAGCGACTGGTCAAAGGATGGCTTATTATTGACCCCACCAATCAAGAAGCACTGCTCAATATGATCAATATCAGCTTTATGTTAAAGGATCAGGAAGCGATGCTTCTGTATGCACAACGTGCCGAAAAACAATACGATGATCCTAAGTTCAAAATTAAATTGGCGGAGGCACTAAACCAACAGCCCGAACAAATTCCTCATTCTTGGAAGATGCTTCATGAACAGGTGGAAAAACGCCCTTACCATGAACCATTGGTTAATACGTTTGTTAGCACAACGCAGGTGTATGCTAAGCAGCTGCTCAATGAAAAGAATCACCAGGCCGCGCTATCCGTTATTGACAAAGGATTACTGTGTAAAGACAACAAAGATCTTAAGCATTTAAAAGGTCTCGCTTTCGAAGGTCTTCGAAACTTTGATTCCGCGTATTACTATCAGAAGTTCTACGAACCGTCGCTCCTTGAATTGGATGATTTCAAAGCACATCTCAATTATTTAGCGCAGAAAACTTTTGAAAATTATATTGCCATTTCGCATTTACGTGCAAGATTTGGTGATGATAATAGAATATCCTCAATTTCCTCTTTCGAATATGGACGCTTGCTAGCGGATGGTTCTTCCTATGTGGGACGTTTACACTATACAGGCAGGGAGGAAGGTAAAGGGGTACAAGCGCAGGTGGAGTGGAGCAGACCCTGGACTACTAAATTCTCAACACGAATTGACGCTGCCCTTGCCAACAAATATTTTGCAAAGATCGCTGTTGATGCAGCAGGGCTTTACGAGTGGAAACCTACTTGGGAAGCAGAGGTTGGTCTTGGTTATAGAAGATTTTTTACTGGACAGCACCTTTTCAACCTTAATGTGGGCTTGACGAAAGAAATTGCTGATTTTCGTCTGGGAGCTAAATGGAACAACTACTTGCTGGACAGCGAAGGGGAGCGTATTTACCTATATAGTGTGCTTGCAAAGGCGCAGTATTTTATGAACAACCGAAAAAACTATCTTATAGCGACTGGAAGTATAGGTAGCGCGCCGGATGCCGACCTATTGAACAATCAGCTATATAATAGTTTCAATGTTTTTAATGCGATGGTCGGTGCGGGTGTGGGCAGGTCGTTTTCGAAAAATGTAAGTGCAAGCATGATGGGTACTTGGTATAATTTCCAAGCTGCAGGCACTGTCAATGGAAGCAATTACAAAAACTTGTATAACCTTTATGTTCAGCTTCATGTCTCATTTTAAACTCTTTTTATCCGTTTTGCTATTATGTCCGCTTTACCTATCTTGTAAGGATAAAGGTGTAGACTTTTCGCGTGATGAGTTTTTGATAACATCCAACGGAGACGAAGAGAGCACTGTGGCGGCAGATTACCTTTACCAACATATGAGCGGTCGTGCAGGTGCAGCCAAAAGCTTGAATTTAATACGTTCAGATGAAAATTTGTCCAATTATCATGGCGAAAGGATCTATCTGGAAGTAGTGCCTGAAATGGATCATGATTTTGAAATAAAAAACGGAGTCCATAGCCTTGCTATTTTCGGAAAAGATAGGTCTGTATTAAGATGGCTAAGTTATATGCTAATCGATCATATCAGCAAATTTCAGCCACTGGAGGTTGCCGACTTACCGCCAGCATATATAGATTTTGAGGATAGGACCGGTTCCTTTGCTTTTCGTTACCGAGAGCCACATTTTTTGCCGAACCTAGATGAAAATAATCTTGGCATATTGAATACGCATAGTATTGAGCGCGAGTGGGGAATCTGGGGACATAATTTATATAAGGTGCTTCCGCAGGATTTGCCTTCCGATGCCTATGCACTTGTCGATGGGAAACGGAACAGACAGCAATATTGTTTTTCTTCAAACACCATGTTTCAAGCCCTGGAGCGCTTTATTAGCGATCATTATGGCGTGAGCGAATCCAAATGGTTTATGATCGCTCCCAATGACAATGATCTGGTATGTAGCTGTTCAAAATGTCGTAAGCTGGGCAATAAACCTGGCGAGGCAACTGCTGGAGTTGTTGCTCTTTTAAACAGGTTGGCAACACGCTATCCGTCGCATCATTTTTTTACGATGGCTTATCGGACTACAAAAAATGCCCCTTCGACACAAACAAATAAGAACGTCGGCGTTTTTATCAGTACGATTGACCTGCCCACGCAGGGGGACCTTGACCTCAATGACGCACATGTGCAGGCATTTTCAAGTCTGGTAAATGATTGGCGGAAACAATCACACCAACTATTTCTTTGGGACTACGTAAGTAATTTTGATGACTACCTTACCCCATATCCCGTCTTATCCAGAACGAAATCGCACCTCCGATTTTTTCAATCATTGGGTTGTCAAGGAATTTTCATGAATGGGAGTGGTTATGACTACTCGAGTTTCGACGATGTAAAAACCTATGTGTTAAGTGCATTGATGATTGATATGCAGCTATCGGTAGAGAAGCTGGTGACCAACTATTTCAAAAGATTTTATCCCGTCACTGCCAGCTTGCTAACATCTTATTATCTACAATTGGAAAGAAGAGCCGAAAAGGAAAACAGCGCTGCTGACATATACACAGGTTTTTATACGGCTAAGAGAAATTATTTTGATTCAGAAAAATTCCTGGAACTATTCAAGGATATAAAGCGTCTGGAGCCACAGACAAATGGAGTAGAAAAATTACGTCTAGCTAAGCTGATAACCGCGATGAATTATACTTCATTGCAGATTTGCTATCAGCAAGGGTTTAGGGCCGGTGGATTTATGAAAATAAAAGATGAAGAACTTGTCATCGCGAATACAATTAATGAAGCGTTATTAGGTCTGGAAAAAAATCAGGGAAAAGGAGGTGTGTCCATCTACAAGGAAGAAGAGGGGCAGCTGAGCATATACTGCCATGAATGGCGAGATCAGTTGGAGAGACCTCATAAAATAAATAAAATAGCCGGGTTAAGCGTTTTATCGGCTGACGGGGAACACGAAAACAGTCATTTCCTATTCGACAATGTACTTGGCTTCCGGTCGGATTTTAACCAGGGATGGTTTCAGTGCTCAGCTGACATTGTCATCGACAAGATTTTTTTTCGTCCTTTTAAACAGACGCAGCATTTGAGTATTCGCTTCCTTCTGAACGAGCGTCATCGAATGTTACCACCAGAGGCGATAGAAATATTTGTAAATGATCGTTTTGTTGATCGGATCAGCACAAGCGATCTTGACAAGGAAAATGGATTAATGATATTAAATAAGGATTTAAGGATCAATGAAAATGAAAAACTATATATTAAAATCTACAAAAATAGAACAATCAGAAATTCGGTTATTGCCTGCGATGAGATACAGTTATTTTAGTGTTTTGTTAAGTGTTTTAATGAGTCTCCTGTCATCGAGTTGTTTAGACGTCAAAAACAAGAAGACAACAATAGTGGTAGAAGACAGTCAGCGACATTATTACCCTTTACTGGCTGGCCAGCAAAAAGACCTGTCTTTTAATATTAAGAATACAGGGAAAAATCCATTGATAATCACAGATATTATTACTTCTTGTGGTTGCCTGAAAGTTAATGGTGAATCAGGTGCATTTTCTGTCCCTCCGGGCAAAGAGCGGTTGCTCTCGTTAAGTTATAATAGTGCAAAAAACATAGGCTATGTCAAACATTATGTCACCTTATACGGTAATTTTGAAAAATCACCTTTTCGGGAGATTATTTTTGATATCAATGTTGTTCCCAACGCCATGTATACAAAGGATTATGAGGAGCTGTATACAGAGGAAATGAATGCCGGTGGGGGGGTAAAGCGTATGGTGGACGGAGAAGAAAATAATAAAGGATATTACATGGATGAGGACTTTGAAAAAAGTATTCATGACAATAAGTAGCCTTAATTAAATCTTAGTAGTTTAAAAAATAATGATATTTAAATAATTGATTGTAAGTTTGTTCTTTTAATCCAGCGTGATATAATTTGTCATCTATAGGATATTTAGTAGATTGCCGGCTCTTTGTATATACATAATTTTCGATGCGTTCAACTGTCTACGATCCAAAGGCTTTGCTTTTAACTCTTATTGATACCGAGAAGCACCTAAATCTCGAAATCGAGAAGCATTTTTCAAATGAAGGATTTTCAATTGCTGACGATTTAGATCAAGCCTTTGCGGACTTTTTTGGGAGTCGTGATTTGAAGGGAAATGAAGTGGGGTATCTATCCTCACAGCTCACGCTGCTTCAATTGAAAAGAGAAGTAAGGAAGGCTATTGATGTTGTTGTAGATTCTAACCAGTTGCGAGCGTACTATGATTATGTGAACTTAAACGACGCCCATCTACAAATGAAAAGCTCCACTGGACAGCAGAAGTCTCCGAAGATCAGTTTTTGGTGGGCGGTTGTTGCCAGCGTTCTCATCCTACTTGCGATCCTGTTACTTACTATTTAACAAGCTCTTTTTGAGAAACAAAGCGTTGATCTATTTGAGCAAAGTTTTGAAACCTATGAAGAAAGTACTAATAATTTGTTTTTTTCTATTGTTTTGTCAGTACTATACTTTTGGTCAGGAGACCAAGGGAGATGAATTTGACAAGAGATATATTGAAGTGAATGTTTCGCTGGTTGCAACCAATGTTGTAGAAGCTGAGCGTGTTGCCGATTCCTTGTTAGCCGTGGCGT
Organism: Sphingobacterium multivorum; assembly: GCF_039511225.1. Taxonomy (NCBI): domain Bacteria; kingdom Pseudomonadati; phylum Bacteroidota; class Sphingobacteriia; order Sphingobacteriales; family Sphingobacteriaceae; genus Sphingobacterium; species Sphingobacterium multivorum. Next base: position 2,466,119 of record NZ_CP154261.1, read on the forward strand.
CAAGTGATGAGCAAAAGATTAAATCCTATATGCTTTTGGCCAAGATCTACGAAAATAAGGGTGATATGAGTAAGTCGATCAAGAGCGCCATTAATGCTAATTCGCTTGCAGAGATGACACTTAATTACTCTTGGCAGGCTGTAACTTCGGGACTTCTGTCAACAACTTTTCGAAGGTTAGGATTGATGAAGGTCTCTGAGCGTTACCTTGTGCAGGCCGAGAAAGCAAATGAGAAGCAAAGTGATAAGGAAAGACAAGTTTTAACAAGGATAAATATAGCACATGAATGGTATTTTCATGCTGTTGCCGAAAATGATTACCATAAGGCAAAAAAGTATGTTCTCCAAGCGGCTTCTAATATTAAGATGGAAGGGAATGAAGATAAGCGTGCCTTGTTAATAAAAGCAACAAACGATCAGCTCAATGCCATTTGCGAACTCCATATAGGAGATATCAAGAAGACTGATTCTCTTCTTGAAGCCTCGTTGAAAAAGCTGGGAGGTATGGAAACTAACTTAAAGCCCTATATCTATCGCATAATGGCTGAGTCAGCTCTCGCAAAAAAAGATTTAGAGAAGGCAAATCAGTGCCTGAATTTAATCGATCCTTATCTGAAAGAGAAGAATGTGGAAGAACTGGAAATGTTGACTTATGAGACAAAAGCCGTTTACTATAAAATGAGAGGCGATTTTTCTTTATCCAATGACTATACTGCTAAAGCGATACACATTAAGGATAATAGTACAAAAATAGCCCAGCAGATAAGCGATGGTCTAATCGACGAAATCGGCACAGATAAAGAGATTTATGAAAATAGATATATGATGGCTATCGTCGGTCTTGTTCTGGTCGTGTTATGTTTTATTATTTTTAGTGGTTACTTGATCTTGCTAAAGCGCCATTATAAGAAGCGTTATCATCAATTAAGGGAGCGCGATGTTAAGGATCAGGCCCTTGATGCAGGGTCTTCCTCTGTCAGTCATCCAATAGCCCTTTCCAAGCGGGAAATTGAATTAAAGAAAGAGGCCAAGGAAATTAATATTTCGAAAGAAACTGAGGATCGGCTGTATCAAGGTTTTCTGTTTGAGGAGCGCGATCTGTTTTTTATTGATAAAACGACTTCTTTGGCAAAACTCGCTAGCAGTATTGGGACCAATCAACGCTATGCCAGTTATATCGTTCAGAAATATCGAAGTATGGACTTTTACACTTATCTGCAGACAAATCGGATAAACTATATTATCGGCAGAATCAAAAGCGATCCGACCCTTCTTGATTTCAAGTTGGCGCATCTTGCAGAGATGTGTGGATTTTCCTCATTAAGCACATTTTCGACAGCGTTTAAAAATCAAACTGGACTTCCGCCTTCGGCCTTCGTTCACTTTACTAAAAAGGAACTTGAAGAAAGCGGGGGACAGTAGGGTTAACCAAATAGAAAAAGAAATCAATAATTTATTTCCGGAAAGTGTTTTTGGAACCATTTGAGATAAATGGTTTATTGGACGCTATTGCTCCAAGTTTGTTGGAAATGTTGATCTGCTATTTGGCAGAAAGTTTTCTGAGTAAACGAAAATGTGCTCAGTTGAGGTTGTGCAGGAGATTTTCTAACCTTAGTTTTGCCAACATGCGCCAATGAGAAGTCGGAAAAATCTAACTGCTCGCAAGAGACCATCATATCATTTAGCTCATGGGGATGAGCTCTTTGATGGCTTGGAGCATTCCTAACAATTATTAAAATGAAGAGCAAGAGAGTGAATAGGGAAACCAAAATTGATGTCGTATTTGCTATAGTCTATGGTAATATGACGATGAAGGAAGCGACAGAAAAATATGATGTCGCAAAGAAAAGCACAATAATTTCGTGGATTAGAACCCTTTTGCCAGAAGCAAAATTAATGCTGGAAGCAACTGAAAGCAAGGTGACAGGAGGAGCAGATTTTGAGAATATCGGCGTGAAGATGTATGAACGGATTGCGCGTCTTGAACAAGAAAAAAATATATTGGAGCGTGAAAGAGCTGCATTACGTGCAAAGTTGCTACACCTTGAGGCAAAATCGATAGAATAAAGCAGCAAGATCTGCATAGTAAAAACAAATGTATAACGTAAAAAAATGATGTTATGAAAATGAAACATAGAATAAAGTTAGGAATCTACGGGATTATGCTAGGTACAATCATAATTACAAGCTGCACCAAAAAGCCTGCTGACATAACGGGGGAAAAAGAAGTTGAAGAATTGCCAATCTTGGATAAAAGTATTGAAGCAAGTGTGCCACATATCTATATTAATATCGAAGGCAGTGCCGAAGTGGTTGATAAAGATACTTATCTCAATGCGGAGGTTCATATTGTTGGTAATGGCAGATTCGCCAATATGGATAAAGTAAAGACAAAGATTAAAGGAAGAGGAAACTCTACCTGGAGCAAACCTAAAAAACCGTATCGGTTAAAATTGGATAAAAAGGCGATTGTACTTGGCCTCCCTGCAGCTAAAGATTGGGTTTTATTGGCAAATTATAATGATTATACCTTAATGTGCAACGCTGTAGCAATGAAAATGGGCAAACAATTAGGCATGCCTTATACAAACGATATTATCGCTGTTGATTTAACGGTCAATGGCGAGTATCGAGGAAACTATAATTTGACACAACAGGTGGAAGTGAAAGAAAACAGGGTAGATTTAGGAGATGGGGGCGTTTTGTGGGAAATAGACAATTACTTTGATGAAGCTTATAAATTTAGGAGTGCAAAAGCCAACCTTCCTGTAATGTTGAAAGACCCGGACCCAGAATCTCCGGAGCAATTTAGTACTTGGAAAGCTGAATTTCAGTCATTTGAAGATAAGCTGTATGAAAAGAGTTTTCCAAATAATAATTATGGAGAGATTTTTGATAAACAGCAATTTGTTAATTTTTTAATTGTTAATATGCTTGCCTGGAATAATGAGGTCAATCAGCCTAAAAGCGTTTACATGCATAAAAAGGTTAATGGGAAATATACGATGGGACCAATTTGGGACTTCGACTTCGGTTTTGGTTTCAGCGAAGACCATGGAAGGACCTATTTCAATTATCTAGAAATGAACTTGATCAGGGACGATGACGAACGTATAGGATCCAAATTCTATCAGCATCTTCTCCAAGATCCGGACCTAAGAAGATTACTAACGCAGACCTGGAAGGATTATCGCAGTCAAAAGTTTGAAGAGTTAATGCAATTCATCGAGATTTATGCCGCTCAGATTAGGGATTCTCAAAAGAAAGATTTCAATATTTGGAAAACAGGTGATAACAATTTAGCGCTCAATAAGGCGAAGCTAAAAACATTTTTGCGTCAAAGAGTGAAAGTGATCGATAATTATGTAATGACCTTATAGGGGATCAGTTTAATACCCTAGTAAGATGTTTGAAATTTCAACAGTAATTTCAAGTATCTTACTTTTTATTTTCAATGAAACTTTGATGGGTATTAATTTGCAGATTAAAAGTCTTAGAAGTGGTGAATTTTTGCGTAGGACATCTGCAATAAAGTCGGTACGAAAGATAGCCTATGCATAAAAGAAATTATTTAATGATATCAGGTTCTGAACTTTTAGATGAACCAGAGAAATGCGATACATATTTTAAATGTTTTGAGATCATGACGATTTCGAGGTTTTTAAATGTTGGACCAGGTAAGTATAGGCAAATTGCCAAGGTCGTTCAATTGAAAAGTAATTCTGAAGTAGAGATTTTGAGGGATATGGAAATTCTTTTTCTTAATCGTGTACTGTTCGTGGATCCTACTGTACGTATCCTTTTTGATAATCGGAAAAGCAATGAATTTAGCTTTGAATTTGACCAAAGTGAAATGGAATACCTCAAGTATATGGGATATATGATCCGTTGCTATCAGAAAAATGAAGATAACGTATTGGGAGAAAAATTTATTTCGAGCATGTTGGGGCATGTTGTGCTACACTATAACCTTGTGTTTAATAAAAAAAGTAGAAAAGAGCAGATCGTCAAAAACTATAACCAGGAAAGGGCGAATAAGTTTTTCGAGGCTATTGTACGTTATCACCATAGCAACAAGAAGATGGCTTTCTATGCAAATGAGATTTTGGTAAGCAAGCGGACTTTGTCGAAAATGACAAAGGAAGTTTTCGGAAAAAGTCCCAAGCAGATATTGGATAGTTACATTATTGAAAGAGCAAAAGAATATCTTACAAGACCGGAATTAACTTTAAAAGAAATTAGCGCTAATTTGGGCTTTTCGGAAACCAATAATTTCTTGACCTTTTTCAAAAAGGTCACAAAACAGACGCCAACAGAATTCAGGGAAGTATACTTAGGATCTTATCTCTATTGATCGGTTTTTCGATAAAATTGATTACGTTAGGATAGGTGAACGCTCTTTCCTGTGTCTGTGGGGAAGATTCCGATGTTAAGATAATAATACTAATATTGGTCTTAAGATGAAATTGGTCGATAAAATCCAATACTTGCCAGCCATTCATAGTAGGCATGTTGATATCTAAGAAAATAAGAATTTTCCCATCAATCGGGCACAATTCCTCTAGTTTTTCAATCAGTTCTGATCCGCTATACAATGATATGAGGCTGGAAAATAATCCAATTTCCCGCAGATGGAATTCCAATATAAAGTGATTTAATTTGTTGTCATCGACGATCAGCATTTTTAACATCATAGGTAGGACATTATTTTTATAATAGCTAAGATACCGACTGTCTATATTTTTGTTACATTTAATTTGGGTATTATTGCTATCAATTTGAGCAGTTTTTATCCGCTTTCCACGAGCAGGTGTCCTCTTTTAGACAAGTAGCCCGTTAGATGATCGAAGAAAAGGATGACCGATTTGGAAAATAACAAATGTGGTCGAAGTTAGCTGCTGTAAGCGCGAGTGAAGTGGGACGAATTTATCGTCCCAACAACAAATTAATCATTTTGCGCCTACCACAAGCGCTTATCAAAACTAACAGAAAATCTTTCCTCTGATACTATCAAAATGAGAAATTTGTGTATGATATTGGGATTATTTATCTCCGTTGACTCTCATAGGATGTACTGTAGGCTATCTTTAGGATGGATGACCGAGTTTCGGAACTTTATCGAAAAATTATAAGTAGCAGAAGAATGACAATGTAAACATGTAAGTTTGTAGATCACCAATATTAAATTTAAGGTTATGCTATATTTAGGAATTTTGGTCTTTTTTGGACTTATTACATTATTTGCTTCATTTTATACGGTAAAGCAAGAGTCTGCGGCCGTGATAGAAAGGCTGGGAAAATTTTTAAAAGTAAGTCATGCCGGTTTGCATTTAAAAATTCCATTTTTGGATCAGATCGCTAAGCGGCTGAATCTTCGGATAAAGCAATTGGATGTCATAATTGATACCAAAACACTGGATAATGTTTTCATTAAGATGAAAGTTTCTGTTCAGTATCAGGTAATCAGAGATAATGTAAAAGACGCGTATTATCGTCTGGAGAATCCCGAAAATCAGATTACATCGTATGTTTTTGATGTTGTACGTGCTGAAGTTCCAAAAACAAAATTAGATGATGTTTTCGTAAGAAAAGACGATATCGCCATTGCTGTAAAAAGTGAATTGCAGGATGCGATGCAAAGCTACGGTTACGATATTATCAAAGCATTGGTGACAGATATTGATCCTGATGAACAGGTGAAACATGCTATGAACAGAATCAACGCTGCTGAACGCGAAAAAACTGCCGCAGAATATGAGTCTGAGGCACAAAGAATACGAATTGTTGCGGTTGCAAAAGCTGAAGCAGAATCTAAAAAATTACAGGGGCAGGGGATTGCAGACCAGCGAAGAGAGATTGCAAAGGGATTGGAAGAATCGGTGAAAATGCTGAATGCGGCCAATATCAATGCACAGGAAGCTTCTGCGTTAATCGTGGTGACGCAACATTATGATACGCTGAATGCCATTGGAGCCAATAGCAGAAGCAATTTGGTCTTGCTTCCAAATTCGCCAACAGCAGCAAGCACTATGCTGAATGATTTGGTAGTTTCAATGGCTGCAGCACAAAAAATTGATGGGCATAGTGCGCAATTGCCTGAAATTCCTAAAGATGGCGGTCGGCAGGAATAGAAATCCGAAGAGGCTCTTCCAACTATGTATTATCTAAATGTTGATGTAACTGAATTCCTCAACAGTATGATATGGGATAAGATTACCAAGGGTACTACCAAATTGGGCAGTAAAGCATATGGAAATTGTAGCATAGCAATATTTGGCTGATCATAGGCGATCAATTGTATGGGAATTGGGGATGATAGTATTCCCAGAATAACAACGATTAGAACTGAGCAAATACCGAATATGTTCCATAATCTGAAAATCTGGAAATAGAAAATTTTACGAAAGAAAATGCCAATTATCAAAAATACTAAGGCTGTAACTCCGAAAATTATATCATAATTGTAGCCAATAAAGGTCATTTCTCGCGCCAGCATTTTTTCTTTGAATAAAGAATAGAGAATAAATTCTATGGGAATACGCAAGATATGGATCGCCAAAAGCAAATGCATATTTATTTTTATGTTAGTCAATAACTCCGTACACCAGGCTATTATTATAACTGTACCGAATAGCAATAAGGCAAAAGAAGGGGGGAATTGTATAAAGAGACCTGCAAGTGCAGCGAATGATATGAAGAGCGACCAAAAAATATAAACTCGTGTCGAAGGTTTGTGCCTTACAGCGAACCAAAATAGGACAAGAGAACTTATTGTAATAGCTAGAAAAAGATTTTGCATGATTAAAGAAACATTAATCTTGTAAAACTAAAGCATAAAATACCTCAAACACTTATCTTAAGGCAAGTATTTAAGTGACAGGAATTCTGCGCTATATTCTTTTGACCAAAATGAAAATTTCATAAAAACAGATCATCCAAGGCCATTGGATCCTATTTAAGCACTTCAGATTTTCGGTCTGCACGTTGTCGAATCTGATTGATATAGCTTTTCGCTAATTCATCTACGGTATTCAAAAAAAGCAGAAGCGGGAAGTTGACGTCCAGTTTATACTGCACCCCTAATCGGTATCCAGTAGGGCTTTGAACGTTTTTATCTCATAACGATTTGCTCCATAATTTTAGTTATTCAGTGAACAAGCCCATTGCGAATAGTAACGGATCAGCTACGAATTCTAAGTGACCATTTACAGATATTTAATCATCATTTTAATAATTCAATGTGTCTTTATTTTTACCGTCATATACAAGGGTATGCCATCAAATCATACCATGGTTTAACAAGTAAATTTAAAAACAATGAAAAGATTAATGATGAGTTTGGTAGCAGTAGTCATGCTATCATCTGTTGCTTCGGCCAAGACCGCGATAACAATGGTCAACGGAAATAAATCTGTGAAAACAACTTCCCAGCGCCTTGCGAACAATACCGTTCGGGTAACCGAGGAAACTACGGAAACGAATGCCGTATTCGTACGGTGTAATTTTAAAGTAAGTATATACAGCTTTGATGGCGTTTTGTTAGGTAGCGCAGTCTTCACGGATTATGCATCGTCGGCTAGTGGTTGTGCTGGTTTCTTTGCTGCAATGCATGACTGGGTTGCAAACAACTAACTTTTATTCATTATCACAAAAAACAAAAGCGGGGCTTGCACCTCGTCTTTCTAAACTAAATTATCATGCGTAAATATTATATATTCTTTTTATTTCTGTTCCTTTCCAGATTATCTTCTGCACAGCGGCTTCATGCCGTATATGAATACATTCCATCGGCAATGGCTACTTTTAAAGAAGCTGTCTATTATGATGGAACAGTGAAGATTGCTGTTCGAGATTCCATGCCAATTCGTAAGCAAGAGCTCAATAAAGATGCCGATGCCGACGATGAAGTAGCATCTTCATTTTCGATAACAATCGGTTCTGGCAAGAGGTATAACAGGGTCGTGATCCATCAAAATAAGGCTGACCAACAGTTAGAAACCCGCTCCATTCAAGGTGTTAACTATTTGGTGACGGACAAATTCCCGGCACTGGTCTGGAATACGGATTACACCGATGTGGATACATTGGGCAAACATGTATGCCATAAGGCAACGGCCTCTTATCGAGGGACTACGTTGGTAGCTTATTATACGAATGATATTCCCGTACCTGTGGGACCATCAAAATTTGGCGGCTTGCCAGGCCTTATCGTGATGCTCTATAACGAAAGTGCTAATCCGAACTATTGGTACTTGAAGGAGGTAAATTATCCCTATACTGGCGATATTCCCGTAAATGATAAATATATTCAGTCTTTGCCCAAATTGAGCCTGGAAGAGTTTATTAAAAAAGACGACCAATTCAATGAAGAGCAAATGCGCATTATGTACAGCAAAATGCCAATGATGGAAGGCGTAAGCGTTGAGAAACAAAAAGTTAGGGGTAGTGTAGAGCAAGTATATGAATGGGAACATCAATAAGCGGATAGCGGTCTTACTCAGCTTTTGTTTGTTGTGTATGGCCGTATATGGACAGGTTGCTATCCATGGAAGCGTCAGTACTGAAGGAAAACCTTTAGGAGGGGTACGTATTGATTTACGGCGTGATTGCGATAATAAAATGCTGGCTTATACGTTTAGTGACGGCCAGGGGAAATATCATGTGCAAACAGCCCAAAGTGGATCATTTACGTTGCTATTCAAGGCGCTGAGCTTTAAGCCTGTTCCCCTTTCCATCACAGCAACGCAGGCCGATACGCTAATTGATGTGCAGTTATCAGCGGGGGGAATGGAACAATTGCAGGAAGTGATTGTCCACTCCAAAGGGCCTTATCGTCGGGGCAGAGATACCATTGAGCTTGCTGTGAAATCCTTTTTACAGGGCGACGAGCGTACGGTAGAAGATCTACTTCGAAAGATCCCAGGTATTCAGGTGGGTACCGACGGCAGTATCAAAATAGGTAATAAAGAAGTGGAAAAAGTGATGGTGGAAGGGGATGATTTTTTCGAAAAGGGTTACCGCTTGCTGACGCAAAGCATGTCTGTTCGTCCCTTGGAAAAAATTCAGATATTGCAGCGGTATTCCAATAATAAGCAGCTGAAAGGTATTGAAAATTCGGACAAGATTGCACTAAATCTGCAACTTAAGGAGGAAAGCAGGGCACAGTGGCTTGGCTCTGTTGATGCACAGGTCGTTCCCATAGGCCCAAAATATTATCAGGCGAGTGCTAACCTGATGAATTTTGGGAAGAAAAACAAATATTATCTATTGGGTGCTGCTAACAATAACGGAGTGGATGCCGTAAGCAGCATCAACCACCTCATTCAATCTGGTTCTCCAGATGAACCAGGTCAGATTGGTGTGGGGGTAACAACACCCACTTTAATAGATAATACGCCAAATCTGCCTGGTTTTGATTATAAAAGAACCAATTTCAATAACGACAAGTTGTTGTCATTGAATACCATTTTAAATCCGACCCCACAGTTAAAAATCAAATGGCTGGGTTTTGCAAATCCTACTAAAAAATCATTTTACCGAAATACCGTGCAGAACTATCATTTGGAGGATATCCAATTTACCAACATCGAAGATTATCAGTTTACCAGAAACATCGATAACTACTTCACGAAACTGGAGCTGCAGTTGGAGCCCAATAAGCGTACATTGTTGAGCTATTCAGGTACACTAGGTTCTTTGAGGAAAAATGATTTGGGCGCATTATTGTTCAATGGTGTACAAAGTGAGGAACTGACCAAAAGCAAGGGGTATTTGACCAACCACAATCTGAGTTATAGCTACAAATTTTCGGAGCGGGATGTACTGGTCAGTTCTCTACGTTGGATAAACCAGCAATCGCCAGTAGATTACAGTATCGATCAATATTATTATAAAGACTTGTTTGGGGGGGAAGATATCCGTGCGGTAAAACAACATATTGAAAATAATCTACAGTATTTGGGTGCCACTACGCATTATGTAAGCCGGAAAAAAAATGGTGACTTCTTTGAGTTGGCATTCAATATGGCCTACCAGCAGCAACAGCTTAATACAGAATTAGATTTGCTGTCAAATCCAGATGAGTTAGGGGGGAAAGCAGTCTCTCCCTCGGGATTTTCTAATGTGATGGACTTAAATGTGTTCCAGACAAACTTTATTTCCAAGTACACTTTTAAACGAGATAAATTGGAATTAACACCTCGCTTGCATGTAGGTCTCGTACAGAACAGGTTGACAGATTTTGGGGAAGCCAAACCTAAAAATAACCTCTTGCTTTCGCCTGGATTATCGGGGAAATGGGCTATCCACCCAAAAGGGCGCCTGGAAACCGACCTCTATTTTCAGCAACAGAATACCTCACTTACCGAGCTCGTTCCCCATTATTACACGACAGGGGTTCGAAACTTTATTCGAGGAATGGATAAGCTAGCGACGCTAAGCAGTTCTGGTGGTACGCTGATGTATACCTATGGCAGTATGACAGATCGTTTTTTTGCGAACCTCTCGGTCGGACATCAGATTTTGTTTGATTATGTGGGTACGGAAAGCAGTTTAGACCCCAATTTTAGCCTTGTGCAACAGGTATTGCTCAAAAACAAAAAGAGCAGCAATTATAAGGCAGATCTTAATTACTACCTGAAGGCTGTAGGAGGAAATTTTCGTTTGGACTTAGGCGCAAATACAGCAGATTACGAAACATTGGTGGTGGGGGTGGGCAATCGTCGCATCCATACAGAGACATACGATTATGGACTATCGTTTAGAAGTGCATGGAAATCCAGGTTGAATATTTACACAGGTTACGCCCTGCAGTCGATTACTTATCGCTCAGATAGCAAAACTACACTACATAATAGCCGCGGGTTTCTGAATGTATTTTTGAATATGGGAAAAAACATACAGTGTAATCTAAAGAATGAATCCTATCGCTTTGGCAGTTTCCTTGGTCAGGATTCCAAGACCTATTATTTCTCGGATTTCTCCTTAGCTTATGAATTGCGGCAGCATAGGACAAGATTTACCATGACAGCAAAAAATATTTTCAATACTCGCTTTTTCAGAAATGCTGAATTGACAGACCTTTATAATACCAGCACCGAATATAAGCTTTTGCCTGGTTATATCAGTTTTGGGGTAGATTATAGCTTTTAAGTTTTTATTTTGAAACTAGGACGGTACTATCCCCAAAGCTGAAAGATCCCATCAGGATAGCCCAGGCAAGTGGTACGTTCGAGGGGCGTATGCCAATCGCGGATATAAAAACAACGCAACGATTTATAAATTGTCCCTATCTATCGAAAAAAGCGGTCGTATATTTATTATTATTATCTGGCAATACAGAAACTTTAAAACTGAGGTTTCCGGCTTTGCCGACTCATAGTTCATGAAAAGAAAAAGATGAAAAAATACAGCATTGCTATTGGATTGTCAACCGTATTGTGTCTCATTGCTTTCTTTGTTAGAGATCAATTTTTGACGTTTTTTACTACGGAAATTATAGGTGAAAGCCCTTTGTTTAAGGACAGTTGGCGTTTACCTGGCCAGGTTTTGCCAACACTGATTTTTATTTTCTCTCTTGGGATTCTCCCTTTTTTGTATCTGTCAGTCAAAAATTATTGTAAATTATCTTCAGTAAGAAATCAACTGTTAGCTATATTATTGATCTGTACGTCGGGATCTATATTTTGTGGTATGCGCGTGATTTATTTAAAATTTAAAGTTGCTCAGATACATGACCTGTTAAGAAGAGCCGAGTTCGCTTCGGATAGTGATATACCCAGCATTCGTTTTCAGGATATGCATCTGGAGTCTTATCTCTTGGTAGGTTTAATTGCTGGCTGGTTATTGTGTATGATTATTTTTAGAAAATCTACAAATCCTAAACTTTAGCTTTTAAACCCGCCCTGAATGTTTAACGAACGGGGCATCTCATACTACGAACTGCATGAAAGTGTAGAACATCCTGCGGTGTCGTCATAGATTGAAGGGCGCTTGACGGAAAATTCCGGAAATAATTCCTGGTATGGATTTTCTAATGCTTGCGTTAGTTTCATTAAGAGTGCTGTTTTTCCTGCACTAACTTCTTCAATACATTGGTAAAGCAGGTAGTTCCGCAAAATAAATTTGGGGTTTGTTTTTTTCATTAATTCCACGGACTCAGCTTTTGAAATAGCATTTGAATTCAGACGGGATTGATAGCGTTCCATGAAGTCCTTCAGTCTGCTGAGCTTTTCTTCATTTAAAGCGCTGTAAGCTACCTGGCTGAAATGTTTTTGTAAATCTGTGTCTGGTGTTATTTTCTCCAATTGATTGAAGAATAAGGTATGATCCAATGCGAGGTCCTGCATTAAGCCCTGCCAGTTGTTAAAAAACATCTCATCCTCTTCTTTTAGTTCATCAAATCCGAATTTTTTGCAGAGCATTTTGTCATGGGCTTCCCAAAAATACACGCCAAAATTATTTAGGGTGTTTTCAAGGAATTTTTCATCGTTGATGATGGGCTGGAGGGCATTTGCGAGTTTCCATAGATTCCATTGGGCAATCTGCGCCTGCTTTCCAAAAGCATATCTCCTTCCAGGAAGATCGGTGGTATTCGGGGTGAAATTTAAATTATATTCATCCAGCATTGAATAGGGACCATAATCGATCGTTAGGCCTAAGATGGACATATTGTCTGTATTCATTACCCCATGTACAAAACCTACTCTGTACCATTCTAACATTAAATCTGCCGTGCGGCTACAGATATTCTCAAAAAAATCTTTGTATTTCTGCTGATCGGATGAGGCAATTTCAGGAAAGTAATTTTCAATTGTAAAATCAAGCAGATCCTGTAATAACGTATGTTCACCCTGAGCAAACATCAGTTCAAAATGTCCAAAGCGAAGGAAGCTTTCGGCGGTTCTGATCACTATGGCTCCTTTTTCGTATTGTGGATTGCCGTTATACATGATATCCCGAAGGACATCTTCTCCTGTAAAGGCCAGGCTTAAGGCCCTGGTGGTAGGTATGCCTAAGTGATACATGGCTTCACTCATTAGATATTCGCGTACAGAAGACCGTAATACGGCTCTTCCATCTGCACGCCTTGAATAGGGGGTTGCACCGGCTCCTTTCCATTGAATTTCGGTCTTTTTACCGGCAGCATTGGTAATTTCTCCCGCCAGAATGGCCCTGCCGTCGCCCAGTTGCCCGGCCCAATTACCAAATTGATGTCCGGCATAAGCCGTAGCGTAGGTCTGAATATTGTCGGGTAGATGAGACGCTACCAGAAAGTTAAGATCCTTTTCTTCAAATTTACCTAGTCCTATTTCCTCAGCAAGAGCCTCGTTAAAAGCAATTAGTTGAGGCTGTTCAAACCCAGCAGGTTCAATCGTAGCAAATAGCACTTTTGGGGTGCCTCGCTGTGTAGGGTTATTGGAAAAGTCTCCCGGGAATTTTTTGAAGAAAGGTTGTTTGATCTGTTCAATATTCATATAGCAAAGATATTAAAACTAAAAGATAAAGACCTCCTAAATTATGGAGAGATCCTGTATATAATCAAAGCTTATGCGGAAGGGCTATCTTTATGAAAAAATCAGTTGTTTTGGGATTAGGGCAATGCTGTACATAATTTTTTACACCCCAGATGGTGCTTTAATAACGAGGACATCAATAGCCACAACAATGGGCCGATAGCTAATTATTGCAGGAACTGAACAATTTCAGAAATAAGACGTAAATTAGCTGACTAGATAATTGTAAAAACCGCATTTGACATATCTAGGTGCGGTACTACTAGCCTTAGAAATAGACAACTCCAATGAAATTAAGAAAAATTATATTGCTTTTGGTGATAAGCCTTTTGGGGCATACACTCTTCGCCCAGGCAAAAAATGAGTTAAAAGTACTGCAGATCAACATTTGGCAGGAGGGGACTGTTGTGCTCAATGGGTTTCCTGCGATTGCAAACGAAATTATTGCCAAGCATGCAGATGTCGTTCTCTTTAGTGAAGTCCGTAATTACAAGGGAACAGATTTTATTCAGCGTATACTAACGGAACTCAAAACTAAGGGGGCTATATATTTTGGCCAGTCTAGTGATGCAAAATTGGATGTCGGTTTTATTTCCAAATATCCGATTGAATCACAACATGCGCTTTATGAAAAAGATAGTACCATGGGCGGTGTTTTAAAAAGTAAGATCAAGATTGGGAAGCGTTTTTTTGTATGCTATTCTTTACACTTGGACTACACAAATTATGCCTGCTACTTGCCACGTGGTTACGATGGTGTGACCTGGAAGAAGTTAGATCGTCCTATTTCAGGGGTGGGTACCATTATTGAGGCTAATCGTAAAAGCAAACGTGATGAGGCTATCCAGGATATCCTGAGCGACGTAGAAAAAGAGGATCAATCACAATCGTTTATTATTGCAGGTGATTTTAATGAGCCTTCACATTTGGATTGGACATTGGCAACAAAAGATCTTTTTGACCATCATGGAGCAGTGGTTCCCTGGGACTGTTCGGTTTTATTGGAAAAAGCCGGATTTATAGATAGTTTCCGTCAATTATATCCTAACCCGGTTACTCATCCTGGTTTTACCTATCCGGCTTTCAACAAAGATGTTCCTATGGAAAAATTGGCATGGGCACCCACAGCGGATGATCGAGATCGGATCGACTATGTTTATTACCGTAGCAAAAAACCGTTGAAACCATTAAAAGCTAACGTTGTCGGTCCGGAACAAACCGTAAAATATGGACGGAAGCAGGAAAAAGATAGTGAAGATAACTTCCTACTTCCCGAAGGTGTGTGGCCAACCGATCATAAAGCGATGTTGGTTGTATTTAAATTTTAATGCATTAATAGCCATCGGAAATATTGCGAAAAGACTGCAAGGAGCTACGAATGATAATTGATCTGCAGCGAATTATAGTTGCTTCAATTTTCAGTAGGTTTTACAGTTAAATTTGGGTTTAAAATAATAATTTATTGTAAACACATCAAGCTCATGAAAAAGATTAAAAGGGTGGTTTTAGTTGTTCTGGTCCTATGCGTAGTAGCCCTGGTTGTTGTGGTGTTAACCAACAGCAATATAACGGCTAAAACAGAGTCGGCGATTTTTACCGAACTCACCGATGTGCCAAGAACCAAGGTAGCCATTATTTTTGGTGCTGGTATCAATGGTGATCAGCCAAGTAGGTATCTGAAAGATAGACTCGATGCCGGGATTTCGTTGTATAAAAACCACAAAGTGGATAAAATATTGTTGTCAGGAGACAACGGAAGAGACGAGTACGATGAGCTTAGCGTAATGAAGTTGTACTGTCAGAAAAATGGTATCGATACCACAAAAATTTACATCGATTATGCTGGGTTCGATAGCTACTCGACCATGTACCGGGCAAAATATATATTTAATGTTGATACGGCAATTTTGGTATCTCAAAAATATCATCTAAATAGATGTGTTTATCTGGGTGATAAATTGGGCATAAAATCATTCGGTTATAGTGCGGATCGAGGAGTTTATCAGGGATATAAATACTATGCATTTAGAGAAAAACTATCGGTTGCGAAAGCCGTTTTGGATATCATGAGAAATAGAAAACCAAAGT
This sequence comes from Sphingobacterium multivorum, assembly GCF_039511225.1. Lineage (NCBI taxonomy): Bacteria > Pseudomonadati > Bacteroidota > Sphingobacteriia > Sphingobacteriales > Sphingobacteriaceae > Sphingobacterium > Sphingobacterium multivorum. The sequence goes on from NZ_CP154261.1 coordinate 2,481,720, forward strand.
ATTTAGGTAAGCAGGTTGATGTAAACGGAACATCGAATTATACGAAAGAATAAGTTATAAGATTTTGTAGGCCCGATTGTATTTGATAAACCAATTTCCGATAGCTTAAAAAGGGCTTGTAATGATGGCTGTACTTACATAATGTAAATGATAGGCTTGCGTTGGAATATGGTGGTGTCGCGATAGGAAATCAATGCTTTTATAATTTAGAATAGGTAGAAAGGACACGCTGTATGAAATTGATCATTAAAATCTTACTATTTGTCATGCATCTCATTTGCTTTTGGGCAAGCTAAAATGAGACAATTAAACGATCTGATTAATAAGGATGAAGACGGCATAAAGTTAAGTCTTGGCTTGGAAAGATGCTGCGTTATAACTGGGCACCGACAGGCCGCATGCCCCAAACGGTGATTGCCATTTGTTATAACGATACCAGTGACGATTTCTTTTGTCCTTTTTTCGAAAAAGTTGTTCCTGTGCGAAAATTATATAGTCCCGATGCAAGTAGCGAAGATTGGGTGCTGCAAACGATCTATCGCTGTAAAAAACCTAAGCAGGACTTTAACAAAATGAAAGATTTGTTTAAAAGTTGAATATTTGAATACGCATGCTGCTTACTTTATTTGGCTGGGCTGCAAGAAGTATAAAATTGTATTAAGAAGGGGCTATCTAACCTTTAGATAACCCCTCGCACGTTAAGTTTTTCGTTGCTATTGCGCTAAATCGATTGAATTTGTCTAATCATTTGGTTGGTAAATCCCCATTCGTTGTCGTACCAAGCCATCACTTTTACCAGATCGCCATCGACAACTCGAGTCATTTCTAGATCTACTGTCGCTGCGAATGGACTTTTGATAATATCGGTAGATACCAGGGGCTCATCAGTCACCGTAAGCACCTTTTTATAACGATCAGTTTTTGATTCTTCGCTCAAGATTTGGTTGATCTCTTCGATTGTGGTGGGCCTTTCTGCAATAAACGTAATATCGGAAATGGATCCTACTGGAACAGGCACCCTCACAGCTATACCGTCAAACTTTCCGGCGTATTGCGGAAGTGCTTTTGTCGTCGCTATTGCAGCACCAGTGGCCGCGGGGGCAAGGTTAATGCCTGCAGCCCTTCCCATACGTGGTTCTTTTTTTGATGGAGCATCGACCAATGCCTGTGAAGCCGTATAACCGTGTGTGGTATTTAGTATTGCTTTTTTTATTCCCAGTCTTCTACCCAATATTTCGATTACTGGACTTATATTGTTGGTCGTACAGCTTGCGCACGAAAAAACAGAAACCCTGCCATCTTCAGTATTTACCCCATGGACCACTGTCGGCGTATCTTTAGTAGGACCCGAGATGACGACAAATTTTGCTCCAGAGGCCAAATGTTTTTCGGCGTCCGCTTTGTTGGTGAAAATGCCCGTACTTTCTATAACGATATCCGCTTGAATATCTTTCCAAGGTAACTTTTCGATCTCCCTGATACTTGTATATTTAATCGGTTTTCCATCGACCACAAGTGTATCTCCCTCGATGTGCACATCTCTTTCATATTTCCCATAGTTACTATCGTATTTAAGCAGATATGCAGCGTTTTCAATACTCATCAGATCATTGATTCCAACGACCTCAAGATCGACAGTTTCTGTTATTATTTTTAAGGCAGCACGTCCGATGCGGCCAAATCCATTAATTGCTATCTTTTTCATCCTATTTCTTTTAAATCTGTTTATACGATTTCTTTTGTTTTTTTGTATAAACTAAGTTCCTTTATTTTTCGAAAAAAAAGATTGACGTGGATCAAGAATTTGCTTTAGCTACCGTTACCCCGTTAGTTTTCAAGGATTAGACGTCAATTTCAGCTGGCCTGAAATTTATCGACATAGAACTATGACACAGCTCTGACAATAATGCGCAGACCAAAATCAATACAGCGGGACGGTAAAAATTTATTCCTCACTTCGTTTTAAATTCCGTAGGCCTCATGTTGGTAAGCAGATAAAAGTTATTGCTGAAAGCCGCTATATTTGAATAACCAATTTCGTAGGCAATCTCAGTCATATTCAAATCTGTATCGTTGATTAATTCCATTGCCTTAATAATCCGTAGCATTTTTAAATACTGAACAAATGTAATGTGCAGTTTATGCTGGAATAATCGGGTGAGACTACGAACACTCATTCCCGATTGCTGCGCAATCATTGCTAAGCTTAGATTTTCATTTAACCTATTTCTAAAACTGTCGATTATGGTATTGAGCCTTTGATCGTCTGTTGTTGGAAGTTGAATGGAGAATTTTTTGAGACTTTCTTTTGATAGTAGGCCTTTTAGCGTAATTAAAAATTCAAATTCCCACGAACCTTTGTAATAATCACCTTGCCACTTCTCACTAAATGAAAGCATCTCTGCCAGCAGCCTACTCACGGGATAAATGCCCAACTCCTCATAAAAATTACCAGCACTTTCCTCCGGAAAATAAATATTGATAATAAACAGGTCCTGGGTGTTGAACATCAAGTTGTGCCGATAGTTTTTTGGTATCCAGATATAATGATTTGAGGGAATATAGAAATCCTTTTCGTCAGTCTGCAGGTAAGCAATCCCGCCATAGACCAATAACAACTGAGCCTTCTTGTGCTGGTGGGCAGGTAAACGTTGTTCCGTCTGCTGTCGCATCACCAGGATAGAATCAGGATTTTGATCAACAATATGTATGATTTGGCTCAGAATTTCCATATGGCCAAATTTAACAAATATTAGGCTAATTATATAAAATGATACTTCGCCATACTGGATACTTTTGCTAAGTAATAAGTAAAGTCATTATGAAACATAAAATCATAACACCGCGCAAAGATTTTAAACTTGAAACAAAAGCTCAAAAGTCTGCTGATAAATTACATCATTCAGATGAAGGAATTGACAGTGCAAATATCTTTTGGTTTGCTTATGGGTATAACTATGCTTTTATGCCAATGGTAGATTTAACTTTTGCTTTTGATGAATTGAAAAAGATTGTAAAACCATGGCTAGTAAAAAGAAAGAAATATATAAACAAAACCGATGAAACAATATAAAATAGTCCCGATTTTGGGTATCATGCTAGCGCTGTTTACACAATCTCTTTATGCCCAGCATACAGAAAATGTGCCGATGTTAAGCTTAGAAGAAATTTGGAAAGTAGCCGAAAAGAATAACCGTCAACTGAAACTATCCGATCTAAAACTTCAGCAAAGTAATTTAGAAATATTGGAAGCGAAAGACCATTTGTTGCCTGAGCTTTTTGTTGGTGGGGATGTAAAACTCAATTCCAAATTCCTGATCTATGACAATGGATTGTTTTCTTCTCCGCAGGATGTGCCTGTAAAAGGTTATGGTTACAGCGTGGGTTACAACCTGAACGTCAATCTTTACAATGGTGGTAAGGACAAAAGAAACATCGCCATGAAAAAGGAAGAGGCGATACGTACACAATATGAAGTCGATCTGCAAAAACACAGTGTAAAATACAATGTTGCAGCGGCTTACTTTGATCTGTATAAGTTTCTGCATTTCCAGGATTTTCTTGCTGCAGAAATTGAAGCCGAAAAAAAACAATTGACACTGGTAGCAAGCTTGCATAAAAATGGCACCGTGCTAAAGAGCGATGTACTAAGAACCTCCGTGAAATTAGCGCAACTGGAACTCAGCCTTTCTGATGTTGCAAAGAAGATTGAAATCGCTAAACAGCGACTCAATATTCTGATGGGGAATGAAAATGATGCTGAGCTTGCAATAAAATACCAAGATACAATCGAGTTAGAGGCTATCACTCAAGGTGGTTACAAGGATTATGTAGACATCGCTTTAAACAAATCTCCGGAGTACAACATCGTGCATAGCGATATTAAATTGAGCGAAATGAACATCAAGCAGGTAAAAGCGACGTTGTTACCCAAAATCTCCTTGTATTCAACTTACAATTACACCTATCCGCAGATTTCATTTTATCCATATTCTAATGATCTATGGGGATTTGGTCAGACCGGGATCAAAGTCCAGTTTCCTATTGATAATCTCTACAAAAGTAAGCATTCTATCGCTCATGCTCAAGTAATCAGTAATGAGGCAAGAGAAAAAGCAAATATTAAAAAAGAGGAGATCTACCTTGAGGTAAAAGAGGCTTATTTACAGCAAAAACAGGCCTTGGAAAGCATGGAAACAGCGGAGCAAAATATCATTAAAACCGCCGAAACTGCTCGTGTTATCAGAAGTAGCTACTTAAACCAGGAATCCCTTCTGACCGATCTTCTGGAAGCCGAAAATGCTTTGTTAGAAGCTAAATTTAATCTGACAACAGCACAAACAAACGTCAAACTTACGCATATCAGGCTATTGGCAATTATCGGAATTCTTTAATACAAATATCATGAACAAAAATAAAACAGATAAAATTGTTGTTAACCTAACCAAATGGCTCGGTATCACATTATTCGTGGGAATTATTATTTGGGCAGCTGTTTATTTCTTCGAAGGATATCGCTATGAACAGACCAACGACGCTCAGATTGATGCCTATCTTTCCCCGATAAACGCAAAAGTAGGGGGCTATATCCGTAAAATATATTATAAAGACAACCAGCAGGTAAAAAAAGGCGATACCCTTGTAGTGATCGAACAGGACGAGTACGGGTTAAAGAGAGATGCTGCGTCAGCAGAACTCATGAGCGCGCAAGCCAAATTACCGATCTTGGCAGCAAGTGAGGAAACGCAGGTTAAAAGCATTGCCGTCATTAAGGCCCAATTGGAAGGTGCTAAAGCACGATTGAACCAGCAGCAAAAAGAATTTGACCGCTATAAAAATCTACTGGCGGACGAATCGACAACACAACAAAAATTCGACAACATCAGTGCTACTTTATCCATCACCCAATCAGATTATGACCAGACCAAAGCTTCTTTACACGTCGCTGAATCCAAATTAAATGATTTCAGGGTACAGCACAATGCAATAGAGGCAGAAATAAAGATCAAAGAAGCACTTCTCAAAAGGCAAGAGTTGGATATTAGATATGCCGTTATCACAGCACCTTTTGATGGACAAATTGGGAAAAAGACCATTCAGGCGGGACAACTGATACAGCCCGGACAGACATTGGCATTCTTAGTGAACAGAGCCGAGGAAAAGTGGGTAATGGCAAATTTTAAGGAAACACAGATTGGGAAATTCAAAATCGGTCAAGCGGTATCTATTGAAGTCGATGCTTTTCCGAATGAAAAATTCAAAGGTACTATCGAGTCCCTTTCGCCAACCACAGGATCCCGGTATTCGCTGCTTCCGCCGGATAATGCTACCGGTAATTTTGTTAAAATCATCCAACGTATTCCAGTTCGGATTAAATTGACCGATACGCCCGAAAGATTAACCAAGCTTTCTGCCGGAATGAATGCGAATGTTTATGTTTTAAAAAACTAACGATGCAAGTACACAAAATACCGATTTTTAAATCCTGGGTATCAGAATGGATGGCAAGGTCTGTCATATTTGCTATTCTCATGACCAGCCTGTTTAGTTTTGCCTTTTACGGAATTCCAGGTGCTGCAATGGGATTTTACGGAATAGAAGCCACAGATGTACAATATGGTATGGTCGTTATCTATGGTTCAACCGTAGCTTTCCTGGCGCTGGATTTTAGAATTGTAAAGTATTTCGCACCACGGGAATATCTACTACTGGCACTTGCGGTAAATGTGCTATGTGCTGTGGTCTGTTTTTATTTCAGAGATTGGATATTATTTGTTTTCTGTCAGTTTTTGCAGGGCATTACCTGTGCATTAATGTCGGGAATTGTGTCACAGCTTATTTTTCCAAGGTTACAGTCTGTACGTGCCCGTGTGATTGCTTATAGTCTCCTTTATGGCAGTATACAAATAGCGGTACCATTTTACTCCATCTATATCAGTGTCATCCTTCATTTCTTTGACTTCAACTGGATATTCTACGGATTTGTTATTGTAGTCATTATGCTGACAAGTGTTGTTTTACTTACCATGAACAGTAGGGCCCGGTTTACCAGAAAAATACCACTCTATCAGGTGGACTGGATCGGCTATTTACTTTATGTGTCTTTTATCATGATCGTAGGATATATCCTTGTGTACGGACGACAATTGGGATGGTTTGATAGTTCATTAATCAGCACACTTTGTTTAGTTAATTTAATTATTCTTTCTCTTTTTATTAGCAGAGAATTAAAACTTAAAAGACCATTAATCAATTTACAGATCTTTAGGGCAAAGAATTTCACTACAGGACTTTTGCTTCTTTTTACCTTTTATATTTTTAAAGGAAGTACTGGGCTAGCCTATGGTTATCTTGAAGCGATTTTAGGAAACCATCCACTGAGTACCATTCCGGTATGGATTGCGGTAATTGCTGGAACTACACTGAGTATGTTTATTACTTCTCGATTTGTCTTGATGGGGTATAACCTGATCAGGATGATTATTATTGGTTTTGGCTTGATGGCATTATATTATGCCTATATGATACTATTTGTTTCTGTACAGGGCGAAACAACCGATTTCCTTTTGCCTATGTTTATGTATGGCGCGGCAACAGGGGTGTTGTTTGTTCCGATTGTTTCATTTACCGCCGCATCAGCGCCTTCGAAAATTGCCGTAAATGCCGCTCTGATTGGTATATTTTCAAGGTTCATAGGATTTACAGCTAGTCTGGCACTTAATAACGAGCTTCAATTATTTGCAAAATCATCTGTAAGGGAAAAAGTTCGGGAATCACTCACGGAGACGAACCCTCAGTTGCCTGTTACCTTGTTGGATATTCAGGCACAATACGCAAATGCAGGCAGCGATATATATACGTCTAAAATAGTATCCTCGGGCTACTTGAATCAGATGGTAGGTCAGCAGATATTGGCTCGTGCTATTAGGGATTATTATGATTTGATGTTAACAGGTTTAATTTTTGTCATTCTTATTTTAGTACTCTTCCCTCAAATTCAACATGTTGTTTTGAGACTAAGAAAGGGAAATGTTCCTTATTAAGATATTGACATTTCAGAAATTATCATCGCGAAATATTCTCCAACAATGCGAAAAGAATCCGAGCGTTTAAATACGCATATTATGACACAGGTAGATGGAGAAATCCGAACAAAGAGAGCAACTTTTTTCAATAGTCAATTATTGTTACTTTTGTATGCTGGATTTGGTATGGCCCCGAGTTTTTTTAAGAACAGCAATAGAAGACACAATATGATGATATGACAGATGCACTAAAAAAATATCTATTCTCGATAGGGGTACTGTCAGCTGAAGAAAAGAATTTTTCTGTTCAGTTCTTCAAACCACACTATTTGAAAAAGGGTGATTTTTTTATTCGTGCGGACGAACCCTGTCGTCATATTGGATTCATATCCAGTGGTGCGGTAAAAGCATATGCCATCGACAAGGAGGGGAAAGAAAATATAACCTGTTTCAAATTTGAAAATGAGTTTGTAACCTCATTCCCAGAGTTTGTTGCTCAGGAAAAATCCAGAAGGAGTATCAGGGCTGTAGAAGATAGTATAATTCATCGGATAAACTATGCTGACTATCAATATCTGCTTGGTCGAGTGACTTCTTGGAACAAGGTCATACAAGTTGTGATGGAACAGGAATATATCCAAAAGGAACAATACATACTGAATTACAATAATAAATCAGCGCTCGATAAATACGTCCATGTCCTTTCGAATGAACCAAAGCTCGTTCGGCGCATAGCGACACAAGACCTCGCCTCATATCTGGGCATCACGCAGCGATCTCTTACAAGAGCGAAGGGACAAATACATAGCGCCAAAGTATTATAGGACAAATGTCCTTATTTATTTCTATAGAGTGCCATAGTTTTGCAAAAAAAAGCTATGTTACATCAAATTGCCAAAGAAGTTTTTCATGTACCATTGATGCCACGAAATAGTATCAACTGCTATATAGTAGAGGGTGTGTTGGTTGATTGTGGGATACGCAGTTCATATAATACGGTGAAGGGAGCCCTTCAGAAAATACCCGTCTATCAACATGTGCTTACGCATGCCCATGCAGACCATCAGGGCTGTAGTGATCAACTATGTGATGAATTTGGAATACCTTTACTTTGCCATGAAAATGAAGTTTTTAGGACTGAAACAGGTATGGTCACCAACGACTATCCAAATCCCAAACATTGGTTAGCAAAACTTCAACGAAAATACTGGGCGGGGCAGGGCCACAAAGTCGATGGTACACTCGTTGAAAATGATAGCATTGGAAACTTTCGGGTCATAGAAACTCCAGGCCATTCAGCCGGTCATATTTCTTTATTCCGTGAGCGGGATGGTTTATTGATAATCGGGGATGCTGCAACAAATATGAATCTGCTCACTACAGTGCCTGGCCTAGGGCTCCCTCCAAAAATATTCACGTCGGATCAACAGCAAAACATCAGATCTCTCCAAAAGTTAGCAGGATTAAATCCTTCTATGATATGCTTTGGTCATGGCCCAGTCATGCGAAATACGGACCGAAAGTTTGAGCAATTTGCGGCCAAATGTGTATCGTGGTTTAATTCGTAAACTTCCAGTACAGACTCGTTAAATAGGGAATTACAAATGAATAGACAGTATAAAACTCTTTTTTTTAAACCCCAGTTTTTGCGATAATTATCTAAAGATTAACATCCTGAAAATGGATATCTTTGTAGATTCAATATCGATTGGCCTTGAAGCCATATCAAGATATCGTATCCAGTGTCATAACTGTCCCAAAGAAAGACTGGAAAAATCTTATTGTTAAGTAACTTAATATTATTCCGCTGTGCTCGGCTTCGTGAAAGTTAGCGGCTTGAAGTGCTTGAATGTGATTATTGATGGAGAAACCAATTGGTAAACTGAACGATTGATATTCAACAAATATACCTGATACTAAATCTTTACTAAGTTGGTTTACTGTACAAAGCAATAGATGTTTTATTTCATCAAGGTCTGGTGTATTCTTCCACGTATGTGGTGCCGTTCCAATTTTGAATGCTTCCATAAATTCCTGCGATATATCATTGGTAGTCCACTACGCATGTACATATGCCGCTGCTGAGAAGTGATACAGTGGCCAATTTGCCAAACGATATTATTGTTAAAGGTCTCTGGAATTTTAAATAATATGGTATTATCAACTGTTTCCATTACTTGTAATAACCTGATTCTGCTAGCCTTTAGAATTTCAAATTCAAATAATTCAGTTGTCATCGTATTAGTTAAGATTCTAGATCAGTTTAATAAAGTCTAATATAATGAAGCTTTTTTTTAAAATACGATAAAATTAGTAGTAATATATAAAGTCTATATACCATAAACACTCGTCCCTTTTTTTTTAAAATTCCATCAATAAAGAAGAAAGAGAAAGAATAGCCAATATTTTCAATGAATTAACTGTAGCATTATATAATCTAAATACGTTCTTTGGAATAAGTATAACCTAATCAATAAATCTGGCACAGAGATGAAAAGAAGATCGGCATTAGTTACATTATTAGTTTTCGGAATTGCAGTAATTTTTTCCTGCAGTAAAGATGAAAAGTTGCCAATGGCATCAATTATTGGTAAATGGGAGATAAAAGCTTCCATAATTGAATTTACCGGGCAGCGGGAATATTTTGATAAAGGAAATGGTAAAATTGTACAATTTGGCGTGAAAGATTATTATTTCATGACGGGTAACAACACGACAAAGAAGGGGCTGTATTCCATTGAAAAAAAGCTAAGTAAAATCACAGGGAAGGAAGAATCGTATATCATATATGATGATGTCAAAGATGGCGTTCCACAGATCTATTCCGTTAGTTCAGAAGAATTGATCCTATCAATCGATGCAATGGATGCACCTACCGCTATTTACAGAAAGATAGATTAGCGGACATCCTATAGTCAAATTTAACGTTGCCGTATATAATGAGCGCATATTACACCACGTCTTATCAAAAGTACAATGGAGCGCATAGATCAATTAATTCGACTAATGATTATGCCCATGCGATTTTTTACCGAGTACAAGAAGCGCATCTCTGAAAGCTAGTGCCAACTCTCTAGAAGGACCGACTCCAAAGTAATGAAGAAAGATCATGTGTGGATCATCTCCAAGCATATGGTTGTGGATTGCTACAATTTCGATATGGTGTTTCCTTAAAGTACTGATAACTTGATTGACCTCATGGTCTAACATTGCGATGTCACCCGCAATATAGGCTTCGTTTTCGGATCCGGTAAATGACGCCCAACTGTTTAAACCGATCGATGATGTCATTTCGGCTCCCATTGCCATAATTTTTAAATCGGATCGTCCCACTGTATATTTGATTGTTGAGCCGTTTATCGCTGCCTCATGACCGATAATGTTATTTAATTCCGTAACATTAAATATCTTATCCCCGGGATCTTGTTTTTGATCCGATGGTGCTGGTTGATTTCCAACAGCTATCTTAGTGTTTGAGATAGCTGCTGCGTATTTCTGAGCCAATTCGACTGGTTCCCCCATACCGTGGATGTGCATATAAAAGATTCGGGGTTCTTCATAAAAGAAATGGTTATGGATTGCCCCAATTTCCAGACCTGATTCAACGGCAGCAGTAATAAGGGGATTTACTTCTTCCTGAAGTAGAACACAATCACTCATAAGCACAGCACTCTTTCCATCCATGGTCCTCTTTATCGCAGCCCATCCTCCAAAGCCAAAAGATATAGGAACATCCTTACCTTTGACGGTCACAGCTAGATCATTACGGGGAAAATTGGTATTATGTGTAACTTCTTTTGTATTATATTTTCCTTTCTTTCCTAAAGCCTTCTCAATTCCCTGGATTTCAGCCTCGGTTAGATCAGGCGTATTCGACGTGGTCGTAGAAAACGCATGAACTGTTTTAAGGCCAACTAGTCCGCTGCCTGTTAAGAGCAATCCCATTTTCAATAGCGTTCTGCGTGACGTTAAGTTTCTAAAATTATCCATTCTGATCTATTATATTTTGAAAATATTACTACGTATAAATAATAAACTATCCCTTGCAACAAATGAACACCACTATTGTTGTCGATTTGGGAATTTTAATCGATCACCATTCGATTTAGAATATATATCCGAATTGAAAAGCAGCAGCAATAGAAATTTTTTGTTCATTGCCAAATCGGACGGGGAAGGGGATGGCTAGAAAAAGTTTTCCAGCCTGACCATGTGTTATGACCTTGCTTAATACTGGTGTAAGCCCATATCGTCCAGAAGTTTCAAATGCAGCCCTGGCTATAAATGTAAATTCCTTTCCGATGGGAAATAATACGCCCGGATGGAACAAGAAATTGCTCATTTTGCTGTTCCCGGATGCTATTTTAATGTAGGGAACCATTTCCAGTGAAAATCCCAAGTGTCCTTCTCTAAGTATATTGATACCTGTCGGCATACCTACCTGATAGCTATCTTTAAAATTTGGCGTTATCGTACCAGATGATAGGGAAACAATGGGGTTTACTATACCAACATAAGCAACCAGTTTGCTCGGTTGTTGGGCTCTTAAATCTAATGATGACAAGAGTATAATAATTATCGCTGCATAAAAAGTTCTATGGTAAGACGAGTGGTATCGGTTTAGTTTCATAATATCTGCTTTATAAAAGCAAGTATAACCAATACGTAACATCTCAAAATAGAATAGATTTTACTATTTTGTATATTCCTTACTTTTTAAAAGATTTCCTCCTATATTCTGAAGGATTAATTCCTGAAAATTTCTTAAAAATGCGTGTGAAATGACTTTGATCAGAAAAACCTGTCAGATAGGCAATTTCAGTAAGGGAAATTGAGCGGTCAGACATCAGTTCAATGGCTTTTTCTATTCTTTTTTTACGGATGTACTCACCATAATTTAAGTTTTCAAAATATTTTGAGAATTCGCGTGATAAATAGCTTGAACTAATATCCAGTTCTTCGGAAAGTTGATTTAAGCTTAATGTTGTATTTGTATCGATTTGATCCTGTATCATTTCCCGCAATGATGCGGTCCATTCCGGAGATTTTTCTTTTTGCTTATCATTTAAATGTTCATGATAGATTTTAAGGAGCAAAACCTCAGTTGGCCCTTCATTGCTATGTTTCAGTCGGTAGAGGTGTTGAGCCCAGCTATAAAGGCCGTCATAAATGACCATTCCGATCTCCAAAAGCTGATTGTCGTCCTTGATATTGTAAGCTAGACCTGAAAAAACCGCCTCGAGACCTGCAGATTGTGGCATTAAATCATGTCTATCCGTGTCTGCACCACGGACAATTGCAGCAATTCGTTTTAATGCCGGATCGTTTAATTCATGTTTTTTAAGGAAATAGTCAAATGTACACTCGTCTGCATAATGAGTGTATTCTACATCAGGAATATCAAACGGAATGGCGTTCGTTTGTTTAGCAATTTCAAAGACCATATCTAGGGGGGCATATATTATTTTTGCGTCCGGATTTATAAAACGCTTTATCAGCCATGGACAAGCAATCCTATCTATCTTTGGTCTTTCACGTGTAATCCAATCCATATCTTTTTTTTCCGTCAAAATATTATTATTAAGATCAATAATTATTGTGTAAAAACAAAGGGAAGTATTTAATTTAAATCTTGAATTAGATGTTAAATACTGCTTAAAATAAAAGTATGGCGCAGTATTTTAAGAAACTCAGCAAAATTGATCTCTACACAATTAATCAAGTTAAGTTTTTCCCCATTAACGATGTTAATGATTCGGTATTCGTTATGGATAGCAAGATGCTAAATGGTTTAACTTGTATTTATCAAATAATCTGTATTAGCGATAAAATAGTGATTGCAGCAAATGATTTAAATCGCAGCCATCGTCTATCGAATACTAATTCGATTAAATCAGGCAAATCGGCCTTTTTTGCAAAAAATAAAACGAAAGGGAATCAACCGTTGTTATAAGAATACTTTTCATAAATTAGGTTAAAAACAGGTAGTAAAAAACCTTGAGATCCCCCCTCAAGGTTTTTTGTATTTATCTCACTGTTTTACTGAGCCACGCAAAAACTTTCAAACCAGCTGCTATTTATTAGAAGCCCATTAAAGTCGCGGCCGCTCCGGTTGGCACTAGTTGATCAGGTCTAGTTCTTTCAGTTTACCCAATATAAGTCGGACGACGGCAGAGGTTCTGCCAACATCACTGAGGGTTATCCATTCAAATGAATCGATTTCACTTGCTGCCTGTAGTGTGCCCGAATAATCCGCAAAATAGCAGGTCATCTTCACCGTTACATCGGCCTCTTTGCCATCGGCAGGAGCTTGGAAGGTCTCAAAATAACGGATCGAATCTTCTTGGACCTCAACGTTGAGTTCTTCCTTAATTTCTCGCTTCAGACATTCTATGTCAGATTCATTAGGTTCTCTTTTGCCTCCTGGCAAATAGAGCTTTGATTTTGATTTGGAAAGTGCCGTCAACACTTTTTTATCCGAAATGCTGATCAATGCGACCTTATCTATAACCTTATTGTCCATATTATAAATTTAGTGAATTAAAATGATGTAAGCAGTTAACAAGCTATGATCACGTCACTTTTTCCTGTTTGGGTTAAAGTTGTATTTTTTTATTCTTATTATAGCATTTTAAAGATGTACCGCTAAAGCAATGATTGTTATGAGATCCAAATGAAACCCTGAGAATAGGTACGGGCCTTACCGGCCACGATCACTCTGTCGTTTTTGTTCTCGCAATAAAGTTGCCCCTCTCTTTCTGACAGCTGACGGGAAAAAAGAGTATCCTTTCCCAATCTTGATGCCCAAAACGGAATAAGGGAACAATAGGCAGAACCAGTAACGGGATCTTCCAGTATCGTTGATTGCGGTGTAAAGTATCTGGATACAAAATCACTGTCGTTCCCTGTTGCCGTGACGACCACACCTCCGGGATCAAGATTAATCAGATCAAAAATTGATCTGTCAATGCGGATGTTTCTGATCTCTTCCTCAGATTCGTACAGTAAAACATAATCTCTTGATTTATAAATCTCTTTGGGTTGTATGTTAAGCGAATTTTTAATAACGTCGGGCAGTGTGGAAGGCTGCGGCATTCTGGATGGAAAATCCATATAATAAACTTCGTTTTTTATATCGACAGTTAATTCACCTACTTGCGTTTCAAAAACAATTTTGCTTTTTTGATAATTCAGGTGTTTAACCAAGCAATGGACGGTCGCTAAGGTTGCATGGCCACATAAGTCCATTTCAATTTCAGGTGTAAACCATCTTAAGTGGATTGTATCACCGTTGTCTATGAAAAAGGCCGTTTCCGCCACCGCATTTTCACGCGTAATTTTAAACAGTGTCTCATCGGGTAACCACTCTTTTAACGGCACCACGCAGGCTGGATTTCCCCGGAAAATTTCTTCTGTAAAGGAATCTATTTGGTATAGTTCTAACTTCATGATGGATAAATTGCTGTCGTTTGTAAAGTTAATTCAATTCATGAAGATTAGCTTCATTGTTTACAGAATTTGACAGTAAACGCCATCTTAACCGATGCTGTATACCCCCTTTGAACAGGTCTCGGACTGTCAAATCCAAAAATTATTTTGTTCTTTTTCGCTCAGATTTTTCCTAACTGTAATTAGGTAGAAATACCCCAGATGTTATTGTGAAGTAAAATGATTAATAGTAGTAAACAGTTGAACAACATTTTGAGGGAAATATTTTAAACCTTTTTCATGCTGCTATTGTGTTATAGAGAAAATGGGAGTAAAGTAAATAAATAGCTATGGGACTATCGAAATATCGTGAAAAGCGTTCTGAAGAGAAAACCCCAGAACCGTTTGGGGGACAGCCAAGTGGGACTGAACTACGCTTTGTTGTGCAGAAACATGATGCCTCTCATTTACATTACGACTTTCGTCTTGAAATGGATGGTGTTCTGAAAAGCTGGGCGGTGCCAAAAGGACCTTCTATGGATCCTAATATTAAGCGCCTCGCTATGATGGTAGAAGATCATCCCTATGATTACCGAGACTTTGAAGGCGTGATCCCCAAAGGTCAATACGGTGGCGGTACCGTGATCGTCTGGGATGAAGGAACGTATGAGCCAGCTGAAAGTGGCATTAAGGAAGTAGCTAAACAAGAAAAGGACCTGTTGCATCAGCTCTATTCCGGCAAGCTTAAATTTAAGCTCAATGGTCAAAAGCTAAAAGGAGAGTTCGCTCTTGTTAAAGCCCACGGGCGTGGAGATAACGGATGGCTACTTATGAAACTTGACGATAAATATGCCAGTGAGAAAGATATCACAACAAAAGATAAATCAGTGATCTCAGGCAAGACCATTCCGCAGATGGAAAAATCACCCGATCAGGTTTATGGTGAACATATTATCAAAAAAGACAGTACGGTAAAAGATAAGCGCACGACAAGAAAGAAAGCATCCGAGCTAATCACTGAGCAGCTTGAAGCTGTTCCTACTGCGACTTCCAAAAAGAAAACGAATATTCAGGCACTTTTAAAAAATGCGCCAAAACAAAGGTTCTATTCCCATATTGAGCCTATGCTCGCTACCTTGGTCGATAAACCCTTTGATGATGAGGGCTGGATCTATGAAGTCAAGTGGGATGGGTACCGCGCAGTAGCTTTTATGAATAAAGGCGAGGTGGAACTAAAATCCCGTAATGACAAGAGCTTCAATGAAAAATTCTATCCCATCTATGATCAATTGAAGGAGCTGAAATTAGATGCCATCTTGGATGGGGAAGTCGTCGTTTTAGGTGGAAACGGCACGGCCAACTTTGGCTCGCTCCAAAATTGGCGGAGTGAAGCGGATGGCGATTTGGTATATTACGTTTTTGATATCCTTTGGTATCAGGGGCAGGACCTGAAAGACCTGACATTGCTCGAGCGTAAGGCAATTTTAAAAGAAATCATTCCCAAAGGCAACAGCATCCTGGTCAGTGAACATTTTGAAACTTCCGGAATACATTTTCTGGAGGAAGCTAAAAAGCTTGGTTTAGAAGGGATTATGGCGAAGCGTAAAGATAGCACCTATCATATCCATTATCGTTCTAAGGACTGGCTTAAAATTAAAGCAAACAAAAGACAGGAAGTCGTCATAGGCGGGTATACACTGAATGATGATTCAAGTAAGCAGTTTAGTAGCCTTCTTGTAGGCGTCTACGAAGGAAAAAAATTGATCTACACCGGAAAAGTCGGTACTGGCTTTAATGTTAAGCTTCAAAAAGAAATGATGAAGCTATTTAAACCGCTTGTTATTAACAAAGCACCTTTTTCTGAAGAGCCCGACGTCAATAAGCCCTCGCGTTTCAGGCCAAATCCGCCACATGCTACCGTGACATGGCTTAAACCGGAACTCGTCTGTGAGGTGAACTTTGCGGAATTAACCAGCGACGGTATTATGCGGCATCCTTCGTTTGACGGAATACGGGAAGATAAAAGTGCCAAAAAAGTAATTCTTGAGGAGGAAACTCCTACAGAAAAAATGGTAGACGATATGGAAGATAAAATTGTTACACCCAGAGTAAAAGGACCGCGGAAAACACTATTAAATCCGACAGATAAAACCCAGGTCAGAAAGGTAAATGGCCATGAACTAAAGTTTACCAATTTAGATAAGGTGTTTTGGCCAAAAGAAGGAATAACCAAAAGAGACCTCATCAATTATTACTATCAGGCTGCTCCATTTATATTGCCCTATCTTAAGGATAGGCCGCAGAGTATGAACCGTTTTCCGAACGGCATTGAAGGCGAAGGTTTTTATTTTAAGAACGTGACTGATACGGCACCGGAATGGGCAGAGACCTATCTCTACCACAGTGAAACGGATGAAAAGGACCGTCATTATCTTGTGGGCAAGGACGAAGCCACATTGCTCTATATGGCAAATCTTGGCTGCATTGAAATGAACCCCTGGAGCAGTACGGTTAAAAAGCCTGAAAATCCATCGTTTTGTATAATTGACCTTGATCCGGACAAAAATTCGTTTGATCAGGTTGTTGAAGCTGCTCAGGTCACAAAGAGCATATTGGATGATATGGGGGCGACTAGCTATTGCAAAACCAGTGGCTCTACAGGGCTTCATATCTATATACCACTCGGTGGCAAATATACCTACGAACAATCTAAAGAGTTTGCCCGGGTAATTGTCACGCTAGTCCATAATGAGCTTCCTAAATTCACCAGTCTAGAGCGGTCCATAAAAGACCGCAAAGGGAAAATGTATCTTGATTTTTTGCAGAACAGGCCACATGCGACCATTGCAGCCGCATATTCTGTCCGCCCCAAGCCAGGAGCGACAGTGTCTATGCCACTTCATTGGGACGAAGTGAAAAAAGGGTTAAAAATAAGCGATTTTCATATTTTAAACGCGATTGAAAGAATGCAGAGTGAAGGGGATATTTTTAAACCTGTATTGGGAAAAGGGATTAACCTAAAAAGTATAGTGGATAAATATTATAAATAAATTTCATTTTTAAAAATCAATAACTTTAAACGAGCATTTATGAACGTAAAACGCATTTTCGGAACAATACTGACTATTCTTGGTATTGTCGGTTTAATTTATACAGGCTATGAACTCATCAATAAAAGCACCGCGTACACCAATTTAGGGGTAGTGGGCGTATTGGCTTTGATTTTCTTTTTTGCCGGTATCGGTTTGGTGAAAAATACCAAAGACGAGTCTTAGTATTAGCCACTAGTTAAAGACCAGCAGGGATTATAGTATATGGTGATCTCGATACATTTTTGCATCGCTGACCGTTTTATAAGGTAATCACTATCTTTCCGACGGTACGGCCGGTTTCGATTTGTAGATGAGCTTTTGCCATCTCGTCGAAACCGAAAACATGCGAAATGTGTGGTTTTAAAATACCATTTTCCAATAAGGATGCTATTTTCTGCATATCGCGACCACTTGAATAAACCGACATGAAATAACAGGCATGTAACTGTTTTTTTTGAGCCTGAAGCTCATCCGCTTTAGTATGACCAGAAGGTAAGGTAACTATTGTTCCAAATGGTTTTAGTACCTGTACTGACTTCTGAAAATTAATACCTCCAATGGCTTCTAGCACAAAATCAACCTCATAAAGTACATCCTCGAAATGTGTCTTTTGGTAATCGATATGTTCGTCTGCCCCCATGCCGAGTATAAAATCCCTATTGGAAATGGATGATGTAGCAATAACATAGGCTCCGATATGTTTTGCAATCTGGACTGCAAAATGTCCTACGCCTCCCGAAGCACCGTGGATGAGAACTTTATCAGTAGGTCTCAATTTCCCGTAACTATCAAATGCCTGCCAAGCCGTTAACGCCGATAAGGTGCTGGCAGCAGCTTCGATGTGGCTGATGTTATTGGGTTTCAAAGCAAGATGTTCTGCCGGAGCAGCGACATATTCAGCATACGCTTTACCGTGGCCAACAAAGTTGACCATGCCAAAAACTTCGTCACCAATGTTGAATTGGTTAACTCCAGGTCCGATTGCGGTTACTTCACCGGAAACATCCCATCCCAAAATTAAGGGTTGATGATGAGCTAAGTCTTCAGCCAACGGCGCCTGTCTGCTACGGACTTTAGCATCTACAGGATTTACACTGATGGCCTTTACCTTGATCAGTACTTCATCTGATTTTACATCAGGTCTTTGAATAGTTCTGTAGACTAAGCTATCCGTGTCTCCGAATTTTTCCAATACGATTGCTTTCATTTCAATTCTATTTATTGAGCAAAGATATACCGATAAGAGGTGCTAAAACAGGTACATTTAAAGCGTTTTTGGGTATCTTTACCTCATGGCGAAAGAAAATATTTACCAATCATTAGAGGTCTTCTATGAAAAGGTTGACCAATGCCCATTGCGTGAGAGGGAATTTAATTTTTTTGAATTCGTGTATGTCATTTCGGGAACTGGAAGCCACGTTGTCAATGGAAATAAGTTTGCATACCATCAAGGAGATATGTTTCTGATTACACCAAATGACCGCCACGAGTTTGATTTGAAAGGCACCTGTGAGTTTATGGTCGTGCGTTTTGGGGAGAACTATATCAAAGAATACGATTGGAAAAGTATAGACCACATCGCCTGTATTTTATATTATGCATCGCATTTATCGGGCTCCGTCATTATCCACCCCGCAGATAAGCAGATGGTTGCCTTACTGATGCAGAATTTACGGCAAGCGACAGCATATCCATCTATTTACAATGAAGACCTTATCCGTCATTTGGTCAATGCTGTCATTGTCATCGCAGGAAGGAACATTGCCGGAATGAAACCTCCTAGCATATCTTCTAGGTCGGATGGGCGAATATTGCAGATACTGGACTATATACAGGAAAACATCCGGCGGCCGGATTTACTTCAGATTTCAGCCATCGCAAATCAGTTCGGCCTGTCGCCAACCTACCTCGGCAGTTATTTCCGAAAGCAGTGCAACGAGACTATGCAACACTATATATCGTCCTATCGAATTCGCCTCATAGAGCATAGGCTACGGTTCAGCGATAAAAGGGTGCACGAGCTGGTTTATGAATTTGGATTTACAGACGAAAGCCATATCAATAAGTTCTTCAAAAGACATAAGGGCATGAGTTTAAAAGAATTTCGTGCCGGCGCGCTCTTGGATAACAGAAGAGAGGCTTAAGTCAGATGCTCGGCTTTTTTATAAAAGATCAAACGAATACTGCATTCCGGTTGTTCCTAATACGAAAAATGAGACGATTACTTTTGCTGGCTTGATTTACACTTTGTCAAGCCAGCATTTTTGAAACCGACTATCCCATTATTGGGATCATAACTATATATCAGGGCTGGACTATTCCGGCCTTTTTTAGTATATGGTATACAATGTTGAACCTTAGGTGTTTATTGTATATGTCGGGTTGCCTTTTGCAGATGTTGACTTTAGCTACTTCATCTTGCTGTACGACTAATGTTTTTTCCTAGATCATCCCAATGCTGTTTCACAGCCCGTTTTTCTTTATTTTGGTTAGGATAATCCTCATTATGGCAACGTAAGTAAATCCATTTTAGAAGCAACTTTGCATTCATATTAATATTAGTTAAAAATGGAAAATAGGCAAAAGGAAAAAGTTTGGTTCATCACAGGATCTTCAAGAGGATTTGGAAAAATATGGACAGCAGCCGCTTTGAAACGTGGCGACAAGGTGGCAGCTACAGCACGTAATATAAATAGTATTGCCGCGTTAAAAGAAACGTATGGCGATCAGGTTTTGGTTCTTGAAGTGGATGTAACCAATCGCTCCCAAGTGCAAAATGCGATCCACCAAGCCAAGCAGTATTTTGGCAGATTGGATATTGTGCTCAATAACGCAGGATATTCTCTGGTGGGATCCATTGAAGAGAGTAGCACTGATGAGGTAAAAGTCATGTATGAAACAAATATTATAGGACCTATCCATGTGATTCAGGCGGCATTGCCTATATTGCGAGCCCAAGGGCATGGCCATATTTTGGGCACATCCAGCGCTGTCGGCATTTATAGTAATCCCCTAATCGGGTATTATTGTTCTTCGAAATTTGCGTTTGAAGCTATTTACGATAGTTTGTCTAAAGAAGTTGCGGCATTTGGCATCAAAGTAACGCTAATTGAACCTGGGGCTTACAATACCGAATTTGGTAGCACCGAATCACTGAAAATAGCCAGCAAAAAGCTGCCGTATTATGACGATTTGAAAAGCCAGGTGATGAAAAATTTACAAACGATGGAACGGGGAAATCCTAATGCAACTCCTGATGCGCTATTTGCTGTTGTGGATGCCGAAAATCCACCGTTGCGACTCCTTTTGGGTAAAAATGATCTGAAACATATCCGACAAACTTATTCAGAGCGTATCCAGGAATGGGAAACTTGGAAACCGATTTCTCAAGCAGCCCAAGGCTAGTGATCTATGTCGTCGTTAACAATCTTCCGATCTATTCGCTTTTCTTTTTTGTGAGGAAAAGCGAATATTGTTTAACTTGTAACCTAGAATTTTTATAATATGGTTTCCAAAAAATCGAATCATTCCGTAAAAAGATTTAATACGCTGGCCGATGTCATGCAGGCATCAGGTTTTCCGCCGCCGCAGCATCCCTTAATTGTTTTGTTAAATGGGGTAGACAAGCCACTTGAAGGTCATGCTCCTCCTAAATCACATGTGTTGAACTATTATAAAATAGCCTTTAAACCAGATGCCGGAGGGGAACTAATCTATGGCCATACCAAATTTGATTTTAAAGAGGGCGGTTTGTTTTTTGTTGCTCCCCAGCAGATTCTCTCTGCTATAGAAACGGATAGGCAGAAGGAAACTGGAGAACAAAGCATACTTCGCCCACAGATCACGCTGCTTATAGATCCTGATTTTTTATTGCACTATCCGTTAGCCCAAAAGATCCATCAGTATCACTTTTTCTCCTACGCTACCAATGAAGCATTGCACCTTTCGAACAAAGAAAGAGAAACCATTCTATCACTTTTCAGAAATATAGAAGAAGAGCTTGAGAACCGTATAGACGAGATGAGCCACAATGTGATCATCGCCCAGATTGAACTGTTGCTAAACTATGCCCAACGATTTTATAACAGGCAGTTTCTGACCCGAAAACAAAACTATCCAAGTATTGCCGAGCGTATTGATCAATTGCTAGAGGATTATTTCAATAGCGATAAGGTCCTGAGTGGAGGAGTTCCTACTGTGAATTATTTGGCTGATCAGCTGCATATGTCAGCGAGTTATTTAAGCGATCTGTTGCGAAACCTTACCGGTCAAAACACCCAGCAAATCATTCATGATAAAATGATTTATCGGGCAAAGAATAAGTTATCTACAACAGCTCTCCGCGTTTCTGAAATTGCATTTGAATTAGGTTTTGAACAACCGCAATCCTTTAGCAGATTGTTTAAATTAAAAACCAAACAAAGTCCACAACAATATAGAGCTCAATTCAATTAATTTTTGCGAATATTTAAACTCTCTGCACTATTTTTTCCGGTGCGGATTTGTATCAGCATTTTTGAAAAAACACTTCATTTAGTTAATTATACAATGGAAGTTTTAACACTTGTAATCAGCAACAAATGGTACTGACAATCTAATGGAAGATAAATATAATCTGTTAAAAGAACATATAGAGAAAGTCGTTGTACTTACTGAATATGAATTTGCCTTGGTAAAAGCATGTTTTATTCAACGGCAGTATAGAAAGTCGGAATGTATTTTTAGGGAGGGAGATACCGTAAACTATATTTACTTTGTATTGTCTGGCCTTCTTAAATTTTATTATACAGACGGTGACGCTAAGCAACATATTGTTTCGTTTGCAATGGAAGACTGGTGGGAAACCGATGTTTCGGCCTTTTATACAGGCGGAAATGCTTCATTTACTTTGGAATGTCTTGAGAACACAGAATTACTTTGTCTATCGCTGGAAAATTTTGAAAGGTTGTGCAATAGGCTTCAAAAGATGGAACGCTTTTTCCTTCGTAAATCAATTGCCGGCCATATCGGTTCACAGCAACGGATCTTATCATTTTTAACCTCGGGAGCAAAGGAAAGATATGAGCAGCTGATCAAAAGAAATCCCGCTTTACTGCAACGGATTCCAAAATTGTTGCTTGCTTCTTACCTAGGCGTATCCAGAGAGACATTAAGCCGTCTGTTTTCTTGATTTTATTTAATTGTGAGGTTTGTCACACAGGTGAATGTAAAAATATTTTGAGCTTATGCTCCATAATAATTTTACAGAAATGGAAAAGAAAATAATCAATCCTTGGAACTGGCAGGAAGCCAGAAATTATGTGCAGGCTGTTGAAATTAAACATGCTAATTCAACCTTATATGTGTCGGGACAATGTGCTATTAGTGATGATGGCGTATCGAGCACTGCTGATATGAGAACGCAGATTTTTCATACTATTGAAAATCTTGAAAAAGTTATTCAATCAAGTGGATATGAAGCTCGACATCTCGTTCGCCTCAATATCTACACGACCGATTCTACAGCGCTATTTGAAAACTTTGATGTAATTCAGGATTGGATTACTAAAAATAAAGTGAAGCAAACAAGTACAGTTTTGGAAGTCAAGACATTGTTTGAAACTTTGAAGGTAGAACTGGAAGCAACACTGGTTAAATAACGTCAGGATTAAAAAAATGGCGATAGCTCGCTATTTGCCATTTTTTTATTGTTGAAGAATCCCTTTACATTGAGCCGACCACTATAGATAACGTAGGGTGGCAAGATCCTAGAGGAGGAAAGGTGATGTAACAGAGATTCTGTTACAACTTACCTGAATTGGGCTACTCAGATCCTTATAAATCTTCTGAACTTTGTTTAATAATTTAAAACAGCAAAAGATATGCAAACGATATTAGGGGCTAACGGTCAGATTGGCGAAGAGCTCGCAAGAGAACTCAACAGAAATTTTACTTCATCTATACGGATTGTCAGCAGGAATGCGAAAAAAGTAAACGACACAGACGAGGTTTTTTCTGCGGATCTGTCGATCCGTGAGAAAGCAATCGAGGCAGTAAAAGGAAGTGAAATAGCTTATTTTACATTAGGCCTTCCGATCAGTTCAGATCGCTGGGAAAAACAGTTCCCGCTTATCCTTCGCAATGTGATTGATGCCTGTAAGATTAACCATACAAAACTGGTATTCTTTGACAATACGTATATGTATCCCCAGGATGACCGGGTATTGACAGAAGAAACTGTTTTTGGACCTGTGGGAAGGAAAGGAACAGTCCGAAGAAAAATGGCCGAAATGCTGTTGAAGGAAATGGAGTCAGGGGTACTTGAGGCTGTGATCTGTCGTGCACCTGAATTTTACGGCCCCGGCAAAACACAGAGTATTACCAATACCTTGATTTTTAACAATATCAAGGAACATAAAAAGTTGAAAGTACCTTTGAGTGTAAATAAGAAAAGAAGCCTGATCTGGACTCCGGATGCGAGCCGAGCCACTGCTTTGATTGGCAATACTCCTGACGCATTCGGTCAGACATGGCATCTTCCGGTAGATGGAAACCATCCTACCTACAAAGAGTTTATTCGAATGGCCTCAGAGATTTATAACAGAGACCTCCACTATGCTGTCATTCCTAAATTGATGTTTAAAATAGGTTCATTTTTCAACAAAAGTGTAAAGGAGTTACTGGAGCTTCTCCCCAGGTATGAGTACGACAATATATTTGATGACTCAAAATTCAGAAAGAGATTTCCAGATTTTCAGGTCACCTCATATACGCAGGGAATCAAAATCATTAAGGATGAACAGCTTTCAGGGGACAAAATAAATAAGTAAATTAGTCATGTACAAATCTGAAAATAAGCAAATGAAAACTCCAGAGAAAGTATCCTCTATAAGTACGCTTCACCAGTTTTTGGGATTAAAAAGACGTGCAAATCCATTGATCAGTGTATTTAATTTTGATGATATTAAACTGGAATCGGAGACTATTCTTGGAACCATTACTACTGATTTTTATGTTATTGCTTTAAAAAAAGACTGTGCCGGTGGAAAATGCAGGTATGGCCAGCAATATTATGATTTTAATGAGGGCATTATGTACTTTATTGCCCCAAATCAGGTTCTTCAGTTTGATGATATACTTCTTAATGGAGTGAGGGGCTTTGTTCTGGTGGTACATCCGGATTTTCTGCATGGGTATGGATTGGCATCCGGAATTAAAGAATATGGTTATTTTTCCTATACCGCGAATGAAGCATTGCACCTTTCTGAAAAGGAAGAGAAGACAATTTTTGATATAATCAATAACCTAGGGAGTGAAATTGAAGGAAACATGGACACGTTCTCACAGGACCTGCTGGTTTCCAATCTTGATCTGCTGTTAAAATATTGTGACCGGTATTATAACCGCCAGTTTTTGACCAGAAAGAAAGTTAATAGTGATCTTCTTTCAAAGCTGGAGCTATTATTGGATGATTATTTCAAAAATGATAAATTAACCCTTAACGGTATACCTTCGGTTCATTTCATAGCCGATCAGCTGCACCTGAGTGCGAATTATCTGAGTGATATGTTGAGAGTGCAGACAGGGCAAACCACACAACAGCATATCCAAAACCGATTGATCGAAAAAGCAAAAGAATTACTTTCTACGACCTCAATGTCGGTCTCTGAAATTGCGTATCAGCTTGGTTTTGAGCATCCGCAGTCCTTTCATCGCCTTTTTAAAAGCCGAACATCGTTTTCTCCATTGGAATTCAGATCATCATTAAATTAAGAAAAAAATATGGGTATAATGAAAATCTTAATTATAGTAACCAATATCGGTATGTATGCAAATGGTCATCTGAAAACCGGTTTGTGGCTTAGTGAGCTCACGCACATCTACCATACGGCTAAAGAGAAGGGTTATGATATTACCATTGGAAGTCCTCAAGGTGGTAACGTTCCGGTAGATCCCGAGAGTCTAAAACACTTTACACTGGATAAAATTTCTGAACACTATTGGAATGAAGATGATTTTCGTTTATCTCTTGCAAATAGCGAAAAACTAGCAGAGCTGGCACAACAAGAATATGATCTGATCTATTTAGCTGGGGGACATGGTACAATGTACGATTTTCCAGATGACACTACGATACAATCAATGGTTAGGAATCAGTATGAAAAAGGAAGGAAAGTCGCGGCGATCTGTCATGGAGTGGGGGGATTATTAAATGTTAAGCTTAGCAACGGTGGGTACCTGATTAAAGGAAAATCAATGACCGGATTTGACTGGTTTGAGGAATCGATTGCCAGACGAAGACGGGAGGTACCCTTCAATCTTGAAGCGGCCATCAAAGAGCGGGATGCAGATCTCAAAAAAGCTTTTATTCCAATGACATCTCATGTTGTTGTAGATGGTAATCTGATTACAGGTCAAAATCCATTCAGTTCGAAGGAAATGGCCAAGGTGGTAATTAACGAGCTTGAAAAATAAAGAACGCTTCCTTTTAATTTTTTTAAAACGCATACGTTTTTCGCCCCTGAAGTCACAAAAGTTATCGGTCGTATCAATATCCATCTTGGCATCGCGTATTTAGTGATTGGATCCAGGCTATTTATTTTATTACTTGTTGCAATTGATTTTTCTGTCCTGCTTGTCATCGTCCAGATGAGGGTAATGGCAGTGAGATAATGAAAGAAGAATAAGTCCTACTACTACCAATTTTTTGTTTCATGCTTCCAAAATCCGCAATTCGTTAAAAAACTCATACAGGATAATTCTAATAGCGACAAAAGGAAACAGTCAGCAAGACTTTCCCTCAAAAAATAGCAAACGCTCTGCGGCGAGGATTGTTCTTTCTTTGCAGGCATAGGCTTTAGGTGCTTCGGAAAATCATATAAATTTAACTCATTGTTCCATGGATCAGCTTCGCTTATTTCAACATGAAGGATATATTTTTCCGGAAGATCTCCTGGACTTTGAACCGGACTTTCTTACGCAGGAAGAAGCTGATCAGTTGTTTGATTTTCTGCTCAAGGAAGTACCTTGGCAGCAGACATCCAAGAAAATGTACGACCGAACGGTATCGACTCCTCGCTTGACAGCCTGGTATGGCGACGAAAATGCGACTTATCAAATGGCGGGCAAAACGATCGCTGTGAACGAATGGCTTAAACCTCTAAAAACATTGAAGGAGCGGATTGAACAGCGGTTTTATTGTACATTCAATTCCGTTTTGCTCAATCTATATCGCGATAACAACGATTCAGTCGCCTGGCACCGCGATCGCGAGAGCGAATTGGGCAATAGACCCGTGATCGGGTCGGTGAGTCTGGGACAAGCACGCTATTTTGATTTCAGGAAAGTGGACGATCATAATAAGAAGTATTCATTGCTACTGAACCATGGTGCTTTGCTGTTGATGAAAGGCAATTTGCAGGAGACATGGGAACATCGAATCGCAAAATCTACGCAAAAGATGAGCGCAAGGATCAACTTGACATTTCGTCTGATCAACGAACAAAAGGATGAATAAATAGGCTTCCATTTAAAACTGGGCTTTTCTCTGCCTGACTTTTTTTGATGAAAATGAAAAATATAAGAATATTACAGATAGCCAACGAATTTATTGCAAAAGGAGATTATGAAAGCTTCTTAGCTTATTGTACTGCAGACACGAAATGGGTCTTTGTAGGGGACCGTACCCTCCAAGGAAAAGAAGAAGTCCGAGCTTATATGAAAGAGTTCTATCAGGAACCACCAGTTTTTAATGTCGAAAAATCTATTGAGGAAGGCGATTCTGTTATGGTGACCGGAGAAATCCGGTTGAGAAATAAGGCCGGAAAATATGAGCATTTCGATTATTGCGACATTTGGCGATTTGAAGATGGAAAAATGGCAGAGCTTAAAGCATTTGTCATTGAAAAACACGGATCGCCGCTACCGTCATCCGAATAGGCTTGGTATTTGATCTATTTCATGTGTGGTAATACAATAATCCGTAATTTTGATTGAATGTGTGGGGCTTTTCACCGGATGTGCCGTAGTGAATTTTGCGGGGAAGGCTATTGCGCACGAACTCACTAAAAGCAATGGAAAATGAATTAAAATATCAGGCAGTAAAACCTGACAGGCCGTTAGCGGATTTTGTTGACAGCTTTTGGCTTTTACAAAACCAATCGGATTGCGATAAAGAGGTTGTTGTACTGCCAGACGGAAGAGTTGATCTATTTTTTACGCAATCTGCAACAGATCCTTTCCACATGACGCTTTTGGGCATCCAAACTCAGCCGGGGCGGGCGACCATTGCGCCTTTGCGACAGACTTACGCCATCAGTTTTAACCCGCTTGCAATCCAATCTGTTTTTCAGACCAGCATCGCCAACTTGGTGGACAGGGCAAGCCTCTTGCCTCCTAATTTTTGGAACTTTAGTGCCGACGACCTGAATGACTTTGATTTATTCTGTGCGAAAGCGACAAAAAAAATACAGTCACTTTTGCCACGTGAAGTTGACAACAGGAAACGAACACTGTTCGACCTCATTTATACATCAAACGGGGCGATTACAATCAAAGAACTTGCAGCACAATCGTTTTGGAGTCGGCAGCAGATCAACCGTTATTTTGATCAGCAGTTCGGACTTACAGCAAAAGCATATTGCAATATTATCCGCTTCCGTGCTTCCTTTCAGCACATCAAAGAAGGCAAATTGTTTCCACAACAAAACTTTGCCGATCAATCCCATTTTATTAAAGAAGTCAAGAAACTTGCAGGTGTTTCACCAAAAGAACTGTTGAAGAACCAAAATGAGCGTTTTATACAATTTTCAACGCTCAGATCCACCTAATTTTGTTCAGTCAAAAAAATTAAATTGTACTGGATATGAAATTACAAGACAAAAAAGTGGCAGTCGTTGGCGGTGGTCCAGGCGGACTCACATTAGCCAAACTCTTACAATTAAAGGGAGCAAATGTAACCGTATATGAACGTGATAGCAATAAAGAAGTTCGCCAGCAGGGAGCCACACTGGACCTGCACGAAGAAAGTGGTTTGGAAGCTCTTCGCAGGGCAAATTTGATGAAAGAATTTAAAGCTAGCTTTCGACCCGAGGCGGGACGTTTAAGGGTGTTGGACAAGCAGGCCATCATCAAAATGGATGAGCACGAGCTTCCACATAAGGATCAGGAAGATCGTCCTGAAATTGATCGTGCCCCTTTGCGTGATATTTTAATAAACGCATTGCATGAGGGTACCATTGTCTGGGACAGTCAGTTTGTTTCAATGGAAGAACAGGATCATGGCTGGCTTCTGCATTTCAAAAACGGAAAATCTTTTTACGCTGACCTTGTCGTCGCAGCGGATGGTGCAAATTCAAAAATCCGCCCTTATCTCACCGATATTAAGCCAATTTATTCTGGCGTCACGATTGTTGAGGGAAATGTCTACGAGGCTGAAAAAAACGCACCGAAACTTTGGGAAATCGCAAAAGGCGGAAAAGTCTTTGCGCTTGGAAACGGACAATCCATTATCTTAAGTGCAAAAGGAGAGGGCAGTTTATCGTTTTATACCGGTTGTAAAGTTCCTGAAAATTGGGTGCAGGAAAGCGGCATTGACTTTAACAACAAGCAACAGGTATTTGATTGGTTTAAAGTCGCGTTCTCCTCCTGGAGTGAACGATGGCATGAACTTTTTGCAAGTGATGAAATTTGGTTTATGCCACGACCGCAATATCACTTTCCATTGGACCAGACTTGGCCCACATTACCCAACTTGACCATGCTTGGCGATGCGGCTCATCGTATACCGCCCTATGCCGGTGAGGGTGTAAACCAGGCGATGCAGGACGCTTTTGAGCTGGCCGAAAATTTGACCAGCGATCATTTTCCGGATATTCAGACGGCAATTTCACAGTATGAAAAACAAATGCAGGCAAGGGCGGCAGTAATAACCAAAGATACGTTGGAAAACACAGAAATATTACACGCGGAAGGTGGCCTTGATAATTTGCTAGCAATGTTTAAAGAGCGGAGGTAAACCACGCTCTGCCATTTCGTGGGCAAAAACCACGATTAATCCAATACCTACTCTTTTCCGTTCTATTTTATACGATCGGTTCTGCTGTACTTTGCTTTGAACAAAATATAAAATCCTATGCCAAGTGCACCAAAGTGGTTATTTGATACCTTAGAATTCTTAACGCCCAAGCTGCCTTCGACGGAAGTTGTCGAAACAGCCTCTTTGTCAAAATCTGTGAAGAAGATTTGTTTTAAAGGGGATTTAAAAAATGTACAATTTACGGTCGGTTCGTTCATAGACTTCAGGATTAACGATACAGAGGCTCGAAGATATACCGTTTCGCATGCAGATACTGAAAAGGGCTTGTTTGATTTCGTCGTTTATTTGAATGGTAAAGGTTGTGGAAGTCGTCTTATGGCGGATTTGAAAGTGGGCGATCAAATTGTGATGTATAAGCCAAGAGCGTTAAGTAGGTACTATAATAAAACCACGCAAAGGTTTGTCATTTTTGGCGATGAAACTTCGTTAGCACTTGCTTGTTCGTTTCTTCCGATGTTGAAGAAGAACAAGCATCAGTTTATGTTTATTTTTGAATTAGAGGAAGAGAACAAAGATGTTCCAAAATTATTGGGTTTGGAAAACTGCCTGATATTTCCCAAAAACTTTTTGTCCAACAAGCAGGAGTGGGTAGGCAAACTGCCGGTGATCGATACTCCAGATTGGCAAGAAGCTAAGTTCGTGTTGACAGGTAATGCAAAATCGGCTCAACTCTTCAGAAAAATCATTAGAGAAAACACCAATGGTACCGTTTATTTACACGGCTACTGGATGGCAGGTAAAAAGGGATTATAAATAGCTTGGACTTATCATAGGTAATAATGAGCGAATCGTGTTTACATCCGGGCTATATTGTGCTTTATGCGGCTTTAATGCTTTGCCGATGAGGTTAAACTTTAGGGATTTATTTGTATTTTTAGTTCTGTAGACGGCATAAGCGCCTGGCAGCGGATTTGTAAACTGTAGTATCAAGTGCGACGCTGAAAAAAGAACCATCTAATACCTGAACGAAACAAGAAGGCACAAAATATGAAGTATTTCTTTTATTTATTTTTCTTAATATCGATCAATGCCAAAGCACAGGATATTGAGGTCTTATTAATAGGAGTTTCCCATGATTACAGTAAATATCCTGTCCAGGATTTTTCTAGCATCCATCATAAAATTAGAAAATTTGAACCTGACGCCTTTTTTGGTGAGTTTTTGAGTAAAGAGGACGAGCGGTTGCTGATGGATTATTGGTGCAAACAGCCAAATATCGATCGGCTAAAAAAACTAAGAAGCAATCGAACTATAAAAGAGGTATTATTGCAGCATACCATTGACAGCTTGAAGAGACGATCTACGCTGCAACCCCATGATTATCATGTAAAAGCTGATTTAGCGCATGCCTATTATCTTGATCAAGATGTGGCAAATGGGCATTACCAATTTTGGCAGGTGTATAATTTTCTGTGTCATCATCCTAATAGCGAACTTGAAACCTATATCGAAAAACTGCTTAGCCCTGGTGTAGATACCACAGGCCGTAGTATGAAAAGGCTAAAAACTTCTGAGTATGCTTATATCGCCTTCCCGATGATGCAGGAGTTGGGCATCGAGGAACTGATGTCTATGGATTGCCAGGACTATGATCTGAATTGGCAAGCATCTTGGGGAGCATTTGACGCAAAGTTTGCCTTGTTCAGTAAAAATATAGTTGATTCTTCAAAAAATCATTTAAAAACAGCTTTGATAGCTATTGACAAAGGCTTTGAGAAATATGCTCATATCGAAAAGTCTTCCAATATGATAACGGAATGGTTGAACACGGATGAGGCCGCCGAAATTTCCGCCTCGGGAGATTTTTACTTGCCTGTTATGTATAATATGAATGAGTTTCCCAAAGAAGATATGCTGTCAAAAATACATTGGTGGATTATGAGAAATGAGGGAATGTGCGATAACGTTGTCAACAGGGCTAAGATGGCAGGCGCCAAAAGAGTTGTAGTCCTAGCTGGGGCCAACCATAGAAAGTACATGGAGGATATTTTCAAGACGATGCCTGCTGTCAAAGTGAGAAACATCAATGAAGTTAACTAGCTTTCTCTATTCTTTTGATAATTTGGTTATTTCTGCATCAAGTGCTTCATCAACAACTTCGATATCTAATGTTGCACGACTCCATTTTTCATCATTTATCGCATTTACAATACTTTTTCCAATGTTTAAATAAATTTCATCTACCGTCATAAAAGTTGAATTTTCTGAAGAAATATAATTTGCAATTTCAATTTGAAGTCTTTTATTCGTATTGAATTTTATCCTTTTGATAATCTTATTACTTCATCATGGAGCTCCTGATCCCAGATAAACTGTATGTCAAACTCACCGTCTGACTGTAAGGAAAAAATAGCTCTATTCCACTTGTTTCTATCATCTTCCGTTGTTATTTTCTGAAGTTCAAGAATATCAAATGTTAAGCCGAAATCGAACTGATCAACGTCAAGTTGCTGTTTTTGATCATTTTTATTGACATAACTTCCCGTAAAACTGACCATTTCTCCAATAGCCTCTATGTCTAACGCTGCCGCAATCCACTCTTCGTTGATTACAGAATTAATATTGCTGGCAATAGTACTATAAATATCATCAATTGTTTTCATAATCGTTTCAAATTTATTTAACTGAGTATTTCTTTATGGCAGACAATCTTATTTAGTCGACATTATTATTCTGGCCGCTATTTCTTTAGAATTCCTTTATTTTCAACCTTCCCTGAAAAAAGGTTATGCAAGAGAGATGAGGAAGAGGCAGGTAACATACACCATTCTTCAA
The DNA here is from genome assembly GCF_039511225.1 of Sphingobacterium multivorum. NCBI lineage: Bacteria > Pseudomonadati > Bacteroidota > Sphingobacteriia > Sphingobacteriales > Sphingobacteriaceae > Sphingobacterium > Sphingobacterium multivorum. Next base: position 2,514,116 of record NZ_CP154261.1, read on the forward strand.
GTCTCGCTTTTAGACTTAGCTGTAAAAGCCTATACAAAATATTAAAATGAAATATAACTTTCAAGATTTTTATCAGATTGAAGATCCTTCCACAATATGAGGAGACCTCTGGCTATTATGAGCTGACTGACGTTTTACACATACAACTGATTACGTCCTGCTGTATGTGGAGTTGTCGAGTTCTATCAAAATATTCAGAACGGTTTGAACATAGGCAAACTTTGCCGGTTTTCAAATCAGAGAGAAAGATCTATGTTAGGTGTAGAAATAATTATATTATGGAGGCGGGCATTACGGCTATTGATTAAATCGCCTACGGTTTCCAATAAGTAATCAGCTTGAAAGACTTTCCAGTATAACTCCGATACCGAGGAGATAACCCTTTTATGTCTACGATAACCCCTTAACGTGGGTACTTTGCCTATATAATTTAGATCAAAGAAATATCGCGAATCAATTTTAATCAAGAACACGATACTGGGGATGAAAACTCTTGATTACTGAAGTCGCGGCATTACAAAGTGGTATCACAAATTAGTAAATGAAAATATATATAAAATGATATACCGAACGGTATTATATTTTTATATATTTGTGTACGATTCAGACAAGAGTGAATTGGCGGTTGAAGCATTTCAGCAACATCTTGATTGTGTTAAACCGAATCAGTGAATGCATAAATGCTGCTTCAACTTCGTATGGCTATAAAATAATGCGATAATAATTTATGAACAATCTTTTAAAATTAACGATCGAGGCACATGGAGGCCTTCAAAATTGGAATATGTTTACTAACATATCTGCACATCTAAAAGTCGATGGGCTAACTTGGATTCGGAAACAACAGTCAGGAATAATAAACGATACATATGTGTCTGTAGATACAAAAAGACAATTTGCGTCTTTTCAACCGGTCTATGCAGATTGGAAGACGTCGTTTGAACCTGATCATGTTGCTGCTTTAACACTGGATAATGAAATAATTGAAGAACTGCCCAGTCCCAGGCAGTCTTTTTTTAACCACAAGAGGGAAACGCCTTGGACGCGCCTACAGACATTTTATTTTGCAAGTTATGCGATCTGGATTTATTTCAATGCACCGTTCTGCTTTGCGGATCCGATTTTTGAAGTAACCGAAATTGATGCTTGGGAAGAAGACGGTGAAACGTTCCGTAGGTTGCGAGTTGTTTTTCCTGAAACACTTGAAAGCCATAGTCGTATTCAGACATTTTACATCGACAAGGCGGGACTTATACGCAGGCACGATTATAATGTGGAAATTTCCGAAAATGTTGCAAGTGCACATTATCTATATGATTATACAGAGGTACAAGGTATCAAGTTTCCAACCAAAAGACAGGTGTTTATCCGTAACGATGATAATACGAGTATTCAACCTGAGCCAGTTCTGGTCATCCTTAATGTCATGGATATTGTGCTGAAGTAGTTCACAAATTTGCTGAACCAAGGCTGATGGAATGGTTACATTTGCAACAGGACAACAATACAAGACAACCTTAACTATTTTAAGGATTTTTTTTAAGTTATAATATACCAATCGGTATATTATAACTTAAGGGTTTAATAATAAAAAAATGAATAGAATACTCCTGATCATTACTGTTATATCAGCGGCTATCATGGAATTGATTGATACATCCATTGTCAATGTGGCAATCAATCATATGAGCGGAAGCTTGGGTGCAACATTGGAAGATACTTCCTGGGTTGTGACTTCTTACGGCATCGCAAACGTTATCATTATTCCGATGACCGGTTTTCTTGTGAATAACCTGGGGCGTAGAAACTACTATATTGGATCTCTTATACTGTTTACATTATGTTCTTTTATGTGTGGCAACGCCTCCGGTATTTGGGAATTGGTGGCTTTTCGCTTTTTTCAGGGTATCGGCGGGGGGGCATTACTCTCTGTCTCTGCGACGGTGGTCTACGAATGCTTTCCAAAAGAAAAACAAAATATCGCGAGTGCCCTGTTCGGTATCGGTGTTTTTATCGGACCGACGATCGGGCCAACACTTGGCGGACACATAATTGATAACTTTTCCTGGGAATGGATTTTTTATATTAATATTCCTATCGGTATCATTACTGCTATTATCTGTTATCGGATACTTCCGGAATCTCCAACCAGAAAAAAGGTCAAAGAAATAGACTGGGCAGGAATCTTATTATTGATCGCAGGGATTGGTTCTTTACAGACCATTCTTGAACGTGGGGAAACAGAAGATTGGTTTGAAACCCGGTATATCACCATACTTGCAGTTATTGCATTTCTTTCACTTCTTCTTTTTGTTTACAGGGAACTTACCACAGCACATCCTGTGGTGAAATTATCTATTTTAAGATCCCCTTCATTAAGTATTTCTGCGTTGCTCACTTTTATTACCGGTATGGGGATGTTTACTTCTATTTATCTGACTCCAGTATTTGCTCAGCGGCTTTTACAGTTTACCCCATCAATGGCTGGTTTAATGCTCCTTCCGGGATCTATCATAGCCGTATTTGCGCTGATAATTACAGGGCGTGTGCTACAGAAGGGTATACCACCTGCATTAGTTGTATTCATCGGCTTCTGTTGCTTCATCTATTTCAATTGGTCGATGTCAAGGGTAACTCTAGAAGTCCCGTTCACAACAATATCAGTTAATTTAATTTTTAGGGCACTGGGGATGGCATTGCTGACAGTTCCTCTTTCTACGCTTGCTATTTCGTCATTAAGACCCGAAGATATACCACAGGGAACAGCCATAAATAATATGATGAGGCAGCTGGGCGGCTCTTTTGGTATTTCTATCATCAATACGTTTATTGTCAGAAGAATGGCTCAGCACAGGTCGGATTTAGTTTCAAACATCACCTACACAAATAATTCAGTGGTAGAAAGACTGGATAAGTATACAGCTCTTTTTCAAACCAAAGGTTTTGGGCATGATGATGCACAGCATCGGGCCATCGGTCTAATGGATATGATTGCGCAAAAACAGGTTTTCATGTTAAGTTACATCGACGCCTATCTTTTCATCGGTGCGGCATTTGCACTATCACTACCTCTGCTGTTATTTTTCTCGATGCGGAAAAGCAATAAAAAAATTGTGGTGGCAGCAGCTGATCATTAACAAAATTAATCTCAAAAAATAAGAAATATGAACACAAAAAACAACACGGTTATTATTTCTGGCGGTACCGCCGGAATAGGTTTGGAACTTGCCAAGCTATTTGCAGCATATGGAAATAAAGTGATTATAACAGGCCGTACAAAAGAACGGTTAGATAAAGCTTTACAACTTTTGCCCGGCGCCATAGGAATTCAGTGTGATATCTCAAAACCGGAAGATACCGACGCTCTGATAAGAGAAATTCAAAGCAAACACAGCGATGTTAACATATTGATCAATAATGCAGGTGCAGCACATGTTTATAATCTGTTAACAGAAAATATAAACGCAGAGGAAAAAGCGCGCGAAGAAATGCTTACCAATTACTTATCCATAATCCGACTAAATGAGAAGCTTTTGCCTTTGCTTCAAGCCAAAAAAGAATCGGCAATAGTTAACGTTTCTTCTGTTGTTGCTTATGTGCCGGGAGGCCTTGCAACATATTCAGCAAGTAAGGCTGCTCTGCATTCTTATACACAGTCGTTAAGAATAGCGCTCGATAACATCTCTTCGACAGTAAAGGTCTTTGAACTTATGCCGCCCTTAGTTGATACCGAATTTTCGGCACCCATTGGTGGACAAAATGGTATTCCCGCGTCTGAAGTAGCTACACGTTTTATTCAGGGATTCAGCGATGATGAACTTGAAATCAGGGTAGGGAAGACCGATGACATTTACCGCAGTTATCTTTCCAACCCAGCAGAAGCATTGAAAATGATGAATCCGAGCAGCAAGTAATTTAAGTGAAACTTTTTATAAAGCGAAATAAGCTGTATAACAGAAGCAAAGCTTCAAAGGAAGATTTTGCATATTTGACACCTGTGCTTGCAAAACAGGATATAGCCCTTTTATTAACGAAAGAATAAGCTGAAATCCAGAAATATACCTAACTTTAAATTAGAGCAATGCCCAAAGCCGGTTTAACATTTGGCTCAAGCGGACATCTAGCCAAAAAAGACTCCCTTATCGGTTAATAAGGGAGCTTTTTATTTGAAAAAAATCGCCTATCCATTTTCCAATTTTGATTTTTCATGGGCGAGAAGTTCATCTGCGCAGAGTTTTCCGAATTTATCGGCCGCCAGTGGGCTATCCGCAGTAATCAGTTTTCTATCAACGTGACAATCGCCGGCAATTTTTTTATTCAAGATTTCAACCCCAAGTTGTTTGAGTTTTTCGCCATAAAACCAGGGCATCTCGCCCGGCTGGTATCCACTTTCTGGCAAAGTTTTATCCATTTCATCGGGAAACGAATTGATCTTATACCCCTTAAAGGGAAACTCATCGTCTCCGCAATCTGCTGCGCTTAAGAGCGCTGCGGGGCCATGGCAGATTGCCAAGAGATATTTATCTTCAGTTACTGCCCATTTGATAAGTTCTTTTACATCATTATTTTCAGGTAGCCCGAGCATTGCGCCATGTCCACCTGGAATAAAAACGGCAACGTAGTCAACGTATCCTTTGTTCGTATCAGCTATAAAATGCCGTAGGTTGTGCGGGTTTGAAAATTGTGTATTATACTTGTCGAGGATGTTACCGATGTTTTCATCTTCGTACGGCATAGCCCACATTTCGAATTTTACAGGAGCACCGGTTGGTGTATAGAAGTCAACCTCAAATCCAGCCTGTACGAAATGAAGAATGGGAACAAGTGTTTCGACCGGATGATTGCCTGTTGAAAATTTCTTTCCATTTTTCATGATCATATACCGTTCTTCTGTGCAAAGTACGAGAATCTTTTTTCGGGTGTCCTTGTTAACATCACTGTACTTTTTTTTGCTGTAATTTGTCTTGGCCGCAACCATCGTCTTTCTTGAAAAAAAAGAAGGTTCGTAACCAATGCCGTCAAATACGGGTTCTTTGCTCAAATCGTTTGAAAATAATGACATAGTAATATTTTTTAGGGTTTGTCATTCATGCTATTCATAAGCTTCGAATGTCAATCTTTACATATTTTATAAAATCTTTAAGAGATAACAATATCAAAACCCATGCTGTTTCGCCTAAAAAATATTTGTGAAAAGTGGTACGTAAAGAAGCTGAGGGAATGATAGAAAAGTATTGGTTATTCGTCGATTTTAAACTCTAAGAATTTTGGGGATGAGATATTGGCGTCCTAAATGTATTTATTAAGATCCTTTGGGTCTTTCGATCAAAATAACTTCGTGGGAAATCAAGTAGGTTATGTCAGTGAATCGTTAAAAACAAGTTGCAGAAATTAGCATCTCCGACAGTAAAATTTCCTCTCAGGCGCAAGAGTTTTATTTTCTCGTCCGAGTAGTCAGAATTGAGGTTCCCTGTTTCTTCCGGGGAACCTCATGTGCCGCAAAGATAGCCTAAAGCAAACACAATAGTATCCCGACCATACATTTATATTGTAGTAGCTATCTTTTTTTATAGGTATCTATATAATAAACTGTGTTTGAACCCTTCCATTTAACCTTCAAAGTCGTTTTATCCAGCAATAATATCTCTTCGGTAAATCCACCCGAACCATAACTAATTATATTGCCTGATTTTGACCATTTTAAATCATGCCCTTTATCTTCACAGCTTTTATCAAAATCATAATACCTTCCTGTTCCATCTAATCTAAACTCTTCATAATCTTTTTTAGTGGGGCAATCAGGCACAATATCGGTCGAGAAAGTTTCAACACCATTAGTAAATCCTGACGTATGTGTAAGCTCCCATTGTCCTATGATATTACCTCTATCTTCATTATTAGTGTTATACCCCTCTACCAATGAATCTTCATTGCAGGAAAACAGAAGTCCAAATATTGCTGCCGTTATTATAATTAATTTCATAATTATCGTTTTTAAAAGTTTACCAAAGTTTTCCTTGCCTGATTATTTTAATCGAAAAATAATCTTGATTAGCGAACGTAAACGCATTAGGATATTGAAGATTTCCAGCTACTGGATAATTTTTGCTGTATGTCCCTTCCAAAATGATTTCGCTTTCTATATTAGCACTTAAACCAAATGACATTGTCGGTTTGTGATGTTTGGCAAATGTAAATTGTTCAAAATAAATCCCCGGTTTTAACCATGATTCACGGCCGTGATGACGCCAATGTAACATAGGTCCGCCACCATAACGCAACACATGGTAACTGTATTTTCCTTCCCTCACTTCATCGGTGGTAGTAGCCCCACCGGACTGAGCATCTTTATCAGCAGTTTTGTCCCCAACACGATTATACCAACCAAAATCAGCAAAAAACTTAAATCTAGTCTGCGATTTATACCAAAACCGTATACCGCCCTCAATCCCTGTTGCGGTGTGTGTGCCGCTGGTTCCCTTTGAAAAAGCATTGATACCAATTGACACAAGAGGACGAACATGGAGATTTACCGGTTTATTGTTGAGGAATTCTAAATTCAATCCAAAGTAAACAAGTGGGTAGCTTGTCTTATCCGCATACGAGGCAGGAGCCGAATACGAATTGTTTTGATTAGTTATTATAGGCATTTGCTCATAACCCAAACCTACCTGAACTTTACCGGATGATACTTTGTTTGTATATTGATCATTAATCAATGACATGATACCGATCGTCCCTGATGCTAAACTGGTATAGGCCAAATCTTCATTTGCATCCCGTTTTTCCTGAACAGCTAATCTTTCTTGTCTGGCAGCAGTCCGTTTAGCTTCATATGCCCGATTGTATTTTTCAGAAGCAGTCTGTTTTTGCGTGTCATTTAACGCTATATTTTGCGCTTCCGAATAGAGACTCATTGCACTGTCATAATTCCCGTCCGCGTAGGCCTTGTCGCCTTGGGTTATATAATTGTCAAACCGATTTTGTTGTTCTTCAGCGCGACGCTGTTCTTCCTGTTGTTTACGCAATTGTTCATCGTTTCGTTTTTCCTCCTCTCGATCTAGCGTTTTTAGCCTGGCTATTTCGGTTTTTAGCGTATTTATATCTTGTTGTAAACTACCTGGCAAATGAACGCCTGAAAGGCAAAGGTCTTCGTTCACTTGACTTGGTTTGCCCGATTTCTGAACAAGTGCACTAAGCTCGTTACAAAGTTCATTTCTTTGTTTTTCCAGGTCTTGTTGAGTTTCACGCTGGGGCGCCACGCCTTTTTGATATCGCAGTTCCTGTTCCAATTCATTAACCTCATTTTTTAATTGGTTTATATCATTTTCAACATAGCTTTTATTAAGATTTCTACAAATCTTGTCAAATACTGCATTCTGCCTATTACCAAGTACCGTACTTAATTCCTGGCACAACTCATACCTTCTCTTTTTTAATGACAGCAGTTCCTCTTCTTGAGAGGTCCCACATACCGGTTTTCCTGTAGAAACATAAATTAGTTTATCCAAACGGTATGATGTAATGCGGACATTATTTTGCATTTTATGCTCAAATTTAATCGTTTCACCTGGGTTTACTGTATGAGTATCCCCAAAATGAACTCGACCATTGGCATCTAACAATTGAAATACAAATGAAACCGTTCTGTCATTATTGCTTTTTACCTCGAAAAAATCAGTCTGCCCGCCCCAGCCGTTACCTCCGTGCAGAACCTTATACAGTATATTCGTATTACAATCAGTACCTGTGAAAGTTTTCCATTCCCCCCACTCAGGCTTGACATAGGGTCTTTCTCCACGCTCAATCCTAGTGGATTTTCCGACATAAGGTTCATCTTTACCAACAGTAATGCATTCAATGGTATTCTGGTATTCCCGCCCCGCTCCCAAATCCATAAAAGTGGCTGTAGGATTAGAAGGAAAAACCATTGGCCAACCGTTATAAGTACGAGTTATTTGTTTACAATCTGGCGCTTTATAATCGCTACCAATAATTTCTATATAGGAATCTCTAAAGGTTGCCAGTTCAGGAGTATTATTTTTAACTTTGACCGTGACATAGAATATATTTATTTGTTGTTCACAAGTTCCATATCCGCTGGACCCCATATAATCCTTGCTTTTATAAGTTCCCGCACGTTTGTAGGAATAGCTAAATATAATTCCACCATCCTTGTAAATTATTTCTCCCCCTTGCCCGAAAGAAAGCGAACTACTTAATAACAGCATCAAAAAAATGTAAATTCTTTTCATAACTAGGTTGTGTTTTATTTGATGAATAATTTCAACTATTCGGTTTTATTAAAAAACGTTGGCTAATGCTGGGATTCCCTCTTTTGGCTTATACTGATACAGCAAATTTATCTAAGCCAAAAGCAAAAAAAAATACCGAGTTCTCGGTATTTTCTATTTAATCTTTGTCCATTTTTATATCCATCCCTCTCTTACGGACTTGCTTATAAGCTCAACAGAAGAATGTGCCTGCGCTTTTTTTAAAATGTTTTTCTTGTGTGTATCAACAGTAAAAACGCTAAGAAATAGCTTATCGGCAATCTGCCTACTTGTATTTCCCTCTATTATCTCTTTTAGGATTTCCCGTTCCCTCCGGGTAAACATGTCGAAAGATTTTACCAAAATTGGCTCCCGTATATCGTAGTAAGAAGGCCTGCCTTCGATTCCGATAATCGAAAAACAAGGCTCGCCTGTGGGCTTTATATGTGAAATATCTGTATGGACATGAAAGCTTTGGCAAACATTTAACTCGTTATAATCTACCAGGATGTATTGGATTAGAATACGTTTGTATTTGTTAGCGGTTGTTTTTAGTCGTAAGTCATATTGCACTTTATAATACGGATATTCTTCGATGGAAACAGAGTTATAAAATGAAATTACTTTCTCTTCAAAGTGCAGGAAACAGGCCCTGTCATCCGGATGGATGTTGTCCGTAAAGAGCTGCATTGTAACCTCAGCGGGTTCATAACCTAATACATTGGTTACATCTTTTCCTATATCCACTATTTCTCCTTGCATAATGTTGAAAAGAAGATAGTAGTAATCGCCAACCTGAAAAATATTGAGCAATTTTTTGTACTGTTCCAGTTGTCCGATTAACAGTTGTTTACTGGGAAATGTTTTGTCATGCACTACGGTATCCCAAAGTTTTTGGGCAGAAAGTAGAATTCTGTTTCTCATGGTCTGTGTTGTGTTCCTTTACGAATTTATCTGCAAATTTTTTCTTTCTTTTTCAATCCGATAAACATGGGAAACTATCTTGTTAATAGACTTTTCTATTCCGCATAAGGATTGAATGCTCCCCCCTTCGCAGGCTACCCTATAGAAAATATAACTAAAATGGTCAACATTAGCGAAATTTCTATTTTGCAAATGTGTATAAATAAGCTACTGCTGGAATTGTTCCAAATTTCAACATGATTTTTTTAATTGATATCAATAGACTACCTGATTGATTCACTATTTAGTGATCAAACTTGGGGACACTTTTCATATTTTTTTCTAACAGTAGACGATAAAATTAAGGCATATAAACTCCTTTCTGCTAAGGGCGGTTAATTGGTTTCTTTAATATAAAGAATTTTCAAAACAGATACAAAAAATTGTATATTATAAAAAAGAAATTTATTTCGGACAAAATGGATGTTCTTATCTTTCAGGGTACTAAACATGTACGCAAGCAAAATGAATTCGGATGATAAGAGTTTATCCGCGAATGTATGCTATGGACATTGTTGCCACAGCAAAATCAAGTGTTATCGAAAGTGCGTTAATTAATGAATTAGCAGACCCTTTAAGAGTACAAATTTTTTTGTTTAAATTAGATATTCTATGGGAAGTTTAACAAGATATGTATCAAATGATCGTCCAGAATTCGCTGTACTTATCGAAGATGATGATAAGGTTTGTTATGCATACTTATTGATAGAGAGTAAAATAGTTGGAGATATATGGTTATACAATAGCGTTCCTACTCCTAGCGAACCTGAATGGCATAAAAAGGAGAATCTACCGTTTTTAAATCCTGTGGAGTTTGTTAAAGAAAACCTTGAACCATTTGACGCATGGTCGCCTGTTGAAGTCACTTGGGATTTTTGTGAAGAAACAGAGGCTAATATATTTATAGCTTCCAGATTGGTTGCAAAGCTAACCGTGGGATCGTGTCCCGGTTGGTCTAGTCTGGTCACTAAAGATGGGCCTTTGGCGCAGAAGATGTAACGTTTTCACGATTCGAATTAGAAGTAGATAGAAGATATATTCAATAAGATTATTTTTATAGTCTCGCTCTATACTGCTGTGGTGACAGTCCAAAATATTCTTTGAATAGATTGGAAAAGTTCGGTACACTTTCATAGCCAATTTGATAAACAATCTCAGCGATATGCATATCCTTATTTTCCAATAATTGAAGTGCCTTTAGAAGTCTATGCTGTTTTATGAACTGGAATATGGTGATCCGCATTTCTTCCTTAAACTGCCTGAAAAGTGTTCGCTCCGAAAGAAAAAAATTAGCGCTAAGCTCAGCGATTGACAATTTATTGTCGAGATGTTGGAGGATATACGTGCATACCTGGATCATCAATTCACTTTTTGCAGGCGTGATTTGCAACAGGATCGGCTTTGCCAATAGTATAGGGAGCATAGACTTAAAGGCCTCCAAGGTGGACGCGGTCAACGTGTCGTGGTCTTTCAACTTCCAATGTTGCTGGCCAAAAAGCAAAAAATGATTCAACAATTCATTTGATGGATACACCTTAACTTCCTCGTGCATATTGTTCATATCGACAAAAATGGTTTTTATTGACAGTTGCTGTGAGCGGGAAATGAGCTTGTGCGGGACATGTGCTGGGATATATACAAAGAAAGTACTTGGTACACAGAAACTGGCTTTTTCTGTATAGATAAAGAGAGTACCATTTGTTGGGCTAAGTACCTGTACTTGTTCATGAGCATGCATTTCTGTATTGAATTGACCATAGTTACGTAATTCAATTGTCCCATCGCGGAAGTTCTTGGCACATTGAACGAAGGGAATGGTGGATTTTGGCATTATTGAATAACAATTGTTTTATTTTCAAATATATTAAATTTTATAGTTCTGGTACTTTTGATCTATAACAATAAGTTGACTATGAAACAAGTTAAGATTTTCGATACTACTTTACGTGATGGAGAACAGGGCCCGGGCTGCCAATTGACACTGAATGATAAATTAGAAATTGCAGAAAAACTAGATGCAATGGGAGTAGATGTGATTGAGGCAGGGTTTCCAATAAGTTCACCTGGAGATTTTAAGGCAGTCACAGAGGTTTGTAAGCTGGTAAAAAAGGCAACCGTCTGCGCATTGGCTAGGGCCAACAGGACAGATATTGAACAGGCCTCTTTGGCCTTGAGTAAGGCAAAGGTAGCACGGATTCAGCTCGGAATTGGAACATCGGACATTCATATTAAACATAAGTTTAATACTACCCGTGAGGTAATCTTGGCGAAAGCTTACGAAATGGTGGCGTATGCGTCGGATAAATGTGATGAAGTACAATTTTTTGCCGAAGATGCTGGCCGCGCAGACAACGATTTTTTGGTTCAAATGACCAATACAGTGGTTGAAGCGGGGGCGAAAGTTGTGAATCTTCCTGATACCAATGGTTTTTGTACACCCTTCGAGTACTTTGAAAAGATAGCCTATGTGAATCAAAATAGAAGGGAAAAAGAGAACGCAATTCTTTCTGTCCACTGTCATAATGATTTAGGTATGGCTACAGCGAATAGTATAGCTGGGCTAATGGCAGGCGCACTTCAGGTGGAAGGAACGATTAATGGTGTGGGAGAACGTGCAGGAAATGCTGCCTTGGAAGAAATTATTTTGACACTCATTGTAAAGAAAGATCTGGGGATGGCGACCGGAATTGATCCAAAATATATTGTAGAACTAAGCAGTATGGTAGAACGGGCGATGTCAAATCCTGTGCAGGCCAATAAGGCCATTGTTGGGAAAAATGACTTTGCGCATTCCTCCGGTATCCACCAGGATGGCGTGCTGAAAGACCGTAGAAACTATGAAATTATTGATCCCCAAATCATAGGGGGGAGGTTGCCCGAGTTGTTTTTATCGGCGAGGAGTGGACGTGCAGCATTAAAAGATCGGTTAAAAAATATGAAAATAGATTTCCCGGCTGACCATTTTGAAAATATCTATAGCCGATTTCTTGTTTTGGCAGATCAGAAACGTTTTATTGAAGATAGCGACCTCCGGCATTTGGTTTAGGTGTACAACACCCCCGGTGTATGGAACAATAATTACAATTATATTTTAAAATATCATGAATGAACATCCAAACTTAGTTGTAGTAAACAAATTTTTCGATGCATATTTGAGCAATTCAATCGATGAATTGCAGGATATATTCCATGCCGATGTGAATTGGCATATTCCTGGCAGGCATCCTTTAAGCGGAGTTAAAAATGGGATTGGAGAGATCGTAGAGCTGTAGTTGCTTATGCTCTGTTGCCTTTTTTTGAGATAACTTATTGCTCTTAATTATTCATGAACTGGTAATTCACGAATGGGTTGTATCAGCTATTTTGATACAGCCCATTTTTTTGTAAGACATGTTTCCGCTTCAACACGACACCAGACTTTTCGGTATCTCTCACATACCTCTTACATTCACCTGTTTTATTTTCAAGGTGAAGTTATTTTAGAATTTAAAGGGGCTATTTCTTTGCAATTTTATTGAATGCGTAAGGAATTACGCCAATCCCTAATGATAGTAGTACAGTTAAAAGTTCATTTAAGTTCAAATCTTTCGCTCCATTATCAAAATAGTTCCACATAAAAAATGTTGTTATTGTACAAGCAATTCCTGTAGATACGAGTCCACTTATGACTGCAAGAAACCTGCTTACACTAGTGTTATTTTTTTCATTTTCCGGATCGCCATTGTTTGCAAATGCTTCAAAAGCTTTTACTGCATCAGGGCTCTGAATGAGGGAAGATTGATTAAATGCTAAAATTTGCTTTGTTCGCTCTTCTTCTATTTCTACAACAATATCTTTGTCTAGTAGTAGATCTTTAAGAGAAACATTGTCTTGTCTTAGTTTTCTAAAGATGAACATTAAAATTAGAACAAAAAGTAAAATCGGTGTAAGAGCAACCCATTTTTCAGCTAGCGTTATCTTTGTTAATGGTAGCGTTGTCGTTGTGACAGGATGCGTTGTTGTTAAAGCCTGCTGACCCTCGGCAATGGAGGTTTGTGATGAATATGCTGCTGGCTGATTTACTGCAGTTGTTGGTCGCGTTCCCGTTGCTGTCGTCGATTGAGCAGGAGTAGAGCTCAAGGTTCCTGTGGTGTCTAATGAATTCATAAATAGTTTTATAAAATATGATTTGGGTATTAGTTATTTAATTCTTAATAGCATTAGCTAGGTAAACCTTTTTATTGCATGTCTTTTTCATAATATCATCTGTCAAATTATTCTTCATTTATATACGGATTTCATCCAACGGTAATGATTTTAAATGTTTGATTCTGTGGATCTATTGTGTATTATACATTTGTTGTCTTAAAAATTATGACAATGTTTGCAATTTTCTGTTTTTATGAAAGATTTCAATTATTTGAAACCCTGAAAGGTATTCTTTCTGTAATAATAGGTTTAGCGAGTGTATTGTCATTTTGGACAAAATATTTTATTTCTTCCTGTAAAGAAGTTTGTTTTCCAAATAGCTCTTCCCATATATTTTTTTCGGGGTCATTGCAGTGTTCTACTGATTTCCTAACAACCATTATTCTCGCATACCCTTCTTTAAAATCAGTTAGCCTATTTTGGTTGTGCACCGATGGAAGCTCTTTTTCATTTGTACTATCATCTATCAGGTAAGTATTATAATATCGCTCAATTGGGAGTCCACCAATGTTACTTTCTATATTGGATAATATAAGGTACCAGTTATGATTATCATTAAATACGCTTCCAAATATGCTTAAAACAGATAAGTTGAGTTTTTTTCTGATATCCCCACTAATTATTTTTACGAAACCGTCCTTTTGCACATCATTTCTCCAGTCGCTCGGTACAAAAGAGTCGACAGCTTTTAAAAATTGTACCCATTGTGCGCTGCTCCATTTGCTGGAAATTGTCCGCTCTTTATTTTCTTCACTACTAGGTGGAGCTATTTCATGGAGTTTAGAATGTATTTCGCTGCGTACAGCAAGCTTAAATAAGGGATAGAAAGGGTCTTTAATATTATAACTATTTCCAATATGCGAAGCTAAGCCATTCCCGGAAATCACGAAAGAAGTTGAATTGACTTTTGGATTTGTTGCTACAAAGTCAAAAGTGAAACCTAAGGGACCTGTAATAAATTCATCTTCTAGAATTAAATAATCGATATTGTTTTCTTCTGTTGTATCCACAGCAATAGTCTTTTCAAGGGAAAGAGTCGGGTCATATCCTGCTTCGGGATAAATATTTTCGGCATTCGGATCTTTTGTTTGTACAATTCCAAGACTAAACTTTTGAGCCAACCCGGCTTCCTTGTACCAAACATCATCTAAAACGAGCATCACATCCGCGATGTTGAGATCGACAATTTCGCCTGTTTCTTTAATAGAGCCAGTAAGAGGAATATAGAATCGTACAGAAGGCGCCGGGAGCTGTTCTGTTCGTTTTGACTTTTTGAGGTAAAATTTCCAAGGGTAATATCTTTTCTTTTCGAAGGTTTCGATATTAATCTGACTGCTAATTATATCGTTATCGTATGGTTTGCCCAATGTTTCGTAGCGATTGTATAGCGTAAGTGAATACTTGAGTAACATTGCATGGTTATCAATGACATTCTTATATTCGTGGATGATATTATCTTTGTTCTCTTTTGACGCTAATAATTTTGAGTATGAAATCATAGCGCTATTATGTGGCCTTTCAGAGTTCCACCAAGCGTCTAGTTTCATTGCGGCGGTAGCAGAATAAAGACCTGCATTTTCAATTGGATTTATATTACCATTGCTACCTAAATTAGTAAGTTCTATATTTGATTGCCTACCCTGCCAGTCTAATTTTTGATGACGTACCTCGATCTTGCTAAAACAGCTGTAATCCCTGTTATTGAGAAGTACTTTTACAGAAGGCGTTTTTAGAATTTCTTGCGTATGATTTCCCTGTTCATCAATTCTAATATTTTCCCATAGTCGTCGATTTTTTTTCTCTTGATTTAGCTGTTCCTGAACTTCGTCATCTTGTTTTTTGCTACAATAAGCACTTTCTAAGATTATATAGTCTCTGGAAACCTTATAACATTCAATTTCTTTTTCAGCATTTTTTATCTTAATTAATCCAGCAGATTCCTGTAATTCTTTATCAGGTATAAAATTTCTATTTAAATTAAATTGACAGTTTCCGATGGGACCATTTTTGTCACTTTCAAAATATTTGGCATCAATCAGATTAAAAAATGAAATTTTATAAATTTTACCTTGTGCAAGTGTCACTTTTTTATTGATCGGATCAATGGCTATCTTGCTCCCCCATTTAAAGGTAAGTTCAATTTCGTTTTCCTTGTATAATATATTTTTGGGTGACAGTTCTAAAGGGATAGTCGGGTCTAAATCATTGATCACTTCGATCTCCATATGAACGGTGTCTAAAACACTTGGATCTATATATTCAATGATTTTGTCAACTTTATTTTCTAATTCTCTGACTATTCTATATTTATTTTGACTGTTTTTTTCGGGAGAATACTCAATCGGTTTAAATGAATACCAATCCCAAAAATCGGTCAGCGGTTTTCTAATTTTTATGACAAACTCTTCATTAAAGTTCTCTCCCATAATGATGGGATTTTTTCGATTATTTTCCTCTTTATGAGGATCGTCTATCTCAATATTAGTTTGAAACAATTCATTGTATAATGGGTTAAGATCCTTAGGATAACTGCTAGGGAACATTGTATTCGTACTACTTGGATCATTTAATATAATATTTGGAGGCCCAATTGCTTTGGTGCGTAAATAATGAAATGATTGAATTTTTTCGGAAGGTATTTCTTCAAATTCAATCTCATCTTTATGCTTATTCAAAATCTCGTTTTGCCTTAAACACGCTGGTAAGATACCGCTATTTAAAATCGCAAATGCAGAAAAACGATAAAAATAGCCGTAGCGTAATGCATAAGGATTGAATTGCGTGGTATCACTTTTTTTAGGATCAGGATCCTTTGCCGGCAAAAGATAATCAATTTGCGGACTTTTATAAATTTCTCCTCCTTCGGCGGAAATATCGTTGTATATTCCCTCTAAATTCGCAACCAAAGATGCGCTATCATTACTAATTTCTAGGAAAATTTGTTTTACCTCATTTTGTTCTGGCAGATTGCTGGGAATTAAAAAAGATGTTGTAAGTACTTTGGCTTCTGTACTTAGTTTAGCTTGTGCCCAGTTGTGGTATTTCCACGTCCCATAGTTATCATCAACGTTGATGCTATTGCTACGTGTACTGAGTAATATATAGCCACTTAATTCATCGGCGAGGTCATCAGGGATATTAGTGGCTTTTGTAGAGATATGACTTGGGTTTCCGATTTGAATGCGGATTGGGAGCTGTTCCTTTGATGGTTGGGAAGGGATCTTGCTCAACGAATCAATTTCTTCAATTAGAAAAGGGACAAGCTTATCGTCGAAGCTGTTAAATTTGATCGTGAAATCTTTAGGTTTGATTCCAGGAAGAGTAATGATGACCGCCTCATCGCAATAGATAGCATTAATTAATTGTGGAACTTTCTTATTAATACTTTGTGAAGAATATTCCTTCACATCTTTTAAAAGGTAATTGAGTAAAGGTTCTCCATTGCAGGTACTATTCAGAATCAAAAACGTATTAAACTCGTCATACATATCGAGGGTATGAAAATTCAGTTGTTCATGCTTTTCGAGCTGTTCAACCGTATCGTTATCTTGTTCAATAAGGCTTATTTCATTTTCAGTAAATTGTATAAAATAACTTCTATTCTCGTTCGGCGAACTAAATCGCTTTAAATGGTTTTCGCTAAATTGAAACAGAATCGAGATTAGATGATGTTGAACAGTTCTATCAGATAATTTGGAATATAATCGGTGGGCGTCTTCGAACAAAGTATTTTTGGATAACTCCCTTGTATAATCATCGACAAATGGGATCTGTGCCAAGATGTTGTACAGAAATGTTTCTTTTTCGTCGTTTAAATTAGAGAGATAATCAATATTTCTCTGAAAATTAACAAACATCTCATCTACCTCTGTTTTAAGCTTGCCGAAATCATTTTGTATCGTATTTGAGTTAGATTGGATGACCTGTCCTTCTAGATAGATTTGTTTTATTGCATCCAAATAATAGGTTAGATATCTCAAGGGCGAAAGAATATAACGATTAGCGATATCAATATTTTTGATGTAATCATTATACAGCGGTTCATTGTTTTCAATTATATGGATTAATGTTTTATCGAATAAAAAATCGCGGATGTCAAGCAAATTGGCTAAAACCTTTGTAAAATTTACTTTCCAATTATTGTCTTGCTCTACATTGATTTTTACCTTACCTTCAAATTTTCCTTCTGTTCGGATGTTAACAATGCCGTCTTTATCCGAATAGTCTTCTAGTGGATATGGGGTAGCCTTAGTATAAGCTTTGCATACTATTTCTATACCATCTCTTAGTTGCCTTTTTTTGTCATACTCAATAACATAATTTTTTTCCCCAGGTATAAAATAATTCTCTTTATTTTTTTTGGGATACCAAATTGAAGTAGCCTCATTAGATATGGGCAAGCAGACAAATTCTATCTCTTCAGGACTATCAACAGTGAAAAAATCTAGTTTTTCCTGCTTTTTGCTGTCTATTTTCTCATTGATTAAGATCAACCATCCCAAGCTTTCATTGAAGGGTGGCAATTTCTGGGCCATCTGAGCTGTAATAGGGATTGATTTTCCTTCAATTATTTCATTATCACTTGAATAGTCTTCTTTTATGTCGATTACCTTTGCATTTTGATCGTTTATTGAAATACGAAAATCTTCTATCTTTTTTAGTTGAAAATCGATACTGTGTTCGAAATACCTTTTTATTAAATCCTTATCGTTTCCAACATAAATTGAGTTTCGGTCAATTTCAAAATCGATATATGCTGGGTCGACTGTGCCATTTATAATCTTCCATATTCTAATACATGAAGGTTGTTCAGACCAATTCCAGGGAAGCAATTGCTCGCGCAGCGAAACCATATTATCATCATCAATGATTGAATCTTTGCTGTAGGAGTTACCATTGCACAATAGCGAAAACTTAAGATCGAAGTTTAGTTGTCCGTCCGGATCTTCCTGTTTGACTAGGTCAATAAAAGAAGAATCATATGCCAGTTGAAGAGTAATGCTCATGTTATTTTAGTTTAAGGATGCCGCAATATTTTCTGAATTTTCATTTTTTACATTTTTGGATTCGCCTTTTAGTACCATCGTATAGTTCTTATTAACGGATATGGTTACAAATCGACAAATTCTGATTTTCACACGCACGTTTCCCACTCCATAGAGTACGGTTCCGTTGCCATTGCTTTGATAGTTAATTGCAAGACGTAGACTTAAATAAACGGAAATCAGACCGAGAATATCCACGACTCCGATTATGGCAACAAAAATCTCTATCCTGGTATTTCCTATTGAAGATGAATATTCAACCTCAATGCCGGCAAGCACCATTATGCTACCCGTAATCCAACCTGCGCTAATAGTTAAACCGGCACTGCCATGAACACTCATTACGAAATTGACCATTGGTTTTTTGCTGACCGATGGCTGGTATTTAAAACTACAATCGATATAGCCTCCACCACCCAAAATAAACGCGGTAAAATTGAATGGAAGGTCCCTCTTCCCAAGGTAAAAACCTAAACCTATGTTGAAATCGAGTTTTGGCTTACCGGGATCACTATCGTCAATTGCCTTTAATAAAAAATGACCTCCAAAGGAAAGATTGGAAATAGCTGTTGTTCCGCCTCCTACTGAAAGGGGGGGGATATCAAGATTCGCCTGCACACCGATAGGCATTTCCAATTTAGTGTTGGGGACAGTAAACTTCAGAATTTTCATCTTGAAAGGGGAATCGCCCTCCTTCGACGAGGCGGGATCGGAAGCAGGAATATTTTTAGAGGCATCGGTAAGAAGCTTCAGCAATCCAGGCATTTCCATTCGACTTGGATCGAGGTCAAAATCATATTTTCCATTTTTGAAACTTACTGTTGTTTCCTTAAATAGCATCAGTGGAGTACCTGAGAGTGAAATTTCAAATGTAGATTTCATTGCTCCATAACTTTCACTAGTTCGTTGTTGGTCGATGTCATAGGCTTCATAAGCATGTGCAACGATTCGAGCATTACGCAGCATACGAACTTTTAATGGACCAATACTCATTAAAGTATTGTCATCTGTAAAAGTGTAATCCAAATCTGCTTTTACCCAAGCTTTCATCGCTTTTTCATCGACCTTACTTTCTACTTTCACCGCTTTATAAAAGCGGTCGTCACCCTTTAGAAATGGTAGTAAGTTGTCAAATTTGAATCCGCCGATATCCTTGAGTAAATTGGACATTGGAAATTTGTCAGAATAGGAGTTTATGAAGTTTGCACCCCATTGTCGCATAGGGGCAATGAATTTCTCATCTATTGCTCCATATGGTATAGTAATGCCCACTGCACTCAGACTATCGTTCAGTTTTTCCAATTTTCCCATGATCGGGGTTATCAGCACTTTAGGAGCAGATATTTCCTTAAAGTTATAGATCAGTTCCACCGTCTGGCGATTGATCCCTAGATCTACGGCTTTAATGTCTTCTACGACTGAACGATAGTTGAATAGCGTATTTTGAAATTCACGATCAAGACCTCTCAGGTTTTTACTGAATTTTTCAGCCTTATAAAAACCTGTAGTTACTTTCCCTACAGCATCACCAAAATCCTGATTGATGGTTTGGGACAATTTATTTGCCTGTTTTATGATAGCCTCTTTATTGCCGCTTTCAATAGCCGCTATAGCTTCCTTATAGTCCGTATATAAATTTAGTGCTGGATCAAAATATTTTTTTATCGCCGCGTCTATATTTCCGCCCTCATTTTTTATTTTATAAAGTAGTGTGTTTAAATCTGTAATTAGATCTTTCATCCAGTTGTCAATCTGGTTGAATATGTTAGCAATAGGGGCGGGAATTTCATTTCCGACTTGAAAATTCTCAATTAATAGATCGAGGATATCCTTCGATAAATCACGAATAAATTCCGTTCTTTTATTGTAAAACATTGTTTCGAAAGCTTCCCTTATCGAAATCTTTGTATTTTGTAAGGTGTTGTAAAGCTTTATAACTTCGTCTGCAAGTGGTTTTATACCGTCATTAATTTTATTTCTAATGTTATCAAAGAGACTATCGACTTTGATCTTTAATGATGTTATTTTCTTGTTAACACATGCTAATTCTTTTTGTAAAACTATTACTATCTTTTTAATTTGTTCGAATTGCGTAGAAATGCCTCCTTTGACGGAATTAACGGAGCTAATTACTTCTATTTTTATTTCCTCAGGATCCAGGCTATCTGGGAGTTCATTTACTTTGTTGTTTACCGTTTCCTTTATTTTCACAATATAACCACCTAATTCCTTTGTGGTAGTTTCCTTAACTTTTTTATGGATATTCAACGATTCAATTTGTGCGACTACTGTAATTCCAATTTCAGTTATCTTTTCATTAGATAATTTTGTAATTTCAGCTTTCACGTTTTTACTACTTAAAGTATCTGCAAGGCTCTGTATTTTATTTTCAATGTCGGTTAGGGATTGTTCTATAGTCAGTTGAATAGTGTCAAGTTGGCTGTTGAAATTGCCAATGTAGCTTTCAAATCGCTTTATCTCGTCATCAAAAAACTGATCCAAAAAACCTAAATGTAGTTCAACGAAATTTTTCGCCGAATCTATTCTATCTTTAAAACTATTGATTTCATCAATGATAACATTTTGCGCGTTGGCTATATCTACGTTGTCCAACATTTCAAATAGATCACTTTTTAAGAGGTCAAAAGTGATTTTATAGTGCTTATCAACAGTACCAATCGCAGCTTCTAACATCGCCACCAATTGATTCCAAAGGACTAAAGTCGGAAGCTCCCATATTGCTATTACTCCAACTTCTTTTGGACCACCATTATAAAATTCATTGTACGCCTTTCCGTTTGTTGTGCTAGATTTTTTTAGATAATTTAGGAGTGGTTCGGCTTTAGCTTGCGTAATAATTCTATCTACAATTGTTTCGGAGTCACTTTGTTCGGAATCAATTTTTCTGAAGAATGACCCTAGATGATCCTGAATGTTTTTTCTGAAAACTTCTTTACGTTCTAAAACTACCTTACATCTATCTATGGCTTCTTCATTATTGACCTGTTGAACAGTTTTTAGTAGTCCGCTATATCCATTAAGATTGTCTACCAAAATTTTGTTACCTGCTTTAGTAAAATTTTTTTCCTTTTCACAAATATGGTTATATATATCCTGATCACTCCATTGTATAGGCTTTCTTTGCAGTGTTACAGTACGTAGCTTAGCCGAGATTGTTGAATTGTCATTGTAAGCTCCGTTAGCAGATATTGGAATATCGGAAGGCAGTACTTTAAATGTAAACCTTTCGAATCCAGGCAATACTTCAATTGGTGAGGGTAGTGGGGTATTTACCAATTGAGGATCATTATACTCTAAACAGGGGGGAGCTCCAAGATATATGTTCTGAAAGGGCTGAATGGTATAATCGACTTCCGCTACACTCGGCCAGTCATTCGTTTCTGCAGTTATTTCATTTCCTGCCACCCGGTCTCTTACATCGGTATAAAAGTAAATATTTTCTGGATTTACAATATTGCATAAAACCTTTGACAAGCCAGAATCTTTAGTTGCCATCAAATTCAGCATTATTTGCGGAAAGGGATAAACTGAAAAATCGGCATTTTTATTCCAAAGTGGGACCTCCCATCCATAAGGCTCTTCATCCTTATTTTTTGTAGCTATGAGGTCTCGACCCCAAGTGGAATTGACAGGTATTTTAATTGATTTGAAAGAAGTTCCTTTCACACATCCAGAAGAAAATTGCTCAGCGCCAAACTCCGGGTATTTTCTTTCGGGTTCTAGTATTTCTATAAACTCTCTTACTTTCCTGACAATTACCCGCCCTTCATTTTGCGTTCCTTTAAATTGTTTAGATGGGACTACTGTTCTTTCATATTCGATTACATGTTTGGCTTTATTCCATAATACTCCAATTCTACCCATGCGTTCCACAGCATAAAAATGGGTTCTGCCCATGGTAGTTGTAGATTTGATTATAGTCTTGTCATTAGCAAAACGTGCTACTTGCTTTCCATATCCTCCCAATGAAGATAAGGCAAGATTTTCGATTTCGCCAGATGAGGACCCTTTGAGCAGGCCCTGGGTCATTAGTTCATAATAAATGGCTTTAGATTCAAAACCCCAGTGAAAACCTCCAGCCAGACCAACCGCCTTCTGTCCATTCCCATCGACCGCATCATTTTGATGGTATTTGTCCCTTATCTTTTGTAAATAGGATGGAGTATCGTTAAAAGGGAAAAATAGTTTTGCCCCGCTGCCGGAGGTGATTTTATCAGTTTCAATTTTATTTTCCCCAATTCTGAAGAAATAATTTATGCCTGTATCAAATTTTGATGGTTGGAACTTGTTAGCGGTGGCAGATACTTCATAAATGGCGAGCCGGGAAATATACAACTTAAGAATTTGAAAAAAATGATCATAGGCTTGCTTGAAGGCCTCACTCTGATCTGTACTATGTTCCCATAGGATCCGTCCCCTTGGTGCTTTTACCATTTGCCCCAGCTTGTTGTCCATTTCTGCTATAAATGCATCTTTATTCTCGAAATTTGCACTCATACCATAGAGCAGTTCAAACTGTGCTTTCAATAAGCGTAGTCCCGGATTGGAGTCTCCATATGTACCAAATAAAGAGCGGAGATTCCAAGGAGCTGCGACCATTTGTCGATTCAGCTGTTCGTTCAAAATTTCAATGGTTGCGGGGGGACCAAATTTAAAAGGGACTAGTCCATTATCTGTTGGTTCGCCGGGCAATGGATGTTCGCCTTCTGTTTTTCGAAAGGCTTCACCCATTACCTGGGGCGGAAAGGTAATTCTTATACCTTTATCATTCTCGTTTAAAATCTCCCAAACATTACTATCTGCCGATAGACTATTCTTTCGAGCAACAATCCATTTATTACTGTCATCATTTGAGCTTGTTCCAAATGGGGTTTGAACTCTCACAGCGGTCTGAGGTTCGTTGCCTATTACAACTACACTTATTTCATTTTTCTTATCTTTCTGTTTTGGATCCCGTAGCAATAATTCCGCAGCGAAAAAGAAATCTTGTCCGACGTTTATATTTTCACTGAAAGAAAGCGAATATTTTTGTTCATCTTCTTTCGATAAAGGGATAATGAGCGGTTGCTCCGGACGGAGCGTACCTGTACTTGATAAAGAAATATTGTCATTGTCTGCGATGGTTCCATCCTGATAAGAGAGGTCGGTAGATAATGGGGTTATTGATTTAATAGGAATTCTGAAATCTTCAATTGCATAGCAGGGGACAATGGTATCTTTTTTGTCTTTTTCCAGATTATAATAATATTCCCAAATATACATCGGCTTTTGGGCTTTTTGAAGTTGAAATGAAAGGTAAATATTGGCTTCAATTTCTCCAGTTTCTTCCAGATCAAAAGCAAATGTACCATCATCTAAAGTTCCCTTAATATTGGATAGTAAGTCTTTTTTTGTCAAAATTTTGAAACCAAAAAAAGTTCCGCTATCAGTCGTTCTTCCTATATCATCTGTTTTATATTCTAAGTTGTCAATTGTTATTTCAGGGACATTGCGTTCCAATCTGTCAAAATCTTGTTTTCTAATATTAGTTAAATTGATGCTGTAAGTATCAGTAGATTTCACAACAAGCTTTTCTATTTTTTTTACCGTTTTCGGTGGTTTAAGAAATATTGCGCTACCGACAAATGAAATCCTATTATTGACAATCGTATGTTCGGTTATCATTTGCTGGCTTCCGTTAAACTTTAATTTTTTTGTGTCGAATTGAATGCTTAAACTTTGAGGGCTTGCTCTATCAATCTTTTGCCGGGCAATTGCAAATTCTTTAATAAATTTATTGACAGAATCAATGTTGAGTCCACCTACAACCCAGGAGAGGATAGATTTTCTGCTCTGATTTTTTTCAAATCTATTGACCTGAAAACAGTATATAAGATTATAATATTGAAGAGGAATCTCTGTTTTTAAACCATAAAGTATAAATTCATTAAGTGTTCCTTTAGTGTCAATTTGATTGTCTTTTACATATTTAAAAAAAGGATAAATTTTTCTTCCTGTTCCATTGTTGCCACCTTCTTTGATGAACCAAGAATAGAGTTTGTTGTATTGTATTTTGTTGTGGATATCTATGTACGAAAAGCTTTCAGACATATAATCCTTTATACCATTATTGTCTAGACATAATTTCTTTGTTGTTATCGTAAAAGAATCTGTGTCATTACTCGGAAAAATAGTGTCATCTTTTAGCCCTGTTTGACACCAGACAAAAGGGCAATCGGTTCCGATGTTGTTATCCTTGTTACCGGAGTTATTAATAGAAAGCAATACTTTTTCAGACTTTCTTAGTCCACACCATATATGAAAATTACTTTTTTTACCAATTTCATTGACGATATCACATTCAATTCCATCGAATTTCAACAATGTATCTACCGATTCAATCGTATCCGTACCAAAAAAATATCCATTGATTTTATTTTCAGTATTCTCTTTTTCAATGATAGTAAAAGGGATAGATTTTTGTGAAATAGAAAACTCTTTCGCTTCAAATTTTAATTCAAAAGCATTTTTTACCGATTCCAATTTTGTGTACTGGCTCCATTTAGTAACGTTCTTGGGCTGTTCAGCAATGAAAAGATGGCAAAAGTCAATTTTACTATTGGACAGTCTATCTGTAAATGAAGGACTACTGTTATATGTTGTTGCATACGTTCCGTCATCTAACTTGAGAAGTGGAATTAACCAAACAGATGTCGCAGATAATTTGTCCAAAGGAAAAGGTTCGGCAGCTACCCAATCTAAGCCCGTCGGGAAAGTATTGTAATTTTCTTTTCGGCCTACAAAAATGCCAAAATAATGTTCTAAGGAATTCAACTTGAACGTGAATATGGGCTTTAAACCCAAATTATCAATGATGGAAGTATTCATAGTACAGGTTTATAATTTGGTATTATAAAAAAAAGCTCTTAGGTAACTCTCGCGACGAAATTGTTTTCTAATTTCTTGAGAGAATGTAATTCGACTTTATTATTCTGGTTTTGCTTTCACGAAAACCCCACTTATAAGCAATGTTTTCATAAATCTGAACTTTCAATTATGGATTGGCAATAAATAGGCTAAATAATATGTTGATTGGCTTGTAATCTATCGCTTAATACAAATTAATTGGCGAGAGCATTTAGGGGAAGGGCATAAAGTTTGGTATTTTTTATGCTCTTCCCATCTGTGAAAATTGTAAATCAAAGTACTTCGACCATAACGATAGTGCCAGCAGGAATTGATTTGAATGCGGCGTACCATGCACTGGTATCGGAGTCTAACAATCCTATGCAGCCCTGGGTCCCGGATACATTTCCGTCCGGATGAATCCCCAAGCCCGTTCTATCAGTGGAAAATTGAGGTTCTATAAGTTGAAACCAGCAGTTTTTTAAGGAGTCACAAAAGCCTTCTTTGGGAGACTTCACTAATTTCCCACCGACAGCATGATAGAGTCCCAAAGGTAATTCACCTTTTCCATAAGGTCCAGAAACCGCTCCTGATTTCAGTTTTTTTTCAGACCATGTAATTGTCCCGTAAGCATTTTGGTTTTGCTTTTTTTCGATGATGAATTTAATACCCATGATAATATAAGTTTAATAATTAAGTCAACAACTTTATTGGTATAAATAAACTCGATGGATTGATAATCAATTACATCATGTATTGATCAATATATAATACGGCATTTATGGCTATTTGTGGAATTCGTCTATGTCCTACACTTCGAATCCATTAAAGTAAATATAATAAAAAAATACAAGTCAACGAATAAATATCTAGAAATAGTAAAATTTATACTTTGTAGGGAATTCTCTTGATTTTTGCTTATTATGGACAAATAAGTTGAGCACCGATTTCCTTTCGAAAACAGATGTTCCTTTCATAGCTGAATTTATTCACAGGTTAGTCATGTTAATTAATAGGGTAGGAATATGTGAGTACACCGACTTAAATTGCTGCACTATTTTGTAGCAACTGATTTCATCGTTTACATTTGATGCGAAATATATTAAGCCCTAACACTTCCAATACATAAGTCGCGAGCTGAAAAGCCCAATTCCAGCTATAGGAAAAATGGGAGTACTTACAGTCGAATAAAAATGAAATTATAAAAGCTTGTTGTTACAGAAAGAACTTGCTATTCCTTCTTTATTTTTTATTTACCAATTTAAAGTAAATGACTAATTTTAAGCAAACTTATATTATGAAAAAAGGAATTATTGTAATAGATCCGGGGCATGGTGGTGTCGGAAATGTTGGCGGCTCTGATGGTAATCATGCCGTTTCCGCGCTTGGAGATCTTGAAAAAAACTTGACTCTTGAGATTGGCCTTCTTCTTAAAGCAGAATTGCTATTTAAATCTCACGAGGTTTATCTTACCAGAGATACAGATCGTAATCTATCTCTTGAAGATAGAGCAAATTTAGCGCGTGACAAGAAGGCTCATGTTTTCCTGTCTCTTCATTTCAATGGATGGAACGATATCATAACACAAGGCACCGAAACATTTGTATATCCCAAAGCTAGTAGTGATTCAATATTGCTAGCTTCTTCTATACAGCAAAGGCTTATACAGGCTACAGGATATAAAAACAGAGGTGTTAAAGAAATGAAATTAGGAGTGTTAAATCCAAGTTATCATTCACCTATAACAGCTTGTGCTTTGGCTGAGATAAGCTTTATTACAGAAACAAATGATGCAAAGCGTTTGAGAGATGACAACTACAAAAAATCCCTTGCGCAGTCCCTTGCTGTAGCGGTGGAAGATTTTATCAATAAGAGCAGTAGTATAGTGAAGTTTAAGGTTCTCCGTATGCAACAGAATGGTATCTTGGAAATAGAGGATTCCGATATCTAAATTATCAGAATAAAACCTAAACAGTTGAATACAGAATTGAACGAAATTTATAAAATGCAAAAATATTCATGAATAGCTTTAATTTTTCGGAATGTAATTTAAGGCATGGATTTAAATATTAATGCTTCCGAATAACAATTCCATCGCCTCCCTTAAACGTTAACAAGGGAGGCTTTTTTATTTTTCCCCTTTTCTGCTTTACCAGTACGATCCAATCGTCCTGTATACTTTCTATGCCCACCAATAATAGCGCATCGTCTATTGACAATAAATCGTCTTCCCAAAACGGAGTTGTGAAGGTTCGGATAAATAGTGCCGATAATAGCGTTGAGATGTTAATACTTTTCGTAAATTTTTAATTTTTACAAAGCTATATAATTGTTTTTCTCTCTATTGTTTTTGTTTGGTTGTAATTATCTTAGGAAGAACTTTTTTGTTTAATCCGCTTTGTTATACGGTATTGTGTATTTTAATAATATTTTTTGAATTTTCAATTTAAGTGCCTTTAATTTCTTTTATAATTTCTTTGTGGTTTTTTAATAAAAACTTTTTAATTCTTAAGGATTGTTTGTTGGGAAATATGTAATTTCGGCCATTCGTTTAAAATGCTGTGGGAAATATTTTAATCGGACGTTATCTTAACTATTAACTTGTGATATTATCTTTTTTTGATAATGTTAGATATGTACGTGTTTAACGTTTTAAATCTAAATAATTTCAATTCAGCCTGTTGAAGCCGATTAATTCTTTAGGATTTTTAGGTAATTAAGGTTTGTATTTTCTTAAATCTTTTAATGGTAGCTATCAGTGGAATAAAGAAAATTAGCTATATAAATGCCAACATATGAAGAGAGTATTAACCTTATTGGCTGCCACGTGTATGGCAGTTTCTGCCTATGGACAGGCATATGAATTCCGTTATAACGGTGCTGCAGATGTTATCTTTTCCTATCCACCCCGCGGATCAGGGGGGAGGGCATTTGTGCATGATATGAGTAATGTGTTCACGATCAATTATGAAGGTGATTTTACGAACGGTGTTAAAATAGGAAACTCATTTTGGGTTGCCAATAACGGTACGCTGAATACGTTAAGTGACGCAGGCATAGGTACTTCGATAATAGAAAATAGTGAAGGCTGGAACAGGGTTAAAGCAAATAAGCATTTGCCAGAGGTGCCCTCGGCCAAACAGATCCAGGCTGACGGGCTCGATTTGGCTGAGATGAATTTACTATTGCTTAAAAAGGTGGAGGAAATGACTTTACAGCTTATTCAGATGAATAATGAAATGAAAAAACAATCGCAACAAATTGTCAAGCAAGACGGCGAAATTAAATCTTTAAAAGTTCTTTTAAGAGATTACTAACTATAAACCAACTCATTTATTACAATCAGAATTATATATGCATATGACTTTTTTTTACAGATGTGCTTTTTTTATGCTGCTTACTCAGCTGGTGAGTTTATCCATGCGGGCACAAACTGATCCATATAAAGTAAAACCTCAAATCGCTACACCCAATGTGGCCGCTTTTATGCGCTACGGTGAGTATAATGCTAATGTCAATACAGGAACTCCAGATATAAAGGTACCCTTATTTACTCTTCAGGCAGGATCGCTTTCCTACGGAATGGATATCGATTACAATGCTTCCGGAATTAAAGTCGCACAGACAGCTTCTTCGGTCGGCCTCGGCTGGTCGCTCAATTACGGTGGAATGATAAGTCGGACTGTGAAGGGGTTACCTGACGAATATGCAACTTCGGGCTACATTGATCTAGATAAAAGCTATGAGGAAAAATATTCTTACAATACAAATGAGCAAAAATATAAATATGCGGACTTGATTAATGACGGTGAACCCGATATTTTTAATTTTAGATTGCCAACTGGACAAGGCGGAAAATTTATTTATGACCAGAGCCGTAAGAAATTTATAAATGATTTTGACCCGGGGATTAAGATCGAATGGATTAATAAATCCGCTTATAGTTCAAGTTCTTTTGTGCTCACACTGACAAATGGTAACCGCTATTTTTTTGAACAACGGCAGATGTTTTTTGACGATGTAAATATCATGATTCCCGCTGTTTTGAGAAATTATATTCAAACTTGGTTTCTGTCCAAAATTGAAAGTATAAAAGGGGAAGTGATAGCATATCAATATGAAATGACCAGTGCGGCAGCAACCCTGCCTTCAGGAACGTCCGTACAGCCTGAATGGTTAATTCAGAAATCTTATCAACGGAAATATCTATATAGCATTGACGGTAGGGACGCGCAATTACCAAGAACTGTTACAGACGAAACGATATCTTATTATGCCAATGTGGAGCCTCGAATTAAACAGATTACGACAGCTTCCGGTAAAGTTGTATTCAATTATAACGTTGCAAGATATGACTTTCCGGGTCATCAACTCAATGGCATTGATGTTTATGATAATCAACAGATTATTAATAAAGTCATATTTTCTTATGATTATTTTACAGCGATTAACGCTAAACTTCAATATGACTATAGGTTAAAGCTTAATAGCTTGGCAATTGGTTTGACGGGTGAGCAGAATTATAACTTTAATTACGATTTATCCGTAGCGTTGCCACCAACCAATTCCACCCAACAGGATTATTGGGGGTTTTATAATGGGCGTGTAACTGATTATTTGCCCAAGGTGAAACCAATCTATTTGCCAGATGTCAATACAAACGATTTTGTCGGCAATTCAGATCGAAGTGTTAACCCCGATCTAATACAAGCGGGTATACTAAAGGAGATTGTCTACCCAAGTAGAGGAAAAACGCAGTTTACGTATGAGCCAAATTTTTATTTGGGCATTAGCAGCGAGTTAGTAAATGCAACATTTGCTAATTCACAAGTTTATGGAAAGGGAAAGAAAATTCCTGCTCGGGATACCATAGATTTTACGGTGAGTAATGATGTACTTCCAGGTACAGGTTATTTGAATATTTATTTCTCGCCTTTAAAACCTCCAAGCCCATATTATTCTCCCGCTGATATGCAGGAGGTTAAGCTAATTAATCTAACGACCAACACCACTGAGGCGATACAAAATAGAGTTGGCAGTTATTTGAATGCGGAGTCCTATAATATCCAGCTATATAATTTAAAGAAGGGGACAAGATACAGGTTGATAACTACTGTGATAGATGAGGTTGCTGTTCCAGCATCTTATGCTACCGCTACTGTGCTTGGAAACTATTATTCACCGATTCAGAAAAAAATTCTTTCAGATGGTTTAAGGATACAAAATATTAAAAATTACGATCATAATGGACAACTGATTAATCGAGATGAGTTTGCATACGGGGAAGGTAAAGTGTTGCGGGAACTTCCCGAAACTGAAGATAACCATTATTTTCAGAAATATATGATTGATTACAAGTGTTCCGATTTATTGGAATGTCAATGCTTTTATGAACGTAATTATCTCATTTATACTGGGAGACCTAATATCCTTGGTCCCGATATTACGGGAAAGAATCTCTATTATCAATATGTTGAAAAAATTCAATACAATGCGAATGGAGAACCTCAGGGGAAAGTAGGTTATTCAAGAAATGCTAACTTAAGCAACCCTTTTCAGTATCATTTCCCAAATGCACCATATGAAAAAGAATTTATTAATAATATTTCTTTTATAGGAAGTTCTCCATCTGAAACCTATTATAGATGGGAAAAAGAAAAAAGTGAATTTATTAAGCAAAGGCAAATTCTAAGGGAATACGATATTCGAAGCAACAAAATTCCAGTGATAAAGTTTTATAGAACAAAGATTTATACTAATCCAACATGTGCGTTCGCGAGAATTTCTTATGATTCTGATCTGTTTGGTTCGACTAGTTTTAATCAATATTTCCCAACCTATAAACTGTTGAAGGAGCAGTCAATTGACTATGACGCATCGGGAACCAATGTTATGAGTAACAATACCACGGAATATACTTACGATACGGAGTATGCTAGTACGATTGCTAAAACCTCGTATCAGAGCAATGATAAAATCAAAAAAGAATATTTCATATACCCCTATAATTATCTTCCAAACAATAATTTTCTTTCAAAACTCGTAGAAAAAAATTTGATTGAGAATCCAATTGAAGTTGTTTCAACTGTTGAGAATGGAGCAGTTAAACAAATTGTAGAAGGAAAATACTCTACTTATGATAATTTTTGCAGATTAAGTGCGGTCAGTAGCCTAGCAGGATTGAATCCGGCTATCAATACCAGTGATTATAAGTTTAGCAATCGTTTGAAAGGAGTTGTGCCTCCTGATGGTACAGTGACAGCTTTTCAACCAGACGATCGTTACGAAAAGAAAATTGAGTGTTTGAGCTATGATTCTTTTAATAATCTACGTGAGCTCTTGGAAAATGATAATTTAAGAACGGTGTATCTATGGGGCTACAATGGTCAATACCCAATTGCCGAAATCAGGAATGCAACTTACGCAGAAGTTGCACTTGTACTCACTCAAGCAGCGATCGATAACCTGAACAGCAGTCAGACCGAGGCCAGTATGGAGACCCTGATCAAGAATGCATCGGATAAGCTCCGTAATGATTCAAGATTAGCTAAGGCGATGGTGACGACTTATACCTATAAGCCACTGGTTGGCATGACGAGTAAGACGGATGCCCGTGGGATTACCGAGTATTATAAATACGACGGCATGCAGCGTCTGCAAGCGATCCTGGACCACCTCAACAATGTAAACAGATCCTTTGATTACCATTATCGTTCCAATTAAGCCTATCCAATCATGAAAAATAACTTTTTAATACTACTATCATTACTCGGAGCAGGGGCGCTACAAGGGCAGACGCTCGTGGACAACCTTACCCTGAGTTCCTATAGCAACCAGACGAATATTCAGGCCCTCAAGAGCATCACACTCCAGAATGGCTTTTATATCCCTGCCCCGGCGGCAGGGAAGACCATTACGATCAGCATCGCAGGGTTTCAGAATATTGTGAGCACTCCGACAGCAGGTCAAAATTATATATTGACCAAAACTTTCCGCAGTCCCGGCGTAACACTATCTACCCTGAATGCCCAACGGACGATCGGTGATGAGAATCAGAGCATCCAGTACTTTGACGGACTCGGCAGGCCGAGCCAGAGTGTCCAGCTAATGGCCAGTCCAACCTATAAAGACATTGTACAGCATATCGAGTATGATGGATTTGGAAGGGAGAGCGTCAAATATCTTCCCCACGTGAAGAATGTATCAGGAGACGGCAGCTTCAAGCCCACGGCCAAAACAGACCAGCAAGCGTATTATGCCACATCCAATACCTGGGATGCTGCTGTGACAAAGACCGCGAGTCCCTATGCAGTTACTGTTTTTGAGAACAGCCCGCTGAACCGTGTGCAGCAGCAGGGTGCCCCGGGTCTGCCCTGGCAACCTGGAATCAACCGCGATAACGTAACGGCGGGCACCAACGCGGGCCGTACGGTGGTGACCGATTATGGTACCAACGGTACCAACGATGTGCGGTTGTGGACCATCAACAGTACGGATAATGGTGCCACAGCAGGGTATTATACTGCCGGGAAACTCTATAAGACGGTGATCAAGGATGAGAACTGGGTGTCGGCAAACGGCAAGGGCGGTACCGTGGAGGAATATAAGGATTTCGAGGGGCGTGTTGTACTCAAGCGGGTGTGGGAAACGGACAGCAAGAAACTGGAAACGCAGTATGTGTACGACGACTTTGGAGACCTGCGGTATGTGATCCCACCGGGATTCCCTTCCACGACTACTACATTGACAGAGGCCACCAGCGGTGATTTCCATGAGCTGGTATATGCCTACCGGTATGATGGAAAGCGGAGACTGATCGAGAAGAAGATTCCCGGAAGGGGCTGGGATCACCTTGTTTATAACAAAAATGACCAGCTGCTGCAGGAACAGGATGCCGAGCTGCGGCAGACCAATAAATGGCGAGTGACCAAATATGATGCTTTTGGACGTGTGGTGGTGACGGGTATCCATCAGGGCAGCAATCCGAGGCAGGTGGAGCAGGATTACATCAACAACGAAACCGCGCTCTGGGAGACGCGCTTAGCCGGCCAGGCCAGCTACAGCAATGTGTCTTATCCCCGTGAGAACTTTACGGCGCGTACGGTGAACTATTACGATGACTACAGCTTTGAAAATGCGGGGCAGCTTCCATCAAAGAATATCACGGTGAGTACAAAGACCAAATCGCTGCTGACGGGTGTGCTTGTTTATAAAGAAGACGGTACGGCACCCCTACTGACAGTGAATTATTACGATGATTATGGACGTGTGATCCAGTCTGCCTCCAAGAACCACCTTGGCGGAACGGACTATGTGACCAATGAATACAATTTTCCAGGTCAGGTAGTCAAGAGCACCAGAGTTCATACGCCTTCCACCGGAGCGGTGGTGACTATTATCACGACCAATGAATATGACCATGTGGGCAGGCTGGTACAGACCAAGAAGAAAGTCAACGGGCAGGATGAGGTGATCCAGAGCAGGCTCGCCTACAACGAGATCGGTCAGCTGAAGACCAAGTCGCTGCACAGCGAGAACGGTGGCAGCAACTTTATGACCAATATCGGCTATGCCTACAATGAACGGGGCTGGCAGACCAAAGCAAGCTCGGCGCAGTTCACCTCGCAGCTGAACTATAATGTCAATGGTACCACGGTGCTTGCTAATGCCCAGTACAATGGCAATATCGCGCAGCAGCTGTGGGGTTACGCCGCTACGACGAACAGCACATTTACCTACGCTTACGATGCGCTGAACCGGTTGAAGAGCGGAGTAAGTACAGGTACGGTGATGAGTGAGGCACTGACCTACGATGATATGGGCAATATCAGAACCCTTATCCGTGATAATGGTACGGCGATTTCCTACAACTATAACAATACCAATAAGAGTAACAGGCTGGCCAGTCTTTCGGGAGGTCTGACGGGGACATTTAGCTATGACCTGAACGGAAATGCGACCAAGGACCGTACAGGAATGGCCCTAAGCTACAATTACCTGAACCTGCCCAAAACAGTGAGCGGTACAGGTAAGAGCATTGTCTATACCTACGATGCAGCTGGCGCTAAGCTGAACCGTAAATCTACTGTTGGCGGTATCACTACCGAGCAGGATTATATCGGCGGGATTGAATACAGCAAAGCTAGTGGAGCAAATCCATTGATCGAACGTATTGCAACAGAAGATGGCTTCCTGTTGAATAGTTCAGGAAATTATAGTTACTATTACAATCTGACAGATCATCTGGGCAATGTGCGTGTTGTACTGAAGAAGGATGGTACAGCCACAGCCCCTGTTGCCACTGTAATGCAGAAGCAGGATTACTATCCATTTGGAAAGACAAAATCTATTGTAACAAGTATCAATAATAAGTATCTTTATAATGGCAAGGAAATGCAGACTGACCTTAATGGTGGTGCGCATACCTTGGGAAGTTCTTATGTACTGGAAGGACAGCTGGATTACGGGGCGAGATTCTATGACGCTGAGATAGGGCGATGGAATGTGGTGGATCCGTTGGCGGAGGAATATGATAATCATTCGCCTTACAATTATGTTGGTGATAATCCGATTAAAAGAATTGATCCAAATGGTGAAGATTGGTGGGACATCATAAAGGGAGCAGCAGTTGCCGTTGCTGATAACATGACGCAAGGAGCACTTGATAATCGAAAAAGAACTTCATATAATAGTGCTTCCGATTATAATACAGGACAAGATGCAGGGGATATTATAAGCGCTGGAATTGGTGCTTTAATGACAATTGATGGAGCAAAGAATGTTGCTGTTGGCACAGTTGTCACTGTTGGATCTGGGGGAACAGCAAGTTTAGTAAGTGTACCAGCGGCAGCGGCAGGTTCTGCGGAAGTCGTTCTTGGAGTAAATACGCTGAGAAATTCGATGACGAATTTTGCTTCAAAGAAAGGCAGAGTTAGCGAACAAAAAAACGACTCAAGAACCGAGGAAAAGGTTGGTAGTGTAAATAAAACACCAAAAGGTAAAGGTTCGGTGGACCCAAGTCAGCGAGATCCAAAAAGAGCATTTACAAGAAAACAAACTGCTGAACAGTTAAAAAAACAAAATGGAAAATGTGCTGGATGTGGAGTAGAGAAAACCATTGATGAGGTAGATGGTCATCACAATACAAGACATGCAGATGGAGGAAAGACGGATGAAAGCAACATCTCATCAGTTTGTAAGTCCTGTCATATAAAGATACACAGATGAAAAAGCTAAGGAAAGAATTTTTAGAGACAATTGAGTTTAATATACGAAAATTTGGGTTTCATGTAACCATGGTAAATAGTGGTGTTGAACCACGATATGGATACAGTATTGGTTTGACAAGTTTATTTAACCTTGAATTGGTTTTTGCAGGTGGGTCTTACTTTTTTAAAGATGATTTAGATCGGATATTTGAAGCATTCTTTAATCATTTCAAAAAAGGAGGTAAGATTGATGAGCCTTTGGAAATAAGTGGTTTAGGTTTATTTACATTGATTCCAGTACATGCATCGTGGAATAAATTAATGATGTTAGGAATTTATGATTATTACAATATTGAGGTAGTAAATACATTTCAAATAATTCCTGACACAAATCACTATACAATGGATATTCCGAATATGGAAGTCAAATTTGACGGAAATCTAGAACCTGTTTGGAAGTGGCTGAATTATGAATGGGATTATTTTGCTCCCGCAAATTCTGTTGTCACTACTAATATGAAAGCTTTATTTGGAGAAACGATTACTGAAATTATGCGTTGGGAAAATACAGAATGGGAAATGTTTGCTGGTCCCGGACCAGATGTAGAAGAGGATGATATGCGAGTCGTATCTCTTGCGACTATTTTAGGGATTGATAATACTGTATTACCTTCTCTACATCTTCCTCTAGGAAAGGGATTATGGAGAACAGAAAAAGATGAAGATTGGAATTCTTGGGGCTAATTTGTATATAGTACGCCGCACAGGGACAAAATTTAATTTATCTTGCAATATTATGTTGTTGAAGTTTTTTAGCATAAAACAAAACGTTTGTAAAATTTTTATAACCTGAATGATGATTTTTTAAATTAAATGAATTATGTTAAATTATATCGCAGCAATTTGCTTAGTTTTCTTAGGTTTAATGCTTAAATATTCCTCTCAGGACGGTTATAGCCCATTAAAAAAATATTGGTTTTTATTTGTAATTGCGGGTGGGGCATCATTAATATATAAGTTATTTCAATTATTATAATGATGAATAGATAATTTATTGCTCTTAATTGTTAATGACCTAGTAATTCACGAATGGGTTGTGTCAGCTATTTTGATACAGCCCATTTTTTTGTAAGAAATGTTTCCGCTTCAACACAACACTTTTCGGTATCTCCCGCATACCGCTTACATACACCTTGTTTTCCTCCGATAGCCCAACTTGCAGCCATACTTTTGTCATACACATAAAAACAAAAGAATATGGCAAATCAATTTTTAATTAAGAACACGATGCAAGAGATGAGAGGTCTTTCTGCAGTTGAAATCGATGGACTAAAAGGAACTAACCCAATTTATGCGGGAGTAAAACTATTAGGCTACTATGAAAAAGGGGATACACCGGCTCCGATTATCTATTATTTAGCGCCAACAACCCCTGACCCCGGAATTGACGACGGCGGGAGTGTCATTGTTACCACAGTCGGGAGTAAACTGGTTCATCATTTCGATATAGTTTTCCCTGAATATTTTGGGGCAAAAGGAGATGGCCTGACAGATGATTCGACTGCTATTATTAATGCAAATCGATATGCCGTAAAAAGCAAATCAACAGTCTTTGAATTTCTTCCAAAAACGTATAGTATAGGGAAATTTTCAACGCCCAATAATGTACTATTTTTGATGATATCTAATCTTACCGTCAAAGGGAATGGGGCGACTTTGAAATTGCAGGATCATGTTTTGGATACTGCGGCGGCAAATGTAAAATTCATTTATGCAGACGGCCCCATTAATAATTTTAAAGTTTTCGATTTGACTTTAGACTTTAACGGAGTCAATAACTTTGTGCCGGGAGCGGTAATGAATTTTTGTATTGCTATTGGATGTTTTTTTAATAGTGACGGAATCACAATTTCGGGAAATACAATTCTAAATAATCCAGCGCGTCAAAGCCTTTTGTTTGGCGATGGAGTTCAGAGTAGGTTTGCAAATAATATTGTTATAACCAACAATGTCTTTAAGAATTTTGGAAATGGGATTAGTGGAAACAATGCCCAAACTGATCACTCTGTCATCTATTTGTGTGGGGAGAATCCGATGGTTACTAACAATAGTTTTATTAATGAAAGGGATTTTATAGCAGAAGGACTGATCCCAACCTCAACAGCGGTCGAATTGCATTCTTCAGCCTCCATAGTGACAGGTAATGTCATAAAGAATTTCAAACAGGCGTTTGTCATAGCCGCAATGAATGAAAGCCAAAAAAGTTCTATATATGCAAATAATGTATGTAATACTATCGGTAGGCTGGCAGAAATATGGTCAAGAAATAATAGCGTATTGGACGATATTTTGATTGCAGACAATATTGTCACTCAATCCTATTATTTTCCTCTTATTGATGCCTATACGAATACCCTTACTCCAGTAGGTAAGATTGTCATCGAAAATAATATTGTCGAAAATACAAGAGAGCGATCGTCGAGTCTTTCAAATCCCTCCTTTTACGTTAAGAACGTTAAAAATGTTATCATACAAAACAACCAGCTAAAGAAAATTCCAGGTGGCTTGGGTTTGTTTAATGGTAGTTCGGATATTGATATCACCGTTGATATTTCTAATAACTCCTTTACAGATTGTGGCAATACCGATCATACTGCCGCTTATATGTCACATCGTGGGTTTCTTTTCAATTTGGGTAAATTTAAAGAGGTGCGTTTCAATGGTAACAGTTTCTATAAAACCGAAATCAATAAGAGTTATATCGACTATATGTTTCAATCCGATTCCGCTGTTGATGTCTTACATGTCACAGAAAATATATCTCGGAATATCAATGACATTCAAGTCCACTCGACAGCAGAATATAGCGAAATTGTGATTAAACATGCTGGGAATTTAGATCCGAGAAATATTCATCTTAGGGCATCACTTGGAAGTACTATATCGGATATTTCCTCTAATGTCAAATGGGAGAAAATAGGAGGAAACCAGAGTTGGAACGGTTGGCGAAAAATTACGTATGCAGACAATGTGCCTACAAATGGAAATTATGTTGCCGGAGATCTAGTGTATAATAATTCAGTTACAGCTCCAAATTCTGAGTTAGGATGGATCTGTATAACCAGTGGTACTCCAGGCGTATGGAAAGCCATTTAGCTCTGTTGCGTTCACAAAGATATCCTCTTTACTAGGTGATTTTTTCTTCGAATCCTAAGCTTCCCTCAGTTCTACAGAGGGAAGTATTTTTGCTTAATGGTTTTTCATGCCGCCTCAAGCTTCCTCACAGACTTTTCGATATTTCACATATGCCGCTTACAAAGCACTAGTTTCCCTCTACTGTGTACAAAAAAACTATAAAGCCCGCTTTTCAAGAATAATGATATCTCCATCATTACTCATCTTCTGAAAACCCAATTTTTCAGCAAATTTCAGTGCTTTAAGATTCGTTATTTCAGTCTTTGCTACCAAAACATTTACCTGGTACTTTTCTTTTGCCAATGCTATCAACAACTCAAAAGCTGTAGACATTATTCCTTTTCCCCAATATTTGGGCAGCAGAGAACCACCAATCTCAATTTTCTTTTCTTCCTGATTCCAGTGGTGCAAGGCGCAGTCACCAATAATTATATGCTCATTTTCCACAGTTCGGATACTGTAGAGTTCCTCACAAAGAGATAAAATATGTTCTGTAAACTGTACCGGATTCGTATGCTCCTCATTGGTTGTCTGGTCCTGAATGGCTGATTCATCTTCAAAGTACAATCGGTAAAATGACTCAGAATCTTTTACAGACATTTCTTTCAATATGATATCTATACGGTCTCCGGCCGATTTCATGACCTCCATAAATTATAAATTTTATGTTTATTTATCAATAACTGCTGATCATTGACAGATCAATAGTTACTTGCAGCATATTGGTTCAAAGTTAATGATTTAAAAAAATAGTATTAACTTATCCTATGTGTGCTTGAATAGAAGACTGAGTGATGAATTACAACAAGAATTTTTCAATTCTGATAACTATTTTATAAAGATGATATTAAGAATTACACTGTTGATGTTTATAGTCGCCTTTTATGTTTCTGGGGTAAATGGACAGACAAAAGGGATGTTTTCTAAAGGTGCGAAAATCGTAATGCCCAATATTCAGGGGTATTTTGAGGAATGTGGGGTAAGCGGGACTATAGCTATTTATGATAATAGAAATGACATCTGGTTTGTATCCGATACATCGGATTCCAAGGTTGAAAGTGTACCTGCATCTACGTTTAAGGTTATCAATATGCTCATCGCGTTAGAGACAAATACAGTCAAAGATGAAAATGCTGTGGTGAAATGGCCGGGATCAACAGATACCATTAAATATGGTTATCGTCCAGATATCCACAGAGATATTTCAGTAAAAGAAGCTTTTCAGGTATCTGCAGGCTGGGCTTTTATTGAGCTTGCAAAGAAAATAGGCAGATCTACCTACCAAAAGTTTTTAGGAGAATCCGGCTATGGAAATGTCGATCTCAGTGAAAAAGGAGAAGATTTTTGGAATTTTGGAGCAATGGGTATTTCTCCTGTCAATCAGGTTGAATTTTTGAAACGATTATATGATGGGAATTTGCCTTTTTCTGAACGAAATATGAATATTGTCAAGAAGGTAATGATTACAGAGAAAGAAAAAGATTTTCTGATACGGTCAAAAACTGGATGGACAAAGGAACATAATACGAACATAGGGTGGTGGGTAGGATACCTTGAATCTGGTCAAAATGTGTATTTCTTCGCCACACGACTTATACAGGACCGTAAATTCAATAGATCAGATTTTTCCAGCTGTAGGAAGGAAATTACCAAAAAGGTATTTCGAGATCTTAAAATAATGCAATAAATTATAGTGTGATTGAAAGGGGTATTTTACGCGTCTTAATCCAATGTTGTATGATTGTTTGAACAAGTTGACAAAAGTTCAATCTTAAACAATATCCCAGTAATTATTGCGGCGATCGAATAATATATCGCCGACTCTATTGATTGCACTGTTAGTCCAACTGTCATTGTAATTCCAGCCAGTGTAATTAGTATTAAAGTCATTTTGATACAATTGACATTGAGTGTATTGTTCTTAAACCAGCAGAATGCCAATATATAACATACCAGTGTAGGAATGGAATAAAGCGAGCTATACCAAAACCAAAGTATCAAAAAGAGCATCGTCGTACCAATACCAGAAGAATTTAACGGGTTAGATCCCGGAGATATAGTCAAAAGTGTAGTACCCAATAGGAGAGTACCTATCCAGTGCTTAAAGATATAAGACCATTTTAGGCTATGTAACATAATTGGTGTCATTAGATCGAAAAGTAAAAAAAAGCGTCAAGTTTTTGGTAGTTATTAAAACTTCTCAAATCAACGTGGCTTACGGTTAATTATGCAAGCTTTTTCGCTAGGCTTTTTATCGTTTGGTCAAATATGCTCTACGAAAGTAATAATTTATCCTTAAAAAATGCGCTATAGATTTTAGATGATGACTTTTTGCAAATGCCCCATGCGGTAGTTAGTCATCAGTTTCCATTACATTGTCATCAAACCATTCATCATCCAGATACTTGTAAAGGTCATTTAAGTCCGCTACATTCCGACTTGTTTGAAAACAAGGGTGAAACCAAGCACAAAAATTCTCTTGGTCTTTTTCCTTATACCTGAAGTGTGTGAGCTTTTCGCTCAAATTTTTCATAACTGTTATTTGCTGCGAATGCCACAAATGCCTTTCGGAATGAAAATTATGAATAGCCGTCAACTTTTGAACAACATTTTTAAACAAATTAACAACAGTAATTCTAATTAATCTTACGACCTTTGATTTAGATCGAAGCCCAAAGCCGGTTAACATTTAGCCAAAGCGGGCATCTAGCCAACATTGCCCCCCTTGACGGTTAACAAGGGGGCTTTTTAATTAAAAGATAACAACGTTAACAGTGTGTGCGAATTCAAAGAACACATCGAAATTTTAAGAGAAACCTCCGGCACCCGTTTTGAAGCCTGGCGTGTACTCGTTGATCCTAAAGAAAAGTTATATCCAGTATTTTGGAAATGGGATGAGGGTAAGTTTGAGAATAGGGAATTCGCCATTCGAACGATGAAACGTCGGTATCCAGTTTTAGAAATCAGGTTTTCGAGATCCTGACGGTTTGATTATATAGAAATGATTTTCTATTTTGCTTCGGTATGAATGAGGATCTGCAAACTTATCTCCACGCTTTTGCCCTAATAAATAGGGGCAGTACCAAGTATGGGTTGGCTCCACATAAGCCGATCTTGTTGTTAACCTTGGTCGAACTGATCGACAAAGGTATCGTGCTCAACAATCGCTTTGAAGTTAATGTGGATCTTGTTGGACTTTTTCAGGAGAACTGGCGCTTGCTAGTGCGGACGGCACATCAGTCCGATTTTACACAGCCCTTTTATTATTTGCAGTCCGATAAGGCAGCAGGGCAAAGCTTTTGGTGTTTATATCCGAATCCTGGCTTTCAGACCAATGCACATATCAAAAGTGTAAGGACGCTTTCCGAAGTTGTGGCCTACGGCTCATTCGATAATAAGCTCGCTGCTTTGCTCAGTGATCCATTAAATCGGGCTGTTGTTCGAGATCAGCTACTTTCTGCTTACTTCCCCGAACAACGACAGGCCTATTATGAACATAAGCAGCTCAATGACGGCTTTTACCATGAAATGCAGTCTTTGGTGCTCAATGAGCCGGAGGCTCAGTATAAACATATTTCTATTCAGACTCAGGAAGATGTGTTTGTCAGATCGGGGTTGTTCAAACGCTATATTCCGCAGCTTTATCAGGATACCTGTGCCATGACAGGAATGCGGATGCGATCTATTTTTAAATACAACTTTATCGATGCATGTCATATCGTTCCTTTTGCGGTGACGCATGACGACAAGGTTACCAATGGCATAGCACTATGCCCAAACCTGCATCGTGCATTTGATAGGGGACTGGTTGGCGTGAGTGAAGATTATACCATTATGGTTTCCGCTCATATCGACGAACTGGTCGACCATCCCTACAGTCTATCAAAATTAAATGGACGGTCGATTTTGCTGCCTAAAGCACAACGATACTATCCATCGCAGGAAAACCTAGCTTGGCATCGGGATAATGTATTTAAAGTATGATGGACTTATTTCCAAAGCTTTCTTGTTTCTAAAAATAACTCTATCTGATTTATAACTTTAGGAAGATTTTTAAGGATGTCCTGCGTCCAGAACCTGAATACAACATAATCCATATCCCGTAGGGCTTTATTGACGCGCATATCTTTTTGCATGTTGCGCTCGATCTTGGGAATCCAGAAAAGACGGTTGGACTTAATGCGCTCTCTGTTGTTTTTCCAGTCGAATCCATGCCAGAATTCACCATCTATAAATATCGCAAGTTTATACTTTTTGATTACAATATCGGGTGTACCTGGTAGGAATTTGTCGTGCAGGCGAAAACGGATATTTTTTGACCACAGGGCTTTTCGCAGAATAAGTTCTGGTTTAGAATTACGACTTTTGATTTTGGACATGTTATAGCTACGCTTTGAAGTGGTATAGAATCCAGCGGATTCTTCAAAGCGGGGAACATAAATTCTGTCTGATTTCTCTTCACAAATAACCATGTGCAAATTAAAAAAT
The DNA here is from genome assembly GCF_039511225.1 of Sphingobacterium multivorum. Taxonomy (NCBI): domain Bacteria; kingdom Pseudomonadati; phylum Bacteroidota; class Sphingobacteriia; order Sphingobacteriales; family Sphingobacteriaceae; genus Sphingobacterium; species Sphingobacterium multivorum. The sequence continues at coordinate 2,557,382 of NZ_CP154261.1, forward strand.
ATCTTCTTAGAAAGAACAATATTTTTTAAGATTAGTTTAATCTTGTATCTGCGACTTCAGCGATAGTATTCTAATGTTCACTTATTTCCGATTGTATCATCTAATGTTACTATGTATTTTAGGTTAAATAGCTTTAACCTAAATAGATTCGTTTTGAAAGAAAAGATAATCGATCATTTAAGTACACTAATAGCATACAATGTTATAGGTGGTATACAATATCGTAATCGATTTAATGGTTTTATTGGTGAGCTGGACTACAAGGAATATATGATCATTAACAAACCTGACAATAGTTATTTTGACGGTGGAATTTTTCTTCCTACAAAAGAAGAGTATTCCTACATGCAAGAGCCGATCTATTTTACAGTCACTAGTCAATCAATCGATAGTTATAATGATATATATTCTCATATTTCGAAGATTGATTGCAAAGCGCTTTATATTTTGAAATGGGACCTTGAAAAGATAGAAGAATGGAATATGAATGATCTCTTAGGAATAAGGAAGCCTGTTTTTGTACCTCATTTCACCATTAGTAAATATGTAGATACAAAATTCATTCAATCATCACTTGTGGAGTTTGAAAACGAATTTAGCACAAAAACTCATAATTATACGGATAATGTACCAGTACAGATGAAGGAGCACTTTGTTAATATTTTGATGCGGTTCGATCTAAAACCTTTATTGGACTTATATACACAACGTTTAGTTTTTGATGGAATAATCGGTTTACATCATGAAAGAGGAATCCCCAGTGATATAGATCAGATCATTCTCTCTGGTAAAACTGGAGAGCATTTTTTTCTTGAAATTAAAGAGAAAGATCTATCTAAAAGACCTCCAATAGGTTTTGGAATGGACATTCCTAGAATAGAATTTTTCAATACGCTGAAGACTGCTGCAGGCATTGAAACCTACTATGTTATTAAACACATCAAAAATCAGAAAGGCCGTGAATTTCTTAAATGGCGAATTATTTCGATGACTAACTTTATGAAAAATTGTCATCGGAAACCAATAGAAGGGGGAACAGGAATGAGATCGATATATTCTAGCAACCCCACTTTAATCTGTCCCGAAGAATTCTTTAAAACTTATTTGTAAATAAACAAAAGTTCACTTATATCCGATTGACTTATAAGCCAATTTTCTCCAATTTGCAATATGGATATCAGAATAAAAGTAGGTTTGAGAATCAGAGAATTGCGTAAATCATTGGGGTTAACGCAAGAGTCCTTGGCTTTTAAAGCTGACATGGATAAAACTTATCTTAATGAGGTTGAAAACGGTAAAAGAAATGTTTCCTTAGTCAATCTAGAAAAAATTATCCTAGCACTGGAAACAACATTTTCTCTTTTTTTTCAGGAAAATACAGGTTCAGACAGAGCATAAATTCAACTCAAAATTTTATTGTGATAAAAAGGATATAGCGTGGAAGTAATGACAAAGAAAATTAGTTCAAAAAGAACTGGAATAGAGCTCAAAATAGGTGAAAATAGCATCCCTAAATTTAATTTTATTGATTTATTTGCTGGTATAGGTGGTTTTCATATAGCCATGCATAGCGTGGGGGGAAAATGTGTTTTTGCCTCAGAAATAGACAAATTTGCGAGAGTAACTTACGAGCATAATTATAAGAAATGGTCTCCGGAGATGTTTGAGTCGGGCAATTTTAATCAGGATATCACGGATCCAAATCTTGATTATGGTAGTATCCCTTCATTTGACCTTCTTTGTGCTGGTTTCCCCTGTCAGCCGTTTTCCCATGCGGGTTTAAAAAAGGGATTTGGAGACACAAGAGGAACTCTGTTTTTCAACATTGAGGAAATTGTACGTACAAAACTCGAAGAAGCGGAGAACCAAAAAAATAAGAACCTTATTCCTAAAGTACTGTTTCTCGAAAATGTGAAAGGGCTTAAAAACCATGATAAGGGAAGAACATTTGCAACTATCAGGCTTCATCTCGAAGAATTAGGTTATGAGGTTAGGGCGGAAGTTCTTAACAGTAAAAATTTTGGTGTTCCGCAAAATAGAGAACGAATATTTATTGTTGCTTGGTACAAAGAGCTTGTGAAAGCTGAGGATTTTAAATTCCCATGGGGTTTAGATAAAGAGGGCAATCCTATCTTCGACCGAAATCTCGTAAGCTGTGATACAAATGTAGGCCAGATTTTATTAAAAGAGACAGAATTGGAAAAATTGGAGCAACATTCAGGGCGTACATATACCATTTCGGACAAACTATGGGACGGACATCAGCGACGTAAGAAAGAGCATGGCGAGAAAGGTAATGGTTTTGGGTATTCTTTATTCCAGGATGATTCGCCTTATACCAGTACAATATCAGCACGATATTATAAAGATGGCTCAGAGATCCTTATTGATCAAAGTTTATTAGGAAAAAGACCGCGTAAACTTCATCCTATTGAAGCAGCACGCTTACAAGGTTATCCTATCGATGAGAAAAATAAGAATGAACGTTTTGAAATACCTGTTTCAGATGCTCAAGCTTACAAGCAATTTGGGAATTCTGTTTCGGTACCCGTCATAAAAACATTAGCCAAAGAAATCATTAGTCAATTATTGAAATAGTATATATGGAAAGTATTGTTAAGCTATTAAAGGATATTGATGCGATAAATGCAACATCAAAATTTGAACTGAGATTTGATGCATTTGGAGGGTATGTCGAGTTTTCCAATACCAGCGGAAAGAGCTTCGTAATTGGATTAAATTCTATCCGCCAGACGATAAAAGATATTTTACAAAATCTTCCTCAGTTTTTGACCATACAAAAATATGACGAGAAACCTTGGCGAGACATGGGCTCTTCCTATTATAGAGATTCTGCTGCTAATACAATTTCTACCGTCCAAACAAAACCTTTTTATACCACATTAGCTAAATTTATAGCTTTTGCAAACGACGATTTAGCTAATTATAGTGATGATTTAATTGATTTGGATGGTGTAAAATTAAATAATACTATAGCTTTTTTAGATGATATAATTGCTTTATTTCAAATAAATTTAGAGGAGCTAGAAGAATCAGATTTAGAAGACTCTGAAGGTCTTTTGAATAAATTTTCTGCATGGCTTATTGATCTATCAACAAACAATTATTTTAATAAGAGTCTGGATAAAGCTATTTCTGAGATAAAAAAATATCAGGAAAAGTACATTGAGAGTTTTGGAACTGATCTTTTTGATGTTAATTTTAGTGATTTGGAAAATACAATTGAATTGATCCGTGAAAATGTTTATGATAGAAGTTCCAAATTTTGGGATTACAGCGACAATACATCCAGCCATCAGCCTAAGGCAATTTTAGGAGATAAGAATTACCTGCGATTTCTGAAAGAATATATTCCTGTTGCAAAAGCAGGTACAGAAATAGTTAAAGGTTATAACAAAATCATCTTTGGTGCACCAGGAACTGGGAAATCTTATTCAATCACGAAAAAATTACAAGGGGTGTCCGAAGAGCAGATTGAAAGAGTCATTTTCCATCCAGATTATGATTATTCTTCCTTTGTTGGAGGGTATAAACCAGTCACAGAAAAGGATGATGAAGGTAAAGATGTTGTGAGATATAAGTTTGTTCCACAGGTATTTACAAATATATTTGAAAAGGCACATCGAAATCCGAGCAAAAATTTTTATTTAGTAATTGAGGAAATTAACAGAGGCAATTGTGCGGAGATATTTGGTGATATCTTTCAGCTACTGGATAGAAATCCAGATTATGCAATTACTCCGTCAGAAGATCTCCATAAGTTTCTAAAGGACCGTGATGAAAGCGCGCGTCACAAAGTACTTAAAAATGAAAAAATGACGATGCCGGACAATCTGGTTATTCTGGCGACAATGAATACCTCCGATCAGTCTCTTTTTCCAATGGATAGTGCGTTCAAAAGACGTTGGGACTGGGAGTATGTAGCGATCAAATATCCAATGGATGAAAAAGATTCATCTTGCCCGTCATTTAGTTATCGGGTGAAATTAGATGATGAGAAATACTTTAAATGGATGGATTTTGTCGTCAATGTTAACAAACACATTCTCCAGAATCCGAGCTTGGGCGTCGATAAATGTATTGGTAATTTCTTTATAAAGCCTGATAAAGAAAATATAATATCCCTAGATTCATTTATCAATAAAGTCATATTCTATCTATGGAATGACGTGTTCAAAGATGAGGAAAATGAAATTTTTGCAGATCATACTTATCTCAGCTATTTTCCACAAACAGAAGGACAGCGGAGGATCAACGAGATGATAGAAAAATTTAGAGTTCAGTCAGGAGGAATGTTCTTTTTTAAATTCAACTCCGAAGGTGTAGAAGTTACTGCAGACATAGACTTAGGCAAGTAAATCAACTTTTAATGAAGGTCTTAATTGAAGGGGAAAGATATCCGATAGAGGTCTTGGAAAAACTGTTCCGGTCCAGTCAGTTTTATTCTCCACTGGGGGCAGAAGGAGTTGTTAAAAATGTAGGTTATTATCACAATATAGAGGATAATCAGCTTATTTTTATGCTCCCAAAAGTTTTTATGACTGATGAAGGAAAAACCATTTTTGGTCTTGGAGTACAGGAACTTCTACAGGAAAGCGGAAATACATTATCGGTCAAGTCTGACGGGGCTCTTTCATGGGTAAGGAACTTTACGGTCTATTTTTATAAGAGTCTGGTCAAATTTAGGCAAAAGTATCCCGATTCTTTTCTGATAAACTATTCACCTGTTTTTAGGCTTAAAGGTATACAAAAGACTTTACAGTACTCATATCTTGATATTCTGTTGAGTTTTGTTACTTATTTCAGAAAAAATAGAAACCAGATTCTGTACAAACATATCGATGCGGTCCAAAGTAACCCGAAAAAGCCCAAATGGGATAAGACCGTTCGGAAAGCCAAACCAATTCTTGCAGGAGAGACGTTAATATATGACAGGATCCGGGCAAAGAGCAAGATTGTCGATAACGAAGAACAGCTGATTGTCTATTTCTTTTCGATACTGAATTTTTTTAATGAAAACCATAGTCTCGGATTGCAAATCGATAAGGTCTATCCAATCCTAAAAGGTAAGAGATTTACGGACCTCATGAAAGGAGGACTGGCCAAGCTCAAAAAAATAAAATATCGCTATTATTCTGATTCTCTGAAAGAAATGCACTCACTCTGTACGCTGTTTTTCTCATCCCATGACCAGGGAAGAGGCAAGGCAGCAGAGGATTTCATAACAGTAAGCAATTATAATATTGTTTTCGAAGACATGATAGACCGTCTTTTTTCGGATGATCTCGAGTCCGTTCCCGTTAATAACGTGACTCTCAATGATCTTAAGTATAGTAAAGATGGTAAAATTCTTGATCACATTTTCGACCATACTTCGTTATTTGACGGATCAAGTATTTTCTACATTGGAGACTCAAAATATTATAAGTCAGGAAAGGAAGCAGGGCAGAATTCAAGATTTAAGCAGTTTACCTATGCCAAAAATGTCATTCAGTACAATATAGATCTGCTTAACAAAGATAAGGGCCCTTATAGCCCAGGCCAACGTTATAGAGATGAGCTCACGGAAGGATACAACATAACCCCCAATTTCTTTATATATGGTTATATTAATGGTCCTAACAATTATGAAGTGAATGATTTGGTTCCTTATGGCAATGTTCAGTCTTCCTATCATTTTGCGAACCGTCTATTTGACAGGGATACACTATTTGTCCATCAATATAAGATCAATTTTCTTTTTGTGTTAAGAGCTTATGTAGTGTTCAACGAAGTCTCAATCAACCAGTTTAGACAAAATGTACGGAATTTGTTCAGAAATGAGTTTATCAGATATTTTTCAGAGGGCGGACTGTCTGGATATACGGTGTATAAGTATATAGGAGAAGAGCCGGTTGAAGATTTTGTAAATAATAACTTCAAAAAATTAAACGGAAAAGTCTACAGAACCATCGATGGCGATTTGCTTTTAGGATTAAAGAATGAAGATAACGAATTTGACAAACAGATGTTTTTACCTTATTTTAGTAAAATACAGTTGTATTAATCACGGATACTTTTGATATTATCATGGGTGTAAAATTATCAGATCATTTTGTTGGAATTGCCGCCAAACGTTTAAGCCGCGTTGAAATTTTCTCAAATCAGCATGAGTTTAATGGAATCAATAAATTCAGGGATATACTTGGTACTGAAAGAATAAATCTTAAAGGCAATGTGATTTACTTTGCCGATGACGAAGATAAGATGATTGATAATTCTTCTTATTTTACCTGGTATGATGTACGCGAAAATAATCCATTACGTTCAGCTGAATTTCGTCTGTATTTTTCTGATAATGATGTTGTTCCAAATGCTTCTATCGGAGATTTAGTAATTCTTTGTAAGACGGTTCAGAATGAACTTACAATAATCGTAGCAGCGCAGGGGACGACATCTGAAAAACAGCTGTTGTATCTTTTTGGTCTGGAAGAGGTTGAAAACAGTTTTCTTGTTAAAGACTATCGTGGTGATTATTCCGATATTGGTTATGCAGGGCGATATATATTAGAATCAATAGGTATAGATTTTGAGATCCGCAATGAAATAGACTATCTAGCCCTCATGCAAGAACAGTTCGGATTGACATTCCCAAGCACTGCTGTGTTTTCTAACTTTGCAAGGTCCACTGTTGAGAATGTTAGTGTATTAGATGATCCCGACCAAGCGCTGATGGCATGGTGGGAAAGAGAGGGAGAACTGCTCAGGATTTTTGAAAGAGCTATTGTGGGAGAGAAAATCAGGGAGGGGTTCGGGGATGATGTCGATGCGTTTTTACAGTTTGCATTAACAGTTATTAATAGACGTAAGTCCCGGGCAGGTCACAGCTTTGAAAATCATCTTCAGACGATATTTGATTCTTTTGGAATTAAATATTCAAAGGGAGCAAAGACAGAAAGAAATAACAGACCGGATTTTATTTTTCCGTCAATTCAGAGTTATCATGATTCTTCATTTTCCGTTAGTGATCTATATATGCTTGGTGTAAAAACTACTGCGAAAGACAGATGGAGGCAGGTTCTTTCTGAAGCTGATCGGATCTCACATAAACATTTGATTACTTTGGAGCCAGCAATAAGTAAAAATCAAACGGATGAAATTATAGCTCAGAATCTTCAATTGATAATTCCAACGCCGCTACAAGTTACGTATTCAATTCATCAACTTGGGAGTATTATTAATTTGGAAGCTTTTATTAAAGAAATAACCTAGTTTGTTCATTCTTGCAAGTTTTCTTAAGTTACAAGAATGAACATTAATTATATTAATTTTTTATTGTCTGATTGCAATACGGATGAGTCAATTGACAATTATCAGGATCACCCATTCCGCCATCTTGTTTCCTAATTATATGATCATAGGAAATCGATTTTTCAGGATCTAAATAACCTTTGCAAATCGGACATTTTAAAGCTGATTTTAAAGCTGTTGAGATAAAGGTTTTGCTTTTAATATCATCCGAAAATGATGATTGCTGGTCATTAATGACTTCTCCCAAAACAATTTTTCCATCTAATTCTCCTATTCGAACTAAATCAATTTCCGAAATCACTTTAGACGAATCTGAGCTTAGCTCAGTTACCAAAGTGTCCAGCAATTTTGTAAATATCTTTATTCTTTTATGGCTTAAATGTTTTTGAATAATTGTAGCAATGAGATCTTTTTTATTAATCAATAAATTTTCAAGTCTTTCTCGGGAAATGGTAAATTTCCGGAAAAAAGCATCATCATTATTTTTAATCTTATTAGCAAGTAGTTCTACTATTCCCATAAACATAGCTTGTGAATGCCTGCCAGAGGGACCATAGAAATACACTGCTGGATGTAAACCTAGACTACCTTTGTCATTTCCAGAAATTTTCTTCGATAGTTTTGTAGCTCTCCTCAATACATTGACAGTTTCATCGCCAGTTTGATCATCATCATAGTCGTCTACACTTTGTTTCCCATGATATCCCTTATTGCAAATTAATAAATAGTCAATCAGAATTTGAAGAGATGTACGTACCCCTTTAGAACCTCCTAAAGGAAGATCCAACGTTTTCACAGGGGTTTTTAGATCAGGTTCAAAAAGAGATTTATGAAGATCTTTAGACGCCAGTTCCACTTGAGATGAATAATTTTGAGGAAAATTAGACCAATATTTATGACCAGTTCCTGCTCTTATAATCGCACGGGCAGAAATTGCAATAGGCTTCTTTCTATTTTTCAATAACAATTCTTCAATTGAATCTAGGGGCGTTCCTTGTGAATTAATTTTAAAAAATGATTGTTCCGCTTTGTCTGCATCTCCTTTAACCCATTGCACTTGCAGGGCTCTAGTAATAATTTTACTAATTCTTTTACGTTCATCAGAGGAAATATTTAAACTTTCGTTTTTATGTACGAGTTCTTTATAACTTCCTATTGAAGCATTTATTAGCTTTCTAGTTTTATCAGCACTCCTTTTTTGTTCTGGGGAGATATCTCTACCAAAATATTCAAAAGATAGGTGCCCGTCTCCATAATCATCCTCAACCCAAGCTTTAATAGCACTCAATCTATGTCCTCCGTCGATTACAAATAAGTAGCTCGGAGACTTCCATAAAATAACTGATGGTACTAAATCGCCACTTACAAAACTCTCAAGTAATGATAGAATCTGTTGTGGAGTCCAATGATTTGTTTCTCTTTGGAAATCGGGTTTTCTTAAGTTAGGGCCAATTAGAGCACCTTTTGTGAAATCTCTAATAGATATATTACTAAATGTATCATGCGAAACTTCTTCATCATGATCGGTAGTGCCAAAGTCTTCTCTTATTATTAAGGCATCGAGATTTACCAAATTAGATTTTGCCATATGATATATACTTTAATTATATTCCTAAATTATGAACCGGCCAAAGTTTCTCAATCATTTTATAATTGTCCATAAGTAAAAATTTTCCTCGACCAATCTCGTCCTTTAATTCCTTAGGAAATTTTGCCATATCCTCATAGTTGTTTAATACAATAAATTCAATCTGGTTATATTCAAATGCAAAGTCGTGGGGAATTCTCCATTCCCTCTCGTGGCTATAATCGCAAGTTGTAAATTGCTTTTTAGCATTGATAGATTTAGGTCTATATACTGGCCAAAACGGAGTAACAAATGCTTTTAAATGATCATGCCAATTTTGTTTTTCGTATTGATCCGCACGGACATAATAGACTGGGCCTCCGTTCCGAGAAAATATAAGTTGTTTAGAAAAACCTATTCCATAGGGTGAATAACGATTTGTGTGATCTATTAAACTGCTCCACGGACATTCAGTCAGACAGACAGCGTGAGTACCAGTCCAGGGCATTGTAGATGCTACTATTTTTTTTTCTTTAAGAATATTAATCAATCTTGTTAATGCAAAGCCTTTGGCTTTTATAATTACTGGGTTATTTGGATCATTTTTCCCTACAGGTTGTTTGTTTGAAGTGAAATGTGCGAGGTATGAAGAGAAATCAGGACGAGAGGTTAAATTCATAATTTAGCTAATTGATGGTTAATGTATATAGGTTATATTAATTTTTAAGTTTTTATTATTGAAATTTTACTCAAATAACTATAATGTCAGTTTTGGTTTCCTTTAACTCAATCTATAGCGGTTGTAAGTTTGGTTAATGTTAAATATTATTGGCAAATTTATATTCTAAGCACCCAAATCGCTACTTTCTATACTTTTAAAGTTTTTTCTAGACATATTAATCTATAATATTCTTGTTTTCTTCCGCTCCCTTTTTTATCTAGTTTTTCTCCAGTTTTCTCAACCTTTTCTTTAAGTTCATCAGAAAAAAGACCAGTAATGCGTATTGCAGAACCTAGTTTTTCTTTTAATTCTTGAGGTAAACTATCATATACTTCTGAAGCAAGAAATTTCTCAGTATCTTTAAGAGCAGTCAGTGCATCAATTACAGCATTATTTAAGTCAAGTTTATTGTATTTTTTCGATTCAGGCGGTCCTACTTCAGCTCTCCACAAAATCTTCTCTCGGGTGAGCGGCGGCAAATTCTCTTTTTCAGGCAGCTTGAATTCGGGATTTCCAAATTCGTAATAATTTAAACCAAAAAGTTGAGCTATATCTCCCAATTTCTTCAGGGTAGGACCATTTTTACCCTTTTTAATATCTTGAACAATATCTGTAGAGGTGTTAAGAAGGTTTTTGAGATCTATGTTATAGAGGCCATAGTACTCCAGATAATATTGTAAAATATCTACATAGTCATCAACAATATTCTTACTCATAATTTATTGAAAATATTTTTATATTTTATATTTATTACTTATATTTGCTTCAGCAACATATAGCGACAACTAGGGTAGAATAAAACTCTACCTAAACGATGTCACTCATATTAGGAAGCCGCTAAATTTTTCCCTATGAGTCGACCTTGGGTTCGCTTTCTATTGGAATTTTTTATCTTTGAAGATATAAATCCAATAGGGCGATTCCCTTGTCAGTCTCCGGGGAACCATGGTTTTGATCATGGAGGTACTTAGCGGCACCACTAACGGAGCCTTGGGATTCGCCTTATTGGTTTTTCCACCAATACGCCATTCCTCGAGCTTTCTGAGTTCATCGTTTTTTATAACCACAATTAGATTATGATAAAACGGAAAGTAGAAACCCACCAAAAAACCACAGTTTACCTCCAGGAGGTAAGCCATCGGTTTGCACACACTATTCCCATAAAGAACGCAATCCGCGCACCCGAATAGTTTATTAAATCATTAAAAACCAAAATAGGAGAGGGCTACTATCGCCAATTTGTAATGTGCCGATAGGATACAAATAAGTACTCCCTTGTTCAAGGTTTTCCGATCGATCTGTTTTACAACATTCCCTTTAGATCAGGTTAATAATAGATTTAATTGCTCTATTCAAGCGTCAACAACTTAAAATTAGCATTTAAAATTTATTGTTCCAAACAAATCAAAGGAATTTAAGCATAGTTTTCTATTGCTTACAGGTCGGTTTTTTATCTTTCCCGACAGGAAGCGCCATAATGTCCCCCTAATCAATGCTTTGTAACCGCCTCGGGGCGCTTTGCGGGATTTTTGTTAATTCTTAATCTGTGAAACCTGCAGGATGTAAAACTTCCGGCAATGACACCTCTTTGGAACGCAAAAATTTTGCAATGGGGGAAGGTATGTCCAATCTAACTGATTAGGATACGACCAAGTCATCTTTATTGAACCTATAAAATGAACCAAAAATATTCAAATGTTCTAGCGCTAGAACTGGCCATATATCAAGTACACGATCAAAACTATGATCCCACGGATAAGATTGCTGATTTTTGGAAAAAGTATGATATCCGTACTATCCAGAATACCATCTCTTTACTACTTAAAAAATCAGCAGACCGCTGGCCCAATGAAAATCTAATAGAACTTTGCAAAAAGCAGGTGTTCGGCTTCGACCTTTTAGCTGTACTGATTGCTTATTTCCATGTGCATAACGATTATGTTGACATGAGTAAATTGGATTTTTCCGACGCTGAATCAACAATGCTGAGCTTGGATGAACTGGAGATCACAAAGCGAATCCATGAATTCTTTGGACGTATAGCTGATAAAACTCACTAATAAGCAGATGATAAAAAGATCAAATAGTATGTCTGCCTTATTAGATAGGGTAGTCAATATTCCAGTTATACAGATTACACTACTTGTAATCATATTCATATTAGTTTTTCAATCTTACTTAACTTGTTTTTTTAAGGCAATGAAGAACATAAGAGCATTTATGTTATTAGCTCTTATGTTTAATATGTTTAATTTATCGGCTCAGACGCCCCGCAAGGACAGCGGGGCGGATGGGCCATTGGGTATCCGCGGTACTGTTGTATCATCAATCGATGGTAAACCCATCCAAGGGGTGTCCATTCAAGTTCAAGGTGAAAAGGGTAGGACCTCGTCTAATAAGGACGGCACCTTTACATTGCCAGTCGTCAATCCCAAAGGTACAGTTTCTTTTTCTCACATGGGATTCAAGCGTTTAGAACGGCCTTATGTTGTCGGGGTATCATTGCAGGTGAAATTGATACCATTGAATCAATTGGAGGAGGTGGAGGTGGTCTCTACAGGATACCAAAAGATTCCCAAAGAACGGGCGACGGGAAGTTTTGTGCAGGTGGATAATAAAACCCTGCAGCGCAATCCTGCAATGAATATTTTGTCAAGGTTGGATGGTGTCACAAATGGTTTGTTGCTCGATAAAAATGCTGGTAATCCTGATGGGCTCAGCGTAAGAGGTCGCAGTACGCTATTCTCCAATACGCGTCCACTTATTGTAGTCGATAACTTTCCTTTTGAAGGTGATCTTGATAATATTAATCCCAATGACATAGAAAGTGTAACCATTCTTAAAGATGCGACAGCGGCATCAATATGGGGTGTCCGATCCGGAAATGGCGTCATTGTCCTTACAACAAAGAAGGGTAAAACGAGAACGTCAATAGATTTTACTTCCAATTTCCTGATCGCTAAAAAACCTAATTTGTTTTACCAAAAACAGCTTAGCTCGAGCGAATTTATTGATTCCGAAATCGATCTTTTCAAAAGAGGCTATTATGATAAGGATATCAATACGGTCTATAAAAATATTTCACCAGTCGTCAACCTGCTCGAAAAGGTGAGGTCGGGGAATTTAGATAAGGATGTGGCTAACGCCGAAATTGATAGGTATAGAGCCGTCGATGTGCGTGACGAGTTGACTAAATACTTCTATCGTAATAAAATTCAAAATCAACAGCAGCTTAGTATTACAGCCGGTTCTGATCGGGTACGAAGTCTCATCTCATTGGCCTATGATCGTTCCTTGAGCGAAAGTGCGACAGCCGACAATACGCGTTTAAATATCCGCAATAACAATCAGTGGAATCTGATAAAGGACTATTTGCAAATGAGTACCGATCTCTGGTATGTGAAAAGTACCAACACAGAAAGTAATGCGTATGGTTATACGCCGTTGTATCCGTATGAACGACTGGCAGATAATGGACTGGCACTGGAAACTGCCACAATGAGCACGTTAAGAAGATCGTATACAGATACGGTCGGTAATGGCTACTTATTGGATTGGAAATATCGGCCTTTGGAGGAAGTACAAAATCGTTTGACGCAATATCGCGGTATAGATCAGCAGCTCCGATTTCAATTGGGCATCAGCTCTAAAATATACCGCTCGTTTAAAATTGCTGCTGATTATTTGATGAGCAACAATTGGATCGACAACAGCACCTTGTATGATCAACGGTCTTTCTATACGCGTAATCTGATCAATCAGTTCGCTCAGGTTGATCTTATGAGCAAGACTGTCGTTCGGCCGATTCCTTTGGGCGATATTTTCGATTCAAGTGAGACAAGAATGCAGTCTCACTATGGGCGTGTACAGGTCGATTGGAATGAGCGTATAGGCAGTCTACATCGGATTAGCGGTCTAATCGGAATGGAATGGCGTCAAGATGAAAGTCTCTTTGACAGTCCGGGATACCGATACGGCTATAACCCCAAACTGGAAAGTTATACTGAAGTGGATATTTTCAGTTCCTTCCCACTTTACTACAATGGTGGTTATTCCATGATCAGCAAAGGGGGAGGCCGTATCCGACAACAGGACAATAACCGTTCCTGGTATGGTTTATTTTCTTATTCGTATCGCGACAATCTGACCTTAACGGGTAGTATTCGTAAGGATGAATCTAATCTATTTGGTGTCTCAGCGAATCATAGGGGTGTCCCGCTTTGGTCGATTGGAGTTTCCTATGACTTTACTCAATTCCTTAAAAGCGATAAACTGGATTATTTAAAACTGCGGACTACCTATGGTTACAATGGTAACGTCGATAAAAATACCACTGCTTATCTGACATCAAAACTCTATAGAACCACAAATTTGTGGGGAAGGCCCATGGATGTCATTTTAAACCCGCCCAATAGCTCGCTGCGTTGGGAGCGCGTGGAAAATTTAAATATCGGTGTAGACTTTAGCCTTTTAAAAGGTAGAGTTGGAGGTACGGCTGAATATTTTCAGAAAAATGGCAAAGACCTGATGGGACAGAGTCCAGTTGCGCCACAAGTTGGCGTCGGCGAATTTTATGGAAATGTAGCGCGTACATCTACGCATGGTGTGGATGCTCAACTTTGGTTGAATTGGTTTGAAAAGAAGGCAACTCGTGTAAGAACAGACTTTATTTTTAATCTGGTCAAAGATAAGGTGACCCGATATTACAGGGTTCCCGGAGCCAATAAGGATATTGTTTCAAGCACAGGCATTGTGCCAATCGAAGGATATCCCATTAATACCTTGGTGCTCTACAGATTTAAGGGTCTTGATGAAGATGGTAATCCGCAAGGTATAGGCGATATGGGGATTACGGATGAGTACAGTACAATTATAAACAGTAATGACAGGCAAAGTATAAATTTTATAGGCTCTCGGCTTCCGACTAAGTTTGGCAGTCTCCGGCATACGGTCTCGTTTCAAAACTGGGAGCTTTCGTTCAATATCGTTTATAAACTGGGATATTACCTCAAAAGGCCTAATTCATTTAGTTCCAATGGGCTTATCGGTGGGGAATATCGGTTTGCTGACTTTGACCGACGCTGGCAGCATGCTGGGGATGAAAACCGTACGACCGTTCCGGCTTTTGTATATCCGGCCAATGTAAACCGAGAGAGCTTCTATCAAAATTCCAATGTGTTAGCTGTTAAGGGAGATCAGCTGCGGTTACAGGATATTCGGGTTTCGTATGCCTTTAGGCCTTTTACGCGATACCAATCTTCGAGACTGAGTCTCTATTTGTACTGCTCCAACATTGGGCTTTTATGGAAAGCAAACGACCAAGGGCTGGATCCCAATTTCTTATCGGGTTATCCAGCTCCTTTTGAAACAACGCTCGGTTTGAAATTTAACTTTTAACAGTATGAGAAAATATATTTTAATAACCGTCCTGCTGGCAGTTTTAACGGCCTGTTCGAAAGGGTTTCTCGAAGAAATACCGAATAGTAATATTTTAACACCCGAGCAGGCGGAAGATTTTCAGCGGCTACTCGACAATTCGGAACAGGTTGGGGTAACGGGGGTACTTCCCCAGTTGGCAGCTGATGAATATTACATCAGCGCGGAAAAGGATTGGCTGGCTTCTGCTACAGCGACGGAACGCAATTCGTATATATGGGACAAAGATCTCTTTGGAGGTGAGTTGGAAATTAATGACTGGAACGCACCATATAAAAGTGTTTTCTACGTCAATAATATCATCAGTGAGGTTGAAAAACAATTTAAGACAGGCGATTTAACATCCGCATTACGTGATATTTATGGCCAGGCGCTTTTTCATAGGGCAAAAGCCTATTTTGATTTGGTCAAGAACTTTTCGGTACCTTTTGATGCACTGACGCAGCACACTGATCTTGGTGTTCCCATTCGGAAAGACCCATCGATTGACTACACTTCGCAACGGGCTTCGGTGAACGATTGCTACGATTTTATTTTTGACGACCTGAATAAGGCTCTCACATATCTTGCTTATGATACACCCTTACCTGAACGGAACAGGGCAACCAAATTGGCAGCCTTTGCACTACTATCTAGGATCTACCTGTATAGACGAGAGTACGATAAAGCGGAGCGGTATGCGGATAGCCTGTTAAATCGCTACGATAAGTTAATCGATTACAATAAGGTCTCGCAAACGTCGAATACCCCATTTACAAAGACAAATGATGAACTCATCATGTATGGCGCCACTGGCGTGTATCGAAATTCCGGTCAGATCAATAGCGGCCAAACGGTTTTCGTGGATAGTACGCTTATAAAAATGTATGCTCCAAATGACCTCCGTTTATCGATTTATTTCATTAACAATGGCGGCAAATATACCGTGAAGCGTGGCTATAATGGCACCGGATTAACACCTTTTAATGGCTTTGCCGTCGACGAAGTTTTGCTCAATAAGATCGAGTGCCTGGTAAGAAGGGGTGAGCTCAATCAAGCTTCAGTATCGATGGAGCGATTGCTGTTAAATCGCTATAAAACGGGGACATATAATCATGTGGCCTTTGCAGATCAACAATCGGCTTTGCAGTTTGTGCTCCAAGAACGACGAAAAGAATTGGTCTGGCGCTGCCTGCGCTGGGACGATATCAAGCGTCTCAACAAAGAGGGAAAGGGAATTGTGCTATCGCGCAAATTAGGAGGTGCCGTCTATAGACTTGAGCCTAATACGCCTGGCTATGTATTCAATATACCTCAGGATGAAATTAATAGAAGTGGAATAATTCAAAATATACGATAATGTTAAAATTCAAAGTATTGTTTGTGTTGCTCTTTGCGTTTGGAACAACGCTCTTTGCACAAAAGTTAACGATTAATGGTCAAATTGATAAGCAATTAAAAGTTGATTCATTCCTCTTTAGGTATGCGACTAATTTTGTTGATCAGGAGAATTTGTATGGTAAAGGAGAAGAGGTATGTGTGAAAGTAAAGCATGGACGGTTTCAAATAGACCTCGATAGTTTACCGGCGACATTTTATGCTTTTATCCGATTGCCAAAGAATTATTCGAAAGATATTTCCGATGATTATAGGCTAATTGGGAATAGAGGAAATTTCTTTTTGCTAAAAGCAGATACACCCATGGAAATGCAGCTGTCTCAAGATGGAGTGACTTTTTCGGGAGAACAGAAATCCGCTTTGGATTGCCAATTGGAGCTTTTCAGATTAAAAAAGAAATTGGACGATAGACTTATCACGCTAAAAAATAGTTTCGGTTCTTTTGATAAGACAACGACGGCGGCGCAGATTAATGATTATTTGAGTGCCTATAAAGCAATGAACCAGAATGCATGCCGGGAAGCAGAGAAATTGGTTGTTTCATACGCTCAGGTTCTTGATACGATGACTGCGAATACAGTCTATTACGATTTTATTGGACGTACAAAATGGGATGAGATCAATCATATTAACTGGTTGGTGGATTTTAGCCCTGACAGTGTCCGCTCATATGTGGCAAAGTACTACAATCAATATTATACGGACGAACCATCTTATGGAAATCCAAAAAACTATCGTGGCGCATCCAATGGATATCCCAAATACCTTGCGTATAAAGCTTATACCGATCTTTCGAAAAGTATGGCACTGCTGGGCAGACGTATAAAACCCAACGTTGCTTTAGCTGACTTGCTTATTTCGGAGCGTTATAAGGGAAATCTCTACGACCAGGTTGCATTTTCATCATTGCTCGCGCGTGGTACGAAAGAGTATTTGGATGATATGTTTCTCAACAGTCTAATGGGGAATATAAAAAATGAGGATTTCAAGCAGTATGTTCGCAATTTAAGAAAGAGGCGTACAACACATGCCCGGTCTTTTCAGTTTGCTTTGGAAGATGAGAATGGAAAAATGGTGACCAATGCCGATTTAAAAGGAAAGGTGATCCTGTTGGATTTTTGGTTTACAGGATGCAGGGGATGCTTGGCATTACATAAAAATATGGAACCTGTAAAAGCATATTTTAAGAACAATCCCGATTTTAAATATGTCAGTATCTCCATTGATAAGGAAAGAGGAAAATGGTTAAACTCCTTGCAAAAAGGAGAGTATACAGATGAAACCGATGTGAAACTTTGGACTGGTGGACAAAGGGATGCACATCCGATCATACGCTATTACCAAATTGCCTCTTATCCAACGATGATCCTTATCAATGGAAATGATGAAGTGGTAGCGATGAACCCACCTAATCCATACACCGAAAGAAATAAAAATGCATTAATCAAAATGATCGATGACGAGTTGAAGCAGTAAAAAAAGGGGGATCAGCATCCCCCTTACATTTGAATTATTCGACGTAAATCCCTTTATCATTATTCATCGGCTCAATTAAGCCAGCTGAATGAAGTGATGCTGCCGTTGTCGCATCGAAATTGTCAGGAACAGTTCCCGCTGTGCTGGTGCGTCGCCAAGCACAGTTCTGGTCGCTTGTCTGCTCACAGTTGTTTGGATCATAATCCCCCGGAGAAGCTAGTTTTTGGTAGCTTCCAGATGATGACCCATTTACGTAAACCTCTCCAGCGAATTTAGTTGTTTTAACTGCTTGTTGTGTAAACGACTGCGTCATAACTGCGCAGCCTAGGAATGCTACGCCAAGTAGCACTTGTCCTAATTTTTTAAATTTTTTCATTTTTTTAAATTTTGGAATGTTTAATTTTTGTTCTCACCAGGGCAAAGATTCCCGCAATTAACCATATAGAATTAAATACGATATGCGTTTTCCAGCCCATGGATTCGATCACACCACCACAGTGACAGAGCTTTTTGTCTGCAAACCCGACCATCAGACTAAGGTAGATGGTAAATACAGTCATCAATAGGGTCGATGTCCACAGTGCGAAGCGCCTAATCCGATACATTGGCACAATGAGCAGGATAGCGAGCACAATCTCCAAAGCAGGGATGCCATAGCCGATCACCTTCGCATAAGTGCCCAGATAGGGGATCTTGCTATTGCCTCTAATAAAGGTCGATAGGTTCATAAACTTGGCCCATCCCGTATACATGTATAGAAAGGCATAGCCAAAGATCACCACCTGCGGCAATTGACGGTAGATCCAGCGAGCAGCCCGGCGGATTGAACCACCCCGTTTGGAGGAGCTTGCCGGCTGATCCTGTTGATGTAATGATATCCTGATACGCTTTTCCATAAGCTTGTCTGTGTTGTTGTGTTTTTATTTTTTTTTGCTGCGGAGCCCATCTGCCAGAGACCGATGGATTTCCTGTTTGATCTTGCTACTCACCGACATCGCGGGAAGAGGGCCGCTTTTTTTGGAAACAGATTTCGGAACACAAAACACCGCAAATAATGCCCCGGACTAACAGAAAGGAGGATAGTCCCGATATTATACTTGTCGATATGTCTGTTGCTGCGGTTCATTGTATTGTCTTTTTATATCATAATCGTTTACAAACTGTATAAGACAAAGTTAAACCGAAGAATAAGCATGGGTTTGCAAGAAGCGGAATGGTTGATTTGCCAAATCTGAAACTAGTACTCCTTTCTAAAGCCATCAAGATATTCACTCGGTGACAACCCAGTCTCTTGTTTAAAAAAATTGCTGAAGTGGTGGATACTGTTGAAACCGCAAGAATAAGCTACATGACTGATACTGTCATCCAACAGAATTTGTTGTTTGATATGCTCAATAAGCAGCTGCTTTCTTCCTGCCTGCAAAGACTGTTTGTATTTCTTTCGGTAGATCCGGCCGATGTATTGCTGGCTCTTGCCAAAGAAATCGCAGAGCGCTGCGATTCTAAATTCCTGGCCATGCCGGCTAATCCTATTTTTCATTTCATCGTATATATCCTGTGCCTCCTGATCGCTTCCCAGCTGCCGTTCATATTCGTTAAAGATTTTCTTTTTGGATAGTTTGATCAGTCCATTGAGCTCTTCGTAGATAAATTTATCATTGTCTAAATCGCCTGCCCTCAGATTTAATACGAAGTGTTGCAGTCGTGCAATGGTTATTGATCCGACGCGAAAATCAACACTACAGGACGATAAGGGGCTGTTGCTGCGATAGGCATCAATCAAGGGATGGAGAAATCGGAATGGACGCTCATTTCCATTGCGGAAAATACTACCCCGGAAGTAAAAATTGAAAAGTGTATAACTTCCACCAGGTAAGTGAAGTGCATAATCTCCTGATGGTAAGTAGATATACCGGCCTCGACTGGAGGAAATAGTGTAGGTGACATCCTGCTTCATGTCTTTGATTTGAATGGCACCGTCCTTTCCGATCAGGTAGAACAGATGGAGATCTGCCTGAAGGATACGTAAGGGAATAACCATCCTGTTGGACGCCTTAACATCCAGAATATTGATATAAGCAAGTAGGCCGTCAAATTCTTGCAGATAGGCTTGGCCAGAGGCATTTCGATAATAGCGAGATTCGCCATTGGACATGGGGATATGCGGCTGAAGCGTCGAATCCTCAGGTTGACGGGCCTCGCCAAACACAGTTTCCAAATGAATATATAATGCTTTTTTCATACTAATTTAGGTCAATAAGATTCCCCTAGACCGGAAAATTTCTTTCAGTTGCGTGCGCAGCGATCGGCCGAACCCCTCATGTGGGTATGCGATCGCGCTATAGCAGCCTTGTCAAAATTTTCCGTTGTAATTTTTGAATTTTGACAAAAGTGTACCTAACAGCGCATTAAAACCAGTGTTTCAAAATAACCTACCACATTTGGTAGGTTAATCTTTGGGCGAATGCGAAGTATTTCTGACTACGAGAAAATTTTAACTGATTTCAGTGGAAAGGCAAATGAAAAAGTGTTGCACGTAGAACCTCGAACGGTGCTTTGTGTATGTTTGAGATGGCTGCCGAGCTATACTGTTTTCGGGTTGTGTTCGTATGTTGTTCGTACCACCTTCGGAAACGGACAGTATGGCAAGCAATATTGAACAGTGGCTGACCAGATTTTTCCTGTACGGAGTCTGGTCAACAACTGTACAGTGTCTGTCCAACATCTATTGATGCTCCGAAGCAGATACGAAGCAGGTCCGAACCAGAGGCCTAATCAGGTACTTATTCTCCAGAGATCGCCTCAGCATTGGGGCTAAGCACTGTAGGCGAGGTATTTTCTACTATGCAAAAGGTGGTTGGTCAGGCCCGTACGCGATTCCGCAAGGATTCGGGCCTGCTTCCGAAACGGCTCGAGACTGCTTCCGGACAGCTTCGAGTCTGCATCGGCCGCTGCTCGGCGGCGATTTGGTTCGGCTTTGCCACAAAAATGATCCCTCCGTAAATCTGTGCTATTCTTCAGCTCAAATGAGTTAGTCTCCCCGTTCCAATAGCGGTAATTTTGGATAAACAAAAGAATAAAAAATGAGCAAAATAATTTTTATAACAGGAGCTTCCAAAGGATTTGGAAAATTATGGGCTGAGGCCTTACTTAAAAGGGGTGATAAAGTTGCCGCCTCGGCAAGAAATATTGCGGCACTGGCCGATTTAAAAGCGGCTTATGGCGACAATATACTCGAAGTGGAATTGGATGTGAATAGCCGCGAAGCTGTTTTTTCCGCTGTCAACGCGATCAAAGACCACTTTGGGCGTATCGACGTGCTGATCAATAATGCCGGATTTGGCTTATTTGGTAGCACCGAAGAAACATCCGAGCAGCAGGCCCGTGATCAGATGGAAACGAATTTCTTCGGATCCCTGTGGGTGGCGCAAGCGGTATTGCCGATCATGCGGGCACAAAAGAGCGGCCATATTATTCAGGTCTCCAGTTTCCTTGGCCTAACTACGATTCCTTTATTGGGATTATACAATGCGTCAAAATTTGCCGTAGAGGGACTGATCGAAACCATCGGTTTGGAAACCGCGCACTTGGGCATCAAAACGACCTTGATTGAACCCAACGGTTTTGCGACAGACTGGGCAGGAGCATCTGCGGTTCAGACTTCTTCGGATATTGCCGATTACGATGCCGTGCGTGCAGCTTTTGCAGCGACGGGTGATAACCCCGATACCTGGGGCAACCCCGAAGCTACGGTAGAGCCTGTGCTAAACATCATCGACAGTGAAAATCCGCCCAAGCGTTTGTTGTTCGGTAAAATTGCCTATCAGGTAATCAATGATGTGTATACGCAAAGGCTTGAAGATATCCAGCACTGGAAAGAGGTCAGCATTGCAGCGCACGGACATTAAAAAATCATTACTTGCGGGAGAATATTGTTTAACTTTGATAAAATGAAAACCGATGCAACACTATAGAACCCTGACAGAACTTCACCTGGGCAATCGTTGGGCAGCGCCGCAGCATCCACTCTTCAGCTTGGTCGGCTGTCTTTCCGATTGTAAGCTGGGGGATCGGGAATTTACCGCCGACTGTTATGTGATTGCATTCAAGAAAATCAAATCCGGCAATCTGATGTATGGCCGTACGCGCTACGATCACGATAACGGCTGTCTCTTCTTTGCGAAACCCCGGCAGATCATCGAGATGAAAAACCTGGAATTTGAAGAAAAGGGCTATATGTTGATGATCCACGAAGACTACCTGCATGGGCATGAGCTTTTCAAGGAAATTGAAAAATACAGCTTTTTCGATTATGAGGTGAACGAGGCGCTGCATCTTTCCCCAAAAGAAGAACAGCTTATTTTGGAGCTTTATGCAAAAATCCAGGACGAATACGAGAATAATCCCGATGAATACAGCCGTGAAATTATGCTGAGCCATGTTTCTTCGATCCTGAAATATGCGCAGCGCTATTACAAAAGACAGTTTATCGATCGGGCGCAGGTGATCGGCAAGACAGCATCCAGGTTTAACGATCAGCTGCGCAATTATGTCAATCAGGGTCTGCTGGCAAAAAGCGGCCTGCCCAATGTGGCCTTCCTGGCCGAGCAGCTGTTTGTTTCGCCACGCTACCTCAGTGACCTGCTCAGGCAGGAAACAGGTAAGACGGCCATGGAGCTGATCCATATTTTTATGATTTCAGAAGCCAAGAATTTACTGCGCTTAGGGGAGAAGGGTGTTGCTGAAATTGCGTATGAACTTGGTTTTGAAAACCCATCCTATTTTACCCGACTTTTTAAAAAACAGACGGGAATGAAACCACTTGAATTCAGAAAGTCCCAGTTGAACTGACAGATGCTAAGCTATTATAAGTCACAGGAAAATGCACGATTTTCCTGTGACCTTTTTTGGACTAATCATTGAGGCGTTGTGTTATACTTCGCGGAATGGAGATGCTGCCGTAAACAGGACCCCGTTACCGAGACTTTATCCTGGAGTAAATCGACAACGGTACCTGTAAACACCACGGTGCCACCATATTTGCCTGCTCCAGGGCCAATATCGATAATCCAGTCGGCCTGCGCGATGACATCGAGGTTATGCTCGATAACGATCAACGTATTGTCGTTGTCCACCAGGTTATTGATAAAGTTTAAAAGCTTTTCCGTATCGTTTGGATGTAAGCCCGTGCTGGGTTCATCAAGCACGATAATCTTGTTGGAGTTCTTCAGTTCCTTGGTCAGTTTCAGGCGTTGTCTTTCCCCACCCGAAAAGCTGTCTGACCGTTGCCCTAAGGTCAGATAGTCCAGGCCGAGTTGGAGCAACATGTCAAAGGACTGGCGGTAGCGATCGTCCGGGAAAAAATCATAGGCTTCTGCGACGGTCATATCCATCACCTCAACAATATTTTTGCTGTGGTAATGATATTCTAAAACCTCGGGCTTAAAACCGGAGCCACCGCATACTTCGCAGGTCTGTTCAATATCATCCATAAAGGCCAGATCAATTTTTTCGATACCGATACCTTTACAGTTTTCGCAGGCCCCCAGGCTATTTCGGCTAAACAATTTTTCGGATACCTGATTTGCTTTTGAAAACAGTGCACGTATCGCATCCGATAAGCCGACGTAGGTCAGCAGATTGGAGCGTGCACCTGTCGAAAATAACGACTGGTCGATAATGGTGGCTTCCGGATAAAATTTGGGCAGCACTTTGTTGATCAGCGTGCTCTTGCCCGAGCCCGCCACGCCCGTAACCACCGTCATCACTTTCTGGGGAATCTTGACATGGATGTCTTTCAGATTATGCAGATTGGCGTGCCTGATTTCCAGATATCCCTGTGCCGATCGTGGTTTAGTATTCAGTTGGGCTGCTTTGGCAAAGTACCGGCCTGTTTTTCCGCTGGATGTTTTTAGTCCCGCAACAGTGCCGTTATAGACAATCTCGCCACCGTTTTTCCCCGACGCTGGTCCCATATCAATGACCCGGTCGGCTATGCGGATCAAATCGGGGTCGTGCTCCACAAGCAATACGGTATTACCTTTATCACGGATCTGTTTAATAATTGCGGCGATGTTCTGTAAATCCATTGGATGAAGGCCGATGCTCGGCTCGTCAAAAATATAGAGTAAATCCGTGAGGCTGCTCCCCAGGTTTCGGACCATTTTGATGCGCTGGCTTTCTCCGCCCGACAGGGTGTCTGTACGTCTATCCAAGGTCAGGTACTGCAAACCGATGTTGACGATATGTTGAAGTTTATGTTTCAGTTCGGTAAGGATGACATCAAAAGTGCCGGAATGTAAAGAAGCAACAAATTCCAGCAGCTCATCGATCGAGAGCGCGGTACAGTCGGCAATGTTTTTGCCTGCTATTTTGCAGGACAGAATCGTATCATTCAACCGTTTTCCCTTGCATACAGGGCAAGTTTTGGTAATGATCGTATTGCTTAACGCTTCTTTTCGGCTCAGGATTTCCTTCGATTGCTTCTTGAGGAATGCTTTCTCAATGCGGGGGATAATGCCCTCATACTGTACCGTTTTGCCCCATTCCGGGGCAGGATGTTTGGGTTTGTGTTCGGCGGCATGCAACAGGAGATCCCATTCCTGCGGCGTATAATCGCTCAGTTTTTTGTCGTTGTCAAAATAGCCTGACTGGGTGTAGCGTGTCAGGCGCCAGCCACCCGGTTGAAAGGTCGGAAAGCGGATTGCCCCTTCGTTCAGCGATTTTTGCTTGTCGATAAGGCGATCGACATCTACGGTCTGCACCATGCCCAGCCCTTCACAGGCCTTGCACATCCCCAAGGGATTATTGAATGAAAAAACATTTGAATAGCCTACAAAGGGTGTCCCCATGCGCGAGAAAAGCAAGCGGAGGGAAGCATAGATATCGGTGGCCGTTCCTACGGTCGACCGTGCATTGCCGCCCAGTCTTTTTTGATTGATGATAATGGGGACGTTCAGGTTGTCGATTTTGTCCACATCAGGGACGCCGATATGCTGCAGCCGGTTTCGGATAAAACTACCCTGTGTTTCACTGAACTGCCTTTGAGCTTCGGCACCTATTGTTTCAAAGACCAAAGAGGACTTGCCCGACCCGGAGACTCCTGTAAAAACAGTAATCTTTTTCTTTTCGATCTTTACAGAAATATTCTTGAGATTATTTTGCCGGGCGTGTATGATGTTTATGTGTTCCATAATCATTAACTTTGGTAATTATTAACTAAGTTAACTATTTTAGGGGTGATGAACAAAACCGAACGCAAATTTTATGAAGTATTTACCGATTTACAATGCTTCATCTTGGCCAATATGAATAGGGGCGACATCAATGGTGTAACGGCGACCCACTATAATATGATCGAATATATTTACCGTCACGATCATTGTATCGTAAAACAGATCGCGCAGGCCTTTCATATAAGTCCGCCGGCAGTTTCCAAACAGCTCAAATTTTTGATCGCCAATAATCTCATTGAGCAGCAGCAGTCCTCGACCGACCGCCGTATTTTCAATTTGAGCGTAACGGATCAAGGCAAGTTCATCATCGACAATTCGGAGAATTTCAGGGAAACCGTGGCCAAAGAAGCGGCTAAAAGCCTGTCGGAAGAGGAATTAATTAAGCTGAGCGAATTGCTCGATAAGGTAATGATGGCGGTAAAAAAGTAGTGTGATAGGACACTACTTTTTTATCCTCATCTTATTTCCCATTGAGATGGTCGCGCACAAAATTTAGCCAATGCTTAGGATCAATGGTTTTATCAATAAAGACGTCAGGTTGTAATCCAATGTCGTCTACAGGGAAGTCTGGAATCCGAAAACTTTTAGATAATCCATAATACAGTTCAATATCGCCACAGGGTGATGTAACGATATTTACATTAGAAATATCAAGCATGCCTTTGGTTGTTCGACCGTACAATTTTACCTTTTTACTTTGCATGGCAGTCAATATAAATTGCTCTGTCGTGCTCCCGTTATTTTCATTGATAACGATTCCGATGTTTTTGGGGTAGGGCTGAATGCTATCCAGCTTCGTTATGTTTACTTTTTTATTGAATAAATCGACATACTCACCTTTATTGGCCTGCAATTTTTCGTAGTAGTTTTTGAACGTCTTTTTAGACTCCTCGTCAAAATCGGGGTTTTGACTCAGCTCCAACATGCGTTGATTATTTAAATCAGTCGAATAAAATAATGCACCTACGGTTCTAATCGGCTGCGAGTATAAGAAGGGGATAAGGCTACTGTAACTCGCATCACTTCCGCCTGGATTATTTCTGACGTCAATAATAAAATTTTCGGTCGATAAGATGGTTGCTCGGTTGGCCAATATAATGCTGTCAATCGCCTTCTTTTCAGTTATTTCAAAATCAGGGATGCGGATGTAAACGGTATTTTCATTTAATTTTTCGAAAAATGGCTTTGTGGCGTCCAATGGATTTAGGTCCTTTTCAGTAGGCTGCTTATGTTGTTCGGTAGCCTTTTCGACGTTCTTTGTTTTTCCAATATAATTCACGCCGATATGTCCATTACGAAAGAAACGGATCCATTGATTGAGCAATGTAGCACATTCCTGATTATTGGGCAATTGTTTTACTTTTTTGAGATATAGCGCATTGTGCAATTCATAGGCATCCCGGCCCTTTTTGCTGATGATGTATTGAAAACCGGCATCATTCTCTTCAAACGTTTTTTTTACCCACAAAAAATTGGATTCACAAGTGCAGTTTTGGGCGAAATTTAAGATAGGTAAACTTAGCAATAGCCATAAAAATAGGACGCGTACGTTCATGTGTATGATCAGAAATGTTAATAATTGTCGATTGTACAAATATAGATTAAAAATGGAAAATACCCGCGTACAGAACGTAGAAAAGATGCGATAGTACGGATAAATCCTATTGCTGATTTTGATTCGTCTTTATTAAAACTATAGTTGAACCTCGACTGTCTATAGTGTACAGTTTACAAGATGCAAAGTCTGCTATATAAGGGTTTACACGGTCATTGTATAACCACGAGGGCATATCTTATGAAACTATAACCGTATTAAAGATTCGAAAAAATGAAAAAGAAAATAGTCATTTGCGATGATGAACTTCTGATTTTAGATGTATTATCAATTGCCTTGGAAAGTGACAGCATAGAAGTGATCAGCACATCAAAAAGTACGGAACTTATCGCCCTCATTGAAATTGCGCAACCTGATCTGTTGATCATTGACCTAATGATGCCCTGGTTGACAGGTGATGAACTTGTGCGCGAGCTAAAAACAGGGCAACAATATAGCCACATGCCCATTATCATGATGTCTGCAAGTGCTAGAGCGCCAAGAGTAGCCGCCGAATGCGGAGCAGATGCTTTTCTGGCAAAGCCGTTTGAACTTGATGACCTCTATGATTTAGTAGAGAAAGTGATGTATGCGGACCAAACTTAAAAATGTATCGGTTTTTCATGAAAAAAGCGGGCAGAACATATTGCTGCCAACTTAGAGTCGCAGTTTCGGGCTGGTAGTCACTTTGTTAATTTAGCTTAATGTTTGTTAAATCGAACCATCCTGTAAGCAACCATAGCTAAATAATTCGTTATTTAGGTATATAAGAAAACAGGATGATGTCCGACTTTAAAAAAAATATGCACCTGGCAAATCGTGCCGGATTTGGGATGAGCCTACAGCAGATTCCCATTTTTGAACAGCAATCTACTGCAGTCCTCTGGAACCAATATGCCCAGCAACGTGAATTTCATCCGATCAGTTTCAATACGGAGCAGACCGATTTCGACTATACTGCACTTTCCAAGTTGAATGCCGCAGAAAAAAAGCACGTGCAGCAGCTCAACCGAAAGCGTAATATTGAAATCAACCTCAACTTTCTGAATGAAATGGTGCATAGCGAAGATCAGCTCAGGGAGAAAATGGCCTTTTTTTGGCACGGCCATTTTGCTAGCCGGGGTATCAACTCCAATTTTAGCGCTCATATCCTCAACGAAATCAGAAAAAATGCGCTCGGAAATTTTCGGGATCTGCTGTTTGCCGTTTCCAAAGCTCCGGCGATGCTCAATTTCCTCAACAACCAGCAGAATAAAAAAGATCACCCCAATGAAAACTTTGCCCGCGAAGTGATGGAACTCTTCACCATGGGACCTGGTAACTATACCGAGTCGGATGTAAGGGAAGCTGCACGCGCATTTACGGGCTGGTCGTATGATAAGGATGGCCAATTCCTGGAGCGTAAAAAGTTTCATGACTCGGGCCGCAAAACATTTCTGGGGAAAACCGGGAATTATGACGGTAATGCCGTTTTGGATATTATACTGGATCAACCCGCTACGGCCCGTTTTATCACAGCAAAACTCTACCGTTTTCTAGTCAACGAACAAGTGGATCAGGACACCGTTGTTTCGTTGAGTAGAGATTTCTACGATTCTGGATACAATATCAAGCAATTGCTCGACCGCATGTTTACAGCAGGCTGGTTTTACGACTCCAAGAATGTCGGTAATAAAATAAAGTCACCGGTAGAACTCATGGCCGGTATCATGCGCATGTTACCCATGGAAATAGCGAATCCTGAAAACCTGATTGTTTATCAAAAGTTGCTGGGGCAGATGCTCTTGTATCCGCCGAATGTGGCGGGATGGCCGTCGGGAAAAGCCTGGATCGACAGCTCGACCTTATTACTACGGATGCAGATTCCACAGATATGGACCGGCCTGCGCCCGCTGGACCTTGATGCGCAGAATGACGACGACCTCGACATGGGTCTAAAGCAGCCGCGGGCGCTGGCTAAGGCCTATAAAAATCCCAAAATATCCATTGACTGGGCTGGGGTCGAGGCTGTATTTGCCGACCGGGATCCCTTTGAGCTCTTGCTGTCGCAGCAGCCTTCGTTTGGTAAGAAACTGCGCGATAGCTACGCTGGTGGAAGCCGGCGTAGAACTATTATTGAAGTCATGAGCATCCCCGAATATCAACTTTGTTAATCGTAAATAGGAAACCATGTTCATCAAAAGACGCCAATTTCTCAAAGCAGGTACACTCGCAACAGCATCGCTGCTGCTGCCCGATTTCTTAAAAGCCATGTCCTCGCCCGAAGCACTGGAAAGGGGAAATAGGGTGTTGGTCATCTTGCAGCTTAGTGGCGGCAATGATGGGCTGAATACTATAGTGCCGATACGCAATGATATTTATTTTCGGGAACGGCAGACGATTGCGGTCAATAATGCGCTGGCCCTTACGGATGAAGCGGGCATTCATCCGGCTTTATCTTTTTTCAAGACACTTTATGATCGTGGCGAACTGGCTGTACTCAACAATGTTGGTTATCCCGATCCCAATAAATCGCATTTCCGCAGCATGGATATATGGCATAGTGCGAGCCGTAGCGATGAGTATCTGGAGAGTGGCTGGATAGGCCGCTACCTGGATCAAGCCTGTTACGACTGCGATCATCCGACGCAGGCGCTCGAAGTGAATGATATGCTAAGTCTTGCTCTCAAGGGAAAAAAGAAAAAAGCGTTTGCGTTTAAAGACCCCAAAAAGCTTTATCAGACCAGCCGTGAAGAGTACTTTAATACACTCTATCAGGAACATCAGCATCAGCATGAAGAGGAAACAGTAGCCTATCTGTATCAGACCCTGGGTGATACGATAAACAATGCCGATTATATTTTTGAACAGAGTAAAGCCAGTAAGACCGCGGCAGCGTACCCTGATTCTGTGCTTGGAAAGGATCTGAAGACGGTATCTTCCTTAATTAAATCAGATATCAATACACAGGTATATTATCTGCAGATCGGTAGTTTTGATACGCATATCAATCAGCAGCAGCGGCAGGAGAGCCTATTCCACACCATCAATGATGCCGTGGAAGCTTTTGTGGACGACCTCAAGAAAAATGGTCTTTTTCAGCATGTCATGCTCATGACCTTTTCGGAGTTTGGGCGCAGGGTGGCCCAGAATGCCAGCAATGGCACAGACCATGGTACGGCCAACCAGCTTTTCTTTCTATCCGGAGGCTTGAAAAGACAGGGGCTGCTCAATGCCTTGCCTGACCTGACTCAGCTCAATGAGGGGGATCTCCAGTATACGGAAGATTTCCGAAAAGTATATGCAACAGTGCTGAAAAACTGGCTACATGCGGATTCCGCCAAAATATTGGGATGGAAAAATGGGATTTATGATTTTATTTAAAAAGCACAGCTGTATGAATACAGTCTGTTCGTGGGATAGCAGCGCACAAAAAAACTGATGCAGACTTGCATCAGTTTTTGCTAAGAGCCTTTTAAGCTATACCATTTACTTTTTGACTAGCAAGGGCAAATATTTTTCATAACCCTTGGCTTTCATTTCTTCTTTAGGCACAAATTGGAGAGAAGCACTATTGATGCAATAGCGTAGCCCCCCTTTGTTGGCAGGGCCGTCATCAAAGACATGTCCTAGGTGAGCGTCGCCAGTTTTGCTACGTACTTCCGTGCGGCGCATGCCATGAGAATTATCAGCTAATTCTTCGACTAAGTCTGGATTGATCGGTTTGGAAAAGCTGGGCCATCCACAGCCTGATTCAAACTTGTCGGTCGAGACAAATAGCGGTTCACCGGTAGTAATATCTACATAAATGCCATCTCTGAACTCATCATTGTATGCGTTATCAAAGGCACGCTCGGTTGCCTGATTTTGTGTTACATCATATTGTAGTGCTGTAAGTTCTTTTTTAAGTGTGCTCTTGTCCTTTCTTTTGTAGGTCGGTAACACAACTGTATCTTTGGCGGGAGAAGGATTGGCTTTGCGAGCCATCTCGAATAATTCCGGATCAATATGGCAGTAGCCACCTGGATTTTTGTCGAGATATTTTTGATGGTATGTCTCAGCGTCGTAGTAATTTTGTAAGGGTTCCAGTTCAACAACTATTTTTGCCGGATATTTTTTGGCCAGTTCGGCAAGGCTTTCCTTGATAACCGGAATGGCTGAATCATTTGTATAGTAAATACCGGTACGATATTGTGTTCCGATATCGTTTCCTTGCTTATTGAGCGAGGTCGGGTCGATAGTCTTTAGGAATAAATCTACGAGCAGCTTTAAGTCAACGATCTGTGGATCGTAAGTGACTTTGACAGTCTCCGCAAAGCCCGTTTTTCCTTTGGAAACCTGCTCATAGCTTGGGTTTTTTAGATTGCCATTGGCATAACCAACTTCGGTAGCGGTCACCCCGCGGACCTGCTTAAGAAAATGCTCCGTACCCCAAAAACATCCCCCTGCAAAATAAATAACCTGATCTTTCTCACCAGGAGGGTTCATAGCTTGTTTTTTAATTATTTTGGAATCATCAGTTTTCTGCGAAAAACCAAATTTGCTGAGCATAAATAAGCCTAATCCTAGTAATAATAATAAAAATACCTGTTTCATAGCGTTTCTCCATTCTTGTTTTTTAATATACGATGTAAAGATCCAGATCGGTTTTAATCAATTTTAAAATTGGGATTCTTTGCTTCGTTATTGGTAAGATATATCTAGTTATGAAATTCCATAAATATCGATAGAGAGTTTTAGGATGATGGCACTTTTTTTACCTGAAGCAGACAATAGGATACAGTTACCGACAGAAATCTATTGTTAAGTTGCTAAAAGTTTATACACTAATTTTTTTGCCGAACACCGACAATACCATATAACCTAAAATTCCCGCCAGCAGTGAGGTCAGCAGAATCTATAACTTCGCTTCATTGATATGCAGCGCGTCGCTGAAGGACAGGATGGAAATAAATATAGACATGGTAAAGCCAATTCCAGCCAATAAACCCACACCCAGGATATGTTTGAATGAGCTTCCTTCCGGTAGACTGCTAATCCCCAGTTTAGAGCAGACAAAAGTCATGATTAAGATACCCAATGGCTTGCCCCAGTAATAAGCCAAGGCTAATACCCAGGCCCATCGGAGCGGCTATGATGTTCAGTATTTTACAAAAAATGAGTTAATCAGTGATGTACTGAAACATTATGAACGCTTTCTCGAAATTATCTCGGAAGAGAAAAATGAAATGTTTATCAGTAGCAATGCCAACAAAAATCTAAGGTGATCAGCTGAATACTTCGCATTGCTCAATATGCGGGATAGCTTGTGCTTGACCTATCAAAGCTGATTACCATCGACACAATAGTTTAGCATTGGCCGAATTCGATTTACTGTTAACACCACACATCTTTTCGTTGATGCATCGTATAGAGTTGTTATCTGTTGGGAATGCCGTTTTTATTCCGCATTATGATATCCATTATTGGATAAGGATTTTGTGAGTGAACTCGAAAATCGGGCCGGGAGTAGATATTTAGTTCGTTTTTCTTCAGGTTTAAAGTGAAAGATGCAAATTTCGATAGGTCAGAATATTTTACTAATTTAGTGACATATGATAGTGTTGATGGAGGATAATACTGTTGATTTTACCATATTTTTATTTAATAGATCAGTAACTTTATGCGTGAAATCAATTGTCATGAGGAAAAAATTCACCTGTGTGGAAATATACAGTCTTTTGGGTATTTATTTATCTTTGAAGACGATAAGTGTATTGCGGTAAGTGAAAACTGTGCAGCTATTGCAGGTGAAAAATACTCCGAAATGCTCGGCATGACAGTAGACGATGTTCTTCATCGGATTGTTCCATCTTTTGAACTTCGTGGAGAGAGCATAGAACATGCTGTTTCAGACAGCATGTTTGCCAGGTATTCCGATCGTGTAGCTATCCTTGCTAACGATTATTTTTTAAGTCTCTATAGGTATGATGGCAAAATTTATCTTGAAATAGAGGCCTGCAATCCGCTTGCTGTCAAAACCACCAAATTATATTATTATGCCAAGCATTTAGATGACCGTAGCGGGGGCAACTCTTGCTGGCAGGCATTGACTGAATTGATTAAGGACATCATCCACTATGATAGAGTGATGGTGTATCGCTTTTTGGAAGATAATAGTGGACAAGTTATTGCAGAGAGCAAGACTGCGGATCTGGAATCGTTGATGAATTACCGTTATCCGGAATTCGATATTCCGGCACAGGCGCGCGAGCTTTACCGTGTTTTTCATGCCCGCCATACGGCGAATGTCAATGAGGAAGCGATTCCGCTAATGGGGCGGAGTGCCGATGCTCTCGATCTTACACGCTGCAGCCTTCGGGCACTTTCACCCATGCATTTGCAATACCTTAAAAATGCCGGCGTAAAGGCGAGTGCAAGTTTTAGCATTATCGTGGACGATGAGCTTTGGGGGCTTGTAGCCTGTCAGAACCGGGAGCCAATGCATGTCGATCTTTCACAGCGCCATCTATGTACCTTTCTTACACAATACGCTGTGAACAATTATCTGGCAGATTTTCAGAAGAAACAGGTAAAAGTTCAGAAAAACCTATCGCAGCTGAAGCATGATCTAAAAAGTGATTTGTTGGTCAAGCGCGACTTGTATGATGTGTTGGAAAAGTATGCCGTGCGTATTATGGAGGTAATGAACGGGCAGGGGCTAATCATTAAACGTGATCGCGCAATCATGATGGTGGGTGAGGTGCCTGATAAAAAAATGCTCCGAGAAATTGATAAACAAATAGCCAATGCAGAGTTTTTTGCGACAGATAGATTTAAGTGTGATGGTTCTTCCAAAGATGTTGAGATGTATCCTGGTGTATTGCGCATCAGTATTCTGCCCGCAAATAACTGGTACTTATATGTCTTTAGAAAAGAACGTCTGATAGAAGAGACCTGGGCAGGGAAGCCGGAAAAAGTGATGCAGGTTGACGAAGATCGAAAGATCACCTTTCCTTCGCCACGTTCTTCTTTCGAGGCATGGAAAAAGATTACGAAGGGAAAAGCCGAAAAATGGCAATCTTCTGAACTCGCTTTTATTGAAGATATAACACACATTATTCAGCAAGCAGTGGCACAACGTGGTGGAGAGATTGATGAATTGAACAAGAAACTGGTGCGCTCTAATAATGCGCTTGATACTTTTGGCTACACATTGACACATGATCTTAAAAATCCGCTGACGACGATACAGCTCACTGCACAAATGTTGCTCCATAAAAAAGACATCTCTGAGGAACTGCTTGCAAAGTCAATGAAAAACATCTTGGATGGGACGCAGCTGATGCGGGATATGATGGATAAAGTTTATCAAATGTCGAAGGTAAATCATGTAGACTTTGTGTTTGAACCAATTAATCCACAGTCCAAGATTGTCAATATCGTTGAAAATTGCAAACAGCAATACAAGGTTCCTCATTTAGAATTTATAATGGGCGAAACACTACCTGTTTTGGGAGAGAGAACACTGATCTATCAATTATTTCTGAATCTTGTTGGCAATGCCATAAAATACAGCAGCAAGAGGCAAAACCCGCAAGTTTCCGTTAAGAGCATGCGGCAAGGAAATACGGTCCGGTATGATATCAAGGATAATGGAATCGGAATTGATTTGAAGGAGGGCGACAAAATTTTTGAAATCTTTGCCCGAATGGCCAATTCAGAAGGCTTTGAGGGTTCGGGGGTTGGCCTGTCCATTGTTAAACAAATTGCGAGTAAGCTCAACGCAGCTATTCATGTAGAAAGCGAATTAGATGTCGGTACTACATTTTCAGTCGTCTTCAAAGATGTACCTGAAGCAGATCGTATGCATTTAGTATCT
This sequence comes from Sphingobacterium multivorum, assembly GCF_039511225.1. NCBI lineage: Bacteria > Pseudomonadati > Bacteroidota > Sphingobacteriia > Sphingobacteriales > Sphingobacteriaceae > Sphingobacterium > Sphingobacterium multivorum. Next base: position 2,591,939 of record NZ_CP154261.1, read on the forward strand.
TAAACGACGGAGGGTAGATTTTTTAGAAGGCGATATAGTGGTTTTTATCCAATAAATTGTCTATCTTGTGGAATCTCAAAGAAAGATTATATAAACGGTTTGGTAACCAACTATCTGCCCAGCTTAGGTCTATATTTTAAATTCCTCCCACAAGACCATATTTTTCAATCATTGCGGTGTTTTTAAACAATCAAAAAATGAAAAAGAAAATTGTTGTTTGTGATGATGAAACCGTCATCCTTAACGTTTTAGAGCTGGCTTTAAAGAATGAATTCAGAGAAGTTTATTTAGTTTCAAAAAGCAGAGAACTTATTGCATCCGTCGAAGAAATTGAGCCTGATATTATATTGTTGGATATTGAAATGCCATGGCTGTCAGGTGACGATATCCTTCGTGAACTCCGAAGTTCGGAAAAACATCGAAATATTCCAGTGATCATGATGTCTGCAAGTTCGCGTGGGAAGCAGGTTGCTTCTGAGAGTGGAGCTGACGCCTTTTTGGCCAAACCATTTGAACTGGACGATCTTTTACTTCTCGTGGATAAATTAGGCTAAGCGTAAAATCAGCTAACCGCCAAAAGGATATAAACTTTTGGCGTTTTTTTTGGGGGAAAATAGAATAGAGTTAATCTTAAGAGCGATGGTCTGTTGCATTATTCTACTGGTTTGTGCATAAATCCATCATAAATTGACTTTCCTAAAAATAAAACCTAATTTTGATTCATCAACAATAACTAAACCAGCAGATGAGTGTCACACATGTCCGACAATTGTTTACCCAGCTTTACGAAGAAAATTGGGTGAAGTTGTATGTGCATGTTTTCCGCATGTTGGACGATCGTGACGAAGCCCGTGATATTGTGCAGGAAATATTTGCCAATCTTTGGGACCGCATGGAACGACTGGAAATTGAGCATTCCTATCAGGCTTACCTGTTTCGTTCGGCCCGAAACTTGGTGATCAACCGCATCGCCAGCCAGGATGTCGGACGTAAATATGAACATTACCTGGAGCATGCCGCCCCGAGCCTTGAAATTATGCCCGACGAATTGCTGCGGGAGAAGGAATTGGCTGCGCAGATCGATCAAGCGATTGAAAAGCTGCCCCGTAAAATGGCTTTGATCTTCAAAAAAAGCCGTTTCGAACAACGTAGTTACCGGGAGATCGCCGCGGAACTGGAGATCTCGGAGCAGACCGTCAAAAAGCAGATATCCAATGCGTTGGCAGTTTTAAGAAAAAAAATACGAACTATTTTCATTTTTTTCTACCACTAAAGGGCCGCCATCCTGTCTTCTAATCAATAAACAGGATAGCACCTATGAAACCACCCTTATCGAAACAATTATTGCAGCGCTACCAACAAGGTCTGTGCAATGCTGAGGAAATGGCACTTGTCGAAAGTTGGTACAATCAGCTCAGCAAGATAAATAATGAAAAAGATATACCTGAACTTGATCTGGCGGCCGAAGACCGGTATTTCCAACAGCATATTTTTGGACCCGTATTGCGGGGGCATCGCCAACGCCGTGCTTATCTGAAGGTAGCTGCCAGTCTGGTATTCTTTTTGATGGCAGGCGTCGCTATATATTTCTTTTCCAAGCCTCAACGAGCACCGAAACCTTTGCCTTTTAGTGTCGGTCAATTCCAGGCGGATCTGCTGATCGGCAACGAAGTGGTCAGCCTCGACGACAAGAAGCCCTTTAGCCCCGCCTATATGGCGCAGGAAAAAGGGGCGAAGGTGGCTGTCAAAACCAAAAAGGGGCAAGAATTCAAAATGGAGCTTCCGGATGGTACCGTCGTCTGGCTAAATGCCGACAGCAAGCTGGAAATCGGATCGGGATATAACCTACAGGAACGCGCGGTATTCCTGACGGGTGAAGCTTATTTCAAGGTGGCAAAAAATAAAGCAAAACCTTTTATTGTTCATGTCGGCAACACCAGCATCGAAGCCTTGGGAACCGCTTTCAATGTGAAATTATACGAAAACGACAGTCAGCTGTTGACCACACAGCTGGATGAGGGAAAAATACGGGTCAGCAATGCGGGTCTTCAGCAAGTATTGCTGCCGGGACAGTCCATCGAACTGAATGTGCAGAACGGCGCCTTCCAGCTGCTGCAGGACAACAGCGCACAGGATGCTGCCAATTGGAAAGACGGTTACTTTGAATTTGACCAGACGCCGCTTCCCGAGATCTTGGCCGATCTCGCCCGGTGGTACAATTTTACCTATAGCCTGTCACCCGTCTATAATAATAAAGTCCTGAGCGGAAAAATCAGCAAAAAAGAGTCCTTTGCCGAAGTGCTTAAAATATTGCGGTTCGCCGGCATAAATTATACCATCGACAAGGACCGACTCGTCCTTGTGCCCTAACCAAGCCCAAAACAAACGAATATTCAATCTAAATACCCTATGAAACAATCCGTAAAAACACTGCTATTGATGCTGATGCATGTCAATGGCTATGCCTTTAGCCAGCAGGCAGACAAGGCAGTTGACCATGTTCAATTTAAACAGCTCGTCAAAGCCATTGAGCAGCGCAGCGATTATCGCTTTGTTTACGACCCCCATGAAATTAACCCCGATCTGCGGGTCGATGTCAATTTAAACAATGCCAATATCCCGGAGCTTCTTAAACAAGCCTTTTCGACAAAGGGCATCCGCTATCAAATCGTCAAAAATACCATTGTGCTCCAAGGAAAAGGGGCTAACAAATCCTTGCAGACCACCATCTCTGGCCGGGTCAGCAATGCTTCCGGTGCCGCGCTGGAAGGGGTAAGCGTCCGTGTTAAAAACAAGATCGCCAGCACGGTTACCGATGCCAGCGGCCGCTTTAGTTTAAGTGGGCTGCAGCAGGAGGATATATTGCTCTTGAGTTATATCGGCTACCGCAGCAAGGAAGTGAAGGCCGCAGGCAACGGTCCCCTGGAAATAAGTCTCGAGGTTGATCCGGGCAACCTGGATGAAGTGGTGGTCATCGGTTACGGCACGTCTTCGGTACGCAAAAATACCGGTTCGGTATCCAGTGTCACCCGCAAGGAGATCGAAACACAGCCGGTACTGGATCCCCTGGCAGCCTTGCAGGGCCGCGTTGCGGGACTTAATATCGCTTCCAATTCGGGCTTGCCGGGCAGCTCCTTTCAGGTGCAGCTGCGCGGGGTCAACTCCTTGACCAATGGCAGCAGTCCGCTTTACATTATCGACGGTATCCCATTTTCGGACGAAAGCATGAATCAGTTTACCGCAGCCAATGGCAATCAAAGCCCGCTGAGCCTGATCAATCCCAAGGATATTGAACGCATCGATGTGCTTAAGGATGCCGATGCGACAGCCATTTATGGCTCCCGGGGTGGGAATGGTGTGATCCTAATCACAACAAAAAAAGGCAATAAGGGCGGGCTTAAAATAGACTTTAATGCCAATGTGGGTTCCAGTAAAGCCATCCGCAACCTGAAGATGCTGAACACGCAGCAATACCTGGACATCCGGAAAGAGGGCTTCAAAAACGATAACTGGACGGCAACGCCAGATAATGCGCCGGATCTGCTTACCTGGGATCAGTCTGCCTACAGCGACTGGCAAAAGGAGTTTTATGGTGCATCGGCTCCTTTCTCCACGTATCAGCTGTCATTTTCCGGTGGCAACGAAAACACGCAGTACCTGGCCAGCGCCAATTTCAACCGTCAGGGTGATCCCCTGCCTGGTAATAAAAACTATCAGCGTGGCGGTGCACTGTTGAACCTGTCTACACAGTCCAAAGACCAGCGATTTAAACTCAACAGCAGTTTCAACCTCAACCTCGACCGCAACAACACGGTCCCCACAGATATTGCACAGTTTTATAACCTGGCGCCAAATTATCCTTTATACGATGAAAATGGCAACTATTACTGGTTTCAGCAGACCTTACAGAATCCTGCAGCCTATATGGAGCGCTCGAGTATTTCTAAAGCTAAATCCCTGCTGGCCAATTTTTCTGCCGAATACGCCATCTTACCTGAATTGGTCGCGAAAGTCAATGTGGGCTATAACCTCAAAAGCATGGACCAGACGCGTCTACTGCCCAACGCGGGATTTAATCCATTGACGAGTACGGGTTCAATGGCCTCTTACGGGAATTCGGATTACCAGTCTTATATCATTGAGCCGCAAGTAAACTACAGCAAAACAATTGGTAAACATGATTTCAAGTTGCTTTTGGGTGGCACCTGGCAGCAAAGGGTCACCGAAGGGAAATACTTCGATGGCAGCAGCTACCCGAGTGATTCGCAGCTGGATAATATAGCTGCTGCAGGGATCCTCGCAATCCGCAACAATCAGTATGCCGATTACCGCTACCAATCTGCATTTGGACGTATCAATTATGCCTATGCCGACAAATACCTATTGAATTTCAGCTACCGACGGGATGGCTCTTCCCGTTTTGGCCCCAACAATAAGTACGGTAATTTTGGATCGGTTGGTGCAGCCTGGGTATTCAGCAGCGAAGAGTTTTTCCAGGATCAGTCTATCCTGAGCTTCGGTAAGCTCCGTGGCAGCTGGGGGGTGACGGGCAATGACCAGATCGGCGATTACCAGTACCTTGATACCTGGGGCACAGGTTTTGCCTACCAGAGCATCACGGGGCTTTATCCGACGCGGGTGTTCAATCCCAATTTTGGCTGGGAAGAAATCAAAAAGAAAGAACTGGGCCTCGACCTTGGATTTTTCAGGGACCGTATTTTCCTGACGGCCAATTATTACAACAATAGATCGGATAACCAGCTGATCAATATCGTGCTCGCACCGCAGACGGGCTATAATTCTTATTTTGGTAATACCCCCGCACTGATCGAAAATAAGGGCCTTGAGTTTGAGCTGAGCAGCGTAAATATCCAAAAGGAAAAGTTCAGCTGGAAAACCAATTTCAATATGACTTTCCCTTCCAATACCCTGCTGGACTATCCTAAACTTGAAAGTAGCAGCGATGTACGGCGATACGTCATTGGCGAGTCTACCCGTATTGTGCGTGGATTTCAGTTTACGGGAGTGGATCCGCAAACGGGTATCGCTCAATTCCTGGATGTGAATGGTGATGGGAAAATTACCGAATTCAATGATTATGTGACCCTGGGTTCACTGCTGCCGAAGTTTTATGGCGGAATCAACAACAACCTGAGTTATGGCCATGTGAGCCTTGGACTGCTGTTTCAGTTTGTCAAACAGGAGGGACCCTCCATTGGTTATGGCCCGCAGGCCACGACCATCGGTGCACTGGGCAACCTGGATGAATATGTATTGCACCGCTGGCAGCAGCCGGGCGATGTGACGGATGTGCCGCGTGCAACCGCCAACAGCGCCAATGACGCCAACCTGGCGTACCGCAATTACTACCGTTATTCATCGGCGGTATGGGACGACGCTTCTTTTATCCGCTTAAAAAATGTATCGCTCAGTTACGACATCTCCAAATGGGCACAGAAGATCAATATAAACCGTGCTGTGCTGCAGTTCAATGCGCAGAACCTCTTTACCTGGACAAGCTTTAGAGGTATGGATCCCGAGATGCCTGGTTTTGACCGCACTTATGTTTCGGATGTCAATCCTTTTGGTTCGGTGCGGAGCAGCGCCACACCATCGCTGCGTACCTATACCTTCGCGGTGCAGCTCACTTTTTAATGATCATAAAACTAAAGACTTACACCATGAACAAATATATCATCTACAGCCTTTTTGCAACACCCCTGTTGAACCTCTCCTGCAACAAATTTCTGGCGGTGGATCCCCCCAAGACGGAAGTGGCGGCAGCGTCGGCCTTCAGCGACGAAAAAACGGCCACAGCAACCGTGGGCGGACTCTATACGAGTATGAACAACTACAATAACCAGTTTGCCAGTGGACTGATGAGCATCGTGCTGTCCAGCCTGGCCGACGATTACAACTCGGCCTTTACAAGCTACGATGAGTACAAATACAATCGGCTGAGTCCCGCAACCTCGTACCTCGATCGGCTGTGGTCGCAACCCTATAGCTATATCAATCACAGCAATAAGATTATCGAGGGAGTTGAAGCTTCGGCACTCAGCGCCAAGGTAAAAGCACAGCTCTCGGCAGAAGCGCGTTTTACGCGGGTATTCAATTATTTTTACCTGAGCAACCTCTTCCAAAAAGTGCCCCTGATCACCGATACCAAAGATCTGGAAAGCAACAACCAAAAAGGGCCAGCGTCCCGGGAGGAGCTCTATGCTTTCATGGTGGACGATCTGAAGCAGGCTGCTGTGGATATTTCGGATACCTACCAGGGCAATGAGCGTACCCGCCCCAATAGAAAAGCGGTTGATGCGCTATTGGCTCGGGTATACCTGTACCATGGCGACTGGGCCGATGCGGAAGCGACAGCCGATAAAGTCATCGGGGATAACCGGTACGAACTGTCGCGCGACCTCAATACGGTCTTTTTGAAGACGAGCAAAGAGGCCATCTGGCAGCTGCAGACTGTCAATCTTTCGACGGCAGGTGTCAACACCTGGGAGGGATTCAGCATCGTTCCGGCCGTAGCGACGGCACGGAGTTACTATCAGCTGTATGATGCGACCGTGGCGGCTTATGAGGAGAACGACTTGCGTAAATCACAATGGTTAAAACCGTATGTGGTAAACAATAAAACACTTTATATGCCGTATAAGTACAAGTTGCGCACAGCGACACCGGTTGCCGAATACAATACCGTACTGCGCCTGGCCGAGCAGTACCTGATCCGTGCGGAAGCGCGGCTCAACCAAAATAAGCTACAGGCGGCACTACAGGATATCAACCAGATCCGCGAGCGTGCAGGCCTCGCTGCGCTGCCACAAACGCTGGACAAAGCAGCTATCGCCCTGGCCCTCGAAAAGGAACGGCAGCTGGAGCTGCTGGGCGAATGGGGTCACCGCTGGTTTGACTTGGTCCGCACAAATCGGGCCCTGCCTGTACTTTCGAAGGTCAAAACAGACTTTAGTCAAAGCGATACCAAAATACCGATCGCCAGTGCTATTTTATTAACCAATGGTAATCTCCAACAGAATGATTAAGCTATATAAACAGGCCTCGCTGCAGTTTAGACAGGCCTTGCTGCTGCTGTTACTGCCAGCAACCCTGGGAGCGCAGGCGCAAGTCAGCATCCTACCGGAAAAAGCAGCCGCCGGTGATACCGTGACCATCAGCTTTGATCCCGGTAAATCTACCGCTGCTCCTGGCGCAGGGCCATTTTTCGTGGATTTCAACTACTCCAATTTTTACGAATTTCCGAGCCGCATGCCCATGCAGCGCGAAGGCGGACTGTGGCGTGTACGCTTTAAACTGCCGCCCTACGCCAACTTTTCCTGTTTTACGATCGCCGACAAGGACAAGAAATTTGTGCAGCGGGCAAGCGATAGCAGTCAATACGAGATCTACGTCTATAAACAGGGGAAACTGATCGCTGGTAATTTCCTGGGGAAATCGTATAGCGTACCCGTCCAGGATAAAACATCGGATCGCATTGTGGAGAAACAGGAGTATTACCTCAAAAAAGAGCTGAGCTTGTATCCCGACAACTACGAGGCCCAGCTCCGGCTGATCGTCCTCGAGATGAAAAAAAGTAACCCTGCCCAGCAGGCCCGGCTCCTGAAAAAGGGCTTGACCGTGGTCGAAAAGAAATTCCGTAGCAATCCGCTTTTTGAAGGGAACCTCAACAAGGTGACCATGGGTTATCTGATACTCGGTCAAAATCAAAAAGTAGATTCGATCCGTCAGGTTGTGATCGACGAGTTTCCCAACAAGAAGATCGGCATAGCCTATCGGCTCAATAAACTGTTTAGCGAGCCGGATTCCACGGCGGTGGTCGCCGAGATCGGACAGCTTCTTGCCCTTAAAACCGCCGATAATGAGGCGGCCTATGGCAGCGCTTACGACTATCTTTTTACCTACTATGTGCGGCATGGCGACAGCGTACAGGCCAAGAAATACCTGCCCCTGATCACCCGATGGGAGCAGGATCCCTACAAATGGCGCGCCTACAATCAATATGTGCAGCTGCTGTTGGATCATAAGCTGCTGCTTAACGATGCATCCAAGCTCAATCTATACCTGTTGGACAGTGTGGCGGCCTACCCGGTGAGCTTAATACGCTATTTCCCCGAAACAGGTTATCTGGTGGCGCATGACCCCGCCAAGGCTGATAAAATCGCTGCGGTGAAAGTAGAACTTATGGCCAATCAGGGGCTTATAGCCGCGCAGTTAAATCAGCCCGAAGTAGCGCAGGACTGGTTTGCCAAAAGCCTCCTTACGCTCAAATCGGCGGCACTGCTCCGGGCCATTGCCCTGCAGTATCAAGTGTGGAATGAGCCAGAGCGTGCGATACCCGTACTGGAGGCAGCCTATCGCTATGCGCCTTTTGACCCACAGATCCGGCAGCTGCTCGACAGCGCGCTCGATAAAAAGGGGATGGGCAATGCCGCCGAGCGGCAGGCCTATTTTAGCCAGCTCGACAAGCAATGGAAGCAGGGCTATTACGCGGAGTTTCAGGAGATTATCGGCAGTACACCTCTTCCAGAAGACCTCAGCATCGTTGATATGGACAAAAAGCCCTTGCTTAAGGCGGAACTTGCGGGCAAGATTGTTGTCATTGATTTTTGGGCAACCTGGTGCAAGCCCTGTATAGCCTCTTTTCCTTATCTGCATCAGGTGTACAAAAAATATGCGGATGACCCGCAGGTGAAATTCGTTGTGCTCAATTCGGGCAGTGGAAATAGCTGGGACGATGCGTATAAATGGGCGCAGGCCAATCGCCAATTTGACTTTCCATTTTATTACAACCAAGATAAAAAGCTGAGCAGTAAACTGGAAATAACCTCCATTCCGACAACGTTGATCTTGGATAAAAAAGGGAACATCCGCTTTCGAAAGGTCGGCTTCGAAGGTGAAAAGCTGCTGCAGAGCCTCGATGCCATGATCGAGTACCTGAAAGAACTGGATCAATAACCTGGGCATGTCGTACCCCCTTTTTTTGGTATATTTGCCTTACAAGTGATCCTGGTTGGATAAACTGTAATCAATATTTATGTTTGAGAAGAAAACTATCATCACTGTACAACATCCCGAATCTATCCATCATTTAAATGGGATGGTCGGTTCGTGGACAGACTGGGAGCTGACAGAACTTGGAAGGCAGCAGGCGGAAAATATCGCCACTAATCTGCAATTGGAGTTTGGGGATAAAAATTTTTCTCTGTATTCATCGCCACTTCGCAGAGCCAGTGAAACTGCCGAAATAATCGGAGAGGCCTTTGGGCGCAACCCACAGTTCATGAAGGCGTTAAAGGAAAGGAATCTAGGCAGAGCGGTGGGGCAGTCGGTACAATGGCTGAAGGACAATATCGAAAACCAAGAGCTAACCTGCTTTGATAGATGCTTTAGTGATGCAGAATCTCGTTATGATGTTTGGCAAAGGCTGAAGCCGCTGTATGAAAACATCTGCTACGGGGAGGAAGAATATGCGCTATTGGTCTCGCACGGAGACACTTTAGGAATATTCCATGTGATGTGGTTGGGGCTGGATGTCGAGATGCTGGATAAAATACAGCTTGCGGGCCGCAGCGCCGGTGTTACTATTCTTCAACAGTCGACCACAGGAAAAAGAGTCATCAGTAAGCTGGGGGATATGAGCTATCAATTATGAGCTATTAATATATCCAGTTTACATAAAGATATCATAGGTCGCAATTGTTTATGGCTGCTATTGAAGCCACATTGTTAGGGATGAATATTGACCGGTTCATGATCTTGGGTATCAATAAGGTAGTTGTGTAACTACCTTATTGATGCCTATTACCTTTGTGATAATACGAAATGTTTTTGTTGATCGCCTGCGCCGAATCATTTCTTTCAGGCGATACCGTGGCGGGGGCGTATTGCAATGACACAATATCGCTGCTGTCGATGTCGGGCATTTTAAGCGGACGATACCACGAAGGTGGGTTTGTTAGATTGCCCGTCTGCTTGCGGTCTGTTTTTGCGGTTGATTCTTGTACAGAACGCTGTTTCCAACGCCTGTAGACAAGCAGTGCTGCTCCAGCAACTGCCGTGATAACGAGTCCGATTTGTGCTTTCATGCTTTCTTCTTTACGAATTGAACAAAATTCCTTTCCAATTGAACAAAGCTCCTTTCAAAAAGTTCAATAAAAAACAAATCAGCTTTTTGGTCCATCGCAATAAGGTCTTCCAACAGTGCATTCGAACGTTAGTCCACCAGTGTCACCAGCATATCAGCCAATTTTGTAGGTGCTGTGAGCATGGCATCGTGGCCCGTCGCGATCTCCCGATAGTGCCAGTTGAGTGTGTGGTCGGCGCGCACTTTTTCGCTCATCTCCTTCATAATGGGCAGCTGTGGATCGGTACATGCGATATAGACCAAGGGTAATCCATTGCCATACTTGTTTTTTAAGTGCAGCCGCTGTGCAAATGTGCCAAAGGGTTGTGCGCTGAGCCTTTCCTTGACCCAGGAAACCATGCCGGGGGCTGTAACACCAAATAGTGCAACGTCAAAAGGTGCAAAATTCTCTTTCCGCTGAATGTTTTTGAGCTGAATTTCTTGCACTGCCTTGGGTTGCAATGAAATGGGGCTCTGGCCATCTTCAATAATCATGGCGTCGAGAAAAATCAATTTGTGTAATCGTGAGGGAATGCGATCGGCAACTCCGGCAATCACGGCACCGGCATAGCTGTGGCCAACGAGATACAAATCGTGCAGATCTTCCATCTCGATCAGGTTGACGATGTCCTGGATATGGGTGTTGATGTCGACCGAAGGCTCGATCAGGTGTTTACGTTCACCAAGCCCCGTCAGCGTCGGGGTGTATACCCTGTAGTGAGCATCGGTGAGCTGCTGTGCAACGGCCTGCCAGCACCAGCCGCCATGCCAGGCCCCATGAACTAGCACATAGGTAGGCCGATGATCTTGGTGTTGAGCGTATCCAATTAACATGCCGCAGCTTAGCAGGACAAGCAGAAATAAAGTTCGCAGTTGTTTCATTTTTTTATAATTTTATACTGTTTTTAATACCTGACAAAGGTATAGGCAAGCTTTTGTCCGCACAATAACTCATCCTGAAGTGAGTGGCAATAACTCGATATTTAAAATGGCAACACCCCGAAAAAAACAATCCACCAACACGGAGAATCTACAGACTTTGGCACAGGCATGTGATGTGAACGAAGTACTGTTGCAAATAGCGTTGCGTTGGAAAATGCAGATTCTATACTGTATTGCAGCGGATGTATCGCAATTCAGCACCTTAAAAAAAATGTTTCCGACACTTTCAGATCAGGTACTGAGCAAACGTTTAAAGGAGCTGAAAGAAGAATCGCTTGTCGTTACCGAAGAAATTGAAAACACCGTACCGCCTCAGATACGCTATAGCCCAACAGAAAAGGGTAAGGAACTGTTGAAGATTATCCTGAATCTGCATCACTGGGGGCTAAAATGGAAAACTACAGGCAATAACTATTGCCAAGTGCATTCGGAAAGCGATCAGGATCGCGTTTTTTAACCCTATTTAAATCTTATGGATTCACTCTTTCGCGCCTGGCAAACAAGCCGTATGGCTTACCTCAAGTTCTTCGAAAATTATTCTTTGGAACAGCTCAATCGCATTCCCGAAGGCTTCAGCAATAACCTGATCTGGAATATCGGGCACATCATTGCCACACAGCATAAATTGATTTACATCGGATCGGGGGTAGAGGGACATATCCCCGAGGAGGTGTTTATAAACTACCAATCCGGAACACGGCCGAAAGCGCTTGTATCACAACAGGAAGCAGATCTGCTTAAAAGATTGCTGTTCGAGCAGATTGAACCGACCATCCGTGATTTTAATAATAAGGAGTTTGTTCGTTATCAGGAACGCACAACCGGAACAGGCTTTCACTTAACCTCCATATACGATGCCTTCGAATGGAATAATTTTCATGAAGGACTGCATTTGGGGTATATGATGAGCATTAGAAAGTTTATTGCGTTGGATTAATGCTTACGATAAGGACTTATTTTGACCCCTCATGTTGAAGTTCCAGTGACAATGAATCACCAAGGGACAAAGTCCTGGATATTGGTACCGGAGCAGGTAAAATCTGCCGTGTTTGCGGGCATGTGATTATTGTCTCAATCTTTGGCGGAAGATGGATTAAGCCCAGCAACTTATTCGTGCTGGGCTTCGTACTGCTGTTATTTTCTTACACAGCGGACATTAAATCCATAATTGCCACCATAAGCCCGCAATGCTTTTGTCTGATAGCGTATAGAATAATAAAAAGGCTTTTGGTAATCTACCGTTGCATCATCTACCATGCAGACCGCATTGCTGCGGCTTCCTGTACTTGACCAGTAACCCATCGATACCTGTTGTGTAAACGGTCGGTTGATGTGTGAGTCTATGCTTTTTCTTGTGGCATTGATCGTGCCGTCCAGGCGGTAACCATTGAAGGTGAAGATCAGCTTATCACTATATCCCGAAAAATCGCCCTGACCTTTCGGAGAACCACTGTCAACATTGATGCTCTGGTTCACAACAGCATACCACTGGTAAGTATCTGCGGTACGTATGGAGCCACCCTGGTTGGGTAGACCGTAATATTCGTAGCTGCTTGTATTGACCACGCTTGTCAGCTCACTTTGGGTAGGCATACGCCAGGTATTTGCGGGATATACCAGCACACAGGGGTCTCCACTGCCCGCGATACCTGCTGGTGTCGTCGCTTTCCAATTCCAATATTCTGATTGAGAATTGCCATCATAGGGCGGGATTCCAGCGTCGGCTTTGAAACGGTATTTGTCGATCTGACCGGAACTGCCATCGTACCATAGATCACTTCTCGCCCAGGAGATGCCATTGACTTTAATTGCCGATTCGATCAATCGGGTGCTCAGCTCATATTGATCGCCTGCTCCAGGGTTGAACGATGGGTTGTTTAAGGGCAAATAGGTTGACGTAGTGCCATATTTCCGGGTAGATAATGTTGTCGTTGCTGGGGGATATAAAATCTCATGGTCCAGCTTGATCGAAAAGATCGGCTGTATCGTTAAATTCTTGGCGACGATCTGTGTACCGGTTGGGAGGATGGTGTAAATAGAAACCGTCTTTACCAGATGACCGGTCACTGCAGGGTCCTTATCTGCAATATTGGCCGCAGTATATGGGGCATCAACGGTTTTCAGGGTGCCGAATTGGCCCGTCAGCAGATCGAAATCTGCGGCGTTGACCAGGCTCTTGAACTGTGCTCCCGTGCCGGTGCCGATCAGAAGTGATTCAAAGGACTGAATGCCGCCAAATATTCCCCTGGTATCGATATTGACATCAAAACGGACTGTTTTATGATCAAATACGATTTCCAGTAGATTTTCCCCAGCTTGGGTATCCAGTGTGCCCGATGCATACAGCACATCTTTGTTGGCTATATCCGCAGCTGCAATTTTTCCCTTGTTCAGGTCGGGTACTGTACTTGCGTTGATCGAAAACGCTACCCACTTATAGCGCATGCCTATTTCGACAGGAATTTCGGGGTTTTTACCCACCGTGGCAACGACATTGTGCAGCAGGTTTGTGCCGTCCTGGTTGAAGATCAATAACCGATAGCTGGTTGTATCCGGCAAAGCGGAAGCCGTCGTGTTTGTGGCTGCTTTTTTTGCAGAAGCCAGCAGGTTTTGTTTTACAAACGGGCCTTTTGAGGAGACTAGGGCATCAAAGCCATTGGCTTCAATGAACGTTTCATCCAACGGCCGATCAGCCACATGGTTTGCAAGGGCGGCCTTTGCCGTCAGGCTATTGACTTCCGATGTTGTTCTCGGGCTACTACCCTTAACGCTTACCTTTAAGACATCGCCATGTGTTTGTTCGGGTGCTAAATCTTCCTGGTTTGATTTACAGGAGTTCATCGCGATGAATATCGTACCGAATACGGCCCAAAAAAGGAAAGGGCGAATGTGTTGTCTGAGTTGTTTCATGTTAAATCGTGTCATTGGATACCTTAAAAATCAAAGTCGTTTGAACCACCACCGATATCGCCCTTATTGGACCAATCATTTGCACCTGGAGAATCTGGTGTAGTAGGGTCTCCGGGGCGCATGGTGGCTCCAGAACCGGCAGCGATGCCTTCTTCCATTTCAATAATTGTCACATCGAGCATGGGGGTGATGTACACCTTTTTTGAGTTTTTTTTATTTTCCATCGTATTTCATTGTGGCTTTACTTACTTGGTCTGATCTGTAGGATGCTAAAGTGAATTGGATCGGATTATTCTGTGCAAATGTTTGCTATTCAATTCGTTGTACCGTGAAGATGTGCCTATTTTTTACAGCCACAAATGTCGAAAGATAACCTGGACTTATTTATGCACAAAAATGAAGAAGTTTGGTACAATTTATCTATTTCCGCATCAATTGACAATGCTGTGTGCAGTCGGGCATATACTTTTTGTAACCTGTTCGCACCAAATGCACTTGGAAAAAAGAAAGCCGAAGAATCTGATAAGAGCTGATGCCGCGCTTGCAACACCGACACGATGATTGGCCAATAACTGCCTGTCCATGGAAACGATTGAATTGACCTTTAGCGGCTGATAACCCCTGATGATCAGCGCCGATTTTTGGGGGGTAAGCAAGTGGTCTTTCACTTGGTGACGGGTAGGCTTTGAACTCATAATGCTTTTATTTAATGATTGTTGTATTCTCCAGTGGGCGTTTTTTTTTGTTTAATAATTCTAACCTAAAGGTAGGGATCTGACGGGCGACAAGACTTAATGCAGGTCAAGAAATGCAATTGATAACAAGAAATTGGAATTCCCTTGGTTGGGGCAGTAGAAGTTTCCGTTAGCAACAAACACACAGAAATTATGATTTTGTAAAGTGATTGAATAAATTGGAAAACCCATAGAATGCGAATAATCTGTTTATTTGTATATTCCATCTGCTATTCCATCTGCGGGTGGTGACAATAGTGCAATTTAAACGGATATAATCTGTCACAGGAATAAGGATTAACGACTTACCAATGATTAATTTGCTTATTGAAAATATCGTCAAGTACGTGGAACTGGAACCTGAAGAAAAGAGAAAGATAGCAGCAGTGGTCTCGCTGAAGAAAGTGAAACGGAGGGAAATGCTCCTACAGGTTGGAGAAGTTCAAAAATCGATCATTTTTGTGGTGAAAGGCTGCCTGCGCAGTTATGCTTTGGATCATAAGGGATTTGAACACGTACTGCAATTTGCACCAAACAACTTTTGGATAGGTGATCTAACCAGCTTGAAGCTGAAGCACCCGAGCATTCTTTACATCGATGCGATATTTGAAAGTGAGATCCTGGTAATTTCCCATACAGACTTTGAAGCACTTTACCATGCCGTTCCAAAGCTGGAACGTTGTTTTCGAATATTATATGAAAGATCCATCGCAGCATCGCAGCGCCGGATTGTTGAAAGGCAAACGCTGCCGGCATTTGAACGGTATCTTTGCTTTCTAAACAGATTTCCCGATTTATGCCACATATTGCCCAAGCGGATGATCGCATCTTACATCGGTGTTACACCTGAGTTTTTCAGCCGACTGGTGCATTTATCGTTTAAGCATAAAAAAGAATAACATCTGGTCTTTTTATAGCTGGTACAGGACAGTCGGTAGAAAAATCCGCATTTTTGGATAAGCTTCGCTTTGGAAGGTGAAGCTGGCCGCTGTTTTTACCGAAAGTTGCGGGATTTATTGGAGAAGTTGCTGTAATTATTACTTTTTCGAAATTTACTGACAGGGATTGTAAATTGCGGCGTATTGCCGTTGTGTCCATGCGAGATTGGTGGTCGCGTCGTCATGGCTGTACGGGTTGATGCAAAATGCTTACACGTTGCTAAAAAGTATTTTTCGGTCGTCCATTCGATAGTGAAAATGTTTACAAATGAATAGAACAAGATGTTTGGAGCGTAACTTTGAAGAATACCAAAATAAGCTGGATTCAAATAACGAGGTGTTGTACTATCCGCTGATCGGCAAGTCGGACACAACAGAAATATGCCGGCATGATTTTTTTCTGCTCTTGCTGGTTGAAAGTGGCACAGGAATCCATACAATTGATTTTATCGATCATCAGATAAGACCGGGGCAGTTGCATCTCGTCCTTCCCGCCCAGCTGCATCTGCTTGAAATCAGCAAGGATGCTGTGGTACATCAGTTCCTGATCGCTACAGAAATATTTAAAATATTTGCTGGGTCTTTCCGTTTTGGAATGGCGGTTTATCGCAAAAGCCCGGTATTTGATCTGAATGAGGAGGAGTTTTTAAGTCTGTCGAACGAATTTTTAGGTATCCGTCGAGATATTGAAAACAAGGAAATGTTTAGGAAGCTCGTTGTTGCCCGGTTATTTGTCATAGGCTATTATGTGAGTCAGATGGCTGCTCAATTGGTGGAGGATAAGACCGTATACAAAGGTCACCCGCTACTATTTGAATTCTTGGCACTTATAGATAAATATTATACGAGTCATCGAATGGTTGCTTTCTACGCAGAGAAATTGAAGGTGACCCCCAATTACCTGAATGTACTGTGTAAAAAAGATTTTTATTGTAAAGCAACTGAGCTTGTCGACGACAGGGTTTTATTGGAAGCGCAAAGATTGTTGATAGCCGGGGTTTCTATTAAAGAAACGGCTTTTGAGCTCAATTTTTCCGATGTGTCTTATTTTTCAAGATATTTTAAACTTCGGACAGCACAAACGCCCAAAAGTTTTCGGGACATGTACTTGCTATAGCTTCACAATTTACCTATCGGGGGCCACAAGGATTTCTATGTGGCCATTTTTATGCTTTTTTTTTAAGAGCGCTCAGAGAAATGAGCGCTCTTCTGCTTATGAAAAACAGCTGGGCAAATCGGGGCGATTTCCAGCGGACCTTAATACAAAGTTCCTGTTTCGGAATGATAAATTCCTGGTTCAACATAATAAATTGTTTTATTAAATTATCCAATCGCTTTATATAATTATAACTAAATCAATCGCTGAAATTTACTTCTTCGTTTCGTTATAGAGCCGAATAAGAGCTTGTGATTGAACGGCGCTGTCGCTGCAAAGTCAGCTTTCTCGTTCAGTTAGTTATGCTTAACTCGTAAGAAATAAGGTGTTTGTCGTGTTTGTTGCAGTAGTTATGCCTTTTTTTAATGGGAGTCTTTTAAAGCAGGTACCGCAGGTTTTAACGAATACCATCGGATCGGCAGGGGCTTGAATTGGCCCTTTTGTAACATTCCTGCTATTGAGAAAAACTGGAATTTACTTTTATTTTTACCCTATCCAATTTTATATCAACATATAAAAGCGTTGCGTGTCAAATGGAAGCTGCTATGTTGACTGAATGGGTTTTTAGCTATAGTATGCAATGAAAAAGAAAAAATACAAGACGGAATTATTTAAGGATTTTCAACAAAAGCAGGGACTTCCCGGTGATATTATCTGTTATGAAATTGACCAGCCTCTTTATCAGGCTATACCTAGAGGGCTGGATTTCTTTTCATTTATGCTGTTCGAACATGGGAGTGGTACGCATACCATCGATTTTGTGGAATACCCGATTTATGACCGTCAGATCCATTTGATTTTTCCTGGTCAGGTTCATACCTGGCGTATTGAGGGCAACGTGAAGCTGCACCTCATTTTTGTTGCGGGGGCGACTTTCAGCATCATGGAGGATTACCTGGTCTATCCCGTGGAATATTATATGAAAAATCCCACGCTGAGCCTTTGCACCGAGAATTTTGAGGCGATTCTCAGTGAGTTCAATGGCATTAAAAGAGAGCTAAGAAATGAACATTGGCTTTCGGAAATCATATTCTCTAAATTCCGCGTAATTAGCCTGATGGTCAATCGGGAGATGCTGGGCAGAATCGATCGCGGAAGCTATGGGAAGCCAGAGGCGCTATTTACCCGATTTTCGATATTGATTATTGAATATTGCAGAGAGAACAGAAAGGTTAGTTTCTATGCAGAAAAATTGGGAATCTCGGCAAACTACTTAAATATACTCTGCAAAAAGCATCTCAATATGACGGCGAATTCTTTTATTGCCAAAGAAGTCCTGAACGAAGCCAAACATGAGCTTATCATTTCTAAAAAATCCATCAAGGAAATTGCTTTAGAACTGAAATTTAACGATATCGCTGGTTTTTCAAATTACTTTAAAAGACATGCGGGTATTTCGCCCAGACAATTTATAATTGACCAAAGAAGAGTGGACTAGCATTATATTCCACTTCTGGGTAGGATTTGAGCTTATTGGAAACCGGTATTCGCCAAGTGCTCTGTGAACGATCGAGAAATACATAGACTTCAATAGTAATATTCTTTCCGTTTCGGAAAATAGCTGTTTTCTTGAAATCGGGAAATTGCTGGGCGCCGGCGTGAAAAATAACCAGCATAGTCAATTGGATGAGGATTGTTCTTAACATATACTTAGCTGATTAATCGTCGGAACCTGTTTTTAGCTGACTGATAAAATAGGAGGGGGTAACACCACGTTCTTTCTTAAAAGCGATGACAAAAACCTGCGGTGAGGCATAGCCACATTTTTCTGCCAGATAGCTAATTTTGTATGCCCGATACTCGGGTTCATTGTATAATTTTTGGACTATGAAGTTTATTTTTAGACTATTAATGTAGCTGTTGAAGTTCTGCGCCCTATGATTTTTGATCACCTCAGATAGATACTTAGGGTTTGTGCCCAGCAAGTTGGAAAGTGAAGTTAGAGTCATTTCTTTTCGGAGGAATTTCTCTGTTCGCTCAAAAGTTTCAAGCTTCTTGAGCAATTTTTTTTGTGCATTTTCGGAAATAATGATTTTTTTCAAGCTCCCGGCTTTTTCTTCGTTAGTAGCTTCGTATGATCTTTCTTGGGGTATCTGGAGTCCTTCAATGAGTTGATCATAATTTTTGCGATAACGACGCTGCTTTTTTGTTGTGTAATAGGAAACTCCTGTCACTGCACTTAGGCTAAACAATATGGCGATAGCGACAATCGCCATATTGCGATTCGAATAAGTTGTTTTTGTCTTTTCTTTTAATTCGACAATTTTCTTTCTGGACAGATCGATGGCATTCTTTTTTTGAGCTTTCGTTAGGCTATCGCTTAGGATGGTATATAAGCGTAGATATTTAAGTTCTTCCGCGCTGTTTCCCAGTGCTTTATAAGCGTCTTTCAATTCGCTATAGGCATCTAGCCGTTCTTCAGGTTTATTCTTTATTTTTTCATGTTGTAGTACCTTTTTGGAAAATTCAATACATTTATTGTAATCGCCTTTTGTCAGATAAAATGCGCTCACAGATTCGTATACTTCAATATCACAGAGTTTGAAATATTGTGGATGTGTATTCGAAAATTGCAGGGCATTCTGGAAATACGTTTCTGCTAGGTTCAATTTTGGTGGATTGCACTTATACGTATAAGTTATTCCCATATTCATCAATTGGAAGATACGCAAGTAGTAATACCTGATTTTTTGATATTCGGATAGATCATTTGTAGGAATTGACTCGACAAATTCCAGACTCTTTTTGGTATAATAAAGTACAGAATCATTGCTGTCCTGATGCGAGAAAACTCCAGCGAGAAGCATATTTTTATTGGAAAGATAAAGGTTGCGGTCTACTTTGTTTTTTATTTTGTCCCTGAATGTTGCTGATTTTAGCATTTCTTTTGCTTCAGAATAGAACCCCAATCCCATAGTTGCTGCTACGCGATTGACGTGAATCAAACTTAAAGCGTACTCATTTGCCTGTTTATGTGCTAACTGCTCTGCTTCATTACCGTAATTTTCAGATAAGACATAATCACCCTGTCTTAACGCATTCCGTTGAAGAAGAATTAGTCCGCGAAGCACACCTGCTTCAAAATTAAATTGCTTTGCAGCATGAAGGATGCGCTTGATCTTATCGCCGCTTGTTATTTGGCCAATATCATTATATTCCAGACTGTCATATTGCATCAAGAGATCTTTTTCCCTTTTTAAAGTACTTGCAAATTGCGCATTACAGAAGAATGGAATAAAGAAAGATAATAGATATGTCCACACAGTTCTACCCATCATATGATCCATCATTTGGTATTATAATTACTAATTCTTCAATAAAAACTCGAGAGCAATTGATCCTAATCGGTTGAGGTCAAGCTAATGGCTGAGCTATTTGTTTTTCAATACTATAATTTACGAATAAAATCCAGTATTTCGTTCGAATCAGGCTTTTTTTATTCGGTATGAATTGCATTATATGTTGTCCCTTAAAAAGAGCATTGGTATGGCTTTTACTGGTGTGATCCAGCAGTATGAAAATTGAAAAAAGGCGCAATTAACTTGCGCCTTTAATGGACTCTCAAATAATATAGGTTGATTTTGGTATATGCCTCTTCCCATTAAATTTAAACAAGAACGCATTACTGTTATAAATTAGAGACATACGCTATTGAAATGCAAACTAAATTTAAGGAGTCACATCCTTAACGCAACGAATAGGATAACGATCGTCGATATTTTCAGAATCCAGGCTGAAGGTAAGCGTGCCACCATCAAATACCGCAACATTAATATTGCCGGTACCATTGCCACCACCATCGGAAATCTGGTAACCTCCGAAACCTTTTTGTCTCATCGCCGTGCCACCGTTTCTCTTGTAAGTTCCAGACTTATAGAAATAGAGTTTATCGCCATTTGATGCATTAAAGAAAATATAAGAAGTCAGCGGACTATCATCGGCCTGACCACTCGGGTTGTTTGTGCCACCTCCCAATGGGCTAGCTACTAGCGTTTGGAATTCTGCGAAAGTTGGAATTCTCCAGCCAGCACCCATTTTCGCACAAATATTGTTATCAAAAGGATTTGGAGGACTTGGACGTGTACCATCATCCGGAATCAGATTAGAATCAAATCTCCAATAATGGGTCGGTTCATAAGTCAGTCCAAGGTGGGATGGATCATCGAAGGAATAGGTACCTGTGCCATTTGAAGGACCGTTGTAAGCTAAATTACCCTTCGCCCAGATCAGGTTGCCGATCTGTACGCCATCGGATGCCTTTATGGTTAGATTAAGATTATATTTTACCCCTGGAGCGATGCGCAATCCACTAACTTGGAGGTTGCTTTTGGTAACACCGTTAATCGTAATCGAGGGAATATTAAATACAGCAGGTGCAGCGGTGCCGATACAAACAAGTGTAGGAACACTGCTTACAATAGAGCTACCCAGAGCAGAAAAAGGTACTTGTGCTGAGGTAGCAGATCCATTATAGCTGAGCGCAGCATCCGAAAGTTTGATGTTTGCTGTCGGATAATGTGGAGCAATATTGGCGCTTACAGCAGAAATATTACCTATTGTAGAAGCGTCAATTTTTGTTGTAATCTGGCTAAACTTATGCTTTAAAGTTATATTTAATTGATTTGCGCTAACATTGGAGACGGTCATCGTTGTCTTGAAATACATCAAGTCTGTATTGCCATTTACACCCGTTAATACCGCTTCACTCGATTTACTCTGTGTATCCGTCCAACTTGGGGCAACGACATCGTTATAGGAAACGACAACAAAGTCATAAGAAGTATTAGCTGCTAAACCCGTGATATTTCCTTCAGCTTGTTCACTGCCTGTTGTATATGTTTTTTGAGAAACATAATTTCCTGAAGCTGTTTCGTATACTAACACCGTATATTTCTTCCCTGAATCCATTTTATCCGTGGTACTGCCAGCCGCTCTCAATCGGGAAGAAGCCTGCAGTGATCCCTGTGACGACACCGTTGGTGTTAATGTCGCAACTAAGGACAGATTATTGCCAAAGGGAATAATTGCTTGCTGGGCTGAGTTCTGAGATCCTGTCCCCGCATTCGTGGAACCAATCTTAATCGGGGTCGGATCCTCACTTGCAATCCCCTCCATTTTAACTTTAACAACGACGCCCTCGCTTGCCGTTGTTGTATTATCATCACGTTTACAAGAAAATAGACTGATCCCCGCAGCCAAAAACAATAGCGCCGTTTTGACCGGTATACTGTTTAAAAATCGTTTTAATTTTATCATGTTAAATAGCTTTTATGAATTACCAATTGATCGTTTTGTCTTCGCTGTCTGTATCCCATTGCTGTGTTGGCTCAACAGATCCCGCAGCAATCCCATGTTCCATCGCAATGTGTTCATGGGCAACTCGCGGAGAGATATACATTTTCTTGTCGATGATCGTATCAATTGACACGACAGATCGTTCTTCATTTTTTTTCATTATTTTTTATTTTAATTGTTTAACACCCGAATTTTTTAGGCTCCATTATACTTTGTTCAATAGGCGGGCCTCTAGTGATAGCGCTAAATTCTATGCGATTCTTGCTGCAATATTAGGGAGCTAAAATTGAACAGCAAACTGAACTTTGGAAGGATTATTGAAAATATTCTATGTGTTGTTAAACAATAAAATCATGATTTTTTTATTCCCTGTAATTTTGTGTCAATTGTTTGTTTATTAGTATTTTGTGTGCTATTGGTTGCTGAATGATTACGGTATTTATGCTATTGATTTTATTCGATAATTGATATCATTTTTTTTGTTTTTTTGCGCGCACACTTTCGTTTTTTTTCTCCTAATATTTTTGGTTTTTCAATTTAAGTGGGACAGTAATAGGCTTTGAAAATGCAATTATGAGCGGGTACTATTTGTGGAAGTTGAATGATGCAGGTGAAGTCTATCAATTGCCCCTCTAGCTACTTATTTCGGATAAATTTAGAATGAATAATTACGGAAATCCGTCTATAGCCGATTTGTTGAATCTTAACTACTGTATTAAACTTGCAGTAGCATTCGTCTATTATTTATCCAACCAATTGAACGGGAGCGGTCAAGATAAGCGAGCTGATCTCATGAATAGGGGGGGGGTAAAAAAAGGAGATACAATTCAGGTATTATGAGTCATAAAATAAAACTGGTTTTTGCTGATGATAGTGTCTTTCAGCAAATCATGATAAAGGCATTGGTTCGAAATATAGGTAGCTATGATCTACTTTTTACCTGCAGGGATGGTAACGAACTTCTCTATGAACTGGAGCGAGCACTTATATTGCCTGAAATATGCATCATTGATCTTCATATGCCAGTCATGAATGGCGTGGAAACAGCCAAGGAGATAAAGGAAAGATTTCCAACAATAAAATTGTTTGGCTATACGTCCACTCAAAGGGGGGAAGAAATTGATTGCCTTAAACAGAGTGGAGTACTGAAAGTCTTTGGTAAAAGTCAGCCAAGAAATATGTTAAATGAGATCGGTCTGTTGATGAACAAAGAGATGAAGAATTTGTATACTATGGCGAGAAAGTAACCTCCTATGCTAAGCTTACTTTCTCGCCAATTAGTTCATATGCACCAACCCTAATCCAGGTAAAAGAAAAGCCGGCTGAATGTTTGATTCGGTGCTTTTGGCGCAATAAAATAGGGCTGAACTTTGCCCTTGTCGTTTAATTTTGGTAGAAAGAACCCGACTGCAGGCAGTTTGCTTTTTGCTTCATCGCCGTCAAAAGCCCACTCATCATCGGTATTGGCTTTGGTAAAATTGACCGTGGCATTCGACAGATCAACGCCTTTCTCAAAATCCTTCGATGGTAGATAGTCCACATAAACCCACCTTCCGGGAAGCACATTTTTTGCGATGTACTCCTTACGGATATCGCCCGTCGTTGCATTGACCTTCTGCAATGAAATATCAATCGGGAAATCAATGTTTTTATCATAAATATAAAAGCCCAGTTTATTGACATTGGGGTCTGCAGCAGGTGGGGTCACTTCCTGCGCCTTGCCATCAAAATAGACGTAGTTGAAATTGACTTTGATCGTGTTTTCAGGCAATTCGGCACTGTAAACCACTTCCTTGGTCTCCGTATCGGTTAAGGTAACTAGTCTTTTTTTTGGTATTTTGTAGCTGTAAGCCGTTGCAAAATGGATATTGTGCTGCGGCTGGATGATAAAAGCGCCATCTTTATGATCAAATACGGTCGTGTCAATGGCGATCTGCAATGGATGGTCACTGCCATTATAGCCATTGATCAGAATATGCATCGCGCGTTCCACCTCCGCAGCGTCCTTATTGCAGGCACTGAACAGGAAGGGAAAGCTCATCAGCAGGAGCGCAGTGACCAGGGAATACAACTTTGTTGATAAATTTTTCATACTTTATAATTCTAAAACCTTATTAAACCGCATCATGGTGTTGATGGGTGCTTCATTGATGATAAACAACTTGGAAATGGCTTTTGTGGGTGAAGGGACAGGTGCACCCGAGCTAAGCTGGCTGAATTCAAAAGACGATCCTTCGGTATAGGGGATGTCGGTGCCTGCTTTATAAATATAGGCCCGAAAGAGTACCGAGGTCTTTTCTCCCTTGTAGTCCTGGATGCCTAAGGGGAAGGGATCAAAAACGAGGGGTTGGGAGAACGTATTGGGTGTTAGATTTTTGATCCGTATGACCTCTTCAAACACTTTGGGCGTGAAATAGTATTTTCCAAATACAATGTCCACGGGCTCCCGGTAATTTAAGATGTTGGACTGGAGCATATAGATCAACTGTACTTTACCCTCCACAGGTGCCGGCACTTTTGGAAAATCGGCTACTTTTCCGTCCATGTAAATAACATTGAGGTCTGTTATAACCGCCGTATCGTTGGCTTTGATTTCCCGTTCCAGCAGAATTTTATCGGTCGCCTTAGACTTCATGGTAAATTTTAAACGCTGCTTGGCCGGGTCATTGAAATTATAATTCGCAGCAAATGCGATGCGGCTAAAGGCTGGTGTTACCGTAGCGCTAAAGGTGTCCAATTGCAGGATAAGTTCCTCGTTGCTGTTGTTGTAACCACTTAAATTGATCATATGCACATTGGAATGATACAGCAGTTGGTCGCCACCTTTATCGCATGAAAGGAAGGTGGATAGCAAAAAAAAGGCGATCGCCGTGGCTATTAAGATTATTTTTGTTTTCATAGCGGTTGATTTAAAAGGTATATCCGATGGAAAGGCTAAAGGAACTGCCCACTTTCCGGTTAAAAGTTTCTTTGTCGCCTATGCGCATCTTTTTTGTTCCGTCTTCGGAGGTCTCGTAGTAACCTTCCTCATATTTCTGGGAAAAACCAAACTTCCATTCGTAGATCTCGTCCCATTCCTGTGTGGGCCATTCGGAGTTTGACAGCCCTTTCCAGCGATCCTGAACTTTGAACGTCTCGGGTCTGTTCACATAGAAGCGAAACGGACTGTTCAACAGATTGCTCAGGTTCAGTTTAAGATCGAGGTTTTTGTTTTTCAGCAATTTGTAGCTTAACTGTGCGTCGAGTTGGTTGCGCGGGCGCTCGTATTCAATCAGATCTTCGCTCATGGCTGTCATAAAGGTTTTATAGCCCATATGGTTAAAGGCTACGTTGGCTCCTAAGCGGTCTCCGGCGTATTGGATGGCCGCGTTATAGACCACTGGTATCTGTCCATAAAGTGGGCGCTTGCTTTTCAGGAATTGCTTTTCACGGTATTCAAAGGTATTTCCGTATTTATCGGTGCCGATGCTCTTTGCCCTAAATTCGGCCGACTGCACTTCAGAACTTTGAAGCGTAATGTTTCCGCTGACATTGAAATCCTCCAATAGGGAACCGGGCGCCATAAAGCCCAGGTTTTTACGGATATCAAACTCCAGTCCCTTTACTTTGGCCCATTCCGAGTTATTGGTGGTCACATAGATGCGGTGCGACGAATCCATCATCTGCCGGTACAATTCGATTGGGTTCTGAAAATATTTATAGAAAAAGCCGATGGAAATAACTTCGGCAATGGAAGGATACCATTCAAAACGCATATCATAATGGTCAATTAAGGTCGACAGCACACCTTCATTCCGACGGTAAGCACCGCCCAATGCGGGGTCCTGCCGTACCATCTTGGAGTTTTCAATCAATGCCGGCCGCACCACGGACTGTGAGTAGGCCATGCGGATGTTGAAATCGGGTATGGGCGTCAATGTTAGGCTCACCGATGGCAGGTAGCGCCAGGTTTTCTCTTCGGTTTCGGGATCGGCCGTCATGCCCACCAGTTTGCCCGTTTTGGGATCGACAAAGCGTTGCTTGCGCATCGCAATGGTTCTGGCGTCCATCTGCAGGTCATTATCGCCATTTTGCAGGCTTTTATACTTGAAGTATTCGGCACGTACACCCCAGACCAGTCGGATCCACGAGTTGAAGCGATTGTCGAGTAGACCATAGACAGCCTGGTTTATATTTTTCCCTTCGTAAGCACTGACGGAGAATGCCGCTGGATAGTAAAACATGCCATGTAAGGGATCTGTAAACTCCAGGTATTTCGACCAGGTGTTGACAGGCGTAAAGGTATTGGCACCGACCGAAACGATAGGCAGCGAAACCCATTCGAACAGGCCATGCCGATCCATATATTGGTATCCGGCTTTGAACGTCTGCTTTTGCCCGAGCCAATTCGTCTGGTAGCTCAATGCACCTTCCGCAATTTTGTTGGTCTCCGTATAATGGTACTCGGAGCGTGTAAATGTTCCGTCACCGGCATTGGCGTAGTGCGAAGGGATCACATTATAAAGGGTATCATTTAAGAAACCGATCGGAGCGAGCCAGGCTTCGGTGGCATCTTTCTCACGGTTGTTCAGCTGATTGCGGGCAATATTCCACTCGAGTTTGAAATTGCCGAACCGATGTTCGCCATCCAGCTTATTCTGCAGCATATCGATAAATTTGGGACGGTCATATTCGCGGATAGCTGGCCTCGAATCGTAACCAATATCATTTCCCCAGCCTTCGATTACGGAAAACTGATTGTTGAACATCCGGGAATAGAAATTCCGCGAGGTTATCTTGTGATTTTTGCTGTTCCAGCCCAGGTTGACCAAAGCGCCTAAGCTTGAATTAAAGTTATACTGTGTTGAGGTCGTTGGATGGATTTCTTTGCCCGTGCTGACATCGAAAGTTGTCCCCTCTACTTTTTGCCAGTTGCCGCGCTCAAAATTGGAGATGTGATCAATAGATTGCTCATTTCGGTAACTGAGCGAGCCGACAAATCCAAAGACGCCCTTTGTACCACTATAACTCCGCCCCAGGCTGAACTGGTAGTTTTGCCCGGGTAGCGCCGTATATTTTCGGGTACCCAAACGCTCCAGTCCGCCGATACGCCCGTTCTGTGCAGCGATCATTTCCGGTGTAAAAGGTTTCACGCCTTCAGGCACGGGTTTATAGGGATTGGCAGGGTCATAATTGATCCCGTCGAAAACGGTCAGATCGCGCGGGAAATTACCGCGTGTACCATCGTCAAAGGCGAGGTAATCTAAGCTGCCGCGACCATAACCCAGGAAATCTTTGCCCGTGGATCCATTGATATATTTACTCCCCACCGAAAAGGAAGTGAAGTTTTTGACCGGAATGGCCAGGGTGTTGATCTGTACCAGTCCACCGCCAAAACCAAAGCTCAGGTCGGGGGACGAAGATTTGTGAATGATGACATTGTCGATCAGGTTGCTGGGGACAATATCAAATTCGAAGTCCCGTACCTGCACGTCTGTACTGGGGAGGGTGGCGCCATCCATCATGGCCAGGTTGTAACGCTCGGCAATACCGCGGATCACCACCCGACGGTTGTCGTTTGTACTGACGCCGGAGATGCGTTTGAGGGTCTCACCAACGTTTTTATCCGGTAAAACGGCAATTTGCTCGCGACTGATCCCGTTGGAGATGGTGGCTTCATTCTTCTGTTTGGCATATAAGGAAGCCACACTTTCCTGTTTATAACTTCCTGTCACGACCACCTGCTCCAGGCTTTTCACCACGCTCTTCAAAACGATGTTGAGATTGGTCTGTTTGCCGGACTGCACCACGATGTCGGTGATTCTTTTTGTCTGATGCGAAATGTAGCTGACTTCGATGGTATAGGTGCCGGGGGCGAGGTTCAAGCTGTAGCTGCCATCGGCTTTACTTTTTAAGGATTGGCCGCTTCGGAGCAGCGTAATGCTTGCATCGGCGAGGACTTCCCCATTTTCATTGATGATTCGTCCGCTGATATATCCTTGCTGTTGGGTGGTGCTGTTGCCGATGCTGGCGGATAGCGGAAGGGGGATAGCGGCCATGCTTTTTGCCGAAACGATCACAGACTGATCCTTCAGCACAAAGCTGAGCGGCTGGTTTTTGAAAATTTGGGCCAATACAAGATTGATGTCGGTATTGCTGGTTTCTATGGTAACGGGTCTGGCGATGCGCAGCAGGCTGCCCTCGACCAGAAATCCATACCCCGTCTGTGTACTTATTTTCTTGAATACTTTGGCCAGGGAGCTGTTCTTCTCGGAGAGACTGATGTTTTGTCCTATTGCTCCGAAGCTGATCTGTAGCATGCCAAAGAGTGTCATGAAGGTGCCTAGCTTCATTTTCAATAGTATTTTTGTATTTTTTTTATACATTTGTTAAGCTGAAATATGTGTTCATTGGATCGAGAAATTCATAGGCCTATTCCGGCTTTTTGGCCAGTAGTGTTGCGACCACTATTGGCTTTTTTTGGAATTGGGCATGCGGTATAATGTTCTATCAGGTGCTGTCCTAGGGCAGTCACCGATGTCAGTGCTTGTCTTATTTTGTTTCTACGATAAGCCTCCTTCCTTGCATCTCGACCTGGATGCTTTTAAATGTTTTTAATAGATTCAATACTTTTTCAAAAGACCAGGACCGCGGGATTCTTCCGGTAAAGGTTTCGCTCGTTGGGGTACCCCGATACTGGATGTCCACATTGTACCAGCGGCCAAGTTCGTCCACAACGCTGCCGATATCGGCATCTGTAAAATCAAAGTAACCCTCTTTCCAGGCGATCACTTCCGCGGGGTCCACATTTTTAATGGACATGGATTCTCCCGCAACAATACCCTGTTCTCCAGGCTTGAGAATGACGCGCTGATGCGCATTGGTCAAGGCGATGGAGCCGCTCAGGAGGGTTGTTTTGGTTCTGGATTTTGATGTGTAGGTATTAACATTAAAATGGGTTCCCAGTACTTCAATCACTTGATTTTCGGAGCGTACCCGGAAAGGCATAGCCGCATTGTGTGCCACTTCAAAATACACCTCACCGCTGATGCTCACCTCGCGCGACGAGCCCCGGAAGGCTGAAGGATAGCTGATCGACGACTGTGCATTGAGCCAAACTTGCGTACCGTCGGCTAATGTCAATTGGTAGCGGCCACCCCGTGGGGTAGTAAGCGTATTGACATGTACCTTATCGACGTTCTTGCCGGCCGTATACACCAGATTACCGGGTTTCAGTTTGTTGATATGGATATTTCCTTCGCTGCTGAGCTCGCCATTTTTGGACTCGTCCAGCAGGATTTTTTCACCATTGCCGAGGGTTAAGATGGCTTTATCCATTGCGGGATGAATGCTGCTGCTTTGCTTTTCAGCAGCGGTAGGTGACTGGTCTGTCTGCTGTTTGAAGATGTAAAACGACACCGTGCAAAGGAAGATGAGGGATGCTGCTGCTTGCCATAGCCTATTTCCCGGATGAAGGAAGGATCGCTTCTTTGGAAGGGCGGTCGATGCGGATGTCTCCGCGTCGATCTGATCGAAGATTTTTTCCTGCAATTGGCTTTTCCGGAATACACGCTCTTCGGCGCTTAACCTGTCGATGAGATCTGGATTGGCTTCAAAGGAAGCGTACCAATTTTCAAGAACCTGGAGCTCATCCTCCGTTATTGTGCCGGCTTCGTATTTAGCGAGTATATCACGTATCTGTTGATGTTGATCGTCCATTTCCTGTGCTTTATACTAAGGAGTACCCGAAGTCTGCAAAAGCGGGAACGGAAATCTGAAAAAAATACTTTGCCTATTTTTTGTGCGTGTAGAGCAGCAGAACCAGGTAGAAAATATCCATTTGATGTGCTTTGATTTCCGTGCGCATGATCTTCATGGATTTTGTGATGTGTTTGCGCACCATGGCCACCGAAATGTTGAGCTGGTCGGCGATATCCTGATTGGAGCGCTTTTCGAAGCGGCTCAATAGAAAGACCTCTTTGCAGGTCGCGGGCATTTTTTCGGTGATCTGAATAATCTCTGCGTGGATTTGCTTGGCTTCGAGCAGCGTGTCGGGCTGAATCGGAGCGGTATAGCCGAGCTGGGCGGCGGATTGGATATATTTATCCTGCACTTGTTGCGCCCGATAGGTTTTAAAGACCTGAAATTTAATCGCCGTTTTTAAGTAGGCCGAAAGGGAGTGGCTGAGTGTGATCTCCTTCCGCCGCAGATAAAAATCGACAAAAATAGCTTGCACGATCTCTTCGGCCATGGCCAAGGAGCCTGTCCGTTTACCGGCATGATTGATCAAAGGTTCCCAATAGCGGTTATAAAGTTCGGAAAATGCGGCTTTATGGTCTTTTAGTTGGACCAATTCCACCAGTTCCTGATCCGAAAGCGTTTTCAATTCACAATTAGCCATTCTAGTTAAGCAAAGACCAAATGTAAATAGGCAATTAAACCTGAGCGTTTTACGAATATTAATAAATTATTAATATTCGTTTGGCCTGCTGCTGTGTTGGGGGCGCCGACAAATAAGCGCTCGGTCCATCAAATAATCCGTTTTCCTTCTGTGGAAAGCGGATTATTTGATGGTGAATACCGCCGGGCTTGCTAACCCGGGGAGTTTAGACTTGATTACCTGGTTATTCAGCTATAATTACCCCGGTATCTGGCTATTTACTTGCTGTCCGGCCATACTTGTTCGGGTATTCTATATATTTGCCGAGGTCTTCAAATTTATTTGAAGATCTCGGTAGGAGCAATTCCCGACCAGGATTTTGGTAGATTTTTTAGTCCAAATAGGCGGGCCAGTATCCACGAGGTATTTCTATTGCTATTGAAGAAGGCATTGGTCACGCCTAGATTTTTGATTTTTTTGCCCGTAATGCCAAAAGGGATCTGCATCTCGTTCATGCTCGTGCCGCCGTGACCCTTCTCGATGCCACCATGATCGGTCAGTAATAGGAAATAGCAGTCCTCATAGAGATTTTGTGCTTTTAATGTCTGTATAAAATTCCCGATGGCAACATCTGCTTCTTCGATTGACGCTATATATTCCGGTGACATCCAGCCGTGGCCATGTCCGGCATGATCGGTATTCACACTGTATAGAAATACCAACATCGGATTGTCTTTATTGTCCTCGATAAATTTTAAGGCTTTCGCATAGTTGTTCTCGTACTTATCGTCCTGCTCAAAGGAGACTTCATCCAGGTATTTTTTGTTGATGGGATTGATGAGCTCAGCCCAATTGTAATAGAATGCGGTTTTTGTATTCGGTTTCTGCTCCTTCACTAGTTTGAATATGGATGGCGAATAACCCTCTTGATCTACCTCCAAAGCTTGCAAGGGGCGATTGTCCAGCGTCCAGTTGTTGGCCGTGATACCATGTTCTTCGGGGCCCTGTCCCGTGAGATGGCTTGTCCAGTTGGGGAGTGTGACTGATGGAAGGACGGGCCTGCTGGATAGTGTCAGCAGTCCTTTTTCAAACAGCTTGTCGATATTTGGATGTTTTGAACCCCTAAAGCCTTCGGAACTAAAACCGTCGAGACCGATGATAACAATACGTTGTGCATTTACAGCGCTGCATACAGCGAGAAATAATAAAATCAATAGGGTTTTCATGCGTCTCATCGCATAACGATAGACGCTGGAAAGTGGACTGCTGCCACGATTCCAGTGATAGGTTGGTGAATTTTTCATGAATATAAATATACGTAAGTTTTGTAATACTAAACAAAGTTTATTTATACTGTATTTCTATGCGATTAAATTTGTTTGAAATCAGAAAATAGACAATAAGCGTCGGTCGTCTTTTCCATGCTTAATATAGTAACAAGAATGCTATTGCTTTATTTTCTAAGTATTAAAGTGGAAATAACAATTTTAACTCCTGACTATTGTTGCGTAATGGTCAGAAGTTTTTTATATTTACGGCACGTTAGCGAACCTTGGGCCGATAATCTGAAAAATCTGGCTTATTGTCGGAATGCGCAATGATTAAAAACTTATTAAAATATGAAATATTACTTACTGACCTTTTCCGTTTCTGCTCAGGTGCTCACCAAACGCACTGAATTGATCAATTACCTCAGCCGGCATATTGCTGATCTGAAATACATTTCGGCCGATCTTCAGGATAAACTTTGTACCATTACCATCCGGACCTTACGACGAGACGAAGGTGTTGTTCTTAATCTTTTGGCCATAAGGGGTTTCAAGGCATCTTTTCTATCGGCGACCGAAGGCCCTTAATGCGGTTAGTGGGAAAGATGGTCTAGACGATTTTGTTTAAAAGCGCCGCAGGATGCACTTTAGGATCAGCTGGGGTTAGCGTGGGACGCAGTGAACTGCTGCGATCCTGCCTATTGAACGAGCTTAAAATTACCGGTTCAAAACGTTTGTCCGTTCGATTACCGCGATTTCCTCTTTCGCGGCAATCTGCTGTTTTTTTGAAGTTCTACAGTAGGTATACTGTCGTGAACGACTAAAGCCACGGGGCAAGACTTTCCGCTCCAGATAACCCTCCGCTACATATTTACGCAATAGTGAAGTAATTCGTTCAACCTTTAAAGTAATCTGATAAGCTTTTTCAAGATCAGCGATAACCTGTTCAATGGTACGGGGATCGTTAAAATAATCCGAGTTAAAAATCAGCTGCATGACAGATTCCCGCTGATAACGGTGATCCAGATTTTGCGTCCTTTGGAGTTGGTATTTGTCAGTGACCTCATCAGTAAAGAACTTTTTGCCTAAAGGAAAGAATTTGGTCCTAAATCGACCGACATTACTGTGGGCACCTGTTTCTATTCTTAATGAAATTGATCGATCAAAAAATTGGGGCATCGGAATAGACAGTGCTTCACAGAGCGTGGCTACAGCTTCTACAGAGATCGCCGAATTTTTGTGGCAGTAGCTCTGAAGTCGGCTTTCGGGTATTTCGCAAAAATTAGCTAGGCCCGCTAATGTCATTGATGTTTTGTCAAGGATTTCTAAGATCCGCATGGAAACCCATTCAGCTAAGGCGATATTGGTGATTTTTCCCATATTAATTGCAAAATTCCGCTCGAAATTTAATGGATTGTACCATTTGTTCAGAATTCTTTTATAATGTATAGTTTTTCTTTTTTTATTTTGGTCAGCCGTCCTTTTTTTTGTTAATATCTAAAAGGATATGTTATCGACAGATGCTTAACATGAGCGGTATTGTTTATTTTCGTAATACAATTGATTAGTTGGATAAAAAAAATGACGTTAAGTCTCATTTTTTTATTTATATAGACGATATTACTGATTTTACTGAAAAGCTGACGGTTTTTTAACACAGATAAATGTGTTTTTGACAGAAATATGTTTTTTGCTTCAATTGATTGGTTCCTGAGATCGGCACAATGCTGTCTCCATTTGCTCGATCCTTTCAGATAAAAGCGGACTTTTTTCTTTCCGATTTGGCTATTCGGTAGTGCATACTCAGGGCATTGACCACAGGATCAGGTGTTGAATAGGGAGAGTTCGATTATTCTTTGTTCATGAAAAAGGACGGCTACCCGGCTATTTTGAAACCTTGCCAAACTCGAAGGGAATTTGGAGGCTGTCGCCAGCTACATTTGCTTTCAGCTTTTCACCTTCCCGCCAGTAGGTAATTTTTTTAGGAAAGGGCAGCGAGTCATTCGTACATTCGAACAGACCATTTTTCATCATGGTCATCTCAAAAGCGATAAAATCTTTCTCATCAGGTGTCTTGACCTTTAAATTCCATGCACCATCAGATTTTGATAAGTGCATTTTTTCCTGATGTATGGTATCCTGGTTATGTAGGGTAAAAGCAAAACCGACATATTCAGCGTCTTTGATTTTCTTCCAATATTCAAAGGTCCTTTTATCCTTGGTTTCGTTGGTACGCTGCCATTTTCCCACGAGCCAATCGAAATTTTCAGATGGCTCATTTTGAAGCCCTGAACATCGTACCAAAACGAGTAGAATCAATAAGGGAACTCCAACTTTGACTAATTTTGCCATCTTCTGTTTTGTTTTAAAGTTTATAAGCCAGCATAATGGAGCTGCTGAGACGGGCCCAAATATTGACAAGAGGCTCTGTTGCCCCTGTCCGATTAAATTTAATAAAAAAAACGGAGTTTGAAAAGTATCGGTTTGGTCATTATTCTGTCAATTGCACCAGTCTAACGACGCCCTTTGCAGGCATGTGCTTTTTCGTGTAAAATACGTTATATTTACCTGATGGAGCTTGTACTTTCTAGCGTAATTGCCGCTATTTTTATTTTTTTGGCTTTGCTGCATTTTTTTTGGCTGTTCGGCGGCCAATGGGGAATGAACGCTGCCGTTCCGACCGACTTGAGTGGAAGAAGGATATTTAATCCCACCAGGGTAGGTACTTTATTGGTAGCCATCGGATTATTGATTTTTGCGTGGGTAAATCTATGTGCCACCGGGGTTTTGAAGATCTCGATGGACCCCAAGTATATTCGGTATGGAATGTATATGGTCAGTGCTGTTTTCTTCCTCCGATTTATTGGCGATATGAAGTTTGTCGGCATTTTTAAGAAGTATAGGAAGACTCCTTTTGCCCTAAGAGATACGTATTTTTATAGTCCATTATGTCTTTTTTTGTCGCTGTCCAATGGCTTTTTGTCGCTTGTATTATGAGAAAAAACAAGTGCTTTTTTTAAGATTGGAAGTGCTGTCATCGAGTAAACATTTGGAGGTTGATCGGTGGGATTATTGGATCAACTACTTTAAGACGATGTATAAAGGTCTTAAAGTAGCCGTTCGGTTTTGCGGAACTAGCTATTGTCGGTATGCAACCAGACCACTTTTTGTTGGGACTCATGCTGTTGGCCGATAATGTCACCGTAAAGGTCAGGCCTTCGGGCATTGATGTAACGATATCCACCGGCTTGAATCAATTTTTCGGGTGTAATGGTGGCTAGTGTAAAACTATCTTCAAATGTACGGCATTCGCTCAGGATATCCCCGAAAGGATCTAAGATCATAGAGCATCCATTTTTTAGCTGATCGTCATCCATCCCGATGGGGTTTGAAAAAACAACGTAGAGCGCATGATCATAGGCCCGGGCTGGCAGCCATTTCATCAGCCAGCTGCGTCCTTTCATTCCGTCAAACTCTAGGCGCAGGCTGGTTGGATCGTTTTCGCGGTTTTTCCAGAGCTGTGGATCGACAAAACCTGCACCGGGTCGGGAAGAAGGGGTACACATGGTTACATGGGGCATAAAGAGGATATCGGCACCTAGCAATTTTGTTGCGCGTACATTTTCGATGACATTGTTGTCGTAACAGATTAAAATGCCACATTTCCAACCATTAATTTCAAAAATAGTATAGCCTTGCCCTGCTTTCAAATGGGGGTTTATAAAGGGGTGAAGCTTGCGATGCTTTGCAATCAAGCCATTTTTGTCTACACAGATATATGGCTTGTACAAATTGTCGTCCTCATCCTTTTCAAACAGGCCGGCGAGGATAATAATGTTGTACTTAGCGGCGATTGCAATCAGCTTTTGTGTACTTTCGCCGTCGGGAACAAGTTCGGCAATCGCAAGCATCTGCTGCTTGTCTAAATTTCGGGCGAAGGTATATCCCGTTATGGAGCATTCGTGAAAGGCGATTACTTCGGCCCCTCGTGCAGCGGCCTCTTGTGCAAGTCGTTCGATAACGGTTAGGTTATAAGCCTTGTCAGCACTCTTGTGCTCAAATTGTGCGGTAGCAATTTTTAAGTTGTCCATATTTCTTTCATTGATCTATAGACAAAGCTAGATGCGGATCCCTAGGTAAAATTGTATAAACCCGACATCTCACCAGCGCTATTCTTAAATTCCATAAAATTGATCGCTAGCCGATTTGTACTATTTAAATATTCGGAAGGGGTGATACCAGTATATTTTTTAAATGCCCTGATGAGGTGAGATTGATCAAAATATCCACTTTCGTGGCTGATCGTCGTTAAGTTTGTTTCAGCTGATTTGTTGCGTAGCAATTTCAAAAAGGAATGGAATTGGACAATATTACCAAATTTTTTGGGGCTCATTCCCACCTGTTCCGCGAATATTCTTTCCATATGCCGTTCGGTGTAGCCGCTATATTGGACGATTTGTCCGACGGTAACCAATCCTTTTTGTGCTGTGATATGTTGCAGAACTGCAGGCAGTGGGCTTCGATTTGGAAACTTCTGCCGGACTGCATAGGCATAAAAGAAGGCATTTAACAGCTGTACTTTCTCCTTTGGCGACTTCGCCTGCAGCAGGTCCTCATAAAGCTGTGCAACATACTTCCTAAATACATCTTGCGTAACAATAATTTGATCTTTTAGTGCATGAGCAGCAATACCGAGTAACTTATAGAGCCCATCGGGTTGGAAGACAATAATAACAAATGAAGTCTGTGCCAGCAGCGCGAGATCCTGGAAATGGCTGATCTGACCATACAAGAAAGAAGCGGGGAGCGGCTGACTCTCGTTGATGGACAGGTGGCCTTCATTGAGCAGAAATACCATTCCCGTGTTGCCATCGGAAAATAACCGCAGTTTTTTATGCTGATCGCCAGCACTTTCCAAAAAAAGATAATGTTTGATGTAGGACGATAAAACTTTTGGAGGAAATAGCTGCATGACCTGATCGATATTTGTCTGTATTCAAATGTACATATTTCTGTCAGCTCTACGACATTGATTGACTCTATTTTTGGTCAGGAAAAAGATTATTGAAAATAAAGTCTACTAATATTATAGAATTTATTTTATGTTTACTATATTTGTTTTATCAACCTAGGAGATAAGCCTGTCTTGCGTACAAGCCGCATCTTCCGCACGTAATGATCACAATGTTTCACTTAATTCATTATTTATGAACGGCAAATTTTATCTAAACCCTTTCCAACCGAGCGCAGGTCTGCGCAATGGTACATCCTTTTGTTCTGATTTCAATAAGCGAATGTGTAGCTGCGGTTAAAGGGAAGTATTTCTTTCTATAAAAGCAGCTTTTTCTGACAAGTAATCAATTGGCGTTGGCACTTGTAAATATTCACTGTTAAAATTTTACCTATGAAAAATAGCGTATGGAAGTACGCCGTGACAATTTTTTTGTCACATGGTTTGCTATTGCCTGCATTTTCGCAGCAAGCTGAGCCCCTTATTAACGCAACCTTAAAAGGTGTTGTATTGGATTCGATTACCAATCGGCCTATTGAAGGTGTTACCATAAAGCTCGAAGGTGTTACGCACCAAGTAAAGACCGACGCGTCGGGAAGATTTCAGTTTGTCACGGGGCAACGGCTTCCGTTGACATTCTCCACTTCATTTTTGGGATATAAAGGTCGAAAGATTACCGCACGGGAGGCGCAGATTCAGATCTTGCTTCAACCGAGCGTTTCTGACCTGGATGAAGTGGTCGTTGTGGGCTACGGTATACAAAAACGAAGAAGCCTTACGGGCGCAGTTGCCAAGATCGACGCTGCCGAAGTCAACAAAATTCCGGTAGCCAGTTTTGATGCCCAGTTGCAGGGTAAACTCTCCGGAGTGCAGGTTTCCACCAACTCGGGTGTCCCCGGCGAAAGTATCTTTCTGCGGGTTCGCGGAACAACATCCATCAACTCCAGTAGCGATCCCTTATATATTATTGATGGCGTATTCTTAAACAATACCTCGCTTCAGAATATCGGACTTGGTGGACGGACCAGTTCACCGCTCACAGATATCAACCCGGCAGATATCGAGTCGATTGAGGTGCTCAAAGATGCTTCGGCAACTGCAATTTATGGCTCCCGGGGGGCCAATGGTGTAATTATCATTACCACCAAAAAGGGAAGCTACGGTAGCCGGACCAAAATTGACCTTAACCTGCAGGGAGGCTGGGCTGAAGCTAATAAATCTTTGTTGCCCAAACTGGCTACAGGTCCCGAAACGGCAACCCTCGCCAACGAGTGGTGGATAAACTCCGGACTGGACAATCCGGCATTGAAACAGACTTTCGCCAACAGGCCTTACCGCCCTGTCTCGGAAGGCGGGAAAGGAAATCCCGAAGATCAGCCTACTTACGATCGCCTTGGTTTCCTCTTGCGCCACGGGAAGCTGCAGGATTATAACATCGGTATACAAGGGGGCGGCGACAAATCGCGGTTTTATATTGGTGCCGGCTACACAGGCCAGGAAGCTTTTATCAAGGTGATCGACTTCTCGCGTACCAATCTCAAGTTTAATTTTGACCATCAGATCAGCAGCCGTGTGAAGATCGGTCTGACCAATAATTTTTCCAGAACTTACCGCAATCAGGCACGTACAGGCGATGGCCCACAGGTAAGCCTGTTCAATTCGGCCGTTTCTTCGGCAACGAATGTGCCGATATTCAATACCGATGGATCAATCAACGGCACCGATAATACGTATACCCTGGTAGACAACTACGATGTTAATACCACAAGTCTGCGTTATGTGGGAAGTGCCTTTGCGGAAATCGATCTGCTAAAGGGACTAAAATTCAAATCCAGCTTTAGTGCCGACTATAACCTCTACGACGAATCACAATACTGGAACAGTAAAACCAGTATCGGTATTGCGAATAATAATCAGGCCACCTCGGGAATATCAAGAAATGCAACCTGGATCAATGAGCAAACCTTGTCGTATCAGAATGCCTTCGGTAAGCATAGCCTCAATGCTATTTTGGGAAATACTTTGCAGAGCAATGTGCTTGATTACAAGTATTTGGAGGGGAATGGTTTTGCCAATGATTCCTTTAAACAGATCTCATCGGCAGCCAATATCATTGCCGCCGACAACTGGACCAAATATACCATTGCTTCCTATTTTGGAAGGGTAGGTTATAGCTATGCTGACCGTTATTTTGCAGAGGCAACCCTGCGGGCAGATGGCTCGTCCAAGTTTGGTGCCAACAACCGATGGGGGTATTTTCCCGCTTTTTCGGCGGGCTGGCGGATTAGCCAAGAAGCCTTTCTGGCGGATCAAACCTGGTTAAACGACCTGAAAATAAGGGCTTCCTATGGATTGACGGGCAATCAGGCCGGAATCAGCAATTTCGCCGCCAGAGGTCTTTGGTCGGGCAATGAAAAATATGCGGACAGCTATGGCAAGGTGTTGCCAAGTACAGGGCCTTTCCAGCTGGGCAACGAAAATCTGCGCTGGGAGAAAACAGCACAGGCCGATCTTGGGCTAGATGTGGCGTTATTCAAAAATCGCCTGTCCATTACCGTGGATCTTTATCATAAATATACCTCCGATCTGCTGCTCGAGCGACCTATTGTCGGCAGTTCCGGTTTTTCAAAGTATTGGGCCAATGTGGGCGAGATCAGCAACAAAGGCTATGAAGTGTTGATCAATTCGCTCAACGTGAAAACAAAAGACTTTACCTGGAATACAAGCTTCAACATCTCGGGTAATAAAAATAAAATCGAGAAACTGCCAACGCAGATCACCCAGTATACCCGCGATTGGGTGATCCTGAAAGAAGGTTATTCGCTCAACTCATTCTGGCTGTATGAGCAGTTGTATGTCGATCCACAGACCGGAAAGGCGGTATTTGACGGACAGCTGAGCGATGGTTCTTTGCCCACTTCGGCACGCAAGGTATTTCGCAATGCCTATCCCAAGTTTTATGGTGGTATAGGCAATACCTTTACCTATAAAAACTTCGATCTGGGTGTAGACTTTAGTTTTCAATATGGCAATTACGCGGTGAACCTCAA
The DNA here is from genome assembly GCF_039511225.1 of Sphingobacterium multivorum. Classification (NCBI taxonomy): domain Bacteria; kingdom Pseudomonadati; phylum Bacteroidota; class Sphingobacteriia; order Sphingobacteriales; family Sphingobacteriaceae; genus Sphingobacterium; species Sphingobacterium multivorum. Next base: position 2,631,746 of record NZ_CP154261.1, read on the forward strand.
TCGCTATTTCAGAGAGCGTAATCCCAGCAGTGGTGGGGTGTTTCAAAATGTGCTTAACAGATGGCAACAACCCGGGGATATCACCGATGTGCCCCGGCTGACATCGGAAGGGCTCAACTATACCATCGATGCCAATAGCCGTTATCTCGAAGATGCCTCGTTTTTGAAACTCAGACAATTGTCATTTGGATATAAACTCCCGAAAGAGCTGGTAGAGCGGGCTAAACTGACTGCTGCGCGTATCTATTTTGTAGGTTCCAACCTCTTTGTCTGGAGCAAATATACAGGCGATCCGGAATCGAATGTCACCAGCAACCCAAATGCGCAGGGGATAGGTTCATTTGGAACTCCACCACAGCCCCGTACGTTTCAACTTGGGCTCAATGTTACTCTATAAACGTTAACCTTAATCCGTAAAGCTCATGAAAAAAATTATATATTTCCTTTATCCACTTCTTGTCCTTCAGCTCAGTGGCTGCAGTTCTTTTTTGGAAGTTGAGCCCAGAAGTTCTGTATCTGATGAAGTGACTATTGTCGATGCGAGTTCTGCTGCAACAGCAGTACGAGGCATCTACTCTGCACTTCGGTCCAACGATTATTATGGTTATAGCTTTCAGCTGCTGGGATTCTTTTCGGCAGACAATATTGTATATCGAGGTAGCCAGACTGTCCATCAGACCCTAACCAATCATACGGTTAAATCCGACCTTGCCGTGTTGGCTACCGCATGGAACCAGATTTATGCCACCATCAATAGGACCAACCATGTAATCAGCAAAGTACCCAACCTAGCGTTGACGACGACTTTCACCGAAGCTTACCGCAACCAGCTTGTGGGGGAAGCCTATTTTGTGCGCGCACTGGCGTATTTTGATCTGGCCAGAACCTGGGGTGGTGTACAGATCGTGTTGCAGCCGACAACTTCGGCCAGCAGTCTGCCGCAGGTCAAAAGAAGCTCCCTGGCCGACACCTATGCGCAGGTGCTGCAGGACCTGCAAAAAGCGGAACAGCTCTTGCCCAATGACACCAATCGCATCCGCGCTACCAAGAAAACAGCCCGCGCGCTGCTGGCAAGATTTTACCTCTACCAGAAAAACTGGAGCGAAGCCATAAAATATGCATCCTATATTATTGACGACAACGCCAATTATAGCTTGGTCAATCCATACCGCTCGTTTTATGCCAACAATACCTCCAACACCAAAGAGTCTGTCTTCGAATTGGTCTATGATATCAACAATACCAGCGGTCAGGCCAGTCAATGGTTATCGGGCAATAATGGCGGGACTGCATGGATCAGACCTTCGCAGGGGATCTACGACCTGCTGGTGGATCCCACGATCGGGGGAGACCGTGCTGCGCTCGTATCCAAAACCTCTTCATCCACCGATCCGAATATCCTGATTGGCAATCTCTATTACCGAACAGACCGTACTGATCCCGTCTTTTTAATCCGTACGGCCGAGCTTTATCTGATCCGTGCCGAAGCCTTGGCTCAGCGGAATGGTTCGGGCGATCTGACAGCAGCATTGGCTGACTTAAATGCCGTACGCTCGCGCGCCAACATTAAACCGTTGCAAGGTCTGGGAGCTGCAGCACTGCTGCAGGCCGTGGAAGATGAAAATCGCGTGGAATTTGCGCTGGAGAACCATCGCTGGTATGATCTTTTGCGGACGGGACGTGCACAGCAGGTGCTTAATATTTCTTCCGTGAATAGGCTTTTGCTGCCGATACCGTACGCTCAGGTTTCGATAGATCCGGATCTACAGCAAAATCCTGGCTTGGATTGATCCATGAATCAGGTGTTTTTTTTCATTTAATCGTATTGAAATGACCATATTAACAGACTCTCATTTTTTTAAGCGCCATCGCTCAGCGATCGCATACATTGGCCTGATTTTCTTTTTGATACTAAGTATCCCTTACGACCCCAATCTTTTTAAGGACCGTTCATGTGGGGATCTGTTTTCCTTGGAGAACTGGTTTGCGTTGGCCACTTACCGCACATCTTTTATTGCGGAGAGCCCTTACGTCGGTACGGATGTACGCGGATATTACAATTGGGCTATTGCGCTGCTGCTCGCGTTGTTGCTATTTTGGGCCTTTGGTCGTAAAATCAGGCAAAGTTTTCAGGCCAATGATGATAGTGTATTTTATTGGCTTCGCGTCCTGCTACGCTATCGTTTAGCCCTGGCAATGATTTTCATTGGTCTTGTCAAAATCATCCCTATACAACTTCCCGAACCGACCATTAGCGAGCTGCATACCGAATACGGTGATTTCCTGCTCTGGAAGCTCTATTACCTGACCAACGGCATTGCAACCGCGGGCTATCTACCGGTAATTGGTGCACTGGAGATTGTGAGTGGACTCTTTTTACTGAACCGGCGCACAGCAATCATCGGGTCGGGGCTGCTTATCGCTGTATTGCTCAATGTTGTTATCGTCAACTATGTCTACGAAATCGGTGAGCAGGTGTATAGTTCATTTTTACTACTGTTTGCGGTCGTGATCTTCTCGTACGACTGGCCCCGTTTTTATCAGCTCCTGATCAAAAAGGGAGCAACTGTTCCCGACGGGTTTTGGCCTGTATATGGACGCCGCATTGCGCGCATTCGCCCTTATCTGCAGGTCTTATTCCTGCTACTGATAGCGGTATTTAGCGTGCAGGCTTACTTGAGCTGGAAAAATTCGGATTATCCCTTCCCCGATGAAAAAGGGTTGGAAGGAGCAGCAGGGGTATACAATGTGAAAGATTTCGTGTGGAAGGGCGATACCATCCCGTATTCGCTGAGCGATACATTGCGGTGGAAGGACGTAGTTTTTGAAAAATGGAATACGCTCAGCATACGCGGAAACCGTTCTGTACGGGTTGATAGCCTCAAACCACGTATCGCCTTCAACCGCGAGCGTAACTACGAATACCTAGGCAATGGTGGCCGCGAATTCTTTGCTTATGCGATCAAAAAAGGAGCAAACAAGGCGGAGACAGCGATCAAATTGACGGGAAAGGTCAGTAAAGGCCACACCTTTTCCTTTGTGGTCAATCGCCCGGATAAGCGCACGCTTGTGCTTGATGGTGTCAACCAACTCGGCGATTCCCTGCATGTGCGCCTGGAGAAAATAAACAAGAAATACCTCTTGCAGGAGGGACGCAGAAAGCCGATCCGTATTTATTAACGATTCATTTAGACTAAGCTTATGGCAACGATTCAATATTTGGAAAGCACTCCAACCAGCCAGCAGGGGCAGGGCTGGAAATACTGGGAGAAAGTGGGATTTAGATTTACTTTTATTTTCTTTATCCTGATGGTAGTACCCCTGGATGGGGACTGGTACGAAAAAGTATTTAAACCCGATTCGTTATACGATTGGATGGCAACGATCGCCGGTGGCTCGCGCACAGGTTGGATAGAAATAGACAGCGAAAGTGGCAAATGGGGGTTCGCGTCGTACACGTCCTGGTGGCTCAATGGCGTGATAGCTGTGCTGGGCGCTTCCATTTGGACGATATTGGCCCGGAATAGCAAGGTGCAACGCTACGATGCGCTTTATTATTGGTTGCGGGTGTTGGTACGTTACCGCATTGCTTTGGGACTTATCGCCTTTGGATTTATCAAGTTCTTTCCGATGCAGATGCCATTTCCATCGCTTGCCAATCTGAATACCGACATCGGCGAATATGCTCCCTTTAAGTTGTACTGGCAGATCGTCGGTGTATCCTATAAGTATGAGATTTTCTTAGGCTTTTTGGAGATCGCCGCAGGAAGTTTACTCTTCTTCAGGCCTACTGTTGTCATCGGGGCCATTATCAATGCGGGCGTGCTCTTTAACATCGCTCATGCCAATATCGCCTATGACGGCGCGGTACACGTATACAGTTCGTATTTTGTTCTGCTTTCCCTTTTTCTATTGCTCCAGTACCTGCCAGCGATCTGGAAGCTCTTTATCTTGCGTGAACCGGTGAGCACCTATTACTATGTGCCCAAGTTTCTCAAGCAGTGGAATAAACCCCTGTATTTCGGCTTTAAGTCAGTCATTGTGGTGCTGTTTATATTTGTTTACGGCTTTTACCGCTATGAGCGATTCTATGATGAAGGACGTTTAAAGGAACCGGTGCTTCCAGGGCTGGCAAAAGCAGCAGGACATTATGAAGTTTCGGGTTTTCTGCTCAATGGAAAGCCACAGCCTTATTCACCGGCCGATTCGGTACGTTGGCATGAAGCCTTTTTTGAACGCTATTCGACCTTGGTCTATAAGGTCAATAAAGCCAATTCCATCGATCTTGGCAATGGCACTCCGGCCTTGAATGATGTGCTCAAAACGTATGAATTTACAGGCCGGGCGGGAGGAAAGAACTACCTGTATTATGAAATAGACTCGGCAGAACATGCACTGTACCTGATCGACAAAAATCAGAAATTTAGTAAGGAGCAACGAAAAAAACTCGATGAAAAACTGGATGTGGGACTGAAGGCCCTGTATGGAAAAGCACAGGGCGATAGCTTAGGTATTCTGAAATGGGCTTACGAACGACCAACGCCAGAACAGATTAGACTCAAGGGGCTAGACGCCAGTGGTAATAACTTTGAAATTACGCTCGACCGGGTTAAAGAATCCTATCTCACCGGTAAAGAATGGTATATGAAAAACACCCTCTTTACCTATTAATCACCTTAAAAAATAGCATGTTATGAATAGAAGATCATTTATCCACCGTTCAGCTGTCCTTTTCACGCTTGCTTCGGCAGGCCAGGGCATATCCTGTTTTGGAAATACCGATCACAGGGGGGCGGGCTACAGTATCAAACAGTTCGAAGATGAGGGCCTCGCACAGTTTTCCTATGCGATTTTGGCCGATAAGAAAATTGTGCTTGTGGACCCTGCCCGTGATCCCAGGCCTTATTACGCTTATGCAAAGGAACAGGGTGCCACAATTATCGCCGTTGTGGAGACCCATCCGCATGCTGATTTTGTGAGTTCACATCTGGAGATCCACCAAGAAGGAAAAATTCCGATTTATGTCAGCAAGCTAGTTCGTGCAACGTATCCGCATCATACGTTTGATAATGGCGATAGGTTGAAGATTTCGGACCATATTGTGTTGCATGCCATCAACACCGCTGGTCATTCACCTGATAGTATCTCTATTCTGTTAAAAGAAAACGGTCGCGATGTGGCGATCTTTTCGGGGGATGCGGTGCTGATTGGCGGGGTGGGAAGGCCCGATTTGCGCGAGTATTCGGGTGAGCAGGCGACAGTACGCGAAAAATTGGCGCGGCAGCTCTATCATACCGTGCATGATGTCTATGCCAACTTAGGCGATCAGGTGCTTCTGTATCCGGGCCATGGTGCTGGGTCGCTCTGTGGCAATGCCATAAAAGGCGCGAAGCAAAGTACCATTGGTGCAGAAAGAACGCATAATTTTGCCTTCCAGCAACAATCCGAAGAAGCGTTTGTCAAACAGATACTAGCAGACCGTCCACCCATACCGATCTATTTTCCCTATAATGTGGCGTTAAATCGTCGGGGAGCAAAGCCATTGTTGGCTTCGTTGTCGGGTATTTCATTGGTTTCGGCAGCTGCGGTGCCTCATGGATCAAGCACTGTCCTTGACACACGCTCAGCTTCAAAATTTAGAGCGTCGCATTTTCCGGAGGCCATTAATATCCCCGAACGGAGCAAGTCGGAATCTTGGGTCGGGACTTTTATTGAACCGAAAGACGGTTTTTATCTCGTTGTGGATACCAAAGAACAGGGGCAGCTGCAGCTTGAAAAATTGGCCAAAATTGGCTATGAGCAGTTTGTAAAAGGGATTGTGCTGTATGGGGATTTCGCAGGGCAGCCTTCGACAGCTTTTGACCAGACTGCTTTCGACCGGGCGCAAGATCACTATTTTATCGTCGACGTACGCACCGCCGAGGAGGCTAAGGCCGGGCCAGTATTCAAGGGGGCGCATAACATTCCGCTGGCGGAACTGAAGCAGCATATTGCCGAGCTACCGGTCGATAAACCTATTGTCGTGCACTGCGCTTCGGGTTATCGTTCGGCCATTGCAAGTAGCCTGATCAATGAATCGCTGCCAAAAGCGCAGGTCTGGGATATCGGAGAACATATTAAAACCTACAAGCAATCGGTGAATTAACACGAGGGATTACACTTAAATGCATACATGATATGAAAGATTTAAAACTATTGGCTACGATGTTGTTAGCAGTGGCAGTGTTACTCAATATGACGAACTGCCAATCCAGACAGGACACCCAGGAAGCCGTAAAAAATAGTCAGGTTTCGTTTAAAAAGGAAGAAGGAGTGCGCTTTAAGCAGGAGCTCGAAAGCCTGAATAAAACGAATAAAGTGCCGGTACAGATTCCCGACAATCCGCGGATCGTTTATGCGACCGAACAGGATGTGCTGGAGCTGGAAAACGGCATTGTGCTGTTTGGATGGCCCAGTTGTCCATGGTTTCGCAATGCCATAACGCCATTGCTGGAATTTGCCCAGGAGGAAAAGGCGGCCATCTATTACCTCAATATCCACGATATCCGGGATCTCAAAGAGAAGGATAAAGAAGGTAAGGTGATCACAACCAAGGCGGGTAGCCCCGGCTATGAAGCTATTTTGGCCAAATTTCATGATATCCTCAATCCCTATACGGCTGTGGGCGTAGACTCTATCAAACGGATTTCTTCACCAACGGTGTTATTTATTGAAAAAGGCAAAGGTGTGCATAAGGTTGTTTCGACGGTCGTATCGCAGACCGATCCGAAGATCAAGCTCGATAGCACACAACAGCAGGAGTTAAAGCAACGGTATCGCGCATATTTTTTAGATGAACATACGATTTAAGACCACAGGATTTCAACAGCATCATAAATTAAATGGATAACATATGAAAAAAATAATCAATCTTGGACTTTTAGCGTTTGTTTTAACGACATTTACAGTATCCTGTGGATCTGCAGGCAAGAAAAAGGAAAATGGCAAAGCACAGTCGGATTCCACATCATCAAAAGGTTCTAAAAAGGATCAGCCCAATACGGGCTGCGACTAATAGACTGTAACACGATAACACATGCGAAGATTTGACGCAATTATTATTGGCTCGGGACCGAACGGACTGGCGGCAGCCATTACCTTTCAGCAACAGGGGCTCAGCACCCTGCTGATTGAAGGTGCCGATACGGTCGGTGGGGGAATGCGGACCAAGGAACTTACACTTGCGGGCTTCAAACATGATGTTTGTTCGGCAATCCATCCCATGGCCATGGCCTCGCCATTTTTCAGGAAGTTGCCTTTGGAAGTTTTTGGGCTATCGTTTGTGAAGCCGACATATGCGGCGGCACACCCACTGGACAATGGGGAAACGGGAATTCTTTACCATAGTCTTGCCGAAACCGTCGAGGGCCTGGGAGTGGACGGTGAAAGCTATTGCAAGCTGGTGGAAAAGGTTGCAACACATTGGGACGAACTAGCGGACGATATTATGGGGCCCTTGGCCTTACCAAAGCATCCGTTGCGATTAGCTTCCTTTGGTCTGGATGCGCTTCAGCCGGCAAGTTGGACGGCAAAGCGTTTTGCCAGTGCACAGGCTAAGGCATTATGGGCCGGCATGGCCGCCCATGGTATTCAGCCGCTAAGCAATTGGACAACCTCCGCCATTGCTATTGTGCTCGCTGCGGTAGGCAACAAATATGGCTGGCAAATTCCAGTAGGTGGTTCGCAGTCCATTGCCGATGCCTTATTAAGTTATTACCAATCGTTGGGCGGGGAGATCCAAACGGGCTTTTGGGTAGAGGATATCCGTGATCTGCCGTCCCATAAAGTCCTACTCTGTGATATCACACCCCGGCAGTTGCTCGCGCTTAAAGGAATAAATCTGGCTAGCAGCTACCGCAGGCGTCTTGAAGGCTTTCGACAGGGGATGGGGGTCTTTAAAGTTGACTGGGCATTGTCAGAAAAGACGCCCTTTAAAGATCGGCGCTGTCAGCAGGCCGCTACCGTGCACTTGGGCAATACCTACGCTGAAATTGCCGAGAGCGAACGGCTGAGTCATCTTGGAAAGCAAGTCGACAAGCCATTTGTGCTGTTTACACAGCAGAGTGCATTTGATTCCAGTCGTGCTCCCGATGGAAAGCATACGGGATGGGCCTACTGTCATGTCCCCAATGGAAGTAGGGTGGATTATACCGAAGCGATCGAAACTCAGATCGAGCGCTTTGCTCCGGGTTTTAAAGAAACCATTCTGGCCAAGCATACCTTTTCTCCTGCGGAGCTCGAGTTGTACAATCCCAATTACATTGGTGGTGATATCAATGGCGGTATTATGGATGTTTCGCAACTGTACAGTAGACCTATTTTGGCCCTAAACCCGTATCGCACGTCGGTAGACAGCATTTATCTCTGTTCATCATCGACGCCTCCGGGAGGTGGGGTGCATGGCATGTGCGGTTATCATGCCGCACGTACAGCGCTCAAAGAACATTTTGGCTTGTTGCCGTAAATGGCGCTAATGTACTTGTTGTCATAAATGGCACCGACCGGCTTGTTGTTAACTTACACAGCTGCCTGGGAACAGGTGATTTTTGCCGTTTTATATTTTTCTGGAGCATAGGGCCTTTAGGAAAAATAGACTAATGAGTATGTTTTTGTAATTTCGGCAGTATTTTTGCTGTATAGGGCTACGAAAACACCCCAAATAATATGTTGCATCAGGCCAAGATAATTTCTTGGCCTTTTGTATGTACTTTACCTTAAGAAAAACACAGGCAAATATATAATTCTGTAAAGCGATACAATAATTGACGCAACCTCTCGGAATATAATTTCACTTAATTTCACATGAGTTTTGAAGAGCGGACATTGTTGGAAACATGTGTTCGAATTTGTAATTAATTGTGGTATTATGAGCAGTACAAGCAACAGGGTGTTGTCTAGATTTATCGGTAAGACAGCATTGATTACCGGCGCAGGTTCCGGTATTGGAAGGGCTACCGTTTATCGATTTTTAAAAGAAGGAGCACGGGTAATTGCGGTGGATATCGTTGAGTCGGGCCTGAGGCAGACTAAGGAAGAAGCGCGTCTTTTAGGTTATGGCGAAAATCTAAGCACTGTGGTCTGTGATATTTCAGATGAATCTGCAGTTCACACCAAAATAGGTGCAGCAATTGCCGAAGTCGATGGGCTCCATGCGCTGGTAAATGCAGCAGGGATACTACACGCTGCCCACACGCATGAAATGACATTAGATTTTTGGAATAACATTATTAAAATCAATCTCACCGGAACATTTTTGATTACGCGGGAATGTATTCCAACACTTTTAAGAACTGCGGGTGCGAGCATTGTCAACTTTAGTTCAACTTCAGCCTCCTTTGCCCATCCATACATGGCCGCGTATGCTGCTACAAAAGGTGCAATTCAATCCTTTACACATGCGATAGCTTCGGAATACGCTAAACAAGGCCTCCGCGTTACTGCCGTTGCTCCAGGTAGTATTGAATCTGGTATGGTGCATAATCCTGGATTTCCGGAAGATGCGGATCTGTCTCTTATCGCTAAACTGACGCCAGGTCTTGGAGAAGGGTTTGGTTCGGCGGATTCTGTTGCAGGAGTTGTTGCGATGTTAGCTTCTGAAGATGGAAACTTCATCACCGGAACGGAAATCCGTATCGATGGCGGTACGCATATGTAAATACAAATAAATTAATAACAATCAATCCCCAGAAAAGCTTTAATGCCTAAATTCTGGGGATCTTATGCCTCAAATTAAGGGCAATAGCACAAGTGTTCTTCCTCCCAAACTATCGATCAGGTACAGATTTCGTACGGTCAGTTTTGTATGGTGGGCCAAACCGTATCATTTTATGCAGATAAATTGAATGTTTCGGCAAATTATAATTGGTATTTAAATTGCGGAAGTAACCCTAGTGAGACTAGCTAATAGTCCTAGTAAGACTACATAAAATAGCGGTGTTTCAGCTGCTTGTAAACACGTAGACTTACTTTAATTTTACCTTTAATGAAAACAGAAAAACTGCCAATTACGCTCACGGAAGAGGGGGTATTTTACAAAGAAATAATCGGGACAGAGGATTATAATAAGACAACAAAATGTACTTATTTTTTGATGGTACTATTTTCTGAAGGAAGCGGCACGCATTTCATCGACGCAGCGGAATATCCGATCAAAGGAAACCAACTTCATTTCTTATTTCCAGGACAGCATCACCACTGGATTACCGGCGCGGAGACAAGGGCCCAGAAAATTGTAGTAGGAAAGAAAGTATTTGAAACTTTCTCCAGTCTTAGTGAGATTTATTTCATTCGTCATAATTTGCACCCCGTTTTTAAACTCAGTACATCTTTATTTGAGGTGATATTCAATGAAATGAAAAATATTCAACGCGATCTTTTGGCACAAGAATCGGATGGCCAGTGGAGCGAAATTGTCCGTTTGAGAATCGATATATTAGTGTCTTTGATAAAAAAGGAAGCTGGAGATTATTTAAAGGAAAATCTTCTGGGGAATTCAAATGTCATTATTGATTCCTTTTGGGATCTTGTCAATATAAATTTCGCAGCCCAAAAACACGTGAGTTGGTATGCGGAGAGATTACATGTGACGAGTAATTATCTGAATATCCTGTGCAGAAAACATCTCCATATTACTGCTTCTAGCGTAATTCAACAACGAACGATACAAGAGGCTAAGCAACTCTTAAAATTTTCAGATAAAAGTATAAAGGAGATTGCATTTTATCTAGGATTTGAATCGCTATCGGCATTTTCTACATTCTTTAAGAACATCAGTGGTTATTCGCCATCTGGTTATAAAGGACATTCATCTTAAAAGGTCAATAGTAGGATCTAAAATTCGGCTTACTGATGCAGACTTGACAACATGGTTTGCCGGGAGATCTTGTGTATGAAAAGGGCATCTTGATCCGGTATAAATTAAAGCCTGGAAGGAATAAAATCGAGGTGGGGATCGTCGACCGCCATACCCTTCCAGGCAAGAGTTTATCCTGCCATCGCATGACGAACTCCTGACGGATGATATCCGATGCGTAAAATGGATGTTTTATAAAGAGAATAGTGTGTGGTATTTGTTTATAGTACGTTTCTTAAATAGCTTATTTATACTATTTTATGATTAATAATTTTTGGCCTTACGCCAGTTTGTCAGTTGCCTGTTTAGTTGCTCAATAAGCTTTGCCGAGTGTCGTGATTCTAGAAAATGGAGTTTGGTATGCGGTCAACTTGTGCATGATCTTGACGAATAAGATAAAGAGGCAGGATCAATTCGTTGTTTTTATAGGGCGAGTGCCTTAATTTAGCTTTTGTTAGCTTGGATTAGGAAGGTGTTTTAAGCCGAAAATTTCGATGGCGCGCTATTATTTTATAGTGGTATCGGTAGCGTTTTAGTAGAAAAAATATGAGCCGTACAGCAAATTAATCATATTTTTTTCGGCTTATATAAATATGTTATCTGCTTATATGCAGTCTTTTGTAGTTTTTATATCGATTAAAAGTATAGCTGTTGTTTTGCTTAAGAAAAGCAGCAAAGGTCTCTTTGGAAAATTGCTGTGTGGGGTGAAGGGATCAAATGATTGTGGAAAAAAATCCATAAATTAGGGGAACTAAACAAGCTGTTTTATGAATGTAAAATTTATCCCAAAAGCTTTTTTACTATTTGCGCTTTGCATGATCCATATAATCGGTCACACGCAAGAAAGCAACAACAATAAGAAATTGTGGGCGAAATCAATTTTGAATCAACAGGCGCCAAAACTTGAGGTCGAGCAATGGCTGACTGATGTGCCGGATACAAAAGGTAAATTTATCCTCATTGATTTTTGGGCAACTTGGTGTGGGCCGTGTCGGAAAGTAATTCCTGAGCTCAATGAATGGCATAAGAAATACGGTGATAAGCTTGTGATCATTGGTCTTTCGGATGAAAAGGCAGAAGTCATTAAAAAGGCGAGAGAAATTAAAATAGACTATTTTTCGGCGATCGATACGAAAGCTAGATTGAAAAAACAGCTCGAAGTGCAGGGAATTCCCCATTGTATTTTGGTGGATCCCGACGGTATTGTACGTTGGGAGGGTTTTCCTACATTGGAGGGGCACGAGCTAACCGATGATGTTGTCTCGGGTATCATCAGGAAGTATTCTAGGAAGCGAGGAAAATTCAGAGATAGCAGTCCATATTTTCTGCGCCAGGAAGAAGTGATGTTGGCCGGATTGTAAAAATCTGGACGAGCGGCAGGGTGAAACTAAATTCTTCTCTTTGGGGCGCTGGCCCCGCATGGAAGGGGTATAAAAAAGTGTAACGGTTACCCGTTACACTTCGCAAGAAGATTCGTGACGATCTTCTTGTGTGTTTACTTAATTATGCGATACGTACGTTAACTGCGTTAACGCCTTTTTTGCCGTTTTCTACGTCAAATGTTACACTGTCATTTTCGCGTACTTCGTTGATTAAACCAGATACGTGTACGAAAATATCGTCTCCACCAGCAGCTGGTGTGATAAAACCAAATCCTTTTGTTTGGTTAAAGAATTTAATAGTTCCTTCTTGCATTGTTTTATATATTATATTAAAGTAATCTGTACTGCACTATTGTGATAAGTGAATATGAACAATAGTTAATCGATTTTTTGCAAGAAAAATAGGATTTGATTTTAATGATCTTGGATTAACTCAAGTCCAAAAAGGTCTTTACCTCCGTTTTGCTACAAAAAAAGCTTCTGAAAATGCGAAAACTGAGCGGAAAGTATAACTTGACGATTTCAGATAAGCAAAGGCGGAGCCGATTATAATCCAAATTTAAGTATAAATTATTGATATATACAGTGTTTTATTTTTTTTTATATAAAATAAATTCTTACCACGCTTAAAACTTGCGATATACGAGCAGGATATATCGCCCCGGCAAAGCTATACGCGATAGACAAAAGCATTGATGTTCATGCCGGCACCAACAGACGCAAATAGAATAATGTCGCCTTCCTGCAGGGATTGATTGTCTAACTGACCGTGCGAAATAAGATCATAGAGGGTAGGAATAGTGGCGACGCTACTATTTCCTAAGGTATGAATCGTCATTGGCATAATATCGGGTGGTGGTACAGTATTGTATAGTGCGTAGAATCTTGTGAGAATGGCTTCATCCATTTTCTCGTTGGCTTGGTGGATCAGTATTTTTTTGACTGCTGTGATATCGATCTGCGCTTTTTGGAGGCAAGCTTGCATGGCTAAGGGAACTTTGCTGAGGGCAAACTCATATATTTTGCGTCCTTTCATTTTGATATACCGGATATGAGGATCCTGCTCTTGTTGATACGAGCTTCCGAAGTTGAGATATTCAGCTTCCTCAAGCGCGTAAGTTGCGCTTTCAAACGATAGCAGACCTTGCCCGGTTGCAGTTGCTTCTACAATGACGGCTCCAGCACCATCCGCATAGATCATCGAATCTCTGTCAAAAGGATCTATAACGCGGGAAAGCGTCTCGGCGCCAATGACCATACAGCGCTTCGCCATACCTGATTTTATGAAAGCGTTGGCATGCAATATACCTTCGTTCCAACCGGGGCAACCAAAAAGCAGGTCATAAGCCACGCATTTTGGATTCCTGATCCCTAATTTTTTCTTTACCCGGCTTGCTAAGCTCGGTACGGTATCCGATTGGATTTTGCCCGATTGTACATCGCCATAATTATGTGCAACAATGATATAGTCCAATGTTTCGGCATCAATGCCTGCGTCTTTAATGGCAAGTTGACCAGCTAGGAAAGCAAGGTCTGAGGCCACTTGGTTCGGGTTGGCGTAGCGGCGTTCTTCAATGCCGGTGATTGCCTTAAATTTTTCGATCACAGAAGCGGGCTGTTTGAACGGTAGCCCATTTTCGTCCAAAAAAAGATGGTCGGCAAAGTCCGCATTGGTTATTTTGTGGGGTGGAATATAACTGCCAGAACCGATAATTCTAATATTCATCATTGTTTTCCCTTACGTATTGTGTTTAAATATATTTCGACGATCATCCCCTTATGCTATGCTAATTCCTCATGGTCGTATACATTCACATTTCTGGCGGCTTATTTCCTTTCTCAGCTTTAATTTACTAAATTTTATCGGGATAGCGTTAATTTTCTTTCGCGCACCAGTCTAATAGTGGCTTATATAAGCGCTGAATATCTTTGGGGTTATTGTCCTTATAAAGACGAAACAATTCGGCGTTAAATTCATCGGCTTTGGGAAATCCTTTTTTGTTGACCATCATGTCATTGACGTTTTCGACAATCTGCCCAAAAAGATCGTGATCTTCCCCAAACTTGTCGTAACAATATAAAATGAAAAGTCCCCATGTTAAATATTCGTCGAACACTTTTACCGGAGTTGGATAATGGACCGTACTTTTGTTCGTGGCATCTACCCATACTTCCCTGTTATTGAATATTGTATCAATCTGTTTTTTGTTTTTTTCGCTCAATGGGCCTACGTAGTTGTGGTCTATTTCTGTGAAAATGATGCGTGTATTGAATGCTTTTTTGAATTTGGGGCTCCAGGATTCATCTTCGCGGAGGGTTGGTAAAAAAAGCAGAATTTCTTTGAAACCTTTGTACTTGAAGGTGTGGGTCGCATTCATTCCTGCAATCAGTGGGGAGGTCAATACACGGTAGCTATTGATTGTATAATCGAATTTATGTTCTAACCATTCTTTCTGCTCGGCAATGGAAGCATACTCCTGATATGCTGTACGAAGGCTGTCGTAATAGGCTTGATGCGCTTTGTAGAATGCCCGGTATCCACTCTGTCTGGCAAATTCTTCCAGGTCGTTTTTGTAACCGGGGATGGGATTTGATTTGACCTGATAATTTCCAACTCCTCTTGCCGGAAAAATATAGATGTTGGTAGGGACTAATTGATCGTTTTTGAACTTAAAGCCATATACATTGGCCGCTAAGAGGAAATAGTTGGTTAGATTCTCTCGCAGCTGCTGATCAAATTTCTTTACGATAGGCAGATTGGAAAATGGAGTAAAATGCGCTTTGACCTCTTCAAAATAGGCTGTGTTCTGCTTGGTCATGTTTGGATTTTCTTTGCCAAAGTCAGTTATTGCAAAGATAATATAGATGAGTTCCTGTGCCTCATTGATTTCAACAGTTGTCTTGCCGTCGTTTTGGGCAATATAGGCTTTGCTAAAATCGACGTCTTTTTCTTGGCAGATCGCTAGGTTAGCCATTAATGCAAAGCCTATTAAAATAAAAAAGATATTCCTTTTCATGGTATCGTTATTTCATATAATTATTGATAGGACATGTTGGTGATAGCGTAACATTTTACAATTTATGGTCATGTCTGTTTAGGAATTTCACTATGAAATGAAATATTCCCGAATGCAATTATAGGGAGATTTCTGCTTGTTTTATAATAAAATTTGTACAATCAAAAATGAATTCTGCTAATGGAAGAGGTTATATATTATCAGTAGGGAAGAAATTGCTTGCCAGGTTATCAGCCATAAGGGTGTGGAACTGTATCGGGCAGTGATTACAAAAGTACAAGGTAAGAAGGGCGGCGGTATCGAGCAGGTTCGTACCTGCTTCGTACCTTATTCGGATGCGATACAGATATTGTACAGATGCTGACCTGATTCCGACCAGACCCTGTACAGGAATTATCTGGTCGGAATCAGGTCACGAATGGTCGCCAGATTGTCCATCTCCGAAGGTGGTTCGAACACAATACGAACACCACCCGAAGACCTGAGCGTTCGAGGTAATAAACACAGGCTAGCCTGCACTAAAAAAGAGGATTGGATTTGAAAAGGTCTAATTGAATAGAGGCATTCATCTGACGCTCAAAAAAGTACGTTAGATGAATGCTTCATACGTTGTGTTAAATAGATATGCTGCAGGACTTTGCCGCGAAAAAGAATACAGCGAGCCATACGAGTCCTTTGGCCAGAAAGAAGAGAAATGCTCCAATTCCGGCACGCTTAAGCCATTTTGATTTGTTGTCTTTTTGCTCCATTTAAGGAATTAAACACGATTGCTCTTGTTTTAGTTTGCGCTGGTAATAGGGGTGAATACTTCGCCAAAGTTATAAAAAGTTTGGTTTGCAATCTCTACTGCACGATCGTAAGTTGCCGGATCTTCTGAATACTTGTTCAATACCGCTGTAAAACCGGCCCACATGTCACGGCTATTTTCGCCATAACCTTCAAAAAAAGAAGTGCCGGTAGTAACACCATACTTATTGAGCATCTGTACGATATATGGGCCTCCCATGATGGATCCTTCTAGGACATACAATGATGCAAGTGCTTCCTGTACGTTGGCTACCGTTGGAGCCGTGGCTTCCGGAAGGTTATCTACTGTACCTCCCAAAGCTTCGATATCACTTTTGATGTAGGATGAGTTGCGGCGTTCAGCCAAATCAGGCAATACTTCGGCGGTTACGAAAGGAGCGATGCTGTCTTCCACAGCACGGAAATAAGCATAAAAACCTTTTAATACTTCTGCGTAATCTGCTTTAGAACGAATATTTTTCAATTGGCGCACGATCGTTCCTTCTACGTTTTGGTGAGCTGCGTGCGTTTGCTCTTTGATATGTTGACTTAACATGTTCTTGTTTTTATTTATAACGATTCTATACAAAGATTCGTATTTATTTCCACAAATGTATGCTGTTTTCTGCTTTATCATCTATGAAAAATGGTTTTAATTTACATAGGAGTATGACAGAATCCAGCTTCAATCAGTTTCTCACTTTAGCCTAAAATTTGTTTTCAGTAGCAAATTTTCGTCTGCTGGCGGTGGAAAATAAGATGCGGATGAAATTGCTTTGATCCGTAGGTCTCCTACAAGATCTTTTAATGCTGCTGCAAGCCAGGCTTCCTTGGGATCTCCGGGATGGCGGAAGGTTTCGACCGGAGCTAGGGCCAGGTCGACGGGTATGCCATCAAAATAATCAGACCAGCCATCAGCATTCCGAATGAGAAATGAGGCCAGATAAATATCGAAGGCCCCTATGCGTATGGAAAAGAAGCCTACGGGTTTGCCGAAAGTCTGCTGACCAATAAGGCGTATCGGAATATAAGGTTTGAAGCAGCTGATCAGTAATTCACTAGCCGAAGCCGTGCGTTCTGATACAATGCATGACAGCTGCTGCAAAGAATTAAAATTGCCCTTTTTGATAAAGTAATGCGTATTGGCCTTTTCACTATAGTCCACATCGGCAAGGGTGGCAGGGCGTCCTTTGTATTGGACCACTTTGCCATTTGCATCAAGATAGGGTTGGTTAAGGAGTAGTTTTGCTCTTCCTTGCTGTACATTCGGGTGAAATTGCTCGCTGAACATAACTTTTTTATCTAGTTTGGGTGGACTAATGAGGTTGGCCAAATATTCTGCGGTCTCCACATACCCGCCACCGTTATGTCGTAGATCGAGTATTAAATGAGTAACTTGCTGCTGTGCGAGTTCGACCGTAAGTTGATCGAGTTCGGCCTTCACTGTCTGGAGTTGGGGAAAAGAGGGGATATAAATATAAGCAATCCGTTTGTTTCCCACAGACCAGTAGGACAGATGAGTCGCATACCGATAGGGGGTGGTGGTACTTGCTAGGTGACCGCTACTCTTCTTTTCAGTCCGGCGACGCTCCAAATATGAATATTTGGGTTTATTGGGGATGGTCGACCACTCATAAGGCTTTTCCGTTATACGCAAGGCGTATTGGCTGAGGGCAAAAAGTTCACGCTCGTAGGCCGTTTGCTCGGGTTCTATTTGGGCATACTGTGCCCGCGGATCAAAACTGGTATACGAAGGGAGAGCTTCCTGCCAGCGGTAGAGCTGTTTGGCATACAGGTAGATTGAGTCGAGCGTCAATTCTTTTTTTGTTCCTGTTTTTGGACTAATGAGTTCATCAGGCAGCGTCGTTGCTCTATTGCCACGCTGGCAAGCGGTTATAGCAGTTATTGTAACAAATAGACCAACTATTTGGCGGATTCGACGCATTGTATGATGCGGATTTTGTTCCTTATGTGTAGTTGATTCGCTGCAAAATGGATAATTATCTGAAATTTAATACTTTTTTACTTTTTTATTTAATATAAAAGCCTAATTTTGTGCCAATTTATTTAATTTTTGATGCCTCCACTACTGTGGAGTACTCAAAATGTCCCAAAGGTATCCCCTTTGGGATTTTTTATTTTAGGGTAATACTGGCCGCTCGGTGTACTTCGGTTCGCTGGATAAGCTCCACAAAAAAGCAACTATATTTTCCTGCTCTTTGCTGCTCAATCGGACGTTTTGGATATGCGACGATAAGGTGCCGTTGATTTGTTGCCCCAGCTTTTGGGGCATGCCCTGACTCAGCAGGTTGATCAGTTCACTTAAGTTTGCAATACTACCATTGTGTAGGTAGGGGGCCGTATGGACCACATTGCGCAGACCCGGTGTGCGAAATTTACCTCTGTCTGTTTCCAGGCCTGTCGCTTCAAAGCGACCCTTATCCAAGGCACCTTTGCTAGTAACAGCATAACCCAGGTTATGAAAATCGAGATCGGTAAAGAATGCTCCATTATGGCAGTTGATACATTTTCCTTTGGTTCGAAACAGATGGAGGCCCTCAAGCTGTGCATCGCTTAATGCCGGGTAATCTCCTTTGATAAAACGGTCAAAGGCGGTTTCACCGCTACTGATCGACTTTGAATACGCTGCTATGGCATCCAGCAGTCCTTCGACACTCATCGTCTGGCTTGAGTAAGCCGCCTCATATAAACGAAGATAGCCTGGTATAACTTGCAGTTTAGCGGGTAAGGCAGTCGTATTGCCGCCCATTTCAATAGGGGAGTTGATGGCTTCGGCGATCTGCTCTCGATAGGTTTTTGCGCGGCCATCGTGAAAGAGCTTGCCTTCCAGGTACCAGACATTTTCTAGGGAAGGTGTATTGCGGTGATGCAGTGCGATACCATCTGCCGTTGTTTTTTGGTCGATCCAGTAGGTGTCCGGATGATGACATGAAGCGCAAGTCTTCATGCCATTACCGGTGCGGGGGTCGAAAAATAAGGCTTTGCCAAGTGCGATAAGCTCGGCCTTATCTTTCGATGGGTTTTCGGGTAAAGCGGCTAGTTCACGTACCTTGCTATTGTTGTACCAAGTGGCAGCTGGCCATTGCGTTACCGATTTACTATATTGTTGGCGTAAGGTTTCTTCAGGTTGAGGGACAATCGTCGGATCTTCTGGCGTAGCCTTATCTTTGCCGCAGCTGTATACAATGATAGCTGCTAATGCGATCATGATAAAATGCTTTGTTTGATTAGTGACAAACACGATTAAAACGAATTGATGAGGCGTATTAGTTTAAGGTGATATAATACGTATCCTCCAATAATACTTTTCCTGACTTGTCCACCATTTTTAGCTTGTTGATTCCACTACCCATTACATTTGAAGGTATAGGGATGGTAACTGTCATTGCGTTGACATCAAACATCACATTGTTTATACTATATTCTTTATTCAGGTTATCCACTGCGATGAAATGGTCAAAATCGGTTTTAAAATAACGCTCATAAAGGACTTTACTCTGCAAAGGAGCCACAAAGTTCTCTCCTTTTTTAACGCTATATAACAGATTGTTCTTTATTAATACATTGAGGACGCTAGGTAAGACAGCTTCAAATGAATCGCTTACAATGGAATAACGGCCTGAAACCAATTTGATCTTATAGCCAGTACCTGCTTTGAAGTCATCTGGAGCCGTAAAAGTAACAGCAAAATTAGTCGGTACTATATTTTTGCTAAACAAAAGTAATGTTTCTGTTCCGTCTTTATCTATTAAATAGCCTTTAGTTTGTGTCTCGCTAGGGATAATGTTTTCTCCGATAAAAGTAAACGTATTCGGATCAGTGATGTAGTATTGACCAGACGATAAACTATTGAATGTAGCTTGCACGATGGGCTGATTGTATTGGAAGGTCAATGTGTAATTTTTGCTGGATCCGTCCTGTGCGCGAACAGTATAGGTGATGGGTTTTTCGGATTGGAGTTTTATCGGTGTACCTGATGCCGGGGTAATAGTCGCTAATTCGGAAACTTTAATCGTAGGTGTAATGCTTTCGGGTTGCTCCACTAAGGGTGGCCAATATAAGATAATCCGGTCATCCACAATGCTGGCTGATAAGGTTTTACCATCAGCGTCCTGAATGTTAAAGGATTCGATGTCATTGAAGGGTAGGCTAGGATATTCGGTTTTACAGGACGAGCATGCTAGTGCTAGCACAAAAATAGCCAGGAATTGAAGGATATGTATTTGTTTTTTCAAAAATGAGTGTTGCATAATTTTTTTGGTTAAAAAAATCGTTATGCGGATGTTGATTAGGCTAAAAAGATCCGCAACCCATCCACCAGGTTGCGGAATCTTTCATTCATTAAATAGGAAAGACTATAATGCCTTAACTTCGATATTGGTATCTGCTTTTACTTGTAATTGACCTGCCACTACTTGTTGGCCAACATTTGTAAAGTTAATTAACTTAACCGCATATGAAGCTCCGGAAGAATTTCCGACCAATACGGTCAAAGGTTGGATTGCTTGGTTTGCATGGCTATCTAAATCATATTCATACCATTCGCCACTGCCCTGTGATGATACCGGAGTCGCTGTTGCCCAATCTGATGCTGTAACGGAAGCGATGTCTTTTGTTACCGTTCTGATCGAATAAGATCCATTAGCCTTGATAGAACCATTTACATGGCTAAAGAATGCAACTTGACCGGAGCTACTCAGGCTTTGTGCACCTGTAGCAAGGTCTACATATACCGCAGGCCAAGTTGCTGCAGCGGCTGGACTCCACCATTGACCTACAACAGTGTAGTTACTATTTGCTTTGGCCTGGTTTAAAGCCAAAGGAGCTGTTGCTGATCCTGCTGTTGGGGCTGCTGCCCATACTGCTGCCGATAGCACAGTCACGGCCATCGCTGATTTTAAGATAGTTTTGATGTTTGAGTTCATGTTGAGATCTCCTCTTGTTTTAATTTATTTAATTTTGATGCCACCATGGCATACTGTGGATGCTTGTTTAGGATTCCGTTATTGTACTTGGAGACAACTGTGTCTTTACAACATCGGCCCAGTCTTTAAATTGGAATTTGATCTGCAAATTATCAAAGGTTCCGATTGGCAGAGTCGCTGGTAATGAAACTGTTATTTCGGTACGGTTATTAGATTTAATAGTCAATGGATAATCTTTTCCATTGAGTGTCATGATAACGGCCGTAGGATCTAGAATAACCTTATCTAGGCCAGCTTTTATGGTCCAATCTTTATTTTTTGCGAGATTTAGACCCAATAAGCTAACAATTACGTCAGGTTGACGATATGTAATTTTGAGCGGATTGGCTAATGTAATTATATGGTTGATGTTGGTTACCTCTACATCATAGGTGCCTGCTTTAATATCGGACGGAATACGGTTTTCTCGTTCAGTTCCCGTATAACTTAATTGATAACCAACATTTCCTGATACTTTCAAGCTATTGGGCGTAGCCATCTTATAGCGTTCTTTGGTCTCTTGATTAATCAATGCGATACTGACCAATGCGGGATTGGTATGCATGAAAGTCCCATTTATCGCTGGAAATGCACCTCCAGGCCCTTTTGTAAGTGAAATGGAAGATGTCGATGCAAAAGTCGCTTCAAAAGATGGCGTACTTTGTAGCTCAATCTTTAAGCTATAGGTTCTTGTGGTACCTGTAGCGGACTTTACGGTATACGTCTGTCTTTTTTCATCTGTTTTAACGGGCAAAATTTCTTCTGTTAAACTGGCTCCGTTAGCAACTTTAATAGTCGGATCGATGACGAGCAAGCCATAATAATAAGGGAGATATACCGTAATTGTATTGGCCTCATTGTCAATGGCACCGTAAATGACATCATCATTGGGGAGGTTGGTGACCTTGTATTCGAGTACCTTATCTGCAGGAAGTAAGGCTAATTCTTCCGTTTTGGTGCAGCGGGTTAGCAGCAATCCTAAAAAAAGGAAGCTTAAAATGCTGTATATTCTTTTCATGTTAGTTTAGTGTCTAAATCAGAATGCGTAGCTTATCGTATTTAGTTAGCAATCACAAATTTGGTACTACCAGCTTTGGCAAGTACATATTGGAATGTAAAGAATGGTGTTGGTGAATCTTTAAACCAGTCTTTTGGATTCAAGAGGTCTTTGTAGATACTTTGTATCTTGATCTTGGCGTAGTTCCCCTGGGCTGTACGGACGATCAATGTATTGCTTTCGATGGGATAGCAAACGTGTTTTTTGTTTTCCGCTCCACCACCTTTGATTACGCCATCAAAATCATATAAATACCAACCTAGGCCTTCACCAAACGCTCCTGAGTCATCTGTGCCATAGGCTTTTTCACCTTTTCGGAATTCGACATCTGAGGGGATATCGATTACATCTTCAAATTTTTTCTTGACAATTAAGATACCACCTTTCCCTGGACCACCCTTACCAAATCCGTTTGCTGTGTTGTTGCAATTGATAAAACTGCGGTATATTTCTGAGCAAGAGATATCCCACCGTGCGGTTAGTTTATAATCCGGCGTCACAGCTTTGTTCTGTTCCAAACTATAATATATTGGTGATTGCGCTGTGGTTGGTGCACTACCCGCGGGTAAATCTTCGCCAAAATTCTTAACCGTAATCAAGCGATTGAACATAGCTTCTGGTGCAACTGGATCTGGTTCAGGCTCTACTGCTGTGGGCTCGCTTTTGCTGCAAGACCCCAACACAATTAAAAATGCCAATACCGGTATGAATTTTAATAGTTTACTGCGTTTCTTTATTGTCATTGTAACTTGTTTTTTTTGTTAGTTGATAACTTGTCCCTTTTCTATACATGCAGTAGGGATATTAGTATGTTATTTTTATTTAAATTTATTCTAAATAATAGTAAAGATAAAATCTTTTGCTGATAAAGTGTATATGAAAATTGGTATTTAATATATTTTTTTCGGTTTTTGATTTTTGGTTAACGAAGCAGCTGGATCTTAAACCAGCTGCTTTATTGATACTATTTAAATTCTTGGTAATCGATGGAGTAGAAAACCATATTGCTTGCTTTTTCACTTGCATTTGGTTTTCCATCTGAATAGATGCTGTTCATGCGTACTTTAAATAATGGTTTTTTATCTTTTGATATTACAAGTGTTCTATTTTCTACTACAGTTACTATATGATTGATCATACTATAATTGCACCAACCTGATTCAGTTCTAATCCTTTCCGTTGCAGGAGGGATAATCATTTTATAGATTTCACTGGCGTTATTCTCAATAGAGATTAATTGGTCGGAAGCTTGGACTTGATCAAAATTTTTATCAATATAGGATAATGTATAGCCCTTTTCGGCATTCGTTTTTAAAGTTACAGCTGCTGTCCCAGATAGACTTAACATTTTGTCAGCATCGCTGGTTGCATCATTCTCTTTGAAATCAAAATAATAATCTGCTGATGCAGTTGTTGTCGCTTTTCCATCTTCACCGATTGTAAATTGTTTGAAGTTACGAAGTGAATAGGTATTGCCTGTACGCTTGATTGTTCCTTGTGTATTGATGGTTTTGGAAACTTTTGTTAAATCAACAGTTTCACCGTCTTTGACCATAACCTTAGCTTGGTATTCTGGCTCGACTTGCTCCACCTTATCATCATCCTTGCTACAAGAAGTAAAACCTAAACTCAATGCACATAGTAGTGCTGCTGTTGTAAATAATCTATTCATCTTTAATTTAATTGTGTAATTTTCCTTATTATAATGTGTTTGTATTTAAATCTTTGCTGCCATCCTGCTGTACATAATATTTAAATGTATAATACGGGGCAGGCCAATTGAGGTTGGTTACCGCCGCTGGATTTCCCTTATAGGCATTGATCAGTTGCAACTTGGCATATTTGCCATCGGGTAAGCGAATCGCATAGGTACGATTGGGAAGCGCCTGCATAATATGGGTGCTTAAGCTATAGCGAAACCATCCATCAGAACCATCGGTTGCTGCCCAGCCAATTTTGTTTACTTCACTTTTATTAAACTCTTCATCCGAAGGGGCTACAGTGACACTCTGATAGGCTTGTCGCAGTAAAACCACAGCGGTATTATTTGCCTGGCCGCCATAACCCGGATTGTATTCATGCTGGGAATTGTTCACATAGATCTCCGAATTGTAAGGACCTGTAAAGGCAATATCCCAATCTTTTGTTTTAAGCCACTGCGCAGAATCGGCTTTGGTCTTAACCCAGATTTGCTTTTGGTCTTTAAAACGAAAAAGAAATATAAAAAATGGTCTTTGCTCTTTTCCTTCAGTACCTTCGCCCATGGCTGCATCGGTATCGCCAGCAAGATCTCTGATCAGAGTACTTTTGCCATCTTCCAATCCGATAGTATAATCTTTGTCTTTCCCGCAGGATACGACTGTCAATAGCAATAGTGCTGAAAAAATACAACGGCCAATCTTGTGAAAGGAAAGCCAGATGCTACATTCTCCTATAATCATGCGAATCGTTCTCATCTTTTATCTTGTACTTGGTGTGCTAAATTCTTGTTCATTAGTGCTTATTATTCTTTTATCCAACGGTAGCTGACACCACCCATAATAACCCGTCCAGGCTGCCCGAGTAGATAACGGCTGGTAAAATTGAATAAGTTGTCACCGATCAGGCGGAGGGTCAATCTCCTGTTCATCAGACTCTTTTCCACAGTCATATTCACCAGTGTGTGATAGGGGATAAAGATGTCGTATTTGTCGATAAACTGGTTGCCATTGTATTCCTGAAAAGGTGTGGCACTTCTGAAATTAACCCGCGCGTTTATGTTGACGCCCCAGGGTTTATACTCATATTGGGCTTTTGCATTGAACATGTGTCTCGAACGGTCCTCAATACCCCAATAATCCGATTTTTTACTCTGACGATATTCGCCTGTAGCGGGATCGTTGATTTGGTTATAGGGGTAACTTCCCTTGGCAATACTATCCAAAACACTCAGGTCTTTGGCAATGAGGTATTGATAGCCCATCGACAATTGCAGATCTTTGGTCGCCTGATAGGTCAATGAAACTTCAAACCCCTTATTCATCGCTTTGGGCAGGTTGCGGTAGCTATAGATCTGTGCGACTTTGGTACCGTTACCTACACTAACCGTGTTGATCTGATTGTTGATCCGATGGTAGAAGACCGAGAAATCGGCCTGAAATCTCTTGAACGGGTTCCAGGTCAATCCAATATTGTTTGAAATGCTGGTTTCGGCTTTGAGGTTGCCCGCCACCAAATTGAGCATATAGCTGTTTTTATAACTGAGTTCTCCGGCTTGATCCATGGCTGCAATCACATCGGCTACGCGCTCTGAACCGACGACAAGATAGTTGGCTGCTGGATTGAAGAAGACCTGATAGCGCATTTTATAGTCGGGGGCTTTGAATCCTGCACCAACACCACCTTTGATCAAAAGTGTAGGACTGAGATGATATTGCAGGCCTAAACTCGGGCTGAGATGACCATTGTAGACATTCGTCTGATCATAGCGTAAGCCCAGCGTCGTTAATAAACGGTCTACAGGTTTCCATTCGGTCTGCAAATAGGCGAATGCGCTGTTCAAAGAGCGTTTGGCATCCAGATCTTGGTTGTCCATCCGTTCAAGGCTACCGCCTATACCGCCGGTAAGTTTAACCTGTTGTGCAGGGCTATACGCAAATTGCTGTTCAATGCGGTGAACATTCTGACCAAACTGCTCGGCGCTTGCAACGATACCTTGCTGCAACCATTGCGCGGCTATCTGGGAGTGGAAACGCGAGAAATAGTAACGCGTCATACTACGCAATCCAGACGTAAAATTACGGTCGTAACTTGCCGAAAGATTGATGTCCTGATCTTTTTGTTTATCCTGTAGTGTAGCCGACTCAGACCAGGCATTGATCATTTCGGACTCTCGGGCTGCATAACGCCCTGTCACGCCCAAGGTGCCATTTTTGCTTGTACGATAACGTACTCGCCCCTGGAAACTATAGTTCGTATAGGGTGGGAAAGTGGTACTCTTGGAGTCCAGATACTGCTTGTCGGTATTAAAACCATCCGTGCGGTAGTAATTGCCCGAAAACACTGCGCTGCCACGCTGATTAGCAAAAGGTGTCTCAGCTTCCAAAGTGGCATCGACGGTATTGAGACTGCCGTAAAGAAACGATGCCTGCGCCTGTGGTGTGATAGCACCATG
This sequence comes from Sphingobacterium multivorum, assembly GCF_039511225.1. Lineage (NCBI taxonomy): Bacteria > Pseudomonadati > Bacteroidota > Sphingobacteriia > Sphingobacteriales > Sphingobacteriaceae > Sphingobacterium > Sphingobacterium multivorum. The sequence continues at coordinate 2,658,017 of NZ_CP154261.1, forward strand.
GCGTGTAATGATATTGATCGCACCACCTAATGCGTCACTGCCGTATAAGCAGGAGGAAGCTCCCTTGATGATCTCGATACGCTCAATATTGGTCACCGAAATACGGGACAGGTCAAAGTTGCCACTGTTGCGCCCCAGAATAGGCTGCCCGTCTACCAGGACCATCACGTAGTTGCTGCTGAATCCCTGGATCTGCACACCGACAGCTCTGGATCCACCGGCAATATCGTTCACAATGGCGATACCTGTCTGTTCCTTGAGTACCTCATCTAGCCGACGGCTGCCCATAAGTTCAATCTCACGCTTGGTAATAACTTTAACGGGCATCGCTGCATTTTCGGCCTTGACGAGATTGTCTACAGCCTGCACTTTACCCTGCACATCAACTACATCCATCTGCCGTTCTTCAGCTTTTAAAACAATGTTCAGCTGCTGATTTTTGTCTTCCAAATCGATAACTTGACGGTACTGTTGATAACCCATGGCCTGTACCTGTAATTCGTAGCGCCCCGCATAGAGCTGGGTGAATTGAAATCTCCCTGCAGTATCTGTTTTAAAAGCATATTTATCTGGATAAAGATAGACGGTCGCATTGGCGACGCCTTTATTGGATTCGTTTTTCAATACACCGGAGATTTTCCATTTTTCCTGTGCTTGCACAGTGTAGATCTGGCAGGCGCAAAGGGCGATCAGGGTGCTTGTTCGAATAGGTGAACTGCTTTTAAACACTATTTTTATTTTTAATAATTCTAAATAATGTTACAAAAAAAGGTAATCCTATTGGATTTTTCTCTATGCAAAACGTCATAAATTCTATTTAATTCGTTTTTTATGGACTGAAAAGCAGTTTATATTTAGGTGTAAATCGTTGTTTATAAGTGTTTTATTCTCTTTTTTATGTTATGATGTACTAGTTTAAAAGAAATGATATAATTTGTATTTAGACTGATTATTGATTTGTTTTGTACTCAAGTTTTACGGCGAGAGGTAAAACCATTCCTGGAAATCCGCTATCGCCATACTGGAGATAAAGAATTACAATGAGTAGATTTTATGTTATTATACTGTGTTTTTTGATGCAAATCGGTGGATGGGCGAGGGCACAGCAGAGAATCATTACGTTAAACAGTTCGTTGACCGAAACGATCTACGGACTGGGAATAGGTGAGCGCATGGTCGCTACCGATGTGACAAGTATATCGCCCAAAGCAGCGGCGGCCTTGCCGAGGGTAAGCAAGAACCGTTCGATATCGGCCGAAGGTTTATTATCTTTTAAGCCAAGCATCGTCATTGCAAATGAAGGTGATGTATCCAAAGCAGTCATTCATCAGATTCGCGCGGCTGGCGTGAAGTTTGTCTCCATTAAGCCCAGCTATTCTGTTTCGGGTGCGCTTCGTTACATCCAGGAGGTGGCAGATGCCGTCGGTGAATCTGCTGCCGGTAAAAGTCTGGTTTCACGAACAAAATTGAGCCTGGATCATACCATAGAATTGGTGAAAAAGGAAAACCAAGGTAAAGCAGCACCCAAAGTATTGTTTTTATATGCCCGTGGTACGGGTACCATGAGCGTGGCGGGTAAAGGCAGTAGTCTAGATGCGATGATTAATCTGGCTGGTGGTAAAAACGCCGTTCAGGAATTTTCGGATTTCAAACCCTATACAACGGAAGCGCTGGTGCAGGCCAATCCAGATATTGTGTTGCTATTTGATTTTGGCGCAAGTAGTCTTGGGGGGCAGGATGCTATCCTTAAATTGCCGGGTATGCGTATCACGAATGCGGGTAAAAACGAACGTATCTTGGTGATGAATGCCTCGCTGCTGGTCAATTTCAGTAATCGGCTGCCAGATGCGATCTTAGCATTGCACCGTGGATTTGGAAAAGTGATGGATTCAAAATAAAGCCGGTGCAAAAGAAACAGAAATTTATTCTAGTGGCTTTGGGCCTGGTATTGGGTGTCGTCAGTATTGTTGCCTTGGGGTTGGGGGCTTACCCTATTTCGCCCGCGGATATCTTAACGATGTTGATGCAAAAATTGCACTTGGGGAGTGCCGGAGTTGTGCATAATATGCAAGCAGATGTTCTTTTCGAGATTCGTATGCCGCGTCTTTTGCTTGGACTTTTGGTGGGGGCAGCATTGGGTATATCCGGTGCTGCGATCCAGGGTATATTCCGCAACCCCTTAGCGGAGCCCGGATTGATCGGGATTTCATCTGGAGCTTCCCTTTTTGCGGTACTGATCATTGCCTTTGAGACTTTTCTATTCACCTCTTTGGCTGCTTGGATTGGCTATTATATATTGGCTTTTGGCGCTTTTGTGGGCGCTGGTTTAACCGCTTTTTTGGTTTACCGTATTGCCAGTAAAAATGGCCGCCCCAATGTGACGACGATGCTGTTGGCGGGTATTGCCATCAATGCCTTTGCGGGTGCGCTGACAGGTTTGATGACCTATATGTCTACAGAGCAACAGTTACGTACCATCACTTTTTGGATGCTGGGCAGTCTTGGTGGGGCTACTTGGGATAACTTAAGAGCTTTGGCGCCATTTATTTTGATCCCGCTGCTGATCTTGCCCTTATTTGGAAAGTCGCTGAATGCCTTTTCCCTTGGGGAGTTGCAGGCAGATCTTTTGGGTATGCGTACCGATCGCGTCAAACGCTGGGTGGTTGTTTTATCCACACTTGCTGTGGGAGCATCAGTTGCGGTATCGGGTATTATTGGTTTTGTCGGACTGATTGTTCCGCATACCGTTCGCTTGATGGGTGGAGCGGATCACCGATTTGTGCTTCCGGGTTCATTATTATTGGGGGCGCTGGTGCTGACGTTGGCAGACGTGATTGCACGGGTCGCTGTGGCACCCATCGAATTGCCCATCGGCGTGATTACAGCTTTACTGGGCACACCGGTATTCTTGTATATTTTAATCAAAGATAAATAGTCTTTTGACAAAGGCTTTAAAAATAATTGCATTATGCTACGTGTAGAGAAGATCAACTACGAAGTGAACGGACGAAAGCTTCTGAAGGATATTACCTTTCAGGTACGTAAAGGTGAAATTCTGGCAATCCTCGGAGCTAATGGCGCTGGTAAGTCGACGCTGATGGGGGTGCTTTGTGGTGAAAAGAAACCGGATTCGGGAGCTGTTCATCTCAATGGCAAGGCGCTGTCTGCATACGAACCTGCGGCTTTGGCCAAATGTAGGGCTTTGCTGAGCCAACAACAGCAGATGACATTGAGCTTTAACGTAGAAGAGATTGTGCTAATGGGTCGGTATCCGCATTATAAGAATACACCCAAACAAGAGGACTATAAGATCGTGGCCGAAACTATGGAACTTTGCGGGGTATCTGCTTTTGCTGAACGGGATTTTTTGAGCCTTTCCGGCGGTGAACAACAGCGTGTTCATCTTGCACGTATCCTAGCACAGATATGGGATAATCCAGATGCACTGTTGTTATTGGACGAACCTATTTCTGCATTGGATCTGCATTATCAGCAGAAAGTATTGGCCATTGCACGTGCACTTGCCCGAAAAGGATTTATGGTGGTGCTGATCGTGCACGACGTTAATTTTGCTGCCATGTATGCCGATCGTATTCTGATGCTCAAAAATGGTCGCAAGCTTTTTCATGGTACACCGGTGGAAGTATTGGCCCAAAAAGAGATCTATACCATCTTTTCGGTCGAGTCAAATGTCATTATGAACCCAAGAACATTGAAACCTTATGTTCAGTTGGAGGAAATGGATATTGACTTGGATTAACTATGTTATTTAGAAAGATTATAAATAATTTTAGAATACCATCTTATTTCGTTAATTTTAACTGCTTCAGGCTTATTTAGGATTTGTAATCATGTTGGTGAAAAGTAAAATAGTAGAGTTGGCAGATTGGCTTTTTGAAGAAGAAATTCCGGATAGCTATGTTCCCGACAAACCGTTGGTCGAAAATAGAATCTCGATTTCCAAGGACCCAGTCCATATGGAGAATTTTCAACTTTCGACATCGGGGTTGTTTATCCTGCATGCTAAGATGCAGTTTGACCGGCCGGTGCAGGTTCTTACTGAAATTGAGGGTGAGACGATAACAAGTCAGTTTATTTTCTTCAAGCCGACAGATAGCAAATTGCCTTATGGCATGAGCCGGCATAACATACGTTATATTCCTTCGGTCAACTCCATCCATGAAGTGGAACCCGGTATTGAATATACTTATTTTATAGCCGTTATTTCCAAGGAGTACTACCTCAATCTGATCAAACGCGATTCGTTATTGCATCAGCAATTTGTACACGAGATCGAAAAAGGCGAATACGTTTCCTTCTCCGAAGAAGATCTGATGGCGACCTATGAGATGCAGCATACCATAAGCGAGCTGATTGAATCCAAAAAAAAGGGCGAAATCCGCAGGCTTCATACCGAGTCGCGTATTGTTGAGCTGCTAATGTATCAATTTGAGCAATACAATGAGAAAACTGAAAGCAGTGATGTGCTCTTTCATGAGGAGGATGTGCAGCGACTGGAGATGGCAAGACAGATTCTTGAACAGCGTATTGCCAATCCACCGACGCAAAAAGAACTGGCCGCGGAGGTGCTAACCAGTGAAAGTAAATTGCGTAAGGACTTTAAGGAATATTTTTCAGTGACCATTCACGACTACCTTACACGGGTGCGGATGGAAAAAGCCAAAAGTTATCTGCTCGAAGATAAAATGACCGTCTATGAAGTGGCCTTGTTGACGGGCTATGGTCACCAGAATAATTTTAGCAGTGCGTTTAAAAAATATTACGGAATCTCTCCCGGGGAGCTCAAGATGTAATATAAACTGCTGCTTGGATTAGTTTCTTCTGATCGGGAAGATATGATCGTCCGAAATAGCATAACTTTGATATAGGGAAGACAGGTCTTTGCTGTCCAATCCCGTAAAAGTACTAAAAGCGGGAAGGATAATCTGATGAGTACATACCAGAAAACAGGGTAGGCGAACCTTCCGTTTCGGTGGAATAACCAGGCTGATACCCGGATGGATATGGCCACTAATCCGAAATGAAGAGGAATCTGCTGCATCAGCGGGGTGGTGTTTAAATTGGATCTGTTGCATTTCGAAAACTTCTTTATGATGCTCTATACCGAAGCGAATGCCCATTTGTTGCGATAGGCGGTCGTGATTGCCTTTGACAAGATGAAGGTGGAGCTCAGGGTGGCGTTGTCTGAATGATTCCAGTAAAAGTACTTCCTGATTGATGCCGGCATGAATGAGATCGCCGACAACGATGACTTGCTTAGCTTGATAGTACGCTATTAGGGATTCTAATCGAGTAAGGTCCGTTATGGCAGTATCCGTCGGGATAGCAATGCCATGCTTCCTGAAATGTGCCGCTTTGCCCAGATGCAGGTCAGATAAGATTAACGTTTTTTGGTCTTTCCAGTATATAGAGCGTTGTGTGTTAAGGGTTAATTCCTGTTTATTGAATGTAATTGTTTGTTCTCCGATTTTCATTTTCTGCGCTTCTTTTTTTGAGCATTGGTCTTTTCCATGCGTTGAATCCGTTCAATCAAGGCTTCGCTCGACAGGGATTGCCGGAGGCTATCCACTTTTATCGGAAAGCTCAATGGCGTATACTCTTCGACAAAGGTATAACGTATTTTGCTCTGATTGATCCTTTCGAATGCATTTATTAACCGATGTTCTTCCAGTTGCTGGTTGAATACTTCGGTAAAAGCCTGTTTGAGCAAAAGATTAGTGGGATCGTGTTCCATTAATACACGAAAAATAATCCCTGATGAGGCCTGCAACGATTTGTTGTTTTGCTGGGTGCCGGGATAGTTTTGGACAACCAGCCCGGAAATGACGGCGATATCCCTAAATTTGCGGCTGGCCATTTCTGCAGAGTTAATACTACTGATCACATCTTCCATCAAATTGCTGCGGCTCAATACCTGTTCGAGCTGCATTTGACTGAGCTGAATTTCCTTATCGGAATAGAGTTCGAAGCCATAGTCGTTCATGGCCATGGAAAAGCTGATCGGGTACAACTTGCTGATGCGGTAGGCGACAAGCGCTGCCATGACTTCATGGATCAATCGGCCTTCCAAGGGGTAGAAAAATAGATGATGACCTTCTCTGGTTTTGATATGTTCGACGAGGAATTCCGCTTCACTTGGCACGGCTGAAAGTTCAGCCTGTTTTTCGATCAGTGGCGCCAGGAAATGAAGCTCTTTTTCACTGGAGGGAGCGCTGGCTGCTGCAGCCAATTTTTTTCTCAGGAAATGGCTCAAATTGGATGATAAGGGAAGTCTTCCACCGAGCCAGCTCGGAGTAATGGCTTTACCCGACGAATTTCTTACGAATACGGTCATTTCCTTCACCATCACAAGTTCGAGTATCCGCCCCGCAAGGATAAAGCGTTCACCTTTTTTAAGTTTGCTAATAAAATATTCTTCGATCATGCCGATGTAGCCACCGGAGAGAAACTTAACACGCATCATGGCATCACCGACAATGGCACCGATATTGAGTCTGTGAAGCAGTGCAAGACGGCGGTTTTTAATGATCCATTTGCCTTCTTCATCCTGGATAACCTTGTGAAATTCTTCGTAGCGTTTTCCAATTTTTCCACCCGCGGTAATAAAATACATACACCATTGCCATTCTTCCGTTTCCATGTAGTGAAAGGCATGGGTACTGGCGACGATGGCATGCAATTCTTCCGAACGAAATCCACCGCCCAAGGCGATGGTTACCATGAATTGAACAAGCACATCGAAGGTCTGAACCATGGGATCCCGGTTTTCAATCGTCTGCGTTTTTACGGCCTCCTTCAGGGCGGCGACTTCGATGAGCTCCAGGGAGTGTGTGGGAACGAAATAGATCGTGGAGGTTTCGAAAGGGCTATGTCCGCTTCTTCCAGCACGTTGCATAAATCGAGCTACACCTTTACTTGATCCAACCTGTACCACTGTATCCACGGGTTTGAAATCTACCCCTAAGTCCAAGGAAGAGGTCGATACGACTGCTTTAAGTTTGCCGCTGCTGAGATTGTCCTCGATCCATTCGCGGATATGCGCGTCAATGGAGCTGTGGTGCAAGGCGATTTGTCCGGCAAAATCGGGGTGAGCCTGCAACAGCAATTGGTACCACATCTCACTTTGGCTCCGTGTGTTGGTAAAGATAATGGTGCTTTTGCTGGCAAGTATAATCGGGACGACCTGATCTACGAGGTTGCCGCCGAGGTGCCCTGCCCAGGGAAGCAGTTCCACTGTGCTGGGGAATATCGGTTTGATGGCAATTTTCTTTTTCTCTTTGGCAATAATCTGGATACGTTTTATGGCTGTGGGGAGCAAAACATCCATTGCTTCATTGAGATTGCCGATGGTGGCTGTGATACCCCAGACGCGTAGGTTTTTTGTATATGCTTCCAAAAAGGAAAGTGCCAGTTCGACCATTACGCCCCTTTTGTTGCCCATGAGCTCGTGCCACTCGTCTACCGTCACACATCGGAGATTTTTAAAATATTTATCGCGTTGTTTTTGAGCAAGCAATAAGTGCAGGCTTTCTGGAGTAACAAGCAAAACGTCAGGCATGGAGCGGGTTTGCTGCGCTTTGATCTTGGGATCGGTGTCACCATTACGCACCTGTACGATCCAGTCGAGTCCAATTTCGTCTATTGCTGTTTGCATGGCCCGCGCAAGATCTTTGGCCAAGGAGCGTAGAGGTGTAATCCAGAGGAGCTTTAGGCCCTTTTGGTAATGTTCCGGATGATTGAGGAAGTCCATCAATACCGCCATAAATAGGGAGAAGGTCTTTCCAAACCCTGTGGGCGCGATAACCAGCCCGCTGTATCCTTGCGCATATTTTTCCCAGGCCCTGGTCTGGAAGCTAAAAGGGGTATTTCCCTGCGATTTGAAATAATCACTGATTATTCGAAAACCTTCACTATGTGCTATCTTTGCGTTCAATGTGTATGAAGCTATGCCTTATTGTATCAACTTTTTAATATCTTCAAGACTATCGATCTCTGCGGCGGTCTTGTCTTTTCGCCAGCGTAATATCCTCGGAAAACGTAGCGCTACACCAGATTTATGACGTTTGCTGTATCCAATGCCTTCAAAGGCAATTTCAAAAACTAGTTCAGGTTTAACGGTTCTTACTGGGCCGAATTTCTCTAATGAATTCTGTTTCACAAAGCGGCTAACTTCTAGAATTTCCTTGTCTGTAAGACCTGAATAGGCTTTTGCGATCGTTACAAGCTGATCATCATCCCTTATGGCAAAAGTATAATCGGTATAATGGGCACTTCGGCGGCCACTTCCTTTCTGTGCATAAATGAGGACAGCGTCTATGCTCATGGGGTTTACCTTCCATTTCCACCAGTCGCCTTTTTTGCGGCCGGCATGATAAGCGGAGTCCTTTTTCTTGAGCATTAGTCCTTCGCTGTTTACCTCGCGCGAGTTTGCCTGTATGTCTTGGAGGGCTGGCCAGTTTTGCACCTGTATTAAGGGGGAAAGCTGTAGCGTGCTGTCTGAGTTTGCGGCTGAAAGCTGTTCCAGTTGTGTGCGTCTGTATGCAAGAGGCTTATCGCGCAGATCGATACCATCCAGTTCGACAATATCATAAAGGTAGACTGAAATAGGTACTTCTTCACGCAGCGACTTTGGAATGGTCTTTCGGTTGATTCGTTTTTGCAGTTCAGAGAAGTTGAGGACACGGCCGTCTCTGACGGCGAGGATCTCACCGTCAAGCACAAAGCTTCCTTTCCATTGTTTGAGGGCTTCGGTAATTTCAGGGAACTGCGCTGTCACGAGTTCCTCTCCGCGAGACCAGATATGTATTTCATCTTCGCGCTTGATGAGTTGGCCGCGTATACCGTCCCATTTGTATTCTGCCTGCCATTCGGCTAGGGAGCCTAGCTCTTCGGGGCCCTTTTCTAAAGGATAGGCAAGGCAGAATGGATAAGGTTTGGAGCGGTTGGTATCGCTGTAAGCGCCATTGACGAGTTTGTCGAATTCTACCGCATGCGGATTCCATTCGCCCATGATACTATGCGCTACTGCGCTTGCTTCGCTGTTGGTGTACTGCGCAATTGTATTGATTAATCCCTTATCCGAAACACCTAACCTGAAGCTTCCGCCAAGCAGCTTATTGAAAATGAAACGCTCAACGGTATTTAGTGCATTCCAGGAACGAAGAACAAAAGCTTTTTTTTGGGCTATACTGTCATCCCGAATGGCAATGATCTCGTCCATCCATTCACTCAGACTTTTTTCGATCAGCTGTGACGGTGGTGGGAGCAGCAGCGACAAGGTCTCGGCCAGATCACCTACTGCAGCATACGATTCTATAAATAACCATTCGGGGATTCCTGTGATTTCCAAGGTCCATGTTTTGAGATCCTTGATCGCGATGCTGCGTTTTGGTCTTTTGCCAGTCATCAGGGCAAGAAACCAAAGTTTGTCTTTTTCGGAAGCCTGGTTGAAAAAGGTTAAAATAGCTTCTTTCTTCGAGTTGGTCTTATTGCTGCTGTCAAGCGCATGGATCAATGTAGCAAATTCTTTCATACGCTATTCTGTTGTTTGGGTTTGAGGGTCCTCTTCATCTCCGTATTGCGTCTTAACTTCTTCGGCCTCAATACCGATTTCATTCAGATATTTGGCAAATGTTGCCGTCTGTCCGTGTGTGACATATACTTTTTCGGCAGCACTACCACGTATCGCCTGCAATAAGCCCTGCCAGTCGGCATGATCGCTGATCGCAAAGCCGGCATCAGCGCTGCGCCATCGCCGTGCGCCACGGATTTGCATCCATCCGGAGCAGATCGCATGGGCGACATGCGGTATTTTCTGTAGAAGTTGACTGTCCAGCAAAGCGGGCGGCAGCAGCACAATTTGATTGTCAAGCTGCTTGAGCTCCGATTTTAAATCGGCGATGCGGTAATTTGGTAATTTTATACCTGCTTGACTATAGGCTTCGTTTAGCTTGGCAATGCTGTAATGAACGTATACGGGACCCATCTCATGAACAGCATTGAGAATGCGCTGTGATTTTCCAAGCGAATAGCCAATAAACACGGAGGTTTTTTTGTTGTTTTGGTTGTTTTTAATCCAGGCTTGTAAGCGTTCATTTTGCTGTTCGACAGACTCCCAGCGGTAAATGGGGAGCCCAAATGTACTTTCCGTAATAAGCTCATGGCACTTTATAGGTTCAAAAGGCGTGGACAAGCCATCATTCTGAATCTTGTAATCCCCCGTAAAAACCACAACTTTACCTTTATGTTCCAGGCGTATCTGTGCAGAGCCAATGATATGGCCAGCAGGATGTAAAGAGACTCTGACACCATTGATGTATATCGCTTCGTTGTAGGCAAGGCCCTGAACCTGGATGTCTGGACCTATGCGGCTGCGTAAGATATTGACTGTAAAATGATGACAGAGGTATTTCTTCATTCCCCAATGGGCATGATCTGCGTGACCATGAGAGATGACTGCCAAATCAACTGGCTGCCATGGATCAAGATAAAACTTGCCCGGAACACAGTAAATACCTTTTGATGTAAAACTTATCATTATTCATTAAAACAGGGTTTCGTGGACTAAAGTTTTACTTATTTGCTGTGTTTTCAATTTACTGTTGTCTTTGCGTATTTATGTTGGGGGTATTCAGTTAATTTTTTTAGATTTGTTAACCTTGATGCTAAGTTTTAATACACTATGATATTAATTGTCGATGATAATCCGGATAATATATACTCTTTACAAAAATTGCTGGAATCCAAGAATTTTAAAGTTGACACCGCTCAATCTGGGGAAGAAGCTTTAAAAAAGATCCTAAAAAATAATTATGCATTAATCATATTGGATGTTCAAATGCCGGATATGGACGGCTTTGAAGTCGCCGAAAATATTGCCGGATTTAGTAAGACAAAGGAAACACCGATCATATTTTTGTCTGCGGTCAATACAGATAAAAGATTTATTACGAAAGGCTATGACTCCGGTGGTTTGGATTATGTTACCAAACCTGTTGATCCCGATATTCTGATGTTGAAAGTCAAGACGTTTTATCGGCTTTATGAGCAAACGCAGGCATTGAAAGATGTTCAGCAGACGCTGGAGCTGGAAGTGGAAAGACGAAAGCAGGCGCAGCAGGAGCTTCGATCGAAAGTAGACTATTTGCATACGCTCTTGGAATCGCTTCCTCAAATTGCATTTACTTGTGACAAGAGCGGCAATATTGATTTTGTTAATGGCCGCTGGTTTCAATTTTCTGACGACGCCACTATTTTTCCGCAGACCTATCCTGGAGATCGGTCTATTGCTGCCGCGCTTCATGGTAGCCTTCAGTCAGGTGAACCTTTGGAGATGGAAGTTCGCTTGAAAAAGAGCATTTGCGGTGAATACTCGTACCAGTTGTTACGTGTATGGCCAATCCTGCAGAATAGCGAAAGTAACTGGATAGGGACTTTTACCGATATTGACGCACAGAAGCGGGCGGAAAAAGAGAAAGATGAATTTCTGAGCATTGCCAGTCATGAGTTGAAAACACCGTTGACAAGTATAAAGGCTTATATGCAGTTGCTTGACCGTAAGTTGAAATTGGAAGAGGAAAGTGCGGAAGCAAAGTATGTTCATCGGGTGCAAGGACAAATAGATAAACTCAACAGTCTTATATCGGATCTTTTAGATCTATCAAAAATTGATAACGGGAAGTTGCTTATCAATAAAAAAGTATTCTCACTTGAGCATATGGTGAAAAGTGCCGTCGACTCCATTGTTCAGACGCATGACCAAAGCAGCATGAAGCTTATTCGAACCGGTGATATCACAGCGGTACAAATATACGGTGATGAGATCCGTCTTGAGCAGGTATTGGTGAATTTCTTGACGAATGCATACAAATATGCTGCAGGTACAGAAAAAGTCATCGTTGATTGTACGGTTGTCGATGACGCCGTGAAGATCAGTGTAATCGACTTCGGAATAGGGATACCTGCGGAGAAGCAAGCCGATGTTTTTGAGAAATTTTATCGTGTGGAAGAAACGTCATTTGACTTCCAGGGACTCGGGATAGGCCTTTACATCTGCGCCGAAATTATACGAAGCCATCAGGGAACGATTGGTGTGGAGAGTTCGGGTGAGCGTGGTGCAACCTTCTATTTTACCTTACCATTAAATTAACTTAGGAATGCCAAATAGTAAGACACTCAGTAATCTAACGTGGGGGATCGGTTTTTCATTGGTCGTGCTGCTTATTAGTTCTACAGCATCCTACATTGGTATACAGGAACAAAATAGGCATCGCCAGGAGCTTGCGGTAACAAGAAAAATTATTAGCACTTCAACTAGTTTACTTGCTTCTTTACAAGGGGCTGAAACCGGAAACCGGGGCTTTCTTCTGACTGGGAAAGAAAGCTATTTAGAACCTTTTAATAATGCATTAGAAAGTTTGCCCAAAGAATTGCAGGAGATAGAAGCACTCACCAAGCAGGATCCGGTACAGAAGGTTCGGGTAGACAGTCTTGTAATTGCGGCAAAATGGCGGCTCGACATTTTAAAGCAATCAGTTGCAACGAAGAGAAAGGGTGGCGTGTTCGGCTTAGCGCAACTGGATGAGAGTAAAATGGCCATGGACAAGTGCCGCGCAATTATCAAGGATATTAATCAGTATGAGGAAGATAATATCGATAGGAAATCGGCTAATCTGGATAATTCTTCGTTTATTACAACCTTGTTTATTGTTATCAGTGCCTTGCTTTCCCTTATTATTACCAGCTATTTTTATTTCAGATTACGTGCCGACTTTTTAAAACGTGCAGCACTCGAGAAATCATTACGTGAGAAGGACGAAGGTATTTCTAGACGACTAAATTTGGTTCAGAAGATCACAAACCGGATCGCTTTGGGGGATTATGATGTCAAGGCAGAGGAGATCGGAGACGATGATCTCGGCGAAATTGCGAAAGCCGTCAATAGGATGTCCAAAGCGTTGAAAAAATCGTTTGAACAGCTAACAGAGAATGATTGGCTTCATGCGGGCTATGCTAAACTTTACACTGGATTAATGGGGAATAAGAGCGAGCAAACAATTGCTGCGGATTCCATCAAAAGCCTTGTCGGCTATACCGGTGCTATCAGTGGTGCGATCTATATTTTTAACGATGACAAGTTGGAACTTTCTGGGACATACGGTTTGGATATGCAGACACAGCAGTATTTTTTACCAGGCGAAGGCTACATCGGACAGGTATTTGTGGACCGGGAATCTAAGATACTTCAAAACCTGCATGCTACGGATTACGTGGTTAGCTTTGCCAATGGAAAGATCCATGTGCAGCATATTATTTTTTTACCGATGCTGGTTGATGATCAAGTGCTGGGTGTATTGGAAGTTGGCCAAATGGAGAGTTTTACTGCGGTAGAACAAGTATTTTTGACTGAATGTGCCCGACAGATTGGTATTGCACTAGTTTCAGCAAAAGGAAGGGCGAAAATCCAGACATTGTTGGAGGAAACACAGGTACAGTCTGAAGAGCTATTAACGCAACATGCCGAGCTTGAAAGCCTAAATACTGAATTGGAGGCGCAGACATTGCGTTTGCAGTCTTCAGAGGAAGAGCTCAAAGTGCAACACGAGGAACTGATGCAGTCCAATCAAGAACTAGAGGAACGCTCACGATTGCTTGAAGATAAGAATTTGATGATTGCCGAACGAAATCAGGAAATTCAGCAGAAAGCAGAAGAATTGGCGCTGAGTACTAAATATAAATCTGAGTTTTTGGCTAATATGTCCCATGAACTCCGTACACCACTCAATTCGATATTGCTGCTATCTCGTTTGCTATCGGAGAATGTAGAGAAAAACTTAAATTCAGATCAGATTGAATCAGCTAAAGTCATTCAAAGTTCAGGGACGAGTTTGTTAACCTTGATTGATGAGATTTTGGACCTATCGAAAATTGAGTCCGGTAAAATGACCTTAGATTATGCGTCGTTGGATCTGCATGATATTTTGTCCGATTTGAATAGCCTGTTTTTACCCATTGTAAAGGAGAAGGGTTTGGCTTTTAAGACGACTGTCAGTGCTAAGATCGCACCTCGCTTTGAGGGAGATCGGCTTCGCATCGATCAGGTACTCCGTAATTTGATTTCAAATGCGATAAAATTTACCAAAGAAGGCGAAGTACGTCTGGAAATCTATGAAGATCCAAGTGATCACGATCGATTGGTATTCGCTGTAGTCGATTCGGGTATTGGTATACCACTTGAAAAGCAGAAAATTATTTTTGAAGCCTTCCAACAAGCTGATGGCTCAACGAGGCGGAAGTTTGGCGGTACTGGCCTAGGACTTTCTATTAGCCGGGAGATTGCACGTTTGCTTGGTGGAGAGATCAGGTTGGAAAGCGAAGTGGGTAAAGGTAGTACCTTTTTGTTCATTATTCCGAAGTCCAAAGTTGAAGTTAAAGAGATATTGACGAAGGAGCAGCAATTGGTTGAGGAGATATCTTCGGAAGTAGAAGAGGTGATTGAGATTGTTAAAGAAGATACCTATAATCCGGTCACAATTAGGATCCCCGAGGAGATTCCAGATGATCGAGATACGGTTGCAGAGGGAGACAAGGTGATTTTGATTGTGGAGGATGATGTTAATTTTGCCAAGGCACTTTTGAAATATACACATACACAAAACTATAAAGGTGTAGTTGTTGTTCGTGGTGACCATGCACTTCCAGCTGCGCAGAAGTATCATCCAGTTGCTATTCTGCTCGATATTCAATTGCCAATTATGGATGGATGGGCTGTCATGGATCAATTGAAAGGTAATAAGGCTACGCGGCATATTCCAGTGCATATCATGTCTTCGCTTGAGGTGAAGAAAGAAAGTTTATTAAAAGGGGCGATCGATTTTATTAATAAACCTGTTGCGTTGGAACAAATGACTTCGGTATTCCAAAAAATTGAATCGGCATTAAGCCGTTCGCCGAAGAAGGTGCTTATTGTTGAAGAGAATCCAAAGCATGCAAGTGCATTGTCTTATTTTTTAAGTAGTTTTAATATATCACTTGAAGTAAAAGATAATGTTTCGGATAGTATCACTGCTTTACGTACAGCAGATGTGGATTGTGTGATTTTGGATATGGGTGTGCCTGACGAAATGGGATATCATACGTTGGAAGCCATCAAGCAGCATGAAGGACTGGAGAACCTGCCGATCATTATCTTTACAGGTAAGAATCTGTCCAAAGCTGAAGAATTGAAAATTAAGAAATACGCAGACTCCGTTGTTGTAAAGACGGCTCATTCTTATCAACGGATTTTGGATGAGGTCGGCTTATTTCTTCATTTGATTGAGGTTAATAATTCAGACGACGCAAGAAGGAAGAACAATGGACTTGGTGCGTTGACCGACGTGTTGAAGGGCAAGAGGGTCCTTGTTGCTGATGATGACGTCAGGAATATCTTCTCGATGACTAAAGCGTTGGAAAAATTTCAAGTGAAGGTAATTCCTGCAATGGACGGTAAGGAAGCGTTGGAAGTATTGACATCAGGAGAACCTATTGATATTGTATTGATGGACATGATGATGCCCGAGATGGATGGTTACGAAACTATTAAGAATATCAGACAACATGTAGATTATGCCAGACTACCAATCATCGCTGTTACGGCAAAGTCAATGATCGGGGACCGTGAAAAATGTATTCAGGCAGGCGCGTCGGACTACATCTCGAAGCCGGTGGATATTGATCAACTACTTTCTTTATTGCGTGTGTGGCTATATGAAAATTGAGGATGAAGGATTTATGGATCAGAATAAGGTAATATTAATTGTGGACGACGATCAACGCAATATTTTTGCATTGCGTTTGACGTTGAAAGCGAAGGGATATCAAGTGTTGAGCAGCACGAGTGCAAGCGAGGCTATCGAGATCTTGGAGACGAATAAAGGTGTAGCGCTGATATTGATGGATATGATGATGCCTGAAATCGATGGCTATGAGGCGATTCAGCTGATCCGAAATTCGAGTTTGCTGGGCAAAATTCCAGTTATTGCCGTGACAGCGCAGGCGATGAGTGGAGACCGGGAGAAATGCTTGGAAGCTGGAGCCCAGTCTTATGTCTCGAAGCCGATTGATGTTGATAAATTGATGGGTGAAATTGAACGGTTAATCTAAATGTTGGGCTATAGTATCATAAAAGACCATGAAATAGATATTTTGCTTGAAGATATCTATCGCGACTACGGGTATGATTTTTTGCAGTATAGCCGTGCATCGATGAAGCGGAGGATTAATCGGCTTATGACGAATGACCGTTTGGCAAGTTTTGCTGAACTTCGCTTTATGTTGAAGGACAACCCCGCATTTTTGCAGCACTTTGTTGAAGAGATTACTGTCAACTTAACCGAGATGTTTCGGGATCCCTTATTCTTTCGTCAACTGCGGGAGGAAATTTTGCCGCAATTGGGGACATACCCGTTGATCCGTGTATGGATTGCTGGATGCTCCACAGGAGAGGAAGCTTATTCGATGTCCATTTTGCTAAAAGAGGCTAATCTGTATCACAAGTCATTGATCTATGCAACGGATATTAATCCCCGGGTACTCGATATTGCCCGAAATGGTGTATATCCATTGAGCCAGATAAAATCTTTTTCCGAAAATTATATAGAATCTGGAGGAAAACAGGACTTTTCGAAATATTACACAGCAAATTATGAATGGGCAAAATTCGATGCCGATCTTAAGCAAAAAATGATTTTATCTACCCATAATCTGGTATCAGACACATCATTTAATAGCTTTCAATTAATCCTTTGTCGGAATGTGTTGATCTATTTTAATAAAGATTTGCAGGAGCGTGTTTTTAAATTATTTGACGCGAGTCTAGAAAATTTAGGATATTTGGCATTAGGTAGTAAAGAAACCATACGATTTTCAGGTATTCAGCATAACTTTACAGCTGTTGGGGATCAAAAGATTTGGAAAAAACTTTATACCTTATAGGGGATTGCAGGCAGGCATGAATCTTTTGTGCCTCATGTAAAACAATGACGGTATATATAAACTATTTTATATGAGTAAAACAAAAACTGTATTGATATTTGAGGACGATACCATTATTTTGGAGGTTATAACGGTTGTTTTGACTGATTTGGGGTTTCACGTTGAAGTTTCGGAAACTTCACATGATATTATCCAAAAGGTGGAATCTGCAGAGCCCGATCTTGTTTTAATGGATAACTGGATTCCAAACATAGGTGGGGTTGAAGCAACCAGATTGCTTAAATCAGATCAGCGTTTTAGCCATATTCCCGTAATTTACGTGTCGGCAAACAACGATATTCAATCCCTGGCAGATCGTGCCGGAGCAGATGATTTTCTATCTAAACCTTTTGATTTGGAAGATTTGGAAAATATTGTCAATAAATATATTGCATAGATCAATTTAAGGTTAGACTTAAAGGCTGCAAATCTCAGATTCTCGCAGGTTAGTTTAGTCGATGGAAGTATGCTGGTCTATGCCAGCAGCAATTAGCTTTTGATCTATTATGTATTTGGTAAAAATGTATCGGTGATCTGACTACCAGGTATTTAGACCTTCCTGTAAAATAGTGTTATAGGTCTCCACGTTGAATTTATAGAGATCAGGAGCTTTATGGGCTCCGCCTTTCCGCTGTTCGTCAAGTTTTTGGAGGATACCCATATTTTTCATTTTTCGATAAAAATTGCCACGATTAAGTTTCTTACCAAGCACTGTTTCATAGAGTCCTTGCAGGTCGGTCAGTGTAAACTTGTCCGGTAGCAAATTGTATCCTATTGGTTTATAAGAAAGCCGCTCGCGAAGAGTCCGGAGAGCCTTGTTGATGATTTTGCGATGATCCATAGTGATATTGAGCTCAGTGATGTCTCTAAAGTCGATCCACTGACAAGTCTCACTTAAGGAATCAGGTTGAGGAATTACGTGTTTGTAGTTTACAAGCGCGTAATAACCAATTGAAATAAATCGCTGTTTGTTCCACAATGTGTCTGGGTAATCTGCAAAGGATTGCTGGCTGCGCTGTGGGCATCCAAATACCGCAAATTCTTCCAAGAATATATCCTTGACACCTGAGCGTTCGTAAAGTACGCGTTTGACCGCCTCGTCCGTATCTTCCTCTTTCCCTACATAGCCACCAGGCAGAAACCATTCTTTATTATAATTCATTTTTAGCAAAAGGATTCTCAAGGAACCTTGATCGAAGCCAAAGACGACGGTATCCACAGAAATGTGAGGTAGAAATTTTTCATAGCTCTCTGCTGATGCGTTAATAAGCTGTGTTCTGAAATCCATATAACTGCTGTCTTTGGGTTAATATTACAAAAAAATATCGCAACGAGAGGTAAGTTGCGGGATAAAACTCGAACAATTCCTTATGCAAAAATTACATTAGGTGCTTTTTTGATAAATCAATTTATTGGTAATTAGTTGTTTGTGTTATTTTGTTGATTTTATTTTGTAATTGAACAAAAAGATTGTACACTTGTATTGCTTCATTATGAAGCAATGTAAATAACTGATTATAACGTGTTAAGCCAAATGTTTTATTAGCCGTGAGGCGAATGTTTGACTACAAACTCATGTATTAAACTAACAGATTTTATGAATGTAAGAAACCTACTATTCGCTTCATCTTTCAGTCTATTTTTAACTTTTTCAGCACACGGCCAGGTTTATCAAAAGATTGAGAATCAGTATGGCCCTGTTCTGGGGTACTCAACAGCTTCGGGCGTGAAGATCCTAAGTATTGCTGGAAATAAATTTAAGGATCTCAATCGAAATGGAAAATTAGACCGTTATGAAGACTGGCGTTTGACAGCAGAGGAGCGAGCTAGAGATCTCGCCTCAAAATTGTCTGTTGATCAGATTGCTGGGCTTATGTTGTATAGCAGGCATCAAGCTTTACCGGCACCGGCCTTTGGATTTATGGGAGGCACTTATCAAGGAAAAAACTATCAGGAAGGTCTAGTTTCACCTTGGGCTCTGACCGATCAGCAGCGTGAGTTTCTGGAGAAAGATGGGCTGAGGCATGTCCTGTTGACAGCAGTAAAAGATCCAGAGACCGCTGCCCGCTGGAATAATGAGTTACAAGGTTTTGTGGAAGGCTTGGGATGGGGGATTCCGGCGAATAATAGTTCCGACCCACGTCATAATGCTGTTGTCAGTGCAGAGTTCAACGCTGGGGCAGGGGGGCAAATTTCGATGTGGCCGGATGGGCTTGCGATGGCGGCGACATTCGATCCAGCTATCGTCAAACGTTTTGGGCAAGTAGCGGCTACGGAATATCGATCCTTGGGCATCACGACGGCATTATCACCACAGATAGATTTGGGTACCGAACCGCGTTGGTATCGTATCGGTATGACTTTTGGAGAGAGTCCCGAGTTGACAACAGCGATGGCTAGAGCTTATATCGATGGTTTTCAGACATCGAGTGGAAAAGACGAAATTGCCTTAGGCTGGGGCTATAAGAGTGTCAACGCTATGGTGAAACATTGGCCCAGTGGTGGGCCAGGGGAAGGTGGTCGGGACGGCCATTGGGCTATAGGAAAATTTGCGGTATATCCAGGTGATAACCTGAAGCAACATATTATGCCATTTGTCAATGGAGCTTTCCAATTGGCTGGAAAGACGAGCAAGGCAGCCGCAGTTATGCCGTACTATACGATTTCTTTTGGTCAGGACAAGAAAAATGGTGAAAATGTGGGAAATGGTTATAGCAAATATTTGCTTACAGACTTGCTGCGTGGCACTTACGGTTACGATGGTGTGATCTGTTCGGACTGGTTGATTACGGGGGATGAAGCACCTAAGCCTGATGGATTTGCAGGCAAACCCTGGGGGGTAGAACAGTTGTCGGTGGCAGAGCGTCATTATAAGGCATTAATGGCAGGCGTAGATCAATTTGGTGGCAATAACGATAAGGCTCCTGTATTGGCCGCTTATGAATTGGGCGTGAAAGAGCACGGACAGAAATTTATGCGGCAACGGTTCGAGGCTTCTGCCAGAAGGCTTCTGTTGAATATTTTCCGAGTAGGACTCTTTGAAAATCCGTATTTGGATGTCAAGGAGAGCCAAGCTACCGTTGGAAATCCGCTCTATATGAAGGAGGGATACGAGGCACAAGTAAAGTCAGTTGTTTTACTAAAGAATAGTGATCAGCAATTGCCTATTCGTGGACGGAAGAAAGTTTATGTTCCGAAGATGTATAGGGCAGCAATGAAAGATTGGTGGGGAAACTATACACCGGCACGATTGGAATACCCTGTCAATATTGATCTCTTGCGGAAATATGCAGATTTAACCGATAACCCTAGTGAAGCTGACCTTGCAGTCGTGTTTATACAGAGCCCGATCAGTGCCGAAGGTGGATATAGCGAAAGAGATCGCAAGAATGGTGGAAATGGCTATGTTCCGATTTCCTTGCAGTATGGCACTTATACAGCCTCAGATGCACGAGCGGAGAGTATTGCCGCGGGTGATCCTGTAATCGATCCATCGATTAAGAATAGGTCTTATAAGAATAAAATGGTGACTGCTGCGAATGTGATGGATCTTCAAACAATATTGGATACGAAGGATATGATGAAGGGTAAACCTATTTTGGTGTCTGTGACAGCAAACAAGCCCATGGTATTTGCTGAGTTTGAAAAGGAGGTATCAGGTATTATTCTAAATTTTGGAGTATCAACACAGGCTGTATTGGATGTTATGTTTGGAAAGTATGAACCTTCCGGTCTATTGCCTGTTCAAATGCCCGCAAACATGGCTACAGTTGAGAAACAAGCTGAGGACGTGCCTTTTGACATGGAAGTGTATGTTGATCAAGCAGGACACGCTTACGATTTTGGTTATGGTTTAAACTGGTCGGGAGTCATTAAAGATAAACGCGTAGGAGAGTTTGTGAGGAAATAATAGGGGCAATTTAAAAAGTGAGAAGGGGAGATAGGTGGAAGATCAGTACGACTTGTTATCATTTTCAAGCTTGCGTATCTATCGTGGATATTTTGAGATTGATGTATAAAAAAAGCCCCTTTGTTATACAGAGGGGCTTTTAAGTACGCCAATCAGGATTCGAACCTGAGACCGTCGGTTTAGAAAACCGATGCTCTATCCAGCTGAGCTATTGGCGCGTCGTTTTCGGTAATGCAAAAGTAGACATTTGTGTTATATTTCCAAAATATCACTGACTTTTTTTTGTGGTTTTTCAATAACTGATTGCTTTTCAATAAGATTATTTTATTGATGTAGGTCAAACAAATTGAATAAAACTGCTGTTAACTTTGTGTTGTTAAACAAATAGAAAAAACATAAAATTATGGCACAAGGAAAATGGGAACTAGACGCTGCACATAGCGAGATAGAATTCAAAGTAAAACACATGATGATTACAAACGTTAAAGGAAACTTTGACAGTTTTAAAATAGATGTTGACGCCGAGGGCGAAGATTTTAAAAATGCCCTTGCGAAAGTTGTTATTGACACGGCATCGATTAATACACGTAATGAGCAACGTGATGGTCATTTAAAAAGTGCAGATTTCTTTGATGTAGAGAAATATCCAGCAATTACATTTGAAGCAACGAGCTTGGAGAATAATGAAATTAAGGGAAATTTGACAATCCGTGACGTTTCTAGACCGGTGTCTTTCGACTTGGAATTTGCGGGTATCCAAAAAGATCCTTGGGGAAATACGAAAGCTGGATTTATTGTAGAAGGAAAAATCAAACGTTCAGAATTTGGCCTTAATTGGAATGCGGCGTTGGAAACAGGAGGGGTAATGGTAAGTGACGAAGTAAAATTTAGTGCTGATATTCAGTTTATAAAAGCTCAATAAGCGCAATATATAAAATAAAATTTGGTGGGAGTGTGAAAATTCGTACTTTTGTCGCGGAGAGTTGGCAGAGTGGTCGAATGCGGCGGTCTTGAAAACCGTTAACTGTCACAGGTTCGGGGGTTCGAATCCCTCACTCTCCGCTGAGAGGGTCTTTTTCTAAAAGACCCTCTTTTTTTTCGTAAATAAGTAATCCTTTCTCCTTCATTTTCAAGTGATTATGCGACAAAAAGTCTAGCATTGTAGGTGTTCGATAGATACCTTTTTCATAGTAGAGGTTGCTGTCGAACACCAAGTTCACAAATTCCCTTTTTTGCATTGTATCTGCTGAATCATAAACATGGCATAGATCAGTTAAGAGTTCCAGTTTATTTTCAAGGATTTTAAAAACGTGTCCTTGATCCGTATTAAGACGTTCAATAGTACTGTTCAAGGATTTTATATCTTTATTATAAGTGGAATGCCATCTATTGTATGTTTCTTGTGATATTTCATTTTTGATCCACTTTTCTTTCCGTTTTTCTGTGAATAAGCAGGTTACCGATACCTTCGAAATTATTCTTGGGCAGGTGGTCGGTACCAAGAATGTACCAATGATTTCTGGGCTGGTATATAAGACAGGTGACTTTTTAAAGGAAAAGGCAATTAATAAACTTCAAACTACTTCCCCCTACAATGAATTTGTTGGAATCTTGGTTCGTTATGCAAAGACAGCTATGTCGACCAACCGCGACTGCGTGCTATACATCGGTTCCCTTTGTCGGGAGCTCGCGCAGAAAGGAGTTTATGAACCTGAGACAGGAGAGAGGGAATCGTTTTTTAGCATACATCTTACCCATTTTGCCTATTATTTGACCAAGATAGGGCAAGAAGCGATCCTCCTAAAGGACTCAGATATTTTATATCGCTGTATCGAGGATTTAGGCTTTTTGGGATGTACGGCTGTCAAAAATAATCATTATCATCTCACTATTGAATGCCTGCAAGGGTTAGTTCAGCTGGGCCGTGAAGCCCGCGCCGCTGAAGTAAAATGTTTCTGGAGACACTGTGCGCTTGATATGACTGACCATGTGGACGAAAGGATCCAATGGATGGTGTCCTGGCTGCCGAAAGTTCCAGAAAATGACGCAAAATCACTGTGTGAGACTTTTAGTACAGCTTACTCTAGGCTATATGGTAAAAAGCTGACTGTCGAATTGGAAGATATAAATGGTGTAAAAGGAGTTGTATTTAAAAAGTCAGAGGAGAAGCACTTCGAAAGCTTTTCAAAAGACAAATATTACCAGACGGTAGATTATTCTGATTATAAGGAGATCAAAGAGTTTAAATTGTATTAAAAAAGATTATAATTATGTTATAAACTACGGTTAAAAATAATATAAAAAAAGAGACCGTTTTTTTTGAAATGGTCTCTTTTAAAATAAGTAATTTATCTCATTTAATATCCGCTCAAAAAAAATGCAATATGATCTTTAGCCCATATTTCTTTATGGCTCTAATGTGCAAAAGTATATTTAGTACCAAAATTGGATTGATAGGATGGACTGGACAAATAATTCGGTTAAAAAACATTACTATTTCATTTACCCTACTTAATAAGTATCCGGAAATGAAATGTACATCTGTAATATCTGTTACCTTATCTGCAATTTGTGTAATTTTCAGAAAGCAAAGAGTCTTAATTTTGTCATATAAATTTCCGATATGAAAAATCAAATTATCACTATAAATTCAGTCAGCGAGCTATGCAGTGTTTTTGGATTTGATAAACCCAAGCATCCACTCATTGCTTTAATAGATGCTGCGCAAATCAATGTTCCGGAATCCCAGATCGGAACAAAGGTGGTGCTGGATCTTTACATGATTGCCCTGAAAGATAAAGATTGCGGTATTGAATACGGAAGAAATCACTTTGACTTCGAAGAAGGGGTAATGGCATTTTCGGGTCCGAAGCAGGTAAATACAATTGAAGAAGAAATGAAACCGGGAGAAGTAAAAGGCTGGATGCTTTATTTCCATCCTGATTTAATTAGAGGTACACATTTGGGCAGCATAATATCGGAATATTCATTTTTTGACTATAAAGTTGTGGAAGCACTGCATCTGTCCGAAGATGAAGAAGTCCTTATAACCGATACGGTTGCCAATATTAAAAATGAATTTTCTCAGCGAATCGATAGCCATAGCCAAAGGGTAATTGTTTCTAATATTGAATTGCTTTTAAATTATTGCCTGCGTTTTTATGATCGCCAGTTCTTTACCAGAACCAACCAAAATAAAGATATCTTTTCACGTTTTGAAAAGGAATTAAAATCATATTTCGATGCAGAAGAGCAGCTGAAAAACAGCCTTCCCACCATAAATTACTTTGCCGAAAAACTCAATCTCTCTTCTCATTATTTCAGTGATCTCCTTAAAAAAGAAACCGGACGTTCGGCCAAAGATCACATTAATGATTATATAATAGAACTGGCTAAAAACTACCTTTTGGGAACCAACCAGACTATTAATGAAATAGCCTATTTCTTAGGATTTAATTATCCCCACTATTTCACAAGGCTCTTTAAATCCAAAACGGGCTATACGCCATTAGCTTATAAACAGCTCAACTAAGCTAAGGCTGAAAATCTAATGAGAAAAGCGATTCATAAAAATATATGAATCGCTTTTTATTTTAGTTACATCTGCAAATAGTGTTTTAATATCAATAAAAAGTGTTAACCCCCTCAAAATAGGCAGCCTACCTTTGTCTTATAATTAAAACATAAAGTTATGACAGCACAAGAAGCATTTGACTATTTACACCCGGAATCATGGGCAGCTACGTCAGCAGTAGAAAAACTTACCCTGCTTGAAGAGATTCAAAACAACTTAAATAAGTATTCTGAAAAGCTTGCTTTGGCAGATATAAAAATGAAAAACGATTATATCGGCACTGAAATTTATACAAAAGCGTTTGGGCTGGCGGGAACAGCAGGACCTGTTGCAGGTGTACTTATGGCAAGTAGACATCTGTACGAAAAATTGGCAAATGGAGAGATGTTAGAGTCGGTTAGTATTCAAAAATTAGGGGATGGTAACACATCCATACAGACCTGGCCCATTTTTCCGAAAGATAAAATTTTGGCAGGAAAGCAAAAAGGGTATCTGTATGTAGAAGGAGAACCAAAACAGATTAATCCACTTGATAAACCTTCCGGAATTATTGCTATTTCAGGAGCAGGAAACTATAGTTCATCAGTAGAAATGGTAAAAGCACTATTCTTTGAAAACAAGGCAGTAATCCATAAGCCACATCAAAACAATGTGGAAACGGATAAAATTTGGGCAAAAATATTTCAGCCTCTTATTGACCGAAAAGGTCTGGTCTTCATTGAACCGGAAGAAGGAAGAGCGATGACAGGACTTGAGGGATTACATGCCATTTATTTTACAGGTTCTTCAGGAGTTGCCCACGCTATCCAGAAAAAAGCCAAAGCACCATTAATTTCAGAATGTGGCGGGAACAATCCATTATTGATTATTCCAGGCGAAAAGCCATGGACAGCTAAGGAAATAGAACACCAGGCATTGCAAGTCGTTTCTGTGGGCAAGATGAACGGGGGAGCAGTCTGTGGAAGAGTACAGACCATTATAACTTCAAAAAAGTGGCCACAGAGAGAGCCGTTTTTGAATGCAGTCAAAAAAGCAATTTCAGAAGATACCTATGCAGTCGGAACGTATTATCCTGGTGTAGAGGAAACAAAAAAAGCTTTTCTCGAAAATCAGCCGACAGCTGAAGTTTTAAAAGTTGAAAACGGTAAGTACCCCACAACCGATGTGGTCTTAATTCCCAATATTCACGAAGACGATTATGCGGTTAAAAATGAAGCGTTCTGCCAGATCTTTTCCGAAATAGCTTTGGACACTGAAAATAATGTGGATGATTACCTTACAAAAGCAACAACATTCTGCAATGAAAAGCTTTCAGGAACACTTGGCTGCATGATCGCAGTTGATAATGATACGATGAAAAAGCACGAAGGACGAATTCATCAGGCCATCAATGAACTCAATTACGGTGGGATTGCCATCAACACAATTCCTCCGAATATCTTTATGAATGCCTATTTAACATGGGGTGGCTGTAATGAAAACCAGGAGGATTTCATCTCAGGAGTAGGAAATTTTGGAAATGCCCATAATTATGAAAACGTTATAAAATCGGTTTTAATTGATGATTTTAATGCCCAGGGAATGTTGATGACCAACAAAAGCATGATGGAGCATTTATTTACCAATTCAACTCAATTTGCGATCGATAACAGCTGGGGAAATTTTGCAAAAATGGCCGGACAAATGATCTACGACGGCTGTAAAAAGAAAGACTTTTAAACATTATAAACACAGTATTTAGTATATAATTCAATAAAAAATTAAAACAGATGAACAAGACTATTTTAATAACAGGATGCAGCAGTGGCATTGGCCGGATGACCGCCAAATATTTTCAGGAAAAAGGCTGGAACGTCGTGGCAACTGTCCGTAAATTCTCTGACAGCGACGCAGAACTGACAGATTTAGGAAATGTATTGGTTACCGAGCTTGATGTTACCAAAGAAGATACGATCAAAACTACAGTAGCGCAGGCAATAGCAAAATTTGGTGCAATCGACGTCCTATTGAACAATGCCGGATACGGTTCTTACGGAATTTTGGAATCTACCCCGGAAAATAAAATCCGGATGCAGTTTGAGGTCAATGTTATTGGGCTGTTATTGGTAACCAAAAACATTATCCCTGTTATGCGTAAACAAGGGAATGGTATTATTATCAACATTTCGTCCATGGGTGGCAAAATAACCTTCCCAATGGGAACATTATATCACGGTTCAAAATTCGCAGTTGAAGGAATGAGTGAAGCTTTATCATATGAGCTTGCAGAAATTGGAATTCAGGTAAAAATGATAGAGCCCGGTGTTATCAATACGAACTTCGCTACCAGCTCTTTTGACTTAAATATAGACCCTGCAATAACCGAATACAAAGAGTTTACCGATAAAGTTTTACAAGCTTTTGAAGCTGGTGCAAAAGGAAGTGAGCCTGTTTTAGTTGCCGAGACCATTTATAGAGCAGCTACAGACGGTACCAGCCAATTGCGTTACATAGCCGGGCCGGATGCAGAACAGATTATTGCAGCCCGCAAACAAATGAACGATGAAGACTATCTGGCTCTTATCCGTTCGCAATATGGCCTATAGAATGGACTTCATACAAGAATTGAATCTTTGTACAAAAGGTGGTGTTGTCATTCATGGAAAAATAATGGTAGGTTTAGAACTTCTTTTAGTTCTGGCCTTACCATCATTGTCCAAAGTTGCGACTATAAAAATCGGTTATATTTTTATGGGATAGGAAACTAATTTAAGCTTTTACCCATTGTAAAAAAATTAAAAATTTGTGTGCCAATTTGAAATGTGTTTTCACCAATTTTTTGATATGCTTCTTTTTGATAAAACTTAACAGCTCTTTCATTTTCGTCCAACACCGATAACCAGATATATTGATATCCCAATGTTTTTGCTTCTTCAATCACTATATTTTGTAATCGATTTCCAACGCCGGCTGCAATAAAATCCTTAAGGACATAAATCTTTTGTAGCTGACATATTTTATTACAATCTACAAATTCGGAAGTCGAATTTAATTTAAGCTTTACATATCCCATCGGTAATTTGTTATAAGATGCAATCCAGTACACATTCTCATCTTTCACAAGGCTTTCACGGATTTTTGCTACCAAAAATGTGTGATCTAAATAGTCTAGTAGATCTTCTTTCTGATTAAAAAAGACCTCAAATGTATCGGAATAAGTAATTCGTCCTAATAGTGAAATGATTTCGGCGTCATTTTCATCCGCTTTTTTGATTTCTATCATATATAATTGTTTTTATTCTGACAGCATGAAGTAACACAGCAATAGAGCTTCCTATCAGTATCGGATACGCTTCAATTAAAACTCCGTAAACTATATATATGGAATTCGCTAATAGCGAGAAAAGCCTGAGTTTAAACTCGCCTTTTAACGACATTGAATACAAATTCAATAGTAAACCAAAATATCCAACAACTGAATAGACCATCACTTCAATTTAAAGCTATACTTTTTACAGTTCAAAAATAAAATGATTAACTTTACTAATCAATAACTGTCAATTTTGACAGGTTAAAAAATGAACAATGATTATTGACGGGAAGGAAAATTTATACCAAATAGGTGAGAAAACGTTTCATTGTGGAACGCATGTTACAATGGAATTAATTGGGGGTAAATGGAAATGCATTATACTTTGGTATTTACGTCACGGGGAAACCCGGTTTTCAGCATTGAAAAAATATATGCCGGATATTACAGAAAAAATGTTGAGCATTCAATTACATGCATTGGAGAATGATCAATTTATCAGCAAAAGTGTTATAGGTGAAAAACCACCGCTCAAAGTATATTATCAATTAACAAATCTTGGAATATCACTTTTGCCTATTATAGAGCTTATGACAAATTGGGGCGATAGTTACGGATTGAAAAACGGAAAATTAATAAATACAAAATAGCAAATAAGATGAATTTTTGGATTTGTAAATATTCACGAAAAATCTATGCTAACTACTAAATGATTCTTCTTTTAATTTTCGTAAGGATATATTACTCATGTGGAGGTTTCACCTCCTTATTGGCTTATTGAAAATTGTATTATATTCGTTAGTGTTTATTTATCAATTAGATATAATAAGTAATTAAAGTGGAGAAAATTAAAAGTAGAACTATGTGGCAATATTATTTAATTCTAGGGTTTGGGCTCGTTTTCCTTGTGTTGGCAATCTACAGCTTCCGTAATACAATGGTATTTCTAAAAAATGGTAATAAAGTTACTGCAACTGTTATTGACTTTCATAGATACGAATCTGATGGCGAGGTTTTTGCCCCAATCTTCACTTTTCGGACAAAAGATAATCAATTAGTAACATATGAACTAGCCGAAAGCTCCGATCCTCCAGCTTGGAAAATAGGAGAGACAACAACTGTCATCTATGATCCTGCGGATCCGTCGAAAGTAAGTTTATATAGCTATTTCAGAATGTTTATATGGACATTGGTACTTCTTTCAATAGCTCTACCCTTAATAGTAATTGGTGGAGGTTATTTTATTGCAGCGAGATTCATTCTCTAATATTTTAACTATTTTGATGGTTTTATTTAGGTAAGATGATGCTTCTCCGTCTGAAAGATTATGAACTTCTTTTACTTCCCCATTTGAGCAAGAAATACCATTCTAATTGTTTAATAACACTTCAACATTTTTTGCAAGTGTTTTGAACCTGATGCCGCTTTCTTGTACTACTGTTATTGTCAAATGATCAGTCTTGCTGATGTTTAGATCAGTTACAAAACCTGATTTGCCTTTATGCGTACCAGAAATTACCTTACATCGATCTCCATCTTTCAAGTTATTGGAATTATTGGTCATAATTATATTTGTTAAAATTGATTATTCAGCGTATAAATTTAGGAAATTAAATTGTGCATTAATCAATTGAACTTCCTTTGAGAATTGATTTTATGCTTGTATAACAGCAAAATTTTATTTGGAATATTGATTCAAAATTTCCGTAAATTTAGTAGTATAAAAACTACGCCATGAAAAACCCTATTTTGCACGCATTACGATGCTGCGCGCTCCTTAGTTTTCTTTTTAGTTTTACTTCTTATGCTCAAAATTCTAGGCCTTCTGCGCCGAAACAGAATGCGGGAAGTGGAAAAAGCAGCCCAAAACAGATCGATATCTACGTAGCAGGATCCTGTTACAATGAAAATACACAAAAGCACACTGCTGTATACTGGAAAAACGGACAACCTGTAGCACTTACTGATGGGCAAAATGACGCAGAAGCGACATCAATAGCTGTTTCAGGAAATAATATCTACGTAGCAGGAAATATAAGCGGACAGGCTGTATATTGGAAAAACGGGCAGGTGACGAGGTTTAATAAAGATGAAGGGGATTACAATACCGCTAATTCAATTGCTATTATAGATGGTGATGCCTATGTGGCCGGATATTATAGGGACTATAATGATGTCAGAACCAAATATGATGATTTAGCAATGTACTGGAAAAACGGGCAGCCTGTGAAATTGCCACTTCCCATCCACGATTATAGCTGTGCGAATTCGATAGCTGCAATAGCTGATGATATATACATTATCGGGAACAACCAGTCCGGACAGCTATACTGGAAAAACGGTCAATTAGTAGAGACTATCAATGACCTAAAGTATGTAACTGCCATTTCACAACTGAATGGTAATGCTTATGCTGTAGGTATAGCCAATAACGGGCAACCTGCATATTGGAAAAACGGGCGTACCGAAAGCCTATCCTCCATAGATGGTTTAGCTACTTGCATAGCTGTATCCGGCAGCGGCGATTTATATGTGGCTGGTGTCGATGATACTAATGGAAATGGATACCCTGAAGATAATGATGTGGGAAAAGTTTGGAAGAACGGGCAGTTACTTATGAACCTTAAAGGTCCAGATTTTTATATCTATCGTCCTACTTCCATGGCCGTAACGGGTAATGATGTATATATTATAGGGCGTGCCAGCATTGGCTCTTCTGGTTCGGGAACGAGATTATTGAAGAATGGCCAAATAATAGAATTAAGTAGGATAGAAGGAAGTTCTGGGTCTGTGGCAAATTTCGTAATATCTAGCGAGGCAGGTGATAATAGTCTATCAAAGCAAAATAAAGTTGCCACAAAAAATGAGAATACAGATGCTTTCCCAAAGTTTGTAAAGGAAGAATTAAGTCCTAAAGAAAAAGAGGCTAACGATTTTTTTGAAGAAAATAAAAAGAAACCTGGCGTTATTACGCTACCGAGTGGTTTACAGTATGAAGTTATTCGTCAGGGTACAGGATCTAAACCCAACTTATCGGATCAAGTGAAAATAACGCATACGAGAACGGTTATGGAAGGAAAAGAGATTATGGGAGTGATCAAAGGTGAATCAGCAGGTATTGTTCGCGTTGCTGATCTTATACAAGGTCAGGCACAAGGTCTCTTACAAATGAATGTAGGAAGCATTTATAAATTCTATATTCCTGCCAAACTTGGCCACCCTAAACAAACAAATAAGGCAGTAATACTTATCATAGAAAATGAACTTTTGGAAATTGTGAAATAATGCTTTAATTAATCAGTATCTACAAGAGAATAGCTTAGATTAAGTTTAATAGTATAAAAACTACGCCGTGAAAAACCCTATTTTGCTAGCATTACGATGCTGTGCGCTCCTTAGTTTTCTATTCAGTTTTGTTTCTTACGCCCAAAACGATAAAACTAACGCTCCAAAATCTAGTTCATCGATCAGTCAAACGGATGTTTACATAGCTGGAAGCTGGTATGACAGAAAAACAGGGCAGACCTTTGCTGCTTACTATAAAAATGGCAAACCTGTAGTTCTTAAACAAGGGCAGGGACCAACCCAATTTTCAACTGTTTCATTAGGTAGATCTATAGTCATAAATAACAATGATATTTATGTTGCCGGGAATATACTGGACGCTGACGGCCATAGTTTAGCTGCTTATTGGAAAAATGAACAGTTTCAGCCAATACCGATTAAGATTGATCAATATGGGAATAAACAAACATCGTATTTAAACGGAATTGATATTTCTAACGGAAATATTTTTATGTTTCCCTATCAACCCGGTACTTTAAATGAATACTATTATTTTAAAAATGGTGAGGAAACAAACTTTCCAAATGAAGTCCCATCTAGTGTGATAAATGATCGTGTGCATTTCGTGTCGGGAAATGATGTTTATGTGGCAAATGCTACAGACGAGGCGGCTTATTGGAAAAACGGTGCTAAAGTTACATTGGATAATACATTGCATCATCCCAACAGTGTGCAGGTTTCGTCTATATTTGTCTCAGGAAATGATGTTTATGTGTCAGGTTATAAATCTTATGCGTCCAAAGGAGCAGATAATACAAATAAGCAGATGGCCCTCTATTGGAAAAACGGACAGGAAATTATACTCTCTACGGGTACCGGCCGCTATGCAACGAGATTAACCAGTTCTATCTTCGTGTCGGGAAATGATGTTTATGTTGCCGGAATGAGCAGGGATCCTAACACAGGTGAATCCATGGCCGTCTATTGGAAGAACGGGCAGGAAGTTGTTTTAGCTAAGGGTCCAACTTTTACACAGGCATTGGCCATAGCAGTCTCAGGAAGTGATGTATATGTTGCTGGGGAGAATTCTAATAGAAAAGTGTACTGGAAAAATGGGCAGGAAACCAATCTTACTGATTGTGCTGAAATAAGCTCTATGGTGGTATCGAAAGGGAGTGGGAATGTACCTAATTCAACATTAAACAATGTTTCTGTAAATAATACTTCGGATTTAATTTTGAAAGAGAAAGCTGATCAGTACCTTGCACAGATGAGAAAAGTTCCCGGTATCATCGAAACTCCAAGTGGTTTATTATATCAAGTGTTTAGAGAAGGGGCCGGACCGAAAGTAACTTTTGATCAAAGAATTGCAGTGAACTATAGAATAAGTTTTCCTGACGGTATTGAAAGAGGGCACTATCGAGGTGGAAATGGTGGGAATATGTCTGCCAGTACTTTTATAACCAAAGGAATGCAGGAAGCCGTTCAATTAATGCGAGCCAGAGGAGTTTATAGGTTTATTATCCCGTATAATCTTGTGTATGGAAAAGAAGGAGCAAAAGATATTCCACCATATCAAGTATTTATTTATGATGTTGAAACATTTGAAATTGAAAAATGATACACCATGAAAAGCCCTATTTTGCTAGCATTACGATGCTGTGCGCTCCTTAGTTTTCTATTTAGTTTTACCTCCTATGCTCAAAACTCTAAGCATTCTGCTTCAAAGCAACATTCAACGATCTTTTACTTGGAAGCGAAAGGATAGCTGCCTATTATAAAAATGGCGTTCTTGTTGAACTAACGGATGGGCGATATGCTGCTGAAGTTCAGGTTGTCGCTTCTGATGGTGAGGACGTCGTTATGGCAGGATTTCATAATAAGAAATCTGTTTATTGGAAAGATGGTAAGGAATATGCATTAAATAGTCATTCGGAAGTGGTACAAATCAACGCAATAGCTGTAAAAAATGGTAATATTGCTCTTGCCGGAATATTTTTAAAGTATAAGCCATTACCAGCCGCTTCAAGATATGTGGCCATTTATTGGAAAAATGGTCAACCTACGGAACTTACTGATGGCTCTAATGACGGCGGTGCAACAGGTGTTGCAATAGATGATAATGGCGATGTGTATGTTTCTGGTTATTATGATTGGAAGACGAAATATTGGAAAAATGGACAGTTGGTAGCTCCATTTGACGCTTCAGCAGGAGAGATTAGCCCCACACGTATGCTCGCTGTCGGACAAAAACTCTATATCTCCGGGGTAGGCCCTAAAACGAGAGTTGGTTATTGGGAAAGTGGAAAAGGACTCACCTCTTTTCCCTATACTGATGATCATGATAAGGCAACAGATATTGCAGTCTCAGGTGATGATGTGTATGTCATGGGGTATAATTCGAAATATCAGCCGTTTTACCTTAAAAATGGAGTAGAAACGATCGTTAGTGAAAAGGGGTATTCTAATTCATCTATTCCTGAGCCCTATCATATCGCGGTTCATGGAAATGATGTTTATGTTGTAGGGTATGATGGATTTACAAATAATGGGCAATGCTGGAAAAATGGAGAACGTATTCTACCTAATGATAATACCTTTGTTGCAAGATGTATCACGATTAATTCTACGGGAAATAGAAGTAATCCACCAAAACAATCTACAGTAAGTAAAAGAGAAAGTCGTGTAGAATCTGAAGTTAATATACAGCCGCAAAAAACACTTACACCAAATACAGCAAAGATACTCACTGCCCCAGAAGAGGCTGATCTATTTTTTGAAGAAAATAGAAAAAAACCAGGCATTATAACAACTGCAAGTGGTTTACAATACGAAATATTGAAGCAAGGAAATGGCCCCAGAGTTTCGGCATCGGATAAAATCCAAGTTATCCATAAAAAAATATTAATGTTCGGAAAGGAAGTAAAAGAACAGGGAGGATATAGTCCTCCGAATACCTATGAAGTTCGAAATCTAATGAAGGGTTTGATCGAAGGGATTACTCTAATGAATGTAGGAAGTAATTATAAATTATTTATTCCAGCCAAACTTATTAGTTCCGAGGCAATAAAAAGCGGTGCGACAATGATTTTTGAAACCGAAATACTTGGAATCATAAAATAATGACAGGTTTTGGCGAATCGTGGGGTACAAAGTAAAACACTATGTTTAAAGTTACTTTACGCCAAAATAAGGTTTTTATTTTATACTTTCAATGAAGGATAATAGGGGTATAAAAAAAGATAAATCATCCAAAATCAATGATTGGCAGGATTTTTTTGTTATGGGAATTGCTAAAATTTTCAAAAACACGCTAAAAGTTTGTGGCAAATTCGTGGCAATATTTGTATTTTAAAAATCTTGCTACAGAATTTGGTGTAAACTATTGATAATCAATATGTAAATCTGCTTAACGACTTGAATTAGAGAATCTTTGGTTCGATTAAATGTAAAAATATTGATTGTACGTCAGGAGCAAAGGGCATCATAGAAATTTCATTTAAAGAAATGAATAGGTAGAAAAAAAATCTATCTTTGTAGTCTGTTATACTATATCTAACATATTATCTGCGTCTTAACTAAAAAAGACATGCTCGAAAAAGAGCTATAACTGCGTGAAATCTTTTGACTTTCAGTGCACAGATAATTGTATCCCCTTATGTTATTAAATCACAACCGGAAAATTGATTATCAAATCGATTGGTTTATCATTTTACGATGTTATAGCATTTAAAATGCTTATTATACAAGGAATATAATGAATAGTAAACAATTAATAAGTAGAGAAATAGAGTTGTTCTACGATAAAGTATCGGAAGAAACCAGACTTGATAAGGGAATGGGAGTATTTGAGTTTGAAAGAATAAAATCACTTATTGAAAAATACATCATCGCTTCACCATTAACCATAATTGATATCGGTGGTGGCACAGGGAAGTATTCGGAATGGCTTGCAAAGAAAGGACATCGAGTTCATTTGGTAGAGCCCGTTACAAAACATTTAAAAATAGCCCGCGACAGAGCTAATAAATTGAAAAACAAATTTGCTGTGCACAAAGGAGAATCTCGAAAATTAGAGTTCTCAAATAATTATGCCGACCTTATTATACTACACGGTCCACTTTATCATCTTCAAGAGAAAGAGGACCGGGATTTAACCATTTGTGAAGCCAAACGAGTTTTGAAAAACAACGGCGTTATATTGGGGTTTGCCATTAATTATACTGCATCCACTTTGGTAGGTCTTTTAAATGGGTTAATCCACAAAAAGTCATTTTTTGAAATGTGTAAGGAAGAACTAACACTTGGCAAACATAATCCGCCCCCTGATTTCCCTTGGCTTTTAGCAGAAGCATTTTATCATAGGCCCGAACAATTAAAGAATGAATTTTTAAATCAACAATTAACCTATTTAAATACGTATGCAGTTGAAGGTTTGGCATGGTTGGACAAAGACTTTTTTGCCAATATGCAGAACTACCAACGGCGGAGAGTACTCATGGAGCTTATTCAAATTACTGAAAATGATAGCTACCTTCTTCCATTCAGTCCACATATGATGATAGCGGTACAAAAAACATATAACCATGGAAAATAAAGACAAATATTACTGGGCACTAATAGACAATGATGGTCAACTAAACGAAATTGATCTCGGAGAAAAAATAGGATTGAACGAAAACGAAACCAACGAAATAATTGGACAGCTTTTGTCTGAATATAAAATTGAATATACAGCAATCAGATGCTGCAATTACAGCCCGACGAAGAGAGCGAAGAGAATGAAGAAAAATTAACAGCTAATGTATTTTTCCTAGGAGCTGTTACTGCAATAGTCTGTGTTGCCTTTAGTCTGGAAAGGCTGGTCATGACGATAGTTGCGGCTTTGCTTATTGGTGGGTTTTACGCTGAGATTGTGTTTCGAGGGATCGATTTGATACGTAAGGAATATAGCGATTGGGAGCACGAAATCCTAATAACTTTTGTAAATTAGGAAAGCAGCAAAAGACGTTGTCTGTTGACAACAGATAACGCTTTTTTTGTTTGATTATTTACTTATTAACGTTTAAAGGAACAAGATATGGGCGGAAAATTGATCCTACAGTTCTCACTTTTGGTCGGACAGCTATTCTTAGGAGAAAGCTGTACCCATAACTCACATCGGGTGACGGCAGAAAATACTAAAAATGAGATTACAGCAGTGTCAATTTCTATGGTTGGCGGATTTACAGTAACACCTTCAAAAGGTTATACGATGAAGATAACAAGAGATAGTATTTATTGTCTGTTTTCTGCAATTGATACAGCGCAGAGTAGCCTAAAATCATATGTCAACACGGAAGATAAATGGAACTTGTTATTGGATAAAATTGATTTGGAAAAATTTATTGCCGCTAAAGAAGAGGAATCGCGTCAGCCATACGACGGAATAGATATAAAAATAAGCATTACAACAAAAAAGGGGCAATATGTAAAACTGAATGCTGACAATAACCCTAGCTGGAATCGTGTATATAGACAATTGGAAGAATATTTTCCCCCACAATCATACGGAAACAAAAAGTTAGATAAGTGAATCTATTAAAGACCGTACTGTTTATAGTGGCTTTTTGTAACTTAGATTGCTTTCCATTTTTTGCTGTGGAAAAGGGAAAGAAAATTTTTTGACATAAATAAACACCATAAATAAAATATAAATTAACATGGATGAGCAATTCAAACAGCAGATATATGAGTTGGCCAAACTGATTCCGAATGGTAGAGTGACGACCTATGGGTCGATAGCAAAAGCCTTGGGCTATCCAAATCATTCGCGACATGTCGGAAAGGCTATGGGAGGATGTCCCAGCGATGTACCCGCCCACCGTGTTGTATCCAGTGGCGGCACGCTTGCAGTGCCTGAATTTCAAGAACGGCTTGAAGCCGAGGGGCTTGTTGTCAATAATTTACGGATCAAGGACTTTAGAAAGCTGTTTTGGGATCCGATGGACGAAATAATCGATTAATGTAATACTATGAAATACTGTGCTTTTCTACGCGGCGTCAATGTGAAGGGAACCAATATGAAGATGTCAGATGTCTGTCAGGTTTTTAAGGACGCCGGTGTAACGGACGTTACTTCGGTACTGGCTTCTGGAAATATTGTTTTTTCGTCGGACAAAGCGCCCGCCTCGCTCAAGCAGTTACTGGAGGATTCCATGTCGGCATATTTTTCTTATGAAGCTTTTTTGTTCATCCGATCACAGGAAGAAGTGGAATTGCTGCAGGCAAATATTCCTTTTGAAATACATACGGACTTCCATGTCTATGCTTTTGTAGGGACAACAGGTGTCGAAACAATACTGATGGATGAATTCAGCAATTCGACACATGTGCCGGGAGAGACGGGAGAAATTGTCGATACGGTCTTTTATTGGCGAGTACCCAAGGGCAATACCTTGGATTCCAGCTTCGGAAAGGTGTTGGGGAAAAAGAATCTAAAAGATAAGATGACAAGCCGGAATATCAACACCTTTGAAAAGATATTGAAAAAAATGGGTTAATTATCGGAATGAGCCCGGTATTATCCAGGCTCATTTTTAGTTTATGGAATTCAGCCATGCGCAAAGTAGTTACTTGGATGAAAACTTTTATGGCATTGATCTTAATCAATCTCAGCCGATTTAGCCCAGATATTAATATGGCCGTCTTTTGCATAAAGATCAATTTCGTGAACTTCTTCCGGACTAAACGTCAGATTCTTCAGCGCACCAACGCAATCAATGACCTGTTGTGGTCTTGAGGCGCCGATTAGCGCCGATGTAACTTGCTTCTTGCGTAAAACCCATGCTATAGCCATTTGTGCCAGTGATTGCCCTCTACGCTGTGCAATTGCATGTAAGGCCTGGATGTTCTTTTGATTTTCTTCATTCAGAAATTTTGTCTGAAGTGATTTGGATTGCGCCGCACGGCTATTCTCGGGGATATGCTTTAAATATTTATCGGTGAGCATGCCCTGTGCCAAAGGAGAGAAGACGATAGAACCAATGCCTATCTCATCCAAGGTATCGAGCAAGCCATCGGTTTCTACCCATCTGTTTAGCATAGAATAGCTAGGCTGATGAATAATAAAAGGTGTGCCCAATGATTTCAGGATTGCATGGGCTTCTTTTGTGCGTTGCGAATTATAGGATGAAATACCGACATAAAGCGCTTTTCCGCTACGGACAAGCTGATCTAGCGCCAGCATGGTCTCCTCCAAGGGGGTATTGGGGTCGAAACGATGTGAATAGAAAATATCGACGTAATCGATACCCAGGCGTTTAAGTGATTGCTCACAGCTTGATATCACATATTTACGGCTTCCCCATTCTCCGTAAGGCCCGTCCCACATGTGATATCCCGCTTTTGATGAAATAATCATCTCATCGCGTAAACCGTAAAATTGTTCTTTTAATATTTGTCCGAAGGCCTTTTCGGCACTTCCAGCAGGCGGACCATAATTGTTTGCGAGATCGAAATGGGTAATTCCCAGGTCAAACGCTGTTGTGCAAATATCAACTTTTGTTTGATGGGCTGTGTCGTCACCGAAATTATGCCACATTCCCAATGAGATGGCAGGCAATAGAAGACCGGATTGACCACAACGATTATAGATCATATCTTGATATCGGTCTGGATTTGCTGTATACTGCATAGTCTTGAATAGTTTTAATCCAAACTAAGATAAATTTACGCTTATTTGCAAGTTTTAATTCCATACGATGGCTGTAATTTTTTAGTGCAGGAAAAGTTTTGGAAGTATCCTGTACAGATATTCTTCGAGAGCATTTGGAAAACTGCCGCTCAATGTCTTTCAAAAATCGAAATTTAATGTATTTTTATATGAAATCTAAGAAAACGATTAATTCATACGATGAGGAAAATTCTAACCATCCTAAGCTTTGTTTTTATTGTATTGGGGAATTGTTATGCCCAATCAAAACATTTACTTTTCAAGACTGATTTTGGCGATTTTAAAGTTGTACTTTATGATTATACCCCCAATCATCGCGATTTGATGTTGCGATCTATTCGGGATACTGTATATCAGGGAGCACTGTTTAATCGCATTATCGAAAATTTTGTTGTGCAGGGCGGAGAGCATGATATCGATATTGAAAAACGTGAGGCGGCAGATCCTCTTCATAGAAAACCGCGATTGGCGGCAGAGTTCGATGACCGGGCGTATCATAAAATAGGTGCCTTGGGTGCAGGACGGGATGGAAACCCCGCAAAAGCATCTTTTTTAAATCAGATCTATTTCGTGGTCGGAAAGAAAATCACGGCAGCAGAACTGGATAGTCTGGAATTGAAGAAAGGGATAAAATATACTGCAGCTCAACGTCAGGAGTACTTGGCTCGTGGCGGACAGCCAAGACTTGATCACGATCTTACCGTTTTTGGCGAGATTTATGAGGGATTAGAAGTGATCATGAAAATCAGTCGGGTAAAGACGGATAAACAAGATTTTCCACTTCATAATGTGCCTTTTAAGATTGTCGAAATAAGTAAATAAACTTAACAGTCGGAGCAATATTGATAAAAAAAGGGCAACTAAGCCCTTTTTTTATTTGCGGTGTTGATCAAATTCTTCTTTAAGCTTCTGATAACGCTCTTTCCACTCGTCTGGCAGCTTGCTCGGGATGTCTTTGAGACTTTTCAGCTGAAATGCAAAGACACAGGCTGCAAAGCCCACCGTACTTATGGCCATTCCGGTCCATATGACCAGCGAAAAACCTGCAAATAGCGGATTCCAAAGTAAGATAAAGCTGAAAATAATGCCTAAAATGGCAAATAATAAATTCCAGCCCCAAGATTTACTGCCGTAATTTTTGAGGTCAAAAGAAAAGGATAGCAACTGAAAGGATTTAAAGAGCGCATAAAAGCCTACAATAAACGCCAACGTGCTGGCTGAAAGCAACGGGTTGGCAATCAGTAATATGCCGAATAGGGTATAAAGAATCCCTCCGGTGAGGTACCAACCCCAACCGTCCACTTCATCTTTGTTCTGCACGGCAAAGATAATTTCCAAAATACCGGAAATAATAAATGACCATGAAAATAGAATCGCTAATGTGAGAAATGCGGCAACAGGTGTGTAAATGGTATAGAACCCCAAAAGAATTAATAGAATGCCGATAATCAATGGAATATACCAGTGCTTGATGGATGATCTGATCGTTTTAAAAAATGAATTTGCCATAATAATGAGTTAAGATAATGCAGTATTGCCGATAAAAAAGCCCCATTAATTACTTAATGAGGCCTTACATATATAAAACTGATTAAATTAGGCAAAAGGAAAATGTACTAGATCTTTCCAGTCTCTTTTAAAAGTTTGTAATATGCATACACAATATTGATTTCAGCATTTGTGTATTTCAATTCCGCTTCAAGTTTTGAGTTTGAAGCATCCATGATATCGACGATCAACGCCAATTGGTTCAAATACTTTTTCTCAATAATACGATAGTTCTCATCTGCAAGGGCTTTATTGTATTCCAGCGTCTTGCGTTGTGAGTAGGCCTCATTGTATTTAATGTATGCAGTATTAACAGCGACGCTGGTTTTTTGTTTCAGAGCACTTGTGTATTTTTCGTTCTTTTCAATTTGTAGATCATTTAGTTTAAGCTTTTTTCCTGTCGTGTAGAGTGAAGAAATCGTATAATTCAGGGAGATACCGGTATTCCAGGTATTCATATACTTGTCGATGACCGGCATCACATTGGTGATAGGTTTCACAAGACTGTTTCCCGCGAATAGGCTGAGGGCAGGGGATCGCTCTGATTTTGTAATAGCTTTTTCTGTCTGCAAAAGTTCGGCTTCCTTGGCCGCGAGCTGAAGGCCCGGGCTGAATACATACGCGTCTTGTTTTAAGCTCGCGAGGTCTGTCAGCTGAAAACTGCTGTTTAATAGTTTGTCATCCGGCTCAATTACTGTGCCCTCCGGTAGCCCTAATGCGACTATAAGCTCGTCATTCAGGATTTTCCGATTGTTCTGAATCACCTCTTTGGCTAACTCCAACTCGGATATTTGCAATTGGTTGCGGATAACATCATTTTTGGTGATCATGCCCTGTTTATATAATTTTTCCGTCAGGTCCAGTCTCTTGTGCGCAAGCTCAATATTTTGATTGTAGACAGCTTCTTGATTTTTCAGTTTAAATAGATCAAGGTAATAGCCTAAAACCAAAATTTTAATGTTCTGTTCTTCATTTTTATGGTCCAATTCAGCCAGTTCTTCGCCCAGCGAGGATGCTTTGATGCTATTTTTTACGACACCGCCCTTCCAGATAAGTTCTTTCG
This sequence comes from Sphingobacterium multivorum, assembly GCF_039511225.1. Taxonomy (NCBI): domain Bacteria; kingdom Pseudomonadati; phylum Bacteroidota; class Sphingobacteriia; order Sphingobacteriales; family Sphingobacteriaceae; genus Sphingobacterium; species Sphingobacterium multivorum. The sequence continues at coordinate 2,699,434 of NZ_CP154261.1, forward strand.
CTTCCAATGCATAGTTGTTACCGAAATGGGGTAAGGGGACTTTTTCCGACCCCGAAAGGTCTTTGTCGATCAACGCAGCGTTGCCGAGGTAAAAAGCCGATGCTGAAGCACTGATTTCGGGAAGCCTTCTTAATTTTGCAACTTCCGTTTTTTGTTGGGCGATACTTACGGCCGACGCCGAAACAATAAGATTTGGGTGATTATGGATAGCAAGTTCGAACAGTTTTTCAATTGATATTTTTCGGCTGTTTATGCTGTCTTGACCGTATGTTTGATTGCAAAATAATGTAAAGAAGCATAACGTCAAGTAAAAACCTATTTTTCGGGCTCTTGACTTTGTATTCATGGTATTTAACTTTGTTTATATATGTGATACAAAGTTAGTATGCCCTGGGGTGACAAGAAATGTTTGATTACTGCTTTATGATGTTCAATTGGTAACAAGATTTGCCTGTTGTTCACGAAATAGCTTAGGTGTTATGCCGACATGTTTTTTGAAAAACTTGCTAAAAGCATATTGATCTGAAAAATTAAACTCTTGTGAGATCTGGTTGATTGTTTTGGTAGAAATGGTGAGCTGCGCTCTAGCTTCTGTGACTAGCCAGTTACTGATAATTTCCGAGGGCGATTCTTGTGTAATCTCCTTGACGCTGATCGAAAGGTATTTGATGGAGATGTGGAGGCGGTCGGCGTAGAATGCGAGATCGCGCTGCGTTTTGTAGTGATCGGCGATAAGCTGTAAAAAATGGACGGTAATTTCTTCCTTTCTCTTGTTGCGTGCCTTTCCGGAGCTTTCACCAGCGGTATAGATCACATCGGCCAAAAGGTAGATAATCGCCATAAAAATATTGATATTGGCTTTTTGGAGGAAATCCTTCTTCGGATCGATTGGTTTTTTACGGTTGCTATGTAAAGTGGTTAACAATGTCCAAATAGCTTCAAAATCGTTGGCGGCAGGAGTAAAGGGTGTGGAGCGGTTGGAATTAATTAATCGATAAGCATCGTACCGACTGATTGACAAGCGTATTCTATTGGAAAAATTCCGGTCATAATGGAGTATTTTAAAAACAGCATTGGTACTGATTGTCGTAAAGCTATAGTACTTATTGTATCCGATAAACAGGATGTTACCGGCTTGAAGGTCGGTGGGCGTACCATTGCTATTGACCTGCATAGAGCCTCTATACAGCAGTATACAAGTCGTCCATAAGGGGTGATAGTAGTAGTCTTCTCCCTTCGCAGGAAATTCCGATTGATCTATAAGTTCTATTTCATTCATTTTTTCAATGAAAAGGTACGGAATATTTTAGGCAACTTGGTCACTACGGTAGTAAAATATGTTAAATGTATTCAGGAAAGTGAGAATCAGTTTCTTTTGTGCTGGAAGCTCTGCAATATAGGATTTATGGAGTAGCCTTAGAGCGACTCCATAAATTTTGTATTACCGCTCTTAAAAAGCGACTTTTTTAGGGTCCGATCCGGAAAACCCCATTTCAGGTAAATCGAGGATAGTTTTGATATCGCTTGCTGTCAGCTCAAAATCGTCGATCGCTAAATTTCTTTTAATATTATCGGGATTGGTTGATTTTGGCAGCGGCAAGATACCCTGAGATAAAGCAAATTTGATACAGAGTTGTCCAACACTAGTATTCTTTTCCTTAGCCAGTGCAACGAGGGTTTCATCCTGTAATATTCTGCCCGAACCCAGGGGTGACCAAGCCTGAACAAGGATGTCATTGGATTGGCAGAGTGCCACAGTATCTTGCTGAAGGTAACCCGGATGAAATTCAATTTGGTTCACTGCAGGGATGATTGTCGCTGACTCCAGTAATTTGGCGAGGTAGTCTTTGGGGAAATTACTCACGCCGATCGCTCTAACTTTCCCCTCTTTGTAGAGCTGCTCAAAAGCCCGCCAGGTATCGGCGTTGATGTCAGACCAGTTTGCAAATTGCGTTTCGTTGGCAGGCCAATGAATCAGGTAAAGATCGAGGTAATCCAATTGTAGATCGCTGAGTGATTTTTCGAATGCAGCAATTGTCTTATCGTATCCACGCTCGGTATTCCAGAGTTTTGTTGTGATAAACAGCGAATTACGATCGATACCACTGTCTTTTATCGCTTTTCCAACACTCTTTTCGTTGCCATATATGGCCGCAGTATCAATATGTGTATATCCAGCGGCAAGTGCTTCTTTAACTGCCTGATAAGCTTCGTCGCCCTCAGGAATTTGCCAGGTTCCAAATCCAATTGCCGGAATTTCAACTCCATTGTTCAATTTGAATGTTTTCATTGTAAGTCGTGTTTTTATGTTGAGCTAAAATAGGATTTCGCCTGTAGTATCTGGTCACTGAAATGTCAAGAGGAAATACTTTTGGGTAGAGGAGGGGCGACTTATTCTGTATTGCCAAAATATATTTATTTTCACAATTTTATTGTCAAAAGGGGTGCAATTCCTCGTTAATTATGGCATTTATTCTTATCTTTAGGCGAATTTTTGAGAAATTCAGATTTTTCAATGATTTCACATAGCATTAAAAATTAAACATATTTCTAATAGATTACTATGTCAAACAAATCAAAAATTGTTTGGACAAAAACAGATGAAGCTCCTTTATTAGCGACTTATTCGTTTTTGCCTATCGTTCAAGCGATTACAGCTACAGCTGATATCGATGTTGAATTGAGAGATATCTCTTTAGCAGGCCGTATTCTTGCTAGCTTTCCAGAATTTTTAAAAGAAGATCAAAAAATTGCTGATGCATTGGCTGAGTTGGGTCAGTTGGCAACAACTCCTGAAGCAAACATCATTAAATTACCGAATATCTCCGCGTCGATTCCGCAGTTAAAAGGTGCTATCGCTGAATTACAGCAAGCAGGCTACGCTGTTCCAAACTATCCTGATGAAGCGACAACAGAAGAGGAAAAGTCAGCTAAAGCGAAATATGCCAAAGTATTGGGTTCTGCGGTAAATCCTGTATTACGTGAAGGAAATTCAGATCGCCGTGCACCTAAAGCGGTGAAGAACTATGCAAAAGCAAACCCACATAAAATGGGTGCTTGGGCGAAAGATTCTAAAACAAAGGTTGCTTCAATGACTTCAGGTGATTTCTATGGCTCAGAGCAGTCTGTAACCGTAGAAAATGAAGGTCAATTTAAAATTGAGTTTGTTGATGAGCAAGGTGCAGTAACAGAATTAAAAGGACTTTCGCCATTGAAAGCGGGTGAAGTTATTGATTCTTCAACGTTGAGTTTAACAGCATTGAAAGCTTTTGTAGCAGATGCTATCGCTGAAGCGAAAGCGGCAGGTGTATTGTTGTCTGCACATTTAAAGGCAACAATGATGAAAGTTTCTGATCCGATTATCTTTGGTGCTGTTGTTGAAACTTATTTTGCAGATGTTTTTGCGCAATATGGCGATTTATTCAAAGAGCTGGGTATCAATAAAAATAACGGCTTAGGTGAGGTTTATGCTAAAATAGCAGGCCATGCGAAAGAGGCTGAAGTGAAAGCTGCTATCGACGCTGCTATCGCAAACGGCCCTGCTTTAGCGATGGTAAATTCGGATAAAGGCATTACAAATTTCCACGTGCCTTCTGATGTTATTATTGACGCTTCTATGCCAGCAATGATCCGTATTGGTGGTAAAATGTGGAATAAAGACGGTCAAGAAGAAGATACTATCGCGATGGTTCCTGATCGTTGTTACGCTGGCGTTTACGAAGCAACAATTGAAGACTGTAAGGAGCATGGTGCCTTAGATCCTAAAACAATGGGTTCTGTGCCAAACGTAGGTTTGATGGCGCAAAAAGCTGAGGAATACGGATCCCATGATAAAACTTTTCAAGCTGCAGGAAACGGCGTTATTCGCGTGGTGGATGCTGCAGGAAATGTTTTCATGGAGCAAAAAGTGGAGACAGGTGATATCTTCCGTATGTGTCAAACGAAAGATGCACCAATTCAAGACTGGGTGAAATTGGCTGTGAATCGTGCTCGTTTATCTGAAACTCCAGCTATATTCTGGTTAGATGAAAACCGTGCACATGATAGAGAAATCATCAAAAAAGTAGAAAAATACCTGCCAAACTTTGATACAACTGGTTTGGATATTCGTATTTTATCTCCGATTGATGCGACGAAATTCTCTTTGGAACGTATTCGTAAGGGCGAAGATACCATTTCAGTAACTGGTAACGTGTTGCGTGATTATTTGACGGATTTATTCCCGATCTTAGAAGTGGGTACATCAGCTAAAATGTTGTCTATTGTTCCATTGATGAATGGTGGTGGTTTATTTGAAACAGGTGCTGGTGGTTCGGCTCCGAAACACGTAGAACAATTCCTTCAAGAGGGTTACTTGCGTTGGGATTCATTGGGTGAATTCTTGGCGCTTGGTGCTTCTTTGGAACACTTGTCTCAAACACAGAATAATCCAAAAGCGCTTGTATTGGCGGAGACCTTGGATGAAGCAACAGAAAAATTCTTAGCGAACGATAAATCTCCGGCACGTCGAGTTGGTCAGATTGATAATCGCGGATCACATTTCTATTTGACACTATACTGGACTCAGGCTTTGGCGGCACAGACAAAAGATGCTGAATTGGCAGAGAAATTTGCAACTGTTGCAACGGTGTTGACAGATAATGAAGCGAAAATCAATGAAGAACTGATCGCTGCACAGGGGCATGCACAAAACATCGGCGGTTACTATTTCCCGAATGATGAATTAGCAGCTAAGGCAATGCGTCCATCTGAAACATTAAATAATGCAATTTCTAGCATTTAAGCGGTAATTGTTTTCATAAAAAAAGAAGCCCAGTTCGATTGATCTGGGCTTTTTTTGTTGTTTACAAAAACGAGTATTTTGCTATTTTAATGGATATTTTACACCTGTAAAGGTCATCTTAACAGGTATGATATGTCCATTTTTGTCAAATTTCATTTCCTCGATACAGGTGACGCGCTCATTGGCTCCATCTTTGCCAAGCGGTCTACGGTGGTAGACGATAAAATACTTGTCTTTGTTGGGCACTTTGATGACTGAATGATGTCCGGCGCCAACAGCGACTTCCGGATCTCGTTCTAATATTGTCCCGATGCGCTCAAAAGGCCCAAATGGCGAATCGGCGATGGCATAAGCGACTTTGTAGTCGGGGCCTGTCCAGCCGCCTTCCGACCACATGAAATAATATTTTCCATCTTTTATAAACATAAATGGTCCTTCAACGTAATCTTTAGGGGTGATTTCTTTGTAAAAGCTACCATCATCAAAAGGGAGCAAGCCGGTGAAATCTGGCTTGAGCTTCACCATATTGCAATGCTTCCAACCGCCGTAGTACATATAGAAAGTTCCGTCTTTATCTTTAAAAATAAACTGATCTATCGGTTGAGCGCCATTGATAATATCGTTGATTAAGGGTCTGCCCAATAGGTCACTATAGGGACCTTCTGGCTTGTCGGCCACAGCCACCCCGATGCCTCCGATCTCGCCTTGATGTACATCATTGGCACCGAAAAATAGGTAATATTTGCCTTTGTTTTCCAATACCGCCGGTGCCCACATAGCTTTTTTCGCCCATTTGACATTGCTGTTTTCCAAGATGCGGCTGTGTTTTGTCCAGGTGGCCAAGTCGGAAGATGAAAACGCGTCGAAGAATATCTGCTCTTCATAAGGTGCCGAATAGGTCGGGAATATCCAGTATTTATTGCCATAGATAATACCTTCAGGATCGGCATAGTTTCCCTTGATGACAGGGTTCTTCTGGGCAAAAAGTGTCGCGGTTAAAAGTAAGGCTGTTGATGTTAAAAATGTTTTAATCATTGTATCGGTTTAAACCTGTAAGATACAGGATAAATATGGATCGGAATGAGTCAAAATGAATCATTTTTATGCTCATTTATCTCATTATTTTTTGAAATGTTAAAATTTTGTTAAAATATTATTGCGCTTTCGATTGTTTCCGATTTATTTCACATATTTGTTTATGTCATTTCCAAATGGCATAAATACTTTTCATAAAATAGGTTAATAATATGGCTAAGATACCCAAAGTCTCCCAGACTTTGGGTGTTTTTTATTCCCGCTCCAATCCAAAAATCATGACTAGTTTTCTGTCGTTGTATAAATTTAAGGTTTGCTCGGCTATGTCAAATTGAATTTGTTTTTGTTCAAAAATTTGGAAAAAGTCATTTTCGATATTTTGGCCATTGCAGGCACGCATGGTGCTTGCTAGGTGTATAAAGCTGATTTTGTCCCCTTTAATAGTGAAATTTCCCCAAAAATTGTTGCATCCCGTTGTTCCGGTAATCGTGCCATTTCGGGCATCGAACCCGATGCTTGCTTTGCTGTCGGTGACATCCTTTCCATTTAACTGAAGTAAATTCCATTTAAAACGAGCCAGAAATGCGGCCACACTGGGCAGTTCATTTGTACGTTCTTTTGAGACAATTTCAATTAAGCTGTACCTGATGGTGTCTGTATTTTTTTGTTTCGTTTGTTTTACCCGAATGCGGTAACGGTAGCCCTCTTGGTAATCGAAACCCTGAATGGTTGCAGCGAGGTATTCCCATTTATTTTTTTTATCAGATTTTATCTGCAGACACTTCAATTTACCAAGGTTCTGAGCATTTACATAGTTTTCTCCAACTTCCCATGTGTCCACGGCCGTCTCTTCCGATAATGATTTTGTGATCGTTTTGGCTAAGCTGTATGTTGGACGCGAACCGTTTTGACGTTTGAGGATCTTGATGTCATATTCAAATTTGGGATCATAATCAAATTGGCGTATCTCGGTATTGAATTTCTCCCAATCTTTGCTGTTGTAGTACTTGACAAGATAGGGGGGTGTTTGTCGAAGACCTGATTTTACTTTTACACGAAATGAAGAATTCTGCGCGAGTAGGCTGTGACAAGGAAATAAGAGTGTTAAAAGAAGGAGTAATGAACTGTATGTGGAAAGCTTCTTCATAATTGGAATGTAAATATCAATAAAAACGTATCTTTAAACATGAATATTGCACGATTGAATCTGTGCCTGCTGTTTACATTTTCTCTGTTAAGTTTGCAGGTGTACAGCCAAAATAGGAAGGATTATTTTAAAACGCAAATTGCTCTTGGGGAACTGACTGATCCACAATTGAAGGAAGTGTCGGGTATTACACCGGCATATCAGGAGGGTAATTTTTGGGTACACAATGATAGTGGTGACGGTGCAACTATTTATTTAATTGATCGTCAGGCCAAACTACTGAAAAAATTTTCACTTGAAGGGGTCTCTGTCGTCGACTGTGAGGATATCGATCGGGTGAAAATTGGAGATACCTATTTTCTCGTCCTCGCGGACATCGGAAACAACGCCGGGAAAAGAACCTGGACATGCCTGTATGTATTTCCTGAGCCTCAGGCCGATGATCCTGGGCTTATTTCGAAGAAGTCCATTCGGGCTATCTTTCTTAAATTTCCTGGCCAGCAACGGTTAGATGCCGAATCGATTATGATTGATCCAATTGACAACATGTTGTATGTTATATCTAAACGTGAATTTCGATCGACTGTTTATAGTGCCGCTGTATTTACAACTGTTAAACAGCAATATTTTACCTTAAATAGGATAGCAGAGCTGCCATTTACTTTTGCTACGGCTTCTGCTATAGATCAGACAGGTACACAACTGCTTGTAAAGAATATTACTCATATTTTCTATTGGCAGAGAAACCGAAGTGAGTCCTGGAAGCAGGTATTGCAACGAAAGCCAGCTATTCTGCCTTATCAGGTAGAGCCGCAGGGGGAAGCAATAGCTTTCGATAGCAATGGGACTGGATTTTATACAATTAGCGAGCGTCCATTTGGTTTAAAATCCTATCTTTATTTCTTTGAAAGAAATCAATACATTTATGATAAACACTAGACCTATTTTCAGTTATTCGATGCATAATTTTCATCAAACCGATCCTATCAAAAGCGGCCTATTTTGTTTGGCCGGTATTAGACAGCTGTTAATTGCATTCACTTTATTTTTATGCACCCTCACGAACTCCTATGCTGCCAAAGTGGATACCCTGTCCATTCAGAGCCCGTCTATGGGTAAAGCAATTAAGACAGTCGTAATTCTTCCGCAAAATTACTCGAGCAAAATCAATTATCCCGTCCTTTACCTATTGCATGGATATTCTGGTAATTATAGCAATTGGGTTAAAAATTCAAGTGTAAGCGCATTGGCAGATCAGTATGGTTATATGGTGGTTTGTCCCGATGGCGGTTTTGGAAGCTGGTATTGGGACATCGCGAACGATAAAAACTACCAATATGAAACTTTTGTATCCAAAGAGCTGATCGATTATGTAGATCAGCATTATTCAACGATCAAAGATCGGAGCGGAAGGGCTATTACGGGTTTAAGTATGGGTGGGCATGGCGCGCTCTCGCTGGCCATAAAACATCAGGATAGCTATGGCGCTGCAGGAAGTACAGCCGGTGGGGTAGATTTTAGACCTTTCCCCCTAAATTGGGAAATTAAAGATCGCATAGGGAATTATGCTGATGTACCGCAAGAATGGGACGATCGTGTTGTTATGAATATGGTTCCCAAATTAATCAATAATAGACTTCGCTTAATCATCGATTGCGGTAAGGAAGATTTTTTCTACACGGTGAACGTTGCGCTGCATGATAAATTGATGTACCATAATATAAATCATACCTTTGTTACAAGTGAAGGTGGGCACAATTGGGAGTACTGGTCTCGGTCAATTGTTTATCAAATGGCTTTTTTTAAGGGATATTTTGATCAAACGAAGAAAAGTGAAAAGAAAAATGGATAAATATTTGGCATAAATGAATAAAATGCTATTTTTGTTAAACAGAGACCTTAACTAACAAATTATAAACTTATTATTAAGCCTTACAAATTGTAAGGCTTTTTTATTATTTTCAGCAAAATTTTGACTTCACTTGATTATGTTTAAACCTATAAAGGTTGTTTTTTGTCTTTCTTCCATTTTGTTCTGCGCGCAGCAAGCGTATAGTCAACAGTCTAAATCTATTTCGGGGTTTGTTAGGGACAGTATCAGCGGTGAGAATATTATTGGTGCCGTGATACGAAACGATGCGGAGAAAAAATCCACTGCGTCAAATAAATATGGTTTTTTTAGCTTGTCTGTCCGTGATGGCAGCAAAGGGATAGAAGTATCGTCGGTAGGCTATCGAACAAAAGGATTTTCTGTCCATTTGGATAAGGACTCCACTTATATTATTCAGTTGGTACCTGAGGAAAATCAGCTCGCCGAGGTGACGGTGACCGGAAATAGGCGCAAATCAATAAAGGATCTAACGCCTGGGCTTACGCAGTTTAGCCCCAAAGAAATCGAAAAAGTCCCTGTACTATTTGGAGAAAAGGATATTCTCAAGACCATACAGCTATTTCCAGGAGTAACCAGTGGTGGGGAAGGAAGCAGCAATTTTTATGTGCGTGGTGGTGGTGGCGACCAAAACCTGATTTTGCTGGATGAGGCTCCTGTCTATAACAGTTCCCATCTGTTCGGTTTTTTCTCGACCTTTAATTCCGATGCGATCAAAGACGTGAATTTCTACAAGGGTGGGGTTCCGGCTCAATATGGGGGTAAAATTTCGTCGGTTATGGAAATAACCACCTTAGATGGAAACAATCAGCATTTCAACGTAGAAGGTGGCTTGGGACTTATCGCCTCGCGTCTTAAATTGGAAGGACCTATTCAAAAAGGCAAGAGCTCATTTATGATCTCCGGCAGACGTACCTATGCCGATCTTTTCTTAAAGCTTTCAAGTGATGAGAATATTAAGAAGAGTGCGCTCTTTTTTTATGACCTCAATGCAAAGTTAAATTATCGTATCAATGATAAGAATACACTTTACTTGTCTGGATATTTCGGTAAGGATGCAATGGCTTATCATGATCTGTTTGATTTCAATTGGGGAAATGCGACTGGAACCATGCGTTGGAACCATGTCTGGAGCAATAGGTTGTTTAGCAATACAACGTTAATTTTTAGTAAATTCAATTATCAGGTTAAGATTGAGGATGATAATAACTTTAAGATCCGCTCAGATATCTTTAATTACAATTTTAAACAAGATTTTCAGTACAATCTTTCGGACCGTCACAATCTAAAATTTGGATTGCAGGCAGCCCTGCAGGAAATCCGACCGGCAAGTATCGAAGCGGGGGAAGATTCGAAGGTGAATTCATTGCAAATTCAACATCGTAAGGGTGCTGATGTTGCTGCATATCTAACCGATGACTGGTCTGTTACCGACCGTTTAAAATTAAACTTTGGACTGAGAGCATCCGCTTACGCAGCATTGGGACCGGGAACATTTTATACTTTCGATCCTGCTGGCGAGGCCGTGGATTCTACCTATGTAGGAAATGGCAAGTTGGGTAAAAAGTACGTCTATCTGGAGCCTCGCGTTTCCTTAAACTACGCGATCAATGATTTGACAACGGTAAAGGCTTCGTTTAATACCAATGTTCAGTATTTGCATCAACTGAGTAATACGACCAGCAGTCTTCCTACCGATCAATATGTATTGAGCAATAATACAATTAAGCCGCAGTTATCCAATCAGTATTCGCTGGGCTACTTTCGAAATTTTGCATCTAATAGGTACGAATTTTCAGTCGAAGGTTATTATCGGGACTTAAAGAACCAGATTGATTATAGGAATGGTGCCGATCTACAGGCAAATGAATTACTGGAAGGGGAATTGCTGTTTGGGAAAGGTAGGGCATACGGAATTGAATGGTTTCTAAAAAAGAGACTTGGGCGATTTAGCGGCTGGTTGAGTTATACTTTGTCCAAAAGTGAGCGGCAATTTGAACAAATCAATGATGGTGCGTGGTTTAGTGCACGGCAGGACAAAACCCATAATATAGCCATCGTAGCGCAGTATCAGTTAAATCCGAAGTGGAATTTGAGCGCCAATTTTGTCTACTATACAGGAGATGCTGTAACGATGCCCGCGGGGAAATATTTTGTTGACGATCGTACGATCTTCTATTACGATAAAAGAAATGGGCAGCGGATGCCTGCTTATCACCGCCTGGATTTGGCAGCAACTTATGATATTAAACGCACCAAGAATAGCTACTCGAGCTTGTCGTTTGGTCTCTATAATGCCTATAACCGAAAAAATGCGTATTTGATAGACTTTAGAGAAAAAGAAGGACAATCCAATGTCACCGAGATTTATCGGATAGCATTATTTGGGGCGATACCATCGATTACGTGGAATTTTAAATTTTAGCAAAGAATGAAGAAGATATTAGGAGTTATAGCTGTTGCATTATTTACTTTAGGGAGCTGCGAAGACAAAATAGATTTGGAACTGCCCGAAAATACAGGTCAATTGGTTATCACCGCAGATTTGATGGTTTCGGATCAACAGCATGAGATTAGTATACAGCAGGTTGTAAGTATTAAAGACTCGCTGTTTTCTCCGATAACAGATGCAGAGGTGATCGTTAAGAATATGCAAAATAATCGCACTTATACGTTTCAAGCGGGGGCTGACGGGCTGTATACCAATAAGACATTACGCTTACAGGAGAAGGCCACTTATCAGTTACAGGTAAAGACCGCTGATGGGAGGGAGATTCAAGGGGTATCAAAGGTTCCCAGCTATGTGGATGTGGATTCTATAGGACTTTCGCAGCGCATTATTTTTACTGATACCATTTACTATCCAACTCTCGTATTTGTTGACCCCCCGGAAAAAGGTAATTATTATAAGTATAAGATGTCGGTGAATGGAGGTAAATTACGTTTTATTGATGTCTTTAACGATAAGTATAACAATGGCTTAGAGGTGCAGCATGATATTGTCGACCGCGATAGAGATTTGAAAGTTGGTGACCGCGTGCGTATTCTTCGTCAATGTATCGATGTGGGGGCCTACAATTATTGGAATAGTTTTCAAATGATTAACCCAGGTTCGGCTTCGCCATCTAATCCGATTTCAAATTTAAGTAACAATGCATTGGGGTATTTCAGTGTCAGTGTAGGTAAATATTATGAATCTGAGGTGACGTTTGCTAGAAGTAAACCTTAATCTATTCTCGAAAGCTGATAGTGATTTTTTAATAGAAACTCTATTGTTTTAGGGAGAACATATTCGACACGGGGAATGGCTTTGATATTATCATGAAAAATAATAACAGAGCCATTTTTAATGTTAGGCAAAACGTTTTCGAGGCATTTCTGTGGACTTAAATTCGGATCAAAATCACCCGACATAATATCCCACATGATCACACGGTATTTTTTATAGAGTTGACGGAGTTGGGATTTTGTTGCTCGGGCATAAGGCGGGCGAAAAAGGTCGGTTTGGGTCAGTTCCTGGCATTTTGCAACATTTGCCAAATACTGCTCATCATTTGTCTCCCAGCCTTTAAGGTGATTGTAAGTATGGTTGCCCACCTGATGTCCTTCCGCTAAAATTCGTTGAAACAAATGTGGATTTTTTTTAATATTTTCACCAACACAAAAAAATGTTGCCTTCACCTGATATTTTTTTAGGATATCGAGTATAAAAGGTGTAATTTCAGGAATTGGACCATCGTCAAAAGTAAGATAGACTTTTTTTTCATGACGTGGCATGTTCCATATTGATTTGGGATATAGCCATCTAAGGAAAAATGGAGATTTGACAAAATACATAACCGATAAATGAAGTTCAAATCTAAAAAAAAATGTATGGTTCTACATATGGACATGAAAAGATTTTATTATTCTGCAGTAGTATTTACTGGGTTATTTCTTGGAACTAATGTTTTGGTTCAAGCCCAACAGGTTGTGGGGGTGGCCGAGGCCATTCGTATGACATTGGAACGGAACGTACAGATAAAGCAAGCGGCCCTGAACAAAGATCTTGCTGAGCAGGACCTGTTTCAGGCAAAAAGTAATTTGTTGCCAAACCTCAGTGCTACTGTGGATCAAAGTTTCCGTTATGGTTTTGGTTTCGATTTAACTTCTGGACGAATCGTTAATAACACTTGGACAAAAGGAACCAGTGGCTCCGTGGGATCTAGTGTCAACTTATTTCAGGGTTTTCAGCAGGTCAATCAGATCAAAGCGAATAAATTGCAACTGGAGTCCACAGCGACTCAGGTAGATAAGATCAAGAATGATCTCGTGCTCAATGTGTTGGTGAATTATTTGGAAGCAATTACCAATCATGAGATGATGGTTGCCAGTGAAGATCAGATTGCTTTATCAAAGCAACAATTTTCTTTAGACTCCATCCAATTTGCAGTTGGTAATAAAACAATTGCCGATCTTGCCAAATCAAAAAATCAGGTTGCCACAAATGAGCTGAATAAAGTTAATCTAAAAAATTCATACGAAATGTCTTTGTTAACCTTGAAGCAGTTGATGGAAATGCCTCCTGAAACCGTTATTTCTTTGGAACGCCCGAGTCTGGAAGCCATATTGGTTCATGCAGTGGATAAGAATGCCGTGGATGTTTACGAAAAAGCGCTCACCTTACAGCCCGATATTCACAAATCTGCATTGGATAAAGAGGTGGCATTGAAACAAATCGATATCGCGAAGGGAGGCTATTATCCCACGCTTAATCTGAATGTGAGCTATGGAACGAATTACTCCTCCGCAACGACAAGACAAACCGATCCCTTAGATCCTACAACTCTTTTTAGAGTGCCGTTTGGCCAACAAATCTCCGATAATAAGTCCTTTTTTACCGGTTTATCACTGGCCATTCCAATTTTTTCGAGAAATCAGAATAAAGTGAATGTGGCGAAGGCAAAGATTGGTTTGAAACAGGCGGAAGCATCCGAGCAGTTGGCAAAAAATAACTTAAACAAGGCCGTTAATCAGGCTGTATTGGATGTGAATGCGGCCAAACAACGCTATAGCTCGGCTACTGTAGCATTTGAAAGTGCTGAAACAGCATTTAAGGCAACAAAGGAGCGTTATGATATTGGTATGGCGAATTCACTGGAATTGTTTACAGCTCAAACAGAACGAAATAAGGCCGAATTTGACCTTATTCAAGCAAAATATAACGTAATATTCAGATCGAAGATCATCGATTATTACCTTGGAAATCCAATTCAATTCGATAACAATTAATCTATTTGAACTAACAAAAGAAATGGCAAAGAAAAAACGTAGCATTGGAAAAATTATACTGATCATCGTAGTGCTCTTGGTGGTCCTTGGCTTCATAGGTTTTAAAGCTGGCTGGTTTGGAAAGGGAGAGATTACTAAAGTCGCTGTGGATGTCGTAAAGGAGACTGATGTCGATGAATTAGTTTCTGCAAGTGGGAAGATTCAGCCTGAGGTGGAGGTTAAGTTGAGTTCGGAGGTATCTGGAGAGGTTGTTGAGCTTAACATTAAAGAAGGTGATTTTGTTAAAAAAGGACAGGTACTCTGTCGCATCAAACCAGATATTTTGCAGTCGGGTTATGATCGTTCGGTTGCGGCAATGAATTCACAGCGGGCCAATCTCGCAGCTGCACAACAGCAATTAAAACAACAAGAAGAAAACTTCAAAAATGTTGCAGCTACCTATAAACGGAATCAGGAGCTTTTCGAAAAACGTGTTATTTCTGCTTCAGAAATGGATAAAAGTTCTGCCGAATATTTTGCTGCACAGGCTTCTATCCAAGCACAAAGGGAAACGGTACGTTCGACAAAATATGGCATTGACCAATCACAAGCGTCAGTAAAAGAAGCACAGGATAATTTGAATCGGACGACAATCTACGCACCCTCAGATGGTATCATCTCGCTCTTGTCTATCGAAAAAGGAGAGCGTGTTGTTGGAACGGCTCAGATGGCGGGTACAGAAATTATGCGTATAGCCAACATGAGCTCGATGGAGGTTAATGTCGATGTAAATGAAAATGATATCAACAATGTAAGGGTAGGGAATCAAGCTGAGATCGAAGTCGATGCTTTTAAGGATAGGAAGTTTAAAGGTGTTGTGACGGAAATTGCTAGCTCGTCTAAAAATATAGCAACAACAACGACGACGACATCATCGACAGATCAGGTTACAAATTTTAATGTAAAAGTTCGAATCAGTGCAGAATCGTATCAGGACTTGATGAAAGAGAATGTGGCATCGCCATTTAAGCCGGGACTTTCAGCAACCGTTCAGATATTTACAAAACATGATAAAGGACTGGTTGTTCCGATTCAATCGGTAACTGTGCGTTCTGATGATAAAGATTCTACCAATACAAATAAGAAAGTAGATGAGTATGTATTTGTCCTAAAAGATAAAACTGTTAAGCAAGTGTTGGTAAAGACCGGTATTCAGGATGATAAAAATATCATCGTTACCTCAGGGCTGAAAAAAGGAGATGAAGTGGTCTCACGGCCATTTGATGCTATTTCAAAAACTTTAAAGGATGGTAGCCAAGTTGAAAAAGTGGATAAGTCGAAATTATAAATCTCTTTGTAGATAATAATTAATAAAAAGGGAATTGTTTTTAATAATTCCCTTTTTATTTTCCTTATAATTTATTAAATTTAGATATTCCAACTATTAGCGGCTTATGAAGAGGCTATTGGCTTATTTTAAATTTAATAAAACAGAACAAAATGGGTTTTTCATTATTTTGGTAATCATTGTGCTGTTTGTGACGATCTATGCTTTGATTAAAAGCAATACGCGCGATCCAATTCCCAATCAGGCCAAATTATTTGAACAATCCTTTCATGACTCTCTTGAGGTCTCTGGTTCGGTAAACAAACAGGAGGTCGAGGCAACCTATTCGACTAAAGACAAAAGCGCGGGGGCAATATCTGAACATTCGGTTTTGGAAGAGACCAAACTATTCTATTTTGATCCAAACAATTTACCACACGCTGATTGGCATAAGTTGGGGCTTTCTGATAAACAAATTACGGTCGTGAAAAACTATGAAAAAAAAGGTGGAAGGTTTAGAGTAAAAACCGATCTGAAGAAAATTTACTCGATCAATGGCCGACTTTACAACAGATTAGAGCCCTACATTCAAATCAAAACAATGCCTGATTCAGCGCGAACAAAACAACAAAATAAAGCGCCTTTGCTTTACGATAAGTTTGAAAGAAATAAAGCCGAGCTTATCGATATTAATACCTGTGATACGACAGCATTAATCAGTCTTAAAGGGATAGGTTCGGTTCTATCCAAACGCATTTTGAAATATAAAGAGGTTCTTGGTGGGTTCTACCGCATAGAACAATTAAAGGAGGTTTATGGAGTTACAGCCGAGACCTATGACCAGATTAAAGACTATATTGTTGTAGCCAATTTAGATGGAATCAAAAAAATCAATATTAATAAGCTTGATGCAAATTCATTGGCCAAACATCCGTATCTTAGCCCTAAAGATGCGAAACTAATCGTCAATTATAGGGATCAGCATGGAAGTTATGTCAATATTGAGGACTTGACAAAAATAGGAACACTTTCAGATCTTGCGATTGCGAAGATTGCGCCTTATTTAATATTTGAGAATGATTCAAGATAAATTGAAACTGGAAATCCGGGATATTGTGGATTTTCCTAAACCTGGTATTGTCTTTAAAGATATTACCCCTTTGTTGAAAGATGCGGCATTGTGTAGCGAAATGGTTGATGCGATTATTGATCAATTGCAAGGCATAGAGATAGATGCTATTGCTGGAATTGAGAGTCGGGGTTTTCTATTTGGATTTTTACTTGCCAATAGGCTGGGCTTGCCTTTTATTCCAATCCGAAAACAAGGTAAATTGCCTTTTAAAACCGTATCTGAATCCTATGCACTGGAATACGGCCAGGCAACCATTGAAATCCATGAAGATGCTTTTGAAAAAGGAAGCCGTATATTGGTTCACGACGACCTTTTAGCGACAGGGGGTACCGTCGTTGCCGCCAGTAAACTTATTGAACGACTTGGTGGGGAAATTGTCGCCTACAGTTTTATTATCTCTTTGGATTTCCTTAAAGCGAAAGGGCGGTTATCTAGGTTCAGTGATAATATCTTTTCATTGGTAAGTTATTAATTTTGAAATATACGATTTAGAGCAATTCACATGATACTTTTTGCAAACGCTAAACTAAATATTGGGCTGCAAGTCATTGCCAAGCGTACGGATGGTTATCATGAACTGAATAGCGTTTTCTATCCACTTCCGATTTACGATATTATCGAATTATTGGAAACGACTGCTGCGGAGACAACACTAAACACTCAAGGGGAACGTATCCCAGGGAATCTCCATGATAACCTTTGTATAAGAGCTTTTGAATTGTTGAAAAAAGATTATGGAATTCCACCCGTTTCCATTGATTTGATCAAACAAATTCCGATTGGAGCAGGATTAGGCGGCGGTTCTGCGGACGCGTCTTTTGTTTTGAAAGGACTCAATACGCTCTTTCAATTGAATCTTACTGAAGAGCAGCTGGCGGGATACGCCGAAAAGCTAGGTGCCGATTGTCCTTTTTTTATCGCAAATAATCCTGTTTTTGCAACAGGTATTGGGACAGATTTTAAAGACTTAGATCTAAATCTGGATGGCTACCATCTTGTGGTAATTATGCCTAATATTCATATTTCTACGGCTGAAGCTTTTGCTGCTGTGCAACCTAAGGTACCCGAAGTTAGTTTGGAAGAAGCGATTCGTTTACCTATCCAAGAGTGGAAATTTCATATTCGAAATGATTTTGAGGATGGTATTTTCGAAAGTTACCCCTTGTTGAAAGAAATCAAAGAAACTTTATACCAAAAAGGAGCAATTTACGCATCTATGTCGGGGTCCGGAGCAGCCATTTATGGTATATTTTGGGAAAAGACGGATTTAAGCGAACTTGCGAAATATGGCAAGATCTATCATCCGACCAAGCTTTAGAAGTAATATCGACTACTGAAAAAGGTGTTATGTATAGCTGTCCAAACAGGTATACATAACACCTTTTTTTATAATTAATACTCTTCTTCCACCTGATAGTTGATGAGTTCGCGAGCCTCGTTTAAGACCTTTTCTTTCCGTTCTTTTGTTAAGTTTAGGAGATCCAATTTTTCGGGATTACTCACGATATCTTTTACCAAAATAAGTTGATTTTTGAGCAGTTGCTGTTCCTCAAGGTCGGAAAGAGTTGTGAGACAAGTGACCGGATAGAAAACAGCTTTGTCTACTCTCTTTTTGATGCTATTTTCTTTTGGATAATCCCAAGAAAGCAAGTTGATATGATAGTATTTGGCAAAATCAATCGAATCGGAGGTGAAGTATGCGTTGGTAATCAGCCAGCCTTCTTGAAACTGCAGCTGTTTTCCAAAAAACTGATAATTGATATTGCTGATATCTTTGAATCTTGAAAGATAATACATGGGCGTCGTTACGGATATTTTTGCGTCAATATCGTTTCGAAATTTGCATTCGGCGGTGATCAGTTTACCGTCCTTATAGGCTACAACATCCAATTCATGGGAAACGGCATGTCCCTGTACGGTCTGTCCGGTGGTGCTTTCATATCCGATGGATCGCAGAAGGTGGGCAATGTATTTTTCGAAGTAGAAACCTTCGGGGCCAAGTTCACGCAGGGCTTTCTTAAGGCTGTAGCGAGCGGCGTAAGAATTTCGTACTGTTTTTAACGTATCAAAGGCCAGCTGATAGAGTTCTCTTGTTGAAATCCCATCATATATTTCGTTGAGTACCTTATCGTAGACCTGATTGACCTGGTCAGCATTGGCACCGGAACGAGAAAGCGAATGGCGTAGCGATTCACCATTAAAGGGTACCAATTCACCAGAATATTTTTTGATTTGCATGTAATTCTAATTTGTTAAATACGAATATAAGAGATGTCGTCGGAGAAACAACATAAAAAACTATTATTCTATTCCTAAACTTTTTTAGGACACCATTTGTTTATAACATGTACGATAAATAAAATAGAGATAATTATGAGTAACCTACTAAACTTTGCATTTGATAAGATAAAAACAAAGATCGAAGACGATTGTATCGAAGAAAATATTGGCACCTCTGAGCGTGTTCTGTCGGTGATTGCCGGCGGATTCATATTGGGCTTGGGTGTTAAAAAACTGTTTAAGTCACCACTTACTGGATTGTCTGGACTAACCCTTGGTGGAGCCTTGATCTATCGTGGCGTAACCGGCCATTGTGATGTTAAGAAAGTATTGGAAGATAAGGATATCAAAAAAGTAGAGGTGATTGAGCATCGCTATTTTGTTAAATAGCAAGCCTTGTATCCCTAGCTTAATGTAAAAGTGTTTTTAGTAGAGGCTTCTACAGGTCTGCCTGACAACAATGCGGTATTTACTTCGCCCTGTGAGTGAGGTTCGACCACGGTGAGAGCACGGTGACTATACAATAAAAAGGTGGACTCAACGTGGACTCATGGTGGACTCACTGTGCTTACAAGGCGAATTTGATAATAGCCCGTCCGCTAGGTGGGGCATAGTTTTGACAATAAAAAAGGAGATGATAAAGCATAAAAAAGAGGCGAATACTTCAAAAGTGTTCGCCTCTTTTTTATGCTTACCTGTTTGAACAGGCGGGATGGTTATACGTTAAAACGGAAGTGCATGATATCGCCATCTTGGACAATATATGTTTTTCCTTCCACTGATAATTTTCCAGCTTCTTTTACTGCATTTTCGGAGCCAAACGTGACGAAATCGTCATACTTAATTACTTCAGCGCGGATAAATCCTTTTTCGAAATCTGTGTGAATTACACCTGCAGCCTGAGGTGCTGTAAATCCATTCTCAATCGTCCAAGCGCGAACTTCTTGTACACCAGCGGTAAAATAAGTCGCCAAATTTAAAAGCGAATATGCCGCGCGGATCAGCTTGTGTACGCCAGATTCTTCAAGGCCAAGGTCATCCAAAAACATTTTGCGCTCATCGTAGCTTTCCAGTTGGGCAATTTCAGATTCGATCTGTGCTGAGATAATCAATACCTCGGCTTTTTCATCCTTTACAGCTTCCTTAACACGTTCTACGTAAGCGTTACCTGTATTAACAGAACCTTCGTCTACATTACATACATAAAGTACTGGTTTGGCTGTCAACAAGGCTAAATCCTGGATGAACTCAAAATCTTCCGCTTCAATCGCTGCTGTACGTGCAGATTTTCCAGCTTCAAGATGATCTTTGACGATTGATAGGATGTCAAACGTTCTTTTTGCATCTTTATCGCCGCCTGTTTTAGCCATTTTTTCTACCTTCTGGATACGTTTTACAACAGTGTCCAAATCTTTAAGCTGCAATTCGGTGTCAATGATTTCTTTATCTCTGATGGGGTCTACCGAACCATCGACGTGGATCACGTTCCCATCGTCAAAACATCTTAAAACGTGAATAATAGCATTTGTTGTACGAATATTTCCTAAGAATTGATTGCCTAAGCCTTCACCTTTTGAAGCTCCTTTCACAAGACCGGCGATGTCGACAATCTCGATGGTGTTTGGAACAATTCGTTGCGGGTTGACTAATTCAGCTAATTTATTGAGACGGGCATCCGGTACGGTAATTACCCCAACATTTGGTTCAATTGTACAAAATGGAAAGTTAGCCGCTTGCGCTTTCGCGTTCGACAAACAGTTAAATAATGTTGATTTACCGACGTTTGGTAAACCTACGATACCGCATTGTAAAGCCATATATAGTGCAAATTTTTGAAATTGCACAAAGATAGAAAATTCACTGTAATTTTTAGCTATCTTGTCGAATGGTTCATTGGCACAAAATTGAACATGCCGATTTTCTTAAAAATCAGGGCATCAGCGAACATAAATTCGGTAGAAAAATTATTTGTATTACCTGGTACGAAGACCAACTCTATGCTTTCTCGCCTAAATGTCCACATGCTGGGGCACCATTGAAAAATGGCTGGTGTGAACGTGGAAAAGTAATCTGTCCTTTTCATCGCCATGAATTCGATCTGGTGTCGGGGAGAGGTAATCCCGAACAGCATGATTTTATTCGCGTTTACCCCATAAAATTCGAAAACAACGATTATTATGTTGGCTTGGAATTAGGCTTCTGGGAGCGTTTATTTGCTTAAAAAGTAACGAAAGTATCATATCTCACTGCGTGAATCGTATATCTCGTTAGTAAATAAGTATATTTGCTGTCGAAAACAAATTAAAGACATGCAGGGGAAAAAGATTGGTATAATTGGTAGCGGAAGTTGGGCTACTGCTATGATCAAGATGCTATGTGAAAATGACCAAGACAAGCATATTTTTTGGTGGGTAAGAAAGGAAGAGGATGCAGAATATATTCAAAAATTCAAACATAACCCGACTTACCTGAGCAGTGTTTCGGTTGATCTTAGTATTACGACGATTGATACCGATGCTAAAAACGTAATTACTAATTCAGATATTGTCATTTTAAATACGCCTGCGGCCTATTTGAAGGATGCACTGGCCAATGTGACGAAGGAAGATTTTAGAAATAAAATTGTTGTTTCCGCCATCAAGGGGATTATTCCCAAAGATAATTTGATTATCGGTGAGTTTTTGGAGCAACGGTATGAGGTCGATATTGAACAGATCTGTGTGGTTGGTGGTCCCTGCCATGCGGAGGAAGTTGCCTTAGGCAAATTGTCTTATTTAACTTTCGGCTGTAAGAACCTGGATAGTGCAGCATTGGTTGCTTCCTTTCTGTCGTCAAGGGTTATCAAGACGATTCTGTCGGAAGATGTACTCGGAATAGAATTTGGTGCAGTATTGAAAAACATCTATGCGTTAGCTGGAGGTATCTGTCACGGCTTAGGTTACGGTGATAATTTTCAGGCTGTGCTGGTCTCCAATGCAATTCGCGAAATGCGCCGGTTTGTAGGTAAAGTAGATGGTGATACGTCAAGGGATGTGAATACTTCGGCTTATTTAGGGGATCTTTTGGTAACAGCCTATTCCCAATTTAGCCGAAATAGAACCTTTGGTAATATGATCGGAAAGGGCTATAGTGTACAATCTGCGCAATTGGAAATGAATATGGTGGCTGAAGGGTATTACGCATCGGCATGTATTCAAGAGTATGCGAAAAAATATGCAGTGGAATTGCCTATATGCGATGCCGTGCATCAAATTTTGTATGAACACCTCCCTGCATCTAAAATTATTCAAGCATTGAGCGAAAAATTAACATAATAAAGTAGCAATAGAGTAGATGATAACAAAAGAAGCGATTGCTTTAGCTTATAAAGAAATTCAGGACGAAATATGTCAGGCGCTGGAGAAATTAGACGGATCGGCACGCTTTGAAGAAGAATTGTGGGAGCGTGAAGGCGGTGGTGGCGGTCGCACCAGGATCATTCAAAATGGTCAGATTTTTGAAAAAGGAGGCGTTAACTTTTCGTCTGTGTATGGCAAATTACCTGAAGCGATCAAAAAGTCATTTGCGGTGGAAGAAGATGATTTTTTTGCGACAGGAGTTTCCATTGTAATCCATCCAAACAATCCCTTCGTACCTATTATACACATGAATATCCGCTATTTTGAACTGAACGATCAGATTCGTTGGTTTGGCGGCGGTATTGATTTAACGCCGCATTATATCGATGAAGAGGATGCCCGTTATTTTCATCAGCAGCTGAAAGATGTCTGTGATAGACATGATTCATCCTATTATGAAAAATTTAAAAATTGGGCGGATGATTATTTTTATATCAGACATCGCCAGGAAACACGCGGCATAGGAGGTGTATTTTACGATAAGTTGAATACTGAAAAAACAGGGGTGAGCATGGAAGATATTTTTGCTTTTTCCTGTGACCTTGGACGCACGTTTGCACCAACATACACTGCTTTGGTGGAGAAAAATCGACATAAAAACTTTACTGATCAACAAAAAAATTGGCAATTGATCCGTCGCGGACGCTATGTCGAATTTAACCTCGTATGGGACTCGGGGACTAAATTTGGACTTGAAACGAATGGTCGGATTGAGTCGATATTGATGAGTCTACCAGCCCAAGCCAATTGGGCATATGATTATCGTCCTGAAGAAGGCTCCGAAGAAGCCAAAACCTTATCTTTATTGCGAAAAGGTATTAACTGGATTTAAAAACATCGAAGAAAAAATAGATGGTTTCTTATCGAAAATTTACGTTGGAAAACGGCCTACGTGTATTGGTACACGAGGATCATAATACAGCCATGGCCTGCGTCAATATCTTGTACGATGTGGGGGCAAGGGATGAATCTCCGGAACAGACCGGATTTGCGCACTTATTTGAACACCTGATGTTTGGTGGAAGTATCAATATTCCTAATTTCGATACCGAATTACAAAAAGTGGGTGGCGAGAATAATGCATTCACCAGCAACGATATTACAAATTATTACATCACTTTACCCTCTTCAAATCTAGAAACGGCATTGTGGTTGGAGTCGGACCGGATGTTAAGTTTGGCTTTTTCCGAACAAAGCCTCGAAGTGCAGCGGAATGTCGTGAGTGAAGAATTCAAACAGCGTTATTTGAATCAGCCTTATGGTGACGCTTGGCTAAAATTACGTCCATTGGCCTATCAGGTGCACCCTTATCGTTGGGCAACCATCGGAAAAGAACTGAGCCATATTGAAGAGGCTACAATGGAAGATGTTAAAGCATTTTTCAAATTACATTATAATCCGCAGAGTGCAATTATGGTTGTTTCTGGGGATGTTCATTTTGAGGAAGTAAAAGCTTTGACTGAAAAATGGTTTGGCGATATTGAGGCGGGCGAAAAATACAATCGCCAATTGCCTAAAGAACCCGCGCAAGATAAGATTAGACGGGAAACGACTTGGGCAGATGTGCCTTTGGATGCGCTTTATATGGCATTTCATGGCCCTGCTCGATTGGAAGAGGGGTATTTTGCAATGGATCTTCTGTCGGACATTTTATCGAGGGGCTCTTCTTCACGTTTATATCGTCGATTGGTAAAAGAGGGGCAGTTATTTAGTGAAATAAATGCTTATGTGATGGGAAGTATCGACAATAACCTCTTTGTTATTGAAGGAAAACCGTCGGAAGGCATCTCGCTAGAGGAAGCTGAACGCGCGGTGTGGGCAGAATTGGAGGTCATAAAATCCGAGTTGGTGCCTGCAGCTGAATTGGAAAAAGTGAAGAATAAGATCGAATCGACAAATGTTTTTGCAGAACTATCTATTTTGGATAAAGCCATGAATTTGGCTTTCCATGAGTTGCTGGGTGATGCAGACGGCATCAACACAGAGGTCTCAAAATATTTGTCGGTGAGTGCTGAGGAAGTTCAACAGCAAGCTCAGCTCATTTTTAGACCGGAGAATGCTTCTATATTAATGTATAAATCAAAACAAGAGGAGGCTGTACATGTTGGATAGGACAAAAGCACCCGAGTTCCGTGAAATTGGAAATATAAGTTTGAAAGAACCGATCAAGAAGCAGTTTGCAAACGGATTGCCTGTCTATGTATTCCAGTCGCCCGAGCAGGAGCTGGTACGGATAGAATGGATTTTTGAGAATACCTATCTTGACGGATCGGCTGAAAATCCGTTGTTAAATAGTACCCTAAGTGCATTGCTTAAGGAGGGGACAAAGACCATGTCGAGTGCAGAGATTGCAGATAAAGTGGATTTCTACGGAGCATTTCTTGTTCCTGAATATTCTTTTGACGTAACGTCTCTGTCGCTTTACACATTGAATAGACATAGTCAAGTACTCTTGCCGCTTGTAAAAGATATTCTAACGGAAGCATCGATTCCACAACAGGAATTGAATACCTATTTGCGCAATAACAAACAAAAGTTTCAAGTCTCTATTCAGAAAAATGATTATCTGGCGAGACGCAAATTTTACAATTTGATCTTTGGTGAGAATAATCGTTATGGGCGTACACCAAAACTAGCAGATTACGATGCAATTACGCGTGCGCAGCTGATCGAATTGTACCGTAGGGAAATTATTCCTGCGAATTGTACTTTAATTGTTTCGGGTAATGTTTCTGAAGAGCTTTTGCAGGAGTTGGAGCAAATCTTCGGTGTCGAGTGGCAAGGAGCAGCTGCTGTCTCTCCTTCGGAAATTCCTGCTTTGGTGCAAGGTTCAAATAACCTGGCTTATGAGGAAAAAGATAATGCCTTGCAGTCTGCCATTCGGTTGGGCTGTCAGACGATTGGAAGGGAACATCCCGATTATCCGGCATTACAATTTGTCAACACATTATTAGGTGGTTTTTTCGGTTCCCGTCTAATGCGCAATATCCGAGAAGAAAAAGGGTATACCTATAGCATTGGTTCGGCCGTTGCTACCTTGAAACATACTGGTTTTATGACCATTGTAACTGAAGTTGGGGTAGATGTAACACAGGCCACGTTGACTGAAATAGAAAAGGAGATCAATTTGTTGAAAACAACATTGGCCTCCGAGGATGAGGTCAATCTTGTGAAGACCTATATGGAAGGTTCTATGTTGGGTTCGTTGGAAAGTATCTTTTCGCATGCCGACAAGTTCAAAAGTGTTTTGTTAAATGGGATGACATTGAACTATTATTCCTATTATATGGAACAGATCAGAAATATGTCGCCCGAGAAGGTGCAGCATCTTGCCAATAAATACTTGGACTACGATGCCATGGTGAAGGTTGTTGTTGGGAAAATCAGTCAAGTAGAACCAGTTCATCAAGCGGTTGTAAATTAAATTTCTTAGACTACAAAAATCGAATACTACTTTGTATTTTTGGTTTTTGATAAAAAAGTGTATTATCCAGCATGGAATTAAAATTAAAAAGACCATTGGTGTTTTTCGATTTGGAAACTACAGGTGTTAATGTGGCGACCGATCGTATTGTGGAAGTATCATTTCTGAAAGTGATGCCCAGTGGTGAAGAAACAGTCTATACAAAGAAGATCAATCCAGAAGTGCCTATTCCTGCGGAATCCTCTTTTTTTCACGGCATTTATGATGAAGATGTGAAGGATGCTCCTAATTTTAGAGCAATCGCAGTGGAACTTGCGGCGTTTATTGCCGATGGAGATCTCGCGGGATATAATTCCAATAAATTCGATGTCCCAATGCTTATGGAAGAGTTTTTACGGGCAGGTGTTGATTTTTCATTGGAGGGTAGAGCATTTGTTGATGTTCAAAATATCTTCCATCAGATGGAACAACGTACGCTGAAAGCTGCATACAAGTTTTATTGCAATGAAAATCTTGAAAATGCGCATACAGCGGAAGCGGATGTTCGTGCCACATATGAGGTCTTGAAAGCACAGCTGACAAAATATGAAGGCGCAGCATTCGAAGATAAACATGGGACAGTGTCCTATCCTGTCGTAAACGATGTTGAGGCGCTACATACGTTTACCAACCTAAGTAAGCCTGTAGATTTTGCCGGACGTCTCGTCTATAATGCCGAGGGATTGGAAACGATCAATTTTGGTAAACATAAAGGAAGACCTGTTATAGAAGTATTTGAGCAAGAGCCCAGTTACTACGCTTGGATGCAGAACGGTGATTTTCCATTGTATACCAAGAAGGTCTTGGAGAATATCTGGAATCGGTATAAAAAGGAAAAGAGTGAGCAAAAGGCAAAAGCAGCTGCAGCCACCCATTCTGTAGAAGATAAAAAACTTGCGAAAAAGGAATTCAATCAGCAAAAAGAAGAAGCGCCGCAGAACATTTCTTTGGATATGCTGAAAGGATTGCAAGATAAATTTAAAAAATAACGTTAATTAATAGCTTAGAAAAAGGATTATGGAATTCAAACAAGAAGTGGAACATGTACAGTGTTTGATTATTGGTTCGGGACCAGCAGGTTATACTGCCGCGATTTATGCAGCCCGTGCGGATATGAAACCAGTCGTTTATACCGGTATTGTGCCAGGGGGACAGTTGACTCAAACAACTGAGGTGGACAATTTCCCTGGTTATCCAAAAGGTATCACTGGACCAGTGATGATGGAAGATTTGCGCGAGCAAGCTGAACGCTTCGGAACTTCAGTGCGTTTTGGATATGTGACTAAAGTGGATTTTACAGGTGAGGTACACCGTGTTGAGATCGATGGAACAGTACAAGTTACCGCAGATACAGTGATTATTGCGACAGGAGCCACAGCAAAATGGTTAGGCTTGGAATCTGAACAAAAATACAATGGTTTTGGTGTTTCAGCATGTGCTGTATGTGATGGGTTCTTCTTTAAAAACCAAGAGGTTGCTATTGTAGGTGCTGGGGATACAGCGGCAGAAGAAGCAACATATCTTGCAAAATTATGCTCAAAAGTACATATGTTGGTTCGCCGTGACGAGTTTCGTGCTTCTAAAGCAATGGTACATCGTGTTATGAATACACCAAATATCGAAGTTCACTACAATTCTGAGGCAAAAGAGGTCCTAGGAGATGGTCAGGTAGTGACCGGAATCCGCGTTGTTAACAATAAAGACCAGTCTGAAAAAGATCTCGAAGTAACAGGTTTCTTCGTTGCTATTGGGCATAAGCCTAATACGGAGCTTTTCACAGGTGTATTGGATATGGATGAAACAGGTTATTTAATTACAAAACCAGATAGTACTGCAACAAATATCCCGGGTGTTTTTGCTTGTGGTGATGTTCAGGATAACATCTTCCGTCAGGCAATCACTGCTGCAGGTACAGGTTGTATGGCAGCTTTGGAAGCTGAAAGATACTTAGCAGCTAAAGAAAGCGGCGAATAATCGCATGGAAATAATAAAAACGGGGCATTGTACAATGCCCCGTTTTTATTTGCCTTCTTCCATTTCAAAAACACTGTCGATTTTCCAATTTGCCTTATCTTTGGATGCCGCGACAGCCAAACGATCACAGCGCTCATTTAAGGGATGCCCAGCATGGCCTTTT
Organism: Sphingobacterium multivorum; assembly: GCF_039511225.1. Classification (NCBI taxonomy): domain Bacteria; kingdom Pseudomonadati; phylum Bacteroidota; class Sphingobacteriia; order Sphingobacteriales; family Sphingobacteriaceae; genus Sphingobacterium; species Sphingobacterium multivorum. The sequence goes on from NZ_CP154261.1 coordinate 2,727,274, forward strand.
ACCCATACAAGGCGTACGGTATGGAGCTTATAGACGCTCATTAACCGCAACCAAAGATCTTTATTCTTTTTTCCCGCAAAACCTTTTTGTATCCAACCATATACCCATTTCTTATCAATGGCGTCAATGACGTATTTGGAGTCAGAATACACGGTAACATGTTGCTGTAGATTTTTCAGTGCCTCGAGGCCGACGATCACAGCCATCAATTCCATCCTGTTGTTAGTCGTTTTGCGGTAACCGCCCGAAAACTCTTTTTCGATCAGTTTACCTTTAAAGGCTTCATTATCGCCTGTATAAATAGTTCTTAAGATGGTTCCGTAACCTCCAGGGCCCGGATTTCCACTTGAAGCCCCATCTGTATATAATTCGATCATACCGGCCAAATATACATGAAGTTTTTGTAAGCACATACAAACGGATAAAAATGATCCAGACTAGTGCATATTTTGATGCTCGAGGTAGAAGAATTTGTACCGTTGCACCTTCAATAAATTGAACGACATGGCACACCGCTAGAGGCATCAAATTTAATAGGTACCCACAACTGATTTAATAGGGATTTTACACGGCTTTATCCGAATGAGGTCCCTATAAAGTCCCTATGAGATCCGTTTAAGTAATACGACTATTCCCTGCGTGTTTTTAGTTTGAGCGAGAGAAAATACAATGTTAGATTTCAATTGCTCTCCAACGTAATTTATCCCTTACATAGTTGGATTGTGCTGATTTATGTGTATTTTGCCGGCTTAAACTCGTTATGTAATCGATAAAATAGCTTATGAAGTTTCGAAAGATTTCTCTTTTTGTTCTTTTGGCGTCCGCGTGCTTAAACGTTTCAGCGCAGAACAATGTATCACCGCAAAAAATGGATTGGTTTGAAGATGCCAAACTGGGTATTTTTATTCACTGGGGGATTTATTCTGTCGATGGAATATCAGAATCTTGGTCATTCTTCAATAATTACATCAATCATGACAATTATATCAAGCAACTGAATGGTTTTACAGCAAAGGATTATAGACCGAAGGAATGGGCCAAATTGATCAAAGAAGCTGGTGCGAAATACACGGTGATTACAACCAAACACCATGACGGGATCTCGATGTGGAATACGAAGGCTGATAAAGCGATCACGACATTACAAGACGCAGCTGCCAAACAGGATGTAATCACACCATTTGTGAAAGCCATACAAGAAGAAGGCTTGCATACTGGACTGTATTATTCTTTGCCCGACTGGAGCCATCCTTATTACGATGTTTTTACGCGCAATCGAAAGCGTTATGAATTGAAAAGTGAGCCTTCTCGTTGGGATAATTATGTAAAATATTACCAGAGGCAATTGACTGAGCTATCCGAACAGTATAAGCCGGAATTACTTTGGTTTGACGGGGATTGGGAGCATAGTGCCGAGGAGTGGAAAGCTAAAGAGACCTTGAATCTTTTGCGGAAATATAATCCGAATATTATTATAAACTCGCGATTGAATCATCATGGAGATTACGATACACCTGAGCAAGGGATTCCAGTAACCCGTCCTGATGCTAAATTTTGGGAACTCTGTTATACCATGAATGATTCTTGGGGTTATCAACCCTTCGATAAAAAGTACAAATCTCCCAATATGATCATTCGAACGTTGGTAGATTGTATTTCCATGGGTGGAAACCTATTGTTGGATATCGGTCCAAAGGCAGATGGAACAATCCCTGAGGAACAATTAAATATTTTGAAACAGCTGGGGCGATGGACACATAAGCATGCGGCTGCGATCTACGGTACAAGAGCCGGTATTCCATTTGTGAACTACGGCGGGAAATCTGCTTTATCAAAGGACGGAAAGACACTTTATCTGTACGTGTATGAACAGAAACCCGAATTGCAGCTCAGAGGTTTGGTTAATCATACGGCCATTAAAGGAGTCTCAGTTGTCGGCGACGCATCCGCGAAAGTGAACGTTAAGTCGGAAAATGGAACCGTTCAAGTCGATTTAACGAAAGTAAACTTTGATCAGGACGTCACTGTGATTGCACTGAACTTTGCGGAGGCGCTTCGTTGGACTGCACCGCAAGATACTGAAGTTACGTTGAAATCTGTACTGGATAATAAGTTGACAGGTCGTGCTTTAGGTCAGATCGCTTCAACACTGCATGCCGGAAAAAATATCTTTGATAATTCCGGATTGACCGTGGATGGCTTAGAGACCAAATTGCCTAGTAGTAATGCGACTAATCCAACGGTATTAAAGTGGATTAAGGATCATGCCGAAGCACTTTATGAGACTGGAAAAGGCTTACCTGAAGGACATTATGAAGGACTAAGCGCGCTCTCTAAAGATCGCCAGACATTGTATCTGTTTGTCGAGGGAAAACCTACGGGTCCTATTGCACTAAAAGGTGTTAAAAATGGAGTCGCCAGGATCCGCGTGGTCGGTGAGGGGTCCATGATAAATCATGAGGTTTTCAATAAGCTCTATTGGAGTAGCATCCCGGGTATTATCTACATTCAGGCACCAGCAGAGCGCTTGGATAAAAATATGACAGTTATTGCTGTTTTGTTGGATGCGCCAATACAACTATATCGCGAGAAAGTGGGCGCTATCGAAAATAACCTTTAAGAGGTCGGATAGCAATTAGCGTTGAAAAAAAGCCTGGGATAACAAAATATCCTGGGCTTTTTTGCGAGATATAAACTATGCTGATTTATTAATTCTGATCCATTTTCTTTCGGTATTCGGTGCATTTTCTCCTGAATTGTGGCGCAAAAGCATTTTTTATTATAACTTAGGCCTATGAATCCAATCAAAGCTGTTTTGATCCCAATTTTTGCTCTTCTTTGTGTTTGTTGTTCCGGTGACGGAAGTAAATCCGAGCGATTGCGGGCAGATTCGTTAGTGAATGAAGTGGTCAATGGAAGGTTAGCTCTAGCAACATTAGCAGAGTCAAATGAATTTATGTATTTCAATGATAAATACTTTCATGAACCGGCAGATTTAAAGGTCATTCCGAAATTTGATAAGGTACAGATTCAAGTTGTTACTTATCGGATTTATCAGCATGTCAAATTAAAAAATAATCGCTATGTGTTCAACGTGCAGAAAGCCAGTGAACTGCATATACCAAATAGCGCTTTTGTGTATTACCAACGTTCTTTTGATGATATGAACCGTAAGGCTGCCTTGAGTAAAGACTCGATCCGACTCGAGCTGCCGGATAATTATGCATCTTTGTTGATAAATGAATGATCTAGATCAGGTCTACAGACATGATGAAGGTCATATCAAAAGTCAATCTTAACTATACAATGGTGCAACAAATAGATTTAAGATGGAAAAGAAAAATATCGTTGTATTGACGGGGGCCGGTATTTCGGCTGAAAGCGGTATACCTACCTTTAGGGATGCCAATGGATTGTGGGAAGGACATGACGTCATGGAAGTTGCTTCCATTGAAGGTTGGCATAAAAATCCAGCCTTGGTGCAGGAGTTTTATAATCTGAGACGGAAAGCCGCTTTGGTCGCACAGGCAAATGCGGCTCATCATGCGCTGGTAAAATTGGAATCAGCATACCGGGTGAGTATTGTGACGCAGAATGTTGATCTACTGCATGAACAGGCAGGATCCTCCCATATCGTTCATTTGCACGGACGCTTGGACCAGTCGAAGTCATCTGTCGATGACCGTTTGGTATATCCCATTGTTGGTGATGAGATCAAGATGGGCGATCTTTGTGAGAAGGGTAGTCAGCTGAGGCCAAATATAGTCTGGTTTGGAGAGGCTGTGCCGGCCATTGAGGAAGCGATAAGCCTGGTTTCGAAGGCCGATATTTTGATTATTGTGGGAACCTCCCTACAGGTTTATCCCGCTGCGGGACTTAAAGAATTTGCGCCTAGTCACTGTAAATCGTTTTTAATTGACAAAAAGATTCCTCATGACAACGCTTTACGTAATATACAGTGTTTTGAAGAATCGGCGACCATAGCTGTTCCTGAACTGGTAGAACAATTACTTAATTAAATGTTATATAGTCGTTTATAAAATAAGGTTTTATGAAGAAAATAATAGGGCTTCTTTGCATGTCCGTTGCTTTTGTTGCATGTCAAAATAATTCAGCGATCAGAGTAAATACGAGTTCAAATGACCAGCCTTTAACCTTGGATAGCGTTCAGGCCAAGCATCTGCTCAGTTTGCCACTGCATTGCATCGAAGTGGAATATCCCAATAAGTTGGGACAGGTACTCGGTAGTGATGGTGATCTAAAAGCACCGCGTACATTGCATCCAATTTTTTACGGTTGTTTTGACTGGCATTCTTCTGTACATGGGTATTGGTCAATTGTGCATATTTTGAAGGAATTTCCGAATCTGGACAGTTCGGGTGAAATTCGGCGCCAATTGAACCGAAATATCACAGCCGAAAATGTGGCTGTTGAATTAGATTTCTTTCAAGATAAGAACAATAAGAACTTTGAGCGTACGTATGGCTGGGCCTGGTTGTTGCAACTGCAGAAGGAATTATTAACTTGGGAAGATGCCGATGCAAAACGCTGGGCATCGAATCTTGAACCGTTGGTGAAACATGTGGTGAAATCGTATCAGGAATATTTGCCCAAATTGGTCTATCCGATCAGGACAGGCTATCATGATAATTCGGCCTTCGGCCTTTCGCTGTCCCTGGACTATGCAAGAAGCACGGGAAATGTGACGTTTGAAAAATCATTAATGACGAATGCTTCTCGTTTATACAGTCAGGATAAGAGCTGCAACATTTCTTTTGAGCCAAGTGGAAGCGACTTTCTTTCTCCTTGTCTTGAAGAAGCCCTCTGTATGAGTTTGGTGTTGCAACAGGAGGATTACCGTAAATGGTTAAAGGATTTTATGCCAGATCTGTTTAATCCCGAGTTCAATTTAGAACCGGGTATCGTGAAAGATCGAACAGACGGACATTTGGTCCATCTGGATGGACTTAACTTTAGTCGCGCAAACTGTTTAAACGGTATCGCCAAAGCGCTGCCTGAGTTAAGTTACTTGCATAGGTTGGCAAATAAACATTTAAAGTATTCTTTGCCCAATATCACAACCAAGGACGACTACATGGGGTCGCATTGGTTAGGTACATTTGCACTCTATGCACTATCAAAGCATTGATTCGGGGAGATTATCTTCTCCCCATTTATCCATGAGGGTTAATATTTCCTCGAGCGACCGTCCGAGCGCTGTTAATTCGTATTCAACCTTTGGTGGAACTTGCTGATATACAAGTCTATTAATCAGCTTGTCATGCTCCAGCTCCTTTAGTTTAGCAATCAGCATACGTTCAGATATTCCCACGAGTCTTTTCCGCAACTCACTATAGCGGAGTTTACCTTCATTTAGCAAATAGGAAAGGATATTGATTTTCCATCTACCGCCTATGGCGGCTAAGGTAAATGCAATACCACAACGGTCTTTCCAGTATAGCTCATTAATGTGATTGGTTGAATTCTCTTTTCGTGGGTTCATACAAACTTTTTTGTTGGTATCATACAATCTAGTATGTACTGTTATTCCTGCAAATTAATAAAGAAATTTGTAGGAAAACAAAAAGTATAACATGGAAACGATTAAATCAGTCGCTCATTGGTTGAGCTATGCGTACTACCTTTATGTATTTGGATATGCATCATTATTCAAAGTTTTTCAAAAGAGCGCCATGATGCAAAGCATGCAGTCCTTGGGTTTTAATAAGACTTGGACGATCATTATCGGAATAGGGGAACTAATGGGGGTAGTATTGCTCTTAATAGGTTTGTATAACCCACAATTTAAGAATGCTGCAGTACTGCTGTTGTTTCCATTTGCGGTTGCGGCGTTTACGGCACATATGGCGCATCAAGAGTATCATCATTTCTACAACTCCTTGCTGATGTGTGTCCTTAGTATTGTGCTGTTGGCCACAGACAAAACCTTTAAAATTATACTTTAAATCCTGCGTCAGCTTTAGCATGATCATTAGAAAATTAAGATTATTTTGTGGCTTAATTTTCTGATGATCCTATGTTTATTCCGAAGCAAGTGGTGTTGGAGATGCAAGAGGGAAAATAATGTGATAGACTGCAATTATAAGCGGTATGGCAAGCCGGTCGATAGCCGAAAATATAGGAACGACTTGATCGGTTGTAAATCGTGATTTGTGCTAATTTAACTCTGTTGGTTTATGCTGGGATATTTTGTTTTTCTACCGTTTTATTGCGTTTTTATTGGTATAAGTAAAGTTTTCGCGCTGTTTTTTTTAGATATACATTTTTTAGTAGGTTAGAAAAAGGCTATAAAATTCAAGATTTGTGCTACTCTACACGATCAAACTTATAATACATTTGATCTATCAATCCCATAGGGATGTTACATGCTATGTATAGGTATTTAAGACAACTTTTAATGGTTTTGCCCATTGTTTTTTTCTGTATGTTTTTTACAGGTAAAATAAACAAGGATGTCTTTTCACATACTGCCTATAAAAACACGTCAAAAACGGCAATAACTTCTTCACAATCCCATTTCGATTTTTATGTCGGATCGATCGAAGAATGCTCGTTCGAATGGCGTTATGATCAACATTTAGCATATGCCGTTCGGCTCTGTACCTTGGGACTGATTCTACCAATTTTCTTGCTATTTGCGGATAAGAAGTCATGGCATAGTTTTTATGAACTCCAAAATAAATATCTATCGAACAGGCTGCCAGACAGGTGTATCCTATACCATTCCTTTAAAATTTTCGGTTAAATCCCTTTTCCTTTTCGTGAATATCATCGGTTGGGTCGACAGACGGCTATAAAACCGATTTAATAAATCATTGCTTGAAGAAAGCGGCTTAATCAGCTGCTTTGCTATTAAATCATTTATATGAACACAACACTTTACGCATTAGCTATTACAGCTATTACGATCAGTTTTTTTCATACTGCATCGGGGCCAGACCATTATCTGCCATTTATTGTATTGTCCAAATCGAAAAAATGGTCGTTGGGGAAAACCATATTATGGACCATAATATGTGGGCTTGGGCATGTTTTCAGTTCGGTCATACTGGGGATTATTGGCGTTTATCTTGGATGGCAGCTCAATAAGATTAGCTGGTTACAAGACGTGCGCGGCAATGTTTCGAGTTGGGCACTATTTATTTTTGGACTTGGATATTTGATTTACGGGATCTGGAAAATGTCAAAGAAGCATTCTCATAAGCATTTTGATGTGATGGGTGATGAGGTGTATGTGCATGAACACACGCATGGGAAAAGCACATCAGGGCATCATCACCATCATCAAAAAACGAAGGTAACGCCTTTGGTATTATTTGCAATTTTCGTCATGGGACCATCGGAACCATTGATTCCACTTTTATTTTTTTCAGGTGCTCACCGCTCAATGCCAGAGGTGATTACACTGATCAGCACTTTTACCATCACAACAGTGGCAACCATGGTCGGGATGGTCTTGTTGGGAATTTATGGTTATAATTTGCTCAACACCGAAAAACTTGATCGCTATGTACACGCTATTAGTGGTGCTGTCCTGTCAATTTGCGGTGCGGGTATGTTATTTCTGGGATGGTAATTTTTTAAATAGGATATGAACAAACATCAAATCACCTTTTTTATAAGCCTAATGGCTACTACACACAGTTATGCCCAGCAACATGTAATTCAGGGAACTGTGAAAGATAAGGATAGTAAACAGAGATTAGAAGAAGTCAATATACGTTACCAACGTGGAATAAAACATAGTCATACAGCATCGAATGGTACTTTTTCCGTACAGCCGGGAACATTTCCGGATACTTTATTGTTGAGCCGGATTGGCTATCTCGATCAGGTATACATCCTAAAAGAAACGAAGTCTCCGATTGAAATCGAGATGCAAAAAAATGAAGTGCAGTTGAGTCAAATTCAGGTGGATGCATTCAATAGCAGTAAAACATTGAGCAAAGTTGATTTAAGTAAGATTCCCGTTAATTCGGCGCAAGATCTGTTACGAAAAGTTCCTGGGCTCTTTATAGCACAGCATGCCGGTGGTGGAAAGGCTGAGCAAATATTTTTGCGTGGATTTGATAATGATCACGGTACAGATATTGCCATTACTGCAGATGGCATTCCCGTTAATATGGTCTCTCATGCGCACGGTCAAGGATACGCAGATCTCCATTTTATTATTCCTGAAACGGTAAAAGACATTGATTTTGGCAAGGGTGCTTATTATGCAGACAAAGGCGATTTGAACACATCGGGTTATGTTAATTTTACCACCTTGGATCATTTGGATCATAATCTTTTTAAGGTTGAAGGCGGTTCTTTTGATTCCTGGCGTACCGTGGCCATGCTTAATCTGCTGAATAACCATGAGCAGAATAAATATGCCTATGCCGCAGGAGAGTTCAATTATTCGAATGGTCCTTTTGACATCAAGCAAAATTTTAGTCGTGTCAATCTATTTGCGAAATATAATCAGTGGATCGATGAGAAACATTATATCAATCTCCAGGGGTCCATATTCAGTTCGGGTTGGAATGCATCGGGTCAGATTCCGGAGCGGGCTGTTCGTCAGGGACTGATTAGCCGTTGGGGTTCGATTGATTCTACAGAAGGCGGGAATACATCCCGCATGAATTTGGCGATGCAATACCGTGCGCTGATCAGTGATCAGGAAAGCTGGGAAAGCAATGTTTACTTCTCGCGCTATAACTTTCAGTTGTTTTCGGATTTTACTTTCTTTCTGAAAGACCCCATTCATGGCGATGAAATAGAGCAGGTTGATAATCGATACTTGTACGGTATCGAAAACAAATACAATCGCCAATTTCATTTTGATCATAGTCAGCTTTCTTGGACATCGGGGTTTGGGCTCCGAGTGGATGATATCAAAGATCTTCAACTGAACCATGTCTATCAGCGCGACGAATTATTGGATCGGCTTTCGCATATTTCGGGTGTAGAAATGAATCTTCATGCCTATAGCAATCTGGATTGGCGTATTGGAAAATGGACGATTAATCCTGCATTACGTGTCGATCACTTGATTTTCAACTTGCATGATAAGCTGAAAAGTGATCCTGCAGGGCAAGAGGCTTCTGCAACAAGAATCAGCCCAAAGCTGAACTTTGGATATACGTTCAATCATAGCGCCCAAATCTATTTGAAAACGGGTATGGGATTTCATTCCAACGATATCAGGGTGGTGATGGAACAACAGGGAAAAGATATTATGCCCATTTCCTTTGGTGCAGATCTTGGCTTGATCTGGAAGCCAACTGATAACCTCTTTATCCAGCCTGCTTTATGGGGGTTATACCTGCAGCAAGAATTTGTGTACGTCGGGGATGAAGCTGTTGTAGAGCCTTCAGGCAAAACGAAACGTCTGGGGGCTGATTTGAGTCTACGCTATCAAGCTACTCCATGGTTATATTTTGATGGCGACATCAACTATGCTTACGCGCGGGCAATTGACCAACCAAAAGGCGGAAACTATATCCCGCTGGTACCTTCTTTAACAAGTACAGGGGGAGTATCTGTGAAGCTACCGCTCGGCATTTCGGCCAACTTGCGCTATCGTTATATGAATACAAAACCAGCGATAGAAGATAATTCGGTACGTGCTAAAGGTTATTTGGTCAACGATCTCCTGCTGAACTATGGCGTGGGAAAATGGAATTTTTTGTTGCAGGTCCAAAACGTATTTGACACCAAATGGAATGAAGCACAGTTTGAGACCGAGACTCGATTAAGAAATGAACAACAGCCCGTTTCTGAATTGCATTTCACCCCTGGAACACCTTTTATGGTAAAAGCTGGCCTGTCCTATAAATTCTAAAGACTGGGTAAAGTGGTCGCCTTAAAATTTTCCTTTGTATCTTTAATAGGAATTATAAGTCCTTATAAATGATGTATTATGGAAAAGAGTAAGTTACTTCGAATGGATAATATGGGTATCGTGGTGGAGTCGTTGGACAACGCGATTTCGTTTTTTTCAGAACTTGGTTTACATTTGGAGGGAAGGGCACAGATTAAAGGGGAATGGGCAGGTCGAATAACAGGTCTCGGTGCTCAGCATGTGGAGATCGCCATGATGGTGACACCAGATGGGCATAGCCGATTGGAGCTTTCAAGATTTCTTGATCCAGCGATAATTGCAGATCATAGAAACGCTCCGGTCAATGCCTTGGGTTATTTGCGGGCAATGTTTACCGTTGAAGATATAGATGATGTACTGCGGCGGCTAACTGACAATCATGGAGCTGTGCTGGTCGGGGAGGTTGTACAATATGAAAATGCGTATCGTCTCTGTTATCTAAGGGGAGTAGAGGGATTATTGATTGGTTTAGCACAACCGCTATAAGGTAATTGATATGAACTGGTAAAAGACACCTATAGGAATAGGTACAAGGCAAGTGATAGGAATTGAATCTTTGTACGAAAAAAGAAAATTTAAGAAATTTCTATGTTTTACAAAATAAATAGGAAACTAAGACGTTATTGATACAAATACTTTTCATAAAATAGGTTAATATATGGCTAAGACCCTAGAGTTCCCCGCTCTAGGGCTTTTTTGTAATTATACGTCCGGGAATAACGAAATTTTGTACAATCTGTCTGGATCGCGTTCTTTCCTGATCAATAAAGCGAAATTTAGCTACTTGATGAAAGCCATGAGGAGGGCCTAAGAATCTATTTTTTAGATGCTGTTTTCAGCGATGAACTCGTCGTTATCACTGGTTTTGCAATTTTGCCCAAACTGGATATAAATTAGGCAATTTTTGAACATGTGGTCATTAGTATAATCACACATAAGACGAGTAATATAATAACAGATGTGGTGTAAGGCGTTCTTCTCATAATACTTTTTTTTACTTAGTAGTTTACAAAAGCCGTGCCTTTATTTTTAGAACTTGCAGTAAGTCTGGTTGTTGTAGCTTCGTGTCTACAAGGCGTCGATATGAATAAGGAAATGATATGTTTGAAAAAGCTTTTGCCGATGTCTTGTGCATCGATTGTGGAATTAATGGATCTGGTTCCTATTGTTCCTTTGAAACGATGTTTTTTTTGATAGTCTATAGATGATGAGAATACCCAAAAGCATTACAATCGTATAGGCAATAAACGCGATGTTTTCAGACTGATGTTCGCTACCCTTTGCAACACTCTCTACCCATAAACCTGTATTGTTTTTAAATCCAAACGCCCAATGGGTCAGGTTCCAGCCGAAGTGTAGTCCGATAGATAGTGCAATATTGCGGGTTCTTAGTACTGCAAGACCAAAGAGTACGGCTCCAAGTCCTGAACCCAGTACTGCCGCCTTTAGTGTAAAACCGGTAAATAAATGTTCTAAAATAAAAACAAGTACCATAATTGAGAAGGCCACAACAGTGCCGAGTTTATCTTTCAATCGCCATAAGAAATAGGTTCTAAAGACCAACTCTTCCCGACAGGCGACGAAAAAGTATAGAAGAATATGTATTGTCAGTATTTTTGGGTCGATAAATACCTGTTTTTTAAAAGATACTTCGGCAAAATTTGTTAGTATTATAACCATAAGGCCGACCATAACAAAACCTAAGCATAAGCCAGCGCTAAAATTGAGCACACTCTTTTTGTTAAACCCTAACCCAATTTGAGAAAAACTAATTTTATCCCAAGCTTTAAACAGGTAAACTAAAGCCAAGCTGAGGAATGTCGCGAGGCAGAGTGAAAGTAAATCAGGCAACGCTGTCTGTTTGGTCACAGCGGCAGCGAAAGCAAACAACACCAGCGAAGCCACGTAAAATAATATTACTTTTAGGTATATGGTTTCTCCTTTCATTTCCTAACTGTTTGGTAAACGTGAATTTACACTATTTTTGAAGAAATAGTGAAGGTTATCTGAAAGAGTGGTGTGCTTTTTGTTTATAGGGGAGAAAGATTAGAGAAATAATAATATGAAGTATCCTTATTTAGGAATTAGTATGGTATGTGCGGCCCTAGCGAGCATGGCCAATTCAAAGGCTGTATTTGCCGGAGAGCAATTAGCTGTTCAACACATTGAATATGTGCAGGTAAATTCAGACTCATTGAAGGTTGAACAATTAGCAACAGCGCTGAGAAAGGTGAAGCCTATCAGTTCGGCTGATTTTAAGGCAAAGTTCAAACCGGAAATCAACGGATTTAAGCTCACAGAGGTGACGGCTTTCGAGGATGCGGAGACAGGATCTTACGCAACGGCAAACTATGTGAAGGGAGAGCAAAATATTTATTTGATGGTTACCGACGGAGCCGGTCCAGGTTCGGATCAGGTAAAGTTAAATTTGATGAACTATATCGACCTAAAATCAATTGAAGACCTAGGAACCAAAATGCAGGTTAAGCCTTATAAAGGTTGGCTGGCGTCTTTTGACTGGAGCATGTTTGAAAACGATGGTTTGACTAGCATTCAATATCTCGAATCAAATCGATTTGCAACTGTCTCTTCAGCAAATAATGTAGCAATTGAAGAATTAGAGAGTTTTTTGAATAGTTTTAGTCTATAAGAAAATTGGCACAGTCCCGGAACCTTTAATCAAAGCCGGGACTCAGTCCATCAAACGGATTTAATCCATTCCCCGACTGCTAATAGTCGTTAAATATCTATATCTTCCGAGCCTTTCTTTCCGTAATTTCCCAGATTATCCGCTCTATAGCTGCGCTTGTTGATGCAATATTTTATTGTTTATTGCTTATTTTTCTTATATTAGGTAATAAACCAGCAAATTGTGTCTATGTTCAATCTAAATCGGAGAAAATTTATTCAAGGAGCGGGAGCAGTCTTAACTTTATCCGCGTTGCAAGTTAAAGGTCTGTCGTTTAAAGATGCGATTAAAAATTTTCGGGTCGGATTGATCGGTGCGGGTTGGTATGGGAAGAGTGATTTGTTCCGTTTAATGCAGGTTCGGGATGTTGATGTTATCGCCATATGTGATGTTGACGACAACCATTTGCAGGAGGCGGGGCGATTAACTGCTGAGCGCCAGGTTTCAAAAAAGGTTCCAAAGCTTTATAGAGATTATAGGGAGATGCTCGCTAACCATAAATTCGATCTTATCCTTATTGGCACACCGGATCACTGGCATGCAAGACAGGCTATAGACGCGATGCGTTCGGGGGCTCACCTTTATTTGCAGAAACCCATCAGTGTGGATGTACTTGAGGGCGATGCCATATGGCGCGCGGCTAGAAAATATAACCGGAAAGTGCAGGTAGGGACCCAACGGCGGAGTACGGCGCATCTCATCGACGCTAAGAAGCGGGTGGTCGATAGCGGCCTGCTTGGTAAGGTTTCGCATGTGGAGATGTGCTGCTACTATCATATGCGGAAAAATGGTAACCCGCCTACACAACAAGTTCCAGAGTTCTTAGATTATGAGTTATGGACAGGACCGGCACCTTTACGAGCTTACGATGGTTTACCGCATGGCAGCTGGTGGCGAACCTTTATGGCTTATGGAAATGGGATAACCGGCGATATGGGGATGCATATGTTTGATACGGTACGTTGGCTTTTGCAACTTAAATGGCCCAAAAGCGTGAGTGCCAAAGGCGGTATTTATGTCCAAAAAGAAGGCAAATCGACGATTGCAGATACGCAGACCGCTCTATTTGAATACGAAGATCTTAACTGTGTCTGGCAGCATAGGACATGGGGAGCAGCAACAGACCCTGAATATCCTTGGGCATTTGTTATATACGGTGACAAAGGTACTTTAAAGGGAAGTGTGATGAAATATGAGTTCATTCCCATCGGAGAAGGTGAGACTATCCGAAAGGATGTTATCTTAGAAAAAGAGACGTTTCCTAAAGATCTGGAAGAGCATCGAATAGAACTGCATACAGCTCCGGCAACGCGACGACATATGCTTGATCTTTTATCAGCAATTGAAAATAATCACCTACCTGTAGCCGATATTGAAGAAGGCTATATCTCCACCGCGAGTTGCATATTAGCCAATTTGTCGATGCAGTTGAATCGGCCCCTGGTTTATGATCCTACGCAAAAAATATGTATTAATGACCCTGAAGCAACTCAATTATTGCAGAGAGGGTATCGCAGTCCATGGCAACATCCGTAATAACAATATCAAGCGACGGATACCGGCAAATTGAAAAAACGCACCCGTCAAAATATGCCATGCGTATGGACCGATTTGGCATTTATCAATATATAGGACGTTCCTGACCTAACGGCAAAGGGATCCAATAGATTAAACAAAATATGTTCAAGCTTAAAATTCTAAATTTCTACAGAATTCGAACCGTTCTTTACTCGATTAAAAGACGAGTAGACGATGAATATGAATTCGACGATAACCCATAATTATGCTAGGCTTAGAAAACCTTTGTTCTTTCTACCTATACTTCTATTAGTTCTGCTCATGCTATTTCTCTATTTTAATCATGCATTGAATGTATATGGCTATACGGTCATTCAGAAGAATAGCTTTTTCACAATAAATGCTTACCTCGGACAATATCCAAATCTTGAGTCTAATTTTACACAGTTTGGAGATTGTTTAATTAGCCTGTCACTATTGAGTGTTTTTGTATTATATGCGCCTAAATTATGGGAAGCATTGATATCAGCATCGCTAATTTCAGCTTTTTTTTCCATTGTTTTAAAAGTGGCATTTGCTGTACCACGACCTGCAGCGGTGTTTAATCAAACGAGTTTTTTAATTACTGGTAAGATGCTTCTTGGTAACAATAGCTTGCCTTCGGGCCATTCCATTACGATATTTACAACGCTGACCGTTATCATGTATGCTTTTATGCCGCAACGATTGAGTTATAAAATAATGTGGTTTTTTGGTTTAACATGTATTGGGTTAATGCTTGCTTTATCTCGCGTCGCGTTGGGGGCACATTATCCATTAGATGTAGTTAGTGGCTGTATTATAGGATATGTTTCGGGGCTGCTCGGAATTTTTTTTAGCAGGGAATTTAAATTATGGAATTGGGTCAACGACCAACGGTATTATCCAATTTTCATTTTATTATTCCTCGTTTTCAGTATAGTATTGGTCAATAGAATAATTAATGATAATTTGCTAATATTTTATTTTACATTTATCTGCTTAATTAGTACACTTTATAAAATCATTACCGTTTATGCTAAAAAATAGCTTAAAACTAGTTCATTTTGTCCTTTTCATGAGTGTGTTGAATTTTATATTCTTCCATTTTCCATTTTATACTTTTGTTTTTAAAAATGTTGATTATAAGAGTTTTGGGGGCATTGTTCTGATCGGCAGTCTAATGATTTTGATGCTGGTGATGAATGCTTTTGTACTTTATCTATTTTTTTCAGCCTCGCGTCGCTTCGGGAAATCGATACTTGTGTTGTTCTTTCTGATCAATTCAGTAGCCGTTTATTTTGTAAATACCTATAGCGTTATTTTGGATGAAACCATGATCGGCAATATCTTGAATACCCGTTATTCCGAGTCCAGCGGTTTCTTTTCCCTGAAATTGATCGTTTATCTCGTTTTTCTCGGTATTATTCCCAGTATCTTCATTATTAAAGCAAAAATAATAAAGGATAAACCAAAGAAGTTCTTTATCACTTCGTCACTTTCGCTATTATTTATCGTTATTTTAATATTCGCCAATGCGACTAATTGGTTATGGATCGACAAGAATTCGAAGACTTTGGGCGCACTTGCCATGCCGTGGTCTTATACCGTCAATATTTCGCGTTTTTACATTCACGAACATCAAAAAAATAAAAAAGAGATTTTATTGCCAGATGCGACGATAACTGACCACAAAAAGACAGTGGTTGTCCTTGTTATTGGTGAATCTGCTCGAAGGGATAACTTTTCCTTATATGGCTATCAAAAGAATACAAATCCGCTACTTTCCAAAACACCCAACCTTTATCATTTTGACGCAACTTCTTGCTCTACCTATACGACGGCAGGGGTAAAATGTATATTGGAACATAAAAATACAGATGATTTGTACGAAATCCTGCCGAACTATCTCTATAGAAATGATGTCGATGTGATCTGGCGAACAAGTAATTGGGGGGAGCCACCTGTACATATTAAAGAATATGAAACAAATGATCAACTTGCCACAAATTGTAAGGGTGAAGGATGTGCTTACGATGAGGTACTTTTAACAGGTCTAAAGGAGCGAATATCCTCCAGTAAAAAAGATAAAATTTTTGTTGTGCTCCACACAAGTACAAGCCATGGGCCAACATATAGCAAAAAATATCCCGCTCAATTCGAACTGTTTAAACCTGTATGCAATAGTGTTGAACTCGGGAACTGTTCTAAAGAAGAGTTGATCAATGCTTATGATAACACCGTGGTTTATACAGATTATATTTTACATAATCTGATTGAGGATCTAAAACAATTGAAGGAATATAAGAGTGCCATGTTGTTCGTCTCGGACCATGGCGAATCGCTGGGTGAAAATAACCTGTATATGCACGGATTGCCGATGAGCATTGCACCAAAAGAGCAATACGAGATTCCCTTTATTGTTTGGGTGTCTGATCATTCAAAACAGTTGAAACCAAATAAAACGTTGACCCAAAATCACGTATTTCACAGTGTGTTGAAATTTCTGGATATGAAAAGCCCTATTTATGATGAAAATATGGATATTTTCGAATAGACAGGACTGCTGGGTACAGTTTGGTCTAAAACGGGCTGGACTATGGCCAATCAGATCAACACCGAATGGTGGATAGGTTATGTTGAGCAAAAAGAAAAGATTTATTTCTATGCAACGCGGCTTATTCAGGACCGCAAGTTCAATCGTCCTGATTTCTCGCGCTGCCGCAAAGAGATACGCGGAAAGTCTTTAAGGAGCTAAAAATTTTGCCTTAAACCTTAGGGCATTAGATATCAATCATCAAATTTTACCAGGACAATAGACAGATGGAAAATTTTAATCGAAAGAAGCATTGGGAAGACATATACGAAAACAAGCCGCTGGAATCAGTGAGCTGGTATCAGCCCAATCCAGAAGCATCGCTACATTTTATAGAGCAAGCTAACCTTCCAAAAAAGGCGAAAATCATCGATATAGGTGGTGGTGACAGTTTCCTGGTTGATTTCTTGCTGAAAGCAGGATTTGAAGATATTACTGTATTGGACATATCCAACGCGGCAGTTGAACGAGCGAAGAAGCGATTAGGGGATGAGGCGACTAAAGTCAAATGGATTGTTTCGGATATCTTGGATTTCGTTCCCGACGCAACTTATGATTTTTGGCATGATCGGGCCACCTTTCATTTTTTGACTGTTCGCCAGGAGATTGATCGTTACATCAAAATCGCAGATCAATCAATTGCGGTGGGAGGTATTTTAGTTGTTGGAACTTTTTCTGAACAGGGGCCAAAGAAATGTAGTGGCATTACTATTAAACAGTATTCAGCACAATCAATAAGCGATTTATTCCAGACATGTTTTAGGAAAATTGAATGTATGACTATTGACCATATAACACCCTTCGACACGAAACAGCATTTTGTGTTTTGCAGTTTTCGTAAATAGATGTCATAGCAGGGGTGAACGCATTTCGTACAAATAGCGCATCGGTGTGTGAATCGAATCTGCCCCTTTGTGCTAATTTTTATTGGAATTTTCCAATAAAAGTTCTCCCCAGGCATTTAATTTCCAGAGTACTTCCACTAAACTTTTCCCTAAGGGTGTCAATGAATACTCTACTCTGGGAGGAAGCTCATGGAAAGATTGTTTACTTAAAATACCATCATTGACCATTTCGGCCAATTGTTGGTTTAGCACCCGTCTATCAACTGTTGCAATACCACGAAGCATTTCACTTGGGCGTTTTTCCCCTTCATTGATACGCCAGACAATCGGAATTTTCCATTTCCCACTAATTGCATTGACGGCAAATTCCAATGGACATATTTTTTGTTTTATTGCTTTCTCTGTTATACTCATAAAATTGACTTTTTTGCCCCATAGGGATAATAATATGCGGTATTGTGATTGTGCATTTACTTTTAAAACTTTGCAGAAATAACGTACAGCATCATGAAAAATTTAGAACACAAAATTGCTAAATTAAATGCGAATTTAGCTAATCTTCGTCTTGAAATAAAGGAAATATTTGGCAGATCCATTCAGGATCTTCAGTCTGGCGATCTAACCGAAAAGAGCCTGCAGATCGGGGACAAGGTCCCGAATTTTAGTTTGATGAATTCGCTGCATAGCGAAATTGAGCTCGGAAAACTTCTGGAGAATGGAAAGGTTAGCGTGGCCTTTTTCCGCGGCAACTGGTGTCCTTACTGTAATCTCGAGCTAAGACTAATATTGATGCGTTAATCATACAGCTATGAGCAAAGTACAACGTAAAGGGGCAAGGCGGACAGCTGATATTTCAATAGACTGCCTAGCCAGTCTGAACCGCGGTGAAATTGAAACTGCAAATCTTGTAGAGTGGCTAGCTGTTGACCAACGGCTTTTACTTGCGCACATTCTTCAGCAGAATGCGCGCATTCACTACATAAAGCCAATCTTGTTGCTGTTGGAGCAGTTACAGAAACCGACGGTAAATTCCATCAATGAAACGATCGGACGTGCGCTGTTCGACATGATCACACAAAATCGTGATAATACCTTCCTGACAATATTATCCAATCATCCTGCAGATCTCGTGCGTTGCTGGGCGACCTACGCGATTGGAAATGATAAACAGCTTGAAATTGAGGAACTGCTTTCATCAATACGTCCTTTTGCTGCAGATACACATTTTGGTGTACGAGAAATCAGCTGGATGGCCATCCGTAATAGGATAGCTTTTGATTTGGACAGGAGCATTACCTATCTGAGCCTATGGGCGATGGAGAAGGATGAAAATGTGAGGCGTTTTGCTTCGGAGTCGACCCGACCGAGGGGCGTATGGTGTAAGCACATCGATCGGTTGAAGCAGGAACCAAGTCTAGCCTTGCCTATTTTAGAACCCCTAAAATCCGATCCTTCAAAATATGTTCGGGATAGCGTCGCAAATTGGCTGAATGACGCAAGCAAAAGCCAACCTGGTTTTGTTAGAGCACTTTGTCATCGTTGGGAAGAAGAAAGTAATACCAAGGAAACACACTACATCATTCGAAAAGCATTACGCACAATTTCGAAGTAAAAATTATCCGTGTCAGTATTCTGTTTTTTGCGTCTTTCTAGTTCATATTTAATTTTTTATGCAGTAGTTTATTTAGAATTATTAAAAATAATTTGAAATACTGTGTTAAAATACGTTACATTTGCATCTGTTTAGAATCATTTTAAATAGATGTGCCTTTTTGTGCGCTTTTATTCTCACTTATGAAAAAGCTCTATTGGACTAGTTTTATTTTACTTTACACAATTGCAGTTGCGCATGCACAGTCGATATACATCCGGGGAAAGATCACTGATAGTAATAAGAAAGTCCTATTGGGAAGTACTGTTATTTTGGATCAACTAGGACTCTCCAGTATGAGCGATGGCCGTGGTGAATATCGTTTAACCATCCCTAAAGAGCAGTATGGCAAACTTGTTACGCTATCGGTTTCCTACATTGGTAAGAAAAAGGTTGAAAGGACAGTCCTGTTAGATTCGATGCAAAAGATTGAAAATTTTTTGTTGCAAGATATGAGTCTTGCTCTTGAAGAAGTTGGGGTACAGGCGAAGAGAGGGGAGTTGAGCAACTCATCACTCGTATTTGATCGCGAAATGATTGAACGTTATCCGGCGCTAAGTTTAAACGATCTGCTGAACCGATTGCCAAACCGAAAGAATACAGCCCCTTCTGTGCAGGAGATGCAAAATCTGACGCTGAGAGGTGCTTTTAGTGAGACTACGGGACGATCGCGAGACGCGAATGAACTGAATAACTCCTTTGGTGTCGCTATTATAATGGATGACATGGTTTTGGGTAACAATGGAAATATGCAAGGGCGGAATGCTGGAATATTTGGTATGTCTTCCTCAACGAATGCAATTAGACCTTCAGATTATGGTTTAACTGGTCGACCGACAACGGGAAAATTCTATTCTGGAGAAAATGTTTTTACCGGTCTGGATCTGCGTCAGATTCCGATAGAAAATATCGAACATTTGGAAGTTATTTCTGGCGTAGCACCGGCACGCTATGGCGATTTATCAAATGGTGCCGTTATTATCGAAAGGCAGGCAGGCAAGACTCCGGCTTTTTTTAGGCTTCAAGTGCGGAGCAATGCAACTTCATATGGTCTGTCTAAGGGAATGCAGCTCGGAAAAAAGCTTGGGACAATTAATGTGGATTTAGGTTATGTGCAGTCTTACGCAGACAATAGAGATAAGCTGAAACAATACGACCGCGTAAATGGAACTTTGATATGGACAAACTATTTTGGCCCAGATAAGCGTCTGAAACAAACCTTCTCAGGCTCTTACAATAAAGTTATTGATCAGGTCCGAAAAGATCCAGATGATCCACTCTCGAATGCCATTTCTTTTGGCGGCTGGGGTTGGAATGCTGCTAGCCGAACCAGTTACAAATTGGACCATAAATTCCTTAAAAGCATTAGTCTCAATGCAGGAATAAGTTCAACACTGCAGAAAACCTATCGGGAGTATTACTATAATGGTGCAGTCGTGCTGTATACCGATTCTGTGCAAACTGGAATTGTAGAGGGACAATATGCACCGGGTCAGTATACTGCGCTAGATCATGTGGATAATAGACCATTGAATTTAAATGCCCGATTGGAAGGAAATGCCATCGCAATTACCGGCGATATTATCCACAAAATAAACTTTGGAAGTAACTATAGTTATGACATCAACCGTGGAAAGGGGAGAATTGCAGATCCTTCTATTCCCAAAAAGGATCTTGGAGCGAGATCGGATAGGTATTATGATTTTTCATTAACAAACGCTTTGCAAAATCTGGGCTTGTATGCGGAGGATGCTATGCGGACAAAAGTATGGGGAAGGGATCTTAGCATGCGGGCGGGCGTTCGCTGGGATCTTATGAATGGTCACTCTTCTATTTCTCCAAGAACGAACATCAATTATTCACTTTCTAAATCAACTCAGATTGGGCTAGCATACGGCTTGTCCTTCAAATCTCCTGGATTAGCACAACTATATCCCGGGCCTACTTTTGATGAAATTATATTGCTCAACTCTTATAATGGTAAGGTTGACGAAAGTATGGCATTGATTTACTTGCGGCGTTATGAAAAAGATAATAGCAATCTCAAAAGTAGTGTAGGGCAAACGCTGGAATCATCGTTTTCATGGCATAAGAATGGGCATCAGCTACGTACGAATCTTTTCTATAAGAAAAATACGCGCGGAATCAACACGGTTACGGCTGATCAACTCATTGACTTGCCTACTTATACGGTTACTGCGGTGCCCGGGGGCAAACCAATAGTTGAACAGACGGGGACGAGAAGCTATTTAATGTCCAATCTGTACTTTGCCAATAGTAATAAATCGTCCAATATTGGTGCGGAACTCATGTATTCTACACCCAGAATTCAACAGATTATGACGACTTTCTCCGCTACTGCCGCATTTACCCTAGCCAATTCTAGTTCCAGTGCGCTGAGCCGTTTGAATTTTAATGCCGAAAAGACAGCGTTAGATGACGTTATCCTTGGATTTTTTCCGTCCAAATCTACCAAGAACTATTTAAGTCGAGCGCAGTTACGAAGTTCAACTCATTTTCCGGCTTTGCGTTTGATTATTGAACTGAGTGCCGACTGTGAATTATTAAACTACAATAAATCTAATTACCGAGATATTATTCCTGTAGGATATTATACACGTGATTATACATATCATACCATTGATCAATTTGATATAAACAATGCGAAGCATCTCGAATTATACACAGCAAGGAAAAATGAAGCTGACTTGGCAAATATTGAAAACAACTATGTCTACTGGAACTTTGGTCTCAATATGGCCAAGGAAATAGGCAAGAATATTTACCTGTCATTTAACGTCTATAATTTTCTGGATTACCAACCGCGCTTTTATAGGGAAGGAGCCTCTTCAGTGCAAGCCCCCAATTCATCTCCCAACTATGGCGCCCAACTGACTTATAAATTTTAACATAAAAACTAAACACAATGAAAACTCGTTACTTAATTCCTTTTCTCTTTTTACCTTTTATCTCCTGTAAAAAAGATAATACACCCGGTGTACAACCGCTGGATATTAAGCTGAATTTAAAATATGCTTCTGAAAATTTTAATACCAAGTTGGACTTAAGCAAGGTTATTGTTAAGATAACCAATCTGGCAACAAAAACCAGTGCTACATATTCTTCGTCCCAAGGTGTGGTCAACCTGACTTCTATTATACCGGGTGAATATGATATTGATGCTTCTATTACGATACCCAAAGCACAATACAACAGTTTGACAGGAGAATCAAGTATTGAGGACGTGACATTCAATGCTTCGCTGAAAAAAATCAGTTTAACCAGTTCTACGACTTTGGATATGGAATTGGTTGCAGGTCTATTGGGCGACTTTGTCATCAAGCAGATTTACTATGCAGGTTCTGATAATAAAGAAGGAGCGGTATTCAGGGATCAGTTTTTTGAAGTTTACAATAATACAGAGCGTGTTTTATATGCCGATAGTCTTTACTTTGGCCGGTTATGGGGAAGGCAATCTCCGACCAGTCAATCCGATTACTATCAATCCAATGGCCAATTGGATTGGAGTAAATCTTCAGGAATGGGCGGCTACGAATCAGAAAATACAGACTATGTTTACTTAAGAGATTTATTTATGATTCCTGGCAATGGAAAGACCTATCCAGTGGAACCCGGCAAAAGCATTGTAATTGCGCAAAATGCGCTAAACCATAAAGCACCGTTTGTTGGTAATAATGGAAAAGAAGTAGCCATCAAGAATCCGGATCTTACAGTAGACCTGAGCAAAGCTAATTTTGAGGTTTATTTTGGAGATATCCCTGGTAAAACTCCTTTTGCAACAGATATTGACAATCCGGCTGTTCCCAATGTGGAGATATTGGATTATGCGGGGAATGACTGGATATTGGATAATTTAGGGCGGGATGCTTATGTTATTTTTAAGCACGCGAATCGTTCAGACGTGGAGAATTTGAAGAGCTATGCGGAACCGTCCATCAGTGTTCCGACTTCCACCGCAAAAAAATACAGACAGTTACCTGTCGGTTGGATTATGGATGCCGTAGAAGTACAGCCAAACACCAAGGACGCGAGAATTCCTAAAAAATTGACGGCGTCACAGGATGCAGGTTTTACTTTCGCACCATTAGGTGGCTATTCATCGCAATCTGTAATTCGCAAAACCGAAAAAACGAACAATGGAGTTCGTAAATTAAAAGATACAAATAATTCCACAGAAGATTTTATCGCGATAAAAGCAAATCCATTTGGATTTGGTGATTAATGAAAAACGGTTATTCCCAATACCAGCTTTTTCGTTGGAAAGCTGGTATTTTATAAAAAATACCTGAATGAAAAGTGTGAGATACATCATGTTATTTTGGGGGGCTTTCTTAGCCTACCACGCTGTCTTCGGGCAGAGTACGTCTAATTCTTTAGATTCAACAGCAGCTTTGACCTATTGGTATCAGCCATCATTTGTGATAATGCATGATATGGCCATACGAAATAGGGTATGGATTCCTGAGGAAGTCAAAAATAGATCTTCTCTATTTGGTATTCGGCACAGCAGGGGGCAAGGAGACTTTAAGGCGGCGCAAGGAACTGATGGTCTCATTCAATCCCAATTGTATACGGAAGGGAAGACCGATTGGCGCAAAACTAGCTTTTGGGGGAGATTTTCATATGATCGCTCCGCAGAAGACAGTACTGCTTTGCGCCATCAGTCACGATGGAATGTCGATGCGCCATTGTATTTTGGTTCGTTGCGAAAAAATAAATACAGTCGAGAGACCTATAAGCTCGATGCGGGAATCCAAAGAGCATTCTTCGATGCCAAGCTCCCAATTTCCCTTGGCATCGATTATCGATTAGGCTCTCACTACTCCAATAATGATCCAAGAGGCGATATCAAGGACATGAACCTGCAGTTTGAATTGAGTGTTGGTCACAATCTGCCAACATTTTCTTACCATATTGCTGGTATTTGGGGATATGGTTCTGAACGGGTCAACGTGGGCTATAAAAATGACAAGTATACAACCAATACAGAAGACCCATTGTATGTCAATTGGATGATGAACGGTTTTGGAAGTGCGAGTGAGCGACTAAAAGAGATCAATTACAACGATATCATTCACCGTAAAGGCGTCGGCGCGCATATCTTGCTGAAACCCAATGATAGGAATAAGATCTATTTTAATAGTCGCTATCTAAATGAAGAACAATCATTCAGACGAAATGATAACTCAAAACAGACCTATTTGTCCTTAAATGATTATAAAAAAGATATCGGATCAATCGATTTTTTATGGAGCCGGCAGATGCATCGTAAGCGATTGCTAAGAGTAGCGCTGCAGGGACAAATTGAAAATGGACAGGATTTTAATTATAGTTATCTAGCAAATAACTACACCTATCGTCGGCACGAAATTTCGTTTAAAACTCAATTAGGCGTACATCAGTATTTGTTTGAAGGCCATGCTGGTATGTATAAGACCGAGAAAAAAGATGGTGTTAGCGGTAACCAAATGGAATTTGATCAAGTTAAACTGGGACTGGGACTGAATCGAACATTCCGGCTCGGCCAGTCGGCCGATATAATAGGAACAATCGGCTATACTAAACAATGGTCACCAAGCCATAATCTCTACGTATCTGAGTTGAATACAGGGGATTTTGGGAAGCAGATACTGTATCAAGATTATCTTTACGACACCGCTCCAAGTAATAGCTGGAATATGTCCTGGGTATGGGGCACGCATCATGCAAAGAACAATTGGAGCATACAGCTCCAGATGGATTATCAGTGTAGGGGTAATTTGGTACCGATAGACTATACGTTGTCAAGTGTACCGGGTAAAAATTGGTTTCTGGGTAAATTGGGGGTTTCTTATATATTTTAAAATAGTTATCGTACTTGTTTATAAGCATAATTAAGAGAGAATGAAAAAGCAGTTTTGTGTATTGGCCACTATTGTTGGTTTTGTGGGTTTGCTTTCTATGAAAGATCAACAGCAAGCCTTTGATGATGAGATACAGCTTTATTATCGACGGCCGGTGAGCGAATGGCCAAAACCAACAATTGATGTCGGGGCTCATTGGAATGAATTTAAGTCTCTACCCAAGATCGATACCGGTTATTTTTCTTTAATGGAAAAGCCTGATGTGAAGTTGGGGAAATATCTTTTTTTTGACCCCATTCTATCGGGAAGCAATCAAATATCCTGTAGTAGCTGCCACAACCCCCAGACTTCCTGGGCTGACAAGCTTACCGTACCAGTTGGTAATGATCATCTTGAAGGCACGCGTAATACGCCATCTTTGCTCAATGTGTATGCACGCAAGGAATTGTTTTGGGACGGTCGTGCTGGTTCATTGGAGGAACAAGCGTTGGGTCCTATTGAAGCTCATCATGAAATGGATATGGAATTGACAAAACTGATTCCCAAGCTAAAGGCCATCCCCGGATACAACAAATTGTTTGCGGATGCTTTTGGGGAAGCCGATTATTCGATGCTGGAGGTACTGAAAGCCTTAAGTGCTTTTCAACGGACATTAACAAGTAGAAGAAGCCGTTTTGACGAGTTTTTAGATGGCAATTATAAAGTGTTGTCTGATCAGGAAGTTCGCGGTCTTCATTTATTTCGCACCAAAGCGCGCTGTATGAATTGTCATAATGGTCAATTTTTTACCGATGATCTGTATCACAATATTGGTCTCACCTATTACAAACGGAAATATCAGGACCTGGGACGATACGAGATTACAAAGGATCCTGCTGATGTAGGACGTTTCCGTACACCATCCCTACGTGACGTGATGAATACCGATCCGTGGATGCACAACGGATTGTTTTGGAATATGACCGGTCTATTGAATATCTACAATAGTGGTATGCAGATGAATTCCGCTACTGCTGAACAGAAAGCAAAAGATCCACTTTATCCTGTAACTGATCCATTGATGCAACCCCTAAATCTGACAAAAGATGAAATAAAAGATATTGAGGCCTTTTTGCATGCCATCACAGGGACTTCTTATCGTATGCGCCGTCCCGAAAGTTTACCGAGATAGATGACAGCCGAACAATCGTGAAGCTGTGTTTGCATACTGTTCGACATGCTATATTGAGAGTGGGGCAACTTCAGGATAGCTTCTTACAAAAAAAGGTTATCCAGCTATTGGATAACCAATGTTTTAAACAGATACTGGTAGGGTGTTTATTTTTCCAAATATCGTGAATTCTAGTGACTTATAAAGAAATTTTAAAAAGATGGACGTTTCTCTTTCTTTTAAATACGGCCAAGAGGTTGATATATGGTTACACTTTTCTTACTTCTCCTTTAAAAAAAGAAACCTGTATAGCCCATTTTATTCCGACTAATTTGTATCTTAATAAGCTGTATAGCCATCCGCAATTTCTTGTTTTAAGGCCTTAAATTGGGTTGTTAACTTGTTGGTCGTATTGGCTTAGAATCGCTATCAAAGGAATATTGCGACAGTTTTAAAAATAAGGAGAAAATACGAAATGAAAAAAATTATCGTCATTGCTATGTACTGTGTTGTGTTGTTTATGTCGTGTAACAATGGCGGTG
Organism: Sphingobacterium multivorum; assembly: GCF_039511225.1. Classification (NCBI taxonomy): domain Bacteria; kingdom Pseudomonadati; phylum Bacteroidota; class Sphingobacteriia; order Sphingobacteriales; family Sphingobacteriaceae; genus Sphingobacterium; species Sphingobacterium multivorum. Next base: position 2,754,033 of record NZ_CP154261.1, read on the forward strand.
GAGATAGGGAAAATGATGAGGTTGCTGAGGTTGCTCATAGCGGAATAGCCTCGGTCGTAAAATCATACTTTCTCTACCATGAAATAAAAAATGTAGACTATGCGATCTATATCAATGATGTATTGGCAGGACAATCTCACGAAAATGATGGTATTCCGGGGCCCTATAAGCTGAATCCGTATATAACTTCATCGGGCAAGCAATTTGTAAAAATGATCATATCTGCCAACAGTCGAGAAAGAGAGATCACTCCAGAAATATTGAGAAAAATCAGTCAGAATGCGGGTATATATTTGCTCTTAAATAAAGATTTTGAGCATATTAGGGAACTCAAAAAACTGCAATTTCCACACATTGATAAGCCTGTTCCTTCCTATGAATATAGATGGGAATTTGAAGCGGAGTAGTCTTAGTTTTATGCTAGGTTTATATTACTATTTGATTGATCAGTAGAAAGGTATCATCGTCAAACATACTATTTTGATCTGCTTAAGTGTTGTATCGGCCATCAGAAACGGTGTAATGACACCATTCCACACTGGTCCAACTGTATGAATTACATATTTAGCGGCTAGCTTGCCTGCAGTTGTGATGACGGCTTCACCTACCTTGCAGCCTCCTTGTTTAGCCCCAATGTTACGGCATCCTTCCAGAATTTCCGGCCCACCGCAGCGATGAATAGTAACTACGGTTATTTTGTTGTTACTATGTGACGTCGGATTGATCTTAATTCAAAGATATGAAAAATAAAATAGCAGGTTTAATCACTGCATTAGGGGTATAGCCATTGAAGTTAATGCCTCAGGTAAAAAAATGAAATAAAATATTGCGTAGTTACATAACTACATTTATATTTGTAGTCAAATAGCTACGCAATAAAAAAACGGTCAGTAAAAGAGCTGCTTTATTTTGGGTGGCAAGGATAATACCGGGTGTCGAAGATAGGAGAGGTGGCTAGGAATGTAAAGTAATTAACAGGATAATAAGTAAATCAACGCATTATGAAAAGAAATCGGATAATTTATTGGATAGCAACTATATGGTTGGCTGTAGGGTTATTGTCAACTGCTATCATACAGATTTTTAAAATTCAAACGGAAGGAGCAGGTGGGATACAAAATATAGACCATTTAGGATATCCGAGTTATATACTTCCTTTACTAGGAATCTGGAAACTATTAGCTGTGGTTGCCTTGCTTTGGCCCAAAAGACCACTTTGGAAAGAATGGGCATATGCGGGTATTTTCTTTACGGCTACTGGTGCCTTGTATTCGCATATTGCATCGGGAGATTCCTTCGCTTTAATGGCTCCGGCACTATTATACATTATTCTAATTGCTACTTCTTGGTATTTCAGGCCATCTGATAGGAAATTCGATTTGAAATAGTGGTGAAATCTGTAATGAATTTGAAGAGTTACCCGAAAATATGTACTGGGCGAAAAATTCATCAGGGACAGTATTTAACCTTTACTCTTCAGGTGAAATATGGTGATCTCCGGTAGTATCCCAACTCGGCTTGGATAATCTAGATAACCGAAGCCAACATTTACGTACAGTGCCTGATGCTTTTCACGGTAAAGGCCTGCCCATTCGCGGTAAGCATATTTGACTGGACTCCACTGATAATTCGGGTTGTTATAGCCGAATTGTCCCCCATGCGTGTGCCCGCTGAAAGTGACGTCGATTGTGGGATATTTGGGTAGGATCTCTGCTCGCCAATGGGAGGGATCGTGTGAAAGCATCAAATTGATAGGCGAGGATTTATCTACTTTAGACATGGCCAGGTCGATATTCCCATAATTTTGTGGATTATTTGCGCCCCAATTTTCGACGCCTATAATCGTAATCTTTTCGTTATTCAGTACGAGTTCTTTCGATTCATTGAGAAGTAATTGCCAGCCCAATCGTTGATGAATGGATTTGAGATTTGAAAGGTTTTGTTCTTTAGTCAAATGCTTCTGATCAAAGAAATGATATCGGTTAAAATGATAATCTCCATAATCATGATTCCCAAGTATAGAGAATGTACCTAATGGAGCCTTCACTTTATCAAATATGGATAAATAATCTTCCATTTCAGCAGCAAAATCATTGATTAGGTCCCCTGTAAAAAAGATGATGTCAGGGTTCTGTTCTAACAAAAGGTCAATCCCTCTTTTTACAGCAGTTGAATTAAATAGACTACCTGCATGTATATCGGAAATTTGGGCTATAGTAATTCCTTCAAATGATTTCGGTAAATTAGGTAAAATTAAATCGAGGTGGTTGACCTGGTACTTATACAAATCGAAGACAAATCCACGTGTAAGTGCAACGATGGGGACACTGGCTAACAGGAGACCACTTTTGACTATAAAATCTGATCTTTTTATGGAGGGTAAATTTCCAATTTGTTTCGGCAACGATTTAGTTTCTTTTATTCGTTTGTTTATTACGTTGAAAATATGCACAACCGCATCAATACCAATAAAAAAAAGACAGATAATCTTACCCAATAGCAACGAAACTGGAAAAAATACTAAACAGGCAGATTCAAAACTAGTCCATCTAAAAAATAAATTAAGAAATATGGATAGATAGGAAAGTATACTGATAGACCACCAGACTATGTTTAGTAGCTTTCGATTGGATTTCCAAGTTGATAATGTCTGTATTCTTAAAAATATTAGAAGATCTAAAAAAATGAATAGCATTAAAATTTTTAGATAGGCATAGAATTGTTGGATCATATTCGAAGTCTAAAATTTGAATCTGGCATATTTGGAATGAATAATTGGATTACCAAATCTAAAATAGCTGTTTTTCTCCATAATCATAATTTCAGTTTTAAATTATTTGCAAAGCTGATGACTATTAGCTTTGGAGCTATAACCTCCTTTCGCTTTGTGTCATATTATTGACGATTGTGGTGCCACAGATGTACAATAGAAGTCTTAAATTTGTCCCTATTTGCAGTGGATTGTATGCTATTAAAGAGATTTTAAATTATGGGAAAACGAAAAGAAAATTCGACCAATAGGATTAATGAACAGTATATTATTGAATGTGATTTAGCGTACGCTGTATGTAAGATCGGTGGCCGATGGAAGCTGTTGATACTTGCTAAATTACAGCATGGCAAGCTGCGATTTGGTGAGATTAAACAATTGATTACAGGGATTACAGATCGCATGCTCACTTTGCAGCTCAAAGAGCTGGAAAAACAAGGACTGGTTAAAAGGATTGCTTACGCGGAAGTGCCCCCTCGAGTGGAATATCAATTGACTGAAATTGCGGCAGAACTTATCCCTATTTGGTGTCAGTTGGAAAAATGGGGCGCCAAGCATAAAATGATAACATAAAGACGGCTTTGTTTTCAGCACTGATTTTTTATCGATACCTAATTCAAAAAAGTTTAGTATAGCCACAATGGAAATTTACACTAGGATGGTCTCTGAAAGATTTTTATTTCAGAGAACCGGCCTTGCTTTAGGTCCCACTTATATTCGAATGCAATGGAATAACCTAAAGATCTAATTTTCCACACTTGGTCTTTTTCATGTCCAACGATATAGTGTAAAAACCCTGACATCGCATTTTTTCCAATTTCTTCAACATCTTGATTAAAGGGGATAATGCCGTTTGAAAATGAAAATAGTTGCTGTGCAACTTCATCGGGTTGCAAAATATGGTTTTTTAAGGTTTTTGTCAATTGTATATTTTCATCAGAAGATAAGTGCAATTCTTGCCAGTTCGTATCCAAATCGCTTGCTTTTTCCAGAGCCTTGAGTATTTCATTTTGAACTTTTATGAAGCGGGGCTGATTTTTTAGGTAAAATGTACCTAATCGCTTATCAATAGTATCTAGCCATTCTTGAGGGCTGAGTTGTTGTATCCAAGTTGATGAATAGCTGTTCCAGCGTATTTCATCCATTGCCTGATAGAGTTTCTCTAATTCATTGGCTGGTTTCTGAATCACGAACGGGATCCCAAGTCGTAAATATTCCACTTTATTGGGTAGCGTATATTCCGAATTTTGGATAACCATCGTTTGTAGATTAAGGTTTAACTTAAGCATATAAAGCCTATTTACTAGCCAAATTTGCCAAACATCCTCCTTTAATTGTTTAGCGAAGACTTGATTTCCAAAGGCATAAGCTATTGTAGATTCGTTTGTTCCTATGTTCGATTGTTGGTAAATCATAGGTTGTATAATTCCGCTGAGAAGTCGCGCTATTTCGATAGGTCGATAACACTGTAGCAAGGTTACTGTCGTGAATTGTGGGGTTTCCAACATTTTTGACAGTTCCTCAGGAGGCTTGCTATCAAAAATAAATGCATTAAGTGCTGTTGGTGGAGCCTGTATTCTTTCAAAATATTTTTTGCGCAATCGTGTTAAGCCAGTATGTTCTTTATGAGCATATGCAACGATCGGGTTAAATAATGCATTTTGCTGTTCGGTCGTTAAGGTCGAATCCGTTATTTTACTTCCAATTTCAGTAATAAACTTCAAAAATTCCTTTTGCGTCTTTTCCTTTTGATTCCTCAGTTGGCGATCAAAACTCTGGCCTGTACAAATGAGCACCATTAATACGAAAAGAACAGTTGACAGCGCTATTTTTGAATATATCATGTGCTGATAGATTTTATCTCAATGTTAGTGTGCAAAGATCGTCCTTTTACTTAACATGCATATCATCTAAAATGTTTATGCTTAATTAAAGTTCGCTTAGATAACGAAAGAATATTAATTTATTACAAACGATCTTTAGCTAGAAGCTGTTTGGTTTTTAGAGAGATTTGGATTGGGCAATTCCAATCCATTCATACCGGGTCAGGGAAATTTAAACCATTATGGACAATAAAAATAAGGAACAAATGACGACAGCATATTTGCAAATTGTGTTAAAAATGAATTCTTCCAATAGGGGGGAATTGACAAGTACATATAATAAGTTCAAAGATTTATTTCGAGAACAAATAAAAGGAGCGAAAACACAAGAGTTGCTCTTCAGCGATGAGGATATACAGCTCTTATATGGCTTTGATACTTATGAAGATGCTGAGGCCTTTTTGTCAACAGAATTATACAATAATATCATCCTCGTTGCACTAAAGCCACTAATAAGCAATAATCCTGAGATTAAAATATACCATGTGGCATAAAGATAGCGTAGGCAATGCCTTCATATGTAAATGACCTTATATTAATATATAATGAAAATAGAGTTTCCAGAATTGTTACTGCGCGAAGTCGCTCAAAATCTCAAAGATGCTAAAGATGGTATTGCCGTTGCTGAAAGTGTGACAGCGGGATTGTTGCAGTTAGCCTGTTCACAGATGGAGGGAGCAATGGAAGTTTTCGCTGGGGGAGTGACCACCTATACGATTAATGCTAAGATAAAAATACTAAAGGTGGATGCAAAGGAAGCCGAAAGATGCGACTGCGTATCTCCGAAAATTACCGAAGAAATGGCACTTGCAGTAAGCAACCTGTTTGGTACAACATGGGCTATTGCCACAACGGGATATGCAACAGCCGTGCCCGAATCAGCTGGTAAATTGTTCGCTTATATTTCAATTGCTGAAAAGGACAAGATTATATCTACCGAAAAAATCGAACTTCAATCGAGCCTCAAAATGGAAGAAGCGCAGGCCATTTATACCATAAAGGCATTCGAAACTTTAAATAGGCTATTACGACTAAATAGGGAGAGTAAAAAGTCAAGCCAATCCGTTTGAGAATTGATTATCCGAAAGGCTGTTGAATTGGATGGGATGTACATAAAATAGTAAAAAGGAAGGGCTGTCCATGTTAATCACTGCCCTGAAAAGTTAGACTCCTCGGACAGCCCTTTAACTTTAAGCTTCTCTTTTCAAATCAAAAGAGAGGTATTTTTCATAATCAATTAAAGATCTTACCGGTGTTGTTACTCCATTTAGAAGTTCGATATACATTTTTGCTACGTTTTTCCATACAGTTTGTTCTCCGTAGCTGCGTGCTTTGAATCGATGCCAAGCGAGTAGTCGATGGGAGGTATACAATAATTTGATGTTGCCACGCATGGATTCTATGTCGTTAAACGGGGTGAGAATGCCACGATCATCTTTCAATAGATCTTTGGCATGCCAGTAAGGAGTGGAGATAACTGCAGCTCCCGCGCCTACTGCAAAAGATAAGGTTCCACTGCTTATTTGTTGTTCGTGAGGGTATGGGGATAAGTATATATCGCATGCTGTCAGATACTCTTTAAGTTCTTCATCCGTTAAGAATTTATCAATAAAAACAACTTTATCCTGTAAACCTAGTTGATTAACTAAATTTTGAAGTTCGAATCGGTAAGATTCACCTTCATGGGCAAGCACATTGGGGTGTGTTTTTCCAACAATCAAGTATTTGAATCCAGGAAGATCGATACCCGACAGGGATTTTATGGCATATTCAAGCCCTTTACTTCTTCCGATTAAACCAAAAGTCATCATCACAAAGTTTTGCTGTAAATTCAACCTGTACTTGGCTAACCCCTGATTATAGTCAAACTGCGGCACGCCATGCGGTATAACTTTAATTTTATCCGTAAGAGCCGAATCAAATTGCTCCTTTAACAATTCTACTCCCTTTGGCGATAGGCTGACAACCACCTGAGATTTTTCCAGAAGTAATTCCATAATTTCTTTCTGCTGCAATGAAGGGGTTTGCAGAATAGTATGAAATACGGTTAATAATGGTATAGTAAGATTGTTGGCGATTTGTGTGATGAAAATACCGTCGGCACCACCAAATATTCCAAATTCATGTTGCACAATACAATAATCATATTCCTCATTGATGATACGAGCTGCTTGATGATAACTATCAAGTCGATCCCGAAAGATGACAAAGCGTACAGATTCATTAAAATCCTCTAATCCCTGTTTAGATAAAGCGATGATGTCAATTTGTACAGTAGGATCGAATTCCATACCTTGTTTAAGATCTTTCGTAAAAGTTGCTAACCCACATTCTTGAGGCGGACAAGTACTGATGATTGCTATTTTTTTCATATGATTTAACCCTCCTTTACTGTATTTTGTACTTCTTCAACTGGAAGATCCAAAATGGCCATTAGCAATAAATAGTAGCCTTTTTCCAAACCTATTTTTTTTGCTTTCTTTTCAATATTTTCCATATCCGTACGCTATTTGAGTGTAAATTCTTTTGATGTAATTGAAACAAAATTTATACCTAAAGGATGTTTATGAAGCTTTAACCGTAGTTTTTGAATAGAAATAGCGTAGGGTAGCTAAGGAACTTCCGAAAAATACAGGTTAAATACGTATTTATAGCGTTGGAGAAATGAATTTATCGTCGTATCACTTAAATAGTCATTTAATCCCATACGAATTTCATAAATAAGTGCTGTTTTGCTAAAGATGTTCAATTTTCCTCGCTTAAATTTTTCTTAGCAGTTTCAAACAATAAAGAGGTTCCTTTGGTTGTTTATTTAAGTTAAAAATGAGTTCATGAAAATAGCCACCTATAATATTAATGGTATCAATGCGCGTCTACCGGTCTTGCTTCGCTGGTTGGCCGAAGAATCGCCTGATGTTGTATGCCTCCAGGAGTTGAAATCTCCGCAGGAACGTTTTCCACTGAAAGAAATTAATGCCATCGGGTATCATGCCGTTTGGCACGGTCAAAAAAGCTGGAATGGGGTTGCGGTTCTTTCCAAATATGAGATCGAAGAAGTCTCTAGAGCGCTTCCAGGTGATACCGAAGATGTTCAAAGCCGTTATTTGGAGGTTATGATCCAGCAAGTCGCGATTTGCTGTCTTTATCTGCCCAATGGGAACCCATTTCCCGGGCCCAAATTTGAGTATAAATTGACGTGGATTGAGCGCTTAGCTAAGCGGGCCAAAACGTTGCTTAGCATAGATATTCCAGCGATACTCATCGGCGATTTTAACATTATTCCAACCGAAATGGATACCTATAAACCTGAGAAATATGTCAATGATGCATTGTTCAGAAAGGAGGTTAAAGAGGCTTTCAGTCAACTTCTTGAAGCGGGCTGGCAGGATGCGATTCGTCGGCTTTTTCCGGATCAGCAGGTGTATACGTTCTGGGATTACTTTCGTCAGGCTTATAGTCGAAATGCCGGTTTGCGTATAGATCATATCCTATTAAGTCCTTCAATTCAGGATCGTTTAATTGAAGGTGGTATTGATCGCGATGTCCGCGGCTGGGAGAAAAGCAGCGATCATGCCCCTACATGGATTAGATTACGGAATAGCAGCAACAATGGCTAAAAAGATAAATACCAGTGCTGGATTGTTATTGTATAAATTTGAGGCGCTAGAAATTTATTTTTTCTTAGTACATCCTGGTGGTCCCTATTTTACGAAAAAAGATGAAGGCTCTTGGACAATCCCTAAGGGAGAAATCGATTTGTATGAAGATGAACTTGAAGCGGCCAAAAGAGAATTTATTGAAGAGACAGGCTATCTTCCCAGCGGAAATTTTATTGCGCTCCATGCTATTCAACAGAAAGGAGGAAAAATAGTTAAGTGTTGGGCAATTGAAGGAGATATAGATCCTGCTGATCTGATAAGCAATACCTTTGAAATGGAATGGCCGCCGAAATCCGGAAAAATGCAAACTTATCCAGAAATAGATCGCGGAGGTTGGTTTACATTTGCGGAAGCTAGGAAGAAAATAAACGAACGGCAGATTTCTTTTTTGGAGCAAGTGATTGCTCATGAGAAATGTTAATTTTTTTCAACACCATTTTATTGTGCAAGTGCTACCTAGTAGACCTCATTGCTTTAACTTTCGCTGTATTATCATCCGCTACAAACTTCTGATAAATTGCTGTTTCCATTCCATATAGAGCGATCTTGCCTTCACTATTACTATGAATCCCATAGCCATATATCTTCGTAAGTGGAGAGGCTCGCAGGCAAGCTTGGCCTCTAGAGAAAAAAACTGCTCTCGCTTCGGGATACTCGTCTGGACTGAGCCCTTTTCTTTCCGCATACACCTGGAAAATAATATCGTCAGATGTATACTGATAAGGTGCAGAGGCGATTAATTCATATTGTCGTTCAGCAACGGTTTTATTGCTTTTTGATGGTGGAATAGTACCTTTAACTACTTTGGTATCTGCAGCAGCTTCAATCAATGTGTTAAAATAATTGGTCGAATAGGTTTTCATAATTTTCATTTTTCTTTAATCGAATGGAGTCGCAAGGATAACAACAAAAATAATAGGATATCTTACGATTTGAAAGTGAATCGCAAAATATCCTATGATTTATTGATTATTATGCTCGTATGTTCTAGAGCGCAGCTTTAATAGCGGCTAAACAATCCGATTGGTATTTCATGATGTTATCTTTATCCGAAGCAGATATTTTTCCATCAGCAAGACTTTTTTCGATCTCATTTTTAATATCCAACAGTGATTTCTCTTTATCCAACGCTTGATCTGCAGACTCTGCATTGATGCGGGCCACCCAAGTCTTACCTAATTTTGTATAAAGCTCCTTGGCTTTATCATTAGAAAGGACGGGGGCTGTCACTGAGGCAATGGCTGCATTAGCCGCCGCTTTATCGGAATAAACAACAGCTTCTGCATCTTTCGTCGCAGCATCTTCGGAAGTTTTCATTGCCTCTTCATTGGCGTCGGCTGCTTTTTCCTCCGCATGCTCCATCTTCTCAGCCGCCTTTTCCTGCGGTGTTTGATTATTACACGAAACTAAAATCGCTGCGGTAGCTAGTGAAGCAAGTAATGTTTTGTTTGAAATCATAATATTTATTTATTTAGTGATAATATTTAAATAACAAGATTTATTTGTAAATAGTTTTAATTTTTATTTTTTTATAGTTTAATATACCGCTATATTAATGATATATTGCTAACTGCTTTTGCATGGTCTTTCGAATAAAATGAATGCGTGTTTTAATAGTACCTTCAGGCATCTGCATATATTCAGCGATTTCATAATATTTATAACCTTCTAGAAACATGTTGAAAATTTCATAATTATCTTCGGAAAGCTGACGCAATGCTTTTTGTATATCATCCTGGATAAATTTGCTGCTGCTTAAATTTGTTGAAACAGAATCCGTACTGGCTAAAGCTGCATACTCATGGTGATAGTTCTCGGTACGTTTTGTTTTTCTGTAATGGTTAATATAAATGTTGCGCATAATCACATACAACCATGAGCCCACCTTAGGGTTATGGATAAGCTTTTCGATGGATTTTAATGCATTAACCATGGTGTCCTGTATAAGATCATTTTTAATCTCCGGATCTGAAGTAAATTGCGAAGCGAAATTTTTGAGTAGGCTTCTTTTTTCTTTAAAAAATGAGTTTATCTCGATGTGCTGCATGTTGTTATTTTCTAAATGTTACGGCAATCATAGAACAACAACAGTGCAGATTTTAGTCAAAATGCTGCGTGTTGGAACGCTGAGACGATCTTTAGGTAAATATTACGGAAGATGTAATTTATACTTAATATTGGTCATGACTGTTCATTATCAGTATGTTAGAATCACTGTGTGAGTCGCGCCAACATAATCAGCTAAGGATTTAAAACCGTATTAAATTTTTGCGATTGGAATTTTCTCGGTAATGCCTCACAGTACACGTTATTTATACGCTTATCTCAGGTATTTCATTAAAAAACGAAGCCATCACTTGTTATACTAATGTGCGTTCATGAAGGGAGAGCGTACTGTTAGATTCCTAATCTGTGTAAAAAGCTGGAGAATCTCTATGTTTGGGGCTACATAGGCATCAACAAACCGTTGACATCGCTTCGCTTCTTTTAGCTGAGTTTGATCCACAAGAACAATAACGATCAGGTTTGGATAGCGATTATTTAGAAGCGAAAAGAAAAGGGCGGTATCTTTAAATACCAAACGATAATCGAGCAGCAGCAATTCAGGCTTTTCATGAATGAGAGAATTGCTGCTAATAGATTCAAGAGATGCTGCTTCTAGTACAACCCTTGCGGGACTTTGTACATGTTCAGAAAAAAGGATGCGATAGGCGAACAACTGCTTTCTCAAACTCGTAATAATACCGATATTGATTTTTTCCATAACGAACGATATTGTTGTTGTTTACAAGCCTGCAGTGTCTATAATTCATTGCTCCTTTATTGGGGTGTAGTTGAAATAATATTTGCGGAATGGCATTTTAAACTTGCACCAAAGCTCCTTTCCGCCTTCTCAATTTCTTTTTCACTCACAATTTTTCGAAGCGACTGACTTGAAAATCGGTTTTTGTTCTTGGTATAACAAATTTCAATTCCCTCTGAAATACAATAATCTCTGCCTGAAAAATCAACCATCTTATAGTCTTCCCCTATAAAGAATTTGTGGACAGGTAGTGACTGAAGCATATCTGTAATGTCGTGATCCGATTCAAAAGGGATGATTTCATCAACAAACTGACAGCCTTCCAATTTGATGAATCTTTCGACCATGGTCTGAGCCGTGTCATGGCCATCAGCTTCCTGTACATTTGAATCAGTTTTAAGTCCCACAATGAGATAATCACACTGACTCTTCGCTTCCTGTAGCGCAACAATATGGCCTACATGCAACATGTCAAATACGCCGAAAATAATACCTATAATCATATTTTTACTATTAGTTTATGCGTTTATGCGCTTTAACGCGTAATTAGCCCCATCGTTTATACTGACTACGGCGCCCTTACTAGTGTTTTCCTTCGATGCAATTATTCTTCGCAAAGACGAACTCGAGAACCTGTTTTCCCGTCTATTGAAATAAAGTCGTATCCCTTTTTCTTCGCAATACTGTCTGCCTGTAAATGCCTTATCCATATATTCATCACCCAAAATGCGAACATGTATTTTGTATGAACGTAAAACATCTTCTAGGTCCTGCTCAGTAGCGTAAGGGATAATCATATCCACATGTTTACATGCCTTTAATTGCATGTAGCGTTCAAATACCGATTGTGTCGGCTTGTTTTTTTCTGGACGATCCAGCGTTGGATCTGTCTGCAGACCGCAAATCAGAAAGTCGCACTGTTCTTTGGCATCTTCGAGCATCTTAATGTGACCTGCATGAAGCAGATCAAAAGCGGAAAACGTAATTCCTATTTTTTTCATATTATAATAATTTAAACTGCAATTATTGAAGAAGTACAGGTAGAACGCAGCTCAGAAAGATTCGTTTTAATTTTAAATTATTTTTTTGCCTTATTATTTTCAACACCCTTCCATCTCATTTCAACTTCCCTTTTTTGAAAAACGATTGAACTAAAATGGCTGGCTGGCGTTCTGAACTAAAATGAAATCCAGCGCTATGCAGACGAATAGAAATGTATCCATTAATAAGCCAAATACAACCTACAGAATTCAATTTCATAAAGCGTTTAACTTTGCTGATTTTAAGGCCATAATTCCTTACCTGCTTGATCTAGGTATAGATACTATTTATGCTGCACCTATTTTACAATCAACGCCGGGGAGTGTCCATGGCTATGACGGTGTTAATACGCATCAGATAAATCCAGAATTAGGTACACTCGAAGAGCTCAGGGCTATTAAGAAACAATTAAGAGAATCCAATATCAAGTGGATTCAGGATATCGTTCCTAACCACATGGCATTTCATCCAGCGAACGAATGGCTCATGGATTTGCTGGAATTTGGACAGTCATCAACATTTAGCCGTTTTTTTGATACCTGCTATAGTTCGAATTTATTTGAGCAGGGAAAATTAATGGTGCCTATATTAGCAAAGACTTTGGATGAAGCAATATCAGACAATGAAATTACAGTCGTTTCTTCCGATGATAGTCTTCGACTTTCTTATCAAGGAAATGTTTATCCAATTTCACCAGAATCCTATGGCTTTATATTGGGCGATTATTTACGGGACACACAAGCCGATTTTAGCGGCCTTTTGGTTCAGATAAATACCGCTCAAGCCAATGGAGATAACGAAGAGTGGAAGCAATTGCGTGTCCACCTCTTTAAAGATCTTTCGGATGATATACTTACGTCTATGCTACAACGCTTTAATGCTGACCCGGATCGTATTCTTGCATTGGTAACTAGTCAGAATTATGAGCTTTGTCCTTGGTGGCATACACATCAACGAATAAATTATAGACGTTTTTTTACGGTCAACGAACTAATTTGTTTAAATGTGCAGGACGAAGAAGTATTCAAGCAGTCTCATGAGCTAATCAAAACACTCGTTGACGAGGGGCTGATTGATGGACTCCGCATTGACCATATCGATGGACTTTATAATCCCACAGCCTACCTCTACAATTTGAGAAAATATATCAGTCCGAAAACGTATATCGTCGCTGAAAAGATACTGGAGAAAGGAGAGAAGCTCCCGCTCGAATGGCCCATACAGGGAACAACGGGCTATGATTTTTTATCAGTTTGTAATAATGTATGTTCCTGCCAGTCAGGAAAGAAAATATTGAATAACTATTATCGCAAAGTTACTGGCGAAAACTTATCAATTAAAAAAGATCAATATGCAAAAAAATGTAAGATTCTTACAGATCAGATGCAGGGAGAGGTCGACAATCTTGCCAAATCGTTAGCATCGCTTCTAGGTGTTGTTGACCAAGAGAAGCGGGATGCGCTAAAGGATATTTTAAAGTCCTTTATTGCACTTTTTCCGGTCTATCGGCTTTATGACGACTGCTTTCCATTGTCAATAACGAACTTCGAACTTGTGTCTTCACTTTTTGACAAGTTGATGAAGAACCCCGAGCTCGACCAAGAGCTGGTCGATCAATTCCGAAATCTGTTTCAGCAAGCGCAGGTAGCTTATCAATCGCCGAACCAAACTGCTTTGGTGGATTTCTTTCTCCGCTGCATGCAATTGACAGGGCCGGTAATGGCAAAAGGGGTGGAAGATACCTTGATGTACACCTACAACCGGTTTATTGGACATAATGAAGTGGGTGACCATCCGCAGAATTTAGGGCTTAGTATCAAGCAATTTCACCGATTTATGCAGGATAGGCAAAAAGATTGGCCGCTGTCAATCAACGCCAGTTCAACACACGACACCAAGCGGGGGGAGGATTCACGGAGCCGTCTTTTGGTCCTGACTGCTATGGCGCAAAAGTGGGTAAAACAACTGCGCATTTGGCAGGGTGTGGTCTGGAATGAATATCGAAAGGACATTCCGCACCCAAATGATGAATATTTCATCTACCAGTCTTTGGTCTCCTCTTATCCAATGGAGAAACAGGATGCGAAGGCAAATACAGCATCATTTGAAGAACGTTTTTTGGACTACTTGGTTAAATACCTTCGCGAAGGTAAAGAACGCTCAAGCTGGGAGAATCCAAATTTAGTTTATGAAGCTTCAGTTCGGGACTTCGCTTCTTTTTTGCTGGACAAAGACCGTCCTTTTTTTACGAGCTTTTATCAATTTATTGAGGCAGTCGCTGATTATGGGATATTGAATTCACTTATTCAGCAAATTTTAAAGTTTACTTGTCCTGGTATACCCGATATCTATCAGGGATCAGAACTTTGGAACTATAGCTTTGTTGATCCCGATAACCGACGACCTATAGCTTATGAATTAAGTAAAAGTCTCCTCGACACTATCGAAGAGACAGCCAAAGAAGAGCGAATTCCATTTTTATGGCGAAATAGACACGATGGAAGAATAAAGCTTTGGTTGGTAAAGGAATTGGTGAAACTGAGAAAGGACGATCATACACTTGCACCGGATAGCAGCTATATTCCACTGAAGGTGACTGGTCGATATCGGAAACATATATTGGCTTTCGCACGTAGGTCAGGGGATGAGTGGTTAGTGGTGATTTTACCGCTACATCTTGCCGCTATTGGTAAAATCTCAAAATTTGTGCCCTGTTCATTTGATTGGTCCGATACAAAAGTTCAGCTCTTAACTCATCGTTCAGTGACTTGGCAGCATATTTTGATGGATAGCAGTGGCGAAGGCACAGAAGTTTCCATCAATGCTATTTTTAAGGATCTTCCCATGGCGATCTTGAAATATAAAGATTCCACTCAGAAAAGGAGTTCCGGTGTATTGTTGCATATAAGCTCATTGCCGTCATCTTATGGGATCGGAGATCTCGGGAATGAAGCTCGCCGTTTTGTTAAACAGCTCCAACGTGGTGGCCAAAGCTGGTGGCAGATCCTTCCATTGGGGCCTACAGACTTAGCACAATGTTATTCGCCTTATAGCACCTTAAGCAGCAGGGCTGGAAATCCCTTACTCATCGATTTAAAGGAATTATTAAAATTTGGCTTGCTGAATAAGGATGAATTGAAGACCTTGAAAAAGAAGGGCTTGCAAACAATAGATTTCGCGGAAATAAACAGCTCAAAATATCGGCTCCTTGAAAAGGCATTCCATCGTCTTCCAGCGCAGCCTACGCATGAATTCTCCGAGTTTGTAGACCGCGAATCTTCCTGGCTTGATGATTATGCACTCTTCAAAGTTTTGAAAAATAGACATGACGATCGTCCATGGTATCAATGGCCAGCGCTTTATAAGCTTCGCGATAGCGCAGCGCTGGAAGATTTCGCCACTCGATTTGCAGATGAATTGCAACAGGAAAAATGGTTTCAGTTCCTGTTTTTTAGGCAATGGAGTGCGTTAAGAAACTTTGCGCGTGATTATGGGATTAGGTTTATAGGCGATATCCCATTTTATGTTGCCTATGATTCTGCCGATGTATGGGTCAATCCGCAGTACTTTTCTTTAAAAGCAGACGGTACTATAAATCATGTTGCGGGGGTACCACCCGATTACTTCAACGCCGACGGCCAATTATGGGGGATGCCAACCTATAATTGGAGCTCACTTCAAAAAGATGGTTATCAATGGTGGGTGGAACGTTTGTCACACAACTGTACGCTGTTCGATACATTACGGCTTGACCATTTCCGAGCATTTTCTTCCTATTGGGAAGTGCCCCACGAAGAAACTTCCGCAAAAAATGGAAGCTGGGTTGTAGGGCCAGGGTCGGATTTTTTTGATCATGTGAAAACTACGTTGGATCATATGCCTTTTATCGCCGAAGATCTTGGTGACATAGACGCTAAGGTATATCAGCTACGTAACGAATATAATTTTCCGGGAATGGCTGTATTACAATTTGCTTTTGGCAACGATATGCCCCATTCACCTCATATCCCGCATCAATATAACCGCAATACTGTCGCCTATACGGGCACCCACGACAATAATACTTCGCTGTCTTGGTTTAATCAAGATCTCGATGGAGCGGGCAAAGAAAGGATCAATAATTACTATGGGCAAATCGTTGAAAATACAAATCTAAATGATGTCCTAATACGTTCACTCTACGCATCCGTTGCAGACAGCGTCATTATCGCGATGCAAGATATCCTGAATCTTGATGGATCTTGCCGCATGAACCGTCCCGCTAGCACAGCTGGCAATTGGGTATGGCGTATGCAAAAAGGGGCATTTGCAGCAAACCACCAGGAGAAATTAGCTTACTACACGAAATTATACAACCGTTAAACATACAGATGGAAACAAAAATTTATACCGGAAGCCCTTATCCATTAGGAGCTACTTACGATGGGGAAGGGGTTAACTTTGCCCTTTTCTCCGAACATGCTGAAGCTGTTGAACTTTGCCTCTATACTAGTTCCGATGAGGAGGAAGTCGCAAAATTTAAAATAACCGAGAAGACGCACCAAGTGTGGCATATCTATCTCTCGGGAATTAAGCCTGGACAACGCTACGGCTATCGGGTATATGGTCCGCACGATCCATCGCAGGGACACCGTTTTAACCCCCATAAATTGTTGATTGATCCGTATGCAAAAGCAATATCAGGTACTGTACAATGGGATGATGCTTTATTCGCGTACACTATAGGGGAGGACGATATGAGCTTCGATACAACGGACAGCGCTCCTTTTGTCCCCAAAGCTGTTGTTATTGATAACAAATTTGATTGGGGGAACGACAGTCCGCTGCGGGTACCGATGCATCAGAGTGTGATTTATGAAACCCACGTAAAAGGTTTTACAGCGACACATCCTGACATTCCCGAAGAAATAAGAGGAACCTATGCTGCTTTGGCACATCCTGTTGCTATAAATTACCTGAAAGAACTGGGTATTACTGCCGTCGAATTGTTGCCGATCCATCATTTTTTGACTGACCGTCATTTAAAGGACAAAGGACTCACTAACTATTGGGGATACAATAGCATCGGTTTTTTTGCTCCCGATGTGTGCTATTCCGCTTCAGGTACACATGGTGAGCAGGTTATGGAATTTAAAAAAATGGTCAAGGCCTTACATGATGCCGGTATCGAAGTGATCCTCGATGTTGTCTACAACCATACCGGCGAAGGTAACGAAATGGGGCCAACACTGTCTTTTAGAGGGATTGATAATGCTTCTTATTATCGCTTGGCGGAAGATCCACGGTATTATATGGATTTTACCGGAACTGGCAATACCTTAAATACACGTCAACCCAATGTATTACGTCTGATTATGGACAGTCTGCGCTATTGGGTTGAGGAAATGCATGTTGACGGGTTCCGCTTTGATTTGGCATCAGCATTGGCACGGGAGTTACACGAGGTCGATAAATTAAGTTCATTCTTTGACGTTATTCATCAAGATCCCATAATTTCACAGGTTAAACTCATTGCGGAACCTTGGGATATCGGAGAAGGGGGCTACCAAGTTGGCGAATTTCCTGCCGGCTGGGCCGAATGGAATGGAAAATACCGTGATTGTATCCGCGATTATTGGATCGGGGCAGACAGCATGATTGCTGAATTTGCCAATCGCCTTACAGGATCCTCCGATTTGTATAGGGGGGATAATCGAACACCTTCGGCCAGCGTTAATTTTATTACGGCCCACGATGGATTTACACTTCATGACCTCGTATCGTATAACGATAAGCACAACGAAGCCAATGGCGAGGATAATCAAGATGGTGAAAGTCACAATCGCTCCTGGAACTGCGGGGCCGAAGGACCGACAGATGATGCTACAGTAAATAGGCTAAGACAAAAACAAAAACGAAATATGCTGGTGACCTTGTTCCTGTCGCAAGGTGTGCCTATGCTCGTTGCTGGCGATGAACTGGGCAGAACACAGCAAGGCAACAATAATGCGTATTGCCAGGACAATGAGATCTCTTGGCTGGACTGGACCAGCGTGGATGGAACTTTATTGGATTTTACTAAAAAATTAATTCATTTTCGCCGTGAACACCCTGTATTCTGCCGCCGCAAATGGTTTCAAGGTATACCTATTCGTGGTACGGGTGTCGAGGATATCGTATGGTTTCTCCCAGATGCATCTGAGATGGACGATCATCATTGGCAGGAGGATTATGCCCGTTCCCTTGCTGTATTTCTCAATGGTCAGGGAATTCGATCAGTAGACACCGATGGTAATAAAATAGTGGATGCCAATTTTTACCTTTTATTTAATGCCCATTGGGAAGATGTCGCCTATAAACTCCCTAGTGAAATCTATGGGGCTTCCTGGAATAAGATCATAGATACGAATAGCGATAGGATAGGTGATTTTGAGGAGTTTCCAGCTGGGGATACGGTTTTAGTTCCCTCGCGCTCGATTCTTTTATTTCAATCACAATAGAGCGACCACTGGATTATGAGCAAAACAGGAATCAGACAATTAGGGGTTCAATACAATGGCAAGCTATGGGAAATTCGCGTATGGGCGCCAAATGCAAAGAATGTCTATTGCATGCTTTATAATATGGGTGTCGAAATACCGCTAGAGCAGCAAGCCTACGGTTATTGGTATGCCGAAAGTGATTTAATCCGTGCGGGCGATTTGTATGAAATACGGGTAGACGACAACGAATACCCTGATCCGCTTTCTCGTTCACAACCGGAAGGTGTTCATGGACCGTCTCAAGCTGTAGACCTCGCTTTTTCATGGACCGATCAAGACTATCAGCCGCCGCAACAATCAGATTTTATCATCTATGAGCTTCATGTAGGTACATTCTCGTCGTCCCATGACTTTGATGGAGTTATCAAAAAGATTTCTTATCTGAAAAATTTGGGAATAACTGCTATCGAAATCATGCCGGTCGCTCAATTTCCCGGAGAAAGAAATTGGGGTTATGATGGCGTATTTCCATTCGCGGTACAGCATTCTTATGGTGGCGCTTCCGAATTACAACGGCTAGTTAATGCCTGTCATGAGGCTGGTATAGCTGTAATTCTCGATGTGGTCTATAATCATGTAGGCCCCGAAGGAAATTATTTTGCGCAGTATGGTCCTTATTTCACTGAGAAATATCGAACGCCCTGGGGCGATGCACTCAATTATGACGACCGTTTCTGTCACGGACAGCGGGATTTGGTAATCAACAATGTACGGATGTGGTTTGAAGACTTTCACATTGATGCGCTGCGCATGGATGCAGTACATGCGATCAAGGATTTTAGTCCAATTCACATCCTTCAGGAAATCCGTGCGGAAACGGATAATGTGATCGCTAAAACAGGGAAAAATCGATATCTCTTTGTTGAGTGCGATCTTAACGACAGAAGATTTTTAGACCCCTTGGCAAAAAATGGCTTTGCGATGGATGCGCAGTGGCTAGATGAGTTTCACCATGCCTTACGCGTAGCCGTAGGTGAGCCGAAGAAAGGTTATTATCGGGAGTTTAATGGCGTTGAAGATCTCGCAAAAGCCTACGAGAAGGCCTATGTTTTTGATGGGAACTATTCTTTTCATCGCGAGAAATTTTTTGGAACAGATACGGCGGGTATTCCAGGCGATCGCTTCATTGTTTTCAGTCAGAATCATGATCAGGTCGGCAATAGGATGCTGGGTGATCGTGCGGCCTCGCTTTACGCCAGAGAAATAACACGTCTTATGACTTTTGCTGTATTCATGTCACCCTATCTTCCTCTAGTATTTATGGGCGAAGAATGGGGGACAGCGCGACCTTTTCCGTATTTTATCAGTCACAGTGATCCAGAGCTGGTAGAGCTGGTGCGGCAGGGCCGCAAGCGGGAGTTTGAAGATTTTCTCACAGATCACGAGGTTCCCGATCCACAGGATGAAACAATATTTAGGCAAGCTGTGTTGGATTGGGACGAATTGAACAGGCAACCATATCAGCAACAGTTGTCCTATTATAAATCGTTGATCGCATTTCGGAAAAGCAATCCGTTGTTAAAAAATATGCAACGAAGTGATATCAGGACTGAGTGCCTCTGTGATAAGAAGGTACTTAGTATCTATGTGGAACAAAAGGAGAGGCAAATGATTATCCTGATGAACTTTTCAGCTCATTTACAACATGTCAATCTACCAGCAGCTGTGCAATGGACCTTGTCATTTGATACCAGTGTACTGGACGCCGACCTTTTGGCAGAGACTGACGCTGTTGCAGTGCAGGACTGTTCCTTATTACCATGGTCAGGGTATGCTTACACTTCGAAATAGATCGTTTTGGAAAGATTTAAGTGAGTTGATCTTCAGGAATGAAAGCTATTAAAAGATAAAAACAAATTATTCAAACAACTTCGTTAAAAGTATTGTTCCTTATTTAAATACGGCTTGTCCAGTCGTGAAGAAAGTTTTAAAAGCTAGGTCCTTTCCAACCTAGCTTTTTTATTTTTAAAAGGAACAATTGCTTATGGTTTTGAATACCAGTGGTTTGAACGATCAGCTATTCAGAATAAATTTTAAACAAACGTTTGATCTGTTATTCGTCGCAATTTTTTTTTATCTTAGCCTAAGATATGACATGTTTGAAGAGGGGTGCTAGATTTATGATGTATGGCAAATTATCTCTTTCGAGAATTTCCTATTATTAGCGAATTAAATGATTAAAAACTAGCAAACTATGCGTCAACTGGAGTGTCACGAAGAGAAAATCCACCTATGCGGTAAGATCCAGTCTTTCGGTTTCCTTTGTATTTTTGATGAGAGCGGATGTATTGCCGCAAGTGAAAACTTAACTATCGTCCTTGATATTCCCATGAAGGAAATCCTCGGACGCTCTATTGCTCAGCTATTACCATTGCTATCGTCCGAAAAGGAGTTGAATCTTAAAGAGATTGAAACGCAAATTAGAGGAGAGATCTTTACACGTTTTGTGGAGCGTATCCGCATTAAAAATGTAGACTATTACCTGAGTATTTACCAGTACGACGAGCGGACATACCTTGAAATAGAAATCTGTAATGAAAATCATTTAAAAGCGACGCGATTATTTTATTATGCGAAGTACCTTGAAGAACGTCATGGCAATGCTTGGCAATCATTGACTGTACTGATCCGTCAGATCATTGGTTTTGACCGAGTTATGGTATACCGTTTCGAGGAGGACAATAGCGGACAGGTCATTGCAGAGTCCATCGCAGATGGAATGACCCCATTGATGGGCTACCGGTATCCGGAATTTGATATTCCGGCACAAGCACGCGAACTCTATGTGAAGTTTCTTGCGCGCCACGTAGCTGATGTTGATGGTCCGACTATTGGTATACAGGGTTTGGAGGCTGCTGAGGTAGACTTGACACGCTGTAGCCTCAGAGCATTATCTCCAGTACATTTACAATATCTTAAAAACGCAGGAGCACGGGCCAGTGCCAGTTTTTCTATCGTTATCGAAGGAAAACTTTGGGGCTTGGTGGCGTGCCAGAATAGCGAGCCTTTGAATGTTGATCTCGCCCAACGTCATTTATGCGCTTTTTTAACGCAATACGCTATAAACTACTATCTTTCAGAACATCAAAAAGAAAACCTGGTAGCACAAACCATTATGGGTGTTATGGAACGTGATCTGAAGTCTGAGTTATTAGTTAATAGCGATATTGGAATTGTGCTTGAACGCTTTGCACCACAAATTCTAGAAATTGCGGGCGCAGATGGACTAGTGATCAAGCACGACCGGGGTTCTAAAAGTTGGGGCGATATACCCACTGAATTGCAGTTGCGTGAGATCGATCGCTTTATAGAAGAAGAGGGGCAAAATGATTTATTTTTTACATCAAACTTTGTCTATGGTGACAGTGAACCCCCGCAAGCGGTTATATTGCCTGGCATTTTGCGGATAAATATCCTTCCCAGCAATAAATGGCACATCTATTTATTCCGCAGAGAACATGTTTACGAAGATGTATGGGCTGGAAAACCCGAAAAAATATATCATTACGATCCTGAAAAGAAAGTTGAATTTCCATCTCCACGGACATCTTTTGAAGCTTGGCGTGAAAAGATGAAAGGCAAGTCTATCCAGTGGAAAAGTGCCGAGCTTTCTTTTATGGAGAAAGTCGCACAAATAACCCAACAAGCTATTGCCCAGCGCGGCGGAGAGATTGCTCAGCTCAATAAAGAACTTGTCAGGTCCAACAATGCCTTGGATACATTTGGCTATACATTAACCCATGATCTTAAAAATCCACTTTCATCGATAAAGCTTGCTGCCCAGATGATGTTGATGAAAGATGATCTTCCGAAGGATATGTTACGCAAAATGGCACTAAATATTATGGATGCTACCGCGCTGATCACTGAAATGATGGACAAGGTGTATCAGCTAACGCAATCGAATCATGTTGCCTTTAAAACCGAATTGATCGATCCACGGAATAAAATTCTTAACATTCTCGAAAGCTGTAAGCAGCAGTTTGAAAGCGCCCATCTTGAGTTTGTTTTGGGAGAAACTTTGCCGATTTTAGGGGAAAGAACACTGTTATACCAGTTGTTCTTAAATCTGATCAGCAATGCCATAAAATATAGCAGTAAAAAAGATCGCCCGAGAGTCGAGGTATATAGTGAAAAGCAGGGACATTTCGTTAACTACTATATTAAAGACAATGGTATCGGAATGGATATTAAGGATGATAGTAATATATTCGATATTTTTAAACGCTTGCCGAACTCGCAGGGATTTGAAGGTTCGGGAATTGGGCTCTCTATTGTAAAACGCATCGTAGATCGTCTCGAGGCAAAAGTCACCGTCGATAGCGAGCTTAATATAGGCACAACTTTTTGTATAACATTTAAAGGCTGATAGACATATAAAAATTCGATAAACAAAAAAAGGAGCCCTAAAGCTCCTTTTTTTGTTTGAACGTAGCAGCAACCTTTAACAGCGGTAGAGTTGCTATCCGCCCTACCTACTTTAAACAAGGTTCATCCAGTCTATACTTTCCCTTATTAATGGGCCATCCGATCTTCTTGGAGAGAAAATTTAAGAACACTTTTAGAATTAAAACAAACGATTAGTCGATTGGAAAAGTTCCTATATGAAATGGTGAATATTGCCCGTCCAGATGGATATGCAAAAGTTATAGCTGAATTTTCTTCAAAGTTTATACAACAAACGATGTTTAAACCCAAAAATCGATTATAATGAAAAAAAAAGAATTGAAGACTGAACAAGTTGATCCAGTGGAAAATAAAAAGGTCAACGCCCTAAGACCACATACGGCGGACGCCACAGGACAGCAAATGACCACTGATCAGGGAGTTAAGATCAATGACGACCAAAACTCGCTGCGCGCTGGAGACCGGGGCGCTACGCTTTTGGAAGATTTTATTCTCCGAGAGAAGATCACACATTTTGACCACGAGCGCATTCCCGAACGTGTTGTACACGCAAGAGGTTCGGGCGCGCATGGCGTATTCAAACTATACAAGCCTTTAGCTGAATGGACAAAAGCTGGTTTTCTTAATGATATCGAAACTGAAACCCCAGTGTTTGTACGTTTCTCTACGGTTGCTGGTTCGAGGGGGTCGACGGATCTTGCCCGCGACGTTCGTGGTTTTGCCGTCAAATTTTATACACAAGAAGGTAATTTCGATCTGGTGGGTAATAATATGCCTGTATTCTTTATTCAGGATGCAATGAAGTTCCCCGATCTTGTTCACGCTGTCAAGCCCGAACCCGACAATGAAATTCCACAAGCGGCTTCTGCCCATGATACATTTTGGGACTTCATTTCTTTAATGCCCGAGTCGACGCACATGATTATGTGGCTGATGAGTGATCGAGCAATACCGCGTAGTTACCGCATGATGGAGGGGTTTGGTGTTCATACTTTTCGGTTGATCAATGCCAATGGTGAATCGCACTTTGTTAAGTTTCATTGGAAACCACTGCTTGGTGTGCATTCAGTCGCATGGGATGAAGCCCAAAATATATCCGGTAAAGACCCAGATTTTCATCGAAGGGATCTCTGGGACGCCATTGAAAGCGGTGCCTTTCCGGAATGGGAACTTGGCGTACAGGTCATTCCCGAATCAGACGAATTTAAGTATGATTTCGACCTACTAGATCCAACGAAAATTGTTCCTGAAGAGTTGGTGCCTGTTCAGCCTATTGGAAAAATGACCTTAAATCGCAATCCAGATAATTTCTTTGCCGAAACGGAACAGGTTGCCTTTCATATTGGCAATATTGTGCCAGGAATTGATTTTACAAACGATCCGTTGTTGCAAGGCCGATTGTTCTCTTACACAGATACCCAACTTATTCGTTTAGGCGGACCTAATTTTCATGAAATTCCGATTAATAGGCCCATCTGTCCTTCGCACAACAACCAGCGTGACGGATTTATGCGACAAAGGATTGATCGAGGTAAAACGAGCTATGGACCAAATTCATTGGGGAATAATGATCCTGCGCAGGTTGGCGAGGCAGATGGTGGTTTTAAAAGCTATCAAGAGCGTATTGATGCCAGAAAAGTGCGAGCTAGGAGCGATAGCTTCCGCGACCATTTTAGTCAAGCAAGGCTGTTTTATAATAGCCAGTCTGAGCCGGAAAAAAATCATCTTGTCGATGCGTTCAGTTTTGAGCTGGGTAAAGTGAAGGCCGTTTCGGTAAGGCAACGCATGATTGGTATACTGTCGCTGGTCGATCAGGGGCTGGCAGCTGAAGTTGCGTTTGCCCTGGGATTGCAGGTGCAAGAAGAACTTGAAAAGCCGATTAATAAAAGCCTCCCAGCAGATGCTGATCCTTCCGATTATGAGCCTATTCAAGTCAAGGAGCAATTAAAAAAATCGGCGGCTTTAAGTATGCAAAATACGATAAAAGATACGATCAAGAGTCGAAAGATCGCCGTGCTTGCTGCTGATGGAGTAGATACGAAATCATTTCAGGCCGTGGCAGATGCGATCCGTGCTGAAGGCGGAATTGTCGATGTTATCGCACCTAAACTCGGGCAGGTTACGGGCACGGACAAAAAGAAGATCCCTGTTGAAGAAAGCTTTTTAACGGGAGCATCCGTGCTGTATGACGCCATATATATACCCGGAGGAAAGGATAGCGTGGCTACACTGCAGTCCAATGCCGATGCTGTTCATTTTTTAAATGAAGCATTTAAACACTGTAAAGCAATTGCCGCGGATGTCGAGGCAAGTCCGGTTTTGGAAGCGACCTATTTTTTTAGCAAGGTATACCAAGAACTTTCAGCAGAGACTGTACTTGATGATGGAATTATTGTTGATGAGGATCCAAAGTCCTTAGTGGATAAATTCATTAAAGCAATTGCCCAACACCGGTTTTGGGAGCGGGAAAAATCGCGCAGAGTGCCTGCCTAGTTTATAAATGATATCCAACGTAGAAATAAATATGCCCCAAAAAGTTTTGTACTATTTGGGGCATATTTATGGTGCCATCCTATTTAAATAAATACTAATGCTGTAGCAGTGTGAGGGCGGTATCATTCCCCTGCTGCGCTGCAAGATCTAACACCGACAAGCCACGTGTATCGAGTAGCCTGGTATTTGCACCATTATCAAGTAAAAGCTTAAGTACTTCATTTCTGCCAAACATGGCTGCAAACATCAGAGCTGTCCCACCGTTACCATGTTGTAGGTTTAAATTCGCGCCATAACCGATTAACAATTTGGCAATATCATGATAACCTTTAAAAGCTACACCCATGAGGGCTGTGTTTCCACCATTATCCTGTGCATTTACATCGGCACCAGCTTCCAATAGCAATTGGGCCGCAGCCAGCTTATTGTTATAACATGCAATGATCAATGGCGTATAGCCTTTGCCATCCCGTGTATTTACATCGGTGTTTTGATCGATCAATTCACGTAAGACTTCGAGATTGCCCAATCGGGCGGCATGAATCATGATTTCTGAGTTTTGTGTCATAGTGGTTCAGTTTATATCGTAAAAAGCGTAAAATGGGATCGGCAAAAATGCTTCCTGGCGTTCCTTTTTAATTTGAACAAAGCTGAGGACTGAAACGTTTGCGCTCATTCAACGTTTTGAAAAGCTTAATTAAAATGTCAAGGTAATTTTCTTACCTCAGCTACTGATGAAGAACATAAAGTTAGCGACAGCATCAGACTATTCTTTCTGCCATGGATTGAATAGCGAGTCTGTAAATCTTTAAAACAAACAAAGCCGAACGTATTTTACGTTCGGCTTTGTTCATCGTTTGAGTTTGGTTTAAGCAGCGCCACGAATGACACGTAACAAAACGACAATAATGGCAATGACCAATAACACGTGGATGATATTTCCCGTAGCATAACCTCCAAAAAAACTTATCGCCCAAATGATGACCAATATAACGGCGATGATGTACAATAGATTTCCCATAATTTGATTTTTTTATTAGAACAGCATTCGAAGAGTGATAGTTTGCTTTGATATTGTATTTCGATCAATTATGTGTTCAGTTTTTTCAACAACTGTATACAATGTTCATCTGAGTATAAATTGCTAAAACGCAGAATAAACGTATTTCTAACATTTCAGCAGTAAATAAATACCTTATTATCTTTTTTTATTAGTTGCTTATTTTTTGATCATTATTTAAAATAAATGTCAAAAAGCTATTAAACTTTGCTTAATTAGCTTTATAAAATAGGAAAACGTATTTCTACCCTCAATGCTGCTATTTATTTTTGAGCGCAAAGGGAGCTTCAAACCTAGCATCCTTCTTGTTACCTCTGTTCATGTAAAACCATTTTAAACAATCAGTTGAAAAAAGAAAGAGGATAAGTTATGAACAACTACAATTTAAATGTACTCATCAACGAAAAAAGAAGTTTGCTTAATCATTTTGCTGCTAAATTTACAGCTGATCCGGATGAAAAGGAAGATTTGATCCAAGAAACCTGGATAAGGGCATTGAAGTCCATAGACAACTTTGTGCAGCATCCGAAGTTAATGAGCTGGCTATATGTGATTATGAAGCATACGTATATTAATAAGTATAGAAAAGCCAAGCGCGTAACGGAAATTCAGGATAATTATATTGCCTTAGAAAGTACCAACACGTCTGAACTCAATAAAGGGATCAATAAGTTTATGGCCGAAGACATCGAAAAAGCGATGACCAGTCTTACGCCCGAAAATTATGAAATTTTCCGTCTATTTTTAGATGGTTATAAATACCATGAAATCGCTTCCTATTTTAATATGCCAGAAGGCACTATAAAGACCAGAATTCACATGGTACGTAAAAAGCTGCAAAAACAGCTCAAAGTTTACCGCTTAAATTAACTGTTTCGACGACTATAAATAAAAGCTAGGCTTCAATTGTCTAGCTTTTATTCCTCGAAAGAGGACATTTTACTTTGTGATAAACGCTGTGGTAAAGTCAATCAGAATATCAAAATCAACATCCTCAATAGCTTTTTATCGTATCTACAGGAGTGTTGGAGACCGACCCAACCTGTCGCTCCGCGATAAAATTATTTTTCATGTAGATGCTTTTTTGCCTAGCATAACTGTCAAGGGGATGTATTGTTTTTTGAAGATTAGTTCTCGGAAACTGTTTCACTTCAATTTTATCCAAACAAGAAGCTTCCTGCAATTGTTGTTACATATAACTGTATTTACTTCTTAACGTATTTCTTTATGGTAATGTTCGAAAAACAACTTCTGCAAACGCTTATTCGGGTTCAGGATGAATTATGTGTAACCATTTCTGTTAATACCCATCGAACACATCCTGATAATCTTAGTGATCGCATAAAAATCAAAAACTTTAAAAGAGAAGCGATCGATAGGTTGTTGGATAAACATGATCAGAAAGATGTTGTTGGTCTGATTGAAAAATTGGAAAAAATAGAGCAGGAGCTCGATATCAATTATAATCTTGAAAGTCTACATATTTTCGTTTCTGATACCATCGGTGAAGTTTTCAAGTCCTCTTGGGAGACAAACCAAGAAGGAGTCCATATCAGCAATACATTTGCAGTACGCCCGTTGGTGAAGGAGATTGGCCGTCAAACCAGTTATCTTGTGATGCTCCTTTCGCAAAGCGGTGTCCACCTTTTTCGAGCCATCAACGGTCGCATTGTTGAGGATATCAGTAGCGAAGAGTTCCCGATTCCCGAAAATCAATTCCATAACACATTTCCGGATAAGAGTAGTGATGCGAAACATCTTGATGATCTTCTCAGGGAATATCTTAATCGGGTTGATAAAGCCCTTTTACGATTTATTGGTGAAGAGAGGATTGTCACGCTCGTTTTCTGTACAGAAGATAACTATAGTAAGCTCTTACAGGTTGCAGATCGCCCCTCGGTCTATTATGGATACCTGCCTATTGATTATAACAACATTGAAACACATCAGTTGGAGAGCCGTGCCTGGAATTTTATGAAACAGGAGCTTGTACGAAAAAATGAGGACTACTTTAAAGAATTGGAAGCAGCCGTGGGCAAGGGCTTAGTGATCACTGATCTTCAAGAAATCTATCGCGCCTGCCAGGATGGCCGCGGGGATATCTTAGTGGTTCAAGAAAGCTTCCATCAGGCCGTAAAGATTCTTTCGGATCGGGATATAGCGATAGTAGAAAGCCCTATAGGATTGGACACGATCGACGACATCAGTAGTTTATTGGCCTTGTTGATCGACGAAAGGGGGGGACAGACCGTATATGTTCCTCAGATACCGAATGAGGAATTACAACCTATTGCCCTGAAGACTCGGTACTAGTCCAATTAAGTTAATTATGCTTAGTGAATAACCATTTTTGGAGTTCGTCTGTTAGTAGGAACGGAATGACAATATTATTATGCTGTAAATTTTTAAAAGTTGTGAAATTGAGTTTACGATTTCCGTGCAGCTTTTTGTACAAAACTTCGCTTCCGATATAAGGGTTCTCTATATCTTTTTCACCATGGATAAGCCAAATGTTTTTATGGACAAGTGCGTTGATATTAGATAGATCTGGTACAGCGGCGATAGAAATCATTGCTGCGAATTTTTCTGGGGCCAGGCTCATGAGGTTTTGTGCTGTTGACGCTCCCATAGAATAACCGACGAGATAAATTCGATTTTTATCGATATTTTTAAACTCGTCTTCAATATTTTCTATCAATTCTAAAATTTGCCGCGCATCTCTTGAAGGTCTTGCTTCAAGTATACCATTCTTATTCAATTCGTAGATTGATGAACGCTTTTCAAACTGTGGGGCAACAACGAAACAGTTGAACGTTGTATAAATATCTTCTCTAATCCAGGTTCTTGCCAAATGCTCTAATTGGTTTTCATTGTCGCTACCCATTCTAGATGAATTATGAAATGTAATGACAACAGGATATTTTCTTTTTGAATTGAAATTTTTTGGTAAGAGAAGCCGGTAAGGTATTGTAACGAACTCATTGGTGAATATCCTTTTCTCATATTGATCCGTGCTTAACTGGCTTAATATTGTTCTAGTTTCAACAAATGTTGCACTATCTATTCGTCTATCATCGTATTTGTGTTTTTGTGCAAAACAAAAATTACATGTAATTAAATTTAATAGAATACCAAATTGTAGAAAAAAACTTGATCGTTTTTGTAGCATAAGACCTTATTGGCTAGTGATTCGTGTATACTTATATGTTAGTTCCAATATAACTTAGATTGCGTAATCCAATGGTATTGATTACGGCATTAATATCGTGTTCTGTGCGTTGCAGCTTTTTGTCCATAATAGCCGCAAAAATTGGTTTCTATCGCACAATTGCAATTAAGACATTTATTATTCATTGCTAGGTTAATTGTTTTTTGCAAATATAATTTTATTATCGAGATATATCGCCCTACTTCGCTCTTTAATTTCATCGTACTGAATCGCTATTTCAACGAAAATTAGACACAAGCAATTATCTCCGCTCGGAAGCTATTAAACTAGTTTTTTATATTTGAAGCATAAATCAGTAATGATACTTACGCTAAATGGTAGCGACGACGGGTTGAATCGCTCAAAAAGAATGTGAATTTAGAATAGCTTTTATGGAAAATGAATTTTAGATGCATCGTTTAGATAAGTTATCGAATGTACATTCTTTATGCTGAAAAAAATATACCTATTTTATAAAGTAATCGATCCATTTGATTATGTTGAAGCCTCTCGATTTACCAAAAATCAGAGGCTTTATTTTTCGCCTCACGTCAAAAACAATGTTGAAAATAACAAGGCCAATTCTGTAGAACTGGCCTTGTTATTTATATTGTTCAATCTAAATGGGTTTTAATCATTTCCATGATCCTCTGACGCATAGGAAAATTTAACTGATTTTTGCGGATAAGCTTCCATACTCTTGCGGCTTGTATTTTTGATAATGGTTTTGATACTAACGCGATCGCCCAATTTATAGTAAGTTTCTACGGTCTGATAATCCAGTAGGAAGGGACCACAAAAGTAATTCCCGTTGTCATCTTTTTCGATGATTCCCTGATAAAGCCCTGTTCTTGTCTCTTTTGGCATGTTAATTTAATTTGAAGAACAAAGGTAGCAAGAGTATTTGGAGAAAATGATATTAAAAATAAAATTAGGGACATTTTATTAAAATTCTGGAAAACACCTCCCAGTGACCGTTCTAAATAGCGGATAGAAGACTAAGTTGATTTGATTGTTGAAACTACCAGAATCCGGGATAGAATAACTGCATAAAATCATGATTTAAAGAAAACAATGGAGCAAGATGAGGGCAATAGCTCAGGTCTCGCTCCATTGCTTTTTTATAGGATAATAAACGGTCTTTTATTTGCTTTTTACACCTTTTTGACCCCACATACAGTTGTTGCACATCGCAGGAAGATGATGGCAAAAGCAGAATGTCAAACCATAGGACAAATGCTTAAGTATGCCCGTGAGCATAATCTAATTTAAAAAACTAGCGATAGGGATGTTATTCCTTAATAGTGCTCACCAAGATAATGGCGGTTTTAGTTGTAGACTTTAGCTGACTTTGAAAATTGGCGTACATAATCAAATTAGGTTTAAACCAGTCTGATACCAACCTCGCGACGAAATAATCGTTATTAATTAGTTAAATATTCTGGTTATCTGTGGTGCAAAGATAGAAATCCTTGAGTATTTACTAAAAAGTTGATCTAGTTCTTTCCGAAACTGGAATGAAACAGCATAAAGGATCCTTAGCGATTGCTATAGATAAAAGCGCACCAATATTGTGCGCTTATTGGAAAAGATAATACGAGGAACCTAGGATCTTGTAATTAAAACCGGTAGCCTATGGATAATGCGGTGCGAATACCGGCAAACGGTCCGCTAGTGCTTAGTGTTACGCCATCCGCATTTACTTCTTTTTTGATTTTCATGAGATTACTATCAAATTCATCCAGTTGTCTCCTTACTTCGCGTTGTTCGTCTGCATTTAATGGAGTTTTCCCTTCGAACTTTCCATTGTTGAAGCCATAACCGGGACCGACAATGCGCCAGTCTAAATAGATGTTTTGTCCAAGTTTCCATTGGTTACCGACAGCTACCCCACCGGTAAAAGCATCTAAACTGCCTGATAGAGGTACTTCACGGTGATAATTTGATTCATCGACGGTAATCTTTGTGTGTACACTGTAATTGGCGTATTTGACAAAGGGCGCGATATAGAATCCTTTTGACACTTCTTTATTCCCGAGGTAGAAACGTACTTCGGGGGTAATGGAAAAAGCGCCTAATTTAGCTTCACCCAAAATATTATTATCATCATCAAAAACAGATTCCCATAGGGATTTAAAGGGTAAGTTGGTTTTTGGACGATAACTTATCGTTCCATTGATCGATAGGTGCTCATTGAGCGATCTTTCATACTCCAATGCAATATTCCCGACAGATAGGGGCCAAAGATTTAGTTTGATAAGATTTGATTTTTCTTGTGCTTTTAATCCAGAGATAGTACACATCCCAAGAGTAAGCATCGTAAGGTAGCGCAATTTCATAGTAGTTTTTCCAAAATATAGGTAGCAAAGATATTGGAATATATTTTAGTTCGGAAAGAACAGGTGCGTTCTTCAATTTGTTTTTTAAACATTATATCTCCTAATGATTTAGAATTGATTTTTTAAAGAACGAAAGCCAGCTGGATTTTGTTCTTTAAATTTTTATTTTTAGAAGTCGTTCAAATTTTTGTGCTTTCGAAGGCATATCTTCAGATGCTATGGAAAGTTAAGTTTTCAAGATAAAGGGAAACAGGCAATGTCACAAAATTTAGAACTAGAATATATGTTTTGAACAATACACTGAGGGAGGACAGCTCCCTCAGTATGATGAACAAATTAAAGTTTGTTGCCTTCTAAAGTGCTTATACTTTTAGCAGGTATTGTTAAGGAATAGACACCTGAGCTGTTTGGTGTTACAGCTCCGACGTTACCCCAATGGCCAGAACTGCTTGCCGTTGTTTGGTAATTGTTCAACGCACCGCTTGCAAAACCTGTGAGGTTGATATCCAATGGAACAGCTGCAGTACCTGTGTTGGTGACAACTAAGGCAAACTTACCCGATTGAGGATCTTTGTAAGCCGAAATCAATAAGCCATTTCCATTTTGAACCGCTACATTGATGCGCATATAACCTGCTTTGACAAACCTGGAATAATGTCCCATCACATCATACGTTTTTGGAAACTCCAAAGAACCATTACTTTTTGTGCAAATAAGCGCCTCATTATTTTGAAATGCCAGCATCCCTAGCCAAAATACATAGGCATTGGCGTTACAATCCGCCAGTAGTTTGTGCATATTAACGGCCAGTTTCAAGCCGCCTTCAATGCCACTGTCATAATTGCCGCCATCATCGGACGCTTCTGTTACCCACATTGGTTTACCACCAATACTAAAATTCCACATGGAGGGACTCTGATTAAACCCACGTTGACCGGTAATGATACCACTTATCTCGACATAGCCATGTCCCGCAAGGATATCAACATTGCTTCTGTCCATACCGGAAAGAAAATTATCGGCTGTTCCCCAGGCCGCGTTTTCCGAAGATATGATCTTGGTGGATTGGAGACCAGCGCTATTTAATTCTGGGCGGAGGTTGTTGGTAATAAACTGTCCAAGATGCGAAGCATCCCAATAAGACGCATCCCAATCCGAAAAGACATTTTCAGGCTCATTTGAAGGGGAGATGGCATTGATTGTAATTCCTTCATTTTGAAACGATTTTACAAATCCAGTCAGATAGCGCGCAAAAGCTGTGGAAGAAGTATTAAAATTAAGTCCATTAAACCATTTCGCAGAAATACTGCTCGTATTCGTCTTCATGTATAATGGTGGAGTCCAGGTACTTGCCATAACGAAGGGAACCGCGTGGCGCTCTTTAGCTTTCTTGATAATCCAGACCTGTCCAAGCTGTTCTTTTTCATCAGCTGTCAAATTCTGATAAGTCGCACTATTGGGGTCTACATCAATCGAAACTCCTGCTGGTTTAATGGTAACGACTTTGGTCTGTTGATTAAATGGATAGGTATGAAGTACCTTACCACGAAGGATATTCAGTTTCAATCCACTGCCTCCCCATAAATAATCCAGAATACTATCTCTTTTTGCGGATTCAAAGAATGGAACAATCCGGCCTCCGAATGCACCAAATCCATCAATCTTTTGATAGGTTTGATCCCAATTTAATGTTGCAATTGTCGCTCCTGCTTGCGCGGATACAGCAGCTTTTTTGTTCAGTTGTGCTTCTGAACTCTCAAGAGTTAATGAAGTTTTTTGGCAACTAAAAATAGAAAATGTGGAAACTACGGCCAAAACAGTATAAAGCCTGTTCCAGCGACTGGTTAATTTTAACATAACTTAGTTTTTAAGATTTGTGAATGAATCATTAATTTAATTGTGCTTGGTTTTTCAAGCGGTTCTCATTGTCGTTGTTTTGTTTGCCTCCTTTCTTTAGTTAAAAAAATAAACATTCACCGATTTCCACATTGGTTAGTTTCCGAAAATTAATAATATTTTGGGAGAATTTATTATTACTTCTCTTATTTTAATTTTATTTTTTATTGAATTAAAAATAAAGACATATTTTTTTAATGATAACTTTATTTTAGTCCCTCTTTTCTGTAGGAACTTGAAGGCTGAACCTGTCGTCGATTATACAGTAATAACTGATGTCTAATGTCATTTTCAAGTTCACTGACCTTGCGTTGATCAACGGTGTCGTTGACCATAATAACGATACCATAATCATCTGTGGGATACAGCACACATAAGGTATTGTAGCCTATTTTAGTATTTCCATCGTGATAGAAATAGCGAACCCCACGTTCATCATGATTGATCATCCAACCGAGCCCCATACCAAATCCATCGTCTTTTCCATAAGTCAGTTGATGTGTTAGACCAAGGGCTCTATCGTTTAGTTTGAGGTTGGCTTCGATGTAGATCAACATATCATTGATCGTTGAATTCATTGTGGGGCCAAAGTAAAACCCTCTCAAATTCGCAAATGGAACAGGCTGACCTTTATTATCATGGCCCTGTACAACGTCGTTTATTTGTGACTCATCTAAATAGGGCGTTGTATAGTGCATACCAAGGTGTCCCTTCAGATATGCGCTGATAAGATGTTCATAGGAATCTTTATAGCTACTTTCCAATAGCGCAATAAGTACCATCACAGCCGTGCTATTGTAACTGAACTTTGTACCTGGGACGGTGTCGGGCTTGACTTTCCTCAGATCGTCAAATAGGTTGTCACGACTGTACTTTCCAAGATAGTCTACTTGTTCCGGAATAGTGAGCCCCCTTAAACTATCGACAACTTTGGTAGGAAGCGATCTGAAAGTCTTTGGAAGGGCAGAAGTATGATTTGCTAGATGCTTAACGCGGATTCCATGGCCGCTGTATTGTAAATTGGAATAGTCTCCCGGCAAGTATTTACGGATATCATCATCGAGGTTGATTTTCTTATCAAGGACCGCTTGCGCAAGTAGAGCGCCGACAAACGTTTTCGCTACCGATCCAATGTTGTAATAGTTATCGGCGTTTGGTAGCTTTTCTTTACTGTAGGTGTAGGTTGTTTTGTGCCCTTTTGTATAAATTCCAATAGACACACTAAATGTATTGTTGTTGGAAAGATAATCAACAACGGAACAGTTTACGATTGTATCGAGTTGGTTTTTAAGTTTATGGTCAGTCTTAATGGGTGAAAGATACTGTCCTTTTGATGAAAGGCTATTGATTAGCAACAAGGTGCTCAATAGGATAAATAAGGGTTTGGATAGTATATTCATAAACAAGTTAATCGTTCTTGATGCTGGAATCTATCGTCGGTATTCGGAAAAGCATTGGGTTTACAACCTGCCCAAGGCGGGGGATTAGCTAATTTTATTAAAGTGTTAGTGAAAGGTACGAATTGTTGTTTAAATATCACAAGGTAAAGTTTTTAAAGGGGCAATACTTCATTTGAACGTATTGCCCCTTTAAATGGAATATAAACTACTAATAATTTACTGTAAACATGCGTATTACGGCAGTGTTGTTAGATTTATTGAAGGTGCTGTGCCAGTACCTGCTTGTGTAAATTTCGTTCCGGGATTTACGACAGTATTGAAAAAACCACCATTTTTTAGGAAGAAGCTATTCCCGGTTATTCCGCCAATGGCGTCTATCCGCTGGTTATTGGAATAGGTTGCATCAACCGTAAAGGTACTTTCCACGACTTTCAGCCAAGTTCCGCTGACTGTACGAACCCATTGATTACTATATTCGGCAGAACGTCCCAGGAAGCCGTTGTCGGCGTTGAAATTTTCGAGGAAGCTATGAAATCCTGTTAAATAAGTATTTGTTTTGGGACGTTTCCAACTTGCAATGAGTATCCAAGTATTGGTCGAAGGATCATTAAACCATGCCGTAAAATCAGTACTTCCATTATTATCAGGTTCTCCCTTCAATAAAAATTTATAGGTAGTAGCGGCAGTCCAATTAAACTTGAGGTAGCTTTGTCCGCCAGAACCTTCGCCACCGAACTCTCCTGTCGTGGTATTTGCACCTTTTCTATTTAATGTAATGCGGTCCTCTGCAGGTATTTGTGATGGGTTATCGGTGCTATATGGACTCCAAACAGAAAATAATATTCTGCGCTCTGTCGCTGAATTGACCTGCATTCCGAAATATCCTTGGCCGAAGCCATTTGCCATAAAGTAAGATCCTATTTTATCTTCTCCAGCGGGGACTTTCACCTCGCTATAATAATAGGAAACTTGCTGATTTGTTGGAATGGTATAACTCAAATGGCAGGATGGACCCCGTCGCGACCAATAGTAGGTATTATCTACATTATTGTCACTATAAATTACTGTGCCATTCGTTGCCGAACTATCTAAAATCAAGTGGGATACATCCGCAAAGTAACCACCTGACTTGGATACACCTTGAAGATCCATTTTTATATAACCCGCCGCATTTAGCGAATAGGTACCAACAGTGTAATCCTTAAGGGTTCCACCCTTAAGTTTGATTTGTTTGCTTACACCGTTGATCGTTAACTTCACCGTACTGCTATCGCCTGAAGGTAACACTTTAGCCCTTATTTTAACACGTAAAGCGCCTGCTTGGGGGACCTTGGCATAGGTACTGATCACACTATTGGCATTGGTCCAGTTTGCCAGGCCATTGCTATTGATGACTTCAACTGCACCGGAAGGTGCTGAAGTAACAAAGGCATTACCACCTAAGGGAACTTCGTATCCGCTTGCTCCAGGGGATGCAGCACGGAGCGATAATTTCTCTTCTAAATTAGTTTGCACCTCGCTTTTTTTGCAAGACAGAAAGCTTGCCAATACTGCACAAAGCAGTAGTGTAAATTTGGGATATCTCATAAGTTAAATTTAATTGTTGACTCTAATTTTATAAATACAATTAAATTAAACGAAAATTATTCAATGCAATCGTTTGTGTGAATTGCTTTTGTAACAAAAGGGATACGTTAGATAGTCGCCATTGTTTATTTAATGAACTATCATTAGGTAAATGCTGCAATGCGCAATAGCTTAAATAGTCTCCAGTGGTTTGCTGCACACAGCCGTTTTATCTGACGATTTGCTAAGCCATCTCGATTATTCGGCCAGTTTATCGGCATGTCGATGCATAAGCTTCCAACTGCCTTGCTCTTTTCTGAAGATTTCGGTGATTCTGAGATTGAAAATCACTGCTATATCTCGCCCTTTTACGTTGACTGTCGAACGTTGTATACCCGTCCAGTAAGCTAGCGAATCACATGCATCTTGATGGATCACTTCAAATTTGTTCTCTGCACCCGGAAGGAAATTGGAAGCTCCTTTTTGATTAAAATCATTGACCTCGGATACCCCAGAGATGTATATTCCATTGGGCGGAAAAATTGTTGCCGGCTCATTCGAGACAGAAATGTCTTTAAGAGAGTCAAAATGGCCCTCCACAAAATCTGTTGAGGACTTCAATCGGATAGCCATAAATTTTTCGAATTCCAAGAGTGCGTTATTGTCTGTTTTCATATCTCTTATCTGTGTTTGTTGAAAAATAAACCAATGTGTGAATGTAATTGCGAAGATTGTCCATGGTTAAATCTTTTCATCGTCGTAGTGACGCATCATGTAATAAAAATAGTCTATCATCTTCAGGTAGTTTTCAATGCTGATGTATTCATTGGTACTATGCATACTCTGCTGTTCGGCGTGATTAATTTTAATGGGCATAAAACGATAGATATGATCACTGAGATGCTGATATTTGATGGCGTCGGTTCCGCCCACCGTCAGGTAGGGCGTAATAATAAGATCGGGGTATAGTCTGCGGATAGCAATTTCCATCATTTTGTAGGCTTTAGCGTCTGTTGTTGAGACTTTGGATGCTTCTCGGGCATTGTCGACCTGTTCGATCTCAACATCAAACCCGCTTGTAGCCTGCTCGACATGATCCCGAACTTCCTTTAGGGTGTTTTCGGGTAGCAGTCTAAAATTGACAACAAATTCAACTTCAGGTGAAAGGACATTGGGGGCATCGCTGCCTTTCATCATTGTCAGTGCCGTAGTTGTTCGCACGAGAGCATTAGTCGAATGGTTTTTCGTTAGTTGAGCCAGAAATAAAGGTTCAAGAAGCCAGCGGTTAGCGATCGCAAATCGGGAGGCAAAAGGCATGCTGTCACCAACCTGTTGAAAGAAGTTTTGGATAATGGGGTTGATCTGTGCTTTCATCTGGTGATTTTCTAAGCGCTGCATGATGACTGCCGCTTGACCAATTGCACTCGTTGTTGGGGGCATCGAGGAGTGCCCACCAAGACCTTTAACCTTTATTTTCAGGGATAAAAATCCCTTCTCCGCGCAACCGATCAACGCTACATCCGAGCTGATTCCCTCGACCGAGCCCTTTTCCAGAATGAGTCCACCCTCGTCATAAACGGCTTCGAATTTAAGGCCCTTTTCTTTGAAGTAGTCTGCTATTTTGGCTGCGCCACGTACGCCCCCAACTTCTTCATCAAAACCAAAAGCGAGGTAGATATCCCGCTTGGGCTGTACCTGTTCTCGAACCAGCTGTTCTGTCGCTTCAAGTAAGGAGAAAAGCATGCCTTTCATGTCTAAGCTTCCACGTCCATAAATGCGGCCGTTGGCTACTGCCCCCGAAAAAGGTGCATAGTCCCACTCTTCGGCGATTTCGCTTACAGGTGGTATCGCCTGGTCGCTAGGCTGAAATAGTGATGAATCGTTGTTTTTTATAGCAGCTGAACCAGGAGGGACGACATCCGTATGGGAAAGAAAGAGTAGCGGAAGCAAGCTCTTGTCGCTTCCCTTGAGTCGAAAGACCAGCGCATGACCATTGATTGTATAGGTTTCCAGCGAGCGATAGATCAGTGGAAAGTTGTACCTGATATAATTATTAAGTTCTTCAAAAGGAGCATGATTAAATAATATCGAGTCGCCGATAGAGATGGTGGCTATTTTGATACCGCCGGCAAATCGGGCAACAATGCTGTCATTGACCGCTGGCGGCATTGGCACCACCTCCGATTTTTTGACTCGCGTAAACGGATAAGTCAGCGTTCTAATGAAAAGCCCAATGATAAATAGAATAAGTAAGACAAAAAAGATTAAGAGAATTTTCTTCATAACAGACTTCATATTAATATAAACCACCTACCACATATACCTTGGAAAAAGTCATCCAGCGCATATTCTATTGTTTCTAGTAGAACACGAAAGCCCTTCGTTTGTTTCTTATGTCCCATTAAATGTGCAATAGCTCAAATTCCTGTTGGACCATTTCTCGCCCATTGACAATAATGGAGATTTTATGCTTCCCTGCATAGAATTTCCGGGTGGTAATCAATTTAAAAGATTGCTTTCGCTCGATACGGTTTATCTCAGCTCCCTGATAAATTCGTTCACTAATTTTAAAAACCTTTCGAGATAGCTGGCCATTTGATTTTTGATAATATAACCCATACTCCAGACGTAGTGATTTAGCGGTGCTGCTTCCATTCTCAATTTCAAAGGAAAAAATAAGATGTTCACCTATTTTAACAGCCGGTGTATGAATACTGAGATTGGTAACATCGAAATCGCTACTATCCAGTCCATAAAAGCTTAGAATTGCTGGATGACCTTGTTTGAGTAAGGTACGGCAGCCATGTTTGATGATAGCATCTGTATTTTTACTGATACCTTTCCATTGCTGGGCAATATCCAAGACAAGATGGGGATGATCCTTAGCGATATCGTTGAGATTGTTGGCTACACTTCTTCTGACGCTCTCGGATGAATCATTATGGAGGTTTTGTAGGATGGACAGGATAGGAGTAGGATCATTTTTCAACGATGGAATTGCCATCGCCCACGGGAGTCGGGGTCGAGATCCTTCGCTTGCAAGGCGTCGTACCTGAGCATGTGGACTTTTGGACCATCTTTCCATTTCCGCAATCATTCGAGATCCATAGTTGATAATAAATGGACGAACGGCAAATTCGCAACTGATAAATCTCGTGACGATTTCAAATGACTGTACAGCTGTTTCAAAATCTTCGATGCCGTAAGTTTCGATATAGTCTGGAAAAATAACATATTCAAGTCCTCCCGGATGCTTCGTTTTTAGAAGATGTTCCACAACTTGTCTTAGTAAGGCCGCTGCTTCAGGAAAGGAGGTCGGCATAAATTCGTGTAAGACCGCTGTGCTATGTTTTGTTCGCTGTTTCCACTCCATTTCATGAAAACTGCCTGCAAAAACACGTTTGATAAACTGTTCTCTGTTAAAATTGTTATCAACGCGGTGGAACTGATCAGCAATAAACTGATAGAATTCCCGTGTATATATATCTTTAATGAGGGCCATGAGCTGAATAGCTGTTAAATGTCAATTAATGAAGACAAGATACTATTTTCGATGTTAGTATCTTGTGCGATGAGCAGACTAGTTAGTAGCGTCTAAACCAAATTTCTTGATGGCCTCGGGGCTCAGTGGCGTGAAAAAGTTAAGCAGGTTACCATCAGGATCACAAAAAAGCAATGAGCGATTGCCCCAAGGCATTGTTGTCGGCTCCTGAACGATTTTTGAATCACTATTTTTGATCCGAATATATTCATGATCTACATTTTCCACTAAAAATTCAATAATAATAGGGGCCGTGTTACCAAAGATAGCGGGGCTGTCGCTAAACATTTGCATCGTACGGGTACTTCCAATAGCTATGGTAATGGAACTGGTGGAAAGTTCGGCGAAGTCTGGTGTAAACCATTGTGCGGTGAGCCCCAGGATTTCTTCATAGAATGTGACGGATTGCTGGATGTTATTTGCAATCAGTCGAATGGATGTTAATTTCATTATGAGCTAAATTTATTGATGACAAAATTAACCGGGCTATTGACAATAGTCTGTCAATAGCCCGGTTGAAAATGCAAAAAAATTACTGATCATCGCTAGGTCAGTACGTCGTCAATAATTCCAAATTCTTTTGCTTCTGCAGCAACCATCCAGTGATCCCGGTCGCTAACATCATGTACACGTTGATAGCTTTGTCCACTATGTTTGGCAATAATATCGTACAGCTCCTTCTTTATTTTCAACACTTGATTGGCTGTAATTTCAATGTCCGATGCCTGCCCTTGAACACCGCCCAGCGGTTGATGCAACATCACCCGTGCGTGCTGCAGGGCGCTACGCTTGCCGGCGGCGCCGCCACAGAGTAATATCGCGCCAAAAGAGAGTGCCATACCGGTGCAGATTGTTGCAACATCAGGACTGATCAATTGCATCGTATCATAAATACCTAATCCGGCATAAACTTCGCCGCCTGGAGAGTTGATATACAGTTGTATATCTTTTTTGGGATCAACAGATTGAAGAAATAACAGCTGGGCTTGTACGATATTGGCGATGTTGGATTCCACGGCAGCACCCATAAAGATAATACGGTCAATCATCAATCTGGAAAATACGTCCATCTGTGATACGCGCAGTTCGCGTTCTTCGGTGATATATGGAGTCATGGCCAGCGGCATGCGTGACTGCTCGATACCGGAAATATAATGATCCACCAGATCTTTTTGGACATAACAGTGCCCTACCGCAAATTTGCGGAACTCATTTTTGTCAATCGTCATGATGTTAAGAATTTAGGATTTGCGAAATAACTTTAATATTTTTTTTCGAAAAGAGACATGTTCAGGATGTGTAAATAATGCCTGCGTTATCGCTTCAATTTCCATTTTCAATTGTTTGCGCCCAAATTGCTGAATAGCTTCATAAGCTTTTTGTTGCGCAATAACCTTGTCTGCCAATTCTTCGTCCAATACCAATCGCGCTTCAAAAAGCAACGCATCTTCTGGTTCAGCCATTCCAAAGATATATGCTTCTATCTGCTGGGTTTCATTCCATGAAGTCATCATAAACCAGTGATTTTTCTTTAACGGATTCTCTAACTTTCTCCAGGCATTTGAATTTCTGTACAGTGGCGCTCCTTACGCCCGAATAGCCATATTCATCTGCAATTTCTTGCAGGGACATTTGATCATAATAGAAGCTTTTCAAAAGTTCTAAACATTTGCGCCCGGCAATCTCCAAAAAGCGAAACAGCCTTGCGCTAGAAGGAGACTCTTCGGTTGTCAAAGCAATATCCACCTGCTCTAGGGGGAGGTTTGGGCTGGATTGACCATACCGTTTAAGCCATAGGTTTTTGGCTGTTCCGACCAAATAACCAATAGCGTTGTTTAGTGGTGTTTCTGTTAAATGTATCTTTTCATAATACACCAGTAAAGCGTCCTGAAATACATCTTTGGCTTCATCTAAATTACCGCCCATGCGACTGACATACTTAGCCACGATAGGAAATGTACTTTTATACAAGTTCATAAAGAGCACCTTCCGGTCTATTGTTCGATTTGAATTGATCAATTGTTGCATAGCAATATCATTTATAGACATGTACCAATTTAGCGAAAAGTATCACCTTTTATTTGAAAAATTAGTTAAACAAAAATGCTTCCCCAAAAAAGGAAGCATTCATTCGTTTATCTGAGTTGACTCATTCCAGTGTATGTTTCTACTGCGCAAGGCTATTTTTTAAATCCAGTTCCATCTGGATATTACATCGTTGATAAGTACTTGGAAAGCCATTAATCTTTTGAAAACCCAACTTGTGATAGAGATTGATCGCAGGTTTTAAAATGGTGTTACTTTCGAGAAACAGTTTTGAAGCCCCTAGCGTCTTTGCTTCTTCAATAATTGCTTTTCCCAAAAGA
Source organism: Sphingobacterium multivorum (assembly GCF_039511225.1). Lineage (NCBI taxonomy): Bacteria > Pseudomonadati > Bacteroidota > Sphingobacteriia > Sphingobacteriales > Sphingobacteriaceae > Sphingobacterium > Sphingobacterium multivorum. The sequence goes on from NZ_CP154261.1 coordinate 2,796,986, forward strand.
TAGCCTATATTTTTGCCCTGCACGGTTGGGGAAACCACCATTTTTGCCAATTCATAGTCAAAATCGGGATGATTCATTTTGATAAGTGAACATACACCTACGGGCTTGTCATTATAAAGAGCAACCATAATTTTGCCGCCTTTTGCCAAAATATACTCCTCAGGGTTGTCAAGTGCTTTATGGTCCGCCTCTTCCAATTCAAAATAGGTGGAAATCCATTCCTCATTCAAGGACTTAAATGCCAAGCGGTAGGCTGGATTGTACGGCACAATGTTGATATCCTTACTTTCACGCATCTTCTTTTGCTCTTGCACCCGTTTCAATAAGGATTTTTGTTCTAGGAGAAATTCCCATTCCGCTAACGCTTCCCATAGATTGTGCGTAGCTTCCAGGATAATCCCATCAATGGCACGATCGATATCGATACATTGAATTTTCATTCTTTCCCATAGCATTTTTCCTTTATCACTCAATCCAACCATATTTCTCCGTTTATCCATAGAGCGAAGGTTATCTTCTAGTAGGCCCGCCTCGATCATTTCTTTAACGATTTTAGTGACCGATGGCTGGGAGTGGCCAATCTCTGTTGCTATATCAGTAATTGTCTTGGTATCACCTTCAGATAAAATAAAGAATACGGGAAACCATTTGGGTGCAAATTCAATCTGATAAAGCTCGTGTATCCGGGCGGCTTCTTCTGTGATGTTGGAAGCCATGTAGCGCAATCTGCTACCTAAGGCTATTTTTCCTGTTTTTTCAAATAGTTCCATCGTATTATAAGTAATTATATAACTAGTTATATAAATGTAGGAAAATAATTTGAATGTTTTAAAATTGAATTTTAAAATTCGACTGGAAGAAAAATATATCGTTGCTTTTTTCGTTATATTTCAATAAATTCAACACATAAAAAACCAGAACCCCTTAAAATAGACCGAAGGACATGAACGAGTTAGAAACTTATTTCCGAAATAATAATGCGAAGCTAATCAATAAATGGATGCATTATTTCGATATATACGACAGACATTTTAGTCGTTTCAAAGGCAAAGAGATCGTGGTGTTGGAAGTTGGGGTTTTTCAGGGTGGAAGTCTGCAGATGTGGAAGAACTATTTCGGTGATCGTGCAAAAATATACGGTATAGACATTAATCCGCACTGTAAGGAACTCGAAGAAGAAAATGTCGAGATCTTTATTGGTTCGCAGTCCGACCGGAAGTTTCTGCGTCAGGTAAAGGAATCTATTCCGCCTATCGATATATTGATTGATGATGGGGGCCATACGATGAAACAACAGATTGTGACATTTGAGGAGCTTTTTGATCATGTGAAAGACAGTGGTGTATACCTTTGTGAAGATTTACATACATCTTACCAGGTATTTTATGGTGGTGGCCATAAAAGGAACGGCACTTTTATTGAGTATAGTAAAAATTTTATTGATTACATCAATGCTTACCATTCCGAGCAACGCGGATTGAAGGTCAACGGATTTACGCGTTCGGTAGAGTCTCTACACTACTATGATAGCATCCTGGTGGTGGAGAAACATCGAAGGGATGAAGCGCCGATACATATGAAAACAGGGGCGGCGACAGTGAAAGATTTCAATGCGGCCCCCACAGGATTCGATGGATTAAAATGGAAGATTAAGAAACCTGCTTTAACCGTGATCAACAAGTTGCTCCGCTTTTTCCGTATTGGCGGATTTATGTGGCGCTAACAGACGGGAGCAAACAGACGGGACTAGAAACAAAAAAGGCAGATCAAATGATCTGCCTTTTGGGTAAGTAATCGGGCTCGAACCGACGACCCCTAGAACCACAATCTAGTGCTCTAACCAACTGAGCTATACCTACCGTGATTTTGATGTCACAAAAGTAGTATTATAGCTCATATGTTCCAAATGTTTTTTAAACTTTTTAACTAAACAATTGTCTATCAAAAGGTATAATTTTCAAGTATGCCCGTTCAGTGAACCTAGAGAATAATATTGAGGTAATATTTTCAGGTTAAATACCTAAATGAGCAGCTTGGTCTTTAATTTGTATAGTATAGTTTATGGGAAAATTTTTAAAATTTTTAATTATCGTAGCCATTTTGGCAGTGGGCGCTTGGTTTGTGTATCATAAATATAACAGCGGACCGACAGTGGAAAGCAAACATCAGCTGTTGGTGGACCGCATTGAAGCCATGGGAAAACTGGAATTGGTTAAATACCGCTACAGTGATGTTGTGGAGCACAAAAACGTGAACACTTTTTTACCGGATGCAAGTGTATTACTCATCGTGAAAGCAGATGCTGTAGGCTGTGTGAATCTGACGAAACTTAGTCCGGAAGATATCACGGTTTTGGGGGATTCGGTCTCCATCAAATTGCCGGCTCCTGAAATTTGTTATATCAAGATCGACCACGAGGCGTCCAAAGTCTATGATACGAAAATGGCTTTCTTGCGCGAAGCAGAGCTCGTGGATGAAGCTTATAAAGCTGCAGAAAAAGCTGTTGCTGATGATGTAAAGAAATCGGATATCCTGCAGCAGACCAAGGCCAATGCAACCACCGTTTTTAAACCGCTCTTACAGGGATTGGGATTTTCGAAAATCAATCTGACCTTCGAATAGTGCCCAAATAAAAAAGCTAGACAATGTTTACATTGTCTAGCTCTCTACAATAAATCTAATCTCCAGCCATCTCACGACGGGAGGACTTCATAATTATGCTATTATCAAGCCAAGAACAATAGCCAAGTTACATTCGTTTTATTTTTTTGTCGTTGTATCCGGCTGTGGTGTCGGCGGGATTTCTCCACGGGATTCGGCAGATGTGGTGTCGCGATATTGTATCGTCGTGGTATCGTTGGGAACGGAATCACGCATCAGTTCCTGTGATTTTTGATCATCAGTTTTAGCGCCGTTACATCCATAGGCTGCTAAGCATAATAGACTGACGGCAATTAATTTTGTTGAGTTTTTCATATTATCTATCGTTTAATGATGGCATGTCACCTGCATGCACTTAGTAGGAGAACAAAGCTCAAGTCAAAAGCGTTTCGGTTTCTAAATTTGCTATTATGATAGAAAAAGAAAATCAATCTTATTTTCTTTATTTTTTAGATAAATTCAATTGTAAGAAACTTTTTACAATTGGGTGCTGTTCCTAGAAGTACATAAGTTCATTAAACAGATAGCTATGATTCAGATAGTCCTTGTCGACGACCATCATTTGGTAAGAAGTGGTTTTCGGCTGATTTTAGAAACGCAAGATGACATTACTGTTTTGGCTGATGTTGAAAGTGCTGAAGCAGCCTTAGATGTATTAAAAATCAATCAGCGACCAGATATGATCCTTACTGATATTAATATGGGTGAAATGGGCGGAATAGCCCTCATTGATTTCGTTAAACAGAAATACCCCGATATAAAAATCCTTGCCTTGACGATGGAAAATGACAAACACATTGCCGCAGATGTATTGCGTGCTGGAGCAGATGGCTATTTAGTGAAAGATAGTAGTTGTGATGAGGTACTTTTTGGTATACGGCAGGTTGCCAAAGGAGAAAAATATATCAGTGGTTCCTTAAGTGTTTCCTGCCTTAAAGATTATAAAAACTTTGCGGACAGAGCTCCAGACCTAAACCGTGTTCTGTTAAAATATGATATTTCAGAACGCGAATTGCATGTCTTGGAACTCATCGCTCAGGGATACACCAACGGCGAAATTGCAGCGCGTATTTTTTTGAGCAAACGTACGGTAGAAGGGCACCGACAGAAACTGATCGAGAAAACGAATACAAAAAATACAGCTGGTCTTGTCAGCTTCGGTTTTCATCACATGCTCTTACATTGATTTAAACAATAAAAACAAAAAATAGAGGAATATGGCAACAAAAAATGAAAACCGCGTCGTCGGAACCGAAATGGAAAAAAAGAAAAAGGTCAAGTTAGGTGTAAACGGAGAGACACTGCGAGATGTAGGCGATAAGGATCAGGGCGATGCCGAGGCCGGAGTAGACCCGCAGGTGGATCAGTTGAACGAGATGCCCAATGATCCTACAGATAGGCCAAAAGAAAGGAAGAAATAAGAAAGACCCGCATTTAAAATTGCGGGTCTTTCTTTTAAGCTTAGTTTCTAATCACTGAAAATCTGTATCTATTTTCAGGACTAATCAGCACCTGTCCGTGAATGACATTTCTATTTTTTGCCCTGCTTCTCAATGGCTTTAGCAAGTTCATCTTTCGTCATATCGTGACGCCCAGTGATCTCCATTTTCTTTGCCATTTCCAAGAGTTCAGCTTTGGTTTTATCAGAACTTCCGTTTTGCGATCCTTTAGACGCTGAAGCACTTTTTCCTGCTGTTGTCGCTGATTTTTTTTCTTTGTTAGCGTTGCTGCTTTGCGATTGCCCTTTGGCAGTCGTATGGCTTGAACTTTTTGTTGTATTCATAATATGCTGTTTTATGTGTTATTTATATGCTGAACATGTTACAAGATCTAAAGGTTGGCCGATTTAATACGTTATTGAAACTGTACTACTACGCTTTGTTCTTTTTTTCTGTCGCAAACGCTTTGATGATGGCTTTATTAAAAGCGGGTAGATCGTCGGGCGTGCGACTTGTAATAAGTTTGTCGTCAATCACCACTTCGCTGTCTTCCCATAATGCGCCTGCATTAATCAGGTCCATTTGAATGGCTTCGACGGAGGTTATTTTTTTGTCACGAACCAGATCTGCATTAATCAGTAATTGGGGTCCATGGCAAATGGCTGCGATCGGTTTATCCCGTTCCCAGAAAGCATTGATCAATGCAATAGCCGTTTTATTCGTCCTTAATTTATCAGGATTGATGACCCCGCCTGGTAGCAGCAAGCCGTCATATCGATTCTCTTCTGCCTCCTGCAGAGCAACATCGACAGGATAGTCAGTTGACCATTCATCCCCATTTTTTGCACGTACTTTTCCTTTAGCCGGTGATATAATGTCTGTTTTGGCGCCTGCATTTTCCAGGGCTTCTCTTGGGCTAGTCAATTCAATTTCTTCAAATCCATCTGTTACTAATATCGCTATCCGCTTATTTTTTAAATTCTCCATATAACTAAATTTTGTTTATGTTCTTTCTATGCTTCAAGAGAACGGATCTAAATCCGCGAAGGTTTGAAATAATATGATGAAGGTTTGAAATAATATGATTTAGCATAGGAAAAACGCTTTGATTGATAAAAAGGAATAAATCAAACCGTATTTCCTTGGGGGTTGTCTATCCTTAAAATCGATGGTATGTTTAAGATAGCTATTTTTCGAGCCCTTCAGCTGGGCGATCTACTGTGCTCTATTCCCGCCATAAGGGCATTGAAGTCGCATTATCCCGATGCCAGACTGTACTTTATTGGTTTGCCTCATATGCGTGTATTGATGGAACGCTTTGATTGCATCGACGAATATGTGGATTTTCCCGGGCATCCGCAGCTTCCCGAAATTGCATATAATCCCGACAATCTTGAACGATTCGTCAAGCAGATGCAAGCGGAAAAATTTGACCTTCTGATTCAGATGCAGGGAGATGGAACTGTGGTGAATGATTTTTTACAGAATTTTGCGGCAAAGCGACTGGTAGGATTTCAACCAACAGCTTCAATTGACAACCCCGACTGGATGACTTATCCAGGGAAGCTTCACGAGGTGAACAGGCACTTAGCTCTTATGGAATTTCTAGGTTTAAAAATTCCAAATCGTACCATGTATTTCCCCTTATTTCCCCAGGATTGGGAGGCCTATAGGAAAATAAAAGCTGAAATAAAATATCCTTTCGTCATTATCCATGTGGGCAGTCGGGACGCCAGACGCCGCTGGCCTGTTGAAAACTTCGGATTTCTTGCAACCTTAATGCAGCAAATGGGATATCAGATTGTCCTGACTGGGGTAAGTGCTGAAGAATCTTTGGTCAATGAACTGCAGCGCATACTTGAACAACCTGTGCTTAACCTCTGTTCCAGACTTGATTTGGGTACACTTGGCTGTCTTTTGAAGGAATCGACTTTACTTGTATGCAACTGCACAGGAATTTCCCATATTGCCGCTGCCTTAGAAGCAAAAAGTGTGGTCATAAGTCTAGATGGTGAGCCCGAGCGTTGGGGACCACTCAACACGGCACTGCATACCACTTTTGACCTGACCAAACCTATCGCCATGGAGGATATTGTACGCGAAATCAGGCGCGTCCTTCCAGTGCTGTCTGTTTTTGGGAGGAATGCTTAAGTAATGAATTCAATTTATCCATGATATTTTCAACACTTAACGGTGTCATTCCAGACGATCCATTCTGCTTATCGACAAAGCTGTTAATCGTATTTTTGGAGCGCAAAGCAGGATCGACAGGGTAAAGGATAAAGTCAGCATCCTGCGACCATGGGATATGCTGTGGGTTCGTCTGAGCGTAAAGAACCAACGTTGGTTTTTGTAGCGCGCAGGCAATATGAGCAACGCCCGTGTTGACCGTGAGTACAGCATCTGCATGTGCTACGAGGAGTAGGAGATCATCAATTGTCGTCTTTCCAATAAGGTTGATCAGATTTTTCCCTACGATTTCTGAAAAACATGATCTCAGGTATTCGTTGTATTCCTTGCCAACAAGTATGACCTGAAATGCCGAATCAAGCAGCTGCCGCGTCAATTGTTGTGCGACAGTACGGGGAATTCGTCTTTTTTGCTCCGAAACATCACAATTGACAATGATCTGTTTCCCCCAACGTAAAGGAATTAAATTCGATAATTGACCTCGGGGTACAATTAGGCTCGGTAATCGATTGACTGACCGGCTGATGCCAAGCAGTCTCACCAGTTCGAGATCACGTGCTATCTGGTGCTGTACCTCAAACAGGGGTTCTTTGTCTGGTATCCAATGGGTAAGCAACGTATAGGGATTCTCGCGCATATAAGCCGCTCGTAGGGGAATTTCCGCTAGATATGCCAACATGATCGAAGCCATTGGATTTTGGCTGTATACGTTGAAGATAATACAACTATCAAATTGCCGCTTTTTAATGGTTTTAATCAATTCTTCAGTCGAAGCAACCGTGTCATGCGCGCTCAATTTCATCCAAGGGGCATCATATTGTATATAGTCATCAACGGTACCAAGGTAGGGGATAATGGGAACAGCCATTTCTGACGCAAGTAATGTGATTTTACAATTTCCATTCGCTGATTTAATTTCCTGAAGCGCTGCATTACTCATGATCAGATCGCCCATATTGTCTAAGCGAATGATCAGCATATTTTTACAATCTTTCCATGTACCCATCTTAGCTGATTTTCTTTAACAGTTGATTGTCCTTTTTTTGAACCCGCTGAATGATTTTAGTGGTCGACTGCTGATGGACATGCGGAATAAACACAAGTTGTGTCCCTAGTATTTGCAGTAGCCCTTGTTCGGCCAGTTCTTTGTTTTGGTATGCTTCACCTTTTACAAAGATATGCGGTTTAACCTTTTCGATGATCGGGATAGGGTTGTCCGATAATTCATCACCAAACGGTACAATATAATCTACAGCTCCAAGCGCCCGCAATACTTCGATTCGATCGTCAAGGGAATTGACAGGTCTTGTTGCCCCTTTTAAACGTCTGATGCTCTCGTCTGTATTGATGCCAACAATCAGAATATCGCCCTGTGCTTTAGCTGCTCCTAGGTAATGGGCATGACCGGCATGAAAAATATCGAAACAACCATTGGTGAATACGAGTTTGTTTTCCTTCCGAAGTCTATCGCATAGTACTTCAAGATGATTCAGATCGGTAATTAATTTATCATCTTTGTTCATAAGGCGCTGGGCTAATTCCGTGCAGCTACAATGTGCAGTACCATTTTTTTGTATACCGATCTGTGCTGCCTTTACACTCAGTGCTATCGCAATATCCGCATCAAGTTTATTATAGTAAGCCAAGCAAAGCACAGTCAGAAAGGTGTCGCCAGCGCCGGAGAAATTACCTTCTTTTAAAACAGGAACCCGGTAGTGCTTTGCTGAACCACCTTTTTTAGACAGGATGACACCATCCTTATCGAGCGTTAATGCCACCCAGTTCGCCTGCGATAAGGCAGCTAGACTTTCTGGCCATTTCAAGGCTTGCATTAAACGGTCATCCTCTTCTTCCTGGCTCAGGATTTTTCTTGCTTCTTCATAATTGGGCTTAATTAAGTCGGGATTTAGGCATGCATACTTGTCGTAATCTTTGCTATCTATAGCAATAATTTTTGGCTCAATCTGTTGTTCTTCGGCAAGCAGCAGGATGAGCTCATTCGTAATGTTACCTTTTCCATAATCTGCAATAAAAACAATATCGACATGTTGAAGGGCTTTTTTAACCGCTGTCAGATACTGGTTGGCCAGCGCTGCACTAAAGTGATACTTCTGACCAATATCATAACGCAGCAGACAGTGTCCATCTCTACGTAATCGCGTTTTTGTTAGTGTCTGACAACTTTCATTATAGAGCAGGCCCCCCGTGTCAATTCCCTGTCGCTGCAAATTGCGTGCTATTGTCTGTCCACTGGTATCGTCACCCAACAGACTAACGACAGACACGACAGCCCCCATATTGCTGAGGTTCGTGATCACATTCCCGGCTCCGCCAAGGCAATGTTCTACAGATTGGACATCGAGCACGGGTACGGCGATATCGGGAGCAAGCCGCTTGCATTCCCCATCCAGATAAATATCCAGCATGCAATCTCCCAAAACAAGGACCCTTGGATTGTTGAAACCATTTTCGACAAGTTTATTTAATGCTATATCTTTCATAATCTACTTTTTCTGATTTGATAAGTTGAGCCAATCCGTAAAAATCGTCTACTATAAAATCTGGTGTATATTTAGGATCAGAAATTCGCTCCTGTTTCCTTTCTTTCTGGCTTCGGTCGACCAATATGGTCCTGCAGCCTGCCGCACGGCCGGCGCCGACATCACTTAGGATATCGCCGATCATCCAGGATTTTTTTAAATCTATGTTCAGCTCCTTGGCAGCCCGGTAGAGCATGCCGGGTAAAGGCTTACGGCAGGAGCATTGCGGTTTGTCCATGACATCGCCATGTGGACAATAGTAGATACCGTCTAATTGGATGTGCTCGTAGCGGAGTAGCTCGTGCAATGCTGAAAAAGCGACATCCAAATCTTCAGCTGTAAAATAACGTCGGGCTATACCCGACTGATTGCTGATAACAATGAGCTTATAGCCCCTTTTTTGTAACCCTCTTAAAGGCTCAAAAATGTCGGAATAACAAACGATGCGTGCGGGATCAACGTTGTAGGGAACATCCTTAATCAGCGTTCCATCCTTATCCAGAAATACAGCGCTCTCCATCATGATGCGATCAATTTATTATGTATAACGAAGTGTTCATTTTTCCTACTCAGATTTGCCATCCGCTGTTCCACCAGTGCGCAGAGCTGGTGAATAATATGTAGCTGTACTTCCTGAATACGGGCCGTGTGATCGGAAGGAACTATGAGATTATGATCTCCGAATTGCGTGGCCTCGCCACCATCTTTTCCCAGCAAATTTGCACAAATCACCCCAGCTTTACTGGCTTCTTTCAATGCGTTTAGGATATTGGGCGAGTTGCCACTTGTACTTAAACAGATCAGCATATCTCCTGGTTGCCCAAGTGCCTGTACCTGTCTTGCAAATACGCTTTCGTAGCCAAAGTCGTTTGCCCATGCGGTGAGAACCGCCACATCAGCGTTAAGCGAGATCACTGGATAGCCGGGACGCTGTGGTATTTCAAATCGACCCACGAGCTCGGCAGCGAAATGCTGGCTCTCCGCGGCACTACCACCATTGCCGCAGATCATGATTTTTTTACCTTCATGCAATACAGAGACCATTTTGGACGACAGCCTGGCTATGCCAAGCGCCAAAGATTCTGCCGCTTTTTCGAAAGTCTTTGAGGAACCCAAAAAGCTCTGCCTGATCTGCGTAATTGTTTCTTTTTCGGTATCCTGAGGCAAACATTGTGCATAAAGCTGCGCAATGCTTTCGCTGACCACTTTCCACGTAAAGGATTTAACATGGCGTAGGGAATTAACAGAAAATTTCAATCGTTTACGGTCGTTATTTATCAGGTCAACAATCGCAGCAGACAATTGTTGTGGCTGTTGTGCCGCTACCAAAAGGCCGGTTTCTTCATGCCTTACCGTAAACGATATACCACCCACATCGGCACCAATTACGGGCGTACCACAGGCCATGGATTCCAGCGGAGTAATCCCGAATGGTTCGTACCATGGCGTGGTGATAAAAAGCTCACTTGCAGCGTAATAGTACCTGAGTAGATCACGGCTCTGTTGTCCCGTGAAAATGACCTTATCTTCGACTTTTAACTCGATACACAGATGATGCAGACGATCAAATTCTGCGCGGTCTTCCGCGGTCGCCAGATTTCCACCAACGACCAATAGCCGCAATTCGGGCAGCGCATGGTGCGCATGGGAAAAGGCTTCGATCACATTGTCTATTCCCTTTCGTTTCACCATGCGACCAAGTTGCAAAATGTAGGTGTATGCGGAATCAAGCCCAAGCTTTTCTTTTGCTTCGGTGCGATCTATTGGATGGAAATCGGTTGGGTTAAAACCACAGGGAATAATTTCTATTTTATCCTGTGGCGCCTGATAATGTTGAATCAAGTCCTTCAGATCGTTTGGGCATTCGGCAATGACGCGTTCGGCTGCCCAAATGATATCTTTCTCAATTTTTTCACGTATTTTCGGGAATTTGTCTGAGCCTCCTTGGTGTAAGCGGCGCACCGCACCTAGGGCATGAAAAGTAATAACAAAGGGGATATGCAATTGTTTCTTGATTTCCATGGCCACCATACCTGACAGCCAAAAATGCGCATGTACCAACTGGTAGCGCAGCTGGTTAGCGGTCATAAAATCGATTGTATGGGCGGTAAATTCCTGGATGTGTCCATAAAGCTCTTCCTTTGGGAGTATGCCTTTGGGGCCTGCGGCAATATGAATGACCCTTATATTTGGTTTCCAAAGGACAACCTCTTCTTGGCTGGGATGTTCACATCGCGTATAAATGTCTATTTGATTGCCCATCAAGGCGAGCTGCATGGCAACCTCGGCAACATAAACATTTTGGCCGCCGCTGTCTTTGCCTCCGAGGGTCGCTAAGGGTGAGGCATGATCACTAATAAAAGCTATTCTTTTTTTCATGATAGTATATATTGATGAATTTTTTCATTAATTAAATTCTCCCATTGTTGTCCAAATCGAACTATGTCGAAAAGCTCTTTTGCTTTCTGCTGTGCGTTTACACTGAGCTGCTGTGCATGTTGGGGATTATTCAGCAGCATTTTCATTTTAGCGATAAGCTCTTCGACCTCTAAGCCGATATAGCCTGTTTTTTCATTTTCAATAATGGTAGAAAGCTCTGTGGTAGCCAATCCAACAATGGGAAGACCCACCATCATAGCTTCACAGATTGCTAAGCCCAAACTTGTGTACCGTATTGGATTGAAAAAGAAACGGTAGTCTTTAATAAATTCGGGTAGGCGCGGATGGAGCACTTCACGAAGCCCATAGGGTTCGTTACCCATTCCGATGAGATCTAATGGTACCTGCTTTTGTACATACTTGAAAATATCGCTACCTAGCATGCGTCCACGGGAGGGAAGGTTGTTGATAACGACAATCCCTTTTTCCAATCGACCATTGTAAGCGACATCGTGTGTATCAACACCATGGGTGATGACACGTACATCCGGAATATTTGCCTTCCACATTAACTGGTTGAAGTGTGTCACATGCACCAGTGTAACGGCTGGATTGGCGACTGGATGAACTTCATCACAGGGATGCTGCCATGGCGGGTCGTGCTCAATATAGATACGAGGTAACTGTTGCTGCGCTTCAGACAGGATCAGATATTGATCTTCCAAGTAATTTTCATCGCATTGAAAAAGGATAAGATCTAGGTCAAGATTACGCACTTCGCCGGCAGGAACTTCAATCACATTGTCGCCAAAAGGGAAGGTTGTTCCCCGTCCGCCATAGCGAGGTCCTCTTTCGGGCGTATATGGAATATATAAGATATAGTCACCTTGGGATAAATAGTACAAGTACGATCCATGGATATGCCATGTTAATACGCGTGGTTTGTGTGTCATAAACAATTTTTAATTTCAACAATGGAAAAACGCCGTTTTTAGCGATTCAATTTCGCAGAAGGAAACGCGCTTTTAACCTTTGCTTAATGAACGGCTGCGGTAACGACTTGGTTGGATGGACTAATACCCAATCGTATGTTGGAAGTACTTCGCCTAACGTATTAAGCTCATTAATTCATTTTAAGGGAACTAACATCCTGGAGCAGCTGTTACATGAGAAAAGGCTATGGATCTCAGACCGGTACATCATCTCGAAACACAAGATATTGACAAAAGCCTCCGAATGGTCATCATAGACGGTGTATGTTCAGAAGTTGTTGTCTGTTTGAGCAGCGGTGTTATTTTGGTCGGAGCAGGTTTGTTGATGGGAGCAAGTAACTTTCAGCTGGGACTGTTGGCGGCCTTTCCAACCTTATGTAATCTTGCCCAGCTGTTGACCATTCTTGTCATGCAGATTTACCCGAATCGGAAAGTAATAACCGTATTCGCTGTATTTCTTGCAAAAATGCCTTTGGTCGTGGTTGGGCTTTTAATGTGGCGGGAAGTCGATTTCTCTTTTACGACCTTGCTCAGTTTTATGTTCATCCATTACCTTCTCAGCGCGATAGGTGGCGCAGGCTGGAATTCCTGGATTAAAGACCTCGTTCCTGAGGAACGTTTGGGTACTTATTTTTCCAAGCGCACGGGCATCATGCAATTGACGAATATTACAGTTAGCATCATTGTCGCAGCGTTAGTTGACTATTATACCAATCATGCCGTTATGCAACTACCAAAGCTGTACGGCATATACTTTTTAATCGCAGGGGCTATAGGAGCAGTTGGTGCCTTTTTTTTGGTACAGGCCAAAGAGCCCAAACAACAGATGTCTGGGGGACATTTGGGAAGTTTGTTGCTACAGCCGCTTAAAAATAAAAATTTTAAAAATTTATTGATCTTCAATGCGGCTTGGTTGTTGGCGATTAATTTAGCGATACCCTTTTTTACGGTCTTTATGTTAAAAACATTGGGGCTTTCGATGAAAATAGTCATCCTGCTTACTGTTGTCAGTCAGATAGCCAGTGTCCTGGGCCTACGCTTATGGGGAAACCTTTCGGATCGTTATAGTAACAAAAGTATTATCTACCTGACAGCACCCATTTACATTTGTTGCATTTTATTATGGATATTTGTCGGAATCTATTCGCGTGCATTGCCCAATTTACTTTTACTCCTATTTCTGCATATCATGACGGGAATCTCCACCGGAGGCATTAATCTCGCCCTCACAAACATTGGCCTGAAACTCGCTCCCAAGACAGATGCAATTGTCTATATAACCGTAAAAAATATGGTCGCTTCGTTTTTTACAGCCTTGGGGCCTATTATAGGAGGATTGTTAGTTGATTATTTTGCAACTCGCGAGCTTCAGATCAGCATCTCCTGGAAAAGTCCCAACCTCCAGACTATCGCCAAACTGATCTATCTGCATGAATGGAATTTTCTATTCCTTATTGCCGCACTTCTGGCATTTATATCGCTCCGTTGGCTGGGAAAGGTACAGGAAAATGGCGAAGTAAGTCCACAGCTTGTCAAACGTATTATGAAAAAACGTTTTCGTGCCGGATTGAAAGAAAGCCTACTTGTGGGGAATATTATCACGCTTCATACCCAACTCAAGCAGATTGTTAAACGAAAAGTCATCGCATCAGATAAAGCAATTTCGGATGAGAAAAAATAATGCTAAATGTCAATGAGTGCAAAGCCGGCCTCACTTCCATGCTGGGCCATTAAAACGGGCACTGCCACATTGTAAATTGGTATTCCGGTGGGGGACAGGGCCTTGAATTTTCCGGCATGCGCATGTCCGTGGAAGGCAGCACTTACTTTACGTCGTTGCAAAGGTTCCATTAAATGCGTTGACCCTAAAAAAGGATAAATCTGTTCGGGTTCACCTAAAACAGTTTCAGCAATGGGCGCGTAATGCAGTAAGGCGACTTTTTTTATGTCTGCATGTTCTTGTTCGAGGCGCGCCAAAGCTCGATCTAAAAGCAACGATTCGTTTACAGCTTCCTGCACAAAACTTTTCATGGCATCTTCACCAAACATTGATAACATATAACGGTCAAAACCACCGCCAAAGCCCTTTACGCCAGCAAAACCAATATTTTCGATCACGATAGCTTCACCATCCAAGACCGTAATTTTACTGTCTGTCAAAATTTGGCGAATCTGCTTTTGCCGTCCTTTCTCATAGTCGTGATTTCCCAATACGGCGATGACTGGAACCTTAATGGATTGGAGCTCAGCAACAAGTAATTCTGCTTCTTCTTCATCCCCCGTATCCGTTAGATCACCGCAAAGTAAAAGGACTTTAGCCTTTTCCGAAATCTCCTCAAATTTGGTTTTCCATTTTCCGTGCTGGTTTGCATTCATATGTATATCGCCCAATGCGGCTATGGTTGTCTTCTTGTTCATATTAAACAGTTTTTATTGTGTATGACTTATAATCCCATTCTTTAATATCAATTTCATATTGCGTTTGATCTATTAAAGGTCCCAGACAAACTTTCTCCAGGCAAGGAGGCAATTCATATTGATCCGCTGCGCGTTTAATGAGCTCATCAAATAAGTCTTTTGGGAGAATATCGCGATAGTCATGCGGATAAGTAAACTGAAAGATGATCATTTGAGCCAGCAAGAGGTGCCAATGTTGATCCATTCGCATTAATAAATGGTTCCAGTCCAAGCTTTTTCCATATTTTAGCCAAATATGGTTAATATCGGCGCTGTCATGCCGCTCTCTGTTTTGTACGTATAGCTTACACCATACTAGCTCTTCTGCTGGTATATAACGCACATCAACATCAAAAAGAGTACCTTCAGGTGCTCTGTCAAACCAATCCTGCTCAACAGTGCAATTGTGATTAACACTATCGAAAATAATATCAATGAAGTAGGGGTCTTTGTAAATCTTGGCGAGCCATCGCACATCTGTCAATTCGGTCTCATAACCATTAGCGGCAAGGTGTTTAAGAATTTTTGGGTATTCGCTGCTTTTGCAAAAGATATCCATATCCTTGATAGGCCGTATGATCCCCGTGTAGTGAAACATGGCTAGACCACCGCCCACCATAAATTGAGCTCCGCTATCCTGGAGCAGCCGCAATGTATCCTGAAAGAAGGCGAGACAATCTTCAGGTGGATTATCTAAATGAATCATATCGTTTGCTTTTCTTAAAGACAGTCAATTAAATGCAGTAGTTTGTTGACTGTCGATGAAAACGTATTATCCGCCTGTTGAATAGGTAAAAGTACTCAATTTGAAAAATGAGGGAACAGGGAAAGCTCCTACCGATGTTCTGAGATAAAGTAGGCTATTTTGAAGTAAATAAAGAGCACATTGCTTCATGATGAAGGTGGGCGCATAACAACGATCTAAACGGTATAAAAATATGGACAGTTTTTTTGGCTCTGGTGAAGACCTGACGATGATACAAATGGGGGCGCGTGCGTTTATGATGTTTATCATTGCACTTTTTTTGGTTCGATTGGGCGGAATTCGAATTCTTGGACGAAAGTCCGGAGTGGATTTCGTCATCATTATTATGCTAGGTGCGGTATTAGCGCGGGGAATAGTTGGCGCTTCGCCATTTCTGTCAACCGTGTTTGCCGGCTTCGTGATGATTATTGTCAATAAAATCCTAGCCCAGGTATCGGCCAGGCTTCCCTATTTGGGTAATATGGTGAAAGGTAAGCCCGCTGTTTTATACAAGAACGGTAAAATCCAATGGGATCAGATGGACCGGTTGGGGGTAAGCCGTACTGATCTACTGACGAGCTTGCGGTTAGAGACAAATAGTAAGCACCTCGATGAAGTGGATATGGCTTTGATGGAGCCGAATGGGCGAATAAGTTTTATACTCAAGGAAAAGTTATAAATACTTAATAGTTAAGTCGTTATTGAATTTATGTGTACTTAATAATAAAATAAATCCTGCTATGGAAAACAAGAAAAATTATTTTTTTTTTTATCGTAATGGCCTAAGCCTGGTGTTTGCAGCGCTGTTTGTCTTTTCCCTAAGCATGCAATGTTTTACGGGTTGGAAAGTACATAATGAAGAGTTGCTGGAGGCCAATCGTGCACCACTGGACATCATTGATTATTTGCGCACAGGACATTTTACATCGGCAACTTTTGAAAATTTCGAGAGTGAATTTCTTCAGATGGCGATGTATGTGATTCTGACGGTAGGATTACGCCAATGGGGCTCTGCTGAATCAAAAAAAATAGGGGAAACAGAAGAGGTAGACCGCGAACCGCAGCCCGGCCCAAATACCCCTTATCCTGTTAGAAAAGGTGGCTGGCTGTTGAAATTATATAGTTCATCGCTATTCATTTGCTTTGCGCTACTTTTTTTGGGGAGTTGGGTTATGCACTTTTATGGAAGCTGGAGACAGCACAACACCGAACAGCGGCTTGAAGGTTTACCGGTAGATGACGCATGGACGTACCTCATTATGCCTCAATTTTGGTTTGAAACTTTCCAGAACTGGCAAAGTGAATTTTTGTCTGTTTTGGCCATTGTTGTATTCACCATTTTCCTACGTCAAAAAGGATCACCTGAATCAAAGCCCGTTGATGCTCCACATAGCGAAACGGGGAAGGGGTAACGAATAATAATAAAAGGTAAAAACTATGATTAAATATTTGTATTTGGCCATCGCATTCGCAGCTGTGGCAGCAACATCTTGCGATAATAGAACCAAAAGTAGCGAAAAGGAACAGAAAGTAGATACAACAGTCAACCAGAATGGTCTACCATTAGACAATATTCACCGTAGCCGTGGAAAAGATACGACTAAAAATAAGGCTGGGACCGCACAGGAAGCTGTACCATTGGACAATTTGGATCGAACTAAAGCTGAGGATTGAACAGGCAGCGTTGAGTAACATGAACACCTGTTTGTAGACGTTTGACCTGTTGCGTACTTCTACGATAGGGAGATATTTTTACTTAAATGCGAACTAAAGAGAACCATTGTTTTTTTTGCACTGTTCACTTTTCGAATAATTTCATACTTAAACTCAAAACATATGAAAAAGATTAGTTTATTGATATTGGCAATCCTTGGACTATGGGGATGCGGCAATAGCAGCAATAAAGGCAATCAGGCAAACGGCAGCTATGATTCCTCCAATACACCCGATGATGGGCAGGTTGGTGTTGGTATAAATGACTCGCTTGGCCGGGACAGCACCGATTCTTTGCAGCGGCAACCTTCTCCGGCTAAACCCGATTAAACATAAATGAGGATATTTAAAACGTAATTAGGGGTATGCAAAAGATAACGGGCTCAATAATTTGCGCCATGCTAAGGCTAAGCTTGGTCATCCAGCTTAGCCTATTTTGTTCTACGATGCACGCTCAAGAGGTCGATTCCGTTGAGCGATCGAAGGATTCGGTCAGTATTCTTGATTCGTTGCCGAGTAATCCACTGGCCTCGGCGAGAAACTTTTTGGAACAATGGCGTGAGCAGGTTGATCGTTATTATACTGGATTGGACAGCGTAAAGCGAGGAGTCGCCTGGCAGCGGCCGGATGATGGTCGGCTCGTGCCCAGTCAAGTACAGCAGTATATCAGCCTGGTTAAACCCGCTGTGCATGATCTACAGGGAAAAGTTACGGTGTTGCGCAAGCAAACGGTACCCCAAGACTCCACGGCCAACTCATGGCGGGCGGTGCAAGATAGTGCCGCAACACTAGAACGTGATATTGAATCGCTCCTGTTGGACATGCAAGACCTTGGCGACAAGGCCGAGCAGCAGCAGAATGTGACTCAGGCAGCGCAAGAAGGAACCTTTTGGTATCACTGGAAAAGTATAATACAAAAGAACCTGGAGCAGGATGGACTATCGCAGCGTTACTACGATAGTGCGTGGGATGGTCGTTTCCTCCTTATCCTACTGAGCCTTATTTATTTTTATTGGCTTTATCAGATGCGCAGACGTGCCATAGGGGCCGAAGAGACATTGCCCTTACATCGCAATCAACCGTGGTGGATTCCTGTCCTCAAGTTTGCGGTCTTTTTCCTTATTCTCCTGCCACTGACTTCCCTTAGAATCCCCGTGATCGTGCTCGAATTGAGCTATCTGCTTATTTTCGGCTTTCTATATCTTTTGATTCGCCCGGAGTTATCCAATCAGCATCTGAAGATGATGCAGTATGTATTTTTTTATTATCTATTGGTACTTGCCAGCAATCTAGTGCTGGATACAGGTTGGATGTCGCGAATTATTGTCATGTTGATCAATTTATCGGGTATTTGCCTGCTTTGGCACCTCGGGCGGAAGGTCGACGGAAAAATACCTTTTGATTATCTGCGCCCCTTTTCACGATGGTTACTGCTAATTATCAGTATGGCAGCCATTATATTTAATCTGTTTGGTTTTCTAAATCTGGCCCGTACATGCAGCATCGCAGCAGCTGTAGGGTTATTGCAAGCACTCTCCCTACATGCATTCCGCGACATGCTTTCTCATGATTTACTCAATTCTTATGAAAATTCGAAAGAAGACCGTTTTATAAATCGCTTTGATAAGCAGAAGATGCTTGCCGCACTCCATCGTATTATTGGCCTATTTGCTAGTATATTGGTCATTATTATCTGGGCCAACACCTTGCATATCACAAGTGAAATTCGTCGACTTGGGGATCGCTTGTTAAATAATACCCACACCATTGGTGGTGTTAATTATACGTATGGCGATGTGCTTTTAGCATTTGCAGTCATATGGACAGCAAATTGGATACAAAAAAATTTAAAAGACCTTCTTGATCAGCCCGACGCGAAAAAAAATCAGCATCGAACAGCCTTATTACCACTCGTTCGTGTTGTCATTTTTATTGTTGGCTTCCTCATAGGAATACGTATTCTGGGGTTGGGAGTTGACAAGCTGACCGTCATTGTTGGCGCATTAAGTGTGGGGATAGGTTTAGGCCTGCAGAATATTATCAACAATTTTGTTTCAGGTGTGATTTTGGTATTTGAACGTCCGTTTAAAGTGGGAGATTATGTGGAACTTGCAGATAAAAAAGGGCAGGTCATGCAGGTGGGTATCCGATCGAGCACCTTATTAACAGACCAAGGGGCCCAAGTTATTATACCAAATGGGGATCTCCTTTCCGGTCGCCTGGTCAACTGGACGTTTGAAGAATCGGATATCCGTCTGAATCTTCAGTTGACCATCGTTACGGGACGCAGCATCGAAGATTGGAAAAAGTGGTTGGAAGATACCATTACTAGCTTTAAGGAGATCGACAGAAGCCTGCCCATGAAAATTTTAACAAAGGATATTACAGCCGATGCCTATATCGTATCAATTCAGGTGGGTATACAAAACGTGCAGCACATCGAACGTTTTAGGAGTAAGTTTCTTGAGCAAGTTAAAGCCGAAGCCGCACTTCATGATTCAAAAGTGACTTCGGCCTAAACAAAATTATGTACTCTCCGAACGGTAATAGATCCAGCCTTGCAATTGTTCTAATTGATTTGGTATTTTCAGATCTACGAGGGTATTCATTCCGAGTTCTTGGGATAATTTTCCGAATGCATCTAGTTCATGGACAGGGTAGAATATCGCGTGTTCATTGGGCATGTCCACATTTCCCTGTAAAAAACGGTAACCCTCGGCGTGTAGATTATCGATAAAGGTGTCGGTAACAGCAGCTAGGTAATGCATCATTTTATTAATCCAGATAAGTTCATCTTTAACCCGCATCGGGTAGTGTTCATGCACAAAATCGAGGATCAGTTGTTCGCCCTCCATATCCCAGCCGTCGCGAATCATCGCTAACCCCATGGAGCGCACCTCTTCCTGATAAAAATCGCGACCATAGCTCATTTTTATTTCGCCTGCAATGGGGCTTTCTTCAATTTTGGCACGCAGCGCCATTTGCCTATTAAGAAGTTCGTGTATGTAGTCGAATGTCTGTTCCATGTGATGTATGAAATAGCGAAGGACAGAGCCGTAATGGCTTTGTCCTCCGGAGTGAATGATTGGAAAAAATACGTTGTTATTTTAATGTCGGTTTTGGTACCTTATTCTTGATCGCTGGAGATGGCGCATTTGGTGTAATGGGCATATCACTTATCGAAGGATCTGAAGGTTGCCAATTTTTAAGCTGATCAAGGTGCTTTTCGAATGCCGGAATTTTATCGGTGGCAAATTTCTTCAGGTCAGCATCTGTAATTGCTGTGCCTGTGCTTGCATCTTTGAAAAGTGAAATTGCATCTTGATGGCTCTTAACCATCAGATCTGTGTAAACGCGGTCAAAATTGGCTGTGTCGGCCTTATTGAGTTGGTCGATCATGGCTTTATAATTTTGATCGTCACTCGTACGCAGCTGCCAATTTTTATTTTTTACAATGGTCGATAGTTCATTTCCTGCAGCGGTATGGTCATCAGTGATCATCTGTGCATATTGTTTGATCGTTGGGTTTTGTGATTTAGCAAGAGCAATGCTTGCCGCCTGCAGTTCGAAATTGTTGCTGGCCGTAGCTTTGCTGGCAAAGTCCAGATCTCCAGACTGTGGCTGAGCGGGATTACTGTCTTGCGCCTGAACGACAACTATACAGGCGAGGGTGGCTAGTAATATCCCGAGGGTTTTTAAAATGATTTTCATAATACTTTTATTTAAATGTTAACGATTTTTTCTGTTTCGTGTATTACTTCCTTTTCTTCTATAATTGATGACGATATAGGATGCTAAGAAAATAAAGACGATGCCGATAATGATGGATGTAAACATATGCTTTTCTTTCGTTGTGTTTTGAAGTGAACAGTGGCGAGGAAGGTAGCGTTTGAAAAGAGCCTATTTTGCGTATTTAAAGCGAAAATTGTGGTGCTTACGCAAACATATCGTACTAATTCGTTCATAAAAGAATAGCGCGCACTCTTTTGAAATTCGAACTCTTCTTGGCGGGCTTCATTTTGCCAAAATCTATTTTTTAAAACATTTTTGGCTTGAAAGCTGTTTCGTTCAAAAATCAATCGCTAAACTAAAAAGAAAGAAAAACAGATAGCTATGACACAGTTGCTTTTGGTAGATGACCATACGTTGGTACGATCCGGTTTCCAATTAATATTAGAGGCTCAAGAAGATATAACTGTAATTGCGGGGATGGAGAATGGTCAAAAAGCCCTGGAATTTCTTAAGGGAGCCAAACCGGACATCATCCTGACTGATATCCATATGGAGGTGATGGATGGCATTCAGTTTATACAAGAAGTAAAAAAACATTATCCAGCCATAAAAATCATTGTTTTATCTATGGAAGACAATATCCAGATTGTTCAGGAGGTTTTAAATCTTGGCGCTGATGGCTATTTATCGAAAGATTCCAATGTAGAAGAGATTTTATTCGGAATTCAGCAGGTAAAACGTGGGCAACAGTATATCAGTGCAGCATTAAGTATTGATTTGATCCGAAACTTATCAAAGTATGCGCAGTTGGATATTGATCGTACAGCAATAATGGCACGATACGACATCTCTGAACGCGAACTGTCTGTATTGGAATTGATTGCGGAAGGACATACAAATGCGGAAATAGCTGATCAAATTTTTTTGAGCAAAAGGACCGTGGAGGGCCATCGGCAGCAATTAATTGAGAAAACCGGTTCGAAGAATACGGCGGGACTTGTCCGTTTTGGTTTTCAGAAAAAGTTATTGAGATAGGATAGGGCTCAATGAACCCCGACACTGGAAAAAGAGCGGGGTTCTTCTTTTTTTGTCCACGTTATAGGGTTGTTTCATCTAAATCAGAAGGTGTTGTCACCGGTTGCGTGGGCAGTCCTTCTGCATCGTTGGCACCTTCGTTTTCATTATCTTCTTCTTCTGGAAATTCATCTTCATCCGCTGAACCAATTTCCTCATCGAAACCGAAATCATCCTGGCGGGGTATTTCAGGTTCTTCTGCATCAACTCCGAAGTCTAATTCTTCATCCGTTTCCAAATCTTCCTGATCAATTTCCGGATTCTGATCCGGCGTATTTTCCGGTAATTCTTCTTCATGCTCTTCCGGAATATCGTTCGGTAGATTTTGGGGGCCTGATTGTGCTACAATCGCTAAAGCGAGGATGGCCATACCTGGATGGACATCCTGAACTGTACATTTTTTATTCATACTGCGTTTAATTCATAATCGTTTGTTGATGAACCACTGTTGTTGCCAGATCGTTAACTGTGTTAGTACGCATTGTCGTATGATTTGTACGTTAATTATAGCGTTGTTGTTCGCTATCATTCACATGTTGGAAAAACGTGTTTTTACTTATAAAATGTGGTATATGCGTGATTTGCAGGATTTACAAAGTTCTGGCGAACGAAAAAAGTTTGAGATCTGTTTATTTGACGAACCGCTCGTTTGAGCATAAAAACTTAGTATTATGGCAACATCAACAGCAACAGCAGAAAAAAGTAAAACAAGCACAAAATCAGGTAACACAGCAACTTCAAATGCTAATTCGGATGGAAAAAAAGTACCTGCCGAAGCGGGGGCAGCGAAGGATCTAGCCGAATTATTTGAGGATGGATTAAAGGATATTTATTGGGCAGAAAAAGCGCTGACGAAAGCACTTCCTAAGATGGAGAAAAATGCAAGTTCAGAACAATTAAAATCTGCTATTTCTAAACATCTGGCAGAAACGGAAACACATGTGGATCGCCTAGAGCAATGTTTTGAGCTTATCGGAGTGAAAGCAAAAGCCGAAAAATGCGAAGCTATGGCGGGGCTGCTTGAAGAGGCGGAAAGCCTTATGAAAGAAACAGAAGCTGGATCTGTCCGAGATGCAGCAATTATTGCTGCCGCCCAAAAGGTGGAGCATTACGAAATTGCCACGTATGGCACATTGGCAGCTTTTGCGAAAGTGTTAACACATAAGGACGCCTTAAAATTACTACTTGAAACACTGGGTGAAGAAAAGAAATGTGATGAAGACCTTAGCGCGCTGGCCGATACAAACCTCAATTCAAAAGCCGAATAAGTGTGCAATAGTATAGACTAGCGTGAAAACTATTAAAAATCAAAAATTTAAGTTATGGCATTAAATACAGGAAACGAAGGTGAAATCACCAAAAAGATAGAAGATCAAACTTCTAAACTACCATCCACCGTATTTTTAGGCGCTGCATTGCTGGCGATGGGTGTATCTGCCGCATTAAAATGCATGTCGAACGATAAAAACGCCCTATTTGTAGGCCAATGGGCTGCACCGTTCCTTCTATTTGGCATCTATAACAAGATTGTGAAAACTGAAGGACATGATTAACGTGCATTTTTTGTAAAACATATATGTAGAATAAATATAAAAGGCTCAATTTCATTGGGCCTTTTCCAAAAACGAAAAAAGCTATGAAGTATTCAGATAATATGGGAAGAAGAGCTGCTATCGGTAAAATAGGTTCTGGAATCTTGGCATTGAGTATCATTGGAAGTCCCGATCGCTCAGCGGGCCAAACCCAAGACAGACCGGTCAATCCGGTTAAAGAATACCCAAAACCGCCGTTCAAGAGCCAGTCTCAACCTTGGCCTGGACTCTGCAGTGAAATGGACCCTCGGCCGGATCATGGCGAGGATAGCTATAAAGGTTCAGGACGGCTCCAAGGGCGCAAAGCATTGATCACCGGGGGCGATTCGGGAATGGGGCGTGCAGCAGCCATCGCCTACGCCCGCGAGGGGGCCGACGTTGCCATTAATTATTTGCCCGAGGAGGAGAAAGATGCGAAGGAAGTCATCGCTTTGATAAAAGCAGCGGGCCGGAAGGCAGTCGCTATTCCGGGAGATCTCCGTAAAGAGGAGTTTTGTATTCGGCTGATTGAGGACGCCGTACTTCAACTCGGCGGCCTGGATATTTTGGTCAGTAACGCGGCACGGCAGCAGACAAAACCATCGATATTGGATATCAGCACTGCGGAATTTGATGCCACGATGAAAACCAATATTTATGCGCCCTTCTGGCTTATTAAGGCAGCCTTGCCTCATCTTAAACCTGGATCTGTAATTATCGGTACAACATCGGTACAGGCCGCAGACCCCTCGGAAGATTTGTACGACTACGCACAGACAAAAGCTGCGACCACCAACTATATTCGGTCATTGGCCAAGCAGCTCGGTCCAAAGGGCATACGGGTCAATGGCGTGGCACCCGGTCCCATTTGGACTGCACTACAAGTGAGTGGTGGTGCTACGCAGGAAAAGCTGGTGAATTTCGGAGGTGATACCCCCATGGGACGTCCGGGGCAACCCGCCGAACTTGCTTCAATCTATGTGCAATTGGCTGCGGCAGACGCAAGTTATGCGAACGGACAAATTTATGGGGCCGCGGGCGGCGGTGGACAGCCCTAAAAATTAGCGCTTACAGCATGATGAAAAAAATCCCCTTCAAGGGGATTTTTTTCATCATGCTGTAAGCTGAATACTAGTCCGTCGTGTTCGGTTTTTTATCTGCTGAACGGTTGTGTTTTTCTTTTTGAACCTTTACTTTATAATCATGGTTTTCCTTTGCGGCATCTATGGAGTGTGTGCAAGTGAGATCCCTTTCTTCCAGAGCGAGCTTCGCCACGTGCGCATAAAACTTAGCGAGCTGATCCAATTCCTCTTCACTTAAGTCTTCCAGATTGACCATTCGGTTGCTGGTGCCTTCATGGGACGCTATCAGTTCATTGAGTTTCAGGTGGATTGCCTTGGAATCCTTATTTTGGGATTTTTGAATGAGAAATACCATTAGAAAAGTAACAATGGTCGTACCTGTATTGATGACCAGTTGCCAGGTTTCAGAATAATTGAATATGGGGCCGCTGATGGCCCAGATAATCACCGTCGAAGTTGCGATAATAAATGCGGCTGAACTACCGGTGGCATGCGTTGCCCAGTTTGAGAATCGTTCAAACAAGTTTTTCTTTTTTCTCATGACACAAATTTTTATAAGGACGTTCAGCTAAGTGGATTTGTTTTCTTGTTGATAAAATCGCAGATGACTTATATGATTTGTCTCAAAGGTTTAACCTGTGTATGCACGATGGAAGTACGTAGTGGTTGAGATAGGATATAAGCTATGGTACGCGCGATATCTTCGGCATACAGCATTTCTAAATGATCAATTTTTTCCTGCTGCTCTTCCGGTGAAAAAGGTTGCATATTTGTTCCAACTGATCCGGGTTCAACAAGCGACACCTGGATACCCTTGGGATTCGCTTCCTTCCGTAACGATTCTGTAAATGCTTGAATACCTCCTTTCGAGCAGACATAGACAGAACTCTGCGCTTCGCGTACATCCGCACTCATTGATCCGACATTAAGAATATGGCCTGAGCCGCGTGGTTCCATCCGTAATAGTGCGGCTTGAGTACAGGCCAAATAAGCCAATACATTGGTGTGAAGGAGGTACGCTTGATCCGAATAACTTCCGTCCTTAACCGATTGAAAGGCTATAGCCGCATTATTGATGAGAATATCCAAACGATCATATTGTTCGTCAAATGTCCTGAAGAGCGTGTGTATGCCATCTTCCGTCGCTAGGTCTACTACAATCCCTTCCAACTTACCTGCGCAATCCAATTGATTAAAATCACGGAGCGTATCGTCCAATTGGTTTTGATGATGGCCGCAAATTAAAATATCGTTACCCATCGCGGCTAAAAGTAGGGCGGTCGCCCGGCCGATCCCGGTGGTGCCGCCAGTAATAATTATTTTCTTATTTTTTACCCAACTCGGTAAAATAGAGTTGACGTAATCCTTCGCATTTATCTTCATAATGTATATCGTGTTAAATGTGCAATGAAGCACTTCGTTATTTCATGAAGGAACAGCCTATTTTATACATTGGTTTGGGTGCGCAAAGGAAGACGTACTTCTTCTTTTTTTTACGTATTTAACCGCTAAAACGAAAGTGAAATAGCATGGTTCTTATCTTGGATGTGTTGTATTTGCAATAAAGCAGAGACTGATTCTTTGAATTTAATATAATGATTATGAAGCGTGACGGAACGAACAAGAGCTTTTGGCAAGATGTTGACATTGAAAATTTTTCGACTGCCCCTGCCATTTTAGATTTCCATACCATTATTGTGGGGGCAGGTATAACTGGTGTAACATTGGCCAAGGAACTTCAGAATAGAGGCATAAAATGCCTACTGTTGGACAAGGAGAATCCAGGGTTTGGCACAACCGGAGGAACCACCGCCCATATCAATAACTTTTATGACGCTTCTTACAATGAGATTATTGAAAATTTTGGAAAGGATCCCGCTCAACTGCTTCTGAATGCGACGCTTGAGGTCTTAGATTATATAAAAGATAACATTTCCAAATATTCCATACAGTGTGCGTATTCGACATGTGACTTTTTTCTCTTTAGCGCAGAATCTGGACAGAACGAGCAGCTTGAGCAAATTTACGCGGCCCATCAGCAATTGGGATTGCCTACCCATTATGTCGAAACCATACCTTTTGATATACCTTTCGAAAAAGCAATATGCATTGAGGGACAAGGACAATTTCATCCCATGAGATATATTTCGGGCATGATCGAAGCCTATCGTCGTGAGGGCGGCGAAATACTGACGGGTCGAGGAATTGAAGCCTATAGCAATGAAGATGGAAGGGTCAAATTGAAGCTGAGTGGAAAAGAGGTTTATACAGCAAAGAATATCATTTGGGCTACCCATGTGCCACCAGGCAAAAACAGATTCAATTTTTTACTGGCACCTTATCGAAGTTACGTCCTGACGTTAAAGCTTCATGGAGAACCTGAAGCATTGGGACAAGCTGCGGATCTGTATGATCCCTACCATTATTTTAGGTATCATCGGTCTGATAAAGGAGAACATTACCTCATCGTGGGTGGTTTTGATCATAAAACTGGCGACGACCAACAAACAGAGAAACATTTTGTCGACCTAAAACTTTGGGTTGATCAGCATTTCGACTATGATGAAATTACTGCAAGTTGGTCGTCGCAATATTATGATTCAGCCGATGGCTTACCCTTTATCGGCAGTATGCCAAATGAAAATAATGTGTATATAGCCACCGGTTATGGCGGTAATGGAATGACATTTGGATCAATGGCGTCACTTGTGATCCCTGACTTATTGGAAGGAAAGGAGAATCCGCTGGCTGAACTGCTGTCACCAAGCCGCATCAAACCTGTTGCGAGCGCACAGCAGGTATTATCGGAAGGTGTCAATGCTGCAAAACATTTTATCATGGACAAATTTTCGGCTGAAACGCTTAAGCAAATAGAAGACTTACAGCCAGCGGAAGGTAAAATTGTTCACTATAAGGACGGAAAACTGGCTATTTGTCGAGATATGGGAGGGGAGTTGCATGCTGTAAACTCAGTCTGTCCACATATGGGGTGTACGGTAAGCTGGAACCCATCCGAAATGTCCTGGGACTGTCCTTGTCATGGTTCGCGGTTCGGAATGAATGGAAAGCTTTTGAATGGTCCTGCTAGTGTAGATCTTGGTCGTGTCAATTTTGATTAATGCAACCTTGTTTAGACGCTTTCCTAACATATCTGGGACTTATATTGGCTTGGTGTGATCCCTTTAATTGACTTGAAAATTTTATTGAAGTTTGAAAGGCTGTTGAAGCCACAGGCATAAGCAATGTGCGTGATTTGATGCTTGTTTTCGACAATCAATCTACAGGATTCACTAATGCGAACCTCATTGACAAATTGGACGAAGGTTTTCTGCGTACGGGATTTGAAGTAACGGCAAAAGGAATGTTTTGACATATTAGCGAGCTGCGCAACCTGTTCTAACTGAATTTCTCCTCTATAGTTGTTGAATACGAATTTAAAGATGCTGTCAATTTTACTATTATCGACAGGGCTATAGTTGTGGGTGTATCCAGCGCTGGAGAGGTAATCAAATTCATCAGTGGACAGCATTAGCTCCATAATCTCTAATAACAAAATAGTTTTCTCAAAGCCATAATCGAGCTGGACGATCTTTTTCAGCTTTACCTTCAATTGTTCCTTTGTTGCGCCACGGAAGAGAAGACCACGTTTAGAGGCCGAAAAGAAGGCTTCGACTTTGTGTGTTTGAAAGAAATACCCTAAAAGTTGGATCATTAATTTAGGTTCTATATACAAGGCTAAAGAACGGGAAGTTCTTGTCTCCGCAATGGTAGAGCCTGCGCAATTTATAGTGTTATTGTGCCAGACATGTGGCAGATCAGGTCCTACAAAAGTAAGTTCATCGGAAACAAAGTTACTCACATTGTCGCCAATAATCCGCTTTCCCTCACTTTCCACAATATAGGTCATCTGGCAGGCGCTATGAAAGTGAAATTCAGTTGAGAAGAGAGGGCGCTGCACATCTTTGGTTGCAAAAGTGGTGATAGCTGCACCTTCCAAAATTTTGGCGAAAACAGGTTTCATGCGTTTGGTTATTTTTAAATTAAGAACAAGCAATATAGCCTATTTTGCCTTAAAAATAAGTAAACATGTGTAAAATTGTTAATATAGTGGGAGAAACAAGCAATCTAGCAGTAGCCACAGTACTCCTAAGCGTGTAATTTAGTATCGCTATACAATAATGTATAACGACACAATAACGCAGAACTTATGTACCCTAAATTGTATCCTTACATCCTTGTGATCGTCTTGGTCGTACTCTGTACAACAGCCTTCCGGTCTACAGAGAGCAGTCGCTCCGTGACTCGCTATGCATCCATAACAGGATTGAAAGCCGAGAAAGTAGCGTATTATAAGAAGCTTCATGCCAAAGTTTGGCCCGCAGTACTTCGAAAGATCAAGGCATGTCATATCCGCAATTATTCTATTTTTTTGAAGGAGATAGATGGTCAATTTTTTCTTTTCAGCTATTTTGAATATACAGGACAAAATTTCAAGGTTGATATGCAAAAGATGGCGTCCGATCCAGAGACACAGCGCTGGTGGAAGGAAACGGATCCTTGTCAGCAACCCTTGTCCGATGCACAGGAGAAAGGGGAGATTTGGTCTGGTATGGCGGAAGTATTCCATACGGACTAAAGAAAGAAAATTAATAAACGCTGTAATAACCAAAAGAATGTAACCATGAGAAAAAAAATAATATTTAGTTTGGCACTCGCTGTTTTAGGTATACATGTCGGTGCTCAAACAAAGGCTATTGTACCTGTTCCATCGGTACGGCCCAATGCATATCAGCGGGCGCAGATTGACCGAAAATATGGCATGTTCGTTCATTTTGGCATGAATACATTTCATGATCAGGAGTGGACAGACGGATCTAAACCCGCCAGCACATATGCTCCATCAGCAATTGAGGTTAAACAATGGGTTTCGACAGCAAAGGAAGCCGGGATGAAGTACATGATTTTGGTAACGAAACACCATGAGGGTTTTTGTTTATGGGATAGCAAGTATACGGATTATGATGTAGCGAACTCTTCGAACGCAACAAATGTTGTACTGGAGCTGGCTAAAGAATGCGCCAAACAGGGAATGCGCCTTGGCTTGTATTATTCTTTATGGGACCGAAAGCAGAACCCCAATGTTAAAGACAGGTCTGCAGATGCAGCCTATAATCAATATATGTTGAACCAGCTCAGTGAGCTGGTGGATATGACAAAAAAGTATACGGATATCGTTGAGCTTTGGCTGGATGGAGGCTGGGAAAAAGAGAATTATCGATGGCCCACGCAGGAGATCTATAATTTAATCAAGAAAAAGGTTCCTGGATGTCAAATTGGTATAAACTGGAGCATCGGATCGCCTGAGAATACGGACAAACACATTGTTTTGCCGAAAGACCAGCAGAATTATTACCCAATACGTTATTTTCCAAGTGACTTTAGGCTAGGCGACCCTTATCTTCCGGTCGATCCTGACCCTAAGCTTTTTATGGCACAGGGGAATACCTATTATATGCCTTTTGAGACAACAGTGGTACTTGGAGAACGCTGGTTCTATAATACCACAGACAAGAAGTATAAGTCTTTGGAAGAGCTTGCGGGGATTTATCAGACGGCAACTGCGCAAGACAATATCTTGATCTTAAACGTTGGTCCCAATCGAATGGGACGCATAAAGGATTCGGATGTTGACATTTTACGCAAATTAAAAGAGAGATTAAAGTTATAATTCAAAATAAATTAACCTAACTACTAAAAATAAGCACGTTACGATTTTATGATAAAGACGTTTGATATTCAGGATCGAAGATTTCCTTTGGCTACAGGTGCAGGCAGTGATGCGATACACAAAGATCCGATCTATTCCTATGCAGTGACCCGATTGGCCGATGATAAAGGGCGCGTTGGGACAGGTCTGGCTTTTACACTGGGTGCAGGGAACGAGCTGGTCTGTCGTGCCGCAGCTTTTTATGCCGAACGACTGAAAGGGATTCCAATTGAGGATCTTATGGCAGATTTTGGTCAATTGTTTAATAGGTTGAGCAATGAACAGCAATATCGTTGGTTGGGTCCCCATAAAGGGGTTGTTCATTTGGCCTTAGCTTCGGTAACAAATGCCTGTTTTGATCTTTGGGCTAAAACAAGAGGAGTTCCGCTTTGGAAACTGTTAACGGACCTCAGCGCCGAAGAGATTGTCAATACGCTGGATCTTTCCTATTTGGAAGATGAGTTGACAAAGGCGGAGGCCATCAGCTTACTGGAGTCAAATATGGCTACAGGTCATAAAAGAATGGGGATTATTGAAAAGGGCTATGTGGGTTATGATACGTCAGTAGGCTGGTTTAACTATTCTGATGAAAAGGTACGGGAGAATTGTAAACGTGCTTTAGAAAACGGCTTCTCCGCAATGAAGCTCAAAGTGGGCAGTGAAGATCCCTTGCGGGATATTCGTCGTGCCCATATCGTGCGTGAGGTCGCTGGC
This sequence comes from Sphingobacterium multivorum, assembly GCF_039511225.1. Classification (NCBI taxonomy): domain Bacteria; kingdom Pseudomonadati; phylum Bacteroidota; class Sphingobacteriia; order Sphingobacteriales; family Sphingobacteriaceae; genus Sphingobacterium; species Sphingobacterium multivorum. The sequence continues at coordinate 2,828,042 of NZ_CP154261.1, forward strand.
GATGAAGCTAAAGTAATGCTCGACGCGAATCAGCAATGGACGCTGCCGCAGGCGCTATCCATCTGTCAAGAGCTTAAAGAGATGAACCCGTTTTGGGTAGAGGAGCCGACACACCCGGACGACATTGTTGGTCATAAACGCTTGGCCGAACACATTGCGCCGATAAAAGTTGCCATGGGTGAGCATGTGCCGAACCGCATTTTGTTTAAAAATTATCTTCAAATGGGTGCGACGGGATTTGTACAGGTCGATGCTGTTCGCGTTGGCGGCGTAAGCGAGTTTATATCCGTGAGTCTACTTTGTCGAAAATATAATATCCCTGTTGTACCACATGTTGGGGATATGGGGCAGCTCCATCAGCACCTGGTTTTATTTAACCACATAAGCTTGGGGCATGAGGCTTTGTTTTTGGAGCATATTCCGCATCTAAAGTCTCATTTTGTACATCCAGTGGCTATAGAGAATGGCGTTTATCGTACCCCAATGGATGTGGGAAGCAGTTGTGATTTGTTATAAGTTGACATTATGTTAGGAAATTTAGATTTAGGTATCACCATCTTTTATATACTGTTGATTTTAGTTGTCGGCGTATTGGCAGGATCGGCGCGATTTAAGAAAGTCAAGGAAACAAGTGCAGAGGGGTATTTTTTGGCTGGAAAGACACTTCGTTGGCCAGCCATTGGACTAGCGCTTTTTGCAACCAATATTTCAACAGTCCATCTGGTCAGTTTGGCACAGAGCGGATTCGATACCGGTTTGCTTAATGGTAACTTTGAATGGATGGCGGCCTTTACTTTAATCTTACTGGCGCTTTTTTTTGTGCCATTTTACCTCAAGTCGGGTGTTGCCACCTTGCCCGACTTTCTGGAACGACGCTATGATCGTGCCAGCAGAGATTGGCTTACGTTTATCTCTATACTATCGGCAATTGTTATTCATATCGCTTTTTCGATGTTGGCCGGAGGGATTGTGCTGCGCACACTTTTTGGATTTAATATGTATTTAAGTATTACAGTAATCTGTGTGATAACTGGAATATATACGATTTTGGGCGGATTGCGTGCTGTTGTGGTGACGGAATCTATACAGACAATTGTGTTGCTTGCGGGGGCTTTCATTATCAGTTTTGCGGCTTTTGACAAGATGGGCGGTTGGACGCCAATGAAAGCTGTACTGGAACAGGACAATGCCCTTGATCGTCTTTCCATGCTTCGTGGGAGTAACGATGGAAGTGGAATGCCTTGGTATGCCGTTTTGTTTGGCTATCCGATTTTGGGTATTTGGTACTGGTGTGCCGATCAGACCATTGTTCAGCGTGTTTTAGGGGCGAAAGATGAAAACCATGGACGTGTGGGCGCTCTTTTTTGTGGTTTTCTAAAAATCTTGCCTGTTTTTATTTTTGTGCTTCCAGGCCTATTTGCATATACCTTGTTTAGAACAGGTCAATTGGATTTAAGCAGTCTGGGCGTGGACCATCAAGGGCAGGTCAATTCAAAAGGTATCTATACACTTATGATTACTCAACTTTTGCCTTCCGGATTGATCGGTGTTTTGGTCGCAGCGCTCCTGTCGGGTCTGATGAGTCAGATATCGGGTGCGCTAAATTCGATATCGACCATGGTGAGTTACGATATCTTTAGACAGCGTAAACCTGCCGCTTCCGATGGTCAGTTGATTCGTATTGGGAAAATTGCTGCAGTTATTGCCATGGGATTTTCCTTGGCTCTTTTACCACTATTGGATCGCTATGAGAGTATTTTCTACGGCATAAATGATGTGATAGCACATATTGCGCCACCAATAACCTGCGTATTTCTTTTAGGTGTGTTTTGGAAAGGGGCATCGGCAATAGCTGCAAAACTTACCTTGTGGATAGGTTCTGTTTTGGGGGTTGCCGTATTTTTACTGAACAAGCTGCTGCCTGACTCGTGGATAGGTCAGACTCCATTTATGATGATGGCTTTTTATCTGTTTTTGATCTGTATGGTACTTCAGGTATTATTATCGTATAAGTATCCCGTGCAGCACACTGCGCAAAGTCGGAATTTGTACTGGAAGAATCCCATGGACCCACTTCGGGGTAAAGCCTGGTCGGGTATCGGGAGTTACCGCATTTTGTCGACATTGCTACTCGCTATTGTGGTGATATTATATGTAATTTTCAACTGATTTTTTAATTTGTTCCGATGCTTTGGAACTTGATGCTAAATACAAGAATAATAAAACGTGAAAAGCTTAGAAGATAAAATTATATTGGTTACCGGAGGAAGCGCTGGTATCGGTTTGGAATGTGTAAAAGCCTATGTCAAAGCGGGGGCAAAGGTTGCCTTTATTGGTCTCGATCAAACATCCGTGGATGAAACAGCTGAACTGATCGGGGCACCACATATGGGCATCTGTGCGGATGTCACGCAGGCCAGGGAAGTTGAATTAGCTATCCAAAAAACCGTTGCTGTTTTTGGGCGGCTTGATGCAATCCATAACAATGCTGGCTTGGCAAGTCCATCAAAACCTTTGCATGAAACGACGGACGATGAATGGATAAGGTTACTGGATACCAACATGAAAAGTGTTCTTTTGACTACACGGTATGGCTACCCCCATTTAAAGGAATCTGTCGGTTGTATTCTAAATACGAGTAGCTTGGTAGGGGAAATAGGCCAGGAGAACCATGCGGCATATGCTGCCACAAAAGGGGCTATCAATGCGTTGACAAAATCGATGGCCATAGACTATGCGTCTGTCGGCATACGTGTCAATTCGGTTATGCCTGCAGCTGTTATGACACCGATGCTCAACAAATGGACACTGGAGCAACCCCATCCGACACAGGTTTTTGACTTTTTGAAGGATATTCATTTGCTTGGATACTGTCCTGAAGGTGATGTCATTGCTGATGCCTGTGTGTTTCTGCTGTCAAACCAAGCGCGCTTTATTACAGGGGTAAATCTACCTGTAAGTGGAGGTGCTGAGTTGGGCTACCGCAGAAATGTGTGATAGATTTTTTTATATTAACTATAATTAGCTTGCATTTGAAAAGCAATTTATCTAAGTTTGGCGCGCAGTTGTAGACTGCTTATAAATAATACATCAATCATGAGCCAGAAATTTATATATAATACCCGTTATCCTTCTGTTGAAGATCTAAAGATTAAAGCGAAGAAAAGGATTCCCAAATTTGCATTTGATTATTTGACCGGAGGAGCCAATGAAGAATTGAACCTTGCCAGAAATGAAAACGATTTTGATAATATTCTGTTGAAGCCTCAATATCTGCTTGCGAGTGAAGAAATAGACCTTTCGGTCGAACTATTCGGTCGCCGTTACAGTGCGCCTTTTGGGGTTTCGCCTATTGGACTTCAGGGATTGATGTGGCCGAATGCGCCAGAGATTCTTGCGAAAGCGGCTGCAAAAAATGATGTTCCTTATATTTTGAGTACTGTATCAACAAGTAGTATTGAACGTATTGCCGAGGTATCTGGTGGGAAAGCGTGGTTCCAGCTCTATCATCCGACAGAAAACAGGTTGCGCGATGATATTATTCAACGTCTACAGGCTGTTGAATGTCCCGTATTGGTAGTTTTGGTCGATGTTCCTGCTTTTGGACTTCGTTATCGCGAAATAAAAAGCGGATTGTCTATGCCGCCTAAAATGAGTATCGCCAATATCTTGCAAACTTTTGCCTGCCCGACTTGGGGGATAGAAACATTAAGACATGGAATTCCTTCTTTTGCAACATTGAAGCCTTATATGGAAAAAGGTCTTGATTTAGCTCAGCTGGGACAGTTTATGAATAGAACATTTACCGGTAAGGTAGATGTTGAGAAAATTAAAGCTATTCGGGATCTTTGGAAAGGGCCATTGGTGCTTAAAGGGATTGCCACCGACGAAGATATGCAGGCTTCTATCGCATTGGGCGTGGATGGAGTCATTGTCTCAAATCATGGTGGACGACAGCTCGACGCAAGTGAATCTTCGATCAATTCATTGATCCATTTGGCGAGCAACCCAGAATATAAAAATAAGATAAAAATCATGTTAGATGGTGGTATTCGATCGGGAGTTGACCTAGCCCGCGCCCATGCGGTTGGATCGGATTTCAATTTTATGGGAAGACCATTTATGTATGGCGTTGGCGCATTGGGCAATGAAGGTGGGGAACATACAATCAATATGTTCAAGACACATTTGTATCAGGTTATGAAGCAATTGAGTCTTTCAAAGATTGAAGATTTGCCGCAACGACTACAGGCTGTCCTGTAACCGTTGTAGCAGGTCGAGTTTTCGATCCAGCGTTGAGGGGGAATCAAGCCTTCCATAGAAAGAGAGCATGTCTCTTATGTTTGTATGAAGCAAATGTAGGAGACATGCTTTTTATTTTATAGTTTGACATAAAAGGCCGTTAGCTTTCACGTAATATGAAATTCTCGGATTAGATCATTGGCATGATTTCGCTTTTTCTCCTTTAAGTTCTATATACAGCAAACGGAAATCAGTCGGTGACCAAATTCGCTATTTGAACAGTGCTTGTTCAGTGCTTGTTCAGTGCTCGTTCAGTGCTTGCTCAGTGAAGACTGAATAAACAATGACTAATTACTGTCCAAATATTGATTAAAAATTGTCGTTTCATCTAATTTGGCATGAGTATTTTTCCTTGATAATGCTTATCTTTAATATCTATAACATAATCAGGTAATTATGGCAATCGTTAAAAATGGTGTTAATGGAACTGTTTCCGGTAAAGCAGGTTCTGTTGTGTTTGTATCGACTAAAACGGGAAATTATGTACGATCTCTCCCCCGCGTTAGGAGACGGGAGCCCACTCCTGAGCAACTGCTCAGTAGAAAACGCTTCAAAATGATGAGGTCGCATATTAGCCAATTAAAACCGATCATCAATATGGGTTATAAAGCGTACAGCTATCCTAAACGGGCTTACGATGTCGCGATGTCCTATAATTTGAACGACGCACTAATCCGGGAAGGAGACGGTTTTGTGGTTGATTGGCAGAAATTTATGATTGCCAAAGGAATTCCCAATCCCATCACTTCCTACACGCTGGATTTCGATCAAGAAAACCAAGTGCTTCAGGTTACCTGGGAATATGATGCCTATCTGGAAGCAAAGTTCAACACAGGAACTTACGATTCGTTCCTAGTCCTGTATAATGCAGCGGATAACGGGAACGGATATTCACTTGTGATGAACGATGTGAAAAACAGCTTAATGTTTGGTAAACAACATGTTGAAGTACCAAAACATGGGAGGGAAGTGAAGTATGAGGTGTATATCTTTTTTATCGAGAGTTACGGTGGAGGTAATACAGACAGTCTGCACTTGGGGACGATAACGATTTGAGTATACATAGTGCTGACACGATCGTGTATTATAAAATAGCGTAAAAAGGGGCAGTCCATATTTGGATAGCCCCTTTTTTTTGTGCGCTATTGTTACTGGTCTACCAGTCGATATTTCTATTGTCTGTTGAACCTACTTCCCATTGTTCGCTCACTTTACCGCTGTTGGCATCTTCTGGTCTGGCGTATGCCGAACCAGCGGCGATACCTTGTTCAAGTTCGATCGTGGCTACGCTAATTTGAGGGGCGATGTATGCTAATTTCTTTTCCATAATATCTTTTTTATCCTTGCTGAATCTCTATTGTTATGCTCAGCGTGTATTTAACTTTTAAGATTATTGATCTATTTATTGATCTATTTATTGACTATTGGTGACTACTGACAAGGGATTTTCTTCTTTCCAGCGCCTACACCTTTGATAATTGTACGTCCATCAACAAGTTGGGTCACTTTTACGGTGTTGCTTTGTGTTGCGCTCCACGGGAATGTGTTGAAGCTGTTGCCATTAACGAGTTTAAGTTCATATAGAGGACCGCCGGATGTTTTGCTACCAAACATGGTAACCTGGCCAGTTCTGCTGATGACAAGCTTGATCAATGGGGCTGCACTTGTACCTTTCATGTTGTAGACCTGATCGATTCTTTTACCAGTTTCAATATTGTTACCTGCGTATTTGCTTCCATCAACAAACTGGATGTTTTGAGCAGAAGAGGCACCCACTTCAAATTGAATTTCCTGTTTCGCCAATTTGACACCATTTACTTCCATGTTGAATGCATTGTCCAGTTCGGTAATGTCGAAAACAAAGCCATAGTCTGCCGCTGGAGCAGTGAAATTTCTATCGATTGTCGTTCCATTGGCATAGAATTTTCCATCTTTCATAATACCCGTTTTACCTCCCGATGTTGTTGCCGGATAACTCCAGTCCAAGCCATTGCTGGTTACATTTTGTGTGCAGGTTCTGAAGTTAAGTTTCAGATCGTATTTCTGTCCAGGATTGATCTTAACATTTGGAATGGTGATGTTTGTTTTAGTCTCATCATCCAGTGTTAGACTACCGAGCATCAGTGTTCCATTGCTGGTTGCCGGGTGGATCAATAAAGAGGGGTTACTGATCACAGTACGTAGGCCATTTCCTAAAGCCGGGAATTGCGTGGTCACGCCTGCGTTGTTCAAGCCATTGTAGGTTAGTGTTTGGTCTGAGAATTTCAAATTTGCACTACCATGACTAGGTTTTAATACGGCAGTCCCGATTTGAGTAATAGCTCCGGTCATACTTGGATCCATGGTCAATGTTGTGGTGATTTGACTAAACCGGTGTTTTAATACAACATTTAAGTTATTTACACCACTTTTTAACGTTAATGTGCCAGTGTAATACATCAAATCACCACTTATATTGTCTAGGCTGGCTGTGGACAGTGTGTTTTGATTGTTGACACCCGGTAATGCTGTGGTACTATTGATCGAATAGGCAATGAACGTGTAAGATTTTCCAGCGTCAAGAATGATACCTGCAGCAGTAGCTTCCTCACCATAGCTATAAATCTTTTCCGTTACGTAAGCGCCTTGGTTGTCATAGACAACAACTTTATATTTAACGTTTTTGTCCAATGGCTTCTCCTGTGTCTGAACAGCCGCTAGTTTGGGGTTGGACGAAGCGACGAGGCTTTTTGTAACCGCTGAATTGTTTGTTAGGATCACGTCGACAGATCCACCGTTTTCAAGCGGTACAGTCATTTCCTGTACATCAGATGCATCGATTGATGTGCGCGAAGCGTTTGCAGATGCTTGCTTTTGAACAGCATTGTTGTCCGCTTCAGTGTAAGCTTCTACACCTGAAAGATTGATTTTAACGATAGTTTCTCCTGTTAATGCGGTGTTTTCTCCACTTTTGTTACAGGAGTAGAGACTAAGTGCGAAAGCACTGCACCCCAGCATGAACAGGTTAGTCAGTCGGCGATGGGGGATTAGATTCATGTTAATTGACATTTTGTTTTGTTATTGATTTGTTGATTTCGTTGTTAATTTATTTGTCGTACCATCTTTGCAGGTATATGCCTGTTTCTGGTTAAAATGCGGTATACGATTGCTTTTTTTGTTGCTATTATTTTTTATCGATGCAATTATATAAATAGCATTTTACTTAATATGACCTATTTGTATTATCTTATTTTTCTTGTAGAGAAATATCTACAATGCAGTTGTTTGCTGCTTTAAAGCTGTTTAAACATGTTTTGTGCTGTTTTTCTGTTAATTACAATTCGTTTTATTTGAATAATATTATAATAATAGTTAATGTTTAGATTTACTAAATGTGCTATGTTGGATTGTGCGGTTTTTATGAGTTGAAGGTTGAAAAAAGTGATCCGTTGTGCGTAAAACTGCTTTGCTTTTTAGGAAGTATAGGAGTTCCTGCTGAAGAATAGATTTGTCGGATAAGCGGAGATTTTAATTTATTTTTTTAAATTTGTGTATTCATGAGGTTAATTGTTTTCATATTGATAGCATATATTATGGGACTTTCTTTTGTTCCCTGCAGTGATTCTAACAATCGCTGCGAGCAGACTGCTATGGAAAGACAATTAAATCAAACTCATAACCATAATGATGACGCGTCCGATGCTTGTTCGATTTTCTGCTATTGCAATTGTTGTAGTGGAAATATAACGGCTTATGTGTATCAATTTCCGCAAATAGATGGTGTCCCGGTTTCAATTTATTTTGATAATCGCAATCCTGTCCTCAATACAGCGATTGTTTCCAGTTATTTTGGGAGCATCTGGCAGCCGCCAAAGGTTAATGCTTAATTTTTCGTAAAAATTCTAGAAACAAATCTGATAGAGCATGCTATGCTGTTCTTTATTCAGCTTTGTGCTCGGAATACGCTTATTGTATGGTATTACGACAAAAGATGAGCTATTCTAACGAGCTATTATTTAAGCATTAACCACGTATAATTGTGTTAGATCATATTATAAAATTTAGCATTAAGAACAAGATCATTATCGGTTTAATGACCTTGTTGCTTATCATTTGGGGGGCATGGAGTGCAACGAAACTGCCAATCGATGCCGTTCCCGATATTACCAATAATCAAGTCCAGATCTTTACCTCTTGTCCAACGCTTGCCGGGCAGGAAGTGGAACAATTGGTTACTTTTCCAATTGAACAAAGTATTGCAACTGTACCCAAAATTGAGGAGATCAGGAGTATTTCGCGCTTTGGACTTTCTGTCATTACCGTTGTTTTTGACGATGATGTAGATATCTATTTTGCCCGTCAGCTGATTGGTGAGCGTTTAAAAGAAGCGGTGGATCAGATTCCACAAGGTATTGGTAAACCTGAGCTGGCTCCAGTGAGTACTGGACTGGGAGAAGTATATCAATATATTATCCATCCCAAAAAGGGAAGCGAAAAGAAATACAACGCAAAAGATTTGCGCACCATGCAAGATTGGATTGTTGCCCGTCAGCTCTATGGAACACCTGGGATTGCCGAGGTCAATAGCTTCGGTGGTGAGCTCAAACAATATGAAGTAGCTGTTGATCCGAATAGACTTAAGGCAATGAATATCACTATTCCAGAGCTATTTACTGCCCTGGAGAAAAACAATCAAAATACAGGTGGTGCCTATATTGATAAAAAACCGAATGCCTACTTTATCCGGGGAATTGGGCTGGCGACCTCCTTGGAAGATGTCAGAAATATTGCCATCCGAAAATCAGGGGCAATACCGATTTACGTAAAAGATGTTGCGGATGTACGTTTTGGTCATGCTGTGCGCTATGGTGCCTTGACATACAATGGTGAGGTCGATGCTGTGGGAGGCGTCGTCATGATGCTGAAGGGTGAAAACAGCAATGAGGTGGTCAACCGCGTGAAAGAAAAACTACCGACTATTCAAAAGTCGCTACCTGATGATGTGGTTATAGAGCCCTATTTGGACCGGACAGACCTCGTTGGGCGTGCGATAAGTACCGTTGAAAAAAATCTGATTGAAGGTGCCCTGATCGTCATTTTTGTCCTGGTCTTATTTCTTGGGAACTTGCGGGCAGGTCTTATCGTTGCTTCGGCAATTCCACTGGCGCTGCTGTTTGCACTTGGACTGATGAACGTCTTCGGCGTAAGCGCCAATTTAATGAGTTTGGGCGCGATAGATTTCGGTTTGATTGTGGACGGAGCCGTCATTGTGGTGGAAGCTACACTACACCATTTAGGCTTACGAAAGTCTACCGAGAAATTGACCCAGGCCGAAATGGACCATGAGGTATTTGAGTCTGCTTCAAAGATTCGTACCAGTGCAGCCTTTGGTGAGATTATTATTCTTATTGTCTATATTCCAATTTTAACATTGGTGGGTGTTGAAGGGAAAATGTTTCGTCCAATGGCGCAAACAGTTGGGTTTGCTATTTTCGGGGCATTGATTCTCTCGTTAACCTATATCCCCATGATGTGTGCTTTGTTCCTGCCGAAAAAACACAGCGACAAGAAAACGTTGAGCGACCGGATGATTGCGGGACTGCAACGTATTTATGAGCCTTTATTACAGAAAGCCATTCGGCTTAAATACCTGATCGTGAGTTTAACCGTTGCCATTTTTGCTTTGTCGGCCCTCTTTTTTAAGAATATGGGAGGCGAATTTATTCCACAATTGCAGGAAGGTGATTATGCATTCCATTGCATACTTCCCCAAGGGAGCTCACTTTCACAAAGTATCGAAACCTCGATGCAGGCATCCCGGATTATCAAAGAGTTCGATGAAGTGAAGATGGTTGTCGGTAAAACAGGAGCTGCTGAGGTACCAACAGACCCTATGCCACCGGAAGCGACAGATATTATGGTGGTATTGAAGCCTCAAAAAGAGTGGAAGTCGGGCCGTTCTTATGAAGAACTGGGGAGCGCTATTCTGGAGAAGCTAGAAGTAATTCCGGGTGTCTTCTTCGAAAAAAACCAACCTATTCAAATGCGTTTTAATGAACTGATGACGGGTATCCGTCAGGATGTTGCTGTAAAGATCTTCGGTGAAAACATCGATTCGCTGGCCGCTTACGCCAATGTGGTTGCCGCGCAGATTCAATCGGTTCAAGGGGCGACTTCGCCACAAGTGGAGCGCGTATCCGGTCTCCCACAAATCAATATCGTTTATGACCGCACCCGTATTGCAAATTATGGCTTGACAATTCAGGACGTCAATGACGTGGTGAGTACTGCTTTTGCCGGTCGAAGCACGGGACAGATCTATGAAAATGAACGTCGCTTTGATTTGGTCGTCCGGTTAGATACAACGCATCGAAACAGCATTGATGATGTGCGTAATCTGATGATTCCTACAGATACGGGTACGCAGATTCCGCTTTCTCAGGTCGCTGCCATTGATTATAAATTGGGGCCGGCCCAGATCAGCCGCGAAGCGGGTAAAAGAAGAATTGTGATTGGATTTAATGTGGCCGGGCGTGATGTTCAAACCGTCGTAAAAGATATCCAACAACAATTGGCTGCAAATGTAAAACTTCCTGCAGGGTATTATTTCACCTATGGGGGGCAGTTTGAGAATTTACAGAAGGCGAGCTCACGCTTGTTGATTGCTGTGCCAGTTTCCTTATTGCTTATTTTTATGCTGTTGTATTTCACGTTTCATTCCTTTAAGCAGGCGACGCTCATTTTTACTGCAATACCAATGAGTGCTATCGGGGGTGTATTTGCGTTGATGTTGCGCGGCATGCCTTTCAGTATTAGTGCCGGTATCGGTTTTATTGCCTTGTTTGGCGTAGCCGTACTCAATGGTATCGTTTTAATTGGGACATTCAATCAGTTGAAAAAAGAGGGTGTCGATGATATTTTTCAACGTGTTAAAGAGGGTACGTTGACCCGTTTACGTCCTGTACTTATGACTGCGACCGTGGCTTCACTGGGCTTTTTACCGATGGCAATAAGTACAAGTGCCGGCGCTGAAGTTCAGAAACCTTTGGCAACGGTTGTTATTGGCGGATTGGTAACGGCAACTTTCCTGACCTTGTTTGTGCTACCCTTATTGTATATAATTTTTAATTCTAAATTGAATATGAAACGAAGTAGAGGTGCTAAGACCTTTGTTACAGTACTTGTCTTCTCATTTATGGCCTTGGGTTCTGAGGTGTTTGGCCAAGAACGTATTGCTGTGACAAAAGCCGTGGAAACTGCATTGAAGAACAACCGTCAGGTTCAGATCAACCAGGCTGAAATCGTGGGCGCTGGTTTCAATGTTAAGACGGCGACTGAAATCCCCAAGACCGGGATTTTTGCAGAAAATGAAGATTACCGTCCTACGGATAAGGCCGGCTTATTGAAAATTGGTATAACGCAAAGTATTGCCTGGCCTGGACTTTACACTGCGCGTAAGGCGTATTTTAAAGAACAACTAAAATATGCGAACCTAAATACAGATGTATTGAAAACTGCGATTACCAAAGACGTGAGGACAGCCTATTTTCAGCTCTGGTATCTTCAGGATCGACAAAAACTGTATATGGAGTTGGATAGTATCTATACCGCCATGTTCAAAGCAACTGAACTTCGCTTTAGAACGGGTGACGTAGCTGCGCTGGATAAGATCGCGGCTGAAGCAAAGCTGAAGGAGCTGCAGGCACAACTTGTTCAAAACAAAAAGGATATCATTATTCAGCAACAGCAATTGATGATGTTGTTAGATCGTAATGAGTGGATGCTCCCTTTGGATCAGCCCTTGGAGAAGATTGTCGTGGACGCCAGTCCATCAGATGAAACGGCACATCCTTTACTGGTTTTACAGCAGCAAAATGTAAATATCGCTTCATCGAACGTCAGTGTTCAGAAAAATACCAATAAGCCTGAGTTCTCGGGTCGATTTTTCTCCCAACGTGTTTGGGGAGCCAAAGATCCATTATCGGGATTCTCGGTTTCCGCATCTTTTCCGGTCTTTAGCTTAGGCGCCTATAAAAGTAAAGTGAAGGCTGCCAACGCTGAAATGGAAGTTCAACAGCGTAAGTTGGAATATGATACGCAGGTATTCCAGACAAATAAAGGGAATGCACTTGCTGAAATTGACAAGAATAGTGCATTGCTGCAATTTTATGAGTCTTCGGGGTTAAAACAAGCTGATGCAATTATTAAAGCAGCTAGTTTGGGTTATAGAACGGGGGAGATCAATTTTGCTGAATTAAGCCAATTTTTAAGTCAGGCCATTGGCATTCGCCAGAATTATTTAGAAGTTCTCAATCAGTATAATCAATCAGCAATTCAATATAATTACTTCAATAACAAATAAGGCAACAATGAAAGTTTTCATAAAGATATTTATCGTATGTGTAGCCGTTACTGTTTTTTACGGTTGCGGTTCTAATGAGTCGGAGCGTAAAGGTCAACCGGAGGGAAAGGAAGTACCCAAAGCCGAAGCAGAGCATGAGGAAGGGCCGGTTACGGTGGCGGCACTGAGTGCTGCACAAATAAAGGCTGTGGGCATCGTTTTTGGAGGGATTGAAGCGAAGGAACTCACAGCTACCATTAAGGCCAATGGACTTTTGAGTGTGCCCAATAACAATAAAGCGAATGCGACGGCGCTTTATGGTGGTGTCGTAAAGACATTGAACGTACAGTTGGGAGACAATGTGCGTAAGGGACAGGTGATCGCCACGATTACCAACCCGCAGTTTGTACAATTGCAGGAGGAATATGTATCCCTGGCAAGTAAGATTACCTTGGCCGAACAAGAAATGGTAAGGCAACAGGAACTCAATGAAGGCAATGCAGGCGCACGGAAAAATCTGCAGGCCGCAACAGCAGACTTCAACAGTTTAAGGGCCCGAAAGGCTTCTTTGCAACAACAGATCCAATTGATGGGTATTAACCCCAATAGCGTGAATCTGTCCAATATGCGAACTTCACTGGCCGTAACAAGCCCTATCAACGGAACAGTTAGTAATGTTTTTGCGAAAATAGGGAGTTATGTGGATGTCTCTTCTCCAGTGATCGAGATTGTTGACAATAGTCTGTTGCATTTGGATCTGCAGGTATTTGAAAAGGATCTACCTTTGGTTAAAGTTGGACAGCTCATCAACTTTCAGCTGACCAATAATCCGGATAAGACGTATACCGCCAAAGTTTTTACAATTGGATCTTCATTTGAAAATGACAGCAAGACCATCGCTGTACACAGTACGGTTGTAGGCAGCAAAGTGGGGTTGATTGATGGGATGAACATTACGGGTATGATCGGTGTCAAAAATGTGCGGACTCCTGCTGTTCCGAATGACGCAATCGTGGAGGCTGACGGCAAGTATTATATTTTTGTGGAGACCAACAAGAAACCGGAAGAGCATGAGGAGGGGCATGACGATCACGGGCATGCGCACGATGAAGGTGAAGCAAAACATGCACATAAAAATGAGCAAGAAGCCGGGCAGCATGGAGAAGAACAGGCTAAAAACATCAATTTTGAAAAAATTGAGATTCAAAAAGGCGTATCTGCTTTGGGATATACGGCGATTACCCCGGTTACAGAAGTGCCTGCTGGAACAAAAATTGTTGTGAAGGGTGCTTTTTTTATCAATGCCAAAATGAGCAATACTGGTGGGCACGAACATTAATTGACCGTATTTGTTAACATAATCAAAGCAAGTGATGGAACATAAACATCGTTATGATGCACAAGGCAGACAGCTTTGTTGTACACAGACAGAAAAAATATATAATCAGGCTGGAGCTGAGGATCTTATTGGGAAAGCTCCGGCTTCCAGCCATGGTCATGACCATAGCCATGATGAGGACGGTCACGATCACTCGACGGCAGGGGCCAGTCAGATGCAGTTATTTCTACCCGCGCTAATTTCTTTTATCTTACTCATTGCTGCTATAGCCATGGATAATTGGATTGCACAATCCTGGTTTAAGGATTGGGTCCGTACAGGCTGGTACATATTAGCTTATCTACCGGTTGGGTTTCCTGTTATCAGGGATGCTTTAAAGAGTATAGCCAAAGGGGAAATCTTTTCGGAGTTTTTGTTAATGAGTATTGCTACCATAGGCGCTTTTGGGATCAAAGAATACCCCGAGGCTGTAGCGGTAATGTTGTTTTACGCCGTAGGAGAGGTGTTTCAGACCTTGGCGGTAAGTCGGGCTAAAAGCAATATTAAGGCTCTACTGGATCAGCGTCCGGATGAGGTGACCATTTTGGAGAATGGAAAGAGCAAAGTGATCAAAGCTGCCGATGCAGGTATAGGAGCAATAGTTCAGCTGAAACCCGGTGAAAAGCTTGGGCTTGATGGTGAATTGTTGTCTGAGCAAGGTGCATTTAATACAGCTGCGCTGACTGGCGAGAGCAAGCCAGATACAAAGATGAAGGGTGATGTTGTACTGGCTGGAATGATTAATATGAACACCGTGAGCCTAGTTCAAGTGACAACAGCATATCAGGACAGCAAGTTGAGCAAAATCCTCGAACTCGTACAGAACGCAACGGCTCAAAAAGCACCTACAGAGCTGTTTATTCGCAAATTTGCTAAGATATATACCCCAATTGTCGTGTTTTTGGCGATTGGAATTTGTCTCCTGCCTTACTTGTTTGTGGATCAATATGTATTTAGCGAATGGTTGTATAGGGCTCTCGTGTTTTTAGTGATCTCCTGTCCCTGTGCACTTGTTATTTCAATTCCTTTGGGATATTTTGGTGGAATTGGTGCTGCTAGTAGGAACGGTATACTTTTTAAAGGAAGTAATTTTTTGGATGCAATGGCAGCTATCCGCCATGTCGTGATGGATAAAACCGGAACAATGACTGCCGGCGTTTTTAAAGTGCAGGAAATTAAGCTACAGGCCGGTTACGACGAAGCAAGGATTTTAAAGCTCGTCAATAAAATAGAGAGCCACAGTAGCCATCCAGTTGCAACAGCGATTAGAGAATATGTCGGTCCGATCGATGAGTCTGTCGATCTCAATAACATAGAAGAAATCCCCGGACATGGACTAAAAGCTATTGCTGATGGCAAAGTGTTGCTGGTGGGCAACTTTAAATTGCTGGACAAATTTAATGTAGTCTATGATATCGATCCCAATAGTATCGTATATACGACCATCGCGATCGCTTTGGACGGTAAATTTGTCGGGTTCATAACCATAGCCGACAGTATTAAAGCGGATGCTGCGCTTACGATTCAACTGCTACATAAACTCGGTGTAAAAGCCACAATGCTGAGCGGGGACAAGACGACTGTAGTCGTCTATGTTGCCAAGGAACTTGGAATAGATCAGGCCTATGGCGATCTACTGCCGGAAGATAAAGTGAATAAGGTCAGGGAAATAAAGGGACTAAACGAATCTGTTGCTTTTGTGGGGGATGGCGTTAATGATGCTCCGGTTGTCGCACTGAGTGATGTTGGAATAGCGATGGGGGGACTGGGCAGTGATGCGACGATCGAGACAGCAGATGTCGTGATACAAGATGACAAACCTTCGAAAATTCCAATGGCCATTCGCATTGGAAAAGAGACGAAAAAAGTTGTTTATCAGAATATAGGCCTTGCCTTCATAGTCAAAGGGGTCGTGTTGATTCTTGGCGCTGGAGGTTTGGCAACCATGTGGGAGGCAGTCTTTGCCGATGTTGGCGTATCGTTAATTGCGATATTGAATGCCATAAGAATTCAGAAAATGAAATTTTGACATTTAGCATCAAGTTGCACCCGCCCTTTTCATTGGATGAAATGAAGGGTGGGTGTATGCCTATTTTTATTAGCTATCATTTATTATTACTAAATATGTTAGTATATTTGAGCGTGATTATCATTGCTTCGAAGCGATAATAAGACGTCAATACATGAATGATATGGAAAGGAGCATCGTACATTGTGATCTTGATACATTTTTTGTATCTGTTGAGCGGCTGATAAACAGTAAACTTAATGGTGTACCGGTACTTATCGGTGGTAGCAGTGACCGGGGCGTGGTGGCTTCGTGTTCCTATGAAGCCAGAAAATCAGGGGTGCATGCCGCGATGCCGATGCGCTTGGCACTAAGAATGTGTCCGGATGCAGTTGTCGTTAAAGGCGATCATGATCTCTACAGTTATTACTCCAATATGGTGACCGAAATTATTTCTCTTGAGACACCAGTTGTTGAGAAAGCAAGCATCGATGAACATTATCTTGATGTTTCCGGAATGGACCGTTTCTTTGGATGTTGGAAATGGACACAGGAATTGCGGCAGCGCATTATTCGGGAAACGGGGCTTCCGATCAGTTTCGGCCTTTCTGTTAATAAGACGGTGTCGAAAATAGCGACCGGACAGGCGAAACCATGTGGTGAGCTACAAGTAAATGGGGGTACAGAGAAGCAATTTTTGGCACCACTTTCTATTCGGAAAATACCGATGGTAGGTGATAAATCGTATACCCTGTTGCGTAATATGGGGATTTCGAAAATTGGAACGTTGCAACAAATGGAGATTTTCACCTTACAACAGGTCTTAGGGGAAAATGGTGTCAATATCTGGCGAAAGGCCAATGGTTTGGATGATACGCTTGTGGTCCCTTTTCGTGAGCAGAAGTCCATGTCCAAAGAAACAACCTATCAACAGGATACAATTGATATGGATGTATTGCGGCGCACACTCATCGGTATGGTCGATAATCTCGCATTTGAATTGCGTAAAGAACAGCGGCTTACCAGCTGTGTCACCTTAAAGATACGCTATAGTAATTTTGATACCCATACCCAACAATTGCAGATCGGGTATACCAATTCCGATCGGAGATTGATTGAAGTTGTGCTATCGCTATTTAAAAAGTTGTATAGTCGCCGCATGTTAATTCGGCTGGTGGGGATTAAGTTCTCCGGTTTGATCTATGGGGCTTACCAAACTGATCTATTTGCGGATAATGCCGAAGAAGTAAATTTGATGCAGGCTATGGATCGTATTAAAAATCGTTACGGTACAGCGTTTTTGATGAAGGGAATCTGCGTGCCCATGCCTGGGGAGAAAGGAGGGAGGGATGCTTTTAAATCTTCATAGTTTTTATAGTTTGCGTTATGGCACATTGAGTCTGGAAGATCTTATTGAAGGCATGCAGTCCGGTGGTTACGATACCGCCGTACTAACCGATATTAACAATACTTCCGGATCATTGGATTTTATTCGGTTGGGTCGGAAAAAGGGGCTGAATTTACTTGCAGGAATGGAGTTTCGAGACGGTGATAAGCTTTGTTTTGTCGCTATAGCGAAGAGCGAACGTGGTTTTCAAGAGATTAATGCCTATCGTACCAAACTCAGTAGGGAACAACGATCTGTACCGCAACGCGCTCCTGATTTTGAACAGGTATTTGTTGTTTATCCTTTTTCGGGGATCAACCACGATGGCTTGCGCGACTATGAATATATTGGCATAAGGCCTTCAGAACGGACCAAAGTACGGTTGTATGATCGAAAATATTTAGCGCATTGTGTCATTTTAGCAACGGTTAGTTTCAAACGAGATGATTATGTGCTGCATAGGCAATTGCGGGCCATTGATAATAATCTGTTAATATCACAATTGGAGAGGGATCAGGTGGCCCATCCGGATGAAATGCTGTTGTCAAGACTGACCTTAACGGAAATGTTTTCGGATCTGCCGGAGCTTGTGAATAATACAGAGCAGCTGCTTGCCCAGTGCTCTTTCTACTTCGACTTTGAGACCGTTAAAAATAAAACCACATTTACAGACAGTCATTATGGGGATAAGCAATTGCTTTTTAGTGAGGCATTAGCGGGGCTGGAAAGACGTTATGGAAAAAATGATACCATTGCAATGGAACGAGTCCAACGGGAATTGGAAATTATAGAACAACTTAAGTTTTCAAGTTATTTTCTGATCACGAATGATATCTGTAACTATGCTCGGCATAGCGATTTTCATTACGTGGGGCGTGGCTCCGGAGCAAACTCCGCCGTTGCTTATTGTTTGGGAATTACCGATGTCGATCCCATCGCGCTGCATCTGCCATTTGAGCGTTTTCTAAATCCAAAACGGAAGAGTGCCCCCGATTTTGATATTGACTTTAGCTGGAATGAACGTGACGCTATGTATCGTTATATTTTTAATAAATATAAACGTGGACATGTTGCGTTGATGGGCGCTATGAGTACGTTTCGGTCGCGAAGTATTTTGCGTGAGCTTGGAAAGGTATATGGGCTTCCTAAGGGAGAAATAGATCGGTTAATCAAGGAACCCGAACATATGCTGAACAAAAATGAGGTAACGAATACCATTTTGAATGTATATAACCGGATGGCGGATTTCCCTAATCAACGTTCAATTCACGCAAGTGGGCTACTCATTTCAGAAGCTCCTTTGGTATGTTATGGAGCGATGGACTACCCGCCTAAAGGACTGCCCACGATGCAATTTGACATGTATGTTGCCGAAGATATTGGTTTTGAAAAATTTGATATCCTATCACAACGGGGAATAGGGCATATAAAAGACTGTAAGGCGATCGTACGGGAGAATCTGGGCGAGCTGATTGATACCGACAACCCCAAGCGTTTCTTTGATGATCCGCTAATAGCAGCACAACTGCAGTCGGCCCATACTATTGGGTGTTTTTATATTGAAAGTCCGGCGATGCGGCAACTATTGACCAAACTGTCCTGTAATACCTATAACACATTAGTGGCAGCATCGTCCATTATTCGTCCCGGTGTGGCGAGTTCAGGAATGATGAACGAGTATATTCGGCGTCACCACGACCCAGCTGTTGCGAATTATCCGCATCCAGTATTCAAAGAACAGCTGGCTGAAACTTATGGTGTGATGGTTTATCAGGAAGACGTAATGAAAATTGCGAATGCCTATGGTGGTCTGGATATGGCAGATGCGGATGTGCTGCGGCGAATGATGTCGGGCAAGTATCGTGATAAAGAGCATCTTGCGGCCATTAAAGGACGTTTTTTTGCCAATTGCAAGACACGGGGGTACGAGCAGCAGGGAAGTTTAGAAATCTGGAGACAGATGGAGAGCTTTGCCGGCTATTCATTTAATAAGGCACATTCAGCTTCCTATGCTGTTGAGAGTTACCAGAGTTTATACTTAAAAACCTATTTTCCATTGGAGTTTATGGTTGCGGTACTCAATAATTACGGTGGTTTTTATAATCGTAAGGTTTACGTAAATGAAGCGCGGGTTGCGGGCGCTACGATTTGTTTACCATGTGTCAACCAGTCTCATTTAAATGCACGTATTTTTGGAAAAGATATCTATCTGGGCTTTGATTGCCTTCAGCGTCTGGAGGAAAAATTGGCTTTACGGATAGTGAATGAACGGGAATTGAATGGACCCTATCTCAGTTTGGAAAATTTTATTGGCCGGACGGAAATTGGCCTGGAGCAATTGATCATTTTAATCCGTGTGGGCGCCTTGCGTTTTACGGCTATAGGAAAAAAGCAATTATTGTGGGAAGGCCATTTGATGATGAGTAAATATAAACCTCGCCGTGGCGGAAATGTTCTCTTTGAAATTGAGACTAAAAAACCGTTGCTTCCTTTGTTTGAAGAAAACCGCTTGGAAGACTATTATGACGAACTGGAGTTGATTGGTTTCTGTGTTACGGGAACATTGTTTGATTTGGCAAAAAGCAGTTACAGAGGCGATCTTTTTGCAGAAGACATGAGGGCGCATGAAGGTAAAACAATTCGGATGGTAGGCGATTTCGTCTGTGAAAAAATAGTCAAGATGCGCAATGGAGGGCAAATGAAATTTGGAACCTTCTTGGATGCAGAAGGACATTTTTTTGATACTGTCCATTTCCCGCAGACACTTATCGAATATCCACTGCGGGGAAACGGTATTTATTTGATCGAAGGAAAAATTGTAGTTGACTATGGCTGCCCCTCACTTGAAGTAATACGATGTGCCAAGATGCCTTTAAAATCTGATCCGCGAAGTGAATAGCCTGTTTTTTAAATTACCTTTGTAAGAACTTACCTGGTGTTAAAGTGATGACGAAAGAGCAAATTACCGGATTGCTTGAAGGAGTACCCTCTGCAATCGGCGTATATTATATTTATGATAAGCATGATGCGCTAATTTATGTCGGCAAGAGTATCGATATTAGAAATAGGTTATTACAGCATTTTAGAAGCACAGATTTTAAGGAACGTAAAATCCAAGAGGCAGCTAGCAGAGTTGGATTTGAACTGACGGGGCATGAACTACTAGCGTTATTGCATGAATCTGACCTGATCAAAAAATACCAACCCTATTACAATCGGGCGCAGCGTCGAACTTACTATGGATTTGGTCTTTATCTGACCATAAATTCGTCAGGTTATCAAGTGCTTCAGGTTGAGGTGCTTGATCCCGAACGTGAAGAGTTAATGACTTTTTCAAGTTATCAGGAGGGGCGGGAGCAATTATTCCATATTGTGGAAGCTTATCAGCTATGTCAAAAAATAAACAAATTACAGACGTATACGAAACATTGTTTTCAGTATATGTTGAAGACCTGTAAGGGGGCCTGTATTGCGCAGGAGGTTCCAGAAGACTATAATCGAAGAGTACAGGAATTTGTAGGCTCGTCGGAGCTGCCGATGGGCGAAATATTTTTGGAGTTTTTAGGGCGTAATCCCAATGAAAAGGGCCTTGTTTACTTGTCGGATGGTCGGTATAAAGGATTTGGTTACTGTAATAAGCGTGTATATAGTGAAAAGAAAAAACGGGAAGCCATTATCTCCAAGGCTGACAACAGGGATATCAGACGTATTTTGAGACGCTATTTCAAACTCAACCCTGTTTAAATTTTTATCAACACTGATTTACTGGCTTGATACACCAGTAAATCAGTGTTTCACCTTTGGTAAAAACTTTTTGTCGTTCTCATCGGAATCTTTATAGTAGGCTCGCGCTTCGTCCAGTTTATGATGCATTTCTTCACGTACGTTGTGGTATCCTTGTACTTGGTATACATTCTGCATTTCCTGTGGATCTTTTTCTAGATCGTATAATTCCCACTCATCTTTGTCATAATAGAAATGGATCAGTTTGTACCTTTCGGTACGAATTCCATAATGTCGTTTTACCATGTGAATGGAAGGATACTCATAATAGGTGTAATATACGGCATCGCGCCATTGCTTTTCTTTTCCATTGAGTAGGCCACGAAAAGATTTTCCCTGCATATCTTTCGGGATTGCAAGTCCTGCATAATCTAGGATTGTGGGGGCAAAATCGAGATTCTGGACAAGTGCTTTTGAGGATTGGCCAGCTTTAATCTCTGCTGGATAGCGGATCAATAAGGGAGTTCGAAGCGATTCCTCATACATAAAGCGTTTGTCAAACCAGCCATGTTCTCCTAGATAGAACCCTTGGTCCGAAGTATAAATGACAATGGTATTTTCGTCGAGTCCGTTGTCTTTGAGAAATTCCAATAGACGTCCAACGCCATCGTCTACCGCTGCAACGGTACCAAGGTAATCCTGCATATAGCGTTGATATCGCCAGCGCATCAGGTCTTCTTTGGACATGCTGGGATATTTTATCTTAAAATCTGCCATAATTGGGTTGTATATTGAATCCCATGTTGCACGTTGTGCTGCGGTCATTCTTCCTAAGTTTCCATTAAAGGCAGCTTTATCCCAAGATAGATATTCTTTTAGTCCCAATTCATCCATTAGCGTAGGCGGTATTTTGTTGTCACCAGCCCAGTTCATGTGTTTAAGGATATTCATTTCCGCGGTTTTTGCGGCGGTTCCTCTTCCTTCGTAGGTGTCGAATAAATTGCTCGGTTCTATATAGGTTTTTGACGTATACTGTCGGAGATGTCGTAAAGCAGGTAGCCATTCTCGGTGTGGCGCTTTTTGATGATAAAGCACACAGAATGGTTTACTAGTATCTCTTTTAGCGATCCAATCTAAGGCCATATCGGTGGTGAGATCCGATACATAGCCTGGTATTTGTTGTTTCACACCATTGATAATGAAGTTTGGATTATAATATTCGCCCTGGTCGATAAGGACCGCGGAGTGGTTGAAACCCTGTGGCAAGCCATCCATGTGGATTTTACCGATTAATGCTGTTTGGTAACCATTTTTTTGAAGAATCTTAGCAAAGTTGTCCTGATTCCAATCGAATTTTGCCTCATTATCAATTTTCCCATTTATATAACTGTGCTTTCCCGTTAAAAGCACAGCCCGACTTGGAGCACATAATGAATTTGTCACAGTTGCCCGTGTGAAAATGGCCCCTTCCTGTGCTAATCTGTCAATATTGGGTGTTTCATTTAATCCGTAACCATAAGCGCTGATCGCTTGATAACCATGGTCATCACTCATGATATATACAATATTTGGATGCTTTTTTGTCTGCTCTTTTTGTGCCAATGCCCAAAAAGGTACACATGCGTACAAGGTGAACGTAAGAATATAATGATGCAGTTTCATGGTTAAGGTTTGTATGTGTTGCGACGATCGTTTTTACCACAAGCTAATATAGCTGTTTTCATTGAGACAAAGATGGTGCTATTAGTTTAATGATACCTTTTACTATTTAAATGATTTGTTTATTTTATTATTCTGATAGAAATTTGCAGTATTGATAATTTTACTTATATATGAAGAAGAGTTTATTAGCACTTGCACTAGGGGGATTAGGAATAGGTATTACCGAATTTAGTATGATGGGGATGTTACCGGACGTTGCCCAAAGTCTGCAAGTTTCAATTCCGGAAGCTGGTTATCTCATTACCGCTTATGCTTTGGGTGTTGTTATTGGTGCTCCACTATTGGTAGTTGCTATGAATCGGTTCTCGCCCCTTAAAACCCTGATTACGCTCATGGGATTATTTACCCTGTTTAATGGATTATCTGTGATTGCTCCAGACTACGGTCTTTTGCTGGTGTCGCGTTTTATTTCAGGATTGCCGCATGGTGCTTTCTTCGGTGTAGGGTCTGTCATTGCCAGTCGATTGGCCGATCCTGGGAAAGAAGCGCAGGCGGTAGCGACGATGTATTCGGGATTGACCGTTGCCAATTTATTTGGGGTTCCATTGGGTACCTATATTGGGCATCATTTTTCATGGCGTTATACTTTCTTATTGATTGTTGTCGTCGGTATTTTGACCATGTTAGCCTTAAAGTTGTGGATGCCTAAAATGAAAGCAGCACCTAAAAATAATCCCTGGAAGGACTTTGGCATTTTTCGCAATGTGAATGTCTGGTTTATGGTTTTATTATTTTCAGTGGCCCCAGGGGCGTTGTTTGCCTGGATAAGTTATATTGCTCCGCTGATGACTGAAGTGTCTGGGATTGCCGATAAATACCTGCCGTATATTATGGTGTTGGCTGGATTGGGTATGTTTGTAGGGAATTTGATCGGCGGGAAGTTGACGGATGCTTTTTCGCCAACAAAGGTGGTCGTAGCCGTATTGGTGGTTCAGATTTTGTGTATGTTGATTATTTATGGCCTGTCCGACAACGTTGGGATATCCTTGGTAATGACTTTTTTAACCGGAGTCACTACTTTTGCGCTTGTACCTTCGTTAACCCTATTATTGCTTAATTCGGTAAAGAGTGATGCTGAAATGTTGGTTGCTTCTCTGGGGCCTGCATGTTTTAATATTGCGAATGCATTGGGTGCTTTTTTAGGTGGTGTGCCTATTAATCAAGGCTATGGTTACACTTCTCCGGCTTTAGTTGGTGCGGTAATGGCCGCTTTAGGAATAGTAATTTCTTTATGTTACATTCGACGAAGCAAAAGGCAGCCGACTATGGATAACAAAGAAGTTCTTGAGGATGCCGTTGGTCAACTTTCATAGTCCTTCATGTCGTCTTGAAATTTGTTGTCGGTCCTAAAAAAATAGCGAATAGAATTGATGTTAACCAATATTTCCACCAATTCTATTGAAGATAGACTTAAATTGAACATCGATATTTTCACCCAGGTACATGCGCTTGGCCCGGCGTTTTATAGGGTTTCCTTGGTTCAATAGGAAGGAAACTGTGGTTGTATTCTCTTGAGGTAGTACAATTTTGGAATTTTGCCTTAAATAGAGTTTTAACAAAGCCATTCCGGCGGATTGTTTATTGGCGACAATAAGACCTTCTCCCAAAGTGGGAAGATAATAGCCGCGGACAGTTTTGTTCTCCACATAGACAAAGCCAGCCGTGAAATGTGGTTCTATTTCGAACCGCCTATTTTCGGCAGCAGTTTTCTGGTCGAGTGCCAAAAGTTGCTCGCTATAATGGGATTGATAGTGCTGTATGCTGTGGTCTGGTTCTTCAAGCTGAGTGATCTGTATATTATCAAAGAAAAGATAGGAAGAAGATTCCTTAAAGCCGAGTTTTGTGTAAACTGGTGCGCCCATATCCGTTGCAATGAGTTGGATGCTCTTGCATTTTTTGCTATTTGCTATACGAATAAGTTCTTGGGTGATGTGTTTCCCATAGCCTTTTCCTCTTTCATCGGCAGAAACGATAATATGTCCCAACCAGGCTACGTTACTATGGATAATGGTCGTACCTATGGCGACAATTTTCTGATCGACCAGGAGTTTTATGGGAAAACAAAAAGGGCTTTCTATATAGTGTTGTATTTTGATCGTGATATTGCCCCATCCTTCCGGACTTAGCGTTGTAATTATGGGAAGATCGGAAAACTGAATAGGATCAAAATTCATGTAGCCTCTATTTTATTGCGGTTTTATTGTACTTGTTTTTATATTCAAGGGGGGATAGTCCCGTAAACCGACGGAATATTTCACGAAAAGCCTTTACGTCAGTATACCCAATAGCGTACATTACCTCATTTACCGTTTTCCGCGAGCTTTCCAATTCCTTTTTTGCCGATTCCACTTTTATCCGTTGAAGATATTCCACAGGTGTATTACCTGTCGCTTTAATAAATCTACGGTCGAAATTCCGGCGTCCGACGGTGAATTTTTCAGATAACTTCTCCATGGAGATTTTTTCTGAGAAGTTATTCTCGAGATAGTCCTGTGCACGCATGACCATTTCATCGCCATGTGACTTTTGACCATTAAAGATCATAAAATCGGATTGCGTTTGTCTGGCAATATCAATTTGAAATATTTTGGAGCAATAAATCGCTGTCTGTCTGTCGTAAAACTTTTCAACCAGGTAAAGGAGGAGGTTGAGGAAGGAATAACCGCCACCATTGGTATAGATTCCCTGCTCATCGGTAATAATTTGTTCAGTTTTTAAGTTGACTTTGGGGAAGAGCTTATGGAAGTTTGCTGCTGATTTCCAATGGATAGAGCAGCTTTTGTTATCTAAAAGTCCCGTGGATGCGAGCAGATATGCACCGGTACACATGCTTGCAACATTTGCTCCTTTGGCATGATGGTGTAATATCCATTCTGAAAGAACGCTATTCCCAGCTTCTAATGCAGTAAAATTGGAAATGACAGCGGGTACAATAATGAGGTCTGTTTTTTGAATTGCAGTGATATCTTTCTGCGGCATGGCCATTATTAATCCATTGACAAAGTTACTCTGTTTGGAAACTCCTGCTAATTCTATAATAAATATAGGCTCCCTGTTCAGTTGATCGTAATAGCGGTTCGCTTCGGTGAATACATGGTATGTTCCAATAATGCACGATAGCGTATTAGGGCCTGTCTGACTGTCTGGAACTAAGATCGTTAGATGTTTCATGTTCAAAGTTCATAAGATCGAATAAACAATAACATGCCTATTTGATACTATTCAAATATACCTAAACGATTTGTCTAAATCAACCGCTGAGAATGTCTATTTTACACCCCTTTTTGTGTTTTAAAGTCCGTTATATTTGATCTATACATTAAAGTTAATACAACAAGATGGTACAAATGATCGCAATATATAAGTTGACTGAAGAAACTTGGCGCCTCAAACTCATGATGTCCAGATTTACATATTTGATTCGATGGAAGTATAGGAAGATCAGAAGTATGAGTTAACATTATAAAATACGATGAAATATGAAAAAGGACGATTTTAAAATAAGCATTACCGTTGAAGCAGGAGCTCAACGCGTATTTGAAGCAATCAATAATGTCCGCGGATGGTGGTCTCAAAATATTGACGGGCCAACTACCGCTTTGCATGACGAGTTTATATATCATTATCAGGATGTACATCGTTGTCGAATAAATATAGAAACGATGGAAACGGATCGTAAAGTAGTCTGGCGGGTGCTCGAAAACTATTTTAAATTTACCCAGGATGAACGAGAATGGACGAATAGTTCCATTATATTCGATATTGTAGAAGACGCAGGTACAACTACATTACATTTTACCCACCAGGGGCTTAATTCCGATATGGAATGTTACAAGGTATGTCATGATGCCTGGACGTATTATATAGCTGACAGCCTAAGACAGTTGATTCTAACGGGGCAGGGACAACCTACTCCGAAAGAAGAAGTAACGGCTGGGGTTACTGAAGAGAATCGGGTAGCACATGATCCTGGGACTAAAAGCATCTACCATAGACTGTTGATAGAAACGCCAGTAGAGACTGTTTACAAGGCGCTTACAACAGCGGAAGGGTTAGCCGGCTGGTGGACGCCAGATACTGTTGCAAAGCCAGAGATTGGCGCTGTATTGCGGTTTGGGTTTGGTCCCAGCTACTTTAAAAATATGGAAGTTATTGCGCTGAAACCTTATTCCAGGGTCGAGTGGCGCTGTATCAAGGCATTTGAGGAATGGATTGGAACGACACTGACCTTTGAACTTGAACCTCAGCAAAAGGGATGTATGCTGCTGTTCCACCACGATGGCTGGGCAAATTATAGTGCGGAATTTGCTTCCTGTAGTTTTGATTGGGCGCTATTTTTCAGGAGTTTAAAATTTTTCTGTGAAAAAGGAAAGGGTTTTCCTTATCCTGAATTTAATGTATAAAATTGCTGCAGGGGCATGATGTATTTTAGGGATAAAATAACACTATCGCAATAGATCGGCAATTGCATGCAGATAGTCTTTATTTTTAGAAAAATCATTATGTCCCTCCTTTGCCAACCGAATCAATTTATCCTGTTTTTTAAAGAATCTACTCAGTTTAATGGAAGAGTCAAAATAGACGGCTTTATCCTGGTCTCCGTGGAAGATGATCGTTCTACATTTTACTTTTTGTAATGCCGAAGCATTGTCGAAATGAAAGGGGAGCCCGCTTGTATCGAGCTCAGGAGCGATATGTTGCGTCCAATCTTCAAAACTATAGTAAGGTGCTTGAAGAATAAGCATTTTTGGGGCGTTATGGGAAGCAATAGTTGAAGCCAGTGCTGTACCCATCGATTGACCAATTATGACAATATGATCTTCCGGATAATGTTGTGTCAGGTTATCATAGGCCATTTGCAGATCACTATAAAGTAGTTCTTCATTGGTTACTTTACCTTCACTTTTTCCGTAACCTCGGTAGTCTAACATAAAAAGATCATAGCCGTTATCAGTATAGATATTCGCAATTTTACCCCAAGTGTCTACCGCTCCATTACTTCCATGCAAATAGAAAATTAGTCCTTTGCTCTTGTCTGCCTTAAACAAGATCCCATGGAGTTTAACATGATCTGCTGTTGTGATAAATTGTTCTTCAAATTTGCCCTGAAAGTGGAACGTGGAATCCTGGAGCTTTTTACCTGGAAACAGTTGTTCTTCAAGGATCTCATTCCAGTTTGGTTTCACTTTAGATTTACTGTTGGATTGAGCATATACCACGGGGTATAAAAAAATGAATAGCAAGAGTAATAGTATCGGACGTAACCAAAGGAGACGGTAGAATTTTGTTAATGTGACGGTATTGTTTGCGTGCATAAAGATACTTGGTCTATGATTTTTATTAAGTTACACATTTCTATGGCATCCAGAAAATGTGGGAATTCCTAGTTTTAGCGGTATCTTTCTTATAAAC
This sequence comes from Sphingobacterium multivorum, assembly GCF_039511225.1. NCBI lineage: Bacteria > Pseudomonadati > Bacteroidota > Sphingobacteriia > Sphingobacteriales > Sphingobacteriaceae > Sphingobacterium > Sphingobacterium multivorum. Next base: position 2,856,294 of record NZ_CP154261.1, read on the forward strand.
TTAATCTAGGTTAAGTTTATGCCTTAATCTAGGTTGTTGGAAGCAGGCTTCTTCTTGTCGTACCTTTGAGATAGCAATTTAAAATGAAGTGATCATTTAGGCTTCAACTTAATTCATCAAGAACGATAAAAAAGGAGATCATAACATGAAAAAATCAATTGAAAGAATTTTCCAACGTCCAGCTCAACCTGGCATGGTAGGAGATGGATTTCGTGTATTTAATATGATACCAGGGAATGGGATTTCCCAAAAGAGGATGAGTCCATTTCTTTTACTGGATTTCAATGCAGCATTTGATTTTGGACCTTCGGATCATATTAGAGGCGTGGATGTACATCCGCATAAAGGATTTGAAACCGTGACTATCGCCTACAAAGGTAGTGTAGCCCATCATGACAGTTCGGGGAATAGCGGTGTTATTCGTCCGGGTGATGTACAATGGATGACTGCCGGCGCTGGCATATTGCATAAAGAGTACCATGAAGAGGAATTTTCAAAGAAAGGCGGATTATTTGAAATGGTTCAGCTCTGGGTTAATTTACCAGCGAAAGATAAATCAACAGCGGCGCACTATCAGGCAATTACTGCCGATCAGATGGGGAAAGTCGTGTTGCCCGATGCGGCAGGGGTAGTCAATGTCATCGCGGGGAAATTTCAGGATATGGTTGGACCAGCGAGCACCTATACACCCGTCAATCTATTTGACATCAAATTGGAAGAGCAACATGAAACGAACTTTTTGGTTTCACAAAATCATAATACGGCGATGTTGGTTGTGAATGGCGAGGTTGTAGTCAACGGTGAACTTGCTAAGGAGCATAGCTTTGTCTTATTTGGTCATGATGGTGAAGAGATTTCGATAAGGGCAAATAAGAATGCAGTTTTACTTGTGTTAAGTGGTGAACCCATTGATGAACCTATCGTGAGTTATGGCCCATTTGTAATGAATACACAGGCGGAGATTTACCAAGCCTTTGAAGATTTTCAAGCTGGCAAGTTTGGCGTACTTGAATAAATGAAATAAATTTCCATACATGGCTTATATCCTTAATATGTAGGCCATGTATGGAAATCAAAATAGAAAAGATTGTCCGTTAACTTGCATTTCTTGGGATTGTCGTGCCCAACGACTAAGAAAAGTTTTTTGGTCGTCTATCAAAGCCAACATGCACGATGAGGACCAGTAGTGTACAACAAAAGCCGGTCAATACCACGCCATTCCATTGAAAGTATTTCCAAGCCAGGGAGGCCAAGTAACTACCCAATGATCCGCCTGCAAAGTAACTAAACATATAGACTGTATTTAGTCGGTTGGTTGCCCCTAGATTTAAGGCAAAAAAAGCAGATTGGTTACTGATATGCATGGATTGTAAACCTAGGTCGATTAAGATTACACCGCTTATTAATCCGATATAGCTATGTCCACCAATATAGAATACAATCCAGCTCAATAGCAGAATAAATATGGAACCAAGAATAATGGTATAGGTAGAAACAAGGGTTGCAATCCGGCCGACCACTGATGCTGCCAGCGCGCCAACAGCCCCAATTAATCCGAAGGATCCCGCTACGGCAGTGCCTGCGTGGAAAGGCGCTTCCTGTAAATGAAATACTAATGTAATCCAAAAAGCACTGAATCCAGCAAAGCCTAAAGCCCCTCTGAGTGCAGATAGCCGTAATACCCGTTGAGTTTTTGTCAGATGGACCAATGAGTGCATTAATTGTAGATAAGTACCTTGAAATGTCGGTTTTACATCAGGTAGTGCGAAAGCTAATAATAACATAAATAAAACCATTAATGCTATAGCTATATAATAGATTGCTTGCCATCCCCAGATATCGCCAATAAATCCTGCTGCGACACGGGAAAGCAGAATACCCAATAGTAAGCCACTCATGACCATTCCGATTGATGAATTGCGTTTTTCCGGAGCAGCAAGTTCGGCTGTGAGGGGGACCAGCATTTGAGGAACAACAGAGCTGAATCCAACCATAAAGCTTGCGATATAGAGCAACTCGAGGGTGGGAGCTAAGACCATAGCCAATAAGGAGACTAAGATGAGCAGAAATATGGTTAATATTAATTTCTTTCTTTTTATCATATCTCCCAAAGGGACGATAAACAGTAGCCCAGTTGCAAAACCGATCTGTGTGAGCATAGCAATCATACTGATTGCAGCTTCATCGACCTGAAAGTCTTTTGCCATTAGTCCCAAAAGCGGTTGATTATAGTAGTTGTTGCCGACGACTATTCCCGTTGTCAAAGTAATAAGCCATAAAAGAGGCTTCGTGAGTACAGGTCTATCCGGTTTTGAGTTTACGTGAAGTTCTATGTTTTGATCTGCTATGTTTGCTGTATGTATCATCTCGAATTGTATTTCCTTGGCCGCAAATTTAAAGAGAGAATTGTTGGCAGAAATGAAGAATTCGATCCATGAATTGAAGAATTGAAGTTTGATTAACATCAATAGTGTAAAACTCAACAGGCCTATACATCTAAGAACTGCATAGGCCTGTTGAGTTTTAAATGAAGATAGGCGAAACTATTATGTACTGATTAATCAGGTTTAAAGATTTATTTGCTGATTTCTCTTTTTGCGAGAAGCATTATAGACAATGATCACACTAATCGTCATCAGGATAAATGCTAAGAAAAACGGCGCGCCCGAAAATTTAAATGGTGCTTGGTCATGGGTGAAATAATAAAATAGGTTTGTCATCATCGGTGGACCAATAATCGATGTTGCACTCATCAAGCTTGTTAATGCACCTTGAAGTTCACCCTGTTCGTTTGAAGGAACATTTTTTGTAATAACCGATTGAAGAGCCGGTCCACAAATACCGCCTAAGCAATATGGGATAAGGAATACGAACATCATCCATCCTTCGCTTGCAAATGAGAATAACAGTAGTCCAATGGCATACAAGGTCAATCCATAGAAAATGCTTTTTTGTTCACCAAGTTTGGGTGTTGTCCAGCGAATTAAAACACCCTGAACCAATCCAATCAATAATCCAATAACACCCAATGAGATACCCACCATTCTTTCGGTCCAGTCGAATTTATACATGGTGAAGAAGTTCCAGTTACTTTGAACCGCATGACCTGCGATATATATTAAAATTAAGGCAACGATTAATCCGGATATTTCCGGGTGTTTTCCAAGAAACTTAAAGGATCCAATTGGATTTGCGCGTTTCCATTCAAAAGCTCTACGTTTTTCTTTATCTAAGCTCTCAGGTAAGATAAAATAGCCATACAGGAAGTTTAGCATACACAGTCCTGCGGCCGCATAAAAGGGAATCCTGGCGCCATAGTGACCGAGTAGACCACCGATAACCGGGCCGATAATAAAGCCTAGACCAAATGCAGCGCCTATCAAACCAAAGTTCTTTGCCCGATCTTCATCGGTGGATATATCAGCGATATAAGCACTTGCCGTTGTGAAACTAGCGCCTGTCAATCCAGCGATAACGCGTCCTAAGAATAACCAACCTATAGTTGGCGCGAGGGCAAGAAAGATGTAGTCTACCGCAAAGCCAAAAAGTGAGATCAATATAATTGGCCTTCTGCCATATTTATCGCTGAGATTGCCGACGACGGGAGAACAGATGAATTGCGTGAAAGCGTAGGCAAAGCCGAGCCAGCCGCCATATTTTGCCGCTTCACTGACATCGCTATGAATCAATTCCTCAATAAGTTTAGGGACGACAGGAATAATGATTCCCCAACCCGTAATATCGATTAGTAGTGTAATAAATATGAATCCGATTGCTGCTTTTTTCTTGGAATTTTCCATCATGATTCAAAAGTAATGAAATCCTTAAAAACTTGTCTGTTATTTAATTACTAATTTGTGGTAAGTGTTATATTTTCGGTAGTGTTAACAAACCGAAAACAAGAGGTTTTTTTCTTTCGATAGAACGCCCAGGCCCGATTAGATCGCTCGACATTTGGGATGGTGCAGCACCGGGAAATTACATGAATTCGCAATAAAACACAATTTATTTGCTTGGGCATGTAAGGATAAAGCAAGTGCTATCTGGTACTCATCTGTGATGACAACCTCGGGATGTAATATAACTTCTGTAAAGCGACCACTTCCATCTGCATTCGTTTCGAGTGTAGCGATAGCATTGTCCGTATAAGATAATATCTCAATGCTATTTTTCGAGCAGACGTATAAATAGGACATCATGTGGCAAGAAATCAGGCTGCTAAGCAGCAAATCTTCCGGATTGTACAATGCGGGGTCCCCCTTGAATGCTTTTGCTGCGGAAACGTGCAGGTCAGCTTTCCCTTCGATCGCGATGTGATGGCTTTTTGTATAAATTTTTGAACCTACAGCACTAGGCTGTTCAGGATGGTTCCAAGTTAAGGACGCTTTAAAGATATGTTTGTAACTCATTTTGTTTCAAATTTAAGGTATTATCCGATGTTATAGAACGTCTAGTCCGCCAATTGCAACTACTTCGTTTGTCATCAGACCACGGCGGCGTCTGATGACAGTACTGTTATGTGCGAACAAAAGTGATATAATCTGTGTTGACAGGTTCAATGCCATTTTTTCGCATTTCGCTTGCTATTTGCGCCCTGTGATAGGTGCCATGATTAAAGACGTGTAACAGAATGTCGTTGGCCTTGTTATGAAAAGCCTGATGCTGTGTGTTTGTATAATTGACAATTTCATCCTCCGTATCATTTATGCGCCGAATTTGCTGCCCAAATCCTTCAGAAGCTAAATCGTGATACCTTTGGCAATCGATGATACTGTGCTCATCCCAAACACCAACAGGTGGTTTTTCACCAGTTAATCGACTTAACCAAATAATCTGAGCATTGACAATATGGCTAAAGAGCCGTATGCAAGAATGAGGTACATTTTCGCCTTCACTTTTCAGTTTATCCAGGAGTGCTGTATTGGCCCAGTTATTATATAACCAAAGCTGCATAAAAGTAGTTGACATCTAATTGTTGTTTATGTGGGTTCTGTAAAATTAAATATACGGAAGATCGCAATAAATTTTTTGCAAACCCCATCAATCGTTCATTTTATGGACAATTTATGGTTGAAAATTTAAAGCGATATATTTGTTACAATTTAATTATTTTGTGCGTAATTCTATTTTTTGGATTCGCTCAGGTCTTAATTGGAATATATTCAAATTGTTAGGGTGATAGTTTGTTGTTTTTTGTCGCAGAAATGTCTTTTTGCGCTATCACTTGACAGGCCAGACTACCACAGACTAAATGATATCATTATATTAGGCTGATATTATTGAAAAGTATGCTATCTATGAACAGGTTTTTCCAAAATTACAATACGGGGAAACGTATTATTCTTCATTTGTGTTTTTGGTTTGTGATTTTGGGAATGCAATTCGTTACCTATCAGCGGATAGACATGGATAATTCCTGGATTTTATTTTTAAAAGACGTATTTTCTTTGCTGACAATTTTTTATGTTACGGGATATGTCATCATTCCGCGTTGGTTTATTCCAGGGAAGTTTGTATTGTGTATAGTATGGTTGTTGTTTATTTATGCCTGGTGGTCGTTTTTAAGTTACTTTGCTGCCCTATTAACGCTGAACTATTTAACACCAGATGTTCGCCTGTCAAGTTATCTTGAAATAATACTAAGTCAAGGAATCTTTGGTGCTTTTCGTCCTTCTTCCATTAGCGATTATTTATTGGATTTTATTTTTTTGGTGGCGCTGCCTTTGACCGTAAAAATTGTACAGGCATTTATGTCTGTCAGAAATTCAAAAATGAAACTCGAATTGAAAAATTCAGCACTGGAATTGAACAATGTACAGTTGGAACTTGCTTTCCTAAAATACCAGATTAATCCACATTTTTTACTTAACACACTTTATAGCATCTATGTACTCGTATCCGATCATGATGAAAGGGGAGGCGAAAGTATGATGCGTTTAAGTAGCATGATGGTGTATTTACTGCATGAAAGTAATCAGCCCAGGATAGATATAAGTCGTGAATTTCAATTGCTAAAGGATTATGTTGAATTGGAGAAACTGCGCTATAGTGAGACGGTTCAGATCAATCTAAATTTGGAAACAGAAGACGAAAACTGCATGGTGGTTCCTTTGATCTTTTTTCCGTTTGTAGAAAATGCATTCAAACACGGACCCCGGCTAAGTTCTTCGGCAGGATGGATATCCATAGACATTAAGGTTAAGGATGAGAAGGTCTATATGCACGTGGCTAATGCATATAGGGAACTTTCAAAACCAGAAAATTATATTGGTGGATTGGGGATAGAAAATGTAAAAAAACGACTGGAGCTTCATTATCCTCATCATCACGATTTGGAAATAAAGTCGCAAGAGGGTGTATTTAGTGTTAATCTTGTTGTAACTTTACATTCGGAAACAGAACCCTAGCACCAAAGCAGCGGGTTACGAAGTACTTATGAACAGAATTAAAACTATCCTTATTGAAGATGAGCCTATTGCGAGAGGTCGCCTGGAGAAATTAGTGTCCAAGTTAGGCCTGATTGAAATATTGGGTGTATTCGAAAACCCATTGCAAGCAATTAACGTTTTAAGGCAGCAGGAGGTAGATCTCATTTTGTCGGATATAGACATGCCTGAAATGGATGGCATTACCTTTCTCAAAGGACTTGCTCATCCACCATTTGTTGTTTTCATAACAGGGCATTATGAGTATGCGGTCGATGGATTTGAGCTGGATGTAATCGACTATATTTTAAAGCCACTCCTGACAGAAGAGCGGCTGATTAAGGCAATTGAAAAGGTTCAGAAGGCAATTTTGTTTTCTAGAAGTGGGCCACAGGGTGAAAGAAAAGCAATTAAGATAAAGGATCGGAACAAAACTATTTTTATCGATCCTACAGATATTTTCTATCTAAAAGCCTGGGGGGATTACATTCAAATTTATACGTTAGAAGGTATGCAGACTTTGCTGTCCACCATGAAAGATATGGAAGCAGAATTGCCTTGGGACATGTTTGCGCGTATGCATCGGTCTTATATTGTCAATATCAAACAGATAAAGGGTGTTGAGGCAAGTAAAGTCATTCTGAAAAACGGGACAGAACTCGGTATTGGTTTACAATATCGCAATCAGCTTTTCGCGAAGATGGGACTGCTATAATTTACCGGATTCCTATGTTCTTTCTGTTTCCCAATTTGCATCTTATAATAGCCGGCCATAAAGTGATAAATAGCAAGTTCATGTAAGCGTTGATCGGAAATGAACAATCGATTAATAAACATATGAATGTAGCTTGACAGGAGCGATGCTCGGACCGACTGGAATCTATGTTGGTCGGTATGTCTCCGTAAGGTGGAAAATATCTTACATTGAAGTGCATTGAGTCTTTTTCCGGAGCCTCCCAGATTGTCAAAAGGTTTGTTGAACCAGTCTTTTTTTTCTTTGAACTTATTGTTGAGATGAATCCAAAGCTTTTTATTATTATCAAATTCTTGCTGATAGATGGTATTCATCTGTAGGCAAAAATCTCTTTTTTCGATTAATGTAAATTCTGCAGTTTCAAATAGCGACTCCATATTTTCGAAAGCTAAGCGCCATCGATCGTTGGTTGAAGTACTTTGTTGAATAACCTCCAGTATCGTTTCGCTTTGTCGAAAGAATAACTCCTCACTAAGCTCCATACAAAAAGGTGTATACCGTTCAATTTCCCGCGTATAAGTATCGAAGGATATCGTTGAAATCTGACCAGCTTGAATGAACTGTTCCAATAGGGCATTCAATGTAGATATAATGGAAGAATACCGACTTGGATCTGTGAGCTCAACTCTAAATCTAATGTGGGGAGCCGGATCGTTGTAGCGTATAAAAAACCATTTTTTTAGGACATCTTGTTGATTAATGGCCGCTATAATTATCGGGAAAATTTCCTTTAACAAGGTGTCTGCAACATGTAAGCCGCAGTAGATTTTAGCGTAAAGCCATTCACTGCCCAAAGGGAAGCATCTTTTTAGGTTACTTTCTTGAGGGGCTGACTCATGAATGCAAGTCTCATTTCGTGCTTCTATTGGAATAATGATTTCGTTGGCAAAAATATGTCCGTCTTTATCTCTGCTTACTGATGAATAGTCATTCAGGATATATTCGGTTAATATGGTGTCTCTTTTGCATATATGATCCAATAATATGTCTATGCAAAAAGGATTGTCTAAATTTATCAATAATTCATTGTCCCCATTGCTGATGATAACCATCGCGGGGATATCTAACTCCGTTCGTATGTTTTTTATGAAAGCTTGAGGTTCAACGGGATATTTCGCTATTTTTTGAATTCGCCACTGGGCTCTAGACAAGATAATATTTTTGTAGCTTATTCTTGGGAGCCTCGGCTGCTCTTTCATAATCCCCCAATTCCAGGAAAGATCCAACCTATTATTTTGGAACTGAAAATCTGCAAGAAACTTGTATATATTCATTCCCTGTTCAAAATTGTGGGCTGTGGTTAGACGGGGTATAACCATTTTATTGAATTTCTTGGACCACAAGATTAGACGCTGGTCTTTGAGGAACAGGTATAAGTCATTCACATCAATTTGCTCTTGTTCTTCGTCGATTGTTGGGCTTATACTAATTGATGCCCTTCTTAGTGCAGGTCTATAAATTATATTTCCAGCATTGTTATCTGGATAATGACAAATCTCGGCGAGTATTGCGTTAGGAAACTGCTGTTGTTCTCTGTCGGCAGATTCTTTCAACTTGTTATGCAATTTTTCATCCAAATGTCCGAATCTGGAAATTAAGTTACCTGATGACGAACCTCCGATTGTACCCATATTGAAGCATAAATTTTCCTGACATGAAGTTCTAAGGAGATTGCCGATGACATAGAATGAAGAAGGGATAGTATTGACAGTTTGTTTACGTTGTTTAGCGATATGATCTAGATCGTTGTTGGTCAGCCGAATTTCGGTGAATTGATTTTTTACACTTTCTACAAATTTTTCAATGGCCAGATCTTGATAATGGTGGTCACCATATTTTTTTTCGCCTGTTGGAGTGATGTTTTTAACTTCCCCGAGTATTTCATCCGTTATATTGTAGACACCTTCTTGGCGGCCATAACCAATCCCAATATCTGGGTCTAAGGCTGTCGTTAGTGGGATCATTCTATCTTCATATTTAACAGAGAACGCCGCTCTAAACCGGTCGAAATCTGTTAACTTAAATGGGCTACAAAGCGGTAGTAAATCCTGAAATTGGTCTCTTATGTGATTTAATGCAGTATCTGATAAATTATTTTCTTCCATACCCATGAGCAGGTCTCCTTGCAACAAACTGGTCATATCGAGGTCGGGAGCCAGAGGCTGCAATAATCTAACGATGGCGTCTCGGATTGTAATGACAGATTGAGAACTATGAAGCCATGCCTTTATTTTTAATAAAGGATTTAAATAATTCCTCTCCTTATCTATTCTTTCTAAGGTCGCTATTAGGCTATCCATATAACCCCGACCAATTACATTGGGCTGTAATTCAGAAGAGGTGATTCCTATGCTGGTAAGATTATTTACGAATAGGCTAGCATGCGTTGTTGATGTTCCAAGATCTTGTAGCAGATCGATTAATGATTGATAGTGAGCGATTTTTTTATTGCTTTCGAAGTATTGGATGACCCGATCCAAAACAGGGGTTAGCCTTATGCGTTTCAGGACATGCTGTCCTTTCTTTCCATTTGTTACTTTTTGATAATATTTGTAATATTTACCATCTAAGTATAAGGTGGGGTTGAGACGATAATAGAGTTGACTGTAAATTCTTTTGTCTTTTGATATCTGTTCAATAATTTTTGTCAAAATGGTGGTATCCAGTTTTAAAACAGCTTGATTTGCATTTGACCTGATTATCGATACCTTTTTATCGGATGCGCTAATGTTGCCAAATGATACCCCAGCGAATAAACCGAAGGGCGTACTTCTTGTGCTCATCCTAATCGCATATTTGAGTAGTGAAGCGATCATTTTTGAGTTGCTCTCTTTTTTGTATTCAAGCCATTTTTGAACTTCCACCGAGAAGGCAGGGCTTGCCAGAAATAAGGCTCCTTTTAATTGCTCGTCTTGAAACAGACGACGAAGTTTCTCTTCTATTTCATGCCTCTCTTTCATCGCTAAAAGATCAACGGCAAATGCAGCTGGAAGTAGCGGTGTGCGCAGAAGAAAATAATCGGATAAGTGGAATAATGACATGAATTAGTTGGACTAGTATTGCATGACTTGTTTTATACAGGACTGAAACATTTGGGGTGAAATTGGTTTTTGTAGTGCAAAATGCTTCCTGTTTTTGATAAATTCCGGATATTGCCAGCGTGACACAGCGGAGGTAATGATCAGGATAGGAATATCGGCGATCAATTCGGCAAGTGTATTAATATTGCCGCCGCTAACAATCAGATCGAGGAATAAGATGTCTGCAGATTTTAAGTCATGACTAAATAATGCTGGATTTTCAATGTCTTCAACCATTCTTATCAATTGAAGATCTGGGAACATATGAATGTATTCAACTATTTTTTTTGTCGCCAGGGGTTCATCCTCAATGAGAATACATTTAAGCTTAGGTGAAGTCATATACTAGGTTCTTTTATTAGGGGGAGCGGTTTTAAAGACGATTGCTGTAAAGGCGCCTACCAGAACGCCTTCACAGCTTTATCCTCTTTTATATTATTTGTGAAGACGAAACTGTCTTCGTTGTTATAAATTCCACATCATCAAAATCAAAGAATGAGATCGGTTCGACCACGCAGACCGTTTGTACATCCAGTGCAAAATCTTCCGCTAAAAAATTTTCAGTGTTTTCCATAGTTGATACGTTTAAATCGTAGACAAATGTGCTTTCTACGGAAAAGAACAACGAAAAATATCGACAGAATTGAAAATGAATCAGACGAACTAAGGAATCTATTCGACGAAAAAATGCCGCTTGTTCCTATTTCTGTTTGTCGTGCTTTGTCCAATAGGCTGCAGATCATCATGGATATTGAAACAAGTGCTATCGTGGGCTGTTCTAAAATTCGACGAAACAGTCTTTGAGTACGATGAAATAGCGGCTGCTTTGTTGTAGGATTCTATCCGCATCATTATTTTAGACCTATCTATTTTAGCATTGAAAAACCATTTCTTTAGCCATTAAAGTTATGCTGCTAAATAGGTAAAGAATGAGATGGCTTGAGGTAAGTCTCTAAGCCAAAAAAGCATCTGCCGAATCAATAAGTGAGTTGTGTGTGCGCGTAAAACAAATGAGATTATGAATTTATCTAAGGAAATGTACGGTTTTTTGAAAAGAGAAGGTTTACGGTTATTTCGAAAAAAAATAAGCTGGCAGACCGCTGCGAAATATCAGATCTATGCGGATGAGAAAACAAAGATTGGTGTCGCATTTGACAGAATTCAAAATTTTATCGCTGGAGAGACCAGTGCATCCAGCTGGAATGGAATAAAAACCATTAAACTCGAAGAACGTGGTGATTATATTATCTACGGTTTTGTCGAAGAAATTGAACGCTAAAGAAACGTTCTCCATATACTTTTTCCGTTGCGCTTGACCTTTCGTATTTTTATCGAATAAATATTACAAATCAATTCCTTAATTGTGTAATGATTTCGATCTTATTTGTGGCCAAATTTGTTGTGTAAAATAAAACAATCAGTTATGGCGACAGATATTTATAACGATACAGTTTATCTACCTTTAGAAGATGTTGACAGCGAACATTGTGCATCGATTATCGAAAAAGGACTAGCGCATGTCAAGGGCTTGGCGAGCTATCGGGTGGAACTGAATAATCATAGAGCTGCTATCGTACCGAAGGATAGTGAGGCCGTCGTTAGTAGTGTAAAGACGATCAAAGATCTTGGTTATGGTGTTTCCACATTGACCAAAACATTCCCCGTTCTTGGGATGACTTGTGCCTCCTGTGCCAGTAGCGCCGAAAGTATGGCGAAATATGAACAAGGGGTTGTCAATGCGTCTGTAAATTTTGCAACAGGAAACCTTACGGTTGAGTATTTGCCTAATATTACGGATCATTTAAAAATCCAGAAAGCGGTTCAGGCTGGTGGCTATGATTTATTAATCGAAGATGAATCTACTCAGCAGGAAACGTTGGAGGCTATTCACGTCGAGAAATTCCGTAAGCTTAAAATCAAAACACGATGGGCAGTAATACTATCGCTTCCGGTAGTCGTGATAGGTATGTTCTTTATGGATATGCCGTACGCAAATCCTATTATGTGGCTGTTTTCCACGCCAGTAGTTCTTTGGCTGGGTAAGGACTTTTTTGTCAACGCGTGGAAACAGGCCAAACATCGTTCGGCCAATATGGATACGCTTGTTGCGTTAAGCACGGGAATAGCCTACATCTTTAGTGTGTTTAATATGCTTTTTGCTGAATTTTGGCATCAGCGCGGCTTGCATGCACATGTGTATTTTGAGGCCGCCTCAGTCGTCATTGCTTTTATTTTATTGGGTAAACTACTGGAAGAGAAGGCCAAAGGTAACACCTCATCCGCCATTAAAAAGCTAATGGGGCTGCAGCCTAAGACGGTGATGGTCATTCAATTGGATGGAACAGAGCGTCAGGTCGCTATAGAAGCCGTTAATACCGGCGATATTATTCTGGTGAAACCAGGGGAGAAGATCGCCGTTGATGGGGTCGTTATCAGCGGAAATTCCTATGTTGACGAAAGTATGTTAAGCGGAGAGCCGGTCCCGGTTTTAAAAATGGGAAATGAGCAGGTATTTGCAGGGACGATCAACCAGAAGGGCAGTTTTCAGTTCAAAGCTACAAAAGTTGGACGCGAAACAATGCTTGCACAGATCATTAAAATGGTACAGGATGCACAGGGGAGTAAGGCTCCTGTACAAAAACTGGTCGATCGAATTGCTGCTGTATTTGTTCCCCTTGTCATTGGGATTGCTATTTTAACTTTTCTGCTGTGGTTTATTTTAGGCGGAGATAACCATCTGGTACAGGGTTTATTGGCAGCGGTAACGGTTTTAGTTATTGCTTGTCCTTGCGCACTAGGTTTAGCAACTCCCACAGCAATCATGGTTGGAGTGGGTAAGGGAGCTGAGCAGGGTATTTTAATTAAAGATGCAGAAAGTCTGGAGCTGGCCAAAAGGGTAAATGCAGTTGTTTTGGATAAAACCGGAACCATTACAGAAGGTAAACCTGTTGTCACAGACGTGTATTGGAAAGGAAATGAGGATAATTTGAAAGGTATCTTGTTGAGCCTGGAGAAACAGTCAGAGCATCCATTGGCAGAAGCTGTAGTCGGGTATTTTAAAGATGTAAAAGCTACTCCAATATCCTTTATCGAAAGTATTACGGGGAAAGGTGTTAAAGGCAGTGATGGAATCGAAACGTACTCTGTAGGTAATCGCAGGTTGTTGGATGAGAATGGGATTACAATTCCGACGGATTTGATGGAACATGCCACTCAATGGGAACATCAATCCAAAACAGTGATCTGGTTTGCCAACAGTCATACTGCGTTAGCGGTAATAGCCATTGCGGACCGAATTAAGGAAACTTCTGTACGTGCCATCAAGGAAATGCAAGCACTAGGAATTGAGCTATATATGCTGACAGGCGACAACGAGGCTACAGCCAGGGCCATTGCCGCGGAAACAGGTCTTCAGCATTACAAGGCTGAGGTGTTGCCAGAACACAAAGCTGATTTTGTTAAAGAATTACAGCAAAGGGGGCATGTGGTCGCTATGGTTGGGGACGGTATTAATGACAGTACAGCCTTAGCAACGGCCGATGTCAGTATTGCAATGGGTAAAGGAAGTGATATTGCCATGGATGTGGCGAAAATGACAATTATTTCTTCTGATTTGACGAAGATACCGCAGGCTATTCGACTTTCCAAACAAACGGTCGCGACAATTAAACAAAATTTGTTCTGGGCGTTTATTTATAATTTAATTGGGATTCCCCTCGCCGCAGGTATTCTGTATCCATTCAATGGTTTCCTTTTAAACCCGATGATAGCTGGAGCTGCAATGGCATTGAGCAGTGTAAGTGTTGTCAGTAATAGCTTGCGACTTCGCTGGAAAAAATAGTGAACTATTTGAGCTATAGACAGCATTTTAAACGGTAAATATTGTAAAAAAAAATAGAAAAAATGTAAGTACAACCCGTTGAATTAAAGGGATATTTGTATAGATAATTAAATAGATTAATAATATTAAAATGAAATAACATGGAAAGCAAAGAACTTCAATTTAAAACAAACCTTACTTGTGGAGGATGTGTATCCAAAGTAAGTGCTGATCTGGATAGCGTGGACGGTATCTGTGAATGGAATGTTGACACCACAAATGCAGACAAAATTTTGACTGTAAAATCTGAAGGTGTTTCGGAGGAAGAAATCATTGAAATTATCAAAAAAAAGGGCTTTAATGCCACGGCCTACTCCGCATAATTGTTCCATAAATTTATAGAAGCATCACACCCTAAATGTTGGATAAAACTTTTAGGGTGTTTTTATGATGTATATTGATGAGACGAAACTGAGCTCAGTGTTATTCGTTTTAAATTTGAGGTTTCCTTTTTATCCATTTTAGTTTTAGCTTTCTGTTAATTAAAATGGATAAACATATTTTGAAAATTAAGTGTCATTTTAGAAAACTGGCGGATAATATCTTGTCCTATATTTCCAAATACGGTTTCATTCTTGATCTTCGATTTTAATAGGTTTATCTTTTTAAGCGCGATCGGTTTATCGCTAATATGGAAGGTATGGTGAATGATAAAGCCATCATATTCAACGTTACCACCTGCGCCCCCCATGGCGACTTTGGTCGGTATACCCTGTTTTTCTATATGTTGTTTGTAGGTTTCGTAAAACGGCGCATAAAGGATTGTTTTTTCAGCTCCTGTATCAAAGGTATAGTGCTTTCCATCAATAGCAATAAGCGGTGATAACCCATCTATTGCAAGATTTGAAGCTTTCCATGCAACCGTAGGTTTTTTTGGTACAATAAAAAAATCATCCTGTGTAAGCTGTACTTCTTGCAGTGCTTCAATAACGGGGAAGCCTATTATGCCATTGATCTGATAGGCGATTTGTGGGATATAAAGTGCACTATCTGGGAAAACCAGGAATACAGCATTCGATATGTTGATGCTACCAAGTTTTAATTGTTTACAGACTGCTAAATTGGCTTTGATAGCAATACCTGTAATGGCGTCTACATCAATATCTGCACGGATAATATCCATATGAAGTCGTTTGGCCACAGACTCCGAAACTGTCGATAGATTTGCTCCGGTGTCAAATATGAAACTTGCTGTATCGCCGTTGACCTTTACTTTAAGATTCTTCAACCCGGCTTTATCTTTCGTCATTTTAAGACGGGTATCGTCGTTGATTTCTACAAGCTGTGGCTTTACATGATCAAGTGCAGACCAGATTTTTAGATTATTTCGGAGGTCCGCTCTTGTATCTGGTGATAGCAAGGGATCAAATTCGAGTAGTATTTTTTGCGTTGTCTGTTTTGCCCCAACGTAATCTTTCAGTTTAACGAAATTATCTTCCTGAACGCGTCGTATCTTTAGTCGCAGTGTGTCGGGTAATTCTTCTGTTGCTGCGCTCAATAGTGCTATTTTTTTGTTTGAAGCGATGGGTTTATTAAAGGCGTTATCGAGTATTGCCAAAATAAAAACTTGCTCGTTGGCGTTTAAGAAAGTTTTATTTGCCTTAAACAGGTCGCGGGCGGTGAAGAAATCTTTTGATGCTATTAGCTGATATAGCATGTTGAATTTAGTTGAGGTGGATTGTCCGAAATTAAGCTGGATGGTGATAAATAACAGGAAACATATTGATAAGCATTTTTTGAAATGATTTGCTGGGAGATTCATGATGTATTCAATTAATTGTCTTTTGATCAACGATATGTTCACGCTCTTAAATGTCGGAAAAGTTCTTGTTATTTTTTTAATTTTATTGTTGCTTATTTTGCTATTGATCAAAGGTTTATGTTGTGGAGTTGTGTGCAATACTTGTGGTCTTGAATAATTAAGGTTAAATTAGCTAATGTTTTGAGAAATTTCTCCTAGGAGGATTGGATTGACGAGATCTCCGAATTCGGATTTAATCTTTTACCCCTTACTTTAAGAGAACGATTAGTGAACAGGGATTTATTTTTAATAGAATAATTTAATGAAACAAAAGACGATGAATATTAGGTTTAATGGAGGAGTTATTTTTTTTGGTCTTGCGGCTTTATCGACCAGTTTATTTTTTAGCTGTGGAAACGCTGGAAATAAAAGTGAGACCAAGGTCGAAAAGGTAGAGGAAGCTACTGAAGTTACTGCACCCACAACGCAGGAGTTATCTTTTAAGGATAAAGAGGGCAAGGTTCTTCAATTAAGTGCTTTAAAAGGTAAGGTCGTATTTATTAATTTCTGGGCGACCTGGTGTCCTCCCTGTATTCATGAACTACCTTCTATTGACCAGCTTAGGCAATCGCTTAAAGATAATAAGGATATCGTTTTCCTCATGGTGGACGTTGATGGTGACATGGAGAAGTCTTCAGCATTCATGGCGGAAAATAAGTATGATCTGCCCCTTTATATTGCAGCGGGTGAAATTCCTGCAGAATTCTTAGGGCAGTCCATCCCGACGACGGTCATCTTGGATAAGGCTGGAAAGATCGTAGAGCGTCTGGAAGGAAGCCGTGACTATGGAACTCCTGAGATAAAAAAAGCATTGCAGGATATCGCGAGCGGCAGTTAACGATCGATTATTGTAATCGCTATTTTCTATAGCTGGAGAATAGAATTTGAAGAGAAAAAACAGTATTTTCGCGGTGTCAAGTTAATTTATAGCTATGTCCGAACTTCAAGAGCAGACTGCAGTCAGAACGACTTATTTTAGTATTGTAGGTAATGCATTACTGGCATTATTAAAATGGTTAGCCGGTTTCTTTGGAAACTCCTATGCCCTGATTGCGGATGCAATTGAGTCAACAGCGGACATTTTCTCTTCATTTCTAGTGCTTCTGGGTTTGAAATATGCGCAACGGCCTGCCGACGACAATCATCCTTATGGTCATGGTCGGGTAGAACCCCTCATTACATTTATTGTCGTTGGTTTTCTCATTGTTTCTGCAACCATAATCGCTTATGAAAGTATTGAGAATATAGGAACGCCACATGACCTGCCAAAACCTTGGACCTTATTTGTTCTGGGCGGGATCATTGTATGGAAAGAAATTTCTTATAGGATCGTTATGAAGAAAAGTAAAGAAACAAATAGTTCTTCACTTCGTGCAGACGCTTGGCATCATCGAAGCGATGCGATAACATCAGTTGCAGCCTTCATTGGGATATCTATTGCATTGTTGCTCGGAAAGGGATATGAAAATGCGGATGACTACGCGGCATTATTTGCTGCTGGATTTATTCTGTATAACTGTTATCATATTTTCAGACCGGCACTTGGCGAGATCATGGATGAAAATGTATACGATGAGGTCATTGATAATATCCGGGAAGAAGCATTAAAAGTAGATGGGATAAAAGCCACAGAAAAATGTTTTGTTCGCAAATCGGGAGCTAAATATCACGTCGATCTGCACGCTATTGTTGATAGTGAAATTACGGTGAGGGAAGGACATGAGCTGGCGCATAAACTCAAAGACCATTTGGTTACGCATATTCCTGATCTCGGTCATGTGATGATCCATATTGAACCGAACGAATGTCTTTGGGAAGCAAATTGAAATGGCGACACATGTTAGTTTTCTTAAACCGTGCCACCATTGATTGTTTAGAAGCTTAGGTGTTTTCAGCTTCAAGCAATTCGATCTGCCATTTAATCTGATCCGCTTTAATAGGGTAATCGATATTATTTCTTAAGCTTTCATAAATGGCTTCAAACAGCTGATTGTAATCTCCTTTATGTGGTGTTACTAAAGACTCATGTTTTTGATTTGAAGCGTCTATCGTAACAAGTTTCCCCTCGAGGCCGGCTGGCTCAAGGCCATAAGATGGATTGTCAGGTAGCATACCATCTAGCAATTGCTGTTCTTGCACATCCGTCATATTCTTGATAAAACTCCCTTTTGTACCATGTAAGACAAAGGCGGGCTGCGGAGAGGCAACAAGTAGACTACCCGTTAAATATACGTTCAGTCCAGCTGGATAATAGAGATGGTAGTGAAAATAATCTGCGACTTTAGAATCCGGCCTGTTAATGGATGTTGTCTTGGTAAATTTAACCGGTTTTCCAAAAAGTGAGATTGCTTGATCGATAAGGTGCGGGCCTAGGTCATAAGTAATACCATTGGAAATATACTGCGTATCTTCCTTAAAGTATTTTTGTCCCAATTCCATTTTATAGCGATCAAATCTGAAATGTACTTCAATCAGCTTTCCTAATTCTCCACTGTCGATCACTTTTTTAATGTCTAAAAAGTGACCGTCATACCGTCTGTTTTGATAGAAAAATAAGTGTTTTCCTTGTTTTTTGCTGATGGCAAGAAGCGTATCGAATTGTGTAGAGTCATCTACGGCAGGTTTTTCTATCAATACATGTTTTCCTGCTTCTAGGGCCTCTTTCGCATATTGGAAATGGGTATAGTTTGGTGTATTCACAATGACCAATTCGATGCTTTCGTCCACTAGTAATTCAGCAATGCTATTATAGCTTTTTATTGCCGGATAAAATTCATGTGCTGCTTTTTTCGACCGTTCTACAACAGCACTGAGATTGAAATGTGGATTGGTATGTATAAATGGTGCGTGAAAAACACGTCCTGACATGCCAAAACTCAGTATTCCTGTGTTAATTTGAGTGTGTTTCATGTTGATTTAAATTACTTTAGCGTTGTCTTGTTAGTTGTTAGCCTTCAATATAAACTTTAATGCTATTGCGTGACGTTCTTATCCGGGTTTGACTCTCCAAGGTGGTTTGCAGATAAATGCGTTATGCCGTCTTCTGTTGCTAGAAGACACTGCGAACACAGTCGATAAAAAAGTGAATGTTCTACGACACCTGTAATGAGTTTGATTTGTTTATTTAAATCAAAAATATCGGGTAGTGTATAAAAATAAATATCTGCCAGGAAATTACCTCTCTCAGACAGGAGAGGACCTGATTTTTGTTCGGATTTTCGTAATACTACGTCGGCTATTGCTGTAGAATAGCTTGACTTTAGTTCTTTCAGTACCGATAACCAGGCTTCGGGTATAATTTCAACACATAGTGGATGTTTTGTGGTCAGTTTATCGACCATCTTTGAGCCATCGACCAATAGAATAAACTGCTGTGCCATATTCGCCATAATCTTTTCACCTGTGTGCACGCCGCCGCCACTTTTAAATGCATTTAAATGCATGTCCACCTGATCGCAGCTGTCAAAATAATAGTCCAACATTGCTAGAGTACTGTTATCCATACAAGTAAGATCATTCTCTTGGAGTAGTATTCTGGTTTCAAAAGAAGGCGAAGTAAATTTTAAGCTGGATTTAAAGCTGATACTGCCGGCGATTAATTCGATGAAATAAGCTATTGTTGATCCCACACCTAGTCCAATGAGCTGATCGGGTTTTAAAAGTTGAAGAGCAGCTTTGGCAGCTTCCTGTTTGAGATTATTCATAAATGGTAAACTTATAAAATGGTAATACCTTGTGTGGCATAAGGCTGTAAAATGCGATCAAGAGGATCTTTTTCTGTAATTAAATAACTGATATCAGACGCGGGACATGTTAGGAAAGGTGCGAGGGTATCGAGCTTATTGCTTGTTGTTGCAGCAACAATGTTCATTGAATTTTTACAAAGTACCCTTTTGATAGCTGTTTCCTCGAGCGTCCTTGCCGTAAGTCCGCGGTAGAGATCCAGGCCGCATACCCCTATAAAGCTGATATCTGCGTATATTTCTCCATAGGCGGAAATAGTTTGCTGTCCCTGCATCGTAAGAGATGATTTGCAGAAAGCACCACCCGCGAAAATCAAGCTGATGTTTGGGAGGTTTGCAAGTATATTGGCTATCGGGAGACTATGTGTGACAACAGTGAGGTTTAGGCTATCTGGAATATTTCCAGCAATTGCCTGTGTTGTTGTGCCTCCATCGAAAAAGATGACCTGATGATCTTTCAATAGTGTGATTGATTTTTCTGCTATGAATTGTTTCTCCATAACATCAAGGTTATTTCGGTCGTATATATCGAATGGAATGTTTGACCGTAGTGTAGCACCGCCACGAATAGCCCGAAGTAAGCCGGCATCAGCTAACTCTTTAAGATCACGTCGCACGGTATGTTCGGAAACACCAAGCTCGGTGGCCAAGTCCGCCATCGCTAATTTTCTTTCCTTTTGGATTTTAATTAATATAAAATCGTGACGTTCTTCTTTTGAGATCATGCTATAAATATATGTATTTATGCTAAATGTTGCAATGATGGGAGCTTTGTTTGGTAAAAATCTGCAATTTATTGCAGTTTAGTCTGCTATTTACTGTAAAATTAACTTTTTGGTGCTGGAAGATCGAATTCAATCCCATTTTTAATGAACTTGTTTGCCGCACTTATTTTTTATTAGCATTATATTTGTGAATGATCGGTGATAGTTTCGTTCGTTCTTCAGTTGTAACCAATTTATAATTTTCACTTTTACAGGCTGTTGGTTAATGTTGCGTTTAAAACCATAGAAATCAATTAAAATATGAATATTATCGTAAAAATTGCAGGTTCTATGCTGTTCGTCTTTTTGAGTGGTTGTAAGATACAGCATGGCGTACAGCTTAAGAAAGGACAATGGGTATTGGGGGGCTTTGAGCGCCCCAAAGGAGTAAATCCAATTATTGAGCCTGATACAAGTTCGCTGTTTTATGATCCAATGCTAAAGAAGGAGATCCGATGGGAGGACAACGACACTTTTAATCCTGCGGCAGTGGTGAAGGGAGATAGTGTCTTTGTCATATATCGTGCGGAAGACCGGACGGGGAAGGCTATTGGCCACCGGACCTCCCGTCTGGGGTTAGCGGCTAGTGCGGATGGTATTCATTTTGAACGGCTCAAAACACCGGTATTCTATCCGGGGCCTGATGAACAGCAGGATAACGAGTGGCCTGGCGGGACAGAAGATCCTCGGATAGCACAGACTGAGGATGGGCGTTTCGTGCTATTTTATACCCAATGGAACCGAAAGGTGCCGCGGCTTGGTGTAGCAATATCCACTGATCTGAGACACTGGGTTAAGTATGGTCCCATTTTTAAAAAATCGAAAAACAGGCCCACTCTCATTGATGAACCGCATAAATCAGCTTCAATTGTGACAGTAATGAACGGTAACAAGCAGGTGATAGCTAAAATCAATGGTAAATATTGGTTGTACTGGGGAGAACATGGTGTTTATGGTGCCACATCCGATAATTTGATTGACTGGGAACCCGTAACAGCTGGTAAAGGTATACTGACAGCCTTTATTTCCCCAAGGGACGGTTATTTTGATAGCTCCTTGACCGAGTGTGGTCCCCCAGCAGTTTTGACTGATAATGGAATTGTATTGCTATACAATGGTAAGAATCATGCTGAGAAAGGAGATAAGCGTTTTAATAAAAATACCTATTCGGCGGGGCAGGTGTTATTTGATCCACAAGATCCAACAAGGGTACTGGCTCGAATGGATACTCCGTTTTTGCGTCCCATGGAAGCCTTCGAGAAAAGTGGGCAATACATTGATGGAACGGTTTTTATTGAAGGGTTGGTCTTTTTTAAACAAAAATGGTTTTTATATTATGGTTGTGCGGACTCTAAGGTTGCTGTGGCCATTTATGATCCCGAAAATCCTTCCGTCATGGACCCCTTGCCCTAATCGGTGTGAAGTTGTTTTCATAGCGTAAAGGCTATAGTGAGTCTGAATGCGCTATTGTTAAGGGGTTATGGAGCGGTTGATCGGAGGCTGTATTAATTGAATTCACAAAATTAAAAAAGGCAGATCATTTGATCTGCCTTTTTGGGTAAGTAATCGGGCTCGAACCGACGACCCCTAGAACCACAATCTAGTGCTCTAACCAACTGAGCTATACCTACCGTGATTTTGATGATACAAAAGTACGATTAAACCCTATTCCCTCCAAATATTTGACTGAAAAAAAACAGCGTTTAAAGCCAACTAGGTGAAGATTAGTTTATTAAATTTTAATAAAAAACATCGAAACGCGTCCATATCGGTGCGGATATGCATTTCGCTACTCCCAAAGCTACCATTTGCTTCCAATTTCTACTAAAAAAGGCGGTTCCTATCAAAGAAACCACCTTTTTTAGTAGAAGAAATGTTGTTAGATCATTTCTACACTTCTCTTCACAAAAGATGTTAGATCGGCTCCAGACAATAAACCTCTGGATAGGAGCGCTAAATCAAAAGCCTGTTTTGCTAGTTTTGAACCCTCTTCGTCCGATGCTGATAAAATTCTTTTGATCAGCGGATGGTTGCCATTGACAGTTACCTTATAATTGTCGGGCAATGAACCATAGAAATTCATACCTCCACCTGTCTTGGCCATATCTTTCATTCGGCGCATAAATTCATCAATTGTTACCGATACAGGCAGGTCACCTTCATTTAACGCGTCAACTTCAACTTTCATATCTTGCCGTGAAATTGCTTTTTCGAAAACCTCAAGCGCTTTTTTGGATTCTTCTTCCGAAAGGGCAAGTTCGACCTTTTCGTCTTTTTGGATCAATTTATCGATAACGTCAGCATCCACACGTTTCAATTGAACCTTTTCACCGCCCTTTTGCTCCAAATAAGCAGCAAAGTGCGTATCCAGTGGCCCATCAAGCATCAAAACATCATAACCTTTGTTTAATGCTGTTTGGATAAAGCCATCTTGTTGAGCGGCATCATGTGTATATAAGTAGACAATGTTACCATCTTTATCTACCTGGATATCTTTGACCTTTTCGTAATACTCTTTAATGGTGAAGCTTTGGTTCCCTGTGTTTTTTACTAAACAGAAGTCATTTGCTTTTTCAGCAAATTTCTCATCGCTTAGCATACCGTATTTGATGAATAAACCGATATCCGTCCATTTCTCTTCAAACCCCTTACGGTCGGTCTTAAATATTTCGTTCAATTTGTCGGCCACCTTTTTGGTGATATAACTGTTGATTTTTTTAACGTTACTGTCTGCCTGTAAAAATGAACGGGATACGTTTAATGGAATATCCGGTGAATCGATGACCCCATGAAGTAACATCAAGAATTCAGGAACAATATCTTTTACCTCGTCGGTGATGAACACTTGTCTAGAATAGAGTTTGATTTTATTGCGTTGGATCTCCAGTTCATTTTTAACTTTAGGGAAGTAAAGGATACCTGTTAGGTTGAATGGGTAATCTACATTGAGATGAATCCAAAACAACGGCTCATCCATTGAGTAGGGATAGAGTTCGCGGTAGAAGGCTAGATAATCTTCGTCTTTTAATTCAGACGGTGATTTTGTCCAAGCCGGATTGGTATTGTTGATGATATTATCTACCGCTACAGATTTGTATTTTGGTTTTCCTTCTTCGTCTTCGCCATCCGGTTCAGAATTCGTTTTGGTACCAAAACGAATTGAAACAGGAAGAAATTTAGCATACTTATCTAAAATGTCCTGTAAGCGTGCCTGGCTTAAAAATTCAGTTGATTCTTCGTTAATATGTAAGATGACATCTGTTCCACGGGTGGTTCTTGTACCTGTAGAAATTTCGTAAGATGTACTACCATCGCAAGTCCAATGAGCGGGTTCTGCTCCATCCTGATAAGATAAGGATTGGATTTCTACTGTATCGGCCACCATAAATGCGGAATAGAAGCCTAAACCAAAGCGGCCAATGATTTCATTTGCATCATTTGCCTCTTTGAATTTTTCCATGAACTCTGTTGCGCCTGAGAAAGCGATCTGGTTGATGTATTTTTTTATTTCATCTGCTGTCATACCAATACCATTGTCGGAAATAGTGATGGTCTTGGCAGCTTCATCAAATTTTACGTCTACAATCAATTCTCCTGTTTCCCCTTGGTATTGACCCAAAGAAGCCAGACGTTTGATTTTTTGAGAAGCATCAACGGCATTAGATACCAGTTCACGCAAGAAAATTTCATTATCAGAGTATAAGAACTTTTTGATTACGGGAAATATATTCTCCGTGTGAATTGAAATACTACCTTTTTCTGGATTCATAATTTGTATGTCGCTATTTTTAATTTTAAGATTTGTTTAAAACATACAATCTGTGTTCCAAATCGTCCCTACAGGACATGATGGCAGGAAACGGTCTATTTTGTCATGGAGGCGTTTGCTGGATTTATAGAATCCCAACGTACTCTGTCAGCGCGAGGTGGTCTTTATACTAGTTTAGACCTGGGCTATGCGGAAAATTGGCGACATGTGCATATTTGGGGCCAAGTCCAATAATCGCATCCTTCCATAGCAATTCACCGTTGCCTTCAAAAATGAGCTGATGGTGGTATTTGTTTTGTACAGCCCAGCTATTTTCTTTTATTTCGCCGTCTAACTGACCGGCGGACCATCCAGAATATCCGATAAAGAATTTTAATTCATCTTGTTTTATGCTGTCCGTTTGTATGGCTTCAATAAGTCTATCTTCATCGCCGCCAAAATAGATTCCAGGGGCTACTTCTTCGCCACTCAGCAGCAAATCAAAACGGCTATGTACAAAAAAAAGGCTTTCCTGAGCCACGGGACCACCGACGTAGATGGGGAAATTGCAATGCGGTATAGCTTCCAATAATTGGCCTATACGAACATTGGTTTGATTATTTAAGACAAATCCGAGGGAACCTTCTGTATTGTATTCGCATAACAATATCACGGATCTGAGGAATCTAGGGTCTAGCATAAATGGTTCGGAAATCAACAGACTTCCTTTTTGTGGGTCTAGTTCGGTAAACATATAGCGCGAGTTTTAATTATTTATTGAATTTAATCTTTTTTATTTAATCTATGCGAGATTTGTGCCAAAATTAGGATTTTGTCAATTTCTACTAACTTTATAGAGAAAAAGCAATGATTTTAGTAAGTTTGTAGGATATAAAAACAGGTTTCTATGTCCATTCAACATAAAGATATTGCAGCAATCAGACAGGATTACGTATTAGGTAGCCTATCTGAATCGGACGTGGATCGTGATCCGGTCCAGCAGTTTAAAAAATGGTTTGACGAGGCGATTCGTAGCGAGGTAATTGAGCCAAATGCCATGGTGCTTTCAACGGTGTCCTCGCAGCAATTGCCGTCCTCGAGAGTCGTTTTATTGAAGGACATTGTAGCCGACGGACTGGTCTTTTTTACAAACTATGAAAGCCGTAAAGGTGAGGATATGAAAGCTAATCCGCATGTGGCCTTGTTGTTTTTTTGGCCCGAATTACAAAGGCAGGTCCGAATTGAAGGTGTTATTGATTTTGTGAGTGAGGCCGATTCGGATGAATATTTCCAATCGCGGCCAAAAGCAAGCCGTATTGGTGCACTAGCATCCCCGCAGAGCCACGAAATCCCCAACCGCAGTTTTCTGGAAGGCAGGGTGAAAGAACTCGAGCATCAGTATGATGGGAACGATTCTGTACCTAGACCATGGCATTGGGGTGGTTATCTATTGAAACCGGTTTATTTCGAGTTCTGGCAAGGACGTGCAAGCCGGTTACATGATCGCATAGTCTATAAAAAAGTGTCAGATTCCTGGAAGATTACGCGTATAGCTCCATAAATATGACATTTGACGAAATTAAATCGATGCTTGTTTCCAAATTTGGAACTCAACTTATTCTTAAAGAAGATCGCAATGGGCTGCAGCCTGCACTATTTATGGATAAAGCAGATATTGTAGCCGTTTGTTTATTCCTCCGGGATACAGAAGGCTTATATTTTGATTTTTTAAGCAACCTTACTGCAGTGGATTATCAAACGCATTTTACCATTGTCTACCATTTAAATTCCTTACCGTATCAACACAGTTTGGTCTTAAAAGTTGAGTTGTCTGGTCATCGTTCGCTGGATGAACTACCGGAGATTCCTTCGCTTACTTCGGTGTGGCGCACGGCAGACTGGCATGAGCGCGAAGCATTTGACCTGATGGGGATTTATTTTGAGGGACATCCGGACCTTAGAAGGATTTTGCTGCCTGACGATTGGGAGGGCTATCCTTTACGGAAGGATTATGAGGAAGCGGAGAAATATCATGGCATTCATATTAATTGATAGAAATGGCGAATCCAAAATATAAAGAGGCATTACTGCGCTATGAAAAACACCTTACAGAGATCTCAAGTCAGGAAATGGTGTTGAATATGGGACCTCAGCACCCTTCGACACATGGTGTGCTTCGGTTACAACTGATTACAGACGGAGAGATCGTGAAAGAGGTTGTTCCACATTTGGGTTATCTGCATCGTTGTTTCGATAAGCATGCTGAATCGTTGAATTATGCAAAAACAATTCCTTTTACTGATCGCTTGGACTATTTGGCTTCGATGAACAATAGCCATGCTTTCGTTATGGGGGTTGAACGTATGCTTGGCCTTGACAGCAAAATACCTAAAAGAATAGAGTACATTCGGGTTTTGGTCTGTGAACTCAACCGAATAGCATCCCACCTGATTGCTATTGGAACATATGGTATTGATATCGGTGCCACAACGCCATTTTTGTGGTGTTTTCGGGATCGTGAACATATCATGAATATGTTGGAATGGGCCTCAGGTTCCAGGATGCTGTACAACTATATCTGGGTAGGCGGCTTATTTTATGATTTGCCCGTTGGCTTTGAAGAGCGCTGTACAGAATTTATCACGTATTTCAAACCTAAATTGGTCGAACTGGATGAGATATTGACACAGAACCAAATATTTATTTCCCGTACAGCTACAATAGGTGTCCTTCCTGCTGATGTTGCCATAAATTATGGCGTATCGGGACCTATGCTGCGTGCATCGGGAATAAAATGGGATTTGAGGCGCATAGATGGTTATTCTGTTTACCCGGAAATTGATTTTGAGATACCTGTGGGAAAAGGTGAAATGGGGAAAATCGGTGATTGCTGGGATCGTTATAAAGTTAGGGTAGACGAGGTCAAGGAATCGGTTCGCATTGTTGAGCAATGTCTTGAACGATTAAAGAAAGACTTTAAACGTACGGCCGAATTTGATCCGCGCGCTTTGGTTCCGAAGAAAGTGAATCTGAAAGCTCAGGACTACTATGTCCGTGCTGAAAATCCGAAAGGAGAATTAGGGTTTTATTTTGTCACAAAAGATAAATCAGATATCCCGTTGCGGGTCAAGTCAAGGGGCCCAAGCTTTAATAACCTTTCGGTGATTTCAGAACTTGGAAAAGGGGTGCTGATTGCTGATCTAATTGCGATCCTTGGATCGATTGATATCGTTTTGGGGGAGGTGGACCGTTAGATTGCGGTAGTGTGCATGTTTTATAAACGATTTAGCAAAATAAAATAGGGATTGTATTGAAAATGTTGCATAAAAACGCAAATAAATTTGTAAATGAAAGCAATTTTCATCATATTTGCAGTCTCATAATTTAAGTTTATAATTGGTTAATGAAAGCTCGTTACTCCCAAAGTAACGGGCTTCTCTTTTTTATGGCATGCATTCTATTGATGCTGTGTATTTATGATGCCGGTGCGTTGGTTTGAGCTTGAAGGGTTTACTGTCTTTTCGCGCGAGTATTGTTGATTATCTTGTAGATTTCATCGAATTCCTGTACTAGAATTTAACGTAAATGATTACCTTTACTGGTCTTAAATATATAAAAGTGACGGATAGTTTAGTTATCATTCCAACATACAATGAAAAGGAAAATATTGAAAAAATCATTCGCAAAGTTTTTTCCTTATCACACGCATTTGATATTTTAATTGTAGACGACGGTTCGCCCGATGGGACGGCTACAATCATCAAGAATTTACAGGTTAATGAATTTACTGGCCGTTTGTTTATCGAAGAGCGAACCGGAAAGCTGGGTTTGGGAACAGCGTATATCCATGGATTTAAATGGGCGCTATCCCGCGAACATTACCAGTATATTTTCGAAATGGATGCGGACTTCAGCCACAATCCAGAGGATCTGCTCCGCTTACGGCAGGCTTGTTTGGATGGTGCTGATATGAGCATAGGTTCGCGTTATATTAAAGGAGTGAATGTTGTCAATTGGCCGATGAGCCGTGTGTTGATGTCCTATTTTGCTTCGGTATATGTTCGTTTTATAACCGGAATAAATATCCAGGATGCTACCGCGGGATTTGTCTGTTTCACTAGGGAGGTCCTCCGGACGATCCCTCTCGAAAAGATTAAGTTTGTAGGCTATGCTTTTCAGATTGAAATGAAATTCACAGCCGTAAAATATGGCTTTAATGTGGTTGAAGTACCCATTATATTCACAGACCGAACCGAAGGCACATCAAAGATGAGCACAAGTATCTTTAAGGAAGCATTTTTTGGCGTTATCCAATTGAAATTAGGAAGTATCGGAAAGCGCTACAAGAGAAATTAAAAATAGCCCACAATGAACGAGAATTTAGATCCAAATCCAGAACGTCTGAGCAACACAGATCGTGATATTGAACGGGCTTTGCGACCTCAGGCTTTTGAAGATTTCACAGGTCAGGCTAAAATATTAGAAAACCTCAATATTTTTGTGAAGGCAGCCAGGCTGAGAGGCGAGGCGCTGGATCACGTTTTGCTACATGGCCCCCCAGGCTTAGGAAAGACTACCTTATCCCATATCATTGCTAATGAGATGGGGGTTGGCATTAAAATTACTTCGGGACCTGTATTGGATAAACCGGGTGATCTTGCAGGATTATTGACAAATCTCGAAGAAGGGGATGTCTTGTTTATCGATGAGATCCACCGTCTAAGCCCTTTAGTAGAAGAATATCTCTATTCGGCAATGGAAGATTTTAAAATCGACATTATGCTGGAAACAGGGCCGAATGCACGGTCTGTGCAGATCTCCCTGAATCCGTTTACCTTGATAGGGGCAACAACACGCTCGGGGCTTTTGACTGCTCCTTTGCGTGCGCGCTTTGGAATTAATTCACGCCTACAATATTATGATGCAAAACTCCTGACAACTATCGTGTTACGCTCGGCACATATCTTAAACACACCGATTTCTGATGAAGGTGCCTATGAGATTGCACGAAGGAGCAGAGGTACACCCCGGATAGCCAATGCTTTACTGCGCCGTACACGGGATTTTGCACAGATAAAGGGTAACGGAAGCATCGATAAAGAAATAGCGAAATATGCTTTGCACGCGCTTAATGTGGATGAAAATGGTTTAGACGAGATGGACAACAAAATCTTAACGACCATTATAGACAAATTTAAAGGTGGACCTGTCGGTTTAAAAACTGTAGCCACAGCAGTTGGGGAGGATGAAGGTACGATTGAGGAAGTCTACGAACCCTTTCTGATTCAAGAAGGATACATTATGCGGACCTCGCGGGGTCGCGAATGTACCGAGGCTGCGTATAAGCATTTGGGCCGTGTCAATCACTCGAAAGGAAATACATTGTTTTAATCGCGAATGGAAACGATACTTTAACTTTTCTGCTGAATAATTTTATTGGTCCGGCTCATTAAGGCTGGACTCGGTTTTGTTCGTTGAAAATAGCTTATCTGAGCCTGTAACTCCTCATGTATCCAAGGGTACTTTTTTCGTAGGTTATTTAAGATGTCCAGACAGTTGACCAATACGGCGACGGGACATGACGGTTCGATCATCCATTGGAAGGAGTGCTCGATAATTTCTTCTTCTATCTCATTTTGAAGTGTATATTCTTTATTTTTTTTAGACGTTAAAAATAATAGAATTTTGGTATAGCTTCTAAGACAACTCCAGTTTTTTTGTTTTTTTAAATTGTTCAAGAATTGCGGGAGAACAGATCTTAGTAATGCTGTATTCTTTAAAACGATGGTTTCAAATACCCAGGCGGCGCGAAAGGCAACCTTTTTATCCTTCTCTAAGGAGATGTTCAACAGCTCGGCCAGGGTTATCCCTTGAAGGATATCCAAAGAAAAATCCGTTACCTCGAAAGATCTCAAGGTAATGGATAAAAATGCTAATTTTTCATCGTAGGTCACGCAACCGTTATTTTTGTGGTTTTTCTCGATTCATTTCAGTCATGTCAACTTCGTTCATCTTGGAATCACCCAACAGATATTGGCTGAAGTAATCGCCCATTTTCCAGAAGAAATACTCCGTCATATCGCCAAAACCATGTCTTTGTCCTGGTAATAGCAAGAAATCAAATCTTTTGTTTGCCTTTATCAATGCGTCCACCATTCGAATGGAATTTGCCGGGTGTACATTGTTGTCAATATCTCCGGTAGCGATAAGCAGCCTGCCTTTTAGGTTTTTTGCAAGCTCTGTATTTTTATTGATTTGGTAGGAGAATGTTGTATCACCTTTAGCAGATACTTTTTCTGTCACCCCATGATGACGCTCACTCCACCAGCGGTTGTAAATCTGATTTTCATGGTTTCCGGCGCCAGACACCGCAACTTTAAAGAAGTCAGGGTAAACAAGCATCGCTGCTGTAGACATAAAACCACCGCCGGAGTGACCAGTTATGCCAACGCGGTTAATGTCGATGTATTTATAACGATCTGCGAGCTGTTCTGCCGCTACTTTTTTATCTTCCAAACCATAGTCACGCAGATTGCCGTATCCATAGGTATGATACCATTGCGAACGTGAAGGGTGTCCGCCACGGTTACCAACTGTGATGACGATAAAACCAAACTGCGCTAGCCTGTCAATTCTGTCCATGCTTCTTCCAAAGGATTTATTGACAGCTTCGGTTTGAGGCCCAGGGTATACATATTCCACAATGGGATAAGTTCTAGTACTGTCAAAGTCAAATGGTTTGTACATGACCCCATAGAGATCCGTGGTGCCATCCCCAGCTTTCACTTTAAAAGGTTCTGGAAATTTGTAACCTGCAGCAAATAGCAAGGATAGGTCAGCTTTTTCCAGTGTCATTATTTTCTGTCCATTGCTATTATATAAGACGGATTCAGGAGTCGTGTTTACTCTGGAGGAATTATTGACAAAATATCGGGAAGATTCGCTCATTTCCACTTGGTGGTCAAAGTTTCCTGGATTTAATAATTTAATTCCGGTGCCATTTGTATTTATACTGTACTGGTGTAGATAATAGGGGTCTTCGTTTTTCTCACGTCCCGATGCTGTAAAGTATAATGTTCCGGAAGCAGGGTCTAAACCGGTAATTTCCTCCGTATGAAAAGCGCCTTTTGTAATTTGATTAATCAATTTTCCATTTGTGTCGTAGAGGTAGTAGTGGCCCCAGCCATCTCTTTCCGACCAATGAACTAATTGCTTTTTGTTTTCGATCAAGAATGGTTTCTGAACATCCAAATATACATTGGAACGCTCCTGGATAATATTGTTTACCGTACCATTTATATTGACCTTTAGGAGATCAATTCGTTTCAGGTCACGGCTAGAGCGCGAAATGTAAAACTCTTCGTTATTGCCCAGCCAGTAGTTGATAAAATAATCCTCTTTATAAGAATTTTTATCCGGGGTTTTTGTCCAGGTAGATACGGTCTGATTTTTAAACGCAGCTATATTGATGCGGCGTGGAGTTCTTGCTGCTGCGTCGAAGATATATAGTTCAGTTTCTGTTGAATCGACTTCGCCAGGCATTTGGTATTTATAAGTTTCAAGTGTCGGCCGGGATGAGCCAACATTATTGATTACCCATAAGGGCTTTAGGGGACGGTTGTCCTTTCTGGTTAAGGTAAAATAACGTCCATCTGGAGACCAGCTGATCCATACCCGCTTGCGTTTAGTATCGTTGTCTTTATCTTTTTCCTCACCCGTAGTTGTGCTATATTCATCACCGCCCCAAGCATAATATTGTACACCATCTTTTGTTATCTGGTGTTCAACAATGGTACTGTCTTTTTCATTCTTTACCGCTTTAAGATAGTTGGATTTGTCCATCCAATACAAGTTGTAATCTTTTGCAAAATAGACTGTATTGGTGTCAGGGGAGAATGTGGCCCAACCCAATGGCGGTTTTACCTTTGTCGAGTCGCTGATTTCTACCACAGACTGTGCTGCTAAGTCATATTCCAGATAAAATAGTTTCTTTTTGGTGGTATCGGACTTATTCTTGAGCTTTTGTATTTCATCTTTGGATTTCACCGTATCTTTGGTACTCTGCACTTGGAACCTCAATTTTTTCTCATCTTTGGTAAATCGAAGGCCCTGTAATTCCAAATGTTGGGCATCGACAGGATTTTTAACGATTTTAGTAATTTGAGCGGCGAGGTTGTCATTGTTGAAAAGAAGATCTTTCTTTTTCAGCGCAGGGTTTACAATGTACCAGTTTCTTCCCTGCGGACTTGCGTAATCATACCAAAAGCGATCGGAAAAATTGATCCAATTTGGTTTGATGCTCGTCGAAAAAATCATTTTCTTTAATTTTTCAGGGGAGAATTTTGCAGCCAACTGATAATTGGACTTGATAGGCGCTTCCTTTGCCTGTTGTGCAGTGCTCACATAGGGCAATAAGCTCGCCGCTAAGATAAAGTAGTACTTATGCATTAATAATATAGATAATTGTATAATAATGGTTCTGAACGTAAAAATATCTATTATTAGCTTCTTTTGCGAATGATTCGTGTAATAATCCTATGATGGATAGAAGTTTTCATTGAAATTAACCAGGAAAAGTTCCTTTGTTGCCCGGGTAACCCCGGTGTACAACCATCTTAAAAATTCAAGATCCAACATATCATCGTTTATATAGCCTTGGTCGACAAAGACGATTGGCCATTGGCCGCCCTGTGCTTTATGGCAGGTAATTGCAAATGCAAATTTAATCTGAAGCGCATTATAATAGGGATCTTTTTTGATTGCTTCGAGCCTGTCCTTCTTGTCCATGATATCGGCATAGTCCAAAGCAATCTCTTCGTATAGTGTTTTTTGGGTTTCGTAAGGCAGATTGGGGCTGTCTGTATAAAGGCTGTCTAAGATAACGCGGCAAGTGATGGGTTCTATTTCGTCGATGTCTACAAATTCAAGTGTCACATCTGCAAATCGAAATCCATGCTGATCGTGGATGTTACTTACTTTTCGTACTTTGGCCATATCGCCGTTTGCAATAAATCCATCGCCCATGTTGTTTTCCTGTAGCCAGAAGTAGTTGTTCTTTACAACCATAATATAATCTCCGCCCGTCAGTTCCTCGTCCCGGAACAAAATCCGGTTCCTTATATTCTGATTGTATAAATTTGCCGATCGATTTGAACGGCAGATAATCATTGTATTTTCGAGTCCATATTTATCATATGCATAGTTTATTCCCTCTATTAACCGTTCACCTGTCATTCTGTAAAGGTCTTTAAATCCTTTTGTTATGAATTTTGGGAAGGGAAAATCATCTTGACCTTCCTCTGCCGAGGTTATCTCCTCACGTATTTTAGTTGCATTATACAGTATGCCAGAGTCTTTGGACTGACGGACAACCGTGGTCAGCTCAAAAGGATAAACGCAAAGATGAAATTCACTTTCGAGATAGCTCGGATTTAAGGCAGGACTATCCAAGAGTCCTACAGGAGGTAGTTGAGCCGTATCTCCAACAAATAATAAGGTACAGTTCTTCCCCGATTGTACATAACGGATCAAATCGTCCAATAGGCTTGCCGAAAATGCATTCACAGGCGCGTTGGATATCATTGAAGCTTCATCGATGATAAATAAAGTGTCTTCGTGCAGGTTCTCCGCCAAGGTAAAATCCAGCTGATATGATACGGCAGATTTCTTTCGGTATATTTTCTTGTGTATTGTCAGTGCTTTGCGACCAGAATAATAGGTGATCACTTTTGCCGCCCTGCCCGTTGGCGCCAGTAGAACAGCTTTTTTTCGCAAAGCCGGCAGCACTTTAACCAGCGCCGAAATTAACGTTGTCTTTCCCGTACCGGCGTATCCTCTAAGTACAAAACAGGATTGCTTGTCAAAAGCGAGTAGGAATTCTTGCAGTAATTCGAAAGCCTCCAACTGCTGTTCGGTGGCTTGCCATGGGAATTGCTGTATTAACAGATTTTTGATGAACACCCTCAAAGTTATTTAAAAGGTTTGTCTTATCCTCTAGAAAAAGCTATTTTTGCTCTAAGAAGTTTTAATTTTTACAATTCAGCGAATGAATTATATTTCAAAACAATTTAATATTCATTATTTACCGGAGTACAATCTTTTGGTCAAGGCTGGCTTTCAGAAGGATGTCTTGGCGGTGGTCGATAAAAAGTCGATCGCACCGATTTTGATCGAGTATCCGTCAGAGGAACCGATTTTGGATGCTACGCGGATTATGAGCCTTCCGTTTCGATTTGTTCGGGTTGTGATACCACATCAAACTTTTACGTTTATTCCAAAAGAATTTTTTTTACACGAAAATATCAGCAATTACTTACCCTTTTTAGGGACTACTGATCTTGAAAATACATTTAGCTATTCTTTAGATAATCTTAATTTAGTTGCTGTATATCAGTTTGATGGTCTTTTGTTGAATAGATGGAAAAGGTTGTTTCCCGATGCAGTTATACTTCCCGAATTTGCGGTTGTGCTTGACCGTGCGCAGGAGCGTGTATCCATTAGAGGCAGTGTGCTCGGGCTTCATTTCGTAGCTGAAAATACAGTTGATTTTTATCTGTTTAAAAACGGAGTGTTCCAGCTTTACAATAGTTTTGAAATCCATAATTTAGATGATATCAGCTACTACGTGCTTAATATTTTAACACAATTTAATCTAGGGAGCTCCATCAATAAGGTGCTTCTTTCCGGGGAGATTCCCAATGAATCTTATTATAAACGTATCTCTGCTTATGCGGGAGAAATCGAGATATTGGATTTGAAGACAAAAGTCGTATTGGCGGATAGCGAAATCGAGTCAAATTTGGCACCGTATAATGTATTGTTTGATTCTATACTATGCGAATAATAGGAGGGCGTTTAGGTGGTTTAAGGCTGAATCCACCCACTAATTTACCTGTGAGACCAACCACGGATATCGCCAAGGAAGCGTTGTTTAATATTTTACAGAACCGACTGGAGTTTGATCACTTAAAGTGTCTGGATCTTTTTGCTGGAACAGGCAATATTAGTTTCGAGCTCGCATCGCGGGACGTCGAATCCATAGATGCAATAGATCTTCATTTCAAATGTGTACAATATATCAATGATACCGCCAGAAAGATGAAACTGGAGCAAATTAAAGCGAGGAAAGCCGATGTATTTAAATTCATTGCCAGTTGTAAAAATACGTATGATTTTATTTTTGCAGATCCGCCTTATGATATTCCTAAATTGCCACAATTACCAAAATTAATTTTCGAACAAGAATTGCTGCATGATCAAGGGCTCCTCGTTGTTGAGCATCCGTCAACAAGACAGATGGAAGATCATCCAAATTTTATAGAAACTAGAAAATACGGGTATTCATCATTTTCCTTTTACGCTAAGACTATTTGATATGAAAATTGCTGTTTTTCCGGGCTCTTTTGATCCCTTTACGTTAGCTCATCAAGATCTTGTTGAAAGAGCAATGCCGCTATTTGATAAAATTATTATTGCAGTTGGCTATAACGCCAATAAAAAAGGAATGTTAGACCACGATGAGCGGGTAGATTCAATTAGCCGTGTTTTTAAGGATGTTAATAGTGTTGAGGTGCATAAATATAAAGGCCTTACAGTAGATTTCTGTAAGCAGGTTAAAGCGCGTTTTATATTGCGTGGGCTCCGAAATACCAATGATTTTGAATTTGAAAACGCTGTTGCTCAAAATAATCTGCTGCTCAATAATGATGTTGAAAGCTATTTTTTAATGAGTAGATCTGGAAAAGCTCATATTTCTTCTTCCATTGTAAGAGACGTGTGGTTTAATGGGGGAGATATCAGTGCAATGGTGCCTGTTTCCATTTTATCCATGCTGAATGAAAAAATAAGATAAGTTACCTCGGGTGGGGAAAAGCGATATTAACAAAAAATGGCCAACAGAATATTATTTTGTTAGCCATTTTTTGTTATTGAAAAACAGGTGTTTATAATCGTTATCTAAATTATTTATTTTCTTAATTTTAGAACAGTTCACTTTCTTCTATACGATATAGCCAAATATTATTTGGCAATGTGATTGGTGTATTTTTAACATTCTTATTTTCAATAAATTAAATTATTTTTTTGTGCTTTTTGGTCTAGTAATCGCTTGCTTTGTTTAGGAGGTAATACTCTTCAGGTGTCAGCTTTATTTCTACAGCTCTGCTAAGTTCTTCGAGCTGCTGGATACTAGTTGCACTCACTATAGGCGCTGTAACTGAAGGCCTGTGTAAATTCCAGGCTAATGCAATAGCTGACATGCTAGCTTGTTGTGTATGTGCTATCTCAGCCAACACATCTAAAATGCGCAGGCCGCGGGTGTTAAACTTGTCTTTTAGTGCGTCATAACGCTTGACACCTTTGATGTCATCAATAGAGCGGTATTTACCCGACAGGAAACCACTCGCAAGTGAATAATAGCTGATGACGCCAAGATGATTATCGAGGGCAAATTGTTCATACTGCTCTTCGTATTTCATCCGGTCGTAAAGGTTATATTCGGGCTGAATAGCGATATAATACGGTAAATTGTGGTCTTCGGCTATACGAAGGGATTCTGAAATCCGTTCTGGACTTAGGTTGGAAGCACCGATCCATTTTATTTTTCCATTCTGTATCAGGTGATGATAAGCCTCCAGTGTTTCATCGATTCCAGTTGTCAGATCATCGTGATGAGATTGATAAAGATCGATTGTGTCTACATTCAATCGCAGGAGTGAATCTTCCACAGATTTAATAATATACTCTTTTTTAAGATTAGGTTTACTATTGTCTATTCGACGTCCGCCGACTTTTGTTGCAATCTGAATTTTATCGCGAATATCTCTTTTGCTGATCCATTTGCCAATGATTGTTTCTGATTCTGACCCACTGTGTCCCAGCACCCAATGCGAATAGTTGTTGGATGTATCAATAAGACTGAATCCCATATCGATAAAAGCATCTAACAGGGCGAAAGACTGTTTCTCATCGACGGTCCAGCCAAATACATTTCCACCGAAGACCAGCGGTTTGAATTCAATTTCACTGTTTCCGAGTTTTACTTTTTCCATGATCATTTGATTGTTTCCTGATTAAAATTACGTAAAAAAGGCCGTTTTCAATCCATTGATAGAGCAATGAAAAGTTTTTTTTAAATTTTCTCATTCATTTTCAGTGAGTTTTAAAAATGATCAGTATAGTGATTTGGAATAATAAAAACTTTACTTACTTTTGCATCATCCCAAACGGATATGCCCGGATGGCGGAATTGGTAGACGCGCTGGTCTCAAACACCAGTGGGAAACCGTGCCGGTTCGACTCCGGCTCCGGGTACTTAAAGGGTCTTAACATTACACATGATAAGGCCCTTTTTAAGTAAAATGCCCTTTTGGGAACATAGAATCAACTCCTTGACACGGGTGGTTTAGTTTTAATGCCGAAATTTTGTAGACATGATGTAGACAAGATTGAGGCTTGTATTAATCTTTATCATCACCCGTAGTAATGTTCAAAATTTCTTTAAAACTATTTACGTGGAAAACACGCATCCAGCAAAATGGTATGTCGGCTCTGTATGTTGAATCTTATATTTCAGGGATTGGGCCCAAGGCCGATCGCAAACAGTTTAATCTAAACTTGGAGTGGCCATCGGACAAAATCGATTTTGGAAAGAATGAGCTTCGCCAGCGTTTCAAAAATGATCCTGATGTAAATGATTATAATTTGATCATCCGTGATCATATATCGAAGATAAATGAGAT
Organism: Sphingobacterium multivorum; assembly: GCF_039511225.1. Lineage (NCBI taxonomy): Bacteria > Pseudomonadati > Bacteroidota > Sphingobacteriia > Sphingobacteriales > Sphingobacteriaceae > Sphingobacterium > Sphingobacterium multivorum. The sequence continues at coordinate 2,894,228 of NZ_CP154261.1, forward strand.
TGCGAAAAGGTTCCGTCTCCAGAACAGGATCTTGTCAAATGAAATGGTGGAGCGTGAACTTTTATATTTTGATGCTTCCCGATCGTTGGTCGCATTTATGCAACTATCCAGGAGAGAGCGCTACGCTTCAAAAGAGATTGTCAAGCGCACTTATATGAATCACCTTAGTACAATCAATTCGATCATAGATTTTAGACCACTAACTGTATTTCCGGAGATCGACAAGAAATGGTTTGCGGATTATCGAAATTATCTAAAGTCGGAGGTCAGAGAAAACGGCCGGATTGTTAAGAAGGCTATCCAGGACAATACGATTTGGACACGGATCAAAGATGTTAAAGCATATTTAGCAATCGCAAGCGAACATCATGGAATTTATGTTCCGGAGTTTGGCCCTAAAGAAATAAAGAATTCATACCACAAAAAGGAAGCTGTATATCTCCGTAAAGAAGAGGTGATCAAATTGATCAACAAATTGGATGAAGATGTTCTGGGCGCTCAAGACTACCAGGTACTTTCTGCGTTCCTTTTTTGCTGCTTTACAGCATTCCGGATTTCGGATCTATACGAATCTACTTATCAATGGATGGTATCGGATAATTTCCTTCAGTTCTTAATGGTTAAAAACTCGGAGAATAAACCTAAGACTATTACCATCCCTTTGATACCGATCGCCAAAAGATTTATTTCGAATAATAGAGGTAAGTTCTTCGACTTGCCGACAGAGCAGGAGTATAACCGGACATTAAAAGTATTTATGAAGGAATGTGGTATCAATAAAAAGGTGACCAGCCATACCGCACGTCACACTTTTGGTCATTTGTTTATGAAATTTGGAGGGAACATACTAGCACTAAATAAAATTTTAGGGCATACTAAAATCGAAACAACGATGACATATGCCCATTTGGATGATGATGACAACTTCGATTTCGCGCTGAAGGTTAATGATGAGTTTAAGGATATCTTTGTTTTAAGAAATATTTCTTGATTTCTTTAAATTTGTAATCCGCCGTCTTTTTTCAAATATTCTTCCATGATTTGTTCATTGTATTTATTCAACCCCAGATCAACGGAGATTTCATTTCTCGAATCCAAATTATCAACACCAAATCTTACATGGAACATACCGTCAGTAAATTTTAGAAATTGCCATATATGAGTCTGATTTTCAATAACAATCGGAAGATCTTCTGTTTTTGAAAATCTTTGCCACTGAGTTTCATCTATATCATATTCTAGATCCTGAAATTTAGAGCCATGTAATGACATTTGCTTTTTGATATGATCTACGGTATAGGTATATTTTTCAGGGGTATAGAATCTATAGAATTTTGCACTACCTACATGGGCAGTTATTATTTCAAGATTTGCTAATTTGATCCAGTTTCCAAAGTGGTAAAACCAAATATCTCCAGGAATATTTAAAACAATTTGTTTACCTGAATAGACCTCTTTCTTTGCTCTTTTCGATATCAAAAATTCCTGGATTAGTTCTCCTATTCTTTTAACTGTTTTTCCTTGATCGAAACTAAAAATTGGTATTAATGGCATCTTTACGCTAGAGCCTTTTAATTTAGCATTAAAACCTAATTTATAACTAAAATCAAATAAATCTTCTTCTCTAACTACCAAAATTTGAATCTCTTTTTCCCAATTTTTATTTTCAGCACTATGGACGGTCAGACATTCGATTCCAAGATTTTTTCCAAAGTTCTGTGCGGCTTTGGAAAAACCTCTTGCACTAATTAATATACCTTTATTCGCTCCAACATCTTTAATAACACTGGCAAAGCCCTCTATCGTTTTGACATTAACGGGCTTATTGTAATCTTTTACCTCAATAATTATAAGATGCTCGACGTTTGCATAGTTGTATCTGATTGATAAATCAATCTGTCTTTTAACCTCACTATTTCTTCCAATAATAGAATCATTAGGAGTTAAAATCGCATTGGGAGCAAGGTGTTTATATAATGTTGCTATTAAATTCTCATAATCTTTGCCGTTGTTTTTCATTAGGAAACAGGATATTAATGACGTTAATTAAATCTTTAAAAGACAATTCTCTGGTGTAAATTCTACTGCCATCAATTTCTAATTGAAATCCATTATTAACAATATTTATAGATAAAAATTGATTGTAAGAAGTCAGATATGAATATCTTTTCCTATTTCTAAACTTAAATCCTAAAGATCTCAATTGGCTAATTTGGTCTTTTGAAATTGTCATTTTCTAATATACTATTTTTAAAAATATTTATTTATTCTATCAGCTATAAAATTATTTGTTTGAATGAAATAATTAAAAGTGTTACAAATGTTAAAGACTGAGATTACTTAAATCTCAGTCTTTAAAACTCTATTTGTTGCTCTGACCACATGTTATGTCAAGTATTTAATCGCGCCAGCAATAGAGTAAGCTATTTGTTTATTACCTGAAGCGTCAGGGTGAACTCCATTGTTTTGCATAACTATTGTGTTTGGATTCGTACCATTCACTGGTCTTAACCAAGTTGGGTAATTATTGACAGTATCCAGGTAGAAATGAGTTGGGATAAGATAAATTTTATTATTTCTACTTTCATCATTATCAAATGTTTCAATAAGCTGCTTTTGCCAAGCAACCAAACCAGTTTTCTTATACATTTCAGCAGTCTGATCTAAAGAATAATTTTCACCGAAACCGTCTTGGCCAGCTGGGGGGAAAGTAATTAATACACCAATTCGAATTGTGGATGAATAAGAATGTATACTGGATATTATTTCGTTTAGTTGGGAAATCATAGTCGTTACTTTAGCTTTTGCCTCCGATGGATCTGTTATACTAAAAACATCATTGATGCCATATCCAAATACTATCCATCCAGAATTTGAAAAAGTTATACCTGTGTTTGATAGGAAATAAGAGAAGCTAAACTTTCCTAACACTGGGTCATATGCCTTATTCCCGTCAACTGAAATTTTTGAAGAATAGTTTATGACTGCGTCTCCTATACCTGAAACTTTTGTTAATGACCCGTTAGCGGAGGGGGCAGTGCCACTAACTATACTTAATGTAACGTGCCCAGATCCCGCTGTAATATTAAATTCCTCTACGTTATACACACTTCCCGCCTGAGTATATCTTGCCCCTTTAGTAGGACTGGTACTTACACCATTAACAGTTATCCTTTGCCATGTAGGTCCAGGTCCGTAGGTATACTCCACTCTCCATCCCGGATAAGACTCGTGCTTACTGCCTTCGGCACCCTGTGTACCTTTACAATTTATCCTCATAGGCTCAGATCCGCTAAAAATCTGCTGTAAAGGGATAGTAATAAGCCCATCTCCAGCTCCTGTTGAATCGCTAAATAAAATAAGGTCTGTCTGGGTATTTTGGCCTGCATTAAATGCAGCAGAAAGTAGTTTGTGATATTTTGTAGTTAGATCTTTCCTTCCTTTCTTTAATTTCACAGAAATGGTTGAATTTAGAGACTCAGTTGCTGGGTAGAGCCTAAATCCACGTTTATATTGTTTACCAACAAAGCCATTCCAATCCAATCGATAATTTTCCAAGTTATCCCCATATTCGGGCACACAAACATTATCATCGAAAATATCTAGAGGTGCTCCAGGATATACATAGGATACAGAAGGAATAAGTAAACTAGGAGTACCAAAACCATCTATTTCCGCTTTAACTCTTTCAATTTCTCCTGCTGTCAAACCTTTTGAAATAGTTCCATTTTGAAGCTTAAAATATAGAGTCGAATCAGATGTTATAGGATTATTTACGCTTGTCAAACCTTTGACAGATGAGTACCTGACCCTCTCTCCGTTTGGTAATGGCAGGCCGCTTTTTCCGATTAATGCAAAATAACCGTCGCCCAAAAAAGACATAAATATATTTGAATCATCAGTGTTGGTAAATACCTGGGGTAGATCAAAGAATATTTCAACAGAAGTGCTTAAAACCGCCGTCACATTTTTCTTTATCTGGAATAATATTTCTCCTTGATAACCAGACTTACGAATAACAAGTTCAATATATGTAGGCATATTAATACTATCGTAAGCTTGAATTAAAGTTACTACTCTGTTGAAATTTTTTAGTTTCCCAAACAGTTGACCAAAACCAGCAAATGTCGAAGTATTAATTAAAACATTAGCTGCTCCAATTACAGTCTCAGCAATCAGCGTATATACATTGCCAATCACAGGAGATAGCTCTTCAAAACTATTTGCGACAGCTTTAGACGCAACCGGCTTATCGTCTAATTTATCAACCTTTTGAGAAACTAGAGACGGCTTTAAATTATATGACGAGGTTATCTTCTTAAGTACCAAATAAAAAGGTGCTGCCGTTAGCGCTCCCCCTTGAGAGGGATTTGACTGGGTTTTAAAATCAGTATACGACTGGGCAGTTGTTTTATATCGGTATTCTATAGCTGCCAAACTACCCCTAAATAATCCAGTCTTTCCGTTGGTCCAAAATTCAAAACTTAAATTCTTATTAGCTGAATTTACAATTTCTGTAAAATCGAAAACTACGTCCTGAATAGTTCCTTCTGGAATTGTTAAAGCTTTAGTTACCCTTGCTAATTCAGTTCCAAGGTAACTATCCTCACAAATTCTCAAGTTGGCTTCAGTTATTGGGTTTGAAGTTCCAGTTATTTGCCCAATCTTAATTATTGCCTGATTGAAATTTTTATATTTTCCATATATGAACTGAAATCCAGAAAAAACGTTGGTATTAGAAAAATACAATGGTGCAGTATATGTATCGTTTACCACAATAACACCATTAGGAGTTTCGCTCACAATTTGACTTAATGGCTTAACAGCGGCTAGATATACCCCGTTTTGATTTACGACCTCTGTTCCTCCTTCAACGACTTCATCTGTGCCTTCAGGTTCAGGTAATTCAAGAGTAAACTTCTTTACCCACTTAGTCCCATCAAATAAAGTTAGCCCCCATTGTGTAGCGGCATATTCCAAAGTACCTCCAGAGGGCTGGCTATATTTACCATTTGCCAAAAAACCGAATTTATTAGGAACGGTAGGAATAGGAAGTGCAACTGGTGTTGAAGAATTGGCGATTGGCAAGTCATAAAAGTCTGATCCTTGAATTTCCACATCGCCAATGATTTGCTTTCCGAGTTCTTTTAAAGTAGCACCCCTCAAAAATGCCTCGTTGGCCTGCTGAAGTACCAAAAATACCTTTTGCCAGTCAGTTATTGGTGGAAGTCCATTAATAGAAGGTTCTAAAATATTGTTGCTCATTATCGTAAAATTATAGTTGTAAATAGTTCGGTGCTTGATCTAGGTATGGATAGGCCAGTAGCGTATCCGAATAGGTGAATTCAAAGTCAACCTCGTTGACCGAGTTCTTTGTGATATCGACAGCTGGATCCTTTACCGTAATTGCTCGCATTGCGCCATCCAAATAATGGTACCGCTGTTTTGAGAAGGCGAAATCGATCAAAATCATTCGGTGCTGACGGCTTTGGATATAGCCTGAATTCTTCTTTACTGTTCGTGTCCTGGTACCGGCATATTCGATATTGTATTCGTCCATCAATGCTACTGAGGTTTCATTTTTAAAAGTCGACTTTTCTTCTCCGGACATGACCAGGGAATCGAATCCTCCAAGCCGGTTCCGCCAGACGAAAAAGTCGTGTATCAGGTGATTGTAATGCTCGACTATGAAAACCTGTTTTGCTAATTGTAAAACTGTTCCCTTCAGTCCATAAACTGTATACTGAACAAGCTTCTTTGTTGATTTTTGTTGCATCAGGTAAGCTGCGACATCGATCGTCTGAAGCTTCGAATCTACAAGGGATCCGTGTGTATAGGTTGCTGTGCTGCCATCGTCGTAAACGCAATCAACTTTGACTGTGATAGCGGAGGCGGGGAGGGCAGTAAGGTAGACCGGTTGATGTGTTTTAACCGATTGCGGAAGGCTCGCGATATTCAGCCAGAAGTTCGCAATCTTGAATTCGATATCGACAGGCTGGCGCACCCAAAAACCTTTGATCACTTTAAACGTGATTTCTTCCGTGCCCTCAGTGTCGGTGATCTGGACGGTATAAGACCGATATCCCTGCTCATGGACTGTTACCAGATCAGGCCCCGGTTTATCGATCGTAAGTAGATCATCGATAAGCAAAGCGAATTTCAGTACCAATTCCGTTACAGCATCGAATGGATTGTATGTTTCCTCGATAACTTCCGTGGTGCCATCCAATAGCTTGACAGTGACTTCGGGTTTATCGGAAGTAACTTTGATCGGGGGCAGGCTGATCGAATAATTTAAGGGATCTGGTTTGGACTTGATCGTGATCATATTAAAATGAAATTAAGTCATAGGTTAATCCAACGCCCACACCGTACGATAAACCTTTTGGGGTTACTACAGGGCCACCAATAAAACTGATGCCCCAGCGAGGAGATTTGGGAACCTTATTCACATCGTATAGATTCGAAATGGTGACGCGGGGATCCCTGGCTCGAATGACACTGCGATATTCGTAACGGCTAAAGATGTTCTTTTTATAGGGGGCATATGCTCGATCAAGAGCAATGTTAGCACCTGTATATATCGAATCATTCTCAAGATTAACCTTTATGTCAAATACGGGATCTTTCATCGCCAGCCACTTCATTTTAGTGAGGGTATCCGTATAGCGTTCGCCTTTGCCTTTGCCTTTTATGCTCACAAGTTCCGACTGTAACCGGTCAATCTTTTCAGTGGCCACACCTAGGGCGCGTGCCAAAGTATCCGCCAATCCTTTCGATACGTAATTGGTTACCGGCTTCTCGGTCTGTATGGGATTGAATAGATAGGTCACTGTGCCGGCAACAGTATCGTAGATTGTATCCCGGATATGAAGTGGTGCGACATTACCGGATAACAGAGCTTGCTGGTAGGCACTGTTTAAATTCTTATATTCCTTTTCGGAACGGATCCAATTCCTGGATAAAATAAAAATAGCAACAAGGCATGCGACCAAAGCTACTATTAGGATGATTGTTGTCTTTTTCATGGTAATACTTTATTAATGTCTCGTTGTGCTGTTTCCCTGATTGCCGAATCGTTCTCTGATGCCTTGCGCTGCATTTGTTCACGTTCGAAAAATGCATCCTGGAACTTTTTATTTACAGCCCGTATCTCAGCCTGTAATTCTTCTTTTTCCTTGAGGTCATTTTTCCGGTCTTCATCGCAATTATCACGGCTATTCTTGACCCGTACTTCGCCCGATATTCCCCAAGATATCAGGACGGCCAATGTAAGAGCCATAAGCGTGAGCTTTACATCTTTTCGCAGTCCGGCTAAAATGGTTTGGAATATCTTAATCATGTTCAAAAGTGCTCTTATATGGCTTAATAGTAAAGGACAACGGATCATACCTCGATCAGGTCAGCGACCACCGGATCAATGCGATCCCGTCGTATGGTGTACTGCAATTTTTCGATATAGAAATTACGGCCCTGAAAGTGTACCTTATCAATGATCGATAATCTGTTAAGTTCTAGTGGTGAAAGCAGGAATGTACCATTAACCCGGACTTTGGCCTTTTCGTTCCATTCCTTGAACTCTTTGTGGAACTTGTTTAATAGACCTTTTGTCCCTTCCCAGTTGAGACTGAGGTTCGCGTTTTCATAGGGCGATAAAAACGGATAATTTTTTCCATCAACCTGTTTGGTGCCAGCATAAAGTAAAAGCGATAGGGCAGAGGATCTGACATTTCGTGACAGAATGGTATTGCCATCACCCTGATCAGGATCCCATTTCGGAACGATCCAGTATTTCTTTTCATCCGGATGCAAGTCCGTATCTGGGAAATAGATCGAAGGGATGAGGTATAGCTGGGTGATATCGGTGCGTGCATTGTACTTATCCCGATCGCCAACGTCCGGCTTCTTGATCGGTTCAAAACCTTTGAATTCATAAGCAGCAATTAATTCCCAGGATTCGACGTTATTGGTCAGCACTCTTCTCCAATATCCTTTTTTCATGATGTATTGCTGGGTACTGGTGATATAGAATAGCTTTTCGTATACATCTTCGTGGTTGATAAGTTCGAAATGATCTTCATGCATTTCCTCCAGTGTATCTACTGTTCGGTATGAGACATTATCCGTAAACGATTTCTGGTCATTGAAACCATAATCATAGTATTTGCCTGAGTCCGACGATATATCGGCCTGATACATCAATTTGTCCGACCAATTATGGCGAATCGTCCGGGTGAGGATATCTTTGTTATGGACGATCTGGAATTTACCTTTTTCCGCAAGCAAGGTCATGCAGAATACATTGAAAATCATCTGAAGGAATTTATTCGCATCGAGATCTGGCATCACATCCTGCAATTTTAGGTAGGCTGGAACAGCTCCATAATCAGAAGATACCCAAGGGCCATACATCGACCAATTGCCAACATTTGGAAGATAAAAAGTTGGCAGCAGCACATCTCGCAATATTCCGGAATCAAAAGGCGATGTCGTCAACGCTGAGCCGATCAGCCGGTTAATGATGTACCCCAACCTGAATTGAGGGTACATTAAGGAGTGATAACCTACTGTCCCGCCCGGATAATAAAAGCTCTGGTTTGTCCCATTGAAGCAGTTTAGGTAAATATCTCTTATCATAAAGTACGGCTGATTGACCACATTGGAATAATACATCACACCATCACGTGGATCGGCAAAGCCACGTACTTTCGCCGAATAATATCCAAATTCATCTTCATTTGTTTTGACAGCGATCGGGGCGAATATATAGTCGTTTGACGTATTGTAAGCATGCGCCGTTGCCCATTGACGATAGCTATAGTAGTACGAACTTGTATTGTTATATCCTGCCGTAGAATCTCCCGCGAAATTCGCTGTTCCAAGTTCTTTTACAAAGAGTGCCTTTTTTAGGTTCTCATTGAAGTCAACACCGGTGAACTGTACTTTGATCGATTTTTCGGCATTGGTAGCATTCATTACCCCGTCCTGTATCAATATCGACTGGAAGTAGATTTTCGAAGAATAGGGCTGGAATAGGCTATCGCCTTTATGTGCTCCCAGTCGATTGATATGTTTGAATACCTTTAAGTTTTTTGGGGTCGGGGGGAGGTCAAACGAGAGAGAAAAAGGCAACGGCAATTTTTCCGTTGTAAACATCGGATTTTCGACGGTGATAGCGACCGAAATATCTTCCGGAAGATCAATAGTGATATTGTTAACCTTGATTTCAAGCATAGCACGAAGGTAAATCCGTGCTATGCTCTATTAAAGGACATTAGAGGCTGCCAGCGTCCTGATCCGACTCCAGCTGTCGCATCTGTTCGATAAAACCATTTTTACCAAGCAGGGATACATCTGCCCGGATATTCTGCATCTTATCGCCAAGCTCATTGACCCGTGTTGAAAGCATGTCGAGGACCTCGATCATGCGGGGATCGTAGAAAGGCATCGAGGGGCTGTTATCGTTATTGGAGAACGATCCACCGGAGGCACGGCCAGGCATCATTGTCGATCTGATCACGTTCGATAGCATTGACGGATTGATGGCTCCATTGCGCTGCACACTGTCTAGCCAGGCTATTAAAGGGCCTGTCGTTGGATTGGTAACAAGCTTATCATTGGCAACCCATTCGCGACCGGACTCGCCAACAAGTACGGTCGGTTTGCCAATGTAGCCGCGCTGTTTAGGACTGCTCTTTGCCCGGAACTCTTTTTTATCCTGTTCCCTTGTGACATCAAAATACCCTCCATCTTCACGGCCCGATACTCTTTGATTATTGCTTGATGAAGTTGGGCTGGAAGAACTACTGCTGGATGAGGAATTCGAGCTAGATGCTGTTATACCTTTTATTGTTGTAGCTGCTATGGTTGCCAAGGAAACACCAGTACGTATTTTTGCCGCAATTATTTGTTTAAGCGCCAGCGCTTTGTATGCAGCTCCTAAATATGGATTTATCGCAGTCATTGCAGCAGCAGCCAGATGGTAAGACGATATCTCTTTTTGAAGATTAATAATTAAAGACGCTGCCGCTGCTGCTTTTTCTAAAACCAAAAATATTTTTGCAGCAGCTGTGTTTTCTTCGAAAAACTGTCCTACAATCTGAAATCCAGCTTCGTATGCTTTCGCCGTCTCAACTTTAATATCATAGGTAGCATCTCTTAATTGTTTCTCAATCTGTAATCTCTTATCACGCTCTCGTTGGGCTTGAGCAATTGATAAGTTTACCATTTGTGACTGTATTTTCGCTTTTTCCTCCGCAACACGTTTAGCTTCTTCAATTTCGAGATCTCCAACAGCGATAGCTGCCTCCAACATGATGTATCTAGCTGTTAAGTCTTGCTGCTGTGCATTTTCCTTTGCTACTCTATTTTCTTCTTCTAATGCTTTTAATTTATTGTTTTTTTCTTCTTCAGTAGTTGTAGAATCACTTATTTCCTGAATTTTCAACAAATATTCCCTATCAAGATCAGTAACTGTCTGCTGAGCCTTTTGTTCAGCTGCTTGCTTTTGCCTATCCAGATCCGCCTTTGCCGATTCCTGGTCAATTTCATGTTCACGCTTCAATCGAAGAGCTGCATAAGTTTCAGCTACCTTTTGACGGCCTTCCAGGTTGTCTTTTGTGGTACGCAGGTATTCCTTGTATTTTTTTTCCAGATCGGCAAGCTGCTTATCCATACCCTCGTTCTGTACTTCATCTAATGAATTCCAATAATCTTGCTCTTTTTCGATTTTATTATCCTGTCGTTCTTGCGCTTTCCTTTCCCGTTCTGCTGCCTTTGCTGCTTTTGCAGCTTCTCTAGCCGCTTTTTTAGCAGCCTTCTCCGCTTCTTTATCTCCTTTGGTGACTTTATTTCCATCATCCTCTGATCCAGGGATCACCGAAAGGTTTTTTTCAAGATCTGTCTGTATTTTTAAAGTCTCCTGACCGAATCGGAGCTCCTGTACTTCGACAGCTTTGATACGCTTGTCTACGTCATCCTTATAAGCTTTTTCCCAGTCACCAGAGAAAAACGTATCACCATTTAAGGCTTCCCATCTTTCCTTCAAGGATGCCTTATTAAAACCGCGTTGTTTTGCATCGAGTAGATCCCGTTTTTCAGCAGCGAGTGATTCAAGCTTCGACTGCATGGCGGTTAGAGTAGCGCGTTTAATCAACTCCTGCACGTAATCTTTAACAGCTTTTGTTGCTTTGCCAGCTTTGATTGCTTCATCATCGTAGGATTTTAGATGATCTGGCATCAATTTCCGCAGCTGATTGACGGCAGTTATCCTTTCTTTGTCCGATCGATTTTTGTCGGTAGCGACGGCCAAATTTCGTTCAAGTGCTCCCCGTTCTGCTTCTACAGCATTTTCACCCTGTTTAAGTGCATCATTATATTTTTCCTGAAAGAGGGTAGCAGCACTGATGCGCTGGCCTTTTAGGTATAGCGCTGCCGTCAGTGTCGCAATAGCAGTCACCACTAATCCGATGGGATTGGCCGATAGTGCTGCGTTCCACAAACGTGTGGCAACAGTGGCAACAGTTGTCGCTTTGGCCTGTGCATATTGGGCAATTGCATTCCAGTTGGCCGCAATCGTCCATCCTGCGATAGCAACAGTAAGGATACCGATCGCTTTATAGTTCTCAATCAAAAATCCGACAGTAGAGGAAAGGATCCTGAGGAAAGTCGTTTGAATGCTATTTCCCTCAATCAATATGGGCCAAAGCTTTTCTCCTAATTCGCGTCGATATTTCAACGCTTCTTTTTGGGCCATTTCCAAACGTGCAGCTGCTGTTTGGTTTTTGATGTTATATTCATCAGTGATCGAAGTACCGTCCGAGAAAGCTTGATTGGACATTTCAATCTGTTTTTCTAATATGCCGGCATTGTTGGCCAATGTTCCCAACACACCTACCACACGTCCGGAATCTTCACCCAGATCACCTAAGGTGCTGGCAAGTTCGTTAATGCCGTTAGAGTTAGTTTTAACGCCTTTCATCACTTTGACGAAAGCACCCATGAAGTCTTCTTCCAGCAGCTTTTTGAAATCCGTGATGCTCATCCCAGCGTATTTGCTATACGTCTTGGCATCGCTGGCCATCTTGATGAATAGCTTCGAAAGTGCTGTTGAGGACACCTCTTCTGTTTGTCCGAGCTGATCGAGCGTTGCACCGAGTCCGAGGATCTGCTCAATGGTGACACCTGCCAAAGGAGCAACACCGGCCATACGACGGGAGAACTCGACCATATAGCCCTCGTTGGCAGTACTGGCCATACCAAGTGCATTGATAGCGGATCCGACTTTTAAGAATGCATCTTCAGTCGTATATAGGTCTTTTAGCTTAAAGATATCGACCAGCTTACCTATTTTATTGATCGTCTCTTCTACGTTTCCACCCAAATCTTCATTAAGGGATACGATGATCTTGTTATTCGCTTCGACGAACTCCGTAATCTCGCTGATATCTGTATAGCCCAATTTACCGGCTATACGGCTAATCCCGAGCAGGTCATCCTGACTGGTTCGGGTCTGGATCTTTTCAAGCTCACCATTCAATTGCTCAACACCGCCCCTTGTCAAGTTGGTTGTTTTCATGACATCAGCAAGGATATCATCAAACTTGAGGTATTCTTCTGAAACAGCTTTAATGCCTGTCCATACCGAAACGAGGGAAGCGCCACCGGCAACAAGGGCACCGATATATCGGGTCAGTTTATCGCCGGCATTCATGATACCCTGACCAGCACCTTCGGCTCCCTGACGTAATTCATTCAGCCTATTGCGTACCAATTCGATCTGCGCTAGATAGGACTGATAGTCTTCTGAATCGGGTATCGATTGTTTACGGAGTGATATCAACCTTTTAAGGGTTTGCTCCAGCTGTTTCTCATTCTGATCCTCCAGCTTTAATGACTGATTCAGTTCATTGAGTTTACGTTTTGCCTCAGCGATGGCAGCGTTGTATTTCTCCACCTCAGCACGTAAGGTCTGGTACCTGGAGCTATTGGTTTTACCCTGCTTTTCCAGTTGCTTCATTTCGTCGGTGGCACCCTTTAGATCTGCTTTGGTATCACGTAGGGATCTAGCTAGCTTACCGATCTCACTCTGTGCCTTATTACCGTTTACGATAATATTCAATACCAGATCTTCTGTTGAAAGCTTCTTAGCCATTAGCACCTCCGATCTGCCTGATCTGTGCTTTCACCTCATCGGTAAAGTCATTGGCTACCCTAAAGGCAATAGAGTAGTATGCACCGTAAACAAAGCGATTATAAATACGAAGGGATCGAAGGGACGTACCTATTCCTGACTTCTTCTTGCGCTCCTGTTTGATATCCAGTAGGCGATTATAGGCAGGTACAGTATAGACAAGCGTACCACCGCTGGCAGGTGTGTCCAGTACTTCGATAGTTCGGTCATCGAGTAAGCGTTTGGTATGAAACTTAACCTCCCTGGATATCGCCTTGCCTGCGTTACGCTTCAAACGCTGGCCCTCTTCCTTCAGTACGTTTCGGATAAATGTAGATTCAAGTGACATGCTGTTCGTGTTGATATCCGAAGGTAGATACCAGCCGAGGGCAGGGAAAGGACAGGGGGTGAGGGTTACAAGTTGGTAGTATGGTATGTAGCTGCCTTTTGCATCGATTTTAATGACTGAAAGGAAATGATGTTGAATCAAAAACGGCCTTTAATGCTATTTAAAGGCCGTTTTATAAGGGGTGTTGTCATATATCACCCTTTTTTTCTTCCAGTGCAAGTGCATTCCACCCTCAGGGCGGGCTGCTGTCGAACGTGAGTGAGCAAAAAAGATGTTTTCGCCGGGTAGGTAAAATCGATTGATTAACAGGTTCTTGGGGTGTTTTTAGATATTCTAGCCCTGATATCTCGGTAGTTTTTAATTAGAATTCGGTATTATAAACTAATACATAAGCCAATTCCTTATTTTTTCCCACAAGGTCTTCTTTGCAGGTAGGGAGTATTTCATTTTTGTACCAAGTATGTTATGAAAGTTTTCGATAGCAGTTTTGTTTTTCTCGAATATTGAAATGTAATGTTCAACAGATGCCTTTGCTGACTTAAGTATGCTTTCCATGCTATTTAATATTGCAAGTCCTCGCTCTAATTTTTGAACATAATCTGATTTTAGAATTTTTGATATACTTTTGTCGTTTTTCAAATCAAACAATTGCTGTAAAAACCATTTTAATTTAACAAGCTGGGGGGCATGCGATATATTAAATTCATTGGTAATTTCATGTGAACGTATAGCAAACCTCAAAGCTGGATCCGTTTCTAATGATTCTTCTGGAAACTGTGTTGTTGTAAAAGGAGGTAGTATAGTGTGAATATTATCTGATGTCTCTATAGCAATTAAATGGGTCAAATCATTTAAGTTACTGTTGTGTTTGTAAAATTTTTCATGCGCCATCTCAAGATATGATGTAAGTCTGTCATAATTTTTCTCAAAAGAGTCTACTGCCACCCAGTATTTTGAAAATGCTTTCGACTGGTCATCGTCATGCCTGTTAATTGTTTCAAATATCCTCAAATAACCAAAGCCTCGTACTATCTTGAAGTGCACATTACTAATTGTCGTTATGGTGAAGTTCGAAACATTTGCGAGATCAAGAGCGTTAACATTCTTATGCAAAGCATTTATAGAATTGTCGATAGCGTCAATCAGTAAAGGATTATTCTCCAAAATAATATCTTTCAAAATTTCTCTCTCTTCAACTTGTTCTTTCTCTTTATTTTTAAATTGGATATCGTTTTGCCTTTTAATACCCCAGTAAACAGCTTTAATAGAAAAAAATATTGCTAAAGTAGGCAATACAAAATCTTTGGAAACTATATACCAATCTCTCAAATCTTCGGCGCTTGATACATGGTAAGTATCAAGGAATAACAAATCAATCATATGGCTAAATTTTTGAATGCCTAATATAGCAAAAAAGCATTCATTTGAATGCTTTTGTATTTAAAGTATCGAAACTTCATCTGCCAGTACTGTTGCCAGAGCTGGATGAGGATCATCCATATCCCTAACGGTCAGGATATCGCCCATTTTGAGCAAACCTGTATTACGGCCATAGATATATAGGTTTCGCAGCAGTGCCTTTGGATTGTGTCCCGTCTGTAGCACCTCAGGGAAAGTATAAAAAACACCAGTATCAGTTGTTTTCAATATTCCGTTCTGTTTCATTTTATCGATCAATAAAAACAGATTTGCCGCGCTACCGATGGTAATGCTCGCAGGTTTTTTCTTCAATTTTTTAAGGATTCCCATGATGTAAAGTTAGCAAGTAAATTTAATTGAATAACCAATATAACCACCAAATATATTGTATTCAGGATCGATCTGTAATGATTCAGCATCAATATGCGGAAATCTTTGGCAATAGCTGTTTTCTTTTGTACCGAAAAGGTAATCTTTTAGCTTTATCATTGCTTCAAGCGTATCGGCATATTGCTTTATTTCCTGCTCATCGCTGCCGCCTTCGATCTGTCTGGTCACGATGTATAGCAGCATTTCATTTATTGTTCTGCTGGCATCCACATTTCCATCAAAATGATAAGCGGGATATACACCGACCAAGATTAATCCTGCCTTATCTTTTAGCTTTTTTGTACCCTGCTCGTATGTACTGGCCATCACATAGCCGTTTATTCCAATAGCCGGAACGATATCCACGCAGAGCTGTCTAAATTGATTTACGTTTATCATCTGTTTTTATTTATTGCGTCCATCTGTTGTTTATGATCATCCTGTTTTTTGAGGAGATAGAATAAAATTTCGTAGAGCGGTGTTTCATTGACTTCAGCTGCTTTTCCAAAAACACCGGACTCGGCCACATCTAGTAAAATTCCATTCCACCCAAGGTTGAGCCCTTTCCTTTTTGATTTCGGTTTTTCTTCAGCGGGGAATAATGGACTGAAATTGACTTCAACACCACTTATGTGGAGATCTTCTTCTTTGATTGCCTGTATGCAGTTTGTGAACCACATCAGTGTAACTTTAAGCTTCCAGTCCGGAACGTATTTAAATGTTTTATTATCCCGATATCCTGTTAATGACACACGCAGCCCTTTGACTTTTGGCCGGTAGAGCAGTTTTATAAATTCGTACAGCGAGTGATCAGTAGGGTATTCACTGTCTTGGCTTTCGGTATACTCATTCATCAATACCAGTGCCTGCTGAAATTCTCCAAAGGTCAGATCAGCCAGCAGATCTGCAGGCCCATAGTAGCCGTTTAGCTGTGGAAAATAATTGATAACTGAATCAAATGTCAAATGATATTGGTCCTCATCTTCCTCAAATATCCAGTCACAATAGATTTTTGAAAGGCGGGCAATTTCCGAATTGACTTTCTGATTGAGTCCTAATCGCTGTTTGATCCGGTAAGACATGCCAAATTTTAAACCGGTGAAATGCTGAAAAGCGATTATACGGAACATGCCAATGGACAGCTTGCCCGATATCACCTTAAAAGCCTTTTCCAAGAGAAAATAAGTCTGCTCACGCGAACATTCATCCCAGCTGGAAGGAATCTCCATCACAATATTTTTGTCTGGGATCTCGATCGTATTCATTAGCTACGTACTTAGAAATTTATCTTTTGGGTCATGATTTGGCAACATCTGATAATTGAGATACTCCGGACTGTTGCGGAATCGATATCGCTTGATCTTATCGATCGAGGTAAATGCATCGGCTTCCATGCGCTTGCTGAAATAATCGATCTCTTTTGTGATTGCTGCACGTGAAGCGTTGACTGTCTGAGACGATGATTTTAAGCTTTTGACAATTCCTTCCGGTAGTACCTTGGCGTTGAGCCGGCGTACAGCCAGGGCAACTGTTGCCAGAGCCTGAGCACGGCGTGCATAATCCAATAGCGTCGCCTCATATTCCGATAATACTTCATTTTCCTGAAAAGCATCAAGCAAAATTTTGTAATCAGATCCCAACACCTCCTTTAGATGCAATGTTTGCACTTCACGCAACAATGGTATGGCCATGTAATAGAATCGTGCCGAATTATCTATCGGATAATATTCTCCAAAAACCTTTGTTGAATTGACAAACAATGATTTTGCTTCTTTTTTAGCATCGCTTTCTTTCCATTCGGTGAAATCTGATTTGTCCAGAAACGAGATCAATCTGTCTATCGCCCGCTGTGCCTTATTGAGGTGCGCTTCATCGTCCTTATCCAGCATCCATTCCCAAGGAACAGATTCGTTTTCCTTATCGATCTTGATCTTTCGGGTGGACTGATCATGAGATACAAGATTTGACTGGTAGAAGCGCAACACGGCCATGATGGCGATCGGCCTTTTGACCAGTTTCAAAAGTTTCTGTTCATTTTCACTCGGATCGGTCTTATCCTGAATCTCCCTTGCCTTGTCAATGATATCATCACCCACAATCAATGCCAGATCGTCGGTTTCATCTTCGATATCCTGCATGATCGGATCAAATTCGTTGGAAGCATACCAAGATCCGGTCAATTCTTTTAGTTCTTCAGTAGTTGATATCAACATAATGTATGTATCTAGGTTATACGTTGTTTGTTACTCGGTTCTTGGGGGATACCTCATCTTCCTTCATGATGATTTTGCGCGCAAAACCCATTTTGATATGTTTTTTATCCGGCCAATTGATCGCAATAGCATCATTTAACGCCTGAAAAATTACCTTTTCGGGCTTATTCACATCGGTCAGTACATGGAATTTCATAGCGTATAGCTGCTGGCTGCCGCCGCTCAGACCATTTGTCGTGACCAGATTCGCAAGGGTAGGGTGCAATCCCATTCCGGAGGTTGCTGCTGAATCGGCTTTTTCAGAGATCTTGACCTGAGCTTCGATAAAATCTTTGATGGATTGTTCGATAGGCTCAACAGTCCATTTACATAGGTTATTATCGGCATCGTAGAAATCTACTGTTTGGATAAATTTGCCCGTGTTTGCTTTCCCCGCAAGAGTATTCGCTATACGTTGAAAAAGTTCCGCTTTGAGATCTTCAACACGCTTACTTATCTGAGCATCGGTTTCCTCTGGATATCGATCTTCAAACTTTTGGCGCTTATCGTCCCAGTAAGCCTGCGGGCTGTGGATATGGTAGGCTGCTGTAATTCCATTTTCAGTCAGATAATTGATTACATCGGGGATATCGGAAGCTGTCTCTAGCCAGGGCAGCGTTCCGTAATAGGAGGGAATGGAATAAAATGCCCGTGCATAACTGTACAAGTTATGATAGGTCATTGAAACACGATTTTTAAAAGGCTTTTTCTTATCAAGCACTGGATAGGTAGCAATACCTGATCGCATGCAGTTATTTTCGAAATCACCCACATAAATTGTATCGACATTCTCTAGCCTTTTTTCCGGATGTTTTGGCCAACCTAAGCGAGCCCAGGAAGCAGGGACACATTCAAGTTTGAGGATCTTATTTTTTGTCTTGATTCCCATTGCTTCAATATCTTCCAGCTGATCGTCAGAAAGCTTGTTTGTACGGTTACGGTACCAACGCGAAAAGAAGCCCTCACCATAAGTGAATTCGGTCAAGATCATATCGTGATAACGGTCAAAATCCCATGACTCCAGCCAGGCTTCAATCTCTGCATCGCGGATCGGTATCCGGACTTCCTGATTATCGTCATTGATTTTTTCGGTATACAGCTTTGGGCCATCGCCATATTGGAGTCCAATTTTCCGCTTCAATATACCCGGGCCGATATTTGACTTGTCCATGATCCGTTTGATGATCGTCGGAAGATCATTGTTGTGACCATAGGGTACGATCTCTTTGCCCATCACGATAGCGGGATCGGATTCCCAGCTATTGGTAAATGACGATAGCCTTGTGGAAAAGTTATCGTCTGTTTTATAACTAGATGATATGGTGTATACGTCTCCATCCGCAAGATGGATAGCAACAGCATCTTTTGATATTGATTTTATTTGAGGTTTATTGTCCATCTTCTGAAGTTGTAAATGTGAGTGATTGTCCGTTGAATGATTGCAGGCAGCAGTGCCAAAAGTGACGTGGTTCCATTGTGTCCAGGTTGATGTATTCTTCCTGAAGCTCTGCGTACCGGTTATCTTCCACACGGCCCCGCTTTCTCAGTCTAGCATTGTAAACTGTCACGATTCCTGATGTATGGTTACGGGTAAGCGAATAGCTATAAAAGCTAAAAGAAAAGGATCTGTTCAATTTGGACAGTCTCCGCATTTCCGCTATCGCTTCGTAAATAGTCATATAAAGCACCTTTTATTTTATTCAAAGGTGCTCTTTCTAGGTAAGGTGATAAAGGACATATCAGACGATCTATACCGATGAAGTATCTTCGATATTGGTCGCTTTTGACTTAACCAGGGCACGCCACTCCCGGCGCATCACGAGGTATTTAAAACTATCTGACGGATTGGTAGACTCCATTGGAAGACGATGTATCGGCAGTGACTCCGATGTTTTATTTTTGGTAATCATCTTACCGCCAGTTTTGGTAGGTTTTATTTTTGTACGTGCCAGTTCTAGGGATGCTTTTAATGGTTTGCACTGGTACATATCAATAAATATCTTTGGCAGTTTTTTGTTAAATCCACCAAAAATAGTTTGCATGAAAATATATTCTTCCTGTTGCGGGATGATGCCCTGATTCCTGGAAAGCAGGTTTACTTTCCACTTTGTACGGGTTCTTGTCTTGGTCTTTTCATTGGTCACCCATTCAACCGCATTTTTAAAAGCCGTGGCCTGATCGACTCCAGCATCTTTTTGATTATTACCAGCACGGTCATAATACAGGTTTAGCACTTTCTCTTCCTGTGTATCGAAATATTCCCGGAATTCAGCAGCCAGATGAACGATATGCTTTGGCGATAGTACATGCATGAATTTTAAAACCCGATATTCATTGTTTGGCTTTGGCTGGCCGATTGTCAATGACATCATATTTCCGAAGTCCAAACCACCCTCGATCGCTCTTTTTCGATTCAGACACTTTAATTCCCTACAATCGGCAACATCAGCTATTCCAAACCGATCATGCCACTTTGGATCAAGGCCATCTTTGTAAAAATGAATATCGGCAATGTTCGCGTAGAAACGGTCACCGGATTCCAGGGAAGGCTTAAGCGATAAAATAGCTGTATCCACATCACCCAGATCACTGGCTACTGCATCAGCAAACCAATTTGGAGTAAGGATATCCACATTGACCAAGGAAGAGGCTATGAAAAATAAGGTGCTGCCATCCTTATGCATTCGGGCCATCCGCCAACGTTCTCTCCATCGCTCTTCTGTACGAAGCTTTTTGGCTGTCTCTTCCAGATCATTTTTTTGCTGATAATAGATCCTCTCTTGGATAGCTTCATTAAGGACGAATGCTGCTTTGAGTACACGCAAAATTCCCCACTTGCGCATCTTGTTGACCTGTTTTAAGATCCAGTCATATTCCCCAATATTGGCCGTGTTGGGCATATCGGTGGTGAATGTATGGCCAAGATAGAAAGGTGATTTACCATACTTTATTATATATCCCCTCAAGGCTTTCATCAGGTTTGCGATCTTGTGCTCTGGGAAATACTTTACCTCATCACCGATCACGTGCACGTAAGATCTACCCGCCAGACTAGCTGGACGATCCAGTGATCCAAACGTCACGTTCAATCCGGTATACCAGATCATGGTATGCTTATAGGTGACAAGGCGGTTGTATGGTTTCCAAAAATGTTCCTTTAATTCCGGTGGCAGATCTTCTTTCTCCGCTTCAGAAAATTCGGGGGGCTGTTTCCCAATAACGTAGTGGATACCTTCTCTATAGCCTTTGCGTTCGAGGCCCTCCAATACCGACGGCAGAACGTTTTTCTGTAAATTGGAATAGGTATCCGAAACCCACACAATCGGAGCCCCCGGCATATCTTCGGCTATGGCGATCAGACGCTCCACAAGAATCTCTGTTGTTTTAGCAGATCCACGTCCCAATACCATGTATAGAAATTTTGGCAGGATCATCAGCGCCATCTGGGCAAGCCAGTTCATGTAAGCTATAGCGATATCAGCAGTCTTTTTTATTTTGGGTCTCCAAGCCATGGGATAGGTTTATTATTTTTTGAATTCTTCTTCGATGATATCAAACTTGTCAAGCAGCTTAATTTGCTCCAGCATAGCATCCTGACGTAAGTTAGATTTGACAGATTCAGGTTGATCAAGCGCGTCAATTTCTGCGGCTAGTTCATTTCTATTGATCAGTGGAAGTCCAGCCAATTCGGTACTGAGCGTGAATAGTTTTACAGAAGGCTGATAGATTTCTTTCGGAAGTTTGTTGACATCTGGCTTGTCCAGTTCCAGAAGTGTTGCAGCCTGTTTGGTCAGGTTTCCGTACACCTCATAATCCCGTGAGGATTCTGCATTTTGAGCCACAACGTTTGCTGCCATCTCCAAGCGTTCGGCAAACTTGTGGCGTAGGGCTTTTTTGTTGATGTTACGATCACCATAGAATAGGTTTACAGCTTCATCATACATCTGGGAGGCACGCTGATGCTTCAATCCAAAGTTTTTGACAAAGAAATCGACAGTAGCCCGACGGCCGTAAATGCTGTCCATGTCACGGATAAAGATCAACGCATCGATATAGAGCTGCTCTTCGACGCTGATATCAGCGATAGCTTTGCCTGCCTGGATATAATCGTTTAATTTTTCAAGGATATGGCGATGTTCAAAGGTTCCGAAGATATCCATCTTGGAGATTTTGAATGCACGGCTGCGCTTGATCTCATGGATCTGCTTTTGCGCTGGTACGTCTCCAGATAAAGCAACATTGTACAAGGCAAGCCTTTCGTCCATATCCTGTTTGAGCTTACCGGCTTCCAGGCGTTCTGCTAGAAAGGTGTTGCCGTCTTCAGCTATCTGTCTGAAGACGGTTTTGTTGATACCGAAATATAAGGCGATCTTATCATTGGAATACCCCAGAGCGGAGAGGGTTTCCAACTTGTCCCACTCTTCATCCGATAGGTTGAGATTAGCGTGTTTTATGGGTCTGTTTTCCTCCATAAAACAAAAATGCCACTAACATAGCGGCAGGGAAAGGACGGAAATATTTTTTATACGATCATGTCGGTCTGGCTAATTTCTTTGGATATAAGAATGTAGAAATAATTATTTTTATAGTCACCTAGAGCTTCAGCCAACTTTTTACAACTTAGATAATCCAACTTTAGAAAACTCGATTCTGGTATTTCGAATTGGAAATGTAAAGTATCTATAACTTTTTCATTAAGTACTTTAATTAAATTTTCAAAGTCAGCTGCACGATCTTGTGGTATATTATTTTTTACTTCTAAAAATTCAGGTTTTGGGTGCATTAACTTATTTCTTTTTGTTATAAATTGAAGAATTTCTTTTATTGACCTGCTTTCTAAATTTGTATGATACTTTCCGAAAGAATAAATCGAAGGAAATAGTTTTATTTTATCTGCGAATGATAGTTTAGAATATATGTCAACCATTGACTTATACTTATCAACCCCATAAATTTCCACACATTTATATAATGTTATATAATTTAGACTTAGCTCTAGTATGGATGAAGCTAAAGTCATAAAATTAAAAAAGTCGTAGAGTTCACTATCATCATTGAGTTTCCTATACACCTTCCTTAAATATTCAAATTTTAAATCTAAAGAATGAGATAAATAATAAGATTCTCCGTTTGCGAATAGTAATAATTTTCCATTTTCCATTTAAAATAATTTTTATCAATTATACTGTTTTTATTCTAATAATCTGTTCACTTCTGCCAATTGCATCTGGAGCTCTTTTATTTTTTCGTTCCGTTGCCTGACTAGATCTGGTCGGTTTTCTTTTTTTAGTTTGGATTTGTTTCGCCAAAGGTTATTTTCAATATTTTTCTTCTTTTTGAAGAGATCCATTGTGTTTAAATTCCGAAGATCCTTTATTCGCTTGATCTGGGCGAATATCGGATGATCGCCCAATGTTGTTTTGGTTGTCTTGTAATGTTGCAGCTCCCTGTATATTTTATGATTGTCTACAAAGTTTGTGACCAGGATCCGCAATTGGTCACATAGCTGATTTTCTTGAACGTCCGATAATGATTCGTATGCTTTTACACAATTGGAATAGATGGTGATCTTATCTGAAATAAGCAGCTTTAATTCAAGTGGGCAATCCGGATCAGCCAGGAATGGCCATTGTGTGCGCAGTTTATATTGTTCCTTTCTATTGGACTCCTGACTCTTTTTTATGACAGCCGCTTTGGATTCAATATGAGACTTGTTTACCTGAAAGTCAAGCGGTATATCTGCTTTTTTAAATAAAGCTGTTTTTAGGAGCTGTACGTGCTTTTCAGGATTCTTTGATACAATGTTAGCGATGGACTTATTCGGATCCGTGTAGTCCATAAATAAGCGAAGGCCGACCGTTGGGTCAGCTCCGCCTAATAACCAATTATAAACTAAAGATGAAAGCATTATCCGTTCCAGAATCTAGTACGACCTGTGTCGATGTGAACAAATGTTCTGTAATAACCGGTACCGCCGGACTTCTTATTGTCTTTGACGACTTTCTTCCAAGCAGCGATATTGCCATTTATCGGATAAGTGTCCAGGGCATTGCCTAAAATGTGCTGACTTGAAGTCGCTCCGTTGACAGACCGATTATATTCAGCAGATCGGTAGCTGCTGGAAATACCGATGGCAGAACCGAATATATCCCGCAGATCCTGAACCTCCGCAATGATGTTAGCGTTGATCCGGGTAAATGAGTTCTTTTGATTTTTTGTCAGGAACTCATGCAAACGAAAGTTTGTGGTGATCTGAACGTCTGGCGTATTCTTATTGAATTCAAGATAATCGCCGTCTGTTTTAATTCCGCAGGTTAGGGCAAGCGCTAGAATGCCGGTAACCAATATCTTTTTATTGCTCATATTTCGAAGGTTGGGGGAATACTTTTGCAATAACATTTTTGACTGAGAGCCAACCTCTGGTATTGCAGTTGATAAATTTCCGCTTGTAGAATAGATCAAACATCATTAGGGGTTCAACATTATCACGGTATACCGATGCGAGTAAACCATCTTGAATGTTCCCGGTAATCTGGATTGGCCGCGCGTCAGGGAACCGGTAATTGAAATACAACGATGTAAGCAGATACCCTTTTTCAGTGGCATTGAATTTCTCAATCACTTCCGCAAGGATCTCTGCGTTCACAAACATTGGCGTATGTGTGCCGTAATGATATGTGGATAACCCTTCTTTTGCCAATGCCTGTTTGGTACGGAGGGAGTTTTGACAAAACAGCGATGTCCCTTTGGCGTGATCTTCGAGGTCTCCAAATGCTTTGAGCACCTGGATATCGATCAACGCTGTAGGGCCAGCCAGATAGATGTCATCATTTGTCAAAATGAAATCTCCAGTTACTTCTCCCGAGGCGATAAGCGTCAGGATCTTATTTGTTACATCAGCTTGTGGGTTTCTGATTTCAGCCGGGGCTGCACAGTTGCAGTCTTCCAAAATCAACACTGGATCCAATGGGATGTGGGTGATATCCGGAGAAAACCAATCTTCTTTATCACCGACAATAATGATGCGATGATCAGCAAGGAAGTGATCTGCCCAGGAGCGCAGTGTGTAACGGAGCTCTTCTCCAGCTGCTTCTGATTTAAGATAGGGAATTACGACTGCGATAGGTTGCTGCCGCTCGGTTTGGATAGCATCAACCGAGCTGTTTTCTTCTACTTTAGGCTCTTTGGAAGCTTGATTGCTTTCATTGATACTAGCTTTATATTCGATACCTTTTGCTGTAAGCGATACCGATTTATCTTCGTTACGTAGGATAAGTTCTTTATTGATCAGTGAATTTAATACCGCATTTACTGATCCTACAGATAGTTCTGATTGCTCAGCAATGGCGCTGGCAACGGATACCCCCGCGATGACCAGGGCTAAAATTTTGCTTTCTTTTTCTGATAAGTTCATTGGCTTATTATATTGAGTGCCGGTAGGTTACCGGCACTTGGTTTACTAATTTGTTTTATACTCCAGCACCGCCAGATCCGGTAGATCCTGAGACATCATTCCAATCTTCGTTTGGAATAGCCGTACCTCTATAGAATCCAGCACGAAGCCTTGATCGTACCTGTTGTGCCATTGTAACCGTAGTCTTAGCAGCATCATTATTATCCTGACCGGCAGGAGACAAGTAAATAGGATTACACTTCCAGCCGATAACTCGGGTACCTTCTCCGGAGCAGTCGTTCGAAAGTGCGATAAAAGGTTTGCCGAGGTATTTTTGGAAAAATAATTCCGAGTCTACCTGAACACCAGGATGTTCAAAAACCAATTTTTGAACTACACCCTCAGCATCTGGATCCCCGTCAGGATCATTAGCGATATCGATGGACTGAGCTGTTACTTCAATCGCAATGGCTTTTGCGTTTGGCTTCAAGGTAATATTTCCGGTGACCACGATATCATCTTCTGTACGAGCAGGAAATGTGGCGATGTCATCATAATGAACAAGCTGGATAACACCTTCTTTGGCTTTTGGAGCTGCTGATTTTTTTCGCAGTGAAACTTTAATTGCCATAATATTTTCGTTAGTTGATTGTGAATGGGTAAAAGGGGCCGAAGCCCCTATTGTGATTTTGGTTGATTGTTATACGCCACCGCCAGCGGATCCTGATCCCTCAGAACCAGTTACCGGTAAGGTACCGTCAGGAAACTCTGCATCTGGTTTTAATCCTGCTTGTGGATCATATCCATCAGGTACGTATGCAAACACAGCTTCTGCAATTGCAAATCCTGCCGATAACCAGAATTCCCCAACAATATCAAGGTTGTAGTGACCTTCAACTACTTTGTTGATAATGTTTGGAGCTTCATTAATGTGGCGGAGCTTCACCATATTGTCCGGAACTGTAGCGATCAGGATTGGAGAATTTCCCATACCGTCAAGGTGAACAATTTCCATTTCTACGTAATCGACTTCCGCATTTGGATTCATTCCACCAACTTGCTTTGTGCCTCCGCCGTAAACTTTTTCATACGCTCGTTGATAACGCTTTTTAACAAATTTTGAAGCCATGATCATTCTGATCTTAAGCTTATCATCAACGAAGTCCGCGAATTCTTCTACAAATTTTACCACCTCAGCATCGGTAGCTGTTACCCAGTTTATTGTTTTTGCAAAGAAATTAATACGTGTACCAGCTTTGGCTTTCTCCTTGATCAGGAGAGTTTCGATCCCATCCATTGAATCTTCGGCAGGGGTTGCCTCGTCATCTGTTGATTCTACATATTTACCTTTGAAGATCATTCGAAGTTCGATATCATCCAAGATTCTGGGCAAAATCAACTGATTGATGATGTATTTAGAAATTGGCATCTGACTAGGTGTCAACGATTCATCATACAGATGGAACATGTAGCTATCTACCACATCTGACGGGTAGATTGGAACGTTGATCTTGTGACGGAAATTTGGAATTCTTAAAGGCGTGAATTTAGCATTGCCTTTTGGCGTCCATTTCGGTTTGAACTGTTGAACTACTGAATTGATCATCGATTGTACAGCACGGTATTCAGTAGTAGCAGGAACGGATTTGAAATACTTTTGAGAGGTAAAACCGTTGAAGATCTGTTTAATGATATCAAGGTTGTTTACACCCTGCGAAAGGTAGGTGCCGAACTCTCTGCGTAAATCCGCCACCTCAATAGAACCTTTACCGGTTGGAGCCACACCTGTACGCGTATATGCGATAGCACGTGAATAATGTGACGCTGTTGTGTTTACCTTCAATGGTTTAGATGCTTGTTGACCTAAATCATCCAAGTTTTCAGCATTCGGTAGATCTTCCGGAGTATCCAATAATGTCGCGATAGTTTGTCGATTGTTATTGTTTTCTGATTTAAGACGATCGTTTTCAGCTTTAAGAGCCTGTAACTGGGCCGAAATGTCAGCAGTAGCCTGATTAGCTTCAGCAGTAAAAAACTCTTTCATGGCAGCATGGATAGATTGTGATTTGGTCTCCGGATCTTCGGCAGACAAGCCCTCTTTGAAAGCTGCAAGCGCACTTTCTCCGAATACTGTTTTTAAGGTAGCTTCTTGTTCATCAGATAATTTGTTATCTGCCAAAGTTGTTACCCCAATCGCCTTTAAGAAAATAGCTTTGATTTTTTTAAAATTCATAGTTAAGTGATTTAGGATGAAAAAATTATTTGTGATTGGTCCAGTATTGGACATTGACGTAATCAATCGCTGCTTTGAGACCACCTAGCTGATCAGCCAGCCCCAGGTCAATAGATTTCTCGGAATCGAAGGTTGCGCCGGTAAGCACACCCTGTGTTTCATACTTAAGGTTAGGCCGGCCAGCTTTTACTGCTGCATGGAATTTATCAGCCAGGGGATTGAGCATCTCCTTGCGGATAAGATCATATTCTCCCTTTAAAAATTCCTGGAATGGTTTGTTCTTGTCTGCAGACTGATCTGCGTATACCTCATGGTATTTTGCGCCCTCTTTTTCGTAATATGGAATTGGATCCAGATAAGATATCATTACACCGATAGATCCTGTACCAGATACTGTGTCATTGTCGAGGAAAATACGATCAGTTGCAGCAGCTGTCCAATATCCGGCAGAGTAGGCTGAATCAATAGAAGATACAATAGGCTTGCCGAGCGATTGCGTATACTTTATCGCATCTAATAACGGGGGCACAGCGTTACAGGCACCTCCTCCAGTATCGATATCCAAGACGATACCAGATACATTTTCTTTGGCTGCAAAATGTCTGATGTAATGAGCGATCTCATCCATGCCGTATGTACACATGGTTCCATATTTCAGCATTACACCTTTTATAGGAAGCACTACAACACGCTTTTGCTCGGTATCAACTTCCGCACTTACTTCTTCATCTGATCCGGCGGAGAAAGCACGGATGTCTATTTGTTTGAGCTCCTGGATCTGATTGGAGAAAACACCATTGCTGGCAATGATACCTTTAGCCTGGGACAAGAAACCTTGTGCCTCTTTCGGCGATATCATGAAATGACCTTTGAGGATGGTGGATAATAAATGGAATTGCCAATTGCCCGC
This sequence comes from Sphingobacterium multivorum, assembly GCF_039511225.1. Taxonomy (NCBI): domain Bacteria; kingdom Pseudomonadati; phylum Bacteroidota; class Sphingobacteriia; order Sphingobacteriales; family Sphingobacteriaceae; genus Sphingobacterium; species Sphingobacterium multivorum. The sequence continues at coordinate 2,922,324 of NZ_CP154261.1, forward strand.
TAGTTTCCTTTGCATAATTCTTATGATTTGATGCAAAGGTGTTGAAGCAGGCTAGGCTAGGAAAGGACGTTTTGAGGGGCATTTTTTACTCCGTAGGGAAGATTTTTTTGATAAAATTCCAGAATTTTTGCTGCTCTATTTGTTTGAGAGATTGAATTATATGATTTGGTATTATTTCGCCTGTGTGTTTATGTTTATAAAGCACCCTATGACCGTAAAGCCCATACCGTTCACTAATTAACACAAAGTTCGATAGATGGTAATAGGCCACCATATTTCTTGAATAGCCCTTTTTATACTGTCTTTTTTTCATTCAGCGGTGGGGTTATGGAATTGTGCGATATACTTATTGTGTTAATAAATAGTGTGTTATTGTCGCTGATATCAACTGGAACATCGGGAGATCCGACAATTACATTGGTTCCATCGCAAAAATTAACCTTGACAATGACAAGCTCAGGAGCTTCGACATTGTCTTTTAATCTGGCACTGATCGTTATGGTATGCAATCTTCCAGATTTATCTAGCTTACTGGAGTGTGTATATTCTCCGGAAGCTACATGCATAGGCAGCTCTGTCCATCCGTTCAACGGCTGTACTGTAATGCTGTGGCCAGCGGGTATCCAGCGTACGATCTGATCTGCTGGAGCGTACTGAATCGATTCGATCAATTTCATAGGGCATCTTGATATTCGTTAATTACTTTTTTGATAGCTGCATTTTGGATGCGGACACGTTTGGCCAGTCTTTCATAAAGCTGCTTGATCTGCTTTTCCTCTGATCGGTATTGTCTTTTTTTCAGTTGCTCGGGATCTCCGATTTTTGAGGTCAGCTTTCTGGATAGAATGTAAGTTTGGATTACATCCTTTTGCTTCATCTTTAAGGCCATTCCGTTGTAATAAAACTGGATCCAATCGTTTTCAAACGTAGCTGTGATGTAATCTTCGATCTTTTGCTGATCGTCTATAGAGATATAGCAGAACCGTTGGAATAACCCGGGCATGGCCGATGTTTTTGGCAGCTTAAAACTGACGGATTTATCGGGATCAAATTTTTGCTCAACAGGGAAGTCTGAATACTTCACCATTGAGCATATAAACTTCCCGACCTTGGTATCTCGAAAGATGCTGAACGCATCATTTTCATAGGCAAAAAGGTAGTGCAGATAGTCACGCAGGATATCTTTTTTTATATGGCAAAAAACATTCATAAATACTTCGAAATTGGTACAATCAAAGATACTTATTTCTCCGCTTTAATCGGAATTTAATGTGTTGATATTTAGTGTAATTAACCTGTTTTATTTAAACAGATTATTCCGTTTTTTTAAGATCATGGCACACATGTTTTTCCTCTCAAATCGGAAATTCGTGTAATAAATTTTGGAACTAAAAAAACCAATTTGCTTCGACACTGTTTGCAACGTGTACCTAAAAAATAAGCAATTTTTCTGTAATTCTGTAAACCTGTAATTTCACATTGATATTCAGTTGTTTATGTTGTAATATTTGTCTGATTTTTAGGTTACAATTTTTTTTTGATTTTGTAATCTTTAAAATAGGGTTGTAACTATTACATTTTTTTGTAATCTTCTTATTTTATGTTACATTTTTTTGTAATCACTTAATATTCTGTAAATCATTCCTTTATCTTATTGTTTTTTATTTGTTTACAGAATTACAAAAATTTTAAGGTTAAAAGAATTAAAGGGTTAAAGGGAAAAGGCCGGGACGGCAGCGGGATATAAAAAGGTGCAGCCGGCCTTTGGGGCCAGCTGCTATTTTGCGCTGCTACGCGAGCGCTGGAAATTCAACCAATGAAAGGCGGAGAGTGGAGGTTAAAGGCGCCCGAGAAGTGTGCTAATGATGGTCAGCATCTCGGCAGTCGAAAGGGTGGATCTCTCGATGCGCCCATGAGTCATGGAAAGGAATATTTCCTCGACCTTATCACGTATGGCCATATGTTTATCGTGGGAATGATTAAGCAATTGAATTATCGATTCCTTCGGCAAATAGTTCAGCTCATCTTTTAAAATGTTAGTTTCTTCCATAGCATAATTCTTTAGTTACCGTAATTATACTAAAAATATTAGTATTAGCCGCAAGGTCAGAAAAATTTTAACTGTTTTTAGCGATAATTGTTTTGGGAATCCTCTTAACCCACGGTATTTCGCCTCTTTCGATCATGTCTGTAATGATATCGATTTCTGTAATTCCAAACCATTGAGCTGTCAACTTTACGCGCAGATCATGTTCCCATCCGTATGATCTAGACCATTTCATTTCGCCTAAATCAATATTATTGACCATCAAACTGTATGCGTAATCTTGACCTGTATGCTCCAAATTATGTATGGATATTATTTGGCGTGTCCCATTATAGTAACAAAGTGCCAGTAAGTTTTTTTCATGCTTGTATATCAGGGCGTCAATAATGGCATCGGCCAATGATCTGGGGAGATTACTGCCTATATGCTCCCAACGCCCATAGTATTGGCGGAATGTATATTTTTGGCCAGACTTTCCGTAAACAAAATAGTCTAGACTAATAGTTTTGACTTCCGGACAGTCAATCTCGTAATATATTTCTAAGGTTTTTGATCTGTATTCTATATTCAATATTTCCATGAAGTAAAATTGCTAATAATATTAGTTTTTACATATGTTGGAAATACGTAAAAAAGAAAAGCCTGGATTTAATCCAGGCTTGCCTCTTCATGAATTTCTGATATTATCATTTTCAACCTCTCTTTCTATTGATCCAATATCATTAATCCCAAGAATTATCTCGTTGATGGAAGACTAAACCTTCGACGATTGGGGATTCGTATATGGGATATGCTTCAAAATTGAAATGATCCTCTGTATCTCCATAGAAATTTTCGACTTCATATTCTAGCTTATCTTTGATTATAACCTTTGCCGTATCAAGATCTTTGGCTATTACAATTATTACAGCCGAATTTTTACCAAAGTGTTTATACTGTTTCATATCTGTAATAGTTTCTTTTGCAATTTTAAGCTTATTATTTGGGTATTCATCTAATTTTATGGAAGCGTTTTCTAGATAAGCGGATAACGCCTGCTCATGGCTAGAAGACTCTTCCAGTTGAACGCCAAATGTTCTGTTAATATCTTCGATGCTCAAGTCCGATTCAAATGCCATCATGAACCGGCAAGCTGATTCTAATTCTTTTCTTGTCATTTTATTCTTTTTTAAGTGTTGCTAGTTACAGGTTTAAATAGTCTTTTTTATAAGGGATTCCGTATTATGAGCAACAATAGTTCTCCAATTTCCCATTATAGTTTCACAATATGGTAGCTCTCCTGATAAGTGTTGCAAGTTAACTGTACCCTATAAGCTTCAGCTTTATTTTTACACCTCATCGCATTTACTGCATTGGGAAATGGATGACCGTCCAACCATTCGTCAATAGTATTATACTGCTTTGGGATTAGGGCGTGTGGATCCTCTAGTTCTCGCTCCAATTGCCGAAGGTGTTGTATTTTTTTATCGATGTCGGTTATGTTCGATTCAAGGCTACTTTTTCTGATCCGTAGTTCCTGGATCTTATTTTCAATTTCTATTTGGTTCATTTTTTTTTGATTTTAACTAAATAAGTGCATGTCATTTTCTTCAATTATCGTTGTGTGAAAAGGGAATCCGCTCTTTGGAACTTGTAGTATCTGTTCTTTTAGTCTCTTTGATCCGGAGAATATAACCCTTTTTTGGCCGTCCACTTCGATCTGTACTGCGATACGCTCGCCTTCATAGTAAATTGACGGATCAAGTTTGAACGCATGTACGATTATTGGCCTGTTTAAAATCTTGGTAACTTTTATTTTCTCCCCGATGAAGCTTTCCACATTCACGGTTATATTGAAGTCGCTGAATTTTTTCATTTAAAATTTTTCGTTCTAGATTCCGGCAATTGGCATGCTTTGTCCAGCCCAGGTAACTTGCGATGCTTGATCGGGGTTTACCCGATTTGACTGCTTTAACGAAATTCTTCTTTATATTTTTTCGGATCAGGATGTATTCTGGAAAATGAACATAACCTAGAAAATCGATCCCGCGTGAACTGACCGGGAAAACTTGATAGTTGCCTTTGACGTGCAGCTTCAAATTGGTCTCCAGATACTCGGCGATATCCGCGCGCAATTGATGCAGAGTCGGTTTATCTGGGGCCAATATCACAATGTCGTCAGCGTATCTAAAGTAATGGCGTACGCCTTTGACTTCCTTCAGCCAGTGATCTAGTCCAGTCAGATAAAAATTCGCCAGATACTGGCTCAAATAGTTTCCTATGGGCAAACCTTCAGCGCTGTCTATGATCTCATCCAGCAGCCACAAAAGATCCTCGTCTTTAAATTTTCGCCTAAGCAGCGACTTAAGGATATCGTGATCAACGCTTGGATAAAACTTAGTGACATCAAGTTTCAGGCAGTATTTGCTGTAAGAAGTATCTTTTAATGCCTTTTTCAACCTTCTAGAAGCTTTGTGTAGCCCCATGCCTTTGATGCAGCTATATGAGTCTGTCGTGAATGACCGAACGAATATTGGCTCCAATACATTCATGATAGCATGATGGGCAATTCTATCCGGAAAATAGGGGAGTCTATACACCTCTCTTTCCTTTGGCTCATAGACTTTAAACACCTGGTACTTTGATGTACGATATGTTTTGTCCATCAGCATTCGTTGAAGCTTCAGGAGGTTCATTTGCTGATCTGCCCGATGCGTAATTACACCGTAAGTTTTCGTTTTACCTTTGCCGGCCAATTGGTCTGCCAATTCCAGGTTAAAAATGCTATAAATCTGCTCGTATAAATTATTTATTCTTTTCATGCCTCTGTTTTAGTTGGTCATCTTCACCGATATCGGTTACCAATGACCGTTTAAACCTTTATTTTTTGCCATGATGGCAGGGTGCCCATCTCAATATCTTTCCTTACAGTTTCGGGAGCTGACGTTCGAATTCGAGTTATCGTAGTTGTAGTCGTTAAACGAGAACCTGGAGGCCGAACCGACTCAGCAGCAAAGATGGGCCACCTTGTTTTTTAGTCGATCACGTAAATATCTCTGTAGAGATCATAGTGCGTTTCAGCTACGTATTCCAGGGCTTTTCTTGTTGGAAATACGAGGCGGGAGCCGACGTCCGAATACGAGCGATCGTAGCCGTAGTCGTTAAACGAGAACCCGGAGGCCGAACCGACTGATTCATCCTTTGAGCGCATGTCCCACCATGCGAAATATTTCTTTTGTGACCAGTCGTTCCAGTTGATTTGAACACCTTCTTTTTGCCATGCTGCTGCGCTAATCACTGATAATTTGAAAAGTGCTACAGGAGCCTTTTGCATTTGCTCAGGTAAGTGTGATACGATTGGAAGTTGTGCCGGATCCAGTCCGATTGTTTTGGCTGCTGCCTCGAATGTTGCTAAATGTTTCATGCTATTTTTATATTTTAAGATTTAACCATTGATGTGTTGATCGTACAGGCCGATAAACTGTTTACCGGCATATTCTGCTATCTCCCTTGATTTGTAAGCGAGGCGGGAGCCGACGAACGAACTCGAGCGAACGAAGAAGCAGTAGACGTTAAACGAGAACCCGGAGGCCGACCCGACCGCATTGAAATAAGGGAAGTATTTGTTTTCATCTTCATCCTTATAATCCATGTGCTCACCGCCATTAAGAGCCCGCACGACAACTTTCAATTGCTCATAAGCATTTGTGTCTGGAGTAAGATTCTTTATTCCATCAAGGAAACTAATAGGCTCAATGCCTAAAGCAGCGCAAGCATCTTCAATCGTTTTGATGTCTTTACAAGAGTTGAATATTTTCGGTTCAATGCTCGACGGTATTTGATTTTCAATGGCCAGATCATCTGCGTTAATATATCTGTCATAGATATCAGTAAACTGTTTACCCAGATATTCTGCTTTCTCAGCACTCTCAACACAGAGGCGGGAGCCGACGCCCGAATACGAGTAATCGCAGAGGTAGTCGCCAAACGAGAACCCGGAGGCCGAACGTTTCGAATTGAAATAAGGGAAGTACCATTTGTCGCCCAGATTACGGCCTAAAGTATTGCCTTGACGAACAGCCAATACGATAACCTCAAGTTCTTTCCCTGCCTTTTGCCCATCGTCATCGAACTGGGTACGGTGATTGAAATGATCGATAGTTTCTCCAACGTAATCCAGTGCATCTTGCAATGTTTTGATGTTGGTGAAATGAGACGTTTGCTTTTTAGCTTGTGCCAATTGATCAGATGTTAGTTCGATAACAGCTGACTTTCCGTTGAATTGAATTGTTGCTTTCATTTTTTGTTTGTTGATTTTTGTTGAATGAGAAAAATATTGTTGTCGTCGTCGATGCGGAATTTTGATCCGCAGCAGCTGCACTTTACTTTGACAAAGAGCTCCTCGAGTTCAATGACGTAGTATCCATTGTCCAGATAGGGCCTGTTTGATATCTCGATAGGAGATCCGCATTTGAAGCAGGGAAATTCAATATTTATCGATGCCTTGACTTCTACATCATACAATTGAACTCCGCTGTCAATAGATTCCTGGAGGAACTTATTCCGCTTGATCACCAGCTCGCAATCTTCTGGATCATCCAGATCTATCGGGTTTCCCTTGCCATTTAATTGATATGGTGGAAGATTCCTGTTTATTTTCTTGTTCATCTTTATGGTTTAGAAATTTTGAAATGATATTACTAGCTGTTGCCTGCGAAATATTATACCGTTGGCCCAACTGATAAAGAGTAAGTCCTTCCGCCAGCCAATCCTGGTAAACTTTCTTTTTCTCTCTATCAGTTAGCCATGTCATGGTTATTTCGAATTGATGATTTGATATACCTGACAGACAGCGTTAATCTGATTGGACACATCTTCCCTCGATACATGCGTTGCTTCCCAATTGAGATGCTGAGTAAAATTCTCCACGGCCCATAGGTATGTCCGGACATCTCGTTCGTTGGAGTAGTCCCAGTATACTTCCTGGTCATTTTTTGCATAAGCATGCTTGAGCGTTGCGAGATCAAATATTGGAGCCTTAGCCCAGACTTGCCGATCTGTGTAGCAGTGTTTGTCGAAATACTTCCGAAGGTTTACCAAGGCTTCCCACAATGTCATGTGCCCCCCAAACGCTTCGTCTATTGCTTCTTCAGATTGATGTCCCCACCAAAGTGCTGTGTCAACAGATATCGTCCGGCCTTCCTGGATCTGCCTTTCGTAATTCAGCCGGGCATAGTAGTTGATTGGACATACTTCGCCGGTCTCAATATTGAAAGCCTGTGCGGCAATCGTAAGGATGGCTGTGGAATCTTTGGTGTCCAATGTTTCCAGATCAATCATGATATCGGTAAAGCGTCCGTCTCTCAGTCTTTCAGGGAAGTTGTTTTCTAAATTGTTCATGTTAAAATTTTTAAGTGCCATAAGGCAGGTAATCAATATTCCTTGTTCGGTACAGTTCTTCAAGTTCATCGACCGATATCGTCTTCATTTCCTCGGATCCATCCTGGACAAACCCTACTTCAGTCTGAGGTTCATATCCTGAGGTAAATAGGATCAGCCCCTCATCGATGTGTATCTCATTACACTTTCCCTCAATAGCATTTCCGAAGACTATTTTGCGAATCGTGAACTTTCTGTTTTTGTAGTCGATGAACCGGCAACCAAGCGGCCACCGGATCGATTTTTTGCTCAGAGTCATGGCTCATCGAGTTGTCTGACGGAAATTGATCTGACCCGGATATCGACTTTGAATATTTGAAGTGGCCAGTTATTTTCCCTGATCAGTTTTTCAGCTTCCTGTCGTAATGGATCAAGTCCTCCAATAGCCCGGAACTCCAGTCCTCCTTCGTAATTCCGTGGCTCAAATGAACCTTGTATCTTTTCTGCAAATTGTTGCAGCGCATTTCTTTCGTTTGTACTTTTCATTTTTTCGGGGTGTTAAAATGGTAATGATTTCTTATCGTCAGGCTGTGGAGCTTCAACCCCTTCAGCGGACGGATCATATATCCTGTTATTGATTGTTGACATATCTGATCTCAGGTAGATCATAGTCTGAGTTTTCTTTCTTCCTGTATTGATCCATCGTCTTTCTCGGGAATCATACCTGAACTCATTGAAATTTTTGGTTAAGCGGCCATCCTTATTTTGCTCTGATTTAGGATTAAACTCGTATCCCTTCAACTGGGCAAACTGTTTCATCTTTTGACCAAAACCATGTGCCTTCAAAGTTTTCACTCCGGACTCTGAGATGTAATCTTCAAGCGCATATTGAAGTGGCATAAAACAATCCATACGTCCTGACTCTTCCGCAAAGAATACTTCAGCCCAACCAAGGAAATTTAATCCAAGTAGGTTGACCATCGTCCTGTCAATGATATTCGCCATTGGGGCTTTTATAGGTTCGTGTGGCCATGACAGATATAGTTGGCAGCATTGGGCCATAAAGTTCATTGACAGGTTCCATTCTTCTTCGGTGTAATCATCCTTGAACATCTGCTTGCCAAAATCATCTATAGGCTGGCGGGTTTCGTTGAAGGTCTTTTTTTCAGCATCAAAATGATAGTAGTTGGAAAAGCCCGCAAAAAATACCCGTGCCTTCGCTGATGCGCTGTCATCATCGAGCGCAAAATTTGTCGTAATACTTAGTTTTGGCGCAAGATCAAAAGGTATGGTTACACGCTTGGTTCCTTTAGGGTTCATTTTAAGGTCACCGGTAGTCAGCGAGAACGTACGTTTAATTGGAAAATCTTTCGTTGCATCATCGACTAAAATCATATCTGTATCGATTGTCACTTCCTCGAACACGTGATTATCCTTAAATAGATTTTCGTCTTTACCGTCCAATATCAATAGGTTTTTTACTGTACCAAGTGCTTTTACAAATAATGATTTCCCAGATCTACCATTTGAGTCATCGTTTTCATGGTTCGGCGTGTCATCCATTGGATATGGAACCCAAGCTCGCGAATCGTTCTTAAAGCGGTGCATCATATAGCCGAATAGGTACATCTTATTGCACAAGTGGTGAACCTGATCCTGACGCTCTTCAGGAGTAAGGTTTGGGCCAAAAACGGTGAACTTATTTTGCTGCCTGTATTTTTCCTTTTCTTTCTCACTCAAACCTTCAAGATTTGTCTCCAGCTCTTTGCGCCAGTGCACACGTGATCCTTGCATCAGGAAGCGGAAAAACATATCCCTATCGTCGAATACCTGCAAGTCATATTTTCCCTCTTCTGTAAGGCTGATGTTGAACATAGGAGGCAGCAACTTGACTTTACGTGGAAGTATCCGGTGTTCCCATACCATCTTGTCGACCTTGTCGTTGGCAAATTCCTCGATACCATTTGCGCTGATCTTCCAACTGATATTTTGGAAGAACATATATTGCGATAGGTGATCGTAGTCCTTGAAGTCTGGCTCCAGCAATGGCAACGAATCAAAAGACGATGACGATATGATCTGTGGACGGTGGATGATGTTGATCAGATCCTCAGGCATGAAACGCGATCGCAAAAAATTAAGCAGGTAGCTTTTGATGTCTATTATGTTAACCTTGCGCACCTGGTTGCCCTCGACCTGTACGAATTCCATAGCCTCCATTTGGTTCTTAAGCCTTCCAAATCCAACTTTAATCAGGAAGTTCAGCACCCGTTCCATCGATATTTTGTATTCATAAAGCTTACGGCCATATCGGATTTTCTCCTTGCCATTTCTGTCAAGTGCCAGATGATAATCCCAGAAGCGGTACATACGTGCGATCTTAACTAGGTTACGGAAGTCAGTTGCGCGATAGTATTTTAGGTAATCGCGAACATCTTTGCACGGTCGGCCATATTGATCACGGTGTTTCTTCAGGTATTCCGGAAGTTCAACTGTACGGATATCCAGGAATAGGTCGGAAGTAGGAGTGAGGCAAAGTCTATGATTCTGCATTTGCCCTGTAGCATCAAGATCTGGGCAGGTCATCACCGAGTCAGCCATCAGGAATAGATTGAAGAGTTGATCTTTTGAAAGTTTAAAATGCTCCGATGACGGATACACGACGTGATAACCAAGAGCTTTCAAGTTCAATGCATCAGAACCACCGGTACAGAAAAATATCTCGGGCAGTTTGACGACTTTTCCTTTTTCCTTGTTCTCGTCCTCATCTTCTCCGTGCTCGTCGATATATTCCTGATAAGCTCTTTTTACCTGCTTTAATCCGTGCAGAAATTGTGCGTCGAAATCACCGTGATAGAAGAACCTTTTGCTTTTGTCTTTCGACTTTGGCTGATACAACTTCGAGAAAGTTTTGCCCTCTGATGGTTGTTCCTCAATCCTGAAAATAGGATAGAACTCAGAAGCTGTAAAAGTGATCGCCTTACGTTTTTTTATTATCGTATAGCTTTCCAGTCCGTGCCAATGCTGTTCAAGCATGATCTTTCTCAGGTGTGACAAAACCTTTTCTTTGCGCTCTCCTTTGTCAGTTACATCCCGGTACTGATGTTCGATATATGCAATCGTTTTATCGCTAAAAATAATGCGGAGGTGATTCTCGGAAATTTCCTCGATCGGATTAAATATCCAAGTTCCATCAGCTTGATCAGGATCTGCATCCTTGGTACTGACCTGAGCTTCATACATCGACTTGATTTCCTCTGAAGAACCGATACCATGTCGCTCAGCTATAATTCTGATCGCTTCACCGTACTCAACCTTCTCTTTGTCCTGGACAAGAGCAATACCGTTCATCCATCTACCACCGTCACCAAAATCTGCAACGACATAATTGCCATCGCTCATTTTCTTGATCGACGAGGAAGGTGTTTCTTCTTCGTGCAATTTGAATTTCTTCTTAGTCCGCAAGCATTCGTCGATCTCCGGAACATAATACCGGATAATATCGAGTCCTCCTTCGGTTTTTTGGAAGAGATCGTCTTTGGTGATTTTGTAGTTCTTCATTATAATTTGATGTTATGGCGTGTGATGATGATATCTATAGCATTGTAAAAGGGCTCGTTCTCTATGAATTGAACTAGATTAATTGCCGTCATCCAGTAGTTTTCATTGTCGAATACTGAAATCTGATAAAATCCGTTTTCTCTTTTCTTGATGGTTGATATGGGAGTTAAACTGCCGACGCTAAACTTTTTTTTTCGCTTGACGCATTCATCAATTTCAGGTACATAATGACGGATAATATCTAAACCTCCGTTTGTGGCCTTCATAATCGATTCTTCATCATGATATATCGATTTTTTCATGACTCTTCCTCTTTTAATTGATCCTTACGGAATAGTATTAGGCATAGGATTACGAGTATAAGTCCGCAACCCGCGATGAACATGATCATAATGATCGTGCTCATATATGATATCTGCGCCTGTTGCGCTTCGATCTGCTGTTCTTGCATCTCGATTATTGTTGATAGATTATTCATAATGAGAGGTTATTAATAGTGAGTGTTAATGATTCGGGGTTTATCGATATCCGTCTGGATACTTGTGCAGCCTTTTAAGATCAGGTCAAAATCAAAATCAATAACAACTCTTTTGAAATTGCTATCTCTAGCAACTTGTATATTAATAAATTGAGGTTTTGATTCTAATTCTTCCTTAATAGCTTCGGCGACACAACCTACTACCTGATCAGTAATTATTTTAGGCATAAAGCCAATGCCTTTAGACAACTCAGCATGAGATATAAGGGTAAGAGATTTCTTGCTGATCTCATTGTAAGGAACCATTAATCGACCTTGGATATTTCTCTTATAATCCTTACAGGTTAAATAACCTTGTTTTCTCTGATGACCTTTACGGATTATCCTAATAATGGTAATTAAAGCGATGTTTAGCGCCAATGATGCGATGATAAGTAGTGTGGCCATGTCTACAGTTCGTTTGTATATTTCAACTTCAGATCATCAATTGACTCGAAAATTCCGAGCTTAAAAAGGACTGCCGCGTCCCGTTCTACTTGGGCGCCATTAGAATAAGCCCAGCCATCCAGCAAGAGGATATCGGTGCACTCCGTTAATACTTGAAATCCTTTTTTGTAGAACTTTGGATCGGACGGATCCGAAGATTTAATGCCGATACAGAAGTCATGAGGATTGCGTGCGTCAAAGCCTATGGCGTTGAGTTCTTCTTGTGCAGCATAAAATGCTTGTTTATTCAGATCAGGTTGACCACTTACAGGGCCTGCGATATATACGATTGGTTTTTCCATTGTTTTAATTTTTTTTAGTCAATAGTTCAGAACCCTCCCGGCTAAATGGGAGGAATAGAGGCGAAAAGAACGAGGTGCTTTAGCCTGCCTTACCTTGACACGGGTTTCCTATGAAATGGCGTTTGATAATACTGGCTTGATGCTTCCGCACACCAGAGAATAATTGGATAAATAGTTCCTATAAAGTATTCGTAACAGGTCGATTGTTTTGACGGCTGAAGGAAAAAAAACGTGTTTTGCTTGTCCGTAACCGCTTTCACAAACTTTGGCAATCGACATTCGTGATTAGCCTTCAGCATTGATCGGATGATCTGTATGGCGAACATCTCTTTTTGACCATAGCATTTCCTAATCGCGAAAGCTTTCTCCCTTTGGTTGACAAACTTTGTCAATTTGTCCTGCATGTATTTCAGAGTTTGGATCTGCAGAACAGTTTGGACTGATAATGCGGGAACATTTGTCAATCTTTTCGATGGCATCCTTAAGTGGGCTGGATACTGTACGACCAGGATCTGATCCTTTTCGTAGTAGATATGAGACAACATCGCAAAAAAAATTAATTATTTTTTGGGTTGAATTCTAGATCCAAATTTTCCTTTAGGACTGCGCGAATCTCTGTAATGACTACAGGGTTGTATTCTCGTTTAAGCGTTGAAACCTCCTTTGTTATCAATACTTTAGAGTAATTGTGGCCCAGTTTTTTTAGACGTTCAAATACTACTGATTTGATACCTGCATTACAGTTCTTGTACAGAAAGAGCACTTCTTCTGGCTCTAATTTGATTTGGGATTGTGTTGTTTTATTTGACATTGATAAATTTTATTATACCTTTGTCATACTTTTTAAGTGGTACAAAAAATGTATGACAAAGAGAGTGAGTAAATAATAGCGAGAATGAGAGGTCCAATTCTAGTTCTCGCTATGTATTATAAATTTTATTACACAACAAATGTATCATATATTATGACAATTGTCAAATAATATATTACATATTTTTATTTTTCAAATGCAACACCCTATAAGTGAGCGGATTAATTTTTTAATAAATCATTATACACAAGGAAATGTGTCCTCATTCGCTGATAGAATAGGATTAACTAGACAATTGGTTAATCGTTTATTCCATCCAGATCTGTCTTCAAATAAGTATCCTTCACCATCGTTAAATATGCTGACAAGCATTCTTCAAAATTTTCCTGAAGTTGATGCTAATTGGTTTATGATAGGAGAGGGAGAGCCATTTAAGAAAGATTTGGGCAGACTCGAAATTAAAACCAATTCAGTAGATAAAGATTGGAAATCGATGTACTTCGAAATTCTCGATGAAAAGGATATATTAACTAAGAAATATATGACACTACTTGAAAAAGTGGCGAAACCTTAAATTTTTTATTATGAAAAGAATATTATTATTAACCTTTATGCTGATTGGTTGTCGGTTATTTGCTCAAGAATGGAAAGTTGTAGAATGGGATGGCAAATCTCAGGGTGAGATTAGATCGGCCCTTAAGGTGTGGGTAGCCGATTATTTTAAAAGTGCAAAAAATGTAATCCAGCTTGACGAACTTGATAGAATTATAATAAAAGGGAATAATGGTATTTATGAAGTTTCTGAAACAAAATATGGATCAATACCTGTTGATTACACTTTGAACTTTACAATTGATTTTCAAATTAAAGACTCTAAGTTTCGATATCTTGTAAAAGATCTTATTCTAAAAACACCGTTAGTCTCTTTTACTCCAGAATCTTTGAAATTAGCAAACGATGAGAATCGTACCGCTGCTTTGAAATATAAAGGTAATTCTAGGAAAGCAATGGAGTCTGGCGCAGATGCTATTGATCGAGTGTTAGATCGGAGCAAGATATTTTTGTCGCACCTTAGTGAAGACATCGAATCAATTCCTTTAAAAACAAAATCAGAAACTGAAAATTGGTAATTGTCTAAAAATTTGTAGACAATTCGTAGACAAACGCTGTAACTGTCTATATATCAAGATCAATAGTATTTCGGCTCCGGGTACTAAAGCTTCTCAATAGAGAAGCTTTTTTTATTTACTGGGGGCTTTTATAGTTAGATTAAGGCACTCTTAAGAGGTTACGTATTCATTTCCAATTTCACTTCCAGAATTAATGGACTCATTCTTTTGGTTTTCGGCTTTTTCCATTAAAATTAAAATGTAGTAGAAATAAAAAACACCACAATACGGTGTATTATGGTGTTACATGAATATGTGGTTTGATTAGTTTTTTGCTAAGACCATTTCTGGTTCTTCTTTTCCACCATGACAGGTTTTACAGGAAATAGCTTTGGCGGGTGAGCTATCCCAGCTACGATTAAAATACTTTTTGTTTATCTTTTGGGTCATCTTAATCATCGCTCGTCCAATTTCTTTTTTGTGGTTATCATCACTCGCAAAATCCATTTTTTTGGGGTCTTCCTTCGACGGTGCATGACAGAAACCACATTTTACGCCCAAGGCGACATTAAATTCCTTCATAGTGGAAATCAATTCGTCGTGGGAGATATTTTTGGGAAGAACTTTGAGATTGGTCGGTTTTGGTTCTTCTTTCGGCTTTTCCTGTTGGAAGCCAAATGCACTCAAAGCAAGGGCGATAGTAAAGACAGATACAATTGCACCAAGTTTATTTATTGTTTTCATTTCTCTTTTCCTTTATAGCTTAGCTAAATATAGGGAGAAAGCGATAATTTTCAAACAGAAAATGAAGTTAATATGACAATTTAGATTGATTATTATTTACGTACTGCATCCGTAACATTCCAGCTCTGACTATTGGACTGGTAGTTAATCGTTAATAATTTTCCGGTAATAGTTACTATTTTTAATTCTGTTGTATCGGTGGAGGTCCAAGTACTATCATTGGTTTTATCAAATCGAACGCCTGTGATATTTGGGATGCCTGTGAAAAACTCAATTTTATAGGTATCGGTACCATCGCGCAGCACGCGTATCAGGCGATTATCCCGGTCCACTTCAATGGAATTCCCTTGGTATTTAACACGACCGATAAAGCTGCCCGAAGCGTCCGCAGCCCCGCCAGTATTTTCATTTTTTTTACACGCGATAAATAAGATAACGAATAAAACGGACAAGATCAAAGACTTAAACAACTTCATGTGTGTAATTTTTTGTGCTAAAATAAGCTTTTTTGCCCAAAATCTCAATTGATTAAGCCAGAAATGATGTTAATGGTCAATGCAACGACAAACGTATTTAAGGCAAAGGAGAGGAGGCCATGAAATAATGCTACTCTTCTTATTTTTTTTGACGATATTTCCACATCAGATACTTGAAAGGTACAGCCCATCACAAATGAAAAATAAGCAAAATCTAAATAATCTGGATGGTCATCTCCTGGAAACTCCAGTCCAGCTCCATTTGCGTGATGTTCGTAGTATAATCGCGCATAATGAAAGGTGTATATGGTGTGAACCAATATCCATGAAGCCAACATGGCCAGCATACAAATAATAATAATATAGGCATCATTGAGCTGTTTATCCTTACTTGATATAATAATCATTAATACGGAAATAAAACAGCCAATGGTTACCAAAATGATCAAAAGGGACACAAAGAGACGGCTACCATCTTCTTGCTGTGCTTTGTGCGCAATGGTAGAAATAGGTGTGATGTAGAATGTATACCAAGATATAGAAACGTAGGAAAGACAAAAACCAAACCAGCACAACATCAAATTGAGCAGGGGGATGGTTTTAATGGGAGAGATGAAGTAGATCAATAAAAAAATACAGACCGAAATCATTGCCCTATGAATGGATTGCATTCGATGTAGGTAATAGTTTATTTTTTCCATTTCACGTTGTATTAACAATCAAACTGTTCTTCTGCATCAAAAATCAATGGATTGCCATGATTGGAAAGCAGCAGTAATAGCGCCTCTTCCTCATAATTCCTTGGATTGGAAAAAATAAAATCCAGCGCGCCATCCCGGTCAATATCTCCAACAAATAATGTCCTCATAAATACATGGTCATATTGATCTACCTGAAAAATTGTCTTTTCTTTATCTCCGTTAGTTGGGCAATAGTTGAGTTTATAATTGGCAACCTCATGAAATACTTTCTCGTGACCGTTTTCGTCGGTTTGCACTTCAGTCGATCTAATATCACCCACTGCTTTGAGGTTAACTTTTTGGTTTTTAAAAGTATACTGTACAGATTCTTTTGGCCAGATTTCGGCCTGATTTATTTTGACATGTTCAATAAGACCAGGCTTAAGTCCGCTTAACTTCAAGAATAACAATGAATTTCTGCGTGATTCGACACTCTTAGACGGTACCTGAGCACACTCGTCAAAACCATCTTTAATCACATAATCCGCCTTTGCCAAGTAATATTGTCCACTTTCTTCGTAAAGATCATACCATTCTTTATTTAAGATAACCGTTGGATCTTCCTTTTCCCAGATACGGTAACTACGAACAAGGAAAATCTGACCTTTAGCAGGGTCTGCTTTTTGGTAAATAGAAGATGTTGTGTCATCCACAGTCGATACCGCTAAACTGTCTGATACTATTTTTTTATCAGGTCGATCTTGCTGTTGTTTTGTTGTCTGGTTTGAACATGCCTGCAGGGAGAGCAAACCCAATATCAGGCTGAAGGAAAAAAAAATATTCATATACGGTGAATTTTGCTTAAATATATAAAATTCACCGTATATAAAGTAGTTTGGATTCTTAAGCAAGTATTTCTTTCAACAATGATAATGAATGGAGACACTTTTCATCATCAAAGATATAGGAAGTCGTCATGATCTCGTCCACTTTGTGATCGTTAACGAATTTTTCTATTTCCGGAAGGATTTTAGGGCCATCCCCAATAAATGCACAGGAAGCCATACTTTGCACAGCTTGCTCTATCGCGGGAATGCCTTTGTAGATAACTTCTTGAGTAGGTTCTGAAAGTGGTCTTCTGGTATTTGTCACAATACCAGCGAATAGATTATAGAAGCTTGTTGCTAAGAAATTGGCTTCTTCCGTACTATCGGCGGCGATAACATTGACACAGGAAATGAAATATGGTTTCTCCAATGCATTGGAAGGAACAAAATTTCGATGATAGATCATGCTTGCTGAGGCAAACTGTGCCGGAGCAAAATGCGTTGCAAAAGCATAGGGAAGACCTAAGCTAGCAGCTAAATAGGCACTATCGGTACTTGACCCGAGTATATAGAGTGGGATGTCCAATCCTTCTCCTGGAAATGCACGTACTTTTGCGTCGTAGTTGTCTCCACTGAAGTAGCGCTGTAAGTCTTTTACCTCTTGTGGAAACTGAAAGGCTGTATTCAAGTTGTTTCTGCGTAAAGCCATTGCGGTCAATTGATCAGTGCCCGGTGCTCGTCCTAAGCCAAGGTCGATACGCCCGGGGAACAAGGTTTCTAATGTTCCAAATTGCTCTGCAATAACTAAAGGAGCGTGATTTGGTAACATAATCCCACCAGAACCCACGCGAATAGAACTGGTATTTGATGCAATATGTTGTATGAGGAGTGAGGTTGCTGAACTGGCAATATATTCCATATTATGATGTTCGGCAACCCATATTCTTTCAAAATCTAATTTTTCTACATGTTGGGCTATTTTTACGGTGCGAGCCAATGCGCTTGCTGTATTCTCTCCTTTTTTGATCGGAGCCAAGTCCAATGCTGATAACGCTATTTTATCCATGCATTAAAATTACGGAGAAGTTATTCGACAATTGTAATGAAAATGTCTAATCTAAAATCCGTTGGGTATGTATGACACTAAGTTGATCATTCACGGTTGTCGTAAAAAATGTGAACGAGTCACCAGCGTTTTTGATTTTAAATTTCTTTTTGATCTCTTCGGTCTTCAAGGGAAAATTTTTGGCGATGATATCGGAATTCAATGCTCTTTTATTTTTCTTAAAATCTGTAAATGATTCCACCTGTTTGATGATGAATGTTTTACCGGGAAAATTTTCGATCTTTTGATCGGAGGTGTAGAGATGGGTGTTTTTATGGAGTTTTTTTACCTTGAATACTTCGGCAATAGTCTTAAATGCTCCGGCTTTGGAAAGAGCTACATCTGGTTCGTATAAATAGGATAGCGGCCTACTGTAGTCATTTGAAATTGCACGTTCATTTTCGTAAGTGAAAGATATAATCTGCTGTTGTTCTTGATATAACCTGACTGCGTGGATGCAAGGTTCAGCTTCGTATCCTTTCTCCTGAACAAAGATAAGTTCTTTGCAGTCGTTTTGCAAAGAGACGACATAGACGTCCTTAACATGTTGCAGCATGTGTATCGCTGCAGAAATATCTAATAGTGGGGCTAGCTTACTTATTATCTTGTTGGCATGTTTGAAAAACTCATCCTGCAAGGCAACCAAATTAGGTTCACATTCATCAAGTAGAAACACTTTTTTGTTTTGAACTCTTCTTGAAGGATCCAAATAGATATAATCAAATCTTCTCTTTGGATCGTTTAGTATATATTCAACTCCATTTGCCGCAATGATCTGAAGATTTTCTGCTTTCAATATCTTTGCATTATGTTGGGTGATTGCAGCGAGTTCGGGATTGAGTTCGCAGGATGTTACTTGCTTTGCCCGCTTAGAGAAGTAAAAGCTATCAACACCGAAGCCACTGGTAGCATCAATTAAATGGCTGTTGTTTTCGATGAGTGAACTTTTAAATAATCCGGTTTTCTCGGAAGAACATTGTTCGAGATTGAGTTTGGTGGGGAAGTAAATCCCTGCTGTTTCGGCCCATAGTGGAATTTTGCCGCTCGCCCGTTGTCTACCATCGAGTTGTGCTGCGAGCTCGGAAGATGATATTCCTTCAAAAGGAGATTTTTTTAAAGCGATTTTAGTCGGAGACTCCAGTTTGTTTCGTTCTAAAAACTGTTGAGCCTCCTCTTGAAGGATTAATGTGTTCATTTATATTTTCTTAACGAGAAGTTGGCAAGTATAGGTATCCTTTAGTTCGCTAATAACTTCTTTATCAACCAAAACGCGATCAATGGTTTCTTGATTATAATAACGGATTGTAATGAGTTCTAGCCCAGATTCATACCTGACTTTGAATTTTTGCTCCAGTTCGTTAATTAAGTCGACTAGATTTTTTCCAGTATCATCGACGGAGACCGTAAAGTTGATCGCCGTATTATGCATCATATTAATTTTAATACGATGCTCATGAAATAGGTTGAAGATGTCTCTCAGATTGTCTTCAACGATAAATGAGAAATCCCTCGGGGAGATGGAAATAAAAATCTGGTTCACCTTAAAGATGAAGGAGGGCACAGGTAAAGTTTGGTTTGTACTCTTTATCATTGTTCCAGGTGAGTCAGGGTCTACAAAGGATCGCACATTTAATGCGATCTTTTTATTCTGAAGCGGCTTGATTGTTTTCGGGTGAATAACCGTAGCCCCATAATAGGTAAGCTCGATAGCATCGGTATAAGATAGCTCAGGAATCAACTCGGTTTTCTCAAACCACTTCGGATCCGCATTAAGTACACCTGGAACGTCCTTCCATATAGTTACATTTTCGGCATTTAGACAAGAAGCAAAAATTGCCGCAGAGTAATCGGAACCTTCACGGCCCAAAGTAGTTGTGAAATTTTCAGAGGTAGAACCTAAAAATCCCTGCGTAATTACAATATACTCGTCTAGGATGGCTGGCAGTTCGGCACGGATTTTTTCTTCCGTTTTGTTCCAGTCTACGACAGCTTCGCGATAGGTGTTGTCCGTAAATATATAATCTCGTGCATCTAGCCATTTTACCTTTTCACCAATGAATGCAACGTAAGCTGCAACAATCTTGGTGGAGATAAGTTCACCCATCGAAACAATTTGATCGAAAAGATAATCATATGAATCTTGAGGTTCTTCCTCTAAAATCCACTCGATCTCCACAAAGCAGTTGGAAATCTCATCAAATATAGGATGTTTAGCTTCAGGGAATAATTCTTGAAGGATTTGAAAGTGAAATGCTTTCGCCTCTTCGAGTGTCTGAAATTGGTTCCCCGTGTTGTTAAAATATTCTTTGGTCAATTTCTCTAGAAGGTTCGTTGTCTTTCCCATGGCGGATATGACGACTAACAAGGCGTCGCCTTTGTATTTAGAAATAATCCGCGCCGAATTTCTGACACTTTCAGCATCTTTTACTGATGCACCCCCAAATTTAAAAACCTGCATTTATTTATTAGTTTAGTTGATTGCTAGTTGATACTATTAATATAGTGTAATCCTTTTTCTGAAATCAGATGTTTAAATGTTGTATAAGGAATACGTAATTCAGTATTTCCTTCAGCATAAGATTTGATTTCGTATACGTTGTAGTAAAACAGGATGTCGTTTTTTTCAAAAGTGAAGTTATCGGCCAAAGAAAATTTACCGTCTTCAAAAAAGTACTTTCCATTTAGGGAATCATCAGCACTTAATCCTTCTTGCTTACGGAAGTATTGCTCGGCGATTTGAACGAATTTATTTTTGTTCTCTTCCTGAATGATATCATTGATTGTAATTGCACTGTTAGATTGACGATCAAAATTGGAGTACAGCGTGAAATGGTCCCCATGCGCTCCACCAGTATATTCCTCTTGTTTGGTTCTTATACCCAAGAAAACAGGCGTATTGACGATCACATCAATCTGTAGATCCCGATTCCAGGTTGATGTAGATTTGCCATTATTGTCTTCCACATATTCGTTGTATGAATTTATAAAACGATGTGCTGCATCTGCCATGCTTGTGTCGCCTTCAAGATGAACGATACTTGATATGAGGGTATTGATTTTATTTTCTTGGAAAATCGGGTATTTTGCGCGAAAATAAGTTGTGTCCAAGCGATCATCTTCTTTTAGAAAATAATTGCTATGCTCATCGATGATTTTTTGACTATAGGAAAGTGTGTCTGTGGGCTGTTTCGCTATAGCGGCCTTTTTGTGGTCACTGCAAGCGGACAGAACGCAGCTAATAAATAATACTATTAAAAAAAAGTAAAATCGCATTGAATTGATGATTCTCGTTATTTAATACGTGATTGACACATTAATCCATTCGGCATCGAAGTTTGCTTTATATTTTTCATAAAACTTTATAGCTGGCTCATTCCAATCGAGGACCTGCCACACCATGCCATGAAATCCACACTGTTTGCCGTAAGCTAAAGTTTTATCAAAAAGCAGCTTGCCTATCCCTAAACCTCGCATTCTTTCGGTAACAATCAAATCTTCCAAATAGAGTCTTCTACCTTTCCAGGTTGAATATCGGACATAATATAATGAAATTCCGACAATTTCGCCATCCACTTCGGCAACAAATGCACCCCAAACGGGATTCTTTCCAAATCCTGCATCTTTAAATTCTTCAAGCGACACGGTGACCTCGTCCGGTGCTTTTTCAAAAATAGCTAATTCTTTAATTAGCTCAAGCATTTGGGTGCAATCACTTTCAATTGCCTCTCGTATCGTTGTTTTAATCATTGTTTTTGAAGTGTTTGATTACTCTTTTGCCAAATATTGTGCTTCCAATCCGTACCATTGTCGAACCTTCTTCAATCGCTAGCTTATAGTCTGAAGACATTCCCATGGATAGGATATTGAAATACTCTTCCTTCCGGTAGAAACTTACCTTAATTCCATCGAATAACATTTTTAACTCATAAAATTCGGCTTTAATTACCTTTTCATTATCTGTATTGGATGCTATGCCCATTAAGCCACAGATCCGAATATTTTTTAATTCAAGAAACTCGTCGTCGCGAAGAAGTTCGATTAGTTCAGCATGGTCGAAACCGAATTTTGTTTCTTCTTCTGCAATATATACTTGCAGCAAACAGTCGATTGTGCGGTTCGCTTTCTGCGCATGTTTGTTAATTTCCTTTAATAATTTTAAAGAATCAACTGACGCAATTAAGCTCACGAATGGTGCAATATATTTGACCTTATTTGTTTGAAGGTGACCAATCATATGCCACTGAATATCATTAGGTAAAAGAGCGGCTTTTTCGACTAATTCTTGAACATGATTTTCACCAAATATACGCTGTCCCGCCTCGTAGGCTTCCATAATGTCCGAATTGGATTTTGTTTTTGAAACTGCTACAAGTTGTACGCCAACAGCCTCGGTTTCCAATCTTAACGCTTCTAAATTACTAGCAATACTCATTTCCGATATAGTTTTGATGATGTAAAAAGTGCCAAATGTCGGTGCTTTTTGTAAATTTGTACAAAACTACAAAATGCTACGATTAATACTGAATCTACTTGCAGTGATTTTTTTATTTGGTTCTTGTATCGGAACTGGGGAGAAAGATATTATCTCCCAAGGTAAGTTTGTGGATGCATTGACCGAAATTCAACTGACAGACTCCTATCTTAATATTTTACCCATTGATAGCGCACGTAAAGTGATGTTGCCTTTGTATCAAGTGACCTTTGATAAATATGGATTGGATTCGGTTTCCTTTCGAAAGAACTTAGACTATTATGGTAAGGATGCTGAAGTGATGTCTGCGATATATAAAAAAGTGGAGGATAATTTAACGAAGGAAAATAAGATTTACGCCGATATAGAACGGAAAAAACAAGATTCAATTCGAACGCGCGATTCAATCCAGAATATGCGTATTCAAGATAGCACCAATCGCGTTATGCGTGCACAGCAGGCGTATCAGGAACGAATTGCAGCACTTGTCCATTATCTGCCAAATAAGGCGAAATTCAACTTTAGAGAAGCTTCTTCCTTGTTTAATACCGACTTTCAAACGAAGACCGGTATGAGCATGAACAGTTATCTCATGAATCAATTGTCGGTCGGTAATTCAAATTTACCAATTGAATCGCCTTCTTTACAGAAAGACACGACTTCCCAACTGAAAACACCTGGTACTTCAGTCAAGGATACTGTTGTGACACAAAACCATGTGGAGCCACAATTACCAACAAATGAATTGGAAAAAAGACCAATTCTTACGCCGCCGCGGCACATCAAGCCACCGACGGAACTTTAACCATCAAAGAATATAATTTCTATGGTATATCCAATAAATGCAATTGCTAAACTCGGGTTTTCCGAGATAAAAGATAAAATAAAACAAAAATGCCTAAGCGAGTCTGGGCGTGAATTAGTTGAAAAAATTCAACCTCAAACCCGGTTTGACCAAATCGACCGATTTCTAAGACAGACCAGCGAGTTTAAGGATCTTCTGATGAATGATGGCGCATTTCCAGTTGAAAATTTCTTTCCGCTTAAATCCATTATTGAGAAAGCTCGGGTGGAGGGCGCGTTCTTATTTGAAGATGAATTCTTTCGGGTATTGTTATCCCTCAAGACTGTTTACGCTATTATCCGCTATTTTAATGAACGGGAAGGACTCTATCCTAATCTAGAGGTCTTGTTTGAGCATTTACCGATTGAGAAGGGGATTATTCGCGATATCGAAATGGTCATTGACGAGCGTGGAAAGCTTAAAAATAATGCTTCCCGATTACTATTGGAAATAACCCAACAGATTCAACGGGCAGAACAGGAGGCGCTTAAACGTATCAATAGTATCTTTAAGAGCGCACAGGACAGTGGCTGGACAGCGGATGGGAATTTGACCATACGGGATGGAAGGCTCTGTATTCCTATTCTTGCGGAAAATAAAAGAAAGCTCAAAGGTTTGATTCATGATGAGTCCGCTACGGGACAAACGGCTTATATAGAGCCTGAAGAAGTATTTCAGTTAAATAATAAAATTAGGGATCTAGAGTTTGAACGTAGGCGTGAGGTCATCCGTATTTTAGTCGAACTAACGGACAAGGTCCGGCCACATATTCCGCTCTTGCTTTCCTATCACAGCCTATTAACCAAAGTAGATTTTGTGCGAGCGAAAGCACTTTTTGCCTTGGATATTGAGGCGGAGATGCCCGAGTTATCGAAGGAGGCTGAGATTAATTTGGTCAATGGTCGACACCCGCTTCTATTGCTGAATCAGCATCATATTGTTGTTCCATTGAACATTCAAATCGATCATATTCAGCGTATTATTGTTGTATCGGGGCCGAATGCTGGTGGGAAATCTGTGTGTATGAAAACGGTTGGTCTTTTGCAAATCATGGTGCAATCGGGCTTATTAATACCAGCGGAACCAACAAGTAAAGTCGGTGTTTTTAAGCAGATATTTGCAGATATAGGGGATGATCAATCCATTGAAAGTGACTTAAGTACCTACAGTGCGCATCTATCCAAAATGAAATATTTTACAGAGTTTGCAAATGGACGTACTTTGGTACTGATCGATGAGTTTGGAACCGGTACCGACCCTTTGTTTGGTGGACCTATTGCTGAGGCTGTATTGGAATCCCTTAACAAAAAACAAATCAGGGGAGTTGTGACCACCCACTATTCAAATCTCAAAGTTTTTGCCAGCAATACGACAGGTCTGGAAAATGCTTCAATGTTATTTGATAATCGCGAAATGAAACCGATGTATATCCTACAAATTGGTAAGCCAGGAAGCTCTTATGCTTTTGAAATCGCACAGAAAATAGGATTAGGTAAGGATATTTTGGAGTCTGCTAAAAGTAAAATTGGTGTTCAGCAGAAGAAGGTAGATACATTATTGATCGATCTTGAGCGAGAAAAGAAGGAGGTGTTTGATACAAAAGTTGCTATTAATAAGCGTGAAAAGGAACTGGAGTCAATTAAATCGGATTATTTGGAATTACAAAGTTATTTAGAAGAAAATAAACGTGTAATTTTGAAGAAGGCGAAAGAGGAAGCGCAGCAAATTATTAAAAGTTCGAACAAGCTAATCGAAAATACGGTAGCGCAGATCAAATCTGCAAAAGCAGATAAGGAGAAAACTCGTGAGTTGCGCAGCAATTTGGATAAGGCACTTCAAGCTGTTCTTCCCAAAGAGCAAAAACCAGTAAAACAAATCGTCAACGAGAAAACACCGGAATCCACTGTATTAAATATTGGGGATTGGGTGCAAATTATTGATAATGGAGCTGAAGCGCAGATTGTCGAAATTGCAAAGAACAACCTTATTCTTGCCATGGGTGAACTGCGTACTGTTCAAAAGCGAAAGAATGTGATTAAACTCGAGGGACGGGAAGGGAAGAAGTCTGCAAAAAGTCTATCAAAATCATTATCTTCCAGTAGTGTAGCTGATTTCAAGCCAGAACTTGATTTAAGAGGCATGCGCACAGAAGACGCACTGCATGAATTAGAACGTGTTCTGGATCGGGCCGTCATGATAGGTTACCCGTCCTTAAAAATTATTCATGGTAAAGGCGATGGTATTTTGCGCAAATTTATTCGCGACTACCTTCGTAAATATAGCCATGTAAGTCGTTTTGAGGATGAACACCAAGATCGTGGGGGCGATGGTATAACTTACGCTTATCTATAGTCTAAATTGCATGGAGCTGACATGTTCGAAGCTCCGTGTTTAATCTTTCTGTAAAGTTCGGCATGGAGAATATCATTAACTTTTTGACTAGTGAGCCTTTGTTAAACGCTCTCACTTCAATTCTGTGTGGCAGTTTAATTGGTTTTGAACGTGAGTATAGGAATAAATCTGCTGGATTTCGGACGGTAGTGCTTATTTGTTTCGGTTCGGCAATGTTTACGATTATTTCCTGTTTGTTTATTGGCAATAGTACTGATCGCGTTGCTGCAAATATTGTGACTGGTATAGGCTTTATTGGTGCTGGTGTGATCTTTAAGGGCAAACTATCGGTTAGTGGTCTCACAACAGCGGCCGTTATTTGGGCGACAGCTGGTATTGGCATGTTTGCCGGATTGGGGCAACTGGTTTATGCGATTTCCTTTGCTGTTTTTATGGTGGTGATACTCGCGCTTTTTCAGCGGATCGAAATTCTTCTGGCTCGTTATTACCTAGTTCGTTCTCTACATGTAAAATTTAGTTCCAATGAGTTTTATCACTTACATGAGTTTGAACAATTGGCATTGGATTTTAAGATTAAAGCTACCAGGCGTGTTATTGAAAAGATCAATGGAAAGTTGGAAGTTATGTATGATATTTCTGGTAAAATGACTGATTTAGATCGTTTTAACCAACAATTGGCAGGCTCATTAGTTATAGATGAGTTTTACTATAACAAATAAACACATCTATAACTAACCACATGGTAGCTTAGGTCGTTTCTTTACCCCCGAAAGTTATCAAAACCATGCCTGAAATAATGACAAACATACCCAGTACCTGCTGCCAGCTCAATGAACTTTTAAAATATAGCGCCATCGCCAATTGGACTGTCAAGAATGTACCGCCTGAACATAGGGCAATTACGATAGGTTGAGAGACATTCTTAAATAACTGCACAAGAAACCAACTTGCTGATAAAAGAATAATGTTTCCAATAATTAAAGTAGTCCATTTATATTTTGGATGTATCCCGCCAAGTTTAAACAGGATAGATGAAATAATTTGACAGGCCCAAAATGCCACAAAATATATATAGTTCAGCATGGCTTTCTTATTCGTATCTACTGTAAGCACTATTAAAAGATTGGCGCATCAATGCGAATTGGTCGATCACACTTTTCAGAAATTCTTCGTCAAGTAAATCAAAGACACCATTTACACCGCCAATTATATCCATTTCTGCGATTTTATAGGATTGTTCTAAGTTTCCTTGTTCAAATTTAATAATGAATTTTTGATTCATACCAAAGATTGAAATCTTGCAATCGGGATGGGGGAGTTCAGCTATTAATCTCATGTAAATTTCGTGTTTTTTAAAATTAGCATAAAAGTATAAAAAAACGCCCAAATGCAATGCATTTGAGCGCTCAGGATTATGATATGATTAGAAAAAGGCGTGTTATACGATACCTTGTGCTTTCATCGCGTTAGCGACTTTTATAAAACCACCAATATTGGCACCTTTCAAATAATTAACAAATCCACTGTCTTGACCATATTTCAAACAAGTTTCGTGAATGCTTTCCATAATGGTTTTTAAGCGATTGTCAACTTCTTCTGTACACCATTGTGTACGGATTGAGTTTTGAGACATTTCCAAACCGCTGACAGCAACACCACCAGCATTCGCAGCTTTACCAGGCGCAAAACTAATTTTTGCGTCTAGAAAAACTTTAATAGCTTCAGCAGTAGAAGGCATATTGGCGCCTTCAGCTACGCACGTACAACCATTTGCAACAAGCGCTTTAGCATCCGATTCTTCTAATTCATTTTGTGTTGCACACGGCAATGCGATATCACACTTAAACTGCCATGGCTTTTGACCAGGTAAGAATTGGGCGTTCGGATAGCGCGCTGGGTACTGATCGAGGTTTCTTCCCAAAGTAGCCCCAAATGCCATTTTTTCAGCGTCAAAACCATCGGGGTCATAAAGTGTACCCAGGCTATTTGATACCGTAATTACTTTGGCTCCAAGTTGAACGGCTTTTTCAACAGCGTAAAAGGCTACGTTGCCAGCACCAGATACTGTAGCTACTTTACCTTGTAAAGATTTTCCCTGATATTTGAAGATACAGTCAACAAAATATAGGAGCCCATAACCGGTCGCTTCAGGACGAATATATGATCCACCCCATAATTCACCTTTACCTGTTAGAACACCTGTAAAATTGTTTTGAAGTCGTTTAAATTGACCAAATAAGAAGCCTATTTCGCGTCCGCCAACGCCAATGTCGCCCGCAGGAACGTCTGTATCCGCGCCAATATGACGATAAAGTTCGGTCATAAAGCTTTGACAAAAACGCATAATTTCATTGTCTGATTTACCTTTAGGGTCAAAATCAGCCCCCCCTTTACCACCACCAATTGGTAGTCCTGTTAAGCTATTTTTAAATACTTGCTCAAAAGCGAGGAATTTTAAAATACTTTGGTTAACAGATGGAGCGAAGCGGAGACCACCTTTATATGGGCCGATTGAACTGTTCATTTGAACACGATAGCCACGATTTACCTGTACTTGGTGGTTATCATCCAACCATGTTACGCGAAAAGATATAATACGCTCAGGTTCAGTAAGTCTCTCAAGAATTTTTTGGTCGAAAAAATCGGGATGATTTTCAGTGATATAAGGAAATAAATCCTCAGTAACTTCCTTTACAGCTTGTAAGAATTCTGGTTCATTTGGATTACGTTTCTCAACGATTGAAATGAACTCGTTAAAGTTTTTTGACATGTTTTAATTAGTAAAATTTCCCTTTGGCTGGCACTAATTTATATAATTTTTAACGAAAAACCAATATTTGTTAATTATTTACAATTATTAATGTGTTTTGATGAAATTTCATATTTTATTATAATTATTCAAAACCGATTAATTAAGAGAGAAATGAAGGAAAAATGAACACATGACAGTATTTTATTCGAGTTATTATTAAAAAAATAGAATCATTTTCGTTTTTGACAAAATAACTGTAAATACTGATGATCATTGATGAATATTTAATAGCTGATAGTTTTTTCTGATTATTTGATAAATATACCAAACCCCTATCTTTCTCTTATATAGCATTTATAATTTATATTATGTTAAATAATGAATTGCCGGACGTACCCTATTTTACAGTTGATCTATATCAACCTGGTTCTTTGGTATTATAAGCTAAACTTCATAAAAAAAGGAACCCAGATATTGCTTGAGTTCCTTGAAAAATATTTAGGTTGAATATTTACGTTTAAAAAAAATATTAATCGACTGCCTGAATCATTAAAGCACCAACGGTTAGATTTGTCCGTGGATCAATAACAATCGCTTGAGAATTTGCCGGATTTTCCTGCTGCAGATCAAATACTAGATTCTCAGCGGACTTAATGGCTATTCGACCAATATCATTTAGTTTGATTGGATCATTATATATTTTTTCCTGTGTATTGATATCAAATTTGTATAACACATCTAAAATCTTAACCTTGGTTAATTTACCGTGGCTTTGGACAAGATAAACTTGCGCAGTATCCAAAGGTTTATTGTCGAACCAACATAAGTTTGCTTGAATATTGCGCTCAAACTTTGGCGGCTGTTCTACACTTGCAATGGTATCGCCGCGACTAATGTCGACATCGTCACTGAGGTGTACAATGACAGATTGTCCGTTTTCAGCCCGTTGAAGTTGTTGCCCGTTTAATTCAATCGCTTGAATTGTGCTATATGTTTCTGCTGGATAAACAATAACCTGGTCACCAACCGTGAGCCCCTCTCCTAGTACTCGACCTGCATAACCTCTATAGTCGTGTAAATCATCGGTTTGTGGTCTTACAACCCATTGGACGGGAAACCTCCAACTGGCTGCTTCCTGTTCGTGAATTTCTACATTTTCCAGGTAATCCAATAAAGATTCGCCTGCATACCAGCTCATTCTTTCGGACTTATGTACAATATTGTCTCCTTTTAAGGCTGAAACAGGTATGAAATCAATATCCTTAAGTCCGAGATTGTTAGCTAAAGTTATATAATCAGCCTTGATCTGTTCGAAAACAGAAGCGCTATAATCGACCATATCCATCTTGTTTATGCAGACCAAAACTTGTTTCATGGCCAATAATTTGGCTATGAAAGAATGACGTTTTGTTTGCTCTATTACGCCTTTGCGTGCATCAACCAGAATGATTATGAGATCTGAATTGGAAGCTCCAGTTACCATGTTTCTGGTGTATTGGATATGTCCTGGAGCATCGGCTATAATATATTTTCGGTGTTCAGTCTGGAAATATTTATAGGCTACATCAATTGTTATGCCTTGTTCACGTTCAGCTTTAAGTCCATCAGTCAATATGGCCAAGTCTACAGTCCCATCGTCATTTTTCCGGTTGGCACGCTGTATAGCTTCCAATTGGTCGTCCAAAATGGAGTTTGTATCATATAGTAATCGGCCAATCAAGGTACTTTTACCATCATCTACAGAACCGGCCGTTATAAATTTCAATATATTCATTGTTGTCAATATCAGGTATGTGATTTGAATTAAAAGTATCCTTGTTTTTTACGCTCTTCCATGGCTGCTTCCGATACCTTATCGTCCATTCTAGCGCCACGTTCACTTACTGTTGAAGCCTTGATTTCGGCGATAATATCATCTAGCTCCGTTGCTGTTGAATCTACGGCTGCTGTACAAGTCATGTCGCCTACAGTTCTGAAACGTACAGATTTGCGTTCTATGATATCATCAGCATCGATATTTAAGAATGAGGCAGCAGCCATCAGTTGCCCATTGCGGGTAATAACATCCCGCTCATGGCTGAAATAAATCGATGGCAATGCAATCTGTTCACGTTTAATATAGTTCCAAACATCGAGCTCAGTCCAGTTTGAAATAGGAAACACCCGTACATTTTCGCCTTTGTTTATTTTGCCATTAAAGATGCTCCACAGCTCAGGTCTTTGGCGTTTCGGATCCCATTGTCCAAATTCATCACGCACGGAGAAGATTCTTTCCTTAGCACGCGCTTTTTCTTCGTCCCGACGTGCGCCACCGATACAGGCATCAAAACCATGTTTAGCGATTGTATCGAGTAAGGTAACTGTTTGCAAGGCGTTCCGACTTGCATTTTTTCCTTTTTGCTCAACGACTTTTCCTTGATCAATGCTGTCTTGAACATAACCAACGATAAGTTTTTCTCCTATGTCTTCAATCAATGAATCCCTGAAAGTGATTGTCTCAGGAAAATTGTGACCAGTGTCAATATGAACTAATGGAAAAGGAAATTTACCAGGCCTAAATGCTTTTTTTGCCAAGTGAACAAGTGTAATGGAGTCCTTACCACCAGAGAATAATAGCGCTGGTTTTTCAAATTGTCCGGCTACCTCCCTTAAAATATATATTGCTTCCGCTTCTAAATGATCTAAATAGTCCATTCTCTGAAATAATAAAATTTGATTTTAATGAATTTGGGTTTCTACCTCGCTATTTTATGATTTAACGGCGTGCAAACCACATTCTTTTTTACTTTGATCTTCCCACCACCATCTACCAGCGCGGAAGTCCTCTCCTTCTTGTATTGCTCTTGTACAAGGTTGACAACCGATACTTGGGAAACCCTTGTCGTGTAGCACATTGTACGGAATATATTGCTCTTTACAATAATTTTTAACTTCCTCAAAAGTCCAGTCAAATAAAGGATGGATTTTGATGATTTGGTTTGTTTCATCGTATTCGATAAAGTCCATGTCGTGGCGATTGATGGATTGATCTGATCGGATGCCCGTTACCCAAATTTTTTTCCCTTTAATCGCGCGTTGTAAAGGTTCAATTTTCCTTATCCTACAACATTCCTTCCGATTCTCAACCGACTCATAAAAGGAGTTTGGACCTTTTCTGCTGATAAAATCTTCCAACAATGTTGCATCCGCAGTATATGTTTTAATACGCAACTGATAACGCTCTAAGGTGCGGCTCCACAGGGAATAGGTTTCTTTGAACAGTCTTCCAGTATCCAGTGTAAATATTTCGATATTAATATTATTCTTACCGATCCATTCAGTGATTACTTGATCCTCAATACCGAAAGAGGTTGAAAAAACTACCTCATTAGGAAATAGTGAGGCTATTGTTTGTAAGAGCTCCACTCCTTTTTTTTCGCCAATAATTTCTTTAATTTCCTTAACGTTCATAACGTAATATATTTTTTGTATGCTCGTTCAACTGCTTTACTTTGTATTCAAAATCTCCTCGAAGCTGCTCTCGATAAGCACTCATGAGTGAAAGTGTTTCGTCAATTTCCTCCGGTAACAAGTCATTCAGTAGTTCCTTCACCCTTTTGGCAATCGTCGGTGATTTGCCATTGGTAGAAATAGCTATTTTCAAGTCGCCTTTCTTTACGATGGACCCCAGGTAGAAGTCGCATAATTCGGGTTTGTCCGCGGCATTAAACAGTATGTTATTTTGCCTGGTTAAATTACGCAGCTGTTCGTTGAGCTCCATGTTATTGGTTGCTACAATGACAAGTTGTTTGTCCGTAAGGTCGTCTGGTCTAAACGGACGAATGTGGAGCTGAATTTGTGTGTAATTTTGTAATAGCTCCTTAAATTCCGGGATGATTTCCCGAGTCACAATAGTCAGTTTTAATCCCTCATCATTGGAAATTAAAGCTTGAAATTTTTCCAATGCAACTTTCCCGCCCCCAACAAGTAAGGTGTCAATTTGATTCAATTTGACGAATATTGGAAATAGCTGGTTCATATCTATAAAGCTAAAGCTTTTTCTTTAATGTGTTGGAATGAACGATGCTTGGCAACGACCTCGCCGATTACAATAATCGCTGGGACACCGACCCTTTTCTCTGTTGATTCATCAAGAATATTATCGATAGTGCCTAGTACAACTTTTTCATTAGGCAATGAACCATTTTGAATCAAGGCTATTGGTAAATTATGAAGATTTCTTTGGCGGTAGATTTCCACGATCTCTGCCAATTTTCCGTAGCCCATCAAGACAACGACAGTGGCCTTGGATTCTGCTGCCAGATAAAGATCTGTTGAAAGTGAACCGTCCGATTTGGAGCCTGTGATGACCCAAAAGCTCTCACTGATTCCCCGGTAAGTTAATGGAAGTTGTTGTAGTCCGGTAAGTCCAATTGCGGAGGAAATACCTGGCACAACGGTAGTTTCAATACCATATTGCTGTACGTAGTCAATTTCTTCGCCACCACGGCCAAAAACAAATGGATCACCACCTTTTAGACGTACAACATGTCCATAGTTTAAGGCATAATCCACCAAAAGGCGATTGATTTCATCCTGTGAAGTAGAGATTTGTTCGGCTCGTTTTCCAACATATATCTTGATGCATTCAGCCTGTGCATAATCCAGTAGTTCATCATTCACCAAGGCGTCGTATAAAATGACATCTGCTTTTTCTATTGCTTTGATGCCCTTTAGGCTGATCAGATCCGGATCACCGGGGCCTGCTCCTACCAATGTTACTTTTGCTTTTATTGACATACCTATTCCCTCCTATACCAATACTGGTTTTAAATTTTTCCGTTGATAGACTTCATTGATAAACTTCGTTGCTTCCTGAAGGTAGTTGATTGCAAAATGCTCCGTTGGTTCATTTTTACTAATCTGTAGAACTAATTCTGGAAACGTTTGGTCAAAATTATATTCACCTGTTTCCACGAAATGTGTTTGGAATTCGTTGATTACGATATTTTGTGTGCTGGCGCTAATCCCTTTATCCAATAGTAGGGCTTTTGCTGCTTGTACAAAGGCATTATAAGCGTGATAAATCGCATCCGAGAATTTGGATTCCTGAAATGTTTCATTTGCCCATTGTAACTTTTCTTCCGCCTCATAGATCAACGTAGCAACCAAGTCAATCACGACACCTGCACACTCGCCAACTCCGATTGCCGTTTGGAAAGTTCCTTCATGTCCCCAGTCGACAAATTCGTCCTCAGCAAGATTGGTCAAATCCGATAGAGGCTTTAAAAGATTATAAAAGTAATTTTTACTTTGTCTGTCGTAGTAAGCATGGAAGTTTTCATTTGCTTCAGCATTTTTTTTATAATCATTCAGCACCCATTCTACAACATGCAAGACTCTTTTTGTCGGCACTTTAATAATACGCTCGGCAACACGTCCTTCACCATTACCAATTGTCCCGCCGCCAAGCATAACTTGGGCTGCAGGGACCACTTTGCCCTCCGCTTTAACCGAACTACCATGAAAGCCGATATGTGCCAGACCATGTTGGCCACAAGAATTCATACAACCCGAAATTTTTATTTTTAAATCCCGATTAAAGACAAAATCCTGATGAAATTCGGCGATATAAGATTCGATAACCCGCGCCATTTCAGTACTGTTTGAGATGCCTAGATTACAGGTATCCGTACCAGGGCAAGTTGTTACATCTGCAGTACTATCAAAACCTACCTGCGCTAGATCCAACGATTTAAGTAGTTGATAAATATGTGGCAGTGACTTTTCTGTTGCGTATTTTAGCAGTAGGCTTTGGTTTTGTGTGATACGGATATCGTCCGCGACCAAATCCTTCAGACCTGCAACCAACGCGCGTGCTTTATCTGTACCTATATCACCGGTGGATACCCGCACATAGACACCGTAATATCCTTTTTGTTTTTGTTCGAATGTATTGGTGCCCTTCCAAACTTGATAGTTTAGATCACTATCTAGATTAATCGTTGATAGCTGATTGTCGTCCGGTGGTATTGGCTGTTCGATTTTGGTTCGGTCGATCGGATAGCTTTTCACCTTCGTGGCGATTTTCTCGGCTTCAATTAAACTTAGCACTTCCTCTAACCCTAGTTTCTGAATAAGGTATTTGAATCGAGCTTTATTTCGGTTATTTCTTTCACCATAACGATCAAAGACACGAAGTGTCGCTTCGATATAAGGGATCAATTCATCTTCTGGTAAAAACTCGCTTGTCACTGATGCTAAGAAAGGCTGAGATCCCAATCCCCCACCCAATAACACTTTAAAACCACGAATTTCCACACCATCAACAATTTTTAGTTTTGGAATAAAACCAAGGTCATGAATATAGGAAAACGCAGTGTCTTCATCACTGGCAGAAAATGACATTTTGAATTTTCGTCCCATTTCCGCACATACTGGATTGCGCAAAAAATATTCAAAGGTCGCCTGAGCATATGGCGAAACATCAAAAGGTTCCTTTGGATCGATTCCCGAGCTTGGGGAAGCGGTGACATTACGGACTGTATTTCCACAAGCTTCGCGTAATGTAATATCGTCTTCAGCCAATTTGGACCAAAGTTCTGGTGTACGGTCAAGACTAACGTAATGAATCTGTATATCTTGACGTGTGGTCAGGTGCAGATTACGGCTTGCGTATTCGTCTGATATTGCTGCAATTTTGTTCAATTGCTTAAACGTAACCTTTCCAAATGGAAGTTTTATACGAACCATTTGAACTCCAGGTTGTCTTTGTCCATATACCCCCCTAGCCAAACGCAACGATCTAAATTTCTCGTCGGCAATTTTGCCCTCGTGGAACAATCGAATCTTTTTTTCAAGTTCTATAATTTCCTTCTCCACGATAGGATTTTCTAATTCTGTGCGGAAGCTTTGCATATAACAAATAAAATCTATTGATTTAGTATTCTTTTCTCGATGTCAAATGTAAAAATATTTTTTTAATATTCTATAATATCTACCAAATTAATATATATTTGCCCTATAAAATTTAATATATAAAACCTGTAGACTTTTAGGTGTAATGATGAGAAAGTTTTTTATAATCTTGATTTTAAGCTATGTAATCGTATTTAAAATGACTTCCTGTGCGCCAAA
This sequence comes from Sphingobacterium multivorum, assembly GCF_039511225.1. Classification (NCBI taxonomy): domain Bacteria; kingdom Pseudomonadati; phylum Bacteroidota; class Sphingobacteriia; order Sphingobacteriales; family Sphingobacteriaceae; genus Sphingobacterium; species Sphingobacterium multivorum. The sequence continues at coordinate 2,957,843 of NZ_CP154261.1, forward strand.
AGTCAAAAATGGTTATAGTAAGGAACATGGTTTTGAAGGTAATATTTCTTTGTCCGGTGCCTTTGCCCTTTATCCTTTAGCTGTAGTTTGGAGCGAAGATTTTAAAAAAATACATCCAAATGTTCGCTTCAATATTTCAGCTGGAGGTGCTGGAAAAGGAATCGCCGATGTTCTGACAGGTATGGTTGATATCGGAATGGTATCGAGAGACCTACACGAGCAGGAAATAAAAAAAGGGGCTGTTCCAGTTATTGTTGCTAAAGACGCTGTTATCTGTACGATTAATCCTGGTAACCCTAATTATTCCGCTATTTTGAAGCGTGGTCTGAGCCGCGAAGAATTGCTGAATATTTTTGTAAATAGAAAGTTTAAGACCTGGAAAGAAATTGATCCTCAGTTTACGGCGGATCCTATCAACGTGTATGTACGTTCGGATGCTGCAGGAGCGGCTGAAACATGGGCTAAATTTTTTGGTCATAAGCAGGAGGATCTGCAAGGTATTGGCATTTTTGGTGACCCTGGGATTGCTCAGGCCATTAAAGATGATACTCACGGGATTGGATTCAATAACATTAACTACGTCTATAGTCTGAAAACCAATAACGTGTTTGATCGTATTGCGGTTGTTCCTTTGGATCTCAATAAAAATGGGCACATTGAGGATGATGAGCAGTTTTATGGTACTCTATCTAATTTGACAGAGGCCGTCGCTACAGGAAAATACCCAGCTCCACCCTCAAGAGAGCTAACCTTTGTAACGCGCAATAAGACCGAATCCCTTCTCTTGAAGGAATTTATTTCTTTTGTGCTTCAAAAACAGGCCCAATCGCAACTCCTTGAGAATGGCTATGTCCCACTAGATGAAACATTGATAAAAGAAGAACTTAATAAGTTATAGCATGCTAAATACCCGTCTCGTTAAAGATACTCTGGTCAAGCGATCCACCTTGCTCCTGCTGCTGATTTCACTTTCGGTTGTGGTGATTATTGCGGTTGGCTTAACTATAAAATCGATTCCGTTATTTGAATACAGTAATATCTTTCAACTGTTAACCGACAAGGTTTGGTCACCAATGAAAGGATCGTTTGGCTTTTTGCCTTTTATTGCAGGTACGCTTGCTGTTACCTTGATTTCTCTTGTTATTGCGATTCCGCTTTGTATACTGACTGCGGTTTATTTGACTGAATATGCTTCGGATGCCTTAAAAAATATGATGTTTCCGTTGGTCAATATTTTAGCAGCGATACCACCGGTTCTCTATGGTGTTTGGGGGGTATTGTTTATTGTACCTTTAATTCAGCTGTATATCGCTCCCATCTTTGGGGTTGTTACATCGGGATATTCAGTGCTTGCCGGTGGAATTGTATTGGCAGTAATGATCTTTCCCATTATGATTTCCATTATGGTAGAGGTGCTTCAAACGATACCTTATGAGCTAAAAGCGGCTTCGCTTTCATTAGGTGCAACAAAATGGGACACCATTAAGCATGTTATTCTGAAGAAGGCTAGACCGGGCATTGTTGCTGCAATTGTTTTGTCAACATCGAGGGCATTTGGTGAAACAATAGCGGTGTTGATGGTCTGTGGCAACGTTGCAAAAGTCCCTACTTCGGTATTTGATGCCGGATACCCAATTCCAGCATTAATAGCCAATAATTTCGGGGAAATGATGTCAATTCCACTTTATGAATCTGCGTTAATGTTCTCTGCGTTGTTGCTGTTTGTGATCATATTTGTTTTTAATTTAATATCTCGTCTTATATTGAGACGACTGGAAGGAGCTCAGCATGGATAATACGAAAAGACGGCTATTGAGTGAAAAAGTAGCGAAAGGTTTTATGCATCTCTCTGGGATAACCGTGACTGCTTCCTTGTTTTTTATCGTAGGAACTATCTTGTATAAAGGGCTTCCTTATCTCAGTTGGGAGATGGTTAGCCAGTTGCCAAAAGGTGGATTTTATATTGGAAAGGAAGGTGGGATTTTGAATGCGATCTTGGGCTCCCTCTATCTAGCAGGTGTAGCGACAGCCTTGTCCGCAATTATAGGTATTCCGATTTCGTTGTACCTTAACGTTTATTTGGGGGCGAAATCAAAAGTGACACAGCTTTCTAAATTGTTGTTTGATGTCTTGTATGGTGTTCCTTCTATTGTTTATGGGGCGGTTGGTTTTGGTATTATGGTTTATTTAGGTATTCGAGCGTCGTTATTGGGGGGAATTATTACAGTGACACTGCTAACCATTCCAATTGTGGTTCGTACGGTTGATGAGCTGATAAAAACAATTCCTGACGATTTAAAGAATGTCACTCTTTCCCTTGGAACCACACGCTGGGAATTGGCTAAGGTCATGCTAAGAAGCATCCGAACAGGGCTTCTTACCGCGATTTTGCTGGCTTTTGGGCGTGCTATTGGTGATGTTGCGGGCGTTTTATTGACAACAGGTTTTAGTGACAATCTTCCAAAATATATTGATGAACCAGCGGCAACGTTGCCATTGTCCATTTTTTTTCAGCTAAGTAGTCCTATTCCCGAAGTTCAGGGGCGCGCTTATGCTTCAGCTTTAGTTTTAACAATCATTATTTTAATTATTGTAGTATGCACTCATATCCTTCAATCGAAACAAAAAAATCGTCGATAATAAGTCCTTTGAGCAATCCCCACATTGAAATCAAGGATCTTAATGTCTATATTGACGGCCGACATATACTTAAAAATATTAATCTCGCCCTTCCTAACAATAGTGTAACTTCGATTATTGGTCCTTCAGGTTGCGGAAAGACAACGCTTTTAAAGACACTCAATAGATTAGTAGATGATACCAAGGGGGTTGAAATAACGGGATCTGTACTTGTTAATGGTGAGGATATTTATGGTAGAAATGCTGAAGTAACACATATCCGTAAGAAAATGGGACTTTTATCCCAAAAACCTTATCCTTTACCAATGTCGATCTATGATAATGTGGCTTACGGTCCTCGCATACATGGTACTCGAAGCAAAAAGGAGTTGGACAGAATTGTGGAAACGCAATTGCGAAATGTGGCGTTATGGGACGAAGTCAAGGACCGTCTCGGACATTCGGCTAGCGGATTGTCCATCGGTCAGCAACAAAGGCTTTGTCTTGCAAGAGGTTTGGCTGTAGAACCTGAGATTATACTTGGGGATGAATCGACATCTGCGTTAGATCCGCTTTCAACTGCTAAAATTGAGGAATTACTAATCGAATTGAAGAAAGATTATACTATCGTATTGGTAACGCATATCTTACGGCAGGCAAGACGGGTGTCTGACTATATTCTGTTTGTCTATGGCGGAGAAATTCTTGAGTTTGGACCGACGGAACAGGTTTTATTGAATCCGCAGAATGAAATCACAAAACAGTACGTAAAGGGATTTATTTCCTAGAAGGTTAAGAAGTATCTACGCTGGATGAAGTTTATGAGAAAGAAATAAGGATTGGCTGATAAAAAGAATAAGCCAAAGGTTTAATTTCTTCTGCGGGATATGTTCCCTATAGTAGTGAAGACCATTGCTTTGTCGGGATAAACATTAGTAAAATCAGCATACGACCGATATTGTTTCCATAAAATCAGTTGGTAAACTTCGTTTAAGAAATTATGCGGGAGCATTCATGTTTAAAATATGAATAATCCCGCATTTATTTTATCATGGTATCAAATAGACTCTATTTCCTACTTCAGGTGGAATAAATCATCAACGCCAAGTATCTTCTTGGAAGTAAATCCTTCGGCATATTTCACTTGGATATATCGTCCAAATTCTCGGGCTCTGGCAGCAGTTGATTCCATGAAATCCGGATTAGAAATGTAGGTTTGCGGTTCGTCAGGATTTACATTTTCTCCTGTGTAAAATTGAGTTTTATAGGCTAAAACGGATTTTTCTTTAATATGGTAATAATCTGTTATATCAATAACAATATCTGGTTTTATATAATAATCCTGTACAAATTGCAGGACCAATCGGGGGCGGTGGACCTCCTGAGGAATATTGTCATGATCAAAAGTTTCCACTCTTCTCAAGCCAGCAAGAAAGCAAGCGTCACTGACCATCTGTCCCGCTCTTCCATGATCCGGGTGGCGGTCTGTGATGGCATTTGTGATAACAATTTCGGGTTGATATTTGCGGACAGCTCTTATCACTGCCATTTTCTCTTTTTCGGCATTTTCAAAAAAACCATCTCTTAAGTCCAGGTTCTCCCTAGCGGCCAGTCCTAGGATTTCGGCAGCATCTTTTGCTTCCTGAGCCCTGGTTTCCGCTGTGCCGCGCGTGCCAAGCTCGCCTTGAGTCAAATCAACAATTCCAACCTTTTTTCCTTCAGCAACATATTTTGCCATTACTCCACCTGCGCCTAATTCAGCGTCATCAGGATGTACAGCAATGATAAGTAGATCTAATTTTAACATATGATATCTCTCTTTTTATTTGGCTCTTCAATGACAAATCATTCCATTTAATCAACGAACAATTTTACTGAGATGCTATAGACAGCTTCAATATACTATTGGTCCAGAGTCGATATACGATTAGATTGACGTTGTGAGAGCCGCGGCAAAGGTAAGTAGTTTATGGTTTATTCTTGTAAAAGACGCTCGATATTGCGGCAAATTTTACTTGATAATGGCGAAGTAATCGGATAATAAAAATCAATCACCTCTCCTTTTTTGTTTACCAAGTATTTGTGGAAATTCCAGGAAGGTTTACTGTTGATATAGCCATTTTGTTCTTTGTTTGAAAGAAAACGGTATAATGGTGTTGTGTATTCGCCGATAACATGGCTACGTTTAAAAATAGGGAAACTCACTTGTTGATTGATTCGGCAGAATGTTTCCAGTGTACCGCCTGTTAGAGGTTCCTGGTTACGAAAATTATTTGCTGGAAATGCCAGGATTTCGAAACCTTGGTCTTTATATTTTTGGTAGAGTTTTTCGAGCGATTTAAATTGTCTGGTAAAGAGGCATTGACTAGCAGTATTGACGATGAGTAAAACTTTACCTTCAAAATCAGCGAGAGATTTTTTTTTACCATTAAACTGAAGTGCGTCAAAGTCGTATACTGTTTTCATCTGATTTTAGTTTGATTGGTCACATGACAGGTTGGGGTCTCGATTTCTCAAATTCTCTAATGATATTTTCAATGGCAAAGTCTTCTTTTGGATCATAAGTTGACTTTAGGTTGTGACCGAATATTTTCGCGACTCCCTGATAAAAAAAAGCGGAAATCCCACCCTTCATTTCCTTTACCATTTCATAGCCGGTATGTCCCGTATAACGATCGATCAATTTAATGAGTATTTTGCCTTGTGAGATAGTCATATTTTTGATTTCTCGGTCAAACATCTGTTTTACGTCACTTTCACATTTTTCGACCAAAGCTTTATGTTCCTTCTTGTCCGAAGTCAGTGCTAGATCTCTGTCCAACTGATCATATCTTTTTTGCGCATAGATCGCATAGGGAAGAACCTTGAGGACATTTCTTCTAAAGCGGAGATATTCTCTTCGCGCTTCTTCACTCGACCAAGTCCTTTTGGCCACTACAACAACTTCTCGAATAGGAAACCAAGGCAATACTTCTCCATTTGCCAAGGTTGTTGTCATATAACTGTTTACGGTTTCCTGTGCCCCTTCTCCATACAAAGGAAGCGTGAGAGGTTGAGACTGCGCCCAGCTGGACAAAGTCCCTGTTAGAAAAAGTAAACAAAATAATATTGTCTTCATCTGGGCAATTATATAACGCTTTTTAATTTGTCAATGCTATAATATTTTGGTAGATTTATTACAAAATAAGTTAGCTTGAAAATAGTATTCAAGAATTCATTAACTAAATTACACAAATTTACTCAAAAAACATCATTTACCTGCAACGTTTATGAAAGATTATGTGATTGATATTGAAGCAGAAAACAAAGAGATAAGGAAACGTTACCGTGCATTGTTACGCGCCTGTAAACCAACTTTACAACGCGGGGACAAGCAAGAGATCCGCAAGGCATTTGATTTGGCGTTGGACAGTCATAAAGAGATGCGACGTAAATCAGGGGAGCCATACATCTATCACCCAATTGCTGTTGCCCAGATTGCCGCTGAAGAGATTGGCTTAGGGACGACATCTATTGTATGCGCGTTGCTCCATGATGTAGTTGAAGATACCAATGTTACATTGGATGAAATTGAAGAAATGTTTGGTAAAAAAGTTCGCCGAATTATCGATGGGCTTACCAAAATTTCAGGAATTTTCGATCCAAACAGCTCGATGCAAGCGGAGAACTTCCGGAAAATGTTGCTCACACTTGCTGATGATGTCCGTGTGATTCTCATAAAACTAGCGGATCGATTGCACAATATGCGTACCATGGAATTCATGGCCAGGGATAAGCAGCTGAAGATTGCTTCGGAGACAAGCTACCTTTATGCACCATTGGCACATCGTCTTGGACTTTATGCGATAAAATCCGAACTGGAAGATCTGTCCATGAAATATACCGACCCGGATACCTATAAATTTATCGCCCGAAAACTGAATGAGAAAAAAGCGGAACGGGAAAGATTTATAGGCGACTTTATTGGGCCTATCAAAGATATATTGGAAGAACAAGGTATTAAGGCATCCGTATTTGGACGGCCTAAATCAATTCATTCGATTTGGAATAAGATGCGTAAAAAATCGATTCCTTTTGAAGAAGTTTATGACTTGTTTGCAATACGGATCGTTATCGATGCTGTGGATGAAAAGGAAAAGACGGAATGTTGGAAGGTCTATTCTATTGTCACAGACTTATATCGCCCTAACCCCGACCGCCTTCGTGATTGGATTTCTTCACCTAAAGGGAATGGTTATGAATCATTACATACGACTGTAATGGGACCTAAAGGGCAATGGGTAGAAGTTCAGATCCGCACCAAACGGATGAATGAGATTGCCGAAAAAGGGTTTGCAGCGCATTGGAAGTACAAAGAATCAAATTCAGATTCTGGCTTGGATCAATGGATCAAAAAAGTACGTGACGTCTTAAGCAGTCCAGATCAGAATGCGATGGATTTTGTGGATGATTTTAAGATGAATCTCTTCTCCGATGAGATTTTTATATTCACCCCCAAAGGAACACTGATTCAACTCCCCAACAATGCCACTGCTTTAGATTTTGCCTTTGAGATTCACTCTGATATTGGGGCGAGTTGTATTGGCGCTAAAGTAAATCACAAACTTGTTCCTTTGAGCCATATTTTGCAAAATGGAGATCAGGTGGAGATTATTACTTCAAGCAAACAGTCGCCTAAAGAGGATTGGTTGAATTTTGTTGTGACTGCGAAAGCCAAATCTAAAATCAGATCTTCTTTAAAAGAAGAAAAGAGAAGAGTAGCGGAAGATGGGAAAGAAATTTTGGAACGTAAGTTGAAATCGCTAAAGGTTACTTACAATACGGATAATATTAACAAAATTGCCAACTTTTTAAAATATCCCAGTTCGCAGGATCTCTTCTACAATGTTGCTAAGGGAATCGTTGATATCAGGCAGTTAAGAGAGTATGTCGCCCATGAAAAAGCAGTTGAAATTAATACCAGTTCTTCGTCTGGAAATCAATTTAATACTCATATAGGTGGTCTAGTCGAAAAAATCAATAAAAAGGAATTCGATACGATCTTGATTGGCGATGACATGCAGAAAGTGGACTATACGTTAGCACCATGTTGTAATCCTATTCCAGGTGATGATGTCTTTGGCTTTTTAACTGTTAATGATGGTATAAAAATTCACCGTACGAGCTGTCCAAATGCCTCCAAGCTGATGGCAAATTATGGCTACAGAATTTTAAAAGCACGCTGGGCTTCTACAAAAGATTCTGCATTTTTGACAGGTTTACACATTGTTGGTATAGATGATGTAGGATTAGTGAACAAGATTACAACTGTTATCTCGCAAGAATTTGCTGTTAATATTCGATCGTTGTCAATCTCCAGCAACGACGGTATTTTTGATGGTAATATCATGGTGTATGTAAATGATACTGCGCAATTGGAAAGTCTGATGAAAAATTTAAAGCAAGTCAGGGGGATAACGGGTGTCAATCGATATGAATCGGAAAGTTAATACCCAAGGATTAGATTGAAAACTGCATTGCAGCAGCTACCATTAACCACTATTTTTAATAGAGGAAATATCAATCTTAATTGGTAAATTTGTACAAGAATATTTTTACTATGAATCAAGCTGAAAATTTTGCAACTGTAAAAAAAATCTTTGAAGCCTACTTAGAAAATAAAAATCTAAGAAAAACACCAGAGCGCTATGCGATTTTGGAAGAGATTTATTCACGTACTGATCACTTTGATGTCGAGTCTTTGTATATCCATATGAAGAACAAGAAATATCGTGTCAGTCGTGCTACAGTTTATAATACCCTAGAACTTTTGGTCTCTTGTGACTTGGTTACAAAACACCAGTTTGGAAGGAACATGGCACAATTTGAGAAGTCATATGGGTTCAAACAACACGATCACGTGATCTGTATTGAATGTAATAAGGTTGTTGAATTCTGTGATCCACGTATCAACCAAATTCAGAGTCTCATGGGAGATCTTTTAAAATTTGATATTAAGCACCACTCACTCAATTTGTATGGTGTATGTCAAGACTGTCAACTTAAGAACAAAAAAGAAGAGACCGTCGCTCACGAAGCTATTTCAAATTAATCTTATATTTTCTTAAATATAATAGTACATTTGTTCAGGAATGTTCAGGGGAAAATTCCTGAACATTTTATTTTTAAATAGAGTCTATTTTTATTAATAACATTTTAATTACTATACTTTAAAAGCTATGCAAGTTGATGTGCTTTTGGGCTTACAATGGGGTGACGAGGGTAAAGGTAAAATCGTAGACGTATTTTGTCCAAAATACGATTTAATCGCTCGTTTCCAAGGCGGCCCTAACGCCGGACACACGTTGGAATTCGATAACAAGAAATTCGTACTCAACACAATTCCATCTGGTATCTTCAATGAAGGTACACTAAATCTTATTGGTAATGGTGTCGTTATCGATCCGATTATCTTAAAAAGAGAGTTAGACAACCTGAAGACAGCTGGTTTTGATCCGGTGGGTAAAGGCAATTTGGTTTTAGCGCGAAAAGCACACCTTATTCTGCCTACACACCAATTATTGGATGCTGCCTCAGAATCAAAAATGGGTGCAGGAAAAATTGGATCCACACTGAAAGGTATCGGTCCAACTTACATGGATAAAACCGGTAGAAATGGTTTACGCGTAGGTGATACAACACTTCCAGATTTTCAAGAGCGTTACCAAAAGTTGAAAGAAAAACATCTAAGTATTCTTTCGCACTATGGAGAAATACCTGATTTCAGTGAAAAGGAGAACGCATTTTTGGATGCAATTGAATTCATTAAATCTATCCCACATGTGGATTCAGAGCATTTGGTGAATCAATACCTGAAAGAAGGCAAACGAGTATTAGCTGAGGGTGCTCAAGGTACACTTTTGGATGTTGATTTTGGTTCTTATCCATTTGTAACTTCATCGAATACCACAACAGCTGGAGCTTGTACAGGTCTAGGTATTGCACCAAATAAAATCGGCAAGGTATATGGTATCTTTAAAGCTTATGCGACTCGTGTAGGTGGTGGTCCCTTCCCTACTGAACTTCATGATGAAACTGGCGAAAAATTACGTCAATTAGGCCATGAATTTGGAGCAACTACTGGTCGTGCTCGCCGTACAGGTTGGATTGATATCCCTGCCTTGAAATATGCTATTATGCTTAATGGCGTAACAGACTTGATTATGATGAAGGCCGACGTTTTGGATACCTTCGACAAAATCTATGCATGTACACATTATAAATATAATGGTGAAGTGATTGATTATATGCCTTATGAAATCATCACACATCAAGCCGAACCTATCTTGGAAGAAATTGATGGGTGGAAACAAGATTTGACTGGTATAACGTCTGAACAGGAGATACCTGAAGCATTAAAAAATTACATTTCTTATTTAGAGAAAGCTCTTGAAGTACCTATCACAATCCTATCGGTAGGTCCTGATCGTAAACAAACATTAGCTTTATCAAAATAAACTATGCGGATCGAAAGTTTTGATCTTCTCGATTCTAAAGATAAATTTCATCAAAAAGCCCTGCATTGGTCGGGGCAATTTGATGAAATTTCTTTCTTTAATAGTAATGGGATGTCCGATCAATGGGGAAGATATGAGCAAGTATTGGCTGTCAAGGCATTATTCTCCTTCCGTGCAAATGCAAATGTATTTGATCAGCTCGATACATTTTTGAATTTACATCAATCGCAGTTTATCCCTGGATTTCTATCCTACGACCTCAAGAATGAGATAGAGGAATTACAGACAACAGGTAAAGATCAGCTCGAATTTCCGGAAGCTTATTTCTTCGTGCCAGCGATTACGCTCCGATGGACGGCAGATCAAGTGCATATAGAGGCTGAAGATCCAGTTGACATATATCAAGCTATTTGCGACACGAAGATCCCTTTAGCAGCTCCAATTGCGGTGCAAGTACAATCGCGTTGGACAAAAAGTGAATACGTCAAAGCATTTGAAGATGTGCAAGCGCATATTCAACGTGGAGACATTTATGAAGTTAACCTTTGTCAAGAATTTTTTGCCGAGAACGCCGACATCTCGCCGCTCGAAGTTTATCATCAATTGAATAGCCTATCACCTACCCCATTTAGTTCGTTCTTCAGAGTAGGACATCACTTTGTCATGTGTGCTTCTCCGGAGCGATTTTTAGCGAAAAGGCAGGGAAAGCTGATTTCTCAGCCGATTAAAGGTACGGCGAAAAGGGGGGCAAATCCAACAGAGGACCGACAGATTATAGCTGATATGTTGAGGTCAAAAAAGGAGATTGCTGAAAATGTGATGATCGTTGACTTGGTGCGTAATGACTTGACACGAAGTGCTCTTCCTGGAACGGTTGAAGCTACTCGCCTTTTTGAGATTCAATCCTTCGAACAAGTGCATCAAATGATTTCTACGATTACCTGCATGCAAGACCCAGAAGTCGCCAATGTGGATGTGTTTAGAAATACCTTTCCTGCAGGTTCGATGACAGGTGCTCCCAAAATTGCAGCTATGCAAATTTGCGATCAGCTTGAAGCTCGAAAGAGAGGTGTCTATGCAGGGTCTATCGGATACTTTGACACTATACATGATGAGTTCGATTTTAATGTTGTCATCCGCTCACTGCTGTATAATAAACAAAAACGGTACCTTTCCTTTCATACTGGAGGGGCGGTCACCAATCAGGCAGCTGCAGATCAGGAGTATCAAGAATGCCTTTTGAAAGCTTCAGCCATCCTTGAAGCCCTAGATGCAAGATTGGAAGAATAAAACTATACTAATTTTGTAGAGAATATTTTTTGCTTCAAGTATTTTTTCGACCTTTGTCCCATTGGTACCACAAGTTCCTTATATCGATCTACATACTCATCGGAATTATCCGATCAAAGAGCGCGCGATTCTCTCGGTGAAGAATATCGCATTGAATCATGCTGAAGAAATCACTGAAACAGATTGCTCCATAGGGTTACATCCATGGTATATAGACGGGAATTCTGAACTTGCTTTAGCCTTAATGAAAGGAGGATTAAAGCAGGATCAAGTTTTGGCGATAGGCGAATGCGGTTTGGATAAAAATATTGCCATTCCCCTCATCCAGCAGCAGCAGGTCTTTGATCGACAGGTTCAACTGGCTCAAGTTTATCGAAAACCGTTGATTATTCATTGTGTTCGAGCTTTTCAGGAGATTGTCGGTTGTTTAAAAAAAGTGAATTTTAACGAAGCTGTTGTTTTTCATGGCTATCGGAAAAATTGGACACTAGCTCGGCAATTAATTGATCAGGGGTACTATCTTTCAATAGGTGGACATTGTTTAAATGGAAGTCAAGACGAGCTTTTGGAAAATATTTCACTCAGTCAATTGTTTCTAGAAACGGATACAGATACGACCGTAGAAATTACTACGCTTTATCAATACGTAGCTCGGATCAGATCGATCGAGTTGGAGGAGCTAAAGCGGGCTTTATACCAAAATTATAAGAAAGTATTTAATAAGTGAGGCCATCATAGTTTGTTTATTCACGTTGTCGGATAGCTATAAGGTTTCATGAAAATATAAAAAAACAAATTTAGATAGATGAAAGATTTAAGTTGGCTGTCACGTACCGAAGCATTGATAGGTCGATCAGCGGTTGAAAAATTGGCAAATTCACATGTGATGGTTTTGGGATTAGGTGGTGTTGGATCATTTGCCGCGGAATTTATATGCCGAGCAGGAGTTGGGAAAATGACCATTATCGATGGAGACACTGTAGATCCATCCAACCGTAATAGACAATTGCCTGCCTTGGCAACCAATCACGGTGAAGCAAAAGCTGAAATTATGCGGGAAAGATTGTTGGCCATTAATCCTGAGTTGGATTTAACCGTAATACAAGATTTTATCATTCCAGAAAAGATACCAGCTTTGTTAGATTTGGCGCCAGATTATTGTGTCGAAGCTATTGATAGTATTACACCGAAACTATTTTTTATTCGGAGAGCTTTGGAAGCCAAAATACCATTTGTAAGTTCAATGGGTGCCGGTGGCAAAGTGGATCCGACAAAAATAAAAATTGCCGATATCGGTAAATCCTATAATTGTAAGTTGGCCCAGCATATCCGTAAGAAGTTGCGTAAACATGGTATTCGTGACGGAGTGAAAGTGGCATTTTCAACTGAACTTCCAAACAAGGATTCGTTACTGTATACCGATGGAAGTAATTTTAAAAAGTCTGCCTATGGTACGATGTCCTATTTGCCAGCAGCCTTTGGTGGCGCCATAGCTTCTGTTGCTATACGAGATTTAATAGAAAATGCTTAACTTTGTTTCTAAATAAACATATGGACACATGAAGGAAGCTACCTGTCGATTGATGGGTAGCTTCTTTTTTTTAGGCTATCGGCTTGTGACCCCTTTTATATCAATACCTTTGGGTTTGATATGTTCCAATCGTTTCTTGAGTGTATCTATTTTTGATTTTTCAAGATTACCCGTTGCAATTATAATCCCTTCTTTAACCTGTGCTGTAATGGTCGGAAAATCTTTCAGAACAAGGTTAACGTCTCGTGTTAAGGTAGAATCTATCGCGCCACCCAAAATTTCATGATATTTTTCACGGGCATCTTCTGGTTCAGGAAGATTTACGACAATATTGTTGTGAATGGATTTGATATCCTCTCCTCCGGCTAGCTTTGTTTTGTTTTCGATGTCCTGCTTGAGAGAGTCTGAACCTATTTGTCCATTCAAGGTTACATTACCCTCTTCGACATCGACTCCGATGCCCGCAGTAGTTTCCAATGCTACCTCGATTTTTGATCTTAGTTTTTCGTCCGACTCGGGCGATCTACAAGAGTGAATAAATAGTGCTGCACCAAGCGAGAAGATTAAAAGTAAACTATTGAATTTCATGTCATTCTTTGTTTCTGTACTAAATAAGAACAGATGCATCGGCATATTGTTTAATTTTTTGGTATTTTCATCACCTAGTAAATTGCAATAACTTTTTGATTAACGTTGTTAAAAACAAAACTATTGCCTATTTTTTTTCCGATAAGTAACTGTCCAATTGGAGATGCAGGCGAAATGACGAAGATATTGCTATCCCCTATTTTTACGGCGCCAATACTTGTTGCAATTAAATATAAGGCTACATTCGTTTGCACAAGCGATCCTACCCTAGCGACATCCGTTGCATCATCTATTATCGATTCTATATTGACAAGCTGCTGCAGATCTTTATTGGCTTCCGCAAGTTGTTTCTGGTAGCGATTAATGTCCTGTTGAATCATTTCACGTGAAGTCTCATATTTGTCTCCAGCACTACTTTTCGTGTCATCATTGCTTGAGTCCCGTGCGGTTTCCAAAGCAGATTCTATCATTGTAATACGTTCCCGAGTGCGTTTTAGCGCTATGTCAAGGACCTCCCCTTTTATGTCGAAATAATTATTTGTCATTCCGAAAAATAAGGAATAAGTTTTATTCATTAAAAAATAAAAACAATAGGCTTAGACTCAATAGAATATAATAAATTGGATGGTAAATAATACGAATAAGGTTGCAATAAATTAAAAAATTACTACATTTGTGCACTGAAACACGGAAAGGTGTCAGAGTGGTCGAATGAGCAGTCCTGGAAAGACTGTATACGGGATGACTGTATCGAGGGTTCGAATCCCTCCCTTTCCGCAAAAGCGAAAAAATAGCAGTTTTCGTTGGTAAATAAAAGTAGTGGCAGAATCGTGGCAATATGATTCTAAGACAAGCTAAAAAGCCGATGAAATGGGCCAAAAACCGATAAGGTTCGAATCCCTTCCTTTCTGCTGAGAAGAAAGCTAAGCTTTCAAAATTCGCTTAAAAAGCTCAAAAAACCTGTAATTCTAAGTAATTACAGGTTTTTGTGTTTTATGCAGATTTGCCATAATTTTTAAAAATACTCATTATTTTTATGGCAATTTCGTGGCAGTTTGATATGTCAAAAAAAAACTGCCACAAAAATCCACATAACTAACTGTATTACAGCATGTAAACCCCTTTAACATCTTGACAAAGGAGCATATTAATTCGATATTTAATCTTTAAAATCATTGAGTTATGTGTAGATTTCGGATAAACTGACCATGCGATTCCGTGGCAAATTGACCACCTGATCTTCTGGCGAAGCTAGCTTTGGTGCTGTAGGAGTAATGTCATCAAAAGTAATAATTAATACGTATCTATTCTGGTTTTATTTTCAAGCTGAACAGACCGTTTTTTTCGCATGGATTCTCCATTCATTTCCATTCTATGCGCATCGTGGACTATTCGGTCTAATATCGCATCAGCGATGGTTTTATCACCTATCACGTCATACCAGGCGCTAACTGGTAGCTGAGAGGTGATGATCAGAGAGGTTTTACCATGTCTGTCCTCAATAATTTCCATTAAGGCAGCCCTGCTTTGCGCATCGAAAGGCTGTATGGCAAAGTCATCCAATATAAGCAGCTGCTGCCGTTCAAGTTTTGCGATCTCCTTGATATAAGTTCCATCGACTTTGGCCATTTTAAGTTTGGCAAAGAGTTTTGGGGTACTTGCATATAATACCCGATATCCCTGGATACAGGCCTGATATCCCAGCGCGGTAGCGATATAGCTCTTGCCAATGCCCGTGCTTCCTGTGATCAGCAGGTTTTCGTTCCGCTGGACAAAGGTACAGTCGGCGAGCCTGTTCATCAGATTTCGGTCAATATTGCGCGAAGCTTCATAATTCACATCCTCAACAGCCGCCTTGTAGCGGAACTTGGCATAAAAGATCTGTCTTGCTATACGTCTGTTATGTCGGTCGTCCCACTCTGCATCGACAAGCTGGGCCAGAAGCTCATCTGCTGTATACTGGTCGTAACGTCCGCTTTCCAGACAGTTTTTGAAGGCATGGTACATGCCATGGAACTTTAGTTTCCGTAATTTTTCAAGTGTGTTGGTATTCATTCCGATTATTGTTTATAATATTCCTCTCCTCTGATATTGCCGTGCTCCGGCATTGGCAGTCCATCCTGTTGGCAAGGATCTTCTGTACGGTCTTGTAACTATAGATACCGTAACTCAGTGCCCGCCCACATGCTTTTGCCAAACGTTCGTTGCCAACTTTTTTTGAAAAGCCAAGTATCCCCGCACAGGACCGGTAGGCCTGTTCAGGGTGCTGTTTGCGCTCCAATATTCCCTGTATGTACATTTTCACATCCTCACCTATGGATTCAGCCCATTCCAGGAAGCGTTCCGGCGTCCATTCGCTCACAAAGCGGTGGGAAGAGACAAGATGTGTCTTGTCGGTTGTATATCCATAAGCAGCCTTATCCCTGATATGTATGGCAACACGTTCATAATGATAGAATACCTCAAGCCTGGTCCGCGAATAGAGCATCTTTACCTTTTTCCCTATGAACCGGTACGGCACGCTATAATAATGGCGGTCTTCACCAAGACAGATATGGCCGGTTTTGGCCACGGTAGCATAGTGGAGTTTTTTGAACTCGTAACGTGATATGGGAAGTCCACCCAAAGAATGGCGCTCAACCTCCTCAAACTGTGACCGGCGGCTATAACTCCGTCCTTTGAGCTGGCAATTGTTATGGAGTTCCAATTGATAACGAATTGCGGTATTGAGTTCCTGTAATGTATGATAGGTATTCTTCCGCAAGGGGGCATAGATCCTATTGTATACGATCTTTACGGCCCCTTCCACAAGTGCCTTGTCCCGTGGGCGGTTTGCCCTGGCTGGCAGTACGCTGGTCTGATAGTGGTCAGCAAAGTCGGAAAAAGTCTCGTTCAATGTGGGTTCATACCGGTTGCTACGGGTAACTGCCGCTTTCAGGATATCCGGTACTATAGCCGAGGGCACTCCTCCAAAGTAATGAAGGGCGTTTTCACAGGCGCAGATCAGGCTTTCTTTGCTCTGATCCAAGACTGCTTCGACATAGGTAAGCTGACTTGCGCCAAGAATGGCAACGAATACTTCTACGTCCTGAATCTCTCCACTGGAAGGATCAATTATCTGTAACTTTTTTCCTGCAAAGTCAATGTAAACCTTGTCCCCAGCTTTGTGGTCAAGGTGCATCACGGGGTTTACAATAGCTTTCCATTGGTTGTAATAAAAGCAGAATTGGGTATACTGCAGCCCTTCGGGAAATTCTTTCATGTAGGCTTCCCACAGAAGTTTTCGGGTAACTCCGGGACGTTTGAGCTCCTTGTCAATATGGGGAAGGCAGCGTTGGAGAGCCTGAAGGCGACTGTCGGGTTTTCGCTCGTTGCTCTTACCGAACAGGTCTTCCAGCTCTTTGTCACCCAGCGAATTTACTTCTTCAAAGGTGAATCCGCTCTGCTGAAAGAACTTAATGTACTTCTTTACCGTGTTGCGCGAAACGCCTGCCTGAATGGCAATCGCCTGTTTGCTACGCCCATGATCGTGAAGTCTCAGTATCTGTCTTATTTTGTTCATGCTGATCGTCGTGTTGGCCATAATCTTAGGGTTATTCTTCCCCAAAAATATGGTTACAGCTACAGCTCTAAAACTAACGGTGACAACTGGTCAGTTTCGTCCGAAATACCATGGTCATTTTCCGCCGGAACAGGTGGTCACTTTATTCCGAAATCAGGTGGTCAATATAAGCGAAACCTCCACTTATTAAAGAATCTTTTTTAGTAATCTTCGCTGCTATTATTGTGCTATCAGCGTAACTAAGCTTCTCAATGGGATTTGAAGAATATAAAACCCCATCTCAATATCCCTGAACGAGTTTGAAATAGTTCTTTTCTTTCTTAGCTTTTGCAATATACTTCTTTATAAATGGAAGTGCCCTAAAATCGTTTTCAGGAAAGTTCTCATAATTCTTCCTTATCAGATAATACTCGCTATACTGCTGCTTTTGACCTGAAACGATTCCACTGTAAAAGATGATCAGAAGACAGATACAGAACCGGTAATTAATTCCCATGAGGTAGATAAGTTTTAACTATAAATTTAATAAAATCCATAGAAAACAGGGCTAAAATCCATCCCTTTAGACAATTTGAGTGGTATCAAAATCAACTGTTTGTTTTTCAATCATTTACTATAGTATCCATTCATGAACTGGTACGTACTAATTCATGAATAGATACGACAATCAGTTTCGTAGGGCCAAAATGTCCGCTACTTTCGCCATCAGAATTCTATAAAAACCTGGCCGGGATAATCTTTAAAATATCAAAAATGAAAAAGACTATCTCAATAATTTTATCTGTAATTGCATTGTACATAATCCATTCGTGCAGACAAGAAAATGACGAGACATATCAAGAAGTGAAAAAGGAAAATTTATCCTCATATAGATCAATCACTTCCAAAGAAGAGGATACGATTAAAAAAATTTCTACTTATGATGGAATCGATGACGGAACGACAACACATGATGGTGATCCGCCTCCAAAAAATGGTGGGCAGTGGCGAGTTATTAATTGATTATTTCTAAGAATTGTCGATAGATAATACTATTTCCTTTGCGTAAGGGATAGTAGCGGAAATCCTTTTTGCGACTCAAAAACAAAAAGATTCTAGCGCAAAGCCCAGCCCATTTGTATTGAAATTTACATCGTTAACAATTGTTGCAAAATACAAATGGGTACGCCATAAACAGAAATAAAAAGCTTCATATAAATTGAAGCTTTTGTACAATCTAAAGCAAAAATTCTTATTTTTAATGGAAACATCTCTTTTCAAAGATGTTAGCCATAAACCGCTAAAAAAATATTGATTATTAGCGCAGTAAGTATTAATCATGCCATTTCTGGCTTTGACAGGTATTTGTTATGCCCAAGAACATGATCTTATTAAATATTCAACGGAATGGGAATCTCTAAAAAAGATTAAGATTATTTCAACTGAAACTGGGATCACATTACCTAAATAAAAACCGTCAATTATTTTATGATTTTAAGTATTTCAGTTTCAAAAATATAAAACCTTCCGAGACGCAAATCAACGGAACTAAGAAGTTTAGGTGGCACATATATTCTATATTTGCTTCCTTCATTCATTAAGAGAATGCCTTCTTTGAGTCCCGAAATAAATGCATTGACTGCTATTTCACTTGGTCCAAAGTAATGATTCTTTTTACTTACCTTACCCGTAATTTCTACAGATTTGCTGTCAATCCGTACTTTATCTGTCAACAATAATCTAGGACCAGTTCCTTGCTTTAGTATTTCGTATTGTAAACCGCTTACTGTAGTTATAACGCCTGGTTTTTTTCTATTTTCTTCAAAGAATAGATCAGCCTCTTCTGGGTCAGTAAGTATTTTTGCTGTATTTGGTGTAAGTGTTTTTTCCGGCTGTATATTAACTTCAGATTCTACACTACTTTTTCTTTTATTATTTACTGCAGACTGTTTTGGTTTCATACCCTCACTTCCCCCGATAGATATGACGAAATTTGCTTTAGACCCTGCACTTCCTTCGATAGTGCTTAACTTCATCGGTTGACCATTTTTCAAAAATTTCTCTCCCCAACTCGAAGAGCCGAACCTGGCATGTCCAATAATATATACATCATTACCCGATACAGCTATGGAAGTAGGGAAATAGATAAATGAATCTGTTTCTTTGAGCTCTGCAAATAGTTGTCCGTTTTTCCAACATTTAGCCACATCACTATCATCCCTGCCTCCGCTTCCATTGCTATCATCAACGCCGGCTACATATACATCACTCCCAGATACAGTTATGCATGTAGCCAAGCCTTTTGTCGTAGATAGGCTTTCGGTATGTCCATTTTTCCAATATGCTGCTTGCCTTGTCCCTGTTGCGCCGACAGCATAAGTATCACCTTGCACTTGTGTAATCGCAGATACTTCCTTTAAATCATTGATTGTCTCCACTAGTTGGCCGTTCTTCCAGTATATCGGCTTGTAATCACTATACCCCATTATATATATATCATCATCTATGGCTACTATAAAATTTGCTGAACTATGAGGGATGTAACTTTGACCGGTTGCTTCACTGTAAGACAAAGGCACAGGAAGTTTTATAGGCTGGCCATTTTTCCAGTACATCGCAAAATCATTGAAAATAATTTGCTTGTCATCATAATCTCTATAACACCCGGCGACATATACATCGCCATTTATAACCGCAATGGAAGAAGCGCTATTGAAATCGCCTTTATCATATCTAAATCTTGTTTCCTGTCCGTTTTTCCAATATAAAGCCTGTCCACCAGCACTTCCCAATACATATATATCATCACCTACTACAGCAATTGAGGTTGCTTCGGCATCAACTTGGCCATCTGTAAGCGCTACCGGCTGCCCGTTTTTCCAGTATACTGCAATGTCTCGTTTTGTAGTTTGGTTGTAGCATGCGCCTGCCACATAGATATCTGCCAGTTGTTGGGTTTTGTTACTCTTCCCTGAATTCTGTTTTGAAGCGGAAGACTTGGACTTTTGAGCATAACAGGTAAAACTAAATAGAAAAATAAGGAGCGCACAGCATCGTAATGCGTGCAAAATAGGTTTTTTCATGGCGTAGTTTTTATACTATTAAATTTACGGAAATTTTGGACTATTATTCCAAAAAAAGATCCTGATTTAAGTACTACAAATTCCGCCGCCTACATTTACTATTGACTAAGCCTCTTGCCTAATATTCTCCCACTTATTTCTTGTCATTTCAAACTTCACCTCCTTACTGCCATGCATTCCATTTTTTTCCCAGCCTGCTTTTAGATAAAACCCTTCTGCTCTCGTATTAGGAGCTGTGCCCAGCCATACAAATTGTTTTCCTGTGGAAAAATACCAGTCAAGCATCATTTGAAGGAGCTTGCGTCCTATTCCTTGTCCTTCAAATGTCGGTGCTAAGAAAAGTGCCCAGATATTATCTTCTTTTAAATCTGCGATTGCAAAACCTACAATTTGGTCACCTATCTCACAAACCCAGCCCTTTCCCCGCTCAAATAAAAATTCCTCGCAATCCTTATCACTCACTAAAGCTGGATTGGAAAGCGTATTTTCTTTAACAGAATTTCTAACGATCTGGATCTGTTTAATATCTTCAATTTTTGCTTCTCTAAATTTCATTGTTATAAAAGACTAATAATTCAATTTTAAATATTCGGTCCGAGCCAATATAATAATATTCACAATAAATCATTATTTAAAAATTCTTGATGAAAATGGCTATTGGGAAAGGAATGGTAGACTTACCTGTTTTGAACTAAACAATAATTAGGTTTTAAACTCCAATAAACAATAAAAAGTGCCACCTGAACAGAGGCACTTTTGAACATGTAGGCGTTTGAAATTGAACTTTTCTTAATGCTGAAGCAATTATAAAATTACTAAACTATATGCCTAAGAATCTATAATAAGCTACTAACGCTGACAGCATAAATACCACTACTAATATCGGAAGCATTTTGAATTCTTTTTTACTAGTATGATTAATCATACCTGCGAGCATAATAATACAAAAACAAACAGCCGTTATTGGTGTTAAGATCGGAACAATTCCTAATATCCAAGGGAATATAATACCTATACAGCCAAGCAATTCCAAAACTCCCAATATTCTGATGGGTATGATTGAACTGTTTGCCTTTAGATGTCCATCTGCTACGTGGCTCGCTTTACTACCACTGATTTTGCCATAACCTGGCATTATAAAAAATAGAGCAAGTAACCCTTGAATTATTAATACAAGTGTATTCATTATTGTTTTCTTTATGAAATGAATTTAAAATTTGAAGATAGAGCAAAGAAATCTATGTCCTGTTAAATAAGCAAGACAGCGCTCAAAATAAAACTTTATAGAATTAGATTCTATAGCTATGTGTTACCCTTTTTTGGGTTGGTTTAGCCAAAGATTAATGTCTTCCATGTGCTTGATATACTTGTGAAATTCTGGGTAAATTTAATAAAATTTAAATCGAAAAGTAATGTATGAAATAACACGAGATCTGAAATTATAACCAAGTTTTTTATGATAACAGTATAATAGCATTAATGATACTGGTCCAAGAGCAAAATATCAGAACTATAAGCTGGTGATCGCCCATTTTCATAATTTCGTTTAACTGTTTAAGTACATTTTGCTTAACCACATTTCGTTTATAAGCAACTATAAATTCCTGATTGCTTCCATTTTGGAGCATTGACCATATTTTAAACATGAGCATTCCGGGAAGAACACTAGTGATCTGGTCGGAAAATTATAGAATATATCTCGCTGCAATAAAATAACCTCCACCAATTACTATTAATGGAAGAGCTATTGACAGAAGTACCAATGTCCATATAAACACTCTGAAATAGCTATATAAACTTACTTTCGACGGATCGGCGGGATCATAGATAACTGTTGTTGTCTCCCCTATTTCCCAAGCCGGTGGATCAGTTCCTTCGGCTAGTTCGTATGTAATCAACTGGTTATCTTTTGTCTGAAAAGTGAAGATTGGGGCAAAAACTTCGCCGTCAGATTCGTACCTATGAAAGTCAATAACAGTTGCAGTAACTTTATTTCCATTTTTTAGAAATACCATTGTATTACGGAAGCTGTAGATTCCCAACACAAGGAAAACAAGCCCTAGTCCAAGGATCCAATAATATTGCCACATCGGTTTATTTTTAGTTAGTTCCACTTCAAATTACATTAATATATCTACTTGATATATAATCACTAACGAATATAATACAATTTTCAAAAGCCAATGCAAATTATTGTCTTACTAATAATTCAAATTCGAATCTATATTCAAAAAAAATCACGGTTTCTCACAGTATCCTTATTAAGGCATTTCATTGTGAATAGTAATTAATTTTCTATATAAATTGATATTTACAGCACTGAATCAATAGGAAAAAACTCCAAATACCCCCTTATAAATAAGGATAAGCGTAATCGTATCAAATAACGCATGGGAAGCTATTGCAACCCAAAGATTGCCAGATTTTTTATATAACATAGACCAATATAATCCTCCCATCACGGCGGCAATAACAGCAAAGATGTCTTGTTGCAAATGGTAAAGACCAAAAAGTATACTTACTACAAATATGCTGAGCATAGGACTGTATCCTTTAAAAATTCTCTTCTCCAGCACATTTTGAATGTAGCCTCGAAATACGATCTCTTCGTAAAACCCACCAATTAGCAAAGCAGCGATTATTGTCATTACCAGCTTCACCAAGCTACTTTTGATAAAATTGTATTCAGTATAATCTGGAACTTCAAAAAAGTATTTAATACTTGGAATATAAACAAACTGCATGAAGGCGACCCATGCTATTGCAGTAATAGCTCCTAAGAAAAATGCTTTAATGGTTAATTTTTCTTTTATCAGCCCTATATCTCGAAAGGTCTTGCCCTCCCTTCGCAGCATCAGATAGATTGCTAGCAAACAAACAGCAGCATAAGAATAAAAAGGTAAAGGCACAAAGTGAGGAAAAATCAACAGGAATACAATAAAACCTATGCTCCCAATTGTTGAAACTATCTTTTTTTTCATAAGCTGGTAAAATAAATGGTTTGTTAAACTTAAAGATCTTTAAACAGCTAACAAATTTGATGCAATAAAATTATACAAATTTTAAACGATTTGTCTGCTTTCTTTCATCAAAAGGGATTGATTTAGTCCCAATTATTGTTGAAATCAATCGATGGGCTGATAAACAGCTACCGATTAATGATCATAGAAAAAAACTAATAATTCTAAAATTAATTGTACTTTTATCTACCTACTAGTAGATAGATATGAATACAAAAGAAAGAATAATAGATACTGCTGCCAATATGTTATCAAATAATGGCTTTAATGCCTTTAGTTTTCATGATATTGCAAAGGATATCGGTATTAAAACCTCTTCCATCCATTACTATTTTCCGACCAAACCAGATCTTATCGTTGAAATTATACGCTATTCTCAAAATACGCAGACAGCATTATTTGAATCAATTTCTGAAAAGTTACCCCTAGAAAAGCTTTCCGTCCTAATCGATTTTTATATAGACTTAGCCAATAAAGGCAAAATGTGCCCCATCGTTTCTATTTCGTCCGACATGAATGATATTGATCCGAATGTCAAAGTCGAGGTGAGAAAGTTTTATGACTTTCTATCTGCATGGCTTGCTTCTGTTTTAGATGAGGGAATGAGAGAAAATCATTTTCTGAGCGAGCAAAGCCCGAACAATAAATCGATTGAAATATTGAACATTCTGGCCATGATGCCAATTTTATCGCGTCTTGGTAAAGGTCCCGAAAGCTTCGAGAGAATTAAGCAATCCATTATGCAGAATCTTTTAAATAAAGACTTCGATACAAAAGATAAATAGTTTAGGCAAATCATTGATCACAGTTATGAAAAATTTCGAAACCAAAACCGAGCTTCCACATATTGGAAAAATTATTAAAACTCTTATCCTTGAAAAAGTAATTAAGAAGGATAAAATATTAGAGTTTTTGAAGATTAATGAATCAATGTTGGAAGATATCTATGAAAGTTCGTCTTTGGACTTTGAGACGCTCATTAATTTTTCAAAGCTACTTCAGACTAATCTCTTTCTATATTATTTTGAACACAGTATGATCAAGGACATCTTTGATGAAATCATGATCGACCAAGCAAAACTGATTGAACAAAAAAATGAAACTATTACACACTTAACAGCTATTATTGCAGCTCAGGAAAAGGTAATTGCCATTCATGAGGCAAATGAAACTTTACAAAAGTGGTCAAAATGAGATAATCCTATAGCAAAACCGAATTGATTTAAGCTATAATCTGTCAATAAATTATTGAAAACCTGGATCTATCTTTTATTGTTATTTCGAAAAATCTTCTTCTACTAGAACATTATTTAAAAATACACCCGTATTATTGCCTGTTGATACAGCATATGATACAGAACGTAAAGGATTTGTATTGTCCCCACAAGCGAATACATTATCTACTGTTGTTTTCTGAAATGCATCTACTTTGATAAGTCCCTGCTCTGTCAATTCACAGCCCAATAATTCGGGAATTTTACAATGTTGCTCAAAAGGTGGCCTTGAATAGATAGCTTCTAACTGAAAAGTTGAATTGTCTGAAAAAACTATTTCTTCTACCACTCCGTCTTTATGTTTCAATGCGGCAATCTCCTTTTCCACAATTGAAATATGATGTCTTTTTATTTCATCGGTTTGCTCCTGTGTCAGTTCCGATTTTCCATTAGTGAATATCGTTAAATCTTTTGTCCAGTTATTAATAAGTCGGGACAGGTGAAATGCACCATATCCATTAGCCAAAATTCCGGTTTTTTGATTCTTTACTTCATATCCGTGACAATAAGGACAATGAAGTACCGTAATCCCCCAGCATTCAGAATACCCTTTTATGTTTAACATTTCATCCTTTAATCCCGTTGCAAAAACCAACTTTCCAGCTGAGAAAACTTTTCCTGATTGGGTTGTAACCTCAAAACCTTTCTCTATTTTCTTTCCACTAATGGCAAGTTCATTTACAAATTTTACCGTGTCGTATTTCAAGACCTGTTCTTTTGCTTTCTTTGCAATGACACTTGGTTTTTCCCCATCTTGCGTAATGAAGTTATGAGAATGAGGTGTCTGACGGTTACAGGGTAAACCACTATCGATAACTAAAACATTTCTTAACGAACGTCCCAAAGCCATTGCAGCGGAAAGCCCTGCATAACTTCCACCGATAATGATTACGTCAAAATTTTTATTGTCTGTCATTTCATTAAAATTTAAAAATGATGTTAATGGTAAAGGTAAGACCAAAGTTGCTAATGCAAGCCCCCTTGTTTAATTAATTCTCTTCTTGATATTTTTTTGATCCATTTGGCACACTCGATATGGTGATCGGAATGTTGATAGTTTCCAATTGTCCAATTGAAGCCACTATATGAAGAATTCAGTTTTTTTATCAGCCTGTCTTTGCGCCTCAATTTAATACCCTTTATATTTTCTGATCTGCTTGTTTCCATACACGTATTATAAGATTACTTACTACATGGAATATCCACCATATTTCCAAAACACAAATAAACACTGTTCAAATGTACGCAAAAATTTCTATTTTCAAATAAGCTGTCAATAAAATTAAAAAAACAGTTTTTATAATATATGTTACTATTAATTAGGATATTAAAACTACATTTTGATTTTAAAGTTCTTTTATTTTTATAATCATTTAAAAAAAGTTTTGTCAATTGAACAGTGTTCAATATATTTGCACTCAGAAATTCAATTTAAAATTTATAAAATGAAAAAAGCATTAATTACAGGAGCCAGTGGCGGCATTGGTCTTGAGGTTGCCAAGAAACTGGCCGCTCAGGGTTATAACCTGACCCTGGTAGCACGTAATAAAGAGAAACTGATTTCTCTTCAAGAATCTTTAGGTAAAGACCGCCATCAGGTACTTTCTTTGGATCTGACAAAAACAGCGGATATATTACAACTCAGTAATCATATAACTGATAATCGGTACGATGTCCTGATCAATAATGCTGGCACCGGAACGTATGGAAAATTTATTGAAATACCACTGGAAGACCAGTTAAGTACGATGACACTGAACATGGAAGCTGTAGTAACACTTTCGTATGCCCATTTAAAGAAAGCAAGATCCGGTGATGCACTGATCAATATAGGTTCACTCCTTGCCCATTCTTCATTGCCCGGAGGTGCTGTATATGCCGCAACAAAAAGTTTTGTAGCCAACTTTTCGGAATCACTCTGGTTCGAATTTAAAAATAAGGGTATATTTGTAGCAGGCTTCAATCCAGGGGCTGCGGATTCGGATTTCCACCACAATGCTGGAAGTGAAACCAGTGCATTTCCTAAATTCGTTGTCTCTTCGGTAGAACAAGTGGCTGAGGAACTGATAAATGCACTAAACAATCGAAGCAAACCAAGAATTGTTCAGGGATTTAAAAATAGAATGATGCTTTTTGGTTTCAGGTTACTCAGCAGGAAAGCCGCAGTTAATATTATGGGTAAAATAAGTCCCGGAATTCCCCATTCATAACAGGATTCCGAACAATAATTTTTAACGATTCATATTGATCAAACATGAGTATAGCAGAAAGAAAACAAGAAGAAAAACAGGAAATGCACCAGCGAATCCTGAACGGAGCACGAAAAGTCTTTCTTGAAAAAGGCTATGAAAAGGCGAGTATGCGGAATATTGCCAATGAGATTAATTATAGTCCCGGCACGATCTATTTTCATTTTAAAGATAAAAGCGAGATTTTTCAGGAACTTCATAACGAGGGATTCACTCTACTGGTAAACCAACTAAAAGTGTTAACCAGTGTGGCGGATCCATTTGAACGTCTGAAGGCGACAGGACGTGTATACATTAAATTTGCACAGGAGAACAAAGATTATTATAATCTTATGTTTATGGTCAATGAAACCATGGAAGCCCCTACCGAAGGAAAGTTTCAAATAGCGCAGGAAGCCATCAATCATCTACATTCTGTGATCGCTGACTGCCAGAAACAAGGAAGATTTAAAGATATGGACACGGACTATTTTACGTTTATGATTATTTCTGCAATGCATGGCATATGTGCCCTATTTTGTAAGGATCGTATGGCCAATTTTGTAGACAAAACAGACGATGAGCTTATGGAAAACGGATATGAATGCTTTGTTGCATTATTAGAAAAAGGATAGTCCTTTTTTTTATCTACAAATTGAACAGTGTTTAAATTTATTACAATGATTAGTAAATATATAAAAATTCTATTTTGGTGTTATTTTCCATACATCATTTTAACAACGCAGATCGCGAAAGCGCAAAGCCGGCTGGAAGATTATATCCACCAGGCTATCGAATCCAACCAGAGCATACATCAACAAAATTTTATGCTGGAGAAAAACATTTATGCACTTGGAGAAGCAAAGAGCATGTTTTTGCCAAACGTGAGCTTTTTAACCACCTACACCAAAGCTGATGGCGGTCGTACCATAGATATTCCAGTGGGCGATATGCTGAATAATGTCTATTCCACCCTCAATCAGCTTACAGGAACCGGTGCATTCCCCCAGCTTCAAAACCGTAGTGAACAGCTCAATCCCGATAATTTCTATGACGCCAAATTTCGGGTCACCCAGCCTATTCTGAATGCAGAGTTAAACTATAACAGAAAGATTAAATCAAAACAAGTCGATCTCCAAAAGACAGAGGTACAACTCTACAAGCGTGAACTTGTAAAGGAAATCAAAACAGCTTATTATAATTACTTAAAAGCAGCAAATGCTGAAAAAATCTATCAGTCTTATCGGAGCCTGGTACTCGAAGGAGAACGCGTCAATAAAAAGCTTTTTGAGAACGGCAAAATCAACCGGACCGCGGTAGTCAGAAGTAAAAATGAAGTTTCTAAAATTGATGCTTCTATTACTACAGCAAAAAAAACGAAGGAATCGGCACAGTTTTATTTTAATTTCCTACTGAACCGTCCATTATCAGATAGCATTGCCGTTGACGACATAACGACTTTACCCGAGGAGGATCTTTCGCTGGCGGATAATGTTGATCGTCGTGAAGAACTCTCCAAACTCAAAATTGCAAAAGGTATCAATGAAGATCTTACGGGTCTTGCAAAATCATATTTAATCCCAAAAATCGGGGCCAGTTTGGACATGGGTTCGCAAGCTTTTGACTGGAAATTCAATAAGCAAAGCCGTTATTATTTATTTGGGGTCTCTCTGGAATGGAACCTCTTTTCCTTTGGCAGAAATAGCAACCGCATCAAGCAGACAGTCGCAGAACAGCATGCCATCGAGTCCCAGACCGGATATGTCGAACAGCAATTACTTACCGAACTCAGGGTCCGTCAGGCCAATATGCAAAGCGCCATCGCACAATATCACGCTGCGCAGAGCCAATTAAATACCAGCCAGACCTATTATAAGGATATCGCATTGATGTACAAAGAAGGAATGGTAATCTACATTGAATTGCTGGATGCCCAGAATCAATGGGTGGATTCCCAGCTTCAGGCCAACATTGCGCTATTTGATACATGGATATCCTATTCGGCCATTGAACGGGCCACAGCTAGTTTTAACCTTCAATAATAAAAAATGAAAAAGATTCAATTGACATTACTCATAGCCACGTTATTTCTGTTCTCGTGCAATGATCAGCCCAAAAACACCAACCCGCTCGGAGAGCCGGACATCATACCAGTTAAAGTTTCCCCTATCTCCTCATTAAATACTTCCAGCACGGTAAAAGCCACCGGGTCGGTAAGTACTGAGGACCAAGCCAATTATTCCTTTAAGATTGGTGGAGTGATCAGCAGTATTTTGGTGGACGAAGGTCAGTTTTTCAGAAAGGGACAATTGTTGGCTACACTGAACACCACCGAAATAGCAGCGGGTGTCGCGCAATCAGGGTTAGGGGTGGAAAAAGCACAGCGGGATTATACTCGGGCAGTCAACCTCTACAGGGATAGTGTCTTTACCCTGGAACAGTTACAAAATACAAGAACTGCTCTCGAGGTTGCGAAGAAAGCCAAGGAAGCTGTTGCCTTCAATGAGCGTTATGCTAGAATTTACGCTACATCTGATGGTTTTGTTGCCAGCAAAATTGCTAATGAAGGTGAGGTAGTTGGCGGAGGCATGCCGGTTCTGTTAACCAATTCGGTACGAAAGAATGCGAATTATATTTTAAAAGTTGGTGTAACAGATCTTGAATGGGCGACCATAAAAATTGGCCAAAACGCAAAAGTTAGCCTTGATGGCTATCCCGATCGTGTTTTCCAGGCAAATGTGCTGCGAAAACTACAATCGGCAGACCAGCAAATCGGTTCCTTTCAGGTTGAACTGAAACTAAATCTAGAAGGTATCGTCCCTGCTGTTGGTATGTTTGGTAAGGCAGAAATTACGACTGATCAAACTGAGACTTCGTTAGTCATTCCTTATAATGCAGTTGTCGAGGCAGACGGAAAAAATGCATTTGTATTTACAGCCATTGGTGCCAATAAAGTCAAAAAATTGCCTGTAAACATTACCAAATTCGAGAATGATAAAGTTTACCTGAGTGACAAACTTGAAGGAATCACTAACATTGTTATTTCCAACAGTGCCTACTTAAACGAAAAGTCTATCATTAAAATTATCAAGTAAACCTGCATCCAATGAAAATAACAAATTTCGCAGTAAAGAATTATCAGTTTACCCTGATCATATTCGTTCTTTTTGCAGTTGTAGGGCTATTGACCCTGTTCACCATGCCCCGATCTGAAGATCCAACTACGCATGCACCCCAATATGTGATCACGGTCATCTATCCCGGAACTAGTCCCAAGGATATGGAAGAGCAGGTTGTAAAGCCTATCGAAAATAAAATATATGGATTGGAGAACATTGAGAAAATCCTCACTTCTGTTGAAGATGGAGTGGCCGTTATCCAGCCAAAATTCAAATACGGAGTTGATGTAGATAATAAATACCAGGAAATCTCCACGGAGATCAATGCATTAAAAACCAGTGAGCTGCCAAAGGATATCTATCTTATCAAAACGGAGAAGATCGCTTCTTCAGATGTAAAAATTATTCAGGTAGCGTTGGTTTCCAATACCGCATCTGCTAAAGTATTACGTGACAACGCAGATATACTCAAAACCAGACTCGAAAAGATAACTGATCTCAAAGAAGTAAAATATTCCGGTATTCCTGAACAGGAAATTCGGATCGATATGCAACTGGACAAACTTGCACAACTGAAAATACCCCTTAATCTGGTGATTGGAAGCTTGCAGAGCGAAGCTGCCGATATCCCCGGAGGAAGCGTCAATCTGGACAGTAAGGTTTTCAATGTCAAAACCAGTGGAAAATTCAAGAATGTAGATGATGTTGCAAATACGGTAATTTACAATGCAAACGGCAAAATTATCTACCTAAAAGATGTTGCACAGGTTAGCTATAAGGATGGAACGGTTAATCACATTACCCGAATCAACGGACAGCGTTGCATCCTGGTCAATGCAGCGATGAAAGACAATGTTAACATCAGTAAAGTTGAAGAGGAATATATGCCCGTATTGGACGGGTTCAGCAAAGACCTACCTGCAAACATCAAGATGGTCAAAAACTTTGACCAATCGGAAATGGTCTCCAAACGTTTGGGACATTTGGGATTTGATTTTGCGCTGGCCATCCTGTTAGTGGTCATCACCCTACTCCCTCTTGGATTTCGGGCCTCGTTAATTGTCATGATTTCAATACCACTGTCTCTGGCTCTAGGACTGATAGCGATGAACCTGATGGGCTATTCACTTAATCAGCTCAGCATAGTAGGTTTGGTGGTAGCTCTTGGGCTATTGGTAGATGACAGTATCGTAGTTGTAGAAAATATAGAACGTTGGTTAAGGGGAGGACATTCTAAAATGGATGCCATTTTAAAAGGAACTAAGCAAATCGGTATTGCAGTGGTTGGCTGTACAGCAACATTGGTCATTGCATTTCTTCCTCTTGCATTTTTACCCGATGTCGCAGGAGAGTTCCTTCAAAGCCTTCCCGTTGCTGTAATAACAAGTGTATTGGCATCTATGTTAGTTGCCTTGACATTGGTTCCGTTTCTTGGAAGCCGAATATTAAAACCTCATACCCACAGCGGAGGTAACTTTTTCCTTCAAAAGCTACAACAGTTCTTAAGTTTTTCTTACCGCCGGATAATGCCACTTGCATTAAAATGGCCTAAATTTACGGTTAGCATTTCTATACTTCTAAGTGTTCTGGCTTTTGCTCTTTTTCCAATGGCAGGGTTCAAATTGTTTCCAACATCAGAAAAACCAATGTTCCTCATTAATATCAAATTGCCATTACAGACAAATATTCCGGAAAGCGACCGCGTGACTAAACTTGTGGAAAAGGAATTGAAAAATCACAAAGAAATTGTCTATTATACCTCTAACGTAGGAAAAGGTAATCCGCAGATTTACTACAACGTACACCAACAGGACATTAAACCTGATTTTGCGCAAATATTTGTACAGTTGGATGATGAAACTAATCCAAAAATCAAAAAAGAATTAATCCGTGAACTTAGAAAAAAATTCACTGATTTTCCCTATGCAAGAATTGAGGTTAAAGATTTTGAACAGGGACCACCTATTGAGGCAAATATTGTCGTCCGAATTTTTGGCGAGAATCAGGACACCTTGCGATCGCTCTCCTTCAAAGCTGAAGAGATCTTGCGTAAACATCCAGGAACATTCTTTGTTAACAATGAACTGAATGCGTACAAATCGGATATAAAAGTAACGATTAATAAAGAAAAAGCACGCACATTGGGTGTACTGACAAGCGATGTAGACAAGGTGATCCGAATGGCAGTAGCAGGGCTTAATGTTGGAGATTATATTGACGATAGAGGTGACTCGCGTAATGTTGTTATTACCTTACCTCGGGAAAAATTTTCAAATCTTGATGCACTAAAAGGACTTTATGTCAACAATATCCAAGGAACTCCTATTCAAGTTGATCAGATTGCAACAATTGGGTTTGAGACCTCTCCCACTGCAATCAACCATTTTAACAAATCCCGTTTTGCCAAAGTTACCTCACTTACTAAGGATGGCGTATATGCCAACGATATTCTAAAAGACATTGTTCCACAGCTCAATAAGCTGAAAATGCCACCGGGTTATTATTACAAATTGTCAGGCGAGGCTGAGTCAGAGGGTGATGCCTTGGGAGGAAACTTTCTGTCGGTGATATTATTAAGCGGATTTCTTTTTGTGGGAGTACTCCTACTGCAATTTAAAACATTCAAAGGGATCATTATTGTATTATCTATTATACCTTTAGGTATACTTGGGGGTGTAATTTTCTTGCTGATTACCGGCAACCCGATGTCACTGGTATCCATTATTGGTTTTATAGGGCTTTCCGGTATTCAAGTAAAAAACTCCCTGTTATTGGTGGATTTCACCAATCAGCTCCGACAAGAAGGTCATAGTATTGATGAAGCGGTAAATATGGCTGGGGAAACAAGATTCTTACCCGTTGTGCTGACTTCAATCACGGCGATATGCGGACTACTACCCATTGCGCTAAATCCAAACCCACTTATTGCACCTTTAGCAATCGTACTCATTGGAGGGCTCATCAGTTCAACGATTCTTTCCAGGATTGTTACTCCGGTAATGTATAAATTAATTCCGCCTTCACTAGAAACAGAAGAAAAAATATAATATAAACTTGTAAATGGCTACCTTAAACGGTAGCCATTTACGATAGTTGCAATCTCAACTTAAATTATATTTTCACAAAAATGTTTAGTACTAGCCTAATTTTTATCTCTTCATCAGAAATATGGCAGTAATCTGAAAAGGACTAAATTACATGCTTGATCCCATTTTGAAAACGATGGTTCGAGTAAATTTAGATATCACCACTTAAGGCTTGAATGAAATGATGCATCACACATCGAACTTTTATATACACTAAAGGAAAAAACAAAAATAAAAAACCATAAATGCATATAAACAGATAACAAACATCGCCCTTTTGTAATACTCTTGTGCCATAACCAAATGCGAAACTTTCATATTTATTACACCTTCATTACCCTTTATGATTTTGAAAAATGATGAAATAATGTCTCTTTTATAAGAGTTTTTATCTCCTGAAATATTTATATCATCATTTCCTAAAACATGGTAGGTTCCCCTTTCCAATACTTTTACTGAAAACCACACCGTTCTTAGGGTGTAAATTGCTAAAACGATGGAAATAAATACTGAAATTTTGATAACTCCAATTGGGATGCCTTTACCCCAAATTAATGTATTTGCACCTATTACAATAGTATTAGCTACACTTAAAGATCCCATAAATAGGGTTGCTTTAGATTCAGTACCTTTTCGACGATCATCCTCTTCTTGATATATCTTACTTTGCAATTGCAATGCAAGATCTAGATTTTCATCCTCGATTTTTAAAACAGGATTTTCTTCAGCTGCATCATTTTCTTCAGATAAATTCTGATCAGAAATGTCGCTGTTAACATCCTCTTCAAGCAGTGGCCAAATAAATTCTCTAAGCCTATGCAGTTTATTGTTCATCAATTTTATCTTTTAGCAAATTAACTATAGCACCTGAAATATCTAAACCCAGCAATCTCTCAATCCATGCCCATTGACCATTGGGGTTAATTTCAAGAAATACATAATTACCCATTTCATCTAAAATTAAATCAATTGCACCAAAATTTAAATTTAGTTCTTTCAGTAGATTAACGCAATTAGCGGAAACATCTACTGGCAAGGTATAAATACTGTGTTTTAGACCATTTTGACTAACCCTCCAATCAACTTTTGAGTCGTCAGAATCTTGCGAGTGGATAAAGGCCGCAAAAATCTTATCTCCCACTACAGTCACTCTTATATCCCCTCGCTTTTTTATATGTTTTTGAAAAAATGTTGGACATCCTCCTACACGCTGAGCATTATTTTTATCGAGGTTAACTTTATTCGTGAAAATAATCGCTTCTTCATTTCCTTCATCAGAAATTAGTCCTGTTCGAATCGGTTTAATAATACAGTCCTCATCGTTCATTCTATAAAAATTCATCGCTGAATCAGCATTGGTAGTGATCAGGCTGGGCGCGACTCTAAAACCTATCTTTTTAGCAAGTCGTAGCTGAAATATTTTGTTTTCTGCATTTCTTATATGCTTAACATTATTTAACCAATATGCAGAATTAAGAATTTCATAGATACCTTCAAGAGTATAACTAATTTCATTTCGTATAAATTGATTTTCAGACCTACTAAGCTCTGAATTATCGGCCTTTAATTCTGGTCTTCTAAAATATACCCCTTTTATGTCCAACAGATCGACTTGAATACCAGTTCTTTTATCAAATATTTTAAAATTATCTTTAAAAAAATCCAATTTTACCTCAACATTATCTCCTAACTCTTCTGTATTTAGTCTATAAAATTCTGTTCTTTCCTCTTTTAACCTTTTTACGATAAAGTCCGTTGTTACATCTGTTTTATTGGTTATAAGGAGTACGCGTATCATCATTTTCCATTTTAACAAGAGTTTTAGTAGTATACATCACATAATCTAAATGACAATCATCTTTTTCACCACTTACCTTAGTCCTCGTAATTAAGTCAAAAGACAATGCATTAGTATCACTTTCTGACTTAACTTTTGTGACAGTAGCTAAAGTTACAATAAGATCAGTTGATGCATCGATTAACGGAATCTTTGTACCATTAACTTCCAGCATATTGAGAGATTCTAAAGAATCATAGTTGTAATTGGGAGCAAAATCTGGCTCGGAACGAACAATTTTATAGTCTAATATTAATGGCTTCATATCTGTACATGGTATATCTTGTAAAAATAATAATTATCATTTCAATTTTCATCAGAAAGTAACTTTCTATTTTATTTATCTACAATTATTAATTTAAATCGAGGCATTCGACTAAATTATTTCAATTAATGATATATTTGACTTTAAACTTCAAACTACTGATTAAAAATGCCAGATATAGACCTAAACTCGCTCAAAATTTTTAAAAGAAATGGCGAAGCGATTTCAACAAATAGAGGTTTCTATTATCAATACTTATCTTTCTTGAAGAAATGGATTACTAACTTTATAAATGGAGATGACAGTCCCATTTATACAGAAGTTGACAATGATATCAAAGAGGTTGGAAAGAATCTTGTGTTTACACAATTGAAATGCTATAGTTCAGATTTTAGTTTAAATTCAAAAGAGATTAAACATACTCTATTTGACTTTTTTATAACCTACCTTAGGTATAAGCAAAACAACATTACGCCAAAATTCTCTTTTCTTACCAATTCTGGAATACAAAAGAGAGAAAAATTGTTGGGAAAATGGCTTAAAAGAGAAGTTTTTGATAATTCTACAGACCTTGAATCATTAATAAAACAGAATTGAGAAAGATATTGAACATTCTTCTTGATAAATTACTGTTTAGTCCTCTGAGATACCCTTAAATATTTAAAAACTAGTACATGGAAAATTGCTCAAATTCTCAGCTGTTAATAGATGATACTTCTTACGGATATGACTTAAAAAAGTTACTATGGAAACTGCAATATCATCAACCTGCTGACATAGAAATGATAGCATTAACACTTAAAATCCTTAACATTGATCTCCAAAATTGTGAAGCCAAAGACTTAAAAACATATTTTACTGAAAATGAAATAAAGTTATTTGAAGACACAAAACCTATCCAAAAAATTAAGAATAAAGAGGTGTTAGCAAGATGGTTTGATGTAATGTTGACTCTAAATAAAAAGCACATTAAAGCCTACATTAAAAAAGCATATAAAAACTATATTGAAGTCTATGCAGCAACTTCCAAAATACAATACATAATACGCTCTCTTGCCCTGGTAAAATATGCCAAGAGCTATTTTAATGATGAATATGAAGAGATATTTGCGAAGGCAAAGCTTACGTTCATTGAATGTCCCTCAGCATATTACCAACAGCTCATCATAATTGAATTATTATCTATCTATGGACAGTACAGATGTCGGGTAGAATTCAATGAATATATAGATCAAAAAATACATCATTATATTACAATTAAAGATTTTCGTTCTGCAAGATTTTGTATTAGATCATTACAACTTATTGGCACATTAGACAGAAATCTATGCAATATTAAAATGGCTGAAAATTATGAAGCGGAAGGAGACCATTATGTATCAGAAATGCAGCCCAATACCTACTATCCGACAATTTCGGCAGTATACTTAAAGGGCTTTAGATTGATTGCTTCTGCAAAGGGATGTCAGGAATTACACAATAGGCTTCAACGAAAAGTTGCCAAATTTCAACTTGAGGATTTTCGTACAATCCAAGCAGCCGGCGTTCGTCTTATTCCAGAAATTGATATGGCCTCGATTCATGAAAATGTGCTAGAATTGAATCTAAGTACATCAAGTCTTGCATATCAAGCTTTGCTAGAACTACCGATGATTTCAAACTCAGCAGTTGAGGAATTGGCAAAGTCCGATAGAGAATCTGCCATGGGATTATCCCGATTCTTCTCAGAACAGATCAAAATATCACAAAAAGGCGCACAAGTCGCATCCGAAGATATTAACCAAAGCCACTATAGTAATGCTCGAACCTACCTGCGAGAGAGGCTAATGGCTTATATTTATTTTGTAAAGGGAAACTTGGACAGATATATTGATTTGAATTATCCAATGGTATCTAATCTTTTAATAGAATCAAAAAGTCCATTTGTTCCAGAAGACAGATTGCATATTTATAGCTTAGGAATTACGGCTGGTTTTCAAAACGATTTTGTCACAGCTGCCCATCTTCTTATTCCTCAGTTAGAAAATAGTCTTAGGCACTTAGCTGTCTCAAACGATATCATTGTAACAACTTATGAGAAGAGATTTCATTTAGAAAATTTATTAGGAGGCTTGATTGCTAAAGTTCGCCCCTTGGCTAATGATGATATTATTGAAGAACTGGATAGTTTTCTTGTCAATAACAGTAACGTCAATTTTCGTAACGAATTGCTACATGGCCTGATAGAGACTACTCTTGTACATAAGTATGGACTCTATGCTTGGTGGTTATGTTTGAAGTTGGTACTTCAAACTAAGTTAATTTTCCCGAAAATAAAATAGAAGTTATACACTGCCAAACAATCATAGGTAATCTTCCTTGCTTGCTTAGCAATATAATAGGGGTTAATACTTTTATTATAAGTTGATAATCATTTATACAATCAAACCTTTTTTTTATATAAAAAGTACTGCAACAGTTCTGTTATTAGCACAACATGTTTTAAATTTGATAAAAAAGTTCAAAATATAAAAGATGGGAAAATTTGTAGTTCATAAGAGATTCAATGGAGAATATCAGTTTAATCTTAAAGCTTCGAATGGTCAGATTATTTTGTCTAGCGAAGGCTATACAACTAAAGGTAACTGCTTAAACGGTATCGAATCTGTAAAGACAAATTCGAAAAGTGATGATCGATTCGATAGAAAAACTTCAAGTAATGGAAAATATTATTTTAATCTGAAAGCTTCTAATGGCCAAATTATCGGAACTAGTGAATTATACGAGACTGAATCGGCAAGAGAAAATGGGATACAATCTGTGAAAGTAAACGCCAGTACTGCTTTAATTGATGATTTTACGTTATGAGCATGATAGTAGTTCCGATGAATCAACCTGCTCTAGCGAATGGTATAAGATTACTGATTGACACGAATATATATCTTGATTTTTACCGTAGCAACAAAGATTCAATTCAACTTTTAAGTGAGTTATCAAAGCATCTTGATAAAATAATATTAACTGACCAGATCATTCAGGAATTTGAAAGAAACAGAGAGGTCGTTTTAAAAACTTTAAGAGCAAGTTTTGAATCAGAGTCGCGCTTAAAATATATTTCAAGTGCATTTCTGCAAAACTTGCCTGAATTTGCAGAGCTCCAAAAAGCTCAGAGAGATTACGACAAACGCCGAAAGGATGTTATCTC
This sequence comes from Sphingobacterium multivorum, assembly GCF_039511225.1. NCBI lineage: Bacteria > Pseudomonadati > Bacteroidota > Sphingobacteriia > Sphingobacteriales > Sphingobacteriaceae > Sphingobacterium > Sphingobacterium multivorum. The sequence continues at coordinate 2,996,004 of NZ_CP154261.1, forward strand.
TTCAATAGATACCATCATCGACTCTCCTGAAAAAGATCCCGTTTATTCTTTTTTCTCGGATATGGTCAGTGCTTGCCGAGCGAAAAATGCGATTTTGAATACAACTGATGAAATTATTGAAAGAGCACACAAGAGAAAACTTATTGGAAACCCGCCCACTTCATCGGGATTCTCAGTTGGGGATGAAATTAATTGGGAGATTGTCATTGCAAATCTAAAGGAGAATATTATTCTAATCGGTAGAGATAGTACCTATACGACTAATTTTTCTTTTCTTAAAAGGGACTTTCATAGAAATACCGGCTGCTTGATAACAAAGCTTACTAACAGTATTACTGAGGCTTTAAAGGAAATTGGAGTCGTAATGACCGCTGAACTTGAAAACGTTGAGCAGAAAATGATTGAAGAATTAAAGGTTTACAATGAATTTTGGACAACTCCAATTAATAATGACGAAAAAAACAGCGATAAGTAAACCTCTCCTATTTTCTCCTTTGATCTACTAATATTATTAGCTATATTTGTTAATAATTTATAAGAATTAAATAGCTCTTTTAATATTGTTTAAAGGTTACACAAATGAGGCTCCTTTCTGGCAATTATTTGAATGAATAATTTATGGCAGAATCATGGCAGCCATCTTCAATAGTACTTAAGTATAGGTTTATTGTGAATTGAGAGGGTTAGTTCGAATCCCTCCCTTTCCGCAAAACGAACCGTTTTTAACACTGTTAAAAACGGTTTTTCTGTTTTAAGTATTATACCGGCACCAAAAACAGCACTTAGATCAAAGCAAAGAAGTTCATGTTTAATGGGACTGTCTTCTTCCCAATCCCACGTATAATAAGAGCCAAATCAGGTGACAGGAGAGTCGTTATGAATACGAGATTCTCAGCTAGATTTATGAGTTCGATAGTTTTACATTATCGCTCTACATTTTGTTAGTTGCCTAAATTTCATCTTCAGCCCTTAAGATATTTAAACAGGTATATAACTTTAACAATCAACTGTATAATTCTTTCGTAGGCTTTCTTGATCAAGAGAATAAACAACCAGTCAATTTTTATTAATGGATCTTGTTACCAATCAAAAGTCAATTCATCAAATTATTGGCGTTTTTTATATTAATATTTTTTTATAATATATTAATATATGTTTATATTTAATTAATCGTACAAGCTAATGTTAATTAAGTTTTAAATGAAAAGGATAATTCAAGAAGAAGAACTTGTCAAAACTGGAAAGATGAAAAAAGATCCGCTCACTATGTCTGCGGATGAAAAGATACAATGGAGGCAAGAATTGCAAAAGAGCATTCGTTCCTATTTATTTTCTCGCGAACAGCCATTGGTTTATAACAAGGATGGACAAATGGTTGAAGAGCATCGCGATGGCACGATTCAAAGTATTTGATCATGGCGACAATATATGTGATAACCGGTCCCTCTTACATTGGGAAAAGTACTTGTGGTCAGTATTTCATCCCAGAAGGGATTAAGATACTTGACCCAAATCTCTTTGTTCAAAGCTATGCTGAACTAGGTTTAAAAGATGGATATCGGAGATTTGAGGAACAGCTGTTGGGGCTGCTGAGTCATGACGAAGATTTTGCTGTTGAGGTCAATATCGTTAATAAGGCGCATCTTCAAATGCTACAAGACATTAAAGCCTTGTATCCTGAAAATAAGATTGAAATGATCTTTTTTTACACCGATAATATGTACATATGCCAAGCGAGGTCTAAGGCTAAGAAAAATAGTAGTTGCGACTCCGACCCTGACAAAATAACCCGTTCATACATTCATACCATGCCGCTTGTGAAAAGGCATCTAAATCTCTTTTCCTCCGTTAAGGGGATCGATATAAGCGAAAACCACATAGTACCTGAAACTGTGTTTAAATACCAAGATAATGTTTTAGGAATCGAGGAGGCTACATCTCTCCCCGTATGGGCTCAATGAAGGAACATCATACCGACTTAAATTTCGATAAAAGGAGAAGTCTAAATTTAAAGGCTCTTGACCTGACCAACTTCTACCTTTGTTCGGCTTTTCCTCAGCTGGACTTTGAGTTGGCTTTGATGAAAACTTTCATATTCATACTTACTGCAGTTCCAAATGGTTGATCCTTTTAAGCGATAGATATTATTACTATCATTATTTTAGTACAATATCTTTTATGCGGGCAAGACCCTCGGATGAATCGCTAAAAATGATCTTGCCATCTCGGTCAATGACAATATAGGTTGGAAAGATAGAAACCCCCAATTCTAAGACGATAGAATTTGTTTTTTGTTTCATATCCACATATACCTGAGGCGAGTTTAAACAATAGTGTATTTATTACTATATTTGAGAATAAACCGAACATAAAAAAGCATGGATACCCTCAACTTTCAACTTACACTTAGGCCGACAGTATACACGGATTTAGAAACACATTATCAGTTTCAGCTTGATGAAGAATCAAATTATCTCGCCGCATTTACCTCAAGTACTTCTTCAGACAAAGAAGCTTACCTTGAGAAATATGCTAAATTTCTCAATGAGCCAAGTATAAACAATCAAACGATTCTGGTTGATGGGACAATTGTAGGAAGTATTGCGAAGTTTGTTATTGATGGTGATGCTGAGATCACTTATTGGATTGACCGGAAATTCTGGGGACGTGGAATTGCAACAAAGGCGCTTAAAGAACTTCTTTCATTTGAAACAAGCCGTCCGATTTATGGGCGTGTCGCTTTCGATAATATCGGTTCTCAAAAAGTACTGGAAAATTGTGGTTTTGTTAAGGTTGGTACAGACCGAGGTTTTGCTAATGCACGCCAAATCGAAATCGAGGAATTTATTTATAGATTAGATGAATCAGTGATTTGATCAGCCTATTCATTACCAGCTTTCTTCTTAGTACATTTTGCATTTACGTTTTTGGGCCTAACAAGAATATTCCAGTCTTAATACGGCTTATCGGACACACTACTAAACGCACTATTTATGATCGTCTTTATCGGAAAAGATCGCCTTTAACTTTTCTTCTAAATCTTTTCCCCTGAGGTCGCGGTATATAATTTTTCCTGTGGGATCCAATAAGAAGCTTGCTGGTATGGAATTTATGCCATAACGTTTTGCTGCTTGGCTATCCCAACCTTTTAAATCAGATACTTGTGGCCAACTGAGCTTATCATCTGCAATTGCTTTCATCCATTGTTCGCGTTGAGCCGCCTTGTCCAGGGATACTCCTAAGATCTCGAATCCCGAATCTTTGTATTTATTGTAAAGCGCTACAAGATTTGGATTTTCCTCACGGCATGGTCCACACCAACTAGCCCAAAAGTCTACTAATAGATACTTTCCTCGGAATTCAGTTAGTTTTAGACTCGTACCCATTTGCGTTTGTAGTTCAAGATCGGGGGCAATCTGTCCAACTTTCGTCCTGATCGACGATTCTAATTGCATGGGTATCTCTTTGGCCAAAGGGTAGCTTCTGAGCTCCTCCGCTAAACCGCTGTATATCCCTTTAACCTCTTCTATAAATTTCTCCTGTCCAGCAACAAAGGATAAACTGATTAAACTAAGGTAAGACGATGGATGTTGGCGAGCAAATGCTAAATGAACGCTATACAGGTCATCCATTAATCCCTTTTCCCGATCAATAAAAGCTTCCCGTACTTTAGGATCGCTCTGTTGATTAGCTGAAAGTGCATAAAATTCTTTATTAAGTGCTGTAAATTTATCATCTACAACGCTTCGCATTTTTTTTAAAGCATCTTGGTCGAGATTAATTTGAGACCCGCTAATTACAATGTTCTTCAAGGAGTCGCTTGCTCGCATTTCCATAGTCACAGGCTCAAGGTAAAAACGAAAAAAATCCATTTGCTCGTTGCGAGCTGGTCTATTTACATATGGATTTTTATTGAGATATAACGATGATGAAACAGGATACTCTACGGTTCCCGAAAATGAAAAATTTCCTCCTCTGGAAAAAGTGGAATCCACGACAGACTTACCTTCTATTTCGTAGATCAAAAATACTTTAGCACCATCCTGCACTGGGGGTATTGTGCCATTAATTTGATAGCGATTTTGCCCACAAACGAGGAAAGGAAGCGTAAGAGCCACTACTAGCAATCCTGCCCGAATTCTCATAATATAAAGTCTATTTTCAGTTAATTTACGAACCTAAATATACGGAATTTTTCTGTTCTAAACCAGTCACTATTTAGTATAATCCATGGTATATACCCGATAAAACAATTTGACAGGTGTTTTCTGCCATAAAAGAGGTAATAGATAAGTTATTAATTTGTGTGTTTTACCAAACTTTTGCATCTTTGCGTATTAGCACCAATATTTAACAAATCACCTTTATATTAACTTAAAGCTGTAAAATGCAAGACGAGATCATTAAGCACACGAAGAAAATTTATAAAACCGCAAAGGAGCCAAAGCATAGTCTCACCGAAAAATTGAAAGAAATATCCATTGAGATCTTCATTATCGTTTTTGCAGTATCACTTTCGATATGGCTTCACGGTTGGAGTGAGCATAGGCATGAACAACAAGAAGTAAAAGAATTTTTGGAGGACCTAAAAGTCGATCTCGAAAAAGATGTCCACGACTTAGAAAAGCAAAATTCCTACCTAACGAACACAGCGGAAGGATGTAAATTTTACGGGGAATTAAACCAACAAAAAATTGATAGCTTGGTGAAAGTCAACCCAAATGACCGTATTAAGATGAACCTTAATCCGATCTTTAAGATCAGAAATACTGGAAATTATGAAGGATTTCGATCTAGTGGAAAAATCGGTCTCATTAAGGATCGAAAATTAAAAACAGGAATTTTGGAATATTATCAAACCGTAGTACCATCAAAAGACGATTGGCAAACCTACTATAACTCATTGGTTTTTAATCTCGCAGATGAGCTGGTATCCGTTCCCAATGCAAATATCAATCCTGATTTAATGTACAAAGCAATTAACGCATCGCCAAAAGTAAAAGGGATTCTTATCAATGCAGCATCTCAAGCAAATATGATTATTCAGCTGAATGATCAGGTGATTAAATCTGCCAAAGAAATCATTGCCGAAATTGAGCATAACAACGAATAAATCGGTTTAAAATGAGTGTGTAATGCCTTGCCAATAAAAAAAAGACTTCTTTTAAAGTTTTAAAAGAAGTCTTTTTTACTTGTTATAGATATTATCTCATTGGATTTTCACTATTATCTGTCATCGATTTCCATACGCATTTCCAGAAGATTTGGCTTAAATCCTGCCTTTGCATAGGCCTTTTTTGCACTGGTATTTTCTTCATAAACCTGAAGTCTTACTTCCGAGATATTTCTTTCTTTTGCCCAATCGATCAATCGGTGTAAAATCATCTTGTTGATACCCTGACCTCGATATTCAGGCCTAACGTACATAAACCCAAGGTAAGCATACTTATCATATTTTTGATAAGGTTTTGAATCCAATAATTTCGCATATCCTGATCCGACAAGTTGATCGTCAACAACTGCGACAAGGACTTCAGCCTCCCTAGACTTGATCAATTCGAGGAGATCATAATAATGAATTTCGCCTGGCTTTAATGTGTTATCAAAAGGTCGTTCCGCTTCAACGATCCCTTGTTCAAACTCAATTAACACATTGATTTCGCTTTCTTTTGCTTGTCTGATGATTATTTCCATAATTAATATTCTGCGTGTATTATTCCGCCTCTTTCGGGCTAGATCCATTGTTGGCAAACTACAAATCGCATAGCAACTGTAGTATTATTTTCATATTTTAAGTTCTCATAAGAAGGAACTTAGGAGCCTTTTTCACCTTTTCTACAAGTTACATATTTTATCACTTATAACGGACGGGCTACTTATTAAGAATATGGAACTCTCGTTTTTCCAATAATCCATTTTTGAATAGTTCAGTATAAATCAACGGTCCTCTTTTTCTTGTGTTAATTATTGGTTCCCCCGTTTCTTCATTATATTCCTGCAATAATTTATAACATTTCCATTCGCCATCAGGAAGACCTCCTTTATACGTTGCTTCCACGTACGTATACGAATCTGTAAATGATGGATATTCTTGTAAGTCCACAAACCGATTTGTTTTAAATTCGATCCATTTTCCTTCTTTATGGTGATTTTTAATTGAGCCCTGTTCTTCATCTGTTTTATATAATCCATTCTGATCATAGTATCTGACAAATGTTCCGTTGCTTAAGAGCTGAAATTGATAAACAGGTTTTTGCCTAAAGGGATTCTCATTAAATTCATAATCCCGCAATGAGATTATAAAATTTTTATCGATATAGAATAGTGTATAGTCTGTGAATCCCATTTCTCCCTCATGATGAAGATAAATTCTTCTTATATCAACCGGTTTCCCATTCTTTACTGAAATTAAATATATTTTTTCTATGAATGGTTCACTATAGCGGACAGCGTTATAAATGGCCAGAAAATGAAGCGAATAATCCCCATAACGGAGGAAATTGGAGGCAAGTTTAATCTGATTATATTCTTTGCCGATATCTTGCTCAAATGGAAAAGAAACATCATATGCTTCGGGTATCGTTACGAGATTGTTTTTGATTGATTGATCAAATTTTAATGCATAGCGATTTCCTAAACCACGGTGATCTTGCATAGCCGACAATACGGAATCGACAGGTAGGTGTTTTGAAATATTTGAATACCCAAATGGAGGCGTTATACAATTCCTTTTATCCGTATTAAAAAAGGTAGATCCTTCAACTGATGCAGGTATATTTAAATTCTTATATCCGGTTTGTGCTTTGCTGTAGTTGGAAACAAGTACAAGCACAAGAAGGATAAAGGTTTTATTAATTTTACTAAACATATACTCTTTAGTTGTTCACATTGATCTTAACATTGCTCCATGAGTTTTCAGGCAAACTGAGTCATCATCTCCTATCTAACCTAAAAAGCTATCTCCTTCGCTTTTTTTAATGTTTCTTCGATATTTTCACACAAAATCTTGGGAATAAAATCCTCTCTTGGCATTCCGTTGATATGATACAATCTTTCCGTTGGGAATTGGAATCCAATTTTTGTTTCTGTCAGACGAAAATTTGAAATTGCGCCTAATAGCCCGGCCATAGGTGTGCCAATAACTGTAGCTCTATCAAGCGCGTCAAAACCTATAGCTATCCCTTCGCCCATACTTCCTGTCCAGTGTCCCACGAGGATATACACATTACCCTTGTAGGTTTTCTTACGTGGACTTACATACTCTACCCAATGTCGTTTTGTGTCATAATCCTTCTCATCAAATTCGTGAATCTGATAAGGTAGAACTTTATTGACAAACCGCCCCATAATGGCCCTCGCAACCGTTGAATTTCCACCGCTAGGGGTCTCAGTCAAATCCAAAATAAGGTTTTTATTAGAAATCAAACTGTCAAGCGTCTTATCAAATTCAGCGATCAAGTTGTTATTTCCCAGTGAATTATTGATTTTGATATACGCTGTGTTCCCATTTATAATTTTATAATACAACAATTCATTCCGATTGCCATAGCTTACCGGTTCAAATGTTTTACGTTCGCCGTTTTCAACGACAGTAATCACCCGCTTTTTATCGTGAGTTCCTGCAAAAAGCATATCTAAAGCATACTGATACATCTTTGGACTGTAATGATCTGTAAATCGAGGTAAGAAACTTTTTAACTGTTCATCGATTGCTTTTCCGTTGAAAAGAGTTACTTGCATACCAATTTTTAACCCCGCTAAATCTGCACCAAAACCTTTTCTTAAGTCTTTTATTAAATATTTGTTTCCATTTTTTTCGACACGTAGGTCGGACCATGATGGAATTATCCTGTTTGATGTATTAAGATTTGTGCTTAACGACGAATGTCCATTGTACAGCTCATTCAACGTATTTTCAAGCAACTGAATAAACTCGTTGTCATTTGTAACTTTTTCTACTTGTGAAGAATAAATTTCTTTGACTTTATTCCAGTTGATATTTTGACTTTCTAAATAAGCATAATGTTTATTGATGTCAGACCAAAACTCATAAAAATCCTTTTGGTATTTGGTTTGGGCGAAAATATTATTCTTTGTTAAAAATAAGAATACTATAGTAAAAATTGCTTTAGTCAATAGGCTTAATTTCATTGTTGTGTTCTTGAAGTGGTATTTCATTGGTCCAACCATAGCAAAAATAATAAAACCGGTGTTAAAATACTGAATCTTTTGAAAGCATTACTTTTTTCGTAATCTCTTTGTATAGATTTATAACTTGGAAAATCCTGGTGTTGTGATTCAGCAATTAAGCTGTTAACATCCCATTGGAGTTTTGATAATGATTAATTTGGTAACTTTTTTACCGTTATCTTTAAGACGACATGCGATCCGTAAGAAATAACGGCTTATACCGACTGCTGATGGATATTCAGATGGCGATTTTACTTTAGCCAAAAGTTTAAACCATTCTTCACCACACTGCTCTTTTACTTTTTGTTTCAACTCGTCCATAGATACGCTGGGAAAGGTCCGATGATCCTGATCAGTATATTCTTCACTTAGAAAAAGGCCATTCCCATTTTGTTTTAAAGGCTTCCAGTCTGAGTTAAAATGTTTCCATTCGGTAAGATCACAATGGGGACCTTCATTCATAATAGTTACGCTGGTTTCATAGCGTTGTTCCACCTTCAAGTCACGGACCTGATCACTTAAAATAGAAATATAAGTTCCCTCGATGCTTTCCCCGACTTCTGCTTCGATTTCTACGGTATCACGTTGTAGTCGATCCATCCTTTCTGGATCAAAAATGGCCATACCTTGAATCGAAACGACAAATTCATTGAATTTTATGGATGTTGTAGTCTTAACCTCATTCGTGGTATGTGAGGCGGGGACCGTATCTATCTGCTGCCTGGATATCACTACTTCTCCGTCAGTAGGATGTTCTGATTGCTTAACATCCCGTTTTTGTAGGGGTACGCTAGGATTGGTACAAGAGCAAATTGCAGCAACAGTTAGCATGATGATATTTTGTTGTATGTTCATCTCTATACCTTAGTTTGTATTTTCTTTGCTTAACCGGGCAGTGTAGTACGCAAACTGCTTCATGTTTTCATTGGCAACTTTTTTAAGCGTATAAGCTTTTATGATAATCGTCATGCTATCGATCCATCTGATGTTTTCCACCGCCCAATTGTCCGTTTCAAAACTGTTGTATTCGGAAAGTTTGATCCGGAAAGGAGCCTTTTCTTTGCGGACAGCAAGTACCCCTATAAAGCAACTATTCGCAGCATAGACCTCATTATAATAATAAGCAAGAAAATCTCCGTTTGGAGATGGAATTGGTATTTCAACTGCACCGTCGCCGACTGAAGCAATTGTATGTTGACTACCATTGATGCTATCGAGTAAAACTAAATCGCTAAAACCTAATGATTCAGCAACATGATTGCTTACGAGAATATGCATTTTCAGTTTGGGAAGATAGCCTTTATACGCCCAACCCTTAAATCCATCGCCATAACCGGCTGAAAAACTATATTTCCTGAACTTTAGCTTGCCTTTGCCTGTAGGAATCACAAAACTTTTCCGTTCAACAGCAGGAGTTTTATTGATAATGTTGGAGCTAAATGCTTTATGATAGTCTTCTGGTGTAGCTGCTTTGATTACTAATTTGGGAAGGCTATCATAGCGATCTCCATAACCTACTGTCAAATTTGGTGTAGATTGACCGTAAACAAGGTTTATCGAAAAAAGAAATATCAATAGCGATTTCATAATTATTTCTGGATTTTAGTAAAAACAGGATTCCATCTAAGATAACCCTCCCTGCGTTGCATGATGAAATAGATCTATTGTTTGTTCAAAAGTGACATCATGAATCGATCATCGTGTAAAAATAGGCCACAAGCCGCAAAAGTTTAAGACCATTTAATATTTGCATGTGGCGATTTATTATTCGCTATTTCTTTAAAGGATGAAGACTTGACGCTGTTGTATTACTATACAACTCTCCTGTTTTATCCCAACATTTGATCCTCTTGAAAACGATGACTTCGACTCATCGTCACTAGTCCAGCAGAGTGGCAACTAACAGTACGATAGTAGGTTTTTCCAAACAATAGCGAATTAAAATGTGTTTACAACGCTGTTTTATTATGGGATTGACAGATTGATCAATTTCGCTTAAAGACTGTATTCCCTTCTTTGATTGTTTCAATTACTTTGATGTCCCGTAATTTTTGGGGATCAATTGTTAATGGATTTTGATCCAAAATAACCAAATCAGCTAGTTTTCCTTTTTTAAGAGACCCTTTATCTTTTTCTTCCTGATACTGATAGGCAGCGTTGATGGTAATTGCTTTGAGCGCGTCCCTGACATCAATACGTTCATCTGGCCCCAACAACATTCCCGAACGTGTGGTCCGATTGACTGCAGCATACACCCCGGTCAATAGATCTGGAGGTGTTACTGGGCTATCATGATGGATGGTAAACAGTATTCCCGCTTTTTTTGCCGACTGAGCTGGACTAATAAACGCCGCACGTTTGGGACCAAAAACACTTTGATAGTGCCAATCTCCCCATAAGTAAACATGGGATGAAAAGTAAGAAGGAATAACACCGATATCTCTTATCTTGGCGATATGATCGGGGCGGCTGTTCTGCACATGTATCAAGGTTGCCCTAAGCTCGGGCTTATAAATTCCTTCGGCTTTCAATTTGCCGATCACACGAAGTGCCTGATCAATAGCCGCATCGCCATTAACATGTAGTTGTGCCGTAATATGATTTGAAAACACTGTCTTTAAATCATTGTAGAGGGTCTGGTCCGAAAAGATTGGAAAGCCTTTGTAATCTGCCGATTGACCTTCTGGTGGCACCAGGTATGGTTCTGTCAACCAGGCTGTCTTCCCCTGAGGCGAACCATCATCCGAAAATTTAAATCCACCAAATTTCAAACGCTTTTCGTATTTCATGTAATTGGGTTTAAAGGATTTCCATTCGGCTTTGTTTGCTTCAAAATCCGGAAAATAAACCACATCTGCCTTTAAAAGATTTTTCGAAGCTGCTTCCTTCAACAGGCCAATCCCCACTCCCATCGAACGTCCGTCACAGATGGTTGTCTGGCCATAACTAAGCCATTCGTCTTGCGCTTTGACAAAATCTTTTAGGGTTTGGGGTAGTTCGTTTTTGGCCTGTTGAGGCCTGGGAATCATATTCGTCAACTTCACCAGTGCGGCAAAAGAGGCATTTTCTTCCAGCTTACCGTTTAGTCGATTATCAGGGCTTCGGCCGTAATGTCCCCCCTCCGGGTCTTTTACATTTTCGGCAATACCTAATAACTTCAACATCGCACTATTGGCAACACTTGCATGACCAGAAGCATGAATGACAATAATCGGATTTGTCGTACTGATCGCATCCAATTCCTGACGAGTCGGATGGCGATGCTCACGCATGATAGCATCATCGTAACCATTTCCTAATACAGGAACAGACGTGCCTAATTTTGTTCGCTTAATAACTGATAATATAGTCTTTTGAAGATCTGGTATTGAATTAACGGTACCATATGGACTTGGCGATAAATCTATTGCCTGTTCCATTCCTGCTCTTGAAGTGATATGGCCATGGGCATCGATAAAGCCAGGCAGTAAAGTTTTTCCCTTTAAATCGATCTGTTTCGTGTTTTCCCCTACATAGGGGGCCGCTTCTTTCCGGCTACCGACGAAAAGAATTTTCCCGCCTTTTACTACTAACGCATCTACCTGGGGAAAATCATCTTCCATCGTAATAATATTTCCACCATAATACAACGTATCCCCTTTTTGCTGACTGCTCTTACAGCTTAAAATAAAAAAGGGTAAAAGGAAAAATAGATATTTTGTAATAATTGCCATGTGAGAGGTTAACTGTACTGATGAATAACAACAGAAAACAGTTAATTGTTTCGCAGCTCTTTGCTGGGTAACAGCCGGTAGAAGAAATGCGCATCTAGACGCGCATTTTGGATTAAAGCAGAATCGGTAGCAGTTGATCTAGACTTTCTACCTGCAGGAAATTGCTTGGTTTAACCTCATCACAAGCTTGCTCATGTGTCCAAGTCACATGGTAAGGGACATGTATTGCCTGTCCCCCCAATTCCAGAACAGGCAGAACATCGGAGTTGATTGAATTTCCGATCATGATAAAATTTTCAGCGGGGCATTCAATTTTTCTTAATAATTTTGAGTAATCGTCATTTTTCTTGTTACTCATAATTTCCACATGATGGAAGTACTGTTGGAGACCCGAATTTTTCAGCTTTCTTTCCTGATCCAAAAGATCGCCTTTTGTGGCTACGATTAGCTTATAATGTGCACTCAGCCTTACCAACGTATCTTCAACACCTTCCAATAATTCAATCGGCATCTTTAATAAATCCTGTCCAATCGCTATGATTTTGTTTATTGTCTTCAGCGATAACTGTCCTGCCGAAATACGGCTGGCAGTCTCTATCATACAAAGAATAAAGCCTTTCACACCATACCCATAGAGGGACAGGTTATTCATTTCTGTTTCAAATAATTCTTTTGATACTGCATGCTGTGGAAGATAATTTTCTAACAGTGCACAAAAATCATGTTCTGCTTTTTGAAAATATGGTTCGTTTACCCATAATGTATCATCTGCATCGAATGCGATGACTTTAATGGCAGTTTTATTGATAATCATTCTAATTTTAATTCAATTTAAGTAGTTTACTTGATCTTGATGCCATTATATTGTTCCCATAACCCGGTCAAGTTTAGGTCTGAATCATATACGGCATTAAAAGCAAACAGTTTTCCCTTAGCCACATAATCATAAATATAAAGATCGGTTAAAGGGGTCGGAATAGATTCCAGTTCGTCTGCAGCGATCCATTCGAGGTCACCCTCATTACAATAGGGGGCCTCTACATATTCGATATCGGATACATATACATAGCTGATCCAATTGTAATTGATCGGTGATGTTTCGGTTAACATGCCACAAAATTGTTTTGACGTGATATGGATCCCTGTTTCTTCCATGACTTCACGAACTACCGCATCATCCGGGTTTTCAAATGGGTCTAATTTCCCACCAACGGGAACATACATATCTTTATTGGGTTCTTTAAGGCGCTTTAGCAATAGAAACTTATCTTTATTTCTTAATATACATAGTGTGGCTACACGCTTCAAACCTGTCACTTCAGTGCTCATTTCTTTTCTGTTTGTAACAAAAATAGAAAATGTTGCGAGAGTCTTCAAGCATTTTAGCGAATTCATTCAGTCTATCTCTCCTCAGTAAAGACTTGCATATCTATTGCATCGGCATAAGTCACCTTGGCGATCACTTTTCCATGAAGCGGACCCCATAATCTTTACGCACTCACTCTCATGGGGTACCGAAATTTATTTTTGAGGGAAAGCCCATTATCCAATGAACGATCGGCATAATGGGCTATATCCATAGAATTAAACATTAAATTATGCGGGTCTTAAATGATAGGCTTTAGGCTGAACAAATGCTCGTATACCTTGAGCCGATAAGGTCGAACCTAAGCCAGAATTTCGTCTTCCGGACCAAGGCACATTAGGGCTTACCCTATCACAGCAGTTCCAATACACCGTTCCTGTATCCATTTTGCTAAGGATATTCATTGCTCTATCCTGATCGGACGAAAACACCGCTGCAGTAAGGCCATAGGCCGTATCCTGCATCAACGTAATTGCCTCTTCGTCTGAAGTGACCTTTTGTATACCTATCAACGGACCAAAAGTCTCTTCACGCATAAGTAGCATGTTGTGATTACAGTGCTCAAATACTGTGGGAGCATAATAATATCCCTCACCTTCTAATGCGTGTCCGCCCAACCGTAGTGTTGCTCCCTTTGCAAGGGCATCTTTCACTTGATCTTCAAGGACGTCCAGCTGAGCAGCCCTCGTTAAAGGACCGATAAATGTGTCTCCAGCGCATGGATCGCCAACCTGATAGGAAGCTACCTCCTCAATAAATGCCTCGACAAACTCATCGTATATCTGTTCTGAAACATAGATACGTTCAACCGCACAACAGCTCTGCCCATTGTTGTAGAAAGCGCCTTCGGCTGCCGACACCGCCGCCTGTTTTATGTCTTTCACATCTTCTGTTACGTATAGTGGATCCTTTCCGCCTAGCTCAAGCTGGACTGGAACTAATTTATGCGCTACGGCCCTAGCAATATGTACTCCAGTTTTATAGGATCCAGTAAAGAAATAGCCATCCAATGGCAATGATAAGATATGCTCGCCAATCCTCCCATCTCCAACAACACAGTGAAATACATCATCAGGTATACCGGCTTCATAAAGGTATTTTGCAAACTGCAATCCGGTCAGCGTAGCAAATTCAGAAGGTTTATAGAGCACGGCATTGCCCGCAACCAAGGCGTACAGAAAAATATTAAAGCCCACATTATAAGGGAAATTCCATGCAGAAATATTGGCAATTACACCAAGTGGTTCATAGCGAATATGTTCTAGTGTAGCTCCCTCATTTACAATAATTTCTTCTGAAAGCCATCTTTCAGCATTTTTTCGAAGATGCTCAATACGGTTTTGTGCTCCGTTAATTTCATTAAGCGATTGTGTGATGGGTTTGCCCGTCTCCTTGGTAAGGATCTCCGCAAGTTCCTGTTTATTCGCCAAGATCAGCTCCCCAAATTGTATGATGCACGCCAAACGATCCTTCAAAGGAACGTTGGCCCATTTTTGCTGTCCCTGTTTTAGTAAGGAGAGTGTATTTTCCAATTCAACTGTTGTGGTTGAAGGCAACGTTGCTACTACAGCACCGGTTGCAGGATTTCTAATTTCTATGTTGTCTTGCATGTTCGATAAAAACATTAAGAATTAAATTTTCATCTAAAAGTATTCCCTTCTGTGTTTGGGAAAATTCGGGATGCCATTGTACACCCATCACTTTCCCGGCCGCTTCTTTGGTATAACCAAATGCTTCGATAAATCCGTCTTCCGAGCGCGCAAAGACTTCGAGATCATGGCCAAGATCTTTAATAGCCTGATGATGTACAGTGTTGACCAATGGATTGGCAACATGGCCATATAGTCTGTCGAAAAGTGTTCCTGGTTCTATATGTACGGGATGATTGATGGTGTCGTATAGACTTGCTGAACGATGTACAGCCGACTGAGGAAGCTGACTACCGATATCCTGATACATTGTGCCTCCAAAATAGACGTTCATTAACTGAAATCCCCGACAGATACCTAAGACTGGCTTATGATTTCTGATGGCATAATCCAATATCTTTAGCTCATATTGATCCCGATAAGGGTCTCCTTTCCAGGGTCCGATAGGCTCTTCTCCATAATGCTGGGGTGCTATATCGCTTCCACCTTGAAGAACTATGCCATCCATCTGGTGTAAGATGTCCGCTAATAATGATTCTTCAAGATCCGGCAATAATATAGGAAGAACGCCTTTTTTAGTTATCCATCGAACCATATCATTTTCTATATAGCTCAGTGATTTGTGTCCAAAGACCGTCCTCTCGGGGTCTGGATAAAAAAAACACGCACTAATACCGATTTTTAACATATTATTTTCCTTCGTAAGCGGTTTCATAAATTGCAAGAAAATCTGCTTTGCTAACGGGCTTGGGGTTTGATGGGTGACAGAAATCTGCAAACGCCAGTTCTGATAACGGTTGCAGATGTTCCTTTTGCACGCCTATCGCAGATAATTGTGTAGGCAGTCCCAAACGTACATTGAGGTCAAACAGATAGTCTACAACCCTGTCTCCAGCATGACTGCCGAGCCCTAAAGCCATGGCCATTTTATCGAAACGATCTTCAAAACCGACATAATTAAACTGCATGCCATAGGGAAGATTTACCGCGTTGGCCAGTCCATGATGGGTATCAAGGAGCGAGGACAGCGGATGCGCTAAACTATGAACGACTCCTAATCCCTTCTGAAAAGCAACAGCTCCCATCAATGATGCCAAAAGCATTTTAGAGCGGGATGGCAAGTCTGATTCTTTCGTAGCACACTCAATAGACGTCGCCACCATGGCCATTCCTTCAAGCGCTATACCATCACACATCGGATGATACCCTTTGGCCAAATAGGCTTCCATATTGTGGGTAAGTGCGTCCATTCCCGTTGCTGCCGTAATAAACGGTGGCAGATCCATTGTAAGCAAAGGATCGGCAAATACAATTTTTGCCATCAATCTGGGACTAAACAGAATTCGTTTTTTCTTGGTTTCATCTTCTGAAATAATAGCACTACGCCCCACCTCACTCCCAGTCCCGGCGGTCGTAGGTACAGTAATCAATGGTGGTATCTCGTTGGTCACATAGATATCGCCACCGATCAGATCGTCGTAATCAAATAAATCACGATGATGATTTGCGCGCAAGGCAATTGCCCGTGCTACGTCGAGTGCTGCTCCACCGCCAACGCCAATAATTGAATCTCTATTTTGCCCTCTAAAGACATCTCCTCCCAAGAGGACATCAGATTTTACTGGATTTTTATGCAAATCATGAAAGACAATAACGTCGATCCCTTTGTTCGTCAGCTTTTGTTGAACTCCCTTAAAAAATGGCAGTTGGGCGATAGTCGGATCCGTTACCAGTAAAGGGCGATTAAGTCCATTGGTCAATAAATAGTCTGGTAGCTCGTCGATCACTCCAGCACCAAAACGGATCGGTGTCGGAAAATTAAAACCGTAAATTTTTGCTGTATCCATTGTTCAGTTAAATAATTTCAAAATATCTTTTTGTTTCCCAATCTGTGACCTGCTCAGAAAATTGTCGCCATTCCCATAACCGTGATTTACAAAAATGATCGACAAACTTTTGGCCAAATAGCTCGGAGGCTATTTGCGATTGCGCCATTCGAGCGGTCGCATCGTGGAGGTTTCTTGGTAACACGCCGTGTTGCAGATCTTTATAACCATTACCGCTAGTATGTCGATTATCCAATGGCAATTTATACTTGATGCCATACAACCCGCTAGCCAAACATGCTGCTACTGCCAAATAAGGGTTCACATCTGAGCCGACAACACGATGTTCAATGCGTGTGGCTTTGGGGCCACCTTCGATGACGCGGAGTGCTGTGGTACGATTATCTATGCCCCAAGTCAGGGTTGTCGGTGCCCATGCTCCTTCAGTCAGCCTTTTATAACTGTTAACAGTGGGCGCCAATAACGGTAGAATATCAGGTAAACAATACAATTGCCCAGCAAGAAAATGCTTCATCAACTGGCTCATTCCGAGTTCATCATCTTTATCATAAAAGAGGTTGTTCTGTTTGTTGAGATCCCAAAGACTTTGATGTACATGGCCACTGCAGCCTGGTAAGTCCTTGGTCTGTTTCGCCATAAAACTCGCCGTGATATTATGTTTTTTTCCGATGTCCTTAACCGCAGATTTAAAGAGCGTAGCCCTATCCGCAGCTTCAAGAGCATCACTACATTGGATCGCAGCTTCCAGAACACCTGGCCCGGTCTCGGTATGTAGCCCCTCAAGAGGTACACCGAATCTTTCGAGCATAGCCAAAAGATCCTGAAAAAATCCGTAGTTGTCAGACATCCGTAAGATGGAATAGCCAAACATACCAGATGTTATCGGTGTCATATCTCTAAAACTATTTTGGGGAGCGGCATTATCGGCTTTCACGAAATTAAACCATTCAAATTCCTGTGAAAAAATTGGTTTAAATCCGGCAGTCTCCGCCTGTGCAATTATGTTTTTAAGCAGTGATCTTGGGCACACATTTTGGTCGCGAGAAAGCGGAGATTCAAAATCAGCTAGAAAAAAGGGAATATCTTCTTGCCAGGGAATCTGTCGAAATGTATTTCCATCAATACGCGCCGGGAAATCGCCGTATCCTGTATGCCAGCCTGTAATTTCCACATTGTCATAAACCTGATCGTTAACATCCCATCCAAACACCACCGAGCAAAACCCAAATTCATTGTCCAGTGCAGAGATAAACTTATCCCGATGCATAAATTTCCCACGGAGCACCCCGTCTATATCAGCGACGGCAACTTTAACGTGCGTACTTGTGCTTGCTGTTAATTTGGCAATAATTTCATTTTTAGTTATCATAATTTGATGGTTTTGTCCTTGTCAAGGAAGATTAGGAAATAGAGGTATGATAAGATGACAAGCCCAAAGAATAATAGAGCTGTCAACGGGTTATAATATATCATTGCAATGAGACACACGACAGCGATAATCAACGCAATCGCTGGAAACAGCGGATACAAAGGAACTTTGAATGGGCGTTCCAAATCGGGTTCCTTTTTTCGCAAGGCAAAAAATGACCACATGGATATTATATAAAGACAGATTGCCCCAAAACATGCGATGGTAATAATGCCAGCGGTCTTCCCGGTCAATAATGCTATGATGCCAATAGCCATATTGATTAAGAGTGCATTGGCCGGAGTCTTAAATCGTTGATGCACTTTTCCAAGAATCGACGGTGCATACCCCACTCTCCCAAATTCGAAGGTAGCTCTGCCACCAGCGAGAATGATACCATGAAATGAGGCTATAAGACCCAAAAGACCAACGCCTATAAGTAGTTTATAGAGAATATGGCTATTGTCAATGACATGTGCAATGGCAAGTGGCAATGGTGAATCGGAGGGTTCAGTGCTTCCGACAGGATAAACAACAGCCTCCCAGCCGCCGACACCCACCGCCGACAAAAATGTAATGATACAAAGCACAACTAAAGTTACGATGGCCGATCCAAAGCCGATTAATACATTTTTCTGTGGATTGATCGTTTCCTCAGCAACATTCGCTACACCTTCAATAGCGAGAAAAAACCAGATGGCAAACGGAATAGCTGCAAAAATACCCGAGAAGCCATTGGGCAATGCGTTGTGCTCAAGGTTGGAAAATTCGAAAGCCGGAAATGTAACACCGGCAAATATCAGTAATTCGATAACCGCAAGAACAGTTACGACCAATTCAAATGATGCAGCGAGCTTTACGCCCAGTATATTCATTGAAGTGAAAATCACATAGGCCCCAATGGCAAAAATAAGATAGTCAACCGAAGGATGCAATAAATGTAGATAAGCACCTATAGCAGCAGCAATGGCAGGCGGAGCAAAAACAAACTCGATATTTTGTGCAATACCGGCGACAAATCCCAAATGCTTGCCCAATCCTCGATTGGCATATTCAAAGGCTCCGCCAGCCTTAGGGATCGCACACGCCATCTCTGTATAGCTGAAGGTAAATGTAAGGTACATGATAATAACGAACACTGTAGCAATGGCCAATCCCAATGTGCCGCCTTCTGCCAAACCGAGATTCCATCCAAAATACATTCCCGAGATAACATAGCCTACACCCAATCCCCATAACATAACCGGACCAAGGACTTTTTTTAATTGAGGCTCACTCATAATTTTATTTAGGTTGGTAAATTGATAGTAATTAATTAATTTAAATTTACTACATATAGTTTAAATGATAGTATTATATATCTGTAATTATGGCTATTTTAGTAAAATAATATGGTTGTATTTTATTTACTAGTGTTTACGATCTAACTACAGTCATAGATATAGTTTTTTTAGATTTAATTTACTACGATAATGAAATTGGATGAGAAAGACCTCATGCTTCTGGACCTTTTGCAACAGGATGCGAACATAAGTAACAAGGAAATAGCTGACCGTGTTAATTTATCCATGACTCCCGTATACGAACGTATTAAGAAGTTAATAGCAACCTCCGTTCTCAAACAGAAAGTCTTTCTGCTGGACAGAAGAAAACTTGATCTTAATCTAATGGTGCTTGTATCCATCAGTATGGAAAAACATTCCAATGAAAGTGCTTTGTTATTTATGGAGGAGATACAAAAATTTCCAGAAGTAGTCGAGTGTTTCCACGTAACGGGTGCATTTGACTATCAAATAAAGGTGATGGTTAGGGATGTTGATCACTATCATGAATTCAATTTTAATAAACTGGCAACAATCAAGGGAATAAGACATATGGAAAGTTATTTTGTCATGAAAGAAATCGTGAATACAACCCGTCTCCCAATCTTTCTTTGATAATTAGTTTAGCATATTTTGGCTTTACTATGCTGCGCTGACGACTCTCCTAATTTAATTTCCCGGAATTGATGGATTTCATTGGTATGGCACCTAGACTTAGGCAATGGTTCATACTTGCAGAACCATGCCTTCTATTTGTATCGTGTTGTTTATAAGAGCACAATATTCTCAAGCGATACGCCTACTCCCTTAAGAGCTGCGTAGGTTAATTTGTCCATTGAGGCTCCGTCAAAATCGATTGTTTTAATACTCTTATAATATTTATTGGTAAGCGCAAACGTGGGCCGAAAGGAAACATTTCTAAGAATAACCCCTCTAAATGAACTGTTTGCTAGGTCTGCATTATCGAATTTTACGTCGACAAATACTTGCCCATCAAAGCTTATGCCTTTCATATCACAGGACTTAAAGCAAACACCATTGAACTCACAGTGTTCAAAAATGGTTTTTCTGAGATCCGACGCCGTAAATTTGACATCTGTCAGCTTTATACTATTAAATCTAGCATTGTTCAACTCCGACGCATAAAATTCTGTACGTGCGAGAACGGTCTTGTTGAAATTTGCGTTCGTCATATTACTAGCAGAAAATGTGCAGTCCGTAAGGTTCGACGAATCAAAATTAGCATCGCGGATATCACTTCCTTTAAAAATGCTTGCCGTGAAATCTGCTGTACTGAAGTCTGTACCACGCAGCTCACTTCCGAGAAATTTTCTCTTTGGCGCATTTACGCCAGAAAAATCAGTTTCGGCTAGCGTGTTACCGCTAAAATCTGTCAGTAGCGGCTTTTGTCCCGTATCAGAAAATTTTGCCTCTTCCAGAGAATTTCCTTTCGTGCCATCTAAAGTGCCAATGACCACCTTTTGACTTGCTACGCTATCTCCTATTTTCGAATTTTCGGCGAAGTAGTTTAGATCGACTGCGAATATTTCCGCAAGTCTATGTAGTGTTATAAAGTCTGGTAAAGACTCTCCCCGCTCCCATTTTCCAACTGCCTGGGGGCTGACGAATAAAAGTTCAGCAAGCTGTGCTTGCGACATATTTCGCTCTTTCCGCACTTTGGCAATATTATTACCTAATGTTTTGTTATCCATAATTATTGTTTATTGATGATGTTCAACTTTACAAATATATTGAGGCTAATCTGTAATTATCGCGAAAAGGGAAATACCTCTAGTTGTAATTATGCTACTTATCGTTGTATTCGAACAACTTCGGGTTGTTATTTCTAGAGTATTGTCCTATACTGTTATTGAAACTATATTTTAAGTAAAACTCCTCAAAGACGAACCTTTCTTTATAATAATGCCATCGCATATTTTAGATCGTGGGTTATGAGAAAGACAAACTTTAACTAATTTAGGAAGATCTACCACCATGAATACCGCCAAGCTAGTTTAAATATTTCTAGAAATTTGATCTATATTTATATACCTAAAATTTACATATGTTAGAGAATTTTGAGTTTTACCTTTTTTTAGTCCTACTAATTACGATGTTGATCATGCTGGCGAGAAAAATTCAGGTTGCATACCCTGTTTTACTCGTATTAGCGGGACTTGTAATAAGTTTTATCCCGGGAGTTCCCCCTATTAAGATAGAACCCGAATTGATATTCATTATTTTTTTACCGCCGCTCCTTTACGAGGCAGCTTGGTCAACTTCCTGGAAAGAACTCTGGCGATGGCGCCGGATTATCTTCAGCTTTGCCTTTGTTGTGGTCTTTTTTACAGCATTGTCCGTTGCCGTTTTTGCCAACTATTTTATCCCGGGATTCTCCTTAGCTCTCGGTTTTCTATTGGGTGGAATAGTTTCCCCCCCTGATGCGGTTAGTGCCGGTGCAATTTTAAAATTCGTGAAGGTACCCAAAAGGCTGGCGTCCATATTGGAAGGTGAAAGTTTGTTGAATGATGCTTCCTCACTAATAATTTTTCGCTTTGCAATGATTGCTGCTGCTACTGGGCAGTATGTATGGTACCAAGCGGCCGGGAGCTTTATTTGGATGTGTATTGGCGGAGTGGGAATCGGACTTACAATTGCCTTTGTTTTTCTGAAAATGCACAAACTTTTACCAACCGATTCCAATACAGACATATTGTTAACTTTTATTGCACCTTTCTCGATGTATTTGATCGCAGAACAACTTCATGCTTCTGGGGTTCTTGCGGTTGTCAGTGGCGGCTTATTTCTCTCGTATCGTAGTCACGATTTTTTGAGCAGTGCATCCCGGATTCGGACAGTAACCGTATGGGAAAGCTTTTGCTTTCTGCTGAATGGCATTGTCTTTATGCTTATCGGATTAGATTTACCGGAAATTGTATCTGGATTGGGTGATACCAATATCTCCACTGCTATTGGCTATGGCATCGCTGTTACAATAGTCCTTATTCTTGTACGAATTTTTGCAGGGTATGCTGCAGTAATTACGACCTTGATCATGAGAAATTTTATAACGGTTGCAGACGCTCAATCGCCCGGTTGGCAAACGCCAATGATTATCGGCTGGACTGGAATGCGTGGCGTCGTTTCTTTGGCAGCAGCGCTATCTATCCCATTAACTTTGGCCGACGGAACTCCTTTTCCTCAAAGGAATCTCATTCTTTTCATCACATTTGTTGTGATTCTGTTAACCTTACTTGTTCAAGGGTTGACCCTCCCTTTTATCTTGAGGAAAATCAAATTAGTAGATAGAGATTTTGTAAGAAGTGAAAAGGAGATCGATTATGAAATTCAGAATAGATTGGCTCAAGTCGCCGTTGACAAGATTCGTAATGATTACGCGGACAAAGTTGAAAGTTTTCCGACCTTAAAGGATCAACTACAGAAGTATGAAAATCAATTGCGGAGCTCCGAGATTATCATTAATTATGCCGAATACCGTAAAATCTATATCGATATCCTTGAAACACAGCGTATTTGGCTTATCAATAAAAACCGCGAAGAACTTTTATTGGACGAAGAGATCATCCGCAAACACCTTCGTTTGTTAGATCTTCAGGAAGAAAGGTTGAATATGAGAAGCTAATTTATCCCTAGCTCAGCCTACTGCCGTACATTTATGATCGACAATGCAGATTGAATTGTCGATCATAAATAACTAATATATTAGTCTTCATCCAAATAAATGTCGTGAACAACAAAACGAATAGACTTGCTAAACACCAACATATCCGCTACATCTTCAGAATCTATGGCATAGAGTGTTTCTACCCCACCTTCATCCAAAAGTTCGGAATCTGGTATAAGTTCAAAAAAAGTGATTCCTTCAACAATGGATAATTCTTCTACTTTAACATATGATACATCCTGGCTCTTCCAAAGTGAGAGAATTTCTTTGGAAAACAATCGATAATTATTAGCTTGATTTGACATGGTCGCAAATTAACAAAAATATGGCTCATTATATTTGTGTTATAACGTTTCTAAAATCTTACTTACCCTTTCGTTTTTAGGATTAATTTCGCGAACTTTTTGATAGTTCTTCTTGGCACTATCTATTTGTCCAGATTTCAGGTAGGCTTCCGCTAAACTATCATAAACATTTTCACTTTTAGGATATAGCACCGTATTCACCTTAAATATGTCAATAGCTTGGTTTATTTTATGCTGATTGAGCAATTCATAACCTGCACCGTTCAGGAAACCTTCTGAAAGCAACTCATCGTCACTATCCTGTTCTTTTGCTTTTTGAAAAGCTTTTAATCCATCTTCGAAATTTCCTTCTAAAATAAGCTCTAGTGGAGTCCGGTCATTTGCATTGACTTTCGGATTTTTGGAATAAATCTTTTTATCACGCAAAACCTGTACAAGCTCATATTGACCGCTTTTGGTATCCTTTGAAAATACTACGTTCACGTTTCGATCTCGCATAACAAAAGTATTTGCCGACACTTTAACCAACTCTACAGGCTTGTCTAGATTTTGGACTGACATAAGCTTGCCACTCTCACTATAGACCCTTATAACACCGTATTTGCCAGATCGATAACGTCCACTATTGACATTCAATTCTTGAGAACTGAGCGGCAAAATTTTATTTATTGGGGCCAGATAATTGGGCCATTGATAGGTTAATGCAACCGCTCGGACAAGTTCGTTGATAAATTCAGGTTTGTTTGTATTTGTAAGAATAACTACGCCATCACCGCTTGTTTTATTTCCAACAAAATAGGAGCTAAAGCCTTCGTTCCATCCACCATGGCAAAAATAAGATGAACCGTCGTAATCTTCCAGAAAGACACCTAATCCTATAATAGGTTCAATATAGGGGCTTGTGAATTCTTCGGCCATCTTCTTGGAAATAACAGTACTACTTTTGCCATTTAAGGTCCGTTGAATATCGATCACGAATCTAGCGTAATCTTCTGCTGTTGACCACAATCCAGCAGCCGCCTGCTCTGGGTAGACATGATATCTTCCTTCGACTTTTTTACCATCTACAGTATAAGCCGTCGCCGCAAATTGTTTTTTCAACTCAGGAAGAGGCTGGGCAAAAGTGCTATTTTTCATACCCAAAGGTGAGAGTACCTTTTCTTCCATTATGCTACTATAATCTGTCCCTTCAATATCAACGAGCATCTGTTGAAGTACGGTATAGCCACCGCCTGAATACCGAAAATTTAAGCCAGGAAGTTTATCAACATACACCATAGGTGTATTAGCAGGCTTTAGACCACTCAGTACTTCTACCGCTGTAGGAATTGGGTCTGTTGTCCGATAGCCCGGGAAACCACTTACAGTAAGTCCCGCAGTGTGGCTAAGGATATTTTTGAGTGTAACAGTTTTCGCTCTGGTCCAATTATTTTCGGGTATTTTCCAGGATTTCAGGTATAAATTCACATCGGCATTGGATGCCAACTTGCCAAGCTCCACTTCCTTCAATGCAGCGTATGCACTTACGGGCTTGCTCATGGACGCCACCTGAAATAAGGTGTTTGACCTAACTGGTGTTTTCGAATCGAGATCGGCAAAACCATACGTTTTGCTCCATAATATTTCAGCGTTTTTTATCACGGCGATGCTTACACCTGGAACCTGATAAAATTCCATGCGCGATTTAATATTCCAGGCCGGCTCACCCTCAAAACGAACAGGCGGTATGAGACTCGATTCGACATGAGAAATCTCCTTTATTTTTTGAGGGGTCGTTTGAGCACATGCGGTTGACACTAGTATCGCAAAAATTCCAGTAATTGGTAAAGCTTTCATTTTATTTATGATCGTTTAAATGGTGATACGAAGCGTCTCTCCTATCTCTTGCTCGCTTCTTTGTAATTCTTCATTGACAGTAGATGCCAATTTTATTGCCAAAACCATAAATCACTGTAAAACAATATTATGCAATAGTATTCCAAAATAAATTGATCGTATTCGGACATTTATTGTCCGAATACGATCAATTTATTTTTACTAAGCGGTATCTCGCTTTTCTAACATCATCAGCTGTCAGCCCCATAGCATGTTCGCATACAGTAGCATCTTCATTGTCGTATTAGGATCGCCAATAGAAGTTTCCTTTTGGTTGAATTGTGGAAAAATGAAAACGGGGCATACTAGCCCCGTTACATTGTTTGATTAATTGATACTTAATGATTCGGATTACCATAATAGTTTTGATAATTCTGAATGGTAGCACTAAACCATGCTCCACAGCTGCTATAATACATATCATTGGCTCCATAGCTGGTGTACGTGAGAACCTGAGTTTCGATCAACTGACCGCTTGTATTATAGATACTCATCGTCAATCTACATAGCGTACGAGACTTTCCGAGCTTGATCTCTTTGGCTTCGCTCACGATATTCAAATTAGCTTTTCCAGTTTGTGATTTGTAAATCGTTGATTTTTCAACAAGGCTGTTGTCGGCCGCTTTTGGCCCCGTTTTCGCAAAAGTAGCAGATGACATTAAAGCCAAGGCTACGGCGCTCATCATTAATTTTTTCATGTTACTAAGTTTTAGATAAATACATTGGAGGACCAGCCTCACTGTTAATTAACCTAAAACTGCCAATAAATTTAACACAGTAAACACTGTAATAAATATCTGATGTAGTCGTAACAATATTCGGTTGGTTTGATCAAATTTTTGAAAATAAATAAGAATTCAAAAAATTCTACTACCTTTGCAATCATCAGATGATATGACTATATGAAGACTGAAGCTATCGTACGAAGATCCTTGGCAGAGGAAGTTGCCGCGGCAATAGAAGAAAAAATCAAATTAGGTGAATTTCCGGTAGAATCTAAACTTCCTACGGAACCAGAATTGATGAAACAATTTGCTGTGGGCAGATCCAGCATTCGTGAGGCGGTCAAATATTTAAGTCAATCAGGCTATCTCAATGTACAACAAGGTCTAGGTACTTTTGTTAAAAGTAGCACGGGTCATCATGCTCTTGACTCAAAAATTGAAAAAGCCAATTTTAACGATATTTTTGAAGTTAGACACGTATTGGAATTGCGAATTATTGAAAAAGCAGCCTTAAATCGTACTTCGAAAGGCCTCAAGGATATGGCTCAAGCGCTCAAAAATAGAGCAAAATATGCCGAAATGGGAAATTTGATGGCGTGCGTGGATGCCGATATTGCCTTTCACAGTGCAATTGCTGAATCATGTGGAAATAGTATTTTGACCGCTTTATATACAACTTTATCTGAACATGTCAATAAGTTCTTCATGACTATTTATAAGGATACAGTACCCTTCTTAACTTCACAACAGCAACACGAGGAACTGATGTTGGCAATCAAAGATAAAGAAGTGAAAAAAGCTGTTGATATTGCTAACCGAATTATCCAACAGCTGTAATTTTCCTATAGCATATGCAAATTATCAATCTCAATATACTCTATTTTTATCAATTAAAACATCAGATGACCTGATGAATATTTCTTTTATGAAAACACAATCATTAAACCCGAGTGGATCTTGGAAAAGCTCCGAAACCGTCTATCCGATTTTATTTGCGATTAGTCTTTCACACTTGCTCAATGACTTGATTCAGTCGGTCATCCCAGCAGTATATCCCATGTTAAAATCAAATTATGCACTTAGTTTTACCCAAATTGGTATTATAACGTTGGTTTTTCAGCTTACAGCTTCTATTTTGCAACCCTTCGTTGGTTTGTATACAGATAAAAACCCTACACCACGATCACTCGCTGTCGGTATGCTTTTCTCTTTAGCAGGATTGATATGCATTTCTTTTGCGTCAAACTTTATCTACATTCTCCTTTCTGTAAGTCTTATTGGCATGGGTTCGTCTATATTTCATCCTGAAGCTTCTCGAGTTGCTCATTTAGCTTCCGGAGGCAAAAAGGGGCTCGCCCAGTCTATCTTCCAAGTCGGTGGTAATGCTGGTGGTGCGATAGGTCCCCTTCTTGTAGCACTTATTGTGATCCCTTTGGGCCAACAATACATTGGTGTATTTGGCGTATTGGCCATTGTAGCCGTTATGATTCTTACTTATGTCGGTAATTGGTATCAAATACATCTCAAGCCGAAGACACAAACAACTACTGTTGGTGCTTCAAAAGCCGACCTGCCAAAATCAAAAGTAGTATTTGCACTTGTAATTTTATTGGTACTCATTTTTTCCAAATATTTTTACATGGCTTCAATGACCAGTTATTTCACCTTCTATTTGATCAATAAATTCCATGTTTCGGTTCAGGAATCTCAGATATACTTATTTATATTTCTTGCTTCTGTAGCTGCGGGAACTATATTAGGGGGGCCATTGGGAGATCGCTATGGGCGTAAACTAATTATCTGGGTATCGATTCTCGGAGCGGCTCCGTTCACATTACTATTGCCACATGTCGGTCTAGGGCTAACCATTATCCTCGCTATTTTAATAGGTCTTATTATATCGTCTGCATTCTCTGCTATCTTGGTCTATGCGACAGAACTCATCCCAGGAAAGGTCGGAATGATTGCTGGTTTATTTTTTGGCTTTGCTTTTGGTATGGGGGGAATTGGTTCAGCAGTTCTGGGCTGGCTTGCAGATCAAACCTCAATCGAATATGTATTTAATATCTGTGCTTATCTTCCATTAATCGGAGTAGTTACAGGGCTATTACCTAATATAAGTCAGCAGAAAAAGTAATTATATAATCAGTGTGTCCGAAAAGTTTGTCACTTGTTTTGTGGAAACTATTTTTGAATAGCAGATAAAGCTTCAACCTGTCCAAAGAGCTATGGTGAAATCCGGTGAAAAATGGCAACAATAAGCGAATGGGAAGCCCTTTGCTTCGTACCTACTTCGTACTTTCTTCGGATCATCAATAGATTCCGTACAGATGCTGAACAGTCATTGACCAGTCTCCGAACAGGAAAATACTGGTCAGGAACTGGCCAATAGCTAATCCTTATCCGGTGAGCTCCGAAGCTTGTCCGAAGCAGGTACGAACACAATAGGTATCTAAGGCATATTGCCGCCACTAGCAGCATATACTGAAACTTATTCCTGTCGCTTATCAATACAGCATAGTTACTAAAATTGGACCTATTCAAAACGTATTAAAAATTAGCCGTAAAAAAAGCTGTCCAAAAAAATGCAGTGTCCCCAAAAAGTTAGACATTTTCTGGGGGCACTGCACATTTGGACAGCTTCTTTAAATACTAGTAACCTGGATTTTGGATCAATTTTGTATTTCGATTAACCTCATCGCGATGCAAAGACGTGTAGTACATTTTGTCATCCCAGTTCCTATTTTCGATACCTGGATCAATATTGGATACCGTATAGGTATAGGTGTAGTTATCGGGATTATATTGATAAAGAGTTACATTTTTACCCGCCTTAAGGGTTCCCGTGATGTTTATAATATTTGCTTTACGACCTATAGTTTCCGCGGCTATCATCCAGCGTCGCGCGTCAAAGAAGCGATGCTCCTCGTAGGCTAATTCAATACGGCGCTCGTTTCTATAACGTGCTTTTAGAGCCGCTCCGGTTTCGGCGGTTGGAATTGCAGGCATTCCAGCTCTAAAGCGGATTTTGTTTAACCATGTTTTAGCTTCATTCTCTTCTCCTAATTCAAGACATGCTTCTACATAGTTCAATATCGCCTCTGTATAGCGAAACATTGGCCAGGGAATGCGCTGTCTTGTGTTTTGATCCTGCATTGTAGGGTCCGGATCTGTAAATTTACGAATATAATATCCTGTCCGTGAACCATTCCAATCTTCAATCGGGCTTTTTCTTGTGTCAAGGCCAAATTGGATAACCTTTTGTCCTTTGGCATTCATTATTTCGTATTGACCTGTTTGGATTTGATTCGCCTTATCTCTTTCAGCGACATCGGCTGTCCTAGGTTTCCAATCCGCACCGTCGTATAAAATTGTTGCCTTTAAACGTGGGTCACGATTTTGATAAGGGCTGGCTGCCATAGTAGGATTTGACCAGCTGAATTTTTGGCCATCAATAGTCTCGTAGTCGTCTACCAAGAGTTGTATCGGTGTATTTCCGGCCCAGTTATGATAGCCATTTGGACCGTTGTCTCGCCCTACCCAGCCACCACGTTCATCCTTTTCGTCAATAAAGAATCTCCCAGAATAATATCTTTTCCTGCTGTAAAATCAACTGTCTTGCTCCCCCCTCCTAACGATACGGCCATATAGTTGGCAGTACCCTCAATAGGCGAGGCGGGTTGAGTTAGGTCTAACTTATAGGCGAATTCTGTATGATCCAGTACGGCTTTTGCTGCGGCTTTTGCTTTTGTCCAACGCTCCACCTGATTGCCACTCGTGTACATTAGATATTCTGGATTTTTATACCCTGCCAATAATGTTGATTTTGCTTTGGCTTTACCCGCATCGTGGAGATCGCTGGCAGCATAGAGTAATACCCTTGATTTTAAGGCCAATACTGCAGTTTCATTTGCACGTCCCTTTGTTGATGAACTGCCCTTTAACAAAAGAGCTGCGCTGTCTAGATCTTTCACGATGGCATTGACACACTCCTCATAGCTATTCCTCGGAACCATATAGTCTTTATCGTTCAATGTATATATCTTATTATCGATGGGGATGCCACCATAAAAGCGTAAGAGCTGTTGATAATAATACCCACGCAGGAAATAGGCTTCGCCTAACAGCTTATCGGCTTTTGCTTTGTCAAACTTGGGTGCACTCAAATTGGAGATGGCAATGTTAGTTGCCCGGATGCGCGTATACATGCGACCGTATTCGTAAGTATCCATAATATAGCCTTGATCAGCTGGATTTGATCGAGATTCGGTCACGGTATTTATGCCCCGATTAGGGTGTGTAAATAAGGCTTCGTCGGTCATGGATGCCATTTCTTGCTCATAAAAGCCTCCTACTCCAAAACCGTTATAGATTTCTGTCACGAAAGCCTCAGACAAACCAGCATCCGACCAAACGATCTCCTGTGGAACTTCACTGAGTGGCTTCGTGCTCACAAAATCATCATTGCAAGCTTGTAATGATGCAGAAAGTACAAGTAGTATAAGTGATATATTCTTAATTTTTTTCATTTTTCTTCTTCGTTAAGTTCTTAATATGACAGTTGGTTAGAACGATAATAATGCGCCAAAATTAATCAATCTTGCCTGCGGATAATATTGCCCTAATGCATTAACGGCTTCTGGATCATACATTTTGATCTTACTCCACGTTATTAAATTCATGCCATTTGCATATAGACGTAAAGAACCAATGCCAATTTTACTACAAATGCTTGAGGCCAGATTATATCCTATTTCCACATTTTTAAGCCGCAAATAATCGGTGCTCCGCATCCAATAGGTATTGTTATAAGAATAATATTGATTGCCACGGTCTGTCAAACGTGGATAAACGCTACTTGGGTTACTGATGCTCCAGCGTTTATCATAGAATTCTTCCACAAAATTTCCGATAGATCCAGATTCATCCGTTCCTACACGTATCTCTCCTCCTGTAGCTCCTTGAAATAGTACCGATAAGTCAAAATCCTTATAGGTCAGACTAAAATTGAAACCTCCCTGAAATGTTGGGTCACTATTCTTGTCTCGCCTTACTTTGTCATCCGGGGTAATCTTTCCGTCACCATTGAAATCTTTATATTTCATATCTCCAGGGCGTAAAGTTTTCGTAATGGCACTATAGTCCAATTTATTGTTGGCAATATCTTCCATGTCACGGAATACGCCGTCATAGACATAATAGATATCCGTTTTGATAGGTTTACCTGTACTTTGCTGCCATGCAGGGGCGCCTGGGGCTTCATCCCAGAAGATAATTTTGTTTTTAGCATAACCACCATTCACACCTACCGTGTACCCCAAATCTCCCACCTTGCCACGATAACCTAAGTTAAATTCCCAACCCTTGTTATCCACTTTACCAATATTTTCTGCCGGTAATGTCATCCCTGTACTTTGTGGTATTGATGCATTTTTTCTCCACAGAATGGAATTACGGCGATTTTTAAAAATATCAAACTCGAAATTCAGCTTTCCTTGTAAAAATTGAAAATCAAACCCTAAATTATAGTTATTGGCAACCTCCCAAGTAATCATCTCGTTAGGAACACGGCTTTCAAAAAGGGTTTTGGCTAGCTTATCATTGACGATATAAGTACCAAAGGAATAGGTTGAAAAATATTGATATTCTTGTAACTTATCATCATAGTAGATGTTGTCATTACCCATCTGGCCATATGACGCACGGATCTTGAAATAATTAATCACAGGGACATTTTCCTTCCAGAAATTCTCTTCCGACACGACCCATCCCGCCATGGCACCTGGAAAGAAACCGAACCGTTCACTTTCAGGGAACATATACGATCCGTCATAACGCCAAAGGAATTCTGCGATATACTTGCTTTTATAATTATAGCCAAATCGCCCAAAGTAATTTAGCCGCGCTCTTTTCCATGCAGATCCATCGTTATTTTTTTCCTGTTCTCCACCGGCAAAAAGATAGTCGATCGCATTTGAAAGAAAATAGCGACGATACGCGCTGAATTTATCATTATCAATTGTTTCTCTGTTGATACCGGCTATAGCATTTACCTGATGGTCACCAAATTTCCGCTCAAAGCTTAAGATTCCACCAAGTAAGATATTCAGTTGATCTTCATTGCTTTGGTTTAAATTTGGATCGGCAGGCCCACGTCTTCCAGGAACCAGTTGTGGTGTGCTGCCATCGGCCTCATAAGCGCCCTGCCAAGAATACAAAGTCCAGGGTGTAACCCATGTTTTTTGATTTTTTACATATTTGTCAACAGAGGCATTAAGTGTTAATTTAAGACCATCTATCCAGGGATTTGTAATCTCAACCTGACCATTTGTTTGAAAATAGTAGCGTTTATCGTGATCGTAACCTGTCGCATTGGTCGTAATTACCACGGGGTTTTCGCCATTTTCGATATCTGGTCCAGGCATTCCATTCGGCCATATTGCTGGTTGTGTTGGATTTCCCCGCATCAGCATTCTAAAGACCGTGCCAGCACTCTTGGTGGGGAAATTTCGGTTTTCCTGTCTTCCTAAAACACCAAATTGTGTTTTGATATACTGACTTATATTGGCGTCCAGATTGATCCTTAAGTCATACTGTTTATAACCTGTAGCCGAATTTTTATAGTAGGCATCCTGATTTTGATACCCCAAAGACATCAGATACTTGACATCCTCAGTACCGCCATTGATTTGGAGGTTGTGGCGCTGTTGAGGTGACCAGTTTTTTAGCGTAGCTTTATACCAGTCAGTATTGGGATGCCCCCAAGGATCTGATCCGTCTTTGAACTTTTGGATATCTTCTGGTTTAAACGGAGCATCCAAAACTCCTCCACCTTGTTTATTGTAACTGCCTTTCTCGTTGATCGCTGTATAAGCAGCAGACCATTCTTCAACAGGGAGGTTATAAATTTCGAGTTCATTTCTAATTGCCGCAAACTGGGAGGCATCTGTCAATTTAGGAATAACGGTAGGTTGGGAATATCCTTGGTTGAACGTATAAGAAAACTGCGGTTTTCCTGTTTTTCCTCTTCTTGTCGTAACGAGAATAACCCCATTGGCTGCCCTGGCTCCATAAATAGCAGCAGAAGCATCTTTTAGAACCGAGATATTTTCTATATCTCGGGGATTAATACGATCAATTCCTCCTTCACGCGCAGGAACTCCATCAATAACGACTAAGGGACTGCTATTACCCAGTGTATTCGTTCCTCGGATTTTGATATTGGAACCATCGTAGCCAGGCTCGGCGCTTCCGTTGGTCGCTGTAACGCCCGGGACGCGTCCTGTTAATGCATTGGAAACGTTCAATGCCGGTGATTGTGCTAGATCGCTTCCCTTCACAGTGGCTACGGCACCAGTGACAGTCTCTTTGCGTTGCTTTCCGTAACCAACAACAACGACTTCTTCGAGATTCGATTCCGAATTAAGAAGTGTGATATCGATGGTCTGTCTTCCTTTTACAGCTTCATCCATAGATTGTTTGCCGACCATCCGGAAATTAATAATCGCACTTGCGGGGACCTTGTCTAACTTGTATCTACCTTGAACGTCGGTTTTAGTTACTAGCTTTGTTCCATTGACGGAAACTGTTACTCCAGGAATTGGCATTCCAGATTCATCATGCACCGTTCCAGAAACACTTTGCTCCTGTTGAAAGAGAATTCCATAGCTTGCGAGGGTTGTAGCATCGACGATTTGGGGACTCAAGGCCACTAATGAGCACAATGATCCAGTCCAAAACGCTCTCTTCCATTGATTTGAGAAATAATGGCAGTTAATCATAAAAACTGTTTAATTGTTTAAATTTTGTGTTTAATTAGTTATTTTTTTTTACCTCTAAGACGTGTCGGTTTAGGTGTCTACTGGAGGCGATTTATAATTGTTTATTTAATATGAAAATACGAAAATAAATATACATTGCAAGTGTTATTTTTACACTATTTAACACTCCTATTATTAAACGATTGACAACCAGCTGATTGGGCGCGAACAAATCAATTGTAAATTCATTTTCTCAAAATTGTTTCCAGCGCTTTTGCTACTCAACGCAAGATCAAAGAACTAGTAAAACACTTCAAATAGAGAGTCCTGAAGAAAAGTACTTTTTATCATTTAGAAACTATATTATCAATTTTTCAAATATTAATACGCATATTTATCCTATATAATTAGATCTATAATTGATTTTTTCTAAACAACTATGTATCTACAAATAACGGAGCTAAAAACGGCTTTATTAATAGCAAAGAAATAGTTGTATCTACAAACAAAACTATGACTATAAATATTAGGCCAGAAAAGTCAAGTGACACAACGATTGTATTCGAACTGATCCGACTCGCTTTTGAAAACGAACAGTATAGCGATCATCAAGAGCACATTTTAGTAGAAAAACTAAGAAGGAGAGTAGAATTTATACCACAACTGTCAATGGTAGCAGAAGTTGAAGGAGAAATAGCAGGCTATATACTCCTGACAAAGGTGAAGATTATCGATAAAGAGAATCAAAAAACATCCGATTCTCTTGCCTTGGCTCCTGTCGCTGTGCTACCTCAGTTTCAAGGACAGGGAATTGGCGGTAAGTTAATTCTTGGTGCTCATCAGATTGCAAAAGAAATGGGTTTTGATGAGATGACAGCTGACGAACCTATCTAATACTTAATTGGATAATCTTGCATCAATTCAAACTGGTAGCCTTCTTTTTTTAATGCATCAATTAAAGTGGATAACTCCTGCTGCCCTTTTCGCGTTTGAAACATATCATCATGCATTAAGAAAACAACATTATTAGGTACCATTGAGCTTTTGTTGTTCATATAATTTCGGATATGAGACAAGGTAGACTCTTGGCTCTGTATGGGCGTACCAGTAACGCTATTAAGCCGCCACTCAACGTCCCAGCCATAAATTGTATATCCGTTCTTGTGCAATAGATCGGCTGTGCTGGATCCATTCTTAAGGTCAATCTTACGAACATTATCATATATCCAAATATTCCTTCCTGGAAGCCGAACAATTTTATGTTTTAAATGGAGATCTTTTTCATTCTTTTCAAAATCAGCAAAAGCATTTTGGGGGTTACTATAAAATCTTGAATATTGATTGTTTGCGTGCGTATAGCTGTGATTATAACAGGCTATAAGTGGATTGGATTCATAACGGGCAAGATCGCGTTTTCTTCCTTTGCTCATATTCGCATGTTTACCAATCAAGAATACACTCACTTTAATGTTTTTTTCTTTCGCAATAGAATCAATAAAAGCACTACCAATTAATGGGCCATCATCAAAAGTCAAATAAATATGTTTTGGTTGCTTATCAAATGCTTTCCGCAGGGAGTCCTTTAGCTCACGTTTTTGTTGTTTGATCGGAACAGGGTGTAGACTATCTACTGTAAAGTGTATCTGATTTTTCTGAAGCGAATCCCACCTATTCAACAAATGTGGTATTTTTTCCTTAACAACCAATTTCTCCGTAAGTGTGTCCTTCAGTTCGCCTTTTCCCAAGACTTTGTTTGAAAAATCCTTACATGCGGTTACACTAAACACTATACTACAAATGAAAAGTACCACAAACAACCTACTACACTTCATATCAATCGCTATAACTTAATGAATTTCTTTTTTCAAAATTACTACAAAAACCTATTTATTAACCATAAAATCTTACAAATCCCTACTTTCAGGGATAAGGTGAGTCATCTTCAACAATCCGGTATAGCTCTTTTTATGGCTTCAGTCTTTATTATAAATCCGATATAAGAAACTATCGTGCCACTTTTTTCGACCGTTGGTCTTTATTTCTTTTTAAAAAATAGTGCCTTGTTATACTCAAAATTCATCCGTGCGATATTCAGTACTGATATGCCTTGTGGACACTCTACCTCGCACGCTTCTGTATTTGAACAATGACCGAAGGACTCCTTATCCATTTGTTTGATCATATTTATTACCCGTTGACTACGCTCTTCCTTTCCTTGTGGTAATAGTGCCATATGGGTGATCTTTGCTGAGGTAAAAAGGGCCGCGCTGCCATTTTTGCACGTCGCCACACAAGCACCACAACCTATACAGGCTGCCGAGTCAAAGGCCGATTCAGCTAATTCATGAGAAATAGGAATGGCTGTTGCATCTGGAGCCTGTCCTGTATTGATAGAGACAAATCCACCGGAAGAAATAATTCGATCGAATGCGGAACGATCCACTTTTAGATCTTTTTTTATATGAAATGCGGCTGAACGAAAAGGTTCTATGGTAATGGTATCCTTGTCTTTAAATGAACGTAAATGTAACTGGCAAGTCGTCGTATGCTTAAGGGGCCCATGTGCAATGCCGTTAATCATCATTCCGCACTGTCCGCAAATTCCCTCACGACAGTCGTGATCGAACTCGACGGGCTCTTCTCCTCCTGTTATCAACTGTTCATTTAAAGTATCCAACATTTCCAAAAAAGACATATGCGGATTGAGGTCAGTTAATGTGTACGTCACTAATTTGCCTGTAGCATTGCGATCCTTTTGTCGCCATATTTTAAGATATAAATCCATAATCATTCATTTTATTTATAGCTCCTAACAGTTGGTTGTATTTCTTCAAAGGTCAACGGTTCTTTGACCAACTCAGGTTCTTCATTTTCTCCCTTCCATAACCAAGCGGAAATAAATTGGTATTCGGCATCGTTACGTAGCGCCTCTCCGTCTGCAGTTTGATATTCTTCCCGAAAATGCGCTCCACAGGATTCATTTCGCGTCAATGCATCATAACACATCAGTTCTCCAATCTCAAAATAGTCTGCTACGCGTCCGGCTTTCTCCAGTTCGCTATTTAAAGTATCGGCCTCGCCGCTGACAATAACGTCCTTGAAAAATTCTTGTTTTAGCTTTCTAATTTCTTCAATAGCATAGCGAAGCCCTTTTTCATTACGCGCCAGCCCACAATAGTCATAGAGTATTTTGCCCAGTGTTTTATGGAAATAATCCACAGTTTTACTGCCTTTGATTTTCAAAAATACGTCGATTTGTTTTCTAACATCCTCTTCAGCACGTTCAAACGCAATATGATCTGTGGAAATTTTCCCCGTATGAATATCGTTTGCCAAATAATTGGCAATCGTATAGGGACCGATAAAATAGCCATCGACAGATGCCTGAAGCAGTGAATTTGCCCCAAGTCTGTTTGCACCATGGTCCGCAAAATTAGCTTCGCCAAGCGCAAATAAACCTGGCAGACTCGTCATCAACTCATAATCGACCCATAAACCGCCCATGGAAAAGTGTGCAGACGGTGAGATCATCATCGGTACGCTATAAGCATCATATCCCGTAATCTTTTCATACATGTCAAATAGATTACCATATTTTTCCTGTATTTTCTGTTTCCCCTGTTCGCTGATAGCCTTCGCAAAATCAAGATAAACAGCATTTTTGAGTGGACCAATCCCAAAGCCGGCATCGATCCGTTCCTTTGCCGCCCGAGAGGAAATATCCCGTGGGGCAAGATTTCCAAATGCGGGATACCG
Source organism: Sphingobacterium multivorum (assembly GCF_039511225.1). Lineage (NCBI taxonomy): Bacteria > Pseudomonadati > Bacteroidota > Sphingobacteriia > Sphingobacteriales > Sphingobacteriaceae > Sphingobacterium > Sphingobacterium multivorum. The sequence goes on from NZ_CP154261.1 coordinate 3,033,605, forward strand.
TCGTTCTAAAAAGTAATCCCGTTCTTCCTCCGGAATAGCGTTGGGTTCTCGCGTCTCACCTTCCTTCATGGGGACCCATATTCTTCCGTCATTGCGCAAAGACTCCGACATTAAGGTTAATTTAGACTGATAACTGCCCGATTGTGGTAAGGACGTCGGGTGAATCTGAATCCAGCTCGGAGAAGCCATTAATGCGCCCTTTTTATGTGCGCGCCAGATTGCCGAACCGTTACATCCCATGGCCAAGGTCGATAGGTAATATATTTTACCATAACCTCCTGTTGCTAATACAACTGTATGGGCCGCATGGCGTTCAATATCGCCCGTATCTAGATTACGTACGATAACACCACGTGCCTTTCCATCGATAACAACAACATCAAGCATCTCATGTCGTGTAAAAAGTTGCACGGTTCCCTTCCCTACCTGGCGCATAAGTGCCTGGTAGGCGCCCAAAAGAAGCTGCTGCCCGGTTTGGCCTCTTGCATAGAACGTCCGACTTACCTGTACGCCGCCAAAAGAGCGATTATTTAAATAGCCACCGTATTCTCGTCCAAAAGGAACTCCTTGGGCTACAGCTTGATCGATCAAATTAAGTGAGCATTCTGCCATGCGGTATACATTTGCTTCACGTGCACGGAAATCCCCTCCTTTTAAGGTGTCAACAAACATTCTGTAAACGCTATCTCCATCATTTTTATAGTTCTTTGCCGCATTTACCCCGCCCTGCGCTGCAACGGAATGCGCCCGTCGCGGACTGTCCTGAAAACAAAATGATTTCACCTGATACCCCATCTCGCCAAGGGAGGCTGCAATAGAACTACCCGCCAACCCTGTACCAATCACGATAACATCCAATTTTTTGCGATTGGCGGGATTAACTAATTTGGCAGTCTTCTTATAGCGTGTCCATTTTTCATCCAATGGCCCTTCTGGTATTTTTGAATTTAATATCATGATTTATCCGCTTTAGTTTACTGTAAAGAATATATAAATAGGCATCATGGCAAAGCCCAAACTAATGATAACCGAATAGCCAATGCCAAGGATCTTAAACCATTTGACAAATTTTGGATGAAATAATCCTAAGGTTCGAATTGCGCTATGAATCCCGTGAATAAGATGATAACACAAGGCTATCATAGATAATACATAGATAAGGACGTACCACCATTGTTGGAAGACAGCGATGACCAAAACATATAAGTCCTTGTTCCCCCGCTCATCAAGCGGGGTTGCACCAAATTTGTATACATACCAAAAATTCTGAAAATGGATAACTAAAAAGATGAGAATTATAGTACCTAAAATTCCCATATTACGCGAGTACCATTTGCTTGCTCTTCCGCGATGATCCGATTTATAAACAGCTCCCTCCTTTTTATTTTTTAATGTAATAACAAGGCCATCTAAGGCATGAAGGATAATGCTGGTATAAAGTACATAAGAGATAATCTTGATCAAGATATTGCCCGCTAGAAAATGTGAGTAGGCATTAAATTGTAAATGTGCTTGTTCCTGCGGCAAGAATAGCTGTAAGTTCCCTAGGAAGTGAATCAGCAAAAAGAACGCTAAAAACAATCCAGTCAGGCACATGAGCATCTTTTTTGACAAAGTAGATAACATAATAAGATCCTAATTTTTAATAATAACCTATAACCTTCATCCACAATCCACCAACACCCATGTAAATCACCAATAATACGATACCGATTTCCAATCCACGCAACCACCATGATTTTAAATCAACATAGCCACTTCCGAAAAATACCGGTGCAGGGCCATGGCCATAATGTGTTAATACACCATAGATGGAGCCTAGAAATCCAAGCATCATCGCAAGCAGCATTGGTGGAATGCCTAAAGAAACACCGACACCCAACAAAGCGGCATACATCGCTGCTACATGGGCAGTTGCACTAGCGAAAATGTAGTGACTAAAGAAGTAAACAAGAATAATGACAGGAAAGGCTATTTGCCAGCTCAAATCACCAATCTGTACTTTAATCAAATCACTAAACCAGCCGATGAATCCCAATTCGTTTAATGAACTGGCCATCATGACCAACACAGCAAACCAAACAATCGTATCCCATGCTCCTTTTTCTGCTTTAACATCCTCCCAGGTCAACACAGAGGTTAGTAACAGTAGCGTTAAACCTATAAAAGCCGTCGTTGTAGCATCAATTGAAAAGGATCCACCAAAGATCCATAATGCCAATAAGATAAAGAATGCCAAAAGCATTAACCACTCATTCCTCGAAATAGGCCCCATCTCTTTTAGTTTCTGTGCCGCCATCTTCGGCGCATCGCCTGTTTTTTTTAATTCAGGCGGATATAATTTGTAAAGAACAAGCGGTACCACAAAAAAGGCGACAATACCAGGTATGAATCCCGCAATGGCCCAGGACATCCAAGTAATGTCGATTCCCAGGTTCGCAGCAAATTTTTGACACATTGGATTACTGGCCGTCCCAGTCAAAAACATCGAAGATGCGATAAGATTCATATAATAGCTATTTAAAGTAAGATAGGATCCCAATTTCCGATGTGTATCTGGTTTATCGGGGACGGAATCAAAACTAATAGCCATGGATTTCATAATTGGATATATAATTCCACCGCCTCGAGCCGTATTGCTCGGGATTGCTGGAGCTAAACAGACGTCTGCCAGTCCCAATCCATAGGCTAACCCGAGCGAACTTTTTCCAAAAACACGAATGAAAAGAAATGCAATCCGATTGCCAAGACCGGTTTTTATGAAACCGCGAGCAATAAAGAAAGAGATACCAATCAGCCAGATAACTTTGTCGCCAAAACCGGTCAAAGCTTTGGTAATGGATTTACCAGCATCTCCGGGGGCCAACACTTGTGTCAGCGCGGTAAATGCTATGGCCATCATACACATGGTACCCATCGGCGCTGCTTTTAAAATAATCCCAAGAATAGTTGCTGCGAAGATAGCAAAGAGATGCCAAGCTTCTGGGCTGACTCCTTTCGGTATTGGGATAAACCATAAAATGAGTGCCACAAGAAAAGTGATGGCAATATTTTTAATACTGATTTCTTTCATAATAAGCGAGGTTTAATAAATTAGAATCGACTTTGTACTTGAATAATAAATAAATTCTTATTGAATTCACTGGTATTTTCGGTCTGCTTTTTATACCGGTCTAACTGGAGACCAAGCTGAATCCTTGCACCATAATTTTTTAAAAATTCTAGACCAAACATCGGTGTGTATGTTTGACGTCCATTTGCATTTAGTTTATAATTTGGATCAATGTATTCATATCGGCAAGATAGCTCGAAAGCGCTCAAATTGAAATAATTTACTTCGTATCTTAAATTTGGAAGAAAATAAATACCCCGTACAAGGTAGTCGCTCAATTTGGCGGTACGAGCACTCTCGTCCAACGAATAATACAGGTTATGATTGATCGCCTGTTTTGCTTCCAGCTGCATATCGAGATTCCAGCGCTTGCCAAAGTTCACGTTTCCGGTTAGATCAACACCCAATGCATGCACCTGTTTTTTCATGACTTCACCAATACCCCCGTTGAGTCCTAAGTTAACACTATACTTCTTTGAGAGACCAAAGACAAGACGCGTAGCATATTGTTTGCCATTGTCGTTATCGACTACCTGATTTTTTCCATTTCCATTTACCACGGATAACGAGTAGCTAAAAGGCATTTCCCCAAGCGTGGTCTCACCTGTCGCTGCCACGCCGATCTGAAAGCTTGCCCAGCCGAGTTTGCCAAACTCAAGATATTGATTAGACCAATCCAATGATTTGATAATATCAATCGGATAGGTCTCTTCAATACCAAACCAGGGACGGAATTGGCCTACTGTGATCGCCAATTTGGGACTAAATGTATATTTCAAATAAGCATTTTCAAGAACTTTTGTTTTCGGATCGCTTTTAAAATCCGCGAGATTTGCCAAAACTGCCACCTCTGTGCGTTTGCTAATTTGGGCACGCATCTGAACACGCATATACTTCACCATAAAATTGTTGTCCGTACCAGAACCATCACTGTGATGCAGTCCATTAACGTCTACGTCTTTTGTGCCACTCACAAGGTATCTGGCCTGAAATAAACCTTTTACCTGAAGCTTGGGATAAATCGTATCATCCTTGGTTAGTTTTACAGAATCTACTTTGCTTTGTTGTTCGGCCCCTACTTCTTGCCCCTTGGCCAGGTTATTCAATAGTGAGCACGCAATAAGGAGTGGAATGTAATGTTTCTTCATATCAAAACAATTTGGCCTTAGCGAGTAGCCCGGCCTACTTTTCGTTGTTAATAATGTTACTTCTTCGATTTGGTATTGTAGTAACAACAGATAACATTAGAAAATGTTTTGTTATTTTAATATAATTTAATAACTGTAAGAAAACCAGTCCGATTCTAAAATGGTGTCGTGTAAATTCCATGTTTTTGTGTAATTTCACGGACGAACATTAAACTAATCTAATTTTCAAATTCGCAGATTGATCTTTTAAGGAGCCATTGAACTCACTGAAAACTTCGCGCGTAAATTATGGTATGCAATTTTTAGAATCGATAAATATTATGAAAGAAAAATTAATCAAGACATGTTTTATTTGCCTGCTTCTCCTGATCATTCAGGGTTTTTCAATAACCACAAGCCACGCTGCTGACAAAGAAAAACCCGCCATGTTTTGGACTTGGCTAGATTACAACGCCAAAACAAACTTTGATTCAATTTGCCGTGAGATGAATTATTTAGGAATCGATGGCGTAATGTTAAATGCCGCCAGTCCAGACGAGTATCGAGTAGCAATTCCCATTGCAAAAAAATATGGCATCCAAGTTATCGCGTGGCTTTGGACGATGAACTTGGAACATGACAGGGATAAAATACTCCAAGAACATCCGGATTGGTTCAGCGTCAATCGAAATGGTAAAAGTCTGGCAGATACCACTGCATACGTTGGTTATTATAAATTCTTGTCACCTGTTGTGCCCGGAGTAAAAGAGTATATCCGTAAAAAAATCGAATCCTATTGTGAAGTCGAGGGATTGGAGGGGATTTCTATTGACTATAATCGCTACGTGGATGTTGTCCTCCCTACAACCCTTTGGCCTAAATACAATATTGTTCAAGATCGTGAATACCCAGCTTGGGATTACGGTTACCATCCAATTGCAATAGCGAAGTTCAAGAAACAGTATGGTTATGATCCGAGAGCACAAAAAGATCCATCGAAAGATCTAAAATGGCGCCAATTTCGTTGCGATCAGATAACCGATATCGCCAATATGATTGCAGACATCGTTCACTCCCATGGTAAAACAATGGCTGCATCCCCATTTCCGACTCCCAAAATGGCTTCTCGTATGGTGCGCCAAGATTGGGGTAAGTGGAATTTGGATGTTGTTTTTCCGATGGTATACAGCAATTTTTATACAGAAGATCCAAGCTTTATTAGAGATTGTACATTAGAAAATGTGCGCGATAAAGGAGCAAATACGACACTATATTGTGGATTGATGGCTAAAAATAATGAAGAAATATTTGCCGATATGGATGAGGCGCTAAATAATGGTGCGCAGGGAATTTCTATCTTTACCATCCATAGCTTAAAAGATCCACAGATAAGGGAAAAATTTAAAAACTATACAGCTGCTGCGAAAGCTAAAAAAGCGCAAAATAATGGAACTTTAACCCATTCGGCACATGTGAAAATCGAAAATAATCCTTTCAAAAAAGAAGGTATTATGAAATTAATCAACCAAAAGATACAAGATTTGGTACGCTCAGAAAATCCTGCTGCCAGCCCGATAGCATTATCAAAATATAAAAAAATAGATGCATACGATGTAACTCAAAAATACCTGGTTACTGATCAGGTGAGCAAAAAGAATTTTTACGTCACCTTCTTTTTCTATGGCGGTATACTTTCCGGTTGGAATGTTGATCCAGCTCCAAATGCATCCTAAAGGATGACCTACTAGATGGAGGTGCTAAAATGTTACTTATTTGGCACCTCTTTTCTTTTAATACACTGTTCCCTATCTTTGGAACAAACAAATACTGAAAAAATGAGAAAAAATGTCAGGTTGGTAGCCTGTATTATAGGTTTGATATGTTCCGGATCAATTACTGTATCGTTTGCTCAAAACAACATTCAAAACCAGCACAGTACTAAGAGCGCGATCATTGATAAAGCGCTATTGGATAAAATATTGGATAAAAATAGGCAATCATTCAAAGAAGGTAAAGTGGCTGATTACATCCCGGAATTAAGTAAAGCCAATGCAGCATCTGTCGCACTTTCGGTGGTAAATAGTGATGGAACAATCGTTAGTATCGGAGATGTACAACAAAGATTTACAATTCAGAGTATTTCAAAAATTGTTTCCTTGATGCTTGCTGTATTGGAAAATGGCGAGGAAGTTGTTTTTAATAAAATGGGATACTATGGAACAGATAAACCCTTCAATCATTTTGCGAATTTGGAAACATCGGGTAAACCGCTCAATCCGATGATGAACGCCGGCGCCATTTTAACGACATCGCTTATTAAAGGAACAGGTGAGGAACCTTTTGTTAAAATAAGGGATATGATTCGCTTTATAACGAATAATGAAAAAATCGATTACAGTAGATCTGTATACCATTCGGAACGGGAGACTGGAAATCGAAACAGAGGCATGTTCTACCTGATGCGCAACAATGGACTCATTGATGGTGAAGGTGAAGACAAACTCAATAATTATTTTAAGCAGTGCTCCATTGAGATAACTGCGGAGGATCTGGCTAAAATAGGTTTCTTTTTTGCCCATCATTGCGTGCGCTATGATGGAAATAAGCAATACTATAACCCAGATCTATCTCAGCTAGTTCAATCACAAATGCTCATTGCAGGGATGTACGAATTTAGTGGCGAATATGCCAGAACTGTCGGACTTCCAAGTAAATCGGGCGTTGGTGGCGGAATCACAGTAAGTGTACCGAATAAAATGGGTATAGGGGCCTACAGTCCAGCATTGGATCAACATGGCAACTCTGTTGCAGCATATCGCATGATATTGGACTTGGTAAAAGAGAAATCGCTGGGCCTCTTTAATTAGATTTTCAACCTTTCAAAATCATATGACACGAACAGAACCAATAATTGCTGTAAAGAGCGTCTCCGAAAGCTCGCTATTCTACCAAAAGCTTTTGGGCTGTACCAGTCAACATGGCGGCGAAACATTTGAAATTCTCACGGATAACGGAACTGTCATTCTCTGTTTACACAAATGGGGTGAGCACGACCACCCTACTATGCGAGATCAAAAACATGCGGGGAATGGATTTATATTATTCTTTAGAGTAGACAATGTACAGCAAATCTTCGAAAACGCTACTTTGTTAAATGCAGTCATAGAGAAAGATATACATTACAACGAGAACTCGCTGAAGGATCAATTTATCCTGCGTGACCCCGATAACTACTACCTAATTGTATCAGCCTAGTCTGATTGCTTTGATGGTCAATCGCATGTAGGATTATTTTCATAGGTAAAATCTCCGTTCTTAAACCAGTTTAACTTTTGTGTTGCATGTTTGACGCAACTTTGTCTTATCAAAACTTAAAACAATGAACACACGATTGAATATTGCAAAAGTAGATGCAACGGCCTATAAGGCAATGATGGGATTGGAAACCTATCTCAATGATATTTTTTTAAATCCAATTCAAAAGGAACTCATAAAAATACGTGCTTCTCAAATCAATGGCTGTGCCTTTTGCTTAGATATGCACACGAAGGATGCGCTGAAGTATGGTGAAACGCCACAACGGATATTTTTATTAAATGCCTGGCGAGAAACGGATCTATTCACTAAGGAAGAACAGATTTTGTTGGAGATGACAGAGGAGATCACATTGATACATCAAAAGGGTTTGACAGAAAGCACTTTTCAAAAAGCAAAAGAAATATTTGAAGAAAAGGAGATTGCACAGATTATTATGGCGATCATTACCATAAATGCGTGGAATAGAATTGGCATCAGCACCCATTTAGAACTATTAAAGTAGTACTACGCTTTGATTACAAAAAAGCCTCTTTCAATATTGGAAGAGGCTTTTTTTCTTTGCTAAATATATTCCTGTTTTTTCCAATAAAAATCCCGATTATCCTTTATCTTTATTAGGAAAACCAATATGAATGCATGATTATGAAAATCCTAAAAAAAATCCTAATTGTTTTGGCGATCATCATCGCTATTCCCTTAATTACTGCAATCTTCGTCAGTAAAGACTTCTCGGCCCAGAGTGAGATAACAATCAATAAGCCAAAGCAGGAAGTGTTCAACTACGTGAAAATGCTTAAGAACCAAGATAACTTTGGTGTATGGCAGCTTTCAGACCCGCAAATGAAAAAAACTGAACAGGGTGTGGATGGTCAAGTCGGCTATAAATCCAGCTGGGATGGTAAGAAAGTTGGTAAAGGTTCACAGACCATTACAAAAATCGTCGAGGGCGAAACAATTGAAACGGCCCTAGATTTCGGCATGGGTGAACCAGCTAAGGGTTATTTCATCTTAAAAGAAATCTCGCCTAATCAAACTTTGGTGACCTGGGGAATTTCAGGAAAATCGCCCTATCCATGGAACTTTATGAACTTATTTATGAATATGAATAAAGACTTCGATCAGGGTCTGAAAAACTTAAAAAATAGACTAGAATAGCGACTATACAATGCAAAAAAAAGTGGTTAAAATAAACTTTACTTTAACCACTTTTTCTCATTTTTAAAAGGAACAAAATTTATCTTCTGCGCATTAAAATTCGTAGAATGTACCAGAACAGCAACATGATTGATGAAAACAGCTGCAAGGCTGCCCCTACATATTGTTCGTTGCCGTAACTATACTTCAGATTTTGAGTTTGATAGAGTATGCTTCCGGAAGCAAGTGCAATCATGGCAACCGAAAACCATAATCCAAGTTCAAAACCAAAAATAGCTCCAGCAACAATTGCTCCCAAAGATAAGAAGCCTCCAATCACCAGGATATTTCTGAGAAATGAAAAATCTTTATTGGATACAAATGCAACGACAGTAAGGCCGGTAAACAAGGCCAAAGTCATTATACTTGCCTGATAAATGACACTAATTCCTTCGGTCATAAATACCGCCATAAAAATCATCGGCAGGAAGATGATTGCCTCCAGTACAATATAGAATGCTAGGCCTAAATATTGGGTTTGACGGCTTTGCGAAAGTGTCCATCTTGATGAAAGGGTGGACCCCAACCAAAAACATCCCAATAAGAACAACCAAATAAATTTTCCGCTAACCATCCAAACGATAAAATCATAAGGGATCAATTTGATCAGCAAACTTTCCAAAACGATAAATGCTAAAATCGAAAGCGCAACATGAAGATAGGTTTTTTTATAAAAAACGCCCCTTTCAGCGTCATCATTGATAAGAATATACTCTTGTGATTCCATAAAACAAATACAATAGATTAAATAAGGACTAAAAATAAGCATTTATTCTATTTTCACAAGAAAGAAGTTTGCATAGGCTTATAAAAAAAGAACCCCGCCTAGCGGGGTCCATTCAAACAAACAACTTATTTCCAGCCTCCTCCCAAATCTTTATAGATATTGACAACAGCGTTAAGCTGCTGCTTCTTTGTTTCTATCAATTCAAGTTTTGAATCCAGTACATCGCGTTGTGTCATTAAAACCTCCATATAGTCTGCCCTCGCTGATTTAAAGAGATCATTTGACACAGACACGGAATTATTCAGGACCTCAACTTCTTTTGTTTTGAAATCGTAGCTGCGCCCGAGGTTTTCAATATTAGAAAGTTGTGTAGAGACTTCTAAGTAAGCATTCAGAATGGTCTTCTCGTAATTATATACCGCCTGTATTTGTTTCGCGTTGGCTGTATTAAATTCCGCTTTAAGCCCATTTTTGTTGATCAAAGGTGCTGCAAGCTCCCCTATTAGATTATACAAAACTGATTCAGGCATCTTAAATAGATAAGAAGGCTTGAATGCCTGTAAACCCAGAGCAGCCGAAATCTCCAAAGAAGGATAAAACTCTTTCCGCGCGATCTGTACGTCCAACTTCGCGGCAGCGAGCTCATACTCGGCCTCACGAATATCAGGTCTATTGCTTAGTAGTTGGCTCGGTATACCTGTCTGAACTTTCGCCGGAATCAGATCGACAAAATTGCTTTTGTCACGTTTGATCTCTTGTGGGAAACGTCCCAATAGAAAATTAATACGGTTTTCAGTTTCTTTGATCTGTTGCCGCGTCTCAAATTCCATACCTTTTGTCTTCAACACTTCCGCTTCAAACTTTTGAACCGCCAGTTCTGTTACACGAGCAGCCTGTTTCTGCAATCGGATTACCGCAAGCGCATTGTCCTGGAGCTCGATATTTTGTTTGATAATAGCCAACTGATTGTCCAATGCCAATAATTCATAATACGAACGGGCAACTTCGGCAATAAGGCTACTTAAGACAAAATTTTTCCCTTCTACCGTAGCAAGATAACGGTTCAGTGCTGCTTGTTCGGAGTCCTTCAGTTTTTTCCAAACGTCGATTTCCCAACTGGCATATGCACCAATGGTCAAATCTCCTAGTGGATCCGGCATTTCCTTTCCAGGGGCTATTTCTGTACTGGCATCACCGGCCCCCTGACTGGTGTATCGTCCAACTTTTTCAACACCACCTCCGGCACGTAAACCAACAGTGGGTTTCAATGCCCCTTTTCGTAAAAGAATATCATTCTTTGCGATCGCCAACTCCTGCAAAGTAACATTCAGCTCCTGATTGTTTTTCAACGCTGTATCGATCAATACAACTAAATTTGGATCCGTAAAAAATTCACGCCACTTAACCGACGCTGAATTCGTTGTATCTGATTGAGCTACATCTGTATACTGCTTCGGAACGAATTTATTCTCCTGTATTTGTGTCGCTTTCGGAACCTTACATCCCGTCACTGCTGCTGAAAGCGAAAATGCAATGACCCATTGTATTTTTCTGCGATTAGTCATTATTATCAAGTTCTTCAGTTAATGGATTTTCATCTTCGTGTTTAATAAGCTTGCGTTTGGAGGCAATAGTCCCGAAGATAAAGTATAAGCCCGGTATCACCACAATACCAAAAACCGTCCCAAACAACATACCTCCCGCTGCCGCTGTACCGATCGTACGGTTTCCAATTGCACCCGGGCCAGAAGCCATAACTAAGGGAATCAACCCGGCGATAAAAGCAAAAGATGTCATCAAAATAGGTCTAAACCTAACTTTAGCACCGTCCAAGGCAGCCTCAATAATACTCAATCCCTGCGAATGCCGTTGAGCAGCAAATTCAACAATCAACACGGCATTTTTACCAAGTAGACCGATAAGCATGACCAAAGCGACCTGCGCGTAAATATTGTTTTCCAATCCCAATAACTTCAATAGTAGAAATGCCCCAAAGATTCCGATTGGTAAAGAAAGCAACACCGCAAAAGGCATAATAAAGCTCTCATATTGAGCGGAAAGTATCAAGTAAACGAAACCAAGACAAATTAAGAAAATATAAATTGCCTGATTTCCACGACCTACCTGATCTTTGGAAATACCAGCCCAATCAATGCCATAGCCTCGTGGTAAGGTCTTGGCAGCGACTTCATTAATCACCTGAATTGCTTCACCACTACTATAACCTGGTGCGGCAGAGCCCGAAATTTCAGATGCCATATACATATTGTGCCGGGTGATCTCAGAAAGACCGTAAACCTTTTCCATATGCATAAATGCTGAAAATGGTACCATTTCGTCTTTATCATTCTTTACATATAGCTTCAAGATATCTTCCGGCAAAGCCCTGTATTGCGGCAAAGCCTGAACCATAACTTTATATTGGCGGTCATACTTAATGAAATTCGTTTCGTAATTACTGCCCACCAAAGTCGAAAGCGTATTCAGTGCATTATCAATGGTAACACCCTTCTGTTGCGCCAGATCATTGTCGATATGCAACATATACTGCGGAAAACTTGCACTATAGAAGGTAAATACAGACGATAATTCAGGCCTTTTGTTCAATTCACGCACAAAATCCTTACTTACCGTTTCCATTTTCTTGTAGTCGCCAGAACCTGCTTTGTCCAGAAGACGAAGCTCAAATCCACCCGCAGCACCATAGCCCGGTACGGCCGGTGGTTGGAAAAACTCGATAGACGCTCCTGGGATATTTTTGGCAGCGGCCTCCAGTTGCTCTATGATCTCCTGCGAGGATTCTTTACGTTCTTCCCAGCTTTTCAAGTTGATCAAACAAGTACCTGTATTTGCCCCGGTTCCTTCAGTCAGGATTTCATAACCAGCCAATGAAGATACCGATTGTACACCATCAATGTCTTCAGCTTCTTTTTGCAATGTCTGGGCCGCTAGATTGGTCCGTTCCAATGTCGATCCTGGCGGCGTTTGAATAATAGCATAAATCATCCCCTGATCTTCATTGGGGATAAAACCTGCAGGAACAGCATTATTCAAAAAATATGCGCCAATACAAAAACCAATTAATACTAAAAATGTAAAAATGCGCTTATCCACTATGCCCTTCAACAAGTAAACATATTTGTTGGACATCTTATCAAACAATCTATTGAAAGAATCCAGGAATTTATCGATAATGGATTTCTTTCTTGCCTTTCCATGGTTATTCTTCAGCATAATCGCACATAAAGCCGGAGTGAGTGTTAATGCCACAACACCCGATAAGATGATGGAAGTAGCCATGGTAATGGAAAACTGTCTATAGAATATCCCTACGGGGCCAGACATAAAGGCAACCGGAATAAAAACCGCCGCCATAAGGAATGTGATCGCAACAATAGCACCACTGATTTCGTGCATCGCTTTTTTGGTCGCCTTATAGGCCGAAATATGAAGCTCTTCCATTTTAGCATGGACAGCCTCAATAACCACAATCGCATCGTCCACAACCACACCTATGGCAAGCACCAGTGCAAACAATGTGATCAAGTTGATGGTAATGCCAAAAAACTGCATGAACAAAAACGATCCCACCAAGGAAACCGGTACTGCAATGGTCGGAATCAATGTCGAACGCCAATCTCCTAAGAATAGAAAAACCACAATAGCAACAAGCACAAATGCTTCCAATAAAGTATGGACTACTTTTTCCATGGATGCATCCAAGAATTTTGATACGTCATAGCTAATTTCGTAATCCAGCCCTTTCGGAAAGGAAGCTTTCAATTCCTTCATTTTGCTTTTAACGTCTTGAATTACCTGAGAAGCATTACTTCCATAAGATTGTTTTAAGACAATCGCTGCAGATGGTTTTCCATTCAGTGTAGAGTAGATATCGTACATCGCCGAACCGAATTTGATTTCCGCAACATCTTTTAAACGTAACATTTCACCATTTTCACCCGCACGTAAAACGATATTGCCATAACCTTCCGTAGTTGTAAAACGCCCCGGGTATTTCAATACATATTCAAAAGACTGGGAGGTCATACCAGACGACTCCCCGGCTTTACCTGGTGAAGCTTCCAAACTTTGCTCGGATAAGGCTTTCATCACCTCTTCTGCAGAAATCTTGTAGGCTGTCATTCGATCAGGTTTCAACCAAATACGCATCGCTAATTCGCGTGTTCCAAGAATATTTGCCACCCCGACACCGTCCACCCGACGTAATTCGGAGACAATATTCATGTCCGCATAGTTATACATAAAATTTCCATCAAGCTCCTTGTCTTTACTGTAGAGATTGATGTACATTAACATATTGGATTCTTCACGTGTAATCTTCACCCCTTCACGGACCACAATTGGCGGAAGCTTGTTAACCACAGAGGCTACGCGGTTCTGTACATTTAAAGAAGCCTGATTCGGATCCGTTCCTAGGTTGAATACGACCTGAATACTTGCTTCCCCGTCATTACCGGCATCGGAAGCCATGTATTTCATTCCCGGAACCCCATTGATCGCCCGTTCCAGCGGAATGATAACTGATTTAATCATCAACTCACCATTGGCTCCAGGATACTCGGCAGTGATGTTCACCTTCGGTGGCGATATTGACGGAAATTGTGTTACAGGAAGCTGTACCATCGAAAGCACACCCAAAAACACAATGATCAGTGATATCACGATCGAAAGTACTGGTCTATTTATAAAACGACTAAACATAGTAATTTAACTGTAAGGGATCTATTCTGTTTTTAACTTCAAATTTGAGATGGCGTCTTTAGGTTGCACAAAGCTGTAGCTGATTTTATCATCCTCTTTTGCTTTCTGAATACCATCCAACAAAAATTTATCATCTTTTTGAAGTCCGCTCGTTACCACATACAGATCTGGTAGGGAGTTACCAATGGTGATATGACGGGCTTTTAATTTGCCCTCCTTATCGATTACATACACATATTTACGGTCCTGCATTTCGTATGTCGCTTTCTGTGGAATAATTAAAACCTGTTTCAGCGGAAAGTTCATCACCACCTTGCCGCTCTCGCCATGTTTTAATAGACGGTTTGGATTGGGAAATTTCGCTCTAAAAGCAATATTTCCCGTCTCACTGTTGAACTCACTTTCTATGGTCTCCACAAGACCATTTTGAGCGAACAACTCATTATTGGCAAGCAACAAGCCGACATGAGTATCTCCACGTTTACTCACGTTAGTTTGATAACTTAAATATTCAGGTTCGGAGACATTGAAATAAACCAGCATCTCACTGTTGTCGGACAGACTTGTCAATAATTCACCTTCATCCACCAAACTTCCCAATTTCAATGGAATCCGATCAATGGTTCCGTCAAAAGGTGCCCTGATTTCTGTAAAGGAGAGATGTAATTTTGCAATCGCAGCCTCAGCTTTGGCTTGCTCAAGTTTTGCTTTAGCCATCGCGAGTTCATTGGGCGATACGACATTTTTATCGGCAAGCGTTTTTGTATTTTGAACTTCAATTTCTGCTACATTAACTTCTGCCGAAGATTTACGGTATTCGGCCTCATACATCTTCGGCATAATCCGAAAAAGTAATTGCCCTTTATGGACAAATTGTCCTTCATCTACGAAAATCTGCTCGAGATAGCCCTTCTCCTGAGCCCGAAGCTCAATATTTCGGAAAGACCTAATCTGGGAAACAAAGTCCTTACGGATAGTTGTGTCCATTTGCACCGGAGAGGTCGCTGTAAATTTCTCTTTTTCTTCCTTTTCTTCCTTTTTGGAAGTACACCCGATTTGGCATAAGGTAATAGCCAAAATAGCGAGCATAAATACTCTTTTCATTTGTAAGCGTCTAATTAAAAAAATAAGTTTGATTGTTTGTTGTCTTGGTTGGTGAAATGACCTCTACTTTGGTTTATGGTCGTTCCGACTTGTTCATAGATTGTACAAATCGATTACGACTAAGCAGAGCATCCCTTAGGATATCCACCAAAGCATATGAAATTTCGAAGGGTATATTTTAAATTCTCCAGTTTTGTTGAAGAACGTATCTTTGAGGGAAAAGATAGGCTATGAAATTGCAAAAAGGTATCTTCTTTGCAAATCGAAAAACGAAAACAAAAAGGACAATAGCAAAAAGTAGCAGCGCAACAAATTGGGATGTCACCTGCAAATCCTTGGTCAGTTGAAAATTTTCGGCATCAAATTCCTCGATAACTGGATTATCACTGTGAATATTACCGTAAAATAGCGGATCGATGTGATCAACTGATGCGTCAATATACTGCTGTACATCAGCATGATTATGCTGATACATAAAACTAACAGTTGGTCGGTCGGATTCAATGAGCACGGCATGGCTATTACTGCTTCTGATAAATAAGAAGCATAGGAATAAGAATATGGTAACAACCGCTTTCATTGCGGAGCAAATATACTAGCGTACAACTAATTTTAACGATCTTTAACACATTTTAACAAAACAATTACAATTCGTAGATTTCCGCTAGAAAAGTGACAATTGCAAACCACGACCATTTGTTCTCAAGGGTTGTGCGTCTCCGAAGACTGTTCTTCCACCATATTTCCAAGAATCTCGCCGTTCTTCTGCTATAATTTGTTGAATATCAAATTGTGGCTGAAAATCTTTTTCGCTATCCAAGACAATCTGGTGCAACTTGTTAATCGATTTTAATTTTTCACCGTAACCCAGTTTAGATTTTTCAATGCCTTTTTGCAAAATTTGAATACTTTCATCGTAAATGGTTAAAGGAACAGGAAAAGGATGCCCATCTTTCCCGCCATGAGCAAAGGAAAATCGAGCCGGGTCATTGAACCGTGAAGGCGCACCGTGGATTACCTCACTGACTAAAGCCAATGACTGTAACGTACGGGGCCCAACTCCTTTTAAAAGCAATAAGTCTTCAAAATGGCTTGGTTGACTTTCTCGGGCCACGTACAACATTGCTCCTAGCCTCTTCAAGTCAACATCCGAAGCACGGACATCGTGATGGGATGGCATAATAAGTTTAGCGAAGTCTTGCATCACTTGAGTTGAATCCTCCGTTACTATCGTCATAATACCTGTTCTATTGGCCGCCGCTTCTGCAGCTGTCAAGTTGAGGATTATACCTTGTGAAGGACCACTGATACCCGCATGTGGTTCTTCAACAAACGATTTTACCTTTTCAGAATGCCAATGGTAACGACGGGCAGTTCCATCCTTTTCATGCATACCTTGCTGCACGACCGACCAATTGCCATTATCCGTCACGATAAAATTGTGGAGATATAATTGGTAACCATCCTGAATAGCGGTGTTATCCACTTTAGCAACAAGCTTACTGCTGCGAATCAAGTCGTTGCCATCTAGTCCCATTTCGTTCGAAAGCCGAAGTAGTTCCTGTGGGGTCTGCATGGAGAGCTTGCCTTTACCCCCACAGATATAAAGTCCCAACGACTTTGCATCTGGATTAATAGCGCGTTTTAATGCCCCCATAACAGCCGTTGTGATCCCTGAAGAATGCCAATCCATGCCGAGAACAGCACCAAAGCTTTGAAACCAGCGGGGATCCGCCAGTCTTCTCAAAACCTCGTCTTTACCATAATCCATTAATATTACTTCAACAATGGAGCGACCTAGCAAAGCCATACGTTCGTAAAGCCACGCTGGTACTTTTCCATAGTGTAATGGGAGATCTGCGGTTCCGGATTGTTTCATTTTAAACTAAATATATTAGCACAAATCTATCTCTTTTTTAGATAAAATAAAAACGGCTAGATAGCTTCTAGCCGTTTTTATTTTATGATCAATCTATACACTACATCTGAGCATATAACTTAGGGCGCATCGAAGTAGCGGCACAAGTCACAGCTTCACTATTTACCGGTCAACGCTGACAATAATCCAGCCCGGAACGAAGGATCTTTCTCCGAAAATTCAACCGAATGCTTATAGGTGTCTACATTAAAGAAGAGCTCCGCTGGAGCAGCTTTTTTATTGTCCAAAAATAGTTTAAAGCTGTACGCTGTTTTTTTGGACAAATCAGCATTCACCTTATTGGATGAAAACACATTCGGAAGAATTACATCTTTTGTAAAAGAGTCTGTAGTAGTTATTTGAAATAAATCACCTAATGCTTTAATTAAATTGTCAGACTGTTGACCCGACGACGAGATTCTAATCTTACCTTTGGTAAAGCCGACTTCATCACTCGGTTGGCCATCTATTATACCCGCGGGTATAAAATCTACAACCTCGAACTTCGCTCCTACAGTATCCTGTTTGTAAAGAGATTTTGTGATATAAATACGGCTTGAATCCGTTTTAATTTCATCTGTAATACGTAGAAAAAAGTTCTTCTTTTCTGCGCCCGGTGAACCATTCGTAAATTGTTCGATTTTTACACCTTCAATTTTGTTCATCGTTGTTGTATCACTTCCATCAGTTTTCTTTTGATTGGAATTTCCGCAACTAGCCATCAGCACCGTAGCGGTCGCAAGAAATGCTATAGATTGAATCTTGTACATATTGAATTGTTTGTTATCAGTTATTAATGAATATTGCTCTTATAATATTACCATTATTACTGATAACAAACAACTATTAGCAATGTTTTTATTTTATTTCAATAAAGCATCGTACAAAATTTCCACGGGATGATAGGATTTTCGGCCCACACCATCTTTAATCTGATGCCTACAGGAGGTACCCGCTGCGGCAATTAAAGTACCAGATTCTGTTTCGCGTATGGTTGGCAATAAAACCAATTCGGCTACTTTCATCGAAATATCATAATGCTCAGCCTCATAACCAAATGACCCTGCCATACCACAACAACCCGAAGGAATTGTTTCTACGCTAAAGTTCGTCGGAAATGATAGGACCTGTTCCGTAACAGTAACGAGATGAAAAGCCTTTTGATAACAGTGGCCATGAAGCTTTATCTTTTTCGTTTCCGAGGTAAACTGTTCGGAATGAATACGCCCCGCTTTCATTTCATTCAACAGAAATTCGTCAATCATCAGCGCGTTTTTGGCTATTTTTTGCGCGTCAACACGTAAATCATCATCGACTAAACTTAAATACTCATCGCGAAATGTAATTATCCCTGAGGGTTCGACGCCTAAAAGTGGCGTATCATCCGTAATTAGTCCCTTTAAGAAATGGATATTTTGATTCGCAATCTCCTTTGCTTTTTTCACAAAGCCTTTAGAAAGATAAGTCCGCCCGCTTTGCACATGTTTTGGAATGACTACTTCATACCCCAAGGCAGTCAGTAACTTATATGCGGTAATGCCTATCTCGGCATCATTATATTCGGTAAACTCATCCGAAAAAAGGTAAACCCGACGCTTACTATCACTTGCCATTGCTTGTTTCTTTACCCATTGGGTTAAAGTCGTTCCATTGACTGTAGGTAAGGAACGTTTTGGCGCAAATCCTACCGTTTTTTTGACTATCCCTGACAAGAAATCATTTTTGACCACAAAATTATAGATTGGTGCAACCCAAGATCCGAGTTTCTGAGACTGGGTGAAATTAGCGATTAATTTTGTTCGAAACCCTGCGCCATGCTCATCATAATAGTGCTGTAAAAATTCTGCTTTCATTTTGGCTACATCCACACTCGAAGGACATTCCGTTTTACAGCCTTTGCAGCTTAAGCAAAGGTCCATAACTTCCTTGATCTCCTCATGATCGAAACGATTTTTCTTTGTGGAATTCGTTAAAAACTGACGCAACATATTTGCCCGCGCCCGTGTCGTATCTTTTTCATCGCGCGTAGCCATGAATGAAGGGCACATTGTTCCACCAGTAATTTCAGTCTTTCGGCAATCTCCCGAACCAGAACACTTTTCTGCCAACCGAAGAATAGACTCATCTTTAGAAAAATCGAAATAGGTCTTTATTTCTGTTCGGTTGCTATCGTTGTCATAACGTAAATGAGCATCCATTGGCGGCGTATTGACAATTTTATTTGCATTAAAAACGCCCTGTGGATCAAAGATGTATTTTACATCTTCAAGCAATTTGTAAACTTTTTCACCAAGCACTTTGCCGATAAATTCGCCACGCAGACGACCATCACCGTGCTCACCACTCAGTGAACCGTTATATTTTAACACAAGATCGCTGGTTTTTTCGAGGATTGAACGAAATGTACGCTTCCCTGCTGCTGTTTTCAAATTCACGAACGGTTCAATATGCAGTTCCCCGGCTCCCGCATGCGCATAATAGGATGCATGCACCCCTTCTTCCACCAAAAGATTTTGAATATCACGCACATAATCAGGTAGATCTTCAGGCGACACCGCGCAATCTTCAATCAAATTTACAGGTTGACTGTCACCTGGCAAATTGCGAATTAGCCCCAGTCCTGCCTTGCGCACATCCCAAACTAAATTCGTCTGTTCAATACCGGTAATATATGGATAGGCATATCCTAAGCCACGAGCAATTAGATCTGCTTTCAATGCCATCGCTTTTGCCTCTGTTTCGGCAGCTGTATGCCCCCTAAACTCAACGATCAACAGCGCTTGTGGATCGCCTTCTATAAAAAAACGGTTATACTTATAAGTTGGATGCCCAACCGTAAAATCCATGATGTATTTATCTACCAATTCGGATGCTTCCGGCTTGTGCCCTAAGGCTACTACATTACCATACATACACTCCACCATATCCGCAAAATGAACACAAAGTAAGCCTAGTTCCTGCGGTGGTAAGGGCATCAGTTTGAGTTTCGCTTCTGTAACAATAGCCAGCGTTCCTTCGGACCCTGCCAACAAATTACACATATTGAAAGGTGTCGAGCGATCGGCAAGGATATCCAAAGCATAACCGGTATTTCTGCGCGTGATAGATCGTTTTGGATAGCCCGCTTCAATGGCGCTTAAATGCTCGGGGTCTGTCAATAATGCATTCATATTACGGTAGATATCCCCCTCACGACCAGCTAATAATAATTTCTTAAAATAGGCTGCTTCATCAACTGCTTCAAAGGTCACTTCAGAACAGTCGTCCAAAAGTACATTGGCCGAAATCAAATTGTGTCGTGTATCGCCCCAAACAATCGAATGCAGACCCGAAGAGTTATTGCCAATCATTCCACCTACCATCGCACGGCTTGCAGTCGAAGTTTCAGGGCCAAACATCAGTCCGAACGGTTTAAGATAATTATTCAAGTCGTCACGGATCACACCAGGTTGTACCCGAACCCACTGCTCGTCGACATTAAGTTCAAGTATATGGTTAAAATGACGAGAAATATCCATGATAATGCCATTGCCTACTACCTGACCAGCTAAAGAAGTGCCGGCGGTGCGTGGTATGATTGTGACACCGTTGTGCCGCGCAAAATCAATTAATTTTTTGATATCATCATGATCGACGGGTATGGCTACGGCCAAGGGTTTTTCTTGATAAACAGACGCATCTGTCGAATAGGCAAGCAACATCGTTTGGTCCTTCGTTTCATGGGTATAATAGAGCTCCCCTTTGAGTTGAGACGCTAATAAGGCTAATTGATTCTGATCTTTCACTTAATCTACATTTATGTATGAAACAAATTTAGTCAAATTTATGCATCGGAAAAAGAGAAGATTGCAAGAAACACCCAAATCAAAAACAAAAAACGCATAAAAACGCAAAATCAAACAAATTACCATAAAAGCCAATTTTATTTCGTTCCTTCAAACAATGCATGTATTTTTGTGGCGCTACATCATTTAAATTAACGATTCATATCCTTATATGCGTAATCTATTCCTTCGCTATACGCTGCATTCTGATTTTATTATATACACCATCCGGGTATTGATTGGCTTCCTTATAGGTTATCCCCTTTTCGTATCCTTCCCCCAATATTCGGTTTCCTGGACACTAATTTCCATTATATTGGTCATTTCACCGCAAGAGAATGAGTCGAAAAAAATAGCCATCGACCGGGCTAAATCCAACTTTATAGGATCAGCAATTGGTCTCAGTCTATATTTCGTTCCCATTTCGCAACTCTATGCCATGATTATCGGTATTGTTGCGTCATTGATTACATGCAAGCTACTCAATATTATGGCTGTGGCACGGACTTCTATGGTTGCGTTAATTATCGTCTACCTTCATGAACAGCAAAGTCGCTCCTACTTCGCCGCTTTGGATCGCTTTGGCTGTGTGTGCTTAGGTTGTCTGATTGGATTGGGCGTCATCCTGTCAACGAGTAATATTATTCTGAAATTAAGAAAAAGGTACAATTGTTGAGTTATACGCCTAACCTCTCTAAAGGCAATACACTTACCTTCAGTACCATAGCCCAACTGGTCAAGATTTCTTTCTGATAAATAAGAATAAAATTCACGCGAATTTCTATTTACTCAGAATTATATTCAGAATTTTATATGCAATTTTGAATTTTATACTTTTTTACCTATCTTTGCAGTCGAAATGACAAAAGTAGAATATAATTTAGACCAGGTCGACTATAAAATCTTGCGCTTAATGCAGGATAATGGACGGATCAACAATGCTGACATCGCAAGAGAATTAGGCATGGCACCATCGGCAATCCTCGAGCGCGTAAAGAAGCTTGAACAAAAAGATGTGATTTTAAAGTATAGTGCCAAGATCAATCCTGCCGCGGTCGATCAGAAACTTTTATCGTTTATTTTTATCAAAGCCAATGATATTATTGGCGAACAGGGTGTAGGGTTGGCACTTGCGGAAATCCCTGAAGTTCAAGAGGTACACGACATTGCAGGTGATGACGGTTATCTTATTAAAGTAAGAACTGCGGATTCTACAGGTTTAGTGGATCTCATGCGAAATACCTTAAGTAAAGTGGAAGGTATTATTTCAACGCGTACAACAATTGTACTTCAGACGGTCAAGGAAGATCAGCAGGTTGTTATACCCGAGTAATAGAAAGGAGGTTTAATCATGTTGCAAGGACAAAAAAAGGCTGCTAGCCCATTAATGGTTGTAGTTGCTTATTTCATTATTTATGTGGTATGGGGCTCGACCTTTTTCTTTATAGAAAAAGCATTGCATAGTTTCCCGCCATTTATTTTGGGTTCGTTTCGATTTGTTGCAGCCAGTGCAATTCTAATGACATATTGTGCTATAAAGGGATATAAATTATTTAACAAGCGTTCTATTCAAGAGGCCGCAATCGTAGGTTTTTTATTGCTCTTTGTGGATATGGCCGGGGTTATCTGGGCGGAGCAGTATGTATCTGGTGGTGTTGCTGCTATTATTGCTGCAGCCGCGGCAATCTGGTTTATTTTATTGGACAGACCCAAATGGAAAGAAAACTTTAGCAGCATTAGCACGGTTGCTGGTGTAGCATTAGGTTTCTGTGGTGTTGTGATGCTGTTTGCCGAACAGATCATGGCAACCAATGATAACACAGACGGTACCCTTAAGGTGATTGCCCTGTCTATCTTAGTATTGGGTTCTATCGCTTGGACTGTAGGTTCATTGATTTCCAAGTATTTTAAAAAATCCGAAAAAGAAGAAAAAGAGGACCTGCATGTTATGGTGAAAACTGCTTGGCAAATGGTTACCGCAGGCGTTCTCTTTAATATCACGGCGCTTTTTACCGGTGAATATGCATCATTTACACTGAGCAGTGTAGCACCTGTTGACTGGTTCAATTTGGGGTATCTAATCACATTTGGTTCCATCCTTGCTTTTAGCTCGTATATTTGGTTATTGCAGGTACGTCCAGCAATGGAAGTAAGTACATATGCGTATGTAAACCCAATTATTGCACTTATTTTAAGTCATTTTTTCACTTCGCATGTGGTGACCTCATTGCAAATTGTCGGATTAGCGGTTATTCTATTCTCTGTCCTATTAATGAACTGGAAAGCATATCGTACCAAGCTGTCCTCGCGCAACAAAAGGAAAAAGATCCTTCAGCAGGAGAATAGTTTAGAGCGTTTGATAGCAGCGGATCCCCAAACGGACAACAAACATGTTCCTGAGACGGAATTAGTTCATTAGGTTGTTATTTTTCTAATTATATGGACAAAGCTTAATGTGTAACAATATTAAGCTTTTGTTGTTTTTAAAAATTAGCTAACATTGGATAAGATTTGTTCATATATAATTGGCTAACTTTGCGTAGTATTTGGTTAAATTAAAAAGAATGAATATTTCGAAGCAAATTGCCTTTATTGGTAGCCTTGGTGTCGCTTCGCTTTTGATGGTTACAGGTTGTACAAAACAACTCCATCCAACGCAAAAAGATTTCCAACAATATCATATCAATAGCGATATGCAAGCTGATCCTGCAGTCGTGTCAATCTACGAACCCTTCAAACACAAAATGGAGGCGGAGATGAATCGTGTGATTGGACATGCGGACAAGGCATTGACAAAAGAGAAAACAGCGGAAACATTAATGGGCAATTTTTTTTGTGAAGCCTTGTTGTGGATGAGTGAACACAATGCTCATAACCCTGCGGATTTGGCGTTCGCAACAAAGGGTGGGATCCGAAATGATCTTAAAGCAGGCGATATTACTGTAGGACATATTTTTGAGGTTATGCCCTTTGAGAATACATTGACTATACTCGAGCTCAAAGGTAGTCAGATTCGTCAGCTTGCTGACTATATTGCTACAACACATGGACAACCTATAGCCGGAATGACGTTGACAATTACAGGCAACAAAGCTCAGGACATAAAGATCAAAGGTCAAGCTATTGAAGATAATAAGTTATATAAACTAGTGACCTATGATTATCTTGCCAATGGTGGTGATAACCTCACCTTACTGACACAACCTGTATCGCGGGCTAATTATCCGCAACGTATGCGTGAAGGTTTGATTGAATATGTGAGCGAATTAACGAAAGAAGGTAAAAAAGTAAATGCAGAATTAGATGGAAGAATTAAAATCAATTAACCGAAGATCTTTTATCAAGCAAGTTGGTGGATTTTCTGCTGCAGTTGCTTTGGGATCACTTCCTTTTCAAGTCGACGCGAAGAGCAAAAAGGTAAAACTTACAATTTTACATACCAACGATGTTCATAGCCGTATTGAACCGTTTCCAATGGACGGCGGCAAATATCAGGGATTGGCTGGTGTTGCACGCCGAAGTACACTGATCAATAAAATCCGCAAAGAAGAAGAACATCTTCTATTACTCGATGCAGGCGATATGTTCCAAGGCACCCCCTATTTTAATCTTTTTGGAGGAAAACTTGAGCTTGACCTCATGACAAAGTTAGGTTATGATGCCGGGACATTTGGAAATCATGAATTTGACAATGGTCTTGACGGTCTTGTAAAGTACCTGGATCACGCTAAATTTCCGTTCTTAACGGCAAATTACGACTTCAAAGGAACCGTGTTGGAGGGCAGAACCCAAGATTATACCATATTCCATAAAGGTGGAATAAAAATAGGCGTGTTTGGACTAGGGGTAGATATTGAGGGATTGGTTGACCCCAATAACTTCAGGGGAATGAAATATTTGGATCCTATTGAAGTTTCCAACAAGGTGGTCCGCACATTGAAAGAAAAACACAAATGTGATTTGGTTATCTGTTTATCGCATTTGGGCTATCAATATGAAAACGACAAGGTGTCGGATCTGATCCTTGCCGCCAAAACCTCAGATATCGATCTCATTATCGGTGGACATACGCACACCTTCTTAAATGAACCAACACTGGTTACAAATTTAAAAGGAACAAAGACCGTTGTGAATCAAGTCGGTTTTGCTGGAATTAATCTAGGACGTATTGACTTTATTATGGAACCAGGGTCTGACAAGAAACAAATGGTCGCGAGTACCTATCAGGTCAATCCGACAATTCCGGAGTCCATGTTGGCATAATATCAACTAATTTTAACAAATGCCAAGTTGACTAATCAATTTGGCATTTTTTTTACCAATACTATAAGAAGACGTATGAAGTAAAAACTTATACGGTCTATACACGCTGATTCGTCATTCAATGAAAAGAATTTTATCGATTTACCTCGACTCCTTTAAGGGACTGTCTCAAGCCGCATGGCTACTTGCCATAGTGATGCTCATTAATAGAATGGGAAGTATGGTGATTCCCTTTCTTGGCCTCTACATGACCCAGGTTCTACATTTTGACATTAAACAGGTCGGTGTGGTATTGATGAGTTATGGATTCGGCTCCGTTTGTGGTTCCTATATCGGTGGCTGGTTGACTGACCGGATTGGCAGCTTCAAGGTTCAGTTCGGAAGTCTGGTATTGGCGGCCCCTTTATTCTTACTGATCCCACATTTCAAAGAGGTGCAGTCCTTATCCATTATGATTTTTACGTTAAGCTTAATCTTTGATGCCTTCAGACCTGCAAACTCCGTGTCAGTGGCAAGTTATGCTAAACCCGAAAATATCACGCGCGCCTTTTCATTGAATCGTCTTGCCATAAATCTGGGGTTTTCAATCGGCCCGGCGGTGGCTGGATTTTTGGCCACCATCTCATTCAATTGGATCTTTTATGGAAATTCTTTTGCCGTCCTTTGCGCTGCAGTGATTTTCTTTGTCTTTTTTCATAAACGAGAAAAAAGAAGCGATATTAAATCTAAAAAAGAGATTACTGCTGAAAACGAATTACCTCAAAAGACACGAAATCCCTATACCGACCTACCTTTTGTCTTATTCAATATCTTTTGTTGCATTTTCTCATTCTGTTTCTTTCAGTTGATCACAACGCTACCTATTTTCTACCGAGAAGTTCACCATTTGAATGACCACCAAATCGGATTTCTACTCGGCTGGAGTGGATTCGTTATCGTATTACTGGAGATGTTTATTGTCCATATAGCTGAAAAAAGATTCTCGCTTATAAGCACGCTCGTCTTTGGAACATTTTTATGTGCCAGCTCTTATGCCATGTTAAATTTTTCAGGTGGACTCGGGTGGTTATATTTCACATTCTTTATCTTCGGCCTTGGCGAGATGCTGACACTACCTTTTATGGCAACGGTTTCTGTTAACCGTTCGACACCTAAAACACAAGGAGCATACATGGGGTTCAATTCGTTGGCATTTTCAGCTGCAAATATATTTTCGCCGCTTTTAGGGACTAGCATTGTCGATTCCTTCGGTTTTACAACCTTATGGTGGGCAACCGCATTAACCTTATCTGCTACGGCGATCGGGTTCTACTTGGTTCTGAGATGGATGAAGTAGCCTACACTTGATAAATGAAAAACGGGTGTATGCTCATATGAGATACACCCGTTTTTCATTAAACATGGCTGAAACCTACCAAATTTTGATACGTTTATCGACCGGAACAAACATTTTGTCGCCGTTCTTTGTATCCCAAGCTTTATGGAAAGCATCTAGGTTAATGATCGGGGCAAAAGCACGGTACTGTGCTGGAGAATGTGGATCAGTTTTTACTTGATTGACCACAAACTCATCGGTAGTTTTCGTTCTCCAAATCGTTGCCCAGGAAAGGAAAAAGCGTTGGTCCTGTGTAAAACCATCTATTAATCCAGGATTTCCCTTATCGTTCAGATAGAGTTGCAATGCATCAAAAGCCACTGATGAGCCACCTAAATCCCCAATATTCTCCCCTAATGTAAAGCGACCGTTCACAAAAACACCTGGTACAGGTTCGTAGGATTCAAACTGACGTACCAAAGCATCAGCCGCTGCTTCAAATTTCGCCTTATCGCTGTCGCTCCACCAGTTGTTCAGGTTTCCATTCCCATCGTATTTAGCACCCTGGTCGTCAAATCCGTGTGAAAGTTCGTGACCAATTACCGCACCAATACCGCCGAAATTAACTGCAGCATCAGCTTTATAATCGTAGAATGGCGGCTGAAGAATCGCTGCCGGAAAGACAATCTCATTAAACAGTGGACTATAATAAGCATTCACAGTCTGTGGAGTCATCCCCCATTCAGATTTGTCCACTGGCTTATCTTGTTTCGCTAAATTCTGGTAAAATGCCCATTTACTCGAAGCCAATACATTTTCATACAACGATGTCCCAACATCAAGTTTGCTAAAATCTTTCCATTTATCCGGGTAACCAATTTTAACTTTAAACTTAGCCAGTTTGTCCAATGCCTTTACTTTCGTTTCATCCGACATCCAAGTCAATCCCTTGATATGCTGCCCGAAAGATTTAACGAGATAGCTTACAAGCTCTTCCGCTTCAGCTTTGGCCTTTGGAGGGAAGTTTTCTTTCACATACAATTTCCCTAATAACTCACCTGCGATCGAATTGACAAATTCCACACCGCGCTTATCCAAAGCACGCTGCTCCTTTTGTCCTTTTAACTTACGACCCCAGAAATCAAAATACAGATCATTTAACTCCTGTGTAGTATATGACGCAGCATTATTTAAAATATGGAATGTCAATAGCTCTTTGATAACCGGTAGATTTTCAGGGTTGAAAACCCGATCCAAATTTTCGTAATACTTTATTTCCGGTACAATAACAGTATCAGCCTTAAAACCGACATCCTTTAGGTACTTTGCAATATCGACGTTTTTCACAATCTTTTTTAGATCGGCTACAGCGATCGGATTATATCGCCCATTTGCATCGCGTGATTGCTCAACGGTTTTAAGGTTTGCCGCCAGCTGCTTTTCAAAGGCGACAATTTTTGGACCTTTTAAATCCTTCGTAATTTGGCCTGATTTAGCATAAAGTGCAGAGATATAATTTGAATAATCCGTTAATGTTTCTTCGTTCTTCTTATCTTTTACTTGATAATAAGAACGTCCAAGCCCCAGACTTCCTCCGCCGAGGTATACTGTATTAACATCGGAATTTTTAAGATGCGCATATACATAGCCACTAAAAAAAGGATTTCCACCAATCGGTGCTACCTCAACAAGATAGTTGTATAAATCATCAAAATTCTTGATCGTTGCAATTTTAGCAAGATAAGGTTTAACAGGCTCTAAACCAAGTTTATTACGTGTTTTCATATCCACAAATGATTTATACAAATCACCTATCTTCTGATTGTCTGTACCCTTTTGGAATTGTCCAGTTAGCGATTCTTGCAAGACCTTCAATGTAGCAATATCGGTATTTTCACGCAATTCGTCGAAAGAACCCCAACGTGCTTTATCAGAGGGTATTTTGACTGTTTTCATCCATTGTCCATTCACAAAATTATAAAAGTCATCTTGAGGACGAACACTCTTGTCCATGTAATTCACATTGATTGCGTTGTTTTGCGCTTGGCCCGCCAATGAGCCGCAGGTTAACAAAGCTGCTAAAAGTAGATTTTTCTTCATATAAAAATTTAGTTTGTCTGTCGCTATACACAAACTTAAGCAAAGTTCTTCTATTGTTAATGCAACAATTGGGATTCTAATCGCAACTAAAACTAATGGGAATAATCAAGTGTTGGTTTTATTGCGTGTTGATTTGCGTAGTACAAGGATAAAAATCAGTAGAAACAGTGCGACACCGGCAATCCAAATCCACGGATTAGCATACCATAACGTCCCATTCGCTTCTTTGAGCTTTTGATTCTCTTCCAGGGTAACCTGTGCTTTCAATAAAAAAACTGAAAAAACAGGACAAACTATTAAAGCAGTCTTTTTCATATTTAATCACTTCATATGAATAGAATACTCTTTTAGCTGTTTTTGTTTGAAGGAATTAAATTATCCTTGTTTGATTTCGCCTAAATAAACCACGTCTTTTAGATCAAAAGGAGTTTCTTGATACACAAAGTAATTCAACCAATTATTGAAAAGAAGATTCGCATGACTTGTCCAGCGCACCAGAGGGCGATTTTCGGGGTTGTCATCAACATAATAATTTGCCGGCATAGCAATCTCCTGCCCTTTTTCTAAGTCTCTTTTATATTCTTCATCCAGTGTAAAAGGAGCATATTCCGAATGTCCCGTCAAATAAAACTCGCGTCCCCCGCGTGAAGAAACAATAGCAATACCGGCTTCTGGCGATTCTGAAAGAATTTCTAAACCCTCTTTTACCCGGAGATCATCCTTCTCAATTGTTGTATGGCGGCTGTGCGGTATAAAGAATTCATCGTCAAATCCACGGAATAAAGGATGTCTTTTGTTTAACGCAGTGTGCTTAAATACACCAAAAAGTTTTTCCGTTAATGGCTTCTTCTCTACACCATAGAAATGATACAATGCCGCTTGAGACGCCCAACAGATATACAAACTTGATGTTACATGGGTCCTCGCCCAGTCAAAGATGGTCTGAATTTCATCCCAGTAGGTCACTTCCTCAAAAGCAACCATTTCAACTGGAGCCCCCGTAATAATCATTCCGTCGTAGAAATTCTCCTTAACCTCGGTCAAGCTCTTGTAAAACATTTCCAAATGCTCTTCGGGGGTATTCTTTGAAACATGCGTTTCAAGTCGCAAAAATTCCATTTCCACCTGCAAAGGATTATTTGACAGCAAACGAATAAAATCTGTCTCTGTCGTAATTTTAAGCGGCATTAAGTTCAGTACCAAAACACGAAGCGGTCTGATATCCTGCTCATTTGCTCTTAAATCACTCATGACAAATATATTCTCCTTTTTCAACAGCTCAATGGCAGGAAGGTTATTAGGAAGTTTGACCGGCATAGATAATTTCTCCTTATACAATTAGCATGCAAAATTAGCAAGAAAATGCCATAAATGCTAAATGAAACATAAATTATCTTCCATTATATTGTTATAGTCTCCAAGACCAAAAGCTATTCCTTGCTTAAATCCAATAGGGATTTTCTGAATTTCTGTGACCCAAAGTTCATTCCACCTACGTGTTTAATGACCAGCTTACCAGCCTTATCCAAAATAATCGTTGTTGGTATGCTTGTGGTACTCAATTCTTTGGGTAAAGCCGAATTTAATTGATAGACCGGTAGACTATATTTTCTTTTCGCCATAAACTTCCGCGAAGCGCTAAGATTTCCATCGATATCGACAGCCAAAATAACAATAGCATCGTTGCCCTTAAAGTCCTTATAGAGTTGATCCAAGGAAGGCATCTCAGCAAGACATGGTGGACACCATGTCGCCCATAAATTAATAACCACAACTTTTCCTTTGAGCTGGTTTAAGCTCAATATATTGTTTTTACTGTCCCTAAAACTAAGATTGTATCCTTCGGTTCTGCTCTTATTCTCCTCCTCGACCACACAATGCTTGCTTGCTTTAACCAAAAATGGATTGCAAAACAACAAACTAACCAATAAAAGGAGACTATAATTTACTTTTTTTGTCATATAACACTTTAACTAAGCCTAAACATTACCATAACGTTTGTATCCTAATTTGATTGCTTTTACAACAGAAAATTAATCGAATTTTTTCACGCGTTTTTATTAACGGATTTTTCAGCGGCAATGGAGGTTTAAATTCGGTGTTAGAATACAAAAGCGAAAAGATAAGTGTAAAAGATATTACAAACAAATTTAGGGATATGTATATTATATAGTATGAAAATAAGTAAATGAATATGAGCAAAGAGAAATCAATACAAGAAATTGAAATTAACGGAAAAGTTTACCAGTATAGTTCTATTAAAGATCTCCCTGAAGGTAATGTTATGCACCTACCGTTCAGCATCCGGATACTACTGGAAAATGTATTGCGTAACCATGATGGATTCAGTATCACGGACGAGCATGTCAATACCCTGATTCATTGGACTCCACAACCTGTTGACAAAGATATCCCCTTCAAACCGGCCAGAATTTTAATGCAGGATTTCACCGGAGTACCTGCTGTAGTCGATATGGCATCACTACGTGCCGAATTTATCCGTCATGGCAAGGATGGACAAAAAATAAATCCTGCTATCCCGGTGGATCTGGTCATTGATCATTCCGTTCAGGTCGACTACTTTGGTACACAGTACTCGTATGACAAGAATGTCGAGTTGGAATATGAACGCAACCGTGAGCGTTATGAACTCCTTAAATGGGCACAGAAAGGATTAAAAAATTTTACCGTTGTTCCCCCAGGTATGGGTATCTGCCATCAGGTCAACTTGGAATATCTTGCCAAAGGAGTCATTGAACGTGACAATTGGCTTTTTCCTGACACATTAGTAGGGACTGATTCGCATACACCAATGGTCAATGGTATTGGTGTATTAGGTTGGGGAGTTGGTGGTATTGAGGCCGAGGCAGCCATGCTTGGACAACCCATCTTTTTCACCTGCCCCGAGGTTATCGGCCTTAAACTTACTGGCAAAATACCAGCGACATGCACCGCGACGGACATGGTTCTTTCCATCACAAAAATACTTCGTGATAAAGGTGTTGTGGGCAAATTTGTTGAAGTATTTGGCGATGGATTAGACAGCCTTTCGGTGACAGATCGTGCGACAATATCCAATATGTCACCAGAATTCGGCTGTACGGTTACCTATTTTCCGATCGATGACCGAACCCTTGAATACATGCATAGCACCAATCGAAGTGCCGAACAGATTAAAATTGTTGAAGATTATTGTAAAAGCAATTTACTCTGGCGGACAGGCAAGGAAGAAATTCAATATTCGTCGGTTGTTGAATTCAATTTATCAAGTCTGGAGCCAACTGTATCCGGCCCTAAGCGACCTCAGGATAAAATTCTTGTGAAAGATCTAAAAACTACATTTTCACATCTCTTGGATAGCGAACACCATCGACAGTATATCCCTGTTCTACAGCGATCGGAATCTGCTTGGCTTGCCGACGGCGGGTCTGGTACGGAGTTTACCTTTGGTAAGGTACCTGTTGAACATGATTCACCGCATGAAGTTATCCAAGAGTCTATTCATGCTGTGCGCATCAAGCACAATCATAAAGAATATATTGTCAGTGATGGCAGTATTGCCATTGCCGCCATAACAAGCTGTACCAATACTTCTAACCCTACTGTGATGATCGGCGCAGGTTTATTGGCCCGTAACGCTATCGAGCGTGGACTGCGGACCAAATCCTGGGTAAAGACCTCCTTAGCCCCTGGTTCAAAAGTCGTTACACAATACCTTGAAAGATCAGGACTTAGTGCTGATCTCGATGCCCTGCGTTTTCACACGGTGGGTTACGGTTGTACCTCCTGTATTGGAAACTCGGGTCCTCTTCCACCACAAATAGCAGAGGCAGTGGAAAAAGGTGAACTCATTGTCGCATCGGTATTGTCTGGTAACCGAAATTTTGAGGCGCGTGTGCATCCTCAGGTAAAAATGAACTTTTTAATGTCGCCGATGCTTGTTGTTGCCTATGCGTTAGTCGGAAGAGTTGATATTAATCTCTTGGAGGAGCCGCTCGACTACGACCCAAATGGTGAGCCCGTATATCTGAAAGATATTTGGCCGAGCCGCGAGGATATTATGGAAACCGTCAATGCCTGCGTCAAACAATCGGATTTTCAAGAAGTTTATGATGTCATCTTCGATGGTTCAACAGACTGGCAAGAACTTGAAGTGAATCTGGATCAAAATTACCAGTGGGACAACACGTCTACCTACATTAAAGAATCGCCCTTTTTTGAAAATTTACAGGCTGTACCAAATCCGATACAAGACATCCAAAATGCAAGGGTATTACTTTATCTTGGTGATTCGGTTACAACGGATCATATCTCACCTGCAGGGTCATTCAAAGAAGAAACTGCGGCTGGGCAATACCTCAGCGCACATCAGGTAAGTAAAGAAGATTTTAATTCGTATGGATCTAGACGTGGGAACCACGAAGTTATGATGCGTGGAACATTTGCCAATGTGCGTATTAAAAACAAAATTACTGATCGTGAAGGTGGATTTAGCCGCTATTTCCCAAGCAATGAGGTGAAGACGGTGTATGAAACCGCAATGGAATATCGAAAAAACAACACTGCACTCATTGTGCTGGCAGGAAAAGAGTATGGTTCGGGCTCCTCAAGAGATTGGGCTGCAAAGGGAACATTCCTGCTCGGCGTACGGGCGGTTATTGCTGAAAGTTTTGAGCGTATTCACCGAAGTAATCTTGTCGGTATGGGGGTAGCACCACTTGTGTTTATCAATGACGAAAATGCAGAGAAATTAGGACTAGATGGAACAGAAGTCTATAGCATCACGGGACTTGCGAACGATTTAACACCCCATAAACTCCTCTCGGTAAAGGCGGTGCATGACAATGGAAAAACAACCACATTTCAAGTGAAAGCAAGACTCGATTCTGCCATTGAAATCGAGTATTTTAAGAATGATGGTATTCTGCAATATGTGCTACGGCAATATTTAAAAAACAACTAATATTCGGCAAATTGAAGAATCGAAATAGCTAAAAAAGTAAAGGGCACTCTATAGGGTGCCCTTTAACAACTATATTAAAACCTACCAGAGTTCTACAATACTTCAGTCTTGCCCCCAGAATTATGTTTTATGGCTATGCCAAATATAGTTGTAAAAAATTACCCTTTTTATCCCTGAAATCAGGTATTTTGCATACAAGCGGATGTAGCGCATTGACTTCATTTTAAAGTAAAATCATTCGGGAGAATTGTTTATTTTCGCTAAGATCAATGCCAACAGCATACAGAATGGAAGAACTTATCGAACAAACAATCTCGAAACAAACATGGACCCCTGAACTGAAACAAGTTCAGGAATTTTACAAATGCACCTTTGAGCAATGTGATTTTCAGAGCGCGGAACTGTTAGACCTCATTTTCACAAATTGTGAATTTAAATCGTGTAATCTTTCCAATGTCAGTCTGAAGGGCACACAACTAGATCATGTTGTCTTTAATGACTGCAAAATGCTAGGTATACACTTTAATGAATGTAGTTCATTTTCCTTTCATGTTAATTTCAGCAACTCGGTATTGGATTACGCCTCTTTTTTTGAACGAAATATAAAGAAATTTCAGTTTGATCACTGTTCGTTGCAACATGTGGATTTTGAACGAGCCAATCTGCAACAGGCGGTGTTTAGAAAAGCAAATTTGTTAAATGCCCGTTTTATACAAAGCAATCTCGAAGGCTGTGATTTTCGGTCCTCCATCAACATCCAGCTCGATCCCGAGGCCAATCGCATGAAAAAAAGTAAATTTGGTCGGGAACAGCTGCCTGGACTATTGCTTAAATATCAGTTGGCCATCGATTAAATCTTAGATGGGGTTTGATAAGGGCCGAAGATCGTTGCATGAGATCAGCTCGATTTCGATTTATCGTTAAATAACGGATTTCAGGGATAAAACACCTTACATTGAATCAGGATATTTGTCTTTCAAAGTTTAAGAAGATGAAAAAAATATCCCTATCGTTCGCAGCTATCTTGGCGGCCAGCAGCATGTCGTTTGCACAAATCAATAAAGCATTCAAGATCAACTATGCCATTACCTATTCCGTCGATCCCAGCGAAGAAGCGCAAGCAGCTCCAGTTTCTGTCTACGAAGCTTATGTTAACAATGATAAAATAAAAGTTGTATCGGCTTCCGGAGAAGACGAAGAGTCTATATTTCTCGTTAAAAAAAATGAAGAGCAATCGGTTATATTATACCCAGGACTGGCAAAATATGTCGTGAAAGAAAATGAGCTTAGCTCACATGCGATCAAACTCGTCCCAAACCAGACGAAAATGATCGCTGGTTATCCCTGCAAACTAGCGCAGGTAGAAATTCCTATTTCGGAAGATAACGCGGAAAACAGTACCCTATCGATTTGGTATAGCGATAAACTGCCAGTCGCCTATTGGGAGGGCTTTGATCTGTTCAAAAAAATACCTGGGGCTGTGCTGCAGCTAACAACACCGCTTGGCATGAATATGATTGCACAGAACATCACCGATAGCCAACTGGACGAAAAGGATTTTATTGTACCTGAGGATTATGAACAAGTAGCATCAATTTATGATGACGAAGAGGATGCGGAAGATAGCAACCAGATTGCTGAAAATCTCTATTTATTTGAAGATGCTGCAACTAACCTTTTGGGGGTAAAAGACGGCGATGAAAAAACAATTGTGCCAGCACAATACCTTTACATTGCTCCATTTGTTGGCGACCTGAGTATAGTTCAATATAAAGATGAAAAATATGGTGCCATTAATCTCACCGGTAAACCAATCCTCCCCTTCCGATACGATTATTTAGGTTACGATGACCATCTTGGCCAACTGGTTTTTGGACTAAACGAAAAATATGGGGTCATGGATAAGTCTGGTAAAATTTTGATCCCAGCAAATTATGATATGATATCATTCATTAACGGGGGCTATGCTGTATTTCAAGTGAAAGATAAATATGGCATATTGAATCAAGCGGGTAAAATAATTGTCCCGGCAACGTATAGCTTTATTTCTGAAAACAATGCAACGCATTTCGTCAGCATCGAAAACGACAAGTATAATCTTACTGATATTAAGACCAATCAAATCGTTGCGCCCGACTACGATTTGATTTCAATTACCGAAGAACCCAATCTTTTCCTTGCAAGCAAAGGTGGAAAGTATGGGTATTTAGATGGTCAGGGAAAAGTTGCAATACCATTTATATACAGTGGAGCTACCTCGTTCAGTGATGGCGTGGCTTCTGTTTCATTAGCGGATTCGGACGATGTAATTTTGATTAATACAAAAGGCGAACGTGTGGAAATAGATGCTGCGGCAGAGGCAACAGATATAATTTAAACATCAAAAACCAAAAAAGGCAACAGATAGATCTGTTGCCTTTTTTGGTTGCTGATCATCAATGATCAGTATAAGGTTATTTTTTCTTTTTAAACAGCATTTTGCCGATCGTAAATAAAATCACCACAATTATGCCTCCACCTAAGCCAAATAACAGCTCTTTTAGCATGCTTGGCAGAGCGGGTAGCGCGTGATGTAAGAAATCAATATAATGCGCAAATATTCCGCCTGAAACCAAAATTAAAGCAAATGTACCAACCACAGCCAATAACTTGATAACAAAAGGCAGTGCGCGGACTAAAAAACGACCTAAACTCGCTACAGGGCCTTTTTCACGGGAGGTTTTAATCAATTTATAACCTGCATCGTCCATCCGAACGATAAGTGCCACAATACCATAGACTCCAACTGTGGCTAAAAAAGCAACAACCGAAACCGTAATAATTTGTAAGGACAAGCTTTTTCCAAGAACTGTCCCTAAAGCGATAATGACGATCTCCACGGAAAGAATAAAGTCTGTCGTGATAGCCGATTTTACCTTCGCTTTTTCAACAGCAACTGAGTTTTCAGCAACGACAGTCTCTACTTTCGTTTCTTCTGTAGCATGTTTGCGGTGAAACAGGTATTCAATAATCTTTTCAACACCTTCAAAAGCAAGGTAGAAACCACCCAAAATTAAAATATATTTGATGGCAATTGGAAAAAAGACGTTCAGTAATAAAGCAATAGGTACAATGATCAACTTATTGAGCAGCGAACCCTTTGTAATTGCCCATAAAACTGGGAGCTCACGTGAAGCCAAAAAACCAGTCGCTTTCTCTGCATTTACCGCTAAATCGTCACCTAAGATTCCAGCAGTTTTTTTTGTTGCGATTTTGCTCGCCACTGCTACATCATCCATCAACGCTGCAATATCATCTAGTATTGCAAATATTCCTGAAGCCATATTTATATAAAAATTGAACGTAAAAATATAAATTTAATTCAATTTTGAACTAAAGAATTTAATCCATTTGTAATATTAAGCTACATTACATTTGATTTAAATACGTAATTTTAATACCACAAGGACAACCGTTATGAAAAATTCACTTACACTGCAGGAACAGTCAATGCTACTTGAAACACTAAAACAAAGGTTTCAGAAATTTCCTAAAAGACATCCACAGATCAGTTGGGATGATGTCGCGCATAAATTACTTGAAAATCCCAAGAAATTATGGAGCTTGTTCCAAATGGAAAAGAGCGCTGGCGAACCCGACCTTATTCTGATTGATGCAAACAAAGAACAGTATGCTTTTGTGGATTGTGCTGAAGAAAGTCCCAAAGGAAGAAGAAGCCTCTGTTTTGACCAAAGAGCCATGGATGAAAGGAAAGAAAACAAGCCTATTGGGAATGCTGTGGAAGAAGCTAAGAAAATGGGAACTGAGCTACTGAATGAAGAACAATATCGCCAACTTCAACAATTAGGTGAATTTGATTTAAAAACTTCCAGCTGGATACAAACACCAGATGCCATCCGCAAGCTTGGAGGTGCCTTATTCTGTGACCGACGTTACAACCAAGTCTTTACCTATCATAATGGCGCAATCTCCTATTATGCCGCACGTGGATTTCGCTGCATACTTTTTCTTTAAAAGTCCCTAACCTTCAAAATTTAAAACCTATATGAAAACAATTGTAATAGCCACCCTGCTCTTTTTCTGGGGAGCTGCCCAACCGCTTTTTTCACAAGTATCTTTTCCATCGTTCTTGGAAGGGACATGGAAGGTGGACAATAAAGAGCAATACGAACAATGGGATCGTATAAATGAACACGAATTAAAGGGACTTTCCTATACGTTGAAAAATGGGCAAAAGATCGTCAGTGAATACCTAAAATTGACCAAAATAAAGGATAAAGTTGTATACACAGCACTGGTCATCGGACAAAACCATGGAAAAGAAGTCAATTTTGAACTAAGTTATCAGGATAGTACCTATTCGTTTATCAATGAGGCCCATGATTTCCCCAATTACATTCGGTACACACCAGTCGCCACAAACCGACTTCACATTGTAGTGGAAGGAAAATCGGGAAGAGCCAGGTCTTTTTATGCGAGCAGAATTGCACCGACCACGACTGAAGGAAACCCAAATTACGATCAAGAGCTCGCAAAAAAATTGGGGGCTGATGATTATGGAATGAAATCCTACATCTTTGTCCTCCTCAAAACTGGCGAGAATAAAACAACAGACAAACAATTCATTAATGAATGTTTCAAAGGTCACATGGAAAATATCAATCGTCTCGTAAAAAATGGGCAATTGATTGTTGCTGGCCCATTTGGAAAAAATGACGACAACTTTCGGGGCCTTTTTATCTTAAATAACATGGCTTCAACTGATGCGGCAAAGCATATTTTAGAGAACGATCCAGCGATAAAAAACGGCCTCTTAGAAGCTTCGTTTTACCCCTGGTATGGTTCAGCTGCCTTGGCAGAATATCTGTCCCAAGTAGATAAAATCTGGAAAAAACAACATTAGCTCTTTAGTCATGACATAGGGTTGTCATTGGCCGATCTAACTTTGGGGAAAACTAAGCGAAATGAATAATAAAATAATCCCTTCATTCAGTATAATAGGTCTTGCCATCCGTACAAGCAACCAAAATGGGCAGGCGGCGAAAGACATTCCAGAACTTTGGGCCCGCTTTTTTAAAGAAGATGTGTTGAGCCGTATTCCCAACAAGATATCCAGCGAACTCTACTGTATCTATACCGAATATGAAAAAGATCACACATTGCCTTATACGACTTTATTAGGCTGTAAAGTCAGCAATCTTGAAGAACTACCCGAAGACTTGGACGGTATTCATATCGCTGAAAACCATTACCGACATTTTACAGCAGAAGGAAATTTGGAAGATGGCATCGTTTATGAAACTTGGCAAAGGATATGGCGTTCGGATTTACCAAGAACGTATGCCGCAGACCTCGAAATATATGGCGAAAAAGCCCAAAATCCACACGATGCAAAGGTGGATATATACATAGGGATTCATTAGGGTCTTTATCGTAACAAAACGTATGTGTTAAGGTGTTTATCGTTTATTTTAAACTAAATAACCCTTACCTTTGTGCCGATTTAAAGAAAAACATGATGCAAGGCAATACGACATACAGAAAAAAAGTTGTTCGATATAGCTATCTAAAATTAATTGGAAGTTCAGCGCTCGTCAGTATCGTTTGTTGTGTATTGGCATACAGCCTCAAACACAGCACAGCTTATGTACAGGAAGAATTGTTTGAGAGTGTATCTTCCTGGGATGCCAAACTTTTTATTATTTTACCCAGCATAGGTATTACAGCGATTTACTTCTTACGGAAATACGTTTTTCAAAACAGAAAAAACAAAGGGATCAAAGAAATCTATACGACACTGGAAACAAGAAAAGACCATTTACCTTTTTTTAAGATTCCTTCACATTATATCAATGGTTTTCTAACGGTAGTTTTTGGTGGGTCAACCGGTGTTGAAGTCTCTACAGTTGTTGCATCAGCCACGGTGGGTAACCAAGCGTATAAGCGATTACATCCAGCTTGGGCTTACAAAACCGAGTTGATCTGCGCTGGCGTAATCGCTGGAGTCACCCTGTTGTTTGGAAGTGCATTGGGTGGTTTTCTTTTTGCTTTTGAGGTAATTGCACGCAGATATAACAAGACCTTGCTCATTAGCGGACTAACTTCAATGGCCGTGGCTTCCGTATTTGTTTATTGTCTTGACGCAAGTCCTTTGTTTACATTTGAGGTAAAAGCATGGCGATGGCAGGCGATCCCTTTTGTCGCTATTTTGGGATTGATTGGCGGGATTTTAGCATTATATTTTACTAAAACGGTAATTTATGCGAAGTCCTATTTTGCAGGCATAAAAAGTAATTTTATCCGTGTCAACTTGGGTGCAATCACCGTTGGAACGTTTATCTTTTTCTTACCGGTACTCTATGGCGACAGCTATCATGGTCTTGGAGAGATTCTAAAAAGCAGTCTGCATGATTCTGTCAATTTACTTTACTTTCTTCCGTTGATCCTGCTTGTTCTCTTAAAACCTTTTGTGGCTTCTCTGACGCTAGGTGCTGGTGGTGACGGCGGCGTTTTTGCTCCCAGTATTGTTACAGGTGCATTGTTAGGCGTTTTGTTTGCACAGCTTTGCAACCATTATCTAGGCACACAATTGGTGGTTATTAATTTTGCTCTTTTTGGTGCTGCAGCAATGCTTTCTGCGGCTATACATGCACCTTTCACGGCGATCTTTATTATTGCAAGCCTTGTTCCTTCCGGATATTTATTACTAGCCCCCCTACTCATCAGCAGTTTTATTGCGAAAGCGCTAGCTAAAAAACTATATCCTTATAACGTATACACCTATAAGGAAGTGGCGACGGCCAGGTAATCAAAAGAAATTAAACACGAAAGCGGCTCAAACATCAATCTGAGCCGCTTTTTCTTGCCATTAGTCTTCTCTGCTCCCATCATCGGCCATACGGACAATCTTGGGCGAAAATTTGGCCACGACATCAACAAGATCTTTTTGTGAAGCCATGACAGTGTGGATGTCTTTATAGGCCATCGGCGCTTCATCCATCCCTGCTCCAAGCAGCATAACACCTTGATCTTTAAGCATCGCATGAAGGTCATGGGAAGATAAGGTTTTAATCGCTTGTGTACGGCTCATCAGTCGACCTGCCCCATGAGATGCCGATTGTATAGCATTCGACTCCCCT
The DNA here is from genome assembly GCF_039511225.1 of Sphingobacterium multivorum. Taxonomy (NCBI): domain Bacteria; kingdom Pseudomonadati; phylum Bacteroidota; class Sphingobacteriia; order Sphingobacteriales; family Sphingobacteriaceae; genus Sphingobacterium; species Sphingobacterium multivorum. Next base: position 3,074,431 of record NZ_CP154261.1, read on the forward strand.
TTTCCGCGAACCAAAAAACCTGGTGTCGCCATGGAGCCTGGAATAATCCCCATTACCCCTTTTGCAGCGGGCGTCGCACCCTTTCGGTGTACAATAACATCTTGACCATTCCAAGTTTCCTTCCATGCAAAATTGTGGTGATTTTCAACTTTCGCCAACAATTCAGCTCCTAAAGCCAACGTGATCTTGTCATGGATCACTTCGTGGCAGGCTGACGCATAATCGCCAGCGAGATTCATGGCCAGCCAATACTCCTGTCCCTCATGGCTATCCAGGTCCAGATAAGCCAGATTTTCCGCTTGATAAGGTAACTTACATACGGATTTGGCCAGCTTGGTATAATGTGCTGCTAGGGTAGCGCCCATTCCTCTTGAACCCGAATGTGTCAACAAACCCAAATAACTGCCGCTATCAATGTTTAAAACCTCATCTCTTTCCTCAAATTCGACTATACCAAATTCCACAAAATGATTCCCCCCACCGGAAGAGCCCAATTGGGTCCAGGCTTTATCCTTCAAGGAGGAAAGCAAGCTGTTTTCATTGAATAATTTGTTTTCCAGTACAGCATGATCTACGCGTTCATGTTTCAGGTATCCATTACCAGCCCCAAATTTACTGTTGCGTAGAATAATATCTTTCAGCGTCATTATATTGTGCTCCACAAATGACCCCGGTAGATCAAAGATGGACAAAGCCATACGACAGCCAATATCGACACCAACACCATAAGGGATCACGGCATTATTTGTCGCCAGAACTCCTCCGATTGGCAATCCGTATCCTTGATGGGCGTCTGGCATCAATGCTCCGGCAACCGAAACTGGTAATTTCATGGCGATATTCATCTGTGCTTTCGCCCCTGTTTCAATTTCAGACGAACCGTAAATGGTATAATCCGCCGGGTTTTCGTTCAAGACAATTAATGACTTGTCAATTGCCTCTTGCCCAAGCAGAGCACTCGCTAAAATTCCGAAAACAGCATCATCAGAATAGCTGGTCGGATTTTCCAAAACAGCTTTAAACTTTTCAAGCATTTCTGCCCGCGTAAAACCGTGTCTTTTACTGTTGATCTTCAGCGCTACGCCCAAGCTATGATTTTCTTTATATCCCAAAGCAATTAAGTCATTGCCGTTTATTCTCTTATTTTCCATTTTCTTACTTTCTAATGCTATAGAGTAGCTTTACAACTTCTCCAAAGCAGGTAACAACAGCTCTTTACGTTGCTACCTGCACCTCTTTCAATTTAATAATCTTTTATTTCACAAACAATTGTTTGAGTTGGTCAACAATCTGTCCATTTCCGGAAACCGAAATCGTATTGATCTTTTCTGCGATCTTTTCGACATATTCCATTTCCTTCAACTTAAACAACATACTGTTTTCTTCCATCAGCTTCGCCGTATTCAACAAACTCCGTGTCGAAGCGGTCTCTTCGCGACGCATGATGCTATTTGCCTGCGCCCTCTTCTCTGCAATCAACACCTGATTCATGATGTCCCGCACATCCCCTGGTAAAATAACATCTTTAACACCGCAGGTCAACATTGTTAGTCCCAAGCTCGCAACCTGTTGTAATGTATTTTCTAAGATATAGCCTTGTATTTCAGTCTTCCGCTCCATCAGCTCGTCTAACGTCATCTGCCCGATATAGGACCGTAGGGTCAACTGCATCAACGAATACAATTGCTTCTCATAGTCTTTATTATTCAATAGTGCTTTGACAATATCCACAATCTGATATTGCAGCGTGAAATTGATTCTGATCTGTGCCTTATCTTTAGACAAGATCTCCTGTCCTACCACCTCCAAGGTCAAAACCCGCATATCAGCTTTTGAAATCGCTATGGTTTTTGCATTCTTCCACCAATAATACGTTCCCGACTTCAAGATATCCACAAACACACCGTCTACAAAAAGCAGGGCTTTCTCATTTGGTTCAATTTTATACTGACGTACATAATAGCTCAAACTCTGTTTCTCCAACAACTGACGATTTAAAGATGCCGGAACCTCAATATCCGCAATGTCTTCCAGTTGAAATCTGCGTTCACGCAATTCCTTCCAAAAAACATGTCTGCCGGAGGCTAACGTCTTTTCGAAATTATTATTCAAAAAAACAAGACAAATCTCCGTATCGCCCACCTCAACGATGTCAACCAATTCACTAAAACCTGCCAACTGCAAAAGCACATCGATATTACGATCGGAAGGAAATGAATGAGTAGTTGTATATTTCTCCAGTTTTTCACCAAATCCCAACCAATAGTTACCGGATTTTAAAACACGGACCACCATATTGTTTTTAATAACCAATCCGATTTCTGCTGTAGTTATCTGTACTCTTTTCATTTGTATATTCTTTTAAATTTTCATTATTGCTATTATAAAACCTGCTATTTTTTATCCCTTGACCTCAAGCGGGATTCAAAAGCCCAAGTACCCGCTTTTAAAATCAAAAGTCGGTGAACAAATACCCCATCTTATTGGTCACGACTTTTTAGTATAAATTCAAATACCACATCTTAGGAATCTCAGGCCATCAATCAATTGCATAGTCGCATGAAAACAGCGCATAAGCAGGATAAAAAGATAGCAAGCTTCTACCAAATGACCTTTTTAAAGAAGGTCTTAACTTTGAATGTCCGAATGGACAGTTCGGTGCAATACCCTTATGCTATTCCATCCGAAAATGGAAGTGGGATTCGAACCCACACGATTGAGCTGTTGTTCTACCCAGACTGAACTATCCTGATTGCTCAGGAGTAGGAATCGAACCTACGACCCACAACTATCTGCTCTGCTCTACCCTTGAGCTACCTTTTTACGGGAGAGGACTCGAACCTCTAACACGAGCACTTCCTTTCAACTTCTCGTTTTATCAGTATATTGATTCTCATAGAGAACAATACTAACCTGCTATACTGAAACAGGTGACCAGGATGCCACTGAAGAAGAAAGGCTTCTTTAATACTTCATCACAAAGTATATATCTTAAAGCTATTCGCTATAATTTCATCAAAGAACGTTTGTCAATGTTGACATTACAAATATCGTTGGGTTAATGCGCAGGGAATTTGCGTAAGAAAAAAAAGAAGTAAAAAAAAAATTAGAGAAAATATAAAATGCTGTTATACAGCAATTAAAAATAAATGTTTAGCATCAGAAATAAACAAGGGACTCTTAACTACGCAGATGTATTGCGTTTATACACCACACGATCGGCGCACGGAGCTTTGCTTTATTTCAACAAGAATGGGAAATAGGATTTTTTGGCAAATATGCTGTAGAAATATAGCGGTAATCCGTGATCGTGTTATGGGATTTATATTCTAATTTTACACCCAAATAAAAGACGATATCAAAAGATGAAAAGTTTGTATGCAACAATACTGCTGTTTTACATGCTAGCGAGCTGTATGAATCCAACGAAAAACCATAAAAGCACTACAGTGGAACATCCTGCAAAGCAGGTTTTAATCAACGACGGCACAGGCACAGCGAAGCAAAACACGACAATTGCTCAGCATCAGCAAGCGGAAGATTGGTTAAAAGAGATTTTTAAATGTAAAAGTTCTGCATCCGGCAAATATTGTTACTATCTGGACAAAGAAGATGCCTTATGTACCAAACGCTTTCAGGCGTTCTTAAAAGATGCCAATGAAATTTACGGGCCATCTAACCTCACAGATGAAGAACTGCCCAAAGCTGAAGCAGCTTACAAAGCTAAATGGGAAAAAATCTATCCCTTATATACAGCTGAAACCTGGTTATTTGGAAGAGGTAATGACGACGCATTGGATATCAAGGATGTTAAAATCGACAAAATAACGGAGAGCAAGTTTATCGTATTTATTGATTACGGCGATAATATCCAAACCAAAAACGAGGTTCAATTGGTCCATGAGCAAGGTTCTTATAAAATAGACTACTGCAAGACGACTTTCCTACATTAACCGTAATCCCTCCTAACAAATGAGCATGCCAATTCCCCAGACGATAAATTGGCATGTCAAATGTTCTTATTATGTACTATTTTAATCAAGCTTGTGAACTATTGTTCCATTTGACGAGATTTCCCTGATGAATAAGCCCATGGACGGTCGAGATCCGAGAAACTGCTTCTGCTGAACAACTCGCGTCGACAAAAAGAAGGCTAGCATCATCTCCTACTTTCGGCCATACCGAATTCCCGTGGTCATCAAGCGGGATTTTGCCATTGGTCGCATAACGAAGGCAACGAGATAGCTCGAATTCAGTTTCATAACCATATAATTGCGCGGCTAGATTGGCTTTCTGAAGCATATTACCACTACCAAAAGTACCCCAATGATCCTGAACATTGTCGTTCCCCACAAAAACTTCCACTCCCGCCTTTTTCAGTTCCCGAAATGGCATCAACATATTGCGGAAAGGAACCGAACTGCATATACCGACTTTCGCTTCTGCCAGTCGTTCGGCCATGTGTTCTAAGTCTTTTTTCGGCAGGTAGCCTAAGGCGAAAGCATGACTGATAAATGTGCGTCCCTGTAATGCAGGGTTTTCCAATGCTTTATCAATCAAATATTCCATAGTCTTAACACCTGATTCTCCACCTTCATGCAAGTGGATATCGATTCCCTTGTTATTGTCCAATGCAAGTCGAACCGTCAAGTCCATCGGTTTCTCGATACTGCCGTCAATACTAAAGGGATCCAAACCACCGATAAAATCCACCTGTTCCCATTTTGCAACTTCCTCCATTAGCTTAGCGGATTCTGTATAGAATAGACCATGTTGGGGGAATGCGACCAGTTCTGCAGCAAAGGAATACTTTAAATGTTCCAGTGCCTGTAACAGATGTTCCAATGACTTCGTCCCCGATGTTGGGTCTACATTAAAATGTGTACGCGCAAAATTAGTTCCGTAGCCCTGCAATAGCGCAATCAATTTTTCGGCACGTTCGACAGAGGTTTTCAATAATTCAGGAATGATGATCTGTTCCTTGGCAATCATATCTTTTACAGTCCTGTTTTTTGGAAATACCGCCTTCCAGGGCAGGCCGTATAAAGTTTTATCTAAATGAATGTGCATGTCACGGAATGGCGGTAAGGCCAATTTACCTTTCATGTCAAAGCCTTTTCCGTCAATACCCGATTGCGCTGGCTCTATATTTTTTATTTTATTTGCCTCGATTTGAATATCAAATAATGCCGTTTTCGTAGCAACAATTTCTTCCTTCTCATAAAGAAAGCCTGTTTCTAGTAATACGTTCCTCAACAAATAAGTATCTTGATTTTGATTGATTTCATTCATGCTTAAATCATTTTCACCAAAGCTAAGTGATTTGGGACAATGATCCTTGTACGAATTATCACAGCTTGTGTATAAATTATGGCTGCGCTTTAAACTGACTTGGTGTCATATTTGTATGGCATTTAAAAAACTTGCTGAAGCTTGCATTATCGTAAAATCCTAGATCAAAGACAATAGCTTTGATCGTTTTATCCGAAATTTTAAGCAAGCGCTTTGCTTCCAATAACACGCGTTCCTGAATCAAAAATGAAGCTGACTTGTGTAACACCCGATTACTTAACACATTCAGATAGTTTGCGGATATATTTAGCTTCTCGGCATAAAAAGCAACGGATTTTTCACTTTTATACCATTCATCGATAAGCTGAACAAATTTTGCCACAATCGGATTATCCTGATGTTGTTCATAATCATGATAATTATCCTGAACGATCTTGCTAATCAGAAGGGCAATTACTTTAACCCGCGCGTAAATCAATTCCCATAGGATATGGTCGTCCGCTAGATCAGCTGCAATTGCTTTAAATTCTGCCAATAGCGACTGAAAGTGGATCGCTGAAAGATCAATGACCAAATGCTTTAGATAATAAGAAATAGGAAATCGCAATGCAGGTAATAAGCTTTCGAACCAACGTCTGCTGATCATGAGCTGCAATGCATGGGTCGAGTCGTCCATCTTCCACTGATGTACCTGACCTGGAAAAACGAGATGTAATTGATTACATCCAAGCGTAAAGTGATCGAAGTCTATGGTATGCGTACCTACAGACTCTTCAAATAATAAGAGAATAAAAAAATCATGTTTATGCGGTTCATTAATTTCCCGAGGACCAATAAGTTCGTGAAAAAGCAGGTCACAATCCGCAATAATCCCTTCCTGGAATTTTTGCAGATCTAGTATTGGAAAATGGTCGTTGGGTTGATACATAAACAGTATTCCAAAGATAGTATCTAAATATTAAAACAAAAAACAAAAGCTAGTGAGAGCTGGTAACAATACTAAAAATTACTTCCAACTTATGACCAGCTTCGTACTGTAAACACAGTGAGTCCACAGTAAGTCCACGTTGAGTCCACCTTTTTTATGTGCAATTACCGTGGCTTCATCGTACAGACATACTGCTTACAGTCCGAAGTTGATTACTAATAGGCTATCATTTTTTCTAACGAAGCCCTTAAGCTTGCCCGCAATTATTGACAGAAATTGTTACGATTATCATTATTGATTAATATCAAAAAAACGTTACTTTGAAATAGTTTATAGGGTCTGATTTAGGTCGAATGCCTATGCCTCATTTCCAACTTAAGATCGAAACATGCAAATTGAAATAGGGAGTATATTTTACGAAATAGTACTTTGGAATAAAGATTACATCCAGATTCTAGGTAGTTCATCACCCTATCGTGTATACGCTCCAGCGCATTGCGATGTTGCTTTCCTCAAAGAGTACATTAAGCTAAATCCTCCAGAAAAGCTAAATCGTCCAGAAAGTAAATCGGAAGATTCATCCTATTCCTATCTGGAAGATCCCTACCACCTATTTGGAAAACCTTATTTGGTCAAGATTTATACGTCCGCAATGCTACCAACTGTTGAATTGACAGCAACGAGTATATGTGTATATCAAAAGAAGAACACAAATACCTTGAACTTACTGTACAAATGGTGCCAGGAATTACTCTACCATGAAGTCGTCAAGCAAATTGCTTACTGGGAGGAGCAATTGGATATATATGATGTAGCAACAGTAACCATCCGCAAACTACCCAAAAGTGATTTTAGAATCGTTGAAGGTGGATTTCAATTTTCAAATCGACTCATTGATTTTAAAAAAGAACACATCAATCTAATTATTCTAAAGGCTTTCTGTAAATTTGCGGATAAGACCCGAAAGGAAACAGAAGCAATTTTCAATCTATATATCCCAAACTGGAGAGATCTTTATTAGCACACTATAATAAAATGGCAGAAATTAGCATCAGAATAGCGATAGAAAAAGACAGTTTAATCATACCGTTCACCGATCAAGAGCTCCTACCATTCGTCGACAAACATCAGAAAGAAATCAATGATTACGTTATCGATCAATTGGAAGATAAAGATGGCGGCCCGCATTTAAGTGACTTTAGCGTCAGCAGGCTAACTTTTTTTGCAGATCAGACAGGCGGCTCTTTTAGACTTCATTTTAAAATTGACCGTCAATTTTGCTGCAGTGATCTTTTATCTTGTCAAACGGATTATATAGACTTTAAATTCAATAAATCAAACAATACAATCACATTAACAGGAGGTTATATATCTTGGACAACTCAATAAAAGAGAGGCGAATACCCGAGCGTTATCAAGTTAATACAACTTCATTTTCTTTCTATTGGTCGAGAGGTCTTGGCGTGGAATTGCTTCGCAAATTGCCGACTAAACCTTCGATCGCGGCTGCCGATCAATGTATACCTTTACTCGATCAATTTGACAATAGCTGCGACCAGCTTGTCGAACAGCTCCACCTAAAAATTGGTTTCCCTCAAGGTCAACAACTGCTCAAAAATGCACTTGCAGGAAAGCCTATTGATGCCGCGTACGAACCCCTATTGCAGAATTTTCTACAGACATTGGATCTTAGTCCCTCTTGGTTAGATTGGGATAAAATAGAGCAAGGCATTGGCCTCAGCCAACGTTCGGGCTTATCAGGACTTGTCGTATTACGGGACTATGTCCTCATGGGGGGCTATGAATCCAGTGCCATCAATAAACCCCTAATTTTTACAGGTGCGTTAAAAAAAGGTGCTGTCAAAAGGCTCACCGAAACGGTCACCTTTTGGGTTGACGTCACAGGTAACAATGCACTGAAAAAGGGTAATATCGGCATTGAGGCCATCCTACTTACCCGATGTATCCATTCGTATGCTCGGTTAAATATTCTAAAGCACGGTCAGTGGCAAACAGAAAAATGGGGCATCCCTTTAAACACTTGGGATATGCTTGCGACCAACCTCGGATTCTCTCTTGTTTATCTAACAGGGCTAAAACGCATGAAATTCAATATATTGAAAAGCGAGGTTGATGGTTTATTCCATGTTTGGAAATTTATCGGGACATTGCTGGGCATTCCCACGGAATTGCTACCCGACACCGAGGAGCAAGCTATTGAAGCGTTGTATTATTGGACGATGACCCAACAATCAGGAGATCAGGATAGTTTAGCCTTAGCAAAAGCGCTCATGGAAGAGCCCATTAAAGCAGCCTACCCTACAAACAAATGGGGACGAAAGCTTATGCGTGAAATTCATCTCTACTACAATCATTATCTATTGGGAGACTATTCGTGTTCATTACTTGGTTTAAGGAAAACGGTACTCGGTAAAATCGCTTATGTGAATATCTTAAAAAATAAAAAAGCAAATCATATGATTACCGACAGCCTATGGCGACAACAACAGATTGACAAAGGAAGAAAGATACACGAGGGTGTGAAACAAATCTATCTGAAATACAATTAACCAACATTGCGCTCGTAAGGCACCCGTGTCGCAATGGACCGTCCTAAGGTCAGTTCATCCACATATTCCAATTCACCACCAAAGGCTATACCGCGGGCAATGGTTGTAATTTTAACATCAAACTCACGCAATTTGCGATATAAATAAAAAATGGTGGTATCCCCTTCCATTGTTGCTGAAAGTGCCAGAATAACTTCTTCCACCTCACCTCTTTGAATTCGATTGAGTAATCCCTCAATTTTTAGATCCGCAGGACCAATACCGTCCATTGGCGAAATTAACCCACCCAATACATGATATACACCTTGATAGGAATTTGTATTTTCAATGGCCATCACATCACGTGTATCTTCCACAACACAAATCAAGCTTTTATCACGTTTAAAGGAGGCACATATCTCACATATACTGTGATCCGAAATATTGAAACATTCCTGGCAATACTGAATATCTTCTTTCAAGCGATCAATAGCGGCTGTAAAACGGGCTACATCCGCATCGGATTGCTTCAGCAGATGCAAAACCAGTCGTAATGCTGTCTTTTGTCCTACGCCTGGTAGTTTTCCAAATTCAGCGACGGCATTCTCAAGAAGTTTAGAAGAAAAATTCATAATGCAAATGTAAGAATAATCAGAAAAAGTAGCTACTATTAAAAAAATAGCTATATTGTATTCCTTTTTGAAAAATTGGAATTTAGAATTAAATGTATAACGTTATATATGGACATTACAAAAGAAGATAAAATTATCCGCGCATTTGAAAACAAAACATGGCAGGAAATTAAAGTTAAGGACTCATGGCAGATTTTTAAAGTGATGTCAGAGTTTGTGGACGGATTTGAGAAATTGGCAAAAATTGGTCCCTGTGTATCGATATTTGGATCGGCACGTACGCCACGTGAACACAAATATTATCAAATGGCGGTCGATATTGCCAGTTTATTGACAGAACGCGGTTATGGTATTATCTCGGGCGGTGGACCTGGAATTATGGAAGCAGCCAATAAAGGTGCTTATGAATCCGGAGGAAAGTCTGTTGGTCTAAATATTGAATTACCATTTGAGCAGTTTCACAACAAATATATTGATCGCGACAAACTACTTGAATTCAAGTACTTTTTCGTCAGAAAAGTGATGTTCATGAAGTATTCTCAGGGTTATATTGTTATGCCAGGAGGCTTTGGAACCATGGATGAGCTTTTTGAAGCAATCACATTGATTCAAACCGGCAAAATTGCACGTTTTCCGATCGTATTGGTTGGCTCTGAATATTGGAAAGGGTTGATGGACTGGGTTCAGAATACAATGATTCCTAACAAATATATCAGCGAAGAAGATTTGAAACTATACCGTATTGTCGATACTGCCGAAGAGGCTGCGGATCATATTTTCCGATTCTACGACAAATACTTGTTGAAACCAAACTTCTAAGAAGTACCTGTAAAAAAAAGAGTACCTGAATCAACAGATACTCTTTTTTTTTGCCTATTTGCCCTCCCCTTGGTCTTTGTAAAATAGGTATTTAGCTGTTCAAAACCAGCTTTTACAGATTAAAGTTGCATTATTGCTAATTTAGTCCCTACATTTATAGCGCGATTCGCATTACACGTCGTTAACCGTAGAAAAACAAATTATTGTCTTGCATGAAAGATTTTGGAGGCCATTCAGATGAAGAGTTGATTGTATTGGTTCAACAAGACGATAGCTTAGCTTTCGAAGCTTTGTATGATCGCTATTGGAAAAAGCTTTATTACCAGGCTGCGCGCAAAACAAATTCGCTGGAAGACGCGCAGGAAATCGTACAAAACATCTTTACTTCGCTTTGGCTGAGACGCCATCAACTCCAAATTGAAAGCAATCTGGCCTCCTACCTCGCTGTGGCCGTTAAATACAAAGTCTTTAAATATCTGGCGCAACAATACAAGCAGGAAGCTTTTAAGTATGACACGGAATGGGTAGATTTTGATAACTCGACGGAAAATTGGCTTCAGTTTGAAGAACTTCGAGTTCGGCTGGATCAGCTTGTTTCGGAACTGCCCGAAAAATGCCAGCTTGTTTTCAAATTATCCCGCGAAGAAGGACTTACTTATAAACAGATCGCTGAGCACATGAACATCTCTGTGAAAACGGTCGAAACCCAATTAGGCCGTGCCTTAAAAAAAATACGCGCTGGTATTCAGCGCTTTCTGATTACTTTGTGATTTTTTTTTCTCTTCTTGTCAGGGTATCAACCCAATCTAGGGACTCTATATATAAATAACCCTAAATATGGTTGATCATAATCAATTCCGGATAAAGCAATTGGCTTACAAATGGCTTCAAGGCACATGTACCCCTGAAGAGGAAGCCGAATTGCAAGAGTGGTATGAAACAAGTAATGGCGAACCTCTCCCTATTCCTGAGGGGCTGGCAACCGATGAACAACAACTCAAAGAGCTGTTATTTTCCAATATTAAGCAGGAAATCCAAGCGTCAAAAATCAGGCGAATTCCGCAACGGGTGAAGTTGGGTGGAATAGCTGCTGCTTTGGCACTGTTGTTTATATTACCCCTTTACCTTGTTAAAAGAACATCTGGAGATAGCCAGCAGGTAGCCGTGAAGATGCAACAACAGGTTCACCCGGGCATTAAGGCAGCCGTATTAACTTTAGCCGATGGAACTAAAATTGACCTTTCTGCCCAGCAACAGCGCGTTCTCCATCAGGATGAACAGGTGAAAGTCGTTACCACTGCTTCCGGAACCGTGCAATATCAATTTACAGCCAGCAGGAATACTGCTACAAGCCGTACCAATACCATTGAAACCCCGATTGGAACAGAGTATACGATCATTTTGGCCGATGGCAGTAAGGTGTGGCTAAATGCTGGATCCGTGCTGACGTTTCCTGAATCTTTTGCGTCGAATAGCCGGGAAGTAAAATTATCTGGGGAGGGCTATTTTGAGGTCAGCCACGATAGCAAGCGCCCCTTCTATGTGCGATCCAATGAACAGACCATTCGTGTATTCGGAACTCATTTTAATGTACGCTCTTATCCAAATGAAAACAATAAAACCACACTTATAGCCGGTTCTGTACAAGTCTCGCAATTCGGTAAGTCAAAAATGCTGAAACCTGGTCAAGCAGCATTTACCACTGGCGGGAATCTTATCGTAGCAGAAGCCAATATCGAAGAAGCAATGGCCTGGAAAAATGGTTTTTTCTATTTCGAATCGACACCCATTAAAGATGCGCTTGCCGCCATAAAACGCTGGTATAATGTGGATATCGTGTATAAAGGAACAAATGAAAAGCGTGAACTGACAGGTAAGATAAAACGCAATTCAACTGCCCAGCAACTGGTTGAGACCCTCAACTTTCTGGATATAAAATGCCGATTGGAAAACAATAAAATTGAAGTTGAACTCTAAATTATCTAATATAAAACAAACTTACCCAACTAATTATGTATAAACTTAAAACCATCCAAGGGGCTGGTAAAAAGGCAAAACTATTTGCTGCTTTACTTGCTATCCAATGCGTTTCCCATGCAAATAATTTGGCGATGGCGAATGTAAACCAATCTAAAATCAAGTTACAAGACAAGGAATACACTTTGGCAAAGTTTGCTAAAGAAATCGAGCGTCAGAGTTCTTATGTGTTTCTGTACGATAACTCACAGATCAATGATAACCAAAAAATCCGCATAAACCATAAAGATGGTTCTATTGTTGAAATTCTGGATGACAACCTGAAAGAGCTGTCGTATTCATACAAAATTGTCAACAACACCATTGTCCTAAAAAAGAAAATAAATGACATACCTTTAAGAAACACGATCAATATACAACAGCTTGTCAAAGGGCGCGTTACCGATGGCGACGGTAAAGCATTAACAGGGGTCACCATCCGCAATACAACAACAGGTAAACAGACGGAAACAGACAGCAAAGGTGAGTTTTCAATTGAAGCGACTCCTACACATCAGCTCAGCTTTAGTTCAATAGGTTATGAGACTATCAGTAGTACGGTAGGTTCCAATAGTTACCTCAATATACAGCTAAAAACTGCCAACAACCAACTGGAACAGATCGTTGTAGTCGGTTTTGGAACACAGAAGAAAAAAGACATCACGGGAGCCATTGCAACCATGAGTACAAAAGATATTGAAGATCGCCCTGTGACCCAATTAGCGAGTGCTATGGAGGGCAAAATGGCGGGGGTGGAAATTGTAAAATCTTCCGGACAACCTCAAGCTGGCTTCTCTATTCGCGTTCGCGGAACTTCAACAATTACTGCAGGTAGTAATCCATTATACATTGTAGATGGTGTTCCTACTGAAAACATATCGGAGCTCAATCCATCCGATATTCAAAGCATTTCTGTATTAAAGGATGCTGCTTCAGCCGCTGTCTATGGATCTTCTGGCGCAAATGGCGTTGTATTGATTACAACCAAAAGAGGAACAAACGGTAAGACACAGGTAAATTTCGAAACCTATCAAGGATTTTCAGCCATCAGAAAAAAGCCTAGTGTTCTAAATGCGGCACAATATAGAGAATTAATGACTGAGATGGGAGAAGCCTTGGATTGGTCGAAATATACCGCTGATACAAACTGGCCAGATCAGCTATTCCGCACCGGTTACAGCCAAAAATACCAGGCTTCAGTACGCGGTGGAGATGAAAAGACAGGGTTTTACATCTCGGGATCTTATCAAAAAGATAATGGTACGGTAATTACCAATACAGTTAATAAAGTCAATTTCAAGGTTAATTTGGATCATCAGATCAATAAAATCTTTAAGGTGGGGACCAGCTTATCTTACAACCGTTGGTACGACGTGGACATTACCGAGAACTCCCGAAATGGAGTCATCATGAACGCTTATCTAGGCTCTCCAGTAATCGGCATATATGGCGATAAAGGTGCTTTCACAGTGGATCCATTCTATACAGATCTTGACAACCCCGTTGCATTGGCAACAGGTAACGAGCACAGCTATATCAACAACAGATTTACAGGAAATGCCTTTGTGGAAGCCAATATCCTACCTGGATTAAAATTCAAATCGCTGTTTGGGTATGAGAAATTTAACAACCAGTACCGCAGTTTTGTGGATCCGTTCCGCACGACAGAGGGTAGAAAATATAAAGGAATGGCGACGCTCCAGCAGCAGGACAATCAGTATTGGATGTCCGAAAATACATTAAACTATGACAAAACCTTTAGTGATAAACACCACTTTACAGGCTTATTAGGCTATATTACAACGAAAACACAAACAACAACCTCAAATATTGCTACGCAAAATTTTGCTAATCCAGCAATCCACACGGTCAATGGTGGTTCGATGATCACAGCGATGCCTACGGCAGTAGACGCCGCTGTATCCACTGTATCTGGCATCGCAAAAATTGGTTATGATTATAACGACAAGTACCTATTTACAGCAAATCTGCGGGCTGACGCATCATCTGTGTTTGGGCCAAATAACCGTTGGGGTTACTTCCCTTCTTTCTCTGCTGGCTGGCGTTTATCCAATGAGGATTTCTTCAGTTCGCTAAAAAGCACTGTAAACGATTTGAAAATCCGTGCGAGCTGGGGTAAAGTTGGGAATAGCCAAATTCCGGCCTTTTCCTATCTCGGTTTAGTCGACGTGACAGGATCATATAACATCGGCGACCAAGTTGTACCCGGTTATACGCCTGCTACCCTGGACAATCCCAATTTAAAATGGGAAACAACAAACCAGACCGATATTGGTGTGGATGCCAGTTTCTTTAATTCGAGATTGATATTTGGTGCAGATTATTATGCAAAAAGGACTGTAGGCCTACTTCTCAACTCAAGAGTTCCGTACAGTTCGGGCTATAGAACTGCGCTGAAAAACCTCGGCGACCTACAAAATAGAGGTTTTGAATTCGAATTGAGTAGCCGAAATTTCGTTCACGATTTCAAATGGAATACAACAGTGACATTCGGACTCAATCGCAATAAAGTCCTGAATATTGATGGCGGAACTTATTATGACGGAAATATCGATGGTCGGGGTAATAGTACGATTGCAAAAGAAGGCGTTGCATTGGGGTCCTTCTGGGGCTATGGCGCAAAAGGCGTCAATCCAGAGACCGGAGATATGATCTATCAGATGGCCGATCCGGAAGCAGGTCTCCAAACGAGTGATATGGCTATCATTGGTCATGCTACACCAAAATTCTCTTATGGCATGACCAACGATTTCAGCTATAAGAACTTCAACTTTTCCTTTTTCTTACAAGGTGTACAGGGAAATGATATCCTTAATGCGACGCGCATTTATACAGAAGGTATGTGGGAACCGAGAAACCAAAGTGTTGCCGTGTTAAACAGATGGACTGTTGATAACAAAAATAGTACTATGCCACGTCCAGATCTAAACAATACAGATGACAACTACAATTCACAAATTTCCTCCCGTTTTGTAGAGAAAGGTTCCTACCTCAGGGTAAAATCGATGACCTTGGCCTATACGCTACCTAAACAAGTGCTTGAAAGATGGAAGCTCAATAAGGTCCGTTTTTACGTGACGGGCGAGAATCTGTTAACATTCACCAAATACTCGGGTTTGGATCCCGAGGTAAGTATGTATGGTGGAACTAACCAGGAAACCGTGAGTGCCAATATGGCGCCGGGTATCGATTTTGGTACTTCGCCGCAGGCACGCACCTTTATTGTTGGTTTAAACCTAACTTTTTAACCTTTTAGCTTACAAAAAATGAAATCAACTAGATATACGTCATTAGCCATAGCCTTATTGACATCGCTTACTCTAAATTCCTGCAAAAAGTTTTTAGATCTTCAACCTACTTCCACGGTAACGAGCGAAAATGCCTATCTCACCGGAGACAATATTGAGAAAGCATTAAACGGAGCCTATAATTCTTTCATAGGCAATGGCACCCGTCCAGGAAGCAATGCCAATTATTATCAATGGGAAATGATTCTGCAAACAGATATTCGCTCTGATAATGCCCATGCTGCCGGTGGTGGGGAAATAGATTTTGCGCAAATTGACTATAATACCATTACCAATACCAATGAAATGGTACGCAGGGATTGGGAAGAACTGTATGGAGCAATCTCAAAATGCAATATCGTTATTGACAACGTTGATAAAGTCACAGATCCTACTTTTTCGGACGAAAGACGCAAACAAATTCTTGGAGAAGCTTCATTTTTAAGGGCCTTCCATTATTATCAATTGGTCAAACTTTATGGTGGTGTGCCCTTGGAAAAACACTCCAACAGTACAGATGCAGAAGTATTACGCATCAAGCGATCAACTGTAGCCGAGGTTTATGATTTTATCGATTCGGATCTGCAAGTTGCTGCAAACAACCTACCCGATGGATTTGGGCAACCTTCCATTGACAAGGTCAGAGCAACAAAAGGGGCTGCAAATGCCTTACTGACCAAGATATGGGCACAACGCCCTGATCGAGATTACAATAAGGTATTGCAATACGCCGATGCAGTGATCGCTGGAAAAGGTGGTTACCAGCTCCTTCAAAACTATGCGGATCTTTTTGACGGCAAACACAACTATAATAGTGAATCTATCATTGAGATTCCCTACATCGCCGGCAGTCCCAATCTAAGCTGCTGGGGTGGCGCGTTCTTTTTCCCGGATCTTGATGAAAATGGCAAAATCAACGAAAACGAATGGCGCCGATATGGAACACCATCGAAAGATCTTGTCGAAGCTTATGACAATGCTGGCGACACCGAACGAAAGAACGCCAACATTTGGTTCTATTCAGTTCCTTGGGCGGATGAATTTTGGAATCCCTGCGGAGATGCTGCGACAGAAATCCCATTTAACGTAAAGCAAAAACATGCCAATAGCTTCCAAAGTGGCGATCATTTTTACCTTTTACGACTTGCGGACATCATTCTGCTCAAAGCAGAAGCTCAAAACGCACTGGGAAATACTTCAGGGGCAATAAATACCCTTAATGTCGTCCGTCATCGCGCAGGGCTCGCCAATTTATCCGGTATCAGCTCCAGTGCCCTAAAGGCCATCATTCTCAACGAGCGCCGATTAGAACTAGCTTTCGAAGGGCAACGGTGGGATGATTTAAACCGTTATGGTGTCACAGTAGATGTGATGAATAAATTAAATGAAATCAAATTTACATGCGATGACGGCAAACAGAGCAATGCCACGTTGATTAAGTATAATTTTAACCAAAATAGCCTGCTCCTTCCAATACCATTATTGGAACTGCAGGCAAACCCTAGCCTAACTCAAAATCCAGGCTATTAATTAGACCAAACATAGGCTGTTCAAAGAAGTATCCTTGAACAGCCTTTTTTACCAATACACTTTATTATGACTCGTTTTAAATCACTGGATATTTTCCGTGGGTTTACACTCGCGGCTATGATTCTCGTCAATAATCCTGGCAACTATCATCATGTATTTCCTCCACTTGAACATTCCATTTGGCATGGATGTACGTTTACAGATCTTATATTTCCATTTTTCCTATTTGCTGTCGGAAACGCTATGGCATTTTCCTTAAAAAACAGCGACCAGTTAGCACCCACACGATATTGGAATAAAATTCTCAAGAGAACAATCATCCTTTTTCTACTTGGTCTGTTTTTAAATATTTTCCCCTTTGCGGAATGGAATAGTCTTCACCAGCTCGAGTGGATTCCCTTTGCCAAGTACAGGTATTTTGGGGTGCTGCAGCGTATTGCAATCTGCTATTTTAGCACGGCAATGATACTATACTATTTTAGGGATAAAGGTGCTGCAGTTATTAGTATCTTCCTTCTACTCCTCTATTGGCTAATTTGCTATTACGGTAATCCAGCAGATCCTTATAGTCTGGATGGTTGGTTTGGAACGACACTAGATATCCGAATCTTTGGTGCTTCCCACCTCTATCACGGCGAAGGAACAGCATTTGATCCAGAGGATGTCTGGAGCGTATTTCCGGCCATCAGTCAAACGATATTCGGGTATATCACAGGAAAATACATTATTCAAAAACTGACCGGCAAAAGTGAGCTGATGAACCTATTTGTCGTAGGCCTGGTCTTTATTTTAGTGGGCTATCTATGGTCATTTGCTTTTCCTATTAATAAGAAAATCTGGACCAGCAGTTACTGCGTATTCACAACGGGTATTGCCATCTCTTTTCTTGGTATATTAATCTATCTCATCGAATTTCAAAACATCAGAGGGATATTTTATACTGTCTTTGACGACTTCGGCAGGAATACACTATTTATCTATTGTCTTAGCGGGCTACTCCCTACGATTTGTTCATTTATTCTCATTGGGGATAAACATCAAAACCTTTGGAACTTTAGCTATCATTTCCTGTTTGATGGTTGGCAAAATCAACAATTATCCTCCGCGTTATTTGCATTGCTATTTGTCGCTTTGAATTGGTTGATCGCCTATTATTTACGAAAGAAAAAGATCTATATCAAAATCTAGGTCAAGGTATCTTTGGGTTAAAATAAGTGAATCTGAATTAGGAATAAAAAAAAGGGCCAAAGGCCCTTTTTATATATAAAGATATGGATAAGATATACCGCAGCTACTTTTAGAAAACGCCCCATCTTTGTTTTACTAATTCCGCTATTACAGTACGCTGACACTAAAGTAACTTAAACTAACTATAGAGAGAAAAAACTTAGGGGGACAAAAGGGGGACAAATATTAATCAATTGAAAACCAATAAATTGAAACATACACTTCAAATAAAAAAAACACTGATTTATTTTGAATAATCAAAATAAAAGTAGTACTTCACCTAAAATTCTTGTTCGGAAATATAAAAAAAAGAAAACCTGAGGTTGGGAGCCCCAGGTTTTTAACTAACCAATTATTAACCTAAATTATGAAAAGTCTTTTTTAATATTCTACACAAAGAATATTTCAACTATTGGACCAAAATCGCGCGCGATTTGCGATTTCACATTTCTTTAACAGATTACTGAGATTGAAATGACTAAACGGAAAAAATTCCCAAAATATAAATTGAAAATATGCTGTTAATAGAAATTAAAAAGACTATTCGGGGCCATTTTCTCGTAAGAGAAAGTAGGCTCTGCCGCAACGTCAGGTAAAATCTTTGATTTTGTTAAGAAATGTACTTTAGCGGGATGTCTTTCTGCTGCCATTTTGACCAATTCCATCATGTAGTGATTACTCTGATATCTTTTAACTTGTCCTTTTATATCTTCAAACCCGTTGTACTGGCCGTATTGATCTATATATCCCATTCCATAAAAAACACCATTTTCAATAACAATGCAACTTTTTTCATCGGAATTACGTCCTTTATCGATCAATATAAAGGATGGTTGCTGTTTGAGCCAATCCTCAATACAACGTTCCACCCGGGTATTGTGTAGGTCTCGATCGGGCAATTCGGTCTTCTTGATGGATTTCGTAGACAAACTGGCGTGCCCAAACTGACAAAATTGCGGATTAATAGCGTCATGCTGAATAAAGCTTTGCAGCAACTGAATAGCGTCATATTCACGCTGAAACAGCTGAATACATGCTTGTCCCCTTGTCGTCTTCCCTATAGCCAGATGGAGATAGCCATTTTGGTCCTCATAAGAAAATAAACCGAATTTAGGCTCATACCGTTTAAGTGCCCTATTATATTTTGGCCAGAACTTTTTAATTTCCGCACATTCCAATAACAATGACATTAGCTCAGTTCCGCAGCACTCATAACTTATATGATGAATTTCTTTTAAGAAATGTTGCCTTTGTGCTTGAATACTATTTCCTGTAAAATGGGACAATACTCTTTTTTTTATATTTACGGCCTTACCGACATAAATTACTTTTCCAGCTTTGTCGTGAAAATAATAGACCCCGGGCTCATTGGGCAATTGTTCATATTCCAAGGGATTTAAATGCGGTGGAAAACGTTGATCTAGCGCTTTATGTTTAATCATATCCTGAAATACCTGTTCGGTATCTAGCACTTTCAAATAAGCAAAGAGAATGGCTGTCGCATCGGCATCGCCACCCGCACGGTGCCTATTTTCAATCGGGATATCCAAGTAATCACATAGACGTCCCAAACTATAGGACAATAATCCGGGCTTGATTTTTCGGGCATAGCGTACTGTACATAATTTTATTGCTGACCACTCGAAGCCCGATTCCTGAAGCTGAAACCGAATGAATGAATAATCAAAGTTTACATTATGCGCAACAAAAATACGGTCTTTGAGCATTCCATAAATGTGTTCGGCAACTTGATCAAATAATGGAGCATCCTTCACCATGTCATTGTCTATGCCCGTAAGCGCAAAAATTGAATTCGGAATTTCTTTCCCTGGATTAACCAAGGTCTCCCAACGTTCTAAAACCTGGTTACCATCATGAATAACAATGGCAACTTCGGTGATCCGGCTCGATTTTGCATGGCCACCTGTAGTCTCTATGTCCACAATGGCAAATTCTTGTCTTTTGCTTTGATTTACACTCATAACGCAAAGCAAACATACTAAAAATATTAGCTATCTAAAAGAATCACTGCAATTTTACAAAACACAAAGGCCAATTATGCCATCTAACTGATAAAATAGCTGTTTTTCTAAACTACTGTTCATGTTATATATTGCAGGATTTTGTTTATTTTGTACTTTTCATTCATTAAATCATGCTCATGGAAGTAATACATAAAAATGACGATAAACATGGTAGCTTCGAGGTTATCGATCAGGAAAAGTCGGTTGCCCAAATGACTTATACCTGGGCTGGCCCCACAAAATTCATTATAGACCATACAGAAGTAAGTTCTGAATATGCAGGAAAAGGGCTAGGCAAACAGCTATTGATGGCAGCAGTGACTTATGCACGTCAAGAAAATTTAAAAATTATGCCTTTATGTCCTTTTGCAAAATCAGTTTTTGATAAGGATCCGACATTAGCCGATGTGCTTTTTTAAGGCCTCGACCAATATGCAAAAAGATGGTTAGATTGCGACAGCAATCTAACCATCTTTTTTTCATGTTTACTTGCTGGACAGTTGCTGATCAAATTTAATGGCAAGTTTGTTTATCAACTTAAAGATCAGATCAGCTGTTAATTTCGCCGTTCTAGAATCGATATCAAAATGGGGGTTACATTCAGCAAAATCGACAGATTTTAAGTTGGGCAGATCCAGTAGAATATCGTAGATCGTAAAGAACAAATGATCGGGGACTATACCGTTAAATGCCAATGCACTTACTCCCGGCGCATAAGCTGCAGCGAAAGCATCAAGATCAACCGTCAAATACACATAATCTACTGATTTGGCAAAACGTACAATTTTGTCGCGAATGAGATCAAGTTTCTCAACGACCAGACTCTCTCGCGCTATAATCTGGACTTTCTTCGCTTTGGCATAGTCGAGCAATCCTTTGGTATTACTAATTTCTTGAATACCAATTGCCAAGTAATGAAATGGCAAACCTGCATTGGACTGGTCCTGCTCGATTTGATAGAAACCCGTTCCCGAGTTCCCTTTGCCGTCCTGCAATGGGCGGATGTCTAAATGGGCATCCAAATTAATAATGCCTAGACTTTGATTACGGCTCTTAAGAAATTCTTTAACACCCAAATAATGGCCATAGGTTATTTCATGGCCGCCACCCAAGATGACTGGAAATCCTTCTTGTTCAAGAATACAATTTAAGGCACAACCTAAACCCTGCTGCGACAACTCTAAATCACTGTCTTTTATCAATATATCACCACAATCTTTAAGTTGTAGTTTATCTGAAAAATGTACAGGAAGGTTTGTTAAAATATTCCGAAGTGCTGTGGGGCCGTCCTTGGCTCCTACACGACCTTGATTGCGTCCAACACCCTCATCGCTACAGAATCCCAGAAAAGCGACGGACTGTCTTAAATCGGGCTGCTCGAGAAGATCAACACAATCCATTAATTGATGCCAACGCATCCATTCACGATCCTGGCCATCGGTACGTCCCTTCCATACCGCTTGGTCACCTTTACTGTATATTTCGGGATTATGTAACAAAAAGTTCATTCGCTCTGATCAAATAATTGTTCAATAATATCATCATCTACAAGTTGAGCACGCGTGACTTGCAATGTCGTATTTCTTTCCAATGCACGATCTAATGCTTGGTTGGCCTCCTTATTTCTAGCCCAAGCGCGCCTAGCAATCCCATTATTGACATCAAAATACAACATCTTTTCCAATTTAACAGCTGCTTCTCCTGAACCATCGAGTAGTAGACCAAAGCCTCCGTTGATAACCTCACCCCAACCGACTCCACCGCCATTGTGGATAGAGACCCAGGTGGCCCCCCGGAAACTGTCTCCGATGACATTATGAATTGCCATATCGGCGGTATATTGACTTCCATCATAAATATTACTGGTCTCCCGATAAGGTGAATCGGTACCGCTAACATCATGGTGGTCTCTTCCCAATACAATGGGTGCTTCAAACAGGCCACTCTTTACAGCTTCATTAAAAGCCTTTGCTATCGCAATACGTCCATTGGAGTCTGCATAAAGAATACGCGCCTGAGAGCCTACCACAAGTCTATTTTTTCCAGCTTCTTTAATCCATTGTATATTATCTTGCATCTGCTGCTGAATTTCCATTGGGGCTTCTGTTCGGAGATTTTCCAAAACTGTCATGGCTATTTCGTCTGATTTTTGAAGATCCGAAGCTTTTCCAGACGTACAAACCCACCGAAAAGGTCCAAAACCATAGTCGAAACACATTGGGCCAAGAATATCTTGTACATAAGATGGGTAGCGGAATTGATCCTTATCGTCATTCCATACCGCTGCACCAGCGCGACTGCTTTCCAATAGAAATGCATTACCGTAATCAAAGAAATAGGTTCCCTTGGATACATGCTTATTGATGGCATCGACATGCCGTATCAAGCTTTCTTGTACGCATTGCTTAAATCGATCAGGATCACTCGCCAATAAAGCATTCGATTCTGCAAAGGTCAGCCCCATCGGATAATAGCCTCCAGACCAAGGATTATGTAAAGATGTCTGATCAGATCCTACAGTGACGTGGATATTTTCGCGATCAAAAGCCTCCCACACTTCGACAATATTACCGATATAGGCGAAAGATATCGTTTCTTTTTGATCCATCGCCGACTGTACCTGTTCAACGAGCTCATCGATGTTTTCGATCAATCGGTCTACCCAACCTTGTTCATGCCGTTTTTTTGCTGCAGCGGGATTTATTTCAGCGCATACGGTGATACATCCGGCAATATTACCTGCTTTAGGTTGTGCGCCACTCATTCCCCCCAAGCCAGAAGTTAAAAATACTTTACCTTGAATTGTATCATTTGCTGTTAAATGTTTTCGGAAAGCATTCATGACCGTAATTGTAGTACCATGCACAATACCCTGCGGACCAATATACATATAGGAACCTGCAGTCATCTGTCCATATTGCGTAACGCCTAAAGCATTAAAACGCTCCCAGTCATCCGGTTTCGAATAGTTTGGAATCATCATTCCATTCGTTACAACGACACGTGGTGCATGTTGTGACGACGGGAAAAGACCCATGGGATGACCACTGTAGAGATGTAAAGTTTGTTCATCTGACATCTGCGAAAGATACTGCATGGTGAGGCGATATTGAGCCCAATTTTGGAAAACAGCTCCATTCCCACCATACGTAATCAGTTCATGGGGATGTTGGGCTACAGCCGGATCAAGGTTATTTTGAATCATCAGCATAATCGCTGCCGCTTGCTTACTCCCTGCTGGATAGTCAGCTATCGGTCGAGCGTGCATCGCATATTGGGGCCTAAAGCGGTACATGTAGATTCGGCCGTAACTACGGAGCTCCTCTAAAAATTCAGGTGCTAAAACGGTATGCCATTGTTTGGGGAAATAGCGTAATGCATTCCGTAAAGCCAGCTTCTCTTCCGACCTGGTGAGAATATCCTTTCGTCGGGGGGCATGGCTTATGGTATGATCTCGCTCTACTTTTGGGGGCAATACGGTCGGAATACCTTCCGCCACCTCGTTCTTAAATGTATCTTCCATGTTGTTATAGTGAGAATACTTCCTGACCATTTTTCCATACTGCTGTAGGTTGCAAGCTTCCTTGGTAGTAAGAAATATCCTGATAATTAGCTGTTTTAAATATAGTAAAATCTGCTTTCATGCCCTTGCCTAACACGCCGCGATCCGACAGGTTTAAAGCTTTGGCGGCACGGTAGGTTAATGCAGCAAGCAACTCAGCGTTCGTCAACTTCTCTGCTGTTGCCAAAATACTCGCACTCGTCAATAATTGTCCCATGGGTGCAGAACCCGGATTCCAATCACTTCCTATGGCCAAACATGCACCTGCATCCAACAGCTTTCTAGCTGGCGTAAAACCACATCCAAGTCCGATGGAAGCCGCAGGTAGCGCCACCGCAACAGTATCTGAATGGGCAATAAGGTCAATTTCAATTGCTGTTGATGCCTCAAGATGATCCGCAGATTGAGCACCGAGTTCAACTGCAATCTGACTTCCCGAAGTTGTGAACTGATCGGCATGAATAGTCAGGTCAAAACCCATCGCTTTTGCTTTTTGTAAATATGCCACAATGTCTTCCCCTTGAAACGCTGTTTTTTCTATAAATGCGTCAACCCGGTTTGACAGCCCTTCTGATTTCAATAGCGGAAAAAGATCTGTTGTAATTCGATGAAGATAATCCTTTGCCGATCCGCTGAAGTCTCGCGGGAGCATATGTGCCGCCAAACAAGTTGGAACAAGGTCTGATGCCGTACGACGATCCGACTCCTGAATGACACGTAATATCTTCAGCTCTTCTTCAACATTAAGACCGTAACCGCTTTTAACTTCAATTGTTGTGATTCCTTGCCTTAACAGAAAATTTGCACGCTGGATCGTGAGATCAATCAATTCTGCTGCATCACAATCCCTTGTGTGTGATACCGTGCTCCAAATCCCTCCCCCAGCTGCCGCAATCTCCAGGTAGCTTGAGCCTGCATTTCGAAGGGCGAAATCATTCGCTCGATTACCGGCAAAAGCAATATGCGTATGGCAATCAATAAAGCCTGGCAAGGCGACCTGATCTTCCTCTACATGTACAAGTGCCACTTGCTTTCCCCATTGCAGTTGTAATCCCTCAAAGTCCGCCACTTCCATGATATCGTTACCTGCTATTAAAATACCTCCATCTTTAATAATAACTAATTGTTTATCATGGAGCGCCCCATTAACGGGCATATTTGACATGGTTAATATCTGCCTAAAAGGTCCAACTAATTTTAGCTCTTTTTCCATCCTTCTTCGTCTAAAACTCTTCAAATCTTTGTTTCAAATCCGCAGCAATTTCGCCCGTCGCATATTGACGATGCAATGTGATCAGTTCGCCCGATTTTACGAGCTTTAATGCTTCAGTCAACAGCTCTTCCATCGGTTGATCGGATTCGATATGCGGAATGGACTGACGAATTCTCGCATGAATAGCTTCCAATGCTGCAGTCGATTTTAATGGCTGATGATAATCCTTTGCCTGTGCCGCACATAACAGTTCAATGCTTAATATTTTATCAACATTGTCAATGACCTGTAGTAATTTTCGGCCGGAAATAGATCCCATACTGACATGGTCCTCTTGGCCTAAAGAGGTAGGAATACTATCTGCACTTGCAGGAAAACAAAGCCCTTTATTCTCACTTGCAATCGCGGCTGTGCTATATTGTAAGATCATAAATCCTGAATTGAGACCGGTTGATTTCATTAACAATTTTGGGACACCGTTGGTTTGACCTTCTAAAGACAAGTAAACCCTTCGATCCGAAATATTGCCGATTTCCGATGCAGCAAGTGTGGCATAATCCAAAGGCAAAGCGATTGACTGTCCGTGAAAGCTACCGCCACTAATGGTTAGTTCGTCATTAATGATCACAGGATTATCGGTCACTGCATTTATTTCGATTTCTATGGTCTCCTTCAAATGAAGCCAAGCATTGCGTGATGCTCCGTGGACTTGAGGGATACAGCGCAAAGAATAAGGATCTTGTACGCGGGAACAGTCTTTGTGGCTTTCCAAAATGGCTGAGCCATGAAGCATGTTAAAAATGCTTGCAGCAACATAACGGTTTCCGGCATGCGGGCGTAATTGATGTAATTCAGTAAAAAATGGTTTTATTGAGCCATTTAAACCTTCAATCATTAAGGTCGCAATAATATCAGCATTCTGAAGTACACGATTTAACTCAGCAACAGCCATCACAGCATGGGCTGCCATAAATTGAGTTCCATTGATCAAAGCCAGACCTTCTTTTGCGCCCAAGTGTACCGGAGCCATACCATATTTTTCCAAAACGGTAGCTGTTTCCATAATTTCCCCTTCTACGTTGACTTTTCCTAAGCCAATCAAGGGTAAAAATAAATGTGACAATGGCGCCAAATCACCCGATGCGCCGACAGAGCCTTGCTTAGGTACCACAGGAATGATATGGTTTTCGATATGCCAAATAATCCGTTCAATTGTCGCATACTGAACACCCGAAAATCCTTGAGAAAGCGCGTGAACTTTAAGAATAAGCATCAATTTGGCCAAATCATTGGCGATAGGTTCGCCCATACCGACGGCATGACTTTTCAGAATATTTTCCTGTAACAGTTGCGTTTGATTTGCGTCAATAAGTGTGGTACACAAGGGACCAAAACCGGTATTAATCCCATAGACAATCTCACCACGCTCGACTATTTTACGGACATAACTGGCGCTCTGCTCGATCTTATTCTTGACTTCGGGTGATATTTCCCCCGTAACCGTTCCTTTTACTATGGCTAAGGCTATGGAGCATGTTAGCTGCCCACTGCCGTATAAAAATTTTTCCATCTTCCTATCTGCTTTACTCAAATGTACTTGCTATATTTGATAATTAGAAATACCATTTTTATCATCAATTGATAACCATGAATTATCAAATAGAACTAAGACACTTACTGTATTTTAAAGTATTGGCAGAAGAGCTGCATTTTAGAAGGGCTGCCGAAAAATTGTTTATTGCGCAGCCGGGCTTGAGCAGACAAATTAAGCAGCTGGAGGAATCCTATGGCGTAGCACTTTTTGAGCGTAATAAGCGAAATGTTCAAATGACGGAAGCTGGGATCTATCTCTTTGAGGAGGTGAAAGAACTCTTTAGGCACTTGGATCAGATTGAAACTCAACTTCAAAGCTTTGCCAATGGTAAAATAAGTACCTTAAAGCTGGGGTTTATTGGGTCGGCTGTTCAGACCATCCTGCCGGAACTACTGCTCAATTTAAAACAGCAGCAGCCAGATATTGAGTTAGCACTTCACGAACTAGCGAATGAAACCCAGCTGGATCTGCTGGAGAAAAAAGAATTGGACTTAGGCTTTGTTCGTCTTTCGGAAACGCCACCTGGCTTATGTAGCCTGCCTATACATACCGAGCATTTTAGTCTCGTTTTACCTAACGATCATCCCCTATTGAATTCGCCGAAAGCAAGTCTTGACGCCTTAAAAGATGAATCATTTATCTTATTTTCCAAAAACTATAGCCACTCTTATTATGATCTCGTCATGAGTATCTTTAGTGATCATAAGTTTATCCCCAAAGTTACTTTGCGCACTGTGAATGCTTTGACCATTTTCAATATGGTTGCTCAGGGATTGGGTGTTGCCATTGTTCCTTCGTCTTTAAAGAACGGATACCATGTTGATGTCACCTTCCTTGAATTGAACGGTTTACCGCAACGAACAACGCTCTCTCTAGTTTGGAATGCACAAAATCGCAACCCGGGTATTCCATTGGTCACCCAGATCATCACTTCGCAGGTTAAAAACGGATATAATACGGCCTAAGTCCTCGTTAAAAGAATGATAAATAAATTGTTCGGATAAGCTTGTTCCTGTATTGCATATCAGAAACAAATTTTCTAAGTTTGAAGTATTTACAAAACTTGATAAAAAACAAATTATGATTTTAGAAGTAGCTGTATTGCAAATTATTGAAGGACAACAATCCAATTTTGAAAGAGATTATAAAACAGCTTGCCAGTATATTAGTGCGAGTAAAGGCTATATAACGCATTCACTACGTAAATGTATTGAGAAAGACAACCAGTACATTCTATTGGTCGAATGGGAAACTTTGGAAGACCATACCATCGGTTTCAGAGAATCGGCATTATTTAAGGAATGGGAAAAACTTTTACATCATTACTACGATCCGTTTCCAACAGTCGAACATTATGAAGTGTTAAAATAGTAGTTTTATCGTCCTTTTTCTATAATAATCTAGTATCTTTGTAGAAATTTTTGATATTCAACTTTTAACCCCTGTAGCGTCGCAAGCGTTACAGCTTTGAACAGAACAAGATGTACACAAAAGAAAAAGCAAAAGTAAATAGTTTTACGGTAGATCATACCAAATTAAAACAAGGGATCTACGCTAAAGCTTCTACCACCAATAACAGCAATGTTGAAAGTTACACAACTTACGACATTCGCATGATCAGACCGAATTCTCCTGAGCGTATGCTATCACCTGAAGTCATGCATACCTTAGAGCATTGTTTTGCAACAGAAATTAGAACCATCTTAGGTGATGAGGTTATTTATGTTGGACCAATGGGCTGTTGCACGGGATTTTATGTTGTATTGGCTGGAACAGCGAGAACTCCTCAGAACTTGGCGGAATTGATGAAAGAAGTATTAGAAACTATTCTTACAGAAGGATACGAGGTGCCTTTCCAAAATCCGATTAGTTGCGGAAACTATACTTTCATGGATTTTCCTACCTCAAAACAGGCTTGTGTTAATTTCTTAAATCTAATAACTGCCGGAGAGTTGGCTTTTGAGTATCCATATATTGAAGAAAACTAAATGATCCTGAATAAAGATATTGAAACGATTATATTGGTAGCAAATAAAAATGAGCTGTCTTTTAATCCGACAAGTAAATCGACTTTTGTCTACGAAATTGGTGTAGGTAAAGTAAATGCTCTCCTAGCCGTTGCTACGCTTTATGAAGACATCAAAGCTTTAGGGATCAATCCTGTTCTTCTCAATGTGGGCACTGTGGGCTGTACAAGACATCCGATAGGACATGTCCTTTATCCGGCATACTATGCGCAAGGAGACGCGTATACAGATGGATTTTTTCTGGAAAACACCTTGTTTTTTAAAGGACAAGGGATCTTGGAATCCATTTCACGCGATGAATTTCGTTACGAAGATGCACTTTTGACATCGGATCGTTTTATCAATGTAAATACGGCTTTTTATCAGGATATCAAACATTTTAATCCTCTGGCATTTGATATGGAATCTTATGCCCTAGCGAATTTCTGTTTTCAAAAAAATCTCACCTTTCATAGCATTAAAATTGTTTCAGACAATTGTGATGGTACCGTTAAAGATTGGGAAAGCATTTTAGGGGAAATTTCGGGGAGATTGGGAGACATCCTCGATCAATTTATGAAAAAATTGAATCGCGAAAAAGCTGCTGCTGTCCCTATATCGTAAGCGAATGAGATCACAAAAAGACCTGTAGAAATAGAGGTCTTTTTTGTTGCTATTTGGGATGTACCGCTGCCCATATTCCCCAGTTCTGTTCCAATAAACTACCTTTTTCTTTCTTCAACAGCTGCCCCTACCGTCCTTCTAATTTGAATTTATCGAAACTATTCTTCGCCGAGGTTGTTCAGATAGTGGATGACAAGCCCATCGTTATAGTCAATATAACTCTTCCACACTGCAAATAAATCGATCTAATATTCTTATGAAGAAAAAAAAGAAAATAATAATTTCAAATAGACTGCCGATACAAATAGAACGAAAAAAAGAAAAATTAATCATCAAGCCGAGTGCGGGTGGACTTGCAACTGGGTTAAACTCCGCTTTTGATAGCGACGAAATACTCTGGGTTGGCTGGCCGGGAATCGTTCCGAAAGATGCAGAGGAAAAAGAAAAGATTGTTGAGCTTCTCGAACCGATGAGCTTACTTCCTGTTTTCTTATCAAAAGATGAAATCCGCAATTTCTACGAAGGTTATTCCAATGAGGTCCTTTGGCCTATCTGTCACTATCAGCCTAGCTACATTCATTTTGATCGCGAATATTGGTCTACGTATGTCACAGTGAATAAAAAATTTTGTGAAGCCGCTCTTTCCATCGATCAACTTTCGGATTTTATCTGGGTGCAGGATTATCAGCTTATGCTGCTCCCGCAACTGCTGCGTGCAGCAAACCAAACACTCAACATCGGATATTTTCACCATATCCCCTTTCCTTCTGAAGAGCTCTTTATGAACATTCCGCAACGTAAAGAATTGGTCGAAGGTTTATTGGGTGCGGATCTCATCGGATTTCATACGTTCGCTGATAGCCAGAACTTTCTAAACGCCTGCAAAAAAATACTGCATGTATCATCTGGTTATAATCAGCTGAAATATAAAGATCGCCATATCTTTGTGGAATCCTTTCCGATGGGCATTGATTTTGATAAATTCGTCCAAGTCAGCCATCAACCAAAAATTCAATCCATTGCAAGCCAATTTCGAAGCCACTTTCCCGACCAGAAGATTATTATATCGGTCGACAGGCTCGATTATAGCAAAGGGATATTAGAGCGATTACGTGCTTTTCTCACCTTCCTTGAAAAATACCCCGAATGGCATACAAAAGTTGTCTTATATATGCTTATCGTGCCCTCCAGGGATAAAGTGTCGCAATATAAGAAGCTGAAAGACGAGATTAACCGAAAGGTGAGTGAAATCAATTCCATTTATGGAAATTTAAGCTGGACGCCAGTATTATATTTTTACAAATCACTTCCATTCGAAGAGCTGGTTGGATTATATGTTGCATCTGATATCTGTATGATTACATCGACGCGCGATGGGATGAATCTTGTCAGTAAAGAATACATCGCCAGTAAAACGTTATCAAAAGGTGTGTTGATTTTAAGTGAGTTTGCGGGCGCTTCCAAAGAACTTGTTGACGCCTTGATTATTAACCCCTATAATCGAACGGAAACTGCCGACAGTATTTACCAAGCGCTTAAAATGCCGCCCGAAGAAATTCAGGAACGTACCGATGCCAATATTCAGATTATACAGAAGTTTAATGTACAGCATTGGGTGCAACTATTTACCAATCGCCTGGCTGAAACCAAAGCCATCCAGCGTGATGAATGGGCAAGGCGGATTTCAGATAAAGTGTTCAGTAGTATTTCGGAACGATACAGTAAAAGCAGCAACAGGCTCTTTTTCCTGGATTATGACGGCACTTTGGTCAAATTCCAGAACCACGCCCAAAAAGCAACTCCGACGACCTTATTGTACAACCTCTTAGATAATATCATTTCAGACCCACTTAATACCTTGGTCATCATAAGCGGGCGCTCGCAAGAAAGCTTATCGTCTTGGTTTGACGGTCGGTCTTACTATTTGGTTGCCGAACATGGCATTTGGTCAAATTTCCCAAATTTCAACTGGTCATATAAAAAAGGACTGGCACTTCACTGGATGCCCGAAGTAAAAAAATTGATGGAAAAATTAGCCGACCAGACCCCCGGCGCATTTATTGAGGTCAAGCCTTATTCGTTGGCCTGGCATTATAGAAAAGTAGAATTAGGCTTGGGCGAACTTAAAGCCACTGAATTAAAAGAGATTTTAAACCCGATGCTGAATGATTATGGCTTACAGTTACTTGACGGAAATGCCGTCATTGAGGTTAAAAATACGGAAGTTAACAAAGGTAAAGCAGCATTGGAAATCGCAGGTCATATAAAAGCAGATTTTATGTTGGCCATTGGCGACGACATTACCGATGAAGACCTATTCCGCTATCTTCCTCAATCGACGATAAGTATCAAAGTTGGTGGCAATAAATCTGCGGCAAAATATTATCTGGATGAACAAGAAGATGTTCTTCAATTTTTGAATCAACTTATCATAAAATAATGAACGAAAATACAATGGAAAAAAGACATACCTATCAATCTGGAATCATTGGCAATTGTTCCTATATAGCGCATGTCGGTATGGATACCAATATATCTTGGCTGTGCTGGCCCTCTTTCGAAGATAGCTTTGTATTTGGCAGTATGCTCGACAAACAGCAAGGCGGGCGCTTCGAGATCAGCTCAGAGGAACCTATTGTCGAAACCAAGCAATATTACATCAAAAACTCCAACGTGCTCTGCACGGAAATCCACACAGCGTCCTATGCCTATCGTGTTACGGATTTTGCCCCTCGATTTGAACAATTCGGACGATATTTTAAACCTTTGATGTTGGTCCGGAAGATCGAACCTTTATATGGGGCCCCCAGTGTAAACGTTAGGTGTCAGCCTACTGGCGACTATGGCCGATTGGCACTTAAACCAACCCGCGGAAGCAATCATATCCTGTATAGTAACGACCAGATCGGGGAACGAATTCGCCTTACTACGGATCTGCCCATTTCTCATTTCTTTCAAGAGGAGAGCTGGACCATCATCAGTGAGAATAAATACCTCGTATTGACCTATGATGCTGCTTTCGAATCGGCTATTGCAAGTACCTGCGAAGATTTCCTCCATAAGACAATTAGCTATTGGCAGCGATGGATTAAAAGATGTAGTATTCCCAACATCTATCAAACAGAAGTTATTCGATCCGCTTTGGTGCTAAAGCTCCATCAATATGAGGACACGGGAGCAATTATTGCAGCTTCAACAACAAGCTTGCCTGAGTACCCTGGTTCTGGCAGAAATTGGGATTACCGCTATTGCTGGGTACGGGATAGCTACTATGTATTAACGGCACTGACGCATATCGGTCAATTTGAAGAAATGGAAAGCTTTGCAAATTATATTGCCGGCATCACACATCGTAATCCGGGAAGGCTTCAACCATTGTACGGTATTCTCGGCAATTCCGAACTTACGGAACATATTTTACCCTATCTAAAAGGATATCAGGAGAGTGGTCCAGTGCGGATCGGGAACCAGGCGTTTGAACATATCCAAAATGACGTCTATGGTCAGGCCATGATTGCATTGTTGCCTCTATTCACTGATCAGCGTTTTAAAATCCATGAAAACAAAAATGTCTTAGGTTGGGTGAATTTTATTCTGGAAAAAATAGAAGCCACAATCGAGGAAAAAGATGCTGGCATTTGGGAGTTCCGGAACTTTGCCAACCATCACTGCTATTCGAATCTTTTCCAATGGGTTGGATGCAAAGCTGCCCTATTAATTGCACGCCAAAATGGTTATCAGGATATGGAGGATCGCGCGAATGTTCTCCTAAAAAAGGCAGAAGCTTACATTGAAGCCTGTTATGATGAAGAACGAAAAGTTTATCAAAACGCATTAGACAGCCGAAATTTAGATGCAAGCACCTTACAGCTTATTGTTATGGATTATCTTGACCCAAAGTCGGACCGTGCACGTGATCACCTCGAGATGCTGGAAAAAGAATTAAAAGGCGAAAATGGACTTTTTTATCGGTATAAGCATCAGGATGATTTTGGCCGCCCCAAATCCACGTTCTTGGTCTGTGCATTTTGGTATGTAGAAGCCTTAGCCTGCGTAGGGCGTGTGGAAGAAGCGAAAGAGATCCTCGAACGTTTGCTGACCTATAGCAATCACTTAGGTCTGTTCAGCGAAGATGTGACGGAAGATAACGGCAGCCAATGGGGAAATTTCCCGCAAGCCTATAGTCACGTTGGATTGATGAATGCTGTTTACCGCCTAGCGATAAAATTGGATAAACCAATTTTTCATTAACATAAAACAAACATGAAGGTGTTAAAAAGTAAGGTTAACACCTTCGGTTTGAGCATTCGAAAGCGCTATCGGTGCTTATATTTACAGGCGCTTATATTAAGGTCTGTTTGTAGCGATCAAAATGCTCACAGATTTCTTCCACCCCAATTTGTTTACCCATTAAATCTATAAAGCGATTTTTATACAATGAGAAAATATATAATCCTGTTGCCAAGCTTCCCACCACAAAAATACCTTCCTGCTCGTTGCTTTTGACCAGTTTATTATTTAGATGACATTCCTTAAGCAATGGTATATCATAAGAAGACCACTTCCCCATTTTATCTTTTAGTACCAACCCAATATTTTTTGTTCCAGTCATCGTAATTTGCTCCTTTCTTAAAAAGGGAACATCGCTAATTGTCTAAATGTTTGCATCATTTGCTGATTTCCAGCAAAAATGCGTCTTTTATACACAGTATCAAGTATAAACACGTTATATAAAAAAAGCATGTTTCCACCATTATGGTTTGAAAACATGCTTTTATTAAGTCTGTACGAGATTAATCTATCTTTTGCCAGGCAGATAGATCTGAAAACCCAAACCTACCCCCAATCCACTCGCTCCACTACCCGTATTGATATTGGCTTTACTGTAGTTATAACCGAAGGTGGCTTCCAAAGCCACTGTCCTGGTAATAAAGTGTGCATAACCCACATTCGCTCCTACGGCCAGCGCAACATCCTTCCCTTTCGAGCTACCCGAAATCCCGATGTCTCCCTGCCCAAAGAATCTCCCTGTAGTTGAACCTGCATTTGGGAAGTAATAGCGTACAAAAGGTGCGACCCCATATGTCCATTCATTATCAGCATCCTTTACCGTGGCCAAGCCTAAGTTGGCTTGCGCTCCGATGGCCAAACCATCCGAAACAAAATAGCCCGCTCTCGGTTGAAGTGCAATGTTAAACGATTTTGCTTCAAAGCTGTAGCCTAGATTACCGATCGATCCACCGACCATCCAGTTTCCTTGCTTTATAGGTTCGATGCCTACCTCCGATGACATCTGTGGCGTGGTCTCAATTTTCTGCGCATGGGCCTGATACCCAATACCTGCTGTTATTAATAAAAGAAGTGTCGATTTTTTCATATATATGTATGTTCTAAATTACTATAATTTAATAACAAGGTCGATAAATGAAAAGTTTTAAATTTATCATTAAAATATAGGTGTCACCTTTAATAAAAAAAAACAACCATTCAGTTTTAATTACTGTTCTCTATTAAAAAGATGATGAATACAGCAATTCAATTTGGTGATTCTATTTCACATTCATATTGGAGAAACTCCATGTACATGAACGAAATAGACCCTTTAGACAACGATCCAAGTACCGACGATGGCACTTCTGTACGTCAGCAGCCTCAAGTCCCTTCACAAGAAGATGTAACCCCTGATCTGTACTATCCTGAAAATGCAGAGGGGCCAGATCCAAGTGAAGAAGAACAACGCGATCGTAGTAATAAAGAAAAGATTAATACGGAAGAGGATCAACATAAAGAGCAACCGGACCATTCGGAAGAAAATATTTATGATGCTGATCCGGATCAAAAGAAAGAGCAAAAAAACTCCCTTAATTAAGGGAGTTTTTTTATCAGATATATTGATAGGTCGACGAAATGGTTACGGTTTTGATTTACTATTATTGATACTGTCTTTCCTAAGTGTGTCTGCTAAACTCGTATCTTTCTGCATGGTCATTTTTTGCTGTTCGCTTAAATTATAGCGGGTTTCGTCGGCATCAGTAGGTGCAATGTTATCTGACTGACCGCTTCCTTCAGTTTGATTTTTGGTCGAGTTTTGGCACGAAAAGGATAGTGCAGCGCAACATAATAATGTTCCTAAAGTTAAGGTGAATCTTTTGCTCTTTTTCATAGTCTATTTTATTTTGCGTTAATCTTTTTCGATAAGAACCACATTCAAAGCTTATTAGTTCAATAAAAGCTGATAAAAACAAGAAATTTAAAACTTGCTTGAAAAAATGGACACTGGCATAAATCATTAAAACAGGTAATACCCGTAATAAAGACATTTTTTTTAGGAACAAATACCCAATTAAAAAAAACTATTCATGGCAGTAAATTTTATTGCGACACGTTTAATCCTGCTTTTTTGTAGTGTTTCTACTACAAAATCAACGATACGCAGCGTTACGTATTTTTCCCATATACCTGTTTAAACAAGGTTTGGATGACCTCTAAATCGCAAAACTAGCACTTTAATTGTACCTCTGTTTATCGAATACACATCAATCAATTTAACAAAAGGTATTATGAACAATTCCAATTTAAATTTGTTAGTCGAAGAAAAAAGAAGTCTTTTGAAACATTTCGCGGGAAAATTCACCAATGATCCTGATGAAAAAGAGGATTTGATTCAAGAAACACTTATCCGCGCATTAAAATCGATCGATGATTTTATCCGTCACCCCAAGTTAATGTCTTGGCTTTACGTTATTATGAAAAATGTATACATCAATCAATACCGCAAAGCGAAGCGTACGAATGATATCCACGAAACCTACATCGGTCTGGAAAGTACCAATACAATAGAAACAAATAAAAGTGACAACAAATTCATCGCGGATGATATTGAAAAAGCGATGTGCAGTTTGTCGGAAGAAAATTATCAAGTGTTTCAATTATTTCTCGAAGGATATAAATATCATGAGATAGCCTCTTATTTTGATATGCCCGAAGGCACTATAAAAACCAGGATCCACATGACAAGAAAGAAACTTCAAAAGCAACTTAAAATTTACAGGCTCAAATAAAAAACAAAAAGGTGGTTCTAGGGTTATCTATCTAGAAGCAGCTAACCGACATCACAACAATTCGTTAAATGGTAAACATATGAAATCAGGAGTTAAAATAAAGAATCAGCAAGCTATGGTCATTGCGCTAATTATCTGCGGCGGTCCGATAGGAAAAGGAAATAGCAAAACCATTGTTCAACCAGAAGTTTCGGAATCAGTAGACAAGAAACAGATTAAGGTCGATACGGAAAAAGCTAAAAAAACTTCTTATTTGAATAAAAAATAAAGATAGCAATTACCGTCAAACGGCTGCTTTAGCAATCTAAAGCGGTCGTTTTTTTTGCGTTTCGCTCTATCTTTCGTGCAACAATCTACTGATGGTACGCTGTATAAAATCGCCTTCATGGATGAAATTATACCTATCCTGTTCTTTCACAAAACTGCAGGGCTACTTGAGGCGTTCTTAAGTGAAAAATAGAAATTCACAAAGCCGACATTAAATGGAAAACAATACGGTAAATGATCGTACATTAATCAGCGACCTTATACAGATCAACAACGATCGGATTGCAGGCTATCAAAAAGCTGTAGAAATAGCCACACGCCTCCATCTTGAACATTTAAATAACACCTTTGTTGAGTTTATGAACCAATCCGAGGTATTTATTGAAGAATTAAAACTCTACCTAGCTCCGCGGGAGGAAGACTCAATCGGAGGAACGATGATCAGTGGCAAGCTATTCAGAATTTGGATGGAGATAAAATCCGCCATTTCAGGAAATGATGAAAGGAGTTTACTATGCAGCTGTGAGCAAGGTGAAGATGCCTTTACACATACCTATAAGGATGTTGTTGACCATGAAGGCTGGGAAATCAGCCATGATCTGCTCCTGCTCATCGAAAAACAACTTGGTATACAGCTCGAAGCTCACGAATATATTAAAACGTTACGAGACAAGGCCACAACGTCTTAACCTATTATCAACATATTTTACAAGGGAAAATGCACTATGAAAGCAAGAACGGGGTATACAAGAAGAAAAGTAGGTAAGTCTTTTAAATATTTCGACGCTTCGGAAAAGGAAGTGTCCGATAAAAAGGTTTTAGAGCGGATCGCAAAACTCGTTATTCCACCAAATTGGACAGATGTTTGGATCGCTAAAACCTCAAAAAGCGATTTACAGGCTTTTGGCTTCGACCAAAAAGGACGCAAACAATATATCTATCATTCCAAATTTGTCGGCCAACGGCAAGCTGCAAAGTTTAGTAATATCCTCTATATGGGTAAATACTTACAAGAGTTGAGAAACATCAGTTCCAAACACCTCAAACACGAATTTTGGGACATGGATAAACTTTGTGCAGTTGCTTTTAAAATAATGGACAGTACATTGATTCGTATTGGCAATAAGCGTTATACACTGACAAATAAATCGTATGGGCTGAGTACTTTGGAAAAAAGACACGTCAGCATTGAAGGCAATCGGATATCGCTAGCCTATAAAGGTAAAAAGGGGGTTTTCCAGCAGAAATCCTGGACCAACAAACAACAAGCTAAACTTTTGGAAGAATTACTAAAAATGAAAGGCAAAAGGATATTCCAAATGGATAGTGCAAGTTGCGAAAGCACTTTCTGTGGCTCCGCTTTTAATCAGTATCTGCGGAAGAATTGTACGGGTGAGATCAGCTGCAAGAGTATTCGCATTTGGGGAGCCAGTCGTGAAGCCTTTTATCAGCTTGCGCAAACAAAACAGGCGGAATCACTCAGTGCACGGAAAAGACAATTAAATAGCGTCATCAAGAAGGTTGCAGAGCAACTTGGTAATACGAAGTCTGTTTCGCAGACTTATTATATCCATCCGGCCATACAACAGGTATTTATGGAAGCAAAGTTCCCCTTTATAAAAGATAAATTACCACTAGCGAAGCTTGAAGAGAGAGTATTCCGATTTTTACGTAAGCATGGCTAAGCAGGAAATTACCGGCCAAATCTAAACCATTCTTCCAATGGATGGTTTAGCTTATGAAGCCAGCTCGCAACCATATCCATTGCTGCAACAGAAAAGGTTATACCATTTCCGCCGAAGCCACATACAAAATATGAATTTTTAAACTTTCTATGTTCTCCGATATAAGGTAATCCATCTTTGGTCGTCCCAAATGTGCCTGCCCAAGTAAAATCAGTGCGGAAGGTTTTATCGACAAAAATTTTATTAAATGACTGCGCTAACTTATGTGACTTCTTTGCAATGAGCTCATCTCGCTTGATGGGATCTCTAAAGGTCTCATCTTCTCCTCCAATCAGGAACCTATCGTCGTCTGTTGTTCGCATATACAAATAGGGCGTGGCCGTATTCCAGATGAGAAGGTCGCGATATAGCTGATTATGTTCTTTATCAGCTTCCGATACAATAGCAAATGTGCTTAGCAGGTCAACAAATTTTTCGGAAATGAGATTTGTTGTTTCGTATCCTGTACAATAGATAATCTTTTCCGCTTTGATTTTAGCCCCTGTTGAAGTAATCGCTGAATTATAACCAGACTTATAAAACACTTTTTCCAACGCTGTTTTGTCAAAAATCGATAACCCTCGGTTAACATTATATGCCAATAGTTCGTGTGTGAAACAAAAGGCGTCAATGCTTGCCCCTAGATCCGAAAGTATACCCCCATAAGCACCGCTCATTGCATAACGTTCCCTGATATCCCGCTCCGTTAGCCACTTGATGTCGAAGCCAGCTTCTTGCCTTGCTTCGAACTCCACCTTTAGCCAAGCTATATCCTTTTTCTTTGCCGCATAGTAGAGTGACTGTTTGCTTCTAAAACCAGCTTTCGATCGGATTTTCTTGGCAAGTCTACCTAATTTATCAATAGCTTCTCCACAGGCTCGGTAGCTCGCAATTGCCCCCTGAATGCCGATTAATTCCTTTAATCTATATAAGGGAATATCAATCTCATATTGTAACATGGAAGTTGTTGCCGCCGAACTCCCATTCACAATTTCCCGCTTATCTATAAGAACACATTTCTTTCCATCAGCCATACATTGATGCGCAATCAAGGCTCCGGTGATCCCCCCTCCTACAATAAGTACATCACAGCTTATATCTTTTTGTAAGGAAGGATAGGTATTTAAGAGACCATTCTTCACCAACCAAAATGGCTCATTTGACTTTAAATCCATGATAATAATAGCAGCTTTACAGTATATAACCGATTCCTTTAGGAATAGTTTGCCAGCTATTTTATTAAATTTCAAACCATTCCTCCATAGCGAAGGTTATCGTATTAGCAATAAATGGACAACATATGCGTGCAATTTGGACAGGGGCTATTGGTTTTGGCTTAGTTAATATTCCCATAAAATTATATAGTGCAACTGAAAATGCAAGTCTCGATTTGGACATGCTTGATCGTAAAGATTTATCCAATATTAAATTCAAACGGGTAAATGAACAGACTGGTAAAGAGGTAAAGTGGGACAATATTGTTAAAGGATACTTTATGAAAGACCACTATGTAGTTTTGGAAGACGCCGATTTTGAAGATGCAAGTCCGGAGAAATCAAAACTTATCAATCTGCATGCATTTGTAAAACTGATGGATGTTGACAGTATTTATTTTGAAACACCTTATTACCTAGAGCCACAGAAGGGCGGTGAGAAAGCTTATCAGCTGCTTGTCAAAGCTTTAGAAAAAACAAAAATGGCGGGTTTAGGAGCATTTGTGATGCGAAATGTCGAACATCTAGCCCTTATAAAACCCTATCGTAATGCATTGGTATTGAATAAAATTCGCTATCAGCAGGAGATTAGGGGCTTGGACGACCTTAAATTGCCCACTACAATAAAAATTCAAAAGGTGGAAATGGACATGGCGACACAGCTGATTGAGCAGCACAGTAAGTCCTTTGATATTAGTAAATATAAAAATGAATACATGGACGAGCTCCTAAAAATTATCAAGCAAAAAGACAAGGGAAAACGCCCAACCATCCGAAAAATGAAAGTTGAGCATACAAAAGCAGACGATCTCCTTGCCAAACTAAAAGCGAGCTTGGGTTAAGACGCACCGACATAAAAACCTAGGGGCTTAGCTACCTTCAAGGAAGCTAAAAAGCAGGAATAAGAAATCCAGTATTTTAAGCATAAATAGAAAAACGATGAAAAATATCATACCGGAACAGAAAGAAGGGAAAAGACTTGATTGTTTTGAATCACTTGAATTTGCAAGTGAAGATATCGCTAACTTAGCATTTGAATTGGGCGTAGAGAACCTGAGAAAGGTCAACCATTGGTACACGTTAGCCCAATTACCCGCTACCACATTCCAATTGACAGGCGGTTATGGTACACCGATAGATCGCTTACTCGAATTACATGATTATATCAGACTGGATATCCCCGGACCGGGACTTCCAAGT
The DNA here is from genome assembly GCF_039511225.1 of Sphingobacterium multivorum. NCBI lineage: Bacteria > Pseudomonadati > Bacteroidota > Sphingobacteriia > Sphingobacteriales > Sphingobacteriaceae > Sphingobacterium > Sphingobacterium multivorum. Next base: position 3,115,221 of record NZ_CP154261.1, read on the forward strand.
AGCGGTGGTTATGACTGGGTACATGTCGTTAACCTCACGCTGGACAAAACCGATGATTATAAAGTTTTTGCCCTAACCTTAAAGCCTTGTCCCGATCCAAGCCATCCCGGCGATAAAAATACAGCTCATTTTTTCGAAGGAATTTCATCGTCAACTTTCCTGATCGAACAGCGTAGAAACAGTATATTGTTTCAATATGCTGGCAGAAACGAGATCATAAACGTTGACAATGAAAATTTTAGCGATAATGTTCGGAACTATCTCGTCGGTTTGGCGGCGAAAATAGGAGCCTCCTATCCGCAGTGGAAATCATTAATCAAAGGAATGGCGAATGCTGTTGCCAAAGAATTTAATGCCCGTTTATAGTATGTTGCATGTGAGAAATTGGTGTCATTTTTAATTCCAAAGTAAAAAGAAGCCAATAAGGCAATTTTATCTACTTTCCAACGTTCTAATATTAAAGATTCGATCTATGTTGTCGTAATTTTTTTTCGTATATTTATGTGTACATTAGGAGTTTTGGGGTACTATGAATCATACAATCCAATCGAGTAATCAAACCGTTATTAAGCTTCAATCTTTTGGCAGCCTGGTCATTTTAGATCGGCACTTTACGATCGTCGGAGTGACGGAGTCTGTTGTAAATGAACATTATACCAGTGAAGCTCTATTAGGAACCCATTTTTTTCATAGCTTTGGCCATACCTTCGGCGAAGCCCTGTTGAAAGTGAGGAATGCTGTGATGGAACTTCTTGAAAACGGACAGTCGCGCCATATTTTACCCATTAAAATTAAAAACGACCGGGTTTATGTTAAACTACGTAGACATGATGAATATCTTTACATTGAATGGGAACAACAGCATAAAAAATATATTGCCGCTAAAAAAATAAACGAACTCAATTTTTTGTTGGATACCATTCAGCCAAATAATTGGAATCGCGTTTGTTCGGCTATTAACAAGATATTGAATTATGATCGGGTTTTCGTTTTGCAGATTCAAGAAACAGGGTACAGTTCGGTGATTGCAGAGCATACGGCCAATGGACGGTCTTTTTTCAAAGGCAAGGAATTCTCCAAAGATTTTATGCCCGAGGAAGTCTTGTCTTATTATCGCGGTTATTCGTATCGATACGCTCCCAACATGGACGATCAGGGACAAGAATTCTATTATAAAGATGAGTCCATCGATCCCCTTTCGAGCCTATTATCTCCTCTGCCTGAACTCCATCAACTTTTTTTGAAAGAAATAAATGTTCAAAGTGCCCTTTTTTTTCGAATCTGCATTGATGATGATTTTTGGGGACTTGTGGTTGCGCAGCATGACGAAAAGCGTGTGGTCGACCTACAACAACGAAAACTATGCACGTTTGCCATCCAGGCGGCAACCAGCAAATATGAAAGTCATGTCAAACAGAATCTCTTGGAAAGAACAGAGCTTCTAAAGCTCGCAGAAGAAGAATTAAAGAAAAGTCTCTCTGAAAATAAGATGGTAAATTGTGCCTTGATACAACATATGGACATCCTAACTCAGCTTGTGGATGCAGATGGTTTGGCAATTTTCAATCAGGGCGACGTTTTTAACTATGGGCAGTCTCCTCCTAAAGCACAGTTTTATGAACTCATTCAATTCCTGCAGAAACATACCGACAAAGCCCTCTTTAAAGACTACAACTTTCGTCTAAATCATCAAGAAAACTTTAAAGATAAGCTTGGTTTTGCGGGGCTAATGTATTTAAAGGTAGGCTTGGAGAACGATTATTACATCGTTTGGTTTAGAAGAGAAAATAGCAGTCAGGTCATGCAAATGGAGTTAAAAGAAGAACAGGATGGTAAAAAGCAGCTCAAAATCTGGGAAGATACGCGTTATGATGTTGCCAAGCCATGGAATGATGCTGAAATTAACTTTGTGCTTCGCTTAAATCAAATCATCAAAGAATCCATCTTTGCGAAATTGAAAGAACGCCAGCTCCTCAATGACGAACTTCTCAGCTTAAACAATGAATTGGAAATGTTTACCCATACGCTTTCCCACGATTTGAAAAACCCGCTGTCCATCTTAAAAATGGGTATACAATTTCTTCAGCAACACCCCGACAATATCGATTTTAAAAAAATCAATAAATGGTATCAGAATTTCAGCCGAAGTGTCACCAACATTGAGGATATTATCAACAATATGGTACAATTAAGTCAACACCGATCCAGCATTTTAGACAAAGAGCCACTTCCAATGGCCTACACCATTCAGCGTATATTCCAAGAAAACAGTATTCTATATAACGTCAATAATTGTCGGCCCACTTTTGGTACATTATTGCCTATTTGGGGCGAGAAAAGTGCCGCTTATCAAATTTTTTCCAATTTAATTATCAACGCTATAAAATATTCAGCCCAGTCGGACAGTCCTGTGGTATCCATAGATAGTTCGCATGAAGATGATTATACCCATTATCAAATCAAGGATAATGGAATTGGCATACCCAGTGAACACCTACCGCACATATACGAAATGTTTACAAGGGCGGATAACGTGGGCTCCATACCCGGTACGGGCATTGGTCTTTCACTCGTAAAGCGCATTATGGAGCGGTTGGGAGGAAATATAAAAATTGAATCGGAAGTCGGTTTGGGTACAACAGTTCATCTTTACTTTCCAATTGTTAAGCCATTTCCCGAACAAATGTTGCTCAATTAACCTGATGCAGCATCCTGAAATCTCGCAAACTATTTCCTTGCTGATATTGTTCATTATTCGAGAGAATACAACGCGAATAAAGACGGTTGTACCACTTAAACGAAATCGAAAACATGGAAGAGATATTGCAACATGCAGTAGTAAAACGAGGTTTGATTATTGCCTATTACTTTAGTAACATATGGTATCGTAAAGGATTATTCGGGCAACATACTATTCCGGATCCCAATGATACTGATCCAATTGAGCGTCCTGAACCGGACGTGGATGAAACCGATCCTGAAGAAGAAGAAAATGTCAATTATGCCCATAAAAAGACACAAACAAGCGACGGAACAAGTGCTAGAGCGGCCTCGTCCGCTGCTTGGGATGAAAATGTCGAAAATCCGGCAATACCCAAAAAGACAGATTGACCCGTGGGTCAATCTGTAACGATATGCAATTGGCCATTTTCATTAAAGAAAACGTCGCTGATAAGCACCATGCGTTTATCACCCGTTTTTATAGTACGTCCGTGATACACACAGCGGAGCTTTCCTTCTCTATCGCTAAATAGGCTATTGTGTCCGGTACCCGAAATTACTCCCCCGCTATGGATATTTTTTTCAATGATTGGGTTAGCAGGTGACTTTTCATAGCTTCCCAATGGGGCAGTTGCCGTTCCATAGCCTACCGCATAATTGGCTCCAGCAAAATAGTTGGCGGAATACATCATATAATATTGTCCGTTTTTTTTCATTAGAAAAGAACCTTCTGTCCATCGTCTATTTATCTCACCCGAAGTGACTGACCTACTCTCCCATTCAGCCTGAGCGTCATTCATCGAAACTGGAGGTCGCATTAAAAGGACTGGGTCCCCGATCGTTTTAGTCATACTGCTGTCCAATTCAACACCATACACCCAGCTCTCTTCGATCCTGCTATAGCCATACTTCTGCTTCGCCCAATCCGCAACCTCCGACTCCACCGGATGCTCGTAGCAACAACGCGAATAAAACAGATAATTCCTATTGTCGGTATCTCTAAAAACGTTCGCATCAATAATTGGATATCCCGGATCAAAAATAGGTTTTCCAGTAAGGTCTTTGAATGGCCCTAAGGGACTATCCGCCACAGCTACCCCGATGCGATAGTTTTCAATATCTTGTTTTGGATTATCTTTCCAATGGGCGCTATAATACATATAGTATTTGTTATTGACCCGGTAAACTTCAGGCGCCCAAAAATCTTTTTCTCCCCAGCCATTAGGCTGGTTGGCATCATATACTTTCCTTTCCTTCGTCCATGTTTTCAGATCTTTGGAACTATAAGCAATAAAGCCGTTTTCAGTTCCACCTGTGCCATATAAATAATATCGATCGGTAGGCGGATCAAATACAATAAAGGGATCGCCAAAGGCTACATCCGTTTGATAGGATTTTCCATTCCGGGTCAATCCCTGATCTGTAGCCAGGAAGCGAAACTTTGCGGTATCAAACCGAGGAACCGGAATACCGTCACCAGTTGATGCAAAATTAAACGGTATGATAGCGGTTCTCCGAGGTGCCACTTTTTCATCTGAAAAGTGTGTGTGACAGACATAATACCATTGCTTTCCTTTTTTGAAAACGTCGCCATGTCCAGTTCCGGCAAAACCGCTATTTTTTCGGCTTAATGCCGGCTGACCTTCCAGTTTTTTCCAAGGCCCATAGACATTATCCGCGATTGCCACGCCGACAGCATAGTCTTTATTTCGAAAATCATTTGCCGAATAAAACATATAATAATACTGGCCTTGCTGGATAACAGTAGGACCTTCGGTAACCGTCCACTCTGCATTTGCTGTATTTTCCCAGGGTAATTCCGCATGGACACATTCTTTTAGCGTCTCTCCTTTTATTCCCGAATAATCGGACTTTAATTCGGCGACAAAAATTCTATTTCCTTGCGTTAATCTGACATGAAACAGGTATTTCCTCCCATTGCGATCGCTGAATACAAATGGATCTATCTGCTTTTGCCCGACTTCAAGTGGTGCTTTGGAAGTTTGCTTAAAAGGACCTACAGGGCTATCACTAACTGCAATTGCTATATGCTCATCTGCTGTATAAGCCATATAAAATTTACCCTTTTCAAACCATACCTGTGGCGCCCAAAATCCCGTCGATCCAAAAGCATCTCCTTTTAAAAGGGCAAAACCTGAAGTTGTGCCTGCCGGGACCTTCCAATGTTTCAAATCTGTAGATTGATACACTTTAAACCCCTGCTGTTGTTCAGAATCTCCATTCGTACCATACAGATAATAATATCCCCCGTAAAAGAATACGGTTGGATCAGCCTGAAAAATCCCGTCTATTGGAATATTCGCATTTCCTATCGATACTGCTGTGGTATGCTGTGCGATTGTCGTCTGAACAAAAGACAGAAAAAGGGCACTAATTAAGAGGTATATTTTGTTCATTGAATTGAATAGCTATTTGGTATACAGATATCTAAAATTCAATAATTAATCGCTCAATTGCCGGTAATATTGTATCAATTGAACATCATTTTGTATCATAAAACCATTTCTCTAACCAAGTTTAGTTAAATGCAACTGTTTCATTTAATTGACAAACCATTTACTTCTGAGACCCGTTCTATTTAAAATAATCAAATACTTAATTAAGAGCGTAGGTCATGATATGTAATAACATCTTTTTCTTTTCCTTAATAACCAGTCTGCTGTTGATATCGTGTAATCATCAAACTCCTCAGGAAAAAGCTTCCCGTCATATGGAGGAGGCCGAAAATAAAGCAGCGGCAGCCAGTGAACAGGCTATAGCGAGAGCTGAAGCTGCGGCAGCAAAGAATACCGAAGCAGTCATTTATGCAAATATAGCTGCTGCTAACGAGGCTGTTGCTGGGATTCCAGCTCCAGCGTTGTCCAATAAGGAAGCTGAAAGGATATACAACAAACTCGGCAAAATCATTGTCGATCGAATCAATGCAAAGACAGCAGTAGAAGCGATGGAGAAAGAACAAGCCATCGCTCGAATTAAAAAAGATGTTTTGGAAAATTTAAGGAATGGCAAAATTACCCAAGCTGATCATGACGGTATAATGGGCTATTTAGAAGATAGCATCAAAGCTGCCAAGTCAGTTATGTAAGGCGCAATCAGCGAGACAAAACGACAAACTTATGATAAATTCAATCGAACAATCGTGTATAGAAGCCTGTTGGCAATGTGTTACTGCTTGCCATACCTGTGCGAATGCTTGCACAAAAGAAAGTGACCTTCAAGCCATGGCAAAATGTATTGCATTGGATATGGAATGCGCAGTCGTTTGTAAAGCAGTGGCCGAACTTCTTGCTATGGAAAGTTACTATAGCCGACGACTTATCAAGACTTGCGCTGAATTATGTACACTCTGTGCAGAGGAGTGCTTTATGCATCCCCATGAACATTGCCAGCACTGTGCTAAATTATGTGAACTTTGCGCAATTGCGTGCAACAAACTAACTGCATAAAATATAGTGGTGTAGATTTCAAATTTCCTGATGGGGCCATCAGGAAATTTTTAATTCAAAATACCTCTTTCAAATGCAAATTTGACCAAATGAGCTGTATTTTTTACGCCCGCTTTATCGATTAAGTTTTGACGGTGTCCTTCAACTGTACGCTTGCTTAAAAATATCTTATCGGCAATTTCAATATTCGTGTATCCTTCTGCAATTAATTTGAGTACTTCAAGCTCTCTATCGGAGATATCAAAATCTGTCTGTAGCTCACCTGATACCTGTGCATAGCTTTGTCCAGAGCGAACTTGGTCCAATAGTATCATTGCGATTTCCTCGCTCATGTATCGTCCCCCATTTGCGATATGATTTAATCCAAAAAGCAATTCGTTATAGCCAACGTTTTTAACCAAATATCCGGCAAGACCAGATTCAAATGCTTCAACAACGTAATTGATCTGATTCAACATGGACAGTATTACTACTTTAATGGACGGATACTGTTTTTTTAATTCATGTAATAGTTCAATACCGTCCATTTCCTCCATGCTGATGTCTGTTAAGACGATATCAGGAACAGGATTAGAATTTAAGAACTGAAGAGCCTCCTTTCCATTCGACGCCTCTCCAACAACTTCAAATCCATCTTGCGATTCTAATAGTAATTTTATTCCGTTACGTACAACCATGTGGTCTTCAACCAATAGGATTTTTATCATTATTCTTTTTTTAAATAGTTAATTTAAGTAAAATACCTGTATCCGGCGTATGATTCATAATCCGTGCATTATAGAGTTCAGCAATCTTCATCAAACGCATTGGACTATGTTCATGTTTTATTGTTGACAGCGATCTCCCCTGGCTAAAAAAAGGTGACACTTTAACTAAAATCTCAAATTCAATCACCTGTACCGAAACTGAAATAGCCTGTGAAGGAATCTCATCATTTAAATACTGGAATATAGCAGTAAGTAACTTAAACAGCTGAACTTGTGCCTCATGATGCAATTCTCTTAAATGCGGATCTAGCAAGGTGTCAATTGTAAAACCCGATCGTTTTCTATAACTCGCCACAGCCTCATCAACTGCATGAAAAATGCCAAGATCATTCAGTATCGGATTGTAGAGCAATACAGCTTTATTACGAATCTCCATAACCAACGTGCTTAATGAATCACGTAAGCAACGTAATTCTTCAAAATCACCATAGCGATTTGTAAAATTCTGAAGAGATATACGCATTCCGTAAAGTTCCTGAGCCAATTCATCGCGGAAATACCGTCCTATTTTTCCAATATCATCTTGTTGATTCCTAATAATCGATTTATAAAAATCTTCTTGACTACCATCCCATACCTGCTTTAATTCCGAAGGCTCTTTGAGGTTCTCCAACCGTCCCACAGGCTCTTCTGATAGATCAAAATATAGTTTTTTGTTTTCGTCCCCCATATTGTTTTTCATTACATGTCATAACTAATAACCATTTAAAGGTATCAACAGTTTTAAATATTCACATCTATTTAGCCATTAAAAATGTACCAATTAAAACACTACGTATAAATACGTGCGACAAAAAGAAAAAAGGGGGAAATGAAACAGGAAAACACTTGTTATTAATGCAGAATAACGCTTAGCATCAGCCTGATAGCTGAATAGTTATTCTACATAAAACATTGACTAACTGATTGTTAAAATAAAACAAGTAATAAATTAGCTTGATCCATTCAGCGTCAACGCATTTCCTCTTAATTATTTTCTAGCACCTTAATTGTAGTGATATAGGCAAGATAGACACTTAAAACTTGATAATATGGAAAATTTAACAATCGATCAACTGTTTAAGGAAAAAAGACCTACATTAAAATATTTGGCAGCGCAATTTACAAACGATCCGGATGAACGAGAGGATCTGGTTCAGGAGACCATGGTAAGGTCATTGGGATCTATTGAAAAATTCCTGAAACATCCAAAGTTGATGTCCTGGCTCTATATCATCATGAAAAATACATATATTAACCAATATACTCGAAATAAAAGATTGGAGAATTACCGCAATGAATATGTAAGTATAGGTTATCATAATGAAATAACAACCAATCGCGGTGAAAATAATTTTATAGCCTCTGATATACAACACGCACTCAATAGTTTATCAAAAGATTACTATAACGCCTTTGCAATGTTTTTGGAAGGATTTAAATATTATGAAATTGCAGAGCATCTGCAAATCCCAGAGGGTACGGTCAAAACACGTATACATATGGCCAGGAAAGCACTGCAAAAACAGCTAAAGATTTATTCAAAAAGTATCGATTAAAAAATGGTCGCTTTTCAAGATAAAAAAGCAGGTAATTAGCCTGCTTTTTTATCTTATTTCCCATTACTTAGACCTTCCTATGCTTCAACTGCATTTTACCCTAGCGGATATCCTAGTTATTCATTATATTTAGATATTTAGGGAACAACTTATTGATTTAATAGATTGAACATCAAAAAGTATGAAAAAACAGTTAATCACTTTATTTTTTATATGCTTGAGTGGCATTATGGTCGTATTGTCCTGTGATCGGGCAGCAAAAGAAGGTGAAAATAGAATTCGTGTCAGTGGTGAAGGAAAGATTAGGATAATGCCCGATCAAGTCACGTTGACAATCAATACGGCATTCACAAAACCGAGGATGGTAGACGCGGTTAGAGAGACTCAAGCAACTGTCGATACGGTCATTGCATTGCTCCAAAAATACGGCAATAAAAAGGAAGACATTAAAACAAGCAGCGTATCAGCAAATAAGGATTATCAATACATCGGAAATACCAATAAATTTATTGGGTATCAAGCACAACAAACAATCGATTTTGTTTTACATGATTTATCGAAATTTACAGAATTAACAGGCAAGTTGTTAGAGACCAAAATAAGCGGAATAGGCTCCATCTCATTCGATCATTCCAAAGCAGACAGTATTTTAAGAGAAGCGGATCTTATTGCTTATGATGATGCATTAAAATCTGCAAAAAAACTTGCATCTCGGGCTGATGTCGAAATTGGCAAACTGCTTTTTTTGTCGAACGATGGAAGCGCATCCAACCAATCGACGCAGTTTAGAACAGGGATGGCGTTGGAAACATTCAACAAGGGTTACGGCGGCGAAGGATTTAAAGTAGCCCCCGAAGTTTTAGAATTTAAAAGGACAATATATACGGAATTTGAAATTAGATAGCTCAAAAATTGGGATTAAGAATCTACGCCACCTAGACATTCCGGTAAGATCGTACTTACAAATAAAACTTGCTTAGAATTAGCATACGGCTAAGCATAATACCATGATTCATCCCGGTGTTTTTTCGTATATTTAACATATAGTTTATATACAGTTCATTTGCGTTTCGTTACTTTATCATACAATAGTTCAATGTAATCAACGGAGTAATGTATCTATTATGAAAACGATAAACTATTTTTTCCAGCGAATTATATTTAGGATCTTTCTAGGTCGATTCAGTTCATTCTATTCACCCTTGAGATTCCACAAGACCTAATTGTTTTTAAACGGCATTGAGGTCCGATAATTTTATTTTATAAATGCTTTTAACCAAAGATGCTTTTGGCAAAGATTTTATTTGGGGAGTGTCTACAGCTGCCTATCAGATCGAGGGTGCGCATGATTTACATGGCAAAGGTCCTTCTATTTGGGATATCTTTGTACAAAAAAGGAACCGTATATTTCAAAATCAACATGGTAATGAGGCTTGCGATTTTTACAATCGCTACGTCCAGGATCTCCATCTAATGAAAGGAATGCATATTCCTAATTATAGATTCTCCTTATCATGGAGCCGTATTTTCCCGGGTGGAATCGGTGAAGTAAATCAATCAGGTTTGGATTTTTATGATCGATTGATCGACCTATCGCTCGAACTAGGGATCACCCCTTGGGTTACCTTATACCATTGGGATCTTCCCCATGCATTAGAAAAAAAAGGTGGCTGGGTGAACCGTGATGTAAAAGATTGGTTTGGCGAATTTGTTTCCAAATGTGTGCATACCTACGGTGATCGTGTTAAAAACTGGATGGTTCTCAATGAGCCTACCGTATTCACTGCCGCAGGTTATTTCTTTGGCGTGCATGCACCGGAACGAAAAGGTCTGGGTAATTTTTTGGCCGCCGCGCATCATGCGGCATTGGCACAAGCACAGGGAGGTCGAATCATCAAATCGATCCAGCCCGACAGTCAGGTTGGAACTACATTTTCATGTTCTCATGTCGAACCATTCACATCGAGAGACAAGGACATTAAAGCAGCAAAAAAAGCAGATGTATTACTCAATCGTCTGTTTATAGAACCTCTCTTAGGAATGGGCTATCCTACTCAGGAGATTAAAATACTGAATAGAATTGAAAAGTATATTAAATTGAATGATGAAAGAGACCTGAAATTTGATATGGATTTCATTGGGATACAGAATTATACGCGGGAGGTTATACGATACGCCATGTTCGTTCCTTATCTCCAAGCAAAAATAGTATCCGCAAAAGAGCGTAAAGTTGATTTAACTGAAATGAATTGGGAGGTTTACCCAGCGTCCATCTATCATATGCTCAAAAAATTCAGTACCTACCAAAACATGCCGCCTTTAATTGTTACCGAAAACGGCGCCGCGTTTCCCGATAAAGCCGAGAATAGTATAGTACATGATCCTAAAAGAGTTTCCTATTTACAGGAAGCATTGCAACAAGTTTATCGTGCGAAACAGGAAGGTGTAAATGTCAAGGGCTATTTTGTATGGACTTTTCTTGACAACTTCGAATGGGCTGAAGGATATCGGCCAAGATTTGGACTGGTGTATGTTGATTTCAAAAATCAACAACGTATTATCAAATCCTCTGGGCATTGGTATGCAGACTTCTTAAAATAAAAAAATTACTTTTTCTCACCATGATGATAAACCAAATTCGTAATCTTTAATAAAATTACCGCTAGAAGTATTGCCCCAATAATGATACATACGCTGATTAATGAATTTCGCCCGTTATCAGCAAAAATATAGATTGCGCATACCGCCAACAGACAGGGCAAAGCAAAAACAATCAGCTTGATCCAATAGACACGATCCTCTTCCTGGAGGATCCTTTCGGTGGTTACCGCATGAATAAGATCGGCCTTATTTTTTCTAAAATACGTAAGAATGAGCTCTATCTCTTCCTGTCGAAGTTCGCGGGGGCGGACGATCTGTTCTTTTAATACGATAAGTAGATTTTTGCGATCGCGTTGTATAGAGCGAATATCTGCCATTTGAAATCGCTTTTTATAGCCCAAGGGATTTATTGCATAGCCCTTATAATCGCTGTTTTCGGGACATAGACAAGAGAACTCAATGGCATTTAAAGAGAAGATAATATCAGTGTGATCTTGACCAATCTCTCTAAATTTTGATATGGCAAGTTTAACGGTTGCAAATAATGCACACTGAAGCACAAACAGACCAAAAGACAGATGAAAAATCCAGGACAAAAGCAATGCAACAGCAATAAATCCAAAAATAAACCAGCTCATATTAGACAAAATGTCAACCTTACGTCGTATGATTAACACAAAAATTGTACACATTAAAGCTGGGATACTTGCTTTCCAATCCCAAAATATACTGACAACACCCAGCATTGAGCATAGCATATACATCAGCAGTTGAAAATAATCTGATTTCCGTTGGAAGTTGGTTCTCTTAATTTCAATGCTGTTTTCCACTACCTGCTCGAACAAAATGAAAAAATGTTTAACATAATATCTCTCTGATTGCATAAATATAAATATCTTTAATTAATATAGATGTAAAAAATCAAAGCGTATCGTATGAAGACTTTTCAATTTAAATCACATCAGGTTAAAAAGGGCTTAATCTTTGGATTAATTTATTTAGTTGTTGTATTTATACTATGTTATATGATCTTCGGTGGTATAAATGGGATGGCCGATGCGGCAAATAATTTTGGTTCGGCGAAGGGCTTGGGGATATTGGTTGCGGTTGTTATCATTGGTCCACTCGTCGTCATCTTGCAATTGATCAATCCCAAGATTGAAGTACAAGTTGACAACACGAACTTATCCATCAGGCAGCCGAAAAAAGAGGATAGGATTATTCCACTGAAAGAGATCCACATCATGGAAATAAACCATGCTTTGGTCAACCAGCTTCAGCTGTTCGATCAAAACAGACAGCTACTCGCTACAATACACCCCCAAAACGACGCAAATGTCATTTTCTCTATCGCTAGTACAATAGCACAACAGGATAGATTTGTGAAGACAAAAGGAAACAAAAAGATTTTTGGAAATCCTGTTGAAACAATTTCCTATTCCAGACAATAAATTTGGTATCGGTATACGAAATGAAAAGCGCGGCAAAAATTCAGTATTTGGTCCTAATGGTGACAACTGTAGTCTTGGGTTTAATCTCACGTAAAATATCTGTCATACCGCCTATATGTGGCGATGTGCTTTATGCTATGATGGTGTATTGGTTATCACGCTTAATATTTATTAAAAAATCACTGTTCTCCTACTGTATCATTACCATTCTATTCTGTTTTACCATTGAATTTTTACAACTTGTCCAATTACCATTACTTTTATGGATAAGGAGCAATTCACTTTTGCGTCTCGTATTTGGACAAGGATTTCTCTGGTCAGATTTAGGGGCTTATTGCTTGGGAGCGCTTGGAGCTGCATTTCTTGATTATCTTAAAGATCATTTGCTAAAAACAGACCCTGCGTTGTGAACTGAATAGACCTACTTTGTCGTTTTGGCCCCCATATCGATGCCCATCTTTTCATAAGCAAGATCATTCGGCTGCCAAAGCTCTATTTTATTTCCTTCAATATCCATGATATGAACAAATTTGCCATAGTCAAAGGACTCGATCTTGTCAAGTACCGTAACTCCCTCCTTCTTCAATTGATCGATTAGGAGTTCAATATCGGCAACCCGATAATTGATCATAAAGTCTTTTTCCGAGGGGCCAAAATAGCTTGTACTCTCTTTAAAAGGGCTCCATTGCGTAAATCCTTTTTTCGTACTATCAGCACCCTGATACCACTCAAACACAGCGCCGTAAGAATTTGTTGCCAGTCCCAGATGATCGGCATACCAGGCTCTTAATTTTTTAGGATCTTTGCACTTGAAGAAAATTCCGCCTATACCAGTTACTCTTTTTAACTCGACAGGTCGGTTCAAATGGCTCATGGTATTAAAGGCGTACCCCATTCCAAATGCCAGCGAAATACTCGCAACAAATACGACTCTTTTCATAATTTGATAAGGATAAATATTTATTTCTACCTCCTCTCCCAAATTTAATCATAAGTTTTGAAAAAACATTTACAGTGCAAAACAACATATTCTTTTCTTATACGCTCAGAATGTTATATTCATAGCTTTTATCCCATTTTTTTCCTGCTCAGATTGTTAAAAAACGATATTGTATTTATACATTTGACTCGGTCAAGATTCATTTATCATCCTGGTAATGCGTTTGACGTACTTAGTAAAGAGCATCTGAAGTAAAAAACAGCATTATGTATAATTTTAAAAACGATTATTCCGAAGGGGCGCACCCCCGCATTTTAGATAAACTTATCGAAACAAATCTGATACAACAAGCCGGCTATGGCGAAGATGAATATGCTAAAGCAGCAAAAAGCATTTTGAAGAAAAAGATAGCGAACGAGCAAGCTGTTGTTTACTTTTTATCTGGCGGAACACAGACAAATCTACTTGTGCTATCCTTTCTCTTACGTATCCATGAAGCCGTAATTAGCGCAAAAACTGGGCACATATCGGCCAATGAAACTGGCGCTATCGAAGCAACTGGACACAAAGTCATTACTGTCGAAACACTTGATGGAAAACTAACGCCGAATGATATTACAAAAACGTTAAAGGAACATGCACTGGCGCCACATGTCGTAAAGCCAAGAATAGTGTATATTTCCAATTCGACTGAAATTGGCACGATCTATACGCTGACAGAATTGGAAGCACTTTATGTATGTTGTCAAGAACATCATCTTTTACTTTATCTGGATGGAGCTCGGTTGGGGCATGCTTTGATGGCTGAAAACAATGATCTAACACTGAAAGACATTGGAAATTATGCTGACGTATTCTATATTGGTGGGACGAAAAACGGTGCGCTTTTAGGTGAAGCCGTAGTGTTTAATAAACCCGAATTGGCACTGGATTTTGACTATGCAATCAAGCAGAAGGGCGCTTTGCTTGCCAAGGGCCGGGTTTTATCCATTCAGTTTCTCGAGCTCTTTAAAGATGATTTATATTTTGAACTAGCGCAAAAAGCAAATTCCTACGCTATGCGGATCGCTCAGGTGATCAAAGAAAAAGGCCATTCATTTTTGACAGACTCAACCACTAATCAAATTTTCCCGATTTTACCCAAATCTGTCATAGAGACATTGAGTCAGAAATACCAGTTTTATATTTGGAAGGAAATAGATAATGATTATGCTGCTATTCGCCTGATTACCTCCTGGGCCACCGACGAGGAACAGGTTGCAAGTTTTATGGAGGCCATATTGAAATCTTAGTGATCCTGCCTCTAGGCTTATCAATCACTCCTAAATGAAAGCGTCCAATAGGTATGTTGTACCCATTGGACGCATCCGATAAAATGAAAAAAATTAGTCTTTAGGTTCCAACGCTTTCCAAACAACTGCTGCAACTGCAGCACCCACGAGCGGCGCAACGATAAATAACCATAGCTGAGACAAAGCTTGCCCCCCCGCTAAAATGGCAGGACCAAATGAACGTGCTGGGTTAACGGATGTACCCGTTACAGGGATAGCAACGAGGTGGATTAATAGCAGTGTAAAACCGATTGCAAGTCCAGCCATTGTACTGTTACCTACTTTAGAGGTTGTCGCTAATATCACAAATAGAAAAAGAAACGTTAACACTGCTTCAATCAGAAAGGCAGAAGCAGTACCATACTCGTTTTGATAACCCTTTCCCCATCCGTTGGAGCCATAGGCCCATTCACCTGCAGTAAAGCCGGCCAGCTGTCCACTCAAAATCTGCTGAAGAACAAATGCTCCCAAAAGTGCGCCAATAAATTGAGCAATGATATACACAATTGCATCCTTGGCAGACATTTTACCCGCCAATAATACACCAACCGTAACGGCAGGATTGATATGACAACCTGAGATTCCTCCGATCGCATAAGCAAAAACCACGACCGAAAGGCCGAAGGCGACTGCAATACCCAACAGCCCAAGGCCAGAAAGTCCAGCTGTGGTATTGGCCCCTGCAATAGCGGCAGCTCCACAACCAAAAAGTACCAAACCAAATGTTCCAATTAGTTCGGCAACAAATTTTGAAGATGTTTTAATTTCCATATGAATCTGTTTATAACTTAGTTAACTCTAATTTAATCATTTTCCGTATTAAATTAAAGCACTAAAAAATTTATTGTAGAACAATATCCACACACCATTAAAATCACTTCTATAGATACATCTTCAACATCAGTTTATCCATATTTCATCACAGGCTATAAGCGCGTTCCGTTTCGGATGATACCTCCATTCAGGTAATTTTGCTAAGGGTTCAGCATAGACTCGGATGACCTTAACACGGTCGTTTATCAAAGCTCGATAGCGAACCTTCTCCACTGTAAAATCTTCCTCCTGGGATTCAAGTTTCCTCAGCAGCACATCTTGAAAATCTTCTCCATTTTGGGATACCGAAATGCGGACTTCCTTTGGTGAAAATATCCAATGTCGGGCATCCTTTAGAAAATTAAGCTCTATCGTATCGATGTGTTTTTCCTGTTCAAAATCAAACGTAATATCCATCGGCTCCCCATTCCATAGCAACCAGTTGTAGCTATAATCCATGTATCCTGGGACACTATCGGAGAGGGTTTCCAGACCATTGGCAGGGAAGGAAGGATCGAATGGATTTTTCAGTTTTATACTTGCTTGTGAAGCTTTGTTCGTTCTGACTCCAGCATTGAATATTTCGCTCCATTCTTTTGCATAAGCATCAGGTGACGCCCCCCCTTCGGCAAGTTCTATTACCCCTAGCCTTTTGGCGTCTTTAATAAATTGAGTCACTTTACGGCTTACATTAGGCCTCACAACCCAATGTTCGCCGTCTTGCTCAAAGATACCATGCTGATGAGGACCATAGAACCGTGCTTGTTGCAAGTAGGTGTAATCCAAGCCTAAACCGACACGTCTAATACGCGATTCTAATAAAGGATTTCCTTCACTTGCAATTTCAGCTTTTTCTAACAATGTACTGTATTGATCCATAACTTCGGGACTCAAAAAATCCTTTCTATTATCAATTGGATTTCCATAAATCGACAAAGCGGAGGAAGCTCCAGGCAAGTGATTTCTTCGCAGATCGAGATATTTTTTAATAAATGGCGCTGCCTTACCATAATATCCCTCAATAAATTCATCTGTCAATTGCTCTTCTGAACGACCATCTGTATCCCAGGCAAGGTTAGCCAAAATATAAGCATTTAACTCCGCCATATCACTATAGGTCGCTCCGCCACCTTGTAAGAATACCCCTTCTACCCCTTGTCCTTTCAAATACTGCATGCTTTTCTGCATCGTTCCTTGAATGGGGAATGGGGCAAGATAATTGGTAAACTGAGTCAAATAATCCCATACAAACACATGCTTCGCTTTCGATTTCCAAGCGCCCAATTGTCTACGGAAAGTTGCTGCAGAATATTCACTACTGATATCATTTTTCCGAAAAGCATCGATATTACTTAATATAACCGAAACATTATCTGCGACGCGAAGATGCGCTGGAGCATTAGCCGATTCGAGATACGCCAGTGTCGTAAATTTCTTGTCTGGAAATTTTCCCGCCACCCTATTCACAAAGTGAATCAAGGAGCCCTGTGCTCCTCCTTCGCGCTTATCAATGGCTTGGCAAAGATCGCAAGTACAGCTTCCAATGTCGTCATTGGCTGCTATGGACCAATAGATAGCCGTTGGATTTTCAAGCATCCTTTTCTTAAAGTAAGCGACTGTATGATTAAAAACTTCTTCATTGGAAAGACAGAGCTGAATCGGTTGACGCTTCCCATCATACAGCGCGTAATATTCCGGATGATCTTTAAAGTAAATCGATGGTGGCAATATTTTACTGAAGGTATGGCCCCAGTCACCCCATCTATCTTCCAAATTATGTAGGCCATACCAGTCCATGTACTCCTGATCCAATTCCACAGGGAAATAAACTTCTCTAAACTGAAAATTAGGCTTTGAAAAGATTTTTAAATCGGCATCCACATATAACGCAGTACACTTTGGAACATCGGTATTTTCTTTACCTGTATACCACTTTCGCCCACCAATAACATCCCTGACATAACGGTACGCCGCAAATAATACGCCTTTACCACTTCCCTTGATGTAAATATTTTTTCCGACAGCTTCAATCGAATAACTGTCTTCAGGAGAAGCATTCGTTATTGGGCTTCTTTCCAAAATAATGGCATGTGTACCATCAACTTTAGATTGTATTGCAAAATCTACACCTGTGCTTTCTTTTGTAAAAGTGCTTATCACCGTAGCAGCTTTTTGCACAACAGGATCATTTGCATCCGCCTGAATGACATAATCCGTTTTCCCGTTCTCCACCAATACCAATCTTTCCTTACCCTGAACTATCGTTACCAAAGACAATAGACCTAACATAAACTTCCACATCATATTAAAAATATCTCCTTAATGATAGATTTAGATCATACTGGTTCATAAATCTATTTTCAGCAACTTTGTAATAGCTCCATCCGCCCATGAGCGTAAAACCCCAAGCATCTATGCGATGTTGCCAGCCTGCATTAATTGATCGGGATAAAAAATTGAAACGGTTGTTTAGGAATTGATAACGCGATGGATCATCTGGCGAAGTCCCTACATTACCGATTAGTGTGACATAGGAATCCCGTTTTTCACTGTTATAATAATGTCGGATCGCGAGGGAGTAGGCTTGGTTCCATCGCTGTTCATCACGTAACAAAAATCCCCTTAAATAGACAAAAGTTGGCCCAAAATATCGGCCTGCAGAAGCGACAAGCCCGTAATTATTTGTATTGTCATTTGCACGAACATACCTTCCTCCGAAATCGAAGAGCCACAATCCCGCTTCCCGATATAGGCTATAAGATGCGCGCCATGTTGGAAAAACACTACCATCAGCCCAAGCTATCTGATGATAGGCATATATATTTTTACTGTAGTTAAGCCAAGCATCCAAACCGACCTGATAACCTTTCTCACCACGTCTATTCCCGTAATTAAACTGTCCGATAAGCGTATTTTTCTCCCCTAATCTTTGGCCATATTCCAGACCTGAAATAAAGAAATGTCCATTTGGCCGATCTTGCGAACTTTGCATATGATTTGCTCCAATATAAAACTTATAAGGCATATTCTCGCGGTAAACTTTGGTCAAATGCTGATATTGTAAATTTTCTGGCATCTTCGTTACCAGCTGATTCATATAACCCAATGCCGTTGAATAGTCTTTGTTTAGTGCGGCAATGTTTGCTAATTGTTCGGTAACAAAAATCGAACTGTCACCTCTGCTCCATAAAGTTTCGAAATCAGTCTTCGCTTTCCCATATTCTCTATTCGTCATAAAAGCACTTGATCGCAGGTATAAGAAACGATTGTCTGCAGGATCAGCGTGTTGTATACTGTCCGAATAAGCCAATGCTTGAAATACATCTCCCTTTTCGACGAAATTCCGTCCCCTTTTATACCAGATATCGATGCACGCATCACGGTCACGTGTTAACTTCCGATGTTCAAATTCGCTATACAACCTGATGATTTCAGCGTCCATCGGAAACCGTTTACGTGCGGATTGCCAGGTAATCGTTGCTTTTTCAGGCTGATTAGAAGACTCATATAGTGCAGCTAATGAAAGATACGCATCTCTGTAGCTGGGCTCGCTCGAAACCACTGCTTCAAAATAGGGAATCGCCCAGTCGGCTCGCCCCATCTTCTGATAGCTCAATCCCAAGATATACCTAAAATCCGTGTATTTAGGATATTTTGATAATACGGTTTGGCTCAATGCAATGGATTCCCCCACTCTTCCTGCTCGCAGGTAGCCAGCGGCTTTTGGAACCAAGCTGTCAACGTCGTATGTTTTATTTTGCCAGTTAACCTGCGCATGTACAACTTGCGACAAAAATAGCAAACAAAAAATTAGCGCAGATAGGATTAATTTTTTCATTTTTCTACTTTTTAATGTGATCAGAGGGCAAAGGAGTTAAGGTGCCTTTTCGCGTCATTTCCCCCCAGGCATGCTTTTTCCCAAAAAGTTCTTGGACATAGCCCTTAATCGAGCTATAAACGATAATGGGATGATATACAAATGGTTCTATAAATGCGGTGAGGCATAACCTTATAATATCTTTTCGCCGTTTGTAATATTTATAGACATAATTGTCCAGTAAAATGGAAAAACTTGTCAGAAAGACCGAAAACATATAGACGAAGATCAATAAAAGAATAGCCATTGGCCAATTAATGCCATGTGTTAGGATGAGGTAGATATAAAAGAAAATACCTAAAATCTCCATAATAGGGGCAAAAAATTCGAAAATGGCATTGTATGGAAAAACGATGAGTCCAAACCTTTTGTACTTTGGATTAAAAAAGGCCTTACGATGTGTGCGCATAATTTGCATCAAACCCCGCGCCCAGCGTACACGTTGACGCGTTAACATCTTGAGGCTGTCAGGCCCCTCAGTCCAACAGAGCGTCTGCGGAATATACTTGACCTCGTATTTTTGGTTATTGTCACACATGGTCATACACATTCTGGTTACCATCTCCATATCCTCGCCCAAGGAATTAGAATCATATCCGCCCGCAGCAATGAGAATCTCTTTATCAAACAATCCCAATCCCCCAGAAACATTGGGAATACAGTTAAGGTAATTCCAGCCCATTTTACCCAACAGGTATGATCGAATGTATTCCATTTCCTGAAAACGGGCCAATATGGGTTTGGGTAATGCAGCTTCCACCAACATACCGGAATCCACATAACTGGAGTTTGACATCCGTAGTGTTGCGCCCACAGCGATTACACGTTCCTTCGAATCCAGTACAGCTTCGATTAATTGAACCAGGGTGTCATTGGCGAGCACACAATCCACATCGGTATTTAAAATATAAGGAAAGGAAGCTACATTAATTCCAGCATTTACCGCATCGGCCTTACTGCCCCCGTTTATTTTATCAACGATCGTTAGTCGTTTATGAGAGATGTCCCTGGATTTGTAGATTGCTTTAATCTCCTTACATGGCACCAAATAGTCAACCAAAAAGTCTACCTGGACCAGATCAAACTCTTTAATGAGCTTCTCCAATGTATCATCTTTACTGCCATCATTCACAATAACGACCTCGTATCTGGAGTAAAACAGTGTCATCAGCGAACGTACATTGTTCACGATTGTAACCGATTCATTATATGCTGGTGCGACAATACTTACCCCGGGAGCAATTTCAGACTCCATTAATGTCTGCACACGTCGGGAATTTCTCTTCCGAAGATTCTTCCGGATCGATATGGATGACATCCGAAACAACATGACGTATACAATCAACAGCAAGAGACAATAAAATCCGAAAACAAATTCTATTGAAAATATAAAATGTTTCATATGCAATACTTTTGTGTTATGGAAACAATACCTAGCAATCTATATATAGTGAACCATAGGGTGACTAACATAACGTATAAGCTTATAATCGTCCAAATTTTCAGCAGTTTCAATTTTACGTAAACTTGATGCACTGTAAGGCTTTTGCGCGAGCAGGGAACGATAAGCGTGTTTTCGTAGTGCCAATACTGTACTTTTATCGTTGAAGATGTTCTCTAAAAGTTCGATCGATTTTCCTTGACCAAGACGCCCCAATGCTTTTACAATCTCTATCTTGACATTTAAGGGCTGCTCGATGGTGTAAAAATCCACTAACCGACTTTCGCTATCTCTCGCCAGGAGTTTGCCCAATGAGTTGATCGCTTTGTGTAGCGTTTTAGCATCCTGAGCTGAAACGATGAGCTGCCATAATTTTTCTTCATCTAATTGCTGGTAATAGACCATGAGGTCCATCATAAGGCTATTGATTGAAAAAGATTGAGCGCCGTCCAGCCATTGAGAGAACACGTAAGATCCCACATAGTCGGTTGAGACAATTGTTTGATAGATATCAAGTGCATCCAGGTCAGTAATTCCTGCAATACCAGAAAAAACCTGATCGAAGGATATTTCACCCCGCACCTGCAAAAGATATTTAAAGGCCGCTACCCGAATTTCAATGCGTGGGCTACTCATCAGCTGCGTCAAAACCGCATCCTGGATCTCGACCTTCATCAATGCTAAATCGGCCAAAGATCTTACTGTGGCTGCCACATGGTGGCTCTCGTGTCTTATTTCGTATTGCGCTTCTCTATCGAAGCCCAATTCATTAAATAAACTCCGCATATTTTTTCCTTTCTCTCCACCGATAGTAAAAATATATTCATGCAATATTTGACGGACCACTTTCTGAATGATCGGCTTATGAAGATCCAACGCTAGTTTATCCACCGGATAATGGCTATTCCTATTATCAATCAAAATGTGTTCATAGATAAAATCTCGCAATACAGGATATATTTTAGCATGATATAGGCGGTACCGATAGTCGCGATAATAAAAGATAGCAATACCGACAAGACAGCTTACCCAAAATAGAAAGCTCAACACAAGCGCTATCGTAACCAAAATAGGCCAACCCTCACCCTCAAAAAAGGATCGGATGCTATGAATCGTATGTTCTATTTTACTAAGCATGACCTATTCTTAATCGTACACGGGATATCAGTTCAGACGGCGAAATAGGTTTTTTGATATAATCGTTGGCTCCTACTTCGAAACCTTCAACAATGCTGTTGTCATCTCGATAGCCTGAAATAATA
Organism: Sphingobacterium multivorum; assembly: GCF_039511225.1. NCBI lineage: Bacteria > Pseudomonadati > Bacteroidota > Sphingobacteriia > Sphingobacteriales > Sphingobacteriaceae > Sphingobacterium > Sphingobacterium multivorum. Next base: position 3,137,430 of record NZ_CP154261.1, read on the forward strand.
ATAACGGGCACCTGATTATTCGTACTGCTTTTCCGAATGCGATCGATTATTTCGTAGCCATTAGCAAAGGGTAATGCCAGGTCTGTTATGACCAAATCAATGGTTTCATCCGAAACCAGCGAAAGGGCTTCTTTACCGGACTTTGCCAGTAAGAGGTCATACCCCTCTCTTACAAGAACAAACTGCATTGTGCTCAATAGAATTTCATTATCTTCGATAACAAGAATTCTCTTTTTTTCGTTCTCCATAGCGGTAGATTTTTAGTTTTTCACAGTGAGACAAAGTTTCGAAAAAAAAAGAAAATGTCTTGTAGATTAACAACTACAGGTCTATTTAAATAATTTAAACGCAGGTTTTAAAGATTGTTATCCCTTAAAATGACAATGTATTGACATAGCTTATTTCGTGTTTATTGTTAAACAACTAAACTAGTATGTAAAATTTCAACTTCTTTGATCAAGGAACGTATAATATCTGCAGTAGAAAGTTCACTGTAAGAATGCATCGATTGTCCGGTCCAAATGTTGACAAAATCAGCATTTCTATTTATCCTTGCTACTCTTCTTAATTCGCCTGTGAGTTTATTTTGATAAGGATAGGGCAAAATCTTTTGAGCGGCGTCTAAAGCTTCAATGAATTTATTTTTTATACCTCTGGCGTAGCGCCCTGAAAAGCTCCTCGTTAATACGATCTCTGATTCCTTAACGCTTGAAAGACGCGCTTTTTCAAAGTCCAGGAGCGCGCTCTCCTTAGATTTGAGTAATAAACTACCCACCTGGAAGCCACTGGCACCTAAGAGCTTTGCAGCATGCAACGTACTAGCATTGTATAAACCACCGGCATAAATAAGGGGAACATAGACATGCTCTTTTACCTGCGGTAGAAGTGAAAGTCCGCCAATCGCCGGTATTGGAGTCTCGTCAAAACTTCCGCGATGTCCTCCTGCTTCTAGTCCCTGTACACAGATGATGTCAATGCCAGATTCTTCCAAAGCGATTGCTTCTGCCACCGAGGTGCATGTACCAATAAGAGTAACATCATTGTCTTTCAATCGTTTTATACTTTCTGTATCCAAATTTCCAAACGTAAAACTCACAACTTTACACCGATGGGTGATGATTACGTCAATCTGTTCCCTGTAATCGGTCAAATGGATACTATCAAGCTCGGGTAAGGTTACTTTCAAGTCGTGCTGCGCGGCTAATTGCTCCACGAAAGTTTTTGTTTCACTATACTGTTTCCTTAAATCGACTGAAACCTTGGGAATATTATTGACAAAAATATTGACCGCGAAAGGCCGCTTTAGATTTTCGGCAGTCAAACGAATAAGTTCGCTGCAACGTTCTGGCGGCAGATCACCCAAAGATAACGAACCGAGCGCTCCAGCACGCGAGGCTGCAATGACCATTTCTGGTGTCGTAACACCAAACATTGGAGCTTGGATAATCGGATATTCAATACCTATTGATTTTGTGAGTTGATTTGACCACTGCATATCGGGACAATTTAATAGTCTTAAAATTTGTATAACGATCGATGTAATGCGTCTAATTTAGCTTATTTTTTGTTAAATGATGTGATAACTATTGGGAAACATCCTACAACGGAAGTTCCAAATAAGCTATTTATACTGTATATTTATGGTATTCTATTACGTAACAAACAATTTTATGAAAATTGCCTTCTTTTCGACTAAACCCTACGACAAATTATTCTTTGAACAGGAAAACAGCGCTTACGGATTTCAGTTTAATTTTTTTGAAACGCATTTAGGTCCACATATTGTCAATGCTATTGAAGATGAGAAAGTGGTCTGCGCATTTGTCAATGATAAACTAAACCGACAAGTGATTGAAGTACTTGCTCAAAAAGGTGTCGAACTGATTGCATTACGCTGTGCTGGTTTTAACAATGTTGACCTGGAGGCGGCAAAGGAGTTTGGCATTCAGGTATGTCGGGTCCCGGCTTATTCCCCAGAAGCAGTTGCAGAGCATACAATGGCAATGTTATTGACATTGAATCGTAAAACCCATAAAGCCTATAACCGCGTAAGGGAGCAAAATTTTGCACTGAATGGCCTTTTAGGATTTAATCTTCATCAGAAAAAAATTGGCGTTATTGGAACGGGGAAAATTGGAAAGGCCTTTATCAAAATTGCATTGGGATTTGGGGCAGAAATAATTGCCTATGACTTATATCCCGATCAGCAGCTTACAACACAGGGTGTCAATTACAAATCATTGGATGAGCTCTTCAAAGAATCAGATATCATTTCACTTCATTGTCCCCTAACCTCCGAGAACCACTACCTCATCAATAGCGAGTCATTGGGGAAAATGAAAGATGGCGTTACTATTATTAATACAAGCAGAGGCAATCTGATCAACACCCAAGATGTCATTAAAGCACTCAAAGAACGAAAAATTGGTTTACTGGGTATTGATGTCTATGAACAGGAGGAAAAGTTGTTTTTTAAAGACTTATCGACAACAATTATTGAAGATGAAACAATACAATTATTGATGAGTTATCCGAATGTCTTAGTGACGGCACACCAAGCTTTTTTCACCACAGAAGCATTAACCGAAATTTCGCAAAGAACACTAAGGAGCATCTCAGACCTATCAACCAAAGGAATCACTGACGCCGAGGTCATGCTTTAACAAGACTTCCCATCAAATTTATTTTGAGGTACCGCTATTAGCAATGTTGTGGCTAAATGCACCTTTTAAAGAAACAGAATGGATGCAAACTGTTGTATCATCGGTACAATTGTCTCATTAGGCGTCAGCAAAAATGAGTAGCGAAAGGGAATATAAACTAAATGCCTATCCCCTTTCGCGTTTGTAATCAGACCACCACTCATCAAGTCTTTCAATGACCGGCAGTAAAGTTTTACCTAATTCGCTAAGTTTATACTCCACACGTGGTGGAGATTCAGCATAAATCTGTCTACATAAAATACCATCACGTTCGAGCTCACGGAGTTGAACGGTCAAGGTCGTTTGCGCCAGATCTTCCATTTCCCGCCGTAGTTCTCCAAATCTTTTGGGGCATTGTTTGGCAACAGCCTTAATGAGCAAAACTTTCCATTTTCCGCCAATTATCTTAAAAATTCCGTTGACATCACAACAGGCTCCAAAATTTTCACTTTTTTTTTCCTTCATAATCTCCTCATACTGACCATTAGTTCATAAAAACATACCAAGTACATCATTTATAACTACTTGATTGCAAAAAATATCCAAACTATTTTTAATCGTAAAATTATTAAAAACTTTCTATATGCGCTTTCAAATTAAGGATCTACTTCATATTTTCCTCCTTTCAACGGGTATATTTCTTTTCGTCATCGATCTTTTTATCATTAATGTTTCTCTTCCCACGGTTCAACATGCGCTACATCTACGCAATAGTGATACGCAATGGATCATAATACTATATATCATTGGTTACACAAGTCTTCTAATCAATGCAGGGAATGCCGGAAATCATTATGGAAAGAAGAAATTATATTTAATTGGCATGGCTGGTTTTACAGTAGCCTCTCTTTTATGTGGCTTAGCCGATAATCTTTACATTTTATTGGCCGGAAGATTGATCCAAGGGATTAGTTCTGGATTGATGGTTCCACAGGGTATCGCATTGATCACCTTACGTTTTGAAAATCCCGAGAAGAGATCAATGGCATTGGGTATTTATGGGAGTATAGCAGGCATCGCTTCTGTCATCGGTCAATTATTGGGAGGAATACTTCCCGACCAGACCTGGATAAATGAAAGCTGGCGTCTTATCTTTTTAATTAATGTTCCCATTGGGGTGGTCGCCTGCTTTGCTGTCTATCGTTATACAGCTAACGATCAAGTCTACGTTAAATCCGCTGTTTCTTTTAAACCAATGGTAACATTATTTACGCTTTTAATGGGAATAATTTTTCCATTAATCATGGGGCCTGACTTGAAATGGCCAATATGGTCACTGCTGGTCCTGGGAACAACGCTTGTTTTTGTCCTGCTATTTCTAAAAAAACAGCGTAAATTAGAAAAGATGGGCTATCCTAGCGTACTCAATTTCGCCTTATTCAATAATCGGGTTTTCAATTTGGGTCTGCTGGCCGCATTAGCCTACTATATGGTACAGGACGCTTATTTTATCATAAATTCCAATTACCTTCAAAATCAAAAGAATTATACAGCAACAATGACCGGAATTGCCTTTGTTTATCAAGGTATAGGTTATGTATTGGCAAGCATTATGGTCAGCAAGTTGATACAGCGTCATGGAAAAATTGTGGTGCTTTATGGATTAGGCATCATGATTTTGGGATTGATTGCACATCTTTTCATTTTTAATACGATGCTTTTAAATAGCTACCAAGTACATACCCTGTTCTTTTTTTACGGCATTGGTTGCGGTAGTGTACTACCTGCATTAATGACTCTTGCCTTAAAAGACCTCAATGAAAAATTAATTTCCGTCGGATCTGCCATCTATCTTACGATACAACAATTATCAATATGCCTGGGAATAACATTTATCGTCGGTGTATTTCTACATCAAAAAGAAAATAAATTTTTCATTTGGCAGCATATTTCATCAGCTTATGGCTACTCGATCGCACTATCGGTCATATTGCTCTTATTTGTCCTAGGTTTTATAGCTTATTTACCTTCACAAAAGGTAAAATAGCAGGTAATTTGTATAGGGTTTAGCTGATTTATCCTATTTTATATAAGGGTTAAGGCCGCTAATTTGCTGCCTTATATTTGTGTACTAAAGCATAATCATAGGGTATGCGCATACTCAAGGGACCAGCTTCCCACAAATCTGAATCAGGGGACAAGTAAAAGTCATAAGCATTACGCAGGAAATTTTCCCCATCGGGTGCTTCTTGCCATTTTTTCTGCGCTCTATTATAAAGTAGTATCATGCAACTCACGCAAGTTCCCTTATCTTTCATGGCCAGGTTTTTATAACACTTCCCTATTTTTACACTTAATTTTTGTTGAATAATAAGGTCCGTCAACCGTCCTTTGGTAAGGTGAATTAAAGCAAGCTGTGCATCTTCATCCGTTGGCGAATGTTTTGCGGGGTTCAATCGGTCGAACTGAGCCTGATATATTCGTGCTATTTCGGCCTGCCTCACATCCATTGGTAAGAGATTTGTATCAACGGGATGGAGGTCTTCAACATCGTCCACCTGGGTGGCTCCAACACTTAAGGCGATATTTTGTTTGGATGTGTCAGCATCTGCAGCAGCTGAGCTTTCATTTTTATCGAATAACTGCGTAAGTTCTGAAATATGATGTCCTATTTGATTAAAACCAACAACGTAATTTAAGATAACAAAAGCAAATAGTGCAAGGACAGAAAAAATAAAAAGTGCCTTCCAAATACTGGTCCGGCTATGCTCATTTGTTTCCACTTCCAAAAATGTAGATCTTTTGTGATCTGCTCTGTCAGCATCGTCACGATGTTCAATCCGGTCATAATCGCCTAAAAATAAGTCTTTACCATCAAAAAGATCAATATGATCTTCTTGAAACATTTGCACTATATCCCGGGCAGCTTTATACTTTACATTTGCCGCTGTGGCAACCAGATCAATTGCGGCATTGACATCGCCCTGTTTAATTAATTCACGAATAGTTGCTTTATCAATTTCGATTGTATTTACGAGAATATTTTTAGTCATACCGTTTAATTTCTATGGATTGCTTCGCTATCGATTAGCACTGAATCATTTTAGATCAAAAATCAGATTAATAAATGAAAGATCAATGAAAATTTCTTCCCTTATGAAAAATACCTGCAGCATTGTCGCCATCGGTTGTCAGATCTTTTAACAAACCTGACATATCAAAGCATCGTTCTGCTATTACATGAATAACCTCTCCTTCAACTTGAATTTTACCCGCGACCATCAGGAGTTTTGCGCGAAGAATTTCTTTTCGATATTTTTCAAATACAGTACTCCAAACGACAATATTTGCAAAACCGGTATCATCTTCAATGGTGATAAATAAAACACCTTTAGAGGTTCCTGGTCGTTGTCTAACCGTAATCAATCCGCATATTTTCACGAGTATATTATTTTTGATCAGACCTAATTTTGCTGTGGGCACGACATGGAGTAGATCAAGCTTACCGCGCAAGAAACTCACGGGATGTGCTTTAATGGATAGCGAGGTTCTTGCATAGTCGGCCACTACATGTTGGCTTTTCGTGAGCAATGGCAGTTCGATCTGTCCTTCTACTATACTTTCAGAGGGTTGACCTTCAAATAATGCAATCGGACGATCCGCCAATGCTGTAATTTCCCAAAGTGCTTGCCGACGGTCAATACCTAATGATGTAAAGGCATCTGCATCAGCTAACTTCTCCAACGCAGTAAGAGATAGTCCAACATCCATCATACCAGTAATGGATGCATAAGCAGACTGCCGACCTTGTGTCAGCACAGCAGCCTCTTCCATTGAAAATCCTTTGATCTGACGTAAGCCTAATCGAAGGTCATGTGGTTTTCCAATTTCTCCTTCTAAGGTATTGTCCCACAAGGAATGATTGATATCAATAGGACGTACTTTTACCCCGTGTTTCTGTGCATCAATAACAATTTGAGCGGGCTGATAAAAACCCATGGGCTGACTATTGAGTAAGGATGCCGCAAAAATATCCGGATAGTAATACTTAAGCCATGAGGACACATACACCAGTAATGCAAAAGACGCTGCGTGACTCTCTGGAAAACCGTAACTGCCAAAACCTTCCAATTGCTTAAAAACTCGATTTGCAAATTCTTCCGTATAGTTTTTCTTTACCATACCATCGACCATCTTTTTGTGAAAAGTCGACACCTGCCCTTTGGCTTTGAATGTAGCCATGCTTCGGCGCAATTCGTCGGCCTCTGCAGGTGTAAATCCCGCAGCAACAATGGCAATTTCCATGGCCTGCTCCTGAAAAAGGGGGACGCCCAAGGTTTTTTCAAGAATGGTTTGGATCTCTGTGCTTGGATAATCGACAGCTTCCTCTTTATTTCGCCGACGCAAATAAGGATGCACCATATCGCCTTGTATTGGTCCAGGCCGTACGATAGCCACCTCAATAACCAGATCATAAAATTCGCGCGGTTTTAATCGCGGCAACATCGACATCTGGGCCCGGCTTTCGATCTGGAATACACCTAAGGTATCCGCATGACAGATCATATCGTAAACCTTTGGATCGTCTTTTGCCCCAATATCAGCCAGGGTAAGCTCTTTTCCATAATGCTTTTTAGCGAGGTCAAAAGCTTTGCGTATACAGGTCAACATCCCCAAAGCAAGTACATCAACCTTTAGAAAACCCAGTGCCTCAAGATCATCTTTATTCCATTCGAGATTTGTCCGATTATCCATGCGGGCATTTATTAAGGGACAAAGCTCATGCAAATTACCTTGCGTAATAACAAAGCCGCCCGTATGCTGCCCCAATTGACGTGGAAAGCCAATATATTGGTGCGTCAATTCGAGAATTTTTCGCAAATGTTGATCTTCGGGATTAAAGCCCTGTTCAACCAAACGTTCCAAATTGATATCATCGTCCCAATGGCTACTCACTACCCCTGCTAAACGCCCTACAGCATCCATGGAAAGCCCCATCGCCTTGCCAACATCACGTATTGCGCCTTTGGAGCGTACCTGTGTGACAGTTGCTACGATAGCAGCACGATTTCGACCATATTTCTCATAAATATACTGGATCACTTCTTCTCGACGCTCATGTTCAAAGTCGACGTCTATGTCCGGCGGTTCATCGCGTGCATCGGACATAAATCGTGCAAATAAAAGCCTGTATTTTGATGGGTCAACAGAAGTAATGCCCAAACAGTAACAGACCGTAGAATTTGCTGCCGATCCACGTCCCTGGCATAAAATTCCTTTTTCCTTTGCAAACCGGACATAATCGTATACAGTTAAAAAATAAGAAGCATAATTTTTGCGTTCGATAAAATCAAGTTCCATTTGAATCGTTTCACGAACTGTTGCTGGAATAGCTCCGTCAAATCGTTTTTTTGCCCCTTCCCAGGTTAAATAAGTTAATTCCTCCTGCGTCGTTCGACCATGGGATGATAATTCATCTGGATAGATGTACTTCAAATCATCTAGGGCAAAACGACAAGCATTGGCTATTTTTACACTCTGTGCTACGGCCTCAGGATACAGCCTAAACAAGCGTTCAACTTCAGGTATTGATTTGAGATAACGCTCCGCATTAGGATGTAAATGAAATCCAGCCGTATGTATCGTACATTTTTCACGAATGCAGGTTAAAATATCCTGCAATTCACGCCTTTCAGGGACATGATAATATACATCACCAAGTACCACCCTCGGGAGATCCAATTGTTCGCCCAGCTGATTTATCCGAAACAATAATTTAGCATCATCCCCACGATAGAGTTTTTTTATTCCTAGATTAAGATAGCCCTGGAGATGCTGTTGACATTCCTGAACAAACTCAATAAATGAATGTTCAAGCTCAAACCCCACGACCAATTTTTCAGGTGGACAAATAATGAATATAATCCCTTCAGCGTATTGAAATACATCGTTTTTATATAACTCGCATTTTCCTTTTTCGGTCCTTAAATTTCCAACGGTTAACAATGTTGAGAGTCGACCATAAGCCTCTTTATCTGTTGGGTAGGCCAATAAACTTGGGCCATCCTGTAAATCTAAACGACAGGCAGGAATAAGTCGTATACCTACTTTTTTAGCCTCGATATGCGCACGAACGATCCCAGCAAGGCTATTACGGTCGGTTACTGCAACAGCATGATACCTCAATTGAGCAGCCCTTTCGATCAGTTCCTCAGGGTGTGAAGCACCTTCGAGAAAACTAAAATTACTTGTTATCTGTAATTCACAATAGCCCATGCTTAAGCAAAAAAACCGTGTATAAACCATTGATCCGTATGCCCGTCATAATGCCCCGAACGATACAGCCAAAAACGCCGGCCTTGCAGATCTTCTACCGCATAGTAATCCCGATGTTCGCCTGGATCAATCCACCATTCGCGCTCAATACGTTCGGGGCCATCTGCTTTTCTGATCGTATAGGTGTCTCCCTTATAACGGAACAAGATGGGGGGATAATCGGGTATGGGAGCTGTAACAATAATACGTTCCGGAACCTTCAATAATCGTGTCGGACGTGGTCTTGCCATTTGCCAGTCAACAGTTGCAACCTCATCTAGTGTAGTCGCTATTTTCATGGATCGCTCGGGCCAGTAATGTGCAGACGGAACATAGCGTGAAATCTCACAATTGGCGTCCCTACTTTTCAAGCGATCTAACAGTTCGGTAACTGTCGGGTTTTTGAGGTCAATTCTATTGTTCCAAAGATTTTCCTGAATAGGATCTGCGATTTCAACTTTAGAAACCTCCAAAGTAAATAATTCAATCCCCAATGCCGGTTCAATCTGTGGAATCTTTATGGCAAATAATTGAAGGATATGTTTGACCTGGGCAGTAGCACGATTAGTCTCAATGCTGATTGTCTCTAATTTCCCATCCACGCGGTGGCAATTCAATTCAGCTGCACGTAATCCTTTCCCCTCTCCCGACAAACGTTTACACAACTTGTTTAATAACTCTTCCAGCGCCAGTTCAATACCATGTGCTGTACAGATGGGTTCGAGACAAGGTAATCGCTCTTCATATGGTAAATTAGCTTTTATAGGAAGAACAAATTCATCTTCCAGCCCCATGGCCTGATCCAGTCGAAGTAATAGGCTGTCACCAAATCTTCTACGCAAGACTGAACGCGGCATTTTTGCAAAACTTCCTATTGACTGTAGTCCAAGCGATTGCAACCTTTTCAATTGAACCTCTTCCAATCGTAGTGCTGCAGGGTGCAAGGGAAAAAGTGCCTCTGACTGCGCCTGTTCATTTATAATCGTATTTTCAGAACCAAAATGTGTGATAGCCCATGCGGCCCCAATGGTATCAGCAATGCCCATGCGCACAGTATAACCATGTTGTTTAAATTGAGAAACAATACTTGTTAAGTAAGTTGCCTCTCCACCCCAAAGATGTGCACAACCACTTATATCGAGCATAATTCCATCGGGCTCATCCAATGAAACCCATGGTGTATACCTTATGCACCAATCTGCTATGGAATGGAGTAATTTTTCAGCCAATCCAGCTTGCTCTTTGATGATTTTAAGTGATGGAATAAATGCCCGTGCATCTGCTATAGCCATACCTGCGTGTATCCCCGCTTGCTCTGCAAATGCGTTACACGCACTAACGATTAATTTTCCTTGCACAGCGACAGACAAAACAACAGGAACATCCTGCAAATGTGGCTTACAGACAGTAAGCCAATCTGTTTTTAAGTAACGAAACCAAAGGGACGCAAATCTTTTTTTCATGGCTAGCCTAAATTTTGATAATTATAGGTCCAATCTGTGATCTGCACATCTTTTTTGAGGAATGTTCTAAATCCTTGTGGAGACCAGATAATTTGTCCTTTGGCTGGATTACCATTTCTTACCTTAAGCAGCTCTACTTCCCAACAGGGGTAACCAATACCAGGTAATCCATCATCCGATTGACTAGGTAAAGAAGTAACCTTCCAACGTGCAGCACAACTCGTCGCCAACAAGGTCTTGGGGTTATGTTGAAGTATAAATCCTGTCACCCGGCTTTTTTCTACGGCAAGTTGAAGGCGCCTTGACTGAATAAAATCCAGCTGATGTATTTCAGCCAATACGGCTGTTATGCCATGGCATTTCAACGCTTCTTCCATTGCCCATAAAACATCTCTTTCCCGTTTCATGGAGACAAAAACAATTGAGGCCGGATCAACTCCAAATGATTTGATAGCAGCAGGAAATACCGTTTGAATAGAGCCTATCCAAATACAAATCCCATCATTTTGCATCAGTTTTCCAAGCAAAGCACCAATAAATCCACAGGAAGCAGCACTATCCATGCGGCTGAAGCTAACAAATTCATGTATAACACCCTTGGGAAAGATTCCATTTGGAAAAGCTTTTTCCAAAGGCCCCAAATCTATAGCGCATTCATCATTCAAACTTTGAACTACTCCCTGCCACGACAGTAAGTCTTTTTTAAGTTTGCTAATCAAAGCTTGTTTATCATCTAACATCATAGCCCCTCCTATTTAATAGTACACACAAATGTAATACTAAATATTTTAGTATTAAAGACGAAAGCTATATTTTTTAGCAAATAAACACAGTGCTAAAACGGAATCTTTACTATTTCAATTCTTATATATCATTCAAGAACTGTTGGATGACATCTTTTTTTCTGGTCGCAACAGGAATCATTTTACCATCAGACATTTCTATTTGGCCATCCTTGAAATATTTTTTAATATAATTGGCATTGATTAAATAAGATTGATGACAACGAATAAATTCAGATTCAGGAAGCATCGTTTCAAAATGTTTAAGGACTTTTGAAACCATCATCGGTTTATTGTCTTTGATATAAAATGTAGTATACCCTTTATCTCCATGACAATAAAGAATATCATCAATATTCACGATCTGGGTATATTCAAATGTACGAAGCGCTATCTTACGAGGTCTACTTGGAGATTTCAGATAACTTTCGGCCATGCTTAATTGCATGCTATTGAACTTAAATTCCGTATTTTTTTTATAACATTTTTCAATAGCTTCCATAAATTGTTCTGGGACTAATGGCTTTAATAAATACGCAATGGCACCTATATTTAGGGCTTCTATGGCATACTGGTTAAATGCTGTTATAAAGATGGTATTAATGTCCAATTTCAGTTCTGAAAGGAAGGATAAACTGGATCCGTCTTTCAATTGAATATCGGCTAAAATAAGATCTGGATTAGATTCAAGCAATTCACGTTCTGCCTGGGCAATAGAGGGACTATAACCTACTATCTGAACATAGGGTATCGCATCTAACAGAGACTTAATATACAGATAGATGTTATGCTCGTCTTCAAGAATATAAACTTTCATAATTTCACGTATTTAATTAAAATATAAAACAAGTGGGATATAAATTTCTACACGATATCCACTTTTATCCTCTTTATAATTGGGTTTTATTTCAATCTTTGCTTTTTGCTTTGGATCAGTAAATAAGAGTTCAAGACGCTCTTTGGTAATCACCTGTGAAAGAGATGTCTTGTGCGCATTATCCTTTTTATCTGTGCGCATTCCCCAACCATTATCACTGATAACAATATGCAATTGATCTGCTTGCTGATTAAAAAGAATTTGTAACTGTCCGCGATAATTTAAATTTTTGAAAGCATGTTCAATAGCGTTTTCAACAAACGGCTGAATCAACATGGGGGGAATCATGACATCGTCGACATCCAAATTACCGCTCTCAATTTCAAAATCAAATACATCTTGATAGCGCATCTGCTGTAAAAGTATATAATTCTTTAATGATTTAATTTCTTGATCCAAAGAAATATACTCCTCCCTATTTAATTCGAGTATATCACGAATTTGACGGGACAACAGGATGAGATATTGATTTGCTTTTGCTTTTTGTTCACTACTGATCAGACCTTGCAAATTAGCTATAGCATTATAAATAAAATGGGGATTAAGCTGGTTTTGTCGTGTCTTTTGCTCTAAAATTAATTGTCTGTTTTCGGCAACTATACGCTGATTAATATTTTTCAACAGCTTTTGTTTATTCCGATAATAAATGAAGAATGCAATACTAAAGATCAGCGCAAATAAAATAACAAAAATCCAACGCTGTTGGACCATAATCTGATGGTTGAAGGCATTTGTTGTTTTTAAAAGCTGAATAGCCTGATCTTTTTTTTCAGTTTCATATCGTGTATTGATCTCGTTTATTCGCTCATTTTCGATATTTTTTTTACTATTTTTATAATCCTGAAAAGCCGAATCCAACGTAAAATAGGCCCGTTCATAATCTCCTTTTAGCGCATGTGCTAATTGTAGATTTTGATAATAAAACAATTTATTTTGCTTGCCTTTATGCGTTTTGATAAACTGTAATCCCGCATTAAAATAATAGATGGCCGAGTCCACTTGATGATTATTCAAAAAATTTTTTGCCAAATTCGCATACGCATAGGCATTGAGCGCCTTGCTTGAAGATAAATAATTAAAATACTTTTGGGATGCCTCTACTGCTTTTCGACTATTACCTATGCTAAAAAAATACTGCGCCTGTAAATTATACATGCGCATAATAATAGCAGAATCAGCCGTTTTATTTGCATAATATCTGCAGCTATCTAATGTTAATTTTAATTTCTCAAAATCATGCAATTCAATATACTGTATAAATTTAATCTCCTGATGGGCCTGTGCAACATGTGGGTCGGATCTGTTGGGATGATAATGATACCACGACTCGTTATCTTTGAGTGCCTGGTTATAATCAGCGCGGCGATAATTTGCATTGGCCAATAGATTAAAAAAAAGAAAACTAAACCTACTTTTATTTGCTAATGCATATTCTTTCGCATCGATAATTTGTTCCATGATGCCAATATTAGTCACATCATTAAAACTAAAATTAGCTCTTATTTTAAAGTAATCCTTCAGAACAAGCAAATCCGGAGACAATTTTTTCCCATCAAGGTTTTTCAGCGCAATTTCTATTGAATCAATTTTATCATCCAACAAGTAGTTATACGCCAAAAAAATCCAATTATAGCCAGAAATATTAAAATATCTATCCTGTGCAAACTCCGTTGTCTTCTTTGCTATAATAGATTGATCCCTAAAATCCTGTAGAGCGAGAAATTTTAATAATGTGTCCTGATAGGTTAAATCAAGTGCCTTATCTTCAGTATGCGCATTATTTCTAGACGTCTGACGGCCACTTTGATGACAAGAGAGTAACTGTGCCATTAGCACGAGAGATAAAAAACAAAAAGTAAATCTTGTCAAATTTCGTATCATCAGAATATAACTATCTGTTTAAATTTACATGAAGGTTTTATATTTTTCCATTACCTCCTCCATTAACTATAATAAGCTTTCACAAGATATCAACAGCTATAAAAAATAGGCAAGGCACTACTATCCATATCATGTTATCTATTGTCGAATATCGGAATATTATCAAAAAAACCAATATATACTTTCAAAAGTATTTAACCCCACTGATACTTATCTTAATATACTTCCTCAGTAAAAATACCGAGTGCAATTATTGATCGCAGATAGAGTTAATTTTCTTTTACTCCCCACAAACATACAAATTGGTCAACAATAAAAACTTCCTATTTAATAATCGCAATATATGACTCAATATTTGCATCGATAAAGAGAATTTCGTTTTTTATCAAAACGTGTAACGAAATAGCCATACCACATACTTATATCATAAAGCATCACGCTAAAACGTAATATGGTAAATAATCTAATCTTTACTTACATAAACTGGACTATAGATAGTGATATCTTTGTTATTCCACTTATTGAACACCCTATTCGCTGGTACGGACTATTTTGGTTATTGGGTATTGTATTATGTTATAAGATATTAGGATCATTATTTAAGAAAGAAGGTCGGCCACCCGAGTTTTTAGATCAACTAACCATTTATATTATTTTTGGTACTATCATTGGCGCTAGACTAGGGCATGTATTATTTTACGATCCCGGTTATTACCTCAATAATCCCTTAAAAATATTAGCCATATGGGAAGGTGGGCTGGCAAGCCACGGTGGCGGTATAGGCATACTAATCGCTATCTATTTATTTGCAAAAAAACAGCAACTTCCTTTTCTCTGGGTTGCAGATCGGATTGCTTTGGTCGTCCCTTTAGCTGGTGTTTGCATTCGACTGGGCAACTTAATGAACTCTGAAATGATTGGCACAGCAAGTAGCTTACCTTGGGCCTTTGTGTTTACCCATATCGATACTATCCCCCGGCATCCGGCACAGTTTTATGAAGCCTTATTTTGTCTCCTATTATTCGTATTGTTATATCGTTTGTGGAAGGAAAACAATCTTCGACGTAACAATGGAAACTATTTCGCCTTGCTGTTGGTTTTGCTATTTTCGTTCAGATTTTTAGATGAGTTTTTGAAAATCAATCAAGAGCATTTTGAAGACTCCTTATTCATCAATATGGGACAGCTGCTTAGTATACCCTTTATTCTTATTGGAGCTGGTGTATTTATCTTCAACCGTTTTCAGGAAAAGAATACCAAATTAAAGTAATGGGAGGCGTAGTACTTCCAATAATAGCCCGCTACGTCATGCTCACCAAATACAGAAATGGTTATCATGATTTTTTTAATAAGCCATGTTGAAAAGCATATTTTACTAATTCCGCGGTATTTTTTACCCTTGTTTTATCTATCAAGCTCTGCCGATATCCTTCAACAGTACGCTTACTCAAAAAGATTTTATCTGCAATTTCTAAATTTGTATAACCGTCAGCGATTAACTCCAATACTTCTAGCTCGCGATCGTTTATTTCCAGATCGAGGATGATATTTGAGCCCGCATCCCTATAAACTTGACCGGAAGAAACTAGTTCAAGCAGGGCTATACTAATTTCTTCGCTCATATAGCGTCCGCCTTCAGCGACATGCTTTAATCCAAAAAGTAATTCATTGTAACCTATATTTTTCAACAGGTAGCCTGAAAGACCATGTTCAAAACCTTCAACAACATAATGAATTTGATTTAGCATAGACAATATCACAACTTTGACCAATGGATATTTTTGACTGATGATTTTTAAAAGCTCCATCCCGTCCATATGCTCCATGTTTATATCAGTTAAAATAATATCAGGAGCTAAACCATTCGCCAATATAGACAGCGCTTCTGCACCATCAGATGCCTCGCCTATCACCGTAAATTCTCCCTGGGATTCTAAAAGTAGTTTAATACCATTCCGTACGACCATGTGATCTTCAACCAATAGTATCTTAACCGTATTCATCTTCTATGGCATTTAAATAAAAACTTTCAATTCTATTTTATTCCAAACTTATACTGCAACGATAATTTATAATATTCGCTATTTGAAATAAAAAAGAAACAGACTGCATAAACAAAATAAAGATACAACTTTCTATACAGTCTACTGTCGACATGATGAGTTCACATGAAACAGCCCACAGGATCAACTGGCAAATAAAATAGTGGATTTCATCCCGTACGACAACTCCGGTCATTTATGGATAGAGCGAAAACTCATGAGAAAGGAACAATATTTGTATGCTATTAAATCAAGCTATAGCGATATCGCTTTAATCAATACTTAATTTTTGCTATGTTATGATATGTTCAGATAAAGATATTTTAGCCGTTCTCACCTCTTCATTGGATGCCTGCGCAATTTATGATAGTGCAGAACTCCATATTTCTTATGCAAGCACTAACATGTTAAAACTTTGGGGTTGTGATCAGCGTATTATTGGGCAGTGTCTTGAAAATTGTCTTCAACGAGAAGATTTAACACCCTATATCCCCCTCCTGAAAAATGTCTGGATAAACGGAAAAACTGCAGTCATTGAAAAGATAAGGATTAAACTCAAAACGGAAAATCAGTCTTCACTAGGTTATACGCACACTTTTGAATATCATCCGCTCATCAATGAAAAAGGTGAAATTTATGGCATATTTAATCAAATTAGACTGATACCTGAAAATGAAGACAAGTACCCACAAACGCAGGAAAAAAATACCATTGAACGAAAATTGCTACAAGATTTATTAACTCAAAAATATCTTATAGCAGGAAAACACTATAAGAGCCCAACGAATAATTACACCTTGTCATCTAAACATACTGAAGATCTCAATGAAAAACTTAAGGGGGCACTCAAGAAAATCATTGAGAGTGAAGAACATTATCATTTTGCTTTACAGTCGGCCGAGATGGGAACATGGAACTTAAATTGTAAAAATTACTTGGTGAATTGGGATGAACGGACTCGGGAACTCTTTGGGTTTGCGAAAGGTGAGTATGTTCCATACAATGAAGTCCTTAAATATATTCATCCAGAAGATAGGAATAGAATCGATCAAGAAGTCAAAAAATCACTGACTTATCAAAACAAAGGTGTTTATGACGTACAGTTTAGAACCATTGGAGCACAAGATCTTCAGTTACGGTGGTTGCACTGTAAAGGAAGAGTATACTTTGACCAAGACCAACAACCCGAATGGTTTGCAGGTACCGCTATAGATATTACCACCCAGCATCAAGAACACGAAAAGCTTGAAGCAATTCATCAACTTATCGCCAAAAGAGATCAACAGTTTAGAATGATCGTAGAAGCCGCCGGTATCGGTATATTTTCTATTGACATGGAAACCAAAACAATGGAACTCAATGATCGCTGCCGTGAATTATTTGGCTTCGATCAGCAAGACAACATCAAAGAAGCTGACTTTTTTGACCAAATCCTGCCTCAGTACAGAACTATCATCCATGATGTTTTTCTAGAAGTAACACATAAACAATCTCCTTTCGATTGTCAATGTGAAATAAAAGATAAAAAAACAGGTAAGATAAAATGGTTAAGGTCAATAGGTGGAAGTCAATTGGAATCGGATACAACAAGACATATGATCTACGGCGCTATAATAGACAGCACCAATGACAAGGAAGAAGAAAGGAAAAAACTAGACTTTATTAGTATCGCAAGTCACGAACTTAAAACACCGTTGACCTCACTAATTGCCTATATCCAATTACTTCAGGCCAAAGAAGGTACACTGAGCACCGAAAAGCGCATGCAATATCTCTACCAATCGAATGAGCAAGCAACGCGTATGCGCGGTTTAATTGACGGCTTTTTAAATGTTACTCAATTAAATGAGGGTAAGCTAGTGCTTCGCAAAAAGACATTTAACGTTTGCTCTTTAATCGATTATATTCAAAATATCTATTCTTTAAAATCGGTAAAGCACTTCATCCATTATACAGGAGCAATAGATTCGAATTTGGAGATTATTGCCGATCGTGATAAAATCGAACAAGTGCTAATCAACTTCATGGACAATGCCATTAAATATTCACCCAGTAATTCAACAATTACCCTGCATGTGGCAATACAATCAGGTTATTTTGAAGTCGAGATCAAAGACCAAGGAAAAGGCATCAATCACAAGGACCAGAAACAAATATTCAACAAATTCTATCGTGTAAATGACGATGCAGATTGTTACGCGTCGGGATTTGGCATTGGGCTGTTTATTTGCAAAGAAATTATTCAAAAACATCAAGGAGAAATTGGTGTCAACAGCCAGATTGGTCAAGGATCAACCTTTTGGTTTAAAATTCCGCTCAGTGCATAAAGCATAACGCGAGGTATTTTAAACAAATATTACCAATAGCCAAAAAAAGCAACAGCTGTAATCAAATAACAACTGTTGCTCTAGCACTTATTCTATAACCTATTTCTTTTTCAAATCCGCTCCGGCAATATCTTCCCATCGATAGTAATGGAATGTTTTATCGTCACTCATAGTAACAAACAAGCCATGTTTAAAGGTTTCATTTAAATTAAAGGAGGTCGTTTCTGAACCATCACTTTGTGTTGCCATAACCGGTACAGTCTTCAGATATTTGTGTTCGAAAGGATTGCTTTGGGTTCCTTCCCGACTAAAGACCTGAAAACGATTTGCACCCTGGTCCGACACCAAGATATATCCGGTACTATCGGTCAATTTATAAATCGAAATACCTTCATGATCTTCTTTAAAACCTGTTGTAGCAAATAATGCCAACTGTTGGTTTCCCTTTGCTGGATCGGCATAGTATTGTTTTACGCCAACTTGTTCGTCCGAATAGTAAATATACCCAAGCTCATTGTCCACCGCTATCGCCTCGATCTCTTTTTTTCCACTAAATGAACCAAATTTGCGAACTAATGTAGCTTTTACCGTACCAGAACCATTATCCTCCAATAAATATTGACCCAAATAGCCTTCTTTTGGTCCATTTTTCCGTCCAACAATAGCATAGATCTCTCCTTTTGGGGAAGTATATAGGGCAATCCCCATCAGATCCCTAAATTCCGGTTCAGTTTCGCTAACAAACATATCCAGTCCCCCTTGATCGATCGGTTTCATATCGGGTAATGAAAAGACACGCAATTTATGGGTCATACGCTCTGTTGTGACGGCGATATCGACAGGTTTCCCCCCCAATACCAAACCGTAGGCTACATCAACATTGTTTGGTCGTTTTAAATTGGAAACCACTTTTTCTTTGACCGTTTTACCCTGTAAATCGTACACGAATAAAGCTCCATCGGCATCTTTATCCGTTGCTATAATCAAACTCTTGCTCGGATCGCTCTTATTGATCCAAATTGCGGGATCATCCGAATCATAACGTACAGCATCAGTCACAATAACGGGCTTAACTGATTCTATATTATTTGTTTGCGCATTTTCGCATGCCATTTGAAGCAGGGTTGATGCTCCCAAAGTTAGTGTTAGTATTGTTTTTAAATTTGTCATTATATGAAGTAAATTAGAATTTGGAACCGAATGCCCCAACATATGCAGCTGGCTGGGGAGAACTATAGATTAGACCGTTTGACATCACCAGGCCACTCGTAAAATGAGGTTTAAAAGCAAGGGTACCAGCCTTTAATGCAGGTGAATTCCCTTGGAGATGAAAATCCCAGGTGGAGTCAAACAGATAGTTGTCGACTGAGGTTTCCAAAGGATAGGCTATAAATTTAGGATTATTATCTCCTGCCACTTTACCTCTAATATCATTACTACCGCCTACAATATCATTTTTGCCGACCTGAAACTGATCTACATTCAATTGGCTGTAACCATAGTACCAGTTATTACTTGACACAGAACGGTTATCTTCTGGCTTTTTCGGATCGCGCTTGACTCCAAACCGCGTATTAGCAAAAAGATTATTGTAAATCTCGGCTCTGACAGATGCTTCTAACCAAATCGAACCTCCTTTGGCTGTCGGTCTGCGCCATCCAGTGTTGAGCATGGTATTATTGTAAACAATAATATAAGCCTGGGGTGTACGGTCTCCTGAATTGGACAGTTTTAATGCATTGGTATTTACACTATACACTAGGTTATAAGCAACATCTGCAAGACATCCGGATTTGAAATTCATCGCTTCTCCACCTGTCACCCCATTGGAAAAGAAACGGTTGTTAGCAAAAATGATTTTTCCTCCTTCAATATACGTGCAGTCTTCGTGAAAATGACTTACCGTACTATTTTGAACCACTAGTTTTCCATTTGGATTAGAAAACCATAGCGCTGGTAAAGCTTCACCAGACACTTTTTTATACAAGCCCATCTTTACAGAAGTCGACGCGTCTGATGTAATTGCACCCCCATACTCTATGATGGTATTGTCCAAAACAAGTTCCTGACAGCTTGGAGCGGCTAAAATTCCTCCCCATAATTTGCCAAATTCATTCATCTTCGTCTTATACCCATCTTCAACCGTAAACTTGACAGGATTTTCAGCTGTACCTAACGCATATAAATTACCCAAAACAACAATTTCAGGCTTATTGACAGAATCCATCAATACAGTTACACCTTCCTCAATCGTTAGTGTCTTACCTTCGGGAATAATAATATCCCCCTTAATATGCTGCACACTCCCCTTACTCCACACACCGGAGACCTCGCCGATAGCACTTCCATCGGCATCAGAAGTATCAACATCAATATTTGCTTTTTCACAGGCGCTTAACACCACGATAAAAAATGCTAGAAACGATAAAATACATTTATTTTTCATCTGTATATATTTAATTTTAATGATGAAGCGAATCATACTTGTTCAAAACTTGATCGTTCCAAAAAAGGGAAAGCTTCACCGAAACAAACTGTTGTTATTTCACACCGTACATGTTCAGATTAAAACATGTTGTGTTTTACGCGGGTCTATTATTTACTAAACGAATAACGTAAACCAAGGATATAGTTCTGTCCATACAAATCCTTTCTAATCAATGTATTTCCGCCTTCAATAAGCTTTTCAGCGATCTTCTCATTTTCGGGATTTGTTCCTTTCACATACAATTCCATGGGTGTATTCAAGATGTTGTTGGCTTTGGCAAAAACGGCCCAACCTGCTTTAAATTTTTTCTCAATAGAAGCATCTAACTGAACAAATCCCTTTTGCCATAAATCATCGTTCAAAAATTGCGATACTGTATTGATCCGTGAGCCGGTATAAGATCCAGCCAACTGTCCTTCCCAGCCATTATTAGCATCTTTGTAAAACAATGATAGATTGGCCACATGTGCAGCTTGCCCATATAATGGTCTAGTTTGATCCACGATTATCGCTTCTGGGTCCTGTGTGGTTTCATTGATTCGACGCGACATCTTAGCGGTCGTTATACGTGAATGTGTATAGGTATAATTGGCCTTAACACCAAATTTCTGGATATACTTGATGTAATCAACCTCGACACCAAAGTTGTTGGCATTACCAAAATTACCTGGAGTGTAGTATACATCTTGCTTACGAACCTCATCCGGTTGAAAGGTATATTCAATTGGGTTTTTGATTTTCTTATAAAACATACCGACAAGAAATTGTGAGGAAGCTTCAGGGAATAACTCATACCTTAAATCGAAATTATCTGCTATGGCATGTTTTAAATCTGGGTTTCCTTTTTCTAAAAACTCTTCATTAACCACACTTGAGGGTACAATTTCATAAAATCCAGGTCGGTTTAACGCGCGATAATAGGCCGCATGAAGCTGTTGTTTTTCGTCCAAATGATATTTCATGGTCAAACTTGGCAGCCATTCTGTATAAATTTGTGACCCCTCCGGTCTTTTTTCTCCTGCAGGAAACAATAATTTATAATTCTGATTGCTATGTTCCATCCGGATTCCACCGATCATCTGCCATTTGTCATTCTCATAATTGAACATGCCGTACAATGCTGTGGTCTTCTCACCAGCGTCGTAAGTTAGTGGATTTGCGACAGCTCCAGTAGGATTGGTGACAGTCAGATTGAGATCGGTATAGCGCTGAAAATCCACATCGTATTTATACTTTGCCTCTTCTGCAGAAGCTGGTGATAAGTTGTAGTTATTGTAAAAACTACTACGCTGTTTATCACGATACAGACCTCCGGTCGATAGCTCCAGCTTACTGTTTTCCATTGGAACTTTATAACCTACATCCCAATAGCCTGCATGATCATTATCCGTATTACGCTCCCAACGATAGGTTACAGGAGATTTATTGACGAGAGAAGTTCTTTTACGTTCAAAATTTTCTTCTACGCCATCCAAACTGATCATCGTATTTTGTGGCAATTGATTGCGCGCTGAAGAAAGCACACCTGACCAACGGACATTCAGCCGATTATTTAAAAAATGATGATCCCCCTGTAGGGTACAATTGTAGATCTGTTGCTGTGTTTTTCGACTTCTTGTCACATAGGTCAGTTCGGCTTTACCAATACTGGGATCATACTGGCCATTATATATCGTATTCACAGCATCACGCAATTGCATGTTATTTAAATTCACATACATTTGATAGAAGCTAATCCGATGATTCAGATTAAATCGATAGTCGATCTTGTTATGCAAACCTAAGCGTTGTTGCTGTTCATCATATTGACGATCACTCTGCTCAGTAATTACCGCATTGGGATTTACGCCAACGACAGCCGATTTGTAGAAAATAGAACGACTGCCACGATGTAAATTTTGATAACTCGCACCCAAAATAACGCCCAATTTATCATCCAAATACCGATTGCCTATTGTCAAATTGCCGACAAGGTCTGGAAGGGGCTTTTTATAAGTATAATCTAATGCACCCTTATTAAAATCAGCAGCGGTTGCATTGTAATTCTTCCCATGCTGTTCATAGGGAGATTTTGCCGAGGTTCCGCTTGTTGAAAAGCTTCCAAAATCCCGATTAAAATAACGTTGGCTATAACCTGTTGCCAAATTTGCTTGAAGCAATAGCTTTGTCGGCGCCGATTTCATAACCATATTGACAACCCCACCCACCGCATCGGCTTCCATATTTGGTGTTAGCGACTTGTAGACTTCTAAGCGTTCCAACATATCTGAAGGAAATAAATCCAAAGGCACATAACGGTATTTATTATCTGGACTCGGAACTTTTACGCCATTCACCAAAGTCGTGTTGTAACGTTTATCCATCCCTCTCAGAATTGCGTATTGCCCCTCGCCATTCGAATTTCTTTCTATGGATACACCCGAAACACGCTGTATAACATTTGCGACGGTGATATCGGGAGAAATCTCTATTGCGCGCGCCGAAACAACATTCATAATTTGTGACGCATTCTTTTCTAAACGCCGCGCGCTAGGATCGTCATCCCCACCGTTTCGACGTCCTTTTATAGTTACTTCCATTAATGTTTGTTCGGTCGATGTCAGCTGAAAAATAAAATGAGGGGTATTTTCTTTTTGAATCTCGATTTCTTTAATTAATTCGGCATAAGCCATATGCTTGATATGGACCTTATCCACACCTGCAGATAATCCTTTGAATTCAAACGAACCATCCAATTGTGTTTTGGTCGATAGCCCACTTTGTTCCAAGAAAACTGTTGCACCAGCAATAGCTTCACCAGTCTGACCATCCAATACCTTACCTTTGATTTTGGTCGCATAAGCAGCGCTGACCGAAATACTGGAGGCAAGTAATACTGTTAAAAAGTTTTTCATTTTGCTTAGATTATTATGAATCTTTGATTGTTGTCGCAAAGATGGCAGCCAATTTTAATCACACAAAATATCGAGCGTTACAACAAGGAAACAAGGTAGAAAGTGGGCTATACAGCGAGGAAACAAGCACTACTAAACGACTAATAAACAGCAGTTTAAACGAAATTTAAGCGCCATTAACATTCTATTACTCCTGTGTTAAAAAATTATGAAATCCCAACAAGATAGCCCGCGAGGTCCTCTCCTTGTTCCAGTCTTAATTTTTTTCGCAATCGATGTCTGGCAACACGAAGGCTATCTTGTGATATGCCCAATAAGACGGCAATATCGATATTATTCAAATTTATTTTAAGCAATGCGATTAACCGCATATCCGCGGCCGTCAAATCTGGAAATCGTTGAATAAGTTTTTCAAAAAAGCTGTGATGTACCTTTTCGAAAGTTCCCATAAACTCTTTCCAATGAATACCCTGTGTGATATTTTCATTGATCTGCAACACCAACTTCTGCATCTGTCGTTTTTGATCCCGGCGTTCGTCCTTAACCATTCCTTTTAATTCATCACGAAGTTCTTCCAAAAATTGATTGTTACGGATTAAATTTAAGGTATGGGATGTCAATTCCTTTTGCTTGAGCGACAGTTCCTGTTTGAGCTGCTTATCTTCAAGCAACTGGTTTTTAAGTGCAATTTCGGTCAACTCGCGTTCGGCCTCCTGTTTTCGGGAATCGGAGATCTGGTTTTTGATCTTAATTTTCTGGCGACTATGCAATACATAGGATAATACAATTAACAAAATTAAAACCACGATTGTTCCCCAGAGCATGATTAAGTTGATTCTTTTGGTTACTTGTAATTTCTCGATCTCTTCGGCTTGTTGATTCATATCGTAGAGTGCCTGAAAAAAAGCAGTATGGCGAGCACCATCCACACTATAAAGTTCAAGCACCAACTTACGGCTCTTTTCTGCATAAAAATAGGCGCTATCCATCTGCTCACGCAAGGCGTAGGTCCTACTCAAATCTTTTGTCGTAGCAGCCATTTGATACACATCACCCAAATTTTCCGCCATCTGATAAGCCAATTGCGTGAGTTTGATACTTTCTGGATATTTATTGGTCTTCCTAAAAATATCGCCCATATTATTTATGACCACAATTTTTCCATAATTGTCTTTTGTTTCTGTGTAGAGGGCGCTCGCTTTTTCGAAATGAAAAAATGCACTATCATACTTTGCAAGGTCTTCATAAATACTGCCTAAATTTTCATGGATCTTAGCTTCTCCATTTTTATTCCCAATACTGCTATAAATGGACAAAGCAAGATTCTGGTAGACAAAGGCGGAGTCGTAGTTCGCTTCCTTTTCAAATAAATGACCTATATTCCCTAATGTACCTGCCTCTCCATTTTTATCCCCCTCTGTTCGGAAAGAATGTAGCGCCTTGTTAAAATAAACTTTCGCTACATCATGTTGTTTGTTGAAAATATTGAGCTCTCCAATATCGCTCCAATTAGTTGCTAGGAGCTGTTTTGAATTTAATTGCGTATAGATTCGATCGGCTTGAAAATAGTAGTCCTGCGCCTGTCCATAATGCCCCTGATTAACACATAACCATCCAATTGCCTGCAAACAATTGCCCTGTAACACGAGGTCCTTATCACTAACAGCTTTTGCATAGCGTTTTTTGACCAACATAATTGCCGAATCCGGATGATTTTGACTTAACGCCCTGATATCTTTAAAGGATTTAACCTGCGCAGTAACTGGATGCCACGAAAAAAGTTGTATAAAAAAAAGTAGAAACAAAATAATTCTCTCAGAAATCCTCATATTTCATGTAAATAATCGAATTGCAAATGTACATGAAGCATGTTAACACAATATTAAATCACCTAAAGCAACGCAAGTTTTAACATCAGGAAGACTGACTTATTTTATCCAACAAGAAAAACGATGAGCAATTAAAAAAGCCCTTTCATTGCCAATATCGAGCAATAAAAGGGCTTCAAAACAGGCAATTTGAAAGCCGGTTAGTTAGCGGATTTCAATTCAATGAGCGGAGTGATCCGTTCTAATATATCAAATGCCACCTCTGCCATTTTGTTACCCTTATTGTCCAATAGTGGATTAACTTCAACAATTTCAAAACAAATCACCTTACCCGATCGGATGATCTCTTCTAAAATCGACACAATCTCCCTTGGCAAAAACCCCTTCGGTACTGGTGTTCCGGTGCCATCCGAGATCAATTCACTATCCATGCTATCCACATCAAAAGAGATATAAATCATATCACATGCTTCTAGGATTTTCAATGCTTCAGCCACACAATCGGTTATTCCGCGCTGTCTCGTATCTTCCACACGATAGTTTTTAATGCCAAGTCGTTCAATGACCAGATCTTCCGGTTCTTCCGTATCCCTTACACCAAAATAAATCAAATGATTGGATAGTATTTTACCTACTGGGCCAGCTATTCGTTTTAGTTTATTCCAAAATTCTTGTGTCGATTCGTCTATTTCATTGGTTTTACACGGGATATTATCCTCATTCAACATCGCCGCTAAAGGCATTCCATGCATATTACCAGAAGGTGTTGTGTGCGGAGAATGAATATCGGCATGCGCATCTACCCAGATCACACCGAGTTGTTTATCAGGATAAGCGGACTTTATACCACTTATCGTCCCCATTGCGGAGGAATGATCCCCTGAAAACACCAATGGAAAATTGCCGGAAGATAAGCTATCTTCAACGGTGGAAGCTACTTGTTTGCATTGTTCATAAACCTGCTGAATATGTTTCGCAAAAGGATGATTATCATTCTGATAAATGGAGCTATTTCGAGTCGGCACATCAACAAATGGATAGTTAATGAAATATTGACTTCCTTTATTAATTGCAGCTATCTCGATGGCGTCGATACCCAGATCTGACCCCCTAGTCCCTGCTCCTATATCCGATCTGTTTTTGATCAATTCAATCATTTTCTCCATACACTATTTCAAATTAGTCAACGATCGCTCAATGATCCCTAAGCAAGTCTCGACTTGCTCTTTTGTAATAACCAGCGGCGGAGCCAATCGAATTTTGTTACCATGTGTAGGCTTCGCTAAAAGTCCATTTTCTTTAAATTTGAGACAGATATTCCAGGCCAAATCACTTTCTTCATCTGCATCAATTACAATGGCAGTCAAGAGCCCCTTTCCTCGCACTTCTGTAATTAACGTACACTTAGCAGCAATCTGACGCAATCCATCCAAAAACAAGGCCCCCATCTCAAGCGCCCGTTGCGTCAAATTTTCATCCCGCACAACATTTAGCGCTTCCATAGCTACTGCACAGGCTAAGGGATTACCACCATAAGTCGAACCATGTTCGCCCGGTTTAATACACAACATAATGGAATCATTTGCCAACACTGCCGATACCGGCAATACACCTCCCGATAAAGCTTTCCCTAAAATCAGAACATCTGGTTTGCTTTGACTCTGTGCATCATCAATAGCATAGGATGCCAACATGCTTCCCGTCCGAGCAATACCAGTTTGAATTTCGTCTGCAATAAACAATACATTGTATTTTGTACATAATTGTCTCACGCGCATCAGATAATCCTCATCAGGAACGACAATACCCGCTTCGCCCTGAATTGGCTCAACGATAAAACCGGCGATATTTTCATCTGCTTTGAATAACTGTTCTAGTGCATCAACATCATTATAGGGAACGAGTACTATGCCATCTAAAAAGGGCCCAAATTCGTGTGTTGCAGTACGATCATTGGATGCCGATATCACAGAGATTGTCCTACCATGGAAATTGTCCTTGGCAAAGACAATTTTCGCTTGATTGGCTGCTACACCTTTCACCTGATAGGCCCATTTACGACAAAGCTTCATTGCTGTTTCCACAGCTTCAACGCCCGAATTCATGACCAAAGCCTTATCAAATCCAAAAAGATGACAAAGCATTTCTTCAAAATCACCCAGTTTATTATTATAAAATGCCCTGGATGTTAATGTTAATTTCTCGGCTTGCTCTTTTAAAGCGTGTACAATACGTGGATGGCAGTGTCCTTGATTGACAGCTGAATATGCAGATAAGAAATCAAAATAAGACTTTCCATCAACATCCCACACCATAACTCCTTCAGCTCGTTCCAAGACGACCGGAAGAGGATGATAATTGTGCGCTCCATATTTTTCTTCTTTGGCAATGAACATCTCGCCCTTACCTTGTTTAACTACTGTACTCATAATTCAGTTTTTTCTAATAAGAACAAATATACAATATTTACTTTTTTATTGACTGAAAAATAAAATTTAACACTAAATTAGCATATAAATATTAAAATTAACTTTTAAACCACTTTCTACAATGAATAATATCGATGACTTTGATCTACAGATTTTAAAATATTTAGACGAAGATGGACGGATGGCCTACTCTGCAATAGCAACAGCCATGGGCGTATCCAATACCATGATCCATCAACGAATCAACCGTTTGACGGAACAAGGGATACTGACAGGTATAAAGCCCGTATTGAATGAAAAGAAGCTAGGCTATGATTGGGGTGCTTTTACAGGGCTAAGTTTAGAAAAAGATCATGATTCGAGCAGAATTATTGAAGAGCTCAAAAAAATACCAGAAGTTACAGAATGCTACTATATTACGGGCAACTACACATTATATGTGAAAATTATTGCTAAAAATCACGAACATATGCGACAACTACTTTATGAAAAAATCGATAGCATTCCAGGCATTGCGAAGACAGACTCCCTTATCGAATTAGGCTGTGCTTTCAAACGTAATATTATTTTCTAGCACAAGAAACAACCGAAGGGATCCTGAACACGGATTTTCAGGATCTCAACGCTATTTACCAATATTTGCCAACTCTTCTTCCGTCCAATAGATTAATTCTCGTAAAACATACACATTTTCATAACTTCCCAATCCATCGATGTAATCCCACAAATCACCTTCAACCTTCACTGGTCGTCCATGATGAAGTATATCATACCCATTATCTAACCAATTTTGTATCTGCTCTTTATCCATCGTTATTAAAACTTATTGTTAATTATCTTTAAAATGACTATATCAAATATAATGTATTTTACACTGGCTGCCCACAACTGGATAAAAGAAAGTCAAATTTCAACAACTTTTTGACATAGTGTCTATCACTCTTCAAGAAGTTCTCACGCTATTTGACAAATTTTAAAAATAAAAAAGTATATTCGTATAACATCAAATTTCAATATTATGGCAGATTTTTTCTACGTTGGATACGAAGGTGAAGACGAATTACTCGAACTGGTGGCAGTATCTACAATTCAATCCCTACTCTATTTCCAAGATGCCGATCAAGAGGACTTTACAACAATAAAAACCGCTATTGATCAAAATTTTATTGTCGAAGAAGATCTAATCACTGTAGCAGACACCCTCCGATTGGATCAATCTATTGTTCGCTTTACTCCTGGCAAGCCTAATTATAAAGATTAATTGCATACTCAATCATCTGGGCGATAACTCTCCGTGAAGCAATTCATTCAAGATAATTAGTAAAGAAAATAAGTAAGGAAATAATGAAGGTAGTTTTAATTGGCGGTTCTGGTGCTACAGGAAGGGCGCTCATTCAATTGATGTTGAAATCTAAGGAAGTTACGGAAATCGTTGTTCTTTTAAGACGTGTGTCGTTTGAGGAGCACATTAAATTGAAACAGGTTATCGTAGATTTTGAAAATCTAACGGATTTTGAGCGCGAGATCCAAGGCGACATCGCTATTTCCTGCCTTGGCACCACATTAAAGGATGCAGGCGGTAAAGATGCACAATGGAAAATAGATCATGATCTTAATTTGCAATTTGCGGCATTGGCCAAAAAAAATGGTTTTCCTACCTTTCTCTTATTATCGGCAGTTCTTGCGGATCCTGCATCAAAAATTTTTTATAACCGCATGAAAGGAACCCTTGAACAGGATGTTAAAGCACTAAATTTCAATCGGCTTATCATTTTCCAGCCGGGAGGATTAATTCGACCAAACACAGATCGCTTCGGTGAAAAGACAGCCATTACTGCCCTTCGTATCCTTAATACGATAGGATTATTCAAATCCTATAAGCCACTGTCTGTAGCACAAGTTGCTTCCGCAATTTTACAGGCGATCAATCACTACACAATAGGTATCCACACCGTAAACGTTAAAGATATCCAAAAATTAGCAACAGAAACCAGTTGAATCGCCTAAATAGTAATTCATAATATTGAATTAACAATAAACTAATCCTAAGGCTGTAATTTGTGTTTTTTTAAAATAACAACCATTCAAATGAAAAAACACGTTTTATTTCTATTCCTCCTCGTTTTTGCACATATTTTCCCCTCTTTTGGTCAAGAAGCAAAATACATCTTTTACTTAATTGGCGATGGCATGGGCCTCAACCAGGTTAATCTCACCGAAATCCATCAAGCTGAAGTACAGCATAAAGATAACCCAATCCCACTTGTGTTTACCCAATTTCCTCATGTTGGATTTGCCTCCACACATTCACTCTCCAACGGCGTAACGGACTCAGGCGCTGGTGGTACCGCATTAGCCGTTGGAAAAAAAACCAAAAATGGCGTTATCGGTATGGACAGTACGGGAACAGTCCCCTATAAGAGCATAGCTTATGCCGCAAAGCAAAAAGGAAAGAAAGTCGGTATTATTACTAGCGTCAGCATAGACCACGCTACCCCGGCTTCATTTTATGCGCACCAAGCAGACCGCGACATGTATTATGAAATCGGTAAAGAAATTGTCACTTCCAATTTTGATTTTTTTGGCGGGTCCAATTTCCTCAAACCCGAAACAACATTTGATCATAAAAAGGCGCCATCGCTTTTCCCCATATTAGAAAAAGCCGGCTATAACGTGCTTAAAGGAAAAGATGCTTATACACAACTACCCAATAAATCAGATAAGATCATATTGATGAATTCAGATGGCAGTCCCATAGATGCCCTTAAATATGCCATAGACCAAAAGCCGAATGATTTAAAATTGGCAGATATCACATCTGCAGCTATCACTTCACTGCATAAAAACAATACAAATGGTTTCTTTTTAATGATTGAAGGTGGAAAAATTGATTGGGCATGCCATGCAAATGATGGGGCTACGACGATCCAGGAAGTATTGGATTTCAATGCCTCCGTACAACTCGCCTATGATTTTTATAAAAAATTCCCAAATGAAACACTTATAGTCGTTACAGCGGACCATGAAACAGGAGGATTAGGTGTCGGTAATGGAAGTTCTTCGCTGAAAACAAAATTCTTGTCCCACCAAAAAACCTCGCATGCAGAACTTTCGAACGCAATTAGCAACCTTCGTAAGAATAATCCAAATGCAACATGGGACGATCTCAAGAATCTCATTGCTGCTCAAACTGGTTTATTTTCCAAAATTACAATCCATGAAACTGATAGTAGTGCTTTAGAAGCTGCCTATCAAAAAAGCTTTGTCGATCATCAAAATGAAACCGCAAAAAGCCTTTACGCAAGCGACGACAAAATAGCTGCATTGAGTATTTCAATCTTAAATCGGATGGGATCAATAAGCTGGGCCTCTAACAACCATTCGGCCGCTTATGCACCGGTATACGCCATCGGAGTTGGCTCCGAACAATTCAGTCAGAAAATGGATAACACAGATATACCAAAAAAAATTGCTAAAGCAGCAAAACTTAGTTTGGACTAAACAAAAAAAGATCCCCAAGATTTCTTGGGGATCTTTTTTTATGAGCCTCTTATCGGAATCGAACCAATGACCTACTGATTACAAGTCAGTTGCTCTACCAGCTGAGCTAAAGAGGCTTTCAAATGAATTTTAATGAGTGTCGCTCAAAGAGCCTCTTATCGGAATCGAACCAATGACCTACTGATTACAAGTCAGTTGCTCTACCAGCTGAGCTAAAGAGGCTTTTTAAAGAAGTTTAATGCATGTTGCTTAAAAGAGCCTCTTATCGGAATCGAACCAATGACCTACTGATTACAAGTCAGTTGCTCTACCAGCTGAGCTAAAGAGGCGTTACTTCTTTTCAATCTTATAACGTCTGACCGTTTTAAGATGCTGCAAATATCGAAAGCTTAAACCAAAAATGCAAGTCGATTTCAAGAATTTTCTACCCCACTTAGCCAATTATTTAAAAATCAAGCGCATTATTTTTAATAACTGAAAATTTGTCATGATTCAATAAAAATTATTGCCATTTTTTCCGAAGTGTGGCTTAAAACCCGAATGGCACTTCAATTGTTATACCCCATATGTATCAACGAAACTTTAAATAAGAGAATAAAAATGAATTTTAACAACTATACAATTAAAGCCCAAGAGGCTATACAAAAAGCTTCGGAAATTGCGGCGGGCCATCAACAACAGGCGATTGAGACAGCGCATATTTTAAAAGCTTTACTCACAGTGGATGAAAATGTTGTCAGCCACTTATTAAAAAAATTAAATGTCAACATCAGCTATCTCGGAACGGAACTAGACAAACAAATTGAAGGTTTTCCGAAGGTCAGTGGCAGCAATATTTATTTAAGTAGTGATGCCAACAATGCGCTTCAGAAAGCACAGGCCTATCTCAAAGAATTCAATGATGAATTTGTCTCGGTAGAGCACTTATTATTGGGAATTCTAGCGACTTCTGATAAGACCTCCACATTACTTAAATCACAGGGTGTTACTGAAAAAGACTTAAAAACCGCCATAAAAGAATTGCGCGGAAATAGTCGGGTAACCGATCAAAATGCGGAAGCCACTTATAATGCTTTGGGGAAATATGCCCGAAACTTAAATGAATATGCCGAATCCGGCAAATTGGATCCGGTAATTGGCCGCGATGAAGAAATTCGACGCGTCATGCAAATACTCTCTCGCCGTACCAAAAACAACCCGATTCTAGTCGGTGAACCTGGGGTTGGTAAAACGGCTATTGCAGAAGGTATTGCTTACAGAATTATAAAAGGCGACGCACCTGAAAACTTAAAATCTAAGATTGTATTTTCCTTAGATATGGGCGCTTTGGTTGCCGGAGCTAAATATAAAGGTGAATTTGAAGAACGTTTGAAAGCGGTTGTAAAAGAAGTTACCGATTCCAATGGAGACATTATACTCTTTATCGACGAAATCCATACACTGGTAGGTGCTGGAGGTGGTGAAGGCGCCATGGATGCTGCTAATATCCTCAAACCAGCTTTAGCTAGAGGTGAACTACGTGCAATTGGAGCAACGACCTTAAACGAGTACCAAAAATACTTTGAGAAAGATAAAGCATTGGAGCGTAGATTCCAGAAAGTCATGGTTGAAGAACCCGACACACAAGATGCTATTTCTATTCTCCGTGGATTAAAAGAACGCTACGAAACACACCATAAGGTACGCATTCTGGATGAATCTATCATTGCGGCAGTAGAATTGTCACAGCGCTATATCGCCGACCGCTTTCTACCAGACAAAGCGATTGATTTAATTGATGAGGCAGCATCCAAATTACGACTTGAAATGGATTCTGTGCCAGAAGCAGTCGATGAGCTTGAACGTCGTATCATGCAATTGGAAATCGAGCGTGAAGCTTTGAAACGGGAAAATGACGACAAAAAAGTCGCAGAACTATCGGAAAGTATTGCTAATCTATCTGCAGAGAGAGATACTTTAAGAGCATCATGGCAAGAAGAAAAGAGTCTTGTCGACAATGTTAATCAAGAGATCGAAAATATCGAAAATTATAAACTCGAAGCTGAGCAGGCCGAACGTTCCGGAGATTATGGAAAGGTAGCAGAGCTTCGCTACGGACGGATTAAAGAAGCGCAAGAAAAAGTTGACAAACTAAAGGCTGAACTCGCTGAAAAACAAGAAAGCAAGCGTATGCTCAAAGAAGAAGTTACTTCAGAAGACATTGCTGATGTTGTCGCAAAATGGACAGGAATACCTGTGAGCAAGATGATTCAATCTGAACGCGAAAAATTATTGAATCTGGAGGAAGAGCTTCATAAACGTGTCGCCGGTCAGGATGAAGCAATAGAAGCTATTTCCGATGCCATTCGTCGATCACGTGCTGGATTAAATGATGCGAAACGACCAATAGGATCGTTCATATTTTTGGGGACTACCGGAGTCGGAAAAACCGAACTTGCAAAAGCACTTGCCGAGTTCTTATTTGACGACGAACAATCCATGGTTCGTATTGATATGTCGGAATATCAAGAACGACACGCGGTGTCTCGTTTAATCGGAGCGCCTCCGGGATATGTCGGCTATGATGAAGGCGGACAGTTGACTGAGGCAGTTCGAAGAAGACCCTATTCTGTTGTCTTGTTAGATGAAATTGAAAAAGCTCATCCTGATGTATTCAACATCCTATTGCAGGTATTGGACGATGGACACCTTACAGACAACAAAGGCCGTACGGTAAACTTCAAGAATACCATTATCATCATGACCTCCAATACAGGGTCGACCATTATACAAGAGAATTTCAGTCATCTGACCGATGATAATAGGGATGAGATTATCGCCAAAACACGCAATGAGGTGTTCGATCTTTTGAAACAATCAATTCGTCCCGAATTTTTGAACCGTATTGATGAAGTAATTATGTTTACGCCATTAAGTAGAGACGAGATTGGAGATATTGTTCGTTTACAATTTGCGCATGTTCAGAAACAGCTGGCCGAACAAAATATATTTATTACGGCTTCTGACGAGGCTATGGATTGGTTAGCACAACTTGGTTACGATCCTATTTTTGGAGCGAGACCCTTAAAACGCGTCATTCAAAAGCGAATTCTAAATGAACTTTCAAAGGAAATTCTATCCGGAAAAGTCAATCGCGACTCGATTATTCGTCTGGATGTATTCGACGGTAAATTTGTATTCATCAATAAACAAGAACAATAAAAAAGCTAAACGTCCGATAGTATTATCGGACGTTCTTTTTTTATTGTTAAAAGCTTTAGATATTTAACCTGCAATACCTAAAGCTTTTAACAACTTGTTTACATCGTCTTCTCCGTCCAAATGCTGTACCAATACTTTGGTTTTTGCATCATAGATATAGAGCGAAGGGTAATTGCTAGGCTTAAATTTTTCGATAAATTGAGTTCCAGCATCAAACAAGAATTTGACATTTGGGGCACTTTTCAATGCCTTCGCATGCATATTAATAAATCCATCAACATAAGGCTTGTCATTCATGGAGATAAAATAGAAGGATACATTCTTGAATTTGGACAAATTGCGTGCGATACCAGCCCCCATTTTCTGACAATGGCCACAACCTGGGTCATAAAAATCCAACACAATATATCCCGATTTTGGAAGTTTGTCCGAATTAAACTTGCTGGCCTGATAGACCTCATCAAAAGTAAACGAAGGAAGCGTTTTGGGTGCCTGTGCAAAAACAGATTGACATAAGAAAAATACACTTACAAAAAATAGAGAATAAAGGAACTTCATGTTAAAGAAATTTAAAGCAACAGTGACTATTCAATTAATTTTAATCAATAATACTTAAAAATGTGCTTCAATCGTCTATTATTTTAGTTTTTTTACAAAAAATCCGTAAGTTTGGGCTAATTTTTAAATCGATCAAATCTATTAATACTTATTAATCGTGAAAAAACGAATTGCTATTTTTGCTTCAGGTTCAGGGTCCAATGCGCAAAAAATAATGGAACATTTCAAGTATTCAGATGAAGCTGAGGTGGCTTTGATTTTATCCAATAACCCTGATGCTTACGTTATTCAGCGAGCTGACAATTTTGAAATACCTGCACATATATTTGATCGTGACGAATTTTACAAAACCGACAACGTTGTCAATATTCTTAAAAACTTAAATATTGATCTGATTGTTTTGGCGGGTTTTCTTTGGCTCGTTCCAAATAACCTGCTGAAAGCATTTCCAAATCAAATTATAAATATACATCCTGCTCTCCTACCAAAATATGGTGGGAAAGGTATGTATGGTGACCATGTCCACAAAGCTGTCCTAGCAAATAAAGAAGAGGAACATGGCATTACGATCCACTTCGCAAATGAACATTTCGATGAAGGGGAAATCATATATCAAGCACGATTCAAAGTGGATCCCAACGATACTTTAGATGTTATTAAATTTAAAGGGCAGCAACTTGAACACCAATACTTCCCTAAAATAATTGAAAATCTGATCAAAAAAATGTAAAAACAATTCTATTATTTAGAATTGTTTTAAACAAATTGTAACTTTGCGTCATGAACGAAGTTATTGAATCTTTATTGGAGCTAGATGAGTCAGAAAACAAAGCCGGGTTGTTTCAGTTTCGAAATACGGCTATGAACCCTTTTTCTGACTTTTCCTGTGCCTGCTTTAAAAAATGTTGTAAAAAATACAAAGAGGGCAAACGCTGTAAAAAATGTCCAGGTCGAAAAAAATAGGCCTATATTGATTACTCCTCTAGGTAGTCCAAATCCTTATCAAAGCTTTCTTCCAACTGGGTCAACGAATAAATTGCTATACCGGAAAGAACTAAAACCATTGTAATTGCCGCTGGCACGATTCCAAATGCATTTACTAGAAGTCCATATAGTATCGTTGACGGAATAAGCGCACCCCGCACGAAATTGGGAGCCGTCGTTGCAACAGTGGCTCTAAGATTTGTACCAAATTGTTCGGCAGAAATAGTTACAAAAGTTGCCCAATATCCCACTCCCAAGCCCATGATAAAAGCGAGTACCAAAAACTTAGTACTTGTAATACCATCACTTAACAAATACCACAGTGAACTTCCAATAATAATTAACTGACAAATAAATACAACTTTTTTACGTGACTTCAACACTTGTGCAAAAATACCGGCCAGCACATCTCCGAGCGAAATTCCAATATAAGCAAACATCACTCCTTTTCCAGCACTCAGAGTATCTGAAGCCCCTAACGCCTTTCCAATTTCCGGCGCCTGCGTAACCAATACACCGACGACAAACCAAATGGGCAGACCGATACAAAGGCAATTGATATAACGTTTTAATCGATTTCGATTGGTAAAAAGCATCCGAATATCCCCTTTCACAACATTCGATTTATCTTGCTCCTTAAATAGCCCTGACTCAAAAGAACCTACTCGCAGCAATAATAATAGTATACCCATTCCACCACCAACAAAATAGGCCGTCCGCCAATCAAATTCTTCTGAAACAAAATAGGCTAATATCGCTCCTAAAACACCAACTCCTGCAACCAACATAGTCCCATAACCCCGTTTTGACTTATGCATACTTTCAGAAACTAAGGTAATTCCCGCTCCCAGCTCTCCAGCTAAACCAATACCCGCTATAAAACGAATAATGCCATACATAAGCACATCATGTACAAAACCATTTGCAATATTCGCCAAAGAATATAGAAGAATCGATCCAAAGAGCACTTTTAAACGTCCGTATTTATCACCAATAATCCCCCAGATGATTCCACCCAGTAGCAGACCACCCATTTGCATATTGAGCACAAATTCGCCTTTTACCCGCATCTCTGCAGCGGGAACACCAATATCAGTAAAAGACTGAATACGGACGATGGAGAAAATAATCAAATCGTAGATATCGACGAAATAGCCCAACGAAGCAATCATAATCAGTAACCATACTTTTTTATGGGGTTGTTTTTCTTTTATTCTTGACATTTTAGGTTGTTTGAATTGTAAAAATACCATAGTGAAGCTACAAAACCAAGATTTCAAAAAATATTCCGACACATTCTTTTATTTTTGCATTATGAGATATAGTCCACTTGCCTTAACATGGCTATTGCGTATTTACCCGCCCTTTCTATTTCAAGGAATCTGGGTAAAAAAAATTAGTCCTGGCTTCCAAGGTGCCAAAGTAAAAATATATAAGACACCATTCAATATCAATACCAACAAAACACTCTTTGGTGGAACAATCTTTTCTGCAGCAGACCCCATCTTCCCTATCCTAATCGACCAATACCTTCAAAAAATTGGCTTTAAGAAAACCGTTGCTTGGTTAAAATCATCACAGATCATTTTTAAGAAACCGGGCAAAACCAGCGTGGAGTATACTGTGGAGCTTTCCGAAGAAATTCTTGAAGAATGTGCCCATATTATTCGAACAAAAGGCAAGGTCGTAAGGGATTTTTCACTCGAAATTAAAGATAAGTCTGGCGATCTCTGTGCTACAGTGCGTTGTGAAACCTATATTCGTGACTTGAATTTTACATTCCCTTCCAGAAATCGAAATATTGAGCCATAAGAAATTAATATATTTGTCAAATTACCAAAAAACAAGAAACATGAATAAAATCGCGTTTATCGCTATCGCATCCTTGGCAATAGCAGCATGTGGAACTCAGGAAAATGGTGCAACAGGTGTAAAAGCGTTGCAAGATTCAACAATTAAGATACATGACGAGATCATGCCTCAAATCGCTCATTTCGACCGCGATGCTGTAAAGATAGATTCCATTTTGGCAAATTTAAAAAACATAAAAACAGCGAAGGCTGACTTAGATACAAGTTCCACACGAAAAGAACTGAGCATTTTGAAAGCTAATTTGGAGAGCGCCACAGACCATATGATGGACTGGATGAAAGGGTATAACCCAGATTCAACAGATGTTAAATATTTTGAAACAGAGCTGCAAAAAGTAAGTGATATGAAAAAGATATTTGACAATGTTGCTAAAGAAAGCCAAGACAAATTAAAGAATTTTTAAATCGAAAAATTCGAATAACTAAGCCCGCCAATTTTGCATCCAGCACTAAATTGTTAATCAAAAAGATGAAATCCGGCTTTGACAAACAAAACTATTAAACACATGAGATCCATAACTAAATTTTACTGCGCCACTGGTCTTTTACTCGGTTTATTTTCCTGTAAAAACAATAGCCAGCCAAGCTTACCCATCTATGGCGAAAGAGAAGCTGTAGAAAAAACAGTTGATGGAAAACAAATCGTAGATACAGTCTATCATACTATTCCACCTTTTAAACTGCTCAATCAGGATAGTACAATGATTTCAGACAAAGATTTTGAGGGTAAAGTATATATTGCCAACTTCTTCTTTACCCATTGCCCAAGTATCTGTCCGACCATGAACCGCAACTTATTAAAGATATACCAACAATACAAAGACAATGAAGACGTTCGTTTCCTGTCCCATAGTATAGACTTTAAATACGACCAGCCTTATGTATTGAAAGATTATGCCAATAAATTAGGCGTAACGAATAAGCACTGGCAATTTGTTTCGGGAACAAAAGCGGAAATCTATGGCCTTGCTAATCAATACTTGGTTTATACCGCTGAAGATAAAAACGCACCTGGAGGTTACGACCATCAGGGGTACCTTGTCTTAATAGATAAAGATAAGCGAATTCGGGGCGCCTACGACGGTACAAACGATGAGCAAGTAAAAAAACTGATGAACGACTTACCTTTACTCTTGAGCAAGGATAAAAAATAACATGCACATTCTCTTAAAAACAGGTGTAACAATTGGGGCTATTTTAGCGGTTTTGATAAGCTGTCAGCATGAAGTTGATATCAAAACTGCGCAATATGCGGTCAATGGTCAAAAGGTATACCGGACACATTGTCAAAATTGTCATGGAGAGAAAGGTGAAGGATTGGGCAATCTCTATCCGCCCCTAACCGATACCACCTTTCTGCAAACTCATCGTCAAAATCTTGCTTGCATCATCAAGCACGGAACTTCTGGGGAACTTGAAGTTGCGGGTAAAAAGTTTAATAATACCATGCCCGCTTCAAATCTTTCCGCAATTGATATCGCTTATGTATTAACCTATATCAATACCAAGATCAACAAAGGAAAAAATTTATATCCTTTGGAAGATGTTGAGAAAAGTTTAAAAGGTTGCAAATAGAAAAGCGGTGATTTAATCAAATCACCGCTTTTCTATTTGCAATCCTTCACCTCTACCTCCCCGCCACCGATCAAAAAAAATAAAAATACGAAAACAATTTCATCTCTTTTTCCTTATTGTATTATTGGTTCAAATCGTTTTATATTTATTGATTTATAACAATATTCTGACATTTTGGATCCAAATTAATCGTTAATTTTGCAACCGAATGAACGTTCGATTGATGAATTCCAATGAAAAAATTGCGGCAGTATTTGCCAGCACACTAAAACTTATACAAACAAACGGCTTCCATGGAACGCCGATGAGCAAAATCGCACAAGAGTCTGATGTAGCAATTGGGACTATCTACCATTATTTCCCGTCAAAAGACGATCTAATTTTTGGTTTGTTCAAACATTGTAGAACACTACTCAATGAGTATATTTTTGATGGTATAAAAGATGATTTCGACTATAAAGACTCATTTTTTCATATCTGGCGCAACTTTGTCAAGTTCTATTTAGAGAACGGGCACATCTTTAGTTTTTTTGAGCAGTTTTTTTCCTCCCCTTATTACGAGAAGAATAAAGCTGAGATACAAGAACCTGTGGGGGGGCAAAACAAAGTTGTCGATTTTTTACAGGAAGGCATTGATCGAAAAATTTTGAAGCAGGTAGATGTCCATCTTTTGGTGGCAAGTTACATCGGTGTGGCACTATCAACTGTTCACAGCATCAAATTTAAAGATCTCAAGTTTTCCGAACAAAATGTGGAGGACTTAATGGGGATTATTTGGGATGGGGCTATTAATAGAGAAAAAAATAATTAATTACATATATGAAGTTTAATAAAATCGTTTATTCCTTAGCGGCCCTGTCGCTTCTGAGTAATACAGGATTTGCACAACAGCAATCTGAAAACTTGCCGGCAAATGCAACACTTCAGCAGCTGATTGATTACGCCCTACGTAATCAAATCGCTGTAAAACAAGCTCAATTGGACGAGACCATCGGTGAAAAGGATATTGACATCTCACTTTCAGGTTGGTATCCACAATTGGGTCTAAAAGGAAGTTATAATTATAATGTCATTGTTCCACTAGCAAATATTGGCGGAAATAATATCAAAATGGGGCAGAACAATGCAAGTGCATTAACGCTTCAAGCAGATCAACAAATCCTAAATCCAGAGCTAATGCAGGCGAAGAAAGCGGCAGAATTAGTACGTCTTGGCAATAAACAAAATACGGAGAACAAAAAGATCACCGCTGTTGTAGAGGTCAGCAAAGCTTATTATGATATCCTAACTTCGGAAGAACAGATCAAGATTGTACGAGAAAATATCGCTCGCCTCCAAAAACAATTGAAAGATGCAAAGTCTCAATACGATGTGGGCTTAGTCGATAAGACCGACTATAAGCGAGCACAAATTGCTTTGGCAAATTCGAATGCAGACGAGAAAAGAACGGTTGAGCTTCGCAAATATAAATACGAATACCTCAAACAACTGCTAGCTTTGGATAAAAGCAAAAATTTGACGCTATCCTTTGACAATAGCAATATGGAATCAGAAATTTTGTTAGACACAACTGCTGGAATAAATGTCTCTAATCGAATTGAATTCCAACAATTGGAAACATCCAAAAAAATCCAACAGTTGAGCACGCAATACTATAAATGGACATATTTGCCAAGTGTAAGTGCTTTCTACAATTACGCTTTCAACTATCGAAATGATAAATTCAGTAAACTTTACTCCGATAATTTCCCCGGGTCAGTTGCCGGCCTAAATGTTTCTTTTTCAATTTTCGACGGATTTAAACGTAAAAAACAAATCAATAAGTCCAGATTGCAGGAAGAAAGAATTGACTGGGACATCAAAAATTTAGAAAATAGCATTAACACAGAGTATTCGCTGGCAAGAGCAACCTATAATGCTAACTTAAATGATTGGAAAACAGCTAAAGAAAATGTGGAACTCTCCAAAGAAGTATACGAGACCATCAAACTTCAATATGACGAAGGTATCAAAACTTACCTCGATCTAATGACAGCAGAAACTGATCTCAAAACAACGCAACTTAATTATTTGAACTCCCTCTATGCACTGTTATCAAGTAAATTAGATGTTCAGAAAGCAGTTGGGGCAATCCACACAAATTAATCAATAAACGGAAACTAATACAAATCATGAATAAAAGACAATTATTATTCGCTTTCTTCCTTGGGACGGCATTAGTATGGACCTCTTGTGGAAATAAGGATGCAAAAAAGCAAGGTGCAGCACAAGCTCAGGCTGAAAAAGTTGTTCCTGTCAGCTTTGGTGTAGCATCACATGAGATTGTTACAGGTACAATCAGCTATCCAGCAACAGTCAAACCGTTGAACGAAGCAGATCTATATGCGGAAGTAAGCGGCTATATCACCAAAATATATGTTTCTGACGGCGCAGTAGTTTCCGCAGGACAAGCGCTTTATGAAATTGATGGAACGCGTTACAATGC
Source organism: Sphingobacterium multivorum (assembly GCF_039511225.1). NCBI lineage: Bacteria > Pseudomonadati > Bacteroidota > Sphingobacteriia > Sphingobacteriales > Sphingobacteriaceae > Sphingobacterium > Sphingobacterium multivorum. The sequence continues at coordinate 3,179,574 of NZ_CP154261.1, forward strand.
GGCTGTCCAACAAGCTAAAGCAAGCTTACAGGTAGCGCAAACGGATTTGGACCGACAAAAAAGAGATCTAGCACGCTACCAAACATTGGCCGATAAAGATGCAATTGCGAAGCAGGTATTTGACAATGCTGTATCGAATGTAGCCGCTTCTCAAGCACAGGTAGAGTCTGCTCGTGCAGCATTGGTCACCGCGAATACAAATTTATCGCGTTCGACCATTCGGGCTCCTTTTAGTGGTACCGTAGGGATATCACAGGTACGTTTGGGCGCCTTGGTCAATCCAGGTACGACCCTATTGAATACCTTGTCTTCAACTAGCCCAATTGCTGTTGAATTTCAGGTAAATGAAAAGGATATTACCAAATTTACCCAACTGCAAAGTAGCCATTCATCATCGGATCTTTCTCTTGTATTGCCAAATGGAAGTACATATGAAGGTAAAGGAACGATCACAACCATCGACCGCGCAGTTGACCCTGCAACCGGAACGATCAAAGTGCGCGCTACTTTCCCCAACAATGCCAACGAATTGCGGGCCGGGATGAATATTACGATGAATGTATCGACAACCTCAGCTACGGAAGAAGTTGTGGTTCCTTACAAAGCCGTTTTCGAGCAGCTTGGCGTATTTAACCTCTATACCGTAAATGATAGCAGTAAAGCTGAAATTCGCCAAGTAAAATTAGGTATTAAAGCCGGTGACAAAATTGTGATCAAAGAAGGTGTTAAAGACGGTGAGAAAATCGTTGTCGATGGTGCCATGAACGTCCAAAATGGAGTTAAAGTAGTTGATGCTGCTGTCGCTGCCCAACAGGCTGCAAAAGGCGCTCCTCAAGGAAAATAACACCATTAATTTTTTAAAGAGAATCTAAAAGATATAGAATGATTTCAGAAGTATTTATTAAGAGGCCAGTTACCGCAATCGTTATTTCGATATTGATTTCAATTATCGGGATCATTGCAGTATCTACATTGCCAATTAGCCAGTATCCTTCTATTGCACCTCCTACAGTAACGGTTACGGCCAATTATACGGGAGCAGATGCACAGACGGTTGAACAAACCGTGACTACTCTTATTGAGAGTCAGATCAATGGTACACCTGGCATGATTTATATGTCGTCCAATAGTACGTCAAATGGTCAAGCAACAATTACCGTGACCTTTGAAGTAGGAACAGATATTGATATAGCGACCTTAGACGTCCAAAACCGCGTAGGAATTGCTGAACCAGCCCTTCCGGAAGCGGTAAGACGTTTGGGAATTACAACCCGTAAAGCCAATAACGATATCTTGATGTTGGTTGCTTTAACTTCACCAAAAGGAACTAGAAGTGAAAATTTCTTGGCCAATTACAACAACTTATACGTTAAAGATGCACTTTTGCGTGTGAAAGGCGTCGGTGATGTAACGGCTTTCGGGCAACCATTCTCGATGCGCGTGTGGCTTGACGCAAATAAATTAGCCAACCTGAGCATGACTCCTGCTGATGTATCCACAGCAATTGCCGAACAAAACTCCCGTATACCTGGTGGTAGCGTTGGTGGACGTCCACAAGAGTCTTCGACGGTATTTGAATATCCGATCATTACCGATAGTGATCTTTCAAATCCCGAGGACTTTGAAAACATCGTTGTAAAAACCAATAAAGATGGATCTATCGTACTCTTAAAGGATGTTGCGCGTGTTGAATTGGGTCAATTTAATTATGGTACATCATCTACCGTAAATGGTATGACTTCATCTGCGATGATGATCAATCAAACCCCTGGAGGAAATGCCGTAGAATCCGCAAAAGGTATTGTCGATGCTTTGGAAAAATTAAAGAAATCTTTTCCAACGGATGTAGATTATACGATCAGTTATGAGACGGTGTCGGTTGTGAATGCCTCTATTTCTTCGGTTATCCACACCTTGGTTGAAGCATTGATTCTGGTAACGGTCGTGGTATTTTTCTTCCTTCAAAGCTGGCGAGCAACATTAATTCCCGTGCTGGCAATCCCCGTATCCATCATCGGTACTTTCATCTTCTTCCTGATGTTTGGCTTTTCGGTCAACAACCTGACCATGCTTGCCTTTGTATTGGCCATCGGTATTGTGGTGGATGATGCCATCGTTGTGGTGGAAGCTGTCCAGCACTATATTGACCATTATAAACTGGATGCAAAAGAAGCGACACGTCGTGCCATGGGCGATATCACTGCTCCGGTTATTGCAATTGCATTAATTTTGGCTGCAGTATTCGTTCCGGTTGGTTTTATCCCTGGAATGGTTGGTAAATTATATCAACAGTTTGCAATCACCATTGCAGTATCCGTTATGCTGTCTGCATTTATCGCACTTTCGTTAACCCCAGCTTTATGTTCAATTTTATTAAAGCCGACCGCAGTACATGAAGGCGCTAAAGGTTTGAATAAATTCTTCTACAAATTTAACATTTGGTTTGAAAAAGTGACCATCAGGTACTCAAACGGTGTAAAACAGGCTATCAAAAAAGCACCACTGGTATTGATCATTCTGCTATGTATTTTTATCGGAACAGGCTGGATGTTTACAACCAAACCAACTGGATTTATTCCTTCAGAGGATGGTGGTGCATTTTTCGCCGGTATTACATTGCCAGAAGGTTCTTCTTCTGCGCGTACAAATGAAGTTCTTAAAGAGATTGAAGCCGACCTACATAAGACATTTCCAGAAATCAAGTATGTTACCGCAATCTCCGGTATTAATATCCTAAACCGTGCGTTTAAATCCAATGGTGCAACAGTGTTCGTTTCGCTTAAACCTTGGGAAACCCGTACACGCACGGCAAACGATATCGCTGGTATGATTATGGGCAAATACCAAGGCTATACCAAGGCAAGGGTGTTGGCGGTAACGCCACCGGCAATTCCGGGTCTAGGTACATCTGGCGGTTTCTCTATGCAGGTACAGGATTTACAGACTGTAAATATCAAAGATTTTGAAGCAACAGTAGGTAAGTTCTTGATGGCTGCCAACCAACGTCCAGAAATTGGCATGGCCTATACCCTATTTAATACCAACTCTCCCAACTACAAATTGGAAGTTAACCGCGAACAGGCAAAACGCATGGGCGTGCCTATCTCCAGTATTTATTCGACGATATCATCCTATTTGGGTAGTAGCTATGTGAATGATTTTACAAAGTATGGTCGTAGTTACCGTGTCGTTACACAAGCTGATATCCCGTACCGTATGAATATTGAAGACATCAACAAATTGTATGTCAATAATGTGTCGGGAAACCCTGTGCCTATGGGTACGCTGGTTAAGTATGAATTGATGACTATGCCTTCGATCATCAATCACTACAATATCTTTAGAAGTGTAGAGATCAATGGTAGTTCGGCCCCTGGTTACTCATCAGGAGATGCGTTGAAAGCCTTACAAGAAGTAGCTGCACAAACATTACCAGAAGGCTTTGACTATCAGTTCTCCGGTCTGTCGCTGCAAGAGATGCAATCGGGATCAAAAACTGTTCAAATTTTTGCGCTGTGTATCCTATTTGTATTCTTGCTGTTAGCCGCATTATACGAAAGTTGGTCTGTACCATTCTCTATTTTATTATCTGTTCCTTTAGGTGTATTTGGGGCCATATTAACCCTAACATTAATCCCTACATTGGATAATAACATCTATGCGCAGATTGGTCTGGTCACCATCATTGGACTTGCTGCTAAAAATGCAATTCTAATTGTGGAGTTTGCTAAGGAACGGGTTGATATTGGGATGAACCTTTATGAGGCCACGTTGGATGCTGTAAAATTGCGTTTACGTCCAATTATTATGACTTCCTTTGCTTTCATTTTGGGGATTATTCCGTTGATGTTATCCCATGGCGCTGGTGCGATTTCTCGCCAAACAATCGGTTGGACGGTATTTGGTGGTATGACTGCAGCCACACTCCTAGCCATCTTTATCGTTCCAGTGTTATTCGTTGTGATTACACGTATGGCCTATGGTAAGAAAAAATTGGCTGAATTAGAAGCTAATTTCGATGAAGAGAAAGCGAAAAATTTAAGTTCACACTAAATATAGGCTGCCGCCGTGAAGAATTCACACGGCGCTAACAGTAAGAAGCCTTTCCTTGTAACACAGGAAGGGCTTCTTTTTTGCTCGTCCAATTATATTTTTCTATTTTTACTGCTCATTATAAAAATATATGTCACCTGAATCACAACGAAAATTTGAATTACTAAACCTTCTCGCCGAATCCTATGACGCCTTATTATTTGATGTCGATGGTACTTTGGCTGATAATATGGACGCACACAAACAATCGTATAAGGCTGCAGCTCAACAATACGGGGTCGAGTTAGACGTCAATTTGATTGATGAAACCGCCGGCTGGCCCACGGTTGCTGTCGCTGAGGAAATCAGCAAACGCTATGGGGTAGATTTCGATTATCAAGAATTTTCCACCCTCAAGTCTACCATTTTTCGAGACGAATATGTTTTCAAGACGAAACCTGTAGATTACGTTGTTGAACATCTAAAATATCAGAAAGGAAAAAAACATATCGCTGCCGTTTCAGGGGGAACCAGAACAACCTTATCCATGACATTAACCACCATTGGTGTATGGGATGATTTGGAAACACTGGTTTGTGCTGGAGATACACCTGAGGGCAAGCCATCACCACAACCTTTTCTTTTGGCAGCTGCGCAATTGAATATTTCTCCAGAAAGATGCCTAGTTTACGAAGACGGAATCCCTGGAGTTGAAGGTGCGAAAGCCGCAGGAATGGGTTGGGTTCGCGTTGATGAAATTTAATAAATCCCGATTTGCAGCCGAAAAAAAAGCCGCAGCAAACTTCAAGTTTACTGCGGCCTTTTTTTCGCATTGTGCTATTTAAAAACTAGTCATTATTTTCACTCCCCCGTTGCTATAATTCAAATCGGATGATTTCAAATTTCCGATTGGAGCTTTATAATAAGGCTCTACAGAAATCGATAATTTTCCAACTTTCTGTTTCCGACCAACTGAAAAGTTAATAAAGCCATTCACACCTTTATCATCAACATTTTTGTCTTGGGATTTTTGTCTGTACTCCGTATTATTTGTTTCATAGATCGTTGCCCGCTCCTGATCCAATACACCAACATAGGATACACCGACTGAGGTATAGAAATTCTTGCTGATCGCATACCTAACATCCAATGGGATATCAACTGTTAAGATTTTACCCGAAACCCGTTCATTACTCTTTGCATCTTTTGCATCTGCCGCCCGCATCGCAAATGAATTATTCAAATTCGATTGAGAAATATAATTTGGCGCATCTGCATTGAGGGAATTTGACCCCATCGCAGGAGTGATGGGTGAATTCCCCGAAATAGCCCCATAATGTTGAATGGAAGCTCCCGAACGAAGACTTACCTTGCTCGAAATATTATAGGCTAGCGCGACCCCACCACCGAGCGTTATACTTTCCGATGTAGAGGCTGGGGATACAAAAGCGCCCATTTCCCATTTTTTATCTTGAGGAATGTTCGTGTGTACAACACTAGTTCTTGTTCTCCCTTGTTGCGCATCATACAATTGCGCGAGTTTTGCAGCGTCACGTTGCGTTTGATTAACAGGTGGCATTAGCCCTGAATTGGTCGATGCAATAACGGTTTTATTCGTCAGCGTGTTATTTGTTGACGCGCTTGCCCGTTCCACTTCATTATCAGGTACGCCAACCTGCGCTGAAAATGAATTATTTTTCAATTGCATGGACTGCAGCCTTCCTAAATCGGCTGATACAGTGACATCCTGCCCCTGCATTAATCGCCCAGCACCTAATACCAAGTGGTGATTACCTAAACTTTCTGTCGGATGAGCCGCGGGTACAGAATAGGTGTAGGGCTTTTGCAGTGCTAATACCTCTGGACTTAAAGCCCTACCGCCCCTAATATCCGATAATGAACGCTGGATGGATTCTTTTAAATCTTTGTTGTCGCCTAACACATCTTCCTGTTCCGGCAGATGTGTTAACACTACTTCCGGTAAATCAGTCTCCACATTCGTCTTTAACCCCCAATACCCCACACCAAAACACAATAACACGGCCGCAGCAGCACTCCAGTATTTCCAATTCGAAGAACGATGTGCTGAAACGCCATAACTTGAGGCAAATTTCTCCCAGGAACCTTCTTTATAAGGTAGTTCATGGTCTTTTAATTGTCCAATGATCTCTTCTATCAATTCCTTTTTCTTATTGTCTTTCATCGTAACAATACTATTTATCTTATTTCTTGAACTACGCCTGTATAATCCAAGTATAATTTTCTAAGTTTTTGTTTCGCTCGCGTCAGATAAGTCCTTGACGTACTATCTGGTATGTTAAGCATTTGGGCTATTTCATCATGTGAATACCCCTCAATCTCATAGAGATTAAAAATAGTTTTTTGAATTTCGGGGAGCTGATCGAGCAGACGCATAATCTCATTGACCTCTAGTCGACTGTCCAATTGTACTGCCGGAGTATGCATATCCCCTTCTCCTAAATCTTCAACCGAATAAAACTGCTTTTTACTTCGTAAAAAATCAATCGAAATATTGGCAGCAATTCGTCCTATCCAGGCTCTAAACGATTTTTCGAGATTTTCATCATCAATATCCCTATTAAATGACTCCAATTTCCGAAATACCCTAACAAAGCTCTCATTCACAAGCTCTTCCGCATCCACGTCCTGTTTTACATAACGAATAATAATAGCCATGAGATAACCATAATACTTCTTATAAACGAAGGCCTTGCCATCCTCACGATCGCGTAAGCAACGTTCTAAAGCATCCTGTAAAGATGATAGCTTCTTGTTATAAAAATATGACCGAATTATACCCACTTAAACCATTTAATTATTAAGTTTCAAACTTAGACAAATTGCCTTTCATATGCAATCAATAGCACATCCTATGTAAACAATCTATCGAATCCTCCCCTTCATGATGAACGTCTTTTTTCGAGGAGATTACGAAATTAAAATTATAAAACTCAACATCAAATAGTCGAATGTCCCCTTGTAATAATATCACTATTTAACTATTTTTATCCATATAACGAAATGCCATTTCCTTTCGCTACAGCGTTTTCAAAAAAAATCCATAAAAAGAATTGAAAAAAATGGCTATTTTTGCGTGATTTTCACATTTTAAATATTATTCATACCGAATGAGTACTGTATTATCCGAACAGGAACAACTTAGAAGACAAGCGATGCAATCGTTGTTGGATATGGGAATTGATCCATTTCCAGCAAACGAATTTGTCGTCAATGCACATGCTGCTGATATTTTAGAAAATTACGATAGAGATAAATTGAATTATAAGAACATCACCATTGCGGGACGTATCATGAGTCGTCGTGTGATGGGTAGTGCTTCATTTTTTGAAATTCAAGACTCCACCGGACGTATTCAAGCTTATATAAAGCGTGACGATGTCTGTCCTGATGAGAATAAAGACCTTTACAATGTAGTTTTCAAAAAGCTATTGGATATTGGCGATATCGTTGGTATCAAAGGCTATGTCTTCACGACACAAACCGAGGCCATTGCAGTACACGTAGAAGAATTTACTGTTTTATCCAAATCACTGCGCCCCCTACCTGTTGTTAAATCGGCAGAAGGTAAAACTTTTGATGCCTTTACAGATCCAGAACAACGCTATAGAATGCGTTATGTAGATTTGATCGTAAATCCAAGTAACAAAGACATATTTATCAAACGTACGAAGCTTTTCAATGCGATGCGTCAGTTCTTTAACGACGCTGGATATATGGAAGTAGAAACACCGGTCCTGCAATCCATCCCAGGCGGTGCTGCGGCACGTCCGTTCATCACGCATCATAATGCTTTAGATATTCCATTATATCTTCGTATCGCCAACGAGCTTTATCTAAAAAGACTAATCGTTGGTGGATTTGATGGTGTATACGAGTTTTCTAAAAACTTCCGTAACGAAGGAATGGACCGCACCCACAATCCGGAATTCACCGCAATGGAAATTTATGTAGCCTATAAAGACTACAATTGGATGATGAATTTTACAGAACGTTTGTTAGAACATTGTGCGTTGGCTGTAAATGGTACGACTGAAGCAACCTTCGGTGAACATAAAATTGACTTTAGAGCACCATATAAACGGATATCGATGACAGATTCCATTAAGGAATTCACTGGATTTGATATTACTGGAAAATCTGAAGAAGAAATCCGTATCGCTGCCAAAGGAATGGGCATCGATGTAAACGAAACCATGGGTAAAGGCAAACTGATTGATGAAATTTTCGGTGCAAAATGTGAAGGAAACTATATCCAGCCTACATTCATTACGGATTATCCAAAAGAAATGTCTCCTTTAACGAAGAAACACAGAGATAATCCTGATTTAACCGAGCGTTTTGAGTTGATGGTTTGTGGAAAAGAGATTGCCAATGCTTATTCAGAACTTAATGATCCAATTGATCAACGTGAACGATTTGAAGATCAATTACGTCTTTCTGAAAAAGGTGATGATGAAGCCATGTTTATAGATCAGGATTTCCTTCGTTCATTGGAATATGGAATGCCACCGACCTCTGGACTTGGAATCGGTATGGACCGTTTAATCATGTTCTTGACCGATAATGCGTCAATCCAAGAAGTTCTTTTCTTCCCACAAATGAGACCTGAAAAAGTTGTCAAAGTAGCAGAAGTAAAAGATTATGAAGAACAAGGTATTCCTGCAGCTTGGGTTCCCGCATTACAAAAAATGGGCTTTACAACCATTGAAGCTTTAAAAGAAGCCAATCCGAACAAGGTTTTTAATGACCTTGGTGGTATGCGTAAAAAACTTAAACTGGATATCAATATGCCAACGAAAGACGAAGTATTTGCTTGGTTCAATTAAATCGGTATTTATGCTAGCTAAAAAAGCTGTCTCAAACTTAATTGAGGCAGCTTTTTTTGTTTAGGGCAAATTTGTAAAAGTATTTACAACAGTGCATACGCCCCACAAACCCGGAGATTCTTTTCTGTAGTGTCCCTCATGCAATCAGATTTTGTATAGTGCGCTCATTAGTTCCTATGTTATCAAGGGTATTACTGGGGGTTAACAGGGGGTTAACAGGGGTATAACAGGGGTAAATCCCTGCTAACCCCCTGTTACCTCCCTATAAACCGTATAATAAATCCCCATCAATTTAGAAACTGTTAAGCGGGAAGAACGATGCTGTCCAAAGTGATACAGCGAAATAGATTCGCTATGCATTGAAGCACAGGATCGCTGACAATTGTCACCAATATATGACTCCTGCCAATTGTAGACATTTATTATATTTACATATCGTTAACTAAATCAGTTTTTAGCTTATGAAGAATATTCTCGCGCTTGACGGCGGTGGTATCCGGGGTATCATTCCTGCAATGGTTCTTGTGGCTCTCGAAGAGAAGTTGCAAAAGCAGACGATGGATCCTAATGCACGGATTGCCTCCTACTTTGACTTTATTGCGGGTACAAGCAGCGGCGGAATTCTAACGAGCATTCTCTTGTATCCGGAAGAAGGCAATCCCACGCATCCTAAATTTTCAGCTCGAGATGCGTTAAACTTATTCGTCAACCATGGAACTGAAATTTTCACGGCCTCCAAATGGCGTCGATTTCTGAGTGGATTTGGACTGGTCAGTGAGCTGTATTCGTCGAATCCATTATCGAATGTCCTGGATGAATATTTTCAAAATGCACAATTGAGCCATCTTATCAAACCATGTATCATCACTGCATATAACATTGAATTACGGAAAAATCATTTTTTCAGGCAGCAAAAAGCAATTACGCATGGCGAAGCACGGGATTTCTACCTCAAAGACGTCTGCAAGGCGACATCCGCTGCGCCCACATTTTTTCCTGTTGCAGAGATCTATTCCCTTTCAAAAACAAGATATCCGTTGATTGATGGCGGTGTGTTTGCTCAAAACCCCTCCATATGTGGTTTACTTGAAGTTTTAAAGGCTTTTAACAGCACGCAGATAAACGACATGTTTATGGTATCCTTAGGCACGGGGATGTCAAAGACAGCTTATAACTACGAACATTTTAAGAAGAAACTTGCTATACAAATCGGCCCCGCTTTAGTTGACATTATGACAAGTGCATCTTCCGAGAGTACCGAATTTTTTATTCGGCAACTATTCCAAAATAATGGCAAGCAACAAAATTATCTGCGCATAGAGCCTTCCAACTTGTCTAGTATCAATGCGTCGCTAGATGCAGCCTCGCCCAATAATATACAGAAGTTGATTTCCCTATCCGATAAAATGATCAGTGAGCACGAGGATACATTGGATTATATCGTTGCACACCTCATTAAGGAAAAGAGTCAAAATAAGAAGAAAAATCCATGGAGCCAGTTGATGGATAAGTTCTAAAAGATTACTTTTACGCATATTTTAAATCTATATGGCATTAAACTACGTTTGGGTTGCATTTTTTTTAATCACATTTGCCGTAGCCCTTGTAAAACTAATCTTTTTCGGAGATACGGAAATCTTTCAGCAAATTGTAAATTCAATCTTTGACAGTGCAAAAACGGGGGCGGAAATCTCTTTAGGGCTGATCGGCATGATGAGTTTTGCCCTTGGAATTATGAAAATTGGCGAAAAAGGCGGTATGATCAATATTTTTGCAAAAATCGTGGGCCCTTTTTTCCATAAACTATTTCCGGAAATACCCAGAAATCACCCGGCACTTGGCTCAATTCTGATGAATTTCTCGGCTAATGCGTTGGGATTAGATAATGCGGCAACGCCATTGGGCCTTAAAGCGATGAAGGAGCTCCAGGAGCTCAATCCCAATAAGGAAACCGCTACCAATGCACAGATCATGTTTATTGTCCTCAATGCATCTAGCTTAACCCTATTGCCTATTTCAATTATGGCTTATCGGAAGGAAGCTGGTGCTCCAGACCCTTCAGATGTATTTCTTCCAATTTTGATCGCAACCTTCTTTTCCACATTGGTGGCTTTGATTCTCGTTTCCATCTATCAAAAAATCAATTTATTTAACCGTGTAATTCTAGGATACCTGGGTGCAATGGGATTATTTATCGGTGGACTACTTTATTACTTTTCGGGACTGCAACAAACAGAAATTGAAATATTCAGCAAAGTATTTGGTAATGTTATTTTATTCAGCTTATTTACCTCTTTCATAGGTTTGGCTCTTTTCCGTAAAGTAAATGTGTACGATTCATTTATTGAAGGTGCCAAAGAGGGCTTCGAAGTTTCTGTAAAAATAATCCCCTATCTTGTCGCCATGCTTGTTGGTATTGCGGTATTTAGAGCATCAGGAACGATGGACTATATGGTCGCTGGAATTTCCAAAGCCATCGCATTATGTGGTCTAGACACATCTTTTGTAGACGCTTTACCGGTAGCCTTTATGAAACCGCTTAGCGGCTCCGGTGCACGTGGACTTATGGTCGATTTGATGAATGCCAAAGGTCCAATGGACTTCGCAGCCAGGGTTGCTTGTGTTATACAGGGATCGACAGAAACTACTTTTTATGTCCTCGCCGTATATTTTGGTGCAGTGGGCATAAAACGTACTAGGCATGCCTTACCATGTGCATTATTAGCCGAATTAGCCGGTGTAATCGCAGCAATAATTATCTCATACATATTTTTTAAATAACATACTTATACTACAGAAAGGTCTGCTGTTATAACAGTGTCAACTATTTACAAATTATTATATTGTGATGAAAAAAACAATCGCACTAATAGCCCACGACGGCAAAAAACCTGAAATGGTCGCATTTGTCAAAGACCACCAGGAATTATTGGAGCGCGCCAATATCATTGCCACAGGTACTACAGGCTCTTATGTCAGGCAGACAGGACTGCCTGTAGAATTAAAATTAAGTGGCCCCATGGGTGGTGATGCACAGATCGCAGCTTTAGCCGCCGAAAGAAAAGTGGACGGCATTATTTTCTTTCGCGATCCACTAGGAAAACATGCACATGAACCAGATATTCAAATGCTTATGCGTGTATGTGATCTTTACAATGTCCCTTTGGCAACAAATCCTGCAACTGGAAGCCTTATCATTGAAGGTCTATTAGAAGACGTTGAATCCTAATTTCTATCGCTTATGGACAATGAAGTAATCGTTTCAATAGGGAAAATCCCCTATACAACTACAGTACAATACGGAAAGCATCAAATAACGGTCGATGAACCTGAAGATATAGGCGGTGAAGATCAGGGCATAAACCCTACTCCATTACTGTTATCATCCTTAGGGAGCTGCAAAGCCATTACCGTCAAAATGTATGCGGACCGCAAAAATTGGCCGCTGGAAGAAGTACAGGTGCGTTTATCTTATGAGGTGCAAACAAGTGAGCAGCAGCAAACGACCTATATACAATGCTTTATCAGCTTTAAAGGAGATTTAGATGAGGTGCAAAAGCAGCGGTTGTTCAAAATTGCTGAAAAGTGCCCCGTTCATAAGATATTATCAAATCCTATTGTAATAACTTCAAATCATTTATAATGTTTCTTGGGATAACGGATAACACTATTTATATTTGTCCGCGCAAAAAAGACCTTTAATAGCTCCTAGAATAGAAAAGGTTACTTGTCCTGCAATATAGATAATTGGAATAAAAATAAAGCAAACAATGCAATTGGATCCACAAATAGCAATAGACTCGCCTTTTAGATCGATCAAACGTGAAGACTGGAAAAATTTAAACGGAAAAGTATTGCACAATTTCAGTGTCGAAGATCTGGAAAATCTCCATGCACTGAATGAACCCTTGACAAATCAGGAAATAGAAGAAGTCTACTTTCCCTTGAGTCATCTACTTGAGATTCATATTGATCGTTTCCAAAGTCTTCACCAGCGTACAAACCGCTTCTTTGGCAAGGAAGTGAGCAAACTGCCTTATATCATCGGTATAGCTGGGTCGGTTGCTGTGGGAAAAAGTACAACAGCCCGTGTGCTACAACGTGTGCTTAGTTTACTCCCGTCCAAACCGAAGGTCGATTTGGTGACCACAGACGGTTTTCTTTACCCGAATCAATATCTTATCGAACGTGGTATTCTAAACCGAAAAGGCTTTCCTGAAAGCTATGATGCTAAAAGATTGATTCATTTCCTTTCAGCAGTGAAATCAGGAGCTCCAAAAATTACGGTTCCAGTATACAGTCACCTGGTCTATGACGTGTTGCCGGACGAACAGCAACAAGTGATTGAACAACCCGACATCCTTATTGTAGAAGGGATAAATGTATTACAAGTCAATTCCCAGCGACCACGAAAGGGACATAGCGTATTCGTTTCCGACTTTTTTGATTATTCAATCTATGTACATGCCAGCGAGAAAAATCTTATTGAATGGTATACCAATCGATTTGAGTCACTGCGTGCCACTGCATTTCAAAATCCGGCTTCATTTTTCCATAAATATGCTAATATGACAGCTGATGAAAGTCACACCATGGCTGTAAATATCTGGAACGAAATTAATAAGCCCAATCTAATTAAAAACATTTTGCCAACGAGATATCGCGCCGATCTTATTTTGGAAAAAGGAAGCCACCACTTTGTTAAAAATGTCAAAGTAAGAAAGATTTGACCCTACAGTCTCGTAAACTGCAGGATTTCATTTAATATGCTGCTTTGTACCTGTTGATGTACTTTATTGCTGGACGAGATTGCACTAACCTCAACTTTATACTTGATATAATCTTTAGTCATATCGGCGACCTTAATTGTAAAACCTTCGGAATGATCTAAATTTGGATTTTTTTGTAATAATGGACTTAAATACTGTTCCAATTCCGCCACTGCAAACGAGCGATCAATCGGCAATTCGAATTTTACAACAATTTTATTTGACTTTTGGGAGGTCTTATTGACCAACGTTGCAGTAAACACCAAATTATTGGGAATCATCACAGCGTCGTCATCTTCATCGCGCACAACCAGATTAGCCAACGTAATATCCACAATTTTCCCCTGATATTCGCCGATTTTTAGGCGATCTCCTACAGAAAACTGATCCGAAAACATAATAATCAAACCAGATATCATATTCGTAATGTATTCTCTAAAAATCACAGCAATGGCCATTGCGACAATTGTCATGCTGGTGATAAAATCTTTTGGGTTAATCCCAACCGCTATCATTAGGCTGACAATAATGAAAAAGACATTGCCTACCGTGGCGACACGCGTAATTCCGAGCACAAAATTACCCCGTACAACCTGCTGCTCATTTCGGCTATTGTATAGTTTTACAAGGATAAAATGACCAATGGAGATCAGGACACTAGCTGTTAGAAAAGTATTTAAGCCGTATGCCATATTCCGGATGATCTCCCGCTGCTTATAAAAGGTTTCAAACTGAACAAAGGATGCCGTTAGCGCAATTAACAATATAATTCGGACGATAAAAGAAATTGAAATCGGTTTTGTCATTTTTACACAAGCTTAAGTTGTCTATCTAGTCAAATTTAATGTTCTCCCATTCACTATTCACGATATTTCATGTAAAATGGCTTCAAACAGGCTTGCTAAACTAAACAATTTTACTTTACGTAAAAAGCATTATCAGGAAATAGCTATCTTTGCCTAAAGACATTACATGCTATTAAATGAAGGAATCGAACGTGCAAACTGAACTTAACGTAAGCGGAATGCACTGTGCAAATTGCGCTATTTCAATCCACAAATACCTAGAAAACAACGGTGCTAAGGATATCTATGTCGATTTTGTATCAGATGAAGTGAAATTTTCGGAGATACCGCTGGAACAAATACCTGTGCTGGTCAAAGGCATTGAGTCTTTGGGTTACAAAGTTATGGAGGGTAAGGATAAGAAACCTAGCTTTTGGAAATCTATCGAGCTTAAGTTCCTCTGCTGCCTCATCTTTACGATACCCTTGTGGAGTCACATGTTTACGAATTTACCTATTCTGCATGATCCCTTTATCCAACTCGCGCTTTGTGCCCCAGTTTACATCATTGGTTTTTCCTATTTTGGCATCAGTGCATTTCGTTCCATCTGGAACAAAATGCCCAATATGGATGTACTCATCTTTATTGGATCTACAGCTGCTTTTGCCTATAGTCTCATTGGTACATATTATAATCTAGGACATGATTACCAGTTCTACGAAACATGTGCAACAATCATAACATTGGTATTTTTGGGAAATGTCCTCGAAAAAAGAGCCGTTACCAAAACCACATCAGCCATCAAAGAGCTGGTTAAATATCAAGATATACCCGCTATCAAAATTGAAAATGACCAAGAAGTCGAGCTATTAGCCCGAGAAATTAAATCCGGTGATGTTTTAAAGGTAAATTCTGGAAATCTCATCCCCGCTGATGGCGATATTTTGGAAGGACAGGCTTGGGTGGACGAATCTATGCTAACCGGAGAAAGTCTACCTATTGAAAAACTTAAGTATGATGCCGTCATTGGCGGTACCTTACTAACCGAAGGAAATATCAGAATCGTGGCGACCAAAGTTGGGTCTAAAAGTGTACTGTATCAGATTATCCAATTAATTAAAGATGCGCAGAGTAAAAAGCCACCTATTCAAAAATTCGGTGATAAAGTAGCTGCTTATTTCGTTCCAATCGTTGTGACGATATCATTTTTCACTTTTTTTGTTACTTATTTTATCGCACAATTGCCGCTGCAGCAATCCCTCATGAATGCCATAGCTACCCTTGTTGTATCCTGTCCATGCGCCATGGGGCTAGCCACACCTACTGCCGTCATGGTTGGCCTGGGAAGAGCTGCAAAAAGTGGAATACTGATCAAAGGCGGAAGCACCATCGAGGAGATGTCCGATCTGAAACAGATGGTATTTGACAAAACGGGGACCCTAACGACAGGCGATTTTAATATCAAAGCGATTCAGACCTTTGGTATCGAACAATCGCAAGTCGAATCGATCATCGCACAATTGGAGAGTTATTCGAGCCATCCGATCGCCAAGTCGATCCGAAAACAGCTCAAGGAGATAAAATCTTACCGCATTATCTTTAAAGAAGTCAATGAAATAAAAGGGAAAGGAATCTTTGCGACCGACACAAATGGAAATAACTATTCCATTTGTAATGCAAAACTTGGCGAAAAAGATTACTCCAATCGCTACGACCTTACCTTAACCATCAATGGCGTTGTAATTGCAGGCATTGTCCTCGAAGATCAGATTAAGCCCTACGCAAAGGAACTGATCCAATACCTCAAAGATAGAGGCATACGGCCTATTCTTTTGAGTGGAGATCGACAAAGCAAATGTGAACGCACAGCACAGAAGCTTGGTATTGCGGATGTATATTGGGACAAATCGCCAGAAGAAAAATTAGCAATCTTGTTCAAACTCAAAAAGAATGGCCCTACTGCAATGGTTGGTGACGGTATCAATGACGCTCCTGCATTAGCTGCTGCCGATGTTGGCATCTCGCTTGGCGATTCGACACATATTGCCATCCAATCGGCAAAGGTGGTTTTATTAAACAATGAGCTCAAATCTATTGAAAAGCTGCTGAAAATTGGTCACCATACCCTATTGACGATAAAGCAAAATCTCTTTTGGGCGTTCGCGTACAATATTGCGGCCATACCGCTTGCTGCGGTTGGCTTTCTCGGACCTATGCTTGCAGCCCTTAGCATGGCCTTTTCAGACTTAATTGTCATCGGCAATTCGATTCGGCTCCGCTTTAAAAAAATCAAATAAAAAGGATACCCCATAAGTACCAAGACAATCCATAAAAGATTGTCTTTTTTGTGTATATTAGGGCTTAAATCATTCGCTTTTGAGGTTAAATTTTTGTAACTTCGCATGCGTGGCAAGCCAGTTTAGAGGGCTTGCATACTAGTTTTATTGAAACCAAATTCATATGGCTGAAGAAACAGAAAACGACAACAATCTTGTTCCGGCAAACGACCGGATTATCCCAATTAACATCGAGGATCAGATGAAGTCTGCCTACATTGACTACTCCATGTCTGTCATTGTATCAAGAGCACTTCCTGATGCGCGTGATGGCATGAAGCCAGTACACAGACGTGTTCTTTATGGCATGCTGGACTTAGGGGTTACCAGTGGCAAGCCTTACAAAAAGTCTGCCCGTATCGTTGGTGACGTATTAGGTAAATATCACCCACATGGTGATTCATCCGTTTATGACACCATGGTTCGTATGGCTCAAGATTGGAGTTTACGTTATCCTTTGGTAGATGGTCAAGGTAACTACGGTTCCATCGATGGCGATCCACCTGCGGCGATGCGTTATACGGAGGCAAGATTAAAGAAAATTGCCGAGGAAATGCTATCTGATATCAACAAAGATACGGTTGATTTCCAAAATAACTTTGACGATTCCCTACAAGAACCAACAGTCCTTCCCACCCGTATTCCAAATCTCCTGGTCAACGGAGCTTCGGGGATTGCAGTGGGTATGGCTACAAATATGGCCCCACATAACCTATCCGAGGTTATCGATGGTACAATCGCTTTTATTGATAATCGTGATATCGAGGTTTCGGAATTGATGCAGCACATCAAAGGTCCGGACTTCCCTACAGGTGCATTAATCTACGGCTATGCTGGGGTTCAAGATGCTTGTAATACAGGTCGTGGCCGTATTGTTATGCGTGCAAAAGCTGAAATAGAAGCAACCAAATCGGGTAGAGAGCAGATTATCGTCACCGAAATTCCTTATCAAGTGAACAAGGCGAATATGATCGAGCGTACAGCCGAATTAGTTAACGAAAAGAAATTAGAAGGAATTTCTGCTATTCGTGATGAATCTGACCGTACCGGGATGCGTATTGTGTACGACATCAAGCGCGATGCAAATGCAAATGTTGTTTTAAACAATTTGTTTAAATACACAGCGCTACAAACTTCATTTTCAGTAAACAACATTGCTTTAGTTAAAGGAAGGCCAATGCTGTTGAATCTGAAAGACATGATTCACGAGTTTGTGGAGCATAGACATGAGGTAATCGTTAGACGTACACGCTATGAGCTGGCGGAAGCTGAAAAACGTGCTCATATTCTAGAGGGGTATTTAATTGCCTTGGATCATTTGGATGAAGTCATCAAATTGATCCGTAATTCGGATACTCCGGAAGATGCACGCCTTGGATTAATGGAGAAATTTGGCCTATCCGATCTTCAGGCTCGCGCAATCCTTGATATGACTTTACGTCGTCTAACAGGACTAGAACGTGATAAGATTAAAGAGGAATATGCTGAATTGATGAAAACAATTGACTATTTAAAATCGATATTGGAAGACGAGGGACTTCGTATGAAAATTATCAAAGATGAGTTAATTGAAATCAAAGAAAAATACGGTGACGAACGTAGATCCCAGATTGTACACTCTGCTGAAGATATGCGTATGGAAGATTTTATTGATGATGAAGAAATCGTTATCACAATCTCCCATAATAGTTACGTAAAACGTACACCATTATCCGAATATAAACGTCAGGGTCGCGGTGGCCGCGGATCAATTGGCACAAATACACGCGAAGAAGATTTTACCGAACATATCATTACAGCCTCGGCACATAATTATATGCTGCTATTTACAGAGGCAGGTCGCTGTTTCTGGTTGCGTGCATTTGAGATTCCTGAAGGAAGCCGTACTTCTAGAGGTCGAGCACTTCAAAATATCATCAACGTTCCAAAAGAAGAGAAAATAAAGGCTTTCATCCTGGTGAAGAACCTGAAAGACCAAGATTATTTGGAAAACAACTTCATTATTATGTGTACCAAAAAAGGTACGATTAAGAAGACGTCTTTGGAGGCCTATTCTCGTCCAAGAGCAAATGGTATCAATGCGATCAATATCAATGAAGGCGATCAATTGATTGAGGCTTGTTTGACTACTGGAAGCAGCGAAATTGTCATGGCACTCCGTTCTGGTCGCGCAATTCGTTTCAATGAATCTACGGTTCGTCCAATGGGCAGAACGGCAACAGGTGTACGTGGTATTACCTTGGCAGCGGAAAGCGATGAGGTGATTGGCATGATTAGTGTGAATGATTCGGAAACTACCGTGTTGGTCGTTTCTGAAAAAGGATACGGAAAACGTACAGATATCGAGGATTATCGCGTAACGAATCGTGGTGGTAAAGGTGTGAAAACAATTAATGTCACCGATAAGACAGGCGAACTCGTTGCAATTAAAGGCGTTACAGATAACGAAGATTTAATGATCATCAACAAATCTGGTATTGTTATCCGCATTGCTGTAGAAGAATTAAGAGTAATGGGACGTGCAACACAAGGTGTAAGGCTCATTAATTTGAAAGATAACGATGAGATCGCGTCTATTACGAAAGTCGATCGTGAAGAAGAGTCTGAAGAAGAGTCTGAACTGACCGAAGAGTCAACAGAAAATGGCGATTCGACTTCTGAAGAAAACACGGACTTAAACGAAGAATAAATAGTCTAATGAAAAACTTACTGATATCATTGTTAATATCTGCAAGTAGTTTAACTGTTGTTGCCCAATCCAATTTGAAAGAGGGCAGCAACAGTTTTGCTTTATATACCAAAACTGGCGAGTTTAAAAATCTCGAAAATGCGCGAAAGTTTGCAGACGCTGCCTTCCAATCGAAAAAAGATTCAGCTTCTGTCAACAATAACCTTCTGAGAGCCTTGGTATATAGCTCCTTGGCAGTTGCAGATTCGACAAGGAAGCAGTCGTATAAAATGGATCCTATCGACGTATCCATCAAATCACTCAAGCTTCTGGATCAAAAAAAAGCACGTCGAAACTTTCCTGCGGAGATGGATTATATTCGTCAAAATCTTGCTGGAGCGATCTCCTATCAGGGGGCTTTGGCTTTAAAAGATGGCAAATTTGATAAAGCTTATAAAGCTTACCTTCGAATAGATTCACTTGGCTTCAAAAATAATGATCTCAAATATAATCTGGCTGTACTCTCCGGCAAGAATAAAGATTATATGAATTCGATCAAATATTATGACGAACTTATTAAAAGTGAACATCCAAAGCCTAATTACTTTCTTGAATTAGCACAGATTTATTCGCTCGGAGGTACTAAACAGGATGTCTTGAACGTTCTTGAAAAAGGACATGCTATATTTCCTGAAAATAAACAGATACTTTTTAGATTAATTGATGTGTATTCAGCCAATAATTCTTATGACGCTATCTTAAATGTCATTGCTGATGCCATCCGTTTAGAGCCTGAAAATGTCGAACTGAATTATATTGCAGGCTATTCTTACGAAAATGCCAATGATATAAAACGAGCGAAAGAATATTATAATAATGTATTACGATTGGATCCGAATAATTATGAATCTAATCTTGCATTAGGGCTAATCAATCTGGAGACTTTATTAAAGGAACCTTCCAACCAGGATATACAAGAGTTGACCATCGAGTATCTGTTGAAGGCAAATGAGATTAAACCCTATGATGTCAATGCGCTTAAAGCTTTGGCTAAATATTATAAGCTTATTGATGACGCATCACAATTAGACAGAGTGAATTTATTATTGAATCAATTAACAGTTAAATAGATATGAATTTAAAATCTCTATTATTATTAGCAGCAATAGGTACTGTATCTACCTCAGTTTCTTTTGCGCAGACGGGCAATGTTAAAAAGGCAAAATCTGCCCTAGCGAAATTCCAAGAATTGAAAGACGCTGGTACGGTTCAATTGGGTATTCCTAATTTGAAATCGGCGAAAGAAGCTATTGACGCAGCTGTTGTCAATGACAAAACAAAAGATAATGCGGAAGCGTGGACGGTATATGCATTGGTAAATGCAAACCTATCAACAATAGATAAGTCATCTGAATTAGCGAAATTGGCGGAGGACGGAATTGCAAAAGCAAAACAGCTGGATACGGACGGTGCGAATAAAGCGAATATTACTGTTGCAGAGCAAATTCTGGGACAATATAATTTCAATTTGGGAGCAGAAGCATATCAAGCACAAAAATATGCTGAATCGTACAGCTCTTTTACAAAAGCGTTGACTTATCTTCCTGGAGATACATTAGTTACTTATTACAGCGGTGTTGCAGCGCTATCAAATAAGGATTATAAGAATGCTGTGGAACGCTATAAGGAACTCATTCCAAGAAAAGATTTCTCTTCGCATAAAACAATTATGGTCGATCTACCGAAATTGTACCTCTCTATGCAAGATACAACTTCAGCACTTGAATATGCCAAAAAAGCGGCTGAAGCTTATCCAGATGATAATGCGGCGATGACTCAAAACATCGAATTGAATCTGATTACAGGCCACGAAAAAGAAACAATTGATGCTATCACTGCACAATTAGCAAAAGATCCAAACAATAAAAGCTTAAATTATTACTTAGGCATAGCCCAATCTTCAGCGAAAAACGAAGAAGCAGCAGTTGCAGCATACAAAAAAGCATTGGAGATTGATCCTAACTTTTTTGAAGCCAATACAAATTTAGCAATCACGTTGATG
The DNA here is from genome assembly GCF_039511225.1 of Sphingobacterium multivorum. Lineage (NCBI taxonomy): Bacteria > Pseudomonadati > Bacteroidota > Sphingobacteriia > Sphingobacteriales > Sphingobacteriaceae > Sphingobacterium > Sphingobacterium multivorum. Next base: position 3,201,094 of record NZ_CP154261.1, read on the forward strand.
AACAAAACACGTGAAAAATTAAATGTTGTTAATAATAACAGAAAATTGACGCAAGCGCAATATGATGCAGAATTAAATAAAATTAAAGCTGAATTAAAGCCAGTGCTTCCTTACTTAGAGAAAGCAGTTTCTTTGCAACCAAAAAATGTAGATGCTTTAACGAACTTAAAGAACTACTATATTTTTATGCAAGACGAAGCTAAAACGGCCGAGATCAATGCTAAGATCAAAGAAGTGGAGTAAAAAATAAACTTCCATAAAAAAGCCCGCATCTGATGACGCGGGCTTTTTTATGGAAGTTTTTTAGGGTTAAGCTAAAATCGCAATTAACTCAATCTGAAATATCAACGTACATTCTCCTCCTTTTCGAGGTAACAACTCTTCCTTTCCATAAGCCAGTTTTGGTGGAAGGCACACCTCCCAGATTGATCCAACCGGCATCATTGAAATCGCTTCTTGCCAACCCACAATGAGTTCATTAATATAAAACGTTTCGGGGCGCTTCCGCTTATACGAACTATCGAATACAGTTCCGTCTAGAAGCTCGCCTTTATAATGGCAGATAACTTTAGCCGACTTCTTGGGAATTTGCCCCGCCCCCTTTGTTAATACCTTATAATGCAAACCCGATGCGCATACGACTACTCCTTCTTGCTGGGCATACTTTTCCAAAAATGCCTTTCCAGCTTCCAGATTCTTTTCCGCAAGCGCTGCTGAACTTAACTTATTTTTCTTTCTCTGAACCAAAACTCAATGGATTAAAATTCAATATTGCTAATTATTTATGTTAGCCTCAAAAATAACAGCTTTTTCTCCTTTTAACGAAAAAAGACCAAGTTTTTGTTCGATAGAATATCTTATGAAAGGAGCTTTGCATCCAAGGTTTTTTCGAAACTGAATGCCTTACTCACCGGACAGTTTTCCTTCGCTTTATGCGCTATTGTTTGAAACTCAGTTTCGCTTATCGTTGGCACCTTTCCTTGCAGTTCAAGTTCAGATCGCACAATTGAACCATTCTCGAACACGATTGTAGAAACTGTTGTTAGTTCTTCCGGAACAAAACCGGCCTCAGAAAGAAAAGCACTCAATTGCATGGTGAAACATCCTGCATGTGCTGCTGCCAATAATTCTTCGGGATTTGTCCCCACACCATTTTCAAACCGTGTCGAAAATGAATATTGCGTATGATCCAACGCTGTACTGTCTGTAGTCAGGCTACCTTTTCCTTCTTTCAGATTGCCGTTCCATTGGGCTGTTGCTTTTCTTCTCATGTTTTCTATGCTAATTATTTAATTTTTCTAACGTTAATTTCTCCTGTCGCGATTCTAGCCTTTCAGGTATCTTTTATAGAACAAATAGCCGATCAAAAAGTTGTACACTATTGAATAATTGATGTCGCATTTTGAACGGCGCTTACGTTAACAATTGTATTAAAACTAAACTCATGAATAAATTATTGTACCTTTTTATCCTTGTAATCGCCTTTAATTCATGTAAAACTCGTCAAGTCAAAGAACAGGCTTTGATACAGGACTGTCCTGAAGAGAAGATTGTCAATAAAATACCTGGTCCCCCAGTAAAGGGCGAATCTGAAAAAGTTTACTATATCTATCAAGGCAAAAGAATTTCACCAAAACAATTTGACCAAGAATGGCTCGAGAAAAATTGTGATATTAAAGAGACAGTTGTTTATTGATTTTATTTCTTAAAACAAGCATAAAGACGTAATTTCGCCTAAAATTTTTATAATGACAATTTCTCTTCGGGAGGTCAATCAAAAGATTTTAGGCTACGTCTCTTTAACTTTCCTTGGTTACCTCACAATCGGCCTATCGCTTGCTACCCTCCCCATCTTTATTCATCAAACTTTAGGATTTAATACTATTATTGCGGGACTCGTTATTAGCGTTCAATATATCGCTACTTTCCTACTACGCGGTTATGCAGGAAAAATTGTGGACACCAAGGGCCCCAAGATTTCCGTTCTGCGCAGCATGTTATTTTTTGCATTATCCGGACTCCTTTTATTGCTTGTTTTTCTATTCCGGTCTCAGCCTCTGCTCAGTTTGGGTCTCCTACTTATTACCCGCTTGTTTACTGGAATTGGAGAGGGTCTAGTGGGTGCGAGCCCTATAAATTGGGCATTAATGGAGCTCGGCGACGAACATGCCGCAAAAGCGATCTCTTTCAACGGAATAGCCAGCTATGGTGCATTGGCTATTGGTGCGCCCTTGGGTGTGTTGCTGGTGGATCATATCAATTATGAAGCTTTGGCTCTATTGACCAGTGCTATTGGTCTGCTCGGCTATTTTTATTGCCGCGCAAAAACACCCTATCAAGTGGCGGGTAAAAAGGCTGAAAAAGTGAGTTTTAAACGCGTATTGCTTTTAGTAGCTCCCTTTGGAATTTGTCTTGCTTTAGGTGGTCTGGGGTTTGGCAGCATCTCCACTTTTATGACGCTTTACTATGAACATTTCAATTGGGAAAATGGGGCAGCGTGCTTAACTTTATTTGGCGTATTTTTTATTTTAACACGGCTAATTTTCAATAAGGTCATTGACCAATATGGTGGGCTCAAGGTTGCCTTAGTTAGTCTTTTCGTTGAAACAGTAGGCCTCACGGTTATCGCCGTGGCAATTGATCCCTTATGGACCCTATTGGGCGCTGCGTTAACGGGTTTTGGCTTCTCACTGGTATTTCCTGCGCTTGGTGTCGAAGCCATTAAACGGGTAGACCAAAGTCAACAAGGCTCTGCTCTGGCTGCTTATGGGCTATTTATTGATATTTCACTTGGCATCACAGGTCCATTAATTGGCTTTGTGGCCAATAATAGGGGGATGACAGCGATATACCCATTTAGTACCATGATGGTCTGCATTGGTTTTGCCGTTGTTGGAAACCTACTCTATCAAAAACAGCGGGAGCTGACACCATAGTCTCCACTAAACATCCGTACATCGTATCAAAGATATACCTACAAAAAGAGCGGTGAATGTTTAAACATTCACCGCTCTTTTTGTAGGTATATTCGTTAAAGTTAACCTTCAATACTAGGTACGCCAACAACTTCATTGGTATCAGCATTGTAATCGATACCCTCAAAATTGAAACCGAACAAATTGAAAAACTCGTTACGATAACCCTCAATATCTGAAATTTCGGCTAAATTTTCAGTTGTTGCTTTCTCCCACAATGCTGCAACTTCAGCCTGAACATCTTCACGCATTTCTAAGTCATCAACACGGATACGACCTTTCTCATCAAGCAATACTTTACCGTCAGCAGTATAAAGTCGCTCAGCAAACAAACGTTGCATTTGCTCTATTGTACCTTCGTGAATTCCTTTTTCCTTCATGACTTTATACAATAAAGAAATGTATAAAGGAACAACAGGAATAGCTGAGCTTGATTGCGTAACCAGAGCTTTATTTACCGATACATAGGATACACCATTAATATCGCTCAAAATCGCATTTATGGCAGGCACTGTGCCTTCTAAATCATCCTTCGCACGACCAATCGTACCATTACGGTAAATTGGATAAGTAAGTTCAGGACCTATGTAAGAATAGGCAACTGTTTTCGCTCCATCAGCTAACACACCAGCAGCCTTAAGATCTTCGATCCAAAACTTCCAGTCTTCTCCACCCATAACAGCTACAGTATTCGCAATATCTTCTTCATTTTCAACAGGCTGAATGGTAATATCTGAAATTACACCCGTATGGAAATCTACCGTTTTGTTGGTAAATGGTTCTTGTATCGGTTTCAAAACAGAAGCATGTGCTACGCCTGTTTTTGGATGCGTACGGCGTGGTGATGCCAAACTGTAAACCACTAAATCAACCTGTCCCAGATCCTTTTTAATAAGTTCAATAGTTTGTTTTTTCACTTCGTCCGAAAAAGCGTCACCATTGATACTTTTGGCATATAATCCCGCCTCATGGGCTTCTTTCTCAAAAGCTGCGGAATTGTACCATCCAGCAGTCCCGGGCTTGCCTTCTGCCGCAGGTTTTTCAAAAAATACACCGATTGTAGCAGCTCCAGAACCAAATGCTGCAGAAATCCGAGATGCAATACCAAATCCAGTAGAAGCACCGATTACCAATACTTTCTTTGGACCATTCGCGATCTCACCTTTGGATTTCACGTATTCAATTTGATTTTTAATGTTTTGCGCAGCCCCTTGTGGATGCGAGGTTAAACAAATAAAACCTCTAGTTCTTGGTTGTATAATCATCTTGATTAATTTTCTTACTACTTGTTTTATTGATTAGGCAAAATAAGGAATTTTAAATGAGAAAATCGCGATAAAAATCAATTAGTTTTTGTTTCATTTTCATTTAAACGGACATTTGCTTACTTTCACAAAGTTAAGTATACATCGCATTCCACTTATTTATGCCAATCCAATTTACAATAAAAAAGAATAAAAAAAATGCACTTTTTTTAGGAACGCTAGCCGCCTTATTTTTTGCCAGTACCTTCGTTCTAAACCGCATTATGGCCGTGTCCGGTGGAAGCTGGCAATGGACAGCCTCCTTACGGTTTATTTGGATGCTCCCAGTCTTACTTATCATTGTTGCCATAAGAGGAAACCTCATCGATTTACTTAAAGAAATCAGATCCAACCTTTGGCAATGGCTTCTTTGGAGTACCATCGGATTCGGACTGTTCTATGCGACGCTTACCTATGGCGCAAATTATGGCCCATCTTGGCTCGTAGCCAGCACTTTCGAATTCACCATTATAGCCGGCATGTTTATTGGTCCGCTGCTCGAAAAGAAAGGTCAGCGAAAAAGCATATCAAAAGCTTCACTCCTCTTCTCCATTCTAATTTTTTTAGGTATTCTTTTGATGCAAATTTCAGAAGCCCAGTCAACCTCCTTAAACAGCATGTTATTGGGAACCATCCCTGTATTGATCGGTGCCATTGCCTATCCCTTAGGTAACCGTAAAATGATGAAAATATCAAATAATAGGTTAGATGCTTTTCAACGCACGCTCGGGATGACGCTCTGTAGTATGCCATTTTGGATTATCCTGAGTCTATTTGGCTATTCTGATCATGGTTTACCAACTGATAGCCAGCTCTTCCAAACCTTTTTAGTGGCCATTTGTTCGGGGGTGATTGCAACACTTTTATTTTTCTCAGCTACTGATTTCGTTCATCACGATCATAAAGCCTTAGCAGCTGTAGAGGCAACACAGGCCATGGAAGTTATTTTTACGCTGCTAGGCGAAATTCTCATCTTGCAGGCGGCACTTCCAAATGTATATTCCTGTATGGGTATTGTATTGGTGGTCATTGGCATGATACTCCATAGTCGCACAAGTTAATAATGCCCTACCTTTCATCTGCTTGTAATGTTCTGCTTATTTTACTCAGGTTTAAGCTGTTGGCCATTGCCGAGAAAATATCATAATAGGTTCCTTTATGTGCGTATAGATCTTCATGTTGTCCTTTCTCCACCACCATCCCCTTTTCCATGACCACAATAGCATTGGAATCGATGATCTGGGAGATACTGTGGGAAACGATAATTACTGTACGGTCTTTCTTTATGGCATCCAAACTATTTTTAATCTGTTCGGTCGCAATGGCGTCCAAATTAGCCGTAGGCTCGTCGAGAAAAATAATCGGTGGATTTTTTAAAAACAAACGAGCTATAGCGATCCGCTGCTGCTGCCCCCCTGACAGCGATTGCGCATCTGAATCGTAACCTTTGGGCAAATCCATAATCTGCTCATGGATATAGGCCTTTTTGGCCGCTTCAATGATCTCTTCCCTGGAACTTCCCATTTTACCATATTCAATATTTTCAAAGATAGTTCCTTTAAAAATATGATTCCGTTGCAATACCATACCGATATGTCGACGGAGAAACGCTGTATCGTATTTTGCCAAGTCTACCCCGTCCAAAAAAATTTGCCCACTGGTGGGTTCATAAAATTTATCCAATAAGTTGATAATCGTACTTTTCCCGGCTCCACTCAGCCCCACTAATGCCGTAATTTCATTTGGCTTGATCTCAAAATTCACATCCTTTAAAGCAACCGTCCCATTCGGATATTCAAAAAATACATTCCGTAGCGCCAAATGTCCTTTTATCTGTGCCGGCTTATAATCTCCCTTTGATTCTATATACTCGTCAGATTCCAAAATTTCAAAGAAAGATTCCGAATAGACCAGGGCATCGTTTACCTCATCATAAATCCGGTGCAGCTGACGAATCGGCGCCGAAACGTTATTAAATAACATAATATGAAACATAATCGCACCAATGGTAATTTGGCCGGAGAGAACAAGATAGGCCGTTAAAACAATAATTATCACAACGGCAATCTGTTCTACGAAATTTTTAATGCTATCGTAAAAAAAACTTGTTTTTCGAGTTTCCATTTGATTCTCAGTCATTTCATATTGAATCTTTTCATGACGTTTCGCTTCTTCTGGCTCTCGAACGAAAGATTTAATTACCAAAATTGAATCGATCAAACTAATGATCCGATTATTTTTCGACTCCCGGTATTTGCGCATCTGCCTCCTAAAGCCCGTCAATCTGGAGGCTTGGGTCTGACTAATATAAAGATACAAGGGAATAACAGCCAATCCCACTAGACCTACGTATACATTAGCGTAGAACATACAGATTAATGCAATGATTGCATTGGCAAACAAAGGCAGAATATCAATAAAGAAATTTTGGACCAGACGTGTCAACGAACTAATCCCGGCATCTATCCGGGTAGCCAATTTCCCACTTTCATTGTCGGTTGAGGTATAGAAGGCTAACTTATAGGTTAAAATACGGTTTACAATGGATTGAGAAAAGTCACGTGCGATATAAATGCGAAGTTTCTCCCCGTAAAATTTCTGACCAAATTGCACAAAAGCGTAGACAATTTCTTTAATTAGTAAAATAATACTGATTATACCAACAAGATACATGCCTTTCGATAAAGGCTCCTTGGCGACCATCAGCCCATTAATTTGATCGACGGTATAACGTAAAATAAATGCGTTTATTTGCGCTGCGAAAGACCCCACTACCGTTAATAGCAACGTATAAATAATCAGCTGACGATAAGGTTTGGCAAAGGGAACAATTTTCTTAAATAATTGTGGGATAGTCATTGAAATCGATTTTAATACACAGAAAACAATTAAGTTACGGACATTGTTTAACTGAAAGCATACAATCATTTTGATCGCAGCGCAGGGCTGACCTAAATTAGGAAGATATCCAAAGCGTGAAGCCAGCTTCTTTGATAATCGAATAACTTAAACGGTACTGTCAGGAATAGGTTTGGAATTACATAAAACAGGGCTATCCAAAATAGATAGCCCTGTTTTATGTCAAGTGATAGCCACGCTACATTAACCAAAAATCCGATTTAACACTTTGGCAAGGCGTAAACCACCTTTGAGCATACATTGCTCCATAATATCTTTGTTTTGATAGACATAGGAGTAGGATAAATTGGCATTATTAGCTACGTCAGCGTAAATCTTTTCAGCTAATTGATTTGATTCATACAACCAATTCGAGAGTTCTCCAGCCGCTAACTGCGCATTCTCTTTTTTATTGTTCACATCTAAAACAGTTGCAAACTCGGTGTAACTATACTTCTCATTATCAACCAAATCGCTATCCCATACACGGTGAATATTTGACTTTTTTCCAAACCAGCTTACTTCAATCTTATTGCCTCCTTGATCCTCAGCACGGCTAACGTGCATGGGTTGATGCGCATCGCCCAAAATATGGATCAAGAAATAGAGGTTTTGCTTTTGCTGATCCATTGGAAGAGTTTTATCTGCAAACGACTTCTCAATACGTAGCGCTGTCTTATAAAGATTCTCGTCGGCTGAACTTTCTAAACCCAATTGAAAATCAGCCCAGGGTAAATTCGAGTTTAAATTGATAAAATGGGAATTTCCCAGTTTTTTAAATTCAGGATTGGGATCTGATTTAATAAAATCTCCCCAGTTGGCCCAATAAGCCAGTTTCTGTTTTCCAATAATTTTCCCTATATTTTTTTTGGCTTTTTTTGTCAAATGGCGTTCCGCAATTTCGGCCACGACACGATGCCCTGTTGTACCCCACGCAAATACCGAAGAAAGCTGAAAACACATTGCCATTGCCAGCAAACCCTTAATCATTTTTTTCATTAGATTGTTGTTTTAAATGATGACGAAGTTCTTACCTGTAAAAAACGCTGTTCTCTCCACAAACTGGAGTTGAAAAGCGGAATCAAACCTGTAATAACTCATCTTACTATACTAAATGTTAATTATTTGAAAATATCGAAGGTATACTTCGCTGAGGACCAAAACTCATCCAGCGCAATTATTCGAGGCTTAAAAAAAGAAATGAGCTCAGCCCAGTCTGTCTCTTTAAAAACGCTGTAACCTGTTAAGCTCGTGTAGATCCGACAAATCGGTTTCCCATATTCGTCCGTTCCGTCCAAGTCCCAAATCCACTCCTCTCCAAGAAGATCCTGCAACAACACTTTAAACTGAAGAAATTGTTCTGCCATCAATGCCCTCAGTCCAGCATCAGGTTGTGACCACTGTATCGCAACAGTTGCCACTTTGTTATCCGCATCCATTTTGAAGTATAAATGCTTAATGCCTGTCTTGTAGTTGATCCAATTTACCTTATCCCCATCTGCAGATGCATGTAAAGCCATAAATTGGCCAAACTTCGTCCAGAATAACTGTTTTAACTGTTTTATCTCTTCCCTTGAATACACCGATACAAATTTTAGTCAACAAAATTAGCAAAATAGCACGGTATGTCTAAACCTTATTGGTATCAAAATTGTTGTTTTAACAATATATATTCGAAAGATGAACATGGATAAGAAAAAATCACTGTTACTGTTAGCTGGCGTCGCACTTAGCGCGGTGGCCTATAATGCCTTTAAGCCCGTCATCTCGCGACCTGACGTCGTAGATCCATTTGACTTGGATAAATACCTTGGAAAATGGTATGAAATAGCTAGACTCGATTTTTATTGGGAAAAAGGCTTAAGTCAAGTTTCGGCAGAATACAGCAAAAATAAAAATGGTACAATACGTGTCAATAACCAAGGGTACTCCGAAGACAAAGAACGCTGGAAACAGTCTATCGGAAAAGCTAAATTTGTCAACAGCCCCAATGAAGGTGCACTTAAAGTGTCGTTCTTTGGACCGTTTTACAGTGGCTATAATATCGTAAAAATAACGTCGGATTATAAGTATGCACTTATTTTTGGGGACAACCTCGATTATATGTGGATTTTGGGCCGTGAGAGGGAAATTCCAGATAAAATAAGAAATGAATTTTTAACCTATGCCCTCCAATGTGGATATAAAACAGGCGATCTGGTGTGGACCAAGCACTAATCCTGTATAGATCAAACCTTAGTTAAAGATCGGGGCCAATAGCTGATAGTTTAACGTCTTGTCCTGCGAGAGCACATCGGCTATTTCTTCAATATCCTCTGGGGTAATTGCATTTCTGATACCTGCATTGTAAAGGTTCGTAAGGAAAAATGCAGCTTCACGTTTTTCGTTAAGCGGCAAAATTGAACTCCCGACATAGAAATTTAATACAGATACAGCATATTCGCCAAACAGGTTAAAACCGAAATCACCATTTTTCTGGAGGCAATAACGCATCATTTTTTCAAAATCAGAACGCAAAGTATCTTTAATCTCAGTAGTCATTGAACATCGTTTTAGAGGCATAGTTGCCGAAAATAGTGTATAACAACATACACTCTTCTCCTGGCAGGACAAAAATGCAAAAAATATCCCAAACAATGTACCGCGAAGCAGTAGATTGTTTGGGATAAATGAAGCGTTATACCACGAATGGTTTACAATGCTTCTGCATGTTGAGAAACATCCAAGCCAAGCTCTTCATCTGTTTCTTCGACGCGCAATGGAGCGATAAGATCGGTGATCTTCAATAGTACCAATGAACCCACGAAGGCAAAAAATGACACCGCAAATAACGCGACCATATGGACAAAAAACAATTTCGTCTCGCCAAAAAATAGGCCATTGTCCACAACAAGCGGATTAACATTATGATGAGCAAACACACCGGTAAGTACCATACCAACCATACCGCCTACCCCGTGACAAGGGAACACATCCAACGTATCGTCTATACTTGTTTTGCTTCTCAGATATACAACCAGATTACTAACCAAAGCACCAACCAAACCAATGATCATCGCATGTGGAATACTGACAAAACCAGCTGCTGGAGTAATTGCAACCAAACCAACAACAGCACCGATACATGCCCCCATTGCTGAAGGTTTTTTTCCACGTATGATATCAACAAATATCCATGCCATCGCGGCCATAGCCGATGCTGTAGTTGTGGTCGCAAAAGCATATGCTGCCAACGAATTTGCTCCACCGGCAGAACCGGCATTAAATCCAAACCAGCCAAACCATAAAAGTGCTGTACCCAAGATCACGTAGCTTATACGTGCTGGATTATGACTTTGTGTCTTACGTCCTTTTAAATAAATAGCAGCTGCCAACGCCGCCCAACCAGCCGACATGTGTACAACTGTACCACCGGCAAAATCAAGAACACCAAATTTTGCCAATATACCTTCTGGATGCCACGTAGCATGTGCCAATGGCATATAAATAAAAATACTGAACAGGATTATGAATAACATAAATGAATTAAAACGGATACGTTCTGCAAAAGCCCCAGTAATTAATGCCGGTGTAATAATCGCAAACTTCAATTGAAACATGGCAAACAAAACCAAAGGTATAGTGGGAAGCGCTCCCCAAGCAACATTCCCTAATGTACCTTTCATCATAAAAAATGTACGCGGATCACCCACAATACCACCGATATCATCGCCGAAAGCTAAACTAAAGCCAACAATGACCCAAAGGATTGTCATTAAACACATACATATAAAGCTTTGCATCATCGTTGAAATTACATTCTTCTTGCTAACCATACCGCCGTAAAAAAAGGCAAGTCCAGGTGTCATAATCAACACCAATGCAGAAGAAGTCAACAACCAGGCCGTATCTCCCGTATCAAATTCTGTCTTGTTTAAGTCAGACAAGTCAATCGAGGGAAATACAAGTCCTAATACTCCCAAAAGAACTAGAACAATGAGTGGAATAATTTTTTTCATTTGTTTAAACTGATTAGTGTTTTCAATACATTAATAAAATTGTTAAAAAAATACAAGAACAAAACAAAAACCTACTTTCTCTTATAATTTTTTCAAATATAAAGTCTTTTTATTAAAAAAATACCATGTTATTTTATTTTTTATGATTTTTTTTACATAATTTCACAAAAACAAATACAAAAACCACAATAATCACTTAATTTTTCAACCAAAAACCAAACAAAACAAGCAAAACAAAGATAATTTCACCTAAAAACATCAAACAAATCAAACTTAAACCCAAAAAAACATGAAAAGACTTCTAACAACCATCATCCTGTCGACATTTCTAATAAAAACAGCCACCTGCCAAGAAGAAACAAAAGAAAAAGGAATAGAAATATCCGGATCAGTGGACACCTATTGGAAATATGATTTTCAAAACAAACCCAACATCAACACCTATTTTACGGAAGACAACAACTCTGTGTCTATTGGCATGGTGGATCTGGCTGTAAAAAAGAAGTTTAAAAAAGCATCATTTGTCGGAGAATTATCTTTTGGGCCCAGAGGACAGTATCGATCCATTATGAACGGTGATGGCCAGGCCGGCGATGACAAAAACAGTTTCCACATCCAAAATTTATATGTAGGCTATGATCTAACCGAGAAGCTCAATCTTACTGCAGGATTCATGGGAACATTTGTGGGTTTTGAAGTAATATCGCCCACATACAACTTTCATTATTCAACTTCCTATTTATTTGGCGCCGGCCCCTTTCAAGACGCAGGTTTAAAAGCTACCTATAGTTTCTCAGACAAAGTAGCCTTAATGGTCGGACTATTTAACGACTGGAACGTCTATCAAGATATGAACGGAGTTTCCCATGTCGGATCACAACTGGCCTATACCCCCAATGACAAAAGCAGCTTCTATCTCAATTTTCTGACAGGATCGTCCGCTGGCGGTAAAAACAATTACAGTTCCGGGACCTTGGTCGATCTCGTTGCCAATTATGACTTCACCTCGAAATTTTTCCTTGGATTAAATGCTACAAATTATAAAAAGAGAGATGGTGGCGGTTACTCTGGAATAGCACTTTATCCAAGAATTCATTTTTCAGAAAATTTTGGTCTAGGATTACGCGAAGAGTTTTTCCAAACGCATAAAGAGGAAGAAAATGGAATCCCTAGCTCCAATATCCTCGCAACCACCTTAACAGCAGAATACAATTACCATGGATTCAAATTTATTCCCGAAATCAGAATTGACAAAGGAAATACCGAACGATTCATCAAGAACGACTTAAGCCCAACTAAATCTGCAGGACAATTTCTATTGGCCTGTGTATACAGTTTCTAAAGAGCATTCCATTACACCAAAGAAAAGGGCAGACTACACTGCGATGCCCCCAAAAGCGAGACACTTTCTGGGGGCATTTTTATGAGAAAAAACACAGTTTGGAATTCAAACTTAGTCTTGTCGATCGGATCGTTCAAGGTTATTGTTCAGCAAAAAACACTTACCGAACACTTACAGAAACATGCCGATCCATAATACGATCGGATTCGGGCGCATCTGCCTTATACTTGGCAAACTGTGAACCGTACCCCTCTGCACCGATTACCTGTTTGGAAAGCTGCTCTTTACCCAGGTAATCCTTTACAGCTGTTGCGCGCTCAAGCGATAACTTTTTATTAAAATCCTCATTACCTGTTTTGTCGGTATAACCACCGATCTTAATATTGGCTGCAGGAAAAGCCTTTAATATCGCCGCAAGATTACGCAGTTGCACCTGGCTTTCAGGCAACACCTCGGCTGTACCTGTTTTGAAATTCAGGTTATCGAAATCAAACCAGGTATTTTTCAGGGAATCCTCACCGATCGACTTATAATCGGACTTTAGAAATTGGACCAACTGATCTTCTATCCCGCCTTTAAATGCAGCAAGTTTGACACCGTCTGGCAAGATGACCTCCGTCTGCTCGCGCTCCACTACACTGGAACCTGTTTTCATCGTACTTGAATCCACCATTGCACTGTTCACACTGGTGTCGGTAGCACCGTCTTGCTTACTGCCACTGCAGCCTTTTCCAAATAAAAACCAGAGTAGAGCCAATATAACCAAGGCGATTAAAATCTTCCACCAACCGCCACCGGAACCGTTTCTGGAATTGTTTTCAGCTATTGCTGCCCGCGACTCGCCTGTTCTCGGCAATGACAAAGGCTCTTTATGTGCTTCCAACTCATTTGCTGGATTAATGGAGCTTGGCTTATGACTATCGACCTCCCTGACAACATCGGCAGGAACTGCAGGTTCAGTCACCGACTCCGCAGGTGGAGAAAAATGCGCCCCATCGAAAAGCTTTCCAAAGGCACCTAAACCTAAACCCGCTGGCACAGCAGCAGCAAAAGCTGTTTTATTTTCCTGCAAAACATGACCGATACGTTCAAAATCCCAATTTTGTCCCTTATTTGTTAAACTGGAGAATATCGCTGGCAGAGAAAAGTTCATTAATTTCCCAATGGAACTACCATCATAGCCCAAATAACCGGCAACGGTACTCAAAACGGTATCAAGGCCACCACCAAATATTGATCCCAGTAGCCCAGCCGAATTCTCACCTTCCACCGCACGAGCCCCTGCAGACTCATCCGCGTTGGCGACACCGCCGAGAAGTCCTTTGAGATCAAAATCCGCAAAATGCTGCTTGGCCTTTTCAAGTATTGCCGAAATTCCACCGGAATCGGAATGTTGGCTTAAACCTAAAAACAAGGCGGGAATTGTTGCATTCAACCCCTGCTTCACCCCCTCTTTATCCTGGTTTAAAACTTGCCCTATCTGAGCGACCGCTTCTTCGTCAAAAAAGTCCTTCGCCCCTTTTAAAAGCTGATTTTCCATAATCTTCGTTTATTTTTAGTTTTTATAAAACTCTAACAAACAAAGGTTTAATTTGTTTACTCAATACGATTTACTGATCAAAATCACCCGAAAGCCATTTCGGAAGAACAAACTCGGATGCCAAATGAGCCCATCGGTAGTTCTGCCAATTAGCTTTACTGATCCACAGCACTTCGTCCAGCTCTTCGTAAGCCTCAAATGCATGACGCTCTGCCAGTTTAATTAAATAGATATAGCCCACGACAACCGTATTAAGTTCATTTACGGCTTGCGTACTGTGGCTTCCGATAAACCGTATTTCCATCCCGCCCACGTCATACTGAAGCTCCTCCTTGAGTTCGCGAATTAAGGTCTCCTCACGGCTTTCTTCCGGAGCTACCTTCCCTCCGGGCAGCTGAAAATAGCTAGAACCTTTTTTACGAACCATCAGCAAATCTCCTTCCGGGGCAAGCATCACCCCCGAGCAAATAACAATTTTGTCCATATCACTTATTTCACACTGATTATTTCAGACCACAAAACTAACTTTTTATCATCAGCTAAGAAATATATCCGACGAACGTCAACACAGTCCTTCAGCACTACATTTAACCTAAATTAACTACCGCTGCAGTAGTTGACCCTTGAATAGTTCTTCAAGTACACAAAAGGAATAGCTAAAGGTTTAACGGTAATTCTTTTTCTTTCAACTGCAATAAAATTGCAAATAATAAACTAATTATCTAAGTTTAAGGTATAAAACGATAATCTATACATCCATATATGAATCGAAGATTAACCTGTTTCATACTAAGCATGTTGTTTCTATTGCCGGGATGCCGGCAAGATAAGAAAAACACAACAAAGACCAATCAGCAAACTGAACAGCGAAAACCTACACCTCCTAAAGAGCAGGTTGAGAAGAAAAAAGTATTTACGGCTGATGATATTATTCTTAAAAAAGAGCTGCTTTACAACAAATACACCCTGGAGGACAGTTATCCCTACAAAGATACCACGCGAGGTTTTCAATGGGATAAAATCAAGGAACGCCTGGCTTTTATCGAAAATTTTCAACAGTCTCCATCGCTGTACGGCGTTCTACAAAATTATCAAAATGAAAAGGGCGAAGCGCCAACAATCCAGAATTATAAGCGGGACTCTTATAAACGCGTGTCCGACAGTTTCAATGTCGAACGCTATCAAGCGGCACCACTCTACGATCTTAACAGCGCCAAGGCCGTTCGTTATGGTCGGGATGGCTGGCTCGTCCGCGTACAAGGTCCAGACAGCATCGCACGGATTCCGATTGAGGGTATTTCATTCGAAGGAAAATATACCGTACCCAAAAGATATCTTCGCATCATTAGCGATACCGTACAGTTCAACATTATCAATGTTGTCGATGTGAAGAACCAAAATATCTGCACCTTGGAGAAGGTCGGTAAGGAATGGCTTGTCCGAAGCATGAACCCCGTGACGAGTGGCCGACACAAACCTCCCCATGCCCAGGAAACACCGACAGGCCTCTTTGTGGTCCAGGAACACAAATCCAAGATGTTTTATTACGAAGACGGTACCAAAACTTATGCCGGATTCGCCCCCTATGCTACCCGATTTACCGCCGGAGCCTATATACATGGGGTGCCAGTTAACAATCCCAATGGCAGCATCATTGAATATAGTGAGAGTCTGGGCACAATACCCAAGTCCCATATGTGCGTCAGAAATGCGTCATCTCACGCTCAATTTGTCTATAAACGGTCAAAAGACCTCGCTTCGCTGGTTGTTGTTATTGATTAACAATATTTAACATTCTGTAAATCAAATATGTATTAACTTTAATCATTAATTTTGTAAACATCTACACAGAAAAGGGAGAAGAATGGGAAATACGTTTATGTTTCTTTTGATGGCACTTAATACAGCACTGTCCTCACAAGAAGAATTAAAAACAACAAATCAACAAACCACCAGCACTCATCGTATCAATGTCGAACGTCAACACACCGAAGTTGACTCGTTGTATGATGAAATGAATCTAGGCAAAGTATTAAAATACGAAGCATTTCGTCAAGCAATGGAAGGCAGAAAAGAACTTCCGATCCACAACAAGGACATCATGACCGTCATCGATTTTTCATTGGCATCAACGGAAAAGAGGCTTGTAGTACTCGATCTTGCGCACAAAAAAGTACTATTCAACACGCTGGTCGCACATGGAAAAAATAGCGGTGAAAACTATGCCGTCAATTTTTCAAATCAACAGGAGTCACTTAAAAGTTCTTTAGGATTCTTCACAACAGAAAACACCTACAATGGCGAGAACGGCTACTCTTTGGTGTTAAATGGTCTTGAAGAAGGGATAAATGACAATGCAAAAGCACGATATGTTGTGATGCATGGCGCCGACTACTGTAGCACAGGAACAATAGCAAGTTTAGGCAGACTTGGCAAAAGCTACGGCTGCCCCGCGGTTCCAAGGGAATTTGCAGGTCCAATCATTAACACAATCAAAGATGGAACGTTGTTGTTTATTTATGCAGACAACTCCGAATACCTCGCAAAAACACGTTTGATCCATCAACCCAATATATTAATGGCTCAATTTCAAAAAAGACAGTCTGCCTTTGATCACGAAGGCTAACAACAAAAAAGCCTGATAGAAATATTTCATCAGGCTTTTTTATGTTATAAATCGCTGTCCGACAGACCACCTTCGCATTCACGCTAAGCTAAGATTTATGCTTTTTCTTAAATTTCAACATCCAATTGTAAATTGCATCGTCATGAAACAATCGTTCCACGCTTCCGTGTGTGCCCCCTTTTATTACATTTAAGCTCACATTTGCTTCCGGGTCCTCTCTTTTTATCGCATTCATAATTTTTCGGGATTCCGAAATTGGCACAGCACGATCAGCAGTACCATGATGAAGCCATATCGGCACCTGCGTCAAATTAGATGCATACTGACTCGATCCACCACCACATATTGCAACGGCAGCAGCGACCCTTTCGGGATATTTACCAGCCACATCCATGGTGCCATAGCCTCCCATACTCATGCCGCAAACGTAAATACGGTCGGGGTCGGCATTGTAATGTTCAATAACATAGTCAACAATTTCGATTACTTTGTCTGGATCCCATCCTCCCCGGGACTGTGGTGCAACAATTATCCCAGGTACATCCTGCCCTTTATTGATGGCATACAGTACACCGTAACGCTTTACACGGTCTAAATTTGTCCCGGACAAACTTCTTCCGTGCAAAAACACAAACACAGGCTGCTTTTCAGATTCCAATGAATCCGGTGTAGCGTCTTTCAATAAAAAAGGATAAGCAGTCTCCCCTTTTATAGCGTGTATTTCCTGCGCGTTTACGCGCGTCAACAGCATAAAGAAAAAACAGATATACAGGTAAATTTTTCGCATATTTCTTGTCTATGACTATCTAGCTTAATTTTGGAGCACTAAAAATACAATTAAATGACTTTTACGGCATGCATTTAACATGTTTTAACATTTCGATTTCGAGAACATGGCCATTCAAACAAAAGAAAAGCTTCATTCCTTATTAGCACAAATTGGTCATTTGAAAGATTCCATCCAATTATAATTGCATTTCATGCCAAATTTATCTTAGTTTGTAACATTGAAGCAAAATATCCAAGCTCTCACATGAAAATATTGCATACCGCCGATTGGCATTTAGGAAAAAGATTGGACAGTTTTTCCCGGATAGATGAACAAGTACTGGTCATGGATGAAATCGTTCATATCGCAGATCGGGAAGACGTGGATCTGGTGATCATCGCAGGAGATCTGTTCGATGCCTTCAATCCAGGTGTGGAAGCCATTGAGTTATTTTACCGAACCATAAAGCGTCTTACAAAAAATGGCATGCGTCCTGTAATAGCAATCGCAGGCAATCACGATTCACCTCATTTGATTGATGCGCCCGATCCTTTGGCAAGAGCGTCGGGGATCATCTTAATCGGGCATCCTCATGCTGTGGTCACTCCTTTCGCAACAGAGGGTTTCACCGTGTTACAGTCAGATACAGGCTTCATCGAATTAAGCTTGCCGCAATTTGACTACCCGATTCGTATTGTTCACACAGCCTATGCCAATGAAATACGCTTAAAACAGTATCTGGGCGAAGAGAAAGAAAGTAAATTGAATGAAGTTTTAGCGGCAAATTGGCAAAAAATAGCCAATACCTATTGCGATGATAAAGGCGTCAATATATTGACGGCACACCTTTACATGAATAAATTGGGCAGTCCACTTTTAGAGGAGCCAGATGGCGAAAAACCGGTGAAAATTGGTAATGCAGACTTAATCTATTCAGAGGCCATCCCGCCGCAGGTCCAATACACGGCATTAGGACATCTCCATGGCTATAAAAATATCGGTTCGGCTGAGAAACCGGTGATTTATGCATCTTCGCCCCTATGTTATAGCTTTTCGGAGGCTGGGCAAACTAAATACGTTGCGTTGGTGAATGTATTGGCCGGCGAACAAGCAATTGTCGAGCGCATTCCATTGACTCAGGGCAAACCGCTGGTCAGAAAATCATTCGACGATATTGAGCAGTGTATATGCTGGTTGTCTGAAAACCCCGATGCATTGGTGGAGCTCACGTTGAAATCAGAGACCTTCTTAAAAGCCGAGGACCGCAAGCGAATCTATCAGAGCCATTCGGGAATAATCTACCTCATTCCGCTCGTTAAGCAAGATGAGCAAGAGCTGCTTGAAGCCAAAGAAATTAATCTTACACAAGACATGTCGACTTTATTCAACGATTATTTTAAATCCAAGAACGGCAACCAGGCACCCAATGATGATATCCTTAATCTTTTCCGCGAAATCCTAAACTCATAATCCATGATTCCATTACAGCTAACTCTAGAAGGGATATACTCTTATCAAGAACGTCAGACGATCGACTTCTCTGCGCTTTCTCAAGCAGGTCTTTTTGGTATCTTCGGTGCTGTGGGTTCCGGCAAATCATCGATATTGGAAGCGATTACCTACGCCCTATTTGGAGAGACGGAACGTCTGAATGCACGGGATAAACGCGCTTATAACATGATGAATCTCAAGTCCAATAGATCGTATATCGAGCTTGATTTCGTCAACTTTGAAGACCGTACATTTAGAATTACCCGCGAATTTAAACGCAATTCCAAAAATTTCGATGATGTGAAATCGCCCACGGTTGTACTCTACGAAAAAATCAATGAAGCATGGGTTCCACTAGAAAGCAGAAATACACAGCATATCATCGGATTAAGCTATGAGAACTTCAAGAGAACAATCATCATTCCCCAAGGACAGTTCAAAGAATTTATAGAACTCGGCGCCAAGGAACGCACGGATATGATGAAAGAAATTTTTCAGCTGCATCGATTCGACCTGCAGGATAAAGTTTCCAACCTCTATAAAAAAAATCAGTCCGAACTGGATCACCTCAACGGTCAATTAATCGGATTTGATGAGGTCACAACCGAACTGATAGAAACGACCGAAACAAATCTCCAACTGGCAGTCGAGTCCTTTGTCGTCCTTGAGTCGTCGTACAAGGCGCACCATGAAAGGTTCTTAAACCTCAAAAAACTCAAAGAGGATTTCTTAGAACTCCGAACAGTGAAAGCACTCTTTCAGCAATTGCTAGAACAAAAAGATGAAAAAGAAACTTTACGGTTAAAGTTAAATCGCTTTGAGGAAGCGCAAACCAACTTTCTACATATTCTTAAAACCAAGGAAAAATTAGCAGCAGAAGGCCTAATTGCACAGAAAAGAGTAGAAACCGAAAAGCAGAGACAGGCCGAAATTCAACAGCTGATCCAGGAGCATTCCTCAAGTCTAAATCTGTTGAAATCACAATATGAGCTGCTACCACAGCGTCGTATTCAGGAATTGGACCTGGAATTGATAAGCCAATTGATTACGTTTTCAAATGAAATCAAGAGTTTACAGGATCGGGCGCAGAAGGGACGCAATTTTGTGCAGGAAACGAAAGATCAACAACGACATTGTAAAGCCAGAATCCAGGAGACAGAAATTCAGATCGCTAGCCTAAAGCAATCAAAACCCTCAGCCCATGAACTCATGGAACTTGGGCAGTGGTATACGAAACAGCAGGGCATCCAACAACTGGAAGATGACCTGAACAAACAGGCCATTGATTTAGAAAAAAGCATAATCATGCTGAACCAGGAACTCCATACTTTCCATCCTAACCTCGAAGAGTTCCGATCAAATCACCTTCTTGTGGTCAGCGCCCTCGAGCAAAAACTTCAGGCCCTCCACGAGGAAAAATCACATCTTCTCCTGCAGCAAAGGTTGACCCAATATGCTGAAAACCTTAAAGCAGGATCCCCATGCCCACTATGTGGAGCTTTGGAACATCCCGCCATCAATCAAGGACAGGATATTTCCCAGGACGTTGCCGCCAATGAAAAATTGATTACCGAGACAAATGAAAGTCTTAAGCATCAACAGGATCAGCAATTTCAAGTCGAGAAACTCCAGCTACGCCTGCAGTCATTGCATGATCAGCAACAAGATCTATATACAAAAATTCAGCTAAATGCCCGTAACAAAATTGCCCATGTGCAGCAATTTACATGGGCTGGTTATAGCGCTACCGATGAATCCAACTATATCTCAAAGAAGCAGGATCTCGCTCGGATCGATACACAGATAGCAGCGTCGGAGCAGCTGCTCGTCGAACATCAGGCTACACTCGCCTCCGTTGAGGAAAAGCTGGAGAAATACAATAAAGCACTGCATCAGTTTGAACGTGATGAAGCAAGCAAACAGGCCCAGATTAATCAAAATATGGGGAATCTAAAAACGCTGCGCTGGTCCGACTATAAAATGCGGGAGTCCGAAGCAGTCGAACAGGAATATACTGCACTGAAAAGATCGAATCTTGAGATTGAGCGCGACTACATTGCTTTAAGCGAACGATTAAATGAGTTAAACAGTCAATTTGCAGCCCAAAACAGCTTGGTACAGACCATTGTTGAACAGCTCGGACATATCGAACGTGAAAGTCAAGAGGCCGATGTCACGCTCCAACAGCTACTTGAGGCGTCACCCTTTGAAACGTTGGAAGAGATTCGGCAAATACTCGCGGAGAATTTGTCTGTCACACAGATCCGACAAGAGCTGGAGCAATTTCAGATCCAGTTTGAAACGGTGAAGGCACAGATCAGTCAGTTGGAAAAGAAACTCGTCGACCAGGTATATGATGAAAACCAATATCTCGCGCAGGAAAAAATCCTGGATGAGAGCGCCCAACAATTGAAAGCAAGCACAGAAAATGTTGCCCGACTTCAACAAGAACGCGATCAGCTAAGAATCGCCTATGCTAAAAAGGAAAATCTCCTGCAACAACAGATCAAACTAAGTTTACGCCACGAGAATTTGAAACAACTTTTTAATTTATTTAAAGGAGCGGGCTTTGTGCAATATGTTTCTTCGATTTATTTACGGCAGCTGTGTGATCATGCGAACATTCGTTTCCATCGCATGACCCGCAATCAACTCAGCCTGCAGCTGAATGACAACAATGAATTTGAAATTATCGATTATTTGAACGAAGGAAAAAGTCGCAGCGTAAAAACACTGTCCGGTGGACAGGCATTTCAAGTATCCCTAAGCTTGGCTTTGGCCTTAGCAGAAAGTGTACAGTCAAATTCGCGTGCAGCCAGAAACTTCTTTTTTATCGATGAAGGCTTTGGAACACAAGACATTACCTCTGTTAACATTGTTTTCGAAACGCTATTGGATTTACACAAAGAAAACCGCATCGTCGGCATTATTTCACATGTTGAAGAGCTCAAAGAACGTATTCCAGTGTCCCTTTCGATAGAAAAGGATGAAGAAAGGGGCAGCGAAATTTTTATCAATTAATTCCGTTTTATTTTGTATATTAGTTATAGCGGTTCCGCTGAACGAGCCTGATCGCTATAACCAACAAAAACAAAAGATTATGGGCTTATTTTCAAACAATAAAAAAGGAAAAGGGTCTCATCCTTTTTTTCATAAGGCAACCAAAACAGTAAGCTGCACGGCCTTTTCAGCTAAAGAAACCCGTCAAACAAGGACGGTACAATCCATCCTTTTTGTCAAACAATACGATATACTAACGATCTTAAGGGAGGTTTTAATGCCGCAGAATCAAAACTAAAATTAAACAGATTTCCATCTTCCATACTAACGTGAATGATGTTGGCCCTCCATGTAAACGTAAACAGACTATGTTTACTACGCACGATTACTGCCTAGGTTAAAGAAAGTCTAGGTACAACATAGCGCATAAAGCTATCAAAATTTAGCAAAACAACATGATTGCTAATCCCTGGGAACCAGAACTTCACAATTGGCTTTAGGGCAGAAAAAGAAATACAATAAAACATTGAAATTATAAAAAAGAAAGTTTATTTTAACAAGACAAAACTTTTTCCAAAAAAATATTGTCATACGATAAATAACAATCGATAGACAGTATATTTGTCAGCTATATGAAGTACAAACAAATCAACAATAATTCCATCAATCAAATCATGCTAATCGTCATCATATTGGCGATATGTATATTGATATTTACAAGCCTATTCTACTATCTCCCCGGTTTCTTGGGAGCAGTTACGTTATATATTCTTTTTAGAAAAATCAACTTTAAGCTGACTGAAGAAAAAAAATGGAATAAATCTTTTGCCAGTATTTTATTGATATTATTAACCATCATATTCTTGGTAGGGCCACTCTATCTGTTAATCAACTACATGGTACCTCAGGTAACAGAAGTCATTAGCAACAAAGACGATCTGATACACAAGTTTGATTCGATCAAAACGTACTTTAAAGACAGCCCCTATCTAAGCAATATCGATCTTTCTGATACCGCCTTAATGGGAACGCTTCAAAAAGCAGCTAAATTTATACCCAATATTCTGAATTCCGTTGCGGAAGTTGGTGTCAATATACTGGTGGCGCTATTTGTGTTGTATTTTATGTTGGTTAGCAGCAAAAAACTAGAACAAACCATTTATCAAGCGATCCCTTTCACCCAAACCAGTAAAGCCGAGTTGTGGAAAGAGTTTGACATGATGGTAAAATCCAATGCAATTGGCATCCCGATTTTGGCCATATGCCAAGGTATTGTAGCGGGTCTTGGCTATTGGTTCTTTGGCTTAGAGAGCCCGATCTTTCTGGGAATTCTTACGGCAGTTTCCACTATAATCCCAATTTTGGGAACTATGGTGGTGTATCTGCCCGCAGCGCTTTTTCTACTGGCGAATGGACAGTCCGGAAATGCAATAGGTCTTGCCTTATATGGTATCATTATTATTGGTAGTATTGATAATGTACTTCGATTTACCATATTGAAAAAGTTGGGTGACGTTCATCCCTTAATAACGGTATTCGGTGTTTTGCTGGGATTAAACCTATTTGGTATGCTGGGATTAATATTTGGTCCACTAATCCTATCTTGTGTTGGCGTGCTACTGAAAGTGTACAGCATTGAATTCGGACGAAGTACACCTGATATTATTCAATCTACCTCATTGACAGACACAAAGTCCAGGCATGACGGTCCTGACATCATAGAATAAGGGAACTGCAACAGGTTAAATTGTTTTGATCACAACATGCATTAATATCCAGTATACTGTCATAAATGAATTTCTACGATTAAGAATCCCTTTTTTTTCATAGTTTTGATCATTAGTATAATAGATTCTTCAATACTTTCTACGCAAAAATTGACGATGTATTAAGCATAAATATTAAAATGATAAAATCACGAAATTGATTTAAAAGCAAACGTATTCTATGAACAAAAAGATAATCTTAGGAGTGACAGCGGTATTGACTGCCGGGATTCTTTCCTCATGTAACAACAACAAACCGAAAACAGATCAAACGGCAAATACGACGCAGGAAGCCAGTGCTGAAAGCCATGACCATGCAGGCCATGATCATGCAGACCACGACCCTAGTCAAGCTGCGCCAAAGCAATCTTCCGACCCTGCAGCCATTCTTCCTAATTTCACATTTTATCAGCTTCGTTCGGGCATCCGTGTTACGCAGGAAAACGTCGCTAAAGACAAGAATACCGTTTTTATTCTATTTGATCCCGGGTGTAGTCATTGCCAACATGAAGCTACGGAGCTTGAAAAGAATATTGATCGTATAAAAGACGTCAATATTTATTATATTTCCATGAATGATCCGGCCTTAGTACTAGGTTTTTTTGACACCTTTGCACCTAAACTATCCAAAGCATCCAACGTAGAGGTATTGATTGATAAAGACCAAACGTTTATACAGACCATCCACGTACCTTCACAATTTCCCGCAAATTACGTCTATGGTGCGGACGGAAAACTAAAAGCACATTGGGAAGGTGAAAAAAATATTAACGAAGCAATAAGCCAATTTCATAAATAATCTGAAATGCTAAACATAGCAATCAATGGATTCGGACGCATCGGTCGGAATACACTACGTAATATTTTTTTACGGGAGGCTTTCGATGAACTGCAGGTCATTGCCATCAATGACCTGACAGATACGAAGACCTTAGCCCACCTATTTAAATACGATTCTGTACATGGTCCTTTTCCTGGCACCGTGACACACGATGAAAAACATATTATTGTCAATGGTCTTTCCATCTTGGTTACCAATGAAAAAGATCCTGCAGCACTGCCTTGGCAGGAGCTTCAAATTGATGTTGTCATCGAATCTACAGGGTATTTCACCAGTCGTGACAAAGCGGCTCTCCACCTGGAAGCTGGTGCAAAAAAAGTGATTATCTCCGCCCCGGCACAAGATAAAGACATTCCAACAGTGGTATTGGGCATTAATGACAGTGTCATTGATCTATCCGCTTCGATTTTATCCAATGCTTCCTGTACGACAAACAATGTTGCTCCACTTGTTAAAATATTGGATGAAAAATGGGGCATCAGAGATGGCTATATTACCACGGTTCATTCCATGACGGGAGATCAGAATCTTCACGACGCACCACATAAAGATTTAAGGAGAGCGCGGGCAGCATCGTCGGCGATCATTCCAACAACTACTGGTGCCGCTAAAGCGATTACCAATGTTTTTCCGCATCTGCAGAATAAACTTGGCGGAGCCGGGATACGTGTACCCGTACTCAATGGTTCATTGACGGACTTTACCTGTACGCTCGAGAAAGAAACCACCGTAGAGGAAATCAATAAAGCGTTCAAAGCTGCAGCAGAAAACGAATTAAAAAACGTATTATTTTATACAGAAGACCCTATCGTTTCGGTCGATATTATCAATAACCCCTATTCATGTGTATTTGATGCGCAGTTAACCTCGGTGGTGGGCGGTCTGGTCAAAGTTGTGGGCTGGTATGACAATGAATTTGGTTATTCCAATCGTTTGGTTGACCTTCTGATCAAGATCGACAGGCTCGTATAAGTTTGCTACCTCATCATCATCTTAGGATAGGTGGCGGCATAAAAAAAGCGTCCTTGCCAATTATAATTGGCAAGGACGCTTTTTTTTCTTCATGCATTAATTTTACATTTCCCCTTCAACGCCTAATCCAAATAACGCAAAATCATATTTGACCGGGTCCAGCGGATCCAGTAAGCGCAGATTGGCTGTTAATTCCTGGGCTGTTTTCCAATTCACTTTATCCAGCGTAATTAGACCAAATTTGCGGGCAACACGCTCGACATGGACGTCGCATGGACAGATGAGATCTTTTGGGGACAGGCGGTGCCAAATACCAAAATCTACACCTTTTGTATCTTTTCTGACCATCCAGCGTAAAAACATATTGATCCGCTTAACGGTCGACTTCTGTGCTGGACTACTAATGTGCTTCCGCGTGCGAACAGGATAATCAGGCAAGGAAAAGAAATAGGTTTTAAAAGCATTCAATGCCATTTCTAGGTCGACCTCTTCCCTGTTCTCCTGTCCTACGAGAAAAGCATCCTCCAAAGATTCGAAATGCGCATAGTGATGCTTAAAAAAAGAAACAAAATAAAGAATGTCGGTATCATTGAAGGTACGGTGCTTAAATCCCAGCAAGGTCTTTAAATCCTGTTCCTGGTGATTAATGATATAATCGTATGGCGAACCATCCATACGAGCCACCAGTTCATTACATTTATTGATAATCGTCTTTCTTTGTCCCCAAGCCATGATGGAAGCCAAAAATCCCATGATCTCAATATCCTGCTTCCGGGAAAATTGATGGGGAATCGATATGGGATCATTTGGAATAAAACCAGGTTGATTATATTCATCAACTTTCTTATCCAAGAAATCTTTCAGATCAAAATCAACTGCCATGCTAATCCTTATCTTCCTGTCTGCAGGATACCTTTACAAATTTTTGCAATCAAGCCTGGGCCTTCGTATATAAAACCGGTATAAACTTGAATGAGACTGGCTCCAGCATCTAACTTCTCAATGGCATCTTTCGCCGAATGAATACCCCCTACACCGATGATGGGAAATGCCCTGTTGGACTTTTCACTTAAGTAGCGAATCACTTCCGTTGAACGCTTTGTCAAAGGGCGTCCACTTACCCCACCCGCTTCATTGATCAGCTCCTGTTGGCTCTGTAAGCCTTCTCTTGAAATCGTCGTATTTGTTGCGATAACACCTGCAATTTGAGTTTCCAAAACGATCTCGACGATATCATCCAATTGACTATCCGTCAAATCGGGCGCTATTTTAAGCAAGATAGGCTTCGGAGCCGATTTTGCGATATTGAGGCTTTGTAAAGTATTCAATATATGTTTTAAAGGCTCCTTTTCCTGTAAATCCCGTAAGCCCGGTGTATTCGGAGAGCTCACATTAACAACAAAATAATCCACGTAGTCAAACAATGCATTGAAGCAATAAATGTAGTCGTTGACAGCTTCTTCATTGGGTGTCACCTTATTCTTACCAATGTTCCCCCCTATTAACAATCCTTTTCGATCCTTTAGATTTTTCAACCTTGTGGCGGCAACATCTGCCCCCTGATTATTAAATCCCATTCTATTGATCAACGCTTCATCGGGAACAAGGCGGAACATCCTGGGTTTATCGTTGCCCGGTTGCGGCTTAGGAGTTACCGTTCCAATTTCGATAAAACCAAATCCCAAATTAGTCATATCTGCAATATATTCCGCATTTTTATCAAAGCCAGCAGCAAGACCCACCGGATTTTTAAATTTCAATCCAAAGACTTCGCGTTCCAAACGTGGATCTTCCACGGTAAAAAAAGCATTCAATAATTGTTTGGCGCCCAAATTTTTGAGAAAACATTCAATCCACCGGTCACTTTATGGTGAGCCGTCTCCGGATTCATTGTAAAGAATATAGGTTTGACTAATTTATACATAATCGCAAAGTTACTCAAAGAAGAAGAAATATTCATTACTTTTGTACTTTTGCAGTTGAAATGATATCAATAAATAATTTAACATTTGAAATAGGATCTCGCGCTTTATATGACGAAGCAAACTGGCATATCAAACCAGGAGATAAAGTTGGCTTGATCGGTGCCAATGGCACAGGTAAATCGACTTTACTTCGCCTTATTGTCGGTCAATATACGCCCACATCAGGAACGATTTCCATGGCGAAGGACCTTAAGATTGGTTATTTAAACCAGGACTTATTGTCGTACCATTCTGACAAAAGCATTTTGCATGTTGCCATGGAAGCTTTTGAGCGCCAAAATCAATTACATGCCGAAATCGAGGACTTACTCCACAAATTAGAAACAGATTATTCGGATGACATCCTGAATAAGCTAAGCGATAAACAAGTAGAATTTGAGGCTTTAGATGGTTATAACATCGAATTTAAGGCCCATGAAATCCTTGCCGGTTTAGGCTTTTCTGAAGAAGAACAGAAAAGACCATTGGCCACTTTCTCCGGAGGATGGCGTATGCGGGTTATGCTTGCCCGTATCCTATTGCAAACTCCAGACATTCTGTTACTGGATGAGCCAACCAACCACATGGACTTACCTTCCATCAAATGGCTGGAGAATTATCTTCAAGCATTCGACGGTGCCATTGTGATTGTTTCCCACGATCGATACTTCCTTGACCGCATCATTAAGAAAACGGTAGAATCACGCAAAGGAAAATTAACGCTTTATGCAGGTAATTACAGTTTTTATCTTGAAGAGAAAGAACTACGGAATGAATTGCAAGCCAATCAGTTCAAAAACCAGCAAGCCAAGATAAAACAGGAAGAACGTCTTATTGAGCGTTTCCGCGCTAAGGCCTCTAAAGCCAAAATGGCGCAGTCGCGCATCAAGGCATTGGATCGCTTGGAGAGAATTGACGATGTGGACGATGACAATCCTACGGTCAACTTCAGCTTTAAATTTTCAAAAGCTTCGGGGCGCCACGTCGTGACATTGGAAAATATTTCTAAGTCCTATCCTAATCTGGAGATCTTAAAAAATACTTCAGCAATTATAGAAAAAGGGGATAAAATTGCCCTGATTGGTGCCAATGGTAAAGGTAAATCTACCCTCTTACGTATCGTAGCCAATGCAGATAATGAGTTTGAAGGAAAAGCTGAACAAGGGCACAACGTTTCGCAGACATTTTTTGCGCAACATCAGCTAGAGGCTCTACACCTGGAAAATTCCATACTTGCCGAGTTACAAGCTTTTGCGCCGAAGCATACAGAGACTGAATTGCGCTCCATCCTTGGGTGTTTTCTATTCACCGGTGATGACGCTTTCAAAAAAATCAAAGTACTTTCCGGAGGTGAAAAATCACGGGTAGCCCTTGCAAAAGCATTAACCGCGGACGCAAACTTCCTGGCGCTTGATGAGCCTACCAACCACTTGGATATGCAGTCTGTCAACATTCTGATCCAGGCTTTACAGCAATACGAAGGTACATTTATCGTTGTCTCCCACGATCGTTATTTTTTGGACAATGTAGCAAACAAAATTTGGTACATTGAAGACAAACAGATCAAGGAGTACCCAGGTACTTACCAGGAGTATGAAGAATGGGCTGCAAAACGCGTTGTGAAGACGGAGGTAAAAACGGAGAAAAAAGTTAAGGAAGAACCCAAAGTAAAGAAAGAAAAGCAACCGCTTACGGAAGATAAAACACGTTTGTTGAGTAAAAAAAATAAGGAGCTAACGTCTTTCGAACAAAAAATTGAGGAGCAGGAAATTTTAGTTAAAAATTTAGAATCAAAGCTTGCCGACGAAGCAGTGTATTCGGATGCGACTAAGTTACAGGAAACTACACGCTCTTACAACTCAGCGAAGGCATTATTGACGCAATTTCAGGAGAGTTGGGAGCAGCTGGCGGAAGAAATCATGGAATTGGAAAATGGTTAATTTTTTTGGCTTAAAATCAGCTTATTAAACCTCAAAGCGTGATTTTAAGCCAAAATTATTTGCAGGAACAGGATTAAAGCCCTACTTTTGCATCACTTCAAACAAGGAACGACAGTTCAAAAACAAAGAAGTAAGATTCCGTAGCTCAGCTGGTAGAGCAATACACTTTTAATGTATGGGTCCTGGGTTCGAATCCCAGCGGGATCACTGAGAAAAGCTAATCGCAAGATTAGCTTTTCTTGTTTAAGCGTATTACCTTAGATTTTCAAAGACACATAATTATCAATGTGGAATTTGTTTAGCAGGTTATTCTACTTCGATTTAATGATGTCGTTTATTTTCACGTAATGACTTTAATCCTTTAATTCCGTTCAAAATACCTCCTTTAATCATATTTCCATATCCAACAGCCGATAATTCTAAATGTATATGGATTAGTTTTAAAAATGTAAGTAGTCAACGTTAAAACATTTCAGTTTTAGATGCTTTGAAATAGGTCAAAAGATCATTTCGCTTTATCTCTATACCTAAATGAACTATTACCGCGAAACAGTTTTTTTGTCACAGAAGTGTAGTTCCTTTTCCTTTTTTTTGTTTGATCTTTAATTGCAGTAAATGAGGATCAAAGAGTGATCAGATTCTAATTTAGTACAGTGCTTGTTCAGTGCTCGTTCAGTGCTTGTTCAGTGCTTACTCAGTGGGAACTGAACAAATACTGACTAATCACTGTCTAAAAAATGATTGAAAACTGTTATTACCTCCAAATTGGTATTAAAATGTATCAGTTTTAATGCCTCCTTAGCTATTTATTGTCAGCCAAGTGTGGCAGCCATCAAAAAGGGATCGAGCTAACCATATTAATAACGCTGCTGTCTACCCGGGCGTTTAGCAATTTAGCCCCATATTTACATAAACGAGCAGAATAAGTGCTGGACCTTGATCGATGACATCCTTGACATTGCATGTAGTAATAAACAACGTGGTTTAATTACGTATAGCGATTAAAGAAAACCTTTGTGAATCGGACAGCAAGATATAAAAATTTGGAGTATTGAATCCCGCGATGCTTCATCGACAAGAAAATAAGCTGGCTAGCTGTATAGACCAGTAACAAGAATAGTGAATCCGTATAAACGAATCTGCGTAACACCAAAAATGAGACTAACCATCGGGATTTTGATACAATATGATCAAAATCAAATGTGTTATTTCACTATTTTCACCCATTCATTCGATAACATGTATAAACAATTAGCAAGTCCATCGACATCTTCGAAATACAATCAGAAGCCATGAATAATAAAAACCTTTCTACAAAACCACACTATCCCATTTTAGACGGACTACGAGGATTGGCGGCGATTATCGTTGTCACCTTTCATCTCACCGAGCCATTGGCAACAGGTCACCTCGATATCTTGGTAAACCATGGCTATTTGGCAGTTGACTTTTTCTTTCTTTTATCTGGCTTTGTAATCGGTTATGCTTATGATGATCGCTGGCGTACAATGTCGATTGGCACTTTCTTTAAACGCCGTATTGAACGCCTTCAGCCCATGGTTATACTGGGTATGACTCTTGGCGCGATAGGCTTCTACTTTACCGATTCCACCATCTGGCCACTTATTCATACCGTCCCGATTTGGAAAATGCTTCTCGTAATGCTCATCGGTTATACGATTCTCCCCGTCCCCCTCTCTTTGGATATTCGTGGTTGGCAGGAAATGCACCCGCTCAATAGTGTTGGCTGGTCATTGTTTTTTGAATATATTGCCAATATTCTCTATGCTATCGGTATTCGTAAATTATCCAAAACAGCTTTAAGCATTTTGGTCATTATCGCAGCTGTGGCGCTCGCGCATTTGGCGATTACAAGTCCCAATGGTGATGTTAGTGGTGGCTGGACGTTAAATGTTGAGCAAGTGCGGATAGGAATCACCCGCACCATGTATCCCTTTTTTGCGGGCCTTTTGCTATCCAGAATAACCAATCCCAGCCGTATCCGACATGCATTTTTATACTGCAGTATTTTAATCGCCATTGTGTTGTATATGCCTCGTATAGGCGGAGCAGATCAGCTTTGGTTGAACGGGATATATGAGTCTGTATGCATTATCATTGTATTTCCCTTGATTGTTTACTTGGGAACAAGTAACATATCAAGTAGCAGAATAGAAAATAAGCTCTGCAAGTTTTTGGGTGACATCTCCTACCCGCTATACCTCGTACACTATCCTTTGGTCTATTTTTATGTTGCCTGGATCAGCAATAACAAGGATGTGACGCTAGTGACAGCCTTGCCTTATGCCCTATTGATTTTGCTGACGAGTATTGCACTGGCCTATGTCAGCTTGAAATGGTATGACGAACCTGTCCGTACATGGCTCAGAAAGAAATTGGACTAATCATTGTTTCTATAGCTCTGCTTTGAGCTTTTGCAAGAGATGGGGTAACTTTTTGTGCAACTGCTTTTTCCAGCCCATTTCCATAATAAAACTGATCAAAACCAGCTTAATGCCTTTATAACCGGACTGTTTCACTTTCAAAAGAGTCCCACTACAGGTTGGTTCTAATGAAAAGCTCAACACTGTATCCAATTTTGTGAAGATTCCTTTCGTTAGTTTATCTGCCTTATCCGAATGAATTCCGGCACAGGCCAATGCTTTCTCACCAGTAGCTTCACCCCGGTAGCTATACGCAAGATATTGCTTGGGTATTGCCGAAATAATTTCGCAATGCGTAATACCATCCCAGCCCTTCTGGGCTTTCATCCTAAACGTAAAATAATGTCCTGTCTCGGTTTCGATGTCGTTTGGCATAAACCAAGCCCCAAGCAGGTCTGCTTCCGTCAATGCACGCCACACCAGATCTTGGTCATAGGGCAAAAATACTGTCAATTTAATTGTTCTCTCCATTTTTTGCATAGCTAAAACTGCTGGCCCAACAGTAATATCAGTTTTTTGATTTTTTCCATACGATTTAATTATTCATGCAATCAAATGTAATAAGACCACGATGAAAGCCAAGTACACCATCGGTTAAAGATCGTCCATTTCCTATTAATTCTTAATGATTTCCTACCCAAACGAATTAAAATGTTACAAAACAATTTCCAAAGCTGATTAATCAATCGATTGACTAAACTAATTATGATAAAAGTTTATTTTTTTTACACACCATAAAAGATACCTTATTTATATTTATTGATACACAATATAAACCATTATGAGAAAACTTTTAAATTTAATGCTTGCAACCCTCGCACTAGGGGTTGCATCCTGCAACAAGACCTTGGTTAACACCGAAGAAAGTGTAGGAAATCTAAAGGCAAACGCAGCAACAACTTCGGTAACCAATGAATGGAGCAGTAATCCCTATAAGCTGAATGTCATCTATTTTGTTCCAAATGATGTTGACTCCATTCCCAATTTCAGAAAGCGTCTTAGCAAGATCCTCTTAGATGCCCAAAATATGTTTGCAAATAATATGGATCGCGAAGGCTTCGGAAGAAAATCTTTCGGATTGGATCTACTCAATGACAGTTTGATTAATATCCATTACATCGCCGGAAAATACGGCAAAGCTACTTATCCATATTCGGGGGGTAGCGGAGCAGTGAAGGCAGAAGTGGACAGCTATTTTAACCAAAATCCGTCAGGAAAAAAAAGCGAGCACAATCTAATTATTATTCCAACGTATAATACAGATCCAGCTAATCCCGGAGGCCCGCCGTTCTATGGTACAGGCACCAGCTGCTACGCCTTAGATTATGTAAATCTGGACGCTAAAAACTTAGGAATAGGCGGCGATATTGGATGGAAAGCAACTGTGTGGATCGGTGGAATGATCCACGAACTGGGCCACGGATTAAATGCCAGCCACAATAGGATGAACAAAACATTAGCACCAACTTTAGGTACGGCTTTAATGGGTTCAGGCAATTCAACCTATGGAATCTCCACAACCTCATTGACCAGTACCACAGCAGCAACATTTAACAATAGCCAAGTATTTAGCACTGTGGTAAGAAGTGACTGGTATGCATCCGCTTCTGCAGAAATTACATCCTTGTCATCAAGCTTTGTGAACAATAAGATTATCATTTCCGGGAAATTTACGACAACAAAACCGGTCAATGACATTGTTGTCTGGCATGATAGAGAGCCTTTTGGCGTAAACAACGATTATGATGCCGTACAATGGGCCACAAAAATAATTGGCCAGGATAGCTTTCGATTCGAGTGTCCATTAGCTGATTTTTATGATCTGACAGGGAATTACGAAATGAGAATAGGGTTTCTCCATGCCAATGGAAGCCGTACAACCTTAGGGTACGCTTATAACTTCGTTAACAATGTACCCGATTTATCCAAGGTTGTTACCTATAAACTTTTACCGACAACAGGTTGGTCAATTGTCGCTAGCGATAGTAACGAGCCTGGATCACCAGCGAGCAATGTATTGGATATGAATAGAAGTACAGTGTGGCATACGCCCTGGTCGTCCACTCAAACTCCGCAGCCTCACTTCTTCTCCATCAATATGGGGGCATTACGCACCGTGAAAGGAGTTGCTTTCCGTAACCGCGACAATTTAAATGGAGCGATGAAAGATGTCAATATTTACTCAAGTACAAATGGTGTAAGCTGGACATTGATCAAAACGACGCAGCTGAGCAAAGTTGCTGGTTCCTGGATCAATGTCGATCTGAATGCCCCCGTTAACACCCAATACCTTAAAATAGAATCGACAAGTTCCTGGGGTGATTTCTTCTATTCTCATCTTGCAGACTTTGGTGCATATTAGTTTTTAAACCAATAGAATAGGCGGCCGGTATAACAAACAATACCGGCCTTTTTTGTTTTGATCACCATGAATAAGTGAGTTTCATAAGTGTGGTTAGCAAATAATTTTATATTTTTAGTACGGCGTGCAGGCTTTGACTTATCAATAAGCTAGAATAAACGACCGAAGTAAACACTTACCAAAAAAAAAATAGGATGAATCGACAAGAACTGATCAAAACTTTTTCTGACAACCACCATACGGTTATTGCCTATATCCAGGCATTACCTGATCCCCTTTTTTTATACCGTAATCATGAAAAATGGACAGCTGGTCAGCAGCTAAAACATATCCTCTTAACGCTTCTACCCTTTCCAAAGATACTGCAATCAAAAGAGTTCATCGTCCAAAAATTCGGCACCCTACAACGTACATCTTGGGACTACGATACAGTACTTAACAATTATCTCAAAACAAGCCTACAGGCGCCAGGTCAATTTTTGCCTGATGAAATCCTGCCTGCACAAAAAGAAGGCCTTATAACGCAATTAGAAGAAGTAATAACCACAATTAATCAATTATTTGCACTGTACAATGAAGAGGAGCTCGATAGCCTGGTCTTACCCCACCCTTTGCTCGGAAAACTCAGTATACGTGAAATGTTTTACCTGATGAGCTATCATCCCCTACACCACCTGAATCAAATTAAGGAAAACTTGGCGTCATTAAACCACTAAGTAGCAACCTATTTTTCAACATGTCGCCTGACCAGCATTCAGTCATTTGTCTATTCTCTTGTATGGACCATATCATATAAATCAAAGCCTTCAGCCCAATAATCTTTATGGATTTCCCGTAGTACAAAACCATTTTTCTTATAAAATCCAAACGTAAATTGAGAGGTGCCGACTTCGATCTTTTCAACCTGATGATGGGCGTAAAGAAAGTCAATACGATGATGCAGTAGGGTTTTTCCAAAACCAAATCCATGATATTTTGGATTTAAAAAACTCCAGCTCAAATATCCTGTGCGTTCATCATCGGAAAAACCTACACCACCGCCACCAATAATTTGTCCGTTAACCAGTGCAACAAAATAGGTTTCCATTTCCTGATCCAGATATTCCCTGAAATCGGCAACCTCGCTCTGCGCAAAATACTTCGGTATATTCAGATGAAGAATATCGATCAGCTTATTGGTGTCCTCAACATCATATTTCCTAATTTCCAAATACTTATCCATAATTGGTATGATTACAAATCCCTGTCTATTTTCAACTTACATCTCCTGTGAAGTTTATTAAATATAAGAATAATTCAGTGGGTTTTTATTGCGCAATTTCGAACCCCACTGACTGATCGTATTTTTCCCAAAAAACATAAAAAACATCGCTATTGGCTTGATTTTTGACTACCTTTACCATCGCTCTGTGGTAAGCAGATGATCATTAAATACCCAATATGCAAAAACCTCAAAAGGATTTTCCGATTTTTTTTGAAGCATTAAATCAGATGCCGATTGCAACGGCCATTTATAATAATTCGAATCTCAATATCGCATTCGCCAATTCACGTATGCTAAATATGTGGCGTACAGAGAACGAGATCGTTGGACATTCCTTTGGAGAGGTTTTTCCGGTTTTTACCGAGGAAGGATTTACAGATATACTTCGTAATGTCTGGGAAAGCGGCGTTACCTACAAGGCAGTTGAAACTCCCGCAACGATAGTTGACGGTGATTTCAAAATCAAACGTTATTTTGATTTTGAGTATAAGCCCCTTTTTGATAAACGCGGACGAACCTACTCCATCCTCCACACCGCCACCGATGTCACGCATAAGATACACCATGAGATATCTTTAGATCAAGAAAATATAGCGATCAATCCCGCAACCAACCTGCGCATGGTATCCTATACGCTATCACATGATGCAAAAAATCCCTTGGCACTTGCTAAATTGGGTATAGGTGTTCTAAAAGAACATTTGGATATGCAGTCCAATAGGCGGCTCGAATTGTATGAGGTCATCGATCAATCACTTGAAAACATGGCTGATATTATCGACAAAACGGTAGAACTGAGCCTTGCTCCAATGAATAAGCTAAGGAAACAACCTGTCCGTTTAGACCTTACATTGCCCAATTGGTGCCGAGAAGCGAAATTATTATACCGTAGCCCACATACGGAACTTATCTTTGGCGACCTATTTTCGGTAAACAGTGATCAAAATGGAACCTATCAAATCTTTACAAACTTGATCAACAATGCCATTAAATACTCTTCGGCCAATACGAAAGCAGCGCTGCATATTTATAGTGAAAAAGTAACGAACGGTGTGTTATATATTATTAAAGATAATGGTATCGGTATTCCGCAGCATGAACTCGAGAATATTCGCATGGAAAGGCTCCGTGGCTCAAATTCAGCGGATTACGAAGGAAAGGGTATCGGATTGTTTATCGTTCAGGAAATTCTGGAAAGACTGAACGTACAGATGACCATCTTTAGTCAGGAAAACCAAGGGACCGAAATTCGTTTGTTTTTTCCAAATTAATAGCGTGACGTAGCCTTTTATCTTCCTTTCAGGACAGATTTTGCCAATCTTATCCTGCTATTCAAGAAAAATCATTGTTGGACTCCTGATTTATGGCTAATTTTGAACCTTTAGAAATTGTAAGCAAATCAGACACGTCTCTATGAATCACTTTCGTAAATATTGGAAACTACTTTCCCATATTGGTGCACATCCGGGCATGTCATACATCGATTTCAAACGCGTATATATGATCAATCTGATTGCATTGTTATGTTTGTTTCCGACAATTTTCTTCTCAATCCTCAATCTTATCGACCACCGTTATATTTTAGCAGCGATTAACTTCTGCAATTCAATATGTGCGCTTACGGTCCTTCTACTTCAATATTATGAGAAGCATACTATTGCTAAGGCAACACTGTTAACGAGTAATGCTGTGTTTTTCTTCGCTGGGGCATTACTTTATAAAAATGGTGGCGAATACTTTTTGTTGTGCACATTGATTGTCTCCATGTTGATGTATGATAATCGAAAGATCCATATAGCCCTCTGTATTACGGTAGCTTTTTTAATTTCACTCTTATATCTACTTCCCGATATACTCCCCTTGAGCCAGCAAGTGCCTCGATCTAGATCGGTTTTTAATATTATCAATGCACTTGCTTTTATGGTCGTTGCGGTCAATTTCTTTCTTGACATCATCTATAAAAACATAAAAAAGATTGAGCAGCAACGCCGCAATTTAGAATCCATGAATCGGGACAAAGAAAAAATCTTTTCTATTATCGCGCACGACATCAAAAGTCCTTTTGCCAACCTGGAAGCACTGGTCTTTATGTTTCGTAATCAGATGCTCGACAGCACAAACTCCCAGGAATACATCCAGCAGATCTTTCAACAAATTACGCAGCAAAATCAGGCGTTGGATGATTTATTGCAATGGGGCAGCAGCAGTATGCAGGGGATGAATACCAAGGCATCCCCCCAATTGATCAAACCTATGATACAAAAAATTATTGAAGTTTTTAATGAGAACACACAATCTAAACAACTAAAAATCAATATTGATATACCTAACAACACACAGATAATTGCCAATCGGGATCATACCATCATTATTTTACGCAACTTGATCAGTAATGCGATCAAATTCAGCTATGTGAACGGGAATATCAACATCTACACCAGTATGGATGAAACCTATACACATATTCATATCCAAGATGAAGGAATAGGAATTAACCCCTCGAAGTCCGCCGCACTTTTTAATGAGATCCAGCAAAAGTCTTTCGGAACGGAAGACGAACCCGGATCGGGTGTAGGTCTTGTTTTATGTAAGGATCTTATTGAGCGAAACAAAGGTGTAGTGAACATCCAAAGCACACCCAATAAGGGATCCGTTTTTACGGTCGGGTTGCCATCCTGCCCCAGCAATAAGCAACAGAGCAAGGTTCAAGTACCCACATGCTGTTAACTCAACTATAGGTTTAGAAATTTTTTGGTGATTTCATGGAATCGTTGAATTGCTGATGAACAGAAAAAAAAATTGCATCTCCGCTTTTGTAATTAAAACGATATCTTTATAAAAAGAATTACACGGTCACTATGATAGAGAATACGTTTGGAATGGATATAATGCCTGAAAATGAACATGACCGACTGAATGCTCTCAGACGCTATAAAATAACGGGAACGCCTTCTGAAGCCAGCTTTGATGGAATTGCAAAATTAGCCAGCCAGATCTTTAATGCCCCTATTGCATTGCTATCATTGGTCGATGCAGAATCTGTTTATTTCAAAGCAAATATTGGCATGGGTGCCACAAAGGAAACAAATCGGGGGCAAAGCCTGTGTAGTCTGGCTATTCTGGACAAGAAAGTAACGGTCTTTGAAGATACACTGAAAGAAGATATGCTACTGACCAATCCAAATGTAATTGGTGACTTTGGACTACGGTTTTACGCAGGTGCACCGCTTATTACACATGATGGCTTTATGATCGGTTCACTGTGCGTTATCGACAAACATCCGCGCGCTTTTACCGCAGCTGATCGCCAGATATTAGCCGGTCTTGCGCGGACAGCGATGGATCAAATCGAGCTTCGAAGTTCTTCCCTGGATAAAATTGATGAGCTTGAGGGCGTCAATATTACCATGGCAACCATGCAACAACGACTGCTCGAGCTTAATGATGAAATGGAGCTTGCCAATGATGAACTTTATCGCACCAATAGCCAGCTCAACAAATCCTATGATTTGACAGTGCTACTCAATAAAAATCTCAAAAAAAGTGAACGTCGATTCAGATCCTTTATAGATAAAGCCCCGATAGGCTTTGCGATTTTAACAGGCCGTGAGTTAGTTATTGAAGTTGCCAACGATAGGATGCTCAAGCTCTGGCGCAAAACCGAAATTGTCCTCGGCAAACCGCTTGCACAAGCGCTTCCAGAACTACAGGGACAGCCTTATTTAGGGATATTGGACGATGTCTTTACTACCGGCCAAAACTACATTGGAGATACTGCCTACGCAAGACTTGAGTCTATGGGGGTATTGGGCGATCATTATTTTGATTTCACTTATGAGCCGTTAAAAAATGATGAAGGTGAAACGGAGTCTATTATTGTTATCGCCAATGAAGTTACCGAGCGTATCAAAAGAAACGAACACCTTGAAGCTCTCAACTATCAGTTGGAAATTGCGTTAAAAGCTGGTGAACTCGGCTCCTACAATCGCGATATCAGAACAGGAAAAATGGACTGTTCCGAAACCTGTAAACTCAATTTTGGTCTCACCAAAAACGACCGCTTTGACTATGAAGACCTCATGCGAAGCATCGTCCCTGAACACCGCGAAATGGTCTATCAAAAAGTGCAGGATGCTATCCAGAACAAAACCACTTATCACGCCGAATATCTCATCCGTTGGCCTGACGGATCGTTACACTGGATCAATGCGTCGGGTCTTCCCAAATACGATCCAGAAGGCCATGCAACTCACCTCATCGGCGTAGTGGCAGATATTACAAAACGGAAAAATTATGAATCACAAAAAGATGACTTCCTGGGCATTGCCAGCCATGAACTAAAGACGCCCGTCACAGGCTTAAAGGGAACGATTCAATTGCTGGAACGATTTAAGGACAAAACTGGAAGTGACATCATTTCAAGGCTTATTGATCAGTCTGCTGTCAATATCAAAAAAATCGTTACACTTGTTGATGACCTGCTCAATATGCACCGAATCAGTGAAGGACAGCTTCATCTCGAAAAAACAACCTTCAAAGCATCAAAGATTCTTGCCTCCAGTTGTCACAATATCATATCCCAAGGCAACCATCAAGTTAATATTACGGGCGATCTCGATGCAACTATATTTGCTGACGAGCAACGCCTTGAACAAGTGCTTGTTAATTTTGTCAACAATGCCGTTAAATATGCACCAGAATCGAGAGAAATCAATATCACTGTGGAACAGCTGCAAGATTGTATCAAGATAGCCGTCAAGGATCAAGGTGAAGGTATTGATCCGGCAGTACAGCCTTTTATTTTTGATCGATATTATAGAGCAAACCATGAAGGCAAATCGTACTCGGGGCTCGGGCTCGGACTCTATATCTCCGCTGAAATTATCAAAAAACACGCGGGTCTGATAGGAGTTGACAGTACGGTAGGCTTGGGCAGCAGTTTTTGGTTTTCAATTCCACGTCCACCAGCGGAAAGATAAACGCAAAAGAGCCGGTATAAAACCGGCTCTTTGCTATCAACTCCTATGCGCTTCTATTTACAGACTGTCTACGTGCAGCAGATCGACATTTCAATATAGACTTAGGCTATCTCCTCGACTGTCGCTTCAGGCGCATTCTTCTTGACAGATTCAATACCATTTTCCATACCACTAGCGCTTTCATACATCTCGCTGCTTCCGATAATTTGACCATTGGACGCCTTGAGATTGAAGTAGTACTTACCGTTTGTAGAGGTTTTACGATCAAATTTGTTATCGTCCTGAGCATTCTTTTTAACAGATTCAACGCCATTTAAACAGTTTGCTTTAGTTGTATAACCTTCACTGCTTAAAATCACCTGTCCGTTTCCAGCTTTTAGATTAAACTGAAATTCGCCATTTTTCCGTGTTTTTACTTCAAATTTACCCATTTTCTCAATTAATTAAATAAATATGTGGTTATTGGAATGAAATCCATACTACAATATAATACTTTTCCATGTTTTTATTGTAAAACAACGATTAATTTTTTATCCGCAATAACGTACATGCTATCTGTCTGTCTGTCTGTCTGTCTGTCTGTCTGTCTGTCTGTCTGTCTGTCTGTCTGTCTGTCTGTCTATCTGTCCTGTCCTGTCCGGTTCAGCAGAGTAAGCAAGAGTGTTTAATCTCTTAAAGCAGTTAGATCCTGCATTGGAGCTGGCAAATTCAGATTACCTATCGCTGTATAGACAGATTCATCGACTTTAAACCCCCATTTTCTAAAAAAATCAGAAAGATCTTTTTGAGCAATCTGACATACAGACAGTATAAAATAGCGCATTTTCTCTGCATCTGTCGAAACTGTGGGTCTGTTCTCGCGCGTAGCTTTGCTAAGTTTGATGTAAAAATCGTCACCAAACCCCAACCAAAGTTGATGAAACATAATCATTTTCAAATCATTATCTCCCAAATTAAAGTTGCGATCAGCAATATTTTTTTGAAAGTAAGTCGTCAATTTAGGCCAGGAATTATTGGCTGTCACCCGACTTACCGGCAACCCAAATCCCCTTTCGCTGGCTAGCGAATAGACGTTCACGGTTGTTTCTGTCAGATTGCCCCAGGTCCAAGCTTTTTGTTGATAGGTGTGGCCGACCTCATGCCATATTCCCCATCCATTTGTATTGGACAGATATTTTGGCTGCAGCATACGATAAGATAAAGCATCGGTAAAATAAATAGAAATACCGGCAGCCATATAGCCTCCAGCACTCGAATCCCTCACGGTAATCAGATGCTTATTGTAAGGTATCGCATGGACTCCATTGGTACCGTTCAAGCCACTGATCCGATTGGAAAAGTCAATAATTGAATCCAGTCTATTAACAATCAGCTGTTGATCTTCGTTCTTATACAACAAGGCATCGGCAATTTTGGCTACCATGATGGTGTGATCTGACGAGAAGACGACATCCGGCACGGTACCTTTCAACGAATCCAATGTAGCTACCCATTGCTCATGGGAGGTTATCCCCTTTTGAAAGTAAGGAACCGGAATAAAGCCATTGCCAAAAGAAAGCTCGATTTCTCCAGTTGTTGTATAATTATCAGCTGTATAAATCACATAAACCAATCCCCCGTATTGATCCACTGTGAAAGTCTGCGTCCCTGCCTGGAGATTGAAATACTGCCGCACTGGTCGAATATTGTCTCTAAAAGGCGTCCCAATCGCTAATCGTGCTGCTGTAGTACCTGCGTTGATTTTTACATTTATGGTTATGGTACTGTTTGGCGCCACATAAAATCCGGTCATTTGCATCTCATTGTGATTCGCTCGAAACTGAAGTCTATCAGCTTCCGTTGCGGCCGAAGGACTTACGTTAAATAGTTGCACCGAATCCGCTATAGCTAAGGATTCTGCGCCAGTATCGTTCGGTAAGGTGTACATTAAGCTGCCGTCCTTCCGACAGGAAATGGCCATAGCGAGCATTAAAATCGTGATTAAGGAAAACACGGTCTTTTTCATAATTTTTAAATAAAGTTTATAAATTGTATTAATTGTCCGCACTTCTTCCGATCATCCTAAAAAGCCTCAGCGGCCGTTTCGAAGTTTTTTATTTCTTTGATCAATTTAGGATCCCACGAAACTTGAAACAAGATGATCCATCCAAAAAATTCACTTCACCTTCGGTAAAGTATTAGTTCATAATCTAAAAGCAAGATAAAATATATTGTACAGAAAAATAATCAACTGCTACAGATCAAACGTTTGCACAATCAACGAAAACCTTTTCGCTTATACAAACATCAAATAACCTAAAAGAAAGTCTGTTTTATAAAAAATGAAAAGAATCGAGTAATAGCCTTATTCTGTACCGCGATAGAAGCTAGATGTTATTCAAACTAATCACACAGACCCAATGCTATTCCCGCGAACATTCCATCATCAAGCACTAGCGGAGCTGTACATGATCATCACCCTAACCATGAATAAAATTATAGATGAAGATGACTTGAAGTGGATTAATCATGACGTGAACCCCAAAAAAACAAAAAAAGACTTATAACCAAAGGTTATAGGCAACCTATTTCATTATTTTACTTTTAATACAGATAACATACGTAAATACCTATATTATAAAGAATAATACAAAATAAAACAAGAGAAAAATGAAATCAGAAAATAGAACAAAAAAACGATTTCTCTCTTATCGGAACCGGTTTTAATTTATCCGCCTATTTTTCAAAGGATAATCTGCTGCGCTTCAGTATTACCAGAATCAATTATAAAAAATTATAATTTTAAAAAGCGAATCGTTAATTTCGAAAAGTACACTATGAAATTAATACCCTAATTTTGCTTGTATTCAAAAAGTTTGATGAAACATTTAACCTAAACTATAGCCTCAGAACACTATAGTGAAGCAATAACAAGCGATTATCTT
The DNA here is from genome assembly GCF_039511225.1 of Sphingobacterium multivorum. NCBI lineage: Bacteria > Pseudomonadati > Bacteroidota > Sphingobacteriia > Sphingobacteriales > Sphingobacteriaceae > Sphingobacterium > Sphingobacterium multivorum. Next base: position 3,244,493 of record NZ_CP154261.1, read on the forward strand.
AAAACATGAAAAATAACATAAAGGAACAAAAAGAAACATTAAATCAATTGGATCAAAATTCAGCACCGCTCGCGGAACACCCCATTATAGTAGAATTTAAAAAACTCATTCACCAATATCCTCAGAATCACTGGGATCTCCAATTCTACTTGAAAAAGCTCAATGTTTCTAGAATGGTCTTACATCGATTGACACTTTCAAGCAGTGAAACTTCACCCAGCACGATCGTCAAGGAAATTGTCGCAAGTGAGATTGCCAAAAAACTTGCGACCACTGAAATTCCGATTAAAGAGTTGACTTCCTATTATGGTTTTAGTTCTTCAGCATCATTAACACGGTTTATAAAAAAGCATACAGGTCTGAGTCCCCGAAAATTTAGGGCATTAAATGCGCTGGACTATATCTAAAAAATAGCTCGAAGCTATCTCCCGATCGATAGCTAAAAATTGAATATCACAGGGTAAGCTCTTTATGATATTTTGGCGATATTCCTATATTTTACCAGTATTTAATGTTGATTCGGTAAAGCTGCATCGTACAAAAAATCAAGATCGTGTATTTACTTCTTTTTGATAAGTCTGTAGTTATTCAGCGATTCGTCCTTTTGCACGGCATACTGTTCTTTGAGTTGCATCACCCAGCCCTCACCCTCTACGCGTTGCCCTTCGATTTTTGTAGGCCTACTAATGGTTATTTTATCCCAATTGGGGCCCATAAGCGCTCCACTTTTGACTTCAAGAATCCCCCAGTTATCAGTAATCCTTATGGTTGGATAAACAGTTCCCAAATCTGCGATTGGAAGGATATTTCTCGGATCAAAAGACACATTCATTTTCTCGAATTTTATAGTCATATGAGGCTGGTCTGCAAACAAGGAACGATAAAATGCGATTTGCTTTCTTATTTTTTCCGCACGTAGCCGCTCTTCTCTGAATACCCGGTGCCCGTTATACTTCGCTGCTATGACTTTTACCGTTGCCGCAAGATCTTTCGGAACTTCAATGTTCAATTCGCGCATAAAAAATGCGGTTAAATCCGTATTTACTGAAATTTTTTGGTTCCAAAGCGGATCCTTTAAACTCATTATATAACCATAGATCGGCGTGGTATTATAGGCAAAAGACCTTACATAAGTGGGATTCAAGAAAAATCTGTCTACAACATCAGTAAAATGTTTTTTTGTTTTTTCTTTGTTTCTCCCACTGATTATTACTCCGGTATACTCTGCAATTCCTTCATTAAGCTCCAATTGGTTTTCAATGTGGGCAGAACCTGGAAAAAGTAAATTTCGATACTTCCGAAAAATCAAAGCATCCTTCAAATGCATTCGTTGTTCATCTTCCGCGTCTGAACAAACCGCCTTTTTAAGTGCTTCCAATTCTAAACGTAAATATATTCGTCCATTCTCTTGGTCGAGATGGATACTTTCGCTGTTATTTTGAACAAATCCCAAAACAGATTGTGCGGAATGAAACAATTCATGAGCCAACAAATTGATCCGTGTATAATAATCTTTAGATAAAGGCAGCATAATCATCGCCCAAGTACGCCCATTCCACGTCAAAGATGTATTGGCAATATTTACACTATCGGGTAATTTACCGATATAGCTATTTTTGTATTGCACAAACGAACTATCGGCACCAGAGTTATTACTAAATAGCTGCCGCGTATCAGGGTTTACCAAAATAATATTACCATATAGATCCCTATTCCACAACGAATAACCAATTTTAGCCGCAGTTTTAATTTCACTAAAGTACTGAACGATACTGTCTGGCCTTATGTCCTTAAATTCTTGCCCAAATACGAATACACAGAACCAAAGATATAGAAACGTTATAACTATTTTCTTCATTAAACACTTATGAAAAGGGATTATAAACGATATTTTTTAGTTTAAAGATATTGTTAAAGTTTGACAAACACCTTCTTTTTAAAAACTAAAAATACACATTATAAAACTAAAATATCTATCATTAAACAAAAAAAAGCGCACTAATCTGTGCACTTTTTTTGCTAAACATCATTATGCTTTGTTTAAACTTCACGATAAAGTTCCTTTGAACTATGAGATCGCCTTAAGATATATTGCTGATTCCAAGGCCAACCCCTCGAATCTGTTAATCCCCGGCTGTTTTATAAATCCATTCTGCTCAAAAAATCCTATCGACGAACTTTTTATGGGTTCATTGACCCATATCACGTCATAGGGATTGCAGACGGCAAGACATTTGTCCATTAAAGATGTCTCCATTTGCTGCCGAGCTGCATGTTGGCAGACACCAAAGTCCGCGATTCGAATCGCACGTGTACCTGCCAGGGCATCCGGCTTCTGCCCTTTCGAGGTTATTCTTGCATAACCCATTGGTTGATCGTCGGCATACACCACCAGCCATTGGTTTGACATGCTGTTTATTTCGTTGACAAGTGTTCTGGAATTAAAATTGTCAGCGATGTAATGTTCCAGTTCAGCTGGCTCCACTAAGCTGGCGAATTTTTCTAGCGCCAGTGTTTTGGTGATCATCGACAACGCTTCAATTCCCTGCTCTGTTGCCACCGTAAATTTTGTAACTATATTCATATATGCATCTCCTATTAAACAAACAAATGTACATGCTATCACTTGCTATTATTCGATACACATTATTCATTTAGCATCAGTACAGCTACAGGTTCCCACATAAATACCGACCTATATGCTGGATCGCTTCAATTCGTTTATCAGAAAATTTATCCGCGATGACCAACCTAAAATAATGTCCAAAAGTATTCGCAAAAGAGAACGTATAACCCGGTGTGAATCTCGCACCAATTTTTTCACACTGCGCATAAAAATCCGACATATGTGTACTTTCGGGCATTTTAACCCAAAGATTATATCCACCAGCCGGGGCAATCACTTTGGTTTGTTCGGGAAAACTGGAAGCGATTAGGTTGGTGGCTAGATAGGCATTTTTTGCCAGTTGCATCTTCAGTGAACGAATATGCCGATCGTAACTACTGCTGCCGATTAAACGGCTTACAGTCTCCTGATTCAAAGGGGAAACTGTACTGCCCAACGCAAACTTGATCTGTTCGGCATCTTTCAGAAATAGCCCTGTGCTTAACCAGCCCAGTCGAATTCCAGGTGCCAGGGTTTTTGAATAAGATGAATAAGTCATCACCAATCCGCTTTCATCAAATTGTTTTAAAGTTGATGGTCTACTCCCATGAAAGTTTAGGTCGCCATATATATCGTTCTCGATAACAGCAACATGATATTGATGAGCAATCGCCAATAAAGTAATTTTCTGTTCATCTGCAAGCAAAATACCTGTTGGATTATGAAAATTCGGTGTTATCACGACGGCTTTTATAGCACTTCTTTGACATGCTCTTCTAAAAAAATCAATATCGAAGCCTTCTTTAGTCAGAACAGGAACTTCAATGACACGCAGTTTGAGCACCCGAATGACCTCCAATACAGAAAATACACATGGACTTTCCACAGCAACAATATCTCCGGCTTCGCATACGGCTGCCAAGGCGATATACAAGGCCTGTAAGGCGCCATCTGTGATCAGCAATTCATCTGCATGCAGTAAGGTCTGATGAGAGGCCGCACGGCTGACAATGTTATCCTTCAATTGTACAGAGCCATTCGACGGATAATAACGTAGCAAGCCTGCCCCTAGTTCCCGAATGACCTGTTGCATCGTCCGAAGTAAAAGTTTTTGCGGAACAAGGAGATCCCCTGGAGCCGCAACATTAAATTCGGAAAAACCCCGCTCCAAAGGTGACGCTGTTGTCAAGCCCAGCCTTTGTTCAAAGACAGCATCCCTTACTATTGGTGGACGACCATGCCCTCCTGGTTCTGCCAGCATTTCATTTTTCGCACTGACATAGTAGCCAGATTTCGGAACGCTTTCCACTAGGCCACGAATCATAAGATATTCGTATCCAGCTTGAACAGTACTCATACTTAAACCATAATAATCTTTAAAATCACGTACTGAAGGTAGCTTTTGTCCGGGTTTATAGACCCCTGATTTTATATTTTTCTCGATTGCCCGTGTAAAGATTTCAAATTTATAGCTCTTCATCTGTATTGATCACTTTTACCTATACTGTACCTGTATCGCAAATCTAATCAATCTAAATTTGTCTAAAAAAGAAATGACAGGTAATTATCAAATCAACAGCCCCAATGAATTACGAGCTCTTCCACAGGAGGTATTACCCGAATTAGGTCAGGAATTAAGGAACCTCCTCATTGACCATATTGCTACACATGGCGGTCATTTTAGTTCAAGCCTTGGTGTTGTAGAACTTACCATAGCAATACATTATGTGTTTAACACCCCTGAGGATAAATTGATATGGGACGTTGGTCATCAGGCTTATGTCCATAAATTAATCACGGGTAGAGCGGCTCGCTTTCATTCGAACAGGCTTCTACATGGCATCAGCGGATTTCCTGTTATGGAAGAAAATAACTTTGACGCGTTTGGTACCGGTCATTCATCCACATCCTTATCAGCAATTCTGGGTATGGCCTGCGCAGCCAGGTATAAGGGTGATCATAGCCGTCAACACATCGCTGTTATCGGTGACGGCGCCATGACTGCCGGTCTAGCATTCGAAGCTTTAAATAATATTGGTTTCGAACAGCCCGACCTGTTGATTATATTAAATGACAACAATATGTCTATTGATGCCGGTACGGGAGCGCTACAAAATTATCTGACCGACCTGACCTCGGGGCAAGCCTATAATCAGTTCAAATCACAGATCAAAAAGCTGCTGTCGCGTAATAAGGATCAGGCACAATGGTCAATTGCTGCAATTAGAAAAGTAGAGAAACTGATAAAAACGGGACTACTTGCTTCAAGCAATATTTTTGAGGCCTTAGGTATACGTTATTTTGGACCAGTGGATGGTCATAATCTCCATAAGCTTATCAAAATATTCGAGCAGTTGAAGCATATACCCGGGCCCAAAATAGTACATTGTGTGACGCAGAAAGGAAAAGGTTTTGCGCCGGCCATGTTAAATAAGGCAGAATGGCATGCCACCGGGAAATTCGACAAACTGACAGGTAAACGGTTAGAAAGCCAGGTACCGCAACTCCACAACGAGACTTTTCAGCAGGTGTTGGGCGAAACGCTGACACAGCTGGCCCGAAAGAATAGTCGTATTATGGCTATTAGCCCAGCGATGGTTTCCGGCAGCAGACTAACGGCAATGAAACAGCTGATGCCCAAGCGTGTTTTTGATGTTGGTATCTGCGAACAGCATGCCGTTACTTTTTCTGCCGGCCTTGCTGCCGATGGGCTACTTCCTTTCTGTATTATTTATTCGACATTCTTACAACGCGCCTATGATCAGCTTATCCACGACGTCGCTTTACAGAAATTACCAGTCGTATTCTGTATCGACAGGGCCGGTGTTGTCGGTCCCGATGGCCCCACCCATCAGGGGGCATTCGACATTGCTTTTCTCCGTTGCATACCCAACATTACGGGCGCCTCTCCCATGACGCTTACAGACTTTAAAAATTTGTTGTTCACGGCTCAGGACATCGCTCTCGATGGACCTTTTGCAATCCGCTACCCAAAAGGTCGGGGTAACCAAGAAAAACAATCCGACAAATACACAAGACTTGAAATTGGAAAAGGAAGAAGACTTTGTTCAGGCAAAGACATTGCCCTACTCTCTCTTGGACCCGTTGGTCAATATGCACAGGACGCCTGCTGCGAGCTGCTCCAAGAGGACATCCACGTCGGGCACTATGATCTCCGGTTTTTTAAACCGCTCGACGAAGCGTTATTACATGAGGTATTCCAATCATATTCGTCTATCATCACCATCGAAGATGGATGTGTAGCAGGTGGAGTGGGCACCGCAGTGCTTGAATTTATGGTGGAACATGGTTACTCAGCCACGTTGAAGCGTCTTGGTTTGCCCGACTCGTTCGCAGTACAGGGTACACAGCAACAGCTTCACCAACTTTATTACTACGACAAACAGGCTATTATAGCCACAGTGAGACAGCTACACAAGGGCCTGATCAAACCGACAGATTCATGCTGTAGCCTTAAGCCGAAAGGAGTCTTTCCCTGACAGTTAACTTAGTCACAAGAGCAGTACTTAAAACAATATGGATTAAACGATCACTTGCGCAGGTCGTAGGATATAACCTGCATAGGAGCTCTCCTGTCAGAGATGCAGCTGGCGAAGTTTAGCTAAAAAGACTTTTTGTCAGGACATACCTTTCATCGACTTATTTCGTCTTTCAATTGTAAAAAGAATCTATTAGAGTCGAAACTGCCTGAATCTTCTAAGACAAACGTCCAGAAGGGTACGGTGTTTGTAGTTTACATGAAAGAAACAATGTTGTTTCTTTCATGTAGCAATCCATACCATGAAACACTTATTCGTCCTCCTTGCTATAGCGACCGGCTTATTTCTGATCAGCAAAGTTTGCTTTTCACAAAAAGGGAAAGACTTAAAACCGTCAACACAAAATACTATGAATACTACAAATCAAAAAGATCATGTTGTCTATTTTGCAGGAGGATGCTTCTGGGGAACTGAGCATTTCTTTAAACAAGTGCGCGGGGTCACCGCAACGGAAGTTGGCTATGCCAATGGAAACCTTCAGCACCCTTCTTATGCACAAGTTTCGACAGGAACGTCCGGGTTTGCCGAAACCGTAAAGGTAAACTTCGACCCAGCGCTTGTCGATCTAAAGCTGCTCGTAGATCTTTTCTTCAAAACAATTGACCCGACTTCACTGAATAAACAAGGCAACGATATCGGTACACAGTACCGTACAGGCATTTATTATACCAATGCGGACGATGCCGCTGTTATCAAAGAGCAAATAGCTGCTTTAGCAAGTCAATACAAGAGCAAAATAGTGGTGGAAATAGAACCTTTACAGAATTACTATAATGCTGAAGCTTATCATCAAAAATACCTGGACAAAAACCCCGGTGGTTATTGCCATATAAGCCCTGATTTATTTGAACTTGCGCGAAATGCCAACCTCGAAAAAGCGAAAGTGAACGTTGAAAACAGGTATAAAAAAGCTGACAAGGAGACCTTGAAGAAGGAGTTAACTCCATTGCAATACGATGTTACACAAAACAGCGCAACAGAGCGCGCATTTGACAATGCCTATAATGACGAATTTAGGGAAGGCATTTATGTCGATATCACAACCGGAGAACCCTTATTTGTCTCAACAGATAAATTTGAATCGGGCTGTGGATGGCCCAGTTTTTCCAAACCAATTAGCGATAGCTTGATTCAAGAACACGCCGACACTTCGTACGGGATGCGCAGAACGGAAGTACGCAGCAAAACTGGTGATGCACACCTCGGCCACGTTTTTAACGATGGACCGGCAGATAAAGGTGGTCTACGTTATTGTATAAACAGTGCTTCACTTCGATTTATTCCAAAAGACAAGATGAAAGCACAGGGCTACGAGAAGTACTTACCCTTATTGGTGAAAAAATAATCTGCAGCGCCTCGGTTGAGGCGCTTGCCCTGAACATTTCAACATCCGTCAAGCCGTCGTTACAATAACCTATTATTCAATGCATAAACCAATGCTTCATTCATGTTACTTACCCCCAGTTTTTCAAATAATTTTCGCCGATGAAATTTCACCGTGTCAATGGAAACGAAAATTTTTTCGGAAGTTTCATGAATGGTCAGACCGCGATGATAAAAGCGTAAAATTTCTATTTCACGTTCGGTAAGGTTAATCTTTTTTTGGGAGTTCCATTTCCCGGTCAACAGATCCAACTCCCAGACTAAGTTGGAGTGCAACTTTTCGATCGTCACGTTACCCGAAGACACATTCGTAGATAAAGATACGATACAAATTGCCTTCCATATTTTTCCCTCTTCTGTCAAAAAAACCGGCGTCAGTTTATGATTAATCAAAATAAACTTGTTATGCGCATTTTGTATCTGAAAATCATACGATATAACATAAAGCTTCCGTTCCTCGATGGGTATTTTTTCGTAAAAGCTGAACCCCGCTTCGTTAATCGTAATGAGCATCCGGAAATCATCGGATGGAACATATTTTTGATAAAAGCCATAGCCCATTTCCATCACCTCTGTGGCTGTTAAACCTGCGAGAAACAGCGGGTTGTCTGAAACAAACTCAAAGCTTTTGGCCTGATAATCGATTAGGTAGATACTCTGGTAAGTAATTCGTGAGAAAGCTTTGACAAGCTCAATATAGCTATGCGTCTGCAGGATGTCCTTTTCTGAAAGACGATCAACAGTATTTTTTTGTGAAAATAGCGCGTTAAAATCCATAACGAAATTCTAAGTTTCGAAGTTAAATAAAACTACACTCAAGTGTAGCTTTTATTTGGACAAACTGTAATACTTTTGGACAAAACAGCTAGAAAAATACAGCTAACTAAACGAAAAGCCGGAAAAAACATAAAACCATTTCTTACACAGATGCTTATTAAAACTATACAGATTCGAAATATTGGAATCGCCCTTGGGGTCTTATTTTTTGGGAACAGCTACGCACAGCAGAAAATTGAAGTTTTAAATTTTGGGACATTTCACATGAGCTATACCCCTGATGCCCATAAAGTGGAATTTGATGAAAAAGATCAAAAAAACAGGAAAGAAACCTATCAAGTAGCCAAACTGTTGGCTGATTTTAAACCAACCATCATTTGCGTAGAAGTCATTCCTGAAAAAAACAGAGAATTGAACAGTGACTACAGGTCTTTTATAGACGACAAAAGCCATAAAGCTAAGTTTGGTGGTGAAATAGCCTTAATCGCTTATGAAGTTGGCAAACTTGCAGGGGTAAAAACAATTTATGGAATTGATGAACAACAAACCGCAGCATATAATTACAATATTGCCAATGAACTGGAGAACCAGGTGGATACTGTAACGTATAAAAACTACATGGGAAAAATCATGAAGGAATTCACTCCTATTGATCAACTCTCCATTTTAGATAAATTAAAGGTATTTAATCACAAAGAGACCTTGCAAAAATTTATCAATGTAAACGCTGATATCTTAACCTACAGTAGTACAAAAGGTAATTTTGAAGGAGCAGACGAAGCCAGTAAATTTTACCGAAGAAATCTACGGATACTCTCCAATTTAAATCAGATCCCTGTCACTGCGCAAGATCGTATTTTGCTGATAACCGGTGCTACTCACGCCGCTTTTCTTGGTGAGTTTTTGCAACGGAGCCCCAAATACAAGCTTGTAGACGTTGCTGAATACCTCCAATAAAACAGGTCAGTACGGAAAGACCCCTTGCTCTACTTTCAAATGAAATAACATAGCTAACCTAAATTACTTAAAGAAAGACTTCAACATGATAACTTGCAAAAACTGTGGCACAGATATTACGTCAAAATTCTGTCCCGATTGTGGTCAACCTGCAATGCTAAAAAGAATAGATGCGCATTATATCTCCCATGAAATAGAACATGTACTTCATTTTGAACGCGGCATCCTCTATACCATTAGTGGATTGGTGACAGCCCCAGGCAAAAATGTGCAAAATTACATTTCTGAAAATCGTAGCCGGCTAGTCAAACCTATTATTTTTGTTATTGTAACCTCTTTAGTGTACTCAATTATTGCCCACTTTTTCCATACTGAAGAGCGGTATATGCAGTCAATTAACAACCATGGTATTGGAAGTGAACTCATCATCACAACCAACATCTTCCGATGGCTGCAAGATCATTATGGGTATGCTAACATCATTATGGGAGTCTTTATCGCCCTTTGGACTAAATTATTCTTTAGAAAATACGACTATAATCTTTTTGAAATCATCATCTTATTATGTTTTATTATGGGGATGGCGATGTTAATTTATGCATTTTTTGCACTAGTTGACGGTATCACGCACCAGCATCTTATCCTATACGCAACTATTGTGTCCTTTGTATATTACTCCTGGGCCATTGGACAGTTTTTTGATAAGGCTAAAAAGATCAGCTATTTCAAAGCATTTGCTGCTTTAATAATAGGTTTTGTCTCCTATTTGATCGTCATAATATTCATTGGCATTACCCTGGATATACTTATAAAATAGCCATATTGTAACGAAAGCTGCCCTGCGTCTCAAAAATCACCATGTTAATTGATGCGATAAATAGGATAAAGAAGATGTGAATCTTCATAGTAAGGTGAATGTTTGTATATCCAATCCAGCTGCGCACTACTACTCGCAGCAAGTTTAGGGTTATTCATCTTCTCGCGTTCAAAGGCAGCTCTTAAATCTTTATTCTCTTTTAGAAGCTCGGCTGCTGTATCTTCAAAAACATACGCTGAATAATATTCTTTCTGTCCTAAGATCGCATCAAAGAAATTCCAATTAAAATAAGAGTCTATTGCTTCAGGTTCTAAAGTTTCCAGCAAGAACTTTACACCGTCCTGATTCAAGGGGACTAAATAATCACCGGCACGAAAGTTTACCTTATTGGATTCCCGGAGGAGGCTGGTGTCAAAATGTAAATAGTGGCCTTCGTAAGGACTTGAAGTTGTCTTGAAATCCTTAATTCGATACTGTTCCACCGCTATTACTGTATCTTGTTTAAGCGGAATCATTTTGATCTGATTGATTGTTAGCAAGTTAATAATTTTCCATTCAGACTGCGGAATGACATAATACGATGGAATAGTTACTTCTTTTGTCGGAACATAGGTATTATATAACTTAACTTGTTTTGAAAACTTCGCGTTTCTATCATACCACAATCTATCTTTCGAGGAGACATCGCTTGGCTTATATTTTGCCTCGAAGCCCTTAAAGTCCAGTGATTCATATTTCGATGAATCAAGCTTCCATGCTAGGGCATATTTATCCCCTATTTGATATTGCTTGAGGTTTTCAGTTCTTTTTTGTTTGATCTCCTTATAATGCTGTTCCATAAAATCCAGATTACAACGCATATAATCATAAGTCGCTTTGACACGTTCTTGATAAGGTTTCAACATGTGTGTTTCTACCACGGTTCCGATGACATTAAATAGACTGGTGTAACCTGTTGCATATCTTGGCGAATCCATAAAAGTTGGAAAACCACCATCAGGTACATCGTTGTGGATGTTAACATAGGGAACAGACATAAACCCTTTCTCCTGGAGATCTTTGAGTAAGGTTTTTTGCATGTTGTTATTAAAATAATTACCTAAAAGGTTTCCCAGACGTTCTTTGTTTGTTGAGATATAAGTGAAGGTGTACTGATAATCGGCCCCATTGCTCACATGATTATCGATAAAAACATCCGGCTTGACCCAATGGAAAATCTGCTGAAAACTGCGCGAGTTTTTGGTGTCTGTCTTAATAAAATCCCTATTTAAGTCATAATGCCTTGCATTTCCACGAAAGCCATACTCTTCAGGGCCATTTTGGTTAGCTCGGGAAAAGCTCCCACGATTTAACATTCCACTGACATTGTAACTCGCGACCGCAACAACGATAACATTTTGAGGTGCCTTTACCTTTCCTGTCGCCAAATCTCGCATGAGCATCATAGTGGCATCAATACCATCGGGTTCTCCGGGATGAATACCGTTGTTGACCAATAAAATACATTTCCCTTTCCTGGCGACTTCCAGTGTCTTTCCAAACGGATTAAATACGACCACATCTATTGGTTTATTGTTATCGTCTTCTCCCTTTGTTTCATAATGAATTGATGAATATTTCTCCGCCAATTCCTGATAGTAGGCCCGCATTTCTTCAAATGTTGTGGATTGATTACCATTGCCCCGTTCATAAGGTGTAGGCATTTGCGCATAACTTCTGCCAAAAAGCATAAAAGAAAATAATATCAGGAAACGTTTCATAAGATCAATTTAGCGTCCAATTTACGATAAACTTGTTAAAATACATAAGCAATCTCCACCGTCTATTAAGAACGACTTCTCAATAAAAACAAAATCCCTAAGAAATAAAGGGATTTTGTCATTACTCTTTTACCGGTATTTTAATTACTAACCTCGTTTAATAATTCGATATCTTCTGTATCTAATTTAAGAGCCGGTGCCGCACATAGCGTATCCAATTGACGCTCACTCGTGGCACTCACAACGGGAGCGGTAATCAGCGGTTTAGCCAACAACCATGCTAATGCTACAGTGGCCTGTGTTGTACCATGCTTCTCGGAGATAGCATCGAGCGCTTTCAGGACAGCTTTACCTTTAGCATCAAAATATTTTTTGATTCCACCGCCCCTTGCCGTTTTATCAAAGTCAGCTTCAGTACGGTATTTACCGGTCAAGAAACCTGCTGCAAGCGACCAATATGGAAATACACTCAACCCATACTTCTCGACCAATCCCGCATAATCTGTTTCAAAACCTGCGCGCTCTACCAAATTGTAATGCGGTTGCAAAGCAACATATTTTGGAAGGCCGTTTTTCTCTGCTACATCAAAGCTTTCCGTTAAACGCGCTGGCGATACATTAGAAGCGGCGACATAACGTACCTTGCCTGCCTCTATTAAGTCCGCATAAGCCGACAATGTCTCTTCCACAGGGGTTATGTTATCATCAAAGTGGGTATAGTATAGATCTATATGATCTACTCCCAACCGTCGCAGTGAATCATCGGCAGACTTCAAAATATGTTTCCTTGAGATATCATACCCATGTTCCTTAGTCTCGGATCCAACTTTTGTTGCGATCACTATATTATCACGGTTACCGCGCCTTTTTAACCATTTTCCAATAATTTCTTCAGACTGCCCTCCAGTTCCATTTACCCACCACGAATAGGTATCTGCCGTATCAATAAAATTAAACCCTGCTCCTACAAATTTATCTAGCATTTCAAACGATCTCTGTTCATCTAATGTCCAACCGAAAACATTCCCACCAAAATTAATTGGCGCTATCTGCAAGTCTGTGTGTTGTATTTCTATCTTTTTCATTGAAATCATCTATTAATTGTTCCTTTAAATAAAAAAATAGCTATGCCTTTCCAGCTGAAAAGCTCAAGCTAAAGTTACGGTATTCATCTTGAGCCATATCAGTATTCTTCACATCTAATTGTCAAAACGCATAAAGATTTTATTGCGATTAAAAAAACAGGTCGGTTCTTTAACCGACCTTTTACAACGTTACTTTTCAATAGACGACATGTCGATTACGAAACGATATTTTACATCACTGTCCAATACCCTTTGATAAGCCTCATTTACATAGTCGATATCAATCATTTCTGTTTCGGGTAGAATATTATGTTCAGCACAAAAATCAAGCATATCTTGAGTTTCTTGTATTCCCCCAATGCTGGAAGCCGTTAGGATCTTATTTCCACCCATGATTGAACGTCCATTGATCTCCATGGGGGCTGCCGGGATTCCTACGCAGATATAAACTCCTTTTGTTTTCAATAATGCAAGATAGAGGTTATAATCATGCGGTGCTGATACGGTATCAATAATAAAATCAAAATACGATGAGAATTCCTTTATTTCATCTGCCTCATGCGTGTTTAAGAACTTGTGTGCTCCAAGTAGAGCAGCATCCTCCTTCTTACGTGGAGAATGGCTTATCATTGTGACTTCTGCTCCCATTGCTACTGCAATTTTAACAGCCATATGTCCCAATCCACCTAAGCCCAACACACCAACTTTATGCCCTTTGCTAATATTCCATCTTTTTAATGGCGAATAGGTGGTGATTCCAGCACAGAGTAGCGGTGCCACCTTTTTAATATCCAACGATTCCGGCACATGCAGCACAAAGTCCGCATCCGCAACAATATTATTGCTGTAACCACCAAAAGTATAGCTGTGATCATGCATCACATCCTTGCTGTTGTAAGTCCAGACGGTCTTCTTTTCTGAACAGAACTGTTGTTGGTCTGACTTGCAGTTATCGCATTCGCCACAGGAAGCCACCATACAACCGACACCTGCCAGGTCTCCTTTTTTGAACTTAGTCACTCCACTACCAACGGCACTTATCCGACCGACAATTTCGTGCCCGGGAACAATTGGGTATTGTGTACCACCCCACTCGTCATGTACTTGATGAATATCGGAGTGACAGATCCCGCTGTACAGGATATCGATTAAAACATCGTTTGCACCAAGCTCTCTCCTTTCAAACTCCCAGTACTCAAGTGGAGAATTACTATCTTTCGCCGCATAACCTTTCGACTTAATCATATTATTTTTTTTATAGACCACAATTTGGATGCGAAGATATCTCCGATCCCCTATTTACATTGTACTAAGTTAGCGGGTATTGATGACGAATAGAGCAAGACAAATAGAATATTGACACTCCGCAAACAAAAAACAAGTTTAAACATAGAAATATCCGCACAAGACCATGTATATTTGAGTTCATATAAATCATTTCAATGAAAAGAACCAGTCTAACACTAGCAATTATTTGCTTAACATCAATGGCCTTCGCCCAAAAGATAAGCTACAAAGTGAACACCCAAAACTCGACGATCAAATGGAATGCTAAAAAGGTTGTTGGTGGTCATGTGGGAACAATCAATATACAAGAAGGCACGGTACAGACAGAAAAAGGGAAAATTACCGGCGGTGGTTTTACCATAGATATGAATTCCATGGCTTGTACAGATGCACCTAAATTGACCGGACATCTAAAAAATGAAGATTTCTTCAATGTGCCTACCTATCCCAACAGTAAATTTGTCATCAGTAAGGTTGACAATAGCAAAGGCAACCCAATCATAACAGGCAATCTGACAATCAAGAATAAAACAAAATCGATCTCCTTTCCAGCAAAAGTCACTACAACTGCAGATGGGCTTTCCGCTGAAGCTATTGGAGTCAAAGTAAATCGACTGGACTTTGATATACAGTATCGTTCAGCAAGCTTTTTCTCCGACTTAGGCAATCGCGCTATCGATGATGAATTCACCTTAGATATCCTACTTAAGGCTGTAAAATAAAAACTACTGGAGCCATTTGTTAATACAGATGGCTCTTCCTTCATTGCCTCATCGTACCAAGAATCGATATGATTTAATCGAAATGGTTTGAATAGAAAACTCCCCTGTAGGGACTGTTGACTTCGGTCATCGTTTTGCTTTCCCCAACTATTGCCGGTCATCCGGATTGATTATGACGTGATCCCAACACGGTCTATTATCAATACGTCTAGCTGGTTTAATGTACGCATGCCTATATAGAGAACCTTAGGTGCAGGTATTTATCCCTCCTCAACATAGCGCGTCCGCACATTTCTACAGCAGCAAACAAAGACTCTGTTAAATTAGATTTGATTCAAATTGCACTTAGCAACCGATAAGATTGACGAAAGTAAAGTTTTAAAATTATCTTTAAACTCCCAAAAGTAAGGTTAGACAAATTATATATGGAGAAAATAAAAACTTTTCAACAGCACGAGCTTAATAGAATTAGAAAAAATTGGAGTGACAGTGGCCTCGCATTTGAAAAGTTGGGAAGATCTTCTAACATAGCAGATTATTCGGATCGCGAGATCAATGAAATGCTTCTCGGCGTATATAAAGACAGTAAACATCTTATGGTCGATGAAGGCTACTTTATCGATCTCACCCAAGCCCGTAAAGCCAGCTGTATTTTGGTTGATGTATCCTATTCAAGACGTATCAAACCTGCTCCAAACAGCGTCCTTAGTCTTCAGGATATCCGTAATTTTTATATTGAAGATTATTTCATAGAAACGGAAGAAGCATTTTCCAATAGATACAAACATAAGATAACCGGTTATTTAAAAAAGATCGGCGGCATCAGTTTGGGCAAAGGGCAATACAATGACCTGTATTCTATTCCGAACGATTTTAAAACTTTTTTCGGCGATACGCCAGCCGATCTGTTCTATCCGATCCAACGTTATATCAATGGTTTATTTTTTGATGACGATTATCGAATTTCAGCCTTCGAAGTTATCAGCAAGATTGTTATCAGTAAGACATAACTCCGATTGCCGGAGCAGGCGCTCGTGATTTCTTAATTGATAATGTCGCCGCCACTCTCGTCTAGTTTATCACGAAATTTTTCAAGTTCCTGAGTGCCGGGTTTTGCCCAATCAGCAACTTCACCAATAATTTTTAATGGAAATTCAGATCGATAGGAACGTGTCGGATTTCCGGGGAATTTCTGATCCGTCAGGTTGGGATCATGCTCATAATCACCGGTAGGTTCAACAATAAATACGCGCTCGCTACGCTCACCTTTTGCGAGTGCCGCTGCAAGTCCAGCCCCATTCATCAAGGCTGTAAAGTAAATGTGGTTCATTTTTAAGTCGGCTTGATAGTTGGAATTGAAGCCTGGAACCAATAAATCGCCGATTTGTGCATCTGCTTTTGTCCCATGATAAAAAGGTCCCTTATCAAAGGGAATATTTTTATAAGAAGAGGCCAGCCGAGCATACTCACTTGCCATTGCTTCTTCTCCTAACCCTGTGTAACAGGCGCAAATCTTCAAATACAATCCGGGCAATGCACTAGTCGTCCGGTCATCGTTGATTACCAATGCATGCTCTAAGGCTATGTGTAGCCATTTCAGACTATCCGACAGCGATTTCTGTTGCCGCGATACAAAATAAGCTGCAAAAAACTTTTCGTGGTCATCACTTGCCTCCCGATAACCTTGCATAAAAAATGACAGTGATTCCTCCGCTCTACCGCTTTCTTCCAGTTGTATTCCTTTTAGACAAAGTTTGACAACTTCATTAAATGGTGAAAATTCCATCGTATAAATTATTTTTTATCCAACATAAATTATTCTCGCCTCAATTACAAATGACCACTCCTTAAAAACATCTGTTCTACAGCAAGGCCTTGGACGTGAAAAGCCAGTTATGAGAATAACCGGCTCTTCAACAAAATTGTTCTCTTAATTTCAACATTTCTCCACGCAACAACGTACAATTGGTTGGGCATTTAGGAAACGACACATTGCTGGAATCCCGAAGGCAGTTAGCATTCGGAGCGCAATTATTATCCGATAGTGGCGTCCTTTAGAACACAATATTGCCTTTGTGGATCAATGAAGTCACCGGTGAAATCCGAGAAACTGCTTCAGCAGAACAACTTGCTTCAACAAAAACCATGCTTGCTTCATCGCCCACTTTCGGCCATTGTTGATTTCCATTATTATCCAAAGGCAATTTGTAACGTGTGGCGAAAGCGAGTGTTCTGGATAAGCCGAATTCTGTTCCATAGCCATACAGCTCAGCAATTAGATTCGCTTTCTGGAGCATGTTTCCCGAACCAAAGGTATTCCAGTGATCTTGAATATTGTCATTTCCAATCAAAACTTCCACACCATATTTTCGAAGTGTCGGAATAGGCATAATCATATTGCCAAAAGGCACGGAGGAGACGATTCCCACGCCCGCCTCGGCAAGACGCGCCGCAATTTTTTCAACTTCGACATTTGCCAGTCGACTAAGTGCAAAAGCGTGGCTAACAAAAGCTTTTCCTTTTAATTGGGGGTTTTCCAATGTTCGGTCGATCAAAAAGTCGATTGTCTTTAGACCACTTTCTCCCATTTCATGGAGATGTATGTCAACTCCCTTATCGTTATCAAGCGCCAACCGGGTAATCTGCTCCATACTTTTTTCAATACTTCCGTCCAAAGAGTACGGATCCACTCCACCGATGAAACTAACAGCATCCAGTTTTGCAACATCCTTCAAAATGGGTAAGGTATCCGTATAATAGAGGCCATGCTGTGGAAAAGCAACCAGCTCCGCGTCTACCGTGTCTTTTTTTGATGCAAGCGCCTTTTCTAAATTTGTTAGCGATCTTAGTCCAGATGTTGGATCAACATTGAAATGCGAACGAATAAAATCAGTTCCGTATGCCTGCAGAAAATTCAGCATTTTGCCCGTTCTTTCGACCGATGTGCTTAACCATTCAGGAATCATCTTTTGCTCATACGCGATCATATCTTTTACGGTATGCCGCGTGGGAGATACTGCTTCCCATGGCAAACCAAACAACATTTTATCCAAATGGGCATGCATATCCTTAAAGGCCGGCAACATCAAATGTCCTTTTGCATCGATTCCATTGGCATTTGGGGTATTTGGTTTGATTCCTTTGATCTTACCCGCTTCAACTTCTACACAGCATAAAGCGGTATTTGTGCTTATTACTTCCTCTCCATCAAACTCGAATCCTGTCTCAAGCCGTACGTTTTTTAAAATATATGTTTTAGCTTTCATATTTCTTTTGATCATATTCTTTTTTTCTAAAATTTACTAGACAATAGAAACGGTATTATTTTTTCCGCTTTTATGACTTAGTTTGACCAAAACAAAGGTCGCGATGATTTTTCTGGATGTTTTGCAGAATACATCTCGAAGCTTGAACAATTTATCACAACGCAAACTTTGACTTAACATTGTATGTGAGCAGGAGCTACACGAGTACACTTTCAGCCTGTGTTTGACCAATAATAGCGACATTTAAGATCCACGCTTGTAATAAATTGTCCAACAGATGGAATGAAAACCACATTGTAAAAACAGCCCTATCTCCTATTTTTGTATTAGACGTCAAACTTATTCGACAGTTTATTGAAAATTACAGCATAAAAGAATGATGAAAACAACTTTAATACTCCTGATCATGATGAGCATAACAAGTTCGTGCCAATCGGCATTAACAGAAAACTCCTATACTGAAAATTCGTCCCAGGAAGATATTATTCAATTGGTCATTAAAAATGACCTGCAGGGAGTAAGAAAAGCACTAGAAAAGAAGGCCAACGTAAACAGCAAAGATGCGAACAAACGTACGCTTCTACTTATCGCTACAAACAATGGAGCTCTTGAAATGGCCAAATTATTGGTAGAATATGGCGCCGATGTCAACATTCAGGCTGATAATATGGATAGCCCATTTTTATACGCGGGAGCAAGTGGGCAAGTTGAACTCGTCCAGCTTTTCTTAGATCACGGCGCTCGCTTTGATTTATTTAATCGATATAATGGCACAGCTTTAATACCGGCATGTGAACGTGGACATGTAGAAACGGTAAGATTATTGGCCAATACTAAAAATTTCCCATTAGATCATGTCAATCGCTTAGGATGGACCGCTTTGATGGAAGGAGTTATACTCGGTGACGGAAGCAAAAAATATCAGGAAATCGTTCAGATTCTAAAAGATGCCGGAGCAAAATTAGATATTCCGGACTTCGATGGTAAAAGCCCGTTGCAACACGCACAACAAAGAGGCTTCAATGAAATTGTTAAGATACTAACATTATAAATATCAAGGTTCATCTTCCATTAAATGGTCAAATTTAAATAAAATTTCAGTAAGGATCTCACCATGCTGCAGATCAGTGTATGTTTCACCAATTAAAGGAAATGAACCTTATCGACTAGAAATGAACCTTATCGATTTATAGATTAGCGTTGTATCTCATACCAAAATATCAGGTAACGCTTTTCCGTAATGTGATAACTGTAATTTCGGGCCAAACACCTATCCGCCCTTTTAGGCCGTGAAAACCAAAACCACGGTTGACATAAAGATATTTTCCCTGTTTTTGATAAAGTCCAGCCCACTGTTTATAAAAATATTGAATTGGACTCCATTTTAACCCAAATAGTTCTATCCCAAACTGCATACCATGTGTATGACCAGCCAGCGTTAAATGGACATGTTGATCATAGTCCAAAGTAACATGATCCCAATGTGAAGGATCATGAGACATTAAAATTTTAAACGTATCTTTGTCTAATCCAAGAGTTGCCTTAGCCAAATCGCCATATTGATGAAACCCTCCTTTTCCCCAATTTTCAACACCAATTAACGAGATACGCTCACCTTGCTTTTCTATAGCTATCGATTCGTTTAGCAACAATTTAAACCCCATTTCATGATGAATTTCCTTGAGCCTATTCAAATTTAAGGCTTTTGATTCCATACTTTCCCATTGCACATAGTCCCCATAGTCGTGATTCCCAAGGACAGAAAACTTTCCCGAAGGAGCTTCTAATCGGTTGAAGTCTGAAACCCAGGGTTCCATTTCGGAAGCCTTATTATTGACTAGATCGCCCGTAAACAGTAACAGATCACTGTTTTGTGCATTGACCAATTCGATACCTTTGCGTACTCTTTTGATATCAGATAAACTCCCTGAATGAATATCCGACAGCTGTGTAATTTTAAAACCGTCAAACGCCGCAGGTAGATCAGGAAAACTCAAGACTTCCTCACGCACTTTATAAAAATAACGACCTTTCGTTAAACCGAAAAAAATAACCAACAGCATGGCTCCCGCCAAAAACAATACAATTTCACTCAAAAATAGACTTCGTGGAGGAAAGGAACTAAAAATACGCATAAGATCTTCAACAAATAAAAAGGGCACTGCAAGCAATTTTGGGATGAATACAATTAAAAATGCTGTGATCAGACTTGTGGCGGTCTGCTGGACATCATAACCCGTTCTCCGTAAAAAAATTAAAGTAAAAACACCCAAAAACAGCAGAATATCAATCCCCCAATACATGTTGTGCCAAATTGAACCATGAATAACCGTACTAAACGCCTGAAAAAAATAGATATCCCCCAAAACGAATAGGAATATTATCAGTAAGAGTCTCTTTGCCATAGTGATTAAAGTATTGATTTTAAATCACTAATGATATGCCAAAAGATAATTTTTAACTTTTACAGCCCTTATCCTCTTAAATAGTGATGTCTATGTGACAATCGCATCGCTGTTGGCAGGGATCGATATAAGGGTTGTACGATCGGTCTAAATTCCTGTCAATATGTCGCACTAGCCTCCACATTCTCGGAGGCGCCAAAGTGAATGTAAGTGTTTGAGCATCCTATCATTTCTCCAGAAATACTTTATTTTAACAAATAATTACCGTGCAACGGTAATTATTTATATATTTACAGTATCAAACCAAATTTTACATGATGAACCGGACAAAAATAATCGGCAGAGTCTTATTCTATATAACTTCACTTTTAGGGAGCTTATATTTAATCATAACCCTGTATGCGTTGATATGCCTGCTGACAGGCTGGAACACAGCATCCTATGGCAATGGAATGTTTCTTCATATCAACTATCCGTTTACCATAACGCCCTTGATGAATGTGGATAATAACGTATCGTACAAAGTATTTTCATTCATACTACCCCTGTCATTCTATACCATCTTTTTTCTCTTGTCTGCGCAAATATTTAAATTGTTTACCCGAAGGAAGCTATTTACCAAATTTCACCTGCTTATACTCAAACGGTATTACAGGTTAAATCTGTTACTGCCAATCGTCTGCACGGCTATTGCCGCAGTATTTGTTACAGTCGAAGGGGGAATTGCCATACTCATTGCTGTACATTTCATTTTGGGCATTTTTGTTTTTTTCCTCGCGGAAATCTTCCGGCAAGGCCTCCATTTACAGGATGAACAAGATTTATATATCTAGTATATGGCTATTGTTGTAAATATAGATGTAATGCTGGCCAAACGAAAAATGCAAAGCAAAGAACTTGCAGAACAAATCGGCATTACACAAGGTAATCTTTCGGTATTAAAAACGGGAAAGGCAAAAGGAATACGTTTCGAAACGCTACAAGCGATATGCACTGTATTGGAGTGTCAACCAGGTGATATATTGGAATTCGTACCTGATTAGCGCATAAAACCATGATATCAAACATTAAAAGGACCCAGATTGTGATGTGGGCGTAAAGACAAGTCAGTTATGAACCAGTTAAAAATACAGAATCTTTCGAAAACGTATCCTAACGGGGTGAAAGCAATTACGGAGCTTTCATTACATATCGGTCAGGGCATGTTTGGGCTGCTTGGTCCGAATGGAGCTGGAAAATCGACATTAATGAAAATCATTGCTGGTTTAGAACAGGCAGATACCGGTTCCGTTGTATTGAATGATGTCAATATTTTAAATGAGCCCTCTTTTATAAAGAAACAGCTCGGTTACCTACCCCAAGATTTTGGAGTATATCCGCACCTATCGGCTTATCAACTCATGCATCACCTTGCCGTACTTAAAGGAATTAAAAAAGAAGGACGAAAAGAACATATATTAGATTTGCTCGCACGTGTAAATCTTTACGAATTTCGTGACAAAGAAGTTCACAATTTTTCGGGAGGAATGCGGCAACGTTTTGGTATTGCGCAGGCGATGTTGGGTTCGCCACAAATTATCATTGTAGACGAACCCACAGCGGGCCTCGATCCGCAAGAGCGCAATCGTTTCAACAATCTACTTAGTGAAATCGGGGAACAGATGATAGTGATCCTTTCAACACATCTAGTGGAAGATGTGCGAAGCCTCTGTGCTCAAATGGCTATTATCAACAACGGAAGTTTGATGGTCAATGGCGCACCCAACGACTTTTTAAAATCGTTGGAAGGCCGTATTTGGGCAAAAACGATTGACAAAAATGAATTACGTTATTTTAACGAAAATTTTCACACCTTATCAGCCCAATTACACGGGGGGCGTCTAGACGTCCATATTTATGCCACAAAAAGCCCAGGGAATGGTTTTGAGCAAATTAAACCTGATCTTGAAGATGTCTATTTCACACATTTATCTCAAATTGTATAGCCATGTTTATCGACTACTTTCTACTGGAAGTCAACTTTTACTTTCCAAAAAAATGGTTCCTGGCACTATTATTCTGTTTTTTAGCATTTGGTTATTGGGTTAGCGTCATAGCTTCTTTTTCATTTGCCGGTGTTTACGCCAATTCTCCCTTTGTGTTAACTTACACCATAGGATTAGTATCGCTATTGAATATCTTTACCATCGTTATTTGTTCATCACAAATATTTTTACGTGAAATAGATGCACGATTTTCATCGCTCCTGTATACAACCCCGGTCAATAAAAATATTTTTCAACTGAGTCGTTTTGTGCTGGTGTTTCTGATCACGGCCCTTACATTTCTATTCTTTATCCTTGGGCTGATGCTCGGTCATGCTTCACAAGGAGATGAACATGAGAAATTTATGTCATTCCGTATGCTCAACTACCTACAGCCCTATATACTACTCGTCCTTCCAAATATTTTTTTCTGCACCGCAACTGTTAGTGCAATTGCTTGGACCAGCCGTAGTAAAATGCTTGTTTTTCTTTCGGGAGTTTTCATTTATATCCTATACTTCGCTGTCTCTTTATTTTCGAATTCGCCATTATTTGCCAACGCATCCCCCGTTTCCTCCGAGACCATGAGCCGGATGGCCATAGTCGACCCTTTTGGTCTGGCTGCTTTCTTTGAACAATGTCAGTCATGGAGCCCAGCTTTGAAAAACTCGACATTGCTCCAGCTCAAAGGAAATTTTTTGATAAACCGGATTGGTCTACTTGTATTTTCATCTGCATTGACGTTACTTGCGATCCGTCGAGCACGTTTTCATTGCACGACAAAAAAGAATATAAAACCGCCGCTGCAAAAGGCTGGAAACCAGCCAATCCTTCCTAGGGGACAAATAAGCATATCCGAAAAAGGTTGGCTTTATGATTGGCATACGCTTTATAGCTTCCTAAAGATTGACCTTCGAGCCCTACTAAAAGGTTTACCCTTTGTCGTTGTCATTGCGCTATGGTTGTTTTTTCTAGGTATGGAAATATACAGTAACATCGATGCAGGAATGCGCCTACCACAACGCTATGCCAGCACGGGATTAATGGTTCGGAACATCATCAATAGCTTTCCTCTTTTTTTACTTTCCGTCCTATCTTTTTATGGCATGGAAACAGTCTGGAGATCTCGAAGTACGCGGATATATGTACTCGAAGACAGCACTCCAGTACAAGTAACAGTTGTCATGCTGGCCAAGTGGATCTCGTTGTGCTGTATTGCATTATTACTTATTACAATAAGCATTCTGCAATGCATGGTTCTTCAACTTATATTCCAATATCCAAAAATTGAATGGAATCTATATCTAAGTCTTTTTTATATCCTTGGCGTCCCATCTCTACTGTATGCTTCAGTTATTATCAGTATACAGACTATTGTGGGACTAAAATATCCAGCATTACTTTTGACAGTCTTGTTTTTTGCATTGACCAATTCCTTTATTGGTACCATGCTTGGCATAGAGCATCCACTTTTCCGTTTTGCAAAATCTCCCTTAAACTATAGCGGCGACATGAATGGGTTTGGCGCCTATCTGCATGCATTTGGCTCTAAAATGATCTACTGGACTTCCTTTTCGGCCCTTATCGCTATTGGCACAACGCTCACCCGGCAAAAGGCAAGATCTTTTTCAGTAAACTTAAAATCGCATTCAAGGTTAAAGGTCTTCGCTGTGTTAATGGTTGCTGTCTTGTTGATTTCAGGCCATTTCATCTATCAGCGAACTCAAGTCGGCAATTCAGCAGCGGAAATCGATTGGATGCAACATTATGAACAGAAATACAGACACTATCAGCATATTCCCCAGCCAACGATCGTCTCGGTCAAAACCGAAATAGATCTTTATCCGACGTCAAATGAATATATCATTAGTGGCCGATATAAGCTAGTCAATAAATCAGCCGCTCCGCTGGATAGCCTATTACTTTACACGGATCCTGCTATGGAATTAGCACATGTCAACATAGACCGCGCTGTACAAAAAGCTAACGACAGCACCTATGGTCACCACCGGTTTAAACTAACAAGCCCCTTCATGCCTGGAGATTCTATTACAATGGAATTTACGATAAAATACAAATGGACACCGTTCAACCGTCACGATCCCATGAATGCCATCTTAGCTAATGGTTCTTTTATGCGTATCAGTCGCTATTACCCCATATTTGGTTATCAGCACCAAAATGAAATAGAAGACCCACTTGAGCGTAAAAAGCGAGCGCTGGGAAAAGCAAGCGCTTTAAAAAAGTTAGAACAGCCTGATGCTCTTCCCTACGACTATGGATATGTAGACCTTGAAACAATTATTTCGAGTGACAGTGACCAAACCTGTATCGCGACTGGAGAATTTATCAGAAAATGGCAAAAAGGAAATCGAAACTTTTTTCACTATAAATCAACAGGACCAATTCCCTTCCGTTTCGGAATATCATCAGCTGTATATATGGTTGAAAAATCCTCTTACGACAACATATCCATCGAGGTATATTATGACAGCAAACACGCGGAGAATGTTAAACAACTTATAAACGACGCAAAGCGAACTTTAGCCTATTGTCAAAACAACTTTGGAAAATATCCATTTAAAAGCATACGTTTCGTCGAAATATCTGGATTTGTTAGTGGATTTAACGCGACGGCTTATCCCGGTATGATTTTTATGAATGAGAACATGACCTTTCATTCAGATCTACGTCGCGAAAAAACAAGAGACGTCATTAATGAACTTGCCGGCCATGAGTTATCGCACCAATGGTGGGGTAACAGTCAAATTGACCCCGATGACCGGAGAGAAGGCGCTACAATGCTAACAGAAACGCTCGCTATGTATACTGAATTAATGTGTTATAAACACAAACATGGTCCCGAAGGAGTAAAGAAAATGGTCAAAATGTATCAAGATCTTTATGACATTGGAAAAGCAAACAGTGCAGACGAAGCTTTAATGAGAGTATCCCCTGGAAATACAAATGTTGCCTATTATAAAGGCCTTTTAGCCATGTATCAATTACATGAATTGATAGGTGAACAAAAAATAAATACTGCCTTGAGGACTTTTTTACGGCACTATGCCTTTCCACATCGACCGCCCACAAGTGAGGACCTAATTCATGAATTTCTCAGGATCAGCGAACCAGCATTGCACAAGAACATCCGTAAACTATTTTTGTAGAAAATGTCGAAACAGTTTACGGATCCTTTCTGTTGTCGTGAACTTTTTATTCAACTAATGGCGATTATCCGCATTATTGTAGAATCCCAATCTTTTGCATGCATGCTCTCATTTTTTGATAAGTGCGCTCAATGTCTTGATCTAGGCCAATGGAAAACCTGATCAATCCATCGGAAATACCCATCTTTAAGCGCTCTTCTTCAGGAATTTCTGATGACGTAGAACTACCTGAACAGGAGAATAGTGTCTTATAGAATCCTAGGCTGACGGCTAAATACCCTAAATTTTCAGCCTGCATCAGTTCCATTAATTCATTGGCTTTTTCAGTGGTTTCCACATCAACAGTCATTAAGCCTCCAAAACCATAGGTCTTATGCATCATGCTTTTCATTAATTCATGATCTCGATGCGAATGTAAGCCCGGATAAGATACCTTTAGTCCATCTTTCTCAAACCGTTCGGCAAGATACATCGCATTATAGCTATGTTGTCTCATCCGTATATGAAGTGTTCTTAAATTCTTCAATATACTCGCCGAACGTAAGCTGTCCATCGTTGGTCCCAATAACATACAGGACCCAGTGTTCACATTTTTCGTTTCATTAATAAACTCCTGACTTCCGCAATAAACCCCACCTACTGTATCGCTACTGCCATTAATAAATTTCGTTAGACTATGGATGACAAGGTCTGCTCCCAAAAGTATTGGCGATATAGACAACGGAGAAAACGTATTGTCGACAATCAGTTTTAGCTTGTATTTTTTACAGATGGCTGAAAGTTTTCTTAAGTCCGCCACATGCAATAAAGGGTTGCTCACGCTTTCGCAATACAGCACCTTTGTATTAGGTCTTATCGATCTTTCGATTTCGTGGGCATCATTAATATCCAAAAATGTTGTCTCAATCTGGAAAGGTGGGAGAAAATTTTTGAGAAAGGCATAAGTTCCACCGTAGATCGTCCTACTGGAAATGATATGGTCGCCGCTTTTACATAACTGTAAAAGAACTGTTGTGATCGCTCCCATACCCGAAGATGTTACATTGGCCGCAGCGGTATTCTCCATTTTTGCTAAAGCTTGCGCCAAATACAAATTCATTGGCGACGAATGTCTTGAATAGAGATAACAACCCTCTGCGTTCCCTTCAAATGTGTCGAACATTTTTTTAGCGGAAAGAAAGGTATAGGTAGAACTGTCTGAAATTGATGGATTCACACCTCCAAACTCACCAAAGTATTGCAAATCTTGAATTTCATTTGCAGCGTTAAAATTATCCATATTTTTATCTTTAAAATTGAGATATTTTAGATTATATTACAAGTGATTTTACTTATATTAGAATATAAATCTATTATATCAACGATAATTAGTTAAAACATCTGAATACTTTAAAAACTGATAACAAATACAAAAAAATAATCTATGCACTTCGACGAAATTGACCTTAAGTTATTGCGTTTTCTCCAAGAAGATGCGAAACAAACGACCAAAGAACTGTCCTACAAGCTAAGCTTGTCGGTGACAGCAGTCTATGAGAGAGTCCGCAAGCTCGAAAATACGGGAATTATCGCAGGCTATGTCGCCATACTTGATAAAAAGAAGATAGCAAAAGATTTCCTCGTATTATGCCACGTAAAATTAACACAGCACAAAAAGGAGTATATCTTACAGTTTGAAAAAGAGGTCATGAACCTTCAAGAGGTAACCGAGTGTTTTCACGTGAGTGGCGACTACGATTATATCCTCAAGATTTGTGTCAAGGACATGGCAGACTATCGCAGCTTTATGTTAACAAAACTAACTAGCTTACAGCATATTGCAAGCACCCATAGTTCCTTTATGATCGCTGAGGTAAAAAATACATTGGTAATAGATCTGTAAGAAGTTCTAAACCAACACACCGTTTTTCGATGCAATAGCTTCCGGAAGATCCTCATCTCCCACCATCTGCAATAAATCAATTTCAATGGTCCTACAAATGGAAAGCATCGGTACATCAAACATCAGACCTCCAAAAGGATTTTCGGTATAATCGCCGACCAATTCCATTACAATATAAATCCATCCTATGACAACGCAAAAAGGAATACTGGTCCAGATACCCCAGTCCCCTAATTTCGCAAATTCATTCACGAGGCCCAAAGGAAGTAGAATGATTAAAATAACATTGAAGACAAAGGCTGTACTGGCAAACTGCCTAGGTGATGGAAATTTTTTGATCCTTTCTGCCTGTCCTTGATAATCGTAAAATTGATTCAGGCAATTCTGCAGTTGCGTTTGGTTAAAATCCGAAATAATCTGATCATTTTTCAACGCATTCACTTCTTTTGCTTGTTTAGAAATCAAATAAGTCGCAAAATTTTTATATTCGCTCTGCAACTTAAACTCCTCCGCAGAAAGATATTTACGCAAAAAAATCGAAGTTCTACTATAATCTGGAAAGCCAGCCTTTATCAACCTGTTCCGTTTCACATTCATTGAACCAAAATGTTTTTTCATGCTGATATGCTCCCACTCTGTCGGGACCAACAACTGCTCACGAAAAGTATAGAGCCAGGCAATGTGACGATAAGCGATTCTTTTCCTCCGTTCCTCCAAATCGGTATGATCACCGTCTTGGGTATCAAAAGCATATAACATAGCCGTGAACGAACGACTTGAATTGACAATTCCACCCCAGATTTTTCGGGCTTCCCAAAGCCTGTCATAGGCTTGATTATTTTTAAAACCAACGTAAAAAGATTCGGCCGTTCCGATTAATGCCAATGGCACCCACGGAATTATCATCCACTGCCAATTGAAAAAATAATAAATGACCGCCACCAAAGAACACCAAAGCGTCAGCCATATTAAATGTGCGCCCGCTAAATTAAATATTTGTCGATAGTTGAAATACTTGGTTGTGATCATAAAAAGTAAATATCTTCCTTTATTAAAAACGCTATGAAAGTACAATTTAAATTGTAACTGTCCAATACTTCAAATTGTTTTCGGCATAACGACATTTTATCAACTAATTTCATCGCGATAGATAGGTCCAACAACTACAACAATCTTACGTTCATCATGCAGTACTGATTAATAAACACGTATAAAGCACTATTGTATAATTTTATGCATTTGATTAATTTTAATCTTACGGATAAAAACAATTGCCAAACATATAACAAGGATACGATGAAGATAAAAGCACTTACATTAAATATAGGTCTTTTCCTTTTTGCTGCAACGACTTTCGCGCAAAATAAAGCCGACTTAAAATCATTGTTAAATAAAAACAGTGAATTTGTATTTCCACAGACAGTGGATAAAATTGCCGCTACATTGAATGTGAAAACAGAATTCTATGAAGATGCCAACGAAGAAAAGTATGCAAAATGGATCACAAAATTCGGTTTAGAACTTTATAGCAATTATGGGGCTGATAAATCCGTCAATGAACTATTTTTTGATATACCAGAAGACAAGTTTTTGATTGTCGAAGGATTGCCTTTTGATCTGGCAATCAATAAAACAACAGTCAAAGAGGCTCTTTCAAAATTCAGCCAACACGATGTCAAAAAGCAAAAACTTGATGCGGGAAGCTCGTTTCCGGGCGGTACCAGACTGACGATGAAAACAGGAACACATTTTACCACCCTACTTTTCGATAGCAAAAATCTGTTAAAGTTCATAGGCTTGACCACCTCTTTAATTGACCCCGCTGCCAATTAAGGACAAGGGGTCAATATCAAATTTATACGATTTATTAGCTAGGTTGCCCAGGCATGATCACCCTTTTGATAAGGGAAATCGCCATCATATTTCCCAGGGATTTTCACATAACGGAATACTTCCGTCGCTCCCAATTTTGAGCTAAAAAATGTAAGGAGAGTAAGCTGTTTAAACAGGGTGAAAAAATGAGGCAGATCGTTAGCGGATTTCTTTTCATCATAATCCTGCGCTTCCTTGTCCAAAATATCGACAAAGGCCGTTTGGTCTTTCTTTTCAAGTTGCTGAAAATTACGTCCAAATTCTTTCTTGGCACGTTCGTCAATTCCAGCTGTTCCGGTCAGAAAGACCTGCTGTTCTTCAGGTTTATAGCAGTCTCGCACCAGAACGGGAATCTCAGAACCTACACCAGCTTCTTTCGCTCCCGGAGTAGTGGTCTTGGGAAGAATGGCCTCAGCGAGATCGCCAAAAAAATCGATTGATTTTGGATCAAAAAGCATTTCTATATCTTTCGAAGCAGACCTTTGGCATCCTTCCAAAAATAAGGGAGCGCCAATAACTGTTCCGCCCATGAGCATGGCTACACGTTGTATTGCTTCTCGTCTATTCATAACTATTACATCATAAAATAATTAAAGATTCCCTTTTTTTAATTCATTTACAGCAAAATCTACTGCCCTTGCAGTAAATGCCATATAGGTAAGCGAT
Organism: Sphingobacterium multivorum; assembly: GCF_039511225.1. NCBI lineage: Bacteria > Pseudomonadati > Bacteroidota > Sphingobacteriia > Sphingobacteriales > Sphingobacteriaceae > Sphingobacterium > Sphingobacterium multivorum. Next base: position 3,274,731 of record NZ_CP154261.1, read on the forward strand.
GGATTCACACAGGAAGAAGAAGTCATAAAGGCCCCGTCTGTCACAAAAACATTTTTAGCATCCCATACTTGGTTAAACTTGTTTAATACCGATGTTTTCGGATCATTCCCCATGCGCGCTGTTCCCATTTCATGAATTCCCTGTCCCATACTAAACCCGTTGTCGTAGGTTGTTACATCTTTGACACCGATAGATTCTAACATTTCCTTCATTTCATTGCTTGCATCAACCCTTATTTTCCGCTCGTTATCCTTAATCTCTGCGTCTATTGCCAATACGGGAAGTCCCCATTTATCTTTTACCGATGAATCCAATAGGACTTTATTTTCGTGATATGGGAGTATTTCACCAAACGCGCTGAAACCCACTCCCCAGCTGCCCGGCTCGGCGATAGCATCTTTCCAAGCGCCGCCCACGCTCTTATTATCGACCTTACCCGACCATTGTCCCCTCGAAGCCCCGCCTTGATACCCAAAACCACGTACGTAATCTCTCTTCTTGGTATCGCCGGCAATATTGGCAAATCGGGGCACATATAATCCATTGGCCCGTCGACCAAAAATATATTTATCCTCAAATCCGTCTACTCTTCCCCCAGCCCCACTATTTAACATGTGATCCATCAGGTTATGTCCCAGTTCGCCACTACTGCTTCCAAGACCACCCTCCCATACATCAGTAGCGGAATTCATTAAGACCCAGGTGGAATTTAACGTTGAAGCACATACAAAGACGATTTTAGCAAAATACTCGTAGGTTTGATTCGTCTCCGCATCAACAATTTCTACTCCTTTAGCTTTCTGGGTATCACGATCGTAAATAATACTCTTTACAATTGAAAATGGCCGTAAGGTAAGGTTTCCTGTCTTCACTGCTGCGGGCAATGTTGCAGATTGTGTGCTAAAGTAAGCGCCGAAATTGCAACCCAACCAACATTTATTTTGGTATTGGCAGTTAACACGGCCATGGTGGGGCACTGTTATGTTGGCTACCCGGCCAATTATAAAATGTCGTTTTCCCTGATAATGCGATTTTAAGCGCGCAGCAAGGTCTTTCTCCACAATATTCATGTCCATGGGTGGCATAAATTCGCCATCAGGCAGCACGGCTATACCATCTTTATTACCCGAAATACCGGCAAATTTTTCAACGTGACTATACCAAGGTGCAATATCTTTATAACGTACGGGCCAGTCAATGCCATGTCCGTCTCTGCTATTTGCTTCAAAATCAACATCCGACCAACGATAACTCTGCCGCCCCCACATAAGCGAACGCCCGCCAACGTGATAGCCCCGGAACCAATTAAAGGGTTTAATCTCCTTATACGGACTTTCTGTCTCATTAGTCCAAAAGTCGATGTTCCCTTCATTCATCCATTGATTTTTAATTCCAAAAGGTAGGTAGTGCTGGGCGCGATCCAATGGCACCCGGCCCCGATGCGGAAAATCCCATGGATCTTTATTGGGTGATGGGTAATCTTTGATATGCTCAATATTGCGTCCTCTTTCTAACATAATGGTTTTAAGCCCACGCTCTGTTAGCTCCTTGGCTGCCCAGCCACCTGTGATCCCAGACCCGATGACAATTGCATCATAAACATTATTTGCCATTTATTTATAATTGGTTTATTGGGTTATTAAGTCTACTTCACAATCAAGCGCCACACAGGTGCCTGACAGCTTTATCTTGTTTAGACGAGGCATTCTTATATTATTTGGAAAGCGTAAGAATGGATCGTCTAGACAAGTTTAAGGTTTTTTTTTGATTTTATTGCAACCGGTTGCAAATTTTTGTAATATTGTATTAAACAAGCAGGTAGCTTGGATAACCAAATTATAATAGTATAAACGACAGACGCAGCCATTTCTTTAAACGTATTGGAATATTGATCTGTTTTGTACATAACGTAGTCTTTTTCTAAACGCAATACATATGACAACAATTAAAGGCCCTGCCATCTTCCTCGCGCAGTTTATCGGTGATGAAGCGCCATTTAACTCCTTGGACTCTATCTGCCAGTGGGCTGCAGCACTTGGCTATAAGGGTATACAACTGCCCACCTTGGATGCCCGTTTTATCGATCTAGAAAAAGCAGCGCTCGATAAAAGCTATGCACTTGATCTAAAAGCGAAAGTACAGTCTTTCGGATTGGAAATTACCGAACTTTCAACCCATCTCCAAGGGCAATTAGTGGCTGTAAATCCAAGTTTCGATGATCTATTTGATGCCTTTGCACCACAGCATTTACATGGTAATCCTCAAGCACGACAACAGTGGGCGATCCAGCAATTAAAATATGCCGTACGAGCTTCCCACAATCTCGGGCTTAAAGCGCTGGCGACCTTTAGTGGAGCTTTTCTATGGCCATTTATATACCCTTGGCCACAAAGACCCGCTAAATTGATCGAAACAGGTTTTGCTGAGCTTGCAAAATTATGGTTACCCATTCTTGATGAATGTGACCTGTATGATGTCGACCTATGCTATGAATTACACCCTGGAGAAGATCTCCATGACGGTGCTACTTTTGACTTATTTCTCGAAAATGTAAATTATCACAAGCGGGCAAACATTCTCTATGATCCCTCCCATTTTGTCCTTCAATGTCTTGACTATCTTCAATTCATCGACATTTACCATGAACGAATTAAAATGTTCCATGTTAAAGATGCTGAATTCAATCCTTCTGGTCGTCAGGGCGTCTATGGTGGCTTCCAGAGCTGGCAGTCAAGAGCCGGTCGTTTTAGATCAATCGGTGATGGACAAGTGGATTTCAAATCCATATTTACCAAACTCACACAATATGATTATCAAGGCTGGGCAGTACTGGAATGGGAATGTGCATTCAAAAATGCTGAAGATGGTGCACGGGAGGGCGCGCTGCATATTAAAGACTATATTATCCGTGTTACTGATAAGGCATTCGATAATTTTGCTGCCGTCGAAACCAATGATAGCCTTAACCGCAAACTATTGGGTTTGTAATTACGAAAGATATCCTCATTAAAAAATCAACTTTATGCGCAATACAAAACTAAAAATGGGCATGATCGGCGGTGGAAAAAATGCATTTATAGGGGCTGTACATCGCATGGCTGCTGGAATTGACGGTCAGATTGAATTATGTTGCGGAGCACTGAGTGCTGATCCACTTGTCGCAAAAGAATCCGCTGCGCTTTTAGGGCTTCCAGAGGAAAGGAGCTATGGAAGTTATCGGGAAATGATTGTCGAGGAAAGTAAACGTCCGGCGGATGATCGCATGAACTTTGTGAGTATCGTCACGCCCAATTTTGCTCATTTCGAACCAGCAATGATGGCGCTGGAACATGGCTTCCATGTCGTGCTTGAAAAGCCGATGACTCTGACAACAGAACAGGCCGAATTGCTCCAACAAAAAGTAGCGGAAACTGGACTAATACTCTGTGTCACATACACCTACTCTGCCTATCCGATGGTGAAACAAGCCCGTCATCTTGTCAAAGAGGGCCAATTAGGTTCGATTAGAAAAATTATGGTCGAGTATCCGCAGGGATGGCTAAGTAAGATGATCGAAAATAGTCCTTCTCTGGCCTTCTGGCGCACAGATCCTGAAAAGAGCGGAAAAAGTGGTTGTATGGGCGATATTGGGACACATGCTGCCCACCTAGCGGAATATATCTCCGGTTTAAAAATCACTAAAATGTGTGCCGATCTTCAAACATTTGTGACCGGAAGAAAGCTTGAAGATGACGGCAACATATTACTTGGATTTGAGAATGGAGCCACCGGCGTACTATCGGCATCCCAAGTTGCTGCAGGAGAAGAAAATGCGTTAAAAATTAGAGTATATGGTGAACTTGGGGGATTGGAATGGAACCAGCAGGATGCAAATACACTCATCTTTAAACAGCTCGATGCGCCAATCCAGCTATTTCGTGCAGGTCAGCAGTACCTTTCACCAATCGCCAAACATAACATTCGTCTACCGGCCGGTCACCCCGAAGGATATATCGAAGCATTTGCCAATATTTATAGAAATTTTGCAGCCACACTATTGGCATCAATGCAAGGTATAAAGCCGCGAGAAGAAGATACTGATTTTCCAACTGTAGCTGATGGTCTGCGTGGCATGAAGTTTCTAGAAACTGTAATTGCCTCGGGAAAATCCGAACAGAAATGGACCGATTTTATTCGTTAGATACATACTTGCCATAAGTAGCCAATGTCATTTGCTCCCTGAACAAACGGCATTGGCTGCTCACTTTAATTTTTCTGCATTGACTGAGACATCTGTTTTAAATACCCCTCATAGTTTGAATAAGGTTCCTTGATCCTGCTGTTTGGTTTCAGGTAAAGAAATCCTTCCTGATTATCCAAAATGACATTAAAATGGTTAAGAATCTGGTTTCCGAACAGGCTTGGTCTGCCATTCGGTTTGAGTGGATCAGCGGCATTCGTCACAATATCTTTAAACTCCACGCCAGCTATTGAAGCATCCAAACGAATAATTTTTCGATTACTGATCATGGTAAGCGGCGATAGATCATTCCAATTATGGCCTATACCGGTAAAATCTTCCCCTAACAGCATCGTACCATCACGACCTGTATCAAAAAGGAACCAAAAATCGTAGTCTCGTTGGTTATGTCTAAAAGCAGCTTTAAACTTGGGTCGGTTTTGCTCATAGTATACAGGAAGCTTTGTATATTTCTTTGCTTTAGTGGGGAGATCGCGATGAATTACCAATTCCATTTTGTCATAATCGATTTCAATAATGTGATTTCGAAAGAAACTGTTGCCAATAATAAGATCTTCAAAAGGCTTCATATTACCGACCTCTGTAATTGACACGTTTTTCCAAACAATCGGCCCAACACGCAATTGATTGCCCAGGCTTGTCCGCTCGCTCTTGACCCCATCGGTATTCGCAACCGTCGTAAACGATGAAAATGATAAATCCAACCGCTTTGGGCTATTTTTGTTGACAACACCAGTTCCGGCTCCTAAATCAAACTGTATCGTAATGTCTTTTTTGTTAATTGTACCATTCAGGAAAATCCGTGAGCCAATAAGACGAAACGGTATCCGCATCGGAAATAAATTACTATTATCCATTGTGGGTAGATCCGGCGGTAATTGAGCGCTTATACGAACGTGACAAGAATCCGTTCCATTCAATAGTACTATGAAATCATACATCGCGCCGGGTTTAGTCATCACAGTCAATTCTTCCTGATCTGTTTTAAAAACAACTGTACTTTCTTTTGTTGGAATATTTACGAAATAGACGTCGGGATCTGCCTTGGGATCTAATTTCCAGTCAACATGGCAATAGGCGCCATCTGTAATACCGACTTTCTCAGATGAAGCTTTGATCAAAGGAATCTTAGCTTGCGGAAAGACGTTCGTCATCGTACAAAAAGAAAGAATAATAGCAAAGGCAGCCAAAGCAATGTGGCTTTTGTTCTTTTGATAATCTGTTTTCATAATTTTGCATTTTTTTTCAAGATCAAAGAAAAAAAATACCAACAGAAGACTATCCTTTTACAGCCCGACAATGCCCCGACAGCTACCCGACAATTGTATAAAAGTACCTATAAAATACTTATATCGGGCAAAATGCGTGCGTGCCCACCTTTATTTAACCCGATTGCATTTCGCAGAATAACGATTATATTTATAAGTATCCAACATAACGGAATAAGCAATTTCACATTGCTTTTAACACCCAGCCAATCGTTGAGTATGAAAATAATAAGCATCAGTAAAACGGCAACTAAAGTCGATACGATTTGAATTGAGATTAACTGGCGAACCTTATATGAATGCTGTTTTTTGAAGAGCATAATTGCGACAGGTACCAAAATATTTAATGGCGGCAATATAGAAAAGGGTAAGGAAGACAGGTTGATAATCTTGATCCATGTCAAGTTTTCTGACTCAAGAGGTATATCATACGCAGAAAACTCCGATTCCTCCACATTCAATGCCTGTGCAAGTGCGCGAAGGGTGTAGCCCTTTGGCGACTGCCCCGCTTCAATCCGCTGAATTGTTCTTACTGAAATATTTGATTTTTGCGCTAGTTCCTCTTGTGTTAAATTGAGTTTCTCACGTAATGATTGTAATTTGTTCATAAACAATAGATCGATCTTACCATCAAATTTACAGAATTTGGTGGTAAGAATTCAGTAAATCTAATGTTTATGCTTTCTTGGGGATCGTAGTATCCTCTTCGGTAATCGTCTGCTCCTCTTGTGTTAACGGGGCCGGAGGTATTTCGGTTACATTACGCTCAATTTCCTGCGTTTCAACATGCACGGCATATTGCGAGGGCTCAATAGGGATTCCCATTACCGTGGCATACTCCCTTGTGTATATTGCACCAAAATATAAAATAGCTGCTGTGTAGTAGACCCAAAGTAAGATCAACACGAATGAACCTGCCGCACCATAGGTATCTTGCGTTGCAGAATGCTCCAGATAGACTCCAATTAAATAACGTCCCAATACAAATAAAATTGACGTGAATAAGGCCCCCGCCCGTACGGTCCGCCAATGTATATTCACATCCGGAAGTGTTTTAAATATGACACTAAATAACAAGAATATAATTCCAAAAGACAGTGCAAAGTTAATCCCATCCATTAACATTACGGTCACATCCGGAAAATAATGCTGTAGCTGATCTGTCAACGCCAATATCACACCATTTACGATGAGTGTAACGACTAATAAAAAGCCCAATCCAATCACCAAAGATGAAGACAACAATCTATCCTGAATCAATTTTAACCAGCCTTTTTTCGGCTTTGCCCTTACATGCCAAATTTTGTTAATCGAATTCTGTATATCGCCAAAAACGGTCGTTGCTCCTATAACCAATGTAATAGTACTAATAAGCAAGGCCAGATTTGACTTTCCCGAAAGTTGTAAATTCTGAATAACTTCTTGAATCTGTTTTGCAGCGTTGCTTCCGACCAAACCGCGGAGTTCCAGGAATACTCTCCCTTCAATCGCATCCTCACCATAAAAAATTCCCGCTAAGGCAATGATTAAAACCAATATGGGACCAATGGAGAAGACAGTATAATAGGATAATGAAGCACTATACTTCATCGAATCCTCATTCAAAAATCCGGCGACCGTACTCTTTAAAATTCGCCAATAGGTTTTCACCTTACTTCTACTTTTAGTTCGTTTATCCATGTTTTTGTACTTTGTACTCCAAAACAAACCATTTAAAAGCGAATAAAGTTTGTAATTAGGGCGTTTTAATGCGAGTAGTCTGCTATAGTTCCCTGGAGAACCAAGCGATTGCGGTCTACAACTTTCAGACTCAGCGTAATGTCTGAAGCGATCGTTTTCAATAATAGAATCGGTGATATTTTAGCCTCATTTGGCCAATCCGCCAAATGTACTGCCACATGCGATAGCTCAACTGTCTTATTGTAAGCCACCTTAAGTTTATCAATATCCGTTGAGGTGGACAGTACACTAAATCCCTTATCTTGTTTTTGAAACCAGTGATAAAATAATTTACTAGGGAGGAATCTGCTTATGTTGTTATCGCCACGCATGGCTAATCTTACCTCAGGGACTTTCGTTTCGTAGGGTGTTTTCTCTTCGATCGTTTCGAAATTTTCGTCCACCGCATAATTAATAATGGTGTCTGTTTGAATGATTTTGTTTTTCAAAATTTCAATATCGACGTAATTTCCATCCAAATGTGCTATAATAGAATCAGCGGCAATAGGGAGTTCGCTAAAGAGTTGTTTTACCTGATTTTTAAGTCCATTATTGGGGATATTGATCCAAGCTTTACCAATGTAGTTTGTGGAAACCAGCTCTCTAACAACATATTCATTCGGAACGTTCCAATCTGTTGAGAAAAATTCGCCGGATACCTCGACATGGTCTCCTTTCAAGTCAAGTTCAATAAAATTATCTGTTGAAATATCACTATAACGCAGTGATTTACCGGTCAATGTGCTTGGACGATTAATAAATTGTTCTATGGTAACCCAATCTTGTTTTGATTGAATTAGCTGAAGCATTTCGTTCTTTTTTGTGTCAAGATCAAAGCCTAGACTTATCAGCAGATCATCCCCTTTCCAAATAAAGGCGATTTTACCCGGTTGATGATAGGCATAACTCACATCAGGAGCTAGATTAGTTTCTACCGTATCAACCTGTATCACATCCTTCATAAAGGTCAAAAATTGTTGTTTATCCTTTAGCTTGAAAAAAGCATAAAAGTTTTTTGAGTGGGGCTCCAAAGCAAAAAGAAATACATTCGCTTTGATATCAATTCCATTATCTCTCAGTTTACTTAGTTTTTTACCAAAATCCTGTCCCTCTTTCGGCGCTGACTGCCATTTATTAAAAAACTGATTCAACAGGATATCATCCAACGATACGGTCAACAGAGCTTTACTTTTTTTATGGACCAATGATTTATAGGATTCTTGCTGTCGCAGTATGTACCCACCCCAGGCGACAATCGCCAACAGTACGAGGAAAGCTATCGTCCAAAGCATTATTTTTTTAATCATAACAATTGAATCAGTAATTTTTGGTAGTTTATCTTGTAAAGACCTATCTGACAGACCCCTCAACTAAGAAATCAGATTCCGCAGTATTGAGTTCCCGAAGAAAAACCTAGATTTGAAATTTTGTTCTGAAACCTATTCGATTTAAAATAGAGCAATGAATCAAAGGCTGAAACAATACCCTCTCTTAAAAGAGCGTAAACACCAGATTTCAGCAATGCACTTGATACCTCCCATTTTAAATCAATAATAGCAAAAGTATCAAATGCATAGGGATCTTTTCATCCCTGAAATCAGGGAATTGGGGAATCTAATTAGGTCTCCCGGATTAATCCGTATTCTATAGCGGATTTTACTGCAGCAGTAACACTTTTGGTTTGAAATTTTTCCATTAGATTTTTGCGATGGCTCTCTACCGTATGTGAACTGATGAACAATGAATCGGCAATTTGGTTTGTTGTCATTCCTTGCGCCACGAAAGTAAGCACTTCTCTCTCACGACGTGTCAATTTTGGCACCTGCTTAAGCCCCATTTCCACTTTCTTGTTCAGGATCGCCTGCGTTTTCTCACAGAGATACCTTTTGCCGACAAGAACAGCGGAAATGGCCGCAAGTATTTCATCACCGTTTGCATTTTTCTGTAAGTAGGCATTGGCACCTTCATTTAAAATACTGTTGATTACAGCAAATTCATTGTGAACGCTAAAGGCAATAATCTTTAAATCCTTGTTGCTTTCCTTCAAGCCTTTAACCAGATCAATACCGTTAGCATCCGGCAGGTTGATATCGAGCAGCAATACCAATGGCATATCAGCAGGAATACGATGGAACAGTTCAGTCGCACTGGAATACATGCCCACGACTTCAAAATCTTCATGTGCATTTATAATGTTTTTCAATCCCTCAAGTAGCAAAGGGTGATCGTCTGTAATTGCTATTTTAATCATTTTTCCAAAAAGTTAAATCATGGGTAATTCCAATTCTATGGTTGTACCCCCTCCTTTCTCCGACACAACCTTCATTTCCCCATGTAGAAACGAAAGTCTTGATCGCACATTATGCATTCCCGCAGAATGCTGCAAATCGACACTTTCCATATCAAAACCCTTGCCATCATCTTCAATAGTAATATGTAAACGTTTATTATGTGAAGAAAGCTGTATTAAAATGTTGGCCGCATTAGCATGTTTCAACGCGTTATTCACCAATTCTTGAATAATTCTGTACAAAGAAATTTCCTGTTCCGTGCTTAAGGTTGATTCAAATTGTAAAAATTCACATTCTACTTGACATGTCGATTGACTCATTCGGTTTGCATAGTCTCTTAAAGTTTCTTTCAAACCATATTTTACAATTAAATCTGGCATAAGATTATGTGCAAGTCGGCGAAGTTCATCTACAGCCCCATCCAGCAACTCAATACTTCGATCGATACCTTCTTTCATGGATTCCTGCTCCAATACATTTTTATTGATGGCTGATAATCCCATTTTGGTACTTGACAGCAAACCTCCTAATCCATCATGCAGGTCGCGAGCAAGACGGGTACGCTCTTTCTCTTCCCCCGCCAACATTGCAGTCAGGTTTTTAATGGCATGTTGTTGATTATTCTTTTCCATCTCCAGCTCATGCAAATACTCCTTCTGTTTCAAGGCCTTTGAACGTTGCCAATATGCATAAAACAGCAAAACAATAACAACCAAACAACTGACAAACAACCAGATATAAATTGAATTCATTCGTGATTTAAAGGCAATTTGCTTTTTTGACACATCAAGTTCTTGCAAGCGCTGTTCATTTTCTAGTTGGCTTAATTGCAAATCCTGTTCCTTTTTATCCCGTTCAAGTTGGAGTACCTTGAGCTGTTGTGTTCGATTGAGTTCATTTAATTTCAAATTCTCCACCAGTTGATGTTGTCTATCGTTCAAAGCTTTCATCAACTTTATTTGTTGTTCCTTTTTTTCTCCCTCCAGTCGAAGCCGCATTAATTTCTGGTTTTGTAATTCTCGCTCAAACTTCAGCTCCAGTTGTTTGGTCTTGTCCAGTTTATCCGAATTAAATGCTTTTTCAAATACATCTATATAGCTTTTTTGATAATTGAAAGCCTCTTCATATTTACCTTCTTCAACGCTTACTTCAGCCAGCCTGCTAAATAGGCTTAACCCGACTTGATAATCGTAATGGGGCTCTCTTTGAAGATTGTATAGTGCCTGTTGCAGATATTTTTTTCCTTCCTCTCGATGCCCCGCTTTGAAAGATTCATCAGCGAGGATACCGTAAGCAGGTATAGTAATAGCATATTGCCCCGTTTCTGCTGCAATATCTAAGGCCTGTTTCGCATATGATATTGCTTTTTTACCGCTATTGTCCGGATAAAACTCATGGTACAGATTCGCTAAATTAACAGAAACATACGCTAGATCAGTCGGATTAACCAAATTCTTCTCATTATCTTTAACCAAATGATAGGCCTCAAGGTAATGATGCTCGGCTTTACTCAATAAATTGCGATCGGTATTATTTGATCTATACTCCTCCTCAAATAAATAACCGGCTTGCATATAGGCATCAAATAAACTATTGATATTTTTTCCTTCCTTAGCCGTTTCCAGCAAAAGTGTTGTATACTTCTCCTGGAAATCATAGTTACGCTGGTTTGCATAGATCGCTGTAAGCTCCTTATAAACAGCCAATTTTCGGGCGATATTTGCCTCAGTCTGTGGCGCCTTCTCCAAAAATGAAATTGCTTTATGGAATTGGGAAACAGCCTCATCCTCTTTATTCTGTCGTGTCATAACCCACCCATCACAATAATGAACATACCCCTTTATTCCATTATCGTTAACTATGGGGAGTACAGATTTAGCATGTTCTAAATAATAACGTGATTTTTCAAATGCATGATCGTTAAAACTGTTCATGGCAGCAATACAATTCAAATAGGCATAATATTGCTTGTCAGGATAATTTCTGGCCAACTGAATATTATCATTAAGCAATTGACTAGCCAGCGCTTTCTCATTATTAAAATATAAAGCCTGTGCATATTTTCCAGTTAGTACAAAACGCTCCCTGCTCCCTAATGGAAGACTGTAATACGATTTTTTTAACTCCTGCAGTTGTTCTTGGGCAAAAACAGTACAACAGGCGCTTAAAAAGATAAAAAATATCAGTACCGATCTCCAAAAATTTTGAATATGCCCCATAAAAGATAAATGCTCTAGCTATGTGAATTGGCCAAACTTAGATAAATTTACCCTTATACGCAATTCATTATCTCTAAGATAACGTAACTTCTCGCTGTTATTGACCTCATTAACCAAAACTTATCAAATTAAAAATTGTACCTTTGTAACAATGAAGTACATCTATCTTTTTCTTGCCATAGCCGCTGAGATATTTGCAACCACTTTCCTAAAGAAATCTGCAGGTTTTACGCTTATAAAGCCTACCCTGATCTGTATTGTCGGTTATATCATTGCCTTCTATTTTTTAAGTATCACACTTAAATACCTGCCGGTAGGAATATCCTATGCAATTTGGTCTGGCGTTGGTATTGTAGCCATTACGCTGATTGGTATGTTCTTATTCAAACAGGTTCCCGATACAGCAGCTATTATCGGCATGGTTTTGAATGTCGTTGGCGTCATTATTATTAATCTCTTTTCAAAAATGGGCGCACATTAGCTGATCTAAGATCTAAATTTGTATTTTTGTAACTTACATAAATAAAAGGATACGTGTCGTTAGAGAAACTAAAACTTAGCAAAAGATTGACTGCTACGATGACCGAACTCGGTTATCTGGCTCCAAAGGAAATTCAAAGTAGATGCATTTCCAGAATTCTTGGTGGACAGGATGTGATTGCCATCGCTCCGGAAGGTGCTGGTAAAACCACAACTTATGTGTTATCTACCTTGATGAAGTTGAAATTCACAACAGATGAAGCTCCGAAGTTTTTGATCTTGGCGCCAAATGAAGAACGTATCGACGAAATTGTTGAGAAATTCTACCAATTAAGCAAAAATAAAGGTCTTCGTATCATCGGATTGCGGGCTTCAGGCAGCATGGAAGAGGAAATCGAAGAACTAGTTGACGGCAAGGACATTGTTGTGGCAACGCCAAATCGCGCGAGAGCCATTTACCTTAAGTTGGCATTGAATCTCAACCGTATTCAGACATTAATTATCGACGACGCCGAAGAGATTATCAAACAGGGTATGCAAAATCCTGTACGCGAACTGGCAGAAAGCTGTGGCAAAGTACAACATTTAATATTTAGTACTGTCGAACATCAAAAACTTTACGACATGGTCGACAATTACATGAATGAAGATTATGCCGTTATCGAGGTTGATGAACTTGAGAATGACCAAGTGGACACCCTAGATCTATTATTATATCATGTACCTAATTTCACCACAAAGATCAATCTATTGAATCTTCTACTTCAAGATAAGGAGGTATTTCAAAAAGTAGTCGTCTTTGTAAACTCAAAACTTACAGCCCAAAAACTCGCCGGCAGTCTATTTGCTACTAATAAAGAAGAAATTGCTATCCTCAATCCATTGTTCTACGATGATTTTGGCTATGAGACGATGGAAGATTTCAAGGATAATATCCAATCTCGGGTCTTAATAATTGCACGGGAAAATACAAACGATGTTGACCTTTCCGCTGTTCCATTCATTTTTCAATTTGAGTTACCGAATGAAAAGGAAGAATTCTTAAATCATCTTGTTAAAAATGAGGAAAATGAAGAAACTGTCGTCCTTACTTTCACAACAGATCTGGAATTACCCATGGTTAAAAAAATAGAACAGGCCGTCGGTAAAAGAATGGATGTTTTGGAACTGCCTGAGGATCTTGTAATCTATAATCCCATCACCGACAAAAAGAAAAAGTCGAGCAAGGAGGAAGATAAAGAAGATCTTTCCCGAGGTGGCGCATTCCACCAAAAGAAAGAAAGCAATGCCAAAACCTTTAATTATGGCGGTGGCGAAAAGGCAAAAATGACCATGAAAATGAAAAAGAAATAAAAAAGGGAAGTTTAAAACTTCCCTTTTTTAAATAACAGCATGCTGTTATCATTTTATCAACAAATCCCTTTCATACACAATTTCCCTTCGATGAGGTAAATTCGAAATACTGCTACGGTGAAGTCCTTGTTTACTGTAGTTTACTTGAGAATTTTCTTCAACAATTTAATATACGCATTTGCGATTCTTTCCATACCTTGATCATTTGGATGAGCGTAGTCAACGGTCGAATTCAGATCCAGATTAAGGTCTTGACTCGACAATAAGAAAAGCCGACGTATTCCTTTTGATTGTAATTTTTCAAAAGTCGCCTTCATCACACGGCTACTTTGCTGGTATTCCGCATTTTTATCTTCATTAAAGACTTCGGCTATGCTCCCCGAACTATGCTGTGTCAAAATAATGGGTGTCGTCGGATGTTCTTTTCTTAAAAATGTCACCGCATTGACCAACAGTGAATCCAATTGCTTTTCTGTTAGCGACTTTGAAATAGCAAGATTAGGAATACAATCCAACACATAACAGGCAGCATCTACACTATTCATCACATTCAAAATCGGTTGTTCCAATCGACCGTTACCAGAAAAGCATAAGTTGATCATTTCATGGTCGAACGCACGTCCCACTTGGTTGGTCCAAGCTAAGCCTGGGCGACTGGTGCAGGCCCCCTGTCCAATCGAGGTTCCATACACAACAATAGGTTTGGCTGCTGTGGTATGGGTATACGTTAATTTAGCGGTATTTGGCACACCAATCTTTAACCACTTAACCGTATTGTATAGCGGAAGATATAAGCGGTAATTAAATTTTCCATTGCGCCCTATATTCTTCCATGTATAAGAAATGGTATCCGAAAAATCATAATTGCCATAAGCCCATTTCCATTCCTTGTTTACAGTATCATAAGCATAAAGATCCAGCCCACTGACACCTGTTGTAGGCATATGGGGCATATTTAAACCGCCAGCAACCTGGTATTGAACCTTAATCTCAGACGAAGTAGTTTGAAAGTCAATATAGAATCCCGCACTATTCTTCCCCAGTTCCCACACAGGTTTACGTACTTGACTTTCCAGTTCATCCGGAAGCCTGTTGAAGGCTGAAAGCTTCTGATTCTCCAGCCTACCTTCCACATGCTTATCTTCTAGTGGAGAAAACCAACTATAATTCTCCTGCGCTTTGATGGCAGAAAAAGACAACAGCAAAAACGCTGTCAACGCAACTTTTGAGAACATACAATAATTTAGCTTTAAGTTTGATCGAATTGATTATAAAAAAGGAGCCTATTGGCTCCTTTCTATTGCGATTTATTTATTATACTATAAAATAGCTTGTCTAACTCGGACCAGTTTTTCCATCAAGCCTTCAAGTAAATCCAAATGTAACATATTGGCGCCATCAGATTTCGCATTTGCCGGATCAGGATGTGTTTCTATAAACAGGCCGTCGGCTCCCACCGCGATTGCAGCTTTGGCTATTGTTTCAATTAATGCTGGTTTCCCTCCTGTTACGCCGGAAGTTTGATTCGGTTGTTGCAGGGAATGTGTGCAGTCCATCACAGTGGGCACGTTAAAAGAACGCATTTCGGGGATCCCGCGATAATCTACAATGAGATCCTGATAGCCGAACGTATTGCCACGATCAGTTAAAAAAACCTTCTCATTTCCAGATTCCACGATCTTATCCACTGCAAATTTCATAGATCCGGCGCTCAAAAACTGACCTTTCTTTACATTGACCACCTTGTTTGTTTTTGCCGCCGCAACCAATAAGTCAGTCTGTCTGCACAAAAATGCCGGAATTTGAAGAACGTCAACGTATGCGGCTGCCATTTCCGCCTCATGGCTCTCATGGATATCCGTCACCGTAGGTACACCAAAAGTTTTCCCAACTTTCTCTAAAATCTTCAGCGCCTTCTCATCACCTATTCCCATAAATGAATCTAGGCGGGATCTATTGGCCTTACGGTAGGATCCCTTGAAAATGTAAGGAATATTTAGTTTATCTGTAATTGTAACAATCTTTTCAGCAATACGCAAAGCGATTTCCTCTCCCTCAATTGCACATGGCCCCGCCATTAAAAAGAAATTCTGCGATGTCCCATTCTTTATTTCGGGAATGTATTTATTAATCATATAATTATAAAAAAATTAATTACCAAGCTCTGATAAAAATTTGATTCGCATCAATTGAAGATCTTCGTAACTATAATCATCTCCTCCAAGTTCTTTAAGCGCATCATTAATTGAATCAGTCTCAGCTGTCTTAAAATAGTCATATACTTCATCCTGACGATCTTCATCAATAATCTCGTCAATAAAATAATTGATATTGATTTTTGTACCTGCGTTTACAATCGTCTCGATTTCCTTCAATATTTCCTCATAAGTTATCCCCTTAGCGGAAGCAATATCATCCAAGGCAATTTTACGATCAATATTTTGAATAATAGATACCTTTAATGCCGATTTATTAGCTGTACTTTTAATGACAAGATCTACAGGTCTGTCGATTTCGTTTTCCTCAACGTAGTCTTTAATCAAGGCAATAAACGGTGCGCCAAATTTAATCGCTTTCCCATTCCCTACTCCTTGAATCTGTTTTAATTCATCGATGGCAATTGGATAATGTGTACACATTTCCTCCAGCGAAGGATCTTGAAAAATGACGAACGGTGGCAACGACTTGCTTTTTGCAATTTTCTTGCGTAGATCTTTAAGCATACCCAACAACACGGTATCTAAGGCTCCTGTGCCGTGGCCAGTATCTTCCGAATTTGCGGTATCTCCCCCTTCAATTGGACGGTTCAGCACAAATTTTAGCTGATAAGGATTATCCAAATAATGGCGGCCAATAGCTGTCAATTTTAAAAGGCCATAATGATCAATATCTTTTTCGATAAAGTTATCAAGCACTGCCTGCCTCAGCAAGGATTTCCAATAGATAACACCTTTATCTTTGCCCTTTCCGAAAAGACGATGTTCGTCATGTTTATAAGCGGATACAGGTTGGTTATTCTGACCGATCATAACATTCATCACGTGGTGGTCATCAAATTTTTCACCCTGCTCCTGAATAAAGCCCAATACATCTTTTAATGCATCTTCGGCCTCAAAATATTCTTTTTCCGAACGGCAGTTATCGCACATATTATTACAGCCCTGCTCGTCAAAATTTTCTCCAAAATAATGAAGGATCTGTTTACGACGACATACTGCAGACTCCGAATAATCAATAACTTCTTTTAAAATCTGTGTACCAATCTCACGTTCGGCCACAGGTTTATCTTTCATGAACTTGGTCAGCTTTTCGACATCTTTTTCTGAATAAAAAGCCAAGCAATAACCATCGCCCCCATCACGTCCCGCACGTCCAGTTTCCTGATAGTATCCCTCCATGGATTTAGGAATATCATGGTGAATCACGTAGCGAACATCAGGTTTGTCTATTCCCATACCAAAAGCAATTGTAGCCACAATTACTTCGACATCCTCCATCAAAAATTTATCCTGTGTATCAGCTCTTGTTTTGGCGTCTAAACCCGCGTGGTAAGGTAAAGCTTTGATGCCATTTAGGTTCAATACCTCACTGATTTCTTCTACCTTTTTACGGCTCAAACAATACACAATGCCCGTCTTACCCGATTTGGTTTTGATAAAACGAACAATTTCTTTTACGACATCCTTTTTAGGTCTTACCTCGTAATATAAGTTGCTACGATTAAATGAAGACTTAAATAAAACAGCATCAGTCATCTGCAAATTTTTACGAATGTCGGACTGAACTTTAGGCGTTGCTGTCGCAGTAAGCGCAATAATGGGAATATCAGCCCCTATTTCATTAATGACCTGGCGTATTTTACGATATTCTGGTCTAAAATCGTGTCCCCATTCGGAAATACAGTGTGCTTCGTCAACCGCCACAAACGACACGGTGATTTGGTGTAAGAATTCCAAATTATCTTGCTTCGCCAGAGATTCTGGAGCGACATACAGCAATTTGGTCTTCCCGGCGATTACATCATCCTTAACCTTCGTAATTTCGCTCTTATTCAATGACGAATTTAAAAAATGAGCGATACTATCTTCGCCACCGAATGCACGAAGCTGATCTACTTGGTTTTTCATTAAAGCAATCAACGGCGAAATAACAATTGCAGTCCCCTCACTCATGAGTGCAGGAAGTTGATAGCAAATTGATTTCCCCCCTCCGGTCGGCATAATTACAAACGTGTCTCTCCGTTGAAGAATACTGGTTATAATTGCCTCTTGATCCCCCTTAAAAGTATCAAAACCAAAAAAATCTTGTAAATTGTCGAAAAGTGATTTTTCTATTTCCATTGCGCCTTGGGCAAAAATAAGATAGATAAATGAAGAAATAATCTTGAAAAATAATCTATTTTTGCAATCTATTCTAATACATAAAAGTAAGAGTATTTTTTGTGAAAAACAACTACGAAATAAAAAATATAGCTATTCAAGCTATTCAAGAAGAAGCCAAGGCAGTAGCTGCTTTAGCTCAATATATTGATGATGATTTTGTTACCGTTGTCGATCGTATTCTTAATCTGCAGGGCCGAGTTATTGTAACCGGGATTGGTAAAAGTGCTATTATCGCTCAAAAAATAGTTGCAACACTAAATTCGACAGGCACACCATCGATCTTTATGCATGCAGCTGATGCCATTCATGGCGATCTTGGTATCATCCAACAAAATGATTTAATTATTGCCATCTCCAAAAGTGGAAATACACCTGAGATTAAAGTACTTGTTCCCTTTTTAAAACAGACAAAGAATACGTTGGTTGCTTTGGTTGGAAATACAGATTCCTACCTCGCTAAAAATGCAGACTATATTTTAAATACTACTGTTGAGAAAGAAGCTTGTCCTAACAACCTTGCACCAACTTCAAGTACAACTGCTCAGTTAGCAATGGGTGATGCCCTTGCCGTCGTATTACAAGAGTGCCGCGATTTTACGGATCAAGATTTTGCAAAATACCATCCAGGGGGAGCATTAGGCAAAAAACTCTACTTAAGAGTCGGCGATCTATCCGATCAGAACGGCAAACCCAGTGTCAAACAACAAGCTACTGTAAGTGATATTATCATCACCATAACACAGTTTAGACTGGGCGCTGTCGCCGTGTTGGATGATAACCATATACTCGGTATCATTACAGATGGTGATATCCGTCGTATGCTGGAGAAACACACGGATTTAGCGACAATTACTGCCGCCGATATCATGGGAAAATCTCCGAAAATTATCGATAAAAATGAATTGGCCGCCAATGCGCTCCATATTATGCGTGAAAATAACATTACGCAACTATTAGTTTCCGACAAAGGGAATTACGCGGGTGTCATCCACATACAGGACCTACTGAAAGAAGGCATAATATAACTGTAATAAAGTTGTTAGATCTACAATAAATCGGGAATAAATATTAAATTTGGCATATCAGTTGTACTATTTTAATCGTAAAGTAATATTTTAGAAGCATGAAAAAGTATATAACAATCTTAGCAGTGATCATTTCCTTTATTGGTTTTTCTTCGATGCAAACAGGACAAGGGGAATTTAAATTCGAAAAAGAGACACATGATTTTGGCAAAATTCCGGCCGGTACACCCGTTTCGTATAATTTTAAGTTTTCAAACACAGGCAGTGAGCCAATTATCATTTCCAATGTTGTACCAACCTGCGGATGTTCTGTAGCGGAATTTACGAAAACGCCAATTAAACCAGGCGACAGTGGTACGATTAAAGTGACTTACAATGCCGCAGCAAAAGCGCCCTTCACAAAGAGCTTCACGGTGCAGTCCAATACTAAGACTCCTGTAAAAACGCTATACATTAAGGGTATTGTAGAATAACAATTCCCGTAGATAAAACGAAAAAAGCCACATGATGATGTGGCTTTTTTCGTTTTATTTTGGTTAGCTTTGCACTACTAATTTTAAAAAAACTATAATGCCAGTAATATCAGAAAAAGGGCTAAATATGCCTGCGTCGCCTATTAGAAAGTTGACGCCATATGCTGATCAAGCAAAAAAAGAAGGTAAAAAGATATATCACCTCAATATCGGACAACCTGATATCCAAACACCTGAAGTGATGCTTAATGCTTTGAAAAATATACAGTTCAAAGTGTGGGCCTACACACCTTCTGAAGGTACAGCCTCTTACCGAAACAAGTTAGCAGAATATTATAATAAGCTAAATTATAATATCGAGCCGACAGATATATTAGTAACAAATGGTGGTTCGGAAGCGATTATGATCGCTATGCAAGCCTGTTTGAATGAAGGCGAAGAGATCATCATTCCAGAGCCATTTTATGCGAATTACAATGGTTTTGCTTGTTCCTCCGATGTGGTAATCAAACCAATCATGTCCTATATTGAAAGTGGATTTGCATTACCTTCTATCGCCGAATTTGAAAAGGTAATTACCGCTAAAACCAAAGCAATCTGCATCTGTAATCCAAATAACCCTACGGGTTATCTTTATTCCAAAGAAGAACTCGAAGCTCTTCGTGAACTTTGTCTAAAATATGATCTTTACCTTTTCTCAGATGAGGCCTATCGTGAGTTTTGTTACGATGGCAGAGCGTTTATCTCACCAATGCATTTAGAAGGTCTCGAAAATAATGTCGTTATTTTTGATACAGTATCAAAACGCTACTCCGCTTGTGGTGCGCGTATTGGATGTATCATTACCAAAAATAAAGAACTATATCAGACAGCACTGAAATTTGCACAAGCGCGCTTAAGTCCATCCTTAGAAGGACAAATAGCGGGTGAAGCTGCTGTTGATACACCAGACAGTTACTTCGAGGCGGTATCCAAAGAATATACAGCAAGAAGAGATACCCTCGTAAAAGGACTCAATGCCATTGAAGGAGTTTACTCTCCTAACCCGGGTGGCGCATTTTACGTCGTCGCCAAATTACCCATTGACAATGCAGATAAATTCTGTCAATGGATGTTGGAAGAGTTCTCTTACAATAACGAAACAGTTATGATGGCTCCAGCTACGGGCTTTTATAGTACGGAGGGTGCTGGAGTAAATGAAGTCCGCCTGGCCTATGTACTGAATCAG
The DNA here is from genome assembly GCF_039511225.1 of Sphingobacterium multivorum. Taxonomy (NCBI): domain Bacteria; kingdom Pseudomonadati; phylum Bacteroidota; class Sphingobacteriia; order Sphingobacteriales; family Sphingobacteriaceae; genus Sphingobacterium; species Sphingobacterium multivorum. The sequence continues at coordinate 3,295,409 of NZ_CP154261.1, forward strand.
GATGATCTTAAAAATGCTTTAGTTTGCCTGGAGAAAGCACTCCAAGTGTATCCGGGACGCACAAATTAACAGTAAAATAATAGCACTTATGAAAGGCGGGACATGCGTGTTCCGCCTTTTTCTTTTCCATCGTTGCTTATCATACCCCCTATTCTATTACCCTTTTTAAAAAAAAACAAAACAAAGTTTTGAAGCATCTTGTTCTTCTAATAGTAACAAAAGCGATTTCATATGGATAAATTGAAGAAATTCCAATTAATGGAAAAAATAGCAAGAGAATTAGAAGATGTCAGAAATAGCCAACAAGCTGTGTTGGAAAAAATAGGCAAAATCGAGGTTGATAACATTGAACTCGGCGATAAAAATATCGAAAAAACAATTCCCGATATCTACCAGCGTACAGCAGATAATTCAGATGCTATTAAAGCTCTTCTAGAATCTTTTCAAGATGAGACAGCAGAGTTTGGAGAAAAAAACAATATTGGAAAATTACTGGAACAACAACAAATTAACAGTATAAAATAATGATATTGCAAACACAAAGAAGGCCGATTAAATAATCGGCCTTCTTTGTGTTTTATGATTGGGCTTTTGCAGCCTTAGCTTTTAAATACTCTTCTTCAACAAAATGGAGCTGTTGTTCTGGTGTCAGATTAGAATTATCCAAAACAATCGCATCTTCCGCTTGTCGTAATGGACTCTCCGCACGGGTACTGTCGATACGGTCACGGGTTGCAAGATTTTCCACGACTTCTTCCAGCGTCACATCCTCCCCTTTTTCCGTCAACTCCAGATAACGTCGCGCAGCACGTACTTTAGGATCGGCCGTCATAAAAATCTTCAGATCAGCATCTGGAAAAACAGTAGTACCGATATCACGGCCATCCATAATAATATTTCGTCTACTACCCAATTTTTGCTGCTGGGCAACCATAGCAACCCGGACAGCTTTAATTGCACTCACATCACTGACTTTATCAGAAATATACATCTGACGGATCTCTTCCGAAATATCCTCATCATTTAGATGGATCTCCGTCTTTATTGCATTTGGGATAAAATCAATATGGATATCTTTTAGTGCGCTTTCGATCGCTTCTTGATCATCCAGCGCTATTTTATGCCGGATAAAATAGAGTGTGACGGCCCTATACATGGCTCCACTATCAATAAAGGCAAACTTCAGTTTTTTAGCCAAAGCCTTTGCCAGTGTACTTTTACCGCAGGAGGAAAAACCATCTATGGCGATAATAAAGTTGTGACGTCCACTCATTATTCGTTTCCTCCTATGATTACACCTGGACGATTGACCAAAGGGACCTTAGTCAGATTACCATCCACAATGCTTTCAGGTAAAAAGATATATTTTTTATCGTAAATAATGTTATCAATATAAAAGCTCAGCCAATATTCATTTGTGAGCCCGAATACCTGTTCATCAATCGCTTCAACACGATCAAAAGATTTAGCTTCTATATTACCAATAAAATGACGCAAAGTCGTTGTTGTTACTTGTCGGCCATCCTTTTCGCCATAACCTTTTGAGCTGATCAGTACATTCTGAATAGCAATGTTCTTGTCGTTGATAACATAGACAGTCCAGTTTTTTGTCTCCACCGTCTCACCTTCCAAAACAACGGCGATCATAATGTCTTTGACAATATTTTCAGGCAAATCTGCTTTCATCCTTATTTAGACTTTGTAGTTTTTTTAGCTGGAGCCTTCTTTGCAGTCGCTTTTTTTGCTACAGTTTTCTTTTCTGTTGTTTTTGCTTTAGTTGCTTTTCCTTTTGGCGCATCCGCCTCAGCCCATTTCAGCACATCCGCATATGTGATTTTTTCAATCTCGGTTCCTTTAGGGATTTTCAGATTTTGCTTGCCAAAACGAATAAACGGTCCCCAGCGTCCCTGTTCAATCTGAGCATCCGGATTTTCATCAAAAACCCGAATAACTTTTTCGATATCTTTCTGACGTTTGTCTTTGATAATCTGTACAGCCTCTTCTTCTGTCACATCCAATGGGTCAACACCTTTTGGTAGTGAATAGAAGGCCGAATTGTGACGGATATAAGGTCCAAATCGTCCCACTGCAACCGTCATTTCCTTATCTTCAAATAAACCTACTTTTTTCGGTAATTTGAACAATTCCATGGCATCCTCAAAAGTAATGGTTTCAATCATCTGTCCCTTACGCAAGGAAGCAAAACGAGGCTTTTCTTCATCATCAGGAGAGCCAATCTGTACCAATGGACCGAATTTACCAATGCGAACCGAAACGGGCTTACCAGATACTGGATCGACACCGAGCTCACGCTCATTATTCGCACGATCTGCATTGACTAAAGTATCTTCTACCTCAGAATGAAAAGGCCCATAGAAATCATGCAACATTTTCGTCCATTCGGTCAGTCCATGCGCGATATCGTCAAACTCTTTTTCTACGTTGGCAGTAAAATGAAAATCCACAATACCGTTGAAGTGTTCAACCAAAAAATCATTCACCACAACACCAATATCTGTAGGGAACATTTTTCCTTTTTCGGCACCAGTGATTTCGGTTTTTGTTACTGCTGTTATTTCAGTATCCTTTAATGTTAGTACACGGTAATCGCGCGATTTACCTTCACGCTCTTCCTTGATGACATACCCGCGGTTTTGAATGGTTGAAATCGTAGGTGCGTAGGTTGAAGGACGGCCAATACCCAATTCCTCTAATTTTTTCACCAAGGCAGCTTCCGTATAACGTGCTGGAGGTCGGGTAAAACGCTCTGTCGCCGACATGTTTTTCAACGTTAATGGCATACCAACGGCTAATGGTGGAAGAATAGCATTGTCACTATCCTCGTCCATCGCGTTGTCTTGATCGTCATCCAAGGATTCCATGTAAACTTTCAAGAATCCATCAAATTTCATCACCTCTCCCGAAGCATTCAGATCTTCAGTACGGGTTGAGATGTCGATCTTTGCCAATGTACGTTCAAACTCCGCTTCACTCATTTGAGAAGCAATTGCTCTTTTCCAAATAAGCTCGTATAATCTTTTTTCGGATGCATCGCCATCGATGGTGTGCTCAGAGAAATAAGTAGGACGAATAGCTTCGTGCGCCTCTTGTGCACCCGATGTTTTTGTTTTATATTTTCTGACCTTATGATACTGGTTACCATAAGCCGATTTGATTTCCTTTTCAGCAGCCTCAATCGCCGTATCACTCAAATTAACAGAATCGGTACGCATATAGGTGATTCGTCCTGATTCATACAGCCTTTGAGCCACCTGCATGGTGCGGGCAACCGAAAATCCAAGTTTCCGGCTTGCTTCCTGCTGTAATGTTGATGTTGTAAATGGCGCTGCCGGTGAACGCTTCGCAGGTTTTGTTTCGAGATTCTTTACAGAAAAAAGCGCTGCTTTACAATCCTCCAAAAATTTGGTTGCCTCTGCCTCTGTTGCAAAACGCTGCGGAAGCTCGGCTTTAAAACTATCTTTAACTTTTCCCGTATGAAAAAAAGCAACGATCTTAAAAGCCGCTTCGGGTTCAAATTTATTGATTTCACGTTCACGATCTACAATCAGACGAACCGCAACAGACTGCACGCGCCCAGCAGATAAAGAAGGTTTCACCTTTTTCCATAGAACCGGAGACAATTCAAATCCGACTAATCGATCTAACACCCTTCGCGCTTGTTGTGCATTTACGAGGTTATAATCTATTTTACGCGGGTTATCAATAGCCTTCAAAATAGCTGGCTTTGTAATCTCATGAAACACAATTCTTTTTGTGCTTTCATCTTTTAATCCCAAAGTCTCAAATAAATGCCATGAAATAGCCTCTCCTTCGCGGTCCTCATCGGACGCTAACCAAACGGTTTCTGCAGCTTTAGCCAATTTCTTTAGTTCACTTACAACCGCCTTTTTGTCGGATGGAACTTCATACTTTTGTTCAAAATTCTTTTCGGTATCAATTGCATCATCGGTTTTCACCAAGTCGCGAATATGTCCATAACTTGACTTAACCAAAAAATCCTTTCCTAAATACCCTTCTATCGTTTTCGCTTTCGCCGGAGACTCAACTATCAATAAATTTTTCGCCATCTAATTTGAGATTTGTGCAAATAAAGGGAATTCTGAAAGGAATGACAATAATTTCTTGCAAAAAAGACAAAAAAAATAGATTTCATGTCGACAATTAAGAAATTTATCCCATGACAAAGAAGCACGTAACGGGCTCCTGGTCGGCACAGAAACGCTGTTACATCAAGGTAATTTGCCTATCAAATTACTTTGTATCCCTCAATTTCAGACCAAAACAAATTCATTTAACTTTATTCGGTTTCGAATTCACCTTCATAAAGTTGCAAAATCAGGTATTCGAAACAGTTAAAATACGTAAAAGCAAAATATATATGTATATTCGCTTATTCAAAAGGGCAATATATAACAACTCCGCTATTTTGTTTAAATATTTTAATAATGAAAAGAAGTCTTCTCAGAATTGCCTTTTGGGGCACGTTATTACCATTTGCATCTTGTTCAGTTATGAAAGATTCAGCAAAATCAACTTCAGACAATTTCCCTAAACTTAGCCTCGAAGCACATCGCGGTGGCCGCGGGCTATACCCTGAAGAGTCTATCGCAGCCATGAAAAATGCAATAGATTTTGCAAAGGTGACCACACTGGAAATGGATTGTCATATTACCAAAGACCGTAAAGTTGTTGTCTTTCACGACGATTATCTTAACCCGAAGTTTGTATTGAAACCCAATGGCACCGAAATTTCTGACAAGGACAAACCGTTGAGAATTTACGATATGCTTTATAAAGATCTGGTTAAGTACGATATCGGATCGAAATTTTACAAAGAGTTTCCTGAACAAAAAAAACAGGTTACACGTATAGCAAAACTAGCAGACCTTATTGATAGTACTGAAGCCTACGCAAATCTAAAAAGGAAAGCGCCGATGTTTTACAATATCGAAGTGAAAAGTAAGGAAGATAAAGATGGCATTTTCCATCCAAGGGTTGAAGAATTTGTGGATCTTATGGTACAGGTAATCACCGATAAAAAAATTGCTGCGCGAACCGTTATTCAATCGTTTGATAGCAGAGCTATTAACTATCTGCACAAAGCGTATCCTCAAATCAAAGTTTCTTATCTTATTGATGCAAACCATACAAAAAGTGTTGAGCAAACAATTGCAGCTTTGGGTTTCACGCCTTTTATTATAAGTCCGCATTATAAAATAGTAACAAGCGATTATGTCAAGCAGTGTCACAAAGCTGGTATCAAGGTCATTCCTTGGACAGTCAATACGAAAGAAGAAATCGAGCAACTAAAAGCCGTGAAAGTTGATGGCATTATTAGCGATTACCCCAATTTGTTTTAACAAATACTTCGCATGGTTCGCTTAGAATAAAAATATCAGTTTCAGTGTAACTCAATGCCAGAGAAACCAAGTACAGCCAAAGCAAAGTAGTCCCTTGATCGTCCTAAACTACTTTGCTTTGGCTTTGTTTTTTAATGCTTTGTCAATATATTCCCGCCCCTTCTGGACCAAAAATTCAGACCGGTGATAATCCCAAAGGTTACAGATATTATAGGGAATGTCCACCAACACATCGGGCCGGTATAAATCAACAATCATACGGCTCATTTTCCTGCGCATCACATAGTATGAGGCTTGGAGTATATCCAACGAATTCGAAGTCCTTGTATCCAGTTTTTTGATAACAGAATATTGTTTATCGGGTTTAGATTCCAGATTAACCGCTATGATTAGGTTCTCTTTCTTGGTGACATGATTTATAGGCAATGGATTGAGTACCCCGCCATCAACATAGACATGGTTGTCGTCTTCTACAGCTGTAAACACCGCGGGAATGGCAATCGACGCGCGAATGGCATCATACATACTTCCAAAGTCCAGCACAACCTCCTTTTCGTAGTTTAGATCTGTCGCAACGGCTTTAAACAAAATAGGGAAAGTCTCTATATTAGCATCCGGAATCACAGATTTCAAGGCGTTAAACACCTTGATCCCCTTCATCATCCCCAGTCCCTTCCAACTAAAATCCATCATATTAAAGACCGATTTCTTCGTCAGGCGCTGCATCCATTCTTCCAGAACATCCATCTTCCCCTGTGCATAGATACCACCGACAAGCGCTCCTATTGAACAACCTACCACCTCATCGATTTCGTAGCCCAGCTCTTCAAGACGTCGAATAATACCAATATGCACCAGGCCTCTTGCACCACCCCCGCCCAGAACAAGGGTAACTTTACGATTCAAAAAAGCATTCTCCACCATAGTTTTACAAGTACTTGAAACACTTGTTTACATCCAAGCAACAATGTAAACAGATAATCATCGTTATTATATGTATTTTTGATTACAATATACGCAGTAAAAAAAGAAATATGAAAATAGAAATTTGGTCGGACATCATTTGTCCTTTTTGTTATATTGGCCTGACAAAGCTTGAACTAGCTCTTCAGGAGTCCACAAGTAAGCCATCCGCTGAAATCATCTGGAAATCGTATCAGCTTAACCCCGATTATCCCCAAGATGCTCCGGCAATGCCAACCTACGATTACCTCGTTCAAACGAAAGGCATGAGTATGGACGATGTCGTTGCGATGACCTCACAGCTCAGTGCACAAGGAAAAGAGCTGGGTATTGATCTGAACTTTGAAAAAGCAATCGTTGTAAATACAAAAAAAGCACATCGTCTGATCCATTTTGCCCAAGCGCAACAAAAAGGCACTCAGATCAAGAAAGCCTTATTTAAAGCTCATTTTACGGATGGTCTTGATGTAAATAACAACGAGGTGCTCAGCACGATTGCTGCGCAAGAGCATCTTTCCGCTCAGGAGGTAAAAAACTTATTGGAATCTGATGAATATGCTTATGATGTTGCACAGGATATTCAAGAAGGTGTCAGCTTAGGACTCCGAGGTGTTCCTTTCTTTGTATTTGACAGAAAATATGCTATCCCCGGAGCACAGCCCATGGAAGTCTTTCACAACACCATAAATGAATGCTTGGCCAGTCAGCCCACACCGCTTGAACGCAGAGGCGAAGAAGGCCCTTCATGTGATCCTGAAACAGGAAAATGTGAATAAAGAAAGGAAAAATTATTGTTTAATTTTACTATTTTCGCAAGCTTATAACGACAAACAAATTTGGTATAAATGCAGTTAACCAAACTAGAAATTAAAGGATTTAAAAGTTTCGGAGACAAGATCACGATCAACTTCAATGATGGTGTCACAGCGATTGTTGGCCCCAATGGATGTGGGAAGTCCAATGTTGTCGACGCCATACGCTGGGTGCTGGGAGAGCAGAGCACAAAGATGCTTCGCTCCGATAAGATGGAAAATATTATCTTCAATGGAACGAAAAATAGAAAACCGGCAAACCTTGCAGAGGTCTCGCTGACCTTCAACAACAACAATAATATTTTGCCAACGGAATTCTCGACAGTGACCGTCACGCGGAAGCTGTTTCGCAACGGCGATAGTGAATATCGATTGAATGATGTCAAATGTCGTTTAAAAGATATCACAGATCTGTTCCTGGATACCGGTGTAGGGGCCGACAGCTATTCGATTATCGAATTGAAAATGATCGATGAAATTATCAACAACAAAGATAATTCACGTCGCAACCTCTTCGAAGAAGCATCTGGAATCTCTAAGTATAAAGTTCGTAAAAAACAGACTTTAGCAAAGCTGAGAGATACTGAGGCCGATCTTAGCCGTGTAGATGACTTGCTTTACGAAATCACAAAGAACCTCAAATCATTAGAAAATCAAGCTAAAAAAGCTGAAAAATATACCTCACTTAAAGCAGAATACCGCCAGAGCAGTATAGATTTGGCTTATTATAAAATAGCAGATTTCTCGACTGAATTGGAAAGACTTCAGACACAAGAATCCAAGATTCAGAAAGATGCTGCCAATGCACATCAAAATATCCTGAATGCGGAAACTGAACTCCAATCACTCCGCCAGACAAATTTGGAACAGGAAAAAAACCTTTCGGTACAGCAAAAAACAACGCAGGAATTTGTCAATAAAATCCGAGGTTATGAATCGGAAAAGAAGATCAAAAACGAAAAAGTCAAAAATCTTCAAGATAAAGAGAACCGGTTGAACCTCGATATCAACAGCGATAAACAACAGCTTAATCATGTACTCTACACCATCAAACGACTGAATGAGGAATTGTTTGATGAACAAAATAAGCTCGATTCGTTAAAAACGAATCTTGAATCGGATAAATCCGAAGTCGACGAACTGAGAGGACAGCAACAATCGGCAAAAGGAAAGCTTGATATTTTTAATAAGAGTAATGCTGAATTACAGGCAAAAATCTACAAATTAGAAAAAGATCTTGCCGTATTTACCATTCAGAAAGAAGCCCTCCTCCAAGAATCTGTTCGCAATAGTGTAGATACAGAAGCAAAAGAAGCCGAATTGCAGCAGTTTAATTCTGCTGTTACTGAACTGGAAGGCCGTGTGGAAGCACAGCAGCTACAGTATGACTCTGCAAACCAGCTGGAAGAAGAGCTCCAAGGACAGATCAGTCAGTGCCAGGCAAACCTAGAAGAACTTAAGGCCCAGCTTGCCAAAGATCTCCGTCTGGTAGATGCCAAACAAAACGAATACAACCTCACAAAATCTCTTGTTGATAATTTAGAAGGTTTCCCCGATTCCATTCGGTTCCTCAAGAAAAATGCAGGATGGAAAAAGCAACCTCCGCTCCTATCAGATGTCCTTTTCTGTCAGGAAGATTATCGCGTGGCTATTGAGAACTATCTAGAGCCTATTATGAACCACTATGTTGTCGAAACACAACAAGATGCTGTTCAAGCAATTCAGCTATTGAGCGATGCCGCAAAAGGAAGAGCTAATTTCTTTGTTTTAGATGCCATAGCACATTCGCCAAGCGCTACCCCTGCACCAAATGACAATTTGATGTCTGCGTTGGATGTGATTACCGTAGACGAAAAGTACAAGGCTTTATGTACGATGCTCCTGCAGCAGGTCTTTATCCTTAAACATGACAATGAAAAAGAACTGGATGAAAAGCTACCTGCTCTGGGGCAGGTGATTCTCCAAAAAAATGGACGTTATTCGAAACATCATTTGGGTCTTTCTGGTGGTTCCGTGGGATTATTTGAGGGCAAACGTATCGGAAGAGCGAAAAACCTCGAAGTGCTATCCCAAGAGATCAAAACCTTAAATCAGGAAATAGCAAAACTTGAAGATAAAATAACGGCCGAAACAGCTCGCTTGGATGTACTACGCGGCAATTCGCAGAAAGAGTTAATCGATGAGCTTCGTTTTCAGCTCAATAGACTGAATAATGAATTAATTACTGTCAAAACAAAGCAAGAGCAATATCAAGCCTTCATCAATAACTCCCAGGCCCGTAAAAAAGATATTCAGGAGAAAATTGAAAGTATAGAATCAGATTTAAGGATTGCCGAGCCACAGCTTCAGGAGCTGCGCCAGGAAAAAGAACAGAGTATCGCCGAATTATCGACTTTACAGGATCAATTCCATGAAATAGCTGAAATACTTAACGAAAAATCGACCGCATACAATCAAGAGAATATCGCTTACCACCAACAGTTAAACAAAGTTTCCAATATCACAAAAGATCTCGAATTTAGAGAGACGCAGAAGGATGACCACGAACTCCGTCTGGAGCGAAACAGCGCAGAATTAGTTGAAGTGCAAGAAGCGTTAAGAACAACCATTCCATTTGAAGATGAAGAAGATCAGGATCTTATTGCCATGTATGAGCAGAAGATTGCTTTAGAAGATGGTCTTAAAGAATTGGAAGACAAGTACTATGCAGATAAGCAGAAAATCAATAATCTCGAAGATGCCCTGACACAGCAGCGTCGCTCAAAAGAGCAGAGTGACTTTCTTATTTCAGAGATCAAAGATAAAAAAACAGGTCTGCAGATCGACCTCAATGCCTTAAAAGAACGCCTTTCCGTTGAATTCAACATCGAATTGAAAGACTTAATTGACCGTGAAGATGCGCCTGAGATCACAGAAGATCAAGCGACATTGGCAACCAAATGCAGCAAACTCAAGAAACAGCTTGATGAATTTGGAACGATCAATCTGATGGCAAAAGAGGCTTTTGACGAGATGAACGAACGCTATGATTTCATTAATAAAGAGAAAGCTGATTTAATTGAAGCAAAAGGATCCTTGATGGCAACAATAAAAGAAATTGACGATACCGCTCAGGTTCAGTTTATGTTTACATTTGATGCTGTGAGGAATAACTTCGTTAAAGTATTCCGTTCCCTATTTAACGAAGAAGACAGCTGCGACCTGGTACTCACAGACCCGAACAATCCGCTGGATTCAGATATCGACATTATTGCAAGGCCCAAAGGGAAAAGGCCGCTGTCTATCAATCAGCTTTCGGGTGGTGAAAAGACCTTGACTTCAACAGCTTTGTTATTTTCACTCTATCTTTCTAAACCGGCACCATTTTGTATCTTCGATGAGGTGGACGCTCCTTTAGATGATACAAATATTGATAAGTTCAACAATATTATCCGGGATTTTTCGAAAAATTCACAATTTATCGTGGTCTCACACAATAAGAAAACGATTGCAAGTACAGACATCATCTATGGAGTAACCATGGTGGAACAAGGTGTATCCCGTGTAGTAGCAGTAGATCTAAGAGAAGTTGCCTAGAGCGTAACAAAATACACAATAAATAAGACGGACCGGATGTACATCTGGTCCGTCTTATTTTATATATATCAATTTAAATTCCGCCCCACTTTAATGAGACTGTTTACTGCAACAAACAGTGAATTCCTCTGAGCTTATTTCATGTCGCAGATCAATATAAGGATGGAGAGCAGGCAGCTGATTCCCCCCATAAATAAACCGACTGATAACCAAACGGGCCCGCTACTAATCCCGCCAATGCCCCTGCCATTCGTAGAGGCAAATCCACCAATGCAACACAAGCTCCAAGTGCTGTACCACACATCTGTAATGCAACTTTTTTAACAGCCAGCACACCCCCACAACTATATTTCGAGTACAAATATGCCACGGATCAAAAAGCGAAACATTGACTCAAGTCAAAAAAAGCCTTTAAGTCGAAAATGGGACCTGAAAAATAAAAAGCCCAGAGTGGGGAACTCTGAGCTTTTGTTAGCCATATATTAACCTATTTTATGAAAAGTATTTGTAATGAAAACGTCGCATTTTTGAATTCATTATAAGAATAGTTGCCATTTAACATTTTTTAACATTTATAATACACTAGGATGTACTTAATTAAACGGGAGCAGAATCGTATTTTTCCGTACTCTTGAAGCGATCCCCCATTCAACAAAAAAGCTCGAAGTGGGGAACTCCGAGCTAACCTAACCAATTATTAACCTAAATTTATGAAAAGTCTTATTTATGCAAACAGCCTCTTTTGCTGTTTAGAATTCTAAACGTAAGTAAAGAGCTTATTATTACACATCCCATGTGGAATTATATGAAATTTGACGTTTTTTAACAATTCAATAAGTAACTTTAGGAAAACGAACGTATAAATCAATAGCATATGGCAGAATACGATTTAAATGAACTTCAGAAGATCTACGAAAACAAAGATGTTTTAAACTATCTGGAACAGCATGGCATTCTGGAGATAAAAAAATTCAATGATGTTTACGATTATGAAAAGGAGCTTTACGAGCTCCAAGTCAAGCTCTTAAAACTTCAATATGAAATCATTGAAAAAGGAAAACGGGTCCTGATTATTTTTGAAGGCAGGGACGCTGCGGGTAAAGGCGGTACAATTGGCCGTGTAACCCAATACCTGAATCCAAAAAAGGTGCGCGTTGTTGCATTGCCTAAGCCAACCGAAGAGGAAGCCGGACAATGGTATTTTCAACGATATATCAAACAGCTCCCCAATGCTGGGGAAATTGTGATTTTCGACCGCAGCTGGTATAACAGAGCTGTTGTTGAACCAGTATTTGGATTTTGCACCAAGGAACAGCACGAGCTGTTTATGAACCAAGTTCCTGAATTTGAGAAGCAGTTAATCGACGATGGCATCATCCTTATCAAATTATTCCTGAATATCAGCAAAGAAGAGCAGGCCGAAAGATTAAAAGAGCGAAAAGAAGATATCCTAAAACAATGGAAAATCGGTGTGCTGGACGAGCAGGCGCAGGAGAAATGGGATGTTTATACGGGTTATATTGAAGATTTATTTAAAAAGACAAGCACCAAAAAATCGCCTTGGTTAGAAATTACAAAAGATAACAAGAAAAAGGCCCGCTTGGCGTCCTTCAAACTGATTATCAATGCGCTTGTTGGAAGTGAGCAGGAAAAAATAGATTCTTTCGTTACAAAACACGACTAAATGACTGTCGGTCTAGAAAGGTATCATTATAAAAAAACAGGAGGAAAAGTATTTCCTCCTGTTTTTTTATAATATTAAAACGAATTAAGATACAAGTACCGTAGTTTCGATTTTAGGTCCTGCGGCCAGCACCGAGTCCGGCATTTCATTATTGAATTTTTCAAAATTCGAAATAAACAGCTTCGCCAAGCGTTTTGCTTGCATGTCATAAGCCTCATCATTGTTCCATAAGCCGCGTGCATCTAAAATTTGTGCAGGAACATGCTCTCCACAGCTCGTTGGATATTCCAATCCAAAAATATCATGCTTATTAAACTGAGATTCCAGTAGCGAACCGTCCATGGCCGCGCGAATTAGCGATCGTGTATAATTCAGCTTAATACGTCTACCTATTCCGTAAGGACCAGCAATCCAGCCTGTATTCACTAGCCAAACTTTGATGTTACGATTTTGCTCTAGTTTCGAACGCAGCAAGGCCGCATATTTTGAAGGATGGAGCGGTAAAAATGCCTGTCCAAAACAGGTTGAAAATGCTGCTGTAGGCTCCTTTATCCCGACCTCTGTACCGGCAACCTTTGCTGTATAACCACTGACAAAATGATATACCGCCTGATCGATGGTCAACAATGAAATGGGAGGAAGTACTCCAAAAGCATCAGCTGTCAGGAAAAAAATATTTTCGGGTTCATTGCCAATTCCATTTATTTCGGCATTTTCCATAAAATCAATGGGATAGGATACCCTCGTATTCTCTGTCTTGCTAATATCGTTATAGTCAGGTCGATCAAATTCATCCAACACAACATTTTCAAGGAGAGCCCCAAAACGAATTGCGTGAAAGATCTCAGGTTCTTTGTCTTCTGACAGCCCTACACATTTGGCATAGCAGCCGCCTTCGAAATTGAATATTCCCCTTTCGCTCCATCCATGCTCGTCATCACCAATCAACTTTCTGTTTCTATCAGCCGACAGCGTCGTTTTCCCTGTACCTGAAAGTCCGAAAAATAATGCTGTCTCCCCCGCTTTCGACGTGTTCGCCGAGCAGTGCATAGAAAGCACATTATGCTGGAATGGCAAAATAAAGTTCAATATTGAAAAAATGCTCTTTTTAATCTCCCCTGTATAACCAGTCCCTGCAATCAATACTATCTTTTTTGTAAAGTCAATCGCGACAAAATTTTCGTTGATAATGCCATATTGATGCGGCTCATCGATAAGCAGCGTCGGGGCGGCTAAAATCGACCAGGCTGGCTGGGCATCTGGATTTGGCTCCGGCCGTAGAAACAGGTTATTGGCAAATATACTTTGATAGGCTGTCTCCGTAACAACACGTAAATCTATTTGATAAGCTGGATCAGCCCCCGCAGCACAATCTCTTACATAGATGATTTTATCACTTAAGTGAGCCGCTACTTTCGAAAATAGTGCTTCAAAATTAGCCGGAGACATTCGTTGATTGATCTCTCCCCACCAAACGCTATCTTTAGTTAAAGAATCTTCGACCAGAAACCGATCTTTTGGCGATCTTCCAGTAAATTTCCCTGTATCAGCAGCAAGCGCTCCCGTATCAGAAAGTCGACCTTCGTGATTTGCTAAGGCATGTTCGACCAATTCAGAAACAGGCAATTGATAAAATACATTTTTTGTACTATCAATTTTTAAATATTTCAAATCAGGCGCGTTTCCAATGTTACCCTTTTTCATATTTTTTGTTTGTTTTAAAATGTGCCCAAATTTAACGGCATTTTTCGCTAAAAACAAAACTTAATTATCTAAAAATCAAGCTTATTGTACAAAAAACACAAAAACAAAACACTCATTAACAACAACTTATAGAGGTAAAAAAAATTAAACTTTTTAGCATATTTTTTTAGCACATCAATTTATCACCATCAAAAAATATCACATATTTTTCGTAAATTGTTCCAAGCTTTACAAATATTAATAAGGTAAAAACAGATCATTAAAAGACATATCATCTGCGAATGAAATTACATGCCATAGAAACGGGATTTTTCAAACTTGATGGCGGTGCAATGTTTGGCGTTGTCCCCAAGAGTATCTGGAACAAAACAAACCCAGCCGACTCAAACAATATGTGTACCTGGGGAAACCGCCTGCTCCTCATCGAGGACAGTAATCGATTAATGCTGGTCGATACAGGATTGGGAGACAAACAAAATGAAAAATTCTTCAGCTATTATTATCTTCACGGCGATGCAACACTGGATAAATCATTAAAAAATAGTGGGTTTGACAGAAGTGATATCACCGATGTCATCCTTACACACCTGCATTTCGACCATTGTGGTGGCGCTATCGCCCGCGAAGGTGAACAACTCGTTCCGGCTTTTAAAAATGCTCATTTTTGGAGCAATAGCGACCATTGGTCTTGGGCTACCGATCCTAATCCACGCGAAAAAGCTTCTTTCTTAAAAGAGAACATTTTACCAATACAAGAGAGTGGGCAATTAAAATTTGTCGAAGATCACCAAAATCCTTTCGGAAGCAATATTGCTATCCGTTATGCACACGGTCATACAGAAGCGATGATGCTGCCTCAGATACTGTATAAAGGCAAAACGATCCTCTATATGGCGGATCTATTGCCATCGGTGGGACATATTCCTATTCCTTATGTTATGAGCTATGATGTTAGACCTCTCGTGACCATGGAGGAACGCAACAGCTATTGGAATGAGATCGTCGATAATGAATACATCTTATTTTTCGAACACGATCCGATACATGAATGCTGTACACTTCAGCGTACTGAAAAAGGTATTCGGGTAAAGGATATTTTCAAACTGAGCGACATTTAGCTGAGACGTTTATAGAAGATGAAATAGGATATAAAAAGAATATACAAAAAAAGCTACTTTAAAAGTAGCTTTTTTTGTAACGAATATATTTTAAAATCTAAAGCCCAAAGCCCAGTAATTTTCAAAAAACCATATTTGTTGAGAGGCTTTATCTACCCCTCTTCTTCCAGTTGTACGAATGTTTGTTAAATCAGTCCAGCCCGTTTTGAAATTCCCCTGAAGGTAGAGTCCCTTATAAAAACGGTAGTGCAACCCAACTTTTGCCGAAGCGCCATACCCTGCAATGTTCCAAAAATGGTTGGCTCCTTCACCAAAAAGATGTACGTCGGAACGAGGAATCAATAAGCCTACATCCACACCCGATTCCATCGTCAATACCTGTTGACCCTTGCGGTTATTGATGATGTCGTCATAACGTTCCAGGCCTACTGAGGCAAAGTTATAGCCGTCGGTGTGTTCAAATGTCAGCATGGCCGAGTCTACAGTAATCAATTCACCGTTATATTGACCAGCGCGATTTCCTGTCGGAATACCAGGGTTAGAAATCTCTTCACCGATAAAACCCGAAATTTTCACCTGTTGTGGAATATCGACCACATATTTCATATGGTCCCATCCCAATGAAATGGAATAATTATCCTTGATATAATAACCAAAGTGCAGATTAAATTGCGGAATAGTCAGCCTGCTTGGGTCAAAATACGTTGAACCAAATTTAGTTGGCCTGTCACCCGCTTTTACATCATGCAGAATAAAGTCATAATTAGGTCCCGTAAAATGAATATCTGATTTCGCGTAAGAAGAGAAGTTGTACCCCCAAAAGAAGAAGAATTTGCCCTTGTTACTTTCTGTTCTCAAATTTTTCGGTTTGAAAATGCTTTTTCCTATCTCAGGATTTTCTTGGGCAAATAAGGCAGAAACACTTAGTGCAAGTGCTCCAATTGTTAAAAATATTTTTCTCATATCGGTGCTAAAAACGTTGGGCAAAAGTACCGGCATTCTATTTTATAAGCAAATAAAAACAATGGAAATTGGTAAAATATGACGAAGATCACAGAAATGTCATTCCGCTCAGGAAATAAAAAAAGCTGCTTTCCGGGAAAGCAGCTTTTCATTTTATTTCTAAAAAATTATTATCCTTGATTTTTGCGGATGATATTCAAAGCTCCACCGGCTTTAAACCACTCGATTTGTTGCGCATTGTAGGTATGATTCGCCAAAATCTCTTCCGAAGTACCATCAGCATGATGTAACACAAGCGTTAATGGTTTACCTGGAGCAAATTCTGTCAGACCGATAATATCAATGGTATCATTCTCCTGAATCTTGTTATAATCGTCTTTGTTCGCAAACGTTAATCCCAACATCCCTTGTTTTTTCAGGTTTGTTTCGTGAATACGCGCAAAAGACTTCACTAAAACAGCACGGACACCTAAATGACGAGGTTCCATCGCAGCATGCTCGCGGGAAGAACCTTCACCGTAGTTTTCATCGCCGACTACAATTGAACCAATACCGTGTGCTTTATAGTCCCGCTGTGTTGCAGGAACAGGACCATACTCGCCTGTAAGTTGATTTTTAACGCTATCAGTCTTCTCATTGAAGAAATTCAAAGCGCCAATCAACATGTTATTTGAGATATTATCCAAGTGACCACGGTATTTCAACCAAGGACCAGCCATAGAAATATGGTCAGTAGTACATTTACCTTTCGCCTTAATCAATAGTTTCAACCCTTTCAGATCCGTACCTTCCCATGGAGCAAAAGGCTCCAACAATTGAAGACGATCTGAAGTAGGCGCTACATCAACCACCACCGAACTACCATCAGCAGCTGGCGCTTGGTACCCTGGGTCATCTACCGCAAATCCCTTTGTTGGCAACTCATCCCCCACAGGTGGATCCAGCTTCACTTGTTCACCCTTGTTGTTTGTCAAGGTATCAGTTACCGGATTGAAACCCAAATCACCAGAAATTGCAATCGCAGCTACCAATTCTGGCGATGCAACAAATGCATAGGTATTTGGATTACCATCTGCACGTTTTGCAAAGTTACGATTGAAAGAGTGAACGATTGTATTTTTCTCTTGTTTATCGGCCCCTACACGATCCCACATACCGATACATGGACCACATGCATTTGTAAAAATTGTCGCATTGAGATCTTCAAAAGTTTTCAGCAAACCATCGCGATCAGCCGTAAAACGCACTTGCTCTGACCCTGGATTAATACCGAATTCAGCTTTTGTGATAAGCCCTTTATCAACAGCCTGTCTTGCAATAGAAGCCGCACGTGACAAGTCTTCATAGGAAGAGTTTGTACATGAACCGATCAATCCCCATTCAACTTGCAGAGGCCAGCCATTTTTCGTTGCTTCTTCACGCATGCGTGAAACTGGTGTATACAAATCTGGTGTAAAAGGACCGTTTAGAGAAGGCTCTAATTCAGACAGATTGATTTCAATTAACTGATCAAAATATTGTTCTGGGTCAGCATAGACCTCAGCATCCGCAGTCAAATGCTGTTTTATAGCATTGGCCGCATCAGCTACTTCGGCACGCCCCGTAGCACGCAGATAACGTTCCATCGATTCGTCATAACCGAAAGTTGAGGTTGTTGCACCAATTTCAGCACCCATGTTACAGATGGTTCCCTTACCTGTACACGATAGAGACTCCGCACCTTCGCCAAAATACTCTACAATGGCACCAGTTCCACCCTTTACAGTCAAAATACCCGCGACTTTGAGGATCACATCTTTTGCTGCCGCCCATCCACTCAACTTACCCGTTAATTTTACACCGATCAGTTTCGGGAATTTAAGTTCCCAAGGTAGACCTGCCATCACATCACACGCATCAGCACCACCCACACCGATCGCAACCATACCTAAACCACCGGCATTCACCGTATGCGAGTCTGTACCGATCATCATACCGCCTGGAAACGCATAGTTTTCCAAAACGACTTGGTGAATAATACCAGCTCCGGGTTTCCAAAAACCGATACCATATTTATTGGATACAGAACTCAAAAAGTTGAATACTTCAGAACTTTCACTTTTAGCACGAGCCAAATCTTTATCCGCACCCTCTTTAGCCTGAATCAGGTGATCACAGTGTACAGTAGAAGGAACCGCTACCTTTGGACGCCCAGCTTGCATAAATTGCAATAATGCCATCTGTGCAGTTGCATCCTGCATAGCAACGCGATCTGGGGCAAAGTCAACGTAAGAAACGCCACGTTTGTAATCCTCAGTAGCATTGCCATCCCAAAGGTGGGCATACAAAATTTTCTCAGATAAAGTCAAAGGTTTGTTAACCACCTGACGAGCAGCAGAAATGCGCTCATCATATTGGCTATAGACCTTTTTAATCATATCTATATCAAAAGCCATATCTCTCTAATTTATGTTGTTTAATTAAGTTACTAAACCCTATCACTAATTATTTTGTTGGAATAGGCGCAAACTTCGTTAAGTTAATGCCTTCCACAGCAGCTTTATATTCTTCAATATTCGGAATCCGCCCCAAAATCGCTGAAAGAACAACAACCGGAGTTGATGCTAATAAAGACTCCCCTTTTTTACCATCTCTGTCTTCAACAACACGTCCTTGGAATAAACGGGTTGACGTAGCCATTACCGTGTCACCTTTAGCTGCTTTCTCCTGGTTACCCATACAAAGGTTACAACCAGGACGCTCCAAATACATAATATTCTCGTATTCAGTACGCGCAGTACTTTTTGGTAAAGCATCGCTAAATTCAAATCCAGAGTACTTTTGTAAGAATTCCCAATCGCCTTCCGCTTTTAGCTCATCAATGATATTGTATGTTGGCGCCGCAACGACCAGAGGCGCTTCAAACGTAACAACACCTTTTTGCTGTTCAATGTTTTTCAACATCTTCGATACGATCTTCAAATCGTCTTTGTGAACCATACAAGAACCGACGAAACCTAAGTCCACCTTTTTGTTTCCACCGTAGTAAGAAAGATCGCGAATTGTATCGTGTGTATAACGTTTCGAAACATCTGCATTATTCACATCCGGGTCGGCGATCATCGGTTCTTCGATAATATCCAGATCAATAACAACTTCAGCGTAATACTTCGCATTGGTGTCTGGAGTTAAAGCAGGCTTAGTACCAGATTTAATTTCCTCAATACGTTTGTTCGCTTTGTCAATTAAGCCCTGCAAAACATTGTTTTTGTTTTCCATGCCTTTATCGATCATAATCTGGATACGGTTTTTAGCGATTTCCAATGATTCGATCAGCGTATTATCCTGGGAAATACAAATAGAAGCTTTCGCCTTCATTTCTGCAGTCCAGTCTGTAAAAGTAAATGCCTGATCCGCTAAAAGCGTACCGATATGAACCTCTATAATCCGACCTTGGAACACATTTTCACCAGCAAATTGCTGCAACATCTGCGCCTGTGTCGCATGAACCACATCACGGAAATCCATGTGTTCTTTCATACTGCCTTTAAACGTAACTTTGACCGATTCAGGGATTGGCATAGAAGCCTCACCTGTCGCTAAAGCTAGCGCCACCGTACCGGAGTCAGCACCAAAAGCAACACCTTTAGACATACGGGTATGTGAATCACCTCCGATAATGATTGCCCACTCATCGATGGTAATATCATTTAATACCTTATGAATAACGTCTGTCATCGAATGGTACACCCCTTGAGGGTCGCGTGCAGTGATCAATCCAAAATCATTCATAAATTTCATCAATTTAGGAATATTGGCTTGTGCTTTTTTATCCCATACCGATGCAGTATGACAACCTGATTGATAAGCCCCATCTACTGTAGGCGAAATTACTGTAGCAGCCATTGCTTCTAACTCCTGCGCAGTCATCAAACCTGTCGTATCTTGCGAGCCAACGATATTCACCTTCACACGAACGTCAGAACCAGCATGTAATACCTTACCTGGCGTTACACCTACCGCATTTTTATTGAAGATTTTCTCCACTGCTGTTAGACCCTGGCCTTCGATTGTGATTTCTTTTGAAGGGGCAAATACTGCTGGCGCTTGAATACCTAAAGTTTCCGCTGCAAAAGTTTGGATCTTTTTACCAAAGACAATAGCATAAGAACCACCTGCTTTAATAAATTCCATTTTTTGAGGAGTCAAAGCTTTCGAAATATCGATTAGCTCCTGCTCGCCGTTATATAATTTTTTAGTCTTGGTATTAATTGTTAAGACAGTACCTGTAGCAACAGAATAAGCTTCTTCTAGAATTGGCTCGTTTTTCTCATTACGGATTACGTTACCATTTTCATCCACTTTCTTCACCCAGTTTTTAAGGTCTATACCGATACCTCCGGTCACGTCCACTGTTGTCAAGAAAATCGGTGAGATACCATTCGTACCACCAACAATTGGCGCAATGTTGACAAAAGGAACGTAAGGGCTCGCTTGTTTACCGGTCCATAGTGCAACGTTGTTTACACCCGACATACGAGATGACCCCACACCCATTGTTCCTTTTTCAGCAATTAACATAACGCTTTTACCAGGGTGTTGCGCCTGTAATTCAACGATTTGTTGCTGTGCTTCAGGTGTGATCATACATTTTCCATGTAATTCACGATCTGAACGCGAGTGTGCCTGGTTACCTGGCGACAATAAATCTGTCGAGATATCACCTTCACCAGCGATAAAAGTAACCACTTGAATTTCCTCAGCAACCTCAGGCAGTTTCGTGAAAAACTCTGCCTTTGCATAGCTTTCTAAAATATCTTTCGCTACCTCATTGCCTTGCTCAAAAGCTTCTTTCAAACGAGCGGTATCTGCGTCGTATAAGAAAACTTGTGTTTTAAGAACCTCAGCCGCCTGTTTTGCAATAGCTAGATCTGTACCCAAAGCCAGGTCCAATAAGACCTTGATTGAAGGACCACCCTTCATATGTGACAACAATTCAAAAGCAAAATCAGGTGTAATTTCAGCAACGACTGATTTACCCAAAATAATTTCCTTCAGAAATTGCGCTTTAACACCCGCTGCAGGCGTAGTGCCCGGCAACGTGTTGTAAATAAACAATCTTAAAGATTCAGCTCTATTTTCATTGTTTAAATCTTTAATCTGAGCAATTACCTCACTTAGTAATTCTGCTCCGTCAATAGGCTTAGGATGTAATCCTTGGCCTTCTCGTTCTACAACCTCTTGTACGTAATCGTTGTAAATACTCATAGATATCTATCTTTCTATTTTATGGGCAGCCTAAAAACACATTGTCTTTCTATGCTACCATGTCTGTAATATAATTAAGCTAATACGCCATCTATCGGGTCCCCCTAACAAATCACAAATTAACCCTTCCACTTCATGTTTTGAAGTTGATTCATTTGTCGTAAATCAACTTGTATGACTAATTACAAAAATAGTGAAAATCCAACTTTAAACGCATGCATTCCATTTATTTAAATCAATTTGGAATTGTTCTAAACAGAACTTATACAATCCCGCCATCTTTCTTTGCAATCCACTATTTTGCATTTATTTCTTTCAAAAAAAAAGGTGATTTATATTATCAAATCACCTTTTCCTTTTATATACTTTCTACAGTTATATCAATGTCTTTTAATGCTTTCACAGTTTCCAAAGGATCTGTCGCGTTGAAGACAAATGAACCTGCCACCAGCACATCTGCTCCCGCTTTCAATAATTGTGCTGCATTCGCAGTCGTTACTCCCCCATCGATTTCAATCAGCAGTCCATCATTCACGCCTTGTGCCATCGCCCTTAGTTCCTGCACCTTGGCATAGGTATTTGGAATAAATTTTTGACCACCGAATCCCGGATTAACAGACATGATACACACCAAGTCTAAATCTGCAAGAACATCTTTTAATAGAGCAACCGGTGTATGTGGATTCAATGCGACACCAGCTTTACATCCCAATTCTTTTATAGCAGCTATTGTACGATGCAAATGTGTACATGCTTCGTAGTGCACGGTAATGATCTCAGCCCCCGAATCTTTACATACCTGCAGATAACGATCGGGATCAACAATCATCAAATGTACATCCAAAGGTTTAGCAGCATGTTTTGCAATAGCCTGCATAACTGGAAATCCAAAAGAGATATTTGGAACGAAAACACCGTCCATAATATCAATATGAAACCAATCTGCCTCACTGTTGTTTACCATGATGATATCATCGTATAATTTTGCAAAGTCTGCAGCAAGAACGGATGGTGCAATTAGATGTGATTTTGTTGACATGTTGTATTTTTTTTGCAAAGATAACAAGTATTTTTTGTTCATCACAGCATTTACCCGATTTAATACCTACAAACGACAATTGGCAGAAGCTGCAGAAAATAAATTATAACTACATTTGTATATTAACATTATATTAAAAATATAGCTCACAGTGGGAAGACTAAAAATAAAGTACAAAAGAGAATTAAATACAACGGAGAACCTCGTCCGAAAAATTGGATTAATACTTATCACTATTATTCTGATCTGTATATTCCTTCCCAAACAGCCTCGTTTTCGCTATGAATTCCAAAAAGGAAAAGTATGGAATCATGAGAATCTGATATCACCCTATAATTTCGCCATATTAAAAACGCAGGAAGAATTGAATGCGGACAAGAAAAGTATCTTGAACACGATTCAACCGATTTATAACGCCAATACGACGACAAGCAAAGAGCAAATTGATCAGTTCAATACCGATCTGGCCGAAAAATGGCAAAGCAGCAAGCTGGATACAACACATGAGAATATTGCGGATTATAGAAATGCCGGCAATGCCATCTTAAGCCATCTCTATGGCAAAGGCATCCTTTCATTGAACAATCGGTTTCAGAACCGCAGCAATGACAAATCTCCAGCTTCCAAGCATTACAACTTCACACTGATCCAGGACAAAGTTGCCAGTCAAAAAAACACGGCCGACTGTTACACCATCGAAAGCTCCTATGGTTACATGGATGAGATCATGCCCAAATTGACCAAAATAAAACAAAAGAGCTGGCTCGAGGAGACTTTAAAAAACTATATTACCATTAACTATATTTATAACGACCAGCAGACGGAGGCCTTGGAACAGAATGCCATTGCTAATATTTCAGCGACACGGGGTGTAGTCCAAAAAGGCGAACTGATCGCCGAAAAAGAAAAAATAATTTCCAATGAGACTTACCAGAAACTCGAGTCGCTCCGTAAGGTATACGAAGATGAAGGCAAGATCAGCGGAAATCAAAACTATGTGACCCTGGGGCAATTTCTGATTATCTCGCTCGCCCTTTCAATTCTAATGGTATTCCTTTTTCTTTTCCGCAAGGACATCTATTTCAACAATAGATTGCTGGTCATTATCATGATTGTCATTATAGGCATGCTCGGCGTCCTATCCTGGGCCATTAAAATCAAGATACCGAATCTCTACTATATGCCGTTTTGTGCTGTCCCTATTATAATCCGTATTCTTTTTGATACGCGGGTTGCACTCAACATCCATCTGTTGATGGTGCTGCTGGCGGGGCTTTTTGTACCAAATAGTTTTGAGTTTGTCTTCCTGCAATTTATGGCGGGCATCGTTGCGATCTATAGTATTAAAACATTGGTCAAACGGGAGCAGCTGTTCATTTCCTCGGCTATCATCCTCGGTACCTATTGGATTGCTTATATCGGCTTGGTCGTCACAAGAAACGGATCAATAGACACTATTTACTGGTCTGACCTTCTTCCCTTTTTCGTAAGCGTCATGATCACCTTATTGGCTTATCCGATGATCTATGCATTCGAAAAGTTGTTTGGTATTGTCTCTGATCTCACACTCATGGAACTTACCAATAGTAATTCCAAGTTATTGCGGGAGCTTTCTTTTAAAGCTCCGGGAACCTTTCAGCACTCCCTACAGGTGGCTAATCTAGCGGAAGCCGCTATCTACAAAATCGGCGGGAATCCGCTGCTGGTTCGCGCCGGAGCCCTGTACCACGATATCGGAAAATTGACAAACCCCCAATTTTTTATCGAGAACCAGAAGACAGAAAAAAATCCGCATGATGAGCTTTCGCCGGAACAAAGTGCGCAGATTATTATATCACATGTCATCAAAGGGGTCGATATTGCCAAAAAACATCAATTGCCTGACGTGATCCTTGATTTTATCCGCACACACCACGGAACGACACGTGTTGACTACTTTTATAACGTTTTTGTCAAGAACAACCCCGACAAACTGGTGGACGAGTCTTTATTTACCTACCCCGGCCCTATTCCTTTTTCAAAGGAAACAGCCGTACTCATGATGGCAGATTCGGTCGAAGCCGCATCCCGTGCGTTAAAAGAACCATCGGAAGAGTCTATCAATAATCTTGTCGATAAGATTATTGAACATAAATTGATGCGGGGGCAGTTCAATAATAGTAACATTACGCTAAAAGATATCACCGAATCGGCAGTTATTTTTAAGGCAATGCTCAAAAGTATCTACCATGTTCGGGTAGACTACGATTTAAGCAAAAAAACAATGTAATTTTAATTGTCAAACAACAAATTGAATTTCAAACGCTTATTGCAACGTTACATTTTTTTTGCATTTTTTTTATTATTTAGACTTTGCAGAATCAAATAATTGCCTTATGTTTGCAATGTCAAAACGAGGAAGGGTGCCTGAGTGGCCGAAAGGAACAGTTTGCTAAACTGTCGTACTGGAAACGGTACCGCGGGTTCGAATCCCGCCTCTTCCGCAGACAACAGCGCTTTCAGAGAAATCAGAAAGCGCTTTTTTTGTTTCTGGTGAAAAAACAGCACCTCGTTTAAAATCCAGCAGAAAGCGGTTCATGAGAACAAGACAGTTCAAGAACACCTATAAAATTTAGCTATCGAATCCTACTCTTCACACGATCAATCTTAATCCGTACAATTTTTAAAACAATTGAAAAAAATGTTTTAAATTCTCAAGCCAATTAGGGCTGACGTCCTCGGGTTGTGTTCGTATTGTGTTCGTACCACCTTCGGAGATGAACAATCTGGCGACCATTAGTGACCTGATTCCGACCAGATAATTCCTGTACAGGGTCTGGTCGGAATCAGGTCAGCATCTGTACAACATCTGTATCGCATCCGAATAAGGTACGAAGCAGGTACGAACAAAAGGCAAGTTACATTCCTGAACATCGTTGTACAATCTTTAGGCCCCAATAAGTATTGTAAATATTTTATCAATTTATTACATTGTGTTTGATTTTCATAACGCTATTAGATTGTTAAAAGCAATTTGTTCAACTTTGGCAATATGAAACAGCTTAAAAGAACAGGTCATCTACAAATTCCCTTCGGTACGCTCGAACTTGTACTCCTGACAGATGGTTATTTTACACTCGAAACATTACAGCCTACCCTTGCCCCAAAAATACCGTCTCAACTAGTCGAAACGGAACTGCAAAGGCTTTCACTTTCAACAAAGATCTACCAAGCGCCCATCATCATCATGCTGATTAAACAACAGAATCGATACATACTCATTGATACTGGTGAGGGACATTATGACACCGACAATGCCGGAAATTTAACGGAAAGTCTGCTTTTAGCGAATATTGACCGTAATAAAATAACAGATATTCTCATTACGCACGCACATCGCGACCATATCGGTGGCATATTAGATACCGATGGTTCACCCAATTATCCAAACGCAACTTACTACATGGCTAAACCCGAATTTGAGTTCTGGATGTCAGATCGTCCTGATTTTTCCAAGAGCGAAAATCCAGAAATTGCTCAAGCTAGCATCGATTTAATACGAAAAACACTCGTTGCTATTGAGGTCAAATTACAGCTATTTGAACCGGGCGATCAACTATTTTCCTGCATTCATACAGAATCAGCAGCTGGGCATACCCCAGGCCATATCATCTATACAATAAAATCCGACAACAGAGCAATTACAAATCTTGTCGATCTGATACATTCACCGATCCTAGTTTCCCAGCCTCATTGGGGAACTCAATGGGATATTGACTTCCATCGTGCTGTCGATACACGGATAAAAATACTTGATCGCTGTTATCGAGAACAGACACTTGTGGTCGCATCCCATATGCCTTGGCCAGGGATAGGCTTCATTGGTAGAAAAAACAACGGTAAAGAATTGGAGTGGATTCCTAAAAACAGCATTAACTAAAATGTCTTTTCAAAAAAACACACAGCAGATAGCTATTTTGCTTGAACCGCTATTCTTCAACCTCCTGCATTCCTGAATGCTCCAAAAACTGACGTGGAGATACCCCATTATGCCTTTTAAAATAATTGGAAAAACCCGCTAGATCATTGAAATTAAGATCTACTGCAACTTGTTTGATCGATTTTCCTGCACATAGCAATTCAGACGTAATAACATTAACAACTTCTTTCGCGATAAAAGAATTGGCATTCATATCGAGGTGCTTCCTGCAGAACACATTCAGGTAATTTGCAGAGACACCTAATTTATCCGCATAATATTTGACCGAACGATGCTCCCGACCAAATGCTAAAAGTAATAACGAAAAACGTGTTAGAAGGGGTTCAAGTTTACCTTTTTTCCTATGTTTTAATTTCCCCACAACTTCTCGGTTGAACATTAATGCTATAATCCTGAATTTTGAAAAAATAATCTCCTTCATCCCCCGTTTGAATACTAACTCCCGATCGATCCCCTTAAACTCATTCAACATTTCCCGAAAAACCCTAGCCGAAAGTTTCATCACAGGATTATTTTTATAATAATCAATCGGATAAATAAAAAAGTTCTCAAATGTCTTAAAAAGCCGCCCGGAAACAAATACGGTATGTGATTTCGTACCTGCCCAAATATCCCAGTTATGAATCTGGCCAGGAAAGACCATGTGTAACTGCTTACAATTTATTTCATAAGCAACCCCATCGATAATATGCGTGCCACCACCTCTTTCAAACAACAAAAACGAAAAAAAATCAAGTCCGACAGGCTCATTTCTAAACATCTGCCGCTCAGTCCTGAAATATAGAATCTCTTCTTTTGTCCCCTTCAATTCTTGAAAATATGCAAAATGCTCTATTTCATAATTTTTGTTTTTCATCATATCCAATCATTTGTAGCAAATGACATTTTCAACATCTTTCACAATGATCAAAACGCCATCCCTATAATTCTAGGAAACCTGTCATATCTGGTGAAGAAATTCATCAATCTCCCTCATAGTATCGAATTAAAATAACATTGAATTAAAATAACATTGAATTTATCGATTCTCAAAACATGGGCAGCGAAATGAATGATTTGATAAAGCATATTGATGAATTTTATAAACGATTTTTCCATTTCACCTACTATCAACAAGAAATAATTAGAATAAAACAGGCCTCTATTCGCAAAAAATAGAACTAGTAATACAAGCGTTCTTTCAACTGATATACTTACTGAACAAATAGCTCTTTTGATCCCTAATAAGAGCAACATATCTACGGTTATAAATATCATTTCTGGCACTTTACAAAAAAATACCTGAAACCAGTGATAAGGGGTATGGACCAATTCAGCTATTTTTGCTGGAAAGAAGAGTGAAAAATGAAAAAGTTAATTGGATGCTATTTAGTCATTTTAAGTATCGGACCACTTTGCTTAAAAGCGCAGGAAAATCTAAAGTTTGACGATAATTTCAACGTATGGAACATACAGAAAGGCCAGTCAGCAACTGTTTTTGCAGCCAAAGCTTATGTCCGTGCTCAACCCAGTCTAAAGGCAGCAATCGTAGATTCTTTATCCGTCGGAAATGTCGTTACGATCAATAGTAATCCCATCAAAGGAAATACACTAAAAAATTTTTATGCTCCTTGGTATGAGATAAATTATTCCGACGGTAACAGCAAAAAGAATGGATTTATTTGGCTTGGATTATTAGCGCTCGGAAAACAGACCGCTTCAGACGGCTCGCAATATATTTACGGTTTTGAACGTTTTACCAAAGGTATCAAGGAAGAGGAACAGGATCATTTTTCAACCGGTGTAAAACTTATCGACGCAAATGGAAATTTTCTAGCTGAACACACCTTCCCTTTCGCCTATTCAGAACAAAGCTTCTCCCAAAGTAAATTGCTGCCTGCAATGGGGCTGCAAAATGTCAAACACATCATCCGCATTGAATTTCTAGGCGAAGCCTGTGGCATACCCTCTGAATATAGCTATGTGGCCTGGACGGGACGGCAGCTGGTTGATCTTCCTAGCCGATATTCGGTTAGTGATGCTGGTGTGTTCTATTACGATGAAAAGATTCTTTTCCCTTCCGAACACGGAAAAAATAATCAGATTATCTATAAATACATTGAAGAGGGAGAAGTTATCGACGATAATGCGGAAAATCCAAATTTTAGGGTCACAAAAAAGAGTGAAGAATTTCTATGGAACGGTATTGGATTTGAAAAGCTTTCGAAAGCTAAATAGTATTTTCCACAGATTTCAATATACTGAATACATACAAGAATTAATAAATGGAAGAAAAGAATATATATGATTTGTTCTATAGCGGACAATTAGACCTCTTTATTATTGAAGGAGAAAATCAACTACGACAAAACGATCAAGATGTGACGCTTTGGACACACCTCGCCATCGCCTACCACGATCAGGTATTTTATGAGGGCCACGAAGCTATTTTCGATGTGATTCAGGAAAAAATGATTCCCTATTTTCAAAAAGCATTGGCCATCGAACCTGATCATGAAACGACCCTATATCATATACTGAATTATGTTTTAGACAATCAAGCAACACTAGCGCAAATTGGTCGACCAAAATCCCATATTACCGAAAACAACAAAGGTTTATTTATCGAATATGCAAAAAAATTAATCGCTTCCCCAAATATGTCCGGATATGGGCACAACTATTTAACCAATATCTACGAAGGGCTCCAGGATGATACAGCGTTGCTCCCAGCTTTGGAGGCGAGTATTGATTTCGTTAAAGAAACATTCAAGGATGAGCGAGAAACCTCTGATCATAATTTTTCCCTCTTTTGGATAAAGAAAATATATCTGCTCGACCGTACAAAACAGATCAATGCATCCAATATTTTAGCTTTAATGGAAGCAGATTTCAAGCATTTCATCAGCAGCAATGAAATGAATTATGTGGATCTTGCTGAAATTGCTTACGAAAACAAAGCAATCGACCTAGCATTGCAGATTTTACTTAAGCTCATCAAAGGGGAAAACTCAGCCGTGCATATCCATCAGGAGCTGGTTAAATGGCATACTCGATTTGAAGAATTGATTGCCGAGGGGTACGAGCACCCTGAAGTCTTCTACTATCAGCTTATCATTGAGCGTAATTACTCGGAAGAAATCGGAATCCCGCTTGACTATTATTATCTCCATGCACTCAAATTGATCGACACCTATCCTGACTCTTACGTCGGTTACCATTTTGCGGCAGCCTATCTCTATGACGAGGGACAGTATGCTGCTGCTATTCCATATCTGACTATGGTGGGTGAACGGAAATGGAATGCAACATCCTGGCGACGTCTAGTTGAATGCACTTTTAAAGCCAATGGAACAGTTTACGATCAGGTCCCTACTTTCAATGACCTTCCCCGTGAATGTTACAATGAAGCTGTTACGCTGTCTGATTTCATTCACTCCCTGGACAACTTAACCGCAGTCGATCAGTCTGCACTACAATTGCTCGTCCTCGGACTTTACCGTCAAGCCTACGACGCCTTCAAGGACTATTTTGAACAAAATAAATACGAAAGTGACTATTTTGGAGGCAGTCACAATAGGGCCATGAATTGCAATAATCTAGCTTTAGCTTATAAAGAAGCCGGTGAATTGGAAACCTGTTACGCTATCGCAACCGAAGGATTAAGCTATTCCGACTTTGAAGAACTTCATTTCACCCGAGCCGATACCTTGTCAGCCTTGGAAGATTACGTACGTCTCGAGCAAGTACTTCAACAGTACTTTGACACCTATCAGATCTCGTTGGAAGCCACTCTTGCGCAGCAAGAATTTACTTCGGAAGAAGACGAAGAAACCGAAGAAACGGAGTCTGCCATATTTCCTCCTTGTTACCGCATGCTTATGCATCAAATCGACGTCGAATATCAACTGGGTCGTACAGCGGACATTCAATCCCGGGCGCAACAGCTTCTCGAGTTTATTTACAAATTCTATATTGATCATCCCAATTTAGACGAATATCACTACCGTGACTTTGAAGCGTCAAAGAATGGGATCGAGCATATCATCTATCAGATAACTGAACAGGATAATTTAGCGCAACGCATCTCTTATTACGAACAAATGGCTAAACAATATCCACACGAGGCCCAGCCTCACTATGTGTTGATGCAGCTATATAATGAAAAGAGCAACTACAAATCCATGAACATCGCTGCGCAGAAATATCTTAAAAATAAACCGGAATTTATTATCGACAATTTCGACAAGGCAAAGACACTCTATCTCATCATTAAAAGCCATTACTACCTTAAGGAATTTAGTGAAGGTAAGGAAACATTCCAAAAGCATGATAATTGGGTCCAATCGATCATGGAGCCTAATGACTATGTTCTTTGGTTAAAATTCGGAATTGAACTTTTGGCCGAAAACGGAGCTATAAATGAAGTAGATAAATACGTCAACGTTTTCAACGGTATTTATGCCCAACACGATTGGGGTTATGACGATGATGTCGAATCGGTTAAATTGGCAGAAGCACATGTGAACCATAAAACTGGGAATCTGAAAAAAGCACACAGCTTACTGGATGAAGTGCTT
Organism: Sphingobacterium multivorum; assembly: GCF_039511225.1. Taxonomy (NCBI): domain Bacteria; kingdom Pseudomonadati; phylum Bacteroidota; class Sphingobacteriia; order Sphingobacteriales; family Sphingobacteriaceae; genus Sphingobacterium; species Sphingobacterium multivorum. The sequence continues at coordinate 3,326,434 of NZ_CP154261.1, forward strand.
TCCTATTCGGATCACTCCCCTTTGGCTGATGAATATAAACGTACCTGGAAAAAGCCAGGCTTCTTCTCTGGCTTTAAATTTTAAGTACTTCTTTTGCTTAAAAAAAGAAAGAATTCCAAACGTCGCTCCATGTTATTCGGCCCTCTGACCCCAAATAACATGGAGCGAATAAAAAAGTCCTTAATGTCAAAAAACGTTAAAAGAGGAAGCAGATTCTACCCAAAACAACTATATTTGAACTGACATGGCAATTAAGCGACTTATACTACTTTTTTTAACCTTAGGTTTCCTGTTGAGTGCACCCGGCGCTTTTGCCTGCCATAAAATGAATGCACACAGCAGTCACACCCAAGATGATGCTACCACTGACAAAAAGGATCATTGTTGCGCAAAATTTAAATCTTCCAAAAAAAAGGCTTTCTGTAAACATCATAAAGCCTGTAAAAATTGTAATTGTCAATGTGCTTATAGTTGTACGATTTTGGCAATTTCCAACCCTCTTGAAAAAGGTCATGAGCTTTGCGCTATAGCCATCAAAAAAAATTATAAACCCATAGTGCCAACATTTATTTCTGAAGGATATTTCTGTCCCTGGGTTCCGCCAAAAATAAGTTAATCTTTGTATTGATCACTAATCAATCATTTTTGATTACTTATTTTTACATATTCTTTTATCCAATCATATGAAAATCCAACACTATATCATAACAGGGGCTTTAGTGCTATCCTCTTTGACAAACTACGCACAAGACAACAACACCGTGAACAACAATGTTAAAATTGCCGGGAACTGTGGTATGTGTAAAAAAACAATAGAAAATGCAGGAGCCGCCGCTCAGGCGAAAGTTGAATGGAATGAAGACAACCAAACAGCGACAATAGCTTATGACGCAAAGAAAACGTCCTTAGATGCTGTATTGAAAAGTATCGCCGGAGCAGGCTACGACAATGAAAAATACCTTGCTGCCGAAGATACCTATGCTAAGCTTCACACTTGCTGTCAATACGAAAGGAATTTAGCTCCTCCAGCTTCAGACGCCCCCCAAGACGCAACCATTGCACCGGTAGCTTCAGTAGATAACATCAGCGATGCAAGCAATTTTCAAAAGATCTATGACCAATACTTTCTGCTTAAAGATGCGCTTATAGCAGCGGATAGTAAACAAGCTGCAGGCCTCGCAAACGATCTCGCCGATGCCATTGCTAAAATCAAAACTGCTGATCTAACGCAAGCGGAACAGGACGTCTGGAAAACCAAAACAGCATCACTCAAAGCCATTGTAAAGAGCCTACAACAGGCCAAGGATATCAGCAAACAACGAGAAGCCTTCGCAATTTTGTCAGAAGATATCTATAGTTTGTCCAAAAACTCAAAACCATCTTCTGCTGTTTATTATCAAAAGTGCCCGATGTTTAACAAAGGTAAAGGTGCCACTTGGTTAAGCCGTCATAAAGAAATCAAAAACCCTTACTATGGCGCACAGATGCTGACCTGTGGTAGCACAGTTCAAACGCTTTAACCAATAACGTCAGTTAATCGACTCTTAAAGGTTTATCTCGTCGGGAGATAAACCTTTTTTTGTAATTGCTGCCGCAATGATCGATTTTTTATAAACCAAAATAGTATATTTAATATCAGCAGAAATAGGTTCGCTTAAATGACAACATGCGTATATTATAAAACAAGGTTCAATTCATGGAAAAAGTAATTATTACAGGTGGTGCCGGAGCTATAGGTCTTCATTTAACAAAACTATTGGTTGCCAATTTCTATGAAGTTATTATTTTTACTAGAAATCCGAAATCCCATCCCGCGCAGCCGAATGTCAGATACGTACACTGGGATCCCTATAAGCAAGAGATAGACGCCAAATCAATTCAGGAGGCCGATTATATCATCAACCTGGCAGGCGCAAACCTCAATGCCAAACGCTGGACAAAAACATATCAGCAAGAAATTATTGCCAGCCGGGTCGAAAGTGGGAAACTGCTCTACCAAAGTCTTAAACAACTACCTAATCGGGTAAAAGCAGTTATATCTGCCTCCGCTATAGGCTGGTATGGAACGGACGATCCCTACCAAAAAAGACCTTTTACAGAAGGAGACCCTCAAGGGGGCAATTTTCTATCCTGGGTTTGCAACCTCTGGGAAGGAAGCGTAAAACCTATTGAAACATTGGGAAAAAGACTCGTTGTCTTCCGTTTTGGAGTCGTTATCAGTAAGGATCAGGGAATGCTAAAAGAAATCGGACGCTTCCTACCCTTCCGTTCAGTTCCGATATTGGGTTCTGGCAAACAGATGCTCAGTTGGATCCATATGGATGATCTCTGCCGCATGCTGTTATTTGGTATACAAAATAATACCATAGCCGGGATTTATAATGCCTGCTCGTCCGAACCGCTTCCGCTTGCCGAGTTTACCAAAAGAATAGCGAAACGTCAATACGGTCCATTCTACATCCCCCTCCCAGTCCCATCACTGATGATTAAGCTGATGCTCGGAAAAAAAGGAGAGGAAATGGTACTCAATGGGACATGGGTGAGCAATAAAAAGATTGTTCAGGAGAAATTCCCTTTTAAATATCCCCTTTTGGACAATAATTGTATAGATAACTTACATATTGATTAATTGTTAATTCGCGTTAATTTCCGCCCTTTTTGGGACAAAATCCGTATATTTGCGGCTTATGAAGATTTTTAGATATGGCGCAAAGGGCTCCGAAAAAGCGGGAGTCATTTTAAACGAAAAGAAATATGATGTTTCGGAAGGAAATTTTCAATATAACCGCGATTTCTTTGCGGATATTGCAAATTTGGAAAGACTTCAAGCATATATAATTGAAAAAGGCGACAAGCTTAAAGAGATAGCCGACGACGAGCGTATTGGTACACCATTGGAAGCTCCTTCCAAAATACTTTGTGTAGGACTTAATTTCGATGATCACGTCAAAGAAACCAAATTACAACAAGCTTCCGAGCCTATTGTATTTATGAAATCTGTATCTGCATTCAATGGTCCTTTTGATGGAATTACCCTTCCGAAGTTCTCTGTAAAATCTGATTGGGAAACCGAATTTGCCATTGTAATTGGAAAAAAAGCTTCTTATGTTACTGAAGAAGAAGCTTTGGACCATGTGTTTGGCTACGTGCTACACAACGATGTGACAGAGCGTGAATTTCAAATCGAGCGTGGCGGAACCTGGGACAAAGGTAAAGGATGCGACACTTTCGCCCCTATTGGTCCGTTTATAGCAACCAAAGATGAAATCACAGATATCGATAACTTAAGAATATGGCTCAAACTCAATGGTGAAATCATGCAAGACGGCAATACAAGTGATTTTATCTACCGTGTGCCCAAATTGATCTCTTATTTAAGTCACTTTATGAGCTTACTTCCAGGCGATATCATTTCCACAGGATCGCCTGCCGGATCTGGCATGGGCAAATCTCCACAAAGATTCCTGAAAGATGGTGATGTCATCGAATATGGTATTGATGGACTTGGATCGGCAAAACAAGTGATTTCAGCTTATCAAGGTTTATAAAAAATAGATATCTGGGTTCTTTCATTCTTTTTCAGTCTGAAAGAGCCCATTTTCTTTCACTTGATTTTATTTTATCCCCGGCATTTGTGTACATTTATATCAACATCATCCATTTGTCCAACTAAAATTGCTAAATCCCTACAGGGTCAATGATTCAACTAAACAACATATCCAAATCTTTTGCGGTAAAAGCGACACGTATTGATGCTTTAAAAGACGTCTCGCTGTCTATTGCAAAAGGTGAAATTTTTGGTGTAATAGGCGCTTCCGGAGCGGGTAAAAGTACTTTGATCCGTTGCGTCAACCTTTTGGAAAGGCCAGACAGTGGTCAGGTAATTATAGAAAATAACGACTTGATGTCGCTGCCTGCCAGTGATCTTATGTTAAAAAGACGGAAAATTGGTATGATTTTCCAACACTTCAACTTGCTGTCATCACGAACAGTTTATGGAAACATATCCTTCCCGCTCGAACTTGAGGGCAAATCGAAAGAATTTATCAGCGGAAAGGTGTTGGAGCTATTACGTTTGGTTGGGTTGGAAGACAAAGCCGACGTGTACCCTGCAAATCTTTCCGGAGGCCAAAAACAACGCGTTGCCATCGCGCGTGCATTAGCCAATGATCCTTACATTCTACTTTGCGATGAGGCTACGAGTGCCTTAGACCCAGCAACCACAAAATCTATCCTCAAACTGCTAAAAAAAATCAATAAGCAGCTTGACCTTACGATATTATTGATTACGCACGAGATGGATGTAATAAAAAGTGTTTGCGATCAGGTTGCCGTATTAGACCACGGAAAATTGATTGAAACTGGTCCGGTAGAATCAATATTCGCCAATCCTCAGGAAACAACAACCAAAAACTTTATTCAGTCTTCACTTGAAGTTGAAATTCCACTAAGTTTTCAGGAACGCTTGAAAAGCGCTGGAAACCCGCTCGTAGAAATCTATCTAACTTCAAATGAAGAATCCATCCCATTTATACAACATTTGGAACAACAATTTCAAGTCAAGACAAATATCATTACCGCTCAAATAGATTATATTGGCGAAATGAAATTTGGTGTTATATTAGCCGAACTATCGGGTGAAAAAGAAAATGTTATGCATAGTCTATCTTTCTTAAAAGAAAAGCATTCACAAACTAAAATCTTAGGCTATGTCTGATCAGGTATTTAATCTTCTGCTATCGGGTACTTTAGAAACCCTAACCATGACGTTCTTATCAGGTTTCTTTGGTTTTGTGCTGGGTCTTCCACTCGGGATTTACCTGTTCTTGACCCGCAAACATCAACTGCTCGAAAACAAAGCCATGCACCAACTTGTTTCATTGCTGGTGAATGTGTTTAGGTCTATCCCCTTTATTATACTTATCGTATGGATGATTCCGTTTACACGCAACCTTGTCGGAACATCTATTGGTATGGCCGCAGCATTGGTTCCCTTGAGTATAGGTGCAGCTCCTTTTATTGCAAGACTTGTGGAAAATAGTCTTCTAGAAATTCCAAATGGCCTGATTGAGGCCTCAAGAGCAATGGGAGCAAATGCCCAACAGGTAATTTTCAAAGTTTTACTTCCTGAGGCTCTCCCCTCGCTGGTAAACAATGCAACAATTACGTTGATCACACTTGTTGGATACTCCGCGATGGGTGGCGCTGTAGGTGCCGGTGGACTTGGACAGATTGGTTATCAGTATGGTTATGTCGGATATGATACTTTTATCATGAATTCTGTTCTAATTTTATTAATTTTAATCGTATTCCTGTTACAGTATACAGGAGATTACATTTCAAAAAAAGTAAACCATCGTTAACATAAATTATATCATATGAAAAAATTGAACTATGCATTTGCAATCTTAGCCTTCAGTCTCGTATCGATTGTGGCATGCAACAACAGCGAAAAGAAAGAGAATATCCTTAAAGTCGGTGTGGTATCCGGACCAGAAAAGGAGCTTGCGGAAACGGCTAAGAAAGTTGCAAAAGAAAAGTTCAATCTTGATGTGGAGTTGGTAGCTTTCAACGATTATGTTGTGCCCAATGAAGCCCTAAACCAAGGAGATATCGATGTAAATGTATTTCAGCATCAGCCTTATTTACAGGAACAATCCAAACAACGCGGTTTTACAAAGTTAACCATCGTCGGAAACACATTTGTATTTCCGATCGTTGCCTATTCCAAAAAAATAAAAACCATCACCGAGTTACAGCCTGGCGCCAGTATTGCCATCCCCAATGATCCTACCAATGGTGGCCGCTCACTTTTACTTCTGCAACGCGAGGGCATTATCGGCTTAAAAGAAAATGTAGGTATCCAACCTAAAGTAACAGATATAGTAAGCAACCCTAAGCAGGTCAAAATCATAGAGATGGAGGCACCACAGTTGCCTCGCGTTCTGGATGATCCTCAGGTTACAATTGCCATCATCAACAATAGTTTCGCCGCTCAGGCGGGGTTGGATCCCGAAAAACAAGGCTTATTCACAGAAGACAAAGAATCACCATACGTTAATCTAATTGTTGCCCGCTCAGATAACAAAAACGATGAAAAGGTGCAGCAGTTTATTCAAGCGTATCAGTCGCCTGAAGTGGAAGCTACCGCAAAAAAAGTCTTCAAGAATGGCGCCATTAAGGGCTGGTAAAATTTTTAAAATACAAGTGATAGCATCAGATCAATTATGCCCCTGTGGCTCTGGCAATACCTATGGGGAATGCTGCCAACAAATTCATCGTTTCCATGCCAAAGCAACCACAGCAGAGGCATTGATGCGCGCACGTTATAGTGCTTTTGTGACACAACAGATCGATTTCCTATACGATACATTTCACCCCTCAACACGACGGTTCCAAAATAAACAGGCTATTGGGCAATGGGCGCGGGAAAATAAATGGATGCAACTCACGGTCCTGAAATCTACACTCCACACGGTCGAGTTTGAAGCACATTATCTGGATCCACAGATGGAAGTTCATATTCACCATGAAAAGTCTACCTTCAAAAAACAAGGTGACTTATGGTACTACGTTGACGGGCGCTGATATAAAACAGTTTGCTTGCAAGCAGCTTTTCGTTCTATAAAAGTTCTCTTCTATGAAATAAAATGTGGTTTCAACTAAGTCCTTATTTTTGCTCATAAAAAAGCAGTCTCAACGGGGATGTCAAGACTGCTTTTCTGCAACGAATATTCGTCAGTTATCTATTAGATTGCTTCTTCAGTATCTTCCCGATAAGGAGCTTCTTCATCAAACTCACCCTCCCATTTAGCAACAACAACGGTTGCCAAACAATTTCCGATTACATTGACAGAGGTACGCGCCATATCCATGAGTTCATCGATACCTAAAATGGCTGCAATGACAAATGTTGGTAAACCAAACTGATCCGCCGTCGCAATCAAAATAATCAATGAAGCCCTTGGGACAGCAGCAACACCTTTGGAGGTGATCATCAATGTAAATGCAATCATTAATTGATGTCCAAACGACAAATGGATACCAGCCGCCTGAGCGACAAAGATCGCAGCCAATGATAAATAGAGTGAAGTGCCATCCAAGTTAAAACTATATCCTGTCGGAATGACAAACGAAACAATCTTACGTGGCACACCAAATTTCTCCATTGCGCTCATTGCCTTCGGTAATGCAGCATCTGAACTTGTAGTAGCAAATGCAATGGAAACGGGTTCCTTAATCGCATTTATAAAACGTTTTACAGGTATCTTTAGATACAGGGCTACAGGAAGCAATACGAGACATAAAAAGCAGATCAATGCAAAATACAGTGTCGCTAAAAGCATGAAAAGATTCTTAAGGATATCGACACCGAGATGCCCCACAGTGTAAGCCATGGCAGCACCAACGCCGATAGGCGCAAAGTACATAATCATGTTCGTAAACTTAAACATCGTTTCAGACATACTTTCGGTAAAATCAACCAAGGGTTTACGCTTTTTCTCATCGACCATTGCCAATCCAATCCCGAACAAAATTGAAAATACAACAATCTGTAAAACTTGGTTATCCGCTACAGATTTGACAATATTTTCAGGAAACAAGTCGCGTATAAAAGAAGTGAACTTGTATACAGGATGCACATGGTCCGGAAGTGTTTTGAGGATATGCTCATCCATACTTTCCTTCGGCGCAGGGAGCTCTTCATGTGGCATATGTGCAACATCAACACCCACTCCTGCCCGAGTCAGGTTTATAGCACCTAAACCAATAAAAATAGCACATGTCGTTGCACAAAAGAAATAAAGCATCGATTTCCATGCCATACGTCCCACCTGTTTCAAATCAGAATGCCCTGCAATTCCATATACAAGCGTAGCAAAGAGAATCGGTCCCACAATCGTCTTGACTAACTTGATAAAACCTTTACTCAAAGGTTGCAGGGAAATCGCTAGATTTGGAAAATCCAACCCGACAAATATCCCCATAATCATACAGGTCAAAATCCAAGTGGTCAAATTTTTCTTAAAGAGCGCATTTACAACCAAAACGGTAGCAACTATCCAACGGACAGCCATTAGAAATTCATGCGAAAAGCCTACAACATCAAATTCGTATAATACAGCAATGATACAAGCTAATGTAACTGTGATTAGGGTTATCAACCCTATTTTGGTTTTTAACATTTAAAAGATTTTAATGGTCAAAAGAACAAAAATAAAAAAATACTATGCTTTTGCAAATATTATTATTCCAAATAGCCAAGATTCGCAACAAAATATCGATTTCGCCAAAATAGAAAGGCACAAAAAAGGCACAAAAAAGGCAGGAAAATTTCTTATCCTGCCTTATATTTTAACGGAACACTAAATTTATTCCGCGTGTAACCAAGCTTTTTTCGCTAATAGCTCATCGTTTGATTCACGTACATCTTCGTCATCCACACAACAATCTACAGGGCAAACCGCTGCACATTGAGGCTCATCGTGGAAACCTACACATTCTGTACATTTATCTGAAACAATATAATAGACTTCATTAGAGATCGCTTCTTGAGACTCGTTGGCATCTAGTGTAACACCATCGCCAAAATCAATAACCCCATCCAAAGCCGTCCCATCTGAGAATTTCCAAGTTACACCAGCATCGTATATTGCATTATTTGGGCATTCCGGTTCGCAAGCACCACAGTTAATGCATTCGTCTGTAATTTTAATCGCCATTTATAACCTCACAATTATGATAAATAAACTATTTTTGCATTATCAATATGAAACAAAGTCTGATTGAACAATAAGGCTAGTTGATTCACGTTGATTAATGTTAACAGCACAAATATAATACAAATTTGTGTATTCATCTTTTAAAATTTTAATATTTTGACAAAGCAACAACGAATAAATGCATTTGTAAAATTAGGCGAGCGGCTGCAAGAGCGACCTGATGATTTGATTCAAATCATTCAATTCGCCCAACATAAAAACCCCTGGTATACGCCTCAAAATGTTGAACGTGCCATTCAAGCCATTGCTGCCAATTTGACAATAGAAAAGCTGAATCACTGGTTGGCTCCTTATCCAGATCTAAATTCAACGAAAATTGTAGGATTAATTCTGGCCGGCAATATCCCCTTGGTTGGCTTCCATGATATGCTATCGGTACTGATCAGTGGCTTTAGAGCCAAAATCAAAGTCTCATCGGACGACGCAGGATTGACCAGCTATGTGCTCCGTCTCCTTAAACAAATTGAACCGTCCTTTACCGATGCCTTTGAAATTGTTGACAAACTAAAAGATTTCGATCTGGTTATTGCAACAGGCTCCAACAATAGCTCGCGTTATTTTGACTATTATTTTGGAACCAAACCACATATTATTCGTCGCAATAGAAATAGTGTTGCCATCATCGGTGGCCAAGAATCTCCTGACCAGCTTGAATCACTGGGACATGACATCTTTGATTATTTTGGGTTAGGCTGTCGCTCTGTATCAAAGTTATTCATTCCAAAAGATTATCCGATAGCACACTTCTTCGAAGGTATTGCTGCGTTTAACAACGTGACCGAACATTTTAAATATAATAACAATTACGACTACAACAAATCCATCTATCTGATCAACGGCGACAAGCATTTTGATAATGGATTTTTATTGCTAAAGGAAGATGAGCGCACAGCTTCTCCCCTTGCTGTAGTTTATTATGAAACATACGAAACACTGGCTGAAGTTGAAAATAAACTCCAATTAGCGCAAGAAAATATCCAATGTGTTGTATCAGAAATAGCTTTAAGTGTGCCCTCGCCAGTATTTCGTTTTGGAGAAAGCCAATGCCCTGCTTTGGATGATTTTGCTGACGGCGTGAATACATTGGATTTTTTATTCGCAAACCAATAAGCTTCCTTTAAATTCATAGTAAATAAATTGCATTAAAAATACTAACTTTGAAATCATGTATATCATTAAAGTAAAAGGTGTCGCCAAAATCCCTGATTATGTTCAATTAAGAGATGATGCCTTCACCTTGCTGGCATATTTTAGAGTCGACCGCCCAGATAAGTCGCTTGATAAGATTGGATTGGGAGAAAAGGCAGAATATATCATGCAACTGGTTAGAGAAATGCCTTTTGGGCAAATTAAAAAATTAGAATTTTAGCTTCCATGATTGAAAATAAAGTCATTACATTAAAAAACGTTGATATCTTCCAACAAAAACATTTGGTATTGTCCAATGTCAATTTAAACATTGGCAAAGGAGAGTTTATATATCTTATCGGCCAGTCCGGCAGTGGAAAAAGTAGTTTACTAAAAATCATTTACGGCGATTTATACATCGGCAATGGTGAAGGTATGATTGCGGGCTTTGATCTTAAAAAGCTGCACGAAAATGATGTTCCTTACCTGCGTAGAAAATTGGGTATTGTATTCCAGGACTTTCATCTTTTATCCGATAGAAGCATCGAGAAAAACCTCGAATTTGCACTGAAAGCAACAGGCTGGAAAGATAAGAAAATGATCGATAGCCGGATATTGGATGTATTGGAAAAAGTTGGGCTTCGTTCCAAACTTAAGAAAATGCCACATGAGCTTTCCGGTGGTGAGCAACAGCGTATTGTAATTGCCCGCGCTTTACTAAATAATCCCGAAATTATTTTGGCAGATGAGCCTACCGGTAACTTAGATCCTGCGACATCAGAAGAGATCGTTTTATTATTGCGTGACATTGCCAATTCGGGAACGGCTATTTTAATGGCAACACACGATTATACCATTATCCGTAATATGCCATCCCGCATCATCAAAACTGCCGATGGCGTATTGCAGGACAATGTCAGCATCTAGACAGAAAACTGACATATAAAAATGAGATTCCGACAAATTGTTAGGCTTTTTTAATAAAATCTGACAAGCTGTCGGAATTTTATTGTTTGGCAAAAACTTTGACAAACGAAGCATAGAGTAAATTTTTGAATCTAATTTTAGCATTGAAGATATGAATGAGCAAGATAATTATTACGATGAAGGTCAAGATCCAGTAGAAACAAATTCTTCTGAACAGGAACAGCCTGCTGATAATATAGCAGAAGAACTGTCTACTGAAGAGAAATTGGCTGCAGAATTGGCAGAGGCAAAGGATAAATACATTCGTCTTTCTGCTGAATTTGACAATTATAGAAAACGTACAAGCAAAGAACGTGTTGAATTGATTCAATCAGCAGGAAAAGATGTCATCAGTAAGCTATTACCTACACTAGATGATTTTGACAGAGCGTTAACAGCCATGGAAACAGCGACAGATGTTGAATCTGTAAAAACAGGAATGGATATTGTTAACAACAAATTCAGACAAACATTGTCACAATTGGGGTTAAAGGAAATGGAAGCTACAGGCCAAGCCTTCGATCCTGAATTACAAGAAGCTATCACAGCAATTCCTGCACCCACAGCAGAATTAAAGAATAAAGTAGTGGACGTGATCGAAAAGGGGTACTACTTAGGTGACAAAGTGATCCGTCACGCAAAGGTAGTTATAGGTCAATAATATTAAGACGATGTCAAAAAGAGATTATTACGATATACTTGGTGTCTCGCGATCAGCGGACGAGAAGGAGATTAAATCAGCATATCGCAAATTAGCGATAAAATACCATCCGGATAAAAATCCTGGTGATCATGAAGCTGAAGAACAGTTTAAGGAAGCTGCTGAGGCATACGATATCTTGAGCAATCCACAAAAACGTCAACGTTATGACCAATTTGGCCATGCCGGTAATTCAGCGAGTGGTGGTTTTGGCGGTGGCGGCGGTATGAATATGGAAGACATATTCAGCCAATTTGGTGATATCTTTGGTGGAGGACATCCATTTGAAAGTTTCTTTGGCGGTGGCGGTGGCCAACGTGGCGGCCGTCGGGTAGCTCGTGGAAGCAACTTACGCATAAAAGTTAAATTAACACTCGAAGAAATTGCCAAAGGCGTCGAGAAAAAGGTAAAGGTCAACAAACAAGTGGTCTGTCATTCTTGTGACGGATCTGGTGCTAAAGATAAATCTTCGTTCCATACCTGTAAAACCTGTGGCGGATCAGGATCAGTTCGAAGAGTAACAAATACCATCTTAGGACAAATGCAAACAACAAGCACTTGCCCTACGTGTAATGGTGAAGGTGTTGAAATCACAGCAAAATGTACAACTTGTAGAGGTGAAGGACTCGAACGCGGTGAGGAAACAATTGCGATCAATATTCCTGCGGGTGTAAGTGAAGGCATGCAACTTTCCATGAGTGGAAAAGGAAATGCTGCTCCGCGTGGCGGCGTCCCAGGAGATTTAATTATCCTGATCGAAGAAGTACCACACGAAAGTCTAAAACGCGACGGACTAAATGTAATCTATGATCTATACATTAATTTCGTAGATGCGACCTTAGGTACTAGCGTGGAAGTTCCTACAATAGATGGAAAAGCGAAGATCAAAATTGAGCCCGGTACACAAGGCGGTAAAATTTTACGGTTAAAAGGAAAAGGTATTCCCGAAGTCAACTCTTATCACAAAGGGGACCAACTTGTATACGTTAATATCTGGACACCAAAAGCTGTGTCTAACGAAGAAAAAGAATTATTGAACAAACTGAAAGAATCACCAAACTTTAAACCTCAACCAGGTAAAAGTGAAAAATCATTCTTCGAGCGAATCAAAGAATATTTCGATTAAAATCGGTCTTTCAAATACAAAAAAAAGCCATTTGTCCGCTGTTGACAAATGGCTTTTTTTTATCTTCTTACTTGAAATTGACAATTAAAAACAAAAAGTCAGGACAATATCATTATCGTTAAATAGAAACGATAAAAATAAAAATACACTAAATTTTAATTCATTGAACCACTATCAATTACCATAATGGCAAAACATCTAGACAATCTAGTGACAAAAAATTAAAATAAGATTTCGATATTTGACTAACAAATTTAAAAAGTCAGGAAGTATTTACTGGCTTATTAGAACAAACTATTTTAAATAAAAAAGACATGAAAAAAGTTTTACTAACATTGACTGCCATTGCAGGTTTAACAATAGCAGCACAAGCTCAAACTGAACAAGGAAAAATTATGGTTGGTGGTCAAGTTGGCTTCCAAACTTCTAAAGTTAAAGACACAGACTTCAAAAATAACTCATTCTCAATCAACCCAACAGTTGGTTACTTTGTAAGCGACAACTTGGCAATTGGTACAGGTATCGGTTACAACTGGAGTAAAGATGAAAGTGTTATGGACTTAAGCACAAAAAGAGACGCGTTCCAAGTTTCTCCATTCGTTAGAAAATACTCTGCTAATGGTCCATTAAGATTTTTTGCACAACTATCCGTACCAATGTCTTGGGGAAAAACTACCGTTGAAACCAATAACGTAAAAGCAGAATCAAAATTTGAGAACTACGGTGTCGAATTGGCTCCAGGTTTGGCATATTTCCCAACAAGCAAAGTCGGTATCGAATTAAAAGTTAGAGGTTTATACTATAATTATAACAATAACAAAACAGCTGATAGAGCAACAAATACATTTGGTTTAGACGCAAATTCATTAGCGCCAACTTTAGGTGTACAATTCCATTTCTAGTCAGTACGGAATTTAACAATAGGAAAGGCTATAATTACTTATAGCCTTTTTTTTTCTGTCAATTGTTATCAATAATACCGTTTAACAATCCGGAGTTTGTGTGTGTAACGGTTCTGTTCAGCATTAAAAATACCTTCCGTATCCATCCGATCGACACGCACTTTCGCTGAAGCGTGGATAATCGTATCGCGATCCAGCATAATCCCTACATGGGTAATCCTTCCTTCGGCGTTATCGAAAAAAGCCAAATCCCCTACCCGTATTTCCGAAACAAAATCCACTGTCTGCCCCATCTCCGCCTGCTGGTAAGCGTCGCGAGGTAAGGGAAGGTCAAAGCAACTATAAATCAATTGGGAGAAACCGGAGCAATCAATTCCCCATTGTGAACGTCCACCCCATAGATAAGGAACGTCCTGATAGCTTAAGGCCAATCGCACCACCTCGGTTTCAAATTGCTCTCTGGTAAAGGTATTGATACTGCCTTGATAGGTTAATGTCAATGGCGATAAATTGACGGTATTCTCTGTATTTAGATAAAGCTTGGTACCATGACAGAGCTGAAATTGTGTCGTATCGGTAAAAAGAACTCCCCCCTCCCGTCCAACGATAGTAGGTTTTCCACTCAGATAATGTTGCCTATCCAAGTCGTTTAGTTCCTTAAACTGTCCGTTTTGAATCCAACCCAAATAGTCGGTTTTCAATAGACGTATTGATGTCCAATCGGCCTGTTCATCAAGGATCTCAAAAAGTTCCCCAAACAATACCTGAGAAACCATTTCACTGCGGTGTGCCTGTTCTGAACGTAACGGAACGAGAGCTAGTGTACAAATACCATATTTCATGTGCTAAACAAAACAAAATCGTCAAAAATGTGATTATATATTATATGACGAAGATAAATTAATTATAGTAGAAATGGACAATACAAACTCAAAATTCAAAAGGATACTCGTCGCTGTCGACGACGAACCATGCTCAGAGAAGGCGATACTATATGCCAAAGAAATGGCCGCAGTATTTGGAGCCTCTATAGCGCTTGTCACTGTTGTTCCCCCTACTTCTCCGGCCAACTTTGGCGCGGATCCACTATTAGGTCAGCAACCTATCATTGTTCCGGAAGTATCGGAAATGGAACAGGATAATGCACAAAAATACCTTGAGAAAATAAGCCGCGAGTTTACAGGTGCAGGCGAAGTTTATCTTTTTAATCGAATTGGATCCATTAAAGAAGAAATTCTGGCGGCATCCCATGAGTGGTCCGCCGATCTTATTATTATGGGGACCAATGGACGGACTGGCTTTGACCATTTCATTTCTGGTTCCGTATCCGAGTCAGTCATTCGCAAATCAACTTGCCCTGTGCTCGTTATTCCCAGTAAATGTGACTGATATTAATTGATCCCTAAATATAAAAGGCTATTTTTTCCAATGAAAAAATAGCCTTTTGCTTTTATTGCTTCTGAAAATTACCTTTTAATCAATCGCGCCACAAACATACTATCCGCTTTCTCTTCATAACCTTTCAAATAGTCCATGCGTTCGATTTCAAAACCAAAATTATCCACAATGTAATTGACAACATCTTCATTTTCCGCTTTAAAAATGGAGCAGGTTATATAAATCAAAGGCTTGCCCACTTTAACATGTCCTACTACATTACTTGCAATATTTTTTTGTAGTGCATTGAATTCGCCAATCTTAGCAGCCCGAAACTGTCTAATCATTTCTGGTGTACGCCCCCAAGTCCCCGATCCTGTACAAGGCGCATCCAATAACACCCCATCAAATCTTTCGCTCCCAAGAAGCGCAAAGGTATCCTTAGTAAGATCGAGTATTTTTTTTCGGTAATGCTTAATTCCAGCACGGTCAAAACGTTCATCGAGATTTCGGAGAATACTCATACGAACATCGGATACCAAAAGATTGACAGTCGGACAAGCGTCCATCAATAAGAGAGATTTTCCACCTGAAGCTGCGCACGCATCCCACCAGGATTCCTTGTCAGCTGGATCCATATAATCCAACGTGCGCTGTGAAGAAAGATCCTGCACTTCTATCATTCCATCCAGCGTATCAAATCGCTGCAAGGATGTTCCATTATTCAAGGCAATAGTCTGATCGCCAATCATGGAATAAGGAATCTGATTGTTATCCAAAATAGCACACACGACTTTTGTCTTTCCGCGTTTCACCCGAATATATAAATAAGGCTGTATCAACTGGCTCTCTAAAAATTGTACCATGTCGATCTCATCAGAAATATGATCCGCAAATGGAAAGAGGTCTTCCCGCTTAAAAACACCTTCTGACTCCAGAAATGCAATTTTGTCTTTCAGTGGTTGCTGGATCTTATCGCTATACGAAGGCTCAAGAAGAGCTACCAAAGGGCTTTCTTGTTCACATAGAAATTCTGCAAGTACCAATCTACGCTGTTGTGACAGCTGTGAAGCTGCCGTTCCCAGACGAAAATAATTATAACATAAACGGGAAGTAGCCTTGCGATCGGATGATCCCATTTGCTTATTCAGCTTAAAAAAAGTAGTCAAATAACGCGAAAAGGGTTGATCCGCTTCAAAACCATCCATTGCCCGCTCAAAATTACGTATTTGCTGATGAACACGTCTTTCACTGAATTCAGCCATTCAAAGATTATTTTCTTTCAAATTTTTTGTTGTGATAAACCATCATACCCAAAGCTCTATTGGCATAGCCCCATTTTGGATAAAATTCAAATTTATAATCGCTATTCAATCCCGAAAACTTATCCTGCGTCATCCGGCTAACATAATCTACGCCATATTTGTGGATCAATCGACCGAAATACAACGCCGCATCATATCCTTTATAGGAAAACTCAGATGGGTCCACTTTATAAGCCGATTTATAATTTCCAATAAATTTACGGGTATCACTATCGCTCTCATTCACCAAGTTGGAAGACGTAACAGTAAGTCCATAAAAATCCATATTTTCGAAATTCTCAAACGAAAGCTTAGCCATATTCGGATGTCCATACAACTTAAATTGATTACCGGGATTCAAAAAGCGTTCGTCCATCTTATCCAATAAAGCTTTCACAAGATTCTTATTGGCTGTACCACTTACAATATGATTTGAACCGGTCAAGACAAGACTATTATCCAGTTCCGCAAGATTATAAACCGTTTTCACTTTTGCCTGTGCATTGGCTTTTGAAATTTCGCTAACAAAATTGACTAGGAACTGTTTGCTTTCATCGTCACCGGCATCGTATACTAATATTTGATCACCGGTATAGTATTGATCAGCAACATATTTCGCCAATGTTTCGGAATGTGTTCGAATAGAGGGTGTGATGGAAACCAAATTAGGTAAGCTAAATTCAGAAGCCATAGTGGCCGCCAAAGGGGAAACCTGCAGCACATTCTTATTTGCAAATGTTTGCCCAAAGCTTTTTATCTCACGTGGATACACTGGGCCGACCACAAGTACGGCATCTTTGACATTGACCGAAGTCCCTAAAGTCGCATTATACGCAACATTGTCTCGAGAATCAATTACTTGTAAATCAAATAAAGCACCCTCTTTGGCAATTT
This sequence comes from Sphingobacterium multivorum, assembly GCF_039511225.1. Lineage (NCBI taxonomy): Bacteria > Pseudomonadati > Bacteroidota > Sphingobacteriia > Sphingobacteriales > Sphingobacteriaceae > Sphingobacterium > Sphingobacterium multivorum. Next base: position 3,343,614 of record NZ_CP154261.1, read on the forward strand.
TGTCAAGACCCAACTGAAACCCCTGATAAAAATCAAGTGCCAAGGAAGAACGCTCCACATCTTCTTTCGTAATCGTCCCTGCAATACCACTTAACTCGAACGGAAGTAGTAGGGCTATTCGATTATTTTTCACGGCGTGCCCATTGACATTTTGCACATCGCCCACTTTGACAATGGTCTTTTCTTTGTCAACAGCTGGTTTAGTCACAGCAGTTTGCTGTTCGCCTTGACCGGAGGAAGGCGAACGCAATACTGTGCTTCTTTTGGTTGTACAACTCGCAAGGCATAACGCCACAAGTGCCGCAACCCATATTTTATTCCCACTCAATTGTAGCGGGCGGTTTTGAACTGATATCATATACAACTCTGTTTATTCCTTTCACATGGTTGATAATTTCATTTGAAATTTTTGCCAACAGGTCATATGGTAAATGTATCCAATCCGCAGTCATTCCATCAAGAGAACCAACTGCACGTAAGCTAACAACATGTTCGTAAGTACGCTCGTCACCCATTACGCCTACGGAACGCACTGGCAAGAAAATTGTACCAGCTTGCCATACTTTATCGTACCAGCCAGCTTCCTTCAGGTTATTGATAAAGATCGCATCAGCCTCTTGTACAATACGTACACGCTCAGGCGTAATATCACCTAAAATACGAATTGCCAAACCTGGTCCAGGGAAGGGATGTCTGCCTAGAATTGCCTGATCCACTTCTAATGCTTTTCCTACTCTTCTTACTTCATCTTTAAACAACGTCTTAAGTGGTTCTACAACTTTCAATTTCATGAAATCCGGCAAACCACCAACGTTATGGTGCGATTTGATTGTTGCTGAAGGTCCTTTCACTGAAACCGACTCGATAATATCTGGGTAAATTGTTCCTTGTCCCAACCATTTCGCTTCAATTCCTTCAGGTAATTCCTTTTGGATTTCTTTTGCAGCTTCATCAAAAACATCAATAAATGAATTACCAATGATTTTGCGTTTCTCTTCTGGTTCAGAGATTCCAGCTAATCTACCATAAAATAAATCCTTGGCATTTATTCCTTTAATATTTAACCCCATATTTTTGTAAGAATCCAATACCTGCTCGTATTCATCTTTACGAAGCAGACCATGATCTACGAAAATACAATGTAAATTTTTTCCAATTGCTTGGTGCAACAATACCGCTGCTACTGTCGAATCTACGCCCCCTGACAAAGCCATGATAACGTGATCGTCACCCAATTGTTCTTTCAAAGCGGATACTGTTGTTTCAACAAATGCGTCTGGTGTCCAATCCTGTGCACAACCACAAATGTTTACAACGAAGTTTTTTAATAAGATAGCACCATCTGTACTGTGTGTTACTTCCGGATGGAATTGTATACCATAGGTACGGGTGCCTTTTACTTGATAAGCTGCAACGCGCACTTTATCCGTACTTGCAATAATATCAAAATTTGCAGGAACTTCTTTGATGGTGTCTCCATGTGACATCCATACCTGCGATTGAATGGGTACTCCTGCCAATAATTCATTCTCGCTATTGACAAACTGCAGATTTGCACGACCATATTCACGAATTTCAGATGGCAACACTTCACCTCCTGATTTTTGAGCAATGTATTGCGCTCCGTAACAAACTCCTAAAAGTGGGAAACGATCCTGAATAGCGACAAAATCAATTTGCGGTGCATCTTCTTGTCTAACAGAATAAGGACTTCCCGAAAAGATAACACCTTTTACGGTATCGTCAAAATCTGGCAATTTATTGAACGGGTGTATCTCACAATACACATTTAGTTCTCTGACACGTCTAGCGATTAACTGTGTGTATTGAGACCCGAAGTCTAGAATTATAATTTTTTCTGGCATGCTGCAAAGGTAAGTATTACGAATGAATTATTAAATGTCAAATCAGGAAATAATGCCTGCTTTTAACAGTTCTACTTCCATTTCTTTCTGTAGAATCAGCGCTTCCTCCCGTGCCCTTTCAGCGAAATCACGTCCGTTTGAGGCATAGATAATTCCCCTTGTGCTGTTTACTAAAAGCCCGCAATCTTTGTTCATACCAAATTTACAAACATCTTCAAGCGAGCCGCCTTGTGCCCCCACGCCTGGAACCAATAAAAAATGTTCTGGTGCATGTTCTCTAATTTTAATAAAGCCCTCCCCACGTGTTGCTCCGACCACATACATCAAATTGTCAGGTGTACCCCAAGTATTGACTTTATCGATCACCTGTTCGAACAATTGCAATCCTTCTTTGTTTTCAAAATTTTGAAAGTCCAGGCTACCTTCATTCGATGTTAACGCAAGTACGATAGCCCATTTATCGTTAAAATCCAAAAATGGTGTCACCGAATCCTTCCCCATATAAGGTGCGATAGTAATACTATCAAATCCAAGACCAGACGTCTTTTCATCAAAAAATGCCATCGCATAACGTCCCGACGTATTACCGATATCGCCCCTTTTTGCATCAGCAATACTGAAACAATCCTTCGGTAAAGCTGCCCAGGTTCTTTGAAGCGACTGCCAGCCTTTCATGCCATAACATTCATAAAACGCAATATTAGGCTTATAGGCAACACATAAATCAGCTGTTGCATCTATGATAGCCTTATTAAAGCTATAGATCGGATCCTCATCATCTAAAAGATGCTCCGGGATTTTGGTGAGGTCTGTATCGAGTCCGACACATAGAAATGAGCGTTTCGCTTTTATTTGATGAATAAGTTCTGCTCTTGTCATACTATATTTAGAGATCTTAAAAATTATTTATTGATTAAATCTTGCATAAATTTGCCTACATCCGGACTTGAATAATCCGCCATACCTTCATGCCGTGTCGCGATCTTACCCGCTTTGTCCAATATCACCGTTGATGGAATCGGTCCCGAGAGCCATTCTTTTGGAATATCGCTATTTGGAAAACTAATTGGCAGGGTCAACTGCTGTTCTTTCATGAAAGTCTCAGCCTTAGCCCTGTCGCCTTCAATCTCCACAATTAAAAACACCATATTTGGGTCATCTTTATACCGCTCATAGAGTACATTGATCGAAGGCATTTCGGCACGACAGGGAGCACACCAGGTTGCCCAAAAGTTAATAAAGACCACTTTTCCCTTCAGATCCGCCACCTTGATTGTTTCTCCCCGCGAATTGACAAAGGAGACATGATTGAATGAAGCCTCTGGAGCCCGCCTGTCGGATTCTTTAGTAGCTGAAACAAGCTCCAGTTTAGGGTTGAAAAAACCCAATTTCATTAAAAATTGCTGAAAATAACTTCTACTTGTTGGCCAGATCAACAAACCGATGAGCAGTACAAATACACCGTTTCCGATGATGTTTCTTGTCTTTGGACTCATTAGGCAATCCCGGGATTAAGAATCGAACTTATCCAACAGCTTCAATAAGGTCGCAAAATCCTTTGGATAAGGTGCCTCAAAAGCCATCTTAACTCCATTCAACTCAAATTCAACCTGTTTTGAATGGAGTGCAAAACGCTTCATAATAGGCTGCTCCTCTTCATCTTTGGACAATGTATATCCCCTTTTCTTAATTTGGGACAAATACACAGGTTTACCGCGATACATGTCATCCCCCACGATAGCGGCATGTTGTGTGGCGAGGTGAATACGGATTTGGTGCATACGTCCTGTAATAGGTTTACATTCCACCAAAGTATAATTCTTATAGTATTTGATCGAATTGAAGATGGTCTCGGCCGGTTTACCGTTTGCACGGTCAATAGATACGTTTTTATTGCCCTGATTCAAGATAGGTAAATCGACAAGCAAGTCCTGAAAAGTATGTGTACCTCCTATGACCGCATGATAAATCTTATTCACTTTTCTTTTTTCAAATGCTATGGAGATTGTACGGTATGTTTCTGGATTTTTTGCAATTAGTAAAATACCCGAGGTCTCTTTATCCAGGCGGTGGCACACCTGTGCATCAGGATGATATTTCTTCGCCAAACGAAGAATATTGACCTCCCCTCCCTCACGTTCATCTAACGAAGCGACAAACGGTGGTTTATTGATAACGATCAAATTTTCATCCTCATGGATGATTAATTCTGAAAATTTGGGGAATTTAAATAGACGAGTCTCATTTTGTATCATTCTGCAAAAATACAAAACACAAGGCAGAATATTGCTCAATGTATGATAAAAAGCTTACTTTTGAACACACAATATAAGTTAAGATGTCTGTAAACAAAGAAATGAAACGAGTAAGCACAGCAATGCTGCAAGCCATGAAAGAACGTCAGGAAAAGATTTCTATGCTTACAAGCTATGATTACTCCATGGCCAAAATGGTCGATCAAGCTGGTGTTGACGTTATTTTAATTGGAGATTCTGCTGCTAACGTATTCGCTGGCTACGAAACTACCTTGCCTATCACCCTAGATAATATGATCTACCATGCCGCTGCCGTCGCTAGAGGTACCCAACGCGCCATGGTGTTGGCAGATTTGCCATTTGGATCCTATCAGGGTTCCGCCAATGAGGCTTACAATGCCGCCGTACGCATGATGAAAGAATCAGGTGCGCACGCACTGAAACTGGAAGGTGGTTTAGAAATCATCGAAAATATCAAAAAAATCATTGCCGGAGGCATCCCCGTATGTGGACACCTGGGCTTGACTCCCCAATCCATCAATAAATTTGGAAATTTTGGTGTGCGGGCAAAAGAAGAACAGGAAGCCGCAAAATTAATAGAAGATGCACTCGCTTTACAAGAGGCGGGCTGCTTCGCCATTGTTTTGGAAAAGATACCTGCAAAATTAGCCAAAACAGTTACCGAAAAACTGGTGATTCCAACAGTTGGTATTGGGGCTGGACCGGATTGCGATGGACAAGTTCTTGTAATTAACGATATGCTAGGTATGAATGCTGATTTCAAACCAAAATTTATGCGTCATTTCGCTAATTTGCACGAACAGATCACAACTGCAGTAGCTCATTATGTGGCCGAAGTAAAAGCGGTCCAGTACCCGAACGAAGACGAACAATACTAAAAAAATATGCGGTTTTTGATCATTGGACTTATTATTCTTATTGCTTATCTGATGATACGCAAAAAATTCAGTCTATTTGGGTTTACCGAGGATATGTCCAGAAATTTAAAATCAGGTTTTCAGTTGATTGAAGCTTCATCTCCGGTCATCCAGGCAAATCTAAAGAAGAGCGTCTCCAATGCCGTGACGGGTGTTGTCCTCATTTTGATCACCGTCCTGCTGTTCATGAAGATAAAAATTGTCCTGTTCCTGCTTCCGATAGCCTTTTTCCTGCTAGGTTATCTTTTTCTGTTCAACAACCACTTTAGCAAGCTCAAAAGCCAGCAAATCTGGTACAATGCCAAAACCAATGAAGTTTTTATTGAACAGCTCAAAGGAGAAAACTATGCTTTTAACATGTTTAAGGACATAGAAGCCGTTCAGAAAATCGAATCTATTCAAACGACCAAAGGTTTATTATACGGCTACTACCGTATCAAGTTAAAAAATAAAATATTGGAAATTCCCTATTTAGTCGCGGAAAACAAGCCTGCCAACAATTTGTTTTTCGACACCATCGCCCAAAATTTCAATATAGTTACTCAAAAACGTATTTTTCCAATCATTTAAAAATGAACAAATTGAATATCCAAAAAGAATGTGGTATATTTAGGTAATTAATAAAATTTGTTAAAACCAAAATATTTCACACTATGGGAAAAGGTGACATCAAGACCAGAAGAGGAAAAATATCGAATGGTTCTTTTGGAAAAAGAAGACCACATGTATCGAAAACTGCAATCAAGGCGGAAGTAAAACAAGAGGCTCCAAAAGAAGTCCAACCAAAAGCAAAATCAAAGAAATAGTAAACAGGAAGCTAGAAAGTTATTTCTAGCTTTTTTTATTTCCAACCATTCGCGCTCGCCCATTTCGCTGTCCATTGGTAAAGTTTTCATGTATTGTAAAATCCTTTTGACAACTGATATCAGCATAATATTAAACCTATATTTACCCGTTAAATGTAAAAAGTACATAAGAGACTATATCGTATGAATAAAAAATCGATCATTTACCTCCTTTTGGCTTGTGCTGTATTTGGAGGTGGATACTTTCTGATAACTGCTAAAAAAGACAAAAAAGAAGCTGATAAGCCTAATGGAAAAAAAGATATGCCCGTCCCGGCACAGGCTATCATTGCCAAATCTTCCGTCGCCGATAGATCCATTAATCTCTCGGGAAGCATTGACGCAGAAGAGCAGGTTGAAATCAGAAGTGAAGTAAGTGGTCGAATCACCAAAATCTATTTCTCCGAAGGACAGCGCATCAAAAAGGGCGAGCCCTTGATCAAGATCGATGATATTGAACTTCAGGCACAATTAAGACAAGCGCAAACAACAAATCAGCTGAATGCCGAAAATGAACGCCGGGCCAAACTGCTGTTGCAGAAAGGAGCAATCAGTCAGGAAGAGTTTGATATTGCCAGTGCAGCTTTAAAAACTTCCTTAGCACAGATCCAGTTGATTCAGGCGCAGATATCCAAAACAACCATCCGTGCTCCTTTTAGCGGTATGATTGGACTTCGGAATATTTCCGTAGGTGCCATTGTCTCATCCAGCACCCTGATTACAAATTTAGTGAAGGACAATCTTGTCAAAGTTACTTTTGCAGTACCCGAAAAATACAGCAATATTGTTAAGATAAATATGCCCATTGAGTTCAGTGTAGCCAATGAGCCAACCGTCATTAAAGCGAACGTTTACGCTATCGAACCGCAAGTATCACTTAACACCAGAACCCTCACCGTCCGCGCCAGAGCAGCAAACGATCAGGGTAAATTGAAAGTCGGATCTTTTGTCAATGTTATCGTGCCGATCGAAGTGGAAAACGATGCGATATCCATTCCTACAGAAGCTATTGTTCCCGTACAGGACGGTAAAAAGGTTTTCGTACTACAGCATGGCCTCGCCAAGGAAGTGAAGGTCGAAACAGGTGCACGTACCGACAAAGACATCGTCATCCTATCTGGAATCAGTGCCGGTGACACCGTTTTAACCACGGGCGTTCTGTCTTTAAAAGATGGAGTAAAAGTTAAGGTATCATTAGCTAACTAGTTGTACATGAATTTATCTGCAGTTTTTATTAAACGCCCTGTTTTAACTATTGTCGTCAATATTACCATCATCTTGTTTGGCTATATTGGTTTTAGTTTTCTGGGTGTACGCGAATACCCCTCTATTGACCCCGCTATTGTTTCTGTCAGAACAAATTATGCCGGTGCCAATCCTGATATCATTGAATCTCAGATTACCGAGCCACTAGAAAAGGCTATAAACTCGATCGATGGTATTCGTAACATCTCTTCTTCAAGTAACCAGGGATCCAGCAATATTACCATCGAGTTTGATTTAAAAAAGAACCTGGAGGAAGCCGCAAATGATGTCCGGGATAAAGTATCGCAAGCCGTCCGAAGCCTACCCCAGGATATTGATGCTCCACCGGTGGTATCCAAAGCCGATGCGGACTCCGATCCCATTATTACGTTGACATTGCAAAGTGAGACACGCGACAAACTTTCGCTGAGCGACTATGCCGAAAATGTGATTTCTGAAAGGTTACAAACCATACCCGGCGTCAGCAGCACACAGATCTATGGCCAAAAACGTTACGCCATGCGGCTATGGCTCAACCCCGACCGTATGGCTGCCTATGGTATCACTGCTTCGGATATTCGTACGGCATTAAATAGCCAGAATGTTGAATTACCTTCGGGGAAAATTGTCGGAAACACAACCGAACTCACCGTAAAAACCGTCGGCAACCTCTCTACCCCCGAGCAATTCAACAACATCATTCTAAAAGCCGACAGCAGCCGTATCGTCAAGTTTACCGATATTGGTCGGGCCGAAATAGACGCTGAGAATCTCGAAACAAAAATGGTGAGTAATGGTAAACAGCTGGTCGGTATTGCCATTATTCCGCAACCGGGAACAAATTATCTCGATATTGCCAACAATTTTTATAAAATGCTCGATCAGATCAAAGAAGATCTGCCGCAGGATATTATACTCAACATCGCTTCTGATAATACGACATTCATCAAAAAATCAGTTGAAGAAGTCGCCGAGACACTCCTGATTTCGATCATACTGGTCACCCTGATTATTTATTTTTTCTTTCGCGACTGGGGCATAGCGTTACGTCCGTTATTGGATATTCCGGTATCCTTGATTGCGACATTCTTTATTATGTATATTTTTGGTTTTTCCATCAATGTACTGACGCTACTCGCTATTGTACTTGCGACGGGGCTTGTCGTCGACGACGGTATCGTTGTTACCGAAAATATCTTCAAGAAAGTTGAAGAAGGAATGTCTCCAATTGAAGCCGCGCTAAAAGGGTCTAAGGAAATATTCTTCGCTGTTATTTCCATTTCAATTACACTTGCAGCGGTATTTTTACCGGTGATATTTCTTCAGGGCTTTGTGGGAAGGCTGTTCCGAGAATTTGGTGTCGTCATCGCCTCGGCCGTATTGGTTTCGGCATTTGTTTCCCTCACCCTTACACCGATGCTCAATGCCTATCTGATCAAAGGTGGTGGTCACAAAAAGACGAAGTTTTACGATTGGACAGAACCCATGTTTGTCAAAATGAATAAAGGTTATGCCAAGGCACTGGAAAAATTCATGAAATTCAAATGGATCAGCTTTCCAATTCTGATCCTATGTTTTATCATTATTGGTATCCTTTTCTCCTCCATTAAAAAGGAAACAGCGCCTTATGATGACAGAAGTAACATCTCCGTCAATGTAACAGGTCCTGAAGGTGCCACCTATGAATACATGGATCGCTACATGCAGGAATTGGACAAATTGGTCTACGACTCCATTCCCGAAAATAAAATCAGTTTAAACATTACCTCTCCGGGTTTCGGCGCGAGCTCAGTCAACTCCGGACGTATACGGATGACTTTGGTTGATCCTGGTGAGCGCAAAAAATCACAGGATGATATTGCCAAAGAGCTCACTAAATGGACAAAACAATACGATGCCGTACGCGTAAATGTTTCGCAAACGCCAACGATATCCATGAATCGAAGAGGTGGACTACCAGTTCAGTACATTATCCAGGCACAGAATTTTGAAAAACTTCAGGAAAAGATTCCCGAATTTATGAATGAGGTCAACAGCGATCCAGCATTCTCGACAACGGATATCAACCTGAAGTTCAACAAGCCCGAGCTGCATGTCGAAATTGATCGTCTGAAAGCACTTAGTCTGGGTGTTTCGGTACTTGACGTTTCACAGTCACTCCAATTGTTGTTAAGCGGCCAACGTTTCGCCTATTTTATGCGTGATGGCAAACAATATCAGGTCATAGGCCAAGTTGAAAATGACCGTAGAGCTACACCGACAGACCTCGCTTCAATTTACGTGCGTAATAACCTCGGACAGCTTATCCAGTTAGATAACGTCGTAAGCGTCAGGGAAGAAAGCAGTCCCCCCCAACTCTACCACAATAACCGGTATATGTCGGCTACAGTTTCAGCTGGCTTGGCACCAGGCATGAGCATGAGCGACGGAATTGCAGCAATGGATCGCATAAAAGAAAAGGTACTCGACCAGAGCTTCACCACCGACCTTAGTGGTGAATCACGTGACTTCGTTGAAAGTAGCTCCAATACCTTATTTGCTTTTGGCCTTGCTTTATTGCTTATTTACCTGATCTTGGCGGCCCAATTTGAAAGCTTCCTCGACCCATTTATCATTATCCTTACGGTGCCTATGGCCGTTGCCGGTGCACTAATAAGTCTATGGCTATTTGATCAAACCTGGAATATATTCAGTCAAATTGGAACAATTATGCTTATCGGTCTAGTGACCAAAAATGGTATCCTGATTGTTGAGTTTGCCAATCAAATGCGTGAAGAAGGCATGGAAAAATTTGAGGCAATCATGCACTCTGCCGAATCACGCCTCAGACCGATCTTAATGACAAGTTTGGCCATTGCCTTGGGCGCATTACCGATTGCCATGTCACTTGGAGCTGCCTCAACGAGCAGAATTGGTATGGGAGTTGTGATCGTTGGTGGTACAATATTCTCCCTTATCTTAACCTTGTTCATTATCCCGGCGATCTATTACATGTGGTCAAGACAAAAAAAGCATAGACCTGAATTTGATAACATTAAAAGCTACGAATAATAAAGACATGAAGAGAAATTTCATCCTACTAGTATTACTTTACTCCATCATGTTTCAAACACGTGCGCAAGAAGTACTGACTTTGGAAGATGCACTGAAAACTACGCTGAGCAATAACTTCAACATTCTCCTGGCTAGAAATGACAATAACATTGATGTGGAGAATACCAGTTTAGGAAGCGCGGGTATGCTCCCAGCAGTAACTGGAACGTTCAATAGAAGCAACTCCATCCAGAATTCCAGACAGGTCAGAGCAGATGGTCAAATACAGCAGATCTCCAATGCAAAAAACGACAACATGTCTTACGGGGTCAACCTAAACTGGACGATATTCGATGGATTGGGTATGTTTGCCCGTCGCGATCGCTTCAAAGAAATACAACGCCAAGGGGAAGCGGAGATTAAATATCAAGTGATCACCCAGCTCAGCGAAGTCATGGCAACCTACTACAATCTGGTGCAGCAAAAGCGCCTGATAAATGCGCTGGATACCACCATCGCCCTATCGAGATACCGCGTCACGCTGGCCGAAAATCGCCTGGAGATCGGAAAAGGCTCCAAGCTGGATCTCCTGAATGCGAAAGTCGATTTAAATACCGATCAGACAAACTTACTCAGACAGCAGGAAAGCTTCAAAAATACCAAGACTTACCTCAATCAGCTGATGACACGCGACTTGAGCCTGGATTTTCAGGTTGAAGATGAGATGAAACTTGATACGGATCTTAAACTTGGTAATCTGATCGAAATTGCCGATCGCCAAAATCCACAAATTCAGCTTGCCATCATCAACAATCGGGTGGCCGAACTCAACTTAAAAGCAGTTAAGGCCGAACGTTATCCCAAAATTGGATTAAACAGTGGTTACAACTGGAACGAATCCCACTCCTCCCTCGGTTTCTCGACAGAAAACAAAAATAGAGGTCTTACCTACGGTGTATCGGCTTCCCTTAATATTTTCAATGGATTTCTGCAAAATAGAAACGAACGGATTGCCAAATTTCAGATTAAGGGTTCTGAGCTACAGATACAGCAACAGAAACAAGATATTCAGGCACAGGTCAGAACGCTGTTCCAAACCTACATCACCAATATGGAACTGGCTCATGTAGAACGGAAAAATGAGGAGCTGGCAAAAGAAAATTTAAATATCACCATGGATAAATTCCGTATCGGTACCATCACAACCTTGGAAGTAAGAACAGCGCAGCTAAACTACATCAATGTAATGACTCGGAGCTATACTGCACAATATGACGCGAAGGTATCCGAAATACGCCTAAAAGAATTAACAGGCGAAACATACTAGAAATTTCTTTCAGCATAAAGTTCTCTTCATGAAGGGACAGGATTTTGAAGCGCTTTTCATCAGCATCTATTCTTAAAAAGCGAAAGGCTCCTTAACTAAATGAGGAGCCTTTCGTTTGTCTATTTAATAGTCAATTGCTATAATAGATTTCAGTGGTATTAAAACGCCACTTTTAATCTGAATATATCTATCGGTTAGCGACCACACAGTGGTCTCGATACGCTTTGGTCCGGAATCAGTCTCAAAGGCGATTTCAGTTTTGGATTTAAACTCATTTCCCAACCGAAGTGCCCCCTTCAATTTATCCATAAAAGTCGCTGTCTTATCTTCACTCGCCGGGATAAATTTAAATTGAGGAATTTCCTCTTTAGCTATTAGTTCTCCAACCATAATACTAGCATTTAATGTGTAAATTATTGTTTTGCGCTATGCTACTCTTATAACGCTTTAAAGCCAATCTTATTTTATTTCTTTCTGCCATTGGCTTATTTAAATCTACCGATTCCCATGATAAAAATCAATTAAATCCTTGAAAACTATCATTTATTTTACAATAAAAAAACGATTGTACTTTAGACACACTGCTCCGCTTAGAGACCGTCTGCGAGCCAAACAGGCATTTATAACGAGATATCTGAATATAGTGTCATTTCATTTTGAATTTATAACCCAAATCATTCATATTGCCTATTTTTGCTCAAAACAATATGTAAATGGAAAAATCTATTTTTGAAAAAGAGTGGGAAATCTATTTCACGCAATGCTATTCTAACGGCCGCATTCGTTTCTCTGATTTATCCAATATCCTGCAGCTTACCGCGGGAGAACATGCCAATATTGCTGGTTTCGGTTTTAAAGAAATGGCCAAACATAATCAAACTTGGGTACTTAGCCGCATACGCATAGAGATTGCACGACTGCCCAAATGGATGGATCTTGTCAAGGTTAAAACTTGGGTTCAGGAATTGGAAGGCGCGCGCTCAACGCGGAATTTCGAAATTACAGTCAATGGGCAGATGTATGTTACGGCAACCAGTTATTGGGCTGTGATCAATACCGTGAAGCGGAGCTCTGAAACACTCGCAATTTCCACCAAGGATTTTACCACCTATCCCGATCGCCCGGCAACACAACAGCCCTTTTCAAAACTGGATATTTCCCAGACTGTCAAAAACAGCGATGAATATAGCGTTAAGCTTTCTGACTTGGATATTGTCAATCACGCCAACAATGTAAAATACCTGGACTGGTGTATGGACAGGTTGCCCATTGAACTTGTCTTGACCAATCAGATCAAATCCCTAGAGATGAATTACCTGCGTGAATTACGCTATAATGATACCGTAGAAATTAATGGCGATGCAACTGATCAGGGTTACTTTATGACAGTGACCAAACAGCAGCGTATTCATTTTGCGCTAGCCATAGAAACAAAATAAAAAGGGGAAACAAGATAAGAACGCAAAACAAGATAAAACGCGAAACAATAAAAAAAGGGAGGCTACGGGCCTCCCTTTTTATTTTACATAGTGCATCGTTTATGCAAATGCTTTATCGCCTTTTTTGTAAGGAAGGTTACCATCAAATTTTCCGGGGATCTTTACAAAACGTAGCGCTTTTGTACAGCCCAGCTCGGAGTTGAAGAAACCAGTCAATGTTAACTGTTTGAACATCGTGAACCAGTGTGGTGGATCGTTCTCAACGTAATTGTACAATTGATTTTGTTTCTCCTTATTCTTCTCAATGATATCTTTTTGATCTTCAGCCTGTTTTTTATTAAACTCGTTGGCTTCTTTGTCCAAAGCAGCCGCAACAGCTGTTCTGTCTGCCGCAGAAAGCTCCAGGAATGGCTTGCCTTTCACCTCTTTTGCCTTATCATCTAAGCTCGCAAAACCAATTAAAAATGCTTTTTGTTGCTTTTCTGTATAACAGTCACGAACCATGACCGGAATAAAACTTCCTACCCCTGCTTCTTTCGCACCCGGAGTTGCGGTAGCTGGTAAGATTGCCTCAGCCAAGTCACCTAATAAGTCAGTTGTCTTCGCTTCAAATAATGCTTGCACATCTTTTGTTGCTGAGCGCGTACAACCCTCCAAAAATAAATTAGCGCCGATAACGGTACCTCCTAAAATTAAGGCAACCCGTTGTAATGCTTCTCTTCTATTCATACTACTAAATATCTTAATTTTAGAAATTATATTTCATTTCCCAACCTTGTCTGTAATTACGTTTTACGTATTGATTGACGTTGTCAAAATTGGTAACACGCATATTATCGTTATCCCACAACAATTTCAGGTTACGTCCAGGGTATTTACCATCAATACGTAAATCAGCACCTCTGATCGCTAGGTTGGCCATTAATAAAGCTTCTGTCAAAGGACCTGCTATTTCAAAAGGTGAACTTACTTCTTTCTTGCCGTAGCCAGCTTGACAGGCTTCCACCCATTGTGCGTAGTGTCCACCTTCTTGTCCTGGTACACGGGCATATTTCTGTGCCACTTGCTCTTTTCTTGAAGTTGGCAACAAGCGTGCATTCTGGCCGTAGGTATCCGCAAGGATTTTACCTTTTGTACCAACAAGTAAGATACCATTACCACCATCACCAAAGATTTCGTTTGGACCTAATTCATCCGGACGAGCAGGCTGAATACCACCATCCATCCAATGTAAAGTCACAGGACCATTTGTACGTGCAGTTTTAGGGAATGTTAATGTCGCATGGCTCGATGGAGGGCAGCTTTCAGGGAAATATCCACGTTTGAATTCATCCACATACACCGATCCTACAGTTGCCTGTACATCCTGTACATAAGTCAATCCCAAGGTACTGAAAGGAACTTCCAACAGGTGACAACCCATATCGCCCAATGCACCAGTACCATAATCCCACCAGCCACGCCAGTTGAAAGGTACCAATTTATCGACATATTCTTTATACGGTGCTGTACCCAACCAAAGGTCCCAATCTAATTCCTTTGGAACTTCGGCCTTGCCTGTAGGCCATGCAATACCTGAAGGCCAGACCGGACGATCTGTCCAACAATATACCGTGTGTACATCACCGATTAGGCCTGCTTCATACCACTCACGTACAAAACGTGGTCCATCATTCGATGCACCTTGATTTCCCATCTGGGTAACCACCTTATATTTTTTAGCTGCATGCGTCAATGCTCTCGCTTCCCAAACATCGTGAGTCAACGGTTTTTGAACATACACGTGTTTACCCAACTGCATAGCTGCGAGTGCCTGAATCGCATGTTGATGATCTGGAGTTGATACAGAAACGGCTTCTATACGTTTGTGCTCCTTATCCAACATCTCACGGTAGTCTTTGTAATATTTTGCTTTCGGGTAGCGTTTTAACGCACCAGCTGCACGACGGTCGTCCACATCACACAAGAAAGCCAAATCTGCTTTTCCTGAATCATGGAATGCATTGATGTCACTAAAACCCTTACCCCCTACACCAATACCTGCTACTTGTAATTTGTCACTTGGAGCTGTAAATCCATTTCCGCCCAATACATGGCGAGGGACGATCATAAAAGCCGCAGCAGCTGTTGCCGCGCTCTTTATAAAATCTCTTCTACTCGTCTTATTTGAGTTATTTTCCATTGTTATCAATCTTTAGCTATTAGATGTTACCTTTTTTCAATTCGCTCACTGCGAAATCAACTGCACGAGCAGTAAGTGCCATATATGTTAATGAAGGGTTGACACAACCTGCAGAAGTCATACAAGCACCGTCCGTTACGAAAACATTCAATGCATCCCAAACTTGGTTGTTACCATTTAATACCGAAGTTTTTGGATCACGTCCCATGCGGGCAGTTCCCATTTCGTGGATACCTTGGCCCAAACCATATACGTTATCGTACGTATAGGTATCTTTTACGCCAATGCTTTCCAACATTTCCTTCATTTCATTTTGCATGTCACCACGCATTTTCAATTCATTATCCTTGATCTCAGCGTCAAATGATAATACAGGTAAGCCCCATTTATCTTTTTTGTTCTTGTCAAGTGTAATTTTATTTTCGTGATATGGCAAGGTTTCTCCAAAAGCAGTAAAACCAACAGTCCAGTCACCTGGCTCACAGATCGCATCTTTCCATGCACCACCAACTTCCATCTCGGCAACAGCACCAGACCAACGTCCACGACCTGCAGCACCTTGGTAACCAAATCCACGTACATAGTCACGTTTTTTGGTATCACCTTCTACGTTTACAAAACGTGGCACATACAAGCCTGTCGGTCTACGACCATATACATAGCTATCCAAATATCCATCTATTTTACCTCCGGCACCACAACGGAAATGGTGATCCATCAAATTGTGACCCAATTCACCGCTACTGCTACCCAGACCGCCTTCCCAAACATCTGTAGCTGAGTTCATCAACACCCAAGTCGAGTTTAATGCAGATGCACAAACAAAAATTACTTTAGCGAAAAACTCATACGTTTGGTTTGTTTCAGCATCAACAATTTCAACGCCTTTCGCCTTTTTCGTGTTTTTATCGTAGATAATTTTTGTTACGATAGAAAAAGGACGTAAGGTTAAGTTATTAGTCTTTTTCGCTGCAGGAAGAGTCGCCGATTGTGTACTGAAATAAGCACCAAAATTACAACCCAACCAACATTGATTTTGATATTGACAATTTACACGGTCATGATGCGGAACAGTAATGTTTGCTGTTCTACCCATGATGAAATGACGTTGACCACCATATTGTTTTTTCAAACGCTCAGCCAGGTCTTTTTCAACAATGTTCATCGCCATTGCCGGCATGTAATCTCCATCTGGCAAAGATGGTACACCATCTCTATTTCCAGAGATACCAGCAAATTTTTCAGCATAACTATACCAAGGGGCAATATCCTTATAACGAATCGGCCAATCCACACCATGGCCATCTTTCAAGTTAGCTTCAAAATCCAAATCGCCCAAACGATAAGATTGTCTCCCCCACATTAAAGAACGTCCACCAACATGATACCCACGGTACCAGTCAAAACGTTTTACCTCTGTATAGGGACTTTCTTTTTCATTTACCCAAAAATCCAGGTTCTTCTCATTCAGTGGATAATCTCTACGCAAAACCGGATATTCTTCGATCATTTGCTGCGTACGACCGCCAGCATGAGGCCATTCCCATGGATTCTTATTTGGCGCAGTATAATCCTTGATGTGTTCAATGTTACGACCACGCTCCAGCATAATTGTTTTCAGCCCTTTCTCTGTCAATTCTTTCGCAGCCCATCCACCACTTATCCCCGAACCGATTACAATTGCGTCATAAGTATTTGTTGCCATCTCTCTTCTAATTATTTGTTTTTAAATAGTTATTTTTTCTGTTTAGTGTGCAGCATTAGTACTGTCGATCTTTTCGTCCTTAAATAAAGCTAAAAAGATAAAAAATACAACAGCTGCGATAATTGCAGGTACAACCCAGGTATGATTCCAGAATGCTGCCATATCGGTTGCTTTCAATTCCTTGTACTTATCTCCAACATAACTTGCTACCCAGAAACCGATCAACTGTCCGACACCATATGTTGCCAAAGTGATCAAGCCCTGTGCTGCTGATTTGTATTTAACGCCAGCTTTGCTATCTGTATAAATCTGTCCCGAAACAAAGAAAAAGTCATAACAGATACCGTGCAATGCAATACCGATCAACAACATGAACGACAATTCACCTGCATTGCCATAAGCAAATAATAGGTAACGAATTACCCAAGCCAACATACCGACCAAAATTGTTTTCTTGAAGCCAAATTTTGTAAAGAAAATTGGTAAGGCCAATAAAAACAATACCTCAGATGCTTGACCGATAGTCATCTTGCCTGTTGGATTCTCCAATCCTATTTCAGTAAGGAACAAGTTGGCATTTGAATAATAAAATGCCAATGGAATACAGATCAACACCGAAGAAATAAAAAAGATCAAGAAATTTCTGTCTTTCAACAATTTGATCGCATCCAGTCCAATGATTGATGCAAAGGATGGTTTTTCGGTTTCATCCAATTTAACCGGTGGCGTTTTAGGTAATGCAAAGGAAAATACCCCCAGTACCAATGAAGCTACGCCCGACATTAAGAAGGTGTTTTTCAAAGCCCCTTCTGATGCAGCGGCATCCCATCTAAAGATATAACTGATTGCTAAACCTGCTACAATCCAACCAATTGTTCCCCAGATACGTATTCCTGAAAATTGTTTTTCCGGATTTGTTAATTGACGAAATGAAACTGAGCTCGCCAAAGCCAATGTCGGCATATAAAGTATCATATAAGCCAATACATACGGATAAAAAGTAGACATATCTGCAGCACCATACATTTGATACATTAATACCGCGCCAACCAAGTGTAAAACACCCAAAATACGCTCCGCATTAAAATAACGGTCTGCAATCATTCCGACAATAAAAGGCGCGATAATCGCTCCCAATGATTGTGTTGAAAATACATTGGCCATTTCAAAATCCGTTGCATGTAGATTTTTGCTCAAGAAAGTACCTAATGTGACAAACCATCCCCCCCAAATAAAAAATTCGAGGAACATCATAAAGGATAGTTTAAATTTTATTGTTGATGAAATCATAAAAAAAATGGTGTTTTACAATACTACTAATTGGTTTTACCTGCTCAATTTAAGAAATTAAATCTAATTGTCAATAGTACACTATTAAAATATTACAAAAAGCTATCGACCTCGCGATAAGCCGCCACCAAGCGATCCTCACCCTCTTTACCAGGCTTGGAAATACCATGCTCCATTCCCATGATACCCTTATATCCTTTACTATGAATGTGTTTGAATACGTTTTTATAATTGATCTCGCCCGTAGTCGGTTCTTTACGACCTGGATTATCGCCGATTTGAATATACGCAATTTCATCCCAACAACGATTCATATTTGCAATTAAATCTCCTTCGGTACGCTGCATGTGATAAATATCATATAAAATTTTACAGGATGGACTGTTTACAGCCTTACATAAAGCATAGGTCTCATGCGTTTGCTGCAAAAACAAATCTGGTGTATCACTTAAGGTTTCCAACACCATCACCAAACCATGTGGTTCAAAGATCTCCGCACCCTTACGCATCGCAGTAAGGATATTGCTGAACTGATTACCCCACGGCAGTTTTCTTTCATAAAAGCCCGGTACCACAGTCAGCCATTTTGCATTACAACGCTTGGCAGCTTCGACAGACTTCTTGCATGTTTCGACAAACTTGTCCAAATACTCCTGTTTACCCGTCGCTAAAGAAGGCATCCAGTTTTGTCCGCCATCCACAACAAATACACCCATGGTCATGCCTAACTTCGCCAATAAATCACCAATCTTCTGCTGCTCGTCCAATGTTCTGCCCAAATAGCCATTGTCTTCTATTCCACGGAATCCCAAATCATACATATACCGAATTTCATCCAGGAAATTATCACCTGCATGATTTTTGAACATTCCCTGATGGGGAGCATAATTTAAATTGAATGTCTTTCCTTTATCCATCGTATTTGCTGTATTTTGAGTTGTAGACGCAAAAGTCTGTCCAGCTAGTCCTGCCCCCGCGGCCAAAAGACTACCTTTAATAAAATCCGATCTCTTCATTTTATTTATAATTGATTAATTTTTAAATAATTTACCAAATCCATCCGAATAAATCGTTTCTATGGACTGATTTTTATTTTTAAAAATGACAAAAACCGCCACACCTTTCAATTTTCTGGCTTTTGTCTTAATTTGTTCGGGTTCCATGCCCATAAAATAATTATCCAGTGCATCCGCTTCCATGGCAGTCTTCGCATAGACGCTGACACTCAATATATCGGTCATGTATGGGAAACCCGAAACAGGGTCAATATGATGACCCAATTTTTTCCCTTTGTATTGAATAAACTTTTCGAAACTGCCGGCTGTTGTCAGCGCCCCTTCATTGAGCTGCGCAACAGCAGTCATCAATTCCTCCCCACTTTCACCATCGGGCTGAACAATACCAATGGAAAAGCCCTGCCCACCTGGCGGAGTTCCCAAAGCCCTGATTTCACCACCGACCTCGACCATATAATTGGCAATTCCCTTACGTTCGAGATAGTCGGCCAAGACGTCTACCGTATACCCCTGTGCAATACCATTAACATCGATTTTAATCCCCTTTTTCTTTTTGATCAGCCGATTGCCACTAACCTTCAAGTAGTGCATTCCCACCAGTTCCTTCGCTTTTCGTACCGTCGCCGAATCCGGGGCCACCAGGCTCTTATTAGCACCAAAGCCCCATAGGTTGACCAGCGGGGCAATAGTGATATCGAATTGACCTTTCGATAATTTGTGGTATTTAAAGGAAGCTTTTATCACCTTAGCCATGTGGCTATCCATCACAACAGACATTACCGTATCTGTATTGAACTTGGATATCCTCGAGTCCTTGCGATAAATTGACATCGACAAATCGATTGCCGTTAAAATACTGTCAACTTCCGACCGTCTAACAAGACTGTCGGAAGCGAAGTAAGTGATATGGAATTGGGTACCCTGCGCGGGTCCCTCCAGCCGAATTTTATGGGGTTTCGTTGCCGGTATCTGCGCCTGTACATCAATGCAACAAATCGTAACAAAAAATAGAAGGCACAAATTCCACTTTAATCCCATCGGCCCAATTGCTTAAATATATAAGTTGGTGTTTTGACCAGGCATCGCTACTGGGTAAAAACCTTCTGCATCCGGAAGTAATTTTGGTTTAGCATCCCAAGCAAGTACATCTGGTCCCAATTTGATGGTCGATTTTAAGGCTTCATCCCACTTGATTACCTTACCGGTATAACAAGCGATACGTCCGATAATACCTGTCAACGTACTGTAAGCACCATATTCTGCATTATCAAATTTATATTCGCCTTTCGAAATTGCCGTAAATAGTTCTTTATGTTCTTGTTGATAAGGGTTTGGATTACCCTTCGCGTCATGGCGATAGATTTCTTTTCCTTTCCAGTCGTACAATACTGCCTGTCCACCTGCAGAAAGATAAGCACGTCCTTTTGTTGCCTGGAATTGCTCGTCTACACGGTTATGTATACCTTCGAAGTGTCTACATTGACTATAAACAACGCTATTGTCGGCATAGGTCAATTCTAATGCAAAATTATCATAGATTTCACCATACTCTTTGCCGGTGCGGTGTGCCCTGCTACCTGTACCTTGGATCGATACCGGGTAAGCACCTTTCACCCAATTGGCGATATCAATATTATGTACGTGCTGCTCTACGATATGATCGCCACACAACCAGTTGAAATAATACCAGTTACGCATTTGGTACTCCATTTCAGTTTGCTCTGGCTTACGCGGACGCACCCATACACCACCTGAGTTCCAATAAACTTGTCCAGAGGTCACATCACCGATTGCACCCTCGTGAATACGTTTGATCGCCTCACGGTAATTCGTTTGATAACGGCGTTGTAACCCGACTACAACATTCAATTTTTTACGTTTAGCTTCTGCAGCCACACGTAAGACCTGCTGTACACCAGGGATATCAACAGCGACCGGTTTCTCCATGAAAACATGTTTACCTTGACGGATCGCTTCCTCAAAATGCATTGGTCTAAATCCTGGAGGAGTTGCTAAAATAACAACATCGGCCAATTGAATTGCGTCTTTATATGCATCGAACCCCACAAATTTGTGATTGTCACTTACATCGATCTTATCTTGCCATTTTTCCTTCAGCGTTTTATAAGTACTCTCTAAATTATCTTTAAAAGCATCTGCAAGCGCCACCACTTTAATGTTCATGCCCGAACTTAGCGCATCAAATGTAGCTCCAGTTCCGCGGCCCCCGCAGCCCACTAAGGCAACTTTGATAACATCCGAACCAGCGGCATATGCACCTGATAAAGGCATTGAGCTCAGCACAGCGCCCCCAGCAACTACAGCAGAAGTTTTAATAAAATCTCTTCTTTCTAGATTTTCCATAACAGTTTTATATTGATTATTTTATATTAAAAGTCTTTGATTGGCTGTTTGTCGTAATAAGCCATAATCTCTTCGTGACTAGGTGGGTTGAGGGGTCTGACTAGTCTCATACCCACGAATGGGGCTTCCGGAAACCACCAGTTACTTTTTGGAATTTGTGGATCCAACTGTTTCCATACGGGATCTGAGGCACCACGCGCTGCAGAGCGCATGTCCTCGGCACCACTGTCAAAAGCACCACCACGTACAACATGTGGATACAGGTTTGTCGGAACGACTACAGGATTAGTCAATACTTTGCCTTTACCTTCATTGTAACTATCGGCCTTATATTGATCATAAGTCCATTCGGCAACATTGCCATAAATATCATAAAGGCCCCAAGGATTCGGTTTCTTCTGTCCTACAATATGTGTTTTCTGTTCAGCATTATCTTTAAACCAGGCATAATCTGCTAATGGCGTTGCTTGATCACCGAAAAAATAAGTTGTCTTTGAACCAGCTCGAGCGGCATATTCCCACTCGGCCTCTGTTGGTAAACGGTAAAATACACCGGTACGGACATACAGCCACTTACAGAATTGAATAGCATTGTAATGGGTCATCGCTAGGGCCGGGTGCCCTTCCTTTCCAAAACCAAAAGTCATATCCAAATAAGGTTTGGTCGGTCGCGTAACGGCATCAATCTCTTTCGATACTTTACCGTCCTTACTCTTTGCGATCTCATAATCTTTATACAGAAATGGCTCAAATAGATCCCAGGTTACTTCATACTGGCCCATCCAAAATGGATCCAACTTCACCTCGTGTGCAGGTTTTTCATCCTCTTTCCCCCCACTTGTAGTTCCCATTTTAAAGCTACCACCAGGGATTGCCAGCATTTTGAACGTCAGATTAGTCCCTTCAATAGGTTGCTCATAAGGTTCGAAAGCTTTCTGAGCCGTAGCGTGCACGCCGGCAAATAACAAAACAGGAATAAAGATTCTTTTTAACATATTTAGGTTTGTAATTAAAGACTAAAATATAAAATAAGGTGTATACTTTACACTTTGACACTATAACTTTTTTATTACAGTTTAATTCTTAACATAATAGTCCATTCGTAATATCGATTTAGCCAGATGCCGGTTAGGATCCTCGGGAACTTAACTAGCCTGAAAATCAAGATCAATAAAAAAAGGTTTTCCATTTTCATGGAAAACCTTAATATCTTATCACAGTATACCCCTGTCTAAAGCAGGATCTTACGACTTACCGCTTTATCGATGGTAATATAACCCGGGTAGAATACCGACTGCCCTGCAATATTGATAGAAGGTTTCACTTTTAACGTAAATATTCCCTTTTTATTCTCATCGCTTGACATTAAAAAATCCTGCAGGTCCGAATTCTTCAACAAATCATAGATATTGGTCGCTATACGCACATTGGCTACGGTAGATTCTCCGGGTTCAATTTGTAATGATTGATTGACAATCCCTTCCACAAGCTGCTGTCCACCATAAAGAATGATATACTGAAACTTATTAATGGATGCCTTTTTGAGCGTCGGGTTGTCTATTTTAAGCCGGATAACTGCATTCAATGGAATATCTTTCCGCAAATAGGCCAATGCCAGACTCGGCGCCGCTCCCAGGTCGATTTGATTATTCTTGATCAGTCGTTGCAGTGATGTTCCGGCCAACCGAATACTATCTACCGATTCCACATCGAACTTACATTTCGCCAAATTCTCGATCTGTGCCTTTTGTCGATTCACGCCGCAGCCGGAAATAAACAAACCCAGCAGAACCAAACATCCAAATAAAATTTTCTTGCTCATAGCCCCTATTTTCCTCCAAATTTATATAAAACTCCCAGTGTAAACAATGGGTACCCTGCTTTTAAATAGGTGTTACTTTTAAAACCGAATACCATACCGTTCGTATATTGCAGCTTCCATCCTTTCCCTAAGCCCATCCTTGTATAAAATACAGGTTCAATGAGCATATTGTCTTCTTTTTCTGCTGGAAGATTATCAATAGCAAAATTCTTCATCCGCATATTGCTCAACCGGATGATGGTACCATAATCGATATCATGCCGGTCGCCAAACAACTTCAGGGCATCCTTTTTCTCCGACGAAAAGTTTACCTGCACAAACACCTTATCAAAATCCATGTCCTGCGTTTCTACAATAGCCTGTCCCATCGTCGACGAACGTTTGTTTACGACACTTGTCGTGCCCAGTCCATACCCCCCGTAAACTTCAAATACACGATTATTTTTCCGACCAAAGCGTGTAAAATAGCCTATCCCTGCTTCCCCCATCTTTTGCGCATAGTCTTTAATATTGGATCGATTATCCACATAGGAACCATTGGCGATGACAGCCACATGATCAGTGACGGCTACCCCCAGGTTGGCCGATACATTAGCCTTTGTATTGATATTGCCAGATACATACACCTCGCCAGCTTCCGTAAACATCGGCGCTGAAGGCACATTGGGCATGTAAATCGAACTACAGGAATAAAATGAACAGGCAAATAACCCGGCACACAAACCATATCCAAACTTGTTGTATTTCATATGTAAGTATTTATTCAATCGTGCTTGCATCCAATGGTACTCCGGAATGTTTCGCCTATTGTCTTAAAAACACCTATCCTTTATAAAAATTGTACCAAAGCAGTTACATTTAACAGAAAATAACAATTTAAATAAAACCAAAACTTTAACGCGCTCATTACCAACTCCGATAAATTACCGAGACAGGTGCTCCGTGTGCTAACAGTATTGCGAACAGTCGCTCTGTTGAACGAAAGTGCAGCAAGTAGCATCCGATTTCGTTCATATTGCCCAAGGGCAGGTCCACGGGAGAACAGACACACAAAAAAAAGGCATCAATTTCTTGATGCCTTTCCAATATTGTTGCAAAACCTTACGCTTGTTCTGTAGGAACTACAGATACATAAGATTTATTGTTAGCTTTTTTACGGAAAACTACTTTACCGTCTACTAAAGCGAACAATGTGTGGTCTTTACCAATACCAACGTTTGTGTCAGGATTGTGTTGTGTACCGCGTTGGCGTACGATGATGTTACCAGCGATTGCTTGTTGACCACCGAAGATTTTGATACCTAAACGCTTGCTATGTGACTCACGGCCGTTCTTAGAACTACCCGCACCTTTTTTGTGTGCCATTTCTTTATCTTAATTTAAGACTATTTGTCTGATTAAAAATTCAATTATAACGTAATACCAGTGATCTGGATTTTAGAAAATTGTTGACGGTGACCGTTTTTCTTTTTGTAGCCTTTACGACGTTTTTTCTTGAAAACGATAACTTTATCGCCTTTTAAATGAGACAAAATTTTAGCCGAAACTTTTGCACCAGCAACGCTAGGTGTACCAATGGTAAATTTACCACCGTCTTCTGCTAACAATACATTGTCAAATTCAATACTAGCGCCTTCATCTCCTTGTAAACGGTGTACAAAAAGGAACTGGTCTTTTGCAACCTTAAATTGCTGTCCTGCTATATTTACTATTGCGTACATTGTTAATTAATTAAATGTGTTATTAAATGAAGGGCAAAAGTAATCAGTTTTTATCATAATTCAAAGACAAATTTACTTTTTCGTTTCCATTTAAACGTTATCAGTTGAACAGCATGACCTTAATCCGTATTAGGACAATGCTGTTCACGCCTGTTTCCACTTACCAAACCAAAATTCTTTTCTCAGGTGCCACATACATTTTTGCTGTAGGCTGTACATTAAATGCTTTATAGAAAGCCTCCATATTGTATACGGGACCATTTACCCGAAATTGTTCGGGGCTATGTGGATCAACTTTTAAACGTAGCCGCATGCGCTCATCGCTGCTCTTTACGCGCCACACTTGCGCAAAACTCAGGAAGAAACGTTGATCGGGGGTAAAACCATCAATCTTGTCCTGCCCCTGCCCTTGTTTGGTTAATTTAAAGGCATCATAGGCAATATTTAAACCGCCGATATCTGCCAGGTTTTCACCTAAAGTAAGCTCACCGTTTACATGTTGATTGTCCAACAGCGTAAAACCACCATATAACTTCGCGACTTGGCTGGCGCGTTGCGTAAACTGTTTCGCATCCACTGCAGTCCACCAGTCATTCAAGTTGCCGTCTTTATCATATTGGCGCCCCTGATCATCAAAACCATGTGTCATCTCGTGTCCGATAACGGCACCGATAGCGCCATAATTGATTGCATCGTCCGCGTTGGCATCAAAGAAGGGGAACTGCAAGATGCCGGCCGGAAATACAATTTCATTATACGGCGGATTGTAATAGGCATTCACTGTGGGTGTTGTCATCAGCCATTCTGCCTTGTCAACCGGTTTACCGATTTTACCCACCATTTCTTTATAAGCATGCTTTGCAGCAGACTGCAAGTTGGCATAGTAGGTATCTTTGGCTACCTCCACGTCACTATAATCTTTCCACTTCTCCGGATAGCCAATTTTTTTGGTGAATGCTTCCAATTTTTCAATCGCTTTCTTTTTGGTTTCAGGCGTCATCCAGTCCAACTTCTCAATGCGGTTCTTGTAGACTTTCTGCAAATTGTCGACCAATTCGAGCATTCGTTTTTTTGCTTCGGGCTTGAAGTATTCATCCACATACAACTTGCCCACAATCTCGCCAAGATTCTCGTCCGCCGAGCTCACCATCAGCTTCCAACGCTCTTTCTCCTGCTTCTGACCATTCAGGGTTTTCCCGAATAATTCAAACTTTGCCTCCCGGAAACCTTTGCTCAGGGCCGTCGCAGAAGCATTTGCCAGATCTGCTTTAAGCTTTGTTTTCCAGCTGTCTAAGGATTGTGATTTCAACAAATTATTTAAAGCAAGATAAAATTTGGGCTGCTGTACCAAAATCGTGTCGGTCTTCACATCCAAGCGTTGCAGAATATCTTTCCAGTTGAGGTTTGGCGTTTGCTTCTGAAACTCCTGTACCGCAAATTTATGATAGTTTTTAATGGGATCCCGCAATTCTACCGGTGTAGCATGTGATTTGGCAATTTCTGTTTCCAAGCGCAGCACTTCCTCCGCCGACTTTTGGGCATTTGCCCCTTCACCGATCAGTCCGAATAACTTGACCAGATACGCGACATAGGCCTCCCGGATCTTCTTCGCTTTCTCATCCTGATCTAAATAATAACTTGCTTCAGGCAGGTTGAGTCCCCCCTGAAAAAATTGCAATGCATTCTTAGTGCTGATCCGGTCATCCGCGGCGACATAAAAGGTAAAAAGATCACCATCGCCCTCTTTAAATCCATCTGCAGCATACGCAATCAATTCATCAATACTTTTCAACCCATTGATTTTTTGAATGGTTCCTTCGATCGGTTTCGCGCCCAATTTATCAATCGTCACCGTATCCATACCACTCGCATAGAAATCGCCGGCCTTTTGCTGATCTGAACCTTTTTTGTTGTCGGACTTTGCGGCCCCTTCCAAAATAGATTTCAGGTTTGCCAGATTTTCGTCGGCGAGCACATAAAAGGAGCCCCATCCCGTTTCCGACGCCGGGATTTGCGTATTTTTCATCCAGCTTCCATTCGCATATTGGAAGAAATTATCTCCTGGATTCACCGTCGTATCCATACCTGAGACATCAAAAAAATTTGTGCGGACCTCCTGAGCAGTATCGCTTTTCTTATTTGACTGACATGACATCATCATTAAGACCATGGATAGCGTCCCCCATTTGACTTTTTGTATCATATTTTAAGAGATTAAAAGCGTATTTAAATTTACTTCAAAAGTTTCACTTCGTACAGATCCTTCCGCCTATCCTTCTTCACTTTAACAGTACCATACTCATGTAGGTCGCGCAGCGCATACAGGTCAACGTCGGCAATAAGCACCATTTCGGCATTCGGTGTCGCCTCGGCTTTGATGGCATTATTGGGAAAAGCAAAGTCTGAAGGAGTAAAAACGGCAGACTGCGAATATTGTATATCCATATTATTCACACGCGGCAAATTACCCACAGAGCCAGCAATAGCCACATAACATTCATTTTCTATCGCCCTGGCCTGCGCGCAGGTACGCACCCGGATGTACCCGTTTTGGGTATCCGTCATAAAGGGCACAAATAGAATCTGCATGCCCTGATCGGCCAAAATACGGCTCAGTTCAGGAAACTCGACATCGTAACAGATCAACAGCCCTACTTTACCACAATCGGTGTCAAATACTTTCACTTCACTACCACCCACCATACCATAGTATTTAAATTCATTTGGCGTGATATGAATTTTTTTAAACTCATCCAGCTTACCGTTGCGATGACAGAGGTAGGAAACATTGTAGAGTTTTTTGTTTTCCATCAATGGCATGGAACCCGCAATGATATTAACGTTGTAGGATACAGCAAACTGTTGAATGCGATCGATAATCTCGGAGGTATGCTGCGCAAGCCTTTCCATCGCCAGGCGCTCGGGAAGATCGTTATAAGGGCTCATGAGCGGCGTATTGAAAAATTCTGGAAACATGATAAAATCTGTTCCATAATCACTCACGGTATCCACAAAAAACTCGATCTGATCATAAAATGCCTCCAGATTATCAAACAAGCGCATCTGCCATTGCACCAGCCCCAAACGGATCGTCTGCTTGGTGGTCGAAATGGACCGTGTCTCTGACTCATAATAAATATTATTCCATTCCAACAGGGTAGCAAACTCCATCGATTCAGCATCTTCAGGCAGATAATGCTTGAGTATTTTTTTGACATGAAAATCATTTGAAAGCTGAAAGGTCAGCGTCGGATCATAGATCTCCTTGCGTTTGACTTTCTCGATGTAAACCCGCGGACTCATTTTATCCGCATAGTTATGGTAATTGGGAATACGGCCCCCGGCAACAATACATTTGAGGTTCATCTGTTCACACAGCTCCTTACGCGCATCATAGAGACGCCGGCCGAGACGTAACGCCCGATGTGCCGGATGAACAAACACTTCTATCCCGTAAAGGGTGTCTCCATCATCACTATGCTTGGTAAACTTACCGTCATCGATAATCTCATAATAGCTATCGTAAATATTATTCTTTTTTGAATTCAGGATAATGGACAAGGCACAGGCAACGACATGTCCATCAATCTCCACACATAATTGCCCTTCGGGAAATATATCAATCAAATCCTGAATATTTTCCTTTGACCAGGTCTCACCTGCACCATCATAAGCCTGTTCCATCGATCGTTTCAAATCAACATAATCCTTCTTTGTCAAGTTCCGCACTTGAATATCCATATAAATCTCCTTTTTGAATTAGTTATCTAAATTTAGTAAAAGTAAATGCCAAGTCCAAAACTAGCAATAGCCCACAGGCGAATATCAGATGGCACCCAACTTCATATTTTAGACAGTGCTTACTCAGTGATTGTTCAGTGCTCGTTCAGTGCTTGCTCAGTGTAGACTGAATATGCACTGACTTATTACTGTCTAAACATTGATTAAGAAATATTAATAGGCACTACCTGATATGCAGATGTTTCAATTTTAATTAGATCTTGATGATCTTATCCCTTAACAGGTAGTTAGGGCAATCGTCTTTTTCATACATGAACCCAATTGGAGCATCGGAAAGACTTTGCTGAAATCAAGGACATAAAAAAAGCGCCAATGTTCAATTGGCGCTTTTGATATCTCAATGACAGCTGCAATCAACTATGCTTGACCTTGTGGCGTTCCAAAAGGGAATGCAACTGTAGGATCACCACCTTGTTGAGGTTGTTCAGCAACACCTAAGTCCATTTTAATTGGGCCATTTAATGCTTCGAAACGGTTCACGTTATCAACCAATGCACCTAACAAGCGTTTTGCATGCTCTGGAGTCAAAACGATTCTTGATTTCACTTTTGCTTTTGGCACTCCTGGCATCACACGGATAAAGTCAACCACAAATTCAGTATTAGAGTGAGTGATAATCGCAAGATTTGAGTAGGTTCCTTCTGCTACTTCTTCTGTCAACTCGATGCTCAATTCGTTTTGATTTTGGTTATTTTCCATAATAATTCTAATGATAAGTTAATATATTCTTAAATTCTACTTTGTAAATGTTCTAAAATCTTGTCCGTTCTCAATATTCAATAATGTTTCGTAGATCAACCGGATCACGTTATCCACATCTTCCTTGTGCACCATCTCCACTGTTGTGTGCATATAACGGAGTGGTAAAGAAATCAACGCAGACGGTACGCCACCATTGCTATAGGCAAACGCGTCCGTATCAGTTCCTGTAAAACGAGAAGAAGCCTGACGCTGGAAAGGAATATTATTCTTCTCAGCAACTTTAACCAACAGTTTATTCAGATTAATCTGAACCGCTGGAGCATAGGACAATACCGGACCTTTCCCTGAAAATAGATCGCCCTGTGTGATCTTATTGATCATCGGAGTTTGCGTATCATGTGTCACATCAGTTACGATGGCGACATTCGGTTTGATACGATCTGCAATCATTTCGGCACCACGTAAACCAATCTCTTCTTGCACCGAATTTACGATATATAATCCAAATGGCAATTTCTTTTTATTCTCTTTTAGCAAACGAGCAACCTCAGCAATCATAAAACCACCGGCACGATTGTCCATAGCCCGCCCAACATAATAACGGTCGTTAAGGATAGAGAATGTATCTTCGTATGTAATGACACAACCGACATGTATTCCCAAGGCTTCAACCTCTTCTTTGGTACCACAACCGCAGTCCAAAAAGATATTTTTCAGCGAAGGATTTTCTTCTTTCTCTCCCGAACGCGTATGAATTGCCGGCCAGCCGAATACAGCTTTGACAATACCCTTTTCCGTATGAATATTCACGCGCTTAGACGGTGCAATCTGGTGATCCGAACCACCGTTACGAATCACATAGATCAATCCATCTTTAGTAATGTAATTGACAAACCAAGAAATCTCATCCGCATGAGCCTCTATAACGACCTTATACTCCGCTTTTGGATTGATTACCCCTACAGCTGTACCGTAGTTGTCAACGAATGTATCATCAACATAAGGCTTCAAATAATCCAACCACAGGCGCTGACCTTCCCACTCAAATCCTGTAGGAGAAGCATTATTGATATATTTCTCAAAAAATGAAAGCGAATCTTTCGTCACAACCGCGTCGTGCTTCGGCTCTTTTTTCTTGTTTTTTTCTGCCATCTTTTCCTTTTCTATTTACTTTCGTCAAAATATGAAAATTTCAATGAAATGCAAAAGTAAAAATGTTTTTTGAAATATTGTTTGCGCAATTTATTTTAGGTCATACGCTCCTCTTTTAGTAAACAGGATCCGCAAAAGACAATATTTTGTTCACGATGAATGAATTAGATCCGCAGCCCAATGATATTCTGCTTAAAAACAAATTGTAGGAATAAAAAAATGAGATTAAAGCTTATCTTTACTTCAAAGTAATTTAAAAAGCTATAAAATTTATGAATTCAATATTAAGTGCAATACATTGGAATATTGACCCCGAAATGTTCAACTTTGGCGCTTTTGCCCTTCGCTATTATGCCTTATGCTGGTTGTTAGCGTTTTTTGTTTCATACGTAATCATGTTACGTATATTCAAAAAGGAAGGCCGCACACAAGAACAGTTGGATCAGCTTTCAATTTATATTTTTCTGGGCACTTTGATCGGAGCACGATTAGGACACTGCCTATTTTACGATTTTGACTATTACAAAGATCATATACTTGAAATCTTTCTTCCATTCAAATGGGATAAAACAGGATTTCATATCACTGGTTTTGCAGGTTTGGCTTCTCACGGTGGCGCCATTGGAATTATCCTCGCACTCTATTTATTCTGCAGAAAAACAAAAACTGATTTTCTGTGGCTAGCGGACCGATTGGTCGTTGTAGTCCCTATTGCCGGTGCACTTATCCGTATCGGAAATTTCTTCAATTCCGAAATTATTGGCACACCTACCGATCTACCTTGGGCTATCGTCTTCGAGCGTGTAGACAATGTACCACGCCACCCTGGGCAGCTTTATGAAGCAATCGCCTATATTTTGATCTTCATTATCATTGGCTCCCTATTCAAATCAAATCCCAATCGCCAAAAAGGCCAATTATTTGGCATATTCATGGTCCTATTATTTGGTGCACGCATGGTCTTGGAACATTTTAAAATTGACCAAGAACCTTTCGAGCAAAGTATGGCTTTAAATATGGGCCAATTACTGAGTATACCTTTTATTCTGGTAGGCTTCTACTTTATCTTCCGGAAAACCAAAGCTTAAAACAGGAAACATTGTTTTTTGTTTGCAAATACAAGATTTTACAGGCATCTTTTCTACAAAAGATGCCTTGTTTTTTTTCTATACCTGCAAAGATTACTATATTAGGCTTCAATAAACAATATATCTTTTTACAACAAGAAACTTAAGCCTAAAATGAGTCTAACACAAGCTGCATCTGTCGAAGCAAATGAGAAGATGCTTCAATACAATGGTCAATATGGAGAATTTGGCGGATCTTACATCCCACCAGTATTGGAAGAGCAATTGAATAAACTGGCTGCTTTTTTCGATAGTCATGTCCAAAAAGAAGAATTCCAGAAAGAGTTTATTGCGATCTTAAAACATTATGTCGGTCGCCCCTCACCTTTATATTACGCGAAGAATTTAAGCGAATACGTAGGTTCCAAAATCTATTTGAAGCGGGAAGATTTAAACCATACAGGTTCCCACAAGATAAACAACTGTATCGGTCAAATTCTTTTGGCTAAACAAATGGGCGCTACAGAAATCATTGCCGAAACTGGCGCCGGTCAACATGGCGTTGCAACAGCAACAGCAGCAGCATTGTTAAACATCCCCTGTAAAGTATTTATGGGCGAAATCGATGCTGCGCGCCAAGCCCTAAACGTCAAACGCATGGAATTGTTGGGTGCCGAGGTTGTGACGACCAATCTCGGTAGCCGTACGTTAAAGGATGCCGTAGACGCGGCCTTGATGTATTACGTCGAAAATCCCACATCTTATTATCTATTGGGATCACATGTTGGCCCACATCCTTACCCAAAAATGGTCGGTTATTTTCAAAGCGTTATCGGTAAAGAAGCACGCCAGCAGATTCTTGATCAGGAAGGGCGCCTTCCCGACAGCATCTTTGCCTGTGTAGGTGGCGGGTCGAATGCGATTGGCTTATTTTCGGGTTTTCTCGATGATCATGCCGTCGAAATTCATGGTGGTGAAGGTGGTGGCACCGGGACTTATCCAAAAACAGCAGCGACACTTTCTTTTGGTAAACCAACTGTATTCCAGGGGACATTTTCATACTGTCTGGTCGATGATGAAGGTAATCCGATCCCCTCAACCTCGGTATCTGCAGGCCTTGATTACCCAGGGATATCGCCCCAACATGCCCAGCTAAAAGATAGCAATCGTGCAAACTATCATCCCGTGACTGACACCGAGGCGATTGATGCCTACAAGTTGCTTTCCCGACTGGAAGGTATTATTCCGGCCATTGAATCGTCTCATGCTGTTGCCCTTGCGGTTAAATTGCTCAAAGACAAAAACCAAGTCGCTATTGTGAACCTTTCGGGACGTGGCGACAAGGATGTTGACCGCGAATTCTAAGCCGCAAAATCAAAATACATGCATAGCCTGAGCGCCAAGCCTACGTTGGGCGCTCGGGTTAAACATTTTATCCATTAGCTAACGATCGCCAAGATGAAACGACCTAGAAAACGTCGAATAGTTTTAAAAACAGTCATCAGCCTCCTCGTCTTACTTTGCCTGGGCCTGATAGGTTATAATCTTTATCCCGAACCAACGTTGGATCGGCATGCGAAAGTGGACAAACTGATTGTCTATAAATCTAAAAGGACACTATTGGCCTATAGCAAGGGAAAGCTCCTCAAATCATACCGTATTTCACTAGGCGGTCAACCTGTGGGCGACAAAGAATTTGAAGGTGATTTAAAAACACCCGAGGGTCTTTATACGATCAATGATAAAAATCCATATAGCGACTATCACAAAAACCTAGGTGTCTCCTACCCGAATGAACAAGATATCGCCCATGCCAAAAGTTTAGGAAAAGATGCCGGTGGCGACATCAAGATCCACGGACTCCGAAACGGACTAGGCTTTATCGGTAAATTGCAACGCCACATGGACTGGACTTTCGGTTGTATGGCACTCACAAACTCGGAAATTGACGAGCTTTTTGACGCTGTTCCAATAGGCACAGCTATTGAAATAAAGCCCTAATGAAAATAAATCCTTGACTGAACTAAACCTCTAGCATCTTGAGGGATTAAGGGCTGGCCAGCCATCCCATTACGATCATCCGCTAGGGATGTAGTTGTTCCGCCTTTTTTCCCACAGTTTCAAAATACTACAAGATAAACCTTAAATATTACAACCTCGTGTCTAATAAATTACCGATTTTTGAGTTTACATGAGTAACTTGTATTTAAAATAATTCCGATGGGACTTCGCAATGTGAGAAACATAAATACGAATGATCACCTTGTAGCCTACAGGCAATTGAAGAATGAAATACACGTGCAGAACAGCAACAGGATAGTCCATATGGACTTAAAAAAAATAAGCAAAGCATTCATAAATTCTATGGGATGCAGACACAAATCAGTAATAATTTAGATATGAAACTTGCAATAAAGAATATGGTGTGCAATAGATGCATAATGGTTGTTGAAAATGAATTGGCGAAGCTCAATCTCCATGTGAAGCATATTTCTTTGGGCCAGGTTGAGATTGAAGAAGAGCTGACCAAAACGGAGAGTAAACAACTTGCTTCAAATTTTTCGGCACTTGGATTTGAACTGATTGACGATAAAAGAACCGTC
Organism: Sphingobacterium multivorum; assembly: GCF_039511225.1. Classification (NCBI taxonomy): domain Bacteria; kingdom Pseudomonadati; phylum Bacteroidota; class Sphingobacteriia; order Sphingobacteriales; family Sphingobacteriaceae; genus Sphingobacterium; species Sphingobacterium multivorum. The sequence continues at coordinate 3,377,986 of NZ_CP154261.1, forward strand.
ATCATCGAACAGGTAAAACATGTGGTATTGGATCTCATCCGTAATCAACATAACGACACCAGCCTTAATCTTTCCGAAATCATCAGCACAAAAGTGCACCATGATTACAACTACATCTCCAATCTTTTTTCGGACGTTGAAGGCATCACCATCGAAAAATACTTCATCGGCCAGAAAATTGAATATGTCAAAGAGCTATTGGTGTACGACGAACTTACCCTAAGTGAAATTGCCTATAAACTCAATTACTCCAGTGTTGCCTATTTAAGCAATCAATTCAAAAAAGTAACCGGATTGACACCTAGTCACTTTAAACAGATCAAAGACAATAAACGCAAACCTCTGGATAAAATCAACGAGTAAAGCGTGGAACGACAAAAAAAAGCAAGCTACATAACAGCATCGGCTGCCAGGATTGGAAAACAGACAAAAAAGAAAAGGCTTCCGAGCGGAAGCCTTTCTTTTAAAATTGCCCTTTCAAATTAGCAACCCTTATCTTGAATATCTCTAATTCTTTTTGCTGTTGATTGATAAAAGAATTTTCCTCCAGTTTTCCGACCACAATGTCACGTTCTTCATCATTGGCATAAACCATGTTTTTGAACTGATTTTTGTAGTCTTTGGCCCGGGATTTATAAATCTGTTCACCGATCCAGATCCGGTGCCCAAGCGCCTGATCCAACAAAGATACAATTTTATCTGTTGATAAAACCATACCTTCCAAATTTAAGACTTCGATTAAAGACAAGAGTGCATGTTCACGTTTATCCAAGGCATAGGATTTACTCTTATCGTGGTAGAACTCATGAATCTCGTCCCATGAATCAATTTTTGTTGATTTGACATCATCCAGGAAAGTGTGCAGGGCATTGCTTTCAATCAGCTGCCCGCCTATATTCTCCCAGTTTGTACGCGATCTACCCGACAAGGAGGCCATAATATCCTGCAGTGACAGACCTTCCTCGAGGGCATCCATCAGATGCAGTACGCCATAGTATTTTATAAACGAACGATACAAGTGATAAGCCTCACCAACCTTCTGAATAACAGTCGGCCTGCGTGAATTTTCGGCTCCTTGCAACACGATGGTCTGATCTTTTAGATCCATGTTGTTGGCAAGCAGTGCCCGGCCAGCAACAATACGTTGGTGCTCCTCCTGTCCTGCTGCAGCGTGGAGACTATCCGCCACGGCCAAAGCCAGCATATCCATCCCTGCAAACATTTCATTCACCGTATCCGGCGCCAACATATCGTATTCAAAATATTGATTTTTGAAATGTCTATTGTCCCGCGCCGCATACTTATTGGCATTCCGTACCAATGCATACATATTGTACATAAACCAATACCCCGGAATCAGGACCAGTTGATCATGTTGTACGTCATTGCTTACTAAGGTAAAAGGCAGCTTGATATCCAGTTCATGCAGAAAATCCCCTTTTACAATCAGGCAATACGATGCAAATCTGGAGTTGTGTTTTAGACTGACACAGAGTCCGGGCCAAAAACCACGTCCCGCGATAATTTCACCATCCGCAGCTCTGGAGTTGTGATTGGATCCTACGGTTGCTCCTGCTGCCATATTACTTTGTCCCATCACCAATGCCGCACATAAAAACGAGTTGTTGTGGTGCTGTTCATGCGCTGGAAAAATCAAGGAATTTAACACTTCGCAACAGGAAATTGTCGAATTGTCCCCCAAATAAGAGTTGATCAAACGCGCACCATATTTCAATTGCGAATAGGAAGCCAAGATAAAGCGCACGGCTTTAACGCCGTAAAATATACGACAGCCATAGCCAATAATTCCATTCACGAGCTCACAGCCCTCACCGATCTGTGTATACGATTCCTGCGAAGAATTGACGGTTACATTTTTCAGCTTGCTGACCCCTTTGATATAAGCATCAGTCCCGATCTTGACATTCTTGATCGTCAACGTATTTTTGATGACGCAGCGGTCGCCAATCTGGCTGTAATAGCCGCGTTGAGTTCCGAATTTCTGATCCGTCAGTTCTCCAAATCGCCGCTGTAAGGCGTGATCATGCCGATTGCGGGTCCAAAGATATACATCTGCTGCCTGCATGCCGTCAAAGGGATAAACCGAGCGGGCACCATTTTCGTTGCAGAGCTCCAGCTCGATCCGTTTATCGGATTCTTCACCATCACGGAGAATACCATTACCGAATTTGGCTGTACTACCGGTCTCCATTTCCTTGATCTGGCTCAACAACACCTCATTACCGACAATAAAGTAGGATAAGTAGCCCACATGGTGGACTGCAACATCGTCACCAAAGTCCGAACTGATGATCGTCGAATGATATAGACCAATAGGCAGCTGCAGATTGCGGTAATCCAGGTAACTCGGACTCAAATTGCCGATACGGACTAGACCATAAAACTTACAGTGCTGCACCTGATTCGGATCAAAGACTGCCGATACTTTGACCTTGGTCCAGTCGCTGGACCAGTTACCGTTGTTAATCAATTGTTGAACCTCCGTTTCCGTCAGATCACGGTAGTCATTACGCGGGTTTTGCTGAAAGCGCAGGGTATATTCATCCTGTCCTGCTGGAATAAACTCATCTGGGATAAATCCATACCCCAGCTGTTCCAAAGGTTTCTTCTTCAATACACTCATAGGCCCCCTTACTCTACAGTTACCGACTTCGCCAGGTTACGTGGTTTGTCCACATCCAATCCGAGTTCTACACCAATATAATACGATAGCAGTTGCAATGGTACAACCGAAATCAATGGCGCTATGATCTCATCGGCCTCCGGAATTTCCATAAAATCATCCGATAGATTTTCAGAAACGGTATCACCTTTGGTAACTACCGATATAATCTTTCCCTTACGTGCTTTGATCTCCTGAATATTTGAAACAATCTTCTCGTGATAAGCATCCTTTGTAGCAATAAAAACAACCGGCAAGTTCTCATCAACCAATGCGATCGGTCCATGTTTCATCTCTGCTGCAGGGTAACCTTCGGCATGGATATAGGAAATTTCCTTGAGTTTGAGTGCACCTTCCAGGGCAACCGGGAAATTATATCCCCTACCCAAGAAAAGAAAGTCGCGGGCATCTTTGTATTTTTTTGCAATGGTTTTGATTTTATCAACCTGCGTATCCAAAATCCACTCCACCTTTTCAGGCACTTCATTTAATTCCTTTGCGAGTTTTTGATAACGCCCTTCACTGATCGAGCCTCTCAAAGAAGCAATCTTTAAGGCAATCAGATTCAATACCGTCAACTGTGCTGTAAATGCTTTTGTACTTGCTACGCCGATTTCTGGTCCAGCATGGGTATAGGCACCTGCATCCGAAAGTCGGGCGATAGAAGATCCAACAACATTGACCACACCCAATATAATAGCACCCTGTTTTTTTGCATTTTCCAACGCAACCAATGTATCAGCCGTTTCTCCACTCTGGGAAATCGCCAGGATCACATCTCCCGGATGAATAACCGGATTACGGTAGCGGAATTCCGACGCATATTCAACTTCCACATTAATGCGGCACAATTCCTCAATAACATATTCTGCAATAAGCCCGGCATGCCAGCTGGTACCGCAGGCAACAATCACAATGCGATTGGTGTTGCTGATCTCATTGGCAAATTTTTCAATGCCGCTCAGTGTAATCTGATGAGATTGCAGATCCAGACGTCCACGCATGGAGTCAAAAATCGTTTGCGGTTGCTCAAAGATCTCTTTCAACATAAAGTGATCAAAGCCCCCTTTTTCAATAGCTGACAGTTCCAGATCCAATTTTTGGACATAAGGTGTGATGCGCTCATTACCCAGATTTTTAAGGATCAGCTCCTCCGGTGTGATAATGGCCAGTTCATAGTCATTGATGTAAACAACTTCTTTGGTATACGCTAACATCGGAGAAGCATCTGAACCCAAAAAATGCTCATTTTTACCGATACCGATCACCAAAGGACTTCCTTTACGTGCTGCAATAATACGATCCGGATGACCAGCTTCCAAAACGAGGATCACATAGGCCCCTACGACCCGTTTCAAAGCAATACGGATCGCTTCTTCTAACGAGCATTCATTCTGCAATTGAATTTCTTCGATAAAGTTGACCAGAACCTCTGTATCGGTATCACTTTTAAACGTATAACCTTTATTGATTAATTCTGATTTTAAGGAAGCATAGTTTTCGATGATGCCATTATGAATCATCGCGATGCGTCCGCTATTGGAATAATGCGGATGTGCATTCCGATCAGAAGGTTCACCATGGGTAGCCCAACGGGTGTGACCTATCCCTGTGGTCGACTGTAGATCTTTTCCGTACACAAACTCTTCCAAGTTTGCGACTTTACCTGTTTTTTTGTAAACATCGATCTGTTCACCTTTATGCAATGCCACTCCAGCACTGTCATAACCACGGTATTCTAACTTTTGTAATCCGTCAATGACGATACCATACGCCTGACGATAACCTGTGTATCCTACAATTCCACACATGTATGTCTCAATTTTAAGTGTATATTTTGTTAATGCGCCGCAATGTAATAAAAAATATTTACGCAATCGATTGATTAACCTAAAATTAACACAAAAAAGGCGGCTAATGTTTTATTAGCCGCCTTTTTCTATTGTAAAATGTATTATTTTTTAATGTTCTGCCACGTCGACATGGTCATAATCTTCCTTCATCAAGGCTTCATAATTTGTCTTTTCTTTCTTTCCAAAACGACGTTGAAGACTGTCAAAAATGGAGTATACCACCGGTACAACAACCAAGGTTAAAAATAAAGAAGATAACAAACCACCAATGATAACGATCGCCAGACCTCTATTCATGTCGGCACCGTCTCCAGTAGCGATTGCAATAGGAATCATACCAAATACCATGGCGATTGTCGTCATCAAAATCGGACGAAGACGCGCGTGATTGGCTGCCACCAACGCATCGTGCGTGTTATCGCCAGCTTCCTTACGATGGTTGGCAAAGTCAACCAGCATGATCGCATTTTTGGCCACCAGACCAATCAACATGATGATACCCAAAATCGTAAAGATATTCAGCGTCTGATTTCCCAGCGCCAAGAACAATAGGGCTCCGATAAACGACAATGGAATCGAGAACAAGACCACAAATGGTGTGATAAAACTATCGTATAAAGCAACCATTACCAAGTATACTAGGATAATAGATGCCAATAAGGCAATACCCAAAGTACCAAATCCTTCGGTTTGGTTTTCCATATTACCACCCCAGATAAAGACGATTCCCGGTTTACGGGGTAGTTTTTCAAACTGTGCCTGCCACTCTTGTGCTACGGTACCCATTGGTCTACCGATTGCCTGTCCCTGAATGGATACTGCCGGCGACTTGTCGCGACGTTCCAACAACGTAGGTCCCGAACCAAAAGTTACATTGGCAAATTGATCCAGAGAAATAGAGGCACCCTGATTATTGATAAATTTCAGATCACGTACGTTGTCGATATTGGCACGACCATTTTCCGCATAGCGGATATTGATATCATACTCGTTATCACCCGCTCTGTATTTGTTATCCGTATTTCCTGAAAATGCCGTCTGCATTGTCATACCCACTGTAGAGACATTCAGTCCCAAAGAAGTCATTTTATCACGGTCGATCTTCACATTGATCTCGGGGTTACCCGCTTCAGAAGTCAATTTGACACCCGCAGCCCCAGGAATCTTACGTAATTGATCTGCCGCCTTCTCTGCAAATTCCTGCGCATCTTCGACAGAAGCACCGATAATGGTCAGCTTCAATGGTGCCTGCTCCGCTCCCATGATACCCACATTGACGGTTTTGATTTTAGCGCCGATCAGTTTATTTTCAAGTTCACGCTTCAGCGTCGCTGAATACACTTGTGAGTTACCCTCAAAATTTTCCTTGTCGAGGATCACGTGGATCTCCGATTTATAACGCGAACCCGTTGTTGAAGCCATACCGTCCGAAGACTGCCCCACTGTCGTAATAATTTCTTTGACATCAGGTTTCGATTTAATATAAGCCTCCGCTTTTTGCGTCAACAAGTTGGTCTTCTCCAGTGAAGCATCTTTATCGAGTTCCAACTGGATGAAAAACTCCTTACGGTCAATACTCGGGAAGAAGTCCGAACCAATATACCCCATACCGACCAAAAAAAACGATGCAACAAGTAAACCGATTGCCAAAAACAACGTAGCCAATTTCGTACCGACGTTTTTTAAAGCCCAGGTCAACAATCCAGCAACCCAATGTGTAAAGCTGTTCAAACCGCTTTCAAAACCATGAATAATACGACCAAAGAAAGAAGTTTTGCTCAAGTGCTCCAATTTACCGAAACGCGAGTATAACCAAGGCACTACCGTAAATGACACCAATAAGGATAATAACGTCGAGATGATTACCGTCACACAGAATTGTGCCAAAATATTGGCCACCAAACCCGTAGACATCGCGATCGGCAGGAACACTACCACGATAACCAAGGTGATCGCCGTTACGGTAAATCCGATTTCCGAAGCACCATCATAGGCCGCACGCACCTTGTTTTTACCCATCTCCATGTGGCGGTGAATATTCTCGATAACAACGATCGCATCATCCACAAGGATACCGACTACCAGGGATAAACCGAGTAAAGACATCAAGTTTAAGGTATAGCCCATCAAAAGCAAGCCAATAAAGGTAGCAATCAAAGATAAAGGAATCGCCACCATGGTAATCGCCGCATTACGTAAACTTTGTAAGAAGAACAACATGATAAAGCCCACCAATGCAATCGCAATCATTAAGTCATGGATCACGTTATCGGCTGCATTCAAGGTAAATTCTGAAGAGTCATTGGCCACCAGAATTTTAATATTCTGTGCCGCATAATCCTTCTCTACACCCGAAATTACTTTTCCGTCTTTATCGTGTACCGCAATGGTTTTCTTGACCGCTTCAGACACCGCTACGGCATTTGCATCAGACTGTTTAAAGACCTGCAATAAGATTGTATTCTGACGGTCCAGGCGAGCTACTTTTTCAATCTCTTTAATACCATCCCGCACATCGGCGATATCGCGCAGATAAATCTGCACCCCTGCCGGTGTTGTGATCGGGAGGTTACGCAGCTCCTCGATCGAAGTCACTTTACCCGAAAGACGGATGGTTGTCCGGTTATCACGAGTACTGACGTTACCTGTCGGGAAATCGAGATTGGATGCCGCTACAATTTGCTGTACCTGCGAAATTGTCAGTCCATAACCTTCAATTTTCTTCGGGTCTACAGAGATCTGGATTTCACGTTCCTCACCTCCGATCAGGTCCACTTTGGCAACACCATTGATCCGCGCAAAGACCGGCTGGATTTTATTGTCCAAAAGATCGTAGAGTTCTTTTTCCGATAAGTTGGACGTGACGGCCAAACTCATGATGGCCACATCATCCAGGGAAAATTTAGAGAGTGAAGGTGTCTTTACATCATCCGGAAGATCGTTGATCACGGCATTTATTTTCCGTTGAGCATCCGTAAGCAGGAAGTTGACATCCGCACCGTTGTTGAGGGTAATCATGACAATCGATACCCCTTCCAGGGAAGTCGACTCCACCTTTTTGATACTTTCCAAGGATGAAATAGCATCCTCTATTTTTTTGGTCACCGAACTCTCCACCTCTGCGGGCGAAGCTCCCGGATAGACCGTTTGTACCGTAATGACGTTAATTTCAAATTTAGGGACCAATTCATAGCCCAATCGCGTATAAGAAAACAACCCGCCTAATGTAAGTATTATAAATAATACGATAATTATACTGGGGCGTTTTATCGATATTTCGGTAATTTTCATTCGAATAATTTATTTTTAATAGCTATGCAACCGAGGTTCCATCTGCTACCGATTACAGTATGCTCTATTTAATAATCTCTACAGGGCTTTGGTCAAATAGATTGATCTGACCCGAAACAATCACCTGATCCCCATTTTGCAAACCACCTAAGATCTCGATGTAATCACCAAAGTTTCTACCCGATTTGACGTTTGTTTCGATGGCTTTACCGTTTTTCAGCACAAAGATCTTGTTGTCGCTCACACTACCCACAAAGGCATTACGAGGTACGATCAACGTATTGCTGGCAACACCTTCACCGAAGATGGCTGTACCGTACATACCCGCACGCAATTGGTTCGATGCATTATTTACCTCGATTTCCACCGGGAAGTTTAAGCTACCATCCGATTTAGGAGCAATAAAAGTTACTTTACCTGTAAAGCGTTGGTCTGCATATACACTCGCTGTCACATCAACAGATTGACCGATCCTTAAGGTAGCCACATTCTTTTCGTCTACATTGACACGCAATTTCAAGGTGGCGACATTGACAATATCGAAGGCTGCAGCGCCCACATTTAGGTAAGTACCCGGTTCGATTTTACGTGCATTGACGATACCCGATACCGACGTTTTGATGGTCACATCGCCAGCATTCAATTTGGACGCTTTTAAGTTATTTTTCGCATTCTCAAATTGCAATTTCACCTGGTCTAACTGTTGTTTGGTTACACCACCAGTAGAGAAGGCACTTTCAAAGCGATGCAGATCGGCCTGCGCATTGGTAAATGCAGCCTGCGCATTCGCTACGTTCACATTCAGTTTATCGCCCTCGATGATCGCCAAAGTCTGACCGGCGCTTACATGAGAACCTTCATCAACCAATACTTTCACCACTCTACCTGCAGTCTCAGCCGAAACAGTTACTTCTTGTTTCGGAGAAAATGTTCCGTTAGCCGTATAGCGTAAGTCCATGGAAGATACTTTTGCCGTATCGATACGCACTGCAATAGCCACATTTTTCTTTGCTACCTCTGCCGTTTCGGCCTCATTTTTCTTTTTATTTTTATTTAACACAAAAAATATTCCTGCTAGACCAGCAGCAATAATAAGTAAGGTAATAATTCCGCGTTTCATATTGTATTAGTCAATTATTCTTTAATTAGTGATTTTAATTCGCCATTTGCCTTAATAATCTGTACTTCGGCTACTTTATAGTTCAACAGACTCGTATTTAGATTATTTTCTGCATCTGCTAGTGCTTTTTCAGCATCAAGTAATTCTGTTAAAGTTGCTAAACCATTGTTAAAATTGTTTTTTGTATCATCTAGCACACCCTTGGCCAATTTAACATTCCGGCGATTATTGTCGATCGTCAACAAGCTGATCTTAATCTGTGATTTGGCATTTTCTTTCGCCAGATTAAGGCCCAATTTGGTATCCTCAAGATCAACCTGTGCTTGTCTAATCTGAATATCGGCCTGGTTGATTCTTGCTTTTGTTGTCCCTCCGGTGAAGATTGGCACCGAAAGATTTAAACCTATGCTCGAGGTCTTTGGCCAGCTAAAATCGCCACCAATTGGAAAGCCTTTACCAAATCCGTTAAAACCAAAATCTCCACCTAAGGATAATTTAGGATATAGGTCGGCGACTTTCGATTTTTTATTCAGTTCGTAAAGTTCAATTTGCTTCTTCATCAACTGCACTTCGGTTCTATTTTCTACATTATCCGATTCCACGGCCAACGCGGCATTGATATCAAACGTCTCTTCCGATAATTCGATATCTTCCTCGATCGGCTTCCCGATTGCGAATTTCAATGCATTTTCTTTGATCTGTACAGCGTTGGTGGTTTGTTGTTTTTGTGCCTCCAGGTTATTCACATTGACCACCAGGCGGTCTAAATCTATTTTTTTTGCAAGCCCAGCTTTCACAAGTCCTTCCGTCACATCTTTCGTTTTTGTGGTACTTTGCAAATTATTTTCTATCGTTTGAAGTTTCAGATGTTCCTGGTAGATATCGTAATAAGCATTTGCCACTTTTTCGATTACTTGTTCATCAGTTAACTGCGCATTTATTTGGTAAAACTCTTTTGTGGTCTTAGCAGCTTTCAAGCCTGTAAAGATCGATTGATTAAAAAGCTGCTGATTTAAGGAAATGGCCGCTGTTGAATTCCAAGGTTGTCCCATTTTAATCTTTTGAGTCTGACCACCGGCTTCCAATACCATTTCTGGAATCAACACATTGTATTTTAAGGAACCATTTGCTGTAATTTGTGGCAACGCGCTACCCCTAACCTCATCAATCTGGTATTGCGAGTTTTCGAGATCTAACTTTGCCTTTTTAGCTTCCTTCTTGTTCTGCAATGCAAATTTAATGGCATCACTTAAGCTCAATTGTTGCTGTGCATGACTTTGGAAAACCATCGTACCTAATAAAAGGCTGGCTAGTATTCTGATTGTTTTCATTCCTAATTTATTTATCCTAATTTTATATCTACTTTTTATTTATACCATTAAAAAAGAGCTTGGTAGCCAGCTTTTGCTTTTGCAGCACTTCATCAAAACGATCCTGATTCGGAATTCCCGAAATGATATCGGAGATATTGCACATCAGGGATAAGCTCTTCATCAGTTCCACATAGATTTCGGCCGTTTCATATAAATGCTCCCCATCGATTTCACCTTTTTCGGCACCGATCTGAAGGATCTCAAACAAGGCTTTCACATCGCGGTCGTGCAGACATTGAAAAAAATCCTGCATGGAAAGTCCCTTGATCCATTCGAGATTTTCGTTCATGTGCAACATATAGTATTTCCGGACAAATGCATCGCGCAGTTCCAGAATTTTAATGATCAGCTCGTAGGTGGTGCCCACGTGCACAGCCACCATCTTCTCCTCCTCTTCCCTATATTCATCCGTCAAACGCACAATCACATCCCGTATAAGTGCATTCTTTTCCGAATAATAGTAATACAAATTCGCTTTGGTAATTTTTATATCCTCCGCAATTTCATTCATTGTCGTCTTACTGAAACCGTAATGCATAAAGCGTCTTATCGCCGCATGAATGATTTGATCTTTTCTATCTTCCATTCTTCAAAAAACTCCTTTCTACTTTCTGACTTTTATCAAAAATTGTTCAAAAATATAAAAAGTAACATGTTGGGCAAAATAAATTTTGAAATTGTAATAATTTTGATATTAACCTGACAACAAAACCTTCATGACTTCGCAGACACCAGCAGCAATGAAAGCAAACTGAAGGTTCTTTCTGGCCAATAAGATCAGACACTTTCAGAAAAAAAAAGGCAAACTCGAGAGTTTGCCTTTCAGTATACGAACAGATCTGTTAGAATGCGACCGTGTTCTGAAAATGTTTTAAAAATTTTCGTTTATCCAGTTTATAGAGCCGTGCTGCACGATAGGCAACTCCAGTCTGCACTTCGTCGAGTTCTTTTAGAAAGCCATAATTCTGCATTTTCTTTCTAAAATTGCGTTTATCGAGTGGTTTATTCAAAATTCCCTCATATACCAATTGTAACTGGGTGAGGGTAAATTTTTCAGGCAACAGCTCAAAAGCGATCGGCTTATACGCAAGGCGGCGTTGCAATCTTTCCAGACAGAGGTCCAAAATCTGCTTATGGTCAAAGGCCAGTTCAGGTACATTCCGAACCGGGAACCATTTTGCCTGCTTCATATAGTTTGTAACAGGTTTGGTTTTCAATTTGGTATTATCCAGCTGCACGAGGGCGTAATAAGCCACCGTCAGAATACGTCCCTTTGGATGCCTTTTTAAACCGGCAAAGGAATGCAGCTGATCCATAAATACATCTTTCAAACCTGTATTCTCATACAAAATTCGTTTTACGGCATCTTCCATCTCTTCGTCATTATCCACGAAAAAACCTGGCAATGCCCACCAATCCTTAAAAGGATATTCATTTCTTTCGGCCAAAAGAACTTTTAATTCTCCTTCGTGAAAGCCTAATATGACACAGTCAACGGTAAAATTACTATACAAAACTTCTAAATTTATTTATGTGCAATATACTGAGCTAAATTTAGCGGTTACTAATCATCGGGTTATCTGTAACAATTATACGCTTCCTAAACGTGATGCGCAAAAAAATATTGAAAAATTTATTCAAAGTGTAGAATATACACTATAAAAATCTTATATTCGTAAAACCTAAAATATAGCGTGTGATAAAAGAAATTAAAAAAATAGGTGTATTGACGTCGGGAGGTGATGCTCCTGGTATGAATGCCTGTATTCGTGCTGTCGTTCGAACAGCATTGCATAAAGGATTACAAGTAACGGGTATTTATCAAGGATACCAAGGTTTGATCGACGCAAATTTTATCGAAATGGATACGCGTTCGGTCAGCAATATTATACAACGTGGTGGCACAATATTAAAAACGGCACGTTGCATGGAGTTTAAGACACCCGAAGGCCGTCGAAAAGGCTATGACAATCTGATCGCTGCCGGCGTGGATGCCTTGGTGGTCATTGGTGGTGACGGTACCTTTACAGGTGCCAACTTCTTCTCCAAAGAATTTGAAATACCTATTATAGGTATTCCGGGTACGATAGACAACGACCTTTACGGTTCTGATTATACCATTGGCTACGATACAGCCAACAATACTGTCATCGAAGCGATTGATAAAATCAGAGACACGGCGGCGTCACATGAACGTCTTTTCTTTGTTGAAGTAATGGGCCGGGATTCAGGTTGTATCGCTTTAAATGCAGGCATCGCCGGTGGAGCCGAAGCCATTTTACTCCCAGAGAAAGAAACGGCCATTGACGATCTAATCCGTCATCTGGAAGACGGTGCCATCAAAAAGAAATCATCGTCTATTGTTATTGTTGCAGAGGGCGATCAAAATGGTGGTGCTTATTATGTCGCAAAAAAAGTAAAAGAAAAGTTTGATCATTACGACACGAAAGTTAGTATATTAGGGCATTTGCAACGGGGTGGTGCTCCAACGAGTTTCGACCGCGTGCTTGCGAGTAGATTGGGCTTTGCTGCTGTCAATGAATTATTGGCCGGAAATACACGCGTTACTGTTGGGCTCCGTGGTAATGAAATCAAGACAACTCCAATTGAAGAAGCAATCAGCAATAAGGAAATTAAACTTAGCCCTGATTTATTGGAGATGGCTGAGATTTTATAATCATAAATTGAACAGACATGATAGCAGTAGTATATAGTGGGTCGCGATTTTCAGACTGGCGGTTGGCTGACAAGGGACGGATCACCACGGGTTTCCGCATGAACGGGATCAATCCTTATCTTCAGGACGAGCGCTCCATACTACAGCATTTGCATAAAAACACCAATCTGATCAACAATGCCGAAAAAATCAGACGGATCTATTTTTTTGGTGCGGGATCATCGTCGAAGGAACGTAAGGATAAAATAAAAAATGTCCTGGAGCGTTTTTTTGTCAATGCGCGCGTCCGGGTTGATCATGATGTCATTGCTTCGGCTATTTCGACTTTCGGTGACGAAAAAGGCATCATTGGCATCATTGGCAGTGGATCAAATGCAGCTTATTATACAGGGAAAAAAATCATTGACAACAATTATGGTCTGGGGTATATTCTGGCCGATGAGGGGGCGACAAACTGGAACAGCCAGCAGTTGCTCAAACATTACATGACAGATACCCTACCCATTGATCTGCGGGACAAACTGGAAAGAGAATTTAACATCGATAAGAAAACCATTCTGGAAAGGGTGTATATTGCTCCCCAACCGACAAATTTTCTGAATTCATTTACCGACTTCGTCCTCGAACATAAGGATCATCTGTTCATCAATCAATTAGTTAAGAATGGACTTCGTACCTTTATAAAAACGTACATCAAGCCCTTAATGAAAGAATATCCGGACAGTGACGTGAACTTTACGGGTTCCGTAGCATTTAATTATGAAAACATACTCCGGGAAGTTGCCACAGACGAATTTAATATCAGTATTGGTACTGTCGTAAAAGAACCGATACACAATTTAATTAAATATTATATCAATAAAAATTAAGAATATGAAAATTGGAATTAACGGATTTGGCCGTATTGGTCGTTTAGCATTCAGAGCGGCTATCAATCGTCCAGAAATTGAAATTGTTGGTATCAATGACTTAGTTGAACCAGATTATATGGCTTATATGTTGAAATATGATTCAACACATGGCAAATTTGACGGTTCTGTAGAAGTAAAAGACGGTAATTTGATTGTAAACGGAAAAACGATCCGTGTTACAGCTGAGAAAGATCCGGCAAACTTAAAATGGAATGAAGTAGGTGCTGAAGTAATCATCGAATCGACAGGTTTCTTCTTGACACAAGAGTTGGCTCAAAAACACATCGATGCAGGTGCTAAAAAAGTGGTGATGTCTGCTCCAGCGAAAGACGATACTCCTACTTTCGTTATGGGTGTAAACCACAAAGAATTGAAAGCTGATCAACACATCGTTTCAAACGCTTCATGTACAACAAACTGTTTAGCGCCTATCGCTAAAGTATTAAACGACAAATTTGGTATCGTTGAAGGTTTGATGACAACAGTACACGCCGTTACAGCAACACAAAAAACGGTAGACGGTCCTTCAGTAAAAGACTGGAGAGGTGGTCGTGGTGCATACCAAAACATCATCCCTTCATCGACAGGTGCTGCTAAAGCAGTAGGTTTGGTTCTTCCTGAATTGAAAGGTAAATTGACAGGTATGTCATTGCGCGTTCCTACAGCAGACGTTTCAGTTGTTGACTTAACAGTACGTTTGAACAAAGGTGCTTCATACGAAGAAATCAAAACTGCGATGAAAGAAGCTTCTGAAGGCGAATTGAAAGGTATCCTAGGTTATACAGAAGACGAAGTTGTTTCTTCAGATTTCTTAGGTGACGCTCGTACATCAATCTTCGATGCAAAAGCAGGAATTTCATTGAATGATAACTTCGTTAAAGTTGTCTCTTGGTATGACAACGAATGGGGATATTCAAACAAAATCGTTGACTTGGTATTAGAAGTTGGTAAATTATCGTAATCAACCCGACCAATATCCAATAAAGGGGCTATTCCACGCGAATAGCCCCTTATTTTTTTTCCTTAAAAATCAGCAGGTTGGCGTTTAAACGCAAAAAAAAGCGCTTTTGGCTTTCGTAATTCAAATAATCCGTCTATATTTGCATCATCAATAAGGCAGACAGCTCAATTGAAAAGGTGCCATAGCTCAGTTGGTAGAGCAAAGGACTGAAAATCCTTGTGTCGCTGGTTCGAATCCAGCTGGCACCACCGAAAAGGAAGAACGCAAGGTTCTGACAGATTGAAAGAATAATAATTCCAATGCGAAAATAGCTCAGCTGGTAGAGCACAACCTTGCCAAGGTTGGGGTCGCGAGTTCGAATCTCGTTTTTCGCTCACCTGCCTAGGTGGTGGAACTGGTAGACACGCAGGACTTAAAATCCTGTTCCCGTTAAGGGAGTGCGGGTTCGATTCCCGCCCTAGGTACAAGAAAGCTCATCTAACGATGGGCTTTTCTTGTTTTATACCATAAAATCCGCTGAACCAAATTGTTAATACCGGATCATTATCGGGTTCGATCAGTCAACTATAGATATAGGCATATAAATGGTAATTTTATCTATCCCGAGATAAGTTGGGTTCGAAATGACCTACCTTGAGTATAGCAAAATTTTCAAACAAAACTGACCAGATTTTTATTAAATTTGAGCTTATACATTACAATGATGTTAAGCCAGTCGGAAATATTAAAACATTTGGAATCCCTTCAGCAGTTGAGCCATGAAGAGCGTCTCGAATTATCCAAAATATGCAAACCGCTATTCCTGCCCAAAAAGACAAAACTTGTGGAAACGGATGACCGTTTTGATTCCGTCTTTGTGCTCACAACGGGTCTATTACGTTGGTATTTCTATTCGGATGATGGCACTGAAAACAATGTTTTCTTCTCCTCGGAAGCAGATTATGCCTTTATTGCCAGTATCCCGGAATATTATGCTGACCAACGGGAAACAAAATACACCATCGAAGCAGTTGTGGACACCCAGTTACTACTATTTCCGAAGGAACTGTTTGAAGATTTGGCCTTTCAACATAAAGGGATTTTCCAATTCTATGTCAAATCCTTAAAAATTATAATTGATAACTTACGCATCCGTACCGAGCAGCTATGCGCTGATTCTCCGAGTGCCCGTTATGAAGTTTTCTTAGAAAACCGTTCGTATATCACCAGAAACACAAATCGTAAGCATATCGCTAATTTCTTGGGCATTACACCAAATTCTTTGTCCAGATTAACAGCCCGCTTACAAAAAAAACGGCCACCAAAAAACTAACTTAAGAATACTTTTTTAGCCTGTATTCGTTCTAATTTTGTTTCGTCAAAAAAGCTGTAAAACAGCAATTTGTACAGATAGTATGATTTAAAACGAAAACAAAATGAACAAATTTATTGTAAGAATTAGTGTCTTAAGCTTATTCGTACTTTTAGAAACGAATGTGGTACTTGCCCAATCTCAAGAAGCGGAAAAGGTTGGACTGTACATCACTCAAGAAATGTCATTTTTAAATATGACAACAACGCAAGCTGAACAGGTTTATCAAATAAACCTTCAAGCAGCCAATGCTGTAGAAAATCTACGCCAAAATAGCATTGCTCAACATACAGGCGCTGCGGAGAACATCGAAGGTTTTACAGAAATCTTAAAACAAAGGAACCTAGCTGTACAGGAAATTCTATCACCGGTACAATTTCAACTCTTTAAGGAAAACAAAATAATAAGAGCAGCTACTTTTAGAACTATTGTCATGGCTAAAATGTTGGATTTAACCCAAGATCAGCTCGATCCAATTTTTGACATCAATCAAACAGTAGTAAAAAATGTAAGAGAAGATCTAGACATATACTTTTCTGCCAATAATAAACGGGGTAAAAAAAATGCAAGACGTAGGCTTCATAAAGCACTAAAGAAAACGGACAAAGCATTTGACAAAGTCTTAAGCCCGCAGCAAACTACAGTTTACCATGAAAATGTTGATCATATGCGAAATGTGCTTCGCGAAGAATATGGAACTAAAGTCTCGTTTTAAATCATGTTTTCATGATTCTCGGCTTTATCTTCATTGATATTGCCGAGATTTTTATCACCAAATTTATCGTATTATGCAAAAAATATTTGCAACAATTTGCTTATTGCTTTTGTGCAGCGTTTCCCATGCCGCTACTGGCGGTGCAGAAGACACAATCGCAGATGTCGCATCATGGCTTATCATATTTATCTTACCAATTGCTGGAATTTTTCTATTTTGGAAAGTGCACATTTATCCTGAAAAAATAGCGGAGAAGAAAAACCATCCCCAGCTAAGTGCCATAAAAAGTATGTGTTTACTTTCATTGATATTCGGAGGTCTTCTTTGGCCAATTGCGTTGATATGGGCAAACTACGACTACAGAAAAGTTAAAGCTCATGCTCCAGATTTAGGAGAATCAGACTCTTCTTCAGTTGAAGAAAGCTTACCTATAGAGGAAAAGAAATAAATTCTATAAGAAATACAGAATCATCAAGAAAAAAAAATTATGTTAGAATTATTAATAGGAATATATGCTGGTATTTGCTGGCTTCTCATCAAAAAACTAAAACTAATCCCTTGGAATTTCAATACGCAAGTTGTTGTATACTCTTTACCTATTTTTGGGTCTATTGCACTGATATTGAGTCTCAACTATTTTTGTCCAATTACATCGGATGTAAAGGTAGCCAATCGAAGTGTCGATATAACTACCCAAACCTTGGGAAAAGTTAAGAAAGTATACGTGAAAACAAATCAGGAGGTAAAAAAAGGAGATACACTATTTACGATAGATCCTGTACCTTACGAGCAGGAAATAAAATCGCTGGAAGCCCAACTGAGTAATATGAAATCGACCGTTTCCTCCTATAATTCGGATATCGATGCTTCCCGCAAAAATATGTTGAGTTTACAATCCCAACTTGATCTGAGCAATAAAAGAATAAAGCAATATCAGGAACTTGTAGCAGCTGGTGCTGCCAACAAATTTGACCTGGAACAAGCTGTCGCAACTTCGCAGGATCTGCAATCCCGAATTAGTGCAGCTCAAGCACAAAAATCATCTTTAGAAGCCAAATATCAGTCAACACATAATGGCGAAAATTCATCTATTGCGGAACTAAGAGCTAAATTGGATCAGGCAAAATGGAACCTTTCCCAAACAGTGGTTTTAGCACCTACCGATGGCCTGATTCCGAATGTACAGCTGAATGAAGGGGCAATGATGGCACCTTTTAAATCTGCTTTTGTGCTAATTCAAAAACAACAATCTATTATAGCCTTCTTCTCTCAAAATGAGCTGGAAACTGTAAAAAATGGAAATGAGGTCGAGCTTGCTTTAAAAACGGCGCCCGGGAAAGTAGTCAAGGCCAAATTGGAATACGTGGTGGATGCAACTAGCCAGGGTATTATGAACAATGCCGGTGGAATGCTTGGGGGTAATGCCACAACTGCGGGAATTCCGGAAACAGCGCGACAAGTTCCAGAAATCGATGGAAAACTCATTGCCAAATTTGTATTGGACGAAAATGAGCAACCTTTAACAGTCGGTGCAAGAGGAACGGCTGTCATTTATTCCGACCATATCAAGCCTTTGCATCTTATCCGAAAAGTGATGGTTCGGGTGAGCAGCAAGATCAATTACTTAATTCCAAAACTGCATTAACATGGTAAAGAAAATAAGCATGGGAGCGCTATTCTTATTCAATTTGACTTCATGTATCGGCTACAAAAATGCAACACCTGAGAAGATTGAAGAATTAAAAAACACAAGCGCAATAAAGGCGAATGTTGAAATATCAGACAAATGGATTCAGGAAAAAGGCGAAAATCAACCCGCTTTTTCCTATGCGTGGATGAATGAACTACTCACTCCTGAACTGGAAGCGTTAATCAAAGATGGGCTTGCCCATAATGCAGATGTAATCATTTCCAAAGAAAAGCTGAACCAAGTTGAATTAGCGATGGATATTGCTGGAAGTAGCCTTTATCCAAGTGTTAATGCATTAGCAAATACAGGTAACAATCTTGTCAGTGGAAGTCACATCGGAAAGTTGCAATTAAAAGCCAACTGGGAGCTTGACCTCTGGGGAAAAAACAAATCTGCGGAAATGGCGAGTGTAAGCCAATACTTTTCGGCGACATTTCAGCAAAAAATGCTAGAACAGTCCGTTGCGGGGATGATTGCTAAGGCATATTACCTCAATATTGCGGGCCAGTACCAGGAACAAAAGATCAGTGAGTATATTACGAAAACCGAGGACTTAAAAAAGATTTTAACTGTTCAGAATAAGGTTGGAACGGCAAACGCCATCGATTTGTCCAATATAGAAAGCGAGTCTATTCTCCTGAACTCTTACCTTGAGAAAATCAAAAATGCGAATTCGCAATCGAGAAGAAGTTTAGAAATGCTGTGTGGAAAATACCCCGAGGGTTTGATAAAAGTATATGCTAAATTTTCGGCTTTACAAAAGGATATCCCGACAAATTTTCCGCTCAATGTTTTGGAAAAGAGAGCCGATATTATGGCCCAGCAATTTCAAATAGAATCCAGTTTCTATGAAATTCACGAAGCAAAAGCAGCACGACTGCCCGCTATAAACATCGGTGCTGGTTTTGGAGCTGCAGCAACCAATGTTGAGGGGATCAGCAATCTTTTTTCCAATCCATTGATAAAAGTCGGTGGTGGTTTAACAACCCCTATTTTTAACGGGGGGAAACTAAAAAAGAATGTGGACATAAAAACCTCACAACAAAAACAAGCCGTTGAAGAGTATGCAAAATCGGTCTTGTTAGCATTCAATGAAGTTGAATCCGCATTAGCAAATTTAGGTTCGATCGAGAAGCAAGAGGTTTTCCAGCAACAGGTCATTTCTTCGTTGGAGAAAAATATAAATTTGACAAGAAAACAGATCAATGTTGGTAGCAGCAATAGTTTCACGCTACTCCAAAAACAAAGAGAACTGGTAAAAAGGGAAATGAACAATATCGATCTCCATCTCCAACAACGCATTGAAAGGATTAACCTTTACATGGCATTGGGAGCAAACGGACTTGCCAATTTTTAGACACAAAAAGGCATATATAAAACTTATTATCGCCGTCGCTTTTACACTTTTTTTAGTAGCCCTTCAATTATTTATTGTCCGAAAATTGATAAATTAGACAATATGTACCATTCAGCTCATTCTCGCCGGCATTGGCCGACACTCCTACTGTCCGTGCTCTTCTCCTTAAAGGGTTTAGACGTCAGCGCGCAATTGTTTCATCAGGACAGCCTGCAGTTAATAGCCCGGCAGTTTGCCTTTACCGAGGGACCGGCAGTGGATAAGTACGGAGACATCTATTTTACCGACCAGCCCAACAACAAAATCTGGAAGTATAGCACCAAAGGGCAACTTACGCTTTTTAAAGATGCTGCAGGCCGCGCAAATGGGCTGTACTTTAACCATCAGGGTCAGCTCCTGGCCTGTGCCGACGAAAGGAACGAAATCTGGTCCATTGGCACAGATGGTCAGGTTACCGTCCTGCTCTCAGCTGTTGATGGAAAAAAACTGAATGGTCCAAATGACCTTTGGGCAGACAAGAAAGGTGGCATCTACTTTACAGACCCCTTTTATCTGCGCGATTATTGGACGAGGAAAAAGCCAGAAATCACAGGGCAGAACGTATACTACCTCCCACCAGGAAAAGGAAAAAAACCGATCGTAGTAGCCGAAGATGTCACCAAACCGAACGGCATTGTAGGGTCGGCCGATGGAAGATACCTCTATGTCGCCGATATCGAACGGAATAAAACCTATCGATTTAACATTGAATCTGATGGTAAGCTCAGCGGACAGATGGCGCTTATCGACCAGGGATCCGATGGGATGACTTTGGACGATAAAGGAAATATTTATCTCACAGGCAAAGGCGTTTTTATCTATAGTCCAACAGGCCTGCTGATCGGACATATCGAGGTAAATGAACCATGGACATCCAATGTCTGTTTTGGTGGCAAAGATCGCAGCGATCTATTTATAACCGCCTCAACGGCGATATACCGCATTCCGATGAAAACAAAAGGCGTAAACTAACGAGTTTAGTGGTTGATACCAATATTCATAAACCTCTAAAATATTGAATAGCAAATTGCCAATCCACACTTCCCTATCTTTTGTTTATGCAATCACATCGTTTGATTTTTGAAAAAACGTAAAACATGCTCCTTGCAATTTCAAGGCTTCGCTCGGCATATATTCTGATCTGGTCGGGTGTATGATCAGCAATTTTGGGATCCTCAAAAGTGACCGGAAACCTTTTATCGGCACCTGCTATGAAAGGACATGCCCCATCGGCCTGCGAACAGGTCATAATGGCGATAAATTGCGATACCGGATTAAAGGGGCTATCGTATTTTTTTGAAAAACCAATTACAGGAAGCGCATTGTCATCATATTTTATAGCATATACGGGGTTGCGCGTCTCCGAAACCGTAAAGATACGAAAACCCTGCCCAGCCAATGTTTCCGCTACTTTAGGAAATAGGGCTGTTTCTTCCGTACCGCCCGAATAGCAATATACATTCGGGATATTAAAATATGCACTTGCCACCTGTGCCCAAACCTGGGACAAGTGGCTGCGCCTTGAATTATGGGTACAGATGAAATTGAGGTTTACGGCCTCCAATTGATCAACCTTCTGCTGAATAGCAAGGATCAAAGGTTGTAAAACAGTGATGCTATCTTCGTTATCCAATCGCGTCCAATTGAGCTGCTCAATGGTATTTGCTAATTTAGGGTATATCATGCGATGCTCAACAATTTAACAACATCCTGATCCAGGTGTACAGCATGAGGGTTGCGCGATCGGTAGCTGCGCCAAGTTCAACTTCGTTTTTTCCGATGGTATGCCACAGGCATCCTGCGCCAGACAAGCAGTCGTTTTATTTTTCAGTATAAACGTTTTCCCATTAAAATCAAGATCGTACTTACCGATGGTATCGCTTTGGTATTCCACTTCGATATCAGCATCTTCTAGGCCTAGTTTTTCCTCAGAAAGCTTGATGATATGGAGCAGCTTTGCGGGTTTGAGACGGTGCTCATAATCGTCCGCATTCCACAATTGAAAGTTGACTACCTTCTCGTTGCGGATAACGCCACCACAATCGATAAAGTTCTTAGTGATTTGACCGACCTCGGTCACATGGAAATGCTCCGGGACAAAATTGCCGTTTTCCAATTGAAACTCAACATTCGTTAAAGTTGGAAGGATTTCTTTTATTTCTGATAATCTCATGATAATTCAATTTAAAATGAACGCGCTATTTATTAATGATGTATCGCAATATTACGATACGTATTCCCAAAAAAATGCATTAACAGCATCCTTTTACTTTTACATCCTGGTTAAAGAAAGCATTCAGTATACCTTGGGTGTGTTTCCATACATTTTCCTCGATGCAGTAACAGACTGATTTTCCTTCTATGGTACCTTGAATGATGCCTATATGTTTAAGTTCCTTCAGGTGCTGCGATATAGTCGCCTGTGCCAATCCCAATTCCTCCACCAAATCATTACAGATACAAGCTTTTTGGTTTATGATGTACTGAAGAATGGCTATCCGTGCCGGATGTGCTAAGACCTTTAGGAACGAAGCCAGTTTATTCTGTTCGTCGGTGTAAATTTCTGTTTTTGTAATTCCCATGTCTACCGTTAATACATCGCAATATTACGATATTAATTTTATCAATCCAAATTTCAGCATCCTATTTATTGTAGCCTACCCTACTGCTTGTACCTACCCAACGTGGCATACGCTTAAAGGCCAAAAATGCTGCCCTCGCACTAAGCCATAATACTACGTTTACAAGACCCGATGGTATGCGCATGGGATCGGGCTGGATGATGGGTAAGGAGGAAAATGGTCTCTCTTATCTTATGCACACGGGGCACGATGGTTGTGGCTTCACTGCGCTATGCTACCTCTATCCTGAAAAGAAAACCGCTATTGTCATCCTAGTTAACGATAGTAGCGGTCAGGACAGTGCACATCCCAATGTTCAACAATTTTACCGTCGTTTAAGCGGAATATACAAATGCACAGGCTCCAAGTCCCCTTCAACGTGAAGTGTCTTTCATTGGATCAGCAAATGGCTAGCGCCGCCTTCCAACAACAAATTTGTGCAGCTTTGCTTTCTCCGTAGCACCGTCTTTTTTGATCTCCACCATCTTGCTCAGCATTTGTTCATATTTATTGGAAAAATACTCCTTTTCATAGTAATCTGTATTCCCCTCCGAACCGACATACTTGTTGTCAGATCCCGTGTACTGCCATGGAAAATAGACTTCAAGATAATATTTCCCAGGTTTCATATGATAAAATGCAAATTCCCCCTGTCCATTGGATGTCGCCTCCAACCGGTATTTCCAGGAAGTGGGACTCAGAAAAGCAAATTTTAATCTTTTGGGATCCTCTTGCTTCCTGAGCTCCAGGAAGTCCAATAAATATGGGGTGACCGGAAAGAGGTATACGATTAGGTTGCTGCCATAAAATGTTTTTGCACCGTCTGCAGGCGGAAGCGTAAGGCTTACCCTACCCTTAATTGTGCTCTTGCCTTCGGATAGCGCAAGTTTTGCAAATTCCTCGTCAAATGGTACAGTAGATTTTAGTTTAATCGTATCATTGCTGCTTGTCCGTCCAACTTGCGCATGAACGGTAACCGAAGTAAAAAAGATCAGAAAAAGCAACAATAGGTTTTTGGTTCGATTTTTCATTTGATAAGTCGTATCGATTGAATTACAAAAATATCTGAAAGCGCATCAGTTCGTTCATGTTCTTGCACTGCAGTTTTCGAAGCAGATTGCGCCGATGGGTTTTCACGGTTTCACAGGAGATGCTCAGGATATCCGCGATAATTTTATTGGGCTTTCCCTGTAGGATCAGCGTTAGGATCACTTTCTCCCTTGCGGTAAGCTGCATATAATTGCGGATTCCCGCGGAGAAAAAACGTCGGTTTTTGATCACTTTAAGAATATCGAGCAGATATTCCGGAACCTCCGCACTGTCCACATCGAGGGTAATCCGACCCTTATTCTCGTTAAGCAAAGACTCCACTTTCAGTAAAGGCGGCAGGATTTCCGTATCAGAAACAGGGCCTTTGGTCGTTAAGTTGACCCAGTCCAGCGCAGTATTTTCATGCGAAAAGAAATGGGGTCTAAAGGTCGTTTTCCCATCCACGTACATGTTCATCACGCTGATGCTCGCGTAAATATCCGGGCTTAAGATATGCGCGACCTTATAGTCTATCCCGTGTCTGCAGGCCGGTATATCCAGGAAATCAAGAATCCAGTTTTGCAGTTCCGGCGGAATTGTATAACTCATCGAAGAGAGATCCCAGATTACCTTTTCGGGTACTATTTTCTCAAAAATACCTTTGTACTCCTTGATTCCTGCGATGAGCTTTTCCGCCACATTGCAGTTGTCCCATTTACCCATGAAAATATCACGATCTTCATCGTAATACATGGCTAGGCTCTCTGATCTGAAAAGACGTTCCATAGGCCAACATTGACTTTCTTAAATTTAACCATTATTTACAATACCCACAAAATTACTTTTCCAACACAACGCACTGAACATCTTACAGTTAAACAGAAA
This sequence comes from Sphingobacterium multivorum, assembly GCF_039511225.1. Taxonomy (NCBI): domain Bacteria; kingdom Pseudomonadati; phylum Bacteroidota; class Sphingobacteriia; order Sphingobacteriales; family Sphingobacteriaceae; genus Sphingobacterium; species Sphingobacterium multivorum. The sequence goes on from NZ_CP154261.1 coordinate 3,402,542, forward strand.
AGCAACACGTAAGACCGAAAGCCTACCCAATAAGCTATACACGAATCCATTCTTGACCAACTAACCAGCTCCCTCATGATCATTGGATTTGCTGCACCCCAACGAAGATACTGAACAAGAGACCTTTCTATCCCTGTAATGAACTATTCAAGCGCGCACAAATACCCACTAGTGGGTATTTCAACAATAAATCAGTACTGGTAATTTTAACTATCATCATCGCCTACTTCACATGAAGCCATTAACACCAGTTCACATGAAGCCATCAAAACCCGACTGTTTCCAATCAGACAAAAGATCTACATTTAAAACATATACCATGAATAGATTCGTTATTTTTTTTGGAATATTCATTGTTTTGGGTATCCAAGCCTGCCATAAGGATAAAGACAATCCACCGGAACAAAGTACTAAATCGAAACTCGAGGATGTGCTGACAGGAATAGATTCACTGAAATCTTTTACCGCCGATCTGAAGAGCGCGTCGCTTGCTGAGGAAGAGCTTAATCAGGGCATTACGGTCTTTACCCTGAGTGAACGGGTCCTTGCTGATGTGTCTGTAGCAAAGCATAACCTGCCATCTGCTACTGAGGGCAGTCAAGATCTACCCCGGTTAAGAGCAGCAAATGGAACCAATGGATCCGATTTTAAGGATGGCTCTTCCATCAAGGACTATATTGTCAAGGGCCGCTTTTCATTGAGCGATTTTACGCCCGACAAGAAACTGACCACCCTAAGCGGCAAAACCATCACCGTTCAGGTCGTCAATGGTATGGTCTATCTAAATGGGGTACAGCTCTTCAGTAATCCCATCAGCAGTAACAGTACATTTGCTGTATTTGCCTTATCGTCCTTTATTAACTATGGTAGCATGCTGGCTCTTGACAACCAAGCGCTCGCCAAAGTAGCCCCCTGCATCCCGGGAGGCACCTTAACGATCTTAGGTCAAAATTTCGGCGACAAACCCGAACAGAACCTGGTTACACTCAATGGCAAAAATGCCCTGGTGAACGAGGCTTCAAAAAATAAGCTCGTGATCACCATTCCTGCCGAGGCCACGACGGGAATGCTCACGGTCATGGTAAACAATAAAACAGTGAGCAGCGTATCGCCCATACCGGTTTTATTACCCACGGTTACTACGGTTAACGGCATAGCGGCTTTGGGATGCCAGAATATTCAGGGCATCGCTATCGACAACAACAATACGCTCTACTTCACCGACCCGTCCAACTACCGCACGCTTTCCTACGATGCAAGCGGGCATGCCGTCATCTACCAGCCGCTGGGACCACCTGAAAAAGACATCAACGGCGACGGCCGAATCGATGCCAACGACGCACCACTCATCATCACGGATCCCTGGGCCATTACCTTGGGTAATGATGGAAAGATATATGTGGCAGGGAAAAGTAAAGAAGTGACACCAGGCATATTCCGTTTTACGCCTAATCTGCCAAAGCAAACAGAACTTTGGGCCGGTAGTAAAGACCTCAATTTAGAAGGACGTCGCTTAAATACAGGTATGCGTCCGATTGCCCTTCTGGCTGATGGCGAGACGATGTTGTATGCCAATAATTTCCCTGAGCAGCAATATGTGGTCAACCGCATCGCTGGCGATAATATTATGGGCTGGTTGTATAATATGGACTTTTTGAGCGTCGACCCCACCTATCAGCAATCCGCCACTATACTGGGGATGACAAAAATGAAAAACGCGAACACCTTTTATCTTGCTGATGGCGCTGGCAAACGCATCTGGAAAAAAGATCAAAATGGGCTTTACCTTCTCGCCGGGGCCAATAATAAAAACCATATCCCCGCACAGGATGGACAGGGCACAGCTGTGCTGTTTGGCAGTCCGATGGGAATAGCGCTCTGGTCGGATCAGTATATTGTTGTCTGCGATAACGACTATACCAACCACAATTATAGCATCCGGGTTGTCAACACCTATGGTGTGGTCACCACCATCGCCGGCGGCAACAACCCGACCAACAGCAGCAAAGATGGTATCGGCAAAGCAGCGCAGTTCAATGGCGTTAATGCCATTGCAGTCGATAAAGACAATATGCTTTACGTCGCATCCGATGACGGTTCCATCCGAAAAATCCAATTTAAATAGTATATGATTTAAACGGACGCCATTTAAATACGAATTATTCATTGTACCCATCTGCCCGAAATCCAAAGCACAACGTTTTTAGCCTTGCGCTTTGGATTTTCTTTTCGCCGATTATTTTATATTTTTGTACATCTTCCAGCAATAATCTAATTTAGTCGGGAACAACCATTATGCAGTTTAATTTCGCCTTTGATTCCAGTCCGTTTAAAACCCTGATCGCTTTTCATAAGATTATACCATCCTTTGAAGCAGCGGCTCTATCGCCGGTTGGCTTTCAGGCTACTTACGCCCGATCGCTGCTGGAAGAAATCAGCAAATACCCCGAACTTATCGAGGGCGTCGAAAAAGCCGAAGACCTGCTGCGCTACGAGCCTATCATCAAGGTGCTGCTGGCAGATCTGTTTCCAAGCTCACTGACGCACAATGAGATCAAGGCCATTACCATTCCCTTCCACCTCTATACGTTCAACCACACCGCTAGACTGGAAAAAATATTACAGGACGCCGGCGATCACTATGAATTTAGTCTGCGCGATATTTCGCCCGATACGTATTATATCCTCAATTGCTGCGTCATCATCAGTCAGTATTATGGCTTTAAGGTGGATGCTATGGATGCCCCCCTCTTTTTGGATATTCCAGACAAGAATAACATCATCCATCATTACCGCGTCCTCTTCAATGCCGATTTTATCGATGTCCTTCCGACAGAACAGGCTATCGACCTTTCGGCAGAAGATATTACCGAACTGGTCGACAACTTTTCGGATATTGCCCTATGGAAGTCCAAATTCCCCGAGCAGAGCTGGATCCTGAAGGGCTTTTCCATTATGACGCTCTTCGATGCCACCATTGAAAATGCGGTATCCAGCTTCAAGAGTAATCTGCTGCGCGAGAAAAGTGCGATCCAAATGACGGAAATAGAAAGCATCTTCAGGTCGATTTATAAAATAAATGATCTGCGGATCGGACTCACCTCCTTTGAAAAAGTCAGGGACGAATACAACTTACGGATTGTCGAAAAACAACTGTACAGCCATCTGCTTTACGATTCGACCATCGAGGAATGTGAAAGCATGCTCTGCAGTGAGACGCTGGAACGCATGCTCACCAAGGACGAATACCTTGTTGTACCGGATATTGACAAGCTGCCGATTGCTGATCCAAAACAGGCCTTTTTTATCGATAAGCTGAAGCAGCAAAATGTAAAGAGCTTTATTTTTGTGCCCCTGATCGAAGGCGACAAAGTGCTTGGTTTACTGGAAATGTCTTCCTCCAAGGTACGTGAACTCAATTCGGTCAATGCCAACAAGCTCAACTTCATCTTGCCCTTTATAAAGGATAAAGTCTCCAAAGCATTTTCTGAAACTGAAAACCAGATCGAAGCGGTGATCCAAAAGGAATATACGTCAATCCATCCGAGTGTCAAATGGCGGTTTCAGGAAGAAGCCATCCACTTCCTCAACGACCGCGCCTTTGGGAAAGACTATGCCCTCCAGGAAATTGTCTTCGACCAGGTGTATCCGCTCTATGGACAAATCGACGTACAGGGCTCCTCCGAATCCCGCAATCAGGCGATCCGGCAGGATCTGATCAATCAGAGCATGGACCTGATCGCGCTGTTCACTGCGGTCAACCAAACGCAGCAATTACCCCTATTTGAGCAGAAAATATTCGATCTGGAACGAAATCTGGCGACGCTGCAACATGGGCTGCTGACCGATACGGAACAGCTCATGCTCGATTATTTTAATCAGGATATTCACCCTATTCTCGAGAATTTCAGGAAAAACAACAAAAATAGCCTCGCCACTGAGGCCATAGACCGCTATTTTGAGCGGATCAACCTGTCCATCGGCGGTTTTTATGAGGCCCGCCAGGATTATGACAACTCCATCACGCTGATCAATAAAAAGCTGGTGGCCATCCTCGACGAAAAACAGGTGGAAGCCCAACAGTACTTTCCACATTACTACGAGCGCTACAAGACAGATGGTATCGAGCACAATATGTATATCGGTGCATCCATTGCTCCGGACCGGAATTTTGAGCTGTATTATCTGCGCAATTTACGCCTATGGCAACTGCAGGTGATGTGTGCCATGGAACAGGAATTTAGACAGCTGCAACCCTCGCTGCCCCACCTGCTCGAAGTAACCTCGCTGATATTGGTGTTTGCCACCCCCATTTCCATCCGCTTTCGTATGGACGAGAAGCAATTCGATATTGATGGCTCCTACAATGTGCGTTATGAAATTGCCAAGAAACGGATCGACAAAGCCAAGATCAAAGGCTCGACGGAACGTATTACCCAAAAAGGCAAATTGGTTATTGTCTACTCCAATGTACATGAAGAGACAGAGTACCTGGGTTACATCAACCTACTACAGCACAAAGGATTACTGGACGACAACATCGAACAGTTTGAGGTGGAAGATCTCCAGGGCCTCGTCGGCCTGAAAGCGATCCGCGTGGGTTTTCAATTTCAGGAACAATAAAAACAGTAACAATCATTTCGGACAGATTCAATTATCGAAACGTCAACGGTCGCTTTTTTTTATTTTATAAGGAAAAATTATTGCATGGCAATAGCAATTTCGCCTAGATTGGGTTATCTTTACAGAAAAAGATTGATCGGGCCATATGATAGAAAACGTATTCAACGAAGCTGCTGTAAACCGTAGGGAAATGGATAGGCTGGCGGCATTAGCACGCTACGACATTATCGATAGCCCTTCCGAACGTATTTTTGATGGTCTGCTACAGCTAGCTGCACAGGTTTTTCAGGTGCCAGCATTGCTCCTCACCTTTGTCGGTGCAGATCGTATCTTTGTCAAATCCAGCATAGGCATCGACCAAGCAGAGCCTCTCAACCGCGCTAACAGTTTATTTTCCAGTACGATTGAACATCAACAGGTGATGGTGATTGAAGATCTATTACGCGAAAAAGCCTGGACCGGCGATCGCAGCTGGATCGACAGCCATGCCATTCGATTCTATGCAGGTGCTCCGCTTATGACAGCCGATGGCTTTCTGATCGGCACATTCAGCATTACCGATCATCAGCCCCGGGAGTTTGGCCAAGCCGAACGGGACAAGCTCGCCTCCTTTGCCCAAACAGCTATGGATCAGGTCGCTTTGCGCCAATCAGCGCTAGCGAAGATCGAAGAGGTTGCCGCCGTCAATACCCATCTGGCCAATATGCAGCAGCGGCTGCTCGATCTCAATAGCGAGCTGGAAGCCGCCAATGCGCAGCTTACCCAGACCAACAGCATGCTATACAAATCGTATGATGTGACCCTGCTCCTCAACAAAAACCTCAAGAAAAACGAGCAGCGGCTGAAATCCTTTATCACCAAAGCGCCCATTGCCTTTGCTATTCTGACGGGCCGCGAAATGACGATCGAGGTAGCCAATGATAAGGTGCTCAACATCTGGGGAAAAACGGCGGCCATTTTAGGCTATCCCATCGCTAAAGCGCTGCCCGAGCTCGAAGGCCAGCCTTATTTTGACCTGCTCGACCATGTGTTCACCAGTGGCCAGACCTATATCGGAGACACCGCTCCTGTGGAATTCGAGGAGGATGGGCAATTAAGCACCCATTATTTTGATTTTGTTTACGAACCGGTCAAAGGCGAAGACGGAAACACAGAATCCATTATTGTGATCGCCAACGAGGTGACCGAGCGTATCCGGCAGAAAAAACATCTGGAAGGGCTCAACCAGGAGCTGGAAATGGCGCTTAAAGCCGGCGAACTGGGCACCTATCATCTGGATATCCAAAACTGGAAAAACCAGGCTTCGGCTACCTGTAAAAGCCATTTTGGCCTGCCGCCAAACGAAACCTTTGAATTTGAAGACTTCATTCAGGCCATTATCCCCGAGCACCGGATGATGGTGCAGCAAAAAGTGGAGGAAGCCATTGCCAAAAAGATCACCTACCAAGCCGAATATATGACCCGCTGGCCTGATGGTTCGCTTCATTGGATTAATTCCTCGGGACTGACCCACTATGATGCCGAAGGCACCCCAATCGACCTGATCGGGGTAACGGTGGACGTAACCACCCGCAAAAATTACGAGGCGCAGAAAGAGGACTTTCTGAGTATCGCCAGCCACGAGCTCAAAACCCCCATTACCAGCCTTCGGGGAACGATACAGATGCTGGAGATGCTGAAAGACAAATCGGCCGATGCTACCATTGGCAAACTGATTGACATGTCGGGCGCCAGTATCAAAAAAATAACCGCACTGGTAGATGACCTATTGAATATGCACCGTATCAGCCTGGGGCAGCTCGAATTGAATACCACAACCTTTGCGGCAGCCAAGATGATCCGATCCTGCTTTCGCGACATCAATATGATCGGCAAGCATCAGCTCAACCTGGATGGCGACCTCGAGGCCACACTCCATGCCGACGAACAGCGCATCGAACAGGTGGTTTCGAACCTGATCAACAATGCCATCAAATATGCACCGGCTTCGCATACCATTGACGTGCGTATCGAGCAGCTCCCCCGATCTGTCAAGATCCATGTAAGGGATTATGGCGAAGGCATTCCAGCTGAGCTACAGCAGCAGATCTTCGAGCGCTATTACAGGGTCTATCCCGATGGCAAAAAGTACTCGGGACTTGGACTGGGGCTGTATATCTCGGCAGAAATTGTCAAGCGCCATGGCGGTGAGATCGGTGTGGACAGCAGTCCCGGCCAAGGCAGCAATTTCTGGTTTACCATACCGCTTGCCGAATCGCATCCTGATGGAAGCCTTTAAACAAAGGCCCGAGTCAAGGTTTTATCCAGATTTAAGCAATTCGATATCACATCGGATATACGTTTACTTCGGCTTAAAACAAGGGCTAAGTCCGCTTTAAACCATTCGATGTTCCGCCTGATAAGCCAGTACATCAAGCGTCCTTGGCCTCGGCCGGCTTCAAAGCAGGCGATGTTCCATCAGGTAGGCCAATGCCTCACGTACCGCCTCTTCGCTGCTTTTGGGATTAAAGCCCAGTTCCGTGCGTGCTTTGCTGATATCAAAATCCTGCTGCAGCCCCGAAAACATCGCAATATCTTTGCGGGTAATCGTTGGCGCCGTACCTTTCAGCCGCCCCGCGAGCTCCATAAGCCCTGCTACTCCATAGAGCAACATTTTGGGAACAGCTGCCGGAATCTTGAGCCCTAATTCGGGATATAACTTTTGTGCCAATTTGGTCGTATCGGTTATCGTCATGCACTTTTCATTGGCTAAAATATAACGTTCGCCTGCTTTTCCGTGCAGGGCGGCGAGATAACAGCCTTCGGCGACATCTTTGACGTCCACCCAGTTGAGGGCTATACCGGTATCTACGGGAATCTGCTTGGTCAGAATAAGGCGCAGCACATCGTAGGAAACGTTGAGGGGCAGAGCGGCTTCGCTTCCGATCATGGCACCGGGCATGACCGACACCAGCTCGATGCCCAGTTCGGCGGCCAGTTTAAAGGCCAGCTTTTCGCCATCGTTTTTGGAATTGTAATAGGCGTCCCTCCGGTCGGGGTTGTAGCCATTGCTCTCCTTTGTGGGCGTATGCGTATAATCCAGTGCAGCAATGGAGCTTACATAGATGATTTTTTTGACACCTGCCTCCGCCGCAGCTTCGATGGTATTGCGGGTACCCTGCATATTGACGTCGTAGATTTCCTTTTGTGGATCGCGGGCCCATAGCTTAAAAGCTGCGCCCACGGCATAGAACGTATCCACGCCCTGCAGCGCCTTGACGAAAGAGACCTTATCGGTGATATCTGCCGCCACGAGATCGCAGGGCAAACCTTCCAGCGCGGCGCAGTTGCCAAGATTCCGGACCGAAGCACGTACCCGAAAACCCTTTGCTAACAGTAGTCTGACCAGGTTATTTCCCAGGTGCCCATTTGCACCCGACACCAATACCAATTTTTTTGTTGTCATGTGTTTGATTTTAAATGATAGCACAAAGTTCTGCTTTGGCCATTCAAAATCAGTTCACAAATGTTACCTAATGATCTGTTTGCGGATGCGGCTCAAACTTTTGGGGTTCATACCAAGGAAAGAAGCGATATATTGCATGGGCACGTTGTACAGCAATTCCGGCTGCTCGGCCATGAGTTTGAGGTAACGTTTTTCGGCCGTAAGCGTGGCAAGCTCTTTTGCTCTCTTCTCATTATAGGTCAAGGACTGCTGAAACACATACACACTAAAATCCTTAAATGAAGGCAATTGCCTTGTCAGCAGATCGAGGTTTGCCTTGCTGATGCGCAGCAGTTCACTGTCGGTGATACTTTCCAGGTTTTCTTCCGTGCAGGTCTGGTGGTTGAAATGCTGGTAAGAGCAGATAAATCCCGGTGGGCAGTTGATATGTGTCGTCAGCTCGTCGCCCTTATCATTATAATGGAACAGGCGAACAAAACCCGACACCACAAAATACAGGTAAGCCGGTACCTTTCCCTCCTCTTCAATGAGCTGATGTTTGGCATAGCGCACGGGCTCCATATAAGATTTACACAGTTCAATCTCGGATTCCGATAACGGACTGTGTTGTTTGATCAGCTGAATAAACTTTGTGTGCATTATATCTGTTTTAATTGGCCCCCAAGCTTTCTCATACGTTCATTAGGCATATTCTTGTCTAAGTGTTGCATCGCTGGGAATCCCTCATTCACCTAACAAATATACTAAAAACGACCTGAATACTAATAAAATTAGTAAATAAATTTTGTTTTATATAAACCGCTCATCCTATCCACCGTTTCAGCTGACCCAATTTGTCAATAGCCTCGCCAAAACGGATACGCTAAAAAGTACACTCATTACGTAAAAATCAGCGTAACATCGCATCATTTTTATAACGAATATCACCAAATAATCGTACCAAAGTCGATGATTTGTCTACACACCTCGCTTTCGTCATTTTGGCTACAATCAAGCTCAATTTGGCAACAGGTACCCTATGCTTTCTTTAGACATTTGTTATATGGAATCAAACAATAACACAATGCAAAAGACAATTTTCATTACAGGAGCTTCTTCCGGATTGGGAAAAGCGACGGCCAAACTCTTTCAACAGGCAGGTTGGAATGTGATCGCAACCATGCGAAATCCCGAAAATGAAACCGAACTTACCGAGATCGAAAACATAACGCTCTTAAAATTAGATGTAAGCGATCCCGCCCAAATCAAAGAAACTGTAGAAAAAGCCATCTCTTTAAGCAACATTGATGTCGTTTTCAATAATGCAGGTTATGGGTTAATGGGTGCCTTTGAAACCTTAAGCGACGAAAAAATACTTCGCCAAATCAACACCAATCTGTTGGGCGTACTGCGCGTTACACAAGCATTTATCCCTTATTTTAGAGCGAAGAAAGGTGGTTTATTTATTTCGACCACATCCATTGGTGGCTTTATGGGATTCCCGCTACATTCCATGTATCATGCGACAAAATTCGCTTTGGAGGGCTGGAGCGAAAGCATGTCCTTTGAATTGAAACAATTTGGAATAGCCATCAAAACAGTTGCTCCGGGCGGAATAGCGACAGATTTTGCAGGTCGCTCTTTGGATATGAACCGAACTTCCGATTATCAGGACATTGAAGACAAACTGTTCGAACAAATGGGTCTGATGATGCAAAATGCATCCACGGCAGAGCAGATTGCCCAAGTGGTGTATGAAGCCGCAACGGACAAGAAAGATCAAGTACGTTATCTGGCAGGCGACGACGCACATGCACTCTATGAAAGACGACTACAAATCGGAAAAGAAGCGTTCAGGCAAGAAATCGCAAAACAATTTGGCGCCTGATTTTTTAAATAAGCAACTGCCGCTAAGGCAGTTGTTTTTTGTAAATTTGTGAAATAGAAACAGGATGCATACGATCAATTCCATATCCGAATTTCACCGGCAATTGTCCTTGCCGGCCCCTTTACATCCGCTCGTCAGTGTAATTGATGTCGCTGGAATAAAACCTGCTGAAAGCGACATCTGGGAGCAGTTCTGCGTGAATTTCTACAGTATTTCGCTTAAAAAAGACGTTACTGCAACATTAAAGTACGGACAACACTATTATGATTTCGACAAAGGAACAATGAATTTCATTGCGCCCAAGCAGATCCAATCGTTAACGATTGCTGAAATCAGAAAGATGAATGCCGAATGCGGAAAAGGTTACATGCTGCTATTTCACCCCGATTTTTTGTATACCCACCCCCTGGCCACCAAAATAAAAAACTACAATTTCTTTTCGTATGCGCTAAACGAAGCATTACATCTCTCCGAACGCGAAGAAAAAGACATTATAGAAATTTTTCTTAAAATCGAACAGGAATATCAGCATATCGACAAACATACCCAAGGAATTATTCTGTCGCAAATTGACATGCTCTTGCAATACAGCAACCGGTTCTATGAGCGTCAATTCATTACCCGGAAAGCCGTTAACCATGCCTTGCTAACTCAATTGGAAAAATTACTCGATGATTATTTCGACAGCGAGGAAACCTTAAAACAAGGACTTCCGACGGTAGAGTATTTGGCAGAAAGCCTCCATGTATCGGCTCGTTATTTAAGCGATTTACTCCGTTCCGTTACCGGTAAAAACACACAGCAGCACATCCACGACAAGTTAATTGAAGAAGCCAAGGAAAAGCTCACGGCGACAAGCCTTTCCGTGGCAGAGATTGCCTACAAACTCGGTTTTGAACATCCACAATCGTTCAACAAACTGTTTAAGAAAAAAACCAATGTTTCACCGCTAGTATTCAGGCAATCGTTTAATTGATCCCGTTTAATTGCCTTTAAATGACTTTTCTTTTTTAATATAGCTTTACTTTTGTCGCAGATTTATCCCGTTCGGGATTGAAGAAGAGCAAAATGAAGAAAGAATCACGCATCATATCGCTCATTGTTGGTGGCACACTGTTTATGGAGATGCTCGACACCACAGCGATATCCACAGCCTTACCCAAAATGGCACATGATTTTGAGAGTAATGTGGTACACCTCAGTGCGGGCATTACTTCATACACCGTCATGCTGGCCGTGTTTATACCGATCAGCGGGTGGATCGCCGACCGCTACGGCGCAAAAAAAGTGTTCAATACAGCCATTATAGGATTTATACTTTCGTCGATCGCTTGTGGGCTGAGTACCAACTTGACATCTTTCGTTATAGCGCGCATCTGCCAGGGTACAGCCGGAGCACTTATGGTACCGGTTGGTCGTCTCATCGTGCTGAAGCATACTGCAAAGAAGGATCTGGTCGATGCGATCGGTTATATTGCCTGGGCCGGATTATTAGGCCCTATTGTTGGTCCCGTACTGGGCGGATTTTTTACGACCTATTTTAGCTGGCACTGGATCTTCTTTATCAACATACCCTTCGGCGTATTTGCGCTGTGGGCCGTGCATACATTTATCCCGGCAATGGAATCTGAAAATAGCCGTCCACTTGATATCATCGGTTTTTTAATCAGCGGAATTGGCCTTGCCGGCATCATGCTGGGTACCGAAATGATCGGCGCAGCCAACGGAGATTATACCAAACCGCTTGTCACTATCCTGGCAAGCTTTGCCCTGATGGCTGTTGCGGTATGGCACTCCAAACGTATCCAGTACCCCTTGATCGATTATCGTATCCTCAAAATAAAGACTTTCCGGGTTACGGTATATTCCGGCTCGATTACCCGTATGGTGATCAATGTTGCTCCTTTTATCTTGCCCCTTATGCTACAGCTGGGTTTTGGATTGAGTCCATTTCATGCAGGCCTCCTCTATATGGCCAACATGCTGGGCAGTATGAGCATGAAACCGGTAGCCATTTGGATCACACGGCGGTTTGACTTCCGTAAGGTTTTGATCGGCAACGGTATTATTTTAACAATTTTTACGGCCGGACTTTCCCTGCTTTCCCTGCAAACGCCGATCTGGCTTGTGGCCATCGTATTCTTTTTCTCGGGGCTTACACGGTCGCTCCAGTTTACAAGCCTAAATACCTTGGCCTACGCAGACGTACCCAATGGACAGCTCAGCAATGCAAATACGCTGTACAATACGGCACAGCAAATGGCACTGGGTATGGGTATCGCCCTGGGAGCGGTAACACTTCACCTAGCAAGCAGCTATTATCAGGATACCGTTTATCAGATGCGGGATTTCAGCTTGGCCTTGCAGTTAATTGCTGGCTTATCCCTACTATCCTTAATCGAGTATTTCAAAATTAAGCCAAGTGACGGAGCCAATCTAAGAGGTTTGCCTTCACCAAAAGAAGTGCAGAAGGCCGCTTAGTCCTTTAGATTTTTCGGGCTGTAGGCAAACTGTTTGCCGGAAAGCTCCAGCAGATACAGCTTTAGTTAGTGCAAAAACAGCTGCTCAAAAATATGAACAGCTGTTTGTTATGTTTGTATAATTGGGAATAATTACTTTTTGTCTCTGGCTAGATCTGCCCGTACTTTCTGTACAAAAGCAAGCGAAACCTTCGCAACACGCACGATAACATCATCAGCAAGCTTAAGTTCGGTAATCAAATTTTCCACTACCTCATAGCTTTTTGCCTCAGCGCCCCGTTCCAATCCTTGTTCGACACCTTGTTCAATGCCTTGTTCAATGCCTTGTTTAATGCCTTGTTTAATGCCTTGTTTAATGCCTTTCTGAATAGCCTCGTTAAGCTGTTGCTCCTGATATTGGCGCACTGCTTCAGCATCCCATTTACGTTTTAGACTTACATCATACATTGCTCGTTCCTCCTTATTCAACTTTGCGTATTCCGCTATTTTAAATAATTTTTCAAATATAGGCTTTTTCAGATAGCCCGGTATCTTGTTCAGCTTGGACATATTACGTAAAACATAAAGCCAACGATCAAGATCAGTTTCTAATTCCGCCTCTACTTTTATAAAGTTACGCAATTGAACGTAAATAAACCCTAACTCTTCATAAAAAACGCGACCTGTCTTCCTGTTACACAAGCAAATATCGTGAATAACAGCGCTGGATTCATCCGCCTGTGAAAAAGTAAATCCATCCATAAGTACAACGATATACACTTCGGTTATCGCATAATTCCACGCTCGCCGTTTTCCTTTGGGAGCCTGATCCGCAATAAGCTTACTGCCGTAGTAAAGCATACGCTTTTTCAAATTTATCTGTGCAGTACGCTGTACTTCAATCACAAACTTGTCTCCATTATCAGCTGTACAGATCAGGTCAAAGATCACGGTCCCGATCTCCTCACTATCCCCTACATATTCATTCTTTTCGTACAATAAATCGACAATACTTTTCCGTCCACGGAATAACTCATTCAATAGGGAAATCAGTAAATCCTTATTAGGTTCAGATCCAAAAATGCGCTTAAATGCATAATCTGAAACTAGATCTATATAAACGGGCTCGTTCATAAATATAATAATTGGTTGTTGACTGTAAATTTCGAAAAAAGAACTTAATAAAACTAATATTTTTAGTAAAAAAATACAGATTCCCGAAGACCTACCGTCAACGACTATGCAAAGGCTGTATTGATAACTTCCGTTACATTTAGGCTGCCACTGATTACATCCCCATTGGGCGTCCGGCTAAAAACAACTGGTACTATAAGGTTATCAGGAACGCGATTGAGTTGTGTGGTGAGTCACCTGCGGCAGATCATGAAGCAAACGGACAAGTCCGCAAAAGCATTTTTTACCGCCTTGCAGTGCAACTACCCTGGGAAGAACATTGTCTGAGCAAAGACCTCGTCTACCAACAGGAATGATTCAAATAACGGGGTAAGCAATGTTGACGAAACCGAAGGCAGGTAGGGATTTTGCGCTGTACACTGTCAATAATAATTATTAGCTTTATTTAAATTACTGACTAGTGCATTTCGACAATGAACTATTTTATCTCTGAATAGCTTTATAACATAAACAAATGGCAAAATCTATTTTAACAATAACCCTGAACCCATCCGTAGACAAGAGTACCAGTGTACAACATATCGTTCCCGAAAAGAAATTACGCTGCGAAAAACCTGTATATGAACCCGGTGGCGGCGGAATTAACGTATCTCGTGCCCTGAAAAGACTTGGTTTGGCTTCGACTGCTTTGTTTACATCCGGGGGAAAGACAGGCAGTCTGCTCGAAAGCTTATTAAAGCTGGAGGATATTGCTATAGATCCTATTCGGGTGAATGGCGAGACCCGCGAAAACTTTATCGTGGTTGACAGCGCAACCAATCAGCAATATCGATTCGGGTTTCCAGGCGAACAAGTTGAATCCAACGAGCTGGCGGGAATTAGGACTTCGATTGATGAACTCACGGATATCCCGGATTTTGTCGTTATCAGCGGTAGTATGCCAGCTGGAGTACCGCCCGAATTTATACGGTCACTGATTAACACGTACAAAACGAAGGGTAGTAAAATACTGGTTGACACCTCTGGCGATGCACTTCGCCTTGCCTTGGAAGAAGGTGTCTTTTTAATCAAACCGAATGCAGGAGAACTCGCGGCTCTTGTGGGAAAAGAGGAATTGGGGCATTCCGATCTGGATATGGCCGCCCAACAGCTAATTTCGGAGGGGAAAGCAACGCTAATCGTGGTCTCGCTAGGTGCCCAGGGCGCTATTTTGTATTCAAAAACAGAAAAAATCCAGCTACCTTCCCCAGTGGTGAAGGTGCGCAGTACCGTCGGAGCAGGTGACAGTATGGTTGCCGGAATGGTGTCTGTCTTAGCCCAACAAGGAGATTTGGAGCAGGTACTTCAGATGGGAATCGCCTGCGGCTCAGCGACAACAATGGCGCAGGGAACTGGCCTATTCGCCAAGAAAGATGTCGATCGGCTGTTTTCGGAAATAAAAAAAAGATAAAAATTGAGGATTTTGCCTTACAAATGAAGATGTTGCCTTACAAAAAGGCGCACAATCCTGTGCACCTTTTTGTTCCACTCATCTTTTCCGTTTACCCAGTTTGGCTAGTAGCCTACTTGTCGCGAAACTGACCAGGGTACCCAAGGCAGCCGTCAGGGCGGTCTGCAATACATCGCCCAGCGAGATGCTGGCCCAGATGGAACAGATCGTACCGCCGATGGCCGAGACGCGCATATCATTCACTTTCATCCATCGCGCTCCTTTCTTCGGTATTTTCGGTCTCATTTTTTACGGACCTATGCTCCTGCGTGCCGTCCGAAGCATCCTTATCATCTACCTCCGGCCGCTGCTCAGCTTCATCCAATACCGTTTCCACGATACCGAGCCCCAAGGCCAGGTATTTTAATACATTGCCCACCTTACCCGGCAGCTTAACAGGTGAAGCCAACAGCAGCTGCAGCACCTGTCCTATTTTATTGAAGATCTTTTTCATGTGTATTTTAGTTAACGGTGTTCACTTCCCCGATATCGGGCGACGCTCATTCGATGTGCACTTCGACGAGTCCCTGCAGCATCAGTTCGGCCACAAGCGGATAGAACTTTTTGTAGGCGACGCCCGAGGCTAGCAGGCGGTAGTCGCCATCTTCCAGTACATACTGATTGCCCACCAGCACACAGCCAGCAGTCTCTTTATAGCTACTCCCTTTGTGGAAGTAGACATAGCTAAAATTATGAATATCACGTATTTCAAGCATACCTCGGTGCATTTTGGGGTAATCGTCGTAGTAACGGCCATTCATCGCCCCCTCGCGGTTAAATCCCAGGGTGTAGTGCCCGACTGGTATGGCGGTCTCTCCCCTTATCTTCACGGGACGCGGAATATTCTCCAGACCGTAGCAGATCAATTGATTGTTCACGTAAATCTCGGACAGCGTGCTATGCTTGCCCTGTTTTGTGCGAAGTACTTTTATCGTTGATTTCATACGCAAAATTTAAATTAGAAAAGACCGAGGTATTGACTTCTGGAGTACAGGTTTTCATCACGATCATGTAGGAGCAGGTACAGGTGCACCGGCCTATCATGCAGCATGGATGGCAGCTCGATCGTCATCTGGAGATCCTTCCGCAACACCTGCTGTTCGTTGATGGCCGCCTGCTCGCCAATAATATCATAAGCACAGAGCATGACCTGGTCGTCCCATTGGCTATAATCTTTGATGTTGGATTCGGTTGCATCCCAGCTCAGCTGAATTGTATTGGACGTACGTATACAGGTATTCACCGCGAGCGGAGACAGCATACCATTGCTGATTTTTGCCAGGGCGGGCGCTATCTGAAAATCCGGATATTCACCCTGTATCACATTGGTCAGCGTATGCGACATGGCCCGGCCAAAAGCCGCCTGCACCGTGCACTTGCTATGGGCAAAACCTTTAAGGATAAGCGGATACAGTGGATTTAAAAACCGGCGCGCCAGTCGAAAGCGCTCCTGTGCCGCCTGCCTACGTGTCGGATCTTTAACCTGCTTTTTAAACTCAGAAATCACCAGCATAATCTTATCGTTTTGTGTTTTAAAAATCGGGAGGAGCCACATGCTCCTCCCGTTCAATTACTCCATCAATGGCTAAGCCAGGTCAAATTCTCCCAGATAGGTACTTTTAGACACTTTTTCGGCCTTGCGGTCGGTAAAGAAGATCCATACGTGCCCCTTGCTACCAAGCAAGTGTGCAGGAATCGCGATGTCTATTGTACCGGCGGCTCGGGTCGGCGGTGTTGGCGCTGTCATAAATTCATCCTTTTCAGGTGAATAGACCAAGATAATGACCTGATCATCGGCCTTGGTTTTGTAAAGGCTGTTGAGGATAGTATCCCAGTAGAGGGAAAGAATTCCGCCACTCACAGCAGCCTCCATGCCACCGCCGTTGAGGTAAGAGCCCTTACTAATTTCGATCTTACTGTAATCCAAGCTAAAGTTTGGATAAGTACCGGTTACCGCCTGGGCGATATTGAGCTGCAGTGCCACGTTGGTCGGTGTCATCTTTTCGGTTTTGGAGAGCCCAAACCCGACCTGCAGGATTGGCGTGATCGGTATCAGGAATTTGGAAATTTTCAGAAAACGCTCCTGTTGGATCAGCTGTTCTTCGGACATCCCTTTCGTCCGCTTTTTGGGCAAGCCCTTGAGGTAGTTGATAGATTTCCAGGACGAGGCGATCACCGCGCCGACTTTACCACTTGCTCTTCCGATTACACCATTGTTGATTGTTGCCATGTTGTTTTTATTTAAAATTTAAACTCCATAAAGCTTTCATTTATACCGGTATGTATTGCTTTACTTCGACAAACATACCACATCAAACAGCCCCTTGTCAATAGCGCAAAGCAGGTTGGCGGAGACTGGTCGGCGGTATCCCGGCTTTTGTCGGCGGGCTGTCGGCGACCATAGGATAGCAGGCATAAAATAAGCTGCACAATCGGGCACATTCCAGGTACGCAGTCGTCTGGCCCTTCAAAAATTACGGGGTTGAGCAGCCGTCTCAGGCCTTTGCTTCCGACCAGCTCCGTACCTGCTTCGGATCGGCAATAGATCCCGTACAGATGCCGAACAGACCTTGACCAGCCGCCGAACAGGGAAATACTGTTCAGCAACGGGTCAACAGTGGCTGCTCTCTTGTTCATCTCCGAAGACAATACGAAGCAGGTACGAACAGCATAGGGATTTAAGGCATTTGCCGCGGCCATTTTTTATATTCAGCCACATACAGCTGCACCACATCTTTTTTGAGAAAGAGATCCGCATTGCCCTCTTTATAGGTAGCTTTGAGCAGGCCTTTGGCAATACGGCGCTCGATGGTGCGCACACTTTTGCTCAAAAAATAGGCGACTTCGTGGATGGTCATCGTACCCGTCAGTCTGTGGAGCTCCGTATACTGCGGTTCCTGCAGCAGGTCCAGGATACGGTCCAACTTAGTTTCTAGCGGCGTATATTCGATACTTGTTTTTAGTTGAAAAGAATAGTGGATTTTTAGATGAATACCTGTCGCATTGGACACAAAACGAGTAATAATCCCCTTTTGATCAGGAGATCCTTTGATAAAAAACATACATGGGCATGGTTAGCTCGACTAACCGCCGAAATCCAGATCAGCAGCAGACCTGTGGTCTATTGCGCTCGGTCTATCTAAGTTCATACTAGTGGGATGATTCAATTGAGCGGAATAAGGTAATCCCATCCCTTATGCTCCAGCTTATTAACGTTATCCAAAAATTTTGTTAGATTTCTACTCTTCCTTACCCATTGCGTCGCCACCAATAGCTTTTCAATATCCATTTCAGTCATTGCATTCCGCAGGCTATCAAATGCCTCTTTGCGCAATTCAAGCTTGGATGTATTTGGGGGCACGGGATAGCGGATAAGCATCATGTTGACGCGGCAGCCGCTGCTGATGCGGAAATACCATTTATCCAGTCCGATTGCCTCCAGTTTCTCCATAAACCGGTCCGCTTTCCGTCTTGTCCCGTCCATCAAAATGACTTCCTTCTCCCCTTTGCTCGAAAAGTAAAACGGCACATCAAACATGCGCACGGCCAGTTTTCTTGTAAAGTCGGTTTCAAATTTAGCGTGGCTATAGAGAATGTCGTAAAGCGATCCGATGACGATCTTTTCATCTAAAATAGTTGGATGAACGACGTGCACTATTCTTTCGGGCAGCTGCCTACCGAATAGTGAAATTGCGTTTTGAGGTGTGCACCACCATAAATCACCTTGTTTAAAAACATAGCCGACATAGCAGTAGCAGCATATACTTACCATAGGCATGTAATGCAATAAATAACTCCGAAATAAATTGGTGCTGTTGTTATTTCGGCGCACGTACGCGATCAGATAGATAAAACAAAGGTAGACAAGCAACAGTACGATTGTCGTCGAAAGGACGGCCCATGCTCTCTGCGACTTGGGTATACCTTTGATCTGTAAGCGCCCCTCTTTCAGCAGTTCCAATTCAGGATATTTTTTTTGCCATTCGATCCAGGCTATTTTTAGGCAGATGCGGATCAGCAGGCCTGCAATAATAATGGCTAAAGCAAAGGTTACTGTCCAGACGCGATACGTACAGGTCCCGAACCGTTCCAATTTAATTCCTTTATTTCCAATCAAATTAAACAACATGGAAAAGCATAAGCTTCCCAGGCATAGCTTAAAAAAATGCTTCATATTAGTCCGTCAAGCGCCAATATTTAGGTTATATCTACATGTTTGAACATCTAAATTAATCAAAATTTTCAAGTTCTAGGAAATATATCTGGCTCTTCAAAAAGATTAACCTACTAAATGTGGTAGGTTATTTTGAAACACTAGGTTTAACGACCAGTAACATAAACATTTGTCAAAATTTAAAATGTATGAAAGAAAATTTTGACAATGCAGGTGTGGCGCAAAAAGTAGCCACCCTTCTCGCGCTACCGTTAGCAGATCGCGCACTAGAACTACAGGTGATGAAAGACAATTTTGCGGCGTGGATGGAACACCATTTTAACCTGCAGCCCCATCAGGTGGAGCAGCTTAACAATCTTCCTGCTGAGCTTCGGAAACAACTTAGCACGGCTATCAGCAATTATCTCATGCAAGGGTATACGCTGCAGTTTCAAAAAGACCAAAAAGAAGAAGATCCCGATTTCAAGGAGCTTAGCGTTCACGGCCTTGATCAATGGCAAGATGATGTCGTGAAGGTGACCTTTACTCCTCTTTTTATACGGATTTCATACAGCGATCCGCAGCGTTAATCCAATCCTACGTTATCCAGATTCAAATCCCGTCGGTCTTTCCGAAATCCAGGCCGGCGGGATTAAAATAACCTATAATTCATTATGAAAAAAGCATTACAGATTAATCTAACGGCTGTTTTTGGTGCGGCATGCCGTCCTTCAGTATCAGCACTTGAACCCCTAATTGCCATGTCAAATGGAGATATCCGGAATTATCACAATCAGGTTGGGCAAGTCTGCCTGCAGCAATTCGACGGACTGATGGGCTATATCAATCTCTTAGATTTTGAACTATCCAAAGGTATTGTTGTCCCCTTACGTGTCGAACAGGCAGATATTCATATCTTTTACCTGTAAAAACAATATAATTTCCAGATGACTTCAACAAACCTAAATTACGGCAGGCATTAGCACCTTTCCTTGGTGTAAAATTAATTCTATGAAGCAATTGAAATCTTGAATCATTAATAATTAAATCGTTAACTACTTCTTGAGAACCATCCGTAGAACCATCGTCAATAATAATACACTCCCAATCAGATAGGGATTGCTTAAGTAGACTGTTTATTAATTTGTGGATATCTTTAACATTGTTAAAGATTGGGATAATAACAGTTAATTTTATACTATCCATATACTTAAAATAAAGGTATTATTCTATCAATTCATATCAAGATTAATAGATGTTCAGTTTCAAATTGTCTATAATAAAGAAGATCAAATTCTTTTACTTCTAATATGTGTCTTTAGATATTTTATGATATTGGGGTCTTCATTTTGATCAAATTTTCTTGCAAATAAACATTTTGATTCTATTATTTTTTTTAAATCACTTTCAATTAGAATCTTTGGAAATAAGGGCCCGCTTAGCCAATCGATATAGCGAAGATTATTGTTTACTATTTTCTTCCGGAGTTTAATAGAATTTAATAAGATGGTTTGCATAAATGACTCGTCTGGAATAAGTGTACCATGATAGAATTTTTTAATTGATGGATTATCTTTCACGTAATTCAATACATAGCCCACACTTTCATTTGGTAAACTCCACCATTGACTTCCTCCGTATAAAGTTTTTATATCTTTAGGTAGATGTGCTTTGTTATTATTATTGGCAAGATATCTACTTAAACCTCCATCTGGAGGCCAATGTCCATCGCTTCTAGGAAGGGAGAAATAGTCTATATAGATTTTATTATTATCCTTAAAAAAATCTTGGATTTGCTCGTTAGACTTGATTGGATAATCCTGTCCACTGATGAGATGAAAGTAAGAAAAATCTACATTTAGATGATATGCTTTTTCTAATAGTAGCAAACCTGCTTCTACAAGCGAAAATTTCCCCCATTCTATTTTAAAGTTGGAATGAATAAGGGTTATCTGGCTACTAGCACCTATGGACGATATTTCTGTTAGATCAATATTAAAATTCATATCGCAAAAAACAAGACAGTGATTTTCGATATGTTTGACCAGTTCCTGAATTAAATCAATAACCTGATCTTTATTTTTGTGACATATTACTAAGTATGCGTGTTTTTGCATTGCAATCCTCCTAATTTTGAAACCTCATTGCGGCACTATTTTCTGTAACAGTACTAAAATTTAAAAATGAATTGATACAGCCTGATAATAGTAGCGGATCAAAAATATTCAACACTTGATTTTCCAATATCCACTGCATTCCAAAAGCTTCAAGATCACCGACGTCCATGTCAGTTTCACGATGGCCAGTCAATAGTTTGTAAAACAAGTGCTTTTTGTTTCGAAGGAACTCTGGAAAATGTAAGCATGCATATTTATAGGCAATTATAAGCGTGTTGTTCCGCTGTTGACTGCTTTTAGTATGGGATATCCTGCCTGGGCCAAAATTATATTCCAACAATACATTTGAACATCTGGAGATTTTAAGCCCCGATATTTTAGCATCTATCCACAATTTGTAATCTTCACAATGCTTAGCTTTCTCATCATAATATAGTTTACATTTCTTTAAAGATTCCGCTTTCATCATCACTGTAGGATGAAATAAAGGATTACAAAACATCAGTAGTGCTGAAATCTGAGCGTCTGTGAGGCTATTGCCCATTTCCCCCAGTTCTTTAATAAATATGCAAGAACTTAAAATATCAATCTCAGGATGGTCTTCAAAAAGAGCAAATTGAGTTGATAGCCTATTGGAATATGAATAATCGTCACTATCCATTCTGGCGATATATTTCCCCTTGCTAAGGTACAGCCCTCTATTAAGGGATCTGACAATCCCTTGGTTTTTTGAATTTTCAATATACATAATTCTGTAATTATCAAAACTTTTAATTATTTCCTTGGTCTTATCCAGGGAACCATCATTTATTATTAAAAATTCAAAGTCCTGAAAATCTTGTTCTAGAATAGAACGGATACTCCGTTCGAGATAATCCTCCCCATTATAAACAGGTAGTATCACAGAGATATAGGGTTTATCAATCATTTAAATAAATTTTAAGCAAATTCTCGTAACAGGCGATGCTGGCCTGAGTATTGGCAATCTCTAACTCCCCCATGCTAACTCGGTTGAAATCCTCCAAAAAATCTTTTATTGTAACCTTTTTTGCTAAAAACAATTCTTTTTTTGATGATAAAATTTCAGTTAGCAACACCAAGTTTGCTTTGCGGATACTTAATTCCTTCTGCTGCTTTTTATAACTATTGAAAGTTGATAAGACAGAAGTGAACAAATTAGATTTTAGTGTTTCCAGCTGCAAATTTTCTTTGGTGAGCTCAGCCCTGGCTATTTTAGTTTGTCTCTTTCTTTGGTTTTGATCATATAAAGGGATGTTTATTTGAATGGCTGCATTACCACCAAGGTTATTATGGAGACTTTTGAAATAATCATCGCTTTTCGAGTCAAATAATTTCGAATAGTTTGTCGATATACCTATATTCACGCCTAAAACTGGTAATTTAGATTTTTCCAGCAATTTAAGTCCCATAATCAGACCTTCGATTTTACTTTCCTGTGCTAGTATATCTGGCGCACTTTCATTAAGCTTCTTTATTATTTCTTCTTCGGAACTGTAGAAAAATTCCGAGGTGGTTTTTTTATCATCTACCAATTCGATTTGCGTATCATAATCCATTCCTAACAGATCTGCAAGTTCTATTTTCTTATTAAAAACCTCTTTCTCATAGTTAATTACGTTAATACTGTCGGTAAGTATTCTGACCTTAATTTCTTGGCCTGTGATCCGGATATCCTTTTGAACACGCTGAAGAGAATCTGAAAGTTGCAATAAGTGTTTAAGATGGCTATTCATTAAATAAGTAATCGAAATACTATTTTGATATTTTAAAATATCAAAATAGTAGAGAATAAGCTTAATTTTCTGTTCCAGTAAATTGGACTTAGAACGGTAACGAGATGATTCGTAAAAAAATTTATTTTGCCGAATCGAATATCTTCTCCGCCCCCAATCAAGAATTGGATAATAGGTCTGCAAGCCAAAATTTTGATAAAACATGAAATTGTTTTCAAACAAGTTTGTTGTTGGATTTATTGATCGACCTGTCAACAGACCATTATACATAGATAGATTCAGCGGCGGTATCAATTTATCCTTTTCCTGAAAGATACGCTGTTCATCGATAGTTTCATTGGTCTTAATGATCAAATAACTTCTGTTTTTTTCTTCCAGGATCGAAAGACAATTATCTAAACTAAGCTTGACCTGCGCGATCCCCGGAAGTGGCATAAAAAAAATAGAAACGATAATTATTTTTAAAGTTCTCATTTGAATTGTTTCAAAGCCGTTTCAATAAATAAGTCCTTATCCGGATTTTCCATCTCTTTCACACGATCTATAAAGAGATCAGGAATAATTCCCACTCCCATAGTTTCATTTCTTTCATTATCCAAGACCCTTATACTCGACATATACAAGTAAAATCGTTTAAAACCAATTAAAGGGATATTTAATACATTTCCATCTGCCCCTGCTGTTGCTCTCCCGACAAATTTCACTTTGTTCACTCGCGTTTTTAGCATAAGGGCCAAAAATTCCCCGTTACTGATTGTCTCTTCAGATATAAGGGCAGTAACATTACCCGGAAATGAATAACCAGTTTTTGGTGTGCTCATCTCTATTGTACGTACCCATCCGGGAACACTAACTGATTGCTGTAAATAAGAAAAAACAGTGCTCGGATTGGTAAATGTCGGGAAATCCTGATATGTTTTCGGATATATTCTCAGGTCCACAATAACATTTTTTATACCATCATAAATACTACTGTCTTCATCTATATAATTGCCGATGTCACCGATATTAAAATAAAGTGTTTCTTTATTTAACTTGTATATTCCATCCCTTATTTTATTTTCTGCTTTTAGTACTGGTTTAGGTTCATGGATTTGCGCCAGAACATTATAATACTGCATCTGTGGTATAAAGTTGATATTACGGATCTTTCCGTTCCTACGAATGGTAATAAGCACTGGCTTCTTATCCTTTGGTAATGGGAAATAACTCAGAAGATGTTTATTGTTAATATGTTTCTTCTTGATATCCATTCTTGAAGCGCCGATATACTCCGCTAAATTTTTAATAATGGATGGGAGATCTGAATTACCTATACTAATAACCTGATCTCCTATTTTCAAACCAGAGCTTGATGAAAAAGCTGAATCAATCGCCGTAATCTTAACCTTATTGCCAACAATTTTGATATGTGCCGGGATAGTACCGATTTGAGATTGATAAATATAATTCATTAATTCATACGGTATGGCGAGAGGTACACTGGAATGACCGTCTTTCAGTTCTGCATTAAATTTAAGTAACCTATTACCATAGACAATTGGTTCACTGGCTGTAATAAATTCAGGAAGCCATTTATCCAGTATTCCCGGCCATTCTTCTTTCAGCATTATTTTATACGGATAATAGTAGTTGATGATGTTCCAATATCTGAACAGGCTCAAAACACGGTCATAAACAGTGACAATATCATTACTATGATATTTATTTTCTTTTATTGTGGTTAGATAACCTGTTCCTTGGTCCGCGGTAGAGATATATTGATTATTAAATGCATAAAAACCAGCGATGATCTTCTTCAATTCCCCTCGTTGCTGTGGTAGTAAATAGGGGGATCTTTCTAACCAATTATAATCGACATTAAAACTTTCCCTATTAAAAGTATCCAGCCTATTTGTGGCTTCAATTGCTCCTCTTGTTTGCGATAACATCCTTTCAATAATTTCTTGGTGCTCACGAGGATTATTAGAATAAAAATATCGCTTTAGTTCATCACGTAACACCTGATCCCAGTCAATTTTCTTTTGCGAAATAACCGGGCTGAAATACTTCAATGCACCCCAAACTTTACCGATCAGAGCTAATTGGTTTATCTTTTCAGGATTTCGCGCGATTTTTGAAAAATGTGCCTGCCAATTTTTAGAAAACTCTCCTTCTGAAAATTTGAATTTGACATTTTTTAACTTTAGTTGACCAGTAACTTTACCAAGGATAAATACAGCCAATGAATCAATTTTGGATCCAAATGGTACATAATAATCGAAAATTGGATCATTGGTTTTGAACAACTTTTCAGACATATAAGAAACTACCATTTTATCTTTATACCCAATGCTAATAATTTTGATGTCTTGAGTCGATGGTGGTTCATCTCCACTATACTCTCCGGAAATCTCCATGGCACCTCTCTGAAAATCTGCAAACTTAAACTCTTTACTAACTTGTAAGGAGTCATCCTTTGAGGAAAGGATTTGGATTGTAGTTGACTCACCTGTCTCGACAATATTTGCAAGAAGTTTTTCTGACCACTTCTTTTCATATTGCACCTGCTGTCCATAACATTTGGCAATCAAACAACTGAGTGTTATAAAAAATATCTTAAAGAGATCTTGTCGTCTCTTTCCTTTTCGAATTATAAAGCCCATACTTTTCTAATGAGAAATAAATTAATAATTCCTCCATTCTTTGGTTGGAGGGAAACAATCTGTTAATAAACATATGAATATGACTTCTGATCAGTGACGAATGGGTACAAATTTGATCAGGTCTATCACAATCAGTTATAAGAACCTGCAGTTTTTTTAAATAGTCTTGCAGAATGGTCGAGTTGGGACCATGTTTTTCCTCATCCAAGCTTTTTCTAATCTCATTAAAATTCTTTGAAATAGCCTTTTGTAGGTGTTTGTTGTTAAAAAAATTAAATTCTTGAGCAAAAGAGCCAAAACCTTGTTTATAGATGGTCATTTTTTGTTCGTACGAGCATTTCAATAAGTCCAATGAATTGTCTATTACTTTAACCGCAAATGCGTGCGTATTCTGATTAGTTTTAATATTTAAATAATCCAGAACTAAGATACTACTAAGCCCAAAATAACTCTCGCTTCCCAGCATTGTAGACTCTCCATATCTTTCGATTTCGCGGTTATACTTATCTGTTACGATATTAAAAATGATGCCCTCTCCCACCAAGGGAGAAAGTGCCTTTAGCAGTGGGTTAAGAACAGTGCCGAGATTGTTCATTTTGATTCGAATTCGAAGGTGAGGTAAAGGGTCGCGATATCGAATAAAGAAAAATTGTTCCTTGGTTTTCTTAAGAATATTATAGCTACGCTTTAGTACATCATTCCCAAATTTTTCTTTGCAGTAAATTTTGATATAGGTCCATTCCTCGCCAAATAAAAAAGTTCTTTTTAATAATACAGGAGGTTTAAAGACAAACTTGGGAACTGGAAATAACTCTTTTCGTCGTCTCACTGGCAGTACAATCTCATTCGAGTAAATCCTACTGTCTTGAATAACTGGAGAATCAAAGTTTTCGTATAAATTTTCAACCAGCATTAAAGAATGTCCATTGCCTACTTCTTTTTCAAGTATAGCAATAGAAATTGAATTTTTGGAATCGATTACCAAAAAGTTATCTCCATTCATTATTTGAAAGACATCAGGCAATCCATGATCATTTTGAAACTGCCTCAATTGCTCCGCAAAAGTTCTCTTATGCCTTAACATTTCAGCTTTAAACAATCTACAATCCAATATCCATCGTGCCATAGATATTATTATATTTTTATAAACCACTCTGGGTAAGAATGTCTTGTTTTGTAGATTCTCAGGCCATGTCCACAATTGAATAACTGGTGAATGTTGGTTTTGGAGATCACAGAGAAAATGGTATAATTCTAAACTAAAGTTTGAATAATTATGAGCTGATGAAAGTCTAGGAATAATTCGTTTTTTGTACTTCTTTGAATATAATATTACTTCATTATTTTCCACTTTCACATATAAATCAGCAATTGCTATTTTTCTTTTCCCTTCAACCTTGGAGGTTGAAAGGAATTCTACTTCCCAGTCAAGTAAATTAGGTCTCGATAGGATATTTCCAATCCTTGACTGTGGAAGATGAGCAATCTCCGCATGAATAATTCCATTCCCGTTTGACGGTGTGAGGTGGGTCTTCACATTTTCCAAAAGTTTTTGATCTGCATGACAAAATCGTCCGATTAGATTGGTCGTTGACGATGGTGTAGTAATAATATTAAAAAAAGATTCACCGTCTTTAGATAATAAATTGCCCATAATAGAAAAATTATCTGGCAATTTCGTCGACGAACTATTAGGTAAAATGTCTTCTGCTTCTATTTGTATAATCTGATCGCCATTTTTTATAAAATCAAGATATTTTTCATGGGCAAGTTTTGCTATCGCAGGTTCAGGGATTTGACTTGAAAAAGGCCTTGTATCGTGGAATAGATTTCGATAACCAAGTCCAGAAACTTTGTCAAAAAGCTCAACTAACCTGACATCCTGTTGTTCATAGCGCTCAAGAAATGCCCATTTAAAACTTCTGAGATGGAATGACTCTTGTCTTCGTATTTGATTATAGCTATTTAACTCTTCTATAGAAGAGATTAGCGTATCAACAAACTCTTTATTCAAGTTTAAATCACGATTTTTTGCAATCATATCAACTTGAAAAGTATTGCTTGTATCAATGGAATCGGTGCCCATAATGGTGCACAATATTTTCTGAATTGAATGATAATCACTTATTTGGTTTTTTGAATAAAAGATTACTGACAAATATTCTTGAATCTGGACTAAATTCTGATAAATGAAATCACAGGTGTCAGAAGAGTACTCTACCGAAATCCTTTTGACTTCAGCCAATATAACCTCGAAATATTCTGGTCCGGTAACATTTGGATCAATACTGCTTAACAAAACGCTGTTGTTTATCAATTCATTTAAATACACATGGACATCTTCTTCTTCAACAGGATATCTTTGCACAAGAAACATGGAAATTTCATCTATAGCACGTGGAGTATTGCAGAATCGTATAACATCTTTAATTACATTGTGACTGTCAGTTGAACTCAAATGAAAAGATCGGTATCCGTCTTTTGAGTATCTATATTCAAAATACTTAAACTTCTTTTTTGAATAGTACAATGATGAATTGGAACTATACAATAATTTATTTCTTATTTCTGAAATACCCTTGAGATGCAATGCAAGTTTAGATAAAATATCCATATCAAGTCGGGCATGCTTGATAATTTTCCCTGAACGCAAATCAAGGTTATCCTTCGAATCTGTAATTTTACCCGTACTACAAGATGAGAATAACCCAAATGGTGTGCATCTATTTGAAGCTCTATTTATATATTTATATAATGATTTTAATAATTTTTCCTTCTTTTCCTCAGATAAAGCACCTTGGCCATCCTTAGTCTTCACAATTTCTTTATAAAGTGTTGGAGACGCAACAAAAATAGCCTCCAAAGTTTCATTGCTTAACTTTGATAAATTACCATGTAGGTCTTCGTCCCACTGCGTTTGTAGATAATTCTGTGCAAGAACTGGTTTCCTCAGCACAAAAAATTCAGTAATCCATTCTTGATTCATTCTTTAAGATATTAGTAAACATTCGTCCCAATTCAGTTTCTTATCAGATAATCTATTTAAAAT
Source organism: Sphingobacterium multivorum (assembly GCF_039511225.1). NCBI lineage: Bacteria > Pseudomonadati > Bacteroidota > Sphingobacteriia > Sphingobacteriales > Sphingobacteriaceae > Sphingobacterium > Sphingobacterium multivorum. Next base: position 3,431,277 of record NZ_CP154261.1, read on the forward strand.
CGTCAAACCAACTCCACTAATACCATCTAATAATCCGAAACTATTTACATAACCCTCTGTATGTGTATATTTTGTATACCCAGTAATCAGGTTCTCTCTCGGCTCAACCATTTCCAGTGCTATATCCATCCAATAATCTGAAGCCTTAAGTAATTTCATGTTCCTGGTTAGTTTATAAAATCGGTGATAGATATGTGAAATTCCACTAGCGCCATGACAAATCCCACCATCCTGGACTATTGAGTCCTTAAAAGTTCTATTGGTGGACGCAATCACTATATCATACGCTGTACTTATGATTTTATGGTCTTTTAAAAAAGATGCAGTATTCCATAACGCTTGTGCTACTCCAAGATCGCCATAGCACCAGCCTAACCTGGTGAACTGATTCGAAGGTTCGTCAATATTAACGTTATAGGGATAGCGAGACATCAAACCTTCATCATTTTTGTACTTCAATAAAGTATTTACCCCACGCTGGACGAGATCTTTTAAATGATCAACTTTCTCATAGTTTACCGTTTTTGCTTTCGATAGTATCGATAGAATTGCCGGAGTTCCATGCGAAAGCCCATAATTCAAGAAGTTCTTCTTCACTAAATTTTTTTCCAGATCGTAATCATTCCAGAAAAACAAATCACCCTCATCGTATGCAATATCTAACAAACTTATAATCATTGATTTAGCCTTTATCTGAGATGACTTCGATTTTCTCTTCAACATATATAGTAGTGCACCAGATGCCCCATGAAGAAAATCATGAAATCCTTTTTCAATTGACTCCTTATAAAACTCAAAAACTAATTCATCCATTTCGCGCATTTCCAACGAGCTTTCCCATACGCCCTTATCCTTCATGTACATCGCCAACCATCCTGTACCAGCAAGTCCAGAACAAAAAGATGTAGTGGAGGATTTATGCTTCGAATACGGAAGATCGGAACTAAAAACTTGATTGAGAATGTCCGAAGAAAGCCTTATAGCATGTGCGTCTTTTCTAATCTGCCCATAATGGTATAGAAATATGGAAATACCTGAAGTATTCAATAAGGCACCACCATTTAGCCCTATATAAGGTAAACTGTCCTTAATCACAACAGCAATGTGATCGAGTGCTGATTCTAGCCGGGAATTATTCATGAATAAAAAATCTGATTGTAAAATTTTAAAGTATCATTTTTAGCTTTTTGAAGATTAAAGACATGCTTTTTGTAGTGGGTTGCTACTTTTATAAAATTGTCTTTATAATCACTTGATTCGTATATCTCCACAATTTTCTTCATGATAAAATCAATGTCAACCGACTTCTGATTTTTTTTCTTGATAATTTTGGCTTTATGAAATATCTGATCTGCAAAAACATCAAATCCTTCTATATCACTCAAAATTAGTGGAATGTTGTTATGCAGCATTTCGATGGCAGCCATGCTACATTGCTCGGAATAAGAAGGCAGAATACCCAGATCGGCTATTTTATACAGTTCCGCTAACATCTGCCTATCGACAAACCCCGTATAACTTATTTTCCCAACAATATTTTTACTGATTGACATAGCTTTAGTAATATCTCCAGACCCTACCACTACCAACCTTAAAGTATGTATGCTTTTACCGATTGTACTAAATGCTCTTAGTAGCTCAAACACCCCTTTTGATTCATCTATTCGTCCTACATATAATAAAATAAAGTCTCCGCTCCGGAATCCATATTTTCTCTTTAGTTCTTGTTTTGAACTTTTGGACGAACGCCATTTGATACCATTATAGATAAGGACTGCATTTCTTTTGTCAACCTTATAATCTTTTAAAGCCGTCTTCAAGGTTTTATCGGACAAAAAGATTGTTCCGTCTGCCATCGAAAAGAATTTTTTGTTGAGCTCAGTAAATTCTCCTTGATAGCCTGATGTCCTTATGGGGGAAAGCATGACATGTTGCGTTAAAATAACTTTAAATCCATGATTCTTAGCGACTTTACAAATTTCAAAATCTGCAGAAAGATTGACATGTAGAATCCCTACATCTATTTTAGCATGAAAAATCACCATGTTAAAAGCGATCAGAGCTGAAAGTGAGACTAGGTGCCTTTCCTGCATGGTATGGCTCATAGAATTATTGAAAGTAATGACTATTTTCTTATATCCTTTCATTTGGGATATCAAAAAACTACCACTTGGTCCGTAGGATATCGTTAAATGATAGAGATTGATATCCTCCGATTTAGCCAATTCAGGCACTAAACTTTTTCCATATGCCCCAATACCATAAGCATTGCTTATTCCAACGGAATCAAGGAAAATTACATCAATTTTATTTTTCATTATTTAAATAGATATTCATTAACAAAATTTTGCAACTCAGCGTATTACCTTTAAGTATTATTTCATCAAGCATCTGAAAAAAAGCTTGCCTTTCATTATCATTGTAAGAATCTAAATTAGGGAACAGCTTCGCTTTTATTTCCACTAAATTTATTTTCACGTTTTGACGCAAGTTTACCAGCCGCTTGGAATTATTTAAACTGATATCCAGCAGAAATAGTTGGGTCGCAAAATCCAGCAACTGATTATCCTGGGCATATCGCTCGGAAGTTTCTATATGGTCTTCAAACAACTTAATTATAGTTGGTGCAACTGTCATACCTTGCTCAGTTAGTATTGACAATTTTATCAGAGCAGAAATTATACCTTGCCCTTGAATGCATTGATCAAAATCAGAAATACTTTGCAAATCATTTCTTTTGAGGCTAAAAAGGAATGATAATAAGGAAGTGTCACGAAGGTCATCGTTACTGTCAACAAAATCTTGTATAATATCGTCAAATTCAAGATCTAGGTCAAGAAAAAATGAGATGTAAAGACAATAAGCAAGCATTTTTGAAATCGTTATCTTGCCAATTTCATCCTTTCTGACCATACTACTTTTTAATGTAGTGAAAAGTAGATCTACTGCTAAGTCATAAATCAGCTGATCATTAGTTAAATATGATATTATGATTAGGTTATTGCAACAAATTAACTTATCCTCAACTTTGTGGTATAGAAATCCATTAAGTAAAAGACTATTCGTTAATGAATTTATTTCAAGTTCCATAACTTGGTTTGTTGTGTCATTATTCATGGGATATTCCTTCTAATAATTTATTTAATAATCGTTCATTCTTAGTTGTCAAAATCACCTTTCCCCTTAAATTTTCTTTATACTCCAAGGTGTGCCCAGTTGTAGTTACTAATCCATCTTTCAACATTATCTTGCTTACCAATCCACTATCCGTAACAACATTACTTATTCTCTTAATTTCACCGACAACGCTTCCAAAGTTTTTATATGGATATGCATCCAGACGAACTTCTACAGGGGTTTTCAGATCTATCTTACTTATTTTGGCCTGGTTAATACTTGTTTTGACATAGAATTCTGAATTTCCAGGGACTATAAAACCAACAACGGTATTGCTCGGAGCATAATCTCCTTCTTGTAAAAAGCTATTGAGTTCAAACCTACCCTTGCAGCCAGCCTGAACAGAGTTTTGCTTGATCCATTTATTTACAGCCCCCATCAATTTAAAAATCGATAGTTTAAGGTTGTTATATTTTCTCTCTTCTTCTGCTGAAAGCTTCATGTATTCGCTTTCTTTTAAAGCGATCAGATTTTTATTATCGTTAAGTTCGACATGTAGGGAGTTTAGCTGCCTTTGTCTGCTTTTATTTTGGCTTTCAGAGTTTTTGAACTCATCAATGGTAATTAATCCTTTATCAAATAGCTCTTTGTTGACATGGTTTAGCCCCTCATAATCTTCTATATCCGCCGCAGACAACCTGATGTTTTCATGGTAAATTTTACTTTTTTCTTTTGCTAGATTGATATGGTTTCCTATTTGTATTTTTTCATTTTTATAGAACGAATTATTAGCGACGTCAAAATAGTCCATGATATCCTTCAAAAAATTCGCATACTCGATACTTAATTCGGAAGATTCATATATAAATGCCTTTTTGAGGAAAAACTCTAAGTCATCTTTATTTATTTTCTTTCCGATGTCTTCAAGCACTTGTAGCTTCTCTTTAAGGAGGGCTATTTGCTGAAATTCAATATCTGATTTCAGCCATAATACCACCGAACCATTATCTACCTCAGAACCTGCAGCAAACATTATCTTTGAAATTACCCTGCCTGATGGCAATATAATCGCCTTTGGAGAATTTTCATTGGACAGATAACCGACTTGTTCCACTTTCTCCGGATAGCTGACAAAATATGACCCTATCGTTAATCCGATAATTATGGCCACTATTATAATGATGCCGTTTCGCTCTAAGAATGACGGTCTGGTATTAATAAAAGAATCTGTGTCTTGAGATCTATAACTTATATTTTCAACATTACTCATATACATATTCAATTTGTTTCTCGAAATATTGCCAGTATATCCCCTTAAGAGAAAGCAACTCTTGATGCGTTCCCTGTTCAGCGACTTCACCATTGTTGAGTACCACAATGTGATCTGCATTTTTTATAGTACTTAATCTGTGTGCAACAACGATCAATGTCTTTCCTTGTTTTTGCGAATCAAGGTTTTTTATGATTTCCTGCTCATTATTTACATCGAGCGAATTTGTCGGTTCGTCTAGAAAAAGGATTTCCGGATTTTTATATAAAGCCCTCGCTATGAGTATCCGTTGTTTTTGGCCCTGACTCAGGCCGATGCCTTCTGTACCTATAATAGAATGTATCCCTTTAGGAGCTGTGATTATAAACTCATAAATATTGGCCAACCGACAACATTGTATCGCTCTTTCAATGTCGATTTCTACATCTCCCAACGCAATATTGTTTAACACGCTATCATTGAAAATAAATCCTTCATGCGTCACGAATCCTGCTTGGCTTCTCCAGTAAAATGGATTTACCTGGGAAAAGTTGTCTTTGTCCAAAAGTATCTCACCTTCATAATCAATATATGACCGCATTAGAATTTTCAGGAGTGTTGATTTCCCACAGCCGCTTGTCCCAACAAATGCTGTTGTTTTCCCCACTGGTATATGCATTGAAATATTTTTTATTGCATATGTTTCTGCCCCAGGGTACCTATAAGAAAGATTGTTGATGTGAATCCAAGAAAAGTTCGAAATGGGAGGTAAATTTGTATTGTACAATCCTTCTTCATTTTCTGAAGTAATTTCATGAATATCATTAAGCCTCTCCAAACTTATTTTCGCGTCCTGTGTCTGTTGAACAAAGCCAATAAAAGATTGTAATGGCCCATTGAGCTGTGCAAGAATGTATTGCACTGAAATCATCGTCCCCAAAGAAATTTGTCCATCAATCACTTGCTTTGCAACTATTAAGCTCAGGGTAATGTTCTTCATCTGCGTTATCAGTAATGCACCGGCAGACTGAATCTGATTATAATCAATTGTTTTAAAGGCAAATTTAAAAAGCTCAATTTGAATCCGCTCCCATTGCCACCGCTTGGGGAGCTCAGCGTTATTAAGCTTAATATCTTTCATTCCTTCGACAAACTGGATTGTATTATTAGAATTCTTTGCCCCTAATTCGAAGCTTTTGTAATTAAGTTTTCTTCTTATTCCCAGAAAGATCCAAATCCATCCGAAGTAAACTGCGTTACCGGCAAGGAAAATGGCAAAAAGTATATTGTTAAAATACAATAGGATAATAGTATAAATAACAAAATTTACGATCGATTTAATCAAATTAATCGATGTACCCGTCATAAAAGACTGAATAGTACTATGGTCACCAAGACGTTTTAAAGTATCTCCTGTATGATAACGGTCAAAGTAAGCAATGGGAAGAGAGGTCAATTTCGACCAAAAGTCAGACAAGATGGAAAGATTCAATATATTGGACATGCGTACTGAAATCCTGGTCTCTATAAAACCTACGATGGTACCGGTCACCAATAATATCAGTTGCGCGACCGTTATCAACTGGATAAAGCTAAAGTTCTTTCCCTCTATCCCAACGTCTATAACACTTTTCATAATAAATGGCGCGATGAGCTGTGTAAATAACGAGAAAACAAAAGCGACCAGAATCGATATAATTTGCGTCTTACATTTTTTTAAATACCGGAAATAATGAAGCAGTGTCAGTTTATTTTGATTTTCCAATAAATCAGTGTCTAAAAAATCAATAGCTGGTTCCAGAATAAGTGCGTGCCCCTGAAATGCATCATTGACAGACCAACAATTGAGAAACTCAGTTTTTGTATAGACTAACCGTCCTACTGCCGGATCAATTACCCTAACCTTGTCACCTCTAATAATTTTGTCCAAAACAACGTAATGATTATCCTTCCAATGAATCATTACAGCCTGATTTATTTGCATTAAGGAATCAAAAGAAATACGGACGGCCCTGGATTTTAATTTTATGTTTTCGGCAAGTTTACTCAACGCCAGCATAGATGTTCCAGACTTTGTATAGCCAGATAGATTCTTTAGGTAACTCAAGGAATATTCCTTACCATAATAACTCGCAATAATTCTGATACAGGTTTGTCCACAGTCACTTGAGTTCAGTTGTTTATACGCTTTCAAATTAAATTACATTTAAATTTATCTATGAATTTTAGCCCTGCTATATGGTAAAGAATATGTCCAACAACAGATAATAAAATTATCTATGACCAAGAGTTAACTAACAGTAGTAAGTTGCATTGTTGTAAGTTATTGGATCAACATATGTACATCCGTTCTCTAGGCAATTACTAATCATAGTTATATTATTATATGTACATCCGTTCTCTAGGCAGTTGCTAATCATTGTTACATTATTATATGTATCTTCCGTAGGATTCGTCGGAACATAATATCCATTAAAAGCAGTAACACAATCCGTTATTGTTGCACCCGCCCCACCAATTATTTGCTTCTGTTCATCTTTTGACAGATCCGCAATATCCTGTTTATTAAATTTTAAAACTTTTCTTTCCATTTTGATTTCAATTAGAGTCAATACAGTTAATTATAAATTATCGAATATAGTTTATGGTATAAACCAAATTCCCCTCTCTATCTATCCTAAAAATAATTAATTAACAGTTACAGGTTGCATCACCATAAGTTGTGGGGCACCCGTCCGTGCAATTTCCCAGTGTACAGTTACCTTCGGTGTGGCAATTTCCAAGAGCACTTACATAACATGTGAAGTTTCCAATATTCGATTCAGGATCGCATTTACCGGGAGAATCTTTAACACTATCGCAGTTTCCGGTATCAGTCCTAGAATAACAGCCATAGATGCTAACGCCACAATCACCTCCCGGACATGTTACGGTACAGTTCGCACCAACGGTACCAGCTCCACCAATAATTTGCTTTTGTTCTTCTTGAGATAAATCAGCAATATCTTGCTTGCTAAATTTCAATATTTTCTTTTTCATAACATTAGGGGCTATTTTGTATTACAATTCTTACATGTCGCATCACCATAAGTCGTCGGACAACCCTGTGTGCAATCTGCATATGTGCACTGTTGCATAGAATGACAGACGTTGCCTGCACTTATATAACAAGTAGCATTCTCCATTCCTGACTTAGGGTCACAGGCGGTTCCCCTGTAATTGCTGGGACATGGGCCTGTATCACCTGTTGTAGTACAATCACCATCTTTATAAGTATTACATCCGTTATCTTCGCAAGTGATGGTACAATTTTCTCCAACCGTCGGGGCATTATTACCGCCAATAATTTGTCTCTGCTCTTCTTGGGAGAGATCTGCAATGTCTTGCTTACTAAATTTTAAAATTTTCTTTTTCATATTTTATATGTTTTTGATAGAGAGGGACTATATTGAAGAAAAATGAAACTAATAAGTAGCAAGACGTGGATAGAAAAGGAAGCGAAGGGAGGAAATTCAACAACAAATTTAAGAGGTTACCTTTAAACCCAGGTACCCCTACTTTAATTCTGAATTTATAGATACGGGAATTAATAGAGGTTAGGGCCAGAAAGCTACTAAATAATATATTTACCGTTATAAGCATATTGATCTCGCTAAAAGATTTTTTTATAATTGGATTGATAAAACTAATTTATCAAAGAATTCTAATTAAAAAAATCGCAAAATCATTTAAAAAAATAACAATTTCATTGATTTTTGATTAACAAAACACATTTTAATATTGATAAACAATAGATTTAATAACATTAAATCATTAAAAACTAACACCTTAATGTTTAATGATAATAAACATAGATTTTAATAAATATTCGGTTTAAACGAAAGATTGTAAATGAAAGCTATGGGAAAGTACCTTCATATGGATGATCTAAATTAATTTGACATCATTTACGCTAAAGTTTCAAGTTTACGCAATTTGAAAAACTCTTTAGGACTGAGACCAGTTTCCTTCTTAAAAAATAATGAAAATTGGTTGGAGTTTATAGTCCCTAACTCAAAAGATATCTGTTTCACAGATTTATTGGACGAGAGCAAAAGTATTTTTGCTTCTTCAATAATTCTATTCTTTATCAACTGTTTAGCAGACACCTTTAGAACTGATTTACATAAAATATTGAGATAATTGGATTGTATATGAATTTGCTCCGCATAAAAATTGACATTTTTATAAGTTCTAAAGTTCTCTTCTACTAACTGTACAAATTTATCAACAGCAGGATGTGTAACGTCAAAGACTTCTAAATTTCGAATATTCATGCATTCAGCTTTTAACATTAAATAAATAGTTTTCAATCTATTTATAACAACATCCTCATTTTCAGAATAATTACCACTTGATTCAGCTAAAATATCTTTTATTTTTATTATTTCATCACGTAGATTATCGAAAATTTTACGCGATAAATTGAGTTCTGGAGTTAGTTTAAGTTTACCTATAGGAAAGGAAGTTACAGAGCTGATTGAATGGTACACTTCGGTTCTGGCCATAAGATGATGGGCAACTGTTCCCCGTAAAATATTACCACTTCCGTATTGACCTGGTAATAGCACAAACACTTTCGATTTTTGTATTTCATATGATTGGCCGTCTATCTTGATAACTCCATTTCCTTCCTCAAACAATACTATATTAAAATATCCCGTTTTTTGAGGAACGTCAATCCTAACCGGCTTTTGGATTAGACTATAATAAATATTCGAATCTAACTGATCAATAAATACATGTTGTTGTTCACAGGCACTCGACAAAGCATCCCCTTCTGATTTATTTTGCATAAAAATCAAGTCTTATCCTTTAAAAAGTTTATATTAATTGGTAGCTAGCGATAATTTATAAGAGTTCAACCGCTAGCACATAACAGTTCCTATAAAAATAGGAAATTTCTATTAATTCTAAAAATGATCTTGATTTTTTTTTAAAAAAATGTTCAAGGAAGAAACTTGCAGGCGATTTTCAGAAAGATATTGGTAGTGGCTATTAAGTAATTAAAATTCACCAATGTAAATTAATGACATACGGGTAAAGCACTGGAAATTCTAAAAAAATATCAAGGGATTTATCAATGCATCATTGATCGCTTTCAATGGAAATCTGTCCTTTGGCGCCTTCAACTCCTGTAGGCATACGATATCTGGGCATTCTTCCTTCAACCAGCGTAGCAGAACAGGCAGACGGCCATTAATTCCATTGATTGTAGGTGGCAATCTTGCGAACCTGATCCTCGTACTCAAAGAAAGTAGAAAGATTGGTCCAGTTATCCATCCAGGATTTGGCGGCAAGGGGGTATTTCTTGACCCATTTTTCTTCAAAAGACAGTAGGTTTTCATATCCCATTTCCTCGTTCACAGCCTTATAGACCGGTTTTAGATCCTCCATGACAAGCTTTTTATCTTTTTCGGTTACGTAACGCATACCTGTTCTGATCTGGTGAACAATACACAACTGGATCTTTGTTTTTGGAAAAATAGCTTCTATGGCCTCAGGAAACCCTTTTAGAACATCAATACAAGCAATAAGGATGTCTTCAACGCCACGTTGCTTTAAATCTGTGAGAACTGAAAGCCAGAACTTAGCTCCCTCATTTTCTGAGCTATAAAGACCGATCAGATCTTTTCTACCATCCATACCAACTCCCAGGATATTATAGATAGCCCTCGATTCAACAGTTCCATTCTGGCGAACCTTGAAGTGCATACAGTCTAGGAATAAAAAGTGATAAACAGCTTCAAGAGGCCTGCTACGCCACTCATTTACCGCTGGAAGCACACTTTCTGTAATACGCGATATTTCTGTGGCAGAGATCTCCATTGCATACATTTCGCGTATAAACTCGCTTATCGCCCGTGTGCTCATTCCTTTGGCATACATGCTCAACACGTGTCCCTCAAGCTGTTCAGTGATGATTAATTATCTCTTAGGTACTACTTTAGGCTCGAACGTTCCCGATCTATCCCGGCCTGTCTCCAGTTCAAATGTCCCAGTGTTGAGGCCTCGGACAACCTTTTTGTCTTGCCATTTCGCCGGTTGCTATTGCCTGAAGCTTTCTCTTCGTTCAAGTGGTTTTCCAGTTCTCCATCCATCATGGGTTCCAACAGATGCTTCATTGACGGCGCTAGGACGCCATCATTGGGAGATAAACTTTTACCTTCGTAAAGACCTTGCATAGCTTCTGCCTTGAAGCGCTCAAAACGGCGAAGCCCTCTTGAGTTCCTTTAAAAACAGACACTAACGAAAAATCGAATGGGTCTTTTTCTTTCATGACCGTGTCGTTTGAATAATTGAATATAAATAATCTTATTTAATTATTCCTCTGACACAGTTTACGTTACAGTCTCTCTGAAAAAACACAAATAATGAACTATAAACTTGAACTTCACACTCAGGAACCAGATTCCCGTGTGGTTTTTAATACTATTTTTTGATTCATTTAAGATCAACATAGTTAGGTTTCTATTCCATACAAACGAGCTATATCAAGATAAACGCTAGCCAGCTCTAGATTTTTATTAACCCCAATGCCATAATAATAGCACCGACCAACCTCGTAAATAGATTGTTTCTCACCAAGTAAAATAGCTTTAGAATAAAATAAGAAAGCTTTTTTCGTATTCTTTTTTACTCCAAAACCACTCTCATAACAAACAGCTAAATCGAAACAGGCCAGTTCATTGTTCTGAAGGGATGAATCGAACAAGAGCTTCACGGCTACTTTATAATCTTTTTTAACGTTTTTCCCATATAGATACCAAGTCGCTAAAGCATATTGCGCTTTACTGTTATTCTTTTCGATCGCTTTCCGTAATAACTCAAGTGCATTTGAATTTCCTATCTCAGTATTTTTGCTCGCTTCTTCGAGAGCTTTAAAATATAATTTATCTCCTTTTGCCATATTAAATAATTATTTTTTTGGGGGCCATGGCCCTTTCCAATTAGGTGGTCTTTTTCTTGGAGGTAAAGATTCTCCTTTTTCTCCCCCCCTATCGACTGCTCTTCTAGATTGTCCTCTTTGATGCTTACTTAAGGTACTTGGTCTCGCTCCTTTGGTGTGTTCTGCAGAAAAGAGATTTTCAAATTTTCCAGTAAACACATTATTAAAGTTAGTACCTAGAAAAAAGTCAACACCTAAAGAGGCAGTCGATGACGCATCCCATTGATCGACAATATCCGATGAGTATACATAGGCTGCTGTTCCACCTATAATCACTCCTCCTACTATTTCTCCAAATGGGAAGGGCCCATCAAGAGTGGAAGTACCAAGTGCAATAGTAAAGGCTGTAGACATTGCTTTATCCTTACCTACATTTCCTTTTTTTAGGGAAGTATTTTCAGCTTCTTTCTTCTTGTCGTCTTTCTTCTCAGTTCCTTTATTTTCTTGATTTCTTTTCTTAGGTGGGTCTTCCCCCTTATCTTTCCCCTGATTTTGAAGAAGGAATTCGGCAATATCTTCAGGGTCATTGGTAGACCAGCCTCCATAGTCATTTTTCTCCCACATCCCATTCGGATCTAATTTACCGATTGGGCTATTAAGAACATAATTGTATGGTGAATAGGACTGATAGATTTCCGCTGCGGGATCGACCACGGACCACCTACCAACTTCCGCATCATAAAAACGAGCCCCATAATCATAAGTTTCACCAAGCTCGCCCTGGATCTCCTTACCATTGTAAAGATACTTATTATACCCACCGACCACAACTTTACGCTTGCCAAACGGATAATAATTATCACGTTGCACAACATCTACCGCTATAGCACTCGTCCCACGCTTCACTGTCGTACGAATATTACCCAAGTTATCCGTTAGGTTGTAGTGGTAAATAAAATTATTGCCGCTTTTTAGTGCATAACCAGTAGAGTTATGAATAATTTCGATAGTGCCATTATTGTATTCGATGCCATCCAAATAGTCTCTTGTGGTCGTTACAATACTCGTCGTCCCTATCTTCGATAACTTCTGAAGCTTTTTACCTGCGGCATCATATAGAAAGGTTACATTTGCACCTGCTTTAATAGCCGTTTGAGGCAGGTTCAGATAATTATATGTATATGCCATACCTGTTCGGTCAGTCTTTGCATTACCATTATCGTCATAGGTATAATTGCCTGATAGCCCTCCCGTCAGTCCTGTCAGCTTATTACCATTATAAGTATAGGCAGTTGTAGTCAGCGCGTCCCGTTTAAGTGTCTTGATATTGCCCATGTCATCATAATCTACCACTTCGCTCATACTTGTTGCTCCCGCCGGCGTACTTACACCGCTCAAAAGTCGACCAGTTCTATCGTAGGTATAATTGAATGTACTTGTCGTTGCCCCAGGAGCAAAACGCCAGGACAATGCTGAAATGTTACCATTGTACTGCCGTCCAGTTCCATCTTCATACATAAACGACTGTGTAAAATTGTTCGAAGCAATCCTTTTCGTCCAACCGCGCTCGTGATAGGTATAGTTGGTCGTATCAACATAACCCGGTTCGGTCGCCACCTTACCCATATAACGGGTTCGGAGTTGACCGATCTCATTATAACGATTCGACATAAGTACCACTTCGACCTGTGCGCCTATCTTCTCTTTTGTGGCAAACAGCCGCCCCACGTGGTCATAATCATTGGTTGTTACGATTTTTGCTGCGGTGCCGGATTGGGGCGTATGTACGCGTGTACTAGTCAAAAGTTCTCCTGCAAAACTGTAAGTGTTAGTTACGACATCTGTCCCGTCAAGATGGTTTGTACTTCGCAAATCCACTATTCGCGCATAGTCATCATAATGATTTACTTTCCATAGCCATTCTGTACTGCCTAGAATCCTTGTTTTACTTGCTGTAAGCAATGTTTTTAATTTCTTGCTATAAGCGGCATGATCCGTAAAAGGTAGACCTGAAATGTTGTCATAGCTATCATAATAGTTGACCTCCAGCACGGTCATATTAGCTGTATTCTGGGGGATTGTATTATTTGTATAGCTTTCCAACGCATCACCCCGTTCTTCCCACAGCGGTCCATTAAAGTTTGTTAATGCTTGTCGAAGTGCTTCTTGATTATCGCCCACATGCCCTACCTCCACCCCTCTCATCACGATCCGACCAAAGGCATCGTATTTTGTAAAACTCCACTCATTTCGCTTAAGCTGCTCGGCATCACGTTTAAAAACTACTTGATCGTTTTTATTGTAGACCATATACTCCCAGCCTTTACCCGGAATTTTTTTCTTTATAATCCGTTTACGACCATCATATTTATAGGCATAGATATATTTATCAAAGTTAGGATCACTAGCAGTTTCGGTAAAAGCGATTACCGATACAGCCGGTGGTAGCACATATCTAAGGTTCCCCAAATTATCATAGATAAAGTAGGTTTCCAGAGGATATACGACCTTGGTCTGTGGATTGATATTCCATTGCCGCTTAAGTATAGCCCGGCCGTCGAAATCTTTATATTCATCTATTGTGCCTGCCCGGCCGTCTGCTTTCACCCAATTCTCATCTTTAGTAGTTGTACGATTAAGCTGTCCTACGCCATAAAATGTAGCGTTAGCACCATTACCAGATGCGTCGACAGTCCAAAGCTTAACGTCATTTACTCCATTGGTACCATTCTCGATCACCAAAGTCCTACCACTCGTCATCGCAGAAGTGACCAAGTTTCGATCTACAGGCAACTGCCAAGCAGCCCCCGGGAATCCTTGTTCCTCTATCCGATTAAGTGGACTGTTATCAAATAATGACACAGCAAAAGGATAATCCGTCTTGGCGATATCCATTTCCCATGTATTTGTTTTTGAATAATAGGTCAGTTGATCCGCTTTTGCATTTGCATTAAATGATCCATTTCCGGTCACATTTTTGACGTAGGGCAAATATTTGATGGCCTCACGCCCAAATTCGTCGTATTCGATATGTTGAACAATATCTTTATAGGTCGGGCTCGCCATCAGCTGGATTGATTGACTCGGCCTACCTAGCCCATCGAAATATTGGACCGTTTGGTTTTCGTCAGCAATACTACGTGTTGCATTCACGGTTTGAGGTGTCACACCTCCAACACGAAAAGATTTGGTCAATATGTAATTTTGACCAACAGTGGGAGTACTCACTAGGTTTGGAAATGCGGAAATGCCTATCGTAACATTCTTTCCAGACGGGATATAAAACCCGTCCTTAAGCGTAATACTATTTAGTGCACGGATACTTGTCTGATTGGTATAGGCAATCAATGTAGTATCCTTGGGTAATACTTGCCCCTGGACAAGGCTCGCTACAACAAGGGAAAATAGTGTTAAAATTTTCTTTTTCATAGTATACTGCTTAATTGGAACGATAATGATAGTCGATAGAAGTGGTCACATTATTCAGATGATCCAAAACAGCCTGTAGACGTCGAAAACCGTCATATAGATAAGATTCTGTAATCCCTTTTGGATCGGTTTTGCTGGTCATTCCGGTTAATGGCTTGTAGGTATAACTGGTCACCATAGCTTTTGGAAGTCCAGCTCTTAACTTGACCATAGCTGCATTTATACTGGCATCCGAGACAGTCGACAGATTCAACCCATCAATCACGGCTTGGGTCAGCAACGTAGAGACTTCCAAATAAGTCGCGTTTTTTATTTCCGCTATCAGATATTGACCGTTGTAACCCCAGAGGTACACTGTGTGTGGTTCGGACAGCTTTCTAATTTCCAGGGGATTATTATAGATGTCCCGCTGTAAAATAGCGACTTCATCCTTATAGCGGATATCAGGAATATAACTCTGTTTCGTTCCCATAGGCGGTATAGTGCCCATAGTGCGACTGCTAAATTTAAAACTAGATTTCGGTATAAATGCCGCAGTTTCTAGACGAGTATATTTGCTAAGGTTACCAAATGCATCATAGTTGGTTATTGTTCCGCCAACTATTTTTTCAATACCCGCTTCTACGCTTAACTCAACGGCCTCTATCGGATTCTTGATAATATTCTTACCTTTAAGAACATCGAATTGTGTATTGCTTAGATAGTCATTTATATAATTTGTGATACTTACTACCTTCCCTTTTAGCGAATTATTGACAGTCTTTACTGCCGGATAAAAATCTGGATCTGAATAGGTATAATTTGTAGTATTAACCACGGAATCCACTCCCGAATAAGTAACGACTGTTTCAGAGGATAACGCAAATTTATCTGAACCTACCGGCGTTAGCGCTTCAGTAAAATATCTTAGGTGGTCATCCTCTCTTTCCATTCCATTCATCAAGAGATAGAGTTTATCAAATTTAACTCCATTGTCCAACTGTGAATTTAGAGGGGGATTTGTATAAGTAAATACTTTTTTTTGCACAAGAACACCGTCATCTCTGATATAGTCTTCACGTAGAAGCGAGGGATCTCGCCATGATAATGCAAAAGGTGTAGGATATGGCCTTACATTGTAGCTACCATAGCTAGAAGTTTCCCGATTATAGTACGATACTACTTTACCCGCGCCATTGTCTTTTGTTACTTTACCATATAATAGATCATAAGGTGAAAATGGCACGAGATTATGAGAATGTACATTATAACGGTACCCACAATTATGACTGGGGATATGGGGGCCCTGAGTAGTATAACCAAATACATCGGTCGTAGAAATATATTTAGGTGAATTTATAAGCTTTGGATCTTCATAGCTAAAAGTTTCTGCATGCTGCAATTTCCCCTGATCCTCATATTTAATTTCTTTCACCCTATTCCCTCCGACCTGTAATGAAATGTTAGACTTCTTTGTGAATTCAATACGTAGACTGGCAAAGTTGCTATAGCCTTCTTCGTAATCACATCCGGCATTTAAAAGATATTTGTATCTACCCTTTTTCAAACTGATTGTACTGCTACCGCTTGGACTATTAATTTCTGATCGACTAAAAATATTATCCTCAGACGGTCCATTTAGATCATAGATATCAATCCCTCCACCATTAACATTATCATTGGGATCACGGCCTATGGACCACCAAATTTCATAGTTATTGTCTTCCAATATTTGAAATTCTCCAGAAGCATTACCCCAATTTGATGCTGCTCTACAGTCGACCTCGGTGTCAAGTACAGTTGTACGGGTCATATCGTATTTGGCACCATAGGCAATTTCATAAGGAATACTTCCCAAATCCGGAAAACTTATTGTGTTCGGCTCATAATTGAATAATACTTTACCCTTGGTGGGCGTCTGTATTTCAATCAGCATTCCCATTCTGGAAGCTTCTGCATCAGCATTTTTATCAGAACGGATTGTATTGTTGGGCGGTACCGCATGAGCGGGCATAAACTTGGAATAATCAAACGTCGGAATACTATAATCATAAGCGATTTTCCTATTGTAAAAGCCCCAATGGTCCTCACTGACATTCATGTTGTTTTCGCCGGCCAACGGAAAGTCTTGAATTTTATCTGAACCAGCTTGATGGTATTTAAAAGCGTACCATGACTGAAACACATTGGTCTTTGTGTCTTTTTTTTCTATACTGGTAAGCGTCAGTCTTTTTGTATTAAAATAATTAAATCTATAGCTTTCAATAATTGAAGTTCCTTTTTGAATATCAATTCCTGATAGCGCCTTACCCTTTTTATTGTCTGTCCCAACCAAGTCATTTCTGGTTACTGTGTTAAATCGGATCTGAATATCGTCAAGTTTTATCGATGATATAACCCGCTGGTTGCTATAATTCAATACTGACGAGTTGTATTGTCCCGTGCCATTACCACATACACCATCCCCAGTGTATTGATCCGGGCCATAATACACGGTCAGTAAGTTTGTTCTTAATCTGTACGAATAATCATCAACATATTCAAATGTTACCTTTTTCCCATTTGGAGTAATAATCTCGTTCAGATACCATATCATAACACCACCTGTAATCGGATATCCCATTTCACTCATACTTCCGCCCGAAGAGGAACTATATCTTTCATTGAAGGAATATTTTATGCCGCGATCGTCTGTAATTTGGATTGAATTCTGGGTAACATCGATCTTGAAAGATCTAAAATTTGTGGTCTTGACCTGGTTATCATTAAGATAGAAGCCAAAATTATCTGTGGGCAGACTAACCTGAAATAAATCGTATTCGGCATCGTATTTTCCTTCGAAGATATCTTTTTTATACGTATACTTTTCCAGAGTCGAATAAGCATTGCTCAAATAATCATTCAGTTTCTTTTTAATGCTTGCCTGAGCTAGGCCAACATTACTACTTAGATCATCATGCCCCCGAACTTCCTGAATAATAAAACCCCCGGGATTGGCACTCCACGAATGACCAACCCAGCTTGGAATACTCTGTGGCTTGAAACCGTTGTTGTTGTAATTCAAACTTATTGGGATATTCAGTCCCGCCTCTACTGCCAGGGAGTAAATATTAATATCATAATTGACCGTACCAGTTGCTCTGTTAATCTCAACATTATTCACCTTCTCAAAATTGCTCACATTTGGAGGTGTTATATCGACAATAGATTTGATATCTATTTGCGCATAACTCGCGTTTTGCAAACTGATACACACGAGTAAAACCTGTAGCAAAAACTTTCTTATTTTCATGAATTATATTTTAAAGTGGGGTTCAATAATTTCAAATGGTCTTCTGTAGAAAGTATCACACACAAGATCACAACAGATTAATCAAAACATAAATTTAATCGACAACTGCAACAGAAACATTGATAACGATCCCTAAAGTTAAATTGAGCAATAGAGCTGAGCTTATTTTGGTATAGCGAAAAAAATGTAAATACAAATTTAATATCAGCTAATATCATTATCATCAAGACGTTGTTTGATTAAAATACTTGCAACAAAAAAAAGTAAAACACATTAATCATTTATTAAGAAGAAATTATATTATAATTAATTTGTTCCTCATGCCCTTATCAGGCTAAATAATTGATTTCTATTTTTGCCAGTTGGATTTGGTATACATCAGGGGAAATGCTATCCAAATTATAACTCAATTACTACGATAAATTGATTAATAATAGAAAAAGTATAGATATGATTTCATAGCGTTGCTTCAACATAGGGCAATAGAATAAGCATTATTGAGATAAATATGCCAAAGGCTGTATTTATTGGCCCGTACTTCCACTACCTGGCGTTTTCCATGATGATAAAGCAACTCAGGCACATCCGTATCAAAGCGAAGTATAAGAGCGTCAAAGCACACCTCATTGATGTCATCGGCAAGTACACCGTGTACAAATTGCCACACTCCCTGAGATTTCCTGAAAGCATAAAAAGCAAGACCATTTTTGTTGTAAAGATGATAATCTTTCATACCCATGCTTTTATCATACACGGTAATTTGAGCGTACATTACCCGATTTCGGCAAAAGATTCTAGAGATTGTACTCTATAACATTGCTAACCATATTAGTAAAACTATGTACAATAAAGATATTTAGGGTTTCACATTTTTTATATGTAATCGCCTATTGTCCGCAAAGCCAAACAGATTGGAGACAATGGTTGGATGAAAACCATCTGTCCAGACAGTCAGTTTGGCTTGTCTTTTATACAAAAAAGTCGAATATTCCTTCAATAAGTTGGAGTGAGGCCGTTGTCGAAGCGCTTTGCTTCGGCTGGATTGACAGCACAAGAAAGACGATTGACGATTCCTCTTACATGCAATTTTTTACCAAACGTAAACCGGAAAGCAACTGGTCAAAAATCAACAAAGAAAAAGTTAAGCAACTCAGTGAAAGTGGGCGATTGACAGAGGCGGGTTTAGCATGCGTGGAAGTTGCAAAACAAAATGGATCATGGGCAATTTTAGATGAAGTTGAAGATCTGATCATTCCAAATGACTTAGAAATTGCTTTCGAAAAACATACTGGTTCGAGAGAATATTTTCTAAGTCTGAGCAAATCATCAAGAAAAATAATATTGGGCTGGATTATCCTCGTCAGAAAACCGGAAACTAGACAAAAGCGCATAGCTGAGGTTGTAGAAAGTGCAGCACTACATCTAAAACCAAGACATATGCGATAGCGAAACACGTAATCTGTGGGATTTACACACATCGTTTCACTAATTTAACTGACAGTCAATCCAATAATTTTGACCTTAATTCCCTCTCTGCTCGGGCCATACATATCATCGACATTGTCCCGGGATTTGATGCAGATAAATTAGACGCAATCAAAATAATTAAGCCACATTTATTCTTGTCGTTTTGCATATAGTTATTGGCAAATTTAATAAAAAAACATATGCTAACTTTATACTATCATTTAACAATATCGGTAGGCATGAAAAAAATGAACATGGTAGCACCTGGTCACTCATCTATACCGAAAAATTGATCTGTAGAAATACAGGTTGTATTTGAAGTAGAATAAATAAAATAGAAATTAGTATGAAAAAAGTTTTTATAGCCGGAGCCACAGGTTGGGTCGGTAAAGAATTGAGCAAAGCGATCGTGGCTAGTTCAGATTATACATTAGTCGGTGGGCTATCAAGATCTGAAGAAAATTTATCGGACATTTTAGGTTTAGATCAAGCGGTAATTCCGCTATTTGATTCAATTGAAAAAGCAATTGAAAAGGTGGATTTTGATATTTTGGTTGATTTTACATCCCCAAAAATTGCAAAGAAAAATATTATAGCTTCAATTAAGAATGGAAAAAATAGTATTGTTGGTACATCGGGGCTTTCAGATCTGGAATATGAAGAGATCGGCTCGCTTGCAGAGGAAAAAAATGTATCTGTGTTAGCTGCTGGTAATTTTTCAATAACGGCTGTTTTATTGCAAAGATTTTCGGAAACTGCAGCAAAATATATTGATCACTTCGAAATAATAGACTATGCTTCCCAAAAGAAGGTAGATGCCCCAAGTGGAACAGTTGCTGAACTTGCCTATCGCCTTTCTAAGATTCAAAAACCAGTTTTGGATGTGCCTATAGAAAACACCATTGGTTATAAAGAAACGAGGGGAGCTACAATCAATGGCATTCAAGTCCACGCAGTTCGCCTTCCGGGTCATATACTCGGTGTCGAAACAATCTTTGGTATGGAAGACGAAAGACTGAATATTAAACACGAAGCAGGAAGCGGCGCAGCACCTTATCTTAAAGGCATTTTTATAGCTTTAAATAAAATAGACACATTTAAGGGACTCAAACGCGGCTTGGACACAGTAATGGATTTCTAAATCAGATTAAAATTATCAGCAGGAATGTGAGCATACCTGATGCGGACCACTTAAGCTTCGGTTGAGCCGTTCGATATAACCGTTTTACATAAATGCTCTTATTCTCCATTGCCGATGCATACACCCCTCATCAACGATTAATAACCTTCATTTCAGCAGGCATTGAGATCCTTAGAATATTTAAATACACAATGCAAATAACTTTGCATTGTGTATTATGAAAAAATACTACTTCTTCCCTTGTTGTCTTTTTGGAGGAGATAAAGAAGGCGTATTGCCTGGAGTTTCTTTGTTGTCTCTTTGGCGTCTGTCTGGTTTGCCTGTCGATTCGGCAATTCTTTTTGGTCCTGGTTTTAGTGCCATAATTTTGAAATTTATTTATAAAGTATGTTTATTCATAGCCGCATATTTCTAATAGCCTATGACCTGCTATAGACTTCAAAAATATCGTAATAAGCAGCCTCATCTTTGATAGTTTTAAGATATACGGTCTTTTCGCTCGCGAATACTGATTTAGGACTAATCACCACCTTCACTTCATCTGTCTGTACATTAAAATCTATTGCATCATTCTTACTCCAAGGTAAAGTAACGAAACCTCCTATATCCCCCACCCTTACCATAAGTGTTCCTGACATACTTGGAGTCTGCGAGCAATATAAGGCGAGTACCGTTTTCTTAATAGGGGCATTTCGTCTTAAATTCTCCTTTTCCGACTCGAACTCCTCCCTGCTAATCAGACCGGAGTCCAACAATGTCTTAAGTTTAAATAACTCATCTGTAAATGATTTATGACCAGCATTTAAGATGCCATCGGTTTGCTTTTTTGTATGTGAAAGCAATTCCGTTTCAAATCTGAGTTGCTCGTCTGATTTAGACACCAGAGTAAAAATGAGTCCTATAACCGGAGATAGGAATAATGAAAGAAAGAATGCTCCGGCAAAACCTATATTTCTATTAACGCCAATAGCACCCACTGCTAACGAAAAGATAATCCATCCTAAAAATATTTCCATTGTCTATGTTCTTTATAATAACTTGAAGCAAAACTAAAGCTTCTTTAAAATGAAATTATACGGGAACCCGTAAGGAGAAAGTAAAAGAAAGGCTGAGATTTGCTAGTAGATTCTATTTAATCTTATAACCATCTGCAACAACATGGCGCAAAGAAAACCTTATAATCCGAATACGAAATATGGTCGTCGCAAATTAAGGGAAGATCATTACCGTCGAGTGGCAAATATGACAGACGACGAATGAGGCAAGCTAGAGACGGACTTATGAGATGGCTTGGTGGAAACCACCCCTATTAAAACAGTTCATTTAAACTTTAAATAGCTTAGAGTAAAGGAAACCTTAGCTTGTTTAAAATCAAAAACAGGAAATTTAACCAAGGCACATATTAAAAAATGCTGAATTAATATGTTTACAGATATTAACTTTCAAGATTATTACAAACTGTAAGGCTAAGGTATTGGTTTGAAAGCAGGATTGCTTATGGGAAACCGTAAGAAGACTTGAAAAGCAATCCATAGGTTTGAAAAGACAATACAAACTACATTAATCAACAACATATGAAAGATAAAACAACCGCAGCTTTAATGGCATTTTTTCTTGGAGGATTTGGTGCACATAGATTTTACCTAGGGCAGACCGGATTAGGCTTCCTTTATCTCCTTTTCTGCTGGACGCTTATACCCGCAGTTATCGCTTTGATTGACTTTATCGTTTTTCTAGCAATGAGTAAAGAGAGTTTTGATATGAAATATAACCGTGTATATTTTTCGCAACCCATCATTCATAATTATGTGCCTACCTCCCCCATTCCCCAAAAGGATGCTGCAAATGAAATAGAGCGATTACATGGATTGATGGAAAAAGGAATACTTACACAAGCCGAATTTGAGGACGCAAAACGTAAGCTGCTTTAAAGGATAAAATAGCTAATAAAGCCTCCCTTGATGAATGTCAAGGGAGGCCTTATTAGCTATGACCTGGGAAAAGAGAGCGTCAAATTGGCACCCTTATAACGGTTAAAGGAGGCAGTTTGGTCAGATGACCATTTTGATTTAAAAATAACCTTTATTAAACTCACAAATTTTAATTGTTCGTAAAATTTCGTTTTGCAAGAAATGTTCAATATTGTTCGCCTTTAAACGATCCTTCTTAGCAAGTTTAAACTTGATTGTACCATAATTCAGTTTAGAAAATTCTATCCTTAATTTCTCAATTTCTAATCTATGCACCTGCTCGCCATTCTCTAAGAAATTATCCAAAAGCAATAATTTCTGACATAAAAAGTATACTTTATCGTCTTCCAAAATAACATCTCTCTTTAAGGAAGATAATAATGAATCTTTAATTTTATCCCACATAGATTCTTCATTAATAAAAAACAAATAATTTAATTTTTCAACGTTTAGTCCCAACTTATCAATGAGATAATTTGCAACTTTTTTAGGAGAAATTTGGGTACTATAAAAATCCCTCAACTTATCAATGGATTCCCACCTACTTCTATCCAAAGAAAGGTCAATTTGGTTCAAATAGGCATATAAAAATACAACAAAAGAATATTTAATTTTCATCATTCTAATTCTGTTAGGTTTAGATGGCAACAATATAATTATTTATCACTTTTCTTATAGCAAGATTATTCATCTTGCATCAAGATACAGAATGAGTATGTAATTCTTTTTGTTCTTTTTTTTACTTTATACTCATATTCCCCCGCCAGTCCAGTAAAAGCAATTTTATCTTCATGGTAAGGTTTGCTATCCGCTTTAAAATAATAACGCCTTTCAATGAAAACATTTCCCTCCACTTCAAATTTTCCATCTGCTGTTATTTCTTGCATTTTTTCTTCTTTATTATTCCAGGTGAGAACATGCATTGCGCACACCCCTGCGTGTATCGTTTAATAGTTCTGATAAATTTCTCATAATAATATTGATTTATTTGGTTAAAAAATTATTTCATAAGTTGGCCTTTGCCTTGATCGTAATTTAATTTAACATCATTAAGTAGCACTTCAACTACTATCGGATTGGAACATGGGCCATCGGAATTTTTCATTTTCAACACCAACTTATCTGCCGGAGTATCACCGATATGCATTATGAGTGTATCCGCCAAAAGTTTATTATCGGGTAAGATTTTAAAAGATCTTTCAGCTCCGGTTCCTTCAACGGAAGGTCGAATAGTATCTTTTTTAGCCGTGTCTTTTACTTTAAAATAAGGATGTCTTCAACGCCACGTTGCTTTAAATCTATAAGAACTGAAAGCCAGAACTTAGCTCCCTCATTTTCTGAGCTATAAAGACCGATCAGATCTTTTCTACCATCCATACCAACTCCCAGGTATTATAGATAGCCCTCGATTCAACAGTTCCATTCTGGCGAACCTTGATGTGCATACAGTCTAGGAATACAAAGGGATAAACAGTTTCAAGCGGAGCCCTTTTGCGTTCCTTTAAAAACAAACACTAACGAAAAATCGAATGGGTCTTTTTCTTTCATGACCGTGTCGTTTGAATAATTGAATATAAATAATCTTATTGAATTATTCCTATGACACAGTTTACGTTACAGTCTCAATACCACTTTTTAGAGGTCGTTTTATTCATAATATTCGATCTTTCTTTTTATTAAAATTCCACCTTCAAATTCGTCTTTAGGATTTCTTTTAATAATCTGCTTTTGTTCAACCCAATTTTCATAATTATCATAAATATATGAATAGGTTGATGATTGTATGGTAGGGCTTTCTTCAGATCTGCTTATTTCTTCTTCTATATCGCCATGTGAATTGTATTTATAATTTTTTGTTTCTTTAAAATAAGAAGAATTTAGCTCGATTGGTTTATTTGAATTGTCATATCTGATATCAACAACCCCTGATATATTGCCATCAAAATTGTCAGTTTTTTCTTGAATCATATTTTTATTCCGATCATATATTTTAGTGACAATAGAAACTAACAAAAACTCTTTTTTTGTTTCGTCGTATTCATAACGTTTTACTGTTTCGTCATTTTCATTATAAAAATAATCTGTGTATGCGCTAAATTGATTCAGATTTAACCTATTGCCTTCGTACCGGTTTTCAATCTTCTTTGTCAATTGTTTCTGTTCATTATAAGAGAACAAAATCTCCCCATATTTATCCGCCGTACCTGTGCCAATTAGTTCTATTTTGCAGAGTTTTCCTTTTTCATAGATATATCTTTCATTTAAATTGTAATTATTTTTATTCTTGCTTTTGTCAAACTCTACGATATAAGTATTTGAAACGGTACCATCTAAATTGTACTCTTTATATTGATCCAGTCCTTGCATATCGATTCTGTTAATAGGCCGCCCCGCTATTCCATGGTAGGTTATTTCCTCAGTTTTTATCTGGGGTTTAGTTTTCTGTGTGCCTTGTCCAAAAGCAAAAACGTACAGTAAGAACATTGACATAAATGCTATTATTTTTTTTCTCATATCGTATTTTTTATGACCTATCCTCATATATATAGTCTCACCAAATAGTACACCAAAGCTTAATTCACCATTTTTAAATAGCGCGAGCTCGCTACCGAACTTCAATTATTTGACCCACCCTCACTTATGTAAATATACGGCCGGTCTTTTTGGTATGAAAGGCTATTTTATAATCCGTAAAGCTATATTTATTATTCGCTATCATTTTCCAATTATCGGGATAGAATCATGGTATAATACTTCTTAATGGGACAAGATTAATAACTAACCCCTTATGCAGAGCACCGATTTGTAAAGAAAAGATGAGACCGGCTGGAATCTGTTGTGACATTGTCTTAAAAACGTATTGCCACGTTGATTTAGAGAAAAAATGAAAAAGATATCTTTTAGAAACTGGGGCTTAATCGTTGATGATAAAATTAAGGTAAGTATACCAAAACAGGTAAGTATTCAAAAGAACATTGCTTTAAACAATACTCGTCAATACAAGTCTTAACATATCTGAATTCAAAAGTATTTTGTCAGGTATAGTATCAAAGCCGGCATTTTCGCCAACTTCTGAGAAACCTATTCGATCAGGTTCAAATTGAAAAACGTAGAATTTTTTATTATTCCAAACATCTAGCATTATTGAACCAGATGAAAATTTCATGTGCTCATACTTTAGATTATTTTTTTTCAAGAACTCAATCGTATTATTAAGCATTATCAAGTAATTCTCCATCGTTATTTCTTTATTAAAGCTCAACTTTTATCAATATATAAACTATCAAATAGCGTTTAAAACCGACTATGATGGCAAAAAATCGATCAAGATCCCTTGCTCCTTAGATTGTGTATAGGTCACTCCGGGGAGGTAATGCATATATTATTCCTTTTTTTTCATTGTCTTAAAAATAAACAGCAATTTGTCGAGATCTTTAGTTGATTTTGCTTTGCCAAACATGTGAACCAATTCATTCCACCCCTCGCCGCTTTTACTATACATTATGCTTTGAATTGAATAGTCTTCATTACAGTTATAAATGGTCCAACTTACATCTTGATCAAATATTTCAATTTTCAGATGCTCGGTTTTACAACTTCTGCTTTTAGCTGGAAATTGGCTAGGATGATTACCGAAATATAAGCCTCCCGAGAAACCTGTATGATCTGTAGTGTCAGCAGGATAAAAATGGTAAACGGAAAAATCTTCTCCATTGGTTTCATTCACAGCATAATCTGTGGGCAAAGAAATAGAATACTTGCTTTCCCCTAATTGCCTTTCTTCCAATGGTTTTATAAAAGTGGTATCCACCGAATGATCCACAGATTTATGATCATTATTTTGTCCGAAGCTGGTCAATGTTAATATTGTCAGCAAGACAATCATTGTCAATTGCATCTTCATAACTTGGTTGTCTTTGTAAGGATTGATGACTCTAAATTTTATACTTCATGACGTAGCATACGACTCACTTTTCCCGAAAATTCGCCAATATCATCATTTAACCAAATAATAGCATCAGCAGAAATTGCCTAAACTAGTGATGAGGGTCAATAAAATGATCAAAAGATGTCCCAAATTCAGAATCCTCTCCCTCTGCTAACGTGACACCTCCAGAGGTTAAAACCTCAAAACCGGAAGTTTTTTCAAAAATCCTAATTAAATCTGACCCCATTTCATGATTAACTACATTACTAACAGACAAATCAATATTTGAGAGACGAAAAGACCCACATATTTTTTCACAACCAATTCCGATTATATAAATTACTTTTTTTTGATTTGTGAAATATAATCTTATTGCCAGCCTGCTTAAACTCTCGCTATAAAATGCAAGCTGCAGATTAGCTCCCTTATATTTCTGAAGCATATAATTTACATCAGATATTTGTGTTATTATTTCCATAAAATTATTTTACAAAGCCTGTACCATTCCAAAATACTTGATTTCCATCTTGTATAAATTTTGTCTTCTGCAATAAAGATGGATTATTTATAATATGATTAAATGGGGCAACAGTTCCAACCTAGGTTATTCTCTTATAAAGACTTATTAATTAAAGAATTACTTCACAATTTCTAAAAGCTCAATTTCAAATATCGATATCGTTCCAGGATTCTTATTATTAACAAATCTGTCAGGTGAAAAGATTCTATAAATGCTTCCTACATTCATTAATAATAACCCTTGTTCTTGACAAGTTATCAGCTTATTTATTGTTACCTCAATTGGATTTGACACTTCAATTCTTTCTGTAATTTCACTACCGACCATCAAAGTACTATTTCCCTTTATTTTCACTTTATCCGAAATTGTAGGATTAGGACCAGTTCCCTGTTTCAGAATCTCATATTGAATACCATTTGGTAAGGTAATAACTCCAGGTTTCTTT
This sequence comes from Sphingobacterium multivorum, assembly GCF_039511225.1. NCBI lineage: Bacteria > Pseudomonadati > Bacteroidota > Sphingobacteriia > Sphingobacteriales > Sphingobacteriaceae > Sphingobacterium > Sphingobacterium multivorum. The sequence continues at coordinate 3,458,742 of NZ_CP154261.1, forward strand.
TTATTTTCGGCAAAAAATTTATTAACTGCTTCTAATTTTGCAATAAGATTATTTGAAGGCTCTTTTTGGACAGAAGTATTCTTTGGAACATTTGCATTATAGTTTTCTGAGCTACCTTTATTTTGCTTCGAAATCCGATTATCACCGACTTCGCTCGATATGACAAAATTTGTTTCACACCATGAACTGCCTTCAATCTTAGCTAATTTTATGGTTTGACCATTCTTCATTAATTTAGGGGGCGCTATATTATGGCCATCAGTGGCATATCCTACAATATATACATCATTACCGGACACAGCCATGGAAAGCGGTTTATAGATCGTATATTCTGTATCTTTGAGATTTGCCAGTAATTGTCCATTTTTCCAACATTTACCGACATCACCTTCATCTATATAACCTCTTCCATCAAGTGTATAGCCATTTCCATTACTGTCGTCAACACCGGCTACATATACATCATTGCCCGATACAGCAACGCAAGTAGTGACTCCACGTATGCCGGACAGGCTTTCGGTGTGGCCATTTTTCCAGTATGCAGGTTGTCCGCTTTGCGTTTCGCCTACCGCATAAACATTGCCCTGCAGTTGGGAAATGCCAGTTACCACTTTTAATTCATTGATTGTCTCCAATTTTTGGCTGTTTTTCCAGTATAAATCGTCGTGGTTGTCAGTAGCACTCCCGATAATATATAGATCATCATCTACTGCTGCGATGGAAGTGGCATAGCTAAAATTATTGCCTCCAACTGGTAGTTCAACAAGCTGCCCGTTTTTCCAGTACCTGGCTAAGTCATGCCATCTCCCATCAGAGGACATATATCTATAAAAACCAGACACATATACGTCGCCATCTTTAACCATAATGGAATAAGCATGATTGGAAGCATTTGCATCTTTTTCCAACTTTACCTCCTGTCCATTTTTCCAATATAAGCCCTGTCCAAGACTATTGCCCGCTACATAGACATCATTCCCTGAAATAGCCATAGAGACCGCTTCAGCGGTAGTCTGCCCATCCGTAAGTGCTACTGGCTGGCCATTTTTCCAGTATACAGCAGTGTGCTTTTGTGTATTTTCATTGTAACATGAACCAGCTACATAGATATCTACCTGTTTTGGGCCGCTATTTCCATTCCCTGAGTGTTTTTTTGGCGCAGAAGGCCTTGAATTTTGAGCATATGAAATAAAACTGAATAGAAAACTAAGGAGCGCACAGCATCGTAATGCTAGCAAAATAGGTCTTTTCATGGCGTAGTTTATATACTACTAAATTTACGGAAATTTTGAATTAATATTCTAAATGTCGGTAACTTATTTTATTCGTTTAGTTTGGATGACAATTTAATTTTCATGTTTACAGTATCCAAGATAAAACATCGGTTGTGGATATTTCTTTTTATCAAATGATTTTCCGATTGGATTTAGATAACCCCCGGAAATCAAAATTTCTTCGCCAAGTTGTTCAACTTTGTTTCCATCATATTGGAGCGTTAGTATATTACCTACTCTCTGCCATTTGCCCGTCCTCCATTCATTATATCCGAAAACGCCTGTCCAATGCAATTCAAATGTGTTGTCTTTTCTAAAAAGGATATAAGCTTGATTTTGAGTTCCTCCATAACAGGCTCTAAATTCCACGTCGCTTTCGAGTTTTTCTGAATCAAGCCTGTAGGGACTAAATAGCGTGTACAAAATTGTAATTGAACAAACTATTGTTGGTAAGCAAAATTTGAAAGACAAGTTCTTCTGATTGCGGATAATTTCGATAATTCCCTTGATTTCAAAAACAAATATCGTTACAAAAGTAACGGGGATTAAAGCTGTCAGACCCCAAAACAAAATACCAGAAAGATACTTGTCAATATGATGGTAAAATATGGTCAGCACAAGATAAACGCTACAGGTAATTGTTGTTAAAATCAGTGACCGCTTTGTCTTTGTGGATTGTTGCATAAAATTGCTGTTTTTCTATGATACCAACTTACAAAATTTGCAGCATCGAAAAAGCATGAACGGAATAATAGTTATATTTGATAGCGACCTTATATTTAAGAAATAAAAAAATATAGTAACTGTTCCGCTGATAGATCATAGAAAGAACAGTGCAAAATACCAGAACATCTTTTATAAAATAATGGAACTTCACCATATTTCAATTAGAACTGAATCAATATGGATCATTTAAAACTTACACCATTCTGGACATTGGTTGCTAATATCAAACAGGAAATTAGTTATGGTGAAGGGAAACTACAAACACGTATCGGCACGAAACAGTTTAGCGCTGGTGCCAAGGTGTATATTATCGACTGGTTTGCCGGAATGTGTAAAGATATTACGGTAATCGGTTTATCCCGTGATACGAAAAGATTAATAACAATCGTTATTCGCGCTGAATGGGTAGAGAACCTCCGGGTCAAACTTTGCTATACCCCTAAAGTTTGTTCAAAAATAAATTCTTACTTTGATAAGGAGGAAACTGGGATGCAGCGATATACAGAACGGTTTGTGAAAGAAATGTTTATCGGTATCACGCAATGGAATGAACCTGAGTCGATATAATGTGTAGATAATATAATTTAACAATCGCAAATGGACGAGCTCGATGATTTTACAATTGGATTATACTCATGGGGCCAATCAATTTCAATTGCGGTAAGTGGATTATTAGTTATTGATGCCACTAGCAACTGGGATAAGAATTGGTTGAGGACTAAAATCTCAGTACAGGCTGGCGCTTTCAGTGGCATCTACGATGCAGACCTAACAACATTCGACTTTGAGAATTTTAAACGGGATCTGAATTTGCTATATGAAAATTTACATTCCGAAATTGAATTTAAAGATTTGGAAGGTTATTTATATATGAAAATTAAAGGGAATGGGCTAGGTAATATCAATGCTGAAATAAGCTGTACTGACAATCCAGGAGTCTATAGCACTACATTGGATTTTGAACTCGATTTTGACCAGACTTATATCAAGCCAGTTCTTCAGAAATTAAATAATATTACGAACAAATATCCTGTTGTAGTATATTAAGTAAATTGTAAATGATAAGAATTCTAATGACATGGCTCTGCTGCATTTTGGCTGGCATAATTTTTTCGATTTACATTAAATGGGACTGGTCATTTATCCTTATCCCAACATTAATCTTATTAGCCGTGTCATTAAGCAATTTTGATAGAATCAGTTTTCCTAAAAAATTGACTGGTATATTGCTACATTGCTTTTTAAGCATTGTCATCTTTATCATCACAATGGGCATCACAAGTATTTATTCTTTCTCCAATGGGATTGTATGCCATGTATGTTGGTTCGGCTCTAGCTGCAATACTATTTACACTTATTACAAATATAATATTGTCTTTCCCAAAATTCTGGCTTTCAATGGCGATAATAATTGGATTATCTGTACTTGTATGGCCAATAGCAGATTATATACACGCGCACCCCCTATTTAAATTCACTTTGCTATACGGCCGTGAGAATATTGTAATCATATGGTTTACTCTTGTAGGATTTGGAGTTTCATTGGGTATACATGCACAGAAAGGTAAATGTGTTAGAATTTCATAAAAATGGACGAAAAACATCAAAATCAGCGCCTTAAACTATAAAAAGTTAAGTATATAATATGGATAATCTGGAGATTTCGGACATCGTAGCCATGCAATTCCGACGCAAATTGGTTCTTCCCCAATTTTGGTGGTAAATTGATAAAATAACTACAGATTTATTCGTTTAATAACTTAATGAATGTCAGCAAACTATTATTTGATCATCAAGATGTTTTTAAAGTAATCTCTGTAGACAACCAAATTGATTCGGTTAATATCTATGTTCAAGGGAAGGTTTCCAAAGGTTATTGTCCCAACTGCGAACTACCATCTGTTAAGCTACACAGTTACTATACACGTCGCTTTATAGACCTTCCGGTATTTGGTAAGTGTCCCCCACATTATCTTGAAAGCCCGAAAATTCTATTGCGACACGCTTGAATGTCCCTTAAAAATATTTACGGAACGTTTAAAACACATTTTGCTCCTTATCAGCGCCGAACAAAAAGGCTGGATAGCAAACTTCTGAACATAGTAATCCAAGCAGGTGGTAAACCGTCTGAACGTATCTGTGGGCAATTTTCCATTATGGTCAGTGATACAACCTTATTGCGTCTGATAGCAAAAGCGGAGCTTCCTGCGGATAAAAAAAACATAGCCGTTGTAGACGGTTGGGCAATCCGCAAAAGAGAACGGTATGGAAGTATACTTATTGACCTTAAAACAAACAGACCTATCGGCCTGCTCTCGGACAGAGAGGAAAAAACACTTACAACCTGGCTAAAGCAGCGAAAAACAATCCGGATAATTTTCAAGAGACAGATATAGCAATTATCAAAAGGCGTCCACACTTGGAGCACCCACTGCAATTCAGGTCACTGATAGAGGGCATTTGTTGAAAAACCTTGATGAAGCTACCAAAAAGTCCTATACAGAGAGAACGCTGTGAAGAAAAAAGTAAGAGAGGATAATAGTGATACTAAATCCTCCCCTGCACGCATTATGGATAAAACAGGAATTTCACCAGCGCAGGAAAAGTTTATGGAAGTAAAACAGATGCTGGTAGAAGGCCTTGCTATTAAAGAAATCGCAAGAAGGCTCAAGATGAGCCGAAATACGATAAAAAAATATAGAAACTGCCAAGAATTTAGCCGAAAATCATACTCATCATCTACAGAAATCGAGAAACATCTTGATTATGTCAAGAAGAGAAAGAAAGACTGTCCTGAAATTCAGCTTAAAGAACTTCACGGTGAACTAAAAAAAAGAGGGTATTGTGGAGCTTATTCAACATTGTCGGATGGTCTTGCAAGGTATTCGTTGCAATTGGCAATAAAAAAGGAACAAAGCATATTCTTCCTGAAGATCTGAGTTTTTGGAGTCCTTAACCGCAAAACTGTTCTTCAGGGATCAGGGTAAGCTATCGCCAAAGGAATTGCATATCTTGGATCAACTCTGCAATGGGCATCGACCTTATAGAAATGCCTGACAGTTATTAGACAGTTTCGCAATATGATGTTCCAACAGAAAAGCAGTGCGTGCCTTGAATCTTGGGTGAAAAGTGTCGAACAGTCGGATATTCCTGAGCTGAAGGGCATTGCGCGAGGTCTACTAAAAGACTTTAAAGCCGTTAAGAACGCTTTTGATCTACCGTGGAGTAATGGACCCGTAGAAGGAAATGTGAATAAATTAAAAACCTTAAAACGGCAGGTGTATGGCCGCTGTTCGCTGAGTTTATTGGAAAAAAGATTGATTGACCTCATACTGACCACCAAAATTGGGGAAGAACCATGAATTTTCGAATTCGAATGGTTAGCAGTATCGAAATCTCCAAAATATCAACATTTGGAGATTTCTTCATTCTGGGGGCAGAGGGAATCCTGTTAAACTACGACAGTAGAGCTAGAAAACAGGAAAGTATAAAACAAAAGCCTCCATTGATCACAACCAATGGAGACTTTATTATATTGCCCTCTCTTTGTAATTTTTTATTTAGTTCCATTCAAAACTATAATATGTGAGGTACCAATGTCCTGATACAAATTGAAATCTAAAAAATAGAACAATATCGTCCAATTTTGACCGATAGGTTATCTCATAATAATTATCTCCTTTCTTTTTGGAAAAGGAATAATCTTTTACATTAAGATTCGCACCCTGAATAAAGGTCCAATTCATTTTGGTCCAATAAAATTTTCTGTCCTTAATGAAAAAACAATTACCTAAAGAATCTCTTGCTTCTTCTTCATCAAAAACAAATTCAGTTGACATACCTCTAAGTGGGAAATCAACTCTACTTATCTGGAATACTGAGTCTCTAAGGAAATGAGCGAAAAAGTCATCAAACTTCTCAGTATATACTGTACTATCTTTATCGGCAAATGCTGAATTGTTTTCCTTAGTAGAATTTACCTTTCTATTTTCCCTTTGGTGACAATCGGTGAGAAATCCAAAAATTAGGGCAGCTAATATTATATTATTTATTCTTTTTCTCATTTTCTTCGTGCTCCGTTTCTCTCTGTTGATTTGGTGGATTTTCATCATTTACTCTATTTGTTGTAGTATCTTTTTCTCGATCTGCTTCTGGTATTTTTGGATCTTTTCGTTGAGGAGGATTAATAACAACTTCATCTAAAGTCCCCTGATTAATAGGGATATTTAGAAAAGATTGTAAATCATAAACTTTCATGGGATCTATTTGGATTCCGTTTTCTAGGATTTCAAAATGCAAATGAGGACCTGTTACACCTCCAGATTTGCCTGATTGTGCAATTTCATCACCATTTTTCACTTCTTGATCTACTTTCACATCAATACCTCCTTCTGTTAAATGAGCATAACGACTTACATATCCATCCTTATGTGTAATTTCAACATACCAACCCCATCCGGTCTTTTTAGTAGGATTATATTGATAGGCAATTTTGGTAACTTTACCGTCTGCTGCTGCTCTCACTTTACTTCCAACTTTGGCTGCAATATCTGCTCCTTTATGTGGAGTCATTTTTCCAGTTATAGGATGTTTTCGCATCCTAAAGGAACTGATAAATTTACCATTATCAACCATAAGTGGGGTCGGCCAATTGCCATCTTTATCAATAAATCGAATTGGATTGTCAAATGCGTAAACATAGGATGACCATCTTCTACCTTGCTCAGCCATTGGATCCACCACATTCCACCTACCGATCTCTGCGTCGTAGAACCTTGCCCCGTAATCCAACTGTCCTTCCAGTACATAAGAACTTCCCAAGGTATGCGTCCCACCATTCAGGTCAGTCTGCATTTCCTTGCCATTATAAAGATACTTATTATTGATACTCGTTGCAATAGATTTCGTCTTACCGAATGGATAGTAATCCTGCTTCTGCATCACTGTAGCAACAGGGGCTGTAGCTGTACCATCTTTCTTTAGTACCACACGCACATTACCCAGATGGTCCGTCAAATTATAATAGTAATTGTAAGTACCCGAACTGTTGAGTAGGAAGCCATCCTCCGTAGCGATACGTTCGATTACTGGATTTGCCCCACTAGCTTTACTGTATTCAATCCCGCTAATATAATCCTGCTCGGTAGTGATACCGCCGACAGTAGACTTGCGATTCAGCTTGGAGCCTCCTGCATCGTAGGTGTAGGCAATGCTCTTACCTGTGCCCGTCACTGTTTTTGGCAGGTTCAGGTAATTGTAGCTTAGGGCCATTCCTGTACGGTCCTTGGTCGCATTTCCGTTCAGGTCATAAGTAAATGAGCCGGTTACGCCCCCCGAAAGACTTTCCAGCCTATTGCTCTTATTGGTATTGTTATAGTTGTACGTAATCGCTGTGCCATTGTCACGGACCAATGTCTTGATATTGCCCATATCATCATAGGTCAATACCTCGCTCATCACTGTACCTATACTCACACCGCTCTTCAACCTGTTTAGCCCATCGTAAGCGTAGGTAAATGTACTGTTTGTCGTGGCAGCATAGCCCCACAGCTGCTGCGCGATATTGCCATTGTACTGAGCATTAGAAAGCACCGTGGTACCATTGACATTATAGTTCAGCTGCGAGGTGAACTGCGCCGAGCTTGCCTTAGTCTGCCAACCCCGTTCATTATAGGCATAACCGATGCTCGTCATAAAGTTGCTGCCACCGTTCTCACTGTGCAGCGACTTGGTCTTCAGTTGACCGATCTCGTTGTAGGCGAGCCTGCTCTGGATCACCTCATCCTGCCCGTTGACTTTCTTCTTGGTCTGTACCAGCCTACCCACATGGTCATATTCATTGGTGGTAATGATGGTCACCGCTGCCCCAGTGGATGGTGTATGCACATGCGTGCTCCGGACTACCTGACCTGGAAAATTGTATTCGTTGGTCACACGGTCTGTGCCGTTCAGGTGGTTACGACCAACACTCTGGATAACACGTCCATAGTCATCATAATAACTGATGGTCAGCATCGAGTCCGAACGGTCATCTTTCCACACCATACTTCCCGTTAAAAGCCCCTTGATCTTGGTGCTCTTGGTAATATTCAGTGGCTGTAGATTGGTTGTATTTCCTCCGGTAAATCCGTAATCATCGTAATAATTTACCGATTGTAATGACTGCCCCGTCTTGGGATAGGCCTGATTGGTATAGGCTGCTGTACCGACCCGGTCCTCCCAATATTTGCTTACCGTGTTCACGTCGGCCTGTGCCGCAGACTGGCTCGCAAAAGTCTTGCTGTATAATCCCGTCTGTACAACCCGGCCAAATGCATCGTATTTTGTATAGCTCCATTTCCCTAGCCCCCGTTGTACAGCATCCTGCGATAGTACAACCTGATCATTGGCATTGTACACAAGCCATTCCCAGCCCTTGCCCGGAATCTTTTTCTCAGCCAGCCTTCGCTTTTCGTCGTACCTGTATGCATAGACCAGCTCATGGAAATCACCGCTGGTGGCCTCTGTCAATGTAGTAGTCGTGGAAGGGAATCCCGGCGGGATCACATACCTCAGGTCTCCAAAGTCATCATACACATACTGCGTTTCCAATTTCTTACTGTCTGTTTCCCAGACCCGCTTAAGCACGACATGCCCCTCGAAATCCTTATATTCCTCCACCGTACCACCCTTTCCGTTTGCCGATATCCAGTTCTCATCTTTGATCACCGTTTTATAGAGTTTGCCGGCAGCATAATAGCCTGCTGTGGCTCCGGTGCTGTTGACTGTCCACAGCCGCACATCATTGGTCCCGTTCGTCCCATAATCGCTTACCACCGTGCGGCCGGAATCGGTACTGGCGGTTACGTTGTTGCGGATCGCAACGGGCTGCCAGGGAATCCCTGGTGCACCCTGCTGCTGCACACGGTTCAGCGGGCTGTTCTCAAAAACAGTAACAGCATAGGGCTTCGGCGTCTTCACAGCTGCCTCATCCCAGCCTACCCCATCTTTGTAAAAATCCGACTGTGTCGATTTTGCTGAAGCCCGGAAACTACCGTTGCCTGACTTCTCGCCATAGGGCAAATATTTCGTCGACTCACGACCAAACCCGTCATATTCAATATGCTGGACAATATCCTTATACGTTGGACTGGCCATCAGCTGCACCGTTTGGCTAGGCCTTCCTAGACCATCAAAGTACTGGATGCTCTGATTCTCATCTCCGATCGTCCGTTGGGCATTCAGGGTAGCCTGTGTAACTCCGGGGCTACGGAAAGTCCTCGTCAGGACATAGTTCTGGCTGGCAGTAGGGGTGCTCACAATATTCTGAAAGCCGGCAATACTGATCGTAATGGTCTTCCCTGCCGCCGGGGCAGGGATATAAAAGCCATTCTGGAGTGTAATACTCTTGAGCGCCTGGATATCCGTCTGGTTGCTATAGGAACTCAGTGTAAGATTGTCCACGAGCGTCTGCCCTTGTACCGCCCCAGCCCCGACTAATGATAGTAGTATTAAAAAGTTATTTTTCATGATTGGATAGGCTTAATTGGAACGATAATGGTAATCGAAGGATCTGTTTACATTGTTAAGGTGGTCCAGGATCGCCTGAAGTCGTTGCATACCGTCGTACGTATAGGTTTCCTTTATACCACGGGCATCCGTCTTGCTGGTCATACCAACGAGCGGTTTATAGGTGAAGCTGGTCACCATGGCTTTGGGAATGTCTGTGCGTAATTTATCAGCGGCATTTTTGATCAGGGTCTCCATCGTCGCCTCTGTCTGGCTAATACTATTCAGGTTGTCAATAGCTGCCTGCGTAAGTGCTGTTGCAACTTCTGCATAAGTCGCATTTTTGATTTCTAAAACTGGATACTGATTATTATAGCCCCAGAGGTAAACCGTGACAGGCAATTCTTTCACCTTCAGCTCTAGTGGATTTCCGGACGTATTGTATTGTAAAAATGAATAAGCAGGTTTATATCGCGCATCCGCACCATAACTGGCAGATAATCCTTCGGTTGGCAATACACCAAGAACTCGGTTGCTAAACTTAAAAGAGGCCAGCGAGATTGGCACATCCGTTTCCAAAATATCCTTTCTTTCCAACAGACCATTCCCCGCAGAACGATATATATTAAGCTCGCCCTCTTTCAAAAAATAAGAACTTTGTTTCTTCACTGCGGTAATACGTTCAATGGGATTGATCAATATATTATTTGCTATCAAGTTGGCGATCGAAGTATTTCCTCCCTGAAAATCTTTTGGATAGGTATAGAAAGTAGCCGTACTATCACCATTACTTTGATTCTGGAACATGGCTAGAGGTTGCAGGTGCACTTTACTGTAGATATATCTATTATTGACTTCGACATTTGTCGACGGTGCTTGATTGTAAACCGTCTTTGTACTTTCCTTGAGATGTAGGTAGCCTGTTTTATAATCAAATTTATTATAGTAGTAATTACTTGTACCATTCAATACCTCAATATAAAAATCTATCTTATAACCCCTTACATTCGTATTTTCCAGATAATAATCATATGTATTTATTTCCTTCTCCAATAATTGATTACTCGCGGAATAAATTGACTTGCTAAGCAAACGGCCTCTAAGCCAATCCCTGTTATCTACAGGTGGATTGGGTAAAAGATTATATGGAGGCATAAACCCACTATAGTCAACTGCTGGGGTAAAAAACACATCATCGTTTGTATTTGCATTAATATAACTATAATCCACCCTACCCAATGCAGTAAGATCCCCGGATTTTGTCCATTCTTCAACATTTGAATACGCCACATAACTTCCTGATGTAGTCCGTAAACCGATCACCGGATCAAAGGTTAGCACCTTATACTTGGATATGGACGAACCGCTAGATGATGCTTCTTTGGAATAAGAAAATTCGGGTGCATTTAACAGAACACCACTTACACCCCCATCAGGATCTCGATATTTGTATTCTTTCAAAACATATTGGCCAATTAAAGGGTCATAAATTTTCTGTTCTTTAATACGAACCCCACCGACGATATTTCCTGTTGGGCCAGAAGAATTCAATGTTTTTGTATACGCCTTATAGCCTGTAACAGATGCAGTCATAAACGTATTATAATAGGGGTTTTGAGGCGATTGAACAGTTGCACTTAATGAGGGGCTTATATAGAGCCGGTAAATACCTGCGTCGAGATTAATTAAACCACCATAGTCATTCATAAAAGTCTGCACAGTACGATTACGTCCTACATCAAAAAGATAAAAATAAATACCATATACATTGGGCATATTTTGAATGGTAATTGTATAATTGTTACGTTCAGGCAACACAAATTCTCTATAGTAATTCTTAACCATCTGTCCGTCTTTTTGCACCAGGACATAAGGATAACCACCATCGTCCGGATCTTCATAAACAATTTTCCCATATAATGAATGTGCAAAAGAAACAGATGCGCCAATACTAACCATTTCGGTAAAAGTAACAGGCAATTTGGGACTTGCAGCTATACTGTTGGACTCGTAGCTAAATTCAGTTACTCCGCCCATAGGATTAATTATTTTAGAAAGCAATCCCTGTATTGCGTACTCCGTATTAACATGTCTATCGTACCAAAAAAAATCGACTAAACCGGCATCTTGGGCAGACTGCTGCGCAATAATCTTAGGTTCAGTATTACCATTATAATAGCCCCAAAAATCAATACTCCTTGAACTTCGGTTAGGGAGGCCAAAATTATGTATATACTCAAATCGGTGTCCATTATCCATAAATTGGCCTGTTTCACTTCTCTCACGCACAGATTCCAAAACCAGTCGCCTTGACATAGTAGCAGAAGGTGCAAGGCTCGTATTTGTCAAGAAATTTGTTTCGCCTGTCAAAGGATAATCTGAACGGTTCTTTAGATTAGGTCCATCGAGATAGAGATAATTTAGCTGAAAAGATTTAATAAGTGTACTGCCTTGAAAAATCTGAACCTCTTCGAGTGCAAAATCACCGACGAGATCTGCACGGGACGTACTGTTATACTTAAACAACACCTTTCCGCCTCTAAATGATATGCTTGAGATGCGTTTTGTTTTTATCACATTTCGCGAGTACGATTCAATTGACGGTGGAAGAGGATCTTCACTACCCATAGTTTTAGCATTTATCGTTTCTGTTGGGGCAAGATCATAAGAAACGGGAACTTCTTCATAGGTATAATTTACCTGATCACCGACAGGTGTAGTAATTTTAGAGAGATGCCAGCTATTGATAGCAACAGAGCCACTGCCTGTCGTATTAAAGTTGACCAATCGATTGCCAGTTACTTCCCCCATTTCAGCATCATTAAAGTTGTATAAATTACCCCTATCGTCTTTTATGGACCTGGTCGATATCAATGTCGCAGGACTCACCACTGATGAACTATAAAAAAGTTCAGGTCCTTTAATAAACTGATAATTCGTTTTCGGGATACTTACGAGATTACCGGACCTATCAAAATTAAATCGGCCGGAACCACCCGGAAAGGAAAAATAAAAGTTATCAGGCTCCCCATCTGTAGATCCTGTCCCCATAGTATGTTTCTGAACTTCATTATAACTAGAAAACGATTCAAAATAAGTTGAGTACAGATAACCCACTTTTGGAGTTTCATCGGGAAGGCCGACCGTACTTCGCGACACAACACCACCAGTCGTTAGATTCCAACCCAATCCACAATTGGAGGCGATCTCCGAAACCTTTATTCCCCCACCCTTATAATCCAAGGAAATAGGAATCTCTAGTTCCCCTACTTTTATCGTATAGAGTGGAATACTCACATTAACCATACCTGAATATAGATTAACAGGAGTTTCTTTATATTGGACAAAATTCGATACCGTTGGACTTGGTCCAATGATCTGTTTTGGCATACTCGGCGATTGGCCAAAACACCAACTCATAGCAAGCGATAGCGACGAAATGATAAATAGTTTCCTTTTCATTATTTGAATCTTTTTTCTCACGGTCTATTTGGCGATCTTTATTATCTTAATTTCTTTATCCTGTTCCTGAACAGTTTTATTTAATTGAATCACCTGCAACGTCAACTCCTCTATTTTCTTCAACAGAATCTTATTCATCTCACCCAAGGAAATACCGTTTGCTGCAACCTCGCTTGCTTTAGGAACATCGGGCAAATGGCCGTTCTTTTGAATAAATTTTTCGGTTTCGGCCAATGTAGGTAGTTTATAATCCTCTTCGAAAACATAGTCGGCCCAGCCCGAGGTCTCCACTTTGATCTCTTGGCTGCGGATCTTGCCTTTCACAGCTAGATCATAATCTCCGGGTGTTTGGGTTTTGACACCAACTTTTCCTGAAAAGTAGAAGTCTCCGGCTCCCACAGGGTTGTTTAAGAGAGAACTTATCGTGGGCTCATTTCCGTTGACTTCCTCTATCCGAGGGCCATAAAAATACTGACGATCATCGGTATTGTTGTCGTAATATAGGTACGACCGATGGCGAGTGATTGTATTCGTCGCTGCAAACTTAAAGTCTGTCAGACCAATAACTTTCTGACCTGTAACGCCATCGTATATTGCACCATAATTTACGGTAGAGGGGTCATTTGAACCATGTACATAACCTACCAGAAGATACCAGCGATCAAGTTCAGGGAGATTTCCATACCAAAAATAGGGGTTATTGTTTATCGTTCCAGCAAGTGTATTCACACCTGGGGCACAGCCCAAATAGGCCGTTCCACTTTTAGAATTTGTTCTTTTCATCCAAACCGAAAAACGGTAGGTCTTCTGATTATTGATCGGAATATCCACTGAGTTCCAGCCCCCGTCCGCATTCCCATCTCCGCTGGGAGCCCCTTTCCATAGGATAACCTGTGTACCCAAAGGACCCACCCCCCACTCACGTTCGTTCTCACTGGTCAGACCATTTGCAGTGAGGCCTGAAGTTCCACCAGATCCGGTTACCCAATCATTGAGGTTGAGCAGATTTTGTGCATGGCTTCCCATGGCGCATACACTAAAGGCAAATAGAAATGCCGACTTTAACTTATTCATAGCTAATAAACTGGTTAATAAAATATATCAGTAATAAAAATACAATAGGAATCTTTAAGAAGCTATTTTTGTTGCATCTATAGACCTGGTTAGCATTCTTTTTATGGTTACTTGAATTTAAAAATTTCTGCTATTTATTCATAGCGTTATTTAATATATTTTTTCCTTCTGGTTATATCGCATCGCTATTAAACTTTGCATAGCAACCACGTGTTCCTTAACCAAAAATTGATTTGCCATATTTCTTTAATTTAAATGATATAGGCAAAAGTATGGATGTAGCAGGCCCTATCTTAGAAAAACAAGAGATTTATAAGCGGTAGCTGGGAGATACCGAAAAGCACAGCACAATAGAGCCTCCCTTGACAGTCAGCAAGGGAGGCTTTATCAGTTAGCGGTTAATAATATTCTACTGGTTTTTTCTCGCTCACTCCTCATTTCGGACAATGCCGTCTCTGATTTTTCGAGACGTTCAATCACTTGTTTCATAGCTCGCCCCTACATCATTAAAGACAGTGGTGCCGACGACAACATTGGCAGCTATTAGATCATTATATCGTGAAATATCCCCCCCTTCGATGGAATTGGTCGTGGTTAATATCATGGCATTATACTTTTCAATCGGGCAAGGTTAACACCCAAGTCTGATAATAATGAATCTTTAATTTTCTCCCACAAAGATTCTTCGTCAATAAAAATCAAATAATTCAATTTTTCAACGTTTAGCCCCAATTTATTAATGAGATAATTTGCAACTTTTTTAGGAGAAATTTGGCTTCGATAAAAATCCCTCAGATTATCAAGAGGTTCCCACCTACTTCTATTCAAAGACAGGTCAATTTGGTTCAAATAGGTATATAAAAATACTGCAAAAGAATATTTAATTTTCAACTTTCTAATTCTGTTATATTTACCATTTCCACCAATTCTTATTAAAAACCGGGTTAGTTCCTTTCAGATCTAAGGGAGCGCCTCCAGTTACAATACGACCAGGATTTCCGGTCCCACCCATACAACCCGGGATTGGCCCGTCCTCCACACTCCATCGTCCGATTTCGGCGTCATAAAACCTCACCCAGTAGTCATATTAACTAATAACTTTTTAGAACCTCTTGCCAATTCTCCGGATAATCTTTTTTGAGCTTTTCTTCAATAAAATCAGGGACTGGTTCCTTCGCGTAATCCAATCCTTTAGTTTTTAAAAAGGATATGACATTTCTCTTCTGGCGGTATTCTTTTTTATCCAAATCAACTATTTCTCTTCTAAGTGCTCCCAAAATGTAGATTGAATCTCCTTGCACCGTCCTATACATGATTCGCTTATAATCTGCTCCTTGTTCAAGTAAATATTGTGCTATATCAAACTGTTGATGGCTTATTGCATCTGATAATGGTAAATGCGGATAATAAGTATACCAAGAATTATAAAAATTAACATCGGCTCCCGCATTAACTAAGAGTTTAACTTTATTTAGATTATTACCTGAGATATATGTAATTGCTATATTTAATGGCGTTTCCCTTCCATTGTCACTATCTGTAATCGGCTTATTCTCAACAACATTAGGGTTACCATGGTACTTTATCAAAAGCTCTAGATATTTAGGGTCTGAATTTGCTGCGGCATCATGCATCGCTGTAGATCCTCGATATCTGTCTGCGATATTGGGATCAGCTTTCAAAGCTAATAATGTTTTTGCACTCTGATAATCGTTATTATTAATCGCGAGCATCAATAAAGTTTTGCCAAATTTAGGCTCTTGGTAATTGACGGGCTGCCTATCTTCGTTAGCTAGTTTTTTCACTAAATTAATATTCTCATCTTCCACTGCCTTTGCCAAATCCCAACTAGGCGAACCTTGGAAAAGCCGATAGTCATTACCAAGAAGTTTCTCTTTATCGATCTTATCATCCCTATTATGACAACCACAAAGTGTAAAAGTTAATATTACTATAAAAATTCTCATAATCTAAAATTTAAATTGAGAAGGAGTGATGGAATTTCTCAATCCGCTATTTATTTGTTGACCTACCGTAGGTTTTATCAGAGCCTCTATCACAGAGTTAATACTATGACCATTAAATATGCCACTAAAACTTCGAGGTTGAAGAAAATGCTTATTTCCCCCAGCCGTTGGTATTGCGCTTATCTTTTGAAGAGCATTTAACGGATCTGTCCTCATAATATATGCATCTGTATTAGATTTCTTTAAGGTACCACTTGTTAGTGGACTTACCCCCGCCGCATTGAAAGTTATTGCCTTATCTCCAGTATGTAATGAATTGTTTTCCGCCAAACCACCGCCTAAAGAGTGACCAGTGAAAGTTAATTCAGCACTTCCTATAATTTTTTTCAAAGCATCTACAGTTTTAATTGATTGAGTATATTGAGAAGACATCCCTAATGGTTGTAAAACATCATGTTTAGCATCCTTAAAATCATCCATCTCTGTGCCAGCTGTAGCATATACATATTCTGTTTTCCCATCCACAGTTCTCTCATATACATTAGACTTAAAACCACTTTTTTCATTATTTAACTGTAAACCTCCTCCTGCTTTAGAAACCTGCCATCCGCCAATAAGGTCACCTGGATCTTTCTTATCTCCATATACGTGTTTAGAAATCATGGCAGCCTCTAAGGGAGTTGGTTCCTCTAACATCCCGTCCGGATCAATAAATCGCAATGGATTATCATAAGCATAACGATATGGAGACCAACGTCTGTTCACTTCTGCCTTAGGGTCAATAACATTCCATCTACCTATCTCAGCGTCATAGAACCTCGCCCCATAATCCAGCTGCCCTTCTAGAACATAAGAACCTCCCAAGGTATGCGTACCACCATTTAGGTCAGTCTGCATCTCCTTGCCATTATAAAGATACTTATTATTGATACTCGTTGCAATAGATTTCGTCTTACCAAATGGATAGTAATCCTGTTTCTGCATCACTGTGGCAACAGGTGCTGTAGCTGTACCATCTTTCTTGAGTACAACCCTTACATTGCCTAAATGATCTGTCAGGTTATAATAGTAACTGTAAGTCCCCGAACTGTTCAGCAGGAATCCATCCTCGGTAGCGACACGTTCGATCACAGGATTTGCCCCACTTGCTTTGCTGTATTCAATCCCACCGATATAGTCCTGCTCGGTTGTGATACCGCCAACAGTAGACTTTCGGTTCAGCTTAGCGCCAGATGCATCGTAGGTGTAGACAATGCTCTTACCTGTACCCGTCACTGTTTTTGGCAGGTTCAGGTAATTATAGCTTAGGGCCATCCCTGTACGGTCCTTCGTCGCATTTCCGTTAAGGTCATAAGTAAATGAGCCGGTTACGCCTCCCGAGAGACTTTCCAGCCTGTTGCTCTTATTGGTATTGTTATAGTTGTAGGTAATCGCTGTACCATTGTCACGGACAAGCATTTTGATATTACCCATATCATCGTATGTCAAGGCCTCACTCATCACTGTACCGTTACTTACCCCACTCTTCAACCGGTTTAATGCATCATAAGTGTAGGTAAATGCGCTGTTTGTTGTAGCAACATAGCCCCACAGCTGCTGCGCGATATTGCCATTATACTGGGCGTTACCCAGCACCGTTGTACCATTGACATTATAGTTCAGCTGGGAGGTGAACTGCGCCGAGCTTGCCTTAGTCTGCCAACCCCGTTCATTATAGGCATAACCGATATTGGTCATAAAGTTGCCACCACCGTTCTCGCTATGCAGTGATTTGGTCTTCAGCTGCCCGATCTCATTGTAGGCAAGCCTGCTCTGGATCACTTCATCCTGTCCATTGACTTTCTTCTTGGTCTGTACCAGCCTACCCACATGGTCATATTCATTGGTGGTAATGATGGTCACCGCTGCCCCAGTGGATGGTGTATGAACTCTGGTGCTCTTGACTACCTGACCTGGAAAATTGTATTCATTGGTCACACGGTCTGTGCCGTTCAAATGGTTACGCCCCACACTCTGGATCACACGTCCATAGTCATCATAATAACTGATGGTCAGCATTGAATCCGAACGGTCATCTTTCCACACCATACTTCCCGTTAAAAGCCCTTTGATCTTGGTGCTTCTGGTAATATTCAGTGGCTGCAGATTGGCTGTATTTCCTCCAGTAAATCCGTAATCATCGTAATAATTCACCAATTGCAATGACTGCCCCGTCTTTGGATAGGCCTGATTGGTATAATTGGCAGTTCCGACACGGTCCTCCCAATATTTGCTTACCGTGTTCACATCGGCCTGTGCCGCAGGCTGGCTCGCAAAAGTCTTGCTGTATAATCCCGTCTGTACAACACGCCCAAATGCATCGTATTTTGTATAACTCCATTTCCCTAGTCCGCGCTGTACGGCATCCTGCGTCAGCACAGCCTGATCATTGGTATTGTACACCAGCCATTCCCAGCCCTTGCCCGGAATCTTTTTCTCAGCCAGCCTTCGCTTTTCGTCGTACTTGTAAGCATACACCAGCTCATGGAAATCGCCTGTGGTGGCCTCGGTCAGTGCTGTGGTCGTAGCCGGAAATCCCGGCGGGATCACATACCGCAGGTCTCCAAAGTCATCATACACATACTGCGTTTCCAGTTTCTTGCTGTCCGTTTCCCACACGCGCTTGAGCACGAGGTGCCCCTCGAAATCCTTATATTCCTCCACCGTACCGCCCTTGCCGTTTGCCGACACCCAGTTCTCATCTTTGATCACCGTTTTATAGAGTTTGCCGGCAGTATAATAACCTGCTGTGGCTCCGGTGCTGTTGACTGTCCACAACCGCACATCATTGGTGCCGTTCGTCCCATAATCACTTACCACTGTGCGGCCGGAATCGGTACTGGCGGTTACGTTGTTGCGGATCGCAACTGGCTGCCAGGGAATCCCTGGTGCCCCCTGCTGCTGCACACGGTTCAGCGGGCTGTTCTCAAAAACAGTAACTGCATAGGGCTTCGCTGTCTTGACCACGGCAGCATCCCAGGTATTCGTGGTTGCATAGTAGGCCTGCTGGTCTATCTTGGCCGTAGGCTTGAAGCTTCCATTTCCCGCCAAATTCTGCACGTGCGGAAGATATTTGATATTCTCCCTGCCAAATCCATCATACTCCATATGCTGTACAATGTCTCTATAGGTCGGGCTGGCCATTAGCTGCACCGTTTGGCTAGGCCTTCCTAGACCATCAAAGTACTGGATACTCTGGTTCTCATCTCCGATCGTACGCTGCGCATTCAATGTAGCAAGTGTAACACCCGGACTACGGAACGTTTTGGTTAATATATAGTTCTGTCCAGCTGTAGGAGTACTCACAAGATTCTGAAAGCCGGCAATACCGATCGTAATGGTTTTGCCTGCCGCCGGGGCAGGGATATAAAAGCCGTTCTGGAGTGTAATACTCTTGAGCGCCTGGATATTGGTCTGGTTGCTATAGGAACTCAGGGTGAGGTTGTCCACAAGTGTCTGCCCATGCACAGTACCCAATATAGCTAATGACAGTAATGTTAAAAAGTTCTTTTTCATAATTGAATTGGCTTAATTGGGTCTGTAATGATAATCAAAGGACTTGGTCACATAGTTCAGATGATCTAAAATTGTCTGCAAACGCTGCATGCCGTCGTAGGTATAAGTTTCCTTAATGCCACGGGCATCCGTCTTGCTGGTCATACCAACCAATGGTCTATATGTATAGCTGGTCACCATGGCTTTGGGAATGTCTGTGCGTAACTTATCAGCGGCATTCTTGATCAGGGTCTCCATCGTCGCCTCTGTCTGGCTACTGCTGTTCAGGTTGTCAATAGCCGCCTGCGTAAGTGCTGTTGCAACTTCTGCATAGGTCGCATTTTTAATTTCTATCGCTGGAAATTTGCCGCTATAACCCCAGAGATAGACAATAGAAGAATTAGAAAGATCCTTAAATTCCCTTGCATTCCCATAAGTATCATAAAGCGAAATTTCCAATTGTGGATACTCGTCTGCGCTACCATTTTTAAGATATACCTTATTTAAATACACCCGATCGTTGCCAAAATTCTTAAAAATAATTCGTTGGTTTACATTTTGTCCAACGTTGATACTATCTGAACTTAGAATTATCTGACTCAAACGATGTTGGCTTTTTAAAATTGCTGTTTCTGTAGTTTTTAGATTATCCGGAATACTGGTTGTATAATACAAGCGCTTGCTGGAAGTTCTACCGTTACTTTTCTCAATTTTGATACGCGTAGGCATAAGATTATATAAATCACCATAGTTGAATATAGATATTGTTTTTATTTTTCTATCTTCTGTGTCAAAATGAGTGGTGACAATGGAATCCTGACGGATCCATTTAGATATCAAGCGATAATCATTGATAAAAAATGTGGCCTCTTTTTTTAACAGACCATTCAAATAAGGTGGAGAAGCAAAAGCAATGACATAACCTATACCTCTATTTCCGTCGTCGGTCGGTTTGGTAATGGGAGAAAAATGATAATCCCAAAAGGTATCTTCATTTTGAATAGAGTAAGAGTTGCGCACTTCTTTTACAGGCTTAAGCATACCATTCTTATCAATGTAAGAAGTCTCTTTTAACAACATTCCATTCGCCCAATCCATACTAATAACAGGTGGCAGAGGGAAGGAATAACGTCCACCATAATCTCCATAGTGAGAAAACTCGGTATCCACCTGCACCTTTTGCGCCCCGCTCGACTGAATTTTGGATACAAACGTATAACCAACACTTCCCCCCTGTAAAGAATTCAATGGATCAACACTTGCTGAATTCTGGACAAAGAACCTAGATGGAAAAAAGTTATATACATTTTCATCCAAAAAATATTTTTCCAATAGATAGGTATATTTTGGCTTATAATTAATTTGACCGCTGGATTTCCCATTTATAGCATAGACATAACTTTCTATTAGAGGGGTTATATCTCCGACCTTGGCATAGCTTATTTGTGTTTTTAATCGAAGCCCGCCTGCAAATCTATTTCCTTCGGAATATTGTTTTGTAGTGACATCATAACTCAGCGTAATATTTGTCATTCTATTTCCAGTATTTGAAAACTGCATACTATAGACCCCAGGTGATAAGTTCAGTCCCAGTGTTTGGTTCTGATAGGCAGTATAGTTTGCCTGAAACCCGTTATTTCCTTGGATAGATACCACATAATCCTGTGGGTCTTCAGGCTCATTTCCAATTCCCCCACCGGAGCTGGAGCCACTTACTTGAATCTTAAGTTTTGACTGGCTCACTATAGCTCCCTCCGGTATAGTAAAATTTATGATCTGATTACTTGGACTATTTAAATAATGGTCAGCATGTGATACAATGCTCATGGTATCTTTAGAATAATAATCGTTTGGCTCATACACAAAATCAGTATAGCCTTTGGTAGGATAGGTAACCCTTGTTAGAATATTTGCCTGTAGATAACTTGGATCAACTTCACGGTTTGCCCCATCCGTAAAACCAAATTCAGGCTCGACAGGAAGTAAATTAGGGTTATTCTTTCCATTATAATATCCCCAATGATCCTGTGAAAATGAATATCTACTTGGTAAAGAAATCTGGCCATTATAAGTAAAACTATATGTACCACCATTGTAATTTTTAACACTGTCCAATTTCAACCGCTGAAACTCCTCACTCGAACTACCAAAATAACTATAATAAAAATTTGTATTCTGAGAAATACCCATTTTTTTTACTTCGACTCTGTCCAAAACCTTAGTACCGACAAGATCAGTACGATTTGCTCCATAGTAGAACTTTATCTCGGTACCATCTGAGCTAATGATCCTATTAATAGCTTTAGAATTCACAATCATACTTGTGTTTGTGTTCGTACAATCTAAACCAATACTTCGTGTACCAAGTGGGATATTCCTACTTATAGGCGGTTGGATCCTTTGTGTATAGTTGACTGCGATATATTCAAATTGGATTGTAGATCCTGTAGGAAGAGCAATTGTAGTGAGTAGCATGGTCTGTCCAGATATGGAACTTGCACTACAATTACTCGGTAATTCTGAAAATTCAAAATCTCCAAATGTATATTTTATTCCTTTTAGATCTGTTATTGAGATATTATTACCGAAGCCAGAATGTTCGATTTTAACTCCATTGAATGGTATGGTGTGTGCTTGCCCATATTGATCAAAATAAAATTTACCGCTAATTCCGTTAACCGCATATGAATAGATATCCGGCTGAGTATCTATTGTACCTTCAGCACTACCTACACCCAAGCGATATAGTGTCCCACCGTTAAACTGATCAGGTTGATAGGATATCAAGCCTGATAGATGGGCATCTGGCAATTTAAATTCTGTCGATGACAATGTAGCAAAACCATTATTCTGAAAATCACCAAACCCATTGACAGCTACCGATATATTACCATAGGCATTGAGAGACCATCCCAATCCAACATTTGACGCTATCTCTTCAACTTTTATACCACCAGCATTATAATTAATCGAAATTGGAAAGTCATAATCTTGAATCTTTAAATTTGTAATTGGGACAGTAATATTCGGCTTTCCCGTAAATAAGCCAACGGGTATAAAGCTTATTTTGTTAAACGCCATCACATCTGGGCTTGAGGGCAAATACTGTTTGGGATGTATGTAATTCGGCTCTGTTGACTGAGCAGAAGCGCTCAGTGAAGATATCAGCAAGCTGGTCCCTGACATCAATGTAAATAAAAAACTTTTCATTAACTTAATTATTGAGGAATATTGAAATATTATCTCCAAACTTGGCAAAGAAATGTAGTAGTCAACTCTTATAATTGAGTATAGATTATTTGGCCTTTTAAATCCAATATCCCCCTGGTTATATATTGTCCCTAAAAATCGGGCTTTTAATTACTTTTCTATAAATTAACAAGCTTTAATCTAAAATCAATTAAATATAAGGATTTTCATCTATTCAATCAATAATATTTCATTTAGAATTGCAAGAATACAATGGAGACCTAATTAAGAAGCAATATTCTATTTAAATATCACTTCGTTAGCATATACAATTTTAGATTCCTCATCGTCAAAAACATAAACTATTGCTCTATCCATAACATATGACTAAGTAGTAATTGTGAATAATTTATAAAAAGTCCCTGTGTGATTAGATATCCAGCTTTTCAATAATCCGTATTCTCCTATTTAACGTATCCTGTACTTCTTCCGGTTTCCAACTTTTCTCCATAAAACCTCTTTTATCTCGTGCGCAGGAGCCACAGTTTGAATTGTCATGCTTATTTGTATGACCACATTCACATCGCCGCACTTCTTTTCCACTCGAAAATATTCCCTTCGATTCCTCAACTTGTACAATTTCAGGGAAGAACTTTGCCAAAGCATTTCCTTCTAAACTTTTCAGAATAGTAACATCTTCTTTTGAATACCAATCTTTGTCCAAAAAGAATATTTTCAGCGCAATACGTCTAGCATGTATATTACTATTTAAAAGGTTAATGGCTTTTGTGTAATCGATAAAATTGGATGAAGTGATAATAGCACTGATACGTTTTACTTGTAAGGTTGTCAAATTGCCTTCTGATAAAGAATAGCAATAGCTTCCTCATATGATAAGTAATCAAAATAGCGGAATAGCACTTCCAACTTTTCTTTTGGAGTTTGTTCTAGACCATAATCCTCATTCATTGCTTTGAACACAAGTGGCTCAAATTCCCGTGGGCCCGACGTAGCGATGAATTCAGCTGTTTCCTTATTAATAGACCCTAGCGACTTATAATTCTCTAAGATAATATCTGCTCGAACCTTTTGCTGAATCAGTTCACCGTCCAATAGATCATCCTGCTTCTCTACAGGAACACGAGCAACCTCTTTAAGATGTACTGGTGTCCCCACCGCAGTAATCATAAACATTTGACTCCCCTTTCCTGAGATTTCATTGATATCCACACTATACTCTATAATAGCATCAGCCCGAATTGCCTGCGCACGTTGCTTGAGCGTTTCTGTGACACGCTTGTACATTTCCTGCATCTTCTTCTCATAGCTGGTAGAACGACCGCCAAAGAAATCTACATAGCTGGCTCCTATATCGCTAAAGACAGTGGTACCGATGACAACATTGGCTGCTATTGGATCATTATATCGTGAAATCTCCCTCCCTTCGATGGAATTGGTCGTGGTTGGCTGAATGAATAGGCTTACAGATATTAACTTTCAAGATTATTACAAACTGTAAGGCTAAGGTATAGGTTTGAAAGGATGGCTGGTTACGGGAAACCGTAGCTAATTTATTCGAACGTTTTAATAAGACAATTAAGATAAACACCAGGTAGCGATTTCTGGATATGAATACATAAAAGTAAGGTACAATAGAATAAGACCATAGGACAGTGGAAAGGTTTCAGGATATTGAAAAGCTCACCGAAAGTGCAAAGGATCACGTATTTGCATTATTTGTCGCATTCATCGCCAAAAGCAAGATGAAGGCGATACTCAAATAAAACAACAACGCCCAATCTTTATAGGATTGAGGGTTTTATCTCAAAAGTACCATTTGGTTCTTTTCTATAAGCAAAAAAGCCGCGCTCCATATCAGAAAGAGACAACAGCTCCTCATCTGTGTTCAATATCTCTTCCATGGAAATAACTTTATAATCCGATTCTTCAACCGCTCTGTCACTAATAAATTCCCACATTCCATCCTCGAGATGATGATACACTCTAGTTATTTGGTCCGTCTTATTCAAAACAAATGATGTTGTCAAAACTGCCTCGTTGGCATCAGAAAAATAGTTAATTAACTCCATTAGAGATCCTGTTGTATTAGCGGCATAATGCCCCACCGAAACTAAATAAAATATGACTTTTCCCTTTATACGATACTCTTCCTAAATGGTACTCTTTTCATAAACGTTTTATACTGATGTAATTTTTAGATTTGGCAAATTTCAGAAATTTATGAATGAGTTTATTTTACACTTTCTAGTTCTGAACTGTGCAAATCTGCTATTTTTTTTATCCAGTTTATTGGCTGGAGATTTCGGACATCGGGGCCATGCAATTCCGACGCAAATTGACCACTATAAATAGGAACCATCAAATAAGCAAAAATGGATTTTAAACTTATCAGCATAATATTTTAGCGGTCAAAATTTTCCGAATTGAATGGTCATGAATTTTCGAATTCGGATGGTCAGCAGTATCGAAATCTCCACCAAGAGCAAGATGCAGGCGATACTCAAATAAAACAATAACGCCCAATCCGATAAAGATTGGGCGCTGAATCAGGAATATCTCACATCCGATGACTATTTCTTTTCCAAGGAGTCTAAACTAAGCTCATAAACATCCCCCAATTCACCATTGCATTTTATGAAGATATTCTTAGGAACTTCAGAAAAATCAATTTTAGTGACTAAAGACTGGTCACAGTCATTTTTATTTGTGTTATAAAAGAACAGTTCATTCTTGTCTAACTTTATAGGCAGATCACTTATAGCTCCCAACACATACTTTCCAAAGTATTGTTTTTTATTATCGTATAACAAAACAGCACCTGTAGTATGGTTGTTAGGTCCCCATACACGACCCCATGTAACTACATAATATTTCCCATCGGTTTTTGTATCAATTTCGCCTAAATAAGTTATAGAAGCTTCATTATTATAAACCTTTTTATCGCTTAGATTGAACTTAAAAGTCTTACCAATAACGTCTTTGGATAAAACAGACAATACAATATCTTCTTTATCTTGAGAGAGTCCAGAACAAGACAAACAAAGCAAAATACACATCATTAAAAGCTTATTCATAATTCTAATAGTTTTGTGGGTTTGGTTTTACAGAGCTCCTGATCATATCTTTTATAGATTTCAGATAGTCCTGCCCATATTTAGCAGCACCACCTCCGTTGTAGTTATTAATAGCCTTATCCCATCCCTGAAATTTAAAACTCATTTGGTCAGTTTTTGAGTTATATCCGACTCCACCCTTAAAGCCTTTGGTCGCTAGATCTTTTATACCCGCATTAATTGATGTAACAGGGCCAGGTACAACTCCTTTTGAAAGTCCATAATTCGCTTTATAGGGACTATAATCTGCAAAATTACTAACACCATTGTTAACCTGCATAATATCTTTTTTCTCATTCGCCTCCTTCCCTGTACCAATACCAGATTCTTGCATTGCAATAGCTTTTACCGTAGTAGGATCTAGATCAGGTATTTGAGATGTGGCCGATGATGGTATTGATTTCCCTCCATCCGTCACCAACGATAGAGAACCTTCATTTTTATCCATATTGAATACAGCCGTACTTGCCGCTATTTGGTAATCGTATTTCTGATAAACAGCACCTGTAGTATTGGAACCACCTTTACCCGTTATAACATTCGGCATTGCAACTAGTTGATAATTACCGTCCGAATCTTTCACGTAAGTTTTAAATTCAGTTTTTGAGATAACCCGACTTGTTTCTTGCCCCTTTCTATTAAAATACACAATATCCGTTGGCCCCATTCCATCTGGATCAATAAAACGTAGGGGATTGTTGAAACTATAATTATACGGTGAATGTCTTCTCATCTGCTCCGCCAACGGATCCACCACATTCCACCGTCCGATCTCCGCATCGTAGAATCTCGCTCCGTAATCCAGCTGTCCTTCCAGTACATAAGAACTTCCCAAGGTATGCGTCCCGCCATTCAAGTCAGTCTGCATTTCCTTGCCATTATAAAGATACTTATTATTGATACTCGTTGCAATAGATTTCGTCTTTCCGAATGGATAGTAGTCCTGTTTCTGCATTACTGTCGCAACAGGGGCTGTGGCAGTACCATCTTTCTTCAGTACAACACGCACATTTCCCAGGTGATCTGTCAGATTGTAATAGTAACTATAATTTCCTGAACTATTCAACAGGAAGCCATCTTCCGTGGCGATTCGTTCGATCACCGGATTTGCTCCACTAGCTTTGCTGTATTCAATCCCACCGATATAGTCCTGCTCGGTTGTGATACCTCCAACTGTAGATTTGCGGTTCAGCTTAGCACCCGATGCATCGTAGGTGTACGCAATACTCTTACCCGTACCGGTCACTGTTTTGGGCAGGTTCAGGTAATTGTAGTTCAGGGTCATCCCCGTGCGGTCCTTGGTCGCATTTCCGTTCAGGTCATAAGTAAATGAGCCGGTTACACCCCCCGAAAGACTTTCCAGCCTATTGCTCTTATTGGTATTGTTATAGTTGTACGTAATCGCCGTACCATTGTCACGGACCAGTGTTTTGATATTGCCCATATCGTCGTATGTCAATACCTCGCTCATCACCGTACCTGTACTCACTCCACTCTTCAACCTGTTTAACGCATCATAAGTGTAGGTAAATGTGCTGTTTGTTGTAGCAGCATAGCCCCACAGCTGCTGCGCGATATTGCCATTATACTGGGCGTTACCCAGCACCGTTGTACCATTCACATTATAGTTCAGCTGCGAGGTAAACTGCGCCGAACTTGCTTTGGTCTGCCAGCCCCGCTCATTGTAGGCATAGCCGATATTGGTCATAAAGCTGCCACCACCGTTCTCGCTATGCAGTGACTTGGTCTTCAGCTGCCCGATCTCATTGTAGGCGAGCCTGCTCTGGATCACTTCATCCTGTCCGTTGACTTTCTTCTTGGTCTGTACCAGTCTGCCAACATGGTCATATTCATTGGTCGTGATAATAGTCACCACCGCTCCTGTGGACGGTGTATGCACATGTGTGCTCCTGACTACCTGACCTGGAAAATTGTATTCATTGGTCACACGGTCTGTTCCGTTCAAATGGTTACGACCAACACTTTGGATCACACGTCCATAGTCATCATAATAACTGATGGTCAGCATCGAGTCCGAACGGTCATCTTTCCACACCATACTTCCCGTTAAAAGCCCCTTGATCTTGGTGCTCCTGGTAATATTCAGCGGCTGCAGATTGGCTGTATTTCCTCCTGTGAAGACATAGTCATCGTAATAATTTACCGATTGTAATGACTGCCCCGTCTTGGGATAGGCCTGATTGGTATAGGCTGCTGTACCGACCCGGTCCTCCCAATATTTGCTTACCGTGTTCACGTCGGCCTGTGCCGCAGACTGGCTCGCAAAAGTCTTGCTGTATAATCCCGTCTGTACAACCCGGCAAAATGCATCGTATTTTGTATAACTCCATTTCCCAAGTCCGCGCTGTACGGCATCCTGCGTCAGCACAGCCTGATCATTGGTATTGTACACCAGCCATTCCCAGCCCTTGCCCGGGATTTTCTTTTCAGCCAGCCTTCTCTTTTCGTCGTACTTGTAAGCATACACCAGCTCATGGAAATCGCCTGTGGTGGCCTCGGTCAGTGTTGTGGCCGTGGAAGGGAATCCCGGCGGGATCACATACCGCAGGTCTCCAAAGTCGTCGTACACATACTGCGTTTCCAGCTTCTTACTGTCTGTTTCCCACACACGCTTGAGCACGAGGTGCCCCTCGAAATCTTTAAATTCCTCCACGGTGCCGCCCTTTCCGTTTGCCGATACCCAGTTCTCATCCTTGATCACCGTTTTATAGAGTTTGCCGGCAGCATAATACCCTGCTGTGGCTCCGGTGCTGTTGACTGTCCACAGCCGCACATCATTGGTCCCGTTCGTCCCATAATCACTTACCACCGTGCGGCCGGAATCGGTACTGGCGGTTACACTGTTGCGGATCGCAACCGGCTGCCAGGGTACACCCGGAGCACCCTGCTGCTGCACACGGTTCAGCGGGCTGTTCTCAAAAACAGTAACTGCATAGGGCTTCGCTGTCTTTACCACCGCGGCATCCCAGGTATTCGTGGTCGCATAGTAGGCCTGCTGGTCTATCTTGGCCGTAGGCTTGAAGCTTCCATTTCCCGCCAAATTCTGCACGTGCGGAAGATATTTGATACTCTCCCTGCCAAATCCATCATACTCGATATGCTGTACAATATCCCTATAACTGGGGCTGGCCATTAGCTGGACGCCCTGGCTCGGCCTGCCCAGTCCGTCAAAGTACTGGATGCTCTGGTTTTCCTGACCAATGGTCCGCTGATTGGCCAATTGCGCAAGCTTAACCGTATCACGGAAAGTCCGCGTCAGGATATAGTTCTGACCGGCAGTAGGGTTGCTCAGAATGTTCTGAAAGCCGGCAATACCGATCGTAATGGTTTTGCCTGCCGCGGGGGCAGGGATATAAAAGCCATTCTGGAGTGTAATACTCTTGAGCGCCTGGATATTCGTCTGGTTGCTATAGGAACTCAGGGTAAGATTGTCCACGAGCGTCTGCCCTTGTACCGCCCCAGCCCCGAGTAATGATAGTAGTATTAAAAAGTTATTTTTCATGATTGGATAGGCTTAATTGGGTCTGTAATGATAATCAAAGGACTTGGTCACATAGTTCAGATGATCCAGGATGGCCTGCAAACGCTGCATGCCGTCGTAGGTATAGGTCTCCTTAATGCCACGGGCATCCGTCTTGCTGGTCATGCCAACGAGCGGTTTATAGGTGAAGCTGGTCACCATGGCACCGGCCAACCGGGAGTCATTACGCAGCGTATTCATTGCGGTTTCAATCGCAGCGTCGGACACATTTACGAGATTAAGATTATCCAAAGCCGCCTGATTCAAGACTGTCAATACTTCGCTATAGGAAGCATTTTTTATCTCAGCTATTGGATACTGTCCGCCATAACCCCAAAGGTAGACAGTAAGCGGTCCGTCTTTTTTACGGATTTCCAACGGATTTCCTGCAGCATCATACCGATTGACAACAAGATCGGTGTAGGTCATGCTTCCTCTCTGTTCAACGCTCCTGCTTGGAAAAACTTTTCCATTG
This sequence comes from Sphingobacterium multivorum, assembly GCF_039511225.1. Taxonomy (NCBI): domain Bacteria; kingdom Pseudomonadati; phylum Bacteroidota; class Sphingobacteriia; order Sphingobacteriales; family Sphingobacteriaceae; genus Sphingobacterium; species Sphingobacterium multivorum. The sequence continues at coordinate 3,488,606 of NZ_CP154261.1, forward strand.
TACGGCGCCGCTAGATTGTAATACGTACCGGTCAATACTGTGCCCTTATACTCCTTTCTCCTGACAGCTCTGTTTGGAAAGTGAGACACTCCTTTTTTCCATGCATTGAGTCCCGTTTGCTCGTCTGTGCTCAATGTAAGCCCAAAACCGGTGAAGCTCGTCACGTCATCCGGATAGGTAAATTCCTGGATATTTTCCACTGGCTGATTACTCGAAGCGACACGGATTTTGGAAGGTTCATCCGCATAAGCTGCATTATACTCGAAATTCTGCTCGGTTGAGATACTATCTTTTAGGGATAGATCGGCATTGTAGAAATAATCTTTCCCAATCTTTTGAAGTGGTTTCCGCCGAGAAGTATTCAGAGACGACTGCCTAAAGGTATAATCCACATAATAATTGGATTGAAAATGTGTTCCATTACTGAGCCCCATTGTCCATTCGTAATAATTCGTTTCAAAGACAAGCGGACTCGTATAGAGTAGATAATCATGTGTATAGGTGTAATTTTCTTTCTTTATTGGCATAAAGCTACTGCCGTATTTTCTGAAATCCGTCTTCTTGATCATCGAAGGCTCGCTGAGCAAAAATGACAGGCTGCCGTAATTCTGTGAATTCAGAAACTCATAACTGCTGAAGGAAACTTCTCTTGGTATTATATATTCAGATTCCGAAAGAATCAGATCTGAGTTGACAACATCCTGCTGATACTTCCTGACCTTAGAATAGCCAATAGTAGCTCCGGAGGTGGCCACGCTTGAGTAATTGCTTATACCAAAATATTTACGGTCCCACCAATATGCGGTTCCAGGAGTGACAGCGTTGCCCCCGCTGCCCCCTGTTTCGAAGAATGTAAAGTAGTTCTGATCCTGGTAATTTTTATAGAGAATAGCCTCGTCAAAGAAGGATATACCGAGACCATTTTCATTCTCACCATACTTATAGTAGTCATTGGAAAGCAGATTCCCCTCGGGCGAATAACTTTTGACACTTTTTACCCGAAGTCCACCACCGGGCTTCTCACCATCGGACTCTGTAATGACCTTCCAATTCAAATCAACACGGGTATTGGTAGTAATATAATTCGATTGAGGAACCGAGGCTCCATAAACTGTGATCTTTAGTTCGTAATTATGTCCAGGTGTCAGGTTAAGCGTTTGGATAAAGCGTAGTGGCTGACTAGGGTCGCTATCATGCCATTTTTCAAAAATCTGCGTATTTGTTGTATTATCGGTTATTCTTACCCATTGGGGGTGCATGGAAAACTCGGTGTATGGCGGAGTTGGCGGATTAAAAGTAATGTCGATGACAGCTGGCTCCAACGACTGCCCTGTGCCCGAAGTACCATAAGTAAACGTTCTCACCTTTTCATTCTTCTGATCTACGCCCAATCCGACCACTGTTTCGCTGATATAATTGGTACTGGTCGATCTTACTTTCCCAATGTATTTGTTGTTCTCAAACTCAAAATCGGTGTACCCCCTGGTAGGATAGGTAATTCTTTTGAGCATTTCAGCCTGCATATACTGAATATTTGGGGTCCGGTCAGCGGATCCAAATGTATAGGTTGGCGTTACACCAGAATAGCTCTGTACGTTATTAATACGTATAGTTGTTGGTGGAAGATAGGTGTTTGCCATATTTCCGTTATAATATCCCCAATAATCCACAGAAAAGTCTTTCTTTTGGGGAAGACGCAACGGGTCATAAGCAAAATCATATTTCTGGTCACCGCTTCCCGCATCCAGATTCCTAACGGTAACCGAAGCTAGTTTTACACGGTCCGTACTCGAATCGTATACGAAATTTACCTCTTTGATCAGTTCGCCTTTGACATTCAAAACCTTGATCTTACTCAAAAACTTTCGTGGGCTAAAATATACAGGTTTGCTCACTGAAATGTATTCAAACAATACCTGACCGTTAGAGTGGACTATGGAAGTAATCAGTTTACTGTTATTATCGACAAAATTATTTGATTTATTATAGCTATAATCGTTCATAGGCAATACTTTTTCCCCATTAAAATCATAGCCAACCCTGACCTGTTCATTATTGATATATTCCCGGATCCAATTGTCAACATACTGAAAATTTGCGTACTCTCCTGATTCGTTATCGGTAATCTTTGATATATACCAGGAATTGGTTGTCGCATAACTGGTCATCCCATTGTTGATTTCATCTCCGATCGAATAGGATCTGTCATCGAAAAGGTAATTCAGTCCCTCATCATCTACGATGGTAAAAGGATAGGATCTGTAACTGTCACCTAAAATAGTTCCTCTTGAGATTTTTATGCTTGAATAAGGAATTGTATAGTATTCGTTCATATTTTTTACCAAAAACTTACCGGACCTGCTTTTGGTGCTGAAGGTATAAAGGTCGGAGTGATTATCATTATTCCCCAGAGCCAATGCTCTCAAATCGTTTTTCTTGGTAATTATAATACCCTGATCATTGGGAATAATTGGCGCATTATACTCGTTCAAAAGTTCCTGTATCGTCTTGGGGTTATGAAAATATACCCCATTATAAGTCGAGCTGCCCGAACGCTCGTCGATACCGCCGATAATGTTTCTGCTGATCGTATACATGCCCGAAAGGCTCCAGCCAAGTCCAACCTCTGTTTCCTCCTGATCTACCTTAATACCTGAAGCGTGATAACTCAACCCAAAAGGAAGCGACTTCCCCTTGAGTGAAATTTCAAAAAGAGGTATCGATATAGGAACTACTCCGGTATACTCGGCAGTGGGATACACCGCATACTTGCCCAGTTCTGCAACATTGGGTGGCTGGGGATCAGCCAAACGTATCAATCCACCTTTTTCAGGGCCTTGACCAAATAGAGTTGTCGTCATCAGCAGCCAGCTTAATGCAATAAGCTTCAGACCTAAATTTTTTCTTCTCATAATAATATTATAATTGGTCTGCTGTTTATTTTTTCACTTGGTGTTTCCTAATTTCGGATAACGCTTTCTCCGATTTATCAAGACGGTCAACCACCTGCTTTAACACTTTATCTTTTTCTATCAAATGCAGGGTCATCTCTTCAATTTTTTTCAACAGCAGCTTGTTCATCTCACCCAATGAAATGCCATTGGCTTCAACCTCGCTTGCTTTGGGCACATCGGGTAAATGGCCGTTCTTTTGAATAAATTTTTCGGTTTCGGCTAGTGTCGGTAGCTTATAATCCTCTTCAAAAACATAGTCGGCCCAGCCAGAAGTTTCTACTTTAATCTCTTGACTACGGATCTTACCATTCACAGCAAGATCATAGTCACCGGGTGTTTGTGTTTTTACACCAACTTTTCCTGAAAAATAAAAATCTCCGGCACCGACAGGATTGTTCAAAAGGGAACTTATCGTGGGCTCATTTCCATTGACCTCTTCCAGCCGAGGTCCGTAGAAATATTGACGGTCATTGACGTTGGAATCATAAAACAAATAGGAACGATGGCGGGTAGCAGTTGTTGTTGAAGCAAATTTAAAATCTGTCATACCAGCAACTTTTTGGCCCGTAACACCGTCGTATATGGCACCATAATTTACGGTAGAGGGATCATTCGAACCATGTACATAGCCCACCAACAAATACCAGCGGTCGAGCTCGGGCAAGTTACCATACCAGAAATAAGGGTTATTGTTTGCGACACCTGCCAATGAATTGACGCCTGAGCATCCAAAGTAAGCTGTTCCATTTTTCGAATTTGACCGTTTGATCCATACCGAAAAACGGTAGGTCTTCTGGTTATTGATAGCGATATCGACAGAATTCCAGCCTCCATCAGCCTGTGCATCCCCACTGGGCGTCGCTTTCCATAGAACGACCTGCGGCCCCAGGGGACCTATTCCCCATTCGCGTTCATTCTCACTGGCAAGGCCGTTGGCGACGAGTCCTGAAGTTCCTCCGGAACCGGTTACCCAATCATTGAGGTTGAGCAGATTTTGTGCATGGCTTCCCATGGCGCATGCGCTAAAGGCAAACAGAAATGCCGACTTTAACTTATTCATAGCTAATAAACTGGTTAATAAAATATATTAGTAATAAAAAATACACATAGGAATCTTTAAGAAGCTATTTTATCGCTTCTATAGATCTGGCTAGCTTTCTTTTTATGGTTACTTGAATTTAAAAATTCCTGCTATTTATTCATAGCATTATTTAAAATATTTTTTCGTTAAGGTTATAGTGTGGAGATTTCGGACATCGGGGCCATGCAATTCCGACGCAAATTGACCACTATAAATAGGAACCATAAAATAAGCGAAAATGGATTTTAAACTTCTCAGCATAATATTTTAATGGTCAAAATTTTCCGAATTGAATGGTCAGCAGTATCGAAATTTCCACGTTATTGTACATATAATATCTATTTTGGCCTTTTATCTCAAAGACTTTTTTGCTCTGTTATGATCCGTGCCAGGATCTCTTTTTGTGTCTCCTACTCTGGTGGAAGTTTGAAAACTTCGATCACTTACATCCGAGAAAATAAAGTGAAAATTATCAAACCGTTCCGCCGTCAATAAGGATCTCTGTTCCGGTGGTATGCACAATAAACAACAAAAGCCCAATCTCATAAACCTGGATTGGGCCACTTTTATTTTTCCACAAGCTACCTTTACTATTTCAATTCTGATAAAAATACTTTAACAACAAAATTTCTTATTTCATACCAATTATTATCTGTTAGAAAGTCCTCAACATTCCATCTAAACTGACCCAAATCCTCAATAGCAGACCGTATCTTCATTAATAAAACAACACCATTGCTGGAAATAACATTAGACTGGTGTAATTCTTCAATAAAAGTTTGATTCAAAAATGAATGATAGTCTCCTTCAAGCTCTTCCAAGCTTCTTCGAACTTTTTCTTCATATAAAACACCTGGTTCTTTGAGTGGAGCAAGTATCATGTTTAATGTAGATACCAGTAACTCGTATTTTTCAATTATATTTAGACTATTTTCCATAAATTATTCGAGATTTATCATCTTTAGCAGGCCTATACCCCTCTCCTACAACTTTAGTTTTTCCTGAGGAACCACTATTTATTTTATAATATCTTTACCCATTCCCTATAAACTTCCACCTCCATTTGTGACTTTGCTCATTATAATTCAAATAATCAAAGAAGCTTTAGACAAAGGAGGTTACGCGGTCTGTTATGACCTGGCCTCCAAGATATGTCGCAAATTTGTTCATGAATAAATATGTTGAACAATCTGAGAAAAAACTATCTTCTCCATTTCAACGATTTACTTATATTCTGTTACTTTCTCAACAAAACACCTGTTAATTTATAAAAAATAAAAAGATCAATTTCTAATGGATCATGTGGATCTTCAAATACGAGGAAAAATAAGAATTTGCATCAGACCTGATATACTTCCCAAACCACGCCGCCCAATACCAATTTGACAAGAGTGCCATCTTCAACCAGTGTATGTAGCACCTCATGCAATTCAGACTCTTCCAATTTAACTAATCCATATGCTTTATTGGTCAAAATAAATTCCCTCATTTTCCATAAACAAAACTTTATGGGATATTCATTGGTAGGCATAAAATCAAATTCACATACTAAACCGTCTTTTTCTAAACGGCAGCCCGCACCATGAAACTGGTAATTGAATCCACCAATTTGTCCCGAGCGATTTCGACTGCTCTTTTGTTCAAATTCTTCCATATTTGGAGAAAACTGATGTTTGAAGTCATTAATGAAAGCAACATAATCATTCAAAACCTTCCGTATAATTTGATTAATCATTTTGTATCAAGATACAAAATAGATATGTAAATTAGCTACTGCGTTATATTTTAATACAATGGGATTTTTTGGGGTTCGCAAGTTATCATTTATGTGTATTGTATCGATAAGCATATTATCGCAGGCTGTCGGTCAGTCACTTGTTTTGGATGACTCAATCGCGGATATTCCTCCTCACATGATTGAAATATTTCCTGAGCCGCCTTATGGTACAAACGGATTTAAAAATTGGATTGTTAAAAATTATAAGATACCAACTGCAGCCAAGAAAGCAAAAGTAAACGGCAAACTGATGATCAATTTTACGATTGAGAAAGATGGACGGCTCAGTAATTTTCAGATAACCAAAGATATCGGTTATCAAACAGGTGAAACACTAATTGAATTGATCAAAAAATCCAGTCCCTGGAAACCGGGATACCAAAATGGACGTGCTGTAAAATCCGGCTATACATACCCCCTATCATTCAGTGAAGGTGATTTAAAATTACAATCTGAGGCAAAAAGACAAAGATGAAAATCCACATCGTTAGCGACCTGCATAGAGAATTTGGATACAATGATTTCGATCTGAATTTAGCGGATGTACTTATATTGGCTGGAGATACGGATCTAGGAGTAAAAGGGATCAGCTGGCTCAAATCACTTTCTTTGGATATACCGATCATCTATGTACTGGGAAATCATGAATATTATAAGGGAGCATATCCGAAAACACTATATAAAATCAAAGACGCTGCAAGCAATTCAAATATCCATGTGCTGGAAAATGAATCTTTGGAGATCGATCGGGTTTGTTTCCATGGCTGCACACTCTGGACTGATTTTTCGTTAAAGGGCAATCCTGCTGCATATGGATCGCTATGCCAAAGCCGTATGAATGATTATAAGAAGATCAGATTGGGTGACAATTATGTCAAATTAAGAAGCATCGATACGTTTAGAATCCACCAAACTTCGAGACAATGGTTGATGGAAAGTCTTAGTGTCAGCGAAGCGAAACACAACATCGTAGTGACGCATCATGCTCCGAGCATGCGATCCTTACCAAAGAAGTATTTGGACGATCCGATCAGCGCCGCCTACGTCTCGGATATGGAAGCCTTTATCTTAAAGCATCAACCCTCCTACTGGATTCATGGCCATATACATACTCCCGTAAATTATAAAATCGGTAACACCGAAATTATATGCAATCCACAGGGCTATATCAATGAACCGTATAATGGGTTTAATAAGAACCTTGTCATAGAGATATGATCAAAAAACAACAATGAGAATGGAACAAATCGACGTCCTATGGCAGGGAAAAGTTAATCAATTTCCATATCGGATATATACATCCACAACGAAAAACGACGTTGAAACGACGAAGGATTTTGAGGAACTAGGTCTCATGACCCGTCATCATGATGGGTACATTCGTGAAATAGCAATAGCGAAACTAATGAATCTTTTTCCCTCGGAAAGCATTCCATATGTAGTGCAGCTATTAGGTGAGTATGTTATGGAAATCCATTTGACCATTATTGCATGCATTACCCCGCAGCAAAAGAGTTGGATCAAAGAATTCTTTACTGAAAACACATTATATGAAAGGGCGATCCGAAGTAGAATAGTAAGCTATTGGAATTGTTACTACAGATTTGACTTTATCAAATTGAAAGATTATCCAGCTTTCCAGTTTTTCTCTGATTGACTTATAATCAATGCGACAACTATTAATGGGAATTACCTATTGAGTATGGTCTTCAATTTGGGAAGATCCTTTTCGGTCAATCCGATATAAGAAGATGTAGATACTAGCCTCGTCTTTAGCTCTCGAGGTAGATCGTTTAACGATTTGTCATCATCTATTATGATGATTTCCTCCGGTTGCATACACTGCCGACCAATATGACCTAATATTTCGTCCTTTCGCGTATAGTGATCAATCAAATGTTGTTCAGCATTATCCAACAGTTGAAGTGAATCAATTCGAATATCCCTATCAAGAAATTTCTTTTTCCATTTTGCTACATAGAAGCCATCAGTTGCCTGCTCTACAGACCTATGTGGATTGGCATGTACCATGACACCGTCTATATCTAAAAGAAATTCATATTGCACGAAGCTAATAATTAATTTGGCGCTTCCACTCCACCCGTTTGCGATTTAATAATAAAAAATATTAGCCATAGATTGATAGTCCAGCCTAATTTTGTAAATTCAACGTATAAGCCATAGCATGAAACAGTTCATAAAACTATTCCACATTTCTGCCCTTACTATCCTCGTTACCGGTTGCAAGGATCCAGCTCGCACAAAGACAATGGATTTTGGTCTATTTACGCTTGAAGTTCCCTATAAATGGCAGCAGGTCAAACAAAATGGAGTAGACAGTTATGTCGGCGCAATTGCTGTAGACAACAAGGATACGCTTTACTTTGATCTGAGCATGTATTCAAATAGTTTGACAGAACATAATATAGAAGTCATTACCAGACAGATGATGGAGGAAAGTGCAACGGACTCTTCGGACTATATTATTGTAAAAGATATGCCGATATTGGATCTAGATCTCGACGCCGATCTGTACAGAAAACAAAATGTGTCCTGGGATACTATCGATAATAGAAGAGCGAAAATCGTATTTCCGAGAATATCCGGAAAAGGAACCACCGGAGTTGATGGACTTCGGGGAATCTCATTGGCTGGACAATCTTACCATCTTTGATTATCCAAAAACCAAACACGGGGTTATGTAAAATTATTCCTTAGAGGCACTCAAATCTATTATCAGTGAAAAATGAGGACTAATTTATTTAAATTAGAGCTAAATATTTAGAAAACTCTATTAAGCAAAATGAAATCAACGGAAGTATATCGAATAATCAATAAAATTATCTTTCCCGAATTAAAAGGTGCAGGGTTTAAAAAGACTAAAAGTGGCATGCTGGGATTTTACAAACAATTAAAAGATCACTATTTAGTTATTTGGTTCCAATGTGCCCAAAGTGGTTTTGATGCTTATGCTGGTTCTAAATTTGTCGTTGAAGTACAGGTTAGCAAGAACAATGACATCGGTTCTCCTTCTATTTTCAGAGAAAGAATCCCATTCTTTTTAACAGTGGACGATCTAGCCAAAGTAACCGAGCTCGAAAATAAAGTTAAAGACAAACTGCGTTTGCCACCTAGTAACCATTATATTTTTGGCATGGATGAAAATATACAGCTTTGGTACAAGAAAAAATTTGAGAAAGTTGATAACATCTACAAAAATTCTAGTGATATCTGGTTTGTATATTTTGACGAAACAGATATCAACAATTGGATTGAATTCTTACAACCTGTCATAAGAAAGGTCATATTTGATTTTGAAAAATCAGATTACTAAATGGAAAGTTTTTAATATCCTATCTAAAAGAATAGTTTTCCAACATGTTTAATGCCAATAGTTCATTTCAGCAGAAAATACAACCCAAAAATTGTGACCTCCTCGCCCCTGTTGAAATTTTTCCCTTTGGATTTAACCTCAGTCAAAACGAGGCTGTAAATAATGGCTTGCCAACCCAATGAGTATTATCGAGGGACCTCCTGGGACCGGTAAAAAGCAGACTTTTACATGATGATGTTTCACTTCTTCGGCCTCCGATGGTCAACCTGTTCCTGAGTAATACGAATAGGATTCACTTTAACGATATCTCCTTCTGTCAAGGATAATGTTTCATAATTAAGTCTCAAAGCTGTTGCAAGGTGAGTTATTCGCTGACTAACCATTGATGATTTCTCCACCATTGGGATGTAAAACTTGACCGCTTATAAAACTTGAATCTTCGCTAGCGAGAAATAGAAAACTTGGTGCAATCTCATTCGGCATTCCTGCCCTCCCCATGGGGGAGTCGCTTCCAAATTCGGAGTTTTTTTTAGGGTCAAATGAAGATGCGATCAATGGAGTCCATACCGGACCTGGCGCAACAGCATTGACCCTAATTCCTTTAGCGATAAGATTTGCTGACAAGCTTCGTGTGAAAGAAATTATTGCTCCTTTTGTTGCAGAATAATCGATCAACTTTGGACTGCCTCGATATGCAGTCACAGAGGAGGTATTAATGATGCTTGCCCCCTTCTTAAGATACGGTATGGCATACTTCGTAATCCAGAAATAGGAAAAGAAATTATTCTGAAATGTCTTGTTTAACTGTTCAGTGGTGATTTTCTCGATTGATTCTGTTTCCCAATGAAGACCTGCATTATTAACGATAATATCAACTTGCTTATGCGTTTTGATCGTAAGTTCAATCACTTTTTTACAGTGATTTTCTTTTCCTAAATCCCCTTTAATCAGCATACATTTTCTGGAGAAGGATTCAACCTCTTTCTGGGTTTGTTTTGCATCTTTTGTTTCGCTAAGATAGGCAATAACAATATCAGCTCCCTCCCTCGCAAATAACAAAGCTACAGCTTTGCCTATGCCGCTATCTCCTCCCGTAATTAACGCTACCTTATTGTGCAATTTTCCTTCTGCAGGATACGTTAACGGTGAAGTGTCAGGAACTGGTGTCATATTTACTTCCAATCCGGGTCGCTTTTGCTTTTGCAACGGTCGAATCTTCTTACTTGCTGCTTTTTTCATACCATTTACCGATTCATCCGTAAAGTGAACAAAGTCAAAGTCTGAAAAGTTTGGTAGGTATTTATATTTGTCCTTTAATGAAGGGATTTGAAAAAAATGCCACTGATTTTTAAGACGGACAATTTCTTGAGGATATCTTACATGCTAATTGATGTCGCTTTATTGAAATTTACATGAGCGACTAATATCCCTTTTTGATATTTTTATTGTTAGTATTTAAAGAAATAGCCATACTTTCTTCCAGTCCGCTAAAATAAAGTTCAAAATCAAACTTCTCAAGTAATGCTTTCGAAGCAAGATTTTCCGAATTTATAATTGCGATGCCATCTAAAATTTACTGCGATTTTTTGCCCTTTGTCAAAAGATTTAAGTTTTAATAGGCCTAATTTAGGTCCAATGGTTCATTAGACAGATAAAATACAGCAACACTCATTTATCAACAACAAAATGTTAACGAAAATTTACGGAAACTCAATTTATATATTTTGTTTTTGACGGCCGAAAAACTATGTAGTCAATGGTGGGCATTTTGACTATATGGCCTCAGTATTATCGAAAATAATCTAAAGAAGAAAACACCAGATACTACTAAAGTAATGTAGCGTTTAGGTCGTGTAGTTCCGATAGCTAGCACAAATTGTCAATAAAAGATATGAAAGGAAAATTTATTAAAGGAATTATACTATGTATTTTGGTTATACCCAATACACCAATTATAGGGACAGAAATATTAAAGGCCATTGATGGTGACCATTTTCGATATGCTAATGCAAACGCTGCGTTTACCAGCATTGAATACATAGATACTTATGCCCCTTGGATGAGCAAGTGGACAATGTATGGATTTATCCATGATACCAAACCAGAAATGATCAATATGGAAATATTTAGGCTTTACAGAATTAACCCGCTGTGTTTTTGGCGTTGGCGCTATTATTTAACGGTTAGCAGACATTTCGCGTATCGGGACTGGAAAAAAATAAAGCCAAATAGAGTTCCCTTCAAACCATCTAATAGATGGCAGGATTTCTGATTTTTGTAAAAACAATTTCATGGAAGAGGACTTTGAATTTCCATCATTAGCAATTCATGTACTGATCGTTGCCTTATCGAAGGAGATCACTCCATGTACCTGCCAGGGATGTAAGTAAGCAATAACCGGAGCGAGCCTCTTGCAACTCCGTCAGGCAACCCGTTAATAGGAATATTTTTGTTTTTTTTTACGCATTATAAACGCAGATTATAATATATTTAAATAACACAATTTTTTATTTTCAAATCATTCATTTTAACGCTAGGTTTATGGAAACTAATGGAGCAACAGTAGTAATTTCTCACCATATCAGAGAGGGAAGGGATCACGACTATGAGCAATGGCTGAATGAGATAGGACCGCTCTGCAGAAATGCCAGAGGGCTTATCGACTGGCAGATCATTCGTCCGATTCAGGGGTTAACGTACCTCTATACCGTTATCATTCGTTTTGATACGATAAGTAATTTGAAACACTGGATGCAATCCGACGATAGAAAACAATTGATTGAAAAAATCCGCCCCCTTTTGGCAAAAGATGATAATTATTACATTAACACGGGACTTGATTTTTTATTTACTTCGGAAAATAGCACAATGAAGCCTCCGGTGCGCTGGAAGCAGTTTTTGGTAACATGGTCGGCTATTTATCCTTTGTCAATAGTAATTCCGTTAATTTTACTTCCAATATTAAAAAGGCTGGGATTCCCTCCCATCCGGTTGCTTGATTCACTGTTTATATCTTGTGCTGTTGTTGCATTAATGGTCTATGTCATTATGCCAAACTATACAAAATGGATAAAAAAATGGCTTTATCGGTAACTTAAATGAGAGAAAATTTGTCAGAGAAAACGACACCTAGCTTTGCAAATTTTGCACTCATAAAACAATTTCTTTGTGGTATTTAATAGTAAGGGAAAATTCAGGCTTTATGAAGCCGCAAAAAAAATTTATCTGTTTTCATAATAATCTGTACGACGATAATAATGAATGGTCGAATTAGATTTTTTCATCCTATTATTATAGTCTTTTCTAAACAGAAACACAATAATTACAATGAATAAGAATAATAATAAATAGACAAATAATATATCGTATAGCCAAGATCCTTGCAGATAAAAGGAATCGTCTGCAAGAAAAAACGTTTGCTGTTCAATATTTTGTGGATTATAAAACAATATGTATTCCTTATCAGCTATTCTTCTCTTTGCTCTGTCCAACAGTTCAGTCCGCATTCCTTCAAAACGTCGCTGGCTCATAACCGGTAAAAATGCATAGTGCTTTTCCGCCTTGTCTAATTTCCGCAAGACCTGTTGTCCATTGGCAGTATATCGGTATTCGATATTTAAATACGCGTATTTTGTCTTTCCTCTGTGTATTTTAGACTCGAAGTTTAGGATAGCGGGTGCTGTTGCAACCCAGCTCGGGTGCGTCAGCACAAACTCTTTCCGCTCCAAAGATGGACTTACAGAAAAAACGGAAATTATTAAAATATAAACTGCTACCAATAGCACCGCAAACACCATGCGCTTGCCGCCTTGCATCGTTATGCGTTTTCCATTCACATCATAGCGGACTTCCTCCCGGGCATCTCCGTTACCTAATTTGCGAAGGATCATTTTTTGCAAGAGGAAATAAAGTAAAGCAGAGCATACCAGCGCATAAATAAAATAACGGTAATTATTGCCCCAAAAAATGATGACAAAGATGAATGCTGCAGCCACCGACCATTGAAGAAATTTCCCAATTGATTTCATAAGACTTAGTTCAGACTTAAGCAAAGCAATAACATTTATAGTTTATGCCATTGCAGTTCTCTATTATTCAAAAATAAAAATAAGGTATTGGACAATATCCATGGTCCTCTATTTAAAATCCGTGAGCAGAAAATTATGATTCGCAGTACAATGGTAAATTTTTGCGCAACCAGAACCAAGAAGTGGAAATACCAGGCCCGCTAAAGTAACATGTCACAGTTGCACGCGCTGTTTTTACTTTTTACACTTGTAATGCAGCTGTATCAATCCAGTATCAAATGCTTTTGCTGTGATAAATTCTAGGGCTTGCTCAGGTCTTCCATCTCTAAAAAGCCTTGTTCCATTACCTAACAGAACCGGAATAACCGAAATGAAAAAATCGTCTATTAAGCCGTATTTCAATAACTCATTGATTACTTCCGCGCCACCATCACAATAAATATTTTTACCGTCCCCTGATTTTAGGTATGCTGCCAATTCGGCTAAGTCCCCTGTGTAAAAAATCGTCCTACCTACTTGTGGCCTTTCGGTTTTTGTAATGACATAAATATCTCGCTGGCCATTGTCGTAGTGCGATGATCCGATTTCGCGAACAACATAGTCGTAAGTTTTTCTGCCAACAATTATGGTATCAATCCGGGACGCAAATTCAGCGTAGCCATAGTCTTCTCCATCTTTTTCTACTAATTTCAAAAAGCTTAAGTCGTCGTTGGGCTTTGCAATATATCCATCCAGGCTCATTGCAATGAAAAGTGAAATTTTTCGCATATGATTAAAGTTCTAAAGTTTAAGCAAATTTACATCTACGGTATCATCGACATTTTGTAAAAATGCGACAAAATTAAAGTGACGAAGGTAGAAGTCCTGTATTTCGTCTGATTTCAAGACTGAGATGTGAATGATCGTAGTAGCCACATTCAAAAGCGATATCCATAAAACTGCGGCTTTGTTTCGAATTTCTGATTAAGGACAATGCATGCTGAAAACGGATAATGTTTGAATATTCTTTTGGTGATAGTCCGATAAGCTTTTTGAAATTGCGTTCCAGCTGTCTCACCGTTGTGCAATTTCTTTTTGCCAGATCAAAAACGCTAATTCTTCCCTTGGATAAATGTATATCGTTAATCACAGTGTGTAACTGATTTGTTTTGGTTTTTAGCCTTTCGGAATAAAAACGATCGAAATAATTGAATGAATCTTCATGCACTTTATCAACACAAAAGGCGATGGACTTTTCAAGTTCGACGGTATTGTTTGTTAATTCATTTTGAGAAGCATAACGGTAAAAATTAGCAAAAGTCGCAGGCTTTAAGCAAAGGCCAATGAGATGCGTATCGTTATCAATAAGGCTGTCTTTGAAAGCAGTCATAGCACCTACTACATAGGTTTTCCCAGAATCCATCAAAAAACAACCATTATCAGTCAAACATTTATTCCCTAAATTCAATAGGATCCCAGCACAACCATCGGGAAAAACACGCTCCCACCCTTTTTCATATTCGTTTCCTTTCAGTTCCCAATAAAAATGAATATAGGATTCTAATTCTTTATAAGGTTTCACTTTCTTGTATTCCATTAGTCTTATGGGCTCAGTTTACTACGGTAAAATACGAAGTTATGATCAGAATTCACTCATGTATTTTCGGAGGCGCATTCTTGAAAAGTAGTACCGCAGAAGTACATTTTATCACGCGAAAAACTCCAAATTTGAATATCATCCCGTTTTAATTTATCTCCGGCTTTCGATTTCTTCGAAATACGACATTACTTTTTTGTCCGTTTCATTATGCAAAGTAACGGCATCGTCAAAAAGATCTCGCCTCAATTGTCTATAGAGCAATATGCCATTCCTCAAACTGCTTAATAAAGATTTTCTATCATACGTTGGAAGGGTGAGTTTTAATTTTTCGAGATCATCGGGGAGCAAATCCTGTTCGACTTTTCTAACACCCCGGGGTAAATTGTCATTTTTGATATGCAACAATGGGCCTAAAACAACCATTCGTAAAAACGCCATAAAGTCGTATGCTTCAAAGTATTCTCCCCGTCCTATTTTTAACAACGCGTAATGCACCCAGATCCAAAAACGATCTTCAATCCATTGATAATCTGGGTAAGGAAATTTTTCAACGGTCTGAGAAAGTATTGTTTCCAGTTGTTTGTCTTTATCGATTAGCAGTGTTGGATTTTCAATACGGACTTTAAATTCTTCAATTGTTAAAAATTTTATATCAACATGCAAAAGAGGATCGGCATAAAGACAAATTAATAATCTCGGTTCTCCAACGTGCTCTCCGGTAAAACCCGACAAAAAATTCCCTAGTCTTTTCGCGTAGTCCAACATAAGATTTCTGTCGTTAGAAATTCGTTGTCTCGTTACCAAAATTAGATCAAGATCTGAAAAGTCATCAATTTCATTTGTTAGCCAGGACCCCGCAATTGCCAAACCAATCACATTGTCATCTGGTTCTAAAATTTCCTTTGCTTTATAAGCAAATGCTTGTTGTATCATCATACTCTTTTAAGAATTGGTAATTCTCCCAGTTAATTAAGCATTGTTCTATTTTAGCAATCTCTGCACCAAAAGAATATCATACTGCATTAAGCTCCTTGAACGTCGCTAGCGAATTGCATTTGCGAGCTATGTTCACTGATAGTTATTTTAAATGCTCCGAAAGAAAAGCGAGTATTTCCGCTACCAATTGTCGATGTATTGATTTTCTGTCCGTGGCATTATGGTCGCGATAATAAGTAGGCTCATCTTTAACCAATTGAAGCTTCCCTTCATTCAAGAAAATGTAATGTCCTATTTTACCTTGAAGTACACTGTATTTTGAATTTTTAAGGACATTATTGTACTGTAGTGCGTTCGTTTTAAGAGGAGCTATCGAATCTTCTGCCGCGCCAATGATCAAAGCTGGTGATGTATTCGTTTGCTTCGCTTTTCGAAGGCCAAGCCCAAGGGCTGGAGACAAGGCTATACTGGCTTTAACGCGACTATCTCTTAAATCTGCGGGCACCCGTTCGCAGGATATTCTTTGCATTAATTCCCGGAGGTCACCTAACTCAGGAACGACAAATTGCTTTCGGTTTTCGGCTAACGAAGCGTTTTTCTTGAGCATATCGCAATCCAGTTTGACCCCGGCAAGCGCCAAAGTAGTATACCCCCCCAGTGAAAACCCTATGCCGGCAATCCTATTGCTGTCTATATAGCTATTAAACCGTGTATCGTCAAGTAATGATGAAATCAAGAAACGAATATCTAGCGGTCTATCCCAATAGCGTACAAAGTTCTCAGGAATTTTATTATCGAGCGTGTTGCCCCAATGATCTGGAGCAACAACAAGATATCCGTTTTTCGCCAATTCAATCGCCAGCCAAGATAAGCTAAATCGATCGCCTCCAGTACCATGAGACAACACGATCAATGGATGTTTATTTTGTATAAATGCTGCGTCTTTTGCTGTAGGCGGTAAAATAAATGGCCGTTCTGTATCCTTAACATTGCTGTCCTCTGTCGGATACCAGAGCTGCACACTTAAAGGACGCCCTCGAATAGAATCAGTATACGCAATTTTACGTTCACCAACGTTTTTGACCGGTGTATGATAAATCATTAAAAATAGACTCAACAAAACAAAACTAAATGGGATATTCATATTCGATACGACTAAACTTAGGCTATTATCAATTGAAAATAGAGACAAACCACCTATCAATAGACAAATTTACGAACGGTAAGTTTATTAGATCAATGGTTATATTTAACCATAAAATAGTTTTCTCCGCAATGCTATATTTTAAATAGCAGCTCAGGTATAGACGAAGCTGCTAGCCTTGGGTGGTTTATTTTCAATACGAATGGGTTAAACATCCAATTTAGCTGACGAATAAAACATCCAAACTAAAAATACATAAAAAAATAAAAGTTGGTATATTTACTTTTGTGCCAGGTAAAACAACGACTCATGTACGATACTTTAATCAACTATATCAATTCGAAGGTTTCCAGGCCCCTAAACTTAGATGAAATTGGGATCCTAAAAAATAATTTTGTTCACCGTAAAATAAAAAAGCGTCAGGCATTTTTGAAAGAAGGTGAAATAAGTAATCACATGGGATTTCTTGTCAAAGGAGCTATGAAAAAATACAGTATAGATGCAAAAGGTGCCGAACACATCATGAGCCTTTATATTGAAGGCTGGTGGGTCGGTGATCGGGAAAGTTTTGCAAAAATCACAGCCTCCGCCTTCAATATTGAAGCTTGTGTAGACACTGATTTGCTTGTCTTGACGAAAAAAGCCGCAGCGGAGGTATTTTCCCTTCCAATCATGAATGAACTTACACGCCGATTGGATGAAAATTATTCTTATGCAAGCCAAAAAAGAATCAATGCTGCCCTAAGTATGACGGCTGAAGAACGTTATAATATGCTTATTGATAGCTATCCTGAATTTACACAGCGCTTTCCACAGCAATTGATTGCATCTTATCTAGGGATCACCAAAGAAACGCTGAGCAGAATCAGGTCCCGGGCAGTCAAAAAATAATTAGGATTGATTTACCAGGGGAATTACCTTTGTTCCGATTAATTCAATGGCTCTAAACATATCTTCCCTACTCAGTCCTGGGTTATCCATCTGAAATGTAAATCTTGAGATCCCACCCAAAGCCTCACTATGCCGCAATATCTTTTCTGCAACTTCTTCGGGGTTGCCAATAACATAGGCACCTGTCGGTTTGGCTTGGGCCTCAAACATTTCCCGTGTGGGTGTCGACCAGCCTCTCTCCTTTCCAATTTTACCCATCATTTCCTGATATCCCGGAAAGTAAAGATCTTTAGCCTTTGAAGTTGTATCTGCTACAAAACCGAGTGAATGTAGCCCTACTTTAAGCTTCTCCCGAGGGTGTCCGGCCTTTTCTCCCGCTTCGTAATATAAATCTATCAAAGGCCGAAAGCGATGGGTTTCACCCCCGATGACGGCTACCATTAATGGGAGCCCCAGTATTCCGGCACGAATAAATGATTGTGGCGTGCCTCCTACTCCTATCCAGACAGGAAGCTGCTCCTGCACCGGCCTAGGATATATTGCCTGCTGTTTCAGCTCTGCCCGGAATCTTCCCTTCCAGGTTACTGTTTCGTGATCACGTATTTCTAAAAGCAATTTGATTTTCTCCTCGAAAAGTACGTCATAGTCCTGCGTGTTGAACCCAAATAATGGAAAAGCATCGATAAACGACCCTCTTCCAGCTACAATTTCAGCCCGCCCTTTAGAAATGATATCCAATGTTGCATATTCCTGAAATACCCTTACAGGATCTGCGGCACTCAGTACAGTGACCGCGCTCGTTAGACGAATCTGCCGAGTCCTGGCGGCCGCCGCCGCAAGTACGACTGCCGGTGATTCATCCAAAAATTCTTTTCTATGATGTTCCCCGAGCCCGAAGACATGCAATCCTGCCTGATCTGCAAACGCTATCTTCGACAACAGCGTTTCCATGGCTGTCATATTTTCCGCTGAGCTCAATCCCCCATTATATGCTCCGGTTGCTATAAAACTATCTATTCCTATTTCCATAATTATTGATTTAATCTGATAGATTTCCCTTATTGAAAAGCTAATTAAATTTCAATTTTTCCGACGGCTTAAAACGATGATCTACATCAAAAAAAATGTTTTTTTCATTTTAGATTGGCAGTTAACGGAACTGCAATTTGCAGCCGATACTAAATTATGAAATTTAAGATGTAAATGATGGTTTTAAAAAAGCTGAGGATAGTATAACGTTAAGTATAATATGACCTTAATTCAAAAAAAATGGCTACGGAGGGTAGCCATTTTCACTATCGTCACTTATGATATCGCAATCATTTTAGGAGGTTTCTGCTTTGCGTCTTCTTTTTTAGGAATGGTCAACATGAGCAGTCCGTTTTCATACTTTGCATTAATGTTATCTTGATCCACAACATCTTTTGGAAGCTCGAAACTTCGCTGAAAAGATTGATAACTAAATTCCCGTCTGGTAAAGTTATCTTCTTTAGTTTCTCTGTTATCTTCCTTCATGGATGAGATCGTAAGCAGGTTACCATCGAGCCTGATCTGAAAATCATTTTTGTCCATGCCAGGTGCTGCAACCTGCACCTCATAGGCGTCTCCAGTTTCCTTAATATTTACGGAAGGTACGGTCGTACTGGTGGATGAATAATTGTTATTGCCCCAGTTAAAAAGTTCACGACCGAAAAAATCATCAAAGATGCTGGAAAAGCCTAAATTGCTGTTTCCGTTTCTCCTCACTAGATTATTCATTGTAATCTCCTTTTAAATAAGTTTAACAATCAATTTAATAACACTCCAGCTGGCCAGCTGTATAAGACCCAAATCAAAGAGAATGCCATTTGCCAAAATCTGAATTTTTTTCATACAGGCTGTCAAATTTTCAGATTTTAAGCTTAAATCGGACTGGAGCTATTTCGAAAATAATCAGGCATTAAAATCAAAGTTCAAGTATAAAGGACAGAAAATTAAAAACCATCTTCTCCAATTGACTTTGCCTAAGGAAATGGAACAGCAGGACAAGAAAGTTTTTCAAAAATAGTCGAATGATAAACCCTGGGCAGTTGAATAAAATAGTATGATATTATTCACTACTTTTATAGATCTAATTGTTTGCTGATTGACCTCAAAGTACGGTCAAAATTTAAAATGTATATCGCTTGAAAAATAACCCTTTAAATCAATTGATCCAAAACATTGAATGTCTTTTTGCCATGAATAATAGCGAGCTTTTATTTAGTCAAGTAAACAATATTTAGAATTCTACATTTTTGTCACCTTAACAATAAAAAATATCTTATGCAAAAAAGAGTAAAATTTGATTTCGAGGTATACTTTACAAATGGGGGCAATATCAAAGGTGAGGATTTCAGGCTGGATATAATCGGCGACGATATTAGCGATAGTGCCCTGGCAGAATATATCGTCCAAGATATGAGGCTACTTATGGTTGGTAAGGTGAATATTCTAAATAAGGAAATCCTGATTGAACATCACAAACGTAAACCAATTGATGATGGTGTTGCAGAAAAATTGTTAATTGACCTTAGTCACACAATCGAAGATGGTCTGATAACTTACAAAGGTCTGCCAGCACCACATATTTGCGATTTCCTGTCTAGAGAACAGTCAAAGCAAAATTATGACGGCGGTACTACCTTTCACATTGGAAAGATTGAGATGGTTACCAACACTGGAACGTATATTGATTGTCCTTTTCATAGATTTGCTGATGGCAACGATACGGCACAAACAGCATTGAAGGATTTTGCGCAGATTGATGCCGTAAAGATTCACATACCATTTACCGATACTTTGAAAATCACGGAACATCATCTTAAAAACAGAGAAATCAGAAATAAGGCAGTGCTAATACAGACTGGCTGGGATGTTCATTGGAATACAGAGCTATATTATCAGGATCATCCTTATCTTACTCAGGAGGCGGCAAGGTATCTTCGGGATTGTAACGTCAAACTTGTAGGTATTGATTCCCATAATATAGATGACACGGCTGGCAGAACAAGACCAGTTCATACAGAGCTACTGGAAGCAGGGATTTTGATTGTTGAACATCTCTGTAATTTATATAAATTACCATCTGAGGGTTTTTCCTTCACCGCCGCCCCACCAAAATTTAAAGGTGTCGGGACATTTCCGGTAAGAGCTTTTGCTTCGATTGAAAAAAATATTTAAGTTCGAATGTAAACTACGTTTTACTAAGAAAACTAAACATGGTAAATAACATTGGACTAACAAAAGATGCCGGTTGGCAGTTTGGAATCAGAAGGACTGTGCCAGAGAATGTGGAAACACTTTGGGAAGCCTTTTTCTCAGACAAGGGATTAGGCTGCTGGGCTAAGGGAGTTGATCAGAACTTTTCGACTTTTAAAGAATACTCGCATATCCGAACTAAATGGAAGCATAAAGATTTCGAAGAAAGTGCGCATTTACAGGTCAGATTTATTCCCTCTAAAAATAAGGATAAAACCACAATTTCAGTTCATGTTGATAATTTAAAAAATGACGGTCAGCGTGAAGTAACTAAAAAGTACTGGACGATTGTGATGGAAAATCTATGTTTGTTGACAGCACCATAGCTCTTAGGATAAAAGGCTGCAGCTGGCGAAGCGATTACCTTCTGTTACGAATCTCTTCTTAATTAAGGATTTAGGCGACATGACTCCGGCTTGTCGGCTCTTCAAGCGATAATCGCTTTTTTCCGATCGACACATATTTAATGGTTTCCAACCTTTTTCATTATTTCAAAATATGAAACACCGATATTTCCTAACTCTTCCTCATAGCTTTCATAGCCAGACCAGCGGCGATTCCTCCGATCACATACCAGGCAACAGTCATTAACTTGGTATGGTCAGTCTTTTTTAATGGCGTGGCATCCAGACCGGCTTGTTCCGGAATGGTCAGTGTAGCTAGACCAACCACTGTTCCAAGCAGTGCTCCTTTGAGTAGCATATTTTTCTGCCCACCGTAGCCGATAAGAGTATACAACATGGTATTGGAAGCTACATCTGCTCCAAAGGTTGCCGCCACTAACGCATTTCCTTTTGGTGGTTTAAATCCAGCAAAGCGAACTGTTTTCTGCATCGCTTCTTCACCTACTTTATCTACTGCGGGTGCTTTGGAATCAAATCTCTTGGCAACGCTATGGACTACATTGAGTACGAGCGCACCGATCAATCCGCCCAACATATTTTTATTAAATCCATTCATATTATGCTTTTTACGTGTTCAACCTTTTTGTACTGTTTATGTGCAGTTATTTTGAGAACAATGGGCAACCTAAAATAGTTTAATCAAATCCACAGATGAAATTTTTGTCACAATGTATAAAGCAATACAAACATTCCGGGTATGCTCTGCAGAGAAATAACCTCGAAAACTTTAAATAGGGACAAGAACATAAAAAAGTACGTGAACTGTTAGTAAAACAATAATCAGTCCTCTCGTAAAGATTAAAGACGATATCGAAGTGATAAATTACGCCAAATTTCTGTCGCAAAGTGCTGATCCGAATGTTTATTCTCAAAAAACCAGTACTCTCCTCTTTTTACTAATTTTTGATCTATTCCGTCAAGCAAAATTGGCAACTCTGTATCGAGCTTTGATAAAGTCTTTTTCAACAGCACCAATTGGTAATCCTGTCCTTTATAAGTTAAACGGAATATCTGAGAACGAGGTGCCTCTCCATTTGTCCTGTCAATTGTGCCCTGCATAAATGTAACCTTCTAAAATTTTTAAAATATAGTAATGACAATACAATAAAAATATACTAATTGAATAAAATTAGACTAAGATTTTTATACTTCTTATAACGAATTACAACAAATAATCGTGCCAAAAGCGATGATCCTTTTTGTAAAAATGACAACTTAGCCTATTCATAATAACGATTTTCTGAAAGAAAATGATGTAAAAATCCGAGAACGGATCGGGGGCTATTGGGTAGGCCTAGCTGTTAGACCAATTAGAATATATTTACACTAAATTAAGTAAACCAAATATATTTTTAGTACATTTATACACAAAAAACAAATTAATACACTATACAATTCAGGATATGAGAGTACTTTTAACCGGCGTAACGGGGTATATCGGAAAACGTCTTTTGCCTGTGTTGTTGGAACAGGGACATGAAGTTACTTGCTGTGTGAGAGATAAGAATCGTTTTGATACATCGAAAATATTAGACCATGTTCAAGTCATTGAAGTTGACTTTCTAGAGAAAGAAAGTCTAAAAAATATTCCACCTGAAATTGATATCGCTTATTTTCTGATCCATTCTATGGCTACCCAATCGGGTGATTTCCTGCAGATGGAAGCCCAATGCGCTACTAATTTCAAAAACTTTATTGAAAATACCAACGCACAACAGGTCATCTATCTAAGTGGAATAATTAATTCAGATCATTTGTCGAAACACCTCGACTCAAGACGAAACGTCGAAAGTATATTGGCCAGCGGACGGGTTCCAATCACCACCCTGCGAGCTGGTATCATCGTCGGCTCAGGAAGCGCATCGTTCGAGATCATACGGGATCTTGTAGAAAAACTTCCCATTATGATCACACCCAAATGGTTGCAAACAAAATGTCAACCGATCGCCATACGCAATGTGATCGAATTTATGATCGGTGTCATCGCTAAACCGCATACATTTAACAAAAGCTACGATATTGGCGGGCCAAACATCCTTAGCTATAAAGAAATGCTGCTGCAATATGCCGCTGAACGAAAACTTAGACGACAAATCTATATTATCCCGCTGATGACACCAAGGCTGTCCTCCTACTGGCTCTATTTTGTCACTTCTACTTCCTATAATCTGGCGAAAAACCTGGTTGACAGCATGAAAGTCGAAGTGATCTGTAAACCAAATAATCTAGCAGACGAACTCGGTATTAAGTTGATCAATTACCGCACATCCATACAATTAGCATTTCAAAAAATTGAAAGCAACACTATTGTGTCTAGCTGGAAAGACGCACAGACCAGTAAAATTTTATCCGGAGGAATTACCAGCCTACTGGAAGTACCCAGTTATGGTTGTTTTAAGGATATCCGCAAGGCGCCGCTTCAAAATAGTGAGGCATCAATGACCAAAATCTGGTCCATTGGCGGAAATTCTGGCTGGTATTATGGCAATTGGCTCTGGAAAATCCGTGGATTCATGGATCAATTGGTCGGCGGTGTGGGCATGCGGCGGGGGCGAAAAAACAAAAGTGATCTAACAGCGGGTGATGCACTTGATTTTTGGCGCGTACTAATCGCAGATAGGAAGACGAAAAGATTACTGCTTTATGCGGAGATGAAACTCCCGGGTGAAGCTTGGCTAGAATTTAAAATTGAGGATAATATCCTAATACAGACGGCGACCTTTAGGCCCTTAGGTATCGCTGGAAGGATCTATTGGTATGCCGTGTGGCCTTTTCACGGCTTCATATTTAAGGGAATGATTAATCGGATTGCTAAAACTTAAAAATAAGTATTCATAACCTATGATTTATAATGAAAACGCGATTGCTGCATTTGAAAGAAGATACCGAGCTAATTTTATTAACTCGTTGGGTGGGTTTAAAAGCCTGGTACTGATCGGCACAAAAAATAGCGACGGAAGTGAAAATTTAGCGACCTTGAGTAGTTTATTCCACTTGGGCGCAGATCCTGCACTTTGTGGTATTATACTTAGGCCAGCCACAATGTTTAGCAGCACATTGGATAATATTCTGGAGCAGCAATATTATACGATTAATCATGTCTCCCCTGTTTTTGTACAACAGGCACATCAATGTAGCGCCAAATATCCAAAAGGAGTAAGCGAATTTGAAAAGGTCGGACTGACCCCTGAATACCTGGAAAAAATTCCTGTCCCTTTTGTCCGGGAAAGTAAAATAAAATTCGCCTGTAATTTTGTTCAAGAAACAGCAATTGAACTGAATGGTACGACATTGGTCATTGGTCAGATTAAAACAGCTTTCGTGCCGAATAGATATTTAAAAGACGATGGCTATATCGATATCGAAGAAGCCGGGACAATAACCTCTAGCGGTCTTGACAGCTATCATACCACAAGTCGAATTGAAAGGTTACCTTATGCAAAACCTTAATTAACTTTCCGGAAGATTGGAAATTTCAATGTTCCGGAAAGGAAAACTGCAGGTGTTTCGGTCACCTTCATGTTCAGCATTTTTCCTATATTTCAGTAACAAAACATCGATAATACCAAAAAAACCAACATGTAGCTTGCCATTTTCTCATGCGTTCCTTTTGCCTTATTGAGGTAATCCGTAAAATAATTGTACGTCGAAAACCATGCGGTGATCATGATACCATCGGCTGAAGTTTTATTGTGAGTTTTCTTTTGTGAATGCTGCGATGTCCCAAAGGGCCTCTTTGGTCTCTTTTAAAACAGCTCCCATATGCATAAAGCCATGGACCATCTTTTTGTAATGCATAATTTGGACTGGAATTTCCGAAGTTTTCATATTCTCTGCCAATTGTTTTCCCTCATCTCGCAAAGGATCGTGTTCAGCCAATAAAATCAACGTTGGAGGCGTATTTTTGAAGTCTTTAATCAATAGCGGAATTGCCATGGGGTTCTGTTGATCCTTTGGGTCAGCTAAGTACCAATTCCAGGCTTTTATTCCTTCCTCTTTATTAATAATCGGACCATTTTCATATTCGTCCCATGACTGCGTATTTAATTGATTATCAGCCGCAGGATAAATCAACACCTGAAACCTCAATTGCCGACCAAGCCGTGTCGAAACTCCTACGGCTAAAGCTGCCCCGGCACTGTCGCCAATAATTCCGATCCTATTTTTATCGATGTTTAAAGAGTCCGAATTATTAAGGATCCATTCAGTGGCTAATTGAGCATCATCGAAACCAGCCGGAAAAGGATGCTCTGGCGCCAATCGATAATCGACAAAAACAATAGCAGAACCTGTAACATTGGCCAATTGACGGACAATAGCATCGTGCGTCTCAAAACTTCCAGAAATAAACCAACCGCCATGAAGATAAATGATAGCAGGTGATTTTTCATTTACAATTTCATTGGGTCGGTATATTCGCACAGGAATTTCTTGATTCTTGCTACGAATATTAAATTCCTCTATCATTTTCACCGCTTCTTTTTTGCCACTGAGCTGAATGGCCATTGTCTCATAACCTTTGCGGCTTATATCTAATGGATTTATGCCGTCAAACACATGCAGCTTGTTTAGGTTTTCAACTATTTTAACTATTTCTGGAGTCAATTCAATTGTATTCATTTCTTTATTATCGTTTATATTTTTATAGAAAATCACTCCCGGTATCACGTGTATTCCGAGAATTTTTTTCATACGCTATCAAAATTTCAAGCAAAATTAAATAGAAGACATACATTTACTAGAATGCACAGCTGAATGTATGTTACTAACAAATTTGTAAGTAATGGAAAAAAATAAAGTAATATCACCGAACTGATTCGCTATGGAATTCGCATTAAGACCAGTCAGGCTTCAATAAGCTTAAAATCGACAGAAGTCTATGGTTATGGAGTTGATGGCAGGGCTTGAAACCACCACATACGAGCTGAGCTGATGACGCGGATTTATACGTGTTTTTCAAAAAAAACAGGCTCTTTTACCTTGGTTTTCGTTTTATAGACTAAATTGGACAACGATATTTGGAATATATTACTATATGGGAAAACGTGCGTCAGGCATCAATGATTTAAATATATATCTTAAGGCGTTAAATTCTGCTTATTCAGGCATTATTATCACCGATAATTTACAAGATGATAATCCGATTATCTATTGCAATAAGGCTTTTGAAAACATCAGTGGCTATTCACACGATGAAATTATCGGTCACAATTGTCGCTTTTTGCAAGCGCAGGATCGTTCTCAACCTGAACGCAATATCCTAAAGGATTCTATCAAAAATGGTGAAGAATGTAAGATCGAAATCCGTAATTACCGGAAAGACGGAACACTCTTCTGGAATGAGCTTTTTATTTCGCCTGTGAAGAATGAAGCCGGCCAGGTCACGCACTTTATTGGTGTTCAAAATGATATTACCTTGCGTAAAAGAGCCGAACATGAGCTCCGGGAGGAAAAAAACAATGTCGAGATCAAAATACAGCAACGGACCAAAGAATTGCAAGATAAGGAAAGCTTCCTCTCGAGCATGATTGAAACGGTTCGCGAAAGTCTTTTAGTACTCGATGGCAACTATACCGTACTGAGTGCAAATAAACATTTTTTAACGTCATTTCACGTCTCCTCAGAAGAAACTGTCGGAAAATTATTATTTGATCTGGGCAATAAGCAATGGAATATCTCCTCGTTGAAGGAACTTCTTACGCATATTTTGCCAACTAGCAATCCCGTAATTGACTACGAAGTAGAACATGTATTTCCGCATATTGGCCGCAAGGTGATGCTATTAAATGCCTATCGCGTTGAATTTGAAGGGCAATATAAAGACCGTATACTGATCGCCATTGAAGACATCACCGAGAAAAAAGAACAGGATCTACGTAAAGACGATTTTTTGTCTGTCGCCAGTCATGAACTAAAAACACCCCTAACGACCATTAAGGGACTTGTACAGATTCTGCAACGACTGAGTATAGATCATTCAGACAGTAAATTTGTGAGTACATTGGATAAAATATCTGCCTATATAGATCGACTGAATATATTGATCACTAAACTATTAGATACCTCAAAAATACAGTCTGGAAATATTGAACTCCACATGGAGCCTTTTAACATAGACCATACAATTCGGGAAGCCATTGACAATATGACTGTAGGTGCGCCTGGTTACGAAATAAACCTTTCGGGCTCCACAGAGGCTACAGTTAGCGGCGATGAATTGCAAATTATTCAGGTAATCAATAATCTGTTATCCAATGCGATTAAATATTCGCCGGGTTCAAATAGAATTGACGTTGCCATCCATCGGGTTGCAAATTTTGTTAAGGTTTCTGTACGAGACTATGGCATGGGGATAGCAGATGTCGACAAGCAAAAAATATTTGAGCGCTTCTTTCGGGCCGGCCATACCCAAAAGAAATTTCCGGGATTGGGTATTGGACTTTATGTCTCGCACGAAATTATAACGCATCATAACGGAACCCTGTGGGTGGAAAGTGAACCTGGAGAAGGTTCTACTTTTAATTTTACATTACCAATAATGAGGACAGAAAGCGATGGAAAGTAAAAAAATAATGATCTGCGACGATGACCAAGGCATTGTCGAGATGCTGGAGTTGTTCCTGGATTTGGAGGGATACCAGGTCTTAAGCGAAACAAACAGTACAAATCTGACCAAACAGCTTATAGCATATCAACCGGATCTTTTATTATTGGATCTTTGGATGCCCGTGCTTTCGGGCGACCAGCTGATTAAAATCATTCGCAATACACCCGAAATCAAAAATATACCTATCCTTGTACTATCCGCCAGTGTAGATGGTCGCGATGTTGCCGAAGGACTTGGCGCAAACGGATTTATTGCGAAACCTTTTGATTTAAATGAAATTACATCCAGTATTCACGACGTATTGGCTAGTTAAAAGTATAGTACAATCCCTTATTTCGCCCGACCTCGTTGGGTAGGCCCTGTTGGCACACAAAACTATACAGTCGAACATCCGGATGTCCTTGATTTCTTGATCACTAGCGGTTTTTCTAATAAATTAGAAACTTTGACCGCTAGGATGTTGTTATAATAATCAAAAATGTGACTTAAATAAAGTAAAATATCATGGCAAAAAAACAACAGAACTCAAAACAGGAAATTGCGAACTTTTTAGGTGAAATGATTTCATTCAGGAACGCATTGAAGCTGACCCATTGGTCGATAACCGGAAAAGGGAGCTATGAGGCTCATATTTCGTTAGACCAGGCAATTGAGTCTCTTATAGATATTACAGATAGACTGGTGGAAACCACTTTTTCATTGGAAGGCACACTCGATATCGTGATTCCCCAAACGTCAAAACCGG
The DNA here is from genome assembly GCF_039511225.1 of Sphingobacterium multivorum. Taxonomy (NCBI): domain Bacteria; kingdom Pseudomonadati; phylum Bacteroidota; class Sphingobacteriia; order Sphingobacteriales; family Sphingobacteriaceae; genus Sphingobacterium; species Sphingobacterium multivorum. Next base: position 3,517,365 of record NZ_CP154261.1, read on the forward strand.
CCAATTACATCAAATACATTGAAGACTTTTATAAGCAGGTTGAAAACAAACGAGAAGGACTCTTTAAGGAAAACTTCTCACAATCCATTATTGATGATGCGCAAGAAGCTGTTCAACAGTTATTGTTCAGATTAAAAAGATTGGAGTAATGCCCATGTTCGGGAGCTTTTTCCGAGTAACGGCCGAACCGATATTCGGCTGTTTTTTTATAGATCGAGTCGAATAGTCAATTGCTCTACCCTTCAGTAATAAAAAATAGCACGCTATTTTTTAACCGTCAACGTCGAGATTACCTCATGTTTTACCGACTTAAGCTTCTGGCAAAGGCTAAGAAAATAAAAGAGAAATTCTGGATAAACTAAAATATATTGCCGATAAGAGCAACTATGGTATTATCCTGAAATTCTTTTTAAAATTATTGTTCGCAATCTATCTTCGTTTTGATCACCCCAATGTCCCAATGCAGAAATTATAGGGATTAAACTCATCCCTAAATCTGTGAGTGAATATTCGACTTTTGGTGGAACGACAGGATAAATTTTCTTCATGACAAGCTCATGATCTTCCAGTTCTTTCAGTTGGATATTCAGCACCCGTCTAGAGGCGTCTGGTATCTTACGCTGCAATTCACTCGGTCTTTTATGTCCCTGATCAATAAACCAGAGCAAGCGTATTTTCCATTTGCCATAAAGCACTTCACCTATCAAGTCGAGACCGCAGTTCAGGTTCGGAATTATTTTTCTCTCATACATATTTCAAAATTAAAGGTATGTTCCGATTTGTACAATAGGGGAAAAATTTATCCCTATATGAATCGTAATTCCGTACTTGCACAAGCTGCTTTTATACCTCAATTTTGTCCTATAAACAATTTATAAAAATGGAACAATTTAATTTCAACAACGAATTATCAGACAAGATTGCTTTGGTAACAGGGGGTACAAAAGGCACTGGAAGAGCAATTGCGGAAAGACTATTACATGCTGGGGCAACAGTTGTAATTACTGCTAGAAACGTCCCAGAAGTGGAAAACAGCAAGCTGCATTTCATTGCTTCCGACCTGAGTACAGTAGAGGGCGCTCAAAAAGTGGTGAGCGAGGTGCTTTCGAAGTATGGTAGACTTGACATCCTAGTAAACAATCTCGGTGGATCGTCTACACCTGCAGGAGGATTTGCTGTGCTAAGCGATGAGGATTGGGAATCAACACTGCAAGCTAACCTTTTGGCTCCGATCCGTCTAGACAGAGGCTTTTTACCGCAGATGATTGAACGCAAAAACGGTGTGATCATTCACATTGCTTCTATTCAAGGCAAACTACCCTTATATGATTCAACGTTACCTTACGCAGCGGCAAAAGCAGGATTGAGGAACTACAGTAAAAGCTTATCGAACGAAGTTACTCCTAAAGGCGCCCGTGTGCTGACGGTATCGCCCGGCTGGATCAATACCACAGCATCGGAAGCTTGGCTAGGCGAAATTGCAAGAAATTCGAACAGTACGATAGAAGAAGCCCAGCAGGGTGTAATTGATGCACTCGGAGGAATCCCTTTCGGTAGACCTGCAGAGCCTGCAGAGGTAGCTGAACTTGTTGGCTTCCTGGTTTCACCGAGAGCCAGTTATCTAACGGGAACAGAATATGTTATTGATGGCGGAACAGTACCAACGATTTAATAATCTTCTAAAGAATTAAAAACATGAATTTACCAAACATTATCTCCGAACTCCTGAAAGCACAAAACAAATTTGACAGTGGTGCTTACGCGAATTGTTTCACTGAAGATGCAGAAGTAGTTGATGAGGGAAAAAAACACAAGGGACAAATTGAAATTCAAAACTGGATTGACAAAGCTAACAAAGAATACGGGGCGACAATGACACCCTTGGATTTTAATGAAGGTGAAAGTATTTTATCAGTGGAGACTGCAGGTGCATTTCCTGGTAGTCCTGTTGTTTTGAAATATCATTTCCAATTGTTTAATGATCGAATTAAATATCTGAAAATAACAACTTAACAGTGCAATATACTATTGGCGCCGATAGTAACATTGCCCACCTTTGGATTCTTATGCAAAGTATTCAATCTTATGTAAAGTATTCAATAGGTAAGCTGGGGTAATTATTTACTTTTTTAGTATCTTAACAGTAAACAACCATCCTATGCCAAAAAAATTATTAGAAATCTTCAGATAGGTGTAATGCTCTCTTTAATACTGCTGATTACAGGTTCTATAGCCGCTTATATTAGCATACATAAGCAGATGGAAAGCAGGCAAAGCCTCCTAAAAACGAAGGAATCTATCAGTTTAATAAAGGATATTTTAAACACGCTGTTAAATGCTGAAACAGGCAAACGGGGTTATCAGCTTACCGGCAAGGAAGAATTTCTTGAACCGTTGGATAAAAGCGGGAAGGAATATCCCCTGCTTATTGCTGATAGAGATAGATTTAATCTTAAAGATAAACTCCAAAACCGATACGGCGAGCGGACCTTCTTGAACTACTCAAAAAATATATTAGTGTTTAGTAGTTATGAAAAAAAGGTGTGCTTAGCATATAAATGAGTTCATATTATCGCGTCATCTATAATTTATCATCCACCAAAATGCTTATAATACATTTGGTAATACTTGTCCTATGTCAAGCTTGGGTTGGATACTAAAGCTTAATTTTGGTTATCACAACAAAAATTATAAATCAGTCGATATGGAAAATTACCGTATTACAATACCTCTGAATTCACCTGTAGAAAAAGTATTTGGTGCATTGACCAATGATATTCCACTATGGTGGACTGAAATGTTTGAAGGCATTTCTAACAAACAAGGGGAATCATTTACGATTCATTTTGGAGAATCGGTATTTAAACAATTTCGCGTACAGGAACTCGAACCTAACACAAAAGCCGTATGGTACGTAGAGGACTCACTGTTAGATATTCCGAGTCTAGAAAACAAGAAAGAATGGATCGGTACAACCATTATTTGGGAAATCATCAAAAAAAATAATGATACTGAACTACAGCTGACACATATGGGATTACAGCCCGATGTTGAATGCTATCAGATCTGCTCGGATGGCTGGAGACAATTTACAGCAAGCTTAAAATCATATATTGAAACAGGTGTAGGAACTCCTTACCTGAATTCGCATGAAGCCACAACAGAAATAACCCAATAATCTGGGTTATTTCCTTGGAATAAACAGACGCAAATCCTTCCTTCAAAACCTAGGCTCACTTGCTTAATTTTTTATTGTCAAAAATCACGCACACATTTTGGAGCGTCCTTTGAGTTATCTTGCTGGTATCAGGAAATTTACACCTGTTTGAAAAGCAATCCCACCAAATCTATTTTCGGTCACGAAATTCTGCATTACTCGTGCCATTACACCGATTCTATGCGGTACCTACTAATACGATCCGAATCCCCCTATTCCCGAATTCTGGTCAGAAAGAAAACTTCTTTCTGTTCCCTTATCATCGGATATCTGTTTGGAATAATTGCCAAATAACCCGACTTCATCACCTCGAGAATTAAGTAGATACGAACCACCTAAATCAAACGTAAGATCACATCCTTCTTTAAAGTCAGAATGGATTGAAGACGATCTTCAATCACGGCGAATTAAGTAATAACTATTTAAAAAGTATTTAGATAATATTTCACCAGCTAGATGTAATATTTCACATGGCATAGCTGTCTTAAAGCAAAATCTATTTTATAAAATCGTGGGACAAAGATTTTCAAGCGTAAACATTACAGTTGACATTGATACAATAAAACTATTTACTTAACTAAAACCTCCAATGAAACTATTATTTAACCTTCTTCTTTTCATGCTGCTGACCACCTGTGTAATCGCGCAGACAACTTCGACGACATGGCATAAATTCCTCTCAGACTTTAAGAAGTTAGAACAGGAATATAATAATTATTACCCGGCAAAGGATTATCAAAAAGCAGCCACAGTATTAAATGCCATTGCGGCCAAAATGGACAACTTACAGCTATCTGAAAAAGAAAAGCAGGAATATCAAACTACGATAAGTGAAATTAATGCGAATATAAACTACAACCTTGCTTGTTTACAATCATTACTCAATCAAAAAAAACAAGCTGTTTCAAGTTTTGAAAAGGCAATTTTGTGGGGATATACCGACTATCGTAATGCTTTAAATGATCATGATCTAGATAATATTCGTAAGGAAAGTAAATTTGTAAAAGCATTGGTCCAACTGAAGCAATACGATAAATTAACTCTGTTGCAGCAATCAGGAGGATACGTTTCAGCGGATATTGACTCTTTGCCGATATTTACCTATGAGATAGCGAGCGATCGTAATTTATTAGCGGTAAAAAATTTTTTCAACCTGGACTCGATAGCTGGTAATGGCGACGAAATTTCCAAAATCAGTAATATCATGTTTTTCGTGGCAAATAACATTAAATATGACGGCAGCAATTGGGCGTTATGTGAATTTGACGCAATTGATTTTTACAACTACCACAAGGCAACGGGAAAAGGTATCAACTGTCGGCACAAAGCGATGACGTTAAATGAAATGTACCTCGCTATGGGATTTAAGTCACGCTATGTTACATGCATGCCAAAAGACGACAAAGATACTGATTGCCATGTGATCAATAGCGTATATGCTGAAACTCTAAAAAAATGGCTGTGGATGGATCCTTCCCATGGTACATTTGTGATGGACGACAACAACAATTTACTGAGCATTGAAGAAGTTAGGGAGCATTTAAAAAATAATCAATCGCTCAAGCTTAACGCAGAGTCCAAAGTAAGTAAACTTTGGTACCTGGATTATTATATGGCAAAGAATTTATACTGGATTCAATGTACGAATAAAAGCCAGTTTAACACAGAAAGTAGATATAGACCTGCCGACCCTGATCTGCAGTACATTTCTTTAGTTCCTAGCGGGTTTGACAAAAGCAGTAACAAATATTTAAAAAACAACGTGATTACGTGTGATCCTACCTACTTCTGGAGATCTCCGCAATAAATAACAACATACCCATCTTTATTAACGATTTTTGCAAATTGTGCATTCGCTAATTCGCTTACTACAATGAAAATTAGTGCTAGGAAATTTTTATAATTCATTTTTGTCACATTACTACAATAATAATTTGGCAACGTTTCGAAATAGAATTTTAATTTCTCGCTCAGACTCGAAGGCTTTGACTTTACGTGAATGCCCTTCATTACCGCGTATTTATAAACACAATTTGTTGATCGCAGATTTTCATACGCTTAAATTCAACTTGTCGGACTATCATTTTTATTTACAATCAATTCTTCAATTTCCTGCTTCCAAAATTCCGAACTTGATAGCAAATCAGCGTTTATTTTTGAGAATTTTTGTTTGAGTGTTTCAATATCCTCTTGCCTGTACAAGTTATCAAATAAAGCTTCCGCACCATATTTTGATTGTACAACGTTAATAAACATTCTGTAGGCCAATATTGAATCCAAAAACTCATCTATGTTTCTGTTTGTTGAGACAATCTTCTCCAGTTCAAAATCTAAAAGGACAATTTCGCTGTTGTTTAATTTATTAATACAAAAAGGATTCCCAGCTCCGTCTGATCCAAATACAATATATTCTAAACCATTTTCAAAATTCTTATCGAAATAATCATTTAGTGTTTGAAAGTATATAAAGCTCTCTTTCCTATTAAAACTTGAAAACGGAGCAAATGATTCTGGAACACCGTCGTTTAAAGCTTTTACTACTTTGTTGTCAGAAATTAAATTACCAATCAGATCAAGGTTTAATTCGAGCCATTCTTCATATTCATGAGGCCTCCAATTTTCTTTGCTAAATTTCATATACGATTGTTTTGGTACACATAGGTTCACCATCCATTCTAGACTTATTCCTTATAAACTGAAAAAGATCTATCTTTATTTCTTCTAGATTTTCCACCATAATTTTTCTAACATAGCTAATAATTTTGTAAGGCTGGTTTTAAAGCATCTATACTTGAGGTGATAACCATCAATATCAATGACAATTAAAGCTTTTCAGTTCAAAGTAACAGTCTTCACATATAAGTTTGATATTTGCGAATTTCTCAGCATCTTCGTTCCAACCATTATTTCTGAGCCTGACCTTTTCACATTTATCACACCAAGCTTGAAAATCGTCATCGTCACCAAGTTCCATCCCTCTATATGTTTCAAAAGCCTCTTCAAAGCCTTTGGGATCCTCTAAGTTTAGATGCTTACAAACGAATGCGGGTCTTGATCGTCCATGGATTTTGCATTCAACTTTTGCTTGGTTAAAATGGATAACTTCCCGAGAATCTTCCTCCAAAACGGCAATAATGAGAAAATAGCTTTGGAGCTTTTCGGTGGAAACCCTATACACACCGATGCCACCCAAAAGATCAAAAGATATCGCCGCAAATTCCCAACAATCGAACTCATCGGCCGGGAAAGTTCTATCTGTCAATTTTCGGTAATCGTTTTTGATTCCAAATTCTCTAACTGCAAATGTGCTGTCCTTATTAGGCTCGATACAATGGTCATTGCACCAACTCCACATCCACGTTTCTGATATAAGTGAAAAAGTACCAATAGGAATATATTTGAAATACAATTGATCTTTATCGTCATTGTATAACCGCAAGAGTGCAAGTTCAGCATCGTAAAACCAATGTTGATAGCCGTCCATGCCCAATTGTTCTCTAAATATTTCCTGGATTTGCATAAGTTCACGACACTTTTTACCAGCAAACTGTTCGTAATTTATTCCCAACTTTGTATATATTTTATTTTTGGCAGTCTTTACAACATTTCTAACTACTTAAAACTGAATGACTATCTGGCTTTTCAGCTTCTATCAGAGTGACAATATAATGATATGGCATCTATTGATCAAAATAAATAAAATTTTCTTCTGTATCCCGCAATGGAATAAACCTGAATCAATGTAATGCAGTCTCATCTATGTCATTTTAGAATAATAAACGTTTGCTTCTTCTTATAACTAATTGTCCGAAATCAATTTATCCAATACTTTTTTTAATTCACTACTCCGAAGGTTTCGTGCTACAATCTTTCCTTCTTTGTCTAAAAGAAAGTTGTCAGGAACTCCTTTTAAACCAAAAATCTGATAAAGTTCACCACTAAAGCCCCCTTTGTCCCTTACATTAGTCCATAAATGCTTTTCATTATTTATCGCTGTAAGCCAGTCCATACGTGATTCATCGATCGATACGGCCAGGATCTCAAAGTTTTTTGATTTGTATTCGCTATATAAAGATTGCAAAAGGGGAAATTCCTTGCGGCATGGCCCGCACCAACTTGCCCAAAACTCCACCAAAACATATTTACCTCTGAAGTCTTCAAGACTAACGAGATTGCCGTTATCGTTTGCAAGCTCAAATATGGGTGCAATTCATCTGCAAAAAACTAATCCTTTGGTTAGAAAATTACCATTGTAGTATCAAGAAAAGATAGGTTGTCAGTCCCATCTAATCACATAGCCTCATTGAACGAAATCTATCCTATCATAAATATTGAGAAAAAGTCTCCCTTGATGATGGTCAAAAGAAGCTTTATTAATTTGCTCTTCCCCAAATGATCATTTATCTAGTTCCATTCAAAACTATAATATGTTAGATACCAATGTCCTGACACAGATTGAAATCTAAAAAATAAACAATGTCGTCCAACTTTGACCGATAGGTTATCTCATAATAATTATTTCCTTTCTTCTTTAAAAAGGAATAATCTTCAACATGCCTCTGAGTGGAAAATCTATTCTGCTTATTTGAAATATTGAGTCACAAAAGAAATGAACAAGAAAATCATCAAACTTCTCAACATACACTGTACTCTCTTTTTCAGTAAATGTTAACCTGTTTTCTTTATTAAAATTTGAATTTTTATTTTCTTTTTGGTGACAATCCGTGAAAAATCCAAAAATTAGGGCAGCTACTATTAGATTATAGATTCTTTTTTTCATTTTCTTTGTGCTCCGTTTCTGTTTGTTGATTATTTGTATTCTCCTATTTTAGCTTCTATGATTAATAAACTTTGAGGATCACTAGCTAAAACAAAGTCATCATATTAAACCGATCCAATCCTGATATTGTCAATAAAAAGTTTAAACATATGAAGTTTTTTACCATTGAATCGATTTGCATTTTTTATGCTTTTATAGGTCATAAGTTAGTACCCAAATTGTTGAAAACAAAGAAAATTATCGGGCGAAATTTGTAGTCTGGTTGCAGGACATGAAATGCTTAAACAATTCTTGAAAAAGATAGCTCATCCGATTCTTTTGGAAAAATCAGTTTGATCCGTAAAATACTCAAGCCCTATAATCAATATCATGGTGCTACCGTTATTTATTTTCTGTATTAATGATAGCAAATCCCACTGTCCTGTAACATACAAATAGGTTGCATAATAAAAGATGAATAAACATAATATGCAATAATATTTAAAAAAAGTGAGTTTAGATTTGAGCACGTATACGGTAATACATACCACACATGAATAAAACAGATTAGTTGAAATAGCCAACATCAAATCATGAAAGGATGTAATTATAAAAAATGTAAAGGGCATAGTAAGTACTCCAACATACTTTATGAAATTTGACGCTGTTGTATTAGGAATTTTTTTTGATATATGAACAAAAAATACAGCACAGCTTATGGAATAGAAAAACATACCTATAAATGCCCAGTATTTAGCGGTGTTTTCGGCTCCATTTAATGCTTTTTCTCCAAATAAGTTACTAAAAAAATTCTTTGACCAATCAAATCCAATCGATGATTCATTCTGGTACGTTCCACCCGGATAAACCGAAATTGCAATGTACATAAAAATCAATGCAATGATCATCCCTATCAACACAAAATACCGTTTTAATAAATTCATTTACAGAGTATTAATAATTTGTTATATTGGGCTTCAATTTTCTAGCGCCAGTTTACCAATGGCATACGTTTTATTTTAAGAGCAAATTCACTTATTTTTCATAAGGAAACCTTAATCGCATATTCATTGAAAGGTATAAATCAAATTCCCATACAATACAGTCTTTCTCTAAACGGCAACCCGTGCCTTGAATTATGATCAAAGGTTCTTAAAAGCTGAAACATTTGTTCCAGAATACTTTTTGAAAAACCGGCTAAAATGGGCAGGACTTTCAAAACCAAGTTCGTAGGCTATTTCCTTCGCTGACTTCTCGGTATAATGGAGGTACCTTTTAGCCTCAAGAATTATTCGGTTACGGATAAGAACAGATGGCGCTGACTGTTTCAACAGACCAAATACATTGCTCAGTGTTTTTGGTGATTTGTTGAGTGCAGCGGCATAGAACCTGACTTCATGTTCCTCTCTTGTGGTATTGATAATAACTCTCTTAAGAAGGGTGCGCAGCATTTCACCCTGAAAATTATCTTTTACCATCATCTCATTGGAAAACACATTCTCCAGATGAGACATTTCTTCGACAGCAGTATCATTTAATACAATGAACATTGGATGTCGAATACCATAGAACAGAAAACCAACACAACCGACCTCAGCATCGTGGTCAACGATACAATAGAACTCCCTATTAAACTGCCAGGCAGTCAGCGCATCGGGCTGCTCAAATACAAAATGCTGATTGGAAACCAAAGGAAGTATACACCTTGATGGCATCGTATAGCTAATCTCATCGATCGTCACTTTCTGTTCGCCGCCCTTGTTGTAGATAAATGTGTTGATAGGCAGAGAACCCGCACTACGAAGTCCCCTACCTGAAAACTGGTTGTTGTCACTATGCATCACAAACCGTGCTGCGGTCACGTTATCATTATACTCCCTAATCATGTTGTCGTTTACTTACAGCATTTCAATTCGCATAAATTTAATCATTTTCTTAAGAGTCTACTATCCAAAAACTAGAAATTTAAAGGTCTTCTTTAATGCTGCTTGCAGCTGCAAGCAGCAGATTGGAGGACAATCTCTGTTTAAAATTGGGATTGATAAATTCGAAGTGTATGGTTCCCATTTGATCGACTATAAAAACTGATGGCACTGGAAGCAATAACTCGCTGTCCTTACCTCCAGTTGTTTTCGGAAGCATCTCCCAATAGTCTTTTGGAGCTTTATATGCAATCCCCATTTGTTTCGACAGCGCAAGATCTGAATCCGATAAAAGTGTATAGCTTAATTTTTCTTTTGCTGCAGCTTCCATTAGTCCTTCAGATTCGTCTGTGCTTATGGCAATCAACTGATACCCCATTTCTTCCAATCCTAAAAAGGCCTCTTGTAAGCCCGAAAGTTGTCTGATACAATAAGGACACCAGCCACCGCGGTAGAAAACCAAAATGGTCGGTTTTTGGGAAATCGCCCTATTGAGATCAAATCCTTTACCGGAAACGTCAAACAATACGGCCATCGGTATTTTTTCTCCACACAATAGCGGGCTGATGTCTTCCGGATTTTGCGGAATATGATAAGGGGATTGCTTCATTTCGATTTTATGTATCACGCCGTCAGCTTTACTCATGCGAGACGGCTCTTGCGCATTGGCTATGCCTGCGATGCACGTCGTGAATAACAGCAACGCAATAAACGCAGCTAATTTTGTTTTTATATAATTTTTCATTTTACAACACATTTACTACTTATTAAACTGAATCTATACTTTTTGTCCATGGAAACTCAATCGATACTTTAGCCCTGCATGTAATAGGTTGCTGATTGTCCTGTCTCCAGTAAGGACAATAATATCCATGAGATTTTCGTACGTATAACCGGACTCAAAAATTAGTTGATTGTTACTTTAATCATGCTGGAAATTGATGGCAGTGTGGTGAACCCATTTGGATTAGGCACTTCTATAACAGGTTTACGTTCTGTCGCAGGAGTGCCGCCTAATCCTGCTTGCTCATTGCCGGCTCCGGGAAACTGATTAATCGCTGTCCCATTGTCAAACAATCCGATTGAATAGGATACATCTCCTTTTACTGTTGCATCAATTCCATTACCTTTTGTGGCAAAGAACCAATCGTTGGAAAGCCCGTACATGCTTGCAATGGCAATTCGGTCTCCACTTGCTACACTTAACTGCTGCGAAACGCTACTTCCCGCCTGCGCTCCGATTTTAGGAAGTAATACAGTTGAGCTAGCCGCCGGAAGGATATAAACAGCTTTTACACCTGCGAGTGTTTTAAGATAAGTCGCCAGGCCTGATGCATCACCTTTTTGCGCTAAATCTTTCAGTCCTTTTCCACGGTCATTTTCACCGGTTTTATATATCGGGTTTTCGATGCCTTTATACAACACCACCAAAACCGGAGATAATGGTGTAAAAATACCTGTTTGTGTATTGATATAATTTCCTAAAACGCTATTGTCTCCCATTTCCGCAATATTTGTCATTCCATTTGCACTTGGTTTTCCTGCCTCAAATAATGGATTAGAATTTATCAGCTTGCCTCCTGCGATATATGAAATCGCCCAAACTCCGGGACTGAAGGGAGTCGGATTGCTCGTATCGCCAGAGGTATTCGTGATTATAAGTGTAAAATTGGAATCCCCTTCATAATGAAGTGTTGCCTTCATTAAGGTAGAAGCTGCAGCATAAGTATTGCCCTGTGCATCGGTTCCATTTACTTCGCTAATAGCTTTTGGAGCAGTTTCTGTGGTTCCCGGGTGCATTACAGCTGCGCCTGGTTTCTGATTGATACGAGTACCATTATCCCATAATTTGATCTGTACCGAAACATCGCCCTCAACCGGAGTTCCATTGTCCTGATACAGCTTTATGCCAGGATTTTCGGGGGCAAAAAACAAGTCATTCGACCAACCATACATCGTTGCAAAGCTAAGCGCTTGTCCTTTGGCTGCAGAAAACTTAATGGAAATTGCTTCACCAGGCATAATCACTGGCGAAGCACCATTGTTTTTAAAACGACCAGACTCGACCAATGGTTTCGAATCCAATACATTTTCTATCGTGATGGTCGTCTCCGACATCGATGGCATAGCATCATTTTTTTTGCAAGCGGTAATTAGCGAGGGGAATGCTGCTATAGCCCACAAAATTGAATGTTTATATTTCATAATGAATTCTTTTTAAATTACATTACAAATGTAAATTTCATCAGAGGAGCTGCAGGTATCTGGATTTCCCGCTGTGTTGCCGATATTTCCCGATGGAATAGTTTATAGGGAAGTAGGTGTTGGACTGTATTGATAGTACAAGAGGACTGATCCGCCAGAAAAAGGCTTTGTTTTTAACAATTTAAAAACTTTTCTATCGATTATATTTTCAAAAAGTGAAAGCCCCTGTCCTACAACAACTGGATAAATGCACAGTTGAAATTCGTCGATCAAATTGAGATTCAACAACTGTACAATTAAACTTCGACTCCCAACCAAAATATCCCTACCGGATTGCTGTTTCAATTTCAATAATTCATCTTTAAGTATACCATCGGCCAATTTTGCACTTGCCCAGTCTATATTTTTCAGGCTATTTGAAAAAACAACTTTTGGAATTTTATCGATAGCCAATGCAAAGTCATCCATTGATTTTTCACCTGAGGGACTTTTCACAAAAGGCCGCCAATATTCCATAAGCTGATAGGTAATCCTACCATACAAAATGACATCAGCGTTATTTAATAGATGCGTATAATGAAGATGTATTTCCTCATCGGGAATGCCTGCTGTATGATCACAAAACCCGTCAAGGGTCATATTGAATGCTGCAATTACTTTTCTCATATCCTTACGATAAGCTTCTTTTACACCATAAATCTAACATTTTATATATTGAAAAGACTTTGCATACGACAAGAAATAAAACTGATGTACTATTTTACATTTTTCACCATCAAGATTATTATTTTAATTCTTATTTTCACAAGCGCAACAGGAAGCAAAATCCGTTACCCCTGCTGTAGGATCAATGCTTTCGCAGGTGCAGTGGCGTCTGTTAGTGTAGTAGTAAAGAAATATACTTAGCAATGCTCAGAAAGTTTCTGGATCTGAGATACACGTTTAGAAAAGAACATATGAAAAAAATCGTGTTATTAAACACAATGTTTATTCCATTAATCGGATGGGCTCAATTACAGCCAGTTTTTAAGCATAAAGTAGATTCTATTTATGATAAAAATAAGGATGCAATCGGGATTATTGTTCATGTAGAAGCACCGAAACACAATATTTCCTGGAGTTATGCAAGAGGAGTAGCAGATACCAGCACGAACCAAGCGCTGGAAGACCAACAGCCTGTTTTGATTGCTAGCAACACAAAACCTTATGTTGCTGCAGCAATGCTAAGATTGGTAGAAAAAGGTGAATTTTCTATTGATCAACCGATTGCCAATTTATTATCAAAAAAAACACGTCACCTATTTGAAAGCGATGGCTATAATCTAGCGGGAATTACTATAAAGAACTTGCTGTCACATACTTCGGGAATTCAAGATTATGTAGATGAAGCTTATTTTGAATTCGTCAATCAGCATCCTAAATATAAATGGAAAAAAGACGAGCAGATCAGAAGATCCATCGATATCGGGAGCCCTCAGCCTGTCGGTGAAATATTTAGTTACGCTGATATTAATTATTTGCTCCTCACCGAGATTATTGAGCAAAAAACGCATCTGCCATTTTATACAGCTATTCGAAATTTACTGAAATACAAAGAATTAAATCTTACAAAGACATGGTTTATAAACTTAGAGCATTATCCTGAAAGCACCTTGCCACTCGCCCATCAATACGCTAACAAATACAACTGGGACTCTTATGCTATTGATCCTTCCTGGGATCTGTACGGAGGCGGCGGAATCGCAGCAACAGCCAAAGAGACTTCCCTGTTTTTCCAATATCTATTTGACGGGAAAATCATTCAGGATAAAAAGCTTCTAGAAGCGATGCATACCTATGTTCTTTCGTCAGATAAATCTAAATATTGTTTGGGAATTTATCATTTTGACATGGGATTCAACGCCTACTATCATGGGGGTTGGTGGGGAACAGATGTGATCTATTCGCCGGAGTCTGATGCGACTATCACTGTCTTTACATTGCAAAAAGGATTTCAGCACGTCATCAATCCATTTATCGGAAAAGAATTTCAAAAGCTATTGATTGCAAAATCAGCAATAAAATAATAGTTGGCTTCGCTGCATTACTATGGAAAGCTTAAAATTCGATTGCCAACAGAATCATGTACTTTATTAGGTAAGCACTAGAAAGGCTGTCGCTTACGATATTGAATATAGTACACAATTACATTTAGCAAAACAATAATGGCTGCCATTATAGCCGCTGCATATACAGTGCTATTAACCAATTTATTAGCAGCTGCAATGGCTATGAAAGCCCATACGGCGACAAGTCCAAATACCGGCAAATGACGTTGCCAGATCATCAATAAGTGAAGGATTAATGCAATTGCAAACATGATAATAGCCCACATGGTAGCTGATAATCCAAAGCCGCCCCAGCCTATCTTCGTCAGATAGGCTGCAATATTGGCTATCAAAGCGACAGAAATCCACCCTGCATAAAGTTGAAAAGGGATCTTAAGAAATATACGCTTGCTGCGTGCAGCATGAAACGCAATAGTTTGTGTATGGTAAATTATCGTTAATAGCGACACAAAAAGTAAGACCATCAATAAAATAGTTAAAAAGGTATAGTCATACAACCAGGTAATGACCCATAGACTATTTGCTAGAGAAGAAATCAAGAACCACCATCCGACTTTTAAAACTACTTTATCTTTTTCATTTGTCTGTCTGACAAAAGGACCAAAATAAATTACAAATCCAAACAACCCCAAATAAATGAGACCCCATATGGAAAAGGCATATCCCGCAGGTGTAAATAGATTTTGATATTTAGCAGAAATTGTTGCCATGGTCTCCCCATTAAAAATCCCCGTATTGGATAGGTAATTAATGATCACCGTGATGACCAAAGCAACTCCATTGCTTATTTGATAAAATTTCTTCATTGTAGACTACTTCTTTCTTTTCGGTCACGTGAACTGCAATAGATTCGTTACCACTAATTCTGAGTTTGATTAAATAATTTTTCTAAAACCTGATAACGGTAATCAAAGATTCGCTCCAACTTCCTTTTAACAAAAATTCCATGCGCAATTGTGCCTAGAATCCCCAAAGGCAATTCATAATCAACCCTGTCTTTCATGAGCACCCCATTTTCATTTGGAATAAATTCATGAAAATGATTCCAATAGGCATAAGGTCCTTTTAGTTGGAAATCAGTAAAACTTTTATTCTTTTCCACCTGCGTTATTTGGGTCTTCCACTTCAGCGGAAACCGAAGAATCGGAGATACCAAATAATCGATGATCATTCCTTCAAAAATTTCTTGTTGATCACAGTCTGAGGTGACTACAAAACCCATATCTTTTGGAGTAATTTCTGAAAGATTCATGGGTGAGGAAAAAAATGCCCATGCGGTATCCATATCGCAGGTCAATTGCTGTTCTCTATATAATTTGTACCTCATCTGATTTGAGCTAACTTTATTGCTTGCCAATATAACAATATTAATGCAATTTAGTTTATTATTACACCATAAAACACCTTTACGAGGTACTGAATCGGTGTTATAAAGAATATTTTTACACAAATACATTATTTAAATTGAAGCTAGCTTTTAAAGCATACTTTTTATCAATGGCTATTTAGCAGCAATATCCTTTTCCAATGCTTTTACGAGCGCCTTTGTATAACTTTTAGAAAAATCTGCTAAGCTGGAAGGGTTGATCGTTTCAGACTGTACACTCCAAAGCAGTTGTTCGGAGCTAACATCATATAGATTGCTTTCCAGATAGTACATTTTATCCGTCGTGTAATAACCAGGATCGTATGCAATGGGGTACCAATGGGAGTAATAGCTCCAAAAATTACCATACCAACCAAATCTCGGATAAGGCATATAAGGCCCATTTCCCGGTACATATCGGGTCTCGCTGGCTTTGTCGATCAGGGTAACAGTGAAAATGGCATCTGCATTCAAACTTTGTACTGCTTTCATCACTAAATCTTTGTTTTGACTTTCATCTTTGGTAAACGTCCGTTTAAAAACGTCGCTGCTTTTAATAGCCTTGTAGCCATGCATGGAAGCTGCTTCTGCCAAATTGGATTCAATGACCTCCTTTGCTTTAGCGTGGTTTGTCATTGCAATAATGAATATTGTTTGGTATTGTTTGGGAGTAAGGTCTCTATTTTTATAGATATCTGTTATCCTTGTTGAAGTGCTACAAGCCAACAACAATAAGCTTGAGACAATTGCGATTAAAAATGACTTCGATTTCATATGTTTTAAAAATTAGTGTCGTTTAAATTGTTGAAGAGCGTCTTTTCCGAGGGATGGTAAAATTACAGCAGTAAATAGAATTATAATGGACAGTTTAATAGCACATCCTATCTAACCTTTTGTTAAACAACACTTTTACAACAACATTTGTTTTCACTATTATTGATCGTAAATGAAATACTTTAATTTTTAATTGATATTATCAGAAAATCATCTTGACCATTTCAATCTGGTTGATTGTGTTGACTAAGCCTTGTCTTTGTAGAAATAGTTGCAAGTTTTTGGCTTTTTCATCAACGTTAGTAATTTGTACCTTTGCGCTGGACACAAACACTTTCAGCTCGGATAAAAGCTGTGTTGCAATACCTTTCCGCCTATACTGCTGTGCTACAGCAATTTGGTAGATCCGCCTATTGGACGAATTGAACAAGATATATCCCACCAAATCGGAGCCAATAAATGCCCCCAACCCTTTAAGCTGAATTAATTTACTACGCTCACTTCTATTTTGCCAGCTGGGTTCAACATCCCAAAAAGACTGCAAAATATCCCAAGAAAAGTCATGGATAGACTGTATACGGATAGGCTGTGTTCCGCCAGATAAAGCACCCATCTTTACATGAAGTTCTCCTCCAAAGCACAGTAATCTACGGCCTTTAACAAAACCATTTTTTTCATATACCCGAATAGCACGTCGATTACTTTCTATCACTTCCAATAGTAATTTTTTCACGCGATACTCTCTGAAGGATGGCTGCATAAATCTGTACATTTCACCGACTAATCCGCTGTTCCGATAGGCGGGCAAAACACCTGTACCAGCATTGTAGATCACTTTACTACCCTCAATTTCTCGCATGCCATGCATGATAAAAGCTACCAGTTTTATTCCGTCAAAAACACCAACTGACAAGTCCATTAAAATATCCTCGCCTCGGATCTTCGACTCCAATTGCAATGCGTCTAACTGAAATGGTACAATATAGTCGGCAAAAGCTCCATTAATTGCATTTAATAAGTCAGCACTATCTCCCGCTTTCAATTTTCGTATCTCCATCCCTTATTTTTTATGGACTATTAAATTTATTGATGCCTGAACAAAGAGCTCTCATGCTATCCTTTCCTAAATTTTTTCATTCGGACAAAATCTGATTTCTGTGATGCTTCAAATGCACCACATAGTCAAGCATTAAAAATTCGAGGCTATGGTCATTACAAGTCCTTTGAATCAATTTGTTCGCAATTACCTGCTTAAACAAAAACAACAATTGTTCGTTTACCGATCGCCATAGATTGCATAATTTCTCGGTCTCAGCATGTTGGTAACCTGCAGATGCACAATAGGCTACCTGATCATAGTATATTTTTGGATTTTCTTCAAATTGAGCTCTTATAAACCGTTGGTAATTAACAAAAGCGCTATCGACTAGATGACCCAGAATCTCTTTTTTGCTCCATTTATCTGGTTCTAATTTGCGATTAAAATCGTTTTCATTTATTTCCAAAATTTGCGAAGAAAACTTCTGAATAATATGCTCAAATTCTTCCAATAATGTATTCATACCTAAATCTAGCTAGTATAACCTTAATTTCTTACCAATTTAATCCGATGCATCCACGCTGCTTTGTCCAAGGTTCTCATTATAATACGATTCTATTGTTCCGCAACCTTTATTGTACCATTCCACTATTGTACCATTCCACAGCTTTTGCTTCATGCTCTTTCAAAAACTCATCTTTCGCATCATTATAATCGTTACCATCTTTCCATTGCTGCAGTACCAATTTTTCTTTGAGTGCCTGATAGCGATCTCTTACATTGTCGTGCGCACGCAGGTAATCGCGAAAGGCTATATGGCGCAACCAGTGTTTTGATTGCAAGGGTATGCTATGGATATGTGCTACTCGTAACGAATGGTCATGCAATCGTGCTGGAATTTCATCGCCAGGTGCGATTTGCTCTGGTAATCCTAATACTTCAGGACGATCAATCAGGGCGATAAAAAAACGTCTGTAAGGCATATCCTCATTGTATTTTTCATAATATACATAGCACTTGTCCCGCAACAGGAACGGAATGCGATCAAGATCGTTTTCTTCCTCTAAACCGATCAATATATCAATGATTGGTTTGGCAGACAATCCCTCAACGGCCGTACTGCCTATGTGATCAACCCTCGACCTTATTGGTTTCAACAACGTAAAAAGTTCATGTTGAATACTGTCAAAATTCGCTTTCCATATCGGATTATAAGGTTCAAACGGTAAAATCATACGCTGTTGTCTTTGCCAATATAAGATAAATACACATCATTCGATCAAATACGCCTCGAATGATACCCTAAAAGTTAAAGTTAATAAATTTATCGCTTTCCGAGAGAGCCTATAATCCAGTTCTCTTTTTTCTAATGCATTTATCGGGCAAATCTCTTCGTTCCAACGACACAAAGAATAACAGCAACTGTTACGGCCAGCATGCCAACACCGACTTGTTCATGAAGAAGCCCGGCGGCTAAAGCCAGACCGAAAAAAGGCTGGAGTAACTGTAACTGCCCAATGGTCGCCGTGCCACCTTGGGCAAGTCCTTTATACCAAAAAACAAAGCCAATAAACATACTGAACATCGACACATAGGCTAAACTGGCCCAGGCCCCGATAGGCACAGTGTCAAAAGAAGATGGAAGATAGATAAAGGTAAGTGGCAACATCAACGGCAGCGACAAAACCAAGGCCCAGGAAATGACCTGCCAGCCCCCTAGCGTCTTGGTCAATTTTGCACCTTCAGCATAGCCCAAACCACAGAGAATGACCGATAAAATCATTAAAACGTCGCCTAAAGGTGAGGCTGTTAATCCTTGTGCCATCGCATAGCCGATCACCAGTAGACTCCCTAAAGCCGAGAACAGCCAAAAGATTGGCTTCGGACGCTCGCCACCGCGTATAATACCAAATACGGCTGTCGATACGGGCAAAATACCGATAAAAACGATGGAATGCGCGGACGTGATGTGCTGCAGAGCCAAAGCGCTCAGTAAGGGAAATCCAACGACACATCCTATTGCCACGATGCATAGCGAACCCAATTGCTTTCTTTCTGGACGTTTTTCCTTAAAAACCATCAATGTTATCAGTGCCAATATGCCTGCAATGGAAGCCCTTGCTAGTGTAACGAATACAGGATCAAACGCTAAAACGGCCATGCGTGTTGCCGGCAACGAACCACTAAATAATACCACACCAATAAAACCGTTTAACCAACCGCTTGTTGTATTTTCCTGTAATTTACTTATACTTAATTCCGCCATGTTTAAATCTTTTACACAAAGTTCGTCCATTACAAGAACTAAGCACAGTCACAGTTTTTGATAATTCAATGGACACAGCTACCTTTGAAGACGAACACCAATCCTTATTTGATGAAAAAAGATTATTTGTATCATGAAATAGCAGACAATATTGCCAATAAGATTAAATCAGGCGTCTTAAAAGCTGGCGAAAAACTACCTTCAGTGAGGAACCTAAGCGCTGAACACGGTATCAGTATAAATACCGCAAAAAGGGTATTTCTAGCGTTGGAAGGCCGTTCTCTTATACGGTCCAAGCCCCAATCCGGCTACTTCGTTAGTCCTCCAAACTATTTGCAACTTCCGTTGGCGGCAGCCAGTCAACCTATTCCAATCGCCAACAACCGAGAACCGGATCAATTGATGAATAAGGTGTATTCAACCATGGGTCGTCGTGATTTAACCTTATTTTCAATCGGTGTTCCTTCCGGAAGTCTCCTACCTACCGCAAAATTAAAAAAAGAAATCGTCCTCGCTACACGGGAGCTCAGCGATGGTGGCACAGCATATGAACCCTTGCAAGGCAATATAAAATTACGTCGTATGGTGGCCGTACGTTCATTGGCCTGGGGTGGAAATCTAAATGAAGATGATGTCGTTACCACCAACGGCTGTATGAATGCTTTAGTTTTGTGTCTGATGGCCTTAACCAAACCTGGAGATACACTGGCTCTGGAAAGCCCCTGCTATCCGGGTATCCTCCAACTTGCCGTCAGTCTAGGGCTTAAAGTGCTGGAAATAGCTACGGACCCCATCATAGGAATAGACATTGAAGCCCTCAAAAATCTGTTGCCCCAAATTAAAGTCTGTTTACTGGTACCCAATTTTAGCACCCCTTTGGGTTATTGCATGCCGGATGAGCACAAGCGGGAAATTGTGGCATTGCTGTCAAAACACCAAATTCCGCTAATCGAAGATGACACCTACAGCGACCTCCATTTTGGCACCCAACGCCCCAAATGTTGCAAATCTTTTGACCGGGATGGCAATGTCCTCTGGTGTGGATCCGTTTCAAAGACGTTGGCTCCAGGCTTCCGTGCCGGATGGGTTGCTCCTGGAAAATACAAAGAACAGATTATCAAACTAAAACTGATCCATTCCCTGTCATCTACGGCGATCATCAATGAGGCGGTTGGAAATTTTCTATTAACTGGAAAGTATGAAAACCACCTGCGTAAACTTCGTAGATCATTAACGGAAAACTACCAGCGCTACGCTGCTATCATTTCGGACCATTTTCCGGAAGGCACTAAAATTAGCCGTCCACAGGGTGGACTTGCCCTATGGGTCGAGTTTCCAAAACACATCGATACAGGCAAGCTATATAACTATGCGCTTAAACTACAGATTAGCATTTCACCGGGGCGGATTTTCACCTTGCAGGATCAATTTCACCATTGCATGCGTCTCTGTATTGGTTTGCCCTGGAGCAATGAACTCGCTTTAAAATTAAAACAGCTGGGCAAACTCGCGACAGCACTCTAATACATAACATGATAAGAGCATAATCCAACAGTCGGGGCAACGAAACGACAGGTCGGAGCCTATGATTACTTGAGTTCCAGCTCCAGCCTGTGTTTACCCGCCTCCAATTGGACGACATTGCTGCTGCTAACATTATCCGGTGGATAAAATGTCGCCGTGGCATTTGCGGGTATTTGGATATTATAAACAATCTTTTTATCCTTTAACTTCCATTCGGAAACAATTTTACCGTAGGGTGAATCATAAGAAATAGAAGATTCTTTCAGTTCTTGGGGGAAGATGGGTTTTAAGAGCACATGTTTAAATCCAGGTTGTTTAGGATCCGGCAGAATCCCACCGATAGATTTAAAAAACCAACCACCGATTTCGCCAAACATCATGTGGTTGTCTGAAATATCACGGATTGCTTTTAAATCCCAATTCTCCAACAATGTTGTCGCGCCATTTACAATCCACCATCCCCAAGACGGGTAGGTATCTTGTACCGCAACCTTATAGGCTGTCGTTGCATAACCGTTATCTTTTAACGCATTCAATAATGCTTTTGCACCCAATACCCCTACATCTAAGTGAAAGTTGGTCTCTTCCACTTTCTTATTCAGGTTGGCTGCAACCCGGGCTTTCATTTCGTCAGGTACCACACCCCAATAGAGTGGAACACTCAGTTCAGTCTGTGTTCCATTGCTATAAATACCCTTGGAAGCATCTAAAAATTTAGCGTTGATGGCCGTCTTAATTTTTCTGCTCAGCAGTTCATATTTTTGTTGATCTGCTGTGTGACCAAACAATTTAGCCGTAGCAGCCAAGATGGTCGCATCCACATAAAAATAAATCGAGGAGGTCAACTCCAGATTCGACTGTGACTTCACTGGCACCCAGTCTCCACGCCCAAAAGTGGTCAACCCAGATGGGCTGATTCCGTCGACATAATCGACATAGCGTTTGATATTAAGATAGCATTCTTCTAATGCACGTGGGTCTCCATAAAACTGATAGATCTGCCAGGGAATGATGGCAATGGTACTTGTCCAATCCAAACCATTCGCTGTACCATAACCCCATCCCCCAGTTGGAATAATATCAGGTAAGACACCGTTCTCCTGTTGCTCATCACGATGATCCGCCATCCATTTTTCATAAATTGTTATCCCGTCAAAATTGTACAAAGCTGTTTCAATCGCAAGGTGCCCATCCCCTGTCCAACCGTTCTTTTCGCGCTGCGGACAGTCTGTCGGATAGCCCATCAAATTGGACAAGTAGGCATTGTTGGTTGCTTCCCATAGTTTGTTGGCCAACGCTGATGACGTCTTGAGCTGTCCAATGGCGGGCACATCACTATGCATAAAATAAGCGGTCACAGCCGAACTATCCAATGCAATTGCCGCACTACCGCTAATTTCGACGTAACGAAATCCTTTGTAACCGAACTTTGCCATAAAC
The DNA here is from genome assembly GCF_039511225.1 of Sphingobacterium multivorum. Taxonomy (NCBI): domain Bacteria; kingdom Pseudomonadati; phylum Bacteroidota; class Sphingobacteriia; order Sphingobacteriales; family Sphingobacteriaceae; genus Sphingobacterium; species Sphingobacterium multivorum. The sequence goes on from NZ_CP154261.1 coordinate 3,539,985, forward strand.
TCATCATTACGACCGCTTAAGGTAAGAATGTCCGTTTGAAAGGGCTCCTTTTCCTTATCGCCCCGATAATAAACATCAATATTGGACAGGTCAAGACGCCCATCTGCCGACAATCGTTCACCATGCTTGATACGTAGTATAGTACCTGCAGCTCCTTTGACTTTAACTTTTGTAATCCCAGCCATATTCTGACCCATATCGAAAACATAAGTACGTTGGTCTATCTTTGTCACTGATTTGGGCTTATAGGATTTCACGAGCCGAATCGGTACCATCTGTTGGGAAACGATATGTGCAGATGGCGCATTTCTATACTGAACAGCCTGCCAAGTTGAATCATCATATTTAGGTTTGTCCCAGTTGGGTATTTCCAGTCTTGCATCATAATGCTCACCAGTGTAAATATTATTATAAGTAATTGGTCCCGAAGCTGTTTTCCACTGCTTATCTGAAACAATAGTTTCTACTGTACCATCTGTATAAACGATTTTCAGCTCTAAACAGAATGTTGGTCGGGCCCGCCACGGTGCTTTATCAAAGTTCCAAACCGCTAGTGGTTGGTGATTATACCAGCCATTCCCCAAAACAACGCCAATAGCGTTCTCTCCTTGTTGAAGCTGCTGGGTTACGTCCGTCACGACATATAATGTACGCCGGTCGAATCGAGTATACATTGGATCCAGGCGATGGTCTCCTACGCGTTGACCATTCATGGAAAGCTCATATAGCCCTGCGGTGGCAATATACGCGCGCGCAGACTTTATCGGCTTATTTATCTTAAATTCTGTTCTAAAATAAGGCGCTTCTCGCGCATGAATATCCTTATTGTCGCTAATCCATTTTCCTTTCCAAAGGTCCATTCCCATCATTCCAGTTTCGAACGATGCTATTTTAGAACTTGTTGATATACCATCCTTATCCCAGACCTTAACCTTCCAGAAATACGTGGTCTGTGGCTTTAACTGTACGCCGTTATAGGGCACTGACATGGACGAGCTGAGCTGTTTGCCACTATCCCAGCTATTTTTCGTCTCTTTCAGTAGTGCCAGCGAATCTTGCCCTAAAAGGATCTGATAAGCCTGTTGTACCGCACCTTTACGTTGGTCCTCAAGGCGCCAGCTAAGTCTCGGCTGGGTTGCGTCGATACCCAATGGATTGACCAGATGTTCGCATGTCAACTGTACGGCGATGCAGTTGCTTTTAGGTTGGGCATAAGTGTTGTTCGCTATACACAACAGTATTGTTAATAAAATCCTACGCATCAAAAGGTACTATTCTTGGTGGTTGTTAAATTGTTTTAGCTGATTTAAAAATCTAATATATCAAATATTTTCCACATAGTGACCTGTCCTTTCCTGCACGATATACCTCAGACAGCAAAATAAATTTCTTGCAACTTTCATAAAAATAACCTTATATTAGTCGCAACTTTAGGGGTGTCTGCTCATGCAGGCTGAGATTTTACCCTTAGAACCTGATCCGGATCATACTGGCGTAGGGAAAAGTGAGCTGTCTACAAGGTGCATTGCTGCGCCTTTGTGTAGCCATTCCTAAAGTTTTACCAAAAAAATTAAGGAATGGAACTTACAATAAACCATCAAATTCGATTTTTCGATCCCGCACTTACTTCACTTGAAGGCTTGTTACTTTTGGAATTATCTGGCAAAACCCAGGGTGTGGCTGTAGCCATCAACAACCAAGTCATCCCCAAAAAGGACTGGGCTACGACGACAGTTAAGCCTTATGATCAGATTATCTTAATCACCGCATCTCAGGGCGGATAGCCTTTCAAAAAAATCAACCGAGTAATTCACCACAATACAGAAAAAATGACAGCTGAAACAATTACGCAATCCCCCTTTCCAAATGCAAAGAAAATTTTTGTAGCCGGAAAACTATTTCCTATTCAAGTCGCTATGCGTCAAATCTCCTTGAGCCCAACCAAATTAACGAATGGACAGATCGAAATTAATCCGCCGGTAACAATCTATGATACTTCTGGCCCCTACACGGATGACACCGTCCAGATCGATATCCGAAAGGGGCTCCCACGCCTTCGCGAACAGTGGATTTTGGATCGTCAGGACGTCATACAATTGACTGGCATCAGCTCTGAATATGGACAAAAACGACTTTCTGATCCAACGTTGGACGAACTCCGATTTGCCTATAGCCACAAACCGAAAGTAGCCTCTGCCGGCAAGAATGTCACCCAATTACATTATGCAAAGCAAGGCATCATTACCCCGGAAATGGAGTATGTTGCTATCCGGGAAAACCAACGTATTGAGCAGTTGGAAGCTAGTACCCCTGGAATGGATCATCAGCATCGGGGGCAAAATTTTGGAGCCCGAACTCCCAACAAGGCTATTACGCCCGAATTTGTCCGTGAAGAAATCGCCGCTGGAAGAGCAATCATACCCAATAATATTAATCACCCTGAAAGTGAACCTATGATTATCGGACGCAACTTTCTTGTTAAAATCAATGCCAATATTGGCAACAGCGCCGTAAGTTCAAGCATAGAGGAAGAAGTTGAGAAAGCGGTATGGGCCTGTCGTTGGGGGGCTGATACCATCATGGATCTATCCACTGGCAAAAATATTCACGAAACCCGCGAATGGATTATCCGTAACTCGCCAGTCCCAATCGGTACAGTACCGATCTATCAGGCGCTCGAAAAAGTAAAGGGGGTGGCCGAGGATCTTACCTGGGAAATATTCAAAGATACCTTGATTGAACAGGCCGAACAGGGTGTTTCGTACTTTACCATACACGCCGGCGTATTGCTTCGTTATATCCATCTCACGGCATCCCGAGTTACTGGAATTGTCTCCAGAGGCGGCTCTATCATGGCCAAATGGTGTCTTTTTCATCACAAAGAAAATTTTCTCTATACCCATTTTGAGGAAATCTGCGAAATTATGAAACAATATGATGTGGCTTTTTCACTTGGCGACGGTCTTCGCCCCGGAGCTATTGCAGATGCAAACGATGCAGCTCAATTTGCGGAGCTCGAAACCTTGGGCGAACTCACCAAAATCGCCTGGAAACATGATGTTCAGGTGATGATCGAAGGGCCGGGCCATGTCCCGATGCAATTGATCAAAGAGAATATGGATAAGCAATTGGGCTGTTGCGACGAAGCGCCATTTTATACCTTAGGTCCCTTAACAACAGATATTGCTCCAGGCTATGACCATATCACATCCGCCATTGGAGCGGCTATGATCGGTTGGTATGGCTGTGCAATGCTTTGCTATGTGACCCCCAAAGAACACCTGGGCCTACCAAATAAAAAAGATGTCAAAGATGGTGTAATCACCTATAAACTAGCTGCCCATGCGGCCGATTTAGCCAAAGGACACCCTGGTGCACAATATCGTGATAATGCCTTGAGTAAAGCGAGATTCGAATTCAGATGGGAAGATCAATTCAACCTTTCCCTTGATCCAGATACCGCACGGGAATATCATGACGAAACATTGCCGGCAGATGCGGCTAAAGTTGCGCACTTCTGCTCCATGTGCGGTCCCAAATTTTGCTCGATGAAAATAACGCAGGAAATCAGGGATAGTGCCGCCCAGGGGATGCTGGAAAAATCGCAGGAATTCATCGCACAAGGAAAAGAGATCTATTCATGATTATTGCATTGACAGCAGCAGAAACAATCCGTTCTGAACAGGCGATTATAACAGCGTTGTTTAAAGAAGGTCTTGATATTCTGCATTTGCGTAAGTATCATTTTACAGACTTACAAATGTCGCGATATATAGAAACTATAGCTCCTATATACCGCGACAGATTGGTTTTACACTCACATCCGCATCTATCGGCTGAGCTTGGGATTGCACGAATCCACCTGAACGATAAAAGTAGACTGCATGGATCTGCAAATCAACTGGGGCCTACAACAATCTGTTCAACATCTGTGCATGATATTGATCAATTCAATAGCCTTGATGAACGTTGGGCCTATGCTTTTTTCAGTCCATTATTTCCGAGCATCTCAAAAGTGGGGTATGGAACGCATAATACAAGACTCGGTCAACTCCCGTCACGTGCCAACTTTGCTGTTCGTCTCATCGGTCTTGGAGGGATAAACCAAGACAACTGTCTTATTCCGATGCAGCAAGGTGCAGATGGAATTGCCTTATATGGCACTTTATGGAAACATCGGGATCCTATTCAAAATTTTATTGCATGCAAACAAAAACTATGGAAAGACTCCAATATATCTCACAAGGTAAAACTTTAAGGGAACAAAAAAACAACATGCTGAAAGCGCTGGATGCTGGGGCCAAATGGATACAGATCCGATGGAAGGAAGCCGAGGAAAAAGATCTTTATGCGCTCGCCGAAGAGATCAGGCAGGTTTGTACCGAATTTGGTGCCAGCTGTATCATCAATGACCATCCTTCGCTTGCAGCGGCCGTAGACGCTGATGGGGTGCACTTGGGACTGGACGACTGCAGTGTAACAGCTGCCCGGCACCTATTGGGTGCAGGAAAAATAATCGGCGGTACAGCCAATAGCTTTGCGGATGTAAAACAAAGAATAAGTGAACGTTGTGACTATATCGGGCTCGGGCCATTCACCTATACCACGACAAAGCAAAAACTAAGTCCCCTACTGGGGATTGCAGGATATGAAAACATCATCCAACAAGTCCGCCGAGAAGGCCTAACCCCTATTCCAATATTTGCAATTGGCGGTATAAGCCAACTTGAAGATATCCAACATCTATTAGAAATTGGCGTCTACGGTGTAGCACTCTCGGGAATCGTAACCAAGACTCCAAACATTGTTTCATCCATCAATAAAATTTTACTATGAGCAACCTACATATAGCCGATCGCGTATTTGAATCCAGATTATTTCTCGGTACGGGCAAATTCGGTAATCTCACAGAAATGAGCGCTGCCATTGTGGCTTCGGCTTCCCAATTGGTCACCGTCGCCCTCAAACGAATCGACCAGACCGACTCAGACGACAGTCTCATCAGTGCGCTCGATCTGGCGGCAATCCATTTGCTTCCCAATACTTCGGGAGCACGAACAGCTGAAGAAGCAGTACTTGCGGCTCAACTTGCTCGCGAAGCACTGGAAACAAACTGGGTGAAATTGGAAATTCATCCCGACCCGCGTTATCTGCTGCCCGATCCTATTGAAACCTTACGCGCCACCGAATCACTTGCTAAATTGGGTTTCGTCGTCATGCCATATATCCACGCAGACCCGGTTCTTTGCAAACGTTTAGAAAATGCGGGCACAGCCGTCGTTATGCCTTTAGGTGCCCCTATTGGTAGCAATAAAGGGCTGCGTACCTTGGACTTTCTCGAAATTATTATTGAGGAAAGTAATGTCCCAGTGGTCGTAGACGCTGGAATCGGAGCGCCTTCCGATGCCGCTAAAGCCATGGAAATCGGAGCTGATGCGGTGCTTGTCAATACGGCAATTGCAGTCTCTAATAATCCGATACGTATGGCCGAAGCTTTCAAAGAGGCCGTTATCGCTGGACGGAAAGCTTATGAGGCCGGATTGGGAAAGATAGGCTCCCAAGCAATCGCTTCGAGCCCCCTAACTTCATTTTTATTTGATTGATGATTCACTATGACAGATTTCAAAATGATACGCGATGAATACTCCTGGGATGAGGTCCATGCACAGATTTATGACGCTACGGATCAGGATGTACAACATGCGTTAGAAAAAGACCATTTAACGCTCTCTGACTTTAGAGCGCTCATCTCACCGGCTGCAGCACCATATCTGGAGCAAATGGCACAAAAAACCCAACAAATCACGCAACGTCGCTTCGGTAAAACCATACAGCTCTATGCCCCGCTTTACCTGAGCAATGAGTGCCAAAACATCTGTACATATTGCGGTTTTAGCATGGACAATAAAATCAAACGCAAAACCCTGAGCAACTCCGAACTATTACTAGAGGCAATGGCACTCAAAGCCATGGGAATCAACCATGTTTTACTGGTCAGCGGAGAAGCCAACAAAACTGTCGAGATCACTTATTTCCTAAATGCTATTCGGCTTTTAAAACCTCATTTTTCACAGATATCCATTGAAGTACAGCCACTGGAAGAATCCGAGTACCGATTACTGCAGGCGGCCGGAGTCTATGCAATATTGGTCTATCAGGAAACCTACCATCGCGAAGTTTACAAACAATATCACCCGAAAGGAAAAAAGTCCAATTTTGACTATCGTTTGGATACGCCTGACCGTATAGGCCGGGCGGGAATCCATAAAATCGGACTGGGCGTATTACTTGGGCTGGAGGACTGGCGGGTGGACAGCTTTTTCACCGCGGCACACATCGCCTATTTACAAAAACAATATTGGCAAACACGCTATTCGATTTCCTTTCCACGCCTGCGACCAGCCGCAGGTTCTGTTGAGCCAAATTTTCATTTGGCAGACCGCGATCTACTGCAGTTGATCTGTGCATACCGCCTGTGGAATGAAAATTTAGAAATCTCCATTTCCACCCGAGAGAACGAAACCTTCAGGGATCATATCATACCTATTGGCGTAACGACCATGAGTGCCGCTTCAAAGACCAATCCGGGAGGCTATGTTGTTGATCCGCAAGCTTTGGAACAATTTGAAGTAAGTGATGAAAGAGATATGGAAACAATAAAAAATCAAATCAGAAAGATGGGCTATTCTCCAGTGATGAAAGACTGGGAGAGCAATTATGCCGGTATAGTACGTTAAATACATGAAAAATAACATTTTTGATCGCTATAGCAGACAGATTTTTATTGAAGAGATCGGCGTTACCGGACAACGGAAGATTATGGATGCCAAGGTATTGGTCGTCGGTGCAGGGGGACTCGGGAGCCCTGTCGTTCAATATTTAGCCGCGGCTGGTATAGGCAAACTTGGCCTGGTTGATTTTGACAGGGTTGAAATCCACAATCTAAATAGACAGATCATTCATTCCGAAGATAATATACACCAGGCAAAAACAGAAAGTGCCACAGCCTATATACGGCAACACAATAGTACAATTGATTTTGAGCCCTTTCAGGTAAAAATAGATGCAGACAACGCGCTAGCATTGCTCGCTCCCTATCATATCATTGTCGATTGCTGTGATAACTTTACAACACGCTACCTGCTTAATCATACGTGCCTACAACTCGATAAACCTTTGGTGTACGGTAGCATCTATGGTTTTGAAGGACAGCTGGCTGTCTTTAACTATCAGGGTAGTAAAAACCTATTGGATATCTTTCCAACGCCCCCCGATCCGGAACAGGTTCCAAATTGCGATAAAAATGGGGTGCTGGGTCCTTTACCCGGTATTATCGGCAGTATGATGGCCATGCAGGTGCTTAAAATAATAACCGGATTACCCGTAGACAGCAACCAGTTAACGGTTGTTGACACATTCCATTGGCGTTTTTCGAAACTCTCCTTCTAAGGATTATTTCGGAAGGCGTTCCGCAAAAAGAGATAGAACGCTTTAAAAGAGCTCAAAAATTTATTTTAAAACAAAAGCAGACAAACAAAATTTGCTAATTTTAGTTTATATATTAGCAAGCTTAAATGTCAACTTTACGATCTGGAATGAAAAAAGTAATTTATCCATTACTCTCCCTCTCTTTATTACCCTTATTTTCAATTGCGCAAGAGACGAAACTCACTGCTGATGATCTCTTTGTAAAAGCGCGAAAGGTAGCCTTTGATTCAAAAGATTATCCGCAAGCCATTCAATTATCCAAACAGGCGCTACTTCAAGCACCGGATTACACCGATATTAGCATCTTTCTCGGGCGGCTTTATACCTGGTCGGATAAAATTGATTCGGCAAGAACCATCTTCACAGAACTGGACAAAAAGAATACAAGTGATGAAGATTTCTTTTTAGCATATGCCTCATTGGAATATTGGAATGATCAGACTGACAAAGCTATTGCAATTACAGACAAAGGGCTTAGCCAACATCCGCAGTCGCAGGATCTATTGCTGTTAAAAGGTAAAATTAGTTATGGCAACGATCATTATGAAGCTGCCGAAAAGGCAATTCATAGTTTATTGGCAATTAATCCTAAAAACACAGAAGCTCGAGCACTGGCAAAAAGTATTGAAGAATATACGGCTAAAAACGCAATCGGTCTGACCTACAACTTCGTCTATTTTGACAAACAGTTTGATCATAATTGGCACATTGTCGGCTTAAGTTATAAGCGGGCAACCCCCATAGGATCAGTTATTTTCAGGACCAACTATGCAAATAAATTTGCAGAAAATGGCGTACAATTCGAGATGGAGGCTTATCCTCGTCTTTCAAAGATATTTTACCTCTACGTGGGTGCTGGATACTCCAATAATGTGGGGATTTTTGCGAAATATAGAACTGGCGTGTCTCTCTATGCCAATCTTCCGAACAGCTTTGAGGGAGAGATCGGATATCGTCAGCTTTATTTTAGTGACAACATCTGGATGTACACGGCTTCAGTAGGAAAATATTACCAAAACTTTTGGTTCAATCTGAGGACTTATCTTACACCGGGCGAAAAGAATATTTCCCAATCCTATACCGGAACGGTCCGCTATTATACAAAAGGAGCAAACGATTACTTCGGATTCAGTGCCGGAACGGGTCTGAGCCCCGAAGAAAACCGAAATAATCTATTGGACAACGCTTCCTATAAATTAAAGACATTCAAAGTAGGTGCCGAGTATAACTTCTCGGTGAAACAAAGTAACCTATTTTCAATTTCGGGCACCTATTATAACCAAGAATTCAGGCCAAAAGAGAAAGGAAATCAATTGGACATCATCCTTGGTTATATTCGAAAATTCTAGTTCTTCTTTGTTCTATTAAAGTAATTTGTATACACACTGTCTGGAAGAAGTCGCTTCTGGGTATAAAAGAGTTTGTTCTTGCGCTTAAATAGTTCAAAGCGCTTGGACAATTCTTCTCTTGCATTATCCGAGGCGGCATCTTCATTGAGTATTCCATCCAATTTATACAGTTGTCCATCGGAAAGATGGTAACTGCCTTTTACAAAATCAATCAATTGATTTTTACTCTGCATCATGGCAATGCCATCTCCCTGAGCTGAAGTGCCCTTGTCAAGGCCCTGACCGATCCAGGTAACTTGTGTAGGAGTTTTCATACCAAAATTCTCGCGATAGTAGGCCAATATGGAAGGCGCGACATCAAAATGGCTAACAAAATTATGAAAAGTCTTTGGCCCTTTCAAAAGTGGTGAATAAATCAACAGTGGAACATGATAACGATCGATTTTGCTTTGCAAGGGTATCTCAGGCATCGCGTGGTCCCCAGTTATGACAAAAATAGTATTTGCAAAATCTGGTCTCTTTTTATATTCATTAAAGAACTGTTCCATCGCATCATCTAGATTCAGCACCGAAACAAGCTGGGTACGGTTTTCCAAAGCCCACTTTTTTTGTTCGGGTGTAAGGTTCAATGTTGCGATACGTTGATCAAATAGTTGCTCATAATGAGCCGCATTATTAATCAAAAACGGATTATGGGTTGATAGTGTCAAAAGAACATGGAAATAAGGGTGTTCCTGTACCTTCTGTACTTCAAGAAGTTTGCTAAAGACAGCTTGATCTTCATATCCCCAGCTCTCCCCACCCTTTTCGGGTAATTTTTTATAAGGAGGTCCGAATGCGGCTTGGTCCATGAGCATATCTATTTTATTATAATCCATGAACTTTTTCATGAAATCAAAATTAGAATGACCGCCATAGAAAAACCCAGTATTGAATCCATTACTCTTCAGAATATTAAATAGATTAAAGTTGTCAGGCAAGGTGTCTTGTTCCAGGAATCCATGTGTTGCAAAAGGCAACGAACCTGTTATGGTCGGCAAAACGGAAAATGTCCGACCCGAGGAACTCATATTATTATCCCAATACAAAGACTGTTGCTTCAATGTACCTATAAAAGGTGTAAAGTTGCCAATATAGCCATTTTCAGCACTATAGGCATGTCCTAAACCCTCGATAACAAGAATGACCAAATTGGGTACTTTCGCCGTTTTCTGCATGTATGCCCCTAGGAAATCTTTAGTATCCTCTTTTTTCAAAAAGGGAAATTTAGTATCTACCACTTTTGCATCATCGTCGTCTTTATTGAACATAGCGAGCATCCCAGGGTGCTCATCCACGTAATTAGTGAAATTGGAATCGAAAAAATAACGCCACTTACTCCGGCTTGCATTGGCGACGAATTCATCTTTTTCGGAGCTCCCCCCCAAAAGCGAAGCCGAGGAGACAAAAAACGATATGATCCCCAAAGATAACAGTGCAATACTCGCATAAGCCTTTTTGAATGTCTGTTTATTGGCAACCCAAAGGGGAACCCAAGAAATTACGATCAATAACAGCAGCAAGGCAATATTGGTAAAACTCAACATACCGCTAGCCTGCAGAATTTGCTTCATCTCTTCCGAACTGTAATAGAACATATCAGCCCCAAGCAAATTTCTCGATTCGCCAAAATACAGGAATAAGATGAATTGCATAACGACAATAAACGCAAACGATATGACCATAAGAAGTCTCGCCCAAAAACTGCTTATGAACTGAAGCAATAAATAGCCGATTCCCAAACAGGCTAAGGATTGAAAGAGAAACAAGATGTTATCCAAGAACAGGTATTTCCCGGCATGTGACTCCGAAAGCTGAACAAATCGACGGCCGTACCACCACCATTCTACGCCAACGGATAACATATACAAGGCAAAGAACACCAACATAACAGGTCCTAAGCTCTGTAACGACAGATTCAATCGCTGACCGAGGTATTTCCAGACAGACTCGTTCGCATCTTTTTGTTGAAAGCCTTGTCGTGTCATTTCTCCCCAGCCGTGCTGCTTGCGAAAGTAATCAACAACCCCCTGTACCCCAGCTTTAACAACGATTGGGTGAAAGTACAAAGGTTCTAGTATCGCCGTAGTTATCAGCGTGGAAAGATCTCGTTTCTTCGAATAAACCTGATGACTAACAAGATCAACTAAGATGGCATAGATCGAATACAAAATTCCGGAAGCAATTACCAAAGCAAATAGCGCAACGAAAAATGGCCAATTGATGATTCCCAGAATAAAAAAGATCAGAAAAACAATATAGCCCGTAAATTCGACAATGGGTCCTAAGAATTCAAAGAAAAACCAGTAAGGCATACTGAGCATACCAAAACGGCCATATTTGGGGTTGAACATGAGTTTTCGATGTTTCCATAAGGTTTCCATCGTGCCCCGCATCCAACGATTGCGCTGCTTACGCAATACTTCTTTTGACTCGGGTACTTCCGTCCAGCACAATGGATCAGGAATGTTGACCACCTCATAGGCTTGCTTTTGCTCCTCCATATAGCGGCGCATACGAACAACGAGTTCCATATCTTCTCCCACCGTATTTCGGTCATAGCCCCCACACGCTAATACAATCTCCCGGTCAAAAGCGCCAAATGCCCCGGAAATAAGAATTAATCCCGAAGCCCTGGACCAAGCCATACGGCCTAAAATAAAAGCACGGATATACTCCAAAGCCTGCGTACGTCCCAACCATGATTTTGGAAGATTAACGTCGACCACCGAACCGTTCACAACATTACAGTTATTAGCCAAACGTATAACTCCGCCACAGGCTATAACGCGTTTGTCGGTCTGCTCCAAAAATGGCTTTGCTAATTTTAGAATAGCATCCTGTTCCAAAATGCAGTCCACATCAATACAGACGATATAATCTCCCGAAGAAATATTAACGCCGACATTGAGCGCATCAGCCTTACCGCCGTTTTCCTTGTCAACAACAATCAGCTTCTTAAAAGCTGGATTTTTGCTCTTATAGATCCCCCTTATATCCTTGGTCTCAATAGTTCCCTGAACAAAAAAGGACGTTGGTTCAAGTTCATAAGAAGCTATCAATTTCAAAATTGAGTCGTCTTTACTACCATCATTAACGATAATAATTTCCAGATTATGATAATACAGCGACAATAATGAACGTACGTTTTCAACGATGGTCATCCCTTCGTTGTATGCTGGCGCAATCAGACTGAATGTTGGCGCGTTGGGGTTGGTGGCAATAATACTATAATCCGTAAATGTATTATTGTGTTTGTAACGAAACACCGCTCCATAAGCGTATAGCCCTATCCAAGTATAGATAATGAATACTGCTGCCGAATAAAGCAAAAATAACCAAACTATAATTTCGTATACGATATGGGAAAACTCTAACATTTTTTCTCTTGCAAAGCGTGTTTAATAATTTGTGTAAGTTCGTCGTATGTATCTTCACGTTGTGAAATCTCGCGCAAATACTGTTCTTCGCCCAGTACAACGAGTACTTCTGCTGCAGAAATTTTAATTGACACTTGGTTATGATTCCACAGTTGATCCTTTAGAAAATACTCACTTTCCCTACTTTTGGCAATCTTCATTGCTTTAAGGATTTCGATCTGAACTTCTATTGGTTGCAGATCAAAATTTTGCATAAATTGCTGAATTGTCCCACTGTTCTCAATAGCCTGCAACGTTCGTATGGCTTGTACACGAACCTTCGTAGATGGATGATCCAATAGGCTAAAAACTTCGGTATAAAAAGTCATCAATCTAAATTTTCGGATCAAACGCAATGTAAATACGACGACAGAATCATTTGAACTCTTAAGCCAGGTATCCACATGTAACTCCGAAAGCTCGGGTATTTCATGAATAGAAAACAATAAACGCAATTGTTGCCAGTCAGATAAGGGACGATCGAAATGGTCCAAAAAACCAAGTCCCTCATATCCCTTAAAACTTACGATCGCATATTGTGCTTCTTGATATACCGCAGTACGGGGATCATTAAGCTTGGCTGTTATCTCAGGGATTGCCGGTTCAACATTCATCGCGGCAAGCTCTTGAACACCACCCGCAACCAGATAAGCTTTTCTATGCCGAAGCTTTCGCCAAGCCTCATCCTCCAATTTAAAATCATGAAACAACCTATTGATCGATTGTTTCGCTCCACCAGAAAATTTTCGATCCGAGTCAACTAATACATCCAAAAAAAGAGCCCGAAAAGAAGGTTCCTTCAGGTATTTCGCAAACTCCAAGTCTCGATCGCCATTCTCATCGCCACCTACTATAGTTTCCATAATTTTGTACTCGATGATCTGTCGCCAAGATTGCCTATTATGAAGGATTCTATAGCTATAAAAGCTGTATCCCAGTACTGTGATAATCAATAATAGTACTAAAATCAATACGATAACAATCGCCAGAATAAGCTCATGTAGCTCGATATGGTGGTGCATAATTTTATTTATTTATCAGGCGTTTTATCCTAAGAATCAGTTCGTTTGGACTAAATGGCTTAACCATAAAATCAGATGCGCCTAAATCAAATGCATCCACCACGACCTCCTCTTGGCCCATACTCGATAATACAATAACCGGGATTTTCTTTCCGATACTCTTTATTGCCGAAAGAATTTCAATACCAGAAGCAAAGGGCATCATAATATCCGTTACAACTAAATCCAAATTCAGTTCATTAATTTTCTCGATGGCTTCACGGCCATTTCTGGTCAGCACCACTTCGTGTCCTTCTTTCACTAATTTGTGTTCAACAGTACGTAGTATCAATTCGTCGTCTTCCGCTATTAAAATCAACATATCATTATTTATTTAAGATTTTTGCAATTAATTCCAATCCGATATCCATTTCTTGTTCAATTGCCACAAAAGCGATCGCAAGGTCTGTTTCAATCGTTGGGCTGATCTCAAGGTCCTTGGTCATTTGAGCCAATTTAATAAGTCCGGCTGTCGATGAAGTTCCCCGCAACTTATGAAGGAGTTCTTTGATGCGTACAATATCGTTTGTATCAATGGCCTCCTTTAACTGCTTTCTAGACCCCTTTATTTCCCGGACGACCAAATCCAGAAAAAAGGTTAAAAATGCGGGATCATCGCCAGCCTGTTCTTCCAGCCGTCGCATATCCAGATGCTCGTCCAAATCTTCCAGATCCGAGGCTTCGGCAGCACTAGGTTTAACCGATAACATGGCTTTTTCCAAGGCCTTGAATAAATCCTGTTGACGAATAGGTTTAGCTAGAAAGTCTGACATTCCCGCTTCCAGACAGCGTTCCTTTTCGCCTGAAATATTACCGGCAGTAACACCGATAATAGGTGTCTCAGCATAGGATGACATTTGCCGGATCTGTTTGGTTGCTTCAATACCATCGACCTCGGGCATCTGAACATCCATCAAAATAAAATCAAATTGTTTTTCTTTGCAAGCACGAATGGCTTGGGCTCCGTCAGAAACTTCGGTTAACTGGGCGCCAGGCATGATGCTAGCCATCATGCGTAAATTAAGCGCCATATTAACGGCATTGTCGTCTGCCAGGAGCACCTTAACGTCTTGACCGTACGAATCTGATGATAACGATAAGTTTGCATTCGCCTTTACTTGCACAGCATCTTCCCTATTTTGTTGTATCGCCCTTCTTAAAGTCGAATACAGTTCTTCAGATTTAATCGGCTTAAGTAGACAGAATGACCGCTCCTCCTGTCTAAATGCAGAAATCACCTCATGCTCTTCCGAGGAAGTATGTAATACAATCAATGGAATGCCTTCTTCTTGTTTTCTAAAGAGTTCCTTAATCTTTTCTATCGTTTCCAGACCCGATAAGATAGGCATATGATAGTCCATTAAAATCACATCGAATCGTTCACCTTTCATCAGCAACTGTAAGGCTTCCATACCGTTTTCTGCGAGGACAGACTCAACGTTTTTATAGGCCAACATATGTTGAAGGATAATCCGATTATTAGCATTGTCATCGACAACGAGGACACGATTTAACGGTAAGTCTGTATCTTCCTCCTCCATTTCTTCGCATCGGACCTCGATATCAAAATAGAACGTCGATCCGACGCCCAGTTCGCTTTCCAGATTCAATTTACTACCCATGTATTTCAGGAGGTTGTTGGAGATTGTCAAGCCTAGTCCCGTGCCGCCGTATCGTTTACTGACGGAGCTATCTTCTTGTGTAAAGGCATCAAAGATGCGTTGTTGTTTCTCTGGTGGAATTCCTATCCCCGTATCTCTAACCGAAAAACGTAAGGTCAATTTATCCTCATCGTTGCGAAGTTTACTGATCTTAAATTCAATCTCACCTTTTTCCGTAAACTTAACGGCGTTACCTAATAGATTCACCAATACTTGCTTAATACGTGCCTCATCAATCCAAACAAAAGCCGGCAGCCCCTGTTCAATGTTCAAAAGCAGTTCGACTTCTTTGCGTTGTGCTTGATAGAGAACAACATTAATAACCTGATTCGCTACATCATATACATTATACTTATCGACAAATAATTCAAGCTTACCGGATTCGATTTTTGAAAAGTCTAAAATATCATTAATAATATTGAGTAAGCTATTTCCAGATTCATTGATATAGCCTAAGTATTGTAACTGTGTGTCATTTAATGGTGTTTTTAATAACAAATCGGAGAATCCAATCACACCGTTCAATGGCGTTCGAATTTCGTGACTCATATTGGCGAGGAATTCGGACTTTGCCTTACTCGCCAGATCGGCCAACTCTTTCGCTAATTTTAATTCATCATTTATTTTAACCGATTCAGTGATATTTTGTGTAAAAATAATGATCCCACCTATACTTCCATCAGCGAGATGCCACGGTCTTACTTCCCAATTGAAATGTTGTGCTTCGGCAAGTCCACCAGCCTGTATGACTTCATCCGTATTCTTATACGGTATTCCCTCCAGCGCATCAAGGTAGATTTTTTTTCTATTTTCCGGTATATTCGGAAACAATTGAAAAAAGTTACTATTTGGCGGCAAACTTACTCCTTCGTGAAAATCTTCCAACCATTGATTACTCACCGAAATATAGTTAAAGTCTCGGTCAAACATAGCAACCGAAGCAGGAACATAATCCACAAAAGCCCGTAACATAGATTCTTTGCGTTCCAGTTCCAAGAATAGCGATTTACTTTTATCAATATCCTGAATAATTCCAAAAACACGTTTACACACATCATTTTCAAATTCGGGAATACCTTTTACCCGCACCCAAATTGATTCACCATCTTGTTTTAATAGACGCAATTCGGTATCATAGGGTGTTCTTGTTTTAACGGCGTTTTCAAAAATTCCACGCAAAATAACCTGACTTTCCGGCTCATAAAATCCGATTGCATGTTCAAAATCAGGTGTAAAATCAGGATCCACACCATGAATTAACTTCGTGGAGTCGGACCAATAGACCTTGTTTTCAGCTAAATTGACCTCCCATCCGCCTACCTGAGCGACAGCATTGGTCTGCTCCAGGATTTGTTTGGTATGCAAAAGATCATTTTCAAGGCGCAGTCGATCCGTCATATTCAAGGCCGTACTGACAACATAAGATCGTCCATTTTCATCCGTTTCCAACATATTATGGTATAGCCAAGAAATGTCTTCACCATCTTTTGTTTGAAGAACCATCATTCCCGAGTCCTCTTTGTTGCTTGCAATACGTTTGAGATATTCTTCAACAAGAGCGACATGATGAGACGGCACCAATTTCTTGAGGTTAAGTCCTTTTACCTCTTCTTTGGCATACCGCAATATCTCCCTTCCTTTTTCATTAACGGATAGAATATTACCGTCCAAGTCATGCATGCTCATCAGACCGATCGCATTTTCAAAAAAGCTACGGAATCTACGTTCAGAATTCTCCAACTTGAGTTTTTCTTCGCGCTCTTTTGTTACGTTTCTGCCAAAAGCCAGAATATCATGATTTATTGGATCATATTTGAAATGCCATTCAATTTCAACAACTTGGCCATTCTCTATTTTAGTCCTACTCGTTGATTGAACGCCGTATTTGGTTTCCTCAACCCGACCTAAGTCCGACACTAATTCCCTTTCAGTATCTCCCAATAAGGTAAAAATAGATTTGCCTAAACTATTCGACCTGGACAATCCCAGGACTTTACTAAATGCGGGGTTAACTTCTTTTACCTTGCGCGCCTCATCCAATACACAAATAATATTGTTCGTCAAGTGAAAAATTTCGGAGAAATAACCAGCCTGAACTTTTCGTTTTTTTCCCAATAATATTTTGGTTACTGCCTTGCCCAGCTCCTCCAACGAGTCTTTTTGTTTATCCGAAAGCGTTTTCGGATGGAAATCAATGACACAGATCGTTCCAAGCGCATCGCCATCATCATCCAGGAGCGGAACGCCGGCATAAAAACGGATATTTCCCTCGCGAATCAATGGATTGGAAGACGAGCGTGGGTCTTCAAAAGTATCTTCAATGACGAGGACCTCCTTACTCATTATGGTGTATTGACAGACTGTATTCTTCCTGTCAACGGTATCCAACTCCATACCAACGCAACTTTGAATACGTTGTGTGTCTTGCTCCATCATGGCAATTAACGCTGCGGGACAATCTGTAATCAGACAGGCCGCCTGCGCAAAAACATCCAGCTCAGGGTCTTTCCCGAGTCCCATTAACTCATAGGACTTTAATTTTTCTATCCTTCTTAACTCATTTTCAGGAAAAACATTATTTGCCATTCACTTCTACTATTTAGATCTGGTTTATTGTGACCGTGAAGTTAATAAAAACATTGTTTAACGCCTAAACAATAAGGAAATATTGCTCAGATAAATGTTTTATAAAGAACAATCAACTGCAAAAATAGTTGATGCTATAAAAAGATTATCCATACGCCTTCTTCATAATTTAGTTATTTACTAATTGAATTTTATATTGTTTTTACCTTATTAAGAAAGCGGGAACTTTAATTCTACAGTGCATTTGGATAAATTGATCCAGAAAATAGCTTAAAAACGAAAGAGCCCCGCTAAATGTGATAGCGGGGCTCTGCGATAGGTATAAGTTAAAAAAGTTTTTCAATACTCTGTTCGGCATAGCCGGCACTTGCTGTCATTCCCTTCCCTCCGATACCGGTTCTAACATGTATCCTTGAGCTAGCGTCGATTTCAAGAATATGATCTTTGTGCTGCGAATAATAACCTGCCCAAGAGGATGAAATCGAGGCACGCTCCATCGGCATGATACGGTTGGCTTCTGTAATCATCAATTCATTGATATAGGAATTCACAGCGAAGCCCAATTCATCCAGTCTGTTGCCCGCTGCATATTCGTGCGAATCACCGATAATAATACTACCATCCGTGGCCTGTTTAAAAAGCATATGAATTCCATAATTGCGTAGCTCCTGATAGTGATCAGGCAATGGAATTGTTTGAAAAGATGGGCAGTATTCTTCAAAACTCTCGTATCGACGAATGGTCAGTCCTGTTAAAATATTCCCTGGCAAATGGATATGGGCCAAAGGTTTCGTTCGCATCATTTGCAACTTGCTAATTTCAAGTCCACTATTGTCAAATAAGGAACGATATAAAATTTTAAACTCGTATCCATTGCAAATAAGCAATTTCTTCCCTTCAAAGTTTTGCAACGTACTGCTTGTGACAACAACAGCATCATTTTTATCCTCGCAGGCCACAATTGTCGTATCGTATTTCAACGTATAGTCCACAAACTTATTTTGCATATAAATATGCAGCTGTCTAATCATTGACTCGGGTTCTACACTGAGTTCCTGCGGAAAAAAGATAGCCTCTTTAACATAACTAGCATTCATCACAGGATATTTCAATAAAACCTGTTCCTTCGACCAAAGTTCATGTTCATATCCTTTCGCTTGATAATGCTTAGATAACTCATGAAGTACCTGAACTTCATCATTATCTGAAGCAATATAGATACTACCATTTTTTCTAACGGATATATCCATCTCCCGCTGAATAGATTGATATATTTCAAGTCCACGTACACCATAATCAAACCATTCACCGGCCATTCCCGATGGCACTACTTGTCCAAAATTACGAACGGTAGATCCCACGGGAAAATTATCCTTTTCGAGTTGGAGCACACGTAACCCCTTTTGTAACGCATGATAGGCATGAAAGGTTCCTAAAATCCCGCCCCCAACAATAATTAAATCATATGTATTTGTTTTCATCTTTATAAATAGAATATCATAAAAAAGTATAGTTAACTAATTTGTACTTCTCCTTTTGTCGCATGCCAAGGAGCCAACAACTCATCGTCGCTTACTTTCATCTGCTCTTTTTTTCGAATAAAATAAAGTAGGGAGAAGATGCCCAAAATCGCTCCGATAATAGACGCCGAAAAAACCAATTGAATAAAGTAATTTCCCCAAGTAACAGAATTTGGCATAAACTCTTTGTTCACCAATATCAGAAAACTACCCAAATAGCCGATTGAATCAGCCATATACATCACAAAACCAATATTACTTTTCATACGATATGTAGCGATCATTCTTTCAAAAAATATAGCGTTATAAGGAATGTATGCCATATATAACCCCAAACCAACGAGCAACATCCAACTTAAACCATCAATCCATTGCCTCGTAAACAAATAGGTAGAAATACCTGCAGTAAGGAAACCCATAATGATCATATAGTGAATCAACTTAAACGCTTTAAGATTGTTTTTAACCATGATAAGACAACTCACCAACAGCAATACAATTAATGAAATAGTCCCATCAACTTTTGCAAAAATACCCGCTCCTTTTACATGTAACATCTGCCAGATTTCTACCTCAAAGTTATCCCGCACGTCACGTAAAATAGTAAGCATCGTGTACACGATAATAGTCAATACAATCCCGGGCATAAAGGTTTTAAAAAAGTGTTTTCGCATTTGACTGTCCATTGCAACGCGTTCTGTCCGTAGCTTCTTATCCTCCGTTGTAGGTTCTGGGGCATTTTCAAGTATCCATACGCACAAAATAAAGGGTAGAAAAAAAAGTAAACCCGTCAAAAATGGCATCCAAAATTCATTAATATGAAAAGAAGACATCAACCACCGTCCAACAGTTTTTATCAGTCCAGAAGCAAAAATCAGACTCACGGACATTACTGCCCCCATAATCTCTGTAAAACGCCTTCCTTCTAAATAACTAAATACCAATCCCCAAACCATTCCCAATGGAAAACCATTGATAAAAAGAAAGACAACATTCCAAGGCCTTGGACAAAGTGCAAATGCCAAAAGCCCTATCCATGAAATACAAATCAATGCGATTAAATACCGTCCTCTATTACGTTGTTTACTTTCAGAAATAAATTTAATGCCATAGAACTTTGACAACAAATAGCCCAGCATTTGAATGACCACCATACAGACTTTATAATCGACACCAAAAATAGCATCATTTGCAAAGGCAGATGCCGTAAATGACTTTCTAAATGAATACATACTCGTATAACATAAAAATGCTGTAACAGCCAGAACAATAGCCACAGATTTCTCATCCAGTCTATTTATGCGTCGTTTTATTCGTTGGTTTAACTCCATCATCTAAACTTGTTAACAGACCTCATCGTCCGCAATCAAAAGTAAATTTTGGAAATTAACACAATACTAAACTTTTGTTAAGTATTTATAAACAAATATAATTATCCATTTGTAATACGAAAAGTATAAAATAAAAAAAGCATCATTGAATGATTCAATGATGCTCTAATACTTAACGTGTTATTATCTATTTCTTATTTTCAAAAAAGTATACAATTAGCATGACGGCCTTTCCATTTCCAACATTGCGCGGTGTATGTGATAGTCGTCCATTAAAGAAAATCGAATCGCCCTCCGCTAAGCTAATTTTTTGATCATTGAAGATATACTCCACCTGTCCGCTAATGATATATTTATATTCATAGGCTTCGGTCTCCACCATGGGGCGTTCTGCATCTGGAAGCAACTCCAAAAGAACAATATCCATGGTCGAACTATCCATCGCAGTTGTAAAAATCCGTTTATAATGAAAACCTATCGCCGACTCTTTTTCAAACGGACTATACGTATCTTTTTTCCGAACGACCACAGGGCCTGAATCCAATTCAGAATTAAAATCTTTAAAAAACTCGTTAAGATCAATATTCAGTGCATTGATGATATTAATCAATACGAGTAAGGAAGGTATTGTTCTGTTATTTTCAATTTGCGAAATAAGTCCCTTGCTTACCCCCGCTCTATCCGCAACTTCCTGTATCGTAATTCCTTTTTCTTTTCGGATTTCCCTAATCTTATTACTAATCTTGAATATCGTATTATCTTCCATAATTTGGCCAAAAGTAAACATTTTTCCTATGTCGCGTATATTAAGTTTTTAGCACTTAATCATAGGTCTCCTATAAAATTATAATATTTCACTGTTTCCGGAAAACTGTGGTTCAATAACAGTAGATTTTTCATCTTTCATTTTGCTCAGCATTGGTGAGTACTATTGGTAAACTTTAACCCAGTCAACACGCATCTCAACGGGTAGCTTGTCTTGATTTACTTCACCAACCCAGTTTCCGCCCAACTGTTGGTCAATCAAAAGGTAAAAGGGTTGATCGTATGGCCACTGAGAAGGGTCGACATCATTAATTCTTGGGTAAGTAAAGGTATCAACACCATTCACCTGAAATACGATGCGGTCGGGATACCAACTTATACCATATATATTATATGCTTCAGTGCTGACCGATGCTGTACCAAAATGTTTCGGATTCTCCTTTTGCCCCAGATCCAACGTATAATAGGAATGCGTGGTCTGGTATATGATATTGTCAAAATTAAGATGCTCCATAATATCGATTTCACCATTTCTAGGATATTTCCCATACTTGTCCAACTCCGCCAGCATCCACATGGCAGGCCATGCGCCTTTTGCACTTCCAAGCTTGGCTTTGATTTCTACGCGTCCGTACTGAAAAGCAAACTTCCCCTTGCTCCATATCCCGCCTGTCAAAAATGGTCTTGAATCGCTATTTTTGTCTGCATTTTTTATTCCTTTAAGAATTAACTCACCATTTTCCCATCCAAAACAGGCGTCATCCATGCTCATATGCCGATTCCAATCGGCTTCCCCTGCTGGAATCCGGGACCATTTACTACTATCTAGCTTTGGGGAATTGAAGTTTTCTTCCCATACCAGCTTCCATTCTTTAAGCTCACGATCCTTCTTTTGCATATACACATAAGGATATTCTTTTGGACTATAATGAACACTACATGCAGAAAACAGTAAGAAAAAACAACTTAGGCTTAGGACTCTCTTCATAATTAAAATAGTGGTTTCGCAAAAAATGATTTAGGCCTAAATTTAGACATAAATTACCATAACCGACAACTCCGCTAAAAATTAATAGAAACAAAGATTCAAACGCAAAAAATGAGATTGCGCAAACTCCTTAAAACATAGGGTGAGCATTTGCCGCGTTCTTAGGTACATCTTGCTGCGCGTCCCAATGCTCTACGATTTTACCTTTTTCCAATCTGAAGATATCGATTGTCGATTTAAGGCTACCATCTGGATTCTTATTTTTTAGGTGTATGAAGACCAAATCGCCGTCCGAAGCAATATGCTGTACATCAATCTTTGTCTTAGGCTGCCCTTCAAACCACTTTGTCGCAGCGAGCTTAAACGCTGCTGCTCCATCCGCAACAGCGGGATTATGTTGGATATACTGAGGAGAAATGTACTTGTCAACTGCAGAAATATCCTTATCACCAAACATTTGCTGATAAAAATCTAAAACGATTCTTTTATTCTCTTTGTTTTCGTCAAGTTGTTTTTGCGCAGCTTCCTTGGATTCATTTGTTGGAGATTGCTGACAACCCAGCGTTAGCAATAAAACAGAGAAAGTCATGACCCTAACTATTGTTCTATTTTTCATCTTTAAATCTATTTTAATTGAAGTCATCGATTCACACCCCACCTTAGCACAATCCAATTTACCTAAATTATACAATATATACTGCTTTTATCTGAGGTCTTTTACACTATTAAATATTGGCATGATAATTGGATTTATCATCGATAGTATAATATTCAGAAATATACATTTCATAAATTTAGGTTAATAATTGGTTAGGTTAAACGCCTGAAGCTCCCAACTTCAGGCGTTTTTTTTTATATTTTCGAAAATCAATAGTGCTATAAAACAAAAAGGCCAATTATCGCTTTTATTAATCTAGTTCAATAAAATTTCTTATTGCACGATGTAACTTTACATCAGTTAAGAAAATAAAAATATCAGCTATGGAAAATAAAATATTAGGACTACATCACATTACTGCGATAGCCGACAATGCAAAGCGAAATCTTGATTTTTATACGAAAGTACTGGGTGTACGCCTTGTCAAAAAAACAGTTAATTTCGACGACCCAGGGACCTATCACTTCTATTTCGGTAATGAACAGGGCGAACCTGGAACGATTCTTACATTTTTCCCTTGGGAAGGTATCGGAAAGGGTACTCCGGGAGCGGGAATGGCGACTCATATTGGCTATGCCGTACCTCAGGGGAGTTTGGATTTCTGGAAAAATCGCTTAGCGGAACATCAGATTAGTTTACAGGAAAATGAGATTTTTGGAGAGAAGCTGATTTCATTTCATGATCCCGATGGATTACAACTTCAGTTTATTGAAACTAACGACCCTAGAAAGGCATGGACAACGACCGACGTCAATGCAGAACATGCGCTAAAAGGATTCCATAATGTCACGCTTTCATTAAAAGAAGCAGATCCAACTATACGCGTATTGACCGATATTTTAGGTTATTCGTTTCATCAGCAGGATGACAACCGCTATAGATTAACAACTGACAGCATTGAAACCGCAAACATTGTCGACATAATAGCGGATAAAAATCTGCCCTATGGCAAAAATGCGGCTGGCACAAACCATCATATCGCATTCCGGGTAAAGGATGACAATGTATTGATGGAGTATCGCGAAAAGGTGCTTTCGGCAGGGCTGA
Source organism: Sphingobacterium multivorum (assembly GCF_039511225.1). Classification (NCBI taxonomy): domain Bacteria; kingdom Pseudomonadati; phylum Bacteroidota; class Sphingobacteriia; order Sphingobacteriales; family Sphingobacteriaceae; genus Sphingobacterium; species Sphingobacterium multivorum. The sequence continues at coordinate 3,563,897 of NZ_CP154261.1, forward strand.
ATATCACAGAAAAAATAAATAGAGATTACTTTTTCTCACTCTATTTTCGTGAACCTGGTGGTGTCTTATTTGAAATCGCGACAGACAATCCCGGATTTACAGTAGACGAGCCGCTATACAGTTTAGGGTCGGCACTGAAATTGCCAAAGCAATATGAAAGCTATCGTTCGCAGATTGAGCAGACATTGCCAAAAATCGATTAATTAAAGTATAAAAACATCATTATTCAAACGAGGAAATTATGGAAAGAACTGAAATTGTATTAGACAAAAATCAACGTGGAGAGCTCCAATTATTCTCCGACGACCACAAAGCAGGTTTAATGAGCATCGCTATCATCGACGGTAATTTGGTTGTTTATCATACGGAGGTAGACGAAGCTTATGAAGGCCGGGGTTTTGCAAAAATACTCCTCGAGAAATTGGTCTCTCATGCGCGCGAAAACAACATGAAAATTGTTCCTTTATGTCCTTATGTAAATGCGCAGTTTCATCGCCATCCAGAGCTCTATCAGGACGTGTGGTTTAAAAAAACGGTATAAATTACCATATATGAAAGGATAAAATGAGTCATTCAATAAATATTAAAATAGCTGGGCAAAATTTAGAACAGGCAAAAAAAGCGATTATCATGATCCATGGTCGTGGAGGAAGTGCAGAAGACATCCTTGGTATGTCATCCTATCTTCATGTCGATAATTTCGCACTACTTGCACCACAGGCAGAAAATCACAGTTGGTACCCCTATTCTTTTATTGCTCCCGTACAAGAGAATGAACCCTGGTTGAGTTCGGCAATAGATCTGATCGATCATACGGTTAAACGAGCTTTAGACCATGGGATTCCCACCGAAAACATCTATTTTTTTGGTTTTTCCCAGGGAGCCTGCTTAACACTGGAATACCTTGCGCGGCATGCGCAACGCTATGGTGGCGCTATAGCAATTATTGGCGGAGTAATCGGTGAAGAAATTAACAGGAATAATTATAAGGGTGACTTCGCACAAACACCTATTTTTATTGGCACTAGCGATCCTGATTTCCATGTTCCTCTTGAACGGGTTGAAGCTACAGTATCCATCTTGGCAAACATGAATGCTAATGTAAAGCTCATGGTATATCAAAACGCAGGCCACTCCATCAATCGCGAGGAGATCGATCTTGCAAATGAATTTGTTCTTTAAGAAATAAAGCAATGATTCATTGGTAAAGAGTGATCCATTGGTTGTTGATTAAAATGATTAATCAACAACCAATTTTAATGCATTATACTTTTGGGTATTTATAACCGTTGTGATAAACCGAAGCTAAGTATTTATTTGCTTTCTGATCAGTAAAATGCTGTTTATCTTTATCCCAGTAGAGTTTTTGTCCAGTTCTGAACGCAATATTTCCGAGCTGAGAAAAGATGGCAATATGCGCACCTACTTCAATTGGTGCATGAAGTATTTCTGGATTACGTTCGCGAATGGCCGCTACAAAATTTTCCATATGCTTATCCAACCCATTATCTAAAGAAGGTTGGATAGCGACCGCCTCCATCCTTCCTTTTTCTGGAATGACCTCCCAGCCCGATCTATTCAACACCAGCGTACCATTGTTACCAATAAATGCGACACCATGATTACGGTTATAAGGCCCGAGATCAATCCCCTTGGCGTGCTCCCATTGAATATTGAAGCCATCAAACTCATACACGGCAGTCATCGTATCGGGCGTTTGGCCGGCGTCGTCCGGGAACGCAAACTTACCTCCTGAGGCCATGATGGATTTTGGATCGGAAACTTTCATCCCCAGTAAAGCATAATCCAACATATGCACGCCCCAATCGGTCATCAAACCACCCGCATAGTCCCAAAACCATCGAAAATTAAAATGGAATCGATTCGAATTAAATGGTCTTTTTTGTGCTGGGCCTAGCCATTCCGTATAATGTACACCTGCGGGAACCGGTTCGTCTTGGACAACGGGGATAGCACTTTTCCACCCTTGATAAGACCAAGCTTTCACCAATCTTATTTTGCCCAATTTACCCGAATGAACAAAATCAATGGCATCCCGGAAATGTTGCTGACTCCGTTGCCATTGTCCGACTTGTACAATAGCCTTATTCTTTTTTGCTGCCTGAACCATTAATTGACATTCAAGAATGGAGTTACCAATGGGTTTTTCGACATACACATGCTTTCCAGCATTTACGGCATCGATCATTTGCAGGCAATGCCAATGATCTGGAGTGGCAATAATGACCGCATCCACAACCGCGCTATTCAGCATCTTCTTATAATCTACAAATGTTTCGACATGTATATTTCTTTTTTGAAGTTCTTCGGCTCTCTTTTTAAGAATATTTTCATCCACATCACAAAGAGCCGTGCACACCAAGCCATCATTCTTTAACAACGCATTCAAATCAGACCAGCCCATACCATTTACACCAATTAATCCAACCCGGATGGATTGATCTAAAAAGGTTGAACCTTTCGCATTTAAAAAAAATGTTGAAGCAGCTAAAACAGTAGACGTTTTGATAAAATCTTTTCTATTCATTGGATATTGGTTTAAGTTTTGTTTTTAACGGATATCATCTAAATATCAGATACGAATGGACTACATACGCTTGGATGAATGCCATTTAACAAGAATTACGTTCTTTATTATTAAAAACAAATTGCTTCGATGAAAATACAAAAATGAATTTAGGTGCTCGCAAAAAGCATTGTAAAATATATATCGACAATTGTTACGGAACCTTATGGACAAAACAAAAATGGTCGAGTTAGAGTCACTCGACCATACATCTACCTATGAAAAACATGCCCTTGGGAGGGGCAGTTGAAGTTAATACAAATTTCACGAAGAACAAACATTTTAAAAAAATATTTATCCAAATAATTAATAATACCATTTACAACAATATCATGAATTGACCATGTTACATTGGTTGGGAGGATTGTGTTTTATTAGACATTTATGTTCGATAAATTCCTTCCGCTAGCGCTGGCTCAATCAACATCTCCTTCAAAAAATAGGCTCAGCTACACAACACATTTTATAATTCATTAAAAAAAATAAAGGAATAATCATTTATTATGCCTACCTTGCCGCACTTAATTAAAAATAATGAATACAGGTAAAATTAAATTTTTCAATGAAACTAAAGGTTTTGGTTTTATTACACCAGAGGATGGTAGTGCAGATGTTTTCGTACACGTTTCTGCGCTTAAAAACCAAGTATCTGAAGGCGACGTTGTTACTTATGATGTAGAAAGAACTCCAAAGGGGATCAGCGCTACAAATGTAAAATTGGCGTAATCCAAAAAATACACTTTCTTGTTAATGGGGTAATTCTTAATGACTTATCCCATTTCTTTTTCCTATTCTTCCTTTACAATTTTTCGGCAATCTTTTACTTTTCCGTTGAAGACTTTTAGTTTTCAATAAAAAGTATGAAAAGGATTCTCAAAGGTTTTATTTAAGACAAATTCGAACATACTATTTATGGAATTTAAACAACTCAGTTTAATCGCTCCGCTTTTAAAAGCAATAACAGAAACAGGCTACACACATCCTACTGCAATTCAACAAAAAGCTATTCCAATTGTATTGCAAGGCAACGATCTTATTGGTTGTGCCCAAACAGGAACCGGTAAAACGGCCGCTTTTGCACTTCCACTTTTACAACGTCTTGAAGAGACGAAGACATCAGGAAAACTCGTGCCGATTAGGGCTTTGATTCTTACGCCAACACGTGAATTAGCCATTCAGATTGGTGACAATATAAACCTATACCGGAAACATCTAAAACTAAACTATTGTACTATTTTCGGTGGTGTAAGCCAAGAAAAGCAAGTCAAAGAAATTAAAAAGGGTGTTGATATTCTTGTAGCTACCCCAGGTCGCTTACTTGATTTAATGAATCAAAAAATAGTCTCTCTAGATAAAATCGAGATCTTGATATTGGACGAAGCGGACAATATGCTGGACATGGGCTTTATTCATGACATCAAAAAGATCCTGACCAAAGTCCCGTCAAAAAGACAAACATTATTTTTCTCGGCAACGATGCCGCCCAATATCCGTAAATTTGCACAGGGCATATTACATAAACCTATTGAAGTGGATGTTACTCCTGTAAGCTCAACAGCTGAGAAAGTAAATCAATCTGTATTTTTTGTTGAAAAGAAAGATAAGATCAAATTATTGACCAGCATATTAAAAAAGCTAAAGCACGAGCGTACTATCGTCTTCTCGCGAACAAAACACGGAGCAGATAAAATCGTTAAGTTGCTTGCAAAAAATGGTTTAAGAGCAGCAGCCATTCACGGAAATAAATCTCAAAATGCAAGACAAAAAGCTTTAGGTGAATTTAAGGACAGCCATCTTAAAATTTTGATCGCTACCGATATTGCTGCAAGAGGAATTGATATCGAACAACTACCACTTGTAATTAACTATGATCTCCCTAACGTACCGGAAACCTATGTTCATCGCATCGGAAGAACGGGAAGAGCTGGTCAGGAAGGAAAAGCGATTTCTTTTTGCGATGTAGAAGAAAGACCATATTTAGCTGATATTGAAAAATTAATCGGATTAAAAATCAAGATAGAAAAGATCAATAAATAGATTTTTAGAACACCTTAATTAAAAGCCCCTGGATTAGTAGATCTAGGGGCTTTTAATTTTATTTACGGTTTGCGATCTGCCATCAACAGGGTCGATGGCGTGAAAGGAAGCCAATGTACTTTTTTATTGACAATTTTGTTCCAGCTGGGAAGGCTGATCAACATTAAGTCTTGTTCCTGCCAGGTCTCACGGTTTAACTCTTTTTCAGTTATTGTAAGGTGGTTTGGAACAAGCTGTTCCAATTGCCTTAATTTCTCTTTGAAGCTTTCATTGGTTTGCAGCACTTGGTTGAGATCCCACACGATGACTTGAGCATCTGAATGCTGAATCAGGCGTTTTATCATCTCATATAGAAATTCATCGTTTTTTAAGACAACAGGGACAACCACACGCTTTGCCTTTAGAAAATTTTTATCGATTAAGATACCTACTTGTGCATTTACTTTAGCATTGATTTGCTGATTTCGATCGAAAGTCATGAAAGGAGACTCTGCATTTGTAACCGTATGGAATAACTTCTCGGGATTCACAATCCGGGTAGTAAAGTCTAAAAAACGCCCCAGTAAGCTTCCCTCATAAATTGATTCACTGACACCCAACAATAATAAGTCCTGATTGCGCTCATTGGAAGTTTGAACAATCTCGCTGTCAATATCACTGGAGATTTTAAAAATTGTCTGGATCGGTTGCTCAAGCTGCATCGCCACCTGTTTAATTTCACGGAAACTATCCAGCTCCTGGATTTCCACTTCATAATGATGTAATTCGTTGGCAGGCTCAATATGTAATGCCGTAATTTCAGCGTTCTTTTTTGATTTCAACGTTAAAGCATCAGCCAGATACAATAGTGAAATCCCCGTGTTACTTTTCGCAAAAGACAATAGAATCTTAAATTTTGATTTATCACGGAAATCTTCCTGTAGTGAATTTTTCTTAGGTCGATAGAGGAAATTGATTAAATCTAAGGATGGTCCCGTCATAAAAGTAGTGACCAACGCCATTACAACCATCATCGAAAATAATTCAGCACTTAAAACGCCAAGATCGTATCCAATATTGAGGACGATAAGTTCCATTAATCCCCGCGTGTTCATTAAGGCACCAATACTCAAACTATCTTTCCAGCTTTGACCAACAAAGCGCGCCGCTAACGTACTACCTGCAAATTTACCAATAACCGCAACCAAAATAATCCCAATGGTAATCATCCATAACTGAGGGTCATTAAGCAGACCGATCTGCGTGCGGAGACCTGTAAAGACAAAGAATAAAGGTAATAGTAATAAGGTTGAAACATCTTCGATTTTTTCGATAAATGCTGTCCGGAATCGACTCCCTTCGGGCATAATAGCTCCGGCCATAAATGCTCCAAAAAGTGCATGGATTCCGATTACTTCGGTCGCATAAGCCGACAATAACAGCACAATAAAGAAAATAGCAACAACAGGCTTACTTAGTGCTTCTTTACTTCCTTTTACCTCTCCAACGCGCATCAAAAATGGACGAACGATCTTAATCATGATGAGCACATAGGCAACAGCCAGCCCGATGGTATATAATGCACTAGCGAAATCACCCGCTTTGACAATTGCTATCACGACAGCCAGAATACACCAAGCTGTAATATCGTCTGCAGCAGCGCAGGTAATCGCCATTGCTCCTAACTTACTTTTTTGCAATCCCCTTTCTTGTATAATTCGAGCAAGAACAGGAAACGCTGTTATACTCATGGAAATACCAATAAACAAGCTATAAGATAGAAACTCTACATTTGCGGGTGGATGGAATAGGTATAAAAAATAAGCCAGTGAAATTCCCAACGTAAATGGGATCACAATGCTTGCATGAGAAATGACAATAGCATCATGCGCTTTATTTCGCAGCACATTCAGATCCAGCTCCATGCCAATGATAAACATAAATAAGATTAGCCCAATTTGACTCAGAAACTGCAAGTTACTAAGCGATTCTACAGGAAAAAGTGTATGCGAAAATTCGGGAAAATGGAGTCCCAGCAACGATGGCCCCAATATGATACCGGCGAGCATCTCTCCTATGACGACAGGCTGCTTAATCTTTATGCAAATCCAGCCCATGATACGTGCAGCGACAATAATTGTCACGATTTGTGCCAGTAATATGGCTAGCGGATGTTGCAGGCTATGGATTAAGGTTGATGTAAAATCGTTCCAGGCACCTTGACTTGTTTTCTCCCCGCGCAGCAACTCTGGAGCCTCCAGCTGTGTCCCCAAATGAATCACCCAATACATCACACCGAGTAATGTACCAACTAAAACTACATAGAAAATTGTATTCCTATATTTCCTCATTTTCAATAGCAATTAAAATAAATATAATGACAATAGCATACTAAGTCTCGACCGATAATCCCTAAACAAGTGGTTTTTCAAATACGGTCCCAACAAAAATATAATTCTGTTGTAGTTTTAATGCCTTTCAGCAGGTAGGTCTAAGAAAATATGTAATGAACCAAAAGAATTTTGTAATCAACTGAATTTCTCGAAAAACATTTTCTTGTACGATTCGCCCAAATTAAAAAGAAGGGGTAGATTTTGTTCGTCCAACAAAGTGCTTGTAATTTCATCAGCGGAGAAAAATTTGACGATTTTGCTTGCGATAATCTCCTTTTTATTGATACGGATAAAATCCTGTTCAGGCAAGATTTCCAGCAGCTTATCAAAGCTTATATTTTTCAATAAAATAAACGAGCCATCCGCCAAATAAACTGTTTTATCCCGGCTGTCTACTTCAGCTATTTGAACATAGTTAATCTGTTCGAAATACAATACTGTTTTTCCCTTATTCGTATTAAATTGCGCAAAAGAGATAGTTTCAGATCGCTTGCTGATTAATTGCTCGACCTTCATAATGGCTTGTTGAAGACGCTGTAGGGATAGTGGTTTACGCATATAATCTACTGCATTGATGTCAAACGCATCGCTCGCATATTGTTTATATGCAGTAGAAAAGACAATTGGATAGTTTTTTAGCTCGTTGGCTATGTCAAATCCGTTAAATTCTGGCATTTCAATGTCCAGAATGCAAAAATCAAAAGTCAGTTTGCGGTATTCCTTCAATAATGAAGCTGGATCATTAAAAGTTTTAACCACCTCCAAGCCAGGGATCTGCTCACAGAGCATTTTCAAAAATCTCAAGCTTGGTATTTCATCATCCAAAAGAATACATTTCAAATTTCTTTCAATCGACATACAATCTGATTTGAAGGTGGGCAGTATAAACATCATTTTCTACAAATCTGCGCAGATGATGTCTACCTGGATAATACAACATGAGACGCTCTTCCAAAGTTTTGCTACCTATTCCACTTTTAGACTTTTGCAATGGTGAACGTTTTGATATTCGATTGTTTACAACTAATTCGAATAAACCGTTCTTAAAGGTTAACATGATTGCGATAAAAGAATCCGGACCGTGAAAGTCCGCATGCTTAAACGCATTTTCAATTAAATCAACCGACATCAGAGGAACAAAAGAAGGTGTGTTCAATATAGCGTCATTTAGTTCATCAATATCAAATTTTACGCGGATATCAAATAAAGGGCTTAATTTTACTTTATTAATCTCAATGAGATTGCGGGCAAATTCAATTTCGGCCTTTGGTGAAACGAGTTCATCTTCACTTTCATACAACACGTAATCCAATACCATGGCCAATTTGTCCATCGTATAATAGGTTTGATAAGCATGAGAAAGTATTCCGTTCAACGAATTTTTAAGCAAATGTGGATTTAATTGAGCCCGATGGAAATGTGCTATCTTTTGATTGTCCATACGATTAAAAAGCTCCTTTTGTTGTCTATTCTCTATCTCAAGTCTCCGGTATTTTTGTCTTAACAATAGATACAAACCCAATATTAAAACAACAATTGTCAGCAATAATAGAATAATAATATTCGAGATCTCAGTCGTCATGTTCATCCAAACTTAGTTAAAATTTCATTATGAACGAAAAACAGCCTCCAGAAAATCCGGCCGACCAGCCCCTTTATCCGTTTACGATAAAATGAAATTTGAGTGCTTCTAAACAAAATATAGCACTGTAAAATTCACATGTATTTATTACAAAAATTAACAGTTTCATTACAATTTAGTCATTTTAAAGCATTAATTTAAGATTATTATCCTTATATTGATACTATTGTAATTAGCCGATCAAATGATTGTCTACGCTATTTTGGTTAAACCCGCCTGATTTTTTATCCGGCTTAATATGAAACACGATGGAAAAACTCATTTTCGAAACTAATGCACAACATCCCAGTCTTGTAGATAAAATCAAACAAGCTGTTGAAAAATTGAATGGCATCCACGAATGGAAGATCGACTTGGATTCTATTTACAATCTGTTAACCATAGAAGGCATTCGATTAAACCCGACGGAAATCGAGTCGGAGCTTGCGCTCCATGGCGTCGAAGCAAGTCGTCTATATGAAGAGTAGACAAACGACTTGATAGCAAATAAAATAAGTTTCTTGGAAGCTTGATGGTTAATAACAACCGAATTCAATAAAACTGAACTTCTTCCAGCATAAGAGTACTTTAATCTTATGCTGGAAGAAGCATCAAATTTTCTTAATAACCATGGCAGAGGCACCACCGCCACCATTACATATCGCTGCCAGTCCTAATGATCCCCCCTCCTGTCTTAAGATGCTGCTCAGTGTTACTACAATTCTAGCTCCCGAACATCCCAATGGATGCCCCAAAGATACCGCTCCTCCATAGACGTTTACTTTGTTCAAGGGTAAGCCTAAAATTTGTGCATTTGCCAAAGCGACAACAGAAAAGGCTTCATTAAATTCGAAATAATCAATATCATCAATGGTAAGGCCTGCTTTTTTTAATACTTTATTTGTGGCAACACTAGGCGTTGTCGTAAACCATTCTGGCGCTTGTTCAGCATCAGCATAAGCAATAATCTCGGCTAAGGGGACAAGTCCAAGTTCTTCCAATTTTTCGCCAGACATGAGCAGTACCGCAGCAGCTCCATCACTTATCGTCGATGCGTTCGCAGCCGTTACAGTGCCCTCTTTTTTGAAAGCAGGCCTCAGCTCAGGTATCTTGTCAAAATTGACCTGAGAAAACTCTTCATCCCGCGAAACAAGCACCTCTCCTTTTCGACTCTGCACCGTTATAGGTTGGACTTCGCTCAAAAACTTATTTTTTTGCCAAGCATCGAGGCTTCTTTTATAGGAACTTATTGCATAACTATCCTGTTCTTTACGACCAATATGATATTTTTCGGCGCATAGTTCCGCGAAGACTCCCATGGCATCATTTGAATAGGCATCACTTAAGCCATCGCGTTGCAAGCCATCACTCAGGCTTTGAGCGCCAAACTTCGCACCCCAGCGCATAGCATCCGCATAGTAAGGCACCCTGCTCATGCTTTCCATCCCCCCTGCGATCACAACATCTGCATCTCCCAACAGAATACTCTGCGCAGCAACAGCGATTGCTTTCATCCCACTTGCACATACTTTATTGATGGTTGTTGCAGTTGTATGATCTGATAAACCGGCGAAACGGGCAACCTGTCGAGCCGGTGCTTGTCCTAAATCAGCTTGCAAAACAGCACCGATAATAATCTCGTCGACTAGATCACTGGCAATTCCAGCTTCATCAACAACCGCCCGGACAGCGCAAGCGGCAAGCTTTGGGGCTGAAATCGAGGATAGCGCCCCACCAAAGCTTCCTATTGGTGTACGTTTCGCTGCAACGATAAATACGCTCTTTGACATGATATAAAAAAGTTTATAATTGTTGTGCTCAAAATTTTAAAGGCTTGTCACTAGCATATGCCCAACAGCCTTTCTACTATTAAAGATAGAAAATATAACAGATACCCCACAACAAGTCGGGTTTTATTTTTTTTGCTAAAACAGAATAAATAGAAAAAAAATAACGCAAAAACATCCCTACTTAATCTATTGAACGAAAAATAAAGAATAAAAATTTGTAAAAAGCCAAGGCTTTTCGTTAAATTCGTTCAGATAACATCCTAATGGACGGGCATTCAAAAGGCCGCCTTACATCAGATAACCAGAAGCAAGATAAACGATTATGCAGACAATCCGGTTTACAGCTGAACATCAGATTTTTCGCGATACACTTCGCGCGTTTATTCGAAAAGAAATTACACCTTACATCGATGATTGGGAAAAACAGGGGGAGATCGACCGGAAAGTGTGGAAGAAAATGGGTGATATGGGATTTATGGGGCTCAATTATCCAGAAGTGTATGGCGGACTAGAACTCGATTTTTATTATTCCTTGATACTCTGCGAAGAATTGTCGCATTGTTTTTCTGGCGGATTTACCATTTCCGCGCTTGTCATTCAGTTTATGTCGGCTCCATACCTACTGAAATATGGATCTGAAGATCTGAAAGCACGCTATCTTAAACCGGTTATTGCTGGTGATATGGTCAGTGCTGTTGCTATTACTGAACCCGGGGCTGGTTCTGACGTAAAGCAGATCAAAACAACAGCTGTCCGCGATGGAGATTTTTATATTGTGAACGGATCTAAAACATTTATTACCAACGGTTACTACGGTGATTTCTTCATTACAGCAGTCAAAACGGCTCCTGACCAAGGAACAAAAGGAATAAGCTTGTTAATTATAGACAGAAATGCAAGCGGAGTCTCTTCAAGCAAAATCAATAAATTAGGTTGGCACGCCTCAGACACTGCCGAACTAGGGTTTAATAATGTGCGAGTCCCTATTTCTCACCTCGTCGGCATTGCCGGAGAAGGATTTCGCTATTTAATGGATGGACTTCAGTTGGAAAGGCTTACCGCAGCTGTTCATAGCCTCGCTACCGCAGAATCCGCATTTCAGTATACGCTTGATTATATCGCACAACGGGAAGCCTTTGGAAAAAAAATCCAGGAATTTCAAACCATACGGCACCGAATCGCACAAATGGCAGCAAATATTGCTACCACGAAAGCCTTTGTCTACCATTGTTGTGATCTCCAGGACCAAAACGAATATGCAGTCCAAGAATGTTCCATAGCGAAACTACAGGCAAGTGAGCTCGCCGTCAATGTCGTGAACCAATGTCTCCAATTATTTGGCGGTTATGGCTTTACAGAAGATTATAAAATTGCACGTTTATATCGCGATGTCCGTGTCGGCACCATTATCGGAGGAACCTCAGAAATCATGCTCGAAATTATTGCGAAAATGACAATAGATCATGTGACTTATCAATCCGGAAAGTCCAAACAATAGAAAGCTTTTAAAAATCAGGACCAAGTACAATGGATGAAAATAAATCTTATATAACCCACACCCTCTTCCGTGTAGAACAGGATAGTCATCATATCATTACAATCCACCCTATATCCACAGCAGCTCCCGAGCAGTTGGATATGATAGACTATCTCACACAATTTGTCGATTTGGTTACGTTCGTTCTCGAACGGGAAGATACGATAGGTGTCGTATACAGCTGTCCGATTCAAGACGAAAAAATTGATTATGCGCAATTATTTGAGCAGTTTTCTTCAAGCCATTCGAGCCCTTCGGACTTATACAAGCTTACATCAAAAGTTTTACGTTGGGAAACGTTTAAAAAGCCAATTGTCTCTCTTTTCACTAACAATTGTACTGCGATTGCCCTAGCGACTATGCTATGGTCTAATTGTCGTATCGCCTCCGAAAAACTTCAGTTTGGCTTTCCGGAAAGTAGGTATGGTTTGTTTACGGCTTTTGGTGCAACGATCTATTTGCCAGCATTGATAGGTACTGAAAATGCCCTAAGTCTGCTGACACAAAGCAAACTTGTGAGCAGTGAAGAAGCACATCAACTTGGGTTAATCAATAAATTGGCGAAGAAGCCGGACGATTGCCTATCTTTAGCAAAAAACTGGATTCTTTATCCTCCCAGCATTGATGCCAACCAACACACAAAACAAATTGACGAACTGCCCCCCGAAGCAATTCTCGCTATCCAAAAAAAAGCACGCGGCTTATACCCCGGTACAAATGCAGTTATTGAATTATTACAAAAAAAACAATTATCTACACCGTTTGAGGCCGCCGAGCAGGAAGCAAACCTGTACCTGCACGTATTGAATCGTCCCGAGCCACTCAGCATGGTCCGTACACTCCATTATGGTGTCCAATTGGCGAAATCACCCAAAAGTATAAACCATTTTGAGGATTATAGCCTAAAAAAAATAGGCATTCTGGGTGCTGGAATGATGGGGTCGGGGATTGCTTATGAGGCGGCCCGGGCGGGAATAAAAGTTGCTTTAAAAGACGTTACACTTTCCCAAGCCCAACGCGGCAAAGCTTATGCTAACCAGGTTTGTGAAAAATCAATGGCTTTAGGAACCATGACCGCATCCCAAGGGGAGCAATTGCTTGCACGCATAAAACCAACGGAACAAGTCGGTGATCTGAATGGATCTGACTGTATTATTGAAGCTGTATTTGAAGATTTCCACCTAAAAGCTGATGTCACACAAGAAAGCTTACCCTATTTAAGTGAAAATGGGTTCTTCGCGACAAATACGACATCATTGCCCATTACGGAGCTTGCGAAAGCAAGCACCGAACCTAAGAGTTTTATCGGCATGCATTTCTTTTCTCCTGTTGACCGCATGCCCCTTGTCGAAATCATCTGTGGTAAACAAACCGGGCAAAAAACGTTGGAGAAAGCACTTGCCACAGCTTTACGTCTCAATAAAATTCCGATAGTCGTACAAGACGGTCCAGGTTTTTTCACCTCGCGTATTTTCTTCAATTATTTACTGGAGGGTATTACAATGGTACTGGAAGGAATCTCTCCAACCCTTATCGAAGAGGAAGCGATAGCTGCAGGTTTTGCCGTAGGTCCCTTAGCAGTATTAGACGAAATCTCCTTGGAGCTAATGCTCCATGTATATGATCAACTTCCACATCTACATGCCAGCCAAAAGCGCGCATACAATTACCTCAAAGATATGGTGGATCAAGGAAGAAAAGGAAAAAAATCAGGCGCCGGATTCTACGATTATGACACTGAAACCAAAAAGAAGAAAATTTGGAAAAACCCTATAATTGCATCTGTAAAGGAAAATATAACAGCAACAATTATCCGTAAGCGCTTATTGCATGTTATGGCATTGGATAGTTACCGATGTCTCACAGAAGGTGTACTTCATCAACCCATCGATGGCGATATTGGTTCCATCTTAGGGGTAGGTTATGCAAGCTATACCGGAGGGGTATTCGGTCACATCGATCTCACAACACTTCCTCTATTCGTTTCGGAATGTCAACTATTTCAGCCCTACGGTGAACAATGGGATATTCCAGCATCTTTAAGAGAGCTGGCAGATAAAGATTTCAGATTTTATAATGGTTTCGACTCAAACTGGTCTTAAAACCGACCTGTGCTCAACTGAAGAAGTTCTCTAGCACCTATTAAATGCTACCCCAAGAGATAACTATTAAAGAGTTTAAAAACTACAAAACAGAGGATTACATCTTTAAAACTAAATATTCTATATAACTTCGTAATGATGTCATAAAGTAATAAACAAAAGCTGGGGCGACAAATAGGCTGAGTCGCCCCAAGCTGTACGATTAGCGCACAAACAAATCCATCAGATACGAAACATCCTGTTCGAGGAAAGTATCGTAGTCCAAGGTAGCTGCGAGTATTTCCTTTTGCTGTTTTTCAGAAAATACCCGAGCAAGATTTGTTTTGTATTTTTCGATTAACTTAGGTATTCCTTCTGCCCTCCTTCTTGGATGACCTATTGGGTATTCGACAACTACCTCAGGCAATAAGGTACCATCAGTCAATTCAATGGTCAAAGCATTTGATATCGCCCGCTTCTGTGGATCGTGATAATCAAGGGTGAATTGAGTATCTTCGATACAATAAATTTTATCGCGCAATGCGTCAATTCTTGGATCAGAAGCGATATGATTTTCATAATCTTCAGCTGTCAGACGTCCAAAGATCAGCGGCACAGCAACCATATACTGAATACAGTGATCACGGTCTGCAGGGTTGTGCAAAGGCCCCTTTTTATCGATAATCCGGATAGCCGCTTCATGTGTACGAATGGTAACACGGGCAATATCCGAAGTACTTTTTCCGAATTCCTTCAATTGCTGATGAAGTAACATTGCTGCTTCGGCTGCAGTCTGTGCATGGAACTCGGCAGGAAAAGAAATCTTAAAAAGAATATTTTCCATCACATATGATCCGTAAGCACGTTGAAATTTAAATGCACTGCCTTTAAAGGATACATCGTAGAATCCCCAGATTGGCGCTGTCAAAACAGAGGGGTAGCCCATTTCCCCTGTTTTTGCGATTAGGGCCAATCGAACAGCGCGTGAAGTTGCATCTCCGGCTGCCCAAGATTTTCGGCTACCTGTATTTGGTGCATGTCGATAAGTGCGTAAAGCTTGTCCATCGACAAAAGCCAAAGAAACCGCGTTGAGCAATTCCTCTCTTGTCAGACCAAGGAGCCTACCCACCACCGCTGTTGAAGCGACCTTAACCAAAATAACATGGTCCAAGCCCACTTTATTGAATGAGTTTTCAAGCGCCAAAACACCTTGTATCTCATGAGCCATAATCATTGCCTCGAGCACCACTTTAGTTTTCAATGGTTTTTGACCATGAGCAATATTGGTTCGGCTCAACCAATCTGCGACAGCTAAAATTCCCCCTAAATTATCGGATGGATGGCCCCATTCTGCAGCTAGCCAGGTATCATTAAAATCCAGCCATCGAATAATCGTGCCGATATTGAATGCAGCCTGAATGGGATCCAATTGAAAATTTGTACCCGGTACCCTTGCACCATTCGGTACAACGGTCCCTGCCACAACTGGCCCCAACAATTTAGTACAGGCAGGATAAGTCAATGCTTCCAAGCCGCAGCCGACGGTATCGAGAAAACAGTAAAATGCTGTATTCCAAGCGGCTTTTTCCTCAATTTTATAACTTAGGACATAGTCCACAATGTCCACTAAAACCTGATCCGGTTGTGGTCTTTCATTTGATATTGCTGAACTCATTCGTGTATTTCGTATAAGACTGTCGTTCTATTTATTAATATAAATCTTTTTTTCTGAGCTAAGTTCTCTCTCAAAGCCCTATGTTCAAAAGCACCTTTTAAAGCCTTTTTCCGATCCAAATTTACCGTTCGGAAAGAGGTACAAAAGGCCTGTCATCTGGACCAATGTAGTTTGCGCTCGGCCGGATAATTTTCCCATCTTGGCGTTGCTCGAAGACATGTGCCGACCAGCCTGTTATACGTGAGAGGACAAATAAGGGGGTAAACATCTCCGTAGGAATCCCCATAATGTGATAGGAGACGGCGGAGTACCAATCCAGGTTCGGAAACATTTTCTTTTCTTCCCACATAACTTTTTCCAAACGCTCCGCGATCAGGTAGAGTGTCATGTCTCCTGCTTCTTCCGACAGCTCTCTCGCAACTTGTTTTATCACTTGATTTCTTGGATCCGAGATCGTATACACCGGATGACCAAATCCAATAATGACTTCTTTATTTGCCAATCGTCTTCGGATATCCTCTTCCGCCTCATCAGCATTTGCATAACGACTCTGAATTTCGAAAGCGACCTCATTGGCTCCGCCATGCTTAGGTCCACGTAGTGCACCTATTGCCCCTGCTATACAGGAATACATATCTGATCCCGTTCCTGCAATTACCCGAGCGGTGAATGTGGATGCGTTGAATTCATGTTCCGCATATAAATTAAGTGAAATTTGCATCGCTCTCACCCAAGACGGCGATGGGACTTTTCCGTGCAGGAGATGTAAAAAATGTCCGCCTAAAGTAGAGTCCGAGGTCTCAACCTGCACCTCACGTCCATGCTGACTAAAGTGATACCAGTACAACAGTGCTGAAGCCATCGATGCCATCAGACGAGTTGCAATATCCCTTGCACCAGCAATGGGATGACTATCCTTTTCTGGCGATACACTACCGAAAAACGAAACATAAGTCCGTAAAACATCCATGGCATGGGCCGTAGATGGCAACTGCTTAAGGACTTGTTGAACAGTAATAGGTAGGCCACGTTGACTGATCAATTGACTTTGATAAGTGACGAGCTGTGCCTGTGTTGGTAGACTTCCATAAATAAGTAAATAAGCAACCTCTTCAAAACTTGCCTGATGTGCCAAATCTAAAATATCATAACCCCTATAATGCAGATCATTACCACTTTTTCCGACAGTACTCAAAGCCGTATTACCTGCTGTTACACCGGAGAGTGCTACACTTTTTTTAGGCTTAAAACCTGCGCCGTTTGTCTCTTCCATCTGAATATAATTATTTGTTAAACAATTGATCCAATCGATTTTCATAGGCATAATAATCGATACTTCTGTATAACTCCTCTCTCGTCTGCATATCGTCGATCACATTCAGCTGCCCCCCATCTTCCCGAATGTGACGATAAACTGTTGTAGCTGCTTTATTAGCTGCACGGAAGGCAGATAGCGGATAAAGGACAATAGAAACATCCGCTTGACGCAGTTCATCCAGGCCAAACAACGGTGTTTGGCCAAATTCGGTGATATTCGCCAAAATCGGAAGACCTGTTGCCGCACTAAATTGAACGTATTGCTCCAAATGATGCACCGCCTCGGCAAAAATAAAATCTGCTCCAGCTTCTTTATAAGCCACAGCCCTCTCCAAAGCAAGCTCAAGGCCTTCGGAAGCCAGTGCATCTGTACGTGCACCAATGGCAAAATGCTGATCCGTACGTGCATCAACCGCTGCTTTCAGACGGTCAACCATTTCAGCCCGGGAGACAAGCTCTTTCCCAGGCCGATGCCCACAACGCTTAGCCCCCACCTGATCCTCCATATGAACCGCCGCCGCGCCCACTTTAATTAAAGACTTTATTGTACGGGCCACATTGAACGCCGAAGGACCGAAGCCAGTATCAATATCCACCAGCAAAGGAAGCTTACACACGTTTGTAATGCGATCCACATCAATCAAAACATCCTGAAGTGTTGTAATCCCAAGATCCGGAATCCCAAGAGAACCTGCTGCAACACCACCTCCAGAAAGATAAATAGCTTTAAAACCAGCCTGTTCAGCCAAAAGAGCATGATTCGCATTGATCGCTCCAACAATTTGTAATGGTTTTTCATTCTTGATCGCTTCCTTAAAAAGGAAGCCCGAGGATTTTATCATAATATCGAATTTGAAATTCCATGCCCTATAACCTCCTTTAGATACAGGCTACGGCGGCTACTTAAGTTTACTTAGTCTGAAGGGATTCTTTTGCGGCCCTTCCTCTTAAAGATACTAATTATCACCGCAATAAAACAAATTATTTTCTACATAAAAGGTCAATGACAGAAGAAAATACGGCAATACCTTTGACAACCGTATAGGCTTTGTTGTAAAGGAGGATACAACAGCAATCAAAAAGCCCCAACTTTTTGGAATTGTTTTTTTTCTATTACTACAATCCCTTATTAAACGAGTTAACCGTACAAAAAAACCTAGCCAAAAAATATTGGCTAGGAGCTCCGTTGCAATAAAACAGTAAAAATAACTTACTTTTCAACAAACTTTTGTCCATGAAAGACGCGTTTCGCCTGTCCCCGTGACACCTCAATTTGATCTTTCCATTTTTGTACTTTGGTCGCGTTTAATGTGGCCTGCCCTAAATCCCGAAGACGTGCAGCCAGGCGCAGCATTGCGATCTCCTTATTCTGCAATTGCGATCTCGTGTCCATCACCTGAACACTTACCCCTGTCGGTGCATGCGTAGCTCTGACGCCAGAACTTACTTTATTGACATGCTGCCCACCTGCGCCGCTACTCCGCATTGTTTGGAAATATACATCCTTCAAATCCAACAGCTTTTCCTTTTCCCCAGGATGGTACATTTTAACTTCGACAAACCAATTCTTCCGTTTGTGTAAAGGACGAAAGGGGCTTTTACACACCCAACAGATTGTGCCAATCCAATGATCAATCAATTGATCTATATCTTTTCCGCTCAATCTGACGATTAACGAACAAGGAAGTCCATCAATGTCTTCTCTTTCTATTTCCTTAATTTCTGCGCCAACTTTACGGCTTTCAATAGAGAGTCTATCGAAGACTAACCTGACAGCCATATTACATTCCTTAGGACCTCGTCCCGAAGAAACCTGTAAATACCTTTCTTCCATCACCTTTATTTGTCCATACGCACAATCTTCGGACTAAACGTTCCGAGAACATTCACCAGTTCCTCCTGCAATTTCATCACCCGATGAATATCTTTATAAGCACGTGGCGACTCATCCAACGCGCCCCCGATCAACTCCACACCACATGCTTCCAAATCTTTCAACATGGCGCTTTTTGTTAAATTATTTTTGCAGGCAGATCTCGACATGACACGCCCAGCTCCATGGGATGCCGACTGTAAACTTAAGGGGTTTCCCCTCCCTTCCACGATGAACCCAGGTGCTGTCATCGAGCCGGGAATCACCCCCAACACACCCTTTCCAGCAGGAGTTGCTCCCTTCCGATGAACGATACATTCCTCACCATTCACGAATTCCTTCCATGCGAAATTATGATGATTTTCGATCGTTACCACGGGGTTACCTCCAAGTGCTTTAGCCAAACGTCGGTGGATATCCGTATGACAGGCCTGGGCATAGTCCCCTGCCAAATTCATTGCCATCCAATATTCTTGTCCTTCTTGGGTTGCTAAATCCAACCAGGCCAAATGCTGCACATGACGAGGTAATGGACATAATTGGGCAGCCAGAGTCGTATAATGTTTAGCGATATGTGCTCCCAGGCCGCGAGAACCACTATGGGATAAAATCCCCAAATACTGCCCTGGATCCATTCCCCATTCGTTCCGCACGGTATGAAGCTCAACAATGCCCATTTCGACAAAATGATTTCCGCTGCCAGAAGTCCCGAATTGCCTATAACCTTTCCCCAGCAGGGATTTTAACAGCGGTATTTCCTGAAATTCCGTCCGGCTGAAAATGACGTGATCAGACTTCTCACGATGCGTGTCGGTTAAACCAAATTTGGTATTTTCCTTCAATATATTTCTCAGTTGAAATTCTCGTCCTTTAAAATAACTGCCAGGTAAATCGAATATCGACAGGCTCATCCGGCAACCGATATCCACCCCCACACCATAGGGTATAACGGCATTTTCTGTAGCCAGCACCCCACCGATGGGAAGCCCATAACCTGTATGTGCATCTGGCATCAATGCACCTCGCCTTGAAATAGGCAAACGCAATGCATCGTACAATTGTCTTTTCGCCTGCTCATCAATTTCATTTTCACCAAATATGTTAAATGGAGCACCATGCGAGCGCAGCTCCCGGACACGTATTTCTATGGGTTGCACCAGCCCTTCAGAAAGCTTTCCCCATATTTTATGCTCCATAAATCGCTCCGGAGCTTCTAACAGCTCAGCAAGTTCAAGAAGAATGGTTTCTTTATTCTCCTTCTTTCGATACCTTGTAATCAGTCCTAAAGCTGTGTTAACTATATTATTTTGTGGAAAACCTATTTTTATTAAGTCTTTTCCAGATAATTTACTTCCCATTTTTTTATAAAAAACATACATAATTAGCCCCCAATTCCATCGTGGAAATCGGCAGCATTTTTGAAAAAATTTCGGGAATATTCTTTTAGAGATAACGAATCTATTAAACAAATGCTCTTCATTATGCACAGTTGATTACTGCGAAAGAGCGGATTATAAACAGCTTTTCAGAAAGCCATATGCCCCTAAAGTGTCTAAGTTGTATGAATAGAAACGAAAATCAGGAAAAATAAAAAGCCCGAATGAACTTCGGCTTTTTCATCTGTATTAATTGGTTTTCCAAAAGAAGTGAAGCGATCCGATTATTCATTCCAGCGGATTGAACAAACACGATGTGCCCCTATTTTGAAGAATGTCTTAAATATGACGAATAGCACGAAGATTGCTTTCAGCAAATCCATTTGCCTTAAAAGCTTGCGGTGTTATAATCTTGGCGACCAACATATCTCTTCGTGTTTAATTGTTAAAATACTATTATTGACAGCAAAGATAAATAAGTTTTATTTAAACTTTTCATATTTGCGAAAATTTAATTCGGGTTAAATGGAAGTGGATCCTTTAGCACAAATTTAAAGTCGCGTGTATTCCCGCCTCTGGTTACGCGGAAACGCATTTCCTTTCCCTCTTCTGATTTAAAAAGATTGTGAATCGACTCCAGGGAAAATGAAGATGCAGGTCTACCATTAATCCTTACGACCTTATCTCCGGGCATTAGTCCTGCGATTGCCGCAGGCGAACCATCACGAACCGTCGCAATTTTGTACATATTCCGTAGTACAAAGCGATACTGCACGCTGTTGCCCAATCTTACCTCTGTACCGCCATCTTTTTGCAGCACCACGGGTATTTCTTCTTTTTCGTATTTAATGCCATCGTGGATAATTTCTAAGCCACTCATATTCAAATAATAAAAGCGATCAAAATCTTTATTCTTATGAAGATACATGGACTTGTTGGGGTAATCGAATACGACCTTAAATCGACGTAACAACTCATTTCCAATGGACCCTACCCTTTCGCTCACAAATGTTGCATGCTGTAACGAACTCAATTCGGGATAGGCTACGAGAGGATAATCCATTGTAAACGGCCCAAGTTCGAGCGATCGGATTCGATTTCTTTTACCGTAAATCTCACCATTAAACCCTTGCCCTATGTAGTCATCAATAAATGGTGGCTTAATATCAAAATTATTTAGCTTGGAAGGAATAAGCATTAAGGCATCGCTATTTCCCATATCAATCAATACACGACCATCAATAGCCACATCGCCCTGTTTAAAAGCGACCGAAGTATAGGGACGACTGTTTAAAATATCCAAGGGCAAACGCTGCATCTTCTCAAGCCCCTTAGGCTTGTTCGCCCGAGGATATAAGGTGATGCGATGTTTTTGAAAATCCATTTCGATCAATTGGTTTTCAAAGAAACGACTACCCATAATTCCATTCACTTCCACGCCTATCCGGGTCGAAATATCAATATGAGCATTTTGAAGAATATAGATCGGTTGATCTAAATCTTCATATACGCCTGCAATATTCACGTGATTGCTGACGGATAAATAGCCGTCCAAACCCTCTTCCCGACCCAAGCCCTGAAACTTATTAACAAAAACAGCGCTATCAATTGACTTTAATGTTTCCCCAAATATCATGGTTTCTTTAACACCTGTATCCAACAGGAAGTTCATCATATATCCGTTTACTTGCACAGGTATAATGACTAGGTTATGGACAAAAAGAAAAGGAATTTTGACATTCTTTTTCCCGTTCAAGACAAACCCCACTTGTCCCTGCGTCATGAAAAAACACAACAGTGCCAGCGATAAAAAAACTGTTTTCATCCAAGTTTATATTTGGTATTTCCAATTTAAACAAGAATATTCAGATTAACGAAAGTTTATAAAAAAAAGCTGATATTGTGTATTGCCAAATTTGACGGTAGTCGATTTACCCTTTTTATTACACCACATACAACGGCCGCCTTTTTGTGATATAAGTATTGCTCCTTTCATTTTTCTCTTTTCATTTTTAACAGTAGCAAAATTCGGATCAAAGAGCAATCGTATTAACTCTTTAGACACTGCTTGTTCAGTGCTTGTTCAGTGCTCGTTCAGTGCTCGTTCAGTGCTTGCTCAGTGCTTGCTCAGTGACAACTGAACAAACAGTGATTAATCACTGTCTAAAAACTGCTTGAAAATTGGTATTAGGTACACGCTGGTATTAGGATATATCCGTTTTATTGTCTATCTTGATAAGTTGTTATCGGGGTATTGTAGCAATCGTCAGGTCAGAAAAACATAGGTGTATAAAAAAAGCCACTTTACAATATGTAAAGTGGCTTTTAGTACCCGGAGCCGGAGTCGAACCGGCACGGTTTCCCACTGGTGTTTGAGACCAGCGCGTCTACCAATTCCGCCATCCGGGCATATCCGTTTGGGATGATGCAAAAGTAGGTTTTTTATTGAAAAGGAGAAAACTTTTTGAATAAATTTTCAATCAAAACCAATATAGAACTGAGATTCAGTCAAATAATTTTTCCTTAGTTACTCAAAAAACTTGCTTTAACTGTGATATTAGCTGTTTTTTTTCGCGAGGCTGTATTAAATGCACCACCTGAAGAGTATTCTTCGTTGTCGTTTTGTCCCGTTATCTGAAAAATTCCCAGATCGGCCTTTACCAGATTACCCAATCCGGCATTCGATTCCTTTGCGATATTCTCTGCACGTTGATGTGCATTTTTTGAAGCCTGTGAAATAAGTTCCAGCTTTAGATCCTCTAGCTTGGAGTAATAATAGTTAGGGGTACTGGAGCTAAGTTCTATCCCTTTGGAAATTAATGTCGATATTTCTCTTGAAGCGTTGTCAACTTTATTTAAGTCTTTTGATTCGACACTGACGGCCTGCGATAAGGTATAACCGGAAAAAGTATTATAACCATTCCCTTTTCCATCGGTATGATATTCAAAGTCTTTGGCAATATTAACGGCCTCGAAACGGATCTCGTCAGCCTTAACCCCCTGTTGTACTAAAAAATCCCGAACCAAATCTCTATCGGTAGCCAATTGTGCTGAAGCAGCACTCAATTCATAATTCTTTCGGCTAAAAGTAGCACTCCATTTGACTAAATCGGATTCAAAATCTTTTTTGGCATTACCATTAACAGTGATTGTCTGCGTCGATTTAAACTTATAACGATAAGCTGTACCCAATATCCAGGTGCCGAGCAAGAGCACAACGCCCATTATAATCGAAATAATAACAGCGGATGATGATTTCATAACCAGTTTTTTATGTTTACGTAACAATGAATATACCAAAAAATCGATGTTTATTTATTTTTTATGAATAAATTGCGACAAAAAGGATTAAAAATATGAATAAGAAAAGTATCTGTATTCCATTTTGTTTTCTGGCTGCATTCGCTGCCCATGCGCAAAAGAAACCATTGGATCATACGGTATATGATAGTTGGCAAAGCGTATCAGCACCCTATATCAGTAAATCGGGAAAATTTGTTCTATTCCAGGTCGTTCCACAAGAAGGCGACAATCAGCTTTTTCTCAAAACCAAAGAGAACAAAGAAATCATTCAAATTCCCCGTGGGTATAATGGAAAACTGACCGATACCGAAAATCATCTGTTAAGTTTGATCAAAGCGCCATTTGCCTTAACCCGCGAAGCCAAGATCAAAAAGAAGAAAGCCGAAGATCTCCCAAAAGATTCATTGGCAATCTACAATGTAACAACGTCATCCCTTGTCAAATTTGCGCAGGTAAAATCCTATAAAATTGCTGATCAAAACAACAATTTCGTCTCTTTTCTTTTCGACAAGGAAATAAATGAAAAACCTGATTCAAAAACGGCTGCTGATGCCACACAAGCAAAGAAAGGCAGCGATAAAAAGAAAAAAACAGTGGCAACGCTTGCTTTATACGATCTAAATTCCGGTGATTCGGTGCAATTCTCATCTGTAGATCAATACGAATGGAATAAAAATGGATCAAAAATCGTTTTTTCAAAAAAAACAGATTCAAAAGACAGCCTATCAAAAGAATCTGGAGTCTACCTTTACGAAATAGCAACTAAAAAGCTTAAAAAGATATCAAATGGAAAAGGTAATTATAAAAATTTCAAATTTGATGAATCAGGTAATCAGCTCGCTTACCTGGGGGATCTCTCCAATGAAAAGGCATTACTAAAAAATTACAATCTATATTACTATGCCAATGGTATAGATACAGCCCAATACCTCGCAACAAAAACAAGCAATGGTATACCTAAGGACTGGGCCGTTAGCGGGGATGGCGATATCCGTTTCAGCAAAAATGGGGAGAAGCTATTTTTCGGCATAGCACCAATACCACGTGTCAGAGACACCACTTTGGTTGATTTTGAGCATGCTAAAGTGGACGTTTGGAACTGGCAAGACGACTATTTACAGCCCATGCAGTTGGTCAATTTAAAGAAAGATCTTGCAAGAAATTTCTTAGCGGTTACTTACCCCAAATATAATCGCAACATTATTCCCCTTACGGACCAAACATTTAACTCCACCGCACTTACACCGGACGGAAATGAAGAGTATATCTTAGCACGCACTGATTTTGGCAAGCGCATCGCAAGTCAATGGGAAGGCAGTACACGAGACGACATTTATCTGGTTTCAACAAAAACAGGAAATAAAGAGTTAATCCTTTCAAACTTTTCAGGAAATGCAATCTTAAGTCCTGACGCAAAATACATCGTATATTTCGACCAAGATAAAGGTTCCTGGAATTCCTATCAGGTTAGTTCAAAGAAAAAGACGGTGTTAAATGACGGTATACCGGCGTCCTTTGCCGACGAGGAAAATGATATGCCTACTGCCGCGCAAGGATATGGCATGGCAGCATGGAGTCCGGACCTTAAAGGGATTTACGTCAATTCGAGGTATGATATCTGGTATTTTAACTTGGACGGTTCCAACAAATCCATCTTGACCAACGGCTATGGAGCTGCATCGCAAACAACTTTCCGCTACTTGCCTTTAAAAAGAGAAGAGGATCGCGAACAGGCCACAACACTCGACTATAAAAAGGGTGGTTTTCTAACTTCCTTTGACAATAAAACCAAAGAATCTGGTTTCTACCAGTTCAAGGGGCAGCATAGCGATCCTAAAAGTCTTTTGGTGGAGGCAAAAACGTTCAGGAATATCAGCTCTTCGGCGGATCAACAAACGATACTGTACAGTAAAGAGGATTATATGAATTCGCCTAATATCTACACCAATACCATAAAGTTCAAAGACGAATTACAACTATCCAATATTAATCAGCAACAGGCTAATTACAACTGGGGGACAGCGGAGTTAGTCCATTGGACAACGCCCGAAGGACATCAGGCTGAGGGAATTCTTTATAAACCAGAAAATTTTGATCCTGCAAAAAAATATCCCATTATAGCTTACTTCTATGAAAAGCTTTCAGATGGATTATATACGTATCAACCCCCTGCTCCTACGCCATCGCGTTTGAACATCCCCTATTTTGTAAGTAACGAGTACCTGGTATTTGCGCCAAATATAAGCTACAAAACAGGTCATCCGGGTAAATCAGCTGAAGAATACATCAATTCTGGGATGAGATACCTCGCTCAGAATGCATGGGTTGATAGCACAAAGATGGGAATACAGGGCCAAAGTTGGGGCGGTTATCAAGTTGCTCACCTCATTACGCGGACCAATATGTACGCTGCAGCATGGACTGGTGCTCCTGTCGTCAACATGACATCTGCCTATGGCGGAATACGCTGGCAAAGTGGTATGTCCCGCCAGTTCCAATACGAACATACACAAAGCCGTATCGGAAAAACCCTGTGGGAAGCTCCGGAACTATATATCGAAAATTCACCTTTATTCCATTTGGATAAAGTTAAAACTCCTGTTGTCATTATGGCTAATGACAACGACGGGGCCGTGCCATGGTATCAAGGTATTGAAATGTTTACTGCGTTACGCCGATTAAACAAACCTGTATGGATGCTGAATTATAATGGTGATGAACATAACCTCATGCTTCGACAAAACCGTAAGGATATACAAATTCGCGAACAGCAATTCTTCGATCATTTCCTAAAAGGTGCCCCCGCTCCTTCTTGGATGAAGAAAGGAGTACCTGCCACCGAAAAAGGAATAGACTGGGGATTCGAATTATAACACAAAACAATAAAAAAGGTGTGATTTATATAAATCACACCTTTTTTATTAGCCAAAAACCATAATTTTTGAATTATTTCACAAAAAACATCAAAAAAAATTTCAGTTTTCAATAAAAACACAATATTTTTGAAAAACAAAATCAACAAAACTGTAATTTAACTACAAAATACAAATGTCGAACCTAAGATTCAAAGCAGTAGAAGCAGCAGGCTCACGCCAAATTGCTTCATTTGAAAAAGTTGAAACTAAAAAAGCAACTGACATTTACGGAAAGAATGTTTTTTCCGTAAACAAAATGAAAGACTACCTTCCTAAAAATTCATACAAGGAGTTAGTTGCATCCATTGAAGAGGGACAGATTATTTCAAGAGATTTGGCTGAACACATTTCACAGGCCATGAAAACTTGGGCACTTAACCACGGCGTTTCTCACTACACACACTGGTTTCAACCTTTAACGGGTTCGACTGCTGAAAAACATGATGCTTTTTTTGAGCCAGACGAAAACGGTGAAGCCATTGAAAAATTTACTGCTGACGCATTAGTTCAACAAGAGCCCGATGCATCTTCTTTCCCAAATGGTGGTATCCGTAATACATTCGAAGCTAGAGGATATACAGCTTGGGATCCATCTTCTCCTGCATTCATTTACGAAACAGGTGCTGGTAAAACATTATGTATTCCAACAGTTTTTGTTTCCTATACGGGTGAATCATTAGACTATAAAGCTCCTTTATTGAAAGCCATCAACGCAGTAGATAAAGCGGCAACGGATGTTGCTCAATATTTTGACAAATCGGTCACTAAAGTAAACGCTTCTCTTGGTATTGAACAAGAGTATTTCTTGGTTGACCTTTCCTTATATAATGCTCGTCCAGATCTTCAGTTAACGGGCCGTACGTTATTTGGCCACATGTCGGCCAAAGGCCAACAATTGGAAGACCACTATTTTGGTGCGATTCCAGAGCGCGTATTAGCGTACATGGTGGACTTGGAAAACGAAGCGCTAAAATTAGGTATTCCTTTAAAGACTCGTCACAACGAAGTTGCACCTTCTCAATTTGAATGTGCTCCAATGTACGAAGAAATAAACTTGGCCATCGATCACAACCAATTGTTGATGAATGTCATGGAACAAGTTGCTTTAAGACACAACTTCAAAGTATTGTTGCATGAAAAACCATACTCTGGTGTCAACGGATCTGGTAAACACAACAACTGGTCTTTAATCACAAATACTGGTGTAAATTTATTATCTCCTGGAAAAACACCTAAAAACAATTTGATGTTCTTGACTTTCTTCGTCAATACCATCAAAGCTGTTTATGAATACGCTGATTTGATGCGCGCTTCTATCGCTAGTGCAAGCAACGATCACCGTCTGGGTGCAAATGAGGCTCCACCAGCAATTATTTCAATTTTCTTAGGCTCTCAATTGGATGAGCTTTTGGAAGAAGTTGAATCTGCTCGTGTTGCTAAAAAAGTAAAAGCAGAGGCAAACTTATGGCATGGTATTCCTAAAGTTCCTGAATTAAAACTGGACAATACAGACCGGAACCGTACTTCACCATTTGCCTTTACCGGTAACAAGTTTGAATTCCGCGCTGTTGGTTCTTCTGCAAACTCCGCTTTACCGATGACCGTGTTGAATGCAATCGTTGCAGCGCAATTGATCGAGTTCAAAACAGAAGTAGATAAACAAATCAAAAAAGGCACGAAAAAAGATCTTGCGATCTTAAATGTTGTCCGCAAATACATCAAAGATTCAAAAGCTATCCGCTTTGAAGGCAATGGATACAGCGAAGAATGGGAAAAAGAGGCCGAAGCACGTGGTCTTTCTAACATCAAATCGACACCTAAAGCATTAGATGTTTATGTAAAAGAAGAATCTTTAGCCCTGTTTGAATCACTAGGTATTTATACCAAACGTGAATCAGAAGCTCGCCACGAAATTTTGCTTGAAAACTTCTATAAAAAATTACAAATTGAGGCGCGTGTCATCGAAGAGATGGTTAACAACCAAATCGCCCCAGCATGTTTCATTTATCAAAACGAATTGATTGAAAACGTCAAAGGATTAAAAGACCTGGGTCTGGCACAAGCAGCATTCAGCTCTCAATTGAACTTTGTAGAACGTATTTCAACACACGTAAATACCATCTTGGAGCAAGCTGAAGCAATGCGTCAAGAACGTAAAAAAGCAAACCAAATTGATGATGTACGTGAGAGATCAATCGCTTACGATGAATTGGTTAAACCATATTTCGATGTGATCCGTTATCATGTCAACAAATTGGAGAAAATTGTTGATGACAAAAAATGGCCTCTTCCAAAATTGAGAGAGATTTTATTTTTAAGTTAAGATAACTTCCCAATAAAACAAAAGAGCCGGCGATATTGCTGGCTCTTTTTGTTTTAGGGGAACGTTCGTCATCTCTTGCTCCTTATCTCCTCTCACAACAATAGCTCCTATTTTTTTAATCGATTATCTTCGTCATTATTCCCTCCCTTTTTATTGGCTGACTTAATATTCATATTACCAAAACGATAAGAAACAGACAATCGGATAACCCGACTATCATATGCATTTCGTATACGATAGTATCCATTTTCCTGATAACTCGACAGTCTGCGCTGGCCTCTTGTATTCAAGACATCATTTATACCCAACTTGACATTCAATTTTTTGTCAAGAAATGTTTTACCTGCACCTAGATCAATGCCATAGTAAGACTGAAAACTAAATACGCCATATACTGCTGGCGAGAAATAATTGCCCGTCAGCTCCAGGTTTGTTGTTTCCCCAATTCGGATATCATGATTGGAACTTACCTGGAACGATAACTTTTCCAATTGGCGTTGTGCTCCGGAGTGTTCATCAAAACTAAACTTATTATAAAAAGCGCTGGCATTGTTAGAAATACTCCACCATTTAAAAAGCTTAACGGGTATATTGATATTCATGTTGTAATAATCAAAATAAGCCAGATTTCGATCGGTCTGTGCAATAGCTTTGGTCTCTGAATTACTTTCTATCACCTGAGTGATTGCATCGTTGGTCCTCTTGTAGCCCAAACTCAGTAAATAGCGATCTTTAAAGGTATAATTTACTTCATACGAATTGGTATATTGTGGATTTAAATAAGGGTTGCCATACTGATACGTGTATTGATCCAAATAATACACAAAGGGATTCAATGACCCATAATCAGGGCGGTCAATACGTCTGCTATAACTCGCACCAAGCTTGTGATTATCATTAATTTGTTGCTGTACAAATATTGATGGAAAAAAATCGGTATAGGTACGTTTTGTTTGTTGCCCAAGCGTCACTGAGTTTCCTAGGGAGCTCGTATTTTCAACACGCAGTCCAGTTTGTACCGAAAACTTTCCGAACGATTTATTTAAACTGAAATAAGCTGCTGCTATATTTTCATTGTACAAAAAATGATTACTTTGACCATTATTTTGCACAAACTCGCCTTGCTGATCCTGATCTTCGTACAACAAATTATTATCTGTTTTTACGCGGCTATATTTTAACCCCGCCTCGAGTTTCGTCGTTTTATTAAAAGGATGCACAAAATCGGTTTTAAAAACTAATATTTTTGCCTTAGAAAGCATATCATTCCGGAAAATATGCGGTGATTTAAATTCTTCCCAGTTTGCGTCCAAAAAATGGTTTCCAACAGTGCTATTGTCATTATTTTTCGAATATGAATAATCCCCATTAAACGTCAATTCAGTCCCTAAGGTATCAAATGTCTTTTTGTAATTCAGATTATAAGTGAGGTAATGGTATTTAAAATCTGACAAATTACTTCCTAATACTACCGAATCAAGCTTTCCTTTTTGAGAAGCGATCAGATTGCTTCCCTCCCGTGTTGAATGACCATTGCTTACATTACCATTAACCACAAATCCAATGACCTCCTGTTTCCCCAGGTTAAAATCTGCCGCAAATTTGAAATTATGACCTCGATAGCGGAATTTCGAATAAGAATCCGAATTGAAAAAAGTCGTCCCGCTTTTGGTATCTACAGCCCTATCGATATCTAAATCATTAAAGCCTAAGGCAGTTGCATAGTTATAGGAAGAAAATAAGTTCACCCAATTATTACGATGGTTTATGAGAAAGCCACCATCAGCCTTTGTATATTTACCCTGCCCTAAATTGAGGTTTAAACTAACATTACTTCCAAATTGCGTATTCCTCTTCGTCTTAATATTAATAATTCC
The DNA here is from genome assembly GCF_039511225.1 of Sphingobacterium multivorum. Lineage (NCBI taxonomy): Bacteria > Pseudomonadati > Bacteroidota > Sphingobacteriia > Sphingobacteriales > Sphingobacteriaceae > Sphingobacterium > Sphingobacterium multivorum. The sequence continues at coordinate 3,594,581 of NZ_CP154261.1, forward strand.
TGCATTCCCTGCCGCATCATATTTTGCAGGTGGATTGGTGAGTACTTCGATCGAGGCTATTGCATTTGAAGCTGTATTTTCCAATAAGCGCGACACTTCATCTGCAGAAAGATAAGTAGGCTTACCATCAATCATGATGATCACATTACTTTTTCCACGTAGGTTGATCTTTTTGTTGTCTAAAGTTACCCCCGGGACCTTTTGCAAGAGTTCCAATGCGTTATTTCCGGTTGCCAAAATACTGTTCTCGACATTGAGCACAACTTTATCAAGGTGACTTTCAATTAATGGCTTCTTGCCAATTACCTGCGCCTCATCCAGCACTTTACTTTCCAGCTGTAATCGAATCGTATCCAGCACCTTGAAATCACCCTCACGCAGAACCATTTCCCCAGAACGATAAGTACCATAACCCACCGTGGACACCTGTAAGCTGTACTTCCCCTCGGGTATCGCAAACAACACAATTTCTCCATTTTCGTTGGATAAGGTTCCTTTTAACAAGACATCATTGGGTTTACGAAACAGTGAAATATTTGCGGCAGCAATGGGCTTGTTGTCCTGCCCAACAACGACAGTACGTAATTTCCCCCCGTCAGACTGTGCTGAAACGGGTCCGGCATTAGAACACAGGAATAAAACAATAGAAAATAAGAGCAATTTAATTTTTTGTGGTTTCATAATGTAATTTCTTTGGGCTATCGATCGGATAGTCAACTTCATAATAATGACAACAAACCTCGTGTATTCATTACACGTTGACTAGCAGAAATAGACAGGTAGTGCGATTCACTCGGTAGACAACCAAATAATATCGGTAAACCCTATCCTTCGCTGATCGCTTTTACAGCGGATAGGATCCTGCGAGCTAATTTTGAATCTTCTGAAACATATCGTAGGAAAATGACATCGAATCAAAATAAAAATTCAAAAAATAAATAAAATTCAAAACAAATAAATTGTATACAAAAAATATTAAGCATAATATTTGTATTTTTGCATCGAAAATTAGTAAACTGATTCATGAGCACTGTATCATTGAAGAAAAGACTCTACCGTATTTATATCCTTATGATACGATTTATGCATGGCGAGCATGCTGGAGACGCATTACGTAATGTTGCCATCAGTATTTTGCCAAGTTTGGCGATCTATTTATTGGGAGCGCAAGCGAGCACGGCTATCGGAATCGGTGTCGGATCGTTGTTAACGACACTCACCGATCCTCCTGGCAACAGAAAAGATAAACTTTCTTCAGCTCTAGTATGTATTCCCACCTTCTTTGTTGCATCATTGTTTACAGCTATTGTATTTCCCTATCATTGGCCCTTGGTTATCGTGCTAGCGGCAGCCGGTTTTATATGCACCTTATACGGCATTTTCGGAGCCCGCTATGCTGCAATTGGAAACATGACATTGATTCTCATGAGTTTTGTGATCGGAATGGCCCCACAACACCCCTTTGCGGTTGGCTTACAGATTACAACAGGTTCCATAATATATTACTTTTTTAGCCTTTTACAAGCCTATATACAACCTTATCGCTCTTTGAAACATGCCATGGCTAATGGCTTTCATGGATTGTCCCAATTTCTATTGATACGATCACAGTCTTACGATCCCAATATTCCTTTGAATATTACGTACAGTCGCGTAGGAAAAATTCATGGCCAGATCAGCGAACAACAGGAACAAATCAGGTCTCTTCTGTTTCGAGAAAAAAAAATCATAAGCCAACAGTGGCATAAAAGCAATTATTGGCTTAGTCAGGTTTATGGATTAATTGACCTCCATGAGTTAATTATTGCGCTTGATCATGACTACGATGCAATTCGCAAAAATCTTGCAGACACGGGCAGCCTCCCCTTAATTCGTCACACAATCAAATTATTAGCGTTAGAAATCGATAGCTTTTCACAACCCAACAAGAGGTTCCGGTATGCGCATCAATTATACCATAATAACTTTAAAATTAAAGCCCTCTTACGGGATTTAAAAGAAATTCAAGAACAACAGGCCGATCCAGCAAAAGGTATATTATGTTCGATCATAAGCAACATCGAAGCAATTATTGATGTACTCAACAGAATCCAGGTCGCTTTTTATCAAAATCAGGAAATTCAGGATAAGATTGACACCAGTGAGTACCAACAATTTATCAGTCGACCATTACGTAATCTCGCTGATCTAAAAAGTAAACTCCATATGAATAATCCGCTTTTTCGATTTGCGATTCGGATGGCTCTTCTTTTTGGAACAGGTGCATTGATCGGTATTTTATTTTTGGATTTTAAATATACCTATTGGATCTTACTGACGATCGCTATTGTTGCCAGGCCAGCATTTTCAATGACAAAAACCCGTAATATAGAACGTATTGTCGGTACATTCTCGGGTATTATAGTTGGTGTGTTCTGCTTAATTTCTATTCATTTTCTCCCAGCACTCCTGACCATAGCTGCATTGGGTCTTTTCGGATTCTTTTTGTTCAACCGATCTAACTATATGGTCAGTGTCATCTTCATTACCTTGGGAATTGTGATTGCACTCAATCTGTTCGAAGGCAACATCAATCTCATTTTAGGCAGCCGAATACTTTTCACACTGATTGGAGCATTCTTGGCTATAGCGGGTTATTTCTTGATACCTGTACGCCAAAGCACAGGCATGGTTCAGCTGGCAAAAGAGGTATCCCTTTACAACGCGCATTATTTCCAGATCATCAATAACCGTCTGTCGGACGAAAGACAAAGTTCGTTTGATATACGACTGGCTCGTAAAAAGGCGCAGACCGCCATGGCCCTGTTTTCAGACGCTATTAATCAAATGAAAAAAGAACCCGAGCACAAATGGATGGATTGGTCACATATTCACCATTTTCAGGCACTCGCATATCAGGTCAATTCCCATTTGGTGGGCCTCTCGCTATCGTTAAGCAAAAAGACGAATCGCCACCTCGCCTATGATATCCATAGTAGAATCGATGCGCTTAAACCTCTTCTAACAGATTTAAATCAAACTGCAGAACGGATCAATTTAAAGAAATCGTAATACCCGATTGACAGTTACTTTTGCGGTTTCATCGGAAGATATGTGATGGCAATCGGCATGTTATTCAAAATTCCTTTAACTAAAAAATAGCATTTCTTTTGCTTTAATAAAAAAAGAGTTTATATTTGTGTCGTCTTCGAAAGAAGATTTCTAATCAACACCTCCCTTCATCAGTAGGTCTTGATTTATAAAGAAGTGGCGAGAGACTGGCTCAATGACCCACTGGCAACCTTCAATTTGTTTGAAAAGGTGCCAATTCCTGTCCAAAACAATATCGTTTTGGAGCATATAAATGACATAAGACAATGATTATTAAATTACTGAAGTCCATTAAAAATTCAGGTTCAACACAAGTGAACCGCACGATAAGCGAAAGTGTAACCCATCGTACAATTGTATCGATGCGAATGCGTATGCATATGCACTTCCATGCTTGTTAAAAATCATTTCCGTTTTCTTGGATAAAGATTTAACAGACCCTTCAAGGAGGTGTGTATGCTTCTCTTTTTACTTTGCAATTTCTTTTTGAACCCTTAAAATCTGATATATTATGTCTTCAAACAAAAATTTAAAATTCGAAACTCTTCAGGTTCACGCTGGCCAAGTCGCTGACCCTACTACGGGATCTAGAGCAGTTCCTATATATCAAACAACATCTTTTGTATTTGAAAATGCCGAACACGGCGCAAACTTATTTGCATTAAAGCAGTTCGGTAATATTTATACACGGATTATGAATCCTACTACGGATGTTTTCGAACAACGTATTGCGGCACTGGAAGGTGGAGTTGCAGCTGTTGCTGTTGCATCCGGCCAGGCGGCACAGTTTATAGCTTTAAATAATATTTTGGAAAGTGGTGACAATTTTGTTGCGGGATCCAACTTATACGGCGGTACATTCAACCAGTTTAAAGTTTCTTTTAAGCGCCTAGGCATCGAAGCTCGTTTTGCTACAGACGCCGAAGCCGATAAAATTGAAGCGCTCATTGATGATAAAACAAAAGCAATCTATGTTGAAACAATCGGAAACCCAAGTTTCAATATTCCCGACTTTGAAAAAATTGCTGCTGTAGCAAAAAAATATGACTTACCATTAATCGTTGACAATACTTTTGGAGCCGGAGGTTATTTATTTAAACCTCTGGAGTATGGTGCAAATGTGGTTGTTGAATCGGCAACTAAATGGATCGGTGGACATGGCACAAGCATTGGCGGTGTCATCATCGACGGCGGAAACTACAATTGGGGCAATGGAAAATACCCGCAATTTTCCGAACCATCTGAAGGCTATCATGGTTTAGTATTTTCCGAAGTTTTCGGTGAAAGCGGACCATTCGGAAATATTCAATTTGCTATTCGGGCGCGTGTGGAAGGGCTCCGGGATTTCGGACCAGCACTCTCCCCTTTCAATTCATTTTTATTATTACAAGGACTTGAAACCTTGTCTTTGCGGGTGCAACGCCATGTAGACAACACTTTAGAGGTCGCAAAATGGCTTGAGGCACATCCACAGGTAGAAAAAGTAAACTATCCGGGATTAAAAAGCTCTCCGAGCTTCGCTAACGCACAAAAATACCTTAAAAATGGCTATGGCGCGGTACTTTCTTTCCAGCTTAAAGGTGACGCAGCGCAAAAGGCCAATAGCTTTATCGACAGCTTAGAATTGATCAGTCATTTGGCCAATGTTGGTGATACGAAGTCATTGATTATTCATCCAGCAGCTACAACCCATCAACAATTGAGTGATGAAGATCAAGCCAATGCCGGAGTCTTCAAAGGCTTATTACGTCTTTCTGTAGGAATAGAGCATATTGATGATATCAAAGCCGATTTACAACAAGCTTTTGATAAAATTAAATAATCAGATTTTTTCGGCTTAAAACTTAAACGTGAAATGAGTAAGCATATATATCTGCACCCGGAGCCTTTTGTATTTGAAAATGGAAGAGAGCTTACTGATTTACAAATCAGTTATGAAACATTTGGCAAACCCAACGCAGATCGCAGCAATGTGATCTGGGTTTGCCATGCATTAACGGCCAATGCAGATGTGCTGGATTGGTGGTCCGGTCTTTTTGGAACAGGTGAGTTGTTTGATGCAAACGATTATTATATTATTTGTGCCAATGTCATAGGATCAGCATATAATAGCAGTAATCCGCTATCTGTAAACCCAGCAACCGGACAACCCTATTACCTATCTTTCCCCGAATTCACAGTGAGGGATTTGGTCAACGCACATCAAGTCCTTGCGGACCACCTGGAAATCAAACAAATAGAGATCCTTATCGGGGGGTCATTAGGCGGTCAACAAGCATTGGAATGGGCCGTATCGCACAGTATAGCCATCAACCATCTCATCGTGGTTGGAACAAATGCCGTCCACTCACCATGGGGTATTGCATTCAATGAAAGTCAACGTCTGGCCATTACAACTGATCGAACCTTTTACGCCAATCACCCTGATGGTGGAGCTAAAGGATTGAAAGTTGCACGCGCTATGGCACTGTTGTCTTACCGCAACTATACAACGTATGCCAACACGCAAAAGGAGGATGATAACGAAAAACTCGATCATTATAAAGCATCCTCCTATCAGAACTATCAGGGTGAAAAATTGGTGAAACGCTATAATGCGTACAGCTATTATTTCCTGACCAAAGCAATGGACAGCCACAATTTAGGTCGGGGAAGACGATCTATTGAATCTGCTTTGGCGAGCATCGAATGTCCAACTTTAGTCCTGAGCGTTAATACAGATTTGTTGTTTCCGCCACAAGAGCAACAATTCATCGCGCAACATGTTCCCAATGCCCATTATCAAGAGATTGAATCGACCTATGGCCACGATGGCTTTTTGATCGAAACAAAAAAACTCACAAAAATCATTAGCAGCTTTCTGCGGGAACAAAAAGAATACATAAACGAATTAGTATAAGAGAGTAAATAATATATAAGAGAATTTAAGAAGAGATATGAGTAATAAATTAACAATAGGGATGTTTGGGTTTGGTGTCGTAGGTCAAGGTCTTTACGATATCATCAAAACCAAAGATCTTAATCTGGAGATCAAGAAATTTGTCATTAAAAACGGAGATAAAAAACGCTCGCTACCAGCAGATTTATTTTCTACCGATGCCGAAACAATTTTAGGTGACCCAGAAATTAATACTGTTGTCGAACTAATCGATGATGCCGAAGCAGCATACCAACTAACTGTTCGTGCTTTGAAATCGGGGAAAAATGTGGTATCTGCCAATAAAAAAATGATTGCCAGCCATTTGGAAGAGCTGGTTGATATCCAACATGAATACGGGACCAGTTTATTATATGAAGGTGCCGTTTGCGGAAGTATTCCCATTATACGGAATTTAGAAGAATACTATGACAATGAATTACTGCATTCTGTCAGCGGTATTTTTAATGGATCTTCCAACTACATTTTATCTAAAGTTTTCAACGAAAATCAGCAATATACAGATGCTTTAAAGAAAGCACAAGAACTTGGTTTTGCAGAAACAGATCCAACGCTGGATGTAGGTGGATTTGACCCCAAATTTAAGGTATGTATTGTTGCTTCACATGCGTACGGTATCTATGTCAAACCAGAAGATGTGTTCAATATTGGTATTGATAAATTGGGACAGCAAGATATTCGTTTTGCGAAAGAAAAGAACCTCAAGATCAAATTGATACCCACGGCAAAAGAGATCGACGGCGACAAAGTTGTACTTTATGTATTACCACGCCTAGTAGGCAAAGACAGCATGCTCTATAATGTAGAAAATGAGAACAATGGAGTATTGGTGAAAGCGGCCTTTGCAGACGAACAATTTTTCTATGGTAAAGGAGCAGGTGGCCACCCAACAGGTTCTGCTGTGCTATCGGATATCGCGGCTCTTCGCTATGGATACCGCTATGAGTATAAAAAACATTTAGAATCCAGCACATTAAATTATAGCCAAGATTATTTAATTAAGGTTTATTTGAGATATACAGATGATACACTGATTGAAAAGTTAAATTTCAGTGAAATCACAGAACGATATTACGCACCAGATTTCAAATATGTCATCGGACATATTAATCTTCAACAAATCGCAGCCCATAAAGCTGATTTGGATCAAGAGGGCAATTTTATTGCTGAAATCGCGTAGGCAATCAACAAACCAACCTACCTTGAAAATAGCCCCGAATGGGGCTATTTTTTTATCTTATATTTAGTCACCTTTCAACTTGAGATCTAAAATCCCACCTTCCACCAAACGTTCAAAAGGAAGTTGCCAACCTTTCCACAGGCGATTATTCAACCGAACTTGATCAACAATAGAACTATTGGGTTGCTCTTTCTTCACCTGAATGATAAATTTATTTTTTCTTAAATTCTTCGGCAATTGTATCGTTACCCGATCGAAAAGTGGCGCGCCGATCTGAAGTGCGGGCTTCTCGGTGGTGAGACTTCGGACATCGAATAGGCCGATACTCGACAAGACATACCATGCTCCAAGCTGTCCTTGGTCTTCGTCTTGTCCGTAGCCATAGCCATGTATCGCATCGTTACCATAAAACTCATTGCAAATTGCCCGTACCCATTTTTGACTGAGATCAGGTCTACCAGAAAAATAGAACAGCCAAGAGATATGCAGGTTCGGTTGATTACCGTGATTATAAAGACTTTCAATCCCTGCGAAGGCGTCAATTTGTGTACCACCTCCAAACACATTCTTCTGCGACACCGTAAAGATACTATCCAACCGCTGATTGAACAGATCCTTTCCAACGAGTTTAACCAATTCTTGTGGGACATGCGGAACATAGAAGGTATACTGCCATGCATTTCCTTCCTGAAATCCACGCCATGGTTCATAAGAGTTAAAGTTTGAAATGAATCGTCCAGTACTATCCTTTGGCCGCATAAACTTCGTCTCGGCATCATACAGATTGCGCCATCCATTGGATAATTCCTGAAATTTAACATAGTCTTTTTGACGCCCCAATGATTTTGCAAATTGCGCAGCCGCTCCAGCGGAAAAAGCATATTCCAAGGTATGCGAAGCGCCAAAAGGAGATCCATTGGTCATTAATTCGGGACTGCCATGATCATCTTTTATATACGGTGAGTAGCCTTTGCGGACGAAAACTCCCACATCTAACTTTCCTGCTCCAGGCAGACGGTCCTTCGCTTCCAATTCATTTTTGCGTACCGCATCATAAGCAAGATTCATATCATAGTCACGAATACCGACATTGTAGGCCGCTGCGATTGCCAAACCCGTAAAATTAGTTCCTACACCCGAAACGTATTTACTGTTGGCAATACCGTCTCCTAACCAACCTGCATCGCGATAGACCAACAATTGACTCTGAATCCAGTCGTTGTAATAGTCTGGATACGCAATAGACCACAACTGTGTCAAATTCCAAAATGCGCCCCAGATAGCATCGGTATTATAATGATGATGAATCGGTTGCCCTTGCTTATTTAGGGCAATCTGCCCCACCGAGCCGTCATTTTTGGGATATGCACCATTTACATCGCTTGCAAGCCCACGGCCAAGTAAAGCATGATACAATCCCGTATAAAATTTAATGCGGTCGTCCGCTTTGCCCCCTTCCACCAAAATTCTTCCCAGTTCACTATTCCAGGTTTGCAAGGCATTATTCTTTGCAGCATCAAACGACATATCCTTCGCCTCTTTAAGCAAATTCAGTTGTGCGTTTTCTACAGAAGTATAAGATAAACCCGTCTTGATGTCTATTGATTCGCCTGCTTCAGTGCCAAACTTCAGATATACTCCAGCTCCTTTTCCTTTTATGCGCGTATGTTGGTCAAAAGTTATGGAATCTCTAAATGTCCCAAAAGACTTCGGTTGTTTGTTGATCTCCGCGAAGAAAAACATCTTGACCGTAGCCCCCTGCTGATATTTTTGTACATATACAGGATTGGTAACCACATATCCCCAGACGTGCTGTTTGTCATAATTTACTTCGGCATCAACGACCGGTCCACTTTCCCCCATCACATGGCCAATATCGAAAATAAGGTTGGCTTCTTCCGTTTTTGGAAAAGTATAGCGGTGAAAACCGACACGCTTCGTTGCCGTAAGCTCAGCAAGTATATTATAATCTTTTAGCATGACACGGTAATAGCCAGAAGTGGCAAATTCATCCTTCTTGTCAAAATCGGAACGATAACCGCTTTTTGGACGATCAAGTTGACCGGGCATTGTCTTCAATTTTCCAACGGATGGTGCAAATACCACTCCGCCTACCTGAAATTCGTGAAAATTAGCAAAGCCTTCTATTGAGGTATGCCTATCGTCATAACCCACGGCCTCCCAGCCCGACTTGTTCCCATAGCTTCCATTTGTGCTCGGAGCGAGCTTAGCCATTCCAAAAGGTACGGCTGCTGGTGTATAAAAGAAATACCGACTATGGACGGATCCAATATTAGGTTTTACAAAAACGGTCAAATCTGTTTTCTGCTGTGCGGAAACAGCTGCCGTACTCACAAATAAACTACAAAAATAATAAATGATACGCTTTACCATTGTTCTCAATTAGGTTCTACAGCAAACTTACAAAAAAATAGAGTATGTATAAACATGAGTTAGATTTTATTACTTAATTTAACGACTTAACAGATTGCATCGCAACGCCTAAATTTGTAAAATTTTAAATACTAATCAAATAAAACACTATTAAAGCTTAAATACTGACATTTTTCCATAACTTTGATTGTACATACATATTAAAATATAACCAGTAAATAAATTCAAAAAAATACACATCGAACGGCTGATCTTCGATCACAAGCCTGAAATAAATACAAATTAACGTTGAAATAAATACCAATGATTGACAGGTACACTTGTCAATCCTAATTAATTACAATACAACCACAATGAAAAAAAACACCACATTTTTTAGTCTAATACTTCTGTTACTCGGAACCCAACTATCAGCACAACAAACAAAACCCGACCGTATCGCGCAACTTAAGTTAGCAAAAAGCATTCTAGCGGATCAAAACCTAAAATATGTGGACAGCCTTGCCCGAGAGGTCATCAAAGAAGGTTTCAATGCGGGAAGTGGCTACTCACAAATTTGGGCCAGAGATCTCAATACATTCATCGAAACCGCATTGGAAGAGCGGTCCCAAGCGGACATTAGAGGGGCTATTTTAGTATTTTTTAAGATGCAACAGCCCAATGGCGAAATGGTAGACGGCTATGTACTAAAGAAAGACTTTACCTGGCATGATGATACACCCTACTATTCAAAAAACGCTCCTGATCATGTGGGTTTTAAAAACACGGTAGAAACCGACCAGGAAACGTCACTCATCCAATTGTTGGGTAAATACATAATAAAAACAAAGGATTACAGTATCTTGGAGGAGTCTATCGGTGGAATTTCTGTAAAAGACCGTATCCAACTTATGTTGGATTATCTGAAAAAGGAACGGTTCAACCAAAAGTATCAGCTACTTTGGGGTGCGATGACAGCAGATTGGGGAGATGTACAGCCCAACGATAGCTTTGGTTGTGATTGGAATGACCAACTTTCCAATGAGGCAATCGATATTTATGACAACGCGATGTTTATTATTGCATTGCAGACCTTGATTGATATCCAGCCCAACTCTCCCAAGGTGGCGGAATGGAAAGGATTAAAAAAGAGTCTCGAAACGAACAGTAGACGTTATTTATGGGATAAGAAAAAACAAAAATTCATTCCGCACATATACCCTAAGACATCACCTATTCCTAAAGGATTTGATGAAAATACGATCCATTATCATGGCGGCACCGCCATCGCTATCGAAGCAGGGCTACTGACACCTTCAGAAATAAAAACAGTCAACAAACAAATGCTTGAAAACGTGCGGTTATCTGGCATGCCGAGTATTGGATTGACCTTATACCCAACCTATCCAGTTGGATTTTTCATCGGCGGAATGGCTCAGCCTTACCAATACCAAAATGGTGGTGATTGGACCTGGTTTGGCGGACGGATGATCCAGCAACTCGTTTTAAACGGCTTTTATCAGGAAGCCTATACCGAACTCCAACCGATGATCGATCGGGTTGTGAAAAACAAAGGATTTTACGAATGGTACGGTCAAAATAACGTACCCAGTGGATCAGGAAAATTCAAAGGTTCAGCAGGCGTGCTGAGTAAAGCAATAGCTCTCCTAGAAAGCTGGGCTGAAACTACCCTGGAAAAGAATCATTAAAAGAATAAATAAATTAGCTATTCACTCATCCAATTGATCCATTCAAAAAGGATGAGTGAATTCCCTAATAATCTCTTCTGCTTTCGACAGTATAGGTAAAACTTTCCGCGCGGTAGAACCCCAAATTATATTCAATCGGCTTCCCAGATTGGTCAAATACAAAGCGCTTGCGGGACAGAATAGGATCACCGATATTAATCTCCAATTTATCAGCTATAAATTTATTTGCGGCCATTGCATCCAGCTCTTCCTGAGAAAGATCTGCAACGACATGATAATCTGCTTCTAAGATCTCATATAAAGGTCTCTTAAAATCTTCATCGCCGTTTAAACCTATACGCGGATGGAAGTAAGAGATAAAATAAACAAATGGGTCATCTTTCTTTCCTCTCAGACGTTCTAGTTTTAATAGCTTTTGGTCCTCATCTACATTAAAAAACTTCGAGACTGCTTTGTCCGGAACAACCCAGCTGACGTGAAGCTCAAAATTCTTTACCTCAATTCCTCGGTTTTTCATCTCTTGTGAGAAACTCAGCCAATTCTTGGATTTGGAACTAAATTTGGAACTAGCCACCTTCGTGCCTATTCCCTTCTTTCTAATGAGCAACTCCTCGTAGACTAGTTTATTGATCGCCAAACGCAAAGTAGAACGGGAAATTGCCAATCTTTTTGCTAATTCAATTTCGTTGGGCAATAACTTACCCTCTATATATTCAGGCTGCTTAATTAATTCGCGTAACAGATTCTCTGCTTGTATATGCAGCGGAACAGGGCTTTTATGATCTATTTTTAAATTCATCAGTTGGATTGCTTGTGCTAAAATAAGATTTTTTGCATAATTAAAAAAATAGATATATGTTTGTATGTATATACATATAAATATAAACCGCAGATGTCAAAGAGATTTATCATCATTTTATGTATCGTTTCACTTGGAGGACTCCTTTTCGGTTTCGATATGGCTGTAATTGCAGGTGCATTGCCGTTAGTAAAGCAATTTTTCGGACTATCTCCTGCTCAAGAGGGCGTTTTTGTCAGTTCAGCCCTGCTAGGCTGTATTGTCGGTGTATTTTTCACAGGACCATTAACAGATAAATACGGCAGAAAACCAGCCTTTGTTACTGCGGCCCTGCTCTTTTTATGTTCAGCAATTGGCTGTGGATTCAGTCCTTCTTATAGCATATTAATTGCAAGTAGAAGCATTGGGGGCTTGGGTGTTGGCATAGCCTCAATCGTTGTGCCCTTATATCTCGCGGAAATATCGCCAAGTAAATTTAGAGGAAGATCAGTCACCTGTTACCAACTCGCTATTACATTCGGGATCCTTTTTGCGTATATCAGCAATTATTTGATTCTCGAATATAGCTCCGCACAGCAAAATGAACTCTGGCGAACTATGTTTTTAGTTGGTGCAGTACCGGCTTTATTGTTATGCATCGGAGTTTACTTTATTCCTGAAAGTCCACGTTGGCTATCTAAAAATGGGCGGAACACGGAAGTAGCAGCGATCAGTGGCGCATTAGGACTATCGGATATACAAGAGGTCGGCAACGTTTCCTCGAAGGGAAATCTACGTGATCTCTTCTCGCCTATTTATCGCAAGGCCTTCCTATTGGGCTTATTCCTTCCTTTATTTTCACAGCTCAGTGGCATAAACGCAATTGTCTACTATGGTCCGAGCATATTGCTTGAATCTGGTATTTCATTAAATAATTCCTATCATGCTCAACTATTCTTTGGAGCCGCCAATGTGTTATTTACTTTCTTTGCCATCTGGAAGGTTGACAATTGGGGTAGACGTCCCTTATATCTTTTGGGAACGGTAGGTGCTACCCTGAGTTTGCTGGTTACTGGATATCTTTTTAATCAAGGTCAAGTCAATAATATCGCATTGATTATCGCTATACTTTCGTTCTTATTTTTCTTTGCTTTTTCCATTGGCCCGCTAAAATTTGTTGTGGCGGCCGAAATCTTCCCAAATGCCATCCGGGCTCGTGCCATGGGTATCAGTATTATGGTGATGTGGATTTCCGATGCTATCGTGGGACAACTAACACCCATCCTACTCGCTTCCTGGGGGGCCCGCTATACGTTCTGGTTGTTTGCATTTTTCTGTGCCATCGCATTCCTTGTTGTACTTGCATTCCTTCCGGAAACAAAGGGTAAACCTTTGGAAGAGATCGAAAAATTCTGGATTGAAAAGCACAATAAAAAATCAACAAACAAGTAAGCAAAAAGCGACTTAATCCAACATCATTCATTTGCAATAAATTACATTATATGTATTCTAATACTCAAACAAAACCTTTTCAGTACGAAATCACACCGACGTTTCCGGTTCAGGGAACATTATCAAATTCCTACACGGATCTTGTTGCACATCTCATTACACATAATATACATAGCATTGATGGTTTTGTAGGTGTTGACTGGGCTACAATCATCCTCAGGCTAAAGCAAGAATTTGAAAAACAGGGCGTAACTCCACGATTTATTGCCATGGATTCAGCTTTAAAAACTGAATCAGCGATCCAGGAGCTTGTCGCACCATACCTCGGTGGCGACGATCCATTATTTGGAAAAAAGGCCGGGATTCAACTCATTGAGTACTTTGACACCCAAAAGCTCACGGGTTTTCAAACCATACGAGCAAACGCCGAATCAATACAAGCTGAGTATACCATCTTTTATGGTCCTGGAGCATCGTTAGTCGATACGTCTAGTCAGCTGATGTTTATTGATCTGCCTAAAAACGTCCTTATTCAACGCATGCGTGCAGGACAAGCTTTAAACTTAGGCTGTTCAACACAGACCAATCAAAAGGAAACCTACAAACGTTACTATTTTGTCGACTGGGAAATATTGAATAGACATAAAAGATCTATCCTTTCCCGTGTCGAAATTCTTGCCGATCAACAATCGTCCCAAAACCTACCATGGATCACAGGGAAGGATCTACATGCTACTTTGCTGGCCATGTCCCAAAATTACTTCCGCGTACGACCAACTTTTGAACCGGGCGTATGGGGTGGACAGTGGATGAAAGAGCACCTTACAGGCATAGATCAGCATGTCAAAAACTATGCGTGGTCCTTCGAAATGATTGTCCCTGAGAATGGCATTTTGCTCGAAGCAGATGGACATACCCTTGAAATTTCATTCGATCAATTGATGTTTCAAGAAAGTGCCAATGTGCTTGGTCATGCCCAGCAACGTTTCGATGTTGAATTCCCGATACGCTTCAATTTTCTGGATACCTTTGATGGCGGCAACCTATCCATTCAATGTCACCCTAGTCCAGCCTATGCAAAAGCAGAATTTGGAGAAAACTTCACACAGGACGAATCATACTATATCGTTGATAGAAAAGAGGACGCACAAGTGTATCTGGGCTTTCAGCAATCCATTGATGCAGACAAATTTCGCTCAGCTTTAGAAGAGAGCTTCCATAGCGGGACAGCCATGGATATCGAGCAATACGTTCAAAAGTTCGAATCCAAGAAACACCAATTGTATTTGATACCACACGGTACCGTACATTCTTCCGGCGTGAATAATCTCGTACTCGAAATCAGTGCAACACCTTACAATTATACCTTTAAAATGTACGACTGGGTACGTCCGGATTTAGATGGGAAACCACGCCCATTAAATATTGATAGAGCATTCGCCAACCTCAATTTTAGCCGAAAAGGTGATGTCGTAAAAAACACGCTACTCGCTCAGCCCACTGAAGTAGCCCTTGATGCGCAATCAACAAGAATACATTTGCCAACGCATGAAGATCATTTCTACGATGTTTTTAGATACGAATTCGATCAGGATGTTGCAATTGAAACACAAGGACAGTGTCACATCATGATGCTTGTGGAGGGGGAGGCAATTGAGCTGACGACAGCAAATGGCATGAAGAAAGTCTTTCATTATGCTGAGACTTTTGCTGTTCCTGCTGCTGCTGGATCCTATACATTGCGTAATTTAGGAAACGATAAGGCAAAGGTTATCCAATCTTTTGTCAAAGAATCCAAATGTTAATCAAACCATTTACTATAAACTAACAGCACAATGAGAACTCTATTTTTTGCGTTATCTTCGTCTCTCCTATTACTGTCCTGCCAAAATGCTGGCGGTAAGGTTTCGACAAACAATTTACAGGACAGCATCCAAAAAGACAGCAGCTTCAATCTTGTCAAAGATATGGCTACGAACGTCATTAAAAGTGGATTCAATGCGGGGGATGGATACAGTGAGGTGTGGATTAGAGATTACAATACATTTATCACCTTAGCGACAAAAGTCCATCCCCATGAACAGATCAAAGATCAATTAGCTTTGTTTTTTAAGCTACAAGGTTCTGATGGTAATATTGCCGATGGTTTTGTCAAAAAATCCAGCTTAAAAAATGGCGTATCGGACTATTATACCATCACTAGTCCCTTAGCTCCTGATTATGCAGCACACAAAAATACAGTTGAAACGGACCAGGAGTCTTCTTTGATCCAAGCGGTACATAAATATATCGTTGCAACGAAAGATAAGGCTTTTCTCGATGAAAAAATTGGAAATGCGACTGTAAAGGATCGCATGGAGCATGCTTTACAATTTTTATTGGACAAACGTTATAATGCTACTTATGGTTTACTTTGGGGCGCAACTACGGTCGATTGGGGTGACGTTCAACCTGAACACGATTGGGGTGTCCACCTCGATGAAAATTCGCATATTGCTTTGGACATCTACGACAATGCAATGTTTTTGATCGCGCTTGACAATTACATGGATCTTTTCCCTGAGAAAAAAGAAAAGTGGGGAAAAATCAGAGCGTCTATAGCAAGTAATACCATGAAACACCTTTGGGATGAAAAGAACCAAAAGTTTATTCCCCATATTTATATCAAAGGCTCTCCTTTTGCGGCTGATTTTGATGAAAATCAAATCTATTATCATGGTGGAACAGCAATTGCTATTGAGGCTAATTTGCTCAGCAAAGAGCAAATAAAAGTTTCATTGGATAAAATGATTAAAAATGTAAAAGATGCTGGTGCAGCAACAATTGGACTTACTGTGTACCCGACTTATCCGGCAGGCTCGTTTAAGAACAAAGGCATGTATCCTTACGGTTATCAAAATGGTGGGGACTGGACTTGGTTTGGTGGTCGTATGATTCAGCAGCTTGTTAAAAATGGCTTTCAACAGGAAGCTTATGCGCAAATACAGCCGATGCTTGCCCGTGTTATCAAAAACAAAGGATTTTATGAATGGTACACAAAAGATAACAAACCAGAGGGCTCTGGAACTTTTAGAGGTGAAGCAGGTGTCCTTTACGATGCCATCGAGTTATTAGAAGGTGCTGGCACGAAATAAAAACAGCTTATCGTGATGTAAAAAGAGCAGCAGGAAATTCCTTGCTGCTCTTTTATTTGAAATCGTCACCTCCGCATTCCTATTCCTATTCCTATTCCTATTCCTATTCCTATTCCTATTCCTATTCCTATTCCTATTCCTATTCCTATTCCTATTCCTATTCCTCCTATCCCACTCTAGCGCATTTTGTATCATTCCCCTTATACATTCGCTTCGTATCTGCTAAGATATCCTGTTTATGTTCCTTAATAACTTTCCCGTCTTACCCAATCGTTAAATTATACAATAATATTTCATTCGGATTGCGGATTTCCAGCGTATAGCCAGCAATTCCAACAACAGCTCAAAACCTGATTGTATCGGTTTCAATAAAAGGCAAACTATAATTACCGGTATCTGCCTTAATCTTAGCGTTCAGCTGCTTTATCGTAGCGACTTCCTGATTTGCGGTTTTATAGAGATAGACGTTTTTTAAACTCGGAAGGTCGTTCAGTTTTGACAGACCTTTTGAGGTAACTTTTGTTCCCGTCAGATTTAAATACGTTAATTTTGACAGACCTTTCAACTGGCTCAATCCGGCATCGGAAATTTCTGTATTTTCCAGATGTAGGCGGGAAAGACTCGGCATTGCAGAAAATGTTGAGAAAGCAAGATCTGTAACAGCTGTATTTCCTAATTTCAGCTGTACAATATTATCCTTAATACTTAATAATTCCTGTAGGTCCTTATCATTAAATTGAGGATAATTAATGGCATTAACCAACACAAAGTTATTATCTTTTGCAACTTGGATGATCTTAATACCCTTAGCCTGCCAAGCATCGATTTTATCTTTTGGCAAAGCTGGCGCTGCAGGTAAATCTGCATATAATACCGATGGAGTGTCTTTTTCCCCTGTTTCCAATTTTTTCAACAAATGAGCGATTTCCTCCGTTTGTGGTATTTCACGCACTTTTTTATCAAAATTGGCTCCTTGATCTATCCACCAGGCAATCAGTCTGATCTGATCAGGAGTTATCGGCGTACGACCTTTAGGTGGCATTCGCTTCTTATGTCCCTCAGGTAATACCAACCTGGCATATAATTCACTCTTTTTCGAATCGCTTGCATGCAGTACTGTGCCATTCTCTCCTCCTTTTAACAAATTCTCTTTTGTATCCAATGCCAGCCCCCCTTCCTGCTTTTTTTTCCCATGGCAGCTTTGACAACGCTGTTTAAGAATAGGTTGAATAATTCCATTATAGGCATCTGCTTCCTGTGCATTTTGAACGATAAGAACCTCCTCTTTGTCTTCTTCCGTTTTAAACAGCTTTTTTAGTGCCACTGGCATAGCTTCGACAAAGTAGCCCTTTCCATGCGTCAATGTTCCACCATAGTGTCCAGTGACCCCAATCATGATTACTACGAGAAAAAAAAGCCAAAAGCGAAATGCAGCAGAAGATTCTTTACGATAGAGAAACCACAATAATAAGCTGCTCAACGCCACGACAATTCCTAACCACTTGTGATAGCTCAGTACATCCTCCTCATAACCTCCATTTCGTGAAAGCAGATAACCCGATAAAGCAGCCACTATGGCGGCTATAGTCCCTAGGAATAAGGAGAGCTTAATAGCAGGCAAATACATAGCTCCGCCTTTAAACTGCGCAATAATTGCCATAACAAAAGCCAACAACAATATGCCGATCGGTAGGTGGACCAAAAGAGGATGAAATCGTCCCGAAAAGCCCAATAATTCATCAAAGAAAACCATCATTCTTTATATCTGTCTTTGAGTAAATGCAACATATAGACATTGATTGACCACTGATCGGCCACCGGTTGTTGTGTAAATGGCAATGTGGGTAAATAACCCGCTGGGCCAAACTCGGTTGTTATGGTTAATAACTTCATCCCATTTTCCTTGTGGTTAGCAACAACTTTATCCCACCAAGCCAAATGTTGTGCAACAATACTCTTCCATTCGGGAGCGGCGGGGTCGTTGACTTGTGGTCCTTCGGGATGCCCAATGCGTGCATGAATGTGCTCAGTTCTAGAAAGTGCCTTTGTTACAGCCTCGGTCTGATCAGAAAGCATTGATTCGTGTACATTGCACCAATGCGAAATATCCAACGCAAGTTGTAACGTCGGAATCTTCTCTAAATATTCTTTTGTTACATGGGCTGCAAAACTAAATCTTCCGCGATGAGTCTCATGATAAACGGGGATATGGTACTTATTTTTAGCTGCATCAGCAAGCTCAATCAATGTTTTGTTCTGTTCAAACGAGTAATAATCTTTACCTGTATGGCAATTAATATAATCGGGTTTCAGCTGTGCTGCTTCATTCAAATTACGCTTAAAACTTTCTTTATATTCCTCATAAGTTCCACCAGATCCCCCTGAAAGTAACCCTAAACTCAATCCATGTTTATGTAATGCATCGATCATCTCTTTGCGCTCTTTGGGACTACCAGGTAACCAAGATTCAACACCATCGTAACCTGCATTTTTCACACGGAGACAGAACGTATCCCAGGAATCATTATTTCCCCAATTGGTGCAATAATATTTAATGTGCAACTGCTGGGCAGTCATGGATAGAAAACTGCTCATAAATAAAATTAATACTAGAATTTGTTTCATTTTTTTAAATTATAGCTTGAATTAGTTCACCCTCCACATCTGTCAATCGGAATGGCCTTCCCTGAAAATCGTATGTAAATTTCTCATGATCAAAACCCAAAAGATGAAGCATGGTCGCATGGACATCGTGTACAGAACTACGCCCTTCTACCCCGGCGAACCCGATATCATCGGTTTGACCGTAACTTATACCATTACGAACTCCTCCACCTGCCATCCAGATGGTATAGGCATCGGTATGATGATCACGTCCCAGGAATGGCATGTCGCTGTTGTCCCTATTTTCTTGCATCGGTGTGCGCCCAAATTCCCCGCCCCACACCACCAGTGTTTCTTCCAGCAAACCACGTTGCTTTAGATCCATAATCAATGCGGTCATAGGTCGATCAATCTCTCGGCATTTATTTCTAAAACCGAGATCAATCGAATCTGCTGGATTAGTACCGTGACTGTCCCAGCCCCAATCAAATAACTGAACGAATCGTACCCCTTGTTCTACGAGTTTCCGAGCCAATAGGCAATTATTGGCGAACGATTCCTTACCAGGCTCTGTTCCGTACAATTCGTGAATATAAGCCGGTTCATTATTGATGTCCATCACTTCAGGTACGGCTACCTGCATTTTATAAGCCATCTCATATTGTGCGATCCGCGACAAGGTTTCGGGGTCTTTAAAGGTATCGTATTCTGTTTTGTTGACGTTATTAATGGCGTCAATCAAATCACGCTTCATATCCCTTCCCATTCCTTCAGGATCGGCAATGTACAATACGGGATCACCCTTTGAACGACATTGAACGCCTTGGTATACCGATGGTAAAAATCCACTTCCCCAGACACTTTTACCAGCATCAGGCGTTTTACCTCCCGATGTTAACACAACAAAACCGGGTAAATTGCTATTTTCAGATCCCAGACCATAAGTTACCCATGAACCAATGCTAGGGCGACCGAGACGGGCACTTCCTGTATGCATAAACAATTGGGCCGGGCCGTGATTGAACTGATCGGTATGCACAGCCTTCAGAAAACTCACTTCATCAACGACTTTACTAAAATGAGGCAAATGATCTGATACCCAAGCCCCACTTGCTCCATACTGTTTAAAAGTAGCCTGTGGTCCCAGCATTTTTGGAATCCCACGAATAAAAGCAAATTTCTTTCCTGCAAGCAAGGACTCCGGACAAGGTTGATTATGTAATTTCTGCAAGGCAGGCTTGTAATCAAATAACTCCAATTGTGATGGAGCGCCAGCCATATGCAGGTAAATGACATTTTTAGCCTTACCTGGGAAATGAGGTGGCTTGGGCACAAGTGGATTGAGTGCATTCAGATCCAACTTTTCTGCTGATTTTGACTGTCCCCATCCATTACAACTCGTTAACAAACTCCCCAAAGCAATACCGCCGATACCGGCCACACAATCTTTTAGAAAATGTCTTCTGGTGACAGCCTGCAATTCAAATTGTTGAGCTTCTTTTATTAGCTTATTTAGGTCTTTCATCTGACTATCATTACGTATGAACGGGCTGTGTCTCTAAAATTTTAGTGCGCAGCTTTAGCTCATTTCGGTTTATATTCTTACTATTTTATAGGTCTAACCTTCTCAATAAAAGACTTCGTTTTCATACGATAGTCCTTATTCAGAAGTTTCGGTCCATATTTATCATTTCAATATTTATGATTTCGTTAAAAATTCGTCCAAATTCAACACTGCATTCGCAACAAGCATGTAGGCAGCTTTTGAAGTCAGGACCTTTACATTGCTTTTTGCTAAATCTTCATTCAAAAATTTTGCTGCCGAATCAGGCTTTTTGCTGAAATCAACCAATGCCTTTTGATAAAGATGTTCCAGCTCTTTGAGTTTCTTTTCATCGGCATCCTTCAACATGGCACGTCTATAACCGACACGAATACCATTTCTAAGGTTTCCATTTCCCTCTTTCTCCATAATAGCCCCCAGATGTTTAGCCGCTTCGAGATAAACAGGATCATTTAATGTGGCAAGCGCTTGCAGCGGTGTATTGGTGCGAATACGGTCGACCAAACAAACCTCCCTACTAGAAGCATCAAAAGAAACAAAAGACGGATAAGGACTCGTACGCTTTAAAAACGTATAGATGCCCCTTCGGTATTGATCTTCTCCAGCACTTTTCACCCAGGACTCACCGCTATATACAGTCATCCATACCCCATCAGGTTGGTAGGGCATTACACTTGGTCCATACATTTTGTTGCTGAGCAATCCACTTACAGCTAAAGCTTGGTCACGAATCTGCTCGGCAGATAATCTAAACCGAGGTCCCCTTGCCAAATAATAATTCTGTGGATCCTTCTCAAAACTGGAATTGTTCAAGCTAGAGGACTGCTTATACGTTCCGGATAAGACAATCTCGCGGATCAGTTTTTTAACGCTCCACTTTTTGGTATTCATCAGATCTAGGGCAAGGTAATCCAATAACTCTCGGTGAATTGGCGGGATACTCTGAGTGCCCATATCTCCCAATGGTTCAACTAGGCCCCGGCCAAATAGCTGTGCCCATACGCGATTAACTAAGGTTCGTGCTGTCAAGGGGTTTTCCTTACTGACAATCCACTGCGCAAACCCCAGACGGTTGCGCGGAGCGCCTTTCGGGAAACTATTCAGTGAAGCCGGAACTGTAGGCTGTACTTCCGCCCCCAGAGACAGACGGTTACCACGTATAAATACATTTGTTTTACGATGCATGTCTTTGGGATTTTCAATCATGATTGGCACACCTTCGGGTTGCATGTTGACCAACTGGAGAAAAGTCTTTTGAAAATTCATATTATCCAGTGACTTTTCATGTGGAAAGTTCTCACGAAATGCAAACCATTCAATCATGCAGATCGGCTGCCCATGCGCCACAGATGGATTTTTGAAAACCAGATATAAGTCATGTACACCGCGAGTCGGGAGTATGGGAGACTGAATAACCTGTCTTCCATTTGTACTCGGCAAATCAATAACGGCGAGAATTGGTCCTGTAGGTTTATCCACGTGAATTTCTAATTTTCCACCTACCGCGCCTGTCCAGAAATTCATAAAAAATTGCTGTTTATTATCCAAGTTTATTGCCCTTAACCGAGCCGATCCTCCAGTTCTAACCCCCAACCATTTCGTATCATAAAGCGCACCATCTACTATTTGATCGCTGTAATGCGCATGTATTTTGGGTTCAAGAGTGTGAAGGAATAGATCTGTTGATTTTACCAAGCTTGCATTTCCTGTCGTCGACAACCACCTTTTTATACTGTCAATTCGCTTTTCATCTTGTGCCGTATAAAAACGAAGTTTAGGATGGTCACCTTGGGTGTCTTCATCTCTGGTGTTGTTAAAAAAAGCTAACGATTTATAATACTCTTCAAATTTAAAGGGATCATAAGTATGACTATGGCATTGCACGCATTCGAAGGTTGTACTCAACCATACTTGATAGGTTGTATTTAAGCGATCCAAAACCGCAGCCATCCTAAATTCCTCACTATCGGTCCCCCCTTCATCATTATTCATGGTATTGCGATGGAAGGCGGTTGCGATAAGTTGATCCTTGGTTGGCTCCGGGAGCAAATCCCCAGCGAGCTGTTCAATCGTAAATTCATCATAAGGCATATCCTTGTTCAGGGCCTTAATGACCCAATCCCGATAGGACCATATCGTGCGCGAACCATCCTTCTCGTAACCCTTCGTATCTGCATATCGCGCCATATCCAACCACCAACTCGCCCACTTTTCGCCATATTTCTGCGACGCTAACAAACTATCTACACGCAAGGTATAAGCATCATCACGCTGATCTGCTTCAAAGGCTTGAATTTCTGCCAACGTGGGTGGAATACCAATCAGATCTAAATACACTCTCCGTAGCAACAGTGCTTTATCGGCCTCATCAGCAAAGGATAATTTCTTCTCTTTCATTTTATCCAAAACAAAAAAATCAATCGTATTATTCACCCCTTTAGGTTTGACACCAAATATACCGAGCAATGAAAAAGGTTTAGGTACCTCAGTCTCCTTGGGCGTTGTATATGCCCAATGCTCTCCCCATTTGGCACCTTCATCGATCCATCTTTTGAGTATATCAATTTCATCATCGTTCAGTTTAGGGGCATTGTAAGGCATACGCAATTCAGGGTCATCGGAAATCAGTCTCTTTACCAGTTCACTATGTTCGCCATCGCCACGAATAATTGCTGGTTTGCCAGACTCGGCTTTGGCGAAGGCCTCATTTTCAAAAAGAAAACTTAGTCCGCCATTTTTTTTAACCCCACCATGGCATGTGATACAATGTCTATTCAATATCGGTTTAACATCAGCGCTAAAATCAATTGGCTCTTTCTTTCCAAAGGTCAAAATGCTCGTACCAATAAGCACAAGCGCCAATAATGTTAGCACCACAATCTTTTTTCTCATAGCATTGGGATATATCTACTCTATAATATTTTAGGTTTATGCACTACAACGAAATAAATAATGATTGTTTTTTTCGTTAAGTGGAGCCGAAACTATCCGATAAATGTGCTAGTTTCGAGTAGGATAAAATTAGATAACAACACTGGATTATACTAAAACTGGATTAACAGAAACATAAACAATATTACCCTTTGCTCTTGCAAGATTTTCTGGATACTATATTCCCACTTGCTCAAAAGATTGATTTAAAACAGCATGATGTACTTTTTTCGGTTAAACTGCAGACCCTAAAAACGGTACTTTTATACCATATTCTTTTGTCTCAAAAAGTATAACAATTTCGATACGAACTCACTTTTTTGATTTCATACACTGTATACATCTCAATTAAATTTGCTTAAACGTGATTCCAGGATCAGGGCCATCGCTTTGCTAAAATAGTATGCAAAAAAGTAACAATAGTGTCAGTACCTCCCCATCCAGAGTTTTAAATTTACAAGCTAACCCTTTCAATTATGAAATATCTTTATTTAATACTATGCTGTTCGTTTACCCTGTTCTCTTTCGGGCAACCAACACCTGACAACAACCTCCATTTCGATCACTTGGCTTCGCGATGGGATGAAGCCATTCCCTTGGGAAATGGTCAATTGGGTGCACTGATCTGGAAAAAAGACAATACGATTCGATTTTCACTTGATCGCGCAGATCTATGGGACGAAAGAAAGGCCTTTGCAATAGAAAACCACAATTTCAATTGGGTCCAACAACAAATAAAAAACAACAGCTACGGCATTGTACAACAGTGGGGAGACGCTCCTTATGACAGATCCCCCTATCCCACCAAGCTTCCAGCAGCGTCGCTGTTTTTTGACTTGGCGAAATTTGGCACTGTCGTTTCAAACGTACTTGATCTGGAACAGGCCACCAATATTCTTAGATTTAAAGATGGTAGGATATTAAAAACCTTCATACATGCCTATAAACCATTTGGCTATTTTGAAATCACAGGAAACAATGTTAGTGACCTTTTACCTCAATTAATTCCACATCAATATGAAAATAACGCAAACAAAGACGAAAACAAAAGCGTTGTCGAAGGTCAAGATTTAGCAAGATTAGGGTATAAGCAAGGAAATATAATCCGCACCAGCAACTATGAAGTGCTGCACCAAAAAACGTATGATGATCATTTTTTTGAAGTTGTATTGAGGTGGGAAAAAATATCAGCTAAAAAGCTGATTGGTTATTGGACAATCGTCAATGATCAAAAGGCAAGCCCTTCTGCACTTTCTCTCAAAAAATACACCGAAGAAAAAGCAAGCCATTTGCAGTGGTGGTCAAACTATTGGTCCAAATCAAGTATAACCATTCCTGATAAAAATCTCGAAAAACAATATTATCTTGATATGTATAAACTCGGTGCTGTCGCAAGAGAAGGTGCTCCAGCAATTACGCTTCAGGCCGTGTGGACGGCGGATAATGGTGGTCTTCCTCCTTGGAAAGGCGACTTTCACAATGACCTTAATACACAATTAAGCTACTGGCCAGCCTATTCGGGAAATAGATTGGCCGAAGCCAAAAGCTATACGGATTGGCTCTGGAAGATCCGCAAAAAAAACAAGGACTTTACAAAGCAATATTTTGGTGTCGATGGGCTGAATGTACCCGGTGTCCTCACGTTAAATGGAGACCCTATGGGTGGATGGATTCAGTATTCTCTTTCTCCTACTATTGGTGCATGGGCGGCCCAGCATTTTTATTGGCAATGGAAATATAGCATGGATAAAACCTTTCTAAAAGAACAAGCCTATCCCTATATCATGGAATCTGCAACTTACCTTAAAAATATAACCACACTAAAAAATGAACGCCGTTACCTGCCCTTGAGCAGCAGTCCCGAATACAACGACAATAGTGTATCAGCATGGTTTGACAATTGGACTAATTTCGATCTTAGTTTAGCGCATTTTCTTTTCCAGGCTGCTACAGAGGTGAGTACAGCAATGGGCAAACCGCAAGAAGCAGAGAATTGGTTAAAATGCAAGGCGCAACTACCTCACTATGCGGCCGATGAAACTGGGCTACAAGTTGCTGTAAATCTTCCAATGAAACATTCCCACCGTCATATGTCTCCCTATATGGCAATTTATCCATTGGATTTATTAGACATCAATAATCCGCAGGAAAAAGAACTCATTGAGAGCTCCCTAAATCACATTGAAAAACTGGGTACACGTGCGTGGGTTGGTTATTCCTTTGCATGGATGGCTTGTTTACACGCGCGCGCTAAACAAGGAAAGGAAGCCGTAACCAATCTTCGAAAATTTGCGCAGAACTTTTGTTCCTCCAATTCCTTTCATTTGAATGGTGACCAAAAAGGCGGGCAATATTCAGACTTTACGTATCGACCATTTACCTTAGAAGGTAACTTTGCATTTGCACAAGGAATACACGAATTGCTCATTCAGAGCAAAAATAACTATGTAGAAGTTTTTCCGGCTTTACCTGCTGAATGGGCAACAGCATCTTTCAAAAATTTGAGAACGATGGGTGGATTTATCGTAAGCGCTGAAAAAAAAGAAGATAAAATTGTTCTGCTGAAAATAACTGCTACCGAAGACGGTAGCTTTCGAATTTTTGAACCCAAGGCACTCATGCACATCAGCACTAGGAAGCTCATACAGAGAGATAACACCATACAATATGTGAAATTAAAAAAGGGACAAACAGTCAACTTATGTAGCCTATAAAAACAATGGATTTGCCTTACCAAATTAAAAAAACACATTACACAGTACCGATACAATCAATTTAAGTCAACTGATAGCGTGCAAACAATGCAAAGAGCCCAAATCATCCAAAGCGATAATTTGGGCTCTTTGCATTGTTACATTACATTATTTAGAATGATTATAAAAAAATAACAGATAATCCTTTGAAAAATGCAATAGGACCAATAACTTTATCTCTGTTTATAATTAATCTAAATAAAACATTCAATGAATCGCATCATCATCTACCTTATGTTGCTTGTACCAGGAGCTCTACTTGCGCAAGCACAGCACAAAGCAGAAATACTGGGTAAAATTCTTTCGTCCGACGGAAAGCCCATTGAAGGGATAACCGTCAGACTACAACCGCAAAACATAACAACTTCTACACGATCTAATGGTTCATATCAATTTAAATCACTTAAGCCGGGTCAGGCAAAATTAGCCATCTCAGCCATAGGTATTCAACCACATGAGCAGGAAGTCGAAATTACGGATGGTAAAAATAGGGTTCCTGATATTTACTTAATTGAAAATCAATCGACACTGCAAGAGATCGTTATTAATGGTAAAGGAAATAACAAATTCACACGGAAACAGAGTTTATATGTTTCCAAAATGCCACTGAAAAATATGGAGAACGCACAGTCGTATGCTGTCGTTACCAAAGAGTTGCTAAAAAGTCAGGTGAATACAAATTATGATGATGCATTAGCCAACGTTTCAGGAATTGATAAGCTTTGGTCGGCGACTGGACGGCCCGGAGACGGTGTTAGTTACTACACGTTGCGCGGTTTTAGTACGCAGGCTGCCATGATTAATGGTGTAGTCGGTATTTCCAGTACAAGTCCAGACCCTGCGAATCTCGAAACAATTGAAGTGATTAAAGGGCCCTCTGGTTCATTATATGGCGGTGCGGCTGTTGGTTTCGGTGGATTAATCAATAATATCACGAAAAAACCTTTAGATACCGTGGGCGGTCGGGTAAATTATATTTTTGGAAGTTTCGCACAACATCGCCTTACGGCAGATATATATGGCCCATTAACAGCAGATAAAAAATTGCTCGGACGAATCAATACAGCATTATCCCATACAGGTACCTATCAAGACGCAGGATTTAATAAGTCGGTGTTTATTACACCTTCACTAACCTATAAACCAAACGAGAAACTGGATATCCAACTCGATGTTGAACTTTACCAAAACAAGGCTACTAATCCACTGATGGTTTTTCTCAATCGTTCACGTCAATTATTTGCCAGAACCCCCGAGGCACTCCAATTCGATTTTGATAAGTCCTATACTGCTAACGACGTCACATTCAAAAACCCAACCACCAACCTCCGCGGAAATGTAGTGTACCGGTTTAATGAGCGGTGGACGTCCAATACCACTGTAAACTGGAACAACCGGAAGGCCGATGGCTACTTTCAATATGTGATGTACCTACAAAACAGCAATGACACACTTATTAACAGATATGCTGGTAAACAAAATTATGCTGCAAAAAATATCAATGCTCAACAGAACTTTATTGGTGATTTTCATATCGGTGAGCTTCGCAATAGACTACTTGTCGGTCTGGATTATTTATACCAACAAACAGAAACACATAATTCGCCCTATGTCCTTGTAGACCAGATCAACACAGCAATAGATGATCCAGATTACTATAAATTTAATGCAGGAACCATTGACGCAGCCATAAGCGCTTCAACGGCAGCCAAAACGAACAATAGAGGTCGAAATCAAGTATTGGGAGCCTATGTTTCAAATGTATTAGATCTCACATCGCAGCTACATCTAAACCTAGCGTTGCGTATGGATTATTTTGATAATAAAGGAACCTACAACTTCGATAAAGACACAACGACTGGGACTTATCATCAGACTGCTTTCTCACCCCGTTTCGGCTTGGTTTATGAAGCTGTAAAAGGTCAGGTATCACTATTCGCCAATTATCAAAATGGATTTAAAAATGTATCTCCAGTTGTACAGCCACATCCCAGCATCTCGGGAGACTTCAAGCCCCAACAAGCCAAACAATGGGAAGCCGGAGTCAAATTAGACCTTTTAAACAACAAATTAGGCCTGACAGCAAGTTACTATGACATTTCAGTAGATAATATGCTTCGTCCTGACATAGTCACCATTGACGGACAAACCTATAATATTAGTGTACAGGACGGCACGCGCTTGAGCCGGGGAGTTGACTTTGATGTAACATTGGCCCCTATTCAAGGTCTAAACCTCATTATGAGCTATAGTTATAACAATAGTAAGATGACTAAAGCAGACAAGAATGTCAACAACCTACGTCCGACAGAAGCTGGGCCTAAACATCTTTCCAACATCTGGGCAAACTATAGCTTACAGCAAGGAAAACTAAAAGGACTAGGATTTGGTATCGGCATGAATTATGCAAGTGAAAATGTAATTACCAATAGTGTTGCAACTGGCACATTTACCCTTCCGTCTTACACACTCCTGAACGCGAGTCTATCTTATGGATTTAAACATTTTGAATTCGCCTTCAAAGCAAACAATTTAGGAAATCAAACTTATTTCAAAGGATGGACAACGGTAAACCCGCAAATGCCTAGAAATATACTTGGAAGTGTTGCCTATCAATTTTAAAAATATTTTTCTATAAAAAAGCGTTTCGACAATGGTGGAAACGCTTTTTTTAACGTGAACTACAATTTATGCGAGCTCAATCAAAAATTCCTCTTTTGGAAGTCTAAATTTTTTCAGCTTCAACAACCAATCTTGTTCTTCCATCCGATAACCCAACGGAAGCATAACAGCACTCTTCAATCCTAGCTTATCTAAACCAAGTAATTCATCCAATTCGGCATTTGAAAAACCCTCCATAGGCGTTGCATCAACGCCTAGTTCTGCTGCCTGTGCAATTGCCAAACCAAAAGCAATATAAGCTTGCTTCGCCGCATGTGCCGCTTGTTGTTCTTCTGTAAAACTTGCTAATTGGCCTTTCAGCCTATTTTTATACTCGTCAGTGGTGTCTAAAGGTAAACCTCTCAAGGTATTCATCTTGTCGAAGGTTTTATCAATGCGTTCGTCGGTGTATCTATCCCATCCTGCAAACACCAATAGATGTGAACTATCAGCCACTATTTGTTGCCCCCAAGCCACAGGCACAATTTTTTCTTTTAATTCCTGATTCGTAATCACAATTACACGGAACTGTTGAAGTCCAGAAGAGCTAGGTGCCATCCGTGCTGCCTCCAAAATCTTATCCAAGTCTTCCTGAGCGACCTTTTTTGTGGGGTCGTATTTTTTTGTGGCATAACGCCATTCTAGGGTATCCAATAAAGCCATTTTGTTCTAGTTTAAATGATCAATAGCAACTTTATAAAGTTATGTAAAGATACATAAAAAAATAAATGTCTAAACATCAAAATCAAGAACTAAGGCAATAAAATTAGGACAAAAACAGATTGTTATTTAGCACTTGCTACTAAACTTTTAAGGCTAAAATACTGTACATTTACTTCTAATCGCAAACAAATGCCTATTTTATTCAATTTTATTAGGACCTTTGTATTAGTTTGCATCGGGTATAACAAAATGACCTTGAACCATTTGTTCTCGGTGGTAATACCTTAACAAAATAGAAAACAGGGCTTACGTGCTCCACAATAAAAACATCAGCAATGTCTATAACGAATGAAACTGAGCTAACAGGCATACAAAAAGCGAGCGATGCTGTTGCCATCACCTTAAAAGCTATGATAGAACATGCTCAAGTGGGCATGTCCACGAAGGAGCTTGACGAATATGGAGCCGAAATATTAAAAAGCATGGGTGCAAAATCTGCTCCCGCTCTCACTTATGGTTTCCCAGGTTACACGTGTATCAGTATAAACAACGAATTTTGCCACGGAATACCTACGGCGGAAAGGATATTGCAAGAAGGCGATTTGATCAATATCGATGTATCTGCCGAATTAGATGGATATTGGGCTGATAATGGTTGTTCCTTTGTTATAGGAAAGGACATCTTTGAACACGAAAAATTGGTCAATGCATCGAAAGAAATTCTTCAAAAGGCAATCAATAATATTCGTGGTGGTGTGAAAATAGCGGATATTGGGCATCTAATCGAAACTGAGGCTAAAAAAAGAGGGTATAAAGTCATCAAGAACCTTGGGGGACATGGTGTAGGAAAAAGTCTGCACGAGGAGCCCGACGAACTGCTTAACTATAAAAACCGCTTCGACCAACGAAGATTTCGAAAAAATACCGTTGTTGCTATTGAAACCTTTATTTCAACGACCTCCACATACGCAACCGAACTCAACGATGGCTGGACAATGGTTGGGGACAAGGGTGGATTCATGGCACAACACGAACATACGATTCTCGTTACCGATGGCTATCCCGTTATATTAACTGCACAGAATGCAATTTACTAACCAGTCATAAGAAGATACTTAGAGGTCTTTTCGAGCAAATTATTGAAAGCTATCGAAAAGACCTATTTTCTTTAAACAAGACTCCAAACTTGTGGTATAGTACATCAACCCTTTACATCAGGATAGAGGTTGTTAAAATAATTAAGGGGCCTCTCATAACGAGAAAACCCCCAAATAATATATTTTTATGGCTAAATAATCTTTGTCAAACCCAAAGATTAATCTCACTGGATAACTGACTACAGCAGTAAAAATAGCTTATTCTTCTCAGCAAAAAAGTGATGAAAATCATTTTTCATAAAAATTTTATTCTCCTATTCAAAATTCAGCTTCACTCGTCTTCACATGCCCCTCAACTATTGTCTTTTAACTGTTTTGAAAACTATTTTGAAAAACACCAAACATTAGAAAACCTTTGTTCCAAACTCTTCGCTTCCAACCCTTAATCCTTGCTCAGCTGCCTGAATAAACATGTGGGATAAAACGCTACGATAATATTTGTATTTAGGCTGATTTAACTTATAAAGTTTAGTATTTTTGATCGATTAAAGTAATCTAGATTGAGAACAATAAAATTCCATAAGGGAGAATGCGGTGTTGACTTCTTGTTGAATGTCCTCAACGAAATAGAAACGGATTATACACATCAAGAAACTTACCATAAAGACTTTTTTGAAATTCTATTTTTCAAAAAAGCGAAAGGCAGATTGATATTGGGGCAAGAGATCCTCTCCTTGTCCGACAATTCAATTATCTTTATTTCAGCTTTTCAGAAACATACCTGGGAACTGGATCCTGAACACCTTGAGTTTACAACATTGATTTTTCAGGAAGACTTTTTGAATGATTTCTTTTCGGATAAATTATTCACATACAAACTATTATATTTCTACCAGCTTAGTTATGTACCCCAGATTATAGCAGATGACACACATATGTCAAAATTCTTAGGTCTTCTCGCCGAAATTAAACTTGAACTCATGGAAACCCAAGCAGATAGTGTCCATATTATTCGTTCTTTACTTTATTACCTATTGCAAACTTTAAACCGAAAATATGCACGCTTAAATATGCTTCCGAACCAAAAAGCGGAAAATAACTTCGCCTATCAATTCAAAGAACTTATGGAACAGTTCATTCGGGAGAAACAACGGGTAAACGAATATGCGACACTTATGGGAATAAGTAGGATTACACTAAATCAGGCCGTTAAGGCACAGTTTAATACCACAGCAGCCCACTTACTTCGACAACGGTTACTATTCGAGATTCAGGATCTGCTGATCCACTCTGACCGTTCCGTTAATCAAATTTCTTTTGACCTAAACTTTTCAGAACCCAATCATTTAATGCGTTTTTTCAAAACTCAAACTGGAAAAACCATCAGTGCATTTATTCAGGAATTCAAATAAATGTTGAATTATCTATACAAATTGTCGCTATGGAAATCGGGCCATGCAGATCGGCCTCCCCATGGCCCGATTTCCCTATAAATCAATAGAGTTCCAAGTACGTCTTGGTATCCTGAACCTGCGCATAAAAGAACGCCAAAGCAGCAAGAAAGGCATGCTGAACATCCAGTGCAGCAACTACGGAACCATTAATCTCAAGATCGCGCGTTGCACAGGCATCAGCAATTACAGTACATGAAAAACCTAAATCGACAGCGGCACGTACCGTAGCGTCGATACACATATGGGTCATCATGCCTACGACAACAAGTTTCTCGACCTTATTGCTGCGAAGATAATCCAATAATTCTGTCTCTCTAAAGCTGTTGGGAAAATGTTTACGTATTACTAGCTCGTTTGGCATTGGACTCACGCTTTCATGAATTTCGGCAGCTCTTGTGCCACCAATAAAGAATGGCATTGCTTTTGGATCTGAGGAAATATGTTGGATATGAACCACAGGTAATTTTTCTCGCCT
The DNA here is from genome assembly GCF_039511225.1 of Sphingobacterium multivorum. Taxonomy (NCBI): domain Bacteria; kingdom Pseudomonadati; phylum Bacteroidota; class Sphingobacteriia; order Sphingobacteriales; family Sphingobacteriaceae; genus Sphingobacterium; species Sphingobacterium multivorum. The sequence goes on from NZ_CP154261.1 coordinate 3,627,437, forward strand.
AAATTGGTCGATCACTCTTCTGGCGTTCATCCCTGCCTTTAAGGGATCCACAAGTTCCATTCCGCCATCTTCAAAATACTCGTTTTGAATATCAATGACTATTAATGCGCTATTTCTCATCTATTATGAATTAAGTTTAATACAAAATTAAGCTGGATTTAGCGGCGATGACCTACCAATAAATCACCAAATACTACCATTTTGATAAGAGCGATAAGACGGGATGGATAGAAAGTTATGTAATGTTTTACATAATTTCGATCAAAAAATCACCAACAAAAGCTAACTTCGCTGCATATACACGTCACATACAGGTGATAAATCGTAATAATAGATATCATGGCATTGAAAGAATTACAACACAGCAAAATATATGGCTCAGATAACGGTGGCACTCCATTAATTGTCCTGCATGGGCTTTTTGGCATGGCAGACAACTGGGGATCCTTTGGTCGTAGTTTTGGCGAGAAAAGACAGGTACATCTACTCGATCTTCGTAATCACGGACGAAGTTTCCATAGTGAAGATATGTCGGTGGAAGTTATGGTAGACGATCTGCTATCCTATATTGCATCCATTGGAGCAGATAAAGTATTGCTATTGGGCCACTCTTTAGGCGGAAAAGTAGCGATGCAATTTGCTATTGACCATCCTGAAAAGATTGAAAAACTGATCATCGCTGATATAGCCCCGAAAGCTTATCCTCCACATCATGAAGACATATTCGACGCGCTATCTGCTGTAGATATTACAACGCTAGAAAACAGGAAAGATGTACAAGTAAAGATTGAACACTACTTGAGTGATCCGGGTGTTATCCAATTTTTATTGAAAAATGTATATATCAGAGAAGATCGAAAATTAGATTGGCGCTTTAATCTGGATGTTTTAAAAAATAAATATACGGAGTTTATTACTGTCGGGGTAAAATCAGGAATATTCAACGGCCCCACATTATTTCTACCAGGAGAAAAATCAAGATATATATTACCTGAAGATAAGATTAAGATCATGGAACAATTTCCAAATGCCGTATTTAAAACAATTCCTAATGCTGGTCACTGGGTTCAAGCTGAAAATCCACAGGCATTCGACGCATTCGTTGCCGAGTTTTTAGATCGATAAAAATGAGATACATTGAATGTCTACTCCGACTTGCTGGTCCTTAAAACCTCTCGTAAGATGTAGACATTCAAGACTATTATTTCAACGCCTTTGCGTAGGTCTTTATTGCACGATCACGGGCAATCTGATGGTCAACAATAGGCTCACAATAGGCTGGAGTACCTAATTCAGGAACCCATTTTTTTATATATTCCTGATTTTTATCGAACTTCTCAGCCTGTAGCGTCGGATTAAAAACCCTGAAATACGGGGCTGCGTCACAGCCACTGCCCGCGGCCCATTGCCAGTTACCATTGTTGGCCGACAGATCATAATCATTTAATTTTTGCGCAAAGTAGGCCTCTCCCCATCTCCAGTCAATCAAAAGGTGTTTACAAAGAAAACTGGCTACGACCATTCGTACGCGATTGTGCATATAACCGGAAGTATTCAATTGGCGCATACCCGCATCTACTAAAGGATATCCGGTCTGTCCTTCACACCATTGCTGGAATTCTACCTCATCGTTCCGCCATTGTATGGCGTCGTATTGCTTTCTAAAGGATTCGGTAACAACATGCGGATAGTGATAGAGAATCTGCATAAAAAATTCACGCCAGATCAATTCAGACAACCAGGTCGCATTGTGTTTTAAAGCAAAGGTAACACACCGACGTACACTGATTGTTCCAAAACGAAGTGCTATCCCCAAATGAGTAGTGCCCATTAACGCTGGATAATCGCGGGTTTTATCATAGTAATCAATGATAGTAGCATCCAGGTGTGGTTCTTTAAAGCTAAGATCGGTCTCTAAAAAACCTAAGTTCTCCAAAGAAATGATCTGCTGATGCTTTTGCTGAACGAAGGATTCCATTGCGTAGGTATAGGAACGATGGTCCTCAGGACGTAATTTCTCACGCCATTTTTTTGCATAAGGCGTATAAACCGTATATGGTGTCCCATCATTCTTTAAGATATCTGCTTTATCAAAAATAACCTGATCTTTCACAGCTTTGAAGGGAATTCCCTTAGCTTGAAAGAACTCAAAAATTTCTTTGTCCCGCGCAATTGCCATTGGCTCATAGTCCCGATTACAATAGACGCCCTGCACATCAAATTTTTCAACCAAGTTCCTGTAGATAGCGATAGGTTTACCATAGAACGTATTCAACGTTGCACCACTTTCCCCTAGTATAGTATTGATACGGGTTAAAGCCTGATGGATGTAATGAAGACGTCGATCCCTTTTATCCTGCAATTGCATCAAAATTTCCTCGTCAAATATAAATATAGGTAGTACCGGATAACCCAAAGCCAGCGCGCGAGCAAGCCCGGCATTATCATCCAGCCGTAAATCACGACGAAACCAAAACACAATAATTTTATTTTTTTCCATAAAAACGACCAATATTTACCATCATTACCCATGTTAACAATTTTAAAGGGTAAAAGGTTAACTCAACAATTAGGTAAAAATACCTCTATAAACAGACTGAACCATCAAAGGTACTTGAAATTCCCCTTGATGGTTCAGCATTGAATAATTTTATTGTGTTAGTTTTTCAAACTTGCCATGTCAATAACAAACCGGTATTTAACATCACTTTTCAATAGTCTATCATAAGCATGATTGATATCCTGCATTTTAATCAGCTCTATGTCGGATATAATATTGTGTTTACCACAAAAATCAAGCATCTCCTGTGTTTCGGCTATCCCCCCGATCATCGAACCTGAAAAACTCTTACGTGTTGGAATCAGGCTAAAAGGAGCCACAGGAAGTGGATGCTCCGGAGCACCAACAAGAGTCAGGGAACCATCTCGTTTCAATAAACTTAAATAGGCATTGATGTCATGCTGTGCCGAAACACAATCTAAAATGAAATGTAAAGTTCCCGCATGCGCTTTCATTTGTTCTGCATCAGTTGACAAGATCACTTCATCGGCACCTAAACGTTTGGCGTCATCCACTTTAGACGCAGACGTTGTAATGACAACAACTTGTGCTCCCATTGCTTTCGCTATTTTTACCCCCATGTGTCCCAAGCCGCCGATACCTACGATACCTACTTTTTTTCCTGGTCCCACATTCCAATGCCTCAAAGGTGAATAAGTGGTAATTCCAGCACATAATAAAGGCGCTGTTGCTGCAAGATCCAAATTTTCAGGAATGTGGAGCACAAAATCCTGGTCTACTACAACGCGTTCGGAATAACCGCCGAATGTCTGTTTATTAAGGTGCTTATCGTGTCCATTGTAGGTTTGAATATTTCCATTTTCACAATATTGTTCCAGTCCTTCCTTACAACTTTCACATTCGCGACAACTATCTACCATACAGCCTACACCAGCCAAATCGCCGACTTTAAACTTGGTTACCGCTGAGCCAACTTGAGTAATTCGCCCCACAATTTCATGGCCGGGTACATTCGGATAAACGGTCCCACCCCATTCGTTTCGCGCTGTATGTAAATCCGAATGGCAAACTCCACAAAATAAGATATCAATCTCGACATCTTTCTCCGTCACTTCGCGACGTTCAATATCCATCTGTTTTAGATCGGCCGTTGGTGCACTTGTTCCAAAAGCTCTAATTGAAAATGTACTCATACTTGATAAAATTGTTGTTTTCTGTTTTAAATGACTGCATAAAATTCCTATGTACAACACAGATTCCATCCGCACGATAAAATTAACCAATGGATGGAAAAAATGTTTTGAAGAAACGATAACAAAAGTAAAAAGCAACTTTCAGAATTATGTTGCCATAAAGCTCAAGTTGCTGTTTCTTTACGGCTCATCGCATCATGCTTGAACATCTGTGATAAGCTAAGCTTTGTAAACCGCACGGGTTCGTCAGGATTTTCTACCTGTTCAAACGAACTAATCAGCATCTTCTACCTGTACAGACGGATTAATCAGTATCTTCTACCTGTACAAATTGCATTGCCAACCCCTGTTTCTGGCAGATGTTCAGAATAGAAAATTCCAATCGGGTACTAATCCGCAGGACAAGCAAAAATTGCTGATCATCCAACAATAAATCAATATTTTTTATCTCCGGGAAACTCTGATAGAGAAAATGATAAATCTCGCTGGCTTTCCACTTCAGCTTACGAGATAAAGAATAAACAACTTTATACATATTTAGATTATTTCAAAATTTTAACGGCAATTTGTTGTAATTGGTGGTTCAAAAAAGGCATCTGTTTCAGTTCCTCAAAATCTCGGGCTAGTCGAACCCTTTTATTTTCATTTTCCAGCGCAAGAGCTAGGCTATCCAAGCGCTCCACATCATTGTGTATCAACAAATAACAATCGATATCGGGATCCAGTACCCCCATCATTTCAGGGCGGATCGTTTCCTCTGTCTCCACCATGACCAAAACGCATCTTTCTGATGCAAAGCTATCCACCGACTTGCCTACTTTCGCATTTAACACCATAGTTGTCATCCTGTTTATTGTCTGTATAAAAAGAATCGATCAATCAAAATAGACATATTTTGTATTTTTGTCGAAACCACCTCCTAAAAAAAGAACGATATACGTCCCTACTATTTACAATAACTTATTCTCGTTATCCTGTCGAATGGCTAGCGCAGCCCCTTAACACATATACTTGTCAACCAGGAAAGCCTCGCTTCAAAATCCGGAAAACGATCAAAAAGTAAAACTTCCTGCTCAAAACAACGTGATGTTGTCACTAACATTTCCGATAAAAACAGGATATCCTTTTCCTCCAAGGCCTGAATTTCTTCTTTCCTAACGGCTAATTCAATCATTTCACGAATCAGCTTAATCTCGTCATCCAGCATGTATCGTGTTTTTGAAACCATCAAGGCTGGGTCGGATTTCATATCTTCGAATGCGAGATGAAAGCGTTTCGTAATTAAATTAATCTGACGTAGTTTTGCTTGTAAAAAACCAACTAAATTATCTTCCAGTGAAGCTTCCCTGTTATAAGTTCTACTCGCGACCTCAAACACTTGCTGACATAAGTACTCCGCAATCGCATCAAAGACATCCATCTTACTGGTAAAATAGTAATACAACGTGCTCCGCCCCTTTCCACAAGCTTTTGAAATATCCTGCATGGAAACCCTTGCAAATCCATAGGTTTCAAACACTTTCATGGATGATAAGATAATTTCCTCTTTAATATTTTCTTGTTGACCTGTCATTACTCGACAAATCTACAAAAAATGTCGAAAAATCAATTCACCCAGCCAACTTTTTTTCGCCACTCATTGTAGGTGTCGTTCTCCTGATCCAGAAATGGAATTCGCTCCACATCTTCAATTTTATTCATTTCTTTAGGATTAAGGGGTAAAAGGTTCATTGTGCTCCTTAAGCTGTTTATTGCATTTTTATCTTCCACGGGATAAATACTGCCACAGCTGCTTAACTGTGTCCCATAACGTTGCGGCTTACTTTTGAAAACCTGAATTCGATCGTGCAAATAAGCCAGGTTTGCGAGATTGATGTCCATGATATTATCAAGAAGCAACTGATAACAATCTTGCATAAATTGAGGTTCTCCTATCGCATGCTGAACAATCAGCCAAGCTGAATTGCTAGCTGCTTCGCCGACTTTTGAAATAGTTGGATAACCTATTTCGGCAATGATTTCACGTAATCTTTTTGCATTCCGTCGGTGAATGGTTTCCATCTCCACATGATATCCACCATGAAGCTCTCCCCTCTGCAATAACTTTTCCCGCATTGATTCGTCGTCCTGCGCTAATCGGATAATCTCTTCCGCAATATTTCTATATAACATCTCAATTTTCTAAAATTTTTAATACGTATTTTACTTCTCTAAATCCTTTCCGACTCGGCCGGTAACCTATTACATTCATAAGCTATTTTGCTCAACTATTGCTAGATTACATTTGATTTGAATACATCGACGGAAATACACTACGTTTTATGTATAATCTTATTCAGGTGACTTACATCAGTCAGCCCAAATTCAGCGACAATTTCCTTTAAGGTAACTCTTCCTGTTGCTATTCTTTGACGTATTAATGTATTGCGGTAGTTTTGAATATATTCGCGTAAGGTAATTCCTGCCTGACGTTTAAAGTAAATACCGAGATAATCGTTGGCAATGTTAAAATGCTCCGCCATTATTTGTATCCGTAAACGATTTGGATCGTAAATATTTTTATGGATATAACAAAACATGGCCTGCAGGTCACGGCTTTTAAAACTATTGCTACGCAATTCGGGCATATTCCGCTGCAAAACATGTACAACACTGAATAATTGGAACCAAATAAGCTCCTGATTTCCAATTTGATCTTTTCTTAATAAGAGAAGGGTATCAAAGATCAGTGTTATTATCGCATTATCTTCTCCAACTAATTGAAACCCCATCTGATGAGTTTCTCTACTTTTTATAAGATATTCCAGCTGTTGTATAGCGGACGTAGAACCCGAACTGTTACGACCAAGGTAGGCGTCGGTGAACTTAAGATATACAAAATGGGTGAGTTGTTCGATTTCAAAATAATGTTGGTCATCTGGCCCTAGTAGAAAGATCGACCCTGCTTTGTAAGGAAATGAATGCCCATTAACGATATGTCGCCCTGTCCCCTCACGAATAAAAATGAACTCGTAATGATTGTGATTGTGTTCCGGATGAGTCCATTCAAGCATCTTAAACCCTGAAATAAGCACCGGTTCAAACTGACGATAACGTTTCATTTCAGAAATATACCTAATTATATTGGATTTTTACATTAAAACCCACTAAGCTTCCAACTAACTTTGGCCCTATAAGTAATATAGAAAGATGAAGACTAGAAAAAACACCGCTTTAGTTGTTGGCGCCAATGGCGTTATTGGCAACAATCTCATAGACTATCTTGAAAAGATGGAGGAATGGGAAATTATAGGTTTATCACGACGAGCAAATGCCGATCGGACTAACGTTCGTTTTATCGCTGTAGATTTATTGGATATAGCCGATTGTCTCAAAAAGCTAGGCAACTTGGATACCGTAACCCATATTTACTACGTTGCTTATCAGGATAGACCGACCTGGGCCGAGCTAGTGGAGCCCAATATGAAAATGCTAAGCAATGTTTTGACCGCAGTGGAACCGGTAGCAAGTGATCTTCAGCACATCAGCTTAATGCAAGGGTATAAAGTATATGGTGCTCATCTGGGCCCTTTCAAGACACCAGCCAAAGAATCAGATGCCGGACATATGCCGCCGGAATTCAATACCAGCCAACAGCAATACCTCGAACAATTGCAAAAGGGTAAGAAATGGACTTGGTCAGCGATGCGTCCGTCAGTTGTTGGTGGAACGGCCCCCAATAATCCCATGAATCTAGCGATGCTCATTGCTGTATATGCATCTATCTCAAAAGAACTCGGTATTCCACTTCGATTTCCAGGAAAAATTGGCGCTTTTCAGACATTGATGGAAATGACCGATGCAACACTATTAGCCAAAGCAACGGTATGGGCCTCGACCAATCCACAAGCGGCCAATCAAGCCTTCAACATTAACAACGGCGATCTCTTCCGCTGGAAGGAACTATGGCCCAAATTAGCGGCCTATTTTGATATGGAAAGCGCTGACCCTATTCCGCTATCACTCAACACAATGATGGCAGATAAGGAGCCTATATGGCAAAAATTAAAAGAAAAGCATTTATTAAGCTATAGCTATGATCAAGTTTCAGCTTGGCCTTTTGGCGATTTTGTATTTTCTTGGGATTATGATTTTTTTGCCGATGGCACAAAGGCAAGGCGTCTCGGCTTTCATGAATTTATTGACACCGAACAAATGTTTTATCAGCTCTTTGACGAAATGCGCAAAAAAAGAATAATTCCATAATAGCAAAGATTAAATTTTACCGTCTATTTTTGTAACTTACCCGGCTCAAGCATAACCTTTACTTCATTGCAATTTCATCCGGTATCATTTTATCGTTTCATAGTCAAAAGGATAGCGGATGTTTTGATAAAACAAACAATATGAATACAAAAAAAGCCTTTGTAGTTGGATCAGGAAAACTGGCAAACGCGATACTGGAAGCCGATTATTCCATCCCCAATGTAGAAATTCTACCTTGGCAGCCATCCATTACAACGTCGTCGCCATCGATCATTATACATGCCGGATCGGGTTGGGAGTTGCAAGATTGTCTTGATTTTTGTGCACGTACGGATTCGGTATTCATTGAATTGTCTACAGGGCTAGAGACCGAAAAGCTCGAGACAGCGTTTCCACTTGTCATTTGCCCAAATACCTCCATACTTTTGCTAAAAACACTCCATATGCTTCAACAATTTGGTCATAATTTCAAAGACTACGAAATATCTATTATGGAGTCTCATCAGTCCTCCAAGCTTACTGAACCAGGTACAGCTTATCATATAGCCAATTCTTTACATGTTGCTCATGAACGCATTATCTCTATTCGCGATGCAAAAACGCAAGCTTATAAAATCCATATTCCCATTGCCTACTTAGAAAAGCATGCCTACCATCAGATTGTGATCAAAGATAAAAATGATGAAATTAAAATTGAGACCAAGGTCCTCGGACATGATTCTTATTCCAATGGTGTCAAAAAAATCCTTGAAGCATGTGTCAACAATAAATTAGCCAATAGAAGGCATACTGTGTTGGATTTGGTAGCTATGGGGCTACTTTAGTTAAACTTTCAATTTAGAAAGGAGCTTTCTACACAACGTCTAAAAATATGGGATTTGGAGTATTTATCTTTATACCGTTGCTGATAATTCTGCTGTTATGCGGGGTTATCACAAAAAGACGATTCTTCGGGTATGCAATTTTATCTCTGATCGGTGGCGCAATTATACTTTTTTCTTTGTCTCAATTTTTTCAATGGATCACGAGCCCAAAAATCCTAAAAAAAGAAGATTATTATGGTACCTACCACATAAAGCGTGACCTGTTCCCAGGAAAACAAGCTGACTGGCAATATAATAGCTACAATTTTGTCATAAAGGATAACGATTCGATTTATTTCAACGTCGTAAGTGAGGGTAAAGTATCCAAAGTTTACAAAGGCAAGATCGAAACAGTCTGTCCTTACCAATCCGCACGCTTAAAACTGTGGATGGACTTCCCCACTCATCATATTCTTGCTTCGGATCCAACGGTATACCGAAGCCCTTTAGGCTTCTATTTGGTATTTTATTCGTCGAAATATAACAACGTTTTTTTTGAAAAAGACTGACATTGAAGCGTTATTTAACATGACAAGATATTTTCTCTATGTACAGATCACTGTCCTAGGTAACATGCATAAAAAAACACCAAAAAATGGTGTTTTCTTATTTTATAATAAATAATAGGATTAGTTTGCTAGCATCTATTTCCCTTTTGATCTTAGAAATCGTTTTGACAAATATTGCCGTACGGGTATATCGTATAACTTCAAACAGCCATATGCAAGCACAATACTTCCGATCACAACAGCCGCTGCTCCGGGCAAGGACTCTTCAAAACTCAGATTTTCATTCTTAACCCAAGCATAGTATAGATAGATAAAGGGATAATGTACCATATACAAAGGATAGGATATATCGCCTAAAAACTTGCAAAGCCAACTTGTAATACCGCTTTCTCCCTTGCCAGATGCTCCTAAAACAACAAGCAAAGGGAAAACAACAACACAACATAACGTGTCGTACAGACCATTCATCCATAAATGCTCGGCCCCACCAATGCGCGGCATGGCCAAAAGTGGCACTAGGATCAAACTACAAATCCAAAATGCGCCCTTGATCTGTAAAGACTTAAATACTCTAGATAAGAATAAGCCAGCTGTAAATGAAAACAAAAGACGAAGTGAACCCGCCGTAAATTCCGTTTCTGTGAGTGAAAAACCAGCACAGATATCTCCCAAAGGTCCCAATATCGCAAAGGCCGCCAACCCTATCCCGAATAAAGCAACGAGCCCAGCCAATACTTTGGTTGAAAATCTACGAATAATCAATGCATACAGAATATTACCGATGTATTCGAAAAACAACGACCAGCTCGGCCCATTTAATGGAAACATCTCCCCAAGCCCTCTCACTTCTTGTCCTGGAATGGCAGGAATCAACAAGGCATTCAAAAGGGTCGCGATCGCCAGCGAAGAAAATGTCACCTTAGTCACATCCCAAACAGAACATCCCTGAAAATAAAACATGACTGCTCCAATGATCGCACCCATTACAACCATCGGATGTAAACGTATTATCCGACGCTTGATAAATTCTTTTATTGTCATTGTCTTCCAACGATCGTCATAAGCATAGCCCACGACAAAACCTGAAAGCATAAAGAAAAAGTCAACGGCCAAATAACCGTGATTAATACGCTGGTCTAAATGGCTCGTCGCAAAGGCTTCAAAAATATGAAAGCAAACAACAGTTATAGCTGCTACACCGCGTAACCCGTCAAGTACTGCATAATGTGGTTTGGTATCTGCATAAACGGAAGTCGGTATTTGAGTATCGGACATAAAAACAAAACGATTTGATTGATTTTTTTACAAGGACGTAAATATAAACAAAATCGTCCATGCAGATTTGTAACAAGTTTACCGGTGCCCCATTTTTAAAGGCTGTTAATTAACACTGGGAATATAATCCGGTAAGTAAACCTGCTCTTTTTGCATATTTTGGATGTAAATTTTAGAATAAATTTCCAAACGGATATCGGCGATGTCTGTAGTAGTCGGTTTGTCGTCTTCATCTTCTCCAAATGAAAAAATCTGTTCTTCCCTTCTATTTTTTTTATGCAAAAAATAGTAAAAGTCTTTATTTTCCCAACCTTTTATATCACTTCCCGCATCATCTTGAACCTTCAATTTTGTAAACGTCTTCTGTAGATAGTTGTAAATATTTTGAAAATCATCTTTATTTTTTGAAGTCTTCAGTGCATATAGATAAGCAAATTCACCATTTTTATCCTCTGCCACTGTCAACGCTGGAAAAGGAACTCCGTTTAATATGGCTATGGTGTCCTTATCTTCATTGTAAGAAACCGTGGTGTAACGATAACCGAAATCTCTGACCGGCTTTAATTTTCGTGTTCCCCAGACTGCAGTAGACTCGATATAAAATGGTGTTGGCAAACTCCCTTCTGAATTAAAAACAGCAAGCGTATCCTTTTTAAATATGGCGGTTTCAAAAACTACTTTCAACTCTTTCTTATCCATACTTTTAACGTCCGCATGCAGCAACTCTTCGCTCCTTTTTATCTTGGGGCCATAAAATTTGGATGCATTAAAGGTTCTATCCAATTTTTCAAGTATCACCCTGTCTGGATCTTGCGATTGACAGGAATACAGGATACCCGATAAAAGGATCAGACAGCATACACTATAATATAGAAAATGAAACGGCTTCATCGGAATTGTCATTTAAATTATTTTTTGGGTTATGATCTTTACTTTGCCATAAAGATCTTCAAACTAAAATAAATTTGTACTCATTTGCAAATGAAATTATGCGGGATTAGATCCTGTGAACTTATAAGGCGTGTAGCGAGATCTAAAAGGACATCGTTCGTGGTCGCTTGCTATTTGGGAGTCCTTCTGCTCAAATTCAGAAACATCACTAAATAAATTGGGCTTCCAAGCTACTAGTCAGACTATAAAACGTATTCTTGCATATAAAAATCAATTTATCTATGTTTGAAATATACAAATTGTGTTAATTTAAATAGATCAAGAACAAGCAAGCTCATATGATGTTCAAAAAGGTATTTTCTTTCGTTTTCTGCTGTTTGTCTACAGCCATTTTTTTCAACGTATCTGCACAAGATTTCAAGCTTTCCTCGTTGCCAAGTCAGTATCAAAAACCGGTCAAAAATGCACTAAAAGCTGCCGGTATGAATCGCACTGAATTAGAGAAAGTACTAGCGAATCTACCCAAAGAAATGCGTGAAGGAGCGGCTTTTCTCATAGCTTATATGCCCAAGAATGATTTAACGACTATTAAGAGTGATCATCTTATCCATAATATTGAAAAGGCTTACCATGCAAGATCAACGTTTTCCTGGGCAAAGGAAATTCCAGATTCAATTTTTCTAAATGAGGTATTGCCCTATCGGGTATTTTCTGAAGATCTCGACGATTGGCGTGGTGACTTCTACGATCGTTTCTCAAAATATGTGACAAATAGCAAAACGATAAAAGATGCCATTGTAGCCATAAATAAGAATATCAGAGATGAAGTGAAAGTCGATTACAATACGCAACGAAAAAAAGCAGATCAAAATCCATCTGAATCGATAAGCCAAGGAATGGCTTCTTGTACCGGATTATCCATTTTATTGATCGACGCATTGCGATCAGTAGGTATACCGGCTCGGATTGCGGGAACGCCAAACTGGCATGACAACCGTGGTAACCACAGTTGGGTCGAGGTGTGGATTAATGGTAAATGGTATTTTACTGAATATTATCCGGACAAAGACCTGAATTACAGCTGGTTTTTAGCAGACGCGGGTAAAGCCGATCCGAATAGCAAGGAACATTCTATTTATGCGGCTTCCTACAAACCGGCAGCTACCTCATTCCCGGCGTGGAGTGAAACAGAAGTGTATGCCGATAATGTTTCTCAGCGCTATATTGATCTATTCAATCAGCAATATAGCCAACAATTGAAGGACAAATCTTACACCCGTCTAAACGTAACCATGTATCTCAGTAAGGATCAATGTCAACCGGAAGGAAGAACAAAATGCAATGTAGATATCTTCCAAGGAAATGATCAAATTGGCGGAGGCTCGACTGCTACTAAACTGCAGGATGCGAATGATCATTTAACATTTATCGTGAAAAAAAATCAGTCTTATACATTGAGGTACAGCAATAAAAGTGGGCCTACCGAAAAGAAAGTAACTGTAAACGATGAGCCTTTAAATGTGATATTATACTTCAATTAATGTAGATTATTATTTCGTAAATTGAAATTATGAAAAATATTTTTGACAAAACAGTGGGTGATGAAGTGATAGCACGGATTCAAAATCTTAATCCAGGCAGCAGTGCCCAATGGGGTAAAATGACTGTCGATGCCGTCTAATTAATCTCAGTTGCCAATTGGATCGCCAGGCGCTGGAGTGCACTGACGATCCAATTAAAGTTATCGCCACCAATGATAATAGTTATGCATGCCGTCGTATTCAAATCCACACCTCGGATAAAGACTATTACCGATAACATTTGTTTTCTCGGTCTCAAGCATCAGACCACAAGCTCCAGTCTCTTCACACCAAGCTTTACTTCGATCTATAAGCCGAACCGAAAGACCTTTACTCCGATGATCAGGATGCACAAATAGATCACTCAACAACCACTGCCGCTGCAATTTAGTATAATGAAACAATTTATAAAGCTGAACAAAACCAACAGCATGTTCGCCCTGAATTGCCAAAAAGATTTCTGACTCTCCGTTCAAAAATCGCTCCCTCAAAAATTCTTTGGCTTTTTCCAAATCCGATTCCTGTCTGTAGAAAATTCGATAAAGATTGAATAACGCTGCTGCTTGATCAAGATCCTCAAGACTTGCCTTTCTAATGTTATAATTCATTTCATTAAATAGTTTGATTTATAGTGCAAATGTATCCTAACTCTTTCGTATCAACCTCATCCAGATAGCAGATGTACAGTGGTCCAATCTTCGGTAGCATGGATTTCGATGCGACCATAAACAAGTTCATAATAATTTCAAAAACAGACTTCATGCCCTTATAACTAATAGTTGTCGAATTATAAATGCTTCTGAACGAATTGTAATTCTTCGATGCAGTCAATTTATAAGGTCCCTATATTTAGATATGAAAAGGAGAAAATTAGCAGCTACAGACAGTGAAACCTTTATCAATTATTACCTACCAAATTGGCGATCCATTATCATTGGCAGTATTTTGATTTTAATGGGGATATCGACTTGTTTTATCGGTTATCATCCTCATAATTCACTTAAAGAGAATTTCAGCGCCATGGTACTTGACTTTAAAGATGTATTTCGCTTTTTAGTCTCATTATTTATGCTGTTACTCCACTTATCTTTTATTATCGGCGGCTTCCTTCTTCTAAAAAACAGCAGGAAAGTTATCCGAGCCCGGACAGATAAAAAAGGATTGTATTTTAAACGGATCGAAAAAAAGACCGGGAGTGTCTGGGCTTTGGCAGATTTGGATGCGCTGGTATTCGTGCCCTACATTCAAATCGTTAATATCCGCATTATTGAAAGCAATTGGTTGGGTCCGAGACTTGAGCTTGAGACTTTTCAAGGTAAAGAAATCCTGACCATGTTGAACGTATTAAGCCGAAAACAAAAAGAGCAAATTTGCCAAACCGTGAAAGAATATGGTATTTAATGGAGATATGGTCTGTCCCCCCTGTTTAAACAAGTAAAGGTTACTAAAATCAGAAAAATTTGATTTTAATAACCTTTTAATTTGATTTACTTGTTCGTATAATTTTATAATCAATCGTTGGGTAACAACTGATCGACATATTCTCTGATCTCTTGGGGTAACATCAGATAAACTGAGGTTTTCAAATTTGCTTTACTTGGTTCCCCATCGATGAAAATATTCTTAAATCCTTCATTGAGCCATTTCCCCTCATCTTCTAGATATCCATGATATTTGCTGTTTAAATTCTCAATAATATTATTATCGTTTCCCATGTTTTCCGTCATTTATTATATGTAATCTGCATCTAAAATATTCAACAGGGAAACATCAACTTTGGTGCCACTCCTCCTTAAAATTTTTAAATTTGGCTATCCAATAGCATGTTTTAAGTTTTCTTAACATTTACATAAGCTAACAGAACAAAACCACTAAGCGTTATATATCAACACATTACAATTATAAAAAAAACTACTTATTTTGCTTAAGTTGATATTATTTGCAATTTTTAGTAGTGAATACCGTAATTTTGTATTTTAATGTTTATAAACCTTTTACTTATGATACTAATAGCAGTTTTACTTCCTTGGTTATCGTTTTTTTTACGTGGTAAAATTCTAAGTGGCATTCTCTGTTTGATCCTTCAGATAACTATACTTGGTTGGATACCCGCAGCCATATGGGCGGTTGCATCGCGTGTTGACGGGAAAAATGAACAGCGCATGCGTAAATTGGAACGCAATATGCGTAATTACCGATAAATCATTAGGGCTCCGTTATTCGATAACCCGAACATCATTTAGATTCCAAAAATTGTTGTACTTGTTTTAATGTAAAATCAATCAGTTCAACGTTGACATCGCCATTAAAATCAGCCATCATATAGTTGCCATGATTTGCCGGTAGAATAAGTAATCGTGCAGCAGGAATCTGCTGTTGCATAGCGGCTAAATGTGTCGTTTTCACAACATCTTGGTCTCCGCCTAGCAAAAATACGGGGCAGGTCAAACGCGTTAACGATTCGGCGTCAAAATCCTGAAAGTGTATCATCCGCTGACTGTCTTTTTCATACATATTTCTAAACTTCTCCGGATCTGGGTTCAGCTTCATAAAATTCTCCTTCAGAAACGGCGGCATATCGTTAATAGTTGACGCTTCCATACTTTCAAAAAAACCATCCAGAAGCCCCTCTCTTTTGGTATTTCCAGATGCTGCTATCAGCTTTTCGACCTTGTCTGGATACATCGTCGCAAATTTCAAAAGGGTTGTCGCTCCATTACTAAAGCCAAAAAACGAAGCTTTTCCGATGGAAAGAAAATCTAGAACAGCCAAAATATCTTTGGCATCCTGATCGAATGTTTCAGCTGAGGATCGATGATCGGATCTTCCATGATTTTGGAGATCTATCAAAATCAACTGATACTGATCATGCAACCTTTTTACAGTCTCCTCAAAATCCGAAAAACCGGAGGAGCCACCACCATGAATCAGTACGAGAGGTTTTCCTGTGCCAAATATTTCGTAGTAAAGTTTTATCCCGTTAGCAGGTGCATAACCGCTTTTCGATTCTATTTCACGCATAATTTATATTAAATGGTCTATATTTTTATCATTAGCAACACGCTTCTACAGCGATTTGTTTTCTATAAATTTTTTAAAACTTAACAATACCCCATCGGTAAAAGACTGTTGCAGGTCCAAACTTGTAAACGGATCAGGGTCGAAAGTTTCGCGAATAATTGTATTGTTGTCAATCGCCTGAAATTCCACAATACACTTTCTTCCCCCACTGTTACTTTCAATAGACTCCATCCAAATAATCTCATCGTACACACCCACATAATCAAATCCTTCGCGACTATTTCTTTGTTCCATTCTAAAATTAAACATCCCTCCTTCCCTAAAATCGATACCAGCAGCCGGACAGTGCCAATCGTCAAATGGAATATTCCATTGCATAATGGCATCAGCATCACTCCAGTATTTCCAAACATCAGCTAGCTGCTTTTCAACTAAAATAACCGAAACCAATTTTTTTACAGGTTGATCTTTATGTTTCATAGGATGTTTTAAATGATAAGAATCCTTTTATCTATCTACACCGGTTTAAAATCATTCCGTTTAATGTACTGAGATAAAAGGCTACATTGAACGACATCACAATATTAATAAACTATACAGAAATTCGACTTGTCCTATGACAATATTGACGTACGCTACACATTTTTCTGTGATACTGTAGAGATACACTTTATAGCTAATTAAAGGATGAAAATCTAACGTAGTGGGTCGATTAAAGAATAAACAGATGACTGTGGTATATTTATTGTACGAACCTCATGGAACATATAAAAACCGATTCAAATGAGAAAATTAGCATTTATAGCAATGAGTCTTATTACTTTCACGGCCTGTAATAATACTCCCAAGAACAATGAATCCAAAGAAGCAGTTGATCAAAGCAAGGAAGAAGCAACCCCGTCGATCGGCGGCAACAAGGATGAACACGGTTGTTTGGTCGCGGCAGGACAAACTTGGAGTGAGATCAAACAAGGATGTATCCAGGTCTTTAATGTTGGCTTACGCCTAAATCCAACGGAGAAAGAAGAAGGGAAAGCTGTCATTAGTGCCTTTGTTGTCCTTAGCGAGGATAAATCAAAGCTAGAATTATTCTTACCCGATGACAATAAAAATACCATTATCTTGGATAAAGTTGAGAATGACATTTATCAGAAGGATAGCTATAGATATGATGCTAAAAAATCAGCGCTTTATGTAAATAATACGATTAAATACAAAGGCGATGTCGAATAGCCTAGAAAGATTGAACTATTGGCACAATTTGCACTAGATATGGCCCTGAATAGTGATTCCCTATCATTTTATTCTCATTCACAGTAATATGATATTGGCCAACATCTTTAAATCTATAGGTAAGCTCCTTGCCAAAAGGGCCATCAGAAGAACCATCGGGCAGAAAAAGCTGACTAATTCGTACATTGGCTGTATCCATGGGAGTTTTTATTTTGATAAGAACCGAATCTGCCTGATGGACTGAAATGAAAATAGTATCTGTTTTCCCTGATACCATATTCATTTCCTTAGATCTTCCACCACCAAAAAAGGTTACGTTAGAAGGTAATTCCTGTGCCTTGTGCTTAGATTCATTTGTACTGGATTGTGGTGGGCGCTGAGAAAATTGACAAGCTCCATAAATAAAAATTGCCAACACATTCATGATCAATAATCGTAATTTGCCCATAACGTTTTACTTAAAATAACAAAAGTTATTAGATTACGGTTTTAGTTACGCCAACTTTTTCTGTACAAAACAAACGCTGAAATTGAATTTGTTACATCCTCCACAAACTCCATTTTGATTTGATTGCATGTGGATTTAGTTCCCGTATTTTTTGATAAAAAGCATAGAAATTCCTATTCCAGAGGGAATAGTTATGCGTAAAACTGAAAATGGACTGTCCCTTACTATCCAATTGAACAACGACTTGCCAGATATAGTGATTATTAATTTGAGTCGATGTCCTACGAAGCTCAATGATATCCACTAACCTAAAGGATCTACCTGCCCCGCCTCTTCGACCGACAGCATAGAAATAATTTTCATCAAAAAAATAATCTTCGTCAGTTAGCAGATTATCTTCTATACCAAATAAAAAGGGACGTGATGACAGCTTTCTTAATTTACCTTTCTCAAAATGATCATTCATTTCATAGCTTTTTTTAACACCGTATAAATAATTCTTAGCTACATTTTTTCTATAGACTTCTATGAACACGACAACGATCAACACACAACTGATAACCAAAATGATGCCTTTAGAATTCATTTATTCCACAAAAAGAAATTAACTTCCACAAGTCAGATAGAACATCGGAATTCCCCCTTCATCTTTCTCGATAGCATCTAATCCTTCGAAATAGCTATGGTCACCGAGTTGTTTCTGAGCGATTTGTTGTTCAAATTGATACAGCAAATCCAAAGCTGTAAAATGTAGTGGATGTGAAGGCCACGTTAGACAACACTCAGACGGAATGATTACCATTCTACCATGCGATATTATTCCAAGGACTTCCTTTCTTTTCTTTAAGATACCCAATATACCTTTTCAAGTAAGATTTCCCAATTTTACTGTTTACACCAACTTGATCTTCTCCTTCCAGGAAATAATCGGAAAATTGCAACCAATCAATAAAATGCTTTCTCGCATATAGTGACAAACTCTTGAGAACATTTAATGCCACAGGTTTTGGTAAATATCCAACGTCCGTTGCGGATGTCGTAATATGACTTACTACAGCAACAACAAAGGCATTTACCCCTGATTTGGAGATATCCCAAATGGATGTATCAATTTTGCCGTTTTTTCCCTCCAATGCGGTCCCTGTCTTTTCTATCCCAAGTAACGTAAAGTATGAACTCAACATTTGAAGACAAGTTTCTCTATCCGTTATACCAAAATCTTTCTTTAGCAATTTGATAAAATCACTTCTATATTGATCAATTCTTGGATAACTACCAAATTGATATAAGTGAATCGGATAACTACCATCATCTCCGGTACTTCCGAATACTGTAAACCAATCCCCAAAAACAATCACTCTAAATGCGGCCCCTAGCGCATTACCAAACTGTTCTTCATAAGGAATATTCAAAAGTATAGTGTTATCAGGTACTAAACTTCCCGTCCTTTTTTCCTCTTCGGCTTTCAAAGTAAGTTCATCTTTGGCTTCATTTACACCTTCCTTTGCCGCATTCAATAATTCTTTCAAAAACTTAAACATAACGGTATTGATATTAACTACTTAAAAGAAATCTTACTTACTATATTTTGCTACCAGCGCATAATCGTACGGGATTCTCATGGACAGCTCGCGTGCTTGCCAAATATCCCCTTCGGACACCTCGTAGAAATCATAGGCATTTTTCAAGAAATTCTCGCCGTTTGGAGCTTCAACCCAATCTTTCTTCTCTCGATTGTAAAGTAAAATCATACAACTTACACAGCGATAATTACCTGCTGTTTTTGGGTTTTCAAAACAAGTTCCAACTTTAATATTAATCTTCTGATTGATTATCACATCGGTCAATTTACGATCTGTGAGATGAATTAATGCAATTTGTGCATCCTCATGATCGGGTCGTAACTTTGCTATTACTAATCGCCCAAAATCTGCTTTTTTAGTTTTTTCGATTTCTAAAGCCCTAAATTCCGGCGATATGCGATTCGTATCGACCGGATATAGATCATCTTCGGCAGCCGTCACTTCTGTCGTCGTTACTGCGGTGGCTCCGGAAGCCAATAGCTGCTTATTTTTTTCGTAATTTTCCCAATCTGCTGCATCGTAGCTAACCCACTGCTGTATCTTATAGAGTAGGGTTTCCCTCTTGTTGACTTTTATAAAAAACGCTGCAATTAAAAATGAAACCAGCAATATGAACAGGATAATAAGGACTCTTTTCAAACTAAAAATATTTAATGAAGTATTTAAATCTGTAAAATCGTGAAAACATACCCCATGTTTTCATTGATCACCGTAAATCTGCACATAATTATTCACCCCTTAAATCTGGAACCCATATTAGGTCAAAACTTAGCGATATTTGTAGCTTAACAATCAATATTTGAAAACAACATGATAATTGTTAATTTCAAATATTTTAACCAATTAAATACAAGTAGACTGTATGATTTCCTTATTTACTAGAGTAGGTCATAGACATCAAGGATAAAACTGAAATACATTGATACCAAATTGTATCTAATAACAGTTTTAAATCAATTTTTAGACAGTAGTCAATCATTGTTTATTCAGTCTACACTGAATGATCACTGAACAAGCACTGAGTAATCACTGAACAAGCACTGACTAAGCACTGTCGAAAGTTAGAATCCGAGTACTGTCTGATCTTCCCTTTGTTGCCCTTGAAAATGATAAGAAAAAAATGACCAGCATATTGCATCCGAACACGTCAGCAAGCCCTTGATTAAGTAAACATAACCATAGATAGCCTCTTTGACATCAATAAACTTAATTTGCTCAAATAATAGTCTGTTCAGATCACTGAAGATAAGTATGAGTTAGATCAGACAAATAGTTTAAAAATATCGAACAAAGCTGTCAATATATTCATAAAATGCTTCATAAAAAAGAAGTTACAAAGATCAAGCCAACTTATTGTTTAGCCAAAATGAGCTTTACAACTTTTTCAATAGGTCGACCAATTACGGCTACACCATCCTTTACAACGATAGGTCGCTCAATTAAGACCGGATACGTTAACATCGCATCGATCCATTCCTCATCGGTCAAATGAAGATTTTTGAATTTTTGCTGAAAAACAGATTCTCCTTTTCTGATAAGTTCCAAAGGTTTTAAATTGAGTTGCCCCAATAATTCAATCAACTGGTCTCTGGTTGGAACATCATTTAAGTACTCCTGCACTTCTATATCCACAGCTTGATGCTGTAGCACTTCCAATGCATTACAACTCTTGCTACAATTTTTATTATGATAAATTTTAATCATGGCCATAACATGTAAAGGGTATCTTTGTGATAAAGAAAAACAATTATTGGATAACGCAAAAATACGAACAAGATCGCAAACAGTTTAAATAAAATACCATTAGCTAACCAAAAATTGGAATTCATTTTTGAGAAACTGATCCATTTATGACCTAGGATTGTTTCACTTTTTTTAATTTAGTGATATGAAATCAGCCGAAAGTGTAACAGATTTTTACAAAAGGCAACCAGGTTTAACTAATTTGGATTTGCCGCTAAATAATACAGGAATTGGGCATTTCAATGTTTTCAGTAGAGAATCCTGTACTGTCGTATCTCCGTACAATCGCCGTGATTTTTATAAAACTTCCCTTATTATAGGGCGTGGAAAGCTATATTACGCAGATAAGTGGATACAAATCGATAAACCGGCCATGTTATTTGCGAATCCAGTTGTCCCCTATGCTTGGGAACCGGAATCCTCAGAACAATCAGGATGGTATTGTGTTTTTACAGAGGAATTTATACAGCATAGTGAACGGATAGAGAGTCTAAAAGACTCCCCGCTGTTCAAGATAGGCAGCAATCCGATCTATTTTCCGGATGAAACACAATTAGTAGAAATTTCTGCAATCTTCCAAAAGATGATGGTTGAAATGAACTCAAGCTACGTTCATAAAGATGATATGTTGCGAAGTTATCTGCATCTTCTAATTCATGAAACGATGAAATCGAGTCCCGCAGCGAGTTTTGGATCTTATACCAACGCCTCAACCAGGGTATCGGGACTATTTCTTGAGCTGCTAGAAAGACAATTTCCAATCAATACCCTTCAGCTTAGCCTACAGTTGAAAAGCCCTGCAGATTATGCTCATGCGCTTTCGGTTCATATCAATCACCTCAACAGGTCGGTAAAAGAAGCCACAGGCAAAACCACCAGTACACACATTGCAAACCGTGTGGCCCAAGAAGCCAAAGCTTTGTTGTTGCATACCAATTGGAATATATCGGATATTGCCTACAGCCTGGGATTTGAATATCCTTCCTATTTCACCAATTTCTTCAAAAAGCAAACGGGGATGTCCCCAAACCAAGTCCGAAGCGGTACTGTTTGAATTGTATAACAATCTGTTTGATTGTCTTAACTCCCTTCGTTTATTCCATGTGTACTTTTGTATTAAACAAAATATCATTATTATGAAATATAGAAATCTTGGAACAACAAATGAAAAACTCTCTGCGATTGGATTAGGTTGTATGGGAATGAGCTTTGCATACGGACCTACGGACGAGAAAGAGAGTATTGCTACATTGGAAAGAGCATTGGACCTAGGCATTAATTTTTGGGATACCGCAGATATGTACGGCAACGGTGCCAATGAGGAGCTTATTTCAAAAGTACTTGTTCCCAACCGTGACAAAGTTTTTATTGCAACAAAATTTGGGTTTCGCTTTAAAGATGAAGTAGCAGGTCCAAGTGGTACGGCAAACACCTATTTCGATGGCTCGCCCGAATGGATAAAATTAGCGGTGGAAAAAAGTTTAAAACGCCTTGGAATAGATACCATAGATCTTTATTATGCACATCGCGTAGATCCCAATATTCCCATCGAAGAGACCGTAGGCGCTATGGCGGAATTGGTTAAAGAAGGAAAAGTGAGGTATCTTGGCTTAAGCGAAGCATCCCCTGCGTCAATCATCAAAGCAAATGCCGTACACCCTATAGCTGCTTTACAGAGCGAATATTCGCTCCTTACACGCGATGTAGAAAAAGAAATCCTAAAGACTGTACGTCAATTGGGGATAAGTTTAATTCCTTATGCACCGCTAGCGCGTGGATTATTTTCAAATTCTTTAAATCTAGAAAATCTCGCTTCGGACGACTTTAGAAGAACCTTACCGCGTAATCAAGGCGAACATGCTTTGAACAATGCACAATTGGTCGCCGACTTCTCTCTACTGGCAAAAGATAAAAACTGTAGTCCTATACAGCTCGCTTTAGCGTGGGTACTGGCACAGGGAAATGACATCATTCCCATTCCAGGAACTAAAAAAAGAAAATACCTGGAAGAAAATGTGGGCGCCCTTGACATACAATTATCGAATGATGATTTAAAAACAATCGATGAAATACTCCATAAATACCCTAATATCGGAGCTCGATACAGCGAAGGTGCTATGGCTTTAGTTAACCATTAATCCATTTTTGAGATTATGAGTGGCTCGCCGGCACCACTTATAATCTCAAAAACTGTTCTCACCGGATCCAACTTTGTCGTGTTGTCATAATACACTATAGGAACAGATACGATCCGATTAGTATGTATTAATTATCGGGAATAGCAGTACGTAATGAAAAATAGAAAGAACTTCCTGCGCCATAATCACTTTCAACACCAATCTCGCCTCCTTGCGCTTCTATAAACTCTTTACTAATACTTAAACCAAGTCCTGTTCCACCTTTTTTGGCCCCTGGTACACGGAAGTAGCGTGCAAATATTTTATCCAGATATTTAGGCTCGATCCCTTGCCCGCTGTCGGTAACGATAAATTTTGTTTTAAGTTCGTTATTTTCCACCCCTATACGAATGACCGAATCTTCATGCGAGTAACGTATCGCATTGGAAAGAAAATTGGTAAGAACCCAGGCAGTTTTCTCATTGTCAGCAAATATAGCTTTCACTTTGGGATCTACCTCTATAACAAAGTGTATATTTTTTTGATTCGCAGCAAATTGATTCGCCATGATAGCATATTCAATAATAGGCTGTATTTCTGTCGTATGTAAGTTAATTTGGATGGAACCACTTTCAACCTGGGTCATATTTAACAGTTCACCGGTTATTTGAAGCAGTCGGTTAGAATCCTCTTTTATTCCGTTTAACAAGGTGAGCTGTTCGGTATTCAGATGGCCTATTTGTTCATTTTCCAACAATTGAACCCCCATCTGAATTGCAGCAATAGGTGTTTTGAACTCGTGAGAAACGGTGCCGATAAAGTTTGTTTTTGCAAGATCAAGTTCCTTAAATGGCGTAATATTCTTTAGGATAACCACCTGCCCAATAAACTTTGATTCCAGTTCACCTGTCGGCAAAACATTGATATCGATAACATCTTTCTCAAAATAGCTTTCTCTATCGTCCGCATAAATTTTAACAGCATTCTTTTCACGTTGCTCCACAGGAAGGAACAGGTCTTTAAAAATATCTTTAGCAAGATCATTTTCATCTGAAACCGCCAAAGCAGATCTTCCGAGAAGTTGATCTTTATGTAGATTGGTGATGCGAAGCGCTTCCTCGTTGACAAAAATAACACGTCGCTCTTCGTCGAAGCCTATCACCGGATCATGCATATGATCCACAAGAGACTCGATTCGACTTTTTTCCTTTAAAATTTTTTCAAGTTTACTTTCAGCGTATTCTTCAAGTTTCTCTGCCATGGAATTGAATGAAGCGACGAGTTCAGCAAACTCACCTCCGCTCTGTACCTGAATTCGTTCTTTGTAGTTCTGTCCTGCAATCTGTCGAATACTCGCTGTCAATTTTGCTATGGGATCAGCTATATTGGACGGCAAATTGACCAGCAATATAAAAGCAATAATAAAACAGAGTGCCCCAGCAAATGAAATGACCAAAATTGCATGTTCTGCGGTGCGATCCGCAACAATACTCTTCCGAGAAATTGCCGTCATATTTTGCTCCATTAACAAAGCAATATCCTTTCTGATGGACGAGATAATAGTGATGTCTAAGGGCTTATATTTCAGTTTTAAAAAATGTTCAGCAATCGCGTTCGTTGTTTGTTGCTCTCCGACTTCAGTAACATTTCTCCGTTGTTTGTCAAGGTTGACCTCGAAGTTCTTAAAAGCAGTTTTTTCAACAGGAATTTCCTCCAAAGCCAATAACATATTCTTGGCATACAGCAGCGTATTGTAATTTGCTGTCAATATATTTGCGGTATCCTTTTTTAACCGGTTTACATACCAGCCGCTTAAAGCGGCGAGTAGAAAGATCATGAGAAAAAGTGATCCTACACCAAAGGTAAGTTTCGTTTTTATTTTCATCTTATTCACAATTTACCTTTATCATTATGACAATATAATCAGGTCGATGTCTTCGGTCGACAGCTGTGTCAGCAATTTGCTAAATGTATCCTTAGCAAGTAACATCCTTAAAAGCGATAATCGTGGTTTACCAATACAAACTGTGGTGATCTTGCGGAGCTCGCACAAAGCGATAATCTCTTTTGCCACACTATGACTTTCCACTTTGATAATTTCACCACCAAGTTCTGTCGCCAGCTTAAAGTTATTGATCAGGTGCCGCTGTTTATTTAAGGCTATCCGATCGCCACGCTCTTTTGGCAACTGTACATACAGCAGAAACCAACTGCTATTGTAATATCCTGCTAAGCGCGCTGTTTTTCTGATCACGTTTTTTGCTTTTATTTCATTGGAACTTATACAAGCCAGGAAACGCTCCTTTCGTACCCATCGTTGAGGTTGAACTTCGATCTCCACTTTACGTTGAACCTGGGAAGCCACTTCTTTCAACGCCATTTCCCGCAATTGCAAGATATGTTCGCTTTTAAAGAAGTTTTGAAGCGCTGCCTGAATTTTTGAAGCGTCATAGATCTTGCCCTCTTTTAGGCGGATG
The DNA here is from genome assembly GCF_039511225.1 of Sphingobacterium multivorum. NCBI lineage: Bacteria > Pseudomonadati > Bacteroidota > Sphingobacteriia > Sphingobacteriales > Sphingobacteriaceae > Sphingobacterium > Sphingobacterium multivorum. Next base: position 3,653,136 of record NZ_CP154261.1, read on the forward strand.
ATAAGTTCTTCTGCAGTAAGGTCAATGTTAACGACTTCATCGGCGGAATCAATAACACTGTCGGGGACACGTTCTTGCACTTCAACCCCTGTAATCGCTTTAACCTCCTCGTTTAAACTCTCAATATGCTGGATATTTACAGCGCTGATCACATTAATCCCGGCTTCCAGAATCTCCATAACATCCTGCCACCTTTTGGTATTTTTGCTGCCTTCAATATTGGTATGTGCCAGCTCATCGATAATGACGACCTCAGGATGTGAATTCAAAACAGCATAAAGATCCAGTTCCTCTAACTGTTTGCCTTTATAAAAAAGATGGCGTCGGGCTATAACGGGTAAACCATCCAGCAATTGATGGGTTTCCTTCCGATTATGTGTCTCAATATAGCCAATACGTACATCGATTCCTCCCTGTAAAAGTGTATGGGCATCCTGTAACATGCGGTAAGTTTTTCCGACGCCTGCACTCATGCCGATATAAAGTTTGAAGCGACCTCTTCTCGATTTTCGGATAAGGTCCAAAAAGTGTTCAGCGCTTTTCCTTTCTTCCATTTTTATTGCCTTTCATTTCAGAAAGTTCCTGCCGATCCAACACACGGCAGGAACGATTGTTTTAAAAACTAACTGTAAGTGCTGTGACAGCCGTCAAACTATTTTTCACCAACTCATTTGTCCGATCAAGGAAAATAGCATCTTTATTGGTGAGATTACGTAGTTCCGTGCGCCAAAGGACATTGGGAAGAATTGCATAATCTGCATTTAAAGAATAGCCAAACGTTTGAAAACCTTGATCTGTCGTAGTCGAAACGATTACACCATGCTTATCGTTGTAATATTCTCCTCTTGCTGTTAAGCTAAATTTTTCGGTCGTCGCATATCGTGCAATTAACACAGGCGTGTACCATACATTGTACGTTGAGCTGCCTTTTGCTTTTTGTTCCGCTCCAATATCAAATCCGAATGTAATTCCCAGCTTTTCATTCATTTGATAAATGGCATATAGATTATGAAAATAGCGCATCTGTCTGACGCTATCCGCTTTATCACTGCCGATAAAAGAACCACTATTGATAGTCCATTTAGCTGTCGGTTTATAGACTAATTGATGTCCAAATGCAGGTAAACTGCTAGCATCCACACGTTGAATCCGCTGCCATCCGTTTAAAATAAGCCCGCTTAAAAATAGTTTTCCCGATGCGGATGTATAGGATATTTTTGCGCCGGTTTCAAAATAAGGGGAATTATCAGCAAAAATACTCCTTGTTACAGTCCAATTATCCTTTCCTATAGCGCTTTCAAAGCCCAAATGGGAAGAAAATATTCCAGCATCGATCCATAAATTATGTTTTTTCGAGATACGAACACCGGCATTCGCTTCGTAAATATTTTTTAAGACACCGGGTTCCGCACTGTAGTTCGCATTCATATATGTACCGACACCAAAAGCAAGATTTGCACGGGTATTTGTTGTTTCGTACGCAGCTTTTAAAAGTGCCAAGTTTATGTTTACTTCATTTGTTCTGTTGTGACTATATACAAAGCCTGGGCGTGTATTTCCAATTGGGTTGTTAAAGTCCCGAAGGTAATATGCTTCAAGGTAACCACTGATAGACAATTGGGTATTTTGAGTTGTATCTTGCTGTGCAAATAATTGTGTTGCTCCTGCGAGTAAACAGGCCAACATCGCTAGTTTTTTCATGTATATCGTTCTCGTAAAGTGTAAATCAATGACCCATCAGGTCAATTTTATTTTTCAACCATCTTGTCCAACGCAATATTTAGTTCAAGGACATTGATTTTGCGAGGTCCAAACATATTCCATAGAGGGGTCTGAACGTGAGCATCAACGAGAGACTGTAAGCTATTTACCGATATACCTCTTGCTTTCGCAACACGATCGATTTGTATTTTTGCGGCCTCTACCGAGATATCTGGATCCAAACCACTGCCACTGGCTGTAACAATGTCTACCGGTACCTGTTCGCGTTTTACAGTGGGATTGTGGACTAAGAACGTATCAATACGGGCCTTAACTTCCGAAAGATATTCCCCATTAGAGGGTCCTTTGTTACTTCCTCCCGATCCTGCTGCATTATAACCAACAGCGGAAGGACGCGACCAGAAGTAATCATCACGCATAAAGGCCTGTCCAATATTTCTGTAATACTTTTGCCCGTTGTACGCTAGCATTTCCCCTTTTCCATGATTAGGTGCTATCTGAGCTATTGCCCAAACAAGGGCCGGATATACAACTGACAGCAGGAGCAATAAAACTATTGTAATCTTTATTGCTGGATATATATGTGTTTTCATCTTTGCTTTAATTATTAAAAATGTATTAGATAAATAGCGAAACCAGCAGGTCTATGACCTTGATACCAATAAATGGAACGAGAACTCCACCAAGTCCAAAAACGAGCAGGTTTCTCCGTAACAATGCGCTTGCGCCTATAGGTTTGTATGCGACTCCCTTTAATGCCAAAGGAATCAGTAATGGGATAATAATTGCGTTGAAGATGACAGCCGATAGTATGGCGCTTTGTGGACTACTGAGCTGCATAATATTTAAACCTTGAAGTGCCGGTATTGCCGCAATAAACAGGGCCGGAATAATCGCAAAATATTTGGCAACATCGTTTGCAATACTGAATGTTGTCAGCGTACCCCGGGTCATCAACAATTGCTTACCTATCTCCACAACCTCGATCAATTTGGTTGGATCATTGTCGAGATCGACCATATTTCCAGCCTCTTTTGCAGCTTGCGTACCGCTATTCATTGCTACACCAACATCCGCTTGTGCAAGTGCCGGAGCATCGTTTGTACCATCCCCCATCATGGCGACCAATCGCCCGTCAAGCTGTTCTTTTTTGATATAGTTCATCTTGTCTTCGGGTTTCGCTTCGGCGATGAAATCATCCACTCCCGCTTTTTCGGCAATATATTTGGCCGTTAACGGATTGTCTCCTGTCACCATAACAGTCTTGATACCCATTTTTCGCAACCTTTCAAAGCGTTCATGAATCCCGGGTTTTATCACATCCTGCAATTCTATGACACCGAGTACTTGTTCATTCTCGGCTACGACCAATGGGGTCCCCCCATTTTGAGAGATAAGCTTTACGCGCTCATCTATTTCCTGAGGAAATAGATTTCCAGCCTTTACAATGATATTTCGAATAGCATCTGTTGCACCTTTACGAATACGTGTCTGTTCAAAGTCTATTCCCGAGCTACGGGTTTCGGCGGTAAACTTAATGAATGCCGGGTTTTCGACCTTATAGCTCGATGGGTTGACACCAGCCAATTCGACAATTGATTTCCCTTCTGGTGTTTCATCCGCCATGGAGCTCAATGTTGCTGCACGTACCAGCGCTTCTTTCATGACACCATCGGCAGGGTAAAAATTTGTCGCCTTACGATTTCCGATCGTAATGGTTCCAGTTTTATCAAGCAACAAGACATCAATGTCACCCGCCGTTTCAACTGCCTTGCCACTTTTTGTAATAACATTCGCTCGAAGTGCGCGATCCATTCCCGCGATACCAATCGCCGATAAAAGACCACCTATTGTCGTTGGAATCAGACAGACAAAAAGTGAAATAAACGAAGCAATGGTGATACCGACATTGGCATAATCCGCAAATGGTTTTAAGGTCACCGTTACGATAATAAAAACAAGTGTAAAACCTGCCAAAAGGATGGTTAAGGCAATCTCGTTAGGTGTTTTTTGGCGGCTTGCGCCTTCGACCAATGCGATCATCTTATCCAGAAAGCTTTCACCCGGTTCTGTCGTTACCTGCACGACAATTCGATCGGATAAAACCTTGGTGCCACCTGTAACTGAACTTTTATCGCCCCCAGCCTCGCGGATCACCGGTGCTGATTCACCGGTAATTGCACTTTCATCTATTGTCGCCAACCCCTCGATAATTTCCCCATCCAATGGAATTACATCACCAGCCTGACAAACAAAAACATCATTTTTTTTCAATTGAGCGGATGAAACGACCCGACCATCGCGCAGGGTTGCAGGAGTTTCCTCCCGAGTTTTCCGAAGACTATCTGCTTGCGCCTTCCCGCGGGCTTCGGCAATTGCCTCCGCAAAATTGCCAAACAGCAAGGTTAAAAATAGGATAAGAAATACTGTAAAATTATAACCAAGTGTACCTTGTGATTTTTCTCCGGTCATTATCCAAAGACAAACCACGGCCATAATCAACGTCCCGATTTCCACGGTAAACATCACTGGATTACGGAACATTATTTTAGGATTTAGCTTCACGAAAGATTGCTTTAACGCTTGTTGTACAAGCTCTTTCTGAAACAATGTTTGTTGATTGCTCATTTTTAGAATTCTTTAATTTTTACGTATTACATGGAAAAATATTCCGCAATTGGACCCAATGCCAACGCAGGGAAGAAAGAGAGTGCTGCAATAATCGCGATCACAGCGAATACCATTAAACCGAATGTACTTGTATCAGTTTTTAGCGTTCCCTCGCTTTCAGGTATAAATTTCTTCTCAGCCAATAACCCCGCAATAGCAATTGGGCCTATAATCGGTATAAATCGGCCGAGTAACAATACGATACCTGTCGAAATGTTCCACCAAATGGTATTATCTCCAAGACCTTCAAAACCACTTCCATTGTTAGCTGCGGATGAAGTATATTCGTACAATATTTCACTAAAACCATGGAATCCAGGGTTGTTCAATGTAGAAGCACCTTGGGCTGGAAACGCTGTCGCAAGTGCTGTACCGACAAGGATTAGAAAAGGATGGGCAAGAGCAACAATCATGGCGATTTTCATTTCGCGCGCTTCAACTTTCTTACCCATAAACTCTGGTGTGCGCCCCACCATCAAGCCACTAATGAAAACGGCGAGTATAATAAAAATGAAGAAATTGAGTATCCCCGCGCCCACACCGCCATAAAAAGCATTCACCATCATCGCTATAAGTTCGTTCATACCAGATAAGGGCATGTAACTATCATGCATAGAATTGACAGAACCCGTCGAAATCATCGTTGTGACAATACTCCAAAAACCGGATGCTGCGGCACCAATGCGTACTTCCTTTCCCTCCATAGCACCCATAGACGTATCAATACCCATCTGTGCGATCGCTGGATTTCCAGCCATTTCCATTTTTATATTTGGAATCGTCAGGATGATAAACCCAATGGTCATCACGCCAAACATCATCCATGAAAATTTACGCTTGCGAATAAAAAAGCCGAATGCAAATATCATCGCCATCGGGATAATAAACTGGGCAATCATTTCCACCATGTTGGTCAAATAATTGGGATTTTCGAATGGATGCGCACTGTTCGCACCAAAAAAACCACCTCCATTTGTTCCCAGATGTTTAATTGGGACAAAGGCAGCTACTGGTCCTCGACTTACCTGTACGGTATCGCCAGCGACAGTAATCATGCTGTCCTTACCTTCGAAAGTCATCGGCATGCCTTGGAACACGAAAATGGCAGCAACCAGGACCGAGATAGGCAGTAAAATCCGGGTGCAAGATTTCACAAAGAAATCGTAAAAGTTGCCCAATTGCGTTGTTGTTTTATCCCTAAAAGCTTTAAAAATAACCACTGCAGCAGCCATTCCCACTCCTGCAGTCACGAATTGAAGAAACATGAGCCAAATTTGTCCCAGATAACTCACGCCCGACTCCCCAGAATAGTGTTGGAGATTACAGTTAACCAAAAAGGATATACTGGTATTAAAAGCCAAATCAGCAGTCATTCCAGGATTTCCATCTGGATTTAAAGGCAAACTTCCCATATTCATCAGGATAGCCATACTCAACAGGAACCACACTAGATTAATTGTCAGAAGAGCAACGAGGTGCTGTTGCCAAGTCATCTGAACATTCGGATTAATTCCTGTCACTCGATAAAAAAAACGTTCCAATGGTTGAAACAATGGATCTAACCAGGTCTTTTCGTTACCATATACCTTAGCTATATATTTCCCGAGGGGAAGTCCGAGTAGTAATGTTACGATGAACATCACTATGATTCCAAGAATCTCTGTATTCATTTCTTTAATTGATTTGTATAAAAAGTGTATCATGATCAATCGTCAGCTAACTTTAAGCCCTTCTTTTGACTTCGTAATGCCAAAAGGACTGACTGAAAGCGCAGTTTCATCGCTGACAATGACGAATGAGTAATCTTGTTATTAAAATTTTTCCGGCCTTAAGAGTACATAACAGATGTATGTAAAAACCAGTAGTGCTACAATAAATAAAGCTGTCATTTACTTTGATATTAGAAGATTATGGATTTGTTGTCCTTTGAGGACCTCTAAAAATGGTGTTGGTAGCTGGGCTTCGATTTCTGCCCATGCATTGACCGAACTTATACGTCGAAGGCCTCCTAAAGATCTAACAAAAAGATTTTCCAAAATGTATTTTACATAATTGTTTCCTCGTCCATAAATCATTCCGAGGAAATGAATATGCTGGCAAATTTTGTCCGTGCTTTGCAGTACTATTAAGCTCCGAAGATGATTAATAACGGCCTGTAAAGCTCCTGCAAAATTGTGCTTCCGTAATAGGAAACTAATCTCTGATCGGATTTCTTTATAATGGAGCGCCATATACAAACCTGCACCGTATTGATTTAATTTTTTCATGTTGTACGTAAAACTATGCTTCAAAATCTAACCTATATAGAGTTGAAAAATCATTGCAATAATCAATACCACTACGATGAACTTCGCTATACGGTCGCCAGACACATTATGAGCGGAACCTCTGCCTTTATTTTCTTGCTTCTCTTTCATATTATTTATTTTATATTTTGCCGAAAAAGTCGACCATTTTATAGAATAACCAGAAGAAAAATAGTCCAGTTATGATGAGTATGATTGTTATTACCATTGTTAAACTTTATTAGTGACTTGCGATTTCATTTTTTAAACTTGAATTTAATGCTAGTAGCTTTGCCGATTGTCCCCTCGGTGGACTCTTATCACATACTTTTCTTTTCCGTCCTGTTTTCATATTTACATTCATTTGTCCCAATAAGCCAAATCCTGTTCCACTGCGCCAAAAAACATCATAAAACACTACTAATCAGATGATATAAAAAAATAAGTCACAAAATAGAATTGGAGAATCCTATCATTTTGATAAGGTTATTTTATCAAAATGAGAATGACTATGCTGAAAATGTGATCAAAACATTATAATATGTACCTTGTCATCTATGCTTGAAAGGTGACCAAAAAAGTATAGACGGCTTGAGCCGATTTATCTTTTAAAATGATGGGCCAGCACATTTTAGAACTTCATGAATGAATGGGAGAATATGTGAACCTCCGGATGGGTATTAGCAGAAGCACTATGTAACAAATTTGCAAAGGAATATGAAATTGTCTCCAAAAGTTCACATTAAAAATTATTTTAGGGAATACATATTAGTTGGGAAACGTATTAAAGAGACACTTATACAAATAAAAACAATGATAAACTTAAACCTTTTCAAAAAAATCACCCTATGGGCCTTTCTGGGCTGTATTTTACTCTCCTGTCAAAATGAAAAAAGCAGTCCCAATACATTGACAGAAGAAGAGCAAAGTAACGGCTGGCAACTTTTATTTGATGGTACCACGCTCAACAATTGGCATACGTACAATAATAGCAAAAATGCGCCTACGGCCTGGATTGTAAAAAATGGAACAATTTACTGTGACCCCAACAGTGAAAGCCAAAAATACGACTTGGTATCGGACAAAGAGTATAAAAATTATGAGTTTAAGTTTGAATGGAAGCTGGAAAAAGAGGGAAATAGTGGCGTTTTTGTCAACGTACAGGAAAGACCCGATATTAATGCGACCTACCATTCTGGGCCGGAGTACCAACTGTTGGCAGATTCCCATCCTGATTTTGATAAACCGCTAAAGCGTTCGGGCTGTCTTTATACATTTCTACCGCAACAAAACTTTGTGAACATTAAAACGCAAGATGATTGGAATGAATCCAGTATCATTCAGAAAGATGGAAAAATAACATTCTTCCTAAATGGTAAAATCACTGCTGAAATGGATTTTAATTCAGCTAAATGGAAAGATTTAGTAAAGCATAGCAATTTCAAAGATTATCCGGAGTTTGGTAAGCATATCAATGGGAAATTAGCACTGCAGGATTGGTCGAGAGGCGTATCATTTAGAAATCTAAAAATAAAGCTTTTATAAAAAAGTCCTTCAGATATGCGAAGGACTTGGACGCTAAAACAAAAAATTGTTTTAGCGTCTCGATTATAAAAAATATCGCAAGAAGTATTCATTATAAAAGGAGATAATGCTTGGGAAACAGCATCAAGATGAGCTGCAAACTACCGCCATTCAATTCTTGTATCTATCCAAAAACAATCCCTATTCCGCCGAAATAGATCTTCTGGTCTTTGGTGATTGTAGATGAGTTCTTCCAACGCATTAAAATTATAGCGAAACATATCTTCATCCTTTGACTGAATAGGGCGCAAAATTGAATCTTCATCATCGATAAAAATATCGGATTCGAAAATATTGATTTGATGCGTATTCACCCAAGCAATTGCCATTTCCTTACTCATTCGTTCCAATGCTTTGGTCGTTTCCTGATATTGTTTCATTTCCCAGGGAAGATCTTCCGGATAATGAGAAGCAATATAGTCTTGGTACGCTTTTATATCACCTTCACGGAGACATTCATTGCGAAGCAATAGTCTTGTCGTGTCCCGAGCAAAGCTAATATACTCCGGCCGCATAAATAGGCCGTACCTTTTACTATACAATTCTATTTTTTCTGCTAGTTCTTGCCTCATAATTTGATTATCAAGCAAAAATCATCCCAACCTACTCTTTTATAAGGAGTTTTGATTAAAAAAGTGCGTTTCAAACGACTTTGAACATTCTAGTCAAGCAAATTGAGCTCACCTTTATAATTTATTTAAATCTTCCCTAACATAAATAGCATTTCCTGTGGCTTTTTAGAATATTTTTAAACCGATAATTCCAGCGACGATCAATGTTGCTGAAAGGAGCCTAAATATATTGGCAGAATCTCCGAAAAAAAAGATTCCAACAATCAATGTTCCCACAGCTCCCAAACCTGTCCATACGGCATAAGCTGTACCGATAGGAATTGCCTTTTGAGCGTAAAACAATAATCCTCCACTAATGCTCATAGAAACAATAGCCAATATGATCCAACCCAATTTATTTGAATCTGGCTGTTGAGCCATTTTTAATCCGAGCGGCCAGCCAATTTCAAAAATGCCAGCGATGATCAATGCAATCCAATTCATTTTCAATAGTTTAAATTTCTACAGCAAAGATAATCGCTAAATGAGGGGCATTTTTTGACTTATATCAAAATCGTACCTTATCGCCGGATCCGACTAAGTGTTTCTTGTGTAATCCCCAAATATGATGCAATATGACCGAGATTAATTCTATTTAACAAATTGGGCTGTAAGCGTATGAGCGATTGATATCGTTCTACTGCAGATTCGGTATGCAGCGACATAATCCGTTCTTCAAGAATAATACAAACCTCCTCGGCAATCTTCCGACCGATAAGATTTAGTTCAGGATAAATTCTATACAATTCATTTAAATCGTCTACAGAAATAGCATAGATCTCGGAATCTTCAAGAAGCTGAATATTTTCAAAAGAGGGTTTTTCAGTATAAACGGGTAAAATCGATCCAAAAATCTGGTTTTCCTCACCAAACCAGCTGTTCATTTCACGTCCGTTTTTAAAAAAATAAGCTCGTAGTAATCCTGTACTTAAAACAAAATAGCTTGATAAATGCTGCCCTTCTCTCAAAAAATGCTCGCCCTTTTTCTTAAAGAAATAACGCGTTCTATTTTCTACCGCTTTCTCAATTGCTTCATTGAGATAGCCATATTTTTTGAACTGTTCAATTAGGGGATTCATTCTATTATAGATTAAAATCATTCATAGTTCATCGTGTTATCTGCTGGATTATACTTTAGAAGTTCTGTATATGCATCGCCTTCAATTCCCAATAGCTGACAAAATGCAGGCTCAGTTTTTATCCCACTCCTCTTGAGCTGTCTGACCTGTTCAGCGAATTGTCCACCCCTCAATTGAATAATTTCATGCTCTTTAAGCATATGTAAGTATCCATTCTGAATTTCAGTTGCTTCATCCGTTGCATAAATTTCAAAAAGCTGCCCTTCAATCGTGAAACGGCAGACGATTACGCGATCGGCCGGCCGCCGTAACCGAAAATGTGCATGCTTCGAAAAATTAAGAGACAGCATTTCTTCAAGAGCATCAAAATCGTCGACACACAGAATAATGTCTATATCACTCCCACCCACATCCAGCTGAATCGGTATCGTACCAACTACAATCGGATCATAAGCATCAAGAAGAGTAGTAATGTGATAATCAGTCAATAACCGATAGGCTTTTTTCTGCACGTCGTTTCCAGACTTCAAATAATCTATGTTTTTAAAATTTATGGTCATAAGTAACGATAAAATCCAATCCGGTTAAATAGGTTTGAATATACTAAACAACAAAAGAAAAAACGTAAACATAATCAAAATTAAAAAATAGCCGCAAACAAGATTGGACTGAATTATCAACAGTAAAAAACGGCTTATACCTACGACAGTGGAAACCGTTAAATAATATTTACTTAACACAAAATCAACACTACTCTCCTACCTTTATCGCGGTTTAAAAATCACCTAGTCATTTAAACAGCTACAAAACAAATGAGAAAACATTTGATTACCAGTATTTTGCTAAGCACAATCGGTACCTCACTTACCTATGCGCAAAATGAAACCACCTCTGCGCTGAATGGAACCGTCAGAGCGGGAAATTCGCCAATCAATGGGGCGACAATCGAAGCCATACATTTGCCCTCCGGGACAAAGTACGTTACTTCATCACGAAGTGACGGTCGCTATAATCTCCCCAATATGAGAATCGGTGGCCCTTATCAAATCACGGTAACTTATCTTGGGCATTCACCCAATATCAAGCAGATCGAGAAACTGGCTTTGGGACAAAGCTCAACATTAGATATTCAGATGCAGTCCGCATCGCAGGTATTGGATGAAGCTGTCGTTGTAGGTACGAGACAGGGCAAAGTCTTCAACTCCGGCCGAACAGGTGCTGCACAAAACATTTCCCGCACAGCGATTCAAAATCTACCTACACTCAATCGAAGCTTTACAGACTTTGTCAAACTGACCCCTCAATTTTCGATGCAGTACGGTAATCCTTCTTTTGCAGGAAGAAGCAACCTTGCCAATAACTTTACCATCGATGGCGCGCTATTTAACAACGCGTTTGGACTACAGGGAACCATCGGAAGCCAAACAAACTCGCAACCTATCAATATGGATGCCTTTGAGGAGATTTCAGTAAACATTGCTCCTTATGACGTAAGACAAAATGGTTTTACCGGTGCTGCAATCAATGCCGTAACAAGAAGTGGTACCAACGAAGTACAAGGTTCGTTAAATTATTATTTCAGAAATCAGAATTTAGTCAACAAATACAATTCGGCCGGACTAAGAGCACCAGTCAACAACTTCAGCTTAAAAGGCTATGGTTTTACCGTGGGGGGACCAATTATCAAAAACAAGCTATTCTTTTTTGCAAGCGGCGAGCTTGAGCGAAGAACAGACCCAGGAACAAATTTTATAGCTTCACGCGGAGGAAATACGGGGCCGAATGTTTCAACCGTATCTGCGGAGAAACTTGATGAGCTAGCCAACTACCTTAAATCGATCGGGTATAATCCTGGATCTTATCAAGATTACCCTTTGGATACACGCAGTGACAAATTTTCCGTTAAATTAGATTACAATATCGATCAAAAAAATACCTTAAGCGCTAAATATTTCTACTTTCGTTCCTATCGCGACATCTTACCGTCCAATAGCGGCGCGCCCAAAAATAATCGGCAACCGTCCAACCTTGGCCTACCTTTCAGCTCAGCAGGCTACGGTATAAACAACAACATGGACAATGTGAATTTAGAATTACGTACGCGTATCAGTAGCAAATATTCTAATTCATTGACCGTAGGCTACAATGTCATGAACGACTATAGAGAGTCGAAAGGTGGCCAACCATTTCCTTTGGTAGACATCATGAACCCCGACGGTAGTAGCATGACAGCATTTGGTTACGAACCATTTACAGCATTTAATAGCTTAAAGACGAAGGTATTCCAAGCAACCAACAACTTTAATATTTATGCCGGAAAGCATGAGATTACCTTGGGAGCCAATTTTGAAAATTACAAAACTACCAATGGATTTGCGCCGAACTATTATGGAGCCTATACATTTGCCAGTTTAGATGACTTCTACAACTCTGCAAAAAATAATGTTTCCAACGCAACCAAATACCAAATCCAATATTCTGTTTTACCTGATGGATCGTTTCCTTATGCAGAAATTTCAGCGCGTATGTTTGGTCTATATGCACAAGATGCCTTTGCTGTAAATAACCATTTTAAATTGACTGCTGGATTGAGAGCTGATTTGACAAACATTTCATCACCGAATGAATTGAAGAATGACAATGTAACCAAGTTAAATTTTGATCAAGGTGAAAAGATTGACGTCTCAAAATATCCAAAGAGTGCAATTCTTTGGTCGCCACGAATTGGATTTAATTGGAATGTCAATGGAACCAATCAAACGCAGGTACGTGGTGGATCAGGAATCTTTACGGGTCGACCACCGTTGGTGTGGATTTCTAATCAGGCCGGAAACAATGGTGTCATGTTTGGTTCTGAATCCATTAATAATCCTACAAACCGTCCATTTACACCTGATGTAGATGCTTATCGCAATGTAAACCACCAAACTGCAGCCAACAACTCGAGTTATAACTTGGCGGTAACGGATAATAAGTTCAAGTTTATGCAGCTTTGGAGAACGAATCTTGCCGTTGACCAAAAATTACCGGGCGGTGTTATTGGAACTTTTGAAGCCATGTATTCAAAAGATATCAATTCGGTCTACTTCCGTAATGTCAATCTAAATACAACGGACGGTCAAGCGTTGGTTGGTGCGGATAACCGTATGCGTTACAGTACTCCTCGTATTTATGGTGCTGCTAAACCTACTCCCGAAAACCCTAATATTTCGGACGCTATTGTCATGTCCAATACATCAAAAGGTTATAGTTATACCTTGACAGGAACATTGTCGAAAGAGTTCAAAGGTGGATTTTTTGCAAATATCGGTTATACCTATACAGATTCAAGATCTGTGAACGATGGAGGATCTATTGCTCAATCCATGTGGCGTGATCGCTATGTGTCGGGTAATCCAAATAGCGCTGACCTATCTTATTCAACTTATTTGGTTAAAAATAGATTTATTGCCAACTTCTCTTACCGTAAAGAATACCTGGATCATTTAGGAACGACATTCTCCTTATTTTATCAACTGCAGGACGGGCCTCGCTACTCTTATACTTATGGCGGTGACCTGAACAATGATGGTTTGTCGGGTAATGACTTGATCTACATTCCAAATAGTAAAGCTGAAATTGCACTTGTTGGCGACAATGCGCAAGACACTCGGACAGCTGATCAATTATGGTCTCAATTGAACGGATACATTAATCAGGACAATTACCTAAACGCACACAGAGGCCAATACGCGAAACGTAACGGATTGGTAGGAAAAATGATCGGAACACTGGATATTCGTATCGCGCAAGATGTGTTTTTAAATACCAGCGGTAAGAAACATCAATTGCAGATTACTTTTGATGTATTTAATTTCGGTAATATGATCAACAAAAGCTGGGGAGTTGCCCAATTTGCCAACAAAGCAAACGGTATCTTAAATTACAAAGGATTGAATGCGCAGGGACAGCCAACATTCTCCTTCCCTTATTTAGATGCTACCAATCAGATTCCACTGACCAATACATTCTCAAATAGTGTGGATGAAACTTCACGCTGGAGAATTCAGCTGGGTGTACGTTACCGATTCAACCAATAAACAAAAAATAACGTAAATTTGAACCCATCCTATAACAATGGATGGGTTTTTAGTTTAATAATCATGAAAAAACTAGCGCTTTCCATTTTTACATTTCTTGTGACCATAACCTGTCAGGCACAGCATTTTGACCTTGTCCCGCTGGGAATATATGGTGGCGAACAAGAAGACAATCTTTCTGCTTATTTAGTAGGCACTCCAAGAGATACGGCCTTCCTTTGCCTCGATGCCGGAACCATAAATACGGGGATTAGAAAAGCTATTGTGTTGAAAAGTCTAAATGGATCGGTCGAAACAATTTTGCATAACCAAATAAAGGGATATTTCATTTCCCACGGACATCTCGATCATCTATCGGGTCTTATTATTAATTCTCCTGCCGATAGCAAAAAGAACATTTTCGCTATTGATCCGGTCCTTCAAATTCTACAAAATCACTATTTTATCACGGATACCTGGATCAATTTTGGGGATCAGGGCCAAAAACCCATACTAGGAAAGTATCATTACAACAGTTTACAGGAGGGGCTGGAAATGCAAGTACCAAATACAGCATTATCTTTGACGGCATATGAGCTGAGCCATGTAAATCCATATAAAAGCAGTGCAGCACTTGTCCGCCATGATAATCACTACCTCCTTTACCTCGGCGATACTGGCGCGGACCGGGTGGAAAGATCCGATCAGCTGGATAAGCTCTGGAATACGATTACCCCACTGATCAAAAATAAACAATTAAACAGCATATTGATTGAAGTCTCCTTCCCAAATAATCAGCCAGAAAATTTACTCTTCGGTCACCTAACCCCCAATTTGCTGCTAGAAGAACTCCTAAAGCTCAAAGAAAAAACGGGACTGAAAAACTTGGAAGGGCTAAGCATAGTGGTCACACACCGAAAACCAACTGGTGATAACCATGAAATCATTAAAAACGAATTGCTCAAGAATAATCCACTTAAAATAAATTATGTTTTCCCCGAACAGGGCAAAAAGATAAGTTTAAACTAATGTAAAAAAGATGAAACCACTATTGGTTTCATCTTTTTTTACCTAGAGCTCTTCAATTATATCTGCAATTGTCAAGCGTGATTTTGCGGTAATTGCAGGCTGATTGGCATCCTCCACATGTCGATAGCCAATAGCAACTGCAAACAACGTCTGATAGCCATCGAGTTCCAGTATTTCATCATAGACGGAATTTTCAATTCCTTCCATTGGGGTTGCGTCAATATGATTTGCAGCACAGGCTGCAAGGAAAAATCCCAAAGAAAGATATACCTGTTGCTTCATCCAGGATTGAACATGAACCTCCCCTTTCGACTGCAAAAATTGCTTATAGTAATTAATCGATCCCTCTGGAAGCGTGTTTGCGATTTGCTCTTCAAAGCGATCTACATCGGTTAGTGCGCTAAAGACAACTAGATGGCTTGCCTCATTTATCTTCTGTGCGTTCCAATAGGATGCGGTAGCGAGTTTTTGTTTCATCTCCCCAGAAGAGACAAAGAAGAACTTCCATGGCTGGCTATTGATGGAAGATGGACTCAATCGGATTATTTCCTTTAATTCAGCGATTTTCTCCTCCGGAATTAGCGCTTCTGAATTATACTTTTTCGTTGTGTAACGTTGCTTTGCAGTTTCTAAAAAAGCCATAACATACAAGATTAAATTAACTATATATTTTATAGTTGCAAACTTAAATATAGTGTTATATATTTGCAATAACGGTCAAACTTGATAGTAACAGATGTATTTGATAGACAACAAACAATACCCATGCAGTACCAGCCTGACTATGAAATACATAGGCGGAAAATGGAAAGCAGTAATTTTGATTCATCTAATTGAAAAAAAACGTTATAATGAATTAAGAAAAGAATGTACACTAATTACCGAGCGAACTTTGAGCTTACAATTAAAGGAACTTGAGGCTGATGGTTTAGTAAAGCGTACAGTACATACCGATAAAGCCCCTTTAAAAGTAGATTATGAACTTACACCATTCGGCAAGACGCTTATTCCGCTATTAGAATCTATTGCAGAATGGGGACGGGAAACGGCTAGTCGGACCGAACGTATTCAACAAATGTAGAGAAGGGGCCGTCGACTTTTAAAACGATTATCCATCATAAAGGATCACTTCCTAGTGTCGGTTTATCTTATCGACAGCTATTATTTTAGCAAAATTTGGACAAAAAAATTTAAGAACAGTCCATTTGAATTTCTTTTAAGACAAGCATCGAACTAGGGACACTATTAAAGACAACATTTACGCATCAGGAAGTTTTTACAAAACTTCCTGATGAATTAACAAAGTGCGACCACTGCCAGAAAACAGATCAATATGGCCACTAAAAAACCTCATCAACAAGTTCTTTATTAACCATTGCTCCAGCTAGGTTTCCTGCAGCAACAGCATTCGCCACCGAACGCATCATACTGGAATTATCTCCACAGGCAAAAACTCCTGCAAGTGAAGTTTTTTGAAAATTATCTATTTTGATATGTCCCTGTTCCGTTATTTCACAACCTAAGGTGGCAGGAATAGCCGAATGTTGCCTAAAAGGAATGGCAGCATAAACAGCATCGAAGGCAAGTTCACGACCGTCTTTTAATTGTACCTGTTGGACCCATCCATTCTTGTGCTGGATTTTACTTATTTCTTCTTCAATAATCGAAATACCGTGTAACTTTAGTTTTGCTTTCTGTTTAACATCAAAACTAGCCTTACCCGAAGTCAATAGCGTTAAGTCGTTCGAGAGATTATTGACCAATCCCGCTACATGAAGTGCACGCTCTCCATTGGCCATAATAGCAGTTTTTCCTTTTCGAAATTCATAACCGTGACAATATGGGCAATGGATAACCGAAATTCCCCAACAGGCTGAAAATCCTTGTATACTAGGCATAATATCTTCCACACCGGTCGCAAAAATGAGCTTTTTAGCGTGAAAGACGTCCCCATTTTCGGTGGTTATTTCATACCCTGTGGCTGTCTTCGTGCCGCTCACAGCAAGCCCTTTCTGGAACTTGACACTCGGGTAGTTCAGAACTTCCTCCCTCGCTTTTTTCGCTATACTAAGCGGCTTTTCACCATCATGCGTAATGAAATTATGAGAGTGCGGCGTCTGTCGATTACAAGGTAGCCCACTATCGATAATCAACACATTCCGCAAGGAACGTCCCAATGCCATCGCTGCAGAAAGCCCCGCATAACTTCCCCCAACGATAATTACCTCATAGCTTCTATCATCTTTCATAAATATATATATTTAAATATTAATCCTCTTCTGACAAATGATGAAGTAGAATGGAAAATTTTCCTCTACCTCCCTAATTTCCATTAATCCATAGGGATCGAATTCGGCATGAATGGAATCAATATCGTAAAAAAACATATGTACTCCATCAAACATTGCAAATCGATCAGTGCCTATGGCCTCCCCCTTTCCATAGATACTCGCTAGCTTTGATACGGTCGTAAAAATCATGTAACCTCCTTCAGCTAATTGGTCAAAGCAATGCTGGATTAACGCATTACGTTCATCAGCGTCCAATAGATGAATAAGCCCGTAACAAAATATACCGTCATATATATCCTGATCAAAAGGCATTTCATTAACCGAACCATGATGGATTATCGTATCGGTTCCAATGTATTTCCTTGCAAGCTCTATTGCTGTTTTTGAAATCTCAATTCCTGTAATTTTTATTCCGTTTTCCAAAAAAGGGCGACCGTTGCGACCGTAGCCGAACCCAGGAATCAGTATATTTTTGATATTGTGTTCCAAAAAAAAGCCTACTGCAAACGTTGTAGACTTTGCGGCTTCATCCCCCCACATTTCTTGCTTCTCTATAAAATTACGTTCCCAAAATTCCATACTGCTGTTGCTTATATTGTTTAAAATTGAAATCGATCTTGTTTGCTATACCGATTCGGTACTACAGTGGATTAAAAGTCAACTCAGCGAAGATAGTATTTTTCACTATTGCAACTATGTAGCAAAAACATTAAATGCAATTAAATTGCAAATAAATTACAATATGATGAATTATTGAAATCATGGTTATTTATCAGTATTGAAAACCTGGGCTATGCTTAAATATCTTTGCTGATGAAAATGAATATCATTACAAAAACAAAAACATGAAAACTATAAAGACATTTTTAGCAGCTTCATTATTTCCATTGCTTACGATACAGGCCAGCGCACAAAAATTGGATAAGATGCTTTGGTTTAACGAACCAACAGAATGGAACATCAAAGACAATTCACTTTCGATGTTCGTTACGCCTAAAAGCGATTATTGGCGTATCTCTCATTATGGATTTACAGTAGACGACGCCCCCTTTTTCTATACGCTACGCGGGGGAGAGTTTGAAGTCAAGGCAAAGATCTCGGCGAACTACCAAACCCGCTTTGACCAAGCAGGTCTCATGTTGCGCATTGATCAGGAGAATTATATAAAAGCAGGGATAGAATTTGTGGATGGAAAATACAATTTGAGTACAGTCGTTACGCATAAAACGAGTGATTGGAGCATTATTCCAATAGATAAGGAAATCCCTTTTATTTGGATCAAAGCAATACGTCGATTAGATGCTGTCGAATTTTTCTATTCTTTTGATGACAAGGAGTATATCATGATGAGGAATGCCTGGCTGCAGGATAATCACCCTGTTATGGTTGGTTTAATGGCAGCTTCACCAGACGGCAATGGCTTTCAGGCGAAATTTGACTATTTTACGATCAAACACCTTGCAGATCAACGTCGAAGCAAATGGCTGAAAGAGAATAATTCAAACTAAAAAATATCGACGCCCGTCTAAGACAGCCCCATAGGCGGGCGTCATCTTAAGTCAGTATGTCCTGCTGCATCTTGTTAAACACACTCACTGCTTCATATGAATTTCGTACACGAAGCTTTTGGAGTATATTTTGCCGATGCCTGTTAACGGTATTAATGCTCAACCCTAATTTTTCGGCAATTCGTTTACTAATCATCCCCTCCTTGATGCAGCTTAAAATTTCTTTCTCTCGTGTACTAATCGAAGTTTTCGCACCATAGCCATCTAAGTGATGGACTACGCCTGTTACCTGATTAAGGATATAATTTCGAAGATTAATTGAAGTTTCAGTTTCTGGTAGTAAGGTATAACAGCATAAAGCCAGCTGGGGGAATTCCGGTCCTGGGGTGTCTAAGTAAAAAATTTGATGGGACAGCTGGATGATTTGCCCCTCTCTCCCTTCGACCCGAAGTATACTGTTTGCTTGATAATTGAATCGCTCCGCCAGATCCTTTTTTTTGACCAAGTTGAGAAATTGAAGCTCCAAAGCATGCTTAATGGCCAAATCATCGGGGTAAACACGTTCGAGAAGAAAATCTTCCCAAATACCGTTTATTTCCAGCTTCTTTCCATCTGAAGGAAGGTAAAGTCGTTCTGCAATTGTCCCCATATAGGTATAACTCCAGTTCGCCGTCAGGTCACTCAGTACGACTATACCGTTATGAATGTCGGCAAAAGTTTTTGCGTAACTTTTATAGTGTTTTAGCACAGATAAATCGATGCTGCTATTTCGTAATCTACGCTCAGCAAAATTTCTATCTAATTTTTTTTTGATCTCCGATTTCATTTTATACTTAAAAGCTTCGTTTTAGGTCTTTAAAAAGAAAGTCCAATTCGGAGATAAGGCAAGGTTGCTTCTTTACTGAACCCTATTACTCCTTGAATAGTTAATAGATCTCCTGGCATAAAATAAATTCCGCCACCATATCCCATATGCCAATTATTGGAATTTTCATGACTCATCCAGACTCGACCGACATCATAAAAACCAATTGCCCCTACTGTTCCAGGAACAATGTAAGAAGAATAGCTAAATAATTTTAATCGCATGTCAAAATTATTATAAAGCGCTGTTTTGCCCGTAAATCGACGAGAATTATACCCTCTTAAGCTCATTTCCCCTCCAATTTGTGCGTGCTGATAAAAATAGGGATCTCCCCATACCGCATCAAATCCGACACGATTGGCAAAAGTGACGTAGTTGTCGGCAACCGTTTTATAAAAACTCATGGAATGCTGCAATTTTGTATAGTTGCGGCCCTCCCCTCCAATTTCAGCATTCCACCCCAATCTAGTGTGAAAATGTACTCCCGATTTTGGATTACTGATATTATCGCGGGTATCATAATCTATACCAGTGGTGACCCCAGTGAAAAAATTACTACCGTAGATAGGCTCCGAAGGATATTTTTCATGAAACTCTTCAAAGTATCGTCCAACATTATTTAATTCTTTACTGTTATAATATTCGGAGGAGGATCCATAGAAAACCTTGAATTTGGGGGCTAGGTATCTTTCTAGAAAAATATCACCATTCACAAGATCAAATCGATTTCGGTAATAGGAAATGCGCTTTGAATCCGATTTATCAAAAATGGTATTATTTCCGTACCCAAAGAAGTTGCTCAAGTTTTTGGGCCCAAGGGATGAAAGATGAATGTAAAGATCATGCCCTGCAATGAGTTTCTTATAATTACCTTTGTAATCAAACATAAATGATTCGCGACCGGTCAAATAACTGGCAAGAAACTGATGCCTATACGCATAAGGTTTCTTTCTGAATCCTTGATTTTCGATCATATACCCCAGTCCAAAAATAAGTCCGCGGTCAACGCCATAGTCCAAATTAAAAACAACTCCTTTACGATCATAGACAAAATTGTCATAGTCAAACGTATGGACAGCGCTATCTTTGCTCAATTTCAGATGAATAGCATCATCAACCTGGATAGTACCCTGAACCTGGTCTTTACCATCATAGATATAAACTTTCCTGCCATTGGCAAATTTGTCTGTTGTACGGTACAAATCCTGACCATCACCACCAATAATCCGAACCTTTATGGGCGATTTGCCCGATCCATGGAACTTATATTCATCAGCGCCCGATATACCATATATGCGAACTTCTTTGGTCTGATCAGGTACAAAAGTACGTTTTAGCAATTTTCGCCCTTCGGTCCCATCCTTTTTCTTGTTATGGATATTGACAGTGACCGAACCATCACTATTGTAATCGACATCTACAAATTCAGATTTGGCGGACAATGGTAGTTCAACGACACGGGCTAGAAATCGGTAGTAGGTTAATCCACTTTCCATCAGTTCGTCCCTTCTTGAACGAATATTTGTTTCCAGTTCATTCGCGCTCATTTTCACAATGGTATCAGGCATCGTTAACATGGCCTGATGAATCAACGAATCCGTCAATGTTTTCTGAACAAATTGTATTTCGTCAATCCACTCGTCCTCCGTAAGATGCGTGAGAAAAAAATGATCAAAAGTACTTGCATTAAAATTCCAATGTGGTACATTGCGGATATGTGGACTAAAGGGTTGCAAATGGGCCTTCAACCATTGATAGGAAAGTAATGTTGGAAATACCCCCGAAGTTTTATAGTACACTTTATCCCTATCCCTAGGGACGGGGGTATAGATCTTTTTACCTTTTTCTTTTTCAGGATCCCAACGCCAGTTATCTTGATGGCGATCCCAGTCGCCCAACGTAAAGTCTAACAATCGTGCACGTAGTGTGAGCTTCTGATCAATTTGTGTATCATTGTCTTCCAACACTTTACGCATGACTTTTGCGCTATTATCCGTTTTTTGATCCTCAAAAGGGGTACGCGCCTCAAACATATAGGCTCTATTCTTAAATACCTCACGATACTCGCCAAACCTTGGGTCATCTCCCACAAAAACCAGTTCCGGCGAGGCTGAAGGAATTCCTAAGGCTTTGTTAAATGGCGGAACGGTCAATGCTCCAAATGGATGATGTATCGAAATCTGATCCTGTACAATATCTTTTGCAAATGTTTTTCGGAGGCTTTCCGGGAGACTGCGCTCAGGGTATTTCTGAATGGACCTGAGAACCCACTCCCTACCCGAAGAATCTACCAGTCTAAGCGACTGGGTCTGCATCCCGCCGCCCAACTTGACGATCTGAAGGCCACCTCGCTCTGTAGCGAGATCCATCACACGCATCTTAACAGGAGTATTGTATAATTTACGGTAACTATCTCCAAGCCAAAATCGATGCAATAATCCCACTCGGTCATACTCAGGTGCGATCACCGTGGTAATACTGTCCATACGCTGCGCATGCGAATTAAAAACACAGCAACAGGCAATTAATGTAAAGATTCTTCTCATTTTATCTAAGTCGGGTCTTCGAGAAATCAACAGTCGATACAGGTAGAATGTTTGATGGTCTCGATATCTATTTGGGCTAAAGTTCACCTTTTAAAGCAAAGAATCAAAAACTTTCTGCTCCTTTTTTAGTATAAAACCGCTATTTTGATAAAACTTATGGCTCTCGGTTCGAATGGGCTACTTACATTGCTTCACGATCCACTCTGCGTATTCCAGCTATCTGCAAAAAGGGCGAACCCCAACCCATCGGATAATTACCGATTTTCTTATATCCATGATATTAATTTATATCTGTGAATAGATCAACTCATTACTTTAGCTAATCCTCAGGTTGATCCAACAATCGGCGGTGATAATTTATTTGGCCAAGGTGATAAGTTAGATGGGTGGTCAGATGAACGAGCAAATACTGCGTCGTTGTTTTTTCTTCAAACACGAGTATGGGATATATCTCTTGCAGATTCTCTTCTGACAAGAGATCCAAAGAGCGGGTAACCACATCAATCGTATCATCTACCTGTTCTATTAATCGTGTTCGAGGAATATCTTTTAACGAAAACTCGGCCGCTCGATCCCTAATATACCCTGTCTTTCCTATTTCGGCACCGATGTACGTTTGAAGATTTCCAATCAAATGTAGACATAGATTGCCCGCTGAATTGGCAATATTTGGTTCAATAAGCCATATATTTCCCTCTTGTTTGTACAATGAAATTTCATCCCGCAGCCTGTTTAAGTCCCGTTGGAAAAGGCTTTTTAAAGTTTCTATAAGCATAGACTAAATTTAGATATATTTCTACTCAAAAAAGCAATTTCTATATCAACACATCAGCTTTAGCGTTAAATAGCCATATTGATACGAATCAGAAATATACATCTCCGCATATTATGTAATTTTAAACAACTTAAAGAGCTATAACCATGAAGATAGTTTCAAATTTCCCAAAGAAAACCTGGGTAATTTTTAGTGTAATAACAGTCACGACCACCATTCTCTTCGCCAAATGCGATAGCCTATCCGATGGAAATGACAGATTGGGTTTTCCATTTCCTTTTTATGAATATATTGGTGGCAAGCGCTCAGTGGAACCTGAGAATCGAAGTAGTTTCAATTATATTTATTTTCTTTTCGATCTTATTATCTGTTTTGGACTTGCTTATTTTTTCACATTTCTAATCCAGAGATCTAAAAAATAGCGTACATTGAAATGGAATTAATCGACCAAATTATTTCCATCTGTTTTATATACAAGTTTTAAGCTAAACTGTCTTTATGATGAAGAAAAGCACAAAAATAACGAACCAAAGTATCGAATCAGCAGGACTTCCCAAAGACCCTAAACATGCCATTGCTGAATATTTCTGGAATGGATTTGATGCAAAAGCCACACAGATTGAACTCTCTATAGACAGTAATGAATTAGGCTACATTAATCGTATAAGCATACAGGACAATGGCGAAGGCATACCCCTAGAGACACTTTCTTCCTCATTTGGAAACTTTTTGGATTCTATAAAAAAGAATAGTCTCAAACGGAGCTCCTATACAAGAGGAAAAAAGGGAAAGGGCCGATTTTCTTTCTCACTTTTTGCAACACGCGCAATTTGGAGTACCGTTTTTCAAGAGAATAAATATTTCTCAAACTACCGAATTCAAATCGATCGCGATAGTAAAGAGCAATACGATATCAGTGAAAGCAGGCTGGTAGAATCTAAAAGTACGGGAACGCAAGTTACTCTTGAAGGCGTTTTTGGGCTTAATGCTACATTTTTTGAAAGCGACGACTTTAACAATTTCCTCGCACAAGAGTTTGGATGGTTTCTCTACTTGAATAAGGATAGGAATTACGCCATACGCGTCAATGGAAAGCTGTTGGCTTATGATCATTTAATCCAGGAGACGGACCAGCTTTTGTGGACCGGCTATAGTCCTGAGCGTGATACTTCTTATCATTTTACCATCAATTACATTCGATGGAATCAGCAAATTGGTGATCGATATTATTATTATTTTCTGAATAGCGATAAAAAGGAAATTGCCAAAGTACTTAGCAGTTTCAACAATAACGCCATTAATTTCCACCATTCTGTTTATGTGGAATCTGGCTTCTTTGACCATTTTGAGCAACAAGATATCTTCCTTTCTACAGACGACAATCTTTTTTCGGGGAAGGTCAAACAAGTAATTTATCGAAATTTACTAGCTGAGTTACGGGATTTACTCGATAGAAAACAAAAAAAATATGTACTAGAACACGCTGTCGCAGTAAAATTAACAGATCTTGAAAGAAAAGGCCTACTACCTGCATACAACAATTCGGAAAAGGACAAAAAAAGAAAGACCCTTTTGTTAGCGTTAATACAGGAATTATATATTGTAGACCCACGCATTTTCTTCGGCATAAAAACAGACCTTATCCGCACTTATCTCGGTTTTATTGACCTGTTATTGCAATCGGAAAAAACCTCGGGAATTCTCCCGATCATCGAACAGGCACTTCCCTTAACTGACAAAGAAAAGAATCGCATAAAACAGCTTATAACTCGCGCTGAGAAGAATGAAAGCGCTTCCGCCGAGCAGAAAAAATAATGCATTTTTATTTAATGACTTTTAGATGTCAATAATTAAAATTAAAAGTATCACTTTTGCTTAACACTGTTAAATTATTTACGCATTAGCATGGGTAGTAAAGAACGCATACAACGGCTCAAAGATGAGAATAGAACCAATATTCTAGATGCTGCGCTCCAAATCGTCAAAGAAGAAGGATGGCAGGCCTTGAGTATGCGCAAAATTGCGGATATCATCGAATATACCGCCCCCATGATATATGAGTATTTTGCCAATAAAGATGCCATTTTAATGGAGCTTGCTAACCAAGGCTATCTCCTGCTTGCCAAAAAGGTAAAACAAGCCAAATCAACTGAAACCGATTTGGAGAAACAATTGGAAGCAATGTGGTTTAGCTATTGGGATTTTGCTTTCGAAGAACGCGAATTGTACCAATTAATGTTTGGTGTGGGAACGGCCTGTTGTGGTTTTGAAAAAACCTATAAATGTGCTGAATCCCATGGAAAATTGATAAGTGATGTCATCCGTGAAATCATGAAAGAGAAAAATCCATCCGAAGAATTGATCTGCAGAAAGTATTTCACCTACTGGTCTATTATACATGGATTGATTTCGATCAATTTGGTGAACCAAGGCAATGGCGACAATACTAATCAAGAGGTTTTAAAGGATGCTATTTACGGCATCACACGCTCCCTGACTGACTAATTTTTTTTACACCAAAAAATACAACGTTAAGAAATCTAACACCGTTAAATATACCAAAACTTCAATTTTTAATATCACATGAAAACAAATTTATCACCAAGCCTTAAAAGGATTTACGTTCCAACACTTAACAGTGTTAAACGAATTAATATCGTAAAGACTGCATATGTGCTCAGTGCAATCTTTCTATATAGTTGTTCAACAGGCACGAGCAAACCCATTGATCCACCACCGGTTAACCTTCCGGTCGTTACCATCGAGAATGGTAATGAGACGGTTTATCAAGAATATCCAGCAACTATTGAAGCTTCGGCCAATATTGAGATCAGGCCACAAGTAGAAGGGATTTTGGAAAACATCTATGTCGATGAAGGTGCTAAAGTAAATAAAGGTCAGGCGCTTTTTAAGATTAACGACCGCCCCTATCAGGAACAATTAAATCAAGCGAAGGCAAATTTGCTAGCAGCAAAAGCTGCCTTAGAAAACGCCGAGTTAGAAGTGGAAAAGAAAACAAAGCTGGTGAACACCAAAGTACTGACAGACTTTCAGTTAAAAACTGCAATTAGCGCACGTAACGCCGCTAAAGCGAATGTACAACTGGCACTGTCGGCGGTTGAAACGGCGAAAATCAATGTCGGATACACGCTAATACGGGCTTCAGCCGAAGGATACATCGGTAGATTGCAGCGCAAACAAGGGAGTTTAGTGGGACCTACAGACTCCCAACCACTTACAGCATTGTCAAATGTAAAGGATCTCCATGTCTATTTCTCATTGGGAGAAAATGACTTTATCGCATTCAAAAACAATACAGAAGGTAGTAATTTACAACAAAAGCTTCACAACCTCCCTCCGATCAGCTTAGTTCTTTCGGATCAGACAATTTATGATCAGAAAGGAAAAATTGATATGGTAGATGGCCAGTTTGACAAAAACACCGGTGCGATTACCCTCCGCGCGACGTTCAACAATCCGGAAGGGGTTTTACGTAACGGAAATACCGGCCGTGTAAGACTACAGAAGAAGTATGCACAAGCATTATTGGTACCTCAACTTGCTACCCTTGAAATGCAGGATAAAATCTTCGTTTACACCGTTGGCAAAGAAAATAAAGTTGTTCAACAGCCCATTACTGTCATCGGAAAAAGTGGTGCAAATTACCTCGTAAGCAAAGGACTGAATGCGGGAGATCGGATTGTCTACAAAGGCATTGACCTGCTTCAGGATGGGCAGAAAATTACGCCACAAGCTTTATCAAGAGATAGCATCAATTCATTATAATATTAGAAAATCACATGCTTAAGAAATTTATAGAAAGACCTGTACTCGCTACCGTTATCTCCATATTACTTGTCATATTGGGGGTGATTGGTATCCTCAAACTGCCTTTGCAGCAGTTTCCCGATATTGCACCGCCCGCGGTGCAAGTAACGGCATTATATCCTGGGGCAAATGCCGAAACGGTACTCCGTGCCGTAGCTCCCTCACTCGAAGAGTCAATCAACGGTGTTGAAAATATGAGCTACATGAGCTCTACTGCCAGTAACGACGGCTCGTTAATGATTACCGTATATTTTAAACTTGGCACTGACCCTGACCAAGCTGCTGTGAACGTCCAAAATCGTGTGGCTCAGGCAACCAGCCAATTGCCCGCTGAGGTTGTACAAGCCGGAATTACCACAGCAAAACAGCAAAACAGCTTGATCATGGTATTGGATCTCTATACGGAAGATCAGAGTAAATACGATCAGACCTTTATTACCAACTACGCGCAAATCAATATTATTCCCGAACTAAAACGGATACCTGGTGTTGGACAAGCATTGGCGTTTGGTGGTAGCAAAGACTACTCCATGCGGGTATGGCTTAATCCAAATCAAATGGCGACCTATAAACTAACGCCTGAGGAAGTTATGGCTGCAATTCAAGATAAAAACGTTGAAGCTGCTCCTGGTAAATTCGGCGAGAGCAGCCGCGAAGCTTTTGAATTTGTGATCAAATATAAAGGTAAACTCAACCAACCAAGTGACTACGAAAATATTATTATCCGCTCCAACACTGACGGCTCAGTACTTAAACTCAAAGACGTCGCTCGTGTTGAACTGGGATCCTATACCTATGCGAGCCACACCCGTATCAATGGCAAAGCAGGATTGAATATTGGGGTAATGCAGCTGGCAGGTTCGAATGCAAATGAAATTCAGATCGCGATTCAAAAATTCATGGAGAAAGCCTCTTTAAGCTTTCCGAAAGGTGTCAAATATCTCGTTTTATACAACACAAAAGATGCACTTGATCAATCTATTGACCAAGTAAAACATACACTAGTTGAAGCATTTATATTGGTATTTTTAGTTGTCTTTCTATTCCTTCAGGACTTTAGATCGACATTAATACCAGCGATTGCAGTACCAGTAGCCATCGTGGGAACATTTTTCTTCATGCAGCTCTTCGGCTTTTCAATCAATCTATTGACCTTGTTTGCCCTGGTGCTTGCCATTGGGATTGTCGTCGATGATGCAATTGTGGTCGTCGAGGCAGTGCACGCCAAGATGGAACATGAAAATCTCCCACCTAAGCTCGCTACAACATCTGCCATGAGCGAAATCACCGGGGCAATTATCTCGATTACATTGGTGATGTCTGCCGTATTCCTTCCCATCGGCTTTATGGAAGGTTCTACCGGAGTGTTTTACCGACAATTTGCTTTCACGTTAGCGATTGCAATCGTTATTTCAGCAATTAATGCCTTGACACTAAGTCCTGCGTTATGTGCACTCTTCTTAAAACCAACGCATCATGGTCATGCTGATGCTAAGAAACTTAATTTCAAGGAACGTTTCTTTGCTGGATTCAATGTTGGATTTGACCGGTTGACTAAAAACTATTTAGGAAGTCTGCGCTTCTTGATCCGTTACGAGTGGGTTGCATTTACAGGATTGGCGATTACCCTACTTTTGACAATATTTATGATCCGTAAAACACCTACTGGATTTATTCCGTCGGAAGACCAAGGATTTATTGCCATTTCTTTATCCATGCCTGCAGGCGCTTCTTTAGATCGTACTTCTGGGGCATTAGCCGAAGCTGAGAAGCAACTTCAACATGCTGATTTTACCAAAACTTTAAATGTACTTGCCGGCTTCAATATTTTAACACAATCCACAAGTCCTTCAGCGGGTGTTGCGTTTATCCTCCTTAAACCACATGAAGAACGTGGTCAGATAAAAGACATCAATGCGATTATGGCCGATGTGAATCAACGCCTGGCAAATATCAAAGGCGCAAATTTCTTTGTCTTTACCTTCCCTACAGTACCAGGGTTCAGTAATGTTGACGGTCTGGATATGGTATTGCAGGACAGAACTGGTGGACAACTTGGAAAATTCAGTGGCGTAGGCCAGAAGTTTATTGGCGAACTGATGAAACGTCCTGAAATCATGATGGCTTTCACAACCTTCAAAGCGGATTATCCACAATATGAGCTCCAGGTAGATGATATCAAGGCAGAGCAACTTGGCGTAAGCACAAAAAGTATATTACAAACCATGCAGGCCTATTTTGGTAGTGCCCAAGCTTCAGATTTTAATCGTTTTGGAAAGTACTATCGTGTGATGGTCCAAGCTGATGCCAAGGATAGAAGTGAACCTACTTCAATGGACGGTATTTTTGTAAAAAACAGATTAGGTGACATGGTTCCCATTAATACATTAGTCAAATTAGAACGTGTATATGGGCCGGAAACAGCATCGCGTTACAACTTGTTTAATTCAATTGGCATAAATGCAATACCAAAACCCGGATATAGTTCTGGTGACGCTATCCGTGCAGTTGAGGAAGTTGCAAAACAACAATTGCCTACTGGATTTACCTATGAATTCTCAGGTATGACCAAGGAAGAAATTGTCTCCGGAGGACAGTCTACATTGATTTTTATTCTCTGTCTGATATTTGTTTACTTCTTGCTTGCGGCACAATATGAAAGCTACATCATTCCGTTAGCGGTTATTCTATCCATTCCGACCGGTATATTTGGCGTCTTTGCAGCAATTAGCTTCACTGATATCGCCAACAACATCTATGTACAAGTCGCACTTGTCATGTTGATTGGTTTACTGGCCAAAAATGCCATTTTGATTGTGGAATTTGCTATTCAAGGGCGCAAACAGGGGCTATCGATTCCTAGCGCTGCACTTAAAGCCGCAAGATTACGTTTGAGGCCTATTATCATGACTTCTTTAGCCTTTATTGTTGGTATGATTCCAATGATGACAGCCGTAGGTCCGTCTGCTCAAGGAAATCATTCCATCAGTATTGCCGCTGCGGGTGGGATGTTCACCGGAGTAGTTTTAGGGCTCTTTATTATCCCGATTCTCTTTATTTTCTTCCAATTTATCCAAGAGAAAATAGCTGGTGTCCCGAAGCAAAAACAGTATGAAAGCGAGACCGCTTCGTTGGAAATACCCGTGCATACAAACAATTAGTATATCATGACAAAATTTAAATATATGAATAGTAAAGCAAAGTTACTGACGGTTTTCATCTTATCTTTTGTCGTATGGTCCTGTAAAACAGATAAGTTGGTCAGCAATCAACACCTTGCCCCTAACTTACCCGAACAGTACCGCGACCAAGCTAAAGCTCCGCAGGAAACTAGCATTGGCTCTATTCCATGGCGCGATTTTTTTAAAGATCAAATCCTACAGACATTGATTGACAGTGCAATACAACATAACTTAGATATGAAGTTAGCACTGAAAAACATAGAAGCGTCTCAACTGAGCCTGAAACAAGCAAAAGCGAACTATCTTCCCTCAGCCCAATTACAGATCAGGGGAAATAGCACCAATCCATCCAATAACAGTATGAATGGATTGAGCCTCGGACAGTTTTTAGGCCAACATCATGTGGAGGATTATACGGCATCCTTAGGTTTATCCTGGGAGGCCGATCTATGGGGTAAAATCAAAAATCAAAATATCGCTGCTTTAGCTTCCTATCTGCAAACAGAAGAAGCTAAAAAAGTAATTCAAACCCAATTAATTGCACAAGTTGCACAAGGTTACTATCAACTGCTGATGTTATATCAATTGCGTGATATCGCCAAACAAAACTTGCAATTAAGCGATACAACCTTACGCATCGTCCAACAGCAATATGAAGTTGGTGACATTACGCTGCTTGCGTTGGAACAGGTTGATGCGCAACGATTGTCCGCAGCGGCGTTAATCCCTGACTTTGAACGGCAGATCACTATTCAGGAAAATGCCATTCAGATTCTTAGCGGAAAACTCCCACAAGAGATTAAAACAGCGGAGAAATTGACGGACATCCAGTTCCCCGAAGAGCTAGCAACTGGCATACCAGCTGATTTGTTGAGCCACCGTCCGGATGTAAAACAAGCCGAACTAGCTATTACAGCTTCACAGGCCTATCAACAGTATGCAAAAGCGCGCATGTATCCTTCCTTGGTAATTAGTGCCGAAGCTGGGGTAAATGCATTCAAAGCAAGTAATTGGTTCAACTTGCCCGCGTCATTATTTGGTGCAATTACAGGGAGTATTACACAACCTATTTTCCAACGCAAGGAATTAAAAACGCAATATGAGCTAGCGCGTGTCGAACAGGAAAAGAATGTATTGATCTTCAAGCAAAAAGTAATTTCAGCCGCTGGGGAAGTATCCGATGCTTTAATTTCAATTCAAAAATTGAAAGAAAAACAAAAGATTACTTCGGATAGAACGACGCGTTTAAAGCAAGCGACAAAGCATGCCAATCTTTTGTTTGAAACAGGAATGGCCACCTACTTGGAAGTAATCACAGCGCAAAGCAATATCTTACAAAGTGAGCTCGAACTTGCTCAGGTAAAAAAAGCGGAGCTTTCTGCTGTTGTTGATCTATACCGTTCATTGGGAGGTGGATGGAGCAATAACTAATGCGGTATAAAAAGCAATTTTCTAATTTTATTATACATATCTGGTAGATGGGGGGCCCTTAGGGTCCCCTGTTTTATTTTTAAACATAACGCCCTGTAAAGCAAACTTCAAATCAGGCAATACATAAGCTTTTTCTATTTTTTAGAATTTCTTCAACAACCCGATCGCATTCAATTTATAAATCCTTCAAACCTTGGAATAAAAGAGACAAATGCCGCTGAAACAATGCGATTACTTTTGTGACATCATATAAATTTTATAAAATGAGAGATTTAAAAAAAATTGCATTAGCGATATGTATCGCCTTAAGCACGTTAGTAGCGGTGAGCTGCAGTAAAGATGACGAAACTGTTGTTGAACCCCAGTTTACCCCAAGCGAAATATTAGCCAGTACGCCATGGGAAACAACAAACGCAAAGAATAATAAAGGTGAAAGTGTAGTATTAACAGATGCTAACGTGGCAAATTTTGTAGGATTTGCTTATTTCAAATCTGATGGTACTTTTACAATGTTCAATCTTGACAATTCTCCAAAAATGCACGGCGACTGGACCGTATCTGCAGATGGTAAAACGAGAACAATTGTTGCTAAAAATGCTGCTGGAGAAACGTTGTTTACTCGTGTGGTTGATATTACGGTATTAACAAAGAAAGAATTCACTTATAGAGTTTATCCAAACGCTAATGACAAAACGATCTATTTCGATATCATCCATACACCAACAACTCATCAAGAGCCAAAATAATTTATAGGATAATACTTCGAAAAAAATAGTAACCACAATAAAACAGAAAGGCTTGACGAAATGATGTCAAGCCTTTCTGTCTATCACTAAAAACGAATTCCATATTCAAAGTCACTCTTTGACACTATTAGATCAAATGATTACAAAACAAAAGATAACTACAAGATTTACAATATATTAAAAAAAAAATATCACAGGGATTTCATTATGAATTATATACTGATAGGCCAAGGTTAGATCATCTATCAGCCTTCGTCAATATACGCCTGAGTGCATCAAATTGATATTTCAGTCAGGGCTTTATACGCTTCAGCAGAAATTTGTCGTCCAATACTAAAAGGAATTACGAAATTTGCATAGATTTCACCGATACAGATAAGTTAAAAGAATGCAGGATATAGCGATCTATAAAAACGATAAGACTCTAATTAGTACAAATAAAAAAAGGCTGATATTTACCTTTCTGTCCTTTCTGCTTATTTATCTCGTCGCCTATATTATTGATCCTTTCTCGAGTTGCTGGGATGGCTATTTTAAACGGAATATGTTTGAAATACTCGGTGAATGGACATTTACGATCATTTATAGCTTTATCATTTCCGAATTTAGTATCATTGTCCATGACAAGCTTAATAAGTTCTTAACCTGGAAAGATAGTCCGACAGAGCGACTTCTACTCGAAACCGTCATCAACCTTTTTGCAGTACTCTTTATCAATTTACTTTTGGAGTACCTGATTTCAAAATATTATTTTGGACCTCAAAATGTTACTATAGCCCCATCTTTGGAGGAAAAAAGAGGGATGATTCAAAACATTACAATCAGTGTATTGATTGCGTTGATGATCATGGGGATCAATATTGGTAGTCATTTGATCACCAACTGGAAGAATGAATCCATGCGCGCAGCAAAGCTTGATCAGGTCATTCTTGAAACAGAACTTCAATCGTTAAAATTACAGATCGACCCCCATTTTGTCTTTAATAACCTAAGCGTGCTCTCAGAAATCATCCTCGAAGACCAACAATTAGGCTATGAATATGCAGAAAACTTCTCCAAAATATATCGCTACCTTCTTGTCAATTCCAAAAAGGACATTATCTCACTCGAAGAAGAACTCAACTTTCTAAATTCATACATATTTCTCATCAAAAACCGATTTGGCGATGGGGTAAACTTCGAAATAAACGTCAATCCCGCCAAACGCAATTTTCAATTGCCCCCGCTCACCTTACAGTTATTGGTAGAAAATGCATTAAAGCATAATCAGACGAATAAGAAAAAACCGCTGAAAATTAAAGTCTACACCAACGCCCAGAATCAACTTGTTGTTGAAAATATATTAATTCCTATTGAGAATGTATCCGAATCATCGGGAATAGGGATTTCAAACATCATTAAAAGATACGATTTGCTATCCAACTTAAAACTGCAAATAAAGAATGATGGCAAAACATTTAACGTTATCCTCCCACTTTTAGCGCAAGCATAATGAATATAACCAAAGTATTAATCATCGAGGACGAAAAGCTCAATGCCGATCGTTTAAAGCGACTTTTGAAAGAAATAAAACCATCCATCGTTATTTTGGATGTACTTGATAATATTGCGGATAGCATCAATTGGTTCAATAGCAATGAACTTCCCCACCTGGTCATGATGGATATTCGTTTATCCGATGGCTTAAGCTTTGAAATATTAGAGACTATAAAAATAGACTGCCCAATCATATTTACAACAGCATTTGACGAATACGCTGTGAGGGCTTTTAAATTCAATAGCATAGATTATTTGCTCAAACCTGTAGAAAAAATAGAGCTGGGAAATGCCATCCAAAAACTTGACTATCAAAAAGATCTCCAGATCAACCAACAACCGCTTCAAGGTTTATTGGATTTTATCTATCCAAAAGATTTTCGCTCACGTTTTCTAATTCCATTCAAAGACGGTTATAAGACCATTCTCGTCGAAGAAATATTATACTTTTACTCCGAATTTAAACTTACCCATGCGCAACTCAAATGCGGTACTGTCGAAATTGTCCCTCAAACAATGGAAGAACTCGAACAGCAATTGAATCCAAAAGTATTTTTTCGCGCCAACAGGCAATTCATTATACATATAGATGCGATCAAAAGATTACATAACCACTTCAACGGAAAACTAAAAATAGAAATTAAAAATAACGATCAAGTGGAAATCCTTGTGAGCAGAGAAAAGGCTCAACTGCTAAAAAATTGGTTAGACTATTAATGTTAAACTGATCCGCTTGCTCCTTTTTTCGTCAGAAAGGTAAAGTAAGTTTTTCGCGATGAAGAAGGGAATGTCAATCGATAAGACCAATATCTTCAACACAATTGGATCGTACCATTTAATATCGTAAAATTCAGCTCATCACTGTGACGTTTCAGTAAGCAATTGTAACGTCTCGGTAGATTTCTTTGCCTTATGGCTTAAAAGAATTCTTTTCTTTGTTTCATTATAAAATGATAAAATGGCACAAAGAACGATGACTTTAAAACCTTTCCTTACACTTATTACAGCAGCAGCATTATTATCGTCCTGTGGAGGCAACCAAGATCAACCGCAAGAGCAGGCAGTTACTGTTGACTTTATCGAATTATCTCCTACCCACGCGGAGACCGAAAAAAAATATCCTGGTACATTAGAGGGGACCGTCAACGTCGATGTCAAAGCGCAGGTAACGGGATATCTGGATCAGATTTATGTCAAAGAAGGAGACTATGTATCCCAGGGTCAACCCCTTTTCAAAATAAAAGCTGATGTTTATAACGAACAAGTAAACAACAGCAAGGCAGCTTACCAAGCTGCTTTATCGGCAGAACAAAACGCGAAATTGGAAATTGAAAAAATCAAACCACTTGTTGAAGGTAAAGTGTATACCGAATTACAGTTAAAAACTGCAGAGGCCAATTATGCAGCAGCTAAAGCACAGGTAGCGCAAGCACAAGCTGCACTCGGTTCATCTCAAATAAATGCCAAATTTACGTTGATCAATGCACCAGTGAGTGGTTATATCGGCCGTATTCCTAATCGGATCGGAAATTTAATTACCGCAGCAGATGCGACACCGTTAACAACGCTATCTGAAATCAATACCGTAAATGTGTATTTTTCATTGAGTGAGGCCGATTTTATAGCCTTTATCAAAGATCAGAATAACAAATCATCCAATCAACAAGCAACGCTATTACTAGCTGATGGAACGGCATACAACCATTCGGGGAAAGTAGAATTAGCCAGTGGTAACATCGACAGAACAACCGGAAGCATGGCACTTAAAGCAAGTTTCACCAACCCTGATAAAATTCTCCGTTCGGGTGGTTCAGCCAAAGTAATCTTGAAAAAAGCGCACGAAAACGTTTTGTTGGTACCTATGGCGGCTGTCAAGGATATTCAAGACCGCTACTTCGTTTATGTTATTGGCGAAAAGAACAAAATTTCCATGAAACAGATTGAAATTGCGGGAAATACAGCCGACGCCTATTTACTTAAATCAGGACTTACAGCTGGTGAAAAAATCGTTATGAATAGAATTGACATGCTTAACGATGGAATGCAAGTTCAACCCACTAAAAAATCCACCATGTAACCAGATGGAGCGTAGATAGCAACGACAGAGCTGCTGAAAAAGTTCCTTTTTAAATAAATGGGAGAAATCCAGGCAATAGCAATCATGGCAAAAGCTGCAACGTCCAAAGAGCGGTAACACGCCTATACGTTCCGTATGCACTTTTGAAAAAAATGGTACTAAAAGCTTTATAAAAATTATACTAAAATGTTAAAGAAATTTATTGACAGGCCAGTTTTGGCAACTGTTATATCGATCATATTTGTCATACTGGGGGTCATCGGCCTTTTTAGGCTGCCTCAAACGCGATTCCCGGATATCGCCCCACCCACGGTCCAAGTTACAGGAAGCTATCCCGGAGGAAATAGCGAAACAGTATTGAGATCAGTTGTTACACCCCTTGAAGAGCAAATCAATGGTGTGGAGGACATGGAATACATTACATCGACCGCAAGTAACGATGGTACATTCTCTGTGCGCATTGTCTTTAAAGCAGGTGTAAACCCAGATCAAGCAGCCGTCAATGTGCAAAACAGAGTACAACAGGCTACTCCTATCCTGCCACAGGAAGTTGTCCGAATGGGATTAACAACCTCCAAGCAACAAAATAGTATGATCATGATATTTAATATCTATACAGAAGATAATAAAAAATATGATGAACTATTTTTACAGAATTATGTGAACATCAACTTGATCCCACAGATCAAGCGTGTACCCGGGGTTGGTCAGGCCATGGTATTCGGTTCCAAAGACTATTCGATGCGTGTATGGTTGAATCCGCAAAAAATGGCAAGTTATGGACTTGTGCCGCAAGAAGTCATTGCTGCAATTTCCAAACAAAGTCTGGAATCTGCACCTGGAAAATTAGGGGAGGAATCAAAAGCACCTCTTGAATATGTTATACGCTATAAGGGGAAAAAGAATCTTCCAGAGCAGTATGAAAACATTATCGTTAAAAATAATAATGTTCAGATCGTACGTTTAAAGGATGTCGCACGTATCGAGTTTGGCTCGATCAGCTATAGCGGTAATTCCCAAAATAACGGTCTCAATACCGTCACCATCGGTATATTCCAGACATCAGGCTCCAACGCCAATGAAATTGAAATTGGAATCGACAAACAGATTGAAATAGCGCAACGCTCATTCCCTCCTGGAATCAAGATTTTTAAATTGATCAGTACCAAAGAGCGCTTGGATGAAAGTACAGCCCAAGTACGCTCGACATTAATTGAAGCCTTCATTTTGGTTTTCCTCGTTGTATTCTTATTCTTACAAGACATACGTTCGACTATTATTCCAGCAATTGCAGTCCCTGTAGCTATCGTAGGTACCTTCTTCTTCCTGCTCGTATTTGGCTTTACCATCAATATATTGACGTTATTTGCCCTAGTACTCGCCATTGGTATTGTTGTCGATGATGCAATTGTCGTTGTCGAAGCAGTACATGGAAAGATGGAGACTTCCAATTTAACAGGTAAACAGGCTACCCATAGTGCCATGAGTGAAATCACGGGAGCTGTAATCTCCATCACCTTGGTGATGTGCGCTGTTTTTATTCCCATTGGATTTATGACAGGTTCATCGGGTATGTTCTATAAACAGTTTGCCTATACTCTTGTGATCGCCATTGTGATCTCTGCGATCAATGCCTTGACGCTGACACCTGCACTATGTGCATTATTACTTAAAAATACACACGCCGAAAATCAAGATGGACAGACCTCAAAAACTGGGTTTTCTCAGCGTTTTTTCAAAGCGTTTAACGCAGGCTTCGAAAACATGACCAATCGATACGTTGGTTCATTAAAATTCCTGGCAAAGAAAAAATGGATTTCGGCACTTTTGATCCTGGCTACAATTGGCGTTGCGGGGTACCTCATGACAAGCACTTCCAAAAGTTTCGTACCAATGGAAGATGATAACTTTGTCGTATACAGTTTAGAAATGCCCCCAGGAACGGGACTGGACCGAACAACAAAAGCAGTAGAAAAAATCGAAAAACTACTGGCCGATATCCCTTCGATTGAAAGCCATACAAGTATTACTGGATTCAATATGATCGGTAACAACTCCAGCGCAGCCTATGCGACAGGATTTATACGCTTGAAAGATAAAAAGAAACGTGGTGAGATGAACGATATTGATCAGATTCACCAAGTTATCTCACAAAAGTTATCCAGTGTCAAAGAAGGTAACGCAATGGCTTTTCGCTCCCCTCCTGTTGACGGTTATGGTATGATGAATGGCGCGGAACTCGTTTTGCAGGACAGAGCTGGTAAATCGCCGGTAGAGCTCAAAGCAATGTCCGACTCCGTCATTGCGCAGATTATGAAACAACCGGGAGTGCAATTTGCCTATACCATGTTCAGGGCAGATTATCCTCAAATGGAACTGGAAGTCGATGAAGACAAAGCCGCTCAGCTTGGCGTAGATGTCAGTGAAATGCTTTCGTCCGTACAAACTTACTTTGCGGGTGACCAATCATTGAATTTCAATCGTTTCGGTAAATTCTATCGGATAGCAGTTAAAGCGGATGG
Source organism: Sphingobacterium multivorum (assembly GCF_039511225.1). Classification (NCBI taxonomy): domain Bacteria; kingdom Pseudomonadati; phylum Bacteroidota; class Sphingobacteriia; order Sphingobacteriales; family Sphingobacteriaceae; genus Sphingobacterium; species Sphingobacterium multivorum. The sequence goes on from NZ_CP154261.1 coordinate 3,691,481, forward strand.
CATTTATAGAACCGATAAAGAAGCATTCAACGAAATATTTATCAAGAATAATCTAGGCCAAATGGTCCCTGTAAATACCTTGGTCACACTTCGTAAAGTGTATGGTCCTGAGTCGGTAACCCGTTATAATTTATACAATTCGCTCACGATAAACGTTGTTAGTACGCCTGGCATCAGTAATGGTGCGATCATGGAAACATTGGAGAAAAATGTATTGACCAAGTTACCCGGAGACTATAGCTACGAATGGACGGGACTTAGCTTGGAAGAGAAGTCTTCGGGCAATCAAACCGTACTTATCCTAGCATTAAGCTTGCTATTTGTCTATTTCTTACTATCAGCACAGTACGAAAGTTATTTATTGCCCCTTGCCGTCCTGTTATCGATCCCAACAGGTATGATTGGCTCTTTCTTAGGAACACGTGCCATTGGATTGGACAACAATATCTATGTCCAGGTCGGCTTGATCATGCTCATCGGTCTTTTGGCAAAAAATGCCATTTTGATTGTTGAATTTGCTTTACAGCGGAGAAGAGCCGGTTCCTCACTCATTGATTCGGCCTTAGAGGGAGCACGGGCTCGTCTACGCCCAATCCTGATGACTTCGTTGGCTTTCATTGCCGGTATGGTACCCTTGATGTTTGCGACTGGCGGAACGGCTACTGGCAACCATTCCATCAGTACGGGAGCAGCAATGGGTATGTTAAGCGGTGTTGTCCTTGGCGTAATCATTATACCGTTACTATACCTGGTATTCCAATATTTGCAAGAAAAAGTTTCAGGTAAAAAACTTACGGACAATACAGTACACAATACAAACGATTAAAATGAAAAAATTTCATCACTATATAACAATTTTCGCAAGCACAACCCTGTTGTTGTCCGCATGCAGTGTGGGCAAAAAATACACCCGTCAGGAGATAGCCATGCCCGAAAATTTTAAAAACAGCGACGTGGTTCTCACGTCCGACACCCTGCAGCTATCCTGGCGTAAATTTGTACAGGATCCCTTGTTGACATCACTCATTGAGAAGGCATTATCTAATAATACAGACGTCAATGTAGCACTCCTCAACATACAACAATTGGAACTCGCGTACAAGCAGTCTAAGAAAGGATTACTGCCAACAGCTGATTTAAGCATTGGAGCGAATAGAACCTGGTTATCGAGCAACTCCTTAAATGGCTCACTAAGTGACCAATTTATCGGGACACCTTATATGGACGATTATAGTGCCACGCTCAGATTGTCTTGGGAAGCCGATATCTGGGGAAAGGTAAAAATGCAAAAAGAAGAATCCTTGGCCAATTTTTTTGGCCAAAAGGAAAATTTATCGGCTTTGAAAACCCGGGTTATTGTACAGGTCATCCAGTCATATTACAATCTGATTGCTTTGGATGAGCAGCTTAAGATTGCACAAAGAAATGTTCAATTGAGCGATAGCACATTAAATATGATACGTTTGCAATACAACTCATCACTGGTCAGTTCGCTTGCTGTGGAGCAAGCCGAAGCTCAGAAGAAAACTGCTGAATTATTGATTCCCCTAGCCCATCAAAATATGGCGGTCGAAGAAAATGCGCTGAGCATTCTTTGCGGAGGTTTCCCCGAGGGCATTCAACGTACAGCAAGTTTAGATGATACGATTGTTGGAGACGGACTTGCTACAGGGGTGCCGGCCGAACTATTAAGCCGCAGACCAGATGTCAGAGCAGCTGAATACGCTGTTGTGGCTGCGACAAGCAGAATGGGACTCGCTAAAGCAGCAATGTACCCCTCCATAAGCTTGACTCCATCCATTGGTACAAACTCCATTCAATTTAGCAAATGGTTTGATCTACCGGGTTCTATTGTGAAAACAATAGCAGGGAATATTGCTCAACCGATTTTTCAGAAAGGGGCCTTGAAAACAAACTATGAGATATCGGTCATCGAACGCGAAAAGATAGCTTTGCAGTTTAAACAGTCGGTTATGGTCGCAGTTTCGGAAGTTTCGGATGCCTTGGCAAAAATCAAACATACAGAACAGCGCCTGCAACTTATCCACGCCAAATCAAAGGCCCTCGCCAAAGCCACCGCTGATGCGGCCTTACTTTACAAAAGTGGGATGGCAAACTATTTGGAAGTGATAACTGCCCAAAATAATGCACTTCAAAATGATTTGGAACGTATTACAGTAAAACGGGAAAAGCTCAATGCAGCCATAGATCTTTACCGTGCACTGGGTGGCGGAACGGATACTTTACCGCCAAATACGCCATAAAAGCAGAAAATAAAAAGCACAAAATAAAGGCAACTGAATAAATATACGCCCCTAGAAGCAAAAACTTCCTAGGGGCTTTTTCATTACTTTTTTGCAACTGCGCCCAAAATTCCCTATCTTCGGGTAAATACAAATATGATGAATAGAACGAGTTGTCTTCCTCCTCCAGTAGCGTAATATTTTTTCCCGATATTACTGAAGCCCAATACCAGAAATGGACCGATTTGCTGTGCTTCTTATTTTCTATCAAATTTATTATTTAACATCTTTCGTCCTTATTGGACGGAACTGGAAGACAATTTCTTATGAAACATTCATATTTCATGCTGCACCTTGCTGTGCTGTGCCTGGGACTATCTGGCGTATTTGGAAAAGTGATTTCACTCAACGAGGGGATACTCACATGGTACCGTGTATTTTTAGCTGCCGTTATCCTATTTTTTATTCTAAAATGGTATAAAATACCTACAGATTTTACTTTCAAAGAGAAACTGCATATTGCAAAAAATGGGCTACTATTGACAGCATCCTGGCTATTATTCTATGCTAGCATCAAATATTCAAACATTTCCATCGGCGTGATCTGCTACTGTATGGCAAGTTTTTTTACCGCTATTTTTGCACCGATGATCAATAAAACGAAATTTAGATTGTCAGAACTTCTGTTGAGTGGACTTACGTTGTGTGGGATAGCACTGATATTCCATTTTGACACTTCACATCAACTGGGAATAATATTCGGTATAATCTCGCCTGCTTTTGCTTCTCTTTATGCCGTTAACAACGAACGATTGACCAAAAGGTACAATGCCATCTGCATCAACTATTACCAAATGGTTGGCGGTACAATCGGACTGGCTTGCCTACTCCCTTTTTACATTCAGCACTATCCAACCCGCACTTTCATTCCCAATGCCTTGGATATTTTCTATCTGATCATCCTCTCTTTATGTTGCACTGTTGGCGTCTATCTCGCGTTTACAGAAATCTTAAAGAAGATATCCGCTTTTACATTGAACCTAAGCTTAAATCTCGAGCCCATGTATGCCATATTAATTGCTTTTCTATTTCTGAATGAAGCAAAAGAATTAAATCTATCCTTCTATGTGGGATTGTTTTTAGTCGTTTCATCTGTGCTATTGCAATATTGGATAAGTAATAAAAAGAGCGCCTAACAGCCTATCTCCATTTCCCAGTCCGATCCAGATTGGGAAATGAATGTTGTTTTCTCCTCACTCGAGGCAGTGATACCCGGAGCAAAATCAGGTAGACCCGGAAAAAAAATGTTGAAAAGAAAAATGCCTGTCATTTTCAACAAAGCCTTATATTTATGAAACGATTCGGGTTTTAATTCCGAAATCGGCACAAGCAATCAAGCAATTTATTATACATACATTAAATAGATATCTCCGTTATGAGCGACAGCGGTACAGAAAACAAATTTGTTAACCAGCAGATCCAATACCTCGAGTTTGTATCAAGCGACCTTGAACGTGCCAAAGCATTTTACTCAACGAGTTTCGGTTGGGAGTTTACGGATTACGGACCAGCCTATACGGCTTTTGGCGGAAAATATGTTGATGGTGGTTTTACACTTGGCGACCCAATAAATGGCAGTATTCTGGTCGTTATCTATGCCGACGATCTGCAAGTTACGCGTGATCAGGTTATCCGTGCTGGCGGAACTATATTAAAAGATATTTTTAGCTTTCCCGGTGGAAAGAGATTTCAGTTCCAGGATCCTGATGGATATGAATTGGCTGTGTGGACTGTCGAATAAAAGTTAAATAAAATATATATTCAAATACAAAGCCCCCATATTTTTCTCATATGGGGGCTTTGTATTTTAAAATCAGGCTCTTTTAGCTTTCTGATAGTTTTTATTTTTATTCCTATTGAAACGCTTCTTCTTATGCTGTGGATTCTTTTTGGCAGGATTGTAAGTAGGTCCCGCTTCAAACCCCTCTGGCAATGGAAGTTGTTCAATCGGATAACCTATTAAATTCTCGATCTGAGCGAAACGGTTTTGGTCTTTCTCATTGACAAAGGTAATGGCTGTTCCTGTAGTTGCTGCCCGTGCCGTACGTCCAATACGGTGTACGTAGTCTTCCGGATCCGGTGGAACATCGTAATTAACGACCAAACTGATCCCCACCACATCGATACCACGAGATATCACATCTGTCCCTACCAGTACCCGTACCTGACGAGACCGGAATCTGGCCATGATATCTTCCCGTTTTGACTGCTCGAGATCCGAATGGAAACCCTCCGCATCAATTCCCTGCTTCTGTAATTCCTGAGCGAGAAGTTTGACCGTAGTTTTTTGGGACGCAAAAATAATAACAGATACATAGTTGGGATCCTTCAGTATATTCTTCAGAAGCTCCATTTTCTGTTGATCATACGCAAGATATACACGTTGATCTATCCCTTCCGAAGGTTTAGAAATGGCAATATTGACTTCCACAGGCTCTTGCAGAATTTTTCGAGCAAAAGACCTGATCTTCATCGGCATCGTCGCCGAAAACAAAAGCATCTGCTTTTTCTTCGGTAGATAACTTACAATACGTAAAATATCGTCTTGAAATCCCATATCCAGCATACTATCGGCTTCATCCAAAACAAAGTGCTTTAAATGAGAGAGATCAATCTTCATGGAGGTAAGATGGCTTATCAACCTTCCCGGCGTAGCAACAATAATATTTACCCCCTCTCGTATGGCCCGTTTTTGCTGTTCATACCCCATACCATCACCACCACCATAAATGGCTATGGATGTTGCACCCGTATAATAAGACATGCCCATAATCTGCTGGTCAATTTGCATAGCAAGTTCCCGGGTCGGAACAAGGATAATAGCGAGGATAGATTCCCTTGAATTCCGTGCTATTGCATCGAGGATCGGCAACATATAAGCTGCTGTTTTACCTGTACCTGTCTGTGCACAGGCAATCATATCTTTTCCCTCTTTAATAATCGGGATGGTCTGTTCTTGGATCGGCGTAGCCTCCTCAAACATCATACTTTCTAAACCTTCTTCCAAAGCCGGAACAAAGCCAAATTCATCAAATCTCAACGTATTGTTTTTATTGTTGTGCCCTAAATTACTAAATCTAATTCATAAAAGTCTAAAATTAATACCTATAGCTCGTTATCCGCTTTCAAATAGATGTCCAAATAGGATTAATCTTTAACCTTCGACTGCTATCTATTCAAAATCTAATCAATAACCTCTGTATTCTTTGCAGCTGACACTGCGCTCAAAACGACGTAGCCTAGCAGGCCGGCGCATAAAGAAGCGATCAGAACCGCGAACTTGGCCTCTTCAATCAGCATGCTATCATCAAAAGACAGTATCGAGATGAAGATCGACATCGTGAAACCGATTCCCCCCAATAAGCCTACACCAAAAATCTGTTTCCAGCCAGCCCCTTCCGGTAATTGTGCAATCTTCAACTTCTTCGCAATATAACAGATCAAAAATATACCAATTGATTTACCAGCGATAAGACCAAGGATAATACCAATCCCCAATTTTGAAGTCAAACCACCAATCATTTCCCCATGGATTGGAATAAGCGTATTCGCAAATGCAAACAGCGGAATGATAATAAAATTGACGGGTTTGGTCAATAGATGCTCCAGTTTTTCCAGGGGAGATTCTTCCGCATCCGGTGTTGTTGGTAACGTCATAGCCACCAACACGCCAGCTATTGTTGCATGAATTCCCGAGTGATGAACAAAGTACCAAATAAATAGACCCGGAATAAGGTAAGCCCATATCGCTTTAACGCCCAGTTTATTCAACACGATCAAAAACAGAAAGATGCCTAAAGCAATAAATAAATAGGTCGCATGAATACCATTGCTATAAAAGATCGCAATGACTAAAATGGCAAGTAAGTCATCAACAATGGCCAGAGCAGCCAAAAAGATTTTAAGACTGGCAGGAACCTTATTTCCCAGAAGCGTGATAACAGCTAAAGCAAATGCAATATCCGTCGCCATAGGAATACCCCAGCCGTTTGCCGTATTGGTTCCCTGATTTAACACAAAATAGATGATGGCTGGCAAAAGTGCCCCACCAACCGCAGCCAAAATGGGCAGGATTGCTTTACTTGGCGATGAGAGTTCACCCTCTACAATTTCACGTTTTATCTCGAGCCCCACCAGTAAAAAGAATATAGCCATCAAACCATCGTTGAGCCACAATAACCACGAATATTTTAAATGAATATGATCGCTCTCAAAGCCTACTTCCTTGTTCAGGAATTCCATTACACTGCCATACAAAGGTGTATTTGCAACGATCAATGCTAGAATAACACAGGAAAAAAGTATAATTCCACCTGCAAAGCTGGATTTTAAGAATTCTCTAAAGACAGTTAAATTGATAAGTTTTGACATGATTTGAATATCTAAAAACGCTTACAAAGGTTCACAAGATACGATTTTTAGGACCATTTACCGAATTCGAGGGACGATATCCCGGGCTATATCCAATGTAACCAACCTTTTATTTTTCGAATCTAACGAATCAAATGGGAGAAACAGACATTATACATTCAATTTTTATAAAAAGCTTTGTCATTTTTAATGAAATAATTTGACTTTGTTGCAAAAAATACTTAGCTTGCTACTATAGTTAATAAACCGTTTATTATGTGCAAGAAGTGGATTTTCATGGTGCTTCTTTTCGTGGCAAATTTTACATATGCGCAGACGACAGAGGATAAAACCCAACATTCAGGTTCCCATTACATTATTTTAGCAATCATCGCTATTATTGTCATTGTTTATATATTATACAGGAGGCAAAAGAGGAAATTTAATGAATAAGGGAGATCAGTAGATCTCCCTTATTCATTAAATTTCCTCTTTATACCCTTCTCTTTCCTATCGACCTTTCAATGCCTCACATCTTAATCACGAATCGGTTCATTCGTTTGTGCTAACCGTTGCGATCCCGTATTTGCCGGACATGCAATATCATCTGTTGCATCATATACAAGCTTCTTTCCATTCAATTTTGTAATCAATTCTTGAGGAACATACACCTGAACTTTAGTAATCGCATAACCACTTGGAAAATAGCGAACATAATAACCGTCAGGGTGAAGCGTCCAAATACCACTTGGCACGTCCGTACGAGGTTCAGCCATACCAGCTAAGATTGCATATTGCTCAAAATCAGCGTACGAATAGCTACCTGAGGAAACGAGCTGCCGAATATTATTTTCCGCTTCAAAGATTGTCTGTACTGCAGGAGGCATTTGGTCTTTTGCCTTTTGGACAACATCGAATGGCAAAACGCCGAGCGCACCACCTTCCAAATGCAAAATTTGTTCAGCTGTAAGCAATTTTAAGGCTGTCTCTTTCACCGGACCCGAATAATCAATAAATTTTGTCTTCGCTATGATCGTCCACAATAGCATCTGTATGTCAGATTGTGCAACTTCCGGGTGCTTTTCAGCACTTTTCAAAATTGCAATGACCACTTCTCTCTTCTTGCCCAATGTAGGTGCATACATATATCCATCACCTTTCGAAGGCGCATAAGTACCTGCTTTCAAGCAATAGCTCTTATTGGTCATTTCAAAATGTCCAGCCTCCAATAAGTAACCATCATTGCCATTCTTTTGCAAATTTTCTAAAGGTTTATAAACAGCCGTATTTTGAAAATCGGGCATTTGCTCCCCCTTCCTATTTACATCTTCAAAACTTGTACTAATCGCTTCTGGTTCCTTTAGCAGTTTATCCAAACCCAACATTTTGCTTCCCTTGGAAGCAACGGCTTTGCTTGCCTTATCCAATAGCCCTCCAAATTGAGCCGAGGCTCCTTGGATATTAAATAAAAAAGCAACTGTAAGTATAACGACACTGGTTATTCTATTTCTTTTCATAATTGATTTCATTTCAGCTCTTGTCCACAAAAAAGAAGCCAATTTAAATCACCAACACAATATTTATAATTTATTAATTCATTGTTTGCACACATTGCCGGATTTCACACGTCATTTCAAAGATCCTCTTCATCCTTTGAAATTTCACACCATACAGGTTTTCAAAAGAAGCTAAAAACAGTTGATTTCCCCAACATTACTCTCCGCAATTTCTCCTGAAACTGATCACCCTAAATAGTTAAAAATACAATATTAAAACGTATCTTTGCAGCATGATTAATGTGTCAAATCTCTCCCTTCGTTTTGGTAAACGTGTACTATTCGAAGATGTCAATCTAAAATTCACACCTGGAAACTGTTACGGTATTATTGGCGCTAATGGAGCAGGTAAATCTACTTTCTTAAAAATTATCTCAGGGGAAGTTGATCCTTCGACAGGTTCCGTGGCATTCACGCCAGGCGAACGCATGTCTGTTTTAAGTCAGGATCACTATGCTTTCGATGAGTTTACTGTTCTTGAAACTGTCATGATGGGTAATCAAGAACTTTACAAAATCATGAAAGAGAAAGATGCCATTTACATGAAAGAGGATTTCTCTGATGCCGACGGCGAACGTGCCGGCGAATTGGAAAGTCTTTTTGCTGAAATGGATGGATGGAATGCCGAATCAAATGCCGCAACTTTATTGAGCAGTTTGGGCATTAAAGAAGAACTGCATTATAAGTTAGTTTCTGAAATCGACGGTAACCAAAAAGTACGCGTACTCTTAGCGCAAGCTTTATTTGGCAAACCCGATATTTTGATTCTCGATGAGCCTACCAATGATCTGGATATTAATACCATTGCATGGTTAGAGGATTTTTTAGCGAGTTATGAAGCAATCGTCCTCGTTGTATCCCACGACCGCCACTTCTTGGATGCTGTATGTACGCATACAGTGGATATTGATTTTGGTAAGATGACAATCTATACGGGTAACTACTCATTCTGGTACGAATCTTCTCAATTAGCGTTAAAGCAACGTTCTGATCAGAACAAGAAAATGGAAGATAAAGTGAAAGAACTCCAGGAATTTATCCGTCGGTTCTCTGCCAATGCTTCCAAATCCAAACAAGCTACTTCGCGTAAAAAAGCCTTGGATAAGATCAATATTGACGAGATTAAACCGTCCAACCGTAAATATCCTGCCATCATGTTCAATACCATGAACCGTGAACCAGGAGATCAGACGCTACAAGTCGAAGGATTAAGCAAAACGGTCAATGGTGAGGTATTCTTCAAGGATATCACCTTTATGATCAATAAAGGCGATAAAATCGCTGTTCTAGGTCCAAATTCATTGGTTACCACAGCATTTTACGACATTATCACCGGTAGAGACACCGATTTCGGTGGTGAATTCAAATGGGGCGTTACCATCACTCCTGCCGATATGCCGATTGAAAATGCCGCATTCTTCGAAGGAAAAAATGATAATTTGGTTGATTGGTTGAGAGAATATACAACTAACCCAGAAGCAGATGAACAGTTTATACGGGGATTTTTGGGGAAAATGTTATTTTCCGGTGAAGAGGTTATGAAGAAAGTATCTGTGCTTTCGGGAGGAGAAAAAATGCGCTGTATGTTCTCCCGTATGATGCTTCAAGGTGCCAACTTCCTGATCTTCGATGAACCAACCAATCACTTGGACTTGGAATCTATCACTGCATTGAACAATGGAATGTCTGATTTTAAAGGATCCATGTTGTTCACATCCCGTGACCACGAATTGACTGAAACTGTTGCCAATAGAATCATCGAACTGACGCCGAAAGGTATCATCGACAAATTGATGACCTACGATGAATACATTAATAGCGATGTGGTTAAAGCACAACGTGAAGAAATGTATAAATAAGATAATTTATCCCAATTTAATAAAGGCTCCATAATTCATTTTATGGGGCTTTTTTGATACGCAATAAAAAAGCACTGCGGTATTCAGTGCTAATCGCAATTGTTAGGAAAGAATTGAAAAAGTACTATTTTATTTTACTGAACCGAAGATTTAACAACACGCCAGCCTAATTGTAAAGAAACGGCACAATGATCTGATAAATCCTGCCCCTTTTCGTTTTGGAAAAGCTCTTTTTGAACCTGATAATTCTTTGCCTCAAATAGCAAATGATGATCATTGCGATAGTAAATTTTATCAATACCTTCGCAATCTTCCGTCAACTCCAATGCAGCTTTCGCTTCAAAATTCATTTGGTGACCGGGAATATCACCCTTATTACGTAAACTTACCCATGCATCTACCAAACCTAAGTCCTTCTGAAAAGAACCGATGTTATCCAGCTCGTAAGCATAATGTGCATTAAAGTCACCCATAATCAAAAGTGGTTTGCCAGCCGAATACTTTTTGATATAGGCTTTTAGCTGATTTATATTCTTCTGCCGGGCAATCGTTGCATTCTGATCATCCTGCGCTGTAGCATGTACATTATAAACATCAATAAATACTGCCTTGGCCAATTGAATTCGAGCATAAGAAAAGCCTTTAGGCGTCAGACAATCTGCACCATTGCAATCGGTCCAGCTTATTCGCTCAAACTCTACGATCGGATATTTTGAAAGTGTACTCAGCCCGTCCCCAAAAGGTACTCCACCCATATTTGCCGTTCGGTAGCTATGCTTATTTTCGCTGTAAAGAAACTTGTTGTAGTTAAAGTCCTCCTGTACATTGACAATATCAAACGCATTGATCCGATTGCCGATCGACCTAATACTGGAAGACCGCTCGGTTATAGCACTGGAAATCAATTCAGGAAGGCCAGCTATATTGTATGTTAACAAATTTAGCTTTCCGTATGTCGCCTCCGGCATAGCTGCATACACCGAATTACTAAACTTCGGCTGTTGTTTTGGCTTCAACTTAAAACCCAACATAACACCGGCAGACGCACAAATAAATAAGATGACAATCTTTCGAAAACCCTTGGGTCTAATTTTTTTTTCGAACAATAGATCTAATAGCATGGACTGAATATTTTGTTCACTCCAAAGGTACTCCACCAACATTAGCTCTATTATCATATTCAATTAATTCTACTTTTAATAATCATGCACAAATCATTAAAAACTAATAATTTATAAACACTATAATGACAAAAGGTTAATACCTGCATAGCATAGGGGTTACAGCTTTCAACTATTTTTATACAACCCCTAATAAGAATAACATGAGAAAGGTAGCCTTCTTTACAGAGATACTCGTCGAGGATTTTGACGGTGCATCACGAACAATGTTTCAGCTGATAAACCGTATAGACCAGCAGAAATTCAACTACTTCTTTATTTATGGCGGCGGCCCTACGCAATTTCGGAATTTTCATTCTTACAAGGTACCCACCTTCAAAATACCGGTCAATGACGATTATTGTCTCGCTATTCCACAGCTTATTAAAAAGAAACTTGAGCTCGCCTTAGATAAATTTGCTCCCGACATGATCCATATTGCCACTCCTTCCCTTTTAGGTTTTTTTGCATTAAATTATGCCAAACGGAAAGGTATTCCTGTCCTTACAATCTATCATACACACTTCATTTCATACATTGCCTATTATTTCAAAAACATATTACCCTTAGTCAAACCGACTGAACAATGGATGAAAAAAGCAATGAATAACTTTTACAACAAATGTGATATTGTCTATGTACCGACCAAATCCATTCTAAATGAATTACAGCAGATCGGCTTACAACAAGAAGGATTAAAGCTGTGGCAAAGGGGAATAGACACAGCTCTGTTTACCCCCCAAAAAAAGAATCTATCTCAACTGCAGACCATCACAAAGAATGACAAACCAACAATCCTTTTTGTCAGTCGTATCGTCTGGGAAAAAAATATTAAAACGCTTATTGAAATCTATCAACAGATACAGGCCCAAAACCTCGACTATAATTTCATTGTTGTCGGTGAAGGAACAGCCAAAATAATTGCGATGCAAGAGATGCCAAAAGCCATTTTCTTAGGAAAGAAAAACCATGATGAACTCGCAATTCTATATGCTTCAGCCGATGCCTTTGTTTTTACGTCGGTCTCAGAAACGTATGGAAACGTCGTTGTCGAAGCATTAGCATCCGGACTTCCTTGTGTTATCGCCAACGGCGGAGGCTCGGCCTCCTTGATTCAGCACGGAAAAAATGGATTTAAGTGTCAACCTGAAAATGCGGCTGGATATGTTTACTACCTCAAAAAAATTCTCTCCGACGCAAGCTTAAAAAGGAATCTCGTCATTGAAGGCCTATCCTATGTTAGGCAACTGGATTGGAATAGACTAGCTGGACGCTATTTTAATGACATTGAACTATTGATAGACAAAACACAGGAAGTCGATTTGGCATGGGCAAACTAACAAACCCAAGCAAACTCATCAAAGGTATTTTTTTACTTTTGATTCTGGTGTCCATCACGATCTTTCTAGCGAAAAGCGATTTAAATGCGTTGAAAAAAGAGCTCTCCTCTGTTGGTTATCGCTTCATTGTTATTTTGTTTACAACTTGCGCGGCCTATTTTTTAGGTACATTAGCTTGGTGGATATGTTTAGGCTCTGCAAAAAAGAAGGTCAATCTGCTCGAACTCTTTGCCGTCCGTCAAATCGGGGAAACCGTTGGACTATTCAATCCCACAAGCATTATCGGTGGCGATTTATTAAAGGCACAATTGATAACCCGTTATGACATTCCTTTAAAAGAAGGATTGAATTCGGTTGCAATATCCCGTATTACTGCCGTACTGTCTCAATTGACACTCTTTTTGATTGCTATGATCTGGTTGATATTTTCTCCTTTAAAAAATGAAATTATACGCTACGCAGGCCCAGTAATTTATATGATCTGTATGTTCTTATTTCTTTTGATGATCTTGATACTTTACTGGTTAATAGCGGCAAAAAGTCCCTCACAAACCAAGGCTTCAACAGCAACACCTTTTGGAAAAGCACAAGCGCATGTTCAGTCACTACTTTGGAGTGTAAAAGACTTTTATAAACATCAAAATAAGGTTTTTTGGTATTCTTACTTACTTTTTGCACTACATTGGATTATTGGCAGCCTTGAATTCTATTATATTCTACAATTTTTGGGCGTTTCAGTACAACCAATACATGGTTTAATAGTAGATATGAGCGTCATTGTGCTAAAAAGCATCGGTGCTTTTATTCCAGGACAGCTGGGCGTTGAAGAAATCGCCAATAAGCTCCTACTCCATATGATCGGTATTACAGGAGGTAGTATTTGGCTCAGTGCTTCATTATTACGTCGCGGCCGACAGCTCACCTGGGTAGCACTGGGTTTTATATTTTATCTATGCATCAAAAAGAAACCAGTACATGTACCCCTCTGAAATAGAAATACTTTTTGTCAGTCACAAATATCCCCCAAGTGTTGGCGGTATGGAAAAGCAAAGCTTTGAACTCATCAATACTGCAGCCCTTTACTTGAAAGTACACACCTTAGTCTATGACAATCGGGAACCCCTTTTAGCCTTCTTCTTCCAGCTGAATCGCCGCATTCTAGCCAAAATTAACGATAACCCCGGCATCAAGCTTATCCACTTTAATGATGGATTAATTGCGTCCTTCGCCTCTTTTCACAAAGGATATACCCATTTAAAACGTGCTGCCACGCTTCACGGTCTGGATATCGTTTTTCCACTTCGTTATTTTCAACGTAAGATCATACCGCGGTTTAACACTTTTGATCAGCTTATTGCCGTTAGCCAAGCCACCGCCGACGCCGCAGAGTTACGCGGTATCGATCCAACCAAGATCATTGTTATACCCAACGGTGTAGATCCGATACACCACTCCACTCAAGACAATAAACAGGCCGACGAAAATAAGCCTTATTTTATCACTTTGGGACGCCCTGTTAAACGGAAGGGCTTCTCGTGGTTGATGAAACATGTCATCCCCGCGATTCAGGGCGATTTCAAATTACTAATGGTGGGGCCATTCGATCAAAAACCGCAATGGAAAGAACGCCTATTGCAGCTTACACCAAAAAAGATAAATCATTTAATCACCCTATTCCTCGGATTTCCCACCGATCAAGGGGCCATCCGAAAATTACTGAAAGCATACCCCGAAAAAATTGAACATCTTGGAAAAGTTCCATTCGAACAACTGCAAAGCCTCCTGACCAACGCACAGGCCTTTTTGATGCCCAATATTGAAATGGCCGGTGATATGGAAGGCTTTGGGCTCGTCTGCCTAGAAGCTTCCACAGCAGGCACAATTGTTGTTGCCGCCGAATTAGAAGGAATTACAAGCGCCGTTACACACAATTACAATGGGCTTCTCCTGCCAAGCGAAAACCAAAACGCATGGATCGAACAACTTCAAGCCATTTTAAAAGATCCAGTCCACTATAAGAAGCTAAGCCTACAATTTAAACAGAATACCCTAAAACAATATAGCTGGGATATTATGGCCAGATCCTATTGCCAATCATTTGCAGACTTAGTTACAGCAGCAGATAAATAATTGAACGTAATACCGCATCAAGTTGACTGCTTCTGTCATCCACGCGGAAAGCTCTTCAAAAGGCATTGTTTATAGAACTTACTTACTTGCTTGCTTGCTTGCTTGCTTGCTTGCTTGCTTGCTTGCTTGCTTGCTTGCTTGCTTGCTTGCTATACAGATAAAAGATCAATTAAATGATGAAATATGAAACAATAGGTGCTTACTTCCAACGACAAGAACTCATGCGGATAAATTCAACGTCTTTCAAGACGCAAAACTTTTTTATAGCGAACTGCTAACGGTCGATAAAAAATCAATTGAATCAAAGCGAAACATCCTACCAAAACAAGTCCCAATGGTGAATAAAAAGTTAGAGCAATATACAGTAGTAATAAGAATAACCGCAGCATCTCAAGTGGAAAAACCCAGTCTTCATGTTCTAGAAGTCCTCCAATACAAATAACACTACAAAGAATAAATCCCCCGCCAATAACGAGTTGTATCAGTTGCTGATAATTACCATAAAGCAGAAAGAAAAAAAGAAGTGTCATCGTCAACATGGACTGAAAAAAGATATAGCGGCTTAACGCCTGCGCATGAACTTGCGGCTTAGCTCCGGCAAATATGCGCTCTTCCAGTTCTTCGCGAATTTCAGGCTGTATATCGTCAGGCTTACCGAATATAGTCCGCATTTTGTTCTCAAATCCTTTCGCCCGCTTAAATGACAAACCAATTTCAAATAAATAATGAAAATGCTGCCATAGAAAAGTATAGCGGTGAATGGGCTTTGTGAGCCCATAGACACAAGGCTCCTCCTTTTGTTCCGATATAAATGTTCCAAACAGCTTATCCCAAATAATCAGGATATCCCCATAATTCTTATCCAGATAGATTTCGTTGCTGCTATGATGCACCCGATGATGGGAAGGCGTTACAAATAGCCGCTCCAAAATACCCAAATTTCCAACAGTCTGCGTATGGGAGAAAAATGGATACACGCCATGAATCAACAGAATAGCGGTCATCATAAAGGGCGGGAACCCCAAAAGGGGGATAAAAGCCCAAAATAGCGAACGGAAAACGGCTTGAAATATGGTGATCCGGGCCGCCACCGTAAAGTTATAATCTTCACTTTGGTGATGTACAACGTGCGCAGCCCACAATAGGTTTATTTCATGGCTATAGCGATGATACCAATACCAGAGAAAATCTGTAAATAGGAAAAGTATAACCCAGGTCCAAACATTAGCTTCAATCTGAAATATCGCAAAATTTTGATACACCCAAACGAAAAAAAAGTAAAATAAACTAACGGAAAACATATCACACATACGCTCAACGATACCAACATTAAGATTTGAGATCGATTCATCAAAAGAATAAAAACGTTTCTGTTTTTTGAGGCTATACCCATATTCCAACACCATCAGAATTAAAAATAAGGGAATGATAAATGCCAAAAAATTAAGTTTTTCCGTATACATCCATTTGCTATTTTAAAGACAAACAATCTATCTGAGTCGCTATTTGATAAGATTCGTCTTTTCTGATGCCAAAAGATAAATTCTTTCAAACTCTTTATTATTAAACAATCAATTTTAAATCAGGTTTTTCAATTTATGGTTTTTCAATTGATCAAAGGTATGCTTGCTCCTGTTTAGACAAGACCAAACGCCAACCTTAAGGACTTTTCTATCGCAAAAGAAAATGCACAAAAAAATCCTCAAAAAGCTAAACACTTTTTGAGGACTTCTGACTGAACGATAACCAGTACTTTACTGAGAAGTCACCCTGATACCAGCTTACCGGACTATTTAAATGCTAATGCACACTGGACATATCGATCTGCGTCTTTCCTTGTTTGATCATCAAAACAAAGGGGACACACAGCAAAAATACCACACCCAGATACAAAAACACATCCATGTAGGATAATACAGTAGCCTGTTTCATCACGCTCATATCGAGTATCTGGTGTGCTTTGGCCAAAGCTTCATTGGGCGAAAAACCTTTCGCCTGAAAGCTCATTTGCAATTGTTGCACCCGTTGTTGCACATCAAACTTGCTTGGATCTAAATTAGCCACCAGATCGACGCGATGTTTTTGGCTATCACGGGCAATAAATGTCGTAATTAAGGCTATACCAAACGAACCACCCAGCTGGCGCATCATCCCTGTAAAGGCAGCTCCTTCACCGATTGACTTACCATGTAATGTCGATAGGGAGAGTGTCATGACAGGTACGAACAACAATCCTAAGCCAACTCCACGGAGAATTAGGGGCCAAAACATGTGCTCTGCTCCCGTATCATTGGTCATGAGACTGTACATCCAAAAACAGAAGCCAAAAAAGATACTTAGTCCTACGGCAACCATATATTTTTGGGGAACACCATTTTGGATCATCTTCCCAATAAAAGGCATCATGATACCGGTCATGATTGAACTTGGCAACAATAACAAACCTGCGTCTGTGGCCGTCCATCCCAATATCGACTGTGTATAGATTGGAATAATAAAAGTCGATCCAAACAAGCCGAAACCAAGAATAAAACTCATCACTACACCAACCTGCAAATTCTTATCCTTCAATACCCGCAAGTTAACAATGGGTTTATCATAGACCAATTCCCGCCATATAAAGAACAATAGTCCGAAAACAGACAAGATTGACAAGCCTAAAATCAAGGGATCGTCAAACCAATCATCCTGTTGTCCATGTTCCAATACAAACTGAAGGGAACCAATAAACATGATCAAAAAGATCATACCAAACCAATCCACTTCCTTTGCAGATTGCTTTTGGCTATATTTAGGACTGCGCACAAAAGATAAGGTCAACAAGGTCGCAATAATCCCTAACGGCACATTGATATAGAATATATATGGCCAGGAGAAATTATCGATAATATATCCACCTAACGGTGGGCCTAGCGTTGGACCAATAATTACCCCCATACCATAGATAGCCTGAGCCATACTACGTTTTTCCTTCGGGTAACTCTCTGTAATAATGGTCTGCGCTGTTACTAACAACGCTCCCCCGCCCATCCCTTGTATAAAACGAAATGCAACAAGCTCCCAAATATTGGTCGCGTTACCACATAAAAATGAAGATACTGTGAATATGATAATAGAAGCCGCGAAGTAATTTCTTCGTCCAAATTGTTGGGACAACCAGCTGGTCATCGGAATCACAATTACGTTGGCAATTGCGTAAGCCGTGATAACCCATGCCACATCCGTCAATGTCGCTCCCAACGAACCTTTCATGTCGTTCAGAGCCACGTTGACGATGGTTGTATCCACGATTTCCAACAGCGCACAAAGCACCGCCGTAATCGTGATTACAACACGTCGAAAACCATATTCAACCAGACTATCTTGTTGATTTAAATTTTCCATAGTTATTGAACATGCACATCTACGTCAGCATTCATGCCCGGTCTGAGCAAAGCCACATTTTCTGCTTTATTGTCTTTTGTCAATTTGATTTTTACAGGTAAACGCTGAACAGTCTTCACAAAGTTACCAGTCGCATTATCTGGCGGCAATAAAGAAAAACGCGATCCTGTCGCCGGTGAGAAAGAATTTACTTCACCTTCAAATTCGATATTAGGATAAGCATCCACTTTGATCCCCACCTTTTGACCAGGCTTCATTTTTTCCAATTGCGTCTCTTTAAAGTTGGCTACTACCCAAGTTTCAATATTATCGACAATGTAGAATAAAGACTGACCTGGATTGACCATTTGTCCAGGCTGAACCTTAATGTTGGATACCTGACCATCCACAGAAGCCAGTACCGCGGTATAAGAAAGGTTCAATTTAGCCGCCTCAAGCTGTGCATTCGCTCTTTTTATATTCGCCTCAGCAACAGAAGTTTGTTTTGAAGCCACTGTAGTCTTACTGACGATTGCATTACGTTGCGACGCACTGGCATTGCGTTGCTGTTGCAAAATTTCAACCTGCTTGTCGGCTTCCAATTTCGCAGTCAATGCCTGCTCGTACTGCTGTTTCGTAATGGACTGGTTATTGTATAAGTTTTGGTAGCGGATATAATCATTGTTCGCTTGCTTAGCACGAATACGTGCCGCATCGATGCTGCCTAAATTAGATTGGATCGTTGCATCTGAGATCGCCACATTAGCCGAAGACGCAGATACATCTGCCTTTGAAACATCAAAGCTACTTTGAGCTGCTGCCAAGGCTGCTAATGCCTCGTCCACACGAACCTGATAGTCTTGACTCTCAATGGTAAATAACGTATCCCCTTTTTTAACCAAATCATTGTCCTTTACATAGACTTTAGCGATAAAACCACCCACCCGTGGAATGATCGGGCTCATGTTTTTCTCTACCTGCGCATCGTCTGTAGTCTCATGCGCCTGGCCATGCATATATTTATACGCCCCATAAGCCCCTCCGAAGATGACCAATGCAGCCAAAACAATTGTAAATTTTTTATTTGTACCTTTTTTTTCAGGTGCGTTTTCTACTGTATTTTCCATGTCTAGATTAATTGCTATTTAATGTTTAAAGACCCATTTGCTAACAGCAGGTCGTAATATTTTTCAATGGTGTTTGCTTTGCTGATTGCCAGATTGATCTTGCTTTGCAGCTGCTGTACGTCTGCGGTCAACAAGTCGTCGGTATCTGCGATACCATTATCGTACTTATCTTTGGTGATCCGATAATTTTCAACAGCCTGATCCACCGCCTGATGATAGACCACATCCTGCTTTTGTGCCAGCATATAGTTTTCATTGGCCTGTTGAACCTGCACTTTTACCTTGTCATTTAATAATTCAATATGCTCATCAATTTCCTTGATACGGTTTTTTGCCACATTCACTTCTCTTTTATTTTTGTAAAGCGAACCGATATCGTAAGAAACGCCGATGCCAACCATGGCAGCATTCGTCACGGTAACCACCTTTTGAAGACCAAAAGCATTGTATCCAGCTGTTGCAGCAACAGTTGGCATGGCAGCCGCTTTTGTTACTTTCAACTGATCTTCAGCAACCAAACGTTGCGATTCCATCGATTTTAGATCTGAGCGCGAGGTTTTTGCTGCATCATATGATGCTTTTAAGCCCAAATCCACACCTGTGACTTCGCCCAAATTGATCTGATCCAGTTGGGTATCTTCATCAATTTTCAAGAAATTAGCCAATTGATAATTCAGCACCTTGATATTTTTCTGTGCTTCCTGAAGCGAAACCTGATAGTTTGAAAGCTGCAGTTCTGCTTTTAATAAGTCATTACGTGCGATCAAACCATTATCCAACATCGCTTTAAAATCCGAAACACGTTGCTCCGACTGCTTAATATTTTCAGCAATCAACAAATTGGTTTGCTGAGCCTTATAAAGACTCAAATAAAGATTTACTGCACGTATAGCCAATTGTTCTTTGCTCGCTACAGCATTGTATTCCTCGGCTTTCAATACATCCTTTGCAATAGCAATGCCGCCCTTAATTCTGCCACCGGTATAGATTGGCATACTCACCGAAGCCTGTCCTAACCACAATTGGTTTGCAGCGATATCTGGAGCAGATCCCCCCCCACCTAAAGCCAACTTTAAATTCACATTTGGAGTAGTCATAGCCATGTACTGTCCACTCAATTTTGCATCAGGAAGTTGTTTCGATTTGGCCGTTTCCACCTCGAGCTGCCTACCCCATATCTTGGTGTCGGCAGACTTCGCTTCCACGCTTTGATTTGCGGCCAAGTGAATTATTTCTTCCAAAGTCATGTGCTTGTTGTCCTGTGCCAACAAACCCATGGGACTTAAAAGCAATAAAGCACTCAAATTGGCCAACTTATTTTTCATATGTCAATAAAGCTTTAATTGTTGTCTGTATAAATTCTGTTAAAGTTGTTTCTATATAATTTGCATATTCTTCATCGTTATCGATATGCAACTGATCTTGCAAAAAGCAATGGTTCATCTGGAAATTCATAAAAGTTCCCATCATCATCGAATGGATTAAAATTGGATCATATCCACCTTTGAACACCCCCTGTTCTACACCTTCATTGATCACGGACGAGATAACCTCCAGGTTATGCAATTTGAGCTTCCTGAATGCTTCAGAGATCAGCATCCGCTGTTTTAGTGAACTTTCAATGGTAATAATATGATACAGCTTACGATGCGAATTCATCGATTTAATTGATCGATCTACCATCGCGTCTATTTTGTCCAGCGCATTGTCAATAAGCGCCAACTCATTCACATTGATCATAAAATCAGGGACACGCCACTCAAAAAACGTATCCAGCAACTTGTCCTTTGATCCAAAATAATAGTTGATCATTGCAACATTTACATTCGCTTCGTTGGCAATATCGCGCACGGAAGTCCCATCAAACCCTTTGGTTGCAAAAAGACGCTCAGCTACAAGTAAAATATCAATCTGTTTCTCGTTAAATTCCATTTTAAACCTCGATCTTTTAAAGATACCATCGCATATTCATAGCGATAATAAAAGACGTTCTCGCTAAATGCGCGACAAAGTTAAACAAACGTTTAATTTAAACAAGTGTTTAATTATTAAATTTGTGTAAAAAAAAACACCATTTCTGGTGTTCGCTATTTCAGATGGCATTTATTTCGCCAATGTTGGATGGGCTTGCTGCGCTATATTGGATGGGATTAGTTAAGGATCCGGTAGATCATTTCTTTTAAAATCTCTTCACTATTAAAATTGCTCGGCACATTCACACCTTTGGATTTCAAGTCGGTCTCCTTCAACACATGGAGCACATCGAAAGTTTTCCGTCTATTGTAATTTCGTGCGGCAAGCTCATATTCTTTCAGGAAGAATGGATGTACCCCCAATTCTTTTGCCGCAACCGATTTGTCGATTAGATAATGGTATTTGAGAATCTTCGTGAAGTAGGTAGCAATTTGTCCAATAACCATCACCAGTGGATTATTTTTGGGATTGGCCACAAAATAATCGACGATCTGATACGCTTTTAGGGCATTGCGTTTAGCCAATGCAGTATTTAATTCAAAAACATTATAATCTTTGGAAATACCAATATTCCGTTCAACATCTTCCATGCTTATTTCTTGGCTCTTTGGAACATTAAGCATCAGCTTATCAAGTTCATTGGCCACTTTTGATAGATCGTTACCAAGATAGTCCGCAATCATCACCGCAGCTTGCGGATGAATGCGCCAACCCGCATCTTTTACATATGTGCCGATCCAAGGGCCCACTTTATCGTCATATAGTTTGGCTGCATCGACGACTAAGCCTTTTTTTTCAAAAACTTTATAGATCTTTTTGCGTTTGTCAAATTTTCCATGTTTAAAACAAAACACAAGAATGGTGGTCGGTGTAAGATGCTCCAGGTATTTCGTCAGCAGTTCTTCTGTATCCGATTTCCATTTCAGCTCCTGTGCTTCCTTGATGATAATCACCTGATAATCGCTCAACATGGGATACCGTTTTGCGGCATTGACAACGGTAGACATATCAATATCTTTTCCGTAGAAAATCGATTGATCAAAGCCCTTCTGTGCTTCGTTCAGTACGGTCGTCTCCAACGCATCAGCAATGGTATCAATGAAATAACTCTCCTCACCTTGCAATAAATACACTGGTTTAAAAGACCTGTTCTTAATATCGGATAAGATCGGATTGATGTTCATATGTAAAACTATCGATAGTATTTATTTTCACTGGGCCCAATTAAGCTCTTTACACGCGGCAACTTGTCTAAAGTTGCTATGGAGTACCCGGTCTATTTATTTATTTTTTCACTGCAGATCGGTTGCCCCATTACTTTCCCGCATCCAAACAATCTGCTACAGTCTAAAATGTCCCATGTTATTGCATCTTCACATGGTGTATCTAGTTCGACTATGGACATTTTATAGGAAGCAAAATTACGATTTTAATGGCAATTTAAACGAGTAACCCTGCCGAATTAACGCTTTTATAATTGATTCATCTACTGTCACCACTTTAAGCTATTGGTTTAAAGCCATGAACATTTAGCACCACAAGTTCCACAATTCTGGTCAAGCAATACTGCCATAAAAGCAGACCTGAGTTTTTTTACAAAAAATCATCTTCGTCAGCAAAAAAACACCATATTTCATGCCTGATGAATGTATTTCTTTTGCTAAAAATTTAGTATATTTGTGTATGTTTTCACCGACTCCACTGAACTTACCACCGTATCAAGCTAAAATATCCAAAAAGAATAATGCGATTTACATCTTTGATGAGCTCAGAAAAAAGGACCTGGTGTTAACGCCGGAAGAATGGGTTAGACAGCATTGGATCAACTATTTGTCGCTCATGAAAAATTACCCCAAGGCACTGATGCATATCGAAGTTGGTTTGAAATTAAATAACCTGCAGAAACGAAGTGATTTGTTGATTTACAACAGCAGCGGGCATAAGGTCGTTTTAGCTGAATTTAAAGCGCCACACGTAAAAATTACCCAACAAGTATTTGAGCAAATTGCAAATTATAACACGGTTCACCGCATACCTTACTTGTTAGTGAGCAACGGCATGAATCATTACTATTGTAAAATTGATTTTAACAGGGAGTCTTACGAATTTTTGGAAGACCTTCCCAACTACAATGAAATTGACTAAGGAGCTATGCATGAAATAGATAAAAATTAATCCGGAGATTCAGTCTCCCATAGGTCTTAAACGGGGAGCACCGAAAAAATGTAAAGTAGATGTAAAACATCTTTTCAATTTATTTGATTTTTAAAATATAGTTTTATATTAGTCCTACAGAATAGAAAAAATAAAAAGATGAATATAGATAAAAACGAATTCAGAAAATATGCAGTAAAGCATCACCGTATTGGAAGTCAACATGTTGATAGCTTCATTGCACGTACAGAGACTAGCATTCCGACAAACCTTACACCTTACATCGTCGAAGAACGTCAATTGAACGTTGCTCAGATGGATGTATTTTCACGTTTGATGATGGACCGCATCATATTTTTAGGCAGCGGTATTGATGATCAGGTAGCCAACATTATTCAGGCACAGCTCCTGTTCTTACAGTCTACCGATGCACAACGTGATATCCAGATCTACATCAATTCACCGGGTGGAAGCGTGTATGCTGGATTAGGAATTTACGATACCATGCAGTACATCACGCCAGATGTAGCAACCATCTGTACCGGCATTGCAGCATCTATGGGGGCTGTTCTTTTAGTTGCTGGTGCAAAAGGTAAACGTGCAGCCTTACGTCACTCGCGCGTCATGATTCACCAACCTTCTGGTGGCGCTCAAGGAGTCGCAGCCGATATGGAAATCAACTTACGTGAGATGATGAAATTAAAAGAAGAATTATACACCATTATTTCAGATCACTCTGGACAAACTTACGAATGGGTAGAAAAATCTTCCGATCGCGACTACTGGATGCGGGCCAACGAAGCCAAAGAATTCGGTATGATTGACGAGATTTTACTTCCTAAGAAGGAGATTATTAAATAACAATGGCAAAGAATAACGATAGAGACATTCATTGTTCGTTTTGTGGCATAAGCAAAAATGAAGCCCAGATGCTTATTGCTGGCAACGGTGCACACATCTGTGACCGTTGTATTCAGCAAGCAGGCGAGATCTTGGCAGAAGAATTAAAACAACGAAAAAGCAAAACCTTACAGACAGCTTTAAAGTTGATCCGTCCTTTGGAGATCAAAACTCACTTGGACCAATATGTAATCGGTCAAGATGATGCAAAAAAAGTAATTTCTGTAGCCGTTTATAATCACTATAAACGTTTAAATCAGAAAGTGGATAAAGATGAGATTGAAATCGAAAAATCCAATTTGATTATCGTAGGTGAAACAGGTACTGGTAAGACCTTGCTGGCAAAAACTGTCGCCAAGATACTCAATGTACCTTTCTGTATTGTGGATGCAACGGTATTAACAGAAGCAGGTTATGTAGGGGAAGACGTCGAAAGTATATTGACGCGTTTACTGCAAGCAGCAGATTATGATGTTGCTTCGGCCGAACGTGGTATCATCTATATCGATGAGATTGACAAAATCGCACGTAAAAGCGACAATCCTTCCATTACCAGAGATGTATCAGGTGAAGGTGTGCAGCAGGCGTTATTGAAGATTCTCGAAGGTACAGTTGTAAACGTTCCACCACAAGGCGGCCGTAAACACCCCGATCAAAAAATGATCGCAGTCAATACAAGTAATATTCTATTTATCTGTGGTGGTGCATTTGACGGTATTCAAAAGAAAATTGCAAACCGTTTGCGTACGCAAACAGTAGGTTATAAAATGAACGAAGACGAAGAGGAAATTGACTTGAACAATCTGTACAAGTATATTACACCTCAGGACTTAAAGAACTTTGGTTTAATCCCCGAATTGATTGGCCGTCTTCCAGTATTGACTTACCTCAATCCATTGGATAAGGAAACATTACTGAGCATATTGACTGAACCAAAAAATGCGTTGGTAAAACAATATAAGAAATTGTTTGAATACGAAGGTATCGACTTAAAATTTGATCCGGAAGTATATACCTTTATTGTAGACAAAGCTGACGAATTCAAACTGGGGGCCCGAGGCCTGCGCAGCATCTGCGAAGCCATTATGCTGGATGCCATGTTTGAGATTCCGTCAACAAAAGAGCAAACCGGACAGAAAGCATTGGAAATCACCTTGGACTATGCGAAGAAAAAATTCGAAAAGTCCGATTTGAAAAAGCTTAAAGTCGCTTAAAAAAAATCCCGTTCGCTGAACGGGATTTTTTTTTAAAAGAATTAAAAATCTTATATTACAATAATAACATAGCCATAACGGAATGTTGACAGGAAGATAAGAGATTCAAGAAATTAAATTTAATGACTATGACAACAAAGAAAAGTGCAAAGAATACCGTAAATAGTCCGATCACACCCGGTTTAAAAACCAAAGAAGAAATCGTGAACAACTGGCTTCCCCGTTATACGGGAAGACCTTTGGAAGAGTTTGGAGAATATATCCTTTTAACGAACTTTTCAAAATATATCCACCTTTTTTCTGAAATGCATGATAATGCGCCCATCTATGGCGAAGATAAACCCATGCAATCTGTAACGGCCGGAGGAATCACCATTATCAATTTTGGCATGGGAAGTCCTATGGCTGCCACTATTATGGATCTTTTGGCAGCTATTGCTCCTAAAGCAGTGCTGTTTTTGGGAAAAACCGGTGGGATTAAGAAGAAGATTCCTGTTGGCGAATTAATTCTACCAATTGCCGCTATCCGCGGTGAGGGAACATCCAACGACTACTTTCCACCCGAAGTACCTTCATTACCAGCCTTCGCCATGCAAAAGGCTATATCCACCACAATTCGGGACCACCAACGGGATTACTGGACCGGAACGGTATACACCACCAATAGACGCGTCTGGGAACATGACAAAGCTTTCAAAAAGTATTTGAAATCAATCCGTGCCATGTGCGTGGATATGGAAACAGCAACGATATTCAGCGTTGGATTTGCTAATAAAATCCCAACAGGCGCATTGTTGTTGGTTTCAGACCAGCCGATGATTCCAGAAGGTGTTAAAACCTCAGTCAGTGACGTCACTGTTACCGCAAAATATGTAGAGGCACATATCAGTATAGGTATTGATGCCTTAAAACAGCTTATCAATAACGGATTGACCGTGAAGCACCTTAAATTCTAAACACCCTAAAAAACACATCATATTTTCCTTTACAGCGAAAATATGATGTATCCCTACGCGATAAGCAATTCTCTCACAGGTAATTACAACTATTAAACATTATTTTTGATTAATAATTGAACAGCGATTAACTATTAATCGGGATGTTAACAAATGTTAATCTTCACAATAATTAAACGATTTGTCGTTTATATTGTAATATTCATATTACTCAACACATATATCGTAAAAATTAATCAAGCATTGTGAAGAAAAAAACATTATCTATTTTTAAAGTATCCGTATTGATTTGTTCAGCCTTAGCCACGCAGGTAAGTTGTTCTTCAAGTTCTTCAAAAGAAAATAAAACCAATGAAAAAAATGTAGCCTTGCCAGTCTATACGGTCACTAAATCAGATGCAACCACCATCAAGGACTATTTAGGAACCATAGAAGGTAAAGTCAACGTAGAAGTGCGCCCGCAGGTTGAAGGACTGCTTCAGGAAATTTATGTCGATGAGGGTTCTTTTGTTCAAAAAGGCCAAAAGCTATTCAAGGTAGACCCTTCTACTTATCAGGAAAATCTCAATAATATGGTCGCTACGGAGCAGGTTGCCAAGGCCAAACTAAAAAATGCGCAGCTTGAAGTCGACCGCTTGAAACCACTGGTTCAAAACGAAGTCATTTCGGACGTCAGGCTGGCTTCGGCAAAATCAGATTATCAAGTCGCCAAAGCAACGCTGGACCAGGCCATCGCAGCCGTACGTTCGGCGCAGATCAGTAAAGACTTTACAGTTATTACGGCTCCCGTAAGCGGTTATATTGGCCGCATCCCAAAGCGTATCGGAAACTTGGTATCAAAGGGCGATAAAGAGCCCCTCACCTATCTTTCGGACATCCAGGAAGTGTATGTGTATTTCTCCATGAATGAATCAGATTTTCTTTATTTTTCCAAGGCACAGGCCAAAAAAGATAGTATCGAAGGAAAAAAGTATAACCAGAATCAAAAGCTTATCTTTCCAGAAGTGACTTTGGTGCTCGCGGATGGCGAAGAATATGCAAAAAAAGGTGTGGTTGATGCCGTCAACGGCCAGATTAACCGGACAACGGGAGCAATCTCCTTGCGTGCGACATTTCAAAACCACGACAATATTCTTCGATCCGGAAGCAGCGGCACCCTTAAGATTGCCGAAGTAAAAAAAGATGTTCTTCAAATCCCGCAGATTGCCGTCAATGAATTGCAGGATAAAACCTTTGTCTATATACTGGACCAAAACAATAAGGCGCAAAAACGAAATATCCAGCTTTCGGGAAAAAGTAAAAATAACTATATCGTCTATTCAGGCCTCAAGGAAAACGATCGCGTTATTACCAGTGGATTTGACAAATTGACCGACGGTTCTCCAGTAACTCCGATTTTACAGAAATAATTATCGATCATTTTTGCATACTACCCGGTGCCAGGCATGCTGTGCGCCAAAAGTAGCGTGTTTTAAATTCTATGTATATGCTAAAAACATTTATAAATAGGCCTGTATTAGCCACGGTGGTTTCCATTATCCTGGTTATCTTAGGCTTAGTGGGGCTAAAACTCCTGCCTGTCTCGCGCTTTCCAGAAATTGCTCCACCCAGTGTGCTTGTTTCACTAAGTTATCCGGGAGCTAATGCCGAAACCGTAGCAAAAAGCGTTTTACTACCTATCGAAGAAGCCATCAATGGTGTGGAGGATATGACCTATATCAAGTCGTCTGCCTCCAATTCAGGATCAGGAAGTGTGTCGGTGTACTTTAAGACAGGTACCAATCCTGATATTGCCTCTGTCAACGTACAAACACGTATTTCCAAAGCGATCAGCTCCATTCCCGCCGAAGTCAACGAAGCCGGCATCACTGTCATGCCACGGCAAACCGGTGTGATCATGACCATTAATCTCTACTCCGATCATCAGGATAGTGCCTACGACGAAACCTTTCTGCAAGCCTATGCACAGATCAACCTCATGCGTCCTTTACTGCGTGTCGATGGCGTAGCTCAGGTCTCCCGTTTGGGGGCCAGAGATTATGCCATGCGCCTTTGGTTAAATCCCGAAAAGCTAGCCCTTTATAACCTCGTTCCACAAGATGTTATGAATGCTATAAAAGATCAAAACTTTGAGATTGCCCCCGGTAAATTTGGAGAAACCTCGGATGAAGCTTTCGAAACAGTGATCCGTCATAAAGGGCGTTTCACCACACCGGAGGAATTCCAGAGTATTGTGATCAAAACCAACACCGACGGTTCAGTGCTCTATTTAAAAGATGTAGCCCGGGTAGAATTCGGTGCTACAAATTTAAGCAGCGACAACAAGGTAAATGGGCATCCCGGTCTTACACTCAACTTAACTCAGACCAGTGGTTCCAATGCCCATGATATCGACATTGCCGTCAGAAAGGTTCTTGAAGAACAATCAAAAACATTTCCAAAAGGCCTACACTATGAGGTGACCTATTCTGTACGTGATCAGATCGACGAATCGATTAACCAAGTGGAGCACACCCTTTTTGAGGCCTTTATCCTAGTATTTATTATTGTCTTTATCTTTCTGCAAGATTTTAGATCCACCCTGATTCCGGCAATTGCAATCCCTGTTTCCTTGGTGGGAACCTTCTTTTTTCTACAGCTTTTTGGATTTTCGCTCAATGTCCTCACGATGTTTGCTCTGGTACTGGCGATTGGAATCGTGGTGGATGACGCCATTGTCGTCGTCGAAGCTATCCATGAAAAAATGCACAGTACAGGAATGAAACCCAGGGCCGCGACATTGTCAACGATGTCCGAGATTACGGGAGCTATCCTGTCAATAACCATGGTCATGGCTGCTGTATTTTTGCCTGTAGGATTTATGGAAGGGCCAGCAGGTATTTTCTATCGACAATTTGCCTATACCTTGGCAACAGCGATTCTGATTTCAGCTCTCAATGCCTTGACTTTAAGTCCAGCCTTATGTGCGCTACTCCTGAAAGCCCCACAGCATGATACCAATCCAAAAAGCAGCAAAATCAATCAATTTAAAGATCGTTTCTTTAAAGCATTCAATACATCTTTTGATCGGCTGACCGCCCGTTATGTCGCTCTTGTAGAAATACTGATCAAGAATAAAAAAATAGCCTGGGCAGGCTTAATTTTAATTACAGCACTTGGCATCGTGTTTATGATTAAAACACCTAAAAGTTTTATTCCGACCGAAGATGATGGCTTTATTACATATAACATTGCCCTCCCTCCCGGCGCTTCATTGAGCCGGACAACTGAGGTCCTTCATCGTGCCGATAGTATTTTAAAGAAAAGAAAGGATATCAATGGCATGACAACAGTCTCTGGTTTTAATGCCTTGGACGGAAGCTCCAGCCCGGCCTTCGCTGCGGGTTATATTACCTTAAAACCACATGCCAAACGCGAGCACATCAAAAACATTAATGCGTTTATGGATACCATCAGGCATGATCTGTCCCAGATCAATGAAGCAACGTTTACGGTGTTCCCCCGACCTACCGTACAGGGTTTTGGAGACTTTGCGGGCATTGAAATGGTTCTTCAGGATCGGATGGGTGGTGACATTCGGGATTTCAACACCATTGCAGATACCTTTATCAACCAGCTTAATACGCTGCCTGAAATTCGCAGCGCCTACACAAGCTTTAAATCAAACTTCCCTCAATATGAAGTAAATATCGATGCCGTAAAGGCAAAATCGCTGGGCGTCGAAATCAAAGATCTTATGTCCACAATACGGTCTTATTTTGCACGTGTACAGGCAAGTGATTTTAACCGGTTTGGTCGCCAATACCGCGTTTATGTCCAATCGGATTTCGACTTCCGGAAGGATCCCGAATCCTTCAATTCTATTTTTGTGCGGAATAGTAAAGGCGAAATGGTTCCTATTAACACCATATTAACTTTAGAAAAGACGGTGGGTCCGGAAACTATTACACGCTACAATCTGTACAACGCGATAGCGGTTAATATTACACCTGCGGAAGGCTATAGTACCGATGATGCCATGCAGGCTATCCAAAAATTGGCCGACAATAAACTTCCGGGTAATTACGGTTTTGAATGGACGGGCATGAGCTATGAAGAAAGTCAGTCCGGTTCACAGACGATCTTGATTTTTGCGCTTAGTATCCTATTCGTCTACTTCCTGCTTTCGGCCCAATACGAAAGCTATATCCTCCCTTGGGCAGTACTATTGTCCATACCAGTCGGCCTGATCGGCGTTTTTGCCGTGATCAACCTTGTGGGACTTCAAAACAATATTTATGTGCAAGTCGGACTCATTATGCTCATTGGCCTCTTGGCCAAAAATGCGATTCTGATCGTGGAGTTCGCTGTCCAGGAGCGCAAAAACGGTAAGAGCATTGTCGAAGCAGCCATTAGCGGTTCAAAACTTAGGTTAAGGCCAATCTTGATGACCAGCCTCGCTTTTGTTGCAGGACTGGTACCCTTGATGTGGACGGTCGGCCCTTCGGCGATCGGTAACCATTCGATCAGTTTCAGCGCCGCCGGCGGCATGCTGTTTGGTGTAGCATTCGGCATCTTTATCATCCCTGTACTCTTTGTCGTATTCAAAAATTTGGATGAAAAAATACATGATAAACTAGCTAAAGAAGAGGAAGAATAATGAAAAATATAAAAAAATACCTTTCGGGGATAGCTATCATCGTGGGGCTCTTAGGCCTGATGAATGCTTGTAAGATCGGCAAAGATTATGTGCAGCCCAAGTTCAAACTTCCGGAAAACTTTCGTGGCGATACATTGGATTACTTTGGGGATACTTCCAGCATGGGCCTTATCCATTGGAAATCCTTCTTTCACGATCCCACATTAAAACTATTGATTGATTCGGCCCTGGTCAATAATTTTGAAATGAAGACCGCTTTACTCAACCTTCAAATTTCAAACAGGGTATTAGCGCAGAACAAAGCCAATTATCTGCCCAGTGTAAATGCGACAATTGCCAATGGAAACCGTACTTGGCGATCGAAGGACTTTGGCAGCGGCCCACTCAGCAAATACTACGATCACAAGGGTGAACAAGCTCCTCAAAATATGTTCGTCTATCAGTCTATGTTTGGCTCCGATATTAACTTTAGCTGGGAAGTCGATATCTGGAAGAAAATAGGAAGCAAACAAGAGCAACTCTTAGCTGAGTATTTGGACACACAAGAGGCAAAAAATGCCATACAGACCTCGATCATCACAGCCGTGGCAAAAGGGTATTTCAATCTCTTGATGCTCGATGCCAAAATTGAAGTTGCCAAACGGAACGTCCAATTAAACGATAGCACCCTCCGCATGATCAAGCTCCAATATGAAGCCGGTGAAATCACGGCCTTGGCGATCCAACAAACGCAATCCCAACGCCTATTGGCAGCCTCCCTCGTTCCCGAGATCGAAAAGGAGATTGTCATCCAGGAAAATGCGCTGCAGACACTGACGGGAAAATTACCCGACAGCATCAAAAGAGGAACTTCTTACGAGCATCTCTTCGCGGAGAGCAAAGACATCTCCCTGGGCTCTCCGATCGAGATCCTGCGTAATAGACCTGATATCCGGTCATCGGAATTTCAACTGATGGCAGCCAATGCGAATGCAAATATCCAACAGGCTATGCGTTATCCGTCATTGACCGTGGGCGGCGTATTGGGTGTAAATAGTATGCTCCCTAAAAATTGGTTCAATATCCCCGGCGCATTGCTCGGCGGAATAACAGGCAATTTAACAACGCCTATTTTCAAAAACAGGACATTGAAAACACAGTATGAGGTAGCCAAATTGGAACGTGATAAAGCCGAAATCCAACTGCAACAAAAAGTCGTCGAGGCTGTCGCCGAAGTCTCTAATGCCGTGGTCACCGTGGATAAGCAACGTGAACAATTAGCTCTGGCTAAAGAAAGGGTCGAAAATGCGCACCTGGCGGTTAAAAATGCAGGTTTACTCTTTAAAAGTGGGTTTGCCACCTATTTAGAGGTTATTACAGCGCAAAGTAATGCCCTAAACAGCGACCTGGATCTCGTCGAATTGCGACAACAGCATTTAGATGCCTTTGTAGATCTGTATCGTGCGCTCGGTGGAGGTTGGAGATAAGGATTTAAAACTTTATTTTTGTGGTATGACTCCAGAAGAATTACAACACTATTTTCAATCCAAAGACTTGCCTGAAACGCTGGAAATACAGCAAGATATGCAAGTTTTCGACGTACAGCGTTTCTTGAGCACAAGCTTCATCCATGTGAGCTTATGGAAAAAAGATTTAAGCAAATGTCCATCTTGGATTAGACTGCTGAAATTCAAGGATGCCCTAGAAGCAAAAGAAGAAGCCTAACATCTGTTAGGCTTCTTCTTTATTTATACGTTCTATAGGCTGGGCGCAAGTTGTTTCATTAATAAAGGCATCTGCTCTTTCGAAAAGATCTCTTCTGCCCCAGCGTCTCGCAATTCCATGCGCTCATTTTCATCACTACTTGATGTCAACCCAAATATTCTGATCGAGGGAAATCTTTCTCTCACAATTTTTGCTGTTTCTATTCCGTTTAATACAGGCATATGCAGGTCTAATATACATATCTCAGGAAGCTCATGCTCGTTTTCATGGAGGTAGTCGATCAACTCCCTCCCATTGGATGCACAATAAACCAAATCCAATAAATGTGATTGAGCCATCGCTCGCATCAACACATGATGAATCATCGCATCATCTGCGTAGACAATCGTACATCTATCTTTGGTATCCATTTGAATAAGCTGTCATTTAGTAATTATAAAAACAATATTATATAAATATGTAATAAAATAAAAAATACAGAAAAAAGTTAGCAATAATTATGTTATTATACAAATTTTATTTCAAAATGTCCAATATTAACAATCCAACAAACTTTTAGTTTGATTTATACAATAAGAACATCATAGGTAGCAATCTTTTCGCGTCAAAAGCGTTAGAAAAGACTTGGTAAAGAGAAACGAAGACCCGTTGAATATCTCCTAAAAATCATCTTCAATAATTTCGGCCACTCTTCCGACCTGACCGTCCGTCAACCTGACTTTAATCCCCCTCGAATGATAAGAGGATGATGTTAGCAGGTCCTTCACAATGCCTTCTGTTAGATTTCCCGTACGCTGGTCCTTTTTTAAGATTATATTCACCAACATACCTGGCTTTACATCTGCTCTATTTCTTCCATCCATGGTCAAACTTAGATAAATAGTTTTTTAAATGCAATATAAATAATCATTTATTGTTGGAAAGACCTTCATCCTGAATGCTGGAAAAAGCATATTGAAGTGAATGCAGGGCTATTGCATAGATAAATGTTACAAATCAAATGTAAAGACCTTTTCCTGCTAGCACAGTCATATCACAAAAAATGGTCGGAAGAAATTCCGACCATCGTTGGCTTTTAGCTTTTTTTTAGAAATTGTCACCGTCAGCATTTTCCGGCGACCGTTTGACTTATTTAAATAACTTAAAGATATCGTTTCCGAATATAAAGACCATTAAGGCCAAAAGAATGAAGAAACCGACCATTTGTGCTTTTTCCAGGAATTTTTCACTCAATGGCTTGCCTTGAATCATCTCAACCAACAAGAACAACACGTGACCGCCATCCAAAGCTGGAATAGGCAATAAGTTCATAAAGGCCAATGCCATAGACAACATCCCTACTAAGGACCAAAAACGGATCCAGTCCACTTCCGTGCCGAACAAGGTTGCAATGCCAATAGGGCCAGATAATGCTTTATCAGCACGCACTTCGCCTTTGAAAATTTTACCAAATCCCTTGGCGTTATCGGTAATCACTGTAAACGCTTTCTTTGCACCGATCGGAAACGCCTCCATCAAGGTATATTGCGTTGTAAACGATTTGATGGAATAATCACGATTGATCCCTATTCCCAGCATGGCATCTGCAGGAACAATTCCTTGCAAGGAAACTTCGGCCCCTTTGCGTAAAACTTTAATCGCAACCGTTTTATTGCTGTTCGCTTTTATTTGCGCCTTAAATTGATCGAAGAAAGGAACCAGTGTCTCGTTCACAGCAATAATGCTATCGCCTTTCACAAACCCCATTTTACTTGCCACCGAACCGGGAGCTACTTCAGCAACACTGGTCGTTTTAACACGTGGCTCAATAAACTTCTCGCCTTTTTTGTCGGAAAGCGTGTTCAGTAAATCTGCTGGCACTTTGATATCTGTTATCGCACCAGCGCGTTCAACGGCAAGCGTGACTCCGCCCATTAATACCTTAGAACTGATCAGCTCGGAGTAATTTTCGATACGGTGACCGTCTATTGAAATCACCTTATCCCCAGCTTTCAAACCAATAGATTCACCAATGGACCCGGGCACAATACCGTTTACCAGCTGATCCATTTTGATGTCTGTATTGCCCATTTTAAAAGTCAGCATCCAAAAAACAACAACACCGACGACAATATTGACAATAATACCACCTAACATGACGATTAAACGTTGCCAGGCAGGTTTAGATCTAAATTCCCAAGGTTGTGGTTCACCTTTCAATTGCTCCGTATCCATCGATTCATCGATCATGCCGGCAATTTTCACATAGCCACCCAGCGGCAACCAGCCAATACCATATTCACAGCCCTTATAATTGAATTTAAATAATTTCACTCCCCAAGCATCAAAGAACAGATAAAACTTTTCTACCTTGATACCAAATGCACGTGCTGCTAAGAAATGTCCTAACTCATGTAGAACAATTAAAATTGACAAGCCTAAAATCACTTGTCCGACCATAATTAAAACACCCATGTATGCTTTCTAAAATTTAATCTTTGATTATTTCCTGTGTTATTAATCTTGCCACACGATCCGTCTCCAGATAATCCTCCAGCGTCGGTGTGGCAATGAATTCTACTTGATCTAACGTCTGTTCAATGATATCACTCATCTCCAAAAAACCAACTTGGTCTTTCAAGAAGGCATCCACAACTACTTCATTGGCTGCATTTAATATACAGCTTCTATTTCCACCGGCACGGAGGCTCTCATAGGCCAATGCCAAATTCCGAAAAGTTTCCATATCTGCTTTTTCAAAACTGAGCGTTGGATAGTCCATAAAATTAAAACGTTCAAAATTGTTTTCGAAACGTGCCGGGTAGGTCAGCGCATACTGGATCGGCAACTTCATGTCAGGAACCCCCATTTGGGCTTTCATGGAACCATCCTGAAACTGAACCAGCGAATGTACAATGGATTGGGGATGGACGATTACATCGACCTGATTTATGGAGAGGTTGAAAAGCCATTTCGCTTCAATGACTTCCAAACCTTTATTCATCAGGGATGCCGAGTCAATCGTAATTTTGGCACCCATCGACCAATTGGGATGTTTCAAGGCTTCAGCTTTGGTGACTTGTAGCAGATCGGCGCGTTTTTTACCACGAAAAGGTCCACCGGAGGCAGTCACATATATTTTCTCAATTGGATTATGATCCTCACCGGTCAAACACTGAAAGATCGCTGAATGTTCTGAATCCACAGGAAGCATGCGTACACCATATTCTTTGACTAAGGCCATAATTAGCTCACCGGCGACAACCAGCGTCTCTTTATTGGCCAGCGCAATATCTTTTTTGGATTGAATCGCTTTAACAGTAGGTTTTAATCCCGCAGATCCAACAATCGCATTCAGAACGATATCGACTTCTTCCAATTGCACCACTTCAACCAGCCCGGCTTCACCCAAAAGGACAGCGATATCATGTCCTTTTAAAGCATCCTGTACCTGATTATATTGCTGGGGATCTGTTACGACAACTGCTTTGGGCTTAAACTCCAAGGCCTGCTGAACCAACAGTGTGGCATTGCTACCGCAAGTCAGAACGATTGCTTCAAACGTATTAGGAAAGGCTCTTATCACATCCAAGGCTTGTGTGCCTATACTTCCCGTTGCCCCTAAAATGGCAATTCCTTTTTTACTCAAAACCTCTGCTATTAATTAAAATATATTATTTAAAATCTTTGGGTCCTCTCCCCCATGATAATCCGCCATCATGGATCGGTAAGCGACCGAAACAACCACACTGGCCAGAGGCACCACTAAGAAAGAACTCACGAGGTTCAAAATAATAAAAATTATGTAATATTCTAAATAATTAAAATACATCTGTAGTAACTGAAAAAAAGCAAATACCGCCAAAATCAGTAATAGTTTGAATACATTGCCTTTTGTAAGCGCAAAACTGAAGCGCAATGACCGCAATGTCCCCGCATGTTTATCAATAATAAAAAATGGATAAAATGCCACTCGGATAATCAGGATGAACGTCAATATGGCCGCCACAAAAACAACAAACATCGTAAAGTTGCTCATTAGCTCCATTCGATTGTCACCGTTTTCAAATAGGTAAAGGAATGGTAAAGAGATGGCGCCCAATAGCATCAGAAGTGCTATAGAAAGCACCATGATACTCAACATAGCGCCAAAAAAGTACACAAGCTCTTTCGTACTCGGAATACATTGGACAAGCTTCTTTTCTTGGTTACCATCAATCAGACTTAAAATATATTTAAACAAAGTCATGTTCAATCCAAAATACATCACCATGAAAAAGAAAGCCATAAAACCACTCAATACCACATTGAAGTCGCTGATGGTAGTTGCAAGATAATTGGAAAGACCGGAGGTCACAAACAGCAAAAAACAAAGCCCGGCCACTGAAAAATAATGCCTTTTCAGCAACTCCAATGACTTATTAAAAACCTCGTTAACGGCAAAAGTACTTTCCTTTAGGAATTGAATCATTTTTTCTTTGAATAAACTTCTACAAAGATGCCATATTTTTTAATTTTCAACAATTTACACACCCAGAAAAATCACTTTTTTTGTCATATTTAACATAAAAAGAGAGGTAAAGGAAAATCTGTGATCCCAGATAGATGAAAACAGGCAAAAAATAGAAAATCCCTTATCCAGACGGATAAAGGATTTTCTATTTTGACCTTAACTCTTCCTATTTAAATTCTTTGGGAAGCGGTCTCTCCAACAAGTATTGGTAGTAGAAACGCGCACGCTCATTAAAATCATATTTACTTTTCGAACGATCAAATCCATGACGGCTTCCCGGATAGATCATCAATTCAAAAGGGACAGTTCGATCAGTTAATTTATCGACAAGTTGGGTTGTATTCTGCAAATGAACATTGTCATCCATATCGCCATGCATAATGCGCAACACGCCTTTATAATTATTGGCATAGGTTAACACAGAACCGGCTTTATAGCCTTCCGGATTATCCTGCGGCGTATCCATCCACCTTTCGGTATAATGGCTATCATACAGATCCCATGAGGTAACCGGTGCACCAGCAATACCAAAATCAAATACATCTGCGGCCTTCGTCATCGCTAAACAAGTCATATACCCGCCGTAGCTATGGCCGGTGATAAGCACCTTGTTTTTAGCGACCCAAGGTTGCGATTTTAACCATTTGACAATTGTTGAATAATCAATGATCTCCCAGTGACCAAGATTGCGGTGCATATAAGCAACGCCTTGTTTACCAAAATGACCGGATGCCCGGTGATCTGCGGACACCTGAATAATGCCCTCATTGGCCCAATACTGATTGGCGGTTCCTTTCCAGGTATCTTTTACCGTTCCTGCATCGGGCCCACCATAGATACTGAAAACAACGGGGTAAACTTTTGTTTGATCAAAATTTGTCGGATACGTGATGGTGAGCGGAAGATCGAACAGCCCGTCGTCTGATTTCAGATGTAAGTATTCGGTTTTACCGTACGTATACGAAGCAAAATCGGCAGCTTTGCTATCCGCTAGCTGACGTACGACTTTACCTTGATTATCCAACAATGCAAATCGATCCGGTGTGCTCACATTGGAGTATTTGGTAATAAAATATTTGCCATCAGGCGATACATTGACATCGTGCGAGTATTCACCGAACGTCAGACGTTTTAAGTTTTTACCCGAGTAATCCACGCGGTACAGATCAAAACGAGCTGAGTTTTCTTTACGTGCAGTAAAATAGATCACCTTGTTTTTTTCATCAATACGTTTTAATTCGGTCACCTGCCATTCGCCGGATGTAATTGGATTGACCAAGGTTCCATCCAATTTATAGAGGTAGTAATGGGCCCAGCCCGTCTTATCCGATTTTAAAATATAATATTTGTTGTCCGCCAGATACGTGATACGCTCATCGTGATCCAAATTGATCCAGGAAGCCTGCCGCTCGTCGTAGATTTCTTTTTTTGCACCAGAATTTGGATCTACCTGATAGAACTTTAAATTGTTCTGATCCCGGTTCATCCACTGCACCATTACGTTTTTACTATCAAAAGCCCAATAAGGCTGACCAAAATACTGGTCATCTTTTTCATTGAAATCAGCCCAGGTGACTTTGCCTCCATCGAGATGAACTATACCAACTTTAACTTCCGGATTTGGGTCACCGGCTTTAGGGTATCTTGTTTCTTCCAGATAGCCGTGTTGGCCTTTGGATGAATAAATCGGAAACATGGGAACCTTGGTATCATCGAAACGCATAAAAGCGATCTTACGGCTGTCCGGAGACCACCAGAACGCTTTGTATTTTGTCGGACGCCCAAGAATTTCCTCGTAATATACCCAGGATGACCAACCATTGTAAATCACATCGGTACCGTCATTTGTATACTGCATTTCTTTTCCTGAAGCAACCTCCACGCTATACAGATTGCTTTTACGCGTAAAGGCAACATATCTACCATCCGGCGAAAGGGTCGGATTCTGTTCAGCAACATCAGGAGAGTTGGTTAGCTTCTTTGCTACACCATCGGTACCTTTCAGGAAGATATCATTGTTCTCGACATAAACAACCGTCCCTTCTTTAGCGGGAACTGTATAAATGCTTCTTTGACCTGATTTAATGTTAACCTGATATAAACGACCATCATTTACATCATTTTCCAGATAAGTTGTCCCGTCTGCCCAGCCAGGATACTGATTGGTACGAACTGTCAACGATGACTTTTGCCCCCAGGACTGTGCAAAATCCAATTTCTTTTGTGCGAAACCAACCTCGTGCACAAAAAAAACGATAGACGCACCTAAGAGTACTCTTGATACCGTATTCATTAATTTTTGGATATGTTTATTAATTATTTTGGCTAAGATAAAGAATTGTGACAAATAACGACGATTTTGCCTGTAACAAGCTTAATTCAGATCTCGCATATCACACGGTTTAGCAGAGATTTGATCAAGCCGCTCAATTCCTTGCTAAGGACGATGCTCGAACAGCGAAAGCTGTATGCCTTCCTTTGGAAAATCGGCTTCTTCCACAAAATTTGATATCGAAACACCCAACAACCTCACTTTGTTCACCAGTTCAACCTTACTCAACAAACTATGAGCGGTGGCGTAAATTTTGTCTTCCGAATCAAAACTATTTTCTAAGGTTATACTTCGTGTCAACTGCACAAAATCGGCATACTTAATTTTTAAAGTTAGGGTTCGCCCGGAGATTTCCTTTTTCCCGATACGTGTCCACAACTGTTTGCAGAGCCGTTGCAAAATGGTATTTAATTCTTCAAATGCTTCTACATCTTCGCCAAAAGTATCCTCAATACCCACTGATTTGCTGCTGCGATTCGGAACAACAGGGCGGTCATCAATTCCACGTACGATGCGATAAAAAAAATGCCCGGTCTTGCCAAACCAGCGCACCAAATCCTCTTCGCGCTGTTTTTTTAAATCAAGCCCAGTAAACAGTCCCAGTTCATGCATTTTTTTTGCCGTCACCTTACCTACCCCAAAAAACTTATCCACGGGCAATGACTCCATAAACTTGACAATTTTGGAAGGACCTATAAATGTTAAACCATTGGGTTTGTCCATATCCGAAGCAATCTTTGCGACAAATTTATTGACGGAAACCCCAGCCGAGACCGTTAGATTCAATTCTTCTTTGATCGCCTCCTTAATGGCTTTGGCAATATCAATAGCCGAACCAATACCCTGTTTGTCTACCGTTACATCCAAAAAAGCTTCGTCGAGCGAGAGCGGTTCGATCAAGTCCGTATAACGGAGAAAAATCTCCCGAATTTGATATGAAACCTGCCGATACACATCAAAGCGCGGATGGGTAAAGATAATATGAGGACACAACTGAAGAGCCTTTCGGGAGCTCATCGCAGATCTGACGCCAAATTTTCGTGCTTCATAACTGGCCGTCGCAACTACTCCTCTCCCATCCGGAGAACCACCTACTGCAATCGCTTTCCCCCGATATTCGGGAAAATCACGCTGATCTACAGATGCATAAAAGGCATCCATATCCAAATGAATAATCTTGCGATGTACCTGTTCGGGATCCATGATCCAAATTTACAAAAATTAGCATTACAGACTAAGAAAACCGAAAAATAACTAATAGAATTAGCAACTACAGCAAAGCCCGCAAACGGTACGCTCGGGAGCCTCTTACTCCAATCACGCTCGGCAACCTTCTAGGCTACATCTAAACCATTCGTTATTATGCTGTTAATTTTTTATCTTTAGGTGAAACTATAGGTTAGGCGAAAAAGCATCCAGTCCTGATAGTCTCGCACATGCTTACAAAAGGACTTAAATATTTAATGTATTATGGAAAATTTGCCAGAACAAAAAACAAAAAAATCCGGATTTAAGAAGTTTTTACTCATGCTGATCCTTTTACTTCTTG
Source organism: Sphingobacterium multivorum (assembly GCF_039511225.1). NCBI lineage: Bacteria > Pseudomonadati > Bacteroidota > Sphingobacteriia > Sphingobacteriales > Sphingobacteriaceae > Sphingobacterium > Sphingobacterium multivorum. Next base: position 3,732,583 of record NZ_CP154261.1, read on the forward strand.
TGGGGGGCGGCTCCTATGTTTACTGGAAGTATTACTATGTATTCGGTGAAGGCGTAAAATCTGGTTATCTTAATTATGCTGTAAAAAAGGGTAATATTTTCAAGACATACGAAGGTAAACTCATCCAGGAGGGCTTTGGGAGCATAAAAACGGGCGGTATCGCTAGCAATCAATTTGAATTTTCAATCGAAGATGATTCTATATTCCGTCAATTGGAGCTCAATAGTGGAAAGTACTTCGATCTGCGCTACAAAGAATATCATGGCGTTCTTCCCTGGCGTGGAAACACGGTTTATATTGTTGACAAAGTTGTCAATATGAAATAGAAATTTACGTTCCCGATTGAAAATTTTTCGACACAGCCTGCTTATGCAGAAAGCACATCACGCACGATCAATTTTTCGTTAAAAAAACTTTTTAAAATGGTCCCGTCACCATGTAGTGTCCAAACTTCCTGGGGATTTACCATCTTAATGTAGTGAAGAATATCATTCCAGTCCACATGATCTGAAATATACAATTCGATATCATTCTGTGCCTGTAAACGTTTCCAGCCTGAGGCAAATGCACGCAATACTTTGGTTGCCCTAAAATAACTATTAAAAGTCATCGGCGGTACCAGATAAACTTTATTCTGTTCGCCCTGTTTCATTTCTTTTCTGTTGTAGGGTTCATAGTCTAATTTCTTCAGCCCATGCTGGTCATAAAGACGATGATACGGCAATATACCACTATGCACAAGCACTTTTCGCTCCGGACAGTACCTGTTGATCAAATCGGTTATCCGCTGCGCCTTGCCCAACACATAAGTACCTAATAAGATATTGCTGGCATGTCCGTCGAGTTTTTTTATCTCCTCCGCAGGATCTGGGTGTATAATATCCGGATTTGCAAATGTGCTTTCTGTAATAAGGACATCGGCTTGCTGCACTTCGATCGGCTCGCAAGTCTCATCAGCTTGCAATTTGTAATCGCCCGTGTATAGGTAGCGCACTCCCCGGTATTCCATGAGTATTTGTGCCGAACCCAATATATGACCTGCTGGTAAAAATGTGATTTCGACCGCGCCTATTTTAAAGGGGCTATTGAACAATTTGACCTGATAAGAATCTTTGCGGTTTTGTTTATAACGATAGGTCATAAACAAGGAGGTCGCCTGTGTGGCATACACATAGTCGTGTCCCGAACTGGCGTGATCTCCATGGGCATGAGACACCACATTGTGCAAGACGGGATTGCTGGCATCGATAAAAAAATCGCCATAACGGCAGTAGTAGCCCTCTGGCTTTCTGACTAAGAAGTCAGGCAATATTGTAGACATACGCTTATTTTAGAAATTTTTGATGTAGCGTCCACACCTGCGGCAATAGCGGTGTGGTACCATCATTCACAATGACGAAGTCTGCCATTTTTAATTTTTCTTCGTCGGGGAGTTGCTTATTCATGCGCTCCATGACCTGTTCTTCTGTAACAGCATCGCGTTCCATAACACGTTTAAGACGAACAGGTAAAGGCGCCGTTACCAGTATGGTATAATCAAGATCCTTGTAAGAACCACTTTCAAAAAGCAAAGCAGCCTCCTTGAGCGAATAACGGAATTTTTGTTGTTCGGCCCAGTCCTTAGCTGCCTGAATAACGACAGGATGCACAATGCCATTCACGCGTTCGAGCTTCGTTTTGTCGGAGAATATCTGTTCAGCTAAAAAAGCCCGATCCAACTTCCCTTCCTTGTAGGTCTGCTCGCCGAATTCGGCAATCAGGCGTTCTTTAATCCGTAAATCGGTATTCATAAGTTTCTTGGCTTCTTCATCCGCATTATAGACAGGAACCCCCAAAGCTCTAAAAAGCTGACAGATAAATGTTTTACCGGATCCAATTCCGCCTGTTATTCCAATCTTCATTTAATAGCATTATTTACGTACAAAAAAGTCTACGTTTTGGGGAACCACACTGATTATCTTACAATAATCGGGTACCTTGGTTAGCAAAATAGGCAAGTATTGCACCTCATTTTTCTCCCAATCGGACAAATCCACCACGGCTTCAAAATCGCGCGATGTATAGTTATTATAATCCTTAACGGACATCAACACCGTCACGACCACTTTGCTTGGACTAAGCCTAACAGAGCTATAGCGTTGGCCATTTTCAACTTTCACGGGTAATTCAATCACTTTCTCCGTTAATTCACCTACCGGCATTAGCACCTCGACCGAAGTCGGATAAACGTTGATATTCGCTTTTTGATTACGCGCCAGGTTGGCCACGGTCCGAACATCAGTTTCCACTTCCTTCCCACGAACGGTATCGGTTTCCCAATACTCAATGGCCGAAACATCCTCATAAGGCCCTGTAATGGTTACATAGGCTGGGGTAATTTTAGTATCTGCAATAAAGCCATAACCACGCTTAAAGCCTATATTAGACAGCGGTTTGACAGGCACCTTACGCTGCGTTTGTTTCGAAAAATCAAAAAACAGGGTATCAGGGCTCACTGACACAACGCGTTGTTCATGTGGAAACTGCCGGTTGATAAAGCCCAATTGATTGGAAAAAACAATCCAATCTTTAGTTTTTAAAGAGCTTAGGTCAACCTGAACCTTTGGGGTTTCCAAAGCAGCTTTGGAAAACAGAAATTGCCATCCCGTCATCTCGAGTTTCACTTTTACCGTATCCGATTGTTGCGGGTGGAATGCGCGTTTTTCGGGAAGATTGACATATTCAATTGCTGCCTTAACGGACACAGTATATTGATTGGAGATTGAAAACAATAACCAAGCTAATAACGAAATTCCAACACAACGCACGAAGACATTTATCTTACGCCGTTGGGTTTTATTTATTCGAACTGCATTCGCCATGATACAAACTTAATCAATTTGCGCAAAAATTAGCGTTCTTATCTGCATTTCATCACAAAGACGCCAATATTTCCATTGCATTTTTCTCTTTTGTGGCAAGGGTTTTGAAAATTGCTGATGCCTGCTGGACAGCATCGAAACTGGCCGTCTCAGCAATTTGATTAAACAATTCCGACAGGGATGTCCATAATAATGCAATCTGTACAAACTCATGATGAACCACCTCGAGTTGTTTTATTCCAAGGAGATCGTAACTTTCCCTGATAAAGTCGCGGTAGAGATTTCGAAACAGGGCACCACCAGTCCCCGCTTTCTCCATAAAATCTGCGGCCATTTTAAATTCGCTTTCAATAGCCTGACTCGTCTTGTACCACTTAATCACCTCTTCACTGGTCTTCAAAATTCCTCGATATGAAATATTGTTGATGGGCGGTGAAAGGTATTCCTTTGCATTAGCCACCACCGCAGCGATTACTGCTTGTTTCAGGTCAACGTTCTCACTATTGCCTGCTATGGTATAATACAGATTTTTGGACGACATAGGCCCTTTCTCTGCCCGCGCTAAAGCTAAACTTGCAAGAGACGTCTGCACACTACCGCCCTGCTGTCTCGTATCCACCAAATAGGCGTGATCATCGTCATAGTCATACATAGCTACATAATGCCCCGCAAAATGAAATGGCTTAGTAAAATATTCCAGATAATAGGCATCGAGCTTCAATCCCACAGGTTGCCCCTCGTCCAAGAGCTGTCGTACAGCCTGCCAGGCTTTTGTTTTTGAAGAGGTTTCATGAACGCTGAGGTCGAGGCCGAGATTTTTGCAGATATGCTGGGTCAGAAGATCCGTTTTTATTCGTCCGCCCAAAAATGGAAAGTCCATGGTTTTCATTTTCCAATAGATAAAACTAAGCCCTTGCCCCAACCCAAAGAGCATCGGTTCAGAAAGTTCAATGCCAAGATGGTTCAGTAATGTACCTGTCGCCGTGGTTTCACAATGTTGCCCATCAAACGGTGTAAGATTTTTCATAGCATTCTTTTTCACAAAATTAGAGGCTCGATTGACAATGTAATGTCAGCAGTGGCTTAAATCTTAGAAACAAATAAAAAACAGTTGAGAATAACCTCGCAAAAACGATTGCATGTGGCAATTATTGTGTTTTATGTTAACTAGGGTTTTACAGGGGTATTACAGGGGGTTAACAGGGGTATAACAGGGGTAAATCCCCTGTTAACCCCCTATTAATCCCCTGTAAAAATAGTATTACCACTAAAGTAATTAGGAAAATAGTAGTAAATTGGTAATAAGCTAAATACTAAGCATTATAAACAAAAAAAGAGGAATAGCTAGGGCAATTTTACAAAACGGTCCGAATGGACCTATTATTGGTAAATTTGGATCAGTGAGTGCCTACCCCATTATCCAACTGCCAAGTCAGTATCAACAATGATGTAATCGACCTGAGCTGGGATGCAGATGATCAATATAGTGATAACGTATATAAAATCAATCTGGTATTATTGGACCCATTTAATGAATCCCATTTAAGAACTTCTATCGCAAGCGTAAGTGAAGGTTCTTGTTCAGTTCAATTTGACTGGTTAAAGCGAAAAACCATTGATTTCCATGTCTATGTCGGAATATGGGATACCTTAGATGGCGGTTTTTCGAATTCCATTTATTGTGGAGTAATCTAAAGCATGTTACTTTTCTAATTTCAACCCGAGAAATATTAATAAATGGTTCATCAAAGCAAACAAAATAAAAATACGTTCTATATTTTCTTTCACTTACTTCATCAATTTCATCCAATTTGGATGGATGGCTCATAACAGTCCCGATCCTCCTTATTTGCAATTTCAGAAGGCTGTTTCGCTGTTTGATTTAATTTTCTGCGTTCTTCTTTCAATTCTAATGATACCATAATTACCTCCGATGTCTAGAAATACAAAATATTCACTATACTAATTGGAATAGGGATACATTTTAGACTGAATCTCGTAAGACGAAATTATAAAAATTACCACCAAAACATCATTTCGTGTTATCAAAAATCGGGGATACCAGCGCACTTTTACCCTATTCGAGACTCGTTGCCTAGCATAATCGTTTTAACGGGAACATAATAAAAAAAGCCAGTTTTCTACGAAAACTGGCTTTCATTTCTTTCCCAAAAAAGTTTAAGAAGCGCTCTTCTCCGTGTTGTTAGCAGCTTTAGAAGCATCTAAAGCAATGGCTGATTTGTCAAAACGTATTTTTACGCCTGAACCTACATCGATTAAGAAAGTCGTGTCTGATACTTCTACAATACGGCCGTGAATACCAGCTGTAGTTACCACCTTTGAATTTACACCAAGTTCTTCAATATATTTTTTGTGATCTTTTTGCTTCTTCATCTGCGGTCTGATCATGAAGAAATAAAATACCACGATAATCAAAACCATTGGTAAAAAACTCATCATGTTGCCACCCGCTGCTTGTAATAATACTGTGTTCATCTTCTATTATATCGTTTAATAATGTGTTATTTTGCTAATACTTCGCCTTTTAACTGCACTGTTGTCAAGCCATTGGAAGCATTCGATTGAATCGTTATGATCTTCTGCTGTTTACCAACCTGTCCTTCGCTGTTAAAAGTAACATGTATTTCCGATTTTCCACCTGGCAAAATAGGACTTTTCGAAAACTCAGGTTGTGTACAACCACATGAAGCAGTCACTTTCGAGATAATAACAGGTGCATCACCCGAATTTTTCAGCACAAAGGTATGTTTTACCTGTGCTCCTTCCTTTACCTGACCGAAATCAAATGCAGACTCTTCAAATTCTACTTTTCCCAATTGTGCTGCCGCCTTAGAAAGGCTATCTGCAGCTGCTGTCTCAGTCGCTGTCTTGCTTCCTTCTTCTTTTCCTTTTTGTGCATTTCCACAAGAAAATAAAAGTACTGCCGACAAAGCTAAAACCGAATATTTGCCAAAGTTTTTCATTCGTATAAATTATTTATGCGTTTGGTTTTAATCTCTTAAACCACGACCTGCCTTTTGGATTCTTCCTTGCTGATTCAGATCGTTTAATATTTTATCTAAGATACCATTGATAAATGTATTACTTTTCAATGTACTGAATACCTTAGAAATTTCAATATACTCATTTATTGTCACTTTCACCGGAATAGATGGAAAATTAATCAACTCACATATCGCCATACGCATCAGTAAAGTATCCATTAATGCAATACGATCTGATTCCCAATTCTTCGTTTTCTCCGAGATAAGTTTCTGATATTCATTCGTATTGCGGATAGTTTTACCCAGCAATGCAATGACATAGTCGCTATCATCATTCCAGTTTTGCGTAATCTCTGCTAGCTTATTTTTACGTGGATCTTCAGAACTAAAATTCTTAAACGTCTTCGCAATCAACGCTTGCAATACTTCTTTATCGACAGGCCAGTTGATGAATTTCTCCTCAAAAACCTGCTCAATAACCGGTGATTTCAAGATAATCTTTTTAAAGATATGCTTGATGATATCCTTTTCCGTACCGATCGAACGATCCTCTTGTTGCAAGTACTCCAAATAAGCCTCGGAATCCTTTAATTGCAAAAATACTGTACGTACGATCTCCGGGTCAAAGCTCCACGAAATCTTATACTTTTTGACACCTTCTCCATATTGTGGATTTTGTCTCAATGACTCAATAAAAGTATTAGTACTTAACTTGGTCGTTAAAGACAAGTCTTTTTCAGTTGGTAAAAACTTATTAGCTCTACCCTCTGCATCTATTAAGACATAATCAGATACTTCATCTAAAAGATTCAGTGTCCACATATACATCTCATAGACTTCATCCACATTTTTTAATAGTGCTTTTTCAAATGTTTTGATGTCTTTATCTTCTGAAAGACTGTACGCATAAAGCGTTTGCACTACTTTTACCCTCAGGTGTCTCCTGTTTAACATAGTAATTTAAAGAACGATTTTTTTATAAAATAATAAGTAAGAACGATTTTGGGATGAAGACTATCGCTTGATTTTTTTAATATCTTGGATACGCTTCTCCGCGATGCGATTAGCCGCTTCAAAAGTTGAAATATTCTCTTCTTTTGATTTTTTCAAGACGTCTCTAGTCGCATTATAAATATTTTTGATCACAAATTCAGTGTGATCTACGCCGTAATTTTGAATTTCTGAATAACAGCCGATTAATGCACCAGCGTTGATCAAATAGTCCGGTGCGTATAATATACCTCTTTCATGCAGAATAGAACTTGTAACAAGCTCGTCTTTCAATTGATTATTGGCCGAACCGGCAATAATTTTGCATTGCATTTTCTGTGCGGATTCTGGATTTACCGTACCACCTAACGCACAGGGAGAATATACATCAAATTCGTGATCGAATACTTCATTGTAAGGTATTGGCTCAGCTTTGTACTTAGCCGCTACTTTCAGCATTTTTTCTTCCGTAATATCGCTGACATAAACACGTGCATTCTCTTCACGTAACATCGCGATCAAACGCTCCCCAACACCACCTACTCCATGTACAATAACTTTTTTACCCGCAACATTTTCCGACCCGTATAATTCCTTTAAACAGGCTTTTATACCAAAATAAACACCTTGCGCAGCAAAGATAGATGGATCACCGACACCGCTACCATGAATAGCCTTTGGTAAACCAGCAACGTGGTCAGTCTCGGTATAAATATGTTCTAAATCACGTTGTGTCGTACCTACGTCTAGTGAAGCAATGAAATTACCATTCAATCCTTCAATAAACTGGCCCAAACGGCGCAATAAAACCTCAGATTTGTCCAAACGGCTATTCCCAATAATAACAGCACTTCCCCCGCCTAAATTCAGCCCAGTGATGGCAGATTTATACGTAATGGCCTTGGATAAACGTAAAGCATCCTCAATAGCTTCTTCTGTACTTTCGTATGGTAACATACGAACTCCCCCTATCGCAGGCCCCAAGGTTGTATCATGGATCGCAACGATAGCTTTCAAGCCCACCAATTCATCATTACAGAAAAATAAGTTTTGATGGCCAGACTGGCTCATCAATTCAAAAATAGAATTTTGAGATGTTGACATAAAATGTACTACTCTAATTTGTTTTAATTTTTTAAGGTACTTGATGCAAAAGTAGGAAAATTATTCGTTGTGCATAATAACTTTTTTTATCCAAGACTTAACATTTGATTTCCGAATGACAGTAAATTCGCTCAAATCGTAAAGCATTTTGATGAATTAGTCCTACTTTTGTATTCGTAATATGAAGGATCTCGCCTACTTAAATAAGTACTTTTATAAATACCGCTGGAAACTGATTCCAGGGGTTATTTTCGTTATCATCTCCAACTATTTCGGGGTATTGCCTGCAAAGGTAATTCGCGAAGCATTTGATTTGGTACAGGAAAACATCTATCTATACCGTCTATTTGATGGTTTCGACAGACAGGAACTCATCTACCAGGTATTTGGCACCAGCCTCCTGTTTTTTGGCTTCGTCGTACTCCTACTTTCGCTGCTGCGGGGCATATTTTTATTCTTTATGCGTCAGACGATCATTTTAACCTCGCGTTATATTGAATACGATCTCAAAAATGAGATCTATAATCATTACCAAGATCTAAACTTTGGCTTCTTTCGGAAAAACAACACCGGAGATCTCATGAGCCGCGCGACCGAAGATGTCAATCAGGTACGGAATTACCTTGGACCTGCTATCATGTACGCGATCAATACCGTTGTGCTCTCTATCATGGTTATTTATGCGATGTATAGCGTTAACGGAAGACTGGCGACTTATGCATTGGCACCAATCCCCGTTCTATCGGTTATTATTTTATTTGTCAATAAGATCATTAATAAGCGTAGCTTAAAAATACAGCGACAACTGGCGAAACTTTCTTCCTTTGTCCAGGAGACTTTTGCGGGTATACGTGTCATCAAGACCTATATCAGAGAACAAAATAAAATGCAGGAATTTGAGAAGGAAAGTACCATTTATCGGAACACGGCTCTTGATCTCGTCAAAGTGCAGGCTGTTTTCTTTCCGCTTATTCTATTACTTATTGGACTTAGTACAGTAATTACCATTTATATTGGTGGAATCGAAGTTGCCAAAGGAACAGTGACTGCCGGAAATATCGCCGAGTTTATCATCTATGTCAACCAGTTGACTTTCCCTGCCATGTCTCTGGCCTGGGTTACGTCATTGGTGCAACGTGCTGCCGCGTCACAAAAACGGATTAACGAATTCCTTCAAACCGAATCTCCTATCGTTAACGGCACAGCTGCCAAGGAACTGGAGGGCGAAATCAAGGTTAATGGGATCTCGTTTACTTATCCGGAAACCGGCATTCAGGCGATAAAAAATATATCGTTCCAAATCCCGATCGGCAAAACACTTGCTATTATCGGAAAAACAGGATCCGGAAAATCTACGCTGGCCAATTTACTCCTTCGGATGTATGATATCGACAAAGGAAGTATCCACTATGACAATTTGGAAATTAAAAATCTTGATTTCAAAAGCTTACGCCAACAAGTTGGATTTGTCCCACAAGATGTTTTCCTATTTTCGGATACCATTGCCAATAATATAGGCTTTGGTTTAGACCACTTTACACAGGAACAAGTGGAACAGGCTGCCAAAGATGCCGCTGTATACGACAATATTATCGCTTTTGAAGATGGATTTGAAACCGCTGTTGGAGAACGTGGGATTACCCTCTCCGGGGGGCAAAAGCAACGGGTATCCATCGCACGCGCTTTAATTAAGGAACCCAAAGTATTGATTTTTGATGACTGTCTTTCAGCCGTGGATACAAAAACGGAAGAAACCATTCTCCGTTCGCTAAGCCGCATCATGAAAGGCAAGACCTGCATTTTTATTGCCCATCGCATCTCGACGATCAAGAATGCGGACCATATATTGGTGATGGATCAAGGGGAAATTGTAGAACAGGGTACACATGCCGAATTGATGGATAAAAGAGGTGAATATTTTGAACTCCATGAAAAGCAATTACTGGAAAGTGTGGAAGGATAATTTAAATATCCCTGAATTCAGCTAAAGGATGCAAGGGATATCTCTCCTAAATTTGCCTTAATTATTTAAGTCAAACATTTTACATTAAGGATCATGGAGAGAACCCCTATTCAGAAGGCGACGTCAAATGACGGAAAAACAATTGCTATTATTTCTTACTTAACCATCATCGGCCTTGTTGCAGCCATCATTATGAACAACAAGGAAAAGACTGCATTGGCGCAATTTCATATCCGACAAAGTATAGGTATCTCCGTAACAGGAATGGCCTTGGGGCTGTTACGTTTTGTTCCAGGTATTGGCGGAATTGTCCTTAGTATTGTTGGACTGCTCCTACTTATTGCTCTTGTACTTGGATTAATGTCCGCATTTGCCGGAGAGCGAAAACCCCTTCCTTTCATCGGTGAAAAATACCAGGAATGGTTTAATATGATATAATTGGACTATAAATGGCATGGAGCACCTCCCCGTCGAAGATGCTCCATGTTTTAATTTTTTCTGAATTGCCTATTTTCAATTGGCCAAAAAGCATCTTTAACGGGCTTTCATATCTGGCACCGCTTCCTCCTCTTTAAAAAACAGGGCAAATAGCACAAGACAAAAACCCGAAATACCTGCAGGAATAAACCAAAGATATTCCCAAAATTGAACAGCATAAGCTGTTTTTAGATAATCTGAAACAGCACCAGCAACCCAAAATCCGATCAACATCCCTACCCCATACATCGCAATGGTAATAAGCCCCTGTGCAGAAGCTTTGTATTTTTCACCGGCAATTCTATCGGTATAGATCTGACCGACTACGAACATAAAATCATAGCAGATGCCATGCAATAAAATTCCGAATAACAATAAAAATGAACATTCCTGTCCATTGCCGTAGGCAAAAAACAAATAGCGGAGTGCCCAGGCCGCAATCCCCAATAAAATCATCTTTTTATACCCTAAGCGTCTAAAGAAAAATGGAATCAACAACAGGCAGATCGCTTCGGAAAATTGCCCCAATGCCATTTTTGCTGTGGGATTCGGTATTCCAGCGTTGACCAAAAATGGGTTGGCATTTTGATAATAGAACGAAATAGGAATACAGATTACGATGGCTGTTACAAAAAAAATAAGAAAACTCCGCTGTTTGAGCAGCTTCAGTGCGTCCAAACCGATCGCCTTTCCAAAATCAAATTTTTCGTCCCTGAGTTTCACCTGCGGTGGGGTTTTGGGGAGGGCCAGACTAAACAATGCCAGTAACAACGAGCAAACCGCCCCCATAATAAAGGTGTTGTGCAGGGCACCTGCCTGTATCGATTCGGGCGCATCCCAACGGAACAAATAACTGATAACAAGTCCCGAACAGATCCAACCGATCGTTCCCCACACGCGGACCCCCGGAAAATACTTCTTCGCGTCTTCAATATGCCGGAATGCTATTCCATTGGATAAAGATAGCGAAGACATGTAAGCCATAAAATAGACAAATACATAGGGATAAAAATGTGTTGCATCCGGTGCCTGTGACATCCCGTAAAGCAGCCCAGCTCCAATGAGATGTAAAGCCGAAAGCACCCGCTCGGCATTAAAGTATCTGTCGGCAACAAAACCCACAAAAAAAGGAGCAAACACAGCACCAAGGGATTGTGTTGCAAAAATATTCGCTACCTCCATACCTGAGGCATTGAGCGATTTAATGAGGTATGTTCCCAAAGTAACAAACCAGGCCCCTTTGATAAAATACTCTAAAAACATCATCAGGGACAATTGTACGCGTAATACTGGTCTCATCTATTCAGTTGTGTTGGAAGTGTTCGTTTTTATTCGGGCAATACATCGCGCATAAAATTAAGCCAGTTCTTGCTGGCAATCTTTTCAAGATTACTCTTATTATACCCTCTTTTTGACAGGATACCAAAGACTTTTTGGATATCGGCAATCGTTTCCAGATCATAAGGACACTGCTCACGGCCAAATGCTCCATCTAAATCGCTCCCCACGCCGACATGATCGACATTTCCTGCCAATTGACAAATATGATCAATATTGTTGGCCATGATTTCCATGGAGCAATTGCTTGTTTTAGGGTCGGATACACCGCGGACCCAATTCGGTACCATCATCCAAGCATCGAGCGCTACACCGATCACTGCTTTTTTCGCAACAAGAGTCTTGATCATTTCGTCACTGAACTGCCTATTATGGTCGACAAACTTGCGACAATTATTATGGCTTGCCCAAATGGCACCGTTATAACGTCCAACAGCGTCCCAAAACGCATCATCATTGAGGTGTGTTGCGTCCAATATCATCCCCAATCGCTCCATCTCCCGCAACAATAGGACACCCTGTTCATTAAGCTTGCCCGATGAGTCTGTCCCGTTGGCATATCGCCCCGGTCCGTAATGCGCTGGTCCGACAGCTCTCAAACCATAGTTATAAGCTGTTTCAAGATAACTGATATTCACCAGCGAATCGGCACCTTCCAGACTCAACAGATATCCGATTGGCTTATCTACATGATCGCTTCCATCCGACCAAAGTGCCATATGTCGATCCAAATCAGCCTTTGTACAAATCATTTTCATTTGCCCATCGGCTTCCATTGCCTTATACCACGCAAGCTGTCCCTGCGTTTGCGCCCATGCTTGTTCTGCCGAATACCAACCCGGCAAGGAACTTTCGGGTTTTACGAATCGGGCAATTTGGGTCGCCACGACCAAACCAATACGGCCACGACGCAATTCGTCAAAGGTGACTGTTGCCTTACCGCGATCGGGCTTGTCATTCATCCCCTTTTCTCGACGGTTCAGTTCAGTAATCGGCAACCGAAGATCCCGATTCCATTCCATGGCATTCATACTCAAATCCAAATGTGCATCGACCAAAAATGGCATTTCAAATTCGTACATATCAATAATTTATCTTTTTATTTCGCGCATAGACAGTCCACGTTTGATCTGCCTGCCGTTCATGGACAACTTGAAGTTCGCCATAACAGGCTACGGTAGGGCAGATATGCCGGGGTACAGCATACAAAGCCTCTCCCAGGTTAAACTGTGTACTATCTGTCACCTCGACAACCAGATGTTCTTCACTCTGCATTTTTATGTCGCCAATACGTGGATCGAAAAACTTGACGCGAGGCTGCGGCGATTCACATGCAACGGATTTATACCCTAGGTCCAAGCACAGGTGTTTGTGATCAACAATAGAAACGACACGCGTTAGAAGTACCGCGGCTAGCATAAAATCTTGTTCTGCATAATTTTCGGCATAGCCAAAATCCCAAAACACAAAGGTTCCAGGGCTGCATTCTACATCGCTTCGTTCGGCATGAAAAGGGAAACTCGGTGAACCGCCAATCACTTTAGTCAATGGTTTAGAGGTAGACGCCTGTGCCATCAGATAGGCCGTTTCAAGTATACCGTATGCATGTTGGCATTGTTTTTCGCGAAGCTGATAATCCTTATCATGGATATGACCGTCATAGCCATGCACACCGACCAACTGAATACCATTCATGAGATTGATATCCATAACGAGACGCTCAATCCCTTCTAAAGCTATCCCTGTACGTCCCATCCCAATATTAACATCCAGATAAACAGCGCTTCGTAAACCTTTCGACAGACTCCGCGCTGAAATTTCCTCTGCTGCATCGACATGATCCACAAGACAGGCAAAATGTGTTTGGGGAAAGGCGCTTACCAGATTCAGGAAACGATCTATCTTTGGCCCTACGGGCTGGTACGCCAGCAAAACATCTTTTGCACCGATAACACCCAATAGCTCTGCTTCTGCAATGGTTGCACACTTAAACTTTGTAATCCCCCTATCCATCATCAGCTGGCATACTTCACGACACTTGTTCGTTTTGATATGCGGCCGCAATCGGTCCGCCCGCCCATGCACAATGTGTAAAGCGCGGTCTATGTTCTTGACAATGCGATCAGGGTAGACCAGCAAGGCCGGCGAATCGACTTGATCGACATTTTGTATGTGACACCAAGTTTCCATACCATTCGGATTAATATAACTCAAATAATGCTTCGATTTCGACCGGAATATTATCGGGCAAAGAACCGAACCCCACTGCACTGCGTGTTCCAATACCATTCTCTTCTCCCCAAACCGCAGCAAATAGTTCACTACAGCCATTAATTACACCGGGGTGATAAAGAAAATCGGAGGTACAGTTGACCATACCCAATACTTTGATGACACGTTTGATCTTGTTCAAGGACCCCAAGTTGGTTTTAATGGTCGACAGCATGGTCAGACCGACCTGACGTGCGGCAAGTTTGCCTTCTTCCGGGCTGATATCACTTCCAATTCGACCAATAATCAATGTGGCATCATCTTGTACAGGACCATGACCAGAAAGATACAGGTACTTCCCGTCAATGACGTATGGTTTATAAACACCTTTAGGTGCCGGCGCTGGTGGTAATGTCAAACCTAATTTTTCGAATTGTTCATCTGCGTTGTACATCTTTAACGATTTTAAAGTTTAAAATAATAGCTAATATAAAATTAATTGCAATAGTAAAACAGCAAGCAGCCCAACAATGGAAACAATCGCCTCCATGATAGACCAGGAGAATAAGGTATCCTTTACGCTCAGGCCAAAGTACTCTTTAAATAGCCAAAATCCGGCATCATTGACATGCGAAAACATCAGACTTCCGGCTCCTATCGCGAGTACCATGAGATTGGGATCCGCTTTTCCTCCGGTAACAATAGGGAGCAGGACACCCGCTGCTGTCAGGGCTGCTACTGTGGCCGAGCCGACACAACCTCTGATAACCGCTGTAATTAACCAAGCCAACAGTAACGGTGAAATGGGAAGCTGCTGCAAGGTGTTGGCCAAAAGCAGGCTGACCCCACTGTCTTCCATCACTTGTTTAAAGATTCCCGAGCCAGCAATAATCAACAGGATCATGGCAATATCTTTCACAGCAGACTCATAGATTGTCATCACATTGGTCATCGATCGGCCCAATTTCAATCCTAAGAAATAGGTTGCTACACTGAGCGCGATAACCATAACAACGGTGGGGTTGCCGACAAACTTAACCCCCTGCTGCAGCACTATATTACTTGTATGAAAGCTATAAGGAAGCAATGTAAATAGGACAATGAGTAATACCGGCAGCAGGGCTACAGCCAAACTTACCCCAACTGTCGGGCGCAGATACTGTGCTGATTCCGAGCGATCTTGATCCCGAAAAATTGATTCCTGACTTGCCCGTATGTTTTTCAGGTATCTTCCAAAAATAGGCCCACCCAAAACAATAGCAGGTATGGCAATCAAAAGACCATAAATAAGTGTCAATCCCATATCGGCATGAAACAGGGCAACAAGAGCAACGGGAGAAGGATGTGGTGGAATAAAGCCATGCGTTACAGACAGGGCTGCCAGCATCGGCAATCCAATATACACTGCCGGCAACCTATACCGGTAGGAAATCGAAAAGATCAAGGGGACTAATAAGACAAATCCGATTCCGTAAAATAACGGTATACCAACGATAAAACCCGTCAACATAAGTCCCCATTGAAGGTATCGCTCTCCCATTAAGCGGACCATTTGCTCAGCAATAATCTCTGCGGCCCCACTTTCAGCTACAATTTTTCCCAACATTGCGCCCAAAACAATGATCAACGTTAGGCTCCCCATAACACCGGCAACACCTTTTTCAACGGTGCCCACCAATTGTGCCGGTGGAATTCCCAAACAAAGTCCACTGAGTAAGGAAACAGCTAAAAAAGCGAGAAAGGCATTGATCTTAAAATAAGTTATGCAGAGGATAAGCAAACAAATGCTGATTACAATGAGGATTATAGTCATTATATCATGATTAGGTTTTCCCTCAATTTGAGAGCTTGTATAAAATTTGGTCTATTAAATCATTTTTTCATCCTGAAAGTAAGGATATTTTTCATTTTTTGCAAGAAAAACGTAAAAATGATGTAAACAAAAACGGGTACGGCTCACGCCATACCCGTTTTTGCTTGCTTGCTTGCTTGCTTGCTTGCTTGCTTGCTTGCTTGCTTGCTTGCTTGCTTGCTTGCTTGCTTGCTTGCTTGCTTGCCTATGAATTTTGGTTTCATGGCCTGTTGTTCAAAAATAATGCAACCGTGTGCTGTTGCGACTTATTTTTTGGGGATTTCTTTGAGAATGTCAAGCACAAAATTCCAAAACTTCTGCACCGAAGAAATGGAGACACGTTCTGCCGGCGAGTGCGCCCCTAAGATAGTTGGTCCAAAAGAAATCATATCCATTGCCGGATAGTTTGTCCCCAAGATACCGCACTCGAGTCCGGCATGGCAAGCCACCACTTCCGGAGCTTCGCCATGTTGTCTCGTGTAAATTGATTTGAGCACTTCTAAAATTTCAGAATTCGGATTAGGAGCCCATCCGGGATAATTGCCCGAAAAATCGACCGTAAAACCGCCCAGTTCAAATGCTGCTTGTAACGATTGGGCTAAATCAAATTTAGAGGTTTCAACAGAAGATCTGGTTAGACATTTGATGGAAACCTTTTCCCCGCCTACTTCTACTTTAGCAATATTATTGGAGGTTTCTACCAAGTCTTCAAAATCGGCACTCACACGATATACACCATTTAAGGCTGCATACACGCTATTGATTAAGTTTTCCTGCACGTTTACGGGAACGACTGTTGCATAAGCAGCATCAGTCTGCTTCACCACAATTTCCATAGCCGGTTCCGTCGTTGCAAATTCCAATTTAATATCCTGAGCCAATTGTGTTAGCTGCTGAACAAAGTCAGTTGCTTTATCCTTAACCACCACCACCTTGGCGACGCTTTCTCTCGGGATGGCATTGCGGAGGCTTCCACCCAATAACGACGCAATACGCAATCCAAAACGTTCATAGCCTCTATAGAGCAGGCGGTTCATTACCTTATTGGCATTGGCAAAACCTTTATGAATATCCATCCCAGAGTGCCCCCCATGGAGTCCTTTTACGGTAATTTCAAAAGATAGCATATCAAAAGGACAAGGTTCTGCGCTATAGGACTGCGTTGCCGTTACATCAATCCCACCAGCACAGCCAATATCAATTTCAGTATCATTCTCTGTATCCAGATTTAACAGGATTTCGCCCGAAAGTAACCCACCCTTTAATCCTAAGGCACCGGTCATCCCAGTCTCTTCGTCAATGGTAAACAAGGCTTCGATAGCGGGATGTACAATAACGGATGACTCTAGAATCGACATGATTGTCGCCACGCCAAGACCATTATCTGCCCCCAAAGTGGTACCTTCCGCCTTTACCCAATCAGCATCGACATACATCTTAATCCCTTCGTTATCGAAGTCAAAAACAGTATCGTTATTTTTTTGATGCACCATATCCAAATGCGACTGCAATACAATCGTTTTACGGTCCTCCATGCCCGAAGTAGCAGGCTTTTTGATAAGTACATTTCCAACTTCATCCACACTCGTTGCTAAACCCAGGGATTTTCCAAAGTCCACCATAAAAGCAATTACGCGCGCTTCTTTTTTGGAAGCCCTCGGCACCGCATTCAATGCCGCGAAATTTTTCCAGATTGCTTTTGGTTCTAACTGATCTAAACTATTATCAATCATATCTATAATTTTTCCTTGGCCAAAGTTACTCGATTTTTATCAGATATCCGTTGATTATTGCCGGGGAATAAAACAAAAGACAATCGCTGATCGTTCTAATAAATGTGTAAACATGAACATAAAATTATGCATAAACCAGTACAAGTTGAACGAAAGGATATTTACTTTAAACCGGATAAGAAAAGAGTTCTCGCACGTTTTTTTTTCCTTGGCGATGACCGTACAATAAAAATTATCAGGCGCATTTTATCCCTTAACGAGTCGGAACGGAAAGAAGTCTTTGGACAGGTCTTACGAAGCTATACGAAAAGACATCGTAGCATTGCCCATATCTTTGAACGAAATTTTGACCGGGTAAGCCATCTTTTGGAGAAGATTCCATTTTCAAAAGAAAAGCTCAGTCATATTGACAAGTTGCTGATCGGCTCTTACTTCACCATGGAATATTCCATTGAATCGGCTGCGTTGTTTAATCCATCCATTATCGAACATCCGGACCAGACCGAATTATTCAAAGGTGAAAAACGGGTTATTTTAAGCTTCAGAGCCACCGGAGAAGGTCATGTCTCTTCGATCGTTTTTCGTTCGGGCACCTTGGACGTCGACAATAATATCCATATCGATTATATCGGTAATCTGCTAGATAAACCCATGCAGGTAAAAAATCACCGGTATCACAAGGAGTCGTTCTTGAAGAAGATGAATGAGCTGCATGCTGACCCCACCGAAGTCAAGTCCAAACTGGAAGAGAAGCTAACGGAGACATTTACCTATGAGGAACTCAAGCGGTACATCGATGAAGTGCGGCGGGAGAGTGAAGAGAATCTTGAAAATGTTACATTTTTACAACAGGCACTATGGCTTGCATCCTCGCATTATGAAATGACTTTTTCATTGGACACATCCATTTCGGAACGCGTGATATTTCCGCTCGCCGACACAGAAAAAAGAGGAATTGAAGACGCCCGTTTTGTCCAGTTCAAAACTGAGAAGAATGAGAGCATCTATTATGCTACCTACACAGCCTACGACGGATTTAGTATCCTTCCTAAACTGCTCACCACAAAAGATTTTTATCATTTTAAGGTGAAACCCATCTATGGTGAAATTGCCAATAAAGGTGCGGCACTATTTCCAAGAAAAATAAATGGACGCTACGCCATGCTCTGTCGCATTGACGGTGAAAACAATTACATTGCTTACTCCAACAATATCAACATATGGCAGGAAACGGCAATCCGCATTCAAGAACCTGAATATCCCTACGAATTTGTCCAGATCGGCAATTGCGGCTCACCGATTGAAACTCAATATGGCTGGCTGATCCTGACCCATGCCGTGGGCCCGATGCGTGAGTATGTGTTGGGGGCCTCCCTTCTGGACCTGGACAACCCCCATATTGAAATTGGACGCCTACATAGTCCGTTGATGACCCCAAACGATGAAGAACGGGAAGGCTATGTACCAAACGTCATTTATTCCTGCGGTGCTCTGGTCCACAATGAACACCTTATTTTACCGTATGCAATGTCTGATTATGAGTCGACTTATGCCACCATCAAGCTTGAAGACTTATTGCTGGCTATCTTGAATCCTGATCGCTATCATTAAAGGCACGAGAAACCACAATATAAGCCAAATAGAAACAGAGGGTGCTTTCAGCCCCTTGGTTTCTATTGATGCCATAAGACTCCAGTCCATCACAGCAACCTTTGGTTTCCTCATCGTAGAGTCCGAGCCTAAGATCATTCTCGCCCAAAAACCAACGGAATGAGGCTATCATTCGGGTAAAATAAACCTTTTTATTCGTCAGTCGAAAAGCTTCGCGATACATAAATACCATGGCTGTGACATCGAGCGGCTGCTGGCCAAACTTACTGACATGCTTGCCCTGCTTGGCCCATTCCTGGTTTCCCACCAACGAAAGCGCACCATTTTGGATCGTAATGCTTTCGAGAAACTTTAATGTCGTTAGCCCCAATTGTTTTATTGTCTCATCATTTAAAAAAGGATAAGCTGTCAAAAACGCATAAGGTAATATTGCATTATCATACGCCAATACGGATTCAAACCATTGCCAGTGTTCATCTGAACTCGCTTCGTATTCCCGCACGAGTTTGCCAATAAGCGTCCGCATCAGCTCTATCATGACCTCGTCATTGGATTGATGATGCAAATATTCCGCAATTCCCAACACAGTATACGCTATCGCCCGATTGGAGCGCAACTGACCGAAATTCGGCACAGCTCTAAAAAATAACTCGTGCCCCAATTGATAATAACTCGTTAATTTAGTTTTACGAAGAAGCACCCCCAGGGCCCATATCGTTCGTCCAAAGGAATCCTCCGAACCGACTTCATCCAAGAAGTTATGCTGGAAATCCATAAAATTATGAAAAAGACCGTCCTCGCGCTGATGATAATAAATATAACTCAGGTAGGTGGAAATACGACGGTCTAATTTCTTATCAGCAAAATCATCCTGGGCTAATAAAGCAAGTAAAAGTGCCCTCGCATTATCGTCGAGACAGTAGCCTTCTTTATAATTGGGCAAGGAATAGGTTGCATGCTGTAAGATACCGACTTGATTAGTCAGTCTATCAATATGCTTCCAGCTGAATTTGGGCATCTCATCTTTACTAAATCCAGCGTTTTCTTTAAGACCATCGTAAGTCGGAATGATTTTATCTAAAATCCGCGTATACCGAAGGCCGATGTTTTTCCAGGTGATCTCTTTTCCAAAGGCCTTTGCATTGTCGCGCAAAGTGGTGCGGTAATCCAAATTTGAAAACAGATTTCTAAGCACTTCGGCCATCTTGGCTGAATTTTTAAATTCGACCAATACTCCTCTGCCGTCAGCCAGCAGTTCCTTGGCGTGCCAGTAAGGCGTAGACACCACCGCAGCTCCGGCGCCAATAGCGTAAGATAACGTTCCACTGGTAATCTGCGCCTCATTAACATAAGGGGTGACGTAAACATCACAGGCACATAAATACTCCACCAGATCGGCCTGGCTTACAAAGGAATTAACAAATTGTACGTGCTCCTGCAACTGATAAGCTTCCACGAGACTGCCTAGATACTCCCGATACTCCTCTCCCGAATGCGCCAACACATTAGGGTGTGTTTTGCCAACGACGAGGTACAAAAGATCTGGTTCATCTTTAACGACTTCAGGTAGGGATTCAATCACCATTTCGATGCCCTTGTTGCGCCCCAGGAAACCAAATGTCAATAACACTTTCTTGCCAGAAAGACCTTTTTTAAGCTTTGCAAGTTCATGTTCCAAGGTAAACTCGGGCACACCATGGTGTATCAGTCTAACTTTTGTGGTATTGACCCTATAAATGGATTTGAGTAAAGTAACCGCATAATTACTCATGACGATTACAATCGAAGCTCTTTTTACAATTTCAATGAGAATAGCCTTTTCATCGACATTCGGCTTCTCAAGAATGGTATGAAAATTAACTAACAATGGAATATGCAATGCGTTAATCAACGATAAGATATATATCCCACTATTACCACCGAAGATGCCATATTCGTGCTCCAATATCACACAGTCATAGCCATGTTCATTAATATAGTTGGCCGCTTCAATATAGGACAATTGATCATACTGGTCTATTTTAAAGACAACTTCACTGGGATAATCATAGTCCCGATCAGCGACAGCAAAAACATGCTGTGTTAATTCCTGATTATGCAGCGCAACAGCATGCAACAAATCCGATGTAAAAGTGGCGATGCCACATTCTTTGGGCAAGTAAGTACTTATATAAGCGATCTTCATTGAAATAATAATTTTGAATACAGCTACGACGAAGGCAGTAGCATACGTGTGTCCATTATCTAAATGCTTTTCGAACGAAAATTGTTTGTCACAACTGCATGAATTCATTAGAAATCTGTTTTTTCGCGTGGAGATCCACTAAGAAGATCCACCGCCGTATTGCGCGTTAAGAGGCTATAACACGGGGATTTGTCACAAATCCCATGTCATCAAACAGATATGGATTGACGATCAAAATAGTTGACCAGAAGCATTGATTGATGGCGCTAGGTTTGTATTGCATTTAAAGATCAATTTATCTAAGTTTGCCACAGACAAAGCTATACGGAATGAAATCACCAAAAGAGAAAATGATTGCCGGCCTTCCCTACATCGATTCGGATGGGCAATTATTTAAGGATAGGCAATACGCCAAAGAAGAGCTCAAGCGATTTAACGATTCGGAACCCAAACAAATCAAATTTAGAAAGCAGATCATCCAGAAACTGTTTAAAGCAACTGGAAATCGATTTTTTCTTGAACCGCCCTTCCGTTGTGATTACGGTTATCATATTACCATCGGTGAAAACTTTTACAGCAATTATAATTGTACAATTTTAGATGGCGCACCGGTTACCATCGGTGAAAATGTGTTATTTGGTCCGAATGTAAGCCTCTTTACAGCTGGTCATCCACTCCATTTTGAAGCAAGAAATCAAGGTTGGGAGTTTGCTTTACCTATTGTTATCGAAGATAATGTATGGATTGGTGGGCATGTTGTGGTCAACCCCGGCGTGCGAATCGGGAAAAATTCAGTCATTGGTTCGGGATCGGTCGTCACAAAAGATATTCCGGCAGACGTCGTCGCTGCAGGTAATCCCTGCCGGATAATACGTAACATTACAGCTGCAGATCGGATCATTTACGCTGAAAATCAGTAAGGATCACAGGGAGCAGCACCGGTTTGCAACCATAACCTACCTCATGGCTCATTGTCGGGCATGAGATCATTGGTTAGCGGCAATGAATACGTGATCATGAGCTCCTCCTTTTGTTTTAAGGGAACAAAACCATTACTTTCCCAAAAATGCTGCTGTGCAAAGGGCACTTCGGCTTGGAGCATTTTACCACCGAACGTATCGATAAATAGTCGCGCATATTGCAATAACGCGGTCCCTACCCCCTTCAATCTAACCTGTGGGGCGACAGCCAGAAAATGAATTGAATAGTTATCCCCTGAAGAAATTAGGCTGAGTACGCCAACAACTTCATTTCCGTCGTAGGCCGCAAAATGCGTCGCTTCAAAGTCGCCCTCCAACATCACTTCTCCGAGCTTGCCCCCGGGAGAGAAAACATCTTTTCGCAGTTTCCATGTTCGGGCAGCAAAAACTTGTTCAATGTACAAATCCATTATCGTCCTGTTCTAATGCGATCAAAGCGTCGGAAAGATGATTAATGGTATCCGAAGGCAACAAGGAATAGGTGCCGATCGTCTTTACCGCAATATCTGCCGCGTGCCCATGAATATATACCCCCATAATTAAGGCCTCTTTGGAAGAATACCCCTGTCCAAGCAGGGAGGTAATAATCCCTGTCAGTATATCGCCACTGCCTCCTGTCGCCATGCCCACGTTGCCTGTACTATTGAAGTACACGAGTCCATCAGGCATCACCATAGCACTGTTAGCCCCTTTTATTAACACGTAAAACTGATATTTACGTGCAAAGACTTTCACTTTCTCGATCTTTTCAAAATCATCCTGCCATGTTCCCAATATCCGGCTAAGTTCTTTTGGATGAGGAGTCAATATACTGTGGGCCGGAACGAAAGACCACAACTCCGGTTCGCGGGCAAGAATGTTCAACGCATCAGCATCCAATACCAAAGGAGTATCATCGATACCAGAAACGAATACCTTTAGGGCATCAATTGTATATTGCGCTGTTCCCATACCAATCCCAATACCGATAGACTGATAGCTGGCGACGGTAGGGAATTGGCTAATAAAATCTTGCTCGGGATCTGTTATCACCATCGCTTCGGGCACAGTGCTCTGTAAGATGGGATTGCCAGAGGCGGGTACATAAGCAGACGCTAAGCCGCATCCGGCGCGAAGGGCCGCCTTTAGTGCAAGCTGTACGGCCCCCATTTTACCTTTACTTCCGCCAATAATCAGGGTATGACCAAATGTTCCCTTATGATCAAATTTCCTTCGCGTTCGGTAAAAGGACCTCACAAGTGCCTGGTCGACATAAAAAAGATTGCTTTTAGCCGCTTCAATTGCCCGCTGACTTAGCTCGATATCCAACACCTTAAAGTCTTTTACATACCATTGGTTTTCGGGCAGCAGCAAGGCCTGTTTGGGTGACTGAAAGGTAAAAACCAAATCTGCCCGAATAATGGGAGCATCTGCAGCAGTCGTTTCGTCCGCCAAAAGTCCAGAAGGCATATCCACGGAATAGATCCTTGCACCACATCCATTTATACTGGAAATAATACCGTTCCAAGCAGCTGTTAGTACTGTCTTTAGCCCATAACCAAACAAGCAGTCCAATACGATCACCTGGGAAGGGATATCAATCCGATCTTCAGGACTGATCTTTTGGATCATGGAATTGGGTAAACGCTTCTGATTGAAAAGGTTGTCTGGCGAGTACTCTTTCACATCAATCAAATAGACCTTGACTTCGGCCTGCTGCTGATCCAACAAGCGGGCGAGCACCAAACCGTCACCGCCATTGTTTCCTTTGCCGCAAAAAATGTAAAAGGTACTGCACTCCAATCGGGGATAAAGTTTTTTTATCTCCTCGAAAACGACTGTTGCCGCACGTTCCATGAGATCAAGGCTGCTGATTTTCTGATCTCTTAGGGTTTCGATATCAAGGTTATTCATCTGCTGAGCGGAAAGTATCTTCATGTCGTTGCTATTTTTATTGAAAGTACCTATTCTCAGGGTCAATTAAAAATTTCCGTACATTTTGAGTACCCGATCGGGATTCTCAATGCGTAATCCGATCAGGTCGCTGCAATGAATATGTGCTTCTATTCAACTGTTGTTGCCTGCTTTACCCCTCCAGTCCGTTTTAAAGTTCCCCAGGTATTTAATTCACCTTTAATGGCCTTTCTGACAGACTTGAATAAAACGAAATACATCAGTTGCCGCCAGAAAAATCGTTGCGGAAACAAATAAATTAAATTTCTGAGTTTCTCGCCTTCCATTTTAAAAGCAATACCCGCGAAGAATATATCCACAAATACAAAAAGTAAATAATAAAACATCACTTGACCAAAACCGTTATGCAGTGAAAACAGTCCAGCAATTCCCGTCCAGCTGATACCATTCACCTCACTGAGAGAGAAGAGACCACTCACTAGGGAAAATAACATAAATATATCAGCCAAAGGCGCAAATAAGGGGAGTATGATCTGAAATATTAGAATATTGGGCATTCCGACCATACCAAAATAGCCATATTTGGGATTCAATAAGGTCTGTTTATTTTTCCAAAAACTTTGCAACACACCAAAACTCCAGCGGAAACGTTGCTTAAAGAGCATTCTGACTGTATCTGGTGCTTCGGTATATGCGATCGCTTCTGACGAATTCCGAACGGTATAACCGGCTTTTAATATACGCATCGTTAAGTCACAATCTTCGGCCAGTGTATCTGTTGTAAATCCGCCAACTTCCAGAATAACAGACCGCCGAAAGGCGCCGATTGCCCCGGGGACAACTGAAATCATATTGAGCAGATCGAAAGCTCGCCGATCCATATTTTGTGAAGTGACATACTCGATTGCTTGCCAATGGGTCAATATATTGTGTACATTGCCCACCTTAACACTTCCTGCAACAGCTGCAACCTGGGCTGTATTGAAATATTTCATCAATTGCTTTAAAGCATCTGTCTTCAGCTGTGTGTCGGCATCAATACAGAGCACAAACGGTGCATCAGATTGTTGGATACCATAGTTAAGCGCCGAGGCTTTTCCGCCATTTGGTTTTGTAAATATCCTTACCATGGGATGATCACCATACACCTTACTGACCATTTCAAAAGTCTTGTCCTTCGATCCATCATCAACAAAAATCAATTCATAATTGGGGTAATCCAAATTCAACAGGCTTTTTATAGTTGCCAACACGGTTATTTCCTCATTATAGGCAGGAATAATCACACTGACCCTCTCCCGGGAATCCAAAACCAATTGAGATTGATCTTTTTTACTTTTTTGTTTTTGCCGGACTGCCAGATAAGCAATCATTGCTGTTCTAAAAATTGCCAATACAATGGCAATGGAAAATACCAGGTTAAGAAAGATGTTCCCATAAAACAATGTTCCCAAGAACAAGCGGTTGGAAGATCCACTAAATCCCGAATCGGAAGCATTTTCGACGGGCGGCATCAGTTCATCACGTTTTTTGCCCATTAGATCACCAATCGTCGCAAATTTATATCCCTGAGATTTAAAATAATGAATAATACGAGGCAAGGCGGCTATGGTCGCTTCTCGGTTGCCTCCGGCATCATGTAATAGGATAATGTTGCCATTATCGCGTTGTTTGATGACTTCATTATAGATTTCATCCGGCGTACGGCCAGGTAACCAATCATTGGGATCAATGTACTCGCCGATATTGATGTAGTTCTCTTTACGGCTCTGAGCCACGGGTAGGATTTCGGCCACCGTCTGCGGTTCGGCATCGGCATTAAAAGGAGCCCGAAAAAGGATGGTACTATGACCGGTTATACACTCAATGATCTTTCGGGTGGCGTTCAACTCGAACTTAACACGATTTGGCCCTATTGTGGACATATCGGGGTGAAAAAAAGTATGGTTACCGATTTCATGTCCCTCCTGGTATTCGCGACGGACCAGATCCATATTTTTCTCAGCCATCACACCCACAAGAAAGAAAGCTCCCGGAACACGTTCTTTTTTTAAGATGTCCAATACTTGTGGCGTATAAGTAGGATCAGGCCCATCATCGAATGTGAGCACCACCGTCTTGTCTCTTTCTCCAAAGCGCTTAATAACGTAATTACTCGGTGTTTTTACATACACCTGGTCCTGAATCATCAGCGTCGATGGATCGTAAGTAAATTTAACTTCCCCAGGAGCCGGGCTATTGACCAAATCCAAAATTTCTCCATCGCCAATATATTGAATGCCTCCCACCTTGATCTGACTTATTTTCCGAAAGTCAAAGGGTTCTTTTTTCAAATTTTCTTGATTCAATGATCTGGAAATAAACGACCATAAACGAGCGTCTTCACTTCCCAAACGCCAAAGAGCAATGCCTGCAAGTCCCCAGTCATCGGCTTTGCGGATGAGATTGAAATAAGTTGCGGCATCGGTGAAATAGACATCATGGTGCATCCCCGCACCATCTGTATAGCTGAAGTTGAGATTGGAAGATTGGGGATCAAAAGTAATTCTGGCATTGTAATTATGCGCCAAAATAACGGCGTTATCATAGGTCAACGTCTTGCCGACCCGATCTTTCGGCCAGTCATATCCATAACATGCCAAAGCCAAAATCACTTTGTCTGCATCGATCTTATTGCAAAGTTCATCCAGGTTCTTTTCAACCCATGCCTGATGTGAAATGGCGCCGGCATTACTTTCAATCGAATGCTGGTCATAAGCCATCAAAATAATATAGTCGTTATATTTTTGTAACGAAACTGGATCATAATCATCATTTTCAGGTGAAATATCCTGCGTAACAAGCAGGCCCTCGGTGTGAAATACCGTATAGATATGCGCCATAAAATCGTTTAATGGCTTGTGGTCATCCAACTGTAAATTCTCAAAGTCGATATTTATTCCGGAAAAGCCATTTCGTTTGACTTTGAGCAGGATGTCGTCTATGAAGCGCTGCTGTTTATCCGGATGAAGCAAGATGGCTTTCACCGTCTGCCCATCAAAATCGTTACCACTGAAATTGGAAATCTGCGCAATTGCTTTACGCTTATATTGATGGATCACCTTAAGCGCTGCAGTATCCGCTTTATCAACCACGGTATCCTGGGTGGGTACCGTAAAAAAGGACTCCATGGCAACCATATCCAGATGACCGATATTTCGGCGTAAATCGGACAGCGATTGCTCGCGGACTTCATTGGACCAAGAACTGACATAAAAGCCCATATTGATCCTATTTTTGGTTCCAATATGTTTTAAATGCTTGAGCTCGCGATCATGCCTGATCTTCTCCAATTCGGATTTTACAATGGTAAACTCCTTAAATTGTTTGGATTTTTTTAATCTGGCGGTGGACTTTTCGGTCAACGCTGTGTTGGTATTAATTGTTGGAAAAGGAGGAATCTGAATCTTTCCCAATGTATACACCACACAAATTACCCCAATGACCAAACCGATCACCAATGCACTGCTCATCCATGAAAAAGCGTACCAGCGCTTTTTGCTTGACGTCTGAAAAATCTGTTTTTCTGACATAACCATATTCGTATTAACTTCGGCTAAGCTACATCAGAAAATGATCCAAACAGTTGATAAACAGCTTAAAAATTTCTTAATTTTTTCAAATGTTTCACGCTTCGAATTGCATTTAAATTTATTTATATTCGTTGCAACACGTTGCACTAACTAAAACTTATCGATGCGATCACTATATGTCCTCCTTCCCCTCCTTTCTTGTCGGGTCTTTAGCGGCTGCGGACAGCCAAATGTTGCTGCATCAAAATCCCAAGTGCTCGAGTCTGTCACTCCGGAAGTAGCGCGAACTGACGGCAACCAGTTTATTAACGCCGCTGGGATGACGGTCAAATCACGCATTTTATTGCCGGAAGGCTTTAAAAGGGCAAACTATCGGACTGAAGAATTTGGAAATTTCCTTGAAAATCTTCCATTGTACCCCATCGACAGGGAGGTACATTATTACAATGGAAAAATTAAACCTAGAAATAACATCTACAACAGTGTGGTAAAGCTGGACATCGGAAAGCGCGATTTACACCAATGCGCGGATGCTGTCATGCGGCTCAGGGCAGATTACTTATACCAACAAAAGCGGTACAAGGATATCAAATTTAACTTCCTTTCAGACGGTAAACCCCGTACATTTACAAACTACGCAAAAGGAGATTACGCCTACCCAACCTATTGGAAATATTTGGAATATATTTTTGCCTATGCAAATACGGCTTCACTACATGATGAGCTGCCCCGTGTAAAAACGACTCAAGAAGTTAAGATTGGAGATACTTTTATCCAAAAAGGATCTCCTATTGGCCATGCAATCATTGTAGTTGATCTGGCCAAGGACAGCACTGGAAAAACAATTTTACTACTCGCACAAAGCTACATGCCAGCCCAAGAAATACAAATTTTAAACAATTGGAACAACAGCAAGCTTAGTCCTTGGTACGATATTGACCAAGATATTATAAAAACCCCTGAATGGACATTTTATCCTAAAAACCTTAAAACCTGGGAGTAGTCCACTGTGAACAAGACTGTCGTTAAAATCGACCGGATGGTTGTCCATACAAGCAGTAAAAAATAATAAAAGATATTTTTGTCTTTTATTATAATTCTCTATTTTTGTAAACGATAGTCATTTGCAAATGAACCCTATCAAGGTTATAAGATTCCTCACAGCGAGTGGATTTTTTCATTTTTTATTCTGATCAAATAAAAGATAAAAAGGTATTTAAATATTTTATTATGATTACTGAAGCACAAAAAGAGTTAATCAAAGGTACTGTACCGGTTTTAAAAGAACATGGTGTAGCGCTGACCAGTCATTTTTATAAACGTATGTTTGACCACAATCCGGAGCTTAAACATATCTTCAATATGGGAAACCAACAAAATGCGCGACAACAAACGGCTTTGGCTACAGCAGTATTAGCCTATGCGGAGCATATTGAGAATCCCGCAGTCCTTCTTTCGGCAGTGAAACATATCGGACAAAAACACAGTAGCCTCAATATTCGTCCGGAGCATTATCAGATTGTTGGGAAGCATTTATTGGCGTCCATTCAGGAAGTATTGGGGGATGCTGCAACAGCAGAACTAATTGAAGCCTGGGAAGTTGCCTATTTTCAGCTAGCAGATCTGATGATCGGAGTCGAAAAGGATATGTATAATCAGATGATCCAAAACGACGGCGGATGGACGGGCTGGAAGCCATTCACCATTATAAAAGTGGTAGCCGAGACCGATGAGATTCAGTCTATTTATCTCAGGCCAACAGATCAAGGAAGACTTCCAAAACATGCGGCAGGCCAGTATGTAAGTGTACGTGTATTTCTTCCCGAATTACACCTTTATCAACCCAGACAATATAGTCTTTCCGATGCGAGTAATGGCGAGTACCTCCAGATTTCGGTAAAAAGAGAAGCTGCGGGAGGAAAACCTGAGGGTATGGTGAGCAATTATATACATCAATACGTTGAGGTTGGAAAACAACTGGAACTCACAGCGCCAACGGGTTCCTTTCAGCTTATCGAATGTGAAAAACCACATGTATTTATCAGTGGCGGCGTTGGTCAGACCCCATTGATCGCCATGTTAGAGCATTTAGCGGACAAGAAAGAAGACAAACCGATCACTTGGATCCACGGATGCCGTAACCCTGATCTACATGCGTTTAAAGAAAGAGTGAAAACATTGGAAAGCCAACATCAAAACATAACTACTTTTTCTTTCTATGACGAAGCAGAGGATGCGGACGCGAATGTTCTTACGGGTTGGGTTGACCTTGCTAAAATAGATGCTTCTTATCTTCCACAGGAGGCAAACTATTACCTCTGTGGGCCAGCAGGATTCATCAAAAAGCACTTCCAATATTTAATTAATCAGGGTATCGACGCGGAGAACATTCATTTCGAAGAATTTGGTCCCGCATCGCTGCAACTAAATTAATTGTACCGCCCCAATTCATCAGGTAGTCATCCCTAATTTTTAATCATTGGCGGATGGCTATTTTTGATTTTGTACATTTGCAAAAAGCAATGAGATTATGGGTATTTTTTCTAAAACATGTGAATATGGACTAAGGGCAGTTTTTTTTATCGCACAAAGTTCCCAGGAAAATAAACGCGTGGGCATAAAAGAAATAGCTGAGAGCATCCATTCTCCAGAGGCCTTTCTGGGCAAGATACTGCAGAATCTAAGCCGAGCAGGCATCATTCGATCCATGAAGGGACCTGGCGGTGGGTTTTACCTCGACAGCGGAGATATGTCCACACCACTATCCGAGGTCGTTAAAGCGATCGACGGAGAAAGTCTATTTGTCGGCTGCGGCATGGGGCTTGAATTCTGCTCCGAACAATATCCCTGTCCCTTGCATCACGAGTTCAAAAGCATACGCAATAAGCTCTCGGAAATGCTTCAAAAAACAACGGTCGGACAATTCAATGATGACCTCATAAAAGGGAAAATCCTATTAACGAAAAGCCATATCGACCCGGATAAAACCAGGGATAATTCTTTGGATTAACAGGTTTAATCTTCAGTTTTTTCCTTCCTATTTTCTGCCTGTTCGCCCTTATAAAAATAATGAGACGCGCATAAATCCCGCCTTTTATAACATCAATATTAAATTGACGCAACATCAATTAAACACATGAAAAACAATTACATAAACATTTTAAAGCCTTAAAAAAAACAGAATTTAAGGTAACCTACCATCCATTTGCCAAAGGGCCTAAAATCTCCCTCAATTCGACCTTTTAGGCTGAAACTACGCTTGTAAGAAAACCGATCTGGCAGGACCCGGCCGCCTTGATATAACTTCCTGAAAGTAACGTTCATTTTTTATCTAAACAGCCCTATTTAACGCAGAAATGGGATTTCTTCCTAACCGATCACTGGGCAATAATTGCCCTCTTTTTATAGCTTTCCTTTGGGTTAAACCCAAAAAATGAGGATTATTCTCTGACTACTACTGCATTTTTAAGCCTTTTTCAAGGATAGAACACAAAATTAAAAAAAATAAAAAATTAATCTCTAAATAACAATGAATTACACCGTCTATGTAAACAAAAAAAACACATAAAAACACACAATAAAAGGTCTTGTTTGAATAAAAAAAGATATGGATAAAATTTTATCCGTACCTTTTTTTATTCAAGCACAGCTCAAAGGAAACAGCTTCTCCTTGCCGCCTTACACACAAGTCTAACTGATAACGACTATTAATTCCTATCACGTGTTTCGTACAATTCAAGATAGCTTTGCAACGAGCCACACTTTCAAGGATAACCACAGACAAAAAAAGGATTACATTCCCAAATGATCGGCTTCTGAAATAGAGAGCATTTTACCAGGCCGAAACCCCACTCGGGGTGGGCCGCTCATGCCTACATCAAAACACCCAATTTAACAAGCTTTTCGCGCGATATAAAACAGTAACTATTCAGGATCGGTCATTCCCACGTAATCATCATAAAGTCGCTTAAAACGCACGATAATAGCTTTTCAGTCTAACAATTGACCAATCTTAAAAACTCCGCGGTAGACTTACCTGTTTTTTTAAAGATTAAGCTACGAGGCGACTTAAATTACTACCAACGGGAAGTCATCGAAAGTCATCGAAGTATCCCCATATCCAAATCTAGCCACCTCTTAATCGATTTAAGGCAACATCTCCCTACGAAGCACTAGATTAATCTTTTCAAAACAAGAAAAGCACAGAAGAGCTTAAAACGGTTCAAACATCATACCTGCGCCAGAATCTGATTGGTTAGTTAATAGATTCCGGTTACCGAAGAACAATAAATAGACAAATAAAAAGCTTTAAAACAAATAAATGAACCAAATCAGTTAAATTAAAATGTCACAAAATAAATTACCTTATACCTTAAAATCAGATTTGGAAAGTGCAATACAGGCTGTTTTATTATCTTTAAACTTTTTAAAAAGACCATGAATAAAGACACCTCAGTAGTGAGATCATTCTTAAAAGCAGAACTTATAAAGGTTAAGAAAGCCCGTAATGTCATTATTAGAATTTTCTTGGTTATGTTTGCTTTTTGTTACGGTTTTTTCTTATTTGCCTTTTTTTCGAAATGGTCAGCCAGTGAAGATAAGCTCTCGTTTTTCTATAAATCACTCCCTACCCTATCTGTTCTTTTTGTTTATTTAGGTTTTGCATTCGGTATATTGTGCTGGATGGCTTACATTAAAAATCAAAAATTCATCAATGCGCTACAGCAACTAAACGATCATGATATAGCAGTCTACCAGGAGTACAGTAGTCGACTCATGCACTTTTTTGCCGTTGCCGCTCCCTATCTTTTTTATGAAAATGAGATTTTATTCTTTCCGTTAATCGGAAATAAACGGATCGCTATTCATCAAATCCATCGTATTGAAACAAAAATTATCAGAAATTACCGGGGACCTAACAGCTATCGTATCTATTTCTACAATGAATTCAACAAAATTCATCAAGTTACCATGAATCAAAAAGGAGCTTTCGATTTTTTACAGGAAGAGCTTTGGAAGAAAAAACCGGATTTGGTTGTTGTAGCAAGAAATCATTAATAAAAAAGTTTTACGGATACTATCGAAAAAAGTACAACGACGCAACGCTACCGCACAGTCAATATCGGATTTTAATCCAGCCAACAGCGAATCGATGACCTTCTCACGAAACACACGATACGAACAAATCTATAACCTTCTAGCGAAGAACATTCATACGGTTGTTAAGGACGCCTAAGCTGAGCCGATCAATCCTTTATTCTTTTTCCAACAAAGCTACTCTTGAATATACGAGCCATATTTTCCTGATTCCGCAACTTCTTTGATCACTTGATTGCGCTCCTCGAGAAAGCATCGCATATAGCGCGTTAAAAAAAGCCATTCTGCAAATCTCCCCAAAACTCCGAGCGGCGCCTTGAAATTAAATATATCACGCATGACTACTTTTCCATTTTCAAGTTGCTTGAAAATGTGCTTGTGATCCATGGTATGAAATACCCCCTGGGTCATTTGATCTTCAAAAAAATGAGGCTTTTCCATCGCCGTTATCTGCACGGTCAATGTTTGCGTAATGCCGAGATGTCTTGCGTGCCACCGAACCTTTTGTCCTGCTTCGATCAAACCCGTCGTCACTCCATCAATCGCTTTCTCCCTTGTTTTCTTTGCCGAATACATATGCAAATCAATACTACGCGCCAGGTCAAAAACAACAGGTAAAGGAGCTTCTATAACTGTATCTAAAATAAGCTGCGGCATAATATACTCTTAAAAATTTTCACACGAATTTCGTAAAATTCGGTAACTTCTTTAGGATTCAGCATTAGAATTTTATAAATTGAGTGTATTCTATCCAAACAGCAACATAGACAATAAGCATGATAACACTCCTTCCATTCGAAAGATCAGATTTCCCCCTTTTTAAATCCTGGATTGGATCAGCAGAGGAACTATTGCAATTTGCAGGACCTTATTTTTCGTTTCCACTTAGCGATCAGCAACTTGAACAATATATACAAAACCCAAAGCGCCGCGCTTTTAAAATAACAGATACAACAACCACAGAAACTATTGGTCACTGTGAATTAAACTTCGAACGAGACATCCCAAGACTCTGCCGCATTTTAATTGCAAAAAGTTCCGAACGAAATAAAGGCTATGGCAAAAGCACCGTAAATGCACTGCTAAAACTACTTTTCACCGAAGGAAACTATGATATAGCTGATCTAAACGTTTATGACTGGAACTACAATGCAATTCGGTGCTATGAAACCGTAGGCTTCCGGATCAACGAAAATATTATTTCAACAGTAGCAATTGGAGATGAAACCTGGAAAAGCCTCAATATGCAAATCAATAAATCAACATGGAAAGCTAATTTAGCGCGATGAAAAACAAGCGAAAATTAAAGCATATCACCCTATACTTACTTATTATGGGTACATTGATCGGTTTTTATAGCTGGAAAATCGAGCCACATTGGGTAAAATATGAACAGATCGATCTACCTATAAAACATTTACCCGAGGTATTGAACGGAAAATCATTGGTCCAGATTTCTGACATCCACATCGGAAACTATGTGGATAAAGATTTTATAAAAAGAACCTTCCGAGAAATCGCAGCATTAAAACCGGATATCATTGTGTACACCGGCGATTTTGTACGGCTCGTTAATCATAAAATACCCTTAGCTGAGCTTGATAAAGTCATGCAAGTTGCACCAAAAGGCAAACTTCAGACATTGGCGATCCTAGGAAATCATGATTATGGAACGAATTTTAGGGACAGTGCTGCAGCAGATTCAATCGTGAGCCTACTCAAAGGATATAACATCAGCGTATTGAGAAATGAAAGTATAACAATCCATGGGTTAAGAATATTCGGCATAGATGACCTTTGGGGAACGAATTTTAACCCTATCAAAGCTATGAAGGAGTATAACCAATCGCAAGCCAGTTTGGTCTTATGCCATAATCCAGATGCCGCAGACCTCAATGTCTGGAATGGTTACACTGGCTGGATTCTGGCAGGACATACACACGCGGGTCAGGTACGAATTCCATTTTGGGGCTCCCCGATCATACCTGTACGAAACAAGAAATATGATCAAGGAATAAAAAAAATAAGCGGAAACAGAATATTATATATCAATCGAGGACTGGGACACAGTATTCCTATCAGATTCAACGCCAGACCCGAGGTTACAATTTTCACCTTAAAAAAGGAATCACAAAATGAAATCCATTAGGTTCGATCCGACCTTTTAAAGAAGGTATGGATAAAATGCGGTATAAATTGTTTGCCTATAATCGTCTAAGGGGTCTATCCCTTGTGGTCTACCCAAAACAGCATAGCTTGAACTCCAAAAATCCGAAACGATGAAAAGCTGACGCACGAAGCTTTTTAAATTCGACAATGGAATATCTCGACGAAACATACCGGCATCTGCATAATACATAAACAAAGACATCAATTGTTCCTCACGCCGCGCAACCAAACCTCGATAAGATTCGGCGATTTCAGGAATCCAGCTACAGATTTCAACAAAATTCTCAAAAATAAATCTATACTTATCAATTAGTGCATAAGAAACATCCACGAAACCGTTCAGCAGTTGCTGAAAAGGTATTGTCGGATTAGCAGGAAGCAAAATCATTTTATCGTATTCTGCTTGAAGTAACTGAAAGACGTGAAAAATAATATCTTCTGTATGTTTAAAATGATAATGGAGATTACCAGCGCTTATACCCATTTCTTGCGCGATTTGACGTGTCGTTACCGTACGTACACCTTCGCGGTTATATACCTTAATCGCTTCGTTAATAATTTTTTCCTTCGTGTTCATGATACAAATTTAGAACAATTGTTCTAAATTTGTATCATGAAGTATAACGTTAAGACAACATAGATGGAAAAACCAGCAAAAAATTGGCTAAAAAAACAGTATATAGACATCAAACAAACTTTGATCCCCACCCATCCAAGCGATAGCACTTGGAAGAAATTCGGCAAGAAAACTGCATTTTTTATGTTTCTAACCTTAATGGTATGTGGCGCAATTGCAATGTTAATCGCCGTTTCCTTTGCTCACTAAGCAAGGAGCTTTTTGATTGTTTATTTATTTTTTATTGGTGTTGTTGGTTTTTTATCAGATTCACCAGGGCAAATAATTCCCCAATTCCATTCTTGAACAATTGGTTAACAGACTTTGTATTTGTTCCGATTATTATTCATTTTTCATCCACAATCGGAAGCTTCATATTCAATAATAATAAGGTGCACGGCTATCCACTATATCAAATCTGGACGATCTCTTTGCTCGTATCTCTCCTTTTTGAATGGATTATGCCCAAGTACACAAGCTATAATACCGGAGACATTATTGATGTTTTAGCCTATTTTGCTGGCGGCTTATTCTATTTTTATATTCATCAACCTCTCTACATCAGCAGAAATCTTCCATCCCCCCGGTAAACAGGGAACAGCTTTTTACCTCAATACAGATGCAGGCAAGGCGTCCGAAAAACACAATGCTTTGAAACTAATAAAATAAATGAAAGGAGAACCAGATGATTATCTTAATAGCGATATCATATCGATAGGTAAAACCAAGGCCAGTCGAGTTACAGCATAAAAAAACCTTTGTTTGACGCCAATCACGATGATATCAAACAAAGGGCCTTATTATTAACACCTGATTTTCCAAGTGTTCTCTTGCGTGCTAATATTCAATCAAAACCTCAGTCACTTGCGCACCTTGTTTTGCACTTTTGAATTTAAACTTCACCTTTTGGTTGAGGTTTAATTTCTGACCGACGAGACGGTCATTGAAATATATTGATTGCTGCGTTTCGTTGTCCCTAATAAAACCGTAATTGGACTCTGTATTATAATGAACAACCTTTCCAAAAGAATAGTCTTCTTGAGGAGAAGCGTTATAGGTCGGAGCTTCACCTTCTTTCAATTTTACCGGCGGCTTGTCTGAGATATTTCCGTATTCATCAACATAAGCAAACAATTCTTCTAACGACTTTCCCTTGTCATTGTTTGTTTTGTTGAATTCTTTTTTCTCATTCTTTTGTTGCTTTTTAAGTAGCTTCTTTTTTTCTCGTTCTTTTTTGTTAAATGTAATTTGGCTTTTGCTCATTCAATATGGATTAAAATAAAATGTTCCCGAAGAGGTTACGGACCTTTAGAGCTTCATTGAAAAGATAAAAATGCGAGGTATACTAAGGAGATATTTGCAAAGATAAGAAAAATTCTTCAGAAAATGACTATTGAACGTTTGTATTCATGACGATATCAACGTAGCGCGAGTTCATCATTCGTTGATTTTAAACCCGATGTATAGGTAATAGTTTTATACGTATTTTTTTTGTGAAGGCCCCTAAAGCAAACAATAGGTTGACTAGTGGTGACTTTAACCTTCAATTGTGGATAAGCGCCTATACTCTCGCATCCTATCGCAAATAGACAACCCCAATTGCAATCCTAAAATTGATAAATTCCATAAAACAAAAAGATCATTTAGACGTTACTTTTAAAAAAACTATGGAAATAAGAAACATCGAAAGGGACGAAAAAGGCAATTTTATTGCAGAAGTTGAAAATAATGAAGCCGGAATTTTAGAGTATACCTGGCAAAACGACCATGAGTTTTCCATTGATCATACAGAAGTCTACGACGAGTATCAGGGAATGAGTGTGGGAAAAAAATTGGTACTGGAGGCTGTTGACTACGCCCGAAAGAATAATGCTAAAATTATCCCAAATTGTCCCTATGCAAAGGCTATCTTCGATAAAACAATAGCTTTTCAAGATGTGTTGGCATAAAAAAGCCGTTTTATCCACAGGATAAAACGGCTTTTTTATTGCGTATTGAGTGGGTTAAATCACAATATTGATTATTTTTCCTTTGACAAAAATGATCTTTTTGATCGCCTTCCCATCTAAATGCCGTTGTACATCAGCATGGGCTTTAACCGTATCTTCTACTGCTTTTTGATCTAAATCAAGCGCTAATGACAGATTAAATTTCATCTTACCATTGAAAGATACCGGATAAGCAAATTCCGATTCAACTAAATATTCTGGTTTAAATACAGGATATGAAGCGTAAGATAGTGTACCAGCTTCATTACCCAACAGCGCCCACAACTCTTCCGTAATATGTGGTGCATAAGGCTGAAGAGTAATAACAAGCTGTTCCAATATTTGTCGTTTATTGCATTTCAACTCGGTCAATTCATTGACACAGATCATAAAGGCTGAAACTGAAGTGTTGAATGAAAAACGCTCAATATCATCTTCCACCTTTTTGATAATTTTATGTAAGGCTTTAAACTCTGCTTTGGATGGATCTTCATCGGAAACAGTGAAACTACCCTCAGCATCGTGGAACAGTCGCCATACTTTACGTAAAAACTTATAAACCCCTTCAATCCCATTTGTATTCCAAGGCTTAGCTTGCTCCAAAGGCCCCAAAAACATTTCATATAGTCGTAATGTATCTGCTCCATAGGATTCGATAATATCGTCCGGATTGACCACATTGAATTTGGATTTTGACATTTTCTCCACTTCACTGCCGCAGATATACTTACCATTTTCCAACACAAATTCGGCATTGGCAAAGTCAGGTCTGAAAGCTTTGAATTTTTCCAAATCCAACTGATCATTATAGACTATGTTTACATCGACATGTAATGGAATTGTTTTATATTCGTTTCTCAACCCATAGGATACAAATTGATTTGTACCTCTACCCTCTTCATCCAACACACGATACACAAAATTAGAGCGCCCTTGAATCATGCCCTGATTAATCAATTTGCGGAATGGCTCTTCCTCATTTTGGTAGCCCAAATCTTTCAAAAACTTGTTCCAAAAACGCGAATATAACAAGTGTCCAGTAGCATGCTCAGAACCACCGATGTATAAATCTACGGCTTTCCAATAATCCACAGCCTCTTTAGACGCAAAATTACCCTCATTTTTGGGATCCATATATCTAAACCAATACCATGAGGAGCCCGCCCACCCTGGCATCGTACTCAATTCATACTCATATTGATCTTCGTATTTCCAATCTTTGGCTCTTCCCAATGGCGGTTCACCCGATTCCGTCGGCAAATATTTATCTACTTCCGGTAGTAATAACGGCAACTCTTCTTCTTTTATTAAATAAGGCAATCCATTTTTAAAGTAGACCGGTACGGGTTCTCCCCAATAACGCTGACGACCAAAAATAGCGTCACGCATACGAAAGTTTATTTTTGCTTTCCCTAATTTTAATTCCTCCAATTTAGCAATCAACGCAGGGACCGCCTCTTGGTAAGTCATACCATTGATAAAGTCGGAATTGATATATTTCCCGTCTTTATTAGGATCAGCCTCTTCTTCAATATGTTGGGTATCCGAAATAGGAATAATAGGAAGAGCAAAATGTTTAGCAAACACATAATCACGTTGATCGCCACTCGGAACAGCCATTACAGCACCTGTACCATAACCGGCAAGTACATAATCTGCAATCCAAATTTGTACATCTTGTCCTGAAACAGGATGTTTAGCATAAGAACCTGTAAAAGCACCAGAAACTGTTTTCGTATCGGCCATACGATCCAATTCAGATTTTTTCGCCGTTTTCTCGATATAGGCATCCACTTCAGCTTGCTGCTCAGGTGTCGTCAATGCAGCCACCAATTCATGCTCTGGAGCCAATACGATAAACGAAACACCAAATAGGGTATCTACGCGTGTCGTAAAGACTTCAATTGCTGTATTGAATTGTGGTACTGGAAACTTCACGGAGGCACCTACTGATTTTCCGATCCAATTTCGTTGCATTTCGACTAAAGGTTCCGGCCAATCAATTGTATCTAAACCTTTCAACAAACGATCCGCATAAGCCGTAATACGCATAGACCACTGCATCATCTTCTTTTGTTCCACGGGATAACCACCGCGCTCAGAGACACCGTTGATTACCTCGTCATTCGCTAGTACTGTACCTAAAGCAGCACACCAGTTTACGGTACTTTCACGCAAATAAGCGATCCGATATTTCAATAATTCCCGTTGTTGTTTCTCTTCATCAAAAGATTTCCATTCTTCAGCGCTGAATGCTAAGACATCTTCATCGGAAACCGCTGAAATGCCAGCAGAGCCACTTGCAACAAACCTAGCGATTAATGTTTCGATCGGTTCAGCTTTATCTGACTCTTTATTATACCAAGAATCAAACAATCTCATAAAAATCCACTGTGTCCATTTGTAGTATGACGGATCGGAAGTACGTACTTCCCTACTCCAGTCATAAGAGAATCCTATGTTATCCATTTGCTCACGATAACGATTGATATTTACCTCAGTCGTAACAGCAGGATGCTGACCAGTTTGAATGGCATATTGCTCTGCAGGAAGTCCAAAAGAATCATATCCCATCGGATGCAATACATTGAAACCTTTCAAACGTTTATATCTTGAAAAGATGTCCGAAGCAATATATCCCAGCGGGTGACCAACGTGCAGCCCCGCTCCGGAAGGATAGGGAAACATATCCAATACATAGTATTTAGGCTTTTGATGCGTATCGGACGTTTTATACGTTTGATGATCCGCCCAAAACTTTTGCCACTTTTTCTCTAATGATTTGTGATTATACTCCATTTTTATTCGTAAGGAATTTTTATGACTTGCGAAATTACGATTTTAATACTGAAATGTGATAAAAGTTTTGTAGTTTGAACAATAAATTATAGTATTGAAAAGTTAATTAAACATAGGAAGAAAACAGCGTTCGAATTGATTTTTATCAAAGTAATTACAAGATTAATTCGAAATCTTCCCCTCAAATAGTTACTTTCGCAAATAAATTTTTGCTTATTATGTCAGAATACGAATTAAGCACACA
The DNA here is from genome assembly GCF_039511225.1 of Sphingobacterium multivorum. NCBI lineage: Bacteria > Pseudomonadati > Bacteroidota > Sphingobacteriia > Sphingobacteriales > Sphingobacteriaceae > Sphingobacterium > Sphingobacterium multivorum. The sequence goes on from NZ_CP154261.1 coordinate 3,773,271, forward strand.
AAAAAGAAAAACAAAATCTGTTTATGTATCGACGGTTATCAGTATCGCTCTCGTGTTGCTGGTAACAGGTATGTTGGGATTACTCTTGGTGCACGCTAAAAATCTTTCGAAATACGTTAAGGAAAATATCGTCTTAAACGTCATCGTAAACGATGGCACAAGTGAAGGTGATGTCCTTTCACTACAAAAAGACCTTGAAAAAGATCCCTACGTACTTCGCACCGAATATATTAGTAAAGAATTGGCGGCAAAAAACTTGAAAGAAGATCTTGGTGAAGATTTCGTACAATATCTAGGGCATAACCCACTGTTACCTTCTTTGGATGTGTACATGAAAGAAAATTATGCCAATACAGATAGTATTAAGACTTTTATTGAAAAAATCTCCAAAAACAATAAAATTAAAGAAGTCGTATACCAGGAGTCGTTAATTGATATGGTTAACAAAAACGTACGCATCATTGGAATGATTGTTTTGGCTTTTGCGGTTATCCTACTGATTATCGCCGTAGCTTTGATCAACAATACGATACGTCTTGCGATCTATTCGCAACGTTTCTTAATTAAAAGTATGCAATTGATTGGGGCGACGAAAAACTTTATTCGTAAACCTTTTATAACCTATGGCATCATTCATGGTTTACTGGGATCTTTGATCGCAATTTTACTGCTCATTTTGACGCTGAAATTTGCACAGCAGCAAATACCAGAACTGGTCTTTTTACGCAACTGGTTCGAATTTGCGGTGATCTTTTTAGGCGTAATCTTGATCGGGATTCTCATTTCGGGACTTAGCACCTATTTCGCAGTAACAAAATATTTAAAGGCACAATCTAACGATTTATACAGATAAAAATGGCTCAAATAAAGAAATCTACTGAATCAGTCAACAAAGGTTCATTTGTATTCTCCAAAGTAAATTACCAACTGTTTATAGCGAGCTTAGCTATTGTAGTCATTGGTTTTACATTGATGTCTGGCGAAACTGACATTTATAGTTTTACCAAGATTACCTTAGCCCCTATTGTTGTTGTTCTTGGGTTTGCGATCGGATTCGCAGCAATCCTATATCGTCCCAAAAACAAATCAAATTAAAGCATAATCTTATTTCAAACAGATGTCTATTATTGAAGCTATCATCCTTGCTATTATTGAAGGATTAACGGAGTTTTTGCCTGTATCTTCGACAGGTCATATGATCATTGCTACTGCACTAATGGGTATTCAACCCTCAGCCTTTGTTAAACTATTTACGATTGTCATCCAATTAGGAACGATATTATCCGTATTGGTGTTATACTACAAGCGTTTTTTTAAAACACTATCATTTTACTACAAATTGATCATTGCAGCTATCCCCGCCTCTGTGTTGGGTCTGCTATTCAACGATTATATTGATTCACTGTTAGAGAGCCCTTTAATGGTCGCCGTGATGTTGGTGGTCGGCGGTCTCGTTTTACTTTTTGTGGACAAGTGGTTCAACAAACCAACTGTTGAAGATTCGGACAAGGTTTCCTACAAACAAGCGTTTATGATCGGGGTATACCAATGTCTTGCATTAATCCCGGGCACCTCAAGATCTGCAAGCACAATTATTGGTGGTATGGCCGAGAAACTAACGCGTAAAGCTGCTGCCGAATTTTCCTTTTTCCTTGCTTTACCGATGATGTTTGGCGCTTCTGCAGTAAAACTTTTAAAGTTTTTTAAAGAAGGTAACACCTTCACAGGAGAAGAACTTAATTTGCTTATTATCGGAAATCTAATTGGTTTCGTTGTAGCAATCGTCGCTATTAAGTCTTTTATTGGCTTTTTGACCAAATATGGTTTTAAAGCATTTGGCTGGTACCGAATCATCGTTGGTGTTATTATTCTTGCCCTCCTACTTTCGGGTCATAGTTTACAAATTATCTAAAATCTTTGGATGGAAAATATAGAGGTTAGTGAAAACTCAGCAAAGTTCAATTTTGCTGAAGGAGAAATGTTGTTGATCGATAAACCTTTAACATGGACAAGTTTCGACGTGGTTGGTAAAGTTAGAAACTCAATCAAACCATTAAAATTAAAAGTTGGTCATGCAGGTACTTTAGATCCACTGGCAACGGGTCTACTCATTGTATGTACCGGAAAACTAACAAAAAAAATAGACAGCTACCAAGCTGAGGACAAAGAATACACGGGTTCGATCACCTTAGGAGCGACGACGCCTTCTTACGATCTGGAAACAGAAATTGACCAGACCTTTTCAATCGATCACATCACGGAGGACATGATCTTCGAAGCAGCAAAATCCTTTGAAGGCGATATTCAGCAATTTCCCCCTGCCCATTCAGCCATAAAAATTAATGGCGAGCGTGTCTATGAAAAGGCCCGTCGTGGCGAGGAGGTTGAAATAAAGTCCCGCCAGGTACATATCAATAGCTTTATCATTGAAAAAATCGAGCTCCCCAACGTATATTTTCGTATATCCTGTTCAAAAGGAACCTACATCAGATCGTTGGCCTACGATTTTGGAAAATTCTTACAGAGTGGATCACATCTGAGTTCCTTGCGACGCACCAAAAGTGGAGATTATCGCGTAGAAAATGCTTGGAACCTTGAACAACTTATCGCTGAAATAAAACGTCATAAGGAAATCATTAAATAACTTTACCGTCCCATTTTATTGATTCTTTATCTTATTTTTGCAAAAACTCCTATAAATGAAAATCTACAGAAGTTTAGATGATTTCTCACCAGTTGAAAATGCAGTTGTAACCATCGGTACTTTCGATGGTGTTCATATTGGCCATCAAAAAATATTGGCTCACCTAAAGGAAGCAGCTCATAAAATCAATGGTGAGACAATTTTGCTTACTTTTTTCCCACATCCACGATTGATTATCAATCCAGACGATGATAGTTTACGCCTGATCAATGATATCGAAGAAAAGGTCAGTCAATTAAGCAAAGTGGGAATTGACCACTTAATTATCATTCCTTTTTCCCGTGATTTTTCAAATCAGACTCCAGAAGAATACATTAGCAATGTTCTTGTCGGCAAACTGGGTACAAAAAAGATCGTAATAGGTTATGATCACCATTTCGGAAAAGATCGAAAAGGTACTATGGGCGATTTAGAACAGTTTGCATCTATATTTGACTACAGCGTTGACGAAATTCCAGAGCAAGATATCAATGATATTGCAGTGTCCTCTACACGCGTGCGTGAAGCGCTTATAAAAGGCGATATAAGAACGGCTAATCTCTATTTAGGTTATCCTTTTGAATTAACAGGAACTGTGATTAGAGGCGACCAAATTGGGCGTACAATCGGATTTCCAACAGCAAACCTCCAGGTTCACGAACCGCATAAATTAATACCGGCCTATGGCATTTATGCGGTCGAGGTATACATTTATAATCATATCCAAAACATCACTACGGGCGAGTATAAAGAGGAAAGTCCAGTATCAATTGCGAAAGGCATGGGCTATATCGGTACCAGACCAACCGTTGATGGCATGAATCGGGCAATTGAAATCAGCCTTTTCGATTTTGATCAGGATATTTATGGCAAGACGCTACGCGTCAAGTTCCTTCATTTTATACGACATGATGAACGCTTTGACTCACTTGAAGAAATGAAAGCTCAGATCAAAGCAGACGAAGTCGAAATTAGAAGTCTTATTGGTTAGAACAAGTCTGTTAGCTATAAAACAAAAAGCGGGAATTCCCGCTTTTTGTTTTATAGCTATTTTTTCTCTTCCTTGCAAAAGAAGATATTATTTAATAAATGCCTCGATTCCCAATCTGTAACTATCCAAACCAAAACCACAGATCACCCCTTTACAATTCTTTGCGAGGAACGAATGATGGCGAAATTCCTCTCTTTGATGGACATTGCTTATGTGAACTTCGATAACTGGTGTTGTGATTGCTGCAATTGCATCGCCAATCGCAACTGAAGTGTGTGTATAAGCTCCAGCATTCAATACAATTCCATCAAATTCAAAGCCGACTTCGTGTATCTTATCGATTAATCCCCCTTCAGAATTGCTTTGAAAATAGGCTAATTCCACCGTTTCAAATTGTTGTTTTAGTTCTTCAAAATAGCTCAGGAAGTCCTGGCTACCATAAATTGATTTCTCCCTTACACCCAACAAATTCAAATTTGGGCCATTCAATATGAGGATTTTTTTCATTGGAATATCATTAGTTTTGTGCTGGTCCATTGGCTAACTAAGCGAACCCTTGCCATTTTCTGTCTAAGTAAATCTTTTTTAAACCGTAATACATCGTAAGAAGGGATCGTCAACGATCGAATATTTATTTTAATTGTACCCAAGTTGTCTTCCCTAATTGTCAATTTGTGCTAAAACTAAATTTAAAAACAAACTATATTGGTTTTATAGCATTTATCGCCAAATCAATATAGTTTATTTTAATTTAGATCGGTTTATAAAAATTTCTATAAATCGTTATAAATTGCCCGGAAACTTGAACGAAGTCCAAATGACACTACGCCAGATTTATTGACTACAGGTGTTTCATATTGTGCTTTTGCGTAACGTTGGGTATAACCAAGTTCTAAACGGAGGTTATACTTGGGATTAAGCACATAGGCAGCCTTAGCATCCGCATAATAGATATTATTCTTTATTCCTTGGGCAATATGATTTCCATATAGATTTGGTATTGTATTATAGGATTGGAAGATGTTACCGCCCATATTACTTCCATCAGGCAGATCAAGTCCATTTTGGGTAAACATACCCTGTAACGAAAAGTCCCATCTATCCCATGCATAATTCACAAGGCCAACAAGCTCTCTAAAGTTTGCCCCTTTCGGATGAGCCAACGGTTCGGCATTGTTGCTATAGTTTGAATACGATTTAAAGTGTGCGTAAGTATATGGTCTGGCTGTATTATACTCAGCTAAAAAGTTCAGGTTTTTCACACCAAACATATCATATCCCCTGACACCAACTTGTGCTCCCCATTTGTTGTGCGCATATCCATTCCCGGCAAAAAACTCTTTCGCGGTAAACTCCCCCAATAAGAACTGACCATATGCCGTCAAATTATAGGGTAGTTTATATTTGGAAGTCAATCCCAAAAACATTTTGTCCGGCGAAGTACGATTATTATTTTCAACAGGTCGGATAAAGATAATTGGACTTAGATAACTGAAATCAAAACCTCTTTTTCCAGCTTCATCTTGGGCAGCCCAAACAACAGATTGAAAAAATCCTATTGATAACTTATTGGTTACATTCCAGTCCAAATATTGGAAAGCCCCCCATTTTTTTCCATCCCCCAAACGTGTGTTATTCTGTCCCTCCATAGGAGTTGTACCAGTCAAATCCTGTCTAGGATGCGTCGGATCATTCATGTAGGCCCAGATCGACGTATATTGAACGTTTCCTATCGTGCCGGTCAACTTCAAATGTGCATAGTTTGAAGAAAAATCCGATAACAGCATGGATCTATACCCGTCTCCAATAAAGTTCTTGTCATAGGCCAACGTCGCTTGAATATACTTATGTGCGTCATAGGTCATACTGGCTGTCGCATACATCCAGTCCATTTTATTTTTGGACTGAAATTTTGTATTTCCTTGACCAGGGATAACTTTATTAGCAACGATATAGTCATCCAAATATTTGGGAAATACCGCCTGACTTTCAAATGCGGAAGTATTGAATGTAAATTTATTACCTACGTTCAATCCCACCTGAAATCCTCTGCTATTCATCCATGTCCGACGCTTGTCGCCTAACATATCCTTTCCAATATAAAGATCCGGTAAAAAATCAGCATAGAATGTATAATCTTCTTTCTCAACCTGCACCAGATGTTCATTAAAAATCTTACGCATAAACCAATTGGACGAAGAAACAGGCTTATTGGATTGGATTGAATCAAACTTGGCTAACAATAAAGAGTCTTTGATGACGAATGGTTTAGCAGCAGTGTGCATCCTCGTTTCAGTAGAATAAACCGCATCGTTCATTTTTTGATAAAAATGATACGAATAAGGCTGACTCTTAATCTGGGCAAAACCGCCGAAGGAAATACCTACCCCCATGCTTGCCAGCACAATTCGGAGTAAATTATTATTTTTTGTTATATTAAGCCTCATAAAATTATTTCAAAGATTATTTTTTCTAGCAAAATGCATTCCTAAACGCAAATTAACCGAATAAAAATGACTTTATTCCTATGTTCAGTCAATTTTATAATGCTAAATCGTATTTGCTATTCCTTTTATTCAAAAATATTTATATCTTGCATATTAGTAAATAACCTTATAACATAAAAATCAGTCCTAGCAAGCATGAAACGCAGAACATTTATCCAAAACGCAAGCCTGTTAACCGCGGGTGCACTTACAAGCAAATTTTCATTTGCTCAAGAACATTCTTTTCCCACTGTACGGACAAGTAAAGAGAAAAGACTTTTCTCGAGCAAGGTCATCGAAGATGCCATTGTAGAATTTCAGAAAAATGTTAAAAATAAGGAACTGGCCTGGTTATTTAACAACTGCTTTCCGAATACCCTAGACACGACTGTATTTCCCTATGTCCAAAACGGAAGAAATTACACCTATGTAATTACAGGGGATATTGATGCCATGTGGTTGCGCGATAGCAGTGCGCAGGTATGGCCATACCTCCCTTTTATGAAAAAGGACAAAAAGCTTCAGGATCTTATTGTTGGCCTAATCCAAAAACAGAGTAAATGCATCAACATTGATCCCTATGCCAATGCATTTTACAATGATCCAACAAAGAAAGGCGAATGGTTCAGTGATCACACAAATATGAAACCTGGAATCCATGAACGAAAATGGGAAATCGATTCATTGTGTTATCCAATTCGATTAGCTTATCATTATTGGAAAGAAACGAATGACAGCAGTCCATTTAATGAAGAATGGTTAGAAGCGCAACATAAAATATATCAGACATTCGTTGAGCAACAGCGCAAAGATAGTCTGGGCCCATACAAATTTGAACGTACAACCTCCAGAGGCTCCGATACATTACAGGTAGATGGCTACGGATACCCAGTAAATCCAGTTGGTTTGATCTGCTCCAGTTTTAGACCATCAGACGATTCTACCATTTTCTCCTTTCTTATTCCATCCAATTTATTTGCGATCGTTAGTCTTAGACAATCTGCCGAAATTTTGAAAAAGGTTAAAAATGAACATGAACTCGCTGCCAAAATGGAAACGCTGGCGAATGAGGTCGAAACAGCGGTCAATACATATGGTATTATCGACCATCCGACACTAGGCCGAATATATGCCTTTGAGGTAGACGGTTTTTCCAGCCATCTTATGATGGATGATGCAAATATTCCGAGTTTACTGGCTCTACCTTATTTAGGGGCTGTCGATCTAAATAACGAAGTTTATCAACGTACGCGTAACTTTGTTTTGTCTGATAAAAATCCATTCTTTTTTAAAGGAACAGCAGCAGAAGGCATTGGCGGACCTCACATAGGAAGAGATATGATCTGGCCGATGTCCATTATTATGCGAGCGCAAACTTCGACAAATGATGACGAGATTCGCAATTGCATTAAAACATTGGTCAATACGCACGGTGGAACTGGATTTATGCATGAATCTTTTCATAAAAACGATCCTAAAAAATTCACAAGACATTGGTTTGCTTGGACAAATACATTATTTGGCGAATTAATTTGGAAAATTTATAAAGAGAAGCCATCTTTGCTTCAATAAAGCTGAAACTTATAACACAATGTTATAAGTGGAAGAACTTATAACATTGTGTTATGGATAATTTATCAAAACCAGGTGCGATTGGTATTTTTGACTCCGGTTACGGAGGACTCTCCGTATTTAAGGAAATTCAACATCTTTTACCTCAGTATGATTATATCTATTTAGGAGATAATGCTCGGGTCCCTTATGGTACACGGTCCTTTGAAACCGTTTATAACTATACCAAACAATGTGTTTTTAAACTATTTGATCTGGGTTGTAACCTTGTTATTCTGGCATGTAACACTGCTTCAGCAAAAGCATTAAGGACTATTCAACAGCATGATCTTCCCCCTGGAAAAAAAGTCCTCGGCGTCATCAGACCAACTACCGAAATTGTACACAATTTTACGAAAACGAATAAGATCGGGATTTTAGCTACTACGGGAACGGTAAAATCTGAATCCTATAAAATAGAAATACACAAATTCAATCCAGAAATAGAAGTTTTTCAACACGACTGCCCATTTTGGGTCCCTTTAGTAGAAAATAACGAAATCAATACAGAAGGCGCTCATTACTTTGTAGAAAAAGATATTCGGGAACTTTTACAACAGTCCGATCAGATCGACACCATTGTGCTTGCCTGTACCCACTATCCATTATTGCTGCCCGTAATCAAAAAATATACACCAAGCTATATCAATATCATTTCTCAGGGTCCAATTGTTGCAAATAGCTTAAGGGACTATCTCCATCGTCATCAGGAAATTGAAACACTTTGTTCCCAAAATGGGCAATTGGCTTTCTATACGACAGATGATCCGACAGACTTTGAAAGTAAAGCGAAAATATTTTTTGGACAACCAATAGCCGCAAGCCACATCAGTGTTTAACAAATAAAAGGCAATGATTTTTAAAACTTTTACTTCCTGGTCTTCGTTATGTTGATAAAAAGGCTAGTACAATGAAAAAGAACTTTATAACCATTGCTTACAATCAGGATACACAACATTGTGAATCCAAAGAATTTTCAAGTATTCAGGAAAGTGCAGATTATTTTAAAACTTTCGAGACATCTGCCCAGCCTAACTATGTACCCGTGTGTATCTACAATTTAAACACAAACACGATTCTGGACATAAGTGATTATTATGTAAACAAGGAAACTGAACTCCACCGAATCGTAAAACACTGCCTGGCGGAAAAATAACTCTTTTAATATTTAAAATCTATTGGCTGGCTAGCATCCTCCCTTTCTGATTAATATGAGTTATATATTTATATTATTACATTCTGTAAAATAATATTTCATTAATTTTTAATATCTTCAAGCAGATAATCAGACCAAAAAACAACTAACAGATAATGAAAACCAAACTGACAATAAGCCTCTTAACAGTATCTTTAGGATTAGCCGCATGTAATTCCAACCATGCGAATTCAAATTCAAGTTCGGATAGCAGTACAAATGCTGCAACTGACACAACAAGCTACCCTCCGGTTGAAACACAAAAGGCAAACACAAGTTATAAACCAGCATTTGCTGGACAAACGAGAATCCAGGGTGCAAAGACAAGCACGCCATTTGAGGGTAAAGTAATTGCCGAGGGATTAAAATCTCCTTGGGGTATAACTGCGCTGCCTGATGGCCGACTATTAATCTCAGAAAAAGAAGGTGATTTTCGCATTGCAACGGCGGACGGTAAGTTAAGTGAACCAATTAAAGGTTTACCTCAAGTCAATAGCAGTGGACAAGGTGGGCTTTTGGGATTACGCCTTGATCCAAAATTCGAATCAAACCGTATGATTTATTGGGTTTTCTCTGATAATACCGCTGCCGGCACGTTGACGGCTGTTGCAAAGGGAAAACTGTCAGCAGACGAGAAATCGATCGAAGGTGCTAAGGTTATCTATCAAGCTACTCCGGCTCATAAGGGGAATCTGCATTATGGTGGCCGTATTATCTTTGATAAAGAAGGAAACATTATTTTAAGTACGGGTGAAAGATCTGATTTGGTTACAAGACCATTAGCGCAAGATCTAAATGCTGCATTAGGAAAGATCTTACGGATCACTACTGATGGACAGCCTGCTCCAGGAAATCCATTTATAGGCAAGTCAAATGTCCGTCCGGAAATTTACAGTTATGGACATCGCAATCCTCAGGGACTCGCTTTACACCCGGAAACTGGCGATCTTTGGGAAACCGAATTTGGTCCGCGGGGCGGCGACGAGCTGAACAGAATTGAAGCGGGAAAGAATTATGGATGGCCAACCATTACCTATGGTATAGAGTATAAAGGCGATAAAGTTGGTGCGGGTATACAACAAAAAGACGGCCTGGAACAACCGGTCTATTATTGGGATCCAGTCCTCTCTCCTAGTGGCATTACATTCTATACCGGACAAAATATTCCAGAATGGAAGAACAATCTCTTTATTTGTGGGTTGAGCAGCATGCACATTGCCAGAATTATACTTAAGGATAACAAGGTTGTTGGCGAAGAACGTCTTCTAGGCAACGAAGGTCAGCGATTTAGAGATATCACGCAGGGCCAAGACGGTGCACTGTACGCGATAACAGATATCGGAAAATTGTATAAAATTGATAAAAAATAAATATTCGATTCAGCGCAGCCCCCCTCAACTGGGCTGCGTTTTTTATATTAGCCTAAAAACCATCCTTTCAACTATTTTTACTAAAGGTACTCCCTATACTTTGTTTAAACATGACACAGAATCTAGTTTGGCTCGATTATTGATAAAATATATCGAATCAATAAATTATTATATGGTAAAAAAAGAAAAAATGAAAAAACTATTAGAGATTAATCCCTTGTCATTCTATATGACCAACTGGGGGTTCGTAAACAACACAAGCCCAAAAAGAGCGCGCAAAACCGATCAACCTTCTCCAAAAAATTAAGCGTTCTTGCTTAAACAATTCCATTAAATTCTATTAAAATCATCTGCTAATATCCTCCATACGGGTATTAAGTAAGAGATTTATTTCTTTTACTTCATCCGTTTGGAGGATATGAAGCTATGCGAAAAAAAATGCCAATGCGATTACTATGATAATACAAGCAATCATAATGTATTTATTCAATTGGCTATTTTTCTCTCCTTCGTCACTTTTATAGTGATAATCTCGTTTATTGGGCAAATTCATAAGCTTGTTTTTATTTATGATGAAGTTACGGACTTTTTTCCATATTATTCGTGATGATAAGGCTCCCCCTTCATGATAGAATACGCGCGATAAAGCTGTTCTGTAAAAAATAAACGAATCATTTGATGTGAAAATGTCATCTTGGACAATGAAATTTTTGCATTTGCCCGATCATAAATTTTTTGGTCAAACCCGTACGGGCCTCCAATAATAAATACTAGATGTTGAACGCTTTGCACCATCATTTTTTCCAAATAAGCAGAAAACTCCAACGAGCGAAACTCTTTTCCATGTTCATCCAACAGAACGACCAAATCTTGCGGCTGCACTTGTTTCAGAATCAAAAGAGCCTCCTTATCTTTCTGCTGCTCAGTAGAAAGATTCTTGACATTTTTGATGTCCGGTATCACCAGAATACTAAAGTTCACATAAAACTTTAATCGTTTAATGTACTTTTCAATACCTTCAATCAGATATTTATCATCCGTTTTCCCTATACAAAGTAACGTTATCCTCATCTAAACATTTTATAAGTTTTCGTTATGAATAGCACAATAGAATCCGGTTTTATCGATCCAAAATAAATAGTGGTTATCTTCTTGTTTCCGGTCATTATCAAAAGCTGTTCACAATCTTTTATCCAAAAGTTGCTATCCTAATAAATTGTGTACACATCCAATGGCGCAAAGTTCTGATTTTATTTAAAATAAACACAATCAAAACGACAAAAAACATTACGCCCTTTTATTCGTTTAGATATAAAACATTTATTTTCCGTATACGCTTAAAACATCACGTTGAAAATGGATAATAACCTTGTTTTACTAGCGAGAACAAGCCGGACGCCGTAAACGAAAAAACCGAATTTAAATCATTCGGTTTTCTCTATTATTAGGAATATTTACGTAAAATTAAGCACTAAAATGGCGCATCATCAGGCATGTCGTTCATGCGGGACGGCATAGTAATACCACCACTAAACCCTCCAGCACTAAAATCATCAGCAAAATTTGGAGACGGATTCAAGGCCGAAGCAGAAAATGTAGCCGGCGCATCACCGAACCCATCTCCTCCGCCCATACCAGAAAACTCATCTTCTAAATCCACAAACTTCACAAATTTACCCACAAAGCGAAGCGGAACAATACCGGTCTCTCCATTACGGTGTTTTGCAATAATAACTTCACCGACTCCCGCAGTAGGACGCCCCTCTTCATCTTCTGTCAAGCCATAATATTCGGGTCTATATAAGAAAAGAACCATATCCGCATCCTGCTCAATAGAACCAGACTCCCGTAAATCGGACAACATAGGACGTTTACTATTCCCCGGTCTTGACTCTACTGCACGGCTCAATTGCGATAATGCTAGTACAGGGATATTTAACTCCTTAGCTACAGACTTCAACGCACGAGAAATACTACCAATCTCTTGTTCCCGGTTCCCCCCGCCTTTACCCTCTGCTTTTCCATGCATTAACTGCAAGTAATCGACGATCACCATCTGGATATCGTATTGCGCTTTTAAACGTCTACATTTTGCTCTAAATTCGAACACGTTCAATGCAGGCGTATCATCAATAATAATAGGCGCATCAGTTAAACGACCAATTCTCGAATGCAATTGTTGCCATTCATGATCAGCAAGATTTCCTTTCTTCAATTTCTCTTGCTCAATTTCGGTTTCCCCAGCGATTAGACGATTGACAAGTTGAACGGATGACATCTCCAGCGAGAATACGGCAACTGCTTTACCATGCTCAACGGCGGCATTGCGCGCGACAGAAAGTACAAATGCAGTTTTTCCCATCGCTGGACGTGCTGCAATAATAACAAGATCAGAAGGCTGCCAACCTGAAGTCATACGATCCAAGGCTGTTAAACCCGAAGGCACACCTGTCAGCCCATCTGTACGATCCCGCAGCATTTCAAGATTAGAAATCGCCTCGCGCATGATATCATCCATCTTTCTCGAATCTCTCCGCAAGTTGTTTTGCGCGATATCAAACAAACTTTTTTCGGCATGATCCAACAGATCGAAGATATCTGATGTTTCGTCATATGAACTATTGATAATTTCGGTAGAAACCTTAATAAGCTCACGCTGAATATATTTTTGAGAAATAATACGGGCATGATACTCAATATTAGCTGCCGAAACCACACGGTCTGTCAATTGCGTAATATAATAGGCACCGCCGACCATTTCAAGAGCCCCCATCCGTCTAAGTTCCGAGGTAACTGTCAATATATCAATTGGAGAAGTCTTTTGAAAGAGGCCAAAAATCGCTTCAAAGATCTTTTGATGTGATTCTTTGTAAAACGATTCCGGTTTTAGAATATCAATAATCTCACTCAGAGCATTTTTCTCCAGCATCAAAGCACCCAGGACAGCTTCTTCAAGGTCCACTGCCTGCGGCGGAAGCTTACCCAAACCGCTTACCAAATTATTTAACTTGGTACGACGTTCGCCATAATTACCCCGTTTGTTATTATCCGTGTTATTCGCTTCAAAATTACTGTCGTTCATCATGATATTATATCAGAAATATAGCTTTGCTATCCTTATAAATTGAGATAGGATAACAAATGTATAAAAAATAAAATTCACCACCATGAGGATTTACAAACAACGAAATTCGACGATCAGATCCGAACCCCCAAAAAGCTTTGAAGGACACAGATTTACAGGATTAGTTTTCAACACATACTGTTGAAAAGATGTTGAAAATAAAAATTTACCACTCAAAATCAATATCTTAAAAAATGTTAATAACTTAAACTGTTGTGAATAAGCAAAATGGTCAAAAACAAATCAATATCCTCCACTACCATCAAAATAAACTGACTTTGATATGAAAACAAATCCCTTTTTTAGCACCAAAAAATATTCATATATTGTATCTTTGTAAAATGACGCACGATTCCTCAACACTAAAACCCTACAAAGACACCAACGATGGGAAGAAGAAACAGGTAGCAGATATGTTTGACAATATCTCGCATTCCTATGATTTTTTGAACCATTTCATGTCTTTGGGTATTGACATTATATGGCGTAAAAAAGCCATCAATTCCTTAAAGTCCATAAAACCGCAACTGATGTTGGATGTAGCGACAGGAACTGGTGATTTTGCACTGGAATCAATTAAAATCTTGAATCCAAAAAAGATTATTGGTGTCGATATCTCCCAAGGCATGCTTGAAGTCGCCAAGAAAAAGATTGCAAGCAAGGGATTAGCGAATCAATTTGAAGTTCAGTTAGGAGATTCTGAGCGGCTTCAATTCGAAGATAATACCTTCGACGCAGTTACTGTAGCATTTGGTGTCCGCAATTTTGAAAATCTGGAAAAGGGCTTATCGGATATATACCGCGTATTAAAGCCTGGTGGGAAGGCGGTTATTTTAGAATTTTCGAATCCGAAGAAGTTCCCCATTAAACAATTGTATAATTTTTATTTCAAATTTATCACGCCTACCATCGGAAAATTCTTTTCAAAGGATTCCAGCGCCTATGAATACTTACCCGAATCGGTTGCTCAATTTCCGGATGGTCAAAAGTTCGTTGCCATAAACAAAAGAGCTGGTTTTAATGAAACTACTGTTAGACCACAGACGTTTGGCATCTGTACCATCTATATTGCTACAAAATAGGGTGACCGAGGCGCTGTTTTTTAGGGAAAATCTGATTAAATTTTAAATACCAACTAGTTACAATATATGACTAAAACAGTTTTTATTACAGGAGCAAGTTCCGGCATCGGTCAGGCTTGTGCCGAAGTTTTAGCGAAAGAGGGGTATAATCTTTTACTTTGCGCGCGCAGGTTAAACCGTTTAGAAACATTAAGAGATACGCTACTTGCAGCCTACCCGACTATTCAGATCCATATATTTGAACTTGATGTCCGAGATGCTGAGCAAGTTGCAAACCAAATTGAAGGTTTGCCCCCCGAATGGAAAAAAATAAATATTCTCATCAACAATGCTGGGTTGAGCCAGGGATTAGATCCTATTCAAGATGGTGATATCGGCGATTGGGACAGAATGATTGATACCAATATCAAAGGCTTATTGTATGTAAGTAAAGCTGTGATACCCCTTATGGATACTGAAAACGGTGCTCATATTGTTAATTTAGGATCCATTGCGGGAAAAGAGGTTTATCCTAATGGAAATGTGTACTGTGCCACCAAGCATGCCGTTGATGCGCTGACTAAAGCGATGCGTATTGATTTGCTTACGCAAGGCATTAAAGTAACCTCCATCGATCCCGGAATGGTAGAGACTGAGTTTTCGGAAGTTCGTTTTCATGGAGATCGAGAAAGAGCTAAAAATGTTTACAATGGTGTACAACCTCTAACAGGTAAAGATATTGCCGAAACGATTCTTTTCGTCATTACCAGACCTGCACACGTCAATATAAACGATCTCTTAATCATGCCTACAGCGCAGGCTACAGGCACACTTGTCAATCGAAAATAATTTAAATATCATGTCATTAGAAATACAAATAAATCAAGACATTAAAGCGGCAATGATCGCAAAAGACACGGCAAAATTACGTGGTTTACGTGCGATCAAAGCAGCTATCCTCTTAGCGAAAACAGAAAAAGGTCATGCAGAAGATCTTAGCCAGGAGGCGGAGATTAAAGTGTTACAAAAACTTGTCAAACAACGTCGCGAATCTGCTGAAATTTATAAGACGCAAAACCGTGAAGATCTGTATGAAATTGAAGTCGAGGAAGAAAAAGTAATTGAGGCTTACCTACCCAAACAGTTAAGTAAAGAAGAAGTTGAGACCGTCGTCAAAGCAATTATCGCTGAAACAGGGGCTTCTTCCATTAAAGATATGGGTAAAGTAATGGGCGCGACAAATCAAAAGCTTGCAGGACAAGCTGATGGTAAAACAATTTCTGAAGTCGTTAAAAGTCTTCTCGCATAAAAGTTTTCAAATCACTCGAGTCAAATTAAATCGGGTATGTCTTCCCTGATATATCGATTTAATTTGACTCTTTTTTTTATTTTAATGATGGATTTTCAGTGGAACCTCAAGAAGTTTGATGAACTCAACAATAAAGAACTGTATCGTATCTTAAAGCTTCGAATGGAAGTTTTTGTTTTGGAACAAGAATGCTTATATCCTGAATTGGACGATAAGGACTTTTCTTGTCTCCATCTTTGGGCAGAACACAATGATGATATCATTGCATACACGAGACTAGTTCCCCCTGGTCTCTCCTATCCGCAGGCTTCCATCGGTCGGGTCATTGTTGCTGAGCAAGCCCGCGGAACCGGTTTGAGTCAACAATTAATGATTCATTCCATCGAATCTCTCTATAAAGAATTTGGTGAAGGCGAGATACAGATAGGTGCGCAATTTCATTTAAAATCCTTTTATGAAAAATTAGGGTTTAAACAAATCTCCGAGCCCTACCCTGATTATGGAATCCTCCATATTGATATGATTAAACCCGCAATTTAGTAAATTTAGGCATGCAAAACCTTGTCATCATCACAGCCGCCCTATTTGGCGGCCTCGCTATTATCCTAGGTGCATTTGGAGCCCATGCATTCAAAAAAATCCTATCAGCTGAAAAACTGGAATCCTTTGAGGTCGGCGTTCGCTATCAAATGTATGCTGCGCTAACCCTATTGATTCTAGGATTCAATTTCCACTTTGAGCTTCAGTCTGAACGAGTCGCATTTTATCTGATCACACTGGGAACTCTTTTATTCTCGGTAAGTATATATTTTCTATCGTTTGCTGAATACTGGAAAAAGAATCTAAAGTTTCTTGGCCCAATTACCCCGCTCGGTGGATTATTGATGATCGCAGGCTGGGTTGCTATTATCATTCGTTTTTTGTAGATTTGAAATAGATATGGCAATGATGTCTGCCCTTAACCGCCTTAATAAGCTGATGACGTCTACTATTTTAGTATAAAACAACAATTTTATATAAAGTGTAGACTTATGGCTATAACACATTCAAATCAAAGCAACCTTCATTTTTTTCTTAAATGGCTTATCTCCTGTAGCGCGATAGGTTTCATCGTAGGCTCTATTTGTGCGTTTTTTCTCTTTTCCCTCAATTGGGTAACGCAGTACCGAGAAACTCATCCTTGGATAATTTATGGACTTCCCCTGGCGGGATTTACCATAGCATTGTCCTATAAGTATTGGGGCAATCCATCAAGCAAAGGAAATAACCTGCTGATTGAAGAATACCTTCATCCCCAACGCCGCATTCCGCTTATCATGGCGCCTCTTGTCCTATTCGGAACTTTACTTACACATCTGTTTGGAGGTTCTGCAGGTCGTGAAGGAACCGCTGTACAGATCGGTGGAGCAGTTTCCGATCAGCTTAATCGCTGGTTTGACTTCGATAAAACTGAACGTCGCATCTTAATTTCGATCGGCATCACTGCAGGATTCGCCGCTGTGTTTGGGACCCCGCTCGCCGGAACGATATTCGGCTTGGAAGTCCTACTGATTGGCAAAAAAAGATATTTCGGCATCCTGCCCTGTTTATTTACCGCCTATTTTGCGAACTTCAGCTGTCAATTATGGAATATTCCACACACCCATTATCCAATTCATGATGTTATTCCAATGCTGTCCTTGACCAATATTGGATTTAGCCTTGCTGCAGGCATTCTATTCGGTATTACAGCATGGCTTTTTACATTTACCAGCGATTTCTTTAGCCTTCAATTCAAACGAATTAAGTATACGCTATTTAGGCCTGTGATTGGCGGTATTATTTTGGTACTTATCATTACCTTATTTCACAGCAGCAGCTATATTGGACTTGGCATCCCGATGAGTCAGAATGCATTTGTTGATCAGTCGAACTATTATGATTTTATTATCAAATTACTTTTGACGACTTTCACCCTTTCGGCCGGGTTTAAAGGCGGAGAAGTCACCCCGTTATTTTTTATCGGGGCAACTTTAGGTAGTGCATTAAGCACTATTATTCCACTTCCCGTCAGCCTGCTGGCTGCCATGGGTTTTGTAGCGGTATTTTCAGGCGCGACAAACACCCCGCTCGCCTGTATTGTCATGGGGTACGAATTATTTGGTATTCAACCAATTTTATTTATAGCAATCGCCTGTATAGTTGCATTTTTGTTTTCTGGCAAAAAGGGAATTTATGTTGCGCAAAAAGGGGGGGTAAAGGAAAAGTTATACCGCAGACTTAATTTATAAACAAGACAATGCGTTTTCAGCTTATCTGTCTACCTCTTTGTATCCCTCCACTACAGTAGTTTTCCATGCAGAAAGAATGCTGCAACAGTAAAATAGATAATCAATCCGGAAACATCCACCAGCGTTGCTACAAATGGCGCTGATGCTGTCGCTGGATCCAATCCAAACCGACGTAGGATAAATGGAATAAACGATCCCGACAAAGTCCCCCATAAAACAATAAACAATAAGGAAACCGCAACCGTAAAACCAATTGAAATCCAATAAGGACCGTAGTCATATAGGCCAAGAAAATGCCAGGCCAATATCCGTAGAAATCCGATCGAACCTAATATCCCACCTAAGATTAAACCGGAAGAAACTTCGCGTTTCATCACGTACCACCAATCTTTAAGCTTTAACTCACCTAAAGCCATTGCACGAATAATTAAAGAGGCCGCCTGCGACCCCGAATTACCGCCACTGGATATAATCAAAGGAACAAATAGAGCCAGCACAACCGCCTTTTCCAATTCCCCTTCAAAAAAGCCCATTGCAGAGGCTGTAAGCATTTCGCTAAAAAACAAGATGATTAACCAGCCGGCTCTTTTTTGAATCAATTGCAACAAAGGAGTTTTGGTATAAGCCAGATCCAATTCTTCCATACCTCCAAATCGCTGAATATCTTCGGTATCCCGATCCTCAATTCGATCCAACACGTCATCAAATGTCACAATCCCGACCAATACGCCGGCTTCTGTAATGATAGGCAAAGCACTTCGGTCATATTTTTGAAAAATTTCAAATGCCTCTTCCATGGGTGTAGACGCCTTAATCGCAGCAAAGTTGTAGTCAATTAAGTCGGAAATTTTGGTAGAAGAATCCGATAGCAGTAATTGACCAATTTTCAAGTCATCGATCAATACGTTTTTCTCATCAACTACATAAATAAAATTAAGCGTTTCGGCCTTCCTTCCAAAAACCTTGATATGCCGAAAGACATCATCGACGGTATAATAAGGGCGCACCTGAACATACATTGGCGTCATCAGCCGAGCGATACTATCCTCTTTATATCCGATAAGCTCCAAAGCCATCTGCTTTTCGCGTTCATTCAATAGATTGATAAGGTACTTGATCAGATCATCAGGCAGCTCAGACAGCAATTCATTACGCGTATCCGGCTTCAAATTATTCAGCAATTCGGACAGTTCATGTTCCGTCATTGATTTGATCAACGTATATTGAACATCCATTTCAAAAAATGAAAAGATCTCCAATCTATCCTCCAAAGGATAGTCCATAAACTGTTGATGTTGTTCTCCCTTACTTAAACGCGATATTTCTTCCGCGATATCGGCTGGGTGTAATGCTGAATTTTGTTCCATTGGAAGAAAATTTTAATGGATTTAGCGCAAAAGTAGCTTATTTTGTATTATTTTCAACAATCTGAAAAACTATTTTTCTATGGCAAATTGCTTAACGCCAATCGTAAGTCCCTTTCCCCTTGTATTTGGCAGGGCATACTGCTGAGGCTGCTGTTAGACTTTACAATAGCTTAAAAATTAATTAATCCAGGTACTAGCTCTACAGGCTCAATACCTGCCCTAAACAACCGTGCTGTTAAACCGCCTTGCAGTATAATATTCCCGTCACTTACGTGCAACCAGCTACCTTCACGCAAACCGATGACAGGTTGGCTATTCAATTGATGGAATTCCTGAATTCGTGTTTCTCTTGTCTCTCCTTTATGTGTGGAATTTGGATCTGGGTCCAAATAGTGCGGATTAATATTGAAGGGTAAAAAACCAAGCGCCTCAAAGCAAGCAGGATAAACAATAGGCATATCATTCGTGGTTCCAATTGTTAGTCCGGTCAAATTAGACCCTGCGGATGTACCGACATATGGAATCCCCTTTGCTACTTGTACGCGCAGTTGCGGAACCAAATCCAGATCATACAGCGTTTTTAAGAGTAAAAATGTATTTCCTCCACCAATAAAAATAGCTTTAGCATCCTGAATAGCCTTCTTCATATTGTCAAACTCATGGAGCCCCCTAACCGTCACGCCCTCATCTTTCAGGGCTTCTTGTACCTTAGCGGTATAAGCATCAAAGGAAATTCCTGAAGGTCTCGCAAAAGGGACAAATAGCAATTCGTCTGACTGAATAAATTCGACAAATTCCTGTTTAATATAAGCTAAAAATTCACTACCATAGATCGTACTTGTACTCACGACCAATAACTTGTACGCTGGATTAACATTCATCTTTTTTCGTTAAACTTTAAAATAAAAAGTACCTTTGGCTTTGTCAATTATGAAGCCAAAGGTACAGATTTCATTCCTTACTCTTTTCTATTTCTTGTCGGCAGCCTTTTTTTCCGTGCCCAATCTTTTATTTTCTTGCAGTGCCTTATGTAAAAGATATTCTATCTGCCCATTAACACTTCTAAACTCATCTGCAGCCCATTTTTCCAATGCTTTGTACATTTGGTCGTCTAAGCGTAGCATAAAGTTTTTCTTATCCGCCATTTCATTTCGTTTATTGGTACAAAGTACCTGTATTTACAATTGGTGTCGCTGCTTTCTCTCCACAGAGTACAACCATTAAATTGCTGACCATTGCTGCTTTTTTCTCGTTATCCAACTCTACAATATCTTTCTCAGACAATTTATGCAAGGCCATTTCCACCATCCCAACTGCACCATCTACGATCTTTGCCCTTGCGGCCACAATTGCTGCCGCCTGTTGTCTTTGAAGCATCGCACCAGCGATTTCTGACGCGTAGGCCAAATGGCTGATTCTTGCTTCCTTAATAATAACGCCAGCTGGCGCCAAACGATCCGACAACTCCTGCTCAAGAATATGGTTTACGGTATCTCCTCCCTCCCGTAAGGTTATTTCAGCACCTTCATCTTCCAAGTTATCATACGGAAAGCTTCCAGCCAAATGTCTTACTGCTGCTTCACTCTGCGTGCGTACATAAGATGTATAATTACTCACATCATAAGCAGCTTTATACGTGTCACCCACTTGCCACACGATCACTGCCCCAATCTCAATTGGGTTTCCCATCTTGTCATTTACTTTCAGCGTCTGTCCTTGCAGATTATCCGAACGAAGACTTATTTTAATCGTCGAATACAACGGATTGACAAAAAACAAACCATTTTCCTTAACGGTACCTACATATTTTCCGAAGAAATTCAACACACGGGAATGGTTTGGATTAATAATCATCAATCCCTTTAAAATGAAAAAAGTAGCAATCATCAATACAACCCCCAATACAACATACAGCGAACTTTCTTCTACGCTTGCAAATGAAAATATAGCTGCCACAAACGAGACAACAGCTATCAATAAAGCTAAATAGCCTGACATTGGTTTAATTAGTTTTTCCATAATTCGTTAATATATATTTGATATCATTTTAATATCATAAATATACTATAATATTTTTCATATTTCAAATGAAAATTTAAAATGATTATTTTTGATCATGCGCAAAAAGTCCTTTCTTCCTTTAGTAAACTCTGCGACAGAAACCCTCATCCTTGGCTCTTTGCCTGGAGATAAGTCTTTAGCAGAAAATGAATATTATGCACACCCACAAAATCGATTCTGGAAAGTAATCAAATATTTATTCAATGTACCAGAAAAAACAGGCTATAAGGAGAATGTGGAACTTTTACTCGAAAACAACATCGGTCTTTGGGATGTTTGTGCAGAAGCCTCTCGCCCCGGCAGCATGGATTTAGCCATACAAAATGAAGTTCCGAATCCAATTGACGAGTTGCTGCAAACCTATCCTGCAATCACACAAATTATTTTCAACGGACAAAAAGCGTACAGTTTGTATTTAAAGCATTTCAGCAAAAGAGAAGACATTAAGTACAGATGCTTACCCAGCACAAGTCCAGCCAATGCGAAAAGTAATCTCGAAAATCTAATTCAACATTGGCGCATAATAATAAGTGATTAAATTGCACGAATTAGGTTCGTTAATTCAGTCCTATTGCTTATTTTTGCCCTAAGATGTCAGATTTAAAATACAATCAACGAGGCGTGTCCGCAGGGAAAGAGGATGTGCACAATGCGATAAAAAATATAGATAAGGGTCTGTTTCCCAAAGCATTTTGCAAAATAATTCCAGATATTTTGGGTGGAGATCCAGACTGGTGTAATATTATGCATGCGGATGGTGCTGGTACCAAATCTTCATTGGCTTACGTATACTGGAAGGAAACCGGTGATATTTCAGTTTGGAAAGGTATTGCACAAGATGCAATTATCATGAATATTGATGACTTGCTTTGTGTGGGAGCCATCGATAACATTCTTTTATCCTCAACGATTGGTAGAAATAAAAATCTTATTCCTGGAGAGGTGATCGCCGAAATTATCAATGGCACGGAAGAGATTCTATCTGAACTTCGGGATTTGGGCATTGGCATCTATTCTACAGGGGGTGAAACTGCCGACGTTGGCGACCTTGTTCGTACCATCATTGTTGATAGTACTGTGACCTGTCGTATGAAACGTGAAGACGTCATTTCAAATCATCGCATCAAAGGCGGCAATGTAATTGTTGGATTGGCATCGAATGGAAAAGCAACCTATGAACAGGCGTACAATGGCGGAATGGGTTCCAATGGACTAACTTCCGCACGTCATGATGTATTTAACAAAAAAGTAGCTGAAAAATATCCTGAAGCGTACGATCCTGCTGTTCCTTACAATTTAGTTTTCGCTGGGAGTCAGGACCTCACCAATGAAATCGAAGTTGAAACAGGAGAAAAAATAACTGCGGGTAAGCTTGTTCTTTCTGCGACGCGTACTTATGCGCCTGTTATCAAACAAATACTGGACAAATATCGTTCACAAATCGACGGAATGGTACATTGCTCAGGTGGAGCGCAAACAAAGGTTTTACACTTCGTTGATAATGTGCACGTTATCAAAGACAATCTTTTCCCAATCCCACCTCTTTTTGAATTAATACAGAAAGAATCCAATACAGACTGGAAAGAAATGTACAAAGTATTCAATATGGGACATCGCATGGAATTATATGTACCTGAATCAATTGCATCGGATATCGTCGCTATTTCAGAGTCATTTGGCATTCCGGCTCAAATCATCGGCCGCGTAGAAGAATCCGCCGTTAAAAAAGTAACAATAACCTCTCCCTACGGAGAATTTATTTACGAATAAAAAAACACCCCTTGTCTCGTGCTTATAGGCGACGCAAGGGATGTTTTTTCAATTTGCTATACATGAAAGAAAAACTTCTCGTAGGCTGGAAAGAGACCCTTGATTTACCTGAACTGGGAATATTTGGTATAGAAGCAAAGGTTGATACGGGAGCGGCTTCTTCGGTCTTGCATTGTAACTCTTACGAGATAGTTAACGAAGATGGTCAAGACTGGATCATCTGTGAACTCATCATTAATTTTGAAACCGAAGAGACAAAAACGCTAAAATTAAAACTTTATAAAGCAAAATTAGTTAAAAGCTCTTTTGGTCAAGAAGAAAAGCGATTTTATATCCGCACTACAGCAGCATTATATAACCAGGTATTTAGCATTAAGATATCCTTTAGAAACCGATCCCAGATGACCTATCCCATGCTTTTGGGAAAAAACTTTTTGTATAAAAGATTTTTGGTCGATGTTTCCAAGGAAAATCTCTCTAGAAAGGCCTCCGCAAAATAAAAACAATTAGCCAAGCTATTTTGTTATCTTAGCACAAAATATATTCAATATACAAATCGTGAAAATTGCCGTATTATCGACAGTAAAGAGCTTATACTCAACTCGTCGTCTCGTAGAAGCCGCACAACAAAGAGGACACGAATGTGTTGTCATCGATCACAGCAAATGTTATGTAGGCATTCAACAAGGTAAACCCAGTATTCATTATAAAGGACAGGATCTCAGTGATATTGATGCCATTATTCCCCGGATAGGGGCATCGGTAACATTCTATGGATCTGCCATCGTTAGACAATTTGAGGTGATGGATGTCATTTCCGCGAATCCCAGTCAAGCCATTACGCGTTCCCGAGACAAATTGAGATGCCTACAGATTTTATCCGGGGCAGGTATCGGACTCCCGATTACAGGATTTGCACGAACAGCCTCCGATGTGGACGACTTGATTAGTATGGTCGGTGGAGCTCCATTAGTGATCAAATTATTAGAAGGAACCCAAGGTATTGGTGTGGTACTTGCCGAAACCAAAAAAGCGGCCTCTTCTGTTATAGAAGCGTTCTACGGCCTGGGTAATAACATCCTGATCCAAGAGTTCATCAAAGAGTCTAAAGGCTCTGATATTCGCGCATTCGTGGTTGACGGCAAAGTTGTTGGAGCGATGAAACGCACGGCGAAAGAGGGTGAATTTAGATCAAACATTCATCGTGGCGGTACCGCACAGATTATCCGTTTAAGTAAGGCAGAGAAAGATACAGCTATTGCTGCTGCCGCGCAGTTAGGACTTACCGTATGTGGCGTCGATATGATCCCTTCCGATCGAGGCCCTTTAGTACTCGAAGTTAATTCATCTCCAGGTTTGGAAGGAATTGAGAAAGCGACAAAAAAAGATATTGCCTCAGAAATTATACAATATATTGAGAGACAATATGAAGCAAAGCAAGCTCAAATGCCTAAAGTCGTTAAGAAAAAGAAAAAAAGAGAAAGTAAATTATAAGGTTACTGAATGAGCAATTAAAAGGGGGAGCGGTATATACTGCTCCCCCTTTTAATTGCTAAATAACCTAAACTCAACTAAAGTCGAATTTTCAATACTTCTTAAATTCGCCTACCGTTGCTTCCAATTTTTACTTATCTTACGCTAAATTATAAATTAATGAAAAGATTTAGCCATCTTCTATTTGCCTTTGTACTCGTACTAGCTGCATTTTCCTGGTCTTTTAGCCAAACAACTATTCAAAAGACGGCATCGCCAGCTTGGCTCCGGCCCACTACAAAAAAGGCCATAAAGCCAAATTTGGATGATATTAGTGATGGATATTACTACGAGCTAATCGAACATCAAATAAACTTGGCTACCCAAACAAAATATTATAAGGACATAAAAGTTCTATTTGATCAGACTGGAATCGAAAATCTGGGACAAATTCAGGTAACCTTTGACCCGCATTTTCAAAAACTTCAAATACATGAGCTAAAGGTTATTCGCAACGGCAAGGATATTAATCTACTACCGCAAGCAAAATTTAAGCTCCTTGCCTCCGAAACGGAGCTTTCGAGATCTATCTACAATGGAAGTCAAATGGCCCATTATGTTTTGGAGGATTTACGTAAAGACGACAAGATTGTATTTGCTTATTCAATAATAGGTGTAAACCCAGTATTTGAACAGAAATTTTTCGACAGCTACTACTTACAGGGTTATGAACCTATAGGTCTTGTCCATCTCAACTATATTGTACCAAATGGTCGCAAACTTCAGTTTAAGAGTTTCAATGGCGCTCCTGAGGTGCAGCAACAGTCAACAGGAAATACAACAAATTTCTTCTGGGAGCTGACGGCGGACAAAACGGTTCAATACGAAGATTATAGCCCGTCATGGTACAGCCCTTTAAAATATATCCAATGCACGGAATTTAAAACCTGGCAGGAAGTTGATCAATGGAACCGTAAAATTAATCCCATTCCGCAAATAGCAACGACAAGTACACTGCAAACCTTCGTCAACCAACTTTGGAAAGAGTCCAATGGACAGCCCTATGCATACCTGAAAAAAGCCTGCGACTTTGTACAAAATGAGATACGTTATATGGGTATTGAGATGGGAGAATATTCGCACCGGGCAAATGTTCCAGAAAAAGTATTTTCCCAGCGCTACGGCGATTGCAAAGATAAATCAATGCTGCTGGCTACAATGCTCAAAAACAAGAATATTGATGTAGGACTCGTATTAGCCAATACCTATAAGAATAGAGGCCTGCAGGAAGAACTCCCCTCGCCCTATGCTTTCAACCATATGGTTATTGAAGTTAATATTGGTGGACGTTCTCAATATATTGACCCAACCATAACTCATCAGGGTGGAGATATAAAAAACAGGTATTTCCCAGCTTATGGGAAAGTACTCTCCACCATGGGTAGTGGAAAGCTTACAGACGTACCGCAGCATGTTACCGGCAATATTAAAGTCAAGGAAACGTTGACACTGGAAGGCAAATTTGAGGCTACCCTGGATGTCCACACAACTTATGTTGGAAATGAGGCGGACGATATGCGCAGTTATTTTCAAAGTAGCGCCAAAAATGACATACAGAAGCAATACTTGGAGTATTACACAAAGATCTACCCGAAGATCAATAAAATTGGCCATATACAATACAAAGATGATATGGAGAATAATATTGTGGAGATCATCGAAAAGTATAAAATAAAGAACATTGGAAAGACGGAAAGCGGATCTACAAAAAAATATATTCCTTTGTTGGGAACAAATATCAATGAAAAGCTCCCAGAGATTATGGAGGATCGTATTGCTCCCCTAAGCCTTTCTTTTCCAACAGATCTAACCTACGAAATGTATATTGTCAACAGAGGGAAAAAGGAATTTGGCAATTACAGGGACAATAGTTATTTTGACCGGACTGCGTATGTCTTCGGTAAAACACTGGAAGTAAATCAAGATAGTATTAAGCTCGCATACACGTTAAGTTTCCACGAACCCTTTGTCGAACAAAAAGACCTGAAACAGTATTATACAGATTTTGCGGATCGTGATGATATCTTTTATAATGGCTTCTATCTTGACAATGACGGATATGTAACAGATGGGATACCTCGCTTAGGAACCCCTTCTTCAGTCAATGAAATTAATTGGTTTTCATTAATCCTATTTATTCTATTGCTATCATCTTTGCTTTGGTATATCGCAAAAAAGTACAGGAAGAGCAAACCTTTTATCATCAAACCCTATGATGAAATTTATCATGACCAAATTGGGGGCTGGATGATTTTTTTACTTCTTTTAATAGTTACAAGCATATTTACGAAATTCACTTTTCTTTTCTTTAGGGAATCCTTCTTTAACCTTAATACCTGGCGGGCGATAGACCATATCGATGGTGGTGCACCGACATTCTATAAAATGCTACTCATATCTGAAATGACAGCTCATCTTTTAATTCTGATCGGGTTGGTTTATAGTTTTATACTTATGATCAAAAAAAGGGATATTTTTGCCCAGACATTTTTTCTAGTCACTTTGTTTATGGCTATATTCTATCTCGTCCATGCAATAGGATACCATTATATGTCCAAACAATATATGGGTAACATAGATGATTCATTTTCAAATTATACAGATCATATCAGAGCGATCCTTTTCTTCTGCATTTGGGGAACTTACGTCTATAAATCGGAACGTGTAAAAGGCACCTGTGTTCGGACATATCAGAACGATGAGATTATTCAGAAGGCTGCGACAGTTCATCCTTTTGATCAAGATTTTCTAAAGCCTTATTCAATTACAAAACAAAGAGAAAACGAAGCTGGAGCGGAATTTCAATCCCAGGGTGATAGAGCCAATAGCAGTCATCCCGAGGATCATCCAGATAAACCATAGTTACCACCTCGCGTAAAAATGGTTTCGTAAATAATATACGAAACCATTTTTTATGAAATATGATTTACATTATTTCATCTTCATCACCATATTATCCGCGCCTTCAGTAGACACTTTTACCTGACCGGATTTGTTCTTCGTAGACTTATAATGGACATGATTTTTGACTCCCTCAATCTGAACAGTCTCTACTGAACCAATATTGACCATATTGTCTGCTCCTTCTATCGTCACCGTTGCAATGTCATTGCCTGTCACCGTATTCCCCTTCCCCTCAATAATCAATTTGCTCACATTGCCACGAATCACAACTTTATTGTCAGCTCCTTCTATTTGTACAATCTCTCCTCCTTTGGCCTCTATCGTACGGTTATTGTTCACCCCTTCAATCGAGATAACTTTTCCCTGTTGATTAACCACATCGTTCGTTAGAGTCTTGGAAAATGGCTCTTTGGCCGCTATCACCAAGCTTCCGATCAGAAGAAGCGAAAATCCAACTGTAATTGTTCTTAGTTTCATAATGCTCTATTTTCTACAGTTCAACAAAAATCAAACCTAATTTCAGATTTAAAAGGGATATAAGCTGTAATATACTGCGTCAATTGCCTCAAAAGTATAATTGGGGAATAAGAACTAAAATGAAATATAGCATGTGTTAGGGGTACTTGGAACATAACGTCCCAAAAAAGATACAGCATCCGTTACAACAAAAAAAGGAGCCTAACAGGCTCCTTTAATATCTCTAACAAATTGACAACGGATTAAAAACTCTATTTTACTGCGTCTACAACTGCTTTGAAAGCTTCTGGGTTATTTAAAGCTAAGTCAGCTAAAACCTTACGGTTCAAACCAATATTCTTAGCGTTTAATTTACCGATCAATTGGGAATAAGAAATTCCGTGTTGACGAGCTCCAGCGTTGATACGTTGAATCCATAAAGCTCTAAACTCGCGTTTTTTGGTTTTACGATCGCGGTAAGCGTATTGTAAACCTTTTTCTACTGTATTTTTAGCAATAGTATAAACTTTGCTACGTGATCCAAAGTAACCTTTTGCAAGGCCTAGGATTTTTTTGCGTCTTCTTCTAGAAGCTACTGCGTTAACCGAACGTGGCATATTTTTAAAATTAGTTTGGTAGAAGGTGTCATGTATTTCAATGAACTTACAACCTTGTACCCGGTTAAAAAATTATTATTAAATAAAATCGAATAAAACTTATTTACCGATAGCAAGCATACGTTTTACGTTGCCCATATCGCCATCAGATACATAACTTGTTTGTGTTAAGTTACGTTTACGTTTTGTGCTCTTTTTTGTCAAGATGTGGCTTTTGAAAGCGTTTTTTCTTGCAATTTTACCTGTTCCAGTCAATTTGAAACGTTTCTTTGCGCTGGAATTGGTTTTAACTTTTGGCATAATACTTATAAATTTTATATCAATCTGTTAGAATTCTTATTATTTTTTAGGAGCCTTTGGAGCTACTGTCAAAAACATGCGTTTACCTTCTAATTTGGGCAAAAGCTCTACTTTACCGTAGTCTTCCAAGGCCTGAGCGAAGCGCAACAACAAGATCTCACCTTGATCCTTGTGTACAATAGCGCGACCTTTGAAGTGTACATAAGCGCGAACTTTCTCTCCACTTTCTAGAAACTTAATAGCATGTTTCAATTTGAACTCAAAATCATGCTCACCAGAGTTAGGTCCGAAACGAATTTCTTTAATAACAGTCTGTTTTGCATTAGCTTTGATTTCCTTTTGTTTCTTCTTCTGTTCGTAAACAAACTTACTGTAGTCGATAATCTTACAAACCGGCGGTACAGCATTTGGCGAAATCTCCACTAAATCAAGTTCCAACTCATCAGCCAACTCTAACGCTTTGCGCGTAGGGTAAACTCCTTGTTCCACATTATCTCCTACCAAGCGCACCTCCGGTACCTTGATTAACTCATTAATGCGGTGATCTGGTTCTTTCTTTCTCATTGGTGGTCTTGGACCACCGGGTCTTTTTAATGCCAAATGTTTAAAAATTAAACGGTTATTTCCTTAATTAATATATCTCTAAATGCCTCAGCAGTCATTGTTCCCAATTCCACTGAGCCATGTTTACGTACAGAAACTGTGCCATTTTCCACCTCTTTTTCCCCTACAATCAACATATAAGGAAGCTTTTTCACTTCGGCGTCTCTGATTTTTCTGCCCACTTTCTCGTCACGTAAGTCTATCAGTCCGCGAATATCGGAATTATTTAGCGAATTCAAAACATTTTGCGCATATTCTTCGTATTTTTCTGACACTGGCAAGACGATAAATTGCTCAGGTGCAAGCCATAACGGGAATTGACCCGCACAATGTTCGATTAGTACAGCTACAAAACGTTCCAAAGATCCAAAAGGTGCACGGTGGATCATTACTGGACGATGCTTCATATTATCACTTCCAGTATATTCCAATTCAAAACGCTCAGGTAAATTGTAATCGACCTGTATTGTACCTAATTGCCACTTCCGTCCTAAAGCATCCTTCACCATAAAGTCTAACTTAGGACCATAGAAAGCTGCCTCTCCATATTCCACGACTGTCGGTAAGCCTTTCTCTTCAGCAGCCTCAATAATCGCAGACTCAGCCAAAGCCCAATTTTCGTCAGTACCAATATATTTTGTACGGTTTTCAGGGTCACGTAATGACACTTGTGCTGTATAATCATTAAAGCCTAACGCTCCAAATACATAAAGAACCAAGTCTATTACCTTTTTGAATTCATCTTTAACCTGATCAGGACGACAAAACAAATGCGCATCATCTTGCGTAAACCCACGAACCCTTGTCAAACCGTGAAGCTCACCAGATTGCTCGTAACGATATACAGTACCAAACTCAGCAAAGCGAACCGGTAAGTCCTTATACGAGCGTGGTTTTACTTTATAAATTTCACAATGATGCGGACAATTCATTGGTTTTAACAAAAACTCTTCTCCTTCGATAGGAGTCTTTATTGGTTGAAATGAATCCGCGCCATATTTCTCATAGTGTCCAGAAGTCACATATAACTGCTTATGTCCGATATGCGGCGTAACAACAGGCTCATACCCTGAGTTTAACTGTGCTTTCTGCAAGAAGTCTATAAGCTTTTGACGTAATGCAGCTCCTTTAGGCAACCAAAGTGGCAAACCTGCACCAACTTTTTCAGAAAAAGCAAAAAGTTCCAACTCTTTCCCAAGTTTACGGTGATCGCGTTTTTTCGCCTCTTCTATAAATTTCAAATACTCTGTAAGCTCCGATGCCTTAGGGAACGTAACACCGTAAATACGTGTCAACTGTTTGCGAGACTCATCACCTCTCCAGTAAGCACCGGCAACATTAGTCAATTTAATCGCTTTGATAAACCCAGTATTTGGAATATGAGGGCCACGACATAAATCTGTAAATTCCCCTTGCGTGTAGAAAGTAATCTTTCCATCTTCCAAGTCTTTGATTAAATCTAGCTTATACTCATCTCCTTTTTCAGTAAAGTAAGCCAATGCATCAGATTTCGAAACAGCTTTGCGTTCAAATGTTTCTTTCCGTTTAGCCAGCTCCAGCATCTTGTCTTCGATGGCTTTAAAGTCATCAGACGAGAATTCACGATCACCAAAATCAACATCGTAGTAAAATCCGGTTTCAATCGCGGGACCAATACCAAATTTAATCCCCGGATACAATGCCTCCAAAGCCTCAGCCAATAAGTGGGCTGAAGAATGCCAAAAAGTGGATTTACCTTTGGTATCATTCCAGGTTAATAACTTAACAGTAGCATCATCTTCAATAGCACGGGCAGAATCCCACACCTCACCATTTACTTCGGCAGCAAGGACGTTTCTTGCAAGCCCCTCTGAGATGGATAACGCAATCTCTGCAGCAGTGATTCCTTTTTGATACTCTCTTACGGAACCATCCGGTAGTGTAATTTTAATCATTTACAACTATGATCTTTAAATTGTTAAAAAATAGAAAACATAAAACAACATGTACAATTATGTTATTACACTTACGTTTTCAATAAATAAATTGTGACACAAATTTAGTAAAAATTCTGATAAAATAACAGGTTTTTTGCGCTATTCAACGCATTATACAGGGCATTTACAGGCTCCCCACCTCTCCACTGTTCAAATACGCCGACTTCATTGGCTTTACACACTTTACATCCTCATCGTTGCAGTTTAAAACGGATTGATAATCTGATCTTATTGACCAGCAACGTCGCTCTATCGCACCGAGGTACATCCCTACAATTAATGAAAATCAGGTTATATATTAACAGGGTAATTACAGGGGGTTAACAGGGGTATAACAGGGGGTTAGCAGGGGTAAATCCCTACTAACCCCCTGTTATACCCCTACAAAAGGACTGTTGTTTCACTGTTAATAGAAAACATAGTATAGGCCTGATAGCATGGTAGCGGTAAACTATGTGCTTTGTTTAAACATGAACCTAAAAACAAAGGGATAAAAGCAGATTATTACCAGCTACTATATATAAAAAAATGACAGGGCAGCTACTTAAAAGCAACAGGACAAATTGAGCATCTCATTAATATTTGCTACCTTTGCAGACTGAAATTTTAACTATGTCAAATCAAGTACCAGAAGACGGAACACTATTACCCCTAATGGAAGAATTTTACACGATTCAGGGAGAAGGCTACCATACCGGGACTGCTGCTTATTTCATACGATTGGGTGGTTGCGATGTTGGCTGCCATTGGTGCGATGTAAAGGAAAGCTGGGATGCATCTATCCACCCCCTTACAGCCGCAGATTCGATTATCGAAAATGCAAAGAAATATCCGGCAAAAACAGTTGTCATTACGGGTGGCGAACCGCTTATTTATAATTTGGATTACCTAACAAAAGGGCTTCATGAGGCAGGGATTAAAACGTTTATTGAAACCTCTGGTGCATATCCTCTGAGTGGTGAATGGGACTGGATATGTTTATCTCCAAAAAAATTCAAAGCACCACGCAAAGATGTGTTAGAAGCTGCTGGTGAACTTAAAGTTATCGTCTTCAATAAAAGCGATTTCGCTTGGGGAGAAGAATATGCACAACTTGTAGGGCCAAACTGCAGATTATACCTTCAACCTGAATGGTCGAAATCTAAAGAAATGACACCTTCTATTATTGATTACGTAAAAGAAAACCCTAAATGGGATATTTCACTACAAACACATAAGTTTTTAAACATTCCTTAATAGTGAAATGCACGATTAAATAGACACAAAAAAGGCTTTCGACAGTATCGAAAGCCTTTTTTTTATCAATCTATATTAATGTATATCATTTAAATCACTTCACATAGGTTTTTAAAAAAGCGTCGAGGTCTAGCGTCTTCGTTTCTTCACCTTCCTTCTCCCTGACCAGCACATTTCCAGCATTATCAGCATCTAGAAATAATAAGTTCGCCTTTAATAAAATCTTTCCATTTTCATCCAACAATCCAACTTTACCATTTTCAGAGAACATCAAATAATTGTCTAAAAATTTACTGATATTTTCCTTCTTGTCAAGCAGAACTTTTCCTTCCTGTGTAACCAATCCAAAATTACCATCCTTCTGAAAAATAGCAAGTTTTTGATTTGCTGGCGTAAGCCAGTCAAACCCTTCCTTATTTACCTTCCCCCCCTTCTTATCCAACAACCAAAAATAATTATCCTTATCTGAAACAATAGCAGTCTGCTCATTAAAATACGCTAAAGAGAAAAGAGAGCAAGGCAGTACATCTTCTCCCGCCATGTTTTTTATACCATAGTATTCATCATTGGTATCTTTATCCTTGACCATGGTCCATTTAAGTGACTTATCCAATGGGAAAGTATCTTCAAATAAACTCACATCTTCCCCCTCACTCGTATTACCTTCCCCCGAGATATCAATCACCTTTGCATTTTTGGGAAGCTCGAAATCTGCCGCAGAAGATACATTGGTGACTTTCGTTGTTTCAAAACCAAGGTCATTGTTCTCACCCAAAGACAGTTTGAGCACACCTCCAGGCAAATCATTGATAAATGAAAATGCCGTCAAATAATAAGTAGGCACCGCTTCCGAATACCATACCGTTGCTACTGCGGAATCGGCATGGTTTTTTATCAATAACTTTGCTTTCTTACAGGTAATTCCCGCGATCGATTCGATCTCGCCCATGTCCTGCAACTGAACATAAGGACCTTCCGACTCCCCTAACTTCGCACTGACAATCTTATAGGCCGGATTGTATGCTTCGGCAGTAACAATATCATCGCCGACCGAATACGAATATGTTTTTGCTAATTTTCGATTTAAAATAGCATGTGCTTTTTGATTCACGACAGTGGAAGAATAATCGGCATCAGTTAAAATTTCCACATTCCGATAAGCCATTTTTCCTTTCAAAAATGGCTCATAAAACTCTTTTGCAAATTCCGGAACTTCATTTTCAAATTTTTCAGGTGAAACTTCACCTTTAAACACCAACTCCATCTGCCATTGCTTATCTTGCGCATAAGTTGTCGAAATTGATAATCCAAATAATAGTGCAACGCTGAGTAAATTATTCATAAGAATGATAAATATGTAGCTAAATAACAAAAGACAGACCAAAAAGCCTATCTTTTGCTCTATTTTTTTATTTATTTACTTTTTTCTCTTCATATTTCCATAAAATGTAAAAACGTGATCGCTAATCAAAATAAACTACAATTTTATCATCTGCCCAGTTTTCACCGCTTCGTCACATGCCAAAGCAATCCGTAGACTATTAACGGCATCTTCCATCGAATCAGAAAGGTCCAAATTATCTACAATCGCCTGCAGAAAGAATAACTGCTCCCGATTACATAATTCTTGATGATCAGGCTCATCGGATAAGTTGACCCACTCATCGACCTTCGTAAATTCGTTTGCCGAATCTAAATCGGCGTAATGTACGCGAAGGCTTTCTGTTTGTGTATGGGATGCTACCGAATCCGATTTACCTTCATCGCTTGCTTTGTTTGCGACAATGGAAACGGCGCCCTTAGGTCCAAAAACGTCCTTTACAAAAAAAGCGTTCTGACTAATCATTGGTCCCCATCCGGCTTCATACCATCCTACGGACCCATCTTCAAAATGCAGTTGCAATTGTCCGTAGTTGTAGTTCCAGGCAGGAATCTCATCGGTTAACCGTGCACCTATTGCAGATACATACAATGGCTTAGCCCCCACCATTTGACACATGACATCAATATAATGAACTCCGCAGTCAACAATGGGACTTAAACTAGACATTAGATTTTTATGCACATCCCACATATACCCATGGCTCTGTTGATTCAGGTTCATACGCATAACAAGCGGCTTTCCCATTGTTTTGGATATTTCAATAAATTTGACCCAGGAGGGATGATACCTCAAAATATATCCAACAACCAGTTTTTTATCGTATTGCACCGCTGCATCGACGACTTCCTGCGCCGAAATCACGTCTTCAGCTAAAGGCTTTTCAATAAAAACATGAGCGCCAGCCTGAAAGGCTTTTATAGCATACGCTTTATGTGTATCTGGATAGGTCGCAATACAAACGGCATCCGGTTTCGTTTCCTGAAGTGCATCCTCATAAGATTCAAACAGTTTATAGTTACCTCCCAATTGCTCATTCAGTTTACTTTTGCTCTCCCCGCGAGCTACTAAACCCACAATTTGAAACCCATCTAAATCGTGATATGCCTTCGCATGAGATGCGCCCATATTTCCACATCCAACAACCAATATTTTAATAACCTGTTGCATCATTTCTTCTATTTCTATATTATTTCTTTAATCCATCCAACGCAAATGCTGCTCCTGTCCCCAATGCAGCACCTGTTAACACATCGGAGGGAAAATGTACGCCCAAATACATCCTTGAATATCCCACGCTACTCGCCCATAAAAGTGATGGCGCAACGACGTACCACTTCGAGTAGGCTCGAGACAAAGCAGAAGCCGTAGCAAAAGCAGATGACGTATGACCAGAGGGAAAGGAATACCCACCGGCTGTACGAACCGATATGAAATTAGGATATTTTTTAAATGGCCTACTTCGCTTAAAGATATGTTTTAAACCAACATTCACTAGCGCTGTTACAGCCGTACTACTAGCAACATACAGGGCATTCTGACGCATTGCCTTATCATCGTTGACCGCACCGGCAACCAGTAAACCGACAGGAACGGCTATCTGAACATAGTTATTGATATCAGAAAGCACTTTAAATGTTTGTGTTTGTGGCGCTGTCCTAGTCTCAGCTATGGACTCCAATATCCGGATATCTAACGTAGACGCTGGACTTTCTTGTCCTAGAACAGGGCCATAAAGACAGTTAATCCAACAAATAAAAATAAAAGCTAATCTTTTCATCTGACAAATAATTGATCTAATTTACAATTCCCTTGAATTAGGTACCATTAAACACACTACTCCAATTTATTAAACAACAACTTTCTCCCCCCACTATTGTCACTTTTATCCGCTATTAACTTAATAAGTCACCCCCCAATCCTTAAAAATAAGGAAATTTATGAGAGTTGTCACCCTATAAAGAAACATTTCGATTGGACAAAATTTCACAGCTCGCTATTGAAGTAATTCAAACAGCCTACTATAGGATAGGAAATCAGCATTGTCTTTTGTCTAAATTATGGTGTATTCCCCAATCAATGGCCTAGTTTTTACAATTTTTTCAAGAAAATTGAATTCATTTCAACAACAAGTCCATTAGAATAAGAATTTTAAAATGATAGTCTTGCATTTCCCATTAATTTACTATACATTTGCTTGCAGTTATTAATACAAACATGGTTTATACCTACGTACATCATTTTCATTTGCATCATCGCCATTGTGGCGATATGTTAATTTAATGTGTTCTTACGTAGAATACCTTCCCTCTTGTTTGATTTCTTATTATTAATAATTTACTGCTAACATTTATAAAGCGTTGAAAAATCTTAAAATTGCTATCCAAAAATCGGGTAGGTTAAACGAAAAATCTGTTCAATTACTGAAAAATTGTGGTTTAGACTTTGAGAACTACAAAAGCTCTTTAATCACCACGGTTGGGAATTTCCCACTGGAAATATTATTTCTGAGAGATGATGATATTCCGGGATATGTGGAACAAGGTATAGCCGACCTGGGCATCGTCGGTGAAAACATCATTGATGAGACCGAATCCAAAGTAGAATACATCAAACGACTTGGTTTTGGAAAATGTACATTGAAACTGGCTATTCCCAAAGATAGTACCATCCAAGACATTAAAGACCTTAACGGCAAAGCAATCGCAACCTCTTATCCAAATATCCTAAAGAATTTTCTAGACGAGTATAAGATCAATGCAGACATCCGTTTGATATCCGGATCAGTTGAGATTTCACCTGGTTTGGGTCTTAGTGATGCGATCTGTGATATCGTATCGACCGGTGGAACACTAAAAAGCAATGGTTTGAAACCCTTTGCTGATGTCAAAAATTCAGAAGCCATATTGGTCGGAAGAAAAGGATTAGAAGGCAATGAAGTTTTGGCGGAATTAGTGCAACGAATCGAATCTGTTCTTTTAGCAAAAGAAACTAAATATGTTGTATTGAATGTCGAAAAGAAAAATTTGCCTGCCATTACTTCTTTATTGCACGGTGTTAAGAGCCCTACGGTTGTTCCGCTGGCAGAAGAAGGTTGGGTAGCCGTACACACCGTTATCACTGAAGATGACTTTTGGGATAAGATCAATAAGTTAAAAGCTGAAGGTGCCCAAGGTATCGTTGTGATGCCAATTGAAAAAATCATTCTTTAAACTTGATGCACGTATACAACCATGTTAAAAAAATATGATTACAAAACGTTAGGGAAAACCGAAATCCAGCAACTGGTAGCCAGGAATACGGACCCAAACAATGCAATACAAGAGGTTGTCCAGGAAATTATCCAACAAGTACGCCAACAAGGTGATATCGTATTACGCGAATATGCTGCCAAATTTGATAAAGTTGAACTTGACAGATTATATTTAGACGAGGAAGATATAGACGCATTGGCGTCTACCATAGGCCGTGATCAACAGAGAGCACTCGAAATCGCTTTTCAAAATATCCATAAATTCCATAGTACACAGCTAAAAAGAGAGCGTACGGTGGAAACCATGCCCGGTGTAAAATGCTGGCGAGAAGTCCGTCCGATTGAAAAAGTTGGACTTTATATCCCTGGCGGATCAGCGGTGTTACCAAGCACGCTTTTAATGCTGGGTGTACCGGCAAGGATAGCTGGATGCAAAGAGATCGTCGTCTGTTCTCCACCTCAATCCAATGGAAAAATCAATGGCTTTGTCGCTTTTTGTTTAAAATTACTTAAGATAAACAGAATATACTTAGTTGGAGGTGCTCAGGCTGTTGCAGCGATGGGTTTTGGAACGGAGACCATACCAAAAGTGGATAAGATCTTTGGCCCGGGCAATCAGTTTGTCACAAAAGCAAAATCCATCATACAGGGGCTAGCAAATGTCAGTATTGATATGCCTGCAGGACCATCCGAAGTGCTGGTCGTCGCGGATGAATCGGCAAGTCCAGCATTTGTGGCAGCAGATCTTTTGGCACAGGCTGAACATGGAGCCGACAGTCAAGCAGTCCTGGTTGCAACATCCAATGCGCTAGTTGATGCAGTCAACACAGCCCTTGTAGCCCAGTTAGCGGTTTTGCCACGCAAGGAGCTCGCTTCAAAAGCGATTGAAAATTCCTATGCAGTAACTGTTGAGACGCTTCAGGAGGCCATACAGTTTTCAAACGATTATGCGCCAGAACACCTTATTTTGGAGACGGACCAATGGGAATCCTTAACACGCTATATCAGTAATGCTGGTTCTGTTTTTTTAGGACACTTAACACCTGAAAGCGCAGGGGATTATGCCTCAGGTACAAATCACACACTACCGACATCAGGTTATGCACGCTCCTATTCAGGCGTATCGGTAGATTCTTTTGTTAAAAAAGTTACCTTTCAACATATAAACGAAACCGGACTTCAACAAATCGGATCAGTGGTTGAAATACTCGCTGAACTCGAGGGACTACAGGCGCATAAAAATGCGATTTCCATTCGGAAGAAAGGATAAAAATCCCTATTGAAAACACAAAAAAGGCTTTACAATGTAAAGCCTTTTTTGTGTGATTGATCGCATAAATATTGTCTCGTAATGCTAACTGGATTATCTTCCAAAGGTGTCATAATTATCTGTTGCATATTTTTCAAACCTAGTCAACAAAGCTATATTATCTTTTTCCAGTTGGCTTAAGTCTGCACTCACATCTTTTGAAATAGGTACATACCAATCTACAGGTTCAAAAAATTGGCGAATGCTGGGTTTGGTAAACGCATAGCCATGTCGTGCGAAAATGGTATTCCGAATAATCTCCAAATCTAATTTCTTGAGGTTTTTCAGATCTTTCTCTGTCAACTTTTGCTTAGACGCATTCACTGTAAAGACTGCAGGAGATGCAGACCTATAATATTGTATAATGTATGTATACGTTGAATCACCATCCACGTCAGTTTCCTCTTTTCTTTTTTCATTAATCCAGTCAACCAAGGTCCCCTCCTCTCCATCCTGATTTTTAAGCATCAGATTTGGATTATAGGCGAATTGTTTTTTCAACAATTTAAAGTTTCGCTTTTTGATCTTTACGCCCTGGTCATACGCGGACCAGTTACCAATTAGCGTGTCATGATTAAGCTTAATTTCAAAACGCCCGTCGGATTTTCTGTCTCCAGGTTCATCCAATAATAAGCGAATATCAGCACCGTTTTCTTCCAACTTCCCCACAAAAGAGCGCAGATTCCCCTTTACAACATTCTGTCCATAAACAGCTCCTTTATCGGTAATTTTCTTTATCGTCAGATTTATCTTCGGAGCATAATCCGTTGTTGGCAAGCCCTCGTCTTCTCCAAGTGTACTTTCATCAACAACAAAGTCGCCGACCCAATTACCATAAAGTTCCTGATGTGCCTCACGGTCGATAATAACACTGTCTTTCCTTTCAGCTGCTTCATTCTTTTTACTTTTCCCATCCTTACAACCAAGGACTGCTCCAAGCAATAACAGTAAACAAAGATTTTTCTTCATAATTTATGATTTTTTTGATAAATAATAAATTCTGCCAGCAATAAATTAGGTATCCATCCCAACCACGCAATAATTTGATAAACATCCATGGGGTTGGGCTGAAACAAATATACCAAGGCAACCTTCCAAAAACGTAGAGTCAGTGCCGAACAGGTTAATGCAAAACTACGTATCATAAAATCACGGTGTTTATCAAATTTTCGTTGACTGGCCAAACGAACCGCTCGCCAGGTAAAATAAAACCATCCAAGCCCCAATAATTCAAAAGCAACAATAGCTGTCAACCCGCCATTTGCAACGGATCCAATAAACAAACCTGAAGGAGCGGCAAAAACCAAAATGGCGAATACATATAAATACCCGATACTTCGATGGACCCGCGGATATTTATTCAATAGATAAGTATTAAACTGCGTAAAGCCGGCAGGTAAGGCAAAGATAGCCGTGCAAACATGGATATAAAACACGTAGCGATACCACCAAAGTGATTCTATTTCGGTCTGCTTAATCATCAAGAAATTAGCATCGAGAGAGAAGCCGCGATAGCGAAAAGTAATTTCAGCCATCAACAGGCAGCTGTAAGCAAAGATTAA
Source organism: Sphingobacterium multivorum (assembly GCF_039511225.1). Classification (NCBI taxonomy): domain Bacteria; kingdom Pseudomonadati; phylum Bacteroidota; class Sphingobacteriia; order Sphingobacteriales; family Sphingobacteriaceae; genus Sphingobacterium; species Sphingobacterium multivorum. The sequence goes on from NZ_CP154261.1 coordinate 3,813,699, forward strand.
AAGCCAAAATCCATGTAATATCGAAAATTGAGCCCTTTTAAACATACCTTTTTTATTTACTCCGAATCGCTTCTACCGGATCCAATCGAGAAGCCATCAAAGCTGGAACAATCCCTGATATTAACCCAATAAAAGTAGAAAGTGAAACAGTAAGCATTACCATTTTCAAACTGACCACAATAGCAACGCCAGTCGCAGCTTGTACCACAAAAGCCAAAAAATAGACGACAACGAGACCAATCCCTCCACCCAACAAACAAAGTACAATAGACTCTACTAAAAATTGTGAAAGAATAAAGAAATCTTTAGCTCCTAGCGCTTTCTGAATTCCGATGATATGTGTACGTTCTTTGACACTTACAAACATGATATTCGCAATACCAAAACCGCCGACTAAAATTGAAAAAATACCAATTGAAAAACCCGCCAAATTAATGATACCAAAAAGTTGATCCAATGCACCTGTGATCATTGTTGTCTGGTTAATGGAGAAATTTTCCTCCCGTTGTGGTGATATACGACGAATTGACCGCATAAGTGTCTTCGCTTCGCTCTCAGCCTCGCCAAGCGTGTAGTTTGATTTAATAACCATCGCTATACTTGGTGAGAAATTATCATAGTTGACCAAATTTCTCGCCAGCTCGAAAGGAATAAAGGCTGTATCATCCGGAGAGGTATTAATCAATACACCATTTCCTTCTTTCTTTAATACACCAATGACCTGAATTTTTCGGCCTAACATATTGATATATTTGCCAACAGGCTCCTCATTCGGAAAAAGCCCCTCTGCAATATTTGCTCCCAATACAGTCACAAGGGCTCCTCCCCTCGACTCACTTTCAGCAAAGTAACGACCATCTACAATATTCAAATTTTGAATGTAAAGATTTTCGTAAGTCGCAGCATTAACCGATGAGCCTTGGGCCGAATTATTTTTATATTTTATAGTCGTATTGCCGATATTGATCATATACGCCATATACTCGGCCGTCGTCATCCGACTTTTTAAATCCAGGTAATTATTGTATGTGGGCTCAGGTCTATTCAAGTATTTCCACCAAGGGAAATTTGGGCCGCCATCCCAGGGCCATTTTTCGATATAGAGTGTTTTACTGCCAATCTTCTTGACTGATTCCTCTATATTATTTCTTAGGGTATCTACCGCAGAAAATACACCAATAATCGTAAAAATACCGATGGTAACACCTAGCAACGATAGTAGGGTGCGTGTACGATTGTCTTTTAATGCCGAAAAAGCAAACTGACAACTCTCCAATATCAATCTAAAAAATAGCATAATTGTATTCTAAAATACAATATAGTTTTGATTTAATGTCAAAATCCCCAAAAATATATACATTAATTAGAAATATGGCCTCTCTATACCCGAAAAAGTTATAACTTTGTATGCTTTTGGCAGCCTGGTATTCGGTGCACTGTAATGCACTGAAAGGCAGATATTAATATATACTATTATTAAAGATGAAGTTATCACAATTTAAATTCAACTTACCAGAATCATTACTTGCTTCTGAACCTTCTGAAAATCGTGACGAATCACGCTTGATGGTCTTACACAGAGATACTGGTAAAATTGAACACAAAATTTTCAAAGATGTATTGGATTATTTCGATGACAAAGATGTCATGATCTTAAACAATACTAAAGTTTTTCCAGCGCGCCTTTACGGAAATAAAGAAAAAACTGGAGCGACGATTGAAGTTTTCTTGTTGCGTGAATTGAACAATGAACTTCGTCTTTGGGATGTATTGGTAGACCCTGCGCGTAAAATCCGTGTAGGCAACAAATTATATTTCGGTGATGATGATTTATTGGTTGCCGAAGTGGTCGACAATACAACTTCTCGTGGCCGTACAATTAGATTTTTATTTGACGGTACCGATGAAGAGTTCCGCCGTAATATCGAAATCTTAGGTGAAACTCCGCTTCCTAAATATATCAAGCGTAAAGCTACACCGGAAGATAAATTCCGTTATCAAACGATCTATGCAAAAAATGAAGGGGCTGTCGCTGCACCTACAGCGGGACTTCACTTCTCCAGAGAGTTAATGAAACGCCTGGAACTAAAAGGTGTTGATTTTGCAGAGGTTACTCTTCACGTTGGCCTTGGAACTTTCCGTACCGTTGAAGTCGAAGATTTAACCAAACATAAGATGGATTCCGAACAGTTTATCATCACGGATGAAGCTGCACGCGTTGTCAATAGAGCGATCGACAATAAACGTCGTGTGTGTGCCGTGGGAACGACTTCCATGCGCGCGATAGAATCTTCAGTTTCTGCAGACCACCACTTAAAAGCGGCATCGGACTGGACCAGTAAGTTCATCTATCCTCCTTACGATTTCAGTATTGCAAACTCGATGATTACAAACTTCCACACGCCAGAATCTACACTTTTAGTGATGATTGCTGCTTTCGCTGGTTACGAAAACGTCATGAATGCATACGAAGTTGCTGTAAAAGAAAAATATAGATTTTATAGCTATGGCGATGCCATGTTAATTATCTAACGATCTGATATAATAAAAACTAAAAGCGTGGATGGCCTCATAACTATCCACGTTTTTTTTAAATAAAATCTTTCAATAATACCATGAACTTTGTCATAATCGTTGCTGCAGGAACCGGAAACAGGATGAAGAGCGACTTTCCAAAGCAATTTCTTAACTTGAATGGACTGCCGATCGTGATGCATACTATTGATCGCTTTTCGCAGTCCAACACCATTTCAGAAGTTATATTGGTGATCAGTGAAGCAATGGAAAGCTATTGGAACGAATTATGTGTAAAGTATCAATTTGACAGCCCAATACATGTTACATTTGGCGGAAGAACTCGTTTTGAAAGTGTAAAGAACGGTATAGATTACATTAAACAAAACTTCGACATTGGCCCCAAAGATTATATTGCCGTACACGATGGAGCCCGTCCAATTATTTCAGACGAGTTAATTAGAAAGGCTTTTCAGGGAGCTTACGAACATCAGGCAATTGTATTGGCACAAAAGAGTGTCGAATCGGTGCGTTTAGGCGATATGTCCACAAATACCGCCGCAGATAGAAATCAGATTTGGTTAATACAAACGCCGCAAGTCTTCCTTGGCAAACTGTTATTAAAATCCTATCAACAAGATGAGGATCCCCTCTTTACCGATGATGCTTCCGTGGTAGAAAAAACGGGCAAAAATATTCATATTGTTGAAGGTGATTCCAGGAATATAAAAATCACCTATCCCCAAGACTTACAAATTGCCCAACTTTATTTGAAACTAATTTAAATGGATTTTAAGCATTGCCCCGAATGACACGTAACAATACCACGATAATTGCGATCACTAAAAGAATGTGGATGATATTATTCCCAGCCGCATAACCTCCAAAAAAACTAATCGCCCAGATGATAACCAAAACAACGGCGATGATGTACAATAGATTTCCCATTTTCTTATAATTTTAATACCTTATTTTATTTTTATAGGTATAACAACGAAAAAAGGACTATAGTTTTAGATTTAAGAGATTAGGATATATCCAACTGCAATCTATCATAGGCGAGAAACATATTTTCAGGCAGTTCCTTGGAAACAACCTCATGCAGGCCCATTCGATGCCCAATATGCGTAAAATAGGTTTTGTCGGCATGAATATCATAGGCAAATTCAATCGCCTCTTCCAAGGTTAAGTGTGAAATATGGGATTCCTTCTGTAAAGCATTTACAACAAGAATCTTTACTCCTTCCAATAATTTTCTTGATTCGTCAGAAATGAATTTGGCATCGGTAATATAGGCGAAATCTCCAATTCGAAAGCCCAACACAGGCATTTTATAATGCAGAACCTCGATAGGCATAATTTCCTTTCCGAATAAAGGCAATGGCACACCGGCCTTTATCTCTTCCAAGTCCAGCCTAGGGGCTCCTGGGTATTTAACTTCCGTAAATGCATAATAAAATTCACGCCTTAGCGCTTCGTGAAGTGCTTCGGTGCCGTAAATTGAAATAGAACTATGCTGCTGATAATTAAAAGCTCTGACATCGTCCAGTCCGGCAATATGATCTTTATGTGAATGCGTCATTAATACGGCGTCCAAATGCATAACTTTCTCGCGAAGCATCTGGTATCTAAAATCAGGACCAGTATCGACAACCAATGTCCGCTGATTATATTCAATAAGAATAGAAGAACGTAATCTCTTGTCACGTTTGTCTTCAGACTGACAGACCTGACATTGGCACGCTATAACAGGTACGCCTTGTGATGTTCCGGTTCCTAAAAATGTTATTCTCAAGCTACAATTTTTGATTTCAACACATCTTCATACAGTGGAAGAAGTTTTTCAGAAATAGCCTCCGGATCAATCTCAATATCCAGCAATATGTTCCACAACGACTGGATTTTTATTTCAAGATTCGAAAACTTATTGACTACTACAACTTTTGTTGTCTGCAACATACAGGCACCCGTACGAAAAGAGCCCTTCTCGTACCTCACTTTATACCCCTGCTCTTTGAAAAACTCCTCTATCTTCGCTAAACTGCTTTGTGTAAACGGTAACAAAATCGCTCCTCCTTTTAAATTTCTACCTCAGTCTCCCAAACTTAGATAAATTTGATTTTATATACAAATAAAATCACGACAGTCAATCAATCAGCCAACTTAAGGAGTTCATTGCCAAAAGTATCCCAGCTATATTTCTTTTTCTCGTCAATAATATTTGTTCTAAATTGTTCTTCTTTATCGTGATGGTAAAATGAAAAAATGCCGTCGGCTATTTGGCGGGCATCAGGTTCCACCACATAACCGACATAGCCATCTTGAACTAATTCGGGCAATCCACCGACGTTACTGACAATCATCGGTAAATCAAAATGATAAGCAACCTGTGTAATTCCACTCTGCGTAGCACTACGATAGGGCAACACCACACAATCTGCAGCTGAAAAATACCGGCCAACTTCCTGATTAGGAATAAAATCAGTATGCATAAAAATAAACTCTTCCAGTTTATACTTTTTTATAAGATCCAAATAAGGGACTGGATCACCATAAAATTCACCCGCCAGCAACAATTTCACCCCAAGGGCACGTATTCTGGAATCAGCCAGTGCCTCCAAGAGGATATCCAAACCCTTGTATTGACGAATAAAACCAAAAAACAATACGACTTTATCCCCCTCGGCAATCTTAAGTAAACGACGTGCTTCCTTTTTACTCTGATGTACACCATAATTATCATAGAGTGGATGCGGCGTATATACCGCTGGCATTTGAGGGCTTAACATTTTCAGATCTGCCAGCACACTTTTACTCATGGTGAGACAGGCATCAACAGACTTTAAAAAATAACGAATCAACAAGCTATCCCCTATCCGTTGTTCATGAGGAATTATATTATCAGCGATGCATACAATTTTAGTATGTTTATTTTTTCGAACTTGTCGTTGAATTGTTCCTAGACAAGGTCCAAAAAATGGCATCCAAAACCGCACAATAAGCAAATCATAATTTGCCTTTTTTAGTTCTTTACCAACCTTAATCCAATTAAATGGATTAATTGAATTGACCGTGGTCTTAATATGAAGGCCAGTTGGTGCTGGCTCATCCGAATATTGTGACTTTCCGGGAAAAAGGAAATTAGGATACTGTAGGCTAAAAGAATAGATGTCCACCTCATGCCCTACCTCCTGAAGGTGAACTGCCAATCGTTCATTAAAAGACGCTATCCCACCTCCTCTTAAAGGATAGGCGGATCCTAAAATCACAATTCGCATATTATTTTAAATGACCTTCTCAATTTGATAATCATTCCGGTCGGAGCTACTTCTTGACACTAACTCCGCTAAAAACCCCGTCAGAAATAATTGTGTCCCCAAAATAATCGCCGTCAGCGCAAAGAAAAATAAAGGTTGGTCGGTTATATCTCTAAATGGTGTACCGCTAGCGATACTCATCAGTTTGTGGCAAATCAGATAGATAGAGATAAATAAACCCGCAAGAAAACTGATCACGCCCATAACACCAAAAAAGTGCATCGGCCTTTTCGAAAATTTCCCGACAAAAAATATGGATAATAAATCCAAGAAACCTTTTACAAAACGGCCCGGTCCAAATTTGGTTGTACCGTATTTACGTGGGTAATGCTGTACAACCTGTTCCTGTATATTGGTAAATCCAGCCCATTTCGCAATAACGGGTATATAACGATGCATCTCGCCATAAACCTCGATGTTTTTAACAACATCTTTTTTATACGCTTTAAGACCGCAATTAAAATCATGCAGGTTATAAATTCCAGACATAGACCTTGTCACCCCATTGAATAATTTGGTTGGGATTGTTTTGGTCAATGGATCATAGCGCTTTTGCTTCCAACCCGATACTAAATCTGCTCCCTTGTTTACGATCCGGTCATAGAGCTCAGGAATCTCATCTGGACTATCCTGTAGATCCGCATCCATTGTAATAACTACATCGCCCTGAGCCGCAGCAAAGCCCACATTTAAAGCCGCAGATTTTCCGTAATTGCGTCGGAACTTTATCGCAGAAATATTCGTATTCTTTAACTTCAACTCTTCAATAACCTTCCAGGAATTATCTTTGCTCCCATCATCAACTAAAATAATCTCATAGGAAAAATGATTGGCCGCCATGACACGGTCGATCCAAGCTGTCAATTCGGGTAAGGATTCTTCTTCATTAAATAAAGGAACAACAACAGAAATATCCATGTGAATGTTAATCATGCTAAAATGTAGTATTATAATACCAACAAAGGTATTACTTTTTCAGTAATACCTTATAGGGTCGAATTATTTTATTAAACACTAATTGGTCTCTTGTTTAATCACCAATTTCTCTCGTTTTGTCAAGGCTGATAACAGTAATGCAAAAACAAATTGAAACATCAGCGTGATAGCCAACCCTTTGAACACCTGTCCTAGGGTTATCTTTCCAATAGCATCAACTTGCTTTTCAAGTTCTGCGATTTTTGAATCGATAACCTCATCCGGCACATTGTTCTTTTCCATATACTCAATTGTAACATTAATTGTATGTGTCACCACCTTTTCCTGTAAGGTTGGATTAATGAAATTTACATAGAGTTGTGTTCCAATTGTCGAAATAATAGTAGAAATAGCAAGCATCATAAATATGGATTTTAATGCTATAGAAAAATTCCAGTATCCGCCATTTGCTTTCCTAAGCGAGAATGCAAAGAGCGCTGAAATAATAACAAAAAGACCCGTATTAACAATAAATGACATCGACATTACCCCCCAAAAGGAATTTAAGTCTTTGACAACAAACAAGACGACTAATCCGAGAATAAAAGAAATTATTCCCAGGATAACACCGTAGATAATACTTTTCTTTTTGTCAATTACCGCATCAAATCCTACATTACTTTGGTTGATTGAATCTGCCATAAAATTATTTGTTATAGTACGTACTAATTATTTGGTAAAGTGCAATATCAAATGCCTTATTGGAAGACGCTTCTGCATACTCGTCAAATTGTTTTTCAGATGGTTTCAACTCGCTAAAGAAGCTCATAATAGGATAGAAAAGTTCGTAGACTTCACTTCTCGGATTTAATCCTTTTCCTACTTTTGCAATTTCAGCATACGGGCTATCTACTACAATTTGATTGGCAATGATATCTTCATAAATTTCATGCTCATCCTGAAATTCATCTTCATCAACTAATAAAAATTCCTTTAGGAAGTCATCCAATTCAGGTTCAATCTCATCGTCCTTGCATTCTCCTAAATAAAGAAAAATATTCAACAATTCTGTTCCCCTATCTATAGTTTCATCTTCTATAGCCTCCCATTCCTCGGAATCCAAATAGTCATCTTCAAGCTTTAAAACATCATTGGAAAAAAAGTTCATGAGTAAAAGGTCTACATAAACCTCACGCAACTCATCAAAAAGTGGATAATCATCAAAAGATTGATCCAACAGTTCTAATTTCTCTAGATAGCTTGCTTCCGTATTGAATACGCCTATAATCTTTTGAAGAAACTCCGGGGCAGTCGAGATCCCATCAACCTTGCCATAATTTAATATACCTGCCTCAACGGCTGCTTTAATATTTGCTTCCATGGTTTTAATCGTTTTTTATGATTTGATTATTATTGATGATCAATTCGACAGCACCTTTTAAAGTCTGTCCAAATAATGGCGAATTTTTAGATTTAGATCTATTTGTTGTTTCATCGAAGTTCCAAGTCTTCACGGGGTCAAATACAACAAGATTGGCTATTGCCCCTTCCTCAATAAGAGGAACTTCAAGTCCTAGAATCTGCCGAGGTCTAACTGAAAGACTATTGACAATTTGTTCTTCATTTAATCCAGCACGAACCAGGAGTGGTAATACGGTCTGCAGTCCAATAATTCCATTTTTTGCAATATGGAATTCAACATTCTTAAATTCTATTTCATGCGGCGTATGTTGCGAAACGACAGCATCAATAGTACCGTCCTTAATACCTTTAAGTAACACCTTCAGATCTGCCTTTGTGCGTAATGGGGGGCTTACCTTATAATTACTATCAAAACCGACAATATCTTCGTCAGTAAATACCAATTGGTGTGCAGCAACATCACATGTTACTGAAAGACCTTTTGCTTTCGCTTTTTTTATCAGATCGACAGCTTCTGGAGTACTGATGGATGCAAAATGAATTGGAGCTCCAGTATATTCCGCTAAATACAGATCACGAGAAACCATTAACGATTCGGCCAGGTTAGGAATACCTTTCATTCCCAAATAAGTACTCATCGCACCCTCATTCATTTTGTTTCCACCTGCCATAGACTCATCTTCAGCATGTGAAAAAATCAATCCATCGAATCCCTTAGCGTATAACAACGCTCTGCTCATTAATCCCGCCTGCTGTACACTCCTGTTTCCATCACTAAAAGCGACAGCACCCGTTTGCTTCATATCAAATAGCTCGGCCAGTTCTTTCCCTTCTCTCTTTTTACTGATCGCTCCAATTGGATGTACATCAACAATATTTCCTTTCGCTGTATTGACAATAAGTGCAACCTCGGAACGGCTTTGAATCGCCGGTTCGGTATTCGGCATTACGGCTACTCCAGTAAATCCTCCAGCAGCAGCAGCTGCGCTTCCACTAACGATATCTTCTTTGGTTTCTAATCCAGGTTCTCCAAAATTGGCATGTAGGTCAAAAAAACCTGGCGCTAAAACTTTCCCAGCACCATCTATGGTCTCTATGTTTTTATCAGCTACTTTGACAGATTTTCCAATCTGTGCAATCTTTCCCTTTTCGATAAATACATCAACTTGCTGCTGATGAAATTCGTTACCAGGTAAAATTACTTTAACAGAAGTAATCAATAAGCTTTTCATATATGAATGTGATTGAAATTAAAAGGATACAACTTGTTTATCGAAGCGGGTAGCGTGCGTAGTATGCATGGACAGACGGTGGCTTTATCACTATAAATCATATAGCTATAAATAACTTTTTCGCGTGATGCTCGTGATTGCTTCATTTCGAGAAACAAAGTTACAAAATACAAATTTATTAAAGAACATTAAAAATAGATTTCAACGAGGAAATACTAGGCATTTTCTCCCCACTGATAATGTTTAAATTCAAACCCAGCAAGACTCAAAATCCGATCAACCACAGTTTCTGCAACATCCTCCAAAGTCTTTGGTAAGCTATAGAATGAAGGTGATGCTGGGCAAATGATACCTCCGGCCTCTGTCACCAATTTCATGTTCTGGATATGTATAATACTTAGCGGTGTCTCACGGGTAACCAAAATCAATCTTCGTCGTTCTTTTAGCATAACATCCGCCGCTCGCGTTGTCAGGTCAGAAGACACTCCGTGGGCTATTCTTGATAAGGTCCCCATTGAACACGGACAGACAATCATCGTATCATAGCGAGCTGATCCTGATGCAAAAGGAGCAAAGAAATCACCTTTATCGTAAAATTTGAACGGTACATCCTGATAACTCTCATCGCCTAACTCCGCACGCCATACATCCTTCGCATTATTCGACATTACAATCCCAACTTCTGCGATCTGTGTTTTTAACACCAATAGTTTTTTCAGTAAAACTTCAGCATAGATTGAGCCGCTAGCTCCAGTAATGGCAATAACAATTTTTCTCTTAGACATCTCTTTTAATATAATAAAAACAAAGCTATAAAAAAAGGGTCGTAGTGAGAAACACCCGACCCTACATCTACCTATGAAAAACATGCCCTTGGGAGGGGCTTAACAAAAGTACATCTACTTTTTAATTTACAAAAACATTATATGCATTACTACACATTTGTGTATATAAAATACGCTAAAAACAATGTTTTTCCGGATTTTAAGATCCAATTCACCCCGCAAAAACACCCTTCTTCTAAATTTCAGTTCAATCCAAAGCAAAATTAAATACAACTATTTTCGCAAATCAAATATTTATTCTCGTCAATAAAGTCTATTTTAGTAACAACGTTAGACAATTTGTTAAGACATGAACCTTTCCGTTTTAGAACAATATATTGAAGAAGGCAAAAGCCATGATATCGACTTATTATTGATTGGAAATCCCGAACTTTTACAGGAAACAACGAGTCATGGAATTTCTCCCCTACTATTGGCTTGCTATTACAACAAACCCCAGATCATACGGACACTTTTACAACACACCAAATCCATGACTATCCATGAGGCCTGCGCGGCTGGGTTGACTTCATACGTAGAGGCCATTATTTCGCAAGCACCATCTGTTGTCAATGAATGGTCGTCACAGGGCTTTACGCCATTGACCTTAGCAACATATTTCAACAAAACAGATATTGTCCGTCTTTTACTCGCCAAAAAAGTCAATCCGAATGTCGTAACCAAAAACGAACAGCTCACCACTGCGCTACATATTGCCGCGGCAAACAACAATGATGAGATCGGTAAGTTGCTTATCGACGCTAATGCAGATGTCAATGCCATTCAAGCGACTGGCGAAACCCCACTTCATTTCGCTGCACAATATGGTAATATCGATTTTATTGTTGCCTTACTCGAAAATGGAGCCGACACCAGAATCATCAATATTTCAGGATTAGCTCCAATGGATCTGGCGTATGAAAAAGGCCACAAGGAGATCGCAGAGATTTTAAAGAATTAATTTCTTTTTAAAATTTCAGATCCGATTCTGCAATGAAGGCAGCGTTTCCGATCGCAGTAAAATCTCTTTAATTGTAAAATCCCCTGACTCTGCAAGGCGCTTTGAGCATGCCAGCCATATTGAGCAAACTGTCTCACAACACCATTTTTTTCTGCAGGAAGCTGCTCCAAAAGATCTAAGGCCTTATCAATATAGGCCTGAATACTGAAATATTTACCATATGAAAAAAGAAATACGATAATTACATTAATAACAAGTGTATCAATAGTTTCTTTACCTAATCGAACCGATTTTTTCATCTTCGTTTTTATACCGAAAGAAAAATTTCCGCCAAAATAACAGTCCAACGATTCTATGCTAAATAATTTTCGGGCAGTCTCCAAATCATCTACGGCCAAAATCTGGGCAACTCGCAACTCGTTCTTACTAAACAAAACAGCTAATTGAGCGATTCGCCGTTCGGGAAAATTGTAGGGTCTCATTCTCATCCTTTTCCAAATCCCATAAGTAACTTCTATACCGTGGATATGCTTTTGATACTCAAATTCGCCGGCTAGCTGCTTCATATACTCGCTGCCTGGCATCTGAATTAACAACCCGCTGATTCCAAAGAAAAGAGCTTCTATTTTAAACAGGTTTGAACGATATTTTTGTAAAATGTTCAAAGGTAATTTTTCCCCAAGCTCCTGAAATGTATCGGCATTAACCTTCAATCCCATACATCTGCAGACCCACACCCATAACGTTTTTTCCCAATCTGTATTAAATTGTTTTAAAATCACCAAAATTTGTTGAACCTTCATTTCCAGACGCTCAATAGATAAAGTACTCAGCCACATGGATTTTTTCAAAAGATCCACTGAACCAAGCTGAAATTCACAAGGTATCGAACTTTTTGTGTTCATCATTGTTGAATACCTGTCTAACAGAGGTTGTTCCACATATTCCGAAAGCACCAATGTCGGTATAGATGTCCCATCGTTTCGGTAGATAACTTTATCATTTTTCCAAACCACATGTAAGATAACGTTATTATAAACAACATCATCTTGGTGACCATGTCGATCCCAATCCGAAGATTGAACATGTATCTCGACATGACCAAACCAATCATCATCTTTATACCTAATATGTGACATGAGAAAATCGGGGCCGGAATCTGTATTATATTGCCCTACATCAACAACGACCAAGGATTCTCCATCCGTAGAATGCAGCCCATTTGCATGGAATAGCCGAAGTTTCCAGATAAACTGCATTAAGTTTTCTGTAACTAACATAATTGTAATTTTAAGAATTAAATTAACCGGCTATGGCTTATAATTCCCTAAATATACAATTTAATCATTACTGTTTCTTATAGATTTTTAACAGATCATTGGAAACCAATTTGCTTTCTAGCAATTGTCCGTTAAATTGAGGAGCCTCAATCCCGTTCAATACGGTTGTCTCAGACTCAAATACCCTTGCCTCATCCCAAAGATCTGCATCTATAAACATCTGTAGGGTCGCACGTCCACCTTCTATGATGATCGACTGAATATCCATTAAATATAGTTGATAAAGAATATTCTGCGGCAGATACAACCCGTAATTTTCAAGCTCAATATACTTAATGTTTGCCTCCCATGCAGTCTTTTTAGCATTGAACACAATTGTATCAGCTTGCTCATTGAGAATATTGGCATCTCGTGGGATAGCAAGATCTCTATCTAAAAGGATACGTAATGGATTGCTACCCTGCCAATCTCTTACAGTCAGACTTGGATTGTCTACAACTGCGGTATTTGTACCAACCAAAATGGCGTCTTCTTCCGCTCTCCAACGGTGAGCCAACTGTCGGCTAGCTGCATTACTTATCCAAACCTGTTTGTCCCTTTGTCCTATAAAACCGTCCTTGGTTTGTGCCCATTTTAAAATAACATAGGGACGGAATTGACCAATACGTGTAAAAAACCGACGGTTGAGCCATACGGCCTCTTTTTCCAGTAAACCAATTTCAACCTCAATCCCCACTTCCCGTAGTATCTCCACACCCTTTCCATTAACCTTTGCGAAAGGATCCAAACAGGCTATAAAAACTTTCAAAGGTTTCAGCTCCGCGATCATATTGGCGCAGGGGGGCGTCTTCCCATAATGCGCGCAAGGTTCAAGGCTGACATAAAAAGTACTTCTCTCAATAAGCCGTTTTGCTTCTTCCCCATACTTTTGCATCACCTGCTGTACCGCATTGACCTCAGCGTGCGGCCCACCATATGGAGAAGTATATCCTTCACCGATAATTTTACCGTCCAAAACAATGACAGCCCCAACCATTGGGTTGGGACTCACTGACCCCGCACCCATTTGGGCCAGTTCCAAACAACGATGCATATAGTACTTGTGCATATCCATAGGTACAAATCTATGAAAATCGTACCTTTGACACATGAAAATACTTCAAGATTTCGAATTATTATTTCAAGAGGAGCTTCGGCAGTTATATGAGGAAGATGAAATAAAAGCAATATTCTTCCTAGTAGTTGCCGAAACATTTGGATTAAACAGAACCAACTATCAATTGAGAAAAACCGATATCGTCAACGAGGCGGATAAGGCCGAAGTACGCAGTATCCTTCAGGATCTAAAAAAGCACAGACCTATACAGTACATACTCAATAAAGCAGATTTTTATGGGGAGGTTTTCCAGGTCAATGAATCAGTCCTCATTCCACGCCAGGAAACTGAAGAGCTGGTCGATCTGATTATCAAAAACCACAAAGCTTCTCAAAACCTGAAAATTATTGACATAGGAACTGGTTCGGGCTGCATTTCGATCACTTTATCAAAACACCTCAATAATGCTCAAGTAACAACGGTAGATATATCAAAAGAGGCGATAAAAACAGCACAAGAAAATGCGAAGATTTTAAAAACTCAGGTTCAATTTATCAATGCGGATATATTTGAATGGGAATACATCTTTTCTGATCAGCAATATCATATCATCGTATCCAATCCGCCCTACATTACTCCGGGAGAAAAACAACATATGAATCAAAATGTATTGGCTTACGAACCGGAGCTAGCTTTATTTATCGAAGAAAGTGCCCCATTGATTTTTTACGATGTTATTTCATCCTTCGCGCTACAACATTTAGCCCCAAATGGGGATCTATATTTTGAAATCAACCAATATCTTGGCGCAGAAATGAAAGAACTTATGGTCAAAAAAGGATTCGAACAGGTCAAACTCATAAAAGATATCAATGGAGCAGACCGAATAATCCATGCAAAAAAAAACGCGATAAAAAATAATCCATTTATTTATTAAGCAGTTAAGGCCTTTTCGTTAAAATTTGCACGCTATAATTTGGCATATATCAAAAGAAATTCTACCTTTGCATCACTTTCAAAAACAGAAAGGATTCCGTAGCTCAGCTGGTAGAGCAATACACTTTTAATGTATGGGTCCTGGGTTCGAATCCCAGCGGGATCACTAAAAAAAGCTAATCGCAGGATTAGCTTTTTTTGTTTAACACTTGCGGAAAACTTCTTTTTCATCAACAACGCTTTTCTTGATCTCCATTTGAAAACATGTTTTTTATCTTATCTTTATAATTTCAAGAATTTACGGGCTTAATACATTAAAAATAGCAGCCGATAATTCAAGAATAATTCTAGCGCTATCTTACCATCGTATTGACGCTAGAACGTTTGTAATCAATGAAAGAGGATCGAGCACATGAAGAGATTTACGTTAAAAGAGATTGGCCAACAGTTAAACCTTTCTCCAGGAACCATTTCCAAAGCACTAAATGATAGCCATGAAATAAGCGCAGAAACAAAAAAGTTAATTTTAGATTTCACGCAGAAAATTAATTATATACCAAATTTCTCCGCAAAAAGCTTAAAAACGGGGCGATCAAACACCCTAGCGATCATTGTTCCATTTATCTCAAGCTCATTTTTCTTCGATTTCTACGAAGAGATCTCCCACATTCTATCGCAGACGAATTATAAGCTGATTCTATTGCAAACCTTTAACGATGAGAAAAAAGAAAAAGAAGCGCTAGAACTTTGCATACAAAGCAATATCGAAGGAGTAATCATTTCCCCTGTAAAAAATGACTCGAGCCTATCGCTTTTGTTTTATATGATGGACCAGGTTTGCCCTGTTATTATTTTTGACCGAATAAACCATCAGCTCGATACATTCAAAATCGGAATCCAAAACAACAAGGTCATCTACCAGGCAACAGAAGAAATGATCAAAAACAAACGCGAAAACATCATTCTTTTATTATGCAAAGATATCGGTGGAAATGTAAGCAGAATAAAAGGATATAAAGATGCCCTCTTTAACGCCTCTATTCCTTTTAAAGAAGAAAATATTGTTGAAATATCCTACTCAAGCCCCAAAGATAATATCGATGACGAACTGGAAAGCAAAATAAACACGTTATTAAATAAGCCCTCCGCTCCAAACGCACTCCTCTCAACGACAGACACCTTGTCGCTAAAAGTCTTGCACATATTAAATAAATTAAAGGTGAAAATTCCTGACGACATGAACTTAATTGGCTTTAGCAACACCCCTTTTGCCAACAGTCTCAACCCATCTTTAACAACAATCACCCAGCCGACACAGCTTATGGCAGAAAAATCAGTAGAGCTTCTCTTGCAGATGTTAAAGAAAAAAAACAAAAAGAATTATTTCGAATTCGAAACGTATTTTTTGGACTGCAGCATAGAACACCGAAAATCTACATCATCCCTTTAAAGAAAGCGTCAAAACTCCGCTATGGAATTTTGACGCTTTCAAAGTATAACTAGCTTTGCAATCCACCACCCATTGCGCAATCCGTCAATAAAGTCTTATTTAATTAAGGACCGTAACGCATGGACAGGCAAATCTATTTTCGTATCGTTGGACAAACTTCCGTTCAGCGCCCCCCATTGTAAGCTATCTAACCGAACAGACGACTTCCCTTCTGTTTTGATATTCAGAAGACCAACTTTGGCTTCAGGCCCTTTCCTATTGAAATAAACTTCTGAGTTGTTTGCAACAATATCTGCACGTTGATAATTCGTACGCGGAAGTCCCAAAACACTATTCGTCGTGTTAACAAATAAACGATTGACAAGAGAATTTCCCCGACTGTCAGTTCCACCAAAATCATCAATAGTGGAATTTGTAAGGTTTAGATTCAACGTATTTATAACGGATTTCTCCGCAAGGGATAACACATCAACACTATCACCGACAACAGTCAACTCGTCCAACTTGGCAGATAACTCGTTAATACCCGCATTTTTTAATTTTAAAACCTTAAGATCAGGCGAAAAAATATAAATTGACTTATAAAATCCCTCTCCTCCAGGTAAAAGATCTAAGGTAAGATTGCCAGACTGATCGACATTCGTTTTCACAAAGTCAGCTTGACTTTTATTAACTTTAACCATAAACTTATCACTTTTCACCCAATACAACCCTATACCACTTTCATTGGTACCTACAAGATAAAGCTTATCGAAAGCCGCCAGAGGGAACGACCGGTAATAAACATCTTTCGCACCTGGCTTCGATACCTCCTGCTCAACAGCGGCATTATATTTTTTCGCATCAACCCGATTTATACTAACTAGGTAGGATGCGACAAGCATCGGAACCGCGAATAAGCCTATTGCTAATCCCATTATTATTTTTGTACTTAATTTCATGACTCATTTTGATTAAAATTCTGACTAACAAAACGTTTATAGCGCTGATCCAATTCATCCAAACCAATTTCTAGCAAATAAATATTACGAAAAAATAGTGGAAGGTCCTCTTCTAGAAAAATTGCTTTTCTATATGACTTCACATTTTTCACAGAATCTTGTGTCAGAAAAAAACCGATCCCACGCTTATTTGCTATAATTTCCTTCTGCTGTAACATATCATAGGTCCGCATTACAGTATTGGGATTAACCTCCATCTGTACTGCCAACTCCCTTACCGATGGAAGTTTTTCATCCACTTTCCAAGTCGCTAGCAAGATATGGTCACATACATATTCGGCGATCTGAAGGTAAATGGCTTTATTTGCATTGAACTCCATGTTAAATCTCCTTTTCTTTTAACCTTAAAAAAGCAACTCCCCAAATCATTAGGGTAAGAAACACTCCCACTGCGCCAATCAATGCAAAAATGTGATTTGAATCAGACCAATAATTATTATCCATGACACCCACAGTATCCTGGGTTTGGGTTTTCATCAAATAAACAAAGAGGCACATCCAAACAACACAATAAAGCACGAGAAAAATAGCAGTCTTTACATATTGATAGTTGTTATATACAATGCCGCCAAGTAAGAAGATAGCATTTAGAAGAAAGGGCAAAAAACAAAAATAATAAGCTGGATCCGGATAGCTTACATTAAAGAAATATGACCAAACATCAACACTGATTTCCTCCCCAGCAGCATGAATTTCTTTCACAGTCACTGAGCCAAAACTCCTCAAATAAGAGACAAATACCAGATCGATCAAATAAAACACCAATAAATAAGAGCCAATACTCACCACAACTGTATAGAAGAGACTCACCAAGAATTTCTCCAACTGTGAAGCCGGAATCATCAATTCAAAAATCGCCCGAGTTTTCTTCCCTAAATCTGCAAAATAACTGCTCGAGATGACTGTCACAAAAAAGAGGCCCAGGATACAAAATAATGGTGCTCTGAAATTTAGCACCGAATAAACAGTGTTCTTCTTGATATCATCATAATTTGACCCAAAGTTAACCGCGTAAAAACCAAAAATTACCCCAGCAATAATTCCAATTGACATTAGATAAATTCGGCCAAAACCAATCCATTGTCTTCGAATCAGCCCCAAAAAACGCGTAGAGTTAAATAGATTTGACATATTCATCATGTTTTATAAGGTTCGTAATCTTTTCCTTGCACTGTAGAACAGCATTAAATAACAGCTCCAGATCCAGCTTCGAATCTTCTGCCGCCGAGTTTGGAAGAATTACATTAAAACCACTCACCCCTTCTTCGGAATAGAGTGTATCCAAAGGCAATTCTCTTACTTTTTTGAAGCATAAACGATCAGTAATCACATGCATCGGAGCATTAAGTGCCACCTTATGATCATCAAGCAAAATAACAGCGTCAATAAGATTATCCAGATCACGTACTTGATGTGTCGAAATAATCACACACCGATCTTCCGTTATCGAAGAAGCCATGATCTTCCGGAACTGAACCTTAGAAGGAATATCCAATCCATTAGTTGGCTCATCCATAATGATCACTTTAGTGTTCGAAGCCAAACCAAAGGAAATAATGTATTTCTTTTTCTGCCCGTAACTCATACTAGCCAGTTTTTGCTCGACTGGAATATCGAACTCATCGATAAGACGATCAAAATATTCGCGATTAAATTTGGGGTAAAAACCTGCATTTGCCTTCAGAAACTGTTCGGATTTTACCGCAGGCAAATAAAATTCTTCGGGAATAAAACTAATCTCCCTTAACAAGGAAGGTTCCCTTCTGTTAGGATTATGCCCCAGTACATCGACTCGCCCTGAAATAGGATAGACCAAACCGGCAATATTCTTAAGCAAAGTCGATTTGCCGGCACCATTTTTCCCTAATAAACCATAGATATGCCCCTGCTTCAACTCAAGATCCATCTGAACAAAGAGTGGCCTCGATTTACTATAGCTGAAATTTAGATTTTGGATAGTAACCATACTACTGTATTATTTAATTAATACACTAATATAAAAGTAAACTTGATATAATTCCAAAAATATGTTAAAAAATATATAAATCTCAATTTACCTCTCTTCTCATTTCACCGCATGCAATCCGTAAATTTAACGGCAAACACATCTAAATATAAAATTTATATAAATCAATAAAAAATAATGAAAAACAGATATTTATTAAAAAAAATTACAAAATTCATAATACATAAAATCCAACTTTGACCATTACTTGACACCCATTTAATACCCTATACTAATTTAAACCCCCAGAAAAATCAAAATAACCGCGCTCTAAGCCAAAATAGATTAAAAACCACACTAACCCTCGCAAACCCTAAAACAGTGCCGTAGACGAGCTAAAAACGATCCAAAACAAAGTATACAATAACATCATAACTATTGGGTCTAGGTTTGTTCTTATCACACAAATCGTACAACGATCTTTCTAACGATTACCGTGTCATTCTTCATACTGTCAGTTTATACCATCAAAAAAACAGTAAATAACGCTCGGAATCGGTATTAACCAGAAGTTAATAACAACACAAAACAAACTAACAATCAGTAAATTAATAATATTATATAAAGAATAAATAGATGTAAATATATCACTTGGTTATTTAAGGCGAATGCTCAAACAATGAAAATACACGTTATTTTTAATGAGCGTCGTAGATTCTAATAGCATTCAATCTATTTTATTTTCATCTTTGTTTGTATGATGAATTACATTTATCCTTTCATCCTAGCGATGCATTCTTTATGGAGATGGGAAGTACTGATGATACTGGCCATTAGTCTCGTCGACTTCTTTTACAAAAGAAAAAAGGAACTTCCATTCTCCCCTATCGATCAATTTCTTGTAAAAACAACGGTTATTTCCTTCTATATTCAGCTAGCTATGGGTGTTGGCCTCTATGTATTGAGCCCCATTACACAATACTTCCTGCAACATTTCAACAAAGCAGTTCATCTGAGGCAGATTCGCTTCTTCGGAATGGAACACAGTAGCATGATGATTATTGCCGCAATTTGCTTAACATTAGGTGTCCTTAAAAGTAGAAACGCCGATACAAGCGATCGACGTTTCAAAATATTATTCATCTGGTTTGGACTAGCTCTACTGATTATCCTTAGTTCTATTCCTTGGGAATTCTCCCCCTTGACAAGCAGACCGAGTTTTCGATCATTTTAATTAGCTATTTTTCCAATTAGCGTTTCTTTTATCACGCATGGCATCCATTCCTTCTTTGAAATCATCGGATCTACGCAAATCCGCCAATGCATCTAAGAGAAAACTATACTTATCATCAAAGCCTCGTTCTTTTAGTCTTCGGAGTGCACCATAACCCCTTGCTATAGCCAAGGGAGCATTTTTAAGGATAGTTTCTCTCAATTCGACCAAGGCAGTTTCTTCAACATCCAAAACTCCGTACAGGATGCCCTTATCCAACGCCTCCTGAGCAGAAAAAGAACTTCCCCTGATACAGAGATCCATCGCTTTCCTTTCAGGCATATATTCCATAAGTAAGGCCAATACCTGAAATGGAAAGAGTCCGATTTTTACTTCCGGCAAAGAAAAACGTACATGGGGCAGTGCAAATAAGTAAGTGCAAGATAATGCAATCAAAAAACCACCTGCAATAACATCTCCCCTAACAACGCAGATTGAAGGCTTATCTAAACAGGCAAATATTTCTGCCAAAGACTTTTCAACCTTTGGAATAGCCGGGTTACCGATATCCACTGTAGGATCTTCAAAAGCTTTAAGATCCATACCGGCACAGAACACTGGACCTTCAGCCTCTATTTGTACTAAACGAATATCGGGATTGCTATTCGCCAGATTCAATGCATAGGCGATTTCGTTCACCATAGTCGGACTAAAAGCATTTCTTTTATCCGAACGGGCCAGCGTCAAATTGAACACATGCTGCTGAATGCGCACCTTTATAAAATTTAGTTTTTCCATCTCCCTCTACAAAATCATTTCCCTGAAGCTATGCTCCAATCCGATTATTTCAGCATCAGTTCCTCGTCCAAAATACTGCAACAAGAGCTCTGAAGGTATATTGCCAACCAAATCATCTTTTGCAAATGGACAACCGCCATAACCAAGTAATGCACCTTCAAATTTACGGCAGCCGGCGAGATAAGCGGCGTCAATCTTTGCCATGCTCTCCTCTCGCCTTGCATGAAAATGTGCCCCTATTTCTAGTTGTGGAAAACGAGCTTTAACAATACTAAATAATGCTGAAATCTGATTCGCATCGGCTTCTGAAGTAGTATCTGCCAAAGAAAATTCCCGGATACCCAGATCGTATAATTTCCCGATCCACTCTTCTACCAATAGTGGTGACCAAGGATCGTTGTAGGGGTTCCCAAAAGCCATGCTAATATAAATAACCAAAGATTTATGATTAGCGTCGGCCAAAGCTTTCATTTCTTTTACCTGCTGATAAGAAGCTGCCAAGCCCATATTCGTATTTCGCAATTGAAATGTTTCCGATATTGAAAATGGATACCCTAAAAAATCGATTTTCTCCTCTTGAGCTGCCTCTTGTGCCCCCCGTAAATTGGCTACAATCGCCAATAATTTCACTTTATCGGTCTTTCTGATTCCTTCCAGTACTGCTTTTGTATCCGCCAACTGCGGAACTGCTTTCGGCGAAACGAAAGATCCAAAATCAATAACATCAAACAGCCCACTTTCGATTAACGTATTGATATGTTTAATTTTCTTAGCTGTCTCAATAAAGTTATGAAGCCCTTGAACAGCGTCTCTTGGGCAATCAACCAATACAACTTGATCCCTCATCATATGCTATAAAATATCTTTCTCAATCTCTCTAGCGATCACCATTTTCTGAATACTTGAAGTCCCCTCACCTATTGTACAAAGTTTAGCATCTCTAAAAAATTTCTCAGCAGGATAGTCCTTTGTAAATCCGTAGCCACCAAAGATCTGCACAGATTCATTTGAGACACTAACGGCGGCCTCTGAAGCATAAAGTTTAGCCATCGCACCAATTTTAGAAACACGCTCTCCATGATCCTTTAAATAGCCCGCCTGCCTCGTCAACAGTTCGCTGGCCTCCACCTGTGTAGCCATATCTGCAAGCGCAAAAGAAACTGCCTGAAATTCGTAAATCTTTTTCCCAAATTGCTCACGCTCGTGCGCATATTTCAACGCACATTCGTAAGCTCCGCGGGCAATACCCAAAGAAAGTGCCGCAATAGAAATACGTCCGCCATCCAATAATTTTAGGGCCTGCACAAACCCTTGCCCTTCCTCACCGATGAGTTGATCCCGATGAATCCGACAATTATCAAAAAACAGACAGGCAGTTTCTGAGGCGCGCATCCCTAATTTATTTTCTTTCTTTCCTGCGGTAAATCCAGGTGTACCTTTCTCAACAATGAAAGCTGACATCCCTTTTTTATTTCCTTTAGCCCCCGTCCGCGCAATAACGACAGCAACACTAGAACTGATGGCATGCGTGATAAAATTCTTAGAACCATTTAACACGTAGTGATCACCATCTCTCTCCGCAAATGTCGTCATGCCACCCGCGTCCGAACCAGAACCGGTTTCTGTAAGTCCCCAGGCACCAATCCATTCAGCTGTCGCCAACTTTGGAAGATAACGCTTCTTCTGTTCTTCACTGGCAAAACTTAATATATGATTTGTGCACAGCGAATTATGCGCCGCCACAGAAAGCCCGATTGAACCACACACCTTGGAAATCTCATCCAAAACAGTAATGTATTCCTGGTATCCAAGTCCCGATCCCCCATATTCTTCAGGAACGATCACCCCCATGAAACCGTGTTCGCCTAACTTTTTAAAAACTTCTATTGGAAATATTTGGGCTTCGTCCCATTCCATCACATAAGGTTTGATATGATACTGTGCAAAATCCCGTGCACTTTGTCTGATCATATCCATTTGTTGTTTATTTTCAATAAACATAAGCATGAATATTAAATTTACAATCGGTAATTCAATTCAAATATATCAAAATATTTAGGAATAAAATTGCAAATATTTTAAAATTTTATTTTAAATTTATCTAAAAATAAGAAATTCTTAATTTAACAGTTTTTAAAACCAAGATTATAAATTATGAAGGAGCTACTCGCGTTACTTCGCCAAAAAAGAGAAAATTTAAAATTCGGTGGCGGCATCGATAAAATAAAAAAACTGAAAGAAAAAGGCAAAATGTCAGCTTGGGAACGAATAGAATATCTGCTGGACCCAGATCGAGAATATATTGAAATAGGTATGTTTGCCGGTGAAGGAATGTACAAAGAACATGGTGGATGCATAAACGCAGGCTGCGCAGCAGTACTGGGCTACGTAAAATCCAAACTATGTGTCATTGTCTCCAACGACGCAACAGTAAAAGCTGGGGCATGGTTCCCAATTTCTGCAAAGAAAAATCTACGCGCGCAAGAAATTGCCATGGAAAACAACTTGCCAATTATCTATTTAGTAGATTCTGCTGGCGTATTTTTGCCGCTACAAGATGAAATCTTTCCGGATAAAGATCATTTTGGACGCATATTCCGTAACAACGCCCGAATGTCCTCCATGGGAATACCACAAATTGCAGCAATTATGGGAAGTTGCGTAGCAGGTGGCGCTTATTTACCTATTATGTCCGACTATGCCTTTATCGTCGAAGGAACAGGATCTGTATTTTTAGCAGGCCCATACCTGGTCAAATCTGCAATAGGTGAAACCGTAGATGCTGAAACACTCGGCGGAGCTTCTACTCATTCGGAGATATCCGGCGTAACAGACAATAAATTTCCCGACGACCAAACCTGTTTAGATGCTATAAAAAATGTTATCGATAAAATCGGTGGAAATCCAAAAGCTAATTTCGACAGAAAGATAAGCCTACCCCCAAAAACAGATCCGAGTAAAATAGCAGAGATTCTTCCCGAAGACAGAACAAAACCTTATCGTATGCAGGATATCCTGAATGCAATTGTAGACGCAGAGACTTTAGAAGAATACAAGCCAGATTATGGGAAAACCATTGTATGCGGCCTCGCCCGCATAGATGGCTGGGCTGTCGGGATCGTTGCTAATCAACGCGAGATCATTAAAGCCAAGAAACCTGGCAACACCATGGAAATGCAGATGGGCGGAGTTATCTATAGTGATTCAGCAGATAAGGCGGCGCGCTTCATCATGAATTGCAACCAGCAGCGTATTCCACTTGTTTTTTTTCAGGACGTCACTGGTTTTATGGTAGGGAGCCGATCTGAACAAGGGGGGATTATCAAAGACGGCGCAAAAATGGTCAATGCAATGGCCAACTCCGTAGTCCCAAAATTTACATTTATTGTCGGAAACAGTTATGGCGCAGGAAATTATGCAATGTGTGGAAAAGCATATGACCCACGACTAATCTACGCTTGGCCTACTGCCCAAATGGCAGTCATGAGCGGTGCCGCAGCAGGCAAAACACTCTTTCAAATCCAAGAATCAGCTTTAAAGTCCAAAGGTCAGGAAATTAATGAAGAAGAGAAAAACGACCTCCTTAAATCCATCGAAGACCGGTACAACGAGCAATTGAGCCCATATTACGCTGCTGCAAGACTATGGGTTGATGGAATTATAGCACCTGAAGAAACACGAAAAGTTATCAGCATGGGAATTGAAGCTGCCAACGAAAAACCTATCCTAGACCGGTATAATGTAGGTGTTATACAGGTCTGAGTGGAGCAAAGTTAAATTCGAAAACCCCTCAAACGGGAAACTTCGTCATCTGAGGGGTTTTTAAATTAGCTATTTTATAGCTTACTATACTTAGGATCTTCTCCAGATTTTGCTAATCGCTTCAAAGTCCAACAAAGATTCTCGGTTCCGCATAATGTCTATTGACACCGCTTTTTCTACGGGCACCCCCGAAAAGATCTTCTTAATAGGCAGCTCCAGCTTCTTACCGCTTAATGTGTAAGGAATAGCCGCTACTTGAAAAATATCGTCAGGCACATGTCGCGGACTATATTGCTGCCGAAGCTCCCGTTTAATCTCCCCTTTTAACGCGTCATTCAATAAGCCATTGTCCAATTGAACAAAAAGCAACATATCAGATGATCCATTTTCATGATCTACACAAATAACCAAGCTATCCAAGACCCCTTCAGTTCTATTTAAAACATTATAGATCTCCGCAGTACCGATGCGTACGCCGCCACGGTTCAGAGTTGCATCTGAACGGCCGTACATAATTACTCCATCATGGGCAGTAATCTTAATCCAGTCACCATGACTCCAAACACCACTATATTTATCAAAATAACTATCGAAGTATTTTTTATTCCCCACATCGTTCCAAAAATAGATGGGCATGCAGGGCATGGGAGCTAAAATAACGAGTTCTCCCACCTCCCCATAAAGCGGATGACCATTCTCATCAAATGCTTCTATCTTAGCTCCTAAGGCGCGGCATTGAATCTCTCCTGCATAAACATCAAGCAAAGTGCAACCCGAAAGAAAGGCACTGCAAACGTCTGTACCACCACTTAACGAGACAATTTGACTTTTTGGAAACTGCACATTTAGCCACTCAAATACATCTGGCGGAAGTGGTGAGCCTGTCGACCCTATTGTTTTCGGCTGATAGGCCAGAGATCTTAAATCTTGATCCTGACAGGAGATGAGATAAGCAGCGCCAACACCAAAATGATCCACCTTACTTTCTTGTGCAAACCTCCATAAACTCAATTTGTCGGGATAATTCGTAGCTCCATCATATATACACAATGTATTTCCCATTAAAAGGGCCGAAAGCGCATAATTCCACATCATCCATCCTGTAGTAGAATACCACATAAATCGATCGCCGTCTTGCACGTTTTGATGGAGTCCAAGTGCTTTCATATGTTCTAATAGCATACCACCAACTCCATGTGTAATGGCTTTGGGCTTCCCGGTAGTTCCTGAAGAATACAAAATCCATATTGGAGCGTCAAAAGGCATTGCCGTAAATTGGAGCTTAGCTTGTGTAAGATCCTTTTTCAGAATCTCTTCCCAAATAGGATCATCAATCAAAACACAAGCTACTAAAGATGGTAGCCGCTGCGAAAGTTGCTTAATACTTTCCGCCTTTTCAAAAAGACGTCCATTATAATAATAACTGGAATTTGCGAAGAGCACTTTGGGTTCAATCTGCTCAAAACGATCCTGAATACTTGCCTCACCAAAGTCCGGCGAACAACAGGACCAAACAGCACCTATGGAATTAGCCGCCAAAAATAACGCAACAGCTTCAACGCCATTAATCAATACACCAGCGACGCGATCTCCACTTTGTACACCGATTTCTTTCAAATAGACCTGAAGTTTGAAAACCATGGATTCTAGCTCGGCCCATGAGACCTCTCTTTTAGCGCACTGTTCGGATTGAAAGATTAATGCAGGACGCTTTTCCGTTGTATTTCGAAATACGTGTTCAGCATAACTCAAGGTTGCACCAGCAAACCATTTTGTCCCAATAAAGCTTGTGGAATCTGCTGGTAACTCGACAATTTTTGCAGGGTCTGAATGAAATTTTAAATTAAAATAGGCGGCTATACGCTTCCAAAAATTAGCCAGTTCCGTCGTTGACCATGCCCAAAGGTCCTGATAGGATGGAAAGAATAAGCCGTGCTCATTCTCCACATATTGTTTAAACTTATTGATCTCAGCTAGAGATTTTTGCTCTTCTGTTGGGCTCCAGAGTAATTTCCCCATAATAGTTAGCTATAAAACGGTTATAGCCAAACTTAGATAAATTTACTTATATATGCAATTTTAAATATTTCTGTTTGCCGATAACTGTACCTCATATTTTTCGATTAAATACGAATACTCAATTATAGTACTTCTATAGCCGTATTCATTTCTACCGGATGCCCGGTGCACAAAAGTACTCTTCCTTGTTCAACTTCACGATCAGTTAACACCTCATTATAGTCCATTCTCACTTTTCCCCTTGTACACTGCGAAATACAAGTACTACACATACCGGATTTGCAGGAATACGGCAGCTTGATTTTATGTTCTAATCCGATGTCCAAAATGGTTTTATTGTAGGGAACCTCAAGATTATACGTTCTACCTTGAAAATATAATTCGATGGTATAAGTCGTTGTATCGACTTCCTTTTCAGTCTCGTCATCATCATCCGCTTCATTTTCGGGCAATAGAAATGTCTCTCGTTTTATTTGGTTGGAATCAAATCCCATTCCCAAAAGTGTAAAACGACAGAGATCCATATAAATCACAGGACCGCAGGTATAGAACAATGCGTCTTCCCTATTTCCAAACAAATGATCGTTAACAATAGCATGTATATAATCTCTATTTAACCTGGCTTTCATCAGGTTTTTACTGTTGGAAAAAATCCACACAATAGTTAATCGATCAGGAAATCGGTCTGCCCAATGTTCCAATTCCGCGCGAAACGGAGTTAACTCCAGGGTACTATTGCTGTAAATTAACACGATTTTTGACTTACTTTCCGCAAGAAGCGCTGTCTTTAGAATAGCGTACAAGGGCGTGATGCCAATTCCTGCAGCAAACAAAAATAAGGTACGAACCTTTTCCGGCTCAGGCTCATATACAAACAAACCTTGAGGTTCCATCGCATTGACGATATCCCCTTCTACAATAGTGTGGTGGAGCAGTCGAGATATTTCGCCATTTTCGACACGCTTAACAGTGATGCTTAAGGGCTCATTATTATCCGGCGAACTATTAAAGGAGTACGAACGACGTACCTCACGGTCGCCAAACACAAAAGAAAGCGTAATAAATTGCCCCGCTTTATAGGAAGGATAGTCGCCTGCTATCGACTCAAGCTGAAAGGTAATATTATTATTAGGTTGGGGGATGATTTTTGAAATCCTTAAAGTATACATAGATCAAACTTAGCTAAATTTGATTTTATAAACAATTATAATTCTTTAGTACAAGTGGCCTTAGATCACCTTAACGCCCCCCTAGAATATTGCATAATTATATATAGCACAACACCATAAAACCGACATTCAAAACAAAGTGAGCCCTCCTATAAAAATAAATTTATAACAATTTTGTGGTATTACAATTAACAGACAATTCTTGCACAATAATTGTAAAATTTCACGTTATATTTATATCAAAACTAATCACAAAAAGATTATATGCAAACACGCAGAAACTTCCTTCAAAATGCAGCAAAAGCCACATTAGGCATCGCTGTATCTGGATCAATATTACAAGATATTGCTTCCGCGAAAGCTACTGAATTAAATGCCGCTACCTTAAAGTTTTCCCAAGTAAAATTACCTTTCAGTTATGCTGCTTTGGAGCCTAATATTGATGCGTTGACGATGGAAATCCATTATACAAAGCACCATATGGCCTATATTAACGCCGTTAACGACGCTATTGTTGCTGAAAACATTAAAGAGGCCTCTGAGGAGCAGCTCCTAGCAAACGTATCTAAGTATTCTCCTAAAGCAAGGAATAATGCTGGCGGAGCCTGGAACCATAACTTCTTTTGGGAGAGCTTGTCCGATAAGCCTAGCCAACCCTCCGAAAAATTATTGACGATGATCAATAAGACATTCGGTTCTTTAGACAAATTCAAAGAACAGTTTGCCGCAGCAGCAACCTCACGATTTGGTTCGGGATGGGCCTGGTTGATTTTGGATGACTCTGGTAACTTAAAAATTACATCTACTCCAAACCAGGACAACCCTTTGATGGATGTTGCCGAGGTAAAAGGCATTCCTATTTTAGGTCTTGATGTATGGGAGCATGCTTACTACCTGCACTATCAAAACAAAAGAGCCGATTATATTAAAAATTGGTGGAATGTTGTGAATTGGAAAAAAGTCAATGAAAGATTAGCATAAAAAAAGCTCGATTAGTAATAATCGAGCTTTTTTATATCCGTTATGAACCAATCTACCCTAATTTTTCTTTTAATTTGTTGACCTGAAAATCAACTAATTTTTGTAATGGCCCAGAAGCGATCATTTTCATCATCATGTTGAGATCAGCATCTATAATAAATGTTGCCTTTGTCACCGTATCAGCAATAACTTGCAATTCCCAACGAAGAGTAACCTCAAAAGGCGCCTTTTCCGAGGGAACCAACGTAATAAACCGATTCTCAACACGCTCTTCTACCCGAAGTGCCAATTTTGCCATATTCTGTATTGTAAATCGAGCTTCGTCCGTAGTCGAAGACCAATTGTAGATATTTTCTGGCATTAATTGTTCATGATTGTTGAGATCCGCCAAAAATGCATACACATCGCTGACAGTTTTGTTGATTTCTGTTGTGTTCTGAATAGTAGTCATAACGATAAATTAATCCTCATTATTGAAAATTGTCTCCCCAAGTAGCTGGGTTCAATCGCCACTTTTTCAAGATCTCAATATCCTCCTCCAATACATAACTATTTTCAGCAGCGACCTGAATCAAAGCATCGTAATTACATAAACTGAAATAAGGACATTTTGCATCGGCAAAATTATCAGTAGCTTGTTGCAACCCATAAGTAAAAATAGACACCAATCCAACCACATTGCAGCCGGCCTCACGTAATGCCTTTACAGCGACTAAGCTACTCTTACCTGTCGAAATCAGATCTTCAACGACAACAACACGTTGACCGCTAACCACTTCACCTTCGATCAAATTCTGACGACCATGGTCCTTTGCAGAGCTTCTAACATAAGAAAATGGTAGTCCTAGATCCTGTGCTACCAAAACGCCTTGTGGAATACCTGCCGTAGCAACTCCGGAAATCATATCCACTGATCCAAACTCTTCTTGAATAAGCTTAGAAAGCTTTTGACGAATGTATGTACGAATCGCAGGATGAGATAAAGTGATACGGTTATCACAGTAAATTGGAGACTTCCAACCCGACGCCCATGTAAAAGGACTTTTAGGTTGCAATTTTATTGCTTTAATTTGCAATAAGGATTCAGCAACTTTTTGTTCAACCTCATTTAAATTATTCATGGCGCAAATTTATAAAATTTATATGAACGAAACCGTGCTAATTTTAGCAGATTTTGTTCCATCGAAAATCAAAAACCCACAAACAATTAGTTTTCAGGAGATTGACCTCCAAAAACTTTTCAAACAATCTGAAATTGATAAAGTTCCAAAAACATATCTCTACATCAACAAGGATTTTGAAACCGTATTTCAAAACTTAAAAAATAAAATTAAGCTCATTAAAGCTGCAGGTGGGCTGGTGAAAAACGGTGATGGAGACTATCTTTTTATCTACCGATTAGGAAAATGGGATCTTCCGAAAGGTAAAGTGGAAGAAAATGAAAAAATGCGGGAAGCAGCTGTACGCGAAGTTGAAGAGGAATGTGGCATCAAAATCAACTACTTAGGAAAAAAAATTACCACATCATACCATACCTATTTTTTGCGAAATGGAGAATTCGTCCTAAAAGCAACAAACTGGTATGAAATGGGAGTTAACAAAGTCCCTAAATTGATTCCCCAAACTGCAGAAGATATTACAAAAGCAGAATGGCGTCATGTGGACCAATTTGAAGACATACGGAACAATACTTACCCTATTATCGAAAGTATCCTAAAAAAAGCAAAGTAAGTTGAATTTTTTAGGTTCATCTGACACGAATAAAAAAGATCATGCTTATTTTTATGATATGGAAAATATAATAGGAAAAAGAGCCTTAATTACAGGTGGCGCGCGGGGGTTAGGAAAAGCGATTGCATATGCATTAGCGAAAGAAGGTGTTCATATCGCGATTACCGGAAGAAATGAAGCTGCTTTAAAGGATACGGCCGCGGAACTTGCCAAACTGGGCACTGAGGTCACTTATGCCGTCTTTGACGTATCAAATTATATTATTGTACAACAGGAGGTTGAGCAATTGAAAAACACTTTCGGCAGCTTTGATATATTAATTAACAATGCGGGAGTGGCATCATTTTCCTCTGTGCTCGACATGGATGTTGCCGATTGGACATCGATTATTCAAACGAATCTCTTGGGTACATATTTTGTTACAAAAGCTGTCCTTCCGCAACTGATTGAAAAAAATCAAGGCGATATCATTATGGTATCTTCGACAGCCGGATTAAATGGCGCTGCCACCACTTCCGCTTATAGTGCATCAAAGTTTGGCGTCATTGGCTTCGCCGACTCTTTAATGCGGGAAGTACGGAAAAACAATATTCGGGTATGTACACTTATGCCTAGTACCATTGCTTCCGATATGTCCAAAGATCTTGGGCTTACCGATGGTGATCCAGAAAAAGTTCTGCAGCCTGAAGATTTCGCGGAGCTGATCATTGCTAATTTAAAACTACCAAGAAGAGCAATGCTAAAATCAGCATCTTTATGGTCCACAAATCCCTAATAATCGAACAGCTATTCGTCACGGTCAAATACAGACCTTTTAATGGCTTTCTTTTATAACACAAAGAAATGATCAAGGTAGGAGCTCTCGTTGCTCCTACCTGTTATAAACAAGCAATTATGAGTCAATTATTTTCATCAGTAAACATCGGAAATTTACAATTGAAAAATCGTTTGGTTGTATCCCCAATGTGTCAATACTCGGCAAAAGATGGTTTTGCAAATAACTGGCACTTGGTTCATTTAGGCCAATTTGCAATCGGCGGAGCTGCAGCAGTAATACAAGAAGCAACTGCAGTTACCCCCCAAGGTCGAATCAGTGATGGAGACCTTGGTTTATGGGACGACCGACACATCGAAAAATTAAGGGAAATAACAGAGTTTATTAAAGCAAATAATTCCATACCAGGCATACAGCTTGCCCATGCAGGTCGCAAAGCTAGCAGTAACAAACCTTGGCTTGGCAGAAATCAATTTTCACCAACGGATCCACAGGGTTGGCAAACAGTTGCCCCATCTCCAATCGCTTTCCATACTGGAGATTATGAACCTCAAGAACTTGATGTTTCAGCCATTCAAAATCTGATTGAACAATTCGGAACAGCAACGAAAAGAGCAATACAAGCCGGCTACGAAATTATTGAACTCCATGCAGCACATGGATATCTGATTCATCAATTTCTCTCACCACTGAGCAACTTGCGGACAGACTCTTTCGGTGGAATCTTTGAAAATAGAATACGTTTTCTTATTGAAATTGTGAAAAGAGTAAAGCAAGAAATAACAACCCAAAGTTTATGGGTACGCATTTCAGCAACAGATTGGGCCGAAGCAGGATGGGACTTAAAGCAATCCATAACCTTATCACAACAGCTATATGCATTGGGGGTAGACCTGATTGATGTTTCAAGCGGGGGCTTGGTCTCCTATCAAAAAATTGATATCGGACCGGCCTACCAACTCCCTTTCGCCACCGCTATCAAGGAGAATACCCAGAATAACGTAGCCACAGTAGGTTTAATTAAAACTGCTACCGAAGCATCCGAGATCATTACGCGAAAGCAAGCAGATTTAATCTTAATTGCACGAGGATTTCTTGATGATCCACACCTTCCATTACATTTTGCCAAAGAATTAGACGCTGACATTGCATGGCCTAAACAATATGAAAGAGCAAAATAATATCAAACATTAAAATAGTTTTTTTTATTGCTCCATATCCTCAATGAAAAAACACGTATTACACACGCCATGAGATAAGTATTGAAAGATGAAATTAAACCTCAACAAGATACATCATATTGCCATTATATGCAGCAATTACGAGCGTTCAAAGAAATTCTATACGGATATACTGGGCCTAGAGATTGCCAGGGAACACTATCGTGCGGAACGTGATTCATATAAACTGGACCTCAAACTACATGATAATTATATTATTGAGCTATTTTCTTTCCCATCACCGCCTAATCGACTTAGCTTTCCAGAAGCTGCCGGTTTAAGACATCTTGCATTCGAAGTCGATAATCTCGACATCGAATTAAATAAGCTCGAAAAAGCGGGTATATTACACGAAGGGGTCAGAATAGACAATCTAACAAATAAACGCTTTACATTCTTTTTTGATCCTGATCAGGTTCCAATAGAACTATACGAACGATAAAACAGAAAGCGGCATTGATTGTATTTAATCAATGCCGCTTTCTGTTTTATTAGTGAGTGTATCACTAAGTGATTACAATTTACGTTTCACTTCAACTTGTTCGTAGGCTTCAACAATGTCTCCTACTTGAATGTCATTGAAACGGTCAATGTTTAAACCACACTCATAACCCATTGAAACTTCTTTCACATCATCTTTGAAACGTTTCAAAGAAGCCAGTTTACCTGTATGAATTACAACGCCATCTCTGATTATGCGGATATCATTATTTCTATTGATCTTACCTTCTTTAACCATACATCCGGCAATCGTACCTACTTTAGAAATTTTGAAGGTTTCTCTGATTTCAACCTCAGCAACGATTTTCTCTTCAAATTTCGGCGCCAACATACCCTCCATCGCAGACTTGATTTCATCAATCGCATCATAGATGATCGAATATAAACGTACATCAATTTGCTCGTTCTCGGCCAATTTACGTGCGTTTTGTGTTGGACGTACTTGGAAACCTATGATAATCGCATCGGAAGCAGAAGCTAACAATACATCTGATTCAGAGATTGCACCCACTGATTTGTGAATGATATTAACCTGAATTTCGTCAGTAGACAATTTCAATAATGAATCTGATAATGCTTCAATAGAACCGTCCACATCACCTTTAACGATAATATTAAGTTCTTTAAAGTTACCGATGGCCAAACGACGACCGATTTCATCCAAGGTAATATGTTTAGTTGCACGCATGCCTTGCTCGCGTTGTAACTGAAGACGTTTGTTGGCTACCGTTCTAGCTTCAGACTCGCTTTCAAGAACATAAAGCTTATCCCCTGCTGTTGGTGCGCCGGCCATACCCAAGATTTGCACTGGGACAGAAGGTCCCGCCTCTTTAACACGTTCACCTCTTTCATTAGTCAAAGCCTTCACCTTACCTGAATGCGATCCCGCTAAAATAGGGTCTCCAACACGTAATGTACCACTTTGTATCAACACCGTTGTCACGATACCACGACCTTTATCCAAAGCTGCTTCAATTACTGAACCAACAGCGCGTTTTTTCGGATCAGCTTTCAGATCTAACATCTCAGCTTCCAATAGAACTTTCTCTAATAATAGGTCAACATTTTCCCCCGTTTTTGCTGAAATCTCTTGCGCTTGGAACTTACCGCCCCAGTCTTCAACTAAGATATTCATCGCAGAAAGCTGCTCACGGATTCTATCAGGATTTGCTCCCGGTTTATCTACTTTAGTAAATGCAAATACGATTGGAACTCCTGCTGCCTGCGCGTGGTTGATCGCTTCTTTTGTTTGCGGCATGACGGCGTCGTCAGCTGCGATAACAATAATAACAATATCTGTTACTTTGGCACCACGGGCACGCATCGCTGTAAAAGCTTCGTGACCAGGAGTATCCAAGAAAGTGATCTTCCGACCATCCTCCAATTTCACCGCGTATGCACCGATATGTTGGGTGATACCACCCGCCTCACCAGAAGTAACGTTCGCCTTACGGATATAATCCAGTAAAGAAGTCTTACCATGGTCAACGTGTCCCATGACCGTTACAATAGGCGCTCTTGAAATTAAGTTCTCTTCTGTATCCGGTTCCTCCAATTCAGCAGTCTCCTCATCCTCAGGTTTGATAAACTCTACCTGATAACCAAATTCATCCGCTACAATGGTTAAAGTTTCCGCATCCAAACGTTGGTTAATCGATACGAACATACCCAAACTCATACAAGTTGCAATAATTTGGGTTACCTGAACGTCCATCAAATTAGCTAATTCGTTCGCAGTTACGAACTCTGTAACACGCAATACTTTTGCCATCATTTCTTGCTCCATTGCAGCTTCTTCTGCATGCTGAGCCACGTCATCACGTTTCTGACGTCTCAATTTGGCACGTTGCGCAAATTTACCAGATTTACCTGCACCACTCAAACGAGCAAGTGTTGCCTTGATTTGATCTTGGATTTCCTTTTCAGTAGGTTCTTCCTTATTCTCAACAGGTCTTCCCTTACCTCTATTGTCAAAACGATTACCGTGTTGCGGTCTCGTACCTTGTCCTGGTCTACCTGGATGTTGGTTGTTACCTCCTTGTCCCGGTCTACCTGAGTGTTGGTTGTTGTTTTGCCCTTGACGATTGTTCGGGTTGTTGTTAGGACCATGATTCCCAGCTCGGTTACCTCCTTGTTGGTCCCGGTTGTTGGGATTGTTACCATCACGCGGTCCACGGTTTTGATTATTATGACCTTGACCTTGCCCCGCATTTGGGTTTACTGGACCATTTGGATTCGTACGCTTACGCTTACGTTTCTCATTATTATTTCCAGCATTTGAAGATGAAGCCACTGGTTTGTGGGAAGGTCTAGCAGATGGTAATTCAATTTTACCAATGACTTTAGGACCTGTCAATCTTTCCGCACGGGCAGAAATAATTTCATCTCCTTGTTTTTTCGCAGGCTCCACTATTGGAGTTACTGGTACAGCTTTCGGCGCTGTTTCTTCTTTTTTCTTGTCTTCTACCTTCACAGGTTCAGTTTTTGTCTCTACAACCGGAGTTGCTTTTACTTCAGTTTTATTTACTTCGGGTTTCTCTATTTCAGCTTTTGGTACAACAACTTCCGGCTTCTTCTCAATAACCTTTGGCTCTTCTTTTTTTGCTTCAACAATAGGCGCTTGGGTTTCGGCTTCCTTCTTTTCTTCCACCTTAACTTCAGCTTTAACCTCTACAGGTGTTTCTTTGACGGTTTTTGGTTCCTCCTTAACAGGTTCTTCCTTCTTGACCTTACTTCCGCCTCTATTCAATGCGTCAAGATCAATTTTACCGACCACCTTCATACCACCTTGATGAGCAGGCTCCTCTACTTTTGCAGGAGTAGTTTCCTTAACAGAAGGGATTTCTACCGTATTCTTGACCAAGATTTCCTTGGATTCATCATGATCTTCGAAATCCTCATTCTTAGATGATTCCTTAGGAGAAGTGGACGGCGACTCCTCACGACGAATTTTGCCAATCACAATTTGTTTAGCTTCATCTTTCAGTGATTTGTCTCCCTGAAACTCTTTTAACAGCACACCATACATCTCTCCGCTCAATTTAGTGTTAGGCTTTGCTTCTACATCATATCCTTTTTTCACTAAACATTCCACGGCGGTATGTATCCCGATGTTGAGTTCCTTTGCTGCTTTAAGCAAGTTTGTTCCTTTTCCTTCAGTCATCTATAATATAAACTATTTTAATATAATTACAAAAATATGTTTTTTTCCATCCATAAACAATTTATTCCGAATGTTAGATAGAAAAAAATTAACGAGCTGAATTTTATTCAAATTCAGCTTGTAAAATACGTACAATCTCACGAATAGTATCTTCTTCCAAATCGGTACGTCTAACCAGCTCTTCCTCGCTAAGAGACAACACCGACTTCGCTGAATCCAAGCCGACACGCTTCAATTCATCAATAACCCAGCTTTCAATCTCATCGCTGAATTCTTCGATATCAACATCTTCATCAAACTCGTCATTTTCGCGATAAACATCAATTTCATAACCAGTCAATTTACCAGCCAATTTAATATTATGTCCGCCACGTCCGATTGCCAAAGAAACTTGATCCGACTTTAAATAGACAGCCGCAGTCTTATTTTCTTCATCAATTTTGATTGAGCTAATCCTCGCTGGGCTCAAAGCACGAGCAATATATAAGGAATGATTAGTTGTAAAATTAATCACGTCAATATTCTCATTACGCAATTCACGAACAATACCATG
The DNA here is from genome assembly GCF_039511225.1 of Sphingobacterium multivorum. Taxonomy (NCBI): domain Bacteria; kingdom Pseudomonadati; phylum Bacteroidota; class Sphingobacteriia; order Sphingobacteriales; family Sphingobacteriaceae; genus Sphingobacterium; species Sphingobacterium multivorum. The sequence goes on from NZ_CP154261.1 coordinate 3,850,477, forward strand.
AATACGCGATCCCTTCATACCGACACAAGCTCCTACAGGATCAATACGATCGTCATAAGACTCAACAGCAACCTTCGCTCTTTCCCCTGGCTCACGAACGATTTTCTTGATTGTAATCAAGCCATCGAAAATCTCAGGAACCTCAAGTTCAAATAAACGTTGTAAGAACGCAGGTGCAGTACGTGAAATAATAATCTTCGGATTATTATTCATCATATCTACTTTATGTACAACTGCACGAATGCCATCTCCCTTTTTGAAATAGTCAGCCGGAATTTGTTCTGATTTAGGAAGAATTAATTCATTCCCGTCCTCATCCAATACCAAGATCTCCTTTTTCCAAATCTGATAGACCTCACCTATGACCAACTCTCCTTCTCTATCCTTATACTTCTTGAAGACCTCGTCTTTTTCCAATTCCAAAACCTTAGATACAAGCGTCTGGCGTGCAGCTAAAATTGCACGACGGCCAAAGCTTTCCAATGTGATCTGTTCTATAAAATCATCGCCAACTTCCAAATCTTCATCATGCTTTCTAGCTTCCGCTAATTCGATTTCAAGATCATCATCTTCTGAAAACTCATCTTCAACAACGACACGCGTTCTCCAAATCTCCAAATCTCCGTTATCTGGATTCACGATAACATCCACATTTTCATCCGTACCAAAACGACGACGGATCATACTACGAAAAACCTCTTCCAATACTGTAATAACAGTAGGTCTATCGATATTCTTAAACTCCTTAAACTCTTGAAAAGAGTCTATCAGATTGATGTTGCTGTTACTCATTATTATTAAAATGAAATTACCACTTTTGTTGCTTTTATTTGATCAAAAGGAAGTTCTTTTTCTACCTCTTGTGCTTTTTTACCTTTTTCTTTTACCTTTTGAAGAACATTGATCTTCATCTCGTCTACGGTCAATAATGTGCCTTCAACTTTTGTATTATCGTTCAACTTTACCTGAATTGTACGACCTATATTCTTTTGATACTGTCGGATATTAACAAAATTAGCATCAATACCTGGAGATGAAACTTCTAAACGGTATGCATCATCAATTACATTTTCCTCTTCCAGGTGAAAACCAACATGACGGCTAACCTGCGCACAATCATCAATATTTACACCATTATCTCCGTCCAATAGAATTTCAAGAATCTTATTTGGGCGCATCTTCACACTGACAATAAACAAATCCTCGCGATCCGCAATTTTTTCTTCAATGAGTTCAATAACTCTCTTTTCTATATGCTGCATTGTTCTGTTTCTAGAAATGCTAAATTAATTGAATTAAAAAAAGGGGGCAATACAAGCCCCCTTCCTTTCAGATATGCAAATATAGCATTTTATAAAATAAAAAACAAACTTAGATAGATTGTTTTTATGTTCAATATCACTAAGCGAGTAATAAAAGAAATCTATCGCCCGCCAGCCCTAAAAATTTTCTTCGCAGCAGAGCTAACAGTAAAAGTAAATGAGCGATTTCTCCACTATTTTGAACCATCTACCACCGCATTAATTGTCTTCTGCATCTGCGCCATCATGCTTGTCAGCGTTTCCATGGTTGGCTCCGGAGTAGGCTCGGGCAGCTGCGTACTGATAAAAGCCTTAGCCTTCCACACTTCAAGAATATCTGCTGTTTCCACCCAATAAGGCTCATAGGTCTTATTATCAGAAACAAGCTTCAAACCTTTATCCTCTTTAAATTTAAAAGCAACACGTTTATATACCACACCATCTTCCTTGGACACGACAATATAAGTACTCCCTGGTTTAATATCATGCCAATTTTCTACGTATTCGGCCACAATAATAGAGCCCGATGGCAAAGGCAACATCGAATCCCCCTTTATTTCAAAAGCGCGAAATGTCCCCTGGCCAAACATCGGCAGAGAAAATTTAGGCAATTCAGCGACATATTCTGGATCACCATATCCATTTAAATACCCTGCGCTAGCCTTAACCGGAACAAGTTCAATATTTTCACGATCATCTTTATCCACAGTCACACTGAGTACCCTTAAATTGGACGCATTGCTTTTGGGAACTGGCTTCCATTTTTCATCAATAACATCATTCGCCAACTCATCCATAGTCAAACCATAGAATTCGGCAATCTTCTTTAATAACTCATATTTGGGCTCTGCCCTATCCTCCTCATACGCACCGACAGACGCACGCTTAATTTCCATAATATCAGCAAATTGTTGCTGTGTGATTTTTTTTCCTTTTCTCAGGAATTTCAGATTGGACGAGATATTTGACATATGATTTTTTTCAAAAATATTTTGCAAAAACTAATTTTATTAGTAATATTGTGCCAATAAAATTAGTAAATATATTTTAAACGTCCAAATAATTTAGCATTATGAACAATTTTATTGTATATATATCAACTGACAACAACCGGAAGCATTTTAAAATCGGCCTCAGTTCCAACATGTTTAGCACAGTAATGGAATTACAGCAGTCCAATAGTTTTATTTTCAATCAGGGCCCACATTTAAATCGAATAATCTACACAGAGTCTTTTACAAATTGTGAGACCGCCAATACGAGAATAAGTGAACTACGGCATTTCACACCCATGCAAGTCGAACGGCTAATCCGTAAATATAATCCCAACTGGAATAATCTTTTCCCACAGCAACACCAAGCTTTCACCAAGAGAGATTCCAACCACGCAGCTTAATATAAAAAAAGCCACCTTAGTTAACTAGGCGGCCATCTTTATTTTTTTAGCTATAATCTTTTATGTCGTATTAATTTGGACTACTAAGCTCCTCCAACGAGGACGCCCCTTGGCTATTAACTCCACGATCGTCACCTTCAGTATGATTACGCTCAACAGGACGCTCCACACCCTCCTCCTCAGGCCCGATAAATCCTTCATCAGCAGGCTCATCTACTTGTGTGGAATCACTCTGCTCTGGCTCTGGGTCACTATAGCGTGGAGTTTCGCATTTGTAAGATTTCGTAATTTCAACAGTAGGACTAGGAAACTTACCCTGTGTATACCCCAATTGTTTGTCTTTATAAACAGACTCCATATACACCCCAAATATTGGTAATGCTGTACGAGAACCTTCTCCCGAATGAGAATTTTTAAAGTGAATACTCCGTTCGTCACAGCCAACCCAAACACCTGTCACCAAATCTTTAGTCACCCCCATATACCAACCATCTACATATTCGGAAGAAGTACCTGTCTTTCCTCCGATTTCATTTTCCTTATCAAATAAATCCCATTCCCACAATCCCTGAGATGTACCTCCGGGTTCTTCCATACCACCCCGCAACATATACGTCATCAACCAGGCATCTTGTTTATCCACCACTTGTTTACGCTCCGCCTGAAAAGTGGCAATAACATTACCATCATGATCCTCTATCTTAGACACCAATAAAGGTGAGACACGCTCACCGTGATTCATCATCGTCGAGTATCCATTCACCATTTCAAAAACAGAAACATCATTAGGTCCTAATCCCACAGAGGCAACAGGATTTAATTTACTTGTAATACCACAACGGTGTGCCGCATCAACAACTTTCGCGGGCGTAACCATATCAGTTAACTGAACCGTAACCGAATTAATGGAACGCGCCATCGCATGACGCAATGACATTTCACGATAGGAAAAATTCCAATCTGCGTTTTTAGGCTCCCACACCTCAACAGAATCTCCTTTATCAATCTTGATCGTAACAGGTTTATCCGTAATCTTATCACACGGAGACATCCCTGACTCCAAAGCAGCCAAGTATACAAAAGGTTTAAATGTGGACCCCGCTTGTCGCTTCGCCTGCATCACGTGATCATACTTAAAATATTGGTGGTTGATCCCACCCACCCATGCTTTAATTTCACCCGAATACGGATCCATAGACATCATGCCTGCATTTAACATCATGGCATAATATTTCAAAGAATCCATTGTAGACATATCCTTTTGGATCTTACCACCATCCTTCCAATTATAAACTTCGATCTTCTTCTTTTTATTTAGGAAGTAATTGATGCTATCAGGGGTATTCGCATATTTTTTACTCAAAAAAGCATAATAAGGAGTTTTCTTTGCCAAATTATCCAGGAAGTTGGGTATAACCTTACCTGATAAATCACGCCAAGGCTCCTGGCCCTCCCAGGTATTATTTAGCCGCTGCTGCAATTCAACCATCTGTTTTGCCACAGCTTCTTCCGCGTGCTTCTGGAGCTTAGAGTTTATCGTCGTGTAAATTTTCAAACCGTCTGTATAGATATCATAATTGTTATCCTCAGACCATTTTTCCAACCATTTAGCTACTGCAGCACGTAAGTAAGAATCTCCACCTGCATTAAGATCTTGACTATTTGTATTCAAAACAATCTTCTCCTTAACCAGTTTATCATACTCTTCTTTTTTCAGAAAACCGCCTTTATACATTTGACTTAAAACGGTGTTTTTACGCACAAAAGCATTTTCAGGATTACGAATTGGATTATATAAGGTAGTTCCTTTTAACATACCAATCAAAACAGCAGCTTCATTCTGATTCAATTGATTGGCACCTTTTGAAAAATAACGCTTTGCAGCAGTCTCAATCCCATAGGCATTATTACTGAAGGAAACTGTATTTAAATACATCTCCAAAATCTGATTTTTGGAATAACGTTGCTCCAATTTATAAGCCGTCATCCACTCCTTAAACTTCGTCACCACGAGACCAGCAACGGGAAGGCGGGTCAACAATCCACCTGCCTTATTATAACGTGTACGATAAAGATTTTTAGCTAATTGTTGCGTAATTGTACTTGCACCCCGCTTATCCCCTTTTAATGTAGAGATAATACCTGACCCTAGACCAAAAAAATCAACACCATTATGGCTATAAAAACGCACATCTTCAGTCGCGATTAACGCATTAGTAACAGATTTGGGAATGCTATCAAAAGGAATTGGATTTCTGTCCTCGTCGAAATACCGTCCAATTAAAACACTATCTGCCGTGTATAATTCCGTAGAGATATTAACACTAGGCATAACGATATCCTTTTTTGTAGGAGAATAACCAAAGAGCCACAAAAAATTCAATTGTATAGCACATACCAATATAATGATAAAATATATTGCTATAACAAGATAACGAAGAATCCTATTCTTAATACGTTTAAACATAAATGGAAATTTATCTTATATTCAACACATCCGACCAGCAAAAGGTTTTAAACCCGTCCAATATGCCTTTTTGTCTATTTTCAGGGGCTAAATATACAACTAAATAAATCGCTGTAATCAACTATTTACATTTTTTAACAATAAAAAACACCTGCCAAACAACTGAAAAATACGACATAATTCGAAAGGATGGGTTTTGGAAATTACAGCCACGATTAAATAACAAAAGACCCGTATGGAGAAAGCAGGCCTAGTCTCAAATTTCTTTATCACTTTTTTCCCGCGTTCCACAAATATTATACCTATTTTTTATTTATTATCGATTTTATTTTAAAATAATAATGATATTTGTTTAAATTTAGATGTAAAAAAGTCAACTATTAGCATGTTAAAACAAACATTACAACAAAAGCTATTACAGAAATTGTCCCCGCAGCAAATACAATTTATAAAATTGTTGCAGGTTCCGACTGTTTCATTAGATGCGAGAATCAAGGAAGAATTAGAAGAAAACCCTGCGTTAGAAGATGGTAGCTTGACTAATATGACCGATCCTATAGAAGAATACCCCGATAAAGATCCAGACGACAATTTCGACAATGAAGACGGATTCGACTCAGAAGACTTTAGTTTAGAAGACTATATCCAGGAAGATGATTTCAAAGATTACGGCAACGGCTACGACTATGGAGACGACGATGACGACCGCAAAGAAATGCCTGTTGCTATCCAACACTCCTTTTATGAGCAGTTACAACAACAATTAGACCTTTTAGCTTTAGATGACAAGCACTTTTTAATTGGCCAGCAAATTATTGGCAGTCTAGATGACGACGGCTATTTACGCCGCCCCATCATCAATCTTGTTGACGACCTCGCTTTTGGCCAAAATGTAATGACCGATGAACAGGAAGTATTGGATATGTTAAAGGTAATTCAAGATTTTGAGCCTGCAGGAATTGGAGCACGAGATTTGCAAGAGTGCCTATTGATCCAATTACAAAAAAAGGACACACAAAATCCCACAATCAAACTCGCTATTAAAGTCGTAGCGAATTACCTGGAAGAATTCACCAAAAAGCATTATGATAAATTAGAAAAATCTCTAGGCGTTTCATCAGAGGATTTAAAAAACGTAGTCAACGAAATCCTAAAACTTAATCCAAAACCAGGAGATTCTGGCGCAGTAGCAGGCAAGCAACTACATATTATCCCGGATTTCCATATCAGCAATAATGATGGAACACTGCATCTGACTTTAAATGGCCGAAATGCACCTGAGCTCCGCATCAGTCGTGATTACCAACACATGTTTGAACATTACGAGAAATCAGATCAAAAGGATAAAAAAATGAAAGAGGCTGTGCAATTCGTCAAACAAAAACTGGATTCAGCCAAATGGTTTATTGATGCAATAAAACAGCGTCAACAAACCCTACTAAAAACAATGAATGCAATCATGGAATACCAATATGATTATTTCCTCACTGGTGATGATCGTAAGCTAAAACCAATGATATTAAAAGACATCGCCGACAAAATCGATATGGATATATCAACTGTGTCACGGGTAGCAAATTCAAAATACGTACAAACAGAATTTGGAACATTTCTCTTAAAATCGTTTTTCTCTGAAGCTATTCAAACGGATTCTGGTGAAGAAGTCTCCAATAAAGAGGTTAAGAAAATATTGGAGGAGTGCATCGCAAAAGAAAATAAACGGAAGCCCTTAGCCGACGAGAAACTCACCGAGATTCTCAAAGAAAAAGGTTACAATATTGCGCGGCGAACGGTTGCAAAATATCGGGAAGCATTGAACATTCCGGTAGCAAGATTACGAAAAGAGCTCTAAGAGCTCTTTTTGTTTTTCCTACCGACCAAATCCAAATTAAGAATAGTATCTTTGTGCTGTATTAAAATAAGCATTAAAGAATGAGCAAAGTAAAAGTTGGAGTTGTACAGATGAGCTGTACCGCAAGCAAACAAGAGAATCTCGAAAAAGCTATCGCTAAAGTAAAAGAAGCCGCTGCAAAAGGTGCGCAAATTGTGTGTCTGCAAGAACTATTTACCTCTTTATATTTCTGCGATGTGGAAGATTATGACAATTTCGCACTGGCTGAAGCCATTCCGGGTCCATCAACGGACGCCCTATCGGCTGTTGCTAAAGAAGCAGGTGTCGTCATTATCGCTTCATTATTTGAAAAAAGAGCAGAAGGACTGTACCATAATACAACCGCTGTATTGGATGCAGACGGTTCCTATTTAGGAAAATATCGCAAAATGCATATTCCAGATGACCCTGCGTTTTACGAAAAATTCTATTTTACTCCAGGCGATTTAGGCTACAAAGTATTCAAAACAAAATTTGGAAGAATAGGCATCTTAATTTGCTGGGATCAATGGTATCCGGAAGCATCTCGAATTACCGCATTGATGGGTGCCGAAATTTTATTCTATCCTACTGCTATTGGATGGGCAACAGACCAAGATGAAGAAACCAACAAAGATCAATATAATGCATGGCAAACAATACAACGCTCCCATGCCGTTGCAAACGGCGTTCCTGTTGTATCCGTTAACCGTGTGGGATTTGAACAAAATGGTGCAATGAAATTCTGGGGTGGAAGCTTCGTGACGAATGGACAAGGTAAATTACTGTACCTTGCTTCACATGACAAAGAAGAAATTGAGGTCGTCGAACTAGATTTAAATGAATCGGACTATTTCAGAAAACATTGGCCATTTTTGAGAGACCGAAGAATCGAAACATACGCGCCGATCACCAAACGTTTTATTGACGAAGACTAATATTGGATATGCTAGCCATTTCAGTTTCGAAGGCATACCAATGTGCTGAAACAAACTGAAATGGCTTTTTTAATCCCGCTAAAATAAGTATGGAACAAAAAAAAACATTCACCCTGGACTATTTTGACAATTCCCCAAAACAACAGGGCTTCTCTTTTCCCGCAGAATGGGCAAAGCAAGAAGCCTTATGGTTGAGCTGGCCACATAAAGAGGAATCTTGGCCCGGGAAGATCGAAACAATATACAAACCTTATTGCGAATTTATTAAAGCCGTAGCAGCAGGGCAAAAAGTAAGGATTAACGTCGCTAATGAGGAAATGCAAAATTTTGCTATTACCGCACTCAAAGAAGTGACAACAGATTTTAGCAATATCGAATTCTACTTTAATCCGACTAACGATGCTTGGTGTAGAGACCACGGTCCCGCTTTTATTATTAACCAAGCAACAAATCAAAAAGCAGTAGTCGACTGGGGCTATAATGCCTGGGGTGGAAAATACCCTCCTTTCGACCTGGACGATATTGTTCCGACACGTATTGCCACAACATTCAACCTTCCTCTATTTGTCCCTGATATCGTCATGGAAGGCGGTTCAGTTGAGTTTAATGGCGCAGGAACAATCATGACAACAACTGCTTGTCTATTGAATAAAAACCGAAATCCACACCTGACAAAAGAGCAGATAGAAACTTATTTAAAAGAATTTTACGGTCAGGAACAGGTTTTATGGCTTGGAGACGGTATCGTTGGAGACGACACCGATGGGCACATTGACGATATTACACGTTTCGTCAACGAAAATACCGTTTTAACAGTTGTCGAGGAAGATCCAACGGATGAAAACTACGAGATACTTCAAGAAAATCTAGCAACACTTCGTTCATTTAGACTCTTAAATGGAGAACCTCTGCATATCATTGAGCTCCCAATGCCAGCACCGGTCATCTATGACGAAACAAGACTGCCTGCTTCTTATGCTAATTTCTACATTGCAAACGATGTCGTTGTCGTGCCGATCTTCAACGATAAAAATGACCAAAGAGCACTGGATATTATTCAAGACTGTTTCCCTACACGTAAAGTCATCGGTATAAATTCCGTGGACATTATTTGGGGGCTGGGAAGTTTCCACTGTTTAAGCCAGCAGGAGCCGGCACTGAGCTAAAAAAACTGTCCATAGAAAAAATGTCCCCAAAAAGTTAAACACTCTTTTGGGGACATTTTTTATGATAAAAAGACGAGCATAGTTTTGAGTTTTTGTTAAACTGTGTTAAACAACTATGACGTTTACCCCAGCTTTTTCTAACGATTCCACAAAGCTTGTATTTACTTTGTCATCGGTAATTAATATATCAATTTTATCAAAACCACAAATTCGTCCGAAACTTCTTCTTCCAAATTTGGAAGAATCTGCAAGAACGACAACTTTTTGAGCCGTATCGATCATAATGCGATTTAATTGAGCCTCCTGCGCACTTGACGTGGATACCCCGTACTCCAGGTCAATCCCGTCCACGCCCAAAAACAATTTACTGCAATAAAAATCCTGTAATAAATTTTCTGCATACTTTCCCGTTACGGATGTTGAGGTCTTGCGAAGCGTCCCCCCCATCTGCATGATTTCAACCGAAGGATATTTGATCAATTCCATTGCAACATTCAATGCTGAAGTCACTACAGTAATATTTCCTTTAGGAACAATCTGCTTTGCTAGCGACTGCATGGTCGTTCCTGAAGCTATAATGATGGAATCATTTTCCTCAATCATTTCAGCCGCTTTTTTCCCGATCCTGCTTTTATCATCCGAACGAAGTTTCTCTTTTTCAAATACGGTACGATCAGTCGTATAAGGATTATATTGTGTTGCCCCGCCATGCGTTCTAAACAACAATCCACTATCTTCCAACAAGGTCAAATCCTTCCGAATGGTCACAGAGGAAACGCCCAATTCCTCACATAGATCAATTACCTGAACTACGCCGACTTCCTTTAATTGTTTTAAGATATATTGATGTCTCTCTACATTTGTCATGGCTCTATTATAATATGGTGTTAAAATACTAATCTATTATCGGTTTGTTCAAAGGAAAACACCAATATCCGGCAAAAATTTCTCGATATCGGTAAATTCCCACAAATATGACCCTCTACTTAAATTTCCCATAGTAGAATTGATGTTAAAATAATGAAATTATTTAATTTTTTCACCTTGGTAGTCACAAATTCATTTTTCTTTTTAAAATAAAAATGAATTAAAATTGCAAAGGATCGGGCAGGACATATTCATACTCCAGTTCCTCTTGAAGTAATTCACCCCTAACTATTTTTTGAATCGTATTCGTTGCTTCGAATGCAAGTGGCAAAATATAGCCATATTTTTTTGCCGACGCTAGAATTACGTCCTTTTTTTTAGGATGTAAAGGAGCAACAACATTGTATACAGTATGTTTAAGCACATTGCAAGATGCCGCCTCTAACAGTCTGATCACATCATCGATATGAACAAAATTGGCAGGCTGTTCACCCGTCGTACAAATACGTTCGGAAAAATATTTGGCAAAAACACGGTTTTTACCAAACAAACCTCCTAATCGATAAATTATCGTATCAGCCAATCCCAACATGCATGCTTCAGCAAGCAAGAGTTTTGATGAGAGCTCGGTTGTATCTGCATAGGATTCATCAAATACAGCATCTTTATCCGGATAAATTCCAATAGAGCTCAGAAAGACTTGTTTCTTCCAAGTAATGTGCCTGTAAAATGATTTAATATTCGAAAATCTGTTTTCAAGAATCGCTACGCTATTTTTCTGACTTGCCGGTACACTGTTTAATACGAAGTCAAATTGAGTAGGTAAATCTATCCTTGCTGGAAAGTTTTCATAATCAAAGTCTAGAATAAATGAAAAAATACCATCGGCATTAAGCCGATGGTATTTTTCAGATGTTGTCGTACTAGCCCAAACCTCATGGCCTTGATACTTCATATGTAGCGCAAAAGATTCTGCAAGCCAACCACATCCCAAAATGAGTATCCTCATATTCTGATAAGACTATTAATAGGCTTTTGCAAAGAGTACGCGACGATTTGAAGGCTTCCCGGTAAAGATACAAACACCTTCCTCTTCTTTCGCATCCAGAGGAATACAACGAATTGTTGCCTTGGTTTCTTCTTTTACGCGTTTTTCCGTTTCTGTTGTTCCATCCCAATGACAAGAGATAAAACCACCCTTACCTTCCAGTACTTCTTTAAACTCATCATACGAATTCACTTCAGTAAAATGCGATGTCCTGAAATTTAATGCTTTTTGGTATATATTTTCTTGTATAGTGTCTAGCAATTGTACAATAGTACCAGCCAAGCCCTCCTGAGCAACCGTTTCCTTCGTTTGGGTATCACGTCGCGCTAATTCTACCGTACCATTTTGCATATCTCTTGCCCCAACTGCGACACGTACAGGAACACCCTTTAACTCCCATTCTGCAAATTTAAAGCCCGGACGTTGAGTGTCCCGATCGTCGTATTTTACGGATATGTCGTTCACCCGTAATTCTTTTGTCAACTGATTCACGAATTCATCGATCTGTGCTTTTTCTGCATCAGTTTTAAAAATCGGAACAATGACAACTTGAATTGGTGCCAATTTTGGTGGCAATACCAATCCTTGATCATCTGAGTGAGCCATAATCAATGCACCCATCAAACGTGTAGAAACACCCCAAGAAGTCGCCCAAACATGCTCCAATTTTCCTTCTTTAGACGTAAATTTCACGTCAAACGCCTTTGCAAAGTTTTGGCCGAGGAAATGAGAAGTTCCTGCTTGCAATGCTTTTCCATCTTGCATCAATGCTTCAATACAATAGGTATCCAAGGCACCCGCAAAACGTTCGTTTTCTGTTTTTCTACCACGTACAACAGGTACAGCCAATATCTTTTCAGCAAATTCAGCATAGACATCAAGCATACGTTCGGTTTCTTCAATAGCCTCTTCTCTGGTTGCGTGAGCTGTATGGCCCTCCTGCCACAAAAACTCTGCAGTACGCAAGAAAAGACGTGTACGCATTTCCCATCGTACGACGTTGGCCCATTGGTTGACCAAAATTGGAAGATCACGATAAGATTCAATCCAACCACGGTAGGTATTCCATATAATCGTTTCAGAAGTCGGACGTACAATTAGCTCTTCCTCCAATTTCGCCTCCTCATCCACTACGATCTTGCCTGTACCATCGTTTTTTAATCTATAATGAGTTACTACCGCGCATTCGGTAGCGAAACCTTCCACATGCGCAGCTTCTTTAGAAAAAAACGATTTGGGAATGAATAAAGGGAAATAAGCGTTGCTATGACCTGTTTCTTTAAATCTTTTATCTAAGATCGCTTGCATCCGTTCCCAGATAGCGTACCCGTATGGTTTGATCACCATACAGCCTCGTACAGCTGAATTTTCAGCTAGATCAGCTTTGATCACAAGCTCGTTATACCATTGCGAATAATCTTCAGCACGACTTGTTATTCCTTTACTCATATGAAATTGATAAATTATTGTAACATTATTACGTTAAATCCCGTCTGTAATTCTAATACGAAAAGCGTTCAATAAAAAATATTTGTATTTTTGATTACTTCGATTAAACCCCTTCGAGAAATCTGCGTCTAAGATAGTAAATAAGGCTGTATAATCGAAAATAAGGATTTAGGATATTATGAAAAAAAATAGATTATTTATCGGAGCACTTGCCATAACAGGAGCGTTCATGCTGGGTTCCTGCGGTACAAGTAGGCAAATCTATGGCGACGATGTCTATGGCAATAATGGGCAAGCGAGACAAAAGGTTTATCAAAGCCCAGATTACTATTACACAGATGCAGATCAGTCCCAACCAAATGGACAGGCACAAGGCGGTTACTATGATGACGAATATTCTGATCAGGATTACAATAATGATTCCTATGAAGATCTTGAATATGCAAACCGTATCAATCGTTTCTATTACGCTAGTCCGGGCATGACGTACTTTGATCCATTTTTTGATCCATGGTATGGTTATGGTTTCGGCGGTTGGTATGGATACGGCCCTTCATTCGGAATGGGATGGGGATGGAACTCTGGATGGGGTTCATCGTGGTCTATCGGCCTCGGATGGGGTTGGGGATCTAGCTGGGGCTGGGGCTCTCCTTGGTATGGCGGTTACAGACCTTGGGGTGGCTGGTATGGCGGCGGCTACTGGGGATCTGGTTGGTATGGAAACGGTTACTGGGGCGGTGGCTACTGGGGTAACTCAAGACCACGCTACGCATCAAGTAGATCTGTATACAGAGATAACTATAACACGCGCAGTTCATCATCACGAACCCGAACTTCAGGTGGATATGACCGTAACAGCGTTGCTCGAAGTTCTGGAGGATACGACCGTACTGGCGTAGCACGTGATTCTAGAGGCAGAATCACATCCGTTGCTAGTAGATCAAGAAATTCTGATGGCACGGTATCTTCACGGAGTTCTTCATACGATAGAACTGGAGGAAGAACAAGAACATCAGATGGCGTTTCGAACAGAGCTTACTCAGACGGTATGCGTTCAAGAACATCAGATAGAGTCAATGGCTCCTATCCAAACAACACACGTAGCACCTCTAGCGGATATTATAATAATGATTCCAGATCACGAAACAGTTCAGGAGAGGTATCTCGTCCGATGAGCCGTTCGATGGAAACACGTTCCAGCAACCCAAGCTCAACGTCAAGACCATCGTATACTCCGCCAACAAGAAGCTATGATAGTGGTTCATCTTCCCGCTCTAGCGGTGGTTTTTCTGGAGGTGGTAGTTCTAGATCTTCGGGAGGAGGCTTCTCTGGAGGCGGTAGCTCAAGATCAAGTGGAGGACGTACTCGATAGTTAAAAGCATTTAAACAGTAGCATGCAGCATCTTGTGTGCTACTGATTATTATTGACGATATTTTAGCATATGACAATCAAAAAATTACTTTTTGGAACTGCATTCGTTTTAGGTGCAGCAGGGACTACTCAAGCGCAATATACGAAAGATGTACTTTTATTCTCCCAAGGGGACAATGGCGGAACAGCTCGTTTTAAGGCCATGGGAAATGCATCTACCGCATTAGGTGGAGATATAAGTTCGATTACGAGTAATCCCGCAGGTCTAGGTTACTTCAATCAGTCTGATATATCAGTTACTGGCAGGTACCTGAATAATAAAAACAAAACCGACTATTTTGGTCAAAATTCAAACAGTAGCAAGAACAATTTCAACTTAGATAATGCTGGAATTGTTTTTCACCTACCAACTTACCGCAATGGCGGGAACTTAGATCGAGGCTGGTTAAATTTTAATGTTGGTATTGCTTACAACCGAAATTACGTCTATAACAATCTGTTAGAATATCGAGGAGTAAATAATACGAGTTCGATATCAGATGCCTATTCAGACCGTCTTTCAGATGTCGGAGGAACTCAAGGCTGGGGCCAGGAAGTCTATAACAACTCTTTGTTATTCGACGTAGACCCCAAAAATGCAGGCGCCTATATACCAATTACTGTTGGCGGAACTTTTGATGGAAAAAATGGCTTTAATCAAGTAAACTCGATCTTAGAAAAAGGTAGTAAGTCCGAATCTGTTTTGTCATTTGGTGCCAATTATAGCAACAAATTGTATTTGGGAGCCTCTTTAGGTTTCACTGCGTTTACTTACGACAATTCCAGCTGGTTTACTGAATATGGTCAAACAATGACCGCCGACCAATTAAAAGCCATCAACAAAGATTCAGAATTTTTAAAACCAACCAATGCCCAAAAGTATGCCATGTTGGATAAAGATTATGAATTATATGATGATTATGCGCAAGCCACTGATGGTACCGGTGTAGACTTTAAACTTGGGGTAATCTATAAATTTACGCCAACGTTTAGCATGGGATTCACCGCTAAGTCACCTACATTTATGAGCATCCGGGATGAATCATATAGCAATTCTGAGTTCCGTTACTTCAGACCAAATGAAGACAAATCATTTAAAGAGTATAGAACCAGTGATGACGCAGGGCATAGTTACTTGGAGTATAACATGAATACACCCTATAAATTGTCTCTGGGGGCAAGCCAATTATTCTCAAGAGGATTAATAACGGCTGATGTCGAATGGGTAGACTACGCCGCTATGCGTTTTAAAGATGTGGGAAATTACAGTAAAACGTTAGAAAAGAACATGAATCAAAACATCAAAGATACTTACCAAGGTGCATTTAATGCCCGAATTGGTGGTGAAGTGATGTTTGATAACGTATTCAGCGGAAGAGCTGGTTTCAATTACAGCGGCAACCCCTATAAAAATGCAGACTACACGAATTATACAGCATCTTTAGGTATCGGCGCTAAACTTGGCCGCGGCATGTATGTTGATTTGACCGGTGCGTATAATGCAGTCAACTACAAAGAAAGCCCGTATTTGATTAATGAGAACTACTGGAATAATGCTAGTCCAGTAGCAGATATAAAAAATCAACGGACTAATGTTGTACTAACAATTGGTTCTAAATTTTAAACAATATTTTTCTCAAAAAAAAGTCCAGCTATGTCTGGACTTTTTTTTGAGAAAAAATAGCATAAAACCAACATAAAACACAATAAAATCAGTTTACGCGTGATTATACTTGTATATAAAAGTAACTTTATCTAAGTTTGTCCCCTTGGATTGAAAATTACATGGCAAATCACACAATTTCAAAAGCATTCAATTTCATTTTTACATACCCCATTTGGCGGATAGAAATCGATGCGGAGAATAAATTGATCGCTATAGAGACAAGAAATCCATATGATACCCTCCCCTATTTTAATGTCATCACTTTTGAAGGGGCTTACGTATTACAAGACTTCAAGGCAATAGCCAAAGAGTGGATCCTAGCTGGAATTCAATGCAAAAAATTAATACTTAAGAAGATTGCCAATAATTCACCTATTGACGCAGGCATACAGGTAATCGATTGCTATAATCCACAGCTTCAAGAAACCTGGTTCAACTACATATTCATCGGTATGGTTGATCAAGGCGTGCTCATTAGACCAAAAGTAATAGCAGAAGGTTTCCAATTATTTTTGAACCTCCAATCGATGTCGATTGAAAGCAAAAATGAAACTCTCTTTAAACCTTATGCTAGCGAGCTCGTCTATCCTATTATCTACAATGGTGAAATACCCCTTTTTTTGAAGGATTTCCCAATTGACGGTGAAATCTGGATAAATACAGTGAATGACTACTTTATTTGGGCTTTCTATGAAAAAGACAGAGACAATTGTTATCAAATCAGGCTAGTGCAATCCACAAGAGAAACATTGACAGAGTCTATTATTGCAGTTTCCAAGCTGGAACTAAAGCTCTTCAACATTTATTTTCTTATTCACAAACAAATATTCCTTTTGACAGATAATAAACGGGAGTTTGTTTCGTATTTAGTATAATTGCAAAATATATGAAAGTTTTATTCGAATTAAAGACATATAAAAAGATAGCTATTCTATCCATCGCGATATTAGCTATTCAACACGTTGAAGCAAAAAACTCAACTTCTTTACGCGCTAATTTTATCCCTGATTCAGTAGGCACTGAAGCAATCAATGGTGAAGAATACGTGCTGTTCAAAATTGAAAAAGGAGATAATTATTACCAGTTAAGTAAAAAGTATAAAACGACGGTAGGCCAATTGACCCAAATAAACGGTAATGGAACATTAAGCCTGGGTCAAATTGTTAAGATTCCAACAGGTCGAAAAGCGAAATCAACAGTAAACAATGACCGTGGAAATACGACAGTGCAAAATCCGCGTAATCCGCAGCAGCAAGAAGGTTTCACGGAATATATCGTTGGTGAGAAAGAGACACTTTATGCCATATCTAAAAGGTTCAGTATTTCTGTTGAAGACATCAAAAAAGCAAATAACTTAAAAAATAATGTTATTGGCGGTGGAATGAAGCTTATGATCCCCAATCAACCCCTGCCTCCTGAACGACCAAAATTAGTTGAACCTAAAGGAATCGAAATTGTAAGTCCCGATTCTACTGACGGTGATGATAAAGAAGAAAATCAAATTTCAACAAACCGCTACGGAATACGCGAAAAGTCCGAACGTGGTATTGGCGTCTGGATTGATGGGCTATCATCTCAAGGTACAAGCAACCTCGCTCTTCATAAGTCAGCTCCAGTAGGTACTATTTTAAAAATTACTAACCCAATGACTAAAAGTGTTACTTATGCAAAAGTGGTCGGTAAATTTAATGATAATGCCGAAAACCAAAATGCAATTGTCGTGTTGTCAAAGTCTGCCGCCGCGAGCATAGGCGCACTTGATAAACGCTTCCAGGTTGAAATTGCGTATGGATTACCTCTAGAAAATTAACAGAATAAAATAGCTTTTATAGCATAGTAAGAATGGATAACAAACCGTATGTCATAGGAATTGCCGGAAGTAGTGGTTCTGGGAAGACTTTTTTTTTAAATAGCTTTTTAAAACATTTTAACCCACATGAGGTGACCTTAATTTCCCAAGATGATTATTACATCCCTGCCAATACTAAAACTCAGGAGGAAAACAGGCTCTATAACTTCGATATTCCGACATCAATCGACAGAGATGCTTTTTATAAAGATATCAAGGCTCTCTTTAACGGTGAGACAATATATAAAGAAGAGTATACATTTAACAACCCTTCATTAACACCCAAAATATTAGAGATTAAACCGGCACCGATTTTAATTATTGAAGGTCTATTCATTTTCTATTATACAGAGATTAATAATTTAATCAATCATAAGATATTTTTAAGCGCTGATCAGGATATCGCGTTAAGACGACGCTTACACCGCGATCTGGTTGAACGGGGATACTTTGAAGATGATGTCATGTACAAATGGGTAAACCATGTTCTACCTTCCTACAACGAGTACCTACTGCCCTATCAGGACACTTGCGATCAGGTCATATTTAACAATACCGATGAACCAGAGCCAATCTGGGAAATCACCAACCAAATTTCTGAAGAGCTAAAATTAAAGCTCAATTTGGTATAAAATTAAAACAATCTAGAAAGGAGAATCTCGTAAACAGTTTCTCCTTTCTATTTAAAGTACTTGATTTATTGATATCAAGATTTTAAATACCTATCTTTGCGCCACGAAACAAATCCATCATAATGAACCATCCTGTAAAGATTAAAAATGCATTGGTTTCAGTCTATTATAAAGACGGCCTCGCTCCTTTAGTTGAATTATTAAACAAATACGGTGTTACCTTCTATTCCACTGGTGGAACAGAAACATTTATCAAAGATTTAGGTATAGATGTTGTTCCAGTTGAAGACCTCACCAGCTACCCTTCTATTTTAGGAGGCCGTGTAAAAACATTGCATCCAAAAGTATTTGGCGGTATCTTAGCGCGCCGCCCGCTTGAGTCGGATCAACAACAGCTTGCTCAGTATGAAATACCTGAGATCGATTTGGTTATTGTGGATTTGTATCCTTTTGAAGAAACTGTTGCTTCCGGTGCATCGGAACAAGATATTATCGAGAAAATAGATATCGGTGGAATTTCATTGATACGCGCTGCCGCTAAAAACTTTAACGATGTAGTTATTATCTCTTCCAAAAATGATTACAAAGAATTGGAAGAAATACTAGCAAACCAAGAAGGTAATACGTCGTTGGAACAACGTAAAGAATTTGCTAAACGTGCATTCAATACATCCTCGCATTACGATACGGCAATCTTCAACTATTTCAATCAAGAAAATCCGCTTCAGGTTTTTAAACAATCTGAGCAAAAAGCACAGGTGTTGCGCTATGGTGAAAACCCGCACCAAAAAGGCATTTTCTTCGGCGACTTAGATAAGATGTTTGATAAATTAAACGGTAAAGAGCTATCTTACAACAATTTGGTTGACGTTGATGCTGCCGTTGCCTTGATTGATGAGTTCACAGAGCCTACATTCGCGATCTTAAAACACACAAATGCTTGTGGGGTTGCCTCACGGTCAACAATCAAACAAGCTTGGTTAGATGCTTTAGCATGTGATCCTGTTTCAGCTTTCGGTGGAGTCTTAATAACGAATGGACAAGTTGATGCGGCAACAGCTGAAGAGATCAATAAATTATTCTTCGAAGTGTTGATTGCACCTTCTTATTCTGAAGAAGCGATCGCCATACTTACCGCAAAGAAAAACAGAATTATTTTGGTTCGTAAAGAGGTTACATTACCTAGCCAACAGTTCAAAACTTTATTGAACGGCGTCATTCTTCAAGATAAAGACAATACGATTGAAGGCCCTGAACAAATGGTTACGGTAACGCAAGTAGAGCCAACTGCTGAACAACTGGAGGATCTTTATTTTGCAAACAAAATTGTAAAACACACCAAATCAAATACAATCGTATTTGCTAAAAATGGTACTTTGTTAGCTTCAGGCGTAGGGCAAACTTCTCGTGTAGATGCATTGAAACAAGCTATTGAGAAGGCAATTTCTTTCGGTTTTGACCTTAAAGGCTGTGCGATGGCATCTGATGCCTTCTTCCCTTTCCCTGATTGTGTGGAGATTGCTTCGGAAGCTGGAATAGCAACGGTGTTACAACCTGGTGGTTCAATCAAAGATCAATTATCAATTGATATGGCCAATGAAAAAGGAATTTCCATGGTGACAACAGGTGTTAGACACTTTAAGCACTAATTGAACTTCAACAATAAATAAAGAAAGCTACTTTAGAAAAGTAGCTTTTTTTATTTATC
The DNA here is from genome assembly GCF_039511225.1 of Sphingobacterium multivorum. Taxonomy (NCBI): domain Bacteria; kingdom Pseudomonadati; phylum Bacteroidota; class Sphingobacteriia; order Sphingobacteriales; family Sphingobacteriaceae; genus Sphingobacterium; species Sphingobacterium multivorum. Next base: position 3,870,245 of record NZ_CP154261.1, read on the forward strand.
TCGTTTCGACAGGAAACTTTGAACGCTTGTACTGTTCCATCTCAGCGCTGAGTTTGCGAATCGCATAACCAACAATGGCCACATCATCTATCCACCCGCCCACGAGAATAAAATCGGGAATTGCATCAATCGGCGAAACCACATAAAGTATCGTTCCAATAATAATCGATAAATTCCATTTGTCCATTTTATACTTCCCCGTAATGGTGTCCTTACACATCGCAATTAATACGTTGAAGTCGTCCATATAGCCTCCTAGATTCCTCGCTTTTGCCTCCGCCTGTACAAATTCAGATTCCGTAATTTTACGATGCCTAAACTGCTCAAACATTCCCTTCGCAATTCTTTTGATTCTATTGTTCATACTTCAAAATTAGGATTACTAGTTTAACAATCCAAATCCTCGCGCTAAACCAAACACGAACCAGAATCGGATTGCACAGCGAACATAACCAATTCCTTCCCTTCACACGAACTAAATTTTACTTGGAACCAACCAACTACTTTAAATACTCATTTACAAGGGTCATCGGAATAAAAAACGAGGTCTGAATATGGATTTTTATTATTTTTACAAATCGCTGTAGCAAAGTGTCAGTCATCTCCGTATAATAGACAACACAAGCGCAATGTGAGTCACAAAAACAAATTTTAATATTACACGGTTATGAAAAACTATAGATTATTTAATTTTATTGCTATTGCTTTAGCGGCATTCTTTTTAACAAGCTGTCTAAAAGATAACGATGACCAGCCAATTCCTGCCGCATTGCTTACCATGGTTAATGGATACACGGATGCCAATGCAGTTATATATTTTGCAGACGGCGGTCCGCTTCAAAACCCTAATTATCCATTGGGATTCAAGAGTTATGCTCAAATTGGGCTATTTACAGGAGCACGTAGAATTGCAGTCTCCGCTGAATATAACACGAAATTAACGGATACAACTGTAACAATCAAAGATAGCACCATCTATACATCCTTTTTATTTGGAACTAAAGCCAAACCTGTACAGGTTATCACAACAGATCGAATCAATAAAGACATCAAAAATACAGAGTCTGGTTTACGCTTCTTTAATCTTGCTGAAGGTACAGATTTAGTTAGCCTGAAAATAGGCGATCAGGCTTCCCCTTCAGAATGGACCAATAGAGCACAAGAAACACAAAATTCAGCAAGTGCCCATCAGGGATTTATTGCTCAAAAGAGTGGTACATTCACTGTCACAGCTCGTGATAAAGCCGGAAAAACTATCGCAACACGCAGCGACATTAAATTGGTTGAAGGTTATTATTATTCATTAATACTCATAGGCAAGGCTAATGATGAAAAAAAACCTTTATATATTGGTCTAGTAGCCCAAGCCGCAAATTAAAATACCCATATCTATATACTATATAACAACGGCCGTCATGTAAACATGATGGCCGTTGTTTTTTCATTTTATACTATATTGTAGATCTTAATGATTCTCTTTAGGTGCTACTTTAGTAATCACATAAATATCTTCATTATCTTTTTTCATCTTATACTTCTCACGTGCAATACGTTGCACTTCCTGCGGATTTGATCGAATATCGTTTATTGTTTTAATGATAGCCGCATTCTCCTTGAGGTAGAAGGAGCGTTCACTTTCCAAATTCGCTTTCTGCTTTTGATAACTATACTGCGTGGCAAAGTCATTTCGATCAAAAAACAACATCCACACGAGAAAAGCCAAAGCGGCTAACAAATACTTATTTCTTATTAAGGACCACAATCGTTGCATAAGACAAAATTACTATTTACCTTTTATACTTCCGATATTTTCTTCAAAACTTGAACATCTTTAATTAAAGATATGGAATAATATGTTCGAATTCATCATATACCTAGAATAATCTTATCTTTAACAGTTCAAAAACGATCATTTGAATGAAATATCCATGGTTAAGACTAAACGCAGTTTTAACGAAAAAAAGATATCTCATAGGATCATAAAGAATAAAATCATTGACATATGAAATACTATCTTATTGCAGGTGAAACTTCAGGAGACTTACATGGTGCCAATCTTATTAAAGCATTAAAAATTGAAGACCCCGATGCGACTTTCCAAATCGTAGGGGGCAATCTCATGCAAGCAGAGGCGGGAAAAAAAGCTTTGATACATACTTCAGAAATGGCCTTTATGGGCTTTATAGAGGTTTTAAAAAATCTGCCCAAGATATCTAGGAATCTCAAACTTGTTAAAAATGATCTATTGAAAGAAAAACCGGATACCGTCATTCTTATAGATTTCCCTGGCTTCAATTTGAAAATTGCTGATTTTGCAAAAAAAAATGGCATCAAAACATGTTATTATATTTCCCCTAAAGTGTGGGCCTGGAATCAAGGCCGCGTAAAGAAAATCAAACGGATTGTCGACCATATGTTTTGTATTCTGCCTTTTGAGGTAGATTTTTATAAAAAGTGGCGCATGCCCGTTGATTACGTTGGAAACCCGCTATTGGATGCGATTTCAGCCTATCAATTCAACCCAAAGTTCAGGGAGCAGCATGGATTTTCAGAAAAACCCTTGATCGCCCTTTTACCCGGAAGCCGCGAAATGGAAATTGCCAACCTCCTTCCCATCATGGCCGAACTTCCATTTTTCTTTCCTGTACATCAATTTGTCATTGCCGGTGCGCCTAATTTTGATGAAGCCTACTACAAGCAATTTTTTAAAGGTATTGATATTCCCGTAATTTTCGATCAAACCTACGACATTCTCCATAACGCAGAAGCCGCAGTCGTAACGAGTGGAACGGCTACACTCGAAACAGGTATCTTGAAAGTACCTCAGGTTGTCGTTTATAAAGCTAACCCAATATCGGTATGGATTGCCAAATTAGTCATCAAGGTTAAATTTATCTCACTAGTCAATCTAATTAACAATTTCTTATCAGTACGGGAATTGATTCAAGACGAATGCACGGCATACGATATCTCCTATGAAGTAGGTGAACTTATCAATAACAAAGCTCACCGTGCAAGTGTGATGGAAAACTATGATATTTTAGCCGAAAAGCTAGGTTCTCCTGGCGCATCAAAGAAAACTGCCAAATTAATTGTAAAATATCTCGCTAAATTTTAAACTCTTTTACCTTTTATTTGTCAAACTACTAGTTAGTTACAATTAATTAAAAGTTTTATGAAATTTAAATTTATTCTAGGCTTTTTTCTTTGCTTTGCAATGACCTTCACTGGTAAAGCACAAGAAACACAACATATTTCTAAACTGGAAATTGGCAAAAAAGCGAAAAAAAATATCGATAATAGAGACTCTACTGTTGTCATGCACATCGATACCTTAATCATGAAAGACAATTCTACCCTTTCGTTCTATGGTAAGAAAAATGTCAAGCTAACAATTGGTTATGCTGAAATTGGAAATAAAGCAACCATCTATGGAACAGATGGAAAGAATAATGGTGCAAATTTTGACATCAATGCTAATTTTCAAAAATTAGGTTCTCTTTATATCATTGCAAAGGGAGATGACGCTTTTAATGGCACCAAAACTTTTCCGAATGGTAACGGAGGAAAAATTAAAGTCAATTTAACAACTGGTAGCCTTAAACCTCAGACAACAAATAAAAAAGCGCCTAATTATATTTATGGAGATGTTGCAGCAGGTGGGCGGGCTGTCAATGCAAACACGGACTTGAGAAACATCTATGATCGGATTAAAACCGCTCCCACCGGATTGAGAGGCTTGCCTCAAGGGCAAATTTATTCGGGCAGTGCCGGAACTGAAGGTACATTTGAACTAATTTCAACACAATAACAAAATTCCTTAATCCATAAAAAAGGCGTATTATTCTCTAATACGCCTTTTTTAATGGGCTCATTATTATCTACAGCCTCTTCTTTTAAGCTCATAGGCCAACACCAACCGTGTCATCCGATCGTATCGCGCTATGCCTTCCTGTTGATTGTTGTGCTTGAGGTATTGATTATAAAACAATCCCATCACATCGTCAACCCAACCCGTATACTGACTCCAGAAATACCTTTCTTTTTCCATATCGTTCAATACTTTTGCGCTTAATCTTCTCTTGTAATCTTTTCCTAAATCAGGATACATGCCCTGCAGTTCACGTAGCATATACAGTGTGGTCTGTAGATAAGCCGAGTATCGGTAAAAGGTTTGTGGATGTCGCTGTAAGCGAACAAAAGCGATAAAATTCGCCTCGTCTTCAAAACCAATTCCCTGTTGATGCGCAAGTTCATGCACTGTAGTAAAAGGTAAAAAGGTTACTGGCATGGCTTTATTGACATGTGCTTCATGAGTAAATGGATTAAAATAACCCGAGACACCAAAAAAAGAGACTATCCTGCTATTTATGGGTGATTTTGCCCTAATTTGACCTCTTGACAGGAAATCTGCAAAAGCCGTATCCTGTTGTACCCATATATTCAAATCCCTTTGAATAGTTTCTTTATGCTCTTCCCATTCGGATGGATCCACATGTTCCCGCAGATTATTTGTACTGTCCAAAAACCCATTCAAAACCACGAGATAATCCGCTAACTTTAAGCTATCAACTTTCAAATTGGCATTTATACTGATTGGTTCACGATAGTAATTCATACCCCATGATAGGTAAAAGAAAAAATAGAGACCTAGTACCAAATTGATCACAGTCAAAACCGAACGAAAGGAACTTTTCCATCTTCCTTTCCATAAATTTCCGATTAATTTAGCAATTGAATAGAGTAGAAATGAAACGACTAGGACATAAAATAGATCACCTAAACTAAAGGGAACATACCCAAAAATAAATCTTGGCACATGACTATAGGAACGGTAAAACCCGCGTGCATAAAACGCCTCAATCCATTGGCTATATTGCTCAACCAAGGAGAAAATAAAAATTCCAATCAGAAGTAATACTACCGTGAAAACAGCTATTTTATCGCGTTTCTCCATTCAAATAAGCTATAAAACGATTAACTTTCGTTCTCAAAATAGACCTTGTAATAATTCATGCCTTTATCCTCATCGTACCCCTTCTCAAGATATTCACGTTTGCCATGAACATAGATATGAAAATTCTTATCCAGCTTTAAAACAGACTTATAAGAAGATTCCATTTTTTTCACCGCTTTATCCGCTATTTCAAAACTTGCCTGAAATGGAGAGTCAAATTCGTCTTCAAAACCCGCTTTAAAGTCCTGAAATAAAGCAATAGCCTGCGGATTGCCCAGTACTTCCTCCTCAAACTCTTCTTGGACAAAAGTTTCCTTTTCCTTAAAGTAATTCATGGATTTGTTCATCAAATCAATTTTGTCCGCTTTCTCCAGTTCAAATGTCTCATCTAGTTTTTCCTGAACAAAGTTCTTATAGACTTTTAGATAATTCCCTGTTTGATTGAAGTTATCGTTACGCACGCGCAGCTGTAGAAACTCATCTTTCCAGTATACTGCCTCCTGTTGACGGTTTGTCTGATCGAGAACCAGCACCTTATAACCTTCTTCTTCTTCTACATTGATAATAATACAGCCTTTGTCCAGTTTATTTATATTGATCGCCTCCTGCTCATATTCCAACATAAAAGCACCTTGCTCCGGATATACTTTCAGATAAGTCTCTTTATTCTCAGATTTGAATATACCAATAGCATCATGTTCTTCCCCTTCGATCTGTACATTCTTTAAGGCAACGACATATACCTCCCCAGCTTTAATTTTAGGATGGTTGGATACCTCATAAAGGTGTTTTGAAATTTGTTGGGAAAAATCGTGAAATGGAAGCTGCTCCTTGAAATACTGTCTTGCAAAATAGAAAATCTCATTCAATTCCAGCTCTCCATTCGGATGATATAAGCGATATACCTCATTCACCTTTGCAAAAGGACTCATAAAATACTGCATCAATAGTCCAGGTAACACTTCATCTCCTTCAAGAGATACCGGAGCATCCGACAAAATATAAAATTCATCTTGCGCTTTATTGCCTACACGATGAATGGATAACGCTTCAAAAGTTGCATCTTGGTGAAAAAACATATTTCTTATCTTATAAATTATATAAATCTATTGCTATTCTAAAAGTCTGGCAATGTGCATTGACAATATCTTTAATTTCAGGAGAATAACCTCCGCCCATACTTACCTGAACAGGGATATGGTGTTTATGGCACATATGAAAGACCAATTCATCTCTTCGACGACAGGTACTGCTGCTTAAATTCAATTTCCCCAGCTTATCTGTTTGCAAAATATCTACTCCAGCCTGATAGAAAACGAAATCAGGCTCAAATTTCCGGAACACATCAACCAAATTTTCTTCCAATAAAGTGAGATATTCCGCATCAGTAACCTGATCTTCCAAGCCGATATCCAAATGGGAACGCTGTTTGACAAAGGGATAGTTTTTTTCGCCATGCATTGAAAAGGTAAACACCTGATTATGCCCCTCAAAAATATGCGCAGTACCATTTCCTTGGTGTACATCCAGATCAATAATAAGGATACGACCTGCATAGTTATGCTTCAACAGGTACCCGGCGGCAGTCGCTTGATCGTTCATCAGACAGAAGCCTTCACCAAAATCATAACCGGCATGATGTGTCCCCCCTGCAATGGTAAAAGCAACACCATACTCAAGTGCATATGCGGCGCTTCGGATCGTCCCATCTAAGATATATCGCTCCCGATCAACAAGGCTTTGACTTAATGGAAAACCTATTCTACGGATCATTTTCGAATCCAAAGTAAGCTCAAACAACTGCTTTACATACACTGGATCATGGACCAAACAGCATGTCTCGAAGCTTGCTAGTTCAGGACTGAAAAAACTTGACTCATCTGCCAGCCCTTCATGTTTTAACTGTAAAGGAATCAACTCGTATTTCAGCATCGGAAATCGATGCCCCTCTTTGACGGGATGGACAAATTCTTGACGAAAAGCTATCTTAAGCACCTTAAAATCTTCTATTACTCATGCGAAGATAAGAAAAAGATCTTTTGGAGTTGTAGGAGAAAAAGGGCATCTTTGAGAAGGAACAAACTGCAAGCCAATGTTACGTTGCATAACAGCATACTTGTATTCAATCATAAATTTATATTCTTCAAGATAAATGGAAACAACTCATTTGCCCCAATTGTCTGCCATGGAACAACGTGTACTAGGCTCACTAATCGAAAAATCAAAAGTAACCCCAGAATATTATCCAATGACAATCAACAGCTTACAAGCTGCTTGTAATCAAAAGACTTCCCGCAAACCGGTTGTACAATATACAGAAGAAGATATTATCGCTACATTGGATATATTAAAGAAAAAGGGCTTAATCTCGACAGTTGTTGGCGGAGGATCTCGCGTAACAAAGTATAAACACAATTTTGCCATACAATTTCCACTGGTTCCTTCCGAATTAACCATTGTTTGCTTATTACTACTCAGAGGACCAATGACCGCGGGGGAAATTAATTCAAACTCTGGAAGACTTTATGAATTTGAATCATTGGGTGAAATCAATGAGCAATTGGAAAAATTGGCACAAGAAGGGTACTTGAAGTCCCTGCCTAAACAAATAGGGCATAAAGAAGTCCGCTACATTCATTTATTAGGAGAAATCAACCTGGAAGCGTATGAAAATAGCGTTCCTACAGGCAGCTCCTCGAACGACCAGATCTTACTCGAACGAATTGGACAATTGGAACAGGAAGTTGCAGCATTGAAACAGAAATTTCAGGATCTCTGGGATGAATTACATTAGTCGCTCATGTCGCAAACAATAGATTCCGAAAACGAAATATCCAAAGCAACCTTGTGGCTGATGACCATCGCCACAGGCTTGGTTGTCGCCAATAATTATTACAATCAACCACTATTGGACCTGATTGCCAAAGACCTACATATTGACGAGGCCATGGTCAGTAATTCGGCCATGTTAACGCAGATCGGATATGCCTTTGGCCTGTTACTGATCGTCCCCTTAGGGGATATGTTTAAGCGAAAAAAAATGATCTTGATCGATTTCTTTTTCATTATTTTTTCTTTAGTCGGTATGGCCATGTCCACTTCTATCCTATCGATCTTGCTGTTCAGCTTTCTGATAGGTTTCACCTCCGTTATTCCGCAGGTTTTTGTGCCCATGGCTGCTGAGCTTGCGAGCAAAGAAAAGCAGGCTTCAGCGATCGGAATGGTCATGTCGGGTCTGCTGATTGGTATTTTACTATCTAGGGTTGTAAGCGGTTTTGTCGGCTCCTACTTCGGATGGCGCGAAATGTACTGGATAGCCTCAGCAATTATGGTCATTACAGCCATCGCCATAGCGATCAGGCTACCGGAGGTACTGCCAAATTTTAAAGGTTCTTACCAGGAATTGATGCGATCAGTCTGGAACTTTGCCAGAAAACAACCTGTATTACAGTTGGCTGCATTTCGTGGAGCTATGGGATTTGGAGCTTTTTCCGCATTTTTTACAACGCTTGTTTTCCATCTTTCGGCCCCACCTTTTTTTGATGGCCCCGCAACTGCAGGAGCCTTTGGTCTCGTAGGTGCCTGTGGTGCGCTTGCCGCTGCTTTTGTCAATAAACTAACCATTTATATAGGCAAAGCAAAAATCATCTTATATGCGATCTTATTGATGTTATTCAGCTGGTTATTATTTACCCTCTTTGGCTATACCTATTGGGGGCTCATTCTTGGTGTTATTCTCATTGATCTTGGTCTACAGTCTATGCACATCCTAAATCAAAGCGATTTCTATGCGCTAAACCTCGGGGCCAACAACCGACTAAACACCGTATATATGGTCAGTTATTTTATTGGCGGATCAACAGGCACTTTTTTTGCTGCACAAGCATGGCAACACTTCCAATGGCCCGGTGTTATTGTCGTAGGCACATGTTATACGGTATTGGCACTGTTGGCTCATCTATTATTTGATTATAAATTAAGAAAAAACTAATATGAAATTCGGCCAAGTTGAACATCCGGAGGAAATCGATTTTACCCTTCCTCCTACTCCACCGGAAACCTTAACCTTATTACAGCATTTCAAAAACAGTCAACCTTTTGAGGTATTTGTAGGCTGTGCAAAATGGAATAAACAAGATTTAAAAGGCTTTTACCCCAGAGGTACAAAAGACGAACTTGCTTATTACTCCACGCAATTTAACAGCATTGAACTCAATGCCACATTCTACAATTCGCCTGGCATAGACCAGGTAGAAACCTGGAAAAAGAAAACACCTGCTAACTTCAAGTTCTTCCCAAAAATCCCACAATCCATCAGCCATTTTAGCAGATTATTAAATACGGGTGATAAAGTAAAATTGTTTACGGATTCCATTGTTCATTTCGATGAGAAACTGGGAATGGCCTTTTTGCAGATGCACGACAATTATAGTCCAAAGGATATGGCCCGTCTAAAACTATTTCTTCATGACTGGCCAAAAGAAGTCCCACTAGCCTTGGAAGTACGAAATAAAGATTGGTTTTCCAAACCCGAAGTAACAAAAGAACTCTATGCACTGTTGGAGGAAACCAATGTGACCAACGTACTGGTCGATACCGCAGGCCGTAGAGACATGCTCCATATGCGCTTAACCACACCGACTGCTTTCGTACGGTATGTAGGTGCCAACCACGCATCAGATTACGATCGCCTGGATCAATGGATCGATGTGCTGAAACTATGGCGCGAAAACGGGTTGCAAAAACTGTATTTCTTTATCCACCAGAATATTGAGATAGAATCGCCATTACTGGCAACACATTTTATCAAAAAACTGAATACAACATTCGATTTGGATCTAACCTATCCCAACAAAAATACAGGAAATACATTATTCTAGGTCAGGATATCAGTTCCGGTGCTAAAGGCAACTAGAGAAAAGATCATTGAGCATATTTTGCCCACAAAAAAAGCCGAAGTAGAAAATACTTCGGCTTTTTATATAAAAATATGCTAAAGCTTATTTTTTAGCGTATTTAAAGTTTTTACCGATGAAACGTGCATTACCACCCAATTCCTCCTCAATACGTAACAATTGGTTGTATTTAGCCATACGATCAGAACGTGAAGCAGAACCAGTTTTAATCTGACCACAGTTCAGTGCTACAGCTAAGTCAGCGATAGTCGCATCTTCAGTCTCGCCCGAACGGTGTGACATCACAGAAGTGTAACCAGAATTTTGAGCCAAAGTAACCGCATTGATTGTTTCAGTCAATGAACCAATTTGGTTTACTTTCACTAAAATTGAGTTCGCTGTATGTGTATCGATTCCTTGTTGAAGACGTTTTGTATTGGTAACAAAAAGATCATCACCCACCAATTGAACATGGTCACCGATTTTGTCAGTCAATGTTTTCCAACCAGCCCAATCATCTTCAGCCATACCATCTTCTATAGAGATAATAGGGTATTTAGCTGTTAATTCAGCCAAATAGCTTGCTTGTTCTTCGCTAGAACGCACAGCACCTTTATCACCTTCAAATTTAGTATAATCGTATTTACCATCTTTGTAGAACTCAGAAGAAGCACAATCCAACGCTAAACAAACATCTTGACCAGGTTTGTAACCGGCAATTTCAATCGCTTTCAAAACTGTTTCGATGGCATCCTCAGTACCTTCAAAAGTTGGCGCGAAACCACCTTCATCACCTACTGCAGTTGAAAGACCTCTGTCATGTAAGATTTTTTTCAACGTATGGAAAACCTCAGTACCCCAACGCAAAGCCTCGGAGAATGAAGGCGCACCCACAGGCATGATCATAAATTCCTGAAATGCGATAGGTGCATCAGAGTGTGAACCACCATTGATGATATTCATCATAGGAATAGGTAACGTGTTCGCATTTACACCACCGATATAACGGTATAATGGTTGACGTGACTCTTGTGCAGCAGCTTTCGCTACAGCTAAAGAAACTCCTAAAATAGCATTTGCGCCTAAGTTTCCTTTATTTTCGCTACCGTCTAAATCAATCATGATTTTATCGATGGCATTTTGCTCGAAAACATCTACACCTTCTAGCGCTTTTGCAATTTTAGTGTTTACATTCTCAACAGCTTTCAAAACACCTTTTCCTAGATATTTTGACTTGTCGCCATCACGTAATTCTACTGCTTCGTGAATACCAGTTGAAGCACCTGAAGGAACAGCTGCACGACCAACAAAACCATTTTGTGTAGTAACATCTACCTCAATTGTAGGGTTACCGCGCGAATCCAAAATTTGACGCGCATGAACATCGATAATTAAACTCATCTCTTTATTAGACTATAATTTATTTGCATTACTTAGTGTAGATAAGACACACTCTTGTCTACAGACATTTTTCACAATCAAATATAATAAAAAATGTATTTATTCCCCTATTTATTGTGAATAAATTATGCTCCATCGGCATAACTGTTCAACTAAAAACAATAAAAAACCCTTCAAAATCTGAAGGGTTCTTTGTATAATATTGTACAACTTAGTTTTTGATCATTGCTACAAAATCATCAAATAAGTAGCGCGAGTCATGTGGACCCGGTGATGATTCTGGATGATATTGCACCGAAAATGCTTTCTGTCCTTTGATACGGATACCTTCAATAGACTGATCGTTCAAATTAACGTGTGTAATTTCGACGTTCTCAGAATTTTGAATATCCTCAGCAACAACACCAAAACCGTGGTTCTGCGACGTAATTTCACAACGGTTGGCGATAATGTTCTTCACGGGGTGGTTGATACCACGGTGTCCATTATGCAATTTGCTTGTGCGGATACCATTTGCCAATGCTAAAATCTGGTGACCTAAGCAAATACCAAACATCGGTTTATTTGCGTTTAAAATAGCTTTTACAGTCTCGATAGCATAATCCATCGGCGCTGGATCGCCAGGGCCATTGGAAATGAAATAACCATCCGGATTCCACTGCTCCATTTCTTCAAATGTTGTCTTCGCAGGAAAAACCTTTGTATATACATCACGAGCCTCAAAATTACGCAAGATATTTTTCTTGATTCCCAAGTCCAAAACCGCTACACGCAACGAAGCATTTTCATTCCCGAAGAAATAGGGCTCGGCTGTCGTTACTTTTGAAGACAATTCAAGTCCATCCATGGAAGGAACCTGTGCCAACTGACGTTTTAATTCTTCAACATCCAATGTTTCTGAAGAAATAATCGCATTCATCGCCCCCTTATCACGAATATGGCGCACCAATGAACGAGTATCCACATCAGAAATACCAACTAAATTTCCTTCTTCAAAGTAGCTTTGGATCGATTCATCAGCCATTTTACGGCTGTAGTTGATGTTATAGTTTTTACAAACTAACCCCGCAATCTGAATTTGATTTGATTCGGTATCATCCGCATCAATACCATAGTTACCAATATGCGCATTGGTTGTTACCATGATTTGTCCAAAATAAGATGGATCTGTAAAAATCTCTTGATAACCGGTTGTTCCTGTGTTAAAACAGATCTCCCCAGTAGTCGTACCAATTTTACCAGCGGCTTTACCGTGATAAACTGTACCATCTTCTAAAACTAAAATTGCAGGCAATTTGCTGTAGTTGGTCATTATCGATGTAATATTATAAAATGTGTATCCTTACTTTTATGAATTTTAAAGCCTTCTTGACTGGATATAAAAAAAGCCCTCAAATGGGCTAAATATCAATTAACAATGCATCATCACGATTGACAAACCGTTTCCTAAGGCACCTACCAGTAAAGACTCTACTTTAATTTTCACGGGAGACAAAGTTACGACATATCACTTATAAAGTGAAAATATTTTTTATTTTTTTATCCTTCCGTTGAATGGACTTCCCGAAACCGAATAAAGTCCCTCAAAATCAACAGAGTCAATAGCGGGACAAGCATATAAATCAACGGGTTTTCTAGCCAAGCTTCCTTCCATTCCATCCGCAACAAGGCGATAAAGGCTCTTGTCAGCCCACAACCGGGACAATCAGAACCACTGATACTCTTCCAAAGACAGGGAATAAGGATATGGATATCTGTAAAAAGGTACAAGCCAATGGCAACCCCGAAATACCCCAACACCAACGAATATATCCAATGACATTTAAGGTATTTCAGGACGAGCAAAATCATTAATTATTGTTGATTGGACTCTTGATATAATTGCCGTTGGCATCTTTATATTTTCCGACAATAATCATAATCAAATCGATTAGATACCAGATACCACATCCCCCCAAGGTAAGCAGCTGAATAACAGCCGTACCAATTTGCCCCAAGTAGAATCGATGCGCTCCAAAAGGGCCCAGAAAAAAACAAAATAACAGTGCTGGTAACCACCTGTCGTCCTGAAAGGTGTTGTTTTGTTGTTGAAAAGGTTGGTTAGCATAAAAAATAGGCTGTCTCACACCACAAAATGGGCACACCTCCGCCTTGATATTGATTAACTTACCGCACTCTACACAATACTTTTCGTCTTCTGTTTTCATTTAGATTTAGTTTGGCGATGGAACTAAAAAACATTCGTCCATCAGGGATTAAATAATAGGTTGAAATTAATAAAAAAACTTAAAAAACATACATTTTTTGGAGCACAATGCTTTGCGCTGGTTCATCTTCCCGTTAAAATGACCTATTACCACAGAACAGCGATCTTTTTGTTAGGTAAACGCAGCCTCTTCCTTTTTTTCTTTTAATTTTTAGTTGCAGAAAATAAGAAATACAAAGAGATCAAATCAGGTTTTTTAACAGTGCTTGTTCAGAGTTCGTCCAGTGCTTGCTCAGTGAAGACTGAATAAGCACTGAACAAGTACTGACTAAAACTGATTGAAAACTGGTATTATGAATAAGTTAGTGGCTGGATGAATCAGTTATAATGTGTTTCTTAAATCAGCCAGTTGCGGCTACCACTAAAACTGGGGGTACAATAAAAGTTTAAGGGCAGCAATCCGTAATTAACATAAACAGAAAAGGCGCTTCACGGTGTGGAGCGCCTTTTCTGTTTATGTATTTAAACTTAAGAGTTGATTGCCTTCCAGATCATATCTTTCAATGGCAATATATTTTTACCTGTCACCGAAGAAATGAAAATATAAGGTACATCTTCCGGTAGCTCCTGCTCCATTTCCTTCTCCAGCTCCTCATCAAGCATATCAGATTTGGTAATAGCCAGCAATTTGGGTTTATCGGCCAATTCTGGATTATACGCAGTCAGTTCATTCAATAGAATGGCGTACTCCTCACGGATCGTCCGGTCTGTATCAGCCGGCACCATAAACAACAAAACAGAATTTCGTTCGATATGTCGCAAGAAACGGTATCCTAATCCTTTTCCTTCGGAAGCCCCTTCAATAATGCCCGGGATATCGGCCATAACAAAGGAACGGTTGTCCCGGTAGCTCACCATACCCAAATTAGGCACCAGTGTTGTAAAGGGGTAATTCGCGATTTCTGGTTTTGCAGCAGAGACCACCGACAACAACGTTGATTTACCCGCATTCGGAAATCCAACCAATCCAACATCAGCAAGAACCTTCAATTCGAGAATCATCCACTGCTCTTTCCCCGGAAGACCAGGTTGCGAAAACCGTGGTGTCTGTTGTGTCGGCGACTTAAAATGCCAATTGCCCAGCCCGCCTTTTCCACCCGGAACCAATATTCTGGTTTCACCGTCTTCTGTGATATCGAACAATACCTCTCCCGTCTCCGCATCCTTTGCAATCGTACCCAGTGGCACTTCCAAGATCTCATCACGTCCAGTTGCCCCGGTACGCAAAGAACTGCCACCAGACTCACCATTTGAGGCGATAATATGCTTACGATATTTTAAATGGAGTAAGGTCCAGAGATTAGTCGTTCCTTTCAGTATAATATGTCCGCCACGACCGCCGTCACCACCATCGGGTCCACCAGTCGCGGTGTGCTTGTCACGGTGCAAATGAGCCGAACCTGCCCCACCATGTCCAGAACGACAACACACTTTCACATAATCAACAAAATTCGAACCTTGCGCCATTACAGTTTATTACAGTCTAAAAAATACTTATCTTAATTAATAATTATCGATGATATCTGTCAAACTTTTAAAGATAGAATCGATATCGCCGATACCATTCACTTTAGAAAGTTTGCCTTGTGCCTCATAGTACGGCAACACATGAATCGTCTTGGTGAAATATTCATCAATACGCTTCACCAATTTATCCGCATCATCATCCGCACGGCCAGAAATTTCCTTCCGTTTAGCGATGCGTGCTTTCAATTCATCCTCATTCACATCCAGTGCGATCACAACCGAGATTGAAGTATTGATACCTTCTAAAAAAGCATCCAATGCCTCAGCTTGAGCAACAGTACGAGGAAATCCATCAAAAATAAATCCTTTTGCATCTGGATTTTTCTTCACTTCCTCTTCCAGCATTGCTATCGTAATCGAATCTGGCACTAAATTTCCCTCAGCAATAATCTGGCTCACTTGTTGACCAAGTGGCGTTTGACCTTTAATATGTGCTCTAAAAATATCACCGGTTGAAACATGAACCAATTGATATTTTTCAATAAGCTTTGCAGATTGGGTTCCCTTACCTGCACCCGGAGGGCCAAATATTACAAGGTTTAGCATAGTTTTATTTAAGAAATTAAAACGAGTTAAAAAATAAAAGCCTAATCACAGATGATGACTAGGCTTTTCAGTTGTGCGCTCCAAGGGAGTCGAACCCCTAACCTTCTGATCCGTAGTCAGATGCTCTATCCAATTGAGCTAGGAGCGCAATAAACCATTACGTTTAGAACTCTGTCCCATGTGTTTTGGTGACGCAAATATAGTCAGAATTCGTTCTTTTACAAATTTTTTTTCAAAAAGAAGTTCCCCCCTCCCAGCGACAACCTTGCAACAGCGCTAAAAACAAAAAGCCAATCAAATTGACTGGCTTTAATTTGTGCACTCCAAGGGAGTCGAACCCCTAACCTTCTGATCCGTAGTCAGACGCTCTATCCAATTGAGCTAGGAATGCCTTTTTAACATACAGAACCTGTATTTGTGCGCACCAAGGGAGTCGAACCCCTAACCTTCTGATTCGTAGTCAGATGCTCTATCCAATTGAGCTAGGAGCGCTAGGCAACCAAAACAAATCCGTTATCCTTTTCCGTTTTGGTGATGCAAATATCGTTATATTTATCGATTTAACAAACATTTTTTCTCTTTTTTAAACTTTATACAACAACATTTCTTTTATCTCGTTGATAATATTATATTTAAAATATCAACTTTTTTTTTTCAGACACGGACAAATGTTAGCATTCATGAGCAAAAGAGAATTAAAACTCAGCAAAATTCGCATCGGAGATATCAGTATCTCCTATTATCTTCGCCCCAGCAAATTATACCCCGCTCCAAAAACAGTCATTTTTATCCATGGTTTTCCCTTCAACAAAAATACGTGGAAACAACAGCTCCTGCAACTCGACGAAGATTATATGGGCATCGCTATTGATGTTCGAGGACATGGCCTAAGTACCAACGGTCATGGTTTTTTCTCCGTTGATGTTTTTGCCAAAGATCTCGTGGAATTTATTCGTAAACTCGACCTCAATCATGTTATCCTTTGCGGAATCTCGATGGGGGGCTATATCGCGCTCAGGACTTATGAACTGATCGGACAACAGCTTAAAGGACTTATCCTCTGCGACACAAATTCGCTTGCCGACGACAACAAAGCCAAACAAAAGCGTTTTGATTCCATTCAGGCTTTATTAAAATATGGCAGAAGACCGTTTGCCATTGGCTTTATCGCAAATGTGTTTCACGATAAAACAATCCGTGAAAACACTGAAGCTGTTGAACTCATCAAAAGCTGTATTCGCAGAAATGAGGTTGCCAGCATTTGTGCAACTCAACTTGCTCTCGCTTCACGAACAGATACAACCCATTCGCTGAAGACGATTATTATTCCAACACTGCTCATAAAAGGGAAACACGACAAGATGATGAGCGAAGAACAAACCAATATCCTTATTGAAAATATACCAGACGTCCGCTATATGGAGTTTGAAGAATCCGGGCACTTGCCAAATCTCGAGGAACCCGAAAAATTCAACACCGTGCTAAATGATTTCCTACGAAATATACCACAATAACACTCTATTTGGTCGCCAAATACCATATCGGATATAAAAACAATAAAAAAAGCCACATCAGTGGCTTTTATTTCTTTTTTTCATTCAGATTTCGCTCTACGGATACTAGAACGAAAAATCATCTTTTGACCGAACATCCGCTTCTTCAGCGTATGCATCATCAAAGTTAGGCTCATAACGTTTCTCGATTACTTCCTGATTAGACTTGATGTAATTAACTACATCTGTCAAACCCTCAGCGAACTTTTCAAAATCTTCTTTATATAAGAAAATCTTATGCTTAATAAACTGGCCATCCTCAAAGCGTTTCTTGCTTTCTGTGATAGTAATGTAGTAATCGTTCGATCGAGTTGCTTTTACATCAAAAAAATAAGTACGCTTACCTGCTCTCACCTTTTTTGAAAAAACTTCTTCACGTTCTTTGTTTTCAAAATCTCCCATTGGTTGTTATTTAAGTTTAAAGTAATCTTAATCTTTGATAAATATATAATAATTCATTTTAATACACCAAATAATATTAAAAAAAAAGACAATTACGCGTAAAAATGGCAGTTCGCTTCAATTTATAGCCAAGATAAAAAATAAACAACAAGATTTTTTACCGACGAAATCATTACATTTACCGAAAATATAAGTTGTATTACCTAAAGCAAATATGTAGAATATATTTGTGACGCTATCTTTGAGTCATAAATAGTAAAAACATTATGGAAAAAGAACCCATCATACCAAACAGCAATAATAGCCGCAATATTGTAGGAGCGATTGTGATCATCGTAGGTATATTCTTATTATTGAATAACCTCAATTTAGGAAGTTGGTTTCCGGATTGGTTATTTGGCTGGCAAACGATATTAATCATAATTGGATTGGTCATTGGCATAAATTCCCAATTTCAGAAAAAATCGGCAATTATCCTATTGATCATAGGCGGAGCGAGCCTTATTTCAAGAATGATGCGCACCGACTTTGGTTCTGTAACCGTCCCTATCATCATCATTTCGCTCGGGATTTACTTTATCATGAGCAAAAGGAAACCACCGATGGTTCCCCCAGCTTACCCTAATCCGCCGCAAGGCTCTTACGACTGGGATAAGCGAGTCAATGTACCTACCGAGGGGACCACGGACAGCCTTACTGATCAGGAATCCAGACCATTTAACGAACAATACGGTTCAAGCCAACAAGCCTCGCCTAATCAGCAGGCTTTTGGCGACAAAGAGAAAGATTCCTTTCACCAGTCATTTGAGGACAACCTCAATCTGAACAGCATCTTTGCGGGCCAAAAGAAAGTAATCTATTCCAAAAACTTCAGGGGAGGCAATTTGACCAATGTATTTGGAAGCGTAGAGCTGGATTTAACCAAAGCGGATATTCAGCAGCCAATTGTGATTGATACGTTCCAATTGTTTGGCAGCGCACGTATAATTATCCCCCCGCATTGGACAGTATTTAGCAACGTCGCCTCGGTCTTAGGCTCTGTCGATGACCGTCGGTTCCAAACGATTTATAACCCCGATACAGATAAAAAAATCTATATAACAGGCACCTGTATTTTAGGTAATTTAACCATAAAAAATGCTTAATAGATGAAAAGCAAGCTGTTCCTCAGTGTTAAAAGTCGACTAATTGGCATTATCTGCATATCCGTATTTATCGGATATCTTGCATTACAATACCTATTGATGCTTCGTTCTGGTTTTGACCAACAACTCGCATTCAAAGATTCATTTATAAACAGCATGGTGATGATGTTTTGCTGCTATGGCATGTCATCAGCACTCAATTTTTATACCCCACAACCCCGGGAGATTTGGAAAGTACTCATCATCGGTTTAATCATGGGCGCAATAAGCATCGCATTAAGCCGATTCTTGATGAGTTACTTTATTCAATCGACCTTCACCCCACTTTTGGATTTAACATTACCCTATCGCGGTATTGTTAATTTCCTTATTTTAACTTCGGTTGCTATTATCAACATTGTCTGGAACATCCAGGAAGACAATATCAACAACATCAAACGGAAGCAGGAATCTGAAAATTTACTTCGGGAAGCCGAACTGTATAATCTAAGGCAACAGTTACAGCCTCATTTCCTCTTCAATAGCCTCAACTCCATCATAGCACTTATTGGCGCCAATCCGGACGAAGCCCGAAACATGACATTCCAGCTGTCGGACTTTTTAAGAGGAACATTAAGAAAAGAAAACAATCAAATTATCACACTTGAAGAAGAACTCGATCACCTTCAACTTTATCTCGATATTGAAAAAGTACGCTTCGGTCATCGACTCCATACATCCATCTCTTCCTCAGAAGAAATTTTCAACAATAGATTGCCAGCCATGATTATTCAGCCACTGGTGGAAAATGCGATTAAACACGGATTATACAATGTAACCGATCAAGTAGAAATTAAAATAAAATGCTATTCGATTGATGGTCAACTACTGATCCAGATTACCAACCCCTTCGACACCGAAGAACAGTCAAAGCCGAAAAAAGGCACTGGATTTGGACTATCCAGCATTCAACGCAGATTATATCTCCTTTATGGAAGAAATGATCTACTGGAAACTCAAATTCAGGACAACATATTTACCAGCACCCTAAAAATACCTCAATATGATTAAAGTCGTTATTATCGATGATGAACCCCTTGCACGCTCCATTATTGCGGGTTACCTAAAAAATGAAGCCGATATATCCATCATGGCGGAATGTGGTGATGGCTTTGAAGCTGTTAAAGCTATCCATGCGCACGAACCGGATTTAATCTTTCTGGATGTACAAATGCCCAAATTGACCGGATTTGAAATGCTTGAACTTGTTGACAACCCTCCGGCGGTCATCTTTACGACCGCTTTTGACGAATATGCCTTGAAAGCTTTCGAAAAGAACGCCTTGGATTACCTATTAAAACCGGTATCACCAACACGTTTCAAAAAAGCCTTAGAAAAATTCAGAGCAAGCTACTCCGCACCCGAGAAAAAAGTTCAACCCAACTACGAAGTGCTTACAGCGCAGGACGAAACAAAAATCGACCGTATTGTTGTCAAAACAGGCACCCAGATCAAGATTATTCCGATTGATACCGTCAAATACCTGGAGTCTTATGATGACTATGTTAAGATTCATACCAAAGATGGCATGTACCTAAAAAATAAAACAATGGCATTTTTTGAAAAATCTTTGGATCCGAATCAATTTGTCCGTATACACCGATCTTTTATCATTAAAGTGGATCAGTTGGCCAAATTGGAACCTTATGAAAAGGATTCGTATATTGCTGCACTGACATCAGGAGAAAAGCTCAATATCAGTAAATCAGGCTATGCCCGATTAAAACAATTGATTGGAATTTAAACATTCCGTAGATTTGTGCCCATCAATCGTTATGAAACATTTTATTACAATAGTATTGCTGGGCATCACATCTTACTCCTTTGCCCAAACGAATCCTGAGGAACAGATCAACAGAGGAGTTTACAATAAGCTGGAATTTTTTATCAATTCCCAGATGACAGACTCCGCCTATAATATGGCCAGTGACGCCTTCAAACAACAATTTAGCCTAGCCAAATTCACGCAAGTACTACAGGAACTCTATCCCTTAGGAAGAGTAAAAAGCTCAACCATAAAAAAGTTTGAAAAAGGGCTTGCAACCTATCAGATGGACTTCGACAGCCAATCGTATGAAATTCTTTTTGCAACGGACACAACCTTAAAATTCAATACATTAAAATTCACTCCTCTGGCAATCAAGCCTCAAGTGGAAAAAACTATTGTGGTACCTGCAACACAGAAATCAGTCGATAATGACGACCTTTTTGTCGATTCCGTTGCAAATGCTTATTTGAAACAACAAAATACGCAATCACTTGCAATTGGCATTCTAAAGAATGGACAAACAAAAACCTATTTCTATGGTGAGACTGCCAAAGGCAACCAAACAGCGCCTACAAAAACGTCTACCTATGAAATTGGCTCGTTAAGTAAAGTTTTTACCGCTATACTTTTGTCAAATCTTGTCGAGGAAGGAACGATAACCTTAGATCAGCCTATTGCGCTATTTCTTCCTGATACACTCAAGAAAAATGAAGAACTTTCAAAAATAACGTTTCAGATGTTGGCCAATCATACCTCTGGCTTACCAAGACTTCCTGACAATCTCGACAAAGTCAAAGGATTTAACGAAAACGATCCTTACAAAACATACGATAAAAAAGCACTTTATAGCTACCTCGCAAGCTTTAAAAATACGAAAAAACCAGGTGAAGAGTACGAGTACAGCAACCTTGGTTACGCCGTATTAGGAGATATTATATGCAGTATCTATAAAAAAAGTTATGATCAGCTCGTAAAAGACATCATCTGTAAGCCGCTTGAAATGAATAATACCTTTCAGGTATTGGATCCTAAGAGGAAAGATACCTTTAAAGTATATAACAAAGATGGTCAAGAAGTAATTCCCTGGTCGTTTGACGCTTTTGGTCCCGCTGGCGGATTAAAATCGACTCTTGAGGATCTACTTAAATTTGCGAATGCGCAATTCAAGATGCCGCAGACCCCATTGGAAAACGCCATGGCAAACACCAGATTGTTTACTTTTTTTCTACCTCCAGACACCGACCTGGGACTCGCATGGCATATGAACCTGATTGACGACCTAACGGTCTATTGGCACAATGGCGGAACTGCCGGAAGCAGCTCCTACCTAGCCTTATCGCCTGATAAAAAAAGTGGCGTTATCATCTTGTCCAATTCTGCCATCTCTGCCGATGACAAGGGTAAAGCTATTTTAGATTACATACTCCGTAAAAAATAAAGTTCAAAAAATAGAGAATAATGCGCCATATTGAAACAACAATATGGCTTTTTTTGTTGTTATAGCGATGAGTGATCATTAATTTTGACTAGAAGAAAACACAAATTGGTTTACCAAAATCAATCACAAGAAAGCTAAAGAACAGCTATTTACATGAAGATATTTATCACTAAAAAAATACCACAAAAAGGTATAGATTTATTAAAATCTGCCGGTCACGATCTAACGATACACGATTCAGCCGATCCCCTATCCGAAAGGCAGCTTATCGAAGCGAGCCAACAGGCTGATTACGTGCTCAATGGCGGAATGCAGAAGTTTGATGCAAATTTTTTCCAAAACTGCCCAAACCTTAAAGCCTTATCCCTCATGAGCGTAGGCTATGACAATGTAGATATCTCAGCTGCCACACTGCATGGAATACCTGTAAGCAATACGCCTGGCATACTTTCGGGAGCAACAGCTGATGTCGCCTTTCTTTTAATGCTGTCGGTATCACGGAAGGCATTTTTCAACCACAAGAGAATTTTGCAGGGCGAATGGAAAGGTTTTGATCCAACAGCAAACCTAGGCATCGAGCTCAACAACAAAACACTGGGTATTTATGGACTGGGGCGAATTGGCTTTGAATTCGCGAAAAAAGCCAAAGCAGCGTATAACATGGATATTATCTATTACAATCGGAGCCGTAATGACGAAGCAGAACAAATTCTTGGCGCACGATATGTGAATTTCGACGATCTACTTACGCGGAGCGACGTCCTTTCAATCCATGCGGCTTTGACAGCGGAGACTAAAAACCAGTTTGACAAAATGACATTTGCGCGCATGAAAAACTCCGCTATATTGATTAATACCGCTAGAGGCGGATTGGTCAATGAAATAGATCTAACAGAAGCCCTAGAGACTGGCCAACTATGGGGTGCCGGACTTGATGTGACAAATCCTGAACCGATGGATCCGAAAAATCCACTGTTAAATATGGAAAATGTCTGTGTACTACCACACATCGGGTCTGCTACAGAAGAAACGCGGGATAATATGGCATTGATGGCCGCCAGTAACTTACTGGCAGCAATTAAAGGCGAAAAAATGCCCCAGATTATCAATAAAGAGGTATATCAATGAAACGAAGATTTTTTCAGATTTTAAACAGCTTAAATAAAGCCATCTTACCAAAATATGGTAAGATGGATCCATTGAAATTAAAAAAGTACCAGCAGGCTATCATTGCCTACCGGTACTTTGTCCTTATACACGCCTTGGGAACAGATCAGGACTAAGCTTTTGCAGTCCCTAGGTCACTTGAATTCGAAACAATGCTAATCTGTGTCGGATTGGAAGATAAACTAATATCGTTCCTTTCCAGCTCCAACATAATCTTTTCCTGCATTGAGTTTCGAGCAGCGACATAATGCTCTCTTTTCGTCCACGCACGAACGGTTAAAACCATGGCACTGTCTCCCAATTCTTTGATAAAAACAGTTGGCTCAGGAGTCGTTAATACGTTTTCATTGGAACGAAGTACCCTTAAGATAATGTCTTTCGCTTCTTTCACATTTTTATCATAAGAGATACTGATGGTATATTCAAACATGCGTTGCACAATTTTCGTATAGTTTTTAATAACCGAATTGGCCAAAGGGCCATTTGGGCTAAAAACACGTACACCATCATCGCTTATTAAAGTAGAATACAAGATATCAATCCGTTCTACAGTACCTGCGGTACCATTTGCACTCGATATGGAATCGCCTACTTCAAATGGTCTAAACATCAAAATCAGCACGCCGCCAGCAAAATTACTCAAACTTCCCTGCAGCGCCATACCAACGGCCAACCCGAAGGCGGATAAAGCGGCAATAAAAGAAGTTGTCTGTATTCCAATCTGACTTGCGACGGTAAGGAGCAACATCACCCACATGACGATCTTTACAATACTGGAGATAAATGCCCGAATAGAGGGATCTACATTCTTCTTTTCGAAACGTTTATGTAATAAGCGATCTACAAAATTGATCACATATTTCCCAAGAATCAATAGGATAATTCCCCCTATAATCCCCGGAATAGACTCAATGACAATATCGGTCAAACGACCAAATCTACTCCCCAAACTATTTAAATTACTTTCCATGTTATAAAATATATTTTAAACCTCTAGGCACAAGGATTGTTCCAACATATCGCATACCGTATCAAAATATAAAAATCATTGAAAAACACCATAAAAGACCAAATAAACACCACTATTAAAAGGATATTTAGCGTAATTTTGCTATATGAATAGAAAAAATACCATTCCGATTATTGATAGTTGTAGCATTGATCTCAATAACAAAACAACGATTCATATTGATGATCTAAAAGAATATATCATCAAGCATCAGGATATGGTGTTTCCTCACAAACATAATTTTTTCCATTTCGTGCTATTCACCAAGGGCTCAGGAGAACACATTATCGATTTCAATCATTACAACATTGAACCTTATCAAATCTATTTTATGGTACCAGGTCAGGTTCATACCTGGAACTTTACAGGTGACGAAGAAGGCTATGTTGTCAATTTTTCCATTGACTACTTTCAGTCTTTTCTCTTAAGAACCGATTACCTGGAACGCTTCAGCTTCTTACAGGGTAAAATTGAGCAGCTGATTTTTGTTATTGGCGAACAATTTCGAAAGCAGGCTATTCACATTCTTGAACAAATTGCTTCCGCAAAAGCGGCAGGTCAATCGGAAGACTATATCCGTACACTTCTGCTCCAATTTATATTGTATATCTCAATTTCTACAGAAAAGGATCATCAAGAGCACAGTACGCCATATAATCACAAAATATTCAATAGTTTTCAGCAATTGGTTGAACAGCAATTCAGGTCTACCAAATTGCCCAGTGTATACGCAGATCAGTTATTTATTACGCCCAATCACCTGAATGCAATCTGCAAATCATACATCGGCCAATCAGCAGGTGAAATTATACGAAACCGGATTGTACTCGAAGCGAAGCGACTATTAGTCAATCGAAACTTAAATATCAGCGAGATTGCAGATGAACTGCAATTCAATGACAACTCATACTTTACTAAATTTTTCAAAAAATCCGCTGGGCTCACACCGGAAGAGTTCAGAAAACAACTATAACTATGGAAGAAGTTAAATACGAATTATCTGAATTTAAAGCTGCATGGCAAGCGAAATGTCCAAGATGCCGGATCGGCCATGTGTACCAAGGTCCTGCATATGGTCTTAAAGTACAAAAAATGAATAGCCATTGCGAATACTGTGGACTTCGTTATGAGCGTGAGCCAGGTTATTTTTATGGTGCCATGTATGTGACCTATGCGTTCTCCATTGCAGAAATGGTGACAGCTTGTATGGCGACCTATATCCTGACAGGCAATGACTCTTCTTTTATACTCTATGCAACCGTTGCTATCATGAGCGTTGTTTTAATGTCGCCATTCAACTACCGCTATTCCCGTATCATATTGATGTATTGGTTAACTCCAGGCTTAAGATATGATCCGAATGTCAAAAAAAAGGAAGTTGACGTGAAGGCTTCAGCATAACCTTCATTATCCTTATCTTTATCCTGATGAAGGATATGATTTATTTGGACAACAACGCGACAACGCGAATTTTGGATGAGGTATGGAATACCATGACGCCCTACTTCATCCAAAACTATGCGAATGCATCGAGTGTCTATCACCAAATGGGGCGTGAAGCCAATGCCGCCGTCCAACTGGCTAGAGCGCAAATAGCTGAAGTGCTGAATTGTTCACCAAAAGAACTATTTTTCAATTCAGGTGCAACAGAAAGTATTAATACCGTAATCTGTGGCATATTTGACAAATATCAATCCAAGGGAAATCATATTATCACCGTTTCAACAGAACACAAAGCTGTATTAAGCTGCTGTGAACAACTGACGAAAAAAGGAGCGCAGATCACCTATCTCCCCGTCGATGCACAAGGCATGATTCGTATAGACGATTTAAAAAATGCGATGAGCTCCCAGACCATACTCGTTTGCATCATGGCGGCAAATAACGAGACAGGAGTATGCACATCGCTAACTCAAATCGCCACTATTTGTAAGGAGAAAGACATCTTATTTTTCTGTGACGCTACGCAGGCTATTGGAAAAATCAACATTGATCTACAAAAAGTCCCGATTGACCTTTTATGCCTGAGCGCGCATAAACTTCATGGCCCGAAGGGAATCGGTGCCTTATATATCCGTCGAAAATCGAAGCCGATACAGATTACTCCGCTGATTGTAGGCGGTGGTCAGGAAAGCGGATTTAGAGGCGGTACGTACAACGTTCCAGCTATCGTCGGCTTTGGAAAAGCCCTGTCTCTGCTTAAACCAACATCTTATCATACGGTCGAACGAAACCGCGATCTATTGGAAGAACTTTTAGGTGGTATTCCTGAAATCATCATTCATGGAAAAAATGTACCCCGCCTACCAAACACCAGTTACATTAGTTTTAAACATATCCTAGCCAGCGAAATAATGACTGCCTGCCCTGCTTTGGCCCTCTCCTCGGGCTCAGCCTGTGTAACCGGATCCAGAGAACCTTCCCATGTTTTAATGGCTATGGGTATTTCTAAAGAAGACGCATTATCGGCCATTCGCTTTAGCTTAAGCGTGTTGACGACGCAAGAAGATATTATACACTGTGCCCAATTGATCACAGAAGCGGTTGGCAAAATCCGCGATCAATCCCCCGTCTGGCAACTTTTCAAAGCTGGCCTGATCGATTAATTTATGACATTCTAAAAACTTTAGAACAGGCGAAATATAACAAGATTGTATGTATCTTTGTGCTATACAAAGGATATTACTATGATTACAGTTACTGACAAAGCAAAAACTCGTATCGAGGAAATCATGAAGGATGAGCAATATGATAGCAATTACTTTGTGCGTGTTGCTGTGGAAAGTGGCGGTTGTTCGGGCTTGAGTTATAAGCTGAACTTCGATAACGAAGAAAAAAAAGGTGATCAATTTTTCGAAGATAAAGGCGTGAAGGTCTGTTTGGATATAAAATCGTTTTTATACCTAGCAGGTACAGAACTGGATTATTCCGATGGTTTGAACGGAAAAGGGTTTGAATTCCACAACCCGAATGCCAGCCGGACCTGTGCATGCGGCGAGAGCTTCTCCGTTTAATTAATCACGTCGATCCACCATAAACAAAAGAGCCCTGAAATATTTCAGGGCTCTTTTGGTAAGTAACCAAACACTTTTGGTTGCACCAACAAATTATTAGTTTTATAATTAAATATTGACCTACCTTCATTTTGTTAGAATTTTTTTATTTTTTCAACTTTTTAATGGATAAATATTAAAAATAACAACCAAACAGATTAACCAATGATATTTTCATACTTTTGTATGAAATAACTGAATAAAAAATAAAACGATGCGTACCAACCCACGCATGGTATTTCATTTGACTCATATGGAGGGAAGAAAACTTTTAAATACCGAAGTTGCTATCAGCTTCGTGAAAGATACATTTGTCCAACAACTAAAAAAAGCATTAAATTTAATTCCGATCTCGTCACCATTGGTGGTTTTAGATGGCACAGGATTAAATGATGACTTAAATGGAATTGAGCGTCCGGTATCATTTCCGATTAAATCATTGAATGAAAAAAGAGCGGTCGTGGTACATTCATTGGCAAAATGGAAAAGAGTCCGTTTAAAAGAGCTTGAAATGTTACCCGGGGAAGGCATTGTGACCGACATGAAAGCACTGCGGCCTGATGAAGATTACACCCCTATCCATTCGATCTATGTAGACCAATGGGATTGGGAAAAAGTAATCAATAAAGATCAACGTAATTTGGCCTTACTGAAAGAAACCGTACTAAAAATTTACGATGCCTTATGCTATACAGAACAACAGGTTGAAAGCAAGTATCCACAGATAAAAGCTATTCTTCCAGAAAATATTACATTCATTTCGGCTGAAGAATTACTGCAAAAATATCCTAATCTAACTGCAAAAGAACGTGAAAATACGATCACAAAAGAATATGGTGCGGTGTTTTTATATGGTATCGGAGGGGCACTCAGCAATGGTGTTGCACACGACGGACGCGCAGCGGACTACGACGACTGGAGTACTGCAAATGAAGCTGGACACAAAGGATTGAACGGAGACATTCTGGTATGGAATCCCATCTTAAATTCAGCTTTTGAGCTTTCTTCCATGGGAATCCGCGTCGATAAAACCGCTTTGGCACATCAGATGGAAATCAGAAATTGCACTGAAAAATCCAAACTGACATTCCATAGCATGCTTCTCAATGATCAATTGCCGGAATCTATGGGCGGTGGAATCGGACAATCGCGTGTCTGTATGTTTATGCTCAAGAAACAACATATCGGAGAAGTCCAAGTCAGTATCTGGGAAGAGGACAAAAAAGAAACACTAAGACAAGAAGGTATTGATATATTATAAAACAATACTTATTGAGAATTAATAACGCGACAACTATACCGAGTTTTTCAGTATACCGATACAAATCAGCGCAAGGTAATCATCTTTTATAGACCGATTACCTTGTTTCTTTTTCATACAATGCCTTAAAAATTTTCATTCCTTTTGTTCCGTTCAAACTAGCGGTATTTTGTATTTTTGCTAAATGCAGCTAGAAGCTATTTTAAATAAATTAGGTATTTCATCCTTAAATGAAATGCAAGAAAAAGTAGTGGAATCGTACCAAAAAGATCATGATTTAATCTTACTTTCACCCACAGGATCTGGCAAAACCTTGGCCTTTTCATTGCTGATTTTAGAGCAACTGAAGGAAATCGTTCGGGAGGTTCAAGTACTGATCTTAGTTCCGACCCGCGAACT
Organism: Sphingobacterium multivorum; assembly: GCF_039511225.1. Taxonomy (NCBI): domain Bacteria; kingdom Pseudomonadati; phylum Bacteroidota; class Sphingobacteriia; order Sphingobacteriales; family Sphingobacteriaceae; genus Sphingobacterium; species Sphingobacterium multivorum. Next base: position 3,899,071 of record NZ_CP154261.1, read on the forward strand.
GGCCTTACAGATAGAGCAAGTACTGCGCAAGGTAGCCACAGGTCACAAAGTCACCTGTGCCTATGGCGGTCATAGTACCCGCATCGAAAAAAATGAATTCAAGGATGCTCCCGGAATTATTATAGGAACTCCAGGACGCATAAAACAACATATCGAAGAAGGAAATTTTGATCCTTCCGGTATTCATACCCTCGTGCTAGACGAATTTGACAAATCGTTGGAACTGGGATTTCAGCATCAAATGGATTTCATTATTCGGCATATACCGTCCATCAGATCACGTATACTGACTTCTGCAACGATGATGGAGGTAATTCCGCCATTTACACAGATACAGGAGCCTATTCTTATTGATTTTTTGAATAATTCACAGAATATACCCCACATTACAATCAAAAAAGTAGTTGTCCCAGTTCAAAAGAAATTGGAGGCATTACTAAAACTCATCTGCAAGATCGGAACGAAAAAAATGATTATCTTCTGTAATCATCGCGATGCAGTAGATCACATCAGCGAACTGCTGGACAATCGCAATATTATTCACGACACGTTTCATGGCGGACTCGAACAACAAGATCGTGAGCTGGCGCTTCTCAAATTCCGCAATCATTCCAACAATGTTTTGATCACGACCGACTTGGCGGCAAGAGGACTGGATATCCCTGAAGTTGATGCCATTATTCATTACCAGCTACCACATAAAGAAGATGGCTTTATTCATCGCAATGGACGTACTGCGCGTATGCAGGCAAAGGGTGATGTCTATGTCATCCTAAAGCCTGAAGAAGCCTATCCCTATATATCGACGGAAATACCTGAAGAGGAATTTCCCGAGTACTATGATCTTCCGGAGAATTCACCTTTCGCCACACTTTATGTTAGTGCTGGACGAAAAGATAAAGTCAATAAAATTGACATTGTAGGTTTTCTCCTGCATTTGGAAGGTGTTGAAAAAGACGACATCGGTATAATAGAAGTGAAAGATAAGGTCGCCTATGTCGCCGTTAAAAGAAAGCTTGCTTCTGTTATTATCAACAAGGCAAATGGGCAAAAAATCAAAGGACGTAAAGTAAAAATTGGACGTACCTAATTCTTCGCGCGCGAAGGTCAGTCGATAATCCAACTGTGATTCCAATCCATAAGGAGACCTGCATTGTCGTTAAAATAAGTCGATATAAAAACCCACTCAATGAGTGTTTTTTATAGGAACCTGGTTAACTCTTGGTTAATACCATGTTTAATTCTAACAGGGGTATTACAGGGGGTTAGCAGGGGTATAACAGGGGGTTAACAGGGGTGTACCCCTATTAACCCCTTGTTAGTACCCTGTAAAAAGGGTACTGTCACCCTTTTAATTCCAGACATGGCGTAATCGGAGTTATACGCCTTACCAAAGTCGTTAAAAACAAAAGCAAGAAATAAAGGGAATTTATCAGGGGGTAGTGCACCCGGAGAATCAATCGCCAGATAAGCCTTCACAACGCCGTGTAAGGCTTACCTGGCGATTCTGATTTAAAATTTTTCAGGGTATGTCATCGTTCCTGTTCAGGCCAAGCGCCCCCAGGTTAATCCAATTCTTTTAAATACCGGAGATACAATTGCACAGCTTCGCGCTTCTTGGCTGTCAAATGAAAATTAAGATGCTCCGTCAGATATTTTGTATAATCAAAGCCCTCAAATTCTGGGAGACCAGCTATCACATCGGTTGCATGTTCAACACCATACGCTAAAGCGTCATTAAATTGCTCCACAAAAGAGTCGGGAAGTTTTTTGTTACTCACCCATAAGGCAAAAGCGAAAGGTAACCCGGTAAAGTTAAACCACTCTTTCCCTAAATCATAAACATAAGGTACTGCATTCTTCTTACCGAAAGTACGATCCCCAATTAAAACATAGGCATCTGGTTCTATAGATTCATCAGTGACCAATTCCACATCCTTTTTCCAATAATTTTTTATCAATACACGTGCTAAACCATTTGAAGTGCGCGATTGCTTATCTAAACGTAAAGTTTTTATCTCTTCAATAGGTTTATTGGCAAAAATAAATACAGAATCGACAGCACCTTCTGTACCGATACAAAAATCAGTGTTAATATAATACTCAGGTAGACTTAACAAGGCAGCGGTCGGTATGATCCCGATATCAGCTTGATCATCGATTACTTTCTGTGCACAGGCACTTGGATAATCGACGCTCAAATCGATTTGTTCCATCACTTTTGATTTACGTATTCCATTCAAAAACGGATAAGTATTGGTATACGATACGGCAGAAACTCTAATTTTATTCATTTATCAATGCTTCTAAGTGTGCAGTATTGTAATGGTCTACAATCTCAAATTGGCCATTATCATACAGCAATTTATATAAAGCAGTATTTGTATGCGGGAAATCATCCATATAACGGGCATCGACGCCAGTCATTAGACAAAGCATTATCCGTAGAGCACGCCCGTGCATACAGACTAATATGTTTTTTTCATCTGTCTGAGCGAGCATATGATCCAAGGCGACTTGTTGACGAGCCATTAATTCATGGGGAGACTCTCCGTTTTCAATACTGACATCCAATTCTCCATTACGCCATGCTGCAACCAATTGTTCAAAACCAGCAAGCAACTCCGGTGTTTGTTCTTTCCCTTCATAAATTCCCCAGCTTATTTCATCCAAACCAACGAGCTGTTCCCAAGGCAAATTCAAATCAAGGAAGCCCTGTACAGTTTGATGAGTACGCAATAAAGTGGAGGTATATATCTTATCAAAAGGCACCGTACTATAGTGATCAAAGAAAGCCTGAGCTTGAGCTATGCCCGTCTTATTGAGTGGGGAATTAACACCACGCCCCTGCACAATACCTCTTAAATTTAGATCAGTCTGTCCGTGTCGTATAAAATAAAATGTCTTTTTCAATGTGCGATATGAGTTATGAATTGACAACAGGTAATGCGTAATAGCTTTTCTTTTGATCAACTTGATCAAAAACAACATCATTATAATCGGTTACCACATTGTAGAGGGTATCTCTTTCAATCGGATGGCGTCCAACATTTTTTATCAGCTCGACAACCTCTTGTGTGGTCATCCCTGGTTTTTGCTCTTCTGCTCCTGCCATGCTGTATATTTTTGTCGTATCATCCAGTGTTCCGTCTATATCATCGACCCCAAAAGCCAAGGACAACTGGGCCGTATCCCTCGATATCATTGCCCAATAAGCTTTAATATGATCAAAATTATCCATGTAAATTCGAGCAATCGCGTAATTCCTGAGGTCTTCAATAACGGATACCTCCGGAATATGGGACATTTGATTCTCCTTGTTTCTAAATTTTAATGGAATAAAGGTCTGAAAACCACCAGTCTTATCCTGCAGCTGTCTTAAGCGCTCCATGTGATCCACACGATGCCAAAACTGCTCTATATGGCCGTATAGCATGGTTGCATTGGTATGCATGCCCAGCTTATGCGCCTGCTCATGAATATCCAGCCATTGTTCGGCTGTGCATTTATCATGTGCAATCTGCTCTCTGACTTCCGGATGAAAGATTTCCGCACCACCGCCCGGCATAGAATCTAATCCGCAGGATTGCAGATACTTCAATCCGTCGTAATGGCTCAATTTTGCTTTCTTGAAAATATAGTAATACTCTACAGGTGTAAGTCCCTTGATATGCAACTCGGGGCGATGTGCCTTACATTTGCGAAAAAAATCGGCGTAAAATTCGAGGTTCTGCTTAGGAACAACCCCTCCGGTAATATGAACTTCAGTAACAGCCTCCTTGTCGTACTTTTTCACAATATCCATCATGCCGTCGACTTCCATCTCCCAACCTTCAGCCCGTTCTTTTATTAAGCGGGAATACGAACAAAACTTACAGTCATAGACACAGACATTAGTCGGCTCGATGTGAAAATTACGATTGAAAAAAGTATGATCACCATGGCGTTTCTCGCGAATATAGTTAGCAAGCACACCAAGGTAGCCTAACTCACCTTTCTCATACAAAAGTACGCCTTCCTCAAAAGTGATACGTTCCTCTCGCAAAACTTTCTCCGCTATATCTCTCCATTCGACAGCTAAATTCTTATCGTTAATCAAGAAATTCAATTTATCTATTGCGTTCATTAAATGTATCTCCTATCTTAAATCAAATGTACCGAAAAGGCAACAAAAGTTATAATAAAAAATGTGACAACAACTAATTTGACATAGCTCTTAGAAAAGGAGCCTAATCTGTAAACTGTTGCATTTCGATTAATTTACGGTATAATCCTTCTTGCTGTATCAGCTCACTATGGCTACCTGCTTCTACAATCTTTCCGGCTTCAATAACCACAATTTTATCCGCATTCTGAATGGTACTTAAACGATGGGCAATAACAACCGTTGTTCTATTGTCCATTAATTTATATAAGGAGTCCTGCACCAATTTTTCAGATTCGGTATCTAAAGCAGAAGTCGCCTCATCAAGAAGCATGATCGGTGGATTCTTCAAGACAGCCCGTGCAATACAGATCCGCTGACGTTGGCCACCAGATAATTTACCGCCCCGATCACCTATGTTGGTCTGATAACCCTGTTCTGTTTTCAAAATAAATTCATGCGCATTGGCAATCCGTGCAGCGGCTTCTACTTCCTCTTGACTGGCCGAAAGATTAGCAAATGCAATATTATTGAAGATCGTATCATTAAACAAAATGGACTCTTGATTGACGACACCGATCATGTCCCGTAAAGAATCCTGGTCTAAATCCCGTAAATCAATACCGTCAAACAAAATTTGCCCCCCAGTGACGTCCATAAAACGCGGAATTAAATCAACCAGCGTTGATTTTCCTCCTCCCGAAGGCCCGACCAGTGCAACGACTTTTCCCTTTTCGATGGTTAAATCGATGTTCTGGAGAATCTCTTTATCTTTGGTATACGAAAAATTCACCTGATTAAAGACAATATTCTTCTCAAAGCTTTTCACAAGCTTCGCTTCGGCCTTATCTTTCACTTCCGTCCGTTCATCGATAAGTTCCAATACACGCTCACCCGCAGCGAGACCGTTATGAATACCGCTAAAAGAATCTGTTAACGCCTTTGCCGGACGCATCACCTGCGAAAAAATAGCGATATAAGCAATAAATGCGGGAGCAGTTAAACTCTTGTCACCCGAAAGCACCAAATGGCCTCCATACAAAAGAATAATAGCCACCATAATTACCCCTAGCAATTCGGACACAGGTGAACTTAACTGTTGTCTTTTAGCCATAGCACGACCGATATTGGCGTAACGTTCGTTTTCATTATGAAACCTGTTCTTAATAAATGAAACGGCATTGAAAGCTTTGATAATTTTAATTCCAGACAATGCTTCGTCCAAATAAGAAATCATATTTCCATACGACTCCTGTGCCGCATGCGCTTGGCTTTTAAGATTCTTAACGATTCTAGAAATAAAAAATGCAGAGACTGGAATAACCAATAGGGAAAAGAATGTCAATTGTGCGGAGATATTAAAAAGCATCACGATATAAGCGATCAATTGCAAGGGCTCTTTAAAAACCACCTGTAAAGTCCCCGTCACAGAATACTGCACGACTTGTACATCAGACGCAACTTTAGAAACAATATCTCCTTTTCGCTGTCCTGTAAAATAACCGACATGTAAATCCATTACGCTATCAAATACCGCTCTACGCAATTTGAGCAAAGTATGAATACGGAAGTTCTCCATAATTCGTTGACAGAAATAGCGAAACAGATTACTGATAAATACGGAGATCACAATTGCAATACAGACCCTTTGCAATGCGCCATAGGCACCAAACTGCTCATTTGCCATCGATGCATAGTAATTGAACCAAGCTAAAATATCTGTGTACGCTTCAGGTTTCACGACTTCAGAAGCTGCTTCACAAGCCTCTTTTCCGGTTTTAAAAAGTGTATGGAGTAAAGGAGCAAGTAATGCCAAATTCAACGTGCTAAAAATAACCGTGATCAGCGTGCAAATTACATAGGGGATTGCAAATTTCTCAATGGGTTTAGCAAACGATAAGAGCCTAAAATATGTTTTCATTTATGTTGAACTAAGACAAATTACTTTTACATCAAAAGTAATTCGTCGGTCTCTCCTCTACCTTTCAGATTTTTGACGAGGAAATTGAACAAAAATAATAAATTAATCAAGAAAAGCACATATCCTGGCAAGGGAGTATAAAATTGTTGCATCGCAAGAATAAAGCATTCAGCTTGTTCGGCTTGAAAAATCGATAAAAAAATCTCCTTTTAATAGATAATTCCCTAATTTAGCCTTATTCAAATACCAAATTTATTAAAATAAAATGCAAATAGACGTTGCCAAAAGATTGCAGCACACTGAAGAATATTATTTCTCCAAAAAATTAAGAGAAATAGATGAGTTGAACAAACAGGGAGCGCGCGTAATCAACCTAGGAATTGGAAGTCCAGACTTGCCCCCGCATCCGGAGGTGATCGAGACATTAAATACGAATGCCCAACTTCCAAATGTGCATGGCTATCAAAACTATAAAGGCGCACCCGCCCTACGACAAGCCGTTGCAGATTGGTATCAACGTTATTATAATGCGACTTTTAATCCCAATACCGAAATATTACCCTTAATTGGGTCAAAAGAAGGCATTGTGCATATCTGTATGACCTACCTACAGGAAGGGGATCAGGCACTTATACCTAATCCTGGCTATCCAGCTTATGCGGCTGCAGTGCGGCTGAGCGGTGCTGAAGCGATTACCTATAATCTTACACAAGAAAAAAATTGGCTTATTGATTTAAATGAGCTCAAAAAACAAGACTTGTCAAAGGTTAAACTGATGTGGATAAACTATCCCCATATGCCAACAGGTGCCTCAGCACCCGATGCATTTTATCAAGAGCTGATTCAATTTGCCAAAGAGCGTAATATCCTGATTTGCCACGATAATCCGTATAGCTTTATTTTGACAGATACGCCAAAAAGCATTATGAGTATACCTGGCGCCAAAGATGTGGCTATTGAATTGAATTCGCTGAGCAAATCTTCCAATATGGCGGGTTGGCGAATTGGCGTACTCGTGGGTGCTGAAGAACGTATAAACCAAGTGCTCCGTTTCAAAAGCAACATGGACTCAGGAATGTTTTTACCAGTGCAGCTCGCCGCGGCAAAAGCGCTACAACTTGATGCATCCTGGTATGCTGATCTAAACAAAATTTATGCGGAACGACGCGAACAGGTTTATGAGATCATGGATTTGCTGGACTGTGCTTATCAAAAAGACCAAGTAGGTCTATTTGTATGGGCGCGTATTCCGGAGAAATACGAGGATGGCTATGCCCTGAGTGATGCTGTTTTGGAGAGATCACGGGTATTTATTACACCGGGCGGAATTTTCGGAGATAAAGGCGATCAATATATACGCATCAGTCTCTGTGCCACCGTGGATGTACTCAAAGAGTCAATCCAACGTATCAAAGATAATTTCTAAGCACATTGTACGTCAAAGGCTGCAATGTCCTGAAATGATAAATAAAATAATTAATGGACAAACAACCGCTGTATAAATTGCTCAATGGATTCCATTGAACAAAAGTACGCTTAATATAATTGTTTATATATGAACATTGCCATTGTAGGCGTAGGCTTAATTGGTGGCTCAGTCGCCATTCGCCTAAAAGAAACAAAATTCTGCAACAAAATAATCGGTGTAGATAAAAGTCAGAAAAACTTAGATAAGGCGATGCATATCGGCTTTATCGATGAAATAGCCAGCTTAGAGGAGGCAATTAAAACCTGTAAAGTACTGGTGCTCACAATACCTGTTGATGCTATTTTGCATGTTGTCCCCCAAATCTTGGATTTGGTTACCGATCAGGTCGTCATTGACATGGGATCGACAAAAACAAATATTCTCAACAAAATCAAGGATCACCCTAACCGGGGGCGTTACGTTGCAGCCCATCCCATGGCCGGAACAGAGTATTCTGGGCCTGAAGCTGCAATAGCGGGCTTATTCAAAGGCAAAATGATGGTGTATGTTGAAGCATTTAAAACGGATGAGGATGCTTTCGAGATTGCCGATGCCATCACCGACCAATTGGAGATGCGCAGCTGTTTTATGAATGCAGATGAACATGATGTGCATACGGCTTATGTATCCCACATTTCTCACCTGACGTCTTTCGCCCTCGCCTTAACAGTATTGGAAAAAGAGAAATCTCAAGGACGTATCTTTGAGCTGGCAGGCTCGGGATTTGAATCTACAGTACGTCTAGCCAAAAGTTCTCCAGATATGTGGACACCGATTTTCAAGCAAAACCGCGAAAATGTACTCGAAGTACTCGAAGAACATATCAAACAGCTGCAATCGCTGCACGATTCTATTGCGACGGAGGATTATGACAAATTACACAAACTGATTACCCGTTCCAATAAGATAAAAAGGATCATTAAGTAAAGGATACTTTAGTTAAGATAGCCGGTATAAAAGTCCACCTTTTGGTGGACTTTTTTATTCATCTTCCAATTCATTGAATTTATCCAAGTCGGCTTTTGCACCGATAGGATCACCCAATTTTTCACGAATTGCTGCCCGATATGAATACAAATCAGAATAATATGGATTCAAATCGATCGCTTTCGAGTAATCCGCTAAAGCACCGGGAAGATCCTCCAGCTTTTCATTCAAATCGGCCCGTAAGGAATAGACATAAAAATCTTCCGGATTGAGCGTGACAAGGCGATCAAAGTCCAATAATGCTTCCTCAAAATTTCCCAATCGCTCAAACAAAGATGCCCTTTCTTCGTATACGATCGATGAATCACGGTCTATTTCCTCCGCTTTGGCATAGTCTTCCAACGCACTTTGGTAATTGCGATAAGATTCAAACACTTTTGCACGAAATATATAAGCGGCAGAAAGATTCTCATCAAGAGCAATGGCCCGGTTGAAATCAGACAATGCCAGCTCAAAACAGGTCAACTTTAGGTATAAACTTCCTCTAAAAACAAAAAGATTGCTATCCTTGTTGTCGGACTCCACAATAGCAGAAGAATAAAGCCCAATTGCTTTTAAATAGCTATAGCAATGGACATATTCCAGTCCCAATGAATTTATTTCGTCTATACTGAGCGTCCTAGACTTCGATTCCAGCTCTTGTATGACCAAATTTTCAGCTTCAAAATACGTTAGTTCAGCTTGATTTTCCTGCCATTCCAAAACGCTATGGTAATTAAAATCCAGTCTTTTAGCAATTTGATAATCATAGAAAGCGCCTTCATCTTCCTCGACCTGTCTGTAGACTAAACAACGACTTGCATAAAAAAATGGTTCTTCTTCATATTGTTCAATGGCGCTTGTAAAGGTCGCAATAGCTTTGTCATAGGCCCCTATCTTAAAATAATAAAGCCCTAAATAACTATAAGCAAGCGCATTGTTGTCCAAAGCAATCGCCTCCTCAAGTAAAGCGGCAGGATCGCCATTCCCAACGATTCCGCTATTAAAACCTTCCAGCGTATGCCTCAAACTACCCTGTTCGACTGTATCAAGTGAAAAGGACAGGCTCTCTTCCGGAAAAAAGGATGAAATCGGTAAAAAAGAAAACTTAGCGAGAAGTACAGGTACTGGCAGTGTAAAATCTGATCCCACAAAAGTATTGTTCTGTAGGATAACAGCTAGATTTGAAATCATATGCTTCATGCCCAAAACTAAGGTAAATTTCATTACAAAAGAAATCTAACGATAGATCAGGTATTATAGTCGGGTATGCTCATTAACTAATTTCACCTGTCAGGTACAAGTATTTATAGCGGACAATATCCCTCGAATTTGTAAAACGGATTAATTTTTCCTTTTTGAAAACATAATTGGAAACCTTCTCTTCCATCAAGCGTAGGAATTCGACAAATTCAGCAAAGAAGTTTTGACGTTCTCCTGGTGTAAACTGGCTATTTTTGACAATCCAAAAGAATTGCTCCTCATTCACATGGAAAGATACCTCATTTTTCTTTTCTTTTCGAAAAATAAAAATCGGGTCATTTTCTTGGTTAATAAATAAAGCAAAGCCCGTATTTCCACCATCCAAATTAACAACAAAAGCAGAAAAATGGACAGTACCGATCTGTAAATTTTCCAGACAAATTAATTTATGCAACATCAGGTTGACAATTAGATCACCTAAAATTATTAAGTTTTTATTAAAAAACAAAAAAAGGCCCACAAAATAATTGTGGGCCCTTTTGTATTCAAGATAATTTTATTAGAATGTAAATTTCACAGATGCATTCCACGTTCTACCTTGGCCGATCAAAACAAAATTGGACGTATCAATACCATTCCAAGTATTGTTCACATCTGTCACCAAGTTGCTAGAAGTAGCTTCCGAGATATAGAACTTATTCAACACATTGTTCATATTGACACGGAAACTCATGCTGTTCTTGTCACTTACCTTAACATTGTAAGAAAGACCGGCATCCAAAAGATTAAAAGACGGCAATTTCATATAGCGTCCATAGGTTTGGCCATCGATAACTTCCCTCCGATAATTCGACGCATATAAACGCTCATAGTATCTGTAATTTGCGTCAACAGACAAACCTTTAAACACTTTATATTTAGCGCCAAATCCGTAAGAAGTTTGTGCTGCGTTACCAACGTGTTCACCTGTTAAATTCACCTGAGAACGCCCCAGTTCGATGCGGTTGTCGTTACGTACGACCGAATTTACTGCACCATCATACTTCCAGTCACCTATCGATAAAAATCCTGTTAGGCTTAATTTTTCGATTGGACGGGCTTCAAAATCAACTTCTACCCCTCTATGCACCTGTTTTACACCGTAATTGGTTGTATAAAGGTAGGCACCTTCGACCAAAATACCAGGATCATTTGTCGGATTGTATTTTTTCACATCATCTGCCGTCGCTAAACTCGAACTACCCGTAACACGGTTTTCCCAAGTTGTACGGTAAACATTCACATTCACATCCAAGAATCGAGAAGCAAATTTGTAACCAGCCTCTAAACCAAGGATTTTTTCATTTTCAGCATTTTCATTAATATCATTTGCAAAGTTCATGAAAATATTGTTTTGATAAGGCTGACGGGAATAATACCCTGCATTACCAAAAACACTATGATGTCCCACTGTATAACTTACACCACCCTTCGTATTGTAGCCAAAATTGTTCACGTCTTTAGAATCCTCATTACCTGGCGTGTATTGAAAATAATCAGAACGTTTGTTTTGTTGTTCGGAAACCGATCCTTGGAAAAACGCTGTAAAGCCATTTTTCGCATATTCCAATTGACCGAACAGACCTCCGTAACGGATGTATTGATTGTAATCCCAAGCTAAACGATCTTCACGCGAATCAGGTTTACTGGAGAAAGCTTTCCAAGGATTTGTTGAGTATGTATTGGTAACCAATGGCTTATTAGGGAAATTAACATTACCGCCCAATACAACACCATTTGTATTTCCAAGTGGATCTGTCAATTTACGATAATGTGTACCCTTATAATCTCTCACATCGAAACCCACATTAAAATTCAGGGACTCTGAAAGCTTACGGTTATAATTGGAAACTATACCAAACCACTGATGATTGTTCACATCAGCAGCCAAATATTTGCCTTTGTTGTATTTATCACTTCTTAACGATTGACCACCCCCAGCAGCTAACGACGCATAAACGACAGTTGACAAAGATGATTTATCATCGATGGTCCAGTCCCAGTTCAAGTTGGCTACCGGCTTATGATAGAAGTTCTTTTGTGCATTCATCATCACGCCGTTTGCATCCTTATAATTGTCGTTGTAACGTCTGCCATTAGCGAGATAGTTCGACAATTTTGAGGTATATCCTTGGTTGTGCCACTGTGGTGCACCGGTTACCATGAAGTTCAGGTTGTGCTTTTCATTTGCTTTATATCCAACGGACAAGAAATAACTTTGTCCAGCACCTTCCGTATGATCCATATAACCGTTACCTGACCATTGCGTAAACATAGCCGAAACAGCAAAACCGTTTTTCATCAGACCGGTATTGTAACCTACTGTTGCCTTCATAAACATATCGTTACCAACAGTAGTGCGGACAAAACCACCTTCTTTCATTGCGGTAGATTGTGTCACGTAATTTACGGTACCGCCGACAGATGAAATCGCTAATTTAGATGATCCCAAACCACGTTGAATCTGCACTAAAGAGGCAATATCTGTAAGTCCCGACCAATTTGACCAATATACACTTCCATTGTCCATACCATTGATCGGCTGACCGTTCAACAAAAATGCGGTATTGGACTGATCAAAACCACGTGTTGTCATAGAAGACTCACCAAAACCTTTTGCCTGACCAGTGATATAAACCGACGGGGTATTAGCTAATGCTGAAGTAATATCCTGTGCGCCTACCCTTTCCTCTAAATCCTGTTTACGGATCGTCGAAACGGCAATCGGCGTCTTTCTTCCCGCAGCAATATCAATAACACCATGACCGACAACAACAACCTCATCCAAATTTGTTGAAGATCCAGCCGTAAAAATTGGATTGATATTCAACGATTCCCCCGATTTCAGCATGATGTTTTCGAAAACAACAGGCGTTTCGCCAATGTAGGTTACCTCTACTTTGTAGGGACCTCCTTCTTGCAGATTTGAAATTTGAAATTTTCCTTGGGCATCGGCTGAGCCACTTACAACTTGACCACTTGGGATGTGGGTAATTTTAATGGTTGCTCCTTTAACCGTTTGTCCAGTAGCTTCTTTGACAACTCCTGAAACCGAACCAGTATTTGCTGTTTGACCATGAACGGCACTATAACTAGCAAAAACGAGGGCAAAAAAAAGTAAAGACTTTTTCATGTTAGATGTGATTGTTTTGTTTTTGTGGCGCAAAATTAGGAATTGATTGTCTTTTTAACTAATTTTAACAATAGGATTATCAGACCCTAGCGCTATACAAAACAAATCAGTTTTAAGCTTCCACAGAAAAACAGCTACTTCTAAAACAAAGAGGCAATAAAAAAACAGATTAAATAAAATAAATACAACACATTCATCGCATTCTTAAAAAAACACTAAAAATAATCAGAATAACATTTTGTCTGTTTTGAATAAATCAAAATTTATCAATTTCGCGATTTTATATATACTACAAAAAATCGGGTCTTTCCATACATCATTTTTATCGACGTTCTTTTCCATCCACAGTAGATAAAATAAGCCCGTAAATAATTAACTTTAACTAAAATAATACCGTATGTTGTCAATCCAACAAGCTTATACAGGCATTCTTGAGCCAGAGTTAGTTACTGCAATAGCCGAAAACGCACACATCAAAACGTTTCATGAGGGGGATCTCATCATTGATACCAATCAATACATCAAGTCGATGCCCCTCCTCCTAGATGGAGCAATAAAAATTGTCCGGGAAGATGAAGACAAAGGCGAACTGCTGCTCTACTATTTGGAAAAAGGTCAGACCTGTACGATGTCAATAGCCTGTTGTCTCGGAAATAAAAAAAGTGAAATTCGTGCCCTCGCAGAAAAAACAACAACGGTTGCCATGATTCCAAATGAGCTTGTCAACCTTTGGATGGGAAAATACCCCTCTTGGCGAAATTTCATCATATCAAGCTATTCAAGCCGTATGGACGAAATGTTACAAGCTATTGATAGTCTAGCTTTTTCCAATATGGAAGAACGAATCATCCAATATCTGAAAGCCAAAGTAAAGCTGAACAACGACCGAATACTTACTCTTACGCATCAGGATATTGCTTCTGACCTAAACACATCCCGGGTAGTTGTCTCCCGAATTTTAAAAAAACTGGAACAGGAAGATAAAATAGTGCTCCTTCGCAACGAAATCAGGGTATTAGTGGAATGACCAAAACATTTGTATCTTTAGTTAGACGTAAATTTCAAGAGCTATTAATGTAATTTTAGATGAAGATAGAAAAATTAGGATTTATAGGATTAGGAAACATGGGGCATCCCATGGCTAAAAACCTGGAAAAAGCAGGATTTCCCCTTTCTGTTTACAATAGAAACCGTGCAAAAGCAGCGGGCTTTGAAGAGCAATCAATGATCAGAGAAGATACAGTCGAATTGGTCGAACATGCTGATATTATATTCTCCATGCTCACCAATGATGAAGCTGTCAATGAAGTATATGAAAAAATCCTCCAGGGAGATATCAAAGGGAAATTATTTGTCGATATGAGTACCATATCCCGTGAACTCACGCTGTCTATCGCATCCAAACTCAAAGAAAAAGGAGCCGCATTTATAGATGCACCTGTGGCCGGGAGTACCAAGCCAGCCACAGAAGGCACTCTTATTATTATGGTGGGTGGTGATCCCGAAGATCTTCATCGCGCCCGGCCATACCTCGAGCAGATGGGCAAGTCGATCAAACATCTTGGCGAAAATGGACAGGGAATTGCCGCCAAACTTGCGATCAACTATTTTCTTTCAACGATCTATCAAGGTCTCGCAGAGACGATCTTATTTTCAGATAAACTGGGAATTCAACGGAGTGATATGCTCGAAATCATCAATGATAGTGCCAGTGGCAGTGGCGCAACAAAAGTCAAAACGCCTTTACTGGTGGAAGAAAACTACAGTCCTGCTTTCGCGCTAGATCTTATGCTGAAAGATATTCGACTGGCGCAACAAGCCGGTGCCGAATATCCCCTCCTCAAGACATTACTCGATACCTACGGAAAAGCACACGACCAAGGTCTCGGACAACTCGATGTTATTGGTATTATTGAATCCATAAAGTCGTAACTTCAGGTTGGCGACAGCGGAAAAAATATACATTGAAAATTATATTTAGTTGAGATGGACTCCAAATTAGGTTCATTTCTGATCACATAAAATAATGAGCGGAACAAATTATTGACAGATGAAAACAGTTATGACACTATTGATGCTTACTATGGTCACGATGACTACGCAGGCCCAACAATTAAAGCAGGTTTCTTACCAGGATGGTGAACAAAAACTCAACGGCATGGTAACCGCCAATAGGGCAAAAAAAGGCCCTGCTGTCTTAATTCTTCCTGCGTGGAAGGGAATTGACAACGAAGCGAAACAAGCGGCATTGCTTCTTGAAAAAGAAGGTTACATCGCGTTCATTGCCGACATCTACGGTGAGGGAAATATTCCTGCGGACAACACCGCAGCTTCGAAAATTGCAGGCCACTACAAGACGGACTATAAAGCTTATCAGCACCGCATCAAGCTCGCATTAGAACAACTGAAAAAAGAAGGCGCAGATCCGACAAAAATTGCGATCATTGGCTATTGCTTTGGAGGTTCAGGAGCATTAGAAGCGGCGAGAGCCGACTTCCCCGTCAATGCCGTGATCAGTATCCACGGAGGCCTATCCAAAGCTGCCGATAGACCCAATGGTTCCATTAAAACAAAAGTACTCATTGAGCACCCTGCAGCCGATAAGAGTGTATCAAAAGAAGATTACGATGGGTTGGTCAAGGAATTAAATGAAGGAAAAGCAGACTGGCAAATAATTACCTACGCAAATTCTGGACATACGTTTACGAATCCCGAGTCAGCGGAATATAATCCCGTGATGGCCAAACGTGCCTGGGAGCACACCTTATTATTTTTGAAAGAAGTATTAAATTAAATAGCAAAGTCAACAACAGCAATATCGACCCAAATGAATTATAACGCGAAACTGCACATTTATCCGATTATCATTCAGTTGTTGATATTGCTGTTATATAGTCCCATTGCAGCATCGCAAACAGTAAAATCGTTAACAATAGCTAGCCCTACACAGGCAGTTCTGTTTGTAACCAATGAGTCCGATAAATCAACTGATTTTATCATGCGTTTACACGAAAAAAATGCTGCGGCGATTTTCAAGCAAGTACCTTTTAGCACAACAAATTTACTGGTCACAAAAACCGATGCAAAAAAACTTACATTTAGCGTTAAAAATCAACAATGGACCATCGATGTATTGTCATTGAAACAACGTCATGCCATGATCTTGTTTGATGGCTTAGGCAAACCCAAGATCATATACGATAGTAATACCTATCTGGCAGCAGCCAAATCCATATTAAGCAACAACACACAAGTTGCGTCAAAGAATCCTTCGTCACAATATAATGCCCAACATTTCTTTGACTCCATTGCACAAGTGCAATTTATTCCATCCAGGCAATATGCAGCGGCTATTATCGCCAATACAGCTCTCCCTCTTTACTACAGTCAGCGTAAAAATCAATGTGACGGCACGTACGTCATGCAGCAGTTTTCCGATGAAAATGAGGTGGAAACTGGAGCAATTGTGACGACTGTATATGAAGAAGGCAAAGAGCTCACATCCAACAATCTTTCCGGCGGAAATAATTATTTCAGCAAAAGATGCTATAATCAATTCGGACTTATCGACTCCATACAGTACCTTCAAAACAGCAAATGGAGCAACAGCACCATTTACCGTTATCTCCCAAACGCCATTGTTTCCTACGATCCAACATTACAAACAGCGACAATAGACCACTTGAACAGCAAACTCCAGGTTGTAAAAAGTGAATCCATTCATTTTTTATACCAGCGGATAGATTGGACCATTTACAGTTATGACAAACAGAATCGCATTAACGAAGAGGTGTCGGGCAGAAATGATCAAAGGGAAAGTCGGGTCCGTTATGCGTATAGCGATCCGAAAACAAGTGATTATATACTACGCCAAACCTTCGACCAAAATGACCAACTCACAGCGGAAATCAAGCGATCCTACCGGGCCAACGAAACAGTTGATGAATTCTACTTCAAGGGAGTATTGCAACAAAAATCAATTGTAAAAGATTTAGGAAACTGTACGTATGAAAACTGGAACTATAACGGGCATGGGAAGCTCACGGGCAAATACGTACAAACAAGAAAACCGCAATAGACATAGACCGAAAAGCCAGTATGCACCCGATGGAACAAAAGTTCTACCTCCCTATACAGTAAAAACACAGGACAAAATCAAAAAAAGCGGCAAAAGATAGATTTCTGCATTAATTTTGATAGCGATAAATAAACATCGTATTGAAAAAAAGAAAACTGATCAGTCAACAGCACCCCATACTCTATTTTTTTGCAGTATGGGTAAGAAGAATGCAGCGAAAAGCCGTCTGGCTATTTGACGACAAAAAATACAGCACAGTTAAATCAGCTGAAAAACTTCCCTTTCGTATTAAAAAGCATCAGTCTGTATTATTAAAAAAGCTGGGCGAAAATAATATGCAATTGCAGATCAACAAAGTGACCAACCTAAAAATTGCAGCAGCACAGATCAATAACATTCTGATCAGACCGAAGGAAACCTTTTCATTTTGTAAACTCGTGGGGCTTCCCACCGTAAAGAAAGGGTATCTGCCCGGCATGGAGTTATCCTTCGGTGAAGCAAGGGCGGGTATTGGCGGTGGAATCTGTCAAATATCCAATCTCATCCATTGGCTTGTTATCCATAGTCCACTCACCGTCAGCGAACGTTATCATCACTCCTTCGATCCTTTTCCTGACGATGGTCGTGTTTTGCCATTCGGTAGTGGGGCTACCGTATTTTATAACTACCGTGATTATCAATTCACCAACAACACGCCTTACACCTTCCAGATCAACCTCTGGTTTACAGAGAAATGTTTAGAGGGCGAATTGAGGATCGATCAGGAGCTGGATTTTGCATACCATGTCTTTGAAAAAGAACATCACTTTCTCAAAATAGACAATCAGTTCTTTCGTAAAAATGAGATTTGGCGCGAGAAGTTCTTAAAGTTTCAGGGTGGAAAGATTTTGGAAACAGAACTTTTAACCAAAAATTTCGCCCGAGTCACCTACGTCCCTACCCTGTATACTGAAATTAGTGCCGATCAAAATACGACCGATTAATTCAGCGAGCGAAGTGATCGAAAAATGATAAATATGAAAAGTCCACTTTTTTGTTTAAGTTTGGTATGGCTTTGGGGGTATTCTGTATAGAATTGAGATAGTCCCTTTGAACCTGATTCGGTTTATACCGGCGTAGGGAAAAGCAAAAATCCACTGTACAGCATACTCCTTCTGCACAGGCTATCGCTCTTCTTCCCCCCAAGGCCGCACCGTACATCTTAGCACATGTAAAAGAATGGAAGATTCAATTATCAATTTATTAGCGCAGCTGAGGGTTGAAAAACCCCTTGTACACAACATCACAAACTTTGTCGTGATGAACAATACCGCCAACGCACTTTTAGCCCTAGGGGCGTCCCCTGTGATGGTTCACAGTCCTTTAGAAGTACGCGAAGTTGTCGATATTGCGCAAGCTCTTGTCATTAATATCGGCACCTTGAGTGAAGATACAGCCGAAGCTATGCTGGTTGCTACCGAACATGCCAATACTATTGGACGGCCATGGGTACTTGATCCCGTGGGTGCCGGAATATCGGCATTCCGCAATGATTTATTAGCCAATCTACTTGATCTCAAACCAACGGTTATTCGGGGAAATGCATCAGAGATCATGACGCTGTACAATTTCAACCAACCGAACACAAAAGGAGTCGACAGCACGACAGCTAGTAAGGATGCACTCCGATTTGGCCAATTATTGCAAAAACAAACCGGCTCCATTATCTGTATTTCCGGAGAAGTAGACTATATTCTTTCCGAACAATACAGGGTTGAAGTCTTTAATGGCGCCCCTTTAATGACGCAAGTAACAGGACTTGGCTGTAGTGCTACTGCACTTATTGGTGCATTTCTAGGTGTTACAGACCAATATGTTGAAGCAGCTGTTGCCGGCGTGTCCATTTTGAGCTTGGCTGGAGAACTCGCGGCCCAAAAAGCCACTGGCCCGGGTACCCTACAATTGAACCTCTATGATGAGCTCTATCAGCTCAATGCAGAACGTCTAAAATCAAAGCTCAAGATCAAATGTTATGCGCATTAATCCGCTTTTTCCCTACCCTTTATATTTGGTAATTTCTGAGCGGGACTGTTATCCTCAACATTGGCTCAATGTCGCCGAAGAAGCCATCATTGGTGGAGTCGATCTTATTCAATTACGCGAAAAAACTGACGATCCCGCTACATTTTTGGATAAAGCCATGCGTTTGAAAAAACTGACCGATCGTTATGGTATTCCGCTCGTGATCAATGATGCCGTAGCAATCGCTGCAAAAATCGAGGCATGGGGAGTACATGTGGGTCAAAATGATTTGCAGCCGCTCCCTATTCGCGAAAAATATGGCGATAAATTAAACATAGGCTGGTCCATAGAAGCTGTTCAACAGCTAGAAAGTCAACAAATGTGCGCTGTCGACCACCTTGGTGTAAGCCCCATTTTTTCAACGAGAACAAAAGTGGATACGGTAACCGAATGGGGAATTGCAGGTTTAAAACAACTTCGGAATAGGACGGAAAAACCATTAATTGCGATTGGTAGGATGAACTTACAAACTGCAGAAGAGGCCTGGAGCGCAGGTGCAGACTCCATTGCAGTGGTTTCGGCCATATGCCAAAGTCAAGATCCCAGAGCTGCCAGCGCACAATTAAAAGAACTATTAAAATGACAAAAGATAAGAAATACCGCGTCCCCACTGTACTCAGCATTGCAGGGTTCGATGGTAGCGGTGGAGCAGGCATACAAGCCGATACCAAAACCATATCTGCATTAGGCTGTTATGCCATGAATGTGTTAACCGCCTTACCCGTCCAGAACACACAGGGTGTAAGACGCATTTATGAAATCCCTACATCAGCTGTCAAAGATCAGCTCGATGCTATTTTCGACGATATCTATCCCGATGCAATCAAAATCGGAATGGTACACCATATTGAACTTGTGGAGCTTATTAGCAGCTATTTAAAAGAATATAAAGGGCCTATCGTATTTGACCCAGTCATGGTATCGACCAGTGGACACAAGCTCATTCACGATGATACGATTCAGGCCTGCATTGAACTTCTTTTTCCTTTGGCAACGCTGATTACACCAAATTTAGATGAGGTAAGTGTCTTAGTAAACGAAGTTATTGACACTGTTCACAAAATGGAAAAAGCGGGAAAGACCTTGTTGGCAAAAGGTTGTCAATCCGTACTGATTAAAGGCGGGCATCTCCAAAGTCAAGAGTTAACATCCTTATTGTTCCAGCACACGAATTCACCAATTGAATTCAAATCTCAAAAAATTAACAGCAAAAATACACACGGTTCCGGTTGTTCGCTTTCTTCAGCAATTGCGAGCCATTTGGCACAAGACGTTGGTCTCAATAGCGCGGTTGAATTCGCATTGGCCTATATACACGCAGCAATAGCTGGTAGTAAAGATCTTCTTATTGGCAAAGGAAATGGGCCATTAAATCACTTCCACAATCCGATTAAACTTATTCAATATGAACTGGACTGATCATGCCTGGGAATCCATAACAGCTATTTATTCGGATATACTTACTATGCCGTTTATTGTTCAGCTTAGTGATGGTAGTCTTCCCCTGGATAAATTTCAATTTTACATGCAGCAGGATGCTTTCTATTTAGAAGAATTTGGCCGTGTGCTCGCCTTTATAGGTGCAAAAAGTGCGGATAACCAACAAGCATTGGACTATTTCGAATTTGGTCGCAATGCGCTTCTTGTTGAACGGGCATTACACGAAAATTACTTTCGGGAGTTTGGTTTAAGTCCTGTCGACGAGAACAACAAGATCCAACCAACCTGCCATCATTATGTACATTTTCTCAAAAGCGTCGCCGCTTTCGAGAGCGTTGAGGTCGCAATGGCGGCAACACTTCCCTGTTTTTGGATTTATAAAGAGGTCGGAGACCACATTGTATCGACAGCAAATACGCAGGGAAATCCCTATTCAAAATGGATAGCAACTTATAGCGGTGACGATTTTGCACAAGGAGTTATCAAGGCGAAAGACTACGTGGACAAAATTGCAGCAGAAACTACTGCAACAAAACGGGAGAAGATGCGACAAGTATTTGTAACAGCTTCCCAATTAGAGTATCAATTCTGGCTAGCAGCCTACAAACGAAGCGTATGGTAAACAAACTATTGTCCGATACCGAACAGTGTATGTTCAAAAATGAGCACGAACGAAAATAGGACTCAGCAGCAAAACTGGTGTTAACCAATATTTTAGACGGATTTAAAGTTTTGGCATTACTATTATACTATAAGTAGCCGTTAACAATAAGGTGTACATATAATAAGCACACAGGATAAGATAAAAGGGAAATTAAAATGAAACTTTAAGCAGTAATATATTTAAACTAATAACAGAAAAATAATGAAAAGAATCTTAACCATTGCCTTTATTTCATTTTTATATGTAGCTCAGGCACAAGAACGCGAAACACGTAAGATCACTGCTCCAGATGGCATTTCATCGGCAACTTCATTACGTGTAGATTATATTCACTCTAATCGCAATGAGGTTGTTGTTGAAGCAGATAATCCCGAACATTTATCCCTCATCGAAACGACTGTAAAAAACGGTACACTGTATGTACAGTATAAAAGAAACAGTTCAATCAGAAATGCGAGAAACAATCGCGTAACTGTTTACTCAAGCAAGATACCGACACGCTTTTCGGCATCATCCAGCAGTTCGATCTATACCGATGAAACGATTAAGGCAAACAAAATTTCTGTAGACGTATCCTCCTCCGCAAAAATATCGCTTAAAAAATTAATTGCTGATGATATCAACCTTTCAACGAGCTCTTCTAGCAAGTTAACGACAGATGTCAGCAGTAAAAATTTGCAAGTATCGGCAAGCAGTTCGTCTAAGCAGGAAATTGCGGGTAGCGCTTCAAATTTAAATTTGAACACCAATTCATCCGCATCGGTTGACATGAGCCGTTTCTCGACAACAAATGCCCAAATACAAGCCAATTCGTCTGCAAATGTAACGCTCAGCGTGAAAGAAAACTTACAGGGAAATGTTTCTACATCGGCAAGAATTGCGTTAAAAAATCAGCCAAAAAATGTCCAAGTTGACAAATCAACAAGTGGCAGAGTAGTATTGTAATTTTTAGTGTGGTCTTTAAAAAAGACTGTTTATTTATGTTTAATGTTTAGTTAGCTTAAAGGTGATACATACCCCAGTATCACCTTTGCTTTTATCGGCCTTTTTGCTCACACTTCTCCTTCTCCTTCTCCTTCTCCTTCTCCTTCTCCTTCTCCTTCTCCTTCTCCTTTCCTTCTCCTTTCCTTCTCCTTATAAATTCACACATTTATCACCTCAAAAAGCAATATCAGGAGTTTAGTGAAATCGATAGCAACACCAGATTTCAGCTTAAAAAAACTATTTTTAGATCTCGGTTTCACGACATTTTTGTATATTGATATTCATAATAAATGACAAACTTTCGAGTCAATGGATAATCTTATAGCGACTTGTATCAAGCAATTTCAATATTATAAATCATTGGGTGATAAAACAATTGCACAGCTAAGCACTGAACAACTCTTTTGGCAACCCAATGATTCGAGCAATAGCATTGCATTAATTGTTAAACATTTAGGTGGAAATATGCTTTCTCGATGGACCGATTTTCTCACCACAGATGGCGAAAAAGAAAATAGAAACCGTGATCAGGAGTTTGAGAACAGCTGGGCCGATCGCAATGAGCTTATTACCTATTGGAATGCCGGATGGGCCTGTTTGTTTCAGGCTATTGAATCCCTCAAAGAAGAAGATCTCGCTAAAATTATCTATATCCGTAATCAAGGACATACCGTCATGGAAGCGATCTTACGGCAGCTAGCACATTATCCCTATCACATCGGTCAGATGCTCTATATCGGGAAAATATGTTTGGATGACAAATGGACCTCCCTATCGATACCCAAGGGTAATTCAGCTTCCTATAATAAGGAGAAATTCAGCCACGAAAAACAGCAACAACATTTCACGTCCGAGTATCTACAAAAGGATCAGGAGAAGTAGTCTTAAATCAGCGTTTACACTCGATTAACACCGTAATTACTTCTATGGAAGCAGTGGATTTTAAGTTAATTTTCGCAAACTTTTAAGTATATTTGTCATACATACAACTAGTCTTTTTTTTTGATTTCATTGGTAAGTAGGTTGTTTTAAAAACTATGAAAAATTCGATTAAGATCATCAATAATTACGAGTACAAAAAGTTATTTCTACCGGATGTTTCTGAGCACAATTTATTCAATGAGAATAAAATTCAAGTCTATCGAATCGAGAATTACCTCCGCAGTATCCTGATGCCTGTCATCCCCTATCGTACAACGTTTAATTTTCTCATTTTTGTAACGAAGGGATCACTGACCCAGCATCTCGAAAGCGCATCTTATACCTTAACCGAAAATCAAGTCATTAACATTAAACAAGGTAATATCACGGCAACGCTGGCAATTTCTGATGATGTAGAAGGTTTTTTCGTGGTCTATGAAAATGAAATTGTGACTGATATTGAACTCGGTATAAACGATATCAAATTTTTCAATTCCCATCCTTTTACCACACTAAAACCCCATGTAGCGCACTGGATCCAGCAAATGCTCATGTTGTTGGAAGAGGAACTTTTTACCGAGGGCCGCGTGATGGAAGTCTGCATATCCATGATGCAGTGTGTCCTATTGAAGGTGATAAAATCGGATATTGAAACAAAGGCACCGATGAGCCGACAGCTCGATATCGCTTTCCGTTTTCGCGAATATGTACAAAAATTCCATATTGATCATAAAAACGTATTATTCTATGCCAATTTATTGCATATTTCAGAAAATTACCTCAATAAATGTGTAAAAGAAGCGACGAATAAACCTCCGAAGCAATGGATTAGCGAAATAAGTATTTTACATAGTCAGATTCTGCTGCAGGACGCGACGAGAGATATCGCTGGAATAGCCTTTGAATTGAAATTTCAATCGCCATCCTATTTCACCAGACTATTCAAAAAAATCACTGGGTATTCACCCAGTGACTATCGGAAACATAAGTTCATGGCGGACTAATGCTTTTTTCGGTAAGGCAGATTCCAGATTAAATCTACAGCTAAATAATGAACCCCAAAATCTACGTTATCATAGCCTTTAATTAAGTCGTTCATATAACCCAGATCCAACCGCAAAGGTGTCTTAGGAATATCTGTCATGTAATAGAAACCCAAGCGGGTCTCTTTATAGCCAAAGCTAGACCAGGTACTAACAGGTTCGTAGAGCTTACTGATTGCAAAAAGTCCCTCTGCGCTCAACGCCAATTCCTGCTTATTTTTAGCTGAAATTTTAAAATTCAGTTGCGACTTCAAGCGGGTCCTAAATTGAAAATTCTCTTCTGCTTTTTGAAAATCGGCTGTAAAGAATTTTCGGAACTCTTGCCTTAATGTATTTTTCCATTTCAAACGATCGTTAAAGGTCAATGTATACGCGTATCGACCATACAACCTAAACTCTTGCTCAACACCTTCGTTATGATATGGTGCCGCCTCATCGTAAACGTTTTGGCGACGGTAACTCAACGCATAACTATATTGTTGATTTTTGGCAAATTTATGATAGACCTCATGGTTTAACACCCAAATAGCCTGCTTGTGAAATGGATTAGAATCGTCCGGTGTGCTTTTAGTCCCTAGACCGATATAAGTCAATGCTTCCTTCGTTCCAGCACTGTCCAATTTCCTTCGCAAGCCCAAAACCGACCAAGATGCGGTCCTTGCTTTTCCTAATCCGGGCGGACTGACTTGTCCGTACACCGTATTTACATGAATTCCCAATAAGAGCATTATTGGGAATAGTTTTACTAAACGAAATTTAAACATACATAAAATTTTAGTTCACAAAAAAGGACTAGGAAGTCCCTTCAGCCGATGAAAACCTATTCACCAACCATTGATCGATCAGTTTGACAGGGTGCATAGCCCACATCGCAAAAACAAATGGAAAAGTCAATGTTGTCCATCCGTTGTGAATCAAAAAATGATCAAAATATGTTGCGATAATTGTTCCGATCAGAACATATACACCATCTCTAACGCGGGGGCCGCTTAGGGCAATTCCAACCAAAACCGCATTGAAGCTAAAAATGCCATTATTGGTCATATCTACAGATTCATGGCCATGGTGTGATATATAAACACTGATGATAACAGCAGCGAAACCGTAAAGTGCGCCCATAGGATTACTCAGGAAAACCCCGATGAAAAAGATCAATCCAGCAATTAAACTACCCTGAAAAATAACCTGACCAAAGGCATGGCCTTCGATTAAGAAGTCATCCATTTCCTGAATATCAACAAAATGCTCGGGAACAGTCCGCAAGGCCAGTTCTGGAATACTCAACACATACAATGCGATCCAGGTAATTAAGATAAAAGGAAATGTAAATACCGGCAGATTCTTCTTTAATGCAAACCCCATCAAGATGGTGGTCAACGCAGATCCTACGATTAAGGCTCCCCATACCCAAACGTTTGTCTGGAAATAGAACACCAAAGCAATACCGTAAAGCGTAGCATTAAATCCGAAAAGTCCATCATTGATATGATCCTCATCAAATTTCATCAACTTGGCCGTCAATACGCCAACGATGTTGGCGAGAATCCCTGCAAAGCCCATAAGTGCCGAATCATAAATAATGGCTCCGATAAATAAGATACCCGTCCAAATGTTACCTTGTAACATAATCTGCCCAAATCCTTTAAAAAAAGCTTTAATAAAAGCTAGGATGTTATTTTTCATTGGAATATAATTAGTTGTTATTCAAAAATATGTTGTCCCATAATGTGCTTTGCATTTCTTTAAAAAGAAGATAGAGCTGTTCGGCACCGTAACCTAAAACGCGAACCATAAAACCGTCATGTTGCAATTCACTAATACCAAACGCAACGTCTTTGGTTTCCCCGTATTGCTCATGGAAAGCCTCGATCCAATCACTTGGATTCAAGCCGGCGCTATTCAGATAGATCAACGTTCCCTGGTGCGTATAGCCTTCCAAAATACCCAAACCTTGTATAGGCATACGATCTGGCTGCAGCAATACATTATCCTTCACCACGAGCCTACCATTGACATAGCATTCTGTCAGATTTTGAAAGTGGTTGTACATAAACTCTTCACCGGACATTTTCCGGCCACAAGTCACGATTTCACTCAGCAATAAGTGACAATTTGAAGCAAGATGTACAATGTTATGGCTCAAAAAATGAGACGAATGCTGAGGTACTACTGGATGAGGTACATAAGAAAAAACAGCATTTTCGCCTACATTCACTTCCATCGTTTGGGACGAATGACCTTTCATATGAAACAAACGCTGGTAAGCCTGCGTTTGTAACTGTAACTTAGAACCCGGAGCAATATCAACTTGAATACGATGGTCATCTCCATCCAACAAACCAGGCGATGAACTCATAATCATCAAGTACGCGGCATTGTCTTTTTGATATTGCCCAACAGGAACGATACGAAACGGTTGTGTGGCATACGCATCTTTTAAAAAGGATTTTCCTTCGCGATGTGCTATCTTAATAGCTAAAGAACAAATCATAATTAACGTAGTAAATTAGGTTCCTCAATATCTTGAAGGAGTGCGTATTTTTTAATCCAGCCCACAATCTCTTCCAAACCATCGCCGGTTTTTAGATTTGAAAACAAGAACGGAGAACCTTTACGCATTTTACGCGCATCATGCTCCATCACTTCTAAGCTTGCACCTACATAGGGTGCCAAATCTTTCTTATTAATCAACAACAGGTCTGATCTTGTAATTGCCGGACCACCTTTACGCGGCATTTTTTCACCTTCGGCAACATCAATGACGAAAATGGTGATATCGGCGAGATCCGGACTATAGGTAGACGTCAGGTTATCACCGCCACTTTCAATCAAAATCAACTCTAAATCCGGGAAACGACTTGCCAGCTCATCCACAGCTTCCAGATTCATACTCGCATCTTCCCGTATCGCGGTGTGCGGGCAACCGCCGGTTTCTACACCGATGATTCGTTCACGGGGAAGCAAACTATTTTTGGCCATATATTCCGCATCCTCCTTGGTATAGATATCATTGGTAATTACGGCAAGATCAATTTCATTCATCAAACGTCTGCTCAATCGTTCCAATAATGCTGTTTTACCAGATCCTACCGGACCACCAACCCCTATTTTAACATATTTTCTATTTTCCATTTTAATTGTTCTTTAAGAAATATAAACTCTAGAATATAATCGTTCGTGTTGCATGCAACGGATGTCAAATCCGATGTTGCATAAACCCACTAAATTCCGTTCAACTGTTAAGGTCTCTTTGCAGAGATCAAGTATATCATCATGTAAACCAAAAAGTATATCCTGGCCATCCAATTGTCCTAATGGCACAAGTTTAACAGCATTGGTAACCATCGTAATGGCGGCATTATAGTAAAAGCCGTGTAACGCTTCTTCCAAAGGAATTTCTAAAAGTGACGCCAACATGCCATACATCAAACAGTAATGACTATCTACTTCCTTCTTTTGGATTAATTCACCCCAGGACAGCATAAAATCCTGCTGTTGATACCGACTGAATATTTTATAAATACGTAAGCCCAGTTTTTTACTGGCATCGCGAATTTCTCTTGGGCTTTTTAATGCTGTACATTCTTGATCCAGGGCGATCAATGTATCGATGTCCTGCGAAGAAGTTGCTTCATAGGCCAATTTCATCAAAGCAGCATCATTATACTTCAAATTATACCAGAGGTTATGACGCACATAATTGTCTGCTGTAGCCTTATCACAGACCAAGCCCTGTTGCACATAAGTCTCCAGTCCATTGGAATGGGTAAACCCACCAATTGGCAATGTAGGATCTGCTAAATGGAGTAACTTGCCTAGAAATGTATTTTTCATTGACATTATTTTTTATTATAAGTATATATCATCAAGGACCTATCAATCCCTTGCGTAATCTTCGCTATCATTGGGCATTAAACCGATACCGGCTGTTGGCGCCTGTAAATTCATGAAGACTTTATCGCTGATTAACAGCGGTATATTCTTCGTCGAAGACTTCATCTTCTGATGATGTTTCGGATCGACATTAGCATTGAGCTGATGTAAAAGTTGACGCTCGCCACACTGGGGGTCAAAACCTTGTTTCACAAGCCATTCATACATTGACCGTTCATAAGGCATGAGCAATTCATTTGCCTCCACAAATAGAGGCAAATGTTTGTTTCCAATTTCACTGCTTACAAAGGCCGTTCGCTGGAAATCAATTGCCATGACACGGATGACTTCACAAGGTTTGATCGTTACCACAACAATTTTCTCTTCATCTTCGTACAAGATATCGCCATCCTGCAAGCTGGATGTCTTGCCCAACAATTTGACGGCAATATCCATTCCCTCCGCTGTACGTAAACGTTGAATACGTTTGGTCGACTCATACCATTCAATAGCAAGCAAATCCAGACGCTTAGTGACCTGCTCACCATGAATATTCCTTGTGATTTCCGTGATTATCATTTTTTAATTCTTAACAAATAGATTTTTAGACAGGCCTAAACCTACAGTTGATCCATTGATTCCTGTAATAACTTCGTGATCGTTCGGAATAGCGGGATCTTTACTATTCGTCTTTTTATAAGAAAGTTCAGCTATTTTGGCCTTTAATGCCCAACCTTTTCCCAAGGCGATGCCAACAAGTGGATATACTCTAAACAAGTAACCGTTGTATTTACCATCGACCATGGCTCCGTTGGAATTGACATGTTGATCGCCCCAAAGGTAATGTACGTCCACCTGGCCTATCAACATAAAGTGCTCACTCAATGGCCAGGTATTGCTGTAAAATGGTCCTACTTCATGCGAATGATCCGTAAAATCCAAGGCCTTATTTTTGGACGAGTTGAATCCATAATTTAAACCGACGTTCATGTTGTCGGTGAAAAAATATGCAGCACCTAATGGTGCGGCACTAAATTGATGCCCAGCCGTCGTTTCGTGGTAATTCAGTGACCCATAAACCATGATACCTCCCTTTTGCGCATAGGCAGATTGAATGGTAAAGCACGCTATTGCTATACAACAGCCTAAGAATGTCTTCAAATTTTTCATTAGCGTAAATCGTATTTTAGCTTAATGAAGCACCATGAGCAATCATTATTCCCTCTCTTTATGCGCTTTTGATAAGCCCATGATGATTTCATCAATACATTGTTTTTTCATAGCTTATGGCGTGATCTTAAATCACGCCATAAAAAGTAGTTATAGGGTTAAAACAAGAAGTATCGTTGTCCCAACGAAACGGTATCCACAGGTTTCGACCGCAAGATCTCGCCGTCAAGACTTACCTCATAATTCTCCGGATTGACGATAATTTCAGGTGTAGCATCATTATGGATCATATCTTTTTTGGAGATATTTCGACAATTTTCCACAGGTAACAAGGAGCGTTCCAAACGATATTCATCCTTAATGCCTTTTTCAAAAGCCACTTTAGAGACAAAGTTAAAGCAGGTACGATGCACAGCCTTTCCTAATCCGGCAAACATGGTTCTAAGGATAATAGGCTGCGGTGTAGGAATAGAAGCATTTGCATCCCCCATTTTAGCAGCGATGATCATTCCTCCTTTCACAATAATTTCTGGTTTTGCACCGAATAGATCTGGACGCCAGATAACCATATCGGCAATTTTACCAGGCTCGATTGAACCAACATAGTTGGAAATGCCGTGAGCAATTGCTGGGTTGATGGTATATTTCGCTACATAGCGACGTGCACGGAAATTATCGTTGTCTTTACCTTCGTCTTCAGGTAACGGACCGACTTGTTTCTTCATCTTGTCTGCAGTCTGCCAAGTCCGTGTGATGACTTCACCTACACGACCCATTGCCTGTGAATCCGAGCTCATGATACTGAATACACCACGATCTTGCAGTACATCCTCAGCAGCAATCGTTTCTGGACGGATACGAGAATCGGCAAAAGCTACGTCTTCCGGAATTTCTTTACTCAAGTGGTGACAAACCATCAGCATATCCAAGTGCTCGTCAATCGTATTTTTAGTGAATGGACGTGTTGGATTGGTCGATGCCGGCAAGACGTTTGGATACATCGCAGATTTGATGATATCTGGAGCGTGACCGCCACCAGCACCCTCGGTGTGGAATGTATGGATGACACGTCCATTGATAGCTTGAATAGTATCTTCTAGGAAACCCGCTTCATTCAGTGTATCCGTATGGATGGCCACCTGCACATCGTATTTATCAGCAACTGTAAGTGCGCGATCTATCGTTGCCGGAGTCGCTCCCCAATCCTCGTGGATTTTTACCCCCAAAGCTCCTGCTTCGATTTGCTCCACAATTGGTTGCTCTGTCCCCACATTACCTTTTCCAAAGAAACCAAAGTTCATCGGAAGGTCTTCAACCGCTTGTAACATGCGCCGTATATTCCACTTTCCTGGAGTTACCGTAGTTGCATTTGTTCCATCTGCGGGACCAGTTCCGCCACCTATCATTGTTGTTACCCCACTATACAAAGCGGTCTCAATCTGTGTAGGGCTGATGTAATGGATGTGTGTATCAATACCTCCTGGTGTAACAATATATCCAGCACCACCATGTACCTCTGTAGATGCGCCAATAATCATGTTGGGTGTAATATTGTCCATGGTATCAGGGTTCCCTGCGCGCC
Organism: Sphingobacterium multivorum; assembly: GCF_039511225.1. Lineage (NCBI taxonomy): Bacteria > Pseudomonadati > Bacteroidota > Sphingobacteriia > Sphingobacteriales > Sphingobacteriaceae > Sphingobacterium > Sphingobacterium multivorum. The sequence continues at coordinate 3,929,761 of NZ_CP154261.1, forward strand.
CCACACCGACAATCTTACCATCTTTGATACCGATATCACCTTTTACTATTCCCCAATGGTCAATCACAATGGCACCGGTGATGACCAAATCTAATGTTCCTTCATCACGCTTCTGAATGGAAGACTGACACATCCCGTCACGTACAGTTTTACCACCGCCAAACTTAGCTTCATCACCATAATGAGCATAGTCTTTCTCCACCTCAACAATGATATCGGTATCTCCTAAACGAACTTTATCTCCTGTTGTAGGGCCAAAAATGGCGCTATAATTGATTTTTTTTACTTTCAAACTCATGATACTTTATTTTTAAAGCCTTGTTCTTTTACTTTTTTCAGCGCATTTGCTTTCGCAACCTCAGTTTCGGTATTACCATTCACCAAATCGTTGTGACCATAGATATTTCGGCCACCTGCATACGGTACCAACTCAATCTCTTTTGTCTCACCGGGTTCAAACCGTACTGCTGTGCTGGCAATAATGTTCAATCGTTTACCAAAAGCTTTCTCACGATCAAATTCCATCATTTTATTCACTTCGAAAAAGTGAAAATGTGAGCCTACCTGAATTGGTCTGTCACCAGTGTTGGTAACTTCTATTGTAGTAACTTCTCTACCTTCATTGCAGATCACATAGCCATCTGCAATAAAAAATTCTCCTGGGATCATAGATTATATTTTTAACAATTAGCGAATCGGGTTATGAACAGTAACCAGTTTTGTACCATCTGGAAATGTAGCTTCTATCTGTACATCATGAATCATTTCGGGCACACCTTCCATAACATCTTCACGTGTCAACAATGTTGCACCATACTGCATTAAATCGGCGACAGTACGTCCGTCACGAGCGGCTTCCAATAGTTCACTACTGATCAATGCAATAGACTCCGGATAGTTTAATTTAAGTCCTCTAGCTTTACGTTTTTTCGCTAGTTCGCCGGCAAGATGAAGCAATAGCTTCTCTGTCTCTCTAGGTAATAAATGCATATAAATTTATTTAAATTGTTGTTATTCGAATTAAAAACAAGTCACGGTGGGTACAGGTCACGACAAGGTCATACGACTTAAAAAAATCGTTCAAAATCGTGATTAAAAGGACAGATTACACCCTTATGCAGTGCAAGGTCTGTCTCTTCTCAACCCTTGTAAGAAATGGAAATTTTTATCCCAGAAACGGGATCTTTAAACTTTGGAAAAGAATATATTTTGGCGGAAGGATCAGTCGATCCATGTAAGGCCTTCTGTTATTCTGAATTTTGAGACATACAGGATAGCAGAATACAAAAAGACAAATTGAAAGCACCCCCCAATAGAGCAGCTTGCTCCATTCATCCTTGAGGTCCATCTGCTCAGTAATATCATAGAAATCATGATCTTTAACCGCAGCAACCAAGTTTTCCCGCTCGGTATTTCCTGAACCTTTTTCTAGATGAGCTTGAAGTGTCGACAGACTTAGGCGGACGAGGGGTAAATGCTGAACAGTAGAATGCGATGGCATAGCTATTCCTTTCATGAGCAGGGTGCTCAAAAGAAAAACTAAAAAGACTAAACTATACCTCATTCTTGTGTTCACAATACTATTATTTGTTGTTCAAATTTACAACCAAAGCGGGCTACTTGACTAGCACAAATCTTGAATTAAATAGTCCAAATTTGTTGAAAAAGCCCGCTATGGCGGCTATAGATTACTATTTCAGCATTAAAAAGAGTAACCCACTGATACCATGACATTTCGCGGTGCACCAGCAAAGGCCCGTGTGTAGTCAAAACCACCTAAAAAGTAATATTGATCGAATACATTGTTCAGATTTAACGCCATTTTCATCGCACCAATGTGGTAATATGCAGCAGCATTTACAGTGGTATACGAAGGCCATTGTCCCCAAAGTGCATTTCCTTCGCTATCCTTTCCGATACTGTTATCCATCCTTTTACGATCTACATAGTAAACACCGGCGCCAAAACCCAAACCTTTTAATGTACTAGTTGAAAACACATATTTCAACCAGGCACTCGCCATATTTTTGGGTGCTCCCGGCAGGGACTGCCCTATTTCAGAAGGAACAGAGGAAGATTTTACCTCCGTATCGTTATAGGTATAATTGGCCATAATCTGGAACTCACGTGTCAACTGCCCACGGACATCGAATTCGACCCCCTGGGATAACGCTTTGCCAGATTGTCTATACTCCGGCAGCCCTGAATCATTGATAGCCCCTGTGGCAATGAGCATATTCCGTCGTTCAATTCGGAATAAGGAAAGATCAACTTGCAATTGCTCTTTAAAAAAACCGGCCTTCATCCCCGTTTCCACCTGGAAACTCCGCTCGGCATCAAAGGGTTTATCAGCTCCGTAATCTTTATAGTTCTGAATAAAATTGGCACCCACAGGCACAAAGCCCTGCGAATAACTTGCAAAATAATTAATCTGCTTATTGATTCCATAGGTCACACCAAAACGCGGTAATAAGGCATTTTGTGTCGCATGAAAACGATTTTGTCCATCAAGTGTTTCAGAAGAATAGTGTTCATGACGTAGACCTACAATAAGTTTCAATCGGTCGTCAATGCTGATTTGATCCTGAATATATTTACCTGTTGTTTTATAAGGGCTTAAAAAAGGATAAGCGACTCCCGTGCGCCACACATAATTAGTCAGGTCATGCGTTGTATAAGTGGGATTGTTCAAGTCAAAAGTCAACGGGACAACTTTGCCATCTACAGTTTGCTGCCGCGCCTCCCGCAATTGATTTTCTTTGTCGCCCCGATACTGTGCAAAATCAACTCCCGCAACTAAATGATGATCAACCCGATCACCCAAAAGATCCCACTTAACATAACCCACAACATTATCTGTATAGTCACGTCCATGACGATCAAAAAAACGCATATTCATAATGGTATTATGTGGCGCATCAGCAAAGGTGTTCATTGTCCGATGTTCGTTGACATCCTCCTGATAGATGGATTTCATGTAGCTCAGATTCAAGCTAACATGTTCTGCCAGACGCTGAGACAATCGGCCGCTTAACGAAAAAGTCTTGGAATTATAAAAATCGGAAGGCTGGCTCAACGTAAATGATCTTGGCAAAGCATAAAAGTTATTTTCCTTAATACCCATTCCCCGATCAAGATAACCGTTGAACTGATTATACACCATATCAATATCCACCACCGTGCCCTCAGCTGGTTTAAAGGTGAACGAAGGAGCCACCATGATTCGTTTCTGGCGATTTACATCTCGGAAAGTCTTTGTATCTTCGTAACCCGCATTAAAACGATATAAAATACGTTTGGCACTGTCCAGAGGTCCACCGAGATCCACAGTTGTTCGCATCGTTTCAAAACTACCACCTGAAAAATTCACATGCCCTCTAAAATCTTCCAAAGGCTTCTTGGTCGTCATATTAATCGTACCACCCGGTACGATATCTCCAAACAAGGATGCTCCTGGCCCTTTCAAAACCTCGATATTTTCAAGATTGATTGTTAAGGGAGAGTTATAATAACTGTTACCATAACCATACCCCGAGCGTAAGCCATTGACAAGCCGTACACCCGTTTCATAACCGCTTTTAAAGCCACGAATGACAACATCATCATAGGAAGATGCTTCGGTCACACCAGCCAAATCCTGAACCAATGCCCCAGTAGTGAATGCCTGCTTATCCTCTATAAATTCCTTACTTAAAACAGCAACAGATTGTGGAAGATCTTTTAATTTTCCAGCAAATTTTCCGCCCAACTCCATGTCATTTGTCAAATAGGAATTGTTGCGTCTACCTGTTACCAATACCTCATCCAAGGTATTATCACCGGCTACCATCAGTAATCGAACTCCTTTTTTTGCATTCCAGCTAGCCGCGTTCAAATCCAGCAATACAGGCTTATAACCAATTGCATCTGCACGTAACTGTACAGGAAAAGAAATTATTCCGGTAAAACTAAATTCGCCCTGAGCATTAGAACTTGTCTGTTGTTGTCCACCGACTAAGGTCAGTGTAACCCCAGCGATGGGATCACCGCTTTCATCCTGAATTTTTCCAAATAATGCTACACCTTGTTGTGCATATACAGCTCCCGGTACGGAAGCACTTGTCAATAAAGCGAAAGCTAGCGCTTTCATTACGTTGTTCATTCGAATAATTTATATATATTTTGGCTTCCCCAATTTGACGTTAAGCAATACGATCAATGAATAATTCCATGTGAATCGTTGGAAAATTCGATTCATTACAAAAGTCCTTTAATTGAAAGCCCTGTTTTCCCCAAAACTCATAGGCTCCTGTCAAGAATGGGTGAGTATGTAAATAAAGCCTTTCAATACTTTTCTCCTTAGCTACAGCGACCAAGCCCTTGAATAAGGCTGTTCCTAAACCGGACCTACGGTAACTCGGATCCACAAAAAGCCGGGCAACTTCTACCGTTTTCCTTCTATCTATATCCAAATGCGGAAAACGGTAATCATAAGCCGACATACCAACGACGCCGATCAAATTACCCCGATGATCTTTTGCCTGCAAGAATGCAGCAGCTTCAGCCTCAAGATATACGGCTGAAAATGCGAGTAGATCCTTAGGAAGCTTATTTGAATCCAACATGGGGAACAACTGTTTCCGAAATTCAATGACATAAGGTAATACGACATCAATATCCTCCTCTTCAACACGAGATATGGTTATATTTTTCAACTGAGGTTGAGCGGGAAGAGATCGCTTACTCATCCGTTTATTTTCAATCAATATATGGCCACTGTCTTTAAATATATTCATAGTGTTATCGCTATTTTAAAATAATCGCCCCGTAAACTGGGCATCTTACCTACAATCCATGATGTTTTTACAAAGGCGCTTACTCCAGCACTTCATCAGAGGGTATTCATCTCAGTGACCGTTGCTGGACTATGTTGTGCCTCCACCATAGGTTCAAATGCCGCAGCGCCACTCAGCCTCGGAACAAACATCCATTTCTTTTGATTCTCCAAACTAATCAATGGAAGTTGATAGGTCTGTTCCAATAAATTTCTTACTTGTTCCCGATTCAGACCGTGGAGGTCCACAAGCCTATTGTCTTTCATCAGATAAAAATGATCACCAAAAAGAAACGCCATATTAGGGTCGTGCATTACACATAACACGGTTGTTCCTTCCTTGACCAGCTCCTTGGCGGTCTGCAGCACCGCAATCTGATATTTCAGATCCAAATGATTCGTAGGCTCATCAAGCAATAATAAATCAGGTTGCTGTACCAATACCCGACATAGTAACACCAATTGTCGCTCCCCTCCAGACAACGACGTATAGGGTTTGTCCTTTAAGTGTGTGAGGTTAAATTTATCCAAGATCTGTTCTACTGCCTCGAAGTCTTCTTTACTTGGTGAAAAACGAGAAAATGAAGCTCGTCCCGTCAGAATAACATCAACAACGCTAAAAGGAAATGTAGTCTGATGGAACTGGTTCAGAAAACCCAATTTCAATGAATTAGCTCGACCAACCTTCCAATCGCGACGCTCCGTTTCATTAATAAGAACCGATCCATCATATTTTTTTTCCAGCCCTGCAATAATATTAAATAGCGTGGATTTACCACTTCCATTCCGACCGAGAATAACAGAAAGCTTTCCTTTTGGGAAAGACATGGTTACATCATTTAAAATGATATCCTTGCCGTAGGCAAAAGAAAGGTTGTTGATATGAATCGAATTACTCATGAATTCCAGTTGATTTCATTACGACGCATCAGGTAAATAAACAAGGGAGCGCCAATAATCATTGTAAATACACCGATCGGAATTTCAAATGGCATGACCGCCCTCGAAAAATCATCGATCAGTAGAAGAAAAGTACCACCAATACTGATATTTGCCCACACAACAATATTGTTATTGGGGCCAAAGATCATCCGGCTGATATGTGGAACAATTAATCCAAATAGACTTATTACCCCTACAGCTGCAACGGCTGATGCTGTAATTAGTGTAGCTACAGCAATAAATCCCAGTTTCAACAGTTTCGGATTGACGCCAACAGCAATGGCTTCTTGATCGCCCAAGGCTAAAAGATTCAGCTTCCAACGAAACAGAATCAGGATAGCCAATCCTATTGTTATCGGCAGAAAAGCATGCTGTACTTTCGACCAGGAGGCCGTATGCAGATTCCCCATTGTCCATTGTACAATAGCTTGTAATTTATAGGGATCACTGATGTATTGCAACAAGGTTAACATGGCTGTAAATACACCGGAAATAACCATTCCTGCCAATACCATCCCAATAATCGAGGTTTTCAAACCAGCATTTGAAACAAAATAAGTCAACCCCACAGCACATACACCAAACAAAAATGCGGATATATTGACCGGCAATAGCGGAAACAACATAGCCAATGCAGCCCCAAAAGCAGATCCCGAAGAAATACCCAATGTAAAGGGATCAACGATTGGATTCCTAAAAATGGCCTGCAAGATTCCGCCAGAAGACGCTAGAGCAGCTCCGACCATAAAGGTCAGCAGAATCCGTGGTAAACGTACCTGCCACAATATGGTATCCATATTATCCTTCCATACCGCAGTAGGGTGACCTAAATATCCCCCCACTTCCGATCCAATGCGTTGGCAGAGCTCAACAAAACCAATGTTCTGGCTTGAGCCTACTAATAGGGAAAACAATAAAACCAACAATGGTAGAACAACGAGCAATAACAGCTTTTTTAATTGATGCATCATTGAAGTAGTCCTGCTTTACCGTAAAGTTTTTCAAAAGCGATAGCCATATCCTGGTCAAGTTGCTGTTTCGTATAATCCGAAAAACACCAATGCCTTATCTGTTTGGCAAAAAGCATAAATTTGACGGTATGTGGGTCGAATGGAAACGACGGTGACATCACAAATACCTGTTTATTTCGCACTGCCGGTAAGGCCGCGAGTTCCTTTAAGTTATAGACGTCTGCCAATGTAGAATTCCAAAGAATAATGAGATCCGGATTCCATTTATAAATTGTCTCTGCGCCGACATTTGGGGCTTCCATTTCCAACGGACAGGCGTTAGCTGCGCCCGAAAGGCGGATCGCCATATCAATCAAACTACCACGACCGGATGTCGAAAGTACCCGACCTTTAGACCAAGCGTAATAAACCTTCTTCTGTACTTGATCCTTGGGAGCAGTCATTTTTTTGATCTCCGCCGAAACAAACTGAACAATTTCTTCCGCTCGCGCTTTCTTTCCGAGTAATGCTCCCATCCCTGTCAGTTCATTAAAAATACTTTTTTCATCCTGCGAAGAAAAAGTGAACACGGGAATTCCAAGATCTTCTAGTTGGGAAATATTATCCTGATCGGTATTGAACGTCAAAACAAGGTCAGGTTTTAAGCTCACTATGCTTTCCACATTATTTGCCTGGCCTGCGAAAGTAGGTGTCGCCAGTGTTTTTTTTGCGATCCTATCATCCAATTTGGACAAAAAGTTATAGGTATCTTCGACCTGATAAACCTGTTCAGGAATACCAACAAGGCTATTTTCAGCACCCAACATGTAGACTTCATCAACAAGGGACGGAAATAATACAACCACACGCTGTGCCGTATGCGCTAATACCACTTCTTTTCCACGGCTGTCGACAGCTTTCACTTGATTGCTGACCGTACCTGCTTGCCGATTTTGGCAGGCGCTCACTAAACACAAACATGCCAAAAGCAATACAGGTATAATACGATTCACTTTCATCTAATTATTTTTTAGGACTTGCTTACGCGGATCAACATGTTCATCTGTTCCGCTTAAATCTGCTTTCTTTTTATTTCTCGCCTCAAGTCGAATCAAATTCTCGGATAACAGTAAGGCTTCCTCCAATTGAATCGAGGTTCCATACTTTGCCAGGACCTGCTCATAGAGCCGTCCATCGTAAGGGAGACGAAGCGATTGGGCATCTGTTACGTTGAATATGGGCAGATGTCTGTTTCCGATAAAATAACCAAAATCTGCAAGCTGCACCAAGTCTATTGGATTGAATCTTATGGTCAACGTAGGCTTGACAACCAGGATTGCCTGTAGCGTTTCCTGATGAAATAAAGCATCGCCATGATGCCATTCCACACCTTGCTCCAATTGCATAAAAATTGTCTTTCCGCCCGTTGTATTGCGTGTTAGGCGTCTTTTGTGGACTTCATACCATTCAAGATACACTTGATCGACTTCACTAAAAGCAAACTCATGCTTTGCTACAATCTTATCTATTGGTACAGGTAGCTCATTCATATTGTAAACCTATCTTCTTCATTTCGTTAACGGCACTGATACAGCTTTGTTCTCCGTCAAATCTATTTCTTCTAAACACAAATAACATGGCAACATATACAGTATAACAATGAAGTGCGGATCATTGTTATACCACTCATTTTATCAGTTGGCCGTTATTTTACTTCAAGCGCCTTATATTGATCTTTTTTCGCCTGAACTCTTTCTTTCAACCAATCACACCAGGTATCAAGACCGTCACCATTTAATGTGCTGATTGTAATAACTTCCAAATTGGGGTTTACTTCGCGCGCATCTTTCGTTACCGCATCTACCGAGAAAGGTACATATGGCAATAAATCAGCTTTGGAAACCAACATCAATTCGCTTGTTAAAAACATACGTGGATATTTTTTCGGTTTATCGTCCCCTTCTGTGGTCGCCAATAAAGTCACGCGGTAATCTTCCCCCAAATCAAATGCTGATGGACACAATAAATTCCCGACGTTCTCAATAAACAACAAGTCTATTCCTTCGATATTGATATGATCCAAGGCTTGTAAGATCATCTGTGCCTCAATATGACACATTCCGCCAGTGACAATCTGCAATGCATTAATGCCTACCTCACGCATACGAACCGCATCACGTTCGGTTTCTGGATCACCCACCAAAACAGCAATATTCAGATCTTTGGCCAAACGTTTTCCCGTTTCTTGCATCAAGGTGGTTTTACCCGAACCCGGAGAAGAACATACATTGATCACACAAACGTCTTTCAGTCTATCGCGGATGGCTTTTGCGACAAAATCATTTGCTTTTAATAAATGTAGCGTTGTATTTTCACATTGAACCGAACCTACACGGTTACCTAAACTTTTAGGATTTGAAGTATTGTCTGACATGATAAACGATTTTAGTCTTGTTTAAAAATTACTTTTGATATATAGAGTTCATTCCCTTGAACAATTGTACTAGAAGCTTGTCCGCAATCACATACAAATCGATGAAAATGAACCGGGAAGTTTTTCTGACAATGTTCACAATATGCAATAATATCGTTTACAACGACTTCCATTTCCATATCTTGGTATTGCGTATTTTCGGCAATAAAAGCATCAAATGCATTTTGGATCAATACAGGCTGGACGTTGGATAACAACCCTGCTGTAACTTGAATTTTTTGAATATCATCTACCCTAGCCTCATAATGCGAGGTCAACGTATCAAAAATATCCTTTACTATACTTAGCTCGTGCATTGGTATATTTTAAGAAATAAATAAATTTAGAAAAGAAATGACAGCTTTCTTTGCTTCTATGATGTGAAGAAAAGCATATGCTTTAGCATGGAATTTTGATTTGCTCAAACAGCAAAAATCGAGCGATGGGTATATGCTCTAGATCAAGGGTATGTTCATACCGATAATCTTTCTGTTGTGGGGATGGCAGAAGTTCATGCCAAAGCAAATCAACCGTAACCAACCAGCGATCCATCAACCAATCTTGTGCCACTTCCACGTCCATTTCAGCAACAATGGATTGAAGCGATGGGTAAAGCGAACAGAATTGACTATGATCTTTATGAAAATGGACGATGCGTGTATGGTCCGCATGTTTTGACGATTTTTTTGAGGATAAAAGCGGGGATTCGACACTATCACTTTTCAGTACAAGACTGTTGTCATTTAAATTCTTAAATGATAACAACAGTGCTGCAAATAGAAAAATAAAGTGCTTCCACATAGCTTTAACCTAATAAAGTATCAAAGATTCCTTTGAAACCATTACAAAGTTACTACCGATCAAAGAAGAAAAAGTAGCACAAATCTTGAATTTTATTTCACAAAATAGGAAACACCCAAAGAAAATTCCATAATTCTTCATATATTAAATTAAAATTTGGTTAAGGTGAGATTAAAATGATATTAGAGGCAAAAATTGGTTCTTTTTTGGCTGCTATTGTCATTAAGTAAATTGGTTCATGTCGTGGGACCATAGCGATAAATATTGGTCATGTACATCGTAAAAAATCTGAACCAATCTTAGCGTCGGAGCAAAAGGTTAATTTCAGGGTTATCTGGATAAATTTAAAATAACAAGAAGCCAGGTTCGCGTCGGACCTGGCTTCTTGAAAAACTGATATTCTTAACAATTAGCGATGCAGATCAAAACGGTCTAACTCCATCACTTTAGTCCATGCCTTCACAAAATCTTGTACGAATTTATCTTTTGCATCGGCACTGCCATATATTTCAGCAACAGCTCTCAGTTCAGCGTTGGAACCAAAAACAAGATCTGCACGTCCGGCTTCCCATTTTTTAACACCAGATTTACGATCTGATCCTTCAAAAACTTCCCGGTCCGGAGAGATGGCTTTCCAAGCTGTTCCCATATCCAATAGATTGACAAAAAAGTCATTCGTCAATTGGCCTGGCCGATCTGTCATCACTCCTAATGCAGAACCATCAAAATTTGCCTGAAGAACACGAAGTCCGCCGATCAATACCGTTAATTCCGGAACAGATAGCGTGAGTGATTGTGCTTTGTCGATCAATAATGATTCCGTAGACACGGTATAAGCACCTTTACGGTAATTTCTAAATCCATCCGCAATTGGCTCAAGATAGCCCATGGATTCTACATCAGTCTGTTCCTGTGATGCATCCATACGCCCCGGATGGAACGGTACGTTGACAGCATGTCCAGCTGCACGAGCGGCCTGCTCTATCGCAGCAACACCACCCAAGACAATTAAGTCAGCCAATGAGATCTTCTTTCCGCCCTGTTGCTTTCCATTAAAGTCCTGTTGAATTTGCTCAAGCGCCGTAAGAACTTTTTGCAATTGTGCTGGATTATTGACTTGCCAATAACGCTGCGGAGCCAACCGTATCCGCGCACCGTTTGCACCACCTCTCTTGTCAGATCCACGGAAAGTAGAAGCTGAAGCCCAAGCGGTCGTTACGAGCTCTGCAGTGCTGAGCCCCGCGTTCAATAGGGCAGATTTCAATGTGTTAATATCATCAGCATCGACCAAAACATGATCGACAGCAGGAATAGGATCTTGCCACAATAATTCCTCAGCAGGAACTTCGGCACCTAAATAACGCTCTCGTGGTCCCAAATCACGGTGCGTCAATTTAAACCAGGCGCGAGCGAATGCATCAGCAAATGCGTCTTGATCTTCGTAAAATTTACGCGAGATCTTTTCATAAATTGGATCAAAACGCAAGGACAAATCTGTCGTCAGCATCGTTGGCCTACGTTTTTTAGTTGGATCAAAAGGATCTGGAATAGTCGAATCAGCTCCTTTGGCTACCCATTGATGCGCTCCTGCAGGACTCTTTGTTAACTCCCATTCATTTTCGAAGAGATTTTTAAAAAAGAGATTGGTCCATTCTGTCGGTTTCTGTGTCCAAATAACCTCCAAGCCACTCGTGATCGCATCTGCTCCTACTCCACTGCCATAGGTACTTTTCCAACCAAGCCCTTGTTGTTCAATGCCGGCTGCTTCAGGTTCTTTTCCGACATTGTCGGCAGGTCCTGCTCCGTGTGTTTTTCCAAACGTATGCCCTCCAGCAATCAAAGCGACAGTTTCCTCATCGTCCATCGCCATCCGACCAAAAGTATCCCGTATATCTTTTGCTGCAGCGATAGGATCTGGATTTCCGTCTGGTCCTTCCGGATTAACATAAATCAATCCCATCTGTACCGCTGCCAACGGTTTTTCAAGATTGCGCGAATGTTGTTTACCATCCGCATCATCATCGGCAGATAATACACCGTGTGATTCCACTACGCCTTCTGAACCATGAGCATAGCGTACATCACCACCCAACCATGTTTTTTCAGAACCCCAATAGACATCCAATTCAGGTTCAAAAGCATCCACACGTCCACCAGAATAACCAAAAGTCTTGAAGCCCATAGACTCTAAAGCAACATTACCTGTTAAAATCAATAAATCTGCCCAGGAGATATTTTTACCATATTTTTGTTTGATAGGCCACAACAGGCGACGCGCTTTGTCCAAACTCACATTATCAGGCCAGCTATTCAGTGGTGCAAAACGTTGTTGCCCAGACCCAGCTCCGCCTCGACCATCGCTTACCCGATAGGTTCCTGCACTATGCCAAGCCATCCGGATGAATAATGGTCCATAATGTCCAAAGTCAGCAGGCCACCAGTCCTGCGAATCGGTCATCAAGGCATGCAAATCTCTTTTTACGGCTTCTAAATCCAATTGTTTAAATGCTTCCGCATAATCAAAGCCCTCGTCCATCGGATTTGACTTGCTTGCGTGTTGTCTCAACAGATCTACACGAAGTCTATCTGGCCACCAGTCCTGATTTTGAGTTCCCCCTCCCGCAACGGCGTTGCGCATCGTACCATTATGAAATGGGCATTTGCTAATGTCTTTTTCGTTGTTGTCCATATGAAAAGAAAGTTTATTTATATAATATCTTAAGTGATCAAATTGTTTGACTCCCACTTTCATAAAATTACACAAATGAGATCCCACTTGTACATCGAATGATTCGATACACTATAATCAAAATCTATATACACAATATATAATTATATAAAATACTAAAAATCATCTTTTAATGAGCAGCTAGAATATGACGATTTTTGGAAGTCTGAAAAACAAAAGCGATTCTTTTACTATTCTATAATTAGGTTGTATCAAAAATATTGACCATGAATGAGCTATCCACATTTTTGGTAAGTGCTTTTATAGGCTTGAGTCTGGCTGCTGCTACCGGCTTCCGGGTTTTCATGCCGCTATTCTTATTGAGCCTTGGCTGTCGGCTTGAATTGTTCCAGGTTGGCAATGAATTGGCCTGGGCGGGCTCACCTATTGTTTTGGCAGCTACAAGCCTAGCCATGATCCTAGAAATAGCGGGATATTACATTCCTTTTATTGACAATATATTGGACAGCCTTTCAATTCCTCTCGCGACGATAGCAGGCACCTTACTTTTTGCCATACAGTTTGCAGATATTTCACCCTTTTTCCGCTGGGCCATGGCAATCATCGCTGGTGGCGGTACCGCGGCGACCATTAGCACAGCGCTAGCTGGCACCCGGGCAGTCTCGTCTGTTGGAACGGCAGGTTTTGGCAATTTTATGATCTCGACCATGGAAACCATCGGTTCAACCATTTTGACCATACTCGCCATATTTGTGCCCTTTATGGCAATTATAGTTGTTATAGGCCTATTCTATTTCTTTTGGCGATTTGGCAAAGAACAACTCAATAAAAAACTTAAAAGAACGGAGTAGCTTTCACAACATAACATCTAAATAAACTTCACACAGTGCCATACGAGCGACAATAAAGCCAAGCCTCACCAGCACAGGCGTAAGCAAATTTAGCGCAGACAAACCAACTAGGGATATTGTAAACATCTTATAGCCCTAGCTGATCTATAGCTGCGTAAACTCCAAATCCCTAACCTTTATACCTTTCAATCAAGCGAATACCTGGCAGGTATCATGTTATGCCTTTCGACAGTGTTTATTCAGTGCTCGTTCAGTGCTCGTTCAGTGATTGCTCAGTGATCGTTCAGTGTAGACTGAATAAACAATGACTGAGTACTGTTTAAAAAATGATTAAAAATTGTTGTTACCTACAATCTGGTATTAGTTTGTTTCCGTTTTGAAATTATCTTGATCTAGGCCCTTATTGAGCAATTATGGCACTCGTCAACAATCGAGACAAATTCCGGGAATACTTAGAAAAGTAGTACGGATATAAGGACCATAGCGCCAAACAGCAATTCGAAATTCGTTTACTGTTCACTGCTTTTGGGCACCGGTTGGTGGTAAATTAAGAGACAAAAAAAGGACAGCAAAATTCGATGCTGTCCTTTTTCAACATCAGCTCTTACGCTGATTTAAGGCTACGCACATCAGCAGCCTTGATGTGCGCCCAGATCAAAACTGGTTTTTACTAATCAATAACAACCTCTTGTGGCCGTTTTACTTTTTCAAGATCTTTTGGAAGGATAACCGTCAATACCCCATCCTCGAAACTTGCATGCACATTATCTGTAAGTACTTGTTCATTTAATTGGAATTCACGTTCAAATGCCAATCCATCCTGCTCTTTATAGATATAATCTATGGCATTGTCCTGGGTGTTTTCTGTACATGAAATCTTCAGTATCCCGTCATTTATGCTGACTTGGAATTGTTCTTTCTTACGTCCAGCGGCAAAAAGCTGCACTTCATAGAACTCTTGATTTTCGGCAATATTTACAGGAACAGCTTGCTGTACGCCAGCATTGTGCCCGGCTTCACCATCAAAAAACTGTTGTTGGAATTTTTCAAAGCGGTCTTTGAAATGTTGTCCGCAAAATTTATTATGATTTGAATATTCGCTGGTATAATGATTTCTTTTAAACATGTCTTTAATTTTTAATATTGAATAATACGTGTAAACTGATGTGGGATGAATTTCCTCGTCTTGCAATTTTTAACCTTAGTAAACTGGAACTATTGTTGCTTTCTTAGCACGTTTTTGCCCTTGTAATGGAACAATAGCGACCACTGTGTTATAATGACGGTGAACGTTCGGATATACCGGAGCCCTATCCATTCTGAATGCTTGTCTATCTCTTCTACGCATTCTTGCCGCGGCAAAGCTTCCTATACCAAAGAGAACTGTCCCAAACAACAAGAGTTTAAAGATCGTCCCAATAATCAATGTTGCTAATCCTGCTATTGCCGTAAGCACAATGAGGCGTGGCAATATAAATCGAAGTTTATTTTTCATTTGAATACATTTTTTTAAAAATGATTGCGGATTATATCTATTTTCAGCACATTGCACATAGAATTTTCCTAGATCATTTGTATGTTGTAATTAACTATTTGTTTTATCCAACATCCCTGCTGACAGATCCTCGCGTTCTGTTACTTGTTTACCATCAGGATATCGGCATAAAAAAAGGCGCCTTTATAGAAGAAGACGCCCAACAACAGTTTTTACTTTAAAATTTTTATTCTTTTTTTCAGAACCCGCATCGTCCTCCAAAACGACGCCTCCATTCTTCGCGCAAACGTTCTCTTTCCTCGTCGGAAAGATCTTCTCCTTTTTCCATCTGACGCGGAAAATCCCGTCGGAATCGGCCACCTCCCGGCTTACCGAAGCCCCTGCCGAACAAGATTTTCGACAAGACAAAGAGTCCCAGCGCCTGCCAATAGGTAATTGCTTTCAGATTGAAAATATCAACCATTAATGTATTCCACAAATATTGTAGTAATGCTACCAACAAAAAAACACCAACGATGATAGCGACAACCATAAAAGCGAATTTACCCTTCCGCTGTCTTTTCATTCTTCCATTCATAGCTTAATCCTTTTAAAATTTTAATTCTTCATACAAACTTCGCAACCGTATTCTCAGGTGCTTCACTGCATACCCTTTTCGGCTGATAATCGTCTTTAGGTTCTCATTTTCCATGACTGCAATTTCCTGAAGAGTTTTCTCTTCCAGTTCATTGAGCACAAAAACCCGACGTTGTTTTTCCGGCAATTCCTCCAATGCTTTCATCAGCTCATCCCAAAAGATATCCTTAAATAATTTTAGCTCAGGATTATTTGAGTCGTCAGCTAAAAGGAGCTGACGAATAGGAAACGTACTTTCGCTATCCTCGTCACCCGCTATAAGCTCATCAAGCGATTCACTTTTCTTTTTCCGGTAGCTGTCTGTAATCTTATTTCGTGTGACAGCATAGAGCCATGCTCCCGCATTCTCCAATTCGTCCATATTGGTCAAACGGCTAAATTGATACCAGACTTCCTGTAAGATATCTTCTGCATCCTCCGTTTTCTTTACCCTTCCCTTAACAAAACGTAGCAGCTGACTTCCATAAGTCTTAACGATATCCGTAAATGATCTGGAATTTTTTTCTGCCATATGATTTTGGTATGCAATGTCCATAGCAGCATAGACGAACTAGTCAAACTTTTACTTTAAATTATTTTCATGAATCTTTCTTCTTGCTGACTTCCACTTTCTGACCAATAAGCACACGTTCTCTACCGTCTTCTTTCGTATACGCTTTGTTAGGATAAAGATACGAGATAATCAGCTAATAGCTGATGCATTCAACCTACTTTATCAGGAATAAAACAAAACCTTCATAACTTCGCAGACACCAACAGCAATGAAAGCAAACTGAAGGTTCTTTCTGGCCAATAAGATCAGACACTTTCAGAAAAAAAATGATGCTGTGTGGTCTATTACTTCCACCGCTGCTGAATGACTTTACCTTTATCGGTAATAAAAATATAACGGTATGCAGGGAAACGCTGAATTAATTTTTTTCCTTCTTTCTCACCAAGTACCATGATTGAGGTACTGAGGGCATTTGCAATCTCGGCGGAAGGTCCATAAATCGTCACTGAAGTTAATCCCGTAGCTGGATAACCTGTCACTGGATTTATAATATGTGAATACCGTTTCCCATTGATCTCCGCGTATTTCTCATAGCTGCCTGAAGTTGCTACGGCCATTTCATTCAAATGAAGAACTTTGACCATTCGATGGGGTTTGAACGGATTGTTTACACCCACTTTCCAGACATCCCCCCGGGGTGGGCTTCCCCAAGCCGAAAGATCTCCGGAAGCATTAACTATACCTGCTTCAATTCCCTTTGCCTTCATTATGTCCCTGCCACGATCAGCAGCGTAGCCCTTCCCAATCGAGCCGAAACCGATCTTCATACCGGGCAACTCCAGAAAAATTGTCGAAGATGCACTGTCAAGAAGGATGTGTTGATAGCCTACCTTGGCGACAGACCTTTTAACCAGATCTTCCGTAGGCATCGTGGTCATACTACCATCAAATACCCAAACTTTATCCAAGGCAACAATACTAATATCAAAGGCTCCGCCTGAATTTTGAGCATACTGGATCGCTCGCTTTGTTAATTCAAACACTTCCCGATCCACCTTAACGGGCTTAATCCCTGCATTGCGGTTCACCGCTGCTATTTGGGTTTGCGGACGCCATTCTGAAATCAGGTTTTCTATTCGATCAATTTCGGAGATGACTTCATCGATATGCGTGTTTGCAATCGCGCTATCCCGATCTACCAAGCTGATTTCAAAAACAGAGCCCATAAGGGTAACCTGCCGCTTGACCAAGACCTGCGCAATCCCCGAAGTAATGGACACAAAGCAGAGCATTAAAAGCAGGACACATTGTTTATTGTTCTTCATGAGATTGATCCAAAAAGGTATTATAAAGTCGATCTATACAAAAAGTAGTCTTCGTGACGGGATTTACCATTGTCCCACCAATTTACTAATAACAATCCGTTAATATTTGTCCACTTTCTTTGTAGTCCGCAATAGTTTTGCCGACATGCGCCAGGAGAAGTTCATTTAAAGTATGCTCAACATCATGCTGCATACGCAATGCACCACAGAGCAATATATATCCTCCTTTATCCAGCAATTCAACAAAATATAACGCATCCCGACGGATCAGATCCATGACATATTGTGGATTTTCCTCGCGCGAAAAAGCCAGTTCAAGCTGTTGCAGCTGCCCTAATTTCAGCTGTTGATCAGCAAAATCCACATAGTGCGCAGTCATTTCATTTCGATGGCGAAAACCAGCATACAGACGCAAAGGCGTCCTACTTTCATTTTCTGAAATCATGCCAAGAAAGGGTGCTACCCCTGTACCATTCGCAATTAAAGCGACTGCATTTGCTGCTTTCGGGAAATGAAAACTTGGATTAACCATGACACGTGCCTGCAGGGTTTGATTCGGTTCCAATCGATAGAGGAAGCTAGAACCAAATCCATCAGGAAACAATTTCACCACGAGCTGCACCATTCCATCTTTGTAGCCGATCGAATAAAAACGTTCACGTTGATCTTGCGCGGGATAGATTGCCAATAAATCGCCCGATTGCATGTTAATTTTACTTACAGGCTTCAGCACTAAAGTAAAGGTCGTGTTAGTCGCTGAAATAGCAGACTTTGCTACCACCTTAAATTTCGTCAATCCGACGACCTTAGCACTATAAATAGCCGGTGCAGAAGCTAATGCAATAGTGGCCTGCGAAGACCAGTCATGTATCCATGAAATAAGTTCATCAACATCCTTATCATTAACGGTATGTAAGTCTGTTAAACGCGAAGCCCAACCTTGTTTTTCTAATAAACAATCAATTTCGCGCGCATAGGCACAAAAATCGGGATAGGCTTTTGAACCAAAGCCGAGAACCGAAAATTGTACATCTTGTTTTTGTGGATGGCTATTGAGCTTTTGTTCAAATTGAAGTGCATTGGAGGGTGCTGTTCCTAGCCCGTATGTCGAAGTAAACACAAGCAAGTGTTTTGCCTTTGGAAGGCATTGATATTGGTTCATTCCGAGCAGCAACGATTTTTGCCCATCCGCCAAGAGCTGTTTATGGATCTGATTGGCGAAAAACAGCGTACTTCCATTTTCCGTTCCGAAAAGAATAACAATCTCCGCTTCTTCAGGTTTATATTTATTCTTGATCTTTGTACGCGTGCGCTTGAATGTAATGACGAACCCTGTATAAATAAAGAACACGATATTCAACGATGCAAGCCCCAGCACAATCGCCCATATAATATTGGTCTTACCCGTATGGAGGTCTAAAGACAACTCTTCGGCCAATGCAGTAAAGGGGTACTTGACTTCTTTATGCAAGCTTCCATTCAACTGATTAATGGTCAATTCCCGATCGCGAAGCTTCAGTACAAAATATTCGTCAGGATCGCCTTCCATAAACGGAAACTCCAAGGTCTTCAAATCAACAAGTTTTGTATTTTGGAATATTGAAAATTTTGCCACCTCCAATTCGATATCTTCCTTCATCTTATTGGGATATTCAATGGTTTGATTCGGCTTTTTTAAGATTTCAATACGTACCAGGAATAAATAAGTACCAGTTAGGGCCAATATCAAAATTGGTATCAAAAATAAACGTCCTGAAACAACGTGGAAATACTGGGCAAAAAAGTCCCGATTGATTTTGGCAAAGAAGTGCCGAACGCCCTGTTGACGCTTAACAATCAGAACAATTCCTGAAATAGTAATAAGAAACAACAGAAATGAAACCACACCAATAATCACCCGGCCGGTTACTTTCAGAAAGAGCGAGCGGTGTAAAGCTGTAACCCATTGAATAAATTGGGACTTATTCAATTGGGGACCAAGCAGACGCCCGGTATTTGGATCAATATAACCCTTCACGGTATTGCCATCAGCGTCTATGGCATCAATACTCACAAATTGATTGTGATCTACCGAAATCGCTATGATTTCGGGATAAACCTTGCGCAAGGCTGTTACGGACTGCGCAAGGTTTAAGGTTTCAATATGTTCAACCCGATAAGGTGGAATTTTTTCGTTGACAGCGTCAACGGCCAATATTACGCCAGTTATCGATAATAAAAGTAAAAAGACAGAAGAAACAATAGCTAAGGCTAAATGTGCATACCTCCAAATAGATACCAGCATTTTTAACCCTCTTTTATTGTATTTTATTTAACTTGACAAGTTTGATGTATCCCTTGCCATTCGCTTTTTCGGTAATGGCTTCTTTTGTTAAAGGGATTTCAACATCGGCAGTATGATATTTTTGTTCCTCTACAGCAGATTCAAAACGGAGTTTATACCCTTTGTTGAACTTCGATTCGTCAATATCCAATGTACGCATGGCACGGTCACCGCCACCAACTGACGCACCCGTCACCGCATTTAGCTTCTCTTTGGTCTTATTTTGGAACTTGTACCATTCCTTGATGGTATTATACCATTGTTTATCAGATCCCAATACGGCGAGTGTTTTTTCGTAAGCTCCACTAGGATTAATCAGTGAAATCACGACGTAGGCTTTCTCACCTTCGTAGGCATTCATTTGGATCATGCACTTATATTTAGCTGCCTGTGCGAAAGAGCTTAGGGCTGCCATTGAAAATAAAAGAGTGGCTATCGTTGTTTTAAATATGTTATTCATCTTCAATTGTATCTAATTTTAAGGTATCCTTAGTCCGTTCAGCGTTACCAATATTTCTATTATTTATCGGGATATTTCATCGATATGATTAGAAATACCACTGGAATACGATGTTGTCTTATTTCAAAAAGTCAAGCTGCACATTGGACTTAGCTAAGAAATCGTTCTCTTTCGCCAGGTCATAAGCTGTTTCATCGAATTCTGTTTTCAATTCCTTTTTTGCACCAAGCGAAACCAATGTTTTTAATATGGAATCGTCTTTAGCTAGGAGAGCTGCCTTATGTAGTGCCGTCGTTCCTTCTTTATCTTGTGCGTTAATGTCTACTCCAAGTTCGCTAGCTTTCTGGATAAGCTTCACATTCTCTTTGGCTACTGCCAAATGATACAATGTACTACCATTTTTTTGCGGAGCAATAACGTCCAATCCGTTCGTCTTAAGGATCGCTAATTTTTCTTTAAACTC
This sequence comes from Sphingobacterium multivorum, assembly GCF_039511225.1. Classification (NCBI taxonomy): domain Bacteria; kingdom Pseudomonadati; phylum Bacteroidota; class Sphingobacteriia; order Sphingobacteriales; family Sphingobacteriaceae; genus Sphingobacterium; species Sphingobacterium multivorum. The sequence continues at coordinate 3,950,475 of NZ_CP154261.1, forward strand.
ATCCCCTTGTGACACATTTCCCTGACCACCTGGTCTGCCCCCCTGTGGCAATTCTTTGTAAGAATTAAACCAATAGAACGCTAAGTTATTGCCCTCCTTATCCAATACCTTGGTATCGGCTCCATTTTTAATCAATGCCGCAGCTACTTCAGGAGTCCCATTTGCTATTGCTTTAGTCAATGCAGATTCCCCTTTTTCATTTACAGCATTCACATTTTTTGCTTTAGTAAGCAGCAACTCGACCAATTTAGCATCTTTTCCGCTGGCTGCAACCATAAGTGCCGTATTGCCCTCGTTGTCAGCTTTGGCGACGTCTACCCCACTATCCAAAAAATAATTGATCACATCCATATCTGGCCTACGAACCAAAGCATGCAGTACCGTAGCACCTTCCTTATTTACGGCCTTAGGATCCAATTTGAACTTTTCAACCAAATAGGTATAAACCGCCAAACCGTTAGAAGCTTGTCTAGAACCTTGAGTCGCAAAAAACAACGCATTGTTGGTTGGCTTTACACCACGGGCGATGAATTTCTCCATAAGCGCGGTATTTCCAAGTTTAGCAGCATAATCCGTTACCGTACGGCCCGACTCATCTTTATCTTGAATAGATAATCCTTTTTTTATGAAATAATCCGTCAATGCCAGGTCCTTGTCTGCAGACGCTGCAAGCATCATCAATGTTGCACCACCTTCATATTTCTGTTTGGGATTCACGCCTGCTTTAAACAAGGCATCATACACAGCAGTATTTGTATTTCCTGTTGAAGCTGCATAAGCGACAATTGGGTAACCATGGCTATCTTGGTAATTGACATCAGATCCCTTCGCTATTAAAAAATCGACCAGTTCAGCATTTCCACTTGACGCTGCCCAGTGTAAATAACTACGGCTGTGATGTGTCTTCTTGGTTACACTATTCCCTTCTTGTTCGATCATGAATTTGACGACATCAGTCGGAGCACCATTTAATATAGCCATAGTGACCGGATCAAAGGATGCCGCATTCGGCTGAGAAGGGCTATTTCCTTTGCTGATTTCTGCTTTAACAACGGTCAATGTAGGTTTGCCCTTCCAGAACTCGCCGTTCATTAACGAGTTTGTCTGCGCCTGTGCATAAGATGCAGCGAATAATAAAGCTGCCAAAAGTGTCTTTTTCATTCTTTTATTTGTCTTTTGAAGGTGATGGAGCAACATAACCTATTCATTCCCTACTCAATTATTCTGCAAATTGAGCTTTAATTATACGATAACATGGGTCGGAATATATCGTGTTGGTTTCATCAGAATATGTGTAAACGCGTATATTTTTAGAACATGGATGCGTTCCGAATTCGATGTTTGCAACAATTTCTGCATACAGACAAGCCCATGTTTAAAATAGACCAACTACTTTATTTAAATTAATTCTAAATTAATGCAAATCTAAAAAATATTCCCAAACCACAAAAATTAATCGTGCTAATTTTTATTGATCAATTGCCCTGAAAGGCTTTCGGCTTCATCCGAACAACATCTGAAAGAAGATTGTTAAACTTGCAAATGCACTAAAATTATCTTACTTTACTTAAAATAAAGTGGTATAATGAGCAAGGTAGTTTCCAATTTTTATACAATCAGCGCAACGACTGAACCTGAACATAAAATTTTCTATCGTCTGTATGTACCCGACGACAATCAAATAGTGGCAACATTACTCTTGGTTCATGGCATGCAGGAACATAGTGGTCGGTACGAAGAATTGGCCAGTTATCTGACTACACAGAATTTTGCGGTTTTAAGCTACGATCAATTGGGCCATGGAAAAACGGCGCTACAGGTCGATCAATTGGGTTATTTTAAAAAGCATGGGGCTAAAGAACAACTTATTGATGACGCCATTACAATGAGTAACTTCTTACGTGAAACCTATCCGCAACTGCCTCAATTTATTTTAGGGCATTCCATGGGATCCTTTGTCACACGTTGTGTTTTGCAAAAAATTGGTCGGCAATTTAAGGGGGCCATTATCGTGGGGACAGGCCAACGTCAAAAAGGATCCATGGCCTTTCGCCTTTTACTCACTCTTCTCAATAGTATTGCCCCTAAAGGAAGAAGTAAATTGATCAATCGCATTTTTGACAAACGTAATAATGCTCGATTTAAGAACGAGCCTAACCAAAATAACAGCAATTGGTTAAGCGTAAGCAAGACAAACCGTATTTCATTTTTGGAAGATCCACTTTGTGGGGGATTGTTTACCAACAATGGGTTTCATACCGTATTAGACCTTTCTTTGCAAGCGACAGCTATCGAGGCTACCAAGAATATCCCAAAAAATCTACCAATTGTATTTATCAGCGGACAAGATGATACAATTGGAGATTTTGGCATAGGCGTCGAAAAGAGTGTAGCACAGTTAAGTGCACAGGGGCAGGCCGATATAACCCTTAAATTATATGCAGGCATGCGGCATGAAATTCTTAATGAAGACTGCAAAATGGAGGTATTCCAGTTCATCAGTAGCTGGCTTCATCGTCATTTACTTTAGCTTTCGACCGTAATATTTCCGAATAGGCTCATCTAAACAGTAAAGACTAATAAAGATAAAAAAATCAACAACAGCATTCCAATAACAATAATCACAGCCATTTGCCTATTTGATGGGTGATTGAGTTCTACATAGCTCATACAAATCCAGCTAAATGGATAACTCCTTTCCCCAACATGAATAATAAATGAAAATATGGCGTCAAGAAGTTCAAAATGTTTCTTCGTTCGATGTATCATATTTTTTATCGACAGCGAAAATCAAGACCAACAAAAATTGGAGGTCCACTGCTAGCTATTTAAAATTAAACGTTGGTGCTGGTTGTGGCACAACACTGCTGGTTGTCCCTTCAATTTTTGGCCAGTCCTTATCCCAGACGATCTGATCCAACAATAGCATCCGGCGATTTCCCCCCGTAGCGACACGAGGCTGCTTTGGATCAATACCATGATAGAGTATCCAATCTTTTCCTTTGTCGTCTGTAATAATGCGCGAAGTGTGACCTGTCCCCACAAATTGATCATTTCCTTTTAACAACAGCGTTCCACTCCCCCGCTGTGTAAGGTTGCGGCCTTCTTGATCCACATAGGGTCCTTTCAGATCACGAGAGCGCCCCACAAGAACATGGTAGCTGCTTTTTTCTCCTTCACAACAGGAGCCTTTGGATCCGATAAAGTAATAGTACCCTTTTCGTTTATGAATCACAACGGCTTCAAAATCTCCTGCAGCGACTTTAAATTTCCCATTTAAATCAGGTATACCGGTACCATTTTTATCGAGTTCAACACCATAAGTGCCTTGCGTATTCGCATCGCTAAAACTGCCCCAGAATAGATAGTTCTGCCCATTTTCAGTAAAAAAATAAGGATCTATTGAATTAGGCACATCGATCTCCTTGCTATCAAAAAGTTTACCTTGATCGATAAAGGGGCCTTCCGGTCTAGCTGCTAGGGCTACACCGATGCCGGGATTGGGATCACCCCATGTGGAATAGGCATAATATAAGAGATACTTACCATTTAACTGCACTACATCGGGGGCCCAGATTCCGCCTTCTGCTTTCCAACCTGGTTTTGAGCTGAAGGCCGTACCAATCCAAGTCCAATGAGCAAGATCAGCCGATTGTAGAATAGACACCAAACGTTGCCCCTTTCCGTCGCCCCAATTGTCGGCTGTCCCGTATGCATAGAACATTTTGCGCTGTGGGTCTCTAACGACTGTAGGATCAGCAAGTATGGGCTCAAAAACCGGATTGCTATAGGTTTTATGCTGAGCCGTAGCATTTGTTATTTGTCCCGACGGCTTCACTGAACCTGTAGCGCTTCCACAGGAGCTCAACAGGTTCAGTACGGCAACTCCGCCAATCCAATATCTGAACAACATTGCATTCAACATCTTATTATTCTATTTATATTATTTTCTATATCATAGGGAAAGCTATTTTGCTTTTCCCAATTTCTCTTCCAACATTTTGATAAAATAGCCCCCGACAACGGATCTTGATTTAAATCCAGCTCTCTTAGGACGGTCTGTATAGGTCCAATCCGACATGGGAACGCGATCGGTTGTTTCGTTCATAAAACGGTAGACTGGCTTCAAAAATGCCTCAAAGGTGGGCTTATCATCTGCCATGGTCGCCGTCCAAATAATCCAATCGGTTTTGGTGTAAGGCTGACGATTGTCCAGGGGAAGTCCGTATTTATTTTGTTTGCTGAGATAGTATTTAATTTCAGTTTCACGGATAGAAGGGTCAAAAATATCCATCTTAAGCAATTTATCCCAGACCATATTATACTTTTGACTCCAGGTTCCACTTTTATCAAAAGTTAACTTGTAGTGATCCCCATCTTCGGCCATCTTTTTCCATTTCATCGCCATTGCTTTTGCTTCGGTCAAATACTTTTTCGCCGTAGCCTCTTCACCAAGCATTTGGGCCAGATAACCGTAAGATGCAATACCCAAAATAGCTTTAATGGATAAATTGGCATTATGCGCAAAATGGCCTGCAAAATCATCTGTACACAACTGATTTTCGGGGTCAAGACCTTTATCGACTAGATAATCTACCCAGGTAGACAACACTTTCCAATGTTTTTTGGCATAAGCGGCATTGCCTTCCACCTTGGCCAAAGCATAAGTTAATAGCAGCATATTGCCTGATTCTTCCACGGGCATATCCCCACCGTAAGTTTGGCCATTCGCTAAAGGATAGGTCCCAACATCATGCGCAGCAAAAGGTTTTGTCCACTTATTGCTTTCACTATAATAAAAAATGGCGTTCATTAGTGCTTTTGCCAGTTCTGGATTATAGTAAAGGAAAATCGGAGCCGAAGGATAGGTTACATCAACAGTTCCTATTGACCCATTGCTATCATTTTCCTTGGACAGTAAAAGCAGATCGCTATTGGGTGCTTTTACAAGTTTATGAGCGGCGATTGCCTGTCTATAGGCCAAGGCACATAATGCAGCATAGTCTTCACCTCCGTTGCGCAAAGCCGTACCCCATAATTCGGCATCAAATTTATCAGCAGCCTTTTTGAGAACAGTATACTCTTTGTCGGCCAGTTCAAATTGTTTCTCAATGGAACTATTTCCATTGGTATTCCAATAAGGCCGTAAATTTTGTCCAAAATATTGGATCGAGTACAGGTCATCATAGCCCAACAAGATCTTATCCTGGTAGCTTGATGAGACATCAAAAGTTTGCATCAGTGCCAATTGTTGCCCTCCATTTGGAGAAGAGCTATTTTCACTCTTCAGAAAATTAGAGCGTAATTGATGGCTACTTCCGACCGCGGACTTTGTCTTTGATTTTGCACCTGCCATATAGAAATACCCCCAATCTATCCGTAGGTCGTCACCTTTCCTTCCTAGAACCTGCTGGCTTTTGCTTCCTGTCTTTACAAATTGGAGATTTCCGGAAATAAAGGAACTGCTTGCAGCATCTTGAAGTGGAGAATTCAGTGCCCAATTTGGTGCTGCCTCCAAATAGAGTTGTACCTGGTGCTTCTTGCCATCCTTCGCATGAACGGTATAGGAAAGATAATTTACGGGTCTAGCCATTAAGTCCAATTTATCCAAAAACATCGGCGCAGTAAATGTAATATTTAAGTCCACGGGCCCGCAGTTAAACGAATAATGTGTTTGTGTTGCCTGCACATTGGAAGTGATCTGATTCGCTTCATTGTCGAATTGAATACTACCTTCTTTTTCTGTAAAGAGTCCAAAATCAAAATATCCATTCGCTACCCTATTATAGCAATAACCCGCGAGTATATTTTTTCCTTTCTTCAATGTTTTTACGACATGTTCGGGCAGCTTGACCCGACTATTTTTACCTGTCGAATTGCCTGTATTAGCAACCTCAATACCGTTGACGTACAAAATAGCGTCATCGTCATGTGTAAATTCGATATATACAGATTTGCCCGTAAGATCCTCAGTCAGTTCAACTTCCCTTCTAACCCAAATTTTAGGTTCCTGCCAATCAGTCTCCACATTGGGTTCTTTGTCCTTGGTGCCGAATGGCGCTGCTCCCATTTTCCATTGCCGTGCATCAAATGAAGGTTTCATCCAGTCTGAGGCAGGTTCATTGACAACGTAACTTCCCGTCCAAGCCGCATGTTCGCCCATCCGTGCCAAAGGCAAGAGTTCAGCCTCTTCTTTGCCCAGGAAGCGATAGGGTTTTCCATCCACTTTAAGGACGCCCAATAAGGGAAAGGATTTTCCGGTCCAATGGCGTACAACATCCGCATTCAATTCGTTGCTATAGGACCAGGCACTTGTATTCGGGTCAATTGTTACTAAAGGATAGGCAGGCGCGCGAAGATCATTCTTAAGGACTTGTTTTTGTGCAAACGACGATACCGATTGACATACAATAGCCGTTGCAATTAGTAATTTTAATTTCATTGATTTCGTATAAAATAGGTTTAGGTTGACCGGTATATTTTCAGCGATAAATTTAGGCCGCAACCCGTGTTGCGGCCATATCGCTATCAATTATTTGGTAGGTGCATTATAAAGCGCCTGATGTGCAGCCTTCAATTCTGCTTCAGGCATTTTTACAACTTTACGATCATAAGTCATCAAACCATTTGTTTCTACTTCCACATCTGTTGTCTGTGTATAAACAGCGGCCGACAATCCCATCGGAATTAGACGTGTCAAATCATGGATAAGACGTTTGTAACGCTCCAATAATTCCGTTTTATTCTTGAAACTTTGGTATCCCCAGTTGTCTTTCTGTTGCCAAGAATGTCCGTCTATCGGTAAACCCAAACCACCGAATTCACCCAATGCAAGCACTTGTTTAGCACCAAACAAATTTGGATCAGGCATGGCTGCATCCGGATAATTATGGATATCCAAGATATGTCCAGTTTCCATAAAGTTACCACCACTGGCGCTATTTACCAGTCTTGACGAGTCATTAGCCATGGTCCATTCCGTAATTTCCTTCGTTTTGAATTGCCCCCAAGCCTCATTGAAGGGCACCCAGATGACAATACTTGGATAGTTGTGCAACACCTCCATAATGGTTTTCCACTCTTTCCGGTAGTAATTCTCAGATTCCTGTGAACGTACTTTATCCCGATTGCCACCTGAAATCTTTCCCGGTTGCATATCCCAATGATTTCCACCAAGATCGCCGCTAGGCATATCTTGCCAGACAAGCATACCTATACTATCACAGTACCGATACCAACGCGCCGGTTCTACCTTGATATGCTTACGGATCATATTGAATCCCATTTCCTTTGTTTTGACGACATCAAACTTCAGCGCTTCATCCGTTGGCGCGGTATGTAGACCATCCGGCCACCAGCCTTGATCCAAAGGACCATATTGGAACGTAAACTTATTGTTTAACATTAAACGTTGAACGCCGTTTTCATCTTTCTGCATGGCTATCTTCCGCATGGCGAAGTAGCTTTTCGCCTGGTCTACGATTTTTCCTTTTCGAATCAGCTGAATTTCCAGATCATAGAGTTTAGGGTTACTCGGCGACCAGGGCTCCAGATTGGGTACCGAAAGATCAAAGGATGTATTGGGTTGTCCTATTTGTTCTTTAATAAGCTTTCCGCCATCCAATGCACGCACCTTTATTTCGTCGCCGGCTTGGCTTCCCTCTACGGAAGCTTGAAAGGCCAAGACAGCATCGTCCAATCGCGGCGTCTGTTTGGTACTTACAATATAAGCTTGTGGAACACTTTCTAACCAAACGGTCTGCCAAATTCCCGTCACTGGTGTATACCATATTCCATTCGGCTTGTTCACCTGTTTACCCCGTGGTTGTGGACCATCATCAGTCGGATCCCATACCCGAATGGCTATTTCCTGTTTCGCTCCTTTCTTTAGGAAGCTTGTCACATCCATCGAAAATGGATCAAAACCACCTTCATGTCTTCCGACCAATTGATTATTTACATACACATCACATTGCCAATCTACGGCACCGAAATGCAACAGGACCTTATTTTTATGGACAGACTTGTCCAATGTTATGGTATTATTATACCATAAGGCTTTATCTTTTCCAACCTCTTTACCAACACCGGACAATGCCGATTCAATAGCAAAAGGAACAAGGATGTTGCCGTCCCATTGCCGAGGAATCTCTTTAGTACCTACCGGAGTGACAGCATATTTCCATAGTCCATTTAAATTCTGCCAGTTATTGGTTCTGATTAATTGTGGCCTAGGGTATTCAGGATGTGGCTTTTGGGCCGTTACTTTCTCGCCCCAGGGGGTTAATATATGTGATCCGGCGGGTTTCCAATCCTGAGCAAAGTTCAATTGTGCTGCCATCATCAAACTGGCAAAAAATAAGGTTTTCTTCATCATAAAAAATCGTTAAGTCATTTATTTATATCGTATTTATATTATTTCACCGTGGGAAAAGCAGCAATGCGCAAACGTGCTGCTCCCATTGGAATTAGTTCAACTTCCTGTACCTCGCTTTTGCTTTCCACGGGGCTCAGAGGCAATACCCCCGTTAACCCGTTTTCATCAATTTTCCACCCATCGATACGTTTCGCTTTCACAAGAATCGAAATAGGTACTGCTTCTGCGTCGAAAGGAAATGCATCTTTAGGCCATGGTCGTTTGACCACTTTTAGGTGGTTAACAGCTTGCAATTGATTTTGTACAAGTCCGTAATTCCAATCACTTGCAGGAAGGATTTCATAGGATGGCCACTTGGATGGATCTGCAGTCTCCTGCCATTTGGAATCTCCTATTGCCGAAGCCTTACTATCTTTTTTCACATAATTCTCCTTGATTTTAAGGGCATAAGTCAATGGTCCACGCTGGATACTCACTGAATTTTTATTGGCTGTCCATGTTTTCAGATCTATGGTCATTGGTAAGGAAAGTTCGACCTTGTCGCCGTCTTTCCACTGCCGTTGAATTCGAATATATTTTGCACCAGCTTCCATAGCTTGGCTTTTACCATTAACCGTTACTTTCGCTTGTTTCGCCCAGGCTGGAATACGGAGATAAAAGGGAAAATCAACCATTTTGCCCTGTGTTCCTATTTCAAATCGTAGCGATTCTTCAAAAGGATAATTGGACTCTTGCCGGATCTGAATAGCCTGCTTGTTTCCGACGTTGATTTCAGCCTTTGATGCGGCATATAGTACTGCCGCAACACCATTATCATTCGTTGCCATATACAAATGCTCAGCATAATATGGCCAGCCCTGACTGTGATTATGCTGACAACAGCGTGAACTGAAGGGATTCATCATTAAAAATGGCCCGTTATTATCAATTCCAGGAGCATGATTATGGCTGTCGCTGATGGTCATATTTGGACTTGTAATATACCTTAAGGCCTTGAAATCTGCTGTTACGGCTGCTGGATAGGTATTGAAAGCGACTTCCTCCGCATGATCTGCCCAAAATGGGTCGCCTGTTATCCCAAGAAGGATTTCATTGGACGCCATCTGTTCGACCATACCACAGGTTTCCACCCCTTGACGGGGATCGGTATATCCTGGACGTGCATTTTCATCGGCACCGAACATACCGCCTGGAACCTGACCAAATACCTGCCTGACAAAACGAAAATTAGCATATGTCGCGTTAAGATCTGCAGGCGATTGGCTTTTCAGATAATAGGTTGCCGGCTCTCTGAAACATTGTGCAACATTGACATTATGCCAATTCGGCAAATCATCTTTCTGTCGCCAATTGGCGGTATTGCGATGGATTTTATCCGCTAAATCCATCAGCCATTCATTTCCTTGTGTTCTATTATAGAGCCAATATACGGATAGCAAATTGTCCCCACCACGGCTATTCTCCCAGTAATCCTTGAGAAAAAAACTATCTGGCAAATTGGCCTGCCATTTAAAGTAATTGGTCATCAACGTTAAGACACGTTGGTCACCGCTATATTCATAATAAGATTGCAGGCACCACAACATCAACATATTCCCCCAAAGATCCGGTTTGTTGTTACGCAGCATCAATGGCCCAAAGTATCCATCAGGACGCTGGCTTTTTAGTGCGGCTTCCAACCATATCTTTGACTCCGCTAGGATTGTAGGATCTTTTAAGATGTAGCCCAGATTAGCATAACCTTTTAGCCAATAAGGAACTTCTTCCCAGCCATAATCTCCTTTCCCATCCGTACTTAACCATGCATTATTTTTTTTGGACAACCAGGCACTAATTTCGCCCAAATGACCTGTAAGACCATCTTTTTGCAACGCTAGGTACTTCCCTAACCAGCCTTCAGGCACTATACTGCCTACCGGCAATTTCAGCAAGGCATTCTGTCTTAGTGGAGCCCTATTGTTCACGTATTGTGTATTCTTACCTGTCAACGGCAATTGGTTTACGGAAGTTGCTATTCCTGATTGGGCCGACGCAGCTAAGCCAAACCCCAACAATAAGCTTAAAAAGCCAATTCTTTTAATCATTTTTATTTTAGTTTCTTTGGTTCACTATCGTACAGCGCCTCGGTAATCCCATTTACCCGTAACCCTACGCGCGCATACACCGCTGCACTCTTGGTCAAAATATCTTTGATATCCAGTTCCAATTCGACATGGCCGGCATTTAATCCGGTTTTTTCCATCTTGTAAGTATATTGGCCCAAATCCACAAATTTTGTATCATTGACCAATAAGGTGACTAAATCAATCGTTCTTGAAGCATCTATTGTTTCGATATCAAAAGATGCTTTAAGGATATTTCCTTGTGTGTTATAGGTTATATTACTCATCATGTAATAGGGTTTCACCTGATAATCCACTGTGGTATTACCCTTCACATCAACCAGTAACGTATCGGCACTGCTCACCCATGGTCCATTTCCACTGGTTGTCACCAATTTGTACTTTCCATCAAAGAGTTTCGTGGAAAACGAACCATCTTGAGTTAAATAAACATTAATGGGAGACCGAAATTGATAACCATCCTGCCAGAGTTGAAGATAGACCGATTGATTGGATCCTCTCAGCCCCAAAGGTTTGGAATTATAGGCTACATGTCCGCTTAATGTGCTTTGTGGTGCATCATAATTATCTTTGCCACAAGCAAAAACACCCAAGAGTAAACACAACCCGACTATTAATTTACAAAAAAAAGTTTTCATAAGAATAATGCTATTGATAAGGATTTCGGACTAGCTTCGGATTGTTGTTAATCCAATTTTGGTCAATGAAATTATAATAGTTCTGATATTTAAAATTTCGCGGATAGAGCGTATGGCTAGATTTCTGTTTCTCGAAAACCCACTTGCCATTGTTAGGATCCCCAGGAGCATATATTTTATACGGAAATAGGGCATAGTGCACCGCATTGTAATTATCAGCACTTCCGTTCCAGATTTCATGGGCGATGCGCAAACGTTTCAAATCCCAATAACGATGATCTTCGAAAGCAAATTCAACGCGACGTTCCTGAATGATATCATTTAAAGAAATAGTCGTCAATGCTTGTATTCCCGCGCGCTCCCTGATCTTATTGATATATCCAGTCAACTCAGCTTGCGGTTTACCAAGTTCAAGCCCCGACTCTGCAGCGATCAACAGAAATTCAGCATAACGAAAACGGACAAACCAAATATCCGAACCGCGCCCGCGTGTAGAGGCATCTTTATTTTCGTCAATAAACTTCCGGATATTAAATCCAGTTTTATTGACATACATATCGTTGGAAGTCGTAGGGCCATCCTCACTCGTAATAAGTCCGCCAAATTTATCATTTGAGGAACCAGGCGAACCTGTTACTGTCTTCCATGTACCATTTTCTTTATACCGAACCCCCGCCTGATAAGTTATTTTTGTTCCAGCAAAATCTGCTCCGGAGTAAATTACCGTACCATACAAGCGTGCATCCTTATTGGCAAAAAGATCTTCGGGATTTGTATAATAAACATAGTCACCAGCAGCAGTCTTCGTTTTCAGATCCCCTTTTCGATCATTTGTATATTCAAATGCTTCTACCAAATTGAGTACTGGGGTTACGAAATTGGCATCAATATCACCGCGGACTGATGAGGCTATATTATTATTGGTAAAAGAATGGGTCTCACCAGGATAAGCATAGTCTTTTGCCCAAATTACTTCATTACTTGATTTTGAGGTTACGGCAAGATAAAAGTTCTTGCCCTTATCCGGATTTGCATTATACAGCGCATAAGGGCTATTATTTATAATATCCAAAGCAGTTTCATAAGCTGTCTGATAATATTTAGTTGCTTCAGATGCAGGGATACCTACCTCATTGCCTGCGGTCTTCACATCGGGTGTTTTATAATTATACTTTGCGATGGATGCGGCATATAAACTTGCGCGGGCTTTTAGCGCCAAAGCTGTCCATTTATTGGCTCTCGCCGAATTGATGGTTTTCTCTGTACCGAGCATTTTAGCCGCTTCAGTACATTCACTGATGACATAATTATAGCTCTCAGCTTCCGTGGCTCTCGATAACTGCAGTTCGGCCGGATCCATCCCACTTGTATAATCATATACCTTATCTCCCACCAATGGCACACCGCCCAAACGCTTGATCATATTGAAATACGTCCAAGCACGAATAAAACGAGCCTCCCCTTCTATGCTCTTCTTATTATTATCGTCTAGTGTCGATTGACGGACACCCACAATAAATTGGTTTAAATTGCGGATCAATTCGTAATCATACATCCGCCAAAAATCATTTGGAAACTCCTGCATATTGTTGGGAGAACCGCTGGAAAATCCGGCTTCATCTAGCATTGCAAAGGAGCCGTTGTCGCCAAACTGCTGGCCCCAGCTGACTCTTCCGTAATAATTGGCCAACACTGACTTCACCATATTTTGATCTGAAAATATCTGATCATCGGTAAAAATTGCCTGTGATTCCCGGTCCAAGAACTTATTACAGCTTGAAAATGTACATACTAAACATACACCCCATAAAATAACCTTCCTCTTTATCATGTTATTAAAAAGTTAAATTAACACCCACATTTATAACCCGGTTTGTTGGGTATTGAACACCTGAATCACTTGTGATTTCCGGATCGATCTTCATATCACCCAAATTATCTATACTGAAGAGATTCTGCATCATTGTATATATTCGTAATTTTTGGATTCCACGAGCTTTCATCCACTTATCTGGCAAGGTATATCCAATCTGAAGATTTCTTAGTTTTATATAATTGACATTGGTGAGCCAAAAATCGCTATGCCAATAATTACTATGGTTTTGATTTCCGCGAATCAATGTTGGATATTTGCCGGGAATCAATGTACTATTGGGGTTGGTAATATCACTGAGCATCCATTGATTCTCCATGTAATATTGCGGATTATTTCCACCATCGTGGAAAGGGTTCATCGCTTCGTAATTGGGACGATAGGATGCAAATGCTGCTCCTGTCAAATCCATGGCCAAATCAAATCCCTTGAATTGTCCGCCCAGATTAATTCCAAAATTGAAATAAGGAAGTCCGCCTTGCCGATATCCTATTGGCCGCTGATCCAGCTCATTGATCACTTTATCCCCATTGATGTCTTCATATTTTATATCTCCTGGTCTCAAGGTAGAATTACCTTGACGGTCATTGTCTACATCGTAATTGGCAATTTCTTCCCAGGACTGAAACTGTCCAGTAGCATGTAAGCCCCAATTTAGATAGGCGTAGCGGTCAAAAATGGAGTTCCGATACTGATCCCAGGAATTCCCAAACCGGGGTTTATATTGTTCACCATCAATCTGACGGGCAAATGTAAAATTACCACCGACAAAGTAGTTGAAATCGCCAGCCTTACTCCGCCACATAATTGAGCCATCGATACCCTTATGCATATCGGAGTTTAGGTTTTCATAAGGCAGACTAAAACCAACCTCATTTGGTATCAATACATCATTTCTGGAAGCCGGTAGACCGCTTCTTTTCCTTCGAAAGAAATCCAAGCTACCCGTCAATCTTCCCTTTAATGTGCTAAAATCGAGCCCGACATTCAACATGTGTGCCTCAATCCAGGAAAGCGTTTTAACAGGAAGTCCACGGGGTTGGGTGCCAATAACATATTTTCCGTCAATCGTCGAACCTTTGGAATTATAGGTATATCCGCTCAGGTAACCAAAAGCATAATATTTCCAATCATCCAAATTGTCATCCCCCAATATCCCGTAAGATCCCCGAAGCTTAACATCATCAAGTACCTTCCGCATGCCATCTGTCCAAAACTTTTCAGAAGAGATCCGCCATCCCGCGGATGCTGAAGGAAAAAATCCCCATCGACTTCCAGGAGCAAACTTCCAGGATCCATCATAACGCGATGAAAGTTCTAAAAGATATTTTTGATCGTAGTCATAATTGACCCGACCTGCAAAGCCGGCTCTTGCTTGCGTATTTACTCCAGTATCATTATAGGTATCCATCGTTTGAAAATAGATCAAACTCAATGCATTTGATGCTGGTCTGTCGTGGACATAAATATCGGGGTTATCTCGTTTTATTGACTCCGCGGCTAATACAGCATTCACACCATGCTTTCCAAAACGTTTGTTATAATTTAAAGTGAATTGTGTTGAAATTTCTTCGATTTGAGCGATAGACCGCTCCCGCCAAGGGTTATCCATGCTAAATATAACTGGATAGGTATCCGTTTTTTCATCATAGCCATACAATTTGTAAGTGAACTCCTGATTATCCATCCATTTATTAGCCAAATAGTACCCTACCGTTCCTTTGGCAACCAAATCATCTGTAATCTTATACTCGGCATTAAAATTTAGTTGCATTACCCGCCATTTTTCCTGATATGTACCCGATAGATCATAATTCAGCATTGCAAAATTCGTCTCGGTATTGGCTGCAGTTTGTGTTGGATAGAGCGGATTGTCATTGGCGAATGGCCGCGCAGTAGGTAAGTTGCGATAAATGGCAAATAATGCCTGCCAAGTATCGTCAGCACCGGGTACCCCAGGTTGTTTACGCTGTTCGATCCGTCCGTTCAAATTAGCCCCTATTTTTAATCGTTTAGATACGCTCGCATCAATGTTCATCTGAACATTAGTACGTTTGAAACCGCCATAATTACGGATAATGGATTGTTGGTCGAGATGCCCAGCACTTAAGTAATAATTGATCTTTTCGGACCCACCACTCACATTTCCAGCAATATAGGTTTGCGGACTAGTTTTTAAGATATAATCGTACCAATCAAATGGGCGGTAACCCTTTTCTGTCCCCTGTTGCCATTTTTCAAGATCGCTTAATGTGTATTTTGGATCCTTCACACCAAGAATGGCATCCGATTGAATGTAGCTCTTTACATAGGTACTTGCATCTGCAGGCTTAGGAAAACGAAACATACTTTGCCAACCGTAATAGGAATTGATATTAAAGGTATTGTTATCGCCCCGCTTCCCCTTCTTTGTCGTTACAACCACCACTCCGTTGGCTGCACGTACACCATAAATCGCTGCGGACGCATCCTTCAAAACCGAAACAGATTCGATGTCATTGAAGTCCAAATTATTGAATTGGCCTTCATCTTTTTGAACACCGTCGATCACATACAAGGGAGTTCCCATATTCCGGATGCTGATCCCCGTCCATGCACCAGGGCGTCCATCCGACATCCGGCTATTGACCCCTGCAATCTTCCCGACCAAAGCTCCTGAGGTTGTTGTCGCAACAGATCTGGAAATATCCTGCGAAGAAATTGCCGTGATTGCACCAGTAACAGATTCCTTCTTTTGTGTACCGTACCCCACCACAACCACTTCGCCGATACGTGAATTTTCATCGTCCAATGTAATGGCTAAATCGGCGCTCGCGGCCACTTCTTTTGAGAGATACCCAACTGAACTTACAGTCAGTAGATCCCCAGCATTCACACCTGTTAGACTAAAATTACCTTTTGCATCCGTTGAAACGGCAGTGCTTGATTTGGATTTTAAAGCGACTGTCGCTCCTACGATCGGATTGCCACTTTTATCTTTAACCACACCCTTGATTGATTTTTGCAAAGCAATGCTTTCTGCAGGAACTGGAAATAAATCTGCTCCCTTTGCTAAAGGAATAAAACTGCTCGCACAGCAGAGTAAAGTAGCAGAAATTGGCAGACATTTAAGACCCTTAAACATACCTAGATTGATTAGTTTGTATAATTGATTTGTCCAAAATTAAGGTATATTCAATCGGACAGGCTTTCGTTTTTTCTCAAAAAACTGCCTATTTGTATCAAATAATTAATACAACCTAAAACGTTTTAAAGTCTATTAAACAGAGAAAGTACACCTCTTTTCAGCGGTATACTTTCAAACCAATCATTATTAAATATGTATTATTTTACTGAAAAACGATACAGGGATTTCGTTTGATATACTTGCCCCGGGTTCAGGACTGTTGTTGGAAAAGCTGGCTGATTCGGAGCGTCCGGAAAATGCTGCGGTTCAAGACAAAAGGCCGTACGGAAGGAATCTTTTTTACCGTTCTTCAACTGTACTTGTTCGTTCATAAAGTTGCCGCTATAAAATTGAATACCAGGTTCGGTTGTCAGAATATCCATGACCACCCCTGATTTATCACCGATCACATGTGCCGCTTTAAACCAGTCGCCATCTTTCTCCTTACTTAAGACAAAATTGTGGTCATAGCCCTTTCCAAAACTAAGCTGCTGGTCATTGGCATTAATATCTTTTCCTATCGGTTTCAAGGTTGTAAAATCAAAAGCTGTTCCCTTTACCGGTGCTAATTGCCCTGTGGGTATTAGTGTGCTATCTACTGGTGTGTATTCATTGGCAAACAATTGAAGTTGATGATCCAGAATGGTACCACTTCCCTCACCGTTTAAATTAAAGTAAGCATGGTTGGTCAAATTGATCACCGTCTTTTTATCGGAAGTAGCACGATAAGCTATCAACAATTCATTATTATCGTTCAGCGTATAAGTCACCTCCATTTGGATGTTTCCTGGAAAACCCTCGTGTCCGTCAGGTAAGGTGTAAGCAAATGTAAGGGATGATTTATCTGACGATTTTAATGTCCAATTGGCAAAATGCACACCTTTAAAACCGCCATGCAGCGTATTAGGACCGTTATTTACCGCCAATGTATAGGTTTTATCATCCAACTTAAATTTGCCTTTGGCGATCCGATTACCAAAAGGCCCTACAATAGTACCAAAAAATGGTTCTTTGGGATTATTATAATCAGCTGCTTTAGAAAAGCCCAAAACCACATCGCATAACTCACCCTTATTGTCCGGTACCCATAGTCCCACTAAGCGTGCACCGAAATTGGTAAAATAAGCTTGTACGCCATTTTTATTGCTCAGTTCATATAGATACGCCTGTTTTTGATCAATAGTTCCGCTGAACTGCGCGGTATCCATGAAGGCCGATAAAGAATCTGCTTTGGGAGTTTTAGAACCAGTCGGTTGCTGGCAAGACACACTAAAAGCAAGTATTGCAGAAAGACCAAGCAAGGTCAATTTTCCTCTCATTCGTAATATTTTAAAGGGTTTATAATCTTTGTTTAGATAGAACTTACGTCCTTTTCTAGATTTTTTATAATTTTAACGATTACAATCTATAAGCTAAAGTCTTAAATTTTTTAGAAATTTTAAGATTAAATTGTTTCATTTTAGCTCTATTTTGTATCAATAACCAAAAAATGATCATGATCAACCTGAAGCCTTTACGATTGCTATTTATCCTGTTACTCCCTTCCTTGCTATATGCGCAGCCCTACTATTTCAATCACTATCAAATCAATGAAGGTTTGTCAAACAATGCTGTCATTTGTAGCATGCAAGATAGTCAGGGTTTTCTTTGGTTCGGCACAAAGGATGGATTAAATCGCTTTGACGGTAACAATTTCAAACATTTTGATGCCTCCCAATCTGGGAAAAACAGCTTGGGTGGTAATAATATCATCTCCTTGAAAGAGGACTTTCGAAAAAGAATTTGGATTGGAACAGATCAGGGAATCTATTGCTACGACCCCGTCGACGAGCAATTTAGACTACTGAGCAAACAATTTGAAAATGCGGACGTACCCGTCATTGTTACCGATCAACGCAAAAGGATCTGGTTTATATCCAATGGAATGCTCTATTGCCATGATTTGGTTAGTCACGCAATTCAACAATTTACAAAATCGGACCTCTATATTACGTCTATCAGCTGCACAAAAAATGGAACTGTATTTTTTGGAACTCCTGAAGGTAAGATCTTCCAGATAGGTTCTTCTGGAAAACCCGCACTCATGCTTGACTTTCAAGCAAAATATGGTCCTAAAGACTGGTTTAGTATTGAGAAAATAATGGAAAACCGCGATGGAGACTTATTGATTGGCACGTCGAAAACTGGGGTTTATAGCTACAATTTTAAAAACAAGTCCCTCAAGTCAATTCTTGGTCCGGACAAGCTGCATCAATTTCTCTATGTAAGAGATATTATACAGCCAAACGATCATGAATATTGGTTTGCAACCGAATCTGGCCTCTTCATTTATCAAATTGCTAGCCAACATTACATCAACATTCAGAAAGAACAAGAAAACCCTTGGGGGATATCTGACAATGCCATTTATAATATCCTACAAGATAAGGATGAGGGTATTTGGCTGGGAACCTACTTTGGTGGGATTAACTATTATCACAAGAATAATAGTATAATCGAAAAATTCCTCCCGCAAGATCGCCCCGGGAGCTTAAAAGGCTCTGTCGTTCGGATTATCAAAAAAGACATCAACCACGATATATGGATAGGCACCGAAAACGGAGGTCTATCTAAATTGGATCCTAAATCGGGTTATATCCAGAACTTCTCCGATAAACAGGGGAATCTGGCAAATAACAATATTCACGGTATTCTCCCTATTGGCGACAAACTACTGATTGGTACTTTCGTCAATGGTCTGGACATTTTTTCGCCAAAGCTTCAAAAAGTTATCTATCACATCGATCGTAACAGCAATGTATCAACATCCGATCTCCAAAGTAATTTTCTTTTTTATCTCTATAAAACTCGAAAAGGAGAAATCATGGCTGCATCCACACGCGGCCTATACCGCTTTGATCTAGAAAAAAAATCTTTCCACCTTATTGATAATGTCCCAGAATACATGTTTTATACAAGCATTTTGGAAGATAAAAAGGGGAATATCTGGGTCGGAACGTGGCGTGATGGACTATTCTGTTATCATCCGACCACACGTTATTTTAAACACTATACGCATCATCAGAACGATCTCAATTCCTTGCCCAACAATAGGGTCAACAGTATATTTGAGGACTCAAAAAATCAAATTTGGATAGCTACCGAAGGTGGGATGGCTAAAAAGAAATCAAATCAGGATGGCTTTGAAAACATTGGCCTGGAAGAAGGAATGCCCAGTAATGTGACACTCGCCTTTTTAGAAGATAAACAAAATAACCTTTGGGTGAGTACTTCCAAGGGCCTGGTACGCTACCATCTTCCCAGTGGAAAAAAACGCATCTTCAACTTGGAGTCTGGCCTACCGACTATTCAGTTCAATTACAATTCATCCTTTAATGATGACAATGGAAACTTTTATTTCGGCACCATCAATGGACTGATACGTTTCAATCCCGAAAGGCTCAACCAAATCAACTACAAGAATCAAATTCCGATTTACATCACTAATTTTTACATCAACAATAGGGCGATCAATCAGTACACCGATACAAATATTCTGTCCAAATCAATTCTGTTCACGGATAAAATCAAACTGAAACACGACGAGTCATCCTTCAGTCTTGATTTTGCGGCATTACACTACCAAGCCCCCCATTCCATTCACTATAGCTACAAAATGGATGGTCTCGACGACAATTGGATAGACATTACAAGCAATCAACGGGCTTACTTCACCAAGCTAGCGCCCGGAAACTATGTTTTTACTGTAAAAGCAGAAGATCCAAATGGCAATACAATCCCCACTTTTGCTAGTCTTAAAATCACTATTCTTCCTCCGATCTGGGCAAGTATACCGGCCTTTGTTTGCTATGCTCTAATCCTTGTGGGGCTGATTATATTTGTTATTCATCATTTCAATGAAAAGATCAAACAACGCAATCGACAACATCTTTTAACCGTACAAAATCTACGCGAGCAAGAACTCTATCGCTCAAAAATCAATTTTTACACCGATGTTGCGCACGAAATACGCACACCGTTGACATTGATCAAGGCCCCCTTAGAGAAGCTTATGGATAAAGTAGATCACAATCCTGTAACCGACAAGCTACTATTGACCATGCAAAACAACACGGAGAAGTTGATTGCCCTTAGCAATCAGCTATTGGATTTTAGACAGGTCGAAACGGAAGGATTCAAATTACACTTTGAATCAGAAAACATAAGCCAAACGGTCCAGGAAATTATCAACAATTTTACAGTCACACTGCAGGCGCAGGACAAGCAGATGGTATCACACATTATGCCAGATATCATAGGTCAAGTCGATATCGACGCATTCGACAAGATATGTTACAACCTCTTGAATAATGCCCTGAAATATTCTTCATCCTATATTGAAGTGAATTTGAATATGGATAAACAGAAAAATATCTTTATATTGACCGTGAAAAACGACGGAGCTTTAATTCCTTCAGAAGAAAGGGAAAGAATTTTTGAACCATTCAATCGCTTAAAACAAAATAAGAATGTTCCTGGAAGCGGCCTAGGCTTGGCATTGACAAGGTCCTTAACGTTAAAACACCAAGGTACCCTGTTATACAGTACAAACGACCTCCAATTGAACGTATTTAGTTTGACATTGCCTTTGAATCACAATACAAACCCATAATTATGAATGCCAAATCCAATTTATTATTAGTAGATGATCATACTGAACTACTTGAATTCATTGCGGATGATCTCAATGAGGATTATCAGATAACAACGAGTTCCAATGGTAGGGAAGCGCTGGATTTATTAGCCACTGAATATTTTGATCTGATCGTCAGCGATGTGATGATGCCAGAAATGGATGGTTTTGAACTCTGTCAAAAAATTAAAGAAGATATCGCATATGCACACATTCCAGTTATACTCTTGACGGCAAAAAATAGTATTGAATCAAAAATTCAGGGTTTGGAGTATGGTGCCGACGCTTATATTGAAAAACCTTTTTCACCTGCCTTTTTAAGAGCACAAATCGCGAGTTTATTAAAGAATAGAGTTAAAGTCAAGGAATTTTTTATTAAAAATCCGATGTCGCAAATACAGCAAATCGGTCAAAATCAAAGTGAACAAGAGTTTTTGTTGAAGATTGAAGAAATCATCATGCAACACCTCGATGACCCACAGTTTAATGTCGATCGGATGGCCGATATTCTCTGCATGAGCAGACCTACCCTCTATCGCAAAATTAATGTGGTATCGAGCCTATCGCCCAATGAACTGATTAATTTAACGCGGCTCCGAAAAGCAGCAGAACTGCTCATCCAAAAGCAGCATAAAGTCTATGAAATTTCTAATTTACTAGGCTATAGCTCCGCGACTCATTTCTCTCGTAATTTTCAAAAGCAGTTTGGACAGAGCCCTACTGAATTTCAAGACGCCCAAACTGCTTTATCTAAATCATAACGATGCAGACAATCCTATCCCAACCAAAATAAGTGCCCCTATTTGAGCATTTATTTTGGTTGTTCAACTTGCGCGAGTGTTGCATATTGTGCCGCAAAAGTGAACATAAACATTCCCTCCAGATCATTCTTGCTTTTATCTTTTGCCCAACCTCCGAGCAAATCATTTGGCAAAAATCCTTCGCTCAAGAAATGCGTATAGCCATAATCCAAGTTTTCCTGAAAAGACTTCACATACATCCCAGCCTTACTATAATTTGGTAATATAGTGGTATAGCCTCTTAACAGTACACCGTTAAACCAGTTATTAAAACCGTCTGTTGCATACGTATAATGCTCAGGAACCTGCTGCCCCAGTTTGCCAAAATAAGTAAAAGTCGCATCAGCCAATTTTTTACCATCCGCTAAATAGTTTTTTGCTTTTGTAACGCGATATAAATCTGCGGCTCCGGAAATCATCGTTCCACTATTATAGGAAAATGCAGTTCCGACGGCTTTTCTGAGTTCGGTATTTTTTCGGTATCGCACGCCGTTGACCGTTTCATAAGCTATCGAACAATCCGGAAAACAATCACCCATCATATCCGCATAGACACCTTTTTCATTAAGAAGATTTGCTTTTTGCCAATCATAAATCCTTTTAGCATAACGAAGATAAAAATCGGCCTTCCGCTCTTTTTTAGCAATACGCGTTAGTTTATCTTTCTGATCGATGGAATGCGCAATTATTTGATCCCCTTTGTTTTTATAGATTTCATACAATGCAACAAGCGGACTAATCATCGGTGCATTACTACAGGCGTGCTTCGTTACATATCCTGGTCCCCAGGGAATTCCGCCATGCTCTTTCCCTTTCTCATCCAAAGTACAATCCCAACCATCAAGAACATAAGCTGTAAGGTACTCAGCTTCTTGCAAATAGCCATCTTGCCCGGTCAAATGATAAGCTTCCAATAATTCCCGCACCAACCACATCTGATCATCATAGACGTTCAATATGCCCGTTACATTTGCTTTTCCTTTTTCTCGAACGCGATCGACAGCATACACTGTCCATTCTTTATGCTGCGTAAACGACGTTAGCGTAAAGGTCCCTAAATAATAGGCTGCATTTGCGTGAAGCTTAGCCAATAAATCTACATAGCGGGAATAATACATTTTATAAAGCTTGCCGTTATCTACCTTCTGTTGCTTTTTCAAGCCACTCAACACAGCGTTTACAGCTTCTATGGAAGCAGAATACATCCATACACTAGCTGTTTCTTCGGATCGAACCTTCGTAAATGGGTTATAAAAACGATGCATTTTGAAATCTTCACCGGAAAAATAGACGTCCATTGATCGATCAATCAATCGGATTGCCCGTAAAAGATTCTGCTGGCTTTTATTTTGATCATGTACTGATCTTTGGGTGTGCAATTCTTGCGCATAAGCCTGTTTTACGCAGAGGGGTGATACTGACAGCGAAATTAGAGAAAGTGCCCAAAAAGGCCGGATGGAAAAGAATTTGATCATGATACGGTTTTAAATTGATTAAGTAGTCTTTCATTCGCTTCGGTAGAGCGTGATAACTGTGTATGAAGATAAGCATTTTTTGGACAAAAAAAATCGCATTTTTTGAAATGCGATTGAACTATTTGCCCTTTTGCTTAGCTAACCAAGAACTTGCTCAGTCAACTAAGCTGCCACTGGTTGACGATGACGATTCACAAATTGCTTTTTCAACAGATACAATTTGTAGTGATCGTATAAACCGATGACTAAAAGAACAAAACAAACCACGTAAAATGTTTTATTTGATAGGTAAGTGAATGAAATACCGCTCACAAGTCCGCCAACGACATACGCGCTCACGATGCTCAATAGCAAATGGAATTTGTCGACCAATGCCTTATTGCTCCGGTTAGACTCCTTGGTGAACATCGAAATCAATATGGCCAAATCTGTCGTTAGCCCGGTCAAATGTGTTGTTTTCACAACAGAATTCGATATGCTCGCAGTCAAGCCATTTTGTAGCCCCATCGCAAAGAGCAATGCACCGACAAGTATCTCAGTTTCTTTCAAAGAATCCTCATAAAATACATCAAGATATATCCCAACAAATAATATACTCAATATTTCCAATACCAAGGGAATGGAATGTGTCAAATAGGAGCTAAAACGTCCTTTACCATGAATGATGATCAGATTAGAAAGCATACTCCCTACTAGAAAAAGTAAAATCCAAAAAAGCACCACCGCACCTTGGTACCAATTCCCTTTCGCTATCTCCTGTGCAAAAACAGCATAATAACCCGTTACATTCGAGGTAAACGAGAAAAAGACAATGACAGATGCGACATTGACCATTCCTGCAGAAAACGCGGTAATTCCCCCCAGCCTAATGTTATCTTGAATCGTCCTATGGTTACTATATTTTCTCAGCATACTTTTCCTTTCCTCCTTTTTTCAGCACAATACGTGCAATTCCTTTCGTCTGCATATCCAAATTAAGATACAGCACCAACTGGTTTTTATTCAATTTTTGGATAACGAAACTCTCTATTAGCTCGTCATTCTTACGAAGCTCAAGAATATGGCCTCGTCCCTTCAAAAACCAATTGTATTGTTTGTCCTCATGATGGGCAATAAAATTTTTATCACCCATTTTTTCAAAATGCCATAATCCATCCTGCAGGGGTGGAAGGTGCGCGATTGCAGCATCTTTTATTCCTTCATGGATAACCGCCTGTTTTTTGAATGTTGGAGACTTCTCCACTTTCTCAAAGTACCAACCTTGCTCTTCCCACTCCCCTTCTAAAAGCCGCTCAGGGTTTTCATAAAACATAACCATTGAACTAGCCCCTAAAAGCAAAAAGGACAACAAGACAAAGTTGAATTGTGCCAATATTTTTCTCTTAATAATTAACATCCCATTTCTTGTTAAAAAATAAATCCGCCAAGACATTTCTGCCGGTTTTGTTTGTCCCGGGTTTTTCTACGATCGAGACATTCTTCTGCTTACTTTTACTCAAGTGAAGCAAAGCCCGTCCGACGTCGAAAAAATGCCTTGTTCTTTTTTCAAATTCATAATCTGTGGGAACCTTGACTTCATCAATCCGAGCTCCGCGCAAATAATGTTGTAAATAATTGAGATTGTCAGAGCCGATAATATCTGTATAGATATTTAGCTTACGATTTTCATAGCGATGACAGATCATCTGGCAGGCTTTCAAAAAATCTTCTGATTGCAGATTATTAAGCTGATCTTCCAGTGTAATCCCTAATAACTCACTAATCGAAGTACTGCTCTTATTGCCATAGACCAAAATAATGTCTAGCTCTTCAGCTGACGATTGTTCTATACTATGAATCACAAAAAAGAGCGAATCAATCGTAAAATCACTTGGAATCAATACACGCGTTGCCTTTGCCATATCCAATTATTTTTATACAAAATTAACAGGTCATCATGGCAACCGAATGAATCTGAAATTAACTTTCTATTAGAATTTTAGGACTTGTATTAAAATAAGATTAAAAATAAAATGTAGATTAAAATGGGATTAAAATTTAGTTCCGGCCTTGTAGTATAACTCTGCCAGTGCCTTCCGGTAGTCCGTAAAAAGCTTCTCTTGCTTGATACGCATTTCAATCAGCTTGTTTTCCCTGCTATTAACAACAAACAAGGTTGATTCACCCAGCTCAAACTTATTTAATTCACCCTTAAGGAGCAATTCCTGGTTACTTATATTGATCGATTGAAGTTCAATCTGTTTACTGTAAGCATTTAAATCATTGTACTTTTTAACGACGTCATTGTAAATATTTCTCTCCGTCGCTACCTGTTCAAATCGTAGTTGATCTTGCTTAATCCTTACCTCTTTGAGCTTCCCACGTTCGGCGCGAATAAAAAGTGGAAATGCAAATTCAAAACCTAGCTTATAGTTCTGCCAATTAAAATCATACTGCGGTGGTACAAAATCATTTAAACCGCGACGGCTAGAAATGAGCGTGCCCGACACATTCAATTTAGGTTTAAGCATTTCTTTTCGATAACGTTCTTCAAATAGCAGTTGCTGATTTTTACTAGCCAACTTGATCATTTCGGGATGAGCAATTTTTGCCGAATCCAGTAGTGCCTCGATTACACGATTATCCGGCAAAATAACTTGGTCTTCGAGCTTATGTGGTATGGCATGATCGGGAAGTTCAACCGGAAATTGTTGATCATTCCACAAATGATTGGACAATACAATTTTCGCATTTTTAAGTTCTACTTCATACTTTGAAAGTTCTATCCGTCGTTCTTTTACGACGACCGAAGCTTCGATAGAATCGATTGCAGGTTTGTCCCCCAGCATAGTCTGCTCACTGATTGCTCTAAACCGCTGATCCGCTAATTTAACGCCCTCTAATAAAAGTTGGTATTGCTGGTAAGCAAAATACCAGTTCCAATAATCTGAAAGTGCCTGAAACCAAATGGCATTAATTTGCTTGATCTTTTCGCCTTCCAGATAGCTGATCATCGCCTTTGCCTGCTGTAACGTATTCCTTCGGCTATCGACGATTAAACCTTGCCCCAAAGGAATACTTAAACCGATTGCAGAGAGCCCCGCATTATTCGTTCGGGATTGTGGGTTTGTATAATCACCTACATTTCGATCATAGGCTATTTTCAGATCTGCTCCTGCTAACCAAAGTGGGATTTTCAACTCGCTATTCCACTGATTGTAATAATCCGTATGACCGAATTGCTTATTTTTAAAGCTCAAATTTAGCGTCGGATCAAACTTCCCTAACGCTTGTGTTACTTGGGCTTTTGCAGTTTCACTCAGTAGATTTACTTGTTTAACAATGGGATGATTGGCCATTAAAAGCTCTTCCATGTCATCAACTGTAAAAGTCTTCGGTGTTCCATAATCCTTTTCCTGAGCCAAAAGATGAGAATAGAAAAAAAAGCAGAACACGATAAAAATAAAATTCAATTTATTCATATAACAATTACTTTTTCTCACTTTCTTTTGGTTCTCGTTCCAAACTCGGCGGAAAACCATTCAACTGTCGCCATATCTCATACCACAAAGGAACTTTGTTTAAAATAACCCTTCCATAAGCACCTGAACCTTGGTTTAACTGGATTGGCCAAGGCTCGTCACCCTCAGGAACCGGATCGGTCGCGCGTATCAAAATCCTAAATCGACCATTCGTACTGCTCACTTTATCGATGACTGAAACTTTTCCGGCAAAGGTACCCACCGCGACAGAAGGCCATCCGGAAAATTGGATTGATGGCCAGCCATCAAATTGCAGCCTTACATCACTCTCAGGCTCTATCAATGGAATATCCATTGCATTTACATAAAGTTCTACGGCAAGCAGTGGTTTTTTAGGTTGCAATGTCGCAACGGACTCCCCTTCCTTCATATTTTCACCTATTCCAGCTTTAAAGGTTTTTACAATAAAACCATCTTGTGGAGCCCTCACGACATATAATCCTCGTCGGACATCGATATTGGATATCTCATTTCTCAGTTTAGCGATATCGCCCTGTACTGAGGCCTTGGAAGAAAAAGCGGAACTTAAATCAGACTGCGCTTTAGCTAATGATTCATTATACTTTGCACGGATGTTGTTTAATTCGATGCTCGCATTTGTTAGTGATTGTCTTGAATTTGATAATTTGTTATCCGCACTTACTACTTTAGCTCGATCATTTTGTAGATTTAAGCGTCTTGTCTCAATATCCGTTAACGAAAATAAGCCATCACGATATCCTTCTTCGTACCGTTTAAGCCGCTTTTCACTGGTCTCAAAAAAGCTCATGACAGCGACAAGTTCTGCACTATCTATTTTTACCACATTTTGTGCTTGAACCACCTTATTTTTAGCTGATGCAAGCTGAAAATCCAGCCCATTTTTCAATGCTTCAATCTGTGCTTGGGTAGCTTGCATCTTTTGATTAGCGGCATCTTCTCCACTCCTTTTGGCATGCAATTGTTCTTCCAATCTTACAGGTAGCATGGGATCAAAATAGGATTGTGCAGTCTCCGAAAGGACCAAAATTGTGTCACCTTTCTTCACTTCCTGCCCTTCGGTAACTGCCCAATACTCGATGCGGCCACCAATCTGATTTTGGATAGTCTGCGGTCTATCTTGTGGACGTAAAGCGGTAATCGTTCCTACTCCAAGAATTGTTTGCCGCCAGGGGAGAAAAAGTGCCAGTACAAAAACAATCCCAGATAACACAAGGATCCGCCCCAAAACTAAGGATCCCCGCTCCTTCAATAAGCTATCAACTGCATCATGAGAGAGATCTCTCCAAGAAAGCGTTGTCCGATTCGAATGATCCTTATTAATCAACATAAACCGCAGCGTCCTCCTCCAACGCAAGATCGGTTACAGCCGCCAGTTTGACAACTCCCGTAAGCATATCAAAAATTGTATTTAAGTTAGTCATCAGTTTTTCAATGGCATAACCAATTTGAACGATCACAACTTCAGCAGCTACAAATTGACCAAAAGTCATTTGCCGCTCGACAACAAAATAGGATCCAAGCAAGAGCATCGCTCCAAACAACAGGGTCCGAAGCAGGAAAGAACCTAGAAAAAAACGCTTTAAAACTCTAAAATGATCGTTTCGCGCCGATAAATATTTACTGACAATGGAATCTGTTGTTCTCGTCACTTCGTTCATTTTCATCTCATCTCCACGATAATGGTCTATTTGTCCGGCAACAGCTTCCAAATAGGCTACCGTCTCATATTTGTATTCAGACTCTTCAATGCTGGTTTTCAAACCTCTTTTGTAGTATAAAACAAGTATCGTAATAACAGAAAAAATGACAATAAGGCCAAAGGCCAAAAATGCGGGATGATAAAAAGATAATAAAACCACGCTGAAGAAAATTGTTACAACCGCGGCGATGATATCGATCAAAAGTTTGATAATTCCCTTTTGAATAATGATGACATCAAAAAATCGGTTGACCAACTCCACTAGGTTTTTTCCAAGTAACTCTTTAGGTTTAATTCTTGGCAGTCGATACGAAAATTCAATCGCCGATTTTAGAAAGATTTTCTGCTCCAAATACTCGACTAAGGTCAATTGTCCGATCAATAATACTCCGCCCACGATCACGCCAAATAACACAAAAGCAATTAAGATATAGGTAGAGCTATACATCGCTCCATTGCTTAAAAAATTAAAGATTGCTGTTATCCCTATTGGAATAGTCAAACTAAAAATACCGATCACAATAGCATAAATAAATATATAATTGATCGTTTTCCGTTCAGTATGTAATAGGCTTGCCAACCGCTGTAAGGGTGATGGTCCGCCTTGTATATGCCCCATAAAAATAGATAGAAGATACGTTAGAAATGATAATTTTCAGCTAAAACAACGGTAAAACTCCGAGCGATCATTCAACTAGTCCGGTTGCTCTGTTTCCGATACTTGATTGCTCTTTAAATATAATCGTAGAACAAATTTGGCCCTCAACCTTACGGAGTGCATTAGCGACATTAAAAAAATTGCGTGTTTTCTTTTTATAGATATAATCTCGTGGTATTATGATCTCATTTACAGACTGGCCTCGAAGATAATGCTGCAAATAATGACTGTTATCGGTACCCAAGATATCTGCAAAAATACTGAGCCCACGGTTTTTATAGCGCTGATAGATTACGCTGCAGCCTTTTAAAAAAGAATCCGATTGAAGTGTCTCCAGTTGATCTTCCAATCCAATTCCGAGTAATTCACTCGCAGAAGTACTGCTTTTATTGCCATACACAAGGATAATATCGATACAATCTGCCGTTGACTCTTCAATACTTTGACGCACAAAATGAAGGGAGTCGACTGTAAAATCACTGGGTATTAATATACGCGTTGTTTTAGCCATGCTTTTTTTTAGCAAAGTTAAAACGCACATATGGCAACGGAATGAATCTAAAATTAGCTTTCCATTAGAAAGCTCGCAACTGTATTAAAATGAGATTAGAAATACCATCTAAATTAAAACTACATTAGAAGCGAAGGTAAGTGGGTAGTTCAATTTCTACAGTGGTGCCTTCACTCACAACAGAATTGACCTTCAATGTCCCACCATGCAGCTTAATAATATTTCTAGCTAAGGGAAGTCCTATACCATAACCGTCTATCCCACTCGTATTGGAAGCTCTAAAATAGGGATCGTAAATATGGTCCAATTCACGGGAAGGTATTCCGATACCTTTGTCTTTTATTAGAATAAAGACTTTATTGTCCAATGCACCCAAAGCAATGTATGCTGTTCTATCGGATGAATACTTACACGCGTTGCTGATAATATTGGATAGCGCAAGCTGTAGCAGAATTGCATTTCCATTCACCTTGAGCCGCATACTATCATCTGGTAACAGACTGAAATCTGTAATAATCTTAAATTTGTCATTGATGGCCTTAACTGTTAGTTCGGCATCCATCACAATCTGATCAATACGAACGGGGCTAAATGCAGTCGCATTATTAACAAAACCTGTACGCGCCAGCAGTAAAAGTGCTTTTGTTTTCTTTTCCAAATGCTCTGCCGACTCAATGATCTTAAATAATGTTCGTTGGTACTCTTCCGTTGTGCGTTCTTTGGATAAAGCAAGATCTGCCTGTCCTATGATGGATGTCAATGGCGTATTCAGTTCATGTGATGCATTGCTGATAAAGTTCTTTTGTGTTTCGAAAGAGGTTTCCAAGCGCGTCAACATCCGATTAAAGGTGAGTGCCAGACCATGAAGCTCCCCTTTATATTTATCCTCATCCAATCGTTTATAGAGATTTTCAGAACCAATCTCCTGCACCTCTTTCATCATGGTCAGTATGGGCTTTAAAAACGAGCGCTTCATAAAAACCGAAACAACGAATATAAAGAGAATTCCCAAAATCAGACTTATAATAAGGAGATTACGAAGATAGGCCAAATGGTGTGTATAAAAGTAATTTTCAGCAGAAGCGCCCACGATATACTTTCGACCATTTTGCGAAAAGTATTTAGTTGAATAGAATTGATTGCCTGACTTGAAATTTGAGCTTCCCTTTTTATTGATTTTATCCCAAAGCTCTTTATGGAATCCCTGGCTTCTTACAATAGCACCATTGCTATCAAATTCCACCAAAAATTCATGCTGATTATTGAGATTTTCAATAAAATCAAGGCTCCACTGATCAGTTTGGGAGGCAGATTTACTATTCAGAAATTTCTCCGCAGCAATATTTCGCCGCAGGTCCAGCCGCTTATAAAAATCTGTAAAAGCAAAATTCGTAATGGAATAAAAAATAAAGCCAACAAAACAACTCACATAAATGACCAGAATTGCAATGAGATAAGTAAGCTT
The DNA here is from genome assembly GCF_039511225.1 of Sphingobacterium multivorum. NCBI lineage: Bacteria > Pseudomonadati > Bacteroidota > Sphingobacteriia > Sphingobacteriales > Sphingobacteriaceae > Sphingobacterium > Sphingobacterium multivorum. The sequence continues at coordinate 3,981,435 of NZ_CP154261.1, forward strand.
TCGGTTATAATTGTGCATGTTTAAATATTCAGTCTTCTATTTTTAAAACATATCCCATACCAATAACCGTATGGATCGCTTTTTTGCTCGTTATTTTTTCAATCTTTTTTCTCAGATAATTCACATAAACATCGACAACATTTGATCCGATATCGAAATTTATACCCCATATTTTGTCCAAAAGCTCCGTTCGCTCAAATACCTTTTTGGGGCTCTGAATAAACAACAAAAGCAAACGATACTCGGTGCTGGTCAAATTGAGTTCCTGCCCGTCACAATAGGCTATTTTTTTATAATCATCGATACGCAGAAAACCATAACTAAATGTGTCTTTCGAAGGTAGCAATTCACGTTGCGTTGCCTGTACGATAGACTGTTGTCTGCGGATCAATGAACGTATCCGAGCCTTCAATTCAATAAGTTTAAAGGGTTTGGAAAGATAATCATCAGCACCGTTATCGAGTCCAAGCACCACATTCTCTGGAGTTCCAAGTGCAGTCAGCATCATAACAGGTAAATCTGTATAGCCCCACTGCCTGATCTGCTTACAAATATCCAGTCCATTAGTTCCCGGCAAAAGAATGTCTAGTAGCACAAGGGAGACATCTTGCTTCGCCAAGAGCTGTTCCAAACCTTCCGAACGCCCCAGATGAATGACCCTATAACCATCTTCGCCTAAGCCTTGTACGATCAAATCGGCAACATCCTGCTCATCTTCAACCAAAATAATTTTTTGCTCCTCCATATTCGTCATGATGTGTAGTTCGCTGTAATGAACTACGATCCAAACCATAAAAATAACGTTTTGACTTAAGAGACACAAATACCATTTTTTTGCCAGAATCCACACGAAAAGAATCTTGCGCTATTTTGCAAAAGCAAAAGCGCTGTATTCATCGATAACTATAAATTACTGCAGTTTACTGTAACCAACCCTTTACGAGATCGTTATGTTTCTTGATCCATTCTTTTGCCGTATCGGCTTTGTTCTGGCTTCCTTGCATTTGTGACAACAAATCAGCCATTGTTGATTCATCAAAGTAGACTTTGGAAAAAAATTCGGCAAGCTCCGGTTGCTCCATGCGAAAGTCTCCTCGTGCAAAAATTTTGATTTGCTCGGCATCACCCAATGTTTTTTTAGGATCCTCCAAAAACTTCAATTTCATTTTAGCAAACATCCAATGTGGTTGCCAGCCAGCTACCACAATCCATCGTTTTGCTTTGATCGCGTTTTGCAATTCCGTAATCATGGCAACCGTAGATGAATTCACATGTTTATAATCGAGTTCATACTCTTTGATCACTTGATCTACAGCACGTGTTATTCCAGCACCCTTTTCTATACCGATAATCCTTTTATCAAATTCTCGTTCATGTTTTCTCAACTCTTCAATCCGATCAATTGTTACATAATCTGGCACAACAAGTCCATTTCGCGCATGGCTATAACTCGTTCCGAGCTCTTCAATATTTGGAAATTTAGCCACTTTACTTCCATGAGTCAATGGCAGCCAGACATCCATATATAGATCTGTATCGCCATTGTTCATAGAGGCTAAGATCATATCGGGCGTAGCTCGTTGGATAACGACATGATACCCCTTTTCTTCCATAATTACTTTTGCGACCTCTGTCATTGCAACTCCTTCGGCCCAGCCATCGACCATGCCGATATGAATAATATTTTTATTCCCGCCCGTGCTGCATGCCCCAAGCAATAACACCATCAGACACAATACCATACTTTTTATTTTCCTCATACTATGCTTTCTTTTTTACAAAGCCCTGTGTGATCCGATCCAAAATAATAGCGAGAATCACAACGGACAAACCGCTTTCAAAACCAAGACCAATATCCAAGTTGTTGATACCTTCAAGTACTTTTTCTCCCAAACCACCGGCAGCAATCATTCCGGCAATAACAACCATCGATAAAGACAGTAATATGGTTTGATTGATCCCTGCTAAAATTGTTTTGGTAGCCAAGGGCAATTCTACTTTAAATAAGATCTGGCTATTGGTTGCTCCAAATGAACGTGCAGCTTCCACGATATCTTTTGGAACCGCATCAATCCCTAGAGTCGTCAAACGTACAGCAGGTGGCATAGCAAAAATAATGGTCGCAAAAGCTCCTGGGACTTTACCAATACTAAAAAATAACACTGCCGGAATCAAATAGACAAAGGCCGGCATTGTCTGCATCAAGTCAAGCAAGGGACGAATGATCTTGGCCGCTAGTTTATTTTTTGCAGCCCACACACCCAAAGGAACTGATATAACCAAGGCTGTCAAGGTAGCGACCAATACCAGCGCCAAAGTCTCCATCGTTGCAATCCAAAATCCCATCAGATAGATCAATGTTAATCCCAACAATGTCGTCATTGCGACCCCTTTCCCAGATTTCCACCAGGCTAATGCTGTAAATAATGCGATGATAATAAAAAAAGGTATCGTTGTTAACACCCATTCCAGTCCAATAATGGATGCATTCCCTGTATTTTTTATCAGGTTAAAAAATGGCTCTAAATGATCTGTCAGCCAATTGACGGCTACAGCGATGTATTGTCCTATATCGATTACTTTATTCATTTCTACTGATTATTTGCTTTCTCTTTTAATTCAATAATTTCCTCTTCATTATACTTTGTCGCTTCAATAATCAACGACGTCTGTGTTACGATCCCCAATAAACGATTATGTTCGTTCACCACAGCGATTGGGGACCGGATCTCCGATATCAAAGGCAACATTTCTTCAACGGTGACCTCCTTCGATACGGTTGGAACGTTGGCATGTATAATGGATTCTACGGTGGGTTCCCTACGCTTTGCCGATTGAATGACTTCACTCATATGAACAAAACCAAGGAAAGTATCATGCGCATCGACTACAGGGAGAATTTCAATTCCTGTCGCCCGCATTTTCCGCAGCGCCCCCTCAGGGCCATCTTTTTTGAAACGTACAACAGTAGGTTTCTCAAACATCAGTGAACCTGCCGAAATGATCGACTTGCGATCCACTTTTTCAACAAAGGCTTTAACATACTCACTTGCTGGATTTGTCAAGATATCTTCTGCAGTACCGATCTGTTCGATGACACCATCTTTCATAATAGCAATGCGATCGCCCAATTTGATCGCTTCATCGAGATCATGGGTAATAAATACGATTGTTTTTTGTAAATTATCCTGCAACTCCAGTAACTGATCTTGCATTTCTGTTTTAATCAGGGGATCGAGAGCTGAAAATGCCTCATCCATCAGTAGTACTTCAGGATCATTTGCAAGTGCCCGAGCCAGTCCAACCCGCTGTTGCATACCACCCGATAACTGAGAAGGTAGCTGTTGTTCAAATCCACTCAGCCCGACGACATCAAGCGCTTGCTGCGCTTTAGATTCCCGTTTGTCCCGTTCTTCCCCTCTCAATTCTAAACCAAAAGCAGCATTGCTCAACACGGTATGATGTGGCAATAGACCAAACTTTTGAAAGACCATACTCATTTCCGTTCGACGGACTTCAAGAAGATCTTTATTATTTTTCCCTGTTATATCCTCACCATTGATATAAACCTTTCCTGATGTCGGTTCGTTCAATCGATTCAGACAACGGAGCAGGGTAGATTTCCCACTTCCCGAAAGCCCCATTATAACGAAAAATTCCCCCTCAAAGATTTCAAAATTAGCTTTGTTAATCCCAATAGTACAGCCCGTTTTCGCTAAAATATCCTTCTTCGAGAAACCCTCGTTCAGTAAATGCAAAGCTTGTTTCTTTTGCTTTCCGAAAACAAGTACCAAGTCTTCAACTTTTACTTTTACCTTGCTAGTTTTATCCATTTTTTAATTTTTTTAAACATAAATAAACCAAAAGGGCATAAGTGATCCACTAAGGCCATACGCCTACGCTATTTTCTTACAAATAAAAAATATCCCTACAGTTGAGTCCGTTTGATCGAAATCTTACTCGTACAGTTCAATCAACTTATTAACTAACATACTTTACTCTCGGTTCGGTAAGAGCAATGATGAAAAAGAAACTAATCTTTTAAAGACGAAATGCTCCATTTATAAAGCATCTCCAAAATATACTTCAACAAGTATAACGAACAACCTAGGCTGTGCCAAAGGCACAAAGCCATAGCGGAATAAACTCACGCCATTCTGTCTTTTGACAGTACAAAGGTACGAAAAATAAATTAAACGCATTTTTCATAACCTATACAACTAAAAAACAGTTAGTTAAAAAAACATATCGAAATATTAAAAATACGATCAGCAGGAGAAGCACTCGACCACTGATCGCATTTTTTAAGGTGTATTATTCTCCCCAGTTTGGATTTTGGGTAAGGTTAGGATTTAATTGTCGTTCTTGGACAGGAATTGGATATAAATAGTCTTTCTTTTCATCGAAAACTTTTTTGATATGCGCATTAATAATCACATTTCCTTTATTCCCATTTTCCAATAAGATTTCCGAGCCCAGTTTCAATAGCTGAATTCCCGAGGCACTCGGCTTGTTACCTTCATAAATCCAAACGTCATCTTTACCATCATTATCTAAATCAAACTTGCCTGTACCCGGAAAATACATCCCTTTAAATTGTCTCGTGACCAACTGGCCGCTTTTCCATCTTAAGATATCATCCCAACGGAAAGATTCCATCACCAATTCAATACGGCGTTCTCTTCTTATTTCCAATAGTACCCCCTTCATATCACCAACTACATTCGGATAGTCTTTCGCTAAAAATGCATCTGGATTTGATTTAGCCGCCTGCAGATTTAGATTTGGCATGCCTACACGATCGCGCAATAACTTAATTGATTTGTCCAAATCGGCCTGGCTCAATGTACCTAACTCTGCTTTCGCTTCAGCATAATTTAATAAAACCTCGGCATACCTAAAAATCGGCATATCATTTTCAGAACGATTGAAGTTATCATACTTTACATCTCCCACAAATTTGATCAATTGATATCCCGTCACTGAATTCCCAAAGTTTGGAGCAACAGCAGCGGCACCTCCAATACGCTTATAGCCCGGCGTACGAATCGTCTGGCTTAGACGTGGATCGCGATTTAGGACCTCCTCCTTAAACGTCATTGTTTGGTAATTGGATTTATCGGTAAACCTGGTTCCATCTTTCATCAAGTAAGAATCCACCAAGTTTTTATCCAATCCGGGTTTTCCGTAGGAAGCTGTAATCGTATAATAATTTACATTGTGCCAAATTTGCAAAGCATCCGAGAATTTCCGCGCTAAAATAACCTCTTGTGGCAAACTATTAACGCTATAAAACAATGCACCATAAGAGTCTGTTCCCGCGGCATTGTATATGCTGTATTGCGCTCCCTCCATAAGCTTGCTGGCTGCGTCGGCTGCCTTCTCCAACAGGCCGTTTGCATCGGGTAAATTAAATTCTGTATGATATTTACGAAATGTTCCTTCAAAAAGTGCGACCCGGGACTTTAAGGCCAATGCAGTCCATTTGGTCACTTTTTCATCACTTTTGGTAGCCGGTAGATTGGCAATCGCATAGTCCAGATCAGCGAGAATGTTTGATACAACCAAAGTTCTCGGATCCCTTGCCTTCTTAAGTTGTTCTTCGTCATTTTGATCAATGACCTTGTCATACCAGGGCACATCTCCAAAACGTTTCAGTTTATCGAAATAAAAATATGCCCTAAAAAAGCGCGCCTCGGCAGCATAAGGTGCAGCAGTTGTTTCTGAAACTGTATTAAAGCAATTCGCCAAAAAGTAATTGATATTACGAAGATTTGCCCAAGTCCATCCACCGCCACTTATCGGAACCTGTCTTTTTCCGGTCAATTCATCATCCAATGTTGTCTTAACGATATTATCGACCGATTCGTTATAAACTCCTTCGGCCGAAGGTAGTGCGGCATCGTAAAATGACTTTGTAAATAACGCCAAATCCTTTTCTGTTTTAAAGGAAGCCTCAGGAGTAACCGACGATTCAGGCAAACGTTCCAAATAATCTTTGCTACAAGCCATCATGCCACAGCTCAACAATGCATATATATATACTATCTTTTTCATACTATTAAAATGTTAAATCTAGACCAAATGAAAATGTTTTAGAGATTGGATATGATCTTCCGTTGACCTCTTGAGCCGACTGTTCGGGATCAATATATTTGGAACGGAGCTTAGTCGCCGTCCAAATATTTTCACCAGACACATAAATCCGCGCATTGGCCAATTTCACGCGCTTCAGCCAGGCCTGAGGAACCGTATAGCCTACGGTTAGATTTTTTAGCCGTATATAAGCTAAATCCTGTAAGTAACGATCCGATTTGACGTTCAAAGATCCACGATCATTCAAGGCAATATAGCCTCTTAACAGTGGATAATAGGCATTTGTATTTTCAGGCGTCCAAATATCCTGTTCAAAATCTTTCGGCACAAACGAATAATACGGTCTTGAGTATGGCCCCCAGAACTTATCTGCATTTGCTCCAGGCCACCAATGTTGTCGACCTATCCCCTGAAAGAAAGCTGAGATATCAAATCCTTGCCAATTTGCTCCCAAATTAAAACCAAATGTATAACGGGCTCTGTTGTTCCCAATGATCACTTGATCCCCAGGGTTCATCAATGTATTGTCTCCAGCATCAACCTTTCCATCCGGAACGCCATCCTTTCCACCGATGTCAACAAATTTCAAATCTCCAGGATGAAGTTTGGACCAGTCTCCCGGTGCTGCCAACCGTTGTTTATCCACATAATCCTGGTTAACTTTCCAATTGTCGATTTCCGTCTGGGACTGAAAAAAACCATCAGTTTTATACCCCCAAATTTCGCCCAAAGTCTGGCCGACATAATAGTTACTTAGCAACATTTCCTTATTGTCAAAACGTGTAATCTTCGCTTTAGAATCTGACAATCCCAGCCCAATATTATAGCCAAAAGGTTTTCCATCCAAGTCAAATTGATCACGCCAAGCCACAGAAATCTCCCAGCCTTTATTTCTTAGGTCTCCGGCGTTTGTCCGAGGCGACGCCGAACCAAAAACCGCTGGCAATGTTTTTCCTGGGATCAACATATCGAGCGTATTTCGAATAAAATAGTCAGCAGATACACTCAATCGAGTTCTAAAAAATTCGAGATCTGTTCCGAAATTTAATGTATTCGTTCTCTCCCAGGTTAAATCAGCTGAAATTGGAGTTGGTGCACTCAGGTATTGTGTTTTTGTACCATTGGTTATGTAATTAGACAATCCTGCATTCAACAATTGGATGTAACCATACTCAGCAGCTTCCTGTGCGTTACCCAACGCCCCATAGGAGACTCTAAATTTAGCTTCATTCAAAACCGGCTTCAGATTAGCCATAAACGACTCTTCCGAAATCCGCCATCCGCCCGAGAAAGAGGGAAAAAAACCATATCGCTGACTGGATGGAAATTTAGACGTTCCATCGTAGCGACCATTCACCTCCAACAAGTACTTCCCTTTATAATTGTAATTCAACCTTCCAAAATAGCCTCGTAATGCCCAGGTATTTGCATTCCCGAGTAACTGCATTTGACCAGTCCCCAGCGCAAAATCATTCAGGTCCTCCGACAGCAAATTAGTATGTGTACCACCGATCCGTTTGTACCCTGTGGTTTCCTGGTTAAAGCCTACCGTGGCAGCAAGCTGATGATCTCCAAATTGCTTGCTATAATTGGCGAATAGGTTGAGTGAATGTTTTGGCCTATTGATGATCGCTTCGGTATAGGTATCATTTCCCAAGTAATTGATCACACCAGGAAAAACAGACCAAGGAGCGGCCGTTCTTCTATTCCAGTTATGGATCGGATTATAAGTAAAGGTATAATTACCCGTTAAGGTCAAGTTTGGCGCCAACTGAAATACTGTCTCAAACATATTGATAAACTCATATTTATCCTCGCCTCCTTTTGACTTTCCATGCAACAAATCCGCATAAATACCATCACCAATATTATAATTGTTCAGTTCCGTCCTATAGGTTGCGGTACCATCGGGATTCATGGGCACGTAAGATGGTAAAGCGTGTACCGTTGTTGAAATAAAATTATTGTTATTATCTGGACTTGTCGCCCATCCTGGATAGGTGTAGTTTTGGTAATTCAGCTGGGTATTTGCACTTACCTTCAACCAAGGGGTCACCTGCGCATTTATGCGCGATCGAACATTATAAGCATCGAATTTATCTTGGTTAATTTTCATTAGCCCCCCTTTTTCATAAAGTCGCCCCGACACATAGTAATCAATTTTTTCGCTACCGCCAGAGAAATTTAACGAATGTTCCATTGAGGTCTGTGTTTTTCGATACATCTCGTTCCACCAATCTGTATTGCCATAATATACATATTGATCTTTTCCATTTCTATTCTGAACCACTACGGAAGGCAGACTAGGATCTGTTTTTCGTTTCAATAGTTCAGCATAGTCATCTTCTGTATATCCGGTATAACTATTACCGGTGGCACGAATAAAAGCTTCATCATTTAGTTTCGCAGCATCATACCCGCTCGTCATAAAATCTGTCCGCACCGTCAGTCCAGACCAACCAAAATTATTACTGTAATTAATGTTCATTTTTCCGGCCTTTCCTTTTTTGGTTGTTACGAGCATAACACCAAATGCCCCCCGAGCGCCATAAATCGCTGCTGCCGAAGCATCCTTTAAAACGGATATCGATTCAATATCACGGGGATTGATCGTATTGATATTTCCTGGAACTCCATCTATGAGAATAAGAGGTTGTGCATTAGCTGAGTTTATCGAAGCGAAACCCCGGATATTAACATTTCCTTCCCCTCCTGGCCTGCCATTGGTAAAAGTAATATTCAAATTTGGTATTGCTCCCTGCAAAGCTTGAGTTGCATTGGCAACTGGGCGATTTTCAAGTATCTTCGCATCAATCTGAGTAACAGCACCTGTTAAGTTTACCTTTTTTTGCTTACCATACCCGACAACAATTACTTCATCAAGGGATTGATCTGTCGAAACCAGCTGAATGGTTAAGGGTATTGCCTCTACTTTTACGTGCTGTGTTTCAAAACCGATCATCGACAAGCGCAATACATGCCCAGTTTTCCCTTCGATGACAAAAGCACCTTGTTGGTCAGTTTGCGTAGTTTTGCCAGTAGTTGAATTAAAAATCGACACACCCGAGATAGGTTCACCGGTTGCTGTTTTTACAATGCCTCGAATAGGCCCCTGAAATTTGGCGGAAATTTCAACATCCGGAATAGATGTCAGAAAGACAGGTCTGCTCTTGGCCCACGCGCCGAGAGACATCCCGATCATTACAGGAAGTAATACGTGTTTCGTTTTCATGAATTTGGTTTTGTTTTTCTTCGGTTACAAAGAAAGGTTATTTAATATTTGTAAATTATTAACAAAGCATTACTAAACAATTAAACGACAATTGGTTAAATCAATATTAAGATAATACAATTTTAACACGAAACAGAATGTCTTTTTTAATTTTTTAGTAAAACAAAACATCAATAACTTTAAAAAAACAAGACAAAATATTGATAATCAAATTTTTAAATAAAAATGAGAAAACAATATTTATAAAAAACCTTATACGAAATGAAATGTAACATATTTGAAACAAAACAACATGAAAAACAACGAATTGCAGCCAATACTAAGTCGAAAGCATACCTAAACAATTAGATTAATTATTTTCTTCGTTTTAACATAAAACTTCGTCATAAAAAACCTTTATCCAATACATTTGTCTTCAATCGGTTTTAGTCAGGGCGAAAACATACAATTAAAAGCTAAAATTCAAACAGTTAGCATACCTAAAAACCTGTATTTACTACGGAATAAGATTGCTTATTAAAAAGATTAGAATCAAGACCATCACATTCAACTTAAATGGCCTATCAATAAGGAAAAAATGCAAAAGGCTCAACTTAACACACATCACAGAGAAGGAGAAAAAGCTACTTTGGTATTGATCAACCGCCAAAAATACCCAGGAATTTATAAGGGATCAATATTCGTCAGCCGGTCCCTAAGCCCATATTGCAGACATAGTCCCTTAACCTTTTCCGCAAATGCCTGTCGATAATAGCCAGGAAGTTTACCGTCCGCACCAAACAATCGTTGGTATTTTTCCACGAGTTGTGGATAGTGTTTTTCGACCGCACGCATAACCAACGTCCGATTATCACCAGGATCAGAACCATATAAGGCCAAGGTTGCCGGAAAAATATAATTTGCATCATTGGATCGAAAAGCCCCAAACATCTGATCAAGATGAGTTCCGGTATCTGAAATAAAGGGCAACAAAGGCATTAAACTTACGCCACTACACAATCCCATCTTTCGTGCCTGACTCAATGCATTTAAACGAAGCTCAGGCGGTGGTGCACCTGGTTCAAATATGCTGGCAATTTCTGTGTCGATGGTCGAAAAGGAAAAGGTAATAAAAGAACGATGTGTTAATTTACCCTGCAGATCCAATGGAAGTATCGCTTCAGCATCAATCTGCTTCAACAAATCAAAATCTCGACTAACTAGATCCGATTTGGTGATAATATGCACCGGAAAACGATAATGTCCTATAATTTCCAATAATTGCCGCGTCAGTAACTCCGTTTGCTCAAATTGCAAATAAGGATCTGTTGCAGACGACAGTACAATTATCCCATATTGTTTTTTACGGGCACGGAGCGCTAACGCTCGGTCCAACAAATCAATCGCATTACGCTTGACACTTAGCTTTTCGGCCATATTAATACCATATTTACTGCCTCTGATATAACAATATAAACAATTGAACGAGCATCCGCTATAAGGGTTAACGGTGTAATCGTCAAGAAACCAAGGATCTCTTTGTTTTGTTTTATTGAGAATAGATTTGACAATTACAGACTGCATAGGGTACGTTATAGTAATGAACGATTTTATAGAACAGATTTCAACAGACTAAGTTAACTCAAAATTCCGCCTAGGCGACAAAAAATGCTATGAAATTATTCTCTCAATCGATTTTTCAAAACGCCTTTTGACTACCTGTCCAATTCCGTCCCACTAATTTGATTGTCGCTTTCTATTGAAATTACGAACATTTTGGCTGTTTAGAAAGCGTTCTTAACCATGTAGACTAAGAATCCATCGGATCCGTCAAAAGTCTTTCACGACAAATAAATACAAATATTTCATTTTCAATGCATAATAAATGCATTTATTCATTACCTTTATGCTATTGAAACAAAACTCAACTCCAGCCATGTTTATCGGCGCTGTCAAATGGTTCGACAATAACAAAGGATTTGGTACTCTTGCGTTACCTTCCGGAGAAGAACTCTTTGTGCATATACGCAGGTTTAAAGTTCCTCCAGAACATGTTATTCAACCTGGAGAAGTTATTGTCGGAGACAAGAAACCTGACCCAAAAAGAAGCGGTTATCTCGCTCAGAACTGCAGGATTCTCAAAAGGCCCGAAGATTGGAAATTCGTCATCTCGCTCCTCGACAAAGAACACACCGTGCTCCTCCCCGATAGCCACGGTCGAGAACAAAAGCACAACTTAACCTCATTAACAGCAAGACAACTTCTAAGAATCCAGCCCAAAGAACATATATTGGCTATGCTTACCGCTAATTTTGATGTTCATTTCGATAGCTCAATTTTCATTCCTTATGCTGAATTGATAGACAAAAGCATTACCGGTGTTTTTGAGAAGGAGGCAGCCTGCGATCTACTTTCCAAGGTGTTCGAATACTTTGGAAAACATGTCTCGCATCAAATTCTATTTCGTGTATGGAAGGAAAGCATGTTTAGGTATATCGGCTATCCGGCAGAAGGCGACTACGAAATACCTGAACTTGTATTTAATCTGAATGCCACGGAGATCGATTGTGATGATCTTGCGAGAATCATCACGTATAGCTTTGGCAAATCTTTTTGCAGTGATTTTGTAAATGCTTTATTTGAAGACATAGAAACAATGGACAAAAAAGATATCGAACCTTTGTTACCGTATCTTGAGTTTTTGGAGAATGAGGATTCTATTGAGAAAATACAGACTCTTATGCAAGAGTAGCTGAATCGAATGCCTGCCTAAAAATCCCTGTTTGATTTTTTTGGGAATATCATCAATTAAGGCAGAAAGCACAGAAATTGATGATTGAAAAACCTGTAGAATAGACAGCAACAGCCTATTCTACAGGTTTAAATCGAAGTGCACTGAGACTGACCTTGTCACCATCACCTTCAAGAAATGAAACAGTAACGTTGTATCTTCCTGCGGCTTTAAATTTCATCCATCCCCATGGGTACCAATTATACACAGAAGCGGCGGCTTGTTGATTCTGCACGATCTCTCCAGCCGAGTTTTCGATCTTCCACACCACTCTCCCCTGCCCTGTATAATTTAGATCAACTTGATAATAGCCTGGCTTAACAATGTCTATAGCATACGTTAGTTTACTTTGATCATTCCATTGCCCTACTTGAACGACATGTTTCCATTCACCGAATTTCTCCATCCAGGATTTCCCGGTTTTATGGCATCCTTCAACTTCGGCAAAGTCTACAGGAAGAATTGTCTCCATCGCCGGATCGACACCCAACATTTTATCAATAACAGGTGTCTCCTGCATAACGACCTCAATCACAGAAACCAGCGGATCCGACGCTACCGATGGGATATTGATCTCCAACCATTTTCCATCGGTCGTATAATTTAACTTTTTCTTCCCATCTGCGTTTAAAAGATTGATCGACGTTATCCCTTTTGTTAGGCCCGGAACAAACAACTTTCCATTAGTTGGCCAGTGATAGACCAATAATGAAATTTTACGTCCTTGTACAGTAGCATCCCCCCAAGGCAAGGCGTGCCCCCAAGGTGAAGCTTGCGCACCATAGACGGCCGCTGGATATTTTCGGATCCATGCACCAGCACCACGCAAAGCTAAGCTCGCTGGCTCTGGAATAGTCCCATCTGGTTTAGGCCCAACATTTAACATGTAAGTCCCGCCCCGGCTAATTGTAGACAATGTACGAGACAAGATTTCACGGGCACTCTTCCAATTATTGTCGTACCAAGCATACCCCCAAGAGTCGTTGGTTACATCTACTGCCTCCCAAAGACCTGGAACATTCTGCCGTGGTACTTCCATATCCCCCAAAGTAGAATAATCACCGAGTCCATGCCCAACACGTCCCGACACGTAAGCCCCAGGTTGATTTTTATGAACCAATTCGACAAGTTTTTGGGCGTATTTCTTATCCATCCCACCAGGCGTATCGAACCAAACCAATTCTATCGGCCCATACTGCGTCGTAATCTGGTTCACCTCAGGATAGCATTTCTCCCAAAAATAATCGTCAAATGTTTTCGGCTGACCAGCAGCATCTACCTTGGGACCTCCGTTTCCACCGGGATAAGTCCAATCCTGATTTTGCGAATAATAGAAGCCAAAACCGATGCCCCCTTCCTTACAGGCTTTCGCGAGCTCAATCATCGGATCACGTTTAAAATCGGTCGCCTCAACAATATTAAACGAATTCACTTTCGAATGAAACATCGAAAATCCATCGTGATGTTTGCTCGTAATCACGATATAGCGCATCCCCGCATCTTTTGCAAGCTGCACAATCGCCTTAGCGTCAAAATGATCTGGATGAAATGACGCCGCCGCGGCCATGTAGTCAGCGACGGGGATATTGGCCATGCTCTTGTTCATGAGCCATTCCCCTATGCCATAAAACGTTTTCCCCTTCCAGGTATTTGCCAGCTGCGAATAGATTCCCCAATGGATAAACATCGCATATTTGCCGTCACGGAACAGTTTCCCTCTATTTTGGGAAATGGAATTTTTTCCTCCTTGACCATCCCACATTTTTTCCATCTGTTGCGCCGAAACTTGCTTTGCAGACAATGTCGCCAGAGCGAGACCCAATACGATACCTTTCATACCCATATTTCCTTACACTTTAGGCAGATTATAGCCATTATGATAAACTTTCACTAAGTACCCATCCGCATCTTTATCATTGAAACTGCGCTTTTGTTTGTCCCAAAACAATTTCTTTTTAGAACGGTACGCAATATTTCCCATCTGTGAGAATATCGCAATATGAGCCCCCGCTTCTATCGGAGCATGAAGACCTTCTACTGATTTCTTTCTAACAGCTTCAACGAAATTAACCATATGCTTGTCCAGTCCATTGTCCTGTGAACGTTGGAAAGAGACAGCGTCCATTCGTCCTTTCTCGGGAATAACTTCCCAGCCTTCACGATTAACGACCAAGGTACCATTATTACCAATGAAAGCAACACCGTGAGTCTTCTGATAAGGGCCCAAATCTATACCTGTTGCCTGCTCCCATTGAACATTAAATCCATCAAACTCATACACCGTTGTTAGACTATCTGGTGTTTCAGCGGCGTCGTCGGGATAAGCAAATTTACCACCAGCAGCCATTACCGAAACAGGATCTGACACTTTCATTCCGATGAGCGCATAATCCAACATATGTACACCCCAATCGGTCATCAGGCCACCCGCATAATCCCAATACCACCTGAAATTGAAGTGAAAACGATTGGGATTAAACGCACGTTTTGGGGCTGGCCCCAACCATTTATCATAATGTACTCCAGTAGGAACAGGAGCGTCTGCCTGAACCGGAATACTCTTCATCCAACCTTGATAAGCCCAAGCCTTAACAAGGCGTATCTTTCCCAATTTTCCGCTATGAACAAAATCCATCGCATCTCTAAAATGTTGTTGGCTTCGTTGCCACTGCCCTACCTGTACAACACGTTTAAACTTTTTAGCAGCTGCAACCATAATTTCACATTCCCGAATGGAGTTGCCAATCGGTTTTTCGACATATACATCTTTTCCTGCCGCAACAGCATCAACCATTTGCATGCAATGCCAATGATCGGGCGTAGCGACAATAACAACATCAACGTCATTTGCTTTCAGAAGATCTTTATAATCGATGTAAGTCTTCACATCAATATTGCGTTTCTTTAATTCCTCAGCGCGATTCTTCAAAACATTTTCATCGACATCACATAATGCCGTACACTGCACGCCTGGTACTTTCAAGATAGCGTTCAGATTAGACCAACCCATACCGTTGGTACCGATCAGCCCCACACGGACCGTATCAGCTTGAAAACCGAATACTTTCGTCTGTGCAAAAAGTGCCGATGCCGCCAACAGACTCGTATTTCGAATAAATTCTTTCCTCTTCATTGTTTAGTTTGGTTTATATTGATATTGCATATTCAATACTAGGAAGACGATTATCTTGGGCATCCCCCTAGTGAGATCACTAATATAAGATTTAGTCTTTAGGATGAAGAATATTAATCCAACAAAATGGCTGAAATAAAGGACTTTGAATACCGTAGATAATTTCTATATTTGTTAAAAACTAGCATAAAACCATGGACCGAAGAACTTGTCTTTCTCCACCAGCAAAATAACATAGCGCAATGTCAAACGAATAATGACATCTGATCAGGAGCAAATTCGGATGATACAAGGATTAACTATTTATTTGGCTTTTAAATTTCCCTTTATGGGAAAGACATTTTTCTTATGAAAAAATCATATTTAGTACTTCATACCGCGGTACTGCTCGCAGGCTTCACCGGAGTTTTCGGCAAACTCATTACCCTCAATCAGATACCACTCGTGTGGTTTAGGGTTTTACTTTCAACACTTATTCTTTTCGTTGTCCTCAAATTATTCAAGATTGAGCGATTAAAATCGACAAAAGATATACTGAATATTGCAAGAGGTGGATTATTGCTCACCATCCATTGGATATTTTTCTATGGAAGTATCAAGTTTTCCAATATTTCCATTGGCGTAGTGTGCTATTGCCTGACCAGTTTTTTCACAGCCATTCTAGAACCTATCATCAATAAAAAAAGATTTAGTGCGGCGCAGCTGATGTTAAGCATGTTGACCTTGATCGGAATCAGTTTAATCTTTCATTTTGATAGCTCTTATCAAATGGGCATTATTTTGGGTGTAATTTCAACTATTTTCGCGGCCCTATATACCATCTACAATGAGCGATTGGTCAAACAATATGATAGTAAATTACTCAACTATTATCAAATGCTTAGTGGCACCATTGTATTGGGACTTGGACTGCCTATTTTCTATTATTTATTTCCCACCGAACGTTTTATACCAAGCTTTTCTGATGGGATCTATTTAATCTTGCTGTCTTTATTTTGTACGGTTGGTCTTTATGTTCTTTTTGCCGAATCACTCAAGAAGCTATCTGCATTTACGGTCAATTTGAGTTTCAATCTTGAGCCCATCTATTCGATTATCATTGCTTTTTTATTCTTCAACGAAGGCAAACAAGTCAATGCTTCCTTTTATGTGGGGCTCGCTTTTGTACTCGTTTCTGTTCTTCTTCAAACGCTGCGCTCTATCCGGAATAAAACTTAATAATTTCTTTTTCAATAGGCAAACATCGCATTGATTGCCTATAGAAATGTTGTTTTAACGTTAAATGTAACCACCGATGGCCTGGGCCGACGCTATCCGGCAACAACATCGGGTGGAAAAACTGGCATTATAAAGAAAAGAATCGTCTTTCATAACATTTTTTAGGTAGATGCTGCCTTTGCCAAACGCGCAATATGTTGTCCGGCTTTCATGCCTGAGAATATACAACCGCCCAAAAAAGTGCCTTCTAACGCTCGATAACCATGCATGCCACCACCACCAAATCCAGCTACCTCGCCCGCTGCATACAAACCCGCTATCACCTTGTTATCCTTTGTTAGTACTTGCGAATGGAGATTCGTTTTGAGACCGCCTAAGGTTTTACGCGTCAACACATGGAGACGTACCGCAATGAGCGGTCCATTTTCCGGCGCCAGGATTTTATGGAGGGCTGCCACTCGACCTAATTTATCACCAAGGTAGTTTCGTGTATTTCGAATATAATTTACTTGCGTGTCCTTTGAAAACTTATTATCGACCTCCCGGTCACGCGCTTCAATTTGCGATTTAATCGCTTCATAATCCAATAGATCCTCCCCTGTCAAACCATTCATACGAGCGACGAGATCCTTTAGATTGTCCGAAACAATAAAATCACGTCCCTTTTCCTTAAAAGCCTCAACTGGTCCAGGTGCATTTTTCCCAAAAATGCGTTTCAAAAATAACCTATAATCCTTGTTGGTGATATCCGGATTCTGTTCTGAACCTGAAAGAGCAAACTCCTTTTTGATAATCTTCTGTGTCAGGATAAACCAGGAATAAGAAAAGCCTGTCTCTTGCAGGTGTCTGAGTGTACCCAAGGTATCAAATCCAGGTAAATAAGGAGCTGGAAGCCTATTACCGCGGGCATCAAACCACAATGAAGACGGCCCAGGCAAGATACGGATGCCGTGCATAGGCCATATTGGATTCCAATTTTCAATCCCTTCCGTATAATGCCACATGCGATCGCGGTTTATCATATGAGCCCCAACCTCTTCGGCAATTCCAATCATTTTTCCATCGACATAGGCGGGAACACCTGAAATCATTTGCACTGGTGCTTTCCCTAATCGTTCAGGCCAATTTTCGCGTACCAATTGATGATTTGCTCCAATCCCTCCCGAAGCAATAACGACCTGATCTGCATAATATTCAAACGCTGCAAGAATATTTCTGTTGGTAGCAACACCCCTTGCTTTGTTATCATCTTCCAAAACATCGCCCGCAATTCCGATGACCGCGCCATCTTGCGTTAGCAATTTTGTCACGCGATGTCGAAAGCAAAACCGCAGCAGACCTTTTTCCTGCGCAGCAAAAGCTTTATCCACAAAAGGTTTCACAACGCCAGTTCCAGTCCCCCAACTAACATGAAATCTAGGAACGGAATTACCATGCCCCGAGGCCGATCCGTCACCGCGCTCAGCCCAACCGACCATAAACATCAGCTTAATACCGAGCTTAGCGACGTAAGCAGCCTTCTCTTCCGTCGCAAATTTCAGGTAGGCCTCTGCCCATTGTCGCGGCCAATAATCCTCCTCGCGGTCAAATCCTGCAGTTCCCATCCAGTCCTGCCGAGCCAGTTCAAAAGAATCCTTGATACCCATGCGACGTTGTTGAGATGAATTGACAAGAAAAAGCCCACCAAAGGACCAATAGGCCTGACCACCAAGATTTTCAACTGTCTCCTGATCCACAAGAAGCACTTTCTTACCAGCATTGGTAACCTCCATTGCTGCTGTAAGCCCTGCTAAACCCGCTCCGATAATAATCACATCAGGTTTAAATTGTTCAACTGTTTGCATAGATATTCTTTTACTGAACGGTTATCCCAATAAAAATGTAAGTGCTCACAAGACCTACCACACTATATAAATCTACTAGTTTGTGTAGGAATGTACAAGAAAAACTTAACAGAAATCTGCCGGCGCTTTTCAAAAAAAGGGCCCAGCATTATATCATAAAAATAATAGAATAACCTAATTTAAATTATTTTAATAATAAAAAATAGCATTATAACTTTGTGCCATCAATCATTCAGATAATAGTAGGCATCCTTTCGAACAGATTTATTTGATAAAAAAAGGTGCATCAGAACAATAAATAACTTGAACAGGAAACATAAAAAATAAAAAAATGGAATACAGAAAATTAGGAAAAACAGATTTAGAATTGTCAGCAATTACTTATGGAGCTTTTGCAATTGGCGGTAACATGTGGGGCGGAAATGAAAAGAACGATTCTATTGATTCTGTGAAAGCATCGATCGACAACGGTGTCACTACGTTAGACACAGCCCCGTTTTATGGCTTCGGTTTGAGTGAAGAAATGATCGGTGCGGCAATTCAAGGTTATGATCGGACCAAAATACAGGTATTGACCAAATTTGGTTTGGTATGGGACGGTAGTAACCAAGGAAAAGGTGAATTTTTCTTTGACGCAGAAGAAGCTGGTAAAACTATTCCAGTTTATAAATATGCATCAAAAGCTAGTGTAATTCAGGAAGTAGAGAATAGCCTAAAACGCCTACGCACCGACTATATCGATCTACTACAGATTCACTGGCCAGATAGTACAACTCCGATTTCCGAAACGATGGAAGCCTTGGATCTTCTTTTACAACAAGGTAAGATTCGTGCTGCCGGCGTCAGCAATTATAGCGCTGACCAAGTTTCAGAAGCACGAAAAACCCTCAATATAGCGAGTAATCAAGTTGGTTACAGCATGCTGAACCGAGGTATCGAACAGGACCTTGTTCCTTACGCAAAGGAAAATGATCTGGGTATCATTGTATATAGCCCTATGGAGCGTGGTTTGTTAACCGGTAAATATTTCAATACGGGTAAATTAAAAGAAAACGATCACCGCAATGGTTATTTCCAACAATTTGATCTGGCCAAGGTAAAGACCTTCTTGGATACCATCAGTCCAATTGCCGCAAACAAAGGTGTCACGCTTTCTCAATTGGTATTACGCTGGACTAGTTTACAGCCGGCGATCACTGTGGTCTTGGCAGGTGCCCGAAATGCAGAGCAGGCCATCGCAAATGCGCAGGCCATCGACATCACGCTTACCGCAGAAGAACTATCCTTTATCAATCTTGCATTAGCAAAAATTTAATATTCAACGATGAAAAAATTCAATCAGTTGACAGTACTCCTCATGGGGGTACTGTCACTCACAGCATTGCAAAGCAATGCGCAAAATAAAACACTGCTGGTAGACCCAACAGATAGTACATGGCATCATGCTGCTTATGGTAAGAACGACGAGATCGGAGCTGCCAATTTAATATCACAAGAATTGGTGCTACAGTCATTAAAACTTGTCAAAAAGGGAAAAACTGTCCCTCTTGCTGTCCCTGTAAACAAACAGCTTCCAGCTTTCCGCCACCGTAGTTTTAACTTGTATAATATACAACCCGGAGAACAGGCTGGTGCAACACTTGGTCCCAATAAATTCACTTTCAACGACGAATTGGTAAATGCCTGGACCGGTGTCGGCACCCAATTGAACGGTATTGGACATATCGGAATCAACAATATCTACTACAATGGCAACAAAGCGCAGGATTTTGTTACGGTAGAAGGCGTTAAAAAACTTGGAATAGAAAAAGTCCCACCACTGGTAACCCGTGCTATTGTTTTGGATATGACAGCCTATTATGGAAAAGATATCGTTCAAGGTGGTACAGAATTTACCGTTGAAGCCATTCAATCGGTATTAAAAAAACAAGGGATCACGATCAAAAAAGGTGACATCGTCTTATTCAACACAGGTTGGTTAGAATTGATCGGCAACAACAACCAACAGTTCCTGGAAACTGAACCCGGTATCGGTATGGATGCAGCAAAATGGCTAGCAGATCAAGGTATCGTTGCTTTTGGTGGTGACACGTGGGCATCTGAAGTATATCCAAACCCCAATACCAACGAGGAATTTCCAATCAATCAGTTTTTATTGGCCAAACGTGGCATATACAATCTTGAATTAATCGACACACGCCCCTTGGTAAAAGAAAAAGTCTGGGAATTTCTATTTGTCCTTGGACAGCCCTTATATGTAGGATCCACACAGGTCAATGTCAATCCAGTAGCGATCTATTAATTGCTTTTAAGATCAGTTCGGTGAACCTCTTTATGGCACCAACTTAGAACTCATTGCTCCAATGGGGCCATTCAAGAGAAAGAATACTTAATAAAACCTTCATAACTTCGCAGACACCAACAGTAATGAAAGCAAACTGAAGGTTCTTTGTGGCCAATAAGATCAGACACTGTCAGAAAAATTAAGCCTATTTGGAAGACCAAAATCATACCTATCTTCCAAATAGGCTTTCCATTATACCTGCTTCATCCTTAAAGACTACAGCTTATCAGCAAAGCAAAATATTATTGCCTTATTGTCGAAAAGTTATCGATGATCTGCATCAGGACCAAGGCTTCCTCAATCGGAGATGGATTTGGCCCAATGCCGCTGAAATACTCTACCGCACGCGAGATCATCGGCAATTGAATATTTTCGGGATGGTCAAATCTGAATTCCTGCTCTCCATCCCCTGTTTTGATAACAACTGAATTTCCAAAAATGGAAAAACAAATACGACCAAGGCTTCCAACAATTTCACAACTGTCTACCTGATTTTCTTTGGCAACATTAAAACACCAACTTCCATTAAAAACAAGCTGGTTATTAAATAAAATGGTCCCTGTGGTCTGATCGGCAACAGCACTGTCCTTGTCCTGAATTAAACTAAAACCATTATATGAAATCGGCATTCCAAAAAAATAGAGCATCAAATCCAATTGATGGGGGGCTAAATCAAAAAAGTAGCCGCCGCCCGAAACAGCAGGATCAGTACGCCAATCTCCGCCACTTTTAGTTACCAGGTCGGGCGTTCTGCTTTGCCATAAACGGAGTTGCACCGTCCTTAGCTGGCCAATTTCACCGTTTTCAACAAGCTCTTTAACCTTTAGAAACAAAGGCAATTGTCTACGGTAATGCGCAACAACCAATTTCCCGTTCCTGTTTTTTACTTCCGCCAATAATGCTTCCGCTTCTATCGCATTTAACGTAACGGGCTTTTCAACATAAACAGATTTCCCTTTACGCAGGGCTGATAGTGCATACGCGAGATGAGAGGACGGTGGCGTTGCGACATAAATCGCATTGACATCGATATTATCGAGCAAATCGTCAGCGTCTGAATACCATAGGGGTACCTGATGTCGCATAGCATAATCAGCAGCTTTCGCCGCATCTCTTCGCATGACAGCCATTAGCTGACTATTATTTATCTGATTAAACGCAGGTCCGCTTTTTTTTTCTGTGACATCACCACAGCCGATGATACCCCATACTATTTTAGGATTTTCCATAAGTATATTCAAATTATCGCTAAAATTCTAACCAATTCTCCCTATATCTGGCCGTAATTACAGGACATACATGGAAGTACTGGTCTGAGTTCTTAGGGCTTTTCACGCCCCACAAATCGATTTTTACCCAATAGAAAACCGATCGCCCTTTCGATGTTTTTTCTTCGACTATCCGCAGTTTTTAAGTTAGAAATATAACGGATAATTTCCTTTTGCTTTGATGGAGACAATCCATCAAACACCTTTAGTGCATCCTTATTTAGCGCAAATGCTGCTTCGAGTTCTGGATGAGGCAAAATAGTCCGGTCTTCCGGATCAAAAGCGATTGTTATGGTTAAGGTCTCGCCGATTCGTTTCGGCGAGTTCGCCAATATAACCGTGTTAATGTACAGTCTCCACTCCCCCTTAAATCGCAGCAAGGTCTGAACATAATCTTTTTCATTAACTTTTCCCTTCACAGGAATATAACCTTTGTTCATTCCCGCATCCTTAAATAGGTTTTCCAGAATATCAGCAGGAACAAAAACAAAAGGATTGATACCGATAATTTCCAATTGTGCTTCAAAGGCAAACATGACACGATCAATTAGGTGATTAATTATACTTCAGAATAGCATCAATAAGTGCCAATTCATCCGCCGTAAAGTCTAGCCTGTCCAGGGCCTGGAGTGAATCAACCAGTTGCTCACTATTTCTGGCCCCTACCAAAACGGAGCTTACACGTTCATCTTTCAACAACCATGCAATTGCCATTTGAGCCAATGTTTGGCCTCTTTGTATCGCCAGATTATTCAACCGGTCTATCTTCTCCATCAATTCAGCAGTGATCATGTCACTTTTCAAAAAATGCTCTTTCGAAGCGCGCGAATCTGCCGGAATGCCACCTAGGTATTTATTGGTCAACAGTCCCTGTGCCAAAGGAGAGAAAGCGATCGCTCCGATTCCTTCTGCCTGCAGCACATCCAAAAGCCCTTCCTCGGGCGTCCGCACCAACATCGAATATTTAGGCTGATGAATAAGGCATGGTGTCCCCATTGCACGCAATAACGCAGCAGCTTTCTGAGCAAGATCAGGAGGATAATTGGACAAACCCACATAGCAGGCCTTTCCTTGATGAACAATATCTCGCAATGCGACCATCGTCTCTTCCAACGGTGTATTCGGATCCGGTCGATGATGGTAAAATATATCGACATAATCGAGCTTCATCCGTTTTAAGCTTTGGTGTAAGCTGGCCATCAAATATTTACGACTTCCCCAGTCACCATACGGGCCCGGCCACATGGTATACCCCGCTTTAGTGGAAATTAAAAGTTCATCACGATAGCCCACAAAATCGCTACGCAATATATGTCCAAAGTTCTCTTCTGCACTTCCCGGAGGCGGACCATAATTATTGGCAAGGTCAAAATGGGTAATCCCGTGATCAAAAGCGGTCACCAAAGTTTTGCGGAATACAGCTTGAATATCAGTTTCGCCAAAATTTTGCCAAAGCCCCAATGAAATGGCTGGCAGGAGAATACCACTCTTCCCACAGCGTCTGTAGGGCATATGCTGATATCGGTTTGGATTGAACGTCACGTTATAAAGTTTATACCTGCAAAATACAAAACTATTTCCAACAGTCCAGCCTATTTCCCGTTTTCGTGTTCTTTCCTGAACCTCTTTTTAACATCATTTCATTTAATAGCTGCTCATGTTTATAACACCATATCGATTGACAACAGATCATGATAACCTTCGGAGAACAGCTTCAATGAATAATTGTTTTTACCTAGAAACGTATTTATATTGCATATAAAAAGCAATTTATCTAAGTTTGGTCTTATCCAAAAGTAAAAGGGAGTAATTAAACATAACATGATCGGCAGATTCTTCAGAAAATTCTATTTACATATTGTCATCTGGACCATATTACTGCTTTTGCCCTTTATTACGTACCTCTACCAGCCGGATAAAATCGCGGATTTCAAGCCTTATTCGGCATTATCGCATTTAGTAAATATTGTATTCCTGGCTACTCATTTTTACTTGCACTGCTACGTTGTTGCACCCACCTATTTTTTTGGCCGTAGAAAGATCTTTGTACTATTAATGGCGCTTGGATTTGCCACCTATGTAGCGCTGAACTACTGTATAGTATATTTTAATCCAGATGGGGAGCTCGCTCATCTGACCAAGGAAAATATTCTTTTCGTACGATTAGTTATCGGCCCGGGCATTATTTACTCACTCTGTATGATCACCTCTTCGATGATCTTTCTCTACGATGAGCAAGCCCGACAAAAGGAGCTCAACAAACAGATTGCGCTTGAAAAAACAACGGCAGAACTAACGATGTTAAAACTTCAGATCAGCCCGCATTTCCTATTCAATACGCTCAATAATATCCGTTGGCTCATTCGTAAACAATCACCAGATTCCGAAGACACTATTGTTAAGTTGTCCGAAATGCTACGCTACATACTTTACGAAGTAGACGGCCCCAAAGTCGAACTTTTTAAAGAGATCGACCATATGCGCAATTTTATCGCCTTACAGACCCTTCGTCTTCCTATCCAAGGAAATGTAGCACTAGATATCGAAGACAGGGTCAAAAACAGAATGATCCCTCCATTACTCTTCATCCATTTTGTGGAAAATGCATTCAAGTATGGTGTGGACAGCAAAAATGAACCACAGATACAGTTTCAATTTCAGGAGACTCCAGGTGGCATTATGTTTTTATCCCGAAATAGCATTTTACAACATACGGAACCGCGTCCAAACGAAGGGATAGGACTGACCAATGTACGCAGACGATTACAATTATTGTATCCCAACCGACATGACCTCAGGATCGGAAAAACCGATGCTGGAGATTTCGAAGTGACTTTAAAACTGATGACCGATGAAGATTAAATGTATACTAATCGATGACGAACCCTTCGCGCTCAACATTTTAGAAGACGACTTATTGAATTTTGAGCAAATCGAAGTCGCCCGTAAATTTAATGCGACGGCCGAAGCTGAAGACTATTTAAAAGATCACGCTATCGATCTGATTTTTCTGGATATTGAAATGCCCGATCAATTGGGTACGCAGTTTATTCGCGAACTCACTCCCCGTCCCTTAGTTATCTTTACCACGGCCTATCACCAATATGCTGTTGAAGGTTTCGAGCTAAATGCCGTAGATTATCTGCTTAAACCCATTTCAAAAGAACGACTCGCAGCCGCAGTCCGAAAAGTGGAAGAAGGTATGCTGCTCCGTGCAAAACAGCTACCCGAACAGGATCATATTATCGTCAATGTAGAATACAAAAAGACGAAAATTTTTCTCCATGAAATCAGCTACATCGAAGGCTTGAAAGACTATGTGAAAATATACCTGGTCGACCGTGAATCGCCACTTCTTACGCGCAGCAACCTCCGAGGGATGGAAAAAATATTACCTACAGTCGATTTTCTACGCATACATAATTCCTTTATTGTCAACAAAAATCGTATTGAACAGGTCGGTCAAAGCAAACTCACCTTACCCGAAACTGCCCTTCCTATTGGTAAAAAATATATTAAAAATATCGAACAGTTTATCTAATGCTACAGGTACAAATTGAATCGATACAATTATCTGTTCGTCTACACATTCGCCGCTTCGGTCTACAGATGATTGCATAGCTAAAAAATCCTTTTCAAATTTGCGTACTATCGAACAGCCTAATCCGCGTAGCCGATAGCCGATAGCATAGCAAAGAAAAAATGAAAAGATTTATAGCAATAGCATTAATGGCAACTGCGGTTGCTTCTGTACACGCTCAAGCCCCTGCAGGCGGTCGTCCTGCTTTCGCCATGTCCGAAGGCCAGCTCTCCGGCCAAATTGTGGACGACAACGGGAAACCGATCGCACAAGCTTCCGTGAATTTATTGAAGGTCATCAAGGATCAAGCTACAGGTAAAGAAAGGGAAATTCTCGTAAAAAGTACCAGCTCTTCAGAAAATGGAAAATTCAATTTTGCAGCCATTTCACCAAAAGAAAAATGGAAGCTAAAAATTAGCTCTGTAGGCTATGCACCGATTGATCTAGCTGTAGACTACACCGATGGAAGAACAATCAAAGATCTCGGCACGATCAAACTGGAAAATGATAACCGTAAGCTCGATGAAGTCACCGTGACTGGCCGCAAGGCATTACTCGAAATGGACATCGACAAAAAAGTCTTCAACGTAGAGAAAAATATCGTCGCGGCTGGCGGTACAGCAATCGATGTACTCCGCAATATGCCTTCTGTACAAGTAGATATCGACGGTAATGTAAAATTGAGAAATGCAGCGCCAACGATTTTTGTTGACGGAAAACCGACCACGCTTACACCGGATCAAATTCCGGCTGATGTCATTGATAAAATCGAGATCATCACAAATCCATCTGCCAAATACGACGCTTCTGGAAGTATGGCCGGTATCCTCAATATTATTCTGAAAAAAAATAAGAAAGCCGGATACAATGGTATGGTCACCTTAGGAGCTGACCGCTTTGGCGGAACGAACTTTATGGGTAGTTTAAATCTACGTCAAAATAAATTCAACATCTCACTGACGGGAATGAATATGCGCATGCGGACCAACACCGAGGGCGACAGCCACCGTACCAGTACAATCAATGGCATAGAATCAACAGTAGATCAAGATATCGAGGGCAAAACAAAAGGTATGATTACCTTTGGACGACTGGGGGTAGATTACGACTTAAGTCCCAAAACAACGTTATCCGTGGCCGGTGTATTAGTACAAGGTAAATTTAAGCCTAATGAAAATTCAGCAATTTCCACCACTTCAGGGGGCGGTACTTCAATGAGCGATCGGATTTCCGAATCTGAAAGAAGCTTTAAACCACGTGGCCTGCAAGCTGGTCTCGTTCAAAAATTCAAAACTGAAGGCGAGGAATTGTCTGTCGATTTTAACTATTTTGGCGGGAATAACACCTCAAATGGTCTATATACGACCAATTATCGCAATGCCAGCGATGAGGTCAGCGGAACGCAGATCCAAAAAAACATCGGCTCCGGCAACAATAAATTTATGACTGTGCAAGCCGACTATGTCAAACCATTCAAAAATGGCATGAAACTCGAAACTGGCCTGCGTGCCCAGATCAATAAACTCAAAAACCTCAACACGAATTCCTTAAAAGCAGTGGATAAGGAGGATTTTGAAAATATCACCGCAGCTTCAGCAAACTATAATAATAAAAACAGCGTCTATGCAGCCTATGCCTCACTTGGAGGAAATCTCAAGGACTGGGTATCCTATAAAGTTGGATTACGCGCAGAAAGCTCAACTTACGACGGCGAACTTTTGAATACAAACGAAAAGTTTCACAACAAGTATCCCCTTAGCTTATTTCCGTCTTTGTTCTTAAGCAAAAAGCTAACCGAGAAAGACCAAATACAAATGAGCGTAACCCGTCGTGTCAACCGTCCGAACTTCTTTCAGCTCATCCCTTTTGTTGACTACACAGACAGCTTAAATATTACACGAGGTAATCCCGATCTTGTTCCTGAATTCACGACATCCGGCGAACTTTCCTACAGTCGCGCACATGGAAAAGGTACATTTTTGGCAACGGTATACTATAAACGTACAAACAATCTAATTACACGTTACCTAACACAGGAACTCAATCCGGTGACAAACAAAATGGATTTTATCAATACCTACATCAATGCCAACTCCAGCAAAAATTATGGTGCCGAATTCACGTATACCAATAATCTCAAAAAATGGTGGGATCTGACAGCAGACCTCAACTTCTACAATTCTAAAATTGAAGTTGATGAGAAAACACCATCGGAAGGTATGTGGACCGTATTTGGAAAATTGAACAATACATTCAACTTACAGAAAAACTGGAATCTACAGCTAGCCTTTGAATATCAAGGCAAAACAAATATGCCGGTTACACAGGGACAAACATTCGGTCCACCAATGAACCAGGCGCAAAGTTCTTCACAAGGCTACATCAAACCATTCTATGGCATAGATTTGGCTATTAAGAAAAGCTTCTTGAAAAATCAGGCTGCCTCAGCAACATTGGCTATTAATGACATCTTCAGATCACGTGGCAATACCATTGTTTCATCAGGTGAAGGATTCTCTCAAACCTACTATCGACTTTCTAATCCACAGTTGATCAAATTAAATCTTTCCTACCGTTTTGGAAAAATGGATATGAATATGTTTAAGAAAAACAAAAACCAGAATTCAATGGAAGGCCTACAAATGCAATAAAAAATAATTGTATCTTGAGGCGAGATTATTGCTTCAAGATACAATTAACACCTTATGTATAAGATATTATACCCTAAAACCGAGCTCATGAAAAAACATATTGTCAATTATGACAGTATGCAAAATTTTGACAACACTTCAGCTTTACGTTATTTTGTCTTCCCGCAAAAAGGCACAACAGTAGCAATCCTTAAGAATGTAAGCATCGAAACCGAAGGCAATACTATTACACTGTCAAAAAGCAAAAAAGAGAACCTCAAAGTCCTCTTTTTTGGTAAGTATTTACAGCCGCTGCAGATGAATTACAGAGACTCGATAGACGAGATTGCTGTTAACTTTAACGAGACTGGTATAAACTATTTTTTCAGTAATCCCTATGCCTTTCAAATCATTGATGCAGAGAATATTCATCTAGACCGTAATAGGCTTTTTCAACATAATGAAGAAAATTCGCTGACATACTTAGAAGATTACCTATATCATAGATACAAACCAATTCAGTTACAGGCCGTGGAAGAGACCGTCAGGTCAATTAATAAAAATCCTTTACAGTCCATACAGACGCTTGCTGAGCAGGTCTTTCTAACAGAGAAAACACTGCATAGGCAATTTCAAAAACATATTGGCTGTAGTATCTCAAAATATAAAAGTATACTGCGCTTTAGAAATACGATTCAAACTCATTTTGCAAACAGTCAACAGAATCTGACCGCATTATGCCTTGAGCATAACTTCTTTGATTCGCCACACTTTTATAAAGAGATTAAAAAGTTAGCCCATTTTAATCCTAAAGATTTCTTTAATAAACTTCAAGCAAGTGGGGGTGAAAAGTATCCCTATATTTTTGTGTAGAATGTCCTTTTCGTACAATTTTCGCGTAAGGTTTTATTTGAACTTTACAGCATGGAAAAATTTAACAACTACCCCATGAAAAAAACGGAAATTTTTAAATCGATTATGGTTTTTATAACCTTTGTATTATTTATCTTAACCAAAACACCTTTGCTTACCGGAAGTAAACCGGCAAATGTAATAATTAGTATTTTAATCACTTCGACACTTTTGTACGTCTTTATGACCGCGATTAAAAATATAAAAAAATCGAATTCACGTTAATAATTGGGCGGTAAACCCCAATGCCGATACCTTATTAACCGTAAAAAAAAGCATATGTAGAAGAAGTCGAATCCATACTCTTTTCCTCCATACGCTTTTTTTCCTTCCGTACAGGAATAATTTAACGGTTTCTTTCGAAAATTTCAACAATTTCCAATAAATCATTAATCACATAATCGGGATTTGCAGATGTGAGTTGAGCCGTGTCATGTGCTCCTGTTGTTATGCCAATACTCAAGGCGCAACCTGCTTGTTGCCCCTCCTGTATATCGATAATAGAATCACCAATTTTAACCACCAAACCCGGATCGGCAATTTCAAATTTTTGCATTGCCAGCTCAATCATATCGGGATAGGGTCTGTTTCGAGGTACATCAGATGCAGTAACTAACGCATCTACATCTTTGCCAACTTTCCAATTAAGCTTCTTCAAAAGTGACTCAGCTGTCTTACGATCATAGCCCGTATTGAGTACACGCAAAATGTCCTTTTCTTTCAAAAAAGCAAAAAGTTCTTCGGCATTCGTATTTGGGTAAATTTCTTCTACTTCATAGGCATGTTCCAACTGCTCCAAAAACAATGTAAACATCCGTTGTGCCAATGCATCGTTATCGACATCCAAACTATTTTTGAGTACGGTCTTAATCGCCTGTAGCTTCTCTTTACCCGCGGCATGGGCCAATACCTCAGTTAATGTCAGTTCGTATCCACCTACCGTATTTATAGCATTTCTAAGTGTCTTATAAACAATGTTATTTTCGTTCACTGTCGTACCTGCCATATCAAATACGACCATCTTGATGGCTTCTTTCATTCTATTCAATCTAAAGTTTAGCAAAAATAAAAAATTGTTAAATAAAACTAAACAAAATCATATTAATTTATTGCTATGCTTTAGTTAAGAAAACTACTTCAATGCACCACAAAATAATAAGTCCAGACGATCAGCAAAATTTGAAATGGAATACGAAACCACAAATAGTTTGGACCAGCGCCATCAAAGGTAGCCGTCTCATAATTGATACGCTTTAAGTTTGCCCGAATATTTGTAGGTAATACCAGTAGAAAGAAGACAATTAAAAGGATTCCCGTTATGCGGCTCACCTGCGGGACAAATAGTCCAATTGCAGCCATGAATTCCATTAAACCAGTTCCATAGATCATTTCTTTTTTAAATGGAACAAAGTCGGGCAGCATCAACATCATTCCTTTGGTATAAAGTAGGTGTCCCAATGCAGTGAACAACAGCATCACCGCCAATCCAACTTTTCCCGCTAAAAGAATATCCATATCCCCCTTCAACAGCAATAGGATGAGATTGGAAATAATGCAAACGACAATTAAAACAAAAAATGGTTTCATCTTTTTTATAACAAAAATAGGAGCCCTTCCCTTGGTTATCAATGAACATTTGTTAATAAATTTCTTTCCTGATCCGACTTAACGACTGCGGCCTAATACCAATATAAGACGCCAGATATTTTAAGGGAATGCTGCGAATCAGTTCAGGCTGCTCACGCATCAAATTGATATACCTGGTTTTCGCCGAATCTTCGAGTAGCGTCAGTTCCCGTTTCATTTTTTTTAGAAAAATGTCCTCAGCCGCTTTCCGTCCAATTAGATTTCCAACCGTTGTTGTTTGATATACCATATGGAGATCCTCAAACGATATCCGCCATAAAATACAATCTGTTATTGCCTCGAGATGATACGAGGAAGGTTGCTGTGTCAAGAAGGAATCGTACCCACTTACAAAAGAGTTTTCAAAAGCAAATCCAAAAGTAAAATCATAGTCCAGTTTTGGGATATTGAAACGTACAATTCCTTTTTCAATAAAAGATAAATACTGTTCAGTTTTTCCGATTTCCAAAATCAGTGATTTTTTTGGAAACACCATCCTAACAAGCTTAGCGGAAAATAGTTCCCAGTCCGTATCATTCATGACAACGAGCGATTCGAAATATTCTCTGATCTTGTTCATGATTCTTAATTTTTAGGAGCAAGATAAAAACTTCTGTTCAAATATAGCGTAATGATTATTTACTATTTAATCGATTATTTATTTCAATAAACATACGACCTATTTTACCGAAAAATATTAACTTAAATACTATAAACTTTAATCATGCATATACTTAACGAAAACGGTCCACAACGGTGGCCTGCCTTTAGAAAATTAGGTTTTCGATTTCCCTTTATTTTCATTTTGTCGTTTATTCTTGTTTTTAATAACGGCACTTATCCGTTATATGGATATATCAGCACCCCTCTTACCCATTTTATGCAAAGGTTGACTCCCTGGTTTGCAGAAAATATATTGGGCTATTCTTACGACCACAGTATCTTCATCAACGGAAGTGGGGACACCTCCTATGCCTGGGTATGCTTATTGATTCTATTCATACTGGCATTAGTTGGGGCAGCTTTATGGTCCATATTAGATCGAAAAAGAGCGAACTATAATTTTCTTTTTTACTGGTTAACCACAGCAATACGCTATTATGTTGCTTTTATGCTTATTAACTATGGCCTCATCAAACTCTTCTATATGCAAATGCAGCCACCGAGGTTAACGCAACTCCTGCAGCCATTGGGCGAGTATTCTCCTATGGGCCTCGCATGGACCTATATCGGTTATTCTCAAGGCTACAATATACTCATCGGCTCAATAGAAATATTATCGGGTCTATTGCTTTTCAGAAAGACGATGGTTTTCGGTGCGCTAATTACAGTTGCGACAAGTATCAATATTATGGCCGTCAACTATTTTTATGACGTCCCTGTCAAAATGCTCTCTACAGCACTCCTGCTACTTTCCATATTTCTACTGCTTCCCTACGTAAAAGCATTGTACGCAATTTTTATTTCAGGAAAACCTGTACAATTACTCCCTATTCAACAACCTCTATTCAACAAAAGCTGGAAAAGAAAAAGTTTATTTATCGCCAAATTGGCCCTGTTAATTCTCTTTATGGTACAACAGGTCATGGGTATATGCAGTACAAAAAAAATGATGGCTGAGTACCTAAAAAAATCATCTTTGTATGGAATTTACCGTATCGAAGAAGCGGGAACACCACGCAAAACAATCCCCGAAAATTGGCGACTTATTGTTTTTGAAATTGACAACAACAAGGTCTTAATACGCACCTCAGACTATAACCCACAAAAAGAGAGCGTTGTTATTGATGCGGTTGGAAAGAAAATCACCCTAAACAATTATCAATTTGATTATCAAATCAACCAAGATGGAAATATTCTTCTGACAAAAGCCTTTGATGACCATACAGAGCAAATTAAACTGATTAAACAAGACGTGCAAGCCTTCGAATTAATGCAACGCAAGTTTCATTGGGTACAGGAATATCCCTATAATCGTTAAATAAGAATCGTAAAAATTAAATAAAAACAAATCGTGCACAACCTCCCTATCCAGCTCAAATTAACCATGTTTTACGCCGGAAATGTCTTGGTATATGGTGAACATGTGAAACATCTCGGTTTTTTATACCAATCTTGGAACGTCAGAAATTACACCATTCAAGCTGCCGGAAATCAAGTTTTTGTTCTCACTTTATCACACTCAAAAGGTGGCATCCATCAAATTGACCAACAGAATCATCAGCTGAAGGGTTATCAAATTCATTTAATCTTTCCAGGACAAACAAGTTCTTTTTCTTTTATTGAGGAAACCTTGGCCCATCAGTTTAAAATTTCTAAACAAAATTTTGAAAAGCTTTGCCTTACCCTTCCGATTAATACAAAACTCCTGCGGGATCATCCTATACTTGACATCGCTCAGCATGAATTTGAAAAACTCCATAGTGAATTAACTAAAATCGGTTCAGAGCTTTGTCGTTTTCAGCCTCTATTTACAATCATAGGATCACGTACAGCAACTAGTTTGCAGGAAATCAACCGTATCATGTTGAATAGAACTGGTCGTGTCCCACAACATTACCTACCGACTACGATGGATCGGCTTCTAGAGTTGATCGAGCTAAATTACAAACAGGAACACCAGGTGGCCTATTATGCGAATTTGCTCAATATGACCACGTATAGTCTTCGGAAGCTGACAAATCAACATATGGGTATTCTACCACTTAAACTGATTCACAATCGCTTATTAAAGGAGGCGATGCATCTATTAAGCTTGGGGCCCAACCCAATCAAGGCTACTATGATTGAATTAGGCTTTCAGGAATTATCTACATTCGCTCATTTTTTCAAGAAACGAACGCAGATGTCGCCATCGGAATATCAAAAAAAATCATTCCCTGCTTACTTACCATAAAAACGGCTCCACTCTGATATAAGTGGGGCCTTTTTATACTCAAAATAGCTTACAGCCTATTTTTTCTTCAATGTGATATTATCCAAAAATGCGTTTTCCTTTCCGACATTGGTAAATCCGATCCGAACTATTTTTTTATTCGGATTGATCTCCTTGCCAGTAACAAAATCAACGGCCTGTTTTCCACCTCTCTTTCCTGAGTCAGCTATTAAAGTCTTTAAATTCGATAACTTTCCTGTTACGACAGCGACATCATCCACTTCCGCCTGAACTTTGCCTCCATTACTCCAATAGACAAGCTTGAAGTCTTGTTGAGGATTCAAATAAACATATTGCTCTATTTTTTGACCCGGCGAAAGTACCACCGCTTTACTCCCCATTTCTCCGCGCCCTTCTTCGATGACCGCTGCTCCTTCCCAAGGTGCAAGACCAGATTTACCCTCAAAATCTGGATTAGGCAATTCATTACCATTTTTTAAAGGCCAATTATACGCCCGAATATAATCGACCTCCATATTGACTCCGCCTTCAGATCCATAGGCTCCAAGAAATACGTTCAAAAAGTGGTTGGGTGAATAAATCTGATTTTTATTCGTATACTCCTTGATCAGGTCTCCATTGATATAATGTTTAATACTGGTAGGTGTCCACAATACCCCATGTGTTACCCATTGTCCGACATGTTCATATCCCTCCGCAATATGTGTAGCAAGATTACGTTGAAATACCCCTTTTTGATCGACATGCCCATGTATCACAAATTGAGCCGTAATATATTCGAAAACGTCGATTTCAAAAAGCTGTCCCTTGGGGCGAATGCCTTTAATTCCGTCGACTTCGGATCCTTCTTGAAGATAATAACGAATATCTGGTCCAGGTGAATCAAACCAAAAAGCTGTATTTGTTCCCTTGGGACTACCTTGGCGGTTACGCCTTACCTTAACTTCAAAGTACCCACCTTTGCTGTTGTCCAGTAAATTTTCATTGGACTTCCAATCATAGGTTTGGATGGATGAAATCTTCTGGTTGCCACCCTCCGTAAAAATCCGCTTGGGAATCGTATCATTGACATACAGATTGATCGCTGATCCATTTAAAGTATAAGCGGGTTGTGGCAAACGATCATGCAACATTTCATCCTTGGATTTTGCATTCAGATAGTTCAAAGATGAAAAATAGTTGGTCGTCCATTTATTCCGATTAAGTAATTGATCGTTAAATTCATCCTGCCAATAGACTTCCATACCAACAGGAACTGCTCTTGAACTTGGATTCTTTTGCTCTTCATCGAGTTCAGTATCATCCAGCTGCCACCTCTTGCTCGTATACACTTTTCCATTCGCCAAGGATTTTCCTGTAGCAGATTCTATCCAGATATAATAGGTCGTTTCAGGCTCCACCTGCTGAATATAATAACGTTTGGCACCCTCTGCTAATATCGCATTGGCTGTTTGCGGTTTCTTATTCGTTTTTGCCCAAAAGACTTTCGCTCCGGACATGCTCGGTTGATTATCCTTCGTGTCTACACGGATCCAACTCCGGGTACCCAATAGCTGTAATGGCACAGTTGACCCTGTCGTTTGGGCTGATAACCCTAACACTGACATTACCTGAATACCCGCAAGAAATAGATATTTTTTCACAATTTTCTTATTTTATAAACGAACAAACTATAGTCAATCTGCTTACGAACAGACTATAACCTTACGATAATAACGAGAATTATCAGCATTGACAACTCTGATCAAAACGCAACCGTTTGTTCAATTTAGCGATTCCAACAAATTGTGGGTCAATAACGGTTTATCCATCCTTACGGCAGATAAGATAGTTAAATTATGTATATTGCTTTAAGCGGTTTGGTTTGACAATTCCGTCAGATACATCGATTAATTTTTAATACAACATGAATACACTAGATAATTTTAATCAGCCTGCAGATCTTGCGCAACATTGGGTTGACGCCTGGAACCAACACGATCTGGATACAATTATGCGACACTATAGTGAAGACATTGACTTTCGCTCCCCCTTTATTCAGAAAATGGGTGTGAATACGGCGGGAAATATAAACAACAAAGAAGAATTAAAAGCTTATTTTAAAAGCGCACTGGAAAAATATCCAGAACTTCATTTTGAGCTTTACCACATACTTACGGGCGTAAACTCCATGGTACTTTTCTATAAAAGCGTCAACGATTCGCTTTCCGCGGAATATATGGAATTAGATGTACATGGAAAAATATGCAAAGTTTCAGCGCACTATAAGGGACTATAGTGAAAAATCTCCACAGGACGATGACTTGTGGAGATTTTTAGGTTAATTTAAGGCGATACTGATTGCCTGCTGGCTCAAAATTGGTTTCTGAATGAGCCGACCATCTTGCTGTTTCACGATAAGAAACTCTTGCGTACCTTTCCGGGATACTTCAATATCAAACACTCGATCAAAGGCTTGTATTCGTCTAAGCCGCATATACTTCCACTCCTTTGGCAGACTGGGACTTATACTGAACTTTCGAAAACCAGTGGGTACAATATGAAATAATCCTTCCGTTATAACCCGGCAATACAAGGCACTTTCGGCACTTAAATGCCGTTGTCCACCTTCAGGCCAGGCCTCAACCGGATAGGGTACATGATCCCCCAAAAGACGCATCGAAGAGTAATACTTAAAATAAGGCAGCGCCCTTTCGGTTGCTCCCGTCATAAAAAATCCCTTAAAGGCATATAAGGTTGCCCTATCCCAAAATACCTTATCTCCGGATTGTGTGAGGATACCATTGTTTGTCCAGAGATATTTTGATAATAAGGCGTCAATTGTTCCAGCACTCCGCTCGGTTATCCCCATGGTCATTGGCAAACATACCCAAGCCCTTAAGATGGTATTACCGTCGTAATAACGGTAGGTGGAATAGCCTTGCACATCAGCACCAAAATAACGCACAATCGAACGACGGAGTTCTTCGGCCCGCTTTCTGTATTGCTGAGAAAGATCCTCCTTTCCCAATTCATGAG
The DNA here is from genome assembly GCF_039511225.1 of Sphingobacterium multivorum. NCBI lineage: Bacteria > Pseudomonadati > Bacteroidota > Sphingobacteriia > Sphingobacteriales > Sphingobacteriaceae > Sphingobacterium > Sphingobacterium multivorum. Next base: position 4,018,002 of record NZ_CP154261.1, read on the forward strand.
CAAGGTCTGCCGCACTCTGATAAGCGCTATAGGCAATACTGTTTGTCGACAGATTAATTTTACCTGCCGGTGCTCTCCCTTCCAGTTCATCACTGTCCGATCGATAAACTCCTTCACTTGTCTTCTGACGCTCCAGATACTCAAAACACCAGTGAATCAATGGCCATAATTCGACGGCAATATCTTTCTTGCCCAAGGCCAACGCATACCGGGATGCTCCATAGGCAATCATGGCCATGTCCCCCCTATCTTTAGCACCATTCCAATAACTATCGCCCTCCGCCACTATTGAGCTCGGAATTGGTTTATAATCCGAATTCATAAAACGGGCAAAATGACGAAAGGAGTTTATGGCACTTTCGTTGCCGTTGCGATTGCCCAAGAAAGGAAAGAAAGGATTGGCATATTCTGCCTGATCATTTGCCCAAATAGCAGCGTAGTAGCTTAAACCTCCGGGACCGTGCATCAATCCGCCCTTCGTATCATAAATACTTTCAGTTGCACGAATCTTAGCGAAAGCAAATGCTGTATTGATCGTATCATTGGGTGTTTCCAGTATTAGATCGTCGGCTAAACTTTTCACGAAATCCTCTCTTTTCTGCAATTCATAAGATGGAGAATACTGATAAACAGGCGTTGATATTTTCTTTCCCTCATACACAATATCAAACAGGTAACTTTGCTTTGGTTCGAGATTTGGCACTAGCGTATCCCGTAATAAGGCCTGTACAACATACGGCCCATATACACTTTTCGTCGGGTCAGACTCGAATTTCGAATACTTGTTCATCAGATCGATTCGTACGGATTTACTCCCTGTATTCACCAGCTTAATGCGTTCAATCAAAACAGGTTTATCGACGGATGGGAATAACGTCCGCTCTACTTCCAGTGGTGAGTTCGTCGTCGAATAAACAGCTAATTTTCCGTCAAGTACAAAACGTAGCGGATACTCATCGACCGCTACGCCATCTACTTTTATCAATAAAGACTTATTATCCTGAAAGGGTACGGTTAAACTTGCATGTGTATTGTTGGGAATTGTTCGTAACATCGGAAATACAACCTTCTTGTCCAATAAAAGCCGACCGTCGCGAACACCATAGTAAACGACAGCAGCCGATTGCAAACCTGCCATTTCCATATGATCTTCGTGATTCTCCCCCTGCTTAACCTTCCATTCAATCCTATTATCCTTTAATAGTGACCATTTTTTTGAATTTTGAGCTACCGTCGAATTGCACTGCAGTATTAAGCCAACGGCAACGATGCCCCAATAATATAATTTAATTTTCATGACGATCTATAATTGCGTAGCTACCGTATATTGCATATCGCGGTCAATCTTCACCTCGATATAGCTGTAAGTAAAACCATTTTTCTGACCGATACGACTTTTCTTCTTGATGCCATTACAGTAAAGATAAGGGTGACTTCCCGGAAAACCAGCCTGCCAGTACTGTATTGCTTCTCCGCCACTGTATGACAGGGTAGTCTCCGATAGGCCACGTTGCGCTACCGTAAACATTGCCCCACCAATCTTGACATTCGACACCTTCACCCGACCAATTTTCTGAGGAAGGTGGGAGCAAGTTTCTAAAGAATTACCTTTTATACCAGGGTTGATCCCCATCATATCCTGCACAACATTACTGATCAGCACAAAGGAAACTTCGGGGTAATCACCATTGGTGCCTGTTAACGTAGCCATGGCATGCACCGTATTAATTTTGGATATAATATATTTCAGCCATTTCCAACCTCGTTCGTTCTGACCATATTTGAAAAACAATTCTGGAACATATGTGATTGATTCAATATTTTCGGGCAGCCCTTCTTTTGAGCCAAGTTGTGCATCGATATAATCCAAATATTTCAGATGCCTATGTGATCGCTGGTCGGTAATTTCTTTTAAGGGCAGAAACCAAGAATTTTCTTTTCCCCAACCAGACACCGGGAGATTATTTTTATCGTAGCCTCGGTTATACAGTCCCTTGTTGCCTTTTATGCCCCATACTGTGTTGAAATAGTTCCACAAGGTCTGGGCTTTTTTAGCGTAGTTCCTAGCCTGGTTTTTCTTGCCACCCCATGCAGAAAGTTTAGCGAAGGCCAAATAGGCTTGATACTGACTACCAATACCGTCACCGGCTTCAATTAAGGTTTGGTCACGATGTTCATTGTAGGTGGCCGTGCCTTTGAAAATATTACCCGAACCATCGCTTTCGGGCACACCATTTGGCGCTTTAACATCATGCAATGCCACAAAATCACTCACCGCTTTTGTGTTGAATAACAACAAAGCCGGATCGTTAAGATAGCGTTGATCTTTGGTCCAGTCATAGAGCTGAGCACTCTTTTCAACCAACTCAAACACTGCCGGTATCTCGCGGACAAAGTCATCGTCATTTCTGTAGTCCAACGTATAAGGGCTACCATCAAAATTGATCGCCCACAAAGGAAACCACTTTCGTTCCTTAGTAGCACTTGCCGCGAAGAAACGAAGCATCGTAAAATTCTCTTCTTCCAAACCCAACAGATGCGCTCCTACCGCTTGATGACAAAAATCACGCGAATAGAAGGCCGTTCGCAAAGGATATCCCGCCCAATAGGCCGGTTGATACAAAGCGCTGTCTGCGGATTGATTTTTCTTGTAAACATTCACCGGCCCCCGCGTTCCCGTAACAACAAAAGATCGCGCTTTTTGCTTAGCCCAGTCGAAGACCTCTTGGAGTTCCTTTTGGTCCGTATCGATTGAAATATCTTGCTTCTGAGCAAACACACTGACAGAAAGCACAGTCTGTACCGTAAATAATAAAAAGGTTTTCATAAGGAGTAGCAATTTAATAAACCAAGGATCTGCATTGGGCAGACCCTTGGAGGTTGGTTGATTAGTCGTAACTTGGATTTTGTTTCAACAATGCATTTCGTTGAATCTCACTGCGTGGAATTGGAAGTAAGTAATGCTGCGGAAAGAACTTCCGTTCCTGAAGCACCTCAATTTTATAACTTTTCTTCTTCGTTTGGTCATCCCGCACAATCGTAATTTTTCGCGCCGGTTTGTTTTCAGTCTGTTCAGCTATTTTCCAACGTCTTACATCAAAAAAACGATGATCTTCAAAGGCTAGTTCTATGCGTCGTTCCTGCTGTATTTTTCCCAAAAGCGCGGCACCCGTGCTCGTAATTGCAGGAAGTACACCTACCTTCCCACCACGTGCACGTTCTCTAATCTTATTGATGTACGTGCGAGCCACCTCTTCATTGCCCAATTGATACTGCGTTTCCGCATAATTTAGATATATCTCGCCTAGACGCATATAAATCCACGGTTGAGCACTTTTATCATTCCAGGTATTACGCAAACTTTCATCCATAAATTTACGGATCGTATAGTGGGTCTTCGATGCATTCCAATCATCAATACCGAATTCGCTATCCTTACCACTATTCGCCCGGTTTCCTGTTGAGGATATATAAAACTCAATCTCTCTACCCCTAAACTGCTGACCATCACATACAATGGAGGCATAGAATCTAGGTTCACGATTTTCCCAAGGTTTGCCATCCACATAGGCCTGTGCAGAAGGCATAGCCCCATCTTCCATCTCATAGGCATCGACCATGTCCTGAAGCACGCAGGTCCTTGACCAACCTGTAAAACCATTCGGAGAATCGGTCCAGTCAAAAGAATGTCCAAATTCAGTATTGAACTGCTTCATGAAGATGATCTCTTTACTTTTGTTGCTCGTAAAAAGCTGTTTGTAATTTGGATCAAGCTGGTATTGGTTGAGGTCCAAGACGGCCTTTGCCGCATCAGCAGCTTTTTGCCATTTCGCCTTATCATTGGATGGATTCCAATATGGACTTGCAGCATACAATGTTACCCGTGACTTCAGTGCCAATGCTGCACCTTTAGTTGCCCTACCAAAATCCTTTCCTTCGTAACTGAGAGGGAGCAACCCAGCCGCTTTATCCAATTCTTTCACAATAAAGTCTACACATTCATCGTAGGAATTACGTGGCACCATCATATCGCTGTTCAGATCGAAAGTTTTTGTGATCAATGGAACACCACCAAAACGCGAGACAAGATCCGCATAAAAGAATGCGCGAAGAAAGATCATCTCACCATTCAACCGATCAACTTGACCCTTGTCGGCTTTCAACTTATCAATATTATCAAAGAAAATATTGCAGTTCTTAATCGCTTCATAATAAGCATTCCATGTGGAATAGTCCCCGAACTGGTCTGCCGTCACTTCTCCCCGGTTGTATAAATAAGGATTTCCCGAATTGAAATTGTGATATGCCTCGTCCGAAATATACCTCAAACCAAGATTTCCAAAACCGTCCCGTATTTCTGTATAACGCTTATTTACATAGGTTTCGGTCAATTTCAGATCCGAGAATATAGCATCTCCAGTAAAAGAATCCAACGGTTTAACATCCAAATAATTTGAACAGGATGTCAAACAGCTTGCAAAAAAGATCGTTATATATAATTTTATCTTTGTATTCATCTGTCAATAAATTTTCTTTAAAAACTCAAATTCACCCCTGCACTATAAATCCGCTGTTGTGGATAGTACATACCACCTGCATTTGTTCCTTCAGGATCCTGTATCTTGATCTGATCGATCGAAAACAAATTAAATCCACTAATGAATACCCGTAAGTTTTTCATTTTGATTTTTTCCAGCACTTTAGGCGACAATGAATATGCCAACTCCACATTTTTCAGTCTTAAAAAAGAGGCATTCTTTAACCAGAATGTCGAATTCATGCTATTGAATGTATCGTCACGGTCGAAGGCTCTTGGATACAGGGCATTGGGTGTCTCCGTTTCAGAAATCCATCTGTTCTCAAAATAAGTTACATCTCTGTTGTAACTTCCCGGTTTAATGATCTGTTTTGCACGTCCCTGTCCTGACCACAAAATATTTAAATCAAAATTTTTCCATTTGGCCCCCATGGTGATACCATAGGTAATTTCAGGGATCGGACTTTCATAGATACGTACCATATCATTGCTGGTAATTTTTCCATCACCATCCACATCCATATACTTGATATCCCCTGGCATTGTATTCAGCAAATGTGGTGACGCATCAATCTCCGCCTGGTTCTGATAAATACCATCTGTCTTATACACCAACCAGGAGTCTATGCTGTGATCAGTCCTACGCTGCCATTCCGGCGTATTTTGTGCTTCGTCAAAAAAATGAATCTTATTACGTACAAAAGTGAAATTTCCACCCACTGAGTAGCTAAAGTCATTAACTCTATTGCGGTAAAGCAAACTACTTTCCACCCCTCTGTTTGAAATTTCACCAATGTTTTGATCAGGTAGCGTTAATCCTGTATAGCGTGGTACAGAAGCTTGTTTGGGTGTTAAGATGTCCGTACGCATCGAATAAAAATACTGCAAGTCAAAACTCAAGGTATTCTTGAAGAAAACAGACTCAAAGCCTACGTTTTTCGTATCCACTTTTTCCCAGGTAATATTTGGATTAGCCAATCTTCCGACAGTAAAACCCTTTGTTCTTTTTGGGTCAAGACCAAACATGGCACCATCTCCAAGAACATAGGTACTGATATATTGAAAAGGGTCCACACGGTCGTTTCCTAGCTTGCCCCAGGAAGCCTTGATTTTCAACTCATTGACAAAAGGCACATTTTCCTTGAAAAAATTCTCCTGAGAAATACGCCAGCCTGCCGATACCCCCGGGAACCAACCCCAACGTGCATTGCTCATAAAGTTTTGTGAGCCATCTCTTCGCACTGTAATATCAGCCAGATACTTATCCTTAAAACCATAACTTACACGACCAAAATAATTCTGACGTGCCGAAATCGTTGCTTTTCCGTCATTATTTTTTTGATTGTCACTTCCCGCAAATAGGTAATCTACGGCATCGCTTAAAAAGTCTCTCCGATACGCCGAAAACCAATCACCTCTGTTCTTGCTCTGCTCATAAGCAATGAAAGCATTGACACTATGTGAGCCAAATTTCTTGTCGTATCCGATTTTAAAATTCCAGGTCTCAGTGCGTATATCATCGTTTCTTTCAGTGAGGTTGATATTTGCATCGCCCGTTGTTTCACGGATATTATCGTAATTCTTTGTTGCAGGATTATAACGATAAGCATCCCACATATCATTCAGCTTCTTTTCATGTCTATATTGTGAATCGAATGCTGCGTAACCAGAAAAACTTAATCCATCTAATAACCAAGGTGTTTTGAGATCAAAACCTGCTTTTGTATTGACAAAATTATCCTTTACACGCTGATAGCCGGTCTTACCCGAAGCCAGAATCGTCAAATTATTACCCCACGAAAGACCTGGACCGGGCAATCCATTCGGATAATAGTCAGGCAAAAAAGGATAGGCATGGAACGCTTCCCAAAAGAAGGTTCCCATATCGTAATTTGAATTATTCCGATTTTCCTGTCTGGTGGCTACCTCAACTAATACCGAAAGGTCTTTGGTTACCTTAGCATCCAAGTTGGTGCGAAATTGAACTGTCCTAAAATTTAGATCCGTATTTCTAAACCCTGGTTTCTGATAGAGGTATCCTCCCGAAACATAATAACGCACTTTTTCGTCTCCACCGCGAAGTGACAGAGAATGTTGCGTCTGTGGAGAAGATTTAAATACGGACTTCATCCAATCGGTGTTGGCATACAATAAGGGATCAATCGTTCCATCCAGATACTTTCCTTTGATATCTTTATACTTTTCAGCACGCCCAAAATGTGCATTGATTTCATCATCATACACCATAAACTGGTAAGAATCCATCAGCTTTGGTGTCCTTGTATGTTCGGAAAAACCGTAATTACCATCGTAGGTGATGGTCGGTTTATCACCGTTACCGCGTTTCGTCGTGACCAAAATAACACCATTTGCTGCTTGGGCACCATATATGGCAGCCGACGCATCTTTTAAGACCGAAATTGTCTCTATATCACTTGGATTAAGCCGCTCTATTCCACCGCGATTGGCCACTCCATCAATGACATACAAAGGACTGTTGTTCCCCAAAGATCCCTTGCCACGGATATAGATCTGCGATTGATCATTTCCAGGTTCACCAGAGCGATTATTAGCTACTACACCCGGCATTCTTCCTGCTAGGGAATTGGACAGATTCGGTGCAGGAGATCGCTGCAGCTCGCTCCCCGAAACCTGGCTCACCGACCCCGTCAATGTTGCTTTCTTCTGTGTTCCGTACCCAATGACCACAACCTCTTCAAGCTGCGCGAGATCTTCCTGGAGAACGACATCAATAGCCTGTCGCTGATAGGCAATCTCTTGAGAAAGGTATCCCAAATAAGAAAATTGTAAAATACTATTTTCTTTTTCAACGACCAGCGAAAATTGACCATCGCTATTTGACTGCGTCATTTTATCCGTACCTTTTATGCGTACAGATACCCCTGCCAAAGGCTTTCCTTGCTGATCTTTGATTACACCCGAAGCTATTCTATCCTGAACCTTTGTTGTCGAACGTATAATAATACGGTTTTCGCTGACCATATCCATTTCCAAGGATTCCTTGGCTAAAATTGGCAACAAAAGATCAGTCCATTTTTTATTGCGGACGTCAACATGCTTGATTTTAATCGCATTGATCGTGTTATCGTTGTAGATAAAATTGATCTTGGTCTGCTCTTCAATTGAAGTCAATAGATTTTTGAGTCGGATCTCTTCAAACCGTAAAGAAACTGTTTTCTGCGCTTTCGATTCTTTTGCAAATCCGGTGGCGACACATGCAAATAAGAAAATGATTAAAAATTTGGCCATTAACAACCATTTTAGATAATACGAGATAGGCACATGATAAAGAACATGTGATTTTTTTTTCATAATTTTGGTATTTAAGAAATAATCGATTGGCATCCTACTTTCCTAGGGTCCGATGCCATTGGTTAAAACATTTGGGTATTGCTCACTATGAGGGATACCCTTTTTTTATATTACTTTACATAAAGTGTATCATTTTGGGTATAATAATTTAGTTTAGTACCTGTGCGCTTGATGACATTCAAGACTTCTTCACAGGTTGTTTCGTCAAATATGCCGGTGATGGGCTCTTTTGCGAGCCGCTCATTTTCGACGACAATAGGTTTACCGAACCAACGCTCCATTATCTTTGCAACCATATCAAAACCTTCGCCATTGAAAACCAATCTATTTTTCATCCAGAGTGTTTCAGTAACTTCGGCATCAACGAGGTCAAGCTTTGCAAAGGTCACTTTTGGTTGCTGAACAACAGACTTACTCCGATGATCATTCGTTGATACAGGTTGATTGATCACAGACACTTTATTACCCGGAAGGAGTTCATATAGCTTCTCCTGCTGATTATCCATGACCTTTAGACGCACTTTCCCTTCGATCAGGGAGGTTGTCGTGGTGTTCTCATCGGGAAGCGCCCGGAGGTTAAATTTTGTACCTAAGACCTGTACCTCCGCATACGCCGTTTTGATTTTCAACGGTAAATTGGGGTTCTTGGCTATAGCGAAATAACCTTCACCAACCAATTCCAGCACACGGTCAGTCTTACCAAATCCAGCCTTCAACCGCAATACACTTTCATTGTTCAGCCATACTTCCGAGCCATCGCTCAATTTGATCGATTTACGTTCCCCTTTGCCAGTAACAATGGTCTGCCATTCCGCATCTCCAGCTACCTTTTTATCATTTTTGATAAACCAAAAGGACCATACCCCAAAAACGATAAATAGGCTGGCGGCAATGGATAGTAACTTAACTTTACGGCGACCTATAAACGGACGGACGGTTACATCCTCAACAGCGGTAAGCTCTATTGGTCTTGACTTTTCATAGCTTATTTCAGCTTCTAGATCTTCTTCCTCATGCTTCTCCGCTAAATAGGCCAATAACTCCCTTTTATTTTTGTCGACACGTAGCAAGTCATCCAGCGCGATTCTCTCCTCGGATGTGAGCTCTCCTGCTAGCAACTTAGCCGCTAAAAATAAAAAGTATTGTTCCTCAGATGAAAACATGTGCATTCGGTCTATTTGGAGTAGAGACACCTGAAGAAACCAAAATCCCCAATAGAAAAATTATTTTTTTTCTTTAATACAGGACCACAGCTTTTCTAAAGCAATTTGAATATGTCGGTCTACCGTTTTCTTGGATATGCCCATCATTTCCGCAGTTTCCAAATACGTTTTCCTTTCCTCTTTCACCAGTTTAAAAGCCTCTTTCGTTTTCGGCGGAAGCCCCTCGACAGCCTGTTGAATACGTTGGATACTCTCTGTTGATATTAAAATTTGCTCCGGGGTATTTTTATCAATCAACGTATCCTGATATTCCGTTCCGTCAGTGAGTACGACCTGGCGGATGCGCAGGAGGTTAAGGCATTTGTTTTTTATCGCTCGAAGCAAATAGCCCTCGACATTTGCGATGTTCATTAAATCTGGCCCCAGGTACCAAATTTTCCATAGGACTTCGGAAACCACATCTTCGGCTAGCTGCTTATCCTTGATAAAAGAAATCGCATTGGTCTTCAAAACTCCATAATTGGCCACGAAATAAGCCTTAAACGAGCTTTCATCTCGATCAATGGCAATATTCCTCTTATTTTCCGCAGATAAAGGTTTCAAATACATTGGTTACTTTGCAATTCGCAGCACAAGTTAAACAAATTCATTCCAAGAATGCAAAAAAAATCGAAAGCTCAGTGCCAAGGTTTTCTCATGAGGTCAAGGCAATACATTGACCAGTCATGTATAAACTATGGATCAGACAACTCAAATTTTTTCCACAAAGGTGTTCTGCAGCATGGGGCAAGGCAAGAAAAAAGCCGCTTGGAAAATCCAAAACGGCTTGATATATAGCGTAAAAAAGTTTCGACATAGACTATTCATGCAACACCAAAATCGCTTTAACCGATCGGTTCAGAACTTCATTCACCGTACTACTTGCAAATAAACGATAAATCATATTATGGTTGCGTTTGACCAAACATAGAATATCGGTCTGATTGTTTTCCACAAAATCAACGATCGCATGTGATGGGCGTGTATCATCCTCATCCACATAGTTAAAGTTGATAGTTACGTTAGGAAGCAACTGACGCATTTTTTTCTCCCCATTACGCACCAGCTTTTCGTCCAAATCCCTTTCTGAAACATGTAGAATTTCCAACTTCTTGGGGTCCGAAAGTTTTAAAATACGATTGAGCGCTTTGACATCACGCACAGACAATTTTGTCGTTTTGTAATCCGTTGCCAATGTAATGACCGGAATGGCGGACAGATTACTTTCAGGAGGTACAATCAAGGTCGGAATACGCAATTTTGTCACAGCCATACTTGCATTACTACCGACAATTTCCTTAATGCCCGTCGCCCCAGTGATTCCCATCACCAAAAAAGAAACATCGGTATATTCAACATACTTTGTGACTACATTACGCAGATAACCTACTTCGACAACAGATCTCACTTTAAGGCCATTGTATTTATTTTCCTGAACCACCTGATCAGTCCATTCTTGCAAAGCAGCTCGTTTTCTAGCGTAATAATCTTCTATAAAGATCGCGTTATAAGTACTGTTGTTGATCCCTTCTGTCGGGTGTATGGCGTGTACAACAGCAATTTCCATATGCAAACGAGAAGCCAAAGACAAGGCATAACGCAAAGCATGACTTGCATTGATTGAAAAATCAGAGGCAACGAGAATTTGTTTCATTTTTTAAGTTTTAATATTAAACTGCCAATAGCCATGTGTACAAAGTCAATGGATGACAAAAACATTCAGATAACAATCAACTAAATAAAAAGATGGAAGAATACAAATAGTAATAAAGCCAAGCCAATCGACACAGGTAAAGTAAGTACCCAAGCAAGACCGATACTTTTGAGTGTTCCTTTGTTTAAATTGCTCTTTCCTCCAGAAGCTACCATTGAACCAGCAATACCACTTGAGAGCACATGCGTTGTGCTAACGGGCAAACCCAATACGGTACTGATACCAATTGTCGAAGCTGCGACAATCTCGCTTGAGGCCCCCTGAGCATAACTCAAATGTTCATTTCCTATTTTTTCACCTATTGTTATTACAATACGTTTCCAACCGATCATTGTTCCCAAACCTAGTGCTACCGAAATCGTTAAGATCACCCAAATCGGTGCAAAGTCCGTAAGATGTTTCAATTCAACCAACTTACGATTGAGCTCCAAACGATTTTCAGCATTGATATTGATCCGTTTATTGCTCTCCAATGTAGCAATCGATTTGACCAAACCTTCAACCTCTTTTCTGAATTTAAACGTCCCAGCTTTATCCGTTACACTTTTATCCATCAAATGCAACTTGACTTGCTCAATCTCTTCATGGACATGTGCAAACATCGTTCCTTGAACAACATTACTGGAAGCAATTGTCTGCAACACGATTTCCGTTTGATCGAGCGTTTTAATGACAGCCGCATCTGGTACGGAATGGTTTATTGCAAAACGGGCAGGAAGAAATGCAATTAAGATCAACATAAACAGCCCTACTCCTTTTTGTCCATCATTGCTACCGTGAAAAAAACTGACCAATGTACAGGTCAGTATAAGAATACCCCGTACTAAAAATGGGGGTCTGTCATCTTCTCCTTGTGGGATGTGAAAAAGTGCTTTATAACGGACAACATGCTTCAAAAAGAGCATCAATATCACCGCTAGACCAAAGCCAATCAAAGGTGACAGAATCAAAGAAAGACCAATTTCCTCAGCCTTATGCCAATTGACACCGCTGCCACCATGATACCAGGTGAAACCTATACCAGCCCCGATAAGGGCACCAATCAAGGTATGTGAACTCGAACAAGGAATACCAAAATACCAAGTCCCCAAATTCCAGATAATAGCAGCCAATAATACAGAAAGGACCAGACAAGCGCCTACGGAAACCGGGAGTGCCATTAAGGTATCCAGAGGCACCAATTTAAGGATTCCCATAGCCACGGCTATTCCGCCTGCGAAAACACCGAGAAAATTCCAAAAACCAGACCAAGGAATGGCTACAATTGGTTTAAGTGCTTTGGTATAAATGACCGTTGCAACAGCATTCGCGGTATCATGAAAGCCATTGACAAATTCAAAGGCCACAACGGCAAATAAACAAAGGGCAAAAACAATAAGGAGTCCAGTACTAAGATCGGTTTCCCCTAAGAGAGGAATCATGTTGCAGAAAATGTGCATAGTATTCTTTCATAAGATTTATGGTTGTCCTTGCTTAGTTTTTCTTACTTGCTGAGTTTTCCTTAAGGAAAACTACCGCAGGAACAATCGCTTCATTCAGCTCAAAAATAATTTTCAGATGTTAACTTTTGATAAAGGATATATTACGTTATACAACAAGAAAGAAAAACTTAAAACACTGTTAACGAATCTTATTCCGTCGCTATTTTATTTCTCACAAATTTCTTAATTTTCAGGGAGCTAATACGAACTTTATAGGGACCTCATTCGGACTTCATTCGGATGAAAGCGAATAAAGACCGAATAAGTTCCGTAGAAATAACGATTATAAAACGGAATAAAATCAAATTTGACCACTAGTTTTTACCCAAATAAATATAGACAAATCAAAACCCCGTAAAAGACCAGCTGTGAAGTAAGAGTCGTATTAGACCAACTGTAAAGTAAAAGCCGTGTTAAACCTTTTGTAAACCTTTTTCAAGAATGGACATTGCTATCTGCAAAAAACCAAGCAGACGATTCAAGGGAATTTTGATCCGCCATTTACAGCAAAAACAGGACGATTTACCGATTCAAACCTACAGTCCACCGAAAAGCACAAACTTTTTAAATTTAAACTCGTTACTTTAGACAAAAATAAATTTAACACCGAATTAATTATGCCTAAATCCTCCTCATTAAACTGTTCCCTGACGAACTATGCTCCCTTACAGCGGATTACACTTCGTACGCTACCTTTTCTCGTCGCTATGTATTGCCTACTCTTCGCGCAACATGCAAAAGCTCAATCTTTAGACTGGTCTACAAAAGATATTATATTTAAAAGTGAGGGTATTAAGTTAACAGGAACCATACTTCAGCCTCGCCGTGCCCATGCGGCCATTGTCCTTATCCATGGTTCTGGACAAGAGAAAAGGATGATGGAGTTTGCCTCATATTTGGCTCAAAACGGTATTGCTGTATTTACTTATGACAAGCGCGGAGTTGGTAAATCTGAGGGAACCTACGCTGGCCCTGAGGTCGGTACAAATAATATCGACTCTGCCAACCTCCACCTGCTGGCCAAAGATGCACAAGCAGCGGTAAAAGCATTCCATCAGCAACTCGGGAAGGCGAACATTCCAATGGGACTACTTGGATTCAGCCAAGCGGGATGGATCATTCCCTTAGCGACTAACCAAAATCCTTTGATCGACTTTTTTGTCTTGTACAGTGGAGCAGTTATCCCTGCCCGTGAGCAGCTGCGCTTCCAGTTCTTTACGAATGGAAAAAAAGATTTTTGGGATAAACATACGGAAGCCGATGCCCGACAACATGTGGCGAATGATCCGGATCGCTATCAATTTACAAATACCGATCCCATGACACCACTTAAAACGATAACAACTCCAGGGCTCTGGCTTTTTGGATCCAAAGATATCCAAATACCTGTAGGTTTATCCATTGAACGTCTCAATGCACTTAAAGCACAAGGAAAGCCTTTCGAATATTGCCTATTTCCTTTATTAGATCACAATACAAGCCTTTCGGCATCTAGTGAACCTAGCACTATTGCATTGAACTGGATCAAAAGTAGAAGTAAAAAAAAGGCACAAAGAACCTCTTGATAAGGTTTCATGAACATAAGATTAAGCATTAAAAAAGGCCTAAATAAAAAACTTAGGCCTTTCTTCAATCAATTCAAATGTTTAACTCGCTGGATTAATGCAAATCCGCACGAAGCACTTTATTTTTGTTCAATGCTCTATTGGAATAGATGATATACAAGGTGCCGATGATGGTTGGCGTAATCCAAACCAGCGTTGAACCAAGCTGAATCCCGGCAACTAAAAAGGCAGTCACCGACGCAATCAATGCGCCTACCATACGACCCAAATGACTGACCAGCCAACCATTTTTCTTTTCTTTGAAACTTTTAAACAGCTGAAAATCCCGAATACTCATAAATGCACCAAAACCACCAAAAAAGACATATAAAGCAGAATTTGCCACCTGCTGTACCAATCCAATTAAACCAAGACACAACATACCAACCGATGCAAGCAGCATCGTAGCCGAAATAAGTTTGTCTTTCCAATCGGCCTGTTGTTTAATCTTACTGCGTAAAGTCAACGCGCGATTACCCGCCAGAATGAGATAGATGGTAAAGATACCGATCAAAAATAAAAATGTGTTTTCGTGGCCCGGCATTCTCGCAATAACGAGTGAAATTAAAGAACTAATCACCATCGCATAGGAAAATATGATCCCCGTCTTCTTATGCCCTGCTCCTCCCTTTTTTACAGCCACACTGATCAGGCCGGTAATCAATCCTATTCCACCAAAAAATGCGTGAAAGTAGATCAATGTCTTAATTGTTTCTTCCATAGTTCTTCTTTAATAATTGTTTATAGCTAATAATGGTATTGAAGCAAAAAGGCGAATGGTTATGCCTGGTTTAAAATAGATAGACAGGAAACAGCGCTATGATGCCGTTTGCGACAATAGCCCAAATGTAAAAAATATCCTTTTAATTATCTAAATGTTTAAATAAAAATCACTCTTTTTCCTCACGGACGAGAAAATCATAAGAGTACCAGAATTTCAGGTCCCCATAGGAATTAAGGTTTCCTAGGCTATAGCTAATGGGATAATCAAAGCTATTCTGTTGCAGTTCAAGTTCATTTTTATAATCAATGACAAGTTTTTTAATAGCGTCCAAACCTGTTGCGCGTCTAATAAAACTAGTTTGACGTCCACCACGCAAATAAACCAGCACATCGGAACGATTTAACACCGTTTCGTCGGTTTTCGTCAGAAATTGATTGTACAGCAATTTTTCCAATACGTTTTTAAGATCACCACGTGGAAAATCACTTTCTCCCATCATAATCGAGTGGGTACCATAGTTGACTGACGAAACATAGTAGGGATTATATCCTATTTTTTTAAACTTCCCTAGTGCATCCTTACTAAAAGCCTGTTCATAGTCTTTCAGATCCGCATAGAGACTAAATGTAATATGTTCTCGACGCAATAACAGGCTATTAGTTCTTTTTATCGTGGTAGAATCATGGTGACGGACCAATTTGAGTACACTATCTACGTCAGGGCTATTATTAAGATGGTAGCGTATCGCTCTATAATCGAAAAATGCCCCTACAGACGATTGCCTCAAAACAGCCGGTTCCCCCTTGCTTTTCTTAGCGAAAGCTCGCACAGCATCAAATCCAGGAATGATACGGATTGGAGCTAAAGTTGGCTGTGTAGAAGAAATTGTGCTCTTGAAAGGTTTATAATTGCGAAGGGAAGTTAGTTTTAGTTGCGGCGTAGTATCTTTTAATCCCCAAACTGTCCCCAAATAGAAGTTTTTATCTGTAGTGCCATCCACGTAGATCTGGCTAACCGAAAACCCGACGGAACGCCCTACAAATTGATACCTTTTAGCCATTGTTCCATCACCGATCTCCCTAGCGTCAAAATCACTATCTTCTTTGTCACAACTGGACAAAAAACAAATGCTTAATAACAACAGGAAAAGATATTTCATAATTTAAAAAATTAATCGTCAGCTCTGGTGCAGCACTTCGATCTCATCTACCCGTCGGACAATGGCCTTTAGATTCTTCTCAAAGATAGACAAAATTCCTAATCCAATATACATAAAAATAAGAATAACAACACGATACAAAGCTAAAGGAACATAATTAACGATCCATTCCGAAGAAATCAACCCGATGATCAAAACCATAATCGGTATTGTTAAACCAAGATAATTGCGATAAACGCAGTATTTGTTCCCTCGAGGCCGATGCCGCAATAGGTATACTGGAATATAAAAAACTAGTGTACCAATCATCCCTAATTTTAATCCCGTCCAAAAAGCATCTGCATCGAGCGGCACAAAATAATAGAACAATGTGAAGTACAGGATATAAATTGCACTATGCCAATGCTTGACGAACTGTAAAAAATCAGCAGGAAATTTATTGATCTGTTTTCTTTGCAGATTCAATTCATAACTAGCTGCAATGCTTCCAAACCCCGCCTCTCCAAAACCGGCATAAGCGAGATCAATGGCTCGATTGAAATACATGCCGGCATCTGAAGACATCAGTTCCTCTACCTTACAGGCGAAGTGATCCAAAATTTCAATTTGAACATCAACATAATGATATCCTTTAGAACGGATAAAATCCATCAGAATACCTAACTCCGCTTTGGTCAATTTCTTTTCTGTCATGATACAATTGGTTTCGTGTTCAAAATAACCTGCAACTTCTCCACAAAGGTCAACGCATCTTTCATTTTACTTATCTGCGCTTTTTTTCCTTTCACTGTCAGGGAGTAATACTTTCTTGCTCTTCCATCGACAACTTCTATTGCTGTATCCAGGAGCCCTTCCGCTTCTAGCTTATGTAGTGCAGGATAAAGCGCTCCCTCAGTGAGGATAAACTCCCCATCTGTTAAGAGTTTTACCTGCTGAGTCATTTCATAGCCATACATTCTTTCCGTTCCAGACAATAGCTTCAGAATAATCGTTTGTAAAGTGCCTTTTAATAGCTTCGTATCTTTCATTCGTTCATCTTAAAAAAGTAATTAAATATACCTAATTTTCTTATATATACAAAAACATAAAAAAACTATGATACAGCAGGTTGCATTTTAACTTCCATCATCAGGTTGGGCGTTTGCACGGCCTTTTGACTGCACCGCTTCTACCCTGCTTTTGCCTTGCTTTTGGAATTCACCTAGCAAATCCCTATGAATCGCCCAGTCTTAACCTAGTTCACTAGGTAAACACAAGGTTTCAGCTAAGTGTTTACTAGGAACAAGAGCGAACAAAGGTAATGACAGGAGCGAATAAAGGCATAAGCAGGTCGGGAGCGAAAAAGCCGCTAGAGCTGGGAACTCCAAACGGCTTTGCACTAACAATTATATATAGAATGATATGATTATCCTGCTTTTAATAGATCAACAATAAGACGATCTCTATTTTCATTCAATGAGGGGTAAAACTGATTTAGATCAACCAATATGATTGGCATCCCCCTATTTTCGGGTTTATACAAGACATTATCCACCAAGTCCCGACAGAAAACCAACGATTCATTATCCGTAAACACTTCTCTTGACCTTTTGAGGAAACTATCAAAAAAACGTCTGGGATTATTGATGATTTTAAGATGCTCTTGGTTTGGAAAAACTGTACTGGAGAGATCTAACCCTCGAGAAAATATGACGTCCTTTAATTCTGCATGACCAAAATTTACCAAGGGAGTCTTTAATGGTTTGGCTTTTTTGAGAATAAAAAGATTGGTGGAATATAAATCTTCTGTAAAAGGAATTCCATAAAACCATGAAGAACTGATCTTTCCTTTAAATACCACATGAATCAAATTCGTCCCGTCGAAAGTTGTTTTGTCAAATGTATTGTAAAGGAAGGACGATTTTTCAATTTTTAGATTTCCAATGATGGCTTTCGAAAAATCATTCGCTTCGAATGTACTTTCCATCCAAAGCCCAGATTCCTGAAAAACAACAGACTGAAAGTTACAGTCTACAAAGGTACAGCGGATGAACTTACAATCACGAAACATGGAGTTCATGAAGCTTTTCCCTTTTATCTTGCAATCGATAAAAGAACAGTTTTTTAAGACTTTGTGATTGAATTCAAAACTTTCAATCTCACTTTGCTGGAATATTTTATTAGTCAGTGCCATGCTAAAAATGATTAATAGGCTAAAATTTCATAGTAGTTGCATTTCAAATGGATATTTAACGGCCAAAATCTCCATTTATACAATGATGACAACGGGAAAGACAAAACGTCCTAAAGGAATTTTGACTTTTTTTATTTTTTTTTATCCCAGCCTAAAACAGCCAAGACATAAAACATGTCGTTGCATACTAACGATAGGAATATATTAGCCAGCCATTCTTCAACTGAACAATAAGCGCAAAAAAAGCCGCAAGGACGGGGAGTCCTTTACGGCTTACTACCTATGAAAAACATTTACCTTACGTGTAAGGCACTATCTACTATGACAATTAAAATTAAAATGTCGCACATAAATCTGCAGCACAATAAATTAACAAATTAAGATCGGCTCATTTCTTACTTCAAAAAAGCACCAAGAACTTCAAAAAAGCACCAAGATATGTTTCGGCATTTCTTGGAACCAAATATAAAGTGCTCAGTCAGCGATTCAAGCCACCGTTTACAATTCGCCAAAAATGATTTACGATTCGTTCATTGTATTATTTTAATCGGCCGGTTAATTAGCTCTTTACTGCTAAAAGAAAAAAAAGTATATTGGTATACGCAATTAAAACTGTTTATGAAATTGATAAAAAATATCTTGGTAGTGCTTGTACCGCTTTCCTTATTCAGCGGCATAACCTTTTCCCAAACCAAAGAGGAGCTTAAAAAAAAATATGAAAACAGCAGTATAGATGAAGAGCTCAAGAAGAAAATGGCTACGGAATATGTCTTTCCCGATAGCCTCATCTTACCCCCTTTACACTATACCAATTCCTATTATGTATTGGACTCTGCAGTCAATTATTTCCATTCTATTTCCATTGATGTTATTGTACAGGATGAGATCCCCGACCATTATTCATTTTATATTTCACCTTTTAATATATCCCTAAACAATATGCCTTTATATTGTGGTATTCAATCTTCCGGTGGCGGTATTAGTGTTAAGACGGGTAAAGAAGAGGATATCAAATTTAATGGCATCTTTTCGCGTTGGTTTGAAAGGACAAAAAAAGCCTTAAAAACCAAGGGGTACTATGCCAGTTCGGATGCGGAGGGTGATTTTATCAGTGTCCGGAATGTTGTAGGCTGGCATAAAGGTTCTTATCGCATCACATTAAAAAAAGAAGGCTATATCGCGGGCAAGTCTATCCCAGATACTATTAAGCCTAAAGAAACCTATTTCAGCTGGGGCGATTATGAACATTCCTGGGTCACTATGTATGTCGAAGATTTAAGCACAAAAAAAGTGGTTAATGTAGGATCCCTAGCTTTCCCGGGTAAAAAGATTCAGATGAAAGGGCATATTACATCGTTCTTAGAGCAATACAAGTATTTCATCGATTTTGCCCAAAGGTCGAGGGATCTTGAGGGACTGAATGTCATCCGATACGACAAATTACCTAAAGTAACCATTGTTCAAAAAAATCTACGCATTAATGGTAAATTGGTCAAGCTTGAAAAAGTACCAACCTACCACAACCGTACACACAATCCCGAACAAAGTAAAGTTGCCGGTGAAATCCCTATTCTATCCAAGGATAGTTATAACCCTACGACCGGTGAACTGACACTCGAAACGGGTGTGTTTGTAAAATGGCCAGAGAAAAAAGATGTTAATTAAAGGGAATGCTTTTAATTCAGTCCAAAATTGACAATAAAGGAGTTTTCTTCTTTCGGGATCTTATCGGACTTATTTTTAAAAGGATCTCCGATCGAAGCAGCAGCATATAATGCCTGTGGTCGTCCTTTTTTATCGAATAATATAAACGGACGTTCCAAATGGGCCAGCACTGTTTTGTGTTGTCCGGTTACCTTCAATTCGCGTTGTGATACCAAAGGGTGACGGGCAGCATGCCAGTGCAGGCCATCTGCTGAGGTAATCAGTGCCAAAGCACCAAACTGCGCGACCAATTTACCTGAATGCGCATAGTACTTGACAACTGCATAAAATTGCTTTCGCTGTTTATCATACCATAAAAATGGGTCTTCACAGGCCATGTCCGGCTCCGTGAATACTTGTGAAAGGAGTTTAAATGGCTTATCCGGTCTATCGCTTACCGCGATCCACATCGTCATATTGCCCACGTTGGGTTTTCGCGACTTAAAGATCATATAATATCGTCCGTCGGGTCCTTCTGTCACCGATGGATTTGTCGTCACCTCAAAAGTTTGTATCCCATCTGGCTCAATCAGCGGTTCTTTTACTTCCTGAAAATTACCCAGCGCAAAGTCGCTCAATTTATTAGCGACAAGTACACCGATCTTCTGCGTACAATTGTATTTAAGCCAATGTCCCCAGTCTGAATTGGGATCGACATTTTTGGCTCTAAAGGTCGAATCGAAGGCATTACTCATGTAATAGAGGTAATATTTCTGACCAAATCTGCGTATTTGTGGATTGTGCATGGTATAGCGGTTCCATTTATGTTGATCTCCATTTCCTTTTAAAATGGTCTTCACATAATGGAAAGGCCCAGTTGGCTTGTCGGCGGTTGCATAGGCGATTTCCGAATATTTTAACCAACCACTGAAACCATCAAAAATTCCATTCGCAGGATCATCATCCAATGTCCGTTTGCCATGTGGCCAACGCGCGTAAAACATATGGTATTTACCGTCCTCCCCCTGAATTACACTATTGCACCAGTGATAATATTGGCCGTCGATTAAAACTTGACTGGTATCAATTGTCTGTTGGAGCTTTGCTCCAAGATTAAGATTGTCCTGTGCTTTAGCAATATAACCAGTTCCGGCACATAATACCCGCAATAGCAAGGTTAAAAAGAAAGTTAGTCTTTTCATCACATAATTTCGGCTAAATGCATTGTAGCATCTGTTTTATAACTGAAGGCAAATTAGCAAGACTTTACAACAAACTAGTCATCTCTATTGATTATTTATGAATCAGTATTAACATGATTTCGTCAACAACGTCTAAAAAACTATTAAAGACTTAATTTTACTTATCTTACCTCAGTTTACATCATCAAAACCTTTTGGCCATTTTAGGGACGAAAAGGTTTCGATCGTCTTTATTAGAAAGCGAAAACTATGCAAAAACCAATCGGTAAACCCATAAAACAGCGAACGATAACAGCAAACAAAAATAGGTTCACAAAGATTTTCATAACTGTTCTTTTCGGTACAGGCTCTCTTTCTGGGCTTGTTTACGGACAACAGACCACAAAAATCATTACCAATCCTTTGGCATTGGAATATCGTTTTATGCCCGAAAGTCCCAGTAGACGGGAAGCAGCAGATCCCGTCATCGAGCTTTTCAACGGCCAGTATTATTTATTTGCGTCGAAATCCGGAGGATATTGGCGCTCCTCAGATTTAAAGGATTGGCTGTATATCCCTTGCAAAAGTATTGGCAGCATCGAAGCTTATGCACCTACTGTATTAAATTACAACGGTGCGCTTTACTTTTTGGCTTCCGGTGGCAAACCCCAAATTTATAAAACAACCAATCCTGATCAGGATCAGTGGGAACCCGTACCGACCAAATTTACCATCGGCATGACGGATCCAGCCTTCTTCAAGGACGATACTGGTAAAGTTTATCTGTATTGGGGATGTTCAAACGTTGATCCCATCATGGGAGTGGAAGTAGATCCTAACGATGGTTTCAAACCCATTGGCGTCCCACAAGTATTGATTCAACATCATGAAAAACAATATGGCTGGGAAGTGCAGGGCGAACATAACGAACTGGGAACCCCCGGTTGGAACGAAGGGGCGACAATGATTAAACACAAAGGTGTATACTACCTCCAATACGCATCTCCGGGCACGCAATTCAGAAGTTATGCCGATGGTGTTTACACCGCCGATTCACCCTTGGGACCGTTTCGCTATGAAGCCAATAGCCCTTTTTCTTATAAACCCGGCGGGTTTATTGCAGGCGCAGGTCATGGACATACTTTTCAGGACAAGCTGGGCAACTATTGGCATGTCGCGACCATGAAAATTTCGGCACGGGACTGGTTTGAACGACGTATTGGTCTTTTTCCTGCATTTTTTGACAAGAAAGGCCAGCTTTATGCACAGACAGTGTATACTGATCTCCCCTTTCAGCTCCCCAGTACCAAAGTTGACCTCGAGACAAAAGATCTTTCCCTACCGTACAACCTTTTGTCTCAAAACAAACCCATTCAAGTATCCAGTGAGCTGGATAAATTCCCAAAAATTTACGCCAACGACGAACGGGTAGAAAGCTGGTGGTCGGCAGCTTCGGGCGCTATCGGTGAATATATTCAGATTGACCTTGAAAAAAACATGTCCATCAGTTCCCTACAAGTGAATTTCGCTGATCAAGATTTCCAGCTTAAAGCGCCCCAGTCTTACTGCTATCAATATTTGATCGAATACTCCAGCGATGGCAAAAAATGGTCCTCGCTGATAGATCAAACAAAAAATACAAAAGATCACCCGCATGAATTATTTAGCCTAGATCGCAAAGTCAACGCACGTTATGTCCGCCTGACCAATAAGAAAGATATTCCTGGTAAGTTCTCGCTTTATGATTTTCGAATTTTTGGTCATGGCCTGGGGCAAAAACCCAGAGGAATCAACAGCTTGACAGGACAACGTAATACGGAAGACCGTCGCCAGATCACACTGCATTGGCCAGCATCGCCAAACACCAAAGGTTATATCCTCCGTTGGGGTATTAAATCCGACAAATTATACAATGCAATCGTGGTCTACGAGAACAACTTTGATGGTCGTAGTTTCAACAGCGATCAGGGCTACTATTTTTCGGTGGAAGCTTTTAATGAAAACGGCCATTCGGAACGGAGCAAAAAATTGCTCCATATTGAATAGCATCTAAAACGGCCTATCCCGTTGGATAAACGGAGAAACACAATCCGGGAAATTACATTGG
Source organism: Sphingobacterium multivorum (assembly GCF_039511225.1). Classification (NCBI taxonomy): domain Bacteria; kingdom Pseudomonadati; phylum Bacteroidota; class Sphingobacteriia; order Sphingobacteriales; family Sphingobacteriaceae; genus Sphingobacterium; species Sphingobacterium multivorum. The sequence goes on from NZ_CP154261.1 coordinate 4,040,861, forward strand.
GTGAACTCTTGTCAATCAAGTGTAAAGTCAAACACGAAACAGCATATAAACCAAGTCTAAAAAAAGGAGTCTTCTCATCGTTGTGATGAGAAGACTCCTTAAAAATGTGAAATCTCGATCCGAAACGTTCACCGACGATTTACTTAATCACAAACCAAGTTTGACTTTTTGCTGGTATATTAACCTCAAAGATCCCTTCCGAGGCTGCATTTAATGGCATTGTCCTCCTGTTTTGATCTTGCTCAACCACTTGCACATTTCCTTTCAGTCCGGTATAGTATAAGTTGACCTTAATTTTTCGTGTTATCGCTTCGTCCAATGGATTATAGATCATTAGTAATCCCTTTTCTTTTCCCGCTGGATTCACGTGCAAAATAGCATCATAATCCATCCCGTCAGGACGTCTCACGTGGATGATATCACTGTCCAAAACTTCACGGTGTTTCTTGTAAAAATTCACCCATTTGGTTACTACATTTTTCGTCTCTGGGGAGTCATAAAGCTGTGGTCCACGATAACAAGCCTGTACACCTGCGCCAAATAGATTGGCCAAGCGTTGTTCATAATGAGGCAGGTGATCCTTCAAAGGCTCTATCGTTGCCTCTTTGCCGCCACCTTGGTATTCTACCAAAGGAACAAACATCCACCCCATCGATGGTGCTTTCGCCCAGGTACCATCGAAGATATTCTGTCTTTCAACAATTTCCTGTTGTGCCCTCGGTAATGACCAATTCGCTTCGCGGTAGCCCATTCCCACTTTGTTACCGCCGTTCAAGAAATACATATCCGGAATATTCAGGTAGATTCCTTTTTCACGGCACCATTTGTAAAAGTCAGTGATCCGTTTAAATTGATTCCATTGCGAGTCTTTTTCATTATGATGTCCCGGATGGTCGGTGGCATAACACCAATCCCCTGGATAAGAGCCATCATGCTCAAATACACCCAGTCCCGATTGATCAAATAACGAATAAAGTTTTTTAAAGTAAGCCTGTCCCCATTCACTTTCAATACAGGGTGAACTTCCAAAGCGCGGATGCATCCCTTCAGGTAATACAACATCATTTTTAGCATCAATATGACGACTGGCAAGGAGCGAATAGCCCCCAAGTTCAATCCCTTTGCTATGTGCATAGTCAGCGAGCTCCTTCATGCGCTTAATATTCTCGGGAGAATCATCTTCGGCATTGAATCCAGACCAAAAGGTCATGATCACCATTTCAAAACCCACTTCCGCTGCTTGATCAATTGCCTTTTTAACCGACTCGTTATCCGAGCTCCGTACATGCATCAATATCGGATTTTCAGTTGCCCATGGCGCCATGGAGCGCATCATTTTTCGGTATCCAAGGCTCTTACGTTCGCGCTCCCAGCTATCGTTCAACAGCTCCCAAACGCGATAACTCGCAAACTCAGCACCAGAAGATACCTTCTGCTCAGGTCCCATTTTAGGTGCAACCTCCAAGAGACAAGGCGTCTCCCGGTCATAGTGTACCTGTGTTGTATATAGGGGGTCTTTTTTCCATTCCACACTCGACGAATAAATATACTCTTCGCTCATCCCGCCAAAGTTATAATCCGTTTCCAACGTGATGTTTGGCAACAGCCATCGATTGCGTTGATCTACCGAACTTTCGGGTTCAAAAACCGCAAGCTGCTCACTTTTGAATTTATTGACAACGATGTCTTGCCCAGACTGGTTCTGCACCGTAATCCACTTGCTAAAGATTGGCATATCGTCATAAAGGTCATAATGCACCTGTACCGTGACATCTTTCATATAGGCAAGTTTACTGGACAAATCGCCGGCAAATTGGGATGGGAAATCACCATATGCCCAAAAGCCTTCAACTTTCGAGCGACCTTCCTTTGTAGAAGCCTTTCCATCTTTATTTCCACCATTTGGATCCATTTTTCCGACACGGACCAACTGTATCTTGTCACCTGACTTTAGCGAAAGATGGCCGACAGTATGCCATTGTTGTCCATCCAAAGAGGCTTGTGCCAATAATTCTTTATCCGTTATTTCATATCTAAACCATAGCTGATCTGCTTTACCAACTTCGAAGGTTCCGTTATCGCGTTTGCCATCAAAAAAGACTACTTTGCCTTCGCTTGCCCGCCAATAAAGTCTGGGGCTACTATTCATTAGTGTTAGCCCAAAACCCAATCCCCAATCGTTGGATTGATCAGTACCTTTATTCATCTTGGCGACGAGTACCTTTGCTTCTTGAGGAACCGCTCTTTCAGCAAATACTGCCGCATTCTCCAGTGCCATAATCTCGCCCACTTTTCCTTCATTGACAAAGGAATTACGTGCATGTGATTTCGACACCATCAACTTCCAGTCGGACGCTAAACGCTGAAATTTATCTTCCAACAGCAATGATCTGTTTTGGTCACTTTTGCTCTTTGCGGCAAGAGCATCGATCGCCTGTTGATCCAATTTATAGTTAAATGTCAGCTCTTTGCCCGGCACTGGCCAGGGCATATCTTTAGGCATCCAGTTTGGTCTTTTTTTCCAGCCAAAACGGGGTTTTGTCTCTTCAATTTTATAGTCATGGAACTTAAAAGCAATGGGATTAGCCTTTAAACTCGGTATCCATTCTTTTAGTAAGTAATTATGTACTTTTTGTCCTTCCAATCCACCGACATCAAAGGTAAACCCATCGATTGTTACATTGGCTTCAGGTCGAATCGACCTTAGAAATGCTGTATTTCCAGTCAATTCGTCCAAACCAATACTGGCTACATTTGGAAAAGTCGTAAATGTGCGGCTGACCAAGCCATTGGAAAACACCAAATGACCTTCTTTCGTTTTGAAAAGTCCCGCTTTTGCTCGGGGAGTTCCAATTAACCAGTCTCCAGACAGGCTGTTGCTTTCTTTGTTAAACAGCGGCAGCTGCTGACTATAGCTCTGCCTTGCCTGCCCCAAGCATCCCAATAGACACAGGATATAGAGTTGTTTCTTTAAATAATTCATCTTTTTATTTTGCCAATACTTGTACCGTAGCTACTTTTAAGCCCTTACTCGATGCGTTGATTCGAATTGCACCCTGCTCTCCTTTTTTTGCTTTTACGATGACCAATGCCATTCCGTTATAGGCTTTACGCGAATGACTTTGGAACGAGGTAAAATCAATTGCATTTCCATTATCGGTAGATACAATTTCACCTGCACCTTCGACCGAAAAATCAATCATCGCATCCGATTGAGGCACGAGGGTTCCTTTTTTATCAGTCACTTTTACCGATACAAAAACAAGCTCAGAGCGTCCGCCATCGATTGTAGCACGATCTGCTTCCATCTGGAGCTTTTCAGCTTTTCCGGCGGTTTGGATTTCTGCTTTGGACCATTCCTTGCTGTCTTTATAAGCAATTACCTTAACCGTTCCCGGTTCGTAACGCACGCTATCCCATTGCAATCGGAAATCCTGTCCCGCAACCTTCTTCTTACGTCCTTGACTTTTTCCATTGACAAAAAGTTCTGCTTCTGTGCCAGAGGTATACACATGCACCGGTGTAATCTCTCCTTTTCTGCTTTCCCAAGTCCAATGTGGCAGGATATGCGTCACTGGCAGGTCTGGCCGCCAATGAGATTGATATAAGTAAAACCGATCTTTTGGAAAACCAGCAAGGTCTATAATCCCAAAATAGCTGCTTCTCGAAGGAGGATTTTTCTTTTTCAATTCTTCCAATGCAGCTTCCAATTCAGCACGTTTTGCGGGATCCGTTCTAAAATTCAACAGATTGGTCTCCGCCGAATTATAAGGTGTCGGTTCGCCCAGATAATCAAAACCTGTCCAAACGTATTCTCCCAACAAGTTTGGATACTGCGCCAATATCCGGAACTGTGCGTCCGGTGAACAGCCCCAGCCTGGAGCGGCACGATCGTAAGAAGTGACCTGCCAGCCATCGTAATCGGTTCCAAAAAAATATTCTCCGCGGGAAGAAACACAGGAAGAAGTTTCACTGCCCAAAGTCGGCATATGCTGATACCGCGCATCTTTATCCCAACGCCCCTGTTGACTAAAGAAGTAATTCACACCCATGATATCCAAAGCGGTTGCAGCGCCCGATTCACGGCCGCCATCCGGGTCATTATAACCATTGGAAACTGGTCGTGTTGGATCTGCCCGACGAATAATATCGGCCAAATGCCGAGTCATGTTGACATCCTGTTGTTCAAGCACCTCATTACCAATGGACCATATAAATACCGAAGGATGGTTCCGGTCGCGATGTACCATGGCCAATAGATCGCGCTCATGCCACTCATCGTATAATTTATTATAATCTTTTGCGCGCTTACCTGTACGCCAAGCGTCAAAAGCTTCGTCCCAAATCAAAATCCCCATTTTATCAGCTAATTCCAATAATTCTGGTGCTGGTGGGTTATGTGATGTGCGCAGGGAATTCATACCCATGGCCTGTAACATGTTGAGCTGACGTTCCAACGCACTTTTATTGAAGGCCGCCCCCAATGATCCCAAATCATGATGGTTACATACCCCTTTTATGTCTACACGACGGCCGTTTAACTTGAAGCCTTCATTGGCTGTAAATGCGATTGTCCGCACCCCAAAAGGACTATAATAGATATCACTAAGTTGACCGTCGACGATTACCTCGATCTTTTCTACATAACGATTTGGCGATAGAATATCCCAACGTTTCGGCTGACTGATACGCGTTTCAAGATTCAGTTTGCCACTTGCATTGGCATGAAGGTCTACAAATCCACTGGCGGTGGCCACCTGTTTTCCAGGTTTATCTTGAGCATCCAACTCGAAATAAGTCGCCTTGACCTCAGCATGTACTGAAAAAAAACGGAAGTTATCCAATGTTACTTCATTCTTGACCGTTGCATATTGATCGCTAACAACAGGGGTGGTGATTGAGGTTCCCCAATGTGCCACATGCACAGCGGAAGTACGTACCATCCATACATGGCGATAGATTCCTGCTCCGCTATACCATCTTGATTCCCAATTTTCCGTATCCAAACGTACTGCCAAAACGTTCTCACCATCTTTTTTTAGATAGGGCGTTAAATCCATACGAAAGGAACTATAACCATAAGGCCAAGTACCTACATAACGGCCATTTAACCAGATTTTAGCATTCGCCATGGCTCCATCAAAATCCAGATAAACACGCTCTCCGGCTTGAAGGTTCTCGACTTTAAAATGTTTCCTATACCAACCTATTCCTTTATAGGGCAGCTTTCCGGATTCACTGGCCAATTCAATACGGAATGGTCCCTCAATAGCCCAATCATGCGGTAGATCCAAGCTACGCCAAGTATCATCATTGCACTCGGTCTTATACAAATCATTAGGTTCAGCCAATTGATTACCATCAGCCTGCAAACCAAAGCGGGAAAACTTCCAGTCCCGATCAAAAAGCTCCACACGCGCGTTTCCCATGCGTGTTATTTCCTGCTGTTGTCCAAATAAGGAAAAGGATAACATCGCGAGGATCATTCCGAAAATTACTTTCATTTATTTTTGTTTATTCGTTGATTATTTAACAGTAAGGTCTATACAAACCTACTTCTTTTTTTGCCTTAATAGGGTCGATACGCGGTTCCTTGCATTGTAATTTCGGTCTCGACGCCTACAGATTTTCCCGGCTGACCGCCACCAACATATATTTTGACAGCGCCACCTTTTTGTATCAACTCGCCTTTTTCGCTCACCAGAGCCAAATCTTCTGGTGTCAGAGTGAACGTTATTTTCTGCGAATGCCCCTTTTTGAAAAATACGCGCTGAAAGCCCTTTAAAGCACAATTAGGTACTTTATAGTTTCCTTCTTTCGGATGAACAACATATAATTGAACAACCTCATCACCGTCACGCTCGCCGCTATTTGTAACTTGTACGGTGACCTGAACATCAGTTCCTGTTTCGACGATTCTAGGCGTCTGTAATTGCTTATATTCAAAGTTCGTATAGCTCAGTCCATAACCAAATGGATAACGGACCTCACCTGTAAAATAACGATAAGTCCGGTTTGCCATGGAGTAATCCTCAAAATCAGGTAAGTCCGCATCACGTTTATATGTTGTCAAAGGCATACGTCCGGCAGGATTATAACGACCAAACAGCACATCCGTAATAGCATCTCCGGCTGCCTGCCCGCCGTACCATGCCTGCAATAGGGCATCTACATGCTGTGATTCCCAATCGAAGCTCATCACTGATCCCGACATATTGACCAATACAAGTGGTTTCCCTGTTTTTTTCAGTTCTTTTAAAAGTGCCGTCTGCACTTCAGGAGAAGCCATAGTCGATCGGTCGCCATTCACAAAAGCACCATACCCCGCTGCACCAGCATCGCCAGCTTCACCTTCGTAGTCTGCAGTTATACCACCAACGAAAACAATAACATCTGCCGCTGCAGCCTTTTTAACAATTTCTTCAAATGAAGGACCACCATCAATTTTTTTCATAATTTCGGTTCCCGGAAGATAGTCTATCGCGATTTGCTTTCCATAACGCTTTTGTAAGCTGCTCAGTGGTGTAACAATTTCCGAAGGTGTACCAAAATAATTTGCTAACTGCGCATGTCCATTATCGGCATTAGGGCCAATCAAAGCAATTCTTTTTATTTTATTGGGATTAAGAGGTAACAAGTTATGCTCATTTTTCAAGAGCACCATCGACTCCTGCGCCATTTTATATGCATGTGCCTTATGCGATTTACTTTCGATAACTTCGCGACCAATCTTTGCATAAGGTACCAGTGCTTGTGGATCGAACATCCCCAATTGAAACCAGATCTGCAGAAGTCGGGCTAGTGAAACATCAATATCCTTTTCGGATAATGCGCCTTGTTTTACCCCCTGTTCTAACAATTGATAGAGATTACCACATTCGAGATCTGTTCCGGCCAAAACCGCCGCACTGACAGCCGCTGTATTATCCGGATGTGTCTTATGTCCACTTGCAAAATCATTGATACCGCCACAGTCCGAAGTTACATAACCTTTAAAGCCCCACTGATGGCGTAAAATAGTATTAAGCAACACATTATTGCCACAGCAGGGCATTCCGTCTAATCGATTATAAGCACACATGATTCCGTGTACTTTTGCTTTCATTACCAACTGCCGAAATGCAGGAAGATAAGTATCCCAAAGATCATAAGCGGAGACTTCTGCATTAAAAGAATGTCGATTATGTTCGGGACCGCTATGCACAGCATAATGCTTAGCTGCCGCAACCGCTTTCAAATACTGCGGATTATCACCTTCCAATCCGCGCACGATAGCCGTTCCGATCTGCCCTGTCAAATAAGGATCTTCACCATAAGTCTCCTGGCCCCTCCCCCAGCGTGGATCACGAAAAATATTGATATTTGGAGTCCAATAGGTCAGTCCGCGATAGCGTTTACCTGTTTTTCCAGCTTTGAGATCTTCATTGAATAATGCGCGACCTTCTGTCGCCGTATAATCCCCCATCTGTTTGACTGCAGCCGTGTTGAAAGTAGCTGCCATGCCTATAGCCTGCGGATATACAGTTACTTTTTCTTCTGTCCGTGCAACACCATGCAGCGCTTCATTCCACCAATCGTATGCCGGAATGCCCAATCGTGGAATGCCCTTAAACTCGTGCTTCATCATCTGCACTTTTTCCGATAGGCTCATTCGCGCAATCAGATCCTGAATACGTTCCTCGCGACTTTTTTTTACATCAAGAAAAGCGTAACTTTTGCTTTGTGCCATTGTCGCTTGCTTTCCCCCAGCAATAAGCAACAAAAAAAGGACATTCAGTCTCAAAAAACAACGGTTAAATTTCATTTTTATAGTTTTATTTTCTCAGATATACCTTTCTAATTTCTCAAACAGCAACAGTTCCCCTCTGCATATCTAGACCGCAACTATCAAGTGAATACGATCTCCTTTTTTCGTTGCTATACGTAAGCGATCGCCCTCCAAAGGCTGCATTATTTTTCCGTTTTTGCGCCAAGAAATTTTACGTCCGGGCCAAGGGTTGTCAAGAATCAAGTTCCGCCCTTGCTCACTTAAGATCTCGACGTAGGCGACAACTCCATTTTCAAGTTTTGATGACACAAGGAAGGCGCCGTCCACACGTAGGTTGCCAAATTGCCCATGCTGTTGTTTGGGCCATACAGGAAATAATTTTAGCACCTGCTGATGGACGCCACATAACATCTGATTAATGGTTGTCGGCACAGTACTACAATTTTCTATACCATGCGGGTTGTTCAGTTGAAACCCATTGGGATAAGTATGTTGACTATATCGATGCAAATGATACAATATACTATCAGCACTGTAACCCACCCGAACTGCCGCGGGGAAAAAACTATTAGTACCATTGTTATCTGTCCAACGCCCCATTTTTTCGATCGTATTACGCGCAATGGTAATCCAACGCGGATCACTTTCCAGATCAATCTGCATGGACGGAAAAATATGCTGTATGCCCAATGTATTATCATTCCACCATGCTGGGCCCTTTTCTGTATAACGAAATACAGGTTGACCATCTCTTTCCTGAACCGGAAAAGTAGCAAGATTCTCCCTGACCCGCATCCAATTCGCCGCCAGCTGGCGGTCCAAATCCAAATAGGCACTCAGATCGGTAGCCAGCTGCAGTGTTTGCCTTACCAGTCCAAGGCTTAGAATTGGATTGCTATCCCCCACTGTTCCTTCGTGAATTGCATCGTTAAAAATCACATAACGACCATTTTCATCTTTCTTTACATAGTTGCTCCAAAACACAGCTGCACCACGCACATAAGGATATATTCTTTCCGCATACTTACGATCGTAAGTCGTATAAAACGCTGTAGCCATATTGGTTACACCATAGGACACATTGCTTTTCTGACCAAAGAATAAGCCTTTATGCTCTACCTGTCCCCCTTGGATATATCCGCCAAATACGCTTTCCATGATTGCATTCTGACGAGTTGTTTCCATCCCTTTCGGACCTATTCCCACCGGATATAGCAATCCATCCGAAATCCCGGTTATTTCTTTTGAGTAGAACTTACCCCGTTCCATAAAGTCGAGCAGCGGTTGCTCATACGAACCAGCAGCACCAAGATGGTTGGAAGAATAAAGTCCATAGTAAGGGGCCATATAGTTATAATTCAAATGGTAATCACCATTCCAATTGGGAATCTCGCGGGTAATCCAGGTTCCAAAGATGGGCGGGGCAAATTGTGGATCGCGGCTACAGGATCCCATCACATAGTGAGACAGGTAATACTGTTTTTCGATCACTTTATCAGGAATTTCAACATAAGACTCGGACCAAAAATCTGCCCACCACTTTTTATGTTCGCGTTCGAGCTGCTTTACATTTTTTTGATCTAAACCATCCAGGGTCTTAAGCACCTTTTCCACACAATTCTTACTTTTGAAATTGGAAGACAAGGCACATACATAGGTTAGCGACTCGCCTGCATGTAAGTTGAAAGCAGGTTGCTGCTGTGTGATTATTTTTCCAGCAGCTGCAGCCTTTGTCGGAATATCGACCAGCTCCTCAAAGCCCCTGCAGATCAATTTTGTTCCATTTCCTCTCGTCTCCTGCTGAGTGACAGCAGGGAAAAGTGACTCAGCTGGTGGATTGTTTTTAAATTGGTCTTCGGCAGGGAGAAGCAAATTTATCTGCCCCTTGATTTGTTGTTTTCCCTTATTTTTAAGCCGTAAAATCAAACAGTCATCTTTCGTTGAAACAAAGGATCTGATCTCCAGCAACGTATCTCCTGCCTGAAAGGTTGATGTTGCAATTGCTGTATAAAGATCCACATTAACCTCATAACTCGCCTTCTTTAACATTGGAACGGCAACTTCTACCTTACCCAATACAGCAGGGTAAGATTCGTTAAATCCAGATTTTAACCGCCAAAAATCATTTCTTGCCAGGTAATAGGTCTGCTTATCGGGCGTACCTGCAATTGCCACTCCAGTACTGCCATTACCCAACAATGGGGCATCCACGGCAACTTGGGATGGTATCCGTACTGCTGGTCGATCGAAATTGGCTACATATTGCGATACAACAGCTTTACTTTTTTGCAATAGTCCTTGTTGTACAGCGTTTTGCTGAGCCTGACCTGGCGCGTAAAAACTAAAACCAAGGAAACAGGTTAAAAAAACGAGCTTAAGATTTGGCGATTTCATGATAATGCTTTAGTTAAAAGACGACTCACTCCCACCGTTCCCTAGAACAATTGTAAGAAAATCATTAGGCAAGCTTTCTCGAAGGAATAGCAGGTAATTCGACTTATCTTAATAACCAACTTTATAATCTTTTTTAAACGCCTCACCTCGCCAAGCTTTCTTTGTTGTCCAGTCTTCCAATTTACTTGTCCAGAATGGATCATTTGCCGGCAATCCCAAAGGTAAAAAACTGAGGGTAGTCATATATAAACTTCCAGTCGAAGTATAGGTATCCGCAACTTCCGGCTGTGCGCCGCAGAATCCCAGCAATAACCATCCATTTGGATCAAAGTTTGAACAGGAATCGAACATTCGACGATGCATAGCCGTCATCGCGCTTCTAATCTGTCCCGGAGACAGTCCTTCCGGATACCTACCCATAAGCGCCACCTGTGCCAAAGCCTGGAAAGCACCCGTTCGATAAGTTATCGAACGACCAAATGGCGGAAAACTTCCATCGGCACCAATCATCCGTTCCTGAAAAGTGGCATAGCGTTGCATACGTTTTAGCACTACATCATATTCCTTGCTACCCGTCTTCTTTACATCCATGAGCGTACGATAGATATCGACCAACATCGGCTGAATGACAAAGCTATTATAATAATCCATGGCAAAATGAGGTCCATCACTGTACCAGCCATCGCCCAGATACCACTCCTCCATTTTCTTCAGTGCTATATCGATACGCATGGGATCAGCATCTTCACCTATCCGTAACAAAAAGGCTTCTGTCAATGCCGAAAATAACAACCAATTGTTATAGTAGGCGGCGCGATTGCGCAGACTTTTAAAATTATGGATAATCCTTGATTTTGTAGTTGCGTCCAAAGGTTCCCAAAGTGCTTGAGGCGCTCTTAAAAAGCCTTCTGCCATAAATGCCGCATCGACAATGGGTTGTTGCTCCTTGCTGAAATCCAAGCAATCGGGATTCGTTGGATTCACGGCATTGGCAATTCCTTTTAGCAATGCCAAACGCAATTCTTTACGCTGTTTCCCCTCTTGCGTATTGTCATCAGGAAGCGACAACCAAGGCGCAACACCGGCCATGGTACGCCCCACAGCTTCCAGGTAGGTAACCTGCTCAGCCTTTAACATATACCCTGGAGCCTTTTCCAGCGGCATATTCTTTTTCAGTGTTCCCGAAGCGAGGTTATGGATCACCGGAGATACAATTTTGTAAAGTAGTCCTGTCCAATATTCACGATCTTGATTTCCTTGTTCAATTGTTGCAGGAAGAGTAGTAGTCTGCTGAGCGACTACGTGTTGAGCTATCACGGCATAAAACACGGAGGTTATGCAGGCAAGCAATCTAACATATTTCATTCGTCTGGGTTTGATCTAAGCGATTGGTTATCAATTCTGTTTAGATTTACATCATGTTTACAGTACATAAATCTAAACAAAATACTAGACTCCTCCCAAAGCAATCACTTGAAAATTATTGATTAACGGGCAAGCCAAACTTTTATTGACATGCAGTCGAACCGCATCTGATACTGGAAATTTAATGTCCTTTGCCGAAGCCCCTCCTGCCAATATAATACGCTTATACCCAATTTTCTTTCCTTGAAAAACTTCAACCCATTTCCCATCAACACGACATTCAATACTGTAATCATCCACCCGCTGACCAAGTGGAATGTATTCTTGCAAGATAAAACCATCAATTTTTGTTTTCTTACCTAAGTCGATCGTTATACTTGCTTTATCATCGCCATCATCTGTTGCGAAATAACTGTCATAATTTCCATCATTCACTTGTGAAGCTGCATACTTTTTCGAATTGCCACGATGGCCGTCGTCTGTTGCCCTTTTTTTGAATGCAGGATTGCTATTGTGCAATTGATCCACCCAGGATTTAAACGCGATCAGGGTTTTCTCTGTTTCTTCATCCATTAATCCCCGTGCATTGGGCGAAACATTCATTAATGGAGTCGAACCGTAACCAACAGAAGTCAAATAATACTCTTTCATCTTTTCTAGACTCACGGCAGGTTGACCAATATGAAACCAGTTTCCCTGCAGGATAATGGAAGCCTCATTCGGATACCAGCGCATCACACCGTCGATTAATTGGCGGTAATTTTGATCTGGCTTGATTCCACCATGATTTCCTGGCCATGCGATACAGCGATCCGGAATAGTTTTGACCAAAACACCAGAATCATAGACCACTGCATGGGGCTGTTTCGCCACGATCATTCGTCCAATTTTAGGATAATCCATTTTTAGGTTATCTGCATTAAATCCATCGAACCAATATTCATCAATTGGGCCATACTTGGTACTTAACTCCTCAATTTGGTCATAATAATAATCACCATAGGATTGATGTTTTGGCGAGCCATATTTGTTAAAATGATGATCGATAATAGAGACATATAATCCAAAATAGAGGTTATTCTTTCGGCAGGAATTAGCCAGATCACGCACAACATCTCCCTTTCCTTTCTGCCAAGCCGAAGAAGCAACCCCATGGTCTGTGGTCGACGTCTGCCAATTTGCAAACCCATCGTGGTGTTTTGTCGTTAGCACCATCCCTTTAAAACCGCCTTCTTTAGCCACTTTAGCCCATTGGTCTGTATTGAATTGTACCGGATTAAAACGGTTTGGATCTTCATCTCCAGTCCCCATATGGTTGTCACTCGGATAAAATGTCTTCATGCCAAAATGAACAAACATAATATATTCGGCTTTGTGCCATCGCAATTGTGCGGGATTTGGAATAGGTAAAAATGGTGCCGGAGCTTGCTGCCCGATTGCAGTGCCAGCCAGTAGAACCGCCACTATGGAAGTTTTCAGTTTTTTTATCATAAAATAAAATCTTTAGTCATTTTATACAATAAGACGATTAACACCCCACATCGCCCTAGTATTTATTGTGTTTCAAAAGCTTTACCAAGCCCCCATTGTTTATTAGGTTCACTTCCCATAAACAGTACCAAGGTCCCACCTCGCATGATTTCACGGTGATCTATAAAACAGTTGTTATAAGGGACGCCATTAAGTTCAGCTTTTTGGATGTAGCGATTTTCAGGCGAATTATTTTCTGTTTTGATTACAAACTGTGTCCCAGAATGATAGTTGGGATCAAGTTTAAAGGTGACTGTATTAAATACGGGGCTTGTGATTTCGTAGCGTGTGTCGCCCGGACAAACGGGATGTATGCCAGAGGCCGCCAAAACATACCATGCGGACATCTGCCCCACATCTTCATTACCGATTAAACCATAAACTGAATTGTGGTACGCACGCGAACAAATTTCTCGCGTCCATTTTTGCGTAAGCCAGGGAGCTCCTACCCGATTATATAAAAATGGTACATGATGTACTGGTTCATTGGCATGGTTGTAATAATTATTCCACATCATGTCTTGTGGAGCAAGTTCAAAAAAATTATTAAGATCCGCGATGGCTTTTTCCTTTCCACCCAAAAGGCCTACAAGCCCATCCACATCATGAGGGACAAACCATCCTTGCTGATAAGGGTTGCTCTCAACACAGCCGTAATTTTGAGTTAAGCGCCCCGTCTCTGGCCATTTACTCCATGTACCATCTTGTTCTTTCGGTCGAAACCAGCCAACTGTTGGATCAAATAGGTTTCTGTAGCTTTGCGCACGACGCGCATATAAATGCTCATCGGTCGTTTTATTTAATCGTGCCGCCAATTGCGACAGACACCATTCTGTATAAGCATATTCCAATGTCGTCGAAATTCCACCGGTAGTTACCTTTTCACCATTTCCAAATTTTTCAACCGTTTGCCGCGCATATTTATAAGCCTTTTCTACATCAAAGTTGGCTATCCCTTTCCTATAAGCGTCGGTAATAACCGATACAGCAGGGTTTCCGATCATACAGCCACTGTAAGCGTTCAAAAATTCCCAACGTTCTAAATAATTGTGTTTACTTTCTTCTGCCAATGTAACCAAAGAATTGATCATATCGTTTACGATAGTCGGATTAATAATCGTTTGCAATGGAAACTGACTTCGAAAAACATCCCAGCCACTAAATACCGTTCTTTTGGTAAAATCTTTCGTTTGATGAATATGCTCGTCACCGCCAACATATTTTCCATCTACATCCGAGAAATCTCGCGGATCGATCATCGAATGGTACAGAGCCGTGTAAAAAATGGTCTTCTCATCCTCTGTCCCACCAAGGACACCTATTTTTCCCAAAGCATCATCCCATCGTTTCTGCGTTTGCTGCAATACATTATTAAAGTTCCAATCTTTGATTTCTGTTTGAAGATTATTTTTTGCCCCCTCCATACTGACAAATGAAATTCCGGCTTTCATCAATACCTGTTCATTTGCCTGCGTGGGGAATTCGGTATAAAAACCTAAGTGCTTCCCTTCCATGATACCGATATTTTTGGTAACGACAGATTTGGCCACCATGTCTTGGTAGCTTGCACTTGTGACATCCTGTAATTTACGTTTTTGCCCTTCTGGAATGGCACAACTCCATACCCCTGTTTCAATAAAACGCTTACTAAATTGGGCATAAAAATAGACGGTATAATTTGCCTTTCCATCCCCATTTCCCCAACCGCCACCTTCGGGTGTGCACTTCATCCATCCTTGAATGGTATGGTTGTCCACTACTTTCACATATTGTTCCGTAGATGTCCCGCCTACACGCCGAGCTAAGTCAATCTGAATCCGTGACTTTTGGTGCTTAGGAAAAGTAAACCGGAGCATTCCACTATGTGGTGCAGCAGTCATTTCGGCCTTTATATTATAATCTAAAAGCAGTACCTCATAGTAACCTGCACGGGCTCTTTCATCTTTTTTAGCGAAACGGGAACGGTAGCCATTTTCTGGATGTTCGAGGCTACCCGCGGAAGTTTTCAGTTCTCCCGTTGTTGGCATCACCAAAAAATTACCTAAATCACCGTACCAGCCTATACCGCTCATTTGCGTAAAAGCAAATCCCTCGATGGAGGTATGTTCGTAGTTGTATCCAGAACCATTGTCTCCCCCGGTAATCGTGTTAGGACTAACCTGTGTTAGGCCAAATGGAGTCGCCGCCCCCGGAAAAGTTTTACCAAAGCCATGTCCCCCCGTTTCCGCTTTTTCACCACTTGTGACCGCGCCGATAAACGGATTGATATAGTTAGACTGCGCATAGCAATTAAAAATCACGAAAAATAAAACAACACTGAATTGAATACGGTATATCATAAAAGTGGTTTATATTATTCAACCTGCGTAATCTGATTAAAACAACCGGTTGCATTTTTATTTCAAAAAGAAACAGAAAATCGCTAATTCCCTTACATTCGCTAAATTAAAAAGCGATTAAGCAATTGATTCTGTTCGACCAAAAGTTTGCCATAGGCTGTAAAACTGGAACAAGATAATAAATATCGACATAAAAAAACAGCTGATCTGGTGCTATATTTCTACGAAAACGTTTGAACTGTCACATATGTTTTTTCCTCAAATTCACTTATTCATCAGACAACCCGCATTTTCTTAAATAGCCGTGGACTCATGCCTTTGATTTCCTTAAAATGCTTATTAAAATTAGAGATATTATTATAACCACTTAGGTAACCGGATTCTGAAATGCTATAGTTTCCTTGCACCAACAATTTTGCGGCATGATTAATCCGAAGCTCTTTTATGAAGTCAGAAAAACGTCTGCCGGTTTTTAGCTTAAAATATCGACAGAAGGAATTGGGAGCCATTGCGGTGATAGCGGCCATCTCTACAAGAGAAAGCTGGCGATTAAAGTTATTTAAAATATACTGTAGTACAGTATCCATTTTTTTCGTTTCAAAATCACTATAGACAATCTCTTGACTTGCGTCGTTCAAGACTCTACAAGATGATGTATTGCTCAACAAATCCATCAATTTGAGAAAAAGTAGAACCCGTCCCATTTCTTTTTCAGTCAACATTTTTTCCAGGATCAATTTTGCTTTATCCAACACATCGCCATGGAAAACAATCCCCTTTTTCGCCCGTTGGAGTAATTTGCTAATCGCCTTGGCTTCGGGAATATGCAAGAATCCTTTACCTAGAAAATCTGGAAAAAAATGGACCACAATAATCCGAACCTGTTGTTGTTCATCAACGGTCCCCTGATATCTCCAGCAGTGCGAAACATCTCCCGCAATCAACACAAGATCCGTCCCGTGAAAAGTTTCGGCACTGCCATTGATAAACCTAGTCCCCACTCCATTTTCTATCAAGGCAATTTCATAGTTCGCATGTTTATGCAAATGCTGTTTTTCCTCCAGGGTATAGTCATCCATTCGAATAGTAAAGGACTGATTCGGAGGAAAAGAAAAGTGCTCATAAATTGTATTCATAACGAGAAATGATTGGTTAGTAACAGTCTGTCTAGAATTTTAGCCTGAGCTTATTCTTCCTTTGTTTAATTGACTGACGACTGAAAAAAACATTTCCCTAGTAACTAGATCACATTTCATTAATTTACGAAAAGGAAATCGGCTAAAACAGAAAAACCTGTCTTTCACTTTCGCTTCGGACAGGTTTCGTTCAATTAGATACAAATCAGTAATATTGATATAAGGCAACCTTGGAAACACGCCAATACTGATCGCCGACCATATTAGCCAAAAATCCCAATGAGACTGTCCCATCCATGGTCATAGAGAACTCCATTTTTTTACCGCCTAAATTCCCAGTCCCTAAAGCGGAGGGAACCTGAAAATCTGCCGTAAAATCAGGTAGTGTATTTCCTGCTGCAGCAACAATCCGAACCTGGGAATTATTTACGCCATTCGATCCGAGATCAATCTCCACACCATAGTCACCCTTAGATAACACAACTGTTTGATACAACTTACCATTGATGATATTGGGTACCCCCCACCCAGATTCCATGCACAATACCGTATTATCATTCGACGCCCAACCGCCCATTCCACCATGATTTTGAACAGTTGCATTGACTATCCAACCTTTAGGATCACGAAAGCGATTTTCAGTTTGGATGGATAGAAATGGTTGTTTATAGTTTTTCAAATAGATTGACGACACATCTTTTTGTACACGCATTTTCTGTTCCTCTTTAACATTGAAAACGTCGATGGCCGTAACATTAGGTTTAAACTGAGACCGATACATCACTTTAGTTCCCAACTTCCAATCATTGATCATAGCTACGTTCTCAGTGCTGGGGATAACCAATCGACCCGCAGTTCCCTTGTCATTGGTATAAGTAATCTCTGTCGATACATTTCCAATATCTGCAGCTGCAAATTCAATCTTAACTTTATTAGCATCCTCCACAGATGCTTTGACAATGCTACGATTAAATAACGATGCCTCGTATCCATCGCCATACACTTTGGCGGATTTTAATACTCGTAAAGACCTGTTACTATTTTTATCGACCGACAAAATTTCAAAATTATAGGTCTGTTCCTTCAAATTTGCAATGGTAGTCCTTATCGTGTCAAGATCCTTCGCCTGTGGCACAGAAACCGAATCAGCACCATCATTCCAATAGATAAGATAATTTTCTACGTTAGGATCTTGGCTTTTCGCAAATTGAACCTGTGCTCTATTTTTACCTGTATTTACCATTACTCCAGATGGCATCCCCGGATATATACGCTCGCCATCTTCGAGATAAGGTTTATAGGAATGGTCCATTTTTGTACAAGAACTTAGTATTCCCGTGCAAATAATTAAAAATATTAAGTTTTTCTTCATTGGTTTGTCATTTCATTTCTACAAAAAATCTCTATTTGTTCACATACTTACTGTGGATCTCCCCAAAACTTAAGTGCAGCAATATCCATACTGTTACCTTGTGCAAAATTGGAAATCAAAACAAACCGCCAATATCGAATAGACTTCGCCGGCAAAGGCAATACAAATTCAAATCCATTATACTTGGCGGCATCATCTTCCGCATTGCGTTTTCCGTAAGGTAGACCTGAAGGTTTGACCAGTTCATAGCTATCTCCCAAGGGCATCCAACTTTCGTCCAAGCTACCATCTGGATTAGGATTGTTACTACCATAAATTCGAAACATCTTTGGCGTACCATTGATGTATTCTGCAATACCGTTGACGCGAATCCATAATTTAAAACGGCTCATTTTTACGGTACGCCCCAAATCGTAAGTAATTCGACTAGGTAGTTTAGTTGATGCCGTGGCCTCGCCATATAACGCCCAGTCTGATGCACCATTTCCAGTCAACGGTACACTTGGAGAAGAACCGCAACATCCCACAATATCTCCCGGAAGTGATAAAGTAGAAATCTTACTTCGATCAAGCTCGACTTCATTATAGGGGGTAGTCTTCACTAAAATGGTATCGGAAACATTGCCCCAACGATCGCGAACATAGGCACCAAAAGTCTTCTCTTTTGATGGTAACCCTCGTACTGAAAAATTACCCTTCGCATCTTTAATATATTTCGTATCGAGGTATTCAAGTGTGTTAAGAGAGTCTGCAAGAATGACAATTCCCACTTCATTTTCTTTAGGATTCTTATAGGCGATATTGATTCCACCAAAATCAGGTAACAATTCCAATGACTTCGCAATAGACAAGTAGGGTGGTGTAAGCGGATTAACCGTTACTTCTACTGGTTCTGACACGATTTCATTACGACTTACTGTACGAAGCGTTATCTTATAAGCACCTTCCTTGGCAAATCCTTCCACCCGAACCGTGTCTGAATAATAAGAGGATTTCGCCGTTCTACTAATAGTTTCATTTACTTTATATTCAGCCTTGACATATAATATCGAAGGGTCATCAGCGAGTTTGTAGGTAATAATCGCTCCACCCTCTGTATTCATAACCTTTACATCTGAAACAGGCGAAGGTTTGGTATTGTCATTAAATAAAGGTTTATTGACCAGTTCTTCTTTGCAGGAATAAATTAGCCCACAAAACAATAAAACTGCGATTAAAGCAAGTATCTTTTTCATATAATTTATTCTATATGAGCCATGAATAAACCGATTCCTCTTTATAAACGAAAGAAAAACCAACCGATTTTTGACTCTTTTCTTAAAGTTTTACCATTTTGGATTTTGGACAAGATTAGGATTAACCGCGAGATCATACTCTTTGATCGGGAACAGAAAATCACGATAAGTATAGTTAGGTACGAAAATCGTTTTTAAGCGGTAGAAGTTTTCCGTCGTAGTTTGAAATACATCCCAGCCTGTTCTCGGCTGATTCATCAGATCCAAATCTTTCCATCTACGCATGCTCCAGTAACTTTCCCCTTCAAACATAAATTCGATCAAGGTTTCACGGTGAATAATATTTCGTAAACCATCTTTTGTCGTTGGTTTAGCTGGATTTTTCGAAAAATTTGCCCAAGATTCAGTAATGCCTTTCAGCCCTGCACGTTTTCGTACCAAGTCTACCCATTTAAGTACGTCTTCCGAAGGCCCACCTACCTCATTTAGTGCCTCAGCATAGAGCAAATACAGGTTGGACAAACGAATTGCAGGCCAAACATAAGTAACGATATTATAGCGGTCTTTACTTCCCGTATTTTTATAATTAATCAACTTTTTAGGCCAATAGCCTGTACAGGAAAACCGGCTATTATTTCCTGTCGTATTCGTTTGTCCCCAAATTGTATTCAGATACAATAAATTGGTTTCATCCAGCCGTCCAAAACCGAATAAGGACGAACGATCGAAAGCTAAATCTGCGTAAAAGCGAAGTTCACGATCTAAATTGAAAGAGGATGTCGTATAATTGGGGTTCATTAGGCTTTTATCCGATTGCGAGATTGTCTTCAATCGTTTAAAACGTCCATTATAGTCCCAGGTCTTGTCCTCTTCAATCGGAACACCGTTTCGTGTATAAAACATTTCTGCCGAATTAATAGTTGCAGCAAGCAGTGCCCCTGAAACTTCCTGTATTTCCGAACGAGGTGTGGTTATATTCTGCAGCCAGCTTGTATTGGACTTTGAATTGGACATGCCCCAGATTGTTTCACTATTCCAATCTTCGGTAATAGCACCACGAATGTTCATGCAATATTGCGTAGCTTCGCTGAGTGATTTCATATTAAATGGAGGCTCGAAATAGAAGATGGTATTTCCAGCTTCGTGACAGGCATCTATCGCTTCCTTACAAGCGGTGGCGGCCCTTTGCCATTTACTAGATTCGAAAGCTGTCGCAATCAATGCTTGTCCATCTTTATTTTTAAAATTTGCATAATCCGAATTTCCATTAAATAATGGACTTGCGGCCAATATGAGCACCTGCGCTTTGACAGACAAAGCGATAGGTTTCGTGATCCGACCAAGCTCATCTCCTTGATTTGCGATGACAGTTGGTAAATCAGTACTTGCTTCGTCTAAAATTTGTACAATATAATTAACGACAGTATCAACTGGCTCGCGCTTCACCTTCACCTCCTCCACAGAAGCGGAAATTGGCAGATTTTCTTTGATAACAGGAATAGGTCCATACATCCGCAATAAACTAAAATGATAATAGGCTTTTAGAAACTTTACTTCGGCTATCCATTTATTCCGTTCAGATTCTTTAATGTCAGGGACTCGACCAATATTTTCTAAAAAAATATTACAATGGCGAATACCTTGATAATACGATCGGGGACCATTTTCACCATCCCAAGCATTATAAATTGGGCTTACTTTATTTTGCTGTCCATAGGCCAGATCGATAAGTTTTTGGTTGGCGTCTAAGGGTGAAATCCCAGGATTAGGTGTAATAAACTCCCCTGATCCCAAAAATGCCGGATTTTCCATATCCCCCAGTTTCGGTAAAAACGAATAACAGGTAAACAAGTATTTTTCTGCTTGATTGCGGAGACTAAATGCATTGTCAATCGTTGCAATATTATCCGGAATCACATCCAGATATTTCTTGCAAGAGACGACAGAAAAGATCAGTACCCCTAAGATCAGTATTTTATATAATTTCATATCGTTTAAAGGTTAATTAATGGATAAGTTGACACCTAAGTTGATCACACGTTGAACAGGATAGCCTAAACCATTCCCACCCATTTCAACATCCCATTCCTTGAACTTACTCCACAGGAACAGGTTTGACCCATTGAGATAGAACCTCACATTAGACAAATGTGCTTTCTGTGTAAAAGAGTTCGGTAAGGTATACCCCAACTCAACAGATTTCAAGCGGAGGAATGCACCATCGCGCATAAACCAAGTACTTTTTTGAGTATTATTAACATTCACATTAGTACTTAATTTTGGCCACAAGGCGTAGATGTCCCTGTTTTCCTCGCTCCAATGGTTATTCGCATAAGCTTGTAGCAATGCCGTTTGATTATCAACAAAAGGCGAAGTTGCAGCTGGATCTATCCAAAAGGATTCCCTGGTCAGACCTTGAAAAAAACAAGAAATATCAAAATGTTTATAACCTGCGGAAATTCCAAATCCATAGACAATCTCCGGTGAAGTCGGAAAACCAATGGGCACCTCGTCCAAACTTGTGATTTGCCCATCTTTGTTAACATCCCTATATTTGATATCTCCCGCGCCATAGGGCCCAAAATTTTGTTTTGGAGAATTGGCCACATCCATCTCATCGATAAAAAGACGCTCAGCAATATATCCCCAAGTTTGTGACAAAGAATATCCGACATGAAGCTTATTTCTTTCTTGATATTGAGGTTCCTCATAAACCTTAAATTTACTTGTGGCATAAGTAAAATTGGCCATTCCTTTTATCCAAAGATCTGTTCCAAAGTTTTGTGAGTAATCAAAAGATGCGTCTAAACCTTTTGCAGATGCCTCACCAACATTTGCACGCACTCCAGCCGACAAGCCCATGGTTGTCGGAATAGAGGTTCGATCCATGAGGATATTTGTTCTATGCTCTGAAAATAAATCAGCTTGTATCCCCAGTTTTCCAAAAAGCTTAGCTTCCAATCCAAAGTTGGTTTTTTGGGAAGTTTCCCATGTAATATCTTGATTTGCGTAGCGTTTCACATCTACACCGGAAAGTGAATAACCATTTAACGTTCCGAAAATTGCACCATTATTACCATTATTCATGTCCACATTGGACAAATAAAAGAAGCGATCAGTAGGGCTTCCAATCTGGTCATTTCCGACAAGCCCATAGGTCGCCCTGAGTTTGAAAAGTGGGAGTATATTTTTTAACGGACTCCAGAACTTTTCATTGGAAACCGTATAAGCTAGACCTGCCGATGGAAAGAATCCAAAGCGATGCGATGTATGAAAACGTTCCGATCCATTATAACCAAAATTAAATTCAGCCGCATACCGTTCATCGTAGACATAGGTAAATCGCCCCGAAAGTCCAAGATTTCTGAAAGGTAATGAGCTTTGTAAATCAGTAGCACCACCGACCTGGCTACTCTTTGCCAATCCAATCAACATACCACTAACACTGTGCACCTTATTAAAGACTTGCTTATAATTTACAGAAAGCTCACTGTAAAAATTAGTTGAAACCTCTTTTTCTCCATTCTGATAATTGAGATATTCAGTGCCGGCAGGAACCCCTTTTAGCGTATTTCCCAACTCATTAATTCCCCGTAGCGTGTAAGATTTTGTCGCGCGGTCATAATTCATTAGGGTATAAAAATATGGATTGTACAGACGCTTTACATCAAAATAAGAATAGCGCTGGGTATTGAACATTCCACGTGCGCTCAATCCCTTTAACAAAAATGAGAAATCCTGGGAAAGTTGAATCTGAGCTGACATATTCGAACGCGAATAATCTTTATAGCCTTTTTGTAGATCAGCATAAGGATTATTGTACTCTGCATCACCATAATTACCGAACATGATATGCTTTACATATTTCGTATCCTCAGTCGGTTCATAACGGGCCGGGAATAAGACTGGATTTGATCGAATAATTTTCTTAAAAATGTCTGTTCCTCCATCGATAGGTCCACGATAGTCGTCGAAAGTTCCCGAGAGACGGGCAATCATTTCTGTTGTCGGTGTTAAATTAATGTTTACATTCGTCCGTAAGGAATAGGTTTTTAAATTGGCATTACTATTAAAATTATTCATGGGATCGACTTTCATAATACCATGATCTTGCGCCAGTGCGCCTGCAACATAATATCGAGCCACTTTACCACCGCCACTCACATTCAGGTTATACCGTTGGTTCATCGTGTAATCTTTGAGCAACATATCTTGCCAATTGGTCATCGGATAGGCTATAGGATCGGTTCCTCGCTCCGTATTGTCTATTTTAGATTTTTGATAAATATATCCACCCAGTGGGTTACGGGCATAACTCGCTTCATTAGCCAATTTCATGTAGGTAATCGGATCTGCGAGTTCAATATTTCTCGTTGCTTGTGACATTGAATTTTCTGCACGGAAAGACAGATTTACTTTCCCTTCCTTACCTTCTTTTGTTGTAATTAGAATTACACCATTGGCACCTCTGGCCCCATAAAGTGCTGTCGAAGTTGCATCCTTCATAATAGAGAAGCTTGCAATATCATCGACCTGCAATCTTGCTAAATCTGTTGATGTTGCTTCAACATTATCGATGAGAATAAGGGGAGAAACCTTATAACCAAAGGTGGTCACTCCACGTACAAAGAAATCGGCATTATCTGCACCCGGCTCCCCACTTCGTTGATATGCAATAACCCCCGCAAGCCGTCCAGCAAGTGCTGTAGTCAAATTGCTTGACGGAATTTTTAATTCTGATGGCTTAATAGATGTAACAGCCCCGACAAGTTCCGTTTTCTTTTGTTTACCAAATGCCACGACCAATACTTCATCAATGTTTTTTGATTCGGGAAACAAGACGATATCGACAATAGATTGATCCCCAATCGATTTTTCTTCTCTTTTCATACCCACATAGACAAAAACTAGTGTCGCGGCCTCTTTGGGCAGGGCGAGTGAAAATCTACCATCTTTATCTGTCATTGCACTTCGGCCAGGGACTTCTTTGCATGACACGCTTACCCCTTGGATCACATTACCCAATGAATCTCGTACCGTCCCCGTAATAATCCGGTCTTTGGCTAAAAGCTTATTAATTAAGGTAATTTCCTTTGTGGGTTTAAGATAAGGATCAATAGACAGCGCACTTCTTAAAGCAGGCTTTGCGTGTGTGGTCAAGGCCGTACTGAAAATAATCATCAATAATGGCTTGAAAACATTGACATTCGGAATAGACAGTCTATTCCCTGGTCGCTTTTGAGAAAAGCAACAATTCATCATAATCTAAAGTTTTGGTTAATACTCTACTAATTAGGTTGAAACAATACCGATAATGATTGCGTATGGTTCGCTTAAGGTATTGTTATAAATTGGTTATTTGCTGTTACAACAACATACTGACCTCCTTTCATTTACTTAAATTTCAGGAATACACAGTAGTAGGACAACCTATATCTTAACGACTATTGATGCTAACTTATCCAAACCCTACTTCTATAAATGACATCGTTGCCAATTCTTCGAGACAAGCTCATAAGCGATTCGTCCTCCTTTCAGCTTTTGCCCACCGTGCGCCTACAGATTCCCTACTCATTCCCTTACGATAGGTAGGGAATCTATAAAGAAAATGAAGAGCTTTTGAAAAAATGGGGCGAACATGAGACGAATTTATGACGAGCATGGTCCGAACAAATAATGAAGCTTAGCTATAACTTATTTATTAGACCTTAAAGCTACCCTTTTCTTAAACTCATCGAGCGTCTCATCGCTCAATCGTCCTTTCATTAGCCAAGCAGAATCGCCGTAAATACCCGCTTTTGTATAGTCAAACGGTTTGAATGCAATCTTGCGGATAGCTTTTTTAGATGAAAATGAAAAATCGTCAGAAAGCGGATTTTTAAAAAGTGGATCGGCACATATGGAATGTGGCTCTTTTAATTTCTTCCAATCCTGCAATGTGTATTTCCCAACAAACTGAGGTACCCCATTGAGATGCCAATACAGATTTGAATCAATGGCCAAAGATCCTTTTTCCCAAGCTCCGGCCAAGGTCTCCCCGCTGTCTTGCAGAATTATATTGTGTTTAAAACTAAAAGACTGATGTGGTTCCGCACGCGTATACTGCGCTTGATAATAATGGCCAAAAGCAAAGATGTTATTTTCAATCTTATTTTCTCGGCCGTAGTGTTGATGAAAACCGCCACTTTTGCATCGATAGACCAGGTTATTGCTCATTTCTACACCTGTTGAACCTTCATCTGTGTAAAGTCCCCATCCCCCATAGTCATAAGACAACACATCATGAATGACATTATGCGTTATTTTGGTCCCCTTAGATTCTCCAAGCGTATACACCGCTCCCATATCAGATAGTTCCCCCCAACCAATATGATGAATATGGTTGTAGGAGACGACATTTCTCACAGCCGGGCTTATTAACTTCGTTTTATGAAATTCAGGTTCGCCTTTTTCGTTCACATGGTGTGTCCAACTATTTGGATCATCATTATATCCCCAAGTCCAACCGACTGAGACACCAGAATAATACAAGTCGGCGATTTCATTATGTGTTATCTGATTATCACTGCTATGAAAAATAGCAACTCCAATTCCACAGGGCAGTTCACGACCTGCCTGCATAATAATGTTGTTATGAATTAAATTGAAACTACTGACTTTTTGGTTACCCGGCCGGAAAAAGGGTACACCAATTTTGATTCCACCCGCACCTAAATCAGCCAGATAACAGTGCTCTACTCGATTATAATGGCATTCTCGTCCTAACCAAATAGCATATGCCCCAGTATGGAGCACTTCACAGTTTATCAAGGAAATATTTTCAGAAAAATCAAAAGACAATGCGGCTTTGGTCAATGCTGCTGCTTGCATGGGATCCTCTCCCATTGGAGGTATCTGGTATTTGGTCGCTTGAAAAGAAATATTTTCAAATGTTATATGTTTGATCGCGTCATTTTCATTCCCCTTAAACACAACTAATTGTTCCAACGTAGGTATCAGTGTCTCGGCCGTATCCATATTCTCCCCAGCCAATGGCATGTAATAGAGGTACCCTGTATTCCTATCCAAATACCATTCACCTGGCGCATCCAATGCTGCCCTGTAGTCATACATGACATAACGACTACCGGCCTGTATCGGATTCCAGGGGTGCATTCCTTTACCGCCCATATAAATAAATGCGGAATCCGGACTGGTATATTCAGGCTTCTTTATGGTGACATCCCATTTGTGATAGAATCTAAATTTTAGATCTGCAAAACCCGCGTGTTTTAACTGCCTTATTTCGTTCCAGTCTTCCCTTTTAAAATCAATGCGTTGTACGGCATAATTTGCAAAACGTACTCCGCTTACAAAATTGGTTTCGACAGCATTTTTCACCGTATACCAATCAACATTCGGGGTACGAGCCAAAATAGCGCGTTTACCATTCACAAAGAGTTGCTCTATAGTCAGACCATAGTGGACGACTTCCGGTATGCGTATCCGATACAACTTATCATCATATTTTTGCCAGCCTTTTATCGCTATACCCCCAATAAAACGAGGCTTATTTTCAGCATCATAACCTCGAATAACAATAGGACGACGAGACGGCTGCTCGATTTCAAAAGGTCGGTCCATATAATAATTTCCGGCCAACACATTGACGAATAAAGTATCATTTTCGCTCCGGCTTTCTAGCCTACCCTTTATCGCTTTATTCAACGAGTAATAGGGTGCAGCCTTTGTCCCATCACTTGTGTCACTCCCTTTGGGGGATAGCCATACAGTTTCATTGGCAAGCAATACAACAGGTATAAATAATATGGAGATTGTTACTAGTATAATCTTTTTCATATCAGGTTTTATCATAGAATGGACTCTTATCGATAAAGTCCACAGAGGTTTTCTTTAACATAAGTTCTTATAGCATTCGAAAATTTCTTCGAATAGGTTCTGTTTATTTTCGTGTCTTGTTTTGTCTTGACAATATGCGCTATTAGAAGTTCTAACGAACTTAGTTTTTCCCTATCATTAAAATAAATATTTCCCATTCCAAAACCAATGGCAAGTAACTGCTTGAGTTCATCTGTATTTAGCTCGACAGACAGCGACTCTAACTCATCGGACAATAAATTGGCAACGCTCTCTTTTCGAACCTTACTATTTTTCAAGGAAAAGTTACTTTTATGAGCTCTACAATACATCAAAGATTCAGGAATATTGACAAAATCTTCTGTTTTTAAAAGTTTTACCGACAGTGCATAATCCTCATTCAGAGGATAGTTGTCTCTGTACTTTGTATTCTTGATAACCTCACTCCGAAACATGACCGAACTGTGCGCAACCGGATTTCCGAATAAAGAAATAAATTCTATTTCATCTGACATACAAGAATATTGTTTTAATCCAACCAGTTTTCCATTTTGATCGATGATGTAATGATCAGATCCCACAGCGGCAACATGTTCCCCCGAAGTGCTTTCAAAAAAGGAAACCTGTTTTTTCAAACGATCTGGATGCATGATATCATCGGCATCCATCCGTGCGATATATTTTCCTTTTGAAAGCTCTATTCCACTATTCAAACTCTTAGTGATCCCTCTATTTGATGTATTCGAAACAATAATCAGCCGCTGATCAGTTTGTTTTTTTAGGATTGCTTTTGTTGCATCTGATGATCCGTCATCAATAGCAATTAATTCAAAATCAGGATAGGTCTGAGAAAAGATGCTTTCCAAGCAATCCGGCAGAAATCTTTCTGCATTAAAACAAGGTAGGACAATTGACACCAACGGCCGGGAAGCAGTTTCGTTTAGAATTTCAATCGTACTTCTAGTCGTCCTTAGATTTTCCAATAAACAGATGGTCTGCTTTATCATGCCTTCTATGGAGAATTTACAGCCTGGATAGCTGTAGTTGATCGTATTGGAACTAGCCGGATCATTGATTGCACTTACTGTCTTACCCCAAAACGGAATAGAACCTTTCGACGGATACCTATGCCAGATCATGAAATTGCTGGCATTTACATTGGCTGAGGTATAGTTCTCATGATCTATGCCTTCATGGTGTTCAGGTTCTATACATTGTAGTTTTTCAGAGGCTATTTTGGAGCAATCAGACTGCTCGCGTTTTAGTTCCATGCAAACATGATCATCTGAAATAGTATCATAATATGATTTCTTGGCAAAGGTCACTATGGCTTGAACTATCCAATCATTCTCCCCCACATAGAACTTGCCCAAAAGCTTACTTCGATTCGTAGACATCATGTGCTGAATTTCCACCTGTAAGGTTTCCATTGCCAACTTAGCTTTTTTTCTCATAAAATAGTCTAATGGTTATATCTAAAAATAAAACTCTTTTTCTCTCGCTAAATAACCATAGACTATAGTCTAATAACAACCAATATCTTACCAAAGATCGATGCTATTTTACCACATAACCCCGCAAAATTATTTCATTTCCTCCTTCAATTAATGGCTAAACTCAAACCATTCAAGATTCAGTAACTCCTTTGGTTTGGCTTCATCTTCTTTCCCACGAACCACAAGATAAATTGCATGAGTACCTGTTATGTTCGCTACAGCAGTGGTATGGATTGCATATTGTGTCTCCCCCTGCTGCGATGCAATAACTACTGTTCCCAATAACTTACCGTTGATACCATCAATGCGAATTTCAATTTTCGCATCTTGTGTATTTCCCCAGGTTTTACAGGTAAATTGCTTCAGGTCCTTGCGGGTAAAATCAAAATATCTCCAAACAGCAAAATCACCATCATGGAAACCTTTTAAAAATTCTACTGGAATGTCATTAGCTGGACGACGGACATGAACAGCTACATTTCCCTGCATCAAACAGGCCCTTGCTGCGTCCATCCGGCTAGTAGGATCAATAAGCCCACCGGCCCCTTGTGTCGTCATTTCAACTTCCGCAATCGTGCCATCTTTTGCAAAGAAAATCGGCTCCAAACATGCTTTGCGCATGGTCTGACTTCCATGTGTTGGACGATGGTAAAAGACATACCACTGTCCATTAATTTCTTCTATACAACCGTGATTATTAACGAGGTTCCTACCACTGCCCCAATTATCAATAATGACCCCTCTATAGGTATAAGGTCCAAGCGGAGAAGTTGAGGTAGCATAACTTAATGTAGCGCAGTTGCTCTCACCATGCCTCGCATGGCTTGCAAAAACATAATAATAAATCCCATTGCGTTTTCTTACTGAACTTCCTTCGTTAAATTTATGTGTTTCGTAAGTCAATAAACTATCCTTTGCCGTACCTACAATCTCTTTCATATCTTTCCCTAGCTTCGCTCCTTTCGCATAACCCTGTCCCCAAAAGATATAAGCCTGACCATCATCATCAACAAAAACAGAAGGATCAATTCCCCGCATATCTTTCATGATCTGGCCATCTTTAAAAGGTCCGTAAGGACTATCCGAAACCGCAACTCCCTCATCCTCTCCTCCGCCGGCAAGACAATAGTACAAATAGTATTTCCCATCATGTTCTATACAATCTGGTGCATACAAAATTTGATTGGTATAGTTAGCTTGTTTTCCTATCCCCACTGTAGCAAATGAAGTCTGTTCGTTATTCCATTCCACCAGATTGTCGGTAGAAAGGACATTGTAAGCTGTCGAACAATAGGCATTCCCAAGATCATCCTTTGAACCGTATAAATAGATTTTACCATTGGGCATCTTTCGGACTTCCGGATCGGCAATATATACTCCCGGTGGTGCAATCGGATTCAACATTCTTTTTGTCGTTTGAATCGTCCTAGACCTAGGTACACTTGATATGCTATTGCAGCTCGTGAAACCATAGGAAATTATTCCGATCAGAATACCAGCAGTCCATCTACGGTAGTTCCTCGTCCTCCAAATCATTTCCCGTTTCCTTTCACCATCCAATATTCACTTCTGATTTCCTGTGCTGATAGCTTTTTATTATATATTTTAAGTTCATCGAGCACGGCATGTTTCAGTTTGATCTCTGCCAATGGAAATACTAAGGTCTGTATTTTCCTGAATTTTACCTCTTTGTCGTTTTTATCCTTATAAGGCTTGACCACATCAAAGGGTTTCATATCTTTAACCAGTTCGCCATTGCAATAAAATTGTGTACCTACCCCATCGGCAATTACCGTAACAAAGGACCATTCGTCTACCGGCAGCTTACAGTCGAAATCATAATGATATCCATCTCGATCAAATCCCAAGCCCTGTTCATTGGCTGATATTGTCGCGTTCTTAGACACAAAAAGATTTCCCTTTAATTCCTTTTCTGGCTTGATCCAAAACGAGACAGTATATTGCTCACCGATCTCATCAATCGGCATTTTAAGTACGCTCGTCTCGCTGTTAAAATGCAATCCTTTACCTGTTACACCTGCGACATAATCAACATGTGTACCTTCTGCTTTTTTCCATTCATTATTGACTTTATTGTTGGACTGGGACTCAAAATCAAAGTAACCAAATAATGGTAATGCTGTTTTATAATACCCTCTTAGATTTAGTCCCGGTGCCTCCCGTACATCCTGACGTTTCTGGTTAAAGGTGTAAAGGCTAAGGTGCTGGTCTTCTGCCGTCCACATTTTCTCGGCAAGAACCTGAATCCCCGGAAACACGCGATTGTGTACATCTTTTTGTGACACCCCATTTCCGACTACATCATTCCATACCGCAAAACTTCCGCCTCGGAGGATGGGATCACCTTTTTCAAAAGTGACTTTCCCTATATTTCTTGGGCTCCAATTATTATATAGGTAATCGGTATTTAAATAGTCATAATAGTAACCTGCGGCAGGTACAATGTACAGATAACCATCTGGTGTACTAATCTGAGCATAGCCTAACTTTTTCATTTCTAAAGGATCCGCGTAACCATTATACCACATATTTAAGGTAACATCTTTCACGCGTACAGGTGTTTTCCCCTGCGCATGAGTTAACGAGCCCCAAGCACGTACTTTTTTCCCATTGTCCTGAACAGTCTTAAACACAAAATCGGTAAACTTACGAAAGGGTTCGGCTTCCTTTTTATCGTACTCATCTGTCCCAACATGCACTTCCTCTCCAATAAAAACAGGCTGAGCTCCTTGTGTATATTCGTCGAAAATATTTTTAACAACTTCGTAAGTTTTTGGATTGTCTAAATCTAAATGATCCATACCAAACTTCTTACTTCCAACTTCGGGAATAGCATGTGAGATCGCCAAAGAATGTGCTGGCACATCAATCTCAGGGATAATCGTAACACCGTAACGTAATGCTTTCTTTTGGAGGTTTATAAATTCCGCTTTGGTATAATGTCCATCCTTGGAAGTAAGGTTGGGATAGCGCTCATTTTCTAAACGAAAGGCCGCGTAGGTACTGTCCCAATCGAAGTTAAAGAACTTATGAAAACCATTATCTGTCAGATGAATATGGAAATCTGATAATTTATAATAGGAAAGAATCTCCACATAGTCATTCAAGAAATCTATGGTAAAAAACTTTCTGGCCACATCGATAACAAATCCCCGAACCTCATAGGTTGGATAATCCCTAGAATCACCTTTTGGAATGCGTAAAGCTGTTCGGTCGCGGTCCAACAACTGGAGTAACGTTCTCGTTGCAAATACCTTTCCTTTATAATGCTTCGCCTTGATTGTAAAGACATCATCAATATGAAGTGCATAACCTTCTTCACCCAATTCCTCAGCTCCAGAAGCCGCAATAAAAATATCCCCTTTTTTGGGTGTTCCTGTCTTAACGATCAACTGAAGCCCAAACATCTTACGAATATCATCTTGAAGCAATTCGGCTACCTGTCTAGCATCCTTATCTTTATCCGATACAATGATCGCTGTCGCTTTATTTAAAGTATAATACCCCTCTTGTCCATGCCACTCCCGGAGCGATGGAATCACAAAAGGCACTTCACCGGTACCCGTTCCTTGATAACGTCCCTTGACATCAATATCTTTCACCGGTATTTCGGCATAGGCTGCATCGGACAGTCTGGTAACCTTGAATAATAAATTCACTTTCTTATCCACCAAAGGCGACGAAATGTTTCCTTTCAGATCGATTATTACTTTATTATCTGAACCGATTAAATTGACTTTATAGCCCTCGATCTCCGGAATGCCAATCGTTGGTTTATTGCCATTGATATGCAGGAAAGCAGGTGTTAATTTTGCAACCGTTGCACTATCCAACTGTTCTTGTCCATATCCAGACAAAACGCAAAAAAGGATGCTCAACAGCATCCCCGATTTTAATTTTATTATTAGATCTCTATTCATAAATCAATGTTATTTTTTCTTCCTTCTTCCCAGTGTATTCAAATGGACCTGGAGTTGGATTTGTGTGTTTTCGGGGTTTATCGAAAAAGTCCCGGTCAATCTGCAAATACTGTCCATTACGATCATCAAATGGTAAGTTTGAGATCACAGTAGGCTGCAATGATCTTGAAGTGACCAAAGCCCTCTTTTGCTGCAGCCATTTTGTCCGGAATGGGAAATCCAAATAGACCCGGCCCTGTTTTTCGACTAGATTGGCAGCAGTAACTTCATTGGTATCGATCAATGCATTTTTTTCAACCGCACCTTTACTGGTATATGCTTTCATGCGTTGCTCGGCATCAGCATGCACCTCGCCCATGCGCGCATTGTTTTTATAGGTTGAAATTCCTACACTGCCTTTTAGGTAAACATTTCCATTGAGCAATACGGGTAGATAGGCATTACTATAGTCACTGATATCAGCTCCTTTCGCAAAAATATTGTTGACAAACTGTACGTCACCACCGGGATTATCCTTTAATGCAGCAATTCCAGTCGCATGAGGTTTCAGATACGGCGTCAATCGACTATCATAAGCAACTACATCTATTTTTCCTGCAAAGAGATTATGAGCAAAAGCAGCCCCTTGTGCGTTCATTAACAGACTCTTTTTGGAAAGCATGATATTATTGGTTACTAATGCGGGTCCATGTGTTACTTCCAGGAATACATCAAGATCATTCTGATAAAGCAAATTGTTCATAATTTGTGCACCTTGGGCCATCCAGTCCAGCCAGATTCCTTTGTCTGTACGAAAGATACGGTTATTTCTGATACTGACATCAACAGCGCCATGAAACTTAATTCCTGCCATCTCTGCTCCCGTAAACAAACGTTCGATGTGTATATCATGAATTGTATTTTTTTCGATCGTACTAAAAGAGCAGCCCATACTCCCCACAATTCCTGCCTGTTCGCAATAGGCTATCTTATTATTCCCTACATAATGACCACCTACACTATCTTTATTCCAACCAAAAGCCAAGGCTCGTTTTATGGTTTCAACGTAACCTTCAGCTGATTCGGTATCCTTATTGTCGAATGCATCCCCGTATTTCCCTAAGGCTATCCCTACACATTTCGAGTACTGTATGGTATTGTTGACAATACGCCATCCCTTACTCCAATGTGTTCCCAGAAGTCCTTCCTGTTCGGCCGTTGGGGGTGCCCAATTGGTCGCCGCCTGTTCCATCACAAATCCATCCACAGTGATATAATTGACAAATGGGCGATCGGGATAGAAGACCCGAGGCCGTACATTGATTTCTACCTGTTCCTGATTCGGATCAACCTGTGGGAACCGCGCCCATATAGACGTCTTTTCGCCATCAACCGAAGCCCACCATCCTCCTTTTTGGGAATGATCGGCCAATAACTGCTCCTTGGAAGATGCTTCCATCAGCCAATGACCATGGAGATAGACAGCACCACGGTGATATTTCCGTTCTTTGGGTGTCGGCCAAAACCAGTCGCCACGAATTTCCTCCGCATAGGGATTGAAGGTACCAAAGAAAGAATTAGGCAGCTCCAACTGCCAAATATCGTCATGCAATAGCTTCCAGCCCTTTACTTCTTCCGACCCTTTGACAACCACCTTTTCACCTTTTGCGGCGCGATAGGTAATGGGCTGTTGTGCCGAGAGGCCACCGCGCGGTGGAATGATACTTTCGCGGTATACCCCCTTGTGAACGATAATGATATCACCCGGCATCGCAAGCTTAGCCGCCGCCATAATGGTACGCAGTGGTCTCGTCTGCGTACCGGTC
This sequence comes from Sphingobacterium multivorum, assembly GCF_039511225.1. Lineage (NCBI taxonomy): Bacteria > Pseudomonadati > Bacteroidota > Sphingobacteriia > Sphingobacteriales > Sphingobacteriaceae > Sphingobacterium > Sphingobacterium multivorum. The sequence goes on from NZ_CP154261.1 coordinate 4,075,099, forward strand.
TGCCCATCATCTCCCACCACAGCAACATGATATTCTGTTGGCTTTGCTTTGGTTTGTGCTGACAGAGTCATTGTCCCTAAAAGGAAAACACATGTTAAGAAAGAGGTCACTTTCATTTTATTCAGTTTAGTGCTATTTAAGCTTAATATCCTTTAGCTCTTCTCAATGTTGTTAAGAGTTTCTTATCCGAGCCATCTTTATTTAAACGATACAAATTCCAGCGATCTTTATCCAATTCCTCCAGTCTGAAGCTTTGTGTAGGATCAACCAATTGTTTTTTCACCCAGCTTGGGAAAGCACTCGCTGCACGGGCATTTTCCCAGGTACGAATCACCTTGAAAATAGCGTCTTTCTGTGGACAGCTCTCTACCTGTTTTTGATTCAGCTTTAGGCTATAGGTCGATCCGGTACCTACGGACATTGCCTGGATATGTTCGTACTCTTCTACAGTGGACTTTTCGGTAATCGGAAAATTTCCGCCCATTCCTACGGGGAAGAAATTGGCCTGACAGACATCTCTTAAATCTTTCCCCTGACTTGTTGCGCTACCCCACTCCCGTGTCTCGGCATCATATAGATTTTTACCGCCACCTACATTCCATATACTTTGGTAATGCCATGAGCCTTCAGACAAAGTTGCACCTGTAAAACGAATGTCAGCTAGCCTATGCTGTTTCGCCCGATCAAACATTTTACGGAAAAAACGTTTTGCCGAATAATAGCCATGCCCATTGTTAAACAAGAATTCCTGTCCATCAAAATCGTAATATCCCAAACCATTTATGGCACAGACATCGGCATAGTAAGCCGCAATTTCATCCTGCAACTGCATATTCGGAATTAAGCCATCATAACCGTAGTTGATGGTTACCTGCAATTTATAGAGTGTATCTAAAGCCTGATGAGCTGTCGCCTTGCTATCCCAGTAACCACGTTTTACATTCAGCAGACGATACGGCTTCGTGTCACTCACCCCGAGATAATGAATCAGTTCCTTACCAATTTTAATTATATTTAAACTCTTGACGTGCCCTTCCCAGCTGCCGATTTCCTCCAAATGCGTCGGGTCATCAACATAAATTAGTGTATCCGTGGGATTGATTGCCTTAGCTAGCAAACGTTTTTGCTGATACCAAATACTGTCACTTGGAACGGGACTCGCATCTTTTGTACCCGGAGCCAAGGCATTTGTGATCGGTGTACGACCGATAACCAAATTGTGCTTGGCTGCCAACGCTGCATATTCCTTATGAGAAAGCGCTTTACCATCGGAGAACTTCAGGGGTTTACGTTCGAAGTTTTTACCGTCAATATAACCCGCATTACCGCGATCAGGCCGTAAAAATCCTTGATCGTATAAACTGATTGCCTTGAATCCAAGTCGGTCTGCATAAGCGATCATATTGTCGTATAGATTTCCTTCTGTCAGCACATCCGGTACAAAAGCCGCTGGATCTTTAATCCATTTTCCATTAACGGTTGGATGTGGTAAACCTTCTTTCAGGACAATATCCTGTACCACATCTAGCAAGGCCGTACTATCTGGGCTACCCCAAAATGCAATGGAAGAGCCGATGTAGTCAACTCCAGGTAAGGGTTGAACCTGCAGATGGTTGGGTTTATTAGAAGGCATATTGGGAATTAACGAATAATAAACTTCCCGCGGGCTTCTGCGATCCCGAGATTGATAAGTAATTGAAATTCGTCCATTTTTATCGACCTCAGCTGCATTCCCATACATAATCCTGTAGTAGGGTTCTTTGTGCGCATAAAAAGCGACATCGCTGATACCGTTGCCCCCCAATGTGAAAACCTGTCCTTCATGCAGATCATTTGGTAAGGGAAAACGTGACGCATCTGGTGAGTGGATAATATATTGGAAAGGAGCCGCGTCACCTTGAATATCTGCGGTACCGCCCAACGTATTGTCGTTTAACGCCAGCATGCCTATTGCATAATTGACAGCTTCACTTGTATCACGGCTCACACCAATGATCTCACCCAATAAATTCGTGATGTTTGTATGATACGAACCCCACTGTATGGCTTCAATTTCCTTCGAATTTGTCAGTGAAAGGAGCTTCATCTTAAAGTACTTTGCCTGCGGCAAGATACTGATGCGTGCTGTAGAACCGTTGGGATAGCGCAAGGTCATGATTTTATCCGTAGCGGAATAATTTGCTTGTTCTGGATAGCTGTATACCCTTTTCTTTGCATTATACAGAACCATCAAAGGAGAAGGTTTATCTGCCGGGCTAAATTCCCGGTTCGATTTCTTTGTAATATTCTGCATGCTCGTGATATAACCTTTTTGGTCAACAACGATCTTAAAATAATTGGTTTTTAATGTTGTTTGGCTATACCCCATTGTTGACAAAGCTGTCAACCCAAGAAATAACAAGCTAGTTTTTAAAAATTTCATTTGTTTTAGATTTTAACATAGTATACCTTTTGCATCCGCACTATAGCACAACTACGACTGTATCGCCTGCTTTAATATTGACCTTTTTATTCCAGTCCCAAAAGGCATTCTCACCTAAAGGTCGAGCTGCTTCAGCGGCATCCTCCGCCAGTATGCTCACATTTGCATCGTAAGCGGTTGGATTATGAAGTGTTACAGCGAGTCCCTGACTGGTTTTCTTGACAGTTTTAACTAGAATATGATCAAAAGCATAGGCTGTTGCTTTGTCCTTGCGGACATAAACGCCCGGTATTTCCAAGGCCATCAGTGCTCCATTTGTTTCGTTCCAGCCTGTTTTACCGCCATCCCCACGTGAGCCTCGACTATCAGCATCGCAATAAGTCAAACGCTCAGTGATCTTACCATTGGGTTGAATGCCTTCGGCATGTGCGTGGATCACATCGCGTATCAGATCAGCATACAAGCTTGTACCGGTTTCCCGAAAGAGTTTAAATAAAACATCACCAGACTGTGTACAGAATCCTGGCGCCCCGTGTTTATTTTGTGTACTCGCCCAAACTGCCCCCGTTAGATTAGCCCCCAATTTTGCTAAGGCTGTATTTTCGGGCAGCTGATAAGGAAAAGACACTGTCCATGAAGCTGTATAATTGGCTAAGTTTTTTGCTTGCTCGAGGTACTTACGATCGCCAGTTTGTTCAAAAAGAGTCATCAGCGAAGTCGTTAACGCTATTGCGGTCTCTGAGTCTGCATTTTGCAAAATATCACCACAGGCACCTGAAGTAAAACCTACTAGTGCAAACTCGTCATAATACTTTTTGGCGGCCTCTTTTGCCACAGCAAGGTAATGATCATGATGAAAATAAGAAGCTGCTAAAGTCAGCCCTGCAACGGCCATGGCCCCACCTGTCGTGTTATAAGCCGCAATTTTACCCGATTCAATCGCTAGGTAATTCCCCCAAGTTCCCTCTTCCTGCCAGGTTTTCACGAAGGCATCTGCAAGTTGTTTGACTTTATTTTCCCATGTACTATCGATCAGAGCAGATTTACCCTGCTTTTTCAACAGCATAAACTGCTTGACCATCCAGTATAGCACATCGGCATTTTTACGGGTCAAACCGATCCCTGGATTTAGCTTTGCTCCATCACGATAAATGACCCGACCGTCTGCGCCAAGCACATCGTAATAATAGCTACTTGCTCCACGGCCTCGCGGTAAAGCAAAATTGAAGGTATGGCTTACCCTGTCAAAATGCACTTTATCTGCCATAGCAAGCATAGGATACGTATTGATCAATCCGCCAACCCAGCCGTAGGACATCCAATCGGCATTTTCGGGACAGTAAAACCCAATATTGTCTTTTGTATAATAACGTTCATCAATATTTTTTGCCATACGTGTAAAAACCTCACTCATGGGCATCAGATTGCGGGGCGCAGTTTCCTTGACATGAAGTTTTCGTTCTTGCATAAAGTGTGCATAGAGTTGCGGCACATCCATTGCTGGAAACACAATTCTTGTCACACGAATCTGTAATTCATCACCTGGAACGACACTTATCCCACGATCAGGACTTTCACTAAAGCCAATAAATTCAGGTTTCCGAGACCGTACACCAGGAGCACTGACGACAAAACTGGCCAAGCGCCGATCTCTACTTTCTTCGATAATGAGTGCATGATCTTTCACCTCATTTTTCCAGGTTATTCCCTGATCGGTAAACAGGAAAACACCCTGCTGTTGCTTTCTGTCCAAGTAAGCCATCAAGGGTGTACTGGTATTGCTGATATTAACTTCCAGCTGGGAATTGGCCCCAAATTCGGGTGAAAGCTGTGGAATCGGATTGGAGGTAAGCGCTAAATCTTTTCGATAATAATCCGTTTTGTCCAAACCCGTTGCATATTCCCGGTTAACGATGCGTTGACGATTGCCATTATAAACAACCGCAGGAATCATCACAAAATTGTCACTCGACCAATTATAAGCATCAAAAGCGACTGCTACCCCAACATCCTTCATCGCTCTTTTCGCCTTAAAGGTAAATCGGTAGGTCACCTCATTCGCTCCCTTTTTTTGCAAAACCTCCTGCTTGACGTCCCAATTATCCGAACGCCCTTCTATTGTCGAACTGTGTACCAATTTTGCTCCTTCATATTGGCAATCCAGCAATCTGAACAGCACATTTTTATCCCGCTTTTGGGGGAGCCAGTCTTGCGAAAAACTATTTAGCGCTAATGCACAGAGTAGAAAACTTCCTACTATCTTTTTCATTCGTCTATTATTTTTACTTTTCTTTCAATCTTACCGAAGAGTTGGACCGTATACACGGCCCAACTTTCACCACTTTAACACTAAATTACACTATAAATAAACCAACTTATTATTTTAAAGGATCAAAGTTCCACCTTACTCCGAATTCTGTTCAATTTTTGAATTTCCTTTCATTCTTCTTTCTAACGGTTCCCACATTTACAAAGGTAAACTTGATTATTATGCATCGCTATTCGTCATAATTGATGGCAGGAATAAATTTCAATATAATAAATAGGGATAACCACCAATAATTTGCCCTATTGTGATGTTTTTTTGCATTAAATATTTTACAAGCAAGATTTTCAAATTTTACACTTTCATATTTTTTTTCTTATCTTTAACTGAGTAATGCAACCGGTTGCTATTATACATTAATTTTCACCATCATTATCCTAATACTATGATGCAGCATATTTATGAAAACTTTACTTTCCCACCAGATCAATCATTTACGGTCCGTAGTGAAGAACTGGAGATCAAAAAATACACTTCTTTAAAGTCGCATCTTAACTTTGAGATTGCTTTATTGGAAAACTGCATGGGAAAACGGTTTATAGGAGACCATATTGAAGATTTTGAAGGTGACGAATTGGTTTTATTGGGTAGTTACCTACCGCATTGTTGGCAATATTACAATACCATTGATAGAGATAAACCAGCTAAAGCCTCCATCGTCCACTTTTATCCTGATTTTCTAGGGAAAGATCTGCTAACCAAGCCTGAAGCAATCCTGCTCAATCAATTGTTTATCAATGCTGCAAAAGGTGTCTTATTTTCTGGTCCCATTGTTAGAGAGGCGAAAGAAATCCTTAACCAGATGTTGTCTACTTCAGGGTTGTCTCGTGCTGTATTGATGTTACAACTTTTGGATAAATTGGCCTTATCAAGTTCATACAGGACTTTATCCTCACCATCGTTCAATATTATCGAAAATTCAAATGATGCCAATCGGATCAACCGGGTTTTCGACTACATATTCAAACATTTTAGAGAGGATATTACACTACAGGATGTCGCTTCAATTGTACCCATGTCTTCATCTGCCTTTTGCCGATTCTTCAAAATGCAAACCAATAGAACCTTGGTGGATTTTATCAAGGAAATACGTATTGGTCATGCAGCCAAATTATTATTGGAAGGAAAATACAATATCACAGAGACCTGTTTCAAAAGCGGTTACAATAACATTTCCAATTTCAACAAGCATTTTAAAGACGTAAAAGGCAGTTCGCCTCGTGACTTTCTAAAGCAGTATCGGACCCCCGAGGCTAGTTGTGTTTAAACTCATAAAAAAGCTTCGTTTCGGCCCATTTTTGTCCTGCTTCCGTTCCGCGCACACCTTGTTGGTAGGCATTCATACGTACATTCCATTCTGCACATTTTGGACTGTAAGCCTCGGCTTCTTTACCCATTTTATCGAGATCGGCTCCTATCGGAACCCTAACCGTCATAACAATTAATTTATCAAACCGATACAATGCAATCTGCTGATAACCTGCTTTTTTAAACCCGGCCTCAACCTCAGGCCATACCCGATCGTGATAGGCCAGGTATTCCTTTAGTTTTTCTGGATTGTCTACAATATTGACCACAAATACATGCTCTTCATAATCTGGTAAATGGGAGGGTGCTTTCTCCCCTTTACACATCACAAATAGCACCGAACTACATAGTATTAGCAGGCGAACAAGCAATTTCATCTTTATTTTCGTTTAATTTTTCATTAAATGAGCTATATGCTATTGAATCATCCCATCGCTATGCCTAATCATTGACTGATGAAATTATTGATGGATGACGTCAATTAAAATAAATATAGATCATGATCATAACGATCGCCAATCCTGCCCAGGTCAGCCAAACTGATCGAGATTGACCAGACTCGCAACTAGGCGTTCGGTCAAACAGGGTCGGTATTTCCGAATGCTCCTTGGATTTAGTCAGGAAAGACACGGCGACAACGACCACGCTCAAGGCTACAAAAATATAAAAAGAAAGCATTAAAAAATGAGGCCAGTACCCTTGATAAGGATAATTCATTACATGGCAAATACCCAGTATCAAACAGATCAAACCGCCACCATATAGCACAACCTCTGCGGCCGTACTATTGATTCCGCGCCAGATGACTCCCCACAGAAAGACCACCGCCAATGGTGGAGCAAGAATCGAAACTAAACCCTGTGTGAGATCAAAAAATCCTTTTCCGGAATAAGAAAACAGCATCGCGATCGCAATACCTGCCAATGCGACTAAGACAGTCACCCATTTCCCCATCCGCCTTTGCTGATTACTATCCAGTACTTTAAACTGCTGGACAACATCCAATGTAAACACCGCACAGAATGAGTTTAAACTCGATGATACGGTATCCACGAGCGACGCAATCAATGCCGCAATACTTAATCCCAGTAGACCGTGAGGCATCAATTGTTTGATCATGGTAATATAGGCATTGTCTGGTGCGGTATCTTTGAACAATACAAAGCACATGATGCCGGGCAGAATAAATATAATCGGCATAATAATCTTAAGTGCCCCAATAAATAAGGCACCATATTGTCCTTCTTTTAAATCTTTCGCTGCCAGCACCTTCTGTACGATCGTCTGATCGGCACACCAATAATATATGGCCACTACAGGGTATCCCAAAACAATACCTACCCACGAATATTCGGGATTGGAAGCCGGCAAAAATAACTTCCAGTACGACGCTGGTGTCTGACTGATCAACGTTTCGAGCTGGCCGATCTTTTGAAAGCCCAAGAAGGTCAGTATAATCGACGATATGATAATGATTACAGACTGGAAAACCCCGGTACGAACCACAGCCTTCAATCCTCCAATTGCCGTAAAACTGGTTGCGATGGCACCGATTATTAAGATTGCTGTAAACAACTGACAACCAAATATCCCTGATATAAGCAATCCTCCAGCATACAAGGCACTCCCCAGCCAAACAACCAAAATGGAAATAAGGCTATACACGATCAGGAAATTGTATGATCTTTTACCGAAGCGAATCAATAGAAACTGGGGAATTGTACTAATCTTGGCTTTCAGATAATAAGGCAAGAACACCATAGCCAACAGCATCAAAAAGATCCAAGCCAACAATTCGAAGTTGCTGGCGACTATCCCATGAGAAAAACCAATACTTGCAAATCCGATCAACATCGTGGGTCCAGCATTGGCACCAAAAATGGAAAAACCAATCTGCCACCATTTCAGAGAACGCCCACCAAGAAATATGTCCTGCTGATTTTTCTCTCTCCTGGAAAAACGAAACCCCACATACAAAAGAACCAACGCGTATGCTATTAAAACCAAATAGTCAATGTAATTAAATGTTAAGTTCATGATCAGGTTTGTTTTTTCTGTATTACATACTAACCAGCGGATTATATCCAGGAACATCTGCTTTCATCCAGACCTGTTCCCTTATTATTTTATTTTCTTTCAAACAATACTCCCAATTGATCCGAACAGGTAATCCTTCTGATTCAGGTAAATGAAAATGTCCTTTTTCCAATGATGGTTTAATCAAGAAATACTTTTCTAAACCATACATCAAGGAATATAGGTACTCGATCATCCCCCTTTCACTGGCCGTAGTCATTAAAAAGCTCGAATATAAAGAATAACCACCAGAAGAAAGCTGCAAATTGCGACTGGTACATAAATCTCGTACTTCCATCCATTCCTTTATTCCCCCGAATTGTGTCGGAACAGGCTGTAAGTGTTTTACTCCACAGTTGGCCAACATGGGAAATATCTTGGATGTGCGCTCGGATTCACCATAAGCAACTGGAACGGTTGTCCGCTTACAAAGCTCTTCAATTTGATCATATGCCGCAGAATGTATCGGTTCCTCGAGCCAGGCTAATTCTTTTTCACCAATGGCATCCAGAAATCTAAACACTTGTTCGCAAGACCAGATCTGATTGACATCCACAGCGATCTGCATATCTTTTCCCGCCAGTTTGCGTACATGTTTCACACGTTCAATATCGGTAGCTATATTTGTCCCAAAATCTTTTCCGATCTTCATCTTATAGCAGTCCACTCCAGCATTCAAAAAGAGTGCGACTTCCTTTTCCAATTCTTGCAGCGTATAATTGGTGCCGCCGCCACTTCCATAAATCTTCACGGTGTTGCGATTTCCGCCAATATAACGGTACAAAGGCAGTCCACTTCGTTTAGCCGCCAGATCGTGTAAAGCCATATCGACCTGCCCTAGTAGCGCCGACGCCGCCCCCTTGAAGCCTTCATTTCGAATGGACCAATACAGCTTAGGAAAAAATTCCTGATAAGACATGCCTTCGCAATGAAATAATATCGGAAATAGGCAGGTCTCCAAAATATTGGTATAACTATTATACACGGGTGCTTCACCGACAAACCCCTCGGCATCTTCAATACGGATGATCGATAGACCAAAGCTCGGAAAAGGTCCCATGGTTGCGTCCTGGAAAGGAGTTATTGTTGCGACGGGTGCCAACACCCGGATACTGATTTTTTGGATATTAAAGGTTTCCAGATCTATACTATTCATCTATTATCATTAACGTGTGGAGGATTTCGTTATAAATATCTTTTGGCAATATGCCTTGGTTGATTGCGTTGAGAGAACGATGCAGTTCGCGCTGATTGGCGGCGCCTATGACCATTTTAAAGGGAGCATCAATATTCAATAAAAATTGTAAAGCTAATACATCCAGCGATAGGTTATATCGTTCCGCAATAGACTGTATTCGTTTTGCCTGTTCAACCGTCAGCACATCCAACCACTCGGGCACTAGCAGGGAAAAATCTTGAAATTTACGTCCCAATAGCCCCATATTTAGCGGGCTCGCGGCATAGTATTCCATTCCCTTCTGCTCACAGATTGGGATAGAGCTATGAAGTGCCGCTATGTTACATGCGTTTAATGTATTGTATTCCATAAGCACATCGAATTGTCCTTCGATCAGGTATGGCATAAACCAGCTTGGAGGGTTCCCTCCTATTCCAATCTTTTTGGCCAGCCCTTGCTCCTTAAAACACTGCATATCCGAGACCACTCGCCCCACAATATCAGCCGTCAAGACAGCAGGTTCATGCAAAAACAGCACATCTACTTGCGCCAACCCCAATGTCTTTAAACTCTCCTCCACACTTCGCTGCATACCAGCAGTGGAATAATCATACCGCGCTTCGGTTGCCACATAGCTTTTTAATCGTCCTACTTTCGTACTAATGGCCGGTTTTGTACCATTCCATTGCAATAAAGCCTGTCCCACAAAGTATTCCGCATCGCCGTAAGCTGCGGCCGTATCTAATGCACAGATTCCATAGGATAAAGCCTCATGTATAGCTTGAATGGACTCCTCGGGTTCTACGGCTCCCCAAACACCACCCAAGCCTGCAGTGCCCAATATTATTTTATCTATTCCCGGATTGTGCATTTTATTTCAGTCAAAATTTATAGCATCTAAATTACTAAGAAGCAACCATATAATCTTTAAGATTAATGGTCAATACCTTAAGTGCTTTTGTGATATGATACTCCACACCTTTAAGCGAAATCCCCAGTTGCTCGGCGATATCTTTACCACTGATATATTGCTGTCGACTCAACTCAAATACCGCCCGTGTCTTTAAGGGCATTGCATCGAGTGTCTGCTGCGTTATTGTCTTAATTTCCTGGAGGAAAACCCGCTCTTCATTGATTTCGCTTAAGCTGTCTATACGAAGCTGCAATTCCCATTCATCCCAGTTATCCAGGGGTTCGATCAATTGTCTATGGATCCGCTGGTGTTTCAAATAATCCAGCGCTTTATTTTTTATAACCCGTAAAAGAAAGCACTTAGGAGACAAGAGCGTCTCCGCTTGCATCCGTTCCCAAGTTGCTAATAACGCATCGGCGGTGATATCCTCCGCTACGGCATCAATATGGACAAAAGACTTTGCGAATAGAAAAGACCGCTGGTGATATTCTTTAAATAATTGATCAAAATGTTGTGCTATCTGCTTCATTACATAACTAAGGCCATAGGAAATATAAAATCCCATTTATTTATGTAAAGTTTCAAATATGCCAGCTATACAACTAGGTCAAATTTGACCATTATTGGTGTTTTATTTGCAGGTGCAAATCACAGCTTATCATATTATTTGACGATTCAATTAAAAATTCTCAAATAGACTAGCGTAGCGGACGGTTTTATGCTTTGGCAGCAATTCGGGGATTGTATATGCCTGATCGATTTTTAGGCGAGTTGGTGCGGTCTCTGTCGGCTCGAAAATCCGAATTTAGTCAAGGTCCAGCATACTTATGCGCCCAAAGGTTTAAAATAATCATTCAAGTGGTCTTACGAGAATAGTATTTTTATCAATACAACAAAGGACAGATTTAAAAACTGTCCTTTGTGATAGAATTGTAAACAGTACAGCATTAGCTTAGTTATTTTCAGCGAATCGCGTTACAGGACATATACGATACTTGAAAGCTCTGTTGTCGTGGTTAAAGGAAATCGTATTCTTGAATGGATGTGTATTGATTGTCTCAATCACCTGCCCATTTTTATCTACAGCTTCTACGTCTAATCCAATAGTGCCAGAAAAACCTAAAAGTTTACAGTCAATATCCACTTTTTCCAGGTTCGTCACTGGAATAACCTCCCAACCAAATTTTTCTTTTTTTACCATATAGCAACCTTTTCCTCCCAAAGGTTCAGTCACTATTTCTCCGTTGGTATTCAAATAATACAATTCATTCGAATAGACTTTATCAATCCGTTTACTTTCCTTTGCTTCCTTATTCAGTGCAGAGACAGCGAAAAGATTCTCATTTGGAGAATAAGCTAAAACGCCATACTTTGGTAAGCAATAGGTGCGTCCACCAACTTCAACCGTCCATTCGCTATCCGAAAAGTTGCTATAGAGTTCAAGTTTGGTACCATAAGTTACTTTGAGCTTAGGTGACTTAATCAGATCTTTTTTAACAGCCTCAGAAGAGCTTAAAAATTGTCCATTGTCAAAATAAGCGATATCCTTTACCGGTTCCATGATGTATTTTTCCTGAAAAGGTTGCATAAATGCATAGCGCATCACGGCATCAGCCCCCTCGGAAAGCATACCGATACTACCGAAAGCATACGCATAGGCCAAATATTCGTATCCAGATACATTGGCAATAGCGTCCATTTCCAGTGGATTTATTTTTAGCAGCTGAAAATCAGGAAATATAGGGAGGCTACGGTCTACCCAGGCATAATTTCCATCCAATAGGCCGGCGTAAAAGAAGTGAACACCTCCTTCTGAATACACAGGGCCTTGATAAGCTCTTCTTTCATTTAATAAGGTCATCCCAATATAGTCAATAGTAGACCGAAACTTGCCTGCTCCAGGTACGCGATAATCATAGTCGACTCGATCCATCGGCGAAATACAAGTAGCAACATCACAGTAGGAAAAATTGGTTCCAAAGGTCTTATGTATCTGTGGTGCCAGGATGGCTTGCTGCTCATACCCTACGGCAGGTTTGGGTGCATAGTTTCGACACCAGGCCGGTCCCCAACCAAAATCTTTATGGCTGATACGAACCCAATCTTCATTCCAGAGGGCATTGACAGGTGCTAAATCCATGTAATTGGTATAGAGCCCTATTCGCCAGTCCTGCTGTTGAACAAACTTTACAAAATCCCGAATTTTCTTCACCCCTAATGTTGGATTCGGTTTAGTCCGAAAAGTAAAGCTTTCCCCCCCTTCACGCCAAAACTCTTCATGATAACGTATACTAACATGCTCCAGTCCCTTACTACGCAGGTCAGTCACAAAATCAGCCAGTTTAACCAAGTCACTTCCGCCATTAATAGCCCATAATCGATTCGCTTGATTGGAACGCATTGGCGATGCCGGGTTATCAATTGTCGGAAATACTTCCTGTACATCGGGTGAGACATTATAAAATAAACGTTCACGCACAGGATTCCGCTTTTTATTATTGAGTGGATAATATCTGGCGCCACCGTTATATGCCGCCAAGCCGCCTTCAATTCCTTTCTGACCAGCATAAAGCACCGAAGCATTACTATAATACCAATCAAACATAGTAAAGAAAAATAGATTATCAACAGCCAATAAACTAGGTCGATCGGCAGTATACGAATCATTTGCAAAAGGATTGTAAGACAGAAAAGGAATATCTACCAATTTTCCCGCACTGGCTTTATCTGTCCTCCCCAATCGAATTTCTGCTACTCGCCCCTGCGCTGCCAATTCTTCAATAGTAACAATAAAGGATTTCTGATTAATTTCATATTTACACAAAAATTTAACCTCCCCCTCTTTGGATCGAGCCCGGTAACGAACCTGTAACTGATTGTTAGCGATCGTTTGATCCAACACTGTCCAAGCTACTTTATTCTCGTATTCAAAAATGAGGTCTGCACCGGCATTGATCACCTTCGTTTGATCTCCTGAAATCAGGTTAATTTCAGCCATCGGTGAGGTAGGTACCATCTTATAATCCAACATAGCATCTTTACCGGTATACGAAAAGATATAGGTATTCCCTTCTTTACGTAGGGTATTGCTAAACTCCTTTGTTTTATTGGTCGGTAAGATCGTCTCTTTCCTCACAGGGAAAGGTAACTTTTCAGGTAGGGTTTTGTACTTGACGGGTTTTAAAATTTCCTGGTAACCGTAAAGTGGTCCAAGAAAAATGTTATTTTCCTGATTTGGCTGCGTGCCATCGCCCTTAAATTCCAAACCAACTAAGGTAATTGGCCGTGCAATACTGTCATTTAACTTAATATGATTTAAAAACCAATATTTATAATTCATATTTCGCCACAACCACTCTTGCATAAAAGGAATGACAATTTCCTTTCCTTTTGCATCTTTTACAATCGCTGCATGCGTCATTGCAGGACCACTGTTTTCCCATAACCAATGATCACCATAATTCCAGAAGTTGATGCAATCCCATTCTTTTTTAAAAACAATAGGCTGGGTCAATTCTACACGAAATCCTGCAGATTTATTTGACGTTTTGTACAAAACCTTACCACTATGCTGACCGATGACACGCTGTTCCTCTGTCCGATATAGCGCCGCTTGAGTGTTATACGTCCGTACTTTCCACCTGCTGCAATCTTCGAAATCCACAAGCGGTTGGCGTACTTCCGTTCGCCCTTCCATCTCATAAGGATACCCTCCTATTTTCTTCTGATGCGGGTCGCTATTCAGCCCTTTAACTTCCTCTTGGGACCAGCTGACTTGCTGCGAAATTACGTTGTTAAGGTTCCAAATTAGAAAGAAGACTAAACATACTATTCTGTCAATTTTTACTATTGCTCTCATAGATAATCGATATTTTTTTAAAAGATAGCGTTGAAAATCCAACGCTATCTCGAGCTATTATTTACTGAATAACCGGATTAAAATCGCCATTATCCCAACCAGTATTCTGTTTAAGTTTCGGGTTCTTTTTGATCCAATCTTGTTTTAATGGCGCAAAATAGTTCCGTTCCGGAACAGCTATTTTAGCATCAGGATTAACATCGATTTTATCTTGTTTGAACTGAAAGATCGTTTTTAAAACTTCATCAGCTTTTGCATTAGGGCTGGAAAGATAAATATTCAATTGTTTCATAATATCACTGGTAGACATATCTGCGGTTATTCCAATCTTCAATGCTACAGCAGCAGCCTTATCCAGGTAAGGACCATAGGCATGAAAAGTACCATAACTATCGAGCTCCGCAAACATCCTTCTTCTGCGCAGATCCATAAAACGCTTGCCTTCATAAGCGAATTCTATTAATCGTTCTGCCATGATTGCTTTCAAGGTACTCGCATAATTTGCACCTACATCCTCTCCAAAACCAAAACGCCCATCTGTACCGGCCACAATACCAACACGATCGCGAATAGGTGTCAATAAGGACAATACCGTACCTCTCTTGCTATCCAATTCATTAGCGGCCTCTGCTAGGTTCATCAATACCTCGGTATAACGCAGCACCGGCCAATCAAATGCCTGTTGGGACCAAACGGTTTGATTTAATGTCGTATCGATAGCCTTACGTGAATAAAACCCACTATTATTGTAGCCATTTCCAAGGTAACCATCCTCGTTAACACTATTGAATATCCACTGATGCCGAGTTTTATCATTTCCTATTCCATAGGTAGCCCCATTATAAACAATCGTTGTATAAAATCTAGGGTCACGATTTTTCCAAAACAGGGTAGCCTGATAGCCCGAACTCGGATCCTGAATATCTTTACCATTTTTCATTGGAAACGCCTTTACCAATTCCCAAGTAGGTTCATTTCCGCCTGCCGAGCCACTGGATGTTGATAGGGGACGTTGGCTCTGTTGATGTCCATTTGATTTAGCAGGATACTTATATTCTACGAAAATAATATTTTCCGTTGCCGCTCCCGGTTTATCATACCAATAATTATCCATTGTATTTGCTGCATTTGTTCGATAAAGACCATATCCTTCTTTATCCAGCTCTACTTTTGCATCATTTAGGGCCTTATAAGCATCTTCCCAATAGTTATTATTTTTGACCTTGCAGAACAAAGGACTCGCTTTCCACAACAACACTTCACCTTTATAAGCCATTGCTGCAGCTTTGTTGATTCGACTGTTCTCATAGCTTGCTGTACCTTTTACCGGGAGCGAGGCAATTGCTTGATCCAATTCGCTAACGATAAAATCGAAACACTCCTTTGTTGAGTTTCTTGATTTTTGCAGTGTTTCCAAGTCGTCAGTTGGATTCAATACGTCCGTAATAATAGGTACTCCACCCATGACCTTCACCATTTTAAAATACAGCATGGCCCGAAAGAAATGTGCTTGACCAGTCATGTAGGCCTTTTCTTCAGCAGTTAGCCCCGCGTTTGATGATTCAATATTTTGTAAAAAAACATTAATGGAACGTAGTGAAGCATAAGGCCATTCACGACCTGGGTAGTCATCACTGCTCGCATTAATCCCTCTTAAAACGCTTGAAAGTGTTTTGGAAGCTGCTTCTTCCGTTAAATCCGACATCTGGTTCCAAGCAGGTAATATTTTATAGAAGTCGTTCACATAATATTTAATAAAATCAGGATTGCTCCACATATTTTCAGGTGTAATCGCACCAATACGATCAACATCCAATGTGTCTTTACATCCCGCTAAGGAAAATAATACGGCACATAGAAAACCACCTATTTTAATTTGTTGAAATTTCATACTTATTTGATTTATAATTAACCACTAATTCACACTGGACGTCTGTTAAAAGCTTACATTTACACCTGCTGTAAAAGAGCGTAGGATCGGGTAAGCACCACCGTCCCCCAATTCAGGATCACTATATCTTTTCCAGTCACCCGCGACCCATTCAAAAAGATTTTCACCGCTGACAAACACACGTAATGCGGAAACTGGTTTTAATTTATCGACCTTAAAGTTGTACCCCAGGGTGACATTTTTTAAACGTGCAAAGCTTCTGTTTTGCAACCAAAAAGTCGAATTCTGATTCACATTGTTTACACCCATGACATCACCCTGCCAAGCTCCGCTCGGTAATTTGCCATTTGGATTATCGATTGTCCACATATCTTTCCAGTACGTCTGGTTTCCATAGTTACCATTAGGCAAAAACCAATTGCCTCGGGCATAACCTTGATATCGGCCAAACCCCGCAATGATTGCAGAAAAATCAAATTGTTTCCAATCTAAACCCAAGGATAGTCCATAATTTAATCGTGGAATACCATTCCAACTTATATACTGCTGATCATAGCTGTCGATTTTACCATCAGGAGAATCAACCCCAATCGGTCCTCTCAAATCCTTGTACATCAGCATGCCAGGCTGGGGCTTAACACCAAATATGGTAAAATCTTTCCCATGCTCCTGCAAAATGCGATCAACATCTCTCTGTGTTCGAATTATACCATCAGCGACATAGCCCCAAAGTCCACCCGCAACTGGTGTCCCAATTCGATTTTCATAATCTCGAATAGCCGCCGCTTGATCCATTTGGACAATCTTATTGTTGGAAAAGGAAATATTTCCTGCGATCCGATAATGCCAATCCCCTATAGTTTGTTGATGCCCCAACTGAAATTCCCATCCATTGGCGGAGACGATCCCATAATTCATAGCCGGCAGGCTTGCTCCCACCTCATCAGGGACGGAGGCTTCTCTTTTTCCAAGGATGTCGGTTGTTTTCTTCGTCCAGTATTCGGCAGTCAATGTGACCAGGTTATTAAAGAGACCTAAATCGATCCCTGCTCCTATATTTCGATTCTTTTCCCACGTAATATTCGGATTTATGGTTCCTCCCAAAGATGTTGATGGTACCACCATACCATTGAAAATCATCCCCGAACTGCTCGCATAATTGTAATTCTGCTGCCATTGCCACGGGTCGGTATTATCTGAGCCTGTGATCCCCCAAGATGCGCGCAATTTTAAAAGATTGATTTTATCGGCATAGGATTCAAAAAATGATTCTCTAGAAATATTCCATGCTGCAGATACACTTGGAAAGTATCCCCAACGCTGTTTCGGCGGAAATTTATAGGATCCATCTGCTCTAAACGTCACCCCCAATAAATACCGTTGGTCGTAATTATAATCCACCCGACTGATAAAAGAAGATTGGGCCCTAAGGTTGTTACGCGTTCCTGCAACCCATCTTTTTTTCTCGTCTTCACGCCCCAAAGAACCATCGATCTCCGTATTGCCCAAGTTTGGAAATCCATCCACGGTGGTTTGCATATAATCACCCTTACTCCGGATGTACTCGTACCCTGCAAGTGCAGATAGCTGATGTAAGCCAAACGAACGATTGTATTCCAGTTGACCATTCAACTGAAAGAAACTGCTTCTTCCATATTTCGTAACGAGACGTTGTGATGAACCTGCGCCGGCAGTCTGAGCGGCATCGATAATCTTATAATCAAACTCATCACCAATAATATGGTTATGCTCGCCTTTTGTTTTAAAATAATAAATATAGGGTGCTAAGGCCAGGGTTCGTCCATGAGTATTTTCCATATAGTAGCTACCTCTGGCTTTCGCCGTCAGCCCGGTAATGGTTGGGAATTTATAGCGTAATTCAAAAGTTGGATTAAATGTATTTCCATCGGCCAATACAGTACCTCCATCTCCTCTAGCCAAAGACGCCATATTGGTATTGTCCATATTTCCTGTCGGCAATCCGTTAATAAATGGAGGACGGAATGGACCTGCTGATCCCATCGCCCGTGCTATCAATCCCCGCAAATTATCGTCATTACCATACGCCCAATAAGGTCGGTCTTTTTTATCCCAGGCGGCATTCATATTGAGGGAAAAATCTAATCCATCGAAAACTTTCCCTTCCATCTTGGCCAACATGGTATACTTATCGTAGTGATTATTGGTAGCCCCTTTTTGTTTGAGGTAGCTTCCAGAAACGTAATAACGATAGTCACCAGAGCCACCTCCAACGGAGAGATTATGCACCTGATCAGTTGGGTTATTCATCCAAACCGCATCTTTCCATTCATTCTGGTAAGAATGTGTCTTGAAATAATCGAGTTCATCATCGGTATACCAAGCGGGGTTACTGGAATCATATCCTTTGACGCGATAGGTTTCATTGACAATGCTGGCAAGATCATACGCGTTCATATACTCTGGAAACATCGTCGGCTTGCGTGTCGAAAAAGCTGCCCCATAGCTAATCCGGGGTTTTCCCGCTACACCATTTTTTGTCGTGACCAATATAACGCCATTTCCAGCCTTTATTCCATAAATTGCAGATGAAGCGGCATCTTTCAATACCGAAATATTATCAATGTCAGCCGGATTCAACAATGCAAAGTCACGGGTACTTTTCTGAATCCCGTCGATAACGATCAAAGGGTCAACATTAGATGTTTGCCATGTACTCGCTTCCCTAATTTTTATACTGGCACCAGCACCCGGAAAACTAGAGTTTTGCAGCACGGTAACACCTGGTGTTACTCCTTGGAGTAAAGTTGCAGCCGAAGCAGTCACCCGGTCGGCCAGGACAGCTGATTTGACCGTAGCCACAGATCCAGTCAGATTTTCCTTTTTAACCGTTCCATAACCAACGACAACAACTTCCTCCAGGTCTTTTACATCGGTGTCAAAGGTTACATCAATTTTATTTTTTCCATCAATCGGTCTATAGATGGTCTTGTAGCCGAGATAGGAAAAGACCAAAATAGCATTAGGTGAAGCCTTAATACGGTAATGCCCTGTATCGTCTGATCTTTGCGTATTAGGCTTACCTTGCTCCGCGATAGATACGCCCACCACAGGCTGCCCTTTGCTATCGACAATCTTACCGTTTATGAGGATTCCGTCCTGACCGGTGGCCGATACTGCCAGGTCGGTATCCTTTCCCATCAACATAATATTTCGGTTTTCAATAACATATTTTAGATGACTTCCTTTGAGCAATTCGGTGAGAACCTGTTCAATCCGAGCTTTCTTCATATCAACTGAAATTTTTCGGTTCAGCTCCAAGACTGAACTATCATAGACAAACAAATAGCCTGTTTGCTTTTCAATTTCATTCATGGCGTCTTTCATTGGGATCTGCTTTCCTGTCAAAGAAACGATCTTGGTCTGGCCAACGGCTCCTGTGCAGGTAAGTACCAAAGCGACGAAAAGCGCTTTTGATTTAGCACATCTACTTCGAAATAATGGTGGATAATTTACATTCTTCATAAATTTTGAGTTTCATTGGTCCTGTTTTTTATTGTCATCATTAGTTTAGGACCTTTGGTTAAAAAACATTTTCTTCTGCTTAGACGAGTCGGCTTGAAAATTCCCTAGTACTTTTTTCAAATCCGTTTTACGCCGCTGATTCCATACTAAAACCAGCCTTACTGTATTGAATCGAAGCGGTATAAAACCAATTAAAAAAACAAAAACAGCTGCGAACAAAAAAGTCCACAGCTGTTTTGAATCGTTAAGGTTGTAAGCTTTTACTTGATTTTATCCAGGATCAATACTGCTCCCGCATCAGGTTCAAGTGTCAGATTGAACGCATTGTTTTTTAACGTAAATTCCGTTCTATCGACCGTATTTTTAGCCAATCCCTGCTCATCTTGACTCCACAACTGCGCTTTAAAACGATTAGGTGTTTCAAGAAAAGAAAGATCAATTTTGATATCATGTTTTACCTTTGCTCCAAGCATAGCGATATACCAGCGATGACCCGAGCGACGAGCGATAATACCGCATTCACCAATAGCCGATTTTAGGACTTTAGTTTCATCCCATATGACTGGAAGGCTACGATAGAATGCCACTGCGTTTTCAGATTCATCGATCAGCGTTTCATGCTCTCCTCCGGCTCCACCCGCCTTATGTGGCGCATCTGCTGGACGATCATACCAATAGATAAACTGCCATGGACTATATAACATCACCGCTTTGGCCATTTGGGCAGCCTTCCCTCCCATTTTGGTATTTACGCGAATAGCATGGTAGCAGTTGGTATAATCACCGGCGCCCGCGATAGCACGTGTAAACATCGTGATCAGACTTTGCTCGGTGCTCGGTGATTCTTCGTCACCACGGATACCTTCTTGGGTAATGAGATTGGGAAAAGTCCGTGAATATCCAGTAGGCCGGTATTCATCGTGTACATCTACCATTAATTTATATTTGGCGGCCTTACGGATCGCTTCATGTAACCAAGCTGTCGCTTCCTGGCTGCCAACGTTAACAAAACCAAATTTAAGTCCTTTAATACCCCATTTCTGATAAATAGGCAGGATCTGATCCAATTGTGTTTCCAAGGCCTTCTTATTGACATAAAGTAAAATGCCTATATTTTTCTTACGTGCATAATCAATTATCGATTGTAAATCCAATGGACCTTTGGAACGTGCGGGGTCGACATCAACACGAGACGCATCTGACGCCTTAGACTCTTCCGGGCCATACCATCCCGCATCAAATTCAATATAGTCAATCTGGTTGCGCGCGGCGAAGTCAACAGCGGCAATCCCGCCTACTGTCGTTAACGTCACTTCCCGTAATACTTTACCTGGCTTTATCCAGGAGTTATCCGTTATCTCATTCGGCTTATTTAAATTGAGAACGAAATAGTTATTCTCGACCAATTCTCCCGCTGTCTTTCCAACCATCACGTAGCGCCACGGACTTTCATAGCTTGCTTGATCAAGGGCGACAGGTCCAGACAATGCAGATTGAACAATATAACTTTTCGGGTCAGCTTTATAAGTAAACTTCATGCGTGAAAAATCAACCAAAGCTGCCTCGCCTATCGCTATAAATAATTGCGACGCCGGATTGACCACCAAAGGCCTTTCAAACTCTCCCTTCAGCTGGCTTAATGTCGTTTTTGTATAGGCACTTTGTGCCGCTCCCGCAACCCAGGTTGTAGCATCGCTATCAAACTGGAAAGCCGTAGATTCTGATTTGATGGTTGATCCAGAAAAGTCACTTTTATCAAATCCATATTTTAATGCGATTCCCTCATTGTAAAGTCTCACATAGAGCCGCATTTTTTTATGGTTTCCACTGGACTGTAATTTTAACTCCAGCTGATTATAGTCGTCTTTGATGTTTTTACGTTCACCAAAAAGTGGCTTCCATGTCTGACGCACTGTCTTCCTGTCGCTCTTTATCACTTGCCAGTTACCTTGAACTACATTCTCGATCCAGTCAAAATTTAAGATCTTGATGTCTGTCAGCGCTCTGGAAGCTGAAGATAAATGGATCGTATTGTTACCCGAGCCAACATTGACCTCGGCCGATAGAACCTTATTTGGGCTTTCCAATCGCAATTTTTGGCTTTTGGCAATTGAAAAACAAGAAATAAGGAAAGAAAACAAAATAAATCTGATCATAAATTTAGTGTAAAAAGGCCTGTCTGTATATATGTTTAGCTGAAAAGCCATATCATTATTGGATTGTATATTCATTCTTGTCATAATCGCGTCGAAAGTTGAAATTCCCGTTCAAACTCAAGACACGTAAAATATGTTCTAAACCATCATCCATCCAAAATTTCCCCGTATATTTTTGTCTGTTCAGATGCACATTCGTATTAATTATTTTAACGCCAAACAGACTTTCCATATCCTTCAGTAACTCTTGTATCGGTTTATTTTCAAAACAGATCAATCCATCTTTCCAGCGGTAATAGTCTAGATTCACGATTGGCTCAATTGCGAACTTACCATCTTGTGAAGTAGCCCGTTGTCCCGGTTTTAGCAGGTGTTCGTCTCCTTTCTTATCCAATATATTGACTTTCCCGCTTAGCAATGCCGTCTCAAATTTCGATTCTCGATCATAGGCTCTTACATTAAAATCTGTTCCCAGCACCTTGACATCATACCTTTTGGTATGTACGATAAAAGGTTGTTTTTCATTGTGCGTAACAATAAACCGAGCTTCTCCATCTAAATAAATATCCCGCGTAACACCGGAGAAATTACCTGGAAAAGAAAAGGATGAATTGGCATTGAGCCAAACCTGTGTTCCGTCAGCAAGAATTAAATTCACCCGTTGTCCGGCGGGCACTTTTACCTGCTGCAACACTTGAGCCTCTTTTTCATCAACTTTACGTCCATTATCTGGAAGCACATAATGTTTTACGTATAACAGCACGCTGAATAAAAGTAAAAAGAGAGCTGCAATCCTTAGAAAAGGGTAGATACGTGATTTTTTTGGCATCGCCAACTCTTCGATTGCGACTTCTTTTTCCAATTCGTCTTCCGACCAAATCGAAGCAGTATATAATGCCCGGAGCGATTCATATTGCTGTCTATGGGATGCATCGGCTTCAATCCATAAAAAGACGATCTCACATTCTTCTCGTGATGCTCTTCCTTCAATATAGCGTTGCAATAAATATTCCATTCGAGTTCTTTCGTATATAAAGACGTATTAATCCTGCCTAGCCCTAGTCATTTCCAAAAGAAAAATAAAAAAAGGGGAAAATAATCTTTCAGCTGAATAGATAATACCCTGAGAGCCTTTGTCATATGATACTCTACTCCTTTAACGGATATTCCCAGTTGATCGGCTATCTCTTTACCTGATAAATGTTCAAAACGGCTCTTCAAGAAAACTTCCTGTGTTTTGGCCGGTAGTAATGCAACCGCTTGCATTACTAGCGCAAAAAATTCCTTTGAAAGGACATAATCCTCATCCATCCCTTCAAGGGAACTGATACGGAGCTCTAGCTCACGTTCTTCCCAATCATCTGTACTCATAAAGACTCGGTTATGAACTTTACGGTGTTTGAGATAATCCAATGCTTTGTTTTTAATCACGCGGAACAGGAAGCTTTTGGGCGAAATAATTTCTTCTGTCTTCATCTTTTCCCATAGCACAATCAAACCATCCGAAGCAATCTCTTCTGCAATTTCATCCAAATGAACGAAAGACTTCGCAAATAGAAATGAGCGATGGTGGTATTGATGATAAAGTTCAGGAAAGCTTGGTTTTATCCCTCCCGAAATATGGATATCATCATAGTAAATGCTTTCCATAGGTCATTGATTAAGATTAAATTATCCCTTTTAACTGGGTTACATAACAAGTTGAGACCAAGGTAAGAAATAAATTGATCAACTGTCCCCTCATTTCTGAATTCCGATTTAACAAAAACAAATCACTGCTTATCAAACAGCTGAAATAATACTTGACCATCTATCGTTGCAACGACCATTTCTCGTCCATTGCCAAATACCGGATCGGTGATTCCCAGTTCACGTACTTCTTTTATTTTATTTGCCAGTCGCATTTGTGTAACAAATGTCCTGTTGTCCGAAAGATTCTTAATTGAGAATGACTGCGTACCATCGTGGTAAGTCAACGCCATCGTCTTATTTTTCAGCACCGATACGGTATCCCTGTCAATCTGACCAGTAGGCACATGGTTCGCCTTTACTTGTGACACCTGAAACAAGCTAACAGACAAGAATGCCAACAGAAGTAGTCTTTTCATGTTTCGATTTCCTATAATTACCAAAATCCGCTTAAAATGCCCGAAAATCCCATTGCCCCCGATATGGTCTGCTTCGCATCATATTAGCATAACCATGGTCAAATTCCTCTTTCTTGGGATCCCATTTCAATTCATGCTGCAATTCATAAGCAATATTAACAGCATTGCAAACTGAACTGGTGCGATGCCCTATCTCTACATCGCAAATTGGTTTTGAACGTTTTTTGATTGCATCGATCCAGTCCTGATAGTGATTATCACTAAAATAGACACGTTTATCTTGTTGTGTCATTTTTAGGCTGGCCAAATTTTCCGGATTCGTACGGATAAATGAACGGCTAACTTCGATTTTACCCTTAGTTCCTATAAATTGAATCGCATTATGCTCTCCCCAAAGGACATGGTTAACTTTTATGCCATTCTTGTACACAAACGAAAGACCATGTGTTGCTGTTGGATCTTTGGGAGGTGTGAACAATACAGGCCCACTATTGTCCATATCCAAAGCCCATTGTACAATATCAAACATATGAGCTCCCCAATCACATATATAGCCGCCGCCGAAATCACGATACCACCTCCAGCCGGCCCAATCTTCATCAGTTAGACTGGGTGCCAATACCGGGTTGTACCCTCTGTATAGTGAAGGTCCTACCCATTGATCCCAATTAAGCCCAGCCGGTATAGGCATTGTCGGTAGATCACATTGTTTGACAGGTCCTCCAATAGACACATTGACTTCCTTTACTACACCAATAAGTCCATTTCGTACCAGCTCAACGGCTTGTCTGAAATTAAATGAAGAACGTTGCATGCTCCCTGTTTGAAAAACACGTTTATACTTTCTTGCCGCATCGACCATTGCCCTTCCTTCCGCAATGGTCGATGCCAAGGGCTTCTCACAATAGATATCTTTACCCGCTTTGGCAGCATCAACAGCCATTTGCGCGTGCCAATGATCTGGACTTGCGATAACGACCGCATCAATGTCACTGCGCTCCAAAAGCTCTCTATACAACCCATAACCTTTGATATCTACCGATGGCTTTCCCAAGTTTGCCTGTACTTTATTTGTTTCAGCAATAAAATTATTTAATTTCTGTTCGTACACATCACTGGCTACATGAATAGCAACTTCTTTACATTTCGATAAGCTTTCCATCAACCAATAGGATTGCTTACCAACACCAATAAATCCCAAATTAATTCGGTCACTCGGTGACAGATAACCTGTGCCCCCTAATACGGATCGGGGAACAATGCTAAAAACCAATCCGGCTTTCACAGTTTTGTCCAAAAAATCTCTTCTATTCATCTAATTTTATAATTGTTATTTTAGTTTTAACATATTGGCTTGCATCACCCAAAAAAAGAAAATTCATAGCGATATCTTCTTTGGTTATTAAGACGACTCAAAACACCTCAGCCCTAGTCACTTTCAACAACAACATATTTTTTCAGGTCATTTAAAACATCTTTTTATAGACGGTATTATTTCGCTATTTTAAAAGGCAATTCCCCAACATAGACTTTAAAATCTTTAAACCAGCCAGGTGCATCCTTTTCCATTCTCGGTAATACACGGATTCCGGCGATGGACTTTACCGCCCCAAGATCAATGACAATCTGATGTGGGTAAGCATCCGCTTTCCTTGTCTTCCAATAGGTAGACTCCTGCAGATCAAAAACTTTATCAGCCGTATAGTTTCCATCTTTTATTTCCTCACTATCGGCATAGAGGACTTTCCAATTTTCTCGCGAGATATCATGGCCATCTGCCCCAGTCAGATTAAGTTCGGCAATTGCCAAAGCACTTTTTTCTTGCTGACCGGAAAGCAATTCAAGACAGACATAACGTCCTTTGGCCGATTGTGGAAAACGGATCATTTTCCAGCCATTTCCCGATTCCGCCTGACCACTATAGATCGCCTGCGCTCCACTAAGATCCAACCGCTCATCATTCTTGCGATGTAAATTTGATTCCAAAAGATGAAGCTGATCCAAGATCGGTTGATCCAGTCCTTGTATAATAGGTGATTTTGTACCTTTCAAATCGAATACGATAATTTCATTCTTCCCTTTTTTCAGCCAACAACCCGGCATGTACAAAGTCTGCTGCGGGCCTATTTCCCAAAACCGGCCAATCGAATGCCCATTCACCCATACCATGCCTTTTCCCCAATGTTCCATATCAATAAACACATCACCAGCCTTTTCAAGTGTAAAACTCCCTTTATAATAAGCTGGAGACTGAACATTGCCGGTTTTATTTTTAGTATAGTTCTTTTTCTTTACGAAATCATAATCAGGAGGGAATGAATAAACATTCCAATTTTTAATCTCCTGGCGCCCCTTGACTGTAATTAATTCTACTTTTTCGGTAACACCTTTCCGATCATAAATTGCGTCTCCAAAATTAACACGTCCCATTGCCTCAACCAGAATATCCAGCCGGGAGGTCTTTTCTGTTCTTGGAAGTTTTACGGTATTTTCTCCCTTACGACGATCGAGAGTCCCAATCAGCTGGCCATCCAAAAATACCTGCGCCCAGTCATGTACTTCATTTATTTCAAGTGAAGATTCTCCCGTAATGACAGGCAATGATGACCGGTACAAGATTGTTCCCCACCCCTGATCAAAAAACTCCATGGGTTTAATATCATTGGACACATGAGGACGAGGCAGATTGTCAAAAAGTAACGCTGACTCAACTAATTTGAATGCAGGAATACGGATAGTAGAAATCTGATCAGGAACAGCTGGAAGTTCTTTTTTGTCATCGGAATAACGACCTAGCAGCGTGCGAAGTTCAGTATATTTTGGTGTTACCCAACCAGCCTCACTTATCGGAGCATCGTAATCATAGGAGGTACACATGGGTGAATAGGCCGGACTGTTCGCTCCACCCCAATGTCCGAAAGTTGTCCCACCATGGGTCATATACAAACTAAACGAAATATGGTTATCCAACATTTCTTCAATACCTTGAATCATCGTTTTTGCATTTCGAGTTTCATGCTTACGGCCCCAATTATCAAACCATCCGCTCCAAAATTCACTGCACATCAGCGGTTGGGTTGGAGCGGCCTTTTCTAATGCAACAAACTGTTCTTTAATATTTGCACCTGTACCAAAATTGACAGTCCATAGCAAGCCATCCAATGCATTGTTTTGAAAAGTAGATGACCAGTCACATTGAAATAAAGGAACGGAAGAAAAACCAGCATCTTTAACAATATCCCTAATGGAAGTGATATAGGCTTTATCAGTATTAAAAGCACCATATTCATTTTCCACCTGTACCAAAATGATATTTCCACCACGATCAATCTGCAGATCCGCCAATTCCTCGCCAATCTTATGCAAGAAAATGGAAGTACGTTGAAGAAAATAAGGATCTTGAGTCCTCAACTTGATATCCTTTTTCTTCAGTAACCACCACGGTAATCCACCCATCTCCCACTCGGCACACACATAGGGACCAGGACGCAGGATAATATACATGCCATGCTTTTGCGCCAAGCGGCAAAAGGCAGCAATATCATTTTGTCCCGAAAAATCAAATTGATCAGGCCGTTGCTCATGTATGTTCCAAAATGCATACAAGCAAATCGTATTCATACCTAAAGCCTTACACATTTCGATGCGATGCTCCCAATAAGCTCGCGGAATACGGGTATAATGCAATTCGGCTGCCTTAATCAAAAAGGGCTTTCCATCCAATAGAAAAGTTTTGTTTCCCAGTTGAAAATTGTGGGGTGCGACAGTAGCGTTTTTAGGTTGGGCGAAAGCCATATACTGTAGTCCCAAGATCATTTGAAGCATGAAAACAAAAAATGTCTTCCGTTTGCGCATGGAATGTTTTTTAGATTTTATAGGGTTCATTGTCTATTTAAAGATTATTTTTAAGAATATCTTGTTGCTATTTTATGGATTTATTCGCCATTAAAGTAAATGTACAAATCTGATGCTATACGATTATTCCGGTTTACGGTCGATGCCCCATTGTTTATTAGGCTCATCATCCAATTCCAAAACCAACGCTCCCCCCTTTGTCAGTACTTCATGATCAAACCAGGCACTGATCCAATTCTTACCATTTAGTTTCGCCGACTTGATATAGGGAGCCTTCGCCGTTTTACGAACGGTTTTAATTTCGAAAGTCTTACCTGGATAATAATCTGGATTTAGGTGAATCGTTATACGTTCAAATATCGGTGCTGTAATCTGCCAGGTAGGCTGTTGAGCAGCTCCACCTTGGAAATCAAAAAGTCCCATGGCCATTAAAGCGCCAACCGAGCCAAATTGCCCCTGGTCTTCATCGCCATGATAGCCATCTTGTGGACTTACCGATGTGAACAAGGTCTCTTTAATCGCATGCACCCATTTCTGTGTCAGCCAAGGTCTATTGGCATAACTGAACAACCAGGGCATGCCTACTGCAGGCTGATTCTCAAAATCTATCCAAGCTGTTCCATGCAAACCATGTGGAACAACATAATTGGACGCTGCGCCCTTAACAAATTGATCATTCAAACGATCACTGAATGCCTGGTCGCCCCCACTAAGTCGAATGAGTTCCCAGGGGTCCTGCGGCACGTAATAGGAATAGATCATACTGTTAGATTCGCAAAAACCTTTGGTCGCAAATTCCTTATTTGTACCTATTGGTTCAAAATCCTTTAACCAGGTACCATCGATCTGACGTGGTCGAATCAGTCTAAAACTACTATCCCATAGATTTTTGTAATTCTCTCCGCGTTTCAGGAATTCTTTTGCCTCTTGTTTTTTAGCCAAGGATAACGCCATCTGCCCGAGACACCAATCCTGGTAGGCATATTCCATCGTCATGGATGCGCCATCTTTGTGCATCCCATCACCTGCAATATCTTCCGGTACATAACCGTTTTTAAGATAATAGGTCATTCCCCCTCCTAAAGGATTGTTCCGATTATGTTCATAACCTGCATGGTCGCGTATACCGCCTAAAAAAGCATTCTTTTTCAAACCTTCCCAGGCTAGATTGATATCCCAATTGCGTATTTTGTAATGATAGGCCGACACAAAAAATGGTGCTGCAGGATCTCCAATCATTACAAAAGTATAATTACCGCCTGATGGCCCTCTGGGGATCAACCCTCCATTTTGATACATATCCAACATCGTGTTACAGAATCCGTCAACAATCTCCGGATAGGCTAGTCCCCAAAGTTGAGACAAAGACCAATGCGCTCCCCATAGTCCATCGAAATTATAATGTGCATAAGGCTTACCATGTATGTTCAACCTCGTTTGTTTTATCCGCGATGTTAAACCTGTATTATCGCAATAGGAGCCATCGACATCGCTTATTGTACGACGTCCCAATAAGGCATGCCATAGGTCAGTGTAAAAACGTTGCTTGGCCTGTATATCTTGCGTCTTTATTTCTATTCTATTCAATAAACCATTCCATTCACGCCGCGATTCGGCAATTACTTGATCAAAATCCCAATGTGGCACCTCAGTTTTCATATTTAACCTTGCTCCATTTTCATTCGTATAAGAGAGTGCGACCTTCATTAACAGGGGCTTTTCAGAGGGCTCAAAATTCAACCAGGCGCCAATATTACTTCCAGCAATTGAATCTTTGGGGATGTTGATTTTAACTTTATTTTGCCACTTTCCCAAATAATCGATTTTATCGGAAAATTGGGCCACAAAATAAACTGTAAATGGTTTAGGTCTACGCATGGTACTGGCCATGGTTACTGTTCCTGCTATCTCGTAATCATTTACCTTATGTAATTCTGCCGTTTGAATTTTGTCCATTAAAGTAGCTCCAAGGTCAAAGTAGACACCACGTATCGAGTCTTTTGGAAAAAGATACCGATGCATCCCAACACGGGTGGATGAAGTGAGTTCTGCCTGAATTCCGTAGGTCTTAAGCTTTACAGCATAATAGCCCGCTTTTGCAATTTCATCTTGATGACTGAATTGAGACTGGTAAACATCCATGCCCAATTCACCTTTTGGCGTGCCCGTAAAAGGAAGTACAGCTAGCCCATAAAGCTGCCAGCCATGAATATGACTAAAACATCTGATTTTGTTATCATCGTATAAATACCCGTTGTTCCAGTCCCCACCTGTGCGGGTATCTGGCGATAAGTTTACTAAGCCAAAAGGACGGGTTGCCGTGTTGAAAAAAAACCAACGACTTGTCTGCGTACCTGCAAGCGGTTGCACGTAATCTACCGTTTCCAAAGCTTGCTGTGCATTGGCCTGCAGTCCATAAACAATAAGGCTTAAAAGAAAAAAAATATACTTCATCTTATTACTGGATTATTTTATTTAAATACCGTATGTTATCCTTGATATTGTGAAGGTAAAACACCAAATTCTTTTTTGAACTCTTTCGCAAAATATTTACTATCCATAAAACCTACCATCAAGGCTATTTCCGAAATCGTATATGCCCTTTGTTCAAGTAAAAATGCAGCTCTTTTTAGTCGAACTTTTTTAGAAAATTCATTGATTGTCATTCCTGTTAATGCCCTAACTTTGCGGTAGAGGGCTGACTGACTCATCGCCATTTTCTCAGCAAGATGTTCAACATCAAATTGTCCAGTAGCTAGACCGGTTTCAATGGTCGAAATAAATTTGGTCAGGAACTCTTCATCCACTGCATTGACTACAATATGGCGTGGTCCAACCACAAACTCCTGTCTGTACTTTAATTGGCTTAAATAACGTGATTCCAATAAATTGCTAATTTGCAACAGCAGAATTTCACGATTATATGGCTTAGTGATATAAGCATCTGCACGGCTTTTAAGTCCAGTAATTTGGTCACCCTCTGATGTCATCGCCGTCAACAATATCACGGGAATGTGACTCGTTAATTCATCTTTTTTCAAGAGTTCGCAAAGCTCGATTCCGTTTTGCTTTGGCATCATGATATCACTCACCACCAAATCAGGAATTATACTACGCGCCTTTTCCAACCCTTCCAAACCATCTTCTGCCGTTGATACTTCATAACTTTCTTTCAACAGACTGCATAACAAAGACAATAAGGAGGGATTGTCTTCAACGATCAATATTTTAGCTCTATTGTCCATCAGCTGCTCTTCAAGCCCGAGCCCAATCTCCGGGGTTGGATTTACCACATGTGGTGATACGTTTGTATCTGGTATCGATTCACCTACTTGAACACAGGGAATGCTAACCGTAAAGGCAGTCATCCCATCCTTACTTTTCACGCCTATCTCACCATGATGCAGTAATACAATATGACGACTCAAGGCCAGGCCAATTCCATATCCAGTTTCCTGATCTTTTTTTTCAATTTGAAAATAGTTTTCAAAGATCTTTTCAAAATGATCAGGATTTATACCCTTGCCTTTATTCCTAACAGTGACAAGCAATCGATTAGCTTTTTGCTCCAATTCAAACGTTATTTTCTCGCCTGGGCTCGTATATTTCAGTGCATTGCTCAATAGATTGAACAATACTTTTTCAAATTGGAAGGGATCCAAGCCAACCACAATATCATTCGCTAAGTTATTATAATAAAACAATAGACCCCGATCTTTGGCTATTTGTTCAAATGGCCTTACAATTGGCTCTAAATATGCTGCGAGCGACACATTGGTTTTATTTAGCGTCAAATGTTTCGACTCAGCTTTTCGGAAGTCCATCAATTCGTTGACCAAACGCAATAAACGTGTAGCATTATCTTTTGCCATTGCTAGATTATCGGCTAGATTTCGGTTGCCTTTAGCCAGTAAGATAGCATTTTCAATAGGAACCATGATCATCGTCAGGTGAGATCTGATCTCATGCGAGATATTGGTAAAGAAGTTCAATTTAAACTGTTGCAGCTCCTGTTCTTTCTGTCGTAATTGTTGCACATATATATAACGAATTACCATAAAGACAATACTCCCCAAAACAAGTGCGTAACATAAATAAGCCCACCATGTTCGCCAAATTGGTGGTAAAACCTCAAAATCAATTGAATTGACAGCACTCCAAACGCCAGCGTTGTTTTGTCCCTTTACGAGAAGCCGATATTTACCTGCGGGCAGGTTCGTAAATGTTGCCTGTCCATCATCGACATTCGTCCAATCTTCCCCTATTCCCTCCAACTTATAAGCATATCGATTTTGGTTTGATCTAATAAAATTTATAAGAGAAAACTCAATCGTGAAAATATTCTGTTGCGCTGTAAATGTTATATTTTTCTTGTTTTTACCTCTGGGTTCTTCTAGAATACCATTCGCCAATCGAATCCCTGTGAATACTATCTTTCCCGCTGTTGAATTTTCGATTAATTTTTCTGGTTCAAAATAGGCCAATCCATCTAAGCTGCCGAGATACATTTTTCCGTCTAGTATATGAATTGCAGAATAATTGAATTCTTCACTTTGAATACCTTCAATGTCCCTAAAGCTTCGCAACCCATGGCGATTAGTATTCAGCCTATTCAGTCCTGACCGCGTCGAAATCCATAAATTTCGCTGTTTATCCTCACACAATCCAACGACACTATTATTTGACAATCCGTTTTCTTTGTTCAATCGATAGATTTTTTTCCCAGAAAGATTGTAACCAATTAGTCCATCATAAGGACTTCCCAACCATACTATTCCGGAATGATCTTCCAAAAGACAGGTAAATCCAGTGCTATCTTCTAAAATCTTCTCGAGATGGTCACGAATTGGTTCATAACTGTAGAGCTTCTTTTCGGTCAGTATCCATATTTTTTGATTTGCACTTTCTTTAATAGATATAATGGTTTCATTTCTAAAAGCTGTTTCAATCTTTTTAGGTGTCACATCAATCGGTTCCGAACCACCCATCTTATAAATTCGATTATAACCAAGTCCACCGATCCAAAAAAGCCCATTCCGGCCTTCATATATAGCCATGATCGCCGAACGCTTCGTTTTATAGCTATCTAAACCCAGATTGTAAGTTAGTGGCACATCAGTTCCCCTTTTGATGAATTTTAGTCCGCCTCCACTTGTTCCAATCCATACATTACGCTGTGAATCAATAAAAATAGTCTTAACGAAATTATTGAACTCAAGCGATTTATTTGCAAAATGATAGTGGGTCACTTGATGTGTTATCGTATTTAGTTTACTCACACCCCCACCTTCCGAGCCTATCCACAAATTCCCATAAGGATCACTGTTGATGGCCCGAATGACCTGATGCCGTGCTAATAATGCGGGATACTCGCGCAATAAATCGTGAAATACTGTCCTGCCGACATTAAATATATTCACACCGCCATAGTAGGTCCCGATCCAAAGTAGTCCTTGTCTATCTTCATAAAGCGAATAAACTGAATTTTGACTCAGCGTACTTTTGTTCTGCGGGACATGTTCAAAATTTCGAAATTCTTTACTATTGACATTCAGGAGACTTAATCCTCCTTGTGTTCCAACGGCGAGTTGATGCGCTCCGTATCGGATAACTTTTCTTACAGAATTATGAATCAAGGAATTGACATTTCCGGACTCTTTTTGAAAATTGACCAACTGATTGTTTAAGGGATTGAAACAAAATAGCCCTTTCGACTCGGTTCCAAACCAAATATTACCCAAATCATCTTCCACAATTGATCTTACCGTACTAAGGTCATTATCCAACGAGGAAGGTTTATCAGCAAACTCCAATTTATTCCCTAAGTAGTTTATTTTACTTAATCCTTTTTCAGAGCTAACCCAAATAATCCCCTTAGTATCCTGGTAAAGGGCCCAAATATCTTTACCTACAAGATGAGCAGATCGATGAAATTTTGAGAATGGTTGAATCGGATTTTTTAGGTGAGACAAATTAAGTATATAGAGTCCGTTATCTGTTCCTATCCAAAGATTAGCTTTATCATCTTCCATTAGACGAAGAACATCGGGGCGCCCGTCTTTACTATTGTTTTGACTAAAACGAATATGAAAAAAACAGTCCCGTTCTTTATCATAAAGATCCAGACCATGATTTGTACCGATCCATAGCCTCCCTTTACGGTCTATTGTGATGGCATTGATATAATCTCCTGAAATACTTGAAGGGTTCGCATTTTGAGTATAAATTTTGAATCGAAGACCATCGTATCGGTTTAAACCATGACGCGTAGCGAACCACATAAAGCCTTCCTGATCCTGTATTACATCCAGAACTCCACTTTGGGATAATCCATCCCTTACATTTAACGAATTAAAATGCATAGGTTGTGCCCCTAAATGGTATAAAGAAAAAAACATGAATGTGAGCAACACCAATGCCACTTTAATACTCTTCATTGCTGTATAATTGGAATCGTCATTAAAAATAACGTTAAATCCCAATAGGTAGCGATCAAAAAGTAAAATTCTCCCATCATTGACGGTATTTTCTACCTTCTTATTCAATCATTATCTCCAATTTTACGCCAATAAAAAATCGATATAACGTTCGATACAATTAGTAAAAATTATGAATAAGTGTTCCTTATTATTTACACTTCTGTTTTCTTGTGCTGTCTTTTCCGGTAGCAAGGCCCAAGAAGTTCGGATGGATTCAACATTTTCCTTATTAAAGAAGGTCGCCGATTGGCAGTGGCATGAGTTGGAAACGGTAGGTTGGAAAAATCACCGAAAAGATTGGACGAGTGGCGCCATGTATACTGGTATGTTTGCCTGGGCACAATACGCCAATAATGTCATCTACTACGATAAACTAAAGGAGGTGGGTGAAATGAACAAATGGCAAATCGGTAAGTATCGCCATTTTGCAGATGATTACTGCGTAGGCCAGCTTTATACCCAATTATATGAAATTTTTAGGGATGAGCGGTATATCCAGGATTTTAAATCCCTGGCCGACACCCTGGTTTCTATTCCCCATAATGAATCCTTAGCATGGAAAAACAACATCTACACCCGGGAATGGGCATGGTGTGACGCCTTGTTTATGGGGCCCCCGGGACTGGGCTATCTGACCGAGGCGACCGGCAATCCGAATTACCTTAACAAATCTATAGCATTATGGTGGAAGTCCACGACCTTCCTCTACGATAAAGATGAAAGACTCTTTTATCGAGACAGTCGCTACTTCAATAGGCGAGAAAAAAATGGCGCGAAAGTCTTTTGGAGCCGAGGAAATGGTTGGGTTATTGCAGGTTTAGCTCGTTTGATTTCGGCTACCCCCAAACATCATCCAGCCTATGAGCAGCTCAAAAGACTCTTCATCGAAATGGCAGATAAGCTAGCGGCTATACAATATAAGGACGGTAGTTGGCACGCGAGTCTGCTTGATCCTGAAAGCTTTCCAATGAAGGAAACAAGTGGTACAGGCTTTATTGGCTATGCCTTGACGTGGGGAATCAATGAAGGGCTATTGTCTTTTCCGAAATATCAGCCTGTAGTGACCAAAGCTTGGGATGCCATGCGTTCTTCCGTCCACTCGGACGGCAAGTTAGGTTATGTTCAACCCCAAGGTGCCGCACCAGACCAGGTTAGTTACGATGGAACAGATGTTTATGGTGTCGGTGCTTTTTTGTTATTCGGAACCGAAATGTTGAAAATGCTTGCCCAGTTTGACAACAACGGTACAACACATGTTGTCTATAATCCAACCCCTAAGACGGTGACAAGGCAGGTTGAAATTAACCTGCGAAAAGAAAAAGGTACAAAGATCCGATTAAATGAGTATGGTGTACAGGATTTATTCACCGGTGAGAAAATCAAGTATTCAACTACAGAAAGCTCACGCAACATTGTGTTCAAGTTTGACACTGAGCTAGCTCCTGGAAGTAAACGTTATTTTGCATTAAAACCAAAAAGATGATAACCCTTAAAAAATTAACAAGTCTCTGCTTCTTGGCAATTGTCCTTATGACAAATGCCAATGCCCAAAAGAAAACCAAAATCAAGGAACAGCTCCCTTCGGGTTTACAGGACCGTCAGTATTGGTCCAATTTGCTTTATAAGATGGCCTCACCGGTGATTCTTCATTTAGCCAACGGAACCCTTAAACAGCACATGCCTGTGGAAGTGCCGCCTGGTAATAAGCCTGATTTTTACAAGAAAGTCACCTATCTGGAAGCTGTCGGACGTACAATGGCCGGGGTCGCCCCCTGGTTGGCACTACCTGATGACAGTAGCGATGAGTCGAAATTGCGCAAAAAGCTCCGCGATGCACTATTAATCGGTATCCGTAATGCGGTAGATCCACAAAACCCAGATTACCTCAATTTTAGAACCGAAAGCCAACCCATTGTTGACGCAGCTTATATGGCGCAAGCTTTTCTCCGCGCACCAAAAGCACTCTGGGAACCTTTGGATGATATAACCAAACAACGTATCAGAGAGGAGTTCAAAGCACTTCGCACGCGTACAGGAGCGTACAACAATTGGTTGTTATTTGCAGGTATCAATGAAGCTTTCCTTTCCACCATTGGCGAACAAGCCGATCCTGTTCGCGTCGAGTTTGCCAAACGAAAAATCTTGGAATGGTACCAAGGAGATGGTTGGTATAGCGATGGTCCAAGCTTTAGTATGGATTATTATAATTCCTATGTTATCCATCCCATGCTCGTAGACTTTTTCCAAATATTAACGAAGTCCAAAAAAGTAAGACAAGAGGATTATGATCTTGCGGTGAAACGTATGGTCAGGTACGCAGAATTTTCGGAAAGATTCATCGCACCAGACGGCAGCTACCCGCCCTTCGGAAGATCCATTACCTATCGTACCGCAGCATTCCAAGCTTTAGGTCAAGTTGCTCTTATGCACAAGTTACCTGAGTACATAGATCCGGCACAAGTACGATGTGGGGTCTCGGCCGTAATGCACCGCATGTACGATCAACAAAATAATTTTGATAGCGATGGATGGCTTGTCCTGGGCTTCTGTGGATCGCAACCGGACATTGCGGATAGCTACACTTCTACAGGAAGTTTGTATATGGCAACTTTAGGTTTTCTCCCTTTAGGCTTACCTGCAGACGATCCTTTTTGGGCCAATCCTCCTGCAGATTGGACAGCAAAGAAAGCCTGGTCAGGACAAGCATTCAAAAAGGATTACCATGTTGAATACTAATCTGGAGTACTAACACTGGGTTCTGTTCGGAACAGCTAGGAACCTGCTTCGGATCACCACCAGATGTTGACCAGATTCCGATCAACTATTGACCTGTCCCTGACCAGACCTTTTCTGGTCAGGGACAGGTCAATATTGATATCATATTAAGTCAATCGGCGAACATGGTACGAACAGCGTCCGAATACGATCCAAACAGCCAGCATGTATAACTAAGCTGATGGATTGTTTGAGATTCAATACACTTTGATCTTTTGCATACCATTTTTGCGAAACTCAATTGGCCCAGGATAATGATGTTTATTTTTCCTTGTATTTCCGAAGTAGTCTATGTTGAATGATTTTAGGGCTTCGGCTGCACTAGCAATTCTTTGCTGGGGAATAGCAGCGTTCCCAAGTTCCTGAGCAAAGACCGGCATTCTATTTTTATTCGTTTTCCAATCTGATGAAACATTCATATATAGATACCACCCATCTGCCTCTTCGACTACTTTGATATTTGTATCCGAAACGGGATCAACCTGAGGTTCTACCTCCGATTTTGCAGGAGCTGCTCCTGCCAAAAATAAGTTTCCTTTCATCTTGACGGTTAATGGACATTCATCGTACACAGTAAGATCTGCCCGAGTAAATAGATTGTTATAATATGAAACATCGCCGCAAGGACAATCATGAAGCCCCGCAATTTCTGTGCTGTGAGGAGTTAAATACGGTGTTTTGCGTTCATCTACTTTTCCTGTTGGCCAGATCTTCCATGCGATCAGATTATTGATAAAAGCGATTCCCTGTGAAAGCTTCACTTGTGCTAATTCTTCGGATAGAAATAAATTATTATCGACCAAGACGGGGCCATGATTTACCTCCAGAGAGAAATCCTGTACCTTGTTGTCATGCAATAAATTATTTGTGATCCGCGTTCCCTGAGTCATCCAATCCAGCCATATCCCCCCTTCGGTACGATAAATATGATTGTGACGAATCACAACATCCACAGGTGCATGTAGTTTTAATCCAGCAACTTCATAGCCCCAAAATTGTTGATTTAAGCCGATATCACTAATGATATTGTCCGCAATGACGCTATAAATAGCCCCTAAACTTCCCGCAATACCTGCCTGCCCGCAAAATGAAATCCGATTGTTCCTGACAATATGACTACCGATATGGTCACGATTCCAATTATTTTCCAGTGCACGTTCGGTCGTTTTGACAAAAGCTTCTGCAGACTCCGATTTGTTATCCCATGCGTCCCCATATTTTCCCAAGGTTATCCCGACGCACTTTGAATGACTTATGGTATTATCTTCTATTAACCAACCTTTACTCCAATGTGTACCGAGTAAACCAATCTGTTCAGCAGTTGGTGGCGCCCAAGGTGTAGCGGCATGGCTCATCATAAATCCCTTTACATGAATGTAATTGATATAAGGCTTTTCAGGGTAAAAAACAGCCTGACGTACATTAATCTCAACCGTATTTTCATTGGGATTGGCCACTATAAAATTCGCCCAAATCCGGGTTTCTTTTTCATCTACTTTTGCAAACCAAAGCGCTTTATCAGCTTTCGCCAGCAGCATATTTTCTAAAGTTTCGGACTCTCGGAGCGGAATATTGTTCAAGTAGACTTCTCCTGTATGACACCATTTTCCCCGCTCAAGCCAATCACCATGAATTGTATCTGCGTATGGATTAAATGTGCCAAAGAAAGCATTCGGAATGCTCACCATCCAAGTATTTCGATCGATATGCTTCCATCCCTTGATCACCTCCGAACCTTTGATCTCCACTCGCTCACCAGCAGCAGCCTGATACCGAATCATTTTTTGAGCTGATTCGCCACCACGTGGCGGTGATACACACTCACGATAAATCCCTTCGTGCACAGTAATGACATCGCCTGGTTGCGCTATTTTAGAAGCAGCCTGAATCGATTTTAAGGGGGACGATTGAGCTCCGTTATTGATATCACTCCCTTCCTGGCTTACATGTATTTCCTTATAAGAAGACTGTTTCTGCCCATATAACGATCTCTGCGATATAACACAGCACAGCATTATTCCAACTATCTTATGATAATATTTCATTAATTTCTAACATTAAAATTAAACCCTTCTTCACATCTCAAATACCCGTTCTTTACGCAAGAACTGCATGCCTAATTTTTCGTCAGCATCGCTTTACTTATTGGTGAACCTAAACCAATTAAAGTCAGCAAAACCGTCTACCCCTTCCGATGTTTTGCTATAATTGAATAATGCAAAACGGTTTGCTGTCCAAGGTAAGCCTAGTTGCATCGTTAAATCATTTCCAATGACATAAAAATTATCACCGTCAGTACTATAATAAAATTTCGCTATGCCTCCCCTGTCAGTGACGCGTGCCCGCACCCATAGTTTATCACCAACGAAATTTTCTTTGCTTTCGATAATCTTGTCATCATTGCTCATGATAATTTTCCGTTTGCCATTGACCTGCTCCACAGCCACAAAAGCATACGGGAATTCAAAGACGCCAAAGCCAGCCACGTTGCCATTTTTCAATCCCTTCAGATCGATTTCGACAGTACCTTCTGAACTTGGTCCCTGCACCCGCTGTGTTAAGGTATTACGGGCCGTCTTTAAAGAATCCGCACGGGAAGCATGCAAGCGCAAATATCCCTTACGTTCTTGAAGCGACCATTTGCTATTGTCAGGGTTATGATTCCATTGCCATTGCAATCCCAGTTTTGTCCCATTAAACTCATCAGTCGTAGCCGGGGTTTTTATCGGGTAAGTCTTTCCGACATTGGGCTTTTTGTAGGTAATCACGTCCTTATTGCCAGTTCCCAGCATAGGCCATCCATCCTCCCATTTTACAGGTAAAAGATGAGGGACCCGACCTATTGCTCCACGATCCTGCATAATAATAAACCACCAGTCCCCATTTTTCAGCTGTACCATACCACCCTGATGTAGACCGTTGTCAGGATAAGAACTGTTATCATTGAGAATCAATTTATGCTCATAGGGCCCATAGATATTGTCTGAGCGCAAGCAGATCTGCCAGCCCTGTGTTCCACCTGCCGGACAAGTGATATAGTACTTGCCGTTAATCTTGTACATATGCGCTCCTTCCATTCCAAAATGTCCGCCGAGTTCGTTCGCATTCTTGAAGCTGCCCTGCCAAATTTTGACTTTATCACTCTTGACCGATTTAACATCCGCATTCAACTCTGTTAAATATAATGTACCTTGACCATGTACGACATAGACTTTACCATTGTCATCAAAGAACAAACCCGGGTCATACAGGTACTCGTGGAAAATTGTCCGCTTCCAAGGCCCCTCAGGCTTGTCTGCTTCGCAGATAGAAAAATTTCCTTTTTCACGTCCCCAACCATATGGCGTACAGAATCCAGCATAGAATTTCCCATTATGATGCTTCAATGTGGCCGCCCATGAACCATTCAAATACAATGTACCGCCTTCCATATTGTAGCGCGGATCTTCGGTATAGTGATCCAAAGCATAGCCTACCATTTCCCAGTTGACCAAATCCTTCGACTTCACTATTGGAGCTCCTGGCACATAGTGCATACTTGTCGAGATCATATAAAAATCATCCCCTACACGAATCACATCAGGATCGGGCCAATCGCCCCAAAACAACGGATTAGTGAATGTACCATTGCCATTGTCAGGACTCCAAACCTGCTGTGCCGACGCCTGTCCAAAGAGTGACAGTGTCAAAGCCAAAGCAAGCCCCAACTTTGTGGATGACTTACCATAGCGCTTCGTTATAATCGTATTCATATTTATTTTTAATTCCTTGTTATTAATTATTGAAATAGGGTCACTTCAGCCAATCCCGCCCGTCCTTCGGAGACCTCCAAAATACTGACCCGTATGAATTTTAACACCTTATCCAATTTGACCGGTTTAAAATCCCATCCCGTACATTCTTTTTCATACAATTCTTCCCATGTCGTTCCATCTAACGACCCTTCAACTTTATAGCGATATTTCGAGCTATCTTTTTGCAAACGTACACGAGTACCGACCACCTTGGTTGCTTGATCCAATTCAAAGGTGACAATCTGAGGGAATTTATCCTGATCCGCAATCCACCACGAATAGTCGTCGCCGTCGGTCACCTGAGTGACCGGAAAATCAGGATGTGCTGACGTTGCTGTTACCTTTTTGAATTTTATTTTTGGTCGGGCCAACAGTTCTTTATCCCATTTCGTGGGTTTAATAACCGCATGATCTTCTTCATTTCCGCGAAAGACCGCGTGATCACCATCAGGGATTTCGTTGGATACAGGCCGGATCGATCTGATAGCTTTACTTCCACTTTCCAAGCCTGCAGCTGATGCGCTGATATGAATTGTCCCACTTTTTTTGCTGGTACGCACAAAAGCAAATCCAATACCGCCTTCTACGACCTGTGGGTTCACTGCGATACGCGCCGAACCATCCCCGATTAAGTGTCCTTCACCTGCCACCTGAATACGGATCGCTGTCTGTGCATCATGCAGCAGATTCCCCTGTTTGTCACAGATTTTAAAATATACCGGAATCATATCTGACCCATCCGCAACTGGCTGAATGCCATATTCCGGTAGCAGGACTTCAATATGATGCGCGGCACCGGCTGTTTGCACCGCATGTTGCGCCACCACTTTTCCTTTTACATAGGCTAATGCCTTCAATTCTCCGGCTTCATAGCCACCTGCATCGAAAACAAAACTTGGACTTCCGCCTTTTTCCACGATGTACGGGTAGGCCTTGGCTCGTTCATCACGGGTTTGCCGTCCGATAAGTTTTCCATTCCGATAGAGTTCGACAGCTTCACAATTTGAGTACACCGTAATCTCCGTACTTGATGTTTTCAGTTTTTCTGGCGAATTATAGGAGGCTATAAATACCATGGGGCCTTTGAAAATCCCCTTTTGAACCAGCTGATAAGGACGCATACTTTGCATCATGTAAAAAGCAAACTTAGGATATCGGTTTACATCAACCACACCGGAATACATAGTCTCTTCTTCGGCACCACGAGTATAATCGTTATAACTCCACATAAAGTGCCCACCCATACGTGGGTTGGCATCCAACATACACCAATCGAAATAGCCATTTCCATTCAGTTGATGTAATCGGCTACGCCCCTGCCGCATTTGTTCATATTCATTTTCAGTCATACTCACCCTTGGCTTTTCCCCTACACCATCACCCCATTCCCTTGTCAATAAGGGTTTGACTGCGATTTGGTCCTCCAGATAATTACTCATCACATTGCCATTTTTGGGGTATTTGGAAACCTGTTTGTAGAAAACATCATAATAAGGTTCTGTTTCTTCGTGACTAAAATAATCACCGGCAGTATAAAACTGATCACCAGGGTATTCAGCATGTGCAGCTTCCGCAATGCGCTTCACCACCGACAGGGGGTAACTGGTTTCATTTAATGCGGTCTCCCAAAGAACAACAGAAGGTCGATTTCGGTCACGGCGGATCATACTACGCGTGATGGCTTCCAAACGATCTGCAAATTCGGGAGCCTTATTAAAATATTGCCATCCCGGTACACATTCGACAACCAAGAGCCCATGGCGGTCGCAAGCTTCCAAAAATGCAGGGTCGTGTGGATAATGTGCTGCCCGAACGGCATTATATCCACCGCGTTTCATATCGATCACTTCCCGTTCCTGGACAGAATTAGATGCTGCATCACCGACATAAGGATAAGCTTGATGCCGATTGGCTCCAACCATATAAAGATGTTCGCCATTAATAAAGAACCCACCATCTTTGGTATACCGAATCTGGCGGATACCTATTTGCTCAGTACGGCGATCCACTTCGACTCCATCGGCTAGGTACACCCGATTTTCCAAGTTATAGCAGATCGGACGATAGGGATGCCACAATTGCGGGTTTTTGATATCTATCTGCTGGTCTATCCGCCGACGTTCTTGCGGTTTCAGCTCAAATGGTAGTTGCTGCTGGCCCACAACTTTTCCCTTGGTATCTTTCAGTACGGTCAAGAGATACCCCTTCTTGGCCACTTTATCATCATTTTTTAGCTCAGTATTTACAGCAACAGTAGCGTTGCTCTTATCCACCTTCGGGTAATGCACAAAAACACCCGAATTTTGGGTCGCATCAGGCTCCAGTTCATCGGTAATGCGCAAGGGGTCGGAAACAATCAATTTGGCATCCCGATAGATTCCGCTATAATAATAGAAGTCAAGTCTATCCTGCGGCTTACCCGGAGGTGTCAATGGATCGTACTCAGCTGACACCCGAACTGCAATCACATTGCTTGTATGATCAAAATGAAGCTGATCCGTGATATCCAATGTAAAGCCAACATATCCACCATGGTGCTTACCAACGCTTTTACCATTGACAAACACCTCACAGCTGTTCATCACCCCTTCAAACTGCACAAAGACCTTCTTGCCACGATACTGATCCGATAGTTTGAAATAGCGCCGATACCAGCCTATCCCATCGTAAATAGCATCTCCACCATTATGTTTCTTTTCGAGCTGCATTACATGCGGCAACACGGCGGGGATCCATTTGGAGTCATCCAGACCAATCCCCTCTCCACCTTTAAGGTCGCCACGATAGAACGCCCAATTCGTGTTCAGTTGATATTCGATACGGCTTGCAGGCTTTTTCCCGAAACTCTGCAAACAAAGTCCCAGTAATAGAAAAAGCGCGACAGCTAATTTTTTAAAAAGCTCATTCATTCCTCACAAGTATTGATTATTTATTTTTTCTTACCTCAGCAGTATTAGGATAGGGTAGAATCTCCAATGCGTGTAAAAGTGCTCCGTTTTCCGTCTGTCTCAGCCCAAAAGTGAGTACATTTTTCTTCGAACCAAAGTTCAGCCAACATTCCGGAAGAAAAAATTCACG
This sequence comes from Sphingobacterium multivorum, assembly GCF_039511225.1. Classification (NCBI taxonomy): domain Bacteria; kingdom Pseudomonadati; phylum Bacteroidota; class Sphingobacteriia; order Sphingobacteriales; family Sphingobacteriaceae; genus Sphingobacterium; species Sphingobacterium multivorum. Next base: position 4,118,820 of record NZ_CP154261.1, read on the forward strand.
TTGAGGTCCTGCCTCCCAATGACGTCCGATATTATGTCCATTGAGCCACATATAACCGTTGCCCGAAGCATTGACCTTAGCCATCCAGGGTACCCATAGGTCTTTCGGAAGTTTGTCTAGATTAAATTCAACACGGTACCAGGTAACAAGACCGTCCTGTTTACCTTTGGGCTGTACTTGATTCCCCTTGCGTGGAATTTCATTCTTTGTATCCAGAGACACTGTCGTCCAGCTTGTATCATCAAAATCGGGTAAATTCCAGCCTTGCTGTATGCCGGCAAGATCCGTCGACAACTCCCATTCCAAGGGATGCGTAAGTGCTGTTTCACTGAGCGAAAGTCCCGCTTGATGAATACCTGCCAGCTCTTCCATCGGTACATAACCATGTGCGTGACCAAGGTTTTCATAAGCCACAACAATCTCATTTTCTCCAGCTTTCAATAGGCCGGCAACATCAAAACGGTTGTCGTATTCGTCTGCGCGAATACGCTCAAGAGCATTGCGTGTTGTCCAACTTTGGGCATCCGCACGGTCCGGAAAAAGCCGCTTGGCGGGCTTTCCATTAACAAGTACCGATACAATATCCCGTGTGTACATATTGAAGAGCAAATAATGTTCACGTTCCGCTTGTTTTGCCGTCAGGACCACACGGCTGCGATAACTGCTGTATCTAAAATCGTTGATATCCATATCAGAAAGACTGACCAACTGTGGCATCGTGTTCCAATCGGCCTGCCCGATAGCGTCCTCAGCCTTACGGGCTGTACTGACACGGATTCCTGTCGGCACTTTGGAAGGTCGTTCAATGGCATCAGCCTTCTTTGGCCACCAATCACCCTTATTTGCCGATTGCCCCTTTGCCACAACCAATATCTTTGATTCCAAACCTGCAAGATCATAATCTACTTCAATTTTCTCCATGTGCTGAATCTGATTGACCAGCTGATCATCAGTTTTAATCAGTACTTTTTCTCCATTTTGATTGACATTGTAGATCGGATCTTTTACAAGATTGACACTGTTTGGCAATAGGGTCACTTTTCCCTTGATTGCTTGTTTCGGATCCGTATTATGCAGAAATATAAACTTTGTACCATCGCTGGCCACTCTCACTCCGCCAAATAATGATTTTGGGGCGCCTTGCAGCTCACAGGGGCCTCCTTCCGTGCGGACCAGTTTGGATTCAAACTGTTGAATGAACGCACCGATTTCTTTAGCAGCAAGGTATTTCGGTCCAATGGCGCCATTTTCATGGATGGCAGCGTTATAGTCATAACTTGTGGTCATGCCCCGTGCTCCCCAACCATCAAAATGTGTACCGCCAAAAAACATATAGTAATTGATGCCTGTTCCGCCACCCAGCATAGTCATTAGACCGATAGCCTTGAAATGTCGGTCGTCGGAATAATGCTCTTCACTTAATCTCCCTGTGACCAGCGAAAACCATCCACCTTGTAACTCGGTCACAAACCCCGGAGCGTCAGGTTGTTTTTTGCGCAGATCCATCATCCGATAAGCGCAGCTTGGCGCATCCGATGGACCGCTTACATAGTAATTATCACAATCAAAGACCTGAGATAATTCGGGATCTTTGCTTCCCCTGGTTTCATTGGTCAGACAGGTGAAGACCGGAATATCCATCCCACTTTTATGCACCGATTCATTGAGGGCCTTCAGCACTTTATCTTTTCCGGGACTCCAATGCGCATCGTATTCATTTTCAATCTGGATCATGATAATCCCTTTTTTACCCTTTTCCTTACGGGTGATCTGTTCGGGTACCAACTCTTTGCATACAGCATTAAACCAATGCTGGGACCAGGCAATATGCTGTTCGTCGTTGCCTCGCAACCAAAAACCTTCCAGATTATCGGGGCGGTATTTGGCTAGCCATCTTGGGTAACCACCGCCAGAAAATTCAGCACAAATAAAAGGGCCGGGACGAACAATAGTATAAAAACCAAACTCTTCCTGCGCCATTTTTAGCCACCTTTTGAGGTCGGAAAAATCAAATTTGGATTGATCCTGCATATCTCTTGGAATATGGCGTTCATGCCAATTCCAGGGTACATACGTTTCTACCGTATTGAAACCTGCTTCCTTTATTTTTTTAAAACGATCACGCCACAATTCTTCGGGACAACGAAAGTAATGGAAAGCCGCACTATAGATATAAACGTCTTTTCCCTCAATGGTCATACAGGATCCATCGTAACGGATCCGCTCCGGCTGGGCAAATTTTTTGGCCGGACGCATCTGGTCACCATTTTGTCCAAATGCCATCGAAGCATAAAAAATAATCGAGCAGAAAGTCAAACGCAACACCAAAAAGAACGTTTTCTTTCTACTACAAGTTAATTTAAACATATTCATAATTGATTTAATACTAAGGGCTTGTTACGGCTTATTTTTACTTTTTTTATCTGATCCTTATAGCGAAGTGTAATTGCGACATCTTGATCAGCCGCTAATGTGACGGAGGTTAATGTCCCCTTACTCCATTTCAGATCAACAGTTAATCCCTGACGGGCACGCAAACCTTTGATTTCACCATCCGACCAAAATGACGGCAATGCAGGCAATATATGAATCTCTTTATTATGGCTTTGAATGAGCATCTCGGCAATTCCGGCAGTACCGCCAAAGTTTCCGTCAATCTGAAAAGGTGGATGTGTATTGAATAGGTTGTTTAATGTTGTCTTGGCGAGCAATGCCTGTACATTTTTACCTGCTTCTTCGCCATCGAGCAGTCGCGCATAAAAGTTAATCATCCAAGCCCTGCTCCATCCTGTATAGGAACCATTGCGGTTACTTTCGTTTTCATTATAAAACCGACGACGGGCAATCGTTTTTCGCGCGGCTTCAAACAGCTCCTTCTTATCTGAAGTAATCGACTTCCCCGGATAAAGTCCAAAAAGATGGGACATATGACGGTGCCCTGGTTCGACCTCTTCGTAATCTTCAATCCACTCCTGGATTGTCTGATATCGTGGGCTGATTCGGATTGGGGGCAATTTAGCTAACACATGTTTCAGTTTTTTAGTAAAATCCGTTTCTTCTCCAACCATTGTCCCTGCAGTTAGGCAGGCCTCAAATAACTCACGAATAATCTCGATATCCATGGTAGCACCGTAGGTCAATTGAAATTCTTTTCCATCGGCCATGCGATACCTATTCTCGGGAGAATTGGATGGCGCTGTAACAAGGTAACCCTTATGATCTTGCACGAGATAACCCAAAATAAATTCAGCAGCTTCTCTCATGGATGGATAAGCCTCCTGTTTTAGGTAGTTCTTATCGTTGGTAAATAAATAGTGATCCCATTGATGAAGCACCAGCCATGCTGCGGCAATAGGAAATGTTCCCCAGCCGACACCATCTGCAATTGCTGTACGCCCAAATGGGTCCGTTAGGTGGTTCATCGTCCAGCCTGAGGAGTTGTAGGTTTTACGGGCTGTTACCCGTCCCGGTTCACGCAAAGCTGTTATCAGATTTGAGAATGGGACAACAGTCTCTGAGAGGTTACATACTTCGGCCGGCCAATAGTTCATTTGGATGTTGATATTCGTATGAAAATCGGAACTCCAAGCTGCATTCATGTCCTTATTCCATATCCCTTGTAAATTGGCCGGGAGCACACCTGGACTACGCGAAGACCCCATCAACAAATAGCGTCCATACTGAAAATAAAGACTGATCAAAGAGAGATCCTGACCGCCCTCTTTTATTTTTTTTAGTCGTTGGTCCGTTGGCAAATCCGAAGGTTGTCCAATATTAAAGACCACACGGTCAAAAAATTGACGATGATCGGCAATATGTCTGGAAAGAATCTGTTCATAATGCTGCTTTTGAGCCTGATCCAATAATGCTCGACAACGTGCCAAAGGATCAATACGATGATCAAAGTCCAATTTTGACACATCATAATCTGTGGCTGCCGTAAAGTAAAAAAGGACTTCATCCGCATCCTTGACAAAAAAAGAATTTGCATTGGTTATCATGCTTCCGCCTTTGTGACTCCCCTGGACTAGTCCTGCAAATTTCATATGTGCGCCTACCTCACCACCATCTTCCATTGGCAGATCCACCACCTGCCCCTGAATTTTCAGCTCATGGTCAGATAAAGGTGTAGCAACCGCATCCTGTTCACGTGAATAGGAAAACCGGAAGGTCAGCTTTCCAGGCTTGTCTGCCGATAAACGAATCACAATCATATTATCGGGCGCTGAGGCAAATACTTCCCTCGTGTACTTTACGCCATTGATACAATAGCTCGTTGTTGCAACCCCGGTCTGTAAATCAAGATCGCGACGGTAGTTCGTGACCTGTTCCCGCCAAAAGCCTTCCGTTCCAAAATCAATGCGAAAATTCCCGAATGATTGATAGGATCGTATACGTAGGGGGCTGCTTTTGAGTTCCTTTTCAGACAGCGCAGCTGCTTTTTCGATCTCCCCAGCAACAAGTAAACGTTGAATTTCGGGAATTTTGTCCGCAGCAGCGGCATTGGCATCCACCTTGGAACCACCCCACAGGCTTTCTTCATTGATCTGGATATTTTCCTTATTCCAATCCCCATAAACCATCGCACCCAAACGTCCATTACCTACAGGAAGGGCGTCCTCCCAAACTTTAGCCGGTTCACGGTACCATAAAACGTGATCCTGATGCTGTGCTTTTAGCTGCATGCCAGAGAGCATCACTATGCAGCCCCATAAATATACTTTCATTTACAAATTATTAGTAGTACTGATCCGCAGCTAAACAACTTGTTTTCACTGACCGGTTTATTTCATTGATTATTGTTAGGCTTTTTATACCTAAATCTTGCTCAAAATTGATAATAAGCAATTTAACAAAGTTTTACATCTTTTTAGGGATGTAAAACTTGTTTAAAATTTAATTATATCCAGGGGTTTGTGTCAGGTTTTTATTTAAATCGATCTGTTGTTGACTTACAGGTAAGTACTTGTTGAATGGTTGGAATTGTCTAGTTTCCACTGATATTGGATCCCCAATTTGAGTCAACCGTTTATCCTCATTGGGCTCATCTGCTTTAATAACGCCCATCCAACTACCTTCTGCCTTTCCATTCAGTACATTTTTAGCGATATCCCAACGAATAATGTCCGCTCGTCTCAAACCTTCAAAAGCTAGTTCTACACGACGTTCACGACGTACCAACTCTCTTAATTTTTCTTTCGAAGCATATTTGACACGGTTAACTTTAGGCATACCAGCACGTTCGCGAATCATATCTAAACTTTGGTACATTTCTTCGTCCAGTCTACCCAATTCTATCTTTGCTTCCGCAATGGTCAATAGAACCTCGGCGTAGCGACTAACAATTAAATTCATACTTGTATTCCAAGGATCATCATATTGCGATATCGGAGCGGTGTATTTTTTGAAAGAAAATCCCGTTTTTGATGCATTATTAGCGCCGTTAAAATAATCGGGGTTGCTCACTTCTTTTCCATCCTCTTGGATATTTTTCGCCAGCGGATCAAAGACACGTCCATTCCAATCCTGCCCAGGATAAAGAATAGACATTTTCAATCGTGGGTCTCTATTGAGAAAAGGATATTTACTATCGTAGGTACCCGATATTTTTGCTTCTTCAACAGTGCTTCCGTCTTTCATTTCATAAGCATCAACCAAAGCTTTAATAGGTACTATAGACGACCAGCCTCCATCACCATTGGGGAACAGCGCTGCAATAAGCCAGTTCTCCAAGTCATTCGCTTTATATTGTACATCAAGGATAACCTCTTTGTTGTTCACGTTAGCGAGTTGGAAGGTTCCGTCATAAGTCGGAAACAACTGGTAAACTTGAGATGCCTTGATCGCAGTAGCGTCAGCCAAAGCAGCCTCATAGTTACCCAAATAAAGATTAAAACGCATACGGATGGCCAAAGCAGCTCCTTTCGTAATGTGTCCTACTTCGGCAGAACTATATTTTTCTGGAAGCACTGCGGCAACAGCTTTTAATTCTTCCAAAATAAATTTTTCAACTTCCGCCTTTGGTGTACGTGTCAATCGTGCCTCTTCAATAGTCGCAAATGTTTTTGTCGTAAGCGGTACATCACCATAATTGTTTGTCAACAAGAAATATCGATAAGCCCGAAGAAAACGAACTTCAGCCTTGTAACGCTCCTTCAAATTTGCATCCTTAAAATTAATCGCATCAATGTGTTCCAAAAAATCATTGCAACGGTTGATCGTCGTGTAATCGTACAAATCAGAACCAGGATCGGCGGAACTCATTCCACCATTTCCGATCACTTGCCATCCCTCGTGCTTGTGAAAACTATAAGCGTTGTCGGACGCACAATCGCGATACAAAATTTCTTCTGATTCCCAGCCCCGATAACAACCTACTAAGGCAAGTTTGGCATCGGCCTCTGTTTTCCAAAAAGTCTCTGGTGTCAATGCATCTCCGGGAAATTTGTCCAAGAAATCCGAGCATGACTGTAAACTAGCTGTCGCCAGCATAATTAATAAATATATCTTTTTCATTTGTATAACTCTCTAAACTAAAATGTAATGTTCAATCCGACAGTATTTACCTTAACCTGAGGATAGTAAGAGCCAGAGCCAGCAGGCATTTCCGGATCGTAACCTTTCAAAAATTTGGTTATGGTCAATAAGTTCTGTCCACTATAAAATAATTTGACTTTTGACGCTCCGATTCGGTTTGCCCAAACATCAGGAAAAGTATAGCCAACTTGGAGGTTTTTCAAACGTACATATTGCGCATTCTGTACCCAGTAATCTGAAACAATGCGATTTGGGCTACTTATTCCATTATTATTCTGAATACGCGGGATTGTGCTTGTTGGATTATCTGGTGTCCAACGGTCAAGCCAAAAACGTAATGGACTTCCGGTATCACCGCTGAACTCGCCTATCCCAGACGATTCAACATAACCGTATACACCGGATGCGCCTTGGAAAAATGCCTGAATATCAAAACCATGGTATGCTGCGCTGAGGTTTAATCCAAAAGTATATTTCGGATCAGTGGAACCTAATATTGTACGGTCATCGGCAGTTACAGTCTTATCTCCGTTGCGGTCCACGTAGCGCAGGTCACCAGGCAATACCTTATTGCTTGCCATTTTATATTGTGCCCAGCTTTGAATATCTTCCGTACTCTGAAAAAGTCCCGCTGTCTGATAACCATAGAATGAATTAATCGGTGCTCCGACTTGTTTAATTTTCCAACTTCCATCTAAGAGATAAGAATCTCCGCCAAGATCAAGAATACGGTTTTTGTTATAAGAGAAATTTGCTGTTGCACTAAAATCAACCGCACCTAGACGTTTTCGGTAACTCGCAATAGCCTCAAATCCTTTATTTTGCATACGACCAACATTATCGACATATCCCTTCAAGCCATAGGTTGCAGGAGCCAAAACCTCCATAAGGATATCCGTTGTTAAACGATCGTAATAATCTAATGTGAGTGTTAGATTGTTTCCGATACCAAGATCCAATCCAAGATCCCAAGTACGCGTCTTCTCCCAAGTGATACTACGTTTATTTGCTTTCTTTAGCGTCGCCCCCGGATAGATCACATTATTAAATGGATAAGCATAGTCTTTACCTAAGCCAATAACGGGAATAGAAGGATAGTATTCCAAAGCGCTCTGATTTCCTAGGCGCCCCCAAGATCCCCGAAGTTTAATATTGCTAAAGACAGGTTTTGCAAACTCCATAAAGGATTCCTCCGAAAGCCGCCACCCTGCTGAAAACGATGGAAATGTACCCCAACGGTAACCTTCAGAAAAACGGCTTGAAGCATCGCGGCGAACATTGGCCTCAAAGAGATAGATTCCCTTGTAATCATAATTGACACGACCAAAGTACGAAAGCATATTCAGGTGTTTTGTATCACCTTTATTTGTTTGTCCATTCGTGTCACCGGCGTCAATATCTGTCAGATCATTATTTGGAAAATTCTGACGGTACATCTCACCGTATTTATAATCGTATTGCTCAGCATGATAACCCGCAAGTGCCCCCACGTGGTGATTTGAAAACGTACGGTCAAAATTCAGGGTAATATCCCCCGTGTACATTGTTGATATAGTCGTTTTCTCGAAAAGTTTATTTGGCCCTTGATATTTTGAGGGATTGTACCAGATATCTTTTCTAAATTCATGCGAGTCGTCCGTCGAAGGTCTATATGATCCTTGCGCTTTCAAGGAAAGACCATCGATAAATTTATATTGAACACTTCCAATGGCATTGAATCGGCGTTGCACTTCATCTGTTGTCGCTCCTTGTTCCATCCAAGCAATTGGATTTCCATCACTAATGGTACCATAGTTGCCGTTTGCGTCTTTATATGGAATCCATGGTGCCATTTGGTTGGCTAGACGAAAGTACTGGCCCATACCACCAACATAGGGATTGGTCGGCTCTTGGAGTTTGCGATTCGACAGGTACATTGACAAACCGATATCCAGGTTTTTCACTGGGGTCATATCCAAATTGGTACGGGCATTAAATTGCTTTTTTGAGGTCAGCTTAATAATACCGTCCTGCCCCTGATAGCCTACGCTTCCCATATAGCGAACTTTCTCAGCACCACCTGAAATATTGAGATTATGCTGGTGCTGAAAGCCCGATCCAGTCAAAAGCAAATCGTGCCAATTTGTATTCGGATATTTATAAGGGTCGCTGCCATCTTTAAAAGCTTTGATATCCTCTGCCGTAAAACGCTCCTTCTTTCCATCTAATCGCAGTCCTTCATTATACAATTCTGCATATTCCCATGAGTTCAGGCGCTCGGCCATATTCGTGGCATTTTGTTTTCCGAAGAAATTGCTATAGTTTATTGTGGTTTTTCCTTCTTTTCCTCTTTTTGTCGTCACCAAGATTACGCCATTCGCTGCCTTAGAACCATAGATGGATGCCGAAGCAGCATCTTTTAATACAGATATCGATTCAACATCATTTGGATCGACATTTTCCATGGATGATTCAATACCATCCACTAACACCATCGGGTTCGAGTTATTAAGTGTCCCTACTCCACGCACGCGAATTGTTCCATTATCTTTTCCAGGCTGGCCACTACCTTGCGTAATGGTCATTCCCGGTACCAAGCCTTGAAGTCCCGCCGAAAGCGAACTGATCGGTCTATTTTCCAATTGTTTTGGAGAAATTGTTGCTACAGCACCGGTAAGGTTAACTTTTCGCTGCGTTCCGTAACCAACGACAACGACCTCTTGTAAATCACCTATTTTCTCCGATAAAATCACTTGATACACATTCCGATTGTCAATGGTCGTTACATATTGGCCATAACCGATTAAATCAAACTGAATTCGATCGCCATCTTTGGCTTGGATTTCAAATTCCCCGTTTTCATTGGTAGCGGTAGCCGTTCCGTTGATAACCTTTACAGTTACCCCCGATAATTTAGTTCCTTTATCATCGGTAACAGTCCCTTTGATCGATCGTTTTTGCACTTTAACATCTTCATTAAAAGATTTCGATGGAATATGCTTTGATTTCTCAACGATGATTCTGTTATCTCGAATAACATAACTCAATCCATTTTCGTGTAATATCTGATCCAATGCCTGGGTCAAAGAGACGTTGCTTAATTTAATTGAAATCTTATTTCCACTCGACTTTAAATCATCTTCCAAGTATAGAAAATGGTAACCGGACTGTTTGCTGATTGAATTGAAAATCTCTTTCAATGAAGTTCTTTTGGTTTCGAGGCTCACCCGTTGTCCAAAAACATTAGCGTTCACTTGACTACTCATCAACAGCATAGTAAGCACCGTAACCTTAGTCTTGTTGAAATACTTTAAAGCCTCGTCATATCGATTAAAATATGGCCTATATTTTTTATTCATTTGATTTAGTTTTTGATAATAATTTAGTTAGCTTTTCATCGATCTAAAGGCTTCTCTAGTAACAATATTTATTATTATGAAGAGAATTATTTTCAGATCAATATTTGGATAGTATTGTATTAGTTGATAATTTCCACCTCCTTTCCATTTACTTTAAATTCAACCCCGCTTAAAAGCGTGAGGTCTTTCAAAAAATCCGTTAGTAATACGTTATTGGGAAATGTTCCTCCTATTTTTTTATGTCCTATAGGAGACTTTGATACGACTGAAATATTGTACCATCGAGAAACTGTTTTCATCACGTCAACAAGTTCCATATTATCAAACACGAAATATCCATCTTTCCAAGACAGTAACTTTTCTGAATCAAATATTCGCAGTTGAATTTCCTTACGATTTTTATTGGCAATAACCTGAAAACCTGGAGTCAATTTAATGTGTTGAGCATCCATGCAAAAATCCACATGCCCCTCCACCAGGGAGGTTTTCACGATAGGCTCATCTCCAAAGGCCTGTACATTAAATTTTGTACCTGTTACCTTTACCTCAGTTCCGGAAGCGATGACTTTAAACGGACGTTTCTTGCTAGCAAAAACTTCAAAATATCCTTCACCAGCTAAATCAACAATTCGCATTGCTTGTTGATTAAATGACATTGGAAGTTTTAATGTTGTTCCCGCATTTAACCAGACATTTGTTCCATCTTCCAATCGGAGTTTACATTGCCGCTGCGCAGGTACTTTGATCGTTAGAAGATCAGTGATTTTTAAATTCGTTGAACTTTTATAATTCAATTTTTGTTTAATATCACTGATGGAAGCCGCTGCACCAAGTTCGTGTTTTTCACCATTTGGCATGATGAGCAGCACCTCTTCACTGGCATATTGTTTTGCGCTAACGAGCTGGTAGTAGCTGCTTGGAGACCTTTGTAAAAAATAGAGATATAGAACAATAGAAACACAGATCAGACAGGCCGCAGCGATCCCTATCCATTGAACATTGATTTTTCTAACCTTTGTAGGTTTGTATCTCGCTACAATGCTAGCCCTGATCCGACTTTCCATCGCATCCCGATGGGCATTGTCCTTCCAGTCCCATGGTTTCCCCAAGGGATATTTAATAATGAGATGTTCTATTTTCTTTATCTCAGGTGCAGACAGCTTCCCCGCTGCATAATCGGCAAGTATTTTCTTGATTTGCTCCTCGTTATCCATGTCTCTTCTATCAGATTTTTAGGTCTATATAAAAAAGAGCCTTGAGATTGCTTTAGGGCGTAGAAAAAAAATTAAAAAAGTAAATCTGTAATCAAAATTGCGACAAGCAATGGCTGATACTCTTTATCAACCTTTACCCGAAGCACTTTCAACGCATTGTTAATCTGCTTCTTAACAGTTTTATCCGAAATATTTAATTTTTTCGCAATTTCCAAGTGAGATAGGTCATGATTACGGCTGAGAATAAAGATCTCTTTCATTTTTGCCGGAAGTTTATTCACTTCCAGCTCAATCATATTATTTAGTTCCTTAAATACAATCCACTCTTCCAATAACGGAGAAGCTTCATTATATTGACTGGCATAAAAATCGCGGTAATTATCATTAATAAGTTTCCGTCTCAATTTTTTAAATGCCAAATTTCGACTCATGATAAAAAGAAAAGATTTAACCGATTTGATTTCGGGAATCTTTTCTTTCATTTCAAGAAGATCCAGAAATGTTTGCTGCACCACATCCGCAGCTTCATCTTCATCCAAAAGAATGCGCATCATTTGTTTGAACAGACTTTCCCAATAATCGTGATAGAGTGCTGAGATATCAAATTCAACAGTTGAATTAGCGTTATCAAAGATGGTAGATCGTCGCATACAGCGGATGAAATTTTTATCGGTTACAGCACAATCTTAACAAACAAAATTTTCATTTCAAAATCAATTTTCATATTCCTGAAGATCTTAGCCCTATCCTTCGTTGATGCATCTTCCAAAAGCACAACTCAATACCCTCTATATTATTTTCCCAAATTCAGCATCTCTCCTTTCATCCGCGTATTGTATCGTACAATTACTTCTGGCTTATCATCGCCATTACTGTCACAAGAAAATGCTACTGCGGAACCACCTTTTGGCAGCATGGCAGTCCCTTGTACAGTCAGATCAGCAATGAAACCATAATTTTTGTCTGTCAATAGTGCTTTTCCTTTATGGTCCAATAGGATATATTGGTCCTTTTCTAATTTCCCTAAGATTTTAACAATCCCTTTATCGGTTTTAAAAGATGGATTTTCGATGATACCGTCACCTTCTACTTTTATCCGTAAGGCAAATGAGCTCTCTTCCGGAGACTCCCAAGACCAGTCTGCTCCACCAGGTTGTCCCGGCTGCATCGAAGATAGGTCGCAATGGAACCTTTTAGACACATATAAAGGATACAACATGAATTTGGTCTCATCTATCTTTTCCAAATGCCATTCGGTCTTTGGATCCTTCAACCTGAGCTTTTGTTCGGCTGTAAATACATCGGCAAGCCGCAATTGATCCCAATTTTTCATACTTTCCAGAAGCTGATCGATCTGTCCATGTTGCTGTAAAGTCTTCATATCAATACTCATGGCATATCCAGAATCAAAACCTGCAGATTCGGAGAGTGCCCATTCGAGATCTTCTAGGGAAGTAGCTTCAAATTTACGATCTGCCAAACGCACCAAAAACCAGCCAAGCATGCGCGGAAACAGATTCCGCTGAAAGTAAGCCTGATTCTTGATCCGATTTTCCACCTGTCCTGCACGCATCTCCTCACCCCAGGGCTCACCCCAGTTCATCCGGGTGTGAATATGCCATAGATAATGATCGAGACGACTAGCATCATTGATGATATCCGTCTTATTCGCAAGGCCTTGATAAAAATCAGAAACGAATTTGCCCGTTGCATAGTAATCCTGTCCTGTATACATACAGCCTTCAAGACCATCAAATGAGATCTGTTTCACCCCTGTTTTATTAAAAATGGTCGCTAATCTGTTGGCGTACTCGTCCTGAAGTGTTAAATCCGGGAATAAAGTCTTATAGGGATAGTCCCACAATTTATAAACGACTTTGCCGACATCATGACTTGCCTTATGGGTACCGAAAGCACCACGTACGCAATTTGTCAATACCCATTGTTCACCTTTCTTTTCGGCCTTAGCATAGGTTATCAATTCGTCTTCGATCTGGAGTGTATTGAGTGTCAAAGGCAGCGAAAATAACTCACTATGCTGAACTATAATCTGCTGTTGGCTATCATCCAATGCAGCCGTAAGCTTTAATTCGCCTTGTTTAAGCAAATGCTTACTTGGGACTGGTGTCACATAAGGATCGTTGGTTGTCGTAAAATTAGAAAGTGTGTGTATACCGATATGGATTCCCTGCTGTGCAGCCCTATCGACTAATTTCTTCATACCTGCATCGGATTCTGTGCTCAATTCTTTGCGCCATTCAAAATGCCCCCAGTTCAGGAAGGGATCAGGATGGTAGAGATTTTTAAATCCCGCACGTTTTGTTTTTTCCAGTGCAAAATCCAGATTGGCCGCAGAGAAATTGGTGATCAGATAGGAGCCCATAGCATTACGGGATACCTTAGCCCATTCACCTGCAATCATTGGATGGGGCAAGCCCTGCTCCACTTCAACTTTTCCTATCCGTGACAATATCTGATTTTTTTTATCTCCGAAAAGTGCAACTTTGGCCCCTGCAATTAAGCCATCGGCGCCTTCAACAGGCAAAGTCACCATATGATTTAGGCCCTTGACATTTTGCACTTCCTTGGCACTTCGATTCCTGGCAGATAGCTGAAAAACAGCTCCGTTACCAGCATCTACTGCTGCAAAATGACCAAAAGAAATACTGGCCACTGAAAGATTGCTGTTCTGTCCTTGGTAGCCAAATTTTGTACTGTATGCCCCAACACAATCTTCTGGAATACCTGCTACAGTTTTAACATGTAATGCCTGCATACCGAAGGCAAGATCCTCCCCTTGGGCCACACCAACCACTTCTCCCACCACTTCATGAAGCTTGATCTTAACCGGCCCAAACACCAACAACTTATAGGCAGGCGATAACTTGAGGACTTCATATGTTATGGCTTCCTTTTGTTGGCCCACCTTCAGTTCCACAGCTTGTCCATCTTCCATCGTGAGCGAAAAGCGATCACCATTGACCTTTAGTGCTTTCGGTTGTATAATTTTATTGTCTTTATAGACAGATACGATCGGGTATTTACCAGCCTCCAAAAGCTCTTTACCAGCTACCTTAATGGAGGTATAGAATCCCTTTTGGTCAACATTAATCTGTGTTAGCGTCGTTTTTAGCTCTTGCGCCATTGCAGGATTGCCAAATCCTGTCATCATCAGGCCAGCTATCAACGTAACATTTTTCAGCGTATCTAATTTATTCATATGTAAGTAATCATCTTTGTGTTTATTTCAATTGGATGAGGCTCCTATAGCAGTCGATTAGTTGTTCGGTATCAGTTCAACATCGAACCTATAATTCACTGTTCCACCAAACCACATGCTAAAGTTTGTTCCCCAAACATTGTTATACAGACAAAAGTGCAGGCCTCCATGTAAATCAGGTTGGTCTGTGGAATAGTTCAACAAATCACGTTTGCCGATTGCCACCAGTAGGGCATCTTTGCTACGGATACGAATTTTACCAGCATCCGTTACAATATCCACGTAGTGATCTAATCCATGCATCTGTCTATTCCCGCCTTCAACAACATCCAGTACGCGGACAGGCTGGCCTACTTTCTCAACGAGCATGTCCACTACTCGTTCTGGATAGAAGCTTAACCAATAGGCTTCCGGGAGACGGTTGGCAGGTTTATCCACCAAAGTATAATTCAGTTCGATATGCTTTGTTTTCTCATTGAAATGATAACTGCTATAGATTTGTTTAGGAAGAACCTGCTGTTCAACTTTCCCCACCCCAGTTAAGGTCAATTGGCCATATAACTCATTTTTGGCTTTATTATAGACTGATTTTTGAAGAGTAGCCACTAAGCTGCGGCTTTCCGCCATATCTGGAGTCAGTCCCGGTTTTCCAAAATCCCGGATTGCCCAATCCACTTTTTGAGTGATATAAGAATCCCTGAAACGTTCAAAATCTACTGTCGAAAAACTCTGATAGCTGAGCTCTCCCATTTTCATCCGAAAACCTTTTTTATTGAGTTGGAACGATCCGTCTTTTGAAAATTGCTGTGACGCATCCACGCCTTCAAAAGTAGGTTTAGGGACTAATGCCAATTGCCGTAAAACATTTTCGGCCTCTGCACGCAGGTCTTTAGGCAGATATTGCAACGATTGATTGATATGGGCTTCCTTTTCGGCCCATGATGCTTGCATCTTTTTAAACGCTGGTAAATTCAAGGCGGCTTGAAAATCAGTAAAACGATAAGTATCCCAATGTTGAAGATGTGTCTTTACATCCAATCCCCAGGTATGTTCTGCGACCAACCCCAATTTAATCGCGAATCGAATAGCAGCATCGCTATTTGGATTGATACGTCCATCTTTCACCCAGGTTTCATAACATCTGCCCAATGCCCTAAACCGGGCCATCATCAGGGGAGAACTACCGAAACCATGTATCCAGGTATCACCAATCTCTTGTGTCACCATTGGCAGTTTATCCTTCATGGGGCGCACAACCGCAGCTATATCACTGAGTGTCGAAGCTTGCAGTGTAGCATTGGGATAGCGTTTCTGAATAGAGGCATAGATTTCTTTGACCTGTTGTAGGGTATGTGGTCCGTGGTTATCCCCGGTGAAAGCAATGACCATAGCGGTCTTTCCATCAGGCAATAGCATATCACTACCGTAATCCTTTTGGTACATCAAGGTCACCTCACTTCCGTCAGGGCTTTTCCAGCGACACAACGCCGGGACGTTAGGAACTTTACTTGCGGGATTCACACCGACCTGCAAAAAATCTATTCCATTCTTTCGAAGCAAGGGAACAATCCCTCTGGTATGTCCGGGAACATCGGTCATCTTTGCGGCGCTTGTTTGTTTACCATACTTCTGATCCAGCTTCCTGGACAATTGCAACATTGTACCAAACAGGGCTTTGTTGAGGGATTCAGATTCTACGGTGTAGGGAATTGCATTCCATACGATATCTCCGCGA
Source organism: Sphingobacterium multivorum (assembly GCF_039511225.1). Classification (NCBI taxonomy): domain Bacteria; kingdom Pseudomonadati; phylum Bacteroidota; class Sphingobacteriia; order Sphingobacteriales; family Sphingobacteriaceae; genus Sphingobacterium; species Sphingobacterium multivorum. Next base: position 4,134,864 of record NZ_CP154261.1, read on the forward strand.
CGAATTGCAGCCTCCAATTTTGCTTTATTTTCCGGACTTGCCTGTGCCAGATAGGTCGCAATCAACCAAGAACCTGTGGTCCAGACATACCGCTCTTTGGCTCCGGAATTCCGAAGTTCTTCAGCAACAGCAATGGCTTTGGGAATAAATTCGTTCATATAACGCTGCTCTACCAAAGAACTCAGTTCGGTAAATCCGATATCGAGATGTGTCTTGAAGATCAGGTGTACCTTTTGTACAGCATCATTCGGTGTCTGTCCAACGGCAAAAAAGGTCGTGAGCACAAGGAGACAGGAACAATAAAATTTTCTGCATTTCATGGATAATAGTCGGTTTATCTTTTACCAAATTTCGATTATTTCTTATGAAGACGACCGAACATCGCCTATCCCTAGTCAGGAAATAAGAATAATAGAAAAAAGCAGTCTTTTACCATATTAATTTTAAGGTTTGAACTAGGGATATATGGTATTCAAACGACTTATTATATAGGCTTTAACATCAGAAACATTCCTTGTATAAATCAACATGAAACGTATTAAAATTTTATTCTTTCTATCGGCTTTTTTTTGTCTTTTAAGTGCCAACGCAGTATCTCGTCCGCTGTACAGATTCAGCACGAAATACATGAGCTTAACCATCGACGACCGCGGTTACATTGTTAACATTATAGGAAAAGCCAACAAAAAAGATTACGCGGTAAAGGGACATGCATCCCCACTCCTTACGCTGGACAAAAATGGTAAAATTTTGTTACCCCAGACCGCGGATTATGAGTCCACAAAAGGAATACTAACGTTGAATTATGCCGATTCCTATAGGGCAGCAGTAAAAATTGACCAGCGCGGCGATTACCTAAAATTTCAATTTCAGTCACTGAACACAGGAGCTGAAATTGACAATATCATATGGGGCCCCTATCAGACCAATATTCATAAAACAATCGGAGAAATTATTTCTGTCGCACGGGACGATGAATACGCCGTCGGGATTATGGCGTTGGATGACAACACAACGAGTGGGCCTCCAGTTGCTGGAGATATGGGCCAAGGTTCTTATATCATCCATAGTCCCGACCCTGTTAAATTTCCGATTCCATCTTCATTGAAAGCAGGGCAACGATTTCGCATCGGCGGCGATGGAATTAATGACGTAGCGTTTTACTCACATCCCGAAGAATACTATCGATTTATGAACGGCAATGGTGCTGAATATATACCGGAATATGGAATTTCGCTCACCTTACATGCGCGCAATAGACGTAAAAGACAAACCATCTTCTTCCCACACTTCAATGATTTTCCATCGATAAAAGCACCTCGGCATATGGATGTTGAACCCATTCCCGTTGATTTCAGCACATCCGGAATTGCGTTCTACGCATGTCCTGATACAAAAGGATTGGATGTCATCGAGCAGATTGTACGCAAGGAAGGGCTCCCTTATGTGACACGCAATGGAAAATGGGTTCGTCGGCCAGAGAATTTCAAAGTTGACCTCGCCTGGTTCGGCAAGCATGACAGCTTAGTTTCCTATGCCAATCAACTCAATCTGAAGGCGGTACAGGATGAAGGTTTAGGCGAGTATTATGTTAATCCGGCGGACCGCTGGGCTGGTAAAAAAGTGATCTTAGACGGCAAAAAACAGCCTATTACTGCACTAACAGCACAAACCAATCCGCAAGGGATCGCCTATGGTCTGCATACGCTAACGGAATTTATCCAATCCCATAGCAGCGACGTGCATCCTTATGCCAATGACAGCCTTTGCACCGTACTAAAGACCATATTGGCCGCAAATATTGCCCCTAATGATAGCTCAATTATAGTCAAAGACACCTCCTACCTCAATGAGCATGGTGGTTGGGATGATAATGGTACCAACGTACTAAAAATCGGTAAAGAGCTACTGAAATATAAAGGAGTAACACGAAAAGCGCCTTTTATGCTGACCGGAGTAGAGCGTGGAGCCTTCAAAACCATTGCCACAGCACACCAACAGGGTGATACCGTCGCTAAATTACAAGTGAATTGCTATTCAGGATTTATCCCCGACATGCGACTGCAAGACAAGTATGCTTACTTTTACGCAAAACTGCTTCGCGATGGGGGCATGAACTATATCGACTTTGATGGTTTTGAGAGCTTTGTCTACACCGGACATGGGCAATATGCCTTCAAACGGTTTATGCGCAAATTGTTCGATGATTTTAAATCTTTGGGAGGAGACTACCTTCAGGTAATGGGCTCCTGTGTGTTTGAAGGCAACTGGCATTACATGACCACCTGCAATATTGGTGGTGGCGACCACATGTTCAATCCCCGTACCAATAAATGGGGCATTGAAGGAAAAGACATCCGGTATTCGTGGGCTTCCAATTATTTTCCGCCGACTTTCGGCATTCAATACCTTAAACCTGACTGGACTGTGCAAATGGTCGAAAACCTACAGGCTAAAGCCATTGCTTGGGATGCGACTTATATGTTTGGGATCAGCGAAGATGTTGTTGAAAAAAATCCCCATAAGAAAGAGATTTTCATCACATTCCGGGCATGGGAAAACGCACGTGAAGCAAACGTTTTTTCTCAAAAGCTTAAACTAGAAATGCAGAAAGAGGAAAACCAATACCATTTGGAGCAGGTTGGTACCAAGGCATGGAAACTCTATTTGATACAAAGCGATGGTAGAAAGCAGTTCGTTCAAACTTTAAGAGGTAAGTTTTAACTGAAATTACAAAAAAATAAGGGCTTGTACAACTGACATGTACAAGCCCTTTTATTATTTTGAAATTTGATTTCTATGAGGCGATATTGAACATATTCAAGCTCACAGAAGATAAACAGTTGCTATTGTAATGGGTCGAAGGTTCCACCCCATTCTTTATTTTGCGGCAACTGATCTGGTTCAATAGAAATCTGTGCTGGGTTTAGCGAATTGAACCAATGATTGAGACTAAGCTTATAGGATTGATTCGTAGAGCCCGTTTTATCCAAGTTTTGGATAAGGACGGCTGAGAACTTCGCTCGCACAGCAGCGGTCATAATGTTATCAGTGTTACCAGGTAGTGCCTCACCTTTATTTAACATCAATAATAGTCCTTTTCTCGTATTCTGAGCATTCAAAATATCATAACGTTTCCATCTTCTCAAGTCACTGTATCTAAACCCCTCAAAGGCAAGTTCGACTTGACGTTCATTGATGATTACGTTACGGAGGTCGACTTGCCCAATCGCACTGATTCCATAATTTGCGGCCGATCCGGGAGCAATTCCTGCCCGCTTACGAATAGCATACAATGCGTTTAGAGCTTCATTACTACGCCCTGTCTCGTTTGCCGTTTCAGCAAGATTTAAAAGGAGCTCCGCATAGCGCATTGGTGAAAACCAGCTTTTCGCATTAGCGGCTACTCCAACAAGAGCATTTCTATCCAATAAAGTATCTAAGCCTTTGCGTTGAAAAAATCCCGTTACACCATTTTCATCCCCATTTTGAACCAATGGTGAAATTCCTGAAAACATATTTACATCTCTAGCCGGGAGCACGGTATTGGGCGTTGCAGTCGCCTTCCAGGTCCAGGCTTGCCAATACGTACGCGACCTAGGCGCGGTCATACCAAGCACATTAACATCAGGAGTTGGATATACCGTACCCCCACACCAAATAGTCGCATAAAATCGATCGTCGCGATTGGTATAAAAATCTGTTAAAAATTGCTTATTATAGGCAGGATCTGACAATTGATTTTGATCAAATTGCATTGGGCTACCATCTCTTTTGGGATAAGCAATCAACAGCGGTAATATAGGTTGATCGTTATTTGTACTTCCATTCGTAAATGAGATAGGTCTAATTGGAGCAAAATTCATGTAGTTATCCGGGTAATAATACTGTTTGGTCATAATCTGTTCTTTGTTTCGTGAATACCAGATTAACCTATAATTTTCAAACAAGCCAAACCCTCCGGCATCTGCCGCCTGTACTGCCGCCTTAGCCGCGTTATAGGCGTTGGTCCATCTACCTTGATCATTTGTCGCATTAAATAATGGGCTAGCATACCATAAAAGGATTCTTGCTTTAAGACCTAACGCTGCAGCACGATTAATTCTACCATAGTCGGCACCACTATAATTTGGAGGTAGGGCAATAGCAGCCTCATCCAAATCCTTTATTATCTGTGCGACACATTCAGAGGTCTTACTACGTGGAACTCGCAGTGAATTGATATCACTTCCATCCTGTGTGTGTAAGATCAACGGTACTCCTCCAATTGAACTGACCATATCCCAGTATTTCCAGGCACGCCAAAATTTAGCTTCGCCAATAAGCCTACTTTTGGTGCTCCCACTGATTACGGTCTCCGGTAGATCCACTAATTGATCCATAAAATAATTCGCTTTGTCAATATATGTATAATCCAATCTTGTAAAATTGGTTGCAACATCGACAATTCCTTGTTGAAAACTACCGAGATTACCTCCAGACCCATTGATACCTTCATCTGCGCCCGCACCACTTCCAAGAGGCCAATTTGGCATAAGGCCGCCATATATATCGTTCAAGTAAGCCTTGATCAATACCGAATCTGTCCAGACATTTTTTGGATTTATAGCACCCGTATTCTCATAGTCCAGTCCTTTTGTACAAGATGAAGCTCCTAATACAGTAAGTAGAACCCCAGAAAAAGCCAACTTAAATTTATTTATATATTTCATTTTAATTTCCTTTAATGTTAAGATTTAGAATGTTACACTGACCCCAGCATTGAATGATTTAACAATCGGGAATGAAGTCCCCCCATCCATCTCAGGATCATAGAATTTCTTATTGAATTTACTGATCACGAATAGGTTAGAACCCGACACATAAAACCGGATTTTATCCGCGTACTTTTTATACCAATGTTGTGGAAGGTTGTAGGCAATATTCAAAAATTTCAAACGGACAAAACTGGCATCAGCCAACCAAAAATTACTTCCACTTGTGTTAACAGTCCTTACATCATCATTTGCACTATAGCGATAGGGCAACCAAGCGCCAGTATTTTCAGGACTCCAAGATTCATTCGCCCAAGGACGCCACATCCTGTTCCATTCTACACCGCCACTCAAATTATTAAACGACTTTTTATACCCCAATGAGCCGTTAAAGTTGGCTGTAATACTTAAGCCTTTCCAATCCGCGCCTAGGTTTAGTCCAAAGACTTTAGGATTATTGCTTTTATTCAATACCGTGATATCATTCTCATTAATGGTATTATCACCATTAAAATCTTTGTAGGCAAATTGTCCAGGTTTAGGCGCATTACCCTTAAAATTATATCCTGGATGAGCAGCCAACAACGCGTCAACATCGGCCTGTGTCCGAAGCATGTGATCTACCGTATAACCTGTAATCATATTTGCCGACCGACCGTTACCGATCAAATTCTGATAGTCATAAGTTATATTTAAGTCTCGTATTGTATACCATGAATCACCATACGTAAAGTTTAAACCAACATTATAATTCAAATCTCCTGTCCTGTTAAAATAGTTTAAACTAAGGTCTACACCATTCGCTTTCATTTCTCCATAATTGACTGATGGTAGCGGTCGGCTGAATGTTGGTGGAGTAGACTGGATTCTCGTGCTTAAAATATCATAGGTACGCGTAGCCCAATATTCAGCTGTAGCATTGAAATGTTTCAAGAAACTAATATCAACACCGAAATTTTTGTTCAGATATTTTTCCCAGGTAATATCTACATTTGGCAGAACATCATATCTTATGCCTGGATTAAGTGTCGGAGTTTCACCGAAAAAAGCACTGTTTCCAGTTACATATTTATCTTCATATTGCCAACGTTTGGCATTTGCATCATCCCTTCCTCCATTTGGATCAATTGCGACGAAATCATTACCTGTCAACCCGACTGATGCTCTTACTTTCAACGATTCAATGCCATTTACATGACTAAAGAAATTTTCTTTAGAAATCACCCAAGCTGCAGAAACAGAAGGGAAAAATCCCCAGCGTTTATCTTTTGGAAAATTGGCCGATCCATCATAACGATAGGCAAAATTAGCGACATATTTATCTGCATAATCGTAGGCAAATTGTCCGATATAGGATTTACGTCCCACTGTCGGCAGAAAGCCATACGTGTTACTAATGCTCTTGGTAGGAGTACCATTTACAACTCCCGATCCCCCTGTAGAAGCCCACCATTGATCCGTCATATAGATTGGAAAACCATTGATGCTTGCATTTATACCATCATAGCTTCTTTCCTGACGTTCGTAAACCAAAGCCGCATTCACATGATGTTTCCCAAAATCTCTTTCAAAATTCAGTTGCAAATTTGTCTGTTCCTCTTGATTCCAGGAAGCTAGTTTCTGTATACTTGGTGTGTGATAAGTAAGACGCTGCCCTACGATGGTATTCAAATCCCATATGACAGGTTCTATCTGTGCTAATTGGTAATATGTAAAAGGGTGTGAATATATTTTCTGATTGCTGTTGTTGAAGGTTTTGATGTATCCTACTTTAGCACTTAAGCCTTCAAGAAATGGCATTTTATAGGTTAGATTCAAATTTGCTATCGCTTTCAAACTTTCCGATCTATTGTAGCCGGAGAGACCCTGTGCTTCACCAGATTTATTGGAAATCCAGAAATAATCTACAGGCAAACCGCTTGCCGTGAAGGAAGGCATATAAGGTTGCCATAGTAACAATTTAGGAAACATATCTCCAGACCAGTCGCCTTCAGGCGCATTAAATTTATTATTGTTTAAGCTTAAGCCTGCAAACACAGACAGGTTTTTGGTTAAATTTCCGGTGATATTACTTCTAACATTGTATTTTTTTTCGTTCGTGTTCTTGATAAAAGTTTCTTGATTTACATAAGAAGCTCCGATAAAATATTGGAGTTTGTCAGTACCGCCTGTCGCGCTTAAGTTATGCGTGGTGGTAGAAGGATTTACATAGACATCTTTTAAGTGGTCAAAACCATATCCCACACCGCCACCAAAATCTGTATCTTTAAAATAAGCTTTTGCAGTTTCAGTCCAAGGCGTATTTGCTGGTCCCCCTGCCTCGCCCCAGATTCTGTTTTGGATCTGTCCCCACTCCATAATATTGGTTAGTTCCATATTTTTCCCACGGACATCCTTTCCCGTATTGACAGAATAATTGATAGCTACTCGTCCAGCTTTACCACGCTTGGTCGTAACCAAGACAACCCCTGCACCTGCACGGGCACCGTATGCTGCTGTTGTGGCAGCATCTTTTAAAATAGAGATTTCTTCAATTTCATTGGGACTTAGATTATTGAACTCAGCGGCATCAATGGTTACTTTCCCATCAATAACGTAAAGTGTTGGTGAAGCGTTCCATGAACTTGCAGTTCTAATTTTGATGTTCGGTTGTTCTCCAGGCTTACCACTCGGTGTTGATACATATAAACCGGCCATACGCCCCGCCAATAAATTTCCAACTGATGTCGTTGGAATCTCCGCATCTGTTTCCTTAAATTTAACAGAAGCCACCGATCCTGACAGAAGTCCTTTCTTTTGGGTTGTGTAACCAACAACTACCGTCTCATTTAACTCAATAGTAGATGCAACCATTTCAATAACAACACCTTGTTTAGCGGTTGTAATCAACTCTTTATAGCCGAGCATGGTTGTTTTGAGATTCGAACCATCCTTTACAGCAATGGTAAACTTACCACTAGCATCAGTTTTAACCGAATTATTACCCTTCCCAACATGGGTAATAGTAGCACCAACAAGGGGAACTTTTGATTGGCAATCGACTACCGTACCCGATATTTTACTTTGAGAAAAAACAAGGTAGGACTGCAGTAACATGAAGACAATTCCGAGCAACCGCAGATGCTTTTTGAAGATTTCTTTCATAATTTTTAGTTTTTGGTTTAAAGGAGCATATTTATAAGATGTCCATCACAAGCAAAGAAAGGCTGATTCTCTTTTCTAAACCACGCTAATCTTATCAAAGACCTATGTTATTTTTACTTATGATAGCGCATATTACAGTCGGATTTTTGCCGCTATTGCAAAAAACGCCCGCCACACATTGAAGTGGGCGGGCGATCCTTTTAAACTACCTACCTAATATGATCATCTTTTTATTTTCCTTTCACTGTCCAGCCGTAATCAATGTATTCCCATTTAAACTGGTCGCCGTTGATATCAACCTTTAAATATCCTTCCTGAGTACCGTTGAAGGCTCCGCCCCACCAACTCGCACAGATCGCTCCTGCAGTAATGAATTGTACACCTTTCACCTTGATTTCTTCATAGAGATGCTGGTGTCCTTGCAAAACAAGCTTCAGATTGTGACCTGTAAATAGATCCAAAATCGCTTTTTGGTTGGTAAATGTATCTGCATCCGTATAGTGTCCATCCAATACAGGATAATACAAAGACAAGAACGGTACGTGTGCAACAACAACAATCGGTTGCGTTTTTGGGGTTTCATCAAGCACCTGTTTCAGCCAGGCCTGCTGCTCATCACTCACACAATACTTGCCATTGCATATTTCCGTAGAATTTAACACAATAAAACGCCAGCCCTTATGTACAAAGCTGTGGTAGCTCTTTCCAAAAACCGATTCGAAAAGTCCAGCTCCATCTTTTCCGTCATAATGCCAGAAACGATCGTGATTGCCAATGGCATAATACCACTTCAATTTGGAAGCATCCACTTGATCCTTATACTTTTGAAACATGCTCTTCGCTAAAGGCAACTGTTCTGCCTTATAAGCGTCTACATCCACATTGTCGCCACCGTTTAGGACGAAGTCTACTTTTTTGCTTTTGGCATTTTGAATTGCTTTATCAAGACCTTCAAAACAATGTGTTTCTGCACTGGTGTTAAGGTGTAAATCGGTAAAAAACGCGAATGAAAATTTCTGTTGAGCATGTACTAAGACTGTTGTAACGAACAGACTTATCGTTAAAAAAAATGATTTCATGTATATTGTATGTTATTTATATGTTACTTCCAACCAAATACCTGTTTAAGATTTGGATTGAGAATGATCTGTTTTGCAGGAACCGGACGATAATAATACATCGGTTCTACAAATCTACGGACATTGACATCTGTTACCATTGTTCCACCATTGACACCATTTTTAAGATAAACACCAGCATTACCACCAAAATTTCCAATGGTATAGTAGACAAGTGGTACGCCAAGTGAATTCTTTTCTCGATCGGTAGGAATGGTCTGTCCATCAGGAATCAATTTGATATCGGCAACGCCATCCCCTGTCATGTCGTAATTACCTACTCCGGGGAAATACATGCCTTCTGGAATACGTTCAAGCAGTTTACCTGCATTCCAGCGCATAAGGTCATCATAACGTGAATTCTCAAAAGCAAACTCCACACGTCGCTCGCGTCTGATTTCAAAAATCACACCCCGGAATGCTCCCTTCACATTCGGGTAATCTGCGGCCAATTTAGGATCAGGGTTCGCATTTGCTACATCCATTTTTAGATCGGGCATCCCTACTCTTCTTCGCAACAGATTAACAGACTTGTCGAGATCAGCTTGTGTCAACGTTCCTAGTTCAGCCTTTGCTTCAGCATACATCAATAGAACCTCAGCGTAACGGTGCACTGGAAAATCAACTCCGTTCATAATAATTTGATCGGATGAATTGACATAGCCTTTCAACTGGTGATAGCCCGAAAAGTTTTTGTTCAGCTTTTGCACATAATTTGATTTATCAGGCTGTCTCAGCCATTGCGGATATACCAACGTTTGCATCAGACGAGGATCACGATTTTCAAATTCCTGAACATACAGTTTCTTATCATAATTAGGAACGTCCGTAAAACGTGAACCATCTTTCATCAAATAAGTCTGTATCAAATCCCGTGAAGGTGACTGTTCATAATCACCAAAAACATAACCGTTAAGCGCCTGTCCCCTATTTTTGTTTTGATCAAAAGCATTCAATAAGATCACTTCTTTATTTTGGGAAAGATCTTGTGATTCAAATAATGCAGCATAGTCTTCGTTCGGCTTTCCGGTAGAATATATACTATATTTATTGGTAGCGATGATTTGTGAAGTTGCTTTCTCTACAATGTCAAAGTAATTCTTCGCCGTTTTGTCCAAATTTAACTCATTGTGATACAACCGATAGGTTCCTTCATGCAATGCAATCTTAGCCTGCATCAACAATACAGCATCTCGACCTGGTGTTCCAAGCGCGACTTGTTCTTTAACATTTTTTGTTGCGAAGTCCAAATCTGCCATGATGCTATCGACAACTAATGTACGAGGCGATTGCCCATCACGTAGAGCTTCGTCACTTGGGGTTAATGTTTTGCTGTACCACGGCACATCCGAATACTGCTTTACCATACCATGGTAAAAAATAGCGCGATAGTAACGTGCCAAACCTGCATAATGGTTTTTAACATCCCCTGCTACATTCGCACGCTGATAGTTTTCTAAGAAGTAGTTTATTGTGCGTAAACGTCCCCAAGACCAATCCCCTCCAGCTGTTTCTGACGTTGGCTCTGTTTTGCTGGTCATCATTGTCTTAAGCGTTACGGCGGCTGTTGTCGCCGCATTATCTGAACTCTGATCTCCCACATAAGTCCAACGATCGTTCATACTCAACATCCCATTGATATACAGCGAAAGATCTTCTTCGGTATTAAAGAAAACCTCAGGTGTGATCGAAGTTTGGGGAAAGCGATCCAGAAAATCTTTCTGGCAAGCCGCCATGGTTAATATAAAACCACCGCTTATAAGTCCTAATATTATTTTTGATTTGACATTCATCTCTGTGTACTGCTAATTGTTAAAAATCTAAGTTTAAACCAACGGAAAACTTACGTTGGAATGGATAAGCCCAGGCACTACCATCGGTTCCATTGTTGATCGCTTCGGGATCCACATATTTTTTGATCTGTGAGAATTCAAATAGATTCTCTCCCGAAAAGAAAATACGCAAACGTTGAATTTTCCATTTTTCCAGCAACTCATGCGGCAAGGTATACCCCAAAGTGACGTTCTTCAAACGCAGATAAGAGCCATTCAACATATACTGTGTATTGGGAATAGCCAATCCTTTTCCGTCATTGACATCGGCCAACCAAGATTGCAATACCGGATAGCGTGCATCATGATTAGCATCCGCCAAGCCAGCATTCAAGTACGCCTGGGAGTGTTTTGCTCGTTCTTCTGGTGTATCACTGGTTTCTCTATAAAAATCCAAATGCCATGGGTATATATTTGCATAAGGTTGCTGATAAGGACCCCAGAACAAATAATGCCGTGGATAGAAATCTCGTTTCAATACACCCTGTAGAAATACCGAAGCGTCAAATCCACCCCAATTCATGTTGAGGTTAAAACCGATACGGTAGCGATCAGCAGAATTACCAATCACCTGAAGATCTTTCAAATTCGTTTCGGTCAACCCTCTTTCAATTTTACCATTTCCGTCGATATCCTTAAATTTTGGCCAACCATTCACAATATTTAAAGCTCCCCAAGGTACTATGCCTGATTCATCCAGTGCTTTGATTTCATCGGCACTTTTAAACAGTCCATCACCCTGCAAGCCATAGATTGTACCGAACTCATATCCATTGAAATATGTCGACAGCAGACGTTCATCGTTTTTGAATTTTGTAATCTTAGCACGGGAATCAGACAAAACAACCTTCGCATCAAAAGAAAAAGGCTTATTGGCTAATTCAAATTGATCCTTATAAGTCACTGAAAGCTCCCAACCCTTTGTACGCAAATCAGCTGCATTCTGCCTTGGTACGCTTGTCCCCAGTACACCTGGAAGCTCCCGTCCGGCGGTCAACATACCGGTTGTATTACGGATGTAATTATCGTAGCCTACAAAAAACTTATCATTGAAGAGCCCCAAATCAGCTCCAAAGTTTAAAGTAGACACATTTTCCCAGGTATATGAGTTTGGATCAATTGTCAGCGGAGGCGCCCCATTCACGACATATTGTTGATTTCCATTAATAAGGTAGCCTGAAAGGCTGGTTCCCATCGTCTGGATATAAGAGAAGTCGCCTACATTTTGATTTCCCAAACTACCGTATGACGCTCTTAACTTTAGATTGGATACTTTCGGTTTTAATGATTCGAAAAAGGATTCATTGCTAACGATCCAAGCCCCTGAAACGGACGGAAAAAATCCCCAGCGACTTGCTTTAGGAAAACGGGAAGAACCGTCGTAACGTCCTGTACCTTCCAAGATATAACGCTCATTAAAAGTATAATTCAATCGTCCAAAATAGCTTCGCGTCGCATAGGAACTATAACCAGCATTGAGTGTCATTTCTCCCGTAGTCAATCCCAAATAAGGTAAAGTAGAAGAAATTAGATTATTTCGGTTGACATAAGTGGATGAATAAATATACTCTTCTTGGTTATACCCCACCATTGCACCAAAATTATGTTTGCCAATTGTTTTGTTGTAATTCGCATATAGATTAAATACCGTATTTTTCATATCGGCTCGGGATTCATTCACATAGCCGGTTCCTCCCTCTTCACGGATATCATTCGGACCAAAACCAATCTTGAATTTTTTAGCATAACCATTGCCTTTGTAGTATTCTCTTTTAACACTTGCATCGCCAGATATTTTTAGATCGCCATTTAAAAATGTGCCTGTCGCATTGAACGTATTTTGGAAACCAAACGTGTCACCATTGCTTTTTCCACCGTCAGATAGACGAGCAGCCAATCGTCCTGCATCCGTATTTGCCCAAGTGCCATCCGGATTTTTCGCAACCTGAATAGGCGTTAAATAATAGATATCGGTTAAACTTGCCGCCGGACTTTCACGATGTGTATTATATAAGCTAGTGTTATTATCCAATTGCAACCATTTGAATGGAGCAATATTTATCCGTCCACGTAGGCCTTTACGTGTCCAATAGTCGGCTGCCAATTTACTTAAACCATTTTCCTTCGTATAGTCGCCGGACAAATAATATTTAAAAGGAAGTTCATTCACCTTCGCTCCACCTGAAAAAGTCAAATTGTAGGACTGCGAATGTGCTGCGTTGTTTAGAAAGTACTTATTCCAATTGTTGTTTCCCATATAAGCCCAACGCTTTGGATCTTTAGGATCTATACGTACATCTTCCAAACTGGGATTATCAGAACGTTCCTTTGCCCACTGGTAGTGTTCATCGCTATAATTGACGTAGTCCCAAGGGGTATTATTTGTCGATAATTCCAAAAGTTTAGAGAAGATATACGGATCAGTGACGGGATCAGGCATTTCAGTTGGTTTTCCCCAAGCCGAATTTGTATTAAAAGAAACGGATTGTTTTCCTAGTTTTCCCGATTTAGTGGTAATCAAAATTACACCATAGGTCGCTCTGGCACCATAAATCGCTGATGAAGCTGCATCACGTAAGACCGTGTAAGATTCAATATCAGTGGGATTTAGGCGAATTAAATCGTTAGCATCAGTAGCTGGAATACCATCAATTACAAACAAAGGTGATCCACCATTAATGGAAGTTGTTCCACGAATATTAATATTTGGGATTCCCCCAGGTGTACCATTACCGTAGGTAATATTTAAGCCAGGGCTTACCCCTTGTAGACCTTGCATCACATTAGAAATAGGCCTAGATTCCAAGACTTTGCCCGATATCTGATCTACTGCACCTGTAAGGTTCTTCTTTTGCTTTGTACCAAACCCAACCACAACAACCTCGTCCAAATTAGCCAAATCCTCCTCTAACTGTACATTCAGTTCTTTCTGCCCTTCATAGGTTAGCTCTATGCTTTTGTAACCGACCGAAGTAAATAGCAACACCTGATTTTTTTTGAGTTTATTCAACTCGTAGGTCCCTTTATTTGAAGTAGACATTACCGAATTCGGTGCACCTTTAATGGAAACTGTCACCCCTCGAATGGGCTCTCCTTTTCGGTCCGTCACCTTACCATGCGTTTCAAGTTCCTGCGCTTGGACCACACCCGCAAGACAAACAGCTCCAACTACCAGCCCGAGCCGATACCTGAAATTGCGATTCCTCCCTAAGGATTGAAATTGTTGTTTTTTCATAAATATTTGTTATTATTAATTGAAGAGCAAAATAAATGTACTAATATTAAATTAATATTAATCAAAGGTTATATATTGGTTTAAATTTAGTTTTTTACAGGTTATATTTGATAGGTCCCACCTCGGGTCTACCGTCCTTCATTGAATAGACGACTGAAGGACTGGCATCCCTAATCCGTTTGTCTATTTTTTTCAATATGTTATGTGATACATAAAAGCGTCCCACGACACTATTCAAAAAAATAGATGAACTATGTGCATTCGTTTCCCAAAAAAGCTGCCCGGTTATGTGTTGAAGACCGATTTATGATGATTTTAACGGTAGAATTTATAGCCCGGAATACAGGCTTTCAGGACGACAAAAGGTTAAGTAAAAATATCAGGACTTTGTTGTTAAAATTACTTGGAGGTATTTTAGGATCGCGGAGAAGGTGAAAAACAATAAAAAAACACCCGAAAGCATGGGGTACTCCGGGTGTTTTAGCCATATTATTAACCTATTTTATGAAAAGTGCCCTTGAATGGGCAACACTAAAATAGAAAATAACTTTGTATAAACAAAATAAAATTTAAAAAAATCATTTTTTATAAATCACTAAACCGGTTAAACATGGAAATTTAGCAGCACGGCTAAAGGATTTCAAGTTCCCTTTTTGTCTAGGAACAAGTTAAAATCAAATTAATATTATCTTAATATATTATAGGGATATTACAGGGGGTTAACAGGGGTATAACAGGGGGTTAGTAGGGGTAAATCCCCTACTAACCCCCTGTTAATACGCTGTAAAAAGATTGTTATTTCCCTATTAATTGGGGATATGAAGGGAACTTGATGCATCCCTTCGCTATCCTTGTGAGATTTTGTTTAATTTTAAATCGATCAAGTAACTGTTAGCTATGACCGAACGTGAAATTCTGAGACAACATATCGACAAGACCGTCCAGTTGAACGACGAACAATTCGACTACTTCTTTTCTTTTTTTAAACCGGTCTCCTTTAAAAAGAAACAACAGATTATCAGCATAGGAGATCTGGTCGAACAAGAGTATTTTGTGCTAAATGGTTGTTTAAAGACCTTTTTTACCAACGATGAACAAAAGATGCATATCTTACAGTTTGCCACACAGACCTGGTGGGCTTCTGATTATAATGCATTGCATAATCAGAGCAGGGCTACAGTCAATTTAGATTGTGTAAGCGAGGCAGACACGCTCTGCTTATCGAATGCGGACAGGGAAAAAGTATGTAAGGAAATTCACGAAGTTGAAACCTTTTTCAGATGGCGTTCTAATAAAGGATACATTGGGCTGCAAAAAAGAATAATGTCACTGCTGAACAACAATGCGCGGAGCCGCTACGAGGAACTCATGCAGCAATACCCTGAACTCTATAATCTCGTTCCCAAACATTTGATCGCAGCATATCTGGGCGTTTCCCGCGAAACACTAAGCAGGCTATACCAAGCCAAATAATGTGATCTAGATCACAAAAGCAAAACCATTCTCCAAATTGTGATGTATATCACATAGGGCTCCGGCAATTTATCCCCTACTTTGTACTATCGTTTTAAACATATAATTTTTTAACAGACTTGGTTATATAATATGAAAAAAGACAAATTAAAAGTATTGGTTGTATTGACATCACATGACCAATTGGGCAATACAGGAGAAAAAACAGGATTTTGGGTGGAGGAATTTGCAGCGCCTTATTATGTTTTACAAGATGCAGGAGTGGACGTCACCATCGCATCTCCAAAAGGAGGGCAACCACCAATCGATCCTAAAAGTGCGCTCCCAGATTTTCAAACAGAAGCAACCAAACGTTTTGATGCAGATAAGGAGCTCCAAACAAAATTGGCAAATAGCTTAGCTTTGGATACGATCAATGAACAGGACTACGATGCGATTTTCTATCCTGGGGGCCATGGTCCTTTGTGGGATTTAACCAACGATAAGACATCCGTTGCATTGATCGAGTCATTTTGGGCCCACAACAAACCTGTCGCCGCCGTATGCCATGCGCCAGCTGTATTTCGCTATGTCAAGGATAGTAATGGTCAGCCACTGGTCAAAGGTAAAAAAGTTACCGGATTTTCAAATAGCGAGGAAGAAGCGGTTCAACTAACGGCTGTTGTTCCCTTTTTAGTGGAAGATGAACTCGTAAAATTGGGTGCACAGTACAGCAAAGGGGAAGATTGGCATAGTTATGTAGTCAAAGATGGCCATCTCATTACCGGGCAAAACCCTGCGTCTTCGGAAGAAACTGCTAAAGCTTTGTTTACTCTATTGAGCAATTCCTAGCAATAAACTAATCAAAAAATAAGTAAGGACTGTTGTCATCGAAATAGTCCTTGCTTATTTTTTGACAAAGCATCAACATCCTCTTCCAATTGAAATCTATGATCCTTGCAACTCTTCAGGATAAGAACTATTTGCAAAATGACTTTAATCTTTGTCTTCAAGTTCAAACAATTCTTCAACACTACGCTCAAGCACATGGGAGATTTTTAACGACCACCAAATTTGCGAGCTGTTCCCGTGAGTAGTTTTTTATTAATCGATGGATTCTTATCTTAATAATACGAATGATAACAGTTCCTTTAAAGAAATAGGCTTTTCAAAAAAAAGCCAGCTGCATGCAGCTGGCTTTGGCCGTTTATATTTTTTGTGAGCAATATTTAAAAACCGGCTCCATTTATCTGTACATTCTCCCCTCCTTTATTGAAGTTGGCTGCATCTTGTTGGATTTTAAAATATTGTGCCGCTGGGCAGGCCATCTGCGTCATCCGTCCCGCATGCATAGGTACTTCGATCACTTGCTTTGCGTCATAGCGGAGTAAAGTGCTGTAGGACCAAATCGCTTCCAATACTTTCGTTTTTGTTGCCTGCACAGGTTTTCCTTCATTGGCCACCTGATCAATGGCATTCACTCGTTTAAACTCCCCCAATCCACCCAAGGTATATCCTGCACTTTCAAACGTAGCTTCATATTTCTTGCCGTTACCCTGTATAGCAAATTTTAATATGCCTGGACCAACAATTTCCAATGTCATCAGCACCTTTTCGCCAGGATACCAATAATATTCGTCTTGTGCCGGTGCATTTTGATAAAGACTTGCTTGACCAGAGCTGTGTGCTGCCCTTCGCAAAAAAGGTCGGAAAGCCCGCCTGTCTTCGGTCACATTTCCTTTTTCATCTTTTATAACTTCCCAGGTAAGGCCAATATCCGTTTCTTGTCCCCCCATGTTACCGCCCATATAAACAGAGGGGTTATCCAGGTATTGCTTGGGTTTGCCCGGGTTCAATCGCGCCGGATCAAATTCCATCTTTGGTAAGGTAACTTCGGCCTTAATGCCGACCCAGACATCTGTACTGGAAACGACTTTTCGATAGTAGGCTCCTTGAAAACAAGCTTTTGAAGAAGCCGGACGCACCTCATTTTTGAGATACTCATTCCCATCAACACCTACAACCGGAAATTCTGGTTTAACAAATTCATTTTTTGCACTGCAGGCGGTCAAGCTTAGTAAAAAAAGTAAGCGTATGTGTTTCATTATTTCTTCGGATCAATGGGTACAAAAATTAATGGGGTCGGTAGGCAGGAAGCTCCCGGAGGAGAATAGGTGAATTCAATTTCCTGTATTTCCTTCTTCGGGTCGGGCCAATAAGTTTCGATTAGAATTGCCTCTGGATAACCTTTTGTAATCAGCGCATTTTTGGGATATTGCATCACGGTCTTTTGACCATCTTTACCCACAAGTTCCATGGTCAGCCCCATGCCACCACACCATTGGTTGTCTCCGGAACGGCTGTTCCAGCTAACCAAAGCTAATCCTTTTCCGTCTGTACTCTTCCATTTGATCTTTGTTTTATACAGCACACCATAGTTTCCGGCATTCTTGGCAAATTCTTTTTTCGCACCAATCGTTCCCGTGATCCATGGATCGTCCTGCCCGTCGGCCACAATCAGCTGCACTGCTCCTTTTTTGGTATCGAGCGTATCCGTCGGATTAATCCGATAATTAGAAATCGGAAAAATACCGCGACCAGCGTTTGCGTGACTATGAGGAATCAAGGTCTTGATCCGCGGAAACACTTTTGGCCCAGACTCATCTGGAGCAAATTGAATGACAGCGATCTGCGCCGGCTGGTCAACCACAAACTCATAAAATCCATGGACAAGTTCATCGTATTGGACCAGCTGTTTTTCCAGTTTTTCATCGATAGCCATTACTTCTCCTGGTTTAAGCACTTTCACCTGATTGTTTACAGCAGATAAAAAGTAGTCCTCAAGCCCCTTCTTTCCAATTTCAAAATAGTTTGAACTCGGTTTTTGTGAAGCATACTTCAGCATGCGAAAATGCATATTTTCATGGCCTAGATTTTTAATGACCGCTGAAATCTTACGCGGCATTTTTTGTGGTTCTTTAACACCATTGACGTTATAGACATACAACCTAACAGCCCCAGGGTCAACCGTCTCCTGTAATGCAATAGCCTCAGGAACACGAATATACTCGGGATCATCAGATATGATATACTGCGGTCCCGGTAATACGGTCTTTGTGTAAGGCAACTTAGGAAAGTCCGTTTTTAAAAAATTCTCCAACAGGACGATATCGCCTTTATTTGCGCTGACAATCTTTTTGGACACGCTACTTAAATCATTTTTTTGTGCAAATCCAACTTTACACGAAACTAAACCTAACATCAACAATAAGCTTGTTTTGATGTGCTTGTTCATAATTTTATTTTTTTACGAATGAATACAATGTTCCTCCACTGCAACACAAGCTGCATGAAGGAACGATTATTTTAATTTGAATCGGCATAAATTGTAAACTCCTGCGCAACGAGATAACCAAAGGTTGTCAACATATACACCTGAAGCCTTTGTCCATTTTCTGAGGTTCCCATACAGATGTCGCTGGTTGCATTACCGTTGGTACCGCCAGTAAACAGTTCCGACTCATAAACACGCAATTGGTTATAGGTAGGTGAACTCAGTGTGGTACCAATGCGGGCTCGATCGCTAATATCATAGACATACATCTGCCCGATCTCATTGCTTCCAAACAATTTGACCTGAGCCAAAATATCTGCATTGTTAAAACGCTGAAAGGCGATACCACCATTCATGGCAGTACCGGTAATTGCCGGGAATGCTGCTAGCCGCCCCCATGTACTTCCCGAAACATAAGCAAGTTCGGCGTTAGTGCTCGCGATCAGTTCGGCGTTAGCGCCGACCCCTAAAGGAAGATATTCCGGTAGAAAGCCTAATGATGCCGCACCATCCTTATATTCCAGGACATCGGCAGCGGTAGATTTTATCTGGCCATTTTCGACTGTCCAACGCAGGAGGTAACGACTGGTTGCAACCGAAGCAAGTAACTGACCGTTTCCGTCCATATCCCCTACCCAGTTAAGTTTACGACCGATATTGCCATCGCCGGCAGCTACCGCAGCAGGTTTGCTATAAGGTAGATCCAATAACTTGACAGGACTGGTATCAAAAACATCTTTGTATTTGTATAACACAAAGCTCTGTCCATTCGGCGTATAAGTTCCTAGCATAAATCGTCCTTTTTCATCGCTCACACCTTGGAAGATCAAGCGACCTGCCGGGAAAGGATTTGTTAGGTTATGGGAATAAGCTCCTGTGAAACGGTTGTACACCTTAAATACAGATGGTGAAGTCCGGCTCACAATCACCAAGTAATCGCCACTCACAAAACAGGACGTTTCACTATTTGCAGTGAAGCCCAAGTCTGCCGCTTTCTTCAGGAACAAGCGCCGGCTAATGCCCACCCCTTTTTCAAGTTTGACAGGTTCTTTAACAACCAATTTGAGCTGCCGCTTGATATTTCCGGCTCCAGAAATCGTCAGGGGTACTTCTGCACCGTTTGCCAAATTGACCTGACCACCGCTTGCTATTGAACCACTTGAATGCTTGTTGATGACGTAACTCAGGCTAGCTTGCGAAAGATCCATGCCCGGCACCACATAAAACGTCACCGTATTCCCGTTTAGGATCCCCTCAACCTCATTGACCTTTTGTTCGCTGTCTTTGAATGTAATTTTGACTCCCGAAATATCCGTATTGCCTTTCTTCTCGGCAATGACCACATAGTCCTTTGCGTCACCGTTTCCCGCGGTGACAGTAATTTTCTTGGGTGCCGTCAAGTCTGTAAATCCATTTAAACCCGGCGTCACCTGGGCATCAGCTGGAACGGAAGCACGCAACATCAGTCGCGAAAGATCTACTTCATTGTCCGAATCGATCGGATAATAATAATCTACGTGCAAATACACCGTATCATTGCTGATCGTACTCAGAAAAAGTCGATCTTGCCCTTTCCCATCAATCGTAGCGTAAAAATCCATCAATTGATTTTTCACATTCCGCTCCAGATAATTAGGTTTTTGACATCCTCCCAAAAGGATTGCACAGGCCCATAAACTATAAAATTTTATTTTGTCCATTGTTAGTCTTTATTATTTTTACCAACCTTTAATTTGAGTCAACGCACCGTTCAACTGCACTTCATTTTCAGGTATGGGCAGATAATATAATTTTGTACTGAAACTTCTGTTGGTTGCGTCTGCTGAGACAACTTCATACGTTAATCCTGTTGCGTTCGGACTGATCTTATGCCCTGTAAACTTCACATTATCCAACAGGAGGTGAGCTTTTCGCCAACGGCGCAAATCCCAAAAACGGTGTCCCTCGAAAGCGAGTTCAACTTTACGCTCATGCTCTACAGCGGCCATTGCCTGATTATTATTGGCAAGGCTAAGAGCATTAAGTCCACGTTTCTGGCGGAGCTGATTGATGTAGGTTGTCGCTGAGGCAAAGTCGCCCAATTGCGCTTTCGCTTCCGACATAATCAACAAGACCTCGGCATAGCGCATTTCGATCCAGCTTTGTGTACTCTTATTTTGAACGAATGTCGTGTTTGTAGGATCAAGCATTTTGCGTACATAGTATCCCGTAACGGTACGTTTGGGGTCGCCACTCGCGCCAAATGTTGTAAATCCTTCTATCGCATCGGTCGTCGACGTATTCAGTGTTCTTCCTTTCCAGGTTGCACCATTGTACAAGATCGTCGCATAGAAACGAGGTTCACGATTTGTATAGGGAGCCGCTGCCTGCGCAGCATTCTGCCAGGAGAATTTGGATCCGTCGGCCATTTCAAATTCATTGACCAGTTCCGCGGTTGGTACACCATAAACCAATGTATTACCCGGAGCATCCCGAGGTGGAGCATAGCCCAGGTCGTATTGATGCGTTACATCAGGTGCTGCAAAATCTACCCGAAAGATTGCTTCCTTTGTATTTTTATTGGTAAAAATGCCTGCAAAATTATCGTCCAAGGCATAGAGTCCCCCATTAGCCATATCGATGACTTTTTGCGCTGCATCGGCTGATTTTTTAAAATACTCCGTGCTCCTCGCCTGTGAAATACCCGTCAAAGGATCCTGATTGAACTGCTTGAGATCATATTTAGCAATAGAGCCTGCATACAGTCCTACACGCGCCATCAAGGTATAGGCCGCGCCCTGGGTAGCCCTGCCGGCAAGATTGTTGAGCGGAAGATGATCCACTGCAAATTGGAGATCCTCCAGGATAAAATCATAAACGGCTTCCTCACTGGAGCGTTCGTGATCTTTTTCAGTATACTGATCCATACTCTTGAATAGAATCACGCTTCCATGGATCTTTGCCAGCCAGAAATAGGCATATGCCCGCACGAACCTGCCCTCAGCCTCATAAACCTGTTTTTGAGCATCGGAAAGAGTGGACTTCGTGTTAATCCCATTGATCATTTCGTTGATACGACGGATACGTTCATATCCGCTCGCCCAATAATTCAGACCCACGCTCGCGGAAGAAAACTGGTTTGAGTTGGATACAAGAATATTGACTGTACCATTCCCTGCCGTATTTGAGGTAAATTTCATTCCATCGGCTAAGGCATCCATTGCATTGTCATAGCCTAAATTGGGAAATTGACCAAACTGGAATTTTTTAAATTCAGCATAGATGCCCGATACATATAGTTCGGCCGAATTGGGGTCAGCCCATACTTTCTCTTCTGCGATCCGGTCCTGTGGAATTAGATCGACAGAGCAACCTTGCAACGCCATAAACAACAGGCCTAAAAATGAAAGTTGCCGACAGCTGGTATATAGAGTTGATTTCATCTGAAATAGTAATTTTTAGGAGATTAAAAAGTAACGCTTAAGCCAAATTCAAAAATCCGTTGCTGCGGATAAAATCCATTATTGACGTTTGGCATTTCGGGATCGAGGTATTTCAGGTAATCCCATGTGAAAAGGTTTGAGCCCGAAGCAAACACACGTACATGTTCAATCTTCGCGGCATTCAGCAATCCTTTCGGGAACGTGTAGCCCAACTGCACGGATTTAAGTCGCAGATAATCGCCTTTTCTGATCCATCCTGAATTGGCATTTGCATTGTTCGTCGACATGCCTGTTGCTTTATAGGCACTCATACGTGGAAATTCGGCGTTCGGATTGTCTTCACGCCAGGAGTTTTCAACCAAGAAATAAGGGGAGTTTCCATAGTTGTAAAAAGGACGCGTAAAAGGTGTATTATCCTCTACCCCTGAAGTTCCTGACGATCCTTCGTACGCTCCTGCGAGGGCAACATCAACTCGTGCGGCACCTTGCAGCAATGCCGAAAAGTCGAAGCCTTTATAAGCCATATCGAAATTCAACCCAAATGTTAATTCAGGTACGTTGGAGCGTCCAATATAGGTCATATCGTCCGTTCGGGTAATCCGCCCGTCGCCATTCAAATCTTTAAATTTGAAAAAACCAGGAGCCATAAATCCCGAACTTGGTGAAGGTGTGTTACGGGCTTCCTCCCAGGTCTGCACCATCCCCTCTTTGACAAAGCCGATTTTTGTTCCGATCGGTTTGCCGATGAGACTTTGCCAAGAAGGAATCCCATTGGCTTCATCGAGTTTCAGATACCTGTTTTTCGCCCAGTTGATATTCCCGGTCAGACCCAATTTAAATTCGCCAAAATGGTCGTTATAACGCAATTGCGCATCGAACCCACGGTTATCAACTTCGCCTATATTGGCCAAAATCGGAAAATATCCACCTATCGACGCTGGATAAAGGTTTCCTACCTGTCCCAAAATACCGGAAGTATAACGGTAGAACCATTCGAAATCAAAACCAAACTTGCCATTTAAAAACCTTGATTCAAAACCCACGTTTGATGTGGTGGACTCTTCCCATTTCAACAATGGATTTTGAGGTGCATTGGTATATAAAGCTTTGACCGGTTTGCCGTCTATGACAATGACTGGTGTTGTATTTTGCGAAAGGGTATTAATGTAAGGGAAACTACCCACCTGCGCACGATCATTGCCAGTACGCCCAATAGATCCTTTTAATTTAAGGAAATCTGCAAAAGGGACAGCTTCCTTAAAGAAGGACTCATTTGAGACAACCCAGCCCAATCCAATGGCCGGAAAAGATTTCCAGCGGTTTTCCTTGGCAAAGTTAGCGGAGGCATCCCAACGCGACACCAACTCCACTAAATAACGATCGCGGAAAGCATAATTCAGTCGCGTCACAAATCCCGCCCGTGCAGATTCCGCATCACTGGAACCTGTAGACTTGATAATATCTTCCTGGGAAGCCGAACCATAGTTTATTTCCTGAATAATACTGATCGGAAAATTACTTGCGCCGGCACCAAATTGATTACCATGAGTTTTTGCATATTCATATAAACCTAACACACCGATGCTATGATCACCAAAAGTCCGGTTGTAATTTAAACTCGCTTGCCATGTGCTTCGGTAGCTAGCCGCAAAGCTCTGACGAAGGGATGTTTTGGTGATCCCGGGCAATGTGGTCATGGCTACGAAATCGCCTGCAACCTGGTCCCGCTGTCTTCCCATCGTCGGATACGGTGTCAGCCAAGATTTGGATTCATCCGAATTATAGTCGTACGCACCCTGAACTTTTGCCAGCAAACCTGTTACTCCTGGAACTTTAAAATCGATGTTTGCCGTTCCCTGAAAGATATTGCTTTTGAGCTTCTGATAGCCCGAATTTGCTACCGAAGCAATTGGATTGACCCAGCCTGCTCCGGCCTGATACGCTACTGGGAGTCCATTTGGAGCATACATTGGCAGATTGGGCAGCATCCGAACAGCCTGGTAAAATGGATTCATATAGGCCGAGTTGTCGGGTGAAATACCCGGTAAATTGGTATTCTGATTACGCAAACCAATGTTCAAACCCACCGTCAGGTATTCATTAAGCTCACTTTTAAGGTTTGTACGGATGTTGTAGCGTTTGAAATTGGTATTATCGATCACCCCATCCTGGTTCATGTGGCTGACCGATGCAAAATACTGCGTTTTGCTCGCTCCACCAGAAATTGTCGCGGCATGATGTTGCGAATAGCTATTATTATCTGCCAATAGTCCAATCCAATCGGTGTTGCCAAACAAGGGATTGGTATTGGTTCCATTTGAGACCGCATCGATAAGTTCCTGCGTGTAGATGTATGGTGCTTCAGTTTGCTTCGTATTTCGAAGAAAATCATTGTCCAATTCTGTCCCTTTATTGTACCAGTTCATATAATCCGGTCC
Organism: Sphingobacterium multivorum; assembly: GCF_039511225.1. Classification (NCBI taxonomy): domain Bacteria; kingdom Pseudomonadati; phylum Bacteroidota; class Sphingobacteriia; order Sphingobacteriales; family Sphingobacteriaceae; genus Sphingobacterium; species Sphingobacterium multivorum. The sequence goes on from NZ_CP154261.1 coordinate 4,159,593, forward strand.
ATTGAGGAATTTTGGAAAGCGGGTATTTTGGCCAATGCTATATCCAAAGTCATAGGTTACTTTGGTCTGCTCCTTTCGTCCATTTTTTGTTTTAACCACTATAATACCATTGGCAGCCTGTACACCATAAGCCGCTGTGGAGACGGCGTCCTTTAAAAAGGAAATGGTTTCAATCTCACTTGGATCCAGGTAAGCTAGGGTAGAAAGTGGGCGCTCGATATCATCGACAATCACCAAAGGACTTCGATTACCACCATAAGTCCCCACTCCGCGCAGATATAATGTCGCATTGTCTGCTCCTGGGCGTCCTGATTGTTGCAATGCTGTCAATCCGGGAACACGCCCTACAAGTGCATTGGTCAAGTTCATCGACGGGGCTTTCTTGAGCTGATCACCTCCAATCTGTACGACAGATCCAACGACGTTGTTCTTTTTTTGCGTACCATAAGCCACAACAACCACCTCATCAATCTGACGTTCATCGGGCTGCAAAACAAAACTCTGTGTACCGGCAACTGTAATCTTTCGCGACTGCGACAAATAGCCGATATAACTTACCTGAAGTTCGGCTGGCAATCGGTCCACCTGCAGCGTAAAACCTCCCTTTTGATCCGTCCGCGTTGTTGCAGAAGTTCCCACTACTTTAACCGTTGCCCCAGCAATAGGCTGTTCATCGTGATTGCGTACGGTACCATTTACAATGGATTGGGCAAAGCTTATTGCGGATTGCATAAAAACAATAAGTAATCCCAAAGCCTTAAAAAGATACCTGCGTTTTACATGTGTTGGTTTCATAATTTAGGAATGAAAAAATAGTGTTATGTTAAAAAATAGTATTTATGGTCACTCGGTTACCTCACATGAACAGACGTTTTCCATTGGATAAAACACGCAACGTTCTGACACCGACAAGGCAACGTATTTTGGTTTACAATTATTAGGTATATTATTTATACAACACTAAATAAGAAATAAAATTTTAAATATTCAAATTATTTCTAATTTTTTTTATTAATTCAAATAGACTAAAGAAGAAAAAACATAAACATAATTTAAGATGATGAGATATTTACTATATTTACCCAAAAGTTAACGTAACCAAGTTATGGGCATAAAATTTTTGAGTGATTTACATGATGCGAGCTATAGCGGTGTAGCGTATAAAAACATTTTACTTAAAAAGGAAATTTTAACCTTTTTTGCGACCAAAGGCCCCTCGACCATTCCTGAGTTGAGCAAGGAATTCAACATTAGCATTCCCAAGATCAACGAATGCATCAATGAACTCATCGAAGATGCATTGGTACAGGACAATGGAAAATCGACTTCGGGAATTGGTAGAAAACCAAATTCCTACGGTCTACTTCCGAATGCCGCATTTTTTGTCGGCGTGCAGGTGAGCCATGATCATCTCAGTATTGTGGTCATGAATATGAAAAAAGACATTATTGCCAGTCAGGAGGAAATTCCACATCGTTTGGAGAATAATCAGGAATCACTCCAGAATATATGCCGGGAGATCAATCAGTTTATTGCCACCCATCAGATTCAGAAAGACAAAATATTGGGGGTAGGTATCAATCTTTCTGGCCGTATCAACTATCGAACAGGTTATTCCTACAGTTATTTTAATTTTTATGAAGATCCTTTATCGAAATATTTCGAACAGGAGCTGCAATTACGTACCTATCTTGAAAACGATAGTAAGGCGCTTGCCTATGGGGAATTTTCCAGCGGAATTTTAAAAGACGAGAAAGATGCACTTTTTGTCAATGTGGACAATGGTATCGGATTGGGCATTTTGATCAACGGAAAGATCTATTATGGGAAATCGGGTTTCTCGGGTGAATTTGGACATATTCCAATTTTTGACAACGATATTATCTGTCGCTGCGGAAAAAAGGGATGCCTCGAAACGGAAGCATCTGGTTTTGCACTTAGAAACCGTGTAATAGCAGCACTGCAAAATGGTGCAACGAGCATACTGACAAAAAAATTTAATGATCTGGAAGATATTCGGCTGGGCGATATTATCCATGCTGCAAAAAAAGATGACAATCTCGCTATTGAGTTAATCAATGAACTTGGGGAAAAATTAGGTCGTGGACTTGCTACATTGATCAACATTTTCAATCCAGAAATCATCATCGTCGGTGGAATTTTAGCCAAAAGTGAGGAATACCTGATGTTACCGCTGAAGAATGCTGTCAATAAGTTTTCATTGTCTATTGTTAACAAGGATACCAAACTTGCTTATTCAAATAATGGAGAAAAACTTGCAGCCTTTGGAGCCTGCCTTCTCATTCGGGACCGTCTGCTTTCTATTATCGATTAAGACATAAGACGTGGATTTCACGGAAATCCACGCGCTACTTTATCTTTCCACAATTTCCTTCACAACCTCTCCATATCGATCTTTCACCTGCTCTTTCCGTTGTGCAAGATGTATCCACTTCTTAAACGTTCCGATAAATACAATCGCCATCAATGACATCGCAGCTACGGCCAAGCCCGCCAGTAGGTACTGTCCTTTAGGCACATATCCTTGTACCACCTGAAGATAGCCGGCCCAAAATGTAATCACGGCCATAAAGACACCGGGAACGGCTGCAAACAAGACATATTTTCGTCTATTCATCCGGATGAGCATCGTTGTACATACTATCAGACCACAGGCTGCCAAGAGCTGATTGCTAATACCAAATAATGGCCAAATGCTACTTACGTTACCGGTATAAACCAAATATCCCCAAGAGAACGTAAACAGGGCACTGCAAATCCATACACCTGGTTTCCAGTTTTTATCGCTAAATTTAGGGAAAACAGTTCCTAGCATTTCCTGTAGAAAAAAACGTCCCACACGGGTACCTGCATCAATCGCTGTAAGAATAAAGACCGCTTCAAACATGATAGCGAAATTATACCAATAGGCCATTATATCGTTCATAAAGGGAACATTATCGAAGATATGAGCCATCCCTACAGCCAACGACACTGCGCCGCCCGTCCGACCGTGCAGATCTACACCTATTCTGTCTATAAAATGCGGTAAATCCACAGCTGAAAGATGGGGGTGCTGCGCTAGAAACTGTGCATAATCGGCTACGGGCGTATTAATTGCAAAATAATCACCGGGCATCAACGTACAAGCTGCAATCAATGCCATCAAGGCAACAAAGCCTTCAACAAGCATGGCGCCATATCCCACAAACAAGATCTCGCGTTCATTACCGATCATTTTGGGTGTCGTCCCGGTTGCGATAATAGCGTGGAACCCTGATATGGCTCCGCAGGCAATCACAATAAAGATAAAGGGCAAGACAGGTCCTGAAATTACGGGTCCGCCACCATGGATAAATGAGGTCAGGGCGGGCATCTGAATTGTTGGTGCAACAAAAAATATCCCTACCGTCAGCATAATAATTGTACCTATTTTGAGATAGGTCGAAAGGTAATCTCTCGGAACCAATAATAGCCAGATGGGCAATACCGAAGCGAAGAAACCATATACAGCAATACCGATAGAGATCGTCTTCACATCCCAGTTGAAAAGTGCGTGAAAAGTCGGAAGCTGCATCAGGTGATGACCAGCTATAATACCTGCAATAAGCAAGATACCGCCAATGATACTCGCCAAGGTCACCGAGCCCTCCCGATAGCGCATCATCAAGCCCATGAAAATAGCAATGGGCATTGTCAGTACAATCGTAAATAAAGACCATGGTGCCTCGTGCATGGCACTAATGCAGGCCAGCGATAATCCGGCCAACGTTAGGATCAAGATGAAAAGTACGGCAATACCAGCAATAGCACCAATGGGTTTACTAACTTCCTTCGAGGCAATGGTTGCCAAACTTTCTCCTTTATGTCGTACAGAAGCGAAAAGCACGACCATATCGTGCACACCGCCACCTAATACACAACCAATTAATATCCACATGGCGCCCGGCAAATAACCAAACTGTGCCGCGAGTACTGGACCAACCAGTGGCCCTGCCGCCGCGATAGCCGCAAAGTGATGGCCAAACAACACTTTTTTATCGGTTTTCACATAATCATGTCCATCAGCAAACTCCACCGCTGGTGTCTGGCGACTTCCATTCAACCTGAGCAGCTTATTTGCTATAAATAAGCCATAAAAACGATACGCGATCGCAAAGATCAATATCGCTGCGAAAACTAAGGTCAACGCATTTATTCCATTGAGAGCATCCATAGCAATTAAGTTACACGATTATTTTTGCTTTTTCAAACACCTCATATACCTTCCATAAGGCACGAGGCACATGAAAGCATCCCTTCCATTTTCCGCCTTTGAGATCGAGTAATACCTCACCTCTTCGATTGAGGTAGCCAAACCATTCGCCATGTTCGGGGTCCCTAAAATGTGTCCAGGTATATTCATGAACTCGTTCAAACCAACGTTTAGCCTCTTCATTACCCGTCAGTACCCAGGCTTTCGCCATACAGACCAGTGTTTCACAGTGCACCCACCATAACTTCTGGTCCCATTCCAACTGCTGGGTTGGTTTACCCTGCGCATCCATAAAGTAGAATATACCTCCATATTTTTCATCCCATCCATGCTCCAACATACGAAGACCAATATGCATGGCTTTTTCAATCAACGCTGGTCGCTGCAGTCTTTCTCCCAGATCCATCATAAACCACATGGCTTCTATCGCATGTCCCGGATTGAGCAATCTTCCTTCAAAACTATCCAGCAATGAACCATTGGGACTTACATTTTCAAAGACAAGCCCCTGCTCCTCTTTATAAAACACATCCATTACCTCGACCACGATATCCTCAATCAATTCCTGCACCAGATTAGGTTTCAATAAATGCTCCAGTTCGATGGAGAGATTGCTCAAGATCATAGGTAAAGCAAAATTCTTTGATGGACGTACCCCTGGAACAGCCTTATCGTATATCCCCTTCGTATGTGTTCGACGTTTCAATATATTATGAAAGGTATCTTGAGCAATTTCCGCGTAACGCTGCTCCTGAGTTGCTGTATACAGGGCACCAAATCCCATAGCAGCAAAGCAATCGGAAAAAATATTATAGGGCTGCACAAGTGCCTTCCCTTGCCGATCAAGTGAAAAATACCAGTTCCCCTCTTCGTCACGTCCATGTTTTTCCATAAAGCTGGCACCATGAACTGCAATATCCAACCAGGATGACCGTGTTTCAATTTTGTTGTAAATACTCGAAAAGAGCCAAACTTGCCGCCCCTGCAGCCACATAAACTTATCCGTGTCAAAAACTCCACCTCTTCTATCCAGACAGGTAAAATAGCCACCATACTCCCTATCGAGCGAATGCTCCGTCCAGAAAGGAAGAATATGATTAAATAATTCGTCTTTATAAATTGTACTGTAATGATTCATATATAAATGAATTTGCTCTTTAAAGGCCATTTAAAATCTCTGGCCTACTCTTATCAATAATGCTATTTCTTGTTCTCTGACTTCTTCGAGATTGCTTTTGTCGTCATTTCGCGTGCTGTAAACACGCGATCCCTATCACCAATTGTAGTTCAGTGCATATTCTCGGTACCGATTGTAAAGGTGTCCTGCCTGTAAATAAGCGGATTGCGGACTCATAAAGTGAGAAAATTCGAAAGTAATAGCCTTATCATAACCAGCCTTCGCTGCAGCTTCAAGTTTTAGCCTTAGTTTATCAAACTTGATCGGAAGAAATTTGATCGGCATATCCCGGTCGAAAGATTCGGCATTCGTCCAACAGGCCATACCATATTTATCAGCCAATTTCTTATTGACCTCAAAGAAATCGGGAAGCTCATCGTAATCAATGTGTCCATCCTGAAAGGCCACTGCGTCGACAGCTCCTTGTATACCTTCAAAAATTTCGCCCCATTCCCGTTCGTGTTCCAATACCGAAACTGCATCGGCTTTACTAAGCTCTGGAGAAGCAGCAAGCACGGCTTTTTTCCCATCAATCCAGGGCGATATGAATGTCGGCAAGCCCCCACTGACGGCTTTGCACTGTAAACCAAGTGTACGAAAAGCATGAACAGCCCCTTTCGTTTTACGGCTGATTTCCGTACTGATATACCATCCACCGAAGCTTTTATAATGCCCATATTTAGCCCAGACCTCTTCAATTACATATTGATTGGCATCGATTTCGTGACTCAGATCTCCTGTCTCCCAATAAATACCGCTGTCATAAAGTCCAAAATAGAATTTCATCTCATACTTATCTGCAAGCTGCAGATAAAGCGCTACAAGATCCAACGATGGTTTAAAACAGCCATATTTGTCCATCAGATAAGCTGATGGATAGGTTATAAATTTACGATAGCCACTGCGAATCATAATAACAGTGTCTATACCAATTGCCTTCATATATGCAAAATCCCGATCCCACTCTTCCGGGCCCCAATTTTGGTGCGGAATATCGTGGGAAATCTCGTCAATAAATGTCCCTGTAATTCTCATAAATATTTCTTTTCTTTTAATAATTGTACCCATTTTATGTAGGCACTTGGTATCAGATGGATACCATCAGCAGAATAAACTGCGTTAAGTTTTCCCTCATTGTCCTGAAAAAGTGGACAGAGGTCGACAAATGGAATATTTTCATCTGCTGCAAGCTGTCTTAGTTTTTCATTTAAGATTGGAACCAGCACATTTCTATCTTTTGTATAGGGCTCTTTTGTGAGTTCTTCATTGATTGGTAAAGCACTCTGAAGATAGATAAGGGTCTTTGGTGAGATCTTTTTTATTCGTTTAATGATACGCTTGTAGTTATTGACCGACACTTCCTGCGGAAGCTTTCTGAATTGGTCATTAATGCCATCCATCAGAAAAATTGCCCGCGGACGTCCGCGCAACACCTCATCGATACGCGCAAGAATCCCAAACGAATTATCTCCGCCTATCCCCCTGTTCAGTACAGGATATCTTAAATCTGCAAGCAATTCCTGCCATTCTGCCCGTTCAGTAATACTGTTTCCCAAAAACACGATTGCTCCTTTAATGGTTGGACTTTGTTCGAAATAGGCCATTCGTTGTTGATAATACCAGTTGGCGTAACTGCTATCTATTTTAATCTCCTGAGCTGAGAGGGGCTGGGAAAATACCGATAGATATATTCCAATTAGGAAGCAACCTTGGAAAATACGATACACCTTAAAAAATTCCAATGATCTCATAATAGTTTTTGCTGTTTTAAATAATTGGCCCAGATCAAATAGCTGGCCTGCTTCAGATGTAAACCATCAATTGTTAGCTCAGCTTTTAGTTCCCCATTACCGTCCGCCAATATCGGCTGTAAGTCTACAAAACGAACTTGATGTGCCTTACACAATTCTTTCAACGCATTGTTCAGTAGCACGATCTTGTCATTCCGAACCTCTTCATAGATTTTTGGCAGTAAAGCTTCATTCACAGGCAGAATTCCCTGCACAAAAAGCGCTGTATTTGGCGACTGCTTTTTAACCTGCTTTATTATCCTTTCTATATTCGTTGAAATAATGGAAAGCGGTATTCCTCTTTTCATGTCGTTCACCCCACAGAGCAGAAATATTTTTCGTGGTCTGGACGCTAATATCTCGTCTAGTCGTGCTAAAATACCGTAAGTCACATCACCGCTAATCCCCCGATTGATCACATGCTTACGTTGGAGGATTTCTTGCCATTTTCCACCTTCGGTAATGCTATTACCAAGGAAAACGATTTCGTCCTTCTGGTTGGGCATCGCTTTAAAAAACTCAAGCCTTGCGCGATAATGCTGATTATCAAACGTAGAATCAATGCCCTTTGATTGCGCTAAAGTCAATGCCGGTAAAAAAAAAGGCAACCATAAGGCCTTCCAGTTCCTATAAGAAAGTATGTTCATATGCATTAATTATTTTCGTCGGTATGCTCTTTTTCGGGTTTTCGCAATGGCACCCACCAGGAAACCAAAAAGGCCGGAATAGTAGAAATCAACACCCAGATAAAAAATTCTTGATAGCCCAAATGATCACTCAGCCAGCCGCTGATCATCGAAGGAATCATAAATCCCAGATTAACAAGTCCACTTCCGAAAGCGTAGTGTGCCATCTTATATTTACCTGGGGCAATATTTTGCATGATAAAAAGAATAATTCCGATAAAGCCAAAACCATATCCAAAGTACTCGATGGCGACAGCAGTAGCTATGAGATAAAGGTTTGTCGGCAATGTGATCGCAAGAAAGGCATAAGCTACAAATGGAATATTAAAGAAGGCACAAAGGATCATAAGTGTCCTGCGGTCTAAGCCCTTTTTGGATACAAAATGCCCTGCGACAATCGACCCCAACACAAAAGCTATGGCACCAAATACACCATAAAGCAATCCAATTTCCGAAGTACTCAGGCCAAGCCCACCTTCGGTACGTTGTGCTTTAAAAAATAACGGAGTGATCTTAATGGCCTGCCCTTCAGCAAAACGATAAAAGACAATAAAAAGTAAACTAAACCAAATATTCTTTTTCTGAAAAAATGTTATGATAACGTCTTTAAGCGTATCCATCCCCTCCTTTAAAGAAGTGGATTTGGGAGCTTCGTGGTGAGCAGGTAAAGCACGTATACTGTACAATCCAATCGCCAACATAATAAATCCATAAGCAAACATCACCACCATCCACGCGGATTTAATGCCGATTTCCTGCTCCAATTGCCCCGCCAAATAAACGAGTACGCCTCCAGAAAACACTTTGGCCACATTATAGAAGGCACCCTGCCAGCCGACATATTTTGCCTGTTGTTTTGCATTCAGTTCATTCAAATATACCCCGTCGGCTGCGGTATCATGTGTGGAACCACTAAATGCAATCAGGGTCAATAAGGCAATGGAGAAGCTAAAGAAATGATCCAACTGCAGCGTAAGACCAAGCAGACCAAAGAGTAGTCCCGTGAGCAGCTGCGTGGTATAGACAAAAAATTTCTTGGTCTTATACAGCTCCAAAAAAGGACCCCATAAAGGTTTTATTGTCCAGGGCAGCATAATCAAAGAGGTCCAAAAAGCAATCTTTGCGTCCGATACCCCCAAATTTTTATACATAATGGAGCTCGCACCCGAAAGGGCAACAAAAGGTAGCCCCATGGCAAACCATGTTGTGGAGATCCAAAAAATAGGCGGAAGTGCCTTACGCCCTTTGCGAAGCTCCATCGTTTGTTCTAATAATTCATTCATTTTATGACTTCCAATAAAGTTTTAACCGGCTGCTCACGATCGTCAACAGCGCCACGATTCCAGTGAATAATACACCTCGCATCACTCCCCCAAAAACACCCTGTGCCCCCATCTCATCAAGAGCGCTCTGTAGTCCCGTAAGCGCCAAAAGTGGGATCAACACTAGATTTCCTGCGGTATAGGCGACCATCGGATTTTTACCAACCAGTGCTATACCTCGAAACAGCGATTTTCCAAAAGCAAGTTTCTCGATACAACACAACATTGTTAGCGCATAACAGGCTAAGCCCGTAGAGACAAAATAATAGCTGTATGTGGAATAATCCTTTTTTACTCCACCCTCATACGCTTCGAAGATCAGTCCTAAAAAAAGCAGATAGCTTCCGAGCACAGCCATTTTTGCCTGTAGTGTCAGTACTTCGCCCTTCCGAAAAACATCTGAACAGAAGCATAGTGAAAAGATCAACATCAGGGTAAGTCCGATATTGATATCGAGATAACGCATATAGAGATTGAAGACATTCAGCCCAATGAGAATGGCACAGAGCGAACCTTGTAACGCTAGTTGAGACCGCCGCATCTTGGGTTTGTCGGCCAACGACCTATCAGCAATAATCCACTCGCCGACAACTGTAGCCGGAAGGATAATAAAGAGGTATTTGAGGTAATAAAATTGATAAAGCCAAGTCGCAGGGCTGAGTTTGTAGATAAATTCGTTGATACTACCGACTTCTTTCGCGCCCAAAAAAACGCCCATAATAAATGGTAAAATCGCCATACGTAACCACATGGATTTCGCCGTCAGCCACCACCACAGTGTTCCAAACAAAGCCATATTGGCCAGTACCAGAATAATAATATCTGTCTTCTGGAGGGTAAATCTATCCGTTTGTGCATACAGCAGATACAGCATCCCTACAGATAGCAACAGGGCCGCTACGTGAACAAGTCTCGCGGTCCGCATCGGCAAATAGGACGTTAAATCGGCATAGAGTGCAAAGAGCAGGACAAACCCCACAATTGACAAGAGATACTGCGACGCAGCAGGCTCACCACTCATAACCCAAGCGCGCATATAAAAAGAAAATAAGGCGAAAAAGAATAAGGCAACAAAACGCTTAAAAATTGTACTGACAATACGCCAAGCGTTTAGGTTAGCCACTTTTTTCCGCATAGCCAATGGGATGGCCGCCCCCATCGTAAAAAGGAAAATCGGAAAAACCAGATCTACCCAGGTTATACCCGCTATACTGGGATCAAATACATGTTTGGGCGGTGGCACCTGTGCATGGTACATCCAAGCAGGAAGGTTTCCAAATGAAATGCTCGATGAAAGCACCATTAAAAGGATGGCAATTCCTCGCAGCACATCTAAACTATCGTTTCGCTGCTGTGGAGTCGCTGTGGAATTTGGTAAAATTGGTATCATCTCGTTTTTCTATGCGTTAGGAAATCAATTTTTTGTTGTTATAAATTGGCCGGTAAAATCCACTGGCCGTTCAAACGGCTTTAGGATATCATCCAACACAACCGCCACTTGAGCCCTTGTTAACACTTGATTTTCTTTTGCTGCAATGACGGACCAGATTTTATCTTTATCCAAAGTGGGATCGACTTGGAGCAATAGAGCCGCAAAAAATCCTGCGGTCACATCGGCACCCGAGCCAGCGACTTTATCGGCCGCTGGATAATAACTACGCATACCATCGATCAGATCCACTTCGCTTATACGGTGTTCGGGATAGAACCAGGTCTGATTGGCCCATTTGTATGGCACACCTCTGCCTTTAAGAATACCTGTTGCTCCAATACGTTGGATTACCTGAAAAAGGCTATCTTTTGGATCAACATCTATAAAGGGCATGAGATAGGCATGATTATCCAAAAGTACTTGTTGCACTTGTCGCAACGAAAGTTCTTTGGGGCTTACACCTTGTTTTGCGGACAGCGCTGCAAGTACTCCGGCAGCTTGACCAACACCCAATACCACTGGCTGAAGGCGGGTGGCTCCAGCCACAATATTGCTCACACTGATGCTTTTTTCAGCAACGATAAAATCCGTTACTTTCTCAGGAATCAAACTTCCAAGGGGCACATTATAAGAAGGTACCCGAATCTTAACAAAATCGATTTTGGGTGCATCCGGGTTCTTCAGGTGATGATGGTCGATGGTATAGTCGCCTACTATCCCACCAGTGCGGTATAAGGGCAGCTCCTGCTCATAAGGACGCTGCAGATAAGGCAATGTCAACTGTACCAAGCCCTTAGCGCGTCTAGACTCGCGATGATAAGCAATAAAGGGAAGTTTATCGGCCGTATCATATTCATCATCGGCAAGCCCCAAGTTTTTAAAACCAAGCTGATTTTGAAGATGATATACAAAACGTAAGGTATGATCTTTCGCCTTTTGCAACTCCAAAGCCCTCGCCTTTGGCGACATTTCGATAATATTCAGGTAGATATCATTTCCATCTTTAGGCCAGTTTATCATGTATTTTCCATTCGGCAATTTCCCATAGGTAATCATTTGATCACAATTGATGATAGGCGTATCACTGTGTGAAGCAGGATCTTTAACATCACAGGCATGTTCAAATTCTTTAGGATCATAACCCTGAGGTTTCTTTAGCAATCTCTTTGGATCAGCACCATAGTCTTTCAGAATAGCGACATAAGTAAGGTCTTGAATTATTGAATTGGCCTTTTCGGGGGCAAATTCTTCTTTCGTATCGTAGCGGCTATCCATACCGATGCTGTAAGCAACATCCGCACGCGGCAAGAGATCACCCAATTCCGTCGCATCGACTAAAATAGAAGCGTTTACGGTTTTCTTTTTTCCTTCCTGTTCAATGGCAACGGTCCAGCCTTTAGCCTGTTTTTTCAGGTCTAAAAGGGTACTTTTATACCAAACGTCAATATTTTTTTCGGCTCCAACCATCTTTTTTAGCAAACGGTTACCGACCGAAGGTTCAAATAGCGTATTGCTTACCCAGCCTGTTTCCACGGCCTTTGGACCACCATAATAGGCATAAAGCTCTGCCCTAAATTCGCCCCATATTCCCGAAGGCATACGATGGTTACCGTCAATAGCGGAGACCCCAGCGGCAGTGAGCATACCACCCAACCAGCTTGTCTCTTCCACCACAAGGACCTTACTTCCCAAACGGGCAGCCTGCAAAGCCGCAGAAACACCGCTTGCGCCTCCCCCAGCAATCAAGACATCGTATGAAGCAACAGCCTGCCCCTGCGAGGAGAGCGTGACAGAAACCAATAAAATAGAAAAAAAAGATTTAAACCAATTCATATGAGGTTAATTGCAGTAAATAATTTGAAAAATACGCGCCAAATACCGACGTAAGAACCAGAGATACACGGTTTTGTTGTCGGACTAAAGGATCAGTATAAGGTGAATAAAACATAGGTTATCGATTAATGGATCAGACGATTAAAATAAGCGAAATGAACCGGAATGGTTTTAGCCCAATAGCCAGAGGTATGAGCGCCGGGCTGAGCAATATAAGTGGCTTTGATCTTGAGTACATCACAGCTATCCCGAAGGGACTTATTGGCCCCATATAGGTAATCTTCAGTACCACAATCAAAAATAAATGTCTTTTCAGTCCCTACGATCTTATGGACATTATGAATGGCACTAAAACGATCGAATAATGGATTTTGATCGCTGTATTGCCCTAAATGTTGTGCTAGACTTGTCTTCTTGAAAGCCGAATGTCTCAGATTGACAACTCCCGAACTGCTACCGGCACTCTTAAAAAAAGATGGATAGTTAAAAAAGAGCCAAAGTGCACCATGCCCCCCCATGCTCACACCCGTAATAAATGAGTTGTCCCGATCCGTATGATATTTATCCTGTATGTAAGGCATTAATTCCCCTGTCAAAAATCGACCAAATTGTGCTCTGCCTTTTTGTGGACTGTCTAAAAACCAGCTCGTACCAAGACCATCAGGGCATACAACGACAAAGCCATATTGATCGCTCAATGCCTGAAAATCGATAAATCTTGACAGGCTTTTATAATTTGCCCCATGGCTATGCAACACATATACAACAGGTAAGGCATGGTTGCCCGGCTTCATCTTTGGTGTATAAACGTAGCCAGAATCTACTCCAGAAAGATGAGCAGACTGTAAGGTATAAAGCTTTTGTCCTTTGGCCAACATGCTGCCGACCACACATAAAAGGCATATGATTAAACGCATTGGTATAATTGAGTCAGTCTTTAGATTTATAGTGAAGCTAAATTAATAATAAAATTTATAATAAAAAAAGTATTTAATAATTTTTTTTATTTAATACTACTTTATTACGGTATTTTATAACGAAGTAATTACGGATAGACCGTTGAAATAAAAAAGAGCATGGAAGGTTTTTCCAATGCTCTTTTTATTCCCAAGATGAAACACCTGGTAATGAATTGACTTACTTATTTCGTAAACCTTATTTATTCTTTATTTTATCCGGCATTTTACCGTTGCTGTTTTCAACCAAGGTGCGGTAAAACGTACATCGACCGTTTCTCCAGATTTACCCAAAGCCTGAACATAAGTGATCATCTTTCCGTGATAAACGCGCTGCTTCTTGTCCGTATAATCGCCCATATCGGCATTATTTCCAGCTTCCATTCCAAGTAGACGCGCATTTCCCACGATATCACAGGTGATTTCATCCTCCGAAATAACGACAGGAACGCCCTTTTCATCCAGGATCTTCAAAGCAATCTGGATCACTCCACCAGCTTCGACTTGCTGATTACCCAACATGACAGCTTGAATAACTGCGGGTCTCTCGCTGGATTGAATCGCATGCCGAACGACCTCCTTGCCATTCGCATCCAAACCCACAACCTCTAGCTTTCCTGCTTTATAAGGAATGTCCCAAAAGATGATCCCTGTTTTCTGATCGTAGTTTTTCTTTTCGCCCACCACTTGAGCATCCAATTCTAAGCGCGCGCTAGCACTATTGGTATAACAGACCACCCTGATCTGCTGGCCCTCTTGGTAGTTCCAGACTGGCCAGGCGTCCATGGAAGGTGCCTCATTTTTCCGTTGCCCCTGTTCAGATTCCAATGCAGACCAAACATCTGTGGCTGCGGCACCTCCCTGCAATGGATAAGTACCCAAGTAAGCCATCGGTTTATCCAACCACAGTGATTGACGGTAATAGCCTCGCGGCTTGATAAAACCTGCGAAATCCAGCAGTCCTGAATAAAATCCACGTGAAGGCCAACGCCCCGACTCTCCGAGATAGTCAATACCTGTCCACAAAAATTGGCCAAATATATGGTTGTTGTCACGTACCGCAAGCCATGCTGGAAGATCATGTCGATTCTCGCTTCCAAAAATTACCCGTGCTGGATAGCGCTGATGATCCTGCTGATAACGACTTTCAGTATAATTGTATCCAGCAATATCAAGCGCTCCCGGATAGGCTGTTTCATTCGACATCGCTACCCCAGCAAGCCCTGCTGTAACAGCCCTGCTTTTATCATATTTTTTTACAACCGCTACCAAGCGTTTGGCGATATCTCCCAATCGCATCGCATCTGGTGCATCCTTTTTGTAACCACCATACGAGGCCTGTGTGAAACCACCTTCCTTCTTCTCGCCGTTAAGGACAGGATGTGAATAAGGGTCATTTGGATAATCCACTTCGTTGCCTATGCTCCAGGCGAAGATCGAAAGGTGATTGCGGTCTCTTTTGACCATATCGGCCAGATCCTGCTCTCCCCAGGATTCAAAAAAGTCGTATGATCCCTCAAAACCCGGTGTCCCGACATTCCATCCCTGTAACCATTTCCTCTTCGGGTACTCCCACTCGTCGAAGGCTTCGTCCATAACAAGTAAACCGAGCTCATCACATAAAGCATAAAGTGATGATGCCTGCGGATTATGACTGGTTCGAATGGCATTAACCCCCAAAGATTTTAAGGTGAGCAGTCGGCGGCGCCATACTTCAGTATACATTTCAGCTCCCAATACCCCAGCGTCGTGATGCAAACAAACGCCTTTGACTTTCATCCAAGAATTGTTTAAGGCAAAGCCCTTGTTCGGATCAAATGTAAAGGCCCTAAAACCTGTTTTCACCTCTGACTGATCAACCCGCTTTCCATTTTGGCTTACGATGGTCCGCAGGGTATATTGTGTGGGTTGATCCAAACTCCACAACGATGGATTCGATACTGCCAATTGCTGTGTTACAGTTGCCTTATCCGCGGCCCCGACCTGCACTTTCTGCGACTTTTTGGCAACCACCTTTCCTGTTGGATCAAGCAGCTCCTGTTCCACTTTAATCGGGGCAGCAACTTGCATACTGTTGACAAGGGCTACTTCTGTATTTAAAATTCCTTTTCCTTGTCTTAGTTCTGGATATGCATAGACTCCCCATTGATCGATATGCAGCGTATTCGCCTTTACAAGCCATACATCGCGATAGATTCCTGATCCTGTATACCATCTTGAATCGGCGCTTTTACTATGGTCGACCTTAACAACGATGGTATTTTCCTTTCCAAACTCAATGTATGGTGTGATATCGTACGAAAAGGAAACGTAGCCATTGGGCCGCTTTCCAACCGATTTACCATTGACAAAAACTTCGCTTCGGTTGTAAACCCCCTCAAAATATAGAAACAACCTTTTCCCCTGATCTTCCACTGGTATGGTCAGTTGTTTTCGATACCAGCCAATGCCGCCCGGTAAATAGCCCGTCGCACTGGCGAGCGTTGGGCTCAGTGGATATTTTACGCTCCAATCATGGGGCAAACTAATGGGCTGCCAGCCTGCGCGATTCTTTTCAGCGCCTGCCTGTCCTTCAATATCGCCCAAATGGAAACGCCAATCCGAATTCACACGTTCGGCGATACCAAATCCGGGCTGTGCATATAAGCTATTCATACCCAAATAACTTGACACAGCTAAAACGGCCAGATTTCTTATTATTTTTTTCATTGTACTATATGCATAAGGTTTAGTGATTAAAGTGTAGGAACGACAGGCAATACATGGCCCTGATCATCAAAAAATAACCGGTCCATGCACACCTCTCGATTAAACCCAGCAGCATCGCCCATATCGATACCTTTGGGATAATTAAAACGATGATATACAATATACCATTCATCTTTACCTGGAATCTGCAAAATAGAATTATGTCCTGTACCATAAATTCCTTGGGTAGGATCCTTTTGCAAGACTAAATTATTTTCAGGAACAGTGATCGGTCCATCTGGAGAAGTCGCGGTTCCATAACGTACCCGATAATTTTCACTTCGGGTGTCATCCTCCGACCAAAAGAAATAATAAAGACCTTTTCGGTAGACAACATAGGCGCCTTCCCGGAAAGTCTTGTCGGGTGTTAACACTTTGATTGTATTTCTTTTAATCGAGATCATATCCTTATTGAGTTCAGCAACAGCCAGGTAGCCATTTCCCCAATACAGGTAGCTTTTTCCCGATTTCGGATCGTTAAACACTGCAGGGTCAATTTCCTGCCCTCCTTTTACACCATTTGGTTTGAAATCGATCAAGGGTTTACCTGAATCTTTAAATGGGCCTGTTGGCAAATCGGCCACCGCAACACCAATCTTTTGGGCCGCTGTAAAGTAATAATAGTACTTATAATCGTTCTTGATTTTCTTTTCCGTAATTGTAGGTGCCCATGCATGTCGAGGCCCCCAAGCAACATCTTTTTTCAGATCCAAAATCACACCCTCATCTTTCCAATGACTTAGATCTGTGGAAGAAAAAGTTTTAAAATAATAACCACCCCAACCGTCAAAGCCATCACTCGTTGGATAGATATAGTATTTCTTTGTTTTGTTGGAATAGAGGACATCCGGATCGGCATAAAAGCCATCCAATACTGGATTCTTTCTGAATGTGAATTCCATATCTTTGGGTTTCCCCCATTTGGTGGTCAAATCCAGAATTTCTTGTCTTGAAATAGGAATGATGGTCCCATGCCGTGGATGAAAATCCATGTCAATTTGATGGTCGATTACTTTAAAACGATCAAGGTCTTCAGAGGTGCAGAATTGATACTTCCCCTTACCATAGACATCATACATCAGGATATATTTGTCCGACTGATTGAGTTTAAAGACACTGGATCCTTCCACAGCATCATTGGTCTGTTGTTTATAGCCCGGTTGTTCAATCCACTTACCCGAAGTCAGGGAATCGGTTATCGCCAGCTTAATGCCATTTCCATGTCCTTCGGTCTTGTAAAAAAGGTAGAATAAACCGTTCTTTGAAATAATATCGCCATCGATACAGGATTTACCATTTTTTGGAAGAAACAGCACGTTAGGTTCGGTTTCAAAATCTGTAAAGTCCTTGTTTGCATAAGCATAGTAGATGATATCTGGACCATTTCCGTGCTGCATGGACCAGTACACCATATATTTGTCCACGGAAGGGTCAAATATAGTCTGGGGCGCCCATACTCTTTTCAACGCTTCCTGACCTTTGAAACGCTGCTGTATATCGATTGCCTGATGGGACCAATGGACAAGGTCTTCGGATTTTAGCAGGATCAAACCCCGATTAGAATCCCAGCCTTTGGAGGAAGTCATGTCGGTGAGCACCATATAAAATGTTTTTCCATCTTCGCCACGGAGAATATGCGGATCACGTACACCGCCGGTTTTACTGATTATCTTCGAATCCAGGATAGGCTGATTGTCATTCAACGCGCGATAGGTATAGCCATCTGTGCTGATCGCAAAACAAACAGCTTCGTCTACAACAGCATTCCCTTTGAAATAGGCAAATAAGTAACCTGCAAAATCTTTCTCGGTAGGTCCGCTGCGATAAACCTGTGCAAAAACACCGCATGTAGCATGTATTAAAAATAAGGTAACTAAGATTGAAATTCTGTTTTTTTTCATGAAGATTTAGTTGAAGAAATAAGCATTGGCTTATTTTCGCGTCTATACATTTTTGCATCTCTAAAAGCCACGGGATTTGATCCCGTGGCTTCGTAATCTGACCATTTAACTTGTCGTCAGTACCTATTTTAAAGCTATTTTTTGAACGGCAGTATAGTAGTACTCTCCCGATACCGTAGCTTTCACCCCTATTCGGGCAAACACATAATCGAGGTTTTTCAAATTGTCCGGCAACTCTCCGACAATCCTCGTCGGTTGACCGAAAGCAACGTTAGCCAAATTGGCGTCCACACGTAGCTCGCGTTGTACCTGATCTGTCAAGACAGATTTACCGAGGTAAAGACGCACAAACTCCAAATTTGCCGTACCTACTATTCTGTTCACCGTAAAGTTAGCCGAAATACTGTTATTATTTTTTTGAAAAGACTCGTTTGTCACCGTAAAATAGGGTGTTACAGGTACATCAATGGTCGTATTGCCCTTCACTTGTACCAAAACCGTATCAGTTGCCTGTTGCAGCCATGGTGAATCTCCTTTCCGCACCAATTTGTATTCGCCATCAAAAAGACTAACAGAAAAAGAGCCGTCCTGATCAAAATATACGGGTATTGCTGAGCGAAGCGGGTACCCATCCTGCCATAATTCCAATTGAGGGCCGTTATTCCGAACGCCAATCGCCTTCCCCTCATAAACAACGCGTCCTGAAAGGGTTGATTTTGGAGCTTCAAAATTATCATATTCGCAACCTACAACGAGAAGACTTGCAAAAGCTATCAATAAGCTTAAAAATTTTATTTTCATGGTTCAATTAGATTAATGGAATGGATTTCTAACTATTTTAGGATTTTTATTGATGACATCCTGACTAATGGACGCATAATAATTGGCCATACGGAAAAAGCGTGCCTTTCTGAAACGCGCGGGTCTTACCCGTTCATAGATATACTTACCGTCATCGGCATGCCCTGGACGCACGACACGATAAGCATATAGTCCATATACAACCGCGTTGGGATCATTTTCAGATCCGTCCCACACCAAATGTGCAATACGCCACCTTTTAAGATCATAGTAACGATGATCTTCGAAGGCAAGTTCGACACGGCGTTCATTTCGGATAATATCCATCGTTAGGTTACTGATGCTATTGGCCGGGAATCCTGCTCTTTCCCGTAACTTATTGACATAGATTCTTGCGTCTACAGTCTGTCCCAACTCAAATGCAGCTTCTGACGCATTGAGATAAATTTCCCCCAGACGAAACCACGGCCACCAGTTAGCAGCTGATGTACCGCGTGTACTGGCTGCCGGCGCATCACTGACAAATTTACGGATATAGAAACCGGTGTTGCTTACATCCTGTGCATCATAAAGCGGTCCATCAAAGCCGGTCCACAAACCACCACTCGCATAATTTTGTCCCAGTTGTGGTGCTGCAGTAAACTGGTAGGCTCCATTTGCCCCCCAAGTTGCCACTCCAGCCTGAATACTTACAGCGCGTCCGCGGAATGAAGTTCCCGGATAAATCACCGTTCCAAACAAACGGGCATCTTTATTTGCAAAAATATCGTTGATATTTTGGTAGGCTACGTAATTTCCTGCGCCGTTTTTATCATGTAGTGTACCTTTGCTACCATCTAAGTAATCAAAACTTTCCACAAGGCTCAACGATGGCGAAATCGTCGATGACGACTCATTGTCTTCGGTCAGACTTCTGACGATATTGTCATAAGCAAAGCGGTGAACTTTTAAACTCGTTACAAAATCCTTTGCAAAGATGACCTCAGCACCAGTTTTCTTATTGAGCATATCATAAAAATTGGCACCTTTATCGGCATTCTCATTGTAAAGCGCATAGGGACCGTTCATAATTTCCTTGGAGGCAGCCAGCGACTTGGTATAATACCCAGTAGCCATGTTGGCAGGAATTCCCACTTCTCCCCCTGCAGTCGTTATCGGTGAGGCCATCAGATTATTATATTTCGCGATGGATGCCGCATAAAGCATTGCCCGACTTTCCAAAGCTAATGCCGTATACTTGTTGGCCCTGGTCTTACTGGCATTATAGACGGCGAGATCTTCCTTGATCTCTTCCAGTTCTTTGTAAATAAAATCGTAGACTTCATACTCTTTGGCACGTGCCACCTGCAATGGTGTTGGATCGCCGCTAAAGTCATAGATAAGTTGGGTAGTGACAATCGGAACGCCCCCCATGCGTTTGACGAGTTCGAAGTAAACAAAAGCGCGGATGAAGCGTAATTCGGCTTTATACTGCTTGCGTTGTGCATCAGACAATTGTGTACTGAACTGATCGATATTTTCTAGGGAAAGATTCAGATCCCGAATAAGTCCATAGTCCCAATAGCGACCGTAGTCGTCGCCAAATTGGTAATCGTTACGCCAGTTTTGATCGCGATGTCCCGACCACATCGCATCATCCAATTCGGTCATTCCTCCTGTATTGAAAACACC
Source organism: Sphingobacterium multivorum (assembly GCF_039511225.1). Taxonomy (NCBI): domain Bacteria; kingdom Pseudomonadati; phylum Bacteroidota; class Sphingobacteriia; order Sphingobacteriales; family Sphingobacteriaceae; genus Sphingobacterium; species Sphingobacterium multivorum. The sequence continues at coordinate 4,180,165 of NZ_CP154261.1, forward strand.
ATGTAACGTTGGCATTCTATCGTAATAATTGGCGACGAGTGAAGTCAATAGTTTCGGATCATTCCAAAGCTGTGCATCGGTAATCAATGATTTTGAATCCCGGTCAAACCAATCGTCGTGACTGCAGCTGCTCAACGAGGATAAGGTCAATAAAGCAACGCCTATGTAGGTAAGTTTAAATCGTAGTTTCATGTTAAAAAGTCATATTAAATCCAACCATAAATACCCTTTGCTGTGGATATACTACTGCTGCTCTAGCTTCGATCTCGGGATCAATCTGGTAGTCTTTGACATTGTCAAACGAAATCAAGTTTGAAGCATTGATATAGAACCGTATTTTTTCGGCCTTAATCTTTTGAATCCATGCTTTTGGCAGATTGTATCCAACCTCCAGGTTGCGGACTCGGAGGTAACGCACATTGGTCAACCAAAAATCACTGTTTCGACTATTGGGACCTGAGTTGCCGTTGCGAATCGCAGGGTAGCGTCCCGGAATCCATTCGCTGTTTGGATCATAAGGGTCTTTGCGATGCCATCTATCTTCCAGCAGGTAGGCTGGAGAATTGCCTCCACCATGGAAGGCATTACGTAACTCATAATCCTGAAACCAGGATTGCACCGCACCACCGGCCAAATCGACATTTAAGTTGATGCCTTTCCAGTCAAGTCCTATCCGACCACCGAAGCTCATCATCGGTGCCCAACCCGTCGGATAACCAATCGGACGCTGATCCATATCATTGATAACACCGTCGCCGTTTACATCTTTATAAATGAGATCACCAGGAAGTTGTGTCCTATTGTTCTGACCATCATTATTGATCGGATGGTTGCGGATCTCTTCTTCTGACTGAAATCTTCCGACAACTTGGTATCCCCACCATACTCCACCCCAGCGGTCTTCAATCGAGTTACGGTATTCATTCCACGAATTACTGAAACGAGGCTTATAGGTTTCTAGGTCACGATAACGTGAAAAAGTCATATTCCCACTGACAACATAGTTAAGTTCACCGACCTTATCGGTATAGGTAATGATACCTTCCGCACCATAATAGCCGTTTTTGCCGAGGTTTTCATTGGGAAGGTCATAACCGATTTCAGCTGGTAATAGGACATCGTATCGTTTGCCAGGATATCCTGTACGGATAATTTTAAAGATATCGGCCGTCAATGTCAGCTTATTATTCAACAAGGTAGCATCGACCCCCATATTATAATTGGTATTTTTAACCCAGGAGAGGTTGCGCACTGGTAAACCTCTAGGCTGTACCCCGGGCACATAGGCTCCGTCTAAGACAGCACTTCCAGCCGCCCAATTATATCCGGCAAGGTAATCATGCATTCCCACGCCCTCTTCAAGTCCGGTTTGCCCGATCGAACCACGGATTTTAAGGTCACTCACCACGGATTTCAAAGGCTTGAAGAACCCCTCATCCGAAATACGCCAACCTACTGATGCTCCTGGAAATAATCCCCAGCGTTTACCCTCATAATATTTAAAGGACCCATCATAACGGCCCAGAACTTCCAGAAGATACTTGCCCTTGTAGTTGTAATTGATACGACCAATATATCCAGCCCGAGCCTCGTAAGCCCATTCATCGGCCAAACTATTGAGCTCCGACAGTCTCAACAACGGAATATAATTGTTCGAAGGATTTGCGCCCAACGCTTTATACGTCCGGTCCCAGTCTGAGCGCTCATAGCCTAACATTCCTGCGAAAGTGTGATCGCCGATCTGCTTGTTATAATCGATCTGGAACTGCGCAAACCGAGAAACAATCTCCCTCGTGGTATCGTAACGCCAGCCAGCATCACTTCCGCCAGTTCGCTTATAGGCATTATTTTCGTATCGATATACATCATAGGTATATTGGAAGCCTTCAAATTTATTGTTGGTATAATTGTAAGAAACAGTTCCCTTTGCCGACAAACCAAAATTTGTCTTATAGGCCGCAAAGAGATTCACATTTCCAGCAAGGTATTTATTGTCTTTATAGCCGGCAATATCGCGACTAAAGAGAGCCGGGTTATAGGGAAAATCATTGGTATGATTGATATACTCTGGATTGTCATTTGCATAAGGGCCTACCGTCGGTCTATTTTTCATAATAGCCAAAATCGAGGAGAAGTAGCCATCTCCACCTGGTAAGCCAACATCCTGGGTTCCCTCATGTCTTCCTGAAATCTGTGTACCGACAGTAAACCCCTTCAGCACCTCAGCTTCCATATTGGCCTGAAAATTGGTTCGCTTATAATTGAAATCCTTGATCATTGCATCCTGATTGAGGTGGCCCAATGACAGGAAATAATTTGATTTTTCACTTCCACCGGTGACATTGGCATTGATGTATCGCTGTGGGATATTCTTACGGATCACCATATCATAATAATCATAGCCTTGGTAGCCGGGCTCTGTTCCAGCCTGCCATTTAGCCAACTCTTCGGGCGTATAAACCGTCTTCGGATCACGGTTTTCATTCTGCGCAGCCTCAACCAATCCACGTGTGTATTGTTTCGCGTTTGCCATGGTCGGAAAACGTGTCAAATTCTGCCAGCCTTGGTAGCCATTAATATTGATTTTTGCACTTTCTCCTTTTGCTCCTTTTTTGGTGGTAATAAGTACAACACCTCTAGAAGCACGGAATCCATATACTGCCGCTGCGGCATCTTTCAAAATAGAGATACTCTCAATATCTTCGAGATTCAGCGAGTTGAAGATATCTGCTCCGGAGCCATTCTGTGTACCGACCCAGTCAGTACCTTCCTGACCGCCGTAAGCGACCCCATCAATTACATATAATGGCGAGCCCATATTCCGGATTTCAATCGCTGCACCACGACCCGGACGCGCGTCTTTGGCACGCACGGAGATCCCCTGCACCTTTCCTGCCAAAGCCCCAGCAGTTGTCGTCGATGATGACCGTACAATATCCTCTGATTTAATATTGCTTACTGCCCCCGTAATATTACGTTTGGACTGTTTACCATAACCAACAACGACGACATCCTCCAAAACATTTTCATCTGCCTCGAGCTGGATTTTTAAATTTGTTGTTCCATCCAATGGAACTCGGCGAGTCTTATATCCAACAAATGACACAACGAGCGTTCCTTTGTTGGCATTCAGCTCAAATTTCCCCGATTTGTCTGTTGAGGTTCCCTTTCCCCCTTCTAGGAGGAGTACACTCGCACCAACGATAGGCTCGTTTGCTTTGTTGAAAACTTGTCCCGTAACCTTCTCCTGCGCATACAGCAATGTTGGCATCACACTCAACATGGTGTAAAAAGAAGCAATCTTTAAGTTTTTCATAAATTTAAATACGAATTAAACAGTAAATAATACAATCTAGCCGGACAAGACAATATGATGGTAAACTATGGTCTACTTTGGTTATTTCTTTTGCATCGTTGCCACCCCTACCTAGATTTTATAATTGGATAATACCTCAAACTTAGCCCATTTTGCAGCATTACATCATATACAAATCCGTCAAAAACCATATAATTTTCAGTCAAAAACAGCTTTTATAATATATTTAAGGCATATTTCCTGTTTGATGAAACCTGAGCCTGCTTTTATTGGTCTGCCATGGGGAAGCTGTTTTATGCGAAAAAAAATACCCCTAGCCACGGAGGAGTAGCAGGGGCATTATGAGCTTTTGTGTATTCTTTTAATACGTTACCCGGATCTTATTGTCGGCTCGTTGGTATTCGGAAGGTAGCTGGCCAAACTCTTCCTTAAAGCACTGCCGAAAATAAATTGCACTATTGATTCCGACCATAAACGACACTTCAGTCACATTATATTTCCCCGTCCGAAGTAGATCCGCAGCCTTGTGGATACGTATCTTGCGAACCAGTTGATTGATATTTTTACCTGTGATCCCCTTCAACTTGCGGTATAAGGTAGACTGACTCATATTCATTCGGTCAGCAAGGGCAGCAGCGTCCAATACTTCATCCTGCATATGCTGCTCGACAATCTGCATAAAATCCTGAACAAATTCATTTTCCCGCCACAGCTCCTCAGGAGGTTTTTGCTCGGTATAATCATCTGAATAGGGTGATTTGCTGTTTAAACTTTCCAAAACCAGTTCATTGATCTGTTTCTGTCGGCTCAATAGGTTGTCGATACGTTTGAAGAGTAAAGCTGCCGTAACAGGCTTGATCAGATAGGAGTCTATCCCCAGATCATACCCCCGTTGCCGGTCTGCATCGGTGTTTTTCGCCGTCAATAGTAGCAGTGGAATATGACTTGTACTGCGTTCCTGTTTGAGCTGCTGTACCAGCTCAAAGCCATCCATATCGGGCATCGTAATATCACTGATCACCAGATCAGGTATTCGTGCCATCGCCGTTTTATAGCCCGCAGCTCCATTTTCAGCAAGTACCACATCATAATGCCTTTGCAGGGTAGTTCCCAGATACTCACGGAGCTCCCAATCGTCCTCGACCAGTAGAATCAGGGGGCGCTGCGAAGCCGTGGGCGGTTCGCTTTCTTGTGCGACAACTTGATCTACTTTTAGCTTGACCGTAAATGTAGTGCCTAGCCCAAACGTGCTACTTACCTCCACCTTTCCACGATGTATTGCAACAAGTTCCTTGACCAAAGCAAGGCCAATTCCTGTACCTTGCGTACCTGTGCCTGGAATCTGATAATACTTTTTGAAAATCCGCTCAATATCTTCTTCGGCAATACCAACACCCGTGTCTTCTACAGACAATATGGCCCAATGATTTAGATCTGCACCTTCGTAGCGCAGGCTTAGTTTAATATAGCCCGACGCTGTGTATTTATACGCATTCGACAATAAATTGTCGACAATCAACTGCACAATTTCTGCATCAAACAACGTACGTATATCCTCGGCAGGGAGTTCGGACGATACGCGAAGACCAGGTTTGTGATTCAATGTTTTATATTTATGTGTCAGATCGGCTAGCATTTCGCCCAAGGATCCAGCTTCGGGGACAAAGGGTTTAAATTGCGATTCTACCTTCCGAAACTCCAAAAGCTGGTTGACCAATGTGAAAAGTCTATTGGCACTTTTCTGAACCGTCTGAACTAATGCACGGTGTTTCTCAGCAAGCTGCTTTTCTTGCGACAGGTCCTCAAGGGGGCCTAGGATCAACGTCAGGGGTGTACGCAATTCATGGGTAATATGCGTATAGAAGTTCATCCGCTCGGCATGCAGCTGTTCGTCCTGTAGGTGTTGTCGCTCTTTAAATTTTAGTTCCGATTCGGCTTTCATTCTCTTGAAATAAAAGGAAATGATCACATATCCAATCAGCAGTACGAGTACTATATAAAACACCTTAGCAGGTAAGCTTAAATAAAAAGGTGGCGCGATGTTAATCAGCAGCTGTTGGTACTCGTGCGACCACTTACCGTTTTTCATTCGCGTACGAATGAGCAGCTCATGCTCACCATAGGGAATATTGCGAAAGTCGAGGTTTGTCTCATTGCCCAGAAAAATCCAATCATTATTGAATCCCTCCAATTGATACCCAAATTCGACCAATCCATCCAAAGCAAAATCCATGACAGCAAGTTCGATGCGAAAACTATTTTCCTCATAATTGAGCGTGATAGTCTTTGTGCCCGACGGATATTTATCAACCTGCGCATTGGATTCGCCCGATTGAAAAACAATAAATCGGCTCACACTTACAGGCGAAGTAGGTAAATCGGATGGAATAGCTGTGGGATTGAAATAACACATCCCTTCCTGCATCCCAAAATACAGGCGTCCTTCTGTATCCTTTCCAACGCTTCCGTTGATAAAGCCTCCCAAGGGTAAACCAAAGGATTGGTCGTAGTGTAGAAAACGTCTCTCTTGCGGGACATAGCGTAACATCCCCGATTTGGTTGCGCACCAAATATTTCCGGTATGATCCTCAGCAACTCCATTGACAAACAGCCAAGCATTACCTTCCGGGGGTAACAATACTGCGAGATCACCGATTTTCTTACCTGCATCCTGCATGGCCAATCCGTGGTTTGTAGCGATCCAAATATTATTATCCCTATCGCGTAGCAAATGATTGATTGTATTATTGCGCAATCCACTCTTATTGTCCATCTTACGAAGCAGCTTACGGTCGGAATTATATACATAGAGTCCCTGCCCATAAGTTCCTACCCACATATTGTGCTGACCATCTTCCACTAGCGTTCGCGGTGCATAATCACCAAGCATAGGCTTATTGATCAGAAGCTTTTTAACATGGTGTGCCACTCCATTGTATATAAAAAGACCTTGATGGGCAGCAATCCAAATGTGCCCCAAATGATCCTCATATATCGCACGAACTTCGGTCACCGACTCCCCTAAATCGATCATATGCCAATCGGAAGATCCAGCATATTGGACAGCAATCCCGCCCTTCCGCAATCCCATCCATACATGCTGATGCCGATCCTTAAATGCCGTAAGTATAAAATCGTCGGGCAATCCATTTTTTTGGGTAATTTGTCGCAACAAACCGCCTTCAGCATTCATTTCTACTATACCCGAGCCCTCAGTTACCAGTCGAGTCCGATTTTCACCAGTTAATACATTACTCACTGTTGCCAATCGGTCAGGTAACATATTGTCTGAAGGAAAAACACTAAAAAAAGGAGCCATATGCGAAACAACCCCTACACCTCCACCATATAACGCCAGCCAAATATTTCCGAACCGATCGGGAGTGATATGCTGGACCATGGTATTATTACCTTTGCCAAGATCAAAAAGCTGTATGTGCTGCACGCCTTCAAAACGTTTATCAAACGTATATTTCGGCTGCAGCAAAAATAGTTGCGATGACTCGCCTCCAATCCACAAGGTATTGCCAATTTCCTTGATTGCGTAGACAAAAGGTTCATTCCCATTTTTTGCTAATCCTGCCAAAGGGACTTGCTGTAATCGACCTGATGCCGGATGATATACTGCCAAGCCTTTACGGGTTCCAATCCACACATTTCCAGCCTGATCACAAAACAACACTTTAATCTCATTATCAGGAAGTTTACCCAAGGTATTCTGATAAGTCAATCGTTTCAATGAGCGACGAAGAGGATCTAAAATTGTCAGGCCCTCATTTACATGCCCAATGTAAAGCATGTTACTGCGATCTTCAGCTAAGGACCAAACACTATTCTCGGGAAGTCCGGGACAATTTTTCTTATTGAAATGATTAAACTCTTTAGTTATTGGATCGAAATGCTGTACACCTTGATGATAGGTGGCCAGCCACAGTTTTCCATCTTTCCCTTCAATCATATCGGTTATATCATTTGTCGCGATGGATTTCGGATTAGTGCCGTCATGTGTGTAATAGCTAAATTTATTTGTACGTAAGTCAAGTACATTCAGGCCATTGGACCGCGTTCCGATATACACTTTCTTGTCGGTATAAAGCAAGGTATTGATTTCATTACTATTGACCGATAGCCCATCCGGCTTGTCTGTTGCATAAAATGATTTAAAAGACTTCCCTGCATACCGGTTCAATCCCAGCTCGCTGGCTATCCACATAAATCCGTCATCATCGTGCACAATATCCAGCACCTGCTGATTGGTCAGACCATCTTGAAGGGAGAAAAAATGGACGCGATTAGGCTGTCCATAAACGTGGGCCAACTGCCAAAAGAAAACAATGCTAATAAGAAAATTTTTCATAGCTCTACCACCACCAATAAATTAACAACACCAACCTACTTTATTGAAAGGCTTCTCTGCAAAATATCAAAGCAGTCAATCCACAGGCAACTTTTTACGATCTTGTTTAAAACAGCAGTAAAATAATTATGCAATGAAAATATTCAAGATATAAACATACTATAGGCCTATTCAAATACAGGTTATTTTCAAGTTAAAGATAAGAATAAATATATAAATGTCGAACAAACATTTATAACAATATTAGGAGAAATGCTTTGCTTATAATGCTGAGAAGTACAGATCAACCGAAATTGCCGGCCGATACCTGAAATATTGGTATATTGCAGCAAAATCTAAAACTACTTGTGAATCACAAAAAACACATTTATGAATAAAATCTTCTCAACCTTACTTGTATCCTGTGCCCTGTACCTGCCGACATTAAGTTTTGCGCAACAAAAAAACATACTTCCTCAACTTATTCCGTTTCCTCAACAGCTGGAAGCCGGGCCGGGCCTTTTTCAGCTAAATGGTCAAGAATTGGGTTACGCTATTGATCCAGCATTTTCTTCCAGGTCACTGCCGGCATGGATCAACCAATCCCTATTCGGTCAACTGAGCAAAAAAAGCGTGAAGAAGACAAACGCCACGCTGCAATTGATCAAAGTCCAGGGCCTCTCAGATGAAGCGTATGAATTGAAGATAGATCAAAAAGGCATACAAATCATCGCTTCTTCAGAAAAGGGCGCATTTTATGGTTTACAGACAGTCCAGCAATTGTATCTACTTTCGGGAACAACAGGCAAGCTTGCTCTTCCCTATGTGACCGTAAAAGATCAGCCTGCTTTCAAATGGCGAGGTGTCGAGCTCGATGTAGCCCGCCACTTTTTTCCAAAAGATTATATCTATAAATTCATAGATCTGCTTGCAACCTACAAATTTAACAAATTTCATTTGCACCTTACGGACGATCAAGGTTGGCGCATAGAAATCAAGAAATACCCTAAACTAACCGAACAGGGGGCTTGGCGTACTTATAACAACCAAGATTCGGCCTGCTTTGTGAAAGCCAAAGAGAACCCCGACTTTAATCTGCCGAAGGAATCGATCCGTACCACAAACGGAAAGGAAGAATATGGTGGTTTCTATACACAACAAGATATCAAGGACATTGTTGCCTATGCAGACAGTCGGCAAATAGAGGTTATTCCGGAAATAGACATGCCCGGACATATGATGGTGGCTACTAAGGCCTATCCTGAGCTCCTATTGGACAGCCAATCCGCGGGCTGGGGGAAACAGTTTTCTGTCCCCATCAGTCCTTGGAAAGAAAGCAGCTATACCTTTGTTGAAAACGTTCTAGGCGAAATTATCGACTTATTTCCTTCACATTATATTCACATCGGAGCCGATGAGGTCGAAAAAGACTCCTGGTCAAAATCAGCAGCGGCCCAAGCTTTTATGAAAGAAAAGCAAATAGCGGACTTACATGATCTTCAAAGTTATTTCGTCAAACGGGTAAACAGCTTTATTCGTTCAAAAAATAAACGGAGCATCGGCTGGGATGAAATATTAGACGGTAGCTCGGACACGAGCATGATGGTGATGTACTGGCGTGGTTGGGTAAAAAATGCACCGATAGAAGCTGTAAACCGTGGTCACCGGGTCGTTATGACACCTACCAACCCGCTTTATTTTGATTATTTACCCAATAGTAGCAGCCTGGATGCCGTGTACAATATGAATGTCGTACCTACAGATATTTCCAGCCAAAAAGCACCGCTGATCCAAGGTGCACAGGCCAATATCTGGACAGAAATGATTCCTTCCGCCGCTCGATTGGAGTTTATGATTCTCCCGCGCTTAAGTGCTTTATCAGAACGTGTATGGACCAACAAACCGCTGTATGATAGCTATATCAATCGAGTAATTGCGCACTTTGGACTTTGGAACAAAATGGGTTTACGCTATCGTATGCCAGACCTCACAGGATTCGCCGAAACACAGGTTATTGTTGATGGACAATCTGTTCTAACGGTAGCAAATGAACTTCCACAAAATCAAATACACTATACAACGGATGGTAGTCTCCCAACGCAGCAGAGCCCAGTATTGAACGGTTCGCTCGTGGTTAAAAAAGAAGGGCCAATTCGTTTTGCAACAATCTCCTCTTCCGGTGCAAAAAGTGAACTTTATCAGGTTGATTTTAAAAATGATACCTGGAAAAAGAGTATAGAACCTGATGAAAATAGCATGGCTCCAGGGCTTATGGCAACACTTTTCAATGGAAATTTTGCCAACACTTCGGCCATTACAGGGCCTGAAGTACGCCGGGAAGTGATCAGCAATGTCGCTTTAAGCGATACCATCAAAATGCCTTCATTTGGTGCAAAAATACGGGGATTTATCTATGTCAAGGAAAAAGGGATCTATAATTTCTACTTCACCTGCGATGATGGCGGCGTCTTGCGGATACATGATCAGCTCGTCGTCAATAATGACGGGCAGCATGCACCGATTATGAAAAGTGGACAGATTGCTTTAGAACCAGGCTACCATCCAATTGCTGTAGATTTCCTTGAAGCTGGAGGCGGATTTACCCTAAAACTTCAATACAGTCTCAATGATTCAAAGGTAATTGATATTCCCAAAGAGTCCTTTTTCCATAAAAAGGATTAATAATCATTATGATATATAGAGAGATAACCCCAGTATGGTCAATTCCATCTGGGGTTATTTTTTTCGGGCCTAGGGACTTTGTTTTATTTATAGAATGGCATAAGTTTTGCCTAGCTGTAACCATAATGTTACTAACTATGAAAAAGAACTTTATTCTCCTTGCTCTAGCGACCCTGGTGTTGTTAGGCAGCTGCAGCAAAAATGATGGTCCCTCCTCACAAAAAACACCTGTCACAGTAAAAATTACGGATGCTCCAGGTTACTATGACGCGATCAATCTTCACATCGATGCGATCGAGATCCGAACTACTTCGGGTAGCACAACGATAGATGTCGCCGCTGATCCATTTAATATTTTGAATTATACAATGGGAAAAGATACCGTCATCGCAGGGCAGGATGTTCCATCTGGTATGATCCAAGAAATTCGGCTCAAACTTAATGACTCAGGAAATGAAATCTGGGTCAATGGCGTTGTCCACCCACTAAAAACACCCAGTGGACAATCCTCCGGTGTTAAACTCAAAGTACAAGATGAGTTAATTCCGGATGTAGCCTACACGCTTCTCCTGGATTTTGATGCTTCAAAATCGATTGTAAAGACGGGCAATGATCAATATCTTCTTAAACCCGTTATTCGTGCTATTCCGGTAGCCACGTCGGGTGCGATCATTGGAACTGTTAATCCGGCTGCATCACTCGCCAATGTATTCGCTATCAATGGAGTAGATACCGTGGGTACTATGGCAAATTCAGCTGGAAAATTTTACTTTCCTGGGATGCCTGAAGGCACTTACAAGATTGTTATCGAACCTTCAGTAGCTGGTTACATGAACAAAAGCATTGAAGGCGTGCAAGTGGCCAAAGGAAGTGTTAAAGATTTAGGAATTATTTCTGTACAATAACGTACGATCGGATTAAAGTATCTGATAAGAAACCTATTGTAAAATTGGACATGCCCCAAATAGTTACCACTATTTGGGGCATTTTAATTGTAGTGGTCTTCTAATCCATCCACGAAAATGTGTTGATTCAATTTTTAGATCATCTCGCCTACAACACTGATTGATCAATAAGTATCTGAGACTGATGAAAGTGAAAGCATATTGGCAAAAAGACGATATGCTCCCGCTACTCCTGCAGGCAGTTGTCTAAATAGAGACAAACTATTGTAGATATAATAACCTTTTCCTGTTTTGCGAAGCAGTAACAAGCCATCTTCATGCTGATTATTTGCGTTTTGCCCGCGTAGTATTGGTTCAAAGTCTGCACTCCATTTTTGCGGTAAAAAAAGTGCCCGATCTTGTACCCAATTTTGAAAATCATGCTGTCCAATTACATTGGGGTAATTCAATATACGATGAGATGGGTCTAAAAATGAAATGCGGCTCTCCACATCTGTAATTCTTTCTTGAGAAACAGCTAAAGGATAAGTCCCAACCTCAGTCAAATGCAAATCATATGGCGTATTATACTGCCCTATCAATACACCGCCCTGCTCCACATAGTCACGGAAAAGCTGATGAAATTCCGCAATTAAGGAATGAGTATTGTAAATCCGTACTCCCAGGACCACTGCATCAAAATCGAAGAGATTTATTTCACCAATGGACTCAAATGGAATAATATCCAATTGTTCAACAAGTTGGCACAAGCTCCCTCCAAGTTCATCATTCATCCCCGAAATATAAGCAACTTTCCGGGCCGTAATATCCACTGGCAAGTTTAGCACCCGTAGTATTCCCTTAGGAAAGTAAGTTACTTTGTTAATATGCGGATAAACAATACTTCTCGATGTGAACGGATATTTACCTGAACTGGTCTCAATCTCAAATCCAATCTCTTGAATCTCTTCCTGTGATGCTGCTGAACTCAACTCAAAATAAAGTTTTTCCGCTGCATTACCTGCGATGTTGAGATCAATTTCTTTCGGAAATGCGCTCAATCCGTCCGGAAGCGTTAACCTCACTTTAATAGGTAAGGATTCGGCTATATTGGATTGCAGCTCCAAAGCAACTAAACGTTGGGTCGCTTTAGACAGCACAACGATATCCGAATCAAATGCTGCTGTTACCGGGGGAGCTACGACAACTGGACTACCTGCATGTCTTACAGGAAGCTTAATCGCGATCGGTAAGCCGGCAAATTCCAGTTCCAAATGAACCAACAATTCGGTCCCATATTGTGTCAATACAACATCAGCAGACGATTCTGGTGTGTAATTATGTGCGTCACCATTAGCATTAAGCCAAGTTGGAAAAGAAGGTAAAATTGTATGAAGAAGCTGACCATTCAAATGGATCATTTTCGATGGAGACAAGGGAAGATCTATTTGCCTTGCCCCCCTTATAAAAGGAACATTTACCGCTGTCAACTGCAAATTAGACTCAGCTGGAATATGCGCATGCAAGATCATATTAACCTCGGTTCCCGGCACCCATAGGTCGTTAGAAGCCTGTACTTCTAAGGAGACACCAGCAAAATCAAGCAGAAGACGTTCTACCTCAGCTCGTTTTTTATGAATAATATTATCTTCGGGAACGATCTTCATCCAAAATAAGATCGAAGCAAGCTCCAATGTAAGCTCTGCCGTATCAGACTCACATTTTGCGATAAGGTCATCCACCAACCGATTGAATACATTTGCATAAGAATCTTGCACTGAACAATGCGTAAAAATAGTATTCACAGCCTCTGAATTGATCGATGCACTTTTTAATACTTCAAAATACTCGATACTAGAGTGATGCTGCGCCAAACTTACCATGGCCTGAGAACGATGTCGATTACGACTTTCTGCTGCAATTTCACCATAATGTAAATCAAAAGAGCCATGTCTTACAGGAATATCCAAAGAAATATATGCTGGCAAAGGTGTTACTTCTCCGCCAATATCTTTAACACCACTCTCCTGATATACATTCCACAGCAATTGCCGCGCTTGCCAAGGCCTTAGCTCTGCTAATTGTTCTATATACGCTGTTGGATCAGCGGCTAGATCAAAAGCCTTTGCCATTAGAATTGCTGAGGCCTGATGGTGTCCATGCGCATCAGGAACATCCGGTGAAAATCGCGTTATGATTACAGTGGGACGAAAATAACGGATAGTCCATACCATATCTGCCAGCACACCGTTTTCATCCCATCTCGCTAAAGTTTCATCCACTGATTTTGCAAAGCCAAAATCCTTAGCACGCGTAAAGAATTGTTTTGTCCCTTCAATTTCACGTGCTGCAAGTGATTCCTGCACCCGAAGTACCCCTAAACCCAACCCCTTCTCTTTACCGATAAAATTCTGTCCCCCTTCACCTCTCGTGACAGAAAGGTAGGCTGTCTCGACCAATTGATCCTGCGCTAGAAAAGTCAATAATTTATTGTTCTCGTCGTCCGGATGGGCACCGGTATATAAAACACGATCCGAAATTTTAAGCATACATAGCTCGCGCATCATCATTTGTTCTCTCCGTGAAAAAGCTTGATTCAAATGCTGCGTTAGTGCCTGTTGTGCTAAAAATTCCAATGCCATATCCTTCCTGCTAAATATTTCTTCGGTTCAAATATAGGAATATTTTTCAATAATCTACTAAATATATAGATTATATATCAATACACTTTAAAACCAGTAGAAATAAACATTTTAAAATGAAAAGGCAAGAGACAATTTAATCCAATCGTGTTAACACCCCCCCTTTATGGCAGTAAAATTCATAACTAACTTCTTTTCTAAAACGTATCACCTTTTCGATATAGATACTACGATGGTTTTTGCAAAGGGAAAAATACTTTTGCTGAAGCTGGAATGGTAAACCAGTCCAGTGAATAGATCGTTCGAATTCCAAACCATGTGTTTGACTATATTCCAAGACAAAATTGGAGTCTCTCCAGCTCAATGCGAATTCAGTTTTATTCTTCGCGTGATCTAAGGCTATCTGCACGCCATTTTGATCGACAATCTGACGCGAACTACCTGCCAACAATATCACTCCCGAGACAACCATAGCGCCATAACCGATTTTCTTGAATGCCCGGTCGCTGATGTAGGGTAATATAAACTGAACATTAAATGAAGAGACTATCGTTGCAACAGCAATTGCCAAGCCCAGTCCCAGCGCTGCTTTAGAATACAGACCTAAAATAATATAAATAACAAGCTTTACAAGATGTAAAAACACTTCATTTGCAGCACGGGTGGCAATAATCTCCTCCTTGGAAAGCCCCATTCTTAAATAAAACCGATTGAACAACAAGCCAATTGCACCTGTAATTCCTGAAATAAAGCCCGAAAGAAAACCAATAATTGCCAGAAAAGATTTCGAATACTTGGGTTCGGAAGGCAGCTCTGCGTTTTTTGATTTAAACAATTGAGGAATATTTCCCATGAGAAAAAAAGCAACAAGTAGCTGCAAATAGGAAGGTTCTATAGATTTAATCAGATATCCACCCAATAGTACAGCCGGAATTGAAAATGGTACAAACCACAGAAAGATCCTCCATTTGATATGCCGCTTAAAAACAATTATTCTCGACACTGAGCTGGTAAACGAACCAATAGTTAACGAGAATGGAATTACCGAAGAAGGTAACATAAAATTCAATAAGGGAATAAGGATAAGGCTTGCTCCTCCCCCACATATAGCGCTGATCCAAAAAGCGGCTATCGCACCTAAAAACAGGATAACTAAATTTATCATCATATTTCAACAAAAAACATTTTATCGTAGCACCCTACAAAAATGCACCGGCATTCTGCAGAAATTTAGAATTGATATCCTTAGCCTCTCCATATGATCTACACCATTCATCTGCTCACTGCTCAACCTTGTTTTTGTATAAAAACTAAATGCTTTCGTATAATATAGGTTGCGTGAAGCAACGAAGAATATAGATTTGTACCGATATCCCCTATGATTGGGGCATCAGATAATTTTGAACATATATAAATTAGTCGTGATGAAAGTTAGGCAAGTATTGATTTTTAAAAGTTCTGTAAAGACCAAAGACAAGAAAAATTTTTTGATGGAGTTGGTCAAAACTCATCTTCCGCAAGTGCAAGATGCCACTGTCGATTTAGATGATGAGGATGCCATTTTCAGGTTCGAAACAGAAGAGTGTTCCATAGACTACCTGACGCATTTCCTAGCTGGTTATGGTATCCAAGTCGATTTTCTGGATTGTTTTGTAGTCGCCTAACAGCCGAAAGGTTACAGCAGTCCTCCCGTGTACTGCTTAAAGAAAGCTTCTCGATAGATTTCACCGATCGGAATTTCAAATTTGTCGATGTAAACAGTATGATTGTCAAATGAATCAATAAAGGACAAATTAATCAAATAGGATTTACTGCTACGGGCGAAGAGGTTATCCGGAAGTTTCTGGTGGATTGTTTTCAAATTCATCGCAGTAATCAGTTTATTGTTCCGCGTATAGATGACCACGTAATCTTTGAGCGCTTCTATAAAGCGAATATCAGTAAACGCAATTTTATAGTATTTCCTGTCGGATTTGATAAAAAGAGCTTCCTCACTAGCCTTCTCCACCGTACTTTGGATTTCTGCTAAGGCCAATAGCTTTTTATAAGCTAGTGCTTTATCGATCGCTTTGGCCAAACGTTCCTTATTGATGGGCTTCAAAAGATAGTCTATTGCGTCCAATTCGTAACTTTTCAGTGCATACTGCGCATAGGCTGTCGTTAGGATCACCAGCTTATCACTGGGAAGTGATTGTGCAAAATCAAGCCCATTAACCGTCGGCATCTCGATATCCAGAAAAAGCAGATCTACCGAATTCGTCTTGATACATTCCAATGCTGATATCGCGTTGGAAAATGTACCAACAATCTGAATCGAAGAAATTTCTTCGATTAAATTTTTCATTTCTTCCCTCGCAAGGGGTTCATCATCTACAATAATGCAATTCATAATGGAATAGTAAGTTTAACGCTATACAGGGTTTCAGTTGTTGACACCAACAGTTCGTAATCATTTCTATACAGGAGATCCAGCCGTCTTTTGGCATTAGCCAATCCCAGCCCGCTGTATTTGCTTCGGACAAATGAGCTGTCGGGATCTTTCGAATTTTCACATTCAAAACAAAGCTGCTGATTAGCCTCAGAAAAATGAATTGTAATAAAGGTATCACCAGCGCGTGGGCTGAGACTATGTTTAATTGCGTTTTCAACAAAGGCGGTAAAAAGATGTGGTGGTAGGAATATACCTTTCTTTTCCAATTCTGCTGGGCAGGATATACGCGTTGTGAGGTTATCGCGGCGTATTTCCTCCAATTTTAGAAAATTGGAGATAAAGTTGATTTCAGACCTCAAAAGCGTCCTATCATCATTATTTTCGTAGAGCTGATATCTCAGAAAGTCTGATAGTTTCATGATGACCTCGGTAGCCATATTTGGATCTTTTCGAATTAAAGCCTTAACGTTGTTCAGCATGTTGAATAAAAAATGTGGCTGAATCTGGTTCTTCAAGGAAATAAGCTCTGTGGTCAGCGCCAAATTTTTCAGTTCAGAAATGCGCTTATTGTCTTCCAACCAACGTTTAAAAAGCTTGAAAGTCGTCGTAGTTAGAATAATAGGGAGACAGATAAATAAAGCTGCAATCAACCCCATAGAATCCGATTCAGGCTTTTTTATAGCCGGAACATGAATGGAATAGATATAGTTGGCAATGTACATAACCACCAGTAAGCTAGCTGTCACCAGCAGTATTAATGCTAAGACATATAACTCATATTTGGCCTTAAAGAAAAACTTGGGTATAAGTACATACATATTAGCGTAAAACATGCAGACAAACACAAACCATAGGATAATAGAAAAATAAAACCGATAACTACCCTGAAAATGAGAACTCGAATTTGCATTTGCAAAGAGCAGGAGTAAACCGATCAGAAAAAACACGTGTCGCAGTGGCCTGAATTTATTTTCAGTAAAAAACCTTAAAACGATACTATTATTGAAGTCTTGCATGCAGGAGAATAATGTTAACCCGAATAACAAAAATAGTGCTTTTCTTGCCACATAACCGATCTCTTATACGAAGGCTTGTTTTTTTTATACCAAAACTAGTGAATGATCACCTTTAGTCAGAGGGAAATCAATTCAGGTCTGACCTTCGAGCATAATCTTGGCCGATCTTTTATTGCCCCCTTAAATCTGGACTAAAAACTATACCTCGTGCACACATGTTTGAAAAAAATAACACCCAGCGCGATTATGTATGGGAAGCAAGTCCCGATCCGTCGTTTTATATTAATGCGGGACTTTCCTTCAATCCCTTTACTAAGAAAAGGAAATAGTATTTTTTTTTCGGGTTATCCACCCCATATAAATCGATGATTGAAAGAATCGAATAGGAGGTTCAAATCCCGCTTCTTCACAGAGCTCGGCTAATCGCTCTTCCGAAACATGCAACAATTCATGTTCGATTCTTCGCAATCTTTGAGCGACCTGTGTTTCATCTATCCCCTTGGGCAGAAGGAGCCGCAACAATTGCAAGTTTTGTTGAATCTGCTCCTTATTGCCCGTAATGTCTAATAATAGCAACGGTGCTTGCGGTAACATTCTCTTCGAGATATTTTGGAGCAGAACCAATTTATCACCATTGTCTTCTAAAAAGTGTAATACTAACAAAAGCGTCGCAGCACCATATTGTTTCTTTTCGTCCAAATCACTTACCACACCTTCGACGAGATGAACATTCTCATCCGCTTCAAATTTTTCCCGGGCCTGACTAATCATCTCAGGTGACGGATCGACTCCTGTTATTTTCCAAGATTCTACCGTCTCGGCAAAGCGTTCGATCTCATTTCCTGTACCACAACCCACCACCAATAAATCCTTATTTTCAATTTCTTGAAGGAGCTTAGGCAACAGATCTAAAAAATAATGGTAATTGGGAATCCATGTCTCAACAAATTGATCATAGCCACTGGCACGTTCATTTTCAAACAGTTCTACTTTATTCATTTATATAACAATAATCGTTCAACAAAAAATTAGAAATCATTTAAAAGGCTTTAGTCCTTCTTCATTCCAAATATATGGGGAAAGCTTATTATTTAAAACTATTCTAAATAACATGAAGCTATTCTGACAATCTCGTTACTTATATTTCGTCGGTTAGTTGAGTGCCTGAGTTTATATGCTGGTCAGGTAAACCAATATCAAAAAGGCCAGAGAATCGATCTCTGGCCTTCGAAAAATACAATATCTAACCTACATTACCTATTTTTTTAACCATTGCAAATCACAAATAGTTTTAAATATTTTTGGGAAATTCGTCTTTCCACCAAGTATAACGCCAGTCATCGCCTTCTTCTTCTGTCAATAGGCATTCGTCCAGTTCTGCCAAATATTTTTCCTTATCCAGATCCTGACCTATAAATACCAATTCATTTTTTCGATCTTCCCACTCCGGATGCCAGCGTTTAAGAAGCTCAGCTCTAATTTCAGCATAATTAGGGTACTGATAGCGCTGCTCCTCGGGCATACTACTCCACCATGAACCTGCACTTTCCAACCTTACGCTACCACCTGCCTGACTAAAGCTAATCGCCAGATTCGGTCGGGAGGCCAACCACAGGAGACCTTTGGCTCGTATGATATTGTGCGGGTAGCGCTCGTTGAGATAACGGTGCAATCGTTGTGGATGGAAAGGACGCTGCGATCGAAAAACAAAAGACGAAATACCATACTCCTCTGTTTCAGGGCTATGTTCACTTTCAAGTTCACGGATCCATCCTGCCGAAGAAGAAGCTTCGTCGAAGTCAAACGAGCCAGTCCCCATGATTTCCTTTGGATCAACACGTCCAAATTGGGCACGGATAAGCTTAGCTCCTGGATTGAGTCGCTTAATAGCAGACTCCAGAGTGCCCAAAGTTTCCTCAGATACCAAATCGGCTTTATTCAGCAGGATAACGTTGGCGAATTCGATCTGATCAGTCAACAGATTTACAATGGCCCTGTTGTCACAATTGTCATCCGTCAGTTTCCTATCCAATAGGGTATCCGCGCTTCCAAAATCTTTAGCGAAGTTAAAACAGTCCACAACAGTTACCATGGTATCAATGTAACTGAACGTAGACAGATCAATCGCATTATCAGCACCAACATAACTGAATGTCTGCGCCACTGGGATAGGTTCCGAAATACCGGTACTCTCGATAAGGAGATAATCAAAGCGATTTTCTTTTGCTAGGCGCTCCACTTCCACCATCAAATCCTCCCTTAAGGTACAACAAATACATCCGTTACTCATCTCCACGAGCTTTTCTTCTGTTCGCGAAAGTACATTTTCGCGCTCAACGGCCTGCGCATCAATATTCACTTCACTCATATCATTGACAATAACGGCAACTTTCTTGCCCTCTTTATTGTGTAAAATATGATTCAATAGAGTTGTTTTTCCTGCACCTAAAAATCCACTTAAAACGGTGACAGGCAATTTAGCTTTTTTGGAAATGCTGCTCATACTAATTTCGTTTAAACAAATGTAACAACAAAACATCGTAAATGCAACATTGTTGCTTAATAAAAGTGTACGCAAAACCAACAAGCTTCATAACTCTCTTAAAAACTCATGAATAATGAAGACTCATTTAACATGATCAGCTATTCTTTGCCGTAACATGCGTTCACGATCATCATCCCAATATTTGCAGTCTAGTTCGATAAACAGGGAACTGTAAGGTATTGTTGATTCTGTCTTCAGTATAACAACGCCGAAAAGCTGCGCGGCTTTATCCATTTTCGCAAACACCGCTTCGTGCATCAATGGGATTAATTTTGTCTTCGGAAGTAACTTCTTTAGACTTTCCTGATGTGCTTTCAAGCCCGGAGCGATGCTTTCATCCAAATAACCAAGCTCATTGTCTTCATAAAAAATAGGCCTTACATGCGTTTGCGTATCGAGTAGCCCCACAACCGTATTCAATACTTCAGGCATATTTCTTTCCGTATTGATTATCAGCATACTTTTGTTTGCAGGAATAGGATAAGCCTTATCCACAATCAATATCCAGTTACGGTGTCCCAGCAAAGGTAATTGTTGCGTAAATAGATCTTGCCAATCTGGTTTTGATGGTGGGTCACCCAAATGACGTGGCGATGAGTTGCATCCCGCCATTACGGCAAACATCATGGTAAAAAGCAAATTATTTATCCATTTTTTCATAACCATTGTATTGTTAGTATATCTCCGATTTTTAGTGTAACTTGGTCCCTAAAATTGAGGATCAAACGTCCGTCCAAACGCCTCAATCCAACCAACCTGATCGACGTATCATTTTGGTTTACAATAACATTAGTCTTATCAATCGATAATCCATCTGCATCACCGATATGAAATTCCTTGAGTGTCAACTGACCATACTTCAAGGTTAATGTACATGTACAGTCGCTATTCGTTTTTCGCTTTTGGGAATAGGTTCCCCATCCTCTTGCTGTTGTGAAAGGTGCTTTAAAATCGGATCTTCCGAACTTAGGTGCAAAACCGATCTGTCCTTTGGGGCCGTGATAACTGAAACCACAGGCGCTGATAAAGGTTCCATAACTCGCCATTGCCCGTGCGTAATGATCGCTGCATTCAATTTCGTTAAAAGGATTTCTCTTGGCCGCATGATGACGATCGTGGATCGCCCTTGTCAATGCCAAACTTTCATCAACCATGCCTTCTGCCATCATATGTGCAGCGACCTGATGTTCAAACCCGCTCATGCACTCATGAAAATAACCTAGTTGCCATGTTGTATTATCACCGTAAGCCTTGTCTTCATTCTTAGGGTTGGTATTCATAACCATCCCACCCTCCCCTGCTAAGGCATATGGTCTTCCACCAAGATGTGTTTTTATATAAGGCCCTACATCCATGGTGAAGTTATATTTCCAGAGTGCTTTCAAGGCAGATATGACTTTCTCCCGACTACTTATCCGTGGCATATCCACCTGGGCGCACCAAGCCTGTCCATAGACCTGATCAATATGACAAGTATTATAGGATCCCAACATCTTCCGCCCTTGCAACATATCGGGACGATGAATATAATACTCCCCGTTGAAGAGCTTGCTATCCATATTTTCAGATCCTTTGCGCACGTATTCCAAACACAATTTTTGAAACTTTTTATCGCCGACTTCCTGTGCCATCAATGCGGCGGCTTGTACTGCAGCGAGACACAATCCGACAATCCAGGCGATTTCACCTTCCCAGACCGCATCCAGTGTATTTTCCATTGGTGTATCAGTCATCCCATCACCGTTTTTATCCTGATTAAGGACAAATTGAACCGCCTTCTTAAGCTTAGGCCAGTTTCTTTTCAGGAATTCGCTATCACTACTCATCTGATGATCGCGATAAAACCGTAGAATCACACCAGCCTGCCCATCGATAGCTGGTCTTTTTTCATATTCAGCACGAAAGATAATGGCACCGGTATCAGCTTGAAAACCTACGCCCAGATCTGTTACTTCACGTAAATTACGTTCAAGATCCGGAAATATCCTGCCCATAGATTGTCCATATTGCCAAACGTGGGTACAAGTACCAGCACATGCTCCTACTCCCTCCCAGCCCCAGAATCTTCCTGAAGCAAAACGCATGGTGTTTGCTGTGGCCAATGTTCCTATTGTGACAAAAGTGCGATCCATAAACCAGTATGGCAGTGTCGTATCATTCCAAGTTTGCTGCCAGGCCATGGTTTCACGCTCAAGCTTTTCGCGATTGACCAAATAATAATTTATTACCCCCCCGGCATCGCTAAACTTGGCACCGTACCAATACCCCGATTGCGCATCCTTTAAATGATGTTTCAGTTTAGGATGGGGGTTATTAAAATACCAAGCTATAGCATAAGAAATTTGGCTCGTTGCTTTTGCCCTTATTGTCCGTAACACCGTAAAAGCCCCTACTTGCATAGCAGAAAAATCCACCGTTGAATTATTCCTATCAGCCTCAATCGCCTGAGGTTTTACAGGCCAATCTTGTAGCCTTGTCGTCGGCTGTGCTTCCTTATCCGTACAGGTAAAAGCCATTGTTCCGTGGTCGCCTGCTTGCATGGCTTGATCGGGAACCTGATCACAGCTAAAAAGCAATACTTGAGTACCAGCATATTCGGCGAGATAAGAGCGTTTCTTTACCACATCAAAATCATTCCGTCCTTTATGAACACCATTTTCCATCCACCCCGTCACAAATACATCGATTGGCGCATCGACCTTATTCTGTAGCTCGATATGTAAGGTAGTAAGGGGCAATGAGGAGTTGTCCTGATCCAAAGGAATAAATGGCGAATAGGCAACCAACACCACATCCAATGGAAAATCTACGCTGCTATAGGTAATTCGACAGGTGGGATATGTCGCTTCAAATACAATCTCATCCCAATGGCTTTCTCGGAGTTCTTTGGTTACCTGCTTTCCATTAACCGCAGTTGAAATCGCAAATCCTTGCTCCATACTTCGAAGATTGTCTGCAATAGCAGGTTCAATATAAGCTGATCCATCCCTCGGGCGCACAGTAACGAGTTCCCTTCCATTGTTCCACAGCACATTTTTGGGTTCTATCCCCTCACATTCACCGTCATAAGCTGTATTAAATATCTGCCAAAGCCATAGTCGACCATCACCTCCTATATAGACGGTACCCGCATGTAAGCCCCCTACGGGCATCCCAATGTACCGAAGCTCATTTTTACTTTTTCGATAGCTAATCTTCTCTCCCTTTTCATAGAGTGCCTCAAGCCACTGTCTACTGAAACCTTTTTCCTCTGGAATGTTGTGTATAGGTTTATCCCAGGCAAATAGGGTATTTGACCATATTGGAAATTTGGTAGCCAGGAAGCCTAGTCCAAATAAACTGGCTTTCTTTAAAAAACTTTTTCTATCCATTCGTTTATAATTTATTGCCGTCCAAATCTAACGGAAGGAAATACTGGTTTGTCCTTGCAAGATATTGAAATATCCTTTATATACGGCAATAAACATCCAAACAACAAATGGTGAATTAATAAAAAATTAAAGCCGCCTGATGTAGCAAAATCAGAGCGGCTCAACTTACAGCACAGGAAAGTCTGTAAAGGTTGTCTACCAGTGGACCTATTCGCTTAAAACAAACGCATTTTAAATCCCAGTTGGTACTGGTCAATATGTGCATCCCAGTTGTCTACAATTTTATTATTCTTTTTGAACTGTCGATATCTAAAATACAGCGCACCAAGATCTATGCCCAATGCGTATCCTATCCGTGTACGACTGTTGAACGCGGGTGTTCCGTCGTTGAGTTTATACGTATCGTCGTTGAGCAACATATTCAAGTCTAGGCCGCCTAAGATTGAAAATTTTCTCGTAAAATTAACCTTAAGGTATGCCGGCGTGTTGAGATATTTCAGCGAGCGGGTTCCCTTGGACAAACCTCCGGAAAGAGAAGCGGTATTGTCGTTGACACGTATTCGAGTTAAGTTGTAACTAGGTTCAAATTGAATATCCATCTTGCTATTAAGTCCAAAAATCAAATCTGCTCCCAATTGATATCCCATTCTATTGGCGCCAAATGCATTTCCATTTGCACGTGAAATATTACCTCCCACCCGAAGTCCAAACCCCATTTGTCCGTAACAAAGCGTATTGAAGCCAAACAATACCATGATCAAAAAACAAACTAGCGGACAATACTTCAATTTTAATCGATTTATTTTTATCATTATTACAATACACCACATCGTTACTTCACACAAACAATTGTTTTCCGATAATTTGTCTTTTCAAGTAAGTATGTGTAATCCATTTAAACAAAGCTAAAATTCCGTAAAAAATAGATTTAACATATTATACCAAAGGGCTGATTTTTTATACCAAAAGGCTCCTTTAAACAAAAAAGGCCAGGTAATCAAACCTAACCTTTTATCCTTAATTTTCCTTTTTCTATCAATTATCCTAGGCGCTAAATTACTTTAGATGGTTAATTGCTGCTATTTATTACCCTATTTGATCGTTACAGCAAAAGCATATTCATCTGGAGGAAGACATTGTGAAGCGTCACATGCTTGCCATTCCACAGTACCTTTTACTGTTGCTGTTCCTTTAGTGAGCGAAACTTTTTGCTGAAAGATCACTTCATTGGTGAAGTATCCCACGTCCATTTTGAAAACCTCTTCGTGTTTGATCTTCGGTTTTGGTTCAGCCGTCTTACCGAGCAAAGCATAGTCAGCTGCTTTACCAAAATTGAAAGATGTTGGAATTGGGCCACCATCTTTTACATTTTGGGAGTAAATATGCCAACCATTTTGAATAGTAGCCTTCACATAGACCATAGCTTCTTTGTTGTTCAATTTTTTGCTGGCCACAGTCCACTTAACAGGTTTATGAATCTGAGCGAAAGTCCCCGTAACAGCGAACATAACCACAGTTACTAACAATAAAATCTTTTTCATCTTTGTATCAATTTTTCAGTTTATTATTTCATCGGCAGCATACCTCTTGCAGTATTTCCCCTAAAAAATATGCTGCCTAAATGCTTACAACAATATTCGTTATAAACAGAACAAAACACAACACGATTATAAAAAAACAATAAATTTTATCAAAAAATATACATATAACCAAATTTTTTACAATCTTAGGTTATCCGTTTTTTCAATTCCAATAATATATTCAAAAAAAGCTATCAGACTAAAACAAAGGGTTTTGTCAAAAATAGCATATTGAATAGCTTTCCCATTCGTTCTGCCGTATAACACCATCCAGAGCTAATCAATTTTACTTAATTATCTGTATCTTATGCTTTATTCACATTTATACCATGGCTATACCAACCACAAAAGACGAACTTCTTCAAGCGATTCGTACAAATTACAGCAAGCTTGTGTCCGAACTTTCCGATATTCCTATCGATCAGACTAATCTTCTTACACTTCCGGGGCATACTAGAGGAACGTCAATGAGTATAAATAACCTAATTTCCTATTTAATTGGCTGGGGGGAGCTGGTGCTCAAATGGAATAAGAAAAGTGAAGATCACAAACAGGTTGATTTTCCGGAGACCGCTTTTAAATGGAACGAGCTCGGCAAACTGGCTCAAAAA
The DNA here is from genome assembly GCF_039511225.1 of Sphingobacterium multivorum. Lineage (NCBI taxonomy): Bacteria > Pseudomonadati > Bacteroidota > Sphingobacteriia > Sphingobacteriales > Sphingobacteriaceae > Sphingobacterium > Sphingobacterium multivorum. The sequence continues at coordinate 4,205,579 of NZ_CP154261.1, forward strand.
TTTTATCAGGATTATGCCGACATTAATTTTACGACATTGTGTACTAAACTAGATCAAACTGTTTTAGCAATTGAGGAACTCATAGTGCAAAAAAGCAACATGCAGCTTTATGGTGTACCATGGTATGAAAAATGGACTTTAGGCAGAATGATTCAGTTGAACACCGCTTCACCATATCAAAATGCGGTCGGAAGAATCCGTAAGTGGAAAAAAGAGCAAAAAATGAACAGTATCCTTAGTCGACCAATCAGCGAAAAAACTTAAAAAACAGTAAACCATCTTTGGCTAAATATTGTTATTCAATAAACATATATATTCATTGCTATGGGAAATCTATTATATACTATCGCTGTTATTTTGGTACTGATATGGGCAATCAGTTTCTTTGGGGGCTTTGTTGGCGGCGGGCTAATCCATATTCTTTTGGTGATAGCTATCATTGCAGTACTTTTACGTGTGATAAAGGGAAATGCGTAACAAATTTCTTCAACAAAAAAGGTCCTCACTTTCGAAAAGAGGACCTCTTTATTGCTGTTAATTATTGTGTTGAAATTAAAGACACCGTTTATTTTAAATATGTAGATCTCCTTCTTTACCTATATCTTGTGTACTACCGGTTACAGCCGCTTTCAACATCTTAAACAAGTTGACGACCATATTGGAGTTTGAATCCCAATAATGTGCTTCGTCAGGTGTGATCTGCAGCAACTGAATATTGGGGTCCTCTTTTCCTTTCTTAAACCATCCTTCCATCATTTTGTTCCAATAGCGGTCTATCCTTTCCTGATCTCGAGAAAGACTCGCTGAACCATTTATACTCAAAAAGGTGTAGGTTTTGGGATCCGCATAAAACAGGGAAACTCTGGGATCCTGTGAAATATTTTTAAAGGTCTCACTTTCCGCCGAACAGATGTACCAAATATCGCCATTTGCATCCACTTCCTGTCTGCTCATCGGAACACCATGGGGATAGTCAGAATTCGATGGGAACGAACAGACCGTTCCTACATCAATTTGATCAACGATCTCTTTTAGCTTTTCTAAAGCTTCTTTATTATTCAAATTATTCTCTGCCATAATATGTAGTTTATTCATAAACAATATCCCATCACAAATCGTTTATTTTTTAAGCAAATTCAGGCAATCTTCGAACACTAAGGGTGAAAAATGCGACTATAAAAAAGGCAAATCAGGTAATTTTACGCGCTAAGATTACTAATAATATTAGTATTTTTACAACAACTATTAAAGAATAAATCATGTTTGGTTTTGATGATAAATTGCGAATCTTAGCTGACGCCGCTAAATACGACGTAAGTTGCAGCTCAAGCGGAAGTAAACGAAAAAATAGTGGTGGTATAGGTGATTCATCGGCTAGTGGCATTTGTCACACCTACACCGAAGATGGCCGCTGTGTTTCTCTGCTAAAAATTTTAATGACCAATTATTGCATCTACGACTGTTCCTTTTGTGTTAGCCGACGAAGCAACGACGTCCAAAGGGCAGCATTTTCAGTGAAGGAAGTCGTCGAATTAACCATGAACTTCTACCGTCGTAATTACATTGAAGGTCTTTTTTTAAGTTCGGGTATCTTCAAATCCGCAGACTACACGATGGAACGCTTAATGTTAGTTGTTAAAAAACTTCGAACGGAAGAACGTTTTCATGGTTATATCCATCTCAAAGCCATTCCCGGTGCGAGTGAATCGTTATTAAAAGAAGCTGGTCTATATGTTGACCGGATGAGCGTGAACCTCGAAATTCCCACTGAAGAGGGACTTAAACTAGTTGCTCCCGAAAAAGATCATCAGTCCGTTCGCGAGCCTCTGGCGATTATTAAAAATGAAATTCTCAACCTTCGTCAGGATCGAAAAAAAGACAAGAAAGCCCCCTTATTTGTACCGGCAGGCCAAAGTACGCAGCTCGTTATTGGAGCCACACCAGAAAGCGACCTACAAATTATGCAGGCGGCCAATACATTCTATAAAGATTACAATCTCAAGCGGGTGTATTATTCGGGTTATATTCCCATTAATGCTACCGATTCCAATCTTCCCCAAATCGGAACATCACCACCGCTTGCGCGTGAAAACAGACTTTATCAAACAGATTGGCTTCTTCGGTTTTATGGTTTTTCGCTTCATGAAATACTCAACAGTACGCATCAACAACTCGATCTGGAAATAGACCCAAAACTTGCTTGGGCGCTACGCAACCCGCAATTCTTTCCCATCGACATCAACAGCGCTACTTATGAGTGGATTATACGAATACCGGGTATTGGCAGGCAATCCGCCAAAAAAATTATACAGTCGCGCAAATATGGAAAACTAAAGGAATATCAGCTTCGAAAAATAGGAATTGCCTATAATCGCGCCAAATATTTTATGGTTTGTCAGGATACACTCATCGCTGGGGGCTTCCACTATCCTGAAAACATCAGAAAGTCTATTCTTGAAAGTAATCCTCGTACACAAGCCACGGCTTCCAATACACAGCTAACACTTTTCTGATGGACTATATTTTTGACGGAAGTTATTCCGGTTACCTCTGTTGTATATTTGAAGCTTTTGAACGGAAAGAATTTGATAGCATTCCCACAACAGAAAAATCTATGGCAATTAATATTTTTTCGCAAAAGCGACAAGTACATACTGATGTAAAAAAAGCCATGCGCATTTTAGTGGGAATGGAAAAGATACTTGGAGCACAAGAAACAAAAATCTTTTATCATAATTTTTTGTCCGATAATCAATCTGAATGGTTCAATGGATTTCAACTGATTGTTGAACTTTTTCAAAGGGGAAAATTGGATATACGCAATTATGGATACCCACCTATACTCCGTATCCATCAGATGGTCAAAAAGATCAACCGCGAACGACACCGCATGAAGGCTTTTATCCGATTTGTCCGGTCTAACGATAATCTCTACACAGCCATCGTTGAACCCGATTTCAATGTGATTCCCCTGGTTGTAGACTTCTTTAAAAACCGATTCGCGGACCAGTGCTGGTTAATTTATGATATACGGCGAAACTATGGCTTCCATTATGATGGCAAAAATATCTTAGAGGTATCCAATAACAATACATACGAGGTTCAAGATCCATATCAGCTAGAAGTGGATCTCGATCCTCAAGAAAAAGATTATCAACATCTCTGGAAGACTTATTTTAAAAGTACCTCTATTGAATCACGCAAAAACCTGAAGCTTCACTTAAGACATGTTCCAAAACGCTATTGGAAATATCTGGTTGAAAAAAGATAAGTCCCTAAGTTGCGAAAATCCTGTTCCTATAATCATTTTGATCCACCAAACAACTTGCTCACCAACCAAATGACAATAGCGACTACGACAACAACCAATAGGATGCCCGACCATACACCTGCTTTAAATATACCTTCAATTGCTGCACAGCTCGACACGAGTACCAATAAACTCGACATGAGTGCAAATGGAATTAACTTTTTCATAAATACCTGTTTTAATTATTAATCGGAAGTATGACAATGCTGGCGTGGAAAATGTTTTACAGCAAAGACGTTCATGTATTTTTTACATCTTACTGCTGATGCATCCGCTATTTTTACTGCATTAAATACCTGAGCAGTCCGTATTTTTTTGTCACAAAATGAAACCTCTACGTTATTTACACACTAAAAATACGGTTAGCGAGCCAAGGGAAATTTTTGGGTACAGCATTTGATTATGCTTATCCAAATCGCAAAATAAAATTTAAACAACAATTGACTAAAGATATGGATACGATACACCAAAAAGCAAAAAAAATGGGATTGGAAAAAGGTTATTATCTATTACTAATGGCTATATTGGATTTACCTGTTGAAGGTCAGAAAAAATCGGACAAGAAAAAATAGAAGTGGATCAATAAAAGTAAGAGGAAAGATCAAGCCTTTGAATTCAAATAAGCTGTTGCCAAAATCTGGCTAAAGACAGCTATAATATTGAAAAGTAAAGCCTTTTTCAAATATATGAAAAAGGCCTTTAGTGGTATTTAAACTAGCAATTTTTCCTAAACTCTTCGGGACTTATTCCTTTATTTACTTTAAAAAATGTACTGAAATATGGGACATTTTCGAAACCGAGCTCAAAGGCAATTTCTTTTACCGTTTTAAAAGTATGGTAAAGTAAGCGCTCTGCCTCCAACAAAATGCGTCCACGGATGATCATACCGCAGCTCGTGGATCTCTTTTTCCTACAAATTCGATTAAGATAGTTGATCGATATATTCAATTGCTCCGCGTAAAATGAAGGATAACGCTGCTGCGCATAATGACTATCAACCAAAGATTCAAAACTCCGGACCTTATAGTCGACTTCATCCCATGTCATCCCCCCTTGATCCACCATCATATGCCTGCCTAGAATTTGGAACAGCGTAGTTAAGTAGCGTCTCAAGACACTGTTAGCACTCAATTTAAAGGAATTGTATGCGGTCTCCATCAAGCGCACTATTTGTAGGAAACCAATCGTATCTTCTTTTGATAATGTAATCTCGTGCATATACCTACTCTTCAAAAAATGAGTGTAGTTCATTACTTCCATACTATACTTTTCCCTAAAAAAAGATTCATTAAATAATATACTGTACCCCTCTATAGATGAACATGGTTGAAAACTGCAAACGCAATTTGAATTGATACTGATGATATCATGACTCCTCACAATATGTAAACGTTGATCTGCTACCATGGACAATTCGCCGCTGTTAACGAACAAAAGGCTGTAAAACGAACGTATATGCAACGTATTCTGATTAGCCTTAGCTTGCAAAAAATCTGCTATAGGCATAATAACGATTCCCTGCGAAGTGGGATCAATATCTTCTAAATTTAGAAAATCTAATTTCTCTTTTCGTATGACCATTTCTTTATGATTATTCTGTAAAAAAATATGTGTAGAATAATCAAACAATCGGCGGTCTTAAAATTTTAGGCATTATACCCCTGCACGTATCGGAGTCAAAAGCCTTTGGATACACAATATTTATAGCAGCACACACGGGAGAGCACAGCAAGATTTCTCTAATTTGCTGTACAAAGACCAATATTTCCATCCCTTTCATCTTAGCAAGTGTATCGTTCACATCCTTTTGTTCAACCGTTTTTTCACTGACGTAACAAAAACCTTTACAAGTCGCTGCGGGTTCAAAACGATTGACACAGAGATTTTGTTCGATATACGCACGATTGCATTCAAATTCAAGAAATGTCCACAGGAGATTGGTTGCCTGCAAACATATCGCCCAGGCCATTATCATACAAAACCACCATCTACTGCATAGAGATTTCATTGATCCTATCTATTTTGTGGTGCTATTACGTTCGCGCAAATATTCTAAAATGGCACGTGCCTCTTCTTGCTTCAAGCCCAAACTAATCATTGGCGAAGCATATTCCTTACTAAGTGCTTTCGCGTCGGCATCTTTCTCCAGCATGGTTGCCGGATCTAGCATCATGTTCATAATCCACTCAGGCGTACGACGTTTGATGACAGCGTCCAACGATGGACCTACCAATGTACGATCAAAACTATGGCACATTGCACATTTCGACACAAATAGTTCTACGCCCCTATTTGCAAGCTGCGCATCAAACGATTTGTGTTCGAAAGATGTAATGATCCCTATACCTTTGGGCCCCTCGGTTTTATAATCGAGCATGGTCCCAGACTCAGCTGCGGAAGGTTGCTGAGCACTATTTTCCTTCTTGACTTTTGTCGCCTCATTTCCGCTACACGCCAGTATAGCTACAAAACCGAAACAGCCTAGGATTACGTTGATTCTCTTTTTCATTTTTATTGTTTAAGTATATTGGTAAAATAAATTCTGTTTGTATTAAGTGACCTGCACTAGATATTTTATATCATCCTGATTTGATTTTTTGCCCGCTTTCCATAGTTCGACAATGACTTCCCAACGACCAGGCATAGAAAAATTGACAGTGCCTTCATAGTAACCATTACCTGTACTTTCAGCAGCAAAATTTTCCGAAGGCCCCTGCCCCATAGAAAGCCTATTGGTTTTTAGTTTAATCACATAATGATCTAATACCGGGAAATGATGACCATCCATTTTATTCAATAGAAATCGAATCCGATGCTTTCCCTGCTTTACGCTATCAGGCAATAGGCAGGAAATAAATACGCGGCTATCGTCTCTGGTTCCAGAGCTCATTGTTCGCATGGTTGCTGCTGCAGTAACCGGAATCTTGATGGCAAGTGTATCTTTTATGCGATTATGACTACGTATCGTATGTAATTGCCACCCCTTTCCCATCTGCGGGATATCCGCCATAATAAAAACCATTGGGCCTCTATACCAGCCTTCGCCGAGCGCGACGGGATGCTCAAAGGGGCCTCTATGCTTCATACGTCCCATACTCATTTCTGGATAGAAATCAAGGGATTTGTCATTGATCGGAATTCCCGAGGTATCTCTTAAACGCAGATAAATGGTATGATATTTATTGTTGAGTTTGGCATCCGCATATACGGTATAATTGGTAACAGCCCAAACAGTATCCGCTATACGGACCAGATCGGATTCCTTAGGCAGTATAAAATCTGTAGCATTCTTACCGTTCTTTTTTGAATGATCGGCGGTACAGGATGATGTTGAAAAAGCAACTGAAAATGCGAGTAGCAGTAAGATTACGCCCCCGACAGTCCCGACACGGGAATATAAATTCATATGTATTGATTTAAATCTTTTGAAAATAGACAGTACCTGCCATCAGTCAATATGCCGACAGCCCGTACGAAAAGCAAAATGATTTAAGCCAAGGGTGGGTGAAAAATAGTAAAGATTGGTCTATAAGCATAGTTTGCCTGATATTCCGGAAGTAGGGTTTCTGCCGCTGCTTCTTCAAAAAAAGTGATATCAAGGTTAAAACATTGCTGATTATTGATAAATACAAGATCGATTATACGAGATTCCAGGTTCTTTTGTTCCTTCTCCTCATGTTCACGCATTTTTTTCATCAAAATACATTGTCCTCTACAGGAAAGTGCCTTTTCATTGAATCGATTGATACATTCATTCTTAGCGATATAATCTCTGTTAAATTCAAAAACAGTCCATAGCCATACCGACGAGAAGCTCTGCAGGAGCATCAGCGGCAGTAGAATCCATATCAATTGTTTCGCTTTCATGTATCGCTAGTGCAGCAAATATACTAATTATTGACATACCAACAACGAACTGCCTCTTTTCAAAACGCTCAAATTTTTTCTAAAACATCAAGAAGTTTTAGTACATTTAACTAAAAATCATGCGCTTTGAGCAAATGAAGTTTAACCCTCTCTTAGTCATTAAATTATTACTTGGGCTGTTTATCTGTATCGGAATAGCTTTGACTATATTGATGATGGTTAATGGCAGCAAAGTTGTGGGAGCTTATGTCGTTTCTGTACTTTTCATACTATTCCCCGGTATTATCCTATACGGTATGACCCTTGGATTTCGAGTATCCGAGAAAACCATAACACAACAGATTGCCCAACAGGAAAGTGTAAGATCCGATCATAAAGGCATATCCTATCAAATCCCCTTGCTAAAAATAACCCAATTTATCTCCTGGGAAATTATCGAGACCATTATCTACAGCAACTACCACAGCGACGACCAGGCGCAGTTCAGCTTTTATCTGACACAACCGGCATTTCAAATCGCGTCAGAAAAGCCAGGATGGTTAGCGAAAGTTCTCCTACCCTTGATTAAAACAAGTAAAAAGGTCGTTATTTACGAAAATTGCATCAATTTTCGCGAAATCCCGAAAATGCTAGAAAAACATTTTTCCTCCATCAACCCTGTTGACATAAACGAAGTCCATGGAAAAGGTACACTACTGAGCTCAAAGACCACCTTAAGGAAAAATACGATTCAGATTGAAGAATACTGGAAACCAAACCCAAGTTTTGAATTTGAAAAAGTAATTTATGATCGATACAATCGAACGATTGATGAACTTAAAACAGTCAAGCAATAGCTAAAATTCGCTTTCCAACCAATTTACCGATTGCCTATCCGCGCAATCAACTACTACTACTTATAGCTATCCTATGCCTTGATAGAGTTAATTTTCATGGTGCTAGTATCGATGGCTTTTTCATTCAGACAAAGAGAGATGTCGATATGGATGCCCAAAATCGTATTCCTGACCTCCCTTTCGAAACCGAAGGGCTGTTTATGCTGGAAGCTGCTAAGAATTAAAATGCGAATTTATCCTAATAAGGCACTCCAAAAAGGCATACAGAAATCAAGTTCAATATACAGAACAAACAAAAGGCATCCATTAAATTGAGCGCCTTAATGATTTAATGCAATAATTTTTAGGCATTAGATGTGGTATAACCGATCCAAGCATGTTCATGAATCAAGTTGACGGCTTTACCTCAACGTTGAACTTATACACATTATTGAACTTATTAACATGAAGTACAACGTATTAAGACAATTCAAAGAGTTCCCTTAAAGCAGGCCTATGTTATCAAGAGACAGCCTGATAAACTTTCCGTGGAAACGAGATACGGACAGTAACCCCAATACCATGCTGATTTTCGTACTGCATAGTTCCATCAATCCGTTTGATCAAATCCTTACAGAGTGAGATACCCAATCCCGCACCATTTTTGTTTTCAGATCTTCTACGATCCCAACTATTGACAAAATTTAAATTATGCAGGACTTCCGATGAAAGTTCCTCCCCATCATTGCTGACAATAAGTTCCCATCGATCGCTCTGTTCATCGATCAATTGCAGCGTAATATTACCGCCGACTCTTCCATATTTAATGGCATTGCTGATCACATTTCTAAGTACAAAAGCAAAGATTCCCTTATGGGTATCCACCCAAAAATCCTGGCTCACTGAATTTATGATCTGTATATTGAATCGCTGGATTTCTAGGGTATAGATGCCTAATACCGCGTTAATTTGATCGCAAATATTACAATTCTCGGTATTTTCAAGCTTATCCCGAAGTTGTGATTCAGTCCATAGCAATACCTCTTCCAACATCGTACGTGATCTGGCCACTTGTCCTTTTAAATTTAAAAAGATGAGTTTAAGATCTTCCTTATCGACTAGGGAAATATCTTCAATCCCCAATAAAATTTCGACCGATGCAAATGGTGCTCTGAGATCATGCGAGGCAATCGACAGTACTTTAGTCTTGAAACTCTCGGCAATTTTTAACTCCTCATTATAATGGTGAATACGAATTGCCTGTTCACTGAGGATACTATTGGCAGTCGTCAATTTGAGTTGCTCGACCTTTAGCAAACGGTTCTTTCGGATTAAAAAGTAGATAAGTACGCCTATCAGCGTTTTACTGATGATTATTCCAACAATAAGTAAAGTAATAATAGTTTGGCTTTGCACAATTTTCAGGTAATAAATTTATAATAATAATGACTAATGGAATATCAAAGCTAAACAATCGCGTGCTAATTAAAAAATTTACCTTAAAACAAGTCTCACTTGTTTTGGCCAATCGTTGATTTCCCCCCCAAAAAAGACCGGGTCGACATTTCCCCAGCCTTTACAAAAACTATTCCCTAATATGCATATACTTTGTATACCATCTACCAGTCTTTGCCTGCACATGTCACGCCGTTTTATTTCCCAGAAGTGGCCAATCCAAATATACCAATTTTGTGGCAACGTGTTCCCGATTTATTTACAATTGGGTATGGCTGTCATCACATCGAGCGACATATCCATCGCTTTCTTGGCCCACTTTTTCAAACTCTCAAAATCTGCTGCTTTTAAAGCCTTATTACCAAAGGTCACGGCATTAAGTGAGTAATTTTTGGCATTAGCACAGTTGCAATCCGGAATTAAACTATACGCGGAAGCTTCCTTTGCTTTGCCCACAGCGTCCTTAAGCGAAACCCTGGCATCGTCCAGTGATCCAGCCTGATAAGCTTTTTTAAAGCTTATAAACGCCATTTCAGCATAGGTGGATGCCATACTGCAACCTGTATTTACTTTTTTGTACTCTTGGGCGATTATCGAACAAGACATACTCAGTAAGAGTATCGTAAAAAAATATTTCTTTTTCATAACAAGGTATAATTATAGGGTGAGCCTAGCTTAAAACTCTATTTTATTGTTACTGTTTCTTTAATATCAAAAGAGCAATGTCCGTTGTTCAATCTTACCTTGGCAATGGCTGTATACGTCCCCGATTTTGTGTAGGTATGACTCGCATCCCGTCCTGTAAAATCTTGCACCGTTCCATCACCAAAATCCCAACGAACAGCATTGTCAATTGTCTGCTTGCCTGCATAAGTGATGTTGAAATCAATCTTTGATACATTTGACTCTGAAGTTTTATGAACCACATCAACCAGAATGGATTGACCGAAACAATCCACGACACTATCTTCGACCTTATCACTACATGCGGAAACTGCTATAAACCCCGAAAACAGCACCATCTTTTTAATAACTTTCATAGAATAATCTAAAAAAACAGTTTTCTGATAAAATAACAAAATATGCGCCACAACACTTCCTTTTTTCTATTTTTTTCGCTCGATAGTAAAAAATACGCCCCAATTCACAAAAATTTAATTATTTAAAAATATAGCATAAATAAACTTTGTTTAGTATTGCAAAACTTATGTATTTTTATGCAAAATGAAACAACTAGCAACATATTACGTTTTTGATCGTGCCAATACGACGCTCACCAAAGTGAGTAAACCTATTCCACCTTTGCAAGATGGGGAAATTTTGGTCAACATACGCTATACCACACTGTGCGGTAGTGACCTTCATACCTATTGCGGGTTGCGCAGCGAGCCATGTCCTACAATTTTAGGTCATGAGATTGTGGGCGTTATCGCAGCGATATCTTCTGGTCATAGCGGGCTTGATGCGCGGGGCAATACGCTACATGTTGGCGACTTGATTACCTGGACAGTTTTTTCCAGCGATCCCAACAGTGCCAATTATCTGCCCGATATTCCACAGAAAAACGATCAGATCTACAAATATGGTCACCGCCAGATAACCGAAGCGGATGACCTTCATGGTGGATTGGCAACACATATCGTCTTACGGCAACATACCTACATACGGATACTTCCAAAAGATATCTCTCCTGCTGTAGCCGCCACCATCAATTGTGCTGTTGCTACTTCGGCCGGGGCCCTTCGCCTGGCAGGAACCATTGCAAAAAAAAACATTCATGTCGCAGGCATTGGATTATTGGGGCTGGTTAGCATTGCCATGTGCAAAGAAATGGGTGCTAAAAGTATCATCGCTTCTGACATTAATCCTGCACGTTTAGAACTCGCCAAAAAATTTGGAGCGACAACTACAATAGATCTTCGTGAAACCACATCCAGCACAGCCTTATATGGTAGAACTATTGATCGATTTATCGACATGAGCGGCTCCCCAGAAGCCATGGAGCTCGGTATAGACACCTTGGGGCTCCATGGGAATGCTGTTCTCGTAGGTGCTGTGTTTAAGCAGCGCGCTACGGGGATAGACGCCGAAAAAGTGATTCGAAAGATGCTCACGATCAGGGGGCTGCACAATTACAATTATACCGATTTCTCTGACGCTGTAGATTTTATCATCGAAAACTGGCAAAAGTATCCGTTTGAATTATTAATCGAACGTGAATTCCCACTTGCTGAAGTCAATGAAGCAATAAGCTATGCGTTAACGCACAAACCAATACGAGCAGGTTTATTCGTCCACCCCTCAACGGAGCAGCTTTAATGGAAAGAAAATTTAGAAAAGACCAGTGGAAAATGTTGTTTGTAACCATGTTTTGCTATTTATTCTTTTACACAGGTCGACACAATTTTGGATGGGCAGCAAGAGGTATTGCCAAAGAGCTAGACATCAGTTTTCAGCAAGTCGGTTGGATCAGTTTCGCAATGTTAATGGGCTATGCGATCGGCCAGCTCATCAATGGCAATCTCGCCGATCGATGGAGCCCCAAGATGATGATTGTCGCTGGTGGAGGTCTGTCCATTCTCTGTAATCTCGCCATCAGCTTTGCCAGCTCTTATACCCCTATTTTGGTTCTTTGGACATTAAACGGATACTTCCAATCCATGGCTTGGGGCTCGGGAGGTAAACTTATCTCCAATTGGTGGAGCACTTCCGAACGTGGCAAGGCTTTTGGCTTTTATACCATGGCTGCCGGAAGCTCCTCCGTTCTGACCTTTCTGATGGCCTTGGTACTCGTCCAACAGGAACAAAGCTGGCGCACCCTATTTCGCTACCCCATCCTATTTCTCGCCGGCGCATTATTGGTCTTTCTTTTTGTCGCGTACAGCGACCCTAAAAAAAAAGGCTATACTCCTGCTGACGAAAAAGAAGGAACAGCGGAACAGGAAGACGCACAAGAACAAGTTGCAGCATCAGAAAAACAAGAAAACTGGAAGCAGTCCTATCTGCATGTATTTCAGCATCGCAACTTTATGATCGCTTCGCTCGCCATTGGTTTTCAAAGTATGGCACGTTATGGCTTAATCTTTTGGGTACCGATCCACTTTTTAGGAAACAACTACAAAGAATCTTCAGGCAACATGTGGCTAACTTTACTCATCCCCATTGGGATGGCCCTCGGTGCGGTTTCTTTCGGATACATTTCAGACCTCGTTTTTAACAAAAACAGAAGTAAATCGATCGCTGCGGGTATGATGATCAGCTGCATTATTGCCCTTCTCATTTATTTGGTACCTGTTCACAATCACCTCCTGATGGGCATACTCATGTTTACCTCAGGATTCTTTGTGTATGGTCCGCAAGCCAATTTCTGGACCCTGAGCCCAGATCTGCTTGGAACCAAACTTGTTGGAACAGGTATCGGCGTGATGAACATGTTTGCGTATGTATTTGCGGCGGTCGGTGAACCTTTATTTGGTAAGCTGATTGATTACACAGGCAACACAGCCAATATATTTCTTTTTGTTGCATTGATATGTGCGATATGCGCAACAGTCATTAGTGTTGTCCAAAACCCAAAATCAATTAAAAAACCATGATAAACCGAAAAAAATTCTTAAAAATTGGCAGCCTGGGTATTTCGGGTCTTTTAGTTCCCTCCACTTTTATCCATGCAAAAACGCGTACCGAATTGGACCAAGCTGTAACTGAGGAGCTTGGAGTTAGACAACAAAACCTTAAATTCGGTGTTATCAGCGATCTACATTACGATCTGATGCATGATGGCGACCGTCGTGCCCAATGCTTTATCGATGCAATGATCCGTGAGCAACCGGACTTTATTATTTCCTTAGGTGATTTCTGTGTTCCCAAACTGGCAAACAAAAAACTGATGGCTATATGGGCACAGTTTAAGGGTAAAAAACACTATGTACTGGGCAACCACGATACCGACGGCGGATTTACCAAGCAACAGGCCTTAGCCTTCTGGGACGCGACATCCCCCTATTATTCCTTCGATAATAAAGATTTTCATTTTGTGGTGCTGGATGGCAATGAAAAAGATCTCAATAATCGAATTGAAGGCTATGCGCGTACCATCGGAAAAGAACAATTGACCTGGCTAAAACAGGATCTTCAACAGACAAAACTCAGAACGGTTATTTTTTGCCATCAAGGGCTCGAAAATACCATGAACGGCCTAGACAATGGTATGCAGGTCCGCTATCTACTTGAACAGATCAACAACGAGGCAGGCTTTAATAAAATCATCCTTGTACTGACGGGACATCACCACCTCAATTATCATAACCAAATAAATGGGATCCACTATGTACAGATCAATAGCTCATCGTATTATTGGGCGGGCGAAACCTTTGAAAGCAAAGCTTTTGACGCAGCGTTCTATAAGGATCATAGCATCTTAAAACGAGCATTGGTCTATCAAGACCCCATATGGGCCACGGTATCTATTGCGAAGACAGACATTATAATCCAGGGAACAGAAACCGTTATGGCAGGTATTCCCCTCAATCAGACTGGAATCGATATTTACAAAGACGTCTACCCCATTACCTCGAAAGTCGACTCCCGCAAACTAATGTATTGACGTCACCATCAGGGAATATGATACTAAAATAATCCTCAGATCAAAAAAAGAAGCCGCTTTCCACAAAGGGAAGGCGGCTTCTTTTACTCGACCTTTTCAGGCAGAGCAACTTTAATGATTGGGTTTCACTGTTGTTCCGCTATCGGCTTGGTTGAGGATGACCTGTTGAATCGGCAAAGCCATATCGATACCTTCATCAGCAAACGCGTTATAAATCTTGGTTAATAATTCGCTCTTGACGCTGCCACTATCTTTGGATATTCTGACCCAAAAATAGAGTTCAACCACCACTGCCTGTGAGGTCACCTGCACAAACTGCACAGCAATGCCACCTGAAGAGAGAATCTGCTGATCCTCTTCCATTATTTTTTTGAGCAGCTGAGCTACCCGTTCTAGATCTACCCCATATTTTACCTCAAGCCGAATGCAGAGCCGTTTTTTTGCACCACCTTGGCTCCAATTCATCACATGTGCATTGAGCAGATCCCCGTTGGGCATAATCAGATCGGCTCCCTCGGCTGTCGCAATTACACTGCTGCGAAACCCTATCGATTTCACTTTTCCCGATCGTCCACCTACTTCGATTAAATCGTCCACATTCACAGGCTTTTCAAAAGCAATAATCAAACCGCTCACAAGATTGTTGACTAGCGTCTGCAAACCAAAACCTATTCCTACCCCCAATGCCCCTACAATAATTCCGATCTGCTGAACCGGAATTCCCAGTGCCGAAAAGGCTAAAAAAAATCCAATCACGATAATCGTGATTCGAACGAGCAAAATCCAGCTTCCCAGTCGAAATTTGTTCTGAGCTGCCCCTTCCTTTTTCTCCCATTGGGAATCCGCAGCAAAATAGGATACGATCTTCGAAAGCACTGTCGCACAGACCATAATTAATAAAAATACCACGAGGTTATTGACAGAGAACTGATAGTTGCCCAAGCGGTGTCCAGTTTCCAAAAAATCTTTCAAGGGATCCGCGAGGAATTTGAATTCGTAGAAATTTCGGCCGAAGAGCACAAACCATCCAATAATCAATACCGCATAGAAAAAAACTGGCGCTCTTTTGCCCACCCTGTTATAATTGATATAAAATAGTCTTCTTTCCTGCTTCTGATAGACTGATGAGGCCAATTGCAATCCCTCATTGACCAATCGGATGACCCACAAAAACAAAATAAAGACCACAGCATTTGTCAATCCCGCTACAAGGAGCACTTTACTAAGGTTAAAACGACCAAAAAGATTC
Source organism: Sphingobacterium multivorum (assembly GCF_039511225.1). Lineage (NCBI taxonomy): Bacteria > Pseudomonadati > Bacteroidota > Sphingobacteriia > Sphingobacteriales > Sphingobacteriaceae > Sphingobacterium > Sphingobacterium multivorum. The sequence goes on from NZ_CP154261.1 coordinate 4,220,881, forward strand.
AGTATAATGGAAGCAAATTCTAGAAAAACCATAAATGAGATCGGAAAAAGTATCCAGCGTTCTTTTATCTCATCGCGACGTTTCTTATTACAGAGCGCAAGGAGACCCACCAGGCAGGCAAGGGCGGCAATGGCAAGAATCAACCAGCGTTCCAACCGCGAAGGCTGCAGCACCAGGTTATCCAATCCGGCAAAAATAAAAAGGATTAAAATACAAAGCCAAACCTTCATCCAATACACCGTAATTGCCGATCTAAAAACAAAAGACAAAAAAATCGAAGCAATAGTCAATATCGTGATCGTAAATACAAAAGGTGGTGACGGGAATATAAATTGCATGACACACAATCCGATCATCATTCCGCTCAATAAGGGCCTATGCAGCAACAGACTTGCCTGAACCACATTTTTATCGTTGATCTTTCTGCGCAAGACATGGACATAGATAACCACGATTACAGTCGCCAGAAAAAAGAAAAACAGCTTTCCAAGATGTGCCCTTAAATAATAGGAATAGAGCAATTTGGCTTTCACGAATGAGAAGTAAAGGATTTCGTTCATGGGCCGTTCAAATTTACTTGGGATCCAAATATTGACAAAGTTGCGGGCTATTGTTCGGCTTGAGAGCCGGTTCTGGTAATACAGAACCTCCTCCATATCCGATTCAAGCCGCGCCAGTTCCAGATTAATTTTATTCTGTAACTCTTGAACCCCATTAATTCGTTCTGCCAGTTTCAAAGTAATGGGTGCGATTTCTAATGCAATCACTCGAATCCGACTCAGATAACGGGCAAGATTAGCGGAATCCTTTGAAATAACAAAAAGTGCAGGATCATTGCTCAGTGAATCGAGTTCCAGCTGATAGTTTGTAAGCCTGTCCTGATAGCGGTCCATGTCATGCTTTAAGCTCCTCACTTCAATGGACAAGGCATTCAAAATATTAAATGTTACGGTAAGATTGCGCGAAGACTGGGCCGATCCTTTATTCTCAAAAACCCCGTCCTTGGCTATATCGTGTAAAACGATCAGTTCTTTCAAACCTAGATCCACACTTAACGAATCGAAACCTTTGCGTAGAAAAGAACGCGATTGGCTAGCCAATAACTTAACATCCTCCAGCACCCGATTTTGACGGATGGCCGCACGGTCCATCTCCAAATCCTGGACACTTCTTTTTGCCGATTCCTTAAAAAATTGTTCTATCTTGGCCACAAACCCCACACGGACCGAATCCTGGGAATTGCCCAAAAGCACTTTTGAGAACAGCATTACTAAGAAAAACGCTACAACTTTCCTGCTCATTGATTTTAAGTCTATTTTTCCTGTTAGGTATTATTTTTACAGGTATTAGCCTAAATGTACATATATTAGTTCAAAAAAACACGAGATTCCTTTTAAACAATCTTATATGGGTCAACAGTTGCTCTTTTAAAATGCAATCAATAGCCTAAATATACGCCCAGGGTCATTTGACCAGGTTTCTAAAGCTAATTGTGCATCTTCTATACGATAAATGGCCGTTATCAGTTCTTCTAATGAACAGGTTTTCATTTCCAGGTAATTCATTACTGCAACAAAGTCTTTTGACGTAGCGTTGCGCGACCCCCTGATATCGAGCTCCTTTTTGACAAAAAACTGTGTATCAAAGGGAATAGCATCTTTTGCATAACCAATATACAGCACCCTCCCCGTATAGGCTGCAGCTTCAATAGCAGCCAAGTACGTTTCTTTTCTACCAACGGCTTCGATCACGACATCAGCCCCCATGGCCTGGGTCAACATTGCCAACTTCGCCTGCAGATCTTCTTCAACGCTGTTAATCGTAAACTTTGCACCGAGTTTTCTTGCAAGAGCAAGCTTTTCAGCACTGACGTCAACAGCAATGACTGTGGCTCCCCGTAATGCTGCCCGAATGATTGCCCCCATGCCGATCATACCGCATCCAAATACCAATACAACGTCACTGTCCGTTACTGAAGCTCGATCAACAGCATGAAATCCCACACTCATAGGCTCCACCAAAGCCAATTGTTTGGATGATAGTTGTCCCCCAGCGATAACCTTTTCAATCGGTACAACAATATATTCCGCCATAGCACCATCACGCTGCACCCCCATAGTCTCATTATAACGGCAGGCATTAGGCCTATTATTTTTACATGCTGTACATAGACCACAATTGGAATATGGATTGACGGTAACTTTTGTACCGATCGTAAGATCAGTCACCAAATTAGCGCCCAATTCCGCTACCGTTGCTCCAATTTCATGCCCCGGTATGACGGGCAAATTGACCAATGGATTCAATCCCCGAAAGGTGTTCAGATCCGAACCGCAGAATCCAACATAATCAATTTTTAACAGGACATGTCCCTCTTTAACAGTGGGACGCGGGATATCCGTGATTTCCACACTCCCCGCTTTAATAATTCTTATTGCTTTCATTTATAAATGGTATCAAGATTTAAACAGCAACTGCTATGGGTTATTGTGATACCAAAGATCATATCAGAATTCAGAAGGTTTCCTATTTCAAAATCTTTGTATTATCATATAGCCAAAAATAATTATATAGCATGGAGAAAGAAACTACATTAGCGATAAAAAATAATACGATATCGACCCATCTCCACTAAGCATCACAAAATGCTCCGTTTAAAAAACACAATTAATTTCCTAGCGATACATCGATTGCGCCAAAAAGAAACATTATCAATAATTGTACGTAAAAACGCTATTTTTTTTTAGAGAAAACGAGTATTATTGTATCTGGGATTAATATTGTATCTAATTATTTTCCGCTTCGCATAATGATAAATAACGAAAAGAATAAACTCGATTTTACACTATTGAATATTGGCTATGCGGAACATCAGGCAGATTGGAATTTTAAAGATATTAAGAGTCCTTTTGCCAGAATACACTATGTCTCTGAAGGAGAAGCAGCTATTATTGTACATAACGAGGTCATTAAACTCCGACCTGGCCATCTCTATCTCACCCCAGCCTATATCCATCACAGCTATGACTGTTCCGATAAATTATCCCTCTATTATATCCATATTTATGAAAACCCCGAAATAAGATCAAGTATTTTCGACCGTTACACTTTTCCGAAGGAAATCAAATCGGATCAGCTATTGGAGACAGTTATCCAACATCTATATGCTATAAATCCAGGTCGTGAATTAAAAATATACGATCCAAAGGGCTACGATAATTCAACAGAGTTAATGAAAAACATGGCACTGCAGACGGCTTCACCTTTCGCCAGAGCTTCCGAAAACCAAGCGATCATTCATTTATTGATGAGCAGATTCCTTGCGGAAGCAACCAACAAGATACCACAAGTCGAAAAACGCCTTCTACGTGTACTCGATTACATAGACGAAAATATCCATCATCCGATTGCTATCGAACAACTCGCCAATCTAATTTTTATCTCCAAAGATCACCTGATCCGACTCTTTAAAAAGCATATAAATACCACACCAGTGAATTATATCAACCAGAAGAAAATAGAAAAAGCACAGTTAATGATGTTAGTTGATGAAGGCAATATCCAACAACTGTGTTTTAGACTGGGCTTTGAAAATATATCTTACTTTAATAGACTCTTTAAAAAACTAACAGGCGAGACACCGATGAGTTACAAACGCAGAATAACGAGATAAAACAGCTTTTTTCGTAAAAAGGATCTTGCTAAGACCTGACTTTCGATTTAATTATGATGCCCCATCGGTAACTTGATTTTCTTTAACTCTTCTAAATCGTGTATGGGACGCTCTAACTCGTATGGAATCGGTTGACGTGAAAAAAGTTGAAAGTATTGCAAGCAGGCATCTTTCCACCAAACTGCATCTCTAGTTTGGATTCTCAGTTTAGCTTGAACAGCTGAAAAACGTGATCGATCAATATATCTTTCCATACGATCCCAAACTTTTTGAAACGCTCTCACTTTTTGGACCCCGTGATCATAACGGAAACATAATTCGCTCCAAAGCGTATTGCCGCTATTCATTCGATGATTCCAGGAAACATGATGAAACCACAATAAAAGGTGTTCCGGACAAGTGGCTCTATTTCCATATATTTCGTTCAATGGCGGATTGTACTGTGATACGGCATTACTTCCCTTGGCTGTTCGGTCAAAACCCAATCCCACGCTATCCGCATTATGGTAGTACCAGGGCATCCAGTCTGGACGTCCCCCCGGGATATCGCCCCAAGGTTCGGGACCGTAATGATGCTCAAAAGCAAAAAGGTGATGTAGACCTAATGGCATCATATAATCGACCGCTGCCTCCCGAGATTCCAACATCAGCTTCTTGACTGGCTCGAGAAACTCCTGCGCTCCCGTAAACGTCAACCGTATCCATTCATCCGCTATTTGTGCTGAAAACAGGCTATTGTTCCAAGCCAAACGGCCGAAAGCGTACCAGTTGGCTTGCGCGAAGTGGTGCCCCGTCCAATTGGTATCCAAACCAATATTAGCTACTGCAGCGATTGCCGTTTTACGCCCCGAATGCCTGCTACTGTCGGTCTGCTTTGCCACCGTTCCGCCTTTTCCAGTGGCATAGGTTTCACTATCCAATACTTCCTTAAACAAAGGTGCCAAATAGACCAAATGGTTGGAAAATCCCAGATACTCTTGTGTCAACTGAAATTCGAGCATCTTCGCTGTATTTGGCATCGCCCCCAATAAAGGATTGAAAGGTTCCCGGGGTTGAAAATCTATCGGGCCATTTTTTACTTGAAGAATAACATTGTCACGAAACTGACCATCGAGTGGAACAAATTCTTGATAGGCTTGTTTGGCACGGTCATCTTTAGTCGGATGATAAACAAAAGCACGCCAAAAAACGGTACCGCCATAGGGGCTGAGCGCATCGGCAAGCATATTGGCTCCGTCCGCATGGGTTCGTCCATAATCTTGGGGGCCTGGCTGGCCTTCAGAATTTGCTTTGACCAAAAATCCGCCGAAATCCGGAATTAACGCATAAATCTCCTTCACCTTGGATCTCCACCAGTGTTGAACATCCTTATTTAAGGGATCCGAATTAGCTAACCCACCTAAATTTTTCGGCGCAGAGAAATTGATCGACACATATACTTTTATACCATATTTACGAAAGACATCCGCCAGAGCTTTAACTTTTATCAGATACTCCTTCTTCAATAGATCCGAAGAAGCATTCACGTTATTCAACACGGTAGCATTAATTCCAATCGAAGCATTGGCCCGTCCATATTGTTCATATCGGGGTGAAAGTTTATTCGGTAATTCCTCCCAGTTCCATAGCGAATGCCCTGCATATCCACGTTCTATCGTCCCATCCAAATTATCCCAATGATTCAAGACCCTAATATCGTAAGAAGGTATTTCAATGAATCCTGCAGGAGGTATCCCTGCTCCTGTCTTCTGAAGCCGCAATAAATGATAAACAGCATACAATATACCCGCTGATCGACCGGCAACCACATAAACCTGATTTCCCTGTCGGCTTATTTGATAACCATCTTTTAAGTCCTTTCTGCTATGATCAAGTTTTAAGATGACATCCTCACCCTTCCAGTAACATTCCAGTTCCTGTTTTGCTAAAACAAGTGTTGCATCGGTCGATTCACCTTTTACCACCTGAATCTTACCTATAGGTTTCTCCTGTTTTGTAAATCGCAGCCATAACTGACTACCGTCCTCAGCTCTCAAAGCAGCAGGAACACAATACAGTACGATCGCAAAAAAGAAATGAAAACGCATGATATACCTCATCTTGAACTAAAATATATCATTACGAAGACAATCCATCAATCGGCTTAATATGACCATTTTCATCATAGCTCAACTCAATAACTTTCATGCTTCTAAGCCAGGTCTTTCCTCCAGAAGGTACCGAATCATGATAAAATAGGTACCACTTACCCTTGAATTCGACAATGCTGTGGTGCGTGGTCCAGCCAACTACGGGCGATAGAATCACACCCTGATAGGTAAATGGTCCATATGGATTGTCTCCTATGGCGTAACAAATCAAATGGCTGTCGCCTGTAGAATAGGAAAAATAATACTTACCTTGGTATTTATGCATCCAGGAAGCTTCAAAAAATCGCTTTTCCGTATCCCCATGCGTTAATGGTTTGCCCTCTTTATCTAAAATAACGAGATCCCTTGGTTGTTCCGAAAATTCCATCATATCAGCAGACAGCTTGACAACCTTTGGAGACAATGCGGGTTCATCAGATGTTGGCAATTCATTGGGCGAAATAATTTTATTATTCCGATAAAATTGAAGTTGTCCACCCCATATACCACCAAAATATAAATAATAGGAACCGTCTGTATCTTTAAAAGCACATGGATCAATACTGTAACTTCCTTTGATAGGATACTCCTGCGGAACAAATGGTCCATAAGGATGGCTTGCCACAGCAACACCGATTTTAAAAATATCGTTTCTATCCTTCATGGAGAAATACATATAGTATTTTCCGTCTTTCTCAGTCACATCAGAATCCCAAAGCTGACGACCAGCCCAAGGAATATCTTTTACATCCAGTACCTTTCCATGGTTAACAATGTCCGCATTGATATCTTCAAGAGAAAACACGTGGTAATCCTGCATATCGAAATGGTCGCCGTTATCATTTTCGGGAATACCGCTCTCCCTGTCGTGAGAGGGATAAATATAAATTTTGTTTTCAAACACATGAGCTGAAGGATCAGCCATGTAATCTCCGGAATATAAATACCTACTTTTGCTCATATTTCTTATTTCTTTTTTTTTTGAGTCAACGCAATAATATCTTTTACAAAGGGTTTGGGCTGATAATTCCGATCAAATAACAACGGATAGTCTGTACGTCCCGGAATAGGCCAACCATTCTTCCATGAATCTCCATCGCCTACACCCCACAATGTCACACGCGATATTTTATCCCGATGTTTGAGATATAATTTAAAAAACGCTACATATCTCTTTCCTAGCTCATCCATTTTCTCTGCTGGAAGCCCTTTTTCGTAGGGATTCATTGCTTTACTGTAAGCATGACGTTCCGCAACTTCGGCTCCCATATTGGGGCGTACATGTGGCAGGACCGAAATATCCATTTCCGTTACCATTACCTTTGCACCAAGGCCCGCAAATCCGAGTATGGTTTTTTCAACTTCTTCAATAGGTGGATTGTCCAGCGCATTATGTTCTTGCATGCCAATCCCACTGACCTGACCACCGGCGGCCTTTACCTGTTGCACCATGCGCATAATCCCCTTTCTTTTTTCGGGGATTGCTGTCGAATAATCGTTATAATATAATTCAGCTTTTGGGTCTGCTTCATGAGCAAATTTAAATGCTAATTCAATAAATTGCGGTCCAATAATCTGGTAGAATTTATTTTTACGCCATTCTCCATTATCCAGTATAGCCTCGTTCACCACATCCCAACCAAACACCCTTCCCTTATAGCGCGACACTACGGTTTGTATATGCTTCCGCATGCGTGCGATAAGTACTTCCCGGGTGACCTCTTTCCCGTTTTTATCGATAAAAAACCAAGCTGGAGTCTGCGAATGCCAAATTAGCGTGTGACCGATAATTTGCATTTTATTTTTTTCTCCAAACGCCACAAAACGGTCCGCATCCTTAAAATCGAACTCACCTTCCCTTGGTTGTAAAAACATACTTTTCATACAATTCTCGGCAACAATGGAATTGAACTGCTTTTTGACCACCGCTACCGCAGCCTCATCCCGCTCCCATATCTGATCAAGGTTTAATGCTGTTCCTATATAAAACTTACCTTCAAATGCATCTTTCAAGGTCAATGAATCTGGGGCTCGCTTCGGATTTTGCAAAGTGGCTGAAGCAGTAGGACCAAATAATAATGTTGATACAGCTACAACAATAGTTTTTAACATCTTCATGGTTTATTTTTGATTAATATGTATGTCTTGATTCTATATCCCGGTTAATTTTATCGATCGTTACATCATCCAGTTCATATCTGGAGATAACAACCATGGCGAGTACCAAAAGTACTGCAGGAATAACGGCCACCAACCATAAAATTCCTTTTTCAGCCAATGCAGATTGTCTTATGGCATTATCTTTATCAAATTCAACATAGGCGAGTACCAACCCGGGCACTACACCTCCCAGTGCCATGCCAGCCTTATAAAAAATACCTGTCAGTGCATTGACAATCCCCGAAATACGCTTACCGGTTTTATACTCGCCATAGGATATGACTTCGGGTACAAGCGCCCACATATACCCCGTAGCAACGATTACACCAGTTGATTTGATAAACTGAGCTGTCAATACCAATCCAATATTACCCTTAAGTGTCTCGTTGGATGAAATCATATATAACATGAGCATTCCAAGGATAGCAACACCCAGAAAAACATAGAACATTTGCTTCTTACCTATTGCACGTTTGATAGCAGGCACCAATGGCATAAAGATGAAAGCAGGTAAAGACCCCAGGGCCATGAAATAAGGCAACATATCCGGAGCATGTACATTGTAGATCATGTAATAGGATCCTGCCGAATTACCGATGGCCATCATCGCAAATGCTGTAATGAAAAAAAAGGCTAAAATGCGCAAAGGTCGATTGTGCTTAAATTCTCGCCATAGATCAGATACGCGCACATTATCTGTATCCTTTTCATCCATAATAACCCGCTCTTTTGTTTGTGAAAAACAAAAAATTAGAAGGGCCAATCCGACTAAAGCGTAAATCAGCATCGTTATAAACCAAGCTTCGGCCGAATCTTTTGAGTTTATCTTTCCATCCGGAGAGAAATACTGTACAACCAACGGAACGCCATAACCGACCGCAAGCCCACCAACGTTGGCCATGAACATACGCGTCGATGTTAGTTTTGTCACCTCGTCTGTATCCCTCGTCAAGGAAGCATTTAAAGCACCATAGGGGACATTCACCAGGGTATAAAGCATGGATAGCCCAACATAAGTGACATAGGCGTAGACCAAAGAACCCGAAAATCCATTCCAAAAACACAGAATTGCAAAGCCCGTCAACGGAATTCCTCCCAACACCAAATAAGATCTGTACTTTCCCATCCGTGGATTTCTTTTATCAACAAATGCGCCTACAATGGGATCCCACAGTACATCCACGATTCGGACAATAAGAAACATGACTCCTGCCGAAGCAGCAGAAATTCCATAAACATTGGTATAAAAAATCAGGAGGTACATCGAAACAGTCTGGTAAATAAGATTCTGGGCAAGATCACCAGCACCAAACCCCACCCGTTGTTTCATTGAAAGTTTGTAAAAACCTTTAATAGGCTTTACCTCGGTCATACTTTGATCCATATAATTGGTTATTCGATTAGTTGAATTACAAGGGTAAAACTACAAGTAGCTTTGGACCGGGAACCAATACAAATGTTTTATATTCCAATAAAAATGTTTAAAAAAGGCCGTCTATTTTTTTAGACAGCCTTTTTCTACATGGTTTGTAAAGCCGCTTACCGGCTAAAGGTTCAATTCCTTACATACTTTACAAGATAGCTTTTGGTTTGTCCTCTGTAAACACAATCTACCTGTGCGTAACCGGTCAACGAGCTGCCTTGTTTAACTTTGATTTCAACTTCAGCATTATTTGCCACAGCCTTCACCACTGGAATCTTCTTGTCGTTGGTTTCTATTGGAAAAGTAACTTCATAATAGTTGTAACCAACGATGCCATTCTCATCAGTCGATCGCACGGGAATCGAAGGCAACATTAGTTTTTTGCCATTCACTGTAATCGTAACCGAAGGTGGTACTGGACGTTCAATTTTTTTGTCTTTCGAACTAAATCCCAATCCTATAAAATCAAAAAGCGGCTTGCCTTCTTCACCCTCAGCGACAAGAAACAAGGCATGTTTGCCATCCAGTTGATCCACATAGTTAGAAACATCGACCGTAAATTGCTTTACTGTTGTCGCAGTATTTTCCGGAACGGTTATTTGGGCAATCCGCTTTCCTTTCCAGATATCATTATCCCAAGGGCCATCCAGCCACACGTTGACCTTAAATGAAGTCTGTGTCTTTGGTGCAATAAACAGATTAAAAGCGCTGCGGTTTCCATTTTTCGTTCCCTCAAAAGCCTTTAACCCAAACTTATCTTGTTTCAGACCACCGAATCCGAAATATTTAAAACCTGCGATAGTTCCATTTTTCATATTTGTCACAGGCATATGGTTATCCCATACATCCCATGAATCCTGTTGCAAACTGATATCTGAAAGGTAACAGGCATATCCAGCGGAATAGTACCGATAAGGGTCTAATCCATAAAAATGAAATCCTTCTGATGTTACCTCTGCACCTTTATATTCTTTTCCTTGTTTATCTTTGATGGTTAAATTTTCTTGAAAAGGGTCAAAAGCCCGGATAGAAACCATTCCCCCTTCTTTGACACTTTTTTCATCCCATGCAACTTTGATAGGTTCGACCACAGCCTGACGTGCAAAACCAAATCCGCGCGGTGGTCTATGGTAAAATACGTACCATTGTCCGTTGATTAGTTCGATACTCCCATGGGTATTATGCCCTGCATTACTGGTTTCGATAGCCGATCCGTCTTTATTTAATACTGGAGCACGCGAATCGACCAGGACACCGCCGCTCTTCCAAGGTCCCAAGGGTGAATCTGCCACCGCATACCGTAAGGTTGAATTTGAGCTCCCGACCCCATATTCTGGACCTGAATAGCCACTGTATACCGATACATATTTGTTGCCGACTTTACGAATTGACGACGCTTCAAAAAAATTAAAAGTTCCTAAATCCTCCCCCTCAAAAATATTAGGGTACGCGGTGCCTTTTGGATCACGCAATTCACCATATCGCGCACTTGCCGGCAATAGATAATTAATAATTTCGGTACCCGGTCGCAGCGAATACATCGTTTTCTGATCTAACTGTGCCGCCATCGAGCGTTGAAACCCCCAAAAACCGTATGCCCGGAATCCAATTTCGTAATCAGGATCTTTGGGATCCGTCACATATTCAATGTAAACGGCCGGATCAAATCCAAGGATACTTCCAGGCAGGGTACGCTTGCCATCTTCCGTGAGGTTTATCGGTTTAAAGGGCCCATTCGGCCGATCGCCTTTGACTACCATTGCTTCACGTTTATCTCCTCTGCTGTGTGGAAACAAGTAGTATTCTTTTTTCCCATCTTTACGTTTGACCTCTACCAGATCTGGGGCATACATCACATCCCATTTTCCATCGATCGGATAGGTAAAAATAGCCCCCTCATCGCGCCAACTCGTTAAGTTTTCAATCGGCGCTGACCACATCCGAATGTCAGGCCCGCAATAACTGGTAAAACGTAAATCATGGGAACCAATAATATAAGCGCGATATTTCCCCGGCTGGTCAGGATCTTCAAAAACACGGGGTTCACCATCAGGAAGATGCTCCCAAAGCGGTAGGTATGGATTACCGATAGACTGGTGCACAAACCCCTTACTGAGATCCTTCACCATATTTTGCTGTTGCCCCAGTATCCTTGTTGTTGATAAAATTCCTGTAACGGATAATAACAATACCATTGTCCGTTTTTTTAAGACAATATTTAGTCCCTTCATAAATTGATTAAATTAATTAAATTGCTGAATTATATTTTATAGTATTCAATTGATTTCTTTTGCCACGAGCTACTCATGCTACCAATTATCAGTACGAAATGGTACGGCTAGCATTCCTTCCTTATTGATTAGATTTACATTTTCGGGATTATTGCTCCATGCGTAGCGGACTGCCTTCGGATTGCTGATCTTTGGATGACTCAACACGACCTCATTCCCATGTATGACGGCATTCGCCCATAGGAATTTTCGATCTGAACCGGCAATCGCAAAATGTTGTAGTTTTTTTCCCTGACGGACAGCCAGCCCCTTTCCAATTTCGTCGAATGAAATAATAATCCGATCCCCATCAACCCGCATCTGCTTATACTGAGGACCTGAAGCAACGACTTGGTCTTTATACAACATCTTGCGCGCGCATAGCAATAAACGCTTGGCCATATCCTTTTTATTGAGCGGATGAATATCGTTCCACTCACCAAGATCGTACGTTACCGCCAGTGCGGTAAATGATAGTTCTTTGCTGGCCTGAAACTGAGCTTCCCTGATACGTGCCCAATTGGATTCTGCTGGTACCGTATCCTTGACCATAAAGTTCGGCAACTGTACCATCAGAAAGGGGAGCTGCGGTTGACCAAAATGCGCGCGCCAACTATGAACCAACGACGTAAGATACCGCTGATAACGTAATGGATTGGCGGTATTGGCCTCCCCTTGATACCAAATTACTCCCTTTAACCCGTAGTCATGCAACGGATAGATCATTCCATTGTAGAGGCCTGAGCCAACCTGTCCCAAGTTCTGTAGGCGGCTTTTATAGCGATCAACTTTATCTTGGTCCACGGCAACTTGCCAATGCCATTCGCCTGTGAGATCAATGCGTACGTCGTCGAGCTTGATCTCATAGGATTTATCAGGTGTGAATCCACCATCCTTATCATCCGTTCGAAGACGTACAGTTAAATTATTTCTTCCAGCGCGAAGTATCCCCGCTGGTATATCGTAAATCCGTGGTGGATACCGATAGGCCGTAGAACCAACAAAATGACCATTTACATACACCGAATCACTATCAATCAACGTTCCCAAATACAACTTGGCATGCCGTCCCTCTTTAGCGGCCGGAACGGCAAAATCCTTCCGAAAATAACTGACACCTCTGTTTAATCGATGCGGTTTGCTCCAGTATTCGGGAACCGGCACTGTTGGCCAATGCAAATCATTATAATTTTCTGCGGTCCACAGATCTACCCCGCCATCTTTTTCAGCCAACCTAAGGCTATCGATCGCATGTTGATCTAGCAACAGCTCTGGAAATTGCCTTAGAGACTTCTGGTCGACCCAGCGTTCTATTCCCGATCCACCAAGGCTAGATACGATCATTCCGACCGGAATACCGTTATGTTGATAGGACTCCAATGCATAGAAATAGGCTAATGCCGTCCAATTCATCACATCTGAAGCTATGCCCGAATGCCAACGTTCACCAGGCGGTATCTCTTGCTTTACCTCGATGGGACTATTTTGTGTCGGAACCTTGAAATAACGGATCATATGATTATTAGATTCATTTATTTCAGGAAAACGTTCGACAAGACGCTTAATTGGCGTTTCCATATTAGACTGACCCGAACAAAGCCAGACATCGCCGATTAACACATCACGAATAACAATGTCATTAATCTCCATCGTATAGGGTCCCCCATGATGCTGTGGCGGGATCCGCACATTCCACTTGCCATCCTGTCCGGCTTCTGTATAATAGTATGCCCCTCTAAAACGAAGGGTAACCTTCTCACCTTTCGATGCCCATCCCCAAATATGGAGTTCGATATCCCGCTGTAGAACCATCTGGTCTCCCATGATTGCTGGCAGCCGTACACCGGCAGCGCATGGCAGCAGTCCGAGAAGACAAACAATAACCAGTGTTAGACGACTAAAAAAAGATGAAAAGCAAAAGAAATTTTCTATTCTAAAAAACATATTCTACCACTTTACCTTCCAAATTTCCAACAATCGAAAAACAGGATATTTGACGGAGCCTTGCCTTTAAAAACAAAGTATAAATCATGTACTCCCTTCACTTTATCGGCTAGTACAGTCTCCACTGTAGTCCAGCGGTCATCGCCTCCCGTCATGGGAACTTGTATAGTAGCTAGTAAAGCCCCATCGATCGCTCCCGAACGTACCTCCATACTGACACCACCGTTATGTGTTGTTCCCAGTCGCGCAAAAAAATTGCTTGCACCTCTCTCACCAAAGTCAACGTTTTTCACACAGGTATAAGCTCCATCTTTCTTTGCTTTTATAAAAACGCCTACTTTTTCATTCTGATAGGATTTAACATATTCGGACCACGCAATCATTTCGGCCTGATGGAGCTCGTAGGGATTCACCGCTGCTAGCGCACGAGTAATTCCAGCTGTCATTTTCATCGGCGGGATACTGCCGTCTGGATTAAAGTTTAACTCCTGAACAGCAACAGAGCGCGTAAAACCTCCACCGCCGGGCAAAGCTCCATTGTGGTAAAAGAAGTAACTCTTTCCTTTAAAATCAACAACACCTGGATGGTTTGTGAATGCTTTTCCTTCCGCAGGCATGATTACTCCGCCATACTTCCAGGGACCTTCGGCTTTTTTGCTGGTCGAATAACCGATAAATTCAGGTAGAGGACCTCCCGGCCAAAAGAGATAATACAAGCCATTTCTTTTATACAACCAGGGACCCTCCTCATAGCTTGTCGGTCGTTTCGGGTCGCCCGCTCGTTTTCCGAAAGAAGCTGCCGTCATTGGAACCTCAACGATATCACCTGCATAGGAGATCATATCTTCATTCAGCTTGACATATTTCAATTGGGGATTACCCCAGTACATATGCGCCTGACCATCGTCGTCAATAAATACAGTCGGATCGATATCGCCCCATTCACTCTGCAGCAACGGTCTGCCCAAAGGATCGTGAAATGGACCTAATGGGCTATCCCCGACAGCAACGCCGATCGCACCGCGGTTGTTCTGCTTAGAAATAACAGGCACGTATAGATAAAATTTACCGTTTTTTTCAACACATTGTGCCGCCCACGCATCACCTTTTGCCCAATCAAAATCAGTATAAGAGAGAATCGCACCATGATCCGTCCAGTTCACCATGTCAATGGTTGAATATACCCGCCAATTATTCATAGTAAACCAGGTGGACTCTTCTTCATCCTGTGTGGTGTATAGATAAAGACGGTTATTATATACCAAAGGTGCAGGATCTGCCGTATAGGCTGTTTGTACAATCGGATTTTGTGCCTTCAATGCATTTATCGTAACAAAAAACATGATCAGAAACCCGACCAGTAATAGCGTAAAAAATTGTTTTCTCATATCATTTTAATTGCTGGTCAAATGGAAGTAATCAAAGTCTACATAGCCGCCAGCTGCTTTACTCGCATAGTTAAAAAGTCCGAACCGATACCCCATAAAATGAGGAATGGTATAACTCATTTTTAACACGTTACCTATTCTGTTCCAATTGTGTCCATCCGTACTATAAAAAAATTGGGCCGTATCTTTTTTGTTTGAAAAATCACAGCTCGCTTTAAAAAATACACGTTGCTGTTTGAGGTCGATCTTGGCCAGTTCTTGTGGTGCCCCCGTCATCGCATTGATCATTACCAATGATTTTGTGTTTCCTTCCATCCGAACTCCTACTAAACCATAGTTTTTTTGCAATAGCGATAATCCGGCGAAATCACCATCTTTCATGTTAGAAACCTCTACAGCAATAGCGGCGCTGCAGCTCGGGCCGATGGTGCGTTGCGTCAATGTATTTTTAGCCGACAGAAAGTCCTCAGTAAGGTCGCCGGTTCGCAGTCTCAAAAAGCCACTGCGTTCGGTCACTGACCATAGATCAGCAACTGGGTTATGGTTCCATTGCCATACTAGGGGAAGGGCGGGTTCGCCAGCTTTCCGCTCAAAATCATCTGAGCTAACAATTCCGGGGCTTAAGCTTTTATTTGCAGGAAGATCCAATTTAGCCGCGACTTTTCCGTCAATTCCAAGCACAGGCCAGCCATCCTCCCAGTTGACAGGAACCAAAAACGGAATTCGGCCTACAGCACCATAATCCTGAAAAAGATAAGCATACCATTTTCCGTTGGGCATATCGATCAGCCCTCCCTGTGCCACACCCTGATCCTGCAAAACCACTTTCCCCTCATACGGACCTTCCAATTGGCTGGCCCGATGTACAATTACTGTGCGCATCCCTCCCGCTGGCCATGAAATATTAAAAAGATAATACATACCATTGATCTTAAACATTTGGGATCCTTCCGCAGGTAAACCGGCTTTGCCTTCTTTAGGATTGGCGGGTAAAGAGGCATTCTCTATCAATACCCGTTGTGTTCCTGCTTTAACACCTGAAAAATCTGGCGATAATTCAGCAATATAGATGCGCCCCCCACCCCAGATCATATAAATTTTCCCCTCGTCAAAGAATAAGCTATGATCGTGCATCATCGGTTGAAATTCTTTCGAAGTCCAGGGTCCATGTTCAATATCTGCTGTCTGGTAAACATGCGTTTTTCCTGTATTGGCCGAAAATGTGCTGACATAGTACCGCCCCTCATGAAAGCGCAAACTGCTCGCCCAGGAGCCGTGCCCATACGCATTTTTATGGTTTGACAGATTGAGTTCATCCTGATCGCCAAGACGATCGTAAGCATAATTAATCATCGTCCAATTGACCAGATCTTTGGACTTCATAATCGGGACACCGGGATTCATATGCATGGTCGTGCTGCTCATATAATAGGTATCACCGACGCGTATCATAGACATATCGGGCACATCAGCAAAGATGATTGGATTATGGGCCTGTTGCGCTGTCGCTCCCAAAAACGTGATCATCGAGGAGAAGACAAAAGCGCTGATTTTCATTCTTAACATATTGACAGGATTTATGAGTCGCATTAATTTAGTAAACCTTAAATGTATAGTATTTTCCAGGCAAGGTTCCTACATCGTATTCATAATAGCTTGGTAATTCAATTCCTTTCAAGTGTGAATCTGCCGAATGAATAGTTGCTGGTGTTATTACAGGAGCTAAAAGGGCATTAGTCTGTTCGCCTTTTGCTATTTGAAGTTCAGGTCCTTTCAATGGCGAAGCCGTGCGCAACCGCAAATTACCGCCTAAAGATGAAAAGACCATAACTTCCTTTATCTTTCCTTTTTGCCATTGCATTTCAATTTCAAATCCACCTCGCGCCTTGATCCCCTTTACCCAGCCGTCTTTCCATTGATCGGGAATAGCTGGCAGTAAATGCACAGCACCATCGTGGCTTTGGATCAGCATCTCCGCAATTCCGGCCGTTAAGCCAAAATTACCATCAATCTGAAATGGAGGATGTGCCGTAAACAGATTGGGATAGGTACGTCCCTCGGGATGGTTTTCATCGGAAACCGTCAACATCTTTTTTATAATTTCGTAGGCATGGTTTCCGTCCAATAAACGGGCCCATAAATTTATTTTCCATCCAATTGACCATCCCGTCGCAAAATCACCTCGATAGATCAACGAATTACGTGCTGCCTCAAACAATTCAGGCGTGCGGAACGGTGAAATTTGACTACCTGGAAACAATCCATATAAATGGGATACATGCCGATGTTGATTGTGCGGATCATCCACGTCTTCCAGCCATTCTTGTAACTGAGTATAACGACCTATATGCATTGGTGGAATCCGCCGTGCCGTTGCCAATAATGTGTCCCTATACATTGCATCAACACCGAGGGCTTCTGCCGCCAAAGCAGTACGTGTCAGCATGTCGTAGCATAGCTGATTATCCATGGTTACGCCTGCCGCAAGTGGCCCTTGCTCGGGCGAAATTGAAGGACTCAGAACGAGCCATTGTTTAGTCGGATAACCACGATGCTCGACAAGCACAGACAAAAGAAAGTCGCAAGCTCCCCTCATTACTGGATAATATTGCCTTAAAAAGACCTTATCTCCCGTAAAAAGGTAATGTTCCCACAAATGTTGAGACAACCACAGCCCTCCACTCGGCCACATTCCGGCAGCCGCAAAATCAATCGGACTCGTCACGCGCCAGATATCGGTATTGTGATGGGCCACCCAGCCGCGCGCATGGTACAATGTCTTCGCTGTCTCTTCTCCACTTTCACTGAGCTCTTTAATCATCGAAAATAACGGCTGGAGCGTGCCAGAAAGGTTGGTAACCTCTGCTGGCCAATAGTTCATTTCGGTATTGATATTGATCGTATATTTACTGTCCCAGGCTGGTTGCATGGAGCGGTTCCAGATGCCTTGCAGATTAGCAGGTTGACCACCTGCCTGCGAAGAACAGATAAGCAAATAGCGGCCGAATTGAGTCAACAAAGTCACGAGCGCCGGGTCCTGTGTACGGGCAAAATTTGCGATACGCTTTGCAATAGGCTCCTGATGTTCACTGCTCAAACTGCCCAAATGGAGCTGGAAGCGGTTAAATTGTTTGCCATAAGAAGCGATGTGCTGCCGCAAAGCAAGCTGATAATCCTTATCCATCGCTTTTTGCAACCTTTTAGCAGCCACCTTATGGGGATCAGCCCCCAATTGTTTGTAATTTTGAAAATTGCTCGCTATGGAAATGTAAAGAGAAATAGAACTTGCACCTTTTATATCAATCGATTGGTCTTTCACAACAAGCTGTCCATCGGTATGCTTTACTCCCGTATGAATCTGATAAACAACCTGCCCTTTAATACCCTCATGATCGGATCCTCGTCCTGCTAATATAAGCTTATCACCGTTTTTGTAAATAGTATGCTTCGACTCATTCTCATAAGTTAATGTGCAGTTGAGTTTCCTTTTCTTACTCGACTTTATTTTCATGACAATGACATCATCAGCAAACGAAGTAAAAACTTCTCTGGTAAATGTTACCCCATCTACTGTATAACGGGACAGTGCTACCGCCCGTTCAATATCCAGTTCGCGATAATAATCCTGATACTGTTCGTGCCCAGGAAACCGCAGCAGTATATTTCCTGCGGTCTGATAGGGCATGCCATGGGTTTTGGTGAAGAAGGTTTCATTCGCAAGCCTATCGGCTTCAGCCGATTTTCCATCGAATATATAATGCTGAATAGTTTTTAATGCCGCCCCACCTTTTTTATTATCGTTGCGATAAGGTCCACCCGCCCAAATAGTTTCCTCATTGAGCTGCATGCGTTCACAAGATGGAATTCCATAAACCATCGAGCCCAACCGACCATTTCCCAGCGGTAAAGCTTGTTCCCATACCCTTTCGTCTGCAGGCCGATCATACCATAGGGTCAATGTCGATCGCTTTTGGGCAAACAACAAAGTAGTATGCAGTGACAAGATCACAATGAATATACTTATGTACTTCCAAATAAAGTTTTCAATCATTTTTCTTGATACCATTTTTTGCAGTTTCGGGATTAATGCAGAGGACCAACAAACTCATTGTGAGATAGGCCGAGGCAAACCGTCGAATAGTTTATTGCTATGATCAACTTATTAAGGTCTTTTATTTCTTATCCTTAAATAACAATTGCGAAACATTATAGAGGTCATTTCTCCACACATTGAAGTCATGCCCTCCAGGCTCCAGATAATAAATATGAGGCACTCCGTGTTCTAAAAGGTACTCATGTGTACGCTTACTGATATTGAGCAAACCGTCCTGGTCACCACAGGAGATCCACAGCATTTTTAGGCTATCTTTAGCTTCTTTTGGAGCAGGCAGTAATTCCTGTGGCATCTTGGTGTTTGGCGCAGAAGAAAAACCCCCGACCCACGAGAAGGTATCCATATGGCCCAGTCCAAAATTCAGCGCCTGGCCTCCCCCCATAGACAACCCAAAAATCGCGCGGTGTTCACGATCCTTGATAACGGGAAACTGCTTTTCAACAAATGGAATCAGGTCATTGAGCAGATCTTTTTCAAAAGTTGAAAACGCCGCTACCCGATCCGGTGCCATCACATTTCCACCAGCACGGTCATCTTCCATGGCACGGCCATTGGGCATGATCACCAGCATGGGTTCCATTTTTCCTTCCGCATATAGGTTATCGAAAATAACCTGCGGATTTCCATGTCTGAACCATTCCCGTTCATCGCCGCCTATTCCATGCAGCAGGTACAGTACAGGGTATTTTTTTGCGGTATCATATCCCGGCGGCGTATAGATTAAGGCTTTCCTAGTAACCCCTACAGTTTTCGAAGGATAAACTACGGAGTCGATTTTTCCATAGGACGCCAATTTTCGTTCCACATCGAATCCTTGTGGAGCAGCCTGCTGCGCCCGAGCGATTAAGCTGACAGAAAACACGCACAATAACGTGTAGATCATTTTTCTCATCATATAATTGGTTTAACAGTACATCAATTTTAGGTAAGCAACCGATAAAAGCAACAGCGCACATCCAATCTAGAAACAGTTGCCTAATTTCATAATAGAACAATAGCCCATGGCAATTAGGTCGCCACTTTCCTCTTGATTACCCGTAATACCGCCGCTACAATAGCGTCGGCGTTTAGGCCATATTTATCCATCAGCGCACTTGGCGGTCCCGATTCACCGAAACTGTCGTTTACAGCTACATATTCTTGCGGAGTAGGCAATTGTTTTGCTAACAGTTGCGCGACACTATCTCCGAGTCCACCGATACGGTTATGTTCTTCGGCTGTAACAACGCAGCCCGTCTTAGCGACAGAAGTCAGTACCGCTTTCTCGTCTAGGGGTTTGATGGTATGGATATTAATGATTTCGGCATCAATACCCAATGTTTCCAATTCTTCCCCCGCACGTATAGCTTCCCAAACGAGATGCCCTGTTGCCAAAATAGTCACTGCATTACCCGGGTTGAGCATCACGGCTTCACCGATCACAAATTGCTGATCTTCGGGTGTAAAAACCGGCACCACTGGCCGTCCAAACCGCAGGTAAACAGGCCCTTTGTGCTTGGCGGCAGCTTTCGTCGCTGCCTTCGTCTGGTTATAATCGCAAGGGTTGATCACCGTCATCCCGGGAAGCATCTTCATCAATCCGATATCTTCCAATATCTGATGCGTCGCTCCATCTTCGCCTAAGGTGAGACCTGCGTGCGAGGCTGCTATTTTTACGTTTTTATCCGAATAGGCGATGGACTGTCGGATCTGATCATATACCCGACCCGTTGAAAAATTGGCAAATGTACCTGTAAACGGTATTTTTCCACCAATGGTAAGTCCAGCCGCAATACCCATCATATTTGCTTCGGCAATGCCGATCTGAAAAAAACGCTCCGGAAAGGCCTTGATGAAATCGTTCATTTTGAGGGAACCGATCAGGTCTGCACAGAGTGCTACCACATTTTCGTCTTCCTTTCCCGCTTCCAGCAAACCGGCACCAAATCCAGAACGTGTGTCTTTCGATTCTGTGTATGTATATTTTTTCATGTTAATTCTATTTCAAAATCTCCTTTCTTAGGAGACGATATAATCACCCAAAGTTTCTGCATTCTGGTTTAAAGCTATAAGCAGTTGCTCTTCGCTGGGAGCAATGCCATGCCATTTATGCGAGCCCATCATAAAATCGACGCCATTACCCATTTCCGTATGGAGCAACACCATTACTGGCAAGCCAACTCCGGTTGAAGCCTGAGCCTTTCGAAGCCCTGAAATCACAGAACCAATATCATTACCACGCATAATCTCAATAACGTTCCAGCCAAATGCCATCCATTTGCGAGGTAGGTCGCCCAACGAAAGGACATCGTTGGTCGCACCATCAATCTGGGCACCATTATAATCTACAATAGCAATCAGATTATCCATTTTGTTGTGGGCGGCATACATGGCCGCTTCCCATACCTGCCCTTCCTGCAATTCACCATCGCCCATCAGCACATAAACAAAGCGGTTATCTTTATTTAGTTTTTTTGCTTGAGCAGCGCCAATAGCGACAGAAAGCCCTTGTCCCAAGGATCCCGAAGCGACCCGGATACCTGGCAGTCCTTCATGCGTTGTCGGATGTCCCTGCAACCGTGAGTTGAGTTTTCTGAAAGTGGCAAGTTCATCGATTGGAAAATACCCCGATCGCGCCAACACACTATAAAATACCGGAGAGATATGACCATTGGAAAGGAAAAACAGATCTTCCCCCACACCATTCAAGTCAAAATGATCGTTTCGCTGCATCAACTCGAAATACAAAGAGACCAACAATTCAGTACAACCCAACGATCCTCCAGGATGCCCCGATTGACAACCGTGTACCATGCGGACAATATCTCTTCTAACTTGCTTAACAATAGCTTCTAAATTATGTATACTATGTTTCGTCATGACCATCTTAATTGTTACTTTGTGCAGCAACGCGTTTATGATCAGCTAAAAATTGAGCGAGCCCACTGTCCGTCAGCGGATGTTTTAAGAGGGAGAAGATGGCCTGCAAAGGTCCCGTCATGACATCTGCACCAATCTTGGCACAACCTAGTATATGCGCACTATGACGTACCGAAGCCGCAAGAATTTGGGTTTCAAAAGCATAATTATCATAAATGGTCCGTATTTCACGGATCAGCGCCAATCCATCGACAGAAATATCATCTAGCCTTCCGACAAAAGGCGATACATAAGTAGCTCCAGCTTTCGCGGCCAAGAGTGCCTGGCCTGCGGAAAATACCAACGTACAATTGGTTTTAATATGTTTCGTACTAAAATATTTGATCGCTTTAACGCCGTCTTCAGTCATCGGAACCTTAACAACAATCTTAGTGTCCAAGGCCGCCAGGAGCAAGCCCTCCTCAATCATTGCGTTATAATCTGTCGAAATTACTTCAGCACTGACATCACCCTCCACAATATCACAGATAGCTTTGTAATGGGCATGTACATGAGTTGTTCCTGTAATGCCCTCTTTGGCCATGAGCGAAGGATTGGTCGTCACTCCATCTAGGACACCTAAATTTTGAGCCATACGAATCTCAGTGAGCCTTGCTGTATCGATAAAAAATTTCATCTTTTTGAGTTGATTAGTTTTGTATTCGCTAGATCTCTAGCGATTGGTTATAAGGCAAAACTATAGTTTTCAACCAGATAGGATTGCAACAAATAAAAAAAAGAAGGGTAAAAATGTTTAAAACAGATTACCCTTCCAAAAAACTGATCTAAAACGACCTTTTTAAACGACAATTTTGTGCTTATTACACGGATGTGCTTTTTTGCAATTGGATATATTCACTTGGTGTCATTTGATATTTCGCTTTAAAGACTTTTGTAAAATAGTTTGGATTGGCAAATCCCGTCTCGTAAGCAATTTCAGAAATGGACTTATCACTTTTTTCAAGCAAGCCTGCAGCCTTTTCTAGTTTTACCGAGCGTATAAAATCTACAGGTGACATTCCCGTAAGTTCCAGCAACTTATTGTATAGGGAGGCTCGGCTCATCGATGTGTGGGCACTCAGCGCTTCTACCGAAAGTTGTGGATTATCGATATTATCGTGCACATATTTGAGCACTTTTTGTAAAAATTTATCTTTTTCGGACTTAATCGTCATTTCGGGAGCTACAATAGATACCTGTTTACTATAGACTTCCTTGAATGCTTGGTTCAGCTGGAGCAGGCTGTTAACCTTCGCCACCAGTACATCCATATCAAAGGGTTTGGTCAGGTAACCCACCGCCCCAGACTCAAGGCCACAGACAAGACCATTATCGACTTGCGAAGCCGTTAGCAAAACAACAGGGATATGTTTTGTCCGCTTATCCTGTGCAAGCTTCTGTGAAAATTCCATACCATTCATATACGGCATCTGTACATCGCTCACCACAAGGTCAGGATGATGGAAAAGTGCTTTTTGCCAGCCATCCTTACCGTTGGTAGCCTCGATAATCTGATAATACTCTTTTAAAGACTCGCTGAGGTAATACCTAAAATCTTCATCATCTTCAATAATCAACACAAGTGGGCATTGTCTAAGCTCCGCAGGTTGTGCCAAAGCGATCGCTTCTGGTTCAGGCACACCTTCGTAAACTGGATCAGCTTGATCCAACCATAGATCAAACTTAAAGACACTTCCGCTGTCAGGTTGACTGCTTACCGAAATCTCGCCATGATACATCTGAACAAATGATTGTGCAATTGACAGTCCGATTCCTGAACCTTGGCTCGCCACTTTACCCTCAGTATCATGCTGAAAAAAGCTCTCAAATATCGATTGTTGCAACTGCTCGGGAATTCCGATACCAGTATCCCGCACTTCAAGGTAAACATGCAGCTTTTTATTGACCATATTTACCGAAGATATACTTACGGCGATATCCCCACCTTTTTTCGTGAATTTGAAAGCATTATAGATCAAATTAAACAAAATACGCTCAACCTTGTTACGGTCAAATCGGCAATATAATTTCTCCTGGCAAGGGTAGAAAGAATAATCTATCCCTTTTTGTAAGGCCATATCCTGAAATGAGCGATATACTTCCTGGACAAAAGTGACCAACTCGCCAGCCTCATCCTGCAATTTCAGTTCATGGTATTCCATTTTTCGAAAATCAAGTAACTGATTGACCAAATTCAACAGGCGGCGCGCGTTACGGCTGATCAAATTAAGCTGTTCCCCCAGCTTACTATCTTTATTTTTAGCAACCAATGCATCTATAGGGCCCATGATCAAAGAGATTGGTGTGCGGAATTCATGACTTAAATTAGTTAAAAACCTAATTTTCATCGCATCCAATTGATGTTTGGTCTCTGCATCCCTTTTCTGTTGCTCAATAAGCTGCCGCGCCTGGATACGTTCCTGCTCGAGCGCAAATTTTTGCTTTAACTTTTGAATCCCACGATGCCTGATGGACAACAGCACCGCAACAAAGGCTAGCACATAAAATAAATAGGCATAAATTGTACGCCAAATCGGTGGCGCAACGTGTATGGCTATCGATTTGATTTCCTTATTCCAAATACCATCATTATTGCTTGCGCGTACCTCAAAAATATAGTCTCCAGGATCTAAATTTGTATAATAAGCACTGTTTTCCTTTCCGTTTCGAATCCAGTTTTTGTCAAAACCGACGAGACGGTACTCATAATTGTTGTCTTCCGGCACGGTAAGGTTTAATGCCGCAAAAGAAATTGAAAAATTCTGCTTATACTTCAGGTTGATGCGATCGGCAGTCAACAGAGACTGTTGTATCGGACCATTTTCGGTAGGCTGAATGATCACATTGTCAATTTTTAGATCCGTTAATGCGACCTTGGCAGGATTACTGTTGGTTTTTAAATGAGCGGGATAAAAATGGTTAAACCCTTTCTGTCCGCCAAAGTAAATTTCTCCGTCATCCGTTTTTAACGACGCCCCAAGCATAAAAGCGCCGTCTTGCAATCCAACTGCATTTGAATAATTTTTAAACGTATGCTGTGTTGGAGAATAACAACTCAAGCCTTTGTTCGTTGAAAACCAAATCCGCCCTCTATCATCTTCAATAATACTCTGGATAGCACCATTCACTAACCCATCTTTCTCGGAAAGCGTTTCAAATAGTGCTTTCCCTTTTCGTAGCAAACCTACCCCGTTACCGTTTGTTCCGACCCATAGATTCCCGTTTTTATCTGCATGTATAGCTAAAATATAATTGCTAGGAAGCCTATTTTTTGCTTTATCATAAAGTGTAGCGCGTTTTTTCAAAGGATCATACATCGCCAGACCCGAGCCGTACGTCCCTATCCACATGTTGTGACCCTGGTCTTCAGCTAGGGCACGTATAAAATTCCCTGGCAACTCCATCCCATCGTCTGAGTGTTCTTCCCGTTTGTATTTTTTGACAGTTCCACTTCCCTTTTGGATGATATTCACACCGCCTCCATTTGTCCCAACCCATGTATTTCCCTGAAAGTCAACTTTCAAGCAAAAAATATCATTATTATTCAAGTTGTCTGTCCGATTACCAACGGTGTATCTTTTGAGATTCCCTGAAGTGAGATCATAACGCATCACCCCTTGCTGATAAGTTCCGATCCAAAGCTCATCGAGTTTTCTTTCCAAGGCCAGTACTGTAAGATCTTTAGGCAGGCTGGCAGAAAGCGCAACGGATGACAATCGGTCAGTCGTTCGATCGTATTTCCAAATACCACCACCGTCAACTCCCAAAAAGATCTTACTTTGATAGGCCGCAAAAGAGGTCACCATTGCTGGGTCTCCAGTCATACCTTCCAGGAAATCCAGACTTTTTAAACTGAACTGACTTAAATTGGTATCGAATTTATTTAAGCCCCCCTGAAATGTACCTATCCAGTAGATTCCACTGTTGTCCATAAATATAGACCGTATCGATTTATGAGAAAGGCTATGAACATTACTTAAGTCAGGCTTAAAGGTCCGAACTGTAAAATCATTGGTATTAAGTATATCAAGACCATTGTCCGTTCCGATCCATAAGTCCCGCTTTTGATTATAACACAAGGTATAAATGCGTGGGCTACTCAAAACAGCTTTCCCCACGCCTGCCCCAAATTTATTGAACTGAACATCGCCCGGGCTTAAATATTTAAGTCCGAGCATAGACCCTATCCAGATTCTCCCTTTATCATCTTCAACAATGGAAGTAACTTCAACCTCATTCCCATAACCTTCCTGCTCCGTAAGAACTTCAAAACGTTTGATGGTCTTTAAATCTGCTGAGATACGAAAAATTCCATTCTCTGACGACACCCACATGTTGCTGTGTCGATCGCGAAAGACACATCCTGTCACTTTACCCGCAAACATTTCCACAATACGTCGATAGGTTGGATCCATCTTCTTTTGTAGATCATTGACATCCAAAATATACAGAGCACCATAAGAAGCGATCCAAATATTTCCTTTTGCATCCTGATCAATTGCGTTAATCGCCGTGCTGAGCCATTTACCATCGGGTGTAAGATTATACGACCGTATACGGTCAGCTTCCCGATCATAATAACTTAAACCACCCCCATTTGTACCGATCCATATCCTTCCCTTTTTGTCTTCATTTAAGGCTGAAATATGATTTGCCATTAAACTGTTTGCTTTATTCGCATCATAGCGATAGACACTGTAATGACGTCCGTCGAAACGATTCAGTCCATCTTCTGTCCCCAGCCAAAGAAAACCATAGCTATCGCGATAGATACTATAGATCGTATTGGAGGAAAGTCCGTCTTTTGAAGAATAGCGTTGAAATGTTACAGGCTGGTTTTGCCCGTATGAAAACAACGTCAGCAGCATCCAGCTTAATGCCAGTAAAATCCGTATCATATCTTTAGGTATATCATCCCACCACAAAAACTTGAGGTGAGCAACTAAATTATCAAATTAATCCCTTCCAAACTAGTCTTCACAACGATTTATACACCACTGACTGTCATTTTTGACATTCTTATCCTTCATTTAAACATTCTTGCTATCCCTGCGAATTTACAATGGCTAGCTTTGGTCTACAATTATAAACTGCTTTGAAAGGCATCTCCCATTGATGGGGAAATTGTGTCTCAATGATGCAACCGGTTGCGATATAATTAAGACCGGGAGAAATAACCAATTATTAAACAAAAATATGATAGCACAGAACAGTCCTTAAATGACGGTTCATTTTTGCCAAATGAACCGCGCGAAACAGGTATCATTATACCTAACCAATTCAAGAAAATTTAACCAATAATTCTTCAACCTATTTATCAATCAACATGCGATGATGATTATATGTACAATCACACAAGTAAGGCATTGGAAAAAGCTATGGGGCATAGCTAAACCGTTCACTTTACTGCTGTTCCTACTTTACATGGGACAAGCGACACTCTACGCCCAAGCCAAAAGGCAGATAAGGGGTATTGTCGTCGATAGTAACCATAAAAAGGTGAGCGGCGCGTCCATCAGGGTAAAGGGCACCTCACTAGCCACGGCTACCGATGACAATGGAGTTTTCACGATCCAAGTCCCTGCCGATATTAATTTATTGACCATCTCCAAACTAGGATATGGTCAACTCGAAGTGGATATCCACAATAAGAACACGGTGGAAGTACAGTTAACCGATAAGTCTATCGAAATCGAGGAAACCGTTGTTGTCGGTTACGGTCGTCAGAAAAAAGAAACCGTTGTTGGCGCCATTGCGCAAACTTCCGGTAAAATACTCGAGCGCGCAGGTGGTGTTTCTAGTGTAGGAGCGGCATTGACCGGTAATGTGCCCGGTGTCATTACCACGGCAAGTACCGGTATGCCGGGGGAAGAAGACCCCCGTATTGTGATCCGCGGACGCAGTACCTGGAATAATACCGACCCATTAGTCATGGTCGATGGGGTGGAACGACCATTATCCGCTGTTGATATCAGTTCCATCGAAACTATTTCCGTGCTCAAAGACGCATCAGCAACCGCCGTGTATGGTGTCAGAGGAGCCAACGGCGTTATTTTAATCACCACCAAGCGAGGGAAAGAAGGGCAAATGCTGATCCGCGGTACCGTAAACAACATTGTTAAGACCGTCTCCCAGCTTCCGGGCAAAATGGATTCATATGATGCATTGATGCTGCGCAATAAAGTGATTGAGTATGAATTAGGCATTAACCCTGCCAGTTGGGCCGATTATTCACCACAGGATATTATCAATAAATACCGTTTCCCGGCCGACCAAACGGAACGGGAGCGCTATGTAAATACCGATTGGGCAAAAGAACTCTTTAAAAGCCAAGCATTTTCGCAAAATAGCAGTGTTAATATTGCCGGCGGTACACCATTTGTCAAATACTTTGCCAATGCAGATTATCTCTACGAAGGTGATATGTTCCGCCAGTTTGAAAACGCCAGAGGGTATAAAGCAGGCTATGGATTTAACCGGCTCAACGTGCGTTCGAATCTGGATTTCCAGCTTACGCCAACAACAAAATTTTCAACGAATCTTGCGGGCTCCCGCGGTGTCCGAAAAAGTCCGTTTGGTGGCGGCAATAATTATTCCTATTGGATTGCAGCCTACACTGTGGCGCCGGATGTTATTTATCCACGTTATTCCGATGGCACCTGGGGATTTAATGCGCCAAACCCGAATGCCGGAATAAACTCCGCGCGTGTACTGGCCATCAGTGGAACGGAATATACAACTACAAGTCGCATTACAAGCGATTTCACACTGGAACAGGATCTTAAGTTCTTAGCAAAAGGGCTCAATATACGGGGAACGCTCTCGCTGGATAACACTTTTGTTGAAGCCAATCGTGGTATCAACGACGCGAATAATAACACGCAGAGCAAGTGGATAGATCCCAAAACTGGACTTCCAACCTACCAGATCCCTTTCGATGGCACCAATAGATTTGATTTTGTGGAGGGTATTGACTGGACAACAGGAGCAGGATTTGTCGACGACAGAGCCACTTACAGAAGATTATTTTATCAGCTACAATTAAATTATGCAACAACCATTGCTCAACACCACAATATTTCGGCAATGGGACTTGTCAACCGAAATCAATACGGTAGGGGGAGCACCGTTCCCTCCTATCGCGAAGACTGGGTATTCCGCACGACCTACAACTATAAAAACAGATATATGCTGGAGTATAACGGCGCATACACAGGATCGGAGAAATTTGCCCCCGAAAACAGATTTGCCTTTTTTAATTCAGGTGGTATTGGCTGGTTAGTTTCGGAAGAAGAGTTTATGAAGCCATTATCCTTTTTGAACACCTTAAAGCTGCGTGGCTCTTATGGGGATATTGGCGACGATAGTGGTGGTGGACAGTTTCTTTATTTAACGCAATGGGCTTATGGCGGTACTTCAGGAATGGGGGTAGACGGCCGGTTTTCCTACTCGGATGGAAATACCAGTCCTTACATCTGGTATAAAGAAAATGTGCTTGGAAACCCCAATATCCGTTGGGAAAAAGTGAAGAAATTAAACTTCGGCGTAGATTTCGGACTGTTCAATGGACAGATTTCCGGAAAGGTAGACTTCTTCAAAGATCATCGGACGAATGTGCTTATCACAGGTGGCGGTCGGTCTATTCCATCCTATTTTGGAGTCGAGGCTCCAACGGCCAACCTTGGAGAGGTAGAAAATAAAGGTTATGAGGTCGAACTGAAATTCAATAAACAACTTAACCCCGATTGGCGGATATGGGCCGATGTCAATTTTACTCATGCCAAGGATAAAGTCATTAATGCCGATGCACCTGAGTTGCTACCCGAATATCAAAAACCGGATAACAAACAGGTGAGTCAAACCTATTCCTATGTTAGCTCCGGATATTATAATACCTGGGATGAACTGTATGGCAGCACCATACATGAAAGCAATGACCTTGCTAAGCTTCCCGGCAATTACCACATCCTGGACTATAACGGCGATGGTATTATCGATGCCAAAGACAATATTCCTTATGCCTTTCCCTCCGTTCCACAAAACACCTACAATTGTACGATTGGGTTTGACTGGAAGAATTTCAGTGTCATGACACAATGGTATGCCGTCAACAATGTGACGCGTCAGGTTGTCTTCAATAGTTTCTCGGGACAGCTAAATTTGGCCTACGATGAGGGTTCCTATTGGTCAAAGGACAATATCAATGCGGATGTACCACTCCCCCGATGGTTATCCCAGTCAAGCAGCTACGCCCCTGGCAACAGATATATGTTTGACGGTTCATACATTCGGTTGAAGACAGCAGAAATTGCTTACAATTTTAATCGCGAATCCGGCGTAATCAAACGCCTGGGCCTTCAAAATCTCCGTCTATTCCTGAATGGCAACAACCTGGTCTTCTGGTCGAAAATGCCGGATGACCGAGAATCCAATTACGCCGGTACCGGTTGGGCTTCTCAAGGAGCCTATCCTACGGTAAAGCGTTTCAATTTAGGTGCAAACATTACTTTTTAAAGCAATTAGACAGATGAAAAAATATTTTAAGGTAATCTTTATAACGGGTGTACTGTGGTCCACTGCCTCACTACTATCCTGCAATAAATATCTAGACAAAGAGGAACAGTCGAATGTATCATCCAAAGAAGCATTTAAAAACTTTATCAACTTTCAGGGTTATACTGAAGAACTGTACAACTGTGTAGTCAATTTCAGCAACAACTACTGGACCAACTCCTGGAACTGGGGTGAAGATGAAATAACTTCCACAGCGAACAACTTTCATTACGTAAACAAGATCGATCAAGGCAATTTTTGGGGTTGGCAAAGGGAATTCGACGGTTGGGGTGCCGGTTGGATGGATCAGGGTGATTTTACCACCAGAAACGACGATGTATTTGCCAATCGTGCCTTCCGAGATCTATGGAGTGCCTCCTGGTTTGGCCTTCGTAAAATAAGCCTTGGCCTAGAGAATATCGATAAACTGACCGAAGCGACGCAGGAGGAAAGAAACCTGATCAAAGGGCAATTGTTATTTTTCAGGGGTTGGTTTCACCACCGGTTGATGGAATACTTTGGCGGTATGCCGTACATCAATTATGTACTCCCAAGTGACGAAAAGCTCCGGTTGCCAAGACTTAGCTACCAGGCCTGTGCAGACCTAGCTGCAGCCGATTTTAGAGAAGCGGCCAACCTCTTGCCGATCGACTGGGACAATACAACCGCAGGAAAGCGTACACTCGGTAAAAACCAGTTGCGCATCAATAAAATCATGGCACTGGCCTATCTTGGCAAAAACTACCTTTGGGCAGGAAGTCCACTGATGAATTTTCAGTCCACCGGAAGTAAAACCTATCAGGCTGATTACTGCAAAAAAGCTGCCCAAGCCTTTGGCGAATTGCTGTCCCTTGTGGAGAGCGGCCAAACAAATTATGCACTGGTACCCCTGGCCAATATTCATTTAAACTTTTACACCACGGGACAAAACTGGGCCATGCCAGGTAGTACAGAGGCCATATTCAGAGGCCCTTATATTGACGCTTGGGTGTCTAACTGGGGAACAAGCAAACAATATATTCCACTGGAGGTTGGAGATGGCGACCTTAAGTTTAACCCAACGGCAAATTATGTCGATTACTATGGCATGAAAAGCGGCTTACCGATCAAGGACATTACCCAGTCCGATGCGGAGTCGGGATACAATGCCGAATACCCCTGGAAAGATCGCGACCCACGCTTTTATAAGGACATTATTTTTGACGGCACAAAAGTCATACAGGGAAATATGTCGGCATCAGAAGAAAAAAACCGCTATGCCAATCTATTCACAGGTGGCAGCTATCGGGATACCCGTACCGGAAGTCAGACGGGCTACGTCTTACGCAAATTTATCCCTTTAACATCCAATAAATATGATCAAGCCTACAGTTACGGTACCAATCTTCATATTTACGTCCCTTACATGCGTCTTGCTGATGTCTATCTGATGTATGCCGAGTCTGCCCTAATGGCTTCCAATTCGGCTACGGGCAAAGCAGACAATTACGGTAAAACAGCTGTCGATGCCATCAATATCGTACGCGATCGCGCCGGTGTGGGCCATGTAGACAGCAAATTTCTCAGCTCCGCGGCCGCCCTGCTTCCCGAGCTACGTCGCGAACGTGCTGTGGAACTTGCCTTCGAAGGTCACCGTTTTAATGATCTGCGCCGTTGGTTGTTATTGACCGAAGCGCCTTACACCTTAAAGAAAGCAGTTTCGTTTGATCGAGCAGGTATGTTTAACAACCAAGATCCGTCTCAAAATCGCGTAGTCAATATTCAAGAGAACGTTATTCTGGAACGCAAATTTACGAGCAAGCATTATTGGCTGCCACTAAAGGTCAGAGATGTCAATATGTATCCCGAGTTCTATCAGAACCCAGGCTGGTAACGAGTTTTTCATTTAATCATTTAAAAAATGAAGTACAAAAAATTAAGTATAGCACTATGTCTTGGATTAAGCTGGATCGCCACCACGGAAGGAATGGCCAAAGAATCGCTTAATCCAACCATTGGACAATATAAAAATACACATTCAACATGTTCGAAAACTGGTCTTCAGGATAGTATCGGCAAAGACAGTACAACACTTGTACAAGTTGCTTTCCGAAAAGTTCAGAAAAAAGACCTCATGGGCAATGTCCAGTCCATCAACATCCCACAATTGCTCGACAAGAGTTACAACACCTACAGTCTGGAAAATCTCGATGCCTTTATTTCCGGATATAACGGTAATATCTGGGGGATGAGCGGTTATCTGGTCTTAGTGGATGGATTTCCGCGCGACGCCAATAACGTTATGCCGACCGAGATCGATCAGATCAGTGTCCTAAAAGGAGTCAATGCCATTGCACTCTATGGTAGTCGGGCGGCAAAAGGAGTAATCAGCATTAACACCAAACGCGGAAAAGCTGGGGGTCAGCAGATAAAAATCAGGGCCAATAGCGGTATCAATACGGCGATCAGTTATCCGCAATACCTGGGCTCTGCCGAATATATGACGTTATACAACGAGGCCCGGCAAAATGACGGTCTCTCGGCACTCTACGGTGCCGAAACCATCTACCAACATGCAGCCGGAACAAACCCTTTCCGCTACCCAAATGTTGATTATTATTCCTCGGACTATATCAAGGATCATTATAATCGCTACGATGCCACCGCCGAAATCTCAGGCGGAAATCAGCGGGCACAATATTATACCAACTTTGGTTTTTGGTCCGAAGGGTCTATGCTCAATTTTGGACAGGCCAAGAAAAATGGTGGTGCCAATCGATTTAATATGCGTGGCAACATCGACGTCAAAGTCAATGAAATGATCTCGCTCAATGTGGACGCTTCGGCCAGCTTTTACATGTTAAAAGGAGTCAACGCAGATTATTGGGGAGCAGCCGCCATCGCTAGGCCGCATCGCTTCTCCCCACTCATCCCGATCGATATGATCGAAGAAGGTGACATCAATTCGATGGTGTATGTCAACAATAGTAATTTTCTCATCGATGGTAAATACCTTCTGGGGGGAAGTCAGCTGGATCAGACCAATGCCTTTGCTAACATTTATGCCGGTGGCACCAACCGCTATCTCAACCGCCAGTTTCAATTCAATACAGGTTTGAATTTTGACTTGAAAAATATCCTGGAAGGATTGGTTTTCAAAACCAACCTCGCCGTGGACTATCAGTCCAATTACAATCAGGCCTACAACAACAATTATGCAGTATATCAAGCTTCATGGAACAACTATGACGGAAAAGATCGAATCAGTAGCCTTACAAAATATGGGGATGACCGCATTTCGGGCTTGCAAAACATCAGCGGCAGCACCTATCGGCAGACCATCGGACTCAATGGATCCTTAAACTTTAACCGCACCTACGATAACAACCACCATCTTTCGGCAATCCTATTGGCCAATGCATTTCAGATCGCTGCCTCCGGCAGTTACCATAAACTCAGTAATGCCAACCTAGGGCTACAGTTAGGCTACAACTATTCCGGTAAATATTATGTTGATTTTAGTAGCGCCTATAGCCATTCGGCAAAATTACCGCAGGGGAACAGACAGGCCCTCTCCCCGACATTAGCCCTTGCCTGGCGCCTGTCAAAAGAAAACTTTCTTGTCAATAGCAAAGTTGTCAATGACCTAAGATTGTCCGCTTCGGCGGGGATCTTAAACACAGATCTGGACATTAGCGATTATTTCCTGTATCAAGGCTATTATACCTACAACAATGGGGCCTGGTATAGCTGGGCGGATGGCGCATTGGTGCACTCTTTTGACCGACGGAGAGGCGACAATCCAAACATGAAATTTCCAAAACGCAAGGAACTTAACATCAGCCTTGAAGGTGGACTTTACAATAACTTGATCACTTTCAATACATCCTACTTTTTTAACCGCATGAGCGGTGGTTTGGTGCAAGCGGCAACGCAATACCCGATGTATTTTACGACAGGTTGGCCTGTTTATTCGGATCTTCCCTTTATCAATTACAACAGTGACGAACGGCGGGGTGTAGACTTTGGAGTCAATCTGAACAAACAGTTAAACCAAACTTTTGTATCACTGGGACTCAATGGGATGTACTATACGACAAAGGCCGTAAAAAGGGACGAACTTTATCAGTTTAGCTATCAAAATAAAGCCGGGAAACCGCTCGATGCATTATGGGGTTTACAGCATGATGGTTTTTATATGAGCCAGTCCGACATTGACAATTCGGCCTTCTCTTCATTTGGTGAAGTAAAACCGGGTGATATTAAGTATAAAGACCAAAACGGGGACGGCACGATTGATACGCGTGACGAAGTTTATCTGGGCAAAGGCGGATGGAGCGGAGCTCCACTTACATTAGGACTCAACCTGACGGTCAAATGGAACAACTTCACCCTTTTTGCTGCCGCTACGGGCCAGTTTGGTGCCAAGGCCATGAAAAACAGTTCTTACTTTTGGGTAGATGCGGAGGATAAATATTCCGTGGTCGTGCGCGACCGCTGGACAGAGTCGACCAAAGAAACCGCTACTTATCCACGCCTAACTACCTTCAACAGTGATAACAACTTTCGAAGCTCAGATTTTTGGCTTTATAAGACGGATCGCATCAACCTGTCCAAAGTGCAGCTTTCCTACGATTTCCCCAAACGTATACTCAGTTCCAAATTTATCCATGAATTAGGTATTTACGCCAACGGATCCAATCTGTTGATGATTGCAAAGGAAAAAGAAATCATGCAATTGAATATCGGACAAGCGCCTCAAACGCGATTTTTCAACGTCGGCCTAAAGGCTCTATTTTAATCATGAATATTTAAAATGAGAATGATGAAAAAACTATTAACGCTAGCCATCGCGAGCAGCCTGTTATTTTCTTCCTGCGAAGATATGTTTGAACCGGCTCTCGAGAATAATCTTGAAATTGAAACGGCCAATAGCCGCCCGTTATATGCTCAGGGATTGCTTTTAAACGGATACAACCGAATCCCAAGCAATAGCTACAGCTTTGATGACGTTGCGACCGACAATGCGGTGAGCAACGATAAGAACAATACATTTCTAAAAACGGCAACCGGCCAGTGGACAAGTATCAACAACCCCTTTGATCAATGGCGCAACAGCTATTCGGCCATACAATACCTGAACAATTTTCTGTCCTTAACAGACCAGGTTGAATGGGCCATGGAGCCAAAAGTTAGCGCCCTATTCAACGACCGGATGAAAGGCGAAGCCTATGGCCTTCGTGCACTGTTTATGTTCCATCTCCTACAGGCGCATGCCGGCAAGTCAGGCACTGGAGAGATATTGGGCGTTCCGATCCATTTGACTCCTGAGACCGTCAATTCGGATTTCAATCAACCCCGAGCCTCATTTGAAGCCTGTATGCAGCAATTGTACGACGACATCAACAAAGCAGAGGATCTATTGCCGATGGATTATGAAAATATAGCAAGCGATAGCCAGGTTCCAGTTAAATATGCAGGAACCGTAAACGCCAATGATTACAATCGCGTATTTGGCTCCACGTTTAAATTACGGATGACCAAGCGCATTGCACAGGCTATTCGTGCCAGGGCAGCGCTATTAGCAGCAAGTCCAGCATACAGTGAAGGGAGTAAAACGACCTGGGAGCAAGCCGCGATCTATGCGGGGCAGGTCATCCAAGCCAAAGGCGGTGTCAGTGGGATCGACCCTAAAGGATTTACCTGGTACAATAAAGAGGTGGTCGACGGTTTAACCTCCGGCTCCAATCCGGCCGAAATTCTTTGGCGTACAGACAAAGGAAATAGTAACAGTATGGAACAAGATCATTTTCCGCCAACATTATTCGGTAGAGGCCGACTCAACCCAACGCAGAACCTGGTCGATGCCTTCCCTATGGAAAATGGCTATCCCATTGCCGATGCCAATTCGGCCTACAATAAAGCCAATCCTTACGATAAACGGGATCCACGATTGAAGACCTATATCATTGTCAATGGTGCGACAGCAGGTGTGAGCAATTCAGCAATCAATACGACAGCCAATAGTCCGACCAATGACGGCTTGAACAAAGTCGAAACATCCACACGGACGGGTTATTACCTGAAAAAGCTCCTGCGTCAGGATGTCAACCTCAACCCCTCATCTTCTACGCAACAAATGCACTTCAACGCGCGTATACGCATGACGGAAATGTATCTGGCCTATGCCGAGGCGGCCAATGAAGCTTGGGGACCTACAGGTATGGGTACCTTTACGTTCTCGGCCTACGACATCATCAAAGCTATTCGCCGGCGTGCAGGTGTAGGCACCAACAATGGCGACCCTTACCTGGAGCAAGTCAAAAACAATAAAGATCAAATGCGGCAGCTGATCCGAAACGAACGCCGACTGGAGCTTTGCTTTGAAGGATTCCGGTTTTGGGATCTTCGCCGTTGGAAAATGGATATCAATGTCGCCGCCAAGGGCATGAGTATCAACAACAACAACAGCTATACCGAAATACCTGTCGAGAATAGACTCTATGAAAACTATATGAATTACGGCCCAATCCCGTACAGCGAGGTACTTAAATACAGCAATCTTGTACAAAATATAGGTTGGAATTAAACTTAACATGCACACGATGAAAAAAATCAATATCCTGTACGCAATGGCTTTAGTAAGTTTGGCGTCCTGCAAAAATAACGACTGGGAGTTCCCTGACTTTGAATTTCAATCGGTATACTTCGCTTATCAGACACCGGTCAGAACAGTGACCCTGGGCGAAGACATCTTTGACAATAGCCTCGACAACCAACATAAGGTCAAAGTCATGGCAACTACAGGCGGCGTGTACAACAACAAAAAAGATATTCGTATCGACTTCGTTGTCGACAACAGTCTCACAAATGGGCTTCACTACCCAAATGGGCAGGCTGTTACCGCACTGCCTGACAATTATTATCAGCTTGCCAGCAACCAGATCAGCATTCCCAGCGGTAGCCTCACGGGCGGTGTGGAGGTACAGCTAACCGACGCGTTTTTTGCCGACCCCAAGTCGTTGGAAACCTATTACGTTTTACCGCTCCGGATGACAAAGGTTGTCAATGCCGATTCAATACTCTCCGGTAAAACCTCATTACAGACTGCCAATAGGGCAATTGCATCCGACTGGGACGCTGCACCGAAAGATTTTATCTTCTATGCCCTCAAATATATCAATCCCTGGCATGGCAATTACCTTCGCCGCGGTACCGATCAGATCGTTGGCAAAGGCGCCAACAGTAGCTTGACAAAAAGCGTTGTCAGGCATCAGGCCTACGTCGAAAAAGATGAAGTCAAAAACATCAGTACGGCAGCACTTAAGAAATCAGTCTTGCCCCTATCTTTTAAAGGAGCAGGTGATGTCAATATCAATGTCAATCTGAACCTATCTTTTGACGACGACAACAATTGCAGTGTTAGCTCGGCTAGTGCCGGCGTATCAGCTACCGGAAGTGGAAAATTCGTCAAACGGGGTGAAAAAAACAGCTGGGGCAATGCAGACCGAGACGCACTATATCTATCCTACACGATCGATATGGCACAAATGACCGTCACAAGCAAGGATACCCTCGTTATGCGGGACCGATCCGTAAAAATGGAAACTTTTACGCCCGTCAAAAAGTAGTATCAATTCAATAACGAACAACGATGAAAAAAATCAATAAAACTATCGTCATCCTACTTTCGCTCGGCACTGTCTGGAGTTCCTGCTCCAAATATCAACCCTTGGAATTTGCTGTTGATAAACCGCAGGAAGTGCTGGCGCAGGAAGATATAAATGCCTACAATCCCCTGAAAACTTATTTAGACAAACAGGCAAACCCCGCATTTAAACTTGGTGTCGCGCTCAATATGAACGATTATTTTAATAAAGGAGTACTCTACCGCTTGGCTAATCGTAATTTCGAAGAAATGGTGATGGGCTATGAAATGAAGCATGGTTCCATTGTGCAAGCCGACGGAAGCCTGAATCTATCTCGTGTAGAACAGCTGATCACAGCTGCACAGGAAAACAACATGGCACTTTATGGCCACACGTTGTGCTGGCATTCGGGACAGAATGCCGCCTATCTGAATAAGTTAATCGCTCCTGTGGTTATACCAGGTTCTGGAGGACCAGCTCTAGCGGGACATGCACTAAAAATGAGCAATCCCTCTTTTGTCAATGCCTGGGAAGCACAGACAGCCACAGACATTAACCCAACGGAAATAGGGAAAGAATATGTATTGAAGATTGTAGCCCGGGGCAGTAAAGCGGGCAACATTGGTATCGATCTGCAGAGCACCTCCAATTATACGGGCGACAATATGGGTTCATTGGCATTAACAACAAGCTACAAAGAATACGAACTCAAAGTCACCGCAACTGCAGCGCGTAACCGTTTTATCATCAATTTTGGTCAATATGATGGAACTATTTTCATCGACAAAGTCGTGCTGACAAAAACAGGTAGTTCGGCAAGCCTTATTGCCAACAGTGATTTTGAAAACAATATTGATGGCTGGTTTGGCTGGGGAAACAATTCCTCCAGAGCGCAGTCCGCCAATGGCGAAGGTTATGGAAGCCCTGGGGGCAGCACGATCGAGAAAACCCCTGCCGAGAAAGAAGCCATTCTCGCGAAAGCGCTGGAGACATTTATTGCCGGCATGCTTGAGAAAACCAAAGGCTACATCAAGGCTTGGGACGTAGTCAACGAACCGATGTCCGACTGGCCCGACCAATATGCCCTAAAGACGGGAGTCGGCAAAACCGATCTGGCGGATGATGAATTCTACTGGCAGGATTATTTGGGTAAAGATTATGCCGTGAAAGCCTTCCAGTTTGCCCGCAAATATGGTAATGCCAATGATCTCCTTTTCATCAATGACTATGGCTTGGAAGGCAGTGGCAACAAATGTAAAGGGCTCATC
This sequence comes from Sphingobacterium multivorum, assembly GCF_039511225.1. NCBI lineage: Bacteria > Pseudomonadati > Bacteroidota > Sphingobacteriia > Sphingobacteriales > Sphingobacteriaceae > Sphingobacterium > Sphingobacterium multivorum. Next base: position 4,260,329 of record NZ_CP154261.1, read on the forward strand.
GCCTATGTCGGCTACATCGAAGGCAAAGGGGCCAAAGTGGATGGAATCGGCACCCAGATGCACATCGATATCAATACCAGTAAAGACCAAATCGTCAGCATGTTCAATCTATTGGCCGCAACAGGCAAGCTGATTAAAGTGTCTGAGCTCGATATCGGCCTTGGAAACGGCATAAAGACCAGCAATGCAACAGCTGAAATGTATCAGAAACAGGCTGACTTATACAAGTTTGTCATTGAGAAATACCTCGAGATCATTCCCAAGGATAAACAGTACGGTATCACCCTATGGAGCCCGTTGGATAGTCCAGACCAAGAGGGTTCATTCTGGCGACGTGGAGAGCCCATCGGCTTATGGACCGAAGGATTTGTTCGAAAGCCAGCCTATCAGGCTGTTGCTGAGGCATTGTCAGCTAAAAAATAAGATCATTAATCACCCTTTAAATATGTAAATTATGAGAACAAACAACATGTGGTTATTGCTGATCTTTTTATTAGCTATTTTTTCCAGCTGCTCGCGGCTGGAAGAAAAAACATTGATCAGCGAATCCGAAAGAAGTCTTAAATCCAATGTTTCCGCGCAAGCCGTTACAAGCTGGCCGCGGCCAACCCCTACCCTACATGTCGGTGGCAAGTACCTCAAAGATCCCTGTGACAATAATATTGTCCTGCACGGGGTAGCCATTACACCAAGCCCTTGGTTCAATGGCTGTCAGTATGGAGCCAACTCGGGCTACTGCACCTGGGACAATTACAATGTGCAGGGCGCACTCAATTACAACAAGGCGGTCATGGACAAGCTCAGCAGCGCCGCCGACGGTTGGTACCTCAATTATATCCGTCTGCATATTGATCCTTATTGGACCAATGATCCAGGTGCACCCATTCCCGAAGACGATATCTCAAGGTTCAACTACAATCGTCTGGTTACTTACACTGACCAGGTCATTGTACCCTTAATCAATCATGCCCGCAGCCGCGGTATGTATGTCATCTTGCGTCCTCCAGGTGTATGTCCGCACCGTATCGCCGTCAATGATGCTTATCATACCTATCTCAAGACCGTATGGACTTTTCTGTCGCAGCACACTGCCCTAAAAAATGCAGACAATGTGATGTTTGAATTGGCTAACGAACCTGTTGAAATCCTTGGGACGAACGGTACTTGGGGAATGACGGGAAATGAACATTTTGCCGCGCTGAAGAATTTCTTTCAGCCCTTAGTCAATATCATCCGTAACAACGGAGCCAACAACGTCTGCTGGATACCCGGTACCGGTTGGCAATCCCATTACCAAGGCTACGTCAATAACCAGATTACGGGTGGCAACATTGGCTATGCGGTACACATTTATCCCGGTTATTGGGGCGGTGTCAATACCTATCAAGCTTTCCAAAATGCCTGGAATACCAATGTCAAACCTATTGCTGACATTGCGCCAATCGCTATTACAGAGACCGACTGGGCTCCACAGGGATATGGTACTTTCGGCACAGGATCTACGGGCACCGCTGGTGGTAATGGTTTTGGTGCAAATTTGAAATATATCGTCGATCAGTCTGGCAATGTCAGCTGGAACCTCCTTGCTCCCGACGACCTGCTCCATAAAGGCGACCCCAATGCCGGCACCGCCTTTAATAACGATTGGGAGGCCTGCGCTGCACCGAGTAAACAATGGTTTCAGCAATATGCCGCCTCCAATTACCCCATGTCTAACTGCACCGTCACCAGCTTGGTGAACAATGGGATTTACGAAATTGAATTTCAGACCGATGCCAACAAAGTCCTTGATTTGAAATCAGGGGAAGATGCCAACGGTGCAGCACTCAGACCTTGGACCCGAAATGGTGCAAACGCACAGCGCTGGGTAGCCATCGATGCAGGCAATGGTTACTGGCGCTTTGTCTCCAAAGCAAGCGCAAGCAGTCGTTGCATCGATCTGACAAGTAACAGCAATGTACTCGGAACTGCCATCCGGCTCTGGCAGAACTATGGCAATGATGCGCAGGCCTGGAAGGTCACAGCTGTAGCTAATGGCTATTACAAAATTACCTCAAAGGTAGATGCCACACGCGGTTGGGATGTACCCAACTGCACGATGGATGGCAACTCCAATCTGCAGCTTTGGGATTACTATGGTACATCCTGTCAGTTGTTTAAATTCAAATTTATAGCGATGAACTAAAGGTCATCTTTTCGCGGTAAGCTATTCTTACCGCGAAATAGTTTATTTTAATCACATGAAAAACTTCACCATGCGACAAACACAATTTAAAATCCTGTTAATGATCTTCCTTCTATACGGTTTTTCAGGTACAGCAGCGTTCGCCCAAGACAAAAACTTCCATATTTACCTTTGCTTTGGACAATCCAATATGGAAGGGCACGGTAAATTCGAACCCCAGGATACCATGGCCATCGAACGGTTCAAGGTACTATCGGCAGTAGATTGCCCCGATTTAGAGCGGCAATATGGCCAATGGTCGCCGGCCCGGGCACCACTCACACGCTGCCACACCGGACTTACACCTGCAGATTATTTTGGCCGAACACTTGTAGAAAATCTTCCCAAAAATATTGAGGTCGGTGTCATCAACGTTTCAGTAGGTGGCTGTCATATTCAATTATTTGATCAGGACAGCACAGCAAGTTATGTTGCAAAGTCACCGGAATGGATGAAATCCATGCTTGCTGCCTATGACAACAATCCTTATCAGAGACTGGTAGCCCTAGCCAGGATGGCGCAGCAGAAAGGTGTTATCAAAGGTATTTTGCTTCATCAGGGTGAGTCCAACACTGGCGATCGGCAATGGCCCAATAAAGTAAAAAAAGTCTATGAAAGCCTCCTGCGCGATTTGCACCTGAGCGCCCAAGATGTCCCGCTGCTTGCCGGCGAACTCCTTTCGGCCGAAGCCGGCGGTAAATGCGCAAGCATGAACGCTATCATTCAGACACTGCCCGCTACCATCCCTACTGCCCATATCATCTCCTCCAAAGGCTGTGCAGGTATTGGCGACGGACTACATTTCAGTCCTGCGGGATACCGGCAGCTAGGCAAAAACTATGCGGCAAGCATGCTTAAATTGCTAAAAAAAACAACGAAATAAAAAAGCTAGGGAATCAATCCCTAGCCTTTACAGATAATCAGCCATAGTGATACACACCATGATCGATATGGCCATTCGTTCTAATAATAGTATCCTTTATGGCTTAAGGCAATAACAGTACATACTGTTGTCCTTTAATTTCCAAAAATTTTGGCTAATTCCTGGTGTAACAGTTCACCTTTGATATTGATAGCAACAATGTTTCCTTGAGGATCCACCAGATAATTTTGCGGTACGGCACGCACGCCATACAGCACTGCTGCCTCATTGCTCCAGCCCTTTAGATCGGCGACATGTATCCAAGGCAATCCATCATCCTTAATGGCCTTTAACCAGGCATTTTTTCCTTTTGTATCATCCAGCGAAACCGCGAGCACTTCCAGGCCCTTATTTTTATATTTGTTGTATGCCTTCAATAAGTTGGGGTTTTCAGCACGGCAGGGACTACACCAGCTTGCCCAAAAGTCGATCAGCACATACTGACCTTTAAAATCGGATACGTTGACCAATTTCCCTTCCGTATCTGGCTGGGAAAAATCAGGTGCCTTATTACCGATTTTCACACTTCTCTCCGCTAGGAAACGTGCTTCCAACTGTCGCGCATTTGTCATTTGACGCACCTCTTTGGAAAGCTTTAAAAACAAAGGTTCGATCTCACTGAGCTTGCGTTTATTGGCCGCATCAATAAGCGCGTCCACCGCAAAGATTGAATTGGGATTTTTGGCAGCAAATGCCAGCTCTTTAACCCGTCGCGCCTCAAATCGCGCCTCAAACTTCTCATGGATAGCCTTATACTGCTCATTGGCATCAGGAGCATCCTGCTTTACCGCCGAAAAGGCCTTGTTACCCGCATCAATAATATCCATAAAACCACCGCCAATCTCATTTAAATAAGCGACATAGGCGTTATGCAAGGGCGACCCCTTTATGGCAGCGGTACGCAGTGAATCTTTGATGGTCATGTTGTAAGTTTCATTACCCAAATAAAAATATAATCGATCGCCAATATTTTGTGCGATCAATTTACCCTTACCGTCCTGATCAAACACCATTCGGGAGTAAGCTGGCTCCTCCACCGTTCCTTTGAAACTAAACTTGCCATCCACAATAGCCGATGAATCCGAGGCTGGAAATCCATCTTTTGTGTAATCGAGATACACTTTTTTGCCATTGAAAGCTTGTGGTACAGTTCCTTTGATCTGAAAACCGGCTTGTTGCGCAAATAATGTCAAGGGCAAAAATGCCAGCGCTAAGGCAGCTATTTTTAAATTTTTCATGTTTATATAATTAGATTGTATATTGTTCTTTTTTTACTTACGCCAGGTCATATCCACGGGATTTCCGGGAAGACCGTCAATTGTTTTAAGCAGCTCGCCGTTTTTCCCTACCCGGATATCTATATAATACAGCGCGCCTTCTGCCCCCGCAATCAATGTATTCTCGTCATCATCCAGTTTGAGCAGGCTGACATCCGATTTGATGGCTGCCTTCAACAGTTCCACCTGCTGATTGAGCGGATTATAGCGAAACACCTGATTTTTGTAGGCCACATAGATGTACCCATTGCGGGTGGCCACCATCTTTGTTTCGGTATTTATCCATTCTTGTTTTATAAAGAGTCTCTTATGTATTGCCGTAATCATAAACGGTCCGTTAAAATTTGCATTGAACTTCAGTTCATACAGTTGGCCGCTACCATCCTTCACATAAGCGTAGGTATCTGTGTTATTGATCTGTACCATTTTAATCAGATCCATACCCACCTTTGTCGGATCAAAAATTTCAGTATTTACGGGACTATACTGGGTACCAAAATACATCGGACTGCCATACATATTGATTCGGATAAACTGCTTTTTATTTTTTTCGAAAGCAATTACACTATAGTTGTTGTCGACGGTTGTCAATATAATTTCCGGTGCCAATTCATAGTCCCCATCCGCGTAAGTTCCAAACATACCATAGGTATTCGATTGATCCCAGGTATTCGTTGTTCCGCCATAAAATTTGCCGTTAATGACACCCATCATTACTCCTTGCGGATGAGCGAGCAAATTTCCGACAGCAATCGTTGCGGGAGCTAGAAAAAAGTTATCGTGCAGCGTACCGGGCTTCACCGCTTCTTTAACCAAGTTGTTGACATCGAGGCGCACACCTGCCTGTTTGGAAATAATCCAGTATCCTAATGGGGTATTTCCCGTGAACTGATTTTTGAGGTAATGGATATGCATCGGATCAGGTGGTAATGGTTCGCGATTGATCGCCTCATAAATATTGGCTTGTACGCTGTTGTCAGGTTTTATAAAGGACAGCTTACTGACCCCATTCTGGATGGATAACACAAGTGATCCTCGCGAAAAAGCCGTCGCTCCCTGGATTTTGAAATTATAGAAATATTTCATTCCATTTGCCGTATTGGTCACCGTAAGACGCGCCGTGTATCTTTTGGCCTGAAGCCCAAAAACGATGCGTAGGGTGGGCCCTTCGTAGTGGTTGGCTTCGGGGACAATTGCCTCCGGTACATCGATGCGCCAGTTACATTTCAGTGAAGCCGCATCGATGCCCGTAATTTTAGGTGCTATAATAAGACTATCGCCAACCGAAGCTTCATACAAAGTATCCAATCCGGTAATCTGCGGGCCCTCAGGCATATCGATGGCATAATTCCCCTTGTCCTTATAACAGCTACCCAAAACCACTAAATTTAAAGCCGCAATGGCAAAAAATAGTATTGCTCTTGATCTCTTTACATTTCTTTTCATCTTATCTGACTTCCTTTCCTGATTCATCTATAAAATAATACTTACCCGAAGCGCTATTCTTTCTCAATAAGATGCTTCGGTTTGGATTGTCCACGTGATAGAACTGATAGGTCTGTCCGTCGTCTTTACTGCTCAGCACATAATTCTTTTCCGGGTGATCTTTCACCCATTTAAAAGGATCATTGAGCATCATCAGCAGGAGATTGACAAAGTAGAGATTCTTGGGTGCATCAAGTCCGACTGTAGAAAGTGAGCGCTGTTCAGTCACAATCAAGAAGAGCTGATGTTTTACCCGCGAATAATTATCAAGCCACATGGTCCACCAGGCCGGTTGCTCCAATCGGGCAGAAATTATGATGCGCGCGCGTATCAAGGCTGGATTTTCAACACCAAAGTCATCGCTTGCCTTTAGTTTTATGAGCAGTGATACAGATTGATTTTCAAGTTCGCTGATATTGTGTACGATAATGGGCAACTGTGCCCGGCCTGCATCACTTTCTATGGTATAGGCCGGTTTCAACTGTTCATAATGCAGATCAGCACGGGCCGTTGATGAATCCTTTTCCACGAAAGCCTCGTATTGTCGCGCTTGCTGATCACGGTATCCCATCACTTTGACAGGAACAAAAACGGTATCCTGTGCCTTGGTCATATCATAGGCAAAGGTGTATACAATGCTATCCCGATCCGTGTCGCTCAGATCGAAATAAACATTAGCCGACCTATCGTAAGTCGTTAAAACCGCCTTTTTACAAGACCACAGTAGCAGCAGCGGCAGTAGCAGAAGTAATAAAATATTTTTTTTCATTTTGGTTACTATTTACCGTTGTCCATAAATTATTTCATCATCAGGCAGCGGCCAAACATAAATTTGTTGACTGGCTGGAATTGTGGTGCCTTGCTGTCCGACAATTGGTACATTGAGCCGCTTATAGGCAAAAAACAATTGCCCTTCGGCAAACATTTCCTTACGGTATTCCTTAAGAAGTTCGTTTCGAAGTTTGGAATCGGTTGATATATCTACTTTCTGACCAATGCCGCGATGTTCACGTACTTCATCGAGCCATGCTGCAGCCTGAGCGGGAGATGTCTCGTAGCTACATTCAGCAGCGATATAATAGATTTCTGACAAGCGGATCGCAGGCGCGACCAAATAATGCAGATTGGCTGCAAAACTGTCGCCCAGTGTATTCCTTCGATATTTGTGAATAGATGATATAAAGGAATTCCCAACACTTACCGTTCCAAACCATTGCGTATAGCGCATGTCACCGCCACCGGCTCCTGCAACCTCGTAAATGGTTTTTGCTTCATCCTGATCTAGATAAATCGCGCTGTTGTTATCCTGGAACCAGTCGTTGTTATAGGTGCTGTTCATGCCTGGGATGTACCAGGCAAACAATAGCTCTTTATAGAAAATCCGATCTTTTTTATCCGCATCGACGGCAAGGAAATCCGTGGCATTGGTCCATGGAATTTTTTTGACATCGATCACTTCACGTGCGTTCAGCAATGCCTTTACTTTATCTCCACTATAGAGATAGGTACGCGCTAGCAGCCCACACACGGCATAATAGTTGAGCCGGTGCCTTCTGTTTTGTAAAAAGAGACTCTTGTTTTGCAGTTCTGAATTTTTCAAGGTGTCTCCGACGGTAGGATAACCAATCACGTAGGATTTCAGGCGGATGGGATCAACCTTGAGCAATTCTTTAGCGTCTTCCAGATCTCGGATCACCGAATCCAGAAGTTGTGACACCGTGGACAGTTTAGTGGATTTATTGGAATAGGTCGTTACATAGGGAATGGCTTCAATTTTGTCATTCACAATCGGAGCCGGACCAAATAGGCGTAAAGCATCAAAATGTAGGTAGGCTCTCAAAGCCAGCGACTCCCCTTTGATCAATTGATAGTTGCTTCCCGTAAATAACTGCTTTTTACGGTCAATTTCACCAAGTATCAGATTGGCATTGACAATACCATTGTATAAACCCTTCCAGATATTGTCCTTTCGACCAATAAAGTTACCATCATTGTATTTAAACAATTTGGTCTGTTGATAACGCAAGGGATCATTACTTGACAGCGCATAGTTCTGCGCAAGCACTTCTGGCGTTCCGATGGTCAGCTCCTTGCCATAAAGATCATCTTTAGCACATCGCGTATATACGCCGATCAGGGCTTCCTTGAAACCGTCCTCGGTAGAAAAGAGGACCGACTTGTCGATTTCGCTTTCAGGTTGTATATCCAGCCACTTGGAGCAAGAAAGCGTACTCAGGGCTGTGAACAGTATTAAAACTATAGTTAACTTCTTCATCTGTACATATTTTTTCCATCCGTAGGATGATACTTACCATCTTTTATAATCCTGCCTGTAGGGTAAAAGTCACACTGCGGGCAAATGGATACGTAATTCCGCGTTCTACTTTCACCGAAGACCAACGAAAAATATCATTTGCAACAAGTCCAACACGCAGGCTCGACAGCGCCAATTTTTTCGACAGCGCTTTTCCAGCATCGTACGAAAGATTCAGTGACTGCAGGGCAAATAAATTGTCAGGCATGATAAAACGCGAGGATACCCGCGTTTGCCCCAGATCCTGTATGCTTTTGTAAAAGGTCACATCGCCAGGATTTTTCCATTTTTCCTCCAGGACTCTACTGTCCACATTATAGCGCGGGTCGGCATTTTCGACACGGTCTACCAAGGTTTGATTATAGGTTTTACCTCCTATCCGCGTCTGGAAATAAGCGACCATCATAAATTGCTTATAGCGTAGTGTCCCGCCGAAAAATCCTTCCATTTTTGGTGTGGCCACTCCGACGACATCAATATCCCGTGCATCCCAGTCATACGACAATGTGCCATCTTTTTTGATATACACTTCCTTGCCGTTTTCCGGATCTATCCCCAAGGAAGGGACGGCATATATGGCGTCCAACGACTGACCTTCTTTATAGCGAAGCAAGGGTACGGCCATTAAATCACTCCCCTGCTGTGCTTCATCGACGCGTTCGTTGTAGCTCTTCAGTGCATTTGAAATACGTACGATTTTATTTCTGTTCCGTACCAAATTTGCCAATAGACTCAGCGTCCATTTTTCTTTTTTAAGGGCAATCCAATTAGCGTTGAGTTCAAATCCTTTGTTTTCAAGATCGCCCAGATTCTCTTTATAAGAGCTGAATCCCGTAGACGGTGCCAAGTTGATATCGGCCAAAATATCTCGGGTAATCTTATGGTAGTAGCGTGGCGAAAGTGTCAGACGATCGTGCCAAAGTCCAAGATCAAGACCGACATCGGTACTCTGGGTCTTCTGCCAGGTCAGGTTTTCATTACCATAATTACGGACCGTACTTCCCAACCCTGAGGAATACCAATTGCTCTTATCATAACTATAGGTTGTCCGCGACATGTAAGGATCGAACTGTACAGACCCCGTCAGTCCTATCGTAGCACGGAGCCGCAACTGGCTGACCACATTGTTGGCAAACCATTTTTCCTTATGCATATTCCAGCCGATTCCTGTCGACCAAAATGGAGCAGTACGCTTGTTGGACCCAAATTTGGAAGAGCCATCAATACGGACGGTAGCATCCATCAGATAACGGTTATCATACGAATAATTAGCACTGAGAAAGGCACCAAATAGCCTGGAGGCACCCAAGCTACTCGAAGGACTCGCATTCTCAGCATATCCTTTGGCAAATCCCACACTGGTAAATCGGTCATTCGGAAAGCCTATCGCTTTGAAAGAACGCTCATCATAGCTTTCCGTCCGGATATTGGTTCCCCCGACCACATTGAAGCTATGTAGATCAATCGTACGCATCCAATTGAGCCGTATGTTTGCATCCCAATACAATTCATTATTTGTATAGCTGGTATAACTACCCTTTTCATCTGTTTGTGCTGTAGGATAGAAATAAAAATCATTGGCTAAGGGCGAGCGGAAATTATCATCGGTATTCAAGCGTTTCAACAAACTCACCTGCCCCCGCAGGCGCAGTCCATTGCTGAGGTCAAAATCACCGGAGAAATTGTTCAGCAATTCGGTATATCCCAGTTTATTGAAACTATTCAACGTCGCATTGTAAAGTGGATTCAAGACATATTCCCGTTGTGCACTTCCCGAATTTGCTACCCTTGTCCATACATCGGCCTCCTGTATTATATTTCCTTGATCATCTGTCATGCGGTAATAAGGATTCATTCTGACATAATCTGCAAAATTTCCATAGGGAGATTCACGTCCATCGACCACTGTTACGGCAAGCTCGTTCTGAAATCTAAATTTACCTTTGAGGTTATAGCTAAAGTTTAATCCGCCCGAATATTGATTTCTTCCCGATCCTTTCATCACACCGGGCCTGGTCTGATAACGCATGTCCACGCCATAACGAAACGTCTCCGAACCACCTTCCAGATAAAGGCCATGCTTTTGCCCGACCGCAGTCCGTACAGGCTGTGACAGCCAATAGGTATCCACACCGCCAAGGACATTGGCCAGCTTTTGATAATACAGTTCATCCAAGGCATCCTGTGGCTGCCGCTGAATCGTGGCATCATACAGCCCGACCAGCTTCTCATAAGCCAATTTATCAGCAGCATGCAAAACATCATATCCGGTCAGGTCGGGCATATTCACATTGCTCTCATGCGTATAAGTCAACTGCAATTTACCGTCCTTGGGCATTTTAGTCGTAATGACCATCACACCGTTGGCTGCTCTCGAACCATATATGGCGGTTGCAGCAGCATCTTTCAAGATCGTGACACTTTCAATGCGGGTCATATCCAGGTCGAGCACCTTCTGTACACTTACTTCGAAACCATTTAATATAAAGGCCGGCATATTGATTGTGGTCGTGATATTATCCCTTCGCAGCACTTCATTCCCTCCGGTGGGCAATGAAGAAGATCCACGCACATTGATATTTGGCAAAGCATTGGGATTGGATCCAGCAAGATTGTTGTCGAGCAATTTAAATGATGGATCGAACACTTGCATGGCCTGCAGCACATTCTGCGGATTGACCTGCCGTAGTTCATCGCCACTTTTGGTAATAGCAGTTCCGGTATAGGAATCTTTTTTTAGTATCTGATAACCGGTAACAACGACCTGCTCTAGTGCATTCGCTTCTTCTTCCATCACTACACTATACTCATCTTTGTTTTCGACCAAGGCGAGCGTGTAGTTTTTATAGCCCACCCGACTTAATGTAAGCGGTTGCATTGTACCGACAAAAGAAAAACGTCCCTCTTTATCGGCCACTGCGATGGTATTGCCCAACTGTGAAATGTTCACGTCGGAAAGCGGCGTACGGTCTCTCCCAAGGACTTGTCCGCGAATCTGTTTTTGGGATGATTTTTCTACCGGGGGGAGGTTTTTGGGCTCGGATTTCCGTGGACTTGTTTTTTTTTCCAGGAAAATCGTCTTCGATTCAATCGTGTAGCCGATTTCCTGCGGACTTAAAATTTTATCAAGAAATAATTTAAGCGGCATTTTGTCCGCTTTAATTGAAATTGGCTTCGCCGACTCCAATATCTTTTTGGCTCCGAGCACTTCATAGTTCGTCTGAATTTTGACCACCTGCAGCACATCCATCAGTGGAACATTGCGCCCGGCATAGGTTACGGTTTGCCCATTTACCTTATGACCCAGCTGTAGCAAGACAGCCAAAATGAGCCATAAAAAGGGTCTGGTCGCTTGTGAAAAACAACTTAATTTCATTAATTCTAGTTCGTTTAGTTAGGTTAGATTGCAGGATCGATTGCATAGATGACAAGATCCACTGCCCAATTTGTTAATTCATATCGTTTGGTCAAGTATAATTTTACGTTCTTTACTGCCCTCCTTTCTGTGCTTTAGGATTATTTTTTTCAATGATGAGTTTCCCATCGTCCGTCAAATGATAGGACAGGTCCTGGTCTTTTAATATTTTTAGGATCGTTGATAACTTGCTCGTTCTGAATGTTCCCCCGAAGAAGGAAACATCGGGTACATCGCCCTTATAAACCACATCAACCGCATACCATTGAGACAGTTCATCCATGACTTGCCGAAGTGATTTTCCGTCAAAGTTGAATTTGCCATATACCCAAGCCATTTCCTGCGCTATGTTGACCGGATGCTTGGTAAGCTGCGTTCCGGCATTGACCGACTGATCGCCGGGGAGCAAGGTTACTTTTTGGCCTTTGATCAATTCTTTTACCTGTACTTTTCCCTCCAGCAAGGTTGTTTTTGTCTGTGCTGCTGTCGGATAGGCATTGATATTAAAATGCGTTCCAAGCACCTGCACCTGTTGATTTTTGGTGTGCACAATAAAAGGTTGATCTTTGCGTTTTGCAACTTCAAAATAGGCCTCGCCCTGGAGACTGACCTCGCGTCTGTCTTTCGCGAATACCGTCGGATAAGCAAGTGTAGTCCCAGCATTTAGCTTCACCTGAGTGCCATCGGGCAAAGTGACCTCGTAGGTACCACCACGCGGAGTTTCTATCCGGGCAGATACCGCTGCATCGATCGACGCCACTTCATGACCATCGTTATAACGTATACCTCCGCCATCGATCACGACTTGCTTTTCGCCCCTATCCAAAGCATATTGTCTACCATCTGAGAGTGTTATAATCGCCCGATGGGAAGCCGGAAGGCGGTCATTTACAGCCTCAAATTGGGTTTGAACCGGCCGGCTGTTATCCTGATTCCAATACCACACAACCGAAAGTGCTAACAGCACACTAGCGGCAGCAACATAAGGCCATAGACGCTGCAGCAGCCCAGACCTTTTGGTTGAAGAACGAAAGGAAAGCTTAGCTTTTATCGACTCAAAATTACGTTGCTTTTCAAAATGCTGTAGACTGGCATAAGCCTCACGCTGCTGCTCCTCATCCAGGCAACGCCAATAAATCTGTTTGTTCATCACGGATTCTTGCAGCCAGCGTTCCAAAAAAAGACGGTCTTCGCCGCTGAGCGTTCCCCGCATTTCACGGAGGACAAGCGAACTGATACGGATAAGTTTTTCTTCTTCTTTAGGGTCCATTTTACGCTATTTCATCTATAGATACCACGCCGATTTAAAAAAGTACCAAAGACAATTAAAAAAAATTAAATTTTTCCAAAAAGGACGATCAATGAGAGTAGATAATTAAAGGAATCGCGTTTTAAATGTTGGCGTAGCAGGCCTAGGGCACGTAACTTTTGATTTTTTACTGTTTGAATATTTAGTTGCAATAGATCCGCAATTTCCTGATTGCTGTTGCCTTCGAGGTAGCTCAGCTGTATAATTTCACGTGCTTTGGGTGGCAGCTTCTGAATGGCTTCGTAGAGTTCGGCCATGGCTTCGCTATACACAATTTCATGCAGATAAGATTTTTGATTCTGTTCCTGTTGTGCCACATAACTATCGACTCGATTCAATCTTCGCTGCCGAGCGGTCTGGTGATTGATGCCTACATGACGCGTAGCCTGATAAAGCGCCGCCTTCAGATGTGATAAACTTTCAAAACGCCGTCTGCTCTGCCATAAGCGGAGAAATCCCTCCTCGGCAATATCTTCCGCTTCTTTGCTTTCATCCACAAAGCTCGATGCGTATAAACAAATGCGACTAAAATAACGGTTGTATACATGCGCACAAGCCTGCTCCTCCCCGTTGAGGAAATCTTCAAGCAGCTCTTTTTCGCTCGTATAGTTCATTGGTAGATCGGTTTAGCTAGCAGTTCATCTTTTCGTGGTTAAAGATAACTAAATTAATTTTCACCATTTACCTCATCAAGCCATAAATTTTTCAGCCAAGCACATAAAAAACAAGCTCAGGTCAGTAATTTATTCAGAACTGTTTCCCTACCCTTGTTTTTTCGTTGACAAATGCCCTACCTTTGAGCTGTCGCTTTTTAAAGCAAAACCTAATCCAATAAATCAACCTATTTGCCCTATGACACCTTGCTCCAACAAAATTTCTGAAAGCACCTTTCTCCGATACCTCATTATCTGGACAATTTTGTGCTTGATCACAGGCTTCAATTACTGCTTAGCGCAGCATAAGCAGACCGCTGACCGCGAGATACCGAGATCTTTTATTGACCGAGCGCTAGCGGCTTCCATAAAAATGTTCGGCATAGACAGTGCGAGCAGTCAGCAAAACAGTGCGCCTTTCAGTGGAGTCATCGTGCGCTCGGATGGAACGATCCTTACGGTGGCGCATTCCACCAAGCCGGGCAATTTTTATCGGGTGATTTTTCCTGATGGCAAGCAGGGTGTTGCCAAAGCGCTCGGACGACTGGTCGTCGACCAACAGAGCAACCTGCCCGATATTGCGATGATGAAGATGCAGGGCGAAGGTCCTTGGCCCTTTGCTGAAATGGGCTGGTCGTCATCCATCGCCGAAAAGCAACCCTGCTTTGGATTATCCTATCCCGAAACCCTGCCCTTCAACATCCCTTTTCTCCGCACTGGCCGCATTCTAAAAAAAATGGATGACTACGGTTTTATTCAAAGTAGCAGTATTATGGAGCCCGGTGATTCCGGCGGTCCATTATTTGACACCTTAGGCCGCGTAATTGGCCTACATAGTCGTATCGATGCTGCGGAGGGCATCAATTTTGAAGTACCTATAAACAGCTATCGCATCTATTGGAGCTCGCTGACCCATCCGGTTGCAATAAACAGTTACCCCACTGCTACTGATTCAATCGGTAGCGATCCCTTAGCGAAAAACCTCGTGGTATTCGCAATCAAAAAGCCGACACAAGACCCCAAAACAAATGTTCAGTCTATCCCTATCCACAGTACATTGCAGGGAGATAGCATGCATATATTAGGCACCGCATTTAATCTGGCAAACAACGAGCAGGTGATAGTATCCAAGAGTAGCCAGATTGGCGCAGCGCCAATGGCCAAATTTCACAACAGCACCTATGCTTTGAAGATCCTGCTTAGAGATGAAGAAAACGACCTGATCGCACTTATAAGTGATCATAAATTTCCGGCAATCACTGTATCGGCGAACACGGGACTAGCCATTCCTGATTCTTTACTTGGTATAAAGCTGTGGTCGCTGCTTGCAGACACTAAACGTAAAAGCGGTGTCCTAGGCATGCCGCCGCGAACCTTTCCACGCATACCTATTCCGGGCACGTTCGATGCGCAGATGCAGGAGATTGCAGGTCTTCCAACCTTAACAAAAGTGGACAGTATGGGTGCTGCAGGACGGGCTGGACTTCGTATTGGAGATCAAATCATGGCATTAAACGGCCAGGATGTTGCAAGTGCCCTCAAAATCAATGCTGCCATGCAGCAATTTTCTGCAGGCGATACACTAGCAGTTCAATTCCGTCGCGGGGTGACGGCACTACATACCCAGGTCATTCTGTCCAAATGGGCAGTGCAGCAAAACCCACATCCCGCCAATCACATTCCCAAAGGAAAATCAACGCGCAGGGATAATTTTCCACGTGTATTTCTCCACGATTCCCGCATTCATGCCGACGAATGCGGAAGTCCGATCATCGACAGCGAAGGCAATTTTATAGGACTCAATATTGCACGCTTTAGTCATACAGCTTGCCTTGCTATCCCCCGAGATACTATTCTGGACATTTTATCCAAAGCACAACACCTCATTAGCAGCTCAAAAAGATGATGTTATCAGGTAATTTTTAATACTGTCGCAATATTGTTTTGAACGAAGTCGTCGGGTAGCGATACTTGCAGGGCATTGTCGAGTTGTCGAAAGGAAATCCGATCATCCGTTCCGAGCAGCTCTACCTGACTGACCTTTCGCGTATGGCCTGTCGAACGGCCCAATGACTTGATTGTAATCTGCGTTCCAGTCGTTGTTCCCATAATAAAGGCATACACTGTATTTCCCTTTGTCGTAAAACGGACATCATCGCCGGTAAAAGCTTTACCTTTTCCTTCATTGAAGCCCTGCACATGCAATGTAGGAGCTTCCTCTTGTGCGGGTCCCTCACCAAAAATGCGCCAAGGACGCGTTCCAATAATGGCTTCTTTGTGTATGGCCATCCAGCTTCCTATGCCTTGTACCACTTCCTTCGCCCTATCGTCGATAGAACCATCGCCGCGCAAGGGTACGCTCAATAGTAAATTACCATTTTTACTAACTACATCAATCAACATGTGAATGACGGTTTTGGCCGATTTATACTGATTATTCTCATAAATCCGGCGATCATAATGCCAGGAACCTATGCAAGTGCAGGTCTGCCAGGGCTGCGGTTCAATGGTATTGCTCTGTCCCCGTTCGATATCCCATACCAAGCATTTCCGTTGCTGTTCATTCAGGATTTTACCGTTGATGACCACATCAACCTTGCCTTTGTTTGCCTGCATACTTTTATTATAAAAGTCGGCCGCGATCTCCAGTCCAACATTGCTGATTGGATAAAGCGGCAGTACCGTATCGTCGAAGTAAACCATGTCGGGCTTGTAGTTATACATCAGTTCCAGGGTGCGCGCTTTAAAATTTTCACAGTACGCTTTATGCGGTACGCTCACGCCGGAGGCGACATCCCAATGCCACTGCCGATGAACCGTGTTGTCGTCTTTGCTATCTAAACTAGGCTCATGATCCTGAGCGTAGAGCTCCTGTGGATCGTAATCTGCCCACCATTTTCCGACGCCATCTTTCTTTGTCAGCTTCCCATCGTATGGTATTCCGGCAAACTTTCCGGCTTTATCACTTCGTTGCGCTGTCTCATACCAGGTCCAGGCATGGGCTGCGTGAACGCTCACACCAAATTTGAGTCCTCGTTTTTTGGCAGCACGCTCCCAGCCGCCTACAATATCTTTTTTGGGGCCAACATTGACGCTATTCCATTGATGGTGGCTACTGCGGAAAAGATCCAGATTATCATGATGATTGGCTAGGGCCATGAAATACTGGGCACCGGCATTTTTATAGAGGTCCATCAGCTCTTCCGGATTCCAATTTTCGGCTTTCCATTGATGGATCACATCCTTGAAACCAAAAACGGAAGGATGTCCATATTTTTCGAGATGATACTGGTATTGATCGGATCCTTCCTGATACATACCGCGTGCATACCAGTCGCCCCTTTCCGGCTGACACTGTGGCCCCCAATGTGCCCATATACCAAATTTGGCATCCCTAAACCAATTAGGTACCTGATAATTTTCAAGTGAGCGCCAGTCGGGATGAAAAGGTACTCTTCCCAAATAGGTGTGTGCAGCGCTAAATTTGCCAAGGAAAAGCGTCGGAATAGTTGCACCGAGAAACTTAATTGCTGTTCTTCTGTCCATTATACAATGATCTTCGATCAGAATGCCTCGACACAAATAGCACGACAAAGGCATCCGGTTTATAATTTGTTATCTACTTGAATACCAAAAATACCTGTATTGGATCAGGAAAGAAACTACATAATCGATCAATACTAGTACAATATCGACACAGGATTCTTTTTGATCAGTTGAACCAAAAAAGGCGCCCTAAAAAGGACACCTCCACCTAACACTAACTATGAATAAATAAAAACATTTATTTTCCCAGATCAATTGTTCATATCATTGCCTTTCAAATTTTTATTGTTGTCCAATTCCGACTGTGGAAAAGGATAGAACATTGCTTTGGTAGACCAGCCGCCTTTTTTTAAAGGTTCCAGCCAGCTTGGATTGGCCATCCCCCACCGTAACAGGTCAAAATAACGTTGATATTCACCCAAAAATTCAACAAATCGCTCATGCACGATAATATTTTTGATCGTATTTAAAGGAACGCCGTTTTTTACTAATCCCTGGGCGATCAATCCATCTACATCAGGAATTGTTCCATTGGATTTTTGATACCATAGGTGTGGCTGCTCATCCGGAACGATATTATTGGCGCGCTTACGCACCAGGTTGATGTATTGTTTCGCTCCGGCGATATCGCCACGTTCATTGAGACATTCCGCATAAAGCAGCAGCACATCGCTATAGCGAAAAATACGATCATTGTTGCCATTATCAAAGTCAGCGATCTGAACATCCGGACAATATTTCCGGGTACCAAAGAAATCTTTATTGGTCGCCAGGTTTTTCATCCAGTCCGTATAGGTCGTGACCTTACCGTCCAGCTGCGTAAACTTTGCACCATTCTCGCACCAAAGCGTCATATATTTCCGGGGATCTCCTTCTTCAAATTCATCATGTGCCATTTTATTGGGCGCCAGATTCCACCAGGCACCACCCGTTCCGTCAAACATTCCGATTTCCTGCCACCGCCATGAACTCGATATATCGTCCCCTAGCCAACCCGGGCCATTGTAAAGTTGCACTTCGAAAACCGATTCTTGATTATTCTCTTTCTTTTCCAAAAAATTATCGCTGTATGCGGACATCAACTGATATTCCTTGCTATCAATAACGCTTTTCAATTGAATCTCGGCATTTGCAAAATCCGCTGCCTGTCCTTTTGCCAAAATCGGTTTGTACAGGTAGGTTTTAGCCAAGTAAGCCTGTGCTGCACCTTTGGTTGCCCGACCGATCATTTTACTGTCGGCATAGAGTGCTGCCCGCGTTGGCAACAATTCCGAGGCCCTCTTAAAGCCATCCACGATTAGGGCATATACGGCCCCCGCCTGTGCATTGCCGGGATAGTAATCTTCGTTGGTCTCGACAGGTTTATTGATCAGCGGAATGGTTTCGCCAAACAACATGCTCAGGTGCAAATAGTTCAGCGCTCTCAAAAAATACGCTTCCCCCAAGAGTCTATTCTTTCTATTTTGATCTATTTCGCCTTCAAACTTCTGAATCCGATCGATGGCTAAATTAGCCGCAAACACCCCGTTCCAAAAATCTCTCCAGGTCTGGGCTGCCATCCCATCGCTCGCAGGGGTATTGTAGGTATCCTGATACATGGGTTCCCATTTGAAGGTATGATTATAATCATCCCCAGGAGCCAAGAGCTCGAAATACAAACTGCGCGCATATCCACCCTGTGTGCGGCCGATTAACGCTTGGTAGGCCGGTATGACCGAATTTTCCAATTGATCTGCTGTTTTATAATAGGTGTCTGTCGACAATTCCTGCGGGTTGGAGAGATCCAGATTCGGTTTGCAGCTTGAAAACTGTATCAGCAATGCAGCAGCTGCGAGTTTTATATATTTTCTATTCATGATGTCAATAAGGGATTAGAATGTAAATTGAATACCCATAAAATACTCTCTTGAATTTGGAAAGCTCAACCCCCAAGGCGTTTGCCCATCGATACCACGGCTTAGATTGGAGCGTGTATCGCCCGAGCCCACTTCGGGATCATAACCTGAATACTTGGTAAAGGTCAGTAGGTTTTTTGCGCCTACGTAAAACCGCAGTCGGTCGATCTTCCAACGTTCAAGTCTAGGACTTGAAAAACTGTAACCAATGTTGACGACTTTGAGCCGCAGATAAGAACCATCCTCCACAAACCTGTTGGATGCCCTTAAATTTTGATTCGGGTCGCCGAGTACAGCACGTGGAATATCGGTATCTGTATTTTTGGGATAGATGGTCGTTTCACCGGATATGGGATTTTTGAAGACAAGTTCTTCTGCGCGGTAGCGATCAAGTGTTGACGCAAAATTATTGTAGTAATGGTACATCCCCTCGCCCCAGTATCGGCTATTGTTGTAGATATCGTTTCCTTGACTTCCTTGCCACATCATCGATAGGTCAAAGGTACCAATAGCACTCTGGTAGTTAACGTCAGCATTGAAACCATAGCTAAAATCAGGTATCGGGCTTCCCAAGAAGTCCTTATCCTGATCATTTAAGACCTTGTCGCCATTTCGGTCATTGAAGCGTACATCGCCCAATGCTGCATGGGGTGCAAAAGCTTTATCAGCATCCAATTGTGCCTGACTGGTATATAAACCGTTGGTGGTGTAGCCCCAAAATTCCCCTACCGAACGACCAACTGCTGTTCTTGTGACGTTTTCACCCCCAGGAGAGATACTTCCCCATAAAATTTCATTATTGTTGCCCAGACTCAGCACGCGGTTTTTCACAAATGAAATATTGGCGCCGATACGATAGCCAAAATTACCGACCTGATCTTTGTAGGAAGCCAGGATATCCCAGCCCCGATTCCGTATGCTACCGGCATTCAGCACGGGAAAGTTGTTACCATAGCCTGCGGTAAATGAAATGGGTACATTGATCAGCATGTCCTCGGTCTTTTTATTATAGTAATCAACTGTCAAAGCCAATTTATGATCAAAAAGCTCCAGATCGAGACCAAGATCAGTTGAATACTGACTTTCCCATTTTACATTCGGATTCGAGGGAGTCTGTGGCAGGGCCCCCGTGACCATCACATTGTTCAGGTAATACCAGACATGGTCGAAACTAACCGTCCGTTGATACTGATATTGTGCAATATCCGAATTACCCAGAAGCCCGTAACTAGCCCGGAGCTTCAATTCGCTGATTGCAGGAAACGCTCTCATAAAGGATTCCTGGCTGATGCGCCAGCCTGCAGATACCGAAGGGAAATTTCCATAGCGGTATTGATTACTGAAATTGGCCGATCCATCCCGCCGCATGTTAAAGGTCAACAGGTAACGATTGTCATAATTATAGTTGATACGCCCCAGCATGGAATACATGGCCGACTGTCCCACACCTGACCCCACAAGACGGGAACTCGCCAGGGATGCCGAATTAAGGATCAAAACATCCGGACTCGGCAAACCGCGGGCCCCAGCATTGACAGCATTATAGCGGGATTCTTCTGAAGTGATTCCCGCCAAAGCCGAAATCGCATGCTTACCAAAGCTGTTTTCATAAGTCAGCGTGTTTTCAAACAACCAGCGGTTATTCTGACTGCTGGAAATATTAAGTTCATCCGGATTATGGTTCTGATATTGACCAACGGAGTAATTACCAATATAGCCTTCATTGCGTATGCGGCTAAGATCAATGCCCATGTTAAATTTATATACCAGTCCTTTGATGATCTCATAAGTAGCCCACGCATTGCCGTTTACCGAAAAGTTGTCATTGACGTTTTTATTGAGGTATGCATTTGCCAATGCACTCTGCACATCCGTTCCATTGCCAGCTCCGGCAAAACCAGTGCTGCTGTTGGCATCGTAGAGCGGTAATGTCGAGGACCACTTTTGCGCATCGATGATATTTTTGTCGCTCCAGTTGCGGCGGGTGTAACCTAAGGAAAGGGTTTCGCCTATCTTGAGTTTTCCTTTGGTAAAATCAGAGATAAATTGGGCGCCATAATACTTATTTTTATCTTGAATAATAATGGATTTGTCTGTCGCATAGATACCGCTAAGCCGAAAATTGGCGTTTTGAGATCCGC
Organism: Sphingobacterium multivorum; assembly: GCF_039511225.1. Lineage (NCBI taxonomy): Bacteria > Pseudomonadati > Bacteroidota > Sphingobacteriia > Sphingobacteriales > Sphingobacteriaceae > Sphingobacterium > Sphingobacterium multivorum. The sequence goes on from NZ_CP154261.1 coordinate 4,281,510, forward strand.
CGGAAACCGAGAGATTATGCCGTTGATAATTGCCCGTCTGCAGCAATTCGTCCATCATATTATACCCCTGCCCGATGTCGGAGGGTTTAGACAGCGCGGCCAGATAATCTTTGCGTGAAGGATCCTTATTGTACATTTCCTCATTAATCAATTCGGCCAGTTGCTGTCCGTTCAGCAGAGGTATATTATGGGAAATATTTTTGATGCCGGCGAAGGCATTATAATCGAGCTTCACCTCTCCGGCTTTACCCCGTTTTGTGGTGACCAAAATAACGCCATTGGCCCCACGGGAACCATAGATGGCACTTGATGCGGCATCTTTCAAAACCTGAATACTGGCAATATTATTTTCATCCGGCATAGCTCCGCCGATCATCCCATCCACGACATAGAGCGGATCGGTTCCGTTAATGGATCCAACGCCACGGATACGGATAGCGCCATTGGTTACCTGCACTCCAGGCACGGCACTCTGAAGCGTAGCAATTGTACCTCCAGGTACTTTCACCAGATCTTTGGTGTCCACAACAGCGATTGAAGAGGTCAGATCCACCTTTTTCTGTTTGCCATAGCCCACAACAACCACTTCATCCACCGCAATTTCTGCGGCAACAAGCGGGATACTAATTTCCGAAGAATTACCGATTACATATTCTGCCTGATTATAACCCACATTGGATACAATTAGGATTTCACCCGGATTGAGCTTGAGTACAAATTCGCCTTTCTCATTGGTTGAAGTACTGAGGGTTTTATTCTTTACTTTGATCGACGCCCCGATAATGGGTTTTCCTTGATCACTTATGATCTTTCCATGGATCACCTTTTCTTGAGCAGACAGTCGTCCAATGGACATTAACATGGAAGCCATTAACAACCACTTCACTTTCCTATTCCTTTCTTTAGGAAAACAAAAGAAAGAAGACACATAATTTCTGTTCATAATCTTTTTTGAGATAAATGTCTTTTTGCCCCGAGAGGCGAGTACTTGGTTATTTATTTATACAAATTGGTTATTCGTTATTCCCTTTGTCGGATCAGTCATTCGAATGAGCCAGCTATTCGCCAATTGGTTATAAAACAAAGCTAGAAGTTTCGGTAAGATCGCTTTGCAACGAATATTTAAAAGAAGGGTAAAAATGTTTAAAACCTGTTATCAAGGACATCTCCAATTGATTTTAGCTAAAGATTCAAAGCCAACCTTTCGAACGAAAACAGCAAATCTATGGGAAAAGCCTTTCGGGAAGGCTTATAAAAATGCAGCGATCAGCACGCTACGAAAAACAATTTAACGCAAAAAATAATTCCTCAAAATTTTTCATCTTTTGAAGAAATATCAACTATATTTCACATCTTTGAATTGATTTATGCAATCGATTGAATTAACCATTTAACGCATATTTTGGGTAATCTTACCCAGCCTATTTTTTAAAGAAAAAAACGAACCAAACTTAATGGAATATTTTTCACTATTGAAACATCGTTCTGATGAAATCATTAAATTCATCGCTAATTGCGGTATATTTTCTTTACTTCTTAAAAATGGTCAGGTAATCCATTTTATACCGGACAATCCCGATCATTTTATGGAATGGTTGGGGAGTAAAGGCATCAAAGATATCAAAAGACAACAAACTAATCGGTTACAGGAAGAAGAGGCTGCTGTCTGATATTTTTAAGCGGTATAGCTCCGACGGCTCCGACACGTATTATAATTGCATTTTTATTCATTGCTGTTATCTTTTATTTTTAATCCGCAGATCAGTAAAAAGTTGAGCATAAAAAATAGGACCACACGCACAATATTGAGATTGCGCCACTGCATGGCTTTCTCTTTCAGGATCAGATCCACGGTATCGCTGTAGGGCAATCGCTGAAATTCCATCAGGGTGGGCGCAAAGTAGATCAGGGTCCAGATTCGAAGGGCCAAATGGGCCAAAAACAGCACGAGCATCAAATCTCGGCGCGCTTTAATTTTCCAATTATAACATAAGGCACCAAGAAAGATGATTTCATGTAGACTGTGCATAACAATCCAAAATAACTTAAAATCCAAAGCGTAAGGCTTCTGAAAAATAAGCAATGAAGCGGGAGGTGCCGCTGTCCATGCCGGCACCATCAGTGCTGTCTCCCAAAGCTGTGCGCCATTCACTAAGAAGTAAGCACAAATCGAATAGAACAACCACTGTGTTGGTTTTGAAAATATAAGGGTATTCTTCTTCATCATTGATTACAGTTAACATAAAATATCATCCGCTAGTATTGAAAAGTAAAAAATCAGAACAGATCGTTTTTAAATGCTATTTTTACAGTTCCTGATTAGCTCTTTCATACAAAATTATACCGTGGCAGTCGAGGAAACTTGCAAAAAAAGGAGTAAAATTAGTAAATTAGGGAACAATGGGATTCGAATTCAAAACTGACGATAAACCATTTCACATGGCCTTTGATCACGATAACTTCGATGGTGAAGGCTTAAAAGAGCATGCCTTTAACATCAGGCTTCCGGATGGAGAGCTATCGTCAAAACAATGGATTTTTGATGGGATCAAAATCCTGTATGCTGAAGCCGACCTCGACAGGCCCGCTGAACTTGACTGGACAGGCGATACCGAATTGATCAGCATGCATTTTAATTTGCAAGGTTGTACATCGATCCAACAGGATGGAATGGAAGCTGCTTTTGAATTGAAAAAAAATCAGCATAATCTAAGCTATGGCACACAGGCGCAGGGAAAAATGATGTTTGATGAATTAAAAATGAAGTCCTTTGTGATTCAATTTCAAAAGGAATCTTTTTTGAACATATCAAAAAATGGAAACGAATCTCTTAAACGATTTGCCGATAGCATTGTAGCAGGTAAGCCCATCCTATTTTCCAAAGCCAATTTGAACATCGATCTATCCCAACTGAACTGCATTCATTCGATTTTGAACTGTAATTACGCTGCCGATCTCAAAAAGTTATTTTTTCTTTCAAAGACCATTGAATTACTTGTCCTGCAAGCAGAGTCCTTCAATACTATCCAACATTCAAACTCTACCTACCTCAAATATGATCACGATAAAGAACGGATTATATTCGCACGCGATTATCTGGTCGACAATATCGAGTCGCCTCCCTCGCTGATTGAACTGGCAAAGATAGCCGGGATAAATGAATATAAGCTAAAGCGGGGATTTAAAGAATTATTTCATCAAACTGCATTTTCCTATCTATCCGACCTGCGTCTAGAGCTTGCTAAAAACCAGCTTCTCGAGGGTAAAAAACCGGTTACTGAAATCGCATTTGAAATGGGCTATTGTTCGCTGCAGCATTTCAGTACTGCATTTAAGAAAAAGTTTGCGGTCAGTCCCAGCCAGGTCAAATAGCATACTATTCCTTTCGAAGACAGGATGCTTATCGACCAAAAATAGTACAATATCGACCAATAAACGCTGCTAGATTATTTTCATTTGTAAATAAGATGAAGATCCGTTAGACTTGTACTTAGATAAATATGCGCGCGTCATAAATAGTTGCGTCATCATTTTTGATTTTTAGAATCTAATCTTACGCCACATGAAGCTGTCTAAAGAAAATCTGATTAATATAGCTGTTCACAATATAGATCTACCCCACTCCTCCATTTTCGATTTACCCGAAAAAGTGATTCAGTTTGGGACAGGTTCCCTTTTGAGAGGACTACCCGATGATTTTATCCATCGGGCGAATCAGGCAGGGCTATTTAATGGACGAATTTTGGTTGTAAAATCAACTACCCAAGGTGACAGTTCAGCTTTCAATACACAGGATGCGCTATATACCCTCTGCGTGCAGGGTTATTCAAATGGAAAGATTGTCGATCGTCAGCAAGTAAATGCCTCCATTTCCAGGGTATTGTCGGCACAGCAAAGCTGGTCAGAAATTTTGGAAACTGCTACAAATCCGCAGATGGAAATCCTGCTATCCAACACTACAGAAGCAGGTCTGGTCGAAGATCAAGGTGACATCGGAGATAATCCCCCTGCAAGCTTTGCCGCTAAAGTAACTGCTTATCTCTATACCAGATTCCGTCATTTTAACGGCGATCCAAGCAAAGGACTTATTATTATCCCGACGGAACTCGTTCCCGACAATGCACAGGTACTTAAAAAAATCATCATTAAAATAGCTGAACGGCAAAATCTTAACCCCGAATTTGTCAGCTGGATTAAAGAGGCCAATCACTTTTGCAATTCACTCGTCGACCGTATCGTCCCAGGCAGTATCTCGAGCAGCAAGTTCCCCTATGAAGACCTACTCGCTATTATGGCCGAACCATATTGTCTCTGGGCAATAGAAACAGACAGTGAAACCGTAAAGAAACAACTTTCATTTGCTGCAATTGATCCTGCAGTTAAACTTGTAGCCAACATCGAGCAGTACAAAGAGATTAAACTACGTTTATTAAACGCTACCCATACCCTATGCTGCGGCATCGCGCTTTTGTCTTCTGTAGAATATGTGAAGGACTTTTTCCAAGTTCCTGCGTTTGACCGGTATATCCGCCATATTCTTTTCAACGAAATCGGCCCCACACTACAGCATTATGCCCATATTGAGCAAGCAGCATGGGAAGAGTTTGGCAGGGCGGTGATCGACCGTTTTAAAAATCCCTTTCTTGCCCACCGCTGGCATGCTATTGTTTTACAGTATACCACCAAGATGAAAATGCGTGTGTTTCCGCTGATCGCCCCATGGTATTCCTTTCAGGGCAAACCACCAGTGGGTCTAGCCATTGGTGTTGCGGCTTATCTGCTGGTCATTCGTGAAGCCGCCAGTGGAAGGCTTGTTTTTCAGGACGACCTCCAACCCAAGCTGAGCCAGTATATCAATGGTTTAAAGTCCACTCACGACTTACTGTCCGATAAGGATATCTGGGAGCTATCATTCGCGGACTATCCTGAATTTTCTAACCTGGTACAGGAATTAGTTGAATTTATCGAGGCCAACAGTATCGGGCAAGCAATTGAAAAATATCTAAAGATCAACGCCTACTAGGACCAAAATTAGATATGTGACTAGTCATTTCAGTCATGAAACGACTTAACCTCATTCCAGTGTATGAATGGCTGGATGGAACGAATGTTTTTGATCGTTCCTTATTTTACTTGTATGGATGGAAAAAAGTCTTTTATTTTTTTTGAAAATCAACTTTAGAAGCGCATCACTCCGTATTTTTTTAATATATTTAACCAGCAAACAGCACTTTATTGTCTAGCTACAATAAAAAGCGGAAGCTAGCCAGGCAACATCAAAAGACCACTTATGAAGAAGACCACTTTTCGGAACCTATTTGTCGTATTATCTTTTATTGCTATTCTATTACCCATTTATCCTTCCATCCGGTCGTATTTCAGCAAAACATGTATCACCGAAAAATATGGCGTTCATTACAATGAACAGCGTAAGAAACTGGGCCTGTATCCCATTCCCGATAGCTGGGGCAGAAGAAATCTCGATTCTTCCATCATCTGGTATAATCCCGTTGGCAATTTAGGACATCGCTGGAAAAATGTTTATTTTAAAGGCTGCAACATCAAGGAAGAACTGGATCTTTTCGCTTTCGGCTACGATGCCGAAAAGAGGCAATATACCAAAGTCCTGAAAGTGATGACACGCTATAATATACAGGATAAAGTATTAGATATCAACTATCAAGTACTGACCGAATCATACAGTAAGCAGATCGGAAAGGCGGAGGCTGACTCATTAATCGGCACACTGACGATAGCCGACTCCAAGTGATCCTTCTTACCGTTTTTCATCTACTCACTGTTTTTATTTCCAGATACGAAGTCTTTCAAATTCGCCATAGCCCAACTGGTTGTTACCGGCAATCTGGTAAAGGCCGACGCGCAGTCTTTTGCCGTTCAGATCGGGACGTAGAAACGGTGTTCCAGGCAGATCTTTCCAATCCACACCATCTATCGAGCAACGCAAAAAGAAATAACTACCGACCTTTTGGACCTGAAGGTAAGGCAAAAAATTAAGGCCCGTTCCTGTATTCTCTTCCTGAAAAATCTGCGGACCGATGCTCCGCGAAAGGTTGCCTAGGTTCCATCCCGTCAAAATACAATTGCTGATGTAGGCATCCTTACGATCCATGCTTTGAATCATGACACCAGCTTCACTTGATGTACGTACTTTACGGCCCAGGCCTACCACATCACTTACCTTAACCTCTAGCGTGAAATCGCCCTCCAGCTCTTTAAAAACAAACGGGGCTAGAAGATCTGCATCGCCCCATTTTGTATTTTTGGACTGGATTTTCCAGGTTCCAGCTAGGTAGGAAAGCGCTGTCTGTGTACTATCGGTTTTTTCACTGTAGTGATAACCATCCCAGAAAGGAATTTCCTGATCCTTGGCTGAATAGCTTTCATCCTGTGCTGGCTGCACCAATTTCGGCTTTTGCGCCGAAATCGCTTCCACTACCGGTTTACTGACATGGCCAAAGGCATCCTTCGCAAGAACTTCGATAGATTTTCCGGGTCCGGATGATTTAAAAAGATGGTAAGACTGCTGCTTCCAGCCTGAGCTCTCACCATCAGAACGGAATAAATACCACATTCCTGGCTTTTTCTCTACCTGTGCAAATACCTGATCGGCATTGATCAGGCGCGGCGGAGAAAGCACCTGCGGAACATACCCGTCCAGTCCCTTGGCTAGGCCCGCTTTCCACTGACTGAACTTCGCGTCTACCTCGTCCGATGTTACGGTACCAGCATAGGCGCGAAAGAAATGAAATGGATAAGCAAAGTCGATAGTAGGCTTATTTATCCGCAGCAGTTTGTCAGAAAACACGCGCTTTTCAATCTTCCCATTGCGATAAAAGCTCTTCTTTCCTTTATCATTGACAAGCACAGCATGCTGCCAGGTAGCATCGTCATACCAATCAAAATCAAGTGTATAACGCTGTTGCTGAAGAATCTCCCTTAGCGCCGCACTTTCAAAAGCTTTACCTTTCAGTGCCAGTCTATTTCCCGCTACCATGACCACCGCATCGTCAACCGTCACTAAAGTATCCTTAGCTGTTCCCTGGTTCCGCAAGGTACTGAGCTTTCCGGGGTTTAAATCGTCAGTTTGCAGCGCAAAGAAATTCGATTTAGGTACTTTATTGGCCAACCTAACCACTTCCTCCTCATCCAAGCTCGTATTATATACCTGCAAACTGGATACATAGCCCGAAAAATGCTGGTCCAGTACATCCGAAGCTCCCAGGACAAAAACATCCCCGGGCTTGACAAACAGCATCCTATTTTCCCTGCGCTGCAGCTTTCCGTCCACATAAACAGACTCCTGATAGCCGTCAAAAGAAAATACAATATGATGCCACACATTTGAGTCCGGAACCGACGCATACCCCATATCAGGCCAAGAGCCATGCGTGATGGCCCCACGTCCGGCATCAGTACCATAACCAAAAATCGCTTTACTGAGATCCTGCTGCCCCGACGACCAGGCAACCAGCTGTTCAAACCGCGCTATGTCCGGATTATTGACCCATAGTCCTATACTATAGGAGCCATTTGCAGCCAATGACTGCGGCACAGCGAATGTCGACCGCAGCGCAGTCCCACCATCAAAGAAGAATGCCTTTTTACCCTGATAATTTTTAACAGCCAGGGCCTGTTCCGTGCTGAATATGCCCCCGAGTAGCCCTTTATTCTGAATACTTTTTACGTATTGCCCTTCCTGGTAATTAGCCGCATCGATATGGATCAAATTACCCACTGCGACTTCCTGCACAGGCATCTTTTGTGCTGCAGACCATAGCGTCTGTTGTGGAAGCTGTTGTGCATATACTTTCATGTTCCAAACAGCCCTTGGAAGTCCATTCAATTGCGTGTTGAAAATGGTTAATCTAACATATCTTGCCGAAGCTTTACCATGTTCCACAATAGGACTTGCCCAACGGTCGTTATCCAAACGATCTACAAAACTTTTCCAGGCAAGACCATCCACAGAAGTTTCAAGTCGGTATTGATAGGCATACGTTGGGTATTCAAACTGAATGGCTATGGTCTGTATATCCATTGGTTTACCCAGGTCAATAGCTACCCAGGCGGGTCCCTGATTATTTTTGGCCCGCCATAGCGTTCCATTGTTGTTGTCTACTAAAAAAGAAGGCCTAAATTCCGCATTGTACCAGGAAGAGGCCGTCACGGTTTTACCGAAAGCCAAATCTACCGGCTCTACCGCCGATGTAAGTAAATCCGGTACACCAGCATGTGTGGGCCGCACCGGCTCAATATCGCCGTCAGGCGTAAAGAACAGCTCGTCCATGGCAACCTGACGGTGGAAGCCACCCCCAGCGTGTGGATTGTTATGCCTGTGATAGACAATGAAATAACGATTATCCTGTTCAAGAATACTATGGTGTCCCGGACCGTGTATACTGCCATCCTCGTTTGTACTCAATATTGGATTGGTCGACGGGTATTCAAAAGGCCCCATTGGACCGGTTTTACTTTTAACGTACTGAACACGATACGTACCATCTTCGCAATGCCCCGAGGAGTACATCAGGTAATAGATGCCCTTACGCTTAAACATATAGGGCGCCTCAAAAAAGTCCTTTGCCACCGTATTGGGGATCAATGCTGTCTTTTCGAACGTTTTCATATCCCTGTTGAATATCCCCACCCCACATCCATGATCGGGGTAGATTCCCCAGGTTCCCCAAAATAGATAAATGCGGCCATCATCATCCCGAAAGGTTTGCCCGTCCAGAGTAATTACACCTGGAATCATATAATTAGGGATCATCGATTTGCCTCCAGCTACCAAAGGTTCCCAGGGTCCCGTCGGGCTGTCGGCCACTGCACCAAAAATTTCTACAGGCTGACTATAATAGAGGTAATACCGTCCGTCGTATCCCTGCGTCATATCAGGCGCCCAGTACCAATGTGTATTGGGCCAGTTCATGGGTTGAATGGTCCAGTTCTTCAGATCCCGGGAGCTCCACACCTGCGAAGGACCTGCGCCCCAACCGTTCCCATCCGTAGTCGCATAGATATAATATGTATCGGCAATTTTCTTAATGCTCGGGTCCGCAAAATATCCGGGCAGCAGTGGATTCAATACATTGGGCTGTTGGTACGGTTTCAACGGCTGAGCCACCAGCCTTGTAATCGACATAACCATTGCTGCCAAAATAACGAAAGAAAAATGATGTTTCATGATAACACAGAGTTTACAGTACATAAGAGTTTACAGGTACATAAGAAACGATATTGCCATTTAACAGACTTTACAACAAATAAAATCTACGATAAATGTCTATTTAACATTAAATTTATAACTTCAGTCATCGCATTACAAATTTTGAGGGCTAACTGGTTAAAAATGGGCTATTGAAGGTTAAAATCTACCCATAAATACAGGGTACAATCCTTCATCTTTGTAAGAGCATTGACCTTAGCTGTCTTATAATGAGTATTAAAATATCTAAAATGAATCTTAAAAAATGCTATTGGATCCTATTTGCGCTTGTATGCACACAGTTGCCAAGCAGCGTATATAGCCAGCAGGATGAACACCCCGTATGGAAAGCAGTCAAAGCGCAGCAAGCCACTTTAGGCGTAGAAGAGGGCGCCAAAAGCTTCACCCTCAAAAACCTCAATGTAGCCATTCTCAATGCATCGCAGACGCTATCTTCTTTTCGTCCCAACGGAAGCGAAAAAGACTTTGACTATACACCTGTTGAACTCCTGCGCAAAAGAGACCGTAATCAATTTTTTCATATCGGTGACATCACGATCAGTTTGCGTCGTCAGGGCGACAGCTCCTGGAGCGCCTATTCTTCGGCTACAGCGCGTAAGCACGTGAAGGCGCTAAGTCCTACAAAAAATAACCTGGCAAGCGCAGATATTAGTCCTACGCTCAACAACATCCCCTTAAAGGTCATCCGCAACTGGCAAGATGACCATGGCGACCTGATCCTTAGCTTTGAGATTTCAAATCCAACTGATTATACCATCGAAATTGGCGCGCTGGGCATCCCCCTTCCATTCAATAACAACATGGACTGGAAAAATCTCGATCAGGCGCATGCACAGAATGTATTTTTCGATCCCTATATCGGCCAAGATGCAGGGTATTTACAGGTCAACCGTCTACATGGCAATGGACCGAGTCTATTGGTATTGCCCTATAAAAATGCAGGCTTTGAAGCCTACAATCCGCTCAATACCGACCCGACTCCCCGAAGTATTACCTTTGAGGGATTTCATGAATGGCTGATCCACAGTAAGGCCCATGCCGAGACTGACTGGAAAGGCGTAGAACAATGGAATACACCGACTTCTACCCTCCTGAAGCCACATGAATCAAAGACCTTTGCCTTAAAATTTGTCCTCGCACCAAGTATCCGGCAAATTGAATCGGAGTTACTGAAAAATAATCGGCCTGTTGCTGTTGGACTGCCCGGATATGTTGTCCCCATGGACAATCCCGCCAAACTTTTTGTTAAGCATAGCAAAGCGGTCAAAAATGTCAGTGTCTATCCTGAAGGTGCTTTAACCCTGACAAAAAAAGGAAGTACAGCACAGCACTGGACCGAATACGAAGTGAAGGGCAACCATTGGGGACGTGCGCGGCTTACCATCAACTACCGGGATGGCATTACACAGACGATACACTATAAAGTGATCAAATCTGAAAAAGAAGTCGTCCAAGATCTGGGCCATTTCCTCACTACCAGGCAGTGGTATGAAAACGATAAAGATCTTTTTGGCCGATCACCATCTGTTATATCCTACGACTATGAAGAACAGCAGCCCATCACCCAAAATAAGAGTGCCTGGTTTGCGGGTCTAAGCGATGAAGCCGGTGCCGCAAGCTGGCTTGCCGCCTTGATGAAACAGGTACTACAGCCCGATCAGCAGGAAATAGCCAAATTGAAACGTTTTGTCAATGAGACGCTATATGGCCATATCCAGCATAAAGAAGGCGACAAGAAATATGGGGTTGTCAAAAGCCTATTTTATTATGAACCCGACTCGATGCCCGCAGGAACCTACCGTTCGGACATCAACTGGAAGACCTGGGCGGCCTGGCCAAAAAAAGAAGCCGATGACATTGGGCGCTCCTACAATTACCCACACGTGGCGGCAGCACACTGGGTGATGTACAGGCTTGCCCGCAACTATAACAATCTGGTCAACGAAGAAACCTGGGACAAGTACCTCGAACGGGCGTACCAGACCAGTATCGCCATGGTCGAAAAAGCGCCTTATTACGCGCAGTTCGGTCAAATGGAAGGCAGTATCTTCCTTATCATCCTCAATGACCTCAGAAAGGAAGGATTAACGACTATGGCCGATAAGCTTGAAGCCGCCATGCGTAAGCGAGCGGAGCATTGGAAAACCCTCAATTATCCATTCGGAAGCGAGATGCCCTGGGACTCTACCGGTCAGGAAGAGGTATACCTCTGGTCACGCTTTTTTGGTTTCGATGAAAAGGCTCAAGTCACCCTAAATGCCATCATCGCCTACATGCCAACCGTTCCCCACTGGGGGTACAATGGCAGTGCGCGCCGTTATTGGGATTTTGTTTATGGTGGCAAACTCTCCCGTATTGAGCGTCAGCTGCATCATTATGGTTCGGCCCTCAATGCCATTCCCGTCCTAACGGCCTACCGCGACCATCCAGACGATTTCTACCTGCTACGGATCGGACATGCCGGTATGATGGGCGCATTGGCCAATGTCACCCAAGACGGCTTTGGTCCTGGAGCATTCCACTCTTACCCGTCCACACTGGCCAATGACGGCATCTCGGGTGATTATGGAACCGGTTTTTATGGTTATGCTGTTAATTCAGGTACCTATATTGTCGACCATCCCGAATTTGGCTGGCTGGCTTTCAGCGGTAAGCTAAAAACCGAAAAACAGCTGGTCTCGGTTGCCCTGACTACAGCTTCCAAAGGACGTGTCTTTCTGGCAAAAGAAAATCTTTGGTTGACCACCGATGCCGGAGAAATTGCCGAATTACAGTACGATCAAAAAGACCGCAGCGTCACCCTGATCTTCAATACTGAGGCAAACCAATATAGCACGAATATGCTGCTCAATGTAAATCCCGAAAGCCATTATGAGGTGGAAGGAATAAACAAAGATCCATTGAATCGCTATGTAATACCCCCATCAATAAAAGCGGTAAAATTGAAAAAGCTGAAGTAGAAAAGAATCCAGGCAATGGCCTACTCAAACATGGGCTATGTTTACGCTAGCATCCATGCTAGAAACAGAAGCGATCATAGATGCCAAAAAAAGCGGGCTTCCATTAAATGGAAGCCCGCCTTGATTTAATCGCAACTGCCAAACTCCATTGATCTAAAAATAATCTACTAATATTATAGACTTTATTTATTATTTCCTATATTTGACTATTACATTCAATCAACTAAACTTTTTTAACATTTAAGATCCTTTATGAAAAATCAACAATTCAACATCCTATCCATGCGAATGCGTCGCTAACAAAAAGCTACAGTGTTCTGCTGTAGAAACATTCCCTAGAAATCCTGCAAGTAATCAATTGGCGTTGGCACTTGTTTAATTTTAACTATTAATCCAAATCCTATGAAAAACATTGGAGTACGGCTGTATTCTATCTATTTTCTATTGTTCTTTTTTTGGGTACACCCCACTTATTCACAGAACAAACCCAAACCTATCGTAAACGCAACCCTTGAGGGCCATATCATTGACGCTTCTACCAAACAGCCTATAGAAGATGTCACTGTGCAATTGGACGCTGTTACCCATGCTGTGAGAACCGACCGGGAGGGTAAATTTCAATTTGTTACTGGACAGAAGCTCCCTTTTAAGGTCAAGCTAACGCATCTCAACTACAAGTCGCTAGCCCTTGTTATCGACAAAAGCCCCATTGTTATTGAGCTTAGCCCAGCAAGTAAAGACCTGGAAGAAGTCGTGGTAACCGGTGTTGCTCAAGGTACAAGCCGCAAAAAACTATCCTTCGCATTGACCAAAGTAGACCAGGAACTGATCGGCACCGTTCCTGCTCTTGATGCCTCCACGAGCTTACGCGGAAAAGTCGCCGGCCTTCGTATCGACCAGTCGGGGGGCAATGCCGGGGCATCGGTATATCTCCGTGGGTCAAAGTCCGTGACCGGAGAAATAGAACCTTTGATCGTGGTGGATGGCTTCGTCACTGCCCTCCGTCTTTCAGATTTTAATCCCAACGACATAGAGAGCATTGAAGTTGTCAAGGGAGCTGCAGCTTCGGCCTTATATGGAACCCGCGGCGAGGGCGGAGTCATTCAGGTATTGACCAAAAATGGCAAAAAGGAGGGGAAACTGAATATCGCCCTTGACAACGAACTTGGTTATTCGAGTCTGTTATTACTTCCTCCCCTATCCTATCAGCATCATTTCAAGGTCAACCCAGATGGATCTTTCCTATTGGTCAATGGTGCCCGGGTGATCGACTACAAGGAAAATGGTTTTTCGGTCAATCTGCATCCCTATAAAGACTATGTGGACAATACCAAAAATCTATTGGGTCGGACCAGCTATTTTACAAATTCCATATCTGCGGCAGCAAGTGGTGAAAAATATAACATCTATTTATCTGCGCAAAACCAACACAAAGGCGGTGTTTCACCAGTCGTCGATGCAGACAAAAGACAGAACATCCTGTTCAATCTTGGTTACCGGGTTTCACCCAAGATTACAGCCGATCTAACCACGCAGTACAGCTTCTTCAATACACCTTCGAGTGCCGTATCCAGCCGTTCGGATGGATTGCTTTATTCGACGTTACTTGTCGAACCTTTTATCGATCTCAGCGAAAAGAATGAATCAGGAAAATATGTCTACCTTCCCAAAGGCAGTAATCTTTCTGGCCAGCAGTGGACGAATCCTTTCTATCGACTGAGCAATGAGGAATACGCCTATCAGACCGAGAACCTGCTCTTGGGCGGAAAACTAAAATATGCAATTACCGAACACCTGAGTGCCGAAGGTGCTCTTTCCCTACAGACAAAACAATATAACACCGAGGAATACTATCCTAAAGGTTATCAGACCATTGTCCCGGATGTTAGTCTGAACAATGGAAACTATGCTTTAAGAACCTCCAAAAGCACCAGTAAAAATGGTCAGCTCCAATTAAATTACAATCGTAGAACGGAAAAGCTGGATTGGGGGCTTACCGCCAAATATGTGTATGAATTTGCATCACAGACAGGCTTCAATGCTTCCGGGCGAAATCTGACTGCCCCAGTCAAAAGCTTGGATGTAACTGAACCGAGCACGAGGGTCATTTCATCCAATTGGGAAAAAACAGTTAACCATGGCTATTTCCTCAACGCGAAGTTTGCCTGGGCAGATAAGTTATTTGTCGACGCCCTTGGCCGGCTCGATCAGAGTTCACGGTTTGGCCGCGATGTGGGTACAGCCTTTTTCCCCCGCATTTCTGCCGCCTACCGTTTGACACAGGATATCAAGCTCGATCCGCTGACAGAGTTTAAGCTGCGAGTTGCATATGGAAAAGCGGGAAGCCTTCCTCCTTTTGGAGCCAAAGACAGCCGGGTCAGCATCACCAATACAGGGGGTGTCAGCTATACACAAAATGATAATACCGACCTGAAGCGGGCAGTTACCGCGGAAACGGAACTTGGTTTTGATGCCGTTTTATTTAAGCGACTTAATGTGCAGTTCAACTACGCTTTTTCCAATAGTACCAACGATTTTATATCTGTCCCAGCCTTTACACCAATTTCGGGCTCAGCAAGCATCTACGACAATCTGGGCGCTGTAAAATCAAATTCACTCGAACTGGAGATCAATGGAAAAGTGCTCGAGCATAAAAAATTTAGTTGGTCATCGGGCCTTACTTTCAGCCGTGTCCGTAGCCGGATTACATCACTGGGCGATGTTCCCGAATTTACATACAACGGTTACCGCAAAGCTGTCGGCGCCAGTACCACAGCAATCTATGGATACAGTATCCACTCGGATCTCGCGCAACTGCAAACCAATGCCGACGGATTTGTCATCAATGCCGGTAACGGTACAAAACGGATTGAAGATTATGTGGTGAATGACTTTGGTGTTGTCGTCGAAAAAGCAGCTTTGGGTACGGCAAATGAAGCTCCCGTATTTTATGTCAATGCCGCAACGGGTAATGCCAAAATTATCGGCGATGCGAATCCAGATTTTTTACTGGGCTTTACCAATACCTTTAATTACGGGCGTTTTTCACTTTACAGCGTGCTGGACTGGCAGCAAGGAGGACAGAAATTCAATGAAACTGCACAATACCTGACCTATGTGTATCGCTCAGAATTTTCTGACCGAAGTGCGGCCGCCGGCAAACCGCTAAACTTTACCACGCAGGTATTCAACGCTTCCCAAGTGACAGATTATTGGATCGAAAAAACCACCTATTTGGCCCTTCGCGAGCTCTCGTTATCCTATAAACTTCCTACAGAAAAACTAGGCCTTTCCAAGGTTCTGAAAAATGCCAATTTATCCCTTATCGGTAGAAACCTGTTTATCTGGACAAACTACAAGGGCGTTAATGTAGATGGAATCGGACAGGATGGATTCAATTACCCTTCCTACCGTATTATATCCGGCAAGTTAACCTTCAATTTTTAACCTAATCAGACAAAGCAAAACATGAAGAAGATATTTTTTGGTTTAGCCGTTCTTTTCACATTCGGTTCATGCGAATCGATCGGATTTGATGATCCCTCGACATTGACGAATGCCGAAGCAATAGAAAAGATAAAAAGTTTGGGCTATGTACTCACAACAAGCAGTGTGCAGACCACTTTTAATACCACGACCAATAACGCAGGTGGTTCCCATTTTAGCCTTTGGGCAGACCAGTCAACCAATACCAATGGCAGTCAGTCCTGGTGGGATTTTGCGAACGAGCCGCGGTTACGTTTGAACAACAATTCGGCTTACCGCGGTAATGCAGCCGTTCGTGAGGTGTATTCCAATTTTTATCAATCCAATTTGGATGCCACCAAAGTGATCGACCTGATCGAGCATCAAAAGTTAACGATCTATGATGACAAGGGTGCCGACCGGACTAAGGACTGCCTTATCGGTGCCTATTACGCAAAAGGTGTCTCCCAGGGTTACCTGGGCGCAATATTCGACCGCGGACTGATTGTCGATGATGTTAACCTTAAACTCAAGGAGTTTCCCAATTCGTATAAAGAGCTGATCGAGAATGGCATCAAGCACCTGGATAAGACCTTGCAGCTGATTGCCGAAACGCCCAACCTGAATTTCGATTTTTTAAAGGGCGTCACCATTTCCAAAGGCGATCTTGTATTGCTGATCAATTCGCTTTCTGCACGGATCCTTTCCTCCGTAGCACGGGACAAAGTCGAAGCAGAAAACTTGGGTTCCCCTTATTGGAACAGAGTTCTTACCTATGCTAACAAGGGTTTTACGACCGATTACACCATCACCACTACCGTGGGCGGCTATTATAATGCCTTGGTCGATGTACTAGAACGGCCCTACGGAACGGCCTCGTATGTGCCTGCAGATATTAAAATAGCCTATTTGGCGGATAAAACAAGAAAAACGCCCACAGCCTATCCAACCAACAACAGCATTATTTTGGCACCTATCGAATCTGACGATAAACGTTTCTATCAATATTTTACCTACACCAATAACTTTGGTATTCTACTGGAAGCAAGGGGAAGGGGTCTCTTTAGCAATTACATGCGGTCCAGATGGATGTATCCCAAATTGTCTACCCTCAATGTTGCCGGTGCTGTCAACCCTTACTTTTTGGCTGAAGAAACACGCTTGTTGCGGGCCGAAGCAAAATACTGGTTGAAAGATTATCAGGGTGCTGCGGCTGAGCTGAACGTTTCGAATGCCGCCCGCAAACAAAAGGGTGGTCTTCCCGACGTGATAGCCAATGCTAGTGCACTACGAGACGCCATTCATTATGAATATGCCATAGAAATAGATGGAGCAGGGGGTACTTTTGTACCCTTCACCTTCATGCGGAGAAATGATCTGCTACAAGGCGGTACTCCGACCCAGTTCCCCATACCGCAGATCCAGCTCGAGCTCATCGGGGAACCTGTCTACACCTTTGGCGGGAAAGACGCTGCCGGTGAAAAAGGCAAGTTCGGCGAGCTCGGTACAGCGCGGGACAATGGTTGGAAGCCAGCTTCCCCTTAAACAGCGGCAACTAACCATCGCTAATAGAGGCCTTATGTTTTCTGCGTTGTACCAAACAATGCGAAAACAAAGGCCTATTTTTCGTCTGCTTATTGCAAAAGCTTCTGCTGAAAAGCGAAACGGATCAAATCTGCCGTATTCTTACTTTTTGTCTTATCCATCAAATTTTGGCGATGTCCTTCAACGGTTCGTTTGCTTAGAAAAATTTTATCCGCGATTTCTACAGCTGTAAAACCCTGGGCAATCAGTTCCAGCACAGCAAACTCCCTGTCGGAAATCTCATACTGTGCCAGGCGCGAACCTACATCGACCGTAGCACTGCTCTCGACGTTATAATCTTCCATAAAGCGCAAACCGAAATTGGTCATCAGATACTTGTGACCTTGCGCCAAGCGCAATAAGCCAAACAAGATCTCATCATAATCGCCACCTTTCGATAAATAGCCATCGGCCCCACCCCGAAAAGCTTCAGCTACCTGAACGGGCTCTTCGATCATGGATAATATGGCAAACTTGACGTCCGGATAGATTTTTTTGGCCATCCGGATAAAACTGATTCCATCCATCCCCAGCATATTCACATCAGTTAAAACCAGATCCGGCAATGTATTTTGTTCGAGATAGACTAATGCGTCCTCAGCACTGTCTACCTCAGCCACCACCGAAAGCTTGTCGTGGGTATCAATAATCAAGCGTATCCCATTTCGCACAAGCCGGTGGTCATCAACTAAAAGAATTTTAGTCATTTTTCCTCCAATCCTACCAAGATACTTTATTTTTTTTATTTAGTTATTTTTTTTAACGAGTTCACGTAAAAATCCCGTCCCGCTTACTTGATCTTTCGCCATATTTTTTCGTTGCCCACCTGATCATAGTTGGGTGCCAGCGCAGAGAAGCGCAGTGTCTCCTGACTGCCTAAGGCAAGGTAACCAAATGTTTCGAGGCTTTCATCAAAGAGCGAGAGTACCCTGGCCTGCAACTGTGCATCGAAATAGATCAGCACATTACGGCAAAGAATCAGCTGAAAAGCGTTAAATGAAGCGTCACTCACCAAATTATGAGAAGCAAACACAATGCGTTCCCGCAACGTGGAATTGAGTTTCACCCAGTTGTAATTAGCGGTATAGTACGATGAAAAATCAGCCTTCCCACCCGAAAGCTGATAATTTTCGACATAAGATTTTAGATTTGCCATCGGAATGACAGCCCGCTTTGCCTGCTCGAGCACCGAAGGGTTTATATCGGTGCCGTAGATCAGCGATTTGTGCAGGAGATTATCTTCCTGCAATAGGATGGCCAGCGAATACGCTTCCTCACCTGTCGCACAACCAGCTATCCATATACGGATAAAAGCAGAGGTGCGCAATTTGGGTAGGATTTCCCGGCGAAGATGTGCAAAAAAGCTTGGGTCACGAAACATTTCCGTCACATTGACCGTCATTTTTTCGACAAATCGCTGCAGGTATTCCGGATCGTGGACAACACGGTAACGCAGCTCGGCAAAACTCGCAAAATTATCCAGCAGACAAAGCTGGTTGATCCGCCGCGATAAGGAGGCTTTCGTGTAATGGGTAAAATCGTAACCATAGAGACGCTCCACATCCTCCATCAGGATCATCACCTGCTCTTGGCTGACAATTTTTTTTCCCGTAATCATCCTTTTATTTCCCCTATTAGCTGCACCAGAAGTTCAATGTCTATCGGTTTGGAAATGTAGCCATTTGCTCCTGCAGCCAGACATTTTTCACGATCGCCGGTCATGGCTTGTGCCGTCACCGCGATGATGGGCAATTCACAGGCATTCTTTGTTTTCCGAATCAGCTGGGTGGCTTCGTAACCGTCAATCTCGGGCATCATCATATCCATGAGGACAAGGCCTATGCCGGCATGATCCCGTAACTGAGCAAGTCCCTCTTCAGCAGACAGGCAGCCTATCGCTTGAAAACCTCTTGACTTCAGGGCCAATTTCAACGCAAATATATTGTTCTGATCATCGTCGATGATCAATATGGTTTTGTTCTTATCCATGTTGTTTATTTATTGCGTTATTATTCATACATCCATACCCGCAACAGGGACAAAAGCTGATCAATATCCACCGGTTTGGATATATAATCAGATGCTCCTGCGGCGATGCATTTTTCCCTATCCCCCATCATTGATTTGGCTGTGACAGCAATAATGGGCATATCTTTGTATCGCGGGTCTTTTCGGATCGAAGCAATCGTTTCGTAACCATCCATTTCGGGCATCATCATATCCATTAAAATCACCGCCACATCCGGATTATCTTCCAACTGTTTTAGCGCATCTTTTCCGTCCGTTGCCGGCACTACAGTCATCTGATATTTTTCGAGCGCCTTGGTGAGCGAAAAGATATTTCGGATGTCGTCGTCTGCTACAAGTACCTTTTTGCCCTGCAAAACATCCTGCAAAAAGCCAAGCCTACCGGGAGCTTTGATCGAAGGACCGCTATTTTCCTCCACGAGATGTAGAAATAACCCCACTTCGTCCAAAATACGCTGATAAGAGTTGGCCGTTTTTACAATGATGGAATCGGCGTAGCGTTTCAATTTCATTTCCTCTACTTGCGAGAGATTTTTACCGGTAAATACAATAATCGGTAAATTTTCAAGCCCCTGGTTGCGTTTTACAGCTTCCAATGTCTCGTAGCCAACACGGTCCGGAACGCCCATATCGAGAATCACACAATCTGCCGTATCCGAACTCAGCGCCACAATGCTATCTTCGACATTGTTCTTGATCTCCGAGGCAATGTCAAAACTTCCAAGGAAGAGCGACAGCGCTGCCGCATGTTTGGGATTTTCTTCAACAATGAGTACTTTTTTGGGATGCCGCGTGAGGGCATCCTCTATTTTTCGGAACATATCGCCCATCTGCTCCAATGCCATCGGTTTATTGATAAAGTCTATCGCGCCCTGCAGCAGGCTTTCTCTTTTGACCTGTAAAGAAGACATAATATGCACTGGTATATGTCTTGTCTTTGGATTTTCCTTGATCTCAGCCATGACCTGCCACCCATCTTTGAGCGGAAGTTGAATATCCAGCAGAACCGCCAGCGGCATATAGCGTGCTACCATTTCCGCAGCAATATCACCACGGACAACAACGATACCCTTGTAGTTTTGCTGGCGCGTATACTTCAGCAGGATTTTAGCGAACTCAATATCATCTTCGACGATCAGGATAAATCGGTCGCCTGCAACGATGCTGTCGCGATCATCGGGAATATCGGCTGGGATAGGTATCTCCAATGTCTTTTCGGCAGACAAGTTCACTGTTTGCGAAGCCTGCACTACGGCTGTAGAAGCCCCTGCAGCAGAGTCCAGCGCTATTGGCTCCACATCACCGGCCACCGGTAACAATTGCTCCGCGCCGAAAGCAGCTGGCGTGGCATCCGAAATTCGCTCCGGAAGGATCAGCCGGAATACACTGCCTCTATTTTCTTCGCTTTCCAGCAAGATTTCACCTCCGAGTAGGCGCGCCAGTTCACGGCTGATCGAGAGCCCCAGTCCTGTACCACCAAATTTGCGGCGTGTGGAACCGTCAGCTTGTTGGAAAGCTTCAAATATCAGATGCTGCTTGTCTTTGGGTATCCCGATTCCCGTATCGCGCACTTCAAAGACAATACGGTCGCTCTGCGATTGTTGGCGATCAATAGACAAAGTCACCTTGCCCGCTGCCGTAAATTTGATCGCATTCGACAATAGATTGCGTAAAATCTGATCGAGGCGCTGCTTGTCTGTTTCGAGCTGCAGCGGCAACCCTGCGGCCGCGGTCATCTCCAATCCCAGCTGCTTGTCGGCGGCGATTGGTGCGAACATCGCCGTCAATCCATTCAATATATCGGCAAAGAACACAGGCTGTACATCTAGATCCATTTTCCCGGATTCTATTTTGGAAAGGTCCAGAATCTCGTCTATCAAGGTCAGCAGGCTTTTTCCCGAACTTTGAATCACGGCTGCCGATTCCATCTGTTCGTCATTGAGATTCCCATCCGAGTTTTCGGCCATCAAGCGTGAAAGTAACAGAATTGAATTGAGTGGTGTACGCAGTTCATGCGACATATTGGCCAAAAACTCAGACTTATAGCGTGTACTCTGTTCAAGCTCCGCTGCCTTTTTCTGTATTTCCTGATTGCGTTCGGCAATCTCCACATTTTTATCTTCCAGCAATTTGGAGCGCTCTTCCAATTCACGGTTAGACTGCACCAATTCTTCCTGCTGTACACGGAGTTCCTCTTCCGAGGCCTGCAGCTTATAGGTATGCATTTCGAGGCTCGAATTGAGCGATTCCAGTTCGGTATGCTGCGCCTGCAGTTCTTCGGTCTGCGCCTGGGTTTCTTCCAATAAATTCTGTACCACCAGTCTGGCCTGCGCCGCCGCAATTGTCGTACCTACCTTTTGCACCGCATCCCTAAAAAACGCCAGCTGAATGCTCGAAAAAGGTTGTAGTGCGCCCAGCTCCATTACACCGATACAGTCGTTACCATCAAAAACAGGCAGTATAAAAAGGTTGTTCACCAATACCTTCCCAGCAGCAAAGCTGATGACATAATGGGTATCTTCGAGGTTTTCGAATAACTTTTCTTTCTTGTCTTTAAAGACCTGGCCGACCATGCCCTCACCTGGGGCGAAGCGTTTACGTTCGGGATCTTCGAGTCCATAGGATCCCCTTAAGACAAGCTCATCTTGTTCCATCAGGTATATAGCGCCGTTTACACAGCTGCCATATTTTGTCAGGTGGCCCAGCGTGACAGCCGTGAGCTCTTCCTGCTGTTTATTACCCATCAGCAGGTTACCCAGCTGGGTTAGTCCAGCTTGATGCCAGTTGTTATTATTGAGTTCTTCAAAAGATGTTTTGAGCGAACGCGCCATTTCATTGAGGGATCCCGTTAGGCTTCCCAGATCATCCTGTTCGCCATCCTGTATTTGCATATCATAATGCCCGGCCGCTATCTCCCGTGCGATGCGCTGGGTAATGCTCAGCCGCCGCTGGATCTCTTCGTCTTTACGTTTCAGGTCATTCTGCAGCTGCTCCCGTTGAAAGAAATCCGCTCGCAGGCGGAAGTAAAAGAAGAGGGTAATCAATAAGGATACAGCAGCGGCCAGTAATACAAAGATGGAGGTATAACCCGAAGAACGTCCGAGTTCTTCCGAACGCTTGTTGAGTAAAAGTTCTTCACGATCGATAATTTTGCTGATCAGCAAACGGCAACTGTCCATATAGGTTTTCCCCTCCTCAAGCTGCGATACGGAGACCATTCCACCACGCTTTTTGATATTGACCAGGCTTTCAAGCTTTGCCAGTCGGGATTGCACAAGTGTGGATAGCGTATCGATTATCTGCTGTTGCTCGGGATTATCGGAAGTAAGGTCGTGCGCACGGCTCAGCGATTGGGGCAGCGACTGAAGACCGGTTTTATAAGGCTCCAGAAATTTTTCCATACCTGTAAGCAGGAAGCCGCGCTGGCCGGTTTCGGCATTCTGCAGGTCCTGCAGAATTTTGTTGACACGGCTCATGACACGCCGGCTGTGGTCGACCATCGCACTATTATGGTTCTGCTTACGGATACTGATATAAGAAGCCGTTGAGCTCGCTAACAGGATCAACAGGGATATTCCAAAACCTATCTGCAGGTTTCTTAAAATAGTTTTAGGCATGCTTTTTCATCAATTGAGTTAAGACTATGCCAACCGATGGTCTAGATGGCGGCCAAATATAGCAATAGGGAGCCTAAATTAAATCCTACGCCCCCGGGCCTCAACCATCTTACCGTATTTTAACAAAAAGTTGCGTATTTATCCGCTCTCCGCAATCTTCCCAGCAATGATAGCCGATGTGGCGGCGCAAAAATCAAGGCCTGAATAATCCGGATTATAGCCGCCCATATAAGGCACGGCCATCATAAAAAGACGTTGACTGGCGCTACCGCCGTGGTCTACCAAACGGAAGCTGTCATCGATCTTTACCCCGGGTACCTGCAAAAAAATGGCGCCATCCGGTGCCACAAACATATGATCGTTGCCTGCCAGCATTTGTTCTTTGGCCTGTTCCATGGAGCGAAACCGTAAGTAAGCGCGACTGACCTGTCCATTGTCGACCAGACTCCTGAAAGGAAATTCTTCAAAGTTCAACGGTCGCTGTCCCACACAATCCACAAATGTCTTATAATGCGTTTTTATTTCGATCCCCGATTCATCGGTATAAAAATAATTGGCACCGCGGTCGTGCGCAGGCTCAACCCGGCTTTCGGTACCAACATTGACCACCTCCAGCCGACCAGCATCGTGCAGCGCAAGCAGCTCGCGACTGGAACTCTGCGGCACAAAAGCGATGACAATGGAAATCAGCGGCATGAGTACTTTTTTTAAACGCAGCATATCTTCTGCAGACATGTACTTAGCGGGATAATTTAAGGTGAAACTCAAGGCAGAAAGCACTTCTTTCCAATAGATCGATTGGCGTTTTCTGATCGATTTCAGCGCCTGTTGGTGCTCCTGACGAAATCCCTCGAAGGCGTCTTTCTGTTCCCTTAAATGGAGTACTGCCTCTACAAAGTCTTCCAGGCTGAGCTTTTCCACGATCGTATAAAAATCGGGATCCCTTTCCTTGAACTGCGCTTTAAAATTACGCTCAAACAGAAAATCCAATGAGACGAAACCTTCGTTCTCAAGCCTGTTAAGCATCAGTTCCTCTTCGGAGATCAAGAGGTTATTGGCCAGGAAGGGTTCTTCCTGATGGAAGCGGATCGCAGGAAGCAGTCCACTGCGGGTATGCATTAATAATTTAAAATTTTCGCTTCCCGGGTCGATCTGATACCTTAGCTCACCGGTCTTCAGGGCTTCAAAAGAGCCATTGTGACGAGCCAGGGTACGAATAGCATCTATGGCCGTTAGGGAAGCGCCGCGTATCCCGACGGCATGATTGGTTTTTAAGGCCAACTTGGACGGTGGATAGGGAGACTCAAAATAATGTTCGACATTGCCCTCATACTTGGTTGGCCACTTATGTCCGGTACAGATGACCACCTTGTCTACGATATAGGTATCGGTGCTACCCACCATAATTTTAGCCTGCGCCTGGCCTTCAAGGTCAATAATATCAGTAACCTGGCTAGCGAGGTGAACCTGTGTTTCAATACCCTGTTCATCCGCCATCCGCTTCAATAACATAAATTGCTCCGACAGGTAGCGTCCCAGGAGCAGCCGTGGAACTACTTTGTAGCGATTAAAATCGTCCACATCGATTCCATAGGTACGGAGAGTGGCCTCTGACAGGGATTGAACATAGTCCTCAATCGTCGTGACCAGTGCGGGGATTTCGTGATCCGATACGTTAGTCAGATGTTCCGGTGTAGCACCTTCATAGCTGTAAGGCATTCCTGCCCCCAATTGCTTGCGGGACTCGAAAATAGATACTTTGAGACCGGGGATATTCCTTTCGATCAATCTTTTGTACATAAACAGGCCACTGGGTCCGCCCCCGATAATGGCTACATGAATGTTTTGTTGCATAGTTTTCGTTGCCTGCCTAATGGACAGTATTCGGTTTTAAGAACAAGGGCAAATTGCAGAAAGTTTTAAGCAGATTTATTCCCGTACAATAAAAAATGGGATAAATACGGGCTACGATTTAAATACCTGAATATCGGATTCTGCAAACGATCATGCAACGCCTGCTGTTTTTCGAATAAACAAAAATGATAACAAATAACAATATTATGGAAAACAACATCAACAATCCGGAGATCATCAACGACATTATCAAAATCAACAACGACCGCATCGAGGGTTATAAAAAAGCAATTGATCTGGCAACTAGCCACGGCTTGGATAAACTAATCCCAACATTTCAAAAATTTATCGGACAGTCGGAAGAATTTATTGCTGAGTTGACACCTTATGTTGAACTTGAAGGCAAAGAACCGACAGACAGCACCATGCTGAGCGGTAAGCTTTTCCGCGCCTGGATGGGAATAAAAGTGAATATCACGGGAGATGACGAAAGAAGTCTGCTCGAAACCTGTGAGCAGGGCGAAGATGCATTCAAATCCACCTATCAAACCGCTTTGGCTGATGGATCGGAAGAGCTCTCGCAAAATGTGCATAGTTTGATCAACACGCAGCTCAGCAAGCAGCTTGAAGCGCACAATATCATTAAGATGCTGCGTGACAGCAAAACTATCTAACTTTAAATTGTAATTTTCTTTTTCACAAAAAATACCGAAGGATAAATCCCTTCGGTATTTTTTTGAAGTTATATTTTTAGATTGACTTTTTCACCCGCGGGTAGTTCAAGCTCGAACAATTTCCCGGCATACTTCACCCGACATTTCTGTTTCTTTTTGGCTTTTGCCACAGCGCTGACCAGTTGACCATTTGTCCATTTCAGATCAATTTCGATCCCTCCCCTAGCTACCAGGCCCTTTATCTCGCCATCTTTCCAGCTGGCCGGAAGCGCCGGAAGCAGCTCAATAAAATCTTCATGGCTTTGCAGGAGCATTTCCGCCATTCCGGCAATCACACCAAAGTTACCGTCGATCTGAAATGGAGGACATGCATCAAACATATTGTAGTAGGTACCGCCACCGCCGTCATATTTGGTATCCATATCCGCTGTAGGGCGCAGTTGTTTATTAAGCAATTTCAGTGCCCGATCGCCCTGCTGCAATCGTGCCCAAAGCGCAATTTTCCAGGCGTAGGTCCAGCCTACCCCATCATCGCCACGTCTTTCCAACGACTGCTGCACAGCTTTTGCCAATGCAGGCGTACGGTCCAACGTGATTTCATTACCCGGGTATAGCGCAAACAGATGGGACAGATGACGATGAGCAGGTTCTACCTCTTCAAACTCTTCGGCCCATTCCATCAGGCGCCCATCGCTACCAATTTTCGGACGGGCCAGCTTGTCTTTTGCTGCCTGCAAGCCCTTTAAAAAACCGTCTTCCTTTAAACCCAGTATTTCTGATGCAGCCAGGGTGTGCTCAAATAGATTGAAAATAACCTGCTGGTCATGCGATGGCCCCATACTGATCTGCGCAATAGAGCCATCGGGCGCTTTAAAGGAATTTTCCGGCGAAGGTGAAGGCCCCGAAACCAGCAGCCCTGTTTTAGGATCCGTTGTCAGCCAATCTTGGTAAAAGGTCGAAGCCTCTTTTAGAATCGGATAAGCTTTTCTTAAAAAGTCTTTATCCTGTGTAAAGGCATAATGCTCCCAGATATGTTGGGCAATCCAGGCTCCGGCCCCGATATGCATCCCCCAGCTTGCACTTTCCCCCGGAGAAGTGTAGCCCCAAACATTCGTTATCGGATGCAGCGCCCATCCCCGCATCCCATATTGTATCTGGGCTGTTTTGCTACCTGGTGCCACAAGCGATGCGATCAGATCCATCAGGGGACGATGCGATTCGGATAGATTGGCTACCTCCGCAGGCCAGTAGTTCATCTGTACATTGATATCGGTATGGTAATCGCCATTCCATGGTGTTTGTATCTTATTGGCCCAGATTCCCTGCAGGTTGGCAGGAAGACCGCCTGCTCTCGAGGAAGAAAGCAATAGGTATCTGCCGTACTGAAAATACAGGGGATATAAGGCCTGTTCATTTCCGCTACGCAGATTATTGGCCATCAGCACATTGGTAGGCATATTATTGGTACTATTTCCCAGCTGAAAACTCACCCGTCCCATAAACGAAGAAAAGTCTTTGATATGACGATCCCGGAGCGTCTGGTACGATTTGCCCGTAGCCGCTTTCCGTATTTCGAGATGTTCTTTTTGATAATTGGCATTAATATAGTCTGGATAATGCTGTTTATAATTTGTTTTTGCAGTTACGATAAGCGTCAACGCATTGGCACCTGTAACCTGAATACCGGTTTTGGTCTGGCTGCTGATTTTGCCGCCTTCCAGGACCGGAGTCACCTCAGCTTCATACAGCATACCATTTCCACCCCGCCCATTATCGAGCACGCCAAACATGCGCAGTCCATGCTTTGCCGTAACCTCCGTTGCAAACCGCTCGGGCCGGTCCAGACTGAAGAGCACATTGATCGCCCCAGCTTTGTCTGCAGTGAGCCGAATAATGATCGCCTGATCGGGGTGACTAGCGAAAACTTCCCGTTTAAACTTGACGCTATTTTGGACAAAAGAACTGGAGGCAATCCCTTTCATCAGATCCAGTTCACGGTGATAATCCTGATAAGCGGCATCCGTACCAAAGTCAAGCCGTAAATCGCCCAAGGTCTGGAAGCAGCCAAAAGGAACATTGGCGCCATTGCCACTTCCCGATCCTTTTCCCTTTGTGATCTGGGTTTTATTGGTCAATTCGGTTGCTTCCTTATAGTTGCCCTGAAACAGTAGTTCACGGATCTTCTGCAGGGACTGTGAAGCCGCAGGATTGTCGCCTGCGTCGAAGCTTCCACTCCATAACGTCATTTCGTTCAGCTGAATCCGCTCGTGGTTGACATCGCCAAAAACCATAGCCCCAAGGTTTCCATTACCAATGGGTAGGGCTTTCAGCCACTCGGGGTCACTCTCCCAGCCATTTTTGGAATCTACGGCTAAGGCATTTGCAGGTTGTTCAAACCAGATACAGTTTTCTTTCTTGGCTCCAGACTGCGCAACAGCAATTTCCACCGACAGGAGAAAACAGAGCGCAAGACCAGTACATATACGGTTTAGCATTGATGTGTTCAATTTCATTGAGGTTTACGATTCGATTTAGGGATGCAATGCCAACTGTTCGCAATAGAAATGCACTGAATCCTCGCCATATCATCAAAAATAAGGATAGCTATTGGCAAACACATACACTTTATTGCTCTTTTTAGATGCCCTATTAACACATTGTGTTCCTTCCGCATAAAAAAGTTCAGGATTCTGTGGGCATGTTAAACTTTTGCTCTTATGCGGCTCAATGTAGATTGCGTTATCCCCAAATACGAGGCGACGATACCCAATGGTGTGCGTTTTAAAATCTCAGGATAACGTTCAACAAGATTTCTATACCGGTCCACCGCGGGCAACATCCGTAGCTCATTGGCTTTCTCTTCACTTTTGATATAATAACGTTCGGTCAATACCCTACCGATGAAATTAAATTCGGGGAATGTATGGTACAGCTCATTCAATTTCTCGTAGCTCAGAACCAATAGACGGCAGGGCTCCAGTGTTTCAATTGCTTCGAAGCTCGGTTTTTGACTAAAAAAGCTATAGACCGCAATAGCGAGCTCCCCTTCATACAGCAGCCAGGAGCTGATCTCGTTACCCGCCGGATCAATATAATAAGTATGTACACCGCCCTGGAGAATGAAGTAGATCTGCTTTTGCACCTGTCCGATATCAATCAGGCGAACCCCGGCTTTCACATCGATCACATAACTATGCGTTTCGATCAGCTGTTTTAAATCGTTCGACAGCGGATGAATGCTTTCAAACAGCTTTACAATAAGATCTGTGGCCGATTGGCTATATCGATTGGTCTTTTTTTGCATACAATGAATCTATCGCACTAATGGCGTGCCAGCAATAAATTACCCTAAATATACACGATAAGCATGCTATATTTTTTGCTTTTTGGCAAAAAATACTTTCCACAAATTGCCAAACTTTGGTTATGAAAGGTAAGCGATAAATCCGCTGTGCTTTTGGCGCTGGCGTTATTATTTAACTGTCAGCAGACATTTCACCTATAGAAACTGGGATGAAATCAAAAAAATAGGACTACGCCACCCGCCCTGAACAATAGGTGGCAAAAATTTTCAACCATATGAAATACATCAAATACAGTTTGATTGCCGTCCGACGAACAGGAAAAAAGTAATAATTTACATGATTTTAAGTGTTTAATACATGCCTTGTGATCTTTAAAAACCGTTTTTTGAGTGATCACTTTCAATCGATTATGAAGATTGGTGTACGTTTCCATTTATTTCATTAAATATGTTAAGAATCTATGCAGCCAATTTACGCGAAAGCACTTTCAAATTCAGGAAACAGGATTTTTGAAATCCGGCACGAAAATTGTCCCAAACTTCTTTCCGAGTACCATTTTCACCGTGAATGTCAGCTTACTTACATCATTAAGGGTAGAGGCCAAAGATGCATAGGAGATCAGCTGGAAGACTTTGAAAGCGATGAGCTGACTTTTATTGGTCCTGGTTTGCCACACGTCTGGTACAACTCGCCTACAGAAACCGACCAGGAGCAAAATGTACAATTCATCACCTTGTATTTCGACCCGGAAGCTCTGCTGTCATTTTGTTCCTTATTGTTTGAAACAAGCCAGCTAAAAGATTTTCTTGAGCGATCGAGACAGGGAATGCTGTTTTATGGAGAAGCAAAAAATAAACTCAAAAAAATACTGCACAAGATGCTCGCTATTCCTGAAGTACGAAAAACAGCCTATCTCTTCGAGTCTTTAGGGATTCTGTTGCATACTCAGGAATACAGTAAACTATCCAATAAGCCTTATATTGGTGGCCTGGCGGGTAAGGATGGAGAAATTATCTTCAGTATTTACACGTATGTTTTTGAAAATTTCAGTGATGACATTTCCCTGGACGAAGCAGCTAAATTGGCCAACTTGACCAAACCTTCTTTCTGTCGATTTTTTAAAGCACGTACAAAAAAAACATTTTCAAAATTCGTCAATGAAGTCCGGATCAATGAAGCCTGCCGGCTTTTGGTTCAGGAAGAAAACCCAATAACCCATATTGCTTACGCCTGTGGTTTCAACTCTTTGCCCAACTTCAACAAGTTCTTTAAATCGATTAAAGGGATTACTCCGACCGATTATAAAAACAAGCCTTTAATTAACAAACACTAGCAAACAGCGACCCCAATCATTTTACGCAGTGTGTTGCCTGCATATAAAAAAAACAGTTATCAGCCGAAGCTGATAACTATGTTGCATATATTCTCTAAAATAATAATTTAAAGTAATTATTTGCTTCGCATACAGCGTATACCCACGGCATTGTTTTGATGGATAGGCATCACATACACATTGGTAGCCGTTAAAATTACGGCGGGTTTGGCTGTTCCCTGTACCGTGCGGTCGGCCCAATAAACCCCAAGCGCATCAGGTGGGATATGCGTGCTGGCATTTCCAGATCCGCTTTCAACGATCACCGGCTTGTTATCTGGTAGGAACATGTAATTGTCTAGATTTACCGTTGGCAATGTTGATGTCCCCAAGAACCAACCTGTTTGGCCGTTGTAGGTCCCCCTCACCTTTCCGGCAGCAATAAGCTGTTCATATTCAGCCTGCGCAGGAGTTTGCCAGCCTGTACCCAAGATAGATGAACAGTAAGACTGTGAACCACCACCGTCATGAGATCCCCCCAAAAGATATTGTGCGGCTTCGACGGCAGAAGGCGGATTACCTGCTTTTAAATTGGCCGAGCCCCAGTAATAGTTTGAATTAGGAATATCCAATGCACCACGAGGCACCAAACGTAGTTTTAAATCATATTTGATTCCTTTTTGCAATGACAGATTAGCAAGATCAATCAATCCCGAACGTACACCACCTTGTGTTGCATTTAAGGTGACTGTTCCAAAATTGATCTTACCAGTCGTTGTGCCTTCGGAGATAATCAAAGCGGGACTGCTGGACCATGTCAATCCCGTACCGGTAAATGAAAGTGCACGATTTAAGGACTGTCCACTTTGCGTGTATGTTCCGTTGGCAAAGCTAAACGTTGCCGATTGATAATTTGGTGTGATTGTACCACCTACCATGGAAGTAATATTACCCACCACATTAGCCGAAGTACTTTCTAAAGTCGCTTTTACTTCGGTAAAAACATGACTCAAAACGAGATTTTGAATGTTATTTTGTCCACTAACAACGGTGACCGACTGTTTTTTCCATAAAAGATCCGTATCCGCCCCTGTCACGCCAAAGGTAATATTGGCGAGGTTTTGATTCAGATTAATGGTTGGAAAAGTCTGTCCCGGATCGACTGCCAATGCGATGAAGGTATAATTTCCTGCCGGTAAGTCCAGGGACCAATTGGTAGCCGTATTAGAATAAGTCAATACACCCGTCGCGTTGACATAGTTTCCAGAAGCATTATAAGCCGCGATCAAGTATTTAGCACCATTATCCAGTACAGTCGGTGTTGTAGCCATTTTGGTTGCCCCAGTCGAGGCACGTAAGGCGGTCGTTGAACTGACGGCTGTTAAGGTTGCTTTAACGTCGAGTTCATTGTTGAAGGGAACAGTTGTATTTTGCGCGGCAGAAGTAGACGAGCTACTTTTACTTGCTGAAGCTTTGGGCTGTAAATCGTAGTCGGTATCCGAATAAGAGACGCCGGCAATCTTGATGCTTACCCGGCCATTATCGCCATTACTTACGTTTTCATTATTTTTGTTGCAGGCAGCCATCATTAGAGATAGCGCCAGTAGTATTATTGTGCTGTTTCTTTTCATACTTGATAATAATTTAAGTTGGTACTTTTCGGTTACCACCAGCCTTCACCTTGGCTTGATGTGGACGATTCTTCTCCGTCCCATTGTTGCTGTACTGTTCCAGATGTCTGCACCGAACCAGCTGCAACACTGTACTCTAAAATGATGTCTTCAACCTTAATTTGAGGTGCCTCGTAAGGCAATTTACCCAGTTTGATTTTGTGTGTGTGTTTTGTTTCCATAATTTTAAATGAAAGAACATTGTTCTATTTTATATTTCGTTTCGATGGCCGGGCAAAGTTGCCTTTAAATAAATTAGACACAAAAAAACAGGCTATCACATCGCTATCACAGTTGATTTTAAAACAAATAAAACACTACTAATCAATATAATACATAAAAACAAAAGCAATTAACTCATAGTTATAATCATCAGCTTGCTGGTAAACTCGATGTGAATAAATGATGGATCGTAAAAAAGGCCAGATCATTGCTGACCTAGCCTTTACAAAAAGTATAATTATTCCCTTATACGAGTTTCGCTATGTACTCGCCAAGCCTATTATCAGGGCAACACGAAACACGATGATGTCTATCGCAGCACTTATGCTTAGTGCTCGCTGGGCTGCGATTGATGTACTTTATCTGCCAAGGCACGCATCCAATTATTAAAATCAGCATCCGAGGGGATGTCAAACTTCTTGCGCAATCTATTTTTTCGCACCTGTACGGCCCGGATGGTGACGTAGGTATATTCCGCAATATTTTTGGTTGAGAAATTGAGAAAGGCCATGGCACAAAATTCCAGTTCCGTACTCCGAAGGTTGGGATCAAAAGATTTGAGCGCCGAAATAAACTGCGGGTACAGTTCTTTAAATAGGGTTAAAAACTCCGGATTGTTGCTTTTGGCCAGCTCGATTAGTGTATTAAATTTATTCTCCCCGATCTGTTCAGTCAATTGCTTATTGATGTTTTCTGTTTCTTGCAGCGCCTCCTCTTTCTGTCCCAGTAGCTTCCGGTTACGTTTAGAACGCCAGATAAATAGTGTGATCGCTACAAGAAGAAGTACCAAAATAACAATTGAGATGGTAGCAGCTTTGGAGACCTTACTCTCCGACTCCTGGTCTTTTAACTTCAAAATCTCATTGAGTACCTGATCAACGACCTGTCTATTTTCAATTTCCAGCGAATCGTTGAGCCGACTAAAGGCCATCTCATAGTGATCAGCTTTCGCTTTATCCAGTTTGGTTGTCCTGTAAAAGTCAGCTAGTTCCCGGTAAGAATTCTTCATGCCATTCCTACTACCGATTTGCTGCTTACTGGACAGACTTTTTTCATAAAATGCTGCAGCCTGCTTGAAATCCCCTTTCTGTTCCGCCAACGAACCCAACGAAGAATACGTATTGAGTACCACCGGAATTTTATACTTCTTTACCAAGGCAAGTGATTTATCCAGGTAGTATCGCCCTTTGTTAAAATCACCTTTTTTAACGTAGAGTTTACCTAAGTTATCATAAACTACCAGGTATCTAAAGGCTTCCTTATGTTCGTCTTCGCCCTTTAAATTGGCTAGTAACAGATGATTATACTTTTCCACAGAATCCAGCTCTCCGATTGCATCAAAAGCAACGCTCAAGTTTTCATAGGTAAACTGATAGGATTTTTTTTGTTTTTCGCCGGTTAGATTTTTGATTAGCCCCAGCTGCAAACGAAACTCCCGAATGGCCTGCTGATACAAATGGAGCTCGCCATAGGCTCTTCCCCGTACCCGACGGACTTCGGACTGCGCGAGTATATTTTCCTTATAAAAGTTAGTTTTTTCAACGCTTTCAAGATGTTGCAATCCCTCTTTAAACAGCCCTACATGCACAAGACCTTCTGCAATCCACGAATGCGCTTTTCCTTGGCCCGCATCATAGTTGACTTCATTGGCTAGATTAAGTGCTTTTATTGCCGTTTCAATATAAGGCAATAATTGTCCAGCATTAAATAATTCCCTTGTTTTAATCAAAAGTGAATCTACGGCACGCACCTGGACTGACTTGTCATCAGCAGCACTCGCCTTCAGTGTCAAAAAGAATAAAAGTAAAAATAGAAGATGTTTTTTCATGTATAGGCAATAAATTGTTTTCAGGTTGTTGTTTTTCAATTCATTTCAGACTTTTTAAGTCCAAAATTTCTTCGTGCAAATCTAGTATTTTTAAATGATGAAACCATGATAATTCCCGATCCAAAAACAATTTTATATCTTATAAAACTCAGGTAAACAGGCGTCTTTATGACACTAATTTTTCCTTACATGGTTAAAAAATAATAGTCATCAGCCGAAGCTGACGACTATCTCCATTAATTTATCCAAATAATATGTAATAGATAATATGTTCATTTGCCCGTAGATTGGCAGTACCTTTCCTGTTCACAGGGGATACGTCCAGTCACGATTCTGGCATCAACCTTAATCAGATGGAATTGCAGTATTGTACGTGTTGAAAGCGAATATAGATACTAAAAATATAAAAGCAGAAAAATGTGCTATCACAGATATAACACATTTCAAAAAAATAAGTAGAACACTTACGCTAAATTTTCCTAGCAATTTGTCCTGAGCGACGATAAAGCTAAGATAAAGCAGCCCGTTCTCCTGATTTTCCAATGGCAAGTTTAGCTTTTAGCCCAGTTCAGCAAACGAATTGCGAGGAATCTGCTCCCGCATCCAGGTGTTAAAATCCAAATCGGAGGGGATATTGAACTTTTTACGCAATCGATTTTTGCGGATCTGTACAGCCCGCACGGTTACATAGGTATATTGTGCGATGTGTTTGGTGGAGAAATTCAGAAAAGTCATCGCGCAGAACTCGAGTTCGCTGCTGCGGATTTTAGGATGTATAGTCTTTAATGAGCTGACAAATCCGGGATAGATTTCGTTGAACAAAGCCAAAAATTCGGCATCGTTGTTTTTCGCTAAAGCAATTAAAGTATTAAAGTCGTTTCTTTCCATTTTTACATCGTTTTTTCAGCAAGTTTTATATTCCTATTTCCCAGTTTGGGTAAATTTCCTTTCCGCAAATCGCTCGATCATTTCGATTATCCTTAGCCAATAGGCCTCCGGATCAATTAAACTCGAGAGGGCAAAATTTGCCCCCACCAAGTTCATCCAAATATATTATCTCGGACCTCCACGCATTAAGATCCGGGCGATAATTCAGTACTTATAATCCTTCCAAAGTTTTTGAAACCACCCTATTTCTAATGCTTTCACAGGTTGAATTCTCAACTCAATTACAGATCACAATTTCTGCCTGACAAATATTTGCATTAAAAGAAAGAAACAGAAAAAAGAGCCTTTCACATTCATATCACACTTTTTAAAAAACTGAAAAACAACACATTAATAACATAAAAAAGACAGTCAGCAATTAAAGTCTAGATGTTGAGCGAATGGTTTATGACTTGATTTCTCAAAAAAATGCACGTCAAAATGGTCATGATAAACGTAAAAAGGCCCGGCAAGATTCCCACGAAATCCTGTCGGGCCAATCCAGCATGAATTAAACGACGATTAAATCTGGAAAAACTACCAGTTGATTAAACGATTGTCGTCATCGGCTTTATCCCACAACTCCTGTGGATCATTGCTGGTCGTAGCAGCAGAACCTGCAGCGATACCTTGTTCTAGTTCTATGTTTGTCGCCTCGATCTTTGGGCTGACATATATTTTTTTTGAATTATTGGTGATAATGTCTTATTTTTTTTAATACTATTTTCGATGCATCAAGTATCTAACTATTACTTATAATGTACAGGCTACTTTCCGTCTACCACTACCCGATTCGATCATCGTTGTTTTTCCTTGAACAACCTGGGTGATCTTCACCTTATTCGCCGTCGTACTCCAAAGCACGATGTTAAATGAACCTTGTGTCAAAACCAATGGATACAATTCACCACCTGCTACTTTACTACCGTAAATAGAAACTTCTCCCGAGCGGCTGATGACAACGCGAATAATTGGATTTCTTGCCGTTCCCACCATACTATATATCCAAACTCGTATTGGTAAGATTGGCTTGTGCTGTCACAGCTGGAACTGTTGCTGTACTATTGATCGAATAAGCGACAAAGGTATAGGTCTTTTCTGCTTCCAATACGATTTCGGTACTATTATCTACTGTATTAGTGTATGTTTTTTCTGTAACATAATCACCGTTGGCACCGTAAACAACAATTTTGTATTTAATGTTTGCGGCCAGCGGTGTTCTTTGCTCCGTCACTGTTGCTTGTTTACCTGACGAAGCGCTTAACAGGTTGCCAGTTGTTGCTGACTGTTCGCTGGTCAATGTTGCCTCAAAAGAACTTGAGTTTGTCAAAGGAACGACACCTGTTTGGGCTGTACCAGCAGTGTTGTTTCCCGTACTTTCTTTTTTTGTTGTGACAACTGGGTTTTCTACGCCAAGTAATTGGATACTGACGTTTGCCTTGCCACTAGCCTCTCCACTGTCTTTGCTTTCCTTACAGGAATACAACGATCCACACATCAAAATATCAGCAATGTATCACATCGCTATCACACGTATAAATCAATCATCAAATTAAAAAAACTACAACAAAAACATTTTTTTACCTTAAAAAACATGAAAACACAAAAACAACTCCAATTTATGCGTCATAACATTAAATTACTTTCCATAGTCTCAAAACAGATTATAAAAACATCACACAAACACCTATATATCAACAACTTACGAAACATGTGATAATTATGTGATAACTCTGTGATAGCTCAATTTTCGCGATTATTTTCTAATCAAACTATCTTTACGCTAAGAAATACAGTATATATCAAGCGATTAAGATTATGACTCGTTCAATAAACAAGTCACAACTGACAACTATTTAATTGAAGAGAAATCAACCTTTAAAAAGAAGCTCAGATCGTTGCGAAATACGGTAAACAATTGAAATCTCAACTAACAAAGGCATTTGCGAGAAAGCATAGGTGAACTGCTACATCATTGCAAGCAGCGGCTTATTGAGCATCTGTTAAATCTTAAACCAAATAATATTACGCACATGAAAAAAAGAACTGAAAAAAAGATTTACCTGAAACCTGCCATCGAGCAGTTAAAGGTAGAAATGGAGGAAGGCATTGCTGCCGGATCAAACGGATCGGCTCAACCAGGTGGTGGATCCGGCGTTAAAGAAACAGATTGGAATAATGGTGGAACTGAAACCCAAGACCCTAGCGGTGAATGGTGGAACTAATAACTCAATTTATAACTATTAACGACCATGATGAAAACGATATATCAGATTACTAAAATTAAACTAGCCTTTATTGTACTCCTGACGGTTTCTGTTTCTTGTAGCAAGGAGAAAAGTGAGCAGATGATTGCAGCCAATCATGCCGGTGTAAAACTGACTTTGACAGAAGCCGAGTTTGGCGGGGACCAAGTAGCCGTGGCCAAAGCATCCACAAAAGCTAGCGCAACAACGCCATTAGCCCTAACGGAAGAAGTACAGTCTGGCCCATTTAACATTACCGCAGAACTGACGGAAAATACGGTAAATGGCAGTGGACTGAAAGCAGCTACGAGTAGAACTAAGGCAGCCACCTCCTTGTTGTCGCTAAGAGGTGCAGTGACCTATCGGGTAGTCGCTTATGAAACCGACGGTACCTATATTGACCAGGCGGTCGGTAACGCTTCGGACTCTACTCAGGTATTTTTTGGCGATAAATTAATTGCAGGCAATAAATATACTTTTGTGGTCTATTCCTTGGGCTCGACCACGACTGCGCCAGCTGCAGCACCGACAACAAACCTCTACGCTGCAGGTCAGGTTAACTTCAGCTTTGCAACTTATACACAAGATGGGGCCGACTT
Source organism: Sphingobacterium multivorum (assembly GCF_039511225.1). Lineage (NCBI taxonomy): Bacteria > Pseudomonadati > Bacteroidota > Sphingobacteriia > Sphingobacteriales > Sphingobacteriaceae > Sphingobacterium > Sphingobacterium multivorum. Next base: position 4,319,048 of record NZ_CP154261.1, read on the forward strand.
TATGTATGCGATCGAAAAAGATGTCACTATCCTCGGTAACAATGCCCCAACCGCATTGACGGCTCCCTTACAACATATGTTTACCCGTGTCACCATTCTTGTAGACAATAGCGATGCGACGGGTACATTTGGTACGGCTAACTATATTAAAGGCGGATATCTTTCAGAAGTTCCCGTACAAGCCAATTGGGGTTCAGCTTTCGCTAACCCGACTATTGATTTAAGTACAGGTGCAACCGTGGCTTCTGTTACAAACGCGAGTGTACCTCCAATTTCAAACCTCAATGCCACAGGGCAGACCTTTATTGTCAACCAGGTGCAGGACACCAATTTCTCCATTGCCTTGTCTATCCCTGCGGGTCAGATCAAGGTGGGTAATGATGTCAACGCACAGGTTGTCAACTTTAGTTTTTCAAATGGTAGCCAAGGTTTAAAACCAGGCTCCTCGTACACCATGAAATTGCGTTTTAACAGCGACCGTTATGTCAATGCAACCAATGTAACACGAACCACTAATACAGCAGATGCGCTTTACGCTGTGATCGGAGGTCATCGTTGGGAAAGATATAACCTCGGGGTCGCTACTTTAAATCCTGCTACCAATAATCCCGATGTACTGCCTTCAAATCAAGGATTATACGGCAACTATTATCAATGGGGTCGTCAAGCTCCTGTTGCCAATGCGTCCAGCGGAGATGCTGCCATTGCGGGATGGAATACGACTCCGGCTGCAGATGGCACATGGAACAATGGTACGCCAACGGCGCCTATAAAAGCAGCAACAGATCCTTGTAGTACAGGCAACAGAATTCCTAGTCAGGCTGAATTCACTCGTTTAGGTAATTATACGCGCCACACGTCCATCGGTACTTGGACGGCGTTCTCTGGTAATGGATCTGGACCTGGATTATCTGACTTTACCGCAGCCCATATTATGACCAGTAAAAAGAGCAGCGATATTAAATTGAGTTTTCCCGCAGCTGGCCATAGGTCATCAGTAAATGGGGCACAGGTTCTTCGTCAAAGCTCGGCTATCTATTGGCTAAATACGGCGGTGGGGGGTAATGATAGAGCATTACAGGGTCGTGGTTTTGAAAGCGGTGGATGGGATACATCCAATTACTTCAAAGTTGCAGGCTATCCTTTACGCTGTATTCAGGACAAATAATCACGAAGCTAGTTGAACTTCAACGATAGTTAAGTTAATTGTTTAAAAGTCACATCTACTCGAAAGCTCCTTTCGGGGCGGTTCACTTAAAAGCCTGGCATGGATCATCCATCGCCGGGCTTTTTCTCCCATTGATTTATCCGATAAACGTTACATAAGCTCAATCACAGCTGTTATACGAAATCTTCAAATCCATGAAAGAAACGAGGTCTTCTCAAATCACCAGGCAATATTTGTCTTATCTGGACACACATATTGACGATGTTATACATGGACGTACCATGGAGTTTATGGAGCTTAACAAGATCGCCCGAGAAATTGCGGTTTCTCCAAAACACCTGTGCTATACCATTCGAAAAGAGAAAGGCTACCATCCCGGTTATTTCTACAATCTCAAAATTATCAGTAGCGCCAAAGAACTTCTGAATAATTCAACCCTGTCCATCGCAAAAATTGCGCTTCTCTTAACATACGACGCTTCAAACTTTTCGAAATTCTTTAAAAAATGGACTGGGGAGACACCAGGAAGTTTCAGAAAAAAAACTCGGGACCTATAAGCTAATTTCCTTTGTCAGCTTAAATGTCAACCACTGCCGAAGATTCTCCTATGGAATCCAACGAAGAGATTAAGCTATAACTTAAATAGAACAATTGCAAGCAGATTATAATGATTTATAGTTTTTGGTACGTATCGTTATCCACGCAGGCAATGTGAAATATTTTGCCACTATCTGGAAAGCGCTGCAATTCAGCCTCCGTAAGTCCTTCCCTAGCAGTACTGATAAATAGGTCTGTGCCAGTGGCGCCGCCAAAACAACAAGAAGTCACATGCGGTGCGTTCACACTTATTTTATCCAACAGCTCGCCCGTCTCCCTGTGCCACTTGCAAACCGCAAACCCGGCCCAATGCGCTACCCAAAGATGTCCATCGGGTCCTAAGCACATGCCATCAGGCATGCCCAGCTCATCGGGTACGCGTACTAATGTACTGTAGCGCTGTCCATCTCCTCCCGCCGATTCCCCTGTATTATGCCTAGCATAACGACGGATTTCGCGGGTATAAGTATCGATAAAATAAAAATAGGGGCTATCGCCGGGCCATACGATACCATTGGGAATCGTCACTGCCGGAATAACAGTCTCCAAAAGCCCGTTGCGGAAACGCATAAGCTTCCCCAGATCCGGCAAAGCTTGCATGTGCATCGTTCCGAACCAAAAATTACCCTCGGGATCTACTCCACCGTCATTGGTACGGATTTGTCCCCCCATAGAATCTAGCTCAGCTACGACCGTCAAATCTTGCGTTTCCTTTGTCCAAATGGCCAGCCCTTGCTGCATGGCCACAAGAAATTTACCCGATCCATCTGGCCAGGGTACAATTTTGCTCACATAACCTGGTAATTCCCAGTAAGCCGACTTCTTGCTTTCCAATGGATAAGTGTAAATACGCTTGCGCAAAATATCCACCCAATATAAACTGTTATCCTGCTTGCTCCAAACTATGCCCTCTCCCAGCAGACATTCGGTATGTAGTAAGACTGCTGCTTCTTTTAAATTCTTTTCCATCATCATTTTGCTTTGCCTGACCGCTCACCAATTAAATCGGCAAGCTCACATAAGGCTTTAATCCTCTTGCAATAGTGCACTTCTTCCGCCATCAATTAAATAGGTACTTCCACTTGCAAAGGACGCGTAGGTACTGGAAAGAAAAACACACCAACCACCGATCTCTTCTGTCGTACCTAATTTTTTGACAGGATGCCGATCAACCGTCTTTTGTCTTTCGGCATCAGCATCCGGAAAACTGTCAAACCATTTTTTATTACCCGGTGTATCGATAAACCCCGGTGCAAGTCCGACCGTACGGATCGCTGGTCCCCATTCGATAGCCATGGCCTTAACCAGTGAAAGGAGCGCCCCCTTGGTTACATTATAAGGAAAGCAACCTGGGATGGAAGCATAAGCATGGTTGGAGGCCATTACAATAATCACCCCCGGTGAAGCTTGAGCCAAGAGCGGTTTTAAAGCCCGTGCCAGCAACCAATGGGATGCCAGATTTAAGCTATTATTATGATTCCAATCTGCCAACGTACAATCATCCAAGCCTTTGAACACATTCTGCCCTGCATTCGATAACAGTACATCCAAACGGCCATGCTCCTCTTGAAGGAGCACAGTCAATTCCTGAATAGCAGTCTCATTGGACACGTCAGCCGAATAATAGAACGTTCGTTGCCGATAAGGTTCCATTGCAGCAAAAAAGGAAGCCACTGCCGGATCATCGACCGCCAATTCAGCACAGGCTATCACGGTCGCACCTGCCGCAGCAAATTGCAGACTCGCTCCCAGCCCAATGCCCGAAATTCCGCCTGTGATCAGGACGACCTTATCTGTTAAATCAATTGTAAATGCCATGTACTATTAAAATTACACATAAAAACCTGGCCGTGGTTCCAATATCCCGGGATGCCTGCGCATTTCTTCTTCGATCAAATCCACCCCCAATCCTGGTCTTTCGCTCAAGACCAGATGACCATTTTTCACCATATCTTTAATCGGATGATCGATGACTTCATCGCGCCAAGGCACATCATTGAACATAAATTCCTGTCGAAAGAAATTGGGCACAGAGGCACAGACATGTGCACTGGCCAATGTGGAAAGTGGTCCGTTGGGGTTGTGGGGTGCCAATAACACATTGTATGCTTCCATCATTGTTGCCATACGCTTCATTTCGGAAGGACCACCGCAACGCGTAATATCAGGCATCATAATGTCACAGATATTTTTTTCCAATACCGGTCGGATCCCATGACGGGTATAATGTCTTTCGCCCACACAGATTGACACATTGGACGGAATACGCTCCCGCATCGCACGTAGGTTGTCTGCATTTTCTGGCCCCGCAGGTTCCTCATACCAAGTAATATTCAGTTCAGAAAGACGTTGCGCCATCTGTACGGCCACACGATAATTGAGCATGGCATGTGTCTCGATCATGATATCAAAATTGGGTCCAACGCCATCACGTACCGCTTTACTCACCTCAAACGCCAGATCCTGCTGTTCGGCAGTCAAGGTCAGGTTTGCGGCCAAATCTTCCCCATACAGATAATTTGTATGCGCAAATGGATCAAACTTTAGGCCTGTAAAACCAGCTTCTTTGACTGCTTGTGCTTGTCGCGCATAATCTTCGGGATTATGCCCACCACCAGTAAACCAATAATTGGCATACAACAGGATCTCTTTACGGAATGCACCGCCCAACAGTTCATAACATGGTACACCAAGCACCTTACCTTTCAAATCCAATAGTGCCATATCAATACCAGAAATGGCGCACATGCTAGCACCATAAGGTCCAATCCAATTGAGGTCGCGGTAGAGTTTGGTCCAGATAAAATCTGTTTTCATCGGATCCAGACCAATAATACGCTGCCCCACGTGCTTGGCGGCCTCATACACAATGGGGCTGCCAGGCCAGTTGGTCGCTTCGCCTACACCCGTATGCCCCGTATCAGTGTAAATCTTGACTAAAGTCCAATTATATTTTACGCCTTCAACCAGCCAGACTTTAACATCTATAATCTTCATTGTTCTACTATTTTTAATTTATCTTAAGAATAATCTGTCCGCTTAACTTATCGCCTTTTTTTAACTTTTTGCGCCCATAGCTATGCGGCGATCCATAAAAAGGCTCCGAGCCATTATTCGAATAATCAGCTATCAACCATTGTATATGCTGATCCTGTTTCCAGGCTCTTGCATGCTGCTGTCCATTCGACAATACCTTTACCGCTGCGGCAGGGCTATGCAAACTTGCCCAGTAAATATTTCCCTTTGTCGACCTAAAGTCGTTCGAACCCAATATATTGGCATCGTCTTTCCAATCTTTCGCTTGTGGCTTACCGTGCTCTTCTACTTCATACAACGGTAGGGCATACAATACAGCCTCCCCCTCGTTGCGTCCGATATGATTGGCAGGATAAGTGGAAAATGATCCATTTCGCGACCATGCCAACTTATCGTAAGATAAAGGCAATTCTAGCATCAGACCAGCTTGATAGAGATTCATTTCCTGTCCCTGCTGATAAACCATTTCATACTCCACCCGCAATAGGCCATTTTTAAGGAAAACAAATTTTTGTTTTCCGGTGCCTTGCTGATACCGCAGGTCGAAGTGAACACTTATACTGTCGCCTGTCTGACTGGCTTCTGCAGCATCCGCAAATAAGGTATACTGCTCGTACTGTTTCAATGGCGCAATGTTATTTTGATAGGTCTCTCCCGCCACATTTGGCTTGCCCCCATCTTCCGCATTTGCTTCGATGAGCGCTAACGCCGGCCCCTTCGTCAAAATAAGCTCACCATCTTTGCGCACAGCAAGCAATTTGCCATAGGTTCGGCTGAAAGTATAATTCACATTTCCCTGCTTTACATAAATATACGCCGAATCTTGTTTGAGCTGTAATTCCGTAGCCGAAAACTTTTCCTGATTTTTGGCAACTTTCTCAAAAAGCTCATTTTCAACCTCGTTTTGCTGATTGTCCATGGCAATAATTCGCAATGAGCCATAATCCGCTTGGATCGGTAAAACGACCTCGCTACTCGTCCGCGGTCCAATCGCTGCCCTAAAAGGAACCTCCTTACCATCTACAATGGCCACAAGTTTGAGCTGATCAAGGGAAAGAAAATCGTATCTGTTTTCAATATTGACCACCACTTTACCATTCTTCAATTGCGGTGTACCGATCCTGACAGGCGAATAAGCCTTTTTCATTCCAAAATACTCTGGTTTTGGCCTACGCCATCCATCAATCGGTCCCCAAGGTCCATAACCCACGATACGTCCATCGGGCAGATGAAAGGTATCATCGATTCCACTCCATATAGCACCACCCAAGTTGGCCGAATGCTTATAGATAGCATCAACAAAAGTTACTAAGGGGGCATTATAAGCATCGCGGATACCAGGGTCGGTCAGCAATTCACGCCGGTTGTAGGTCGACAAATGGGCATATTCACCAAATAAAGTGGGCCTTTTCATGGTATCGGTAGCCGCAGGACCATCGATACCCGGATAGTGGTAATTGGCAATATCCGCTTTACTTCCGCCATTATTAAAGCCACCCCAGGTCTGATCGTGAAAACTGGTTGGACGCGTTGGATCCAAGGCCTTCACACGCGTATTGACTTCAGCCCACAGCGGGCTCCAATGCGACTCATTGCCCAGCGACCAGAATAATATCGACGGATGATTGCGGTTGCTCAGTACATTATCGATGTTTGCCCCCAACATGACGGGCAAAAAACGTTTGTCTTTGTAGTCCCATTTTCGCCAAATCGGTGATGCACCATGTTGTATCCAGCTCAAAGCCGCTTCACTCTCCACATACATTCCCAACTCGTCTGCCGCATTCAAAAATTCTTCCGATGGCGGGTAGTGCGACGTGCGGATGTAATTGACATTGGCCTGTTTAAATAAAACAACATCCTGCCGATCTATTGCCGGATCAGATGCTCGACCATTCAGCGGATGTACCTCATGTCGATTGACCCCTCTCAATTTGACGGGTTTGCCGTTTACCATCAACTGATTTTTGACGACTTCAATTTCACGAAATCCGACCTTTTGCTTGTTGGTCTGTATCGCCTTTCCATCCGCAATTAATGCCGTTTCCAACACATAGAGGTAAGGTGTCTCCGCCGACCAGTGCATCGGTTTTTTTACTGCTAATAGACTTTCGATCTGTTTATGGCACCCTACCCCAAGCTGAATCTTGTCGGAGGATTTTTCAAGCACTGTCTTGCCGTCAGCATCTCGGAGTACGTAGTGCAATTGAACCTGCTGCTGCTGGTTTGAACTATTTTGTACCAAGCCCGCAAGTTTAAGCGCTGCATGGACATATTTTGAATCGAAATCAGTTGCAACCACCGCATCCGAAATATGCACCTTAGGCACTGTAAACAAAGTTGCTTTGCGCAAAATTCCACCCACAGTATGCACTGCGTACTGAGACACACAAGACAATATATCACTGATGGTATTGGCCTGAATTTCTACAGTCAGTTTATTTTTTCCTTTGTTGACCTTTCCAGTTAGGTCGACCTGAAAAGCTACAAATCCACCTTCATGTTCACCAACTACCTGATCGTTTACCTTGACAAGCGCATGTGAACTGACTCCGTCAAAGCGAATGTATACTGGATTGCCTTCCCAATCGTCGGGTACATCAAACAAACGCTCGTACACTGCCGTTTCACCCGCAGCGACATGCTGGCCTTGCATTTCCCATTCTCCCGGTACCTGAATGGCCACGGGCTTCGTATTGGCCATCCTGAAGCTCCACTGTCCATTTAACAGTATCCGGCTGGTTTTACTTGTGGCCAACTGGTCGGGCAAGGGCGTCAAAAATGGTCCAGCCTGTTGTGCCGACAGATTTCCCAGGGACGAACAGGCCAGCAACAGCGCTAACCAGCTTCCTTTGCTTAATTTGAATTTACATAATTCCATATTTTTCAAATGCTTCTTTGGCACCCATGCCTTCCATAACCTTATTCAATACGACTTTTTCTGCTCTCGCTTTTTCAAATGCCCGAGCGAAAACCTCCTGTTCATGTTCGCGTGGTACCACGCAGACACCATCAATATCGCCGATCAGCATATCGCCATCCTTGATCAGGACATTCCCAAAATGGATGGGAACACGCCAGTCAATAACCTTTCCTCGTGGTGCCTGATCCTGTGCATAACAGCCCATCGAGAAACAAGGAAATTCAAGTGCCAAAATCCCCACGGTATCTCTTGAGTAGCCATTGACAATCGCCCCATGTGCACCCAATGTTTTGGCCCGCGCACTCATAATCTCCCCCCAAAGCGCATAGTCAGGCGAAGAGCCACTGCAAATATAAATCTCGCCCGGACGTAGATCATCCAAAGCTTCAAGCATAAATCCAAATGATTTAGCCAGTACAGGATTCTTCGACTGTTGTTCAGCATTTCCGCAAACATCGGCCTCCAATACCGTCATTGCCCGACCAATTAAAAACAAATCTGATTTTAACGGCCTTATATTCGGTGGCAGAAATTGATGGAACAATCCCATTTTGTCCATCACGTCCCCAATGACAGCTGTAAAAAGTTCCTTACGGATCAGCTCAAAAAGCTCCCCATCATTTGCCCATTCCACCAGATAGTTTTTTTTCATTTTTTATATAAATTAGATCATGTTACCACAAAATGAACCCGAATTGTGTTTGCGCCGCAGATAAATGATTTGATCAATCCAAGCCCACATCGTGATACCATTAGAATTTTAATGTGATAGATCCCTGGCAGGGTGACGCTTCCAAAGTCTTGCAGTAATTGCCCCAGGCAATTTCAGGATAATCCCATTTGTTGTTTACATACAGAACCAGCTGTTCATTTTCCAGGCGATCCAAACGGCACGCATTGTCGCCCAGTGGAGAAACCACATGCATCAGGTTCTTTGCACCACTACCCAAAGAATAGTAGTATATATTTTCTTTCATGCCCTTCGCCTGCTGCGTTAGCGGATGCTGGCTACGTGCACCTTTATCGGCCCAATAGTAATAGTTGTGCGTATCCATGTACCAGGGCTGCTTAGGCTCTTGACCATACGGCGTCGTATCCATAGAAGACAAGCATGCTGTTCCTTCATTGCCCGCAAATGATTCTTGGGGATAATCGTTCCAATAACCATTTCTGCTCCAGGCAATACGATCGAGCTCGTTGCTTAGATAATACTTAAGGCCGATCTCACGCAGGTAGCCATTGGGCTCACCTTGGGTATGATATAAAGTCTTCATTTCTCCTTTACCGTCGATAGTTAGATCAAACTGAATGGATAAACTGCCATTTTTTCCCACAATCGATACCAGGGCCAAATTGTCTTTGATATGCACATCCAATTTGCTCAATTGCCAATTTCTATCTTCGAGTAGGTATTTACTTGCACTTTTGCGTACTTCTGCACCAGTCAGGTGATTGAGGTTGATGTCCATATTTAAGAAAGGACCTTTTTGAATCACTACCTTACCACCAATTGTTGCATTTTCAATCAGGCCTGTTGCTTTCGAAATCGGAAAGGTGAAGTTTTTTCCCCTGATCAGATAAAGACCAGACTCTTCAACAAGCTGAATATCTCCATTCTGAGTCGATTCAGGCATTTTAACCGGATGCTCACCCAAGAAATAACGATAGCTATCCAGCATCAACCCTTTGCCATCCACAAAGCGCAAAGCCAGTTGCTCCCCCTGCTGCCAGGCTAAACCAGGCAGTTGAATATAGCCTTTCTGATGCGGTGCGATGTCGGGTAATCCTAAGGTGTAGGTCTTTCCGTCATAGGTGTACTGCAGTTTAATTTCCTGGAGCGAAGTATGATCAAATCGATTATATACGGGGATCGTTAGCGGCTGAAAGCGGGCAAAATCAGGTATAATCTTTCCTTTCAAGGTGATCAATACAGTAGACTGTGCTTTTTTTGTTGACCAAAATTCAGGTTTCTTGCGTCGCCAAACATCGACGATCCCCCACTCACCGTAGCCTATCGCCTGCCCCTGAAAATCTTCGGGTTTGGCGGTATGGGCAAATTCCTTCCAAAAAGCAGTTCCTTTCTTGAGCTGTTGTGGAATCATAAATACTTCGTCCACATAGCCCCATATTGCACCGCCAAGGCCGCCCTGCTTTGGAAACAACCCACCCCACATCATGTCCATGGAGATTCCCCAAAATTCACGGATATTCGGATCATCCTGTAAAGTTTTATAGGTATAACAGGCTGGATGAGCCCATTCATCAAATAAAGCCGGAATGCCATGGCCCTCAAAGTTACGCGTGGTCTTGCCATACTGTGTCAAGTTGCCATACACGTCCTGATAATGCATACTCAGGATTTCATAAATCTTAGGTTCGGTAGTTTGCGAGCCCGGATAACTCCAAATAATAGGTCTTGTCGGATCTGCACGCTTCACAAAGTCATGACTTTGCTTAAAGTTGTCGCCGTAGATCGACTCATTACCAATGGACCAGAAAAGTACAGCCGGATGGCTTTTAAAAGTATTAACCATCTCGCGCGATTGGCTCAGGTATTGGTCCGTCTTTTTCGGATCATTTTGTGAAGCGCCAGGTGCATAATTTTTTTGCCTGTAGGTATCCACAAAACAGATTGCGGTCTCCACTTCAACATAGATACCATATTGATTACAACATTCAACGAAACGCTCCGTCGGCGGATAATGCGAAGTACGAATGAAATTGATATTTGCTTCTTTAAACAATTGAACATCCAGGCTATCGTAATAGGCCGAAGCACTGCGTCCTAAGGTCGGGTGCATATCGTGCCGATTGGCGCCACGTAGCTTGACAGGTTTGCCGTTTACCATCAGCTGGTCTTTCACCACTTTTACTTCACGGAAACCGACCGATTTATGAAAGGCATACGTAGCCTTCCCCTGCTCTTTCACTTCCACATCCAACCGATAAAGATTGGGATGTTCGGCATCCCATTTTAGCGGTGCAGCTACACGGAATACATGGCTGTTAGCACCATCTACAATTGGTCTTTCAGGATGTTCCAAGACAATACTTTTGCCGTTCGGATCAGTCAATGTATACCTAATCGTAGCTCCTTTGGCTAGAAAACCGTCAAAATCCAATTTTAGCTGAGCGTCCGTATACGACGCATCAAAGGCCGTTTCGAGATTAAAGTCGGTCAGCGAATGTGCAGCTGTTGCAAATAAGGTGACATCCCGCAAGATTCCACCTATCGGATGATGTGCATAGCCCGATGCGTACGAAATATCATCCAGCTGATCCTGTACCTCCAGTTCGATTTCATTTTGCTTTCCAAAAATCACATAGGGCGTAATATCTACTTCCCAACGCGTAAATCCACCTTGATGGCTCGTAACCGCTTTACCATTGATGCTAAGTTTGGCGAAGCTATACACACCGTCAAAGCGGATGATTGTCTTTTTGCCTTTATACTTGCTGGGTACCAAGAATTTACGGCTATAAAAAAAAGAATTGTCGTGTTGAATACCGTAGCCCTGCATCACAGCTTCCCCGGGAACTTGAATATTTTCCCAGGCCGAACTGCGATCAAATTTGAAATTCCATTGGCCATTTAAGGATTGTACAGGAGCTTTCAGACCAGTCACTTTGTCCGGCAACTGATAAGCCGCCTGCTGCGCCATCGCCAAACTCCCCATTACTATACACAAGGCCAACAACAGCAGTTTTTGTAGTTTTTTCATATCATAATAGGTTGTAATTCCACCCGATTAGAACGCCATACTTCGTTGTTACATTCTTTGTCAAAGATAGCTGCTCCCACACTTCAATACTACAACTGGTTATACAAAAACTAAAACTATTTACACCCTAATAGAAGACATTGAAATATTATTAAGTGAATATTGTTTGATATATGTGTAAATACTGTATTTTTGCAGTAACCAATTTAGCTATGTATGAACAAATTATCCAAACCCCAATTTATTGAGCTTACTCCGCCTAGCGAAAAAACAATCCATGTTAAATTGGTCGATCAGGAATTTTTGAGCAATCCGTTGCACTTTCACGAGCTCTGTGAGCTGGTGCTGATCGTGGAAAGTTTCGGCAAGCGCATTGTGGGCAACAATGTAGCGACCTTTACAGAAGGAGACCTGGTCTTGATGGGTCCCAATATTCCCCATATCTGGCGCAACGACAATTTATTTCTACAGCAGGATAATGATTTGCGTGCCCGCGCCATCGTTGTCTATTTTCCGGCAGATTTCTTACTTCGTCTGACCGACGAACATCAAACCATCCAGGCCATGCAGCAATTTATCCGCAAGGCGCAGCGCGGACTTCGTTTTTATGGCGAAACACGCGACAAGGCACAACGCTTAATGGAAAAACTCAGTGATAAAGAAGGATTTTCGAAAATAATCGAATTCCTCAACCTAATTCAGTTGCTACAGGAAACAGCCGAATTTGAAAATTTGGCTTCCGACGGTTATCGCCCCACTTTCAGTGAGCAGGAGACCCAGCGCATCAATAAGGTTTACCTCTACGTGATGAGCAACTTTAAGGAGGAGGTTAATCTACAAGTTGCCAGCGACATGCTCAATATGACACCCAACGCTTTCTGTCGCTTTTTTAAACGGCATACCCAGAAACCCTTTTCTCGTTTTGTCAATGAAATGCGCATTGGTCATGCCTGTAAACTGCTGATGGATCGGACACTCAGCATATCGGAGATTTGCTACGAATGTGGTTATCAAAATCTGACCAACTTCAATAAGTTTTTTAAATCCATTATGAACAAAACACCACGCGAGTTTCGTAAAGAGATGGATCTGTAGCCACAACTAACAAGGAAGGCTGTACAAAAGTACAGCCCTCTCCCACCAATTTACTGAAACTAACACCTATTTAAAAACCTTTTATTGTTTTCAGCGTATAATCTTGGACGTCACCATTCGCTGCTGTCACCCGATACATTCTATCCTGTGAAAAATCGCCTGGCTTACCCAATACTGGAGCTCCATTGAGCGGCGAAACCACCGAAACATCCGACACGGTGATCGTAACCCACAGATTAGCAAGTTGATCTTTTTGAATTCGTTTTTTAAACTCATCGAATAACATCTGCTTGGTGACGGATCCCGAAGGCCCTGCCTTCTTAACAGAATTGATATCGTACGAAATCGTAGACGTATATCCTTTTTGTCCATTTGTATCAAAAGCTACCGCCGTATTCTTAAAAACGACCTCACAGACCCGATCAGGCTCAATCTCCTGCATGGGAGTTCCTTTCTGTATGGTATCATTATATAGAAAGCGGTATGAATAACTTACTGCAGTCAATTTGTTGTCCGGCGAATTTGGCAGTTCTTCATAGCCCTTTTTCAAACAACTTCCCATCACCATGAGCGTCAGTGCGCCGAGTAAAATACGCCCTATTTTGTAATTTATTTTATGCATAATCAATTTCATTATATCTGTATACCAGTTTTTATTCCCATCCCGGATTTTGCTTCACACCCGATTTCAAGCGGAATGTTTCGTTGATTGGCATCAAGTACCTTTTGGCAGAGAATCGAGCTTCCCCAACGACATTATTGTCTTCAAAAAAAGAATAGGATTTACCATCTCTCGAAATTCGAATACCCCGTAAAGCGCCCTGCAATTCAGGGATGACAAATCCCGAACCTACATAAGCTCCATCACGCAGACCACCCGACGTGCGCATTCCCCAACGCAACAGCGACCAATACCGATCGTTATTTTCGTAAACCATCTCCACATTGCGTTCTCTTTTATAGGCTTCAAAAAGCGAATTTCCCCAGCTGTTGCCCGAAAGTGTATTTAAATACTGATTGACACTACTTTCAGAAAAACCACCATGCCGTACCATGGTTGGCAGCATGTATTTTTTTGCATTGGCAAAGTCCCCTTTCATGAGATAAGCTTCGGCCATATTGAGATAAGCCTCACCATAACGGAGCACTGAAAATACATAGTCCAATTTTTGGTCAGATGGTGAAGGTAAGCTCACTATATTATCGTAAAAATACTTGACCATCGCATAACCCGTACTGGAATTATAATTTTCGGTATTTCCGGACTGGTATCCATATTCTTGTACCGAACCTTCATTAATTTTGCTATTGGCATTGCTCACATTTCCGTCCCTTCTAAAAAACACACGTACCTGATTGTTGAAATACATACAGCTATCATAGAGTATCGTTGCATAAAAGCGTTGGTCTCTTTTCTTCGTGTTGGAGAAATACATTTTCTCGTCTACATTTTTACCTGTCGTTACATAACTGGCATTATTCCATGATTTCAACTGTCCATCTACATCCGAGACCAGATAGTCATCGACCAGGTCCTGCGTTGGCCATGAACCGCCATCCATCCCCCAAAAGTTCATCGTGACATTGATTGGAAAGTTAGCTTTGGCATAAGCCGAAAACTTACCCGTGGACCAAAGCCCCTGATATTGCATAGGCACATCATAGAGAGAGGTATTTGTTTTGTTACGATCTCGGGTCAGGATAAACTCGGTGGCCGTAACTGCAGTTTCATAGGATCGAAACATGTTGTAGTAAGGACTTAGTTGCGTCCCGCTATTGCTGAGCCCCAATGCCTCTCCCGACTGGATCACTTTGTCATAATACCCGCTATTTGCTGCCCCTCCATCTACATAGGCAGCAGCCTGCAAGCCTACCCGCATGATCAGGGCATTTGCAGCCTTGGCAGTAGCTCGTCCCCTTTCGGCTGTTGCCGGAAGAGCCGCCGCTGCTTTTTGAAGATCAGCCAGCATAAAATCGTACGTTTCCTTGGCTGAACTTCTCGGAATCTGAAGATCATCATCCAGTGTCAACACTTTATCAATCAGTTGCAGCCCGCCATACAGTTTAGCATACACAAAGTAGTGCGCAGCTCTTAAAAAATATAATTCCCCTAAACTTCTATTTTTAAATTCACTCGAGAAAGTCGTGCTTGTTTCAATATTGGCTATTGCCGAATTGATACGCCACAAAAGTGAATAATTTAACCAGCCATAATTATCTGATTTTAGCATGAGTTCGGCTCTTTCTTTTGTCCAAAAGGCACCGTTTAGCGTACCCACCATCACATTTTTAGTGGTCCCTTCCGACCTTGCCGAATAAGGATGTGCATAGCCCGACATCCAGGCATCGGTTCCCAATACGTCAGCATATACCTGATAAATATAAGCTGTTGTCAAATTTTCACTATTCCAGGTCTGCTCACCAGTAATCTTATCGTATGGTGTCGTTTCCAAAAACTCTTTACAGGAAGAGAAGAACATCACCGTCATGCCCAGCATCCCTATTATCAAACGTTTTTTCATAAATTTTCTTTGTTAATTAAAATCCCAATAAAAATCCCGCGGAGTAAGTTCGCATCATTGGATATGCGTAGCCATCAAAAGTGTTGGATTCGGGATCACCATATTTGACTGATGGACCAAATGCCAACAAGTTTACACCCGAGACAAAAAGGGTCAAGTTGTTCATCCATTGCTGTGACTTCATGATCGAATATTTGAAATCATAGGATAGTGTTAAAGATTTCAATCGAACATAATAGGTATTGCGGGCCCAGAAGTCTGAGGACGAATAGTTATTGTTATTGTTCAAACTCGCGTTGCCGGGTCTTGGCATCGTCGCATTCGGATTAGATGGCGACCAATTGTCGTTCTGAAACTGAAAGTCCAGGCGTCGTTCGCCTTCGGAACCCATGGCCACATTGGAGAAGTAATTTTGTTTCATCCCTGTTCCCTGAATGGTAGATTGCACATTGAAGCCTTTGTAACTTACGCCCAGATCTACCCCGTAAACGAAAGTGGGACTCGAATTATGTCCATAACGCACCTGATCCTGCCCATCAATCTTACCATCGCCATTGACATCTTGGTACCAGAGATCCCCAGGCCTAAGATCGGTAGAAGTTTCGCGTTTGGGATTATTCAGAATATCCTGTGGATTCGTATAGAACTGCGCCCCCACATAACCAGTACCCACGTAGCCATAGTAATTACCCTGTTGACGAATCCGCGGATTAGCCAAAGTGACACTGTCCTCATTAGTTTTAAAGGCAAACGATTTATAATAGGTAAAGTTAAATCCAGCGTTAAAATCGACGTTGCCAATCTTGTCTTTGTATTTGATAAAACCATCAAGTCCTTCTTTCCGGTCTTCGGCATCGGTCACCACCAGCGGAAGTGTATACCCGATTGGATCTGTATAGCGATAGGAATTATCGGCGGCGAGATAACCTTTGGTCTTTTCAAAGAAATAGTCCAATGCACCATCGACCTTATTTCCAAATAGGGCAAAATCTGCTCCTATATTGTATTTCGAACGCGTATACCAAGTCATATTTATACTTGGCTGTGCACCAGGAGTAACTGTATTGACCAACTTCCCATCCACCACATAACCATTTGTATTGTAGTTGTAGGTGGCGAGATAAGCATATGCCCAGTGATCCGCATCATTGAGACCAATTTGCCCGTAAGAGCCCCTCAGCTTCAAATAAGTCAAGACATTTTTGGCCTTTATATCTTTGAAGAAGTTTTCCTCAGACAGCGCCCAACCAACAGAAAATGAAGGGAAGAAACCCCATCTTTTGGTCGATATAAAATTGTCGGAACCGTCATAACGTCCGGCAAAATCAAAAATATAACGCTGTTTATAATCATAGTGAAACTTACCCACATAACCCATCCACGCCTGTTTGCCTTCGGTATTGCTCGCTGTGATCAACTCTGCATCACCTTTTTGGATCTGCTTGATCGCTGTCGTGTAAAAGCCCCGGGAGCCCGCATTCAGGGCATTACTATAATACTGACGCATGTTTTGAACCAGGGTTGCTTCCACATTGTGACCATCACCAAATGTCCGCCGATAATCGGCTCTGAAATTGACGTCAAAGTTCTGGGTCATGTAAGAAGAACGTCCGACACTAATATTTGTAGGATCTTCTTTTGTGGCATTCCCCTGTTCATCGTAATAGGTAGCCGTTTCGACCCAGTCTACACGATCCTGAGATTCGATGTTAAAATTCCCATTAAATCCGAGGCTCAATCCTTCGACCCATGGGACGTTCCAGTTGAGTGCCCCCGATAGTTGATTATACACCGTCTTTAACTTGATATAACCGGGGCTCAACAGTGCCAAAGCTGGATTGTCAAACTGGTTGGATATCTGGCCGCTGGATGTAAAAGGTTTTTCAAAAGGATTACGATCACGTAGCCTACTATAGATTGTATAGGCACTTGCCGGGGGATAATCCTCATTTCGGATGTATCCATTGACATTGAAATCGAGTTTCAGTCCGATTTTATCGAAGTTGCTCGACACATTACTCCGATAAGTATACCGGTGATAATTTAGTGATTTGGCTTTATAAATACCCTCTTGACTAAAGGCGTTGAGGCTACCAAAGAAACGCAGTTTTTCACTACCCCCGTTCAGCGAAAGCGTATGGTCTTGTTGCGGCACAAACCTACGCGTCAACTCTTTTTCCCAGTTGGTAAAGTTACTGAGATTGTTTTTGATATCCTCCATTTCTTCCGTCGTCTTGAAGGAGTTAATTCCCATTCCCAAAGCCTGATTCAGGTTGTTGATCGCTGTGGCATATTGATAGGCATCCATGCGTTTGGTTTGGTAGGAAGGGGTATTAAAGCCAAAGTTTGCCTGATAGTTGACATTGAGTTTACCCGAATCGCCCTGTTTGGTGGTAATCAGCACAACCCCATTTCCGGCATTCATCCCATACACTGCTGTTGAGGCCGCATCTTTCAAAATCGTCATCGATTTGATATCCGCTTTATTGAGGCTAAAAAACTGCTGTTGTGTAGAGATAAATCCATCAATTACATAAAGCGGTGTGCCATTGCCACGAATGGAAATACTAGCACCATTTTGCCCCGGTTCGGCCGAGCCTTGCTGCACAATCACTCCGGGAATTCTTCCCTGCAAAGCCGATCCCATGTCTCCAAAGGGCAAATTTTCAATTGTTTTCGCATCAAAAGAAGCGATGGCAGTAGAGTTTTTCTTCACACTGGTCGTACCAAAACCAACCACAACGACCTGATCCAAGGCGATATCATTATCATCTAAGACAATTTCTACGTTCTTTTGCGTCCCGTTAACAGAGATTTCTAGATTTCTATAATTTACATGGCGAACAATCAAGGTCGAGCGGTCAGCTACACGGATGGAAAAGTGGCCTTCATCGTCAGTTTTTGTTCCGATTTTACTATCCTCTTTAGACAATATCGTTACACCAGACAGTCGTTCGCCTTTTTTATTCCGCACGGTGCCTTCGATCAGGACCGCTTGTGCCTTACTGTTCAATCCGCCTTTATAAGACCATTGGATGGCAAATATTTTTTCACTTTCGGGCCGTCCCTTGGCAAATGAATCCTGTCCATGGCAAATAGACATGACAAGTATCCCTACGCTCATTCCAGCCTTCAACAGGTCAAAATTGCCCATACGATCCCTAGGCTTTTTATTGGTCAACAGTTCTTTCATAAATAATAATAAGTTAGTTTATAATTCAGCATCGGTAAACGACGGCACCATGGATTCGCTTCGGTTTACAGCGCTATTATTAACCAAAATTATTACAGATTGAATGGAGAAACTAAAACTTGAAAATCAATTATTAAAACTATTTTACCCCATTTAAGACTCAGTTATTCAATAAAATACGAAATCAAAAAGCCACATCAACAGGATATTGATGTGGCCTTTTGATTAGCTAAAGACAGCAGTAACTCTCGTCCCTATTTGCTATTCGCTTTCAGTATAAATTTATGAACATCGATTTATCCCAAATTTAATTTTAATGAGACAAATGTCGCTCTGAAATGCGCCAATATTTACTACATTTAAGGTATACTTTACACCGCAATCAAACACAACATGAAAACACTCGTAACACTTATTTTGGTCCTTTGTTCCTTTGCAGGCTATAGCCAGACCGCCAAAGAACTTATCGGGAAATGGAAATTAGTCAAACAGACAAACGTCGATGGCGTTGTGTCTACACCGAAGGACACTTATCAGGTGTTTATGGAGGATGGAAAATTTCAGGGTATCCACAATGGTGATTCCCGTAATGGAAAATGGAAACTTTCCGAAGACAATAAAATACTTACCGTTAAAATAAGCATCATCTCCATCAAATTTAAGGTAGAATCCTTTGACGACAAGAAACGTGTCATCAGCAGCGATAAAACCGGTACGCTGGAATATGAAAAAGTGCAGGAATAACAGCTTAAAATAATTCCTATCGGGAGCAATGCATTGAAAAGCCCGGCATGGATTTCCATGACCGGGCTTTTGTCTACTTTATCCTGAGCCATCGTCCATTCAACTACGCCTGTATAGGCATGACGGCTATTTTTTTGCACCCTAAATCAAGCATAGCTCCAGGTCCAAGGCGATTGACTCGATCATTATGGTATAAAAAAATCAAGCTCTGCTATGGCCAGTGACTGCGACTTCCCGGCAATGACCGTCGATTCTACCTTGACAAAACGTGCATTTTTTACATTTTTTAAGCGATAGGTACGCGTCGAGGGATCATTAATTAAATTGCCAAACTCAAAGCTGCCCGCATCTTCCCAATGCGTACCATCCAGACTTACAGAAAGTTTACCTGATTGCATCATGCCTTCCGCATTTTTACGCTGTGGGGTGTAGCTGAATGCAGCGATTGAATACGCCGTCCCCAGATCGATGACCAGCTCATGCACCGGGCCAGTGGCTTTCGATTGCCAGTATGAATCGGCCCGCTCGTCAAAAGCTTCACGACCATTTTTTCCATCGAGGGTACTGCTTGCAGCGACCAGATTCCAGCCGTGTTTAGGAATTCCCATTTCTTTCTGTGCTATGGCCCCTTTTGCGCCATCCATGTCGATTGCGATCGCTTTAATGTGTTTACCTTTACTTTCAAATGCACCGCTGTATTTCCGGGACGCTGCTGAAGGCATTGTACCATCTTCGGTGTAATAGATTTCAAAAGCGTTATTGAGATTTTTGAGAATATCCTCATGATGTGGTTTCCAGCCAAATTCGCTTTTTGCGGGATAAATGCTGATTTTACCCTCCATATCCCGAGCGATATCCAATTGCGGTGGTCGTGTAGGTACATAGTAAGCACCAAGACTAGCCAGCACCGGTGTTGCACGACTTGCCAATACGCGTAATCGAATGCGGTCTGTTTCTTGTGCCGGGAAGCGCAAAATGCGTTTGTACCCTACATTAGTAGCAGCTGCAACCTGATGCCATTTTCCGTCTTTCCAGATGTCAAGCGCATGCTGTTCAATACGTTCACCACTGCTGTGCACCGCTTCCTGAATCACCAAGCGGTTCAATTTAACTGGATGTGGAAAAGAAACGATCAGCTCACCTGTTTCGGCAGGAAATGCTTTATTCGTTTTATCATTATTGTCCAACAAGGATTTGTCCAGATTACTTCCGGTCAGCAGATTGTTTTTATAGCCCACTTCAATCCGCTCGCCAACAGCATGAAGCACATTTACATCTTCATCGGAGAAACGCCCCTCCCGATTGGGTGGAATATTTAAAAGGAATGTGGAATTACCGCCAACTGAACGTTCGTAAATATCGAAAACATCGTCTGCCGATCGCACTTTTTGATACACATCATCGCGGTAAAACCAGCCTTCCCGTATCGATGTATTGGTTTCGGCCTGCTGATAATGAAGAAATTTTGCGCTATATAACTTTTCCCTACTGCCCAGATCCTCATCCGTCAGATCACGGAAACCTTCCATTTTGACAGGATCCGCATCAAATGGGATCACATTCCACTCAGTGCTGCGTGTCTTGCCAGCCTCATTCCCACACCAGCGAATGTCCTCCTTACCAAAAACGACCGCTTTCGGCGCCAAATTGGAAATTAAATCCCGCCAGGCTGCGTAGTTATATTTCTGTCCACCTTTTGTTTTTGGATGTGCGCCATCAAACCATACTTCATGGATCGGGCCATATTCAGTCAGTAATTCAAAAAGCTGATTCAGAAAATAGGCATTATAATCGTCTACTTTATAGTGGAAAGTACGCTTATCTTTAAAGGGCCTCCCCGACACCTTTTCCGGTATCGTACGCTCTGTATAAACACTTTGATTCCCATAGAGCCCTTGCTCATTTTCAATCTGATAAAGATCTGCCGGAGAAAGATAAACTCCCAATTTGAGTCCATATTTTTTACAGGATTTTGAAAGATCTCTTAAAATATCGCCCTGTCCCTGCTGAAATCCCGTCGACATAATACCATGTTTTGTGTAGCGACTTTGCCAAAGGACGAAGCCATCGTGATGTTTGGCCGTAAAGATCACCTTTTTCATCCCGGCAGCTTTCATTGCAGCACACCACTGGTCGGTATCGAGATGCTTGAGGTCGAATATTTTTGGATCTTCTGTTCCGCTGCCCCATTCCATTCTGGTAAATGTATTGGGACCAAAGTGTATAAATGCGATGAATTCATCCTTTAAGGCCTCATACTGCTTGTCAGTCGGTATAATATGGACTGCCTTGGCAAGAATGTCTTTCTTACTATCCTGTGCATCAATAGCGTAGGTATTCTTAAAAACCAGTGCATTGGATTTCATTTGCTTCTGCGCATAGATAGGTGTAAAAAAACTACTCACACATAACGCAAACATCAATTTCCTTTTCATAATTCGTTACTATTCTAAAAAAGTTCACTCTAAACTTGGCAATGCCTCCCGGAAACAAATATATCAAACAGACTAATGTCACAAAGAGCACCATATGTTTAATTTTAGTAAACTTTTGTTTACAAATATATTAATCGGCGTAAAAATAGAAGATTTAAAAAAAAGCAAAAAGAAGATTATCGACCAATCATTGTACATTATCGACTTAAAATACAGCAAATCACCGATAAGTTACCGAAAAACAGGTCTCCAACGGCACATCGGATATCAGCTTTCCATAGTTGCCACTTTTTTATACAGATTCGGAGTCGAATACACCGCATGTACACCTTCTTCCTTAGTTGTTTAGGGCCTTTTCTATCCAGGATTTGGCGACCACAGCCTGATTCTCCGGAGCCGTGGCACGGTCGGATAAGTTACCTGTTTTATCGAAAACGAGGTAACTTGGGATAGCGTTATTAAACTGTTTGATGATTGTTGCAAATTGTTTTTTATAGAGGTAATAGTGATCGCCTTTGAGCAGATCTGTAAATTCCTGAAATTTTTTGCGATCAGAGCTTTCATCCGTCACATATACAAATACGACATCATCCCGATTGCTATACTGATTCTTGACCTTTTCCATTTCTGAAAAAGATGCGATGCAGGGGCCACACCAGGTCGCCCAAAGATCGATCACAACGACTTTTCCCCGATAGGGCTTGATCAGTTCTTCAAGGACATCTTCCTTATCGGCGACAAAAGGAAACATAGAGACCTTTGCCATGGACCTTTGTTTTCGGAGTGCATTTTGCTCGTCCTGATAAAGAAGGTATTCGACCAGATCTTTTATGGTAAAACTATGTGTAATGTCGTACTTATTTTGCACGCTTAATTGATAGCCCTTATTCATTTTTTGGACAAAAGCACTGGCTGTGGCCATCTCATAAAACAGCGTTCCATCCTGTTTAAAAATGGGGGCCAGGTGCTGTTGCAGCTGCTCTCTGAAAGCTATGGGGCCAACCTCGGTAATATCCGGAAGATGCAACAGCGAGTCCTGCAGGATGGTCGCCTGAATGGCAGCATAAGCAGCAGAAAATAGACTCAGGGTATCCTGATATCTGGGGCTAAGGATTTCCTTGTAAAACGAAATATCCCGCTTTGGCACCAATGGAAACTGCGTAGAATCCAGTCCTGCCTTTTTATTGTGCTCGTAAATATCCGCATAATTTAAAAGAAAACTTGGTATCCGAAAACCTTCGACAATTTTGGCATAGTATTCCCTCAGAAATCCTGAAGTTGAGTCTGGAATCAGCTTTTTGGTCATTTCGTCTACCTTACCCAACTGATATATCATAAAATCATTCGCCGATTTAAAGGGTATTTTTTCATTTTTTTTATCCGCGGGATAGCGAAACAGGCCCATCAGCAATTTCTCCTGCTTCGCCGAATTGTCGAACACCTGCTTAAATGGTCCCTGGTAATGCAAGCTGCTGTTTCCGTCATTCGACATCGCAACAGTTAATGTGCCCACTTGCTTTGGTACAAGCAAAAAAGCGAGGTATTGGCCATTTAGCCTTAAATAAACCGACGAAGGGCCAAAGGAATAGGCCGATGCCATCCATGTAGAATCATTTACTTGTGTAAATGGCAGTGGCTTATCCTGCTGGAAAGGATTACTCATAAAAGGAATGCTCAAGTCAAGTTCTTTTACATTCGTATTACCCTTTAGCTTAATAACCAAAGATACAAAGCCGCTCGATAGCGATTGTCCCTGTGCAAAAGTATAACTCAGCAATACAAGGCACAGTACGATGACAAGATTAATTTTTTTGAGCATAAATCAGTATTTATAACGTACATCAGGTTTTTTATCTTTAAATTTAAATAATTTTTATAAATTATCAAATAGGATTATTTTATACGGGGATATTCAGTCGACGGAAACCAGTGACCGTTGGAGGACTTAAAACCATCTGCTGATTAAAAATTTAGGCGAGACAGCTCTTGGATGATCAGACAATAGCCGCCAACATAAAAAGGCTAGGTCAACCACGAACCTAGCCTTTACAAAAAACAATCCTTTAACCTCTGTTTATTTAACTAATTAATACATTTCCGATCAAAGAACAGTATCAGCGGAAAATCGTTTAAATTATTTTTCTTTTTTCTAAAGGCTGACCAAAAGCTGCGAAAGGAGTCCGGTCATCCACCACCAATCCACCCGAATCAATTCTGCTCCTCTTGCTTGTTAGGCTCCTGATCTACCAATGCCCTCGTCGTGGCCATGGCCGTTTCCGCCCCTCACTATTCCATTGCACTGTTGGGATGCAATTCATGAAAACAGCACAGTGAGAGCCCTTGCGAGGAAAGCGTCCGAAAAAAAAATTTCAAACGAAGCCATTTAAGGGTTGTTCTTTTTGAAAAAAGAATTTATGGCACATTTAGAAGTAAAACCTAGAAACGGAGCGCCCAAGTGGCTGTGGATCCTGCTTTCATTGATTGCATTGGCATTGGTACTGTATTTTGTGAACCGCTACAACAGCGACGACAGGCTACCTGAATCTACGCCCGACACAAGCATCAATAGTACCGCACCGCAACGGGATACCCTTTAAATCACTGTCACACATACGAATTGATAACGCAAAAAACTTGAAGACATGGCATTAGAAGAAAAAAACTATAATCATTTGATTGAACTCGGTGGAAGCGATTTTGAAATTGTCGATGGCGAACCTGATATCCGCGGCTGGAAAGTTAAAAATGAGGCCGGTCAGCTGATCGGCAGGGTCGATGATCTGCTCTTTGATCCTGAAAGCCAACAGGTCCGTTATATCATTGTTGATCTCAATGATGCCGAATTTGTTGTGGAAGACGATAAGAAAGTATTGGTGCCGATAGGCCTTGCGTCGCTCTACGACGGCACAAAGATTCAGGCGAGCAATGATGAAGCCTACCCCACCCCGCCCGTCGAACCCATCAATCATAGCGTGATCTTTACTGTAGATGAAATTCCCACGGAAGAACCCGCCACCGATTATTTGTATAATCCTGCCGATGATGGTGAAGTCGTGGTCATCTCCATTAGCGAAGATCAGGCTATCCGACTGCCGGCTTACCAACCTGATCAGCTCGATCCGGAGACGGAACTAAGCGTCCGGCATGTGTTTGAAGGAACCGGTGATGTGGGCTTTATCGTGAGCGCCAACAATTATGATCCAGCCGAATTTTACCAGCATTATCACTTTAGTGAAGATACGTTCTACAGCCGGGGACAGCAGACCGAAACTCTTCCTTCGGATCAGACGCAGCGTACGCGAAGGGTAGCTGCGCGCTATGACCAAAACAGGGGACATGAACCCGGCACAATCGATAACAACGAACTTTAGACAACAATATCGAAGATAATACTCATGCTGAGCGAAGCAATCAGGCTTAACTATTCAAGCTAAGCCTGATTATTTGCATACAGTAACGTTGCCTCAACCAATAGCTCTTGCCAAGACATATAACTCTTTCCGAAATCTTGCAACATTGTCCGAAAAATGACAACTCTTTCCCGAAATCTTGAGAAAATGTCCCAAATCTTGCAACTCGATCCGAAAAATACAACTATTACATGCCCCTGTAAATTTTCCAAACGTATTTGGTAAAGTATCGCGTTAGAAATACTCATTCAGCCGGTATTTTATAACCTATTGAACCATATGAACTACCTAAATTCACTTGCCTGCGCCTAAATCTGCATTAAAATTGCATGTTGTACTATGACATCAATATAAATCGGTTATGAAAACAAGCTATAAAATCGTCATTGAAAAGAACAGGCAAACCATCCGAAAGTATTATGAAAAATATAGCTGGTATAAGCTGGATCGTGAAGAGCTCACACAGGAACTGCTTATCCGGGGTGGCTTCCTAGCCATTCTGACCTGGCTACTGTGGTAAGCATTTGCGGTTAGGCTACGGCAGCTTATAAAAGCCATTTTCTATATAATAGGCACATTTCTTCTGAACATAGCTTCTATTGAGATTTAAATTGTTATACAGAAAACGCACATAAAAAAGGCGGATAGCATTGCTGCTATCCGCCTTTACCCTGAAAACACTATTCTACAAACCGTTCAACCAGCTATTCACCTCATCTTGTGTCTTACCTGTTTTCTTTTGAAGTTTACCCACCAACTCATCTTCTTTGCCTTCTGCATATAGTAAATCATCATCTGTAAGGTCTGCATATTGCTGTTTAACCTTACCTTTAATTTCGTTCCAACGACCTTTCCAAGTTAATTCGCTCATAATAATTTCCTTTCGTTTTTTATAGATATAACAGCCTGCAGCTGGAATCGTTTAAAAAAAAATGTTATCAAATGTTAAAAAATAGTCGCGACAATTTTACGTTGTTTTATCAATGGTGTTTTCCTCGGAATCAAGTGGTGCCGGTGGAATTTCATCCACATTTCGCTCGATTTCCTGCGTCTCCACATGCACCGCGAATTCTGAAGGTTCAATCGGTATTTCCATTTCCGTCGCATACTCCCGCGTAAAAATCGCACCGAAATAGAGAATCGCTGCAGTATAATATACCCACAGCAGGATGAGCACAAAGGAACCCGCCGCACCGTAGGTATCCTGCGTGGCCGAACGTTCTAAATAGATGCCGATCAGGTAACGACCGATAACAAATAATATAGCCGTAAATAGCGCGCCCGCCCGAACAGTTTTCCATTGAATATTGACATCGGGCAAGGTTTTAAAGATCACGCTAAAGAGGACGACGATAACCACAAAGGAGATGACAAAATTGATCAGGTTCATCAGCACGACCGTTATTTCCGGAAAGTACCGCTGCAGCTGACCTGTCAAGGCCAAGATTATCCCATTAACAATCAAGGTGACCACCAACAGGAAGCCCAGTCCAATAACGAGCGAGGAGGATAGCAGTCGGTCCTGAATCAGTTTTAACCAGCCCTTTTTTGGTTTTGGGCGCACATGCCATATTTTATTGATGGAGTTTTGCATATCGCCGAAAACCGTAGTTGCCCCGATAATCAGGGTCACCAAGCTGATCACCAACGCCATATTGGATTTGCCCGACAGCTGGAGGTTCTGAATGACCTCTTCAATCTGTTTGGCGGCGCTATTGCCCACCAAACCGTTCAGTTCGGCAAAAACCTTTCCCTGAATGGCTTCGGCACCATAAAATATACCGGCTAGTGCGATCATCAATACCAATATGGGACCAATGGAAAAAACCGTATAATACGATAATGAAGCACTATATTTCATGGAGTCTTCATTAATAAATCCCGATACTGTATTTTTCAGTATGGTCCAATAGGTCTGTAGTCTGCTTTTCTTTTCCTTTTTAACATCCATTGCTCTCGTGCTTTTTAATCGTTATTGTTCAAAATCTATCTTGTTTTCCAAGAAAGAAACTCTTAAATAGGACAGAACGTTTGTTTTTTTAAGAAAATAAAGTCTACATTATACATTTTCCGCTTGGGCAGGAGTCTAGCTTATGCGTACAAATTGGAATTAAGTCTGCTTAAAATCAAGCAGTAAGCCGCTACAAATTATCATAAAAGAAATAAAGACAAACTAATGATTAATCTTCCTTGTTCCTCTTAAAAACAGCATTTAAGATTAAAACAGCATAAAGATTAAAAATAGTATAACGAAAAGATGAAAAGTAATCAGAACGACCCCAATATTTTAAATGACCTTATTAAAATCAATAATGACCGCATCGAAGGATACAAGCTGGCGGTTGATCTGGCCAACGAGCAGGGTGAAGGTGCCCGGGAGGCTGTTTTTAACCAGCTCGCTGCGCAGTCTGAAAAATTTATTACTGAACTCAGTCCGCTGGTTGAGTTTGCCGGTCAATACGCCACGGATCGGACGAAACTGAGCGGCGAACTTTTCCGGCTGTGGATGGTGATCAAATCCAAATTATCGGGCGGCAATATGCAGTCTTTGTTGGAGCAATGTGAGCGGGGTGAGGCGGCTTTCCGTGAAGTTTATGAAAAAGCGCTAGCGGAGGAAAACAAGCTATCCGTTGGGGCCAAAAACCTGATCCAAATACAGCTCAGCCAGCAGCGCGAAGCCCATGAAAATATTAAAATCCTGTGTAACGGCAGCAAGTAGAATGTGAATACACAAATTTAAGCTATTGACATCCTGAAAATTTTAATTTTCAGTGGTCTTCTTGCAAATATAGTATAGAAAGCTTATTACCAGCTTCGAGTTGCGGCCAATATGTGAAAACCCTGCAAGCACAGTGAAAGCACTATTAAAAGGTGGACTCAACGTGGACTCACTGTGCACTCACCACGCTTGCAGGTGGAATCAGATAGCCGTCCGTTCACAAGCTGCCCCCTAGTACAACAACTTACAGCCGAACGACATTTTTGCTATCCCGTTGTCAATAACTACGGTCGATACCATAACGCCGGAATTTCCCTTTGATTGTATTCGCGTCAATCCATTGGTAAAAATATTTGTATTTCCCTTTCTCTCCCCGATTGATTTCAATATCGGGGAGCAGCACATGTTTGTTTGTAATCCCGATCACATGCCTGAGCGACACCACAAAACTACGGTGCACCTGTGCAAAGCCCGACTTGGGCAACCAGGAGACGATATCGCCAAAGGCCTCATTGACCTCGATATAGTTTTTAGCATCCAGCCATATCCAGGTATGCTCGTCCTTAGCTTCCACATAGCGGATTTCATCATAATTCAGTCTTTTCTTGGCTGCACCGCGCTCCCCATAGAAAAAGCAGATATTGTCATCATCGAGATCATTTAGGCCCATTCCTTTGATTCTGTCCTTTACCTTATTGATCGCTGTATAATAACGCTCTCGCTCAAAAGGTTTAAGAAAATAATCCGTCACCTCATAATGGTACATTTTATCGCCAACCTCTCTATTGGTACTGCAAACCACAACCTGCAGATTGGCAATACCCGGATTACAGCGTTTGAGACCCGCAAGCTGCCCCAAAATATCAAGGCCACCCACGATGGGCATTTCAATGTCCAAAAACAGCACATCCAGTTTTAGCGTGCGCAATGCGACCAAGATTTCCTTTGGATTTGTTGTCGTATATGCACATTCAACGCCATCCGTCAAGTCCACGTATCCTTTGAGATCATCAACGATATCGGGATCATCGTCAACAATGGCGACCCGGATTTTTCGAAGCCGCCCTTCTTGTTTCAATAGTTTTTTTATCGTATCCATGTTTACGTTTTTATTTCCAAGTTCAAGTAAAATATTCCGTCGTCTACTTTTTTTATCAGGGAAAACGCCTCACCGTATTGCAGGTGAAGTAATTTTGTCATTTGTTCTAAACCTGTTCCGCCCGCCTCAAAGATCCAGGCCGACCTTGCGGACACTTTATTCCTGCAGCTTATCGATACCTTTTCAGTATCACTAAACACATATATCATACTTTCAAATGAAGAATCACTGAAATCGCCATGTTTAACCATATTTTTGCAGAGGCTCAACAGGACCAGGGGAATGATTGTCTTGCTCCGATCCTGTATTTCCAGCTGCAGTTTGATCTGCTGCTGCCTGTACAACTGAAGTAATTGCTGTAGATAAAAAAGCTCATCGTCCAGTTTCCCCAGGCTATTTTTCTCAAAGTTGAGCTTTCGCATGGCATAAACTTCCAGCGCAAAAAAAAGATCCATTCGGGTTAATATTGCGGGATTCTTCTTTGCCAGGTGAATAAAGCTCTGTGTCAGATTTCCCATAAAATGAACGGCCCAGTTGCGAAAGAGCTGTGCTTTTATACTTTCCTGTGACTGGTATCGTATCCATCCCAAATGCCGAAAAATGCCCGTACTGAGGTTATAAAAAATCTCGGTGGCAAGAATGAGGATTCCTTTGAGAGCAAAAGTGATGTAGAAGGTGAACACATCAATTACAAAGTCGATCGCTTTAAACATCCTGGGATTGCGTAGCACCCGCCGGCTCAGTTCAGTCGGAAATTTATACAGCACCAAGAAAACAGCCACCGCCGTCAGCAGAAAATAGCCGAGCACGATCGTCAAACGTAGCGGGGCGAATCTTCTAAAAAGTATACGGCGTAGCCAGGCACGGTTTACATAACTGATGCCTAACATCAGGGGAGCCACAGCCAAAACGATAAAGATATGCCACCAGCCAAATTTATAGGTATTGACTGCCATGATCCAGGTAAAATAGCCAGTCCAAAAAACAACATGAAAACGACGTGGCAATGGTTTAAAAATCCTTTCTTTGATCATAATTAGTTTAGGCAGCAAGCAAAACAAACTTCTGTTTTTATAAAAAAATTATTTTAAGAGACAATTTATACATTAAACAAGATTTACACAACCTTTCCAAGTAAAAAATGCGTTTAAACATATAACCGCAACAATTGAAATTGCCGGCAGGCCCGTTCAAATTCCTGGGCTCCAATAACAACCGAACGTCCCGTAGCCAAATCGAAGAGCATTTCTTTTTCGCCTACGACAAGTGGCAGCCAGATACTTCGCCTCGGCAGCTTATTCGGCCCATCCGCAGCGCCGCTATCAAACAGTCTTGGCAAGCACTCCCATTGGATCAGCTCCTCCGGTTCCAGTTCCTGCACAAGATCAACTACGGATTGTAATATCGGTTGGTAATCGGCTTTATTATGTACAGTGCGATCTTCTCCAAGATAAAGCGACATCTGCTCCTGCCTGCATGTGAGGATGGCTGCTGTGATCGGAACGCCCGACCAGCAGCTCAATGCAGCAATACCAGCTCTTAAAGATAACTCCACACCGTGCAGCCTGACCGGGATCCAGCCTTTAGCAGATTGGCCGATGTCAAGCTGTCCATCGACAAAAAAAATCACATGAAAACCCTGCTGGAGCGCTTCTCGGAGTCTGCGCAGCGGATTGCCCTGGTCAGCTTTGACAAAGATCAGTTCGGCCGCCGTAGCCTCACGCCCAAAAGTGCATCTAAACTGTTGCCGGTAAATCGCCGCCTGTGCTTCAAAAACAGCTGAGCGAAGCAGTATGGCTAGCTTATGCCCCTGGCGCATCAACATCCTAGGCAGCATCCCATAAGGACCTATATGCAGGCAGGCCCAGATGTGCGGCTGCCGATCAGACCTAGGCCAGTTGTGAACCAACTGCTGAAATAAATGATCGTCGCTGCGATAACGCGGCTGGTTGAACCAGTCCTGGCACATCTGCAGCAAACGGATCAAATCCCCATCTTGCGGGATCAGTTGCCACCGGTATAAAAGTGCCACAGCTTTGAGTGATCTGTGCCAGCTATCCGAATTGAGCGCAAGGATATGTGTTGTTAAATCGGGGTCAAGTCCCCTGTTTTTAGCTCTGATAAGCATGGTCATTCAAATAAATTGGCTATTAGGAAGGATGTCCGGATCACCCTTCGTTCTTTTACGATTTAATTAGAAGTAGTAAATGCTGCATTTTTCCTCGCTACTCTTGCTCAGTAGTTTTACTGTTTCCGTGTTGGAAAACTTACAAAATGCCTGATCAGCCAAGAACTGCATTTCCATAAAAAACTGTTCCATTCTATTGTCTTTTTTTGTTTCAGTCCAGCACCAAACATGCCCCGTTTGGTCACTTTGCTTTCGAGCCAGGAAAGCCTGATGATCACAGTGACGAATTTGGTAGAAATACAACAGTTCACCTGCATTTTTGGGCGTATGGGTTCTATGGCAGGGTGAACCGGTAATTTGACCAGTGCTTAAATTTCACCGGGTCTCCAGAGCCTTTCACCGACTCCCCAGACCGATCCACAGTTTTTTTTGCGGCTATTCTCGCTTTTTAGTAGACTCCGACCTCTATAAAGCAACATACAGTAAAACAAACAGTTAAATCAGGCCAATTAATAACAAAACAATCACATGAAAAGAAGCTATGACTTTACCCTACCCCGGGAATATGAACCAGTCACCTCCCCACTACAGCGTCTGACTTATCCCATTCGCAATGCGCAGGAGCGGCACTGGGTATCCCCTACCAACTGCATCAGCGAGCAGATTTTTGATGGCCGCTATGGCTATCTCTATTATTATGAATTTTGGATGGAGCGCCAAGAAACGATCCCGGTGTATACCGCACAGGGCGACCTGCATCTTACCTACCCTTTGTTGAGCGGCTCCCCCCTGCAGCAATACCATCCCGAACAAAACTTTGTGATGGACTATGTTGAGGGGCGGGGTGCTTACCTTTACCTGGCCAAGGGCGAATACTGCTTTACCGTACCCCGTGGACATCATATCCTGGTCGGGTTCATTTTGGATGCAGGACTTTTTCGGCCGCCCTCCAATCGACATTTTAGTTTTTTACAGCATCTGGTGAGCGCCAAGAAGGAACGGTCACCACGGTCGGATACCAGCACTACCTTTGCTGTGGACGAGGTGACCAAAAGGCATCTGCGGCTGCTTTTCAGCAAGATCAATCCCCATATTTTGGACAATGAGCATACACTGCTGAAACACCTGATCTTTCTGATCCAGCTGAGCCGATTTAAGCTGCATACGGATCATCAGGAAAGGCCGATCGACCAAGCACGCAATTTACTAGAAATCATGATTGTGCATCAGGGGGCAAAGGCCAAATTATCGGATATAGCAGAAGTACTGTTAAAATCCAGAGATCATATCAACGAAGAACATAAAAAACAGTATGATTGCACATTTCACGATTACCGCAACCAGCTGCTTCTGGCTCTTATTGCTTCCGTTATTGTGGGCAATGATAAGCTGGCTACCACTGCCGAAGAGTGTGGATTCAGCAGTATCAATGAGCTGCACAAATTTGTCAAGAGCCAGACGGGACTTACTCCGCTAACCTTTAAGCAACAGCAGGAAAATGCGGCCAATGACCCATCTTCTGAAAACAATTCTGCTGAGCCCTCCTCCTAGCCAAGCCGGTTTTTTGCCAATCAATACTTTGTTTTCTGCTTAACGCTCGGCATTTTATCGCTGTAATTTAGCTTTATAAAACTTGGTAAACAATTAACAAAAACGGCTATGAAAGAAAACGGAAAATATAGACAGCATGATGGAATTGCAGCAGCGAATATAGTTCAAGGCCTGAGGTCACGTAGCTGGTTAGGGCGCAAATTCACCGGAGCGGTTTCTTATAGCAGAAAGCATCCCCAGGAATTTGTCTTGCAGGTATTGACCTATGCCTTGCTCTGTCTGTGGATCTATGTCGGGTCGAAAAAGGTATTCACCTACGCCGAATTCAGGGCATCCATGATCAGGCAGCCTTTTGCCGATCAGTATGGGATTATGCTGTCGTATATCCTGCCAGCTGTAGAATTGGCGACAGGCATCCTCTTTATTTTTGAAGGGACAAAAAGATTGGGATTCTGGTTAACCCTTATACTGATGCTTGTTTTTTCAGGCTATGTGATCCTTGCCTTGCGCGATACCTGGGGCAATATTCCCTGCGATTGTATACTCGAGTTTCCGATCAGCTGGAAAGCACATCTTTGGGTCAATGGCCTGATCACGATAGCATGTATTGTAGCCTTACTGCTTGATAGAAAGATAAAGATTTCGCATCAGAGGAAATTGATGACGAAGTTAGGTTCATAAAGAAATTAGCACTATCTGCCACAGCGGAAGCTGAACCCTAGGCTGGTTCGGCGGAAGGGCGCGTCTGCCAAAAGACTTAGGGCTTCTCGCCCCTGATAAGCTTCAATTGCCGATCAAAAAGAGAAAACACAATTATAAATAATAGGAATACACTAAATGTATGAAAACATTAAAATTTAATGTAAAAGCCGCAGTAGCTGTGGCCATTGCAATGGTATCCTTTATCGGATTTAACAGTTTTAAAAATGCTGAGAAAAAAACATCATCGTCTTGGTATCAGATTACAACAAATGCATCCAATCCAAGTGATGATGTATTAGGAAGTGCCATTACAGATCCAACCTTGTCGGGTCAATGTAACACAACTCCCGATGACATGCGCTGTGCCCGCTTTATTGAAAACCCCGATAATCACGACCTATCAGGGTTAACAGTAGATGAGGCATCACAATTGTCGAACGTTCAGATCACAAGTGATCTGACCTACAAACCAGAACAATAGATACATCATAATTTTGTTTATCATGTTTTGATTATTGGCTCCATCAAATTTATGATGGAGCCTATTTTTTACCGTTCAAATTGCAGCACATCAGATTTCATAACGACTTCATCAGGAACAGGAAAAGTGTATCTCCTATCCCTTGCCGGAAGAAGGTATTCTATCCCATTCACCGTCCGCTTTAGATCCGTCTTAAGATGGTCTTCCCGATTGAGCCTTCTTAGATCGTACCAGCGATGTCCTCTTAGATACAATTCTTTCCGCCGTTCCAACAGCACGAGTTCCAAAGCCTTCTCCTGCGTCATATCTTTATATTCGGGTGCTGTACCTGGTTTATATCGGTATTTAAGCAACTCACCAAGGGCCTTTAATCCATCATTGACTTTCCCCAAACGCACTAAGCACTCTGCCTTGATCAGATAAGCTTCGTCGAGCGCTATTCCTGTAAAGAGTGCAGCAGAACCAAGGTACGATCCTTTATATTGATACAGGTTACCAACTTTGGCAAAGAAATAACTTTTACGCAGATCATTACCATCGAACAGATCTACAAACGAAGTCGGAACAGTCAATTTTGTTTTGGAAAAATATTCAACTTGATTAGCATTTTCAAAAAGTAAAAACTCCTTATTACCTATTCCACTTGCCGGGAAAGTATAGCTGGCGCCAGGTTTAATACTATTATAGTCCAATAATGAATACCCTTCGTTTAACGCCATGCTGGCATAGGTCAAGGCTTTCTCAAAATCACTTTTGACCAGATATAGGCGAGCAAGCATGATCATTGCACATGCCCGACCGGGCAGGTATAATACGGGCACCTGTTTAGGCAATTGATCCAGTGCTTGCAACAAATCACGTTCAATCTGTGCATAAGTCTGCGTTACGGTCGCCCTTTTAGAAATTAAAGTCGGATCATAATCCAGTCGCAAGGGGATTCCAAATGTTTCATTGTCGGTATCGCCCCAAGGAGCAGCAAAATGCATTGCCAAAGTAAAAAATGATTTCGCCCTAAAAAACAGGGCGTAGCCTTCGAGTTTAAGTCGCGTGCTTTCATCCTGCTCTTTGCCTTTCAATTTTTGCAATCCATCGAGTACAAGGTTAGCATATAAAACCGTCTGATATGGATTGTTCCAATCGGGCACATCCTCACCTTCAAAAAGATTCTTACTCCAGACATAGGCATTTTTATCCTGTAGCTTTTTCAGTGCCAGCCAAATATTATCATCCACAGCGATTTCATCACTACTGGCAATACCGAGACCATTTCCCGTGGATGTATTCATAACCGGGTACTTATTGAGCAGCATTTCGAAATCGGTCAAAGTCGATGGTACTAGCTGCGATTTGTTGTTCTTTACATCCAAAAAACTGGGGTTACAGCCCCATAAAAATAATAGACAAAGTAAACTCAAAAGTCTTTTCATGATTTAATAATTAAAGTGAATACCTATCGAATATGCATTAGGAATGGGATAACTTGAATTGACAGCATCCGGATCGATGCCAAATTTATTGGAACGGTATAGGATCAACCCACCATTGTACTGCACAAATAACCCCATATTGGCACCCCTCACGCTTTTGAATGCGAAGTTATAGTCCAACCGAATATCAGAGAGCTTGATAAAGTCGCCTTTGGCCACCAATGGACTTACATTTGCATAATAACTATCCCGATTGGCATTTACATCAATCGGTAAAGCTGGCACTATCGTTATGTTTTCATCCCCCGGTTTTTGCCAACGATCGAGGTAGTCGATATTGCCAATGCTATTTTGAAAAAGCTTCGCATAGTCAATGGATTTCCTTCTAAAATAGAAGCCATTTTTCCATTGGACCAAAAAGCTCAGACCAAAGCTTTTATATGCAAATGTATTGCGTATACTTCCCTGATATGGCGGAAAACTACGCCCTATTAAAATAAGGTCGTCTATCGAGATGCTATTAAAATACCCCGTATAATCCTTGTCTCCACGCGGTGTAAGTAACATTCCAGTAGCCGGGTCCAGTCCGCCAAAAGGGTACGCGTATATTTCATCCAACGAATGCCCTTCCCGCGGTCTCGGGGAAGATACAAAGCTGCTCGTTTTGACAGCACTGTTTGCCATGTAGTTGGTCACCTTGTTGGTCGTATAGCTCCACAACAGGTTAGCATCCCATCTAAAATTGCCCTGCAGGATGTTTGCGCTTAAATTCAGATCTAGCCCCTTGGTGATCATATTGGCATAGTTGATCCGATTGTCAACATTTGACACACCATTTGACGTAAAGATTCCCGTCGTTGGGTCCAAAAAAGATTCGCCGATTAGATCATTTCCATCCTTTGAATAATAATCAATCGTTCCGCGCACTCTTCCGTTCAGTACAGCAAAGTCAAGTCCCAGATTAAGGATATTGATCCGCTCCCACTTTAAACTGGGATTTCCAGCACTGGATAAAGTAGCGCTCGGCAATGAATTTGGGAAGACGAAAGTCGCCACATAAGCCGTTGGCAAAGCACTGATTTTGTTGACCACATTTCCTGTCACTCCATAACTAGCCCGCAGGTTGAGCCTAGAGATCCAGTTTGGCGTTAACTTTAGGAAATTTTTGAGGTCCTCATTGATGCCGATAGACCACAGCGGTACACCTTTTTGGTTTGTTTTAACTCCAAATAAATTGGAGGCATCCCATCGGGTACTAAGGCTAAGTGTATGCATCTTATCAAATACATAATTCAGATTGCCGTAGTAAGAGATATATCGATTTGTCAATTCCAGCGTTGTAGCCGTATTGGTTGGGATCAAGCCGCTGCCCTCTGGGCGTACAGGATAGTATTTTGTATAATCGAAGCTTGTTTGATAGCTCAGGTTGTCGCTGTTATAACCATAGAGACGGCTTCCAGCTTCAGCAATGGTCTTATTCTCGGAGAGCTCTGCTCCTGCCAACGCGTTGATCTGATGTCTTTTCAGAAAACTACGGCTGTAATTTAGCTGGCCACGCCAGTTGTACGACTGGTCGCTCCCATTGTTCTGATCCAATATGGCACCTAAGGGAATGACATAAGTACCATCCGCTTGCGTGAATCTGTTTACCAGATCACGCACCAAATAACTATCCTTTTTATATAGGTTACGAGTTGTGTTGATTCCTTGCTGAAATTGATATTTGAGCGATAAGTTCAATCCCGAGATAATCTCATAAGAAAGGCCTGTCCCTAACAATAAATTCCGATTTGTCGAATTCAGATCCTGCTGGTTTCGATCTTTTATAGGACTAAAAGACCAGTCGAGCAAGCCATTCTTCTCGGCGCTTTCAACATAGGAAGAGAGGTAGCGGTAATTAATGGGAAGCGCTGTCCCATCACCATCCACAAAGGTCGTATAACTGTCTAGATTGCGGGTATAGTTTAGATCACTCAATGAGTAACCATTATGGATGGACTGGTTCATATTTAACCGGATATTGGTATTGAGCACCAGTTTTTTGAGCAGGTTATATTCCGTATTCAACGACAATGTGTAACGTCTATCCCGATCCCCTACGATATTAAGATTGTTTTGATCGAAGCCCGCAGAAAGCATATAATTGAAATTTGATCCACCAGCCTTGAGTTGGAGGTTATAGCGCTGCAGCCAGGACATCCGGTAAAGGTGTTCTTGAGCCTGCTCGCGTACATCCCTATTCCGCAAGATCTCTTTCTGTTGTTCCAGTGTGGTCAGATCAATCAGACCATCCTTATATTTAAAATTGAGCGCGGCTACACCAGGCAGTAAAGTCGGATTAGCCCGGTTGTAAAAACCCCGATCAAAGAGCTTTTGTTCAAGATCAACACGATCTGCGGAGGGGATATAGTTTCTATTGTAAAATAAATCAGGTCTATCCTTTAAGATACTGCTTGCCGAAAAGGTTAGCTTCAAAGGTGTATTATTAATACCTTTTTTGGATGTCAGTACGATCACCCCATTACCAGCTTTAGCTCCCCAGATTGCTGCCGCAGAAGCATCTTTGAGTACCGTTATACTTTCGATATCATCGGGGTTGATCTGGTTTAGATCCCCTGTATAAGGAAAATTATCCAAAATAATCAAGGGTTCCGAACTAGATTCAATTGAGACTACACCCCGCAGTCGCAGTGACGGCTTATTGGTGTTCTCATTAAAATTTGTCCTTCGGTCAAATTGAAGCCCACTGGTAATACCCTCCAGCCGCTCTATAATGTTTGGAGAGGGATTGCGCTGCAGCAACTTTTGATCGATCTGTACAAAGGAGCCCGGCAAATTTCTTTTATCCGTACGATAATATCCTGTGTTGACGATGGCTTCATCAAGCTGTACCGACGTGGCTTTCAGGCGAATCACAGCAATTGCGGGATCTGACAGCAGGGAGACTACTTGCCTATTGTATCCAATTGCAGAGGCTTCAATCTGCTTTTGCCCATCCTGTACAAAAGAAAAATAACCAAGGTCATCAGTCTTTAACACCTTATTTTGTGGTATCATTCGAATATTAACATTTGGGATAGGCCTATCGTTGCTGTCGATTACCCTAATCTTTCGGGTTTGCTGTGCACTCGCTAGCAATGGAAGCGATAGCAGTATAAAAAAATAAAAAATAGTTTTCATTTGTTTTAAAGATTAATTGGCTTG
Organism: Sphingobacterium multivorum; assembly: GCF_039511225.1. Taxonomy (NCBI): domain Bacteria; kingdom Pseudomonadati; phylum Bacteroidota; class Sphingobacteriia; order Sphingobacteriales; family Sphingobacteriaceae; genus Sphingobacterium; species Sphingobacterium multivorum. The sequence continues at coordinate 4,357,204 of NZ_CP154261.1, forward strand.
TTTTTTAACTTCCTTGAGCAGGAGGATCGGAACTTTTTCGTAACCGACTTCAAGTTTTAGGTTGTACCGCTTCAGTTCCCTTTGTACATATTCCATCGATCCTTTACCGATAAGATCCGTCGGGAATTGCATATGGACCAGCAGCTCTTTGGGCAAATTAGTTTGATCGACTATGCTATTATCATCAAACAGTCCATTGGGGAGCCTTGGCAATCCCGTTCTCACAAAATCTAACCATTTAAGCTCTCCATATTGGCCACTGAAATAACGATAAGCAGGTTCAGAATACTTAACTCTCTTTGTTAGCAGTGCTATTGTCTCCTTCGGCTTACCAATACATTTTAACACTGGGACTTTATATTGTTTTGATTGATCAATACTGATCTCAAGCTGATATTCAGCTAGCGCATAATCAGCTAAGTACTGCCGGAACAGATTTAAACCTTCCTTCGCTTCTATCCCCTTTGGTGCGCGAAATTCAACGGTTCTACTGTTTTTTCTAAGCCAGTCACCATAGATCGAATCTTTAGCAAAGTCATTATTATACATTTTGGGGCGTCCGATTTTAAGCTTACTTTTCAGCTCAGGTTCAACCTCATACTTTATCGCTTTTAATAGATCCATTCTGTCAGTCAACAGATCCTGATAAGCAAATACAAGCAATTGATCGATGGGAATATTGATACCATAGTAGAGCCAACCATTAGGCGTTTTTACTGTTTTAAAAGTTACCTGCGCATAGCCCTCGGTGTAGCCCCCAACTTTAAAGCTATCCTTTTGATAGCGCACGACCGCTGGAGCGTTATGCTCCTGAAAGAAAGGCTGATTAGGATCTATTACCTTGATATCAGCCTCGTTATAGACGGAAGGCATTTTTCCAGCAAGCAACATATTGATATTTTCCAACGTGGCGTAATTTGCTCGCGGCATTGCTATTACCTTTCCCTTATAGATCCAGACCATGTGTGGGATAGCTTGGTGTAGAAAGTACCGGGACAAGATCGAATCGTTGATCACAGACTGATGTTTCCAAGCAAAACGGTTAAGGACAGCTTGAATTTCGGCGGTTCCCTCATAGGTGACGGGTATGATGGCAACCTTCGTAGTATCTATCTTGCCGAGCAGCTGCTCGTTCATATTTTTTAAGGAACCAAGGCATGGCATACACCAGTGTGCCCAAAAATCCAGTATAATAAGTTTGTTTCTATCTTTATCTAAGGACCTGTTATAGGTCTTTCCGGTAGACCAATCAATCATACGGTGCACCTCATTATAAAAGGCTTCGGAAACCTGGTCATTGATATAAAGCCCATCGGCCCCGCTATCCTTGCGAGGCGTCTGAGCTGATAAACTAAACATATGAAACATAAGAGCTAATACAATAAAAGCTCTTATGTTCTTCAATGCCTTTAAAAAACAAATTAAATAGGATTGAAAAACTAAGAAGTATAAGATCACAAGTACCGTGATCTTTAGTATTTGAATATATAGCAATGCACTTCTAATGGATTGTAATTTTAACTTTTTCATGATACTAGGAATTGGTATTGGATTGGGATACCCGATGGAAGAAATCGAAGATCGCTTTATAAGTATCTATCGTTTCTTTGTTTACCTCTAGTGAAATAGATACCTTACCAAGATCCAATTGAGTCATGTGGATCATTAAATAAGCTATCAGGACGCGGAGAAGTTCGACGGAAAATTCAGACAATTGCGGATTATCTCTCATTTTTTCGTTATCAACCGTATCGGGATGTAAAACAACGATATAGTCTTTGATTGTACTTAGAGGATACTTATCCCAAAAGTCTTGAACATTTTTCACAGGATCATATCCCGATCGATGGGTCTCATAAATCACCAAATCCAGTAGGATTAGGTGAGCGTAATTAGATCTCATTCATTAGATTTTTAATGGCGAGTTTAAGGCATAGCTATTCCTGTCCGACTGAATCGGTTACTTTTTGGCCATAAACCGCCCGTAATAAAATTGGTTAATTGGGATAGCTAGAATTCTAGTGAATGGATATGACTCGGTATATAATTGGGCATCTCGAATTCCATAGCTGATGTAGCCAGATCATTGCTGGCTGAATCATACCGAAACTACTCGGGAGATTTGAAAATGTTTTTTGTGGATTGTTTTTTTTGATTCATAGCTCACTTAATTTAAGTTTTATAAAGTGAGTCTCTCGAGGTTATTAAGAACTATAGCGGGCTCCTATCAACCGTATAGCAGGCTTCCGACGGCCTAGTGAAACGGAATTACGATAGTCGCCCACGAGCTATAGCTTGCACAAAAGTACAAAAATATCTACATGGGCATTGGACTACCGTCTCGTTCACTAGTAATTTGTCGGAATTCACTATCGAGACTCTTTTAGTCAAATGCTATTCTATCCAAAAATTGAATGAATATTAAGCAAATATACAAATTCCATTTATTCAATACAAATATGTATCGAATAAACTTCTCGAATATATCAACATTTGGTTTATGACCAACTATTCAAAAATCGAAATAGAAATTATTAATATCACACTAGGACTAACTGTCAAATTAAGGAGGCTAGAACACAAGTACTCCCAGCTTGACTTAGGTATTATTAGTGAGACCGACAACACCTTGATAGGTAGGATTGAAAGAGCTGAACATATAGTTGGTTGGAATGTTATAATGTTGGTGAGTCAAAAATTAAATATTAACTTCTCATCACTATTTGTACTTAAGACCAAGGCGGAAGTTTTAGAATTAATCGAGGATTGTTTAGCCCTAGAAACAAAGTTGACACAACAGAAAAGAGCGTTTTATAATAAATTAAAAATTAGGGTAACGGATTTATATAATAAAATCAGTTAGGGTGTTAATGGTCTCCGCCTTAAAAACTGAATAGCAAATATTGGTTTCTACCAACTTCAATGGACGATTTATATTATAAAACAGAAGAGTATCTTATTCGAATAAGATCGTGCAATAATAAGTTTATCAATTATGAAAATATTTCTGATAAAGCTGCTCCCCATTATGTACTAAAAAATAATCCGATAGCTAATCAATTTTCCGGATATAGATTAATACAAAAGGATCTACAGAATATTCTTGAGACTATTAATTACACAGTAGACCACAGTAATTCAACCAATTACATTGTAAACAGAAGCTTATCTTTTTTTATTGCAGTTACATATGCGAAGTGCTTTACAACTGCTGAAGGTAGGAAAATCAAATTAGAGGAAAAACAAATATTGAAAGTATTTAACGATGAGCAACGAGATTTACATTACCAATTAATGACATTTAGAAATCAATATGTTGCGCACGGTGGAAATTCTCAATTTGAGATGAATCCAATTGCGATTTCTATTTTCGGAGAGTCATTTGCGATACATGATAATCTTATATACGTAAATAATTTAAAAATCTTCAACAATTCGCTAAAAGAAATGATTATCGAGATTATAAAAGAGATAGAAAAAAAGTTAAGCAAAATCTACGATCGTTTAGGTGCATTTGTTTTAGAGAATTTCAAGGATATCCAGGATAATTCATTTACGCCAGATTTAACAAAGCTAATTGAAATAAAGGACATGTGATAGAAAAGTATATTAGATAAATCTGAGCGAAAATTACAATTACGAATCGTCCTTTTGGAATCGGTGTTTTATAAAATAGACATAATAGATAAATATGAAATTGCTAGACATAATTAAAGACGAAAATCTTAAAGGACTTATAACAGATATTCTTGAACTGGAATTAGATAACGTTATTGATAATGAATCAATAAAAGATATTCCGATAATAGGATCTGTTTTTAAACTATATGGTGTTTCAAAAAAAATCGGTGATTATTTTCTTTTAAAGAAGATTGGTAGATTCTTGTCAGGATTAGAAGATATTGAAGAGGAATTAAAGAATAAATTTCTAATGAAAGACAACAAGATGCTCTCAGAAAAACTCTTGATTGTTCTCAATCAATTAAATAGTGAAATAAAGGCTGAATTAATTGGTAACCTATTTAAAGCTTATATTGAAGAAAAACTATCAAAAGACCAATTATTAGAAATTGTTGATGCGATCGAGATAATTTTTATAAATGATTTACTTATATCGGCCCCTTTACCGACTTATACCAGAAACGGATATTTAGGTCAAACACCTTTAAGTGCTATTATGAGGTTTCAATCTGTTGGGTTTATTACAAAGATTGAACAAATGGTACCAGGAGGGCTCAATATTAACTATACTAATACATTTAACAGATATGAATATAGTAACTCATTCAGAAATCTTGGAATATATTGCAATGAAACTTTATTAAAATATAAGTCTGAACTTCGGAATTATTAAATGTATATGGAAATATCATGGTATATTAAATATACACCTAAGTCACCTGGAATTATAAAATTGACCGCAGGGCATACGATGAATGTTCGAGACATCTCATGGTATTTAGATAACGAAATCAACCTTGATATATATGAGTCGTTATTGCCCAGCCCTGTGCTAGGACATCGCCAATACAATTTCGACACACTTGATTTTTTTAATAAGCTTTATTTTGTTTTACATAAGATTATTCTATATTCAGATAATCGAATATTTGTTAGAGACTATTTATCTGCGTTTGCCTTAAACAAAAATCTACATAAAGAATATAAGGAAAGGAAGTATTTCTTCGAATGTTTATGCAAAATAATTTTTCATTTTGAAGATGAATTATGTATTCCATCTTCTATTTTAAAAACAATTGACGCAATTATTGATGACCTACAATTTATTATAGATAACAAAAAGGAAGATCAAAAAGCAGAGGATAAAGCCGAGTCACTTGACACTACTCTAGGAAATTTTGAAGTCTTCAAAGAGTCATATAAAAACAATAAGAACGAAATCAATAAGCATAGTCCAGGTTGGCAGGTAAAGGATTCTATTAAAATACTAGAAGCTCAAAAAAAAACATATAAAATTATCAGTGATTCTTTTAATAGCATGTCTCGAACGGACGGCTGGCACTATGCTTTTAGATCAGAAGAGGATTTCAATAAAATCTCAGCACTATTGACGAGCTTCTTTGTGCAAGAGAAAAATTTTTCATTTCCTGAGGAAACAATAAATTTAAAACGAAACGTGAAGACGAAAGTGGCCGTCTGTGTCAAATTAATCTATGATGAGCTTGGAGAAGGTGAATTAAAAAAAGAACAGACTCTTTTTAAGATTATGAGATGCATGAATTCATTTAAAGATGATGATGAATTAGCAATATACAAATTGATGCACAAGTAAGGCCAATCCCCAAAATCCCCCCTGGAATCCCAAAAGTCACCATCCATATTGTGCTGAATTAAACAAAAGCACAATGATAAATAGAAAAATAAACAAGGTCGGGCAAAATCACAATAAGAACGACTTAAATTTTCCTCATCGATTTTCGTCAAAAAAACACCTAAGCAAGAAAATGTTAATGGACACCATTATCGCTGTAATTGAGAGCTGCACTGGGGAAAACATTTATTCATTAAAAAAAGAGCTAAAAGAAGAAGAACTTTTTTTTCTTGGGCTAAACTATCTCACAACTACAAAAAAAGCATATTGCCAAGCACTGGGCATTCCTATTGAGGCTGCCTGCCGTTATAAACGGACTTTCGAAAAAAAAGGATTATTGGTGCAATCATCCTACAAAATAAAATGCCCTTATACAGGTCATCTCGCTCATTTAATTTCAACAAATCCTGCCGAATTTGATAATTTAAAGAGAATTAGAATTAAGCAACTATTGCTTTTTTAATAAACTAAATTTACTGAACCAAATAACACCAAACATATTCGCTTAACTTTAAGTTAAGCGAATATGTTTTAACTCTTCAATTTTACTCCTTAAATTTAATTGCAAGTCCCTGTATTCTTCAGTAATCTGATCTTGACTTTTATTTGCAATAAAAAAAAGTCTTTCTGAAATATCTATTAAACAGCTTTTCAGCACTTCATTTGAGATATTATTGTTGAGAAACCAACTTTCAATAGCAGATCTAGACAATCCAGTAAGTTGCATTTTCAATTGATTTTTATTAACATTTTTAATAACCTCTCTTTGTAAATCGACTCTATTATTAAATTCTGCTTTCATAATAACTCAAAATTTGATTAAACCACTTATCTATCTTATCGATATTCTCTTTAAACAAAGATAAGTATTCGTCATCAATATTATAATTCACCCCCCTTGTCGAACTTATTCGCGACATCATTAAAAGATCCGTAATCCTTTCATCCAATATTAAAGGAAAATCAGATAATTTTTCAAAAGATCGTCGACTAAAAATTGGCCTTTCATAACAACCTAACGTAAAACAAGTCGCAAAATTTCTGATTGCTAAGAAAATCATTGATAAATCAAACACTATCGAAAAATCATTTTCTTTAATAGAATCGACACTGTCATTAAATAGCTGTTTAAATTTTAAAAGATCTGATTTACAATTGATATATTTCTCTGGCCTTCCCAAATTCGTTAAAAAATCTTCATCTGAAGAATAAACCAATTTGGATTCGTAATATAGATGCCATGCAAATGGATTTCCTTCTTTATACAACTCCTTAATCCTATCACTTGTATATATAGAATATTTATTAACATCAATATCTACTAGTGATTCATCGGAAATTAATATTAAATCAATGTCAGAATACTTGTCAATTTCTCCTCTAACTACAGAACCAAATATATATATATTCATCACTTATCGTCTATTATATTTTTTGATAATTATAGACATTAAAAGTCCCATTGAAACCAATCTCAAAATTATTAAAAACAAAACCAGCAGCTGAGGATAATAACTAAAATAATTATCCCCCCCTTCCGTATTTTTTATCGTCACACCAAAATAATTACTAGGAACTTTTACAATAAAAATATTCAAAATATCAAAAAAATCACGTATAGAATTTTTAAATATATCATATATTGTAAGAAAGGTAAATATAAACAAATTAAATCTTACTAACCTCCATAAACTTTCACCATTCCCCCAAATGAAATCTAAAACACAAACTTTAATCCATTTCCAAAACTGTACAGATCTTCTTCTAATACCTCCATATTTTGATCTATGATAATCATCACTCAAACTCCATGTATCATATAAATGCAGTTTCGTCGCTTTAAGTTCTATATTTACCGCGGTGGAAGCCTTCATATGATCACCTATCGATGCATAATTCAATTTAAGTGACCTTGCAAATTTATATCTTAAATTATTTCTTTGTGGAGCACATTCAAATATTTCTTCATCCACAAATGTCTTTTCAAAGGTTGCATAATCAAAATTACATAATTGAAAATAAGATCCTTGAAGATTACAATTGTTAAACTTTGCTCCTTCAAATTTACAATTTATGAAGCGACAATCCTTTAAATAACAACCTTCAAATATAGCTTGAGAAAAATCAATATTTTTAAATAAAAAGTTTGTCGCCACACCACGAATGAATAAATACCTTTTGAACTTTAGATCTTCAACAAAATATAGGTTATCTTCTTTTTCAGAAGAAAAAAACATCATATCCTTTACTTCTACACGATTTGTAGGTTGTAACTTACTTTCAGCGACTTGTTTAAGTCTAAGTTCCTTTTCCTTTCTATCCTCTTCTTTTTTCTTTCTTTTTTCGCTTTCAAGTTCGCCAAGTTTCGTTACTATTTCTTTAGTAAATATGTTAATAATAGATTTAAAGCTCATGGGCATTAATATGGTTAATACATATAGAGAATGTTTATCTTTTCAGTTTGTAAAGATAAATATATGAGCTAATAGCAAAGCATAAAATTATTCATTTTTCATCTTACAGCTTTTCGGAATGATTTAAAAGACCATCGCAATATAATTAAACTTCTAAATCCCTGCACCATAAAGGAGTATTTTGCAGCGGATTAGTGGTGTTGTATTGTGTGGAATATCCATTAAGAGAACGCTTAGTAAATATAGTAACCGTAGAAAGGCATGACAAAAGAGAATGTTTAGAATTTATCTGTAGCATCATCAGTTCAAAAAAATCAATTCAACTACTAAAAACAAATTATTTATTTAAATTTAACAAAACACAAAAAAAACCTTAAGAACAATTATATTTCTATACAATTAACATAATCGATTATTATTTTTAAAATTATTGGTAAACCGTATTGAAAATAAGGCTATAATCAAGAAATTTAAGATTAATAAATAATTCTGTAGCTATTATATAATGAATATCGGCGATTACAAATTATCTGATTTTTCATTATATTTAGTAACATATCAATGAGCCTTTAAATTTTATGAAGAACGTAATAGCATTTGCTGATGAATTCGGCAATAATTCATTTAAATTTTCTTCAGAAAGCACGCACTTCATTATTGCTAGTGTAATTGTTAACAAAGATGATCTATCAGATTTTTATTTCGGTGTCGATAGTATTAGAAAGAAACACTTCCAAAAAGGAGAAATAAAATCTTCAAAAATTAAAGATAATCATACAAGAAGAACAAAAGTCTTAGAAGAAATAATAAAGCTTAAATTCAACGTCTATGCCGTCATTGTGGATAAAAGAAAGCTTTATGGTGAAGGCTTTAAATACAAGAAATCCTTTTACAAGTATTTAAACGGTATTCTATATAAAGAACTCTATAAAACATTCCCAAAGCTTGAATTAATTGTAGATGAACATGGTGGTAACGAATTCATGCTAGAATTCAAGAAATACGTCTCCAATAATCATATTCGCAATCTATTTTCAGGATCTGAATTTTATATTAAAGACAGTAATAAAGAGTTAGGTGTTCAAGTTGCAGATTTAATAGCTGGAACATTGGGCTATATTTTTGACGAACATAAAAAAAGTGAAGCATCACAACATTTTCTCGAACTTATTGAAAACAAAATAATCAGTATTAATCATTTTCCAAAGGTCTATTCACCGAACGAATACTTAGGAAATGACATTGGTGACGAATACAATAAAATTATTGTAGAATTAAGCCTAAGGAACATATTCAATTATCTAGATACCGAATCCGCCGAAAGCCAACAGAAACAAGATGCCATAAACTTTCTAAAGCTTTTAATCCGCTATCATGAGTCCAATCATTATAAACATTATACTACTTCTCAGGAGTTTATAAAACACCTAAACGTAAATAGGGAGTCCAATCTTAGTAAGGAACAATTTGTCAATTTAGTGGGAAGCTTGCGAGATAAAGGCATATTGATTGCAAGTAGTAGAGAAGGTTATAAAGTACCAACCAATCACGAAGACATAAAAAAATACATCAGGCATGGTAACTCCATTGTACTACCTCTTCTCAGACGTATTGAGGTTTGTCGTCGTTCACTGCTGTTAGCAACAAACAATAAACTTGATATTCTAAAAGATTCAGAATTTTCGACCTTATTAGCATTAACTAAAAACCTCGAGGCATAACACAATGTATACCGATCATATAGAGGATATTAATGATTATATAGTAATTATTGATCCTTACATACATAGAAAAGCAAGAATAAATAGAAGCGAATTCCTCTCAAGAGTATCGGATGTGAAAGCTATCAGAACGGCGGTTAACTCAAACTACATATCGTTTTATATCACTTCCGTTGAGGAGTTTACTAATATAAAAGGATTTTATGATTTAATAAATAAAGCAAAATTCAGTTTTACTTATTATTATTCTTTAGCGGTAGCGGTAAAACCTCCCCTTTTCAACTGGTTTAAGAACACTAATTTTAAAACAATCGAACAGCAGATCATTTTTTGGCTGGCGTCTCTTTATTATTTCGTCCCCAAAAAAAGAGATATCATGGAACAGCAAATCTATCCAATGCTTTTCCAAGAGATACAAAATCTAGTAGAAAAGTATTATAAAGATTTTCCGTTACCCTTATTTTGTAGGCAGCCTGAAAGTTTTATGGATTATGACTACGATCAATTTGAGTCAGAGTGGCAGGCTTGTCACGATAAATACCTAGAAGCTTGTAATTCCTTTTATTCCGATAGTCCACCCGATTTTTTAGAATCACCTTTTGATTATAAACAACTAGACTCTTGGGGCATCAATGACAGATTCGGAATTGAATTTCTGGAAGGCTACTTTTCAGACAATGATTGGAATAAGATAATTCTTAATGGATACAAAGATACTCTGAGGAGATGCGAAAGTCGATCCGACTTATGGGAAAAATGGAAACATACTTATGGTACTTTTGATCAAAGGAAGAATCCAATATTTAGTTTTTACTATGACGGTAATGACAAGAAGGAAGAATCCAGTAATACCAAAAGAAAACGGTCTCCTATTTCCAAAACTTTAAAATTTGAGATCTACCAAAGGGATAAATTTACCTGCCGGTATTGCGGAAGAACGCCAAAGGACGGTGCTAAGTTATCTCTAGATCACAAAATTCCATATTCTGATGGTGGAAAGGATACCTATGAAAATCTTATAACAGCATGTATGGATTGTAATATTGGAAAAAGCAATAAAGTCATCAATATAGAAGATATACCCTAGTATGAATAAAGAAGAATATTTTTTGAAAAGCAAAACATCAAAATGCCAAACATTGAGGTGTCCAATTACAAATTATTGCACGAGGAGGGCTTTAACTATCTATTTTTATGCAGATTTCAAGTATTTGAATTACCATAATTCTGAAATAACGACATTAATAAAAGAAGGTATTATCCCCGAAGATTTCGAAGAAAAGGCCATTCCGCTTCAAAGTCCTGTCAACATTTGGAAGAAGTCGAATATCCATATTTATTATCAACATATGTGTCCCGAAGTAAATCTCTTGGAGAGTGAATTTGCACTACCCTTTGCTATTGATACAGCAAGTACAGATGGAGAATGGGACGATTATAGAAACACAAATAAATTTAAAAATAGATTTTATGGTCATTTTAGCGAGTGTGCAGAATTTAACTATTATATTTTTAATAATAGAAGGAAAAATACTACTCAAAGGAAGAGATCTCCGATATCGAAATCATTGAGGTTCGAAATATTTCAAAGGGACAACTATACTTGTCAATATTGTGGCCGAACGCCGCAAGATGGTGCAAAATTGTCTTTAGACCATAAAACTGCTTACTCAGATGGTGGCAAAGACACATATGAAAACCTTATTACAGCTTGTATGGATTGCAATATGGGAAAAGGAAATAAAGTAATTTAAGCTAATATTATAACTATGACTGATTATTGTTCATATTACTTCGGTAAATCTCTGAATGATCTTACTTATTCAGACGTACAAGCTTTTTTTCAGCAAGAAAAAGAAGAATCTATTAATCTAGAATTTAAGAGTGGACAGGATAATACAAAATCATTTGACGATATCCTCAATAAAAAGATAATTCGAGCCATCGCTTCTTTCCTAAATTCAGAAGGTGGAATTTTAATTTGGGGGTCGCCACGTGAATCCGAAGTAACAAAAGGCGACAAGAAAGTAAAAATAGCACAAGGTGATTTACAGCCAAATAAAGTTTACAATGAAAAAGATCAGCTTGTAAATAAAATCATTAGATCTATTTCTTATATGCCAGTTGGCGTCAATGTAATCGTATTAGAAGAAAATGATCAATATGTATACATCTTCGAAGTACAAGAAAGCCAAAACAAACCTCATCAATATAATGATCAATATCCTATAAGAATAGACGGACAGTCTCTCCCGGCCCCCCATTATCTTGTTGAATCAATGTTTAATCAAGTTAAATTTCCAACCATTGAGGGATACCTAAAACCATTATATTTTATCGAAAAAGACGGCGACTTAATTTTACATTTTGATTTCAAACTCTTCAATTTTTCTCCTTCAATCCCAGGGAAAGATATTCAATTATATATAAATACTACGGGTGGAATATTTGAAGAAAACAACGATAGCTTTGTTCAACCAAACCCAACGAAATTATTATGTTTCGGGCTCAATCCATCTCTCAAATTAACTTTAGCTATTAATGTATGGCACTTAAGAAATCCAAATTTTCAATGTAATATCACAATATTTATTTCCGGAGAAAACCTTCCAACTAAATTTTCTGAATATCGAGTTGATTTTCGAAAGTTGAATCAGAGCTTTAGAGAAGCATTGATACCGATAAATGAAAATCTTGATCTACACAAAACGAAAGATTTATTAGCCAACGATAGGGAATCACTGATTGCTAGGTTTCTTGAAGATGATGATTTTTGATTATATCTTATTTCTTTAGCTGTTTTATAATTTTTCCAGTGTAGACTTGTATTGCTATAGATTTTTCCAATTTCTTATCTCCGTTTTCAAAAACTAACACTAATCTATCTTCGCGTGGTTTTCCATGCTCCTTAAAATAATTGTTAGCGTCGCGATAATCCCAAAACATACCCTTCTTAGAACCAATTCTTAATTCTACTTTGGAGGAGGGGACAATTTTACTATTTGGAGGTAAGGAGTTTACTTCCTTAATAGCTAATCCAAATGCTATAGCGCTCTCCTTAGCATTATCGTTAATGGAGATCATTCTTCATTTATCAAAAAATAACTTTCGGACCAGTTGAAATACAATGGAACGTTCGTTACATTTCGTAGTTGTACTATTAACTCGGAAATGCTTTCTTTAGGAATTGACACTTCAACTTGTTCATCCGAATATTTAAATGTCTTACCACTTTGATGGTTATAAGTTACACTTACAGCTCCCAGGTTCCTACCGTAGTCCTGCCCTTTCACCGTATTTGACAAAAACAAAGAAAACAATATATAAATCAAATTTTTCATACTTACTAATATTGCATTTTTTAATCAATTCATCAATAAATCCATTCGATTTTTAAAACTATGGGAAACCGTAAAAATAGCTGTATATTCTCGCTTAGATTTGCCAGAACACTCAACAAACACAAAATTCAAAATCTGTATTATGTTTAGAAATCTATTGAAAAGAAAAACGCTAGCCAAGTATTTATTGCTATCTGTCTCGTTCTTATCGCTGAACGGCTGCAGTAAAAGTCAAGAACCAATTGTAGAACAACCTACCGATGAATTCAGCTACGAAGTAGAATGTACAAGCTGTGATATCACATATACCGATAAATCTAACAGTACAAAAACTGTAAAGCATACAACAGGAAAATGGGAATACAAATTCGACCAGAAGATTAGCTTCGAGCTAAAACTATCCATTAAGACTTCGTTAGCTTCTCAACAGACTATTAATGCCTATATCTTAAAAAATAAAGAGACGGTATTCGGTAATGTCGGCTACAACCAAACAACAATAACCTATGACACCCAAAATTCAAGAGGATCTGGAGTCTACGGTTCCTACAAAAATACAGACAGTGGCAACGGTGGAAATACTGGTGGCAGCACCAAACCTACATCCTCCGTCTGCGGTGCTAAAAACAAATCAGGCGGTTACTGCAAACGTGTCGTTGTAGGTGGAGGAAGATGCTGGCAGCATAAGTAGTAACCGGTTTTTAAAATGTAAAAGCACAAACCTGAGGATTCGAAGTAAAAGAAGAAGGGCTCAATTATCTTATAACTGAGCCCTTCTAATCTATACGCAACTTCTTTCCTTCTGCACGGTGGGTTATAATTTAGAGTTCTTCTTTCATTAAAATTTACTATGAGCCGACTAAGTTTGACGAAAATCCATCAATATCTTATTAGTATTGTTTAGAAATTTTTCCATACTGAAACAGTAACGTTTATATACTTCTTGTTCACTAGAATAATACGATATTTCCCCTTTGCCATTATTTAGACCTATATAATACATTGGAGTAGGTGTACCTCTCAAATGAAACTTAAAACATGAAAAGCACTTGTCCAACTCATCGTAATAGGAAAAAATTTCATCTTCATTGAAGAAAAACGAACGTTCATAACCGAGAGCCTCTAATTCAGCAATGGATTTATTTTCATCATTTAAGACATCTATATTTTTGACAGCCGATAAATCTTTAACTTCATCAAACCATTCTACAATTTCAACAATATCCCACTGCCAGTCTAGAATATATTCAACCTTGTTATCAGATTCATAGCATAGTTGAATTATACCCCAAACTTCATTGGGAGGCAACTCTTCTTCATAAGGACTCTCTTTCCTTTCAAGATGAAAATACAATTTACCACAGTTCATTTCTCTATTTATTTTTTATCATTTTTTTGCATTGACATTAAGATCCATCATTTGCTTTCATAAGTCATAAAAATCAGAAAGTTCTCATAAGAGCTGTTATCCTAAAAATATCGGTCTCGTCATATAGGAACCAAAATTTATCAATTCCTTAATAAATAAATCTTGGTCTTTCATCACTATTATATTGGAACAACTTCCTTACTTTCTTCCCTCCTTAAATCAATAGATCTTGAATACGATGATAAAATTATCGATTAATATAATCCCTATATTCTTCCTGAATCATTCCCGTGGAAATATATCTATGAGAAGATGCTTTGTAGCTGAATGTGGCAAATTCTAACGCATCAACGATTGAAGGAAAAGTATGAATTACGCCAAAAGGTTCATCAGGATCAATAAATGAAAACGCATAGATATCCATGAAATCTTCATTCCCCTCATCAAAGCATTCAAAATAGGCGACAGAAAAACTTTCATCGTTTTCCTTATCAATACTTAACCATTTAAGAATGGTATAATCATCTTCGTGGACATCATCCAGCCACTGCTCTACAGATTTTCCCAGTCTAAGCCTTGTTCTGATTTGATCGTCTGTTAAATACTGTATCATAAAAATAAAAACCTGATGTATGAATTTAGTAAATTGTACTATGGAAAAGAAATCATTTTGGCATCATCTTTTAAACCATTGGATTGATTTATGAAAGTACGCTTTTTAATACCCGTTTTATTTCTTGCTTTAGCTTGTCAAAGCAATGATCAAAAACAGGTACCAGTCAAAATCCAAAAACAAGCATTCGACTATGCAATTGTTGAAGATGATTATGCTGAAATTTTGGATGCTATAATTGACTATAACTCCATTTCAAATGAAGTGGCTAAAACTAATAAACCAATAGCCTATATTCACCAATGGTTCATAAAAGACTCGCTATATAATGCCTACGACAAAAACTTTATGCCTGACGGTCTGAGGATCCAGAAATTGCTGGGCTTAGTAGGCCATAGCCAGCAAGACTCTACAGGCTATCTCAATCAGGTCAAAGGAAGGGATACTGTATTTATTCCAATACAAATCAAAAAGAAATATAACGTTGCATACCATAAAAAGACAGAAACGACAGAGCAATTTATGTCAAGATATACATTTCACTTGCCCATCTTGTCGCATGATCACAAAAAGGCATTTGTATCGTTAGACTACGTATGTGGGGGACTTTGCGGTCAGGGTTATGATTTTATCCTAGAAAGAATAAATGGAAAATGGAAGGTGATAAAACGCGACTATACTTGGATAGCTTAAAAAGATAGCGTTCATTGACATTCTCTCCTATTTTATCCGCCAAAAACTGTTTGCTTTTACTTTTTATTATATTTACTTAAAAAGACTCGCAACCTTGGCTAGGTTTCGGTCGGTTTATAACACAAGATCCAATAGACACACAATGGCACTAGAATTAATACCTGTAATAGAAATTGGATATAACAATCAGGGCATTCCAACACCAGACAAATATCCTTATTGGGAAAAACTTGCAAATGGAAAAGATGGCTTTTATGCAGGACATCCGCAACCAAAAGTAAATGTGGACACGAACATAATTACGCTTGATTTTACCGTAGAAGAGTTTGACGAACACTTTGCCCCCACACCAAAGATGTATTGGTTTCATTTGAAATCTCATCTCTAAAGCAAGCAATTGAAGTTGTAAAACAGGAATTAGAAAATTTCGAAGTAAGACTGGAGAGGATAAATCGGGACAACAATTTAAATATTGAAAGAATCTGCGAACTGTTGATATGGAATGATGAAGACTATCAATAAAGAAAACGGAATGACCACATTATAGCCAATTTTAGGACGACCGAAACATCTGACAAATGAACGAATTTACCGAACAGTATAAACTGATGAAGACTCTGCTATTTTCTACAAGCTTATACTGATACTGAGTTATGTTCAGTCTTACATATCAAGTGCAAAATTCACATTGTCGTTATTCAAATCCTGTAATTTCTTTAAAGCCATATTAGCCTTCTCAGAATCGATGATTTTTAATGCGTGAACACATTTTCGTAACGTTGGCTCCAGCTCATCATCATACCGTCTGTATACTTCTTGGTTTAAAGCGATATTTAAAATGGGGTCTACAAACCTATCGTCAACCAATCCTTTTAACCAAATTAAACTGACGAGGTCCTCGTGCCTACTATGCCAAGTGCCTATAAGGGCTTTCTCAAGAAGATCATAATCATCGGCACCAATTTTCTGCTTTTGCCTTAAATCCAAACTTTCTATCAAAATTTTTTCATTCTCATTTTCAATAGCTATTTTTAATTTGTTTTTTACCTTTAATAGATGACTCAGGATAAAAAAAGTAAGCACAAACATAATTGCCTGAATGATAAACACGGGATAAAGTAGATCCCCTTCGGCATAACGATATCCAAAACTTACAATCGTTACCGGAAATGTAAATACAAGCCCTACGAGAAACCATTCGTTATAAAACGGATCGTCAGGATAAATCGAACATACAGATAAAGTACCTATACTGACATAGGCTAAAGCAATAAAAAATGATATTTTTCTTTCTTTTGTGTACCACATATTGTATATCTACTCATATATAAGTCCCTAAAATAGCATGACAAGATTCAACTTTGATCATACCTTGTGTTGGCGTCATTTCTGACCATAGCCAATTAAAATACTGAATCACTTGTTGAGATAGGATCATGGGTCTATCGGCGGTGGTGTGTCCATCAGCAACTACAGTAATAGAATAGTCCTTCGTCAAAGATGATTTTAGGGTAGCATCCACACAAAAATCAGTAGCACATCCGGTTAAGATCAGTTCGGTCACTCCGTTACTGGTTAATAATGATTGAAGTTCTGTTTGATAAAACGAATCATTGGCTGTTTTAGAGACAGATATGTCTGCGGGCCCACTGATCAGCTCTGGTAATAACGACCAATCTTCTGTCCCCGGCAGAAAACAGTTTTCCTTTGTCCCATCATGCTGTATGAAAATGACCAAATCTCCGTTCTTTCTAAATACCTCGGAAAGTCTGTTTATCCGATCAATGACACCTTTGGCATCATATCGTAGTGTATAGGGCCTAAAACTGCCCAGTTGCATATCTATAATCAGTAAGGCTTTCATTTGTGAACTAGCTTCTATATTATTGATAAATATAAAGAATGTTCATTATTCAACATCAATTATTCAATATCACGTAACTAATAAACAAGCATGTGCCGTTTTGATGTATTCAATATCTTGTAATAAACAGCCTAAAAGTCAGATATTTTAAGGTTTTCTTAAAGTTTTTATTCTGAATCTTAATATACATCGGCTCATTAATTACTACTTTTTTTAGTATATTTACTCGCGTAAAATAAAACTGTAATAGCCAATTATTCCGTCTAGTTTTCTCAAACTGACAAAGAATAACTATCAAATCTAAATGTATGGCAAAGAATAAAAAGATTAATGTATAGGGAAAGGAAATAACAATCATCCTCGACAATGGCAAAGAGTTTATTTCACTTACTGATATGCTAAAAGCTAAAGATGGAGACTTTTTCATTTCTGATTGGCTTCGAAACAGAAACACAGTTGAATATCTGGGTATTTGGGAAAGCATTTATAACCCTCTTTTTAATTATGGCGAATTCGCCATAATTAAAAAGAGGGCCGGACTTAACAGTTATAAAATCAGTGTTAAAGATTGGGTTGAGAAGACAAATGCTATTGGCTTAAAAGCGACCGCAGGAAGATATGGGGGGACATATGCGCATCCTGATATAGCTTTTGAATTCGGCATGTGGATTAGCCCCCATTTTAAAATTTACTTAATCAAAGAATTTCAGCGTCTAAAAGACGAAGAAAATGATCGTTTGAAATTGAACTGGGACTTACAAAGGACACTAGCCAAAGTAAATTATCACATTCACACTGATGCTATAAAGGAAAACCTCATTCCTTCAGAAATTACCAAGCAACAAGCGAATTCCGTTTATGCCAGCGAAGCCGATATACTGAATGTCGCACTATTTGGTATGACAGCCAAACAATGGAGAGATACTAATCCTGACAAAAAGGGCAATATTCGAGACTACGCAATTATAGAACAGTTGGTCGTGCTAAGCAACATGGAAAGTATAAATGCGTTGCTGATCCAACAAGGCCTACCACAAAATGAAAGACTTATACAACTGAACAAAGTAGCGGTAACCCAAATGAAGTCGCTTGTAGAAAATAAGGCTGTTAAAAAATTGAAATAGAAAGGTTTCTTATTTATCCATTCCTCTAACTGGAAATATGATGAGTTTTAAACAAATCTTATCATCAATGCGTTAGATAAGCAATTCTATTTCTTATCCTATGCAAAGTCGATCGAAGAACAAATCTGTTAGATTTGTAAGACTACAAATGATCAAAATTCAGATATAATGGAATAGTGGATTATCAATTGTAGACTATGCTGAAAAAGAAAAAAATAACCAAAAAATATAAAGCTATGCAAAAGATAATTCCAAACCTTTGGTTTGACAGCAACGCGAAGGAAGCCGCAGAATACTACCTATCGGTTTTCAAAGATGGAAAAATAATCAATATTACTTATTACCCGAATTCAGAAAGCGAAGGTCTGGCTGATTTCCAGAAGGATTTCGCTGGAAAAGTGCTTACCGTAGAATTTGAGATTTTGGAAATGCGTCTTATCGGGATCAATGCCGGACCGGAATTCAAATTTAACGAGGCTATCTCACTGATGATCCCCTGCAAAGACCAGACTGAAATAGACTACTATTGGGAAGCACTTACATCGGATGGAGGACAGGAGAGCGTTTGTGGATGGCTGAAAGACAAATACGGATTAAGCTGGCAGGTTTCTCCTGAAAATTGGGAAGAACTCAACAAAAGACCCGGCGCATTCAAAAAAATGATGGGAATGAAAAAGATTATTATTGCGGATTTTTGAATAAAACAAAAAGGTGCTTATGTATTTATATTGGGCATAGTTATGCTATAAACAATTTTCAAATATTGAAAATCCGACAGTAGTGACATCCAAGGCGGCATTAGACAGAATAATAATTGCTTTTTGGGTTTTATCGTCAAATGCAACAAAGGACCTAAATCCACCTGTACCTCCAGAATGATGAAATATCTTCTTACTTCCTGCTTTTTTAATACGCCAGCCCAGTGCCATAATTTGATTGTCATCGGCAAAAGTGATCTGATGAGTCAAATGAATGGCTTTTTTCAGTTTACTTTTTGAACCTAACTGTGCCTTCATAAAAATAATCATATCATCCAATGTAGATCTTATGGCACCAGATCCCGCCAAAGATTCCAAGTGCCAATACGACGTTGGCCTTCCTTTTTCATTGTATCCTTGTACGACCCCGGCATCTTCTAATGATGTATTTTTCATTCCCAAGGGCAAGCAAATATTGTCAATGACCAATTGTCCAAAACTTTTGTTGTTATGTCTTTCTAATGCTACACCTAATACACCCGCGCCTAAATTTGAATAAGAAAACTTAATTCCGGTCTGAGAAGAAACTTTATACTTTTTCAGAAAATGGAAGAGTGAATCAACCTTATAATGACTATATGGATCTGCCATTACGGCATTAGTCGTAAAAATATTATCCGGGAGCCGAGGAAATCCGGCGGTATGATTTGATAATTGCACAAGTGTAATCGGATGACCACGCCATGCTAAACCAGGAATAGAATCGGGCAGATATTTACTGATCGGATCCGCTAATTGCATATTGCCATCAACTACTTCTTTTGCCAATAAAAGTGAGGTAAAAATTTTTGTAACTGACCCAATCTCAAAAATACTTTTGGAAGCGTCTGGAAGTTCCTTGCTTGTCTTAGCTATAGTCCCATAGCTATATTTTCTTTGCCGCTTTCCATCAATTACCGCTAACATAATACCTGCGGTAGCACCCTTTTGAATATACGGCCTGACGAATTTTTCCATCAGCAAATCTATGGAGTCATTTAATGGATTATCGCTCCCCACTTTGAAATTCTTATCTTCTATTAAAAATGGTATTTCCTTAAAATTCATCCTTAGGACCTGTTTCTCATTATCGAGCAGAACAGAAAATAATTGTTCGGAGTTTTCAAATTGAATGGTATAATTATATCCGTTGGTAGTCGAATCAACAAAAGAAAAATGTTGCATTATTCCCACATTTGCCACAAACTTCCGCATTCCCAGCGAAAACTTTTCTTTTGAAATTTTAGATTGATAAGTGGGGGACGATTGCCCGTAAATCTCTTCTGATTTTTTTTCATTAAAAAGTCTTTGAAACTCCTTCATAAAATAATCGTAATCGGCGCGAATAGCCTGGGCAGGTAGATGCAGCACTGAGAACAGAAATAAAACAAGGAGACTGTAAAACCTATAATTTAGTTTAATTTTCATTTTTATGTATTTCAGGCATGTTAAACAAATTAAATATACAATATGTTTAGAGCATGTTCAAAATCGAATAACTTACACTTTATAGAAATTTGTCCCTATTCAAAAATAAAGGCCTATTGTGATAAAGAGAGCGCTGGAATGCAGCGATATACAGTAAATAATATATTTAAAATCTATAGGTACATGACCTCCACTTAATGGGATATTGAAAAATTATCCCGTCTCTTTGTATTTCATAGATATTGGTTCGATCCAATCGTTGCTAAATTTTTCCAATCTAAATGCTACCCCCATCATCAGGGTTCACAGTATTGGACAGAAAATATTTAATTGGACATGGGGTATCTCCTTTCTCATAATATCCCAATAATTCGTTCCCCGGAAAGCATCCAATTTCCAATGCTACAATTTCACAGGCAGATAGGTTGCGCATATATAAAAATAGGCTCGCTTGCGCCGCGATTTGAGGAAAAGAAGGGCTATGTAAGCTGTAGCTGGGAGATACCGAAAAGGTAGAAGGAGTTGCTGAGCTCCACCAAAAGTAGGTCAACGGGCAAGCATATTCGGAAAATCCCTCCTGGTAGGATGGATTGATTCTTGCATTCATGATAAAAGGTTGCATGATATTCGCGCTATTTGACGCTGCACTAGAAAAGTTTTTGTGTACTTTTAGTATGGAGAATGGCATAGGAGATAAGCAATAATTTATTCAAAAAATGGGTTATAGAAGTTATTTATATTTAAGAAAAAACAATAGAAATTTATACATCTTTGAGGCAAACAATTCTTTGCCATTTTTTTGGATTGCACTTATAAATAAAACAATATTAAAAAAATACTTTCAGGATTGGCAAAAGTCTCTAGCGGATCAAGAAGCCCGCAACCAACAAAAATTTGAACAATTTTCAGAATACAATCCCGACAGTATTACTATAAGCGAACAGGCTTTAAATATAAACTCGTCGAAAAGCAGGATATTTTTACAAAAGCATTTTCCAGAAACAATTCCATTATTTGATGATTTTATCACTTATATCAAAACGCAATTTGAAACCGATGACAAGCTTGAAATTGACATCACTCAATTGTCCGCATTCTACAATTCGCTAAACAATTTCTATCACATACTAGAAAATGAATTGACCGCAATAGAAACAGATAATCCCGCCGACATAAATTTTTTGGCAACTGAAGATTTAATAGGACAAGGAACGGGATTTGTGATGAGTGACAACAAAGAATTTTCATCATTTCCGTCTTATCAGAAAGAACTCAAAAACAGAAAAACCGCGGTTATTGTAGAAGAACAAAAATTGAACAAGAAATCTCTGGTAATTGCCGTTGTCTTATTTCTGTTATGCCCTGTTTTTTCAGTAATTGCATACAAAATGTATAAAGACGAAGGGCTTACGGGAATGATCGCATTAATAGGAATTTTAAATTTAGGGTTTTATGGTTTTTCGATTTGGTCTCTAAAAAAAGAACTCAATAACTTTCTTGGAAAAAGGACTTGACTTTGCCAAATCATGATTGACTATAGCGGGAGTAGACATCATACTAGAAAGTATAATTATTGACTAAAGCACTGATACGCACCCCTACCTCATCATTAAGATCTATTCTTTCAGTTTGCTAAATAGCTGTGTTGCGGTTTTCAAATCCAATGCCTCCATGTCCACAAGCTTTAATGCTTTGACCATGTGAAGCGTACCGATCTTGTGCTTTTGAAAGTGTTCGGTTTTCAAATGGGACTGATAGGCTTGCTGATCTTTGTACATTTCCAGTATTCTTACCTGTGTTGGATTATCTTTTTGGAACATGGGGAAGATGGCAATTACGCCCGGTTCAAGCCTTACGGATGCTTCCGCTTCTTCTTTCAGTATGATCTTGTAGTGTTCTACATGCTGGGGATGTATTTCGATTTCTGAAATGCGCACCATTATGTCCTGCTGTTGAGCCTGGGCAGTATGGATCATGCAAAAAAGCATTGCTGTTGCCAGTATAACCTGCAACGAACATCTAACCCAAACAGGGTACTCAAAAATATTTTTATACATATTATAAATGTTTAATAGTTCTCACTTTTCTATTGTAGAAATAACAGTTCTTGCGGTTTCGGCCCGCTCCTTGCCTACTGTTTTTTCAATAACTTCGAACAGTGTCATTATCTGTCCTACTGTAATGCCTGTATTTGATCCCATTCCGATATGCGCCAGCAACTGTCCCTCTGTTCCCGCCATTGCCGCTAAAGCAGAAATTGTAACCAGTTCCCTTTGCTGATAGCTAAGCACATCACTATTGAAAATATCGGCAAAAAGATGTTCTTTCAGGAAGGCATCTATACGTGGTGCAAACTCTCCGAAACCGGGAGCAGGTTTTGCCTGTGCTGTCTTCGTCAATGTCTCCAGCACTTTTCGCCCCTGTTCGTATCTGTCGGCTGTGCTGTTCTCCGCTACGATTTCCTTTCCAATATTATCCGTTATGCCTTTTGCTTTTCTTTCTTCCAAAACGGTTTTGAATATATTGAGGGCATTGAGGCTTCTTGGAAAACCACAGTAGGCATATAGTTGGACCAAAGCTTCTTTGATTTCATTAATGGAAACTCCCGCATCGAGAGCAGCGTTTAACTGTACTTTCAGGTTTTCGAGACCTCCTGTAGCGGTAAGTGCTGAAATAACAACTAAGCTTTGCTGCATTGCATTCAACCTATCCGCACTATTTTGTGCATTCATTTTATTTATTTTTAAGAGGATAATAGCAAAAAACAATATCCATTTTAGGAATTTAAATTTGTGCATAATATCGAATTCTAACTGCTACTTAACCGCTACCTTATATTCTCCATCAGTAACAGGTTCAAGCCAGATGTTCTCGTTTATTTGCGGATTACATGCCACACCGATATGTGAAAACCAGCTATCGGGTGCAGCTCCATGCCAATGCTCTACATTTGGCGCTATCTCAACTACATCTCCGGGATTTAATCGGCGGGATTTTTTTCCACGCTCCTGATAATACCCTACCCCTCCTATACAAATAAGTATCTGACCTCCTGTGTGCTTATGCCAATTATTACGGCAACCGGGTGCAAAGGTGATGTTATTCATCGGTACATTGAGGTCTTTGTTGGATGTGAGCGGTGCATTCCAGGATTTTCCGCTAAAATATTGTGCAAAGCCTGTGTTTTCATCTCCCGTTGGGAAATCACTGATTTTTGGTACTGTTGTCTCCATTTTATTTGATTTAATCTGACTGAATGACTGTGTACAAGTAAACAGTACAACAATTGTTAGGATAAGAAGTTTCATTTTGTCCATTCAAAGTAACTGTTACATTCTCCGTTCCCAATGCAGCGGGCAAAGCTGCTACACAGAACGGAAATCCACCCTAGGATTGTCAAAAGGCATCTTCTCATATCTTTTAATTTAAATATTCCCTAAAGAATGTTTCCAACTTGCCGAAAGGAATTACACCAGTTCTGTCGTATAAATCAACATGGACAGCATTCGGGATAATAAGTAGTTCCTTTGGTTCAGATGCCGCTTTAAAAGCATCTTCGCTAAAATAACGGGAGTGCGCTTTTTCACCTGCAATGATCAAAAGCGGCCTTGGCGATATCTCTTTGATATAGGTTAATATGGGCATATTCATAAACGACAATGCATTCGTTGCATTCCATGCTCCCGTTGAATTAAGTGAGCGCTCATGAAACCCTCTTGCTGTGCGATAGTAATCGTAATAATCTTTCACAAACTGTGGTTCATCGCCTTTCAGTTTTTCGGGATTTAATAGTGGTCCGGAGTGAAAGCTTCCTGCTTCCGCATCTTTCCAGCGTTGCTCGCCCAATCGTTCCAATGTTTTTGTACGATCTTCTAGTGTAACAGCATCATTATAACCTTTCGACATGACCCTTGTCATATCGTACATACTGGTCGTCGCTACGGCTTTTACCCTTTTGTCGATTGCAGTCGCATTTAACGCGAAGCCACCAAATCCACAGATACCAATGATCCCAATTTTGCTTCGATCAATATTTTTCTGTATCCCGAGGAAATCTACTGCCGCACTGAAATCTTCCGTGTTGATATCGGGCGAAGCAACGGCGCGAGGTTCCCCGCCACTCTCTCCCGTAAAAGAGGGGTCAAATGCTAAAGCTGCAAAGCCACGTTCTGCCATTTGGTTGGCATACAATCCTGAAGACTGCTCTTTTACCGCTCCGAATGGGCCGCTAATGGCAACTGCGGCCAATGGCTCAATGCCCTGTTTTTTGGGAAGGTAAAGATCTCCGCTCAATATTATCCCGTAACGGTTTTTAAAACTCACTTTCTGACGGACTACTTTATTACTTAACTCAAAGGTATAGTGTTCTGTTGCTGTCTTCATTTTGCTCAATTTATTACCTGATTTGGTCTGGCTGAATGCCTGTGTAAAAACGGCCATGATCATAAGTATAGTTAGGGCTATCTGTTTCATTTATCTTAGATTGATTTAATAATTTTTGCCGGTACCCCTCCCACAATCGTATTATCAGGAACATCTTTTGTTACGACCGCTCCTGCTGCAACTATCGCATTTACGCCGATGGTGACGCCCGGCAGAATACTTGCATTTGCACCGATCCATGCATTCTTTTTGATATGGACATGTCCGGGGACAAGAGACTGCCGATCCGCTGCGGCTATGGGGTGCCCTTCTGATAAGATATTAACTTTCGGGGCAATGAGTACATTATCTTCAATTGTAATGCCTCCTAAATCCAGTAACGTACAGTCAAAATTGATAAACACATTTTTTCCTATACGGGTATTTTTACCATAGTTGATATACAGCGGAGTAAAAACAGTAACGCTTTCATCGATCTCGCTGCCTGTTATTTGGCTTAGAAAGCTTCTAACTTCCGTAGGATCAGCGCTGTTGTTCATCTGAACGAGGAGCTCTTTTGTCGCGTGTGCGGCTTCAAGCATCTTATAGGCTTGCGGATCATTGGACAATATCATCTCTCCATTTCGTAACCGCTGAAAAATGTCTGTGGAGTTTAATTCCATATATTAAAGTAATTTTAAGAAGCACCATCATATGGAGTATAGTTTACCTCCACCATGCTTATACAAATTTCTTCTTTTAACCAGGTTGATTGTTTATACAGGATACGGATTTATTTACCAGTTTTACAGATTATGCCCGATCATGGAAAAAACAGATTGAGGTTTAGTAGATTTGAGTTCAAATTTATTATGTTATGGAGCAGGTCGATAGATATGATACGGTCAAGCAGTACAATGACAGCATGGGGGTAGACACCTTGCATCCGCTAGTCAGTGTCGTCAATTTCAATGAAATACCAACTGTTCAAAATTTCCGGCGTTATATGGGCATTTATGCTGTATTTCTGAAAAATATTAAATGTGGCGATATGCGGTATGGGTGTCAGCCCTATGACTATGAGGATGGAACATTGGTATTTGTATCGCCCGGACAGATTTATGGAATTGACAGTAAAGGTGTTGCCATAAAGCCATCCGGGTATGGACTTGTCTTTCATCCCGACTTTATAAAAGGAACCAATCTGGGAAAGCATATAAAAGACTATACCTTTCTTTCTTATGAAGTGAACGAAGCACTGCATTTATCCAAAAAGGAGCGCAAAACCATTGTGCATTGCTTTGAAAAAATAGCGGAAGAAATTGATCAGAATATCGACAAGCATAGCAAAACATTGATCGTTTCCAATATTGAGCTTTTGCTAAATTATTGCCAGCGTTTTTATGACCGGCAGTTTATAACAAGAAGCAATGTCAATAGTGATATTCTGGTACGGTTTGAGAAGTTGTTGAATGATTATTTCAAATCAGACAAAACACTTTTACTGGGACTTCCCTCGGTCAGTTATTGCGCTGATCAGCTACATCTTTCACCGAATTACTTCGGGGACCTTATCAAAAAGGAAACAGGAAGCACAGCATTGGATTACATACAAGCTAAATTGATAGATGAAGCGAAAGAAAAAATCTTTGACCATTCCAAAAGCATTAACGAAATCGCCAGTGAACTAGGCTTTAAATATCAGCAGCATTTTACGCGCCTTTTTAAACAAAAAACGGGAGTTACACCGAATGAGTATAGGAATTTAAATTGATAAATCTAACAGCACAAACTGTAAAACGTACAGCAGGAAAAGTGGTCATTCTATGTCGACGAAAAAAGGGCTCATTTATTTCCTTATAAATAAGCCCTTATAATCTATTCGAACTTTCGTTTCCTGTACAATATCGTCAATCACTTGCAACGGATCCAAATCGGTTCCAAGATGGTAAAATACGATACCGTATTCACTCTTATCTGAGATACGATTGCCAGTGATAATATAATTGCTGCCGCCCCCCATACAATGGATACCATAACTATTATTGCCGATAAAACTGGAGTTGGTACAGGTAAATCCTATACTCCGAGCGGTGGTCGTAATTGAATAGCCAAAGGACAGGTCAAACATGCTGCGATTTTGGTAAAAGCGGCAATTGTCAACAGACAGGTAATTTGTCCGAATACAGAGTATACCGCCGCGTGTCGCATTAAAGACTTCACAGCGGTCGAATGAAATTTCGCTACAGTCGGAAATATACACATTGTGATAATAGGTTCCACTTTCTCCTTGTGGAATTTCAAACTGACCGAAACCTAGGAAAAGGACTGGTCACAGTCACAGCTGGCCACCAACAGCGGCGTATCCCGCGAGATGATCGGCAAGTACGAACGTGGGGAAGCTGTACCCTCACTCGATGCAGCAAAGAAGATTGCCAAGGCTTTTGGTGTCACACTGGATTATCTCGCCGGGGAGACCAGCGACATGGCCTTTGACCGTAGAACAGTGGAAAGGTTTCAGGATATTGAAAAGCTCAGCGAGGATAAAAAGGAGCACGTATTTGCCTTACTAGATGCATTCCTCGCCAAAAGCAAGATGCAGGCAATACTCAAATAAAACAACAACGCCCAATCTTATCGGATTGGGCGTTGTTGTTTTATATTACATATCACAAGCCAATTAAGGAACGAGACTATAACCATCTTCTTTTTTACCAGCCTTATTAAGTAAACGCATATATTCCTTATTATCTAATGGATAGTAAGCTAATTTTATAGATTGTAAACTATCCGAAACTTTAACTTCCTTCCATTTAAGATAAAAAAAAGACAGCGTATCTCGATGAAACCTATATACAAATAGGGAGAGTCCCTTCATCGTGTTCAACGTATCGGATCTTGTTTTAAGTCTATTTTTATCCTTTGCGATGACTGTATATTGATTGTCATCCGTAACACCCCAATTAAGTGTATTTATATAAACTTTTTCACCAGTACTTGACACAAGTTCTTTAGTATTGAGAGTATCCTCAACAACATTACAGCCATCGAACAATATCATCAATATAGAAATCAAACTAAACAATGTTTTGTTATTTTTTCGTTCCATAATTAATACCTTGTAAAATTCGACGACCAGAATAAGATTTTTCACCATCGTATGGGGCTGGACCAAAGGATTTCCGCACATCCCATAACGATAAGAAGATAGATCAAATGCTGCCTCCGCCAGCGGATACCACGTTCCATCTTCCTATTTCAGCATCGCGAAAACGTGCCGCGTAATCGTATTTACCTTTGTTTAGCTTCTATAGTAGCTTTATATTTTTTTACAATATAGTCGTAATCGTTAGTTTTATGATAAACGTCATCCATTGATTTTTTATCACCCGAAAAATAACTTAAATAGGTTATTTTTTTTTGATCTGGTAATTCCAGCGTTCCTAAAGTACCAACTGTCACCTGCTTGTTTCCATTATCCTTCACCCCATTATTTTGTATTCTTTTTCCTGTTTCGTCAACTTCTACCAAATCTATAATGTCGTCTGGAACATATTTACTGAAAATTATGCCATCCTCTGGCGTATAAAATACTATCTTATTATCCGTTTTTTCAAACTTGCCTCTATTAAATTCTTGACCATAAAATATCCAAATTTCACCTTTATATGATTTCGGTATAACAAGCTCTTGCTTTGTAAACTTATTACTGTTACACGACATAAAAAGGAATAGGAAACACACAATTATCAATTTATTTTTCATTTTGTTAATCTATCAAATTGCTCGAGAATTTTTTTATTCCATTCTTCTACTGGGATTGTCTGTTTTCCATTTCTCACGCCAATAAAATTTCCATTCTTATCAAACTTCACACTCATATTGACATTAAAAATATTCACGTCTGCACCACCCATTAAAGTCAACACATTCCCTTCCTCTTTACTAGCACCTAAAAAAAGTCTATTTCCAGATTGATCTTCCACAAATGCTTCTGTTGAGGGGAAATCATCTCCGTAAAAACTAGCTGAAATATTCAAATTATCTCCAGATTCTTTCATTACAAAATAAGCCCATATATCCAATGCCGGAGTAGCAAACTGAGGTGTCAAGGGATCTTTTGCCGTATAAGAAAATTCAAACGCACCTTTCCTACTATTTTTATCTCGATTATGAATTTCAAAAGATGGATTTGCTATTTTTTTCTCTTCAATCTTACCATTACTGTCATATTTTACAGTAGCATCAGCGCTAATATTTGCACCTCTATATTGTCTCATTTCACCATCGAATACAAAGTTGAATTTGGTTCTTGACGTTGCTCCAGTTAAGTTAGGCCCCGAATCTGCGGTTGACGGTCCTCGCCCATCACCTCTAAATTTTTTAGCGTAAAAATCGCTTCCTGCTCTTGCTGTAGAAATGAAACTTCGAACCCATACTGGCCACGGCCAAGCGCCATCTGGATCTATAAACCTAATCGGGTTATTGAATCCGTACATATAAGGAGACAAGCGTCTGCCTTTCTCCGCCAGCGGATCTATTACATTCCATCTTCCTATTTCAGCATCATAGAACCTTGCTCCGTAATCATACTGATCTCCAAGCTCGCCTTGGATCTCTTTGCCATTATAAAGATAATTATTATTTCCGCCTGCTACAACCTTACGTTTTCCAAATGGATAATAATTATCACGCTGTGCCACATCAATAGTTGTCGCACCACGTTTAAGCGTAGCCCGTACATTACCAAGATGGTCGGTTAAATTATAATGGTATACATAATTCGTCCCATTTTTCTGAGCATAGCCTTCCGAATTATGGATAATATCAATAGCACCGTTATTATATTCGATACCCCCCACATAATCCCTGATCGTAGTAATAGCATTAGGCGACGTTCCAATCTTCGATATTTTCTGAAGCTTAACCCCAGCTGCATTATATAGGAATGCCACATCTGTACCTGCTTTTTACACTTTAACCTAATCAATAAGCTTTATAAAAATATCTCAACGGAACTTGGTTTATAGGGAGACCATCTTTTGGGCCTTCCACTTTTGACTGCCTGAACATTGAGGGAGGTCAAATAGACGACTTTAAAGAGTCTCCTAGAAGTAGTGGGTTCGACTATAACCATTTCCCAATTAAACCACAGGTTTATTAAATTTTTCCAACCTACGTATAAAATCACCGCCAACTTTAACAGTAAAGTATGTGCTATCCTAAATACGACCTATGACAAAGCTATCGCCCTATTCACTTAATCGTCCAGATAGTGCGGAGGGTAAACGAACTAAGAGGGCAATTGTCCCTGAAAAAATTAATTCTTACTGCTTAGTCAGTATATACAGCTCTTTCTTGCCCTATGCCAAGTCGATCAAGGAACAAATCTCTTAAATTTGTAAGACTGCAAATGATTAAAATCCAGATAGAATGGAATAGCGAATTATCAATTGTAGGCTCATACTGAAAAAGGAAAAAATTACAAAAAAATATAAAGCTATGCAAAAGATTATTCCAAACCTTTGGTTTGACAGCAATGCGAAGGAAGCCGCAGAATATTACCTATCGGTTTTCAAAGATGGAAAAATAATAAATATTACGTATTACCCGAATTCAGAAACTGAAGGACTGGCTGATTTCCAGAAAGATTTCGCTGGGAAAGTGCTTACCGTAGAGTTTGAGATTTTGGGAATGCGTTTTATCGGGATCAATGCCGGACCGATATTCAAATTTAACGAGGCTATTTCGTTGATGATCCCTTGCAAAGACCAGACTGAAATAGACTACTATTGGGAAGCACTTACATCGGATGGAGGACAGGAGAGCGTTTGCGGATGGCTGAAAGACAAATACGGATTAAGTTGGCAGGTTTCTCCTGAAAATTGGGAAGAACTCAACAAAAGACCTGGCGCATTCAAAAAAATGATGGGAATGAAAAAGATCATTATTGCCGATTTCTAAACAGCAGCAAAGATTACGAATGGAGATGGTAGCAACGCGAACACAAAAAAGACTACTAAAAAAGTAGTTTTTTTTAAAAATATATCATTCTTTCTGAGTATCTTTAATTATCATAATATTTTTAGGTTTATAATTGGTTATTTAAGGTTTTCATCTCCCCGTTTGAAAACCTTTTTTGTTTTAAAAGTACATTAATCAATGGTATACCCTATCGCTGCAAATCCATATAGACGATCACATCGGATAGATTTACAAAAAAGTCTCAGCGATCAACTTTTGAATGGATAAATTGTATTTGTGGTTTATGGAATACTGTTGTGTCTGGCGGTACACTGCTTGTTATCCAGACGTTTCCCCCGATCACTGAATGATGTCCTATACGCGTATTCCCGCCCAATATGGTTGCTCCCGCATAAATAATCACGTGATCTTCAATAATCGGATGTCTTCGCTGACCAGCCAATACCTTGTCAACACTAAGGGCTCCTAATGTGACCCCCTGATACAACTTAACGTGGTCGCCGATAACCGCTGTTTCGCCAATAACCAGGCCAGTTCCATGATCAATATGAAAGTGACGTCCAATGGTCGCTCCCGGATGGATATCTATGCCTGTACGTTCATGCGCATACTCGGTCAAAATACGAGGAAATAAGGGTACCCGATCTAACCAAAGCTGATGAGCCATGCGGTACATGCAAATCGCAAGAAACCCCGGATAAGTGCGTATGACCTCACTTAGATTGTTGGCCGCGGGATCGCCATCCAGCATAGCCTGAGCATCTTCAAGCATCAGATGATAGATGTGCGGGAGGTTTTCAAAAAAACGTTGGACAATTTCGCGATGATCGCAGCCTACACAGTCTTTACTGTTCAGCAAAAGATCATATAGCTCATTTTCCAAAATTGTAAAAGTTGCTTTAACGGCTTCTACCGTAAGCAGCTTTTTCGAATTGCGTTCTGGAAACATAAGCCGAAATACATCTCTTGCCCATTCCCAGATACGAACGTTACTGGGCATATCATGCGCAGCCTGTTGTCTGGCAAATAAAGTGCTATAAAATTTTTCCATTTCTTCTTTTTTATACTGATATCCTGAAAAAGGCCGGCAGCTAAACGATCTCCCTAACCGCCAGCTGCCACACTTTTAATTAGTAAAATCGTTTGTTTCGACTGGCCAATCTCTCCACCGTCAACGCGAGGAGATCGATCTCCTGATGTGTATTGTAGAAGGCAAGGGAGGGCCTTACCGACGACTCATACCCCAATCTCCTCAGGATCGGCTGTGCACAGTGATGACCTGTCCGAACGGCTATGCCGACTTCATTCAATGCCTGGCCAACTTCGTTGTTGCTGTATCCAGAAAGGGTAAAGGAAAGTACACTGGTTTTTTCTTTCGCTGTACCGATCAAAGTAACACCAGCAACCTGTTTCAACGACCGGGTCGCATAATCCAATAGATCATGCTCGTAGTGATAGATGTTATCAATGCCGATAGCCTGCACATATCGGATTGCAGCACCCAGGCCAACAGCATCGGCAATATTGCCCGTACCAGCTTCAAAACGATTGGGGGCAGCATGAAATTCTGTTTTTTCAAAAGATACATCACGGATCATGTTTCCTCCGCTTTGGTAAGGCTGGGTATTGTTTAGGATGTCTTCTTTACCATAGAGCACGCCAATGCCTGTCGGGCCAAATATTTTATGTCCAGAAAACACAAAGAAATCGGGATTTAGGTATTGAAGATCGATTGCAATATGGGAAACCGACTGCGCCCCGTCCAATAGGACTTTGGCCCCGACCCGATGCGCTGCGTCAATAATGGCTTTTGCCGGTGTTATTGTACCCAGCGCATTACTGACATGAGTAAAAGAGACTAATTTTGTTCGGGAACTGAGCAGTTTGCTATACTCATCAAAAAGCAGATTACCCTGCTCGTCAACCGGGATTACCCGGATCTTAAAACCTTTCTTTTGACTCAATTGCTGCCAGGGAACTATATTGGCGTGATGTTCCAAATAGCTAATTATAATCTCATCATCTCGGCCTAAATGCTGATCTCCCCAACTATTGGCAACAAGGTTGATGGATTCGGTCGTGCCACGCGTAAATATAATCTCATTGGGTGAACTGGCATTTAGAAAGTTCTTAATGATATTTCGCGATTCTTCGTAGGCATCTGTAGCACGGGCAGCAAGTTCATGTGCAGCGCGGTGTATATTGGAATTTTCAGTCTGATAAAAGCGCGATATCCGGTCGATAACAACTTGTGGTTTCTGAGTCGTCGCGGCATTGTCCAACCAAACGAGTGGTCTTCCACGAACAGTTTCCTGCAGAATAGGAAAATCGCGACGAATTGACTGAACGTCAAAATGGGATTTCAACGTATCGTAAGGCAATGGAGACGTATTTTCAACTTTAGCCCCTGACTTTATGAAATAGAATGAATTTATACTATCACCCAGTGGTATCTGGGTACTATGTTGAAAACTTGTTAATTGCTGTAATGTCCCTCGTAGTGTATCAAGTGGATTATCAGCCGTTTCCTCAAAGGGTAATTTATTGACCTGTGGCTCTATACCAATGCCCGTAGCAGGAGGAAGAACTGGATTGTAAATACCAGGCTGCCTGCCATTTCCTGCTAGGGGGATAGTCGCATTTTCTCTATGAAAATTTGGATCATGAAAACCGATTGCGGGATCTTCCAATTTGAATGTATTCAGTTTAGGATCAGGAGCCGGTTTTTCAGGATAGATTGCTTCTCGGGGAAGATCCCCAGACAGAAGGTTTTCAGTCGGAACTGCCTTAAAATACTTATTTGCTTCTTCCGTTAGAAATCTTTCGAAATCAATATCTAAATGAGACATAGTAAAATCTTTTAAGGAATGATCTACTTATAATTGTAGCTGTGGTACTGTGTGATGTCCACATCGTCCAATACAGCCACAGCATCGTCTACGAGAATGACCAGCGAACAATATAAAGATATCAGGTAAGAAGCTATAGCTTTATCATTAATTCCGGTAAACTTGATGGATAGGCCCGGTGTCTGTTCGCCCGGCAAATTAGGTTGATAAAGACCAATTACCCCCTGACGTGCTTCTCCTGTACGGATCAACAGAATTTTGGTCTTCCCATTTACAATAGGCACTTTATCACTGGGAATCAATGGGATGCCGCGCCAGGTTAAAAACTGTGAACCGAAAAGTGATACCGTGGGTGGTGGGACGCCACGGCGTGTACATTCGCGTCCAAAGGCCGCAATGGTGAGTGGATGAAGCAGAAAAAAACCAGGCTGCTTCCAAACCTTTGTGATCAATTCGTCCAGGTCATCGGGTGTAGGAGCTCCAGATCTGGTCTTAATAATCTGTTTGGCCGCCACATTGCTCAAGATTCCGTAATCGGCATTGTTGATGAGCTCACTCTCCTGCCTTTCTTTAATTTTCTCAATTGCCAATCGTAACTGTTCACTGATCTGGTTATAGGGCTTGCTGTAGAGATCAGAAACCCGTGTATGTACATCTATCAGTGTATTGACTGCATTTAGATTATACTCCCGGGGACTTTCGTCATAATCAACAAATGTATGTGGCAAAACACTCTCATCTCGTCTGGAACAGTCTACCTGAATACTGTCTTCGCCGACGACTTTGTTTAATCGAAACACACCCGATTCAACAGGTGTCCATTGCAATAAATGAACCAGCCATCGGGGTGAGATACTTTCAAGCTGTGGAACGGTTCTGGTGGCAATCGCCAGGTGTCGTGCAGCGACATCGCCCAAGGCGGTCTGTTGTGTTGGTTTTTCACTCATATTGTAAAAGTTTAATAAAATTTGGAATAGATTAAGAACACCTGAAAAAGAGTGGAAATTCGATCGTGGACTCTTTTTAAAAGAAGGATAGAAACTCTATCTTAATTTAGAGCAGACTTTTCAGTCTGCCCCTCATTATTTAGTTTAATAAATTAATTAGAAAGGTCGTAATAAGTATTTTAATTTTTATACGATCGGCACAAGCCTATTGTCCTCCAATCGCACGGCAACTTGTTTTACTGATGTAAAACCGTCTTCTCTCGAAACAATATGTGATAGATCAAGGCCCTTTTTGGAAAGGGTGCTTAACAGAGCGGCTCGAAAAATCGTTTTGGATGATCCCCACCCCCGGCCTGACACCGTATCGTTATTAAATTGGATTAATTCATTAATCGAATAATGAATAAGCGTTTCAGATAAGTGTTCATAAAGACTTTTTGTTGTTGCCATACAATTTAAAAATTTAAAGGGTTAAACTATAAATTGTATTCAGTTTTTTTGGCCGAAACCCATATTAATTAACCACCGTGGTAAGTCTACTCGGTTGGTATCGCGCGATGCAATTCTGAATACTCTATAAAATTAGTAGATTTTATTTAAATTCCCTTATCTTTTTGAAAATAAAAGTTTTATTTATTTTTACCGGGTCAATTATTGTTTCTATCCCTCCTATTTTGTTAACTGATTTACCCTGATCATTCATCAGGGGCTATTAATGCCAACACAAGTCTTGTTATTTTACCAAATCGTTCAATGCGCATTCAATTTCCCCAAATTCAAAATCAAATCCATCTTCCAAGGTAAACTTAGTTGTCCCGGAAACAGGCTGGAGAAGGATACTTGAATCTACCGCTTTAAAAAACGACCCGATACGGGCAAAAGTCCTTGGAATAGGCAAGCCAAAAGATGCTCCCGAACTCGCTCTGAGCGCTTTCATGAATATTTCATTGGTAACGGGACGGGGGCTACATGCATGATAAATAAGCCGTGGTTGTGTCTGCTCAATTATCCACAACACTAATCTCACAAGGTCGCGCTCATGGATCCAGCTCATACATTGGCGTCCGTTAGAAATTTTACCACCCAGCCCCCATCTAGCCAGCGGAAGTAATTCAGCCAGCATGCCCCGCTGTTTTGATAACACTGGACTGACGCGGAGTATCACTTTAAGTGTCTCAGGCAGGTCAAATGCTGAAAAAGCAGCTTCCCATCTGGTGGTGAGTTGAGCTAGATACCCCTCTCCAACCGCTATACTTGTCTCATCCTGCAATTCATTTAATCCAGAAAAAAGAGAGATACCGGAAAAGTTTATCCAAAGCCTCGGGGGGCTATCACAAGCTGCTATTGCTTTTCCTATAGCATTCGTCGGTAAAAGACGGGATTCCTCCAAAATTGCCCTATTTTTTCGCGTGAAGCGGCATCGTATACTTTCGCCACTCAAGTTGATCACGGTATCCGCACTTTCCAGTACATTACCCCATGTACCCAAATCCTCTCCGTCCCAAAATAAATAACGTGCGCCGTCCTCTTTCTTAGGCTGTTTTCTGGACAAAATCAAAACTTCCCATCCCATTTCCAGAAACTTCTTTTTTAGGGCTGTTCCAAGATGGCCAGTCCCTCCAGCAAGTACAACTCTTCTCATATCGTCAAATACACTTTAAAATAGCCCTTGAATTTAATGCAGAGATCAAATGCCCTCGACATCCGCAAGGTAGACTTCCCCTGTTTTCTCAATATCCCATCCAACGACGGGATTGAAATGATAGCCCGACTTCGATTCCCGCGCCTTGACCAGTTGATGATATGTAGGTTGCACATACCCTGTCTCATCAATTGCTTTACTGAGCACACGTGTCGGTTTCCCGTCCCAGTTCCACATGAATTTAAAGGCAGTATGTGCTTTTTCCAGTACGGGTCCCTGTAAATGTGCTTCATTCCATGTCTTACCATTATCTGTACTCACCAATACTTTTGCCACCTTTCCACGACCGCTCCACGCTATGCCCCGTAGTTCTTGCCAACCTTCTTCAATTTTTTTCGGATAGGCAGGAAAGGTAATAATAGATCTGGCATCCATTACCAAACTAAACATCCGGATTTTTCCACCTTTAACTTTCTCGGTGTATTTTGATGTTTCTTCCCTGGTCATCACAGGTTTGTCCGTCACTTCAATCCGCCGCAACCATTTGATTTGTGTATTTCCTTCAAATCCTGGAATGACCAGGCGCATTGGATAACCTTGCTGTGGTCGAATAGCCTCTCCATTCTGGCCATAGGCAATGATCGCTTCGGTCAGTGCTT
Source organism: Sphingobacterium multivorum (assembly GCF_039511225.1). NCBI lineage: Bacteria > Pseudomonadati > Bacteroidota > Sphingobacteriia > Sphingobacteriales > Sphingobacteriaceae > Sphingobacterium > Sphingobacterium multivorum. Next base: position 4,394,284 of record NZ_CP154261.1, read on the forward strand.
CTTGCAAGGGTACACTGCGCGCCATCAAAGCACCGTCAGCACCTTCCGCCAGCAGCCATTTGGCTTCGGGCTTAACCCCTAAGTCACGCAGTACGGTCGATAGCAATACACCTGTCCACTCACTCTGGCTTGTTAAACCGCAGACTTCTCCAGGCGTCATTTCCCGTTTTCCATAACGAAAATTGCCGGAACATTCAATAAAACAGATTCGCGATACGGAAGGATATTTCTTGAGGTCCGAAAGTTTTAATCGGATAGGCTTTTCTACTAATCCGTGGATAAGTAACTCATGCTGCTCGGGATCGATGTCGGGTATACCGGCGTGATGTCTCTCAAAATGGAGATCGGAGGGCGTAATTGTGCCTTGCAGATCTTCCAAAGGCGTACGGGAAGCCGTGGCGTAAGTAGCTATACGCTTAGGGCTATCGAATTTAGAACGATAGCCTACTTCAGATGATGGCCTTCCCTGTACTTTGCTGGGATCGACCGTAATTTTGGAATCGAAATCAGGCTCTACAACCCGATTGGATAGATGCTGATAGGTCACAAGACCTACCGCAATTGCTAAAAAGAAAGCTACTGTCACCGTCAACAAACGGACAAGCTTTCGTAGCTGTTTTAAATGTTCTTTTCCTTCAGACATATTCTTTTATCTAACCTGCGGACCTCCCTGGCGATCATCTAACACGTATCTTTTCCGCGCGGGCATCTCTATTTGAGGTAAAGTTGTTGCTGTAATTTTATGCTCCTCTTTTATGACTCCGTTCAAGTACAACAGATAAGCTGTAATATCATAAACCTCTTGATCTGTTAGTGAACCCGGGGCGTTAAATGGCATGGCACGACGCACATAATCAAAGATTGTTGTCGCATAGGGCCAGTAATTACCAATGGTATTGCTCCCCGTTGAATCTGTGACCAGCTTATCTTCAGGCCCTTCATATCCATGGGCGCCATGGCAACCGGCACATTTTTGTCGGTATACTACAGCACCATTTTTAGCGGTTCCCTCACCATTGGGCAAGCCTTTCCCGTCGGGGCGGACATCGATATCCCATTTGGCTATAAAACTTTTATCTGCGGGACTTCCTATCCCAAACTTATCCGGCCATGTTGCCTGGTACGCATCAAGTCCCTCCGACCAATCTGTTTCACGCTGCCGCAAGCTCGTGGCAGATGGGACGCTATCACCCGTTTCGCAACATACGAGGAAAGCTACTGCGCCGCCAATCGAAAGATATACAGCTCCATGTTTAGTCATACTGTCCAGCAACCAATTTACCCAGGGTAAGCTTATAATCTTTTATAACCTTATCTAGCACCACATAAAGCGAATCACGATTTTCGTCAATTCCGCTCAATATGATCCTATTGCCTTGATTAGAGACCGTATAATGAAGAACGAAACGCTGTCTCATTTCTTTTCTCGCTAATTCATCTGCTTTAGCAAATTCCCGAATGCGGCGTGTCGTCCGCGCTTTTGGATGCACATCATTTACCTCATGGGCAAATTTATATTTCACCGAATCGGGAATCCATTCTGTTAAGGAAATTGCTGGAGTGTCGGCAGATAGCTTTTGCTCTTTCAGATAGTTTCGAACGCCGCCATCGCCACCTTCGCCCGCTGTTACATTCCGCTCATCGGGAATCAACTTAAATTTATCCTCCAGGTACAATGTTTTGTTATCCTTATCGGCGTAATAATGAAAAACACGCTGACCTCCGGCCACACCTGAAATTTCAAAACTTCGGTTTACATCCCGCTTCGGGTCGCCGCCCCCATTTGAAAGGTCCAATCGCAAAGGCCGATTGACCCGAAAGGTCAGCGTGGACCATTTTTCAAACGTTGCAGACTGCCAACGAATGCTATCGTACGGATTAAAAAGTCTTGTTTCTCCATTTAACTTAAATTCCGTTACATTAAATGTTCCCCGCAACTCGTTTACTCCAGGCGATGAGGGCTGTTTGTAAGGATCATACCGAAAATCGATGTATTGCAGATAGAAAAAGACGCCAACAAAAACAAATAAGACGAGAGCTTTGAGGCCGATTCTAACCAAGTTAATACTGGGTTTAAAATTAGGCAAATACAGTTCGATCTTCGCGGCAATTTCTTTGACAAATAAGGTATAGAAAGGTTTGTAATATGGCACAAGTAAAAATAAGCTCAGTAATACGAAATACGAACTGTAAACATGTACCCCGCCATCGTAAGCAAAATTCACAACAACAATTGCGCCCAGAGCACCTACCAGCAATGCCGCGCCAATAGGTACCGTTTTCCGAAAGAAAAGCATCGTACCTGCACTCACTTCGAGTATACCCGCAAAAACCTGATACCAGGGCACGATTCCAAACGAAAGCCAAAAGATCTTCTGTGCAGTTAAATCACCGTAGTCGGTATCCAAAATCCCCAAAGAGGGATAGGGCATCTGTACAGGAAAAAGTTTTGTAAATCCAAAGCCGATAATACCCAGACCAGCTCTATAGCGTACCACAACATTGAGCCAATAAAACAGCCTGTTGTATTCCGATCGCTCTCTTTTGAGTAATCGTAGCACAAATGTCCAGATCAATGCGGCTACGATGGAAAAAAATAAGGTATTCACCCAAATACTATACCCCTCTAACCGGTAGCCAAATGTAGTTCTGCCAAACCAATTTACACCCGAACCGAACCGACAGATATCATACAGGTCGCGATAATCCAAATTAAACCAGTCTATTGAAAATACTTGTTTGTACCATAGCGGATTATTAGGTATAGATATTATAATAAAGAAAATAAAGCTGACGCGAAATGCAATGAGCTGAAAGGCAGTCCACCGGGCACTACCTAACGACGGATTATTTATTGACATCTTCAAAATAGTTTAAACGTTTATAATTTGTATCCAAGTCCTTGGCGTCCGATCTTCTTTACTTCGTATAGTAAGTATTTTTTATCTACCTTACGGAGATTGACCTTCACCGTATTTCCGTGTGCATTAACTCCGACCAAATTCACATGGAGGCTGTCTGGCCGCTCTACTTTAAAGCGATAGGTATCATTCGGATAATTATTATTTGGATTTTTAAGCGCGATCGTGTCGCCGCTAATCGTATACCGATAATAGAGGCGGTCTCCGGTCTGGGTGAATTCATAATCTTTTTGCTGATCTTCCCGTTTGAGAAAGGCGGCGGGGGCTATATCCTTGAAAACTGTATTTACTTTTCGTACACTTATTGTATTCCATCGCTCAAATACGACGTCCTTCCACCTTACGCTGTCAGTTGGTGAAAACGCCAATGTATCTCCATTAAAAATAAAAGTATCCACTAGATATTTACCTTCGATAGCTGGCAGACCAGCTTGGTTTGGATAATGTAGCGATTGATCCGGATGCTGGTATACCGAATAAGACCTTACTGCCACCAATAACACAAACACGAACACGAAGCTTACTTTGAGTGCTATCCGCCATTTTGACCAGCTTATTGTTTTCCAATCCAATTTCCACCCGGCGGGAAATGTTTCTTTAAGAGAGACAATCAGTGATCCCAAACGTTGTACATCATACAGAAAAATGGGCAAAGTCAATAAGATAATATAAATAGAAACAAAATAGCTGGACCCTTGATACGCCAAATCGGCCAAAAATGCATTTCCATAGAAGGGTATAACAAAAATGACAGACAGAAAAGCTGTTTTCCGAAAAAGCAAAAGTGTCGCGGCAACAAGTTCAACAATACCCAAAAAAACCAGATATGCTGGAGCTGCCGATAAACTTAACAGCAGGTGCTTCCAATCCGCAAAATAACCATATGCTGTGTTTAAATGACTCAAGGATAGCTCAGGAACAAATATGGGAAACAGTTTGAGAAAGCCGGCTACAAACAATATAGCAGCTAGCTTAAAGCGCACAAATATTCTTAGATAATAATAGTATAACTGCTCCCTAACATCATTGTCGGTATTGTCTCTTTTCAGCCAAATAACAGCTCCTACTAATGCAATAATCAAGATCAATATCCAATCTTGTATACTATTCTGTTCACCGAAATAGTGCGGCAAAAATGTCACTAACTTGAATACGTCCGCAATAAAATATTGCCAGCTGATCGTAAATAACGTTTTATAGAATTCTGGCTGCAAGGGCAGACTGAGCAACAAGATAAAGAGTATGCTCACACGAAGAAGATACTTCTCCGGTTTGTGTTTTTTAAAATATAATGCCATCTGACGTCAATATTTAGGATGAATAACCTGGATTTTGTTTCAGTGCCGGATCGGCGAGAATCTGACTATAAGGGATGGGCAACAACAATCGGAATGATTCGCCTATTCCCAATACCTGCTGTGCTCGACCTGTCCGAACCAAATCAAACCACCGATGCGCCTCAAAAGCGAATTCAAGACGGCGTTCATTCTCAATCCACAACAAGAGCTCGCTTTTACTGGTTGTGAATGAACTATCTGAAAGCAAAGCTCGTTTTCTAACTTTATTGAGATCTGCCAAGGCTAGATTATAGTCGTTTAATTCAGCATAGGCTTCAGCTCGAATAAGATAGAGCTCAGCAATTCGGATGACATAAGTCGGATCGGCACCTGAACTTCTGTAATATAAATCACCGTACCAACGATTTTGGTTATCCTTAGCAATTAATACACTCCTCGCACCCGCTATACTCGCATTTGTCAATAACGTAACCAGGGGGTTACTAGGAGCCCATTGCCTTGTACCTCCATTCGTTTGCGGTTGCCATTGAGCCCGGTGCGGATTTGGTTCGTTGGTGCTGTAAAATAATTCGAATACCGATTCTCTGGTTCCGGTAACGTCATTTTTAAAAAAGGCATAATAAGGAACGATGAGTTCATAATTGGATTGGTCATCGATCAATAATGTTGCATAATCTCTCGCTTTCTCCCAATTCTTCTGATAGAGATAGTAACGGGCCTTTAAAGCCCATACGGTTTTCTTGGTAAAAGCAAATCGATCTGTTGTGCTGCTTAAAAGACCTTCGGCCAAGTTGAGGTCATCAAGAACTTGCTGATACGTCTGTTCAACTGTACTACGTGCGATGCCGATATTATCGCCTACTTTGTCTGTTGGCTCCTTAATTAATGGAACTCCACCCCAGACGCGCACCAAATCAAAATAGGCCAATCCCCGAATGGCATACGCTTGTCCTAAAACCTTATCCTTCACGGCTGTCGGTATTCCATCGCCTTGATCATTCGTAATTGCGCGAATGACGTTGTTCGCACGATTTATCGTTGTGTAAATCCCATTCCACGTAGATGCTATTGTTCCATTCTCTGGATTGACTTTGTGGTTGATAAACTCCTGTATTTGTGACTGTGACCCTGTCCATTGAACATTATCGCCCGATAAATAGGCAATAGACTGATAATTTACACTGTAGTAACTTCTCAATGCATCATACACGCCACTAATGGCCGCATTGGCGGATGTTTCGTCTTTGATGATACCATCTCCTGAAATAGAGGACTTGGGGTCAACCTCTAAGAACGAAGAGCAGTTTGTAAATAAGAGGAGGTAAAATATATAAATAAATTTTGTTCTCATGACCTTTATAAAGTTAAATTAACACCTAGCTGGAAACTTCTGGGCTGGGGCGGGGTTCCCAAATCAATTCCTTGTTGATTTGCTGCACTGTTCGCCGCCGATTCGGGGTCAAGCCCTGTGTATTTCGTAATCGTGAATAAATTGGTTGCCTGCACATATATTCTCAACTTTGAAAATGGCGATTTTCCTAAGCTCTTCGAGGTGAAATTATACCCTAAGCTTAAAGTCCTAAATCTCAGATAGGACCCATTTTCCAACCATCTACCACCACCATCTTTGTAATTATTATTATTTACGCCATCAGAACGCGGAACATCGGTAATATCTCCAGGCTGTTGCCAGCGGTCGAGATTAGATTTAAAAATGACCCGCGCAGCATCTCTGGCGCCGCCAGCCTCTCCAAAAAATCTATTGTGATTGTATATTTCGTTACCTATAGAGAATGTAAAGAATGTAGTCAGATCAAAATTTTTATAGGAAAAATCATTACTTAATCCCCCGAAATAATCTGGCCAGATGCTACCCAAAATCTGCCTGTCTCCAGTTGTTATACGACCATCACCGTCCACATCTTCGTACACCGCATCACCTGTTTGTGGATCGACATATAATTGTTTGTATAGCCAAAAAGAATACATAGGATATCCTTCCCTGAATTGAATAAGATCTCTACTACCATAATTTTGAGGCGTCGCTAATTTCTCGATCTTGTTTATATTTCGGGCAATATTAAAGGAGGTACTCCAAGAAAAAACATCGTTTCGGATATTCAGCGAGCTCACGCTCAACTCAAAACCCTTATTACTGATCTCCACAGCATTGTTTGTAAAACTGCCAAAACCTGTGGTCCCAGGTAAAACTTCCGTCAATAATCCGTCTTTGGTATATTTGTAATAGTAGTTTAGTGCCGCAGTTAATCTATTGTTCAATAAAGCCGCATCCAGACCGATGTTAAACTGGGATGTCGTCTCCCAGCTAAGCTGTTGGTTGGCTAATTGTTGAGGAAAAACTCCAGCAACACCTCGGTACGAGGACCCCACACCCGACCACAATTGCCTTGAAGCAAAGGAATTGATGCCATTTTGATTTCCTGTGAGACCATAACTGGTTTTTAGCTTCAGGTCATCTAAGAAAGCAACATCTTGTAAAAAGCTTTCTTTACTTAAGCGCCAAGCAGCACCGATTGCCGGAAAATAACCCCATTGATATCCTTTATTAAACTTTGAAGACCCATCTGCACGTAAGGAGAGATCCACTAAATATTTGTCATCAAAGGCATAATCTACCCTTCCAAAAAAGGATGCCAGCTTATATTGATCCCAGTCTTGGTTGCCTGTTGTTGTAGCAGCGGTATTGATTAGTTTAAAGTCATTTGTTGCAAAGCCCCGACCTTCTGCAGAGGTGAGCGAAAAATAACTACCCTGTAAGGTATTTCCCAACAATGCGCCAATGGTATGGCGGGAGCCTAATCTTTTCCGGTAGGTCAATGTTTGTTCATTGATCCAGGTTGTTGCTTGTGAAATTGCAGAAGTGGCCAATCCATTTACACCACTTCCAGCAATCAGCAATTTATTCCAGTACTCGTGTTCATTGTAATTGTTATAATCCACACTAAATGTCGAACGAAACTTCAATGCTGGTGTAATCTGATACTCACCATAAACATTTCCGATATAGCGCAAACTTGTTGATCCCACATCATAATTATCCAATAACAATGTTAGATTGTCAAATCCGGCTCTACCCACCAGAACACCTTGGTCATTGTAGGGCGATAGATAGGTCGGCGTATGTAAAGCTGCCTGTAAAATACCTCCTTGAGGACCATCCCCCGCACGACCTTGGTTGCGTCCCGTCCTCGAGATACCATTACTCGATCCTATTTTAAGTTTATTGTTTATTTTCTGGTCTATGTTAAAGCGAAAATTAGCCCGATCAAACGATATTGGTTTCAAGATGGATTCCTGTTTGTTATACCCAGCGCTCAAATAGTAAGCGGTATTATCACTACCACCATAGACAGATAGATCTGCATTATATACTCCTGCTGTCCGAAAAGCTTCCGAAAGCCTATCGTACGTCTGTTGTTCAGCAGGTAATCCTCTCCCCCCGTCTGCAATAGGCCTAAATGGTTGCGCCTGACCAATATTTTTAAAATACTCGTTTACCAGTTCAGCGTGTTCGGGCCCCGAGGTCAATTCCCATAGTTTAGCGGCTTTTGCCTTTCCTGCGTAAAGGTTGATATCAATCTTTGCCGATTGTGCATTTTTCCCCCGTTTGGTTGTAATCAAAATCACCCCGTTAGCACCCCGTGATCCATAAAGAGCGGTTGCTTCAGCGTCTTTCAGCACTTCAACATGTTCGATGTCCGAAGGGCTCAGATCTGCAATAGGAGACGTTGCCTTCCCGCCTGTATTGATCGTTTGCAGGCTCTCTGAATTTAGAAACACACCATCGATGACATACAAAGGATTATTGTCTGCATTGATAGAGGTTGCTCCCCGCAAACGGACGTGCAATGCATCTCCTGGTATTCCGGAACTGGCCGCAACCTGCATGCCAGCCACCTTTCCTTGGAGCTGTGCATCAAAACTACCTGTTGGGATGTCTTTTACAGCTTGTTGAGATACCCGATCCACGGCACCAATAAGATTTTTTTTCGCTATAGTTGTATACCCAACAACGACGACTTCATCCAGACTTTCAGTAGATCTATTTAATTCGATAATTGCCGGAGACATTTCAATGACAAGGTTTTGAGTTGTATACCCAACCGAAGTAACGGTTAGCTTAAAAGGCAATTTTTGTCCTGTTACAAAGGAAAATTTTCCTTTTCGATCGGTTTTCACGTTATGTGTTACTGCTTCCAGCTGAACGGTAGCACCTTCTATAGGTTCTTTTGTCGTGGCATCAATTACCGTTCCCGAAAGAGAAGCATTGATAATCGGTTTTGTTTCTTGTGCCCATACTGCTGCGATAGAGGCCCAGATAAAAAAAATAGAAAGCGAGTACGAAAATACTCTACGATATTTCATAGTTTTGGGTGTTTGATAGTGAATACTGCAAGTGCCAACGCCAATTGAACTTGATATTTGCTTATTAAATCAAAGGGAGGTGTAAACTTCCCTTTGTCGTTTTAGGTACGCATTCGGTGGGAAATACAATAGAGATTAACACAATCAAATCGTGCTCGAAGAGAAGAAAATCGGGTTTGATGTAAATTTTTCATACGTTTTATTAATGGTTTAGATTTTATCGTTGCCAACGCCAATTGAAACAAACGATGCTAATATAAAAATATTTTTCATAAAGACTACTATTTTAATAGACTTTATTTACATCGTTGAGCCTATGCAGTTCCACCACATTGAATATCATTACCTATGTCGCAGCTTTCGAGGCAAAATGTAGATTATTCAGTTAGAGATAAAAGAGCTCTTAGAAGCTACTAAAAAACGTATAAAGGTTAATAAAAACTGCCTCAACAGTTGAGCAGTTTTTTTATAGGGTATTAATCCAACTTTTGATTATTGTGCGAGAAATCATCTACTTTCTTTTCGCCGATGACTACATCACCGCGGATGGATCTTAAGTAGCCTTCAAAAGCGATATTCAATCCTTCAATGATCACTTTATCATGTGCATCAATATCGCCAAGTATTTTCTTGTCGTCATAGCTATCGCCAACGATTGCCAAAACGCAGCTCGAGCTTTGTTTTGGAAAAAGTCCAACACCTATTATTTCCTCGCCAAATTTCACAAACCAAGTTTCTTCGTGATGGTCGTCCGTCGTGTTTGGTATATGTATGGCCTGGCCGAGGTCTTCACACTTAATCATATCAAAATTCATTGTGCTCTGTTTATGTTATATAACTAAGACAGCACTAAAAGGAATATTGTTTTTAGAAACTTCATCACGATTTCACCTTTTCCTTGGAGTGCAAACGCCGGGACCATAAATGGAAGTTCTTCGGAGCTCCGGAAGATGCTTGCTAAATTTCGGCTGTCTTGGTAAATAATCCCGGATAATCGACCACTAAACCCAAATGATCTACTTCAAGGTCGGCCTCAAAATCTTTCGGAACATTCTTGTATTGAAAGGTTAACATGTTCGTTTTCGAATAGTTCTGATGAACTGGTTTTATGCCGTCGTTTAGAATATCAAAATAGAGCACTTTGATATCCGTACTCTCACCGACTTCGAGATTCAAATTATTGATCGGAAGTGTATTGGTAAATGGTGTGAGGGAGATATCAATATAATCAATACCCTGAAAATCGTTTTTAATCGATCCATTTATTTCCCAGTCATTTTTAACTTTATTTCCTTTTATTCTTTTATTAACGCCATTCACTTCATATTCCAAATCAAGACGTTGAACATTCCAATGCTCGTCAATCTTCAAATGATATTCGAGGGTATAGATTTTATCTTCATAATACCCAATAATGTTGGAATCGACCATAAAAAAGCCTCCCTGTTGTGTCAGTTTAAAATATTCGAGGGAATTGTAGATAATGCCCTTCCAAATTAATGTTTTCATCTTTAAAATTTATTTATTGCTAATTTACGCAGAGACCTTATCAAAATTTGTGGCGCATTAAGGCATTTTAAAAAAACTTTTTATTTGGCAAAGCAATAAAGAAGAAAAGGGCGCTATACAACTCCATGTAAAATTTGATATCGAAGAAATTACCGTGGCGGGCGATATTGCGTTTGTTCGCACACAATCACATGGCACGCAGCTGATCCACGCCACGGGACAAAAAACAGAAGAAATTAGTCGCGAGTTTTTCTTAATGAAACGGGAAAATGGCGCGTGGAAAATAGCGCGTTATATGTTCAATCAACCAAAATAGAGGGATTAAAACCTTACACTTAAAACCCTCTCCTGTTGGCATATTATTCAAAGGAGAGGGTTTTAAGTATTCTCATAAAAGCTGAGCGTAGCCAATGCCCAATCTCAGCCATTGCTTTTCCACGCCAATTTTAAGGCAATTTAAGAGGTTCAATTCTAAACGAAAAACCTAAAGTTGCGCTATTGGGTAGTCGATATCTCTCCAGAGGCAAAGGACCACAGCTCGCATTGCCTAATCCCTGCTGAAAACAATCCAAGCTCAAGTAGACTTTGTTTTGCCGGATCTCTTTTAACCTAAAATCATGCTTCGACTCCCAAAGTTGCTGGTCAGTAAAAGGCAAAAGCGAAAACGATAAATCCCCAAAACTTTTGACTCGAAAGCCGTGTCCAGCTCCGTCATGAACTTCCAGCCATCGAAGATCCTCGCGGTTGCCAGTGCTCTGGCTACGTACATAATGTTCGGCAAGAAAATCATCGACATCGGCATGATAAAGACCTATAAACGAAGCGTCTTTTCGGTCACGATAATTCTCAAATGGCCCTCTTCCATACCAGTTTGCACGGTTCAGGCTCGGTGTTAACTGCATACGCAAACCAAGTCGCCGAATAAGCTGCTCATCTATAGGTTTAGAAAATTGGGTTTCGATATCCAATACACCATTACCGTAGAGGGTATACCTTGTTACAGTAGAAATATCAAACGTGGACTCTGCCCGAACAGTAAATTTATTACCCAATTCAAAACGGATAGAACGCTTTGCTGAATCAAAAGCAAAGCTAAACTTCGTTTTCTCCCACTCGGTTGTATAATAATTGAGATCTGTATATTTATCATTATTGATCGCACGGTACCAATTGAGCGCAGGCCCTTGTTGATCTTCAATCATTTCGACACCATCGTATTGAAATGAGGTCATTGTACCACGCTCCGAGCTAAAAATAACATGGAATCTGTTCCCCATGACATGGATATTGTTGCCATGCGCTTCGTAACGAATTGGTTCGACAGCAGTCAGTGCAATCGTCTTGGGATAAGTACGCGCCCGTAATTGAATCTGCTCCGTGGCAAGCACTGCTCCTTTCGTGGCCCAAGACTTGTCGGTGGCCAGCTCAAGACTGAAATTTACCAGATATTCTTTGCCTTGCTGCACATATTTTGCCAGTGGCAAGGTTATCTTCGCAGAATCACCTGGCTTGAGGTTGAGTGCTGGAACCTGGCCTGATGCAATCACTTTTCCCTCCTCCAGCAGTTGCCAGATTAAATGAAAAGCATTCAAATTGGTAAAATTATATTTATTATGGATACTGAAGGCACCTTGCTCAGGGGCTATTCCCTTAATAGCTACGTTTTGGTAGATCTTTTTAACTTCCAATAATTTGGCCGTTACACGCCGATCGGGTGTGGTCAAACCATTATTGGAAAAATCGCCATCGTTTGGCTTATCTCCAAAGTCACCGCCATAGTAATATTCATCGGCCGGTCTGCCCGGTTTGTTCAGTCCTTGATCTACCCAATCCCAAATACAGCCCCCGATCAGACGTTGGGAATTATTTTCGATGTAATCCCAATATTCTTTCAAATTTCCTACAGCATTGCCCATAGCATGTGCGAATTCGCATAGAAAGTAGGGTTTCTGTGGATCGCCTTCTTTATCAAACTGCTCCATACGTTCGAGCGACGGGTACATGTGGGAATCAATATCCGCAATTTCGTTTTTACCCTCATAGTGGATCACACGTCCGGGATCAAGTTCCCGAGCAACTTTGGCTGCCGCACGAAAGTTTCCGCCATCACTACCTTCATTGCCCAGCGACCAAAAAATAACAGCAGGGTGATTACGATCGCGTTGTATCATGCGTCTTATTCTATCATTGAATGCTGGAATCCAATCAGGATTGTTCGCAATACCATGGTTACCGTGATTCTCCAGATCTGCTTCATCCATCACGTACAAACCAAAATAATCGTACATCGCATACATTTTGGAACTATTGGGATAATGACTGGTACGTATGGTATTGATATTGTTCTGCTTCATCATCCTGACATCTTGCAACATGGTTTCGACAGGCACAGCTTTGCCAAACCTGGGATGGATATCATGACGATTGACACCTTTAAAGAATACTTTTTTCCCATTAATAAGAACACGTCCGCCCGCAATCTGTATCGACCTAAAACCATATTTCTGCATGAGGACTTCCTGCTCATTGCCTTTGGCATCCAGGGTACTTAACAGCAAGGTATACAGATAGGGATCTTCCGCCGACCACAGGTGGGGATTGTCGACAACTAGGACTTTGCTATCTGCATCGCCCTTAGGGCCTGCCTGGGCACGTGCAACAAGTTTACCTGACGCATCCAACATCGTGAGAACAAGCTGCTGGTCAGCTGGGGCAATGGACGAATCGCGGGCAAAGATGGCTTGACTACTGAGTTCGACGCGGCTGAGATCTGTCGTTAAAAACCTTGAAGAAAGCCGCCAATCACGGATATGTTCCTGCGGTCTGGCGACCAAATAGACATCCCGGTGTATACCGCTGAGCCGAAACATATCTTGATCCTCAATATAACTGGCATCGGTCCAACGAAAAACCTGCACGGCTATCGTATTGGTGCCTTTACGGACATACTTGCTGATCTCAAACTCCGCATCATTATTTGCTCCCTCGCTATAGCCCACCTTATGCCCATTAACCCAAACATACATACCACTATATACGCCGTCAAAATGAACATAAATTCGCTTTCCTTCCCAGTTTTCATCCAAGGTAAACTGCCGTTTATAAGACCCCACCGGGTTGATCTCCTGCTCATTGGTATAGCCTTTTTGCGGCAGAATAAATGGAGGTTCGTTTTTAAATGGATAGGTGATATTGGTATAAATCGGGGTGCCATATCCCTCCATCTCCCAATTGGAAGGTACGGTGATTTCCTGCCACGCTGCTGTCGAAAAACCTTCTTTGTAGAAATTCATGGGTCTCAGGTTCGGTTCTTTCACCCAATTGAACTTCCACTTGCCATTTAGACTTTGTACCCGTGAGCTTTTAGGAAAAATCCACGGAAACTCAAAATAGGGATCTTCTTTCAGTTTTCCGATCGAAGGAAAAGGATAAAATGTGACGTGTCCTTCTTCCTTGTTGACGGCAAACAACTGTTCATTTTCCCATTCCAGCATGCTTTTCTCACGTACAATTTTCTGCGGCACCACCGTTTCAACAGCGACCAGCTTCCAGACCTGATACGCATTTTTGCGTTGCCCTATCTTTGAGCCATCGGTATCCTTAGTACGTACGGCAATTTCCATTTTTGTTGCCGGATGCGAAATAACCACGCCACCTGTTCCTGTTACCTGAAAACGCCATTGTTGATTGAGGTTACTCCCATTGTAATCCCATTGGATAAGCTCAGCTTTTGTTTCATCGCTGCTCCCATTATTATCGATGGCTTTCCCTACAAAAGGGTTGGTGATGGTATACAGTCCATTGTCCGTCAGACTGATCTTCCAGATCTGTCCTTCATCTTTGTCCTTGGGTGTGTTGAGGTAAATTGGGCTATTATTCTCGGCACTTTGCTTATTGTCCCAAGCCAAACCAAGGGGACTGATTATTTTATAATACTTACTTGTATCCAATTGTTGCCCATAGCTTATCGCAAGATAGTGCGTGCATAGAAAAAGAAAGATGATTTTTTGTATCTGATGGAATGTCATTACTGTTCAATTAGCATGAACAAGACAGGGCCCGATCATGAGAATAGTCCAATGATCGGTAGACCCTATGCTTGCGAATATAACACCTATTTAAATATTTGCGACTGTTTGTAGACACCGAAGGTATGGAGAGCGGCAGGAGCTACGCCTTTCGTAATGCGCAGGCGAACGTACTTGGCCTCAACAGGCGAAAAACGGACGATCCATTTATGGCCGATCGATTGCTTTCCCTTGGTTTCTTTGATGGTATTCCAACGTTTTCCATCTTGGGAGTAATCCACTTCCCAACCGGTCGTACGATGGCCTAGCTCGATGACTTCCTGGATCATCAAGCAATCAAACGCTTTCTTCTCCCCCATTTGAAATGTGATTTCGTCGGTTGTACTTCCCTCATTGGAAGCATAAAATGTCTCTTTTGATCCATCTGTCAGATGCTGAGCTGTATATTTTTCACTGCGTGGATTTTTTGCTTTTATGTTTGCCCCGGCTAAAAGGTTATGTGCAAATGTCTCATCCACTCCTTGTCTCAAACGCACAATGTTGGTCGAGTCAATCGGGGAAAGCTGTCCCCTACGGTCGGGCGGAAGATTGAGCAACAGTACGCTGTTCCTACCCACGGAACTGCAATAAATATCCCAAAGTTCTTTGGTCGTCTTGACCAGCTTATCTTCTTCCTGATGGTAGAACCAGCTCGGACGGATGGATACATCCGTTTCGGCAGGTATGTAAGCATCTCCGCCGAGCTGTCCCTCGTTTAACTGCTTAATATGTGCGGACTCATCGCGGATGCTGAGCGAATCGATGGTAGACCAGCATGGGTCACCGGCATTTCCCGATTCATTGCCTACCCACCTCACATCAGCAAAACGGTAGGAGTTTTTTGTACCAAAGATCACACAGTTTGGCTGCAACTTTCTTACTGTCGCCGCCCAATGGCTATAGACCGGGGTAGTAAGTTCATCAGCCCCCGCACCATCCCACCATGTCTCCCAAATGGGTCCGTAATTGCCCATAAGTTCGCCCAATTGATTGGCATAATACTGTTTATATTTTTCAATCGAATATTCGGGATGAAGATGTTCGTGCCTGTCATGTGGCCCGAGGTAGATACTGGATTTAAGTCCCTGGCGGCTGAATGCTTCCGTGAATTCTCGTATCACATCTCCCTTTCCATTTTTCCAGGGACTATTTTTAAGACTATAGTCGGTATAAGCACTTGGCCATAGGCAGAAACCGTCGGCGTGCTTTGCTGTTAATATACCATTGGTGATTCCGGCTGCTTTCAATGTACTGGCCCACTGCCCGCAGTCCAGTGCTGTCGGATTAAATAATGCGGTACTTGCTTTACCATCACCTTCATTGACAAACTCCTCAAAGGTGTTGAGACCGAAATGGAAAAATACGATAATCTCCTGATTGTACCAGTCGACCTGTCTCTTGTTGGGTGTTAATCCATGGGGTTTGATTTCTTGTGCCTGCACGGCTGAATTGCACAACTGCAATCCGAGTAACATACTACCTAATAGCTTCTTCATAAACGATTGTAACTAAATTTAAAAAAGATTAATTTCTGCGACGTGTGTGGAGGTGCCACCATACACTTCTTTTATATTGACTTTAACGTACCTAGCCTGCTGTTCCTTGGCAAAAAAAGAGCGGAACTCGGTCGCACCCTTCGCTGGCAAATTATCGAAGACGGCTGCTTTGGACCAGCTGATATTATCGTCACTGACCTCAATCTCCATTACTTTAGGCCAGCTGGCGCCAAAATCCCGAGTCACATAAGAAAAGCCCTTGATCGTGGTCTTTTCTCCCAAATCGAGCGTAATAAAATGCGGGGGGCGAGGTTCGTTACCCTGCCATTG
Source organism: Sphingobacterium multivorum (assembly GCF_039511225.1). Taxonomy (NCBI): domain Bacteria; kingdom Pseudomonadati; phylum Bacteroidota; class Sphingobacteriia; order Sphingobacteriales; family Sphingobacteriaceae; genus Sphingobacterium; species Sphingobacterium multivorum. The sequence continues at coordinate 4,410,291 of NZ_CP154261.1, forward strand.
CGTATGCCAAAAGGTACCTCGATCGCCATCCAGGGCGTGAGTAGCATGCCCGTTGTTTGCGCCTTCACCATGAAGTTCCTCCGATGAGACCGCCTTTACAGTCCATTTAGCCCTTGATAATAATGGCATCGCCTGCGCATCCAGAGAGCCGGTCACAACATAGACCAGCGTTTGATGGCTGTTATCCTTTACACTACCTGTTACACCGGCAATATGAACAGGCAGAAGATAGGTTTCAAAGGGTTGCATCTTGCCCAGCCCAGTAATACGAAGTGGAATTTTATCGGACACATATTTATTGGCCGGGATCATCACCTTGCTGGGCAATTGATAACTGCTGCTCGGCAAGAGTTTATAATTTTTTCCATTTTTTGCATTGTAATCTTGGACTGCTGCCTCGTCGATACTCAGGTCTACCTGAACGTCATTGTTTATTCCACTTTCTGCAGGAATGGGATATGGACTTACCATAGATAGCGTGAAATAGGCTATTACGGGATTCTCGTTAAGAATTATTTTAAGATCAACGGGATTTGCTGCTCCTGTAATATAGACTTCATTTCCCTTATTTTCCTCCTTTTTGCAGGAAAAAAGAAGAAAAGACAGACATGCGAATAAGATAATCGTTTTCATTGCTGTTATTTTAATTTTACCAACCGGGATTTTGTTTTAGTTTATCGTTTAATGTCAACTGGTCAATTGGCAGTGGCCTTAAATACATCTTGTCGTTCCACTTCCGTTGCGCCAATTGGGGATATACTTTTATCAGGCCATTGGCATCAAGTTCTTTATTAAAACTTGCGTATTGACTTTTCAGCGCATCTGTCACTCGGATCCCCAACACTGTTTTCGGACTCTCAATAAGTTTACCTGCTTTCCAACGCACCAAGTCATCCCAACGGAACCCTTCTCCGACCAATTCTACCGCACGCTCTCTTCTGATCTCTTGAAGTAGAGCTCCTAAACCATAGCCGTAAACGGGCCAGTTTGGATCCTGAAAACCCACATTTTCATTCAGATGGGCCAGAGCTACCCGATCCCGAATCGGATTTATGGTCTGATCCAAGACAGCCTGTGTGCATTGACCAAGTTCGGCTTTGGCCTCAGCATGATTGAGGAGAACCTCCGCATAGCGAAAAATAAAAACATCCAATGTGGACAGCCCCAAATTCCACTGCGCAGGATCTGGTGAGTGGTATTTCATCACATAATACCCTGTGGTACAATATTGCGGATCGATCATGGGTAATTTCCGGTATTGTATGGTACCGTTCTCGAGGTTTTTAAAAGGTAGTTTCGGATTATCAATGGTCTGTAACAATCTTGGGTCTCGATTTTCCAGTTCTGTAACGGGTAGCTGATCACCTTTATATTGCGGACTTAAAGCGATCGGGAATCCATCTTTACATAGGTAAGATTCCACTGCGCTCTTACTCAAGCCTGTGAAACTCTCCTCCAGCTGGCGTGTATTGTTGTGCATCAAAAGTTCGGGCACATAAATTCTTGGCATAATACACTCGGCATTTTTGCTCAGGTCTTCCTGCAAAAAAAGATTGGTATAATCGGTCGCAGGCTGTCCATTATTCCATATTGCATAATTTTTGGAATCGATGATCTGTTGTGATGCAGCGGCAGACTTTTGCAAAAGCTGCTCCCAGCCTGCTATATTCCGGTATTTACGATAGGTTCCTTCGTATAAGCAAACGCGTGACTTAAATGCCAGGGCAGCATACTTATGCAGTTCGCCCGACTTAACCTCTTTGGCAGCAGGTAGATTAGCAATAGCAAAATCCAGGTCTGCAACGATGGAATCGGCAATCACCTGACGCGAGTCTCGCGCCGAAAAGAGTTGTTCTGCATCTATCTGCAAGTCCGTATTCACCCAGGGCAGCTCCCCGAAATTTTTAAGCTTGCCGAAATATTCCCATGCGCGGAAAAATCGCACCATGGCGACACTTTTGTTGATCTTCGCCTGATTGCCCTTGGCTCTATTGTAATTCCTCAAAAAATAATTGCAGGCCCTGATGTTGTACCAATCGCCATTGGACCAACCGCCACCTGAGGTCGGTACTACAGTAGTACCAAAGAGATAACCATTTGGTGAGTTGCTCACATACCAGTCGGACTGGTTGTCTGCCCCTGGGCCCATAGCTCCCGGCAGATTGGTGTAAAATCTGGAAGCATACAGTTCCAGATCCTGATCAGTTTTCCAGAACGAAGGGTCTGAAAGTGCATCCTCAGGATATAACTCCAGTTCATTCTTACATGAACCCATCAGAAAAATGATGGAAAAATAAAGTATCAAATTATTGAATTTCATGATTTTTCGATTTACAAGGTTAAGTTAATACCGAATGAGAAAGATTTAAATAAGGGTGGTTTGCCAAAGTCGACCAGTTCGGGATCATATATATTCAATAGACTGGTCACCGTAAACAAGTTTTCGGCCGTAACATAAACTCTCACCCGTTCAATTTTGGCTTTGGCCAGCAGTTGTTTGGGTAGCGAATACCCTATACTGAGCGTTTTAAGCCTGAGATAGGCTGCGTTTTGAAGATAGCGGGTCTGTGTTTTTCTATTACCATTGGCATTATCATAGCTTGACCGGGGAAAGTATGCATCGGTATTGTCTTCGCGCCAGGCGTCCAACGCGTGTTTAAATGGCACACTCCATTCGCTTGTAAAACCCCAAAATTGATTTCCCCCAGGCATAACATCTCGCTTTCCAATACCTTGAAAAAAGAAATCAAAATCAAAATTTTTCCAGGCCATGTCACCACGAAAGCCAAAAGCATAACGAGGCTCATTATAGCCGATTATTTTTAGGTCACCATGGTCCGCCAGTGTGCCTTTGCCTTCTGAGATCTCACCATCGCCATTCAAGTCTTTATATTTGACATCTCCCGGATGCCATGTCCCGCCGTACACCTTCGATTGATCGGCATGTGCTTTGATCTCTGCTTCGCTCTGGAAAAGTCCTTCGGTTTCGTAGCCCCAGATCTCACCCCAAACCTTGCCAGGATAATGTGACCAAATGCTTCCTTGTGGATTATTGTATCGTGTAATCGTACCCTTATTATCCGATAAGATAGCACTCAGACCATAGGAAAAATCTCCTTTCCGATCCCGCCAGCCTAAAGATAGTTCCCAGCCGATCGTCTTTAGATCTGCGGCATTCGATTGGGGCACGCCGGTACCAAGGATAGCCGGAACAGGCGTACCACTCGTAATCATATCAAGGGTATTGCGGCGGTACCAGTCAAAGCTACCGGTTAAACGATTGTTAAGGATTGCCAAGTCCAATCCAAAGTTAAACTGTCTGATGGTTTCCCAAGTGAGGTTTGGACTGACCAGATCGGGTGGATTCACGCTCGTTATCCGTTTACCATCAACGATATAACCCATTTCACCATTGGTAGACATAACAGGTATATACGGATAATCGCCACCTTGACTTTGTGAGCCTAGGTCACCATAGGAAGCTCTGATTTTCAATTCATTCACAGTAGCTTTCAATCCCTTGAAAAACGCTTCATTGGAAATACGCCAGCCACCGGATATGGATGGGAAAAACACAAAACGCTTATTGGTTGGAAAGCGTGATGAACCGTCGTATCGGCCATTTAATTCAACCAGGTAGCGGTCGTCGTAGTTGTAGTTGATCCGGCCAAAATATCCCATTGTCGCATTGGCTCTTTCACCACTGTTGTTATATTTCTCACCGATGGCCTGTCCGAGCGAAGCCAGATCGTTGCTGATCAGATTGAGACGCTCCGCATTAAACCAGCGGTAAGTTTTCTTTTCATAGTCGTAACCTGCCAAAAATTTGAACTGATGTTTGTCCAGCTTGAGTGCATAATCTGTAAAGGCGCGCACATTTTGATAATAGTTATCGTCATTGGTATATTGAACCCGACTGGGCGTGGTATGCGGATAGACAGTGACGATATCCGGATTTGCGGTCGATTCCAGGATTTCCTTGCCATGATACTTTTTGTTAATGGAATACATATTGAAATTGTAGTCCATATTAACCGTCCAATTTTTCAAGGGTGTCAATGTAAATCCACCGCCAGCCCAGACATCATTTTCCTTATGCTTACGCGTACCGGAGACTTCCTGAAGCGCGACCATGTTTGTCCAGCTGCCTTGTCCTGAAAACGTTCCATCCGGGTGGTAAACGGGCATCAATGGCCGCAAATCTGCCCCATAAAAGCCTTCGTCTAGTCCAAAGGAATTCATCCCGTAGGGGGTATTTCGAAAAGCATGATTATATTTGGTTTTCAGACGGACTTCAAGCCAATTGTTTAGCTGCGCGCTTAGGTTGAGATTGAGATTATAGCGTTGGTACCGATCATCATAATGTTTTAGAAAACCGCCCTGATCCAGTACTCCTGCAGAACCGTAATAATTTACCTTATCCGATTTTCCACTCAGCGATACGCTATGGTTTTGCATCAGCGCAGTTTTCTTTCGTGTCTCCGCAATCCAATCTGTATTACCAGCATAAAGGTATTTATTGGGATTACCGGGATCAAGAAAGACTGGTAGATTATGCCTTGGGTCTGTAAAGTAGGCATACACGTGATCCATATAGTTTTGATCGTAATAGTCGCCCCCCCCAGAATTTTTATTGGTCTCGTTGTGGAAGTTGACAAATTCCCAGGAATTTACATATTGCGGAACACGAAGTGGGCTGTTAACGGACACGTTCGATTGGACCGAAACTTTTGCAGGTCCATCTTTTCCTTTTTTCGTTGTGATCAAAATCACCCCATAAGCAGCCTGCGTACCATAGATGGAAGCAGATGCGGCGTCCTTAAGTACCGTTACACTTTCGACATCCGCCGGGTTAATCATATTTGGATTGACCTGTGCACCGTCCACCAGTATTAAAGGACCACCGCCGTTTACGGAAGTCAATCCACGGACATTAAAGCTACTACCATTGCCGGGAGCACCATTGCCCACACCGACGGTAAGGTTTCCGATAGCGCCCTGAAGACCGCGCCCCAGATTGGTCAATGGACGATCTTCCAGGACTTTCGCATCTACAGATGCTACCGCTCCGGTCAGATTGATTTTCTTTTCCCTTGCATAACCTACCGTCACAATCTCGTCGAGGACTTTAGTCTCCGGTTCCAGTTGAACGGTGTAAACTTCTTGGCCATTCAAGCTGAGCCGTGTCTCCTTAAAGCCTATTAAAGTAAAACGCAAAGCACCGGTGGCCTTAGTATTGACCTCAATCTGAAAATTTCCATTAGCATCGCTTTTGGTAGCATTTCTGCTTCCTTCATAATAGATACTAACTCCTTCAAGGCTATTATGCTGCATGTCGGTAATTTTACCACGAATAACAACCTGCTGCATGTTATTAACATAATTCTTTAGTTCGGTGGCGCTGCTTTGCTGACCATGAAAACTTCCGAGAAGAATTGCTGCCATAAAACAGACTTTTCTTCTGGAAAATGAGAACCGATTAAAATGGCTAATCGAGTAATCCAAAAAAGGTAAATTTTTGATCATTGTTTGTCATATTAGAATGTATAATTGGTAAATCTTGCAGCGGTGCAAATCGCTGTTTTGATAGCACCGAAATTAAGTGCATTCTACTATTTTGACGATTAATGATGGGTTAATAGTGGGTTAATGCCACAAAAAAAAGCATTAACCGCCACAGAAATGAAGATTAGCTAATTCAACTTACCGTCATAGGGTTGATGGTAAGTTGCCAGGTAAAGTTCTTTAAATCGGTTCAGCGTTTTTTGGTATTCCGAGAAAAGGTTATGGGCCGCCAATGATTTTAGGTACAACCTAATAATCGTCTCGTCCAATGGGAAAAGCTCGTGAAAAGTCTTCAAAGCGGTCATGTGATTCGTGCTTTTGTTTTTAATTTCTGCTGCCCAATAAGGCACCCAATGCTGCAGGACATTTTCTTTCCAATCATTGAGCAAGATGTTTGTATACTCCTCAGAGAATTCCAAAAGGAATTCTCCCCGATGCAATAGCTGTAAAAGCAAAATTTCGTTACTACTATTTCCCTCTTGCCTTAGCAACTGATCTATTTCCAAAAGATCGCAGAAAAAATTGTCTTGACACTGGACCTTAAAGAGCCCCTCTTCAAAAATAATTTGTATACCGTCTATTCCCGAAATTGCTTTTCGCAATTGATTTAGCGTAACGCCGCGTAAGTTCTTCACGGAATACTCGTCCCTTCCGGGCCAAAGAATTTGACTTAATTGTGTGGATGAAATCCCCTGTCGGCCTTTAAAGGCTGCCAAAATCAAGAAAATATTTTTGAGACGCTGGCTAAATAAGTGTGTAATTACACGTCCTTTGGAATCGTAGGCTGCAAAATGTCCAATAAAATAGATACTATTTGCTGTTCGCTCAGTCACAACAGGTAAAGAAGTTAATGGCACTTCCGCCGCGAAGGCCTTTGCCTCGTTTGCAGTCTTTACTTTCACCGCTGATGCGCCCTTCTTTTTAGACCAGAATTTAAGATACAACAGGATAGCGATAGCTCCAAATAAACTGAGAAGGATAATCCATTTCTTATAATGGCCTGTAGAATTTATGGAACCTAAAAGCTGTTCTAGACTGTAGGCTGGATAATTTAATGAATAAACGGAAATCTTTGCTCCCCCACTATCCTCGAAGACCTGAGTCGTGACAATAAACTTCTTTTGTTCCGGATTGTAGAAGAGATTGAGATTCGTGGTAATCATATCGGAACGAAATGGAATGCTATCACCGACCATCTTGTAGGTCATTTGTTTCAGGTCAAACTGCACCAGCTGCGCAAAGCTGTTTGGTTCATATTCGGGATAGCAAAGGCCATAAACATTGCTATCATTCATGTAGATCAGGTTTCTGGCAAAGACCATATCCTTGTTTTTCCATGCTATCTTTCCGAGTGACCGAATCTTCTTATTGGCTAAATCAACTTTAAAAAAGTCGTAATAATAGGTACGCCCAAGTGTCTGGTCGCCCGAAGCATTTCCTATCCCTCCAAAGAGCAGCATCTCTTTGCTTCCTGGTATCTTCCCCCAGGAAGAATAAAATCTGGGTGTAGGAAGCTCTCCAGTAAAATCAAGTTTTTCCCAACCTTGACTCTTCAACCGGTAGAATTCGTTAAAATACTGCTGATTGCCATAACCACCAAATGTATACAGCGAAGAATCGGCACTGTCGGCCCAATGTGTATGCTGGTGCATCTGCCGTCCAATCCCACCAACAAGAGCAGGAGACCATCTTTTTGTGTTTAGATGGAGATATGTGAGGGTCGGTTCCTTACTGGAGGAGGCTATTTCATAAGCCGCAAGCGTATTGCCTTGCATTGGGAGTATCATTCCCAGACTCCAATTATTAAGTGGAAAAGTATTGGCATACGCTTCGGCAATCAAAGTTTCGTCTTCTAGACTGAATCTACGGAGCGAATCCTTTGCAATGAAATACAAAGCATTGGATGGATGATATGCGATACCTGCGGTGTTGGGAGTTTGAAACTGCAGTAGTTTTTTCCAATGATAGGCATCTTTTATCAGCCAGACTGGATTTTTAATGGCACCTACTTTTTCCGATTTTTGATCATGGACAATTGTACCCTCGTGTTCATCAAATCCAAAGAAAAAGGCTTTTTTTGTATTATAAATTTTAAGGTCCCGGAGCGAAAAGGAAGGAACATCAACGGAACTGGGATTCAGTCCGAAAATCGGTTTGGGCGAGAACGTTCGTTCTGCAAAATTATAATTAGATTCACCCCGAACCTTCCCTATTGTCAAAGATATCTTCTTCCGGAGTGCATCGAACTTTAAATTGAATGGAATCCACACATTTTTTTTTAACTGGTTCTGATCCAATTCCAAACTTATCAGATTTAGGGCTCCTTCTTTATTTAGCGTAAACCGGCTCCGTCCATTCCCTAAATTATTATAAATAAGACTTATGGGCATCCGCTCGTTTTCATCCTGATAATAGCATATATACCCAAAATGTCTGAGATCCTGAAACGATAGTTCAAAATCAATGGATAAATTACCTGAAAACTGAGGTGTTATATATTCAAAAACATGAAGAGATGGCCTTTTTTCTATTAAGATACCACTACCCTGAAATTTTAAACCTTGACCTGAAAGTTGATAACAACATAACCACAGTAGGTTGATAAAAAAAATCAAAATTGACTTCATGCAGAAATTCAGTATTGTTAAATAGCTATTGGTTATCTGTTAATACCGTAAATGTACATATATTTCTTATTTTAGGGAAAACAGGCAACAGAATATTAACGGTTGAAGTGGGTCAAACTTAATAATCAACAATAATTACATCGGATGATCCAGCACACTGAAAAAAATTAGGAATAGTTGATCCCCGGCAAAACGTTCTAGACCTTTTCCAATAATTGTACTCCCGAATTGACAAAACGGAAATCAAAATTAAGAATTTTTAAAAACGATCTTCATCTGACTCATGTCCATCTCTAAAAAGAATTATGGCAAAATCGAATCAAAATCAGCAACAAATGCCAAACGAGCATTTACATGAGTTATTTGTAGACGAATTAAAAGATATTTTAGGCGCGGAGAAACAGCTTTTAAAAGGTTTAAAGAAAATGAGCAAAGCCGCAGAAGACGAACAATTAAAACAAGCATTTGAGGAGCACCACAGCCAAACTGAAGGACAGATCGAGCGGCTTAAAGAAGTATTTGGAGCGTTGGGCATTGCTGCCCGCGGGAAAAAATGTAAAGCTATGGAAGGTCTGCTGGAGGAAGCTGATGAAATCATCGAAAATTTTGAAGGCGATCCAGCACTAGATGCCGCACTCATTTCTGCAGCCCAAAAAGTTGAACATTATGAAATCGCCAGCTATGGTTGCCTTGTCACATTTGCAAAATTAATGAACCATACTGAAGCCGAGCAATTGCTTCAACAAACACTTGATGAGGAAAAGCAAACCGATACATTACTCACAGAAATAGCCGTCTCGTCAGTAAACGAGTCAGCGTCATAAGTTAATAAATGCCCGGCAATCCGGGCATTTATTATACCTGTGCAATCGTCCATTGAGGTATCTTTGGCAAAACACATCCTATCCCTAGCCACAATCACTTTATTTTCTTCAAAGCTTAGTTATTCCTTTCATCAGCCTAATTGAAAAACAGGACAAACACGTTTTCACCGTAGTTGTACCATAAACATCAATTGTTAAAACGATTGTTACCTTGCTTCTCTTCCTATAAGGAGACAAGCACATTATACAGTTAAGAAATTAGCATGATGATAAATCCCGTCACTCCTTGGACAGCAACGGTCCAGGCTGATATAGCAGATTCTACGTCTATTTTTGAAATAGACCTAAAAACATACAGACTCAAAATTCATAATGCAGGCGATTCGATTTGGCTCGTGGTTATCTGGCCAACGGGCGCTAGCATAGCCTTTAGACTGGCCTTTGGGATGAATAGCAGATTTGAAAAGGTGACGATCTCCGAAGCTCCCGATGAGATCCTTATCACTGCTTCTACTAGGTTAGCCTATTATCGAATCATTGTCTTCTTTCCCGAAAGTCTGCGCGCCACCTTTCGTTATACCACGACCTTGCGAACGAAATTACCGCTTCTTATCCCGTTTTGGCCCCGCGATATTGTTCCCTTGGCTAAAGGTGGAAATACTGAAAATACAGTGGGAAAAATACATGCCAAACAGGTAGGATCCCGGTCAGGACAGCTTTATTTTAGTATGACAAAGCCAAAAGCCGGTTCGGTGTTCTATTTTCAGAATCTCACAGCCATGTCTCCCTATTGCCAAGAAACAGAAGTATCACTCCGGGAAACTGTCGGCGGTGAATGGCCAGAACTGGGGTTCCAGTTTCCTGTAAACGCTGAAAAACCATTGCCTGCCAATAAAGAATACATCATTTCGGATGCTTTTGTACAGCTCGATGAAAAGATTCCCGAAAGTGACGTCGAGGTCGTTGAAAGTTACCTCGATTCACTGGCATCAATATACCTCCTCCTTCCTAAGCCTGAAGCCAGCCAACATAATTGGCTGCAGTCGGCTGAAAAGATCCTGGATAATATTTCGAACAACAAAGGTTGCTGGACACAAACAGACGGCAGTCCTTATCTGAATGCTTATGTGGGCGACTACAAAACGCCTGCAGAAATCATGGTGCAGCTTGCCGTCATACTCCCATTGCATGAGTATCTTACCTGGACCGGAGAGCAGCACCCTTTGTTGCAGGAACTCTCTGATGGACTCACCTCATTTTATGATAAGTCTATAAAGAGTTTAGTCAGGTGGCACCCTTCGTTAAAAGATGACTTGGATCATTCCGAAGAGCAAAAGAGTGAGATGGTAATGGACTCCTGGTATCTACATCACCCCTTGTTAAACCTCGCCAGGCTTGCATTGCGGGGCGACAAGATGGCTGAAAAACTATTTTTGGATTCGATAGATTATGCGATAAAGGTTGCCAAACATTTTAACTATCAATGGCCTGTCTTTTATAAGATAACCACCTTGGAGGTATTAAAACCCGAAACGGCTCCGGGTAAAGGCGGTGAAAAAGATGTCCCAGGATCATATGCACACGTTATGCTCCTGGCCTGGCAGCTGACCAAAGAAAAACGATTTTTTCTGGAAGCAAGCAGAGCACTTAAAAGTTTAGACGGTCTGGCCTTTGATATATTTTATCAGGCCAACAATACGGCATTTGCTGCGGGGGCCTTTTTGGAGATGTATAAGGTGACCGACGATGAGCATTACCTAAAACTAAGCTATTGCTGCCTTGCCGGCATATTTAAAAACTGTCAATTGTGGGACTGCAATTATGGTTACGGCAAAAATTTTCCTTATTTTTTTTCTGTTTTTCCCTTGAAAGATGCCCCCTATACCGCGGCATACGAAGAGCTGGAAGTATTTGCTGCCCTGCATCATTATCTTGAGGTGGCAGCAGGAATGGCTATTCTTCCATCGCTAAAAATATTGATCCCTGAATTTATCAAGTATGCTGCGGGCCGACTCGCCTACTATTACCCTCCGCTACTTCCGACAGAAATGATTGCCGAAAAAACCAAAACGGGTGAGATACAAAAAGACCTATGGATTCCACTTGAAGACATACATGATGGCTGGGAGAAAAGCGGTGAAGTCGGCCAGGAAGTATATGGCGCCGGACTGGCCTTTGGTATCATACCACGACAATATTTTAAAGTGGGCAATTGGGGTGGAATAGTTTTTATAAATTACCCAATTTTAAACTTTCGAGCCGGCAAAGATTCAGTCACTTTCCGATTGGAGGGCAGTGATCTGTTCCGGGCACAAATGAGGCTTTTAGGCTTTTCTAGGGAAGTATTAACCAAAATAAGCGTAGAACAAAAAGTTAAATCATCATATAAACCTGTGCATTCAAGTCGTATTGGTTTTTACGAATTAGCCGGAGCTGGGATGGTTAGAATAACAAGAAAATAGATGAACAAAAAAGTTGATAGCATATCCGACCAAGATCACTTCCGTCCTCCCAAGAAGTTAATATAGCTGAAATTAACTTCTTGGTAAAAGGACTTTATCGAACCAAGGAATAAGCATCAACGATTTCCATTTTCCATGCTTCTATTGTTTCTGCTGCTGCACGGTCGGCACGGTCAAAGAATAAATGGCACTTCACATCGAAGCCACAATAGGTATAGATACCTCTGTCGGAGGTCAGTATTAGCGCCTTATCCATTTCTATTTCCTGATATTCAGCCTTGGATTTTCCATGTGAATTGATAATGTAGGCGGTCTTACCGGCCAACAGTCCTTTTTGTACTCCATTATCGTACCTATAGGCAAATCCGTAGCTGAATACCCTATCGATATACCCTTTCATCATAGCCGGCATACCTGTCCACCATATCGGATAAATAAAGGTAACAGCTTCAGCCCAGGCAATATGTTGCTGTTCCTTTCTAATTGCTTCGCTTACGATGCCCCTGCGTTGTCCGTCCATATCTTCAAGGGACAGCACAGGTTCGAAATTAAGCTGATACAGATCCCTGACTACAACTTCGTTCTTTTGTTGCAGGAGTGTTTCTTCAATGGTTTGCTTGAATAAGTGATTTAAACTTGCCGTATTTGGATGGGCATAAATAATAAGATGTTTCATTTTTTTTGTTTTAAGTAATTGAATAAAACAAAAGTAGCATGAAAGCAAACGGAAAAATTGTAAGAAAACGAAAAGGCTATTCTCCTGAAGCCCGGCAGATATCTTGCTGAAATCGCACAAAATTTCTTGGGGAAAGATTGATAAAATGCTTAAAATCCCGGATAAGCTGGCTTTGGTCATAATATCCACATTCAGCTATAATTTCAAACCAGTCCACTTTTTTCGATGATAAAAGAACATGCTGTATCAGTTCAATTGCTTTTACAAAACGCTGGTATCGACTAAGCTCTTTGGAGCTATAGCCAAAATGCTTTTTTTGCGTCAATTGCACATTTCTTTCAGTTTGCCCGGTTTCTTCGGCAATGGTCTTGACTGGATTGCGTGAACTGTCTTTAAAATTAGCCAATAAAGCCGCGGTGCTATGCTGTGATTTTAAATAGGGTCTGCAAAAATCGAGAATGCAGTTTACTCGGTCTGATACACTTGTCATACCGTTCAGCTGATGCCACAGGTAGCTAAAACAATTTTCACCCATAACTTCATCTGGGTTTATTGGCAAATGGTCTGAAAGAAATGCCTTTCCAAAAAAACGATAAAACGCATCGCCCTTGAAATTAACCACTAAAATTTGTGATCCGGGGAGAAGTGTATATTCAAAGGCAGATTTTAAGGGACCTAGTACGATGCATTTGTCCACCTCGATTTCATTTTTGGCATCAGAAACCAATCGGACTATTGTACCAAAGTTGAACACCATAATAGTCTGAAAAGACGGCAACAATGTTTTCGTTAGGGCAGTTGCTGAATTGTTCTCTGCAAAATAAAAATGAGAAAACACCGTTTCAAATTCGCTTGCAATGGAAAGCCTGTAACTACGATATGTCTGTTCGTCTGCTTTCATGATTTGTGGCATCCATATTAAAACTGTTGATCTTTTGCTACTGCTATTTTGGTGTTTCTCCTCTAATCTACGAACAAATTCAACATGATCAATTAAATCAATCATTTCCGAAGCTCAAACCTAATCTTGCTTCAAAAATATCTTTATTTCTGTTCCATGCCCAGGCTCACTTATTAAGTCGATCTTCCCACCAGCTTGTGTCACAATCGTATTGACCAAATATAGACCTACGCCAGATCCATCGACCATTTTGGTTGCGCGTTTAAATTTCTCAAAAATCGTCTGCTGCACTTCTGGCCCCATGCCTATCCCATTATCCTTTACAGAAATAACGACATAGCCATCTTCCTTGAAAGATCGCACTTGAATTTCCGGAGACTGTGACTTTGGTGTATATTTAATCGCATTATTCGTCAGATTATAGAGCACACTACGCAACTTACGCCGTACGAAAGTAAATTCCGAAACTTTTAAATCCTGTCGGATGATTGCATCGGTCTCTATCAGCTGCGGTGCTAAACTCAACCGCACGTCTTCTAGAATATTTGGAAGATCGATCAGTTCAGTTGATGCCTGATACTTCTGCTTTTCCCAACGACTTTCAGTCAGATCATCTATTATTTTTTTTATTTCGACCAAACTTTTCTCATGGTTTTGCATTAAGGGCAAGAATTTCGCTGAATTTTTATCCTTAAATTCCTTCATTAACCCAAATGTAAGTTTGAGCACCAATAATGGATTTTTGATATCATGGGCTATTGTATCGAGCAGCAACTCATGTTCCAGAACAAGCCGTTCTTGTTCTTTAAGATCCTTTACTCTTGGCGTAATATCCACAAATGTAATAATGACTCCATTCGTCCGGTTTTCATTACGGACATGATAAGGGAGTATATTCATCTGGTACCACTTTAAATCTGTAGTCTGTATTTCTTTCTCCAAGATTTTACCTGTCGCTATCACCGTGTTTATATTGCTGATAAAGGTCGGGAACCTAAAATTTTCTTTAATATCCTCTAGCGGCATTCCTATGAATTCGGATTTAAGATCAAACTGCTTCATCGCCGGTGGAGTGAACTTTCTTAAAATTAAGTTAGCATCAACGAATAACTGCGGGATAATGGTATTGCTAAAATAGTTTTCCAGGTCTTCGTTGAGTTGAGTTAAGTCACTAATTTTCTTGTTTTTATTCATAGAATATCAAATATCTTATGAATAAAAACAAGAAAAAAACAGATATTGTTTTGCGGTATTAAAGCTCAAAACCGTAATTTGGGTCCATCTAAAAATTTTTAAATTCATTTTAAACAGCAATAGGCTCGAGGGGAGATTTACATCCATTATAGAAATGCAACCATTGCATCAGTAAAAACTGTAGGTTACCTTTAAAGTGCGATCTTCAAAATAATCAGCCTTTGTAGCAGCCGATTTCCGCTGTATGGAGATCAAAAAACCTTTTTCATCGTAGACCATTCCCAGCTCGCTTACTTTTCGTCCATTCCAAATATCTTCCATCAGTTTCAGGTTTCGGTTTTGGTCATAAACATACTTTTCGGTTTTTGGATCAAGGGAAGCCGGTGCATCGCTGAGTTGTAATAAAAGTCCGTCCTTGAATTGATATAATTCCGATGGTGTTTTCTTGACCGCACAGCCATGATGTATAAACAGCACTGCCGGATGTCCTTTTAGATAGTAATATGTCTTTTTTTGATAACAAGTATCTGAATTACCACTATTTTTACTAAAATTGAAATATTCGGTACGTTCTTCCGCCTCGAATTCATTTTCGGTATAGTAACGATATTGCAAAGATGAAAAATCATTATTAGCCGTCATTTTCTTCCAAAGGCTTTCGTCCGGGAACGTACCCTTTAAAATCATGTTGTCCACTCCACGAACCTGCTCTCCCTGCCAGTCATTGTTGTGTGACCTATTTGGCATTTGGGCATTCAATGTGAAGGTTCGGATGATATCAACTTTGTTATTTTTATTGTATTGATAACTACTGACTTTTACAATGCCATTGGAATAATCTATTCTTGCTTTTTTATCGGTGAGACCATGTAAATTATAAGAGTATCTGGTATAGAAAGCGGTATCAACGTTTTCGTTATTATATCGTATGCTCGTCATACTTACGATCATACCGTCTGGATTAAAATTGTAAATATATTTCATCCCAATCTTCTCTTCGCTCTGAAGCAGAATACGCATTACTTTATTGCTTTTCATAAAAGTAGGATTGAATGAAAAAACAGTTTTTGTAAAATAATCGTCGTCTTCCAAGGGTGCAACGTTATAGAATGGTAGTCCCTGAGCCTTTCCTACAGTCCCAATACCCATAAACAACATAAGGGTTAAGCAATAGCAAAGATTATGTTTCGTGTATATCATAAAGAAGAATTTTTGTTCCTTTAAATCGGAGGGGCGGAAAGATGTCTTTTCCGACCACAGCCACTCCCAAACTAGTTCATCACTTTTATTTATTACTTAAGTTAGTCAATCAATTCATCATTTTTTGAAAACCGAGTTTTTTCTCCTCTCAGCCTAATATATAGACCATCATTAAAGGGAAAGGACTTGGGAATCTTTCCAGATTTGCCCAGCAAGCTTCAATTGGTACCGATGTTCTAATATAGCAGCAGAATATTCATATTAAAAAAACTGCAGTCTGAATTTTGTCAACGAAATAATTGAATAAAATTAATTATATTCAATTATCCAAACGACACTGAAAAAAAGACCTTATTCCATTTTTCGTTAGTAACAGTTAAGCCTATTCAAGAACTTATGAAACGATTGATATAGACAAGCTACATCCCGTATCAAAAACGGAGAATATCAATAGACAAAACATCTTAAGAACTGATTTTGAAACTCTTACTAAGTTCTATGAGATCTGTAAAAAGAAAAAAATATCTGAACGAGAAGTTTCGTTCTTAATGGGTAAGACCGACAAATATTTCCAAGGGTGCCTCAACCTGTTTTTTAAAAGTGCTATTAAACCTGAATTTCTAGCTATTCTTCCTGCCATTACTTCAAAAGACATTCAAAAAATTATATCAAATGACATCGCCCTAAAAGAAACGATCGATATTCATGGTGCTTATAAACAACAGAAAAACGAATTTTCAGTTTCCGATTATTATAAATTCACTGTAACTTATCAAGATGGAACCACTAAAAACTATCGGTGGAAAATAGAAATTACGAGGGGATCAAGGTCTAAAGTAAATCCAGAACTATTTGAGATATTGAAAAAATTAATCTCGCGCCATTACTTTCACAAGCCAAAATTTGCATTCAATATCTATATGACACTCAAATCGAGGTTTAAAAATGCTTTCAGTCCATTAGAGCTACAAATTGCGCTTTCGAAACTAACCAATAAAAGGACCAATCCAGCATTTTCTTTGCAAGAGGGTATCGATAATACGAGGACTACCTATAGCAAGATATTGACCCAAAGCGAAAAGTTTCTGGAACATTGTCAAGACTACATGATCTGGATTTTGAGCTATGTGCCATTAGATTCAACCTCGAGCAAATATTTCATCTGGTATGAAGATACCGACGAAAATGATAAGCTGCTAACCTCGCAGGATGGAAAAGTGCTACTCTCCTCTTCTATAGAAGAATTGCTGACTTTGTTGAAGAGTAATGAAGATAGCTTTAAAGTACCTGCTAATTTAGAAGCATGGTTGTCCGGTATGGAAGACTTACCTCCTATCAAGTCGACCACATATTCTCCCAAGGAAATTATTGACGGCTTTGAGGTAGATGCTGTTTCTGTAGATACGCTCGGTTATTTTGTAGACTTTTACAATTTAGCTGGTGATCTGGGCTATCAAGATGAACGATTCGACGCTCTTCTCGAATTTCGGAAGGTTGGAGAACTTACAAAAGTCTGGGATTATTTTTGCAACAACCACCTTTTCAAGGCCAGGAGACATAAGGAACTCTCTTTCGATAAGGCAAAGTTTATTGTTGATTTTAAGAAATTGGTGGGAAAATTTGAGAGATTACTGCTTGGATAAAAGATTGTGCAACTACAGGCAGGCTTCACACTCACTTAGCTTCTTTTTAACATCAGACCAAAACTCTTACAATGCTTTTAAATCCTTATCAGGTCAGAATCATAGATATATTCTTCTAAAAATTTCGAAAATGTATTACCTATGATTTTATAGTCCCCTCCACAGAATACGTAGACCTCGTTTTCTTTTTTTAATTCCGTATAAAGTCTTATTGCATAAACATATAGGTTAAACTGATAATTTGCAAAAACATACAGCTCTCCTGGAGAAGAAATTATATTTAATAATTCTCTATAATTCGGTATTCCCTTCCAGTTCTCAAATTCTTCATTTATAGTTTTAACCTTATTCAATGCATAAAATTCATAAAGGGTATCCGTATATTCAGATCCAGTTCCATTTAAAACATTAAAGTATTTAATCAAGTCAGGCGGTAGTACAATATTATTGGTCTTCTGAAAGGATATCAATTCGTTATTCCTAACTGGTATAAATGTTTTTATACCTTCTCTTTTCCATTTATTTTGTAATAATTCGAGCAACATCGTTATTTTTCTAACACTTTATTAATTAATGCACCAAACTAATATTTCTTACTATTGAAAATATAGACGTCAGACTGGAGGAACTTCGGGCAGTTTGATCAATAGCGAAAAATCCCCTTTGAAAATATCCAGTTCATAAAAATTATCATCGGTATCTAGTATAACTGAGATAAGAAGATACATACCTGAAGGCTTCCCATACCACTATCATCCATTTTCTCAACAAATATATCTTCTAAGGTAGTTATAATCTTTTCACCCTCGGGTGTATCCCGCACCAGAAATGAAATCAGATTGATTTCAGCGAGGTTTTTACTACCTGATGGGCTTGGAAAGTATTCGAATTAAATTTGAAAAGGAAATATGGGCAGCCTGTTGCATTTTTCTATATTTGAAGTAAATGGAACTCTTATCTTATCTACTTAGACACATAAAATTGAACAGCGCCGAATGCGATGCTATCGACAGAGCTTTTAGTAAACAAATTTTTGCGAAAGGTACTGTACTGGCACATCCAGACAATCACCATCAAAATGTTTATTTTATTGAAAAAGGATTATTACGCGCTTTTTATAATTTAGATGGAAAGGATATCACTCATTATTTTTTCGACGAGAATAATTTCCTGGTATCTTTTGAAAGTGTTTTTTTTGACCGCCCCCACCCCTATGGTAAACAGGTATTGGAAGAAGCTTGTTTGCGTGTTATCCCCTATAGCAAACTCGACGAACTCTGTAATAGCATCCCTGCTTTTAAGGACTTCCGGCTGCAGGTATCGCTGCAAGTGATTAGTATGCTATCCGAAAAAACTCTTGCATTACAATTTCAAACTGCCGAGCAACGCTATAAAAATATGCTCGACAAATATCCTGGCATATTGCTAAGAGCCTCCTTGGGACATATTGCCTCCTATCTGGGTATTACCCAACAAACACTAAGCGTGATACGCGCGAACAGGTAACTGATTTCATTTTTTAAGATATATTAAAAACACTGCAGATTATTTTAATTTGCTTTGCAGTATGAAATCATTACATATGAAAAAAATACTGTCATCCCTTGTCATCATCTTCATGGCAATAATGAGTCTTGCTCAATCCTCCAATGATAATTTTGCAGGTAAATGGAAAACCGAGGAAGGCTTCATTATCACCATCACTTACAGCAACGGAAAATTTTCTGGTCTCGATCCCAAAGGACGTCCAACCCTCTACAATGTGCGTTTTGAAAAAAATGAATGGAAGGGGACTGTGGAAAACCATGATACTGGCCAAAAAGGTAATTGCGAAATGTACCTCCAGGGAAAAAAGTTGAAAATTGTGGCCCATAAAGGCATCTTTTCAAAAACTTTTTATTGGGTAAAACAATAAGCAAAAAATTTAATTTACGTATTTTGTGTTGCTAATTTTAAAATTGCAAAATGGAACAGTTACTAATAGCTGGTGCTGCAGCACTAAGGAAAGCTGCATTAAATGAAGATGCTAAAGCATATGTTTTGAATAATGAGGTACTTTATCGATTCATGAAGAAAGCCGCCGAACGTTATATCGGCGGTGAAAACCTTACCGAAACCGTAGAAAAGGTACGAATTTCAACGAATGAAGGTTTTAAGTGTTCGATGGAGTATATGGGGGAAAGTACGCGATCTATTGAGGAAGCGGATAAAGCCACAGATGAATTTCTAAAGATCTGTCATGTAATAAATCAAAAGGACCTCAATTCAACAGTCTCGCTCGACCTTTCACATATTGGACTAGAGATCTCAGAAGGCCTATGTTATGAAAACCTTTCCAAAATATGCGAAATAGCAAAGGGAAAGGAAGTAATCATCAGTGCCGAAGGGACAGAAAGAACAGATAGAATCTTAAAACTCTATCAGAAAGCGTCAAAAGAATTCTCCAATCTTTCCATTACGCTACAGGCATATCTCTATCGAACGGTAGATGACTTTGAGGCCATGTGCAAAGAAAGGGGGCGTATTAGGATAGTAAAAGGAGCTTTTGAAACAGCCAAAGGTTTATCCATACCACGGGGAGAGGAGCTTAATGAACAGTATCTATATTATGTTGAAAGGTTATTTTCGAAAGGCCACTTATGTTCCATTGCAACACACCATCATGAAATTCAGCAGGAAGTAAAAAAACTAATTGAACAACTAAATCCTAAAAAGGAATCTTATGAGTTTGAAAGTTTATTTGGCATCCAAACAGAGCAGTTGGTAAAATTAAAAGCTGAGGGTTATCCTACGAAGCTGTATTTTGTATATGGTCATGAATGGTATCTCTATCTTTGCAACAGATTAGCCGAATATCCATTAAATTTATTTAGAGCCTTACAAGATATTGTTGATTCAAAGTGAGAGTCGATAAAGTAAATAATAAAGCAGCGGATTTCTGAGCTTATTTAAGCTGTCCAAATGCATCCACTTTATAGATTGGATTTTAGGGGCATACTTTGAAACTTTTTGAAAAAGTAAAGAACCCACAAAAACTGAGTGTATCCGTACACTGCATCTTCAACCGGAATCGTAAGTACCCTGATCCCCATAAATTCCATTGGATTGTAATTAACAATAGGGGACTCCAATCCTGTCCCGGTTAGTATGCCGTTGACAGGTAAAAAGCCCAGCATCAGCAAAGTGAAGACTAAAGAGGCCTGCGTAATCCATTGTATCCGAAATACAAAGTGAAAAAGCACCAATGTCACCATAGTCACAGCAGCGGTAACTACGGTATAGATTCTGTCAGCATATCGAAGAGCAACAACAGCACATATAATGACACTTACAAAGACAACAATATTATTGAAGGCCGATAGCGATTGTAATCTAAAAAATTTATCGATGCAGAAATAGGTAAAAATACATGAAAAAGGGATGAAGATAAAGAATAACCATTCTTCCAATGGCAATCCTGCTATAGCCAGTCCCAAGGTATATCTTGTGTCAAACCACCACACTCCCTTACTGGTAAACCAAACATCCCAAGCTATAAAAAATACAGCAACAAGCGCTGATGCCTTTAAAAATGGGATGAACTCACGATCGAATCGAAGCCGCTTGTCGAAGGATGCGACAAAACAGATTATGACCGTAAAAAATAAGATAAGCGAATAAGTATATTGCATCATATTTTTTCATTGTTAGTATACATTTTAAAGTATTTCATTGGAACATATAAAAAGCCAAAACACTCGCCCTCCTCTTTGCCTAAATGTTTATGATGTTGTTTATGGGCGCGACGAAGCGCTAAAAAGTAAGGGTTATTCGTTTTACTCAACCATTTGAAACGTTGATGGATAAATATATCATGCACAAAGAAATATGCCATACCATAGAGCATAATTCCCAATCCAATATAAAACAGATAATTGTACCCCTTTAACGACCCGAAATACATCAACGCGATCGTGGGAAGGGCAAAAATGATAAAAAAATAATCATTCTTTTCCAGAAACCCCGCATTGCTGTGATCATGGTGATCGCGATGTAACATCCAGAGAAAGCCGTGCATAATGTATTTATGGATAAGCCAGGTGGCGCCCTCCATAGCAATAAAAGTGACCAATACTGTAATAAAATTCATAACTCTATTTTATAAGTAAGCAGCTTTGTAACGTAGATAACTTTTAAAAGCAACGTAGGCTTTTTGTGCATTAGGTATCCTAATCCTGCTTTCCAAAATTTCTTTGGAGGATTTTTTCCGAATCTTCGCAAATAGTGAAAGATAATATTTATAAGCCAGATAAACGCCAAATTTTGCCGATGCAGGCAATTTTTTGATTCCCAAAAGCGCTTCCTTAAATTCGCTGTGTATCTCATCCTCAATCTGGCTTTTGAGTGCATTGTCAAACACCGCCATATCCAGGTTTGGAAAATAGGTACGTCCAAGCACCTGATAATCGTCCTTGAGGTCACGCAAGAAGTTTATTTTTTGAAATGCAGAACCCAGTTTCATGGCGTAAGGTTTTAACTCCTCATAGCGCTGTCTATTACCTTCTGTAAAAACCTGTAAACACATCAGCCCCACCACTTCAGCCGAACCATAAATATATTCTTTATAACGTTCGGAATTATAGTCGACTTTATTCAGATCCATTTCCATGCTATGCAAAAATTGTCGGATCAGCTCGATGTCGATAGCATACTTATGCACCGTCTCCTGAAAAGACTGTAATATCGGATTTAATGAGATACCTTCCTCTAAAGCACAGTTAGTCTCGAGGTACAACCGCGCCAAAAGTCGCTGCTTATCATAACCATGAAAACTATCGACTATTTCATCAGCCAACCTTACGTAGCCATAGATTGCATAAATACTAGCCCTAATGCTTGGCTTGAGGGCCAATATACCAAGCGAGAAACTTGTACTATACTTTTCAGTTGTTTTTTTGCTTACTTCATAAGCGAGTTCATCAAATAGCTTTTTCATGGTCTTATGTTTTACGATATAATTCAATGGCTTCTTTGGCAACAATTTTCCCCGATAAGATGGATGGAGGTACTCCGGGACCAG
Source organism: Sphingobacterium multivorum (assembly GCF_039511225.1). Lineage (NCBI taxonomy): Bacteria > Pseudomonadati > Bacteroidota > Sphingobacteriia > Sphingobacteriales > Sphingobacteriaceae > Sphingobacterium > Sphingobacterium multivorum. The sequence continues at coordinate 4,432,442 of NZ_CP154261.1, forward strand.
GAACTGTCAGCTGACCTGAATAAAAAAGATTATGGACTTTCTTATTTCTAATCTTGGGTTTCCATACCGCTGTCTGTTTTAATGTATTGGCTAGCCCATAAGCATTTCCAGCGTAAGCATTGTAATCGCTGATAAAGTCGCTTACACAGTAACTTCTCTTGTATGTAATCTGCTCGTATAGGTTTTTTGTACCAGTATGCTTTTCCAAACGCTCTAACATCTTAATTAGGTATTTTTCACGTGTTTCATCATCGTCTGAGATAGCTGTCGCCAACGGCATCAACAAGAAGAGGTTCTCACTGCCTGCGGGAGCCACATGAGGATCCGTTTTGGATGGACAACATACATAGAACAGTGGATTTTGGGGCCATTTTTTTTCACCATATATACAGTCAATATGATCGTCCAACGGATGCTCAAAGAACAGTGTGTGGTGTGTTAGATTTGGGATGGAGGATTTCATCCCCAGATAATATATCAAACTCGAAGGGGCAAAGGTCCTACTCTTCCAATAATCTTCATCATAGTTTCTCAACTCCTTGGTAAGTAGTGTTTCGATATGATGATAATCAGCGGATGCAACCACAAGATCAAATGCGTAATCTACGCCATTAACACCTAATGAAGTGATCTTATTCTTTTCAATTTTTAATGTATCAACATTATGATCGAAATGAAAAGTGACACCTTGCCTCTCGGCTACTTGCTGCATCGCCAGTACTAATTGAAAAAAACCTCCTTTCGGATAATGAGTGCCAAGTGCGTAACCGCCGTAGTTCATCAGGCTATATAATGCCGGAATATCCTTGGGTGAGGCGCCCAGAAATATGACCGGAAATTCCATTAATGTCCGCAATCGTTGGTCATTAAAATATTTGGCAACATAGGATCGGAAATTGGAAAGCAAATCTAGCTTAAAAGCGCTAAGTGCAATTTTTGGAGAGAGAAATTCGCCCCAATTATGACAGGGTTTATTGACGAAATCCCGCATCCCCACTTCATACTTAAATTTTGCAGCTTCCATAAATCGATCTAACTGCATACCAGCCCCAGGTTCGATCTGTTCAAATAATAGTTTTAATTGCTGATAGGATTCCGGAACACGAACTTGTCCGGAGTCAAATATCATTTCAAATTGAGGATTGAGCGATACAAGCTCAAAAAAATCAGCTGTGCTGCATCCAAAATCCGAAAAAAAGGACTCAATGATATCGGGCATCCAGTACCAGCTCGGTCCCATATCAAATTTAAATCCTTCTGTCGTACTGAATTGTCTCGCCCTTCCACCGGGCTGCGTATGTTTCTCAAAAACATGCACATCGTACCCTGCTTTAGCAAGATACGCTGCCGCTGAAAGACCCGAAAAACCTGCGCCAATAACGGCTACCTTCTTTTTCATTTGTTTTTTTAGCTAAACTACTTGGGCAATTCCCAATCGACTTATTGGCACCGCAACTAGTAATGTACACATCCTATTGCCTTTTGTCATTTCTATCGCATCCCGATGTGGATTATAACTTCACTTGCTCCAGCAATTTTTCCGGTGCAATATTTCTATCATAGATTAATTGATGAAATTTGCTCAGTTTATCCAATAAACTTATCAATGTTATTTTTTCGTGGTAGGTCAAATCGCCTGAAACAATCTGCGTCGCATGACGTATTTTTCCCATTTGCCGGTCCAATGCCGACAAGCCATTTTCCGTGATGTAAAGCAACTTACTCCGGCGGTCCAGTTTTGAATCGTGTTGACGTATCCAACCTTGTTTGATCAAACGGTTTATAATGGCCATGCCGGCTGGTTTTTCATGAATATTCCTTCTGATCAATTCCATTTTTGTCATCTCACCAAAGGACCGTAGTGTAATAAGATAGATAAACTCCTCTTGTGTGGAAAAATCAGATTCCCAAATAGCAGCCTTTGAATAACTTTTTGCGAACCTATTCATATGCACTATTAACGTGCTGATGACACTTTCCGGACTACGCCCATTTTCCTTACCGTCCCAATTGGGTTCTTCGAGAACATCGGTTTCCTTTGTTACTATCCAACGTTTAAATCCATTTGCGTCAGTGCTATAGATTCCGTCTACGTTTTCCTGTTCAAACTCTTCAACTAATCCAATGATTTCTTTTAAAAGCTGATATTTCATACACTTTATTTAGAACATAAATATACCATATTTGTTTTAATTATTTTAAAAATAATATTTTTTAGAATAAAAATAAACCAACATCATAGCCTTAATAGTGGCAAACTGTAACCCATCGAGGATAGAGACTTGCTTTAACTATAACAAGACCAAGGTTCTAAAGTTATGTTCGTTTTTATTATTACACGTGCAACATTTTTTCCGTGAGCTCGACTAACCTATAGTCACTAACCACAAACAATCGTCATCAAGCTTTGCACAAGAACCTTAAATACATGAAAGAGTTAAAAAAAATTGCCCTAATTCTCCCATACCTGTTGTTTTTCGCTATATCTCATGCTTCGTCTAACACGACGATCGTTTCATTCATCGATTCAACCTTTACTGTTACGGGCAAAGTAGTTGATTCTATTACTAACGAACCTGTTCATTTAGTTTCCATATCCTTACTGGATCATCAAAGTGGCAGCAATCCTGTCAGAACAGTAGTGACAAATGAAAGTGGGGACTTCCAATTGATCCATAGTCAGCGTTCATTTTACCTAAAAATCAATCATATGGGCTTTCAGTTTCAGATAAAAAGAATTGTAATACCCAACGGGAGCAATATAGATTTGGGTACTATAAAGCTTCATAAGATTGACAATAAGCTTGAGGAGGTTGCAGTTTCTTCCAGAAAACCTCCCCTAGAACTTATTACCGGTGGGTATAGATTTAATGCGGAAAACAATATACTAGGCAATAGTACAAATATAGCAGAACTGCTCAAGCAGGTTCCGGGATTAACAGTTGATGAAATGGAAGGCAAATTACAATTGCTTGGAAAAGGAGCTACTGTATTGATCAATGGTCGGAAAGTCAATTTGGGTGGTCAAGATTTATTGAACTACCTGAAATCTCTACCGAGCAATAAGGTCTCGTCCGTTAACGTGTTTACAAGTCCAGGTGCTGCATATGATTCCGCCGGAGATGGAGGTGTGCTCGATATCAGACTTAAGAAAAATTCCAATTTGGGGTTCTTTGGGTCGGTAAGTACAAGTGTTTCCACCCTTTGGGGGACCGACCAATCGCTCAATATAAATCTTAAAAAAAGTAAGTTTGAAATTTCAGTGGGCTATAATTTTTCATATAGTGAAAACCTACATAAACGAAACGATCTAATAAAAAACTATTACTTACCCGATTCTAGTTATCTCTATAGACAAGAACAGGCCAGCGAAAGATCCCAAAGAACACATTCCATGAAAACCAATACACTTTATAATATTGATTCGACGAGCACACTTTCTTTTAATTATTGGTACGCCAGCTTTTATGGCAAATTTCCTAATGAAAGAGATGCTACGATCTATAATCGGGAAGATCAATTTCAAAGGCAGCTTAAACAGCAGGACTTCATGTTTTTGGACAATAATTTTCATATCGCCGATTTCATTTATGATAAAGATTTTAAAACGAAAAGCAAGCTTTCGATCGGTATGAATTACGCGAAATACTCGAATGAGAATAACACTTCATTCTGGAGAAAGGCATATGATTTTTCTAACACGGAAATAAATTCCTCAGAAAATGATAGCAGAAATTTTATTACTTCCAGACCATATGAAATCTGGACATTCAATACAGATTACAAAACAAACATTGGAAAGGGTATTGATCTAAAATTCGGTGCAAAATATGCCCGTGCAAATACAGAAAGCTTCTTTAAGAATCTAGCCACAGATGGAATTATCGATGCAGGTGAATTAAATAGTGAAAATAAGGTTCAATATAACGAAAATATACTTGCAGCCTATTCTTCTCTGAATGGTAAATTGAAACACTTCTCCTTCGATTTAGGCTTGCGATTAGAATCATTCGACTATAAATTACGAGCCGTTTTAACTGACGAACAAATTAAAAACAACTATCTTAATTTATTTCCCAACTTTAATATACGTTATGATTTCAAAGACCTTAAAAACAGCATTGCTTTATCAGGGAACAGAAGAATCGAACGTCCCGGGTATAGTATGTTCAATCCATTTGCGGTGAACAATAATCCTATCTATTTCACCAACGGTAACACGCATTTGAAGCCATATTTTGCGAATAGGCTAGATCTGCAATATTCACATAAGTGGAATAGCAACCACTCACTGATCTTTTCTTTATATGGAAACTCTTCGAAGAATATGTTTACATATATCTCCAGATATAATGAGGAGGTTGGAAGTCCAGAGTTTAACTATTATAATGATTATAATCTAAACCAAATCGGAGGTTATGTCATGTCGCAAAACAAGTTTGGAAGCAGCGTGAATGTCAGTACATATTTATCAGCACAACGCCCAACTTTCAGATCGAACAATACAGAAGATATTTTGTTACCTGGGATTGTCAACTTTAGTGGGTCGATCAATACTTTTATCTATATTCTGCCAAAGACTACTGTTCAAATACTCGGCTTTTATGCATCGAAAAGAAATAGTTTTCAAATGCAATATGGCGCAACGGGATATATCACAACGGGTTTACAGCAACAAGTGCTTCAGGACAAGTTAAATATATCCCTCACGATTGAGGATATTTTCAACTTACAAAAAGCACCTATTTCCAGTTTAGGCAATGTGATTAGCATTGAAACAGTGAATAAATTGAAGTCGCGCTATGCAAAATTGAGTTTCAGCTACAATTTTGGAAAAACCTTTTCAGCAAAACAGACCAAAAAGCTCGAAAAGGATTCGAGGATAGATTAACCCATCAATACTTTGATCATCACAGATGATTCGTGGAGGCATAGCGCTGGATATAATTGAGTTTAGAAAATAGTTTAAATACAGATAGACATTAAAATACCGCGAATTTAAAACGATTCACCACGAATTGGAATTCCCTTGAAAATTTGAGGAAAGTTATTCTAATTTAGTCCTATAAATACATAGAAGAAAAAGTGAATTATGAATGAGACTATCATAGAATTTGATAATAAAAAGCGTCTGAAATTAGCGCTGTTTGGTTTGCTGATGACGATAGCGGCTTTGGCATTTGCCTACTATATCTTCTTTGTCGCCGAAAAAATAAGAATTTTCCATGGGGCACTGATGTTGACCTTAGGAGGCTTAGGGTGTTATTGTCTGATTGGTGGTATAAAGGCCCTATTTAATAAAGATCGAACCGGCCTCCTATTAAACGCAGATGGTATTCGATATAACGGTACACCAGTAGGAATAAAGGTTGGGACTGTAAAATGGACTGCGATTCAATCCGTCTCAACAGGGATGGCCCATGGTGTCCATTTTGTTTTTTTGAAGCTACACAATCCCGAAAATTATATCCAGCAGTTCGCTCCACAAGTACAACAACATGTGCTCGAAAATGGAATAGCCATTTCGGTCGATCAGTTGTCGCTTGACTTCAATGAGCTCAAAAAATTGATAGAAGAGTATTATCAGCGGTATCATTAACAGTAAAAAGAAAAAGATTGATTCCCCAACATCGTTCAAAACCTGTACAAGTCAATTGAATGAGTTGTTCGCCTTATATTTTTCATTGATCTTTTAAACAAAGTAAGTTAGGACGTCTAAACAAAACCCTGCGTCAAAATCCCTCCTACCTTTGTCTTAACAAAATCAAATTTTTAAAATGAAAGCAAACAATTATCAAGGAGCATTACAGAAACCAATCGGTTCTGGCTTCACAGCAAAATCTACTTCAGAGGACGTCATTAAAGGAATTGATCTAAGCAATAAAATCGCAATTGTAACGGGAGGTAATACGGGAATCGGACTTGAAACTACCAAAACGCTCGCTTCTGCCGGTGCAACTGTTATCGTTCTTGCAAGAAACGTTGAAAAAGCAAAAGTAAATTTAGCAGGTATAATAAATATCGAAATCGAAGAAGTGGATATGATTGAACCATCTTCTATTGACAGATTTGCTAGAAAATTCATTTTATCAGGCAGACCACTTCATTTACTAATCAACAATGCCGGTATTATGTGGGTCCCTTTGCAGCGTGACCAACGTGGAATTGAATCGCAACTAGCGACAAATTATTTAGGGCAATTTCATCTTACAGCTAGACTGTGGCCCGCATTAAAACAGGCGGGTGCTGCACGAGTTGTCAATGTATCTTCTCTTGGACACCATAATTCTTCCTTCAATTTTGAAGATCCAAATTTTGAAAATCGCGAATATGAAACTCTTCAGGCTTATGGTCAATCAAAAACGGCAAGCAATCTTTTCACTTTAGAGCTAGATAACCGAGCCAAAGATTTTAATATAAGGGCGTATTCTTTACATCCAGGCTCGATCGGAGGTACAGAATTAGGACGGAATGCAGACCCGGAACAATGGAGGAAGTTAGGATTTTTAGATGAAAATGGAAATATACACCCAGCGATAATGGCTGCATTGAAGACCATTCCACAAGGTGCTGCGACTACGGTTTTTGCAGCGACCAGTCCGTTATTAGATGAAATAGGCGGTGTATATCTGGAAGATAACGATATCGCAGAGTTGCTACCAACAGATCCTTTAATCCCAACCCATACAAAACTGCATCAGAACGGTGTCCAACAATATTCATTGGATAAAGATTCAGCAAAACGCCTTTGGCACCTTAGTGAAGAAATGACCGGAGTAAAGTTCAATATAGACTAATATCCAAACGGCTTACGATAAAAGATTTAGCTATTAATTTTTTATATTTATTTCATCACAATGCCTTTAAAGCCGAACAGAAAATTCGAATCATGGAGTATAAAGCAAAATATATAACAGATGATATTAAGCTATCCTGTTATGAGGATAAGTTCTTCAAATCGGATATCAGTTTCGAGTGCCATATGTTAATCTGGTTTATTTCCGGTGAAACAAAAATTGTACAAGCCGATGCTACTTACTTCTTTAAAGAAGGTGATATTTTTCTAATACCAAGAAATCAGTTAGCAACAATTATCAACTACCCAAAAGATGGACAGCCTCACAAAACGGTCGTGATGCACTTAACGAGTGAGAAGCTAAAAAATTTCTATGCAAATCTGACCATAAAGCCTTCTGCTCGAAAATCGGAAAAGATATACAGCTTTAACAATCATCCTTTACTGGAAAGCTGTCTTTCCTCATTGATTCCTTATTTTGAACTACAGAAACTGCCCGAGAACATTGCCTCCCTGAAAATCACGGAAGCAATCAGTATCCTCCGGGCGATAGATAAAGAAATAGATCCTATTTTGGCTAACTTTGAAGAACCCGGCAAAATTGACCTGGCAGGCTATATGGAAAAGAACTTTATGTTCAATTTATCGCTGGAAAAATTCGGTTATCTGACAGGACGAAGTTTAACCACCTTCAAAAGGGATTTTAGCAAGATTTTCAACCTCACACCGCAGCGATGGTTAACAAAAAAACGATTGGAGCTAGCACACTATCAATTTGTTGAAAAAAGAATGAAACCAATCGAAGTTTGTTACGCGGTAGGATTCGAAAATCTTTCACATTTCTCCTATGCGTTTAAAAAGCATTTTGGTTACACGCCTACCGATCTGCTAGCATCGCGACTTTGAAAAAATGTTGAATAGGTCTAATAGCGAATTTCATTCCGGATACATATTAAGCATTTGAAAACGTTGAATACAAATCATAGCGAGCGCAAGCTTATCTCAAAGGCCACCTATCATCGTGCAGACTTCCAATACATCCGCCGCGAGCCCATGCAATGGCAGAATGACTCAACGGAAGATGTATTGTTTTATCGACTGTATGTTAAATCCATGCTTAGTAATAGGATTTCAAGTATCGTTCTGTTTCCTCTTTATTGTGGCTCATACGTATGCGCCAAATCAATTCCTGGACGTTGACGGTCTCGAAATCTATTCCCAAATGGTTTCGCATAAGTTTTGCCGCCGAAGCTCCGTCCAACTCTCCATTCGTATTTTCCGCGATAGGATCTGCCCCTTTGCCTATATCTCTAAACTTACTCCATGCGTGCACCCCGATTACGGAGAACTTATTTTCGGTGTCTGCTGTAAGTTTTTGGGCAATATAAGCTGGGGTTCCCTCCCGTTCATGATTAACATTTCCAAAATTCCAAAGCGTATAGCGAATGCTAATGACCGGAATCTCATACCCTTGTTTATTTTTCAACCAAATAATATCTCCCTTTCCGCCTGCATAAGGACTGTATTGTAAGACAACAAGTCCCTCGAGCTGATCATTAGCATCAATAAATGCTTGATACCCTTCTTTGGCAGCTGCCGACTTCACATCTTTAGCCATCAGTCCAAGCACTTTAATGCGATGTTGCCGCATATGCTGTGCAACATCTTTGGCCAAATTGGCCAGACGTGTGGTACGGTTATCTTCGATCCCAAAATTATCAACATATTGATAACCACCTCCAAGGGCTTCAATCAAAGCATAATCACGATGCTGCTTATTAAAGACGTTACTAAATTGACTTGGTGCCATTTGCAAAAGATTGCTCGCAGAAATACCAAACCCCATTTTCATGTTCGCGGCATCGCTGTTTTGATAGTAATCAGAAACAAAATCGTTCATCATCCACTGTACATTGTCACCATCCGAAAGATAATAAGCAACGAATTTCTTATCCTTCGACCAGTCGATAAACTGCGGATTGACAACCTTAGCCAATACACCTGTCTGACGCTGTTTGTATGTCAATGAAGTCAATGTAATATTATACGTCCAATCGCTAGGGACCCAGACATGCCCCTTGGCAGATGCCCTGCTTACGAATACCGACTCATCCACGCCTTGCTCCCATCCATAGATTGGGGCGCCAGGCGCCAGCCACGATAATATTTCCTCATACACCTGTAAATTCTGGCCGGCAGTTGCGTTCTCTTTTTGCTTATTAATGTTGAGGACAAATAAGTTGTTGGCAATTGCGAAGTCGCGCAATTCTCCAGTCTGTACGGGCATAACCACCAACGCTTTGTTGCTAACTTTCGTTTTAAATTCTTTCCAGGCATCTGCCGTGGATTTATTACGCGCATCATATTTCATCGCATATCCGGCCGCATCATATTTGGCCTTGTCGCGGACATCAACAATCAACGCATTGTACACGGAAGAAGCCACTGAAGCCACGATATTACTTTCTGGATTATTTGTTACATCCGTGAGTACATAACCGTCGAATAGATCTTTTATCTGCAACTTGATCCCATCGGACGGACCATAATTATTCCGCGCCAGCTCAATGGCACTTTGCATCCCTTGTTCGCTAACCCCAAGATCACCCAACGCCTGCTTAGACAGGCTGTAGGATTCCCGCCCCGCATGATCATGCAACCAGACAGCGATCTGGCTCTTTCCCTGCTGTACAGCACGGTTGGTCAACCCAGCGAGCGATTGCGCCAATAAATGATACTGTAAGCCTCGTATTTCATTGCTTTCACCAATATTGTTTCTAGAACCAACGTTAAGGACCTCCACGACAGACCAGTATCGTTTGGGTTTTACCGTCATCTCTAATAAATTATACTGCCCGTTATCTTTAATGGGCTCGTAAAGCTCTTCATATAGTTGTGGAACGGTATCATTCATACCTTGATTGATATCGGGACTTTTATATTTTGAGCAGCTCAAAAATAGACTGCATAGGGCAAGCATTATTCCAGTAATCATAGCGTATTTCATAAAGCATTCAATTTAATTATAACCATTATTTTGGGTCAATCCTTCGGTTTTATTGATTTCATCCTGTGGAATAGGCCTCAATAGGTGAATGGGGTTTAGGTTGTTGTATTTTTGAACCAATGGATTGTTGGCCTTCGCCCGCACAATAAGTTTACCGGTCCGTTTTAGATCAAACCAGCGATCGTGCTCGCCCATAAGTTCGCGTGCTCTTTCATCGAGCAGTACATCCAAGCTAAGAGCCGACAGTTTGAGCTGATCGTTGAAAGCAGTCTCGGATAGCGCAGCGCGTTTGCGGAGCTCATTGACAAGATGGAGTGCTTCTTGATTTTGATGCATGCCCAAATAGGCCTCTGCTGCTAATAAATATGCATCCGATAGACGGTATATAACATCTTCTCGTGTACCTGCCCCACCCCAGGGCATTTTGGCATCTTTGAATTTTTGGATAATGGGCATCCGGTCTATCGCATTGGTCAGTACAGGCAATGCAGTAGACTGCGGATACCAATTGTAGTCATTTCCATTTTTAAAGGGGTAAAAACGTAACGCTCCAACAACATTCCCCGAATGGTCATTCCAGCGTGGAAAATAGATCCCCAATTTGCCAAAATCTTTGCTTGCTGGATTATTCACTATAAATGAACGTTTGAAGGTTACGTCGTAACGTGTATCCACATCGGGATTGTCAAAATATTCATGAACACGCGGTATAACCCAATATTGCCTACTCATAGCGCTATAGTCAGCTTGATTACGAACAAAAAGGTCAGGCTCCAATGCAGTTATGTTAAAGCCAAATAGCTGCTGCTGTGGATTCCCCCCACCAACATAGTTCTTGTCCGTGCCATATTGCATCGCCCAGATTACTTCGCTATTATTTTGATTATTTTCGTCATACACACTCGCATATGATCCCAATAAGCGATATTGACCCGATTGGCTGATACTCATAAAATTTTGTGCCGCATCTTTAAAATCTGTCGTCACCGCATATGATTTATATGCCCGCGTTAGATAAAGCTTCCCCAACAAAAATCGAATTGCAGCGTCATTTACTTCTCCTAGCTCAGCATTTCCGAATGGAAGGGTCCCTTTTGCACTTTCCAGATCTTCAATCAATTGTTTATAGATCTGCGTTTCGGAGGCACGGTGCACACTTTTCAGCACCTCTTTCTGTTCTTCCAGATAAAGTGGGACGTCCCCGAATGTTTCCACTAAATAATAATATGCAAGGGCACGGAAGAATTTACCTTTCGCTACCATTTTTGGATAGTCTGTTCCAGCAATGTCTGCAGTTGTTCGAGTTAGCAGAATGTTGGACTCTTGTACAATCTTATATAAATTGTTCCAATATCCGCCTACAACTGGCGCTGTACCATTGAAGGTCTTATCATAACCGTTGAACATCCGCTCCGATTCACCTTCGGTAATTGCCATGTAGAGGTCCGTTCCGAAATATTGCATTTCACCTGTATTAAAAACAGCTCTACTCTTCACATATAAGTCGACTAGCAACTTTTGCTGACCTTCTTTGCTATCGTAAAATTTATCGGTTACTACAGAAGGCGAATCGACATCGAGAAAGCTGGAACAACCGACCATACCAACCAGCAGCGAAACGCCCAGCACGAAAAGGTTTATTTGATTTTTAAATATATTCTTCATGTCGTAATAATTAAAATGAAACATTCACCCCAACATTAAATATGCGAGGATAGATGGAAAGTTGAGTGTAAAGATTTTCGCCGATAATCTCTGGATCGGGCCCCAGGTACTTTGTAAATGTAAATGGATTAATAACGGATGCATAAGCCCTAAAGGATTTACTTTTTAACCGTTTAGCCAACGCGGCAGGCAATGTGTACCCTAAGGTAATATTCTGTACTTTTACAAAAGTGCCGCTCACTTTTCCCAATACTTGGGTATAATAGGACTGCGCCCCGATCTGTGGATAGCTGTTACTTCTGTTTTCCGGTGTCCAATAGGCAACATTCAATTTATTCCAGTGCTCGTTGTCCCAAGCGGTGAATGTATAGGTGAAATCATCGTTATATAAACCTCCAATTCGTCCATACACATAGGCTGTAAGATCAAAATTTTTGTAGCTAAAGGTATTTGTTAAGCCAAAGGTATAGTCAGGAGAAGGCGTGCCGAGGACCTTGTAGTCACGCTCGTCCAAAACACCGTCGCCATTGAGATCCGCAACTTTGATATGCCCCGGGGCCTGCCCGTATTTTGTTGCCATGTCCTTTTCTTCTTCTTGCCAGATTCCCAAACGTTCGAAATCGTAGATAACCCGAATAGGTTGACCAATAAACCACCTATTCGCCAGGTCATCTTTACCGTCGCCAAAAATATCCTTGATACGGTTCCTATTCAGCGAAAAAACTGCGTTTGTTTTCCAGGAGAAATTGCCATGTTGTACGTTGATACTTTTCAGATTGAGCTCTATTCCTCGGTTACCCGTTGTTCCGACATTACGAAGAATAGAAGTAAAACCATTGATACCAGCCACGGATTGTCTGAAAATTAAATCTTTGGTCGTCCGGTCATAGATATCTATTGTCCCAGACAGACGGTTGTTCAATAGCGCAAAATCCAATCCAAGGTTCCATTCTGAAGTCATCTCCCAAGTGAGAGCAGGATTACCCTTTGTGCCGCCGATGCCATAACCATTTTGTCCTTTACCATTGATCACATATTTAGAAAGATCCAATACGCTATTGACCACATTGTAGTCCATATTATTGTTACCACTCTTTCCCCAGCTCAGCCGTAGTTTTAGATCGTTAAAAAGGTGTTGTCTTTTCATAAACTCTTCGTTGGATATACGCCAAGCTATCGCGGCGGAAGGCATAAATCCCCACCTATTCTGCGGTGCTAACCGTGAGGTTCCATCCCTACGCCCTGTCAGTGTCAAGAGGTAACGATCTTTATACCCGTAATTAAAGCGCATCATATAGGATAACATGGCTGCCTCCCAATAGTAACTTGAAACATCGGTAATTTCGTCTGCTGATTGGATTGCATGCCAATCTGAATCAAAAGGCATACCTACACCACGCATCTGTGATCCCTGATGAGTTTCTTTCTGCATACTAAATAAACCGACGACGTTAATTTTATGTATATCAGCCCAGTTTTTATCATAGGTTAAGGTATTATCCCAAACATAATTTAGATTTTTGCTTTCCCGACGAAAGGCATCCGGTGCATTGACACCGCTTTTGGCCTGCGTATATCGACCAATCCATTCCCCATATGTATCATTATCCAGCTGGATCGCAAATTGCGATTTGAAGGTGAGCTCCTGTAAAGGCTTGAATTCCGTAAATCCAGCTAGATTGATAAAGTTCGCTTCTGTAACTTTCTTATTGTTCTCTATTTGAACAAAAGGGTTTATTTTACTTGATGTGGGCTGTACTTCGAATGCATAGTTCCCATCTTTGTCATATGGACTTGCGATCGGCGGGATGAAATAAGCATTGATAAGTGCATCATCAGCCCCATGATTGGTTCTATTAAACGAAAAATAGTTGTTCATCCCGACTTTGAAGCGTTCTGAAATACGATGCTGCAGCCCCATATTGACCGTGTAACGCTTAAAATTTTCGTTACCGACCAGTCCTTCGTCATTATTATACCCTGCAGAAAAAGCATAATTGCTCTTTTCGGATTGTCCGTTGGCACTGAGGTATTGTGTATTTCCTAAGCTATTTGAGGTCACTTCGCGTAGCCAATCATAATATTCACCATATTTAATACGACGTTTTTCATCAGTGGTTAGGAAATCAGAGCGGCCTAATGAGCTTTCACCATATTTCTTTTTCCAAAGCGCAATTTTATAATTTACGTATTCAAGTCCGTTACCCATATTGCCGATCATATCAGGAATACGAGTTGGTGTTTTAAGATTGAGCGAGCCCGCGTATTCTAATTGAAAACCCTGTTTTTTTCCCGCTGCCTTCGTCGTAATAATCACCACTCCATTAGCTCCTCTGGAACCGTAAATAGCAGATGAAGATGCATCCTTTAAAATATCGATAGACTCAATATCTGCGGCATTTAAGTGTCTCATCCCTGAGTAAGATGGAATACCATCAATGACATAAAGAGGTTCGTTGGAATAATTGAATGAATTCGTTCCCCTGATTTGAACACTCATATCGGCTCCAGGTCTATTGTTGGTTTTGGTAACCAAAACTCCACTTACCCTACCATTTAGCGCTTCGGTTACATTGGTGGCTTGCGCTTGAACCAACTCCGAATTTTGAATATTGGCAATTGAGCCTGTCAAATCCTTTTTTTGCACTTTTCCATAACCATAAACAACGACTTCATCGAGGTTTTCGTCCTTACTCATCATCGTTACTTCTAGACTTCCACTGGCAGGAACAGTCGTAATAACCGATTCATATCCCAATAAAGTAAATGTCAACGAATTGCCCACTTGAAGGTTCAAATCAAAGGTTCCATCAGACTTACTTGAAGCCAGCGATCTTGAATTAGTTGAAATAGATACTCCCGTCAAAGGAGTGCCAGACTTGTCTTTCACTCGACCTTTCACTTGACGCTGCTGTCCAATAACAACAATGGAAAACAGCATAAGCACTGCCATAGTGAAAATAGATTTATAATAAATTTTCATCCTTATCTTTTATAAATTGATACTATATTGATCTCCTTATTTGATTTTGTGCCATTTATGCTGGCCTACGATTTTTGCATGGAACTTATTGGTTTTATCTGGGATCGATTGGCTGTTTTCGGGTACCTTCACGAAATCCCAAGCGCATATCAAATCCGATTCCGTTCCAGACACTTCAGCAGTCATCAACTGGTCTATTTCTACAGCTGATTTAGCGCTACTCCATAATCGAAATTTCTTTATATATCCCGTCATACCACGATTATTGTCCTCGGGCTCTACAAAAGCCCACATCTTAAGATTGCGGCTATTCGGCTGATATTTTTGTAATACACCCGCTGGATCCTTGATATCGTTAGATTTGGAGAATAATAATTTACCATTGATATACATCTTTAACTGATCCGAGGCCAAGGATTCGTCATAAACAGCTACAAGATGATTCCATTGCCCATAATTGGTTGGATAGGCTGCGCCCCACTCCAATACACGGTCTTGCTGAGGTCCCATTCCAAGCGTCGTACGGAGGTTACTTCCCATAAAATTAACCATCCAACCTTGTTTTACACCTTTACCATCATGACTAAAAGTGGCGACAAAATCTCCAATGGCAAACTCAAAAAAACCAGGGTCATATTTGATCCAGGATTCTACGGTAAATTGTCTGGAAGAGCTGAACAAATTAGACTCACCAAAATCGATGTATCCCTTTTTATCAATCCCAAATACCTGTAATTCACCAACAGTACCAGACGATAATGTTTCCTGATAGGAATTTCGAAATGTTTGAATGGCTTTACTAGCGTCGATACAAAAGCTATTTACCTCAAAAGGTAATACAAAATAGCCGGCCTTTGCTTTGGAAATCCCCTCTTTGAGATGGCCTAAAGCCTGTTCTAATTCAATGGCATTCGCTTTTGGATAAGTTCCATCGACTTCACCTATTTTGGCGGTATCCAAAAGAACTTGCATGGTATCCAGATAATTGTTCAGGCAGGAAAGATCAAGCTCCATTGGCCCCTGCTTTTCCTGAACACAGGCGGTAAACAATAACGTACCGCAAAAAATAAGAAGCAGTTTGTTTTTAATCCATTTCATAATCAGATTGGTTATTTTAATATCATTAGAATATGCACATTGCTAAATTGATTTACTGGATTTAGCTTAATTGGCTTTATTCGAAAACAATATTAATGCAGGCTGATTAATTTAGGGGTTAATCTAAGGGTTAATCGTTAGAAAAACGCACTAATCCTGATCTAAAAGGGATTCGAAAGATACACTGTAATTAACCTCCATCCATTTATGATATCTCTTTTGAAATTTTTGATATGCCTTTTTAGCTTTGGCCATATCCCCGATTCTCTTCCAAATGTTAATTTCGATCTTCAGTGCTTCAGTGGAAGTTGGATCCGTTTCATAAAGGAAATGGATGAGCTGCAACGCCATCCTCAATTCATTTATAACAATGGCATGTTGAATCTGACGCATTAGAAAATCGCAAATATCTTGTTCCATTTGAGATTTAAGCATATCTAATCCATCAGCACTTTCCTTGGACAGAAATTGTCCACGGCTCAAGATTGTCCACAATTCATTACTTATTGAATTGCTCTCCATAATGGATTTAAAGTGATAACTATCGATATAAGTTCCGTCTAATTCTATTTTATAATAGGATTGAGCATATACCAATTTAATTCCATTCAGATATTCTAAAGATTTGCGAAGGTGGTTTAGCGTAACGCCTCGAATATTTTTGGCAGCACCATGTTCCTTCTCAGGCCAAAGCAAGCTGCTCAATAGTTCAGATTTGATTCCTTTTTGGGGGTTGTGTAAAAGGAGTAATATCAATAAATGCTTTATTTTTCCTTTGAAAAGATGTGTAATATCCACTCCTTTCGCATCAATAACCTGAAAATCGCCAAAGAGATGGACGCAATTTACTGATGGAAACAGAAAATCATTGGTCAAAACCAATTCGGCTGAAGGCGGTTTATTGGCTGGACGGTCATTGGGTATTTGATAGGATGACAAGGGTGTTAAAACAGCCTTATTACCTATTTTTCTCTTCCACTTCCAATATAATCCTCCTAGAATAAGAATCACACAACCTATTATCCAAGGGAGAAAGGATATCCGTTTTGATTCTTGTTCACTATTCCAATCACTCGCTGTTAAAACAGGAAGTCTTAATCTATAGATTGTGATCTCTGACCTCACTTCTTCATTATCATAGACCTCAGTCACAGCGTAGAACCTATTCAATGGTTCAAATTGAAAAAGGTTTGCATTGGTTTTTATTTTATCGGACCTAATCGGAATAGAATCGCCCAAAGGCTGATAGGTCGGTTTATCCAATGAAAATTGGTACAACTGGAGAGAAGAACTGGATTCGTATTCGGAATACATCAGGCTGTAGAAGTTCCGTTTGCCATCATAAACCAGTTGTCGTACAGGGATCTTGTTTCTCTCTTCCCATTGAAGCTGCCAGATTTTTTTAACCGACTGCTGGTTGACATCAAATTGATACAGATCATAATAATAGCTACGCCCAAGATTGTTATCTCCTTGTGGATTTCCCATTCCGCCAAAAATGTATAAATGATCGGAACTATCGAGAAAAGAAGAAGTAAAATAGCGGGGATGAATTTTATCACCTTTAACCGACAGCGTGTCCCATGTTCCATTTTGGATATTTAACTTTAGAAAATTTCCATTATAACGTTCGTTTCCAAAACCTCCAAAAATAAGGTAATCTTTTTCCGACAGGAACTGCCCCGTATGGTGGTGGAGCTGCATCGGTAACTGCCTTTTGCTTACGCAAACAAGCTGTGGGTTATCCAGATCTATGCGTACAATGGAACAGCTATCTTGAGGCAAATTATTGACTTCATAGATGTAAAGCTTATTATCGTGAAGGAAGCTATTTCCTAACTGAATCCGAAGTGGAAGATTATGCGGCATTGGATGGACTGATTCCTTGCCAGAATACAGGTCAATAGTGCGAAGGCTGTCCTGTGAAAAAACAATTAGCCGGCCACCACGCTGATCAATTTGATAACCTCCAATAGATTTGAGTTTTATCGTCTTCCATTTTTCCCAGAAAAAGGATTCCGTTGCCATCCAGTTCGCATTCAGCACTTTTCCAATGGCATTGCCACGGCTATCATGAATAATATCTCCCTGCCGTTCCTTCAATGGGATACTGCAATGTACATCTCCACCAGATAAATAAATATCTTTAATGGTATAATCGGCTACATCGATCGCATAACCATTCTTTCCAAAGATTAGCTGGAGGGGAGCCGCATTGGCTTTCAAACCCGTGATTTCAGAGAGGACGATGCTTTGATCCAACACTTTCCACAATAATTTTTTCCTAGACAGGTCGATATGCAAGTTTACTGAAAACCACTGTTGAATTTTAAGCTGACTTTTATCAAAGACAAGGTGTCCCAAACTACTTGAACCTTCCAAATTAAGGCTAAATTCAATCTTATCGCCACGAATACTTCGGAGATTCATTGAAATGGCCTGTTCTGAATTGACAAAATTCAATTTAAATATTCCACCTTGATTTGATTTTTCATCAAGCGCCAGGTTAAAAGACAGCTGAAAAGTCCCTTTATTAAATGATTCCAATCCTTTGATTTGGCCGAAAGATATCGCTGCAGCTGATCGATTGTTAATCGGATATGCGTTTCCTTTTATTCTCAGTCCATTTCCCCATGTCTCCGTAAAAAGAAGCGCGAAACAAATCGCTAAAATATAGTTGAAAAATCCATGGTCTATAATCCTTGAAAAACACCCTTTCATGTGGCAAATGGTCAGAGAAATTAATATTAATATCGAAATCGATAATTCAGTTATGCTAATCTAATAACAAAAACTGAAAACTCATATATATCACCTAACACAGATGAATCCAATTCTTATACGTCTAATGGGAACAGTTTATAATACCTTCGAATCAATTCTATTTTTTGAATTTTATTCCAGTTGCAATATAGAAATTACGATAAATAATTACAGATCCAATTGAATACCTAAATTTGCTATTGTCCCGCTTCCTTTTACATAATAACGGCCTTCATTGGTGGCTCCTCTCACCTCCGCGTGCAGCGGGAAGTAATCATTATTTAGGATATTATTAACTGAAAAAATGAAAGCTAGATTCTTTAATTTATAGCGCGTTTGGAAATCCATCAGCCCATAGCCCGAAATCGGGTATTTGCCATAATTATATTCAGAAGGTTGAAAAACATCGCGTTTACCCAAATGTAAATATTGGAGATAGACGTTCCACCGATCTGTCAATTTGAAATCGGCATTAATATTTATTTTAAAAGGCGAAATAATGGAGTTGTCCAACTTATCCTTATACTTTCCCTCATTTTTCAAATCTTGCCTACCATCCATGTACCCGAGTATAGTACCAAACTTGAACCAGTCAACAGGAGTAATATCGACAACAAACTCCAAACCGTAAATACGTTGCGGCACTTGAATCAATTCATAATTACCAGGTGTTGACGTTTCTGCGAATGTACTGCCTTTTTTGGAGGAGCTATAATACCCTGTCAATTGGTAGCTCAACATAGAATAGGTCCCGTTTAGACCCAACTCAACGTTATTGACAACTACTGGCTTCGGATCGATTTGACTCAAAGGTACTCCATTTCGCAATACAAGCCCCACATCGCCGATAGAATATCCTTGCGAAAATGAAGCAAAGGGCTGTAGGTATTTCAATTTATTATACCTTCCTGCCAAATTGAATACAAATGCATTTGAATTGCTCTTGTCTCCCGGAGTAACTTTCCCTGCTTTTGTCAGATCCCCTACCTTAAAATCCAAGTTTTCGTACCGCACACCACCTTTCACTATCCAGTAATCGGCGAGATTAAATTTACTTTGAAGATATAAAGCCCCACTTTTCATGTTCATATCGGGTGTCACTAATCCATCGCTCAACGTTTTTTGAACCGTGTGATCTTTTAAAAGATCTACTCCATAAATTAAGGTTACTTTATTGTTGTTGGATAGATCAAAGGGCGTACTGAAATTTAGTCTAGCTCCCTTATGATCTGAATAGGTTTGGTTGTAGGTTTCAAATACCGTGTTCATATCTTCATAATACAGACTCATATTTGCTGAAGTCCGACCAAAGTTGCCATCATACTTTACATGAAAAGCTTTATTGTAAGGTGTTCCGCCATTAATCACTGTATCTGAAGGGATCCCAATAGCGGGTTTACTTCCAAACTCCCCCTTAGTGCCGACGTATTTACTATCCTGAACACTTCTATAATAGTTACCCATCAATTCAATGCGATGATTATCGTTAATCTGATAACCGATCTTCGCCAAGGTATTATAACTTTTTGTCTCGCCCAGACCATAGAATGGACTTACAATGGTACCATCAGAGCTGCGGACCACGCCGGTTCGCGCAATCTTTCCTTGCACGACATAATCAAACTTGTTTTGCGATCCCGAAAATACTTGTGCCAAATTATACCCATATGTTTCACTTGGTTTGACCAAGCTTAGGGAATTATTTAAAGAGGTTGACGAATGAAAACTCTTGTTTATCTTTGGCTTCTTTGTAATGTAATTAATTATACCACCGGCGGCACCATTTCCATACATTGCAGAGGCACCGTTGATGACTTCGATATGGTCAATTGCGCTAGCATCAATCGTCTTCATATCTCTTCCGCCATTTCTTAAAGGAGTAGATTGAGGAATCCCATCGATAAGTACCAAAAAATTCCGACCACGTATTTTAGCGATGAAGTTGTTTTGGCTTTCCTCACTTGGAGAGATACTTGGCACTTTCTGCATTAGGATATTGGGTAAGTTGTCATTTATCAGACGCTGATCTTCTAAGGTCTTACCTCCGATATAGGTAATTGACGATGGTACTTCGTCGATGCTTTCAGCCAATCTGCTCGCCGTCACAACAACTTCATTCAAATGATTACTTGTTTGTTCCATGACAAAGTCCGGAAGCTCCAGAATTTCCCCTTCCAGTGCGATCTGCGATCTGATTTCTTGAAAACCAATATGCTTTACGGTCATGGAGTGAATTCCTTTAGGAATCTTTGAAAAAATAAAATTCCCCTCATTATCAGTCTTGGTACTATTTATCCCGTCAATATTGATATACACATTGGACAAACCTTTCCCCACTGAATTTTTCACTTTGCCCTTAATTATCCCTGGTTCTTGACCATGACCATTTTTCTTAACAGTCATCGGTTTTTCCATGGAAAAACTTATTGCTGGAATTATAGAAAAACTTAAAACCAATAGACTACTAGCCAATATTGTATTCTGGGTAATAAACCAAGATCTTGTTGTTTTTTTCACGTATTTAAGGTGTTTAAAAAATCATTTGCCCTGTCTGCATATTGATGTCTTTCTATTTCCAAACCTTGCTATCCTGGAAATACTGCTCTGCAAAAAGACACAATTACTATTTAGACTAATTATTATTAGCGGCAAATATAGTAAAGTTGGGAAATACTTAAAGCTAAAAATTTAGAATAATAAGCGATCGAATAACTCCATCGATTATTCCTTTAGGATGCAGAATGATAATAGCAGCAATAAATCTTAATGTACATTATGTTTTATGCTTGTTGTACTCCATTTTTTGCTGCTTCAACAGTCCCTAACTTTATCAAACAAAAGAAAACAGGTTCCTCTAGGTCAGATTTCATGAATACCGGAACCATTGACATTATAAAAAATTAGTATTAACATTTTAAATCTTAAAGTCATGGCACTTACAACAAGAATCAACGCGGACGATGTAGCATTTTTATTGATCGATCACCAAAGTGGTCTATTCCAGACAGTAAAAGATATTGAAGTACCTACATTGAGAAGTAATGTAGTCGCTCTTTCACAGGTCGCCGCTATTGAAAACATTCCTGTTATTACAACTGCTTCAGAACCAAAGGGTCCGAATGGTCCATTGATGCCAGAAATCCACGAAAATGCCCCACATGCACAATATGTCGGACGTACTGGTGAAGTAAATGCATGGGACACTCCTGCATTTGTTGAAGCTGTTAAAGCTACTGGTAAGAAAAAATTGGTTATTGCAGGTGTATTAACAAGTGTTTGTGTGGCGTTTCCTGCCATTTCAGCAATTTCGGAAGGTTATGAAGTTTTTGCGGTCATTGATGCTTCAGGCGATATGAGTCCATTATCAACACAAGTAACAATTTCTCGATTACAGTTGGCAGGTGTTATTCCCATTACGACCACAGCTGTAATTAGCGAAATATTAAAAAGTTGGAAACATACCGACGCTGCGAAATATGCACATGCACTTTCCTTGGTGATGCCTAATTATCAAGCTTTAATAGAAAGCTATTATAAAGCACAGGAAGTCGCACTAGAAAGCAAATAAGTATTTTTATTTTGTTTAACCATCTGCGGGATCGCTTTTACATAAGCTTATCCCGTAGATTACCTTCCGTTTAAAAAAAGCGTATCATCCGTTTTCATCACTTTTACCCTTTTCCTAAAGGAATCAAGGTCTTTTCCGTTTGGCAGTCTGGATAAGAAAATAAAAAAGTCCCAATTTCTCAAAAAGGGACTTTCTTAGTATATAATCAAATTACTTTTTTGTTTTTGACACTTGAGTTATCAGTGTATATTGCTGAGATGAACCATCAGCAGGAGGGTTTTTGACCTCTTCTACCTTTACTTTGATCACATATTCATATCCTGATTCATAGTTAAATCCCTGGATATTCCCATAAAAATATTCCCAGTTATCTGATTCTTTCGCCTTGACCTGCATGCACTTCATTGGGCTGACACCTTCGCAATCAACCAACTGCGGTCCCACAATCATTATTTTCTCATTGCTTTCAGCAGAATTTTTGCTACACTGGATAAAAAAGAATAAAGTGAAGACGGCAAGAAGCCCCTTGAGTAATTGGTTTATACGTTTCATACAAGAAATTTTAATAATAACTAATATAACCATTATATGTATTCTTTACTATACCTATTTTACGCACTTCAGTATTGGTTAGAACAACAGTATTCAATATCTCCAAACCTGATGATTCTTCTTAAAGCGTTTGACTTCACTTAACACAGCTTCTTTTTAGTAACTTTTCCTATCGCATTATAAAATTACGAAACGATTCACTGATAATATTGTTCTTCAATAAACAATCGTATTTAATATGGAAGATCTATTATATTTGGCAGGTATCGGTATGGTGATCATGTGGGCGGTCACTTTTTTAGGCGGATTCATAACTGAAGATTTTATTCATATACTTTTAGTTTTTGCGATGATAGTGTTTATATTTCGTGCAATTAAGGGTTTTAACAACTATGAAGTACACCAATCTCAACAATAAGTCAACTGCTATTATTTATCAAATCGACCTACATAATGATAAGCCCAAATCAATTAAATGAACACTATGCTAAGGGGAGCGATTTCGATTCCTGTCAAAAAATTTTAGAGGTATTATGCAGCCACACGAAAATGAGATATGGCTTGATACGCAAGAAAGATGGCCTGAAATGGGGGAATTGGTGTGTTTACGATTATCAGTCTCGGACAATCGTCAATAAAAATAGCGAAACCTATGTTAAAATATATCAGGAGATCCGTAGGGGTTTTTCACCTATTTACATTGCCGATAGCGAACAATGTTCTGTCGGCCGATGGGCACTCCTTCTTCAGGAATTCGGTCTAAAAAGTTATATTTCTTACCCGATAATTAACAATAGTGATTCTATTGTAGGACACCTGAGTTTCATGAACACCGAACCTGTGCATTTTGACCGAAGTAAATTGGAAATGCTGCTCCCAGTCTGTGGTGATTTGATTGCAATAGACTTTAAATCTGTAATTGAATATAGAAGTACGAGAAAAAAATTAGAACAGGAGATTAATTACTCCAAAAACAGAGAACTCGTTTTAGCTTCCTTAGCTCATGATTTAAATAATCCAGTCAGCATCGTAAAGGTGATATCGCAGTATCTTTTGGAGAATATAAGTGACGAAAACCATAAAAATTTACTAAAGAAAATAGAAGAAGCCTCTTTCCGGATGAAAGGGATGATAGATGACATTTTGGATTTCAGCAGTATACGTTTTGAAAATAGACGAATAAGATTGATTGAGCAAAAGTGTATGGATTCACTGATAAGGCAAATCTTAGCAGAATTTGAGCTGTTGCATCATAGGAAATTATTAGCCAATATCAATCTTTCAGCTAAAATACATTGTGATCAGCACAAAGTGGGCCGAGTTTTCGCGAATTTGATTGGAAATGCAATAAAACATGGCAATCCCAATGAAGATATAAAGATAAATGCCTTTATTCGAAACGAAAATTTTATTTTTAGTGTCACAAATGAAGTCATGAATTCTGAATCTTTAGATTTTACAGATCTATTTGAGCCTTTTGTCAGAGGAACCAATAGCAAAGGACTTGGATTAGGATTGTTTATTACGCGTGAAATAGTGAAAATGCACAAGGGAAAGATAGTGGTAGATTTGAAGGGCAGTAAAATTACTTTTAAAATGATCATTCCCATTGATACTTTATAAGTTTGTTAAATTGTATCTCAGGATTAAAGCTAGAGTTACCTATCCGATAGGAAAATACGCTTAGCATTATCAACTATGCCAGGTACTAAACAAATTTGACTGCTTGAAAGCTATTAAATTTGTGCTGTGCTGAAAATCCTCCCCTGCCAGCCGAACACATCATTACGCCTTCCCTATTATGGCTATTCACTGGTTACTCTAACAGCAAGTTCATCATGTGCAGTAAGATCAAGACGTAAAGGCGTAATAGAGACCAAATTGTGTTCTACTGCCCAACGGTCCGTGCCCTTTTCTGCAGGTTCTAACGGCACCACGGTGATCCAATAATTTTTCCTTCCCATGGGATCCTCACCGGGCACCACACGGCCATCATATAAACGTACTGATTGTCTTGTCCAGGAAAGCCCCTCCGGATTGGCTGGAAAATTCACATTATAGAGGGCAGGGCCTTTATTTTTCAGTAAAATCTTGAGCACATCGATTGTCCACAGATACAATCCTTCAAAGTCTGGCTCGGTCTTTCCGACAGGTGTGCTCAATGCTATACCGGTAATACCGAGCAGTGTCGCCTGCTTTGCCGCAGCCAAAGTTCCGGAATGCCACATGGAATTGCCTAAATTTGGTCCCATGTTAATACCCGAAATTACAACCTGCGTATCGGGAAACATATGTAGACCCAACGCCACACAGTCTGCTGGAGTGCCATTTACCCTAAACGCTTCAATATCCTCAAAAGTAATCGGTGCACGTCGGTAGCTTAGGGGCCGGGAATGCGTAATAGCATGTCCCATAGAAGATTGCTCCACATCGGGCGCAACAATCTTTACCGTCCCAAACTCTTTTGCCGCATTTGCCAGTGCCGCAATCCCCGGTGAATAAATGCCATCATCATTGGTAATAAGTATATTCATAACTGTCCTTTTCTATGAAAACCAATCTCAAGCAGGCTTTGTTCAGCTTTTATGAAAGAACATGGCAAAAACATAAGGTTAGTACATAATCCTGCTGCTGGGGATGACTCAAACGGAGACAAAGATGAACTATGCCAATTGATTGAAGATCTTGGCCACAATTGCATTGTAGTAACCAAAAAAGATGCTGTCAAAAAAATCGATCCGCAGACAGACATCATTGCCCTTGCTGGCGGTGATGGGACTATAAGAATGGTAATTATGGCGCTATTGGAAAAAAAACTACGATTTAAAAGGCCAATCGCCATACTCCCACAAGGCACTGCAAACAATATTGCTATTTCTCTTGGTATTCCTTTGAACATTGAAAAAGCTATCGATCTCTGGAAAAATTGCCAACTTAAAAAATTCGATGTAGGAATGGTTATGGAGCTAGAAAGAAAGCCGTTGTATTTTATTGAATCCATTGGCTTTGGTGTATTTCCTTTACTGATGAAGAAAATGGATAAAAAAAATACAGAAGAGCTGAGCGCAGAAGATGAAATCAAAACCGCACTAAGACAGCTTCGCAAACTGGTAGAAACATTCCGAGCTACCACACTAAGACTCACAGTGGCTGGAAATAACTATGAAAAAGATTGCATACTTGTTGAGATCATGAATATATCAAGTATGGGACCGCGGCTAGTTCTTGCTGCTGACGCTGACCCTGGAGATGGACAATTTGATATCATCATTGTCACTGCCGATCAACGCCAGGAACTTATTAGCTATATCGATGGACTATTGAATGGAACCAACGTCGAATTTAAAATAAAACCTATCCGGGCTAGTCGATTGGCGATGGAATGGGAAGGCAACGAAATACACATCGATGATGAGCACAAGAGTTACTTCGGCCAACAATTGAAGCTTACCTCGCTCGAAGGTATAGTTGAAATTGTCACTGGCAATAAATAAAATATGATTTGAACCAACGATAATGGATCAAAAAATGTTCTTTTTTAAAAAACTCGTTAAAATGAACAGATCTAAAAACACCAAAGAAACGCATGTTGGCATGCTTGTTCTTATCATCGCAGCCATTCCAAACCCAGATCCACGGGAGCCAAGCCCAGACTTATCCGAAGCTCAACAAGAGGGCACTTCCAAAGAAGATAGAGATCCCAATACCAATCAATCGGGTATCAAAGATGATCGTACCCATGACAGGGAGGAAGCGCAAGCCGAACAGAAAGAAAAAGATGATGAAGATAAACCTGATCTTTCGGGTGATATCAATGTCTAGATAGGGCCACATCTTCTGCTAGCTGTATAGGTGTTGCGCAGACCTTAAAATAGCAAGATTGCTCAGCTAACACTGGAAGAAGCTTCCCATTTTTATTTTTTTTGTGGTGGAAAGAAAAATAGTTTTGGATTTATTTTGAAATAGATCCAAACCGCCTTTCCCATTTTAATCAATTCTTTTGATGGAAGGTTCCTCGAGCGAAACGCTAACAGTAAGGAAAGGGAAAAGCTGACCATAAAATTAAAGAATCCTATGATACCAATCCCTAAAATGCCCCAAATCCATATATCAGTAGATAGCTGCATCCCATGACCAAATAGTCCCAATGCCAGATTCCCACTGGCGAATGTAATGTGCCTTATATCTAGATTTAAACCTAAAAAAAGTCCAACGGAGGCTGTCGTTCCCATAAAGATCCCAAACCAAATATTGGATACGATACCAGCCCATTTTTTTTCATAAAACGAAGCTATTTTGTTTGTTTTTGCCTGGCCGAATATTTTTTTCAATAGGGGATGTTCTTGAATGCGGTAGTACACGGAGTTGTGTTTGTCTCGGTTTGAAATACTGCCGGCAATAATCCCGGAAAGAAACAGAAAAATACCGGCGATAGACGCATGCAAGATCAGCGGTGTTTTTATTGGATTAAGATCATTGACCAGATGTAACCACTTGGCGCTCGCAATATTGACCTGAAACAATTGTTGAATTACCCAGACAAGAAAAAGGCTCATCGGAAAAGCCATCACAACATTACCAATAAAGGCAATAAACTGAGACCGAAATAATCGGGCAAACAATTCAGCAAATTTCCAATAACGATGTTTGCTGTCCCCCTGTTCGGAAATCCCTTGCTCAATAGCGTTCACCAATGCAGAAGCTGTCATCGCAGGCTGTTTGGTTGCCAAAGTTGCACCAAGGAGATAAATAAGCGTAAAGCCAATCGCATAATTCATGCTGTAAAGAAATGCATGACCAAATTCACTGCTGTGTATCTTACCTAACAATAATTTAACGATGCACATGACGCCGACAATGAGGCCTCCTCCACAGGCTGAACGGAACATTTTCCAATATTCCTGTTTACTTGAGGTAATATAATGCTCACCGGTCTGTGCAGTATGATGCGTAATTTCGTAGGCCAAAAGCTGTGTACTCTGTCCAACCAATTTGCGAATATTGCTTTTCCGGGAATTATAACCAATAAGTGTAGTGCCCAGCGCAATCGTCTTTTGCCTCTTTTCATCTGGATGATCGATGACTAAAAACGACAAAATTTCTCGGATCCTTTCCAGTTGTTGCCGCATACGTAAGAGCGATTGATTCACTTTGATGGAAATTCCAAAACGATGTGAATTATCGAAAGCCGTTTCAATATACGATTCGCATTGCTTATGAAGTACCAAGATTTGTTTATAAGAAAGATCATCCGAGGAAATAAACTTATATTCTGATTGTAAAATACGATCATTCAATTCGGTAAACTCCCGCATAATAGCAATAAATGGGCTATCAAAATTTTGAAACTCGGGTACCATCTTGTTTACGTCTGTTTCCATTGCACGCCCGGTAATACGTTGAACCAACAGTTCCAACCCATACAATATTTCGGTCATTCCAAAACCCGTTTTGTCATCGTAAATCGTTTCAAATTGAGATACACGAAACAGCTCATCGAACTGATGTTGCGGAATCGCGGCAACCCAGTCCGCATCCCCAGGTCTATAAAAAACCTGATTTAACAGATATTGTAAAGTAGACTTTGGTGGTTGAAAAGGCAAATACCGCTCGGTGATTCTTTTTTTTAGTTCATAAAAAAATCTGCATAACTAATTATACCAGTATCAGAAATCAATTGATCAAAATCTTTTTCAGCCAAGATTCTTTTGAGATAAAGCTGAAAGCCTTCCAACTCCTGCGGTGCGGCATTGAGATAATCCAGTAAAAATTGAATATCGACCTGATAAAGTATATGAACATGCTTTGGTCGGATGATGTCCACGAGTAAAACCAAAAAATCAACGTCTACATAAGCAGGATCCCTTAATTCACCTTTAAATCGTCCAAACAAACTTTTTACCTGCTGCTCTTTATCCTGTTCTTTTCTCATAAATTATAAAATCCCTACTCTAGATACCAAATTTGCATACATTTTGTTTTTCTACTCACAAAGATTGGCTCGCTGAATTGTGTCAAATAGCCACTTGAATCAATGATTTTGGTCATTTAGCTTCCACTTGAAGTTTTATACTTTTACAGGTAAGAAATTATAAATCAACGATTAACTTGATATAAGAGACGAAAATGAAAAATAACAATAAAATGAAGCCTGCAAAATTATGTTACGAACATATCGGCGGAAAACTCGGCCAACTTTTACTAGAGGCTCTGATTGTAAAAGGCTGGTTAGCAAAAGCAGATCCTAGTGATAAAAATTTCTATATCACTGAATTTGGAGCATCTCAATTGACGGCATTTGGTATTGACCTATCGCAAATTAAATCCTGAACAAAATGAGCTTAATATTGGATTACGACAATTTCTTTCTACCCGTAGAAAATCTCAAGAAGGCAAAGGAATTTTATGGAAATCTACTTGGCCTAGAAACTAAATTCGATTTTTCGGATAAGGGAATGACGGCTTTCAAGATAGGTGACAATGAACCTGCAATCATTCTTAGTACAGTACAACATACCAAACCGACGATTTGGTTTACCGTTGCCGATGTCAAGACAACATATGAACGGCTTAAGGAAAAAGGGATCGTATTTTTAAGCGAGCCATTTGAGATCATGACAGGTTTAGCAGTTGAATTTAACGATCCATCCGGAAACAAACTTGGAATAACAGATTATTCCAAATCAAATAAGGTTTAATGAGTAGACATTCCAGCTGAACGTTTTTTATTCATAAATAGGCTCTAATTTTTTCAAAGCGGAGTACCATGAGTATACAAATGAACATTTTAAGTATATTAGTATAATAAAATGAATTCATACAACGAATGTGATGACAGACTGTGAACTCCAAAATATAGACCCAGACGATATTGGCGATGTGCTCGTTAAAGTCGAAAAATCATTTGACATTAAGTTTAGGAGTAAAGAACTTATGCATATCTCGACGTTTGGCGAGCTCTGCGATCATATCATGGATAAAATACAACTTGATCATTCGAGCGACTGTACAAATCAACAGGCTTTTTATAAGCTACGTGAGGCAATAGCTTCGACAGCTCAAATCGATTCAAAAACGATCACGATAAACACTGTACTTACGGACATTTTCCCAAAACATAGTCGGCGGTTAAGGGTAAAAAAACTAGAGAGACATTTAGGCTTTAAACTTGACATCCTACGCCCCCCTTTCTGGCTAACGCTAATACTCGCAATTTTTTATGTTGCTTCCTTAGCTGGTATTTACTTTAATTGGCCAATTGGACTAACGGGCCTGGTATTCGCGCATTTTGCACTCTGGCTTGCACAAAAAACCGGTAAGGTGCTTGAATTGCAAACGGTAGGACAATTAGCAAAAAAAATGACAGCGGAAAATTATTTAAAATCGAGACGAAACCCTACAACATGCAATAAAATCGAGATTGAAAAAGTATTGACAGACCTGTTCAGTAATGAGCTATACCTTGACAAAAGTAAATTGACAAGAGACGCGAAACTTGCTTAAATATACACTGATTCTTCGTTTAAATTGTCCTATTGTTATCTACCCAACGCTTAATTGGAATGAGCTACTACTGTCCCTGATATTTCCTAGATCGTAAAATTTAGTGTAATATATCGTATCTTGCTATCCAATTTTAAACCAAACATCAATGTTATGCGAAGAATCCTTTACTCCATAGTAGCTACCGGCCTTATTTTTTCAGGATGCGCAGGAATGAAAAGCCAGGGAGATAATACTGGCTGGAAATCATTATTTGACGGAAAAGACATCAATGATTGGTTTGTTAAAATTCATCATCATGATGTCGGTGTGAACTACGGAAATACGTTTAGAGTCGAAGATGGAATAATTAAGGTCAGATATGATCAGTATGATGATTTTAATGATCAATTTGGCCATTTATATTATAAAACACCCTTTTCTTATTATCATTTAAAGTTTGAATATCGATTTGTAGGCGCGCTCCATAAAGGTGCCCCCTCCTATACGCTTCGTAACAGCGGCGTGATGTTTCATTCGCAGGACCCCAGAACAATGTTGAAAGAACAGGACTGGCCTATTTCTGTCGAAATGCAACTTTTAGGAGGATTGAGCGATGGTCAACCCCGTCCTACAGGAAATATGTGTTCCCCTGGAACCAATGTGGTCTATCAGGGCAAAATAGCTTCCTCACATTGTTTAAATTCTACTTCGAAGACCTATGATGGTGATCAATGGGTTAAAGGGGAATTGATTGTATTGGGAGATTCGTTAATCAAACACATCATTAACGGAGATACCGTACTAGAATATTCAAAACCTCAGATTGGAGGTGGAACGGCCAATGGGTATGACCCCAAAATGAAGATCGATGGTAAGTTGCTCAGCAGTGGATTTATCGCTTTACAGAGTGAAGGTCAACCCGTAGATTTTAAGAATATATGGATTAAGGAGCTGCCTAAACCAAAGAAGTAAAAAGAGGCTAACGTAAGGAAAAAAGTACAACAATAGCGTTTTTGAAGAGAAAACGACCGTGTATATTATTTCAATTGCTGAAAAAGCTTGAGTGAACAAGTAAGATCATTGAGAAAATTTCTGAACGACCTTACCTGTTCATTTATTCAAGTGTATTTGCAATAGCGACCGACAGACCTACCGTTTTGTAGATATCATATCCTTAGATTTTTTCTTCATGCTATTCACCGGATTCCGACGGGCCACCTTACCATTAGGTAGCTTTACATAGTAAGAAGTATTATAATCATTTCCAGGTCGAAAAAAATCTGTTGAAATGATCTGAGCTCCACTGCTGAAAGCAGCATTAGCCCTACTGTAATCATTGATTTTTGCTTCAAAGGTTTCAATATCAGACCTACTACGTACGATATACCCCTCCCTCACCAAACGTCGAATTTCTTCCTGACGAACCAAAGCATTGTCCAATAGTATAAATGAAGCAAAACTATCATTGGGTTCCGACTGGACAAACATGATACGCTTCTCAAGATTAGGCCTATCTTTAACATACGCAGATTCAAGGTTCATTCCTGCTGTTGCCGGCAACAGCAGGAAGATAAATTTACCACGAGCGGATTTAACAGTGGGCCAATGACCAGAACGTATTGCCTCACGTAAAGTGCTGTAGTTTCCACGTACATCGTCAGGTGTAACAAGCTTTTCTCTTCCCAATACCGCAACAACTTCAGCATCCAACTGATCAAAAGCCTTATCATCAAATGGAAGTACTTCAGCACTATTAGGAAAAATCGGAATCCCTTTGTCTTTGGCCTCGACCATAATAAAAATAGGGAGATGTCCGGGATTCTTTTCAGACCATTCCCGTAGCGCTGTAAGACCAGCACGGAATGTCGCATAATGTGATCGAAAATCAAAATCAGCAATATGAAGCATCTTGAAACCAGGCTTTTCCAAATCCTCTTTTTGATACGGAGCAAGATCCGAAACCCCCATTTTATTGAGTAGCTCATAGCCCGCAGGTTTATCAAAGCGATGTCCAGTAGGGTCATAATATACATCCATTTCTAAACTACGGATTCCACTATCAAGTTGCACATCGAAAGGTGGATGGTCGTACTTTAATCCTTCACTCATGGACATCGCATTAGGGTGAAACTCCTTAAAGGAATTAAGTTTATCTGGAGGGAATAGCGTTGACATCTTTTCCATCATCTTTGAAAAAATAGGATCTGCATAAGCCGAAAGACGAGGATCCACGGGTTTAGCGTAGCTATTGTGTGTCCCAAGGACTTGAATCTGGTTGATCTTTAGTTGGTCCAGCTCTGCCAGTTCGGTTTGTTGACCAAAGCTCGTTCCAATACCCATTATAAGCAGGGATATTGCGGTTAAAGTGATTTGTTTCAATTTCATCATTGTTGTCATTTTAAAAAAGTTTTGCACTGATACCAATTTGACCACGGACAGAATACCATTCAGCCTGCTCAGCACGATCGTATACACCATGGTAATAGCGTACCGGGACACCAGTAATATTGTTTAACTCGGCAAATAGCCTAAACTTGGCGTTAATAGCGTAAGAAGAAGAAAAGTCTACTGAAAAATTACTCGAATACCATCGGTAATGTTCTGGTCCGGCGATTTGACGTATTGCATCAAGATATTTCCCCTTATAATTCCCGGCAATACGAGCCATAAATTTGCTGTTTTCATAGATTAGAGAAATGTTGAAAAGATGTTTGGCCTGTTTAGGAATCGTACTCTTATCTTCCATTAATTTTCCATTGTCGAAGCGCGGAACTGTAGCTTTTGAATCTGTAAACGTATAATTCGCATCGATTCCAAATCCTTTCCATATTCCGGGCAATTCGGTAAACCTCTTTGATATGCCGGCTTCGAAGCCTGCGAGCCACGCATTTTTGAGGTTATCCGGTTCATTGACATTGAACATGATACCATTGATATTTTGCGTAGACTGATTGGAATAAATCAGGTTAGAAAGCTTTTTATAAAAAGCGCCTGCTGAAACCATGCCTATTCCACCGAAATAATGTTCGACCATTAGATCAAAGTTGCTGGCAAAAGTGGGTTTCAAATTAGGATTTCCGCGTGTGATCACACGATTGATATCATCCTGGACCGTACCTGGATTGAGATTTCCAAAATCAGGGCGCGCAAAACTTCGTGTGAATGCAAGTCTAATAATATCGTTTTTTGTTGCATTGATCTTTACATGTACCATAGGCAGAAAGGCATTGTAGCTATTGTCCTGATTGATAGCTTCAACATGCGTAGATTTATCGGCAAGCGTTGATACTTTGTTACCCGAAAAAGTGACTTTGTTATATTCGTTTCGTAAACCAGCAATAAGGGTAAACTGCTCAGTCAGTTTGTACTCCGCGGAGCCATAAATAGCGTAGACATTTTCCCTTCCGCTGTAATAGTTGGCCGCTCCGGAGGCATTTGTAGCGGAATCGACTCGGAAGGGGTACAACTTGTTATCTGCAATTCCTGCTGGTGAAGCAAGCTGCTTTACGGATTCCATGGAAATCTGGTCAATGAGTACATTGTTATAAGGTGATCCTATTTCCGTCAAAAAACCGCCACGATACGGATAGGATTCAGTCCCTAAACGAGCTAAGCTCGGAGCAGGTCCTGAGACACCGGCCACATAAATACTATACGGATTCTCTACCTTCTTGTCTTTGTGAATAAATTTGCCACCAAATTTAACGGTCAATGAATTGCTCGGTGTATATTTTAAATTGACACCAGCACGTTTGTTGCTCTCCTCGTTTTTACTTCTAATATTGACGACTTGTGTCAACTTCATAGCCTCTGCACTAATTGGAGAGGAAGGTGAAAGATGTGGCAGGATTCGATCAATATTGTCCCCTACTCCGTCGGGTGAATCCATCGCCAAGTATTTCTTTCCATCTGTAGCCATGCCTTCGTAGGACACCTTCTGGGAGAAAGTAGCCATCGGGTAGTAGTCGGGATCCTTAAATTTAAATGAAGATTGATCGACACTAAGTGCCCAGTCCAAGCCCAATTTTTCTGAAAAAACAGACTGCCCGCTCAGCTCTCCGGAATACAGATTGGTATGATAATCTGCCGTCCTTGTTGTAATCGTTGCTGTCTTAGTATTAAAATAGAAATAGTTTTCCCGCACACGCTGAGCATCTAGATATTCACTATATAAGCCCTTGACCATAATTTTGTGTTTCTCGTTGAAGGCATATTCCAGCCCTCCATTAAACCCAACAGTACGCCTATGGGCAATATAATCGCGCAGTTGAAGATCTGTAATGGAAAAAGCTTGGTGCTTATCCCTGTTTCCAAAATCATAGTTTAGATTGTATCGATCTTGGGCAGCTGTTCGGTCCCAGATTACTGCAGAAAGAATGTACCCTAATTTACCTTTGGCAATACGATCTCCAAAAAGGACAGAACCATTGTATGAACCTCGTTGAGATTGCCCATTATATCCACTAGCGGCATTGATGTTGAGTGTACGTTTAAGAGGGGCCGCTTTGGTAATAAAATTGATGGATCCACCAATAGCATCTCCTTCCATATCGGGAGTAATAGCTTTTGACAATTGTACATATTGAATCATTTCCGATGGGAAAATATCCATCTGAATTCTCCTATCAGCATAATCAAGACTAGCTGAAGGAAGTCTATTTCCATTTAACAACGAAGCGCTCCACTGGGTTGGTGTACCCCGTACGGAAACATAGCGTCCTTCTCCTTGATCCCGCTCAATGGAGACCCCTTGAATACGTTGTACAGCTTCGGCGGCATTTCGATCGGGCAATTTACCAATGGCATCTGCCGCCAACACTTCCATAATGGCATTTGCCCCTTTCTTGATGTTCAATGCTTTGACTTGAGAACCCGCAGAAGAACCAACAACAACAACTTCACCGAGACTATTATTGGAAGGCACCAATTTAATATTCCCTAAATGGATCCCTTCTTGGGAAACTACTGTATCAAGTGTGAACACCTGATAGCCCGTGTAGAAAATAGAAAGCCTAATATGTCCCTCTTCTTTTAAAATCAATGTAAATTTACCATCTAAATTGGTTTGTGCCGCCAGCGTTCCAACTTGTACTGTTGCTCCGGGCAATACTTCATCAATAGTTGAAGTAACAGTTCCCGTAATTTGTTGTGCCTGTATAAAAAAAGGCATCAACACAATCAAAAAGAGTAACGTCCTTTTCATATCATGTAATCAATTTTTGTTATTTGATACGAAATTGATGTTTCATAAACTACAGATCGTCTTCCTCGATAAAGAAGTACCTATCGCTTACGACAAACAACACAACAAACTGTATA
Source organism: Sphingobacterium multivorum (assembly GCF_039511225.1). Lineage (NCBI taxonomy): Bacteria > Pseudomonadati > Bacteroidota > Sphingobacteriia > Sphingobacteriales > Sphingobacteriaceae > Sphingobacterium > Sphingobacterium multivorum. Next base: position 4,467,678 of record NZ_CP154261.1, read on the forward strand.
TATGTTATTTACAAAAATTAATTTTGTATTAAGCTTAGGTTATCGATAAATTGGCACCGGGTTAACGACGTAGAAATACGCCTTTTCCATAGAGAAAAGTAAACGTAACTCGGAAATGCTGCAGTAAGCCATTAGGCCTTGAGTAGATTGAAATGCGCTGCGTCCTTGAGATAGGCCGATGGGGTGCAACCCTGGACTCTTTTAAAATATTGATTAAATGAAGATTTGGAATGGAAGCCGGCCTGAAATGCTAACGAGAGAATATGAATACTTTCGCCTTTCTTTCTGCACTTATCCATCAGCATCACCACCTCCTTAATCCTATATTCATTGATATACTGATAAAAAGACTTTTCTTTGTATTGATTTAAGGTTTCTGAAAGGTGATGGCGCGATACATCCGCTTTTGCCGCTAGACTTTCCAATGTCAGATCGGGATCCAAAAAAACTTTATGATTGGACATCAAATACTCTACCTTAGCCAAAATACCTGCATAGTCCAAGCTGCTATTCTTTTCATTTTCCTCCACAGGTAAAGAGCGCTGTTTTTTACTTTCGACACCGATCGGTTCTTTCTCATTATTGACAGATAGCTGTTCCTTGGCTTCCTCCAGCTGATAAACATGGACATAGAGGAAAGAGCTTATTTTTACATAAATAATCGAGATACAGATAATCGACAATATCAAATAGATAACGACGCGAAGCCACAAATGGATAAAAGAAAAATAAGGGGTTACATCAAACAGCTGAGTCCAGATCGTGATGATAAGAAATGCAAGACCTATTAGTAAGAGTAAAAATGCAGCCAACCTAACCATCCCTTTTTCCAATTTCCAGAACACCGATATCGACTTTATCTGAGCCAAAATCTTTAAAGGGTAAGCAATATATAATATCGTATATGCATAACCTGAAGTCGAATTGTATTTTCTTATAAATGGCGGTAGCTCCCCAGCATTCTTAATTACATAAGCAGCAATCCAAAAATAACCGATTGAAGCACCTATAGACGGAAGCATAGCAAGGAGAACATCAATGGGTTTCCCGCGATGTCCAAGATAGCGCACATAACACCATAGTAACCCTGGATAAGCTAAAGCAATAAATGTATTAAACTGTTGGTGGATTTTTGAATGGGGCCAAAAAACATTCAGAGCAAAACTGATTGCCAAATGCAAAAATATGGAGGCTAATAAGTAAGAAAGAATATTATCATGCTGTCCATTATTTTTTCTATTCTTTAATAAAACACCCAATGCCAATAATGCCTGGGTGGCCCCTACAATAATAATATAATTCACGTCCTTAATCTGACTAAGCTGTTTCGCGAAGTTAAGAATCAGGTATTATCAAATTGTTAAATATGCTATCCGCTACCTATTCAATATTTGACATAACAAAGTATTAAGTAAGTTTATTACTATCGCGCAAATATTTTCTTAGCCAGATAATGACTGTCCTCCTATCCTGTACATTATATTTTTCCATGGCTTCTTCAAGCCACAACTCGCCATTAACAATTGCATTGATGACGTCCGTCTTCACTTCTTTTGTAAATCGAGGTCTAGCTTTATTATTTTCATTCATTAAACTGGTTTTTATAACTGGCTATTCATTACGCTCATATCGCGTACACAATCGGGCTTTTTTAATTAAAGATAGGGGAACATAACAGGTCACTATGATTGTAAAAAGCAACCTGTTAAACAGGTCGCTTTTATCGCTATTTAAACGAAAATCCAAAATTCTAATTAAATAGCTCATTAATCATCATAAGAACGCGATGTTAATTCCTTACACAACGCACATTTTTCATCTGTGTCTCAATCAAATCTATACCAATGACAGATATGTTGAGTAGATTTGCTGTCAGATCTGCACTATTATTCCCGAAGATTCCTTTTTCACCGTGGTAATACCAGGCACCCAACCCAAGTAGTCCTCCAATTTTAATACCCGAGGAACCGGTCCAGATTTCTGCGCGTGTTCCAAAATTGCCCAGATTGATCTGTACAAGACCATTCACCACAGCGAAAGAGGTACTACCTCCATTGAAGTTAAAGTGAAGTTTGTTATTTGGATATGGTGCAGCTGTTCCACTTGCGTTATATTCAAAATAACCTCTACCGTTACTTGTCCCGTATGTAGGACTCTGACCACCAATTCCCAAAAAGCCGGTCAGCTTCCGAAAATCGCTTTCACTGGCTTGGCGCCACACACCTTTTGGGTAAACTTCGTTACAAGGATCACTATTGACCCCGAATCGATCTGGCACTAGCCCTTTGAATGAAAAGTAGGTATTTCTGGCATTTGAATGCGCATAGGTATGGTGAAAACGATAGGGATTATGTCCTGCCTGATAATAAATATTCTGTCTCGCCCATCTTACCCCGTCGACAGTTAAAGGTGATTCTAACAAATTGACCAATAAACGATGGCTGTTTCCTAATACTGGTGTAATATTGAACGCAAAATTCGCTGGAGTCGATGAGAATTGGCGCGTTGAATTATCATCTATTTTCAAAGCCAAGTTTGAAACATTTACTTTTATCCCACCAGACACCGCTGCCGGGTCCGCAGTATACACATAAGCGATTTTTGCATCTTGGTAAGCCGGGTCAATATCCGCAAAACTTGAAAAGGCTATTTCTTGATCGGCAGAAATTAAGTTTGAAAGTGTACCGTTAACAACATCGATTGTGGCAGTTTTTATTCCTGCGATCTCTACCTTAGCCCCCGTCATATTAGCGAACATCCCCATCGAATTTAGTTCTACCCCCAAGCGGGCAAATTTATGTTTAAATAGAATGTTGATCGGAACATTCACATTTGCACTCCCCGTGGGTACAGCAACCTCACCCATTGCATACAACACATCTTTTCCCGCTGGAAGCGCAATGGTTGTATTGCCCGTATTTATGTTAGGGATATCTTCACCATTATTGTAAGATAAAGCTACCCATTTATAGGTTTGGCCTTGCGTTACATCAATTGCTCCTTGGCTACCTGTTGTAAATTGGGTAGATGATATCAATTGGCTGCCGTCTTGTGAAAACAAGAATAAACGATAAGTAATGCCATTGTCCATCGCGGCGGCACGTGCCCCTTGTGCAGATGCTGCTGCGGCCTTGGTTGTAAACTGGGCCGCCTTAAATGGAATATTATTATCTACTTCAATCAATGCGTCAAATTCTGGAAACTCCAACAGTTTTGGACCATTCAAATTGGTCGAATTTGTACTGGCTTTACCTTTGATAGATGCTGTCTGCTGTGTCTCATCTATGCCCGATACTTTGAGAACCAGCTTCGTACCATCCAGTTTTGTCCCTTCCTCAGTCTGATCAATACGACCGTCTTCCTTAGAACATCCAAAGAATGTAACTGTACTTCCCAACAATAAGGCAATAGATGTAACGCTCCAACTTAAACGCTTTAAACGTGATATTTTCATAAAATTGTTAATTTAAATAAATAGATGTTAGTTTATAAATCACCGTTTCCTTCGCCTCCAGAACCATTTCCCCAATCGCCAACACCAGGATTTGGAGTTCCCGTACCGCCCGAACCGGCAGCAATCCCTTGTTCCAGCTCAATTGTTTGCACCTCCATAGTAGGTGCTTCGTAGATTTTCTTTTCTTTTTTCATTTTTTTTTAAAATTTGGTTTAATTAAGTCGATACTTAATTGAGTTAAGCCTAAAAATGACCTAAACAACATTACCAACAACATTTACGCAAACTTACACACGGAAGAAGAAAATTATTTAAAAACAAAGATTACATTTTGACCACAAATGTGACTACAATTTGACCACACAAGACACAACAACCTAATAATCAACCAAGTAAAACAGAAGAATACGGTATAATGCGATACAAACGTAGTCCACCTCAGAATATAACAAACTATAAAACAAATAGATAAAAACGTAAAGAAAAATACAAAACATAAAATCAAACAAATTAACCCAAATAAACAACCTATCGGCTTCAGCGGAAAGCAATAAAAAATGTGCCCTAAAAAATAAATCACAGCTTATCATCTCGGTCTAAACTAGACTTTGCAAATAGGCTTCGAGATCCACCTGTTTTTCTAATTTCAGCTTTTGTTTTATTCGATACTTCGTCACACGAACACTTTTGGGTTCAATATGAAATGCAGTCGCAATATCAAGTGTACTGTGCTGCAGGTACATGTATGCGCAATGCTTTAATTCGAGTGCAGTGATCTTGTTTTCAGACAGCATTCTTAGCTTTAGAAAAAAATCAGGGTTGATGGTTTGAAATTCGCGAATAGGTTGTCCCGTTACTTCATCAAATCGCAGTTCATCTTTTATCATCCGTTCAAATACACCAGCATGTTCATTGCCCTCAGTTTCTACGAGTACGACCTTCAAATGATCAAGGAGTTTATTTTTGCGTTCGATCTGCAATGCATCAAAAAGAGCAGCCTTTTGCATCTGTTCATTTTGTGATTGTAGTACTTGTATTTGAGAAAGCAATTTCATCCGATCGTCTTTTTGATAGTCAAGCTCAGCATTTAGTCGGTTTTCTAAATCATCATTCCGTATTCTTAGTTTTATACATTCATCTGTCTGAGCTTTATATTTTATTCTGAAGAAGAAACTTAACGTAAGAATCATAAGAAATAGGATGACACTCATGCTTCCCCAAAATATACTATGATATTGTCGATGTTTAAGATCTCTTTCAATTGTGTTCAACACTTCAACAATTTCAGTTCCCTGTCCATTTTGACTTAATTGAATATCCTTGGCGCCACTTCCTAACAATCCTTTCGTTCTCCATTGGTAGGTCACATGCAATAACGGCGTAACATATCCTTTACTTAAATATGTCTTTTCCAACGAATAAAAGAGCTTTTTTTTCATCTTTATGGCATATACTGGAATATATCCTGACCTTGTAATATCTCTAGAAATTTTTTGATTAAAAAATAAACCCTTTACCATGATAAGACCTTTAATTATTAGTTTCTTGATTTCAAATAAGATTCATATAACAGCTTTTGATCAATGTAAACGACCGATAAGTGGTGTACAACAACTAATTGAGCATCTGTATCTTGTTACTTTTCGGCAGGAACCTTTCATTGGCAGTTGATTTATGGCTGAAATCTTTCTCAAACAAATAAGCCAAAAATTCAAAACTTAATCAAGGGTTAAAAGGCTTCAATTTGACCACAAAAACACACTAGAATGACAACAAATCGACTACAACATGCTACAAATTCGTAACTCAAAATATAAAACAATCCATTGTAACGTAACACACGCGCTGTAAAAGAACATCATAAATTAAAATATTTTCGACCCTACCTTCAATAAAACTCTCCCATTATCCAAAAATTTCGAAGACAGAAATAATGCCATAACCAATCACCCATGTAGCTAAACAGCTACAACTATATCCCCTGAAAATTATATTACTGCAACCGACACGAGAAGCATGAACCAGTAACCTTTTTTTTTTTGCCGCTTTTCTCCGTATAGTACTAACAGCGTGCAGACTATGAAAATATCTGGCTAAAAAGCTACCTACACCAAATAAATAAGGAGCTAAAAGAAGGTGTAATTAATTATCTCAAATTGTCATAAGGAACTTAAACAGTTACTGTTCTCGTGGAACATAGCGCGCAAAAAAGAAATTGTCAAATGGCGAAAGCTCAACAATGATTTAGTATTTTTAAAATAATAAACACTTAAAACAAAGATGGTAATCATCAGATTTAACTATGGACAAAATAACAAAAGAAGACATTGTCGAAGCTGAGAATCAGCTTTTTGCGGCTCAGCTAGCAAGTGATGTAGATGCTCTTGACCTCCTTCTGTACGATAGCCTGTTAGCAATTGCGCCAGATGGCCAAATGCTAACAAAAGAAATGGATCTAAATGCGCATAGGTCAAAGGCAATGATTATTGAACAAGCCACAACAGAAATCGATGCGATCAAGCTCGTGGGAGATACCGCACTTTCAGTCGTTACGATGACGGCCAAAGGTCAGGTTATGGGGGCACCACTCGAAGGAAAATTCCGGTATTTTAGAACCTGGAAACGCATTGACAACTCATTAAAGGTTATTGGGGCAAGTTTTATGCAATTACCCTCATAAATAATTGGTAATAACTAATTAAAAAAAGAATATGTTAGCACATATCTGCATTACAAAAATTAAAAAACGTGCTTTTTTTGTAGCTTGTATTTTTTCTTGTTTTCTTATCTCTTGTCGAAATATTGGCCAACCCGTCAATAAACAAAAATCGGGTTCCTATTTTATTGATTCGAAAGGGCAGATCGCTTATTGTCAGAATGGAAATTGGTTTAGCTTGGGTATTTCACAAATGCAGGCTGACGCCAAATCGTTTGAAGTCCTGTCAGAAGATATCGCCAAAGATAAAAATGCGGTCTATTTTCGTGGGATGCCCCAAAAACTTGTGGACAAAAGTTCCTTTTATGTTGACCAGCAGATTCCAAAAGATCGTTTTCACGTTTATTATATTGATCAGGTACTGGGCTTCCATATTATCGAAGGCGCAGATCCGAAGACATATGAAGCGGTTGCGGGTCATATAAACTGGGCACGCGACAAGGATCATTACTTCTATTCGAATGATCCCATAAAAGTCGACAGGAACACCTTTTCGTTCATCAACGATTACTTTCTAAAGGATAAAGACTCCGTATATATTTCACCTAATATCGGTACTTTTAAGGCAATTTTAGCCAATACCGGAAACGTTGAAGCGATTAACAAATATTACATAAAAATTTATGACACGATTTATTATCCGCCATTTCAACAGGGGTTAGCTGTTGTAAAGAGGCCATTTAACACCATTCACAAAATTCGTGTGCTTGATCAGGACCATATCAATATCGACAATAAAACTATCCTATTCAGAGGAAAAGATTTTAAATATGCGCATGTTGATGCCCCCTCTTTTAAATTATATCCTATTGATGAAGAAATTGACTCTTACGGAAGCAACTCCTATTCAAAAGACAAAAGTCACGTGTTCTATAATGAGGAAATAATCCCAGGTGCCGATGTAAAAACATTTATACCCTTGGGCAATGATTTTGGAAAAGACACAAAAAATGTGTTTTATAAAAAACAGTTGCTTGAAGAAGTAGATGCAAGAAGCTTTAAGAAGGAAGGCGATTTTTATAAGGACAAACTTGGCAATAAGTTTAGTAGCCTTACAGGAAATAAGGTATAAAATCCATCATGGAAGCAATTAGTCAGACTTTAAGCGCTATACATCAAACAACATTCTCTTCCTTCCTTGGGTTCGCCACAAGCCGACCAATATAACAATTTCTTTTTCCATTACTTACAAATTTGTTAGTAACACACAAATAGCTGCTTGACACCCAGAAGCAAGTATTTGCCTTTACATTTGCTCGTATAATTAATCATACACAACAGTTTTTATTTATGAAAAAATACGCATATATAGGCGCTTTGGGTTTTCTCGCAGTAATCACAACAGAATTTGGCATTATTGGCATCTTACCGCAACTAGCCGATCATTATCATATCAGTATCGATAAAGCAGGTTATTTATTGAGTGCTTTTGCTTTGATCATTGCGATAACTGGGCCATTTATGACATTACTCGCTTCGGGATTCGACCGCAAGAAAGTCATGTTAACTGCCATCGCTATTTTCTTAGTCACAGCGATTGTCTCTTCATTATCCCCTCCTTTTTGGTTACTGCTTATTGTAAGAATTCTTCCGGCCTTTCTCCAACCTGTCTATATTGCAACAGCATTGTCTGTCGCCATTTTAAAAGGGGGGAAACAAAATGAAAATGAGCTTATGAGTATTGTTTTCAGTGGTGTTGCGATAGCCATGGTAACAACCGTCCCCTTCGCCACCTACATTGCCAGTCTCTCTTCCTGGACATATTCTTTCACAATACAGGCAGTTGTCAGTATAATCGCGCTATTGGCGATCTATCTTACCATTCCTCCGTTGCCCGTGAAAGAAAAAAAAAACCTATGGAAGTCAAATGAAAATATTAACCAAGCCCATCTTTTTGGTCAGCACCGCCATGAATTTCTTTATGGTATCAGCTTGGTTTTCTACCTATAGTTACTTCGCCGAGTATTTAAACAAAGCAAAGAATATGGACAGTACCATGGTTAGTTATATGTTATTTGTATTTGGTATTATCGGAGTCATTGCTAACTGGGTTGCAGGGAAAATGCTCAACCGAAATATTACGTTTACCACGGCCTTTTTCTTATCGGGTACACTTATTATCCCCTTACTACTGTATTTTTCCGATGGCAATCTATTCGCCACGGTCTGTACGATTGCCTTGTGGGGATTTCTTTATTCTCCTAGCTTCTTAAACGCATCTACCTATATGATTTCCTCTGCACCCGAGGCGCTAGAATTTGCCAATAGTCTAGCGACTTCATTTGGCAATCTTGGGGTAACCTTGGGAACTACCGTAGGTGGCTGGATTATCGTTTCGAAAGGTGTAGAATTTTCGCCATGGCTTACGATGGGCTTTGGTTTTCTTGCTTTTTTGATGATCGCCCTACGACAGTTTCTAGAAAAACGTAGCGCAATAAAGCAAATAACGGTCGCGCAGTGTACATCGCAATAATATATTTTGCCCGTACCCGTAAATAGCGAATGCACGGTCAATTTAGATCTAGTTAGCGTGAATAATCATTCCAGCGCGAACTAGATCTAACGCTTTCTCCTTAAAGACCATCGATAAGATACCAGCTCAGAATAATACCTATGACAAAAATTAACACAGCCACAATCGAGATGCTATTTGAAGTTTGAGTAAAGTTTTCCGCTTCAATTTGTTTGTTCGTTTTACGATATTTAAAGAAAGCGACAATAACTGTCAATGCACCTATGACTACAATGGAAACGCCAACAGCGCCAGAATGTTCATGCTGTGAGCCTGCAACTACATCTTTTTTTAAAATGAGCTCAATCTGACGAATAAATAATGAAAATTTAACAACCACAAAACCGAATCCCATAATCCCTAGGCTCGTCCGGATCCAAGCAAGGAAAGTTCGTTCATTAGCAAGATGGTCATTTACCTTTTGTGGGGTATTTTTAGTCATTCGAAATAAATTTTGATCAACAAATACGTTAAAAGAATTATAAAATTTATACCTAGCCTTAAGCAACCTGTTATGGCTGTGACTATGCTTTAGCACATATCGTTCACAGGTTAGTCAATTTTTTAAGGTTCAGCAATCATTTTATTTGTTTTTCAATAAAACGCTGCAGAACGTTGAAAAGTTTGATTAATATTTTAATGTTTCATCTTTCAGCTCTTTTTTATTAATGGAATACCAAAACCTGCAAATTTTGCTTTATTTTGTCTATATGCGCATATTGGTAACAGGATCTTCGGGGAAATTGGGAAGTATAACAGTTCGGAATCTCCGTCGGGCAGGGCATAATGTTACAGGAATTGATTTATTAGCAAGTGACACCACCGAACATTTTTTAGATATACAGCAAACTGAGGCAGTGGTTGAATTCGCACGTAATTATGATGCCATTGTTCATACGGCAGCACTGCATGGTAGACATATGGATTTGAATTATAGCCGGCAAAGTTTTATAGATACCAATATAACAGGAACATTAAATCTGTTAAATGCCTGTGTAAAGAACGGAGTAAAACGTTTTCTTTTTACCTCTACAACCTCCATATACGGAAAGGCTCTTGTCGATTCGGAAAAAGCGGTATGGGTAACAGAAGAACTTACAATACAACCCCGTGATATTTATGACATTACTAAACAGGCCTGTGAAGAGCTCTGTAGAGACTTTTTCGAAAAAGAACAGCTCATGACCAGCGTTTATCGAGTTGGCAGATTTCTTCCAGAACCCGATAACCTCATGCTAAACCATCGTTTGTATCGGGGACTGGATCAAAGAGATGGCGCTGAAGCCCTTCGACTCGGTATTGAGACCGACTTCACATCGTTTCAGATTTTTAATATTTCGAGCGGTTCACCTTTTGAAATTGAAGATCTAATTGAACTAAAATTCAATCCATTGAATGTTATTGCTACACGTGTTCCAAAAGCAATTGAAATATACCGACAGAAAGGCTGGAGTTTCCCTGCATCGATAGATAGAGTGTACCGCAGTGATAAAGCAATGCAATTACTTGGATATAAACCGAAGTATACTTTCGAATTTCTTCTCGATCAGCTTCCATAAATCGCTCGCTGGATGTTGTTCGCTGTACCTTTCCAGTTAAAAATGTGGAATCCCGAAAAAAAAAGTCAAAAAACTTTTGGAAGTAATCGACAGTGGATGGTATTTTTTTATAGCTTTGTTTAGGATGAAAAAGCTGCTGGCTATATGCTTCTTGACGATTTACATCGCGTCGGCAACCGAAATTTCACAATTATTGAGATTTCCGTTGTTGATTGAGCATTATTTTGAGCACAAAGTAAAAAATCCAAGCCTCTCTGTCGTCGATTTTCTGAACGTACACTACAATGGGTACCACCTAGAGAATCACCCACATGACGATGACTATGAGAAAGATCAAAAACTTCCCTTTATGATGCATACAACCTCATACAACGCTGTTTTTGTGTGCCCCCAAATTGCTGCTATCAAAATTAAAAATAGATCCTTACCCGAAAAAAATAACAATACCGCTGTTTGGAATGATCAGTTTATAGAGGATACATTCATAACTTCCATTTGGCAGCCGCCCAAATTCTGTTAATACATCATACTTCTTATTATTTCGGTTGAAGACTTCCACCCGACCATAACTTTCACGTCAGTAAAAGTTTAAGTTTTGTCATGTCACAATTCCATCCTTTTTTATCGCTGCGATTCTACGCTTGGCTGAAGTCTTCCGCTATTATTTTACGATTTAACAGAATCTATTTATTATGCTTACGAAAATCATTGAGTTCTCTGTAAAGAACAAACTCATTGTAGCACTACTGATGTTGGCATTAATCGGGATAGGCACATATCAGGTGACCAAACTTCCTATTGATGCTGTACCTGATATTACCAACAATCAGGTGCAGGTCATCACTATTGCCCCTTCTTTTGGTGCAACGGATATTGAACGATTAATCACCTTTCCAATCGAACAGGTCAACAGTAATATTTCTGGATTACAGGAAATCCGGAGTTTTTCGCGATTTGGGCTATCCCTTGTAACCATTGTCTTCGATGACAACATTGATGTCTATTGGGCCCGGCAACAAGTCGCTGAACGTCTGCAACAGGTACAGCAAGAAATTCCTCCAGGCATAGGTTCTCCCCAGCTGGGCCCTATTTCTACAGGTCTTGGAGAAATTTATCAATATGTCGTTCGACCCCAGCCGGGATACGAGCACAAGTATAATGTAACCGAACTGCGTACTATCCAAGATTGGATTGTCAGAAGGCAGCTGCTAGGCGTCAAAGGCGTAGCTGAAGTCAGTAGTTTCGGAGGAAAGCTGAAACAATATGAGATCGCTGTCAGCCCTGACAGACTCAATGCCTATGGGATTACAATCAACGATGTCTTTGACGCACTAAATGCCAATAACCAAAACACCGGCGGCGCATACATTGAGAAAGGACCAACAGTCCTTTATATCCGAAGCGAAGGACTGGTCGGCAACATTGACGACATCCAAAATATTGCGATTGCGGGTAAGCATAACGACCTACCGATTTTCATTCGGGACATTGCTCAAGTACAACCTGGCTATGCAACCCGCTATGGCGCGATGACCTACAACGACAATGGTGAAGTTGCTGGAGCCGTCGTGATGATGCTAAAAGGCGCCAATAGCAGCCAAGTCATTGCAGATGTAAAGGCCAAAGTAGAGGAAATCCGAAAAACATTGCCTAAAGGTGTCCTTATTGAACCTTTTCTTGATCGTACCAAAATGGTCAATAATGCCATCAGTACGGTGCAGACAAATCTCTTGGAAGGAGCATTAATTGTCGTCTTTGTACTAGTACTCTTCCTAGGCAATATACGGGCTGGATTGCTCGTGGCCTCCGTCATTCCCTTAGCCATGCTATTTGCAATCTGCATGATGAACCTCTTTGGAGTGAGTGGTAACCTGATGAGTCTCGGTGCACTCGATTTCGGATTAATCATTGATGGGGCTGTCATTATTGTCGAGTCTGTGATGCATCAGCTTATGCAGCAGCAACGATTCAAAGAATTGCTCAAGGTGCCCGCTTCTGAAATGGATGATATGGTGACAGCATCAGCCGGTCGTATGATGAACAGTGCTGTTTTTGGACAGATCATTATCCTGATCGTTTACCTCCCCATCTTAACATTGGAAGGAATCGAAGGTAAAATGTTCAAACCCATGGCCGAAACAGTTGCATTTGCTTTATTAGGCGCGTTCCTTTTATCGCTCACCTATATACCGATGATGAGTTCAATATTACTTCGTGCGAGAAATAGCAAACCTTCTCTTTCGGATCGGCTGATGAAAAGACTTGAAAAATTTTATGTCCATGTATTACTCAAAGTACTCCGACTTCCAAAGACTATTCTTGCATTGGTTATCTCGCTTTTTATACTTGCCGTAGTTACACTAAGTCACCTCGGCGGGGAATTTATTCCTTCACTTGAAGAAGGAGATTTTGCAGTCGACACGCGGGTTCTTCCGGGCAGTAACCTGACTACGACCATTGAAAGCACTCAAAAGGCTGCCCATATTCTGAAAAGCAGATTTCCTGAGGTCGAAAAAGTAGTCACCAAAATTGGCAGCGGCGAGGTGCCAACCGATCCTATGCCAATGGAAGCATCAGACATGATGGTTATCCTAAAAGACAAAAAAGAATGGACTTCGGCCCATACATTTCCAGAACTTGCTTCAAAAATGAGTATCGCCTTGACGGATGTACCCGGTATTACGGCCGGCTTTCAGTACCCCGTCCAAATGCGGTTCAACGAACTGATGACGGGGGCGCGGCAAGATGTTGTCCTCAAAATATTTGGAGACAACCTCGATTCTCTGGCCTTACATGCACAGCAAATAGGTAAAATCATTGAAACGGTCCAAGGAGCCCAAAATCTTTACGTCGAACCTATTGGCGGACTTCCACAAGTCGTCATAACCTATAACCGTCCAATGATCGCCCAGCATCGACTCTCCATTACTGACGTAAATAGAACCATAAATGCTGCTTTTGCTGGACAGAGTACAGGTCTGGTATTCGAAGGAGAGAAACGCTTTGACATGGTCGTCCGCCTAGCCGCCAAGGACCGAAAGAATATTACCGATATCCGTAACCTTTTAATCCCCACGCCTACGGGCAACCAAATTCCACTTTCCCAATTGGCACGTGTGGCCATTGAGCAAGGGCCAAATCAGATCCAACGTGAAAATGCACAACGCCGGATTGTCGTCGGATTTAATATCAAAGACCGCGACGTACAAAGTATCGTCCATGAACTACAAGCTAAAATTGATAAGGAAATCAAACTTCCAACAGGATACTCCATCAAATATGGCGGTTCTTTTGAAAATCTCAATAATGCCAAACAACGCCTCCTGATTGCTGTCCCTATTGCTTTAGCCTTAATCTTTATACTTCTATTCCTTGCGTTTAAATCTGTTAAAGAAAGTTTATTGATCTATAGTGCCATCCCATTATCGATTATAGGTGGGGTTTTCCTGTTGGCACTAAGGGGAATGCCTTTTAGTATCAGTGCCGGGGTTGGATTTATAGCCTTATTTGGCGTGGCTGTCCTCAATGGTATCGTATTGATCTCCGAATTTAACAGGCTTCAAAAAAGTGGCATCCGCAATATTGTACGCATTGTTGTCGATGGCGGAGAAAATCGTTTGCGCCCCGTTTTGATGACCGCATCGGTTGCCTCACTGGGGTTTATCCCCATGGCACTGAGCAATGGCGCTGGAGCTGAGGTACAACGCCCATTGGCAACTGTTGTCATTGGTGGCCTGCTTATAGCAACGTTATTAACATTATTCGTTCTCCCTTTGCTTTATGTAACTATAGAACGGGGATTTAAACTCAATAAATTAAAAGGACGACATGTTGCACCTCTTTTGATTGCATTTATTTTTTTAACAACAAACAATTCAACAGCACAGACTGTGGTTACTTTGGATCAATCTATTGAACTCGCTCTCCAAAACAACCGTAACATAAAAATTGAAAAACTAAGAGCTGCCTATGCCAAAGCGCTAATAGGGTCATCCACTGCCGATATTCCGCAGATGGATATCAGTTTGGATTATGGCCAGATCAATAGCGCCTATCAGGATACAAAGGTCAGTATCAGTCAACGTTTTGGTTTTCCTGCGGTCTACAAAAGGCAACGGGCCCGCTATACCGAAGAATGGAAAAGAAGTCAACTACAAGTCTCTCTCAAAGAGTTTGAGCTTAAAAAGGCTGTCAGTCTTACCTATTACAACATACTGTATTGGCAACAAAAGGAACAGCTTTTGACTAAAGCACTGTCATTGTATAGCAGCTTTCTCGACAAAACCATTCTACGTCAAAAAGCAGGTGAAAGTGATGCCCTTGAAAGTGTAACCGCGAAGAATCAAAAAGCAGCTATCACGATCCAATTGAGACAGGTACGTGATGAGATAAAGGGACTTCAATTGCAATTCCAGTGGCTGCTAAATACGGAAGAGACCTACACCCTAAGTTCTATGGAAAAGATCGAATTTCGTCAGTTATCAATAGCCGATCATCCTTTGCTCAAGGTATTGGAACAAGAAAAAATAGTCTCGGAACAAGCAACAAGGGTTGAAAAATCTAAATTGCTCCCCGAGTTGCTATTAGGCTATAATCTAAATAGTTTTAAAGGTACCGGTCCAGATAACAGGACCTACGACGCAAGTCCGCGATTCCATTCTGTACAGTTAGGTGTTGCCGTACCGGTATTTTCCAAAGGACAGAGAGCTCGGATCGAGACTGCACGTCTAGCGGAAACCATCGCCAGCGACGAATTGCAAAATGCACAATTTGAGCTTAAAAAAAGAGTACAAGAGCTTTCTCAACGCTATCAGACCAGTCTCGATATTGTCGATCAATATGAAACCGAAGGACTCAAGAATGCTGAAATAGTCTTTGAAACTGTACAGAAAAAATTCTCAAACGGCGCCATAGATTATCTCGAATTTGTCACTTTGGTCAACCAAGCAATCCTACTGAAAAGTAATTATACGGATGCGTTGTGGCAGCTCAATGAAAATGCCATTCTGCTTCATTACATTATGATAAATCGATAAAAATGAAAACGAAAAATCTTTTATCCCACTATATGGTTTATGTGTTGGCTGTACTCTGTATTTCCTGCCATCGAAATATGGAAAGTGCAGCCTCCACGCCACCAGGCCCCAAAGACGAAAACCTGGTTTCGCTAACAGATGCCCAGTTGCGAAATGTGCATTTAGAAATAGTAACGCTTGCGGACGAACCGATAACCAACATCTTAAAAGTCAATGGAAAAATAGATGTTCCGCCTCAAAACTTCGTGTCGGTAAGCATTCCTTTAGGAGGATACTTAAAAAGTACCAAGCTGCTTCCTGGTATGAAGGTTTCAAAAGGAGATGTTATAGCAGTTGTGGAAAATCCACAGTTTGTGCAGCTTCAGCAAGATTATCTCTCGGCCCAATCAAAGTTACATTTTGCCCAGCTTGACTTCAGACGTCAAAAGGAACTCAACCAGAATCAGGCGAGTAGCGATAAAGTAATGCAGCAAGCTCAGGCCGAAATGAACAGTCAACAGATTATAATGAATGCCATTGCAAAACAGCTAGAGCTCATACATATTCAGCCCAGTACAGTTTCTGCTGAAAATATTCGAAAAAGTGCTCCCGTATACAGCACTATAGATGGCTATGTGAGCAAGGTTAATGTCAACATCGGGAAATATGTGAATCCTTCAGATATCCTCTTCGAATTGATCAATCCAACGGATATCCATCTGAACCTCAAAGTCTATGAAAAGGATCTTGAACAGCTTCGCCCTGGACAGCTTCTATTGGCGTACTCCAATGCTAACCCAAGTAAAAAGTACAATGGAAAAATCCATTTGATCGGCAAAGATGTCGATCCCTCCGGCATGACAGATGTGCATTGTCATTTGGACAAATATGATCAGAATATGATACCTGGTGTATACATGAATGCTGAAATACAAACAACGGCTACGTTGGGGCACGCTCTGCCTGAAGAAAGTATCGTAGACTTTGAAGGAAAAAATTATGTATTCATATCGGAAGGAAACAGCAATTATCGCCTGGCGGAAATAGCAGTTGAGGAGCCTCAAAAAGGACTAGTGAAGGTATTGAATTACCGCGATTTTGAAGGGAAGAAAATCGTTAGCAAAAATGCCTACACGCTCTTAATGCAACTAAAGAACACATCAGAAGAATAAAACAT
Source organism: Sphingobacterium multivorum (assembly GCF_039511225.1). Lineage (NCBI taxonomy): Bacteria > Pseudomonadati > Bacteroidota > Sphingobacteriia > Sphingobacteriales > Sphingobacteriaceae > Sphingobacterium > Sphingobacterium multivorum. The sequence continues at coordinate 4,484,111 of NZ_CP154261.1, forward strand.
ACGTCATTGGAGAAAGACCTTTCCTGCATTTAGGAAAGGTCATAACCTCCCCCTCTGCTCCTACTCTATTTTTTATACTGGATCTTAAAGCAAAGGATCGAGAGATTCTTCTATAGTACGTTCTAGGTCCACCCCAGATCCTCCGGTATCTATGATAAAACCATTTCGATCAATGATATAAACCTTTGGTAATCCCTGCACCCGATAGTTAATTGCTGTTTTGCTATTCAGCGCTTGCTGATCGCCCACATTGGTCCAGGATATGCCGTCTTCGACCGCTGCTTTCTTCCAAATCTCCCTATTTGTGTCTAGGTTAAAAGATAGGATCTCTAGACCTCGTTTTTTATATTTAGCATACAACATCGGTAGCTTCTTATTACTTTTTCTACAAGGCACACACCAAGCAGCCCAAAAATCGAGAACAACAATCTTTCCCCGAAAATCAGTCAAATTCACATCATTATTATTAAGGTCTTTGACAATAAAAGCTGGAGCTAGATCCCCTCTTCTAAGTTCCTTTGCTTGGAGAAATTCCTTTAAGAACCGTCCTGTTCTACTTTTTTTCATATTCTGAGGGAACCTATCAAAAGCCAACTGCAAGGAATCTCTTGTCAATGATGTCCTTAAGAAATAGAGTTCCTGCATAAGTGGATAAGACGGTGTTTTATCAAAAATATTGTGGACTCTCAACTGTCTGATGGACCGATAATAATGGTCCGATGCTATTTTCAACTCCACCAGTTGGACCGAATCGGTTTCAATTTCAATTTTTCGGTCAAGCTCAGCTGCTCCTTTCCACATGGGATCCAGTTGTCTATTGATTGGGATGGCATCAGCCTGTGATCTGGAATTCAGCACCGCTATATCCGAAAAATGTAAACTATCGCCTAATATCTTCATGCGAGCCGGTTCAATCCAGATGACTGCCCTCAAATTGGGCTTTGCCGTTAGTACATATAAAGAAGGCTCCTCTAGAGTTCCTTTTATGGCACATTTTCCATCCTTAAGTATGACGTCATAGGACCGACCACCTTCCTGGAAGCTATTCAATTGAAGCTTTGCGCCATTGGAAAGTCCCGAGATATCAAATTGTATTTCGAAAGGCTTTCCTTTTTCTTGCTGAGCCAAGCAAGCTAGCGGTAAGAAAAATAAAAAAGGAAATATCTTTTTTAGTATCATCATATGCATAATTGGTTTACCTATCAAAAACTAATATCCTTCCTCTCCGACCCACTTAAACGGGTATTTCTAACAAAACCTGCCCCTTTAAAACGATATTGCAGACCAACTATTTCAGTTGGTGCATTTTTAATCATCGTAGTGTATGTAGGTTTATCATTGATCCAAAATTTAACCTGCTGATTTTTACAAACTATTTTAAGCTTGGTCCACTTGGAAAGATCGCAGCCAAATCCACTGAGGTCATCTTGTTTGCTATCCGTATAAAAGCCACCAGCTGTAAGAGCTATGTCACCGATACAGGCTGTATTTACTAAAGGTACAATGATGATATCGTTTTTAGCCTGTAAGAGTACTTCCACACGCTGGCAATTATTACCATTATTGCTCGCTCCTGTTTTGATGTCTGTTTCAAAACTAAAGTTGTCGGTCATAACTCCTGTCATATCCTTTTGATTGTAAAGTCTTACCAGTGGAGCATCAGGGAGGAGGTCGACATTATAGCTATTCAATAATTCCTGAGTAATGGCAGTTTCATGGGGTAACACGATTTCAGTTTTTTTGAAATACAAAGGCTCCTTTCCCGAGGCTGCTTCTACTAATCCTAGCCAGCCATTGGTTTTAATCTGTATATCATGTTCTCGAACAATTTTATTCCCAATAATCAGTTTAGCTCTAAAGTAACCTGGATAATAATAAATCGCAGAATGGTGTTTGCCCTTTCTATCCACCTGTATCTTACGGCTGGTGTCCCAACTTTGTGCAATAAATACCGAATCGTTTTCATTTGCAGCAGAAGCATCGTAATTAAAAACGACCGAATTTGGCAAGCCTTCTGTTAGCATTGTCTTGGACGAGAAGTGGAAGGCACTATTATTAATAGGCTTCTTATTTGGAATAAACCTATTACCGAAAAGTCCGACCAAGACAAGGACGAAAACAGATGAAATAGCGATAATAAATATAGGACCGTGCTGTTTTCTTTTCTTCACCTTTGGTTCAAAAGCGGATTTATGCAATGCCTGCTCCTGCGGTATATATTTCTGTGCATAAGCATTCCGAAAAGCCCGCCAGTCCTCATGATCAACGTAGCGCGCCAATGTATTTAATGTCGTGAGGGCTGGTTTGCTCTGGTAATCAATCCTACCAAAAATCCGCTTCAACGTAGAAACACTAAGTATTACTCCCGTTTTCTCCTGTATCTTGTCCGAAAGTTTTTCAAAATCAGCTGTACTCCAATGAGCTGTTTCCCCCCATTCAAGTTGATTTTCAATGGAATTCTTAAGATGCAGAAACAATTCGGGATCACTCAACTTAACCATAATTTATTATATATCAATATTTTAAAAACAAACAATCTGCTTGAACAAACTTGAATAAACTTGCCGCAAGGTTGAGCGAGTTGAAATAAGGTCTATCCGCTAAATTTATCAAAAATTTAATTAACATGAAAAAGATATTTTTGACACTAGCCTTCATATGGGTCATTCTATTACAAAGTTATACTCAAGAAAAAAATAGCAAAGCATCAATAAGCAAGAGCATTCCATTAAACGCAGAACAATGGTCCTTCCAGCACGGAAAAGTTGATTTTCTAAACTTTAAAGGTCGTAAAGCAATGAAAATCGCTCCAGCATCTGGTCCGGTCGTGATTAAAGACTTAATTTTTAAAGACGGAACCATCGAGTATGATGTGATACCTTCAAAAACAGAGTTCGCCAGCGCCATTTATTTTCATCGAAAAAATGAAAAAGAACAGGAGATTGTCTATCTCCGAGTTCCTAAAATGGCCAACCCATTCGCTAATGAAGGCATTCAGTACTGTCCCATCTTAGACGGTGTCAACATGTGGGACATCTATCCCCAATATCAGGCACCTGCGGCTGCTAAAACAGAAGAATGGAATCATATTAAACTCGTCATATCAGGTGTGCAAATGCAGGTTTTTGTCAATAACAGCTTGAGATTGACCGTACCAAAACTCGAGGGACGAGAAAATACTGGAAGCATTGCCTTCGACGGCGATGCATACATCAGTAATATCGAGATTAAACCTAATGAAATTGAGAACCTACCGCAAACCGAAGGTGTGGACCTGACCCGACATGAGGCCAATTATATCCGAAGTTGGTCGATAACCCAACCCACGACTTTGGAAGAAGGGCGAGAACCAACTACTTTTCGTGACCTGCCGAAAGACGAAGCCTTCACGGAAAAAATAGCAACCGAGCGGTATGGATTGGTAAACCTTACAAGACGCTTCGGTAGTGCCGAAAAGCGTCGGATAATATGGCTAAAAACTATTATTACAGCACAAGAACCTACATTAGCTAATCTCCAGCTCGGATTCTCAGATGAAATATGGCTTTACCTAAATGATCAGATTACCTACACAGACAAAAATATCTTTAGGCAGAATATGAAAAGGTATCCCGACGGAAGGATATCTGTACAGAACGGGAATACCCGCTTAAAACTTAAAAAAGGTGAAAACCAATTGCTCATTGGAATATCCAATGATTTTTATGGCTGGGGATTGATGGCACGTTTAGAAAATATGGAAAATATTACCGCCATAGAACCTTATGAGGTAAAAAAACGGGCTATCGAACACATCGAGCGCTATTTGGGCACCTATGCTGCCGAGATATCGCCCGCATTTAAGCTCACCTTTGTACAGAAAGACAGTATGCTTATTTTAGAGGCCCCCAGTCAAGAAAATGTAGCGCTCGATTATCTTGGAAATGATCTCTTCAAAATGGGGCTTGGAATAGAACTTCAATTTACGCCTGACCTGAAACAAGTCGTAAGAAAAGAGAATGGGTTTGAGATGAAATTCATTAAAGAACAATAGTATAAAAAGTGTTAGAATATGGCCCTTAAAACTTTAAAAATAACAGGGACCTTATAGGGACTTCATACGGACCTTATAGGGACCTCATTCGGATGAATAGCTATAAACTCCCTTTAAATTCCGTATCACTTTATGGTAAAATAAGCATTAATCGTGATGCCTTTGCTTATTAATATTATAGCTTCCAGCAAGCTATTTCATCCTTCTCGAATTGCTTGATACATCTTAAGGATATGTTAAACTTTTAACATTAACACTTTTTAACCATGGAATATGATACCTTTAGCAAAAATTATAATTTACATCAACCACAAATGCCCTTTTTAGACCATGTTCTGCAAGTTCCAACCTACGGATGGAAAGACGCCGATGGAAATCTCGTAAAGCCAAGCAAAAAAGAAATTTTCACTGAATTCTTCAAACGCCTTAATATTTTTAAGGATAAACGAAATTGGTTACCCTTTTTTAGCTGGTTAAAAGTAGCTTGCCTCATCCCCTTTTTTATCATCTTTTTGGTTTACCATTTCAGTTGGTGGACTGTGTTAGCCGCGTTCCTGTACAGTATGATCGTTATGGGGACCCATGGAACGATATGGCATCATCGATTTGCGACACACGGCGCATTTAAATTCCGCAACGGTTTCTGGCGTTTTTTCACGCAGAATTTGACCATCAATGTAATTCCCGAAGAAATATATGTTATTTCACATCATGTTCACCACGCAAAATCCGATAAACCGGGTGATCCCTATAATGCCCAAGCTGGCTTTCTATACTGTTTTTTAGCCGATGTAAATCACCAGCCTATTGCTAAGAACCTTACGGAAAATTCCTATAACCGCGTCAAATTGCTTATGCGACACACGGGTGTAACAGCTAATAGTTATGCGCAATATCAAAAGTGGGGGTCGTATGTCAATCCCTCTCATGCAATAGGATCCTGGATATTAAACTGGGCTTTTTGGTATGCCGCCTTTTATTTAATCGGTGGTCACGCACTTGCCTGTACACTCTTTGGAGCCGCCGGCTTTTGGGCAGTCGGTGTGCGCACATTCAACTATGAAGGGCATGCAAAAGGTGAAGACAAACAACGTGAAGGTATCGATTTCAATGAGAGAGACAAATCCATAAACCAGTTATGGCCTGGCATTGTAGCAGGCGAATGGCACAACAACCACCATTTATATCCAAAGAGTGCGCGGAGTGGCTTTAAGCCTTATCAGATAGATCTCGCATGGTGCTATATTAAAATGATGCATAAATTTGGAGCCGTCAGCAGCTATCGGGATGATAAGAAAAGATTTGATGAACAATATCGTATCCCATACCTAAAATCAAAAGAATAGTCAATCGTTGCATTTCGAAGCGATCTTGGTCCTTTTCCATTTAATGTAATAAAGTTTCAAATTTTATTTGGATCCGAATTGTAAAATCGACTTTGGAGACAGCGTCTTCTTTGATCGTCAGCATACTGTTCGGCGCTACTCATAAACATCGATAGCGCCGAACAATAGTGAACATCTAATTTTCTTGATGATAGAGATCAGAAAATATTTTTGATAATTTCGCAGGCTCTTCTCGCCATGCGGCATACATACCTTGTCCCATTTCATCCGGGACTATATCGAGGTTTCCGGCTGCGACACTTTCTACTATCTTTATTGCGATACGATCTGGATCTGGCATATCCCAATCACTTCCCTTGTTCATATCGGTATCAATTGCTCCCGGATTAACAGCATATACTGTCACATCCTTTTTAGCCAGTTCAATTCGAACCGATTGTGTAGCAGAATAAAGTGCTGCTTTGGAAGCAGCGTACCCAGCAATAGAAGGTAAAGGCGAATAGGCGGCAATCGAAACAATGTTGATCATGATAGATGGCCTATTCTTTATCAGAATTGGAGCAAATGCACGCATCATGTTTATTGTTCCAAAATAATTTACCTTCAGATCATTTTCCATCGCCAATACTTCTCCTTGTAGCATATTCCCTGGATTTAAGGTTCCTGCATTGTTAATCAGAATTTCAGTATCTGGGGCTGCAAGCGCACTCATTGCTACTTGTTTAACATCGGTAATGTCTAGTTGCAGCGGTACGATTCGATGATCGTTGAATGCTGGCATATCTTTTAAATCCCGGCAGGTTGCATATATCTTCCCTGCACCGTTATTGAGCAATGCACTTACCAGTGACTTTCCTATCCCTCTATTAGCCCCTGTAATCAGGATGACTTTATCTTTAAAAATTTGCATGGTGTTTTATTTATTATCCAACACAAAGCTATCCAGAAAGATAATGCTGTAAAATCCGAAACTTGCGATAATAAACATGCTCTTGATACGCTAGAAATCAAAAAAATCATATTCAAAGGAAATCAGACACTTCATCATCGCCCTATCAAGAGAACCTATTAACTGTGCATAAATGGATAACTTAGGTCGTAAATACGGCTCATGCAACTTTGAGAGCTTACTTCAAACTAAGAAACGTTCACCTTTACTAAAGCTGTATACAGCTCCTCCGGCGTAAAGGGTTTGACTAACCATCTACTTATGGACACGGAATGACATAGCTGTTCTATATCCTGCTGATTCGAACTAAAAATAGGAATAATGGTCGGCTCAGTATTGTTATCGAAATTTTTTTCACGAATATTCTGTATCGTTTCAATACCACTGATGATAGGCAATTGATTATTGATCAAAATTGCATCAAAATGATGTCCCTTTTTTAATATCTGTAATACCTCAAATCCAGTTTTTGCATGCACGGTATTAATCTTCTTTAACGATAACATCCGATCTAAATCATTTCGCTCCGACTCTTCCTCTGCAACAATTAGTACATCCTTTATTTTTTTTAATCCATCCCACGCATTAATTTCCCAAACGGCGGGAACATTAATAGTGAAAAAGAAACGACTACCGGCACCAAAGGTACTCTCCAATTTCAATTCACTGCCCATCATTTTAAGCAATTTATTCGATATTGTTAGTCCAAGGCCAGTTCCCCCATAACGTTTAGTCATCGAGTTATCTTCCTGTGTGAATGCATCAAATATCCGTTCCACATTGTCCTCTTTGATACCTATGCCTGTATCTTTGACGCTAAAGCACAGAACAGCCTGGGTGGCATCATGTGATTCTACTGTAATGCTGAGTTCAATAGTTCCCTTCTCGGTAAATTTTGTGGCGTTGCTCAATAAATTCATCAATACTTGCTTGATACGGAGGGCATCAACCCAAATATAATGTGGCACATCGGCCGCGATATTCAGATAAAACTCTAAATTTTTGGCTTTGATCTGCATATTGAGAAAGTTTGTCAGTTGAATAACCAAGTCCTGAAGATCCGTCTGTTCAACGTCCAGTTCTAGTTTGCCAGCCTCAATTTTAGAGAAATCTAGAATGTCGTTTACAATTCCAAGCAATAAATTGGCTGATTGATCAACGATACTCAGATATTCCCGTTGAGTATCTTCAAGTGCTGTCCCAAGCAACAAATCGGTAAAGCCAACAATCCCATTCAAAGGTGTACGAAGCTCATGGCTCATATTTGCCAAAAATTGTGATTTTGCTGCACTTGCCTGTTCAGCTACTAATTTCGCCTTTTCCAGCTCTTCCCGTTGATGAATAATCCTGCTAATATCAGTTGCAATCGCAAGATAACCGATAACATTTTCGTTAATATCCCGAATAAATGTAACGGCTAAGGAAACATACAATCTAGATCCATCTTTTCGACAATAGGTCCACTCTCGCTGTTCAGCACCATGCAGCTCTGCCATATCTACAAAGAAACGAAGTTTATCTACCGAACGTCCTAATTCAACTTCCAGTTCCTTAGCTCTCAACACGAGCTCCTCTTTCAAATGAAAATGTTCAAGCCCCAATTTCCCAATGACCTCTTCACTGCGGTATCCCAAAAGGTTTTCCGCTCCTGTATTAAACAATGTGACTACACCAGTCGTATCGGTCGCGATAATAGCTACAGCGGAGGTTGCATCCAATACTTCTGAAAGCAGTTTTTTTGAATTCGAAGACTCTGCTTCGATGCGTTTACGCTTATCAATATCCTGAAAGGTACCGTATAAACGAACACAATGGTCATTTTCAAAATCAGCATTTCCCAATGCACGTATCCACAGTTCATGACCAGCGAAGGTGACAATCTCAAGCTCCAAATCCCAAGCTTCTCCCGTAGCGAGTGCATGTTCAATGGCAGTCTGTATTTTATTCCTACTTGATCCCGCTTTATAGAACTGTAACGCAGTTGTTAGCTCTGGTTCATAGTCTTCGGGTACTTCATGAATTTCTCGCGTAATTTCGGACCAAACAATCTTCCCATCAGCAGGCGTATATTCCCAGCCTCCAATTCTAGCTACCCTTCCAGTCCGCATCAATGTTGCTTGGGCATGCTTCAGTTCCTTTTCTAGAAAATGCTGTTCCGTAATATCCACGGCATTGCCAATCACATAGGGTATTTTGTTCCCATTGGTCTGCAAAATATTATTAAACATCCAGATACGCGTCTCACCCGAGCGTGTCAAGGTTCGCATTTCTCCTTTGATTGTTCCGCGTTGAACAATTGCGCCCAGATAGTCCTGTAAATTCTTGTGCCCCTCCGATGGGACAATATCAAAAAGTGATCGTAACTGAATCTCCTCCCGCGTATAGCCCAAAGTCTTGGCTCCAGCTTCATTGACGGCTATAAAATTGCCCTTCAGATCATGCGTACACATAAGTCCCTGAGAGTTATCGAAAAATGCTTTCAGTTTTTGTTCACTTTCTTTATACTTTTCTTTTTCTTTTCTGTTGACAATAAGCGCGACAACCTCATCCCGAAGAAGGGTTAGGATCTCTTTTTGATGCTGATCGAGCTGCCTTGGAACACGATCAATAACACATAAGGCCCCTAAGGCATATCCGTTGGGATCGATTAATGGTAATCCAGCATAATAACGAATGTTTGGTTCTAAGGTAACGAGTTCATTCGATTTGAAGCGATCGTCTTTTTTGGCGTCCTCAACTTCCATCAGCTGATCTTCTTCCAGCGTATATTGGCAAAAAGAAACATCGCGCGTTGTTTCGTCTATCTCCAAGCCAACCCGCGATTTAAACCACTGCATATCCTTATCCACTAGTGAAATCAATGAGATGGGTGTACCGCACACTAGTGATGCAATTTTCGTAATGCGGTCAAACTCTTCCTCGGCTGCTGTGTTTAAAATTTCGTATTCATGCAACACGCGTATCCGATCTGATTCATTCTTTGGCGATAATTTAGCGTTCATTCAAAAGCCTGTATTGTTAATAATTTTATCTTCGAAGTCTTTATAGGTCCAAATGTATAGCATGCGCTAACGTACAAATAATATTTCACTAATCTTTAACGATTGATTTGAATCATTCCAATGCCCAATTAATATCGATTTGGTTTTAACTTTTCTTAGTCTATCGTAAAAAGTAGAAAACCAGCGGTAATAGCATGATAAAATATAATCATGAACACCGCTGTGTTAAAATAGTTTTAAATAAAAAACAAACTATTAGATTAAAAGATCACCGATAATAAGCGCCGTGCTGCCTTCGGTTCCCAAAAGGGAGAAGATTATATCGGTTTTTCAATGCCAAAAATATATTTTAAAAAAAAAGAATTTATGAAATCCAAGCTTTCCAAAAAGTCGTAAATGGGTATAAGTACAGAAAAAAATTATAAACTAAAAGACTTTTGTTATGGAAAAGATAACCTCCCACAACGAAACACTATTGAACTCCAATAGTGACATGGACAAAAGAGATCTCAGACGAAGAGATTTTTTAAAATATGCAGGAGCCAGTGCTGCTACATTAGCCATCCTGGGTATGTCGAGTTGCAAAAAAGACCACGATGATGGCATGGATAACGGTGGTAAGGGCATGTACTTTGGTAGCGGCGACATTGCCATCCTAAATTATGCCTATGCACTTGAACAACTTGAAGCTGCATTTTATATCCAGCTAGTCAACAACCCCTATAGTGGCATGACGGACATGGAAAAAACTTTTTTTACGGATATCCGTGATCATGAAATTGCTCATCGTGAGTTTTTCAAGGTAGCCCTAGGGGCCAAAGCCATTTCAAGTCTTGAATTTAATTTAGGCGGTATCAATTTCAGCAGTCGCGAAACGGTACTGGCAACAGCAAAAACATTTGAAGATCTTGGCGTTTCGGCCTACAATGGTGCTGGATGGTTAATAAAAGATGTCAATTATTTACTGTTGGCTGGCAAGATCGTGTCTGTTGAAGCTAGACATGCCGCCTGGGTCAGGGATATGATCGACAATGGTAGCTTTGCCAATCAGGAAGTAGTGGATTCAAATGGTCTTGATGTCGCAAAGAGTCCAAGCGTTGTCCTTAGTGCCGCAGCGCCATTTATTAAATCCAAGATTGATGTGAGCGATCTACCAACTTATTAATTCACCTAAAAACTGATTATCATGAATCTCTTAAACGTTTTTGAACAAATAAATGCTGTAGATCCTGAATTCAGCGATCGCATCAGCCCTCGTCGCGAAGCAATTAAAAGTTTGGCTTCAATGAGCAAAAAAATAACTTTGGCTGCCCTGCCCTTTATGATAGGTGAGCTCTTTAAAAAAGCTTATGGTGCTACGGCTCCCACAGATGTCAATGGAGTACTCAACTATGCGTTGACTTTGGAATATCTCGAAGCAGAATACTACACTATGGCTGTTGCCAAAGCAGGTCTTATCCCCACAGGTAAACCACTCGGTGCGATAACCACCATTCGTGACCATGAAATTGCACATGTGAATTTTCTTAAACAGGTATTAGGCAATAAAGCTGTTTCAAAGCCAACCTTTGATTTCACCGCTGGGGGGACTTTCGGCAATGTTTTCAGTGACTACGACACATTTTTAGCTATCGCACAAGCATTTGAAGACACCGGGGTAAGAGCTTATAAAGGGCAAGCGGGAATTTTACTCGGCAATCGTGTTGTACTGACTGCGGCGCTTCAGATCCATTCTGTTGAGGCACGACATGCCTCTCATATCCGCCAAATGCGTCGTGCTCGCGGAGGTGGAGCTGCCAATCAAAAACCTTGGATTACAGGAAGTAATGACAGTGGTATTGGCGCAGTTGTCGATCCGGTATATGCAGGCGAAAATAATATAACACAAGCGGGAGTGGATATTACAACATTGGCAGGTGCCATGGGGAAAATTTCAACCAATGCAGCAACCCAGTCTTTCGATGAACCTCTAACTGCAGAAGCTGTACTTAATATTGCAGGTCTTTTTATAAAATCCTAACAAAAGACGTAGTTTACCTGTTTTTAGCATGTCCTGATCGGTTTATCCCATCAGGGCATTGTTTTTTATATACTCCCCATTACACATAATGCTGTGAGTGTCGGTACATCTTTGCCGCCTTCATCTTCGAGGGTAATAGCAAAAGCCTGGGCCTTTGGAATATCCAGCATCTTACTTGCTGTATCTCCTTTTAAGTCAAGTGGAAAAACACCGGCATTAACAGGTTTACCATCGACCATTGCCCACAGTTGATATTGCTTACCTTTGGGTGCAACAGGCATGTGCTCAATACTCAGATAAACCGTCTTTGATACTTGATCCCAGAATACCAAAGCAAGGTAATCGGGTTTAGTTTCTACCCCCTTCAGAGGGATTGTTTTTATTGCTGGATTTTGAACGAGAGCCCATTTATCCTGTAGGGTAGCAAGTTTTGCCTGCTCAGCATCAAGTAAGGACGTCGTCTGATTTAGCTTATTCGCTGTATCTTGTTTACGTTGATATAGGAAGATATTAGCACCAATACTAACGGCTAACAATAGGCTTGCAGCAATAGTCCACTTGTATGATCGAGCAACAAGCGTTTTCTTTTCGGTATCCATAACAATTACGTCGTTATGGTCCGTAGAAGAAGGTACTAATGTTTCATCAATTTTATGATCTTCGTTTGGTACTAGATTTTCTACAATGAGTTTATTCCATATATCCTGTTTTAATTGCATAGGCATCTCTATCGCTTGGCTATCGGCCAAATCTTCGAGTGCAATCTCTGCTTCGATGATGGCTTGTTCCACTTCGCTATTATTTTTTCGAATACAATTCAAGATGCTCACTTCCTCTTCAGAAGCAAGTCCCAAAACGTACGATTCAATAATCCCCGACGATATGTATGCTCTAATATCCAAAACTAGCGGTACTCTTTTAGTAATTGTTGTAATTGTATAAAAGCTGCCCTGGTACGTGTTTTTACTGTTCCTAGCGGCACATCAAGCTGTTCAGCGATTTCTTGTTGTGTATATCCTTCATAGTAGGCCATCTCAATCAAGATTCGCCATTCCGGCTTCAATTTATCTAAAATATTTTTAAATCCAATAAAATCTGCTTTCGTGTGTTGTTCGCCCTGACTTAGATCTTGTTCTTCCTCCCTATTTACGATATTTGAGAGCGGTTGGTTTTTCTGCTCGTTTACGATAGCTTTTGATTTTCGATGATCGAGGGCTGTATTGCGGGCAATGTTAATCATCCAGGTATAAAGGCGGCCTTTTTCTGCATCGAAAACATCGATATATCGCCAAATTTTGACGAATACATCTTGGATGACTTCTTCCGCATGCTCCGTTGAGACCACGATACGACAAACCACACCAAAGAGTGCATCGGCATAGTGATCATAAAGATAACTAAAAGCCTGTTGATTCTTTTTTTTCAATAAAAGAATCAATGTTTCTTCAGAAAGGTTGTGTAATGGACTCAAATTTTACGTTTATAATACGCTAAAGATGAAAATTAAAAATTTAAAAAAAAAGCAGCTTAGACAAAACAAGTTAAAGTACCTATAAAACAGGTTAAAATACCTAATATGAGTTAGCCTATTTTCTGTTAATCCTCATTATTATTTATATTTTAATACGCAATGCATGAGTTGCTTCCACCATATCGTACTAATTTACTCTTTTTTGTATTTCTAATTTTCAATGCTAGTTTTTCATGATTTGATTCCGCCTGGGAGGACGAATCACATTTAAATCTATTAAAATCTGTCTAAAGCTTTATTTTGTCGGACGAATTCCCTTAGAAATTGGATTTATCGATAGCATATCACATGTCGCCAGATAAAATTCATCAATTAACTGGATAATCAAATCATCTCTTTGGTTATTAACAGCTAGTCCCACCCAATTTTTGGAGGGAAGATACTTACTCCGAGTCCATTGAACAGGCTGCACTATTTGTTTTTCTGAACGCAACCATTCTAATCCACTATCATTGAAATATATCTTTTCATTTGACAAATCCATCACGATGAAAGGTCTTTTCTTAAAATAGAAAATACTCATATCAAGATCTGCAATTACATTCATTCGAATATGTTTTTTGAGATGCATATATGCATTTATACGGGTTAGTGTTGACATCTATTTATCTTATTGGCTATAATAAAATCATCATAAATTTCCATGAACATTCAAAGCAGGCGAAGTGTTCATCAGACGAGAATCAAAGATATTCGAACCAGCGGTCTAAGTAGGGGTATATTTTGTTCTAATAGGTGGAAAAAAATGTTAATGTAAGTTGAAAATACGACGGATAAAACCACTAATTTACCAAGCGAATGAATATGTGTTAGTTTGCCCCATTATTGGTTTCGGCGAATCGTAAAATGCCTGCACGGATTGTAAATACCACCATTGAACCAGTGTTGCAATGGTTTAAATTTGATAAATAACAAAAGATATGCGGAAAGAAAGTAAAAGCACGTCATTCATTAAAAAAATTCTAGGCTTAATTAGTCTTATCCTTATGGTAACAAATAGTAAAGCACAGCAAGTCACGCACTATTTTCCAAGCGGAAAAGATAAGGCAAAGACCATCAGTGGACAGTATGGTGGTAATAGCGGGATTTGTCTTTTTGAAGATGGCAGATTTCTGTTATATGGTTATGCTACATCTGTTTTCGGCTCCTATGTTTTTGAAAAAGACTACCTGCTTTTCTATCCAGATGAAGCCCCTTTATTTCAACTATATGGGCGTCACAAGCCTAATTTCACAGACAGTACTTGTATCAATTTGGCAGGTTTTGAAGAAGGTAAAACCTATGTACAATTTGATAATGACAGTACACATCGGGTTTTCAATGACAAGGCAAACTGTTTCAGCCCCCCTTTTGTTCATCAGGAATCCAAACCGGTTCAATCGCTTAAATTTATTGTACAAAACCAGCTTATGGAACATGACAGTACTTATCAAGTCTTTCAGTATAGCAATGAAGAAAAATTCAATGATTTTATAGCTGTTTATAACAGACCCCAACGTGCACGTCAACATTTCAGCGCTCTCCTATATTTGGCTGAAGGGAATAAATTAGCAATCAGACTCTCCAATTACGGTGGAGAAAGAGGTTTTTTAAGAGAAAATCAAGACGGTTCAAATCAAGAACACTGGCACGAAATATTGACCATGAAGAAGGATTATGATCGGGCAAATTATATTGACCCTCTAGCAATATTTAGTAACGCATATTATACCCTATTTTATCCTGACCTCGAACAGTACGTCTTGGATACTGTCACCAATAGATATGTAAGTAAGTTTGCATCGGAAAATGAGGCCTATTTTGCTGGCAATCCTGAGCAAGACGATCGATACTTAAATAAATACATCCGTCAGAATCTGTTGCTTCTGAAAGACGAACAATTCGATCCATCAAAACTGTCAATTACCAGTCTATTTTTTTCGCTCTGTGAAGAATCTGAAAAGCCAGATCATGATGAAAATGGATCACAGCAACAATCGCAAAAGCCACAGCAATGATTCAAGTAGGAGCTTAGCGCTATTAAGAGTCGAAAGATTAGCACGTTTTCTTAAATATGGCTTAATTTTGGTAGTAATGACTATATAACTGGATAACATTTATACTAGTTTTATTTCGGTAAAGATGATGAATTATAAAACGCTTATTATTGGGCTAGGATTCTGTTCGCTAGCGGGTTGTGCAACGCAAAAGGAAAATATTGGAAATAGAACAGAGAGAGAAAGTGTATCCTTAGCTGAGGGGCAAAGAAAATCATTGCGAGAATATCCGATCAAGATCAAATTTAAGGGTATTTCAGAAGATAGCCGTTGCCCTGAAGGCGTCAACTGTATCTGGTCTGGAGTTGCAGTAGCAGAAATTGAGATCGTAGAGAAAGCAACTAAACCCACGACAATAAAGCTCGCAACAATAGACCTACAGGATAGAGGTTACCAAAGAACTGCCAACACCAACGGATATACCATTTCATTACAGGATATCGCCCCTTACCCGAACAAGGAACAAGGGACACAAACGCTACGGGGTAACTACAAAATCGCTGTTATTGTACAAAAAACTGTAAAATAAGCCCGCAGCGGTTCATTGTGCGCCAACAATCGTCCTATGGAAATAGTCATTGAAAAACGACCAATTCTATTAAAGAATGACCCAATTTTTAAAAACACCAATACATATATTTTAATTATATGCATGGATACTTATTGGTTCATTCCTTGAAAAATAATACCTTTGCCAAAACCTCATTTATGAAAAAGTTTTTTAAATTTATTAAGATTACATTTTTTTCTATACTGGCTATTATTGGGCTATTATTCCTCTATTTTTTCATTTCCAATCGGATATTTATAGGAAATACCAACGCGGAAAATATAGCGTACCTCAAGCTTCATAAAACGGAGATTAAGGATCGTATTGTAGATTCTCTATTCGATAATAGTTTCTATAATTCGGATATTTTCTTACTTGGGGAAATTCATGGCTACGCAGACAATCAAAAGTTGGACAAGGAGCTGTTATTTTATTTGAACAAAAAGCTTGGTGTTAAATATTACATTGCTGAGATGGATAGTACAAATGCCAACAAACTAAACAGCTTTTTATCCAAGCCGCTAAAAGATAACGCCCTACTGAAAGATGTGGTTCGCTCCATTCGCAAACGTATCCCGCAACAGTCTAGTTTAGAGCTATATCAAAAATGGATCGAAATTTATGATTATAACCGCCACCTTGCCGATTCGGCAAAAATCACTGTTATTGGCATAGACAAAAGCTTTACAGCGGATAAATCTGACGTATCCAGGGATTCAGCTATGCTGTTAAATTTGGAAAATTATATTAAAAATCACCATATTGATGGTCAAAAACTATATGGACTATTTGGTTTTTTTCATGTTTTACAAAAAGGAAAGGATGCAACCAATGATCCTTTTGCTACACGCTTGAAAAGTAGCGGCTATAAAGTATCTAGCTTTGTTAGTTATACCATTGCTAGTGAAATGTATCTTCCAAAGAATCCTCAATTTCCAACCCCTGCAGATGAAAAAGTAGATTGGGTAAATGCAGATGGCCCACTTATGCTCGTGAAAGGCATTCAGGATCTAAAAGAATTAAGTCGACCAAATAGTATATCGTTATTTAAACTCAATGCAGCACATTCACCTTATGCTACTTCTCAAGATTTAATAACTGTAAAATCACGGCTTTTTGGCGAAAATATCATCCCTGCTGAAACGAATCATACAACAGACTTCTTTCAATATGTATTTTTGTTACGAAATTCAAAGGCCTTAACAAAACTTGATTAGGACAGCAAGCATTTCATCAAAAAATTGGATAAACAAGCCGTCTGCTGATCACATGATTAAAGAAACAAGGATCCTATTGAAAAATATTCCATTCATAAACAGGATGATCCGTATTTAGGAGGAGGAATCTCGCTTATCGATTTGCAAGATAGCACTTTGGTTTTTATATTTGCGACATCATAAGAAATCCTAATGCGGAAGTGGCGTAATTGGTAGCCGCACCAGACTTAGGATCTGGCGCCGCAAGGCGTGGGGGTTCGAGTCCCTTCTTCCGCACTTATCAATATCCCAAGCTTTCAGCTTGGGATTTTTTTTGACCAGTACTTTTTGATGCTAAGTTATCACCATTGAGGGTATAATTTCTTGAAGCAAACAGAATAGATTAGCGATAATATGTCGCGTCAAGAATTTAAGCCGCCCAGTCAAATGGTTTTGTACAAGGGTCACACTCATATTTCAACACTTTTCCTAAGCTTTTAGCTTTTTTACCTTTTTTTACGAACACATAAGCCAAGTCTACATATTCCTCTACTTCGGCCCCACTTTCATCCCGTCCTTTTACAACCACAGAATAATATTTTCCATCCGGATATGCCTTGAAATATACTTCTTGAACAGTAATCTTTTTGGGTATTTGATTATCACAACAGCTACACCATAAAATAACGATGGGTTCTTTTTTAAGGTATGCAACGGCCGTTTCGGCTTGCTTTTGTGTCAAGGCCTGAAGTTGATCTGCTTTTGAGAATAAAGCTGTACACAGCAACAGAAGGAGAAAAATGGTCTTTTTCATTTGGAATAGTGTTAAGTTTAAAACAACTTATTAGCAAAGACTATGCCTTTAGCTTCTCAAAAAAAGATAACAGTCGCTATAATAAATTAAATGGTCAGTTATTTCTCCATAAATCCCCGACAACAAGATCATATGTATTCTGTGAAAGTGCCGTTGTATTTTAACGATTTAACCAAGTTGTTCTCAAAACACAACAGTCCCGATAAGCGGTAATTCTGCCTTGAGAACAAACCAATATATTATTTTTCCCAGACCAATGCGCTTGCACCAAGAATAGCAGCATCAGCCTCTTCCAATTCACTAAAGACCAGTTTAACTTTGTTTCTAAACAAAGGAAAAAGGTTTCTTTCCATATGGAGTTTCGCGGGTTTTAAGATAAAATCACCGGCCTTAATTACTCCTCCAAAAAGTAGAATTGCTTCAGGAGAAGAAAACATCACAAAATTTGCTAATGCTTCACCTAGTTTCTGCCCAGTATACCTAAATACCTCAATGGCTATCGCATCCCCTTTGAGCGCACATTCATGAACTGTCTTCGAATTGATCGCGTCCTCAGGGAATTGATTCAACATCGATTCCGGAAATTCGGCCCGCATTTTCTTGGCTGTAATGGTGATCCCTGTAGCAGATGCATAAGCCTCTAAACTTCCTTCAGAACCCGTACTCCAATGTTTTCGTCCTCCTGGTTTGACAATGGTATGGCCCAATTCGCCAGCAAAGCCATCGTGTCCATAAATAAGCTTCCCTCCGGCCACTATGCCGCTTCCTACTCCCGTGCCTAAGGTAATCATAATAAAATCTTTCATGCCGCGTGCCGCACCAAAAAGCATTTCACCATAAGCAGCGGCATTTGCATCATTGGTAATGGTGCAGGGAATCTTAAATTTGGCCGTCATTAAATCGCTAAATCGAATCACACCTTTCCAAGGGAGATTGGGAGCGTGGTCTATTGTCCCA
Organism: Sphingobacterium multivorum; assembly: GCF_039511225.1. Classification (NCBI taxonomy): domain Bacteria; kingdom Pseudomonadati; phylum Bacteroidota; class Sphingobacteriia; order Sphingobacteriales; family Sphingobacteriaceae; genus Sphingobacterium; species Sphingobacterium multivorum. Next base: position 4,502,545 of record NZ_CP154261.1, read on the forward strand.
GTGTAATAATTAGCATCAGGCGCGCCGACACCAATTCCATCAAAGCTTTGTTCACCACCAAATGCTTCAATTAAGGGATAAGCTTTCTCGTACAACGCATCAATAAACTCTTCCACCGTTTGATAAGCATCTGTTTTTATGCTTCCTTTTTCAAGTACTTCACCCCGATGATTGACCACACCAAATTTTGTATTGGTTCCACCGATATCTATTCCCAACGCCACGCGTTTTGATAAATCTATTAATGACATTTCTCTTCCGTGTTTCTAAGTTCTAAAATTACTAAAAGATAATATTTTATAAGGAATCAACAAAATCTTCTTCACAATTATCCATAAATAGCATGCTAATCCTCTTTGAAAAGTCGATCTACCGATCACCAGATCAACCTAACTTAAAAAATTTAAATGTGCTAAATACCCGATAAATATGAGGTAAAATAAAGTATCAGCAACCTAAAGCAGACAACGATATCTGCCGGTCACCCGGGATTTCAGCCAAATGAAAAATGGATTTCACGTTATTAACGAGTGTTTTTGTCCGTAAAGACTTTGTATAGCAGAATTACGACAGAGGACTAAAATCGGCATAATTTTAGCGTCTTAATAATTGCTGAATAATTGCTGAGCCGCTATATTAATACGCTAATGAATAAAATATTGAGATTTTTCGATCTACATCAGGGAGAAGACCGAAAGGAGGCTGTTCTAGAAAATGTTGTGAGCAATATCTCTTTTCGCGGTGATAATGCATGGATTCTAGCATGTGCAATTGTGGTTGCATCTGTAGGGCTAAATGTAAATTCTACAGCGGTAATTATCGGTGCTATGCTTATATCTCCATTAATGGGCCCGATTGTTGGAGCTGGATTTGCGTTGGGGACATTTGATTTTCCCCTCTTAAAAAAATCATTAAAAAATCTATTGATAGCAACTTTAATAAGCTTAGTTGTTTCTTATATTTATTTTCTTTTAAGCCCCTTCAAGGAAGCGCAATCCGAATTATTAGCGCGTACATCGCCCAATATCTATGACGTAATGATTGCACTATTTGGTGGTTTAGTAGGGGTTATCGCTATTACTAGGGTAGACAAAGGTAATCCTATTCCTGGCGTTGCCATAGCAACAGCCTTGATGCCCCCACTTTGTACTGCAGGCTACGGATTAGCTATCGGTAATCTCAGTTATTTTGCGGGTGCTTTATTTCTATACATCATCAATTGTGTTTTTATCTGCATTGCTACATTTATCATTGTCAAATATTTGCGTTACCCCAAAACTCATTATATCGATAAAAAACGCGAAAAAAGAATTACTCAAAGTATTACCATCATCACGATTATTCTTGTATTGCCAAGTGTCTATTTTGCATACAATCTACTGCAAGAAAAAAAATACACCAGCAAGGTAAACCAATTTGTTCAACAGGAACTCAGCAACAAAGGTTACACCGTTATCTATGAAAAGCTGGAGATGAATAGTAATCCAAAGAAACTTGAACTTGCCTTTTTATCAAAAAAATTCAGTGACAAAGAGGTAGAATCTTTACAGCGTGTAATGGAATCATTTGGTATTACCAATACTAACCTTGTCATTCATCAGGATAGTTTAGATTTAAAATCGAGTATTCTAAGCGAAATAGACAGACGTACAGCAGCTGTAAGTGAAAAGGATCTCACGATACGCGCCCTAAACAATGAATTAGCGAAATACCAGTTGGCCAGTCCGCAACTTGATCGCGATATCGCTGTATTATTCCCCGAACTGAATTCCTATAGCATTGGTGTCCAACAACATTATGCAAAGGCCGATAGCGTCGCCAGGATCGTAGCATTTATATACGCTACCAAGACCCCACTTCCATTAGCGCAACACGAAAAATTACAACAATGGTTGCAAAATCATTTTCCTAAAGATAGTGTAGCGATTATTAGTCAATAGTAGGCAATCCATCGGAAAATATATTTTTAATAGCATCTGCTCAACAAGCAAGTAATGGAAAAATTAAAAGATCAGGACCAGCCATTCGTGTTTTTTAACGATTTAAGGAAAATATAACACAATACTGGAAAGCCTACATAGTAAATAACGACAATGAACAGCGGAAATATTCCTTCAGGTCTAACCGGATCGACGGCATGAGCTTTTACCAAAAGTTGCAATCCAATATTTTTTTCCTTTGAGAATACGACCATTGTTGTGAAATTATAAGCAAAATGCAAAGCAATTGGAAATATTATTTTACCTGTTTTTATACATATACGTGCTAGTAAATAACCAAATACACCCGTCGACATAAAAACTCTTGACATTTCAAACACATGTCCGATTATGCCATATGAAAACCAGTGATAAACTCCAAAAGCTATGGCTGTTATGAATGCAGCTTTTGTCTTCCCAAAGCGACTGACTAGCATATACAATAGAGCTCCTCTAAAGATCAATTCTTCAAATATAACTGCTTTTGATACATAATAAAGACTTCGAAAAAAATCTCCAAGTGTATACTCTGGGTTAAACTTATAAGGATTTTCTACCAAATAGGCTATTCCTAAATAGAGGATAACCAAATAAAACATTGGTACAACCAAACTTAAAAATAACGGTTTGCCTTTCGCATAAAAGCCCAATACCTTAAGGTCCTGGTGACAGAAGTGTTTTAGTAAAAACCAAGAAACCAACAATTCAATAACAATAGCAATCATACTTTTTTTCTACAAAGCTATAGCCTTAAATCATTTAATTTTACGACATTTGAATACGTCGCAAAATGCCGTAAGATGACCAATAAATCAAGTAAAGAAAAAATTGCACTTCTGATCAAAAAAGCACGTATAAACCGAGGCTACTCACAACAGCAACTTGCTGATCTGGTCAAGCTTAATCTGCGATCCGTACAGCGTATTGAAAATGCTGAAGTCCTTCCAAGGGCCTATAACCTAAATCTTATAGCAAGGGAACTTGAGCTGGATATAGCAGTACTGAAAGAGGAAAGCAAGATTTCAGATACAGCTGAACCTGACCAAATCAATCATACATTTAATAAACCTCGAAAACTCATACTAAGTATCGGTATCGGATTGATTGGTATTTTATTAATAGCCGCCTTTCTATCACAATCAAGTGGTTTCCCGGAAACAAGCTTTGAACTGTTTTTGTTGCTTGCTTTGGTTGTTGTGGTTTATGGGATCATACTTTGGACCATTTGGCGTAGTTAACAATCTACTACTTTACGATAGATGCATCTTGTATAAAAATTTCAACCCGAGTCCTGTCTTTTTCGTTAAGCTTGACATATCCTTTTAAAGTAATAGGGTTCTCCTTCAACCAAATTTTATCGTTGTTAGCCAACGTAATCTCTACCATTGGTGGAATTCCATTTTGCCCACAAAACATGCATTGTAAAACAGGTAAAACAGACAATAGGAATCTGTTATGTCGAAGACCTGCCTTGAGCGGCACCATATACCCCTGAAGTTCCACCTTCATGCCATCCATTTTTGCAAGGTTACTGGGAAAAAATGGCGTGTATATCGTTTTCCCATTTTTCTTGTTGACTTTATACAACATGGTATCAAAGGTTTTCCAAACTTCATTCATGAGTGGCTTATGGTCTGCTAGATGCTGAGATTCCAACCCCGTTTGTGCCAAGACTGAATAACACTCTCCACCTAAAAAAATGAGTAAAAAAACAAGAGTAAATTTCTTAAACATAGCCTATTAAAGATGTGACAATCAAATATAGTGAAAAAACATCACATGCAACTAAATTGCATTTACTATTTTTTCACTATATTTATAAAAATAAGTTAACAACTCCTAATTGCAGGAGCCTTCGTATATCTAATCAGCGTACACTAACAAAACAATTATTTATGAACACATCATTAAAAAGAGACATCTCCTCCCCTATCGAAAATCTAGGCGATCTTCATATCATGACTTCGATTGATACACCTATGCGACACGATGCATTTACACGAACCGACAGCGAGAAAATTAAAAAGATCGCGCAGCTTTTTCAGGATATCATGCATGAATTAGGCCTTGACCTCCAGGATGATAGTCTCAGTGGAACCCCCTATCGTGTGGCTAAAATGTATATCAATGAATTGTTCTATGGCCTCAATCCAGCCAATAAGCCCCAACTTTCCACATTCGAAAATCGATATGGTTACAACAAACTATTGGTTGAGAAAAATATACGTGTAAATTCAGCCTGCGAGCATCATTTTCTGCCAATTGTGGGGCGAGCGCACATTGGTTATGTAGCAAAGAAAAAAGTAATCGGATTATCAAAGATAAATCGTGTAGTAGATTATTACGCACACCGCCCACAGGTACAGGAACGGCTTACGTTACAGATTTTTAATGAACTTAAATCGACCTTAGAAACGGATGATATTATTGTGCTCATTGACGCAGATCATCTCTGTGTATCAGCACGGGGAGTTAAAGATACGACCAGTAGTACAACTACCATGGAGTATAGTGGGATATTCGCATCGGAAAGTCAAAGAAATGACTTCTTTAATTTATTGAAATAAGATACCATATGGAATAATTTTCCATGTACTTCTGATAATTATAGATCGCATATTTAATCATAAAAAATGAATAAAAGTCATGCTCGCCCTGTCACGATACTGACAGGCTTTTTAGGTGCCGGAAAGACTACTTATCTAAACGCCCTAATGAAATCATATCCGAACAAACGTTTTGCTATTATCGAAAATGAAATCGGCCAACTCAACGTTGACAGCATGTTACTGACTGAAAATTACGGACAACTTGTTCCACTTCAGGAAGGCTGTCTCTGCTGTACGCTAAATGACGAGCTCTATAGTTCGCTTGAATTACTTTATAAAAAACAAGATAGTTTTGACGAGTTGGTTATCGAATGTACTGGTTTAGCCATACCGACTGCAATTATAGAGCCCTTTACGACGCACCCGATATTCCATAACTACTTCCCTTTAAAAAAAATTATTTGTCTCGTAGATGCCGCTCTTGTCGAAGATCAGATCAAGGAAAGAGATGAAGTACTCAGACAAATTATGGCGGCTGACGCCATCATCATTAATAAAACCAACGATGTACACCCAACTTATCTAGATTCGCTATACAATTATTTAGCGAACCTAAATCCACTTGCAAAAACTTTATATTCGAAAGGAACAATGGAATTTCCTTTTGAAATAATTGAAGATATAGTGTACACAAAGAAAATAGAAACGTTTTCTTTTCTCAAAAACCTGTCCCCCAATAAGACGACAATATTAGGTCAATCGAGTTTCGGAAAATCACATCTCAATGATATTTCGACACGAATCTACACCTTTGCCGAAGAGTTTAATTTCGTCAATTTATTCCTTGGTTTGAGCAAGCTTGTCGGAAAATATACAAACAGAATCTATAGGGTAAAAGGAATCGCATTTAAAAAAGATAGCGACAAAAAAATCATTATTCAAGCTGTAGGTTCTCGTATCGAAATGAGTTATGGCAGCCAATGGAAACAGGAGGATAAAAAGTTGAATACGATGGTTTTTATCGGGAAAGAACTGGACAGTCTGTATATAGAGCGCCTTCTCACAAGACTACTGGAAAATCATTCCAATTAATAAGAGGTAAATACCATCATCGATGTACGATGTCTTAGAATTGCTGCGCTCGATAGTGAATTCGCGCACGGCTTTTCTAAATTCCACTGTGGAAGCTTTAAGGTGATTAATTAATCTATCAATTTATGTAGATTTATATTTCAGCCGCGCTCCAAAGAAATGCAATCATTTCCTGCCGAACCAGCATACGATACTTGCATTCGGAAAGAAATTTGGATTCTATTGAGGTAGCAGTTAACAGATCGCATTAAAAATCATAGGTCAATGTATAATAAAATTATAGATTATGCACAGATTTACTTGTTGCTGAATTAGAATTTTCCGTCATTTGTGTAAATGATTTTTTTAGCTTAAAAAAAATCACCGCTAATTATTGACATGGCTGATACAAATCGAATTACACGGAGCAAATAACATGACCTATTTTACTCCTAATTTGTGCGTACTCCAGATTGAATTATTGAAAATCATACAACATTAAAACAAGAATGAAAAAATTAACACTTGCCCTAATTTTCTTGGCTGGAGTTTACACTCAGCATGCAGAAGCACAGACAGCAGGTACAGGGTCCGACAAAGGACTTGATCTGAGCTTAATGGACAAATCTGTACGTCCCCAGGATGACTTTTACAACTACGTGAGCGGAACCTGGATGAAAACCGCCAAAATACCTTCTGATAAACCTACTTGGGGAAGCTTCAACAAATTGGCAGAAGATACGGACAACAACTCGATGAAAATTCTGAACTCTCTTCTAAAAGATAAATTTCCAGAAGGAAGCGAAGGGAAAAAAATACAGGACTTGTACGCCTCCTATATGAACTTGCAGAAGAGAAATGCCGATGGGATTAAGCCCATCCAGGGAAATCTAAGCAAAATCGATGCGATAAAGAACCTAAAAGATCTTCAGAATTATTTAACTTCCGTAACCAAAGAAGGTGAGAATAATTTCTACGGCTGGGGGGTCGGTGCTGATTTAAAAGACTCTAAAATGAACGCGGTTTATTTAGGAGAAGCATCCTTAGGTTTGGGAAGAGATTATTATCAAAAAGAAAATGAAAAAAATACCGAAGCAATTGCGGAATACCAAAAGTATGTAGCTTCCATGTTAAAGGAATTGGGGTATAAAAATGCCGAAACTGCTGCAAAAGGGATTGTTGACTACGAAAAAAGCATTGCAAAAACCTACCTGACCAATGAACAAAGCCGGGATAATACATTACAATACAACCCGCAGACTATGGCTGAGCTATCTGCTCTAGTCAAAAATGTAAATCTACCTGAGTACCTCAAAAAAGTTGGCGTCAATACAGAAAAAGTAATCATCGGAGAATTAGGTTATTATAAGAACTTTGACAAATTGGTCAGCAACCAGAACCTTCCTGTCATTAAAGATTACCTTAAATTTCATCTTATTAATGGAAGTGCCTCTTATTTGAGTGAAAAACTGGGAGATATGCGATTTGCTTTTTATGGGAAATATTTAAGAGGTCAGCAAGAGCAAAGAGCACTAAACAAAAGAGGATTTGAACTGATCAACTCCACTTTAGGTGAAGCTTTTGGGAAGTTATATGTTGAAAAATATTTTCCTGCAGAAGCCAAAGCGCAAATGGTGGAATTAATTGACTATTTAAAGAAAAGTTTCGCACTTCATATCAATGATTTAACATGGATGTCCTCTGTCACCAAAGTTAAAGCGCTTGAAAAACTAAATAAATTTACCGTAAAAGTTGCCTATCCTGACAAATGGAAGGACTATTCTAAATTAAATATTCTATCGGAAAGCAAAGGTGGAAACCTGTATGCTAACTTGCAAAGTATCACCACATGGCGATATGAAAGAGATTTGGCGAAAATCGGAAAAGCAGTAGACAAATCAGAATGGGGAATGACTCCACAAACAGTAAATGCCTATTACAATCCTGTAAACAATGAGATCGTGTTTCCAGCAGCAATTCTCCAACCTCCATTTTTCAATCCACAAGCTGACGCCGCGATTAATTTCGGTGGTATAGGTGCTGTAATTGGCCACGAAATGAGCCATGGGTTTGACGATTCCGGAGCGCAATTTGATGCGGATGGAAACTTGGTCGACTGGTGGACACCAGAAGATAAAGCCAATTTTGAAAAAGCAACAAAAACACTCGCAGCTCAATACGATAAATATGAACCTGTAAAAGGCACTTTCGTCAACGGAACATTTACAAACGGTGAAAATATCGCGGATTTAGGAGGTGTAAACATTGCTTATGATGCACTTCAACTATATTTAAAAGATAAGGGAAACCCAGGTGAAATAAGTGGATACACACAAGACCAACGTTTTTTCCTAAGCTGGGCAACTGTGTGGAGAACCCTATCCAGTGAAAAATATATGGTCAACCAAGTTAAAACTGATCCACACTCTCCAGGATATTTCAGAAGTTTTGGTCCATTGATCAATGTTGACGCTTTTTATAAAGCTTTCGATGTTAAACAAGGTGACAAACTTTACAAAAGTCCAGAAGAGAGAATTAAAATCTGGTAATAAGCATTATACGGGAGCTGTCTCAAAAAAGGCAGCTCCTGTTATTTTCTTTAATCCAATATCTATTTCTTTTGTGAACCAACCAACCAACCAACCAACCAACCAACCAACCAACCAACCAACCAACCAACCAACCAACCAACCAACCAACCAACCAACCAACCAACCAACCAACCAACCAACCAACCAACCAACCCCAATATCGAAAGCCCCACTAGTAACATTTCGTTTATAATTCACTAAATCATTTTAGTATACTTATATTCATATTCTGAAAAACCAAGAAGTATACCATGATAAAAACCAAAACCTCAATTTTTGTGCTGGCACTATCGCTCTTCGGTTGGCTTAATGCTTTGGCACAACAGCCACAGCTTTCAACCCCATGGACAGCAATAGCCAAGCAAACAGAAATCCCACTTTCCGAATATCCACGTCCCCAAATGGAAAGGAATGAATGGCTATGTCTCAACGGTAAATGGGATTATATAGGTGGAAAGGATGCTCCGAACGCACTAAATCCTGCTGTCCCCATTTCCTTTGACCACAGCCGAGAAAGCATTCTTGTCCCCTATTGTCCAGAGTCCTATTTATCCGGAATACAACGCAAACAGGAAATTAATCTGTGGTATCGTAAAAATTTCGAGCTACCTAATCATTGGAAAGGGAAAGATATTATACTCCATTTTGGTGCAGTGGATCACGATGCAACTATATTTGTAAATGGTAGAAAAGCTGGTACTCATTCAGGTGGCTACGACTCCTTCTGGATCAACATCACTGAGTTTTTAAAGGCCGGTCCAAATAACATTGTCGTCGCAGTGCATGACAAGAACGACGGTAAGTATCCTTCGGGCAAAAATGGACCTCGAGGCGACTATACATTTTCTTCTGGCATATGGCAAACTGTGTGGATGGAACCAGTAAGCAAAAACCATATACAGGGAATCAAATTGTTGCCTCAAGTAGCAGAAAAACAACTAAAAATACAGGTCACTAGCACAGCGAAGGCAAAAGTTACGGCCATCGTTTCTTCAGCGGGAAAAGAAATTTCAAAAACGGTAATTCAGTCGGGCATGGAATTTAATATCCCGGTAGAAAATCCAAAACTTTGGTCTCCTGACTCCCCCTTTTTATACGATTTAAAATTAAGTATACATGGGAAGAATGGAGAAATCATTGACGAGGTTAAGAGCTATTTTGGTATGCGTGATATTAAACTTGGTAAGGTAAACGGAATTGTAAGGCCGCTCTTGAATGACAAATTTGTGATGCAGCTCGGTCTCCTGGATCAGGGGTACTGGCCCGATGGTATTCTAACAGCACCTACGGAAGAAGCTCTCAAATATGATATCGAGTTTACCAAAAATGCTGGTTATAACCTTATTCGTAAGCATATGAAAACCGAACCCCAACGGTTCTATTATTGGGCAGATAAAATGGGACTGCTCGTGTGGCAAGATATGCCCTGCCTTTGGTATCCCGAAGAAGATACTACGATTTATCGAAAAGCATTTCGTGATGAATACAAGGCCATCGTTGACGACCACTACAACTCGCCATGCATTATCGCCTGGGTTCCTTTTAACGAAAATTGGGGCGCTTTCGATGTACGCAATATTACCGACTGGACCAAACAATATGACCCTTCACGTTTAGAACGGTAATTCGGGATTTAACAACAATCCATCTTACCAAAAAGCTTATGGTGACCCCGGAAATGGAGATTTTGTTGACACCCATATCTATGTTGGCCCCAAGGGTGCCTCAGAACCTGATTCGAAAAGGGCAGCTTCCCTCGGAGAGTTTGGTGGCGTAGGCTTATTTGTCCGCGGTCACATGTGGCCTGTCGAAAACAATGCCTATGCCTACGAACCCACTATAGAGGCACTCACAGACCGTTATATATTCCTAATGGACAATGTCGAACAATTGCTCCGATACAAAGGACTGAGTGTTGCTATTTATACGCAAACTACCGATGTGGAACATGAAGTCAATGGCCTATTGACTTACGACCGTAAAATACAAAAAATGGATCTTGAAAGAATAAAAGCAGTCAACCAAGCCGTGATTAAAGCTGGAAATGAATTGAATTAGCGGATACAGATGTTCGCTATTTCGCTCTCAAAGAATTTTCAAACGATTCAACTGAAACAGCTGTTCTTTTTGCAGAAGTGTTTAATAACAGATCAACGGGTAACACTATTATGGCAAAATATTCAGAAAAAGCATCTGAGAAAGTTGAAAAGACGATGCACGAAATGAAAGAAGGAAAATTAAAATCTGGTAGCGGGAAAAAGGTAACATCACGAAAACAGGCGATTGCTATCGGCCTCTCCGAAGCAAAAAAAGAAGGTGCCAAAGTACCCAAAAAAAAATCCTAGCAAGTAAACTTGCTAGGATTTTCTCTTTAGCCCAAATTATGCTTTTTCATGCGGCAATCTACAGTAGGGATTTTTTCTTGTCTGTACCATCATAAGGATCTGACAAAACATTTTGACTATCCTCGACATCTATAAAATTTTGATTTACATCTACGGGTGTATAAATATGAACACTGCTTCCATTTCTTTTTTTGAGATAATATTGAATCTTTGTTGTATCAATATTGGTCACATCTGAAGCTGTCCATATCATTTTATGACCTGCACCATCAATCGTTATTACTGTATCATTGCCACGAGCGATGATACGCTGCAGTCCCAATTCTCCTTTTCGATCACCTTCTCTTGTCAACAAATGTGTGTTACCATCTTTATCAATCATCCTGATCTGTTGATTATTGTTGCATCCAACTAAAAGGATGAAACTAAACAGAAGAAATGGAAGGGTCGTTCGTATTATTTTCATATCGTTCGTGGTATAACTCAATATAGTTTAACGACGAGACACAAAGATGCTGCCAAAATACAGCTGGCATGAAAGATACCTTCCAAAAGTTGGTGGATTTACCCCGAGTAGTGATCGCCTCCAGCAAACAACCTGCTGCTAATTCACATACAAAAACTATCTGTCTCTATTTTATATTCGTTTTTTTTATCAGACGGCTGGCACTTTCTGCTGCAATGATCAATGCTGCTGCAAGCATAATTACATCTTTCAGGACTAATCTACCGGCCGCGGATAAATAAGGAAAACCATAATTAGGTGACGGGAAATCTCCATCTAGCTTTGGCACAAACGCCTCTGGAGTTGTTATCAGAAAAGAAAGTGTAACCAATGACATAAGCACGGTACACAATGCCCCAAAAATTCCGATTTTAGGATACCAGATACCTAAAAATATCATCAGACCAATTGAAACAATTACAAAGCCAAGTATATAAGAAAAAATATAAGTTCCATTTTCTTGGTGCCATGCAATATTTTTCTTTACGACACGACCCTCCGGATTTTTAAACAACTGGTATTCCGGTATTAGCTCTCCGTTTTTATCCAACACCCGTTTTTCCGTATTATGATAAAAAAAACGCATTGCCGGACTATTAATAACAAAAGGAACTATACCATCAGCTTCATATTGAAATGCTTTTAATCCTCCAATCCATGCCATCACAATAAAAATTGAAATTCTAGCAAAGTTTGTAAAGATATATTGTGACTTTGCCAATAGCTTTATTATTTTCTCCATAACGTAGTTTGTTTAATACCATGCAAAACTAAACAATGGCTTAAATCCACAACATGGACAAATAGATCTATAACATAGACTTTTCGGCAACAATTGATAAACCGACCCGCTTCCGAAATACCTTAGGAGATACGCCTACCATCTTCTTAAAAAATCTACTGAAATAAAACTCGTCTTTGTACTGCAAATTGGCTGCTATTTCTTTAATACTTTTGGCCGTCAAATGGAGCTGTCTTTTACTTTCCAATACGAGGCGTTCCTGGATCAACTTTGATGGGGATTTTCCCCATTTCAATTTTATTTTTTTCGTAAAAACGGCTGGACTTAAACCATAGTTCGCTGCATAAAAGGTAACTTCTTTATGCGCTTTATAATTCTTTTCCAAAAACTGCTCAAAGTCATCAATAATATCTCTATGAGCCCAATACGGTTTTTGTAGGTCGTTAAAAAGTAGCTTTTGTCTACTCGCCAGCGCTAAAATCAGCTGTAAATAGGTTCTGCTCAATGACTGATCATAGGATTCCGACGACATTTTGAGCAGATCTATTTTTTCCATGATAGTTGATATCTCATGATAAATAGCTGTTGAGAGCAACACATGAGGTTGCTGGTAGATGTTGTTGAATAGAATTCCATTACAGGCAACTTCATCTTTATGATATTCTATACAATAGAAATCGCCGTGAAATTTTAGCACACTAAAGGTACTTTTCTGCACCACATCCATCGTAAACAACTGATAGGGAGACAAAAACAAAACACTTTTAGGATCCGCATGGTATGTCACCAAATCAACCGAAAAACTCGTCGCTTTCTCAAATAAAAGAATGCAGTACAATGGTTCACTAATGTTGAATCTACCGGCAGATAATACTAATTTTTCAAACAGGATATGGGAATAGTTCATGTTATTAAGCTAAAATATGAATTTAATCGAACCTATTCATCCGGTCTTAAGCTTCGCTTCAAATGATAAAACTTAAGTAGAATATGGTCATACCATAAGGCAAATAAAAGCATACTAGCCGGTAACAATAATGTTTTCAGTTTAAAATATTGAAACATAAAGCCGCCTATAACTCCCCCAATAAAAAAGCCTCCAATAATCATCAACTTAAGAAAGATACTTTTGTGTAATTTCACTTTTTCAGCAATTTCTCTATAAAAAAGTAACTGCGAGATTTCAATACCAAGATCAGTAAACAATCCCGTCAAATGCGTCGTTCTGACAACTGATTGTGACACCTTCGTTACCAGGGCATTCTGAAGTCCCATAGCAAAAAGCAGGGCAAATGAAATTATGGTTGGTAACGTTGGCCCTGCTTTAAATAAAGCTGGGAGCAGTCCTACATTAATTAAGATAATAGACTCCATACAAATTGGAATGATATAAGCGTTATGTGATTTCTTTTTTGAAGCTAATTCTACAATAAAACCTGAAACGGTAGCTCCCATTAAAAAGAAAGCAATGTATAACAGATAAATCAAAGCCATCTTATAATTCATTAAAATCAACTGTTCTGAAAAAAATGCGAAGTGACCTGTGACATTCGTTGTTAAAGTGCTAACGGCAAGAACACCTGTAATATTGACCAAACCCGCAACACAAGATAAAATAGAGGCTAACTTTAAATTATGAATATAATTCCTTCCTCTCCCTTGATGCCTAAACATTTGAATTAATCTTTATAAATTAGAGAAATAGATGAAAACAAGATTCATTTAAGGTTTCAGCAAATCATATACCCTGACATAATCCACCTCCATCTCTGCAGGAAATGCGCTGCTATCGACGCCTTGCACACCGCCCCAATCTCCACCAACGGCCAGATTCAATAGTAAATGAAATCTTTTATCAAATGGCCACACGCCATTGCCTTTTCCTTCATTTGGAAAACTGTAGATCTGTACATCATCCACGAAACCACGAATATACTCGGGGGTCCAGTCTATCCGATAATTATGAAACTCCGATGTTGCCTGATCAATTCGTTTCATCACTCCTTTTTGAGTTCCGATAGAATGATTATAATCCTTTGTATGAACGGTAATATGTATTGAATTCTCGTCATAACCGACATGCTCCATGATATCTATTTCTCCCGAATGTGGCCATCCTCCGTAAACCCAATCTGTCGGTAACATCCAAGCGGCTGCCCACGTACCTTTCCCTTTCGGCACCTTGGCTCGGACTACAAATCGACCATATAGAAAATCGCCCTTGTTTTTACTCACCAGCCTGGCAGAAGTATAGTTCAACCCTTCATATTGTTCTTTTATTGCAGTAATACGTAAAACACCATTTGCCACACTTGCATTTTTCCTGTTTGCATCTGTATAGTATTGAAGTTCATGATTTCCCCAACCATTATGCAAGGAGCCTACATCATATGCCCATTTTTTTGCATCCGGAAGACCATTGTAATCGAACTCATCACTCCAACTGGGCATTTCAGCAAACTTATATTCTCCTACATGTGTACTATCGGGACTTGCGGAAAGTATTGCGATCAAAGGAAGTATCCAAAGGCTCATTATGTTTATATTTTATACAATTATTGATAAAGCTAATGAAAAATATGAATAGATTACCTCACCTCGGAGACGCAATTTAAAGCTCAGTTAGTAATTATAAAATCGCGGCTACTAACTTTAGTTTAATCATTTTCCCTTTACTAAAACGTGTACTATCAACCAATGGAAAGTGATAAGCAGGAGGAGATTACCCACAATTAATATAAATTACGCTTAAAAAAGGTAGGTACAGTCAGGTTGCGATAAATTGCTTTCGTAAGATTTCGGGAAAATATACTTTTGAAAAAACTTTTAGGACTGTACGACACAAGTAAAAGATCAATAGCTTCAATTTCCACCATGTAGTCGATACAACGTGGTATAGGCATATTGTAATCTAAACGATTGACCGCATTTTTTTCCACATAATCAATTTTATTAAACGAAAATTGGGCGGATAGCTTTTGTTTCCAGTCTTCAATATCTTCTTGTTTTGGAGAGATATACTTTTGTGTTACGTGCAACAGGCTGAGATTAAATTTCTCCGGTACACGTAAGGTGAAACTGTCGAGTAGATCATATTCGGACGCTTTAAAATTGCTCAGTAATCCGATATTTTGCAACCTAAATTTTTGGAAAGTGATGGGTACTGCCAAGACACCGATTGGACTCTTTTTTATCAGGGCGAAGGTATTGCTTCCCAAGACAGCTTTCTGTATCATACCTTTACCTTTAGCTCCCATGACGATAAAATGATATTCCTTTTCTTGTAGTAAGTTTAGTACCGTTTTTTCCAAGTTGCCAGCCAAACTTGCGGTTTTACAGCGGAGATCAGGAAATTCATCGTCGATACGTATCTGCCAGTCCTTGAGCATGCTTTCAGCCTCTTCCTTCTGAGGCTTCAAAAACATATTCTCCATTTTCGCATGGACACTGTCTTTTATTGGGATGGTATAAGTATGCAGAAGTTCTACTGTCCAATCAAATTTTTTAGCCAGATTCGCCGCATATCGAATAGCAGTCCATGAGTTTTCAGAAAAATCGGTGAGTACGAGAATTGTTTTGTCCATAAATATTTTGCAGATAAATCAGCGCGGATTATTAGTATTACAACAGTAAAGAAGGCAGAAGGTTTTTAATAATCAATCAAAAGAGAGACTTTAAAAAAAAGGTTTTCAAACGGGGAGAATGAAAACCTTAAATAACCAATTATAAACCTAAATTATGATACAACAAAGATAAGCATCAAAAAGATAAAAACCAAAATAAACTACTAAAAAGATAGACTTTTTTTTTACTAAGGAATCAGTACAGCCCTTCCTTTGATCTTACCATTGCGCATTCGATCATAAACTTCGTTAGCCTGATCAAGCTTAAACTGCTCAATTTCAATATGAATCTTCCTTTGCCTAGCTAAACCTACAACTTCCATAAGCTCAACCCGCGAGCCCCAATATGGGTTTGTCATACTCACACCAAAAGGAAGCCCCGACATATTGTACTGGTAGTGTCCCCCACCTAATCCAACAATTGTCAGATCACCATCCAAACCAACAACCTTTGTTCCTAGATCTATAGTCGATGTTGCGCCTACAAAGTCAATCACTACTTTAGCTTTTTTAATGCCCGTAATCTTATTGATTTGTTCGGCTGCATTTGCATCCTTCGAATTAACCACATAGGCTGCGCCCAGTTCTTTAGCAAAGGCTAGTTTTTCTTCGGTGACATCACAGGCAATAATTGAACTCGCACTTACTTCATTTAGTATTTGTAAGGCAACATGGCCCAAACCTCCAACTCCGATCACAACCACATACTCATCCGCTGTCAATTTGCCTATCGAACGTTTTATCGCCGAATAAGGAGTAAGTGCCGCATCCGTTAATGGCGCAGCAATGACTGGATCTAAGTCATAAATTGGGACCAGTAAACGCGAAGAAGGGACAAGCATATATTCCGCCATCCCACCATCAAGGCCTAGCCCACCACCATAGGCCATTTCAGACTGGTGATCACAATAATTTTCCTTTGATTGCTGACAGGGCTTACAGTGCCCACAACCCCAAGGGCCATAGACCAGTACCGCGTCTCCTTTTTTATAGTCTTTTACATCCGATCCAACTTCTTCAATCCAGCCCGCATTTTCGTGTCCCAAGGTAAATACCGTACCTACAACGGTCCCCTCATCTATAATGTGGAGATCAGAATGACAAACACCTGCACCACCAATTTTTAGTAATACTTCATCGCCCTTAGGAACGGGCTTCACAAGATCATTCACAACGCGGACATCTTTATGCCCAAAAAAACGTACTGCTTTCATATTGAATTTTTTTTGTTGACTAATAGAAGAACAAATAAGAACGATATATGTTTCAACACATATAAAGACAGCGGCAACATGTAAGTCTTATTTCAAGAAAAAGTATTGCAATCCCCTGATCGTATTACCTAACGGCAAGTCAAAAGTATTCATGCAATAAAGGCCGGCAACTCGAAGATATTTATGTATTTTTATCGGGAATCAAATGATAAAAATACATGCTAAAAAAAGGTGAACATATTGAAGGCGTTCCTATGGAACTCCAACAATTGTTGGATATGGACGAAAAAGCCAATGCTTTTTTTGAAACACTCTCCAAATCATACAAACAGGGATATTGTGATTGGGTAGGCTCAGCTAAACAGGAACAAACTAGAAAAACAAGAGCAGAAAAAGCAATTCAGATGCTAAGAAATAATCAAAAAACGCTTAAAACCCTTTAAAAAAGGGGCATTAACTCCTAGAAAAGAGTTATAAATTAACGACAAGAATAAATTTGATAGGCAAAGGTATTCAGAATAACATCGCAGACCTTTTTACATTTCAGCAATGTCAATTTTCAATAATTGTAACAATACTAGATAAACTTTAAAATTTCGATACCCAAATCACTTGTATCATTTTTAAAGTTTAATTACATTTGCTTTCAAGGATGCAAGGAAAATTCCATCAATATCTGTTCGGCGTAGTTTGCGCAATACTTATCAGTTTTGGCTGGTATCATGTGCCAACACCAAATAATATCCCCTCCTGCAATCTTCACGCTGTCAATCACTTCAACAAGCAAGTAAAAAGCGAAGATTATGACACCAAAGTTATTCGCAAAACTAAACGTCCTCGGCATGAAAAATTAAGGGCATATTTTTCAGAAAATGACAATGAAAATGATGACGCGGGAAGTGATTCCAATAGCCCTAACTTATTTGCACTTACCGGGGATGATTTTGGGAATATAATATCGTATATCCATCCTCAATTTCAAAATACACGCACAGCAGTTTCGCTTGCAAATTCCAACCAGCTTACTTCTCGAAAAAACGCTCTCTATATCCATTACAGTGTATTCAGGCTGTGATTTTTTAATAATTTCTTAAAAAAACATCAAAATAGCTTTCAAAATCACTTGGAAGCACGTCACACTATTGTTCAATTTTTCGGAAATAATTAAAAAACTATTATCATGGTCATGAGAAGCTTTATGTATATAAGCCTGTGCCTTATTATTCTATCTACAAGCTGCCAGTCAGAAAAAAAAGACAAAAAAGAAGCTGCAGTTTTCAACGTCACAACTCCTTTAGTCAAAGATACAATCGTCAATAAAGACTATGTCGCCCAAATCCGTTCGATCAACCATATTGAATTGCGCGCGCAGGAAAAAGGCTACATTCAATCGATATTTGTCGATGAAGGTCAATTTGTACAAAAAGGACAACCCCTCTTTAAAATCATGCCCAACCTCTATGAGTCCGATGTTAATCGTGCTAAAGCAGAGGTAAAATATGCTGAAATCGAATATCAGAACACCAAAAATCTGTCCGAAAAAGATATTGTCGCTCCGCAGGAAACTGAAATGGCAAAAGCAAAATATGAAAAAGCCAAAGCTGAGCTAGCCGCGATGAATACTCATCTCAAATTTACGGACATCGTAGCACCGTTTTCCGGAATCGTTGGTAAGCTTCACGTCCGTAAAGGAAGTCTTGTCGACGAAGGCGAGTTGATCACGGAATTGTCCGATAACAGTAAAATGTGGGTTTATTTCAATGTACCCGAAGTGGAATACCTCAATCAAATGGACGCAAAACAAGACAATGGCCCGCTGCATGTACGGTTAAACATGGCCAATGGAAAAGAATTCGGTCATGAGGGTATTGTTGAAACAATTGAATCAGACTTCAATAATGAAACTGGAAATATTGCCTACAGAGCGACTTTTCCGAATCCAAAGGGATTACTGCGTTATGGTGAGACAGGCAATATCGTCATTACATCGCCCTATAACAATGCGCTTATGATACCGCAGAAAGCAACATTTGAGGAGCTTGAAAAAAAATATGTTTACGTTATTACAAAAGATAATAAAGTAAAAGCAAGAGAAATAAAAGTTGCTGCCGAACTGCCGCATATCTATGTTGTTTCTTCCGGATTGGGCAAGGATGAAAAGATTCTGCTCAATGGACTTCGCATGGTACAGGAAAACCAGACCATTGAATCCAAATATCAGACTCCGGAGAAAGTCATGTCAAACTTAGATTTATATGCAGAGTAATTAAAAAAGCAGCATTATGTTTAAAAAAGTAATACATCGACCGGTATTTGCTATTGTCATATCGGTTGTCATCCTATTTATCGGAGGTTTGGCCATAAAGCAGCTTCCTACAGAGCAATTTCCAAAAATCGCACCGACTACAGTGGCGGTCTCCATTGCCTATCCTGGTGCAAGTGCCGATGTACTTGTAAAATCCTCCCTGATTACACTGGAGAATGCAATCAATGGTGTACAGGGAATGCGCTATATCGCTACCGATGCAACCAGCGCCGGTGAAGCGACCGTAAACGTCGTATTTGACCCCGGAACGGATCCCAACGATGCCGTAGTACTGGTCAAAACCCGGGTGGATCAAGTCATGCCACTATTGCCTGAACTTGTTCAAAAGGAAGGAGTCGTCGTCAATCCCATTCAGCCCAGTATGCTGATGTACGTGAATCTTTACAGTACAAATAAAAGCATGGATGAAAAGTTCTTGTACAACTATGCAACGGTAAACATCATTCCTGAAATCAATCGTATTCATGGTATCGCCAAATCACAAATCTTAGGTAGCCGTAGATATGCCATGCGCGTCTGGTTAAATCCCGATCGTATGCGTGCCTATAGCTTATCAGTTGATGAAGTGATGAAAGCGATAGGAGAACAAAGTATCATCGGCCGTCCCGGTCGACTGGGACAAAGCTCGGGTATTGCAGCGCAATCCCTCGAATATGTCCTAACTTATAAAGGGCAATACAATACACCTGAAGAATACGACAATATTATCGTTCGCGCAAACGGCGACGGTGAAAACATCAAGTTAAAAGACGTGGCTAAAGTCGAACTGGGAAGTGAATTCTTTGACATCTATTCCAATTTAGACGGTAATCCCTCGGCTTCAATTGTGTTGAAACAGAATTATGGTAGTAATGCTAATGACGTTATTAAAGATGTGAAGGCAAAACTTGCTGAGATGAAAGGTAACTTTCCTCCAGGTATAGACTATAAAATCAGTTATGACGTATCCCAATTCTTGGATGCTTCTATCGAACAGGTGATGCACACCCTACGCGATGCTTTTATTTTAGTTGCCATTGTCGTATTTATTTTCCTTGGCGATTGGCGTTCGACTTTGATTCCAATCATCGCCGTGCCCGTTTCGCTGATAGGTACATTCTTCGTCATCCAATGGTTCGGTATGTCGATCAACTTAGTGACCTTGTTTGCATTGGTGCTTGCCATCGGGATTGTCGTAGACAATGCCATTGTGGTCATTGAAGCAGTACATGCCAAAATGGAAGAAAGTGCTATATCGCCGTACAGTGCTGTAAAAGAAGTCATGGCCGAAATCGCAGGTGCTATTATCGCTATTACAGCTGTTATGGTGGCCGTTTTTATCCCCATTTCATTTATGACAGGCCCTGTCGGAACATTTTACCGTCAGTTTTCAATTACCATGGCGAGTTCCATCGTGATATCTGCAGTAGTCGCATTAACCCTTACTCCTGTGCTTGCCGCGATGCTCCTTAAAAATAACCATGGTAAACCAAAAAAATCAAACGTATTCACTAAATCGCTCGACCTTTTTAACCGTACTTTTGATAAAATAACGGGCAAATATGCCTCCTTACTTCGTAAAATTGCCAGCCGAAGAGTGATTACATGGGGTATCTTAATAGCATTCTGTGTCGGAATTTTCGTCATTAACAAAACGCTTCCAGGAGGTTTTATACCGAGTGAGGACCAAGGTACAATATATGCCATTATTCAGACTCCTCCAGGATCAACATTGGAACAGACCAATAAGCTTTCCAGAGAGCTCCAAAAGATCTGTCAAGGGGTAGATGGGGTTGAATCCGTCTCATCACTGGCAGGTTATGAAATCATGACCGAAGGCCGTGGATCGAATGCTGGAACCTGTCTTATCAACCTCAAAACCTGGGGTGAACGTGAACACTCCGTTAAAGAGATCATGGAAGAACTTGAAGAAAAATCAAAAAATCTAGGTGCAACAGTTGAATTCTTCGAACCTCCGGCTGTTCCGGGTTTTGGTTCTTCAGGAGGTTTCTCCATGCGCCTGCTGGACCTCAATAGGACAACCGATTACCAAGATTTCGATAAAGTCAATAAAGCTTTTATTGCTAATCTCAAAAAGCGCAAAGAGTTAACTGGTGTATTCACTTTCTTCGCTGCCAATTACCCGCAATACGAATTGGTATTTGACAATAACGCCGCCATGCAAAAAGGCGTTTCCATTGGTAAAGCCATGGACAACCTCAATATCCTTATCGGTAGTACCTATGAGCAGGGTTTTATCCGTTTCGGTCAATTCTTCAAGGTCTATGTACAATCTTCACCAGAATTTAGAAGGCTACCTTCCGATATCATGAACCTTTACGTCAAAAACGATCATGACCAGATGGTTCCTTATTCGGCCTTTATGACCTTAAAAAAAACACAGGGACCAAATGAAATCACGCGCTACAACATGTACAATTCGGCCGCCATCCGTGGACTTCCGGCAAATGGGTATACAACAGCCGACGCCATTCAGGCAATCAACGAAACCGCAGTTCAAACATTACCGCACGGCTATAAAGTTGCCTGGGAGGGCTTGTCCTATGATGAGGCTCAACGCGGAAACGAAGCCGTTTATGTCTTTTTGGTTGTCTTAGTCTTCGTATATCTTGTACTTGCTGCGCAGTACGAAAGCTTCATTATTCCATTTGCGGTATTGTTGTCGCTACCCGTGGGTGTATTTGGATCATTCTTTTTATTAAAGGCAATGGGTCTTGAAAATGACATCTATGCACAGGTCGGGCTGATCATGATTATTGGTCTATTGGGAAAAAATGCGGTGCTTATCGTAGAATTTGCCGTGAAAAGGCGCCAAGCTGGCGACAGCATATTGGAAGCAGCTATTGAGGGCTCAAGAGCGCGTTTCAGACCAATTCTCATGACCTCATTTGCATTTATCGCGGGACTTGTACCACTTGTCTTTGCCAGCGGCGCGGGAGCTATCGGTAACCACACCATAGGTGCCTCAGCACTGGGAGGTATGCTTGTCGGAACAATCTTTGGCGTTATTGTCATTCCCGGACTTTACTACATTTTTGCAAAATTGGCTGACGGAAGAAAAATGATCCAAGCCGAAGACGAATCACCATTAAGCGAAGACATGATACATTATGAATAAGAATAGATTATATCACTATACAGGTTTTGCACTTTTCTTGCTCAGTCTCGCAGCCTGCAAACCACTGGAAATAAAACAACGTGCCGAAAATAGAACCGTTCCTTATAAATATGGCGATGCTGACAGCGACACCGCAAATACAGGAAAAATAAAATGGAACAGCTATTTCAGCGATCCCAATTTACAAGGATTGATCGGTCAGGCACTAGCAAACAACCAGGAGCTACATATTATGCTTCAGGAAATTGAAATAGCCAAAAATGAGGTAAGCGCCAAAAAAGGTGAATATCTACCTTCCGTAGGCGTAAAAGTTGGCGCGGGGGTCGACAAAGTAAGTCGCTACACAAACATTGGAGCGATGGAAAAGAATACAGAAATCGAACCCGGACGTGA
Source organism: Sphingobacterium multivorum (assembly GCF_039511225.1). Lineage (NCBI taxonomy): Bacteria > Pseudomonadati > Bacteroidota > Sphingobacteriia > Sphingobacteriales > Sphingobacteriaceae > Sphingobacterium > Sphingobacterium multivorum. Next base: position 4,525,001 of record NZ_CP154261.1, read on the forward strand.
AATGCCTGAACCGCTATTTGATTTTGGAGTTGGTGTACAGGCACAATGGGAAACAGATATCTGGGGTAAACTTCACAATGCGACCAAAGCGCAGCTGCAACGGTATTTTGCCAGCGTGGAAGGCAAAAACTTTATGGTGACTCACCTAATCGCTGAAATTGCAGATTCTTATTATGAACTCCTGGCGCTGGACAACGAACTCCTGGTTATCAATGAGAATGTAAAGATTCAAAACGACGCCCTTGTTGTCGTGAATGACCTGAAGAAAAATGCGCGATCCAATAAATTAGCGGTCAAAAGATTCGAAGCCCAGATATTGAAAACCCAAGGTATGCAATATGATATCAAGCAGAAGATCACAGAAACAGAAAATAGAATAAACTACCTTGTTGGAAGATTCCCGCAGCCGGTTCAAAGAGACCAAGCTTCTTTTGACAAGCTTGTTCCTCAAACCGTCTACACAGGTATTCCCTCGGAGCTATTAGAAAACAGACCCGATATTAAGCAGGCGGAGTATGAACTTGCAGCTTCCAAACTGGATATAAAATCGGCTAAAGCCCGCTTTTACCCATCCTTGGATATTGCTGCTGGTGTAGGGTTTCAGGCCTTTGATCCAACTTATCTCGTTAAGCCGGAATCATTTCTGGCTTCGCTCGTTGGAGAACTTACTGCGCCCCTGATTAACAAACGAGCGATCAAGGCGGCTTACTATAATGCCAATGCACGACAGGTTCAGGCTGTTTACCATTATGAACAGACCATATTGGCTGCATATATTGAAGTTGCAAACCAGCTCTCCAAAATTAAAAATCTGGAGAATGGCCTACAAATTAAGACCAAGGAAGTCGATGCATTAAATGAGTCTATCGGTATTTCCAACGACCTCTTTAAATACGCTCGCGCAGATTATATGGAAGTTCTGCTAACGCAACGCGATGCCCTGGAATCTAAATTTGAGCTCGTTGAGAAGAAGGTCAACCAACTCAAAGCAAGCGTAGCGATATACAGATCCCTAGGAGGCGGATGGGATCATTAATAGCGCACTTTTAATTTTAGTTTTTATATGTTGGGGACTTATCATGTGATAAGTCCCTTTTTATTTTAACAATACACTTACTCCACCACGATTTCTTTCATTTTCTCGTTTCCATAATATGTCGGGAAATACATTAATTCAGCCTTCGCGGGGTTGACAGTATAAGTCCCGGTATAACGAGGTAAAAGTTCGATCTCAAAGGTATGTGTACCTTTCCCCAGTTTGTTGCAAAAAATGACAACACGATCTTTGAAATGCTCTCGGTGCGCCTCGATTCTATAGTATCCATTGGTTTTTGTTTCATAAGAACATCCCGCCGGAATCGGAACTTCAATCTGCACATACTCAGCTTCACCAGTTAATGTTACGCATGCTTCAAGTTTTACAGGCTTCCCTTCCTTGAGTGCCGCTACCATAGCACCATTGTCCTTAAATCGCGTTGCCACGGCAAAGCCCTTTTCTTTTTCTACAGCTGGATTGGGATTCCAAAAATTTTGATAAGCCGTCACAAAAGCCGGCCCCGTCCCTTCTTTCCTCACTTTAATCTGCTCATCCGACTTAAAGCTTTGCGTATACGGAAATGCAGTGACGCGTTTGCCATTGATGACCATTACCGGTGCCTGGAAAGATTCACCCTCTTTCAGTACATCAGGAAGAATACTTCGTATGATACGGGAAGATTCGTAGATATTATACCATTGGTTTTGCTGCCGCTGCGCGAAAAAGTAATTACGGATATTTTCTAAATCTGAATCATGACCACCAATTGATTTTAAGACACCATAAGCCAACAATGTATTCTCGGTATTGGTTTCCGTTGGGCGCATAAAAAATCCGCCTTTCTGATCTGTTGTAGTTCCAGAAGTCCAATACAGCCCACCTAAGACAGCCTTTGACGCGTATTTAAGAACGGTATCTGCAGCATGTAAATCCTCAAGACCCAGTTTTGAAATCAATAGATATTTCAACAGTTTATCCTTAATGGTTTTACTTTTCAGTTTTGTGTCGATTTCGAAGAAATAATCTTTGTAATCAGCTTTAGGATCCAACCGGAGTAGATATATCAAGGAGCTAAACAAATTCTCCTTGGCCCCGTGAAGCTTATCTTTATCCAATAGAACATCCAGCGAAGCCAAGCTGCTTTTCAACATGGTCTTTTCACGTTCTGCATAAATCTCCGTATCTATCTCAACCTGGTAGCCGGCTTCTCGGGCATCCAACAGTACCCCGATCACATAGTTGCTGATCCAGGTCACAGTTTCACTTTTGTTCCACCAACCCCAGCCCTGATTGGAATTTTTGTTTTTCTGTAACTCCTTCAAAAGATCCTTTATTTTCTTATCCTCTGTAAAGGGCTTTCCGATCAATTTTGTCAGCTCTTTTTTGGAAAGTAATGCGCTCAATTTGGAAGCCATCTGTTCATTGCATAGAAATTTATAACGATCGATCGATTCAATTTCCCGTTGTAAAAATTCCAGCGAATTTGCTTCGGCATGCAAGGTGATTTCGCCTAGTGCTGGAGAAGTTTTTAGTAAATATTCTGCGGTACTGTTGAGTACTTTAAAATCTCCTTCATGTTGTTCAAGCCCCTTTTCAAAAATCGGAATGCTACGTTTTTCACCATCAAAATATCCATTTGACAATTCGATCGAATAAGCAAGTTGGACACTGTCCCCCTGAGCGGCAATAACTGATATAGGATCCCGATAGGACTTCGCAATTTTCAACGTTGCCTCCTGCGTTGTCAGCCCATTGTTGATGGTACGAAAGAGCTGCAAGCTGTCGCTAAGATAATTAACAACCCTTCCCATGGCTGTAAACTGATCACTTCTGATGGCAAATCGGGGAGTCGCCAAATGTGCCGAAACAGCTTTAAAGGATTTGACATTTAGCTCTTTTATGTCGGCGAAATTTTTACTTCCTTTAGCGATAAAGAATGTTCGCCAATTGGTAATATCATCCGGATAGGTCGCTTCAAAATTAACTTTTCCCTGAGCATCGGTAGTTAGCTTTGGCTGCCAGAATGCATCATCGCGGAAGTTCACGCGCATCGTATTTCCAGATTCCAAATAGGGCATATCCACAGCACCTGTCGATGTCGCAGATGCTCCAGCTTTCATCTGAACCATCACCACGCCATTGGCGGCCCGCGCACCGTACAATCCCAGCATAGATTGATCTTTAATCACATTCAATGACGCGATAGTCGATGGATCAAGACTTGAAATATCACCTTCAAAAGGGACCCCGTCCACTAAAATCAATGGTTTTTCATTGGGGGCCGGACTAGCAGCGCCACGAATACGAATCCCTGCTACAGCCCCCTGCAGCATAGCTGTAGTCACCCCATCCATCCTAGCATTGATCGATTTCACTGCCGCAGTCAATGATTGCCTTTTTTGGACGCCATACCCCACAACAACCACTTCATCCAATTGATTTTCGCTTGGCTTTAATTCCACGAAATAATCTTTGCCACTGGAGACTTTGACCGTAGCGGTATTGTACCCTAAAGCAGCAATCTCAAGTACCGCATTTTTTTCATCGGAGAGCTCAAGTTCCACACTACCATCAAAGCTCGTGAAATATCGTTTTTTGGTATCCGGAACACTCACCTTAGCCCCAATTAATGGCGTATCCCCATCATAAACTAAGATCCTGGCGACCTTATTATTCTTTCTCTTCGTTCTAAAATCTTCCCGGTCTATTTTTAAGAGCTGCGGAACAATCTCTTGCCCATGGCTTATAGAATCCCGCAATGGATTTTCTACGGTACGCACAATAATTTCATCACGTACAAGTTTGTAAGCCAATCTTGCCGCTTGGGATGCATTGCTCCATTGAATAGAATCCAGCCGGAGATAATTCATCCCATTGGCTTTGAGTTTGATTGGCAAACTAAAAGAAGTTGAATCATCCTTTACAATATGCAAAGTAACATCGCCGACTGGAAGATCTCCAAAAGTTCGATGTCCACCGTAAAACAGTCGAAAATACATTCTCTCTTCGACATTCGTCGGTTCAATAAAGATCAATGTAGGCCGAATGCCTTTCTGTTCAACATCATTGCCCAAAGTTAAATTCAATTTAAAAATAGCCTCATTTTTTCCTTTCTTCACCGTAGCAAATTGTGCTAGTCCCGTGCTATTTTGCATGATCTCTTTGAAAGTACGTTCTACGTTTGACTTGATATCCTCCAATGACCATATCTTCTCCTGAAAATCTAAATTTGGCTTGAAATCATACAGATCAATCCGCATAGGATTGCCATCCCAGCTTTTTTGCTTTTGATAATTTTTATAGATGCTATATTGATAGCCCCCCTCAATTTCAAAACGTCCAATTTTCGCTGTGTCAACCATGAGCGTACCTATTTTGGACACACCATTATACATTTCTGTCCTTGGAAATGGTCCCACCATCAGTGGTACAGGAACCTGTGTACGCAAACGACTATCGTAAACGGTTTTTCTTACGGGATTGAGGTAATAGAGATCTCCAGCTGTCTGGATATATGCTGGTCTCTCAATCAACACATTATTATTGGGTAATTGCCAGGCTCCAAAATTGTTGGTTACTGTAATCAACTGGCGCTTCAATTCAGTCAATTCATTAGTGTAGAGCTTACCACGTTCTTCTTTAGGTAATTGGTAAACCAAAATCTGGCCTTTGCTGAATGCTTTTTCGGGGTAGGTAAAACCAATCGTATCCTGTGAGGCATTAAAGGAAACAATGACCTTTTTCCCCTTTTCAAGATAAAAGCCACTTACACGAATGTCGCGATCCTTGGTCCTAAATCTAAAATCATGCTGCCCCGCAGAAACTTCAAAAATAGTATTGTTATTTTGTTGGTCTTGTTTAGCATAAGTCAGTACACCGTCTATCCAGACTAAATGTATCCCCTGCACTACACCATTTACAACGACATAAGGGGAAATCTGGCTCTTGACAGCATCTAAAGGAAGAGACTCCTGATAATAATCTTTGGGATATAAAAACCGATAAAAAGCCATCGTATCCAACTGCATTTCTCTAGACCATTTTGCCCAATTTTGAAGAGCTCCCTGATGTGCCCTCTCATCATCATCCAAACTAAAATTAAGATTTTTTGAGACTCTTGCCCTTCGCATCAGACCACCCATAGTAATATTTGGAGCGGTTGCTGACCTAAATTTTGAGGTAAAACCATAGGCCGTAATATCAACATCCTTCAAAGGTTTACCATTCTTATCCGTAACCGAAAGTTCCACGTCAGCCTTCTGCCCCGGATAAACTGTCGTCGCCGTGTTGACTGCCAAATTTAAATTCTTCTCCACATAGGGTAATTCTTCCTGGATAACTTTTGATTTTCCTCCAAAAAGATAGGTGATTTCCATGCTATACCCGTCTTTTCCACGGGCTAAAAATTTACTATTTAACGTGGTATGATAACCCGAAGCAATCGTACGACCAGCACGATGGACACGATACCAAAATGGAATCATAGCGGGATTATTGACATGCAATATCACCGAATCCGCAGTTCGATAAAACCGATAATTCAGTTGTGCCTGTTCTTGATCCTCTAAATATACACTTTTACTCAACCCATTCGACTTGACAACAATTTCTTCAGCCTGCCAGGGTATAGAAACCAAATTAGGTAAACTCAAATTTTCAGTCTTCAGCATTTCGCGATGTTCACCTAATATCATTAGCTGAGCAGTTGTTGGCATCGCAACACCTTTTTCGAAATACTTCAGCTCTGCATGCCCGTCTTTTACAGCAATACGAATTTCTTTTTCGCTGTTGAGTATATTGAGGTCGAGACTTCGTTCAATTCTTTCATTATCTGAACTTAGATAAGTGCCAATAGCCCGAAATGTAAGACCAAGGTCAGCCGGAAAAATTGAATCGGGTAATACAATTTCCTTTTCCGCCACATCTGCGAGCGAAACGCTCGTTTGCCATAAAGTATCTGGAATAAAATTAACCTTATTGGCTTTTACATCAAGCGTATAAAGTGGACTTGTCACAACACGCAAATCTACTTTCCCATCATATATCGGCATTTCATTTTCATTTAAAGCTTTTAGTTTCAGTCGCACACTGTCCCCTTTAGCATATTTCGTCTTTTCGGACGTCATATTAAAACTTAGGCTTTTTAACTCATAATCTTCATATCGGAAAGACTGTTGATGCAAGACGACTTTGGTTTTTGTAGATTCCAAAGAGATCCCGTAATCTTTATCAAGGATAAGGCCAAGACCCTTCAAATCAAATGCAAAGGTGTACATTCCCGGACGATAGGGAGCAAGTCGGGTCAAAACGGTATCTTTGGCATACCCATATCCACCTGTCAGACGTACGGCAATAGAATCACGGTAAGGTTTCCATTTTTCTTCCTCAAGATAAGCTTTAAATTTAACCTGCTCATTTGGCTTATACATTGGCTTGTTAAAAACCATAAAGCTTTCTGTCTGTTCAGTTTCCTGTTTATGAAAGAACCTCTTAATCTTAAACTTTGTTCTAAGCAAGCTATTTTTGATCCCTTTCCATAATGGAACCCTGTCTTTGTAAGGCCAACTCCGCTCTACACTCAGGTAATGATAGACACCCTTATGTTCAATACTGACAATATCGTCATTATTTGCATTGGCAACTTTATAGTAATGAAACTTCTTATCGAATGACATGCGACGTCCCTTCACTTTTACTTGCGCATCTTTTATAATCGTTCCCAAAGAATCATATAGACAAATCGCAAAAGTTTCTGCTGGGATAATCTTGACATATAGGTTATCACTAATCAATTCCTGATAGATGAGATCAGCTCCACTGGCGCGGACCTGGACATAATCACCAGGAGGTAAAGTCGGCTGTGGACTTCCGGCCTTATACTTAAGAAAAAAATCGCTGAGCATAGTTTCATCGAATTTCTTCTCTCCCAAGTGAATTTTTCTTAAAACTTCTGGGCTCAGTTTATAAATATAATAGTCAGAAGATCCACGCGGACTATTGAATAAGGTCGATTGCCCACAAAGGACCACGGAATACAGAACAGCTAAAAAGCATACAACAATTGATTTCCATTTCATGTTTAAGATACTGGCTAAATTCTTTTAAAATAGATAAATTTACCTAAAGCCAAGTACTAGATTCTTTCATCCGGCACTTCAACTTTCGTGCAGGGATGCGAAGAATATCAAAATTCCATAGACGAAGAAAAAAAAATTATAACTTTAACCTACTTTTGACCGAATTTACAACTTCTGTATCCGAGGGGAAGTCACCAGCTCCCGAACCGGAGGAACGATTCACCAAAGGCGGCTCCTCACCATATAGGGTATCGCGGGCAATGACTACCTTCTTGTCGAGATCTACATAGCTAATGATATAATTGCGCTGATAAGCTTTATCTCTTTGGCCGATTTTATTAACATACTCACCTTTTTCCTGCATGTCCATCGCTATCATAACAATGCCTTTGACAGCATCACCGGGATAATTATCTACTGTTCCCAATGCCTCGTTCCATTTTTCCTTATAAGTTATTCCCAAATCACCGGCACCGCCATTTTCAAGAATTAGACAGCTCTTCCCCCAGTCTACTGTGGACAATTGTACTGGATATTTATAAATAGCGGTATGATCGCCAAAACCTGCTAAAATTCGGGAAGATAATTGTTCTGTTTTTTCCTGATCCGCCTCCATATTTCCCAAAAGACGGTAAGCCCATATACCGATACCAATTGCTGCAACCAATACCAGGCCTACAAAAGTGAATATTGCTTTCTTATTTCCCATAGTTCTATTTTATTTAATTAATTACCAATCAAATATACTTAGTCTATATGCTCATTTTCACCCTTTTTACAATTCGCTTGACCTGCTTTATTATTTGCTGCGCTTGCGTAAATAAACGTTATAAAAAAAACAAATATCGAACCTTTGCAGTCCAAGTTTTCAACAACATGAGATAATAAGAACTTTCACTATTTTATTTTTATCATAAATCGATAATTCATACTGACACATAGCTGTCACCCTGTGATTATATCTTTGTTTAACCTTAGTAGGAAAAGAAAAATATTAAACGAAAAAACAATTCCAGTGCAAAGGCTATTAGTAGGATAACTAATCGAATTTTAAATTATTACAGTAAAAAAACATGGAAACATTACCACAATTAAAAGAAGAATTAGCGAATGAGTATCAAATTACAAAAAACTTTATTGCACTTTTCCCTGAAGGCAAGAATGAATATGTCCCACATGAAAAAAGCATGAAAATGATGCGTCTGGCAACCCACTTAGTCGAAGTTTTCGAATGGCCAAGTACCATTTTAAAGACTTCAGAACTTGACTTTGCCAAAAGTGCTTATGTGCCAACAAGTCTATTGACCCGGGATGATCTCTTAAAAAAATTAGACGAAGATTACGAAGCCGGAAAAAAGGCTTTAGAAACAGCTAAGGAGGAAGACTTAATTCCAAGCTGGACCATTAAAAATGACGGCCATGAACTGGCAAGCTGGAGCAAATACGGTGCTATTCGTCACTCATTAAACCAGATTACACATCACAGGGCACAATTAGGTGTTTACTATAGACTCAATGATATTCCCCTTCCAGCAAGTTATGGCCCCTCTGCCGATTCACTGAATTTCTAAAAAGCTAGCTGCTGGAATGAACATACGACATCTAGATGTCGTATGTTCATTCTACGCCGGACAATAGGTATGTGCGACAACACCACCTGGAAAAACCTGCGCGTGCATAAGCTTTAGTTCACAGGGTTTGGAAAGAGCGTCAAAGATGGGCAGCCCAGTACCCAATGCAATTGGATGTGTGATCAAATGATACTCGTCAATTAATCCGGTTTCAATTAAACTTCGCATAAATTCAGCTCCGCCATGCGCCAATATTGGCTTCCCAGATTCTGCTTTTAGTTCTTGAATTCCTTCAATGAGACCTGCATTAAAAACCCGGGCATTCATCCAAGAGGAATTCGCAGGAAGCTTTGTATTGTCTGCGAAATCTTTTGTTTTGGGATGATAGCCCTCTTTTGTAAAGACAGCTTTAGGGATTTCATTCATTGCTGCCGCAAAAGGATTTGTCGAAGCAGGCCAATAGGAAGCCATTACTTCAAAGGTCTTTCGACCCATTAGATGAATGCCGGCAGATTCACAAATATTTAAAACCCATGCGCTAGAATGATCGTCGCCACTTTTAAACATCCAATCAAGTTCACCGTGGATGCCCGCAACAAATCCATCGATGGAAATAGACATTTTCATTATTAATTTCCGCATAACAAAAGCTTTAGTTTTTAATAAAACAAATCCAATTTAAAATTGGGTTACTGTCTCTCAAAATTAAACCATTTCATTCGACGTACAGCGGGGACAAACCGTCAATATAGAAGGGCAATTACGACAGTTCTTTTTTCTGCCCCTTACCCTCCTCAAGGATAAGCATAAAATCTAAATAGTGCTTTTTCTTCGCGAAATGCTGATCATCCAATAACTTTTTATAGACCGAGATGGCATTAAAAAGAATTTGAAGATTATCCTCATTATAACGATCTACATTAAAATATATTAATTCCCTATTGATATATGTGTCCAATGACGTAAGCAACGTATCATCCAATTCGTCTTTGCTTCCAGGAAGTGCCATAAGTGTTGCCAGTTTCTTTTTTAACTCCCCTTCCATAGGTTTGACGTCTCGCAACCTAGCCTCAATATCTGCGAAAGGCAAAGTCTGAAATATAAACCGGGTGTTCTCCGTCATGTCAGCATAAAGTTTTTGTGCCTCTTCATAATTTTTATCGAAAAAAGCAAAATCATAATATCTCCGTTCAAACTCTTCACACATCCCCTGGTTATCCGCTAAGCGTGCAAAATAAGAGTGGATCTGTTGGTTATAGAGGGTAATTTTATGCTCCGTAGCTACAATATTGTCCTCAATTTTCCCCAGTAATTCGAAGGCATCCGCAGCACGATATTTTATACCATCGTAGTCAAACGACTTTAACTTTAATTCGCCTTTGCCGATTGCTTCAACGACATACTTATCATTTTTCAGGCTATTAAGTTCATATAATGCGTCAACTCTACTATCGGCAAATAATTCATCAAAAGTCGGCTTTGGCTGATCCTGAAAAATTGGCGTTTCACCTTTTCGTATAGGATGATTGTAGTCATAGAAATCATTGAATCTTTGATCAACAGCATACTTGTTCATCCGATTTTCAAAATCCGCACTGAAAGATGCTATTTCTAACAGCGAAGGAGGATGTTGATACTGTACCTGCGCAAACAACTTGTCCGAAATCTGGTTTGTTACCGCAGCACGATCAGCTAGCAATTCAATAGCAGGTGCGTTGTTGATTTCTTTCTTGACAATATTAAGCTGCTGTAATGCCTTTACCCGATCTTCATCCGACGGATGAGATGACCATTGATCTTCAAGATTTAATTTCGATTTATCATATTTTTTTAAAGTCGCTAATTCGATCTGGGGAAAGCCATTTCGCACTTGATATCTATTGCGTTCCGCAAACAGGAGCATGACATAGCGATGCTCGGGATAAATATTGCGACTACGGATATTTTCAGAAAATTTGCTATCATAGAAGGTAAGCACATTATTTAGTGCATGATTTGCAAAACTCAAGCGCAGCAGCGAATCAGCCAAAGCCTGGGAACCGGCAACATGTGCCGCAATCTCATCCGCATGAAATTCCATCTCTCTCGATAATGCCAAATAATTGAGATTTACATATTCGTAAAGATGCTTCAAAATATGCTGAATCTGTTGGATAATAAACACTGATATGCCAATAAAAATCGCAGTGTATCCACTGATGTTGCCCCATTTATCAAACATATTATCCAGCGATTCATTCTTATACAGCATATTGTAGATAATCTGATTAACATGGTAAACATAGCTACCCACTTTCATGCTCTTTTGCGAGAAGTGTCCAAACTCGTGTGCAAGAATAGCCTTTAATTCCTGTTGAGTAACTGCATTCACCAGCCCCACACCAATCTGAAGATTTTTCTTAATGGGTAAAAACATACTCCAAAAACTAGAGTCATAGAATACAGATGCATTGACCTCATGCGATAGAAAAACTTTCTTTGGAAAGCTGGTATCAACTTCTTTTACGACCTCATGAATGAGTGCGAATAATTGTGGTTCGTCTCGCTCATATATCTGCGTAAGATGTCCCGTATCAACTTTTGTTGACGCAAAAACAAATTTTAATAAAAAGAACAGTATAGTCAGACCTGTAGCGAGTAAGCCCAAACATAAAATTGCAGTGTAAAACATGGGCTTGGCGGTGAAAATCATTATTCCAAGTATGGTAAAACCAACAGTAATACCTATTGCCAAGAGCAGTAGAATAACGTAAGTAATCGCAAACACAACAATAGATAAAATTGTTTTACGCGCGTGTTTCCTAAAGTTTGTAGATACTTGTACCTTCATAAATTGTTGATAAAGCAAGGATAATTGACTATATAAATCTAAAAAATAAAATCCACTTGCCTATAAGTTTACAGCAAACCAACTTTGCAAACTTATCCGATAAAATACCAATCAATGCATTATGCCGCAAACCCACGTACATCTTAAATTGCTAATAACCTTTTTGTAAAGAAACCTCATTGAGCAAAGGTCGCCCGTCAACCATTCTTCGATAGTTATCCACCACTTGTAAGACGGAAGAGCCAATATTTGTCCTACTCGCAACATGCGGGGTTATCACAATGGATGGGCAATCCCAAAAGGGATGATCTTGCGGTAATGGTTCTTGATGAAATACATCCAGATATGCTTCGGCAATTTTCTTTCCATCAATTGCATCCAACAAATCACTTTCCACGAGATGTTCCCCTCGACCAACGTTCACGAGTACAGTTTCTTTTGGGCACAAATTGAACAAATCACAACTTAGAATTCCCTTTGTTGCATCGGTCAATGGTAGGATATTAACCATAAAATCCGTGTCTTCAAGGGCAGAACGAAGTCTTTTCATTCCAGTAAACGAATTCACTCCCTTAAGATTTTTAGGTGAATTAGCCCACCCATTTACGTTGAATCCCAATTGGACCAACCTTTCAGCCACATAACCACCAATTTCGCCTAATCCTAAGATAGTAACCCTGGTTTCACCAATTGATTTGTATAGCAAGGGCTGCCAATGTTTCTTTTCTTTTTCGTTTATATAAGCCGAAAACTTCTTCATCGAATGCATCAAGCAAGTCAAAACATGTTCAAACATATCGCTTTTCAACATGGGATCGATAATCCTACAAATGCGGAGATGGGATGAAATACTCTTGGGAAAAAGGTGGTCTATTCCGGCGCCCCCAGACTGGATAACTTTTAAGTTTGGAAAATGAGTGTGATAATCTGCTTCAGGTTTCCAACAAAGCGCAAATTCGACTGCATCATAATTTTCAATCTCAGGAAAGATCTCCACCTTTATTTCAGGTAAATATTTATTGATTTCGACCTTCCACTCCTCGGCCCTGGCCCTATTCAGTATTAATGCTATACTCATGTTTTGTTGGTTTACACGAAAATAACATTTTATGCCGATCTATCGTTTGCTTTCTTGGGGATTCTTGGTCCTACGTTTTCAAAAAATTTTGTGATGATTTCCTTTATTTAGACAAAACAGTGGGCTAGCTGTCTGCCCAAATTAGCTGAAACAATCGATTCTATTAAAAAACAAAGTTTAGAATCTATTTTAATCGTAAATTGGTGGAGGACATCCATAAACACAGATTCAGATGGCACTCAAAAACCGAATTATCCTAATAAGCCTAATCATTTTTAAATTCATCATGCAATACCAGTTGATTAGCCCAACCTACGAATTGCAGCGCGATGAATTCTTACATATAGATCAAGCAAACCATTTAGCTTGGGGCTACCTTTCCGTACCACCATTAACATCGTGGATTTCCTATCTCATCAAAATACTGGGCAATTCTGTCTTTTGGATCAAGTTTTTCCCTGCACTTTTCGGAGCCTTAACGATTCTTATCGTTTGGAAAACAATAGAATCGCTGAAAGGAAATCTATTTGCACAGCTCTTCGGAAGCTGTTGTATTATGTTTTCTGTACTATTCCGTTTGAATGGTTTATATCAACCTAATTCATTTGATGTCTTATGTTGGACCTCCATATATTACTGTATAATAAAATACTTAAACAACAGACAATCCAAGTGGTTATTTTATATGGCTATTGTTTTTGCGCTTGGATTTCTAAATAAATATAACATCGTATTTCTCATCTTGGGCTTGATCCCCGCAGTCGCATTGGTTCCGGAGCGAAAAATATTTACAGAAAAAAGGCTATATTACGGAATACTCATCGCCATACTAATTATCCTTCCCAATCTAATATGGCAATACAAAAATAACTTTCCTGTATTTGTTCATTTCAAAGAACTTCAAGATACGCAACTTGTCCATGTTAACCGATGGAGCTTCATACGTTCTCAATTTTTGTTTTTTTTCGGAACCTTTCCCGTCCTCATTTTTGGATTATATGCACTGCTGAAATATCCTGTATTTAAAGCATATCGCCTATTCTTCTATTCGTTCTTTGTCACCCTCGGAATCTTCTTATTTTTAAGAGCGAAAGACTATTATGCTATAGGTCTTTACCCTATATATTTTGCATTTGGCGCAGTTTATATTTCATCACTTTTGGAAAATAAAGCTGGTCAGATTTTAAAGCCTATTTTGATCGCTTTAACTGCGATCCTATTTCTTCCGGTCTATAATATTGCATTTCCCAATAGAAATCCGGCATATTTTGTGAACCATCCTGATAAATACAGGAAATATGGTATGTTAACATGGGAAGACGGCAAAGAGCATCCACTCCCGCAAGATTTTGCGGATATGTTGGGATGGCAGGAACTTGCACGCAAAGTCGATAGCCTCTATGACCAAATACCTAGATCGGAAAATACGCTGGTACTTTGCGACAATTATGGGCAGGCCGGCGCCATAAACTACTATTCCAAACGCGGAATTAAGGCTGTTTCATTCAATGCTGACTACATCAATTGGTTTGATTTGAATAAACCATACCGCAATGTTATTCGAATTAAAGATCGCTGGGAACGAGAAAGAGAACTAGCAATAACAAGTCCTTTCTTCGGCAAATCAATATTGGCCGACTCCATTACAAATAGCTACGCCAGGGAATATGGCACAGTAATCTTCACTTTTATTCATGCAAAAATCAATATCAATGAACGTATCTCCAAAGAGATCGCATCAGAAAAAACAGCGAAGAAACTTCCTTTGTAAATAAATCATTTTTTAAGCGATTAAGCTAATTCCAGTCTATTTTTTTATTAAAAAAATAGTATATTTAATTCAATAGCCAAAGGCTTCCAGCGCAAATGATACTTATCGTATATCTTCTGGTATCATAACTACGCCATGGAGCTTAACACCAAATTAACAGGATAATTATGCGCTTTTTGAATTTCTTGAAAGGACAAAGTAATTTGAGACAGATTGACGTTAGTGAAGACGATGATTTTGTAGATTTACAGCTGACCGTCACAAAATACTGGAAAGATGACGACGAACATCATATTGTCCAAGCTAAGGGGCTTTGGGGTAGAGAGATAGTTGGTTTGGCAATCGCCTTTCGTCCCGACATGAAATTGGGCATTGTCGATACCGAAGTCGATAAACAAAGGTTTTATCGCGAAGGGATCAATTTCTATTCGATTGGCAAATTAAGTGACAATTTTACCAAAGCCTTAAATAGCCTCTTTAAAATTGATGGTACATCCTTTAAAATGCACGATAATATTGGATCGACCGCCTTTATCGTCAGTGGGCACCCGGAATATTTTGATGAAGAATATATTAAAGCTAAAGTTTTCTTTGACGACGGAAATGAAAAACATCATTACGCGGAATGGTATGTCAACATCGATTTAAAACACAATATTCTCGAACTTCGAGAAAAAGACCCCGGATATAGAAAAAACATCATTAGTATCTTGACAAATGTTTAAATTTGAGCGTGAATCCGTCAGCCTCAAAAAAAAATAATACCATCCCATTAAATTCATTTCCTAATGAGTTTAATTCGGGAATGGCTATAAAAAGGAATGCTGTCAGAAATTTAGAGTTAGCTAAGATAAGTCAGGCACATCGTGATGATTTCTACTTGTTTTTTATTCTTGAAGAGGGAAATGGAATATTTGAGGTAGATTTTCAGCGCTATCAATTAGGCTCCTCCGCCGTAATGATCATCCAGCCTTACCAAGTACATCGGGGTTTAGCTATGGATTACAGCGCTTTTAGTGTCTTAATGATCAGTGTAGAAAACCTAAACTCAGACTACGTAAACGCGTTAAAAGATATTACGACGATTGCTCCCATCGAAATCGATCAGGATACAATGGCGGTCTTATCCCAGACTGTAGACACCTGTTTAAAAATCAACGAAAGAAGACATGAAAAACTATATACTGCACTAATGAAAGATAGCTGCAATACCATCGCGGCACTTATTATCTCGCAGTATTTAATCCAATCAACTAAAAGTGATGCACAGTCTAGATTCGAACTGATCAGCAAACAGTTCAGTTCACTGTTAGATAAAGATTTTATTGACATTAAACAGCCTAGAGCATATGCAGAGAAAATGAAAATATCAACGGCCTATCTCAATGAATGTCTCAAAAAAACAACCGGAAAACCCGTTACTTATCATATTCAGCAACGTATTGTATTAGAAGCAAAACGTTTGCTCTACCATTCAAATAAATCTGTAAAAGAAATTGCAGTAGAGCTAGGTTATGATGACTATCCATATTTTTCACGTCTATTTTCAAAAGTAACCGGTATGACAGCTCTTACCTTTCGAAATAGAAACCTTGAATAGTCCAATATTTACCACTTTTTATCTCTTTTAAACTAGAGCGAATTGGTATTTCTTTGTGTTAGAAAGCTTGGTTCAGCCCGTCGTTAGCGACAACTCGAACAGCGTCTTTAATGATTATCTAAATCCGACAGAAAGGAGATTGTAGTCCATTAAATATCAAGAAGAACACCACAAATAAAAGAGAAAAGGAATGAGATATTTTATCGCTGAGCCCGTCGGGCATATCAAAAACGATTTGTTTTTTGAAGTCGCAAATTTTCTTTGGGACAGTGGAAATGAAGTTGCTTTAGGAAAAAACAGGATATGCGACTGTGAAAAAATGCAACATGATGACTACGATTACACCATTTCATTAGTCCCTAATAACGAAACTGTTGAATCCTTATTTAAAACACACTACACCATCCTAGGCAAATATTTTGACAAAATTAATAACAGCAATCCGATGCTAATATTAGCAAATACCGGCATTTATACGAATGCCCTACCCTATCCCCATAAGATTTACAGTTTTGAAAAATTGGACAAACAGGCTTTAGCCAGCTTTTTTGACTGGTGCAAAAAATTCAATTTGTTTGTTAGGAGAAGATAAACAAGGTCAACCACTAAATATCAGAATATGCAGTGGGATATAACAATACTTTTATACTCTTGGAAACGTTATTCTGATATTGCGGTAAATCCTGCATTGGTTTGTATAAAGGCCCAAAATCTTTCCAATGTATATTCCGATCCTCCATGCTTTCAAATGCTGTCAGATACATTAGGTTGGGCATCGTGCTACCGGCAATCACCTGTCCATAAAAAACAGCATTAAAATTCAGTTTTTTGAAAATATCGATTTCTCCATTGTTAAACATCGCTATCTTATTTGCAGAAAGCTGCTCGGTTGCCGCCTCATAACTGCGTAGTTCATAAATGCGTTTATTTTTTTCAGCAGATAATTTAGGAAGCGCCGATTTGGGCATTCCTTCAAATGCTTTCATCCATATTGTCTCCAACCTTTTGAAAGGAGGATTACTATAACCTGCCTCAATATAAACCTTTCCAGCCTCCAGGTATTTTTGATCTTTGGCAAGCCGCTGATCCAAATTAACCAGCAAACTGAAGTCTGCAGCACTGATGAACACATAAACCAACCGATCTTGGCCAACTGCATTTTCTAAGGGCTTAAATACGCCGATTTCTTTAAATCCCAATTTATGCAATGCCGGCAAATACGCCGATTCAAGATACTGATCGATGACTTTCTCCTGCTCATCGTTCTCATAATGATATACTTTCAATTGAAAATACGCTTGTTTCGATTTCTCAAAAGCGAACAGGCAATTTCCTGCCATGATAAATAATAGCGGCAATATGAAATGCCAATTGGGAATAAAAATGTATTTTTTCATTAGAATTCAGGACAACATTGGATATTAATTAAAAAATAAAGATAATACTATTTTTGAAAGTTCAAAATTAGACTAACCCAGCAAATTAACTCCCTTTTTCATCTTTATATATCGAAAATACGGGTTTATACTTATTAGAATCGGTATTTTAACCTTATTCTCGCAATAGCTTTTTATTTAATTTAGCTCCACCTTTTTTAAAGCTGCAACATGTCAAACAAAACAATACTTATGTTGGACGATGATAAACATGTCCTTGAAATATGTACTATAATCCTCGAAACAAATGGCTATAATATGGCGGTCTCTGAAACGTCTCATGATATTATCGAAAAAGTAGAAGAGGTACATCCTGATTTAATTTTGATGGACAACTGGATACCCAAAATAGGCGGTGTAGAAGCCACACGGTTGCTCAAAAATCATCCCCTATATTGCAATATCCCTGTCATCTATCTATCCGCTAATACCGATATCGAAACACTAGCCCAGCAAGCCGGAGCAGACAGCTATCTCGCCAAGCCTTTTGATTTAGAAGACTTAGAAAATAGAATAGCCGAACTACTGTAGTTCTAATCTTATAATTCAGCACTTTTACATATTTTAGCACCAATACGGAAATGCTACTCGTGAAACTTATATTTTGATGTCCTAATTGCGCATAAGGCCACATTGAAACGAATAGGATCATGTGTTGCTTTAATACAATTGCGGCTTGCTCAATTGCAGGCATTATCGTCGTAGTTGTCGCGCCATAATCATCGGGAATCAGCAATTGAGAAGGAATGCTATACCACATTTGAAGTATAAATAATAATACATACTTTCGCGTACTAGTATTAGAAATAATCATTAAGACAGCATTAATTACGTTATGTCAGAGCCCGTTTTAGCATTTCAATCAGGTTCATTCCATATCCGTCAGCTTGCAGAGAACGAATCTCCACTTTACAAAGCGATGCGTATCGAGTCAATTCAAACCGAACCTACACTTTTTAGACGGAGCACTCCTCCTGAAATAGAACTATCTGACTTGGATTGGGCAGAACGCATAAGATACCCACGCATTGTTTTTGGTCTTTTCGAAAATGAAAAAATGATTGGGATAACCAGCATGCTGCTGTTGAATAAAGAAGAGGCCTACTTTGGTCAGTCCTTCATACAGCCGCTATACAGAAAATTAGGCCTATCGAGTCTTTTGTATAAAATAAGAATGGCGTGGGCCACCGAGAATCAATTAAGAAAACTGACGATAAGCCATCGTGAAATAAATATGATTTCGAAAGCCGCTATCCAAAGAGCCGGTTTTCATTATAGTCATAAAGAACTTGTGCAATGGCTCGACGGAACGACTGGTTACTCCATGTATTATAGTCAGTAAGGCTAACTAACTTGACTGTTGATCAATCCCGGCAAACCAAGATAGGGTAAAAATAATAGCTTTTCCATCTTGAATGCGTATATTGAATCGTAGTCATTTTATTGGCTTTCGAGACTTTCCATAAACGCAATAATATCTTTCATTTCCTTCTCACTCAAATGCAAATTTTCATCTGACAATGTCTGATTGGATAATTTGATCCCCAATCCTGCCCCACCCCCATTATTATAAAATTCCATGACCTCATCCAACGTCCGATAGATCCCATTGTGCATATAGGGAGCCGTTTTCCTTACATTCCGGACAGAAGGTATTTTAAAAGCATATTTATAAGAATCAACACCAATGATATCATAGTAGCCTAAATCCGAATCCAGCACAGAATCTTTCATGGATTTTGGAACTCCTAGGACTTCGACTTCGCTCTGAATAAATTTGGGCGGTGTAACACCGTTGAATAAAGGCAGGAAATGACAGGTCGCACATTTTCCCTTGCCCATAAATAAATTAAACCCATCCACTTCCGATTTGGACAATGCGTTCTTATCCCCACGCATATAATCATCAAATCGGCTATTGATTTTGGTCAGGCCACGAATATAGGAAGCAATTGCATTGCTTACCTGCTCTGCTGAGATTGGGCCATCCGCTGTATTGAATGCTTTATTAAATAATGATCGATAGATTTTATCCGAAGAGACATATTGAACGATATCAGTTACCGAGCCGTCCATTTCCTGCTTATTACCAATGACATCGTATATCTGATCTTCCAGCGTCAACGAACGCATATCATAGAAGTAGTTGGACTGTAAGGCCGCATTGAGCAAAGTAGGCGTATTACGTTTGAGCAAACGTCCCGAACCATGAATGTCCACTTGCAAGTTCAACCCATCTGTAAATGCGAGGTCCGGATGATGGCATGAAGCGCAACTTCTGGTATGTGTTCCTGACAAAGCAACATCATAAAATAATTTCTCTCCCAGTACGGCCTTTTCATTGCTGAAGTGAAATTTTGGTCCCGGGCTAAAGGCATCTACATTAAATGCATTCAGATCAAACATCGTATTGACGTCTTGCCGAAGCATTCGATTGTATCTGATTTTAGGGCCAGGCAGATTACGTTCCAACTGTGCTATCCCTGTACTGATGTTGTTGGCAAATTGGGTAATGAATTGCGCTCTATCGAACGATTCAAATTCCGCGTGTTGTTGCAAATATTTGATCGCCCCTTTAAGCATCAATGGTAGCGTTTCTTTTCTACCTTCATATTGCAAAAGAATTTGCTGTAGGCTGCCTAACGCCATAGAAGACTCGATCATACTATTTCGAGAAAGTGCATTATCAAATCCGGTAATCCCCAAAGATATAATCCGAAATACTTCAAGTTTCGAAGCATCCAAAATGCGCCAATCCTCCAATTGATGATCTTCAAAATAGGAAATCAAATAATCCGTATTGGTTATCAAATGTTCGATTTCACGAATTAGCTTTTGCCTATTGCTATTATCGTAAGTGGGATAGATAAGCTCTTCAATCACCTGCAATCCAATAGGCTCCACCCCTCTAGCCAAAGAGGGATCCAACAAATCCGCATTTTCAACTTCCTCCACCGGAGGTCCATTTAACCTTCTGGATAGATCTGCAGTAAAATACTCCGAAGCCCATTCAAATTTTTTAAAAAGTAGCCTTGTCGTCAAAAAGGCTCTTCTGAGACGTAGCGTATCCACCATACCTTTCTGTACTTCGGCCAGCAGCGTATCCTTGATATATGTCTTAAAAGAAAGCATCTGACCCAGTACTTCTTTCTGAATCAGATGCTCTCGGGCATTGCCTTCTTTTTGTTTTGTATAAACAGGCTGCCCTGTAGTAAATCCGAGGGTAAATACTATTGCAACCAATAAGATAAAAACGACAACCTTTTTACACATAGTTCAATTTCCTATCTCTCGATATAAAAACCGACTATTTGAAAACGAGCGCATTTCTAAAGGGATTTGCTTTTTTATCCCTTTCAGCAAGAGGCTCTATTCCCCAGCGTTTTTCTATAAATGAAAGGATGCTCACTGTCTCATACGGCGTATGATCCACTACACCACGCTTAGCAAATGGTCCAATGACAATTGCCGGGATTCGGCTACCAGGTCCCCAGCGGTCAACGACGGGTGGGTTAACATGGTCAAAAAAGCCACCAAATTCATCGTAGGTCAAAATCACCAACGCATCTTTTGCATTCGGTCCCTCCAATACAGCATTGATCAAATTAACAGCAAGTTGCTCTGATGAATAGACTGCCGAACTTCCAGGATGCTCATCATTGCCACCACCTGGTTTAACAAAAGATACACTAGGAAGCGTTCCTTCTTTTGCGGCCTTGATAAAATCGTTTTGATCCTTCATGTGTTGTCGTCCTTCCTTACCATCCTCATAATTAGCAAAATATAAAAAAGGCTCATGATTGTAGGCAAAATTATTTTTACGTCCGGCAACAGCGTCATCCCAGCCTTCTGAATACCAAGCCCAACTTACATTTTTCGCTGTCAAGCGATCGCCAATGGTCGGCATAGTCTGAGAAGGTAATAATTTGGAAGTATCAGATTTCGCGGGATAAGGTTTGTTGCGAGAAAGCACATGATTGATTGCATAACCATCTGGCGTAACTACACCATCTTTAATCATCTTTCCATTTGCATCGAGTTTAGCAACCATTGAGCTTGGTGCATCAGGCCAAACAGGAATAGCTGCGGAAATCATATAAATATGATTTAAATAGGATCCGCCGAATACACTCTGAAAGAAATTATCACATAATGTATAGGCTTTGGCAAACGGATACAAAGGTAGCTTCTCTGTATTGTAATAGCCCATCGCTAAACCTTTGGAATCATTATAGAGTGCAAATTTATCCATCTTTCCACCATTGATCTGCAATTGATTATGATAAAACCGATGTGTAACATCGGGCGTCGCCTTATCCGAAGGTACATATTGGTCTATATTAAAAAATTGATTGGGTAGATTGGTTGGAAAGGAATTGTTACGTGGAATTTCGGGGAGGTATTGGTAGGCTTTACCATTCTCGTCTACCTGTAAAAAATCACCCTTTCTGACATTCGCTATGCCATTGGCTCCCTTGAATTCGCCATAAAGATTGTCAAAACTATGGTTTTCCATATAAATAACAACCACATGGTTAATTTTTTTGATACCTTCATCAAAGGGAATCTCTTGGTGTCGGGCGTTTTTGGTAACTCCGCAACTGCTGATACTCAAAACTCCAAGAGACAAATAAAGTAAGTGTTGTAACCGCATCCTGTCTTCTTTTTAGTAGGTTAGACTGTAATTTCTAGAACAAACTTACAATTATTATCGTTTTCATAACCTATAATCAAAGGGATTTGCTACCAACGTATCAGGTTCTTTACAGGCATCCTCCCTCTTATCACTAAAAGTAAAGGCGTGTTTACATACTAGGTCGTTGCTTCCAGTTCCCCATTCTTGGTATAAAGCTTACTTCGGTAAGTTATACCCCATTTAGTAATCTCATCGATGATTGGGCCCAAAGTTTTTCCGCATTCGGTCAATTCATACTCCACCGTCAGAGGTTTGGTATTTAATACTGTTCTTCTGATCAGCTGGTTCATTTCTAAATCCTGCAGTTCTTTAGACAACATCTTCGCACCTATCCCCTCAACTTCGCGCAGCAGTTCCATAAAACGTAATTTCTCAACCAACAATAAGGTACCTATAATATGAAATTTCCATTTTCCGGCCAAAATCTCCATGGTATCGTTAATGGCCAACACACGTGTTTTGCATGCACCTGACGACGTTAAAGTTGCTTCCTTTTTCATTACATTATTTTTTTATTCATGTACGCTCTACCCTCACTGGCTTCCTTATCCCCTATGCGATCAACGATAAATGAACACACAAGCAAAGCTTGGTGCCACTGACATGATTTCTTTATTCTTACAAAAATACGCATTTATAAAGTTACAGACCACTATCTTTTTGGAAAGTAGTTTCTTTAAGGAAACTGATACCAAAAATAAACTATCTATCATCTACCTTTGTATCGACAACATCAGGAGCTGCAAATTGGCACAGTTGATGCGGCAAAAAATATAAAGTGTAAAAAACATATAAAAAATAAAACGATTAAAAATGAAAAAGCAATTAATCTCGGGTTTAGCCCTTATCCTGTTGTTAGCTTCTTGTCAAAATACAAATGGCGACAAAGCAACAACAACAACTGCTCAGGAAGTAACTGAACAAAAAGGACAGACTTACACTGTTGAAGCAGATAAAAGCTCATTAAAATGGACTGGTTACCATAAAGGCGGTTTAAACCCAAGATATGGTGTTTTGAAAAGCGAAGGAACACTTTCAGCTGAAAATAATACAGTTACTGGTGGTACTTTCACTATTGATGTCAATTCTATTCTGACAGATACAGCTTCTGTAGATCCTGCAACATCTGGTGGTAAAAAATCATCAGATTTGGATGCACATTTAAAAAGTGCTGATTTCTTTGACGTAGCAAAATATCCAACTGCAAAATTCGAAATCACCAAAGTTGGCCCATTCGATGCAGCGCAAGGAAAAAGTGTTGTTGCTGATGCGACAAATACAGTTAGTGGTAACTTAACCATCAAAGATAAAACGGTGAATGTAACTTTCCCTGCAAAAATCACTTTCAATGGTGATGAAGTAACATTCTACTCTAAATTTACGATCCAAAGACAAGATTGGGGTCTTACATACGGTACAGAAGGTAACCCTCAAGATTGGATGATCGCACAAAACGTTGACATTGAACTTAACGTCACTGCAAAAAATGCGAAATAGATTTCGATAGCGCTTCGTCGCTCTTAGCAAATAGATTAATCGGGTAAACTCTACTTGATTAATCTATTTGATTTAAATAGCCTCCAAATACGAGATCATCTTTATTCAAGACATGGATCAAATGTGAATCTCCATTACTTTTCGGTTTGCTCTAATTTTTTCTTCAACCGTTGTTTTGCCTTACGAACGGCTTCCACCGAAACACACAGCAATTCACTCATACTCGCATTACTTAAATCCAATTTGAGCAGCGCTAATATCTTAAGATCATTCTCGGTAACCTTTGGATAAGTTTGCCGCATTTGTGTCAGATAAGCTGGATACACTTTGTTAAAAACATGTTTGAATTTTTGCCACCGCTCATCTGTCATAATGTGTTGCTGCAAAAGCGCATTCAAATTATCCGTAACCTGCGTGATGTACGCCGGATCAGATTCGGAAATCGTCGCCACCTCCTGCCTAAGTTGCTGGATAACGACATCATTCTGGCGGATGGTGGCTGTAAATTCAGTCAAAGAGTTTCGTAAAATCATTAGCTCCTGATCTAGCAATTGTTTTTCATAGGCAAGCGCAAGTTGGTCTTTTTCTAGTAAAGTATTCCGCATCTGAATTTTAATTTTCGACTTATTGACCAACAACACAATTATGGCAAAAATCAAGATAAGAACAATGCCTATAAACTGATACATCCGTTTTGTCCGAATCCGTTTTTCTTCAGTAGCCTGTATAGTCCGATTGTATTTTTCAGACTCCCTTTGCCACAGCATTTTCTGTATCTCTTTATCATTCATCCTTTTTTCCAACGAATCTTTCAACATCAGATACAAATGCAATTGCTTAAGCTCCTCCCCTCCACGTCCTAACCCCCGCATGATGTTAGACTTGGATTTTGCTAATTCTACTTTATATTTTAAAAAATAGGGCTTATCTTCCATCAAACGCTCACAGGTCATCACATATTGCTCGGCCAATTTCCACTCTTTTCGTTCGATATACCAATTTGCTAAATTGAGATTTGCACGCATCGCATCTTTCCGCTCATTATAACGCATAGAAAGCTCAATATTTTTCTTAACTAACGCAATAGCTTTTTCCTTTTCACCTTTTCGCCATGCATGATCTGCTAGATTACCCGAAATGATACCAATCCAAACCGAATCTTTCGCCAATTTAGCCTCACCCATTGCGTGATTCAAATAGGTAAAAGCTTGGTGATCGAGCGAGTCCTTTGCCAGATATACCGCAATGGAATTGATCAGATCGATACGCTCCCGTGAAGCAGACTTTGTAAAAGGTAGCGCTTCCTTTAAATAAACAACAGCATTTGCCTGTTCACCAATGTAGCTGTAGAAACTCGCCATAAATTGGTAATGCTTGACTACCAAAGGGATTTTTTTGACAGTAACTTTAGATTTTAAATCATTCGCTCGTAAAAAGAACGGAAATGCTTCCTTTACCCGTCTATAGATAAAGTTGTAATATCCTTCACGGGCACAACCCAACATTTCTAATTCAGGATCCGGATGTACACGGAGCAACTGCTCAGCCAAACGATAATAGCGCTCAGATGATGAATTTATGCGATCAAACGCAATTGAGAAACCGTCAGCCATACGCATATAATAAGCCCATTTTAAAGCAACACTTCTTTTTTTGTCTGCCAATTCCAAAAATGGCGCCAAGGCATTTTTCAATTTTATCGTATCACCATCAAACCTAATAGGCAACTGAAGAGCAGCTTCCAGTTGGACAACAGGGTTTTCAATTGCAGCTATTTCCACTACAGATTGCCCACATACATGATTAAAGTTGCTTGACAATACCAAAGAAACGAATACAAAAAAATAAAATATGGTCTTCATGCTTGAAAAAGGTCAATTTCAACGTTCTGTCTGCCTATTGGCATAACCGATAAATTAATTTCAACAATTCTGTGAAATTAATACGCAAAATCCTCCGAGAAAATGGTTAATACTGACTTATTGTTCGTAAATCGGATCGCCGACTTGCGGTTATAAATATAATATTTATAACTTTAACACAATTACACGTTTTCATTAAAATTTCGCCTTCTTTTGATACCACTGCAACCCATTAGGTTTGGCATATCAAGCCTTTTATTCAACACTTTTCACAAAAGATGAACAAAATCCAAACAAAAACAATGGGATTGACTCTCCGAAAAGGAGTATTGCGAGATCTGCAAGAAATGTTAAACCTATTTTCTGAAACTATTGCGACTGTATGCGCAGATGATTATAATAACGAGCAAATTGCAGCATGGGTATCGTCCGTCAATAATCATGGCCGTTGGCATCGGCTAATCGAAGATCAGTATTTTATTGTAGCTATGCTAAATCAGAAAATGGTTGGGTTCGCTTCCCTCAACCATGGAAACTATGTCGATGTCATGTATGTCCATAAAGATTTTCAACGCCAAGGGATTGCTCAAAAACTTTATACTACATTGGAAGATGAAGCAAGAAGACAAGAAAGAACTTTGGTGACTGCTGATGTAAGTAAAACCGCGAAACCCTTTTTTGAGGCAAATGGATTTAAAGTTATCGCTGAGCAGATACAAATAAGAACTGAAGTCGAAATACCAAATTATACCATGAAAAAAGATCTTTAGATTCACTTCCAAATTTTAGAAATGCTCCCCATAGTCGATTACCTCAGTTTTCAAAAGCAGCTTACTTTCACTATCAGTTCTTAATGTCGCTGTTGCTATGTTAGTCTTTGTGTCAACACTGAACTCCAGCATAGCCCCAACGTCCTTTTTGTCATTAAAAAATGAAGCGAAATTCTTAAATGTCTCAGTTTCATCAAACAAAAACCGCGCAGCACATCGGTTATTATGCTGATCATACCATTTGATGTACACATCTTTGGGAATACCTCGAGATGCCATGTCCATATCCCGAAGGCGCTCATCAAAGACAAAACGTTCGGAATTATAAAATTCAAAGTCCGCATCAAATGCTTTTATGTCAGAAGACAATACAAATTTAGGCTGTACAGGATAACGTTGCCGTAATTTATCCCAGTAGCCATAGGGAATAGGTTTATTTGCAATGGCTTGTTGAACATCCGAAGGAATAATCGATGTATCGGACAATACTTGATCGCGCCATTCCTGATTAAAGACATTACCGTAAGCTCCATTATCTTTGGATGTATCCGTAGCATGGATCACTACTTTTTCGGCTTGATAACGACCAATTTCGACCTGACGACGTCCTGTCCCACTGGCCCATACCACAAGTACACCGCCAGGAGCAAAACCCAAAATAATCTTATTATAATGTTCATCATTAGTTTTGATCGCTCCTTTTTCTTGGTATGGTGTACTGAACAACCTCCGCAATTTACTATAATCAATCGGACCGTTCATGCGATAAAAAACATCTTCAGCAAAGGAATACCAAGTAATGTCTAATGCCTTAGGCAATGACATCACCTGCTCATATGTACCGCCTCCAGCTTGTCCCCACACGGCGTTATAATTTACGATATTGCCTTCACTAAATGTAAATTCATAATCTTCATCTTTCGGAAAAATAAAACGGCCACTATATAACTGGACGGGATAAGCTGCTGGATTACTCATCGCACAGAACCATTTATAGCGCCCTTCTCTGATATTATCTTCTTGTGTTAGGCGTTCTTCCCTGAGGTCATTAAACTCACGTATTGTCGTTGAGAACGCGAATATAATCGGTAGTAAAATAAGATATCCAAGCAAAGTCGGAACCAAATATTTCCAGGATTTTATTGCCCATGTGATAATCACGCTACTAAAGAATGTCAGGAAAATACTGAGTGTTAAAATCAAGGGAAACATTTCCTTAATCACTCCCCCTAGATCTGCATAAAGCCGATGCTCGTATTCATCACCCAAGGTTGATAAAAAAAGAAGTACCGGAAGCAATAAAGAAAATAAGCAATAAAAAAGAAAACCGTAGCCAAGTTCAAAAGCGAATTTTGGTTTCTCTAAGACCTTTAACTTCTTCCGAAAGAAATTAAAATGGAAATAAACCAAAGCGATAACAATAAAATAAGGCGAACAGCAAAATGCGGCATAAACCATATTTAGATCTGCATTCTGTACAAGTAAGGTCGCAATTAGGCTGATGATAGAA
This sequence comes from Sphingobacterium multivorum, assembly GCF_039511225.1. Taxonomy (NCBI): domain Bacteria; kingdom Pseudomonadati; phylum Bacteroidota; class Sphingobacteriia; order Sphingobacteriales; family Sphingobacteriaceae; genus Sphingobacterium; species Sphingobacterium multivorum. The sequence goes on from NZ_CP154261.1 coordinate 4,552,735, forward strand.
ACCAAAAAAGCAGAAACTGTCGCTCTTAAAATCATTATAATTTGTTTTTAATCCAAAAAAAGCTGCCGAAAGCCGTATAACTGACAACAACACGATTCAAAAATAACAAGAAATGTCTTATGAATATAAGCCGATCAATATTCAAATACATTGATCAACTATTCGATCCAACGTGGACAATATATTTTTTTCACAAGAAGTATTTAATTAACTGTTATCCGTTTTCGTCAGGATCGATACATTGAGCCATTTCATATTACATTCAATAAACGCTCGACTTTATCCCCTCTTCAGCGAGATATCGCTCGTTATAGTAAAATTTCTTCGAAAAAAAATACGATCAAAAGCCCTTTGACGAAAATCATTTAAGTTTGCTAACTTCGCTTTTATTCTTCAAAAAAATGGATATACATCATAACATTAGAAGTGCCCAGGAAAGTGACGCACATCATGTCCCTGAAATTATGCTCCAGGCAATGGAAGACATTATATTTCGCTTTATCAAAAAAGAAGATCGAAGCGAGGCTGTAAATTTCTTAACGCAGCTCTTCAAGCAAAAAGGTAATCTCTATAGTTATGAGCATACGTTTGTCGCAATTGACCACAATGGACATATTTTAGGCTCATTAACCGGTTACGATGGTGATCGGTTTATTGAATTAAGACAGCCTATTTTGGATCATATGAAGGAACTGTACAATAATAATTTGATTCCAGAAGCCGAAACAATTGGCGACGAATTTTATATCGATTCAATTGCGGTTGCTCCCATTGCACGCGGCAAAGGTATCGGAACAGAACTTTTAAATTATGCGATTACACATGCCAAGCAAAATGGTTTTAAGAAAGTTGGCCTGCTCGTCGACCTAGAGAATCCCAATGCACAAAAACTCTATGAAAGGATTGGTTTCAAACTCGGCAAAAAAACTCCTTTAGTAGGGGGCGAATATTATCACATGTATATTCAACTTGATTAGATACGGCTTTTATCTAATTTATCGCCATTTCAGGCCTTATCCCGCTAATCAGTATCTTTTGAGAAGAAGTCCAAGCAGCTCTGGCAGACAACACCAATTAGATCAGACATAACCATTGATCAATTGGCAAGGATTTTGTATTCTAGAAAATAACTATGAAAATTTGGGAATAATGAAAAAGCTAATTTCAATTGCGGTGGGCTGTCTAAGCCTAGTTCTGGCGACGCCAGCTTTAACACAAGCACAACACAGAGGACATGGTGACCATGGCTGGCATGGCAACAAGGACCGGGAAAAATACATTCGAAAACGGGAAAAAGAGTACGACAAATATGTGCGCGAACGCGATAAGCAAGATCGCAAATACTGGAAACATGCATACGAACATGATCATGGGCGTCCCAGATGGGCTAGCGCACATCACTACGACATGAGACATCATGTGTACTTTAGCGATTACAAAACATTCTATGATCCTTATCGGGGCGGATATGTTTATATGACCAATGGCCGATGGAACTTTTCTGTGAATGTGCCTTCTTTTCTCGTGAATGTCAACTTAGGAAATGCTGCGATTCGTGTGGTCAAAGATGTACCTCTTGACAGAAGACCAGAAGAGTATTACGACGATAATGAGGATTGGGACGATTAACGGTACGATTAAACTTTACGTTTATTTAGAATAATTACTGATAATACTGTATTTTTGCGCTGTTCATCCGATTGACAGCGCATCTATGACAAATAAAAGAGCTAAACAAAAAAGCCTAAAAAATATACTTAGAAAATTGCATCTTTATTTGGGCTTATTATTTGGTATAATCTTTTTTACCGTTTGCGTGACAGGGATGTTATTGAGCTTTGAAAAAGAGCTTACCCCACTTTTATGGCCGAAAGAACAGCAGGTAACTGTACAAAGCAATCGTCTTTCCCTTGCACATATTTCCCAAAAAGCCGAAGCTATATTTCCGGACAAGAAGTTGTTTCGCATCGAAATTCCAGCAGATCCTTCCCGTAGTTTCCGTATTCAGTATGGACAAAAAAAGACCGGATACTGGTATGCATATATAAATCCTTATACAGGAGCACTATTATCCAAAGGTCGGCAGAGTGACCGTTTTTTTCAAAAGACTTTGGATATCCATCGTTTTCTTCTCGTCGAAAAAATCGGAAGTACCCTAACTGGAATCTCAGCTCTAGCGGCTTTCTTTCTTGCCCTAAGTGGTATTTACCTTTGGTGGCCAAAAAATAAATCCATGCTCAAACAACGTGTAACGATGAAAATGGCAGCCTCTCTCAAAAGAAAAATCTGGGATTTTCACGCAGTGGGCGGTTTTTACGCATCTTTGTTTTTAATTATTTTTACCTTGACGGGATTGACCTGGAGTTTCGATTGGTACAATAAACAATTCTATAAAGTATTGGGTTCAACCCAAAAATCAACAAAAGAGAAGATCAGCAACATCAACAATCAGGCTTTTTCAGACTACCTCGTGCTGGATACGATCTATCAGCAGCTAAACAGCCTATATCCCAGCTCTGGAAATATAATTATCACGTTTCCCGAAAAGAAGGACTTAGCTTTTGCACTAACTAAGGAAAATTTTTCAAATGCAACTTTACAGATCAACCAGGTTTTCTTTGACAGCAAATCCGGACAACTACTTAAAAATAACCCTTTAGAAAAATTACCTTTGGCGCAACAGGCTCAACGTATGATGAAATCTATTCATATGGGGTCGATATTTGGATTACCTTCTAAAATTATTGTATTCTTAGCCGTTACACTGGCCGCTTCTCTCCCCATCACAGGGATATGGATATGGTTGAACAAAAGAAGAAAGAAGAAACCGTCAAAAAGCCAAAAGAAGAAAGCAATTCAACTTCAAACCATAGCATAGCGTATTATCCTTATTTTTAAACTTATTCAAATGGATTCTTATATCAGACACACGACTAGATAATAATAGAAGAAATGATCGATATTAGCTGCTATGAAAGACCGCAAAGAAAATTCGACGAATGCAATCAATGAAAAAGCATTACAACAGTTCTGTAACGCCTCCAAGACGCTGGCATTATTCAGTGGCCGATGGAAGCTTTCGATTCTATTCAAACTCCTGGAGCAGGATACGACCTACTCGGAATTCAAAATTCTCCTGCCCCAAGTCAGCGATCGTACACTTGCAAAACAATTGAAAGAATTACAGCTGGACGGACTCATTCAAAAAGACCGAAGTAAAACAGCATCAATCTATTCGCTGACCGATAAAAGTCGTAAACTAAAACCCCTATTGGCGGCGCTTTCTGGGTTTAACAACGACTAACCTTAACTAAAATCAACACGCTCCAAAAACTCAATCACTTCCCCATTCGGACTGTAAACGAGGCTATTTCGTACAAAAACATCTTTTTTACCTTGACTGAGTATGAGTTGAAATACTCCATCACTCAAATCTTGAGCACCATGGGCGATAGCCTGTATTCGGGCATCTTCGGCGTCTTCTACCGTAAAACACAGATGAAGTAGCGCATTCTCGACATATTCCTCCCCTTCTATACGCCTTCTTCCCTGCGTTGGAATAGCAGCATTCTTATCACAAATTTCCAAATAATAGCCAATAGAGGCATTAAAAAGCATAGCACAACGTTCTAAATTAAACTCGGGTAATGACCATTCATGCACAATAATAAAACCGAGATTTTCATAAAATCCAATTGTCTTATCAAAATCCTGAGCCTTAATCGACAGGTGGTGAAAACCCACAATATTATCTTTCAATTCCATAAAGTATATTTTTTGAACAAAACTAATGTGTTTTTCTGGAGACTGGAACAACTTACAAAATTGTAAGTTGCGCTGGTGGCCATAAAAGAGTATACGTTAAAACTAGCAGTATCAGAGGGAGATTTTAAATTACAGGAGATAGATTTTATTATTTTAATGTACTTTTGCCCATTAAATTTCTCGATCTGAAGAAGGAATAAAAGCTTTGTAACTACCATGAGTCTATAAATATGAGGTATTCATTAGACATCATTTCGATGGACTTTACTGTCGAAAGTATCGTGACATCCAACATAAGAAATCGGATGTTATAAATTCTTCAAAAATCGAGATAGAATGCGCAAAGTTTAAAGCCCTTAGTCTATATATATTTGCAAATAAAATGAAACAGCATCTTCACCGACAATTACGGATCTATAGATATGTAATCTATAGAGAGACGTTAGTCGATCCTTGGGAACATTTTTGGTCATTTATTGGCGCCTTTGTAGGAATATTTATTATCGCTTATATCCAATCTCTTCATTTACCTGCGCTGGAAAATATCTTTTTGATAGGCTCCTTCGGAGCTTCCTCGGTTTTGGTTTATGGTGCCATACAAAGTCCACTTGCCCAACCCCGCAACTTAATTGGTGGGCATGTTGTTTCTGCAATCGCCGGTGTTACCGTTGCACAGCTCCTTCCCGATATTATCTGGCTGACCGCTCCCTTCGCCGTGGCCTTGTCCATTGTTTGTATGCAGCATACACGCACGCTACACCCTCCTGGTGGAGCAACAGCACTCATTGCCGTCAGCAGCGGAACAAAAATTTCATCGATGGGATATTGGTATGTATTAAGTCCAGTACTATCGGGTTGCATAATTTTATTCCTGGTGGCTCTGATCTTTAACAATATCACGAAAAAGAGACATTATCCTGTAAAAAAATCACGTTTGCGCCGCTCAAGAAGACAGCATTTAAAAACCCGTTTTGAAACAAGCAGGAGCCCATCGAGTCTTGATTAAAAGTCTTTATGATCTATTGAATAATACGACCTAAAACTAATAAAGGATAGCGTTTTGGGTAGACGCCCAAACGCTATCCTTTTATGACCGCTTCTTCCCGTCATCTAAAACAGTTATTATAGCCCGATAAATTCCATACAGAAGGAATAGTAAACTCGTAATTGTAAGCCCCAAATACTCCACCACCCAAGCAATAAGTATGGCGACCAAATGGATTTTACCATTCTCCGGTTTAAATGCGGCACCTGAATAAACGTAATAAGCGATGGAACCAAATAAAAGAATCCATATTATCGCATAAACATAATGAAGCGGATTTTTGCTGAGCTTTCTATTTCTAAACATATGTCAAGTTTTATGATCTAATACTGATCCGCTTATCTAACACGAACGAGCATTTCGTCAAATGTAGGGTGCACATCCGTTTTTGACAAGCCATAACTATAATTCGCTTACCATGATTTAATATTCGTACTTCCTATAAAAAATCGCCCGCGGCAATGGTCGGCATACACTTGCTTCGCTACGTTAAAATCAAAAGAAAAAGTCCCTTACATTACTGCAGGGACCTTGCTTTCACCGATTATTCCGTTGTGATTTTTATGCGGTTGGAAATTTGCTCATATCCATGTAAAATATCTCCCAGGTATGCCCATCAAAATCTTCAATACTTCGCTGTTGCATAAAACCATAGTCTTTCATTGGCGTGGGTTCTATACCACCAGCTTTCAGTCCTTTATCAACAATTTCGTTCACACGATCCAGACCAGAGACAGCAAGTGAAAATAGTCCTGCGATCTGTTTTTTTGTATCTGCAAGCGGTTTCTCCGTAAATGTTTTAAACTTATCCGGAGATAAAAGCATAACAAAAATATGCTCACTCCAAACCATACATTTACCTTGCTTATCCGAAAACTGAGGATTGTTCGTAAAGCCCAATTGTGTATAAAAATCCATTGACTTATTCACATCTGCTACTGCGAGATTTATAAATATCTGTTTCATCATTTAAAGTTTAATTGCTACTGATCTAACAAAGATGAAAATTTCCGTCCATAAAAAACTTGGCCTATGCGAAGATTTTTATTCAGCATCAATAAACTGGTGGAATAGCCAAATCTTGTTTGGCAAGCTCGTTACTTGGAGAGCTCATTCAATTCGGCCTGCGAAAACACATGCTCGCCTTTTAGATAACCATTCGCTTCTTTCAGATAGGTATATATTACTTCTCGGCCCTTTGGATTGGGCAATTTATGTAAATTTTTGACCAAGAAGTCTTTATCACGCAATCTATCTTTACCATAGCTTAAAAAAGATGGTGCGTGCGTCTGCACGCTCCAACGAATAAAACGTAAATCGATATTGTCTGGGTATTTCATGATCATTTCTTCGAGGAGCTTTTTTCCTTTCTTGAATTGCCCCAATTTTGTAAATGGATTGCCCATATGTTTTGCCCATAATATCTCATAAGCAGCAAGATACCCCTTTTCCGTGGCGGAATTGGCAGCTTTTTCCAATAGTTTCAGATTCGTTTCACAGAGCTTCTTGTTTTGAACAGCAGTCGCGTACTCGGCTCTCATTTTATCAACATCCACTTGACCAAAACAACAAATCCCACATAATACCAAAGAGACACAGATAAAAAATCGTATAGCCATTTTCAATTCAATTAAAGTAAAAAATAAACGCTGTTTTGTGATATAACAATATCGAAGAGCTTTGAGTTTTCTTATTTTTTAATCCGCTGAGAACGCTGTTTGTTTTGCCACCTTCCCAATACAATGAGCAATGCACCAATGACGATGAAAACCAACGTTACTCCAAAGCTGTTCAAAATAACCCTGTCCATCCCCAATTCGGAAACATTGACAAAAGGATAGGGATAAAATCCAGAAAACGAACCATGCCACAACGTATAAAAAAGATAGACTAATGGGAAGATCAACCAATAAAAAATATGACTCCACCGGATTGTTCCCTTGTCCAAAAAACGCCACCAAAAAAGGAAAAAACTCAAAGGAGCGAGCACATGCAATAATTCGTCAACCACCATTGATAAACCCTGCGGATGCGACAGAAAGCGAAGTATGGTATTATAGATAATTCCGACAATAAGAATATATAATGTTACGGCAGTAATTGTTTCGGGTCTAGTAAAAAATAGGCCCATTCGACTTTTTGACCAGCAAATAGTAAAAAAACAGCATAACATAACCATTACATTACTCAGAATCGTAAAATAACTAAAAAACTGAATAATATAGTCGACCCTGTCAAGCTTGGAGGTATGAGCACTTAAGATAAACTGTCCAACAATTGCAAACAAGGTAATCATACCAAGGCTACCAGCAAAAACTGATTTTAATGATTTTTGATTCTCCATAGTCCTATCGGCTTTTACCATACTAAAGATAAAAATTTCAACTGCTATTTGGAATTTTAAATGATCAAATCCAATTCACCCCTACTCGAATCTTAAATCCAGATTGTAAATAATTGCAACGAATTGTAAATGGATTCAGTTTCCTTACTTACAATTATTATTTTTATAGGCTATAAAGTATTGATAAATGATCAGAATAGCCATTATCGAGGATGAACCCGCGGTACGCAAAGAAATCAGCTATTTAATCCAACAGGAAACTGATGTTGAACTTGTTGGCTGGAGTGATACGGTGACAAATGCTGTAAAATTGATTGAAGAGAAACAACCAGACGTTATACTCATGGATATTCAACTCCGTGATGGTACAGCATTTGACATCCTAAAAAAGCTAATCGCTATTCCACAGAATATTATTTTCATTACGGCCTACAATCATTTTGCAATTAAAGCCATCAAATATGGTGCTTTGGATTATCTCTTAAAGCCGGTCGACCAAACCGAATTAAACGAAGCATTAGAACGTTATCGGCGTAAAAGCGAAAACAATCCCCAATGGATGCAGCGTTTATCAATGGCGCAAGAAGCTTTACACGCCAGCGAACTTCCCGAAAGCATCGCCTTGTCTTCCATACACCATGTACGTATCGTCCCCGTTCACAACATCGTGTACTGCAAAGGAGACGGTCCCTATACTTTTTTCTTTTTAAATGATGGTACCAAAGAGTTAATTTCTAAACCCCTCAAATATTATGAAGAATTATTGCCACCGCCCTATTTTTTACGCACCCATCAATCGTATCTTGTCAATCGTTCGCATATTTCTGGTGTCAATCGTTCCGAGTATATTGTCTTAAAAAACAAAGAGGAAATTCCAATTTCATCACGCAGAAAAAACTCGATCTTAAATCAGCTTTTCCCTGAAAAATGAGCATACTGAACCGCATTTTCCCTTGGCTGCTACTGCCTTTGTTTTCGATCGCTTGCGCTCGAAAGAATGACGCACTGTCGCCCGATCATGATGCTATTGCCGCAGAGATTAAAACGCTCGAAGACCAAAAGTTAAATGCAGCAAATGGAGATTCCATTAAACATGCCTGGTTAAAGTTAGACCAGCATGCCACCGTAAGAAAAGACACGATGCTCGCTACCCGTGTAAAATATTGCCTGGCACGACTCTACGCCATGAGCGGTCAAGACTCGGCTCTTTTTTTTGTTCAACAGGCGCTCGAACTCATTGAACCCACCACCGGAAACGCTAAATACAAAGCACTTATTTACAATGGCATAGGAAATATTCGCAGCATAGAAGCAAAACAACGCGAAGCGGGCTATTATTACAACAAAGCCGCCACGATTGTTTTGTCGGATACCGCATCAGGATTGTCAACCGAAGCGAAATCAGCGATATTACTGTCCGCTGCCCAAAACAACTTGAGCTCCTTCCAGTATAACCTTGCAGAAAAAATGAATCGATCGGTATTACCCCTAGTTGATTCACTGCCTGAAGGACATATTAACCGGCAACGCGTATTGGTACAAATGATACAGACGCTGAATACTTTACAACGACCTGCAGAAGATATTGCCCCCTTCCTTCATCAACTCGAAGAATTACATGCTAAAAATCCAGACAAATACAACATTAGTTTTCTATATGACTCGAAGATCCAATACTATGAAACGGCTAAAAAACCGGACTCCATTTTACATTATGAGTTGCTAAAAATAGCGATAGATGAACGTTTGCACCAACAAACAGCGTCCTCTATATTGATGAACAATCTATTCGTAGACTACAGTAATGTTGCCGCAATCTATGTTTCATTAAATAAGCCGGCCTTGGGAGAAAAATTCATCCAAAAAGCCAGCAAACTTAAAGCGCAGTTTCCAAAATTAATCTTTCCCAACAACGAAATTACATTTCAAAACAGTCTAGCAGCCGTCTATCGATTGCAAGGAAAAAATAAAGCCGCAATAGACGTATTGAATCATCTTGTACAATTACAAAGGGGTATTTACCAATCGGAGAATACACAGGCGATCGCAGAAATGAATGCCCTATATCAACTCCAGGCGAAGGATCAATCTATTCGAATACTGAACGAAAATATCAAGATCAATAAACTCCAGCTACAACAAAATCGTTTAGGGCTGATCATATCCTCGCTAGCGGTTATTTTATTGATCATCATACTTTTCTTCCTATATTACAGTTTTCGCCAGCGCCGTTCCATACAAGAGAAAGAAAAGATCTTGTTGCAGCAGCAGTTGTTGCGCACACAGATGGAACCGCACTTTATTTTCAATACCCTTTCCGCTGTACAGAGCTTCATGCGCCTGGATAAAAAAGAAAATGCCATCAAATATTTAAATCGTTTCAGTCGGCTACTACGCAGCAATCTCGAATTAAGCCGTGAAAACCTTGTTCCATTAAATGAGGAACTGGAAACCTTAGAAAACTATTTGATCTTGCAGCAAATGCGTTTTGAAGATGCTTTTCATTACCATATCACACAACCTGAAGATCAAGATTTAAGCGCGGTCATGCTGCCACCAATGCTCATACAACCCTATGTTGAAAATGCGATTCTGCATGGCATAAACCTCGAAACGGGCGATGGCAGTATCGACATCCAGTTTACGTTATCTGAAGATATCCTACAGGTGACGATTAAAGATAGTGGTAAAGTAAATCCAGACATTCCTGAAATTACCCATCGTTCACTCTCTGGAACCATCAGTCGTGAACGCATGCAGCTGTTGGGCAAGAAAGCAAGTGTACAGATCACCAAAAACCCAACTGCTGGTACCACAGTCATCCTGCATATACCAGTGACATATTAATGGCAAACAAAGGAATATTTAACGTCCTTTCTAGGTTCTACTGCAGTGAAAATTTCAGGAAAACAATACAGAACTTGCAAGACAACACGTATTTCAACAGAAATCAGAAAAAAGAACCATGTTGAGCCAAATTTCGATACCGTAAAATACGAGATATTGAAACGCATAACCCTATAAACAAACGGCGAGCAATTCTTTAATTGCCCGCCGTCTTATTAACTAAACACAAACTAAATACTTCATTATCGGCTCCTGCCCCCTACTCATTTTCCTCATTTATTTCTGTTTCATGATATCCGCTAAAAGTTTCATGTAAAACCCTCCAACAACACTACGCGCCTTGAAGTTTTCGCGGATCCCCGTAGTCGAATCATAAAAATCATTTAATGGGACACGGGATTCCGTTTGAATCGCATGATTATAGACTGGTTTTATCAAAGCTTCAAATGCTTCTCTGGATGGAGCAAATGATGCTGTCCAAAGAATCCAGTCATTTTTTGTGTATGCTTTACGGCTATCCAATGGTATGCCGAATCTATTTTGCTTGGTCAGATAATACTTAATTTCTGTATCATACACTTTTTGCGGAAACAGATTCAATCCCAATACTTTGTCCCAGATCAAATTATATTTTTGACTCCAGGTATTTTTATCATCAAATGTCAGTGCATAATGATCACCGGCATCTGCCATTTCCATCCATTTCGGAACCATTTCCTCGGCAATTGCACGGTATTTTTTTGCTATCGCAGTTTCACCAATGGCCTCCGCGAGCTGCGCATAACAAGCAATACCAACGATAGCCTTAACAGATAAATTGGCATTTCGTGCAAGGTGACCGGCAAAATCATCTGTACAGAGCTGCGTTTTAGGGTCAAAACCATCTTTAACCAGATAATCTACCCATGTTGTCAATGTTTTCCAATGCTTCCTGGCATAGTCAGCATTCCCTTGCACTTTCGCGATTGCAGCAGTTAAAATAATCATATTGCCCGATTCCTCCACAGGCATAGGTTCACCATAGGTTTGACCATTGGCCAATGGATACGTACCCAAATCGTGCGCTGCCCAAGGATAGGGATATTTACCGCTCTCACTAAAATAAAATATTCCACTTAACATCCCTTTCAACAACTCCGGATTATAGATCAGATACAATGGCGCTGAAGGATAAGTGACATCGACCGTATTGATGAATCCGCCACTATTATTTTCTTTGGAAAGCCATAATAGTTCGTTTTGTGGACTTTTCACCAAGGTATGTGCTGCAATACTTTGACGATAAGCGAGAACGCTAAGGTGTGCATACTCTTTTCCACCCGATTTTAGCGCATCTGCATACACTGTTTTGTCGAATGCCACGCACTTATCGAGTACCTTACGATACTCATCTGCAGCCAAAGTCAGCTGATTTTCCATCGTTTCTTTACCGGAGTTGTTCCACCATGGTCTCAGGTTATTTTTGAAATACTGAATCGCATAAATTTCATCGTACCCGACCTCTACAAAACGTTCCTCCGCTTTCGCCCCCACATTGCCAAATGGAATGACCGTGTTCAGCGCAAGTGATGTCCCCTTAACAGTTTTTACCGATGTCGTTGTTCCCTTTCTAAAGCCGTCTACAGCTCGGCCCCTCGGACTAATAAACTGTTGCGTTTTATGCCGCTTCGGTGAAGCAACATAAAAATACCCCCAGTCTATCCGCATATCATCGGCCCCTTTCTGCAGAATAGGCTGTTCGACGGTTCCCGTTTTTAGTACAGACAATTTTGCAGTCTCATATTTTTCGGCGATCACCTCCTGTGAAGGTTTATACACCGCAATATTTGTGGATGCACTTAGAAAAACTTTAACCGCATGCTGCTTGCCATCGTTTGCTTTGACGTTATACGTGATATAGCTTACCGGTCGAGCCAATAAATTCAGATCATCCATAAGCAAAGGCGACGTAAAGGTTAATTTTAGATCAACCTTACCTGCCTGAAAGTTATAAACCGTACGCGTCGCTGTTATTTCTACATCGTTTTGCACGGCTTCTTCAATCCGTGCCCCACGCTCTTTAAGCCTGTCAACCAAACCAAAATCGAGATAACGACCGCCAGCACTATTCTTCAAATGGATGGCAATATTATTTTGCCCAGCCTTCAAATTCGCCTTGTCAATCGGTATATACTGAAAGTTGTTGGTCCAACCTACTTTTTCGTAAACCTTCTTCCCATTCAAAAATACGTCTATATTATCATCGTGATTGAGTTTTAAAAACAACTCATTAATACCCTTCGGATCCGCTACGGAAAACTCACGTCTCACCCAGATATCGTCCGATTTCCAAAGGGTTTTTACCTGCTTCTCGTCATCACCTATGGGTGCAAGTCCCGATTTCCACGTATCCGTATTATAAGCGGAAGATTCCCATCCACCTTGAGGTTTTGATTCTGTATACTGTACCGTAAAAGATTTATCTTCGGCAGTCGGTAAAATAATCGCATAACTCGGTTCCTCTTTGCCAAGAAAACGATAAATATGACCATCAACATCAATTAAGCCCAACAGCGAATGATCAGCGTCTGTCCAGTGCTTTGTTGTCGATGCATGAAGCTGATCTGTCATTGACCATATACTAAAATTGGGGTTGTGTGTAATCAATGGATAAGCCGGAGCTTTGCGTTCTTGGGCTTGTCCATCTAAAACAGTGGAAACACAGGCTACAATAACACAGAGACCTATCTTCCCAAGTTTGTTCATTGCATAAATAGATTTTTGAAAAGGTTTAATCATATTTTTTAGATAAAATTAGCTATACAGTTTTTCGTATTGAGCATATGCTCAATCGTTTTAACAAAGAAAGTCGGAATAAGTTAAATTCAGCTGTCGCATCGTATCATTTTACCTTCAATTTATATCATATTTGACGATCTGCCGTCTAATCGAGATAATTATTATCTTTGAGAACCTGTCCGATCGTTATGCGCAAAATAACCTAGTAAACATCGGCATTCAATTTTACCAATAACACGATGAGAAGTATTTACGTTTATTTCTTAATGACTATATCTTGTCTATTTTCAACGAGCGCACCGCTTTATGCACAAGAAACAGATTCGGTCAATAAAAAAGAATTGGATCTAAGTTCCCTACTGAACGGAATTAGACAACAGCAAATTAATGATTCTCTTGAACGGGTAAAGCTTCAGCATGAAATTGCCGATCTTAAAAGTCAAAATAGCCCCAAAAAAGAAAATTTAAAACAGCAGCTGAATGAGTTTGACGAAGAAAATAATCTTCGGAAGCAGCAGCTGAAAGTTAAAGTAGACTCCATCAAAAAAAACACAAAAAGATATGCGGTCGCGCCATTTCAGGATACGCTATTCTATATCTATAATAAACTTGGATCATCATTAGCCAAAGACCGCGCCTACAATGTGGTCAGCAGAATCCATAATCTATATGAAGACGATTTTGTGAAAGTAGATTCCTTTAAAATCGAAAACAGCGAAATAAGTGCCGACATCGTTTATAAAGATCTCGTCATAACTTCCGTCACAGAACTCGATGCCCTTCTTGAAGGAAAAAGCAAAGAAGAGATTGCGGCAAACTACCTAAAAAGAATTCAGGATTCAATCAAAACGGAACGTGCTGATAACAGCATTACAAAACTTCTTACCCGTATTGGGCTTGTATTTCTCATTCTAGTCGTTTTTTCGATATTGATTCTATTGATAAACAAATTGAAAAAATATGGTACGCGACGTATATTGACAGAAAGAACACAGCGGATCAAAGACATTAAGATCAAAAATTACGTCCTTGTCACCTCTGTACAAAAAACACGGATGTTTATTAATGCCATAAATATCTTACGTTGGGGCTTGATCGTACTCATTGCCTTTATCATGCTGCCGATTGTCTTCAGTGTTTTTCCATTTACACAGAGCTGGGCATCCAATCTCATTGGACTTTTTACAAAGCCCCTGAAGACTGCAGTTTTGGCAATTTGGGATTATATTCCCAATCTGATTACCGTATTTGTCATACTCGTTGTCATGCGGTATGCCGTTCGATTCATAAAGTATATTTTTAGCGAAATTGACAAAGGCAAATTAGAGGTCAATGGCTTTCATCGCGATTTTGCCATGCCAACCTTTACTATTGTTCGCTTTCTGCTCCAAGCCTTCACGCTGGTGCTCATATTCCCTTACTTACCCGGCGCAAATTCAGATATATTTAAAGGAATATCCGTATTTATTGGTGTCCTGTTCTCTTTAGGGTCATCTTCTGCGATTTCCAATATCATAGCGGGGCTTGTGATCACCTATATGCGTCCTTTCCGTATCGGAGACCGTATCACTATCGCCGACAAAACGGGCGTTGTTATCGAAAAATCCCCACTGGTAACCAGGCTTCGAACGATAAAAAATGAAGAAATTACCATTCCCAATTCCTCGGTACTTTCGGGAAATACCGTCAATTATTCGACATTCTCTGAAGAGGGAATCTGTTTTCAGGTGGAATTGACAGTCGGTTATGAAGAACCTTGGCAACGTATACACGAATTGCTGCTGAACATACCGCCGCGAATAAAAAGAGTCAACCTTAACCCTGCCCCATTCGTCTTGCAAAAAAAATTAGACGACTTTTATGTTTTATATGAACTGAATGTCTACATCGCTAGATCCGCGGAAATTGAACTGGCAAAATCTGAAATTTTTCAGTTGATCCTCGATGACTTTTTAGCGGCAGGAATTGAAATGAATGGTCCACACCTATTTGCCAAGGTTGATCATGTCCAGCAATATAATCCAAAAGCACCCAACAATTCGCACGAAAACGAACTTTAAAGCTTGTTTCCATGCGTTGTATTTTGCTGTATTTTATAGATCAATTGCTGCGTTCAGACCGGACTGAACGCAGTAATTGATCAACAGCGGGAAGCAGGTTAACTAAAGATTCAAAACATAGATCAGCTCTTCTGCTTTGACCCCATCAGGCCAAACGACATCCCTTGAATGTGTATACTCAAAGTTAAACGATTGATTTGCAGCTCGCGAGGCTTCGTTACCAACCCGATGAGATACCGTAATCCGGAGGCAGCCTTGTTCACGCGCCCATGTTATACGCGCTTCATAAAACAAGCGGGATAAACCCCGGCCTCTATGGCCTTCCTGAATGAAAGACGCGATCAAAATCGCATTTGATTCATCCGCCCGATCCAACACGACACCGGTCAGCCCAATCAATAAATCTTGGTTATACAAACCGAATATCGCACACTTGGGATTGCCCAGTAAGGCCATCCACTCGGCATCACTATAAGCCGCTTCCTTTTGATAATTGCTACCGAACACCTCAGGAGCAGAAGATAAGGCCTCCAGTCTTATCTTTTTGTATTGCTGCCATTCTCCTATTTCTAAACGTCTTAGCTCATATTTCTCCATTTTTGGCGCCTTTTTTTGCTTATCTTTCAACGTAAATATACTTAAGCAAGCGCAATAAATGAACACTGGACCAGCTACATTATTCAATTTGGACTAGCTCATTTGCACCCATTGACCGTAATTTTGACTTATATCAAGAAATAGCTATTTGCATGTATGTACCCAAACATTTCCAGTTCGAAGATTACGCAGAAAAGGTTGAATTTATGCAAAAATATAGTTTTGCCACCATCGTATCGGTTAAAGAGGGGATTCCAATAGCCACACAGCTCCCCTTCCACATCCGTACGGATAAAGATCAGCTGCTTTTAACATCACACTTCGCTCGCGCAAACGAGCAGGCAAATTATATCGAAAATACGCCGTCATTGGTTATTTTCTCCGAGCCACATGCTTATATCTCGCCACAACACTACGACAAGGAGGAAAGTGTACCAACCTGGGATTACATTGCGGTTCATGCCTATGGTCTTGCATCTATCCTTACGGAGGAAAAAGCAATAAACAAGGCTTTAGAGCAAATGATCCTCAGTTACGACGAAGCTTATCTAACACAATGGAACAATCTCTCCGATCGCTTCAAAAGTGGCATGATGCGAGGTATCACCGCCTTCGAACTTGTCGTTACGGATTTACAGGGCCAAAAAAAATTAAGTCAAAATAAAAGTGAAACAGAAAGACAGCGTATCCGCGATTTTCTGAAAAATAGCGACAATGAGCTCGAAAGAAATATTGCCGCAGCAATGAAAAATAGATCAATAAATAATGAAAAAAAATGAACAAAAATAACACCGAAATAGCAATCACTAAAGTAAAACTAACAGATATTGACCTGCTGCAGCAAATTGGAAAAGAAACATTTATCCAGACCTTTTCAGACACAAACACTGAAGATAATATGAGAACCTACCTGACTGAAGGATTTTCAAGAGAAAAATTATTGGCCGAGCTCTGCCACGATGAGTCTGAATTTTACTTCGCCGTGTTGGAAAATAATGTTATTGGTTACTTAAAAGTAAATACTGGGCAAGCGCAGACCGAAAACCAATACCCAGAGGCATTGGAAATTGAACGCATCTATGTTCTACAGGAATTTCACGGTAGAAAAGTGGGGCAGCTATTGTTCGAGAAAGCACTAGCCTTAGCTCAAAAAAAAGCAGTTTCATTCATCTGGCTTGGTGTTTGGGAAAAAAATTCCCGCGCGATCAATTTCTATCGGAAAAATGGCTTTGTGGCATTCGACAAGCATATATTTCAACTGGGCGACGATAAGCAAATCGATATTATGATGAAAAAAACAATACAACCGTAACATGGATGAGTTTATTACAGAGAATATACGCATTATACAACAGCGTATCGACAAAGCGTGCAAAGCAAATCAGCGCGACCCACGCGAAGTAAAATTATTGCTAGCGACTAAAACCGTACCTGCCGAACGTATCGAAATCGCACTGCAAACTGGTCAAACCTTAATTGCCGAAAATAAAGTACAGGAATTAAAAGACAAATTTGAGTATTTAAATACTATTCCGCATGTTAATCATTTTATTGGCCACCTGCAAACCAATAAAATCAAGGATCTGCTTAAATACAACGTATCCTGCATCCATTCAATCGATCGTATAGATCTTGCCGAAAAATTGCATCAACGACTTTTAAAAGAAGATAAAACCATGGAAGTGCTCATTCAGGTGAATACTTCCTTTGAAGAGAGCAAGT
Source organism: Sphingobacterium multivorum (assembly GCF_039511225.1). Taxonomy (NCBI): domain Bacteria; kingdom Pseudomonadati; phylum Bacteroidota; class Sphingobacteriia; order Sphingobacteriales; family Sphingobacteriaceae; genus Sphingobacterium; species Sphingobacterium multivorum. Next base: position 4,569,893 of record NZ_CP154261.1, read on the forward strand.
ACGGCGCTGCTCCAGAGGAAGTGATCGATCTGGTTCAGCAAATAGCAACATTAAACACACTAAAGATTAAAGGATTGATGACGATAGGTCTATTGAGTGCCGAGGCCGAACAGGTGCGAGCCTGTTTCAAATTGCTTAAACATATTCAACAACAAATTATAGCCCTAGCTATTCCTGATGTATCGATGAAAGAACTGTCTATGGGCATGAGCGGGGATTTAGAAATAGCGATAGCGGAAGGCGCGACGATTGTCAGGGTAGGAACGGCAATTTTTGGACAGCGTCCTACTCCAGATAATTATTACTGGAACGAAAACCGATAACATAAAAACCAATGCGGATACATTTTATACAACACGAAGTTTTTGAAGCACCCGGAGCCTATTTAGCCTGGGCAGAAAAACAACAGCATGAGGTCACCTTTTCCCAGGTCTACCAACAGGACCTTCTGCCAGACGAAATTGATTCCGTCGATGTATTGATCATTATGGGCGGACCGCAAAGCCCAGATTCATCCCCGTCCGAATACCCTTATTTTGACGCTAAGGCCGAAATCGCCTTTATCCGCCGATGTATTGATGCAGGCAAGGCAGTTGTTGGTATATGCCTGGGCGCACAACTGATTGGCGAAGCGCTATTGGCAAAGTACGAACATAGTCCGCAAAAAGAAATTGGGGTTTTCCCCATCACGCTTACAGCGGCAGGAATAAACGACTCCAAAATAGCACATTTTGGCAGCCCGTTATCGGTTGGACATTGGCACAACGATATGCCTGGACTTACCCCTGAAAGTGAAATCTTAGCAAGTAGCGCCGGCTGCCCTAGGCAAATTGTGCGTTATACAAATCTCGTTTACGGATTTCAATGCCATATGGAACTCACGACTGAAGTCGTCCGGCTATTGATAGCTTCAGAAGAAGATCTCCTTCTCCAAAGCCAATTGCACCAATTTGTGCAATTACCCGACGTAATTCAGGCTTATGATTACAACGAAATGAACAATAAACTTCATACATTTTTAGATTTACTTGAATGTGCATACAGGAGAAGTCTGGTCAATAAATGAGCATAACTGTTTAAATGAGGCCATAAAAATTCGTAGAGGTAATTCATTAGTTGGATAAAAAATCGTAGATTTGATATTAACACAAAGAACTATTGATGGACCTAAGACGCAGTAAACTTCTAAAAATGGGCTATGTCGCCCTTCTGGCATTTCTCCTGTACAGCTGTGTCTCCCAAAAAGAAAACAAAAAACTGACCTGGTATCAACATCAGACTATCGAGCAGCTTGTTCCGGAAACTGATTCCAGTTACAGAGTGCAAATTGGTATCATGGCTGCTACCTTCTGGCTAGATAATCAAGATGGTCAGCTGACCAAAAAATTGAATCTCCTGCAACAGAGCTACACGCAACGAAATAAAGTCGACGTCGCTGTTCAGCAAGGTACCAACAAAATCATTCGCGTCACCAAATCAGAATAGAGCACGCTCTATCTAGGCAACACAAATGATTTTGGCACCACCAATACTTCAATTATAGTTCATATCCTAGGCCCACACAAATCATCCACTACACATGTTGTTTGCTATCTTCTCAATAAGGTCCGGACAGACCACATGGTAAATTAAGCAATCTTATTCATTGCTATAATTTGAGGCGTTTCCTGTAATTTTTCACCAGCCACTTTTCCAAATGCCACAATATAAGGTTGTTGATTATGCGCATCCAAGCCCGCTTGATCTTCCCAGATTTCATAAAATATAAATTGATTTTCATCACTGTTTACCTGGTGCAGATCATACTGTATACACGCTTCTTCTTTCCTACTTGCCTCGACCATTTCTAACAATAATGCCAATACTTCTTCCCGATGTGCAGGAACTACTTTTAAAATTGCGGTTAAATATACCTTCATGTTATTGATTTTATTTTGGTAATTTACTCTTTTCATCGCAATAACGCCATGGATAAAGCGATTTATCGATCAATAAATTTTTAGTTCAACGTAGTTTCCAAATGGAACACCTCTTCCAAATATTGTTTATATTCCTTTTCGTAATTGTCGACACGTTCTTGAGATGCCCCCTTTTCCATATCATGAAAATGGAAACTTCCCAGGTGTTCCAATCCTGCAAACTGATTCATCTTATGAAAACCGAATAAAACACCGGCATCAACTGAATGCTGATCAAAAAACTCATTTTCCATTGTAAATGCTGTCTCAGGGGCATTCCAGCTCGAAGTCACCATGTATTTTTTACCTTGCATCAAACCTCCGGTGCCGTAATTAATTGCCGGATTCTTACGCGATCGACCATCATTTTTATAGATACCGTTGTTGTGACCGGCCGTAAAGACTTCATCGATATAAAGTTTCAGACGATTCGGAACCTGAAACCACCATACAGGAAAATGGTAAACGATAATGTCTGCCCATTTAAAATTTTCAACTTCAACCATTGGATCAAAATCATCATTGATATTGGTAACCCTTGTTTCAAATCCATTTTCAGCCAATGTTTCAACGGTCCAATTTGTTATCGTAGTATTAAAAGAACCTCCCGAGTGTGCGAATTTCTGTCCGCCATTGATAATAAATATTTTCATTTCTATAATTTTTATTATTGATAACACAAATTTCTATCATATTTTTGAATCATACAAATAATTTAAATTGTATATTTGTATCATAAAAATAATAACTATGAAATGGAACTTAGAATGGCTTCGTACATTTAAGGCAATCTATGAAACCGGAACATTATCTGCAGCTGCACAGGAATTATTTATTTCTCAGCCGGGGGTAAGCTTACATCTGAATTCCCTGGAAGCATTTACGGGGCACAAGCTTTTTGATCGCTCTGCGCGAAGAATGGTGCCGACCGAAAAGGGGAAAATCTTGTATAACTATGTTATTGATCCGCTTAAAAAACTAGAAACTGGTGAACAGCATTTTCACAAACGGGCATTGGACGAACGTATAACGATCAGTATCGGAATGTGTTTTGAGACCTTTCAGTACACCCTCGAAGAACATATTGCCCAGCTCCCCTTCAATTTAATTATCAAATTTGGAGAATATCCGCAGATGCAACAGGATCTTGATAATGGTTTATTGGACCTTATTATTACGCCTCAAAAAGGAAACCAACAGAATCTACAGTATGAAGCTTTTTCAAAAGAACGTATTGTCTTGATTGCAGGGTGTCAGACGGATACATCCACACTGGAAGCACTGCTGAGTGCCAATAAAATTAAAGAAGCAGCTCAACTCCTTAAAAAACAATTATGGTATAGCACGGCTGCCGATATGGATCATTTAAAAAACTACTGGTCAACACACTTTGGCGAACATCCAGACTTTAGCCCCAATTATATTGTTCCCAATATTAGCTCCATCATACGCTGTTTGAGCAACAATACAGGCTTTTCGATTGTTCCGGACTTCCTATGTGCTGAAGCAATTGCATCCGGGAAAATAAAACTAATCTGGGAAGGGACATCGCCTGTCGAAAATATCCTTTACTTCGGAACTAGAAAGAAAACCATGTATCAGGAAGAAATTGGGCAGTTGGAAACGCTGTTAAAAGAGAAATGGTAGTTCACCGGGCTATTTCTTGCCGATGGCCCGATTTACCTTACTGGTGGAGCATTTTACTTAAAAACTCGGGCGTAACGCCAATATATGCAGCAACTTGTTTCTGCGGAAGACAGTCGATCAATGTAGGATAACGTGTACAGAACTTTTCGTAACGTTCTTTGGCAGCTAGACGGAGATTCTCCATCGATCGACTTTGATAATAAACCAATGCATTTTCGGCAAGTATCCGAAAATAGACATTCAGTTTCGGAATCTCCTGATAGAGTCGATGCAGATCGACTTTGGAAATCATCCATACTTCAGATTCAAATACCGCATCGATGTATAAACTTCCGGGTTTTCCCGTCACCAAACTATACATATCGCCGATCCACCAACCCTCGGGAGCAAACTGTTGAATATATTGAAAGCCGTCTTCATCCACGCAATAACTTCTTAGACAACCCGAAGCGACAAAAATAGCATACCTGCTCAGATCGCCCTCCAACAGCAAATATTGTTTCTTCTTCACTTTTTTGGATTTCACAACAGCCAATAGGCGTACGATTTCATCTTCCGTTAGGTCGATCTCTTTCTGAATACTGTCTAACAATACCTGCTTGTCCATAAATTAAAGGATGATACACAACAAACATAGATAAATTGATTTTTGTATCCAAAAAAATAGACCAGCAGCGCCTTTTCTTGGACGGAAACCTGTTTAGTTTTTCTGAAAGAAATACATTGAGCTCTTTCGAAAGAAATACGTGTTGTCCTTCTCTGAAAAGGCGCATAGGATACTTATATATTTACAGATGGACGCCCTGAAGCAATGGTATGCGCTTCCTTCAAGACTTCTGAATAAGTAGGATGTGCATACGACACCCTTGACATACTATCGGCGGTGATTTCATATTCCAAGCCCAAAACACCTTGAGCAATCAGATCGGCCGCACGTGCTCCAATGATATGAACCCCCAATAATTCGCCATATTTAGGATCGGCTAACACCTTTACAAACCCTTGCGTATCCATCCCCGCGCGGGCACGGGCGTTTGCGGAAAATGGGAATTTCCCAACCGTATACGCTACACCCCTTGCGTTGAGGTCCTCTTCTGTCGCACCAACTGAAGCGACTTCAGGCCAGGTATAAACCACACTTGGAATGCGATCATAATGCACCTTTGGTTTTTGGCCGTCTATATGTTCAACAACAAAAATTGCTTCTTCTTCAGCTTTATGCGCCAGCATTGCTCCACCGATCACATCGCCAATAGCGTAAATATGGGGAACCGCCGTCTGTAGCTGCTCGTTGGTAACGATCATACCTCTGGCATCCAGTTGAACAGCTGTATTCTCCAACCCAAGCCCCGCTGTAAAGGCTTTCCGTCCGACAGCAACCAAAACATAATCCGCCCGTAACTGCTGCTCCTGACCATCGCTATCCCGAAAGAATACGCTTGCCGAACTGCCTTCATTTTCTGTTTTGTAGACAGCCTGTTTAAGCAGAATTTTAATGCCATCATGGAGTAGTATTTTTTTCAATGCATCCCCCAATTCATGATCCATATTGGCAAGGAGGCGATCGGCATATTCTATGATAGTGACCTCACAGCCCATCCTGTTGAATATGGATGCCATCTCTACCCCAATAACACCACCACCGATGATAACTATTTTACCCGGCTTCTCAGGCAAAGATAACGCCTCCGTTGAGCTGATAATACGTTTTTTATCTATGGTTACTCCCGGAATTGTCGCCGGCTTTGAGCCGGTAGCAATAATGAATTTATTTGCACCAAGGGATAGTCGTTCCCCAGCTGATGTAGCGATCTCAACAGTAGAATTATTCACGAAAGAAGCTGTTCCGTGGATCACCGTTACCTTATTCTTTTTCATCAGGAAATTCAGCCCCTGCGTATTTTGCAAAACCACTTTATCTTTACGCTCATACAGCCGACCAAAGTCTATCGACAGCCCTGCTACCTGAATCCCATGTGCAGCAAAATGATGCTGCGCGTCATGATAGTGATGTGTACTATCCAAAATTGCCTTTGTGGGAATACAGCCGACATTGGTACAGGTACCACCCAATGTATCATATTTCTCTAAAAGTGCAGTTTTATACCCCAATTGAGCACTGCGAATCGCCGCTACATAGCCGCCTGGGCCAGACCCAATGACAACCAAATCATATTGTTCCATATACGAACTATTTTTAGTTAACAGAATTATTCACGACCAAAACAGGTCTTACAAATACGCCCCGCATAGTTGACACCATCCAAAAGGCTACTATAAAAATTTCACGATATACGCCAATCATAGTACAAAATAAAATACCAAAAGGTATATTTAAAGACAATAGAAAACATGGTATTATTCACAAACAATATATTTAATTAAAATCACAACAAACTTACGAATAAAATACCAATCAGTATATTTTAAACAAAAAAAATAAATCAAAAAACATAATGTGAAAGTCAATTCTACCCAAAAGACATTGCGCTTATGTTGAGGATAAAGGGATATTCTTTAACTTGCTTACAGATTAGCACCAACAGCGTCAAACGATTATTTTCAAATGAAACAACATAACTACACAGCCACAATTGCGTGGACAGGAAATCGCGGCAGCGGAACCGATCATTATAAAAACTACGAAAGAAGCCACCGCATTCGTATTGACGGCAAAGCTGAGATTGAAGGTTCTTCGGATCCAGCGTTTCTGGGAGACCCCAGCAAGCACAATCCCGAAGAATTATTGCTTGCATCCCTATCCTCTTGCCATATGTTATGGTACCTTCATTTCTGCTCCGTCAATAAAATTATTGTAGAAGAATATGTAGACCACGCAACGGCGATCATGCTTGAAGAAGAAAGTGGAAAGGGCTATTTTAAAGAAGTTACGCTAAATCCTTCAGTCCGGGTAAAAGATTCTACGATGATTGCACAGGCCATTGAATTGCACAAAAAAGCAAGTGAATATTGTTTTATTGCCAATTCAGTCAACTTTCCGGTATTGCACAAGCCCAACGTCAGTATCAGCACATCCAGCTAAATGAATAAACTTTCTTCTTCAAATGATATGCTGTGAATTGACAAGAACGGCGATACCTGATCGAATTACTTCATAGCTTGGCGCTATTTATTGGCTAACCGCTCCTGCAATTCCCGACGAAAAGTTATACCGACAGGTAAAGACGTATTATTGATCTGCACCATGCCATGCTCATATTTGATCACCTTATTGATCGAAGCAATGTAGGATTTGTGGATACGGACAAACTTTGATGCTGGCACCTGTGTGAGAATTTGTTGGGTGGTGCTTGCTGTTAAAAAAGTTTGTCCCGGGGTAACAATTTTTACGTAATTGCCAAAGCTCTGAATAAAATCAATCTGCGATAATTTAACCTCAATAATACGACCATCCATGCGTATACTAATCGATTTGGGTTCTTCTTCCTGAGGTGACAGGACCGTATTATACGACAAAAAACGTTGAACAGCCTTAAAAAAACGGGGGAATGAAATAGGTTTTAATAAATAATCGACAACGCCATAGTCATAACTCTCCAATGCGTATTCGGAATAGGCTGTTGTCAAAATCGTTTTGGGTGGATTATCCAGCATCTTCAAAAACTCCATCCCATTAATTTCGGGCATTTCAATATCCAGGAAGATTAAATCTACTTTGTTCTCCCGAAGAAACTCCAATGCCTCAAAAGCATTATAACATTGAGCAACTAACTGTAGATCAGTACTTCTTTCAATATAATTTACCAGAACATAATGCGCGGCAGGTTCATCATCAACCACGATACAGCTTTTTTTATTCATTGTTTAAAGATTGATAACCAATGACACCTCATACTCTTCTTTCTTGGAATTTGTCGTTAGTTTATACCGATTAGGATACAAAAGCTTCAATCGAGCCACTGTATTTTCCAAACCTATTTTTGCTGAAAACACATTCCTTTTCTTGACCGGAACAGAATTTCGGACATGCAAATATAAGTTCCCTTTTTCAATCTTGATTGAAATATGTACAAAACAATCTTCAATACTGCAGGTTCCGTGTTTAAAAGCATTTTCCACAAAAGTAATCAATAACATTGGCGCTATCTGATAATTGATATCTTCCTCTTTTTGATAGTCAAATTCAATTTTTGTTCGGTATCCTAATCGTTCGCGCTCCAGTTCGATATAACTTGAGATAAAATCGATCTCATCATCCATCGCAACAAATTCCCGATCACTGCTCTCCATCTGATAACGAAGCAGCTGGGAAACTTTGATGATCAATTCGGATGTGCGTTCCGGATACTTCAAATTAATGCCATAGATGGTATTCAACGTATTGAATAGGAAATGTGGATTGAGCTGTTTTTTCAAATGCGATAACTGCGTCTGATTCGAAAGCAGTTCACGTCGCGTCTTCACCCGTTGGAAGCGGTAAAATTCTATAAATTGAATACTGCCCAATATGCAGATCAAGGATCCCAACAATACACCAAACTGATAATGGAACGTTTTCTGAACCAGATTCTTGTAGAGAAAACAATTCTTGTAAATGACGTTATCCGTCAGCTCTTTTAATATCAGTGCAAAAATCAGCAGCGTTGCCACCGAAGCCAGAATATACAACAGGGGTTTATTCTTTTTAAGCAGTAATGGCAATAGAAAAAAGCGATTTAGTTGCGCATGTGCATAAAGGATCAGGAAATAGAGCACCCCCATCAAAAATCCCTTCCAACTCAGGATCAAAATCCAGTCGTTCAACGTAAAGAGGATAAACGAAAAGATCAATAGGACGACTTCCTGTATCATCTTGTTCTCCAAAACCTTTCTCATAATCCTTTTTTTTGTTAAAATTCTGTTACAAAGTAAGAGTTTTAAGTTTATAACAGCAGAAAAATAAATGACGAATTAAATTGGTCACTTTTAAACACGATAGATCATTTAAAAGGGGCCTTACAGCCTAGCTCATCGCTATCTTCGTGTCCATAAAATGATAGATAACCTATGCTGAAATTGAATTTAGTGCTGTCATTGGCTGTGTCACTTGCGACATCCTCCTCCTTCGCTCAGACGCTTACACTGCGCGACGCCGTAGAACAGGGTCTTGCAAATTATGGAAATATCAAGGCAAAGGAATATTATCTCCAGTCTTCCCTGCAGACCAATGAACAAGTCAAACGCGACTTTTGGCCCAATCTGAACATCGTAGCGCAACAGGACTTTGGAACAGTCAATGGACAAAATGGTCCACTGTATGGATTTGGCGGACTAGGGGTAGCTTCTTCAGGAGCCGCTCTTCCCGAACAAAATTGGAATGCCGCATTTGGCGCGCTTTACTTAGCCAACGTCAATTGGGACATTTACACCTTTGGACGAAAAAAAGAACGGATCGAATTGGCCAAATCTGATACCAAACGACTACAGGCCGATCTCGGCCAGGAACAGTTCCAGCATAAAGTCAAGATTGCTGCAGCTTACCTCAATTTATTGGCGAGTCAGCGCTTGGAAAAAAATCAACAGATGAACCTCGACCGTGCACTGGTATTTTTAAATATCGCTGCCACGAAAGTAAAAAACGGCATATTGCCCGGCGTAGATTCAACGCTAGCTTCTGCCGAAGTCTCACGTGCAAAGATCAGCCTCAACCAGGCCAGCGAAAATGTTAAAGAGCAAAACAACAAATTAACAGTACTGATGGGAATACCAGCAAAAAACCTGCAAATAGATACCTTGCTCGTCCAGAAAACACCAGTACAGCTAACTCCCCTTTCAGACAACTTGATTGAAAGTAATCCTATTCTGCAATTTTATAAAAGTAAAATTGAATTGGGTGAACAACAATTAAAATTATCAACCAAAGAATATCTTCCCACTGTAAGCGCCTTTGGTGTTTTTCAGACAAGAGGATCAGGTTTTAAGAGCGACTACATTACGGATCTACAAGCTTATAGCACAAATTATTGGCAAGGCGTTCGTCCCAGTAGGCAAAATTATCTCTTGGGATTGGGCATAAACTGGAATCTGACTTCTATTGCACGCATTAATAAAAAAATCAGTGCACAGCGCTTTACGAATGATGCCCTAAGAGAAGAATACCAAACCGCCGAAGCCCAATTGGCAGCACAGCTGGATGCTGCTGATGTTAAAATTCGATTGGCCCGAAAAAGTGATTTAGAAGCTCCCCGACAAGTGTCGGCAGCCCAGCAAGCTTACAATCAAAAAATGACGATGTATAAAAACGGCCTAGCTACGCTTGTCGACGTTACACAGACCCTTTATACACTCAATAGAGCCGAGACCGATCGTGAGATCGTCCACATCAACCTTTGGCAGTCGCTTTTATTAAAAGCCGCAGCTGCGGGAGATTTTGATATTTTCAACAAAGAACTATAAATAACATTACATGAATTTAATACGTTTTGCCTTACGCAAACCGATATCCATCCTCGTACTCGTATTGGGACTTATTGTCTTTGGCATAGGTGCCGTTCGATCGATCAAGGTGGATATCCTGCCAAAAATGAACCTTCCGGTTATTTATATTGCCCATCCATTTGGTGGCTATTCGCCAGATCAAATGGAATCTTATTTTGCTAAAAACTACGTTAATATCCTTCTTTTTGCCAATGGGGTCAAATCTATTGAGACCAAGAATATTCAGGGTCTGACCTTAATGAAAGTATCGTATTACGAAGACACCAACATGGCACAGGCTGCAGCCGAACTAAGTGCCTTGGCCAATCGGATCCAAGCCTCATTTCCTCCTGGCTCACAACCGCCTTTCATTATTCGTTTTGATGCCTCGTCACTTCCTGTAGGTCAACTGGTATTGAGCAGTAACAAACGATCTAATAATGAACTGCAAGATCTGGCCAACGTCTATGTCCGGGCATCGTTTACGTCAATCCCCGGCTTATTGTCGCCCCCTCCTTTTGGAGGAAGTCCACGTACAATTGAGGTCAACGTTGACCCTGATTTGATGCGGAGCCACAATATGACGCCCGACCAAGTCGTAGAAGCGTTGAGACTAAACAATCAAACCGCCCCGGCAGGAAACGTGCGTATTCAGGATAAAAACTACATTACGCCGACCAATAATACCATTAAAGATGTCAAAGATTTTGAAAAAATCCCGCTTTTTAAAGGTGGGGTACAAAATCTTTACCTTGGAGATATCGCTACGGTAAAGGACGGAGCTGATGTTACTGCAGGCTACGCCTTGGTCAACGGCAAGCGCTCCGTATACGTCAGTATTGCCAAAGCTGGCGATGCCTCCACATGGGAAGTCGTCCAGAACTTAAAAGCAGCTTTACCAAAAATTCAGGAGAATTTGCCCGACGACGTCAAGTTATCGTATGAATTTGATCAATCCGTTTATGTCATCAATTCGGTAAAGAGTTTGATTACCGAAGGTGCCATCGGAGCTATCCTGACCGGACTTATGGTGCTCCTATTTTTAGGTGATCGAAGAGCCGCGCTGATCGTTATCCTGACCATACCGATATCCGTGATATCCGGAGTGCTCTTTCTGAAACTCTTCGGGCAGACCATCAACCTCATGTCCCTCAGCGGACTAGCCCTGGCTATTGGTATCTTGGTCGACGAAAGTACGGTAACGATCGAGAATATACACCAGCATCTGGATATGGGTAAACCCAAAGCCTTGGCTATCTGGGATGCCTGTAAGGAGATCGCCTTACCAAAATTATTGATCCTGCTCTGTATATTAGCCGTATTTGCACCTGCATTTACCATGACGGGAATTCCGGGCTCGCTATTTCTTCCCTTGGCCCTGTCCATTGGATTTTCGATGATCATATCCTTTCTTCTTTCGCAGACATTCGTTCCCATCATGGCAAACTGGTTTATGAAAGATCATGCCCATAAGGCTCCACATGCGACCAAATCCGAGGGTTTAAATGCAGATGAAGCCCAGTTTGCAGCATCTGGACTGACCGTAGAATCCGAACAGGATACCTTGAATCAGAAGAAACTATTGGTGGAACGTGACGACTTTAACAACGATGGAAAGATCAGTATTTTTGAACGGTTCAGAAACAGATTCATGAAAATGATCGATCGCTTGTTCAAAAGAAAGAAAACCATTACGGTGATCTATCTGCTTGGAGCGCTAAGTCTTGTTGTCATTTTACTTTCCACGATAGGCCAGGATGTATTTCCGAAAGTCAACTCCAGCCAGTTTCAAATGCGCCTTCGTGCCGCTGAAGGTACACGTATCGAACGCACCGAAGAAAAAGCAAAACTGGCGCTGGCCGAACTGGAAAAACTGGTTGGCAAAGAACATATCAGCATATCTTCTGTCTATATCGGTCAGCACCCGGGGCAGTTTTCAGTATCGCCGATCTATCTTTTCATGGCCGGTCCACATGAAGCTGTTTTCCAAATAGCACTGAAAGACTACCATCATGATATGGACAGTTTCCGTGATGAATACCGAAAACGCCTGAAAGCAGCAGTTCCCGATGTACAGGTATCCTTTGAACCGATCGAACTTACGGATAAAGTATTAAGCCAGGGGTCGCCTACCCCTATTGAAGTTCGGATAGCAGGAAAAAACAAAAAGAACAACGAAAAGTACGCCGGAAAATTGATCGAGGAACTAAAAGCCATCCCTTACTTTAGAGATGTACAATTAGCACAATCCATTAAATATCCTTCGTACGATATTAAAATAGATCGCATTAGAGCTGCACAATTGGGTATCGATCTCAGCGAAGTAACACGATCGCTCATCGCGTCCACCTCATCTTCGCGTTATACCGAAAAAAACACCTGGATCGATGAAAAAGCAGGACTCTCGTATAATGTCCAAGTTCAGGTTCCCATCGATAAAATGAAAGATGAGAAAGAAATCGGTGAAATCCCTTTATTGAAAAATTCGGCGCGGCCAATACTGAGCGACGTTGCAACCATCACACCGTCCTTCACTTATGGAGAAAATGACAATTTGGGCGCGATGCCCTATGTATCAGTTACAGCAAATATTGATCATACCGATTTGAAAACAGCCTCCAAAGATGTAAAACGTAGTATCAAAGCCCTTGGTGAACTCCCGCGTGGATTATCCATGGAGCAAATAGGCCTCGGAAAAGTATTGGAAGAAACCATGAGCAGCCTTGAATCTGGTTTGGCTGTAGCCATTATCGTTATATTCCTGATGCTATCAGCCAATTTCCAATCGTTCAAAGTTTCTATGGTTGTACTCACCACAGTTCCTGCGGTGGTGCTGGGGTCATTACTTCTATTGTTGTTAACCGGATCTACCCTCAACTTACAATCCTACATGGGGATTATCATGTCGGTGGGTGTATCCATTGCGAACGCTGTTCTACTCATCACCAATGCCGAACATATCCGTCGGCATCATGGAGATGCGCTGGCTGCAGCTCGTGAGGCAGCATCCTTACGGCTTAGACCCATTATCATGACCAGTTTGGCCATGATTGTAGGCATGCTCCCTATGGCCATTGGCCATGGCGAAGGTGGTGAACAAGTTTCACCACTCGGTAGAGCCGTCATTGGCGGATTACTATTTTCGACATTTGCCGTACTCGTCATCTTACCGCTCATATTTGCTTGGGCGCAAGAAAAAAGCAGTACACAATCGATCTCATTAGATCCTGAAGACAAAGAAAGTAAACACTATATTGCCGCATTAAAACCCTTATCGTAAAAGCAGTATAATCTATAAAATATGAAAAATAATTTGTTCAAAATATTATCTATCGCCGGCCTGATCGCATCCTTAACAGGATGCCATTCGGCAGCCGAGGAAAATGTCAAAAAAGAAAGTCCCGAAGCTGCAGCTCCGGCAATGGAGACATTTGTACCTTCCAAACAGAAATTAACCAATAAAATGCAGATCCCTGGGGAAATCACGGGATTCCAGCAGGTCGAAATTTACGCCAAGGTCAGCAGCTATGTCAAAAGCCTCAATGTGGACATCGGCAGTAAAGTGCATGCAGGCCAGTTGTTGGCTGTCTTGGAAGCTCCCGAATTGAGTTCACAGCTATCTGCTGCAAAATCGCGGCTCAAATCGCAAGAAGCAGTTTATATGGCTACAAAGAGCACTTACGATAGACTCTTCGAAACCAGCAAGGTGGAAGGAACTGTGGCTAGACTCGATCTTGAGGTTGCTGAGTCAAAAAAGAATGCTGATTTTGCCCAGTACCAAGCCGCTAAATCAGCCTATGCAGAAGTACAAAACCTCTTGAATTATTTGGAAATCAGAGCACCCTTCGACGGTGTCATCGCAACAAGAAATGTCAATCAAGGCGCCTATGTTGGTCCAGCTGGCCGTGGTTCGGAAATGCCCATCATGACCATTCAACAACAACGTAAACTCCGGTTAGCCGTTGCTGTTCCAGAACAATATTCGGGTTTTCTAGCTGAAAACCAGCCCTTGCAATTTACCGTCAAATCATTGCCTGGACAAACCTTCTCCGGTAAGATCGCACGCAAATCGGGTGCCTTGGACAGTAGATTAAGATCCGAACGGGTAGAAATTGATATTAACAATACCGACAACAAGCTATTGCCCGGCATGGTTGCAGAGGTCGAATTACCTTTAACATCGCAAGACAGTACTTTCGTTGTGCCAAAATCAGCGGTATTTACTTCGGGCGAAGGAAGTTTTGTGATTGCTGTCGTTGCTGGCAAAACCCAACGTATCCCTGTACAGAAAGGACGCAGCATCGATGGTCAGATCGAAATATTTGGTGACGTAAAACAAGATACTAAATTGGTCAGCAAAGCGGATGAAGAGATTATAGACGGAACCTCAGTCAACTAGGACATCTCCTACATCCTAAACAAAAGAAAGACCGAACCCATTACAACTGGGTTCGGTCTTTCTAATTTATTCGGTCTTTCTAATTTAAATACCCATAAATTTAAAGGGTTGGGCAGCCTTAAACAGCGTATTTGAAATGCCATTTATTGCCATCCCTTGCTTCATATCCAACTTCATCGTTGGAGCACCTTTCTTTAAATCAAATTTAGCCAGATCCACCCACAACGTTCCCGGAACCAATACATTCTCAAAATAATAGACTTTATTCTTCTGATCAGCTACAGATCGCCACCGCGTAGAGGAAATATTGGGCTCCGTTTCGGAACTTATTCCAAATGGAACGGAACAGTTTCTGATCACACTGAAAACGCTCGCAACAGAAAGCCGCAAATCATCGGTCTGCGGAATCGCATTAATGTAATAAGAAGCCCTCACAAAACGATCAGCAGCGCGGTTTGTTCCCGGAAGCATAATAGTTCCCGGAATTCCTTGCCAATACCTGTTTAGCGCAAGTTGATCTTCGAAGACAGGAGAATTTGTCATGACGGTATAAGCCGCATCGTGATGAATAACCAATTTCCCGTTGATGTATTCAAATATAGCGTTATCGCCTGTGGCATCTGAAAGCGATAAATGCACCGTCGTAAATTTGGTAGTGCCCGGGATATAATCACTTACAATCACAAATGGTTCATCCTTTAAGGCAGATACGGCTTCATTGACGGTCGCAAAATTATCCAAAACATATTGGGCCCAAGCCGAGATTGCAAGACCTTTTTTTGGTCCTGCTGGATCAAATTTAGGATAAGTAGATTCGACAAGCCAGAGTACATTGGCCACTAATCCCTTTTCATTTAAACCATCGACCGTAGCAATGTCCCACGCACTGGAAACAACACTACCATATTGTGAAGTCCACTGCAATGACTGCGGCCCTACCTCCCCGCTTCTTGCTACGCCGCGCGGAAATACCCATAAATTGGCCGCGATATCGTCTCTCCAGTCCATACTTCTAGCTGTGATAACGGTCTGATTAGGTCCTTTATAAACAACGCGTGTACAGGATCGACCTTCGTTAGCAACAAAAAGAAAGACGATCAACATAAATTGTGCAAGATACTTCATATGTATAGATTTTTTTAATAAGTGATACAGCTTTTTTGCCTTTGAGGACAAAAGGAATCTAATATCTTAAACAATAATTCGAACTTATTGTTTGTCTAAGCTGTGCCGGATTAAATCATGCCGGTTACAGCTTAGACGAGCATAACCTACAGCCGTAGTAGATGGCTTTGGGTACTATTCAGTTACTTTCGGGTCAATTGCTGCGGCCGCTGCAGTTAATGCTAAGGCACCCCCAACGATCATAGCCTCCTGTCCTTTTTTTTCCTTAACAGCCAACACGTCTCCGCGCCTATTATACAGTTCTAGAATATTATTAAGTGCTACTGCACCGGTCTGCCAAAGCTGGGCTGCATAAAATTTTTGCTCCGTAGTTTTAACAATAGCTTTACCATCTTCTAAAATCGAATAAGTCAAATAGCTACGTAAACTGTAAGGTGAATCAGCACCTTCAAATCGGGCAAGTTTTACCGCAAAACTTTCGCCACTCATATCATACATATACACTTTTTCTTTTTGGGCTGATCGTACAATGGATTTAACATCGTTTTTAAAATCAAAATAATGCCCATCCACATAGGCATGCGGTGGGATAAGTACCACATCTTTAGGCAAATTTACCGACCCCGTGATATAACCGTTCACCCAAGTTTCGTTGAATATAGTGGATTTACCGGCGTTTATATCGGAAACCGAAGCATTCATCTTTCCATTAAAAGCAGCTTGTTCAGCAGAATAGCTTTGCGTTTTACCATTAATAACCATAGCCGAACTCTTAAGATCCCATAAAATCGGTTTATCGATTTTATTTTCTATCCGAAGGTAAATTCGACCATCTCTGTCGGCGAAGGAATAATCAATCTGTACCGTATCATTTTTAAATGAAAACGTTCCCTTGTCTTCATCTTTTTTTACGTTCTCCCCATTGAACGTCATGAGATAGTTGGAAGAACAGGCTGAAAGAAAAACAGCACAATACATTAGCAGGAGAACTTTACATACTTTTCGCATAATATCAGGATATCTTTGTGTAATTACACAGCACCAGTGCTGTTGTATAACAATATAAAAAACTATTATTAAAAAAACAGCGAACCGCCATAAAATAATTTCCTAATTAGGGTATTAATCGCAAAGTATCGCTGTTGCTATAAAATAGAAAATGATCCTTATAAAGCAGTAAAAGATCTTCTTTTATCGCCCGATACAGGTTTGAAATTGCTTAACATCAGTTCCGATAATAACAGGGATATTACAGGGGGTTAACAGGGGTATAACAGGGGTTTAGCAGGGGTAAAACCCCTGTTAAACCCTTGTTAATACCTTGCAAAAAGACTATTATACCCTTCTTAATGGAAAATATGGTATTCGATTGATCGTAATCATAAACAAAGCAAGGAATATTCTCAACTGTTGGTCAGATTAGCGCGACAAAAACGATTAAACGAATAGAAGTTTTTTTAACCGGAAGGCAAAAGCTATATTTACAGTCAACTAAACCCAATTCAATGAAAGAGAAATTTATCGACAGAAAGGATCAACAAGCAAATAAGATATTTGAAAGAAGAACACTTTCCTCCGATTACAGAACGATTATTCCCTTACTGTCTCCTGGCATGGAAATCTTGGATGTGGGCTGTGGTACCGGAACACTCACGAATGAGGTCGCGACTTATATCGGTGACGGAACCATAATCGGGCTCGATAATACACAGTCCTTTATAGATAGTGGCAATGAACTATACGGCAACACCAAAAATCTGAACTTGGTCTGCAGCAATATTTTTGATTATCAACCTCAACATCCGTTCGACCTGATTATAACGGCGCGCACCATGCAATGGTTAAGTGATATTCCCAGAGCATTAGGCTTATTTAAATCCTGGTTAAAACCTGGCGGACAAATCTCTATTTTAGACTACAATCATACCGCCATTGAATGGACCCCCGCTCCGCCAGAAAGCATGCGCACATTTTACCGCACTTTCCTGCAATGGAGAGCAGATGCAGGGATGAACAATCGTGTTGCTGATGAGGTCGCGGCATTGCTCCAGGAAGCAGGTTTCCATTCGGTTCAGGTTATCAATGCCGATCAGACCTACAAAAAAGGAGAAGCTAACTTTGATACCAATCTGGCCATCTGGAACAAAGTCGCCCAGTCGCGACAAATGGTTACGGAAGGGTATATCTCGGACGAACTTCGCTTACAGGCTATCGCAGAATACAGCCAATGGATCGAAACAGAAGCGACAAGCATGACACTTAAAATGAACGATGTACGGGCTAAAGTATAATCTCCTTTTATCCGTTTTCCTCCTACTGACACTCCCCGGGCTGGCCGTAAAAGCACAGCTCAGGGATACCATGATCAATGTAGGTAACCACAACCTTCATTTCACTTTAATGGAAGGAAAAGGTATCCCCATTGTCTTTGAATCTGGAGCGGGAAATGATGCTTCCGTTTGGAGAAAGCTATTGGAACCCCTGTCCAGCAAATTGGGCGCACCATTAATTACTTATGACCGGGCGGGCTTTGGGAAAAGTGAAATAGACACCGTTAACATTAGCTTGACAAATGAAGTAAAGGATCTTAAAACTGCCTTGCAGCAATTGGGCTATCGTGATCGGTACTTTTTTGTTGCCCATTCCTTCGGTGGTAACTATACGATGAAATTTATAACGACCCATCCTGGTCAGGTTGTTGGCACAGTAATGATCGATATTGTCTCCCCTTATCTCATGACCATGGAGCGATCCAAATCATTGAAGAGCGAATATGCCAGTGAGCTTGATCACATCAAAAAAGAAAGCCTAGGGTTCTATCACCTCGTTTTAAACTACGAAGCGTCAACGGCTGTTTTACATGAGGTTGCAGGAAAAATCAATGTCCCTATGACTGTCATTGGCTCAGGAAAATCACCTTTTGAAGAACCCGATCGCAGTTTATTTATTGCTGCCCTTAAAAAATTTGCAGATCAAAAAAACAATAGACGTTATCTTTTGGCTCAAAATGCGGAGCATCATGTCTTTTATGACGAACCGGATTTAGTTATTGATGAAATCGTCAAACTATATCAAAAAACCGCATTCGAGTAATCAAAAAGTCTATCCGTACAACCGATTTTATTTGTAGCTTAGCAAGGCTGTACAACACACAACAACTTATCTTATGGATCATCAGGCCCAAAATGTCATCGATACACCGAGCAACAATACGGTGTTTATGGTATGGAATTTCCACGAAAATGGGATCGTCAAGGATGTCTTCCAACGCTTATGTGCATTGGTTGTCAATCTCAACAATTCGGCGCAGGTACGTTCAAATCTTGTGAAAGCAAGCGTGGTATTGGGCATAAGCCACCATGCCTGGAAAAAGCTTGAACTCAACGAACCTATGCCAAAGGAATTGGTTCCTTTCGAACCTATCATCGGTCAAAAACATATTGCTGTGGCTACCCCCGGCGATGTACATTTCCATATTCGCGCTTATGAAAAAAGCTATTGCATTGACATGGCGACCGAAATAGCAGCCTTATTAAGTCCCGTTGCGGATTGCAAGGAGGAAGTTCATGGGTTCAGATATTGGGATGGCCGAAGTATCTTGGGCTTCGTCGACGGAACGGAAAATCCCCTTGGTGAGGATCGTGCTTTCTTTGGTATCGTAGGTGATGAGGATGCAGCCTATAAGGGTGGAAGCTATTTATTTGTACAAAAATATATTCATGACATGAATGCCTGGCGTTCTTTACCCGTCGCCGATCAGGAAAAGGTCATCGGCAGAAGCAAAGCAAACGATATTGAGATGGGCGACGATGAAAAACCGGCCAATTCTCATTCGGCCCTGGCCAATGTCGGTGACGATTTAAAGATTGTTCGCGACAATATGCCTTTTGGGCAAATCGCAACAAATGAAATGGGAACCTACTTTATCGCTTACGCCAGCACATTCAGTACCGTACAATTGATGCTGAACAGAATGTTTATTGGTGAACCCGAAGGAAATTACGATAGAATACTAGACTTTAGTACAGCACATACCGGCTCCCTGTTCTTCTGTCCAACAATCAATATGCTGAAAGAATTTGCAGGTTAAAACCTATTTATCCGCTATCTCGGATCATTTTCAACAGCATATCCCAACGAAGTGCAATGGATCATGGAATCTGGTCCCACAAATATATTTTTCAAACGACACAACAAAAAAAAATGGAAATCACTATTATTCAGCTAGGTGACGAAAACATTGCTGAAGTTAAAGGTTCAGGCGTATTTATCCATAATCTCGATGATGGTCTACAGATTATGGTCGACTGTGGCGCGCAAGAAGCATACAAAGCAATTATTTATCAAGAGAACATCACAGACGATTTCTTCGAACTTAAAACAAAACTTGCCGGTGAAATACTTCAAAAATATACGCAGTACGGCTTTGACATTGCCATCGTTGGCGATTTCTCCAAATACAACAGCAAAAGTTTAAACGATTTTATCTACGAAAGCAATAAATCAAAAAAAATCAATTTTGTAGGTACGCGTGAAGAAGCGATAGCCAGATTTTCAAAACGTTAAACCATGCGCATTGATTCAGAAAGATTAGCGATTCGGCCCATCATGCCGGAAGACAGTCGGGCAATATTCGGGTATCGTTCAGATAAAGAAACCAATAAATACCAGGGCTGGATTCCAGACTCTTTAGCAGAAGTCGATGAATTTATAGCAAAAAACCCAAACACGTTCAATCTTCCAGAGTCCTGGTTTCAGCTCGTTATGACCGACAAAATAGCAAAGGCTGTAATCGGCGATATTGGCGTTCATTTTTTTGGTACTGAACACCTGCAGGTGGAATTGGGCTGTACGATAAAAAAAGAATTCCAGCAACAGGGATATGCCAAAGAAGGACTGAAAACAGTTATAGAGGCCCTGTTCCGTCAGTATCATAAACATCGGATCACGGCCTCGGTAGCTCCAGAAAACAAGGCATCTAGGCAGCTCTTAACAAGTCTGGGATTTCGTCAGGAAGCTCATTTTGTAAAAAGCTATTTCCATAACGGTCAATGGGAAGATGATGTGGTCTTTGCTATCCTTGCCGAAGAGTGGAAATCAGCAAAATAAGTCGCGAAAGGGCGACTTATTTTGCTGTACGATCGATCCAATCGGCATAAGAAAGCACGCCCAATTCGGGCCTGCCCTCCCCTTCCAAAACTGCGATAAACTCCAATTGGTTGCCATCCGGATCATTAAAGTATATGGCCAATGCAGGCATCCATGCGAAGACCATCGGTGCTTCGATACCATCTTTTAAAAAATTGTAGGGTGTCAGATCCCGTTTTTTCAGATAATCCACGGCATAATTTAATATATCCGCTTTATTTGCGCTAAAAGCAAAATGTCTGGGTTGAAAGTTTGTTTCTTCCTGCCACAGGCCCAACATATAGTCTTTCCCGGTTCCAATCCATAGAAAAACAATGGGACGTGTCGGATCACGATGTGCCACACGTAATCCCAGTACCTCCGTATAAAATGCGACAGACTTAGCTAAATCCCGCACCTGAATATGCGTTTCGTATAAACCTTGTATCATGAGTTATTTCATTTTATTAAAATTATTTCAATCCATTAATAGCGCTCTCGTGATGTAAATGCAAGATCGGATAGGGTTTCCCCATACCATCTACAGCTGATCGCCCAGTAAGCTGGTACCCTTTCTTCAGATAAAAATCAACCGCCTGCTGGTTTTGCTCATTGACATCAACTTTATACACCTGGAGCTTATCCAGTACATGCTGTAGTGCCACAGTCCCGAGACCTTTCCCCCTGTATGCTGAATCTACAAATAACATTTCCAGATTATCGTCGGAGACAGCGAAAAAAGCTGTAGGCTGTCCGTTGTCATCTATGACATATACCTTTAATTGTGGTAAATACTCGGTTGGGATCAGCCTCTTATATAACTGAAGATCCTCCTCCTTCAAAAAATCATGTGTCGCCCGAACCGAATTTTCCCAAATGTGCAGAATTGCTGCATAATCAGCTTCGCTTGCCGCTCTTATTTCCATAACTATTATCTCGCTCTAAAAAAAGTGTTTACACGGTATCGCAGCAGAAAAGCATTCTTATAAAAACTTCCCGTCCGCTTTACAGAAAGGCAATGTAAGTTAAATTGGAGAACTAAAATCATGAAAAAGTTAAATAAGACAGAAAGATGATGATTTAAGTTCCGATAATTTGATTTAAGAGAAAACAACCTTATCTTGTAAATAAACACATTAGCCATGCACAATACGTTACGATTTGAAAAATACCTATTGGAAGATTTTGATGCTTTCCACGACCTGGTGAAAGCGGATGACGTCATGAAATATATTACCGGCAAAGGATTAACTGAAGAACAGGCCCGCAGAAAATTCGATTCGATTCTCGCGATCAACCAGGCTCCTGATTTAGGCTACTTTAAAGTCATTGAGGCCGATACACAAAGACTTTTGGGGGACTGCAAACTGGTTAACTATAAAAAAGATCCGACAGTATTCGAAATTGGTTATTTGCTCCGCAAAGAACATTGGGGAAAGGGGCTGGGAACACAGATTTGCGAGTCGATGCTAGCCCTTGCCACAACATTAAATCCAGATAAAGATGTGATTGGTATTATTGATCCCGATAACACCGCATCGAGACGACTACTGAGCAAATTCGGATTCAAAAGTTTCTTCGTTGGGATAGAAGACGATATTGCCACAGAAAAACTGCTGCTCAAACGGACAGCATCCGAATAAACAAAGCCCATTCGAATATTAAAAACAATAGGAACTGTATATGCCCAAACCGAACAAGAAGTCAATGAAGTTTAAGGTAAAAACAACTTGTAATACACACGAAAGTCTTCAAGATACCTTATCATTCTTTGGCGTAAATTGCCACCGCCCCTATTATATTTCTTCTGGAAATCCAATTTTTGAATACCCGAGCAACGCTTTTCGTATTGATTATTATGCCATATGTATCTGTACGGCGGGCGAAATTGATATTCAGGTAGACAATCAGGAATACCATATCTCGACAAATCATATCCTCGTATCCGCTCCAACAACGATTATCCGCTTTTCGCAGGTCAGTCCCGACTTTAGAATGAAGCTACTCTTTTTTGACAAAGCGTTCCTGCTTAAACATATTGTCAATCCATTCTTTATTGAGCAACTGGGGCTTTTCAAAAATTCGACCTTTACCATTGTCAGCTACCAAGACAAACAAATTGACAAGCTATTAAAATTAATAGACTACCTTAAAGAAGTTACCTTAAGGACAACGCATTTTACAGCAGATATTATCCGCACGATTATCTTTAACCTACTGCTAGAGATCGCCGACGAATTGGCCTCTAAGGACCACAGTACGACGGAAAGTGGGCAAGAGACCAACAACCTGTTCTATAAGTTTACAGACCTGGTGCAGCGACATAGCAATCAATACAAAGAGGTACAATATTACGCCGACCAGTTATTTATTTCAAACAAATACCTTATTCAGGTTGTTAAAAGAGCATCAGGTAAAACGCCACATGAAATTATTGATGAGCATGTACTTAAAGAAGCCTATGTGCTGCTCGGGAATCCCGAAAAGACAATCTCAGAAATTTCTTATGAAATCGGATTTAATTCCATCTCTGCATTTGGTCGTTTTTTCAAAAAATACGCCACCTTATCGCCATCTGAATACCGAAAGCGACAAAATATGTAGATAGAGGAAATTCGGTAGAACAATAGCGAATTTGAGGGCACAAATGATTAAGGTGGTCTTAGTAACTTTACTCAAGAATTAAAAAACATAAGAATCATGAAAGAAATCACCTCAAAATTCGACAAAGTATTAAATGCATCTGCTGAATATGGAAATGTAAATCATGAACCTGATTCAAGCAAAGAACAACAACGTAATACGCCGAAAAAATCGATGCCCTTTTCTGATCAGATCGGAAACTATCAACGTAATAAAGGTATTCCACCAAAATCATATAAAGACAGTAAAATCTACATCGTCGGAAGTGGTATAGCAGGGATGTCTGCAGCCTACTATTTTATCCGGGATGGCCATGTTCCTGCTGAAAACATCACCTTCCTTGAACAGCTCCATGTGGAAGGCGGCTCGTTAGATGGTACCGGAAATGCAACCGACGGCTATGTCATCCGCGGGGGCCGGGAAATGGATATGACCTACGAAAATCTTTGGGACATGTTTCAGGACATTCCTGCATTGGAGATGCCTGCGCCCTACAGTGTCCTGGACGAGTACCGTTTGATTAATGACAACGACTCCAACTATTCCAAAGCAAGGCTTCTTCATAAACTGGGTGAGATAAAAGACTTCAGTAAGTTTGGCCTAGGTAAGCTAGATCAACTGGCCATCATTCGATTGCTGCTCAAAAACAAAGAAGATTTAGATGATTTAACCATCGAAGACTACTTCAGCGAGTCATTTTTAGCCAGCAATTTCTGGACTTTCTGGCGGACCATGTTTGCTTTCGAAAACTGGCATAGTTTACTCGAACTAAAACTGTACATGCATCGTTTTCTACATGCGATCGATGGATTGAACGATCTTTCATCACTTGTATTCCCAAAATACAACCAGTACGATACCTTTGTGACCCCTTTGCGCAAAGTACTCCAAAGCAAAGGTGTAAACATTCGATTCAATGTGTTGGTCAAAGACCTGGATATCCAAAGCAATACCGATGGAAAAGTTGTGGAAGCCCTGATTACAGAACAAGATGGCAAAGAAGTGAAAATACCGGTCGGAAAAGAAGATTTCGTCATTGTGACCACCGGATCAATGACAGAAGACACTTTCTACGGGGATAACAAAAATGCGCCGATCATCGGTATCGACAACAGCAGCAGCGGTCAGAGTGCAGGCTGGAAACTCTGGAAAAATCTCGCCGCGAAATCAGCCATATTCGGTAAACCCGAAAAGTTCTGCAGTAACATCGAAAAATCGGCCTGGGAATCTGCAACCCTTACCTGTAGACCTTCGGCGTTGGTCGAAAAACTCAAAGAATATTCGGTTAATGATCCTTATTCTGGAAAAACCGTTACGGGCGGTATTATTACCATTACCGACTCCGATTGGCTGATGAGTTTCACCTGTAATAGACAACCCCATTTCCCCGGCCAACCGGATGATGTTCTTGTCTTGTGGGTATATGCCTTATTCATGGATAAAGAAGGAAATTACATCAAAAAGCCAATGCCACAATGTACCGGAGATGAAATTCTGGCTGAACTATGTTACCATTTGGGCATTATCGATCAACTGGACGATGTCATCAACAATACGATTGTACGTACGACATTTATGCCCTACATTACCTCTATGTTTATGCCAAGAGCAAAGGGTGACCGTCCGAGAGTGGTACCTGAGGGATGTAAAAACCTGGGCTTAATCGGTCAGTTTGTTGAAACCAACAATGATGTGGTCTTTACGATGGAAAGCTCGGTACGTACCGCACGGATTGCCGTGTACGAACTGTTAAATTTAAACAAACAGGTTCCGGATATCAATCCGTTACAATATGATATCCGCCATCTTTTAAAAGCGGCCAAAACATTAAACGATGACAAACCGTTTGTGGGTGAAGGTTTGTTGCGGAAAGTACTTAAAGGTACTTACTTCGAACATATCTTACCGATCGGTTCAGAGGAACAGGAAGAACATGAATCGTTCTTGACTGAACAGATCACCAAATTCAAAGATTGGTTAAAAGGAATTAAAGGATAAGGATTACAACCTGCGCCATGGCTCCGTGGTGCAGGTTTTTACGAATTGAAAAAACAATAACATCATGGACTTTAAAAATATAACGATAGCTGGAAGTGGCGTTTTAGGTTATCAAATCGCTTTCCAAACAGCCTTTCATGGCTATCATGTCACCGTGTATGACATCAGCGACGATGTATTAAAAAAAGCTGCCGCAAAATTTGATATTTTAGCGCAGGCATTCGAAAAAGATCTACAGGCGAGTAAAGAACAACTGGCTGCGACTTTCGATAGACTCAGCTATAGTTCAGATCTTGCATCGGCTGTAGCAAAAGCAGATCTTCTGATCGAAGCCGTTCCCGAAAACCCCGCTATTAAAATTGGCTTCTACCAAGAGCTGGCCAAAGTCGCACCGGAGAAAACCATTTTCGCCACAAACTCCTCAACCTTACTACCAAGTCAATTTGCCCAAGAGACCGGTCGTCCCGAGAAGTTCCTGGCATTGCACTTTGCCAACGAAATCTGGAAGCACAATACGGCCGAAATTATGGGCCATCCAGGGACAGACAAAGCGGTATTTGAGCAGGTTGTAAATTTTGCAAAATCGATTGGCATGGTTGCACTCCCGCTGCATAAAGAACAGCCTGGTTATATTGTAAACTCCTTGCTTGTTCCCTTACTTTCCGCAGCAACGGATCTTTTGGTCAACGAAGTAGCTGATGCGGAGACAATCGACAAAACCTGGATGGTTGCCACCGGAGCTCCAACTGGTCCCTTTGGGATACTCGATATTGTAGGAATCACGACAGCGTATAATATCAACAAAATGAGTGCTGAGGCAACAAATGACCCTGTAAAGATTAAAACAGTGGCCTATCTAAAAGAACATTTTATAGACAAAAACAAATTAGGCGTCGCTACTGGAGAGGGGTTCTATACCTACCCCAACCCCACGTATCAATCGCCTGACTTCTTAAAGTAAGTCGGCTTTAAGCAACAAATCGTCCCAACATACATCTTGGGCGATTTTTTGGTTCTAACGTCCGTTATAGTGCCTGCGATTAACGGATGGGACATGGACTCCTCTGCTAATTGGCATAAACAGCATTCAGCCATGCAAAAGTTGAGCGATGCTGTTCATTCAATACCGGTTTATTGATGCCCAGTGTTTTAAGAATGGCGTCGAAGGCTTCACCGATCATAAAATCATCGCGGTTACTAAAAAACGAAATCACCAGATCTTTCTGAACGTCAATATAGACCATATTGTGAAATCCGGTAGATTCACCCGAATGAAACAAGATTGTATGATCGCCAAGATGCTGTATAAACCATCCCAAATGATAGGATATTCCATCCTTTACCGGCATCGCGTTTTGGGCTAACAATTGTTTCAGTTCCGGCTGTTGTAACCTGTCTTTTATTAAAAAATTCGCCCATGCATGATACTCATCGGCAGATAAGTAAACACCGCCATCACCCTGTGTCGCACTGGTCACACTCTGATCGGCAAACAGATAGAAATTTTTCCCTGGATGATAACCATATGCTCGCTCTTCCACTGTATCACCGGGTGTATAAACCATTCCCTTGATAATGCCTATGGGTTCAAACAATTGGCCTTTGACAAAGGATGCAAAGGACTGTTTAGCCACCCTTTCAACAATTAGAGACAATAGACAATATCCCGTATTGCTATAGCGAAATTGACTTCCCGAAGGAAAATACAAACGATCAGTCTGCCTGACATACTTCAGCACATCTTTATCCGACACTTGGTCTTTCCTTTCTTTTGGTATCAATTCCTCATAATCCCAAATACCCGATGTATGTTGCAGAAGTTGGGCAACCGTAATATCTTTCAACGCAATGGGGAGATCTTCAAAAAAAAGGGACAATTGATCCTCCAGTTTTAAACGCTTTTGAAGCACTAAAGCATAGATCGCCTGCGCAGTTATTTGCTTGCTCACAGAGGCCAAACGAAAATGCGAACTGGCTGTAATCGCACGTTTTTCGGTCAAATCAGCCTGCCCAATGGCATAGCGATAGACGATAGCACCATGTTGACTAATGGCACAAGCGACGCCTGGCGCAGTCTGTTCGTTGTAATAGCCTGCAATGCTGTTATCCAATTTTGACTTATCAATTTTTTGTCCCATAACCATACTTGTTACACAGATCAAAATAAAGCTCAATTTTAAGTTCCTCATATTTTTTAAGGCACATTTCGGTTTATATTGTTAGCAGCTCGAAAAAGGTACATCCGTCAATGTGAAGTCCAGCTCGCTGATCTTCAAAAATCGCTATTTTACGGCAATGCTTGGCTCTTTTTTGTACATTTTTATTTATTTCTTTTATTTTTGCTTTCAAGCTTCATTTCTCATGAAGTCCAATTGGCACAGGATCCTTCCGCCAGTTTTTTATTAAAATCACAACAGACTATGTTTTTTATTTACAGTATCTACGACTTTGTATTAGCAGAAAAAAGTGTTACAACAACATTAAAAAAAGAAAACGCGCCAAGAACCTTCACCTTACAGATTATTACCCCAGCCCGGCGGTTTATTGGCTTACCTTTCGGTGGTGGATTTGTCAAACTTTCTCGACTGTATGACGAGCAGGGTAAATTGATTCACGCGCGCAATTATTCAGATGAATTAAAAGCGGAGATCAAATCGTTCAAAAGTCAGTATAGCATCCCCTATTTCCAGTTATGGAAGGGCTTCCTAATTGTCGCTGCGGCAATTCTAATCTGGGCAGTCATTTATGGCGTCAAGAATAAATTGGGAAATCAACAGCGGGAAAAAGAGGTCGGCCAAATGATTGATCAGTTGAAGCAATTAAAAGCCGGCCAGCTTTATGGTGCAACATTTTTTACCGATCAGGAAGGCAACAGCATCGACGGACTTCCAGCGGGTTGGATCAAGATCGATAAAATCATAGGGGATACGGTTTTTATACATCGGTCAAAGCAGCTCGATACCTCCTCGGCACTCTTTGACATGAAGAATATCGCTTCATTCAAGCCTCAATCGACCGACGAGTGGCAGGAAAAAACTGAAAAAATGGATTTTAATCTATTGAAAAAACAGCTTCAGGACGCTGCGACAAAAAAAGTCGATCTGCTCTATATCGGTAAAGACCACGATAAATATTCGGGTGTTATCTTAACGATAAAAGGGAGTGAATAGTTCTTATCTTCGGGCATGCTTACCGCATTAACCTTTCAGCTCATACAAGCTATACGATGGTGTTAATGCATAGCAAACTCAAGATCGATCGCATCAATTGAGATCGATCTTGAGTTTAATTTTTAATACTTGATCTCTTCGTCAACGTCATATTTCATACCCGGATAGTGCAGTAATCTTCGCATCAAGGCAATCTGTCCGGCAAGATAATCTTCCCTCCCGACACACATGCCAATAAAATTCAATTTATTCTCCTCAATAAAAGGAATATTCATATTGATCGTAAAGATTTCAGCCAGCTTCGCATCATCCACTTGAAGCAACGCAGCATAGACCTTTGGTGATATCGCTTTAAAATTTTCTTTTAATTCCTGCACACTGGGATAGTGATAACTTTCATCGAGTGTCTTTCCCATAAAAAACAGATCATGGTATGGATCGTTTTCCTGAAGGCCAAGCACATGCGCCATGGCATAGCGCACATTCACAAAATTACCCGCCATCCATACGATATGGTTGGTCTGGCCATCAATTCGTTTTAATGCATCCTCTTCCGAAATGCCATCCAACGCATTCAAAAAAATTTGACTGTGCATTCGATAAGCAGGAATGATGATTTCCAATTTTAATGATTTCGGTGTATCCATTTCGTTTTGATTTTTATATTAAACATCTGATTTAGAATAAAATTACACGTTTTAAAAGAGCTTACACTTGTCGTATGGCAAGAAATAAAAATGATCAAAATTGATAGATCATTGCGAAATAAATTCTAAATTTCTACTAAATTGAAATTCTATCTTTACGATATGAAGATTTTGATCATAGAAGACGAATTGGAGCTGGCCAAAAGCATCGCAACATATCTTAGTGAACAACACTATTTATGCGAATTTGCGCCAACTTTGCAGGATGCTCTGGACAAAATTCAGCTATACCAGTACGATTGTATCTTACTGGACATCGGTCTACCAGATGGAAATGGTTTAAAATTGCTGGAAGAATTAAAGGCGCAGCGAAAGCAAGATGGTGTGATCATCATTTCTGCAAAAAATGCCTTGGACGACAAAATACACGGACTACAATTGGGAGCCGACGATTATCTAACCAAGCCTTTTCACTTATCTGAACTTACAGCACGAATCTATTCGCTTATACGTCGCAAACAATTCAACAGCGCAAATATTGTTGTACAAAATGAAATACAGATTGATCTCCTCGCAAAAACGGTGATCGTCAATGAGCTGCCCATTGTACTGACGAAAAAAGAATTCGATCTACTCATGTTTTTTATCGGCAACAAAAATAAAGTGATTTCCAAAAGCACCTTGGCCGAACACCTGTCTGGCGACATTGCTGATATGCTCGACAACCATGACTTTGTGTATGCCCATGTCAAAAATCTAAAGAAGAAATTGCAGGACGCCGGAAGCCAACCCTATATTAAGACAGTATACGGTACGGGTTACAAGTGGGAAAATTAAATCAATGAGATGAAACCCCTACTCCGCAAAATAACGACCCCCTTTCTACTCTATGTATTGATCGTACTTGGTGTCAGTATTCCCGTTTATTATTTTGTGATCGACGGTATATGGAAAAGTGAGCTGGACGAACATAACGAAATTATTGTCAAAAAAACAGCTTACGAACTCAACAGATTACAGCTGTCTGAAGATAGGCTCCAAGCCAGCATTGCTTTATGGAATAGCATACAACCTGAAACGAACATACAGAAAGTGAGGCCGGGTGATTTATTACAAGATAGTGTTTATACCATTGAAAAACCACAGCGTTTTGTCGAACCAAAGACAATTGACCGATTTAGATGCCTGTCTTCTGTTATTCAGATCAACGGTGTATCCTATCGCTTTACTGTACAAACAAATATTGAAGAATCTGTAGAGACTATCGCCGCTATCGCGGCGACGACGCTATTTTTCTTTGTTATCTTAGTCATTGGATTACTTATTCTTTCCCGAAGAATATCACTTCGCCTCTGGAAACCATTTCGCGATACGGTTGAAAAGTTAAAGGCATTTAATCTCAATAGTCAACAACAGATTAGCTTTCAGCAAACGGATACGATAGAATTCCACGAACTCAATCAATCCCTGTCTAAGCTTCTCGAACAAAACCTGGCCGTATACCGATCACAAAAGGAATTCACCGAAAATGCTTCACATGAATTGCAAACACCGTTGGCTATCCTAAAAAATAAGTTAGATATCTTATTGCAATCTCCGGATCTAAGCAATGAGCAGTACCAACTTTTTGAAGATATGCATAAAGCGCTTTCGCGCAGTAGCCGAATCAACCGCAATCTGCTGCTGCTTGCCAAGATAGATAATAGTCAATTCGATCACTCAGAAAGTATTCCTATGGACAGGCTGGTTTCACAGTGTATTGAAGTCATGCAAGAGCACTTTGAGCTAAAAAACCTACTGCTGCTACAAGATATAGAGCCTTCGGTCCTGCTTACAGGAAATAGTAGCCTGACCGAAATCCTGATCAACAACCTACTCCTAAACGCCATACGTTACAGTGATGCCAATGATACCATTGCGATAAACCTGACTCAAGCAGCTTTAAGGGTACATAACCCCGGTTCAACAGCCTTAGATAAAAAACTTCTCTTCAAGAGATTTTCCAAGCTCTCAAAAAACAGCCAAGGCAGTGGTTTAGGGCTGGCAATTATAACTGAAATCGCCAGGTATCAGGGCTGGACTGTCGATTATCATTTTGAAAATAATCAGCATATTTTTTCCATTCATTTTTAAAATTCCAAAAGTATTCCCTGGAAAGTTTTATTTGCATATCCGTGTAAATTTAGTTTAGTTTGATACTTTTGTTTGAACGATGCATGGATAGCCCATGATTTGGTGTAACAGGTAAACTTCGATGCGTCGAAGCCCTTAACATTTTTCCTTATATGAAGATTCTCCTAGTCGAAGATGACGTACGTGTCGCAGGATTGATCAAACGCGGACTTGATGAAAATGAATTTCAGACAGCTATTGCCTACGACGGCATATCTGGGAAGAAAATGGCGTTACAACACGACTTTGATCTTATCATAACCGATATCGTGCTCCCTAAGATGGATGGATTGGATCTCTGCAAGGAAATTCGTCATATCAAACCCGATGTTCCCATTATCATGTTAACGGCATTAGGAACTACAGATGATAAAATTGAGGGTTTTGACGCCGGAGCGGATGACTATCTGGTCAAGCCTTTTGAAATGCGCGAACTGCTCGCCCGCATCAGGGTCCTGCTCAAAAGATATCAAAAACAAGATACCCTCACGGGAACAATCTTGCGTTATGGTGATCTGGAAATGAACCTCCATACCAAAAATGTCAAAAGGAATAATACCGAAATCCATTTGACACCCAAGGAGTTCAAACTACTCCATTATTTATTACAACATCCCGAACGCGTGCTTTCGAGAACAGAAATTGCAGAAAAAGTGTGGGAAACTCATTTTGATACCGGGACGAACTTCATTGATGTCTACATCAACTATCTACGTAAAAAAATCGACAAAGATTTTGCGACAAAATATATCCATACCAAATCTGGAATGGGTTTTATGTTAAAACAAGACTAATGCGAATCAGAACCCGAATCTCTATATTATACACGCTGATTACAGCGACAATATTGCTGATATTCGCCAGCACAATCTATTTCTCAGCGGTGGAGAATCGGGAAAAAGAATTTTACGCCCTTTTGAAAAAAGAAGCTTACACCAAAGCAAACCTTTTTTTGAATGCAAAAGTTGACAAAAAGACCTTAGAAGATATCTACCACAACAACCGCAAAATTCTCAACGAAGTCGAGGTTGCAATTTACGACACCCGTTTTGACCTCTTATATCATGATGCCGTAGATATTGATTTTGTCAAAGAGACACCAGCCATGCTGCAGAATATTCTAAAAAATAAGGAAATAAAATTCTATCAGGATAAATGGCAAGTCATTGGCATGACCTTTCCGTATAAAAACAAAACTTACCTCATTACTGCAGCTGCCTATGACCAATATGGCTACAATAAACTAAACAGTCTGTTGTCGACTATTCTTCTGGTTTTCATCTTGGCTATATTTCTGATCTATGCAGCAGGAATATTCTTTTCCAAAAAGGTCTTTCAACCTATCCTGGAAATGACACAACGCGTAAAAACCATTTCTGCGACAAGCTTAGATGCCCGGCTTACGAGTAGCGGAAATAAAGACGAGCTTGCCGAGTTGGCCAGTACATTCAATGCGATGCTCGACCGCCTCGAGAACTCCTTTGATGCCCAAAAGCATTTTGTTTCCAATATCTCACATGAACTCAGAACCCCATTGGCCGCAATGATTGCAGAGCTCGAGATTTCTGCCAATAAGGACCGTAGTATAGTGGAGTATAAAACAGTCATCGACAATACACTAAATGATGCCCAGAAGCTTAAGAAACTATTTAATAGTTTGCTTGATTTTGCCAAAGCAAGTTACGACAGTTCCGAAATAGCGTTTAGGACCTTACGCATTGACGAAATACTAATTGATGCATGCCAACAGGTTCTTCAGTTAAATCCACATTATAAACTTGACGTTTTCGTCGATCCAGCGATTGAAGATGAAAAACTCCTATCCATCAATGCAAATGAATATCTATTGCAGGTCGCCTTTGTCAATCTCATTGAAAACGCCTGTAAATTTTCGTCCAATCAAAAATGTCTAATCGCCATCAAATCGGATGAAAGTAGGATTCACCTCGAATTTAAAGATGACGGAATAGGCATTGACCCGGTCGATCTTCCCCAAATATTTACGCCTTTTTATCGCGGCAACAACAAAGACTATAGCGAAGGAAATGGTATTGGTCTTTCACTCACCCGAAAAATTGTCCTTCTTCACCAAGGCGAGATCGGTGTCCGGTCGACAAAAGGTATTGGAAGTGTTTTTAGCATTGATATCCCACATCGCTCCCTATTCTAATAAAATTCTAATTTTTTTCTAAAGCCTCTCTAACCGGCATATCGGGAGCAGGTGGATAGTTTTGCGGTATGATTAACCGTACAATCAACTATTCGACCCAATCCTTGAAATACATGAATTGGATCCCTGTTCTGCTGTTGCTGCATGCGTGCAACAGCCAGTCTTCCGAAGGTCCCAGCCAATCGCCGACCATCAGCGCAGCTGGAGACACCGTGACCGTCAGTGAAAATACGTCCCTGTTATCGAAGCTCAAATTTGTTACGACGACCAATGCACAACATGCGCTGAAACTAAATGCAGCTGCTACAGTGAAGATTATTCCCAGCAGCTATGTGGAGATTCCCGTACCTTTTGCTGGACGGATAATCAAGTCGCATACGACTCTTGGTCAAAAAGTAGCCATCAACACGCCTTTATTTTCAATTAGTTCATCCGACTATTTTGAGGCGCAAAGGGCCTATCTCGATGCCAAACAAGCCTATATGCTTGCTGAACATATGTTAAAGCGCCAAAAAGATTTAATCACGCATGGTGTTGGCACCAAAAAAGAACTCGAAGAAGCGGAAACAAATTTTGCAATGAGCGACGCAGCCCTTGGAAATGCCAGGGCTGCATTAAAAATATTCGACAGCAACCTGACCAATATTGTTCTCGGCCAGCCTCTCCTCGTCCGTTCACCTATTCATGGGGAAATTTTAAGTAGTTCAATTGTCCTTGGTCAATACACGAAAGAAGACGCTCCAGCATTGCTCCGCATTGCTGAATTGTCAAAGGTCTGGGTATCGGCCTACATCAAAGAAAAAGACCTGCCGGCCATCAATCAACTTACGCATGTTGACATTCGTACAGATGCTATCCCCGATAAAAAAATACAGGGGAAAATTATTCATATCAATCAATTTGTCGACGAATCAAGCCGAAATATTGAAGTCCTCATTGCATGCGAAAATACCGACCGTACATTAAAACCAGGGATGTATGTCAATGCCGAATTCGAACAGCGTATGACTTCGACACTTTTTATTCCGGCAAAAGCTGTATTTCAATTTAACGATAAGAGTTTTGTTTGGGTCAAAACATCCTCCAATACCTTCGTCAAGCGCTATGTCACCACTGGGGTAACAGAAGGTGATGCAATCCAGATTTTAACCGGCCTGCTTCCGCAGGAACAGATTGTTGGTGAAGGTGCCTTTTATTTAACACCCAGCCTGTAATAGGCTCAGGCTTTCAACTTTTAAAATAGAAACACATGAATATTAAACAATTCATTGGCCATATCATTGCAAAGAGATGGGTGATCGCCGCATCCTTTCTATTGATCGGGTTCTTCGGTTATTATGCCTGGCGACAACTTTCGATTGAAGCCTATCCCGATATAGCTGATGTATCGTCACAGATCGTAACCCAGGTACAGGGCTTGGCTGCCGAAGAAATGGAACAACAGATCACCATCCCCATCGAGCAGGCCATCAATGGTTTGCCCGGAATGGAAGTGATGCGCAGTAAAACGACTTTTGGCTTATCCATGGTCACGATTGTCTTCAAAGATGGTGTTGAAGATTATTGGGCGAGAGCCCGCATACAGGAGCGTCTTGCTGATTTAGCCCTTCCCTATGGTGCCAGTCCTGGATTGGACCCCCTGACTTCACCTACAGGTGAGATCTTCCGTTATATTCTTGAAAGTAAAACCCACGATTTACGACAGTTGACGGATCTCCAAAATTTTGTCATTATTCCCAAAATTAAACAAGTTTCGGGCGTTGCTGATGTAACCAATTTTGGTGGAATTACCACACAGTTCCAGGTGGAACTGGATCCCAAAAAGCTTGATCAATACGAAATTTCGCTTGCCGAAGTTGTCGCCAAGATCGAAAGCAATAATGCCAATGCCGGTGGCAGTGTGATGAACCGTGGGGATCAATCGTATGTCATCCGTGGCATCGGTCTGGTCAAGACATTGGATGATTTGGGCAACATCGTCGTAAAATCCACCAACGGGAACCGCATCTATATGCGTGACATCGGTCAGATCAAACTTGGAAATCTAGCGCGTAAAGGTGCCCTAGGATACTCGGATAAACGTGGGGCCAATTACTCGGATAACATCGAAGGGATTGTCCTGCTATTAAAAAATGAGAATCCTTCTGCTGTTTTGGCGGGTGTAAATGCAACGGTCCGCGAACTAAATGACAACATTCTTCCTGAGGGTGTAAAAGTACATGTTGTGCTTGATAGAACAAGCTTAGTTGACAACACACTACATACTGTTTCCAAAACCCTCCTGGAAGGCATGATGCTGGTTATTTTTGTCCTCATTATTTTTCTGGGCAGCTGGCGTGGCGCACTCCTGGTGGCCATCACAATTCCATTGTCCCTGCTGATTGCCTTTATTCTGATGCATTTCACCCATATTCCCGCCAATTTGCTTTCCTTAGGGGCAATTGATTTTGGGATTATCGTGGATGGCGCCATCGTTATACTCGAAACCATTCTTAAAAAAAGGGAGGATGAACCGGAAAGTCTCCTGCAGGAAAAAACCGTCGCACAGAAAATTGCTGAAGTTGCCAAACCCATATTCTTTGCGACGCTGATTATTATTACAGCCTACCTTCCTTTATTTGCATTTGAACGTGTCGAGAAGAAACTTTTTACGCCGATGGCCTATACCGTAGGCTATGCCCTCTTCGGTGCCTTCGCTGTCGCTCTTGTACTTATACCCGGGTTGGCCTATTTGATCTATCGCAAACCCCAAAAAATAGTCCACATCAAATGGTTGGCAAAATTGACTGTTGCTTATCAATCCGCGATAGAAAAGGTTATGCGGGCTCCCAAAAGAGTTTTTATTCCATTGGTCATCGTATTACTGGCCACAGGTTTGCTCACCGCCTCCGTTGGCAAGGACTTTCTTCCCACATTGGATGAAGGTTCAATCTGGCTTCAGGTTTCGCTGCCCCCCGGCATCACGGTTGAAAAGTCCAAAGAAATGAGTGATACCCTACGTGCTCGCACACTTCAATACGAAGAGATCTCCTATGTCATGGTTCAGGCGGGACGTAATGACGATGGTACCGACGCCTGGACGCCCTCTCATTTCGAAGTTAGTGTGGGATTAAAACCCTACACAACATGGAAGTGGGGCAAAACCAAGGAAGACCTGATCAATGAACTTGCTGCAACATATGCGAAAATGCCCGGATTCAATGTTGCTTTTTCCCAACCCATGATCGACGGTGTCATGGACAAAATCGCTGGCGCCCATAGTGAGCTCGTTGTCAAAATATTCGGTGATGATTTAAGAGAAAACCGCAGGGTCGCCGAGGAACTTATCACGACGCTCCAACACGTGAAGGGAGCCGTCGATCTGGCCATTGATCAGGAGCCACCACTCCCCCAGTTGCAAATTATCGCCGATCGCGATAAAATAGCACAATACGGATTGAACATTGCTGACGTGACCGACCTAATTCAGATTGCTATCGGCGGAAAAGCCGTTGCCCAGGTCTATCAAGGAATCAAAGTGTATGATATTACCTGTCAATATCCGGAGGAAAACAGGAATTCACCCGAAAAAATTGGCAACTTAATGCTGTATCCCGAAAATGGAAACCGTATCCCACTAGCTCAGGTGGCAACCATTAAACTTAATACGGGAGAAAGTATGATTTCGCGCGAGCGCAACAATCGCCAATTGACGGTTCGTTTAAATGTCCGTGGTCGCGATCTAGGGACATTCCTCACCGAAGCACAGCAGGCCATTGCCAAGAATATATCCTATGACCCACATAAAATCAGGTTAAAATGGGGCGGACAATTTGAAAATCAGCAGCGCGCTTACAGCCGGCTTGCCATTATCGTCCCATTGACATTGGCCATTATATTTATCTTGTTGTACGGCACATTTGGTTCATTTAGACAGGCAGGTATTTTAATGGGCATCGTACCGTTGGCACTTTTTGGCGGAATGCTCGCGCTCCATGTTCGTGGCATGACGCTCAACGTGTCGTCGGCAGTCGGTTTTATTGCCTTATTCGGTGTCGCCATACAAAACGGTGTCTTGATGCTTTCACAGATGAATGTATTACGCAAAAATGGATTATCCCTACATAAAGCTGTAACACAAGGCGCTTTTAGTCGTTTTCGTCCCGTTTTGATGACCGCCACAGTGGCCATACTTGGTTTGCTTCCGGCTTCGCTGGCAACAGGGATCGGATCGGATGTTCAGCGCCCCTTGGCAACAGTAATTGTCTATGGTCTGCTATTTTCGACTATCCTGACACTATTTGTGCTCCCCCCGCTCTATTATCTTTTAGAACGTAATAGCACCACACAAAAAGCCCCTGTAGAATAAATACAAATTCAACCATTCGAAACAGCAGAAAGCAAGCTGTTTCGAATGGATTCAACCTGAACATTAAAAAGGCTTCAACCAACCCTATACAGCAATCACATCCGCTGAAGGTCCACGCTAGTCAGGAAGCAGGGGGCCAAACGGAATGCGCTTACGAATAGCCCGGGCTACTTATTTCATATGTCAAGGAGCGCCCTCGTACTTTAATAAAAGAATCATTAAAACAGAACATTCAAAACACGTCGATGATCATGAACAAGCAACATATTTTAACAAAGAAAAGCTTTACCTTTTTTCTTTTTATACTCGCGCTATACCATACAGCAATCGCTCAGGATAGGAATAGCAGCGTGTCAGAAGTGACAGGGCAGCAACTCGACTATTCAAAATTCATCCATACAGTCGCTAAAAATAATCTGGGCTACGCCGCCGAAAAATTCAACCTCAGCATTGCTGAAGCCAATATCATTAGCGCCAGGGTATTTCCAGATCCTGAATTTAGTATGGGTATTTTTGATAATAGTGAACGTACAAAGCAGCTTGGCCGGGGCTATAATGCGGGAATTGCATGGACACTGGAGCTGGGGACTAAACGAAAAGCACGGATAAACCTGGCCAAAGATGAAGCCGAAGTAACCCGTTTACTGCTCGCAGACTATTTCCGAAATTTACGTGCCGACGCTACACTTGCATTTTTGACAGCAAAGCAGCAGGCATTCCTGCTGAAAATAAACCAAAATTCCTATCAGCAACTTAGGCAATTGGCCATATCGGATAGTATTCGGTATCAATTGGGGAGCATCCCTGAAATTAATTTCCGTCAATCTAAACTGGAAGCCGCCAATATGCACAATACGTTGCTGGCAACAGAAGCTACCTGGAAATCCGCCCTTGCAAACCTCTCCCTGTTTATGGCAGATAGCTCCGTCACGACAACGGTGTTATCCCTGGATGCTTTCAACCATTTGGACCGTACCTACCACTTAGATGAACTGGTTAGAGTAGCCCAAAATGACCGCAGCGATCTAAAAGTTGCCCTGCAAAATAAACAGCTTTCAAAACGCCTGCTCCAATTGGCCCAAGCCAATCGGATAATAGATCTCGGGCTTTCAGTCGGCGTCACCTATAATGGTGAAGCGCGAAATGAAACCGCCCCAACGCCCCAGTTTACAGCTGTAAATGCAGGCATCTCCATTCCGCTCAAGTTCTCGAATTTTAACACAGGTGATCTGAAAGCTGCAAAATTTAAGATCGATCAAGATGAGATTGCCTATCAGGAAGTCCTCCTACGCATTCAGATCGAAGTTACGCAAGCGTTCCTCTCCTACCAGGCCGCTCAAAAACAGGTACAGCTATTTGACAGCGCTATGCTATCGGAAGCAAAGGCAATTTTAGCAGGAAAGGTTTACAGCTATAAAAGAGGCGATACATCCCTACTGGAAGTTTTAAATGCCCAACGGACCTACAATGAAACCCAGCTTAGCTATTATGAAGCCCGTTACAACTATGCGATCGCCTTGGTCGAACTCCAACGTACAGCTGGAATATGGGATATTCAGGAGATCTAAGCTGGAGAAATTCTATTTTTTCCTAGTTTCTTATACATGCTTTTCAAGGAAGGCGAGATCAGTATCAGCAAAAGTATGCTGATACTGATCATGGACATGATCTCATAATAATCCATGGCATAACGCACAAAAGATTGGATCTTGATCCGCTCAGCAACGAGCTTTAAAGCCGCGGTATGTTCCTTATACTGCAGTCCATGCTGCAAAATGCTGACAGATTCCTGCTGCAGGTACTCCCGAAATAAGGGATTGCCCACTTCCGTTTGGTCCCTAAACACCTGCTGGTGCTGGGCATGTTCAAACAACTTGAAAAAATTCTGTAAACCGATACTGCTCGTGTAGCCCAAGTACCGGATAGCGAGACAGATCGCTGCTGCAGAAGCGCCCAATTGAGGACTAACACTGGTAATGCAAAATAAGATGGTCGGTACCATAATAAGCCCAACTCCGAGTCCATGTAAAACTAATGGTATCCAAAAATGCGCATCATTACCCTGCCCCTCAAAGGAGAAAAACATCCATTGGTGAAACAGCAGCAAGCAACAGAAGCCCAGAATCCAAATCCATTTTACGGGACGTTGCCCAAGCATCCAATACAATGAGCCCAGTACACCGGCGACAATACCAGCAATATTAAACCATTGGATATAGGACAAATGAATGGGATCAAGTTGAATAACCTGTACGAGATATTGATTTGAGATGGTCAGGGAGAAGCGCTCGATATACATCATATACAAAATCAACAGTCCCAAGAGAAAATTTCTGTTTTTAAAAATCGCTAAATGCACATAAACACGTTTGAGAACCATTTGTCGAACAATAAAAAGAATAAGCAGCGTCATCCCCAGCGCAAATACAATAAGTAGCTGCTGATCGTTAAACCAATACACTTCCTGTCCATACACCATTAGATAGCCAAAACTGACGATCACAAGGCTATAGAAAATACAGCTTGCCCAGTCTAATGAAAATAAGGGGTAAGGACGTATATGCCGTATGGAGCGCATCGTTAGCATAATGAGCAATAAACCCGGTACAAATGATAATGCAGCGTATAGATAGAGCTGATCAAAATTGAATGAATCGATAAATTCAGCCGTAACGAATGTATTAAAAGGCGAGCTACATAATAGTAAGCCGAAAAAGACAGCGTAACTCACTTCCTTGGCCCGATCACTTTTCAACCTGGAAAATATCATGGAGATCGATAAGTTTACGGCAGAAGCAAACAACATTCCTTGAAAAAAACGCAGTCCATATACCCAGCTGATATCCCTGATACTGTACATCAAAAAGCAATTCAATAGCTGTAGCAGATGAAAGATAATATAGTATTGCTTAATGGGAAAGTATAAAAAAAAGCGTCGTTCCAACACGTAGAATCCGACAAAACCTGCATAAAACAAAATGATCAGAAACTGGATGTCACTGGGTTGCGCCCCATAAAATCCAGCAGTGACATTTGTATTGGCCCCCGGCAGGAAAAATAAGACCATACTTGGCATTAAACTGCTGAACAGGATAAGCTTGATCAACCACTCCGGCACCCACTCCTTAAAAATACCTTTCACTATGGCTGTTTTTTTGATACCGAGACATTTACATTCATTCCCGAAAGAAGCTGTTGAGCTCCCCTTTGCTTATCCAGCTCAATGCGAACAGGTACGCGTTGTACAATCTTCACAAAGTTGCCCGTTGCATTATCTGGCGGTAAAAGGGAGAAAGCTGATCCTGTAGCCGGGGAGATGGAAATAATTTTGCCATAAAATTTCTGATCCGGATAGGCATCCGCCACCACCTCCACCCTATTGCCAAGATGCAAATAGCGCAGTTGCGTTTCCTTAAAATTAGCCGTCACCCAGGTTGGGGTTTCTCTATTG
This sequence comes from Sphingobacterium multivorum, assembly GCF_039511225.1. NCBI lineage: Bacteria > Pseudomonadati > Bacteroidota > Sphingobacteriia > Sphingobacteriales > Sphingobacteriaceae > Sphingobacterium > Sphingobacterium multivorum. The sequence continues at coordinate 4,611,165 of NZ_CP154261.1, forward strand.
ACGATAAAGCCCAAAACTTCACCAGCACTTATCATTTGACCTTTTTCAATGGTGCGTTTGCCAATCTGCCCATCGTAGGGTGCGCGAATAACGGTATACCCAACATCAAGCCGCTTGCGGCCAACAGCTGCAGTCAAACGAACGCGCTCGGCATCAACGACACCTTTTTTCATGTCCACATCGTGCACCCTTTCCTGTGAAGCCTGCAATTTATGTTTTAACGAAGCCAGTTCACTCTTGTAGACATCCAAAGTCGCTTTTACATCCTCCAGTTGCTGTGCTGTTGCAGACTTTTCTTGAAACAGGTAATTGTATCGATCATACTCCAATTGTTGTTTCGTTACACGTGCCTCACCAGCAGCAATGGATGTCCGCAAAGATTCATGCTCTGCCTGGAGGATTTCTTTTTGACTATGAAGAACATTGATCTCTGCTGCTTCCTTATTGACGGATGCAGCTACCTGATCCGCCTCATATTTATATTCCTTATTATCAATAAGCAATAGGGTATCACCTCGTTTAACCAATTGATGATCGTGATAATGCACGGAAACCACATAACCTCCTACGCGGGAAACAATGGGATTGATGTACTGTGTTACTTGCGCATCATTGGTGTAGGTATACCGCACGCGCATCCATAAGGTGTTAGCGCCCCATAACAATAATGCCAACAAGACAATTGCGGCCAACCAGTTGGTGATTCGAGTGAGTTGTGCTTCCACAACTGTTCTGCGTGATTTAGGTTTCATTAGATAGTACCCTTCAAAAATTCGATAAAATAATAATGTTTCTGTAGCGCAATATGTGCGGTTTCAAGATCAAAAAGTGTTTTTAAGTATTGCATATCCGCATCTAGAAGATCTGTAATCAGCGCCGATGATTTAAAATACCTGTTCTTTATAATCCGTGCATTTTCCAGTGCCAGTGCCTTATTGTTTTGGCAGACGTCCTGCTGCTTGATCGCCAATTGATAATCCAAGAGCGCCTGTAACAACTGATTTTCCAGAATTTCCTCCTCATGATGGTGTTTCACCTGTTGCCGGTCCAGGGCTATTTGTGCTCCGCGCACCACATTCCTATTGAGATAAATAGCTGATATTGGTATGTTTAATTTAAGCCCTGTAATACTCAGATTATACCAGCTGGGGTTATAGGGATAAAGGAAAACCTGGGGATTGGCAAAGGTAAATGTGCTGGTCAACCCCAATTCAGGAAGATAATTTGATCGGGCCTGTTTGACTGATAATTTCTTCAAAACAACTTCCTGTTCGGATTTTTGGAGGGAAAAAGCATGGCTTCGTGCTTCGGCAACAAGCGTTTCATAACTGGGGTTTTCCACTTTAAAAGGCTCGCTCAAGGGGATAATCTCCGCTGTAATACCTCCAATAAGCTGCAGTTTCTGATTTGCAGCCTGAATATCATGACCGATCTGAACGAGCAACAGTTCCCGTTTCGAAAGTTCTAACGAAATACGCAAAACGTCACTGTGCAAGACAACACCCGCCGTATACAGATGTTCAATCTCCTGGAGTTGTACCCGTTGATCAGCAATATCCTGCTCGATTAAAGATTTATTACTATACGACAGTTCCAAATCCAAAAAAAGATTGCAAACCTCCAATTTCGTCTGCGCCGCAGCATTCTTCCAATCGATCCGGGCCAGCTCATTTTCCAATTTTTTGGACTCAATTTTCATCAGATCGCGATGCCCATTGTAGAGATTCAGATAAAAATCCAAACCGCTATCGTACAAGTAATGAATGATATCATGCTGGGCGGGTTTATTTAAAAGGCCTTGATCATAAACAGGCATATTACTCGCATAACTGGCAGAAGCTCTGGCGGAGATTTTGGGCAGCAGTTCCATGCGTTGCTGCTGGACTGCCACCTCACTTTCTTTGAGCTGCAAATAGGACTGCTCGACGTATTTACTGTTCTGTAGTGCTTTGTCGATCATGTCTTTCAGCGACATACGCAAAGAATCGAGGGCGAAGGTGTCCGAAATAGTGAATACTAACAATCCCATAGTTAGTATTCCTTTTGCCCAATAGGGAGGAAAAAAGTTCACGTGTGCTCTATTATTTTTTTGCGTTGCAAACTTAGACACTTATTACAACTTGGATTTCTTCACAAACGCCAATATGTTACGGAAAAAAGACATTTTTTCATCAATTCAAGCAAAAGACCAATATCTGCCAAATAGGGTTTGCGCCACTCTTTTTACAGCCTATAAAAAAAGCCTCTCAAATGTTGATTTGAGAGGCCTTTCGGGGATGGTATAAAACCAGATTATCCGTATAAAGAATCTTCTATTGCATTCCACAATTGTATTCTTTTTTGTAGCGCGATTTTACTGATCTCCTTCATTTCTGCCCATTTAACGTCATCGTCCTTCGCAAGATCTGTGATCATCTGCATGGCCAAAGGTCCGTGCTCGTCGCCGTCCAGATCAATATGACGCTGGAAATAATAAATAAAGCTATCCAGATTGGCTGTAGGGAAATTTGTTTTAATTTCTTCCAAGATAGAGGTAAACATTCCCGGAATAAGATCTTCACGCCCGAACGTAAAGGCGGCAGCAATTTTATGCACCTCACCTTCAGCAATCACTTCGAATGTAAAATTCAAAAAGTCTTTGATCCGCTTATCCAATGTCGTCGTCGCGATGACATCGAATATGTCGCTCGATTTTTTGGCATGACCGATAAATTTATTGACCAGATGAAGATCGGCACCCATGGCATCCATGGCGTCCAGATACATTTCAAAATGGCTCAAACGGCGGCCATCAATGTATTCGTCCGACTCCTCTGCCAATACAATTTCGTTGATCAGATAGCGTGTTGATGGATGCTCGCTCGCAAACCAGGGTAAAGTCGTACAGGTCAATTTAATCTGTAAAGCTTTTAGTAAAGACATAAAATCCCATACAGCGTAAACATGCCCTTCTGTAAAAGAACGTAGATTCTTGATCGTTTTGATCTTACGATACAAAGGGTGTTGCAATAATACCTCGCGTTCGGCAGCAATGTATTCATTAATTTCCGCAATTCTATTCATGGCGCAAAAGTATCGTCTTATCTTTATTTTTTAAAGTATTTTAAATGAGATTACAGTAGCATGATAAATTTACCGTCCAGCTATCCGCTTCATAACCAAATCAAAAACAACAACCTGCCCCCACTTTGACCTCCCTTGTACTGATTTTAACGCTCATTTACCCTTAAAAACAAAAATATTTTTTATAATAAAAAATAATCTACTATATTTGTAGAGTATTCAGAATTGCATGATGCAATACCAACCGAGTGCAGGCACCGCGGTGGTAAATTAATACGGGTTTCGACCAAAATAAACGTTGCAGAACGATTATTTTCCCACAAAGATCTGGATACAGTTTATGGTTTAATCCTTTAAATTTTTAAATTGTATGGCTACTACAACAAATCTTTACCAACACTTACTGGAAAAATTCAGTTATTATTCAACGGATGAACTCATACAGCTTAACAATGACACCATCTTAGGACAAGGCTGGGGATCATCAAAAGCTACCTTTAGAACAGCTTTGATCAGTACGTTCTCCAAAAGAGGACTGGATCTTTCCAACATCGTTTCTAAGGAAGACGGTTTTACCTCGGTGAAGCATGTCCCTGTACGCTTGGAACAGAATGTGTTGATCCCTTTACAGTAATCGTTATCACCGCCAAAAATAGCGCGCATCGAAAAGATTTCGTGCGCGCTGCTGTGGTTGGTTTAGGAAATTGCCGATCAGAAGAAGGCAAAAAGTCTTGTTATTTATAGTTTGGATTCTGAATCAGTATCCCTGCGCTTTTTTCAATTTCTGTTTGTGGTAATGGCCAGCGATAGAATTTATCTTCGAAATGATAGGGCACTTTACTGTCTTTGACCCCATTGAGTACGTCACCCGCGATATGCCAACGAATCAGGTCGTAATGGCGTAGTCCTTCAAAAGCAAGTTCGACTCTTCTTTCGTGGCGGATACGCTCGCGCATCTTTTCCTTGGTATAACCGGCAGGGAACCCTGGCATCTGAACCCGACTCCGCAAAGTATTCATGGCATCATAAACCGATTGATCAGGCCCGGCTATTTCATTTTGTGCTTCGGCGTACATCAATAATACCTCACCAAACCGCAGTATAACCGCATCCTGTTGGCTCAATGTTGAAAAACCAAAAGGTAGGTTGGCCGGATCCAAAAATTTCAGCACCCCATAACCTGTAGGCCGCGGATTGGACGGTGTATGGATCTTACCGCCGCCAAAATCAGGATGATCCACAAAAATTGTTTTGCTCAGGCGCGGATCCCTATCTTTGAACAGGTTGGTTCGGTCGGTCAACGGTGATTCACCAAAAGGCAAACCATCTTTGCATTCATAGGTATCCACCAGGTTTTGTAAAGGCGAAGCAGCAATCCAATCGCCTAGGTACATGTCCCAAGGGGCAGTATTATTCGGTGCCAGAAAATTGACCGAAAAGATAATCTCGGTATTATTCTTTTGTGTCGCATCGCGAAAGACATTTTCAAAAGCCGTACTCAGGGTATACTCTTTCATGATATCGGTACATAAGTCTTTTACCTCTTTCAAAATTGCTAAATCGGGCACTCCTTTGTCACCATAAGCCGCAAACAATAAAACCCGTGCTTTCAAGGCTTTTGCTGAACTGGCGGCCGCATGCCCCCCATTATTGAAATAAGGTTTAGGCGCTAAGTTGGCGATCCCAAAATCCAGATCAGCTCGAATCTGTTTTAGTATATTCTCTGCACTTTCCTTTGGCTGACGCTGATTCTCCAGATTCAATGAAACCAATACAAGCGGCACTTCGCCGTAGATACTGTACAATTGGAAATAAACGAAAGCACGGATAAAGCGGGCTTCAGCTTCCATTTTCTTTTTCTCTGCATCGTTTATGTCTGCTCCTGCATAGCTTTGTAATTTCTCGATCAAACGATTTGCTCTGCCTATCGCTACGTATGCATCATTATAGATACCGGTTTCGTAGCCACCCGTTGTTGGATTTAAATTGCCGCCAACGATTTCGTTGACGCTACCTGAATTGAACTGATTATAGCCATTGTCGGTCAGACAGTCCCGAAAAGGCATCCCATAAGAGAACGTCTCACTCTGCAACGACGCGTATACACCGGCCAAGGCATTATCAAAATCCGATTTTTTGCTAAAATAGTTGTCCGAAGCAATCTGATCCAAAGGATTGAGGTCCAAGGCACTGTTACAGGAACCCAAAAATAGTCCGGATAATAGCAACGCTGTTATAAATTTCTTTTTCATAGCACTTAAAAATTAACTTGTACACCAAATGAATAAATCTTGTTTTGCGGATATTGCACGAGGTCACCATTTCCATAGCGCTCAGGATCCAGGCCCTTAAATTTGGTTGCAGTCACAAGGTTATCACCCGAAAAATAAACCCGTAGGCGGTCAATTTTATATTTTTTCAATAGCCCATCAGGTAAAGTGTATCCCAATACAAGGTTTTTCAACCGGAAGTATGAAGCATCCTGTATAAAATAGCTGGAAGCTCGACTGAATTTCTCCGGAGCGCTCCAACCCCAATAAATACGGGGCATTGTAGTCGAAGGATTTTCAGGTGTCCAACGGTCTAACCAATCTTTTGTCGGTGGGCTACCCTGTACAAAAGGAGTTACACCCCAGCCCGAAACATAAGATTTGACACCATATACCCCTTGTAATAGGGCCGAAAAGTCAAAGCCCTTAAAACTTGCACTTAGATTAAAACTATAGTTCAACTTTGGATCTACACCCGCAATAATTGTTCTGTCGTTCGCATCTATTTTTCCGTCCCCATTGACATCCCGGTACTTGAGATCTCCTGGCAATGTATTGTCATTAAACTGCTTAGGCGAACTAGCGACTTCTTGTTCCGATTGGAATATACCCATGACTTCGTAGGTATAAAAACTGTCCATCGCGTAGCCGTTTTTCTTGACTGTATAGCCCCCGATTTCCGGTTCGCCAAATTTCACCAGCTTGTTTTTGAAACGATCGAGGTTTGCACCTAGCTGATAGCGTAACCCTTCTAATGCTCCCGTAGTAATCTGATTACGATAAGTAATTCCCAATTCAAGACCTTTATTCTCGACAATTCCATCATTGACGTAAGGTGCTCCCAAACCAACTATTGCAGTAATCTGTGACTGCCTAAGGATATCAGTCGTTCTCTTTTTGTACCAGTCAAAGGTGATATCTAAATTTTTAAACAGACTTAAGTCCAACCCCACATCGGTCATCGTTGTTGTTTCCCATTTGATAATCGGGTTGTTTAATCCCTGTTGAGCAACACCGGAATTTAGCGTACTATTGTCAAAAGAGTAATTTCCGGTAAGTCCCAATACGGGTTGATACGGATAGTTACCGGTATTCTGATTTCCAAGTTGGCCCCAGGATCCACGGATCTTCAAATTATCCAGCCAACCCGAAGCAAATTCCTTGACAAACGATTCCTCAGATACACGCCAGCCGGCAGAGAAAGAAGGGAATGCTGCCCAACGGTTTTTACCGTAAAACTTGGAACTACCATCGTAACGCATATTGGCTTCTAAGAGGTATTTTCCTTGGTAATCATAGTTCAATCGGCCGAAATAAGAAATCAATGCCCATTGGTTGGCTGTTCCGTTTGCCCGTTGAATATCCGATCCACCGGCATTTAATTCCGTTAGGGTATCATCGACAAAATTCTGTCTGAAGCCCTGGAGGTAGGTATACTTACTTTTTTCAATGCTATATCCGGCCTGCGCTTTGAGGTGGTGGTCCCCAAACGCACGATCGTAGTTCAGGTAAGTAAATAAATTGGTGTAAATGGTTTGCTGATCCTGATCTGTAAGGCCCTTGCCAAGATCCAATGTTGTTCCCAGCGTACCCGTGTGGTAGTAATATTCATCCAAGGTCGATTTATAATCCTTGTACTTGTCCATATTGAAGTTATAGGCACCTTTGGTGTACCAGGAAAGACCTTTAAACAGTTGTACTTCCATCCAGGCCTGCAAATTAGCCGCATAATCATCGGTATTGTAGGTGAATTTCCGATCCAATACGGCCATAGGATTTTTATTGTTGTACTCCCAGTCGTAAGCTTTGTACGTATATCGCCCGCTACCATCCGGCAAAAATGGGCCATAGGTTGGTGCCTGCGACATGGCCGACAGGAACAAGTCTTTGGATCCACCCGGAATAGATTCGGTATGTCCTGTTTTGAGCAAGATATTTGTTCCGAATTTAATCCCGTCCGAGATTTTGGTCGTCAGATTGAGCCGGGCGGAATAACGGTCGTAGTTAAAACCTTTGATCATTCCATCCTGATTGACGTAGCCCAAACCAACATTAAAGGTTGTCTTCTCGTTTCCGCCCTGGATACCAAGATTATGCGTGTAGGTCGGTTTAGTTTGGAAAATAAGCCCCAACCAGTCCGTATTTGGATATTTTACAGGATCGTTGCTATTGCGATAGGCAGCGATCACATCGGCGGGATATAGGCCATCGTTGAGATTGGAATTCTTACGCGCTTCATTGTATAATTCCATATACTGCGCCGAATTAGTGATCAGATCAAACATTTTCGTAGGCTTATAGATACCCACATTACCGTCATACTGCACGGTTGTTTTCCCTGATTTCCCCTGTTTTGTGGTGATCAAAATAACACCATTTGCCGCGCGGGATCCATAAATCGCTGCAGATGCCGCATCCTTAAGTACACTGACATTTTCGATATCATTGGGATTGACATCCGAAAATTTGCCTTGTACACCGTCGATCAACACCAAAGGATCCGATCCGGCACCACTAAAAGTTCCCTTGCCACGAATGCGGATGGATACACCTTCATTGCCTGGTTCTCCCGAGCCCTGGTTGATTTGTACGCCCGGTATTGCGCCCTGCAGCATGGAAGCTGTATTGACAACGGGCCGTTTGATCATATCTTTGCCGCTCACTGTAGCCACGGCACCTGTTAGGTTTACTTTCTTTTGCGTACCGTAACCAACGACAACGACTTCCTCTAAACTTGAAGATGAGTTATTTAGCACAACATCCAATTGTTGGCCGTTGCCATTGAAAACGACCTCCCTTGTTTCAAAACCCACGGATGAAAACAGCAGGACGGCTCCGACATTGACGGACTTGAATTCATAGTCGCCCAACCCGTTTGTTTTTGTTTCTACGGCCGAATTTTTAACCCTTACTGTAACGCCTTCAATCGGTTTTCCATCGCTATCCTTTACCTTTCCTTTCACAGCATGCTGGAACATGCCTAATTTATTATATGCCGCATGCGGTGTGTTCTCCGGTAATCGGCCAGCTGTTGTCCATAACGATTTTGCAGACCCCGCAGTTGGTACCGCAATCGAAAGACAAAGTGCCATAATACTGACTTCTGGAACAAATGACACCCGTTTTTCGGGCCACTGTCTTGTCTTTTTTGTTTTCATTGTTTACTGTAGTTATGTATAAAATAGTTCTTGATGGATATTTTAGGGACAAAGAGATCCCTTATCATGCAAAAAATTGCATAATCATAATTCGTTTAGACGCGATATTTTCTAATTACTTCTTACGTATACGATAGGCTCTCCAATTATGGTTCATAAGGGGGATGGTTTACATCGGTTATTTATCCCAGCTATCGGTACGGAACGGAGAAGCGGGTAATCCAGCATCGTTATAGAGTACCAAATCCGGGTTATCGGCCCATCCGTAACGCACTGCGACGGGTGACGGTACTTCTTTGGCAGATACGATCAACTTATTTCCGACCTGTTTGACTTCTGCAGGATAAAAGACCTGATCGGCACCAGCAATAGTAAAGCTAGCATTGCGTTTATCCGCTCCTTTCAGCACAAGCTTTTTGCCCATGGGATTAAAGCTAAGTTGCATTTTTCCAGCTTTTGTCGTCCAATGCGCGAGAACCGGGCCCGAATAAGGGATTTTTTTGCCATACAGCTGCGCTGTTGCGATCCAGCCAAGCCTTCTACCGACATCCTGCTTATTTTTGGGGTGAATATCCTGAGCATCGCCGATATCCGTTATAACAGCCATACCTGTATAAGGCAATTTGAGTGTTTGGCGCTGCGCTTCCCGTAATCTCGCCCAGGAAGAAGGCTGCGGTGTTAAACTTTTCGCCTTAAAGTTGGCCAGTTGAACAAAATAAAAAGGCATCTTTTCATTGTTCCATTGCTTGCGCCAGTCCTGAATCAGTGCGGGCAGCAGTTGCTGATAGGGAGCGTCTTTTGAATCCACGTTACTTTCTCCCTGGTACCAAATGGCGCCTTTTATCTTAAAATCCACAAAAGGCTTCACCATGGTATTGTAGAGCACAGTAGGCCTATTAGGGCCTTCCAAGGCGTTAGGTTTTGTGGGCAGCTTCGCCAGATCATAACCCACTTTGCATTTCCAGTCCCCCACGAGAGATAGCTGTTCGCCATTTGGTCCTTCCAGTCGTGGCTGTTCCGTACCACCATATATTCCGCCATCGCCGGCTCCGTCAAATACGCGAACAGCAATATGCAATAGGCTGCCATTGTTGGCTGTTGCAGGAACAGTATATTTCCGAATCTGATCGTAGCCGACAGTTTCGCCCACCTTTGTACCATTGACATAAGTGATGTCGTTGTCATCAATTGCTCCCAAAATCAACTTAAGAGGTTTACCTTGCCAATGTGCCGGTAGTTCAACGTCTTTGCCAAAATAAACGACACCATCCATTCCTGGAAATAGGTTACTGTCAAAAAAGCTCGGAATTGTAATCGTAGACCAGCTGCTTTTATCCAATTGTGGCGCAAACCACTCGCCCTGCATTGCTGTCTTCACCTGATCCTGCTGTTCGGCGACGCGATTCCATTCGGCCAGATCTTTCGCATAGATTTCCTGTGCATCCGGACGTTGGATTTTCTCAATGGCCGCCGTATAGGTTGAAAAAGGTGAAAGTGCCTCCCGGCTCATCCAGGCTTCAATGATTGTTCCGCCCCAGGAAGAGTGGATCAGCCCAATGGGAATGCCTGTTTTCTCGTAGATTTCCCGTGCAAAAAAATAGGCCGTAGCCGAAAACTCCGGAATACATTCTGGTGTCACCGGATTCCATCCACCAGACTCCACCTTCACTGCTGTGGTAGGTTGATTGGCCGTAGCTTTTGGAATCTGCAAAATACGAATATTGGGAAAGTTGGCTGCTTTGATTTCCTGCTCAAAGTTATTGATCTTACCCCAGCCCGCTAGGGGCATTTCCATATTTGACTGTCCTGAACAAAACCAGACTTCACCGATCAAAATATTCTTTAGAATCAATTGATCACCATCGTTGATGGTAATTTGGTAGGGTCCACCGTATTTTGGCGTCTCCAGATAGACTTGCCAGCCTCCTTGCTGATCGACCTCAACCTGATAGCTCTTGTTGTTCCAGCTGGTATTTACGCTAAGCTCCTTGCCCGCTGCGGTACTAGTTCCCCAGATCTTGACCTTTTCTTTCTGCTGTAGTACCATATTGTCGCCAATAAAAGCAGGCAGCTGTACCTTGGCCTGTAGGACAGAAAATCCACTGGCAACGCTGAGTAGCAGGGCCAACAAAGTCCGTTTATACTGTTTAGGTTTTATCATGATTTTTGAGTTTGTTGCTCCATTGGGTTTATACATTTGGCGCATCCGAAGTCCAGACTGTTGGAGTCAGCGCTTCGGATATGCCACCCTTATTTTTTTTAAAGTGCCGATATTTTCAGTAAAACACTGGGACGGTTGCTATTCAGGTCTGGATTTACGCCAACTTTCATCAGGTAGTCGCCCGAATAGGTTTGTCCCTGGCCTAAGCTCGACTTGGTTCCCGGATACAAGTTGATTTCCTCCACCCGATATTGCTTTTGGGCATCCAGTCCTTTTAGACGGACAGGATCGGTTGTTCCGATACCATAGCGGTTATTGACCAGGTAGTTGAAGACGACAGCTTCTGTTTTTTGGCTATTCACGTAGCTAAGGGCGGCAAAGTCACCTTCACGTGGATCGGCCAGACGATACTGCTCTCCGTGCCATATTGTCCCTTTAAGCGCGTCGTAATTCTTTACCGCCTGCTGGCAGAATAACAGATCCTGTTCTTTCAGGTGGCTCACCACAATATCAAACCCCAGTTTGCCCATCATGGCTACATCCGTGCGGAATTTGAGGGACTGTTTTCCCCAGTCAGTCACATGGTTTGAAGTGCTGATTGCCGGGAAAAAGTACGAATACTCGTACTGCATAAAAATACGCTCCAAAGGGTCTGTATTGTCCGAAGGCCAAAATTCGGTAAAGTACCGAAGTGCCGCATAGTCCACACGACCACCCCCGCCCGAACATAACATCATCGGCACTTTCGGATATTTCGAACGTATACGTTCAAGGACTTTATACAGTCCTTCCACATACGAGATATAGAATGCCCCCTGATCCTTTAAAAATGCAGAATGCGCATTGTAAATAACCGCATTGCAGTCCCATTTGATATATGCCAAAGATGGATTCTTGGTAAAAAGATCATCCAGTATATTAAAAACAAAATCCTGCACCTTGGGGTTTGTCAGATCCAGGATCAACTGATTGCGGAAGTAATGTTCTTCCCGCTGTGGCTGTTTGACAACCCAATCCGGATGTTGTTCATAGAGTTCGGATTTGGGGCTAACCATTTCAGGTTCTACCCAGATACCGAATTTAACCCCCTGCTTGGTTGCTTCTTCCACGAGTGTCGCGATACCATTGGGCAGTTTTGTCCGGTTTGGTTGCCAGTCTCCCAGACTGGAGTGATCGCTGTTACGCGGATATTTATTTCCAAACCAGCCGTCATCCAATAAAAATAGATCTACGCCTAGTTTCTTGGTATCCTGGAGTAAACCTTTTAATTTTTGTTCATTAAAATCAAAGTAGGTCGCCTCCCAATTGTTGAGTAAAGTCAGGCGTTCGCCATTTCCATCCAGCAGCTGATATTTACGGGCCCAATTGTGCAGATTTCGGGAGGCGGTGCCTTTTCCCTTTGTCGATAAGGTATAAATCAACTTGGGTGTTGTAAACTCCTGGTTGCTGGCTAATTTTACATTGGAAGCATAGTTATTTATTCCGGCGATGATACGTAGGTTATTGAGGTAATCCACTTCAAAATCCACCTTAAAATTTCCACTATACCCCAGGCTTGCCATCAATACTGTTCCTTCATCTTCGGATGCAGCCTTACCCAGTGACACCATAAAGGAAGGTGGCTGGAATAAATTCGCCCGTGTTCCGAGCTTACTGTCCAGCACTTTAATGCCATGTGTTAACGGAGCCTCGTCCACCTGCATTTCTTTTGCCCAGTCGCCATGGTACTGCCGTAGCCAATACGCGTTGGAGCGCAGGGTGAGGTTGGCCGAAGCAAATTTTTCCAGCGTGACGACTTTCTTTTCCTTATTTTGGATGGTTGCCCACTGTTCAATGATATCCTCATTCAAAAACGATTTGTAGTGTAAAACGACATAAATATCGTATACCAGATCTTTTAGGGTAATATCAAGCTGTTTGACATTCGCATCAACGTTTTTCACCGCATGCTTTTCATAGCGTAGGTCCAGGGAGCGGTTACCATCGGCATGAACGACACTGATGGCCGGTTCCAGTAGGTTTTTTGAACCTGAAGGGGTATAAGCTGCGTTGGAGAGGCCACTATAATCTGTCAATTGCCTATAACCGCTTGCAATGGTCGAGTACTCTTTTGAATCACTCAATTTTTCACCGTAATAGAGCATTTTCAGTGTTTTCGTGGAATCGTACTCCAACACGAGGGCATTCGATCTGGTTTCAATAGGAATCTGTTTGGACTGCGCCTGTGCCTCCAGATGGACAAGCCCCTGGGTCATCAAAAGCCCGAGTACAACATGTTTAAAATGATGGGTTGGCATATATAAATAGATTTAGGATTTGTTTACGAACTTGACTATTTTGTTTGCTTTCAATTGAATCTTGTAAAGGTATTTACCATTGATTTCCTGCTGTGGGCTTAGACCTGCCAATTGGGAAGGACTCAATACCTGAATCGTTTGATCTTGCGGCGAAGAAAGGCTGAGCTGCGTAATGCTGCCGTTATTCCATTCCATCATTTCAATGTGTATATTGCCCCGGGCTTTGAGCCCCTTGACCGTCCCGGCCGACCAGCGATCAGGCAGTGCAGGAAGTAATTCCAGCACATCCGTTTGCGATTGCAGCAATAGTTCACTCACAGCAGCCACATAGCCCAGGTTACCATCGATCTGAAAGGGTGGATGGGCACATAAAAGATTGGCATAAACGCCACCGCCATTGTTGTAATCAATACCATCGCCGCCAACGAGGTTAATGAAATTGGTCAGGATTTTATAGGCGTGATTCCCATCCTGCAAGCGGGCCCAAAAAGCCACCTTCCAGGCCATAGACCAACCCGTGGATTCGTCGCCACGCGCGGTGAGGGTAACTCGTGCAGCTTTGGCCAGTTCCGGTGTTTTTAAAACAGAGAATTGGTTACCGGGATAAAGACCAAAGAGATGGGACACATGGCGATGCTTATCCTGTGGATCATCCCGATCCGTTTCCCACTCCTGCAGCTGTCCCCATTTGCCGATTTTGGGTTTGAGCAGCGCATCGCGAAGTGCCGTGATATGTTTACGGTAATCGGCGTCCAACTTCAAAATTGTGCTTGCCTGGATGTAGTTGCTAAAGAGATCGTAAATAATTTGGTGGTCATAACTCACGGCATCCTCGGTCGGACCATGTTCCGGCGACCAGCCTTTTGGCGCCACCACAGTTCCGTCTGCTCTTCGAACCAGACGATCATCCCAAAACTCACTTATTTCTTTTAAAATCGGATACGCAAATTCGCGTAGGTATTTCTCGTCTTTGTTAAAGGCATAATGTTCCCACAGTGCCTGCGCATACCAGGCACTTCCCGGCGTATTCCAAAGAAAGCTCTCCCCACCAAAAATATTATTTTCGGTCTTTACAGTCCAGCCCCTGACGCCCGGAAATTCCTTTTGTGTATTTATTTTTTTCACGGCACGCATGCTATTGATATAATCGAGGTAAGGCCAGGCCGACTCACTCAGATTGGCCACTTCCGCAGGCCAATAATTCATCTGCACATTGATATTGGAATGGTAATCGGAGCGCCATGGTGGATTGTTGCTGTTGTTCCACAATCCCTGCAGGTTTGCAGGCAAACCGCCTTTTCGGGAAGAACTGATCAGGAGATAACGTCCATATTGGTAGACCAGTGCTTCAAGAGCTGGGATCGGCTGTTTTTTATAGGCCTCCAACAGCGCTTTTGTTGTTTGCTTACTGTCCAGCTGGCTATGGTCGAGATCAAGCGCCACCCGGTTAAACAGCGCTGTATAGTCTGCAAGGTGCCGTGCCAACAGCTTATTTACGCCATATTTTTCCGCTTGCTGCAGATTACGTTCATTGACCTTCATCGGTTCATCGGCCGACTTCCATTTGGTGGCCCGAGTATTAGCATAATCAGTTGCGGCACTCAGCAGCAGAACAAGGCGATCGGCAGATTTTACGCTAAGGACAGCCCGACCTTTTTCATCTGTTGTTCTGGAAAGTGAACCACCTACGACCTGCACACGTACCTGTGCGGCATAGCGCATACCATTGTCGAGCATTCCCTGAAATGCAAGCTTACCATCCGCCACCTCTACCGCCTGCCCATGTGCATCCTGAAGTACAATCTGGGCATTGAATTCACCTTTTTTACTGTTTGTATACTCAAATACCATAACCTGGTCGGGCTGGCTGGCAAAATAGCGCCGGTTGATCTGCTGTCCATCCTGCTGATAGGCTATTTCATGCAGCCCTTTATCTAAGTTTAACTTTCGGCTGTAAGAAGAATACGATGAATCGCCCCCTTGTTCAAAGCGAACAAAAAGATCACCAAAAGCCTGGTAGGCCCCTGTTTCCTGTTCATCACCTGTCCAAAGGCTATTTTCATTAAATTGAATATGTTCTTGCTGTACACCGCCAAAGATCATGGCTCCTATTCGTCCATTTCCGATCGGATAAGCTTCGGTCATCCAATCTTTTGCAGGTCGATCATCCCATAGATAATACCGTTGGGCGTAGGAAGTGCCAAAACAAATGGTCAAAAGTATTAAGAGAACGTATTTCATTTTTGTGTGCATCAACATAGCGGTTTATACGATTTTATTGAGCAATGCCCAAGGGTGAAAAAATAAGATAGATAACAATCATCAGGACAATCAGCATTGCCCCCACGCCATAGCGGCCTTTCCAATAGGCTTCTTTATGCTGGCCGGAAAATTCAAATTGATACGTTGACCGATAATCAGGTTGGCTCAATTTACTTCCTCCCCAGATAAGCAGTGAAATCAGCAAAAAAAGCACAGCGAATAGATGGAGATAATGCAATTCTGTTTTCCAGACAAACACCAGAAAAAAATAACTGAACATGTACAAAAACAGCCCAATTTGTGCCATGCGCGGTGTCACACGGCGGGATAAGATCCCCAAGATCATAATGGTGAAAATGGGCATATTAAATAAACCCGATACGGTCTGCAAATAGGTATAAAATCCATCGTGGGCAAAAAGGATAAAAGGGGCAATAAACATTGCTGAAATTGAAATGATCAATTCGAACAATTTCCCTTTTCGCACCAATTCCTTTTCACTGTATGGTCTCTTTTTATAAGCCAGATAGGGTTTGTAAATATTAAAAATAAATAAACTGCCGCAGCTTTGCAGCCCGGCGGTGTACGTTGTCATCGCCGCACCAAAGACCAAGGCCAAGGAAAAACCGATCAGGATATCGGGGAAAATTAAAACAATAAGTTTCGGAAAAACAGAAGCCGTAGGCTGTACGTGCGGCAACAGATGCACCGCCAAAAGCCCCGGCAGATTGATCAGCAAGGGCATAAGGAGCTTACCACCCGCAGCCAAGGTCATCCCTTTTTGGGCCTCCTTTAAATTCTTAGCACTTAGGGCCTGCTGTGCAATATAGGGTTCCATCCCCCAGTAGTAGAAATTGATCAGCAGCATCCCGGTAAATAAGGTCGAAAATGGTACCGCATCATGCTTTCCGCCAACCGCATTAAGGTGTTCCTTTTTTTCATGCAGTAGCTGCGCCAGGCCAGACCAGACATCCCCAGCCCCCAGGTGCCAAAGCGCAAAGACAGGAATGAGCACCGCAAGTAAAAACAGACATAAACCCAAACTTAAATCCGATAAGGAGATCAGCTTGAGACCACCCAAAATACTGTATAAACTACCGATCACGCCTAAGGCCCATACCAGCAGCCAGATGCTCTGCCAGTACGTAATATGCAAAAGCGCCGGAACATCAAACATGGTCGCCAGGCTCAAGGCTCCACCGTACAATACAGGAGGCAGCAAATTGACGATATAACCAATTAAGATGAGGATCGAAACCAGCATTTTTGTTTTGCTGTCAAATCGCAGTGCCAAGAAATCCGGAACCGTCCGAAAGCCATGCTTAAAATAAATAGGCAGCAGAAATTCCGACACCAAAAGCATGGCCACAACCGAACTAACGCCCCAGCCGATGACTGAAAGATTATTGATATAAACCGATTCGTTTTCACCTATAAACTGGTTGGCGCTCAAGTTTGTCAACAGCAAGGCCGAACCTACCATCCAAAAGCTATTGCTCTTTCCGGCCAGAAAGAAACCATTAAGCGTGGTGGAATAGGTGGTCTTAAATTTCCATAAAGACCATAACGCAACCAAGCCAGTAAAAAGACAAAAACTAAAAATTATCATCGTAAAACTTCCTTTTTTATACCGAGCCTCGATCCGCCAACGTTGTCGGCACCACTTCCCGAATCACTGTTCTTTCGAGCACAAACTTGGCGGCTTCGGAACCAATCCGTGCAAAACTCGTCGAAAAGGTCGTGATACCACCGCTGATAATCTCCTTAATGACATCATCATTATGGGATAAAATCCCCAGATCCTCACCCAAAATCCAGCCCTTTTGAAGCACCTCTTTTAACATCTGATAGAGCTCCGGATTATGAATGGTAAAATACAGTTTCCCCTTTTTTAGATCGCCCACATGGTATTGCTTTTCGATACGTCCTTTTAGCTTATAGTCTTTCAGAAAGCGTAAGAAAGCATTTTTGATTTCATTGGGTTCGGCTGTATTCTCCCTAAAATAGAAGATCACTTCCTTATACTTTTTGATCTTTGGATGGAGCTCTTGAAACACGGCGTAAGTCGCTTCTTCAAATTCCTGAGCGACATAAGAATATTCTGCACCCAGATCCATCAGCCGATCGATAATCAATAGTTTTGATACCGGAATGTTGCGTAACAAACGCTCAGAATCGGCATTTTCAATCGGCGCGACAATATATACTGTATAGCGACCTTGTATTCGGTTAAAGATATCCTCAAAGGTTTCCATATTGTTGTGATGGAAAAAAAGATCGACCGTCACTTCTTCCGGAAGATTGGCCCGTAATTCAGACACCAAGGTATCCTGAAAAGTATCGTAAGCATATAGCAACACGGCAACTTTCTGTTTCAACTGGGTGTTATTGCTGACGACAAAATATCCTTTTCTATTTTTGGATTCCACCACGCCATGGGCGATCAGGTCGCGGTAAGCTTTGGCGAAAGTTTCCCGAGCGTAGCCGAGGTATTGAATCAGGTTATTGACGGATGGTAAACTGGAATGTACCTCCAATTCACTGGCGTCAATGGCATCCAATACGCCCTGCACAATACATTCATGTTTCGAAAGCCCGTTTAAAGCTTCCAATCGTTTGATCCGATCGATCAACGCTTTAAACTGTTCTTCTTTGGTTATCTTCATATGTTATTATTAACTAAAGAGCAATCTTAAGTAATTTTGCTCCTGCTTGCTCAAAGGCAATGGAATTTTTAGCAGTAAATTCCTGCGCTGTTTTTTCAAATAGCTCCACGGCCTTATATGTTGTATTTGGCATCAGGCCAATCTGTTTAAAATCTATATTTATCGTTGCTGGGGCTGTATGGTAATTAAATACCGCCACATACAGCGTTTTTCCTATCTTTTTGTAATAATACGTATTTGCCGCTTTTCCTTCGACAAATCCTGCAGGACGGAAGCTTTTACCATCGGCTATAATTTTTAAAATTTCGGGATCCTGCAGATAGTTATTCATCTTAGGCTGCCAGTTTTCTTTCTTGGAGAGATCGTCGCCAAGGATAATGGTGCCCGTTACCACACCTGAAAGCAATCTGGCCTTATTCACTTCTGGGCTTTCATCATGAAAGACAAGATGGTCGGCATCGATAAAATCATAAAGATAAGTTTGCCACCAACCGTAGCTCACACTATTTAAAGTATACTGTGTTTGGTCGATCGTCTTCCAGGCGTCGCAGGCTATCCTGCGCATGTGTGCAAATTGAGCTGTCGCCAAGGAAGGTGAAATCGCAGCATAGATCAACATTTTACCTTGGAGTACGTCGACGAGATGTTTCATCCCCACAGCATAAGCCTGCATACCCGTCTGAATTTTTTGATCGTAAAAACCTGTGGATTCGATTGCTGCGTGAGAAAGAAAATCAACTTTGATCATACGGAAACCACAGTCGACCAATTTCCCTAAGATTACATCCATACGAGCCAACGTACCGGGATGCGTCGGATCAAGAGCCCGACCGCCATCTAAATTGTGGTAGCCTTTTTGGGTTTTGGTCCAGAGCTGTCCGAAGGTAAACTGGCTCCCCTCGGCTTTGCGGTCGGGGCCACTTCCATGCCCCCAATCCGTGAAGGGTGCCCAATAAACACCTGGTTTAAGTCCCAGGGAGTCACAATAACGTACAAATTGTTTCAATTGTGTATAATCTCCAGACATCCCTCCCGGCGTCATATTGTCCCAAAAGGAATCCAAATCAATAAAGGCTTCACCATCAGCGTTGCGGAAATAAGGAATGTCCTTGGCAAAATAGTCTGCGGTGCCCGTAGCATTCTTAAAATTCAGTTTTTCCTGGATTACACCCCAGCTGTTCCAACCAACAGGTGTTGCTCCTTGCCAAGATTTCACATAGGCCGGCGATAGTTTCCGATGGATCTTGGCATAGTTTTCCAGTCCAGTACGCCAATCCTTGTCACAGGATACCAGGTATTTTGGGGAACGGATCACATCGCCTTTGACGGCGCCATGCGCCATGGAATCACGTGTGATATTCACATCCGTAAAACCTGCCCTTACAACAAGGTGACTGTATTGCCCCTGTGCTCCCTGGATAGCAATGCCCGATTTCCAAACAGATTGATCCAATGAACCAATCAAAAGACCTTTGCCGCTGTCCTTATCGTACACAACACCAACCTCGGCGCTACTCTTACCATTCATCGCCAGAGCATTATTCTCATAGGAAATAAAGGTATCGTTATCAAAAGGAACCGCCAGCTGATACAAGGATTTTCCCAGGCCGCCAACCGAAGCATTTGACCAGACAGGCACAAGTTCATTGCTAGCCAAATTTTTACCCTTAACTTCCAGTTCCAGGATAACACCATCTATCCCGTCGTAGAAATAAAAACGCTGCAGCAATGTGATGCCCTGCTGGGTCTTAACCGAAATGGTATACTGCATACCTTTGCCCAAATTGTCCTGGATGGGCTTTTCGGTCACGCTGCGGGGCCCTGTCAATTTATCCGTACTAATTTTTTGTCCATTAGCAAGCGCCAAATAGGCACTTGCTTGTTGTATATAGGCGACTTGATCTTTACTTAAGGAATACGTTCCATGCGCTTTATCGTACGTTAATGTTATCCCGTTTTTCCTGACCTGAAAAGGCTGCGCGGATACCATGAAAGTACATAGCATAAAACTTAGTGCGAAAATAACTGTCTTCATTCTGCTTGATATTATTGTAAATTGATTTGAAACGCGTTAATCTTCATGTAATGGTCGGGTTGAAAATTGACCAGCATCCCTATATTGACCGTCACCTTTTCTTTGATTTCAAAATAAACACCATCTGATTTAACATCAGCATGGGCCATTGCCTGTTGAATCTGCTCAAGATCTGGAATGCCGCTGTTTGCTTTGCTAACAACCAGTTTTGCTGGCGGTTGATCATAATTTGTCCAGGATAAGTTACAAAAAAAACGATATTTACCGGGCAATAAGGTTACTTTTTGCTCTATTTTTCCATTTACGATAGCCGGAGCCCCCCAGCCGGCTTCAATGTTGACTACACCGCCATCGTCCGATCCAAAACCACCGTAACCGTTGTGGTTTTTCATGGCGGCATTGGTGATCCAATTGTCCAAAACTCCCCAGCGGTTACCGTCATAGACCGTCGCTGTAAATGGTGTTTTGTAATTCTGCAGGTACCAAGGCGTAATATTATCCCTTTTTATAGCCAATTTGGTCGATTTGACCATAAAGGTATCAATCGCCGAACTATCTGGTCTGAACACCGTGCGATAGGAAACTTCGGCACCCGGAAGATAGCGTTGAAGACCTATCTTTTCATCCTGATTTTTAGCGCGCACGACGGTATCTGTGGTGCCACCATCCCAATTTCTATACGCTATACGCAGTCCATCAAAGCCCATGGTTTCTGATACATTTTGCAAACCCAATTGCAGTTGCTGTCCAGCAATAAAATTCTGTTCGAGTACCACGCGTTGGTAAAGCCCTTCGCGATAACGATCGCCATACACATTCCCCACCACATAGGTCGGAACAGAAAAGCGTCCTGCGGCATCCACACTACGAATTTCTAAATTTATGGGCCCTTCAGGCAGTTTGTCGATTAAATAACGTACGGTATCGACCTTACCCGTCAGTTTGACCGGTATTTTCATCGAATCCTGCTTACTGTTCCAATAGATACGTAGCTCAGAAACACCCGAGGAAGCCCTATAGACCCCTTCTACCTGGATACGGTATTTTCCCGAACGAACTCTAATCGAATCCAACTTTGCCGGGTAGATAATTGCTTTCCCATCCGTGTGCTCGGTAAACTCATCCATTTTGGAACAAGCTGCCAACAGCGCCACGATAAATAAGGACAGCAATACGATATATCTTTTCATAACTTTTGCTTTTTAAATTGATTAATAAACGCCCCAAACCTGAATCTGGTTAATCTGCATAAAATAACTTCCCCGCCAATTGCGCAGATTGCGAATGCGCAGGTACTTGTATTTCGGAGCATCTTCCGGTAGATCAAATGACCATCCGGCAGTACCATATACTTCATCGGCATTGGTATTTGTTCCCGACGGTGTTCCCGATGGCTTACGGACTGTACAGGTAGCCAATTTGGTCCATGACTCCCAAGAGCCATCCAGATTCGGCGTATTGCTTCCCCAAATCTCAAAATCACGTAAATTGCCCTTATCGTAGAATCCGTTTTCCCTTCTCGGAAAGATTACAACACGACTTAGTTTTGCTTCTCTCCCGATCGAGAAAGTCACCGATTGTGGTATCCCGGCATTCTCTACCGTATAAAAGCTTGGCCATTTGCTCGTATTGAGATTGCCATCCCATAGATTGTCCATGGAGCCATAGAGGATTTGCGCATCCCCCGGCAAACGTAATGGCGTAAACAATTGCCGGTTAAACAGATTTTCCTCCAATGGTGTAATCGAAGTGTAGAGCGTATCGGACTTATTTAACCAGCGATCACGGACATAAAATGCGAACTTCATTTCTTTGGATTTCAATCCACGGACATTATATAGGATAATGGAATCCTGTCCATAATAATTGTCCAGGGGTAAGTACTCCCCATTGTTGAGTGAGTCTACCATCGGTACGATCACCACATTTCCTTTTTCCTTATTGGTTGAGGTAATGCGGATACCGCCAAAGGCAGCCGTTACCTTCATCTCCCCAAACACCAGGTTAAAGATCGGCGTCTTCGGTTCCACAATCACATCTACGGGATCCGACACCACCTCAGCTTTGCTCACTGCATACAGTTTAACGGTTTGCGGTTTGGTATCCGGAAACCCATCAATTAAGATTTCATTGGTATAGGTAGACGATTTGACGACACGGGTGGCACCACTCGCCATCACGTATTCAGCTTTGACATAGAGTATATTGTCATTTTCCGGAAGGCTGTAATGTATCGTTGCCTGTCCATAGCCATTGACCACCGACGGATGCTGTACCGTTCCAGGTTTGGTCTGGTCGTCCTCCATTAAGGTCCAGCCTTTTTCCTCTTTACAACCGAGTAGCAGAAAAAGCAAACCGGCCATGACATAGATACTATTGCGATATATTCGTTTTTTCATGATTTTCTTCAATTTAATACGCTAATTACCAACCTGGATTTTGTACCAAATTTGGATTGACCAACAGATCGCTTTCTTTAATCGGCCAAAAATAGTCTCTCGGTGCCACGAATCGTTGTTGATAGAAGGTTTGTTCCTGATAAAAAAGTTCTGGATGATCCTTATCCTGATTGCGGTCCCAGCCTGTGATATTTTTGTTGAGCTCCTGCGCAGCAAGTTTCCAGCGCCGCAGATCCCAAAAGCGGGAACCTTCAAAGCTCATCTCAATATTACGTTCACGTTGTATGATTGCACGGAGTCCTTCTTTTGTCGTCGGTTTGGCGCTATTGAATGCATATTTTGCCCAGGATTCTTTCACCCCTTCCAGACCGGCGCGCTTGCGAATTTTATCGAGATAGAGGAATACATCGGCTGCAGGGCCCTCACTTTCGTTTAAGGCCTCGGCATACATCAGATACAGGTCGGCAAGCCGCAGCATAGGCCAAGGATACTCTTCGATATGTGAGCTGTTTCCATCTTTAAAGGCAAATTTCCAGTTGACCAGCTTTTTTGGATAATAAGTTGTGATCGGCACAGAAACCCCACTGCCAAATAGGCCCAGGCGAAGCTGCGTCGTCCAGGTATTTTCGTCTGTCTGACTTGGGCTATTTTCCATGTACCAAACCCCACCATCGAAGCCTACATTGGCGTAGAAACGATTTTCACGGTCAAAATGCAAACGCGCTGTTCGGTAGTTTTCGATGTTGTTGAAGCGTTCGTCATGCGTTCCGGCACGCAATTGATTTTTATTGCTAAAATCCAGGGTTTTGTCTTCATCCATCGGCACCCCATTTTTCGTATAAAACTGTTCAATGATTTTGATTGTCGGGGCCAAGGTACCGTTGACGCTGTTGTTGCCGGCATTATTTGGGTCGATGTGGGCCATAGATGAGTACTGCAACTGCCATGTCCTTGATGTTGGATTTCCCCAAATGATCTCGCGGTTCCATTTTTCCGTCACAGCGTTACGGATGCTCATCTGAATCATGGTGGTATTGGAGAGTGGACGTACAGGTTTTGGAAATTCGTACAATGTCATTCCCAGCTCCTCACAGGCGGCAATCGCTTCCTTTGCGGCCTGCGCTGCTTTACGCCACTTCTCTGCCTGAAAGCTCGGATTAAAAAATAAGGTGCCGTCCACATTTTTAAAGGTCGCATAGTCTGCATTGCCATTAAATAACGGACTCGCTGCATATAACAGGACTTTTGCCTTGATACCTAAGGCAATCGGTTTGGTAATACGTCCCAGATCGGTTACGGGCGACTGCACCGCACTTGGCAGCTTACTTGTGGCTTCATCCAGTACCTTCACAATATAATCAACCACTTGGTCGATCGGTTGACGTTTTACCTGCGTCTCTTCGATCGGGGCAGTAACCGGTACATTGACATCCATAATGGGGATAGGGCCATAATGACGCATCAGCATAAAGTGGTAATACGCTTTTAAGAACAGGACTTCACCCTCCCAGGTGTCACGTTCATCTTGCGTCATATCGCGTACCTTTTCCGGATTTTGAATATTCTCCAAAAAGATATTGCAGTCCCGAATGGCATTGAACATATATCCGTCCCAATAATTGACATAAGGATTAGTGACACTTTGATTGCCACGGGCGATGTTCCAGTTTGTCCCGTTGATACTCCGCGTTGGGTAATCCAACCAAAACTCATCGCCTGCCATAAAAGCGGGATTTATAGTCGGTTCGCCATCATTGGGCAAATAAGAGTAGCAGGTTGCCAAATATTTGATGGCTTCACTGCGCATGGTAAAGGCATTGTCTATTGTCGGGGCGTTGTCGGGTACAACATCCAGATAGCTGCAGGATTGAAAAAACAATAGACCTGACACCATCATCGCTTTAAATACAGTTAATTTTTTCATGATACATTGTTTTTTATAATCCCACATTGATACCGATATTGTACACCGCCTGAACCGGGTAACCCAAACCATCACCACCCATTTCAGGATCCCACATTTTAAATTTGCTCCATACCGCGAGGTTCAGGGCATTGGTATAAATGCGGATATTGGACATCTTCCAGCGATCCAGGATTTTTTTTGGTACCGTATAGCCCAATTCAACAGATTTTAGGCGAAGGAACGCACCATTGCGCATCCACCAGGTCGAAAATTGATTGTTGTTGTTATTGAATCCGTCGGTCAATCGTGGCCAAAATGCACGGATATCCTGATTATCTTCCGACCAGTGACTATCGGCCACCTGTTTTAACAGCCCATTTTGATAGGGGCCATTGATGGCGAAAGGCGTGATATTTCCGGGATTGATAAAGAAAGAAGAGCGTGCAGAACCCTGTAAGAAAGCACTCACATCAAACCCTTTGAAGCCGACCGTGAATCCCATACCGTAGATAATTTCAGGATCGGTAGGAAAACCGATAGGCACTTTGTCCAGATCAGTTATTTTGCCATCACCGTTAATGTCACGGTATTTGATATCACCGCCCATTGTTTTCAATGCGCCACCAAAATTTTGCAATGGCGAGTTATCGGCTTCAATATCATCCACAAACAAGCGTTCGGCGATCAATCCATATTGCTGTTTAATCGGATAGCCCAAATGCGTTAGGTAAGATAAATTAGCTGGATAATTTGGTTCCTCATTAGTCAATAAACGATTGGTCGCATAAGTCATGTTGCCGCGCAACTGCGTCCACCAGGTGTTTGCAAATGATTTGTTATAATCCAAGGCCAGGTCAAATCCCTTACTCTCCGCTTTACCCATATTGGATTGAATATCAGCCTGAAAACCTGAAGTCGTCGGAATGGTGGAGCGTACCATTAAGATATCACTTCGCTTGGAGTTATAATAATCAAAGACAACTCCCAATCCATTTTTAAGGTTCAGGTCAAAACCAGCATCAAATGTTTTGGCACGCTCCCAGGTAATATTGGGATTGGCATAACGTGATATGGAGTAACCTGGCCGGCTATAATCCCAAAGGTTTCCCCAGGAGAAACCTTTCCCAGGATCGTTGGGATTGACCTGCGATAAATAGAAAAACCGATCACGCTCATTACCGATCTGATCGTTACCCACCAAACCATAGGTTGCGCGCAATTTTAGACGAGATACCACCGGTGTGATAAACTCAAACATCGGCTCTTCCTGGAGGTTCCAGCCTAGCCCAAAAGAGGGGAAAAATCCAAATCGTTTATCTTTGGAAAAGCGCTCGGAACCGTTGTAACCAAAGTTTGCTTCAAACAGGTATTTATTTTTATACGCATACGTTGCGCGTCCAGACACACCAATGTTACGCGCTGGCAGAGAAGCCTGTAAATTGCCCCCGTTTGCTGTCTGATAATTGCGCATGATACCGATGAGCATACCCGTGATGTCGTGATCCTTTCCAATGGTCCGGTTATAATTGACTGCGAACTCGCCATAGGTCGTTGTATTCTGTATCCGGTCCCCTTGACTGTAGTCGAGGTATTCCGTTCCCTGGTTTTCATTCAGCAAACTCAATACCGTATTGTTTGTACCCGGTATTTTCAGCAGATTATAGTAGAAAGGTTCAAAACTTCGCCGTACCGAAAAATACGAATACCGTTGTGTATAAGCCATTAGACGTGCTGAGAGGCCTTTTGTGATAAAGTCAAAGTTCTGTTTCAGCTCCAGTTGCACATTGACTGTCGAACTATTGTATTCCTGAAAGCCGTTGACCATCTTGGCATAGGGGTTATTGTACAAGGTCTTTGTCGTCGGTATAAAGTTATTTCCGAAGAGCGGATGGGTTGTAAACGGTGCGTAAGAAGCTGGATAGACTGCCGGAAACATCACGGGATTGGACCAGATCGCTTCTTTGAATACCCGTTGCCCCCCATTGATCAAATTTCCCCAATCGTCGTAACCACCGATGGGGCCCTTATAATCGTCAAACTGTGCGGAAGTACGGATAATTCCAATGGTTGTCGGCGTAATATTTAAGGTAATATTGGATCGTATCGAATAATTTTTGAGGTTAATATTATTATCAAAATTATTACCACTTTCCGATTTCAAAATTCCCCTGTCATTGTTAAAAGTACCCGCAACATAATATTGTGCGAGGTTACCGCCCCCGGTGACGTTAAAATTGAAACGCTGATTGTTGGTATAATCTTTAATCAATTGATCGATCCAGTTATTGTTTGGATAAAGTAAGGGATCGTCTCCCCTTGCGGTATGATCGATTTTATTTTGGTCATACGGTAATGTTCCTCTCGGGTTACGTGTCAAAACAGCTTCATTGGCCAAATTCATATAGGTAATATTATCGGCAAATTGGAAGTTTCGGGTATTGGTAGAAATCGAGTTTTCAAAACGTGCATTAAATTTTGCTTTTCCGACAATACCACTTTTGGTATTGACCAGCACCACACCATTTGCACCTCTGGCACCATACAATGCCGAAGCAGCCGCATCTTTCAGCACCGAAAAACCAGCAATATCATCGGGCTGAAGCCGCGCCAAAGCCGTTGTATTCGATTCCATCCCATCGATAAGGATCAGGGGGTCTTTCTTTCCGGCGCCGAAGGTCCCGACACCGCGAATAAAGAACGAGGCATTGTCGTTGCCGGGTTCACCACTGCGCTGATACGCAATTAAACCCGCTACCCGACCCGCCAGCATGGTGGTCAGATTGGAGGTAGGGCCTTTAATTTCTTTTGGATTGATCGAGGTGATCGAAGCGACCATACTCGTTTTCTTTTGCGTGCCGTATGCGACAACGGTCACCTCATCCAGGTTCGAACTTGATGAGGACAGAAAGATGGTCATACGATTGGTGCTGGTGACCTGAACAGTCTTGCGGTCGAATCCGACCGAAGTCAGGACAAGCTGATCGTTGAGGTGCACGTCTTTGATCAGGAACTGTCCCTGAGCATCCGTTGATACAGCAGTACTTTTTCCCACAAAAGCGACTGTAACATTGGAAATAGGTAAATGTCCGACGCTATCCAATACAACTCCTCTTAATTCAAATGATTTGGACTGCGCATTTGCGAAGCCCGCTAACAGAAGAAAAAGGAAGACAAGACTACATCGCTGCCATTTACAGATTTGGTAATACATGTGGTAGATCATAAATTGGTCTTCTTATAGATTGGTTATTTGTTTGTAGTACAGCGGCTAGTAATCTATACTATTCTATACTACTATACAATAGTAGAAACATTTTCCGACATCCACAAATATTTTTTCAAATAGTAGGTTCTTATCCTGCTAGCTATCTTATTGAGCCGCTAGTCACTAGGCGGAAATCGAAAAAAAATAAAGCGGGATGTACTATCATGGTTGATAACACATCCCGCTTCGTCAATAATTTAGAAAATTTTGATCACAAAAAAAGGTAGGCCTAGCCTACCCTTTTGTCAATGAGTGATGATATTTTAACGTATGATTGAGTGAATGTGCGGTCTGCCGGGCATCGTCCTGATAGGACGATAAATCTTGGCAGGCGCTGATATCTGTTACATCCACCTTGTTTCTTACTTTGCTGATGACCTGATTTAATTCCGATTTCCAGTTGCCTGGATCTCCAAAATCGTCCACCCAATTTTTGTTGATAAACTTTTTGTAGTTCAAAAGCAAAATATACAATTCCTCACCACTACCGGCGCGATTGATTGACGTGCGCCAGTTCTCTAATTTTTCTTTAAAACTCATAACCAGCAATATACAAAAAATATACTGCTTTACCAAATAACAGGGCTTACATCACCGATCATTGACCTCGGTATGACAGAATACGTATTTTTTATTTGTTTCAATAATGCAACTAAACTTTTACCCTTATATTGCAGTCTCATCAACAACATACACTAGCAAGAATACTTACATTTCATTTTAGACCGAACGCGATATGATACTAGCTATTTCTTTTAAAACAATGCTCGCCCTTCTTCTGCTTGGCTCTGCCAGCGATGTCTATGTTGATAATAGCAAATACGAAAATAACGGTGCCTATATCCATCAAGACCAGTTGGGAGACGGCTATGCCAAAATTGGCGGTCGTATTTACTATCGTGGTAAAGAAATTGTCAATGCCAATGCCGGTTCTTTTCAGTTTTTAGGTGATGGTTATGCAAAAGACACCTGGAAAGTCTATTTTCGGGGGGCAGCTGTAGCCGATGCAAGTCCTTCTACTTTTCAGTCACTGGGTGACGGTTACGCTAGTGATGCCTGGAAGGTCTATTTTTATGGCAGATCCTTATCGAATGTGACAGCCTCTTCCTTCAAGACGCTGGGAAATGGTTACAGCAAAGACGCATGGAAAGTCTACTATTTGGGCAAAGAAATTGCAGGAGCCAACTCCTCCAGCTTTGAAAACCTCGGTCGGGGTTATGCAAAAGATAATTGGTCAAGCTATTATCGGGGCGAAAAGAATGATAAGCCTACAGCGACTTCCTTGCAGTCTCTCGGAGGGCAATATGCGAAGGACGATTGGTCTGTTTTTTACCGAAATCAGAAAGTGGAAGAGGCTTCTGTTTCAACCTTTGAATACCTCGATGACGGTTATGGCAGGGATGCCTGGAATGTGTACTATCGAGGAGTAAAAGTTAAGGATGCCTCGCCATCTACATTTAAAGCGCTTGCGGGAGGTTATGCAAAAGACGCGTGGACCGTTTTCTATCGCGGTCAGGAGTTAAAAGGGGCAAGTGCTTCTACTTTTGAATACGTAGACAATGGCTATGCACGCGATGCCTGGAGTAAGTTTTATCGTGGAGAAAAGATGGATTAATTTTATATAATAATGGTATTCATGCCGACCATTCCGGCCTTGGATTTAATCTTTTCAATAAGACCACAATAGATCCAGTTGCGCAACAAGAATTCATTGAACATCAGCCATTCCGCTGAAAGATAATATAGCTGCGGCAAACTATGATCAGATAGCGGTCAGGTTCTACTTTTAGACAGTGCTTGTTCAGTGCTTGTTCAGTGATTGTTCAGTGATTGTTCAGTGCTTGCTCAGTGAAGACTGAATAAGCACTGACTGATTACTGTCTAAAAACCGATTGAAAATTGTTTTTAGGTATACGTTGGTAACCGTATGTTTCCATTGATCTCATAATTATATGCTGTAAATACAAGCAATATTTACGGCAAAGAAAACGGGGAATAAATCGTTTATTCCCCGCATAAAATATGCTTTACATTCGTTTAAGGATTAATGACCAAACTGCTCCCCAGACCGGACATAAATACAGGCCCTATATTTTGGGCTTTCAGCAGATCGCGGTGTTTTGTATCCAGTTTAGGAGCTCCCGCATCTGCGGCTGCCGCAAATGGATAATTCCCCACAAAGGCACCCAATACAGGGCTGCTGTTTGATGGCTCATAGATGCCATCTGTTGTCAGTGTGTACTGTGGATTAACTCGGGTAAATCCAGCCGGCAGCTGCTGACTTGTGGGTACATCGAAAACAATGTTTCCCTGATAAACAAAATTGACCGGTTGATCGGTAAAGGTTAACATCGTTGATTGAGCCGATTGGGACACCACATTATTTGCAATATGCCCATCCGTTGGGGGCAATGTCCGGTTATTTCCGCCTTTTCCCGAACCAATATCAAATGACTGCTTACATTTAATCATTGTATTGGCCACAACTTTCACCCGCTTGACTTGAAAGTACCCGCTTAAGGGCGAATTTGGTACACCGTCCATAATCGCCAACGCGGCTTTTTGCCCCGTACCGGCCATATTCTGGAAGTAATTGTTATAGACCAAATGGTCTTCACCTATGATACGAATACCACCGGCAGCACTATTGCCATTACCGACAAAATAATTTCCATAAACGGCAGATCCATTACCATGTCGCAGGCATAAGGTTCCCTGACTTTCATAAAAATAGTTGTTGCGGATCGTATCGGCCCCCATCTTATTGGATATGATTTCCGTTTCGCCGTTACAGCGCTGAAAGATATTATCTTCAATGGTTGTCAGCGCACTGGTCATCGACCAGTCGCTGGTGCCAATGCGGATGGTTTCACCGCCATTGTCAGGTACCGCAGCACGCTCCCCAAAGAAGTTATGATCGATGCGGTGTTTCATTGGTTTACTGGTCCCCCATACAACCATGGTCGGGCCTTGATGGATTTTTCCTTTTAAATAGCAGTGGTCGACCCGATGGTAGGAACCATTGATCGATACCCAACGATAGTCGGTCGTCGCTGCCGGCGGATTATAGTCCACAATCGATGTATTGGTAAGGCGACAGTTTGAAGAGGATGAAGTAAAATCCACCACATTTTTGCCTGTCGTATACCCTTCCTGGAATACGAGTCCGTCCACAACAAGCCACTGTCCTGTGATACTAACGGATGAGGTACCTTTCATGATAACAGCTCCACGCTGCTCTGCCATCAGTACAATGGGTTGCTGTTTTGTTCCCTGCGCACTGAAGGTTAATTCCTGATCTGTCCATTGCCCGGACTTCATAATAACCGTGTCTCCGGGCTGTAAGCTCAATGCCTGAAGATCTGCTGCCGACTGAATGGTGTGGCATTGCACACAGGCAATACTGTTTAAAGTGAGTTTTTCGGCGGGCGATTTCTCACAGCTCGTTCCTACCGCCAATAGCAGCAGAAGTGAAGCAATAACTGAATTCTTTTTAATCATATTTAAATTTGTTTAAAAGGTTCTTTTGTTAAAGTGCTCCCGCAAATGGATAAACGGTGGTATTTCCTTTGCTGCCAAAGACATGAACCACGCCGTTGGTTACAATGTATCCCCCGGACCGATTGGTTGTTTTATTGTTAATTTGAATCGGCGCCAAATCACTGTTATTGACCAGGCGTAAGACCATCAGCCCTTCCTGATCAAAACCTTTACCTTCATTCATGTAGCCCAGCAGCGAACTTTTACTGGCAACAGTATTGGCAGGAAGCATGGTCTTTGCTTTGGTGTTTTCAATGGTCAGCTTATCAAAGTTGTAATTCCCTTCCAGCATAAGGTAAAGGAAATAATTACGGACATCTTCTTTACTGTAGTCTTCCCATTTTGTCGCCGGTCTCGTCATTGGCTTGCCTGTTCCGTCCACCCCGGTCACAACTGGAAAGTCAAAAAAGAGGCCTGCAGTTACTTTTTTCGTTTTCACATCCCAGGTCTTTATGCCATCATTATGCAAAAAAATAAAGGTTCGATCTGTCTTTTCAAATTCTTCCAAAGGGATACCAGCATATTCTAAGCCTTTCCGCATCCATTTGAAAACCGTATCTGTTGGATTTTCCACTGTTTCGTAAGATCGGTTCTCCAAAAATTTTCGTGCACTTATCCCGATATTGGGATCTAAAGTTTTATGTTGGTAATCGTAATTTTTTTGCAGTTCCAAATCGAAAAGTGAACAACTTGTCATTAATAGACTTACTACGATGATAGCGCTATAGGTCCATTTGGTCTTAAACATTCTTTTCATGACGCTCTGATTTAAATTCTTCTATTAATCTGTATATCCGGGATTTTGAACCAATGATTTATTGGAGTTTAGAACATTCCGGTGAATAGGCCAATACACTCTGTTTGTTGGATCTAAAAATCCAGGTTTTTCCAAATTACCCGCTTCTTCCTGTCTACGTTTTAAGATGGGATCCATCACGTCCTTTACACGTCCGGTGCGCACCAGATCAAACCACCTTTTACCTTCACCAAAAAGTTCCAGACGACGCTCCTCCAAAATCGCCGTTTCCAGCTGGTAGCTTGTCGCAATAGTGGCATCATTTGCATCATATTGTGGCAGGCGCGCACGCTTGCGGACAAAGTTTAAATATTTCAGGGCATTGGCGCGATCACCCAAGCCATTCAACGCTTCAGCATACAAAAGATACATGTCACTCAGGCGGTACATGGTTAAATAAACTGGAAGTGCCTGGTTTGTCACAGGCCATGGATCAGCTTTGGTTGGGTTCGCATCCGTGGGATACCACTTGATAAATCGATCTCGCTTGTTGCTTGGCAACCCAAAATAGACATCTAAAGTCTGCTGTGGCCTGATATCAGGACTCGGCGAAGTGGTCGTCTGCGGCTGAAACCAGCTTGCCCACACCCCTTCATCGACGACAATCTGCTTGTTGTTAGGCGACCATGAGGTCTGCATACAGGCACAGCCATTTTTTAAGTAGTCCCAATGGATGCTCCAAATCGTTTCTTTACTGGAAGTTGGATTGACAAAAATAGTTTTCCAGCTTGCGCCATCCTGCAAGTTGCTTTCATTGGTTCCGGCATAACCTACACCCGTAGGAGACTTTGTCAAAAAAAGACGTGTTATCCATTTTGTCGCATTTTGATAATCCTTTTTCCACATATATACATCCGACATGATCGCACATATTCCTGCCCCTCCGATGGTCCATAGGGGGTTTTTCGCATCTTTATCGACCAGGGAATAGGCTTTTTCCAGATCCGGTATAATGACCTCGTTCAATAGCTTATCTTTCGGTTCACGTGGACTGGCAGCGGGCTGCTGCACATCCTCATAGGGTTCAAGCCATATCGGAGCATCGCCCCACACACGGACGAGATAGAAATAACACATGGCTCGAAGGGCATAACACTGCGCCAGATAATCCTTCAGCATCTCCGGAGTGATACGGCTATCCAGTTCTGCTGCCTTTGGAATATACTTGATATTGTTATTGATACGCCCGATGGCGGTATAGAGCCCGCTCCAATCTGAAAATTGATTGGTTGGCGTAAGGCTATTTAATACGATCTCGTCCACATAGTCTTTGGTATAGCTGATCGCCCGGTCAAAGTTATCGGCACGATACTCGCCCCAATACAGGTATTTTTCGAGGTAATTGTCTTTGTTATCCTGATAATTACCCTTACCAACCATTTCGAGCTGAAAGGCGCTATACATTCCAGCAATTGCGGCCTGCACATCGTATAAGTTTTTATAATGCTGATCCAGTGCAACTTCGGCCAGCGGTTTCTCTTCCAAGAATTTGTTACAGCTTCCCAACGTAGCTGATAGCAGTAACAGTGCTAAGATCTTTGTTTTCATGTCAAAAATATTTTATCTATCCCATCCTTCAGACGGGACTCACCCTAAAAGATATATGCTAAAAATTGATGTTTAAGCCAAATCCAAACTCCCGTCTCCTCGGGTAACGGCCATCGTCCTCACCCGGTGTCAGCGGATTGTTTGTACTAAATTCAGGATCGTAACCCCGGTAATTGGTCCACGTCAACAGGTTGCTTCCATAAACGAAGGCAGTAAGTCCTTTCATTTTCAACCTATTGATCAACTGCGGATCGAAGGTGTAGGCTAGCCGTGCACTTGACAAACGAACAAATGTCGCATCTTCGATATAGAGGCTATTCTGGTTCGTTTTCATATTTCCGCGGTTGTTTCGCTCCACATAATTTGGGTATTTGGCCACATCCCCGGGTTTGCGCCATACGTTATAGACCATGTCCGGTGAACCTGCCCCGGTATTGGTCGGGTAATTTTGACGTTGCAGCAAGGCATTGTAGACTTCACCGCCGAAGGAACCATTAAAGAGTACATTTAGGGTAAATCTTTTGTATCTAAAGGTCTGCATAAAACCAAAATAGAAATCAGGTGTCGCGTTGCCGAGGATCATGCGATCTTCGTCATTGATCAAACTATCCTTTTTGTTGTTCAGCCATTCAGCATCCCCCCCTTTGAGTTTACCATCTGGCGCATAAAGCTGGTGTACTGTTCCCTGATAATCGTTACCATTGAATGTATATACCGCTTTTCCATCACGATACATCGGTTTCCCCTGATCGTCTAGGACAAGTGTCAATTTCTCCCAATTGTCGTTGTAAGCGTTAGATTCATCCCAGGCGTAAACCCCTAAATTGCGCCAGCCGTAGAAATTTCCGATACGGCCACCTTCTTCCGCGTACCATTTATTACCCGGAAAAAATGGTATTCCATCTGCCAGCTTCACAATCTTACCCCGTTCAAAGGAAATATTACCATTCACCTCCCAGCTGAAATCACGCGTCATTATTGGTTTTCCGCTGATCACAAATTCCATCCCGCGGTTGCGGATTGTTCCTAAATTGACATTCACTTTGGCATAACCGGTTTCTTTGGCAAGCTCTCGCGGATACAATAAATCGGTTGTCGTTTTAACATAATAGTCTGCCGTAAATCCCAATCGACCATTTAAGAAGGTTAGATCTAGCCCCACATTATTCTGGGTGGTTGTTTCCCACTTGATCCGATTATTGCCAAATGTACTGGTCAATGCAGCTCCGCCGACACCGTTATACGAACCGCCAAAGGCCACTTTGGTGTACGATTCATAATCGCCTACTTTATCATTTCCAAGTTGACCGATACTGTACCGTAGTTTAGCATCTACCAATGCCGGCTTGGCCCATTTCATGAAATTCTCGTCCGAAAACCGCCATGCAGCAGATGCCGAGAGGAAGTTTCCCCATTTATTTGTCGCACCGAACCGCGATGAACCATCCCTTCGATAGGATCCCTGAACGAGATAGCGTCCTTTGTAATTGTAGCCAATCCGGCTAAAAATAGAAGCAGAAGCATTAGCTGTTGCCGTGGTATAGGTTTTTGAAGGCGTCAGGTAATCCGGAAAGGTCACCAAAACCTCCTCGTTGACGCTATTCATATATTCGGAGTGAAAACGATCATAACGTCTGCGATCCGAACTGAAGCCCAATAAAGCTGTGACATTATGATCCTGCGCAAAAGTTTTATTATAATTCAGATAGGATTGAAACTCCCAGGTAAACGTTTTATTAAACTCATTTGTTCCGCTATTCTGATCCTTATTTGCCGAAAGAAAACGCGGTGAGAATTGGGTATTCTGTAAATTGTCCAACCGTGCATTGAACAAGGTTGTGAACTTTAAGTCATCCCTGATCTGATAATCCAACTGATTGTTAAATTGCCCAGAATAGGTTTCATCCAGATTTTTCTCAAACAAAGCGTTGGCTACAGGATTACGTTTCGAACCGATGTAGCTTGTTAAAGAACCATCGGGATAGTAAATCAAGGAATAGGCTGGACGGTCCATCACAACCCTTATCGTATTGCCGATCGGAATTGTATTGCCCTTCTGCCAGGAAAAGGAAATATTGTTGGAATACTTCAACTTGGATGAAAACTGATATTCCACATTGATGCGTGACTGCAAACGTTTGGCGTAACTATTCAAGATGATCGATTTATCATCCAGATAATTCAAACTGCTGTAGTAACGGAGATTTTTCTGACCACCGGAAACACTCACCTTAATTTCCCTCTTCTGTGCCAGATTCCCCAACAAGAGCCTTTGCAAATCGTTATCGGAATTGAAACTTGGGTTGATGGAATCCGTATTGGTATTGAGGCCTTGGATATATCGGAAAGCCCTCACTTCTGCAGAGTTGCTTACAGGGATGTAATGAGCTAGACGTCCAAAAAGATGGTTGTAGTTAACATTAACCATGGGTTTTCCTTCTGATCCGCGCTTGGTTGTGATGAGGATAACGCCATTGGCTGCACGCGATCCATAAATGGATGCAGAAGCCGCATCTTTGAGCACTTCGATATTCTCGATATCTGTCGGATTTATGGTTGCACCATCAGGGTTAATTACCCCATCGACCAGATATAAGGGGCCATTTCCACCATTCAAAGTCGAAGTTCCCCGCACTTGAATAGATCCTGTCGCTCCGGGTGCCCCACCACCGTCATTGACAATAAGCACCCCGGCAGCCTGCCCTTGTAAGGCATCAAAAAGGTTAATAGGCTGGCGTTCTTCGATTTTCTTGGCATTGACGGAAGAGATGGCTCCCGTGAGGTCACGTTTCTTTGCGACACCACCATAGCCCGTGACAACAATCTCGTCCAGCGCATTGTCACTATCTTCCAGCGTGACATCAAGTTGCCGCTGGTTACCGACAGTGCGCTCCTGCTCTTTCATCCCCACCTGACTAAAGACAAGGGTGCTGGATGGGGCAACCTCCAGCTGATACTTCCCCGCAGCATCTGTACTTGTGCCCTGGCTTTTCCCTTTGATACGAACAGTGACTCCCTGCAGTGCATCTCCCTTTTTGTTGGTCACCTTTCCTGAAAGCCGTATGTTTTGTTGGGCAAAGACCGGTAAACCTATACTCCCCAAGGCTAGAAATAGGAAGAGTACAAAGCACCCCATTTTTGTGATACTTTTTATCATAATAAATCAGTTTTTATGGCGATTATCTATCATGAGAAGATGATCGATAACTCGGCCATGCATTTAATAAATTGGTTATTTTTTATAATCAGTTACCTCAAATATCAGTGAATCCACGAGGTTAAACAGTGTATTTTTTGGTCTTTTTAGCGGTAAAAAATGGTTTTCAGAAGCTTAAAACAGGGATTACTGTTTAAAACAGCATCATTGCCCCATCAATTCAAATGCTACAGTACCGACCGTATTTGGTTTGTTTTTGCTTGCCGTTGAGATGTCCCCTTCCAATTTGCCAAGCACATTTCTTTTAAAACGTATCCGCCGCCAGGAATAAGCACCCTTGTCATAGTCGAAACTTACGCCATCATCATCATATAGGTTGTACAGCCCTTCCTTTTCGCCGTAATGCCGAATGATCAAATTGACTTTTTCACCAACTGTGGGCGCATGAAGCCTTGCCGTTGTCATCGGGATGATGCCACCATCTTTCACATACACAGGTATCCGATCGTCTTCGGGTTTGGCGACGATTTCCTCTCCATTGCCGACATAACGTCCCGAATAGAAATCGTACCAGTTGCCCTTGGGCAGCAGCACCTTTCTAGTAGATTCTCCCGTAAACAAGGGAGCAACCAATAGATATTCACCACACATGTATTGATCTTTTACCTCCCTGTTTACCGCTTCCAAATAGGGGTTCGTTTCCAGGTCTTGGTTTCCCACGGTCAAATTTGTCTGCCCCTGGAATCCATCTTCCAGTGCCATGGCCCGGAAGGGGGGCGTACCTTCAAAATGGTATTTTGCAAATTCAGTGTAGAGATAAGGCATCAATTCCATCCGCAGTTGCGCAAAGTATTTCACTTTGTCGGCCACTTCCGGGAAAGACCATGGTTTTGTTCCACTGGACCAGGCATTGATCATGGCCATTGGTGAAAACACAACCGTCTGGAAACGGCGCAACCATTCTTCTCCCGTCTTGGAACCCCTAACTTCTGGCGTCCACAGCAAGCCACAAAAGCCACTATTGACCAGCGCGGTAATAAAATCCTGATGGCTATAGTAGTCATTATAGATCACATAGGGCATGTTGTTGGCGCCGGCATTGGATGCCCGTACAAGTCCAAACGTTCGTTTATTCTGCTGACGGTAGAGACTGTCGGTCAATTTCTGTGCAAGCACGCCATAGGTTTGCCGCATTTGAATTCCACTGATCCCGGAGGGAAATTTGGCCATATCTGGCCACAGGTAGTAATCGTAACCATCGACCTCATCAATTTTATATCCGCTGATTCCGATATTGATTTGTGATCGGCTCAGCTGGTCTGCGAGGATACGCTTTGCATCCGGATGATTTAAATCAGGAACAGTCCCATTCCACACCGTATGAGATCCTGTAAAAGGCTCAATAGATTTGCTAAAGGGAGCGTCGGGTGAGACATACGGATTAGTCCAGAGGTTTAGCCGAACACCTTTATCAGCCAGCGTTTTTACCAAGGCTGCCGGATTTGGAAAACGTCCTTTATCCCATTCAAACGAACAGGGATAAGCCTTGGACTGCCAGCCCGGTTCGAGCCCGATAAAATCAAGTGGGAAGCCATGTTCCTCAAATTCGGCTACTTCTT
The DNA here is from genome assembly GCF_039511225.1 of Sphingobacterium multivorum. Lineage (NCBI taxonomy): Bacteria > Pseudomonadati > Bacteroidota > Sphingobacteriia > Sphingobacteriales > Sphingobacteriaceae > Sphingobacterium > Sphingobacterium multivorum. The sequence goes on from NZ_CP154261.1 coordinate 4,649,307, forward strand.
TAACAACATCCGCCGCTGTATAAAGCTTTTGCACACGTTGTGTAAAACCAAGCCCCCACTTCGGTGGCAAGGCACCACCACCACAAAAGAGGTTATAGCGCTTTATTGCATCAAGCGCGTTGACACCGGCAAAGACATACACTTCGGCCCCTTCCGTAGGCACATACACCTCTACAGCATCCGAGTAAGGTCGGGAATTCCAGCTTTTATCGGTATTGCGGTCTTTTACTTCTGCGGGGACTTTGGCATCTTTCCGTACGCCTGTTCCAACATAATAGGTTAAATATTGAGCGGAATTGATCAATACACCATAACCTCTGGAAGAGACGTAGAACGGAACGGGTGCATGAGTTCGCCCATTATCTTTACCACCGTAATGGTCGACATGCAGGTTAAGAATCTTGCCCCGCTGATGTACCGTCTGAAAGTTAAGTCCCAATCCGTAGATCTGTTCGTTTTTTCCCAGTGGGAACCGTAGGTAGGTTTTGCCATCGATCAGTTCGGCATGCACATCCATCTTGGGTAAGGGAAAGTCAACAGACTGCAGCTGTTCAAGCGTTTCCGCTCGGGGCTTTGCTCCGGCTGCACCGAGCAAAGTATATGTATCCGGCTTTCCAAATATACCTTTCCATACACCAGGGTATTGTTCCTGAAAGCGAATGCTTTGTGCTGGAGCCTTTATCGCAAACAATACCAGCAAAATTGTCCATAATCTCATCATAGCTGATTATTTTTTTAGTAAAGCATACACGCACCAAAGTATGGGTGCCTGCCCATGCATATCCCCTGTTTTCTGTTGTCGATCGAGGTAATATTGGTAATCATTTTTTCGGTTGGTACCCTCACAGACATTGCTGATATCACCGTCTTTGTTGATGTAGCCTGTCAAAGCAATCCATGCCTTGCGTGCGATCGGCGTATACTCCTTTGCGTCGAGCCAGCCATTTTTTATGCCCATGATAATCGCATAAGTGAACATGGCTGAACCCGAAGTTTCCACCCAAGATTCAGGTTTATCAATCAATTGCCCCCAAAGGCCATCTGGTCGCTGATATTGCTTTAGGCTCGTGATCATCTTTTGATATGAAGCCAATATTTTGGGCCTATTGGGATTGTCCTTCTTTAATGAAGAGAGCAGTTCGCTCATTCCCGCAGCCATCCAGCCATTGCCGCGCCCCCAAAAGAAAGGCGCATCAGGTGCGTGATAAAAAAGGCCATTTTCTTTTTGAATGGTATCGAGGTAGACCACCATTTCATGTGCTGCCCGATCCATATACTGTTGATCTCCCGTCACCTGAAAAGCTTTGGATTGAATCATGGTAATCATATACATATCGTCGATCCAGTAGCGGGTCTGCCAGGTAAGACCTTTATCGAGAAATTTCTGGTAACTGTCTTTGACCACCTGCGAGGAGTCAATCGGAATAGTCCATTGCGCATTTGCAAAACGCATTCCCATCGTCTTGAATTGCTGGTCTTTTGTTTGTAAATAGAGTTCCAGTGGCACCGTTCCAAAAACGGAGAAGTCCACATGCCAAGGACGTGGAACAAGGTGTTTTTCGGCGCCGAACAAAGGCATAAAGCGTTGGGTCAATTGTTCCAATAAGGTCTTATTGTTGCTCACTTCGGCGTATTTCAATGCCCCATACCAGGCACAGACTTCGGGATACGTAATGTTTCTGGGCGGAGCTGGCGGTTTAAAACTGTTATGCGGACTTGCCACAAAACGTTGAGCGACGAGATCACCTATTAATCTGGGATCAGCCTGCTTTGGCCAATTGACCAGGTCTGTGCTTTGTGCGAAAGCACAAAGAGACATGCAGACGCCAATCCCCAGGAGTATGGACATACAGAACTGCTTCATCATCAGTTGGGTTTATAATTAAGTTATAACCCAAATATCAGCAAGCCAGTCTATTTTAAGGGGGTAGTTTTTGATCGTTTAGGTGGAAAGATTGGTAGGCATTATTTATAGAGAAATATTTAGGTGCGATTGATAACAATATTCTATTATGAAATATATAATTCTAATAACGTATCTCAAAATACTCCTTATATCGATAAAAAATTTTAAAAAATAAATATTAAAAATTATTATTATCTTTTGTTTTTATCAAACGATTTATTCGAGATACTTAATACCTATTTGGATGTTGCGCAATCAATTTACAATTAGAAAATATAATAGGATTCAAAAAGAAGGGAGCCTCGTTGATAACAAAAAAAGGTCGCTATATTAAATACAGCGACCTCTTTTTCTAAAGACGTATTCGGGCTAGTTGAAGATATAACGAATTCCCACTTGTGCAGACCATCTTGAATATATGTCTTGCACATAATAAGGTACATTATTATTTAAGTTACCTAAACGATACGTTGGCTTCTTAGTTGTTCCTTCATAGCCTGCAAAAGTAACAGGAATAAAACTATTATCCCAGAAGCTACCTGCTCCAGTATATTGTTTACCCCAATTACCATTTAATAAATTACCAACATTCATAATATCAACGGAAAGTTGAAGTTTGTTTTTAGTGTTTCCGATGTTGGTAAACAAATCTTGAACGATTTTCAAATCAAACTTATGAGAGAACGGTGTTCTTGCCCCATTTCTTTCCGCATATTGACCTCTACGAGATTTTAAATAATCATTTCCTTCAATAAAGTTATTCAAGGCTAACCATTGATCTTGAGGAGTCTGCGTTCCATTTTGAATAAAAGTTATTTCAGACTGATCTTTAGGGATATACATCAAATTGTACTGATTGCTTGATGAAGTCGCATAACCTGTTAAGTTACCCCCAGCTAAATAAGAAAATCTTGCTCCAGATTGGCCGGTGTATACAAGAGATACAGAAGTTCCTAAATGCTTAAGATATTCTTTCGAGAATGATAAGAATCCAATTACACGACTTCCTGTACTGAATGGATTATGAGCAAGAGTTACGTTATTAGAACCATTTACAGAAGCAACTCTATACCAATTTGATTGGTTCTGAGAAGAAGTACCTGAAATTAAGTCTTTAGCTGCAGTATAGGTATAGGCAACAGATGCATCGAGACCAAACAAGAAGCTTTTAGATAGCGAGGCCGTGGTTGACCAAGAATAACCTTTGTTAACATTGTTAACATAAATAACTTCCGTATAGTTATCTAATACACGGCGGTTGTTATTATTCGCATCATAAACCAATCGATTATCAGCCCCTTCTAACGTTCCAATTGGGCGCTCTAAGTTTAAATCTCTAAAATTAAAAGCACTTAAATTCCTTGAGTAAAGGAATTCTAATGTCCCCTTAATTCCATATGGTAATACTTGATCTACCCCACCGGAGAAACGTGCGATTTGAGGTAATTTCAAATTCTTATCAAGTACTGTAATATTTCCTGATGGAGTTACTGCTCCGCTATATTTAGGCAATTTGTTGACGTCGCTAATAAAAGGAACATTAGCATCTGTTCCATTACCCAAGTTATTTCCTCCTAATAGTGCACCGCTTTGTGTAAATGCTCCAGCAGCCCATACAAAAGGAACCCTAGAAGTAAATATTCCCATTCCTCCACGTACTACGGTTGAACGATCTCTATTCACATCCCAGTTGAATCCAATTCGAGGAGAGAACATCAATGCAGGGCTTGGCATACGATTAGTTTTTACGTTATACTGCTTTGCCAAAATTGAGTTGTTAAAGTCAGTATTTTCCATTGGTTTATCCAAATAGATAGGAATATCCACCCGAACACCTGCCGTAATTTTCAAATTGTCTTGCATTTGATACTCATCTTGAACATAGAACCCAAGTTGTAATGCATTAAATTTAGCACCTTGACGAGGATCATCGGTATTACTATATCCATATTGCATACTGTTGGCCATCCCACGCTCAAAATTCTCGATTGCTGTATAAGCTTTTCCTGTAGCTGGGTTTATATCAGTGGCTTTGGAATCACTAAATACAAATGCCCCGTTTGAATTCCCTGTATACGCATTATACATTTTGTAAAACTCATTATGCGTACCAAAAGTTAGTGTGTGAAGCCCTTTATACCATGTTAAATTATTTGACAAAGTATAGACATCTTGATCCAATTGATTAATATTAGTGAATGGGTCAACACCTAGATAATATGTCCCATTTTTTGCTGTATTAATTCGAACATTTGGAAACAATTGTCCTTTATAACTTCTAGCATCTCTTACTCTAGTATATCCTGCAATAAAACTATTGGCCAATGAATTATTAATACGACTACTTAATTCTAAAGTTAAAGTATTCGATTTAAAATCCTTTAATATTGCACCATTACCAAAAGTCAAAGAAGATTGTGTTCTTGTGTTGCTCACATCAACCCCATCGACATAGTTGTACCGCAATGAAAGCTTATTTTTTTCATTAATATTCCAATCTAGGCGGGTCATCACTTTATTCGATGTATTTTCATCTGCAAGATCAGTGTAAGAGCCCGCATCATAATTATATTTACTTAACGCGATATCATAGATACGTTGAGCATCAGCTTCTAACAAATTTGAACTTGAAGATCCTACAGGATAATTTTCTGGCGTATTATTTTTTGTATGTTCGTAATTTACAAAGAAAAACAACTTATCCTTTACAATAGGCCCGCCCAAACGTACACCGTATGTTTTTTCAGAAAAGTTTGCCAATTTAGTTCTCTCTTCACCATCTTTAACCAAAGATTTTGGGGTTTTTCCTGTAAAATCCTGATTTCTAAAATAATGATAAACCGAGCCCTGAAATTGATTTGTACCTGATTTTGTTACTGCCGAAATACCACCTCCAGCAAATCCACTAGAGCGAACATCGAACGGTGCAACTTGAACAGACATCTGTTCGATAGCATCTAACGATATTGGATTTGTACCACTACCACCACCGTTCAAACCATTTGCATTAAGACCAAACACATCATTTGTAACAGCTCCATCAATAGTGAACTGATTGAATCTATTATTCATACCGCCAATTGAAACAGACTGTCCTTTCACATCAGCTTGCGGAGTCAATCTAGTAAAATCTTCAATTGAACGAGAAACAGTTGGTAAATTTTCCATCTGTTTTCTTGAAATAGAAGTTTCAGCACCAGTCTTCAAGTTTTTAGAACCGCCTGTTCTAGTTACAGTGACCTCATCTAAAACTGTCTCATTACTTCCAAAAGTACTATTTAAGACATAAGGCTGACCTAATTGTATATAAACATCATTATAAACAATAGGATTTTGTCCAACATAGGTTACTTCAATTTTGTAAGGTCCACCGACACGCATCGCTGGTAGGTTAAAACGACCTGCAGCATTCGAGGATCCAGAATAGACAGTTCCTGACGGCACGTGCGTTGCCTTAATTGTTGCTCCCGAAGTTACACTGCCGTTTGCTTCTTTTACAATACCTGTAACGCTACTTGTCGTAACCTGAGCTTGTACAGCACCATAGCTGGCCATAACAAGAGCGAAAAAGAGTAAAGATCTTTTCATATAATGTGATTTGTTAAAAAATGTTAAGCAAAATTACTAAGAGATTTTAAATTACAAAGGACTTAATATAAACTTAACACACTAAACCACACATACTTCATGAAATACAGTCCTAAATTACTATATTAACATACAATTTATTAGCGAAAAAAACGTTATAACATGTTTTAAACCAGCATATCCCCTTATACGGACCTACCTAAAATAGTTTTCCACATCAAATCGCTAAAATTCTTTTGTAACAACATTCTTCCAATTGAGATTTAAGTTTTAAAAAAAAATTAGCTAATTTCCAGTCAATCGAGAATTTTATTAAATAACTCAGTTCCTTGTCAAATTTGAGCCACTGTAACCTATTCTGACCAAAAAAATCTAAACGATTCTATAGGCCTGATGGTTTCTATAAAAAATGTTTCAAAAACCGAGAACTTTTCAGAAATTCGCACACCTATTAATTTATGCTTCATGGAAGACGGTATTCAAAATTCTTCTTTTCAAGAACCTGCAGACATTAAACTGTCTCCAGCAGGACTCTCCTTCTTGGCTTCAGCGGCCAAATGGGCCAACTTTCTGGCCATTGTCTGTTTTATTTTCATCGGCATTTCTGCCATAACCATGGTCAGCCTGATCTTCGGTGCCAGTGCATTATCACTCGGTGCCGACGAATATGTAACAGCAGGAGCTTTATCCACCTTTGGTGTACTTTATCTTTTATTTCTTGCTTCCTTCTGCCTTCCCATCTATTTCCTGTATAATTTTGGATCCAAAGCAAAAAAAGCAATAGCAAACCGTGACAGCATCCAATTGGAATTATGCTTAGATGCGCTCAAAAAACACTATAAATTTATTGGAATCATGGTCATTATTACCATTGCGTTCAATTTTATGGGATTGGTCGTTGGAGTCGTACTCGGAATCAGTGACGCTTTTGCTGGGGTATAATACAGCCATAAATAAAGTAAAAAAAAAGCGGAGTATCTCATTCATTTGGATACTCCGCTTTTTTTATCGTATTGATTCCTTATTTTTTATAATATTTCATTGCGTTTGGAATCAATTTCTGAATATCCGCAATCCGTCGCTCATCACTCGGGTGGGTACTCAAAAACTCTGGCTGCCCTTTTTGACTACCCGATGCCATACGCTTCCAGAAATCTACAGCTTCATTGGGATTGTAACCCGCCAAAGCCATAATGATCAAACCTGCTGCATCCGCATCAGATTCGTCGCTTCGCGAAAATTTCAGTTGCGCCAAGTTGCCTCCTAATCCATAAAGATTGTTAAAAACACCAAGCGTACTGTTTCCAGATACGCCTGCAGCTGAACCTAAAATCTGTCCACCCAATTGCAGCGCTATCTGATTCGAAGCCTGAGCCACAGAATGTTCTTCAATAGCATGTGCTATCTCGTGTCCCATCACGGTTGCCAAACCTGCTTCCGTACGTGTTACTGGTAATATTCCAGTATATACCGCAACTTTACCCCCAGGCATACACCAGGCATTCACGTCATCACTCTTCACCAAATTAAATTCCCAATTGAAGTTAAATTGATTTGCGCGACCTGTACTCTGCAAATACTGATTAACCGCTGTTGCCAACTTGTTACCAACACGTTTTACCATCGCCGCATCCGCAGTTCCAGTGACCACTTTAGCGCCATTCTTCGATAAAAAATCTTTATAAGCTAATGCTGCTTGCTGGTTAACCTGATCAGCACTCACTAATTTTAAATATTTTTTTCCGGTAACAGCTGAAGTTGCACAGCCTGACAGCCCCGATGCCAGTGTTACGCATGCTAATACGATAGCCGAATACTTTAACATTCCGTTCATATGTCTATATTTTTCTTTCCATGGTCATATGGAATATCCAAACGATGTTCATCGCGTTTCCGCTCTTCCCAAATGGATATTTCACAATAATTTTTAAATCGTACTTAGCAAATACAATTATTGTGCCTATTCTTTTTCCTTAGCCTTTTTCTTGAAGAGATAAATTTTGGATTCGTGCCCCTTTAACAAGCGCTCAATATTCTTTTGGTGGGTAATTAACAACAGAATACAGATAGCTATGCCGTAAAGCAGCACAGAGGGTATGGTTGTTTTAAAAATAAAGGCCAAACTAAAGGGAAATGCAAATCCCGCTGAAATGGACCCCAGCGAAACATAATGTGTTGTCAGCAAAATAATGATAAACACCGATACACATACTAAGGCTGCAGGTGTATGAATGGCGAGGATCATCCCACAAAGCGTTGCTACCCCTTTACCGCCCCTAAATCCGGCAAATACCGGAAATAAATGCCCTAATACCGCAATAACGCCTAAGGCCAACTGAAAGTTTACAAATTGGACATCGCTCGTATTTTGCCCCAATTCGATTAAATAAGCCAGGTTTGTTGCTGTCCAGCCTTTAAATATATCTACAAACATCACGATCGATCCCGCTTTGGGGCCCAATACGCGAAAGGTGTTAGTTGCTCCAGCATTACCGCTACCATACTCACGCACATCCACGCCATAAAATGCCTGTCCCAACCATACTGCTGTAGGTATGGACCCAAACAAATAAGCTAGTAATACTGCAGTTACTAAATAAATCGATATCATTAATTAAATTAGTTCTTATATTAATTTGGCTTTCAGACTAAGATCCAAGCTCTTTACACTATGTGTTAAAGCGCCTACTGAAATATAATCTACCCCGGCCTCCGCATACGATCGAATCGTGTCAAAAGTTATCCCCCCAGAGGCCTCTGTCTTGAATCGATGGTCAATAATCTGAACAGCTTTGGCTACATCTTGCGGTGAAAAATTATCTAACATGATCCGGTCCACTTCGCCAAAGTTAAGAACTTCATCAAGCTCCGCAAAATTTCGGACTTCAATTTCTATTTCTATCGGTTTATTTAGGCTTTTTCTGTAATCATTTGCGCGCTTTAGAGCCGGTACAATACCGCCACTATAGTCCACATGATTGTCCTTAATTAAAATCATATCAAAAAGGCCAAATCGATGATTGGTGCCGCCGCCTATCCGAACAGCTTCTTTCTCCAATACACGCAACAATGGTGTCGTTTTCCGTGTATCCAATACTTTCGTATCTGTACCTTTGAGAAGGTCTACATATTTTCGGGTTGTCGTCGCAATGCCACTCATACGCTGCATAACATTCAGCACCAAACGCTCGGCCAACAAAATACTTTGAATATTTCCTTTAACATAAAAAGCAATATCACCCACTTTAACCTGACTTCCATCTTGGATAAATACCTCACAGGTCAACGTATCGTCAATATAAGCTATAATCGCCTGTGCTACTTCAATCCCGGCCAAAACACCATTATCCTTCACAATCAATTTGGCTTCACCTTGTGCTCCAGTTTCAATCGTAGAAAGTGAGGTATGATCGCCATCACCCAAATCTTCTGCGACAGCCTGTTTTACAAAATGGGCCAAATATTCCTTGATTTCCTTCTCCATAATACTATTTATTGGGCTAAGATGTGGAATAATTCTTTAATCGAAAAATAGATTTATAAAAAAATTAGGACCAGGTTTAATTTTTGTCGATTCTTAGCTCTTCAATCGAATGGTTATTATTTCCTACGCCGATCTTAATAAAGACACGGTAGTTGGCTTGTTCCGTTGATAATGTAAATGTAAAATATTGATAGCCATTGTTGGCATTGCTGGCTTGCGTTAATTTTACAGTTTTGGGTTTGTGCTGATTGAAAAATGTACCCAACATGATTTCAGACTGATATTTTGTATAAACCCCATTCTCCCCCAAAATAGACAAGGTTAAGTTTGAACCAAAATACTTGGCCATATTTTTTGCATTGCCTTCTTTCAAATATGATTTCAGTTCCTCCGAAATACTTCCTAAAGAATCATCATCGCCTGGTAAAACGACCTTTACCTCCCTATTCACTTCTCTTAAATAATGACCCAAGGCCGCAGTGTGTACAAAAAGACTAGTAATAAGTATAAATGCGCAATAGCTTAAAAATTTCATATAGCTCAACATATTATAGAACAGCTTCTATCATCCATATCAATCATTAGGTAGCTCCGGTTTTTACCGAACATAAACTATGCCACAAACCTATAAAATTATTGGGGATTAACAAGGGAACTTTTTAAGATGCGTTGATAGATTCTAAAATTAAGATTATCTTTGTTATACGATGAATAAGAAAAAAGTTGCACTCATGATCCTAGACGGACTAGGATATGGAAAACATGATAAATCAAATGCAGTTGAAGCTGCAAACACCCCATTTTTAGATCATTTATTAGAAGCTTATCCAAATTCGAGCTTAGAGGCTTCTGGTGAAGCTGTTGGATTACCTGCGGGGCAAATGGGAAACTCGGAGGTTGGTCACATGAATCTTGGCGCCGGAAGAATCGTCTACCAAGAATTGGGACGTATTCACAAAGCTGTCAATGACGGCGTATTCAATTCGGATCCGATCATTCAAGATGCCTTTAAATATGCATTGGAAAATAACAAAAAGGTACATCTTATCGGATTACTTTCCGATGGTGGTGTACACGCTCATACAAAGCATTTAAAAGGCTTATGTGATGCTGCAAAACAGGCCGGCTTGACAAGTGACCAGGTATTTATACATGCATTTTTAGATGGCCGTGATACAGATCCAAACTCCGGTATTGGCTATGTCAGGGACCTACAAGACTATTTAAAAACGACAACGGGCACTTTTGCCTCTGCAATCGGCCGATATTATGCCATGGACCGCGACAACAGATGGGAACGTGTAAAATTAGCATACGATCTTTTAGTAAAAGCGGAAGGTGAAAAATCCAATGACCTTGTTGCATCGATCCAAAAATCATACGACGAAGGTGTAACCGATGAGTTTGTGAAACCAATCGCATTGGTTGACGCCAACGGTACTCCGGTAGCAACAATCCAAGAAGGTGATGTGGTCTTCTGTTATAACTTCAGAACAGATCGTGGCCGCGAGATTACCATCGCTTTAACACAAAAGGCTTTTCCAGAATATGATCTACAACCATTAGAGCTATATTATGTGACCATGACATCTTACGATGAAACATTCCATAATGTCAGGGTGGTCTTCCAAAAAGATAACTTGACCAATACCCTGGGTGAAGTGTTGGAAGCAAATCATAAAACGCAAACGCGCATCGCCGAAACAGAGAAATATCCGCACGTGACATTTTTCTTTTCAGGAGGTCGTGAACAGCAATTTGAAGGTGAAAACCGCCTGTTGGTTCCATCTCCAAAAGTAGCGACCTACGATCTTCAACCGGAGATGTCTGCTCAAGGAATTACTGAAGCTATCGTCAACGATATGGAAACACTTCAACCCGATTTTATCTGCCTGAATTTTGCGAATCCTGACATGGTAGGTCACACGGGTGTTTTTGAGGCTGTTATAAAAGCAGTGGAAACTGTTGATCAATGTACAAAAACGGTTGTTGAGACAGGCCTTAAAAATGGTTACTCCTTTATTATTTTGGCCGACCACGGTAACTCCGAGTTTATGGTCAATGAAGATGGATCGCCAAATACGGCACATACAACCAATTTGGTTCCATGTATCTTGATTGACGATCAGTATAAGAAAATAGCAGATGGTAAATTAGGTGATATTGCCCCAACCGTCTTACAACTTTTGGGCGTCAATATCCCCGTTGAAATGACAGGAAATGTATTGGTATCAGAATAATAATTTACTTAAAAATAGTAGCAGCGCACTTTTCCTTCTTCTGGGCAGTGCGCTGCTTTTTTGGAGCTGTGGATCTCCATCCGCGACAAAAGGTCCTCAAAAATCTTCAGACATATTTTCTGTTGATTCGTTCTTTACTGCCGAGGTCAACCGCCTTCAGCAACTCAACCCCTCGGTTCTAAAATCTGTCAACAAAGATGGGGAGAAAGAAGCACGCGAACTAAAAATCGGCAATTGGAAAAACGAACTCTCCGCCTTTCAAGCCGCTGACATTAGTAAAAACTTCGATCCATCACTGTATGAAGTCAAAGCAGTAGACTGTGTAACAGAATTTACGGCTAAAAAGAAAGAACTACAGATACAGAAACTGCGTATCGAGTTTGACAAAAACGAAAAGGTAAAACACATCCATATCGATAAAAAGATAACAAATACTTTATACGATAGTCAAGAAACATTAGACTATTACAGCGACTCGCTCTATCGAATTGTCAAACTGCAAGATGTCCAAGGCTTGGATGCCAATCAATATGAAATTGAAGGCAAGTTTATTCCTTCCAAAAAATAAACAACCTTATCGATCATATGCAAAGTGTCTATCCAATCTTCGGATAGACACTTTTTTTTGTTCCGACGGGTATCCCCTATCACATCCTTTCGATAATCGGTTCAAAATAATAAATGCAACACAATTGCTTTGTATTATATTTTCCTTACCTTTGAGCTGATTAACAAAATAACTCAAGAGAAAACGTGGGTTTAAACATAGTGGTTTTAGCGTGAAAGGTATCTCATTGAACAAATTCGCAGCATTAATGCTCTTATTGACCTTCTTAATTGGTCAGTTCATTGTGTATACCCATGCGCATACGCAAACTGCACTCAGTATCGTAGACAGTCCTGCAAAAAAACACCACACGGATCATCCCAAGTGCTCCATTTGTGATCAAAACTCACACCCACAAATTCTTTTCCATTTTACGCTGCACGAATTAATACTTCCGACACAGCAGGTTGAATTTGGCCTGTTTATCACCGGAGATCAAATTATTCGATCACTGCTTTCTGGCAATCGTGGTCCCCCCATCGCTTAATTTTTACATAAGTCCAATAATGTCATTCATATACTCTTCTCATTATTGCGACAAACGACTTCATACAAGTTTTTAGAACTCGACAGTCTCAAGAATTCATACGATGAGTTATTGGGCTGCTGTTTTACTTGATGTTATATACGTAAAAATTATTCGTACAAATGAAACTTAAAATTATAGGCTGCATTTTTATGCTTGCCACTTATTTCTCCATATTTCCCGCTCTCGCCGCAACAATCAGCGGTAAAGTAACGGATGCAAAAACGAATCTTCCTATTGCTGGCGCTACAATAGCGCTGCAGCAGCTTCGTTCGAGCACCGCATCAGACCAGCAAGGTCACTACAGCTTCAAATCACTTCCTTCAAGTGGACGCTATTTGGTTGAAGTCCGTTTCTTGGGCTATCAGTCCGTTGTCAAGGCCGTTGATCTTACTTCGGAAAATCTTTCCCTTGATTTCGCTCTAACAGAAAGTATTATTGAAACCAATGAAGTCGTCGTTACGGGCACATTGGTTACCTCACAGAGCCGTCGCAATAGTACTTCAGTAGCTGTCATTTCCAAAGATGAACTGCAGGGAAATGCAACGAACCTGATTGATGCATTAGCCCGACAAGTTCCCGGGCTAAGCCAGATCACAACAGGACAAGGTATTTCAAAACCTGTTATACGGGGACTCGGTTATAATCGAGTCGTCACCGTGAGTGATGGTGTTAAACAGATGGGACAGCAATGGGGTGATGAACATGGTATCGAGATCGATCAAAATCAACCGGATCGCGTGGAGGTCTTACGTGGTGCAGCCTCTTTAATGTACGGCTCTGATGCTATCGGCGGTGTAATCAATGTGCTTGAACCAAATGTTCCTACTGCAGGGCAAATTAAAGGTGAAGTACTGAGCAGCTACTCCACCAACAACGGATTAACCAATAGTTCGGTTATGCTTACCGGTAATGAAAATGGCTTTGTATGGCGGGGCCGTGGTTCTTATCAAAATGCCTATTCGTATAATACGCCAGCAGGCCGATATGGAAATAGTGGTTTTAACAACAGTAATTTCAGTGGTATGCTCGGGCTAAACAAACAATGGGGCTACTCTCACCTGAATTTCTCATACCTGAAAAATAATATCGGCTTTTACGATGCCGAACCTGGTGATCCGCTTTACATCAACTCAAAAAGCCGTACCTTGGACTTCCCCAAGCAGGACATCCGTCATTACAAACTGGCTCTTAACAATAACTTTGTCATCGGTTCCGGTAGTTTAAAACTTGATCTGGGCTATCAAAAAAATCAACGTCGGGAACTCGAAGAAGCAACGCCTTCCTTATTCTTTGACCTGAATACGTATTCACTTGACGCAAAATATTCGTTAAGTGAAAAAAATGGCTGGCAACATGTATTTGGCATCAGTGCTAGCCAGGAGCATAGTTTAAATAAAGGTGTTGAATTCTTAATTCCAGCCTATGATCAGTTGGAATTGGGCGCTTTTGGCTATGCAAAGAAAACCTGGGGCGAAAATACCTTTAACGTCGGATTACGCTATGACTACGTCAACAACAAAGGCAAACAGCTCTTTATTGAAGACGAAGAGCAGTTCGCCGGTTTTAAAAATAGTTTCAGCAATGTGAGCGGAGCGCTTGGTTATACCCATATTTTCAGCGAAGACCTCAATTTCAAAGCAAATGCGGGTTCGGCTTTCAGAGCCCCTAATCCCGCTGAACTCGGCTCCAACGGGGTACACGAAGGGACTTACCGCTATGAAGTGGGAAATGAAAACCTGAAACCTGAACGAAGCTACCAAGCGGATGCAACGCTGGAGTTTGGACATAGCATCGTCACAGGAAGTATCGGAATCTATGAAAATTATATCCACAACTTTATCTATGCCTCAACAACAAAAGGCGATACCAAAACTGTGGTGGGTGAAGATGGCGATTCGCATACCTACGACGTATACCGCTATGGCCAGGTCAACGCCAATCTTTACGGTGTCGAAGGAAGCCTAAATTTTCACTTGTTGAACTGGATACACCTGGATAATACATTTAGCTATACCCATGCACAGAACAATACATTTAACAGACCGCTTGCATTGATTCCAGCTGGTGTTGTACACAATACCTTGCGGCTTGAGCCTAAGATTAGCGGCTTGAATGCTTTCTACGTTTCTGTGGGTCTGGACAATTATCTCAAACAGAACCGCATTGATGAAACCTTCGAAACCCCAGCAAACTCGTATTCCTTATTGAACGCAGGGATCGGTACAACATTACATCTCGGATCGCAACAGCTCAAAGTATTTGCAGCAGCGTCAAACTTGACCAACAAACGTTATTACGATGCACTGAGCCGATTGCGCCCAGGACGTCTTTCACAAGAAGACACGAGCTTTGGTGTCTATAATATGGGTAGAAATATCACTTTCGGTGTGTATATGCCATTGCGCATAAAGTAAATTTAGCTTAGCACAAACGAGTCGATTAAGATTAGTACACAGTAAAATAGAAGAAGGCAGGATCTACGATCCTGCCTTCTTCTATTTTACAATTATTTGGGATCATCTGCCGTTGCTTCCCTTGCCAAAGCCACTTCGTCGGGCATCGCTTCCAACGAGGAATCCAACGCGAACAAGGATTCATCTGATGCGCGGTCACCACCGGCGATTTTCAATTTATCAATCAATTCCAATGCTAACTTCTCTTCCTCGATCTGCTCCTTAACAAACCACTGCGCAAAGTTCCATGTCGCCCAGTCCTTTTCCGCCAACGCCAAATTGACAATGTTATAGATCGCTTCCGTATTATCTACTTCGTGTTTAAAAACGCGATTAAAGCATTCGGTCAATGATTGCGGGTCTGCTGGCGGCTCTGCGATAGCTTGTATTCTCGGGCGGCCACCTCTTTCCAAAATATACCCCATAATCTTCGTCATGTGGTTTCGCTCTTCCTGGGCATGTCTATACAGAAAATTGGCGATACCACCATACCCCTGATCATCTGCCCACACCCCCAACGCCAAATAAATCTGTGCTGCCTCAGCTTCCTTTGTCATCTGATTGATTAAAATTTGCTGCATTTCGTTTGACAATCGATTCGTTTCCATATCTAACTTATTTGATTTAGAAATAGAACAGCATCAGCACATATTTCGTTTGAAATTTACAAACAAAGACTGCTGAAATTACCGCCTTAAAAATGAAAAGCAGCTCATTGCTAACATACAGATTTCTAACAGGCACAAAAAAAAGGGAAAACCAGCTGGCATTCCCTTTTCTATTCTTTTTATAGTGATACTATTTCAAGTTATCTCTATATACTTTTGCTTTTTTGATTTCAGTTTGAATATCTTTCTTCGATGCATCAAAGCTCAACACTTTTTCATAATCCTTGATTGCATTGTTATAAGCGTCAGTTGCCATTGCCTTATTGTAATTCGGCGTACCCGCTGTTCCGATCAAGATACCTAAGTCGCGATTGGCGATTGCTCTATTTTGATAAAATTTCGAATCAGTCGGCGTAATGGCAATTGCTTTTGAATAATCCTCAATAGCAACTTTTAACAACTGCTCTTTGTTGGCAACAGATGTTTTATTGGTGGATTGAGTAGCAAGATTATTTGTTGCTTTCGCTTTGAAGTATAAAGCATTTGCATTTTTACCGTTCAATGCAACTACTTTCCCAAAAGTCTCCGCTGATTTTTTATAGTCACCATTCTGAAATTGAGAATACCCCAACATGTATAATACATCCGGATCTTTCCCTTCCTGAGGTAGGGCCTTTGTCAAGTATGATTCTGCATTCTTGAAATCACCATCCAAAAGAGCTTTCTGCCCCATTCTCACATTAGCGTTGCTATGCTCAGCCTGTTTTTGTTGTTGTTGTTGTTGTGCATTCGCGCTAAAAGCAACTAAGGCAAAAACCCCAGTAAACAAACCCAATTTAAATGATTTTAAATTCATATCTAAATAGTTACGTTTTTATATTCACTCGTTAATGATCACTTGTGATCGTTTCTACATTATTGAAAAAAACCGCCGATTGATTTCTTTAAACGCAAGAACTGCCATCGGTGCCCTTTCACATTCCAATATTACAATTATTATGCCTATTTCTCCAACAAATGGCAGATAAATTTTATTTAACCTGCCTTTTTTTCCTATTCTAGAAAATAGATTTGTAATTTTGCTCACTTTTAGCAATTGGCACTCCGCTTGCAATACAGGGGAAACAATACTAGAAGCTTAAAATTTGAAAGTCAGCCGTCAACATGTCAGCGACTGCCAAATACACAAAATAAATACTATGAGCAAATTCGAAACTTTTGATTTCAGTCAAGCAATTCCAATCGTTGCAGAGGATACCGAATTCTTCCCTTTACTTACACAAGAGGATGAAGATAATATGGCGAATGCTGAAATTCCAGAAGCATTGTCTATTTTGCCTTTACGTAATACCGTATTATTTCCCGGTGTTGTCATTCCGATTACCGTAGGTCGAGATAAATCCATCAAATTAGTCAAAGAAGCCTATAAAGGCAGCAAAACTATTGGTGTTGTTTCTCAGAAGGATATGACTGTAGAGGACCCAGGATTTGAAGAACTAAATAAAGTGGGCACTGTAGCTCATATCATTAAGGTACTCCAAATGCCTGATGGTAATACCACCGTCATTATCCAAGGAAAACAGCGGTTCAACTTGTTGGAAATTGTCGAAACCGAACCTTATCTAAAGGCGCGTGTGGAGAAATTCAACGAAGCGAAACCGAAGATGAGCAAGCACTTTAAGGCGACAATTTCTACCTTAAAAGAAATGGCGCTGCAGATTATTCAACTGTCGCCAAACTTGCCGAGTGAAGCTGGTATAGCCATCAAAAATATTGAAAGCCCCTCGTTTCTGATCAACTTCATTTCGTCAAATATCAATGTCGAAATGATCAGAAAACAAGAACTGCTTCAGATACCCAAAGTGGAGAACCGGGCCAAACTTTTACTGGAGCTGTTGACCACTGAAATCCAGATGCTGGAATTAAAGCACCAGATTCAGAATAAAGTACGTGTCGACCTTGACAAGCAACAACGTGACTATTTCCTGAACCAACAGCTTAAAACTATTCAGGAAGAACTTGGTGGCAATACCCCTGATCTTGAACTGGAAGAGCTTAAAAAACGGGGTAAGAAAAAGAAATGGAATGTTGATGTAGAAAAACATTTCACAAAGGAACTCGAAAAGCTATCGCGGATCAATCCTGCTGCTGCAGATTATTCGGTACAGCTCAATTACCTGGAGCTTTTGCTAGATCTACCTTGGAATGAAACAACAAAAGACAATTTTGATCTAAACAAAGCACAAAAAGTGCTCGATAAAGATCACTACGGACTAGAGAAAGTAAAAAAACGTATCATTGAATACCTTGCGGTATTGAAATTAAAAAATGATATGAAAGCACCTATTCTTTGTTTGGTAGGCCCTCCGGGAGTGGGTAAAACCTCCTTGGGAAGATCCATTGCCAAAGCTTTAGGACGCAAATATACCCGTATGGCTTTGGGTGGTGTACGCGATGAAGCAGAAATCAGAGGACACCGCAAAACCTATATCGGCGCAATGCCGGGCCGTATCATTCAGTCCTTGAAAAAAGCGGGGGCAGCAAATCCGGTTTTTATTCTGGACGAAATCGATAAAATGAGTGCAGATTTTAAAGGAGATCCTTCTTCAGCCTTATTGGAGGTGTTAGATCCGGAACAAAATACGCACTTCTATGATCATTACGTGGAAATGGAGTTCGACCTTTCCAAAGTGATGTTTATTGCGACAGCCAATTCTTTGAGTTCTATTCAACCTGCGCTCTTGGATCGGATGGAAATTATCGAAGTGAATGGCTATACCATCGAGGAAAAAATCGAAATCGCGAAAAAACACCTTTTGCCAAAACAACGCGAAATGCATGGCATGGCATCCAAAGATGTCTCGTTAAAAGCGAAGATTATCGAACAGATTATAGAGGATTACACACGTGAATCTGGCGTCCGCGGATTAGAAAAAAAGATCGGTTCCGTCGTACGTGGTATTGCAACACGTATCGTCATGGAAAAGGACTACAGTCCGAGTATCAACGAACAAGATCTACTCGATATCCTAGGTGCTCCAATATTTGATAAGGACATCTACGAAAATAACAATGTTGCCGGTGTCGTAACGGGCTTGGCCTGGACTTCCGTAGGTGGTGATATCTTATTTATAGAATCTTCACTGAGCCCAGGAAAAGGACGTTTGAGCCTGACCGGTAATTTGGGTGATGTCATGAAAGAATCTGCGTCGATTGCACTAGCCTACCTGAAAGCCCACGCTTCGGATTTCGGCATTAACTATCGTGTTTTCGACCATTGGGATATCCATATTCACGTTCCTGCAGGCGCCATTCCAAAAGACGGTCCTTCCGCTGGTATAACGATGCTCACCGCACTGACATCGCTGTTTACCCAACGTAAAGTGAAGGAGAAACTAGCCATGACAGGTGAAATTACGTTGCGTGGAAAGGTATTGCCTGTTGGCGGTATTAAGGAGAAAATTCTTGCTGCAAAACGCGCGAACATTAAAGATATTATCCTTTGTAAGTCGAACGAGAAAGATATCCTGGAGATCAAGGAAGATTACATCAAAGACATGGACTTCCATTATGTGACTGAAATGTCTCAGGTCATCAAACTCGCATTACTGGAAGAAAAAGTAAGTGGCGCCATTGACCTCACGCAAAATATCGAAGACACAAAAAAAGAGAGTTAACAGATACTCCAAAGGTGTTGAACAACAAGGGGCTATCCATTTTTTCGGGATAGCCCCTTTATTATACAATTTATAGGGATTCCCCTTACAGATGGTACGCACCCCCTCATCTGATCAGCTATTCTTAAACGGTCTGAGCTGACTTTCCGGACACCTTCTTTGAGTTGAAGTAAGCTTCTCTTATCATTCGCCTTTAAGTGTGGATATCATCGTTTAGATCCCAGCTTTTCATGCAAAAGATCCTCGTCCAAACTATTTTCATATTTTGAAATGACCAGCGTTGCCGCTGAATTTCCGATCAAATTGGTTATCGCCCTTGCTTCACTCATAAAACGATCCACACCAAAGATCAATGCGACAGATTCCACCGGTACATGACCAACCACAGGCAAGGTAGCGGCAAGGGTAACAAAACCGCTTCCTGTGACACCCGCGGCACCTTTGGACGTCAATAGCAACACCAGTAATAAGGTAATTTCCTGTTCCAAACTGAGATGCATGTTGAGGGCCTGCGATATAAAAACCGCTGCCATGGTCAGATAGATACTTGTTCCATCCAGATTGAAAGAATACCCCGTTGGAATAACTAGACCCACAACAGGTTTGGCACAGCCCGCATCTTCCATCTTCTGCATGATACCCGGCAATGCAGACTCTGAAGAGGAAGTCCCCAATACAATCAGAATTTCTTCCTTGATGTATTTTAAAAACTTAAAAACATTGACCTTGAGATAAAAATGCAATACAGCTCCGATCACGATGATCACGAAAATAAAACAGGTTAGGTAGAAACTCAACATCAGCATACCCAATTTGGATAGGGCCTGGATCCCGAACTTACCGATCGTAAAACCCATTGCCCCCATTGCTCCGATGGGCGCCAGGTACATGATCATTTTGATAATAGAGAAAAGAACCTTGAGAAACGACTGTAATACATGGAGGACAGGCTCAGAAGCTTTCTGCCCGATTTTTGTCATCCCTATCCCAAACAACACCGCGAAAACGAGTACCTGCAACATATTGTCCGAAGCTACTGCGGCAATCACATTGCCCGGAATAATCCCTATGATAAAGTCCATAAAACTATGTGGTTCCTTGGATTCTGAGATGTAATGGGATACCGAAGATACATCAAGACTGGCCGGATCGGCATTCATCCCGGTACCTGGCTGTATTAAATTTACAAAGACCAGACCGATAATCAAGGCGATCGTGGTCATAATCTCGAAATAGATAATAGAAGTTAAACCAATTTTTCCCACTTTTTTCGTATCCTGCATCCCAGCTATACCGATCACGATGGAACTGAAAATCAAAGGTGCAATAACCATCTTGATCAGTTTAATAAAAGCGTCACCCAAGGGTTTTAACTTAACCGCAAAATCCGGATAATAGATTCCGCAGAGGATCCCCACAAGTATACCCAACACAACCTGAAAATAGAGGCTTTTAAAAATATTTTTCATGATAGCGATATTTACGGACAGTAATTCCCTTTGCGTTTAATTGGCTGTTCAATTTAGGACGTCAAAATTATTCCTACGAATATAAAAAAAAGGGATGCATAAATGCATCCCTTCCTATGATATTTTTTGAACTTAATTACTAAAATATGCTCTCACATTTTTTCCCTCAATCCAGTTCATATACGCTTTGTTGACGACCTTGTTTCCTCCAGGTGTAGGATAATCACCCGAGAAGTACCAATCACCTTTATGATCCGGACAAGCTTTGTGTAAATTATCCAATGTTTGGTAAACTACTTCAAGCTCTGCTTTTAGGTGGTGAGGTCTTACAATACGAGCAATTTCTTCTGAGATCTCTTCATCCGTAAACGGTGCGTAGATCGCTTTAACATAATTCTCGATCTCATTAACATCTTGGGTCATTGACAACACACATTTTTGATAAACTTCATCAATAATATGTGCCATACCACGTTGTTTGAGGAGATTAATTGCGGCTTCGAATGCGACAAACTCACCCATACGTGACATATCAATACCGTAACAATCTGGGTAACGAATCTGCGGAGCAGAAGAAACAATCACAATTTTTTTCGGATTCAAACGATCCAGGATCGTCAAGATACTTTGTTTCAACGTTGTTCCCCTAACGATCGAATCATCAATGGCAACGATGGTATCTTCATGATCTTTTACAATACCGTAAGTTGTATCGTATACGTGTTGTACCATATCGGTACGGTCCGCATCTTGTGTAATGAAGGTACGCAGTTTAGCATCCTTTACATTGAGTTTTTCAAAACGAGGTTTGATACTCAAGATTTCATCTAACTCCTCATCAGAAATCTTTTCTGAACGATTTAATAGCGTCTCTTTTTGAAAATCCCGAACGTACGCATTGATACCATCCATTAGGCCATAGTAAGATACTTCAGCTGTATTTGGAATAAAGGAGAATACGGTGTTTTTGATGTTATTTTTGACAGACTCCAATACCTGAGGTACCAGTAATCGTCCTAATTCTTTACGTTCTTGATAGATATCAGCATCCGACCCACGTGAGAAGTAAATTCGTTCGAAAGAACAAGAACGTTGTTCTACGGGCTGTCTAAACATCTCTTGGGATACAGTACCATCTTTTTTGGCAATCAGGGCATGGCCTGGTTTAATTTCCTTCACAGCACCAATAGGAATATTGAATGCCGTTTGGATGACAGGTCTTTCTGATGCGACCACCAAGATCTCCTCATCCTGATAATAAAACGCCGGACGAATACCTGCCGGGTCGCGCATCACAAAAGCATCACCATGACCAAAGATACCCGCAATAGTGTAACCACCATCCCAAGTTTTGGCCGAACGCTTCAATATTTTGGCAACATCAATATTTTTTGCAATCAGCGAGCTGATCTCAATATTAGAATGACCTTCTTTTTTGAACTGATCGAAAAGATCCTGGTTCTCATCATCCAAGAAATGGCCAATTTTTTCCAAAACGGTAACGGTATCCGCTTTTTCTTTTGGATGTTGTCCCAACTCATATAATTGTTGCAACAATTCGTCCACATTGGTCATGTTGAAGTTACCCGCTACCACCAAATTACGAGACATCCAATTGTTTTGTCTTAAAAATGGGTGACAGCTTTCGATACTGTTCTTTCCATGCGTACCATAGCGCAAATGTCCTAAAAGTACTTCTCCCGTAAAACTTACATTATCTTTTAACCATTGCGTATCTTTTGACTCCTCTGGAAATGCCTTCTGAACAGAAGCAAATTTTTTCTGTACATATTCGAATATGTCTGCCACAGCAGTTGAGCCCATTGCTCTGTAACGCGAAATGTAACGATTTCCAGGTTTAACATCAAATTTAATGGTTGCAATTCCAGCACCGTCTTGTCCACGGTTGTGCTGTTTTTCCATTAATAGGTACAATTTGTTGATGCCATAAAATGGCGTACCATATT
The DNA here is from genome assembly GCF_039511225.1 of Sphingobacterium multivorum. Lineage (NCBI taxonomy): Bacteria > Pseudomonadati > Bacteroidota > Sphingobacteriia > Sphingobacteriales > Sphingobacteriaceae > Sphingobacterium > Sphingobacterium multivorum. The sequence goes on from NZ_CP154261.1 coordinate 4,671,835, forward strand.
TTTCCTGATAATAAGATAAGGGTTTTAACAGGCGAATTAGTGCGATTCCGCACTCGTGTTTAATAGCGTCGCTCATATCTTGATTTGATGTCGCAAAAATAAGAATTATTTAGCACTTAGCGATCGCCCCGCTCACTTTTTCCGCAATAAAATTACAGTGAATAGACAGAGACTCTTTGAGATAGTCACTGAGAACCTATTGAGCGATAAAAACAGGTACTTTCACCGCATGCCTTAGCTTGTTGACCGTCTCACCAAAAACAAAATCCTTCACACCACTATGTCCATGACTTCCCACAACCAAGAGATCGGCTTTATATTTTTCACAAATTTCAGCAATGCACTTGATCCGGTTATTGTATCCTAATTCATATTCTGTCTGATGACCTTTCGACAAGAGGAAGTCTGCATACAATTTCAGGCGTTCCAAATCCTGACGCGATTCAAAATCGTCCGTCGAATCTCCGGTATATTTTACCGATGCACTTTCAACAATATGTACAACCACAAAAGTAGTATCCTTATGTGAAAGCTGTAGTGCATATTGGATCACTTTCTGATCAGAATTCGAAAAATCCAACGCAATCACAACTTTCTTAAAAGAGCCTTTATCTTCAAAATGCAATGCCTCAAATGGTGGGTGAACCTCCAACTCCGTTGGTTTCGATTTGAGTAAAATGGGATATAATACCGTCATGACAAGCAAGGCGAATAAGCCCATCGCTCCCACAACCAACAATACGGTTACTACAATATTATTGGCTTCGCCAATCCAGCCAACAACTTCATCGTAGACCAGCTTAAGATTCAACACTGCAATAATGGTCGCTATCAACCAGGCCACTACTTTTGTGAGTGGCTTAATAGCAAAGTCACCCATCTTGACTTTATCACTTACAAAGTGGATCAATGGAATGACAGCAAAAGCCAGCTGCATACTCAAGATCACCTGACTAAAGATCAGTAGCTGTCCGACACGGCCTTCACCCGAAATGAGTATCACCAATACAGCCGGGATAATAGCCAAAAGCCGCGTTATAATCCTCCGCAAGGTCGGACTAATCCGCAAGCGAAGGTATCCCTCCATCACAATCTGGCCGGCTAAGGTTCCCGTCACCGTTGAGCTCTGTCCGGCAAGAATCAAGGCAACAGCAAACAATTTTGAAGCCCATTCCGTCCCTAGAAGGTTGCCCAATAGGTGGTAAGCATCTTCAAGTTCGGCCACGTCATGCATGCCGTTCTTATGAAAAACAGATGCCGCAAGAATCAAAATCGCGGCGTTCACCAAAAATGCCAGGTTTAAGGCGATGGCACTATCCCAGAAGTTGTACTTGAGCGATTTTCGGATAGAAACCTCATTCCGGTCAATTTTCCGCGTTTGCACCAGGGCCGAATGCAGATACAGGTTATGCGGCATGACGGTTGCACCGATGATTCCTATGGCAATATATAATGCAGCGCTATTCGGTATACTCGGTATAAAACCAGTGGCAACCTCTGCAAAATCAGGTTTCGCCAAAAACATTTCTACCATGAAACACATACCAATAAGCGCGATCAGCCCAATGATAAAGAGTTCCATTTTTCGCATCCCGAGTTTCTGCAGATAGAGCAGTAAGAAGGTGTCTGCAAAACTGATCATGACTCCCCAAAGCAAATCGATTCCAAAAAGTAGGTTAAGACCGATTGCCATTCCCAAAACCTCCGCCAGATCACAGGCTGCAATTGCAATTTCAGCAAGGACATAGAGCACAAAATTCATCCGCTTGGGATAAGTCTCTCTGTTACACTGCGCAAGGTCTTTCCCCCGTACAATACCTAGACGGGCACATAAATTCTGTAACACCAGCGCCATGATATTACTCATCAACAATACCCAAATCAAGGTATAGCCAAATTGGCTTCCTCCAGCGAGATCGGTAGCCCAGTTGCCCGGATCCATATATCCTACGCTAATGAGGTAGGCTGGCCCAAAGAAACTTAGTATCTTCTTAAATTTGGATTTCCCTTGATTGACATCGACACTTTCATGGATATCAGACAGGGATTTATGATGAGATTCGTCGTAATGCATAAAATACTATAAGTGCAATATCGTCTATTGTCAGCCTTAAAGATAAAAAGCTTTACATTATTAGGCAATTAAACCGCGATATAATTAGAATTTAAATACCAACTGGCCAGAATTTTCCTTTGATTGGTTGCCAAATTGGATAAAATCGATGACCTCGTACTGCCCTAGGTCGGGTTTAAACTGCCGTACATGAACCCCCTTACACATAAAGCTCAGATCGACCGACCGCAATCGTTCTTTTGCGATCTCAAGTCGCTCAGGTTCCAACTGCCGACCAATCGAAATATGCGGTTCGTCACTAATTTCAATCAAGTCAAACCCGGCTAGCGTCTGAACAACCTTCCTCGCCCGGTCCTTTAGGTAACTGCGCGCATGCACCGTCGGTGCAATATAGAAGGCACCACCCGTAAATGAGGAGAAATGATCAAAATAAACATACTGACTGCGTTCGTAGCGCAAGGCCTCCTGCAAAACATTAATGGCCGAGGCGAGCCTATGCTCGTCCGCTTCTAAAGCGCATATGGTCACATGGGCCTTCGAATTACAACTCCGGTACCAGCCCTTGTTTTTGTCAGGGAATACTTCGGCTAGCGATGCACGTAATCGCCGCTTCAACCCGTCTACCAAAATAATACCCGCTTCATCAGGTTGAAAAACAAACGAATATTTATTAACACTGCCCTCCATAACAAAAATCAGTTTCAGATCAGTAGGTAAGATAACAAATACCACGGAGATAACAAAACCAATGCCTAGCAGCACGCTAATGACACTCTACCACCCGATGCCATAATCCTCCCCATTATTGCTACTGCCGCCCCAAAGTGTACGGTGCTGCTGATCGAAATAAATCGCATTGATAGGTCCACTGGTACGATCGCCGAGCTGAATGCTATACCCCATTTTCTTCAATTGTTCAATAATTGCTGGAGCGGTATTTTTGTCCAATAGCAGGCTACCTGAGCGCGGTTTTCGATCATCGGTCTTTGTTCCTCCCAGCGATAGCCAAAGCTGATTACTGTTGATATTGGCCGCCTCGCTGGCTTGTTGTGGCGTCATACCAAACTCGACCATATTCAAGAAAAATTGCAGCAAATTCTGATCCTGAGTATCTCCGCCCTGCACGGCAAAAGAAAGGTAAGGTTTTCCGTTTTTCAAAGCCATCGAAGGGGTGAGCGTTACACGCGGTCTTTTGCCCGGCTCGACCACATTGAACGGGTTAATCAACGAATCTAAGACAAAACTTTGTAGGCGCTGACTCATGCCCACCCCGGTATTCCCGGCAATACAGGCAGGAAGCCAACCTCCACTCGGCGTGATCGAAACAACCCAACCTTCATCATCCGCCGCTTCAACACTTGTGGTTCCCCGCAATAAACGGTCAACATAAGCACTATCCAACGCTAAAGAGGCCAAAAGAGCTGTTTTTGGCAATTCCGTTAGGGACGAACCTGAGCGCGCGTCATGTTTGGGAACAAAATCGTTTTTCAGCTCCGCATGTGGTGTAAACTCCTTCTTGCGCTGCTCAAGTAACGGAAGATAAGGATTCTGCTTTCCTTCATAGGGATAAGGATCTCCGGGAAGTACATTCGGGTTATTTCGCTTAAGGTCAATTGTTGCAGCTCTCGCCTTAGCATAAGACTCATGTAATAGGCCTTGAATAGGTGTCTTCGGTTTACCGTAGGGATCACCGTAATAAAAATCCCGATCGGCAAAGGCTAAGTTCATAACCTGATAGAGTGTATGAATATAAGAAGCGGAATTATATCCCATGGTCTTTAGATCAAAGTTTTTCAGCATCTGCAGACTCTGTAGCATGGCTGGACCCTGTGTCCATTCTTGTAATTTATACACGTCAACGCCCTTATAATTGACGTGCAATGGTTCCTCCTCAATAGGTTTCCAATTGGCCAAGTCTGCTTTCGTGATTAAGCCACCTTGCTCCTTACTGCCGCGGACAAATTCATCTGCAATATCGCCGGTATAAAACCGGTCGTAGGCAGCCATGATTGCGGTCTTCCTGTCTTTTCCCGCTGCTAGGGCCTTCTTTTCGGCTTCTACCAATTTGGACAGGGTCTTATGCAGATCCTGCTGTACAAAAACCTCTCCCGCCTCGGGAGCTTCCCAGGATTTACCCTCATGTACTAAAAACACCTTTTTACTGTAGGGCCATTCTTTAATGCGGTCTTTACCCCGCTCTATACTTGTTGCTGTTTGTGCATCAATGGGATAACCCGCAGCCATTTCAAGAGCAGGAGCCAATACCTCTGCAAGACTTTTCGTTCCATAATGAGCCAACATATAGCACAATCCGCCGGGCGTACCCGGAGTAACCGCAGCAAGGGGGCCATATTCAGGTGGAAATTCATAGCCCTTTGACCTAAAAAAATCGACTGTCGCTCCACTGGGTGCTACCCCTAAGGCATTTATGGCAATAACCTTCTTTAATTTCGGATGATAAATTAAGGCCTGCGTCTCTCCGCCCCAACTCAAAACATCCCACATCGTACAGGTTGCTGCGAGCATGGCACAGGCAGCGTCCACCGCATTTCCGCCTTGTTGGAATAGTTGGGCACCCGCTGTTGCCGCCAAGGGTTTGCCCGTAATAGCCATCCAATGTTTTCCATGCAAAGGTGGTTTCTGTGTACGCTGAGCGGAACTCAGCATCGGCATACCGGTAGTAAGTAATCCAAATAGCGTCGTCAGTAGCAGGGTACTTCTTCTTTTCATAGCAGCAATCTTTCGTTAAGCAATGGTTTTAGTAAAACCAAGATAGGTATTTTTAAAACAAACAAAAAACTCCTATCAACCGAGATTGATAGGAGTTTTTCAAATCTTATTTGCTCTTGGTTTACCAATAAATAGAATATAAGGCTGTAACCAATAGCGCTACGATCAATGCGATAACCAAAAACGCCCGGTGTGGTTTAAACATCGTGGTATCAACTTCCAATCCAGCTGGCACGACACCACGCTTATTGTCGATAATACTGATGAGAATCATACCGATGACACAAATCACGAAAACAAACCCCATTCTATCCAAAAATGGAATTTCGTACACTCCTGTTGTTGGATTCGGAACAGAGAAACCTGTCGATGACAAGAATGACAGATCGACCCAATCCGGCAATTTTTTGAAGATGATGGAGAAAATAAAACCTCCAATTGTCGCAAACAAAGCGGCATTTGAAGTTGCTTTTTTCCAGAAGAATCCTAAAATGAACATCGCAAAAATACCTGGAGATACAAAACCTGTATATTCCTGAATATATTGGAATCCACCTTTTTTATCAATACCCAAATGTGGCGCAATCAGCACGCCCAAAATCATGGCTACCACAACAGTTAGCTTGCCGATGTTGACCAATTTCTTGTCCGATGCTTCTGTATTAAATACTTTTTTATAAATATCCAAGGAGAAGATTGTTGCGATACTGTTTGCTTTACCTGCCAAAGAAGCAACCACCGCCGCTGTCAAGGCTGCAAACGACAGTCCCTTCAAACCAGCTGGCAATAAATTCAATAAAACTGGGTAAGCATGATCCGGATTTACCTCTCCATGTTGCATCATTTCATTCTGGAACAGGCCATCTTTCCACATGACATAAGCTGCAATACCTGGCAACACCACAATAATAGGCATTAATAACTTCAGAAATGCTGCAAACAAGATACCGTTTCTCGCGGTTTTCAAATCTGCTCCAAGTGCGCGTTGCGTGATGTATTGATTACATCCCCAGTAGTTCAAATTAACGATCCACATCCCCCCGATCAATACGGTTAGCCCAGGTAAATCGAGATAGTTCTCGTTTTTACGATCCAGAATCATATGGAAGTGGTCGGAAGCTTTTTCGGTCATCAAATGATAGCCTTCCAATACTCCTGAGCCACCATAGTGCTCTGAAACGAGGTTCAAGGCCAGGTAAGTGGTCGCCAAACCACCCAATACCAGAAAGAAAACCTGAATAATATCTGTATAGCCGATTACTTTCATCCCCCCCAATGTAATGATCACCGCAAAAATCGCAATGGCATACATACAGGCTTCCAGACTGATACCGGAAATGCTGCTGACCGCAATGGCTCCCAAATAGAGGATGGATGTCAAATTAACGACAACATACAACAATAACCAGAAAACGGCCATGATCATCGCTACAGTTCCATTATACCGTTTATGGAGAAACTGTGGCATCGTAAAGATCTTGTTCTTTAAATATACCGGGATAAAAAATACCGCAACCACAATCAGTGTGATAGCAGCCATCCACTCGTAAGTCGCAATGGCCAATCCCATCTTAAATCCGGAACCGCTCATTCCGATAAATTGCTCGGCCGAAATATTGGATGCAATAAGTGAGGCTCCAATAGCCCACCAAGTTAGAGACCCCTCAGCCAAGAAATAGTCTTTCGAACCTACAGATTCAGATTTTTTGCGATAATACACCCATAATCCGTAACCTGCCACAATAACAAAGTATATCAGGAAAACGATGTAATCTTTTGTGCTTAAATAATTATTCATGTATTGGTAATTGGTTTAATTTGATCGCCTAATATAGAAATATTTTTAGAACTATATATATCTATTGACCAAATTTTCTAAATACTCCTGCTTACCACTAATCGTTTTGGGCTCTCCCAATTCTACCGCTAAATCCCTTAAGTTCTCCAACGTTAAGGTCCGCTCTTCGAATGATGCGCCATGGCCTTTATCAAAAGAAGCATAGCGATCCGCCCGTATTTTTTTATAATCCGAATCTTCGAGAATATGCGCTGCGGTAAGAAGTGCGCGTGCAAAAATATCCATACCACCGATATGTGCATAAAACAAATCTTCGGGATCTGTCGAATTCCGACGGATTTTGGCATCAAAATTCACACCTCCACCTTGGAATCCACCACCTTCTAAAATAATCAACATGGCTTCGGTCAATTCATTGATATCATTCGGAAATTGATCCGTATCCCATCCATTTTGATAATCACCGCGGTTGGCATCAATCGAACCCAATTTACCTGCATCTACAGCGACCTGTAACTCGTGTTGAAAAGTATGTCCGGCCAAAGTAGCATGATTTACCTCTAAATTTAATTTAAAGTCATCCAAAAGATTGTACTGACGTAGAAAGCCCAGCACGGTAGCCGCGTCATAGTCATATTGATGTTTTGTAGGCTCACATGGTTTAGGCTCAATAAAGAAAGTTCCTTTAAAACCATTTTTACGGGCATAATCCTTCGCCATATGTAAAAACTGTGCAAGATGTTCCTGCTCACGCTTCATGTTGGTGTTTAAAAGGCTCATATACCCTTCTCTTCCACCCCAGAACACATAGTTTTCACCACCGAGTGCGATCGTTGCGTCCAATGCTGCCTTTACCTGAGCACCACCGTGTGCAAGGACATGAAAATCCGGATTCGTTGCGGCACCATTCATATAGCGTTTATGGCTAAAAAGATTGGCTGTACCCCAAAGCAATTTTATTCCGCTTTCCTGTTGTTTTTCCTTCGCATAATCAACAATCGTGGAAAGGCGTTTTTCATTTTCAACAACATTATCCGAATAGTCAACCAAATCGACATCATGGAAGCAGTAATAGGGAATGTTTATTTTACTGATAAATTCGAATGCTGCATCCATTTTATCTTTTGCCCTAGTGATCACATCACTGCTTTCATCCCACGGAAATTGATGTGTGGGTCCGCCAAATGGATCCGAACCGTTACCATTGAACGAATGCCAATACGAACAGGCGAACTTAAAATACTCTTCCATGGTCTTGCCAGCAACAAGCTGTTTTGGATTGTAATAACGGAAAGCCAATGGATTTGTACTGTCTTTTCCTTCGAATTGAATTTGACCAATGCCTTTGAAAAATTCCTTTTTCCCTTTGATAATATTCATCTTATTTTTTATTTATTTGTTTGTTTAATACTTCCTTCCATTGCTGATAATGCTCCTCATATTGCGCTACAAATTGCGGTTCGACAGTATACACAGGCTTCAACGAACGAAATGCTTCTGTAAAGTCTGCATAATAGCCACTCCCTATACCGGCTCCAAGAGCGGCTCCAATACTCCCGTCGTGATTGAAGATCTCCACAGGAACGTTTGTTGCCCCCACAAATGACTCCCTAAAAACGGAGCTCAAGAATAAATTTGCATACCCCGCACGAATCATATTTGGATACAAATTGTTTTCACGCATGATATCCAGGCCATAGCGGAAGGCATAGGCAATCCCTTCCTGTATAGCGCGTAAAATATCGCTTGTCTCATGTCTGTTCAAATCTATCGCTGTAATTGATGCCCCCACTGTTTGGTTATTGAGCATGCGTTCGGCGCCATTGCCGAATGGGACAACCTGCAATCCTTTGCTACCAATAGGTGATGCTCCGGCCAGCGCATTAATCTGTTCATAGGATAAATCACGCCCCAGTAACCTTCTGCCCCAACTATTCATAATACCGGTCCCATTGATACAGAGCAAAACCCCTGTACGGATATCATCCTCGCGATAATTGACGTGTGCAAATGTATTGACGCGCGATTCACGGTCTGCAATCAACTGGTCGCTCACCCCATAGATAACCCCTGAAGTACCCGCGGTCGCGGCAACTTCGCCAGGTTGAAGGACATTGAGGGAAAGTGCATTGTTGGGCTGATCACCAGCTTTATAATTGATAGTCACCGTGCCGGAGAGGCCAAGCTCCTCGGCAACAGCTGTTTTAATCTGTCCATGCGTCGAAAACACCGGTAAGATCTCAGGAATAAGATGATCCTCAAAGCCATAATAATCCATGATGGTATCCGACAGCTTATTGTTTTTGAAATCCCAAAATATTCCCTCAGACAAGGCTGATATGGAAGTTGTTACCTGTCCCGAGAGTTTCATGGCGATAAAATCGCCCGGCAGCATGATCTTATCTATTTTTTCATAGATCGCCGGTTCATTAGCCTTCACCCAAGCCAGCTTAGACGCCGTAAAATTCCCCGGAGAATTCAAGTGATGGCTCAGATTAAAAGATCTTCCGATTTCATCGAAAGCAGCATTCCCTATTTCTACAGCCCTGCTATCGCACCAGATAATTGCATTTCGCAACACGTTCTGATCTTTATCGACGATAACTAAGCCGTGCATCTGATAGGCAATACCAATGGCGGAAATCGCTTTGGGATCGTATAACCCTAACGCATTTGCCTTCAATAAAGCCTGTTTAAAGTAGTCCCACCAATCGAGCGGGTTTTGTTCAGCCCAATTGGGCTCCACCGTTATAATGGGAGCTTCTACGTCCGGATATTGCACCGAGCAAACCTTGCGTTGCGATGATGCCTCAACAATCGAAACCTTTACGGAAGAAGTACCTACGTCTATACCTAATAAATACATGGTAATTAATTGAAACTGGTTATTTTAAAACAAAGGCGGAAACAAACATTGCAACCGGTTGCATAAAAGTAGGATATGTTTCTGAATTATCAAAATATTAAATAAAATTATTTACTTTGGAGCGTGAATAAAAAAACGACAATTTACGATATTGCCCGTGCGCTTGGAGTGACAGTCTCTACGGTATCGCGCGCATTGAACAATGTGCCTACGATCAGCGAGGCGACACGCAAGCTTGTGCTTGACAAAGCAAAGGAATTAAATTATAGTGTCAATAAGCTAGCTTCCTCCCTTTCCTCGGGCAAGTCCAATACAATTGGAGTCATCGTACCGACCATGCAAATTCATTTTTTTGCAGAGGCGGTACATAGTATTGAAAAAGAGTTAAAAAAACACAATTATAGTCTATTGCTTTATCAATCGAATGAATCTTTTGAGGATGAAGTTAATGGCGTGAAGACTTTACTGGAAGCCCAGGTGGATGGCATTATTGCTTCGTTGTCGCTGGAAACGCAGGAAACCCAGCATTTTCAGGAAGTGATCAATCAGCGCAAATGTCTGGTTATTTTTGACCGTACGCATAAAAATATTCCTGCTCCCGTGGTCAAACTTGATGATTTTAAAGCAGGCTACCTCGCAACACAGCATTTACTTGAACAGGGCTACAAAAATATTGCCTTTATCACAACGGATAAAGAAATAGCGATTTTTCAGGATCGCTTCCATGGTTTCGAAGCCGCCCTAAAAGACGCGAAGATTCCCCTGCAGGAAGACTTTATCATTCGCGGCGACTTATCCATTGAAGCCGGCATAAAAGGTACCGAACAGATTCTGAAATCTGCAATCCAACCGGACGCCTTTATTGGTGGCGATGACTTTACAGCTGTCGGGATAATACAAGCATTAAAAACTGCAAATATTGCTATTCCAACAACTGGTGTGATCGGTTTTGCAAACCAGACCTTTTCTTCCTTTATCACCCCCACACTGTCAAGTATCGACCAGCAGGCCAACAAAATGGGCGAAGAATGTGCCAAGCTCTTTCTGAAAATGGTCAAACAAAAAAGTCCATACGAAGCAATCGAACAGATTGTTCTTGACCCTATATTGATAAAAAGAAAATCTACCAATAGAATAGACAAATAATCAGTACCTTTGCCTAAATTTATTTAAATGCAAGCCCGGCAGAAATTTAGGATAATAAGCATCTGTTTATTATTTGTCATTCAGGCCCTTTTTTTAGTGGCCATCTTTGTAGAAAACACACATTCTTATATTGTATTGGCTTTTATCGGCCTACTGTCCTTACTGATCTTATACAGTTACCTCAAGTCGCCCATTCATCATCACAGGCATGAATATGAATCGATTAAAATTGCTATTTGGGTACCTATAGGAGCGATTGCATCCTACTATTTCAATGAGATCTTCGGTTTGGGTCCTGTATTGGGCGCTGCGCTGACAGGCACCATCGCCTCGTTTATTCCCAACATCAACAAAAATTCAAGCTATCTACCCCACCTTCCGGCAGCAATTTATTGCGGCGCATTTGTAGGGATGTCCAATGCGCAGGTGGCGCATGGGTTCTCTTTCATTTTAGCAGCCAGTATTTTTACAGCGATCTTTCTGATCGTATCGAAAAGTTTATTAAATGGTGTCGGCGGTAAACTAGGAACATTGGCCTTCCTGGGTGTTTCACTGACTTACCTCCTGTTATACATTTTTAAGTAATATGGAAACATTCATTTTATACCTCGTTGGAGTTATAGGGAGCACAGCGACCTACTATGTCAATACCAAATTTCACCAAGGAGCAGTGCGTTCATCAGCATTGCTGACATTATTTGTCGCAGGTTTTCTTCATTTCTTCCCACAAAGTGTTTCGCCCTATCTTGCACAATATATTCCGCCGATTTTTATCGGTGCATCATTTATAGGTATGGTATCAAAAAGTCAGTTATCAACTTATTTTGGTTTAGCCCTTGCCGGCATTATCTTTACAACGATTCTGCTTAATACAAGTAAATTTTTCACCGGCTACGGTGGAGCACTTGGAACTTCGGCCTGCATCGCACTGTTGGTCGTATTGAGTATCCCTTATTTTAAATCACCACGGAAAATGACCGTTGGATTTCTCCAGCTCCGCAAAACAATCTTAAAAAAACAGGGGAAAGTTTCAAAAAGACGAGTAGATTTGTTTAAATAAAAAGCATAACCACATGAAACCTTTATTTCTTGCCCTTATTATCCAAACCTTTCTCCTGAGCCATTTGAGTGCTCAACAAGCAAAAATTAACATCGTAAATCAAGAACGAAATAGCAGCTACAGAGGTTTAAGTGTAGTTGATGATACAACTCTATGGGTAAGCGGAAGCAATGGAACAGTTGGGCTCAGCACCGATGCTGGAAAAAACTGGCAGTGGGTCAATCCAATTGGCTACGAAAAAACAGATTTTAGGGATATCGAAGCATTTGATGAGCATGAAGCCTTAATTATATCGGCCGGTTCCCCTGCCATTATCTTAAGCACACAGGATGGTGGTCGAAGCTGGAAAGAAGTATTCAATGACAAGCGGCCCGAAATATTTTATGACGGTTTTGCTTTTACATCAAAAGGGGTCGGCATTGCCTTTGGCGACGCCATTCAGGGAAAAATGCCGCTATTGAAAAGCACCGATTTCGGAAGGTCCTGGAAAGATATATCCGCGAATATGCACTTTACCATTACCGATGGCGAGGCCGGTTTTGCAGCCAGTGGAACATCAATATATTGCGATAACACCGGAACATATTGGATTGCCACAGGTGGGACAGTTTCCAATATCTACAGCAGCAAGGATCAGGGTAACACATGGCAACGTTACAGCTGCCCCATCATTCAGGGCACCAATAGTACCGGCCCTTTTTCTGTCGCATTTAACACATCAAAAACGGGTATTGTCGTCGGTGGCGATTACAAAGCGGATAAAAACAAAGACAAAAATAGCCTGCTAACCAACGATGGCGGCAAAACATGGTTTGCACCACAGAGAGCACCCGCTGGCTTTAAGTCGGCCATTATTTATCTTTCCAAAAAACAGCTGATCTGCACGGGCACTTCGGGCACAGACCTATCGAATGACGGCGGAAAAAACTGGACGCCTATCGGAAAGGAAAGTTTCAATGCCGTCCAAAAGGCAAAAAAAGGTCGCGCGATATTTTTAGTGGGCGATAAAGGAAAAATAGGGAATTTAGCATTATAAGCTAAATTCCCTATTTCCTGCAACACTACACACTATTTTTTGCAGCACTGTGCCGCTGGGTTTTGTCGTCCAAAACCGAGATTTACGCACCTATAAATAACTACTTACGCGACAATCGCGATTCTTCCAAGTCCAGCGAATACTCGATCTCTTTAATGACATCGCTGTCATAAGCCTTACTTTCTTTGATCTTGTACAGACCGTCACGACGTAGCGCCAAAAGTTCCAGCATAATTTTATTATACAAGCCTCTAACTGCCGAAAGCTGTGCCCGCGTATTCTCTTCTTTCGCTCGTTCGGATGCATTTACGCTCCGGATAATCTGCTCTTTGACGCGAGCGATGGTCTCATGTTCCAGCATTTCTTTTGCATAATGTTTATCCAGATATGCAATAGATTCTTTGCCAAGCCGTACACGGATCTCATCAATTTGCTCTTCCATTGAAGCTTGCTCGTCGACTTCCTCAATTTTTATCAATTTAATCAACAAAGGCAATGTAAGCCCCTGAAAAACGAGTGTTACCAAAATAACCACAAACGTAATGAACAAAATCAGATTTCGGTGCGGGAAGGCCGTTCCATCGTATAAAGTCAATGGAATCGCTAATGCTGACGCCAAAGAAACCACGCCTCTCATCCCGGCCCAGCCAACGACCAGGGGCAGTTTCCACCCCGGACTCTTTTCCTTGATGCGAACCCGTTTGAATAATATTCTGGGAACAAAAGCCGAAAGATAAACGGCGATTAAGCGCAAAACAATAACAATTACACAGATCGCCAAGGCATAATCAATAGCTTCCTCCATGGAGTATTCGCCCAATCCATTGATGATCACCGGAAGTTCAAGTCCAATTAAAATAAAGACAAATCCATTTAATAGAAAGCCAACTGTCGCCCAAACCTCCTTCGTCTGGATGCGTGTATGGTAGTTGAGGTAATCGCCTGCCCGGAAGGAAAGAAACAATCCGCCACTAACCACCGCCAAAACCCCCGACCACTCAAAATGCTCTGCAACAATATACATTAAATAAGGCGCGATGAGGGTAATGGGTGTTGAAATACTGGACGATTTCGCGACATAACGTAAGAAGATATAGAGGATGTGACCGATGACCAAACCAACGACAACGCCCATGACCGATAACATCAGAAACTGTGTCGTCGCATTGCTCATTACGAACTGACCAGTAAGAATCGCGATGGATGCAAATCTAAAGACAGTCAATGAGGCCGCATCATTGACCAGGCTTTCTCCTTCCAATATTGCAATTCCCCGTTTAGGAATACTTACCCCCTTCAGGACAGAACTCGCGGCCACGGCATCTGGGGGAGAGATAATCCCACCCAGTAAAAAGCCCAGCGCTAAGGTAAACCCAGGAATAATACTGACCGAAAAGTAGGCAATGGCCAATGATGTGAAAAAGACTAAACCAAAGCCCATGATGAAAATAGACCGTCGCCACTTTAGAAAATTCCCCCAATTGGTATACCAGGCTGCTTCGAAAAGCAAAGGTGGCAAAAACACCATAAATACGATATCGGGATCAACACTAATAACCGGCGCGCCCGGAATCAGCGAAATCACCAGTCCGCCAATAACCAGCAGAATGGGGTAAGAGATTTTTAAGCGTTGACTCAGCACAAATAACATGGCCATAAAGAAAAACAGCACCATAACCAATAAGAGATTACTGTGAATTTTCTGACCTGCCTTTCCGCCTACGGCCGCTTTTACATCCGCATAGGGAGCCGACATGGACATGCTATATTGACGAAGCTTCCATTCATTGTCCAGCTTACTTAATACCCCCACGCCACGAAAAGACTTGGTATTGATCTTAAAAGATTCATCAAACCACGCTGTCGTACTATCTGCATTAAAGCTGATATGCCGCTTATCATAGGTGTAGGTCCAGGCATTTTTTGGATTGAAATATTGATCGGTGAACTTCTCGGCATGTGCTTTATCCCACCTTTCATCATGATCAGTACCCAAAATAACGCCATCTGAAGCAATAACATTCAAAAACGGGCCATACTTTACCTCGCCCGAGGTTTTGTGCCAACGATCTAACAGCTCATTGATTTCGTCCATAGGCTGCTGGGCATTTGTCGGAAAAACAAATAAGATTAAACTAAGAAAACAATACGTACCTAAAATGATCTTTCTAATCATACATTATAAAACTTCGTAATCGCTCAGACAATACGCTTTCGCTGCGATCAGTCTTAAAACAAAAAGCTGCGTATGCAGCTTTTTGTTTTTATTTAATTATTTCTTCAATTTCGCTGATAATCCGCTGCGCGATCTGCTCAGCAGCTTCAGGCGTAGGTCCCTCCGAGTAAATCCGAATAATCGGTTCGGTATTCGATTTACGCAAATGCACCCATTCATTTTCAAAGTCTATTTTCAAGCCATCGATTGTCGAATGGTCTTCATGCTTATATTTTTCCTCCATTTTGGCCAATAGGTTGTCAATGTCCAATTCCGGAGTCAGCGTGATCTTGTTTTTTGACATAAAGTATTGCGGTAAAGAAGCACGGTATACGGAGGCTTTTTTACCAAGCTTAGCCAAATGTGTCAAGAAGATGGCTACGCCCACCAGCGCATCACGACCATAGTGAGATGCTGGATAAATAACACCACCATTTCCTTCTCCGCCGATGACAGCATCGACTTCTTTCATCTTTGTAACCACGTTGACTTCGCCCACAGCCGCCGCATAGTACTCGCCACCATGTGCTTTAGTCACATCACGTAGTGCGCGTGTAGAAGATAAATTGGAAACGGTATTTCCTTTTTTATGCTGCAATAAATAGTCCGCTACGGCAACTAGGGTATATTCTTCACCAAATAGCTCGCCATCCTCCATCATAAAGACCAATCGATCTACATCCGGATCTACGGCAATCCCTAAATCAGCTTTGTGTTCAATAACCGCAGCCGATAGATCCGTCAAATTCTCTTTCAATGGTTCTGGATTATGCGGAAATTGACCATTCGGCTCACAATGGATTTTATAGATTGTCTGCACGCCAAGCGCATCCAACAACGCTGGTATAAATGTACCACCAGTACTGTTAACGGCATCCAAAGCAACTTTAAAATTAGCCGCTTTGATGGCTTCTTTATCCACATATTCCAACGCCAACACAGCGTCTACATGTTTCTGTAAGTAAGAATAATCTTTATGAACTTGTCCCAGTTCTTCCACTTCGGAAAAATCAAAGTCTAAAGATTCACCAAGTGCCAACACCTCTTGCCCTTCGGCATCTGAAATGAATTCGCCCTTTGCATTCAATAACTTTAGTGCATTCCATTGCCCTGGGTTGTGTGAAGCAGTCAAAATAATACCACCCGCTGCTTTTTCCATCGGTACGGCAATCTCTACCGTTGGCGTTGTTGAAAGACCCAGGTCAATCACATCAACACCGATGCTTTGCAGGGTTCCAATCACCAAATTACTTACCATCTCACCAGAAACACGCGCATCTCTTCCAACAACAATTTTTTTGATACCACTCTGCTTAACAATTATTTTGCCATAAGCAGCTGTAAACTTAACGATATCTATTGGGGTAAGCGCCTCTCCAGCACGCCCCCCGATCGTACCTCGTATTCCTGATATTGATTTAATTAAAGTCATTTCTTTTGAATTGATTAACGTGTAAATTTAGCACAATGGCAATAAAATATCGAATTAAAATTATAATTAATGAATATTTAACGTATATTTGTTGCAACAAAGTTGTTTTTAAAAGAAACAACCGTTTGCAATGAAATTATTTTTACTTTTGAAAAGTGAGTTTTTAAAGTTTGGGAATTTCATTGTCATCAGCAACATTTATGATTCAACAATTAGTACACATCGATCAAGAGATTTTTCTAGCCATTAATCAAGGCTTGAGTAACCCCGTGTTTGATTGGTTATTGCCGATATTACGCAATCCATACACATGGGCACCTTTGTATTTATTTCTGATCATATTTTTCATTAAGACCTATGGAAAAACAGGGATCCTAATTGTTGCCATGACCTTGGTTACCTTCGGAATTTCCGATGGTATATCCTCTCATTTGATCAAAAAGACTGTAAAAAGGATCAGACCGTGTAACGACGTGGAGTTTAAAGAAAATGTCAACATCCGTGTGCGATGTGGCTCGGGCTTCAGCTTCACCTCCTCTCATGCGGCCAATCATTTTTCCCTGGCTTTTTTCTGGATTGTACTTTTCCGGAGACGATGGAAACATGCGCTTTGGCTTTGTATTACCTGGGCAACCCTAATTTCAGTCTCTCAAATTTATGTTGGTGTCCATTACCCGTTTGATGTCCTGTGTGGTGCAGCCTTAGGTATCCTGGTTGGATTGGCAACAGGCTACTTATTCAAACGTTTTGTGCCTAGCTTTTTTAAAACTGAACACGTATAATGAATTCAATTTTATTGATTTTAATTTTATTCATACCTGCATTTGCAAGTGGAATTGCTGTATTTTTTGTACAAAAGAAAGGAACCAGTTTCCTTAAACTCATCCTTTCTTTCAGTGGAGCGTATTTATTCTCTATTACTGTACTTCACCTGATTCCGCATGTCTATCAATCCAACAATACTTCCCCTGAAGTATTAGGTATCTACGTCCTTGCCGGTTTTCTTTTTCAACTTTTCCTGGAGCAGTTCTCCCAAGGGATCGAGCATGGCCATATCCATACCGACAATGATCACGGCCATCACAGCCATCGTTTTCCCATCGGTATTATGTTCAGTCTATGTCTCCATGCTTTCCTTGAAGGAATGCCACTTGCAGCAACACATCAGACTGAACTTGCATTAGGTATATCCATCCACCACATTCCGGCGGCATTTGCGTTGGGAAGTATTCTAATAAGCACACATTTAAAGAAAAATACCATCCTCATTACACTGGCTTTATTTGCGGCAATGACCCCTTTTGGCTTTTTACTAAGCAAAGCCATCAGTGCAGGTGAAGTAGGGAATATCCAGCAATATTTTGATAAAATCATGGCCGTCGTTATTGGTATCTTCTTGCACATATCGACGACGATACTTTTTGAATCGGGCTCCATTGACCATCATAAATTCAATAAAAAGAAAATGATTGCTGTGATAGCAGGTGTTGCTATTGCACTGGGAAGTTTCTTATTTGTCGGAGAACATGACCATGGGCACGATCAACACCAACAACCGCATGATCATGAACATCATGACCATGCGCATTAATTTCTTTAGCCGCGAAGTTTATCCAACAGCGCACTTAACGTCATTGCCTCTTCTTCGCTAATTCGATTGGGTAAAAGATCCTTCATCAGCATTTCGTCATCTAGATTTTTAAGAATCTCCAAGCCCTTCTCGGTGATAACCAAATCCACAGCTCTTTTATCCCCCCCCGATTGACAACGTGAAACCAATTCTTTGGAAACCATGCGATCAATCATACGCGAGATATCCGGGGTAGTACTCAACATTCTTGATTTAATCAGATTGTTTGTTGCAGGCTTAGGATATTGGCCCCTCAATATGCGCAAGACATTAAACTGTTTCAAAGTGATCCCTTCTTTGGCAGCTCGCTGTTCAAGCTCATTGTTAATCCAATTGTACGTATATAGAATATTTACCGTACAACGATGCCATTCATTGCTGAATTTACTTACTTTGATTTCGTCCTCAATCTTCATTCTGGTTGATAATTAATCGTTCTGAATAGTAAAGATAGCTGTTTTTTACTAAATACATAACTATGACATTAGAATCATTCTAAATGGTAGAAATTCTGTATATTTGGAGAATTCAAAAAAACAGGCAGATGCGTAATAGAACTAGCTTAGATAAGCTAAAAAAAGGGGAAAAAGCGGTAATTATAGATTTTGATTCGCACGAAATTCCAGCTAAATTTTTCGAATTGGGGTTTATACCCGGTACTGAGGTAGAAGTGAAGCATATCGCGCCTTTGGACGGCCCCATTTGTCTAAATATTAGTGCTAATAACGCCTTAATTGCTATCCGCAAATCAGAAGCTAAAGTCATCCTTATTGATCAGAAATAATGAATAACCCGATTATTGCACTTTTGGGTAATCCAAATGTGGGTAAAACATCTCTATTTAACCGGATTACAAAATTAAATCAGAAAGTAGGAAACTATCCCGGTATTACGGTCGAAAAACGTGAGGGGCAAGTAAAAGCCAATAACAAAGTTTATCGTATTATTGATTTACCGGGAACATATACCCTGTTCCCAAGTTCATTGGATGAAGAAGTTGTTTTCAACACTTTAGTCAATAAAGAAAGTAGTTTTAGACCAAATCTTGTCGTTGTCGTCGCTGAACCTACGAACCTAAAGCGGTCCATTATTCTTTATCAGCAAGCTCGGGAACTCGGTCTGCCGGCCATCTTTGTCATCAATATGATCGATGAAGCCAAAGAAAAAGGAATTTCAATAGATGTTCAAAAGCTTGAGCAGCTATTAAATACAAAAGTATACGAAACCAATGCACGTACGGGACAAGGTGTCGATCAGCTCATCAAAAACTTTGATGCTGTTCCGCCCATGTATATTAGCAAATTCAGCCTACCCAAGGAAGCTGATGCCGCATTAGAAGAAACCAAACGTCTTTTTCCATTAGATACGGAATACCATACCTGGCAATACCTGGCCAAAGGCGAGGTATCCTTTTTATCGAAAGAAAAAAATCAGGCGATTCAACAAATCCGTGAAAAACATCAACTACGCGCCGAGAGACTACAAAAAGACGAAGCCATTTTGCGTAGTAAATCCCTGGATAGCAGCCTTGCTGAAATCTATGCAAAGGATGAATCCTTTAATAAAAACAAAACCAATTCGATTGATAGCATCTTGCTTCACCCCGTCTTTGGCTATGTCATCTTTTTTGGAATCCTCTTTTTAATCTTCCAGGCAATTTACACCTGGTCCGGACCAGCCATGGATTTCATCGACGGCCTATTTGGTGATCTCGCGGCTTATACACAAACTGCATTGCCAGCAGGGCCATTGACCGACTTACTCAGCAATGGTATTATCAAAGGCATTGGTGGAATTGTAATTTTCATTCCGCAGATCGTTATTTTATACATCTTTATCTCGATCATGGAGGAAACGGGCTATATGAGCCGCGTAGTTTTCTTGATGGACCGCTGGCTTCGTCCTTTTGGTCTGAATGGAAAATCAGTGATTCCATTGATTTCGGGAGTAGCCTGCGCTGTACCTGCAGTCATGTCTGCACGTAATATCGAAAATAGCAAAGAAAGACTGGTCACTATTCTGGTAACACCTTTCATGACCTGCTCAGCACGTCTCCCTATTTATATCGTTCTGATCGGACTGGTGATACCGGACACGAAATTAGGAGGCTTTCAAATACAAGGTATTGTATTGTTTGTGATGTACCTACTTGGAATAATTGCAGCCTTGCTATCCGCGATTGTACTGACCAAAGTCATCAAATCAAAACATAAGTCATTTTTAATCTTCGAACTGCCCACTTACAAAACGCCTGATTGGAAAAATGTAGCCTTAAATGTATGGGAAAAAGCGTCAAGCTTTGTCTTTGGTGCAGGTAAAATCATTTTGGCCATTTCCGTTATCCTATGGGCATTGGGTAGTTTTGGTCCGAACGATAAATTTAGCCGGGCAGAAGAATATGTAACAAAAAATAACCCCAACCTGTCCGATGGCGATTTGGAGCATGAAGTTTCATCTTATCGCCTGGAACACTCTTTCCTTGGCTATCTTGGCATGGCTATTGAACCTGTTGTTGAACCCTTGGGCTACGACTGGAAGATGGGCATAGGTCTTATTTCTTCGTTTGCTGCCCGTGAAGTTTTTGTAGGCACAATGGCCACTGTATATAGCCTTGGTGACGAAGTGGATATCGAAGACGAAGCATCTAAAACAACGGTATTGGGCAAAATGAAAAGCGAGATTAACAGGAATACCGGTTTACCGGCTTACAATTTAGCTTCTGGTGTATCCTTATTACTGTTCTATGCTTTTGCGATGCAATGTATGAGTACAATTGCGGCAGTAAAAAGAGAAACAGGCTCATGGAAATGGACTTTGATACAGCTTGGTTTTATGACAGGCTTGGCCTATTTCAGTGCCTTAATTGCTTATCAACTTTTAAAATAAAAAGCTATGGATAATTTAACAGTACAATATCTCATCGTAGGAATGCTCGTTTTGGCGGCTGTATGGTATGTCGTTAAAAATGTCCGAAAATCACTAAAGGGCAAGTCGAGCTGCTCGAAAGGCTGCGGATGCGACTGCGGCGTAGAAAAAACGCAAAAAGCAAATTAATTTATCTTTTTGAGTAGCATTTACAAATAAGATTTCGTTATTAGTTAGAGTGGCCAAAAATCACACTAGCTACTAATTCATAAAGCGCCGTACTTCCAAACTACGGCGCTTTCTATTGCTGAGTCAGACATGGACCCGCACCATTGTTAAAAAAAACACCGAAATGCATTAAAACCGCAACAGAATGTGCACGAAATACCTAAGTGTTTTATTAACTTTATGCGCTTAGGGCAAATCGTTCGCTGGGAAGCTTTACGATAAACAGGTAATTCTTCTGGCGTCATTGATTTTGCTCAAACGATCCTTGACGGGAGCAAATAGCCTCATGGGTTTTTCCGTATCTGAGGACCAAATTAAAACAGACTAGTAACCGTATTAACCATACACATGGAGAAACAGAACAATAAGGAGGAGTTAAAAAGAGGACTTCAAAACAGACATATTCAATTAATTGCCCTGGGTGGTGCAATCGGAACGGGCTTATTTCTAGGTATCGGGAAGGCTGCCACATTGGCTGGGCCGGCCGTTATCCTCGGCTATGCTTTCGCCGGAATTATTGCTTTTTTTATTATGCGCCAGTTGGGTGAGATGGTTGTTGAGGAACCTGTTTCAGGAAGTTTTAGCTACTTCGCCAATAAATACTGGGGTTCTTTTGCGGGTTATGCTTCGGGCTGGAACTATTGGGTCCTGTATATCTTAGTCAGCATGGCCGAACTCACAGCGATAGGCGTTTATGTACAATTTTGGTGGCCCGAAATACCTTTATGGGCATCAAGTTTATTTTTCTTCTTTGCAATCAACGCCCTTAATCTTGCCTCAGTAAAAATTTATGGCGAGACGGAATTTTGGTTTTCCATTATCAAGGTTGTTGCAATCATTGCCATGATTGTTTTTGGTGCATACTTATTGGTAAGCGGTACTGGAGGTGAGCAGGCAAGTCTCAGCAACCTGACTTCACATGGTGGTTTCTTCCCAAAAGGTTGGTTCAGCCAAACAGCGGATGGAAGTTTTGAAGGCCTTCTTTCCGCCATAGCATTGATCATGTTTTCTTTCGGTGGTCTAGAGTTGGTGGGCATCACTGCTGCCGAAGCCGAGCATCCCGAAAAGAACATCCCCAAAGCGACCAACCAGGTTATCTATCGGATCTTAATCTTTTACGTAGGTGCATTGATTATTCTTTTCTCTTTGACACCGTGGACAAATATCACCGCCGATACAAGTCCCTTTGTGCTGGTGTTTGACAAACTCAATGGGTTTGAATTTACGATCTTTGGAAAGACCTTTTATTTCACAAAAATTATTGCAAATGCGCTAAATCTTATTGTCCTTACCGCTGCATTATCTGTTTATAATAGCAGCGTGTACAGCAATAGCAGAATGTTATATGGACTGGCAGAACAGGGAAATGCACCCCGTTTTTTATCAAAACTAAACAAGAATCATGCGCCTATTAACGCAATTTTAGTCTCGGCACTATTCGCGGCGATCTGTGTATTTATCAACTATGTAGCACCTAAAAATGCCTTAGAGATCCTGATGTCGCTGGTGGTTTCTTCACTGATTATCAACTGGGTGATGATATCCATTACACACTTGTATTTCAGAAAAAATAAACTCGATGCCCACTTACGGACAAAGTTTCCATCCTTTCTATATCCCCTAAGTAACTATATCTGTCTGATCTTTTTGATCGCTGTACTTGGCATCATGTGGATAACAGGGATGAAACTTCCGGTAGAATTGATCCCTGCTTGGCTTATATTACTCTATGTGAGTTATGTATTGATCAAAAGAAAGAAATCTTAGTTCACAGAACCTTGATCTTGTCCATAAAAAAGCCTGATTCATTGCATGAATCAGGCTTTTTTACTAAAATTTAATGCAGGTATTCCTCCTCGAGAATAGCAAATTCATAATTGTCGCTCCAACCATCTTTTAACGGCAAAATTTTCCGTCTGCGAGCCTCTTTGACCATGCCGACTTTCTCCATTACTTTAGCGGAAGCGATATTTCCAACAGCACAACCGCCCTCAATTCTATGAAAATTAAGTTCCTTGAAACCAAATGTCAAGATTCGGTTCAATGCCTCTGTTGCATAGCCCTTATTCCACATTGTCGGAACAAGCTTAAACCATACTTCTGCATTTCGATAGCGCAGCTTGACAACACTGATATTAATTAGACCAATAAACTCTTTCCCTTCAAGGGTTTCTATATAAAAGGTATAATCCTTTCTGGCATCCAATTCATTGAATTGCGCCGACCAAGCTTCCACCATTTGCTCTGTATGGGCTATTCCATCCGGAAATCCACTCGGATTAAATAATGCAGATTCAGGATACATTAATAGGGAATGGATCTTTTCTAAATCTATTTTCTCTACGGATCTAAGCTTGAGCCGTTCTGTTCTAATTTCCATGTTTAAAATTACACAAATGGCTTAATTTAATGCTACCATTTGACAACTAAAATAAGCCCAACTGCGTTCCCGCATCGGGTAAGCGGAAAAGATCCCTTCTTAAGGATGGAAGCGTCCCATTATTCATATATTTCTTGACAGAAAGCTTAAATAAATGCTGTAAACTCTCGGCCATATGGCCATCCCCCTTTATCCTCCGTCCAAAATCGGTATCGTTAATTTTTCCACCATGACAGGCTTCGATCCAATGTAATACCTTTTCAGCACGATCAGGATAGTTCTGATAGAGCCAATCTTTAAAGATACCACCGATCTGTCCATTGAGCCGAACGATGGTATATGAGGCCGTAATTGCTCCCGCATCTGCTCCCGAACGAATCAGATCTGAAATCTCATCACTGTTGATACCCGGAACGATGGGCGCTATCATCAGCATAACGGGAACACCTATCCCAGCCAACCCCTCGATCAGTTTCAACCGGGCAGATGCTGTAGCAGTCCGAGGTTCCATTTTCTGACGTACTTCCTCACGCAGCGAATTGATGGTTACGGCAACGGAAACCAGATTGTGCGCCGCGAGCTCGCGCAAAAGATCAAAATCCCGCCGCATGAGTACATTTTTGCTGATGATGGAGACCGGATGCTGGTATTTGACCATCAATTCTAATAGCGAGCGTGTGATACCCAGCTTCCGTTCAATCGGTTGATAACAGTCTGTATTGCCTGAAAGCATAATCAAATCGGGTTGGTAGCTCGATTTTCTAAACTCCTGTTCGAGAAGCTGAGCCGCATTGTGTTTGACTAAGATCTTACGCTCGAAATCCAACCCAGCACTAAAGCCCCAGTATTCATGCGAATTGCGCGCGTAACAGTAAATACACCCATGCTCACAGCCCTGGTAGGGATTAATGGATCTTTCAAAACGTAAATCCGGGCTATTTGATTTGGATATAATGGATTTCGGATGTGTCGGAATAAATTGTGTTTTCTCGGTCCCCAAAAATTCCTCATCCAGCCCTTCCACATGTTCCTGCACGTATTGGTTAGAAAAAAATTTGTTATTGGGATTGATCTGTGCCCCTCTGCCCTTGAAATATTCCGATGAATTCATAAGTTAAAATTACTAAAATTATTAGTAAAAACAAATTAAGATTTCTCAATTTTCACAAAGGGGAGAGCAAATATCTTCTAGTTTGAAATCCCAATAAAGCGTATTTTAAACCAAATAAAAATCCCTATACTGCATCAACAGTATAGGGATTAAAATTCCTAGCTAGAAATCAGCCAGCTTCTATTTATTTCATTAAGAAACCACCACCGAGTAGATCATTTCCTTCATAGAACACGGCCGATTGTCCAGGGGCAATACCTTTTACATTGTGCACAAAGTCAATACGGACTTTATCGCCTTCTTGGGATATGGTCGACAAAGCACCAGAGTCTTTATAACGTACCTTTGAAATTGCTTCCATCGGTTGATCAAGACCGGCATATTTCACAAAGTTCACATTACGAACGTAAGCATGTGACTTTTCAAGTTCATGTTCTTCACCCAATACGACCGTATTACTTTCCGGAAGGATCTCAATCACAAACATCGGTTTCCCCAAGGCAATACCTAATCCTTTACGCTGACCGATGGTGAAATAAGGGTAACCAATATGTTTACCGACGACAGTACCATCGGAAAGAATAAAGTTACCGGGACCAATTTGTTGATCCAACGTTGGCACCTTATGTCTCAAAAACGCACGGTAGTCGTTGTCAGGAACGAAACAGATTTCATAACTCTCCGACTTATTGGCCAATTCCTTCTGTCCCATATCCAAAGCCATCTGACGAATCTCCTTTTTCGTGAAAGATCCCAACGGAAACTGTGTCCGGGCAAGATTTTCTTGTGACACGCCCCATAAAACGTACGATTGATCTTTGTTTTCATCCTTACCTTTTGATATCACATAGCGACCATTGTCGTGCATACGAATATTAGCATAGTGCCCGGTAGCGATAAACTCACAATCCAATTTGTCAGCGCGTTTCATCAAAGCCTCCCACTTAATGTGGGTATTACACAACACGCATGGGTTAGGCGTGCGCCCAGCAATATATTCTTCTACAAAATTGTCAATCACAAAATCTCCAAACTCATCACGTATATCTAATATATAATGAGGGAAACCATAGTTTACGGCTAATGTACGAGCGTCATTGATACTATCAAGGCTACAACATCCGGTTTCTTTCGACGAGCCACCTGCGGATGCATAATCCCATGTCTTCATCGTGATACCGATAACTTCATATCCTTGTTCGTGGAGCATGACAGAAGCAACGGAGCTATCTACCCCTCCACTCATTGCAACTAAAACTCTTCCTCTTTTACTCATCTCTAATTATTGAAATGCAAAGATACAGCTTATTCCTTTTCCTATATGTTAGTTTCTTGTAATTTTATCTCGATCAAAATCAACACGTTCGAAAAAAGTACGAAAATAATCTGCATAAAAGTTTTAGAATTCAAATTATCGGACTATATTTGCATCGCAATAGGGGAACAAACCCATAGCAAAAAAGCGGTGCCATAGCTCAGCTGGTAGAGCAAAGGACTGAAAATCCTTGTGTCCCTGGTTCGAACCCAGGTGGCACCACGCTTCAATCTGATGATCACAGATTTAAATAAAAGGTCAACTGGTGCCATAGCTCAGCTGGTAGAGCAAAGGACTGAAAATCCTTGTGTCCCTGGTTCGAACCCAGGTGGCACCACAAAAAAAGCTTGTTCATTGAACAAGCTTTTTTTGCTTTAGCTAACTGTATTTTATATAACATCCCCCACATCTCCGCCGTATAGAAAATTCATTATACCCCTACTGCCTGAGTTCAATGGGTGTTATTTTCATTGATTGAGGGATATTATCAAAAAAAGATCATGGATTTTGGAAATGAACCGGCGTTGTCATTAAAAAAAACACCCAAGTTTAATTTCCAAAACCCAATCGCTTTTCCGCTACGATTCAGCGATAATCGACCGATCAAGATGCACATAGCCACCGTCCACATGAATCAATTGGCCAGTTGTATGACTTGATTTGTTAGACAGCAAAAAGACTGTTGTATCGGCGATTTCCTCTGCTGTGGTCATGCGATGCTCCAATGGAATGCGGTCCGTAATTTTTTTCAATGTCTCTTCCGGATTTGATAAGGTTTGAATCCAGGTGTCGTATTGGGGAGTTGCACATTCTGCCACAATAATGGCATTTACACGAATCGAGTAAGGCAACAATTCTACGGCCCACTCGCGCGTAAGTGCATTACGTCCACCATTGGATGCCGCATAAGCCGAGGTATTGCCCTGCCCTGTTTCACCAGTTTTGGACGAAATATTCACGATACTGCCCTTAGATGCTTTCAACGCATCCAAAGCGTGATGTGCCATCAGATAGTAGTGAATTAGATTCTTATGCAGCGAAGCAACAAATTTTTCATAGTTGCCCGATGCCAATCCAACACCATCATTTTGTCCGGCATTATTCACCAGACCATCGATCCGCCCATACACTTCCAATGTTTTTTGAACGGCTCTTTCACAATCTTCGGGCTTAGACAACTCTGCTTCAATACAGAGTGCATCCACACCAAATTGCTTTATTTCTTCCTTGACTTTTTCATTATCGGCTTGTTTACGGCCAACAATGACAGGAATAGCCTGTTCTTTAGCCAACGCGTGGACTACAGCCCGCCCGATTCCTTTTGCTCCGCCGGTAACAATAACAACTTTATCTCTTAAATGAAGATCCATAATACTTTTATTGAATGGTTTGTTTCATTGATTGTGCTTAACATTTCGCAACAATGAATTCGTTCTCTGGTTATTGATTAATTTATATTGACGTCATTAAGCCCATTTATCCAGCTTCATGGCCAATAAAAAAACTCCAGCATGTTATTTTTCCCTTTCATAACATGCTGAAGTTTTTCCTTTTATAGATTATATACGCGTATAGCGTTTTCTGCCCAAAATGCGTTCTTCTCTGCAGCTGTAAATTGACCTAATTTATCTTCAACGATGGCAATGCTTTCTTCGTAGGATGCCGCCAATAGACATACCGGCCAATCTGACCCGTACATAATTCGCTCCTTTCCAAAACGTGCAAAGATATGCTCCAGATATTGCTTAAAATCATCAAGTTTCCATCCTTCCCAATCGGCCTCTGTTGCAAGTCCCGAAACTTTACATACGACATTCGGAAAGGCAGATAGCGCATCGATAAACGCCGCCCACTCATCAAATGCTTTCGACTTGATCGGCGGTTTGGCAATATGATCCAATACAAATTGAAGATTTGGATTTTGCTGCACACAATCCAACGTTGCCGCATAATGTCGTGGACGGATGAGCAGATCATACGTATAACCATAATCTGCTAAGGCCTTCAGCCCGTTTAATACCGCAGGGCGAATGAGAAAATCAGGGTCAGCTTCTCCTTCAACAATATGACGAAATCCTTTGATGACCGTAGCTGATTGATAGCCATCCAACTGTTGTCGAATATCCGCTGCTTGAAGATCAATCCAGCCCACTACGCCTTTAATAAAAGGATAATCGCTAGCCAGCTGAACCAAATAAGCAGTCTCTTCGTTGGATTGATCCGCCTGAACAGCAACACTCCCTCCAAATCCATTTCGTTCAAGCACAAATTGAATATCCAAAGGGGTGAAATCACGTCTGATGACTTGCATTTCTTCGGTAATCCAACTATCTCTAATTGGATCGAATTTCCAGAAATGCTGATGGGTATCTATACGCATAATGAAAAGAAAACCTGATGAGCAATTAATTTTTTGAATACGCTACCATAGTCTGACGGGACTCTCCAAGACCATCAGCTCCTAACTCGATCACATCGCCAGGCTTCAAATAAATCGGTGGGTTAAATCCTAAGCCTACCCCTGCCGGAGTACCTGTTGATATCACGTCTCCTGGCAACAAAGTCATAAATTTAGACACATAGGATACCACATGCGCCACCGAAAAGATTAAATCCTTGGTATTACCATCTTGGTACGTCTTTCCGTTTACCTTTAACCATAGACGTACATTGTTGATATCTTTGATTTCCTCTTTTGTCGCCATGAAAGGTCCCATGGGCGCAAAAGTATCACATCCTTTTCCTTTATCCCAAGTACCGCCACGTTCCAGCTGATACTCACGTTCGGAAACATCATTATGCAACACATAACCAACTACATAATCTAAGGCCTCATGCTCTTCTACATAAGAAGCTTTTTTACCGATCACGATACAGAATTCCACCTCCCAATCTGTTTTTACAGAATCTTTCGGAATCATCACATTATCGTATGGACCTACCAACGAAGTGGTCGATTTCATAAAGATGATCGGTTCAGCAGGAATTGGTGCATTTGTTTCCTTGGCATGGTCTAAATAGTTCAATCCAATACAAACAATTTTGGATGGGCGGGCAAAAGGTGCTCCGATACGTTCGCCTTGAGGAACTTCAATCAACTTACCTTCATTTGCCTTCACAAATTCTTCTAAACGGGCTACACCATTCTCTGCAAAGAATTGTTCATTGTAATCACCACCAAATGCGCTTACATCGTAATTTACACCATCGATCTGAACACCGATTTTCTCCTTGCCTTGAGCTCCAAAACGTATTAATTTCATTTTTATAGTATTGAGATAATAGATATTTTATTTTTAGCTTTTTAATTATTCAATTTAATAAAACCACCATCAATAGGGTAGTCATTTCCAGTAATAAATCCAGCATCGTCACTACACAGGAAAAGTGCTAATTTGGCAATTTCCTCCGGTTGCGCCATGCGGCCTATTGGTTGGCTTGCTGATAGTTTTTCAAACATTTCTTCCTCTTTTCCAGGATAATTCTTCGCAATAAATCCATCGACAAATGGCGTATGTACACGTGCAGGCGAAATGCTATTGCAACGAATACCGTAGGCCATGTAATCCCGTGCTACAGACATTGACATCGCGTAAATAGCCCCCTTGCTCATCGAATACGCAAAACGATCCGTGATACCAACCCATGCAGCTATGGATGCTAGATTAAGGATTGCTCCCGAACCCTGCGCCTTCATCATCGGCACAATAGCATGCAATGCATTATAAGCTCCCTTAACATTCACATTAAAAACACGCTCAAAATCTTCTGATTGACAATTTTCCAAATTACCAACATGAGCGATACCAGCATTATTTACTAAAATATCAATTTTTCCGATATTTTGTGCTATAGCAGTAATTTCTTGTTGATCAGTGACATTACAACGATTAAATGCAGCCTGACCACCCAAAGCCAAGATCTCATCAACTACAGCCTTACCGCCATCTTCATTCAAATCCAGAATATGAACTTTTGCTCCTTCTGCAGCAAATTGCAGACTGATCGCACGGCCTATCCCACTACCACCACCGGTAATTACAGCTACTTTTTGTTCTAATTTTCCCATTGTTATTTAATTGTTAATGTCAATACCAAATCTGCTTCATCTGTCGATGTTGGCAAATCCAAGCGTAGACTATTGTTCTTATAACTAAACTTAATCTCTTTCTTTCCGATAAATGTGCTTACTTTTTTCACCTGATAAGGAAGGTTATTAATCAACAATTCCTTTTTATCCGTTTTAAACACATGTAGATACACTTGGTTTCCTTTTTTTGTCAACGCATAATCGTCTGTTGGTGACACCGCCCCACCCGCTGTTCCATAGATTGTTTCACCATACACCGATAGCCATTTTCCAAGTTCTTTCAAGCGCTCCTGTTGATAGTCCTGAATCTCACCGTTTGGCATCGGACCTACATTGAGCAATAAATTGGAACCATGACCAGCTGCCTTGACCAGGTATTTCAGCACTTCCTGAAAGGATTTTCGTGTCCGATCTTTCAGCTCAAATCCCCACGATCCTGCAATTGTTCCACATACTTCCTTCGGTAGTTTCCCAACATCATGCGCTTTCGTGCCGAACCCAGTAGTATTCTCCCCGGGTAAATCACGTTCGAACATCTGAAAATCTTCACCTTCAAATGGCGCCAGATGGTGGTTATTACCTACCAAGCATTGTGGCTGTAACGTATGAATCAATTCATAGATTTCTTTGAAATGCCAATCTTCATTGGGCTTGTCCCAATGACCATCAAACCAGATCCCATCGATCTCACCGTAGTTGCTCAACAGCTCCGTTAATTGGCTTTTCATAAACTGGACATAATGATTCCAATCCCCTTTTGTTGAATCGCGCCCCGCAATGCCACCACCCGTTTTACCAACAGGTAGATAATCATCCCGGTGCCAGTCTAAAAGCGAATAGTAGAACATCACTTTTATCCCTTCGGCATGGCAAGCTTCCACCAACTCTTTCACAATATCGCGTTTGAAGGGAGATTTCTTCACCACATTATAGTCCGAAACCTGGCTGTTCCACATCGAAAATCCATCATGATGTCTGGTCGTAAAGGTGATATACTTTGCCCCTGCCTGTTTAAATAACTTCGCCCATTCTTTCGCATTAAAGGAAATTGGATTGAAAAATTTAGGCAGCAATGCATATTCATCCAAACTGATATTCTGGTTGTTCATGACCCATTCACCATCCCCCAGCACACTATATACCCCCCAATGGATAAAAACACCAAACCGAGATTGTTCAAACCATTCCCTATTTTTCAGATTTTCGGGACTTGGTTGATAATGTTGCTGGCTATAGCTCGCGGATACTGATCCCATCAGCAAGGCTAAACCACAGATTACATGTTTAAGTTTCATATGTAAATGATTAGTTGTCATGGATATTCAATAAACTCGTTATACCCAACTACAAAGAAACACCTCTACGCCATGGTATGAAATCGTCTTGCCCCAACAACACCGCCTTCGGTTTCACTTCACCAGAAGCAACTTCTATTACATAATCCAAAATACGGTGTGCGGCTTCCTCAATAGTCTCTGTACCTTCGATAATGGTACCACAGTTCAAATCCAGGATATCAGGCATTTTCTCAAAAGTCTTGGTATTTGTGGAAAGTTTCACAACCGGTGTAATCGGATTACCTGTAGGTGTACCCAAGCCCGTCGTAAACAAGACGATATTGGCACCTGCTGCCACTTCTGCAGTTGTACTTTCCACATCGTTACCAGGAGTACACAATAGATTCAATCCAGGACCATTCGCTAATTCAGGATAATCAATCACTGCCGCAACAGGTGAGGTTCCTCCTTTTTTGGCAGCCCCAGCAGATTTGATCGCGTCAGTAATTAAGCCATCACGAATATTGCCTGGAGAAGGATTCATATAGAATCCCGAACCATCAGCTTCAGCTTTTGCGTTGTAAGTACGCATCAGCGACATAAAACGCTCCGCCGTTGGCTCATCGATACAACGGTCACTCAACTCCTGTTCCACACCACATAATTCAGGAAACTCCGCTAGAATCACCGATCCGCCTAAAGTCACTAAAATATCTGAAACAAAACCGAGCGCCGGATTGGCCGAGATGCCCGAAAATCCGTCCGAGCCACCACATTCCAGACCTATACACAATTTGTCCAATGTAGCTGGTTTGCGCTCATTTTTATCCGCTTGCATCATTCCCGCAAAAGTTGCCTTAATAGCCTTTTGCATAAGCTCCTTTTCAGTTCCTTCTTTCTGCTGTTCGAAAATATACAGCGGGCGATCAAAACCCGGGTTCCGCTTTTCAATTTCAGCCTTCAGAATGGAAGCCTGCGCATGCTGACATCCTAAACTCAATACCGTTGCCCCCGCCACATTCGGATGGGTGATATAACCAGCCAAAAGGCCACATAAGGCATCCGAATCCATGCGGGTTCCGCCGCAGCCCATTTCATGGTTTAAAAACTTGATTCCATCGACATTTTTGAACAGGCGTTCCTGCTCACTGGAAGTCGAATTAGCAAGTAGATCCTGATTAAGAATCGCATTTACATCAGCACCAGACTTATATAAGCTAATGAGATCTTCTACCTCAGACACGTAATTATTGGCTTTTACTTTATAGCCCAACTTTTCTTCAAAAGCAGCCTTCAGGGTCAATACATTTCTATTTTCGCAAAAAACCAGTGGAATAACCAACCAGTAATTGGCCGTTCCAACAGTCCCATTTGAACGGTGGAATCCATTGAACGTTTTATCTTTAAATGCAGAAACATCAGGTTTTGTCCAGGCTGTCTTGCGATTGCCCATTTTAAAATCTTCAGACGCATGGCGCAAGTTTTCAGTGGTAATGAGTTCCCCTTCCGTTAAGGGTGTGTTCAATTTCCCAACCAGAACACCGTACATCAGTATTTCGGCATCTTGTTCCATTGGCTGGATGGTAAATTTATGTTTGGCAGCAACAGCCTGCTTTAACGTAAATTCCTTACCTTCAAAAACAATCGTTGTTCCCGCAGCCAAGTCCTGTAATGCAACAAGGACATTATCCATTGGATGGATCTGTAAATAGCGCTGTATAGCCATAATTATACTAATTCAAATATTTTGGTCATCATTACCCATTTCTCACCTGGCTTTGCCCCCGGAATGGCCGCCTGGTATTTCCACATCAGCTGTTCCCATTCCTGTACTTTTTCATTGGCAGCATCCATAGCCGATTTTTTCTCAAATGAAAAGTCTTCACTCACCTCCATGTTCATAAACAATCTATTTTCAAAACGATAGATCTCCATCTGCAGAATACCTGCATCCAGAATCGAACGTTTTATTTCCGGCCACACCTCACGGTGGTAATCCTCATATTCCTTGATCAATTGTGGATCGTCCACAAGATCTAAAGCCATGACATATCTTTTCATTACTAACTAATTAATGTGATTTAAGATTTTCGGTTTCCGCAATACTGACATTTCTATTTTGGAAAGCAAACAACAAGACAACAATAAAACAAACCAATGGCACAAAATAGCCATACTGGAAATGTCCTGTTTTATCCGAGATAAAGCCCAAAATTGGAGGTAACAAAGCACCACCAACAATAGACATGACGATCAAGCTGGAAGCAGATTTGGTATCGGCACCGATACCTTGTACACCAAACGCGAATATTGTCGGAAACATAATAGACATAAAGAATGCAATACCGATCAACGCATACAAGGTCTGAATACCTGATCCGAAGATAACAAATAGCGATAGAACGATTGCTATAGCGGAATAGATGATCAGGAGTTTAGATGCCGATACAAAACGCATAAAAAACGTACCGATAAACCGGCCCAACATAAAAGCCAATCCCGCAAACCCAGCATAATCGGCACCATCCTTACCCGATATGCCGGCAGCTTCTGTTGCATACAATACCAGGAAGCTTAAAATACAGACTTGCGCTCCAACATAGAAAAACTGAGCTACCACGGCCCAACGCACATTTTTATGACGTAATGCGTGAAAGAAACCAGCTCTACTCTCTTCCTCGGCATCTTTGATATCAGGTAATTTGGTAAAGAAAAACAAGGCAGCGATCAATAAAATCAATATTCCCAATACTACATAAGGCAATTTCACAGCAGCTGTTTCCGACTGAATATACGCCATCTTTGCCTGTTCAGCCATTTGCGCAAGTTCCTCCTGTGATTTGGGTTCATGTGATAAAATAAATTTTCCACCAAAAATCGGAGCAACAAAGGCTGCTAGTCCATTAAAGGACTGCGCAAAATTAAGCCGTTGCGCCGAAGAAGCGGGATCACCCAAAATCGCTACATACGGATTTGCAGCGGTTTCCAGAATGGTAAGACCACAAGCTACAACGAACAATGCCCCCAAAAAGAAAACATAACTTATCGTATTGGCCGCCGGTACAAAAAGAAAACAGCCAATGGCAAAAAAGATCAATCCAATCAGGATACCAGCTTTATAGCCATATCTTTTCATGATAATTCCCGCAGGAATCGCCATCACAAAGTATGCAATAAATACAGCCGAATCGACTAAGGAAGCCTGGAAATGGGATAAGCTAAATGCATTCCTCAAATGCGGAATTAAGATTGGATCTAGGTTATGAATAAATCCCCAAAAAAAGAACAAGGATGTCACCAAAATCAAGGCAAATGCGTAACTCTTTTTATTCGTCATATTTTTCAAATGGTTATAAGTAGTTATTTGATGTAAAATAAGCTTAAAAATGCTAGACAATATTCAAGTATATTATCAAATTATTAAGCTATATTACCATAGCTAAACTGAATTATGTAACTTTACTGCATATATTTCATAATTATGAAAGCACAGCTGCTTCATTTAAATAGCAATCTTGAGCATTCGTTCAACGCGCGTAGAGACAATACACCTCAGTACCATAATCTTTGGCATTACCACGAAGAACTGGAATTAATTTATTTCGCCAAAGGCTCAGGCACCCAATTTATTGGCGATAGTGTACGGCGCTTTGAATCGGGCGATATCACCCTTGTTGGTTCAAACCTACCTCATTATTGGTTATTTGACGAAATTTATCTTCAAGAGGAAGAAGCAGAAAGCGCAGATATTCGTGTGCTTCATTTTAAAGAGAACTTTTGGGGAAATGATTTTATTAATTTACCTGAAAATAAATCCATCAAAGACCTTATTCGCGTCTCCAAAAGAGGCATTTCATTATTGGAGTGCAGCCGACTAAAAACTGCGCAATTGATTGACGCTATCTTGGCAGCAACAGGTACCGCACGTATTATTCATTTATTAGAAATATTACAGTATATTTCGGCCGAAGAACAACATGATCTGTTAACGAGCCCCACTTTTACCATCCAGCTGCAAGATCAGGATGCCAACCGTATGCAGATTGCCATGCAATATATCGGTGAAAATTATCGCGACCAGATACGCCTGCAAGAACTTGCCTCTCTCACGGGAATGACCCCAAATTCCTTCTGCCGTTATTTCAAATCACAGATCGGAAAAACGCTCTTTCAATTTCTGATCGAAATGCGCGTGAAAACCGCTTGCAATTTATTAATAGAAAACAAACAGACGGTGAAGCAGATCTGCTTTGAATCAGGTTTTCAAAACTTTTCAAGCTTCCATAAATACTTCAAAAATGTAACCGGCACCACGCCGCTCAGCTTTCAGCGATCAAAAACTTAAGACGATTTTACCCAATAAGCTTGAATCTTCCATCAATCGATGGGCTTCAGCAGCCTCCGCAAAAGGAAGTACCCGGTATAAGGTCGGTTTGAAATCGCCAGCGCTAAGTTTCGGCCATACCTGAGACCAGATATCATCCCGTAACACTTGTTTAAATTCACGATCTCTCGCCCGTAATGTACTTCCCGTTAAAACAATCCGTTTCTGCATTAATTTGAGCAAGTTTAACTCGACTATTGCGCTTTCCATCGCATTAATATATACTAAACGACCATCGGGGTTCAATAGGTTGATATTTTTCTCAAAATATGAACCACCAATACTGTCTAAAATAACATCAACCCCCAAAGGCTTCAGCGCCTCCAGAAAATCCTCCGTTTTATAATTTATTGTTTTGGTTGCTCCCAATGATTTACAAAAGCTAGCCTTTTCAGATGAGCTGACTGTCGTATATACTGCTGCACCGAACAAGGCCGCTAATTGAATTGCCGTACTGCCAATCCCACCAGCACCACCGTGTACCAAAAAATGATCGCCGGCCTGCAAATTCCCTCTTCGAAAGACATTGTCCCATACTGTAAAAACGGTCTCAGGCAGCGAGGCTGCTTCCGCAAAATCTAAATGATCGGGAATAGGTAAACAATGTCCCTGATAGACCTTAGTATAGTTTGCATAACCTCCACCCGCTACGAGTGCACATACACGATCACCAATGTTCCAGTCAGCGACCCCGGCTCCCTTTGCGACAATAACCCCTGCTATTTCTAATCCAGGTATCCGCGCATCCACCCCGGCAGGTGCCGGATAGTTCCCTTTACGCTGAAAAACATCAGGTCTATTTACACCTGCAGCCTTTACTTCGACCAAAACTTCCAGTTCACCGATCTGAGGCATTTCCACATCGCGGACTTTCAAAACTTCCGGTCCACCCGGTTCAGTAATAATGACAGCTTTCATCATGATTTTTTGGGATATTTCTGTAATCTTATATTGAGCGAAAGCATAAAATAACGAGCCAAACGATTGTTTCGAACGTCTAAAATATCATTTCCCACCACGGCACGTGAAATTCCAGTATTCTGATTCATTAGATCGAATCCCTGAAATCTTAACATACCCAAGTTATTCCTTCCAAAAGTATATTCCATATAGGCGTTGATTATCGTTGGATTAATATTGTTCCATGAGCTCGAATAACCCGCATTAAATTTTTGAGAAAGTTCAAGTCCCATGGTAAAATGTTTGCCCAAATAAGCTTTAGATCCCAAACCAACGATTCCGGAATGCGCCGTGATATTATCTTGTACAGGCCAGTCAAATGTGGCCCTGTTCAACGAATAGTTGCCATTTAATTCCGCTTCAAAAATATCACTCCAGGTATAGCGGAATTGAAGGGCTTGTGTAAACAAAAAGTGTCCACCAAAGCTCTTTTTATCATTGACGTACGAAATATTGTTGTAATAATCTGCATTGCCATTTAAGCTCATCTGCAAATTATCCGACAATAAAGAAGCTGTAAACAAATAATAGCTCTTAATATCATAGTACCCTTCTGTATTGCGATAAGTCGTTTTCTGTATCGTTGAATTAGGTTCAATTGTCCGGTTGGCTACAATCTTATCATTTACTAAGTTAAAAGCCAGACTGGCTTCCAGATATTGTCCCCTTCGCGTGATGGATTTGCGATACTTTGAAACAATACTATGTGCAAATTCAGATTTCAAATCCTTATTTCCGACCACAATATTCTGTGTGTTGGTATTGTCCACCACCGGCTGTATCTGATAGAAACTAGGTTGGTTATTACGTCCATAATAGTCCATAGAAAGATCCTCTTCTTTGGTAAACTTCCATTTCAATCCAGCAGAGGGCACGAGATTAACATTTGAATAGGAGGTTTTTATCAGTTTATCTGTTGAACTTCCCGTTAATTCGGACGGCTGAACTGCAAAACCGAAGTTTACCTTTACTTTTTCGCTTAAGTCTTGGCGGTAAATCATGCCGACTTTATTGCTTGCGAAAGAATAGTCGTACTTCAAACTAAGTGAATCCACCAGTATGGGCCCGTTGTTAAAATTATTGTTATTGTCAAAAGTAGAGCGACGGGCATCAATTTTGGTATAATCGAAATCGTAATTGATCTCCAAGGTACCACCTAAATCAACGGGCTCCACCAACGACAAGCGACTTTGGATATTTTTATTCTCATTGCTGGAACGGACCATTTGATTCAGGTAAGTTTCCGTTATTTTTGGCACGTTCGAGCTGCTGTCGATCGCTCTATTAAAATCGCGCACTTCCTCATCTTTATCCAAGGAATTAAAATCCGTATGCAAAGTATAAAGTACTTTCCGCCCCGGTTTAGTAAAACTTCGCACGTAAAAAAGATCTAAAGCCGCAGCAGGGCTTTCTGTACTATTGGCCGCGCCGTAGTTCCCCGTACTACTTAACCGATTATTTTGGATCCTTCTATCTTTTAACGTATTGCTGGTCGAATTGGTCCAAGATAGTTTGGGCGATATTTTAAGCTGATCTTTGGGCGACAGCTTCATATCAAAATCCCAGTCCATTTTATGGATACGATCGATTGATTTTATTTTGTAATCTTCAAAATTACTAATCAGATTATTCGCGGCTTTGCCATACCCATATATCGATTGTAATAAGGAATTTCCCTGGATATAATTATTACGTTGCGTAAAGCTATATTTTCCGCTTGCTGTTACCGTTTTAGAAAGCGGACTAGAGAAACTACCACCTACAGAGCCGATTTTATTGACGCCGTCTGTCGGGTCCGCAAAATCCGCTAGCTCACCCATTTCCCGCTCCCGCTCCCCGCCATTGGGCGAACCGAAAGAAAAAAGGTTGGTATTGGTATTATTGACCGACGCGATAACAGAGTACTCTTTACCGTCATTGAAACGATTCAGTCCAGCACTTCCCAAATAACGATCTACCGAACCACCGCCAAGTGTAGCTTGACCAAACGTTATTTTCTTCTTATCATCTTTGAGTACAATATTCAGAACTTTTTCGGATTCAGCACTTTTAATTCCTTTTGCCGTCGCCTCGTCACCATAAAAATCAATAACTTGAACGCTTTTCACAAAATCTGCAGGAAGATTGCGTGTGGCGGTGAGCACATCGCCACCAAAGAATTTTTTACCATCCACCTTAACAGAGGATATGGGCTTACCGAAGGCGTAGACAGAACCATCCCGCGAGACCTGAATATTGGGTAGTGCCTTAAGAGCCTCTTCTAAGAGTGCACGGCGATCAAATTGAAAAGCATCCAGATTAAATTGAACAGTATCCTGCTTATAGACAATAGGTTTATATTTTAGTACAACAACTTCTTTTAAAAGGGATACATGGGGAAACATGGTCAATTTTCCAACATCCAATTTAGCTGTCGTGCTATTGTACAACGGATAACTACGTTCCAAGATACTAAGGCCCAGCTGGCTACAGCTAATACGAATATCATTGCCCAGTACACGATTAAAATGAAAATAACCTGTTGCGGAAGTTGATGAGAACAAGGTATCGCGGGAACTCGTCAGGTGAACACTTACACCATTTAGGGGCCTTCCAGCTGTATCGACAACAATGCCATAAACCTCTTTTTTTGACACCTGCCCTAAAGTGGTTTTGGGTAAAAAAAACAAGTTCGTTATAGCTAAAAAAAGTACTAACCGGATAATATTCCCGTCCTTTAGTTCCATCCAATAGACTTTGCAATAATACAATTCAATATAAGAATTCTTAAGCTATTAACGTAAAAAGTTGTGATTTTGTATATAAAAAAAACGAGCTGTTCCGACAGCTCGTTTTTTATTTTTTTTGAAAAAATTATTATTCACCCGCAAAGGTAACCTTAACGAGGTGCTTATCAATTTCCCAACGGCCAGTACCCTCTTCACCGATTACATCGAATAATTCAAGGATGCGTCTTGCAACAAACTCCTCCTCCACTTGCTCTTCCAAGAACCATTGAACAAAGTTAAAAGTTACGTAGTCTTTTTCTTTCGCACATCTATCCGCAATATTATTGAATTGTTCAGTAACAAACATCTCTTGTTCCAATGTCTGCTCAAATACACCACGGAATGATTCAAAATCTTGAGGGATACCCGTAACTTCCGGAGAAATTGCACGACCACCGCGGTTGTTAATATAATTGAAAAGCTTCAACATGTGCTCGCGCTCTTCATTGGATTGTTTCGCAAAAAACTCGGAAGCATTTTCCAAACCCTGATCATCACACCACGAAGACATTGCCAAATATAATGCTGAAGAATGAGCTTCAACTTTAATCTGTGCATTCAATATATTTTCGATCTCTTCTTTCAAAGAAGATTTTAATTTCAATAAATCTTTCATATTTACCTTAAGTTTAATTTCTAAAACATGAACAAGTGAAACACATGATCACCTGACTACATCACAAAGATACAGCAGATATTCAAAATGTGTATCAAGAATATGTAATACAAATTCAGTCTAAATTAGACAAACAAACCGCAACTTGTTTAGAATCAATACAATTACAAATACACACTATTGATACTTTCAATAAGCCATCAAATAAAACAATAAGTGGCAGAAAGGACTTAAAATCAGGAATGCCAACGAAAAAACAAAAGGTAGTCCATTGAGACTTATTTAAATTAAAATTAAATAAGGTCAC
Organism: Sphingobacterium multivorum; assembly: GCF_039511225.1. NCBI lineage: Bacteria > Pseudomonadati > Bacteroidota > Sphingobacteriia > Sphingobacteriales > Sphingobacteriaceae > Sphingobacterium > Sphingobacterium multivorum. The sequence continues at coordinate 4,712,123 of NZ_CP154261.1, forward strand.
CACAAAACAAAAAGCGGTGTACATCATTGACGTACACCGCTTTTTAAATTCGTTTATATATACTGCCTAAGCGAAAACCGCAAATGGCGAAACCTGCAAACAAGTTCTGACAACACTATTCAATTCCATCATAAATTTAGCGCCATCTAATAATTCGCGCAACTGGAGCACATCCGCTACAGTTAAGATGAAACATCTTTCTGTACGAAAAGGCATAATGATTTCAAAATCGGATGAGCGTGTAGTATCATGAAGCATATGCTCAACATCAATCCCATCGATACGTTTCTTAAATTTCAAAAAATCCGATACCGAGAAAGACGTTGTTTCATTATTATATTCCAACCAGAAACAATTTTTGCGGCTACATTGATAAACTGTACCTGCTATGGTTGAAAAAACTTCCTCAACATGTGCTAACGGACAAACCAATTTTGACATTTCTATTTCCCTTATCATTTAAATCGATCAAAAATAAATATTATTTATAATCAATCCAAGTAAAATAGAAGATTATTTTGATTTAATATAAATAAGCCTTTTCACAAAGGATGCGGATATAACTTCATGATTTTCCCTGCGTCAATTTATGAATCGAACCAAGGTTCTTTCTGACCTATAACAACAAAAAAAGGAGGCCAGTTGCTACTGACCTCCTGTATGTATTCCTATGTTTTGATCGTTATTAATCGTATTCTTCTTCCTCTTCTTCTTCCGTTACGGCAAGAACTTCATTACGCCCATTGATCACTGTATTTTTCGTCTTTGTTTTATGTTTGTTAATCTGTCTACGCAAGGATTCTACAGCAATATCTGTCGCCTCCTCAAAGCTTTTCGCTTGCCCTTTCGCAAAAAGCTGGCTTCCCGGGATATTTAATTTAATTTCTGAAATTTTATTTGCCTCATCATCGACATTTTCCAATCGCAGGTAGCATTCGCCACCAATAATGGAATCCAAAAACTGCTCCAATTTTCCTGTTTTCTTTTTGATAAACTCGATTAGCTTTTGATCAGCAGTAAATCGAATGGATTGCACAGTAATGTTCATTTTTCCTCCTTTTTTTAAGCTTTTGGATGAGCTTGTTTATAAATAGACTTCAGTCGTTCTGCTGAGTTATGCGTGTACACTTGCGTTGCCGCAAGCCCCGCGTGCCCCAGCAGCTCCTTAATTGCATTTAAATCCGCCCCATTATCCAATAGGGCCGTTGCGAAAGTATGCCTCAAAATATGAGGACTTCTTTTACCTTGCGTAGAAATCAGCGTCAATTGCCGATGTACAATAGTATAGATCAGCTTGGCATATGCTGGCTTTCCTTCTTTCGTAACGATTAGTAAGCTGTTATTCGTATCAACAAATTGCGTCGCCTTTTGTTGCAAATAGTTTTTCAATTCTTTCAATAAAAGATTATTGATCGGAACCAGGCGTTCTTTGTTCCTTTTACCTAATATAAGAATATTTTTATTAAAAAAATCGATATCCTGCTCCTTAATTTTCAACAATTCTGCCAACCGAATTCCGGTACCGAACAACAATTCCATCACCATATAATCGCGGCAGGATTCAAATCCATCCTGCTCCTGTCCCATCTGATCCAACAAACGGACCAGCTTTTCCTTTTCAACAACAACCGGTAATTTTTTTGCAGTTTTTAACGCTTTAATAAGCGTCATGGGATTCTTGTCGAGACACTCCTCACGCTGCAAAAATTTAAAATAAGTTCGCATTGAAGACATACTCCGGTTGACTGAACTTGCATTTTTTCCGGACTCTACCATTTGCGCGAAATAATGACGCAAATCACGGTATACAATATCCTGCACAGTCAGCCCCTCACGATCCAAAAAAGACTGAAACATCTCCAGCTCATGCTTATAGGCAATAACCGTGTGTTCTGAATACCTTTTCTCAATCTGCAAAAACCGAATAAACTCCTTTTCCAACATATTTTCCCTCGCTATATAGCTTAAATTACAAACTTAAAAGCACAAAAAAAAGGGAAAAGCAATGCTTTTCCCTTTATATTTTAAAATTATCAGCGAATCAATTAGTTAGCTACATCTTGATTCAAAGATTGTTTGTAAATCGCTTTTTTCACTTGAATGCGACGAGTTACAGATCTCTTTTCGTAAGCTTGACGTGAACGCAACTCTCTTAAAACTCCAGTTTTTTCGAATTTCTTTTTGAAACGTTTCAATGCTCTATCTAAAGATTCTCCTTCTTTTACATTTACGATAATCATGCGTTATATATACCTCCTTTCGCCGCTTTTAAATTTAAAGTGGGACAAAGGTAAGCTATTTCTTTTTAAAACGGAAAAACAAAATTACTTTTTTATAACAATCCAAATTCTTCCAACAACACTTTTAATGGTTTCTCCTTAGTACACAACGCCGTATGCCAACCCAATTGTTTCGCTGTCGCCAGATGTTGTGGACTATCATCAATAAATAAAGTCTCCGCCGGATCCAATTGTTGTTCTTGCATGACCAACTCAAAAATCTCCGGATCTGGTTTGCGCATTCCCACTAAATGGGAATAGTAGGTCTTTTCAAAAAAACCTTCATTGTCGGCAACACCATATTTCTCATGTATATCATTCATACAATAGGCATAATGAATTGCATTATTGTTACTTAACAAAAAAGTTCGGTATCGATCTTTCAACTGCACTAGAATCTCATGATTACCTTGTGGCACACCAAGCAGTAAACTGTTCCAGGCCGTATCAATCTGTGCGTCCGTCAGGGCTGGATTTTGGGTTAATGCTCTTATTCCCTCACGGAATTGCGTAGAATCAATTTTTCCTTTATCAAAATTATCAAAAAGTGCACTTTGACCATGATGTCCGAATACGGCATCCACATTTTCTATACCTAACTGAGTAAAAGCAGTTTTCAATTTTACAAAGTCGATCATAAAGATCACATTCCCATAATCAAGAACAATATTTTTAATTTTTTCCATTGAATTATTTTGAAATATCGATACAAATATCGATAATTGCATCGTCAAAACGGCACAACAACTGTTTAAATTGACAAAACAAACGACCTGCTCCTATAGCTCAGTCGGTTAGAGTAGAAGACTCATAATCTTTTGGTCCCTGGTTCGAGCCCAGGTGGGAGCACAAAAAAAATCCCCATCACATGATGGGGATTTTTTATTATCGGGGTTTCCCTATATTTCCTTTCGATTATCGTCCGATTCAATATCAATTAATTTATTATACGGATCTATGCCTACCTGTTCGGGTTTTTGATCAACAACTAGCGTCATCGTATTGTTGATTCGATCGATTTTATGCTTTTTTAGATAAAGCTCCTGACGTTTATTACCGTCTTTGCTTTTCTTATCCGAGAAAACGCCGACTTCAATATAGTCTGCCAATGGCAATGATTTCAGGGTCACGCGATCTGATTTCTTAAAGGACAGTGGCTGTCCACCTTCGTCATTGTAACTCTTTTTCCCATTGCCATCTACGCGGTATTTAGAAACTTCAAATTGGATATCAACCTGATATTTACCATTCTTAAGTTTCTTAGAACTTACTTTTTCTATTTTGTTGTTATATAGGGTGATCGTTTCAAACATATCTTTAATCAGGTAATGTAAGGAATCTGGAGTCGCCTGTCTAAAACTATCCACAAACTCCGACGACGTTGTATACGGTGGGTTTTGAAACACTGTCCGTTGTAAATAAGATTGAGCTGTCCGGTTAAAAAGCTCCTCGCCCAGATAATCGCTCAAGGCATACAGTACCAAGGATCCCTTTTGGTAATGAATATACATTTGATTTTCATTATACATCAAAGGCTTTTCACCGAGTTTTTCGGCACTTCGCCCTTGTAAATAGCCATCGAGCGCATCTTTGAGAAACTTACGCATCTGCCCTTTCCCATATCTTCTTTCCAAAACCTTGAGCGATGAATATTCCGACATACTTTCGGACATCAATGTCGCCCCCTGCACATTGGCTCCTACCACTTGATGTGCCCACCACTGATGTGCAATTTCATGGGCTGTTACCGCGTAGGGATAATCGACTGCATCTTCCTTCTTCTCATTGACATCAGCAATAAAACCGATTGCTTCCGAAAAAGGAATGGTATTGGCAAAGGACTGTGCGAAAGTTCCTGCTGTGCGCGGAAATTCAATAATACGCAATTGTCGATGCGGATAAGCACTGTATTCTTTCGTATAGTAAGCCAAAGAAGCTTTACTGGAAGCCATCATGCGATCCAGGTTATAGGTATGCCCCTTATGGTAATAGATCTCTAAATTAACCCCGTTCCACTTATCTTTTTTGACTTCATATTCGGCAGAATTAAAAGCAAAAAAGTTCAGGATTTCTGAATCCATTTTATACTGGTAGTACTTACGACCATCTTTTTCCCATTCTTTTGTGAGATAGCCTGGGGCAATAGCCAGCTGATTTTTGGCTGTACTTACCGTAGCTTCAAAACGGATCCAATCGGCATCATTGGATATATAGTTATTCTGAAGGGCCCTTTTGTCAGTCTGTGGAGCCATTCTATCCCGGTGTGGCAGTCCGTATTTCTTTCGAATATCATTATCTACCAGCTCGCCACGGTCAAGATAGCCTATATTCGGAAAAAGCATATTGTTGATAAAAGTGCCATTGCCCTTCACAGGAGACTTTTCATTTATCCAGGTGTTGGCCGGACTAGCCGTGCTAAATTTCAATACAATAGAATCGCCCGGAGCCATCGCCTTCTCGAGTTTATAAATATTGAAATTATATTTATCGTCGGCCGAAATCAATTTATTCGGCACACTTAAAGAAAAGGTATAATCGTAATCATTATAATTGACGAAAATGGAATCTATAGGCGTATTGGTCTTGTTTTTTAGCACATAGGCCGCATTCGCTTTAAAACTACGCTTATCGGGAAAAATATCTAAATTAAACTTGACATCCACGACACGGGGCTGCGGCCTGTATTGGTACTTTTTATATTTCTTCTCCCATTCCACAGCCTGTTTTTCATGATCTAAACTGGTATAATAGGGATTTTTAACATGATTTTCGTAATATATTGCAGCACCGATGCCGATAAAGCCCACAAAGGCAAAAATGAGTATCGCCGTGGTTACCGGCCCCAAGTTCGCCTTAAAAATACGCCAACGCTCGCTAATTCCTGAAAAACTACCTCTCCGCCACAATAGCAGGGCTATAACAGCAAAGAACACCGCAAAAAGTAGCCAATAAACCCGATACGTTAAAAACGGCAGAACGTAACCAAATCCATCCATATCCGAGTAATCAAGATCCGGTCCCTGGTTAAACTGATAGATCTCCTGTTCTACTCCGACCATGGATAAAAAGGGCAACCCAATAAATAAGGTCAATAACACAAAAAAACCAGCCAGGTAATTTTTGAAAAGTGTATGGACAAACAGTGAAATGAACAGCCAGACCAAATTTGACAGCATACCATATACCATCAAGTGCATCACATATTGGCCGATTTCAAAATTATAATAACGATGGTACACTTGAAAAGCCATGCAGGTTGCAATCACCACAGCCAGCAAGGTCAATTGCATTAAAAGGATGGCAACAATTTTCGATCCCATCATAGCCCAGTTGGGTACCGCTGTAGTGTCCAATAGTCCCCCCATCCGCGTAATGCTTCCGCGATGCACAAGAAGTCCCGTAAAAAGAAAAGTCAGGATCAACAGGAAAAATTTAAATGTAGTCCCCGGGATCATCAGCATTTTCCAGGTCACGGGATAGGTCGACGTTCCGAATATCGAACCAATGGTACTTGCCATTAAGATAATGAACAATACCCCTACCAAAGTCAATATTAAAAACACCGGATTTTTGACAATATATCGGTAGTCGTACCGTGCCATCATCCACATTGTTCTTAAATAATGAAATGTCGAAAAATCATAATTTACTTTAGGTAGATTGATTTTGAAGACACTATCAAAGTTATTTTTGGTTAAACGGGCTCCTTTTTTCGACGATTTAAAGGAAATCGAATGTTGTGAAAAAGAAAACAACACATAAAACCCGCCAATGAACAGGGCTGCGACCGCAAGCCATATTAACCGGTTATAAATAACAGCTCCAGTAAATGGCAGGTTGTTTACATTCTTCTCTTCAGGAGACCAGTATTGTGTATAATACGAGATGGCACTATCCCCAAAAGGATCGATCAATGCCCCTACAAAACGGTTGTCCATGTTGTTTGCCAGATTCTGAACCAGCACCTGAAGAATAATAAGAATCAGCACCGCAACAAAACCGACGTATACGTTTCGTGTCAATGTTACCAGCACAAAGATAATTGCACTAAAAATAATGAGATTGGGGATAACCTGCACAAGATAGGTTTGTAAATAAGCCCAAACCTGAATCGGCCCTAATAAAGATTGATTAATGCCCGGCACAAATTGTGCAACGATAATCCCCAGGGTTGAAGCAAATACAATAACCAATACAACAGCCACCGATCCAAAGAATTTACCGAGTAGATAATCCGTTTTTGAGAAAGGGTAACTGAAAAGTATCGTATGCACCTGATATTGAAAATCCCGGTAGACGCAGGCTCCAACGATGGACGGTATCAAAAAATAGATAATAGTCGACATACCGTTGACCATGCCGTTAATTGCCCAAGGAGAATTCATCATGGTATTGGACGAAGTCGTTGCCGTTATACCGTCAAAAATACCGAGTGAAGACAGCATAATGAACAACGAAAGCGCAAAGAAGAGTGCCATATAGATGTAGACGGCCGAACTCTTAAACCAACGCGCAAACTCAAAATTAAAAATGGCTCTAAACATGGCGTTGATCATTTTTTAGCGCTACAAAATAGACATCCTCCAATTGGCCTTGAGCGTTCACAAATGATTCATCAGGACGCGCATCGCTGTACACCCGAATATTGAGCGTGTTGTCCTGATTGTAATTGGTTGAAATAACGTTATATTTTTGTGTATACTCATCCAATTGGTCCCGACTGATGATACGTACCCAGATTTTACCTTCCAATTGATCGATGGATTCTTTTGGAGTGCCCCTCAAAAGAATCTTTCCTCCATTCAGAATGGCCAACTCATGGCAGAGTTCACGCACATCATCCACGATATGCGTGGAAAAAATAACGGTATGATCGGTACCTATCTCGCGTAGCACATTTAAAAAACGATGTCTTTCCGCTGGGTCAAGCCCTGCGGTCGGTTCATCAACAATGATTAACTTAGGATCATTCAGCAACAATTGCGCTATACCAAAACGTTGCTTCATACCGCCCGAATAACCACTTACACTTTTATTGCGCACGTCCCAAAGATTGGTTACCTCAAGAACACGATTGATAATGGCATCCCGATCCACTTTAGATTTAATTCCTTTCAATTTTGCAAAATATTGCAGCAGGTCTGATGCCGACAGATTGGGATAAACACCAAATTCCTGTGGTAAATAACCCAAAACTTTCCGTAAATCGAGCTGATTTTTGAGTACATCAATATCACCAAAAGTAATACGCCCACTGTCGGGTTTCTGAAGTGTCGCAATCGTCCGCATTAAAGAAGATTTGCCAGCACCATTTGGCCCCAGTAGACCAAACATCCCAGGCTTGATTTCTAAGTTTACGCCATCTAAAGCTTTTACCCCATTAGAATAGGTCTTACTAAGGGTCTCTATTGATAAATTCATAATTTATTTTAACTGTTAATAATATGTTAGTATACCGAAACAATGATATGTTACATCAATATAGTAAAAGTTAAAAACAAACGAAAATAAAAGACTCTTTGTAGACAGGACTATGGACAAAGCAACAGTATTTTACTAGTTAATTATCCATTGGAAAAAGTGCGTCTCCAGCAGGACCAAAAAATCTGGATAGGGATCAGAAAGAATGAAGAAGTCTACTGGAAACTCCGCAATAATGGCTGGGTACTACAACGAAAAGACCCACCAAAGCTACGGCTGACCTGAAAATCAACGTATTCAACCTGCATCCCCAGTGCTGAGAGTTTGTCCCCTAAGTAGGCAAAAATAGGATCTGTCACATATACCTCCGGATTAATGGCGCAAACTCATTTTCTACAAAGATCATAACACTGATTTTAGTACAATTTGCTTTTTTTAATAAAAAAAGCAACTATTTGAAAGAGGAAACTAAATTCCCAAAACCCAGCGTACATTGAACAAATCAGTTACCTCAATAAATTTATGTGCTGTATCACCAGATTTATTTTTGATCCTTTGGGATGTAAGTTTTCCGATTAATTCCTCGCGATCAGCATTGTCCTGACAGGGAACAAATACAGCTACATAGTTTCCCACTTTCCGACCTTCATTGTGTACGAGATCGGAGCCATAGATGACAATGCGTTCGGAAATAAGAGCGGCACTCACCACAGGAGTTTCAACATAGCCTTGAAGGGGTTCTTCGAACATCTCGAAATGTAAAGTGCCCCCGAAACAAGTCTGGTAAAAGGTAAGTGCTGCCCTACAGTTTCCTGAGAATGTAATGAATATTCCGCTTTGCAAGCGTTCCATCTGCTCAACTAGCATAATTTAAATTGATTAAGCGTCCGGTATTTCAGGTTCAACAAGCTTTTTCATTTTTTCCAAAGATTCTTGCCACCCAAGATAACACATCTCCGCGGGAATAATCTCGGGAATTCCGGTCTGTTCAATCTGAAGTTCAGTGCCACAGATCACTTTACGCAAAGAAACAGTCGTAGTCATTTCACCTGGTAAATTGGGGTCATCAAAGCGGTCTACGTACTTGATAAAACCATTTGGTTCAATCTCTAGATACTCACCACCGAAGGAATGACTATGACCTGTACTAAAATTGGTAAAAGTCATTTTGAAACTTCCCCCGACTTTAAATTCCATGTGTTGTACAGTACACAGAAAACCATAAGGAGGAAGCCAGCTGGCATGTGCTATCGGGTCTGCAAAAGCACGGAACACTTTTTCAGGGCTCGCCTGAATAATTCGATGTAAAGAAACATGATTCGTTTTCATAGCTATATCGTTTATAAATAAATTACTACTGCTGGTTTTTTGTTTTACTTTTTCTATTAGGCATTATTTTAGGACAATCCAATCTGATAAGGTCTTAAACAACTGAGGTCTGGTGATACGTTCCTGTGTTGCTCATATCTTTGCTGCTCAAGCGGGCTATTCTACCCTGATAGACGTAAGAAACAGCGAGTACCGCCAATATCACAATAGGCATGGCCATAAATGCAGCATTTTTGTCAACACAGGCATGACTGATAAAAGCAAATATTAAGTTAAATGTCAATCCAGCATAAGCCCATTCTTTTAATTTACCTGGAACCTGTGGTACAGCAATTGCAATAACGCCCAACACCTTACAGATGATTAAAGCATAAGCAAAATAGTCGGGGTATCCCAACGGTTTTGTGCCCGCATTGATATATTGAGGAGCAAATAATAGTGTTCCAAGTGGCATTAGTCCTTCCCAGAGAACTATAAATACCGTTGCTATCCAAAAAGCAATTTTGTTCTTTTTCATTGTATAAGTCGTTTGTGTAAGTGTATAATTTCAGTTCTTATTCACCTTGAGGTCAGGAAATATTAGTTCGCAGATTCTACGTAGTTTACGAAGTTATTCAGAATAGCCTGCCAACCCGATTTTTGCAATTCAGGATCATTTTCCTGTTCCGCATCAAAAACTGTAATCACACTGGTTTTCCCTTCCACTTCCGAAAAAAGCGTATTTACAGTTCTTCCATCAGCCATGGTATAAGCAATTTCGCGATATAGATTTACCGTATGGTAGGTTCCTTCAAAGTCAAACCCAAAGCTTCCGTCTTTCGCCTCCATTCTATTTTTAAAAGTTCCACCTACACGAAGGTCATTTTCACTACTTGGGCAGTGCCAGCTCGGATCTGCCGTATTCCATTGCATGATATCCACAGGATTGTTCCAAAGTTTCCATACTTTTTCTACAGGAGCGTTAATCGCGGCTTCAACTGTAATTTTTGTCTGTCTTTCCATTGTTTTTCTATTGTTTATATTGATATAACAAAGATGCAAAGGATCACAACATTGCGGCTGTTGCAAAGACGACAACTTTAGGGGTAGATTACGACAAAAACTATTTGTACCTTTATATCATAAACCAAAAATGATATGCAAATCTCTGTTTTTGTTCCCGAATACGGCACGATCGAAGGTATTACCCCTGCGTTCAGAACCTTCCATACGGCCAATGAATTTCTAACGGCCTTTGGAAAACAGCCTATTTTTGAAGTCGAATATGTAGGTTTAACGACTTACGTCCCGGCCAATAGCGGGGAGTATACCATCAAGACAAACCGACTACTACAGGACGTTCAGAAAACAGATCTGCTTATTATACCGCCTATTTTTGGCAACATAGAAAAAGGAATACGTGATAATGCCGAAGCGATCCCTTATTTCACAAAACTGTACCACAAAGGGGCTAGTCTTGCCAGTCTATGTGTGGGTGCTTTCCTGCTCGCTGAGACCGGTCTTTTAGATGGAAAAAAATGTTCGACACACTGGGCACATATCGAAGAGTTCAAGGAAAAATACCCCCACATTGAAATTGAAGATGGTGCCGTGATCACTGAACATGAAAATATCTACAGCAGTGGTGGCGCGAGCAGTTTATGGAATCTGATCCTCTATTTAGTGGAAAAGTATGCCGATAGGGAAACAGCCGTACTCATAGCCAAATATTTTGCACTGGATATCAGCCGGGATAATCAATCGCAATTCGCCATATTCAGAGGCCAACGTAATCATGCTGATCTGGATATCCAACAAGCTCAAGACTATATCGAGAAGAAGTACGAGGAGAAAATTACAGTCGAAGAACTGGCCAATCATGTCAATATTGGGCGGCGAACATTTGAACGGAGATTCAAAGAAGCAACCAACAACACGCCTGTTGAATACCTGCAACGCGTACGCATCGAAGCTGCAAAAAAGTTCTTCGAAGCATCACGAAAAAACGTCTCTGAGGTCATGTATGATGTAGGTTATACAGATACAAAAGCCTTTCGGGATATTTTCCGAAAAATTACTGGCCTTACACCAATAGATTATCGAAACAAATTTGCCAAGGTGACCGCCGATGTCGCCATCGAGCAATAAGCCTTGATAAACAATAAAGCCACTCAGGAGAGTGGCTTTATCATTGATCGGATTTCTTACTTTTATTTTAACATCATTTCCCGGATATACTTCACCGGTGAATTGCCAAAGCTCAGGAATTTTTCATTGAACGCCTTCAAATTAAACTGTTTTCCTTCTTTTTGCTTCACAGCTTCCCTAAGATCATAAATTTCTTTATATCCCGTAAAGTAAGATGTCAACTGCACGCTGCTCACCGACACACGTTTCCATTTTCCGGCTGCTTCAGCCTGTTGTTGAAACGCCTCATCAACCAACAAATGCATGGCGTCTTTTTCACTCATATTTTTCACATGGACGCTATAATCGAGTATCGCATTGCAAACAGTACGCAGATGCCATTTGTACCACATTAACCACATTTCTGGGGCATTGTCTCCGTAACCATTTTCGAGCATCATTTGTTCGGTATAGACAGCCCAGCCCTCAATCATTGCACCATTTCCTAAAATACTCTTGATGAGACTCGGCGATTGGTTGGCATACACCAATTGGGTATAATGGCCTGGAATAGCCTCGTGGATATTGAGTATCTGTAAAATGTAATGGTTATACTCCCGAAGGTAACTTTCCGTTGCCTCTTTCGTCCAACCGGTCAGACTGCCCACATTGTAATAGGTATTTCCGCCTTTATCATATGGACCAGGTGCACTGATTGAAGCTCCTGCAACACCAGCCATGTAAGCAGGCTCTTTACGCACCACGAGCGGTTTGCTATCATCAATGTACAATAAATCTTTTTGTTTGACAAACGCAACCAGCTTCGGTATCTGTGCTTCGATAGCCGATTGAAACTCTTCCGCTTTAACATGGTTGACAGACAGGGTGTCGATCATTTTTCGGATGACAAGCAAACTATCGGACGGCAAGGACGATTTTCCAAAATATTTAGGCCACAGCTCCTTGCTGATTTTATACATCTCACCGTGCAAGTAGCTTTTCCTTGCGAGAGCAGCCTGGTAAATCTGTTCAGCTGTTGAACCAGATTGGATGTCAAAGTCAAATTTTTTGTCGTAAAGTTCCTTGCCTAATCTAAAACTTCGTGGCGAAGGGTTAGGTGTCACTTTTAAAAATTGAACATACCCATTGATCGCCGCAATAGCTTGTTGTGAGGCCTTCTGAATAGCTTCCTTTTCTGAAGCCGACAGATCAGATTTTTTAAGTGAATCACGCAAGTCGTTTTCAAAAACAGATAAACCACCCAAATTCTGCTGAATGGCCAAATCGGTCAAGACCGAGGCCGGATTTTTAAGCTGTCCTTTCGCAGCCTCATAGTAGGCCGGAATCTTCGTCAACCGATGATATATCGCTTTAAGTCTGGTCGATAAAGGCGCATAATTCTCGGCAAGCATAAAAGCGATCGTCCCGCCAACATTGTACGAAGAAGGGTTCCACTCATACGCGCGCTCTTTTTCAATCGCCCAAATATTGGATTCAAGATAGTTTTGAATCAGATGATAATCTGTTTGCTGAGAAAGATTCAACGTACTCAGATCAAAATTTTTAAGGCTGTCCAAATGTCTTTTCGAAAACTCCAGTCGTAGTTTTTGCGCATCAGCATCAGGTATGGTCAACAAGGAATCATACTGATGGAATCCGACCTGGGTAGCCCATTCCGGATTTTCCTTCCAAAGCTGTAGAATAAAGCGGTCCTCATACGATTTAAATTTTTCATTCGCAGCAGTATCAACAGTAGATTGTCGGTCCTGAGTTCCCGATCCACAGGAAGCCATTAGGCCCAATCCAAAGATAGCAAGGGTATATGTTATAAGTTTCATTGGAGTATTTTGCCTAAAATTAACATTATTGTTGATGAATTTCAGCATTTTACTCCAATAATTTACAACTATAACCAGGTATGAAATTTCCGAATAAACCAATTTTTCACCCACTGCGTCAATAAACAATAGCAGATCAAAATACCGATAAGCCATGGAAAATAAGTTAGGGGCAGTGCCTCCATTTTTAAAGCAGCAGCAAATGGTGTAAACGGCAAAACAACACCGATAATCATCATCAAACTCGTCAACGCCACAACCGGTGCTGCAGCCCAGCTTTGAATAAAGGGTATTTTCTTGGTCCTTATCATATGGATAATCAATGTTTGTGAAAGCAATCCCTCCACAAACCAACCAGTCTGAAAGAGTGTTTGATCCGATACGGTATTGGCCTTGAACACGAAAAACAATACTGCAAAAGTGGCAAAATCAAACAGTGAGCTTATGGGACCAATAAATAACATAAACTTAGAGACACTGCCAGCGTCCCATTTCTTTGGCTCGACAATAAATTCCTCATCCATGCTGTCCCAGGGAATAGCTACCTGCGATATATCATAGAGTAGATTCTGAATAAGCAGATGCACGGGCAGCATTGGAAGAAATGGAAGAAAAGCGCTAGCACCAAGCATACTGAACATATTGCCGAAATTGCTGCTCGCCGTCATCTTGATATATTTAATGATATTGCCAAAAGTTCGACGCCCGTAAATAACCCCTTTTCGCAGCACCATAAGGTCCTTTTCCAACAGAATGATATCTGCGCTTTCCTTGGTGATATCGACAGCCGTATCCACGCTGATACCGACATCAGCCTCCTTAAGTGCCGCTGCGTCATTGATGCCATCGCCCATAAACCCAACCGTATGCCCCTTTTCCCTTAATGCCTTCACAACACGAACTTTTTGGAGCGGACTTAATTTCGCAAATACCGACACCCGATCAACACATTGATTTAGCTCGCTGTCCGTGATGCTATCTAATTCATTTCCATTGACGATCCGATCCACCGGAATGCCGACATCCAGACAGATTTTGCGTGTAATAATCTCATTGTCTCCAGTCAGTACTTTAATCGCAATCCCCAATTTCTGCAAGGCTTCAATCGCAGGCTGTGACGAGGGTTTGGCCGGATCCAAAAAGCCAATAAATCCGGTCAACGTCAATTTCGCTTCATCCGCAACAGCATAGGTCAACGGGTGACTACCTTCAAATTCTCGGATAGCAACCAATAAAACACGTAATCCCTCCTCGTTCATCTTTCTTGATGTTTTCAATACAATTTTACGCATCGTATCGTCCATCGGTACTGTACGGTCATTTTCGACATGCAGGCTACGGTCATCTCCCGGATCAAAAGCATGTGTACATAACTCAAGCATTTCCTCTACGGCCCCTTTACAGATCAATAGGTGTTTGCCATTATGCTGTTTGAGGACCACAGACATCCGTCGCCGCTGAAAATCAAATGGAATCTCGTCAATTTTCAAATATTGATCCTCCACTTTCAAGTAATCGTGCAATTCGACATGTTCCAGCACAGCCTTATCCATCAGATTCTTCAGACCAGTCTGATGAAAACTATTGAGATAGGCCCATTTGAGTACCTCGTCATCTTCGACACCGTAGACGTTCAGATGTTTTTCCATGACGATCTTGTCCAATGTCAATGTTCCTGTTTTATCTGTGCACAGAATATCCATGGCACCTATATTTTGGATGGAATTTAGCCGCTTGACGATGACTTTACGTTTGCTCATATTGACAGCACCCTTTGCCAGGTTAGCGGTGACAATCATGGGCAGCATTTCGGGGGTTAAACCTACAGCAACAGCAATGGCAAACAGTAGCGCTTCCGTCCAGTTCCCTTTCATCAACCCATTGATCAAGAAGATCAGCGGAACCATGACCAGCATAAAACGGATCAATAAGAAACTCACCTTATTTATCCCCTTATCAAAACTTGTTTCGGGACGTTCGCCCGTAATCGATTTGCTGATACTTCCAAAATAGGTGTAGCTTCCTGTCGTTACAATCAGGGCTGTCGCCGATCCACTAACGACATTGGTCCCCATAAAACAAATATTACAAAGTTCAATAGGTGATTTATTCCCTGCATCCCGGATCGGCAAATAATTCTTCTCTACAGGAAGCGCCTCTCCGGTCAGCATACTTTCACTCACAAAAAGATCCTTACTCTGAATAATACGGCAATCTGCAGGAATCATATCCCCTGCGGAAAGGTATACAACATCTCCCGGCACCAGCTCAACAATAGGAATCTCTCTTTTGCCTTTAAATTTCCGCAATACTGTCGCCGTAGTTTTCACCATACTTTTTAATTTTTCTGCGGCGGCATTACTTCGATACTCCTGTACAAAACGAAGCAGTGCACTGACCAAAATCATAATGGACACCACAACAACTGTTTTATAATCCCGTTCGCCGACCTCCGGAAGCCCAACATCGATAATAAAGGAAACAGTGGCAATCAATAACAGAATATATATAAAGGGGTTAGCAAAAGATTTCAATAGCTGCACATACCACTTTGGGGCCTTTTGATGTTTCACCTCATTTAAACCAAATTTCTGTTGACGCTCCGCAGCCATTTCATCTGTAATCCCTTCTCTGCTCGTTTCTAACATCGCGCAGGCAAGTTTTTCATCCTGACTGGCCACCCCCTGCAATTTGGTCACAGTCCCTACATTCATTCCATTGGAACTGATCATATTGTGCAATGGATTCCTTGTTGTTTTATTGTTCATTTTAATCATAACCCTATAGCCCGTTTCATGTTAATTTCCGTAAACCCCATTCTTATTACCGATCCAATTCGTATTACAAATCCGACTCGGTACCAATAATTTCCCAGCTTATTTTTGTTACTCTTTCTTCAATGGTCAATCGGCTAGCCATCCGTTCGATAAGACTGTCTTGCTGACCGATGGCTCTAACAATAGCCCTAATGACAACAGTGTTAGTAGTCAGGGTATCGTCACTCGAAAGGGAAGACAACAATAGCTTTTCGTTACTGCCGAGCATCTGCATCAATAAAACACGAATATGATTTTCGATGTCTATCCCACAGCCTATGGTCAGTAGATATTCGGTCTGGGATGCTGCCGATTTATTAAAAGTCAAGAAGGCCATTTTTTGTCCGATTGGACGAAAGATCAGGTGTGTCAAAATAATAGCCAGCGCAACGACAGATGCTTGGGCATACAAACCTAGCCCGGAGAGTGCGCCTACTGCCGCCGAACACCAAATTGTCGCTGCCGTGTTCAGGCCATGCACATTCAAACCGTCCTTCATAATTACACCAGCGCCAAGAAAACCAATTCCACTGACCACATAAGAAGCGATCCGTCCGGTAGCATCACCGCCAATTTCTATGGAAAGTAACACAAAAGCTGCTGCTCCCAACGAAACTAAGGTATTCGTCCGAAGTCCCGCATTTTTCTGGCGCCATTGGCGCTCTACGCCCACAGCAGCGCCCAAAAGCAATGCAGCAAATAATCGTATGGTAAATTCAAAAACACTCATCTCTTTATCCTCCTTTGCCTGCAAAGGTCCACATTCCTCCCCCCATGATTCGTTAGAGATCTTTTAGAAAATTATTAGAATTTTATTAGAGAAATACTTAAATTAAAAAACTATAATACAGACACTTACAATTTAAATATAAAATTTACAGATCAAGCTGTCCAATTTCTTTAACTTCAAGCATTGTTGTGGTGTAAATCAGTTACACTAAAAACAATAAAAAAATGGAACAACGAATTAATTTTTTCGCAAAAGGGCAAAACGCCATGAAATCGATGTTTGGAATAGGTGCATATCTGAGCAAGTGCTCGATAGAACAAGAGCTTTTGCATCTTATTTATTTCCGTGTATCACAAATCAATGGCTGTGCTTATTGTCTGGATATGCATTCAAAAGATCTACTGGCCACCGGAGATCAACCACAACGATTGTTCTTATTGGATGCCTGGCGGGAAGCCCCGCTGTATAGCGAACGTGAACGTGCTGCACTGGAATGGGCCGAAGCCGTGACGAAAATTACACATGGCGATGTATCGGACGAGGTTTATGCTAAAGCAACTGCAATATTTTCGGAAGAAGAACTTATTGACCTGACCTTGGCCATTACAGCAATCAATTCCTACAATAGGATCAATATTTCCTTCCGCACACAAGCAGGAAGCTACAAAGTTGGGCAGCACAAAGTACAGCCAACCTCATAAATAACGAAACGTATATTTATACGATAAATTAAACCATAAAAATGAAAGATTTCATCTTATTATTTCGTCAGGGGGCCAATGAGCAAAGTCAACTGACAGAAGAAGAAGCAAAAGCTGTGAACAAAAGGTGGTTCGACTGGATCCATGACATCGATACGCAAGGTAAACTGAAGGATCATGGCTCCCGTCTTGAGCCTGCCGGAAAGGTATTAAAGCCGGGCGGTATCGTTACGGATGGACCTTTTGTGGAAATTCGGGAGAGACTGGGCGGTTTTATTGTCGTCGCAGCAGAGGATCTTGACGAAGCCACAACCTTGGCCCATGGCTGTCCTATTCTCGAATTTAACGGAAGTGTAGAGATACGTGCACTACTCAACTAATCATATACAGGATCGGCTGTACACCGACATAGCCGATCCTATTTTAAACTTATGGATCCAGATTTTCTAAAACAGCTTTTCCAGCAAGAATTTACCAAAATAGTCGCTGTCATCAGTAAAAGTTTTGGCCTCCAGTACATCGAAATAGCGGAAGATATCGTCAGCGAAACGTTCTTAGTTGCCACAGAATCCTGGCAGACCAAAGGCGTTCCTGCAAATCCTACGGCTTGGCTGTACACGGTTGCAAAACAAAAGACCTTGGCCCAGTTTAGAAGAAATAAAATATTTACAGATAAAATCATCCCTGCAGTACGGCAGCGGGAGCCAGAAGCGGAGAGCTTTGACGAGTTTAGTTTCTCGCAGGAAAATATTAAAGACAGCCAATTAAAAATGCTGTTTGCCATCTGCACGCCAGCAATTGCCAGTGAGGCACAAATTGGTCTTGCCCTTAGAATCCTCTGTGGTTTTGGTATAGAAGAAATTGCCGAAGCATTTCTTTCCAACAAAGAAACCATCAATAAGCGCCTATTCAGAGCAAAGGAAAAACTACGTTCAGAAAAAATCGAACTCGAACTGCCTTCCGAAACAGAAATTATCAAACGCCTCGATAATGTACTCCATATTATTTACCTCTTATTTAATGAAGGGTATTATTCTAAAACCCAAAATCAAATTTTAAGAAAGGAGCTCTGTATTGAAGCGTTACGCCTTGCGCTCATGCTTTCATCTTATGAAAAAACCAATACACCCAAGACCAATGCGCTCATTGCGCTGATTTGTTTCCATTCTTCCCGCTTCGAGGCAAGGCTGACCAATGAAGGTGATTTCATTTTGTATGAGCAACAGGATGAGGAACGCTGGAATCAAGAACTCATCCATCAGGGGCTTTATTTTCTGAAGAATGCCGCATCGGGCGACGAACTCACATCTTATCATCTGGAGGCGAAAATTGCGCAATGCCATTGTATAAAGGAAGACAGTCCAGAAAAATGGACCGAAATCCTGCAGTGGTATGACCGTTTATTAGTCGTCAATTATTCCCCCGCAGCTGCATTAAATAGAATATTTGCCCTATATAAAGTAAAAGGCCCTAAAGCTGCATTGGCCGAAGTAAAAACCTTACAACTAGAAGACAACCACTTTTATTTTGTCCTCCTCGGGGAACTTTATCAGGATCTAGATAAAAACAAAGCCATCGCAAACTTCAATAAAGCAAAAAACCTCGCCAAAATAACATTGGAAAAAGAGGTTATTCAACAGAAGATTGATGCTATAAAGTCTGCAATGACCTAATTTGTTTGCTAGGCATCGATTACTTTTACTCTTTTCCAATAAGAAACAAAAAGCTGATACAGCTCCGAGGGCTCCAAATCAATCGTTGAGGACGAATACATAATACACAATTCTTGCGTGGATTCTTGATAAGCCATTTTCCATAACAGCGACGAAAGCCGCTCTTTATATTTAGAAGGATGACCCAGTGTTAAAACGACCAGGGTATCACCACCGACTTTTTGTAAGTCAATGCTTTTAACATCCTGCCAGTCGCCTCGGCCAAAAGCTTTTGATACTGGTGTTGTCTTTCCAAGAAAATAGCGATCGTTCAAAACAATTTGCGCCGTTTTATCCCGAAGACTCAGTAGGCTGGAAAACAATAAAATTAAGAGTACCAGCAGTGCTCCGGCAGAGAAAACTGTCGGCTTTGCCTTAAATACTCCATCAAATAAACCGATACTGAACAATAAAACGACCAAAAGCAACAAACATAGAGCTCCCGAAATTGACAACAGCTGAATTGTTTTCCGTTTATTTCTGTATAAGCTTGTTTCCTCCATCGGCTTAATTCCCCCAGTTAACGTTCAAGTTATGTTTTTCGGCATAAGCTTTTCCTAAAGCATATACGTTGTCAAACACACTGTTAATGGAAGGCATATCGTTTTTTTCGATCTTCTGGAGTAAAGCCTGCTTTTCTTCAGCCGAACCTTTACCGTCACATAACTTTGCATAAGCGGTATATTCGTTTTTATAAACAGGCAACACTTTTTCAAATAACGCAATAGACTGCTCTTTCAATGCTTTGGCATCGGCATCAGAAACATTCAGTTCTTTAATATCCTTTAAAGCCTTTTCGACCACCTGAATTTTTATTCCGACAGATTTTTGAGCTTCGTCGCCTACTTTCTTACTGGAGGGCATATCTGCAAATTCTACGGTCTCCTGCTCGAGCTGTTTGCCGTAGCGTTCAGGGGCAAAATCTGCTACAAGATTTGTGTTTAAAACAACTTTTCCGAAAAAAGTCTCTGGACTTGGGGATTGACAGGCTGTAAAAAATAAGCTCGCCGACATAAAAATAATAACTAGTAAGTGCTTCATATATAAATTCTGTTTGTGACCAAAGTAATTAATTATCATGAAATAGGCAAACATGTTGTCCCACCATATCGCTGTATAAAATTGTCATCAACCTGTCTGTTTAGGCGAAAAAAGCACGATAGCCGAGCAATTCATATTGCACAAAATGTTAATTTTTAATATATTAGCAATTACAACATAAGCGATTAAAAACAGTCATTATGGGTTATGATATTAGTTACCACCCCATCTCAGAACAGCAGATAGAAACTTGGTATTTTGACTTGCTCAAAAATCCTGAAAAGATTGAGGAAGTTTCTGCAGTTCACCAACTAGAAGACTTCTATAAAACCAAGTACCAAGACACCTTAAATGCGGGTCGGGAAACCGACAAAAATGATTATTTTGACAAAACCCATGGATTTTTCATTGCTGTTGTCCAAGGTTTTTTCGAAAAATACTTTTATGTGCGCGGTGGAGCCCTATCCTTCTCCAAAAATGACCATTTATCCGGCTATTACAAACAGTGGAATGAATTTGTACAACATGAATTTCTGACCAATAATATCGAAAACAGGCTTGTAGAAAACTATTGTTCGGGTGTCTTTATCCCAGCAGAAAAAGTTGCGCAATTGTTGGTAGACTACCATAATAATCCAACGATCAAGGCTGAACTAGATACGCTATTTTCTGATAACCGTATTGCTGTTTTCCTCAATGCTCTGCAATATGCCAAAGATCGTAACCTTGGTCTTTTGGAAGCAACAGAAGTTGTCGAACCACAACCTTTTGATCTGAATGAATCAAAAAGTTACTCCAACCTCTTTAACTGCGACAAAGAAGGCCCACTTTTATATCAGACAACGGCATTAAAACAGATCCAGGAAATAGAACATCGTCATGGAATTCCTGAAAATGAGATCTTACCAAATGTCAAAACAGAAACAATCCATGCCGACCCTAAACATTTTGACACAACAGATAGTTCGCAAAGCAGTAAAAAAAAGAGCTTTTGGAGCCGGTTATTCGGCAAAGGTTAAACACTGATAATTGCTAGACATTCGGCCCTATAACGATATACTGTTGAAGAAATCTTGAATTCCAACCTATTAAACACTTCAATAATATTGGTTTCAAGCCACTATACACATAGACTGCAAAAAAAAAGACTGCTTTGCATCTGAATTAAACAAAATGATTTGACGATATTCGTCTTAGAATTATAACTGCTCATCCCATTATGATCTTCATTTTTCTTCTTATTATTCTTACGCTTTTCGGAATTTTATATCTGCTTCGTTCTGTTGTCAAAAAACAACAGCGGAAAATAACAATTGTTGAGTATGCGATCATCATCGGTTACCTGATTTCGTTAATGATAACCGGAGTAGGGCTATTATTCCACTCAAGTCAATATAATCAAGCCGTAGATCCTGTAGATGGTGATTGCTATATTCCCTTCGGTGGAAAACACATTTTATCGCTTCTGTTTTATTTCCTAACATTTAATATTTCAGCAATAGCGATTTGGCTCAAAGGACGGAAAATCCCCCCTATTCCTCTTGTTCTAATGCTGATTATGTTAATGATAGGCAGTATGATCAGTGTGTTTGTACTCGTTCAGGTCAGTCACCACGATACGTCCACATTGGATATGTATGTTGGCAACGAGGGAACCTTATACTTTATTTTCACACCAATATGCTGCTTGATCATGGGTGTAGGATTAATCCGTAAAATCATCGTTGAAGAACGGGGTTACGCCTCGACAAGAAGCTATGCCAACGCCACGCTCAACAAGATCAATAACCTACTTTCGGCAAAGCTAAATTACCCCATATGGGCGCTTATTTTACTTGTTCCGGTCTTTCTCTTACTAACAATTATCCTCATCCTATTGGGGCAGGATCGGGATTCAATGGTGAAAGTTTTCACAGAAACAACCACTTGGGCTTTTTCACAAAAAATGCACCCTCCCATCTTGGATCATCAGGGACATTACCTCTGTACAGTTGCAGCCAAAGGAGATCCCGCCCTTGTAAAACCATTGAGATTAGGCAAAAGACATGGTAACACCATTATCGTCAATAGACAACTCCAAATTGCCAATGCATTCGAAGAAATATTAAGCGATCTATCGCCAGTGTTACACCGCTATGTTAGATATTGCTATGATAAATATGGGTTTAATATCTCGATCAAAATAAATTCTGTTAGGGCATCAAATATGACCTATGTCCTGATGAAACCCCTTGAATATTTTTTTCTTTTTTTCCTGTATATGTGCTACGTGGAACCCGAAAAAAAAATTGCCAAGCAATACAGCTGATCTTTTCTGAAAACAGCAATGCCCTTTTTCGGCAGAGAAACCAAGTTTGGACTAACTTGGGACTTATGATCTGCTAACTTATTACCTTTTAAACATTATGGATCAAACAGCTCAATTTATTGTCCTGACAGGAGGACCTGGTGTCGGTAAAACAACGCTATTAAAGGAATTACAACAACTGGGATTTAGTGTTGTACCGGAGGATGCCCGGCGGATTATCCGAGAACAAATGGAAATGAATGGCGACGGCCTCCCCTGGAAGAATAAGCGTCATTATGCCGAGCTCATGCTAGCGGCGTCTTGCAGCGGTTATTCGGAACAGTTGCGTAAAGATCAAACCCGCTATGTGTTTTTTGACCGCGGGATTCCAGATACATTAGCATATATTGCCATGGAAAGTCTTGCAATCGGGGAAGATTGCCTGCGACAAGCAAGATTGAAGCGTTATCATAAAAAGGTATTCATCTTACCACCTTGGGCAGAGATCTATGCGAATGACAACGAGCGGAAACAAACTTGGCAAGAGGCCGAAAATACCTTCAAGATAATGAAAGAGACCTATACAAAACTGGGTTATGAAACTATTGAGGTTCCAAAAACAACCGTATTTGATCGCGCGCAGTTCATTCTGAAAGTCCTGGATCAGCAAAACTATTGATTCCGCATTTCTTTCTCAATACGGCGGTCGGGAATAATCCACATGATAGCAACCGTTCCGTAAAGCACTAAACTGATATACGGATTGATAAAAGACAGACCTATTCCCAGAAAATACAGTGCGGTAGAAATATTTTCTTTTGTTTTCGATTTGACCGCTTTTTTCAATGCAGAATCTTCGCCCTCAATCTGGATCACAAAATACTCCACGATATGGTAGGCAATAGAACACATAATCAACACAACACCGTAAGCAATAATCGGATCTCGACCAAAATGGGATTCACCTATCCAATTGGTGGTAACCGGCATTAAGGATAGCCAAAACAATAAATGGAGATTGCTCCAAAGTACTTTGCCGTTTACTTTGCGAACGATTTGAAAGAGGTGATGGTGGTTGTTCCAATAGAGTCCCACATACATAAAACTTACGATATAAGAGATGATTTTGGGCAATAAAGGCTTGAGGCTTGCAAAAGTAACCCCTTCAGGTACTTTTAATTCAAGTACCATAATCGTTATAATGATGGCTAGAACGCCATCACTGAATGCTTCTATTCGACCCTTAGTCATTTTTAAATAGTGGGGTTAATAACTGATATTGTAAACCCAAGCGGAATACATTTAATCGTGCGGTACCGGGATCAGCGCCAAGCATCCCGCTGTTGTAATCCTTCAGTCCCCATGAATATCCAGCAAATACGGTATAACGATCATAATTTACATTAAACTGCAATCGAGGGCGTAGATCCAAATCTATAATCTTGCCGCGGTCACGATCAAAACTTGTTTTATTACCCTGCTTATCTTCAATGCTACCATTTTCTTTAATGCTTAACGTTTTGGCAATATCCATACCCAGCTGTATATCCATTGTCATCGGTTCAAAAAAGACACGATAGCCAACAAAAGGATTAAAATTGATAAATTGTTGATTGAGACGGGTTTGACCACGGCTTCCATTCATAAACTCGTTGCCTTCCAAATCAATCTTTGTCTGCAATCGTTCATAGGCGCCCTCCAAACCTAATATCAGGTTGTTGGCAAAAACATACCGGTAGTTTAAAGCACCACCGATATTGATTCCATATTTTTTTCCATAAGGATTATTGGTATAATAGTCCTGCTGCGTAGATCCATTCAACATACTCTTCGCTTCGGCTCCCGATCCCGTAAAGTTGGACACACCGGAAGTAATACCCACTCGTAGTTCGTGCGATTGCGAGAAAGCCATAAAATGGGTTATACCAGCAAAAAGTCCGACAAGTAAAAATCTCTTCATCATAACCGAAATATTAAATTAAAATCCTTAAAAAAATGAGCGTGTTCGATTGTTAAAAGTAAGAAAATTTATGTGATTCAACTTACTCCAATCCTTATTTTTTCTGAAACGGCAATGTTTATTCTTCAGCTGAAATCCATCCGCTTGATCGGCTATAAAAAAAAACATCATAAGACAGAATGACTATATTTATTGAACTACATCAATGAAAATGAATCAATTCAGGCTTATTTTTGTTGTATTACAAACAAAAGAATGATCCGTATGAAATATATATTGGAAAACCCTGTCATCGGTCATATTGCCGAGCAGAAATATAAGACCAGCATCCACTGGAGGAATGGTGAATTTATTACGGATGAACCTGAAAAACTTGGCGGAAGAGATCTTGGGCCTGACCCCTACACCCTTCTGATTTCATCGCTTGTATCTTGTACATTAGCTACGCTACGCATGTACATCGATAAAAAAGGACTTGATATTCCAGAAATTTCTGTCAGTTCAAATATGTATCTCAAGATTGAAAAAGGACAGGTGGTTACGTATTTTGATCGCGAGATCGCTTTTGGACAAATCTTAGCGGAGGATACCCGAGAACGACTTCAACAAATTGCCGAAGAATGCCCCATTTCAAAAATTTTAAAGGGTAATGCCATTGTTAATACAGTAATTCGTGCAAATCCTTAAGAAGGAAGCATCACGATAGCGAATGATAAACAAAAGTTGCGCTTCAACTCATCAACATTAGCGTGTAACGAATTTGTGTATCATTATACTAATCATACACTTAAAAATAGCATTCATCATGAAAACCATAAACTTTCTCCTATTGGGTAAAAATGAAGAAATTCTCCTCACGCTCAAGAGAATCATTGAAAGCACACCCAGCTGGAATGCAACGATACAACAGGATTTGGGTACTTGTAAGAGACATCTGATAGACAATCCTGTAGATGTTTTATTATTGAGTTCGGGACTCTCTCCTCAGGAAGAGCATGAAATAACAGATCACCTTTCACGGCTCACTTATCCGATTGGCCTGATCAAACATTATGGCGGTGGAAGTGGGCTTCTAAAAAATGAAGTCTACAGTCTTTTTCCAGACTTACGTTCCGTTTAATAATGCCTAGACCACAAGCAACAGCTTCTTAGAGAAACAACTAAAATCCGCTAAAACCCTTTCTTTATTGAACTAGATCAATAGAAATTGGTGGCTAATAGGCTAATTTTGGATACTAAATAATAAGATCATGAACAAACAGAACTTTATAAAAAAAGGCCTTTTGGGTTCCGGAATATTTGCATCAACAGTATCTTCAGCTGATATCTTGAAGAATGATATTGACGAGATAGAACCGCTTGAAACGCTGGATGCCGAAGATGTAAATTATAATTCAGACAAATTGGAAAACCATAGCGTTCTCCATAAAGCAGCTACACGCGGTCATGCAAATCATGGCTGGTTAGAAAGCAATCATACGTTTAGCTTCGCCAATTATCACGACCCCGAACGTATGCACTTTGGTGTATTGCGGGTACTAAATGATGATATGGTGGCTGAAGGAAGAGGTTTTGGCAAACACCCGCACGATAATATGGAAATCATCAGTATTCCTTTGGAAGGTGATTTGCAACACGAAGACAGCATGGGTAACAAAGCCATTATCCGGAAAGGAGATATTCAGGTCATGAGTGCCGGAACGGGCATCATACACAGTGAATATAATAAAAACACCGATCAGGTAGTGAAGTTTCTTCAGATTTGGGTGTACCCTAATCAACGGAATGTGAGCCCGCGCTACGATCAAATTACATTAGATATCGCACAAAGACAGAATAAATTCCAACAAATTCTTTCGCCCAATCCAGAAGACGAGGGGGTATGGATCCATCAGGATGCCTGGTTTTCTATGGGGCATTTTGACAAGGACGTCCAGACAAAATACCAGATCAAAAAGGCCGGAAACGGTGTATATGTTTTTGTAATAAAAGGCAGTGTTACCGTCGAAGGACAAGAATTGGAGAGCAGGGATGGTTTTGGAATCTGGGATGTCGCTGAAATTAACCTGAAAGTCACCTCAGCAGATACTGAAATCCTACTGATGGACCTCAGTATGATATTGGACTAATTTTATACACTTAGACGTCAATTAACAAAAAGGGGAGCCTATGAGGCTCCCCTTTTTGTTAAGGCTATTTATTATTTTTAGAAAGTAACGGAATTCAGCTTTTTATCAACCAAAATACCATCTATCGCTTTCAGATTGAAGTTGACATTGCGTTTTGCTTTCAATTTAATCTTAAATAAAACTTCAGACCCATTCAAGGTCTCCTTATTGCCAAGATTAACAAAAGTAGCATACAGCGCTTTACTTCCATTGGTGTGAAGACGATCGTTACTATAATTGTTCATCTCTTTCAGGTGTACAGGTTCAATACCGACATATTCAAAATCGCCCTGATTGTACGGAAGAGCAAAACTAAGCGCATTGACAGCTTTAAGATTCTCCCCGCTAATACTGATCTCTACGGTGTCTCCCGACTTCAAGCTTGTTTTTGAGGGAACCAATTTTAGTTTACCAGCTACTTTTTCTTCCTTTGCTGGTTTTGCACCACCTTCGATAACAACAGCGACATTGGAAATATCATAAGCGTCAATCAAATTATTCTTATTGACATCACCATTGCTGACATAACCTTCAAAATCTCCATCACCCAATCGCAATCCCGTATAGTTAATATAAGATGTCAAATCATTATGATCGATCAATCGGTCATTATTAATATCGCCTGGTAGGTAGCTTGACGATCCTGGCACTTTAAACACATATAATTCTCTTCCTGAACCAAAACCTCCAACAGCTTCAGAAACTGAAATTTTGATAAATCGGGCCACCGGATGGGTTCCAAAATCAAAACGTTTCATTTCGCCATCACGTTTCCAATCAAAACTACCAGCTTCCGTCCAGGTATCCTTATCGTTGCTATAGAATACTTTTCCTTTTAAAATGATGCCGTTTCCGCCATCGGTTCTTGGAAGATACTCAAACTTATCCAATTGATTAACAGATTTTAGATCTAAGGTCATATCAAACGGAACAGCTGCCTGTCCCCATTTTGTATGCCACATATCCCCCTCATCATAATTGAACAATTTATTGATACCATTTCCGCCTTGGTTATCCACAGAAGTCTCTGCTTTGATTCCTTCGATGGCAAATTCCAATGGATTTGCCTTTGTCTTTGCTGCAAATGTACTCCAATCTGAAACACCCGATTTATTGACAGCTCTAATTTTAAACTGGTAATCAGTTTCCGCGGCCAATCCTTCGAATAGCAATTGACTGTCTTTGATGGTCGAATAGATCAGATTATTGAATTCAATTTCATAATAATCAGCATTTGCAACCTTTTCCCAGGATGGGGTTAAGGTATATGCTTGTGTATGTTGATCTGTGATAACAGCTTTGGGCGAAGTCAAAGCACCGGTCTGAACCAGATAGTTATCAGCTGGAGCATATTCGAAGCCCTCCAATTGTACTTCTATTGCAGTCGATGAGACATCCTGTTTCGCTAGTCGTACCAGCAACATCGGATTTTTCACCAAAGGTACTTTTTCAAATTCAGATCCCTTGGTTGCAAACTGATTCAGGTTTGGCTGTGCATCGTAGAAATATACGTTTTCAGAAGTATTGAACGCGTCTAAGCTGTTCACTTCTTTAAGTTTATTATTTTTTCCATTGACCTTTACAGTCAATTTCTTAGGTGCTTTGCTAACGTTGAAACGAATTTCGGTAGACTTCATTTTTTCAAATCCATCAAATTCGCCCTGTGTTGGAGCAATCGTAAAAACAACTTTATTATTGTTTAACTGCGAAGTTAGGGATGTAGTTACTCCCTTACCATACCGATAAGCCTCGGTTTTTCCATCATCATCATATTCCAGGAAATTGGAATTCCCATAAGGATACACCTCATAAATACGTTGATCCTTTTTGATTTCCAGCACATTATTATTCGGGTTTGTCACTGGAATAATGGCTCCATTTTTCACGAAAACAGGCAGCTTCCAAATAGGCACATCAAAGTTATTGATGATACGGCCACCCTGGTATTTTTCACCCGTAAAATAATCAATCCATTCACCATCCGGCAGGTAAATACCATTGCGAATATCATTTCCCTTCTCATCCACACGTGTTTCCTGATAAATCGGTGCCACCAGGAAATTTGGACCATAGAGGTACTGGTATTGCGTTGCCTTTCCAAGCGTATAAGCATTTGCTTGCTCTAAAAACATCGCGCGAATGATGGGCAGTCCATCTACCGCTTGTTTTGCCACACTATAGCTATAGGGAACCAATTGAGATTTCAATTTCAAATATAGACGATTGATCGAAGTAGCCGGCTCGCCCAAAGCATGTGGGTATTTCTCGTTCGAGCCCCAGCCATCCATATTGAGTTCCATGGGTGTCCAAGTCTTCCATTGAAAATCACGGATATTGACCTTGAAGTTTTTACCACCAAAGATCCCGTCCATATCAGAGGTAATATTGGGCTGACCCGAAAGTCCCGAGCCGATATATGTTGGTATGTGGAATCGAATATACTCCCATACACCTCCAGTTTGGTCACCCGACCAGATACCCGCATAGCGCTGCGTACCTGCCCAACCATCCAATGAAATAATAAATGGACGAGCGTCGTTGCCATAGTAAGGCATGGTATGCCCTACATCAGCTACCCCGTTGAGACCAAAGGAGTATCCTGGGCCCACCCAGGCCACATCCGTCTTTAGGACTCTCACACCTGCATCCCGTACCTCTTTTACTATATCACGTTGCAGTAATGCACTGATGCTGTCTTTGGGATGGAGATCAGACTGTGTCCATAAACCGATTTCCACACCATTCTTACGCGCATAATCGCCAAACTCTTTCAGGTTTTGGATATTTCCATCTAAAGATGCCGTTTGACCATATCCAGCACCGTAACCATCATTGGGAAGAATCCAACCCAAAGGCATGTCATGGGCTTTATAACGGTCTATGACTGCGCGAGCCGAAAATTGATAATTGTTTTTCTCGCCATTCAGCGATTCTTTGATTCCGCCATTGTCCTTTTGGCTTTCTTTATAGCGTTTGCCATCTTCAAAAAGAATTCCCTTTTCATCTTCTTTCCAAAAATCGCGGTTATAAGCATTAAGATGTCCTTCGTACAAACCAAATTTTGGTAGAAGAATTGGGTTACCCGTCAATTGGTAGAAATCGTTGAGCAAAGGCACAATACCGTCACCAACCATAAAAAAGACATCCAGATAATCCGTATCGTGGGCCAATTTGACTGTGCCAGCGGTTTTGGCTCCAAAGGCGTAACTTCCCTTCTTAAAAGTATGCCACATAAAACCATACCCTTTGGTTGACCAGTAATAAGGGGTTGGAGAGGCAACACCGCCATCGGTCCAGCTGTTCTGATTTTCGATAGCAATTACTTTTCCCTTATGTGAAAAACGTCCATTTTGAACGCCACCACCAAAAAAGTACTCATCCGCATTTTCCTTTAATTCAAGGCTTACTTGTTTGTCCTCAAAAACGACCGGCTTTAAGCTTTCAACTACAATCTTATTGGTTTTACGATTAAGGATACTAAACTGTGAAGTCTGTTTATCCATTGAAAAAAGAATATCGTTGGTGGAGATGCTGACCTTATTACCCTCATCCTTTACTTCGAGCTCAGCGACAGTTTTCCGAGGTTGCTCTACCAATATTTTTGCATCGGGTTTAGCTTCGGGGTCACGAATAATACCACCATGAACATCCTGAAACATCCTAAAAATATGATTACCGTAGAAATCTAAAGTCAGACGTTGGCCATTATCGTATACAATCTCAACTGTAGTCGGATTAATTTTTTGAATCGCGATAATACGATTAACTTGATCGCGACCTATTGTATTGTAATAATTGATCGTACTTACTTTAGCCTCAACTCGAGTGGGTTGAAAAATAAAAGGAGAAGCCAATCCCATCAGTAAACTGACTTGTGCTTTTGTGCTCCAAAAAGATACCTTCATGCGTATGATTTATAATGCATTAAATTAACTTAACAATAATACAATAGTAAATTGAAGTAAAAAAGAGTTTCAGGAATGCAAACGATTGTCCAATAATAATGTTGCAGGCTAACCGAGCTATTGTAGGCTATTCACCAAATATCGAATGTTTACTTTCATGTGGCTTATGAAATGACCATGATGATAAATGCCACATAAAACTGGAGGGATGGCTAATAGTGGTGCACCATACCACTGTGGGGCAGGGCCGGTCGGGGTACGGAAGATATGCAATAGCATTGTACAGGAAGTACGGGGAGTTACCTAAACGAAAGAAGCCCTTGACTGTTTCCAGCAAGGGCTTCCGTGTAAAAAAAGGCACCGACCTACTCTCCCACCTGTTACGGCAATACCATCGGCTCTGGCGGGCTTGACTACTCTGTTCGGAATGGGAAGAGGTAGACACCGCCGATATAGGCACCTAAAAATCTTTATTGGTCTGCTTCCTTTTAGGAGCATCAGGCCAACTGACATATCTATTGAAAGAGTTTCGTTTCTGTTTTGTTTCTAAAAATTAAAGAGGAAGACAACAGTGTTATCTGCTTGAGAAAGCTTCGGGCTATTAGTACCACTTGGCTTTGGTCTCTCAACCTTTACACCTATGGCCTATCAACGTAGTCATCTCCTACGACCCTATAAGGAAGTCTCATCTCGTGGCTAGTTTCGCACTTAGATGCTTTCAGCGCTTATCTATTCCAGACGTAGCTACCCTGCCGTACACCTGGCGGCATAACAGGTTCACCAGAGGTCTGTCCAACCCGGTCCTCTCGTACTAAGGTCAGATCCACTCAAACTTCCAACGCCCACAACAGATAGGGACCGAACTGTCTCGCGACGTTCTGAACCCAGCTCGCGTGCCACTTTAATGGGCGAACAGCCCAACCCTTGGGACCTTCTCCAGCCCCAGGATGTGACGAGCCGACATCGAGGTGCCAAACCTCCCCGTCGATATGAGCTCTTGGGGGAGATCAGCCTGTTATCCCCAGCGTACCTTTTATCCTTTGAGCGATGGCCCTTCCATACAGAACCACCGGATCACTATGTCCGTCTTTCGACCCTGTTCGACTTGTCGGTCTCACAGTCAAGCAAGCTTATGCCATTGCACTCCGCGTACGGTTACCAAGCGTACTGAGCTTACCTTTGAAAGCCTCCGTTACCTTTTTGGAGGCGACCACCCCAGTCAAACTACCCACCAAACAATGTCCTCCTCATTAAGGAGTTAGAAACCGAATACAGAAAGGGCGGTATTTCAAGGTTGATTCCATGACTCCTGGCGAAGCCACTTCAACATCTCCCGCCTATCCTACACATCCTGTACCCAATCTCAATGTTAAGCTATAGTGAAGGTGCATGGGGTCTTTCCGTCCCGTTGCGGGTAATCGGCGTCTTCACCGATACCACAATTTCACCGAGCTCATGGCTGAGACAGCGCCCAGATCGTTACACCATTCGTGCAGGTCGGAACTTACCCGACAAGGAATTTCGCTACCTTAGGACCGTTATAGTTACGGCCGCCGTTTACTGGGGCTTCGATTCAATGCTTCTCTTGCGATGACATCCCCTCTTAACCTTCCAGCACCGGGCAGGTGTCAGGCCTTATACTTCATCTTGCGATTTTGCAAAGCCATATGTTTTTGTTAAACAGTCGCCTGGGCCTTTTCACTGCGGCTGCTCTTTCGAGACAGCGCCCCTTCTCCCGAAGTTACAGGGCCATTTTGCCGAGTTCCTTAGCCATGACTCACTCGAGCACCTTAGGATTCTCTCCTCGACCACCTGTGTCGGTTTGCGGTACGGGTCTTCATAACCTGAAGCTTAGCGGGTTTTCTTGGAAGTCTGTTTACCTGCTCTATCAGCGCCACCGGAGCTTTGCTGTACTATTGGGTTTCAGCTAGAGTTGCGGATTTGCCTACAACTCCAATACCTACGCCTTTCAACGAACTATTCCGTCAGTTCGCGGCAGTGTCACTACTCCGTCACCACATCGCAGTTATGAAGAGTACTGGAATATTAACCAGTTGTCCATCGGCTTGCCCCTTCGGGTGCGCCTTAGGTCCCGACTGACCCTGATCCGATTAACGTTGATCAGGAAACCTTGGTCTTTCGGTGGGCGGGTTTCTCACCCGCCTTATCGTTACTTATGCCTACATTTGCTTTTCCATAACCTCCACACAGCATTGCCACTGTGCTTCCCCGGCGATGGAATGCTCCCCTACCAGATGTACATCTTTCAGTACAAATCCATAGCTTCGGTACCGTTCTTGATGCCCGTTTATTATCCACGCCCAGGCCGCTCGACTAGTGAGCTGTTACGCACTCTTTAAATGAATGGCTGCTTCCAAGCCAACATCCTAGCTGTCTGGGCAACCGGACCTCGTTAGTTCAACTTAGAACGGATTTGGGGACCTTAGCTGATGGTCTGGGTTCTTTCCCTCTCGGCCTTGGACCTTAGCACCCAAAGCCTCACTGCCGGCTATATTTGATAGCATTCGGAGTTCGTCTGGATTTGGTAGGATTTGACTCCCCGCACCCAATCGGTAGCTCTACCTCTATCAAACTCTACGCCGACGCTGTTCCTAAAAACATTTCGGGGAGTACGAGCTATTTCCCAGTTTGATTGGCCTTTCACCCCTACCCTCAGGTCATCCGGAAACTTTTCAACGTTTATCGGTTCGGTCCTCCATTACATGTTACTGCAACTTCAACCTGCCCAAGGGTAGATCACAAGGTTTCGCGTCTACCTCATCTGACTATGCGCCCTATTAAGACTCGCTTTCGCTTCGGCTGCGTCCCTGAAGGACTTAACCTTGCCAGACAAGAGTAACTCGTAGGCTCATTATGCAAAAGGCACGCTGTCACAGGACCTGCCTGCTCCAACCGCTTGTAAGCACACGGTTTCAGGTTCTTTTCACTCCCCTGTTCGGGGTTCTTTTCACCTTTCCCTCACGGTACTGGTTCACTATCGGTCTCTCAGGAGTATTTAGCCTTACCAGATGGTGCTGGTGGATTCCCACAGGATTTCTCCGGTCCCGCGGTACTCAGGATACCACTATGTCAACATTCTTTACCTGTACGGGGCTCTCACCCTTATTGCGCAGTTTCCCACCTGCTTCCAGTTCATAGCGCTGTACAATGTCGTGGTCCTACAACCCCGACCATGCCGTAACATGATCGGTTTGGGCTCTTTCCCGTTCGCTCGCCACTACTTGGGAAATCATTGTTATTTTCTTCTCCTACGCCTACTTAGATGTTTCAGTTCAGCGCGTTCGCGTTTTATACGACTATTCTTCAAATAGCCAGGTTGCCCCATTCGGAAATCTACGGATCACTTCGCATTTGCCAATCCCCGTAGCTTATCGCAGCTTATCACGTCCTTCTTCGCCTCTGAGAGCCTAGGCATCCCCCGTGTGCCCTTATTTACTTTCTTCACCGGCATAGCCTTTTGCTACTATGCGGCTGCTTTTGATATATATACTCATATGCTACGCAGAGATTCGTTCGGCATTCACCGAGGGTCTCCTCTCTACATCAGACACATACACGTATTGTCTCTATACTGTTGTCTTCTCTTGTAATTTTTTTTCTCTTTCAATATGTCAAAGAACTCTTTTTCCGGTTTGTTTCTTCGGAGCATCTGTCGATGTCCCTCCGGAGATGTGGAGAATAACGGATTCGAACCGTTGACCC
Source organism: Sphingobacterium multivorum (assembly GCF_039511225.1). NCBI lineage: Bacteria > Pseudomonadati > Bacteroidota > Sphingobacteriia > Sphingobacteriales > Sphingobacteriaceae > Sphingobacterium > Sphingobacterium multivorum. The sequence continues at coordinate 4,746,139 of NZ_CP154261.1, forward strand.
CCTGCGTGCAAGGCAGGTGCTCTAGCCAGCTGAGCTAATTCCCCTTACTTTTTCGTAGTCCCGAGCAGATTTGAACTGCTGACCCCTACATTATCAGTGTAGTGCTCTAACCAACTGAGCTACGGGACTAGCTTATCTTGTTCATCTCTTTCTCTCGGTCCTGCTCCTTTCGGGGCGGGCACTTTCTTCTGATGTTTTTTCTTCTTGCAATCATATGTAACGTGACGAGCACCGATCTGCGATACTCTAGAAAGGAGGTATTCCAGCCGCACCTTCCGGTACGGCTACCTTGTTACGACTTAGCCCCAATTATCGGTTTTACCCTAACACGCTCCTTGCGGTAACATGCTTTAGGTACCCCCAACTTTCATGGCTTGACGGGCGGTGTGTACAAGGCCCGGGAACGTATTCACCGCGTCATTGCTGATACGCGATTACTAGCGAATCCAACTTCATGGGGTCGAGTTGCAGACCCCAATCCGAACTGTGAATGGCTTTTAGAGATTAGCATCATATTGCTATGTAGCTGCCCGCTGTACCATCCATTGTAGCACGTGTGTAGCCCGGACGTAAGGGCCATGATGACTTGACGTCGTCCCCACCTTCCTCGCTGTTTGCACAGGCAGTCTGTTTAGAGTCCCCACCATTACATGCTGGCAACTAAACATAGGGGTTGCGCTCGTTGCGGGACTTAACCCAACACCTCACGGCACGAGCTGACGACAGCCATGCAGCACCTAGTTTCGTGTCCCGAAGGACGGGTGCGTCTCTGCACCCTTCACTAACTTTCAAGCCCGGGTAAGGTTCCTCGCGTATCATCGAATTAAACCACATGCTCCTCCGCTTGTGCGGGCCCCCGTCAATTCCTTTGAGTTTCACCCTTGCGGGCGTACTCCCCAGGTGGATAACTTAACGCTTTCGCTGGGACGCTGGCTGTCTATCGCCAACATCGAGTTATCATCGTTTAGGGCGTGGACTACCAGGGTATCTAATCCTGTTCGATCCCCACGCTTTCGTGCATCAGCGTCAATACCAGCTTAGTGAGCTGCCTTCGCAATCGGAGTTCTAAGACATATCTATGCATTTCACCGCTACTTGTCTTATTCCGCCCACTTCAAATGGATTCAAGCCCATCAGTATCAAGGGCACTGCGATGGTTGAGCCACCGTATTTCACCCCTGACTTAACAGGCCGCCTACGCACCCTTTAAACCCAATAAATCCGGATAACGCTCGGATCCTCCGTATTACCGCGGCTGCTGGCACGGAGTTAGCCGATCCTTATTCTTCCAGTACATTCAGCTAAATACACGTATTTAGGTTTATTCCTGGACAAAAGCAGTTTACAACCCATAGGGCAGTCATCCTGCACGCGGCATGGCTGGTTCAGGCTTCCGCCCATTGACCAATATTCCTTACTGCTGCCTCCCGTAGGAGTCTGGTCCGTGTCTCAGTACCAGTGTGGGGGATTCTCCTCTCAGAGCCCCTAGACATCGTCGCCTTGGTAAGCCGTTACCCTACCAACTAGCTAATGTCACGCGAGCCCATCTCTATCCTATAAATATTTAATCAACCGAACATGCGAACTGTTGATGTTATGCGGTGTTAATCTCTCTTTCGAGAGGCTATCCCCCTGATAGAGGTAGGTTGCTCACGCGTTACGCACCCGTGCGCCACTCTCACCATCTTCGAGCAAGCTCTCCGATGGATCCCGTCCGACTTGCATGTATTAGGCCTGCCGCTAGCGTTCATCCTGAGCCAAGATCAAACTCTCCATTGTAAAATGAAGTTTTTGATTCCAACTATTTATAATAATCAGAATTCTTTTTTTATATCTCTGATCTTGGATCGAATTGAACAATTACTTGAATTTGTTCATGACTTTCGACTTTCGTCTGTCTACTCGTCACGCTTACATGATTGTGTTTTCTTAAAGAACTTTTGCCGCTTCAACTTCCGTATCCGCTATATTCCGACAGGCATTGCGCCCCTCTTTATCTTTTTCGTTTTTCCCTTCGTTTCCGTTGGGACTGCAAAGGTAGAAATCTTTTCTGAACTTCCAAAAACTTTCTGAAGTTTTTTTCTTTTCTCTTTTTCAGATTTCCGCGTTTAAAATAAACCCAGCGGGATTTTAAATCCTGCCAAACTCCCTTAAACCCTTCTTTTTTTCATGGTTTCTTCCTGCGAAGCAACCGTCCCTCCCTTGCGGAGTGGTGCAAAGATAGGGAGATTGTTAACAAACTTCCAAGCCTTTTGTTCTTATTTATTTCATTTTCCCCTTAACTGCCTGTAACGGTGCGAGATTCTTTTTGTAAAAAAGGTGGTCGGAAGGCTGGGATGGCTGATCCTAGTCCGGAATGGGCCTTCTGAGAACCCACGTTAATCATAAATATTATGCAGGCAGGCTTCGCACCGGATCTATTATCAATTCCGTTCAACTTTTGTTAATAATTAATAGGGGTATTACAGGGGGATAACAGGGGGTTAACAGGGGTTTATCAGGGGTTCTACCCCTATTAACCCCCTGTTAAAACGGTACTATAATGGTGTTAATTACAAATCAGTATACAATTTGAACCTAAGCGACGTAACAACAGACTTCCCCTTTTGTCAAAACTGTCGCTGAAACAAGCAAAACATCAATATGAAAAGCCAAATAGTCTTTGACAAACAATATGTAATTGAAACCGTATATTCGTAAATAGCAAATTAAAATCTTCCTTATTTTGAACGGACTTTTCAAAATTTATAAAGTTGATGCCGACGAGGCATTGCGCATACAGCAATCCAAAAACGAAATACATCAACATGATTTCGAGGAATTGATTATTGGTGTAACAGGAAAGCTCGAGCATTTTATCGATTTTAAAACAACAACCTACACCGCTCCTTTTATAAGTTTTGTCACTCAGGGCAAAACCCACCGCGTTAAACCTCTTTTGCATAACGGTAGTATTGAATTTTGGGTCATTCGATTTAAAAGTGAATTTATCCCCGAAACGACATTCCAGCTCTACGCCCACTTTCATGAAAATGCAACCTTAACCTTTGCCAGCCCCAATTGCTTCGGCAGATTGACGATCTTATGTGAACTAATGCAGCAGGAATGCTTACAAACGAGCGTAGATTATGCCGTCATCAAACAGCTATTGAGCACTATCTTTACCATGATTGAATCTGAACGGAAAAGGCAATTTCCAGACAGCCAACAGCAATTAAAAAACCAGAGTACAACGTTCACAAGCTTTCTATCTATATTGGAAGAGAACTACCGCCGTCCCGAAGGCGTTAATTTTTACGCAGAGAAGCTTTTTATGTCCGCAAGAAACCTAAATTTAATTTGTCAGAGCATATTACAACAAAGCGTTTCTGAGATCATCGAAACACGGAAACTTATTGAAGCAAAAAACCTCTTGTTGACAACGACTAAAACGATCTCGGAAATCGGCTTTGAACTCGGCTACCAAGACAAAGCTTACTTTACCAATGTCTTCAAAAAGAAAGCCGGCATGACGCCTTCGGAATTTAGAAATGAAATTCAAAAACTTATTTCCGAATAGCGTACGACAGATTTCCGAATAGTACAACAGATTGACAAGATAGTTATACCGCCTAGCCAGCCCCATCCCCTACCTTTGTAGTAAAAATTGACGCAGTCACATCATATCAAATGCGTAGAAAGGATTTTATTAAAATTATGGCAACATTACCATTAGCTGGAGTAGCACATAAAGCAAACTCACTCTATAAATTTTCCGAGGAACTAGAGGCAACGGATAAATTTCCGGTCTTATTTTTAGGACATGGAAGTCCCATGAACGCCATAGAGGACAACGAATTTGTGCAGGGCTTCAAAAAAATAGGTCAAACTTTCGAGAAACCGAAGGCGATTCTTGTTGTTTCCGCACACTGGGAAACACGTGGAACATTTGTCACAGCGATGGAGCACCCCGCCACAATTCATGATTTTGGCGGCTTTCCTCAGGCACTCTTTGATGTCCAATATCCAGCTCCAGGAAGCCCAGCACTCGCTTTGGAAACGCAACGTGTCGTCAGCAAAGCGGATGTTCACCTCGACGACAAATGGGGGTTGGACCATGGTTCCTGGTCAGTCGTCAAACATCTATATCCTGATGCAGACGTTCCAATTATTCAAATGAGCATCGATTACACACAGCCTGCAGCATACCATTACGAGATTGCACAGCAATTAAACGCGCTAAGAAAAAAAGGGGTGCTCATTATAGGGAGTGGCAATATGGTGCACAATTTACGGATGGTCGCCTGGGACAAACTCGATACGGCAGGCTATGCGTATGAGTGGGCCACGATAGCCAACGAAAAAATGAAGCAATTCATCCAGAACGGCAATCATCAGGCGCTCATCGATTTCAGAAAACAGGGCAAAGAGTTTGACTTGGCAATTCCGACGCCTGAACATTACCTCCCTTTAATCTATACCTTGGGTTTACAGGAGAAAAATGACGAGCTGTTTCTCTTCAACGACAATTCAGTGGCTGGATCGCTGACCATGACTTCTTTGAAAATCGGGTAAGCCTCCAGCACACCTATCGGGTGTATCCAAAACGAGCCGCCCATTCCATTGACCGAGTAAAAGACCATTGGAATAGGCGGCCTTTATATGAAATGGACGGGTTTTACACTATACTCCAACGAGTTGGAAATGATCTCGAAATTTCCATGACAAAAAGCGCTTTGATTGCAGCGCTAGGATCGATAAATTTGTTTAAAACAAAACAACGCACTTTAACTTAACTCATGGCAACAAAACCTGTTATTGAAATTGAATATTGTCCAAAATGCAATTGGATGCTGCGTGCCGCCTATATGGCGCAGGAGGTGCTGAGTTCGTTCACGGATGAAATCCATGGCGTTATGCTGGTCCCCAGCGAAATTGCAGGCCGTTATACCGTACGGGTAGCGGATCAGGAGATTTTCGATCGAAAAAGAGCGGGTCGATTCCCCGAAATAAAAGAACTCAAACAACTGATCCGCGATCTAGTTGCACCAGATAAATCCTTGGGTCATTCGGACAAATCTCCTTCATCCAACATTTAATTTAGCATAAATCGGATTTTAAAGACTTCTTCTTATTAGCAACTTTGTATAAATTAAATGAACAATCATGACTATTCAACAAGAAGTAGATTTTCAACGTATCGCCAAGGCCATACATTTCTTACAGGAAAACTTTAAGACACAGCCTACATTGGGTCAGATCGCTTCTCATGTTTACATGAGTGAAGCTCATTTTCAACGCATGTTTACCGCATGGGCAGGTACAAGTCCCAAGAAATTCTTACAGTATGTGAGTATAAATCATGCAAAATCATTGCTCAAGGAAAATAACATTGCTGAAACAACATTCCAGCTTGGCCTTTCCAGCAGCAGTAGACTTCATGAGCTATTCATCAATATTGAGGGGATGACTCCCGCTGAATATAAAAATGAAGGCTCCAATCTATTGATTTCCTACGCCTATTATCAGAGCTTATTCGGCACAATGCTCATTGCATCCACTTCTAAAGGTATTTGTCATATCGCCTACGCGGATGACAACTTAACAGCTTTTGACTCTCTTCAGCAACGGTTTCCGAACGCAACATACCTACAACAGGGAAATAGCATGCACGAAAATGCACTCAAAGCATTAAATCCACAAGACAAAGACATCCGTCAGGTAAAATTGCATTTAAAAGGCACTGATTTTCAATTGAAGGTCTGGGAAGCTTTATTAAAAATCCCTATGGGTAACTTAAGTACCTACGGTGCCATCGCTTCTCAAATCGGAAACCCCAAGGCCTCCCGTGCTGTCGGTACAGCTATCGGAAGCAATCCGATCGCTTACCTTATCCCTTGTCATCGGGTGATACAAAACAGCGGAATATTTGGCGGCTACCGATGGGATCCGATGCGGAAAACAGCGATTATCGGATGGGAGACTTTACATACCGCTATTTAGTAAACACACACAATACGATAACATGGAACTTTTCGACAATCTCTTCGATGGCAATAGAAATCTACTCCCTTACGATGGGACTGTCAATTATTATGGCAAAATACTGTCTCCGCAGGAAGCAAACCACTATTTTGATAAACTCATGGACTCGATCGAATGGGTAAATGATCGCGCCATTATTTTTGGAAATGAAATCGTCACCAAGCGAAAGGTGGCTTGGTATGGCGATCAGGCTTTCGAATATAGTTATTCCAACACCACTAAAAGGGCGCTTCCCTGGACACAGGAACTTCTTGAACTGAAAAAAATTGCCGAAGAGCAAACACAGGAAACCTATAATTCCTGCCTGTTGAATCTGTACCACAATGGCGACGAAGGAATGGCCTGGCACAGTGATGGTGAAAAAGATCTCAAAAAAAATGGAGCAATTGCTTCTTTAAGCTTTGGTGCTGAACGGAAATTCGCTTTTAAACACAAAACGAGCAAAGAAAAAATAGACATCATCTTGGGGCATGGAAGTTTATTGGTGATGAAAGGTGTTACACAAACCTATTGGCTGCATCGGCTTCCACCGACAAAGAAGGCATTCAGCGCACGAATCAATCTGACATTTCGAAGCATCGATCAGCTGTAGTCGTTCGTAGCGGGGCAAGGCTGACACCAACGAACAGCTATTTTTCCGCAGACTACAACAGGATTCAGTAAACAATCGTGTCAACCTTTTCAGAACATAAAGGCTGACACGATCAATCGGGTTACTTTATAACGTTCCAGCTGTTGTCTTTAGCTGTGTAATCCATAAAAATACCACCGTCCAAGGTAATATTTTTCACCTTTTTGGTCGAACTCCAAGTCATGCTTGTCTGTTTTTCATTGTGTTGCCAAATTGCTGGAGTTTGATGTTTTGTCTCCACCGATCCATCCGCATAGGTAATCAACACATCAAACGGAATTGCAAATCCTCCTGCATTGGTGATTGTAAGTGTATTTTTACCGCCGAGTTGCTTAAAGCTATCCACTTTAAGGTCGATGTAATTATTGGTAAAATACCAATTGTTCCAATACCAATTTAAATTTTGCCCAGCTCCGGCGTTGATGCTGTAAAAGAAGTCCCAAGGCGTAGGATGCTTTCCATGCCATAACTCCATATAATGATGTAATGCTTTTTTAAACAGTTCATCGCCCAGATAATCCCGTAATGCAATATAAGACAACGCGGCCTTGATGTAAGCATTATTACCATACCCTAAACCACTTAACTGAGAGGTCATCGTAATCAGGGGTTGATCTTCTTCTGTAGAAGGGTCAAAAATATAGCGCTTTACGCGAGCATCCTTAAAAAGCTCTTTGTTTTTTTCGGCACCGATCTCTGCATTTCCGATCCAGAATTCCAATGCAGTAGCCCAGCCTTCATCCATATAACCGTATCTCGTCTCATTGATACCCATGTAAAAAGGAAAATAAGTATGTGCAATTTCATGGTCTGCTGTTTGCCGTGCATCCACAAGATTATCAGGAACACTCGAATCGTTGATCATCATCGGATATTCCATATCTGCAAATCCCTGAACGGCCGTCATTGTTGGGTATGGATAGGTGACACCAGGCCAATTTTTAGAAAACCAGTTAATGCAGTATTGTTGCCAGCCAATATATTGTTCAAAATCTGGCGTTCCGGCGACATAGCTGGATTGCACACTCACGCGCTTGCTTTCCAAATCTACACTCCCGCCATCCCAGATATAATTGTCACTCACACTGAAACAAAAATCAGGTACATAGCTTGCTTTGAATTTCCACTTATTCCAGGCTTCTTGCGCTGTCACCTTCCCCGATTTCATTTCAGCATCAGTCGCGATATGTATTGGGGTATCGCTAACTTTTGATTTTTCGAAACGGTCCAGAATAGGTTTCTGCAGTACATCAGCGGCATTGGTCAATTCACCTGTCGCCCACACAACAAAGTTCTTCGGAACGGATATCTCAAATTGATAATCGTTGAAACCATTGTAGAATTCTTGTCGGCCATTATGTTCCAGCAGATCCCAGCCATTGTAATCGTCGTATACAGACACACGCGGATACGCGTAAGCACAATAAAAGGTAGACGCATTCAGCAGTCCTTCACGGTCGCTTTCGGCAGATAAAGGGTATTCCCAGCTAATGTCCAACGTTGCAGTACTTCCCGGAAGGATTTTCTGCCCAAAATCGCCTAACTTCACCGTTCCCCAGTCCTTGCTGTTTACGTCGTAAACTTGACCATTTAGTTTAAACGACTTTATCTTTAGACCCGAAGTTAGGTAATCGTCCGAAGCGTATGCCGCACGTACCGCATTGGGTTTGTGCACATTGTTGACAAATCGGATAGCCAAGCGATTCAATGTATCGGGACTATGGTTTGTGTACAGAATAGTCTCTGTTCCACTCACCGTCTTTGTAGCCGGATCCAATTGCACCCGCACATCATACTTCCCAAAATTCTGCCAATAGTTTTTTCCCGGTGTGCCCGTTGTGGTACGGGTCCCCTTTGCGATCGCTTGCTGAATATTCCTTGGGGTATACAGTTCTTGTGCATGAGCAGCCCCCGTCAATAAAAGCAACGTCAATCCGTAATTCAATATAGTGCGTCCTATCATATCCTAGTTTAAATAATCAAACTAAGATAAATTTGCTGTGATTTGCAAGTTTAATTCTACAGCTTCGCCAGAAAAATAAACTTCTCCAACACAATACCCTATTCGCATTTGTTCAACCATCAAAAAGACAGGCTCCAAGTGCCGGAGAAAACATTTTATTTTTTTTTACGTTTAGTTTTAAGATAAGCCCGAATGTATGCATCAACTTTTACGTTATAACGATTTCTTCCGATACGCTTTTTTAGGAATACTTTTAATTTCAATCCCTACACTCCTTGCAGCCCAAACTGATGTGAAAGCAGACTCTGTTGCGCAGTACAAACAGCAGCGTGACTCTGCCTTGGCCAGTCAATACGATATATCGGATCTCATCGGAAGAATAATACATCCCAAACGAAAAAAGGAACATGCAAGTAAACGTTCTCCCATCACCTTAATGCCCAACATTGCTTACAACCCAACCATTGGTGGCCAGATTGGAATCAAGGCTGTCGCCGGGAAAGTACTGGGTGATCCCAAAACAACGACCATGTCGATCGCAGCGACATCCGCCTCGATCACCACGAAAAATATTATGGTCTTCTATATCAGCCACAATGTATTTACTCCGAACAACAAACTAAATTTTCAGGGTGCTTTTGCACTTGTCAAAATGGTGGCTTTAGACGCAGGGCTGGGCATGACTCCCCATGGGAAATGGAACAATGCCGATGAAGAGATTCTTGCCAACCCCGACCATAAGAAATACGGCGCAAAATATAATGCATTTACATTTAATGAAAAAGTCTATAAACGCATCGCCGACGGGCTATTTGTTGGGGCCGGACTGGCGTTTGACTTACGACGGAAAATAACCAGCAGCGGCCCCAATGGCAACGTTACGCCCAATACCATCTACACCGAAAAACATGGCTTCGAGCCCGACAGTTACAATTCCAACGGCCTACTGCTCAATATGCAATATATGACCAGAGACAATCCCAACAGGCCTTACAAGGGCATCTATTCGGATATCGGTGTGCGATGGAACACCACATTGCTGGGCAGCAGTAAGAGTGCGGTACAGCTTACCACCGACTTTCGCAAATACTTTAGTCTATCCCAGTCCGATCCGGCTCATGTACTCGCCTTCTGGTATTGGGGTTCCTATAAACTTGGTGGTACACTTCCCTATTTTGATCTTCCAGGAACAGGAAGGGACGTAGCCGTCAGAAGCGGCCGCGGTTATACCATCGGTTATTTTAAAGGAATTTCTTTCGGTTATGCTGAAACAGAATACCGCTTCCCAATTTTAAAGAATCGCTTTTTGAGCGGAGCTGCTTTTTTTAACCTACAGACTGCCAGCGACGAACTGGGCACCAAACTTTTTGAAAGGTGGCAACCTGGGGGTGGTGCCGGATTACGGGTTCTCTTTAACAAAGCAACACGCACAAATCTATGTTTGGACTATGCCTTTGGAAAATATGGTTCCCGTGGTTTCTTTTTGGGGCTGAATGAAGCGTTCTAATTCCAGGCTACGGCAGCTTTCTTTGCCATAAAATAACTAAATTAGCCGATGTTGTTGCTCTTTCTCTGCATGAAGAGTGACTGCATAGGCATTGACGATACTTCATCATGAATTTAAAAACCTTTTTTTTATACATTCCATTATGTTTAGGTCTTGTTTCCTGTCATCAAGCAAAGACGCCAACACCAACATCAACGAAAAGTGAAGACCAAAAGAAAGAACAAGTAGCCCTTCCTGCCTCCGCGTCGCTCCCATCGGATACGTCGAGCTACGATAGCCCACGTTTTGAAGGCAGGGTAAAAGAACAAGCGCAGCAGTTAATGAAAATGAATGATGCAAGTCTCTTCGATAAACTTCATCAGAAGTTAACGACGACACTACCTGCGGACCAGAAGGATTATTTTCTTGGGCATCCCAACTTAGCTGTTTTAGCGATCACTAAAGGGAATATCTTTGAAAATGGTGCCGATGACCTTGGGTATATTGTGTACAATAAAGATAATCATCGCATCGAAATCATCCTATCGGATCGTAAAAACAATACATTCAACACATTGTATAAAGAATTAAAAGTTGTCAATACCCTTCAGAATCTGGATTGTTCATCCGGCTTTGGAACCCTCGATTATCTCGTGGCTTCCGAACTGATTTATCAAGAGGATTATATTCGTTTAAACAATTCAAATTACCTGATTGACGACAATTCCTTTAATGTGACCGATATTTCTACGAACAGAAACTTTGATTTGCAGCAGGGATGTCTGAACAAAAACATCTCAAAAGATGCCATGGCCAACAGTCTTTGTGTACCGACGAGCTCCGTATATGCGAATTTTCAATGCTTAAAATACAATATGAAAAAGCAGGTTTTTGAAATTTATTTCAGTCAAGAATTTGCAGACTAAGCCGAACTAACCCGAACGATGAAAAGATATTACCTACTTGCTACCCTTGGTTTATGTAGCAAATTATATGCGCAAGAAGTGGATACTACGACTAATCGGCTAGAACAAGTCGAAGTGAAGGCCTACTTCAATAAACAACCGCTCCTGCGATTGACATCTTCTGCGGCTGTGTTAAGCAGCCAAGCGATCCAATCCCAGCAGTCGCCCTCTCTGGTTTCGGCAATGAACAGGGTACCAGGTTTACGGATGGAAGAACGTTCTCCTGGAAGTTACCGGCTTGCACTCCGTGGGAGTATGATCCGCTCGCCTTTTGGTGTTCGCAATGTCAAAATCTATCTGGATGACTTTCCGCTTACTGACGCCGGCGGGAACACCTATCTTAACGTGCTCGATCCCTATGCAATCGAGCAAATCAATATATTTAAAGGTCCGGACGGATCGATCTACGGGGCCAATTCAGGCGGTGTACTCTCCTTATATAGTAAAGGATTTGATCGATCTACACAACCTCAAGTCAATCTCCAATTAACGGGAGGCTCCTACGGTCTTTTCCAGGAACAGCTGAATGCAATATTACCCGTCAGCAAGACGCAACAACTTGCCATCAATCAGAGTTGGACGAGAAGTGACGGTTATCGCCAAAATTCAGCCTTAAACAAAAAGAATATCCAGCTCAATTACAATTGGCAATACGCAAAAACATCCGAATTAAAATTCACGGGCCTCTATTCGGATCTCGGTTACCAAACTCCGGGAGGGCTCACCGCAGCGCAAATGGAAAGCGACCGCAGGCAAGCCCGGCCAAAGGGCGGACCAAACCCTGGTGCTGCTGAACAAAAAGCAGCAATCTACGATAAAACATTCTTTGGTGGACTGAGCAACCAGACGCATCTCAGTTCTAAGATGACCTTATTCGCGAGTGTATTTGGTTCATCCAATCAGATCAAAAATCCCTTCATCACCAATTACGAGAAAAGAGATGAAAAGAACTTAGGAACGCGCCTGTATTTATCTTATGCAGATCTGTTGAGCAGAGATTTAAAATATGAAGTCCAACTGGGATTGGAAGCGCAAAAGGGTTGGTATGCTATCGACAATTATGACAACGCCCAAGGTGTCGCTACCGATCCTCAGGCCAAGGACAAATTGGAAAACAGTCAGCAATCATTTTTTGCACGCACCCAGCTGGAGTGGCTGGAGCGTCTTCAGGTAGAGCTGTCACTCGGATTAAATGAGAATAAAATTAGCTACCAGCAACGTTACCCTGTTCCACAGGAGGACAAAGAAAACATTGACTTCGGAAGTACATGGATGCCACGAGCTGCTCTATCGTATTTGATCACACCAATGTTCGCACTAAGAGCCTCGATTTCTAAAGGTTTCTCTGCACCAACTGTTGCTGAGGTACGCTCGTCAGACAATACAATTAATACGATGCTGAAGCCAGAAACAGGTACAAACCACGAACTGGGACTGCGTTGGCATTTGTGGAATCGGCGGATTATTTTAGATGCAGCGGCCTACACCTATCAAATGAATAATGCTATTATCCGGCAGGTACGGGACAATGGTGCAGAATATTTTCAAAATGCGGGTAAAATAAACCAAAAGGGACTGGAAGCATCGCTATTCGTCTATTTGATCAGGCCTCAAGCGACCGGTATGGTCCGTAGCCTACAACTGACCAGTAATTTTTCCCTCAACGACTACAGTTTCAAAACCTATCAGATAGGCGACAAAAACTATAAGGACAATAAACTCCCTGCGGTCCCTAAAACGGTATGGGTAAATTCGTTGAATATACTCTTCCCGAATGAATTCCAATTGGATCTTCTTTCCAATTTAACAGCCGCAATACCACTGGACGATGCAAACACTGTTTATGCAAAACGGTATCATCTTTTGCAAGGCAAATTATCCTGGAGCAAAGCTGTCTGTTCACAGTATAAAATCAGATTTTTTGTAGGGGCCGACAATCTACTCAATCAAAAATATAGTCTTGGAAACGATATCAATGCTTTTGGAGGACGGTATTTTAATCCTGCCCCATTACGTAATTATTATGGCGGAATGAGTTTTAATTTTTAATCAAGGATCATGGAATTCCATCAGTACATATTGACCGATATCGATTTCACCAAGGTGAGCCGCTATTCTTATTTTCCTTGGATGGACCTGACACTGGCTCATTTCCAGGTCAATGCGATGGAGATGGAGGTCAATCAGGCAACTTTTCAGGTACTGGAGAATTACACAGATTTTGAAGTGATGATCATTTATACGGCACCCACAACAGCCGTCTTTTGCAATTGTCCACAAAGTGGATTCTGTCGTCATCAAAAGGCGGCTTTAAGTAAATTATTTACACAGGAGAACTGGCTGGCATTTTTTGACCACAACCGCTATCAGCATCTTCTCAAGAAAGTTGCGACACAGTATGGGCTGGAGAAGGAATCATCCCTAGAAAACTACTTTTCCGCACAGATCAAAGCGGGGAAGCTGGAGTTTCTGTTAAAAGACAAACAGTTAACCTCTATCGATGACTTTGATCTCGTGGAGGAATCTCTTGCCCCAAAGGCCAAGACGACAGTCGAACAGCAACATCATTTTGTGGTGTTAACGCGCAACCGGTATTACAAAAATCTACAAATACTCCTGTGTCAATCCCCCATGACGAAATCCGGCGTACCAAAAAACCCGGTTTCTTCCAGTGAGAGCCAGTCTCATATCTGGCAAAGCAGCTCGATTGAGGAAATGCAATTTTACACAGCTGTTTATCAATTTTCTCAAGCTGTGCAACAGGATATTGATATTAGCTCCAGCCTGAAGGCGATTGCAAAAAACCCCTTACATCTCGATTTTTACCTGCATGACTATGAGAAATCCGAAAATATTACAGCCTCCACATTATCGCGGGTACAATTAAGCCTAAACAAAGGTGATATTAAGCTCTTTATTACAAAAAAAGGTGCGTTTTATGCCATTCAGGGAGAAATTCATATCCATACCATCGCCTACAGTTTACAGGATTTAGTTGTTCTTTTGGACCATTTTATTCTCATCAAAAATCAACTTTTTCTGATTGAGAATAAACATCACCTTAAGTTGATCCGTTTATTTGGCAACAAGGGGGAACAATTGTTGATCCATCAACGTAAGTTCGAAGAGTTCAACAGGTTGTTTTTGGAACAGATCGCACATTCCGTGGAGTTGAATTTTAAAGATATTCCAAAAGCAAGCAAGCCACAGTTGAAGGAAAACCTGTATTATCAGGACATGCAGCCCCTTTTGTTTTTGGAGGAATCGGAAGATTTTGTCAACCTTATTCCTGTTATGCGTTATGGTGAGGTCGAAATTCCCATTTTAAGTAAGCGGAATATATTTGGCACGGACAGCAAGGGTACGCAATTTTTGGTCGATCGGAAACGTGAAGCTGAAACAAAAGTTATTTCACTGTTACTGAAACAGCATCCCTATTTTCAGGAGCAAATGGATGAGGGAAGCTTTCAGCATTTTTATCTGCACCGCAAATACTTTCTGGACAGCAACTGGTTTCTGGATGCTTTTGAGGAGTGGCAGCATCAAGGGATACAGATCATTGGATTTAATGCGCTACGTGGAAATAAATTAAGTCGTTTTAAAGGAAAAATACATGTGGAGGTCCTCAGTGGACAAAATTGGTTCAATGCCAATATAAAGGTGTCATTTGGCCCCAAAAGTGTCTCGCTAAAAAAACTTGAAAAGGCGGTACGGAACCGCTCGCAATTTATTACCTTGGATGATGGCACCCAGGGGATTTTACCGCAACAGTGGCTCGATAAATTTGAGGCCTATTTTAATGCTGCCGAATCGATAGCTGATGATTTCATTGAAATTCCAAAATACAAATTCAATGAGATCGATCAATTATTTGAACAAGCGGAGCTAGACCCCATCGTGTTGGCAGAGCTCAGCACCTTGAGAAAGCAGCTCGCTCATTTTCCCTCGCTATCCGAAGTCCAGGTACCGCCCACTTTTGTCGGAAACTTACGTCCTTATCAGCAGCAGGGCTTACAATGGCTACATTTCTTGGACGGGCTTAACTTTGGCGCTTGTCTTGCCGATGACATGGGACTTGGCAAAACAATCCAGATATTAGCCTTTCTGGCTACTCAAAAAGCAAAGGGACAATCTGCACCAACATTACTTGTACTTCCCACGACCTTAATTTTTAATTGGCGGCATGAAATCCAACAATTTCTTCCATCGTTCCAAACGCTGGTCTTAGATGGTCCAAATAGAATAGAGAAAGGGCTGCAGTTTGAACAATACGACCTGGTTTTAATTTCTTATCACAACCTGCTGACGGATATCAATATCCTAAAGCGAATAACCTTCAATTATGTCATCTTAGATGAATCGCAGCAAATCAAAAACCCGGATTCCCAGCGATACAAGACCGTAAATTTGTTAAAATCAAGAAATCGCATCATCTTAACGGGAACTCCTATCGAGAATAATACGATGGATCTTTATGCACAGCTTTCCTTTATTGTGCCAGGTCTACTAGGAAGCAAAAAATATTTCAAAGATGTCTATACGACTCCTATAGATGCTTTCCACGACCGCAAGCGAAAAAAAGTGCTAAAAGAGAAAATAAAGCCTTTTATTCTCCGGAGGACAAAGCAGGATGTATTGCGTGATCTTCCTGCGAAAAATGAACTGGTCCTCTACTGTGAGATGAAAACTGCCCAACGGCGAATTTATGATCTTTATGAAAAAGAGTTTCGGGATTTTATCTCTGCTAAAGATGGCGATGAAATCAAGAAAAGCCCCATGCATGTGCTAAAAGGCCTAACAAAATTGCGCCAGATATGTAATTCAAGCAAACTTCTCCAAAATGAAGATCTGACTACTGCTGCAGACTCTGCCAAAATCGAAATGCTTATCGAACAGATTCAGCATAAAAAAGACCTGCACAAAATGATCGTGTTTTCCCAGTTTGTCAGTATGCTCAACCTGATTAAAGAGGCTTTGGACAAACAAGGTATTCGTTCGCTGATGCTCACAGGCCAATCCAAAGATCGAGGTAAATTGGTTAGTGACTTTCAATCCGACAAGGATATTCCCGTTTTTCTGGTCAGTCTCAAAGCCGGTGGTACGGGACTTAATCTTACCGCAGCGGATGTTGTATACCTGGTAGACCCCTGGTGGAATCCTGCTGTTGAACAACAGGCAATCGACAGGATCTATCGTATGGGACAACAAAAGACGGTTACCGCTGTTCGATTAATCAGCCCTAACACAGTCGAAGATAAAATTCAAACCTTACAGCAACATAAAAAGGAGATTAGCAACAGTATTTTGGATGATGGTGGAAGTATAGATGCCTTTTATCTGGACAAAAACTATTTAATGAATTTGTTACGGTAAACTATTGAAAACAAAAAAGGGACATCAATCGATGTTCCCTTTTTTTACTATAATTCGTTTACAGCTGCTCTTTATTTTTTGTCAGAAATGTATGTTTTGTTACCATTTCCGTTGATATAGTATCTTCCTCCTTTTGGACCGACATAGATGGTATGGCCGTTGTATTTTTCACTAGTCGCTTTATCAGCTGCAGCTACCGCATCTTTTTTAACAGCAGTAACTTTTTTTTCAGCTTTAGCACTTTCTTTTTTCACGGCTTTTTCCTTCGCTTCCATCGGTGCGGCTGGCAGTGTTTTTGTGTCAGCCATCTTTTTTGTCTGCGCTGGCTGCTCCTTGACTGCAGCTTCCTTCTTCTCTTTGACTGCAGCTTCCTTCTTCGCTGTAGCTTTCACCGGTGCTGCCTTCGTTTTCGTTTCGGCCTCGTTGGCTTTAGTCTTTACTTCTTTTACTTTTTGTTCAGACTTTTTGGCTTCCTTTTCCATTTTTTTGGGAGCCGTTTGTGCATAGGATTGTCCCAATCCCACTGCAGCGATCAAAGCTAATGCAGCTGTGATTTTTTTGAAACGATTTATTGCTTTCATAACTCAATTGTTATTTAAATAATTGTAAATAAAAGTACAATACAAATGCCATATTTTGATTTAATTTCTTGAACAAAACATTTTTAACATACTTTTAACTTAGCCAAGGAATTATTCAACAACTTGTTTTCTAAATTTCGAATCAATTATATATTTTACCCCCTTCGCATCTATAAATACAGGCTTTCCATTATAACGCTCGTTAATGCGTCGATCAATTGCAACACGATACCGCGTGGGTGAATTAGTGGACCTATAGGTTATATTCTCAAACGATTCTCCAGCGCTGGCAGTTACTTCCGAGCCTTCATATATCCGCTCACTCACCCTGCCCGTAAAACGCTGTTTTCCCGTTGACGTTTTTATTTTCTCCAGCTGTTCAGGCTCTTTATCACTTCGTGCAACGTATAAGCTCATCGCATCTACCTGAGGGCTTAAAGGGAAGAATGGATCTAACCACCGATATACAAAATGATAATCGGTTTCTAAGTTATTAAAAGCATGCATTTGCTGCGCCCTTACAGTACTAATCCCACCTCCTAAAATCAGCAGTGGCAGTAGGCAACGTTTAAAGAAGATTAATTCAACTCCTAACATATCTTTTTTCCTTTCGTTCAAGTACTCCCAAATAAAATGCCATCCCTCGCTAAAGCACTCATCTTTAACACATTTTTAACTAAAGCAAATTAGTTTGATATTTAACTGTTTTATATTTAACTTTGTATTATGAAAAACGAATCCATGAATCCAGTAAAACCCTTAGTGGACAGTATCATTGCTTTACGGACGAGCTTAAAACAATACTATATCCAGAAAATAAAGGAACAGCAATTGGATATCACCTACGAAATGTTGCAAGTATTGGCAGCACTGTGGAAAAAGGAGCAAATGAATCAGCAAGATATAGCTACAGCGATACAAAAAAACAAAGCTAGTGTTACTCCGCTGATTGATAACCTGTGTAAACGGGACCTGGTTAGGCGCGTCAGCGATCCCAATGACAGACGAAATAATTTAATCGAATTAACGGTAAAGGGAGACGAATATAGGACATTGTTAGACCCTGTCCAGCAAGAACTTTACCGTGTGATCCTACAGGAGATAGCAGAAAACAAAGTATTGGAAATTACAGAAACTCTCGAAAAATTGACCGCCATTATTGAGAAGCAATAGTATCGGGAGTCCTGATTTTCAAAAAAAGAAGAAAAGTAATTGAGTCATGAGTAATTCAACATTAAGTGAGAAAGAGATAAAGCGAAGGCGGAAAATATGGGTCATCAATATCCTATCTGCAGTCGTCATTGTGGTTACCATTATATGGGGTATCCTAGTCTTTTTCCACATCAACGAATCTGTTTATACAGATGATGCCCAAGTAGACGCCCATATTACTCCTATAAATTCGCGTATCAGCGGTTATATCAAAACAGTTCGATTTGATGAGCATCAAAAAGTCCACAAAGGCGATACACTCGTCATTATTGATGATGCGGAGTACAGAATTTTATTACAAAATGCGCTAGCCACGCTAGCCGATGCCAAAGCCAGTAAAACAATATCCCAATCTGGAATTGCCATTGCCAGCAATAGCACGACGATAGCAAATGCCAATATTGATGAGATGAAAGCCCGGCTAGATAATATGGAATTGAATTATAAGCGTTACGAGAGTCTGGTGAAAGATGAAGCAGTAACACAATATCAATTCGATCAGGTAAAAGCAGATTATGAGGCCATGTTGGCCAAATATAAAGCACTTTTGGCACAAAAGCGTGTGTCCAAACTCAATACACATGAGTCTGAACAGAAGCTTTCAGTCAATGATGCCGCATTGCTAAAGGCCGAATCTGCGATTGATCTTGCCAAATTAAACCTTTCGTATACGGTTATCACTGCGCCTTATGATGGTGTATTAGGACGGCGGACGATAGAAGAGGGCCAATTGGTGCAAAATGGTACACCATTGGTCAATATTGTCCGTGATGAGCAGAAATGGATAACCGCAAATTATACCGAAAGTCAATTAAAAAATATCGCCCTCGGGGCAAAAGTCAAGATTGAAATTGATGCATTGGCTGGGAAGACATTCGAAGGTGAAGTAGCCGCCATATCCGAAGCAACAGGATCTAAGTATTCTGCAGTTCCAGTAGACAACTCCACGGGAAACTTTGTCAAGGTGCAACAGCGCATTCCGGTTAGAATTAATTTTACGGCATCCAATACTCCAAAAGATCTCGCCCTGCTTCGCGTAGGTATGAATGCCATCATACGTGTTAGATAACCATGAAAGATCGTATATTCAGAGATTGGTTGGGTTCAGGATGGGAACTGTTCTTCCTATTTGTGCTCAATATTATATTTTCCTTCAATAATGGCATCCCAACGTCCATTAACACGTATGTCATGAATGGATACGCCGGTATCACTGCAGATCTGAGTATGGCTACATATTGTTACTATGCTGGGATGGTATGTGCCATACCGCTGATATTTAGGCTATTGAAATTATTTTCCAAAAAGACGATATTAATCGTTTCCATCTTCATTATCCTCGCTTCCAATGCGATTTTGGAACATGCCAATAATGGTGTCAACATCTGTATGGCTACATTTTTTATCGGAAGTGCCAAGATCATCGTTACGATGGCGATCATTGGGGAAATGATCCCTTTTCTTATGCCGCGTGGAGAACGCTATCAATTATATGCGGTCTACTATCCCATGACAATGATCATTCCAGCCTTGGCGAGCTATGTATCTGTTCTATTTGCAACACATTTCTATTGGGAAACCGTCTTTCTATTTCAAAATATATTACTGGCGGTAGCGTTGTTAATCTGCATTATCTGTATGAAATCGTCAGATTTTAAAAAGGTCCCACTGTATCAATATGACTGGTTTGGAAGTATTTTACTTTGTATTTCCTTATTGAATTTTGCTTATTTCAGCACATACGGCCTGACACAAAATTGGTTTCATTCCAAATTTATTTTGGTCACCGGAATTGCATCACTCTGTTTTTTCATACTCTTTATAAACAGAAGTGCATTAATCCGAAAATCACTCTTAAATTTTGAAGCCTTTTCAACACGGATTCTACCGATCTCCATTGGAACAATTTTTATTTTTGGCATTTTTTATAGCTCAACTTCGCTGTACTCCTCTCTTTTAGGAATTACGCTTGGTACAAATCCTTTGGAAGTCGCCGAAATAAATACCTATGTGATCCCTGGTTATATGATTGGCGCAGTAATCGCTTATTTATATTTCAAAATAACAAAGAAATGCAAGTTTATTTTGGCATTCTCGGCGGCCTGCTATGCCCTATCTTGTTTTTTCTTTGCAAGGATTATCGATCAACAGACAAACACGGCTTTATTCTATCTCCCGTTGACATTAAGAGGAATGGGGGTGATCACCTCTTACATTGGAATAGGCGTATATATGGCCGGCAATATCCCAAGCAAATATTACCTTTCTGGCTTAGTATTTTTAATTCTTACACGTTCATTTTTGGTCCCTGTAGTCTGGTCAAACGTCATTGCCAATTGGTATTACCACCTACAGGTTACTCACGCCAATAACCTTGCTGGTATAATCGATAAAACAAATAGCTTGGTATTCCAAAGAGTGAATATAATGAAATCGGTGCAGGTCCAAGCCTCGCTGCTATCCTTACGCGACACCTATACCGGGCTTTTTATTATTGGGGTAATCCTAACGTTGTTCATCTTAATCTTCCCGTTTCATTCTTCTCCTATACGAAGAGTTTTCGACTGGAAGAGAAAAAATGCGACGAAAGAAGCTTTGCAAATTCCGATTTCTTAGTTAACTGATATAAATTTCGGTAATATACTTGAATACGATACGCTCAGAGATTGCGTACTTCTCGAAAAGGGTATGGAGATCGTCATAGAGCGTTTTGTTTTCAGCTTGCTCTTTTGGAAAATAGGATGATGAACGTACTCTTCCCAAGAATGACCGAAGATCCAATATCTGTTGATTCGGCAAGGTTATTTTGGTCATTGGACGTAACCCAAAAAATTGTTTGAGATCATCATCACTGATGTTTTTGTGACTGACAGATTGATAACTTGGTATATGACTGAGCAGAAAATCTTCATATTCCTGTTGAAAAGCGTCGTCCGGATCACGCTGGTTCCAGACCAACACAATATGTCCATTTTCGGTGAGGATCCGAGCGAACTCCCTTTTACATGCATCCCGGTCAAACCAATGAAAGGATTGGCCGGCAAAAATAAGATCGACACAGCCAGACTCAATGGATGTATTTTCGGCGGTGGCATTCAGCGCGATTAAATTCCGATAGGTTTTAAAATGATGCAGCAAAGATTCACGCATTTCCCGGTTGGGTTCAACGGCAAAAACGTCATTTCCATTTTCGAGAAAAAGTTGCGTAGATAGCCCTGTGCCACTACCGATATCGGCAACCAGCCACTTTTTATCCAGCCCTATCTGTTCTTTAAGCACCTGAATAATCTCTTTTGGATAACAAGGTCTAAATTTCTCATAATCGACAACCCTGTCTGTGAATCTATCAATACTGTTTTTGTTCATACTAAGAATTGCTGTAACTAGTCGATTATCCCTTCATCTTTAAAACTATAATAACCGTTATCGGTAAAGATTAAATGATCGGCAACTCTAATATCCATAATTTTAGAGGCTTCAACAATTTTTTGCGTCAGAATTTTGTCAGCATTGCTGGGATATAAGGTGCCCGAGGGATGGTTATGAACTAATATAATAGCATGTGCTTTAAGGCTTAGTGCGGATCGTAATATAATCCGAACATCGACCGGCGTAAAGTCATTACCCCCACGGCCGATGAGCTGTTTGTCCAATATTTTATACCCCGTGTTCAAATACAGGGTCCAAAACTCTTCATGGGGCAGATCCTGCAGGATGGGTTTCATCAAGTTGTAAACGAAACGGCTACTATTTACGAGCTTACGTTCTTCTGCGGGCTGGTCGTTTTTGCGGCGGGCGAGCTCCAATGCCGCAAGAATGGCAATGGCTTTTGCTTCGCCTATCCCTTTATATAGGCTGAGTTCCGAGACTTCCATCATCGAAAGGGTGTGCAGGTTATTTTTGACATCGGCCAATATGCGCCGGCATAGTTCGACAGCACTTTCATTTTTAGATCCCGAGCCGATCAGGATAGCCAATAGTTCTGCATCGGTAAGCGCTCTACGTCCCTGGCTTAATAGCTTCTCTCTCGGACGGTCGGCCTCTGCCCACTCCCGAATGACTAATTTGTACGGATTTGACATCTACAGTTAATTATAATTGGCTAGCGTACATAAATATACAAAAAAACAGTTACTTAATATCCTGAGAAATACACAATCTATCAATTAAAAAAAATTGGCCATCGGGATTTACTTCACATTTCACTCTGAAACGTTATCTTTGTATTTCATAAAAATTTTTGAATATGAGTAAAGCAATTATTAAAACAGAAAAAGGCGACATGACTGTGGAGTTCTACACAGCCGATGCTCCAAATACAGTAGCCAATTTTATCAAACTTGCTAAATCAGGATATTATGATGGACTAGCGTTTCACCGTGTGATCCCTGATTTCGTTATTCAAGGTGGATGTCCAAATTCACGTGAAGGTGCTGCTGGAATCCCTGGAACAGGTGGCCCTGGTTATAAAATTGACTGTGAATTAACAGGTGAAAACCAATACCACGACAGAGGTGTATTGTCTATGGCTCATGCAGGCCGTAATACAGGTGGTTCTCAATTTTTCATCTGTCATAGCCGCAACAACACTGCGCATTTAGATCGTAACCATACTTGTTTTGGAAAAGTAATCGAAAACGTAGACATCGTTGACGATATCAGACAAGGTGACCGTATTTTATCAATTGAAGTTATCGAAGATTAATTCTTGGAGATTTAAATAGTATTAAAATGAATTTAAGAGCATTAGTATCCGTAACTGGTAAACCAGGATTGTTCAAATTGGTTGGACAAAATAAAGGTGGTTTTATTTTAGAAACCCTCGATCAGGCAAAAATTAAAACTGTAGTAAGTTTATCTTCTACGAAAATGGCGACTTTGGAAGATATCACCATCTATGGTGAAGAAGAAGAAATTCGTCTATTGAATATTTTTGAAACAATCAAGGAGAAAGGCATCGCTTTACCGGATACAAAATCTGATGGCGCTACATTAAGAGAATTCTTCCGTGAGGTAGCTCCTGGCCATGATGAATCACGTGTTTATTCTTCGGATATTAAAAAGGTTATCACATGGTACAACATTATCAAGGAATTTCCTTTATTTGAAGAAGAAGCACCAGCTCCTTTAATGTAAACTTTTACATATCGCCCAAATAAAAAAGGAGTTGATCAGATGATCAACTCCTTTTTTATGGTGTTTCCTTTTTTGGGGTTCTCTAATGAAACACCACATCAAATACACTCTTTTCGATGTTGTTTTGATCCTTGGCCCCATCAAGCTTAACATGTGCTTTTGTTACCTCAAATTCTTTGGGTTCAAATTGCTTTTCGACAACAGCAGTGGTCGTAAAGCGCAATAGGGAATTTTCATCCGCGTTGAGATAGGCATCAATTTCAAGAATTCCTTCGTTTTCGTCAAACACATAAGGATGTAGCAAATTGATTCCTTTCGGAATCCGTGGACTCTTCCAAACGACAAATTTAGGGAGCGCCTTATCCATTGTATCAATTTTATTGTAAATAGCCTGCTGACAGGTAATTCCGGCAATTACTTTTGTTTTCCCGGTCTTATCAATCATATACTCTTTAGGATTTATGCGTATCTGCACTTTCGCCAATCCATTAAGTTTCCCTTCCGGATAGTTCACTCCTACATGGATAGCCTCATTGCCACTATTTGCAATAAAAACCTCGCCTGAACCTTTGTTATAATTTACATAATTTTCCAATCGGTACGTCAGCCCCTCCGCATTAGATTTTGCCTGTTGTTGATCAAATTTAATTTCCATTTTGCGTAAAGGAACAAGCATCAGCTCCATACGCTGCAAGGGATGTTCAATATCAAAGTTATGTTTCTTCATATGTTCAGCTTGAGGTAGTGCGGATATGGCTTTCCACAATGCAGCAGGTGAACTGTCTTTGGTCAGATTCATCAACTTGATTAGTTCAGCAAAAGGCATATTGGGAAAAGTAACTTTTTGTACGATTACCGCAGCATTGATCCGTTTAGCAGAGCGGATGTCAGTTGTTGTATTTGATTCTTCATGTAGCTTAACCTCTTTAGGTGTAGAGGATTGACAATTGTGAAAAAGAAGCACTATGCCTAATAACGGGAAAACTAAGGCGTACTTTTTTAGATATTTTTCCATATCTATAGCTGTTTAAATGTAGTATAGACAAATTTACCTTATTTGACGCAGATATCACAGAAAAGCCCCGGAATTTATATCCGGGGCTTTTATTATCTTGTGCTAGCAGACAGGCTAGTTGTTATACTTAGTGTCCTTTTGGTTCGGCATCGATACGTTTAATATCTGCTCCTAATTTACGCAAGCGCTCTTCGATATCTTGATAGCCACGCTCTATCTGTTCGATATTGTGGATCACCGATTTTCCTTTGGCAGATAGCGCTGCAATTAATAAAGACACGCCGGCACGAATATCTGGCGAAGTCATTTCAATACCTCTTAGGTGGTGTGATTTATTCAGTCCAATAACGGTTGCACGGTGTGGATCGCACAAAATGATCTGAGCGCCCATATCAATCAATTTGTCGACGAAAAACAAACGGCTCTCGAACATTTTTTGGTGGATCAATACATTTCCTTTTGCCTGAGTCGCCACAACAAGTACGATACTTAATAAATCGGGTGTAAAACCTGGCCAAGGTGCATCCGAAATCGTCAGGATAGACCCATCGATAAATGTATCGATTTCATAAGATTCTTGCGCCGGGATAAAAATATCATCACCACGTAATTCAAACTTGATACCTAAGCGTGAAAATACAGATGGAATAACACCCAGTTCTTCGAAACAGACATCCTTAATGGTAATTTCTGAACCGGTCATTGCTGCAAGTCCGATGAAAGAACCTATTTCAATCATATCAGGCAACATCCGGTGCGAAGTTCCGCCAAGACGCTCTACCCCCTCGATAGTCAACAAATTAGATCCAATACCGGATATTTTTGCTCCCATGCGATTCAACATCTTACATAGTTGTTGCAAATAGGGCTCACAAGCCGCATTGTATATCGTTGTTGTCCCTTTTGCCAATACAGCAGCCATCACGATATTCGCGGTACCCGTCACAGAAGCTTCGTCCAAAAGGATATAACTTCCCTTTAACTCTGTCGCGTCAACGTTAAAAAAATGGGTAGTCGCATCGTATACAAACTTAGCACCCAATTTTTCAAAGCCTAAAAAGTGTGTATCCAATCGTCTACGTCCGATTTTATCCCCCCCAGGTTTCGGAATAGCGGCCTTTCCAAATCGGGCCAACAAAGGGCCGACAATCATGATCGAGCCGCGCAATCCGCCGCCTTTTTCTTTAAATTCAGGTGACTGGAAATAGTCTATATTTATGTCTTTAGCCTCAAAAACGTATGTGTCCTTATCTATGCGATTAATTTTAACACCTAAAGCAGCCAATAGATCGATCAACTTATTGACATCCTTAATATCTGGGATATTACTGATGGTCATAGGTTCTTCTGTCAGTAAAACTGCAGAAAGGATCTGTAAGGCCTCATTTTTTGCTCCTTGAGGAATAATCTCTCCCTTTAACGGTTTTCCACCGATTATTTCAAATGCGTTCATTTATATATAAGTGATATCTTCTTAGTATCAGAGCCCTGTTCTTGTATTTGCCTCGGGATATTTAGCCTTCCGTCTACTATACAAAGATGAAAGTCTCAAAGAACCATGCTAGCGATTAAAGTAGTGCGGTTCTTAAAAAAGAGAAGGCAATTGTAAAGAAATCTGTTAATCACTTCGCAATTGCCTGCTTCTTTAAACAAATCTTTAAGAACTAGCCCCGTTTATTATTATAATTACCCTGAGGTTTTCTGTTTCTGTTATTGTTGTTATTACTTCCGTAATTATTATTGTTATTGTTGTCCCTTCCGTAGCTGTTGTTGTTGCTTCCGTAATTATTGCGCTTCGTATTATTGTTATTGTTACTTGCCATACGAGGCTTGCCTCCCCCCTTCGATTGGTGACCGGAATTATTGTTATTGCTATTGTTATTATTTCCGCCAGAATTACTGTTAGCCGGACCTTTAACGCGATTTCCCGGAGGCGGGGTTTTAAAGTCAAGCTTGGTCAATACCGTACCTTCTGGTAAGGTTAATTGATAACCTGATAACTCTTTTAGATCCTGAATGATCAACTCGTCTGAAACAGAATCCTTATTCCAGGTCAGGTAAGCCATTTTCATAAAATTGGCGATACCGATGACCATCTGCTCTCTTTTGGCTTCGTCATTGGCCAATAACGCTTTTTCAATCATTTTCTCTACGGTAAAACCATAGTGCTTGAATCTAATGGAATGCTGCGGGTAGCCTAGGTGCTCAACTTCGTGTTTCACGCTTTTCGCTGTAGCAATTGGATAAGGCGAATCGATATCCAATTTAAAATCAGAAATAATCTGTAGGTGATCCCACAGTTTATGTTTAAAATCAGACACATCTCTCAAATGCGGGTTCAATACCCCCATCATATCGATTACAATCTGTGCATGTTTATTTCTTTCTTCCTTTGTGGGTAAAGTACAGATGTAATCTACCATATTTTGCACATTGCGACCATATTCTGCAAGGATCAATTTTGGTCTAGTGCTGTTGTAGTCAAAGTTCATATAGCTAATATAAGTACCTAATTAAACGAACAAGATATCGTTTTGGTATTTTATTATTGAATTATTCTAAGTTTTGCAAATTTAAGCAACAATTGTTTCTGTCCCAACTCCTTAAAGAAAATAGTTGCTTTTATATCTCCTTTGTTTCCTTCGAGATTAACAACTTTACCAAATCCAAAGCGTTCATGTTCAACTTCCATGCCGACCTGAAGATTTGATGTATCTGAAGGAGCAAAACCCGCAGTAGGTTTGTGGGCTTTCGGCAGTATCGATGTCGTTTTAACCATAGGCTTAGGCTTAGGTTTAGAAAACGTATCATCACTGTCCTTTTGCTGCCATGCAATTCGTTCGCCTTGAAAACTTCCGGCTGAGGCAGAAGTTTGTCGTGGTTTAAAATCCAATGCAAGACATGCCGGATTCAATTCATCCAAGAAGCGACTGGGTTCGCAATTATTCAGCGTTCCCCAACGATATCGCGAAGTAGCATACGAAAGTAGTAATTTTTTTTCAGCTCTCGTAACGGCAACATAAAAAAGTCTTCGTTCCTCTTCCAGTTCCGACCTGGAATTCAACGACAACTGGGAAGGAAATAGGTTTTCTTCTAAGCCTACAATAAAAACAATCGGAAATTCCAAGCCTTTGGAAGAGTGGATGGTCATCAATGATACAGTATCCGCATTTGGATCTTTATCATTATCGTCGTTTGTCAACAGGGCGATATCCTGCATATAGACATCAAGTCCACGTTCTTCGATATCTTCCCGTTCCGAAAATTCCTTGATACCATTGAGGAGTTCCTGGATATTTTCGTAACGTGCCAACCCCTCTACCGATTTGTCTTCGTACAATTCTTTCAGAATACCGCAGTGCTGCGCAATATGCATTGCGGTATCAAATGCGTTATTGTTTTTGGCCAGGGCCTGAAAACTCTGTATCATCTGTGCAAAACCACCGACGGACGTTGCGCTACGCCCGTCTAGAAACTGGGCTGCATTTGCAACAACATCCCATATACGGTACTGATTCTGATCTGCAGCGATCATGATCTTCTCGATTGTCGTATCCCCTATCCCTCTACGCGGGTAATTGATCACACGCTTGAGTGCTTCCTCATCATTCGGGTTGAAGGTTAGTCTGAAATACGCGATCAGATCTTTAATTTCTTTCCGTTGATAGAAAGAAGTACCACCATAAATTTTATAAGGGATATTGATTTTGCGTAAGGCCTCCTCCATAGCCCTGGACTGGGCATTGGTACGATACAGAATAGCAAAATCCTTATAATTAAGCCCTTTTAACGATTTCTCTTCAATGATTTGGTCGGCCACGATCTTACCTTCCTCATTGTCCGAGAAAGCACGTGAAACCCTGATTTTTTCGCCCTCTTCATTATCCGAGAAAACATTTTTCTCCAATTGATTCTGATTATTGGCAATCACCGAATTGGCCGCATTCACGATCATCTTCGTAGATCGATAATTCTGCTCCAGTTTAAAGATCTTCACATCCGGATAATCCTTTTGGAAATTGAGGATATTCTGAATATTTGCCCCACGAAATGCATAGATAGACTGTGCGTCATCCCCAACCACACAGATATTTTCATTGACGGCTGCCAGGCGTTTGACAATAAGGTATTGCGAGAAGTTGGTATCCTGGTACTCATCGACCATTAGGTACCGAAATTGATGCTGGTACTTATGCAGTACCTCTGGATGTTTATTTAACAAGACATTTGTTTTAAACAACAGATCGTCGAAATCCATTGCCCCTGCACGGTAACAGCGCTGTGCATAGGTCATATAAATCTGTCCCAGTTGACCACGTCCATTGGAAATATCTTCGGCCAAAATCGCTTCATTCTTATTATATTCCTGCGGTGAGATCAGGTTGTTTTTTGCCTGTGAAATACGTCCGTACACATGATTGACATTATACAGCTTATCATCGAGATTCATTTCCTTTAAAATGGCACGTAATAAACTTTTGGTATCGTCTGTATCGTAGATGGTAAAGTTCCTGGGATATCCGATCAGTTCAGCTTCTACACGGAGTATTTTTGCAAATACCGAGTGGAATGTTCCCATCCAAATATTTTTCGCTTCGCTCCCAACAACAGAAACGATACGCGCGCGCATCTCTTTAGCTGCCTTGTTGGTAAATGTCAATACCAAGATATTGAATGGATCAACACCTTTTTGAATCAAGTGTGCGACACGATAGGTAATTACCCGTGTTTTTCCTGAACCAGCTCCCGCAACAATCATCACAGGACCTTCTGTTTGCTCTACGGCTCCTCGTTGTGAAGGGTTTAAACCCGCTAAATAATCCAAATTAACTCCTTAAATTTTAAAACCTGAGAATAGGGTATAAAAGTACAAATTTCCTGTTGATCACTGAGGCTATTTTGCTAATATTTTTACACAAAAAAAACCGATAATCAAGATTATCGGTTTTTATATGCTCCAAGCAATATCTAGCCTCTGCTGTTATAATTTGGTGCTTCTTTCGTAATGGAAATATTATGTGGATGGGACTCTCTCAGCCCTGCTCCTGTAATACGGACAAATTGTGCTTCCTGTAACCTTTCGATTGTAGCAGCACCACAGTAGCCCATAGAAGCGCGTAATCCGCCAATGTATTGATAAACAACCTCAGCCAATGTACCTTTATATGGAACACGTCCCACAATACCTTCAGGAACCAATTTTTTGATATCATCTTCTACGTCTTGGAAATAACGATCTTTAGATCCTTTTTCCATGGCTTCGATCGAACCCATACCGCGGTAAGATTTAAACTTACGTCCTTCGTAGATAATTGTTTCGCCTGGAGCTTCTTCTACGCCAGCGAACAAAGAACCAGCCATAATTGTGCTTGCTCCAGCTGCGATTGCTTTTGCAATATCACCTGTCTGTTTGATACCTCCATCTGCGATCAAGGGCACACCAGTTCCTTTAAGGGCTTTGGCAACTTCATATACGGCATAAAGCTGAGGAACACCGACACCAGCAATAATACGGGTTGTACAGATAGAGCCCGGTCCGATACCTACTTTTACAGCATCAGCACCTGCCTCAGCCAAAGCTGTTGCTGCTGCACCTGTCGCAATATTTCCAACGATTACCTGCAGCTCAGGGAAATGAGATTTCACCAATTTCAACTTATCGATTACTCCTTTAGAATGCCCATGTGCCGTATCGATTGTAACCACATCCACACCTGCTTTCACCAAAGCCTCTACGCGGTCAAGGGTATCGGGTGTAACGCCTACTGCAGCACCCACCAATAAACGGCCATGGCTATCTTTGGCCGCATTGGGGTAATGCTTATATTTTTGTATATCTTTAAAGGTAATCAAGCCTTTCAAAATACCTTCTTCATTGACTACTGGAAGTTTTTCGATTTTTTCGTTTTGAAGAATTTCTTCTGCTTTCACCAAATCCGTTCCTTCAGGAGCAACCACAAGATTTTCCTTGGTCATCAATTCATTGATGGGACGGCTCATATCTTTTTGGAAACGAAGATCACGATTCGTTACAATACCGACCAATTGGCCCCTTTCGTTAACAACAGGAATTCCACCAATCTTGTGCTCCTTCATAATATTGAAGGCATCACCCACCGTTGCTGTTGCCAATAACGTAACTGGATCCTGAATCATACCGCTCTCAGAGCGTTTTACTTTACGTACTTCAGCAGCTTGTTCTGCAATAGTCATGTTCTTATGTAACATACCAATACCGCCAGCTTGTGCAATCGCAATCGCCAAATCAGCACCGGTTACCGTATCCATTGCTGCAGAAACCAATGGAATATTTAATTTGATTTTTTTTGTTAGCGAAGTGCTCGTATCAACGTCACGGGGTAAAATTTCAGAATAAGCTGGAATTAATAAGACGTCGTCGTAAGTGAGACCTTCTGCTACGAATTTTTGTGGATCTAATTGCATGGCAAATATGTATTGGGTTTTCTATTTGCCAGGCAAATTTAAGAAAAATAAGCAATAATAAAAAATAAAAGATACAAATTACAATCGGAAGACAAATTAGAACCGTTATGAATTAAGCGTTCATAACGGGTAGCGCATAGGCACCATCATTTTTTGGCAAGCTATTTGCTTTTGTGTAACATGAAAAGTTATTTTAATTAATGAAAATATAAAGATAAGATAATTATGAAAAAGACATTACTCTCATTAGCTGCTGTCGCAGCATTAGCATTTGGCGCACAGGAAGTAAAAGCTCAGTCTCCACAACGTGCTGCAATCGGTGTAGTTTTCGACGGATCAATTGGAGACCTTTGGGGGATTCAATACAAACAATCTATGGGCGGCGCAAACAATGGTCAGGCGCAGGTAATGTTTGATGACCACGTCGTCGCTGTAGGTGCTGACTGGCAACATGCTAGACCGTTCCGTGGAGCTCCTGGATTAGGCTGGTATGCTGGTGTTGGTGCACAATTGACATTTGTTGACGCTGGAGATAACATTACGTATGTAGGGTTGAGACCGCAGTTGGGTCTTGAGTTTAAAATTCCATCGGCTCCTATCGGTCTTCATGCTGATTGGAAACCAAACTGGACGTTAAATCATGGTTCTGATTTTGACGCATCTACATTCTCTTTCGGTATCAAATATACATTGAGATAATATAAGCAACTAAACAGCAACAAAAGGTCCTCTCATTACTCGAGCAGGGCCTTTTTTTATAAATAAAATCAATTAATATTTCTTTTTTTCTTCAATTCTCCTATTTTTATGCTGTTGACCTAATTGGCATAAATAAAACTTTTCATTCTACAAAAATTTTATACCTTTGCCATTCTTGGTAAAATGTGATTAAACGAGAACTAATTATCAATTACATAAACAGTATTTAACATTAAAATTAATACAATTATAACAGACGATGCAAGGTAAAGGGCTGATTAAACTTTTAGTGATAGTGGTGTCATTAGCGTGTCTATACTCCCTATCATTTACTTGGGTGACCCGCAAAGTGGAGCGAGATGCTGAGAATTTTGCCAAAGGAGACTTGGCAAAAGAGAAGAGCTATCTCGACTCAATGGCAGGTGAAGTAGTGTACAATTTAGGTTTTGCAAAATACACCTATCGGGAAGCCAAAGCAAATGAACTCGCTTTGGGTTTGGATTTGAAAGGTGGTATGAACGTAACCATGGAGATCTCATTAGACGAATTGATCCGCAATTTGGCTAATAACCCTAAAGATGAGAAATTCAACAAAGCGTTGGAACAAGCAGTGGCAAAAAGTAAAACGAGTGCAAAAACAGTCGTTGCTTTATTTATGGAAGAATACAAATCCATCGGTGCGACAACGCCACTTTCAACATTCTTTTCAACAAAAGACAATGCTTCTTTAATTAAACCCGGTGATTCAGACTCAAAAGTTGAATCGTTCCTTCAAAAAGAAGCAGACAATGCCATCCAAAATTCCTACAAAGTACTCCGTACGCGTATCGACAAATTTGGCGTTGCATCTCCAAACATTCAAATTCAACAAGGTACAAACCGTATTTTGATCGAATTACCTGGTGTGAAAGATGAAAGCCGTGTTCGTAACCTATTACAAGGTTCAGCTAAATTGGAATTTTATGAAACCTATACGAATCAGGAAGTTTATCCAATATTAGAAAATATCGACAAAACTTTAGCTTCAACGTTAAAAGCTGCGCCAGCAGCTACGGCAAATGCAGCTGCAGATACAAGCAAAAAATCAGATGATTTATTATCTAACCTAACCGGTGGTAAAAAAGATGCGAAAAAAGATAGTGCTGCTGTAAACCTAGGTCAGAAGAATCCATTATTTGAAGTATTACGCCCAGCAGTTTATATGGGCGAAAATCAACAAATGGCACTTATGCCAGGTTCCATGGTTGGTATTGCTTCATTAAAAGATACGGCAAAAGTAAATGCTTATCTACAACGTCCTGAAGTAAAATCAATTCTTCCAGGAAACTTAAAGCTTTTATGGGCTGTTAAACCGGAGCAAAAAACACCTGAGCAACTATCATTATATGCAATTAAAGGGTCTGGACAAGACAATGGTGCTGTATTGACAGGAGATGTGATCACTGACGCAACAGCTAACTTTGATGAGAAAAATCAACCCGTAGTTGGTATGCAAATGAACAGCGAAGGTGCTCATCAATGGAAGAAAATTACCGCAAAAGCCGCTCAAAACAGAGATGCAATTGCTATCGTTCTTGATAATGTGGTTTATTCGGCTCCTTCTGTAAACGGTGAAATTCCAAATGGTAGCTCATCGATCTCTGGATCTTTTACAGTAGAAGACACTAAAGATTTATCAAACGTATTGAAAGCAGGTCGTCTTCCAACGACTGCTAAAATTGTTGAAGAAGCTGTTGTGGGTCCTACTTTAGGTCAAGCTGCCATCGATGCCGGTGTAAACTCTGCTGTTATCGGTATTATCGTCGTAATGATTTTTATGATCGCTTACTACAATACGGCAGGTATCGTAGCAAACATCGCCGTATTATTAAACGTATTTATCATCATGGGGGTATTGGCATCTTTAAATGCTGTACTCACCTTACCGGGTATCGCGGGTATCGTATTAACAATGGGTACAGCGGTCGATGCGAACGTCTTGATTTATGAACGTATCCGTGAAGAACTGGGCTTAGGAAAATCGATCCGTCAGGCTGTTGCAGATGGTTACAAGCATGCTTTACCTTCCATCCTCGATTCACAGATCACTACCTTTTTAATTGGTATTATCCTCTTCTTATTTGGTAGCGGCCCAATTTTAGGTTTCGCAACAACATTAATGGTGGGTATCATTACTTCATTGTTTACTGCAATCTTAGTTACACGCGTTATCTTTGAATGGATGTTGGCGAAAGATTTCAAAATCAAAGTTTCTTTCCCTTGGTCTGCAAAGACCCTGCATAACGCAAACTTCAAATTCGTTCAGAAACGGAAGATCTTTTATGCGGTTTCTATCGTTGCGGTGTTAATTTCTGCGGCATCAATTTTCACAAAAGGATTCAGTTTAGGTGTGGATTTCCAAGGTGGTCGTACGTATACTGTCCGTTATGATAAACCTGTGGACTTAGAAGCTGTACGTACAAACTTGGATGATATCTTCAAGAAAACGACAGAGGTAAAAGTTTTTGGTGCATCCAATCAATTGCGTATTACAACAACTTACCATATTGAAGAAACTTCGGACGCTGCTGATAAAGAAGTATTGGACAAGTTAAACCAAGGTCTATCGAAAGTAGATGCTTCCAATAAACATGAGATTCTTTCGTCTCAAAAAGTTGGACCAAGTATCGCGACCGACATCAAATCTAGAGCAACAAGTTCCGCAATTTTCTCTATCATCATTGTTGCAGCCTACATCTTAATCCGTTTTCACAAATGGGAATATTCGGTTGGAGCAGCTATTGCAACAATTCACGATGCGATTATTTTATTGGGATTATTCTCTATTTTGGATGGTATCGTACCATTCTCATTGGATATTGACCAACACTTTGTGGCGGCGATATTAACTGTAATTGCCTATTCGGTGAATGATACAGTGGTGGTATTTGACCGTTTACGTGAATTCGTATCGAAACCAAATGCACATAATGAAGATCTTGGCGATGTCGTAAACCATGCGATCAACTCTACTTTAAGTAGAACAATCATCACATCATTGACAATCGTGTTTGTTCTTGCTGTATTGTTTATCTTTGGTGGTGAAGTTATCCGTGGATTCTCATTCGCAATCTTAATCGGTGTTATCGTAGGTACATATTCATCGATTATCTTAGCGGCACCTTCGGTATATGACTTACGTAAAGGAAAACACTTAGCAGAAGGTAATACAGCTAAAAAAGCTGAAGTCGTAAGACCATAATAGCTAATATTAATAAAATAAAAAAAGGGCGTTCGAACGAACGCCCTTTTTTATTGCATTCAAATTACTTGTCACACTAAATATTTTAAATATATTTGTTGTACTAAATATTTGTATGCTAAACGAAAAATTTGACCGCTACTCTTTCATCTTGGACCAAACGGCCAAGAAAGTAAAACAGTTCGCCCAATCTTCTTTTGCGGAGAAAGGATTTGATATTACTGTAGACCAATGGACCATCTTAAAGGCTTTATACGAAACAGATCAACTTTCGCAAAAAGAACTGGCAAAGCGCTGCGGAAAAGACCAGCCCACACTGACACGTATCGTTGATATCCTTCTTAAAAAAAATCTGGCCGAGCGGATCACCGATGAAACGGATCGTCGAAGTCTCTACCTTCATTTGACAGAAGAAGGAAAATTAAAAGTAGCATCGCTCACGCCGCTTGTCACAGAGATTCGCATGAAAGCCTGGGAAAATCTAGCAGACGAAGATTTCGAAGCTTTTACAAGGATTTTGAATACAATATATAACAACTTAAATATAGAATAGCTATGATAAATACGGATATCTGTATCATCGGAGCAGGACCTGTTGGCCTATTCGCAGTTTTTGAAGCTGGACTTTTAAAAATGCGTTGCCATTTGATTGATGTACTCCCCCAAGTGGGCGGTCAGCTTTCGGAGATCTACCCCCATAAACCTATCTACGACATTCCCGGTTATCCAAGTATCACTGCGCAGGAATTGATCGATAAACAGCTTGAACAGATTAAACCCTTTGACCCCACATTCACCTTAGGTGAGCGAGTGGAACATATAACAAAACAGGAGGATGGTTCCTTTATCGTAGAAACCAATGATCATACGATGGTCCATACACAGGTCATTGTCATTGCCGGGGGATTAGGTTGCTTTGAACCGCGCAAGCCAGAAATCCCTAATCTTCATCTTTTTGAAGGAAAAGGGGTCGATTATATGGTTAAAGATCCCGCCAAATATCGGGATAAAAAAATCGTCATTGCCGGTGGCGGTGACTCCGCGCTCGACTGGACTTTCCATCTTGCAGATATTGCACAACAGGTCACTTTAATCCACCGAAGTGACTCCTTCAGGGGTGCCCCAGACTCGGCGGAGAAAGTATTCAAATTGGCCCAGCAGGGTAAGGTCAACCTATTATTGTCTCACAATCTGACCAATATCCATGGCAATGGCTATTTGTCCCATGTTGAAACAACAAATAAAGAAAAAGAAGTCATTGCTACAGATGCAGACTATTTTATTCCTTTATATGGACTTACACCGAAGCTTGGTCCGATCGCAGATTGGGGATTAAATATCGATAAAAATGCGATAGCGGTCAATACTTTTGATTACTCGACCAATATCGAGCGGATCTATGCTATTGGGGACATCAACACCTATCCAGGTAAACTGAAACTCATCCTTTGTGGATACCATGAGGCTGCACTAATGTGCCAAAGTGCGTTCAAATTTGTGTATCCAGATCAAAAATTGACATTCAAATACACCACTGTAAACGGTATAAATACTTTCTAGCCATGGACGATAATTTAATTCAAGTCACTGTTATAGATCGGGATGGGGCCGAAAATATCCTGGAAGTTCCGACCGATATCAATCTTTCACTCATGGAGATTTTAAAGGCATCCGAATATGAAATATTGGCCACTTGCGGTGGTATGGCGCTGTGCGCTACCTGCCATGTCGAAGTTGTCGAAGGCCTGCATACACTTCCCCAAGCGAGTGATCAAGAACTCGACATGCTGGACACGCTTCCGGACGCCGATGATCAAAGTCGACTTGCCTGTCAGCTGTATCTACAGAATAACAACAACGGCATGAAAATCAAGATCAAAGGCGCGCTACAATAGTATCATCATTGTGTATTTTATACACAATGATGATACTATACATCGTTTTTTTTCAAAGGGTACAATGTACACTATAAAGAGCTAAAAATCAAACAAGTACAAAACATATTATTGAAAGAATTAGCCTCTTTACAATAAAATTCACAACATATCAGCATAATAAATAAATATTTTTTAGCTTTTTGAGCCAAAATTTAAGATATTTGCAGCTTAATTCGATTGTACCGAATTTTTACAACAAACTATTAAAAATATGCCAAGCAATAGTTCAAATAGAAAATTCCCAAGAGTAATCATTATTGGTGCTGGATTTGGAGGAATTGAAGTTGCTAAAAAGCTTAAAAATAAGGAAGTTGAAGTTCTGTTGCTGGACAGAAATAACTTTCATACTTTTCAACCATTGATGTACCAAGTTGCCACGGGTACTCTTTCAGCGGACTCCATCTCCTTCCCTGTTCGCAAAATGTTCAAAGGCCAAGACAACTTTCATTTTAGACTTGCTGACGTAAAAAGCGTAGACAATGAAGCTAAGATTGTAAGAACAGATGTTGGTGATTTTGACTACGATTATTTAATTGTTGCGACAGGTGCTACCACGAACTTCTTCGGAAATCAGCAAATCACAAAATATGCTTTGCCGATGAAAAACATACAAGAAGCATTAAATATTCGAAGCTATGTTTTACAGAACCTTGAAGAAGCGGTACGGATAGAAAACCCTGCTGATCGTAAAGCTAATTTGAATTTTGTCATTGTTGGGGGCGGTCCAACAGGTGTAGAACTTTCGGGAGCAATCGCAGAAATCAAAAACAATGTTCTTGAGAAAGATTATCCAGAATTGAAAAAATCTGAGATGTCGGTTTACCTGGTAGAAGGACTTCCAAAAGTATTGGCTAACTTATCTGAAAAATCTTCTAAAGATTCAGAAAAGTACCTCAAAGATTTGGGTGTAGAAGTATTATTGAATGTTCAGGTAACTGGATATGATGGCAATTCAATTACTTTCGCCGATGGCAGAAGCATTGAAACAAAAACTGTTATCTGGGGAGCAGGTGTAGCTGGGCAATATCCGAATGGTTTCAAAAAGGAGATTATCCAACGTGGTAACCGTATACAGACAGATGATCAATGCCGTGTTATTGATATGCCAGGGGTCTATGCTATTGGTGATGTTTCGGCATTTATCACAGATGATCTTCCTCGTGGCTTACCTGGCGTTGCACCGGTAGCGCAACAGCAGGGAGCATATGTTGCAAAACACATTCTCCAAACCATGTCCAATCAACCAACAGAGAAATTCAACTATTTTGATAAAGGATCCATGGCTACGGTAGGTCGTAACAAAGCTGTCGTCGACATGGGAAAAATCCATTTCAATGGATTCTTTGGCTGGATGACATGGATGTTTGTCCACTTGATGTCCATCTATGGATTCAGAAATAAATTGATCACATTCGTCAACTGGTCGATTAAATTTTTCACCAAAAACAGTGGTGTGCGTTTGATCTTCCACAAATATGATGAGCCAACTCCAGAGGAAAAACAAGCAGAAACTGCCCAATAATCTATCGGAGTTTAACAGCATAGTTCAATATTACAGCGGCATTATCCCAAACGATAATGCCGCTGTTTCTTTTATCTTTATTAACCTTCTGAAGCTGTTTCTCTTCGCCATATTAACCTACTGGATAGGCTTCTAAAACGTTGTGACGGCTTCGCTTATCAGCTCTTCATAGCATTTGAGTCTCTAGCTAGTTGTCAAAACCACCTTTTCACTTTTGGATTCTTGCTCCTTGTGCTCAATGATTTCAAAAACACCTGCTTAATGGTTATTGAACACGGCGTCCAATTAAAAATAACTTCAGCCGGGACGCAAGAATTACAGATTATATTCGTTAAATTTAAAGACAGTTTTTTCCAGATAGAATTTACTTTCAGAATATAGTTTTTTTTGATGTATAACCTCAAAAAGATTAATTTTTTTTGTGTAGGTTTGCATATTATTTTAAAATAGCTTAAGGATTAGCAGATGGGCTTATTTAATTGGTTTACGCAAGAAGTTGCGATTGACTTGGGTACTGCAAATACCCTAATAATTCATAATGACAAAGTAGTAGTGGATGAACCTTCTATTGTTGCATTTGACCGCACCACAAACAAAGTGATCGCCATTGGTCGCCAGGCCATGCAAATGGAGGGTAAAACACACGATAATATAAAGACAGTACGTCCTTTACGTGATGGAGTAATCGCTGATTTTACGGCAGCTGAACACTTGATCAGAGGTATGGTCAAATTGGTAAACAATGGTAAGAGCTGGTTTTTCCCTTCCCTACGTATGGTTGTTTGTATTCCTTCCGGTATTACGGAAGTAGAGAAAAGAGCTGTACGCGATTCAGCGGAAATTGCTGGTGCGAAAGAAGTCTACTTAATTCATGAACCCATGGCTGCTGCTGTCGGCATCGGAATTGATGTGGAAGAACCAATGGGTAATATGATTATCGATATCGGTGGTGGTACCACTGAAATTGCTGTCATCGCTTTATCGGGTATTGTGTGTGACCAATCTATTCGTGTTGCAGGTGATAACTTCGACTCAGACATCGTTCAATACATCAGAAGACAACATAATATCATGATCGGTGAACGTACGGCCGAAAAAATCAAAATTGAAGTTGGTGCGGCTCTTCCTGAGTTGCAGGAACCACCAGCAGATTTCGCCGTTCAAGGTCGTGATTTGATGACGGGTGTTCCTAAGCAAATTACTGTTTCTTATACCGAAATAGCGCATTGTCTGGATAAGTCCATATCAAAAATTGAGGAAGCGATCTTAAAAGCACTTGAAATCACTCCACCAGAATTATCAGCGGATATTTATCAAACAGGTATCTATCTTACTGGTGGTGGTGCCTTATTGCGTGGTTTGGACCGTCGTATACAAGCGAAAACTAAACTTCCAGTGCATATTGCTGAAGATCCATTACGTGCTGTTGTAAGAGGAACTGGTATTGCACTTAAAAATATTGGACGATTTAAATTCTTGATGCAATCATAACGTTCGATAATTAATAACAATATTTTATTAAAGAGCGATATAATATGCAAAACTATTATATCGCTTGCTTATTAAATACCCACATTAAAAAATGAGAAACCTTTGGTTATTCCTGAGACGATATAATGCATTCTTCTGGTTTATCCTATTTTTTGGATTCTCGTTATTTTTGGTGATCACCAACAATTCTTTCCAACGTAATTCTGTTTTAAATTCTTCAAATAGTATCATCGGAGGTCTGTATGCAAAGGTCAATTCCTGGAAAAGCTACCTGCACCTCGGGGAGACCAACGATGCACTTGCGAAGGAAAATGCACAACTGAGAAAGGACTTACAAGCCTATCGATCAACAGACAGCATCAAGATCGGTCCTGTCCCGGCAATCGATAGCAGTGAGTTTGGGCGTTACGAATTTATTATTGCGAATGTCATCAACAATAGCATTCACCAAAAGGCAAATACGATCACACTCGATAAAGGCAGTAAAGATGGTATAGAGCGAGGTATGGGTGTTATCGCTCCCAACGGAGTAGTTGGTATCGTATTGAATGTCTCCCCCAACTTCTCGACAGTGCAATCCCTATTGCATCCCGATACGCGTATATCCGTAACATTAGGCCACACCGAGGTCTT
This sequence comes from Sphingobacterium multivorum, assembly GCF_039511225.1. Taxonomy (NCBI): domain Bacteria; kingdom Pseudomonadati; phylum Bacteroidota; class Sphingobacteriia; order Sphingobacteriales; family Sphingobacteriaceae; genus Sphingobacterium; species Sphingobacterium multivorum. The sequence goes on from NZ_CP154261.1 coordinate 4,786,492, forward strand.
CGGCTCGTTGGTATGGGGCAATAGCATGGATTACCGCGCGGCAATGGTCAAGGAAATTCCAAACCATATCAAAGTCAACAAAGGAGATAAAGTGTACACCTCAGGATATTCAGGACATTTTCCAAAAGGAATTTTTGTAGGAACGGTCATTCAGACGGGGATTTCTTCAGGAGATGCTTTTTTGGATCTTAGACTATTATTGAGTACCAATTTCTCCAACTTGCAACATGTCTACGTTGTAAAAGACCTGTTAAACAAAGAATTAAAGACACTAGAAGAATCGACAAAGGACAATGGCTAGGATTTTAATATTTAATATTATTCGATTTATCGTTTTGATAGGAATGCAAGTTTTCCTATTTCAAAATATCGGTTATTACAATCTGGTCGCTGCATTTCCTTATATTTTATTTATTTTTTTACTTCCGACAGGAACACCCAATTTCCTGGTGTATTTGATCGCCTTTCTAACTGGACTTACTGTAGATTCGTTTTATGATACCCTTGGTGTCAATACCGCAGCCTGTGTTGCCTTAGCAGCCTTCCGTATTTTCTTCATGAAAATTACGCTCGAAGTTGAAGAACGCGAATCTTTCTTTACCCCGATGCTGGGATTCATGAATATTCGCTGGTTCTTTTCCTACATCTTTTTCGGAACATTGATTCATCATACATTTTTGTATCTACTGGAATCTTTTTCCTTCCAGCACATCCAATACACCTTATTGAGTATCGTTTTAAGTTGTATATTTACAGTAATTATCATGCTATTATTTAGCATATTATTCTACAAAAAGAAAGATCGGTTGTAGTAGATCGATGGATAGAAATTCATTTCTATGAACAGTTTTTTTGCGCGTAAGTACGTCGTTTCGGGAATTTTTATTGCCATCACATTGACTTTGGTGGCCCGCTTATTCTATTTACAGATCATAGACGATTCCTATATACATTCCGCAAACAGCAATGTCATGCGCAAGGTCATTGTATACCCGGCCAGAGGGGTTATTTTGGACCGAAAAGGAAAGGTATTAGTTCAGAACGAACCGGTATATGACCTCATGGTTACTCCACGTGAGGTGAAAGAAATCGACACTGCTTTGTTTTGCAAATTGATAGACATTGACAAGGAGGGCTTTATCAAACGGATGGAAAAGGCAAGAGTACACTCGCCTTACCGTGCATCTATTTTTGAAAAACAGCTTTCTGTACGGACATGGGCTCAATATCAGGAATACCAATATCAATTTCGCGGCTTCTATGTCCAAAAAAGAACGATCAGAAGTTATCCCGACAGCATCGCAGCTCAATTTTTGGGTTATGTAAGTGAGGTAAATGATAAAGATATTGAACGCTCCAATGGGTTTTATCGCAGTGGTGACTACATTGGTCGCAGTGGAGTAGAACGTTCTTATGAAGATCTTATTCGCGGGAAGCGCGGTGTCAACAACTTAATGGTTGATGCCCTGAACCGTCCAAAAGGGGTGTTTATGGAGGGGAAATACGACACACTTGCTGTTGCAGGGGAAGGACTGGTTTCCTCTTTGGATAAAGACCTTCAGATTCTTGGGGAGAATCTCATGAAAAATAAATTGGGGTCCATAGTTGCCATTGAGCCTGCAACGGGTGAAATCTTGGCCTATGTCAGTAGCCCGAGTTACAACCCCAACATGATGGTCGGCAGGCAGTCCGGCAATAATTATATGAAATTATTGAAAGACGAAACCAAACCACTTTTTAACCGCCCTATTCAAGCCTCTTACCCCCCAGGCTCTGTATTTAAGGTTGTTTCAGCATTGACGGCGCAACAGGCAGGTGTTATTGACCGCAATACGGTATTTTTCTGCCCACATGGATACAGCTATGGTGGTGGACGCGGCTGGATGGGCTGTACGCACTATCATGGATCAACCACATTACAGCGCTCTGTAGCCGTATCATGCAATACCTATTATGGATTTACCTATGCTAAGATGATCGATGGACGTGGGCTTTCGGGACCTAAGGCCTACGATCTATGGCGTAATGCCGTGACACAGTTTGGAATTGGTCATAAACTAGGCATTGATCTACCGGGTGAAAAACCGGGTTTACTACCGACATCGGATTTTTATACCAAACGATACGGTAACGATAAATGGCGTTCAAGTTTCAATATCTCCTTATCTATTGGGCAAGGGGAAATGGGAATAACACCGTTGCAAATGGCCAATATTATGGCTATCGTTGCCAACAAAGGCTTTTATTACAGACCTCATTTGATTAAAGGTATTGGTGCACAGAAAATTGCCAAGAAGGAATTTACCGAAAAAGTCAGTGCCGGAGTGGATGAACGGTATTATCCTGTTGTCATCCAGGGGATGAGTGATGCTGTCAATACACCCGAAGGTACCGCTTGGGCCAATCGTATCCCGGGCATTGAAATGTGCGGAAAAACAGGTACAGCGCAAAACCCTCATGGTGAAAACCATGCCGTTTTCTTTGCTTTTGCACCGCGAGAGAACCCCAAAATTGCCATTGCTGTCTTTGTTGAAAATGCGGGTTACGGTGGTACCTGGGCAGGACCTATCGCAAGTATGATGGTTGAGAAGTACCTCAAAGACACGATAACTGCACCAAAATATATTCAGGATCGCATTTATAAAGCGAATTTTCTTCCTGCACCCAAAAAAGTTGTGGATCCAAAGACTAAAGATGTAAAAAAGACAGACTCAGTCAAGTCGAAAACCGACACGTTAAAATCAAAACGCCAGCTGGCGGCTTTAACAAAACCAAAGGAAACAATTGTTCACCATAGCGAGATAAAGAGAAGATATGAATAATCAAAAAACGAGTTTCTTTGGAAAGATAGACTGGCTAACCATCACGCTTTGGCTTGCGCTATGCTTAATTGGCTTATTCAATATCCGTGCAGCGGTGTTTAATCCTGAAATGCCCAATTTCTTTACCTTAGGGACCAATTATGGGAAACAATCGTTGTATCTTGTTTCCGCAATTATTCTAGGGGTATCCATTCTGATCATAGACGCGAAATTTTTCAGTTCCGCCTCACCGATATTTTATGGTATAACGGCTGTATTGCTTGTCATCGTGCTCGTGGTAGGGCGAAATGTCGGCGGAAACCAAGCCTGGATTGACCTGGGTTTTTTCCGCTTACAGCCTTCAGAATTTGCCAAACTTTCAACCTGCCTGCTCTTGGCTAACTTTTTAAGTTCTCAGAGTAATAAAGCTCCGACCATGCAAACACTGGCCATGGGAGCCGGTATTGTCTTGTTTCCTGTATTTTTGGTTATGTTACAGCCTGATACGGGATCTGCCCTTGCATTCTTTTCGTTGATTTTCGTATTCTACCGCGAGGGTTATGTAAATAATGAACTGCTTATATTTGGCGGGCTCTGCATTTTGCTTTTTGTCCTTTCTTTATTGGTTAATCCTTGGATACTTATCTTGATTTTAGCATTGCTTATTGGCCTTGTCATGTGGAACTACCGCAAGAGAAGAAAATACATTATCAATCTAAGTATACTTTTTGCAGCCTGCGCTGTATTTATTCTCTGTGTGGACCTGGTATATGAGCATGTGCTACAGCCCCATCAACGTGACCGTATTGACATTATCCTGGGTAAAATGGAAGACCCCAAAGGAAAAGGATATAATTTGAATCAGTCGAAGATTGCAATTGGATCAGGGCAGCTCCTAGGCAAGGGTTACCTGCAGGGAACGCAAACAAAATACAACTTTGTACCTGAGCAGAGCACGGACTTTATTTTCTGCACCGTTGGAGAAGAATGGGGATTTGTTGGATCGGTTACCTTATTACTTATCTATCTCACCCTACTGCTTCGCATTATTCATATAGCCGAACGACAGCGTTCAGCCTTCGCCAGGATATATGCATACGGTGTAGCGTCCATTCTCTTTTTTCACTTATTTATCAATATCGGTATGACCATCGGTATTGTTCCGGTTATCGGGATTCCGCTGCCTTTTATTAGTTATGGTGGTTCATCCTTGTGGAGTTTCACCATTTTACTGTTCATCATGCTTAAATTTGATTCAAATAGAAAAGGAGTTGTCTAAAAACAACTCCTTTTCTATTTGAATCAATATTTAATTCTTTTCAACTCTTTTACCGCATCATTGAGAAAGACTATCATCGCCTCTGCATGACGCAGAAAAATTGTTAAATGCGTTCCAAAACGAGCTGTATGGTCTTATCAACAACTTCTTCAGGTGCGGAAGAAAACCGGCCATCTACCCGACTTGCCAAGATCGCATTGATGGATAAAGCTTGATGTCCAAACATGTTAGCCAACGCATAAATACCAGCTGTTTCCATTTCCAGGTTGGTGAAGCGCTGACCTTTATATTGAAAGGAGTTGATCAAATCTATAAAATTAGGAATCGTGTTCGTGGAGCGGACAGTCCTTCCCTGCGGAGCATAAAATCCGGGCGCAGTTAACGTAACTCCCTTCGGTAAATCAAAGGCAATTCGATCCAGAAGGCCTGTACCAGCTTTCGCAACGTAGGGGTTTAGGTTTAATGCGGAGAAATATTTGGCTAGTTCTACCTGAAGCGCCTGTTCCTCGCCGTCGTAAGATCCCTGATAGTAGTTCATCAATGCATCAAGACCTACTCCATAAGCAGAGGCTAAAATAGTTCCCATCTCGACATCTTGTTGTACTGCTCCAGAAGTTCCAATGCGTACAATATGCAATGAGCTGAGCGTCGACTTTACTGTTCTATTGGCAAAATCAATATTTGCCAGCGCATCCAATTCATTCAACACAATGTCAATATTATCAGTACCTATACCTGTTGAGATTACCGTCAACCGTTTATTTCCCAGATAGCCGGTATGCGTAATAAACTCACGCTTCCCTTTTTTGAGCTCGATACGGTCAAAGTACTTCGATACTTTGGCTACACGGTCTGGATCGCCAACTGTAATTACTGTACCTGCCAGATCTTCCGGCAATAAATTCAGATGGTATATACTTCCATCTGCATTTAAAATCAATTCCGATGCGTTGATCATATTGTATACAAATAGCTTAACTGACAACCTTCTATTTTGGAAAACCGATCCACAATGCGATTGACCTGCATTTTTCGGACTTCAAACTCCAAATAACACTGATTATCAAACTCTTGCTTTTCAATTTCCACGCCCTCTTCCTTTATGATCCGCATAATATCATTCATATGCAGGTAATCAAAGGTAATACTATAATGGTCATTCACTGTACGCTCGATAATTTCGGCTTGGGTCAAAGCATCTTGGGTTGCCGATTTGTAGGCATTAATCAAGCCTGGAACCCCCAACAAAGTACCACCGAAATAACGAACGACAATGACGATAACGTTGGTGACATCCAAAGATAGGAGAACGTTTAAAATAGGCCGTCCTGCAGTCCCCGAAGGTTCTCCATCATCATTCACACGAAAGACCGCACGATCAGGTGTGAGGCGATAGGCCCAACAATGATGCCTCGCTTTCGGGTGAATCGCCTTCACTTCCAAAATTAGATCTTTTAATTGATCTTCGGATTTAAAAGGAAAAGCATAAGCAATAAACTTACTGCCCTTATCCCTAAAAATTCCCTCGTATTTTGCAGCAATAGTCCGGTAAGTATCTTCAAATAAACTCATTGATATGCTATGATTAAAACTGAAACAATAGAAAGCGCTATACCCAGATAATTCAACAACGATAGCCTTTCCTTAAAAAATAAGACGCCGATTAATGCACCCAATGAAATCACGCCAATGTTCATCCCCGTAAATACAACTGATGGATTTTCTGGTAGCGCACGATGCGCTTTCATATAGAATAGGACGTTACAGAAGTTAAATACACCCAAAACCAATCCATAGCCCATAGCTTGCCTTGAAAAACGTTGTTTTTCCACAAAAAGGAAATACAGCAATAGCACCATTGCAATACACATCGCCATCACAAAGATAATAAATAGGGAACTGATATAAGGTATATCGACATGCAAGGCGACTTGTTTGAAGAGGATATCAATTATGCCCATACCGATAAATACCAATAACGGGTAAAGCGTTTTATAACGACTATCTGCCGAACTAACATACAGATTCTTTTGCCAACCAATAGAACAGAGGATGGCCAATAAACCAAGAGCTATTCCCAGCATCTTGTGTCCTTCCATTTTTTCATGAAAAAAGAAAAATGATGCAAGCAAAGGAATAAACAACGATAGGCGCTGTGCAATCTCTGTCTTGACCAGACCGCTATAGCGAATGGACAAAGCAATAAAAACAAACATTCCAGGAAGTAATATCGCCAGGCTCATATACAACGTCACCGGCATAGCATCCCATACCAGCGATTTTAGATCTGGTTGTAATACAAAATAGGTCAGTGCAACTGCCATGGGGTAATTCCAAACGATAACCTGTTTGGTTTCGACTCCATTTTGTTTTGCCAATTTTAATAAAACAGCAACAGTGACGCTGCAGATGACACTTAATAAAACAAAAATCATGATTCAAATTTCATTTATCTCCAAAGGCCACGTTTCTCCTGACGAGCCTGATGCTCCAATTTTACAAATAATTCTGCATATTGTACATTTGGTGCCAGCGTATAGGATACTGCATACCCTTGTTCAACCAAATCCCGATTGATAAATCTCTTTCCAACATACACATAGGCAAGAAGTCTTCCATACCGATCCCGTTTTCCAACATCAAAGACCAACTTCACACTTTTCCCGTTTAACATCGCCGTTAAATACTGCTTTGCTTCTTGACCATAGTACCCGATTTCCTTCCGCGCAGTACGTCTCGTTTCCGGAGCATCCACCCCTATCAACCTAACTTTATCCCCTTTTGGGGTTCCATTTTCAATGACAAAGGTATCGCCATCAATAACACGCTTTACTTTGGCGTCCTTTTCCTCTCCTTTAAAAGTGAAACCTGTCAACAACAAACAGATCACACTTACACACACATAAAAATTAATTCGTTTTAGCATAAAATCCAGCGTTTGCCCAAAGGTAGTAAAATACTTTTTTAACAAAACAGCTAAAAAAAACGATAATATTAACATTAAAAACACCTAAATTTAATATAAAAATATAGCTAAAAAACACGTAAAAATACAGCCATTTATTACACATAAAATAACACAAAAATAGAGCTTATTATAGAAAAATAATGACAATAAAAATAATTAAAATACTAAAAATCAATATTATAATAAAATAAAAATTGAAAAAAAATTAAAAATAAACAAGTAAAATACAGATAAAAAAACACACAAAAAAACATAAAAAATTCATTAAATAAATCAGATATTTTCAATAAAAAATTATTTTTTTCTTTGATATTTCAAAAACATTCGTACATTTGAAATGTCAAACAACAACAGGATGAACAGAACATATACATATTTCTATTTTAACTTCTTTTATTTTAAAAATAAGAGCCGGGATTAGATTGTGTATAAATCATAAAAAATACAAACAAGAAGAGTCCCGGTTCAAATGATCGGGACTCTTTTTTTTGGAGACAACATAGCGAACAAAAAACAATGAGTTTAAAAATTGCAATACAGGGAGCAAAGGCTTCATTTCATGAAGAGGCCGCATTTAAATTTTTCGGAAGAGAAGTTGAAATTGTAGAATGTGATTCATTTAAAAAAACTTGTGAATTGCTGAAGCAAAGAAAAGTCGACTATATCGTTATGGCGATCGAAAATTCAATTGCGGGAAGCTTATTGCCGAATTATAATTTATTGAGAGATTACAAGTTCCATATTACTGGGGAAGTTTACCTAAACATCCAACAGAATCTCATGGTATTGCCGGGCGTTAAATTAAAGGATATCAAACACATCGAATCGCATCCGATTGCTATTCGCCAATGCGAAGAATTTCTTTCTGAACTTGAAGGCGTACGCATAACCGAGGGATCTGATACGGCTGCAACTGCAAAAATGATTGCCGAGCGAAAATTGACGGATACTGCGGCAATTGCGGGGACATTGGCCGCTGAAATCTATGGTCTTGAAATATTAGAAAAGAGAATCGAAACCAATAAAAAGAACGCAACGCGTTTCCTCGTACTATCGAATGAGGTTGTCGAACATAAAAATGCCAATAAAGCGTCATTATCATTCCAAACAGGAAATACAGTAGGATCTTTGGCGACTATTTTACAATGTTTTGCTGAACAGAATATCAACTTGAGCAAGATTCAGTCAATGCCGGTAATCGGAAAACGCAATGAATATGATTTTTTCGTTGACGTAGAATGGAAAAAACAAACAGACTACGAAGCAGCTATACGTAAAGTACTCAAACATAGTGTCAATTTCAACATTATGGGCGAGTATGTCAAAAACGAAAAACTATAATTAATAATTTACGCAGACAATATTAAAATAGATAATCAAACTTAACATGAAAAATACATTAGACATCATTCCTTTAAAATCTTGGTTGGACACAGGAGACAAACCTTTAATTATCGCGGGTCCTTGTAGCGCAGAAACAGAAGAGCAGCTGGTATCAACAGCGCATTTGTTGGCAAATACCGGAAAAGTAAATATTTTACGCGCTGGTATCTGGAAGCCACGTACCCGTCCGGGAGAATTTGAAGGTATCGGTTCAATTGGTTTGGAGTGGTTGAAAAGAGCGAAAGAAGAAACAGGTTTATTAACAGCTACTGAAGTTGCTACAGCAAAACACGTGGAAGAAGCTTTGGCTGCTGGTGTGGACGTACTATGGGTAGGTGCACGTTCAACGGCAAATCCATTTACCGTACAAGAAATTGCTGACGCTTTACAAGGAGTAGATATCCCAGTATTTGTTAAAAATCCTGTAAACCCCGATTTATCGTTATGGATCGGTGCATTGGAACGTATCAACCGTGCTGGTATCAAAAAATTAGGTGCTATCCATAGAGGTTTCTCTTCGTACGAGAAAACAGCATTCCGTAATGAACCAATGTGGGATTTAGCGATTCAGTTAAAAACTGCTTGTCCAAACCTACCGATCATCAACGATCCAAGTCACATCTGTGGAAACCGCGAATTGTTACCGTACATCGCACAAAAAGCAATGGATATGGATATGCAAGGATTGATTATCGAATCCCATATCGATCCATCTGTCGCTTGGACTGACGCAAAACAACAAGTAACGCCAGCTGCATTGGCCGAGTTGATCGACCATTTGACATTACGTAAAGCTGCTTCGGACAACCCTTCTTTTGAAGACAAATTAGCAGAATTGCGTAGCAACATCGACAAATTAGATGATTTGATCATCCAAAAAATCGGTGAACGCATGAAAATTGCGGAGAAAATAGGCGAGTACAAACGCGATAACAACGTAACAATTTTGCAAGTCAACCGTTGGGATGAGATTGTTCAAAAACGCACAAAATTAGCGGAAGCGCTTTCTTTGGGCAGCGAATTTGCGACAAAATTCCTCGAATTAATTCACAACGAATCTATCCGCAAACAAAATGCGGTCATGAATACGCAAGAGCAACCAACAGCAGAAGCATAATGAATCAACAAGTCATCACGCTGACGCATCCTTCAAAAAAGATACAGGGCACGGTCCAACTCACAGGTTCAAAATCTGAGAGCAACCGTGCTCTTATTATCCAATCGCTGAGCAAAGGACAAGTTGAAATAGCCAATCTCTCTGAGGCTGCAGATACGGTTACTCTTAACCGCGTGTTGCAAATCGCATCAGAACCGCAACCCGGTTATAATACGATTGACATAGGCCCTGCGGGAACAGCTATGCGCTTCCTTACAGCCTACCTCAACCTTGTTAAAGGAAATTTTATCCTGACAGGGACCGAGCGCATGCAACAGCGTCCAATTGGGATATTGGTCGATGCCATGAAAGAAATTGGCGCCGAAATCCATTATGAAAAAAAGGCGGGTTACCCTCCTTTGAAGATTGAAGGCGGACTATTTCAAGGAAAAGACCGTGTTAAGATTAAAGGAAATATCAGCAGTCAATATATATCGGCCCTGCTATTAATTGCTCCGGCATTAAAAAAGGGACTTACCTTAGAGATTGAAGGCGAATTAACTTCCAGACCTTATGTATCCATGACTTTGGATATGCTTAAAAGTGTCGGGATCCAACATGAATGGACGGAGAATGCGATTAAAATTGCACCGCAAGCTTTTGAAAAGCAAACCATATATGTCGAACCAGATTGGAGCGCAGCATCCTATTGGTATGCTATTGTAGCACTAGCTGATGCAGATGCCTCGATCGTATTGCCTGGACTAAGACAACATAGTTTACAGGGCGATATTGCCATCACAGACATTATGGAGCATTTTGGGGTTTATTCGAACTTTGAATCGGATGGATTGCATTTAACTAAAAAAGAAATCAATTCAGACAAAACCTTGTTCGACTTTAAAGAATGCCCTGATCTTGCGCAAACAGTAGTCGTTGTCGCAGCTGCTTTAAAACGTGATGTTTCCTTTACAGGTCTAGAAACCTTAAAGATTAAAGAGACCGACCGTATTGCTGCATTGCAGACCGAAATCGCGAAGTTCGGTGCTGAATTGATCGAAGATGGTGACACATACCATCTGAAAACTGCAGGTGTATATCAACCAGAAGATGTGACCTTCGAGACTTACGAGGATCACCGCATGGCAATGGCATTCGCACCTTTGGCTTTAGTTTTTGACCAAATCAAGATTGCTGAACCTCAGGTTGTAGAAAAGTCATATCCTGATTTTTGGAAACATTTACAAGCGCAAGCTTTTATAATTGACTAACATATCAAAAACAGGGATTAACATCAATATTAATCTCTGTTTTATGATACAATCTCCCAGATAGCCTTTTAGCTTGGGACAAAAATTGTGATGTAATCTATTAGGCCATCTTCGAGTTACAGACTCATAATTTGTATTCAGTCTGGTGCTTTAGAATTGCATTTAAAGGCAAATTTATCTAAGTTTATTGAAATTTAATTTTTATGGCAGGAAATTCATTTGGCGATTTATTCAGAATTAGCACTTTCGGCGAATCACACGGCAAAGCTATAGGTGTAATTATTGATGGTTGCCCTTCAAATATAACAATAGACGAGGAATTTATCCAGTCTGAGCTCGACAAACGAAAACCCGGTCAATCTAAGATCACGACACAAAGAAAAGAAAGTGATACTGCACAGATCTTATCTGGCGTATTCGAGGGTAAATCAACGGGAACACCAATAGCAATTGTTATTCCAAATGAAGACCAGCGTTCGAAAGATTACACCCATATCAAAGATATCTTCAGACCTTCCCATGCTGATTTCACTTATCAGATGAAATATGGCATACGTGACTATCGTGGTGGTGGACGGTCCTCGGCGAGGGAAACCGCTGCCCGTGTTGCTGCTGGTGCTGTAGCAAAAAGCTTTCTGAATCAATTTGGCATCGAAATCTTTGCCCACGTTTCGGGAGTAGGTACTATTGAGGCGCCAAATGTAGATACCAAAGACCTTAAAGCTCTGCTTGAATTGCGAGAGGCTAACATTGCACGTTGTGCAGATCCAGCGACAGCCAATGAAATGGTTGAGTTTATCGACTCGGTCAGAAAAGCAGGTGACACCGTTGGCGGACGTATTTCGGCTGTCATCAGACATGTGCCTGTGGGATTAGGCGAACCGGTCTTTGATAAGCTCCATGCAGACCTTGCTAAAGCAATGATGAGCATCAATGCGGTACATGGTTTTGAATATGGTTCAGGTTTTGCAGGTTCGGAGTTGCGAGGTTCCGAACATAATGATATATTTGTAGCAGATGACCATGATTTAAATCGAGTGCATACACATACCAACTTCTCTGGAGGGATTCAGGGTGGGATTTCAAATGGTATGGATATTACTTTCAAAGTAGCATTTAAGCCTGTTGCCACTATCATGAGAGATCAAGAAACAGTGGATATCCATGGCAACCCTGCTATTGCAAGTGGCAAGGGGAGACATGACCCTTGTGTTGTTTCGAGAGCAGTAATTATTGTGGAAGCTATGGCAGCACTTGTAATCGCGGATCATCTACTTAAAAATCAAAGTTACAAACATGCTGCAAGATAATTATGTCGTAGGTGTTGATATTGGAGGCACACATATTTCTGCCTGTATCATTGACACAAAACAATGGAATATATACTTAGAAAACGTGGCCAGAAACCACGTTTTTTCTCAAGGAGATGCTAAAACGATTTTACAAACCTGGGCGTCAGCTATACGCGATATCATAGCCACCTCTCCGGCTCCTATTCAGTTCATCGGCATTGCTATGCCGGGACCCTTTGACTACGAAAATGGAATATCTAAGATACAGGGACAAAGCAAGTATGACAATCTGTACAACATGGATGTCAAAGCGCTTTTAGCTGAAGAGCTGGGACTTCCGCCTACGTCTATCCACTTTATCAATGACGCAGCAGCCTTCCTACAAGGTGAAATATTCGTACAGAACTTGCAAACAAACAAACGGATATTAGGAATTACGTTGGGTACTGGACTCGGATCTGCGGTATGGAATCAAGGTGAAAAAGCCTATGATGCCGCCCTATGGAACAGCCCTTACGAAGATTGTATTTTCGAAGAATTTCTTGTGACACGGTGGTTCATCAAACGTTTCAAAGAAGTAGCAGGAAAAGATGTTACGGGACTTAAAGATATTTTAGATCATCATCGGGAAACTAAGGAATTTCAAATCATCAAAGATGAATATGCTAAACATCTCTTTGATTTTATGCAGTTCTTTGCAGAGAAACATGCTGCTGAAATATTTATAGTCGGTGGCAATATTGCTAAGGCGCTACCTATTTTCATTGGTGACCGAAAAGAATTTGAAAGATTTCAAATTTATACAGCAATACTTGGCGAAAAAGCCGCTATGATTGGCGCTGCGAGTATATTCAATTAAGATATCATCCCAACCGTTGGAATATTTAGCTTAGTAAAGCAAAAAGATATCCATCTATTAAAACATAGATGGATATTTTTCTGGATTAGCTTCATGCATAATTGCATACACTGTCTCGACAACATCATCAGAAGATGGCTTCGAGAAATAATCCCCATCGGAGCCATATGGCGGGCGATGTGCTTTTGCAGTCAGTGTTCTCGGCTGACTATCCAATAGATAGTAGCCATTTTGCTTCTCTAATATCTCTTGTAAGATGAAAGCTGAAGCCCCACCGGGCACATCCTCATCCACAATAAGTAGTTTATTTGTTTTCTTAAGCGATTCGGCACAAAGTTTTCCTTTGTCAAAAGGCTGCAATGTTTGTGCATCAATAATTTCGATGAATATCCCCAAACGTTCCAATTCCACGGCCGCTTCTTCAACAACACGTAAAGTTGACCCATAGGATACCACCGTGATATCCCGCCCCTCTTTCACACATTCGGCATAACCGATTGGCACCGTAAATTCACCAACATTTTCTGGTAGACGCTCTTTTAGACGATACCCATTCAGACATTCGACAACGATAGCAGGTTCGTCAGAGCGGAACAACGTATTGTACATACCTGCTGCCTGGGTCATATTACGCGGCACACATACATGCAGACCTCTCAAAGATCCTAAAATTACCGACATGGGCGATCCGGAATGCCATATACCTTCCAATCGATGGCCACGTGTACGAATAATTAATGGTGCTTTCTGACCTGCAAAGGTGCGATAACTCAAACTTGCCAAATCATCACTTGCTACTGTAATGCCATAAATTAAGTAATCCAGGTATTGAATCTCAGCAATTGGGCGAAGTCCACGGATTGCCAAACCTAGTCCTTTTCCTATAATTGAATTCTCCCGAATACCAGTATCAAATACACGATGCACACCCAGCTTTTCTTGTAAACCCGCAAAACCTTGGTTCACATCCCCAATCTTACCGACATCCTCCCCAAACGCCAATAATCGTTCGTCACGTCGGAAGTTCTGTTCAAAACATAGATTCAAGACCTCACGTCCGTCGACCACTTTAGCTTCTTCACTGTAGACGGCAGGTACGACCGTCACATGAGCAGGTGAATCTACACCATCTGTAAATAATTTTGAATTATACCGTTTCTCATTCAGTTCCTGCTTCTCTTTGTACCAATTTAATAATTGCTGGCGCCCATCGCTATGCTGACCTTTAAGCTCATGCAATACCTTGCGAACCTGGCCATAAACTTCTTTCAAAGAAGGCTCAACCATCGATTGCAATTTCTTTGACGCAAAATCAGCCCGCTCATTTGGAATACCCTGAAGTAAATCAATAGCTTCCCGAGCTTCGATGCCCAACGTTTTAATATAATCGGCCCAAGCTCGTTTTTGTTCTTGACGAACATGGTCTTTAGCATGTTGATCCAATTGATCCAATTCTTCTGTGGTAGCAATACCAGAACTTACGATCCATTCTTTCATTTTCGCGATACAATCGAAGTCAGTCTCCCATTGCAGTCTTTCTTGCGATTTATACCGCTCGTGTGAACCTGAAGAAGAATGCCCTTGAGGTTGCGTCAACTCGGTCACATGAATCAAACATGGAATATGTTTCTCGCGAGCAATACGAGCGGCCTGTTCGTAGGTTTCACATAAGCCCGCATAATCCCATCCTCTCACTTTGAATATCTCGATTCCGTTTGTCAGATCTTCCTTCTGAAAACCTTTGAGGACTTCGGAGATATCTCCTTTTGTTGTTTGAATTTCATTAGGCACAGATATCCCATACCCATCATCCCAAATGGAAATCACTGTCGGAATCTGGTGAACTCCTACGGCGTTAATGACTTCAAAAAATACGCCTTCAGAAGTAGCTGCATTTCCGATAGTGCAGAATGCAACTTCATTTCCTTTATTTGAAAAATAAGATAGATAGTCTAAATTTCTATTCTGTTTATACAACTTAGAAGCCAGGCCCAAGCCCAGCAATCTGGCCATCTGACCGCCAGTGGTCGAAATATCTGAAAACGAGTTTTTCTGAACCATTTGATCCAACCAGTTACCTTGGTCGTCCACAACACGCGTGGCAAAATGGCAGTTCATTTGCCTTCCTGCAGAAGAAGGATCTGCCTCAACATCGGGATGGGCATATAATTGAGAGAAAAAATGGTAGACATCACTGATGCCAGAAGCAAATATAAATGTTTGGTCACGGTAATATCCCGACCGCCAGTCCCCATTTCTGAAAACTTTAGCCATCGCGATTTGTGCCAATTCTTTTCCATCGCCAAAAATACCAAACTTAGCCTTACCTGTAAGCACTTCTTTACGTCCCAATAAACTCACGTAACGACTTTCTAAGGCAGTTCGATAATCATTCACAATAATCTTTTTGAACTCGTCAAAGCTCAAAGTGGAAATAGATTCATTGTTTTGGTCAAATGCAGTATCAAACATATTCTTTTTTGTTTCAACAAATTTAACAAAAATATTATTCTATATAATTGGTGTTTATCAAATAAATTGATAATCAATAATTCAGATTTGAAATAGAATATTCTAATTTCTCAAATTAGTACTTTTTGACAAAAAATCCTAATTTTTACAGATTTTTAATTCCAATCAGCAGGCAAAAACACCATTGTCCTTTTTAATTTTTATTTTTGGGTTTTACATTCATTATTTTGAATTTTTCAGCACTTAAACTCGATAAAATCCTTATCGCTAATCTTGAAAAACAAAAGCTTTCTTCGCTTACACCTATTCAAGAAATAGCTATCCCCGCCATTTTAGAAGGTAGAGACTGTTTGGCTATTGCCCCAACCGGCACGGGAAAAACGGAGGCTTTCGCCGTCCCTATTATTCAGCGCTTACGAACCAAGATTATCCCAGATCACTTATCGGTCCTTATACTCCTTCCTACACGCGAACTTTGTATACAGACCAAACAGCGCTTATCGGCGCTTATCGATGGAATGGAGTTGACTATCGCCAGCTTCTATGGTGGCGGAACTTATGAAAGTCAACTCGACGTTTATCCGAAAGCCCAGATGGTCCTTGCGACTCCAGGACGTTTGCTGGATTTTATTGAACAAGGCATTATCGATCTAAAAACGATAGATATCCTGGTGATCGATGAATTCGATCAATTGTTAGATCTCGGTTTCACGAAAGAAATCAATAAAATCATCAGCACATTGCCTGCTGAGAGACAAACCATTTTCAGTTCAGCTACGAAAACCCCTGAAATCGAAAAAATTGTTCGAAAAAGATTAAATACCCCTGTTGAGATCAACTTAGAAACAACAGCCAAAAAGGATCAAATAGAAGAATCTGTCCTCTATGTTGATAAAAATGATAAAAAGACCCTTCTGCGTTATCTCCTTGAAAACCGTATTGCACAGCAAGTAATCGTTTTCACGCGAACAGTTCATGCTGTCGAACGCATCGCAACAGATTTAGATCGAAATGGCATTTCTTGCTCGGCATTATATGGCGATATAGCACAGCAAAAACGAGAAGAGATTATTGCTAAATTCAGACAAAAAGAGGTACGTGTATTAATTGCGACGGACCTTTTGGCTCGAGGGGTAGATTTTCCGAACCTAGAAGCTATCATCAACTACGAAATTCCGGATTCCGACGAGCTCTATACGCATCGAATCGGTCGAACAGGTCGTTCGGAAGCAGAGGGAAAAGCATTTACCTTTTGCGATGCGGAGGACAATGAAAAGTGGATAAAATTACAGTTATCCTTAAAACGGCAAATTAAAATTGACGATCAACATCCTTATTTATTGAGCTGGGAGAAAATGCGTTCTAGCAGCCAAAACAATCAACGAAAAGGCGGTTCGAAATCAAGAAAACGTCGTTAATTAATAAATATTCTTTTACTTTTACCAGCAAATCAAAAAATCACAATCCGAGATGAGTACAATACATTTATTTGACGATAGCAACAATGCGAATGATAATCGTTTGGGAGACCTGGAAAAAACGATTATAATAAATAGCCTGATGGAAGTTCCCTTTGAAGAGCGGGATGAAGAGTGGCGTGATATTTTTCTGGCTAATATTGCTGAATGCACCTTAAAATTAGCAGAAACAGAAGTGGTTGTTGGTCCTGATGGGTTCCCCTATTTTCAACTCGAAAGTGTTCCGAAAGATCAGAACTTTCAGGCCTTTGTCATTAAAAATCGGCTGAAGGATTACGTGTTGCCAAAAGGTTTTGGTATTGCTATCAATACACAAAATGAAAACCCCGACTGGGTATTCACCTACGGCGACTTAGTTAACTACTTTTTAAACGGAGAGTTTTATACAGATGATAGTGTTTTCTCAAAGAAAAATGAACAAACGATTATCGGTCAAGATGAAGAAATATTAGTGGGGCAACCTGCCGAGACCATTCTTCCACAGGCTGTCCGCAACCAATTACGTGAATTTTTGGATTATTATGGCGTAAAGAATGCAAAGGTGATGCTCATTGCGCGTAATTATAAAGATGAAGAAAATGCTTCACAAGATTTGGCATTCAATATCGCTGCGAACCAATTCAGGACTGAAAAAGAATTCACCAACATCATGGAAGCAATTGGCTGGTTTCTTCCGAGACATTATTCTTATATCGGATTGGATGAATTTGCAGTAGACAATGGTTTTATGCCACTGTAAAAGACAGAAACTAAAATATATACAAACATAATTAATCCATGTTTCCATTTAACGTAAGAGTGTACGGAATATTGATCAATGAAAATCAAGAGGTATTGATCAGCGACGAAAGAACGGAAAATGTTTCATTTACCAAATTCCCTGGTGGGGGCTTAGAATACGGGGAAGGCTTATTGGATGCTTTGATCCGGGAGTATCAGGAAGAATGTGCTTTTGACATTGCTGTGGTTAAACATATTTACACCACAGACTTTTATGAGAAATCAAGTTTTAACGATAGCCAAATCATATCGATTTACTATCAGGTCAAGAATACCTCAGCTATTCAGATCAGAACGACTACCAAAGCCTTTGACTTCGATCCTGATCAGAAACCTGAAGATAACAAGCTTCAGTCTTTTCGATGGGTACCGATTGAATCGGTGTTAACGGAAGATTTGACCTTCAAAACAGATCAGATCGCCTGGGAAGAATTCTTAAAAACGGTCAAATAATAATAATTTTTCAATTTTCATCATTTTTATTTGTATTTAAAAAATAAAGACATATCTTTACGTAAACCAATGGAAATACTTGATTTTTTTAAAGTATTGACCTTAATAATTACATTTTATTATTTATTTGACATCTCGCATGTGACGAGGAATAAAAGTAGAGGAGCGTGGGATGAGACATACATTGGTTTATTGAATTTGTAAATTCCTAGTCCTATAGGTTTTTTAATAGTTAGTGTGATTTTATGGCGATACTCCCCGTATCGCCTTATTTATTTTACACTTTTTTCCAGCCCCTATTTGAATCCCATATAAGAAGCAAAACAAAGGTTTTTATGTAAAACATCAACATTTTTAAAGCCAACTTGTGTCAATAAGTTGAGTTGATAAATCAGCGATCTTGGTGTATCTTCGTGTTCAATATAGTCAAAAACATGATCACGGTACTGTTCATCCTTCAGGCTAGTTAAGTATTCACCATATTTTTCTCTATAAATTAATTTTTGAAGCTGTTCATTATTTTGCTCAATCAAATCAAAAATCCACACACTTCCCCCGGTTCTCAATAAGCGGAACAGCTTGCCAAACGCATTTTCCCAATCTTTATCATCTCGAAGATGATGTAAAACGGATGTTGCGATGATGACGTCAAATTTGTCTTCTTCCAAAGCAGCCGTACGAAAGTCGCCTTTAATCAAATGAATCTCTCCGTTGGTCAATTTTCCAACGCGTTCCTTTGCCCTATTTAACATGGGCTGGCTCAAGTCCAACAGACTAACATTTGGATTAGACTCCAATTTTTGCAATAGTTTTACGTCGTAATTGCCAGCCCCACATCCAATATCCAATATATTTTGAGCGTCTGGATAAAGACTGACAATGGCGTCCGTAATTAGCTCCATGTTCCATACCGCATCCAATGTGGTTGCTTGACCGGTTTCTAAATTTGAGAACCGTTCGACATCATTGTCAAACCGTGTTTCAATCTCCTGTAGTGTAGCTTTGTTCATCTGTAAATTATTATTTTCTAGAGTTCAGATAGATTCCCCTGCGCAGCAGTATCGTAGACTGTCTGGCCGGGCGTATTTCATCCATTAATTTTTAATAATTTAAAGGTAGGACTAACTGGAATTCATTAAAAATATTTATTTTGTCATCAATTCATACCAAAAAAGTATCGATGGAAATCCGACATCTCATTTATTTCAAAACAGTAGCCGAAGAGCTTCATTTTGGCCGAGCAGCAGAACGCTTATTTATGTCCCAGCCCCCATTAAGCCGGCAGATTAAAGATCTAGAAGACGAATTGGGTGTTATTCTTTTCTTCCGGACCAACAAACGCGTCGAGCTAACTGAAGCAGGTAAATACTTTTTGGAGGAAGTGGTAGAGATTCTGCAGAACATAGAGCACAGCAAAACGATCACCAAACAGATTCACAACAATATCTCTGGAGAATTCAAACTGGGCTATATCAGTTCAACACCAAAAAAGATGCTTGCCACAGTATTGAAGCAAATTCAACACAAATTTCCATACTTACGGGTTAGTCTTTTTGAAACTTCGACACAGAAGCAAAAGCTGGCGTTGGAAAATGGAAAATTGGATCTAGGCATCATGCGCGCTCCAATTTATTCAAATGAATTGCTGACCACTCCTCTTTTCGAAGACCCTATGGTGATTGTAGGTCATTCACAGGTGGAATTTAATGCGATCAACTTTTTTAATGAAAGTTTCATTTCTTTCAATCAGAAATACGCCTCCGAATATCACCGGCTTGTTATTAATACCTGTAATCGCATGGGCTTCGAACCTAAGATTGTACACCAGAGCAATTCGATGTCTTCCATTCTTGAGTTGGTGTCACAAGGTTTGGGCCTGGCAGTCGTCCCCTATTCCACCATCAAACAATACCCGCATTTAAACCTAAAAATCATGAAGCTTGAGGATATGGATAGCAAAACAGAAGTGATCCTGGTCTCTAATATAAAAAGTAAAAACAGTGCATTAGGCGAATTTATAGCCTGTATCCAGAAAGAGTATATTGATTTCAATGCGTCCTAAAGGGGCATCTATTGAAATTCCAGCATAAAAAAAGGAGTCAGCATGTTGCTGACTCCTTTTTTTATGGATCGAAGAGCAATATTACCTCTTCTCGAATTTATAAGCCAATGTTGCCATAAAACTACGCGGTGGAATCGGATTCACACTATAGTTTTCATGGATATAATAATTAAACGCGTTGGTAATATTGGATAATTTACCCAAAATACTCCAGTTTTTATAAGCATAACCAGCGGAGAAATCTATGGTCGTAAATGGACTAACGGAGATCAGACGATTGAGACCATCGCGTACATTGATCTTAGTATTATTCCAACCTGCATTACGTCGACCTGTATAAAATGCGGAAAAACCTAATTTCAGTCCCTTAACTGTCCCATTTTGAATGGTATAAAACACGGTTCCATTAGCCGTATGTGCTGTGGTTCCTACCAGACGTACATTTTCTTCGTTTCCAGAAATTTCAGTCACTTTCTCCTTACCATCAACGATGGTTGTATAACTTGAAATCGGATTAGTTTCGGTATAACGCATATAATTGTAGGAATAACCTGCAATTACATTCAGTCCTGGAAGTAAGGTTCCAGTAACATCAACTTCCAATCCGCTTGAAGCCGTCTTTCCAGAAAATTCTTTCATATTTGCATCGCTATTGCTTGTTCCATTCGGAAGCACCAATAACTGTTGGGCAAAGCGATTGTTGTTAATTCTATACCAAGCAACATTTGCGGATAACCTACCGCTGAAAAAGTCATTTTTCACACCGGCCTCATACTGATCGATGATGGAGGGAGCCATCGGTTGGTAATTCACATCATATCCCGAATTCGATGTAAAGTTATTCGCATAAGTGACATAGACACTTGATGAGCGGATCGGCTGATAGATCAATCCAAATTTAGGCGACCATGCTTTATCCACTTTTGCTCCAATCGGATTTTTTTGACCATCTAGATTAATAATCTCTTCCGATTGATTCGTCGCATAAGTATACTTCTCCGAATTCGGTGTACGCTGATACGTGTAGCGAATACCAGCCAACACTTTAAATTGTTCAGTAACTTCTATTAGGTCCTGAAAAAATACGCCATAACGGAAGATATCCGTCGTTGTTTTGGTCAATAAATCCGCTTGTGGCATATCTGTCCGAAGTCCATTTCCCGAAGCCAAATGCTGCGCAGTTTGCGAGGGATTAAAGACATAAATAGAATCGTATACACCGCCCACATTTTTAGAGGCATCAATTTTATAGGCATACGCATTTGAATGCGACTGATCGGCATCTGCTCCCACCAAGATCTTATGCTTGATCGCCCCTGTTTTTACAGTTCCTGTTAGATTCAATTGCTGATTGGCTGTAAACTCATTTGATTTGGATCGGGTTAAATTCCGTGGAGCAATTCCATTTTTATTCGCTTGAATCCGATCTGATCCATAGTAATCACGATCGTAGGTTTGGTAACTTGCTATTGCGTTTAAATTCCATGAATCATTAAACTTATGGTTCAAATTGATCTGCCCGTTTGAGGTATTTGTTCTGTTGAAAGCAAAAGGCACATTCATAAAAGTGTTTCTTCCAACTTCATTATTCAACTTACCATCCACGGTCCCCATTCCAAAGTCCGGCGTAAAATCACTTTTTAAGTAATCGAATGTAAAGTTGAGATCAGTTTTATCGGATATTTTATATAAAACAGAAGGATTTACATATGTACGTTTTGATGTGACCTGATCCCTAAAGCTACCCGCTTTTTCATAAGTTCCGATAACCCGGAATGCAACCTTATTGGAGATTGGACCATACACATCTACTGTTGGTTTATAAAAGTCATAACTTCCTACACGCATTGACGCTTCGCCTCCATAATAAAATTTAGGCTTTTTCGTCACTAGGTTTACAACGGCCCCACCAGACACACCGCCATACAACAAAGCAGAACTTCCTTTTAAAATCTCGACAGATTCTAAGGTGCTCGCCTCAATCGAACCTCCATTATTGGTTCGCGCGCCATTCTTAAATATATTATTCCCGCCTAAGCTATAGCCCCTTGCGTAAAAATTTTCGTTGACCCCACCACGGTTCGCTCCCATCGCGACACCGTTTGCATTTTTTAGCGCGTCGCTCAGGCGATTAACCTGTTGATCCGCAATTACCTGTTCGTTTATAATTTGTACACTCTGCGGCAAATCCCGGTCGATAATCCCTGCTTTACCCACATTCACTGTTTTGCTATTGTGCGAGTTGTAGCCCACGACTTCCACTTGTTCCAATTGAGATTCAGAAATATTCAAAGCAACATTCACGGCCGTCGCCTTTCCATTTTTAACCTCTATAGTACGCTCCTCGACTCCATTTCCGATACTTTTGATCCGAATAGTATAGGTTCCATCCGGAAGATTAGAGAAATGGAAGCTTCCATCACCTGAAGTCGAAGTAGACCTGCCTAAAGAAACTATGGTTACTGTAGCCGATTCAATTGGTGCACCATCTTTGGTTTTAACACGGCCATGTATCCCCTTACTTTGCGCCGATGCGTCCAAATGAATTGCTCCTACCAATCCTAGACTTAAAACAAGTCCTAGAAAAGTTCTTTTCATGTTAATAAATTGTGAGTTCGTAAAAATTATTTGTCGGCGCAAACATACGATATTATTTTATTGTTTAGAATAGTTTTAAATAAAAATAGTTTGTTGCGCTACTAAAGCATGATTGAGCTGTATAGCAACTATGATATGCTGCACGGATTCATTGTAATTATTTCTATTATTCATCAGTATTTCCTTACATTTATACCAGAACTAACATCCCAACTAATCAATCCAATGAGAAAGTATAAGCTCCTACGCGCCGTCTTTATTTTTCTATTCGTTCCCACAGTTTTGCTGGGCCAGCACACACAGGTTGATCATGATCTTACAGAAATTATGCGTCGCTATAATGCCGTAGGGCTCAGTGTGGTCGTCGTCAAAAACAATAAAATTGAGTATCACAAAAATTATGGTTACAAAAACTTGGAATCCAAAACCCCTCTCGGAGAAAATGACCTCTTTCGGATTGCTTCGATTTCAAAGTCATTCACCGCAACATCATTGATGCAATTAATAGCGGATGGCCGATGCAAACTCGACGACGACTTCGGGGATTTGATAGGTTTCCCAATCAGAAATCCGAATTTTCCAGGCAAAAAAATCACCGTCCGGATGATCCTTTCCCATACCTCCAGTGTCAATGATAAAAACGGTTACTTCAATCTAGATGTCATCAATCCATCCAAGAACCCCAATTGGAAAGATTCCTACAATCTTTATGAACCAGGCACACAATACCAATATTGTAATCTCAATTTTAATATGGCAGGAGCTGTTCTGGAGAAACTGACCAATACACGCGTCGACAGCTATATTGTTAACCATATCCTCAAACCGCTCAACCTATATGGTGGTTATTGTATCGACTCTTTGGACCAAAGAAGATTTGTTCCTTTATATTCCTTTGATGCTAAAGGTACACCGCATGAAGAACCCAGTGCCTATAATCCACGTCGGGAGGAACTCAATCAGTACATCTTGGGCTATAGCACTCCTGTGCTTTCTCCGACAGGTGGAATGAAAATATCGGCCTTAGATTTGGCTAAATACATGATGATGCATATGAATTACGGCCATAGTCAGGGAAAAAACATCATCCCTAAAAAGTATGCGAAGATTATGCAGACCGCTGTAAATAAAGAATCGGGTTATGGATTAGCTTTGATGAATAATTCTAAAATTATACCGGGGATTACTTTGACAGGCCATACGGGATCGGCTTACGGGCTTTATAGCGCACTATTTTTCAACCCTGCAAAGAAATATGGCTTTATTGTTATTACAAACGGCTGCAATATTCCCGACAGCGATGATTTCAACCCTTTGCTTAAAGACTGCATTGGCGCCCTGTACGATGCTTACATTGAATAGACAACGGCTTTCATCAAATAGGTAACAGTTTAATAAATAAACAAAAGCCAAACCCATCAAATCGAACCTTGTCCCTGAGGTTTACGGCAAAGCCTGAGGCCTTCGGATCAACTAGACAATAACAAAATAAAAAAGCTGCATATTTTGCAGCTTTTTTATTTTGTTATTTTTACTATTTCTTGTTTTCCACCCAGTTTACAATGGCCGGGTCCAGTGGATTCGTCGCGGAACGGAAACGATGGACAAGTTTGCCGTTCTCATCAATCAAAAACTTTTCAAAGTTCCATTTGATATCACCTTTAAAATCTGGGTTCTCCTGAGCGGTCAAATACTTAAACAAGGGTGAAATTTGATCTCCTTTTACATCGACCTTTTCGGCCATTAGAAAATCAACACCATAATTTTGTTCACAAAACTCTTGAATCTGCGCATTTGAACCAGGTTCCTGTTGTCCAAAATTATTTGCCGGAAAGCCAATAATGACGAGCTTATCACCAAAGGTTTTATGCAATTCCTCCAGATCTTTGTACTGTTTTGTAAAACCACATTTCGAGGCTGTATTCACGATCAATATTTTCTTTCCCTTGAAATCGGACATTTTCACTTCTTGCCCTTCAAGTGTCGTAAACTTAAAATCATAAAAGCTGGGATTGCCAAATAACATTGACATATACACCATAATAGTTGCAATAATCATATTTAATTAGTTTAAAGACTTAACAATGAATTACTTTCTCTTTCCAATACCGCATCAAAAAGCTCGTTGATAGGAGATTTTAAAATGGTCCCTACCTGTATCTGATGTGCTTCACAGACTTCCCGCAAAATTAAATCAAAACTATACGCAATAGACCCCACAAAGTGACATGCATATTTATTATAGTCGGGATAGGTCAAAATTGAAGCTTGAACAAATTCCTCAAATCCACTCTTTACCAGATCAATAATAAAAGGATGGGTAATATTATCGGACATGAACGGCGCAAAAGATGCTAAGAAAGCATTTGGACGTTCTTTTTGATAAACATTTTTGATGACAATCTCTTTATTGATTCTGTATTTGTTCGCAAATTTTTCGTTCAGATCTTTCGGCATACGGCCATATAAGAAAAGTCTGACGAGATTTTTTCCAAAATATGCCCCTGAGCCCTCATCACCTAATACATAGCCATTTCCATTATGCGAGGGCATTAGCTCCTCCCCGTCAAAAAAACTCAAATCAGACCCCGTTCCTAATGTCGCTACATACCCTTTTTTATTACCACAGGTCGCTAAGGCACTACCAAAAAGATCGTTCTCAACAGAAATGTAAGCGTTTTCGAACAAGGGTGTCAATGCATTTGAAACCATTTCCCGACGATCGGGCGTAATGCATCCCGCACCAAAAAAATACAACTCGGTAACTTCATCGGCATAGGGAATAATTTCGGGTATCTCCTTAATAACGCGTGTGATTTCCTTTTCATTCACAAAAAAAGGATTGAGTCCATTTGTACTGAATGAGATAGGTGCACTATCTGGCAACTCCAACTTCCAGTCCGACTTTGAAGAGCCGCTATCAACAACTAAAATCATACAAATTCTTGATTATTTTCCCCCTATAAACTACTGTATCAAACTTAGCAAAAATTCTGATAAAAAACAGATTTTTTGCTTCATCTCCCTAGACCAATTAAAACGGGCATTTCATCCAAATCAGCAATTTTGCCATCGATTTATGCCTCATTTCTTAAATAAATTTATGTATATTGGAGGATACTATCAGCTTGTTCCTGTCATCGTTCTTTTTCTACTAAAAGAACGATGACAGGAACAAGCTGATTCATAATTGTAGAACCAACAATCTATTTTTTTGTTTGGTTAAGCGTACGATACTTTTAATTTTGTAAGCTCATATTAAAATCATCTTTCATGGACAGTGACCATTTCAATATACCCGAAATACATTTTGAGGTATCATTTTCAGAAGTACAAGCTCATTATATTGAAGTAAAAATGAGCATCGCAAAGCTCAACCAGCCTTATGTCGATCTAAAAATGCCGGTCTGGTCCCCTGGATCTTATTTAATTCGTGAATATGCTAAAAACGTAGAACGATTCCGATCATTTGACAAAACAGGCAATACAGTTGCCCACCAGAAAATTTCAAAGAACACCTGGCGGATACCCACAGAATCTTTGGATCAAATCGAAGTAATATACGCTGTATACGGTTTTGAAGTTTCTGTGCGTACCAACTTTTTTGATAGTGACCATGCATTTATCGTCCCTACGGCAACTTTCTTTCATATCGATGGTCGTATAGACAATCCTTCGACAGTCAGCATTGCACTAAAAGATTCTTGGGCAAGTATATCAACTGGGCTCGAACAAATTGAAGAACATAAGTTTTATGCACCAAATTTTGACGTATTATACGATACGCCCATCGAAGCCGGTAACCAGGATGTCTGGAAATTTCAAGCGGCCGGTGTCGAGCATGAATGCGCCATGGTCGGAGGTGGAAGTTATGATAAAGAACGCCTGACGAAAGATATCACACGTATCGTCGAAGAAGAAACCCGCATCTGGGGTTCGAACCCCAATGAGCGATACGTCATTATTACCCACAATTACCAAGCTGGAGGTGGAGGCCTAGAACATCTCAATTCAACAGTATTGGGAGCGTCGAGGAATGCGTATTTAAATGAGACAAGCTACAAAAACTATTTGAGTCTCGTTGCACATGAATATTTTCACCTGTGGAATGTCAAGCGCTTACGTCCAAAAGCTTTAGGACCGTTTAATTACGATGGCGAGAACTATACCACAGGCCTCTGGATCATGGAAGGATTCACTTCGTATTATGATAATTTAATTATTAAACGCTGTGGATTTTATGATGAAAAAGAGTACCTCGCTTTGCTAGCTAACGATTTCAATATTGTATTGAACCGGCCGGGGCATGCGATACAGTCTGCCGCAGCCTCAAGTTTCGATACCTGGATTAAATATTATAGGCCTGATGAAAATTCGATGAATTCAGGAATTTCCTATTACAACAAGGGGGCAATGCTGACAGCATTGTTGGATATTAAAATTATCGCTGCTACAGAAGGTAGACTAAAATTGGATGATGTTATCCGTGAGGCTTATGAGGAGTTCTACCTAAAACTTGATCGCGGATTTGAAGAAAATGAATTGAGAAGCCTTGCTGAACGCATCGCAGGCACATCATTGGACGACATTTTCAATGCTGCCCATCAGGACGGAGAACTGGATTATAACGATTATTTTAATCTCGTTGGTTATGAAATTGTGGATACCAATATTGATAACAACACATTGACACTCGGCATTACGACCAACAAAGTGGACGGGTTAATTTCGGTAGCAACAGTGGAAAAAGGCTCTGGTGCGTATGACTCCGGATTGAATGTAAAAGACGAACTGATTGCAATTAATAATAACAGGCTCGACGTGAAAGACAAGGAAATTGATTTCATTGTTCAACATGCCAAAGAGGGTGAAACATTAAACTTCCTGGTGGCACGAGATGGTTTAGTGCGTGAAATCCCTGTTCAGATCAGAAAGAGCAATAAAAAGATATACGAAATCCGTCCGCTCAAAGAACAAACCTTTCTACAGGAATTGCTGGGTAAAATCTGGATGGCTTAACACGGAAGTAGTAGCATTAAAAAAGAAAAGCGGAGATCCCGCTTTTCTTTTTTAAAATTTATATCTTACTGAAAAACCGATCGGATCAAACAATTTGATACTGGATTCGTTTAGGAAATCGAAATAAGGTTTTACATCCAATGAGATTTGAAACGGAGCCTGCGGAATATTATATTCAATACCGACGATACCGTCAATACTCAGGTTAAGCTGTGAGTCAAATGAATGGCGCTGACCATCGATAATTTTGTCTTTCTCTTTATAAGAGCCTACGCTACCACCGAAACCATAATACCAATTGAATCCTCCAGTTAATGGTTTATAGATTTCATATAAGCCAACAACGCGGAAACGACGGAAGTCAGAATTGCTCTGAATGCTCATAATACCTTCCAATGCGTGGTCCGGGTTAAGCGTATGACGATACGTAATTCCCTGAGCAGACCCAAATCGTCCACCAATAGCACCCCTATTGTCCAACTGAGCCATAGCTCGATTGGATAATGCTCCAAACATCAGCATTCCACCGACAGCCAAAAATATTTTTTTCATAAAAATCGTACGCTTTTTTTTGCTTTACATTTTCCCAAACATAGATAAATTGCTTTTTATATGCAATATAATTGCAGTGCACATAAAACTATTTACCGGAACTTCCCCTACGAAGGACCTTTTCTATAGGGTAAATATCCATTACAGCTATAACGAAACAATGTTTAATTTGTTATGACAATAATCCCAAATTATCCAACTTTATTTCTGTATATTTAGGTCAATACAGCATGTAGTAGTAACCAAATAAATTCAAGTGATATGGGCAGAATTTTTGACTTTATAACCTTATATAAAGAAAAATACGCAAAGGACATCATGGTGGCAGGGCGAGATGGAAGTGGCCAGTGGAGGACGTATTCGACCAAAGAGTACACCGACGCGATTGACACCTTAAGCAGGGCGTTACTGAAACTAGGTCTCAAAAAAGGTGATCGGGTCGGAATCATGTCCGGCAACCGCCCCGAATGGAATTTAGTTGATTTTGCCTGCAATCAAATCGGTCTCGCAACTGTTCCCCTCTATCCCACTTTATCCGCACAGGACCTTTCGTTTATCGTCAATGACTCGGATGTCAATGTACTCTTTGTCAGCAATAGCGAATTGACAAACCGTATTGAACAAGCGATCAGGGAGCACGGTATACACCCACAACTGTATACATTTGATGCCATTGAAGATTATACCCAGCTAAAAACATTCATCGAAACAGCAAAAGATGACTCAACTGATCTAGCTCCGCTTCGTGATGCAGTCACAGAAGACGATCTGTTAACTTTAATCTACACCTCGGGTACAACAGGACGTCCCAAAGGCGTCTATCTCTCGCACAAAAACGTGTATAGCAACGTCTTGGCCTGCAACCACCTGATCCGGTCAGATTTCAAAACAGCACTAAGCTTTCTTCCTTTATGCCATATTTTTGAACGCATGGTGGTGTATATGTACTATTCGAAAGGAATCCAGATCTATTTTTCGGAAACCTTAGACAATGTTGTCGCCGACATCAACGATGTCAAACCCGATGTGTTTACCACCGTACCCCGAGTCCTGGAAAAAGTATACGATAAGATTATTGAAAAAGGGAAAGCCTTAATGGGATTAAAAAAGAAAATTTTCTTCTGGGCTGTTGATCTAGGGTTAAAATTTCAGGAACCTGAACATAATGGCCCTTTTTACAATATCAAACTTGCGATCGCTAGAAAACTCATATTTTCCAAATGGCAAGAAGCTCTTGGCGGAAATATTAAAATTATCGTGTCAGGTGGTGCAGCTCTTCAAGAGCGACTCGCACGTGTATTCTGGGCTGCTGGACTTAAAGTACTTGAGGGATATGGGCTGACTGAAACATCTCCTGTTATTGCCGTAAACTCCTATCTACCGCATGGATTGAAATTTGGGACGGTGGGCAAACCACTGAAAAATTTGGAAGTTAAAATTGCTTCAGATGGTGAAATCCTTGTGAAAGGTCCCAGCATCACGACAGGTTATTATAAAAATGAAGAAGCCACGAAAGAAGCTTTTGACGATCATGGTTTTTTCAAGACAGGCGATATTGGAGAAATTACATCCGATGGTTTCCTTAAAATAACCGATCGAAAAAAGGAAATGTTTAAGACAGCAGGTGGTAAATATATCGCGCCCCAATCCATTGAAAACAAACTCATGGAATCTACCTTAATCGGACAAGTCATGGTTTTCGGAGAAAATAGAAAATTTCCTGGAGCGTTGATTGTTCCTGCATTCGATGTGCTGTCCAAATGGGCAAACCAAAAAGGTATTTCCAGCGGTTCAAACGAAGAAATCATCAAAAATCCGGAAGTAATCCAAAAATATCAAGAAGAAATTAACCGATTATCTACTAATTTTGGACATTGGGAAATTGTCAAGAAATTTATTCTTCTTCCAAAGGAATGGACAATAAACGACGGTCAATTGACGCCAAAATTGAGTTTAAAACGAAAAATTATTTTAAAAGAGAACGAAGCTGTAATCGATAAATTGTATCAGGAACAAAACCAAGAGTAACAATTTGCACGATTATTGGAGCTGATTATCGTACTTATGAAGCACGTTAAACTACGAGATTTATTTACACTCGCTTACTGGAAAAGTATTTGGCATGTCCTAGTTGATGCCTTTAACGGATTCAATGATGACAAATGTATGAAGAAGAGCGCTTCATTGGCTTATTATACCGTCTTCTCTATCGGTCCACTTCTTATGATTGTGATCTGGTGTATCGGATTCTTCTATGGAGAACATCTTCAAAGTGGATCTTCGGCGCAGGATCAGGTATTGGAGGAAGTCATGGTTCTTTTTGGACAGGATGTGACTATGCAGATCCAGTCTTATCTTCAAAAGATAACTTTCGAGAATAAATCCAATATGGGGATCACGATAGGTATCGTTACATTGATCCTGTCTTCCACAACCTTATTCGTTGATATACAAGATTCAATAAACAATATCTGGAAAGTAAAACCTAAACCAAAAAAGGGATGGCTAAAATTAATCATCAACAGGTTGATCTCTTTTTCCATCGTGATCGCCTTGGGCTTTTTACTTATTGCCTCGCTCATGATTAACGGAGTTATCGTTGCCGTAACCAATTTAGTCATGACCTATTTCCCTTTCATTCCGATTGCACTAATTTCATGGGTCAATACAGGTATCACATTTTCGGTTATTGTCATTTTATTTGGCTTTATCTTTTCCTTTCTTCCCGATGCCAAAGTAAAATTCAGAGACATGCTTGGCGGAGCCATTTTTACGGGTTCACTTTTCATGTTAGGCAGGTACGGCATTTCAATTTATCTGAACCTTTCCTCCACAGCAAGTTTCTACGGCGCTGCGGGCTCTATTATAGTCATGTTGTTATGGATCTACTATTCGGCTGCAATATTGTATTTTGGGGCAGAATTCACCAAGTTTTATGCCATTAAATTTGGTGCAGGCATTGTACCTTCCACATTTGCGGTAGCGGTTGAACAGACGGAAAAAGTTAAAAAAACAGGAAGCGACGCCGAAGCACATGTTGGAGACACCATTCAGGTCTTAAAACAATAAATTTATTTTTTGTCTTTTTTACCACTGATGGAACCGTCTATACCGATGACGTCAATGACTTTGTCTCCAATCTGCGTGATATCGGATTTTAAACCGATCATGACGGTAAAAATATTAACAGGCCTATCCTGTATCTTCCTAAAATTATGGAGATAACCAAGCTCGATCCCTAAAAAGAAGCCATTAAATTTGTAATCTGCGCCAGCC
Source organism: Sphingobacterium multivorum (assembly GCF_039511225.1). Taxonomy (NCBI): domain Bacteria; kingdom Pseudomonadati; phylum Bacteroidota; class Sphingobacteriia; order Sphingobacteriales; family Sphingobacteriaceae; genus Sphingobacterium; species Sphingobacterium multivorum. The sequence goes on from NZ_CP154261.1 coordinate 4,818,131, forward strand.
CCCAATTTACTGGAGAAATTCAGGTGATTTTTATTCTCCATCTTGACGAGCTTTTGATCTGCCAGCACACGCGCTCTCGGCTCACTCGCCAGACCAACGCCAGGCCCAGCAAAACCGTAGATATTCAGTCTACGCATCTGTTTCCTGATCCCACCCGAGAATGAAAAAGTATAGAAATTCGTATTGGCATCTTCTATGCGGTATTCGAAATCGGGATCAATTAAGGGTTGTTTGTACTTAAATGAAAGTGTATAAAGCGTGGGGGATACAAAAAACATTGAATTTTTCAGGGATATATCTAAACCAATACTACCCGAAAACTTTGGCGAAAGTATATCTTTGGTTTTCCCGATCGGAAAACCCATTCCCGTTGTACCCCAATAGTAAACTTTTCGATAATGTATCGTATCAACGCCGCCCTGAGCCCGTATAGAGCTCCAACACAAAGAAAGAAGGAGAAAAGTAAAAAAGAATTGTTTCATTTAAATGCGTTCAATATTGAATAACAACAATATTAAACGCATTTTGTTCAAAAAATCGTCCGACTATAGATAACTTTTTGATTGCGGCCCTTGGTTGAACAACAAATCGATAATACTCAAATCTGGGTAAAATCCATTTTTATCAGAGAAAACCTGATAATATTCTTTTGGATCAGGCCATATACTTTCTTTTTTGGGATGTATAAGGTTGCGGAAATCGATCGCTTCTAACGGCTCGGCCACATACGCTTCTGTAAACCCTATTGTTCGTTTAAGTTTGATTGATTTTAGAATAAGCTCCAGCTGGGCCACATTAAAATCGACAAGATAGTCATATTTACCTTCGTAAAACCGTATAAAATCATCTTCATAATACTCAAAATATGCAGAACTCCGGTAAGCGGTCTGTATACTTAACCAGTGTAAACGTTGCCAGTTAAATTCATAACTTATCCGAATATCTTTCATGGGAACTCGTTCTTTATTGCCATGTTGAATGGGCACGATCAAATCCTGCACACCATTTGCTGAAGCAATGCGTGCTCGCGTACGATAGCTCTGCTTTTGAAAATGCTCGTATTTCTCGATGAACAAAGGAAGATTATGCTCTTGTATTGTATGAAAATAAGATATTGGTGGAAGATAACATGCCGGAAGTAATAACTGCGATTCCATAAAAACTGATGATTTTTGTTATAAGTGACGCAAAAATAACTTAAATTAAGGATATTTGTAAAGAACACTGGGAATTTTAGCTATAGCATGAAACAAAAAGCGTTAAACGCATTAATCTATATCATCTCTCTTCTCCCCTATTGGTTTCTATATTTGATCTCCGATGGGCTTTATTACATACTCTACTATATGATTGGATATAGGAAGAATATTGTATTTCAAAACTTAAAGAATGCTTTTCCAGAAAAAACGGATAAAGAACGCCTGGTTATTGCCAAAAAGTTTTACCGTTTTTTCCCGGATCTCCTTGTCGAATCGATCAAATTGAAAACGATTACGGCTGAGGAAGTCAAGAAAAAGATGACTTTGGAAGATGTAGAAGAATTGACGAGACACCTCGAGGCAGGCAAAAACGTAATCGGGGTGACTTCACATTATGCCAATTGGGAGCTTGGTATTCACCGTTTGAGTTTAATCACAAACTTCCCTACACTGATAGTATACAAACCACTCAACAACAAAGACATTGACACGGTGTACAATGACATGCGGGGACGGTTTGGCGCTGAAATGGTACCAATGAAACAAATACTCCGTCATATCGTCAAGTTGAAGGGCCAGCCCAATATCAGTATACTCGTTGCCGATCAAACACCACTGTATTCGGATTCCGATTATTTTATTAATTGGCTAAATCAGGAAACATTGGTCTATACAGGAGCCGAAAGACTTTCTAGAATAAGTAAAGCACCTGTGGTCTATTGTTATATCGGAAGAAAGCCCAAAAGAGGGCAGTATTTCTGTAAATTCGTTACTTTAATCGAAGATCCAAGTGGCTTTGGCGAGCATGAAATTACCGATATACACAATCAATTTGCTGAACAGCTTATTCGTGAAAACCCAGAATATTGGTTATGGTCACATAATCGCTGGAAAAGAAAACGTAGAAAATGAGTAAATTACCCAAAGTAGCTGTCGTTATCCTCAATTGGAATGGTCGATTTTTCCTAGAAAAATTTTTGCCATCCGTATATAATAGTTCGTATCCGAATGTCGAATTTGTCATTGGAGACAATGCCTCCGATGATGATTCAATTTCATTTGTGAAACAGTACTATCCGACGATTACTATACTTGAAAATGATAAAAACTATGGCTTCGCAGGAGGTTATAACAAAATACTGCAGCGTGTAGATGCTGATTACTATGTACTCCTCAATTCGGATGTCGAAGTGAGCCAAAACTGGATTGAACCCGTGATTGAATACTTGGAAAGAAACCCTTCCCTCGCAGCAGCACAGCCTAAAATCCGTTCATTTCATGACAAGCAGAAGTTTGAACATGCCGGAGCCGCCGGTGGCTATCTGGATTACTTTGGCTTTCCTTTCTGCAAAGGGAGAATCCTACATGAAGTAGAAGATGATGCGGGACAGTACGATAAGGAATCCGAGATCTTTTGGGCATCTGGAGCTGCGCTTTTTATTCGCTCAAAAGCCTGGAAGGAAGCAGATGGCCTTGATGAAGATTTCTTTGCCCATATGGAGGAAATCGACCTGTGTTGGCGATTAAAGAAAATGGGCTACGGCATAGGCTATTGCCCTAAATCTGTTGTTTATCATGTTGGTGGAGGAACCCTCAATGCAAGTAATCCCAAAAAGACTTACCTCAATTTTAGGAATAATATGGTCATGCTGCAAAAAAACCTACCGTTAGGCAAAGCCATATGGATTATTTTCATCAGGCTTTGGTTTGACTTTGCTGCCCTTGCTAAGTTTCTGATCGACAGAAAACCTAAGGATGCTTGGGCAATCAGTCGTGCGCATCAGTATTTCTTCTTGAATATTTTCAAAAATGCTAAAAAACGAAAAAAATACAAGGCGAAAGAAAATACAAAAGGGCATTACACAAAATCAATTATCATTGATTTTTACACAAATAACAAACATAAATTTTCACAGCTAAATCCAGAGGATTTTAAATAGCATATTATTTTCCCAAAACACAAAATGCAGAAAACCGCATTTTAAAAATAAAGCAGTCATTACAACAAGATTCTTTATTTATTTTATTTAAACGTACTTTTTATTTGTAATTTTGCAAAATGTTGGTGATGGATATTGAAAAAAAGATAAAAGACTTAACGGCAGAGCTCAACCATTATAACTATCAATACTATGTATTGGCGAACAGTGTTATTTCGGACTACGACTTCGACCTTAAATTAAAGGAACTCGAAGCGCTGGAAGCTCAATATCCCAACTTTGCCGACCCCAACTCCCCGACACAGCGTATTGGTGGGGATATTACCTCCCGATTTCAAACGGAAAAACACCGCTGGCCGATGCTTTCATTGGGCAACACGTACAGTCAGGCGGAACTACTCGACTTCGACCAACGGATCCGCAAAATCATCGGCGATCAGTTTGAGTATGTTTGTGAATTAAAATTTGATGGTTTATCGATCAGTCTGACGTATGAAAATGGCCTACTAAGTAAAGCCGTTACACGCGGTGATGGCACACAAGGCGATGTTGTCACAAACAATGTGAAAACAATTCGTTCTATCCCGATCAAACTCAAAGAAGGCGATTATCCAGATCAATTCGAAATACGAGGTGAAATATTTATGCACAAATCAGCTTTTCTTCGACTGAATAAGGAACGAGCCGATAATGAAGAGCAAACCTATGCCAACCCAAGAAATTTCGCTTCTGGAACCATTAAACTTCAAGATTCTGCTGAAGTTGCCAAACGCCCATTGGACTGTTTCCTTTACTTTTTGTACTGCGACAACAGAACAAATCTATTTCACGATCATTGGAATAGCTTAAACCATGTCAAAGACTGGGGATTCCACGTCAGCGAGCATAGCAGAAAATGCAGCACATTAACCGATGTTTTTGCATTTATTGACTATTGGGATGTCGAACGTCATAACCTAGGATATGAAATTGATGGAATCGTTATTAAAGTAAATGATTATGCACAACAGGAAGAGCTTGGCTTTACGGCCAAAAATCCACGTTGGGCAATATCCTATAAATTCAAAGCCGAGCGTGTAGAAACCATTCTTAACTCGATTAGTTATCAAGTTGGACGTACCGGCGCCGTTACACCTGTTGCCAACCTTCAACCTGTACAACTGGCAGGCACAACGGTAAAGCGCGCGTCCTTACACAATGCAAATGAAATCGCACGTCTCGATCTACACGAACATGACACTGTCTTTGTGGAAAAAGGGGGCGAAATTATCCCTAAAATAATCGGGGTAAACCTCGACAAAAGGTTATCGGGATCGACAAGTTTTGTCTACCCGACTTCCTGTCCGGAATGCGGCGCAGCACTTATACGGCAAGAAGGGGAAGCAGTACACTACTGCCCGAATGAAACCGGATGCCCGCCGCAAATTGTTGGCAAAATGCAGCATTTTATCGGACGAAAAATGATGGATATCGAAGGAATGGGAGACGAGACCGTGGATACTTTCTTCAAAAAAGGTTTGTTACACAACATCGTTGACATCTATGGTCTCAAAGACCATCAGGATGATCTACAACAACTGGAACGTTTCGGTCAAAAATCAATCGATAACATGCTCAACGGCATTGAAAAATCCAAAGAAAAACCTTTTGAAAAAGTTTTATTTTCGCTTGGAATACGTCATGTCGGCGAGACGATTGCAAAAAAATTAGCCCAGCATTTCAAAAATATTGATGCACTAGCGCAAGCCTCAACAGAGGAAATCGAAGGAGTACAAGATATTGGACGTCGCATTGCGGAGAGTGTCAAAGAATATTTAGACAATCCAATTCATCAACAACAGATTGTCGCGCTGCGAAATTATGGCTTAAATTTCGAAATTGAGGAAAAGGAGATCATCCTGGCGAGCAATTCACTTGAAGGGAAAACTTTTCTGATTTCCGGTGTATTTGCAGACCATTCACGTGAAGAGCTGGCAGCAGTAATTGAAAGCAACGGCGGAAAGATGTTATCTTCTATTTCTGCCAAACTAAGCTACCTCGTGGCAGGAGATAAAATGGGACCGTCCAAACTAGCGAAGGCTGAAAAATTGGGTATCCCGATGATTAATGATCAAGAACTATTAGAACTCATTAATCCCAAGTAAGTTTTTTTAATTAAATTTATATAAATACAAAAACAAGATGAACGAGCTTCACGGCGCAGGAGTAGCATTAGTCACTCCTTTTAACTCAGATGAATCTGTTGATTTCGAAGCATTAGGTCAGCTAATTGACTTGCAAATCAACGAAGGTATGGATTATTTGGTTTCTTTAGGTACAACTGGAGAAGTTGCCACTTTAACCAATGATGAACGAAAGCGCATCTGGGATTTTACTGTCAAGCGCGTGAACGGTAGACTACCCTTGGTTGCTGGAATTGGTGGAAATAATACGGCCGAAATTGTGGAGCAAATTAAAAACTTTGATCCAACAGGTTTTTGCGCAATTCTATCGGTATCTCCTTACTACAACAAACCAACACAAGAAGGCATTTACCAGCATTATAAGGCTGTTGCAAGCGCCTCTCCACTTCCAGTTATTTTATACAATGTACCTGGACGTACGGGTAGCAATATAACAGCACAGACAACATTGCGACTGGCCAATGATTTTTCGAATATCGTAGCCATCAAAGAAGCTTCCGGCAATTTTGCACAATTCAGCGAAATTCTACGGGATAAACCAGCAGAATTTCTATTGATTTCCGGAGACGATCCGGTTACCTTGCCGATGATGTCGCTTGGCGCTGCTGGTATCATTTCAGTGATCGGAAATGCGTTACCGAAAAAGGTAGCCACATTAGCGAAGTTATGTGCTGAAGGCAATTATGCCGAAGCTAGATCAATCCACAATGAACTTCTTAACATCACAGATCTATGTTTTATTGAAGGAAACCCAGCTGGTGTAAAATACATTTTGCAGGAATTGGGGATTGGAAAAGATCAATTAAGACTTCCTTTAGTGCCTGTTAGCGAAAAAATCCAGGCAGCTATCAAAGAAGAATTAAAGAAATTGAACTAAGATATAGTCGAATTCGTTTGAGAAAAAGTTTAGATTCCAGGAAAGGGTCTAAACTTTTTTATTTCAAAGCATTGCAACATAACAATATAATAACTACCTTTGCACTTCCACAAAAGTGGAATTTTAAATAACAAAATTAATTAACAAAATGCAACAGTACGAATCTGTAATCGTTCTTACCCCGTTGCTTTCTGATGATGCTGCGAAAGAAGTAATCGCAAAATTCAAAAACATCTTAACAGAAGGCGGAGCCGAGATTGTCGCTGAAGACAATTGGGGTTTGAAAAAATTAGCGTATCCAATCCAGAAAAAAACGACTGGATTTTATCACTTAACTGAATTCAAGGCTCCAGGTGAATTAATCAATAAATTAGAGGTTGAATACAAACGTGATGAGCGCATTATGCGTTTCTTGACTGTAAGCTTAGACAAACATGCCAAAGCATACAACGAGAAAAAACGTAGCGGTGCATTCAACAAAAAAGCTGAAACTAAAACTGAGGAGGGCGCAAACTAATGGCTAACGAAAATATCCAATACGTAACTGCTCCTAAAGTAGAGGACAACCGTAAAAAATACTGTCGTTTCAAAAAGAATGGTATCAAATATATCGATTATAAAGATGCTAACTTCTTGATGAAATTTGTAAATGATCAAGGTAAAATCTTACCTCGTCGTTTAACTGGTACATCTTTGAAATTTCAACGTAAAGTAGCTCAAGCTGTTAAACGTGCTCGTCACATCGGCTTATTACCTTACTTAGCTGATGCAATTAAATAAGGAGGACGATAGAGAATGGAAGTAATTTTAAAACAAGATATCAAAGGCTTAGGTGAGCAAAACGATATCGTTAATGTAAAACCAGGTTTCGGTCGTAACTACTTAATCCCGCAAGGATTTGCTATCCAAGCGACTGAATCTGCAAAGAAAGTTTTAGCTGAGAACATCAAACAAGCTCAGTTCAAACAAGAAAAAATCAAAAAGGACGCTACTGAATTAGCAGGTAAATTGGAAGCTATCAAACTTTCAATTGGTGCTAAAGCAGGTGAATCTGGTAAAATCTTTGGTAAAGTAAACAGCATTCAAATTGCTGATGCGTTGAAAGCAAAAGGTTTTGATGTAGATCGTCGTCGTATCACTTTCGAAGTAGAACCTAAAGAATTAGGTGAATACATCGCTAACTTAAACTTACACAAAGAAGTGAAAGTTCAAGTTCCTTTCGAAGTAATTGCTGAATAATTCAGTTTATTTAGTCAATAATATAAAGCGGCTATCCTTTCGGATAGCCGCTTTTGTTTTACCCCTACTTTACCCCCCAAAAAAAACTCGCGTTACGGAGAGCAACGCGAGGCATAATCTAGGGTATTTGAAAGGGAAAATCTTTATCAATCTCTATTTTTTTAAAAAAAACAACTCCAAAACCACCGAGTCAAAAAAAATAACATCGAAACCAGTTAAACCGAAACAAATCCTTTTCGAAACTCAATTTCAATACTCAAAAGAAGGAAAAAATATTCATTTTTACAAATTAAAATGAATTTTTTATCAAAAAATCATAAATAATTTTAAATTTTCAAAAATATAAACATAAAAACAGGGCAATAAATCACTAAAAACCACAATAACACCAAAAATGTTTAAACAAAAGCAGAAAAACAACGTAAAACATAAACGAAAACATAAAAACAACATAAAAAGAATAAAAATCAAGATAAAAATCAGAAAAAACACTAAATAAAATTCAAATAGATAAAATTTAACAGCAAAAAAAAGCCTGAAATATAATATTTCAGGCTTTTTTTTATTTTTCAGCTAAATTATGCTAATTGTTTTTCCAATTTCTCGTTCAATACTGATTTTGGAACAGCTCCAATTTGTTTATCAACGATTTCTCCATTTTTAAAGAACAATAAAGCTGGAATATTACGAATGCCATAACGAACAGAAATCTCTGGATTTTCATCTACATTCACTTTTCCTACAACAGCTTTACCTTCATAATCCTTAGCCAATTCTTCAACCACAGGACCTACCATACGGCAAGGACCACACCACTCTGCCCAAAAATCGATTAATACTGGTTTGTCTGCTTTTAAGACAACTTCTTCAAAGTTGCTATCTGTAATTTCTAATGCCATAATCTTTTAATTTTATAAACCGAAGTTATATCTATAATACTATTTAATTGCTAAAATCAATAAACAAAGATACTAACAACTACCAATGTATTTGTAATCTTAATTACACAAATTCTAATCCAAACTAATTCAATCGGTAATTTATCCCTTCAAACTTATCTATACAATCCAAAAATTCATTTGTTAGGTTTATTTTCAGACTTTTAGCTGGCATTTCGACAGATATTTCATCTTGGGGATCCCATATTTTAAACTTCAATTGACAATTTGGCACAACTCCCTCGATCTCATTTTGCGCCAGTATATCCTTGATTCCATCAAGAAATGCTTCGTTCAACTTAGGTAAAGGAATATTGATCGTAAAACTCTTCGCCATCTTCTCACGAAGATCCGAAAGCAACTGCACACTACGCAGCTCAAAGCCCCAATTTCCAACCTGTCTGAAACGCTCCTGTACCAAACCCCGTAATTGCACAAAATACCCCTCTTGCAAATATCCCTTCAACTTGACATATTCTTCACCGAAAACTGCCATATCATAAGAATCACTATAATCCTCGATGATAAATGACGCAAAAGGCTTACCCGTCTTCGTCAATCGATGGTTTGCCGATGCGATAATACCGCCAATCACCAATTCTTTGTTCTTGATCCGATTAAACTCAAGCAAAGTCTCTTCATCGACCTCTGCCGCCTTAACCTTATTGATCAAGGCCAAATCTGACACCGAATTCTGACAAAAATGTTCAATCTCAAACCGGTAGGTATCCAAGGGGTGACTGGTCAGATAAATACCGATAACATCTTTTTCATATTTAAGCTTTTCAATCAATCCCCATTGCGGACATGGCGCCAAAACTGGCTCAGGCAATTCTGCAGCCCCTCCTACACCAAACAAGCTCGCTTGGGCCGAACTTTCATTTTCCTTAAAGCGCTGGCCAAATCGGATCGCCTTTTCCATTCCTGTTGAATTTTCATCCGAATGAAAATATTGTGCACGGTGCGTATTCTCAAAACTATCAAAGCCTCCAGCATAAGCCAGACTCTCAAAAGCTTTCTTGTTGACCGCACGAAGATCGATTCGTTTAGCCATATCGAAAACAGATTTATACAATCCTGATTGCCGTGTTTGCACGATAGCGTCTACCGCTCCTGCCCCAACACCTTTCACCGCACCTATTCCAAAACGAATAGCTCCAGATTCATTTACGGTAAACTTATAATAGGATTCATTCACATCTGGCCCCAATACCTGCAAGCCCATTCGTTTACATTCCTCCATAAAGAATGTCACCTGCTTGATATCATTCATGTTATTGGAAAGTACCGCAGCCATGTATTCCGCAGGAAAATGCGCTTTTAAATAAGCGGTCTGATAAGCAACCCAAGCATAACAGGTCGAGTGGGACTTATTAAATGCATAACTCGCAAAAGCCTCCCAGTCGGTCCAGATCTTCTCCAGAACTTTGGCATTATGCCCTTTCTCCTCTGCTTGTGAAACAAACTTAGGTTTCATCTTATCCAACACAGCCTTTTGCTTCTTACCCATGGCCTTACGCAAGACATCGGCATCACCTTTCGAGAATCCGGCTAACTTTTGAGACAAAAGCATAACCTGCTCCTGGTATACTGTAATACCGTAGGTTTCCTTGAGGTATTCCTCACAAGCATCCAAATCGTAAACAATGGGGTCTATACCGTGCTTACGCTTAATAAAACTTGGAATATATTCGATTGGCCCCGGACGATAGAGTGCATTCATCGCAATCAAATCGGCAAATACCGTCGGCTTAAGGTCGCGCATGTATTTCTGCATTCCAGGAGATTCATACTGGAACACACCTATGGTTTCTCCACGCTGAAAGAGCTCATACGTAAGCTCATCATCAATCGGAAATTGATCCGGATCAAGCACAATACCATGGCTTAATTTGACATTTTCAACCGTATCTTTAATCAGTGTCAGTGTCTTTAAGCCCAAAAAGTCCATTTTCAGCAAGCCGGCACTTTCAACCACGTGGTTATCGAACTGCGTCACATACAGATCAGAGTCTTTTGCCAAAGAAACAGGAACGAAATTAGTAATATCGTCTGGCGTAATAATAACACCACAGGCATGAATACCTGTATTCCGAACAGAACCTTCCAAAACCCTAGCCTGTCGGATCGTTTCGGCCTCAAGCCCAGCTCCATCGGCAATAGACTTTAGCCTATTCACAGCTTCGATCTCTTCAGTTCTTAGCTTTTCCTTTAACCCCGCATCATCCAAGGTAAAAATTTTAGATAATTTAAGATTTGGGATCAGCTTGGCAATTTCATTGGCATCACCTAAAGGCAAATCCAATACGCGCGCCGTGTCCTTAATGGATGACTTGGCAGCCATAGTACCATAAGTAATAATTTGGGCAACTTGACTGGCCCCATATTTATTGATTACATATTGCATGACGCGCCCACGGCCCTCATCATCGAAGTCAATATCGATATCGGGCATGGATACACGGTCAGGATTTAGGAAACGCTCAAAAAGTAAATCATATTTGATCGGATCGATATTGGTAATACCAAGACAATAAGCGACAGCAGAACCGGCAGCCGACCCACGTCCAGGCCCAACAGAAACTCCCATATCACGAGCAGCAGCAATAAAATCCTGTACGATCAGAAAGTATCCGGGATATCCCGTCTTCTCGATTGTCGCCAACTCAAAGTCTAGACGTTCACGAATATCGTCCGTAATTTCCTGATAACGTTTTTTTGCCCCAACATAACATAGATGAGCAAGGTATTTATTTTCACCACGTTTTCCACCATCCTCCAGATCGGCTTCCACTTGAAATTCCTCAGGAATATCAAATTTAGGTAAAAGGACATCGCGGTTTAACTTAAATATCTCTACCTTATCGACAATCTCCTGAATATTTAAAATTGCTTCGGGTAGATCTTTAAAAAGGGCCTTCATTTCATCTGAAGATTTGAAATAATATTCCTGATTGGGTAAACCAAAACGGAATCCACGTCCCCTACCTTTTGGAGTCGATAGCTTCTCACCATCTTTCACACAGAGCAAAATATCATGCGCATGCGCATCGCCTTTCTTCTCGTAATACGTATTATTGGTTGCAACAACTTTGACCTGATATTTGCGGGAAAATTTAAGCAGGGTTTGATTCACACGATCTTCATCTTCCTGACCATGGCGCATCAATTCAAGATAAAAATCATCTCCAAATTGCTCTTTCCACCATAGCAGGGCCTCTTCGGCCTGGCTCTCACCAATATTCAGTATTTTATTAGGTACTTCCCCTTGTAGGTTACCCGACAGGGCAATAACATCTTCCTTATATTGAAGGATAAGATCTTTATCAATACGGGGTACATAATAGAACCCAGCAGTATACGCAAAGGAAGCCAGTTTAGCCAGGTTATGGTACCCCCGTTTATTCTTTGCCAATAATACAATTTGATACCCATTGTCCTTTCGGGACTTATCTTTGTGGTTTTCGCAAACAAAAAATTCACAACCAACAATTGGTTTTAAAAGTTGACCAGTAGGCTCCTGCCCATTTTCAATCGCCTCGGCATTCTGCGCTTCTACCTCCTTGTTATGTCCAATAACACGAGACACAAATTCAAAGGCGCCCATCATATTTCCATGATCGGTCAATGCAACCGCAGGCATATTATCCTTGACCGCTGCCGAAACCAACCTATCGTATGACATCGTGGACTGCAAGATCGAAAACTGAGAGTGGTTATGTAAATGGGCAAATTTGGCATCCTTTAAGGCTGCTAATGCGTCCGCATCAACAACAACCTTGACTTCATCGGGCTGAGACCGTTTTCTAATTTCATCAGAAGCTGCTTTTAGGTTGATATGTTTCAGTCCAGCAGTGGGTATAGGACCAGGATTGTTCGTTTTAAAATCGACAAAGTAGCCCGTATCGACCTGAAGTTCTTCGGCAGTGAATACTTCTCTTCTTACAAGCTCCAGAAAACAACGTGTTGTCGCTTCCACGTCGGCTGTTGCATTATGTGCCTCAGCAAACGGTACTCCAAATAAATAAGAATGCAGCTCGGTAAGGTTAGGCAACTTATAGCGTCCGCCCCGTCCGCCTGGGATTTTCAGAAGTTCAGCTGTTACTTCCGTACAGGTATCCAATACAGGCATATTAGCCATATTGGACGTGACACCATAACGGTAAAATTCACAGCCCATGATATTTAAATCAAAACCAAGATTTTGTCCAACAACAAACTTGGCTTTATTCAAGGCCACATTGAATTTCTCTAAGACCTCCTGGAGCGGCAATCCCTGCTCTTCTGCCAATGCAGTCGATATGCCGTGTATTTTTTCAGAGTCATAGGGTATATCAAATCCATCTGGCTTAACCAAGAAATCGTGATGTTCGACCAAATTTCCCATCTCATCATGAATCTGCCAAGCCAATTGAATACAGCGAGGCCAATTGTCCGTATCGGTAATTGGTGCGTCCCAACGCTTAGGCAAACCCGTCGTTTCCGTATCGAAAATAATATACATAAAATTCTAAACCTCTTTAATACAACACATTAAATGCAAGACAATTTACATTTTTTTGAACTTGAAATTTACGAAATTATTAGAGAAGATTATGTCAGATTTTTGCGAAAATCCACTAAAGAAAATCTAGCATGACACAATACCGCCTGCTGGTTCCTCTTTAATAAGAAACAGCAGCATAAACTCCTCAATCTTCCTTTTTTTATGTATATCGAAAGGGTCAATATCAGGTCAAATTGTAAAATCCTCCATCTCTTTTTTTATCATGTATTTCGAAATAGCTAAACTTATACCAACGTCAATTTAACAGCTCTTTTAACAGGTATCTAATAGGGACTTTATAGGGACCTCATTCGGATGAACCCCTGTTACCTGCCCATTAAGTCCCTTTTATTTCAGGTTTTATTTTCACTAAATTATACGGTTGACCTTTACTTGTCTCTACCAAGTGTGGTAAAAATTTTCATAGGGACCGATGTCGATACTCGTCTGGCTAAATTCAACAAGCCTGCACAATTAACATATTACTCCCAACACTACATTGAAAGATAATACATCTCAAACCGCAACACACTACTTATTAGGTCGGTGCCCCTTTACCCGTGTATTTCTACCCACAATACAATTAAATATCAGATAACCCTAAAGGAGTTAAAATAGCCCAAATTTAATATTGTAATACTTACACTATCCCAAGTATTTAGTATATTTGGTTTTGACCCAAAAATCCATGATTAAAGCGATCTTTTTTGACATCGATGGAACTTTGCTAAGTTTCAAAACGCATCAAGTTCCCGAATCTACTCAACAGGCATTTCAATTATTAAAAGAAAAAAATATCAAGGTATTTGTTTCAACAGGAAGATCCTACAATCAGCTGGGGCATATTCGTTACCTCGATTTTGATGGATATATCACCTTCAATGGCGGGTATTGCGTCACAAAGGAACAGGAAGTCATTTATAAAAATAACATCCCTCAAAAAGACATTCGCTCCTTATTGGATTATGCTAAAAAGCGTGAGGACCTGACTTTTTCATTTATGTCCGAAAAGGAAATTTCCTTAAACCAGGTTACACCTGAGGTACAACGAATGTACGAACAGGTCAATGTGCCGACACCACCTATTCGGGATTACGAAAAGGATTTTGATCTGGACTCCGTTATGCAGGTCAATGTTTTCATCAATCCTGAAGAAGAAGCTGAATTCATGGAAAATGTGATGCCAAATTCAGTTGCTTCGAGATGGACGCCCATTTTTGCGGATGTCAATCCGATGGGGCAAAGCAAAAAAATTGGAATAGATGTTTTTTTAGATCATTTCAACTTTACCTTGGAAGAAACTATGTCATTTGGTGACGGCGGAAACGATATTACCATGCTAGCGCACACCCATATTGGAATTGCTATGGGTAATGCAAATCCCGAGGTAAAGGAAATTGCAGATTATATAACAGACAGCGTTGATGAAAATGGCATCTGGAATGCATTAAAACACTTCAATATCATCTAAAGTTGGATAGTTAAAGTTATTCGAGAGGTATTGCTGTTGCTATTCATCAGCAAATTATGTTTTTCCGGAAAAAGATAGTCCAATCGCTGTCTAAAATCACGTATCAGTGTACTGCTAAATTGACTTTCCAGATAATGGTTCACACGATAGCTAACTTCAAGCATAATCAACTTGGATGAGCCCGATAATCGGATCCGTACAGGATGAGAAGACATCGTATTATAACCATTCTCAACAGCATGCTGTACCACAGGAAAAAGAATGAGCGGCGGCAACATCATCTCCTCCTGAGACTGAAGCCTATTTTCCCATTTGACGGTAAAACCTACTGGAAGAAAACGTTCAGCCAATTGTAAATATTGGTTCAACAAGCTAAGCTCCACCTGCATCGACTCCAATCGGTCAACATGAAGCTTAAGCAACTGCTCTTGGAAAGCAAAAAAGTCGGCTGGATCTATTTTGTTACTTTGTATTAGGTGATCGATCAAAAAACTGTCCAGCTGACTGTTCCTAAAAGACAACCTATCTGCCAGCGCCAAAAGCGCTTCATTTCTTACACTCTTTTTACCCAAAAAACGATTGATTATACTTGACATTTCTTAAATTGCTGTAGATTAGAAACACAAAAATAAGGAAACATTATGTCAAATATTGCAATAGTTATTGAAGAAAGAGCCGCTGACATAGGCAATTTCTTAGTTGGGCGACTTCTTCCTTTCAGGCAGAAACGTATGGTCGGCCCTTTTATCTTTATCGACCACATGGGACCTGATAACATTGCCGAACCGCACTTTATGGATATTGCACCACATCCGCATATCGGGTTATCCACATTGACTTATCTATTCGAAGGTAGCATTATGCACCGTGACAGCTTAGGAAATGCCGTTGAGATCAAACCTGGAGCAGTCAATTGGATGACGGCAGGTAAGGGTGTTACACACTCCGAACGAACCCCGGAACAACTGCGATCGACGCCGCACGACCTCCATGGACTGCAGATTTGGGTGGCCCTACCAAAAGAACTCGAAAAAATGGAGCCTAATTTTGTTCACATAGAAGAACCGCAACTTCCACATTGGACCGAAGATGGCGTATCCTATCGCTTAATTGCAGGAGAAATTAAAGATCACCGTTCCGAGGTCCCCGTATACAGCCCATTATACCTTATTGAAATCAAAGCGGAAAAAGATGCAACTATTAAACTAGGTGATCATCTATATGGCGAAAGTGGATTATATATCCTGCATGGGACTGTTCATGCGGAAGGTCAGGAATTCGGTCCAAAGCAGATTTTAGTTGCCAAAGATGCGAAACTGTGTGAATTCAAAATGGAGGCTGGAACCTCGGTCTACATTTTTGGTGGCGAACCTTTTCCTGAACAACGCTATATCGACTGGAACTTCGTCGCTTCGGACATTGAAACATTAAAAATAGCGCGCGAAAAATGGGAAAAACATGAATTTCCAAAGGTTCCTGGAGATGACGGCTATATTCCAATCCCGCCAGTAAATCCAACTTTAGGGCAGAAAAAAGCTTAGCAGCACTATTTTTTCACTTCAACTGGTTAATCGCCAATGTATCTACCGGATTGGGATTACAATTGGAAGGACAAAACAGACAAAAACAAAAAGGCTGGAAATTGTGGACAATTTCCAGCCTTTTTATTAAATAAATCTTAAAGTCAACTGTTGCAAAAAAGTACTAATGGGCTATCCCGCTCACACCACCGGACACAACCAATTTCATGGCATCTGTTGGCGACATATCTAATTTTTTCACCTTGTCTGCACTGATAATGACAACCTGTCCCGCAAAAGAATATGAATATGGAAAATACACCATAACCTCTTCTTCAAGCCCAATGCTTTTTAAATCATGTTGCGTTAAGAAACCTATCTTCTTCAGACCAAACTCATTCACCGTTACCAAGACAGGTTCATTAAATTTCTTTGCGTCACCAACAAAGGCCTCTGTAAAATCTTTAATCGAAGAATATAATGTATTTAAAAGTGGAATCCGCTGGATCTGATGATTAATCCACACTTTAATTGGATCTGTAACAAAATTTGTAAAAATAAGCCCTGCCAAAACCAACACCAAAATAACGGTCAGAATACCTATTCCCGGAATATACAAGGGATGCCCTCTATCATCTTCCAAAAAATGTTCAGTTAGATTCAATGCCGAATCAACTGATGCAACAATCCAGACTATTAAAAAAATAGCACCAGCTAGAGGAACCACCACCAGGATACCTCTTATCAAATAATTAATAAAGCCTCTAATTAATTTGCTAAACATGAATTGAAAATCAAATATTATTCAAAAATGCAGAATATCCTTTATTATTCATAAAAATATACTCTTTTTACGCGTTGGGAAATACTGGTCAGCAGTTCATAAGGGATCGTTCCTATAGCCTTCGCTGCTGACTTTATATCAGGGTACACGATAACTTCATCTTCCTCTCCAACTTCCACATCCGTTACATCCAGCATACACATATCCATACAGATATCACCTATAGTAGGGACTAAAAAACCGTTAACCAACATTTTACCGACACCATTACCAAAACGCCTATCGTAGCCGTCCGCATAACCAATTTTAATCGTGGCGATCTTACTATCTCTATACAGAACACCGTGCCTATTATAACCTACGGTCTCACTTGCCGGGAGGTATTTAATCTGCGTCACATTAGTTTTCAAGGTACTCGCCTCCCTAATGGGTAAATCATGCCGCTCAATATCGATACCATAGAGACCTATCCCTAACCTGACCATATCAAAATACGCATTCGGCCATAGTTCAATACCCGATGTTGCTGCAATATGACGTAGAAAGGAATATCCTAGACCACTTTCCAGACGTTTCGTAAACTCATCCAGCAGATCAATTTGTCGCTGTGTAAATTCCCGGTCCTTTTCATTGCCTGCAGACGCTAAATGGGAAAAGGCAGATTTAACCTCTAAAACCGCTTCCGTACGCAACACAGCTATTAAACGATTGACCTCGTCAGGCATAAAACCCAACCGATGCATGCCAGTATCTATCTTAATATGAATCGGAAAGAAAGTTATCTGTTTCGTTTTCAGAAAATTCAAGAAGGAAAACAATATTCTAAAGCTATAAATCTCCGGTTCAAGGTTGTACTGAACGATGGACTCAAAAGAACTTTCATCCGGACTCATTACCACAATAGGCAATGTGATTCCCGCACCGCGCAAATCCACCCCCTCATCCGCAAAAGCGACCGTCAGATAATCCACCCGATTAAATTGCAAAAGATTTGCTATCTCGAAACTTCCACTACCGTAAGAGAAAGCTTTGACCATCGTCATCAGCTTAACATGCTTCGGCAACAACTGGCGGTATACATTTAGATTGTTTTCCAGTGCATTCAAATTGATTTCAAGCACTGTATCATGTGATTTTGCGACCAAAAGCTGACTGATACGTTCAAAATGAAACTCCCGTCCTCCTTTCAGTAATACCGTCGCATTTTCAAAAGAAAGCGACCTTATATCGGCCAAAAAAGCAGCAGTATCGCTATATGAAATGGAAGGCACATCAAATTGTGCAGCCAATTTAGGCAACACTTCACCTATCAATATCAATTTATCCAAACGATACTCACTAAGCAAACGTCTCAGCTTGGACAAGCTTTTTTCATCTTCGATAGTAACACCGGGAATATCCGATAATATCAACATCTTGAACGGATGCTGGCCCTGTTGATTTAAAAACTCCAGGGCTATTTGTAGTGCATCCAGATCATTACTATACGAGTCATCGATAATGGAGCTATTCTTTTTTCCTTTTTTTAACTCAAGACGCATCGCCACAGGCTGCAACTCTTTAATCCTCGATGCGATCACTTCATTTTCATAACCAAAACGTAGCATCACCGCTACACAATTTATGGCATTCTCAACATTTCCTTTATCCACAAACGGTACTTCAACAGCAAAGGTGCGCCCGGTATAATAGAAGGTTACCATAGTAAATCGGTCGTTGACCTGTTTGATGGAATACACCTCCAAAGAAAGCCCCTCATCAAGCCCCCAGGAAAATTTTCGTGGCCGATAAGGCAATTGAACATTTTCAAGGTAAGTATTCGGAAAAATCATGGTTTCAACATGTTTAAACAACTCGAGCTTTTCATAAATCTTTTCCTCCTTCGATTTAAAACCGGCTTTATGTGCCACACCAATGTTGGTCAATAGTCCCATGGTTGGTTTTATCATCTGCTCAAGGCGCTGCATTTCTCCTTTCTCTGAAATTCCTGCTTCGATCAGCGCAAGATTATACTGATCGGATAGTCCCCATAACGAAAGTGCCACACCGAGCTGAGAGTTATAACTCTTGGGACTTCTATAGATCTTATATTCAGGAGACATCAGCTGAAAAAGCCATTCTTTCACTATCGTTTTACCATTGCTACCAGTGATTCCAATGACCGGGTAATCGAATTTCTTCCGATGAAAAGTTGCCAGTTCCTGCATAGCGACCAAGCTATCCGCTACCCAAAGAATGTTAGCCTCCAAAAACTCCATTTCCTGTGCACTATCGATTTGAAGCACAAAATTACGAACTCCCTTATCATAAGCTTCTCTAATATAACGGTGGCCATCTCTATTCTTCTGAAGTGCAAAAAAAATCCCGTTGTCCGCTTGGACAATTTTACGGCTGTCGTAAAATAAATGCTGGACAAAAGAATTGGGATCCGTGATAAATGTGCGATTGGGATGTAAAATCTGGGCGATTTCCGATATTTTGTACATTCTCCTGATATTTTTTGATTGTGTCAAAACTGAACATTTTTTTAGTTATTTCATATTATTTTTGAAATTTTGACAATATGTTTGACGAGGAAAAAAGAAATAAGAAGATATTAACGCAGCATCAGGCACAGTTGAAAGCGGAAAGCTATTGCGTCTATCAAGAACGCGCACAGCAAGAAGTACGCGATAAGCTCTACAGCTGGGGACTACACGAAGTAGAAGTCGAAAATATTTTGGCCAATTTGATCGCCGATAATTTTTTAAATGAAGAACGCTTTGCTATTGCCTACTGTAACGGAAAGCTCCGCATGAAAGGCTGGGGTAAAGTAAAAATCAAGCAGGCACTCAAGGCAAAACGGGTATCCGAACAATTGATAAAAATTGCATTTAAGCAAATCGATCTCGATGAATATGAACAAATCTTAAATCACATCATTGACAAAAAACTCCGTGAGATTAGTGGCAAGGACCGCTATGCGGTTAAAAACAAAGTTTATCAGTTTGCACTATCTCGCGGATTTGAGAGTGATTTAATTTTTTCTATACTGAATTCAAAGGAGTTATAAAAAACACAGAAAGAAAGTAAATAAATATTTTGCAATATTGAATTTTCGCTCTATATTTGCATCACCAAAAAGGAACGCAAGGTTCTTTTAAAAATTGAAATAAAATTCCAATGCGAAAATAGCTCAGCTGGTAGAGCACAACCTTGCCAAGGTTGGGGTCGCGAGTTCGAATCTCGTTTTTCGCTCACCTGCCTAGGTGGTGGAACTGGTAGACACGCAGGACTTAAAATCCTGTTCCCGTTAAGGGAGTGCGGGTTCGATTCCCGCCCTAGGTACAAGAAGGGATTAACGAATTTCCTTCTATGGCTTGCTCCACAAAGAGCAAGCCTTTTTTGTTCATAGCCAGATAGTTATGATGGAAAATAGGATTGAGCGTGGGTGTTCTAAACGTACCATTTTGGGATCAAGCAGACTTCTTGGGGGAATATCAAAAATTTCCTAGTTTAGCATCTTTAATACAGATATCCCTTGCAAGACGCCGAACGTAAATTACTATCGCTATTGATGCCCGAAGGGCTTTTAGAATACTTTCAGATTTTAGAAGTCGATCAGGTTGACAATCAACTCCACATTTATTTAGACGAGCTTAATATTTCTCCAACAGGCTATGAGAACAGCAAGCTGGAGTCAAAGGGCTTTATGCCTTCTACAGAGATTTCCGACTTTCCCATTAGAGGTCAGAAAGTTACATTACATATCCGCCGCCGTCGCTGGACAGTCTTAGATACGGGACAGATTATCACAAGAGATTGGAACCTGGTCCGTGAAGGTACCCGAATGACAACTGAATTCGGGCTTTTTTTAAAGAAGATATTTGGATAACTATCCTGTAAGTGCCCAATTGGTAGGATTATTCTTCCAGATGGACGGCAAGCAACTTCAGGATCAATACAAGAACCATCTCAGTGACTTCCATGATTGGGGCCAAAAGCCACATGCAGAGCGATGGACTCTTTTCCCCGGGAATATCTCCGAACGCTTGAGCATCGATGAGACCAGTTTTAGCAACGGTGAATTATATACCATTGTTAGCAGTAAATCGGCAAAAGGGCGTAAAGGGACGATTTTGGCAACTATCAGGGGCACAAAGACTGAGGATATCATGACTGTTCTTGAGCGAATACCTTTACGTTCAAGGAATAAGGTAAAGGAGGTGACCATGGATATGTCACCGAACATGGCTAAGGCAATCCGTAGATGTTTCAGGAATGCCAGGCGTATGGTCGATCGGTTCCATGTCCAAAAGTTAGCTTACGATGCAGTGCAGGAACTCCGTATCAGGTATCGTTGGGAAGTATTGGATGCGGAAAGCAAGAAGATAATGGAATCGCGAAAGGGAGGAATCCCATATGAACCCGAGTTGTTGCCTAATGGAGACAAGCTCAAACAGCTACTGGCTAGATCCAGACACCTCTTGTTCAAGCATCTAGGCCGATGGTCCGAAAATCAGAAACACCGAGCTGAACAGTTGTTCATGCGGTTTCCCAAACTAAAGCTGGCTTATGACCTTGGAATTGCCCTGGGGGACATATTCAATAAATGCAGGGACAAAAAGATAGCATTTACCAAACTGGGACTGTGGCATAATCAGGTTGAGAATGCGGGCATCGCCTCTTTTGAGAGCGTAGCAAGATCCATTGCAGCACATCATCAATATATCCTACACTACTTCGACAACAGAAGCACCAATGCTTCAGCAGAATCTTTCAATGCAAAGCTCAAAGCTTTCAGGAGTGTCTTTCGTAGCGTAAGAGACACCACATTCTTCTTATATAGAGTAATGAAACTGTATGCTTAAAAACTTTACCCCCCAAACTTTCGGTATGATCCCCATTTTCAAAGGTCAGTCCTTCTTTGAACACCCTATTTAAAATCGAATGTTTTTCGTTGATTGTAGCACGTTTGAATAGTTCAGGTATATTCAACAATTGTGGAATTAATTCTATCTGCTTTTTAACCTTTCCAACAATATCAACGGACAGATCAGTTATTTCGGATTTTAACCTAGCTAGTTCTATTGAAAACCTTTTATACCCTTTCTGATAAGTTTCTCCATTAATTATATCGTTCAAAACTTTATCTTCAAGTCTCTCAAGCTTTGTCTCCGTTTCTTTCAATTGCAATTTTTTACTCTTCAATTCTATAGATCGTACTTTCGTTACTTTTGCCAATTCATCTTTAATATAGCCGATCAGTTCATTAACCTGTTGCTGATTAAAACTTAAATGTTCAATCAAAAGATTATATCTTTCGTGCAAGAGTTTTCCGGGAATATTTATTGAAGTGTGATTTACGCAACGGTAATACAAATAATAGTTCATTTTACCTTTACTATATCCAGCCGTCATATGACCTCCGCAACAAGTAGCTTTAAGAATGCCGAAAAGCCATTGGCAAGTAGCAATTTGGCTGTACCTAGTTCAACCTTATTTTCGTTATAACGCAAAATGCCTCGCATACTCTTCCCAATTTTTATCCGTGCAACCATCTGTCTGCTAGTTGTGATACGATGGTCAAAAGCCGTATGATTTCAGGTTCCAATTGGGCATATATTTTAGCAGTTTTGTTTTCATGGTATTGCCTTTCCTTAGCCGATTTGGCAATGTGATATTTGTGAGTCTGCTGATTGATATTGACACCTATGCTTTTGATTTCCTTACGGATCATGGACAGTTCTTCCATAATTGGGTTCATGGTCCTATCCTTTACAATGAAATTGATTTTCCTGTTCTCAAGAATATCACGGACTATCTGTCCAACGGACTTTGCCCCACTACCTGCTGTAACTTGACCAGCTTTTCGAAAAGGGCTTTGTTCAGCCTTACAATAATGGGATCGGTTAATACATCTTCTTGATTTTTGATTTGTTTACGTGACATGTTCCTCCTTTTCTTCTGTCTTCCAGAATTTGCGAGTTCCGAGCAAATTCCCTGGCCTCAAGGACGGCAAAGAGTTTTTCGGATACGGGCGCAGCCGTATACGAAAATACATCTTTGCTGCCCACACGTGTGGGCCAGAATGCTCCTAAGAAAAAGTGCCCGTAGCAACTTTTTGGAACTCAGTTTTTAATTATTTACAGAAGCAAATTTGGAAGGTAAATATGGGTTCCTTTGACAAGGTATCGGGGAGTTGTTAAAGATTATTTTCCGATTATTTATCCCTTTAGTTTTAATATATTTGGCGAATATCAACCCTATTTAAAATCCTGTATGGCGAAAAACCAAACTTTGATAAGTCCTAAAAATATTCTGTATCTGATTGGCAAGCACTAGATCTGGACAATAATCTAAACGATTGGGAAAAAGCAATAGCTATCTTCGAAGATCGAATGAATGGAAGATATTTTGATCAAATTGCTGTACTTGAAAAACCAGGTGCAAGCAACTCCAATACATTTTCCGGATTTGCAATTATGGCCATAGACTGCATGATCATAGAGACATTACAACAGTTCTATCACGGAATAGATAAAACTCCGCAAAGCCAAAGCATAAGATCATTTCATAATTTTTTTCGTCGATCTCCAAAATTAAATTCATTTTTTACGAATTACCCAAAATCAAAGATTTTTTATAAGCAAATAAGATGTGGATTATTGCATCAAGCACAGACTAAGAACAGATCAGTAATACATATAAGAAAAGAACCTGTACTAGCATGGATAGATGATACAGACTTCAATCAGGGCATTTCTATTCAACGGAAGCATTTTCATCAGGAGATCTTATCAGTTTTTAAGAAATATTGCTCGGATCTCAGAAATCCAAATGAGATTGGTTTACGTGCAAAATTTAGAACTAAAATGGGCTTTATTGTAAAATAGGGCTATTTAACTTTTTAATAGATAAATATCCTTTACATCTTTTCTTAGTACCGAGACTACTTTTCATTCAAAATTATTACATAAGAAACTATCTAATTTCAGCCATTTTACTTTCATGTAATGATTACCACTTATTGATTAATAAAAAAAAGGCTTTTACAAAAAAAAGATTGTAAACAAGTTGATATTGATAATTTAACATCACAATACATCAAAATAATTGTAGTATTTAATATATCATTTAATAATTTTTGTTTAAACAAATTTCATTATTAATTTTTAAATACAATTATGAACAAATTATCTTTATTTACTTTGCTTTCATGTTGCATATTATTTCTTGGTTCATGCAGCAAAGAAAGCCAGTCCATTCAAACCACTGATGAAAGTAACTCAAACCTAACTAAAGCTATGATGTCCTTAAAAACATCGGATGCAAGAAAGGCAAGTTTTGCTGACCAATTATCCAATGAAGAGAAAATTTCATTCGTTGAAAATAGGTTAAATTCAGTTATATTGGAATTAGAGCTTGATGAGAACCAAATTCATTTGATAAATGAACTAAAACCATTTCTAAAACCAGAATTATATATTAGAGGAAGTAAGCTAAATCAAGATGCTATTGAATTTACCATACGATGGGGCGAAAGGGCTATTAAACTATTTTCAAAAGAGCAACTAGCTTACATATTCTCTTTTAAAACATTTGATGAATTTAAACAAGCAGCGACGAATGTTAATATTAAAAGCACAACAAGAGCTGGTGTAGAAGATTGTGACTGTTCAACCCAAAGCGATTGGTGTAGTGCAGGTACTGAATGTGGAGGACCTGCATGTGGTTTCCAAAGTTATGCTTGTGGTACACTATATCTATGGCATTGTGATGGTCTTTGTACATAATTTTAGCCTTTTACTAGGCTAATCATCTAACAAATAAAAATTTTACTTTATGGAATCACCTTCATTATTAAAAAAACACAGTAGAATATTAGGTAGCACTTATCTGATCATGATTTTTCTTTCAATTATTTCTTGCAAGTCTAATGCCGATATTAAATTTTTAGCAGAAGATCTTCAAATCGGTAATATCAAAATAGGAGAAAGTAAAGAAATCATTACTCAATTGACAAATATAGGAAACGATACTCTTTTAATTGAAAACGTTTCTGCTGGTTGTCATTGTACAAATGTAATTATTAATAGAAAGAAAGTGTCACCTGGAGAAAAAGCAGATATTAATCTTACTTTGAAAGCAGGTAAAGACATGAAAGACAATGATAAAATAAATGTTCCAATAGTTATTAGGAGCAATACTAAAAACAAATTCGACGAATTCTACATTAGCGGAACAGCAAGAATGTAAATATTAAATAGACATTAAGTTAGTTTTAAAGCTTTTTTCATTTCTGCCATTTAGCCTATTGGAACAAGGAACGAAATACATCATGTTCATAATATGAATACGTCTAGATCAAAAAATACAATAATTCTAACAATTATACTCTCTTTAATAAGTGTATTTATTCCATCCCTTATTGCGAGTGCTAATTTGCCTGATGGATTATTTTGGTCAAAGGATCTTCTTTTTATGTTAGTAAGTTCGTTAATATTTCTATTAATTGGTAAGATTCTTATCTTCGGCCAAGATGCTAATATTCAAGTTAATTATGTAGACATTTTAGTTATACTTTATTTTCTTTATCGCTCTCTTAATAGCTTTTTTCAATTCCCAATTGAAGGTTACCCGAAGAGCATTCTTATAAATGCTTCAATTATCTATTGTTATATAGGCATTAGAGTTGGATTTCGGTATCATACAATTTCAATTAAGATATTTAGATTTATGGTTTTGACCGTATTTATTGCTCAGGTGATTTATGGCCTATTACAATATTTCAAACTTTTTCCTTCCTTTCATTTTTATTTTCCCGTGACAGGTGCATTTTTCAATCCCGCGCCATATAGTCTATTACTTACGATGTGTCTGCCATTCTCTATTATGTATACACTATTTTATAGAAAAAAGTCAATATTTGCTTTCATTTTTTTAGTAATTATCCAATTATTTGCAGTTTTCTTAATTTTCATATGCTTTTCGAGAGGAACCTGGATAAGTCTATTACTTTCCACAATCATTTTTCTAATTGTGCGATATAGGAAAACACATCGGCCAATTATTAAAAAGGTTTTGGTACCGTTTTTAATACTAATAATTCCTATAGGCATTCATCTCTATAACTTAAAACCTGTTTCGGCAAACGGAAGAATATTAATTTGGAAAATTTCATCTGGTATAATTAAAGACAATCCTCTATTCGGAATAGGAGAAGGGAATTTTGCATATAGTTTTTTAAACCATCAACATGAATACTTTCAATCATTGGAGAATATCAAAAGGTATGGATCGATTATTAGTGATATTCGTTTTGCATTTAATGATATACTTCATTTATTGGTGGAGGATGGCATATTAGGTCTATCCATTTTTCTTCTACTATTATTCATTGTTACTAAAATGCTTTACTCAATTATTAAAAGCTCCATAGATCCAAAAAAAAGAACTTTTGCATTTGAACTTCTTTTAATGCTTTGTATTTTAATCTTAGGCGGATTAACATCTTACCCACTTTCACTTATCCCCTTTAAAGCAATAATAGTTGCGATTTTTGCGCTTACAGTGAATACGTATCTTTCAACAGTCAGTAATAATGCTATTTCAACTTTAACAAAAAATAAGACTCTATTATTATCAACAATCTCTATATTAACATCAATCATTCTTATTTTTAATGTCCAAAGAACGTATTGTGCCTTGATTAGTTGGAGAGATTCGGTAGTTTATTCTGATCACCTACAACTAGCTAAATTAAGGGAGTTAACTTCAGTTCTTAGTAATGATGGTTATTTTTTATACTATATTGGCACTCGCTATTTGCAAAATAAAGATTACGTCAAAGCAATAAACTATTTCAAAAAAGCAAAATTACTCTATCCTCATAAGGATGTCTATTTACAACTAGCGAATGCCAATATTAAAATGAATGATATCCGAGCTGCTGAATTAGAGTATAAATTTTTATTAAGTTCATTCCCAAATGAAATTGATTTCTATTCAGCAATAGCTCATTTTTATAATGAGTCTAAAGAATACAAGGCTTTAGAAAAAATAAAAGAGAGAGTACAATTATTAACTCCAAAAGGGAATGCGATCCCATTCGAAAGAAAAAGAAAAGAGATTATTAATCTCTAAATATTGTGATCTGAGATAGTTTTTTCTGACTATACATCAAATCTGACTAACATAATATTAAAAAGATGAAAGTTAAACCATATTATTATTTTATAAGAAAAATTATTTGGATTAATTGTAGTCTTTCACTTTTATTTGGTGCTTTGGCCACAGGTTTAGTTGAATATGTTAGGTTCCCGCTTTTAACGGCATTTTCTTTTTTCTTTGCAACCTTTGGTTACGCCATAACAATCCTAATTTTTCATTTCTTCGGAGAACGCACAAAATATTTATATTTCAATCTAGGAATTTCCCTTATCCGTTTATACCTAATAGGTTTCATATTTAATATTATTTTGTTAATGGTCTTTTACTTAATTGCTAATATACTATGGATGTTAAAGAGTTATATGTAGATTCAGTTCAATTCAGTTATCATAAAAACCAACAAAATATCAATGGGGCCTACTTGAAATGCCATACAGGGGATATTATTGCCCTGCTTGGAAGAAATGGCAGTGGAAAATCCACGTTCTTGAAGATTATATTTGGGTCTTTAGAAGCCAAATTTAGTTATATACTAATCAATGGGAAAAGGACTAAAAAAGCTTATTTAACAGGAAAAATTGGTTATTTACCCCAATCTTCTTTCCTTCCTACTGAAGAGAAAGTAAAAAACTTAATCGGCCTTTTAGTCGATAACAAAGAGATTAAAAAAGAGCTTATGGCGGATAAACGTATACAATCGCTGGAGGACAAAAAGGTTTATCAATTATCTGGTGGGGAACTGCGTTATCTCGAAGTTTGGCTGTTAATATCTCAACCTACCGACTTTTTGCTTTTAGACGAGCCCTTTACCGGTATTGAGCCAATTTACATGGTTTTTATTACAGAATTGATAGAACGCTTCAAGAAAACGAAAGGATTTATCATATCGGACCATAATTACTCTCACTTATTAAATATTGCAACACAGATCATCTTATTGCAAAATGGCTGCTGTCAACAAATTCATGATAAGAAAGATCTTGAGTTTTTTTATGTCCCATATGGAACTTTTGATGTATGATTGAGTCTCAGCAGTCTGATTTGACCTGAACTATCGCTACCAAACAGGGATATAATCGTAATTATTGGATAATCAAAAAAATTTAAATTATTAAGCTACATAAATTATATAGACAAAAGGTTTTTATAGTAGAGCATTACAACTATTTATAATATTTTTTAGTAAAGATGAAACTTATCCTTAATATAATATTTTCTTTTTTTGTTGTCGTTTCAAGCTGTTCAAGATCGAAAATTTTAAACAATATCGATATGAACTCATTAAGCAAAGATTCAGATTCGTTAATACGAATAAACAACTGGATGATTATAGCCCCATTTTTACCAGATAGTACCTTTCCCACCTTACAGAGGATTGATGAGGATTTAATTCAGCAGTATGGCTATCCTGAAAATAAAATTTTGAATATAGAGGATTTTAATTTATTGGGAAGAAAGGTATCAGGGACAGATTCTTCCAAGTTTTTTAAACCTATAAACATTTCATCTCATATACTTGATTTAGAGGAAACAATAGATATATCCCCCCCTATGACCGCTTATTTGGCTACAACAATTAACAGTATAAGTGATTGCCAAGTTGCTCTAAACATTAGTGCATATCAAAGTGCTAAATTTTGGTTAAATGGAGTAGAGATTTATAATATAGAATGGAAAAGAGGCCGAAATTTTTATAGGGAAGATTTTTTACCAGTTACATTAAAAAAGGGGGAAAATTTTCTGTTAGTCAAACTCTCGGTATCAGACAAAAAATACATTCCTCCTCAATGGAAATTTGAAGTTGATATTTCAAATCTAGAAACATCAAAAAAAATTTTTGCTGATAGTTATGTTAAATATTTCCTCAGAAGGAGCTTGGTTGACAAAGGTCATACTTTAAAACTCTATACTGGACCATTTAGTAATGATAAAACTAAATTTAAAATTCTTAGTTCGAAAGATGACTCTTTAAAGATTACTGGTGAGTCATCTGTTGACCGAAAAAATGGTAATATGACGATCGATCTATCCAAATACAGATTACCATCAGGCCTCTACACGTGTGAAATGCTCGTAGACAAAAGAAAGTTTTCACAAGATTTTTTTATTGGAAATATTGATCATTATCTGGATAGCTTAAAACAAATGTATGCTGGAATCGAGAACTGTTCTGTGGAACAGCGATTAAATATTGATGGTATCATTCGAAGACTTTATATGGATGTAAGAAGAGACAGTAATGATTTTGATGACCAAGTTGAATATTGGAATCGTCTAAGGGTTCCAGGCTTAATACAATTGGAAAAGGCAATTGCCAATGCAAAATCTGGTAATAGCTCATTTTCCCCATTTTTTTTAAAAAGCTACTACTCAAATTTTTGGCAAGGATATAATTATTATTCAGTTCATGTACCTAAAGAAGTATCTAATACGAAAAAATCACCTGTTTTTATTTTACTTATAGATTCGGAGACCGAAACTCGAAATTGGGAAGCGCATTACAGGAATACTTTATCAAGATGGTTATTGGATACAGAATCAATTGCGGATGAATTGGGCTTTATAGCAGTGTGGACAGATTGTGGTGGAAGGATTGATCTAAAGCATAAATTGGAGCTATTCAAAGAAATATTAGCTAACGTAGAAAAAGATTATCCCACAGATCCTGAAAAAATATTTATAATTGGAAATTGTGCATCCACTAATTTCTCACTTCAAACTTTACAAAAGTTTCCAGGAATTATTGCAGGGGGTGGATTGATAAATCCAAACAATGTCAATTCAACATATTTTGATTTACATCCTAATAAAGTAAATCATAAATTGACAATGGTTTATGCAACAAATGATGAAGAAATAAATAGAGAAGTTAGCTTTGAGGTATATAACAAACTCAAAAACATTGATCCTTTTGCAACAATATATACGGATCGGTTTTCATCTCATGGGAATGCTCCAAGTGATTATACGAAACCTTTATATGTCGACTTATTATCAAGACAAAACAAACAGCTAGAGAAAAGCTATATAAAATAGATTAAAAAGATCCAAACAGTTGACTTTTTTTACCGTAGGTATCATATTTATTTTAGCCAAATAAACATTTTAAATTTCATTTTCCATTTCTGAAATAGGTGATTTACCAATCCTTAAAAACGAAATGTCGAGGAAATATAATAGTTGGTAGAAGAAATTTCTGAAAATGGTACAAAAATCTGAAATTATGCAAAAATTTATCAGGACGTATAAAAAAACAAACTGCTACATTTAAACAATTCTTTACAAATAACCATCAATTCCGATGAAAGAGCTTGAAATAGATATTTTCATTAATGGAAAAAAACAAAGGATTGACCTTGGCTCAATGGATCTTGATTCGCTAACCAGACTATCCATGAAGCTAAGGCTGCTATTGCAAGACAATGATTTCATATTGTCCCATATCAGGGGTGCAGATCTCTGGGAATTGAAAGGTAAGCTAGGGAACAGGACAATAAATATTCTCTATAAGAACGGTATAAGTACTGTCGCAGCTCTTTCTTCAAGTTCCTTTAACGAGCTTGCCCTATTTCAAAGAATTGGCAGAAAAGCGCTTGCAGAAATTAGGATACTGGTGGCTGAGATCGGTAAGTAGCCTTAATGCTTCTGGTGGTACCAGATGTCACTTGCTTATAGGCCCCGTGCATATCTGCCCTTTCGTATCCGGCCTATGAACTACATACCTTCTGATTTCTTGAAGTTTTGGGGATAAAGCTCGTTTAGTTTTTTATGGTTTATGGAAGCTATATTCTGCAGGGCATATTTTATCCACTGAAAAGGATTTATCTTGTGTTTTTTACAGATAGCAAAAAAAGAATATATCATTGCAGCCCGCTGTGCTGCCTCATGGCTTCCTGCAAAAAGGTAGTTTTTACGGCCTAGCGCGACAGGACGAATAGCATTTTCCACAAGATTATTATCAATAAGCAGATTATGAAGACTTACTAATTCCCTACATATTTATATAATATAAATATGTAGACAAATTAAAAAAAGTAGTTGAATAAGCTATACATGTACATTAACAAATGCTCGAAAAAAAATTATCTCAATTGCCATGCATAACTATATTATACCACTAATTTCGGTTAAAATTTCTTCTAGGTGTTCTAGTAGATTCCCATGTTCCGTACAAGAAAGCTCATCTAACGATGAGCTTTTCTTGTTTATGCACGTGTGTAATCTCTAATAGCTATATCAAATTCACTGAACTCCCTTCAATCTTTAATAAACTTGCTTGCGTCGCTCATCAGTCGATGGACATTTTTATTTTATCGCCATAAAAATAAGAGAAAGCCGTAGGCCAAACTTAACAGTATAAGTTTCAACATGCCTATTTTATAGTTGAATAAAAGAAAAAGTGAAAATAGCAACCAGACCAAAGCCATCGGCTCAATGGCATACCAAGAACTGACCCTACTTGGAAAAAGAATTCCTAACCCTAAATAACAAGCTAAATTAACGATTACACCAACGACCGATGCAGTTACTAAAGACAGAATAAATTGTATACATGCATTTTTTTGGGTCCGTTCGATCAGTGGTGCTCCAACAAAAATCAAGGCAAAGTTTGGCAAAAAGGTAAAATATGCTGTAGCGATCAAACCTAGTGCTGCCATGGAATAGGACTGATGAAAATGATTGAAGCCTGCCATGAAACCAACATAGGCCAAAACGACCACTAAAGGCCCCGGAGTTGTCTCTGCAAGCGCAAATCCATCTATCATCTGACTCTTGGAAAGCCAAAACAATTTCTCTGTCACAAGGGCCGCAACATAGGGAATGACTGTATAAGAACCTCCAATCGTCAAATAAGCAGACTTTGTAAACAAAAAAGAAAGTGTCTTCCAAAATTCCGTATCGATGGTAAAAAACAGTAAAATGGACAGCGGAATCAACCATAAGAAGAAAAACAGCAGAACCTGAAGAGAAATATGACGGTAAGATATGGAGGGCCGTTTTTCGAGCGTATTGATATAATAAGCCGATTCGAGCTGCTTATCTTCCTTTTCATGATGGGCATTTATTTTGGAAGTTTTTGACAAGATTGCATAGCGTAGTAGACCGAAAGCGATCACCCCCACAATAATCCAGGGCATTGGAACCTCAGCAAAATACGATAGCAGAAAGGCAGCCAATGCGACCATATAATGCCATATGCTGACAAGAGATTTCTGCCCCACCCGAAAGGTTGCAAATATAATGATCGCTAGAACTGCAGGTTTTAAACCCGAAAATAAAGCAATAAGCAAGGCTTTGTTGCCATAGTGTGCATATAGTGCACTGAGTCCAAATATAATGAGAAGTGAAGGAACAATAAAAAATAGTCCCGCCAACACACCTCCTTTTAATCCGTGCAGCTTCCATCCTAAATAGATCGTCAATTGGTGCGCTTCAGGTCCCGGCAACAACATACAGGCATTGAGAGCCTGAAAAAACTTCCTGTTGCTTACCCATCTTTTCTTTTCGACCAAAAAATCGTGCATAATGGTCACATGACCAGTTGTTCCACCAAAACTTATCCAACCTAAAACAAACCAAAACCACATGGCTTCCCGAAAAATTGGCTGCTGTCTATGATCTTCGTCTTCTACATTCATCTTTTTCAACGCTATTTCTCTTAGACTCGTACTTTATCGAAAACAATCTCCACGGCGCGAGCCTCATTCCGATATCTCCTGTTTAAATTATCTCGTTTGGGGAGCCCCTATACAACGATTTAAAACCGCGATATAACTGCATAAAAAAAGCGGGATATCTTAAATACCACGCTTTTTT
Source organism: Sphingobacterium multivorum (assembly GCF_039511225.1). Lineage (NCBI taxonomy): Bacteria > Pseudomonadati > Bacteroidota > Sphingobacteriia > Sphingobacteriales > Sphingobacteriaceae > Sphingobacterium > Sphingobacterium multivorum. Next base: position 4,850,797 of record NZ_CP154261.1, read on the forward strand.
ATATTAAAAATTGGTCTGATAAACTATTTTTTATCTAAAATAGTAACTTCCACTCTTCTATTTTTTTGACGTCCTTCCGGAGTTTTATTATCGCCAACTGGATTTGACTGACCGAAACCTTTTGCCGTGATGCGCGATTCAGCAACACCTGAATCTACTAAGAACTTCTTAACAGAAGCTGCTCTTTTATCGGAAAGCCACTGATTATACTCAACAGTACCCGTAGCATCAGTATACCCATCAACTTTAATCTTATTATTACTTTCTTTCAAGATCAACGCTAATTTACTAACTTCAGTTTTTGCCTTCTCAGATAGGTAAGAAGAGTTTGTTGGAAACAATAAATCGGACGATATACTAAACTTAATCCCCTCATCAGTTCTTTTCGCATCATTAAAATCCTTCTTTACATTTTTCAAACCATCATCAGTTCCATCTTTTGTTACAACAGCACCCGGATTGACTACAATAGCTTGTTGTTTACAGGAAAATAACGATAAACTTGCACATAAGGTTAAAATCCCCAAATTAATTTTTCTAAGCATGTCGTTTCTAACGTATTTAATATCGATTTAAGCAAGTAAATATAGCGAAAAAAGTCCAATATAACATCCCTTCTACGCCATAACTAACGTAACAAATCTATTTCTTGGTATATACTTTTTCTAAAGTCTTTTTTACCTCAGGAATATTCTCATACAATTTCCAGATCATGCCTGAATTTGCATTCTCGATCATTACGGCAATCGTTGCCTGATTCCTCGCACGATAGCTTTCAGAAACATCGTTGTTTTTAATATCAATCCAGCTTCTGAAACCATATTGCGTGAACAACACATCGGCGTATTCTTCGTAAAACTTACGTAATGCTTTTAGACCGATCTCCTTTTCAAATGGGTAGGCTGCAATAGCTATCGCAGGATTCACCAAATATCGCTGATACGTATCTTCCACATTTTCGACGCCCCAAATATCTGTAAATCGCGTCCCTATGCTCATTTCATTATCTCTACGTTTATAGGCCAAAATATAATTCGACAAATATTTCTTGTAATCGACAAAGTCATCCACTTTTCCTTTCGGATCCATAATCAAAAAGGGACGATAAACAGCCATTAACGATTCATTTAAACTACCGCCGGCAATATTCTTGGCAAAAATAACTTTATCGTCGGAGTAGATCGAAACTCCGGCATTTCCAGTGTCGCCAATTAAAGGGTTTGCACTTATTGAACGCGCCAAAGAATCATCTAATTTCATTTTGAGTTCAGGAGCCAAATCATTGAAGTCATCCCCAAAATACAATTCGTTACCTTTATGTTTGGTTGCAAATCCGTTGATATAAGCTGAAATCGCTAAAGGGTGGGTAGGTGAAGACATCGCCAACAAGTAAGTACCCAGACTCTCGTTAAATCCCCCCAAAGGCCTCGATCTAGCTGTACTGTCTACTGGAGACCACTTATTCCAAAGTACATCAGGATTCTGTGCGTCCGTAAAATAATTCCAGTTTATGCGTTCCCAGAGCTTCGTAATAGTATTCCTCAAGGCCTGTTCCTCAGGATCCTCTTTAGAAAAATATTGTCGGGCGATCAGAAGCGATTCCATAATATGGGAGGTACCGCGCAAATCGTACGTTGGAACTGAATCGCGATAATAAGGTACCCCTGAACGGCCATCGTAAAGCGCTGTAAAGACCCCTTGATGTTGTTGTGCACTACTCAAAAATTTCACAATCCGTGTTAACCTGACCAAAAGAGCTTGTCGCGAGATCAAGTTGTTCTCTCCTGCCACGAGCAAACCCAAGATCGCATAGCCGGTTTCATTTGTTGATACAATAGCCTGTCTATTGCCTCGATCAGGTAGAAACATACCACTATTCACATCATAGTTGTCTATAAAATAATTCACATGAGCATTTCGGATAAAATTCAACATCTCTTTATCCGTCCCCTTTTTTGTCTGTACCTCCCTAACCTCAGAAAATGGAGATTCAACATAATTATAATCTACCCAGGCTATTTTGTAATAATAAGATTTATTATATTCATTCACCCTATCCAGCGACTTCTGTACATAGATGGGTAAAATTGCTATCGGCTGAAAATTGAGTTTATCTTCCGAACGGTAGATTTTCACATAGCGGATACTTGGTGTCAGCGGCAATTGCCAAACCAGCTCAACTTGTTTATCTACGAAACTGATCTTCGATAAGATAGCTGCTGATGAAAGTCTTACCTTTGGATAGTTTTTGGGCAAAAACTCAATTTGATCGATAAATAATTGATTTGTCTGCAGGGCAGTTCCATTCTGTTCAAGTATTAAAGCCGAAACAGACTTCCCTAATGAAATTCCTCCAAATTTATTGACTGGAATGGAAACATTAAGCCAGGTATCATAAGCAAAATCATCGATATAATTTGCGATATCCACAGCATTTGTCTTCGTGTCGTTTTGTTGTAAGGTAACTTTTGGCAATTGTCCCTTTTCAGTATTGCTTTGAATAAAAAGCTTAAAAGTTAGATGATCATCCTTGGCAATTAAATAGGGAAATTTCTGTTTGTCGTTTAAAATACTTGCCTCCCATTTACCATTAGGAGAAGAAACGTACCGCAAAGAAAGCGAATTGCCTGGCGTAAAAAACAAACTATCGGAAACCGGAAGGCTATAGCTCACGTTTTGAATCCATGATTCACCGGTATAATGAGTGATACTCTTCGCATAACTCCCGTTGATAACACTATTGTCAAATAAAACCTCAGGATAACTTTCTGACCGAACAAGAGTAGGTAAGATCAGTAACAAAAGAAAGTAAAAATATTTTTTCAGCATAAGTCAACATTTTTCACAGGCCTACAATCAAAAACTAAGCCACCAGTACGATTATAACGCAAATGTAACAAAGGAATTCCAATGATATTATCCTCCCTAATTTTAATTTCAGAAAAAATGCGCTAAATTAGCCCTCTGAATATTTTCATAAAATAGATATATGAAAACCACGTTTGATTTTGAAAAGCCAATTGCAGACTTGCAATTGCAAATTGAAAAGGTAACTCAAGTTGCCGAAAAGACTCAAGTTGACATGAGCGCAACCGTTCGTGAGCTTGAAGAAAAGCTTGCTTCTACTGAAAAAGAAATATACGGCAATTTAACAGGTTGGCAGAACGTTCAAATGTCACGCCATCCAGATCGCCCTCAGACTTATGATTATATAGAAGCTATCTGCGACGAATTTATCGAGTTGCATGGTGATAGAACCGTTAAGGATGATAAAGCGATCGTCGGCGGTATGGCTTCTATCGATGGTAATGCCGTTATGATCATCGGTCATCAAAAAGGTAAAAACACCAAAGAGCGTCAATATCACAATTTTGGAATGGCCAATCCTGAAGGCTACCGAAAGGCATTACGCTTAATGAAAATGGCGGAAAAGTTCAATAAGCCTGTGATCACTCTAATTGATACGATGGGTGCTTATCCAGGACTTGAAGCTGAGGAACGCGGACAGGGTGAAGCGATTGCGCGCAACCTCATGGAAATGGCTGTATTGAAAGTTCCGATCATCTGCGTTGTTATCGGTGAAGGAGCTTCAGGTGGAGCTTTGGGTATTGGTGTTGGAAACAGAGTTTACATGATGGAACATACCTGGTATTCGGTCATATCACCTGAATCTTGTTCCTCCATCCTATGGAGAAGCTGGGATCACAAAGAAAAAGCCGCTGAGGCATTAAAATTGACTTCAGAAGACATGTTGGGCAACGGATTGATTGATGGTATTATCCCTGAACCGCTAGGCGGTGCTCACCAGGATCCTGCGGCAGCAGCGGCTAATCTAAAAAGCCAGTTGCTGAAAGATCTTGCAGAATTGACGGCTAAAGATAGCGATACATTAGTTACTGAAAGAATTGATAAGTTTAGCAAAATGGGTGTGGTAACTGAATAATGTATCAATACAACCCTACAGCATAAAAAAAGTCAGCAATTAGCTGACTTTTTTTATGGCCATTCTACCTTAAAACACGAATCCTCGTTCTAAAAAACTGCTTCTATACTGACCCAACTTATCCGCAAGTGTTTTAAAAGGCTTTTTAAATAAAAAATAATTCAGTAATTTTTAAATAGTTACAATTTTTATCAACAAAAAAGATAAAAACATTTTGCACAAATAACTTATTTTTCTACCTTTGCATCACTTTCAAAAACAGAAAGGATTCCGTAGCTCAGCTGGTAGAGCAATACACTTTTAATGTATGGGTCCTGGGTTCGAATCCCAGCGGGATCACAAAAAGAAAAGCTAATCGTAAGATTAGCTTTTTTTGTTTAGGAATATCAGGATTTGAAGGAAGTGTCGGTAGGGTTTGATCGGAATATGTTAATCTACAATCCAAAATGTTCTATTATTCCACAATAACGATCGTTCGTTACCTAAGCGCGGTCCTTTTCTTTTTTAATTTTTAGCTTCAACAAATTAGGATCAAGTAGGGACGAAGTTCGTTCTTATCACAATGATTGTTCAGTGCTTGTTCAGTGATCGTTCAGTGCTTGCTCAGTGATGGTTCAGTATAAACTGAATAATGACTGACTAATTACTGTCTAAAAACTGATTGTAAATTGTTTTTAGCTTTAGGCTGGTATTAGGAAATTTCAGTTTTAATATTTATCTCTATCATCTTATCATCAAGAAATTGTGGCAATTACCAAAAATTGATCTTCTCAAGGGTCCACCATCAGCAACTTTTGAAAAGCCATCCCGAACTGAGGCAACCAATTATCGGCAATCGAGAAACCATGCCCTACTTTGGGCAGGCTGACCAATTGAACATTTTATATCCCTTTAAGGAAATCTGCCGTTGCGTTAAAGGGACAGGTCTGATCTTTTACACCATTAAGTACCCAAAACGGAGCGGCCAATTTTTCGCTACGATCCAGGTAATAACTTTTTCCAGGCTTTAAGATATGGGAAGATAATCCACTGCCCTTACAGAGTGGTTTGGCAATATTGATATCTGGACAGAAGCCTAAGGCAATCCCCCCGCGAAAAGTACCTGCCGAGGCTTGGGCAATCGAGCCATAGGCCAGCGTTGCCCATAAGAGTAGCCTGCCAATATGGGTTTCTGATAGCTTTCAAACTTATATTTCTTTTGGATTGCCATGCTGAGCTGCTCGAAATCTGCAGCAGGATAATAACAATCCTTTTTTGATCGTGCCATTGAGGCAGCATAGTGATCCGGAAGCAATATGACTTCCAAAAACTTCACCATTTCTGCTCCCGCTATAGTATGGGCACGTAATTCAATGATTTGCTTGCCCTTTAGCAATGCCACCGTACCTAATTCAAGCTGATTTTCACGCAAACCAACGGAAGAAGACGCATCTATTGTAAAATCAATATTCTTCCCCCCTAAATTCAAGCTCAGTTTCCCTCCTGTACCTACAATATCTTTCACATACCGTATAGCCACCTTGAAGCGTCCGCCATTTAACACATGGGTGTCCCATCTTAACCCTTGACTTAACCTAGTCCAGCCCGTCACATAATAGCGATTCTTTTTACCGTCCCCAAACTTCATCGGATTCCCGATCTGTTTTGCATAAAAGGTCAGTAGCCGATTTTTATTGACATTATGATCCACATACATTAAATTAGGATTTATTGGATTAGCTATGCTATCCTTCAATTGCACCACTACTACCAGGTCATCCTCCTCAGAAGCAATTTGATCTATAGGAATATGCAGTCCATTTTTGTCGGACCTATATTTTCCGATAGTTTCTCCCGACAATAACGAAACCGAATTAACCTTAGCAATCAATCCGCCGACAATCAGATCATTCCGTTGAGGGCGCTCAAACACGTGTAAATACAGGGTATTTTTACGCTGAGTAATGACTCCCCAGGGCTGACGGGGTAAGCGAGATGGTGCTACATCAATGACACTTTCACTATTCCCCCGCATCCACCGACCTAATCCCTTTAAAATAGCGACATCAGCGCTGTCGATGCTTCCGTCACCCTTGGGGCCAATATTCATTAGAATATTCCCCCCCATGGCCTTAGCCTTCGCTAAGAGTTTGATAAAATGCGCTGTCGGTTTATGGCTCTTATCAGTCGACGAATAACCATAGGATTCATTTGTAGTTGGTATGGCCTCCCAATAAGCGCCAGAAGCAACTGGATAATATTCCTCAGGTCGATCTGCCGTATTCAGGTAATCGCCGTAATTCTTTTCCTCAGTACGTGCCAATCGACCATTGACTATGATATTCGGATCAGCTGTTCGAATAGCCTTTAAAATTCTCAGGTTTTCAGACAGTGGCAATTTATGCGGTGTATCAAACCATAACAAATCCGGATGATAGCGCTGAATAAGTTCATCAATCTGTGGAATCGCCTTTTGATCTACGTAATGCCGAGCCTTTGTCAACCATTCAGGATGTTTGTCAAACCAATTTGTGCCGCCCAACAATTTATCTCCGCCTGGATTACTGTAATCCCAGTCATTACCGGGAGCATCCGGATGCTCCCAGTCAAAAGCATGCGAATAATAGAAGCCAAACAAAAGTCCATGTCTATGGCAGGCAGCTGCTAATTCCGCCAATGGGTCGCTTTTAAATGCAGTGCTTGACAATGAGTAGTCACTTGAAAATGCAGAAGGAAACATCGCAAAGCCATCATGGTGCTTAGCCGTAATAATAAAATATTTCATCCCTGCATTTTTTGCCAACAATACCCATTCCTCCGCATTAAACTTTAGGGGATTAAATCGACGTGCTGAATCAAGATACTCACTACGTGGGATTTTCATCACACGCATTAAATGCTCCGCATAGCCCCCTCCCGGCCTCCCTTTCCAAATATTTCCATATTGGGAATAAACACCCCAATGAACAAACATACCAAATGAGGCTGCCCTCCATTTTTCCAGGCGTTGTTCACGAGTTAATGCGGCTTGTTTCCACCAACCCGTTTCCGCCTCAACAATCGCATTTTTATCACGTGCTGTCGCATCATTAAACATATTTGAAGCCTCATTGCCTTCATTTACATTTTTAGTCTGTGCGCTCGAAAAAAAAACGCCTAAAGAAAACATAAAAAGAAAAAAACACTTGATTTTAAACATAACGTTGGTTTTATGAAGACGGCAAATACAACCTGAAAGATTTCAGACGGATACCCTTTCTAAATTTATTGGATTATAGTTCCTCGAGACCTAACGGAAGGAATGCAGGATCAATTTTAACTATAGTCAAAAATACGCCAAAACTACATTTTATAAGTGTACAATTCGTTCATTTTAGGGGAAATATTGATCCGGGTCCCCAAAATGAAAACCTATTCTTCAATAAGGTGTTTATATAATCTATACATCTTATAATAAATAAACAGTGATTTGGACAATTAGATTGGTCCATGGTCACAAAAAGATCTTTTTCAATATTTTTAACGTAACCAGATACAAGCTATCAGTATTTATTGAATATTTGTCTAAAACTTTAAATTAATATGGAAAAACTAACCGCCAAAGCCAGCATCCAAATTCAGAAACCAATCAACGAAGTTTTTGAGGCTATTGTAGATCCCAATAAAATGAATCACTATTTTATAAAATCTTCGACTGGACGTCTAGAGACAGATAAAACGGTAGAATGGACATTTCCAGAATTTCCTGACAGTTTTCCCGTGACAGGAAAAATCATCAGCCGCAATTCATATATCTCTTTTGACTGGAGTGGGGGGCTTCCCAATCAACTGGTAGAAATCGCACTATCCACATTCGGAGAAAACGCGACTGTCATAAAGATTACAGAACACGAGATGAACAATGATGCAGATGGAATTTTAATAATGATGAGACAAACAGAGGGTTGGGCCAACTTTTTAGCTTGCATGAAAGCGTATCTAGAATATGATATCAATTTGAGAACTGGGGCTTTCGATTTTATGTTCCAAAAATAGTTCTCTCTAAAAATAGCTGCTCATCGAATTACTTCAAATACAATATATTCAATTAAGGTTATCCGAATATCCGTCAAAGACAACAACTATATATGGCAAAAAATAAAACGGCATATACCGAAGCATCTGTCCAAGACTTTATAAAAACAGTTGACGACCCACAAAAACAAATCGATAGTACAACACTGATCCAATTAATGGAAACCACAACGGGTGAGCCAGCTAGAATGTACGGACCAACTATCATCGGATTTGGAAACTATCATTATACCTATGCAAGTGGGCACGAAGGCTATGCTCCTTTGATCGCATTTAGCCCCCGAAAATCAGCAATCTCCCTTTATGTATTTACCGGTGCCGATGAGCATCGACATTTAGTCGATCAGCTCGGGAAATTTAAAATAGGCAAAGCCTGCATATACATCAAGAGATTAAGCGACATTAATATAGAAATACTCCATCAGCTTATGTCCGAAACGATACAGTTTATTGAAAATAAGTATACGAGAATCAAAGAATAACACAAATTATGACAAAGAGCATCGCAACAATAGACGAATATATCAATCAATTTGATGGGGAGAAAAAAGAATATCTGCTCAAGGTGAGACAGCTTATCGCTGGCCTAGTCCCTCCTTCTGCCGATGAAACCATCTCCTATCAAATGCCTACCTTCAGATACAAGGGCAATATCATCCATTTTGCGATGAATAAAAACCATTTGGGCCTCTATCCAGGACCTGCTGCTATAGAGCACTTCGCTGCAGAACTCAAAAATTTTAAAACCACAAAAGGCGCGATACAAATTCCCTTGGATCAACCGATTCCAACTAAAATAATAACCGATATAGTCAACTTCAATATTGATAAGCTTAAAGACAAACAAGGCCCTAATTGGTACCAAAGCCGAGGGAACTGGCAGGAGGCTGAAGAACTCATGCAGCAAATCATCCAGCAAACTTCCTTAAAAAAGGAATTCAAATGGGGGAGCCATATCTATACCCATAAAGGGAAAAATGTCATCGGTTGGGGTGGTTTTAAAAATTTCTTTTCCCTCTGGTTTTATAATGGTGTATTCTTAGTCGATCGGGATAAACATCTCATCAGTGCCTCCGAAGGAAAAACTAAAGCCTTACGCCAATGGCGTTTTGAAGATGCCAACGCGATGGACCCCGAAAAGATTAAAGCTTATATTCAGGAATCTATCCAGACAATCGATGAAGGCAAGGAAATTAAACCTACAAAGACTCCTGCGAAGGCCCCTGCTGGTCTATTACTCGAAGCTCTGCAGGCAGATCCGACCTTTGGGGAAAGTTTCCAGGCTTTAACACCGGGAAGGCGGAAAGAATATATCGAGTACATTGATGAGGCGAAGCAAGAAAAAACGAAACAATCACGTATTGAAAAAATTAAACCGTTGGTCCTCGCTAAAAAGGGCTTAAACGACAAATACAAATAGGTGAATGCTAAAACAAAAAAAAGATGAATAATTCAATTATCCCATCCATTTGGTTCGATCAAAACGCACAGGAAGCCTTTGATCTTTACGCTGGTACCTTCCCCGGCAGCCATATTAGCAACAGCTCTCCCATCGTGGTTGAAGCTGTCCTAAATGGCGTGAAATTTATTGGAATAAATGGAGGTCCTATATTCAAACCCAACCCATCCATATCATTTATGGTCATTTGCGAAAGCAAAGAGGAAGTTGATCGTATCTGGGATTCACTTGCTGTGGACAGCAACACTTTAATGCCTTTAAACTCCTACCCTTGGAGCCCTTATTACGGATGGTTGGCCGACAAGTTTGGCGTCAATTGGCAATTATACCTCGGTAAACTGAGCGATACTAACCAACAGGCAATTGTACCGACGCTAATGTATTGCGGAGAACAACAAGGAAATTGCGAACAAGCGTTAGCATTTTATGCGGAATTATTTCAGGATTTCCGAAGCAATGGGGTCATGAAATACACCGAAGGTGAATATATCGGATCAATCCAACATACCCAATTTATAGTCCGGGATTTTACACTCATGGCAATGGATAGCGGAGTTCCCCAAATGTTCACCTTTAGCGAAGGTATTTCACTCACCATCCTCTGTAAAGATCAAAAGGAAATCGATTATTTCTGGAATAATATCACGAAGAAAGGTAAAGAGAGCATGTGTGGCTGGTGCCAAGACGAATTCGGTGTAAGCTGGCAGATCGTACCCGAACAAATTGCAACATTATTACAGCGACCGGGGGCAAATGAAGCGCTCATGAGAATGAAAAAGATCATTATTCAGGAGCTCATTGGATAATTTCAAAATAAATCTCAAGCTTAGGGGAACAGCTATTTAAAATAGTATTAAGAAAAAGGGGATGAATAATCCCCTTTTTATGCTTTTACTTGCAATGCCAATGCGTATAATTTCATTTGCTTAATCATGGATAGCAAACCATTTGCCCGGGTTGGTGACAAATGTTCTTTCAGTCCTATTTGATCTACAAAATATAAATCGGCATCAACGATCTCCTTGGCGGAATGTCCAGATAGCACTTTAACCATCAAACTGACCAAGCCTTTGGTGATAATCGCATCGCTATCTGCCGTAAAATACACTTTTCCATCCTTTATTTCTGGGAAAAGCCATACTTTGGACTGACAGCCTTTGATGATATATTCATCTGTTTTGTATTGTTCATCAATTAGAGGCACTTCTTTTCCCAGCTGGATGATGTACTCATATTTTTCCATCCAATCCGTAAAGAAAGCAAAATCCTCAATTAATTCATCCTGTATTTCATTAATGGTCATACCTATTTTTTATTAAACCAACATATTGACCGCGCGTTGGATCCCTGCGACCAAAATATCTATTTCCTCTTTTGTATTATATACGGCTAAAGAAGCACGAATAGTCCCTGGGATGCCGAACCTATCCATGACAGGCTGGGCACAATGGTGACCTGTACGCACAGCAATACCTAATTTATCCAAGATCACACCAACGTCATAAGGATGCGTGCCATCAATGACAAATGAAATAACGGAACATTTCTGCTCGGCCGTTCCAATAAAACGCATGCCCGGAATTTCAGCCAACTTCTCCGTAGCGTACTGCAACAAATCATGTTCGTAGGCCTCGATATTTTCCAGACCTATTGAATTAATATAATCGATGGCCTCATTCAAACAGATACCGGCTTCAATATTAGGCGTGCCGGCCTCAAATTTAAAAGGCAATTCATTATAGGTCGTTTTTTCAAAAGTAACCTCTTTAATCATATCTCCACCACCTTGATAAGGTGGCATCGCGTTCAATAAGTCCTCTTTACCATATAACACACCCACACCTGTAGGGCCATACATTTTATGTCCGGAAAATACCAGAAAATCTACGTCAAGCTTTTGAACATCAATCTGTATATGTTGAACAGCCTGTGCAGCATCAACTAAAACAACAGCACCATGTCCATGAGCTATAGAAATCATTTCACGCACAGGATTGATTGTCCCAAGGGAGTTTGAAACATAGGTTACAGCAACTAATTTGGTTTTCTCATTAAACAAATTGCTGTAGGCATCCATATCAAGCTCACCTTTATCATTCATCGGAATGACCCGAATTTTACAGCCCTTTTCATCACAGAGCATCTGCCAAGGCACAATATTGGAATGGTGTTCCATGGCTGAGATAATAATCTCATCACCTTCGTGAATAAAAGCTCTACCATAACAAGTTGCAATAAGATTAATCCCCTCCGTCGTCCCTTTGGTGATTATGATTTCCTTATCGTCCGCGGCATGGATGAAAGCTTGCACTTTTCTTCGAGTTACCTCAAAAGCGTCTGTCGATATCTGACTGAGATAATGTACGCCCCGATGCACATTACTATTCATATCTGCATAATAATGTACAATCGAATTGATAACAGAACTCGGTTTCTGTGTTGTCGCGCCGTTATCCAAATAAACCAGTGGTTTACCATTCACCTCTCTTTTCAGAATTGGGAAATCGGCACGTATTTTATCTATATTAAATTTTTCCAACGTCGTCTAAATAATTTATACAAAGTTAATAGTATTTTATCGAATACAGGACGGTCAATCTGTTTTTTATGTCATTATCAATGTCGCTTTTCTAAGGTATTCTCAGCCAAAAAAGTAATTTCTGGCATTTTAAACAATTATAGTTAGCTTTTATAATTTATTGATGCTATTTAGTACCTTTGTAATGATATGCAAGAATTACCTCTAAATTTACCAGAAGGCTCACGTAAAGAAGTGATGACCTATTTGGAACCGTTCATGCTCAATGAGATGAGCGAATACCTGAAGCCTGTTGAAGAGATGTGGCAACCTGCCGATTTTCTTCCAGATTCTTCTAGGGACACTTTTTTTGAGGAAGTAAAAGAGTTGCAGGAAAGTGCAAAAGAGCTCTCTTATGATTTGGTCGCAGTATTGGTTGGAGACACCATCACCGAAGAGGCCCTTCCAACGTACGAGTCATGGTTGACCATGGTAGAAGACGTTGACAAAAACGAGCAAGGTGGATGGATGAAATGGGTACGCGCTTGGACGGCTGAAGAAAACCGTCACGGTGACCTATTGAACAAATACCTTTATTTGTCGGGTAGAATAGACATGCGCCAATTTGAAATGTCTACACAATATCTTATTCAAGATGGTTTTGATATTGGTACTGGTGCAGACCCTTACCGAAATTTTATTTATACTTCATTTCAGGAATTAGCGACTAACGTTTCCCATCGTCGTGTATCTGGGCTTTCCAAAAAAAGCGGCGATAAACTTTTAGCAAAAATGTGTGGGGTCATCGCATCTGATGAAGCACGTCATGCCAAAGCCTATATGTCTTTTATTTCAAAAGCAATCACTGTAGACCCGAGTGAAGTCATGGTTGCATTTGAGGATATGATGCGTAAAAAAATCGTTATGCCGGCCCAATTCTTAAGAGAAGCAGGCGAACCCCAAGGAGAAGCATTTGCACATTTCTCGGACGCAGCCCAACGATTGGGAGTATATACTGCTTTGGACTACGTCGATATCTTGAAAGAGCTGAACAGTGAATGGAAAATAGATCAAGTCACTGGTCTGAATGATAAAGGAGAGAAAGCGAGAGATTATCTCCTAAAACTGCCAGATCGTTTGGCTAGACTGGCTGATCGGATGAAGGTTCCAGAAAAAGATTATAAATTCAAATGGATTTATTAATATAAAAAAAGCTTGATTTAATAATCAAGCTTTTTTTATATCGAAAGAATAACCTTACTATGTTAAAATTGTTAACGCTTATTTCACGTTCCCCATCAACTTACGCACAACTGGCGACAAGGCGATAAGCACCACACCGGCAATCAAAGAATATAAGCCCAATTGTTTATAACTCTCCGTATAAGTCACCAGTTTATCCGCCAATGAACTTCCTTCCTTAGCTTCGGCCATACTAGCACCAATCAAACCTGCTACATATTGACCGTAAGCACTCGCCAAGAACCACATGCCCATCATGATACCTTGCAATCTCGCCGGAGACAGTTTCGTCATAATGGAAAGACCAATTGGTGATAGACAAAGCTCCCCAACGGTAATAACCAGCAGTGCAAGGGTAAAGACGTCCAATGAGGTCATACCATCGTGAGCAAATAATCGCGTAGCAAATAGGACATAATAACCTAATCCCAGGAAAACAAAACCAAGGCCAAATTTAATAATGGTATTTGGCTCAAGTTTACGTTTGCCCAGCCAAATCCAAAAAAGACCAAAAAGAGGTGCTAATGCAATAATAAATAATGCTCCACCTGAATTGTTAACGCCATTTGGATCGAGCGTCATAACGCCCAATAAGGAGTCATTCAAATGCTTAGCAGCAAAGATGCTTAAGGAACCGCCACTTTGCTCATATATTCCCCAAAAAATAATCGAGAAAAGGATAAACACCAGCGCGGCAATTAATTTATTCCGCTCTTCAGCAGTCACTTTAGACATTTCATAAAAAAGATATAACAGCGTCAATGGGCCGATTGTATACATAAAATAGTCTGTATACTGCGTTTTTGATACCATGACCTGAATAATCGGGATAAAAATCAAGGTAGCAATATAAACCGCATATTCTACCCATTTCGGTAATGCTTTCGTCTTTACTATGGCTTCAGGATCCCCAGGCTGAAGTCCTATTGGTCCTAAATGCCTTTTGGTAAAGTGAAAATTCACTAAACTAACCAACATCCCTACCGCCGCCAAACCAAAAGCAACATTCCAACGATGTCCCTCAGAAATAATTGACGTCAACATATACCCCTTACCGATCGCAACACAGATATACCCGCCTAAGAATGCACCTAAATTTATTCCCGCATAAAACAAGGAAAAACCGCCATCACGACGAACATCTCCTTTTTTATACAGTTCGCCGACCATTGTCGATATATTAGGTTTAAAAAAGCCGGTACCTATAATGATAAATGATAAACCAAAAAAGAAATATTCATGTGGATCTGCTGCAAGAAATAAGCTTCCTACGATCATCAATAAGCCACCCCAAAATAAAGACTTTCTAAAACCAAGAATCTTGTCTGCAAACAGCCCACCAATGAATGTAAACGCATAAACAAATGCCTGCGTCGCTCCATACTGTAAATTGGCATCCTTTTCAGCAAAGTTGAGTTGTGTGATCATAAAGAACACCAACATACCGCGCATACCATAGAAACAGAATCTTTCCCACATCTCGGAAAAAAACAAACTCCAGATTTGCTTTGGGTACTTTCCCTCAAAATTTTGAATCTCTTCTAGCGATTCCCTTGTACTAACCTCCATACTAATTTATATTAATCAAAAAAGCTTCTTTCGTAAAAGAAGCTTATCTATTTGTTATTTAATTCCGTGCATCAATCGTTTAATCAATGGATTAAACAGCATTACTAACAGGCCTGCTAAGGCAGGAATTGCTGTAAATAAGAAGAAGAAATAACTCAAGGAGTGTTCCTCTTGAATTGTTTCCACTTGTCCTCCTAATACCGCTGCAACCTTCTGTGCAATAGCAATCGCCAAATACCATATTCCAAACATAAATGCGAGCATGCGAGCCGGCACCAATTTGGATACGTAAGAAAGACCTACAGGTGAAATAAATAATTCGCCCAATGTATGGAACAAATAGGTCAGCACCAAAAATACCATCGAGATTTTAGCCCCTTGGCTTATCCCCATAGATCCCAACCCAATAATAAAAAATCCTATCGCAACCAAAATCAAACCAAAGCCATATTTAAAGGCTGCCGATGGGTTATATTTGGACTCCCAAATTTTGGATACCGAGGAGGCAAGTGCAATGATAAAAAATGAGTTTAGGATCGAAAACCAGGAGACTTTAATTTCTGATGCTTCTTTATTGAATTCATTGTACAACATCCAGATTACTGCTCCCCAGATCAACCCAAAACAGATAAACAATACGATATTTGAAATGGCAATTTTGTTCCAGGTTACTTTTGCCAATTTAATCAGAACCCAAGAGATAATCGAAAGCGGTACAATCGTCAATAAACCATTTACCACATTAAAGGTCGTCAATGCAGCACCAGTAAGTGATCTATCAATATTATCTCTAGCCACAAGAACCAACGAAGTTGCCCCCTGCTCAAAGCTCATAAAAAAGAAGACCAAGAAAAACGCTAGCAACACGACCGCAAACATCCGATCCCTTACAACCTTATCATAACGCAAAATCCGTGTCACAATAAGATATATGAAGAGAATTAACGCCACAATGACCATAATATATTGACCTCTAAGAAACGGTGTATCCAAACCAGAAAACACATCAACAATACCATTCTTAGACAAAGGGTCATTGAAAGCATATACGAAACCGATAATAGAAACTATCGCGATCAATACATAATCCCGTATGGTAAATGGATTTCTGGTATCGGTATCCTCAGCGATAACTTGGTGTTCCCCTGAGGTCGACTTAGTTAAAATACCCAGATTTCCCATGAGCGGTTTTGCGAAAACAAACTGCAGTGTTCCCAGAAGCATAAAGATACCAGCTAAGCCGAATCCCCAATGCCAGCCATAAGTTTCGGCAATATATCCACATAGCATCATGCCAAAGAAAGCACCAGCATTGACCCCCATGTAGAATATGGTATAAGCTCCATCTTTTTTCTCTGGTAGATCTTTATACATTTCACCCAAGATAGAAGGCATATTGGGTTTGAAAAAACCTGTTCCAATAACTAAACAGATCAAACCCAGAAAAAACATAATGGAAGTATCAAAGGCCATGGCAGCATGACCCAGCGTCATAATCGCCGAACCGATGATCACAGCTTTACGTGATCCAATATATTTATCCGCTATAATTCCTCCTAGAATAGGAGTTAAATAGAGCATCATGGCATAGGTTCCATAGAGTGCTCCCGCTTGTTGTGCAGTCCAGGACCATCCCGAGAAAGGACTACCTTGAATAACTGCAGCAGTTAAAAACTGCATTAAGAGTACACGCATCCCGTAGAACGAAAAACGTTCCCACATTTCAGTAAAGAAAAGGACAAAGAGTCCCGAACGCTGTCCCAATACATTTGACTTAAAAAAATCAGTCGACGGGCTAGTAATCATATCCCCGTTTAATCTCCCCATAAATAATCAACCTTTATTTTTTTTATAAAATACTTACAAAGAAACAAAAACAAAATCACTTTTGACCAAAATAAAGTTGCATAAACAAAAAAAGGCAACCCTTTTGGATTGCCTTTTCGGTAACAATTTTAATATGCCTTATCTTTTGTGCAATTGCTCATAAAGATCAATAACCTTTTTCTGCAATTCAATTACTTCGCTATCGCGTTGTTGTAATTTTTGCGTCAAAGCATTCACCTCGTTTACATACTCTTTATCTTCTTCAGAATCTGAAGTAGACAAAAGTTGAACAACAGTCAAATTGAATAATTTTGAGATTTGATTCAGGCGAGACAAATTCACATCTGTAATCCCTGTTTCAATTTTAGAAAATGCTGGGATTGAGATATCCAATCGTTTTGCAACATCCTCTTGACTCCACCCCTTTTGGTGTCTAAGTAATCTGATTTTTTTTCCTAATGCATTCATCTGGTAGATATTTTAAACAAAAATAATAAATTACAATTTAATTTACATTAAATTATAAATTTTTCTCTAAAAATCTCGAAAAAACCGATCAGCCAGCACAGACAAATTAACCCCATTATAATTATTTAAACTCATAAGAAGTAAATTGTAACCTTTTGATTTGACACCATCTAAAAATGAATAGAGCCCATCCAAACTCACAACAACCTCTAAATCAGGGTTATTAAAATTATCCTTAATATTATTGGGGACACTTTCGATATCTTTATTAAGTTCTTTACAGGAATTTATATTCACGTAGACCACAGAGACATCCGACTCTTTCATTGAGTTTGCATATTGTAACAAAAACGATGAATCTAAACTATCATACGAGTTTAATTCGATAATTGTAACCAATTTCTGATTAGGAAATTGCTCTTTCACGGCGTGAATACTCGACTTCACTTTATCCGCATTACAGGCATAATCCTGATAAACCACAGATCCTTCCGAGCTTGCAACAAACTCCAAATAACGAATCGAAGTATTAAAACTTTTTATGGCCTCAAAGAACTCTTTCTTTTTGATCCCCAACCATTCGCAGATCGTATACGCCCCAGCAATATTAGATAGGTTGTGCTTACCAAACACTTGCAATGGAACGTCGCCATCCGGTGTATTGATGTAAGTCACCCCCTTATTAATTGTATAATCAGGAATCTTATAGCCATGTCTATTGATCTTACAATCTTTTGTATCTTGAAGAACCTTCTGTAACACAACATCTTCCTTATTATAAATTAAGGTACCTTTAGGCGGAATTGAATCAATAAAATCTTCAAATTGTTTAATATATTCCTCTTGAGATATTTTCGAGTTAAACTCATTCCATACAATACCCGAAATTAACGCTATATTCGGTTTATAATACAAAAATTTGGACTTCGGATCAATCTTAGATGAAACATATTCATCTCCTTCGATAATAATAATCTTATTATGCTTAGTAATATCGACCAACTTATCAAAGCCTCTTAATTGAGCTCCTACCAAATAGTCAAATTCTTTTCCTAGAAATCGCATAACATGCATCACCATGCTCGTTATGGTTGTCTTACCGTAACTTCCAGCGATAACCACCCGGATTTTATCCTGTGAAAGCTCTTGTATAAATTCTGGAAAAGAATAAATTTTAAGACCTAATTCCTGGGCCCGCTTTAATTCAGGATTATCAGCCTGAGCATGAGCACCCAAAATCACAGCATCAATATCCTCCGTCACTTTTTCTTCAAACCACCCCAATTGATTAGGAAGCAATCCTGCTTCAATCAAATGAGAACGGGAGGGCTCGACGATCTGATCGTCAGAACCGGTCACTTGATGCCCTTGTTTTGCCAATGAAATAGCAAGGTTATGCATCACACTACCACCTATTGCTATAAAATGAATCCGCATAGCTAAATTATCGCTTCACAAACTTGGCTGCACACCAATTATTTAAAACTTTATTGGAGATAAACTCAAAACCTAATGTGGTCGCCGCATCGCTTAAGATTGCTAAATCTTCCTGCTCATAGAAACCACTTAGGTACAGCTCTCCCCCTGTACGAATGCTCAAGGCATACTGAGGTAATTGTTCTAAAAGAATGTTACGGTTAATATTTGCCAAAATCACATCAAAGACCCGACCGGCCAAAACTTCGTAAGATCCACAGAGCGCTTCGATATGCTCAACATGATTGAGTGCCCTATTTTCGATCACACTTTCAACACATATCTCATCATAATCCACAGCCAATACAGCTTTCGCGCCTTTTTTTGATGCCAAAATGGCCAGGATCCCTGTACCGCAGCCCATGTCTAAAACCTGCTTGCCCATAAAATCATTCTCCAAAATATACTGAAGCATCATCGAAGTTGTTTGATGATGGCCGGTGCCAAAAGACATCTTCGGATCTATAATGATTTCATAGGGAAACTCAGGTTTGGCCTCATGAAAAGTTGCACGCACATAGCATTGCCCTCCTACCTCTATTGGGTTGAAATTGCTTTCCCACAATTTATTCCAATTCTGATTTTCTATTTCCTGTATCTTATAATCGACCTCTAGGCCTTCATAAGGTTGAAGCATCAACGTTTCTAATGCTTGCAAGTCAAGATTTGCAGCTGAAATATAAGCTGCAAATCCAGATTCGGTATCCTCAAAAGTATCAAAGCCAATATCAGCCAAATCAGATATCAACAAATCCTTCTGCCATTCTTCACCTGATCGCATTTGAAAGATAACCTCTACGTATTTCATTTCTAAAAATTAGCCGTTAAATACTTTAGCGATATCAATAAAATCTCTCGATTTTAAAGAAGCACCTCCAATCAAACCACCATCGATGTCGGCTTGAGCAAACAAATCTTTTGCATTACCTGGATTACAAGACCCTCCATATAGAATACTTGTATTATCAGCAATCTCCTGACCATATTGATCAGCTAGCACCTCACGAATAAATTGATGAACCTCCTGTGCTTGCTCAGGGCTAGCTGTCAAGCCAGTACCGATTGCCCAAACTGGCTCATATGCCAATACCACAGCTGCAAAAGCTTCTTTAGACAAGTGGAACAATCCATCTGTCAATTGTGTTTTAATCACATCAAAGAAAGCTCCAGATTCGCGTTCTTCTCTTGTTTCTCCAATACAGAATATTGGTGTCAAATCATGCTTTAATGCAATATCCACTTTAGATGCCAACAATGCATCAGTTTCACCAAAATAAGCACGTCTTTCAGAGTGACCTAAAATAACATGTGAAGCACCTACTGATTTTACTTGTGAAGCCGAAATCTCACCTGTATAAGCACCCGACTCCGCTTGGTGAATGTTCTGAGCACCAATATTTACATTCGCGACATTTTTAGACAGTTGCCCAAGACTTGACAAATGAATAAATGGACTACAAACAACCAATTCCTGGTTTCCAATCACTTCATCTTTGGCCATATTGATAATTTCAGAAAACAAGCTCAATCCTGATTGATAGTCTAAATTCATTTTCCAATTACCAGCTACGATTTTTTTACGCATGATTTTACGATTTAATTATATTTTTTGTTAAGTTGATTCAATTTATCTTTAATCTGCTCCGTGAGCTCTTCCCCTTTTGATGTATACAGCGTCTCCAGATATGCCATAAACTTATCAAATTCATAAGTCTGAGCACCTCCGTCAAACACCCAAGCAAATGACGGTACAAATTTAGCATAAAAACTTGTATCTGCTAGCATGCTTGCAATTCCAATTACTGTTCCTGTATTTAAAGCCGAATTTATGCCAAGGCGAGTATAGTCTCCAATAAAGGCACCGCATTTTAAAAGACCTGTATCCCGAACACTATCTAATGCATAATCGTAAATTGAAACAGTCTTTAAGTTATTCTTCAAATTGGAATTAGAGGTACCAGCTCCTAAATTACACCAATCTCCTATTACCGAGCATCCTAGATAACCATGATGCCCCTTGGCCGAAAAATCACCAATGACCGAATTCCCGATCTCTCCCCCAATAACACTCTGCTTCCCTACCGAAACATTCCCATAAATCGTAGCGCCCATTTTTACAACGGCTCCTTTACCAAGATATAATGGACCACG
The DNA here is from genome assembly GCF_039511225.1 of Sphingobacterium multivorum. Taxonomy (NCBI): domain Bacteria; kingdom Pseudomonadati; phylum Bacteroidota; class Sphingobacteriia; order Sphingobacteriales; family Sphingobacteriaceae; genus Sphingobacterium; species Sphingobacterium multivorum. The sequence continues at coordinate 4,871,503 of NZ_CP154261.1, forward strand.
CAAATGCGCGCCCTCCATAATTGTAACATCTTCATCGATATATATGGGACCTTGTAGGGTATTGAGCGTAGCACATTCCATGCTAACACGATCAGCTACATAAAGATCATTACCCAACAATTGATTTGTTCCAGATATACTGGACGACTGAACACTTTGTACCATATGATTGAAATCATGTGTTATTTCAGTTCCTGTGAGCAAAAACAGATCTTCTATCCCTTTTAATAGATCAACAGATATATCAACCTCTTGCACACGATAAGAGTCCTTATGCGTATAACAACAAGCTAAAACGTATCCGTCCTGTACAAGGACCTCTCCTACACGCAAGCGCTGTAGAAGCTGTAATAAGGCTACTGACGGAATAACGTTCTCAGACACCCATATAAGCCCCTCCTCATTCGCATGGGTGGTAATATAGTCTACATCAAATTTTAAAGCTAATTTTTGCCATTTCTCCCGTAAAGTCAGTATACCAACCCGAAGGTCCAAACAAGATTTCACGAAAGTAAATGGATAAAGACTCTTTCTATCAAAAGTAGTTAATGGGGAGCTAAGCTTATCCAACAATTGGATCGAATCAAAGCAATCTGTAAAGAAGATTTTCACAAATTAAAAATAACAAAAAAAACCCGACAAATTATATTTATCGAGTTCTTAATATTGTAATATACAGATCTGCTACAATTATTTTTTGTTGTAACGGTTACGGAATTTGTCGATACGACCAGCAGTATCAACCAATTTCATTTTACCTGTATAGAAAGGGTGTGATGTATGAGAAATCTCTAATTTTACAACTGGATACTCATTTCCGTCTTCCCATGTAATAGTCTCTTTTGTATCAACACAAGATTTTGTAATAAAAGCATAGTCATTTGACATATCTTTAAATACAACTAATCTGTAATTTGAAGGATGCAAATCTTTTTTCATTATTATTATGATTACGTATATTCAATTATTGAGGTGCAAAGATAACTTATAAAAATGTAACTTACAACAATTACGAAGAATAATTAGTTGAAATTTTCCACATTTTAGTTAACAGCACTTATCAAGGGCACAAATGTAACAATCTTTATCCTAACCAAAGAATAATTTTGTTTATCGACTTTTTTACCTAACTTAACTTACTACAATTAAATCACTTACATAATTATGAGCAAATTAGATGAAAAAATTGCTGCATATGTTGCAGAATCAAAAAAGCTAGGCTTATCATTAGATGAAGCATTTATTGCAAAAGTAACAAAAGGAATAGGACCTTCCATTTACAATGCAGACTCGGAAACCATTGCTGCATCAGATCCCGAAGAACTTAACCGTGTCAAACAAAACTTTTTGATCAAAAAATTAGGCCTAAAAGATGGCCCTGATTTAGACAAGGCACTAGAGGAAGTGATTACCGCTATTGGCAAATCCAATAAAAATAAATACCGTGTATTAGTATATGCTTTATTGGCAAAGAAATTCAAAAAAGAATCTGTTTACCAATAAGCATCACCTTTTTTCACTCAACTCCTAACCAAAGACCATTTCTCCAAAAAACTCAGGGAGATGGAAATTAGGAGTTGGGTTTTCTATTTTATTCCAAGATATAAAATGTGGTTGTTTGAGATGATCACCACATTTGTAAAAATTCCCATGTATCCGTTTACCTTTCAGGTCTATAAGATCGTCAAACTGAAATACAGCAAATGGAATGACCTCAATCATACTCCATCGCTTATCGGAACCATTACGCTCAATTAAAGAGTAAGTACGCACCTGTTCTATTGTTGTACTATCCAATCGATTTCTACTCGCCTTTTCGGCCGGACCATAACCGATCAAGCCTGTTCCAATTAGATTAAATTCCAGGTTATAATAATGTTCGCGTCCATCAAAAGAAATAAAGAACTCCACACAGCTATCTTCCCATACATTTTGATTTGTTTCGGAATAATTACCCCGAAGTTGTTCTTCGACGACATCATATTGCAACACAATATATTCCCGGCTGTAGCCAATCTTAAATTGTACCTCAGGTTTATACGGAAAAGATTCGCTCCAATTGTTAAACTCCAAAGAATGTGATTCAAAATTGTTCAAGAGCTTCGACAAGGTGTTATAATCAAGTGTATTTGTCAGATCCGCTACGATAGGCGATATGGTTAGTTTTTTCATTTGAATATATTTTTTTAAAGAAAAAAGAAGCTTCATCTAAGCGATGGAAGCTTCTCAATATGATTAAAGGTATAAAATTGTTAAATGCAATCAAAAACTACCTTCCGCATAAATGCTTCATTCTTTTCCATCTCTTCAACCAATTTCAATTGCGTGTTTGTACGCACCAGATTATGGTCTTCATATTTAGTCTTGTAGTAATGATCTCCTTCCAAATAGTCCGTTAAGAAACGTACTCCTTGCATATAGGGCAATAAGAAGGCCCCATCTACCAATGTCTCTTTCTCCAAAGTTGTCAAGAAGTCGTTAGCTTCTTCCAAATAACCCTCGGCATAGGCCTTATATAAAGCAAGATTTAACAGAATTTTCGAAACATCCTTTTCATCTTCGGCAACGGGGTTAATAATCGTCCGAATCGCATCCCCAAAGTCGTATGCGACATAACCGGGCATGACTGTATCTAGGTCGATCACACATTGCATCTTATCGTGGCTGTCTAAGAGTACATTATTAAACTTGGTATCATTATGGGTAATACGCAGCGGTAGGTCGCCCTTACTACCAAGTTCAAGAATGGTTTTCATTCGACCTTCACGACTAAAGATAAAATCCAATTTGTCCTTTACGGACACTACGCGTTGGCACACATCTTTAGCGATTGCCTTTCGAAGATTTTCAAGTCTAAACTCTATATTATGAAAGTTGGGAAGTACTTCAACGATCAACGAAGCATCTAAATCCGACAGCTGTTTTTGAAACAATCCAAAAGCACGGCCACCCTCGGCTGCTTGGACTTCTGTCTCTACAATATCGTAGCTTTTCGTATCCTCTATGAGGATAAACATGCGCCAATAATTATCCTGACTATCTTTTATATATAATTCCCCAGCTTTTGTAGGAACAATTGTCAATACATGATCGCTGATTCTTTTTCCTTCAGCGACTTTAACTTTCTTACTAAGATGCTTGGTGACAATCTCAATATTATGCATTAATCCATCCACGTTCGGAAAAACATGGTGATTAATACGTTGTAATAAATGCGATATACCGCTATCTACAGTAGTAACTACACGATAGGTATCATTGATATGACCAGAACCAAACGGTTGCACTGAAATGATATCTCCTTCTAATGTGAATTGTTTTGCTGCGCTCTCTACTACTAATTGGTTAAAATCAGACATTAAACTATGTTTTTTAAATCATCAATGTGCTTGCAATATCACAAATTGAATTAATAAATGATAATTTTTATTTCAATCAAACGTTTGCATGAAATTTAATAAAATTAAGCAAACGTTTGCACTTTCATTTATCCCAAATGAAATAATATATTTGTTAATAGTACCCAGTCTCAAAGACTGTTTTCAAACAAGTAAATAACTAATATACAAACTCCTTATATCTCAAAACAATGGATAGAAGAAATTTCATAAAATCGACTGCCATCACTACAGCTGGAATCGGTGTCCTTTCAAGTACAGAATTATTTGCCCAAACAAATGGCAAGATAAAAATCGGTTTTATTGGTGTGGGTCTTAGAGGACGTAATCACGTTCAAATTGCCCTAAACAGAGATGATTTAGAAATTGTGGCTGTCTGTGACACCCAAGAAGAATCTCTAGCACAATGCCGCAAACAATTCAACGCAAAAGGCACCAAACTTCCAAAAGAATATACTGGTGGCGTTGATGCTTACAAAAAGATGTTAAGCAATGAAAAATTAGATGCTGTCATTATTGCAACACCTTGGCAATTCCACAAAAACCAAGCTATTGACGCAATGAAAGCTGGACTATACGTAGGTTGCGAGGTTATAGCAGGTCTAACGCTACAAGATCACTGGGATATTGTGAAAGTATCCGAAGAAACCGGAAAGCCTTACATGACCCTAGAAAATGTGGCATTCCGTCGTGACGTACTTGCTGTATTGAATATGCACAGACAAGGACTATTTGGTGAATTGTTGCACCTGGAAGGCGGTTATCAACACGATTTACGCGAAGTATTATTCAATGACGGAAAAGCGTATTATGGCCATGGCGTTGAATATGGCCCGAAAGCGATTTCTGAGGCACAATGGCGTACACAGTTCAATATCGATCAAGATGGTGATCTATATCCTACCCACGGTTTAGGTCCAATTATGCAATTTGCAGATATCAACAAGGGCAACAGATTCACCCATATCACTTCGTACTCAAGTAAAGCCCGTGGATTGGCAGCCTATGTCAATAAAGTTTCCCCAGGACACCCCAACGGTAAGATCAATTACAAAAATGGTGATATCACACAAACGATGTTACAATGTGCAAATGGAGAAACCATGTTATTAACGCATGATACACACTTGCCAAGACCTTACTCTATCGGCTTCCGCGTACAAGGAACAGATGGTATTTGGATGGATGTTGCAAAAGGTATTCACATCGAGGGTAAATCCAAACCACACACGTGGGATTCTGCAGATGAATGGGTAAAGAAATACGATCACCCAATCTGGCAAAAATATGAAGCGGTAGCAAACGGTTCTGGTCATGGTGGCATGGACTGGTTTGTATTCAATGCGTTCATTCAGGCGGTAAAACAAAAGGTACAGACGCCAATTGACGTATATGATTCAGTAACCATGAGTGCTGTATTCCCATTATCTACCGAGTCTATTGCAAAAGGAAATAAAACGTTGGAATTCCCTGATTTCACAAAAGGAAAATGGAAAACCAAGAAAAATACTTTTATGCTAGATGACAGTGGAATGTAATTGAAAAAACATTCTTATTATTATAAAAGCCGTATTGAAAGATATACGGCTTTTTTTATGGATGCTTGACATAATCATAATAATCCTACTTTTTAGCTGGTCTTTTCCGTAAATTAGCACTAGCAAACAACTTTTTCAACTCATTATGCTTACCGAAGCAATTATTATTTTAGTCCTGATTATTCTAAACGGAATACTATCGGCATCAGAAATATCCATCGTATCCAGCAGAAAGGCAAGGCTACAGGCTGAAAGCGATAAAAACAATGCTGCAGCCAAAATAGCGCTAAACCTAAAAGAATCGCCCAACAACTTTCTATCCACTGTACAAATAGGCATTACCCTTATCGGCATTCTAACCGGTTTTTTTTCTGGTGGTAGTATTTCCACATATCTAGTCGGCATATTTAATAAGTCCAGTATTATAGCCCCCTATAGCGAACAGCTCGCTGTAATCATTGTCGTCTTTATCATCACCTACTTTTCGTTGGTGCTTGGTGAATTAGTCCCCAAACGTATCGGTATGGCTATTCCGGAGAAGTATGCCATGCTAATCGCTTACCCGATGAACCTGCTCAGCAAAATCGTACGACCATTTGTATGGCTACTCAGTATGTCGACAGAGTTTATTGTCAAAATACTCAATATCAAGAGTAGCGGCAATAGTGTCACGGAAGAAGAAATTAAGGCGCTAGTAGACGAAGGTGTCGACAGTGGTGTCATCGAAGGTATTGAGCACGATATCGTCGACCGTCTATTGAGTTTAGGGGACAAAAAGGCGGTCAACCTAATGACTCACCGCAAAAACATTGTTTTTTTGGATCTGGAAGATTCTTTTGAAGAAAACAGAAAGATCATACTGGACAACGATCATTCCATCTACCCGGTCTGTGAAGGTGGACTCGACAATATTAAAGGTGTTGTTCATGTAAAGTCCTTACTACGACAATGCCTCCAAAACGAACCATTTGATCTAAGAATGCTTATGTTACCCATCAAATTTGTGAACGAATTTAGCTCATCTTATAGCATCATGAATACCCTGCGCACCTCCAGTATACATCAGGCGGTTGTCATTGATGAATATGGTTCGCCACAGGGAATCATTACGTTACGGGATATCGTTGGCGATTTGGTAGGGAACATCACCGAAAGCGACCTAAGTGCCCGACCGACAATACGTCAATTGGAAAACGGCGATTATGTTGTCGACGGACAATATCAGATCGAGGACCTTTTGGATGAATTTGAAATCGGTCTTTCTGAGGAAGACGAAGATGGGATCAACAATGTAACTACCGTAGGAGGCCTAGTGTTCCTAAGATTAGATCACGTGCCCGAAGAAGGCGAACGTGTCCGATTTAAAAATCTGGTTTTCGAAGTGCTTGATATGGATGGGCACCGCATCGATAAACTACTTTTGAAAGTGGAGGAATAAAAGAATATAAAAAGCGGTTGGTTGATCGAAGTACTGATCAGCCAACCGCTTTTATATGCTCACCTTCTACAACAATTTAGTTGATGCCGTGCATCATTTTTTTCAATAAGGGGTTAAAGATGATCAACAACAATGCAGTAACTCCCGGAACTATTGCAAATATCATAAAGAAGTAAGACATCGAATGTTCTTCTGTAATGCGATCAATGTATGACCCTAAAAATCCACCGATAAAATTGGCAATAGCCGAAGCACAGAACCAACAACCGAAAAGAAGTCCCAAAAATTTCTTTGGAGAAAGCTTACTGACATAAGACAAACCAACAGGAGACAAACAAAGCTCTCCTGCGGAATGGAAAAAATAGGCGATTACAAGCCAAATCATACTGACCGAGGCTGTCTTGGCACCTTGAGGAATCTCGCTTGCCCCATAAGCCAGTGCCGCAAATCCGATACCCACTAATATTAAGCCCAATGCAAACTTAACAGGACCAGATGGATTCCATATTTTTTCCCAGAATTTACTAAATGACGATGCCAGTGAAATGATAAAAAATGCATTCAAAATCTGAAACCATGAAGCGCCGACTTCTGATCCAGTTATTCCTATTTCTCTAAAGACTTTCCAAAGTCCCAAACACCAAATTATACCAAACGAAATACCAGTAAATAAGATTGTTAACGGATATTGTTTATATATCTTTCTAGCCAATGCCGTTAAAACGATCGTCACAATGACAATTGGCACAATGGTCAAAATAGTATCAATCCATTTAAATGTCACAGCCGAACTTCCAGACAGAACCCTCTGTGTATAATCCTTTGCGAATATTGACATGGATCCGCCTGCTTGTTCAAAAGACAGAAAGAAAACTACACTAGCCAACATGAATATGGTGACGACGATCAATCTATCTCGGACAACATGTGCTGGAATGACCTCTTCCTCTTCTTCGTGATTCTTGATCTTTTTTTCATGGTAAGCCTGAAGTGCTTTAGGAGAATCTCCGATGATACCAAATATCTTTTGTCCAAAATAGAATTGCAACATACCAAAGAACATAAACACTCCAGCGAGTCCGAATCCATAATGCCAACCGATCTTCTCACCAATGTAACCACATAATAGCATTCCTAAAAATGATCCGGCATTGATTCCCATATAAAATATGGTATAACCAGCGTCCTTTTTAGGACTTTGATCTGGGTAGAGATTTCCCACCATGGAAGAAATATTAGGTTTAAACATCCCGTTTCCTAGGATCATTAAGACAAGACCAAGATAAAAGAAATTTGAATTTACGCCCTCAAATGCCATAGACAAATGCCCCAAGGTCATGACCAAAGCACCGATCAAAATTGCCTTTTTAAAACCGGTTAGCTTATCCGCTATCATTCCACCGATCAATGGTGTCAAATAGACGAAACCAGTATACAAACCGTAAAGTTTCATGGCCCGTTCATTACTCCATTCCCATCCTCCATCAGCAATGGAACTTATTAAAAATAAGGTCAACAATGCCCGCATACCGTAATAGCTAAACCGCTCCCACATCTCTGTAAAGAATAGGACAAATAATCCGGCAGGATGTCCATTTACCATCTTGTCATCGATCCCCTGCTTAGCAAGATGCGCTACAAGAACTTGATCTTTTTCTTGATTCATATAATTTCAATAATTTTTTTATAACTCAGGTTTTGTTTTTATTTTGATAAAAATCGCTTGAAGATACACTATTTTTCTATGAATTAATCAATTCCATGCATCATCTTTTTTATTTTTTTGTTGCCTAGAATAAGAAATACAGCAGCCACCATAGGGATCACTGTAAATACAGCAAAGAAGTAAGACATCGAATGAGATTCAGTAATCTTATCAATATACGACCCAATAAAGCCCCCTATAAAATTAGCTATGGCATTGGCACAAAACCAAAAACCAAACAATAACCCCAGGAATTTTTTGGGCGATAGTTTACTGACATAAGAAAGTCCAACCGGACCAATACACAATTCGCCCACTGTATGAAAAAAGTATGCCAATACCAGCCATATCATACTAACAGAGGCCGTCCTTGCACCGGTAGGAATCTCGGAGCTTCCAATAGATAGTGCTGCAAAACCAACTCCAACCAATGTCAGTCCCATTGCAAACTTAATTGGACCAGAAGGATTCCATACTTTCTCCCAGATCTTACTAAATGATGTAGCCAGCGTAATGATAAAGAAAGAATTTAACATCGGAAACCAGGATACAGTAACTTCCGAATTCATACCATAATACTCCCGATAAACCTTCCAAAGACACAAGGACCAGATGATCACAAAAGAAATGCTCGAAAAAAGTATAATCATCGGGTATTTGCGTATGATTTTCTTCGCTAAAACAAACAGTACCCCAGTAATTACCACAATCGGCAAAACCGTCAATGTAGCGTCGAACCATTTAAATAAAACCGCCACGTCACCACTCAATACCCGCTGTGTATAATTTTTTGCAAAGATCGTCATCGAGCCACCCGCTTGTTCAAAAGCTAAATGGAAGACAATACTTGACAACATAAAAATGGCTATTACAAGCAATCGATCACGCACAATATGTTGCGGATTTTCTTCTTGACCCGCTGCAATATCGGTTAGCTCTTCTTGTTTCTCGGGTGTATTTCCAATCTTTCCGAAGATGGGCTGCGCAAAATAAAATTGCAACATTCCCAAAAACATAAATATTCCGGCAAGCCCAAAACCATAATGCCAGCCGATCTTCTCACCAATATAGCCGCATAGCATCATACCCAAAAATGCCCCTCCATTGATACCCATATAAAAAATGGTATACCCCGCATCCTTTTTACCGCCTTTATCTGGATATAATTTTCCTACCATCGAAGAAATATTGGGTTTGAACAGACCATTTCCCAAAACAATCAGCACCAACCCTACCAAAAAAAAGCTTTTATTAAATCCCTCTAAAGCCATAGCGATATGCCCAAGAGTCATAATTATAGCCCCCACCATAATGGATTTTTTATATCCTGTAAGACGGTCGGCTATAATCCCGCCGAACAAGGGCGTTAAAAATACCATCCCGGTGTACAAACCGTAAAGCTTCATAGATTCGGAGTTGGTCCAGCCCCATCCTTGTTGGGCGATGGTAGAAACTAGAAAATTCACCAACAGCGCCCGCATACCATAATAGCTAAAACGCTCCCACATCTCTGTGAAGAATAATACGAACAAGCCGGCTGGATGCCCTTGTACCAATACATGTTCCGCCCCTACTTTTTGCAAATGGGTTTCAAGAACAGCATTTTTTTCAAAATTCATGTTTTTTTAGTCGTTATTTTTCAAAATAAGGTAGTGCGATTTCCATTTATAAAGTATACCATCAGTAAATGGAAAAATCCGATGGTCCTCTACACCAAGAAAGTAGTTATTCACTCATCTTCATATACTCAAGCAAGATAGTGAAGATTTTAATAGGTTTCTAACAAATGGACTTCAGTTTTTTTAGTTGTTGCATCCGAGCAACACATCAATTAAAACCTATTTAACTATTCGAGTTCTGTCCATAGACAGAACTCGAATAGTTAAATTTTAAATCAAAGGACGCAAACGTTCCAATAATTTTTTAGTAGCAAAAATACCCTCTTCCTCACTCAACTTACTTCCCTCATATTCAATCCCCACATAACCTTTGAATTTTGCCTTTTTAACAATCTTCAACATACGCTCATAGTCAATTTGCGTTTCATTACCATTGGCATCAAAATCATGTGTTTTGGCACTCACACCATGCGCATAAGGCATTAAATCCGTTACACCTTGGTAACGATCATACTCATAGAAATTACCAAGATCGGGTAAACTTCCACAATATTTACTACCCACTGCTTTTAATGTATTGGCCAACCAGTCACCATGCGAAGAGATACCACCATGGTTTTCTACAATAATGCTAATGCCCGCTTTTTTACCGATATCAGATAGTGTTGTTAAACTTTCAACAACACGCTTACTCACTTCCTCAGGCGTTCCTTTTCCAGCCGCATTGACACGAATGGCATGACAACCTAAGAAATTAGCTGCAGAAATCCACTTATAATGGTTTTGCACAGCTTGTTTTCTCTTTGTTTCATCTTCGTCACCGAGATTTCCTTCACCATCAATCATAATAAGTACATTACGTACACCATTATCTTTCGCGCGCATATTTAGCTCAGTAAGGTAATTATTATCATTAGCCTTATCTTTAAAAAACTGATTCACATATTCTACCCCATAGATACCGTATTTTTTGGCAGCCAATACCGGAAAATCCAAATTGTTCAAATCTCCCTTAAACAAGGATTTATGCAATGACCATTCAGCCAAGGAAATGTCAAACCAATCTTTCTTTGCTGCCGCAAAACTCTCCAATGAGGGAGCTAATGCGATACCAGCAGATGCTAGCGCAAGGTTTTTAAGAAAATCTCTTCTTGAATTCATGTGTTTAGATTTAATGTGTTATTTAAATATTTCCCCAGCCAGTGGTCAACACATCAACGAGGTGCATCGTCTGAATGGGTAATTTATGTTTATCGATATAAGATTGAAGCTGTAGCAAACAAGATGAATCAGTGGAAATAATATAATCCGCATTCAGATCAAGTGCATTGCGCACTTTTTGCTCAGCCATTGCTGCGGATATTCCTTCGAATTTAACGGCAAAACTTCCCCCAAACCCACAACATGTCTCGCTATCTTTCACCTCCACCATCTCCAAACCTAAGACCTTACTCAATAATTTCCGTGGTTCCTCTTTAATTTTGCACTCTCGCAAAGCCGAGCAAGAATCATGGTACACCGCAACACCCTCCAATTCAGCTCCAAAATACTCTTTTTTTAGCACGTTTACTAAAAAATCAGAGATTTCCATCACCTGTTGTTGTATTTTATGACATTGATGGGAATCTGCCGAATTTGCGAATAAATCATTATAAGCATGTCGTACCATACCAGTACAGGACGCCGAAGGAGAAATAATCACATGATCTCCCGAGAAGTCACCTAAAAACTTCCGTCCGACCTGTTTCGCATCATCCCAAAATCCAGCATTATAGGCCGGCTGGCCACAGCATGTCTGCTCAGGATTATAGACGACCTCGCAACCGACTTTTTCTAATAAACGAACCGTATTAAAAGCGGTTTCAGGGTAAAGCTGATCTATAAAACAAGGAACAAAAAGTTCTACTTTCATATGCAATTCAATCAATAAAATTAAGATTTATTGGATACTAATATCCGGACCAAAAGTAACAATCCAATTACAAAAAATAAAGAAAGAACCAATGCCGAATATCGAATATTATGTGTTACCTGTTCTATAAACCCGAATGAGAATAATCCAATGACAATAGCAACTTTTTCTGTAACGTCATAAAAAGAGAAGAAAGCCGTCGTATCTTTAATATCCGTCGGAATTAACTTAGAATAGGTTGAACGTGATAAGGACTGAATCCCGCCCATCACTAAACCGACCAGTGCAGCAATTATATAAAACTGAAGTGGAGTAGATAAATAAAATGCTGCAATACAGATGCCGATCCAGATCATCACCACAACGATCAACACCTTAATATTTCCAAAAAGCGTAGATAAATAAGACATTAAAAATGCACCTAAGATAGCCACGAGCTGGATGAGAAGAATTGTTGCAATCAACCTTTCTGCGCCTAAATGCAAAATTTTCTCCCCAAAAGAAGAGGCTACAATCATCAAGGTCTGAACACCAATTGCATAAAAGAAAAAAGCCGGCAAAAACTGTTTTATTTCTGGAATACCTTTGATCTTTTGGATAACATGGCCGAATTCATCCCGTACATTCTGTACAAAACTCTTACCGGTGTTATTCTCGGTCGCATCAATTTTAGGCAGGTATTTAAAAGGGATCATTGAAAACCCAAGCCACCACAATCCGACCATTAGAAACGATATACGAGCCGGTAGTGAAGCATCTGTAATACCAAACCATTCAGGTTTAAGCACCACTATAAAACAAAGAATCTGTAAAGTGACACAGCCAATATATCCATAAGCAAAACCTTGCGCACTCACTTTATCTTGTTGATCGACAGTCGCCAAAAGCGGTAAATAAGAATTGTTAAACAAAACACCGCCAATATACCCCATCGCTGCAAGCACAAAACAAATGATGCCAATTTCCAACGTTTCAAGCTTGAAGAAAAATAAGCACATACATGCAACCGCTCCAACATAGGTGAAAAATTTCATAATCTGTTTCTTTTTCCCCTTTGCATCAGCGTAGGAAGAAATAAAGGGCAAAGAAAAAGACATCAGCAAATAGGCAAAGGCCAAAGAAAAATTGGAAAGTGCGGTATTGACGACTTCAATCCCAAAGAAACGAACAACATCACCATGCTCTTTTGTCGTCGTAATTGCGGTATAATAAACAGGGAATATCGTGGAAGTAATAACAAGGTTGTAAGCAGAATTGGCCCAATCGAACATGGCCCAAGAACGAATCAATTTTTTATTGTTTTTTACAATTGCTTCCATTTAAATTGGCTTAATAAGTTTGACGAATATAAGTAATTATTTTAGCCATTTCTTTACGAATTACACTTGCTCGATCATCTATATAATTATTGTTCATAAAAGAAAATGCCAAGCGCCTTCCTGTCCGCGTAATCAGATAACCGCTCTGATTATAGACAGATGTAATCGTTCCCGTTTTAGCAAAAACAAACGGTTCACCGAGATCTTTGCTATAGGTACGTTTTAGGGTGCCATCGACACCTCCAGCCGGAAAAAGACGGAAACGCTCTTGCTCATCCGGTAACTTATTTTTCAAGAGGACCAATAGATCTACATTATTCTGCGGAGTCACCTTGTTATAGGACGACAGGCCCGATCCATCAAATAAGGCGACCTCAGCTGAAAAGTACTTATAAACGTTATTCTTCATCCAGTCCCGTACCAAGTAAGTATCAAATTGACTGAATTGTTTCCACGAACACATCATCAAAAACTGTTCAGCAATAAAATTATCACTTGGCAACATCATTTCACGGATTAAATTTTTGGTACTGCCGGAATAGAGTATCTTGGTATTGCTTGGTTTTTGGTAAGATAGCAAGGTGACGGATTTACCTAGACTATCCGACAATAATTTAGTAAATAAGCTATCAGAATAGATAAATGGAACTTCATTGACATAACCGCTGGGAATGGAGTGCTTGGACATCCAAAAGGAATTTGCACGAAATGACCGGGAAAGTTCAAAATCGCCCACCTTGGGTTCCGGCAAAAAATCCAGTGAATTTTGAAAACTTGCTGGAGAGGTCGATAGATAATTATAACCTTTTTGTCGAAAAGTGACCACATTGCCATAAATAGGAAATGTACTGATTTCAGGTTGATAGTAAGCCTCAAAATCTTCCATAGCCCAACCATGCGCAAAGAACTTATTCTTCATTGTTCCTGGTACAACAAAAATGCGTTTATTCGTATTTTTCAAAAAGTTGTATACTACCCGGGTATCTAAACGATTATGCAGAAAGGTCGGATCACCAGTCCCCCAGATAAGCAACGAGTCTCCGCGTTCCACATACTCCAAACCAGGTATTGAATCGCCCAACAGTGCCAGTGCAGCATACGTGGTATACATTTTCGTATTGGAAGCCGGCGTAAAATGCTTATTGCCGTTTATGTCCATGACATATTTATTGGCATTGAGGTCGTATAAAGAAAAACCAACAAAATGATCATTTAATATTTTAGATTCTTGAAATAGCTGATAAACATCCTCAAAGCTCTGAGCTTTAGCTACAAAAGTAGCAGCGGGCAGAAACCAAAGCAGCAATAATGCACTTAAAATTTTTTTCATCAGTTCAAACATACAAAAAACTGCATGAACTCCCTTTCGTCTATTGCCAAAATTCAGATACAAATCCTTTGATCAGACACAAACCCTTAACAAGGAAAGGGGGAGACATCCGCCTCCCCCTTTCCTTGTTAAAACTATCAAAAATTAATACCCTTGATTTTGTGTCAGAGCTCCACCACTTCTGTCAATCTGCGATTGTGGAATTGGGAAGTAATCATTTTGTGGCTTATAGTTTAAACCTTTATAACGGGACATAAAACCACCTTCAAACGTTGCATAGCTTTCCAATACAGTTTTCGCCTCACCCCAACGCACGAGGTCATAGAAACGATGTCCTTCCATCGCCAATTCTAAACGACGTTCAAAACGAACGGCTTTACGCGCATAGTTTTGGTCTGGGAAAGAAGTATAGGGTTTAACAACATATACTGCCGCCGCAACATTATCGCCAGTCGTTTTAGGAGGTAGTTTTGCCGCACGTTCACGAACTGCATTTACCAGATTCATCGCAGCACCTAAGTCGCCCAATTCAACTTGACATTCGGCTGCCATTAAAACAACATCAGCTAAACGAATAATATTAACATCCAAGTCAGTAATATATGCCGCTCCTGACGCCGTATGTGTCGCATGCAGACTCTTCGGAATCATTGTTTTTATACCAACAAATGGTCCTCCCGAGCTCACCTCACGAATCCATGCATCGCCTGGCATGACACCATAATCATAGAAATTTACACCTCTACGACCAACCGTATAATCCAACCGTGGATCAAAACGAAGCGTCACATCAAGTTTGTATGTTTTCTTTGCCTCATCAGACAAACCGAAATCTGATTTATATGGATTATTGCGATAAGAACCATCCAACAATGGTAAGCCATTTGCATCGACTTTATACGCATTGACCAAATCAATAGTCGGCTGATAGAAACCACAACAACCTACAGGATTACTTCCATTTAATCCAGACAACATATCGCCAACATTGGCATTGTCACCAGATCCATCTGGGTTAATCACGTGTTTCGACACCAGTAATGCCTCTGGGCCGTCTTTTGTAAGTACGTCAAAGTTATTTTGATACGGCATCGTACGAAGATCCTTTGCACCGATAACGTCTTTAAACAAGGCCAATGCATCAGCATATTTTTTCTGGTATAAATAAACCTTACCTAAATATGCCTTAGCGATATTTTTATCCATACGGCCTGATTGTTGGTTGATCTTAGTGGCAGGAAGATTATCCACTGCAAATTTTAGATCGTCGATGATCTTAGGCAATACATCATCTTTATTAGGTTTAACCTTGGCCTCATCCACCGTCATAGTCTCATCCACGTAGGCTAAGTTTTTGAAAACACGCCAGAGGTAAAAATAATAATGTGCACGCAATAACCTGGCTTCACCTTGAATTTGCTTTGCACGGTCCGCAGTCACTGTTTTTGCACCAGCCTGATCCGCATTCAAAAGTCGTAACGTATTATTTGCTCTGAGCACACCCTCATAGTATACCTCCCACATCTGGCTCAGGTTATCATTAGAACTATTTGGTGTATGAAACTCGATCATATTCATATTAGGTTGATCGGTAGCTTCAGAACCTTTATGGGCGTTATCCCCCGCAACCTCTCCAAACAACCACTGGCTAGGTGCTGAAGAATAGTTTCCCCAAGTACCATTGACATTGCCATTTAAAATGCCGTATGCACCAATCAATTCAGCTTCAATACCCTTTGAGTTAGCAACCTGCGTGTCAGACAACTCCCCCTGTGGAATACGTTCCAGGAAAGATTTACCACAAGAAGATAGCAAAGCCATTGATATTCCGAGAACGACGATTATATTTCTTTTTTTCATTTCAATCAAATTTTAACTTAAATCATTAAACCTTAAAAACCAAGACTCACACCCAACATATACTGACGTGCTTGTGGATACACTCCGAAGTCTACCCCCAAAGCAGAATATGTTGAAGGTGTTGCACTTACTTCTGGGTCTAGGCCTTGATATTTTGTGATTGTAAATAGATTTGTTGCACCAATATAGGCACGCAATTTTTTGATACCGGTATTATTACCGAACACCTTATTTGTATCAAAATTATATCCAACCTGCAGATTCTTCAACTTTAAGAAGCTCGCATCCTGAACGTAATAGCTCGAAGAAGCATATTCGTACGCCGATGCCCCCACCACTTGCGACGGAATCATGCTTGAAGGATTTGTTTTGGCATCCCATGCGTCTAAGACACGTACACTTTTTTGGCCTCTAAATACGCCAAAATCCGTAAAATAACGCGTCGCCTCATAATTTTGGTTACCCTTTGACCCATAGAAATAAGCCATAAAGTCAAAATTTTTATAAGATGCATTGATATTGAATGAGTACACAAAATCAGGATGTGGACTACCTATGATCGTACGATCGCTGGCATCGATTTTTCCATCACCGTTAATATCCGCAAATTTAAGTCCGCCTGCTCGCGATTTTCCATCCTCATATTTGGCCACGCTTGCATTTGACATATCTGCATCCGAATAGATACCGATTACCTTATAACCATAAAAAGCACCAATTGGCTCTCCTGGTTTTAAGATAGAAGTTTCCATACTTCTAAAGCTACCGTAAACCTGTTGAGTAACAGAAGGCGCCAAGGCAACAACTTTGTTCACATTTCGCGATATTGTAGCCGACAGATCGAATTTAAATTGGCTTTCTTGACGTCTTCCATAATGGTAATTCAATGAAAACTCAACCCCTTTGTTTTGCATATCACCAATATTTACATAAGGTGATCCCGCACGACCGGCGGCAACCGCTGGTAATGGTAGCAGGTATAACATGTCTTTCGTTTTCTTGTTATACCAGTCGAAAGAACCATCAAAGTCACCTTGGGCAAGCGTAAAGTCCAAACCAATGTTCAATGCGGATACTTGTTCCCATTTTACATCAGGATTATTATACGCATTCTGCCACATACCCGATGTTAAACTTCCATCGATTGGATAAGAAGAAGAATTAATAGCAACTTGATAACGATTTAAATATTGGTTAGCTGGAATACGTTGGTTACCCGTTACCCCATAACCTGCTCTGATTTTTAGGTCAGAAATCCATGAAACACCTTTCATGAACTCTTCTTGCGACAAACGCCAAGCCGCACTCGCCCCTGGGAACGTTCCATACTTGTTGTTCGGTCCAAAGTTAGAAGAACCATCGCGACGTACAGTTGCACTTAAGATATAACGATCTTTGAACGAATAATCCACTTTTCCAAAGATCGAAAACAGTGATCCAATTGCACCCGAACCATCACTTACACGACCTGTAGATGCAGCACCCAAATAGAGATAATCAAGACTTGACATCGTGAAAAAGCCATTTCCTTTTCCTGAAATTTGTCTATTACGGTTTTGAATTGCCTCTGTACCCGCAAGAATACTTAACGTATGCTCGTCATTAAATGTCGCTTTGTAATTTAATGTATTTGTCCAGGTCCATTCTTTATTCAATCCAAAATATTCATTTATTCCATTATTAAAACTTCCTTCTGTAAATTCAGGATTTGGATAAGTATAAGAAACACCATTGTAATTCTCATACTTCATACCAAAGCTGCTTCGGAAGGTCAAACCTGAGACAATATCAAATTCACCGAAAACGTTACCGAAAAACATATTGCTCTTGTTTCTATTGTCTTTTGCACGGTAAGCAATAGCTACCGGATTTTCACCATTACCAAATTGGCCACCAACGGATCCCGCAAAATTTCCACCTTCATCATATACTGGAATAATATTGTGTATACGATATGCAAAACCTAATGCACTACCTTCACCGATATAATCACCAGCAACATTGGTATTTACACCTACACCAAATCCCTCCGTAAAGCTATATTGCATATTCTCCCCAAAACGCAATTTATTGTTGAAAGCCGAAAAACGCGTATTTGAACGAAGATTGTATTTTTCGAACCCCGTGTGAATAATTGTCCCTTTTTGTTTCAGATAACCACCAGAAATCGCGTATGAAGCGTTCTCTCCGCCGCCTAAAACACTAAGCTGATGTGATTGTGTGGGGGCATTTTGAGACAAAGCATCAAACCAGTTCGTTCCGGCCTTATTTGCTTTCGTAATCTGATAGAAGTCCGAACGGCTGCTTGCATCGTATTTATATTTTGACATATCGATATCCGCTGCAGTGATTACATCTTTACCGCCTACTTTAGGTCCAGCGATAAGATAGTCCGGAAGCACATTATTTGTGCCATTTAATCTATTTTCTATATCCAAAGTTTGTTGTGGAGACAACATTTTTGGAAAACGTGAGCTGTTTGGTACTTGTACACCATAGTAAGAATCAAGGTTAAATTGAGGTTTTCCCTCTTTACCAATTTTAGTTGTAATAATTACGACACCGTTGTTTGCGCGTGAACCATAAATTGAAGCTGCTGATGCATCTTTTAACACCTGCATTGTTTCAATATCATTTTGATTCAACCAGCTTAACTTTCCTTCATAAGGCACTCCATCAATAATGTAAAGAGGTTCATTGTTGTTAATCGTACTATAGCCACGAATTTTAATCTGTGGTGTAGAACCAGGAGCGCCGTCCACTACGATCTGAACCCCTGTTGCTCGCCCTTGCAATGCCTCAACAGCACTCGCAGCCGGTGTGGTCTTCAATTCCTTCACATTGACAACAGCGACCGCACCTGTTAAATCTTTCTTACGCTGTGCCGAATAACCTGTCACAACGACCTCTTCCAAGGCATCTTCTGAACCGCTCAACGAAATGGCAAGATCAGCTTTTGAAGAAACAGTAACTTCAGTGCTTTTATACCCAATGTAACTAACAATCAACACATCCCCTACCTTTCCTTGAATGGTAAACGCACCATTCTCGTCGGTCGACGTCCCGTTACTACTTCCCTTAACCTTCACAGATACACCAGTAATACCTTGACCTGTAGCAGCATCTTTCACGACACCCTTGATAGGCGTCTGCTGTATACTCTTTGTTTTCATTAATGAAACGACTTCAACTTTGCCATGGCTAACTAATCCACTGGCAAATCCATGAGTGGTCATTCCTCCCCCAATGAGAAGAGAACTCATAAGCAGAAACCTCTTATTGAACTTTTGGCCCAATATGAGATCAAAACAGCAATTTTTGTCCGTTTTTTTCATCATAATTTTACTAAATAGGTGGTTTAAAAAATTTATGTTTATTCTTTAGTTGTTTTAGCTGATATTGGTTTATTTAAGTTCTTGGTCATTTTTTTAGGTCTGACGACAACAATGCGATATCGTTGACAGTTTCATTCCCCTTGGTTATTCATTTTTTACTTAATTTGGTTATTTTCCAGAAATGTTAAAATCTGTTAAATAAATGTAAAGAATAATAAATGTAAAAAAAAAGGAAAAATCTTAATTAATTCACAAAGTGCTATAAATCAAGTTATTGTATTTTATACACTAAGCCGAATTGCAATACTATTGTTACACAAGCACATCCTTTTGTTTTCATTACCGAAAACCTTACCCAAAATTCATTGTGCAATGTCAAATATTCTACAAATAGGTCCAAATAAACTAAAAGGTGCTTATATTTGTTGTTAATGAATGTAAGTAATTTATTAGAACGGGCGCTCCGATTTGAGTTCCTATCAAAGGAAGAAGGTGTTTTTTTATATAAAAACGCACCTACAGCTGATTTGACTTTCGTAGCCAATGAATTGCGTAAGATACAAGTGCCTCACGGTAAGGTAACCTGGCAGATCGACAGAAATGTCAATACCACAAATGTGTGTGTTGCTAATTGCAAATTTTGCAACTTTTTCCGCCGTCCCGGTCATGAAGAGAGTTACATTACCGATATCGAAAGCTATAAACAAAAAATAGAGGAAACTTTTAAATACGGTGGAGATCAACTGCTGCTGCAAGGTGGCCATCACCCGGATTTGGGTATTGAGTTTTACAAAAACCTTTATAAGCAATTAAAAGAGCTTTACCCTACACTAAAACTACATTCACTCGGCCCACCTGAAATTGCGCATATTTCCAAGTTGGAGAACATGAGCCATATTGAAGTTTTGACACAATTGAAAGAAGCTGGACTGGACTCTCTACCTGGAGCCGGAGCTGAAATTCTCAATGATCGCGTGAGACGTCTTATATCAAAGGGAAAATGCGGTGGTAAGGAATGGCTAGATGTTATGCGGGCAGCCCATAAAATCAATTTACCAACTTCTGCCACCATGATGTTTGGTCATATCGAAACAATAGAAGAACGTTTTGAACATTTGGTGTGGATTCGCGAAGTACAGGATGAAAAACCTCAGGAATCTCATGGATTTATAGCATTCATTCCCTGGCCTTTCCAAGATGATGGCACCTTATTGAAAAGACTTCGCGGTATTACCAATAACGTAACAAGTGAAGAATATATCCGCATGATTGCCTTGAGCCGCATTATGCTTCCTAACATCAAAAACATACAAGCTTCTTGGCTCACTGTCGGAAAACGTACTGCCCAATTGTGTCTACATGCCGGAGCAAACGACTTTGGTTCCATCATGATCGAAGAAAATGTCGTCTCTGCAGCAGGTGCACCCCATAGATTCACATCTAAATCAATACAGGAAGCTATTTTGGAAGCTGGATTCAGCCCACAATTACGTACGCAAAAGTACGAGTTCCGCGAGCTTCCAGCCCATATGGTCGAACAGGTCATTAACTATTAATACGATACATTGAAAGACGTCATAAGAAATATTGAAGCAATAATATTTGCTTCTGCGGAAGGAATAGATCTTGCCGACATCAAACAGATTTTGCAGGAAGCATTAGCCATCGAAGTATCCAGAGACGAACTACGTGACTTGATTAAAAAAATTGAAACGAAGTACCAGGATGAAGATTATGTACTCGAATTACGTTACATCAACAACGCCTATCAGTTTTTGACAAAAGCTGTTTATCATGAATCGATACAACAGCTCCAAAATCATAATAACAAGCGAAAATTAAGTCAATCAGCGCTAGAAACACTCGCCATCATTGCTTACAGACAACCGATAACAAAATTAGAAGTGGAGCAGATTAGAGGTGTCAGCTGTGATTACGCTATTCAACGTTTACTGGAAAAGAAGTTGATCAAAATTGCAGGAAAAGCAGATAGTATCGGAAAACCACTACTATACGCAACAAGCCAGCAGTTCATGGATCACTTCGGAATCAATGGTGTAAGAGATCTCCCACAATTGAAAGACATCGTTACCGAGGACAATGCGATTGGCGAAACAAATGAATAAATAAAATAAAATAAATTTTTATTTTCAAAATACAATTCAACATATTGATTAACAGAAAAATAAAGCTTGATAATTTTTTTAAAAAAAGTTTTAAAAAATAGTTTTCTTCTCTAATTTTACAACATTGAATAAGAAACAATAAAGTATTATTTTATGAACACGGCAACTTTAGCTAACGAAGATCTTGAAGAAGTAAAATTCGCATCTTTCAACGGTCCTGATGACGATGATGATGATTTCGATGATGATTTCGATTTACCTGAAATCGACTCGATTGGAGGATTGGATGACTTCGATGATGACGATGAATTTTAATATTTTAGTGCGATATAACACTACCTATTAAAACACCAGAGTATCATTAAAAAAATAAGGCGTTCAATCAAATTGAACGCCTTATTTTTTTTACTTTGCCTGATCGATCAATTTATGTAATTCCATCTTGGGAATCATGCCGCTTTGTCGCCATATTTGCTGTCCATTTTTGAACAGTACAAAAGTAGGCACGCCACTTACCTTATAAATCGAAGCAATTTTGGGATTTTTATCTACATCAATTTTAATGATGGATAGATCTTCCTGATAAAATTCCTTTACATCCTGTAAAATCGGCGCCATAGTCTGGCATGGACCGCACCACGTCGCAAAAAAATCCACCAAAACCAGCGAATTTGATTGAATAATCTGGTCAAAAGTAGCCATTATTGATTCTCCTTTACTTCTTGCAATGCCTTATACCCACCTTGGATACTGCATATATGTTTAAATCCTTTAGCACTCAAAATAGATACAGCCACTGCACTCCTATATCCTGATTGACAGTGTACATACAGCTGTTTATTGTCTTTTTTAAGTGTAGAACCAAAATTAACGAAATCTGTTAATGGAATATTCATTGCATTGTCAATATGTCCATTACCAAATTCTTTATTTGTTCTTACATCCACAATATGACCTTGACCTGATCTTTTCCTAAATTCTCCTGCACTAATATTGCTCAATGAGACTACATCTTCGTTACTTTTCCAAGTTTCGATGCCACCATCCAAAACTCCAATAACATGAGTATAACCCAATTTTAATAAATGGTTGTAAACCGTATCCTGACTATCTACTTCTGTAATCAATAAAATTTTTTGCGCTTTATTGGGAAACACTTGTGCCAAAAAGTGATCAAAAGGACCTTTAAAGCCTATATTTATTGATCTCGGCACAAATCCTTGCAGGAATATATCGCCAGGCCGCGTATCAAGAACTTGAATAGCTGTTTCACGGCGCATTTTTTTAAATTCCTTCAATGTTAATCGTGGTAAATCTGAAGCGGGCTGCGACATCTCGGCCTGATGTTTCTTCGATGCTGCATGCAATTGCACTTGAACATTGAACAGTGCAAAACAGACCCCACATAATGTGATAAAAACGCTACGCATATATTTGACTATTTAAAAGGAATAAGCAGCTTTTCCAATTCCTCAATTTTACCATTGTATATATTTAAGTCCACATTGCCCTGGATCCCTCTGACAGAGCCTTTTTCAGAAAATTGCCAGAAAGCCCAATGCTCCTTGGGGTTCTCAACCCAAAAGTTGTAATTTGCAATCCATAGCGTATAAGCGGCAAACTCCTTTTCTAAAAAATCACTATAAAACTTATCTCCGGAGTAAAGAATGGGTTTTACTTTGTAGTGAGCTTCGACTTCTTCAAGCCAACGTTTTAGCCCAACTTTCAAGCTATCCATAGATTGTTGTTTTGGATGCTCCTCAATATCCAAGACCGGTGGAAGATCGCCAGGCTGTAATTTAACTTTTCGAATAAAATTCTTCGCTTGCTTTACCGAGTTCTCATTGGGTCTAAAATAATGATAAGCCCCTCTCAAAACCGCCCTATTTGCCGTTTTGCTCCAATTTCGACTAAACTTATTATCCATTCCTTTCTCACCCATTGTCGCCCTGATAAATACAAAATCTATCGGAAAATGATCATTGATTGTGCTTACCTTTTGCCAATCTATTTCTTCCTGGTAGGTAGACACGTCTATACCAAACACCTTATCATCGTGCTTGCTCATAATCTCAATATTTCGAATATCGTATTTAGCCTCCTTCGTCAGAGACTTGTCTTTGGAGGTAGCCACACGAAAATAGTATATAATTCCGGCTCGATAATGCCACATTACAAGACAGAGGAAAAACACCAGCATTCCTGCTATCATCCAGATCCACTTTGTTCCTCGGGCTTGACTTCCTTTTATGCTTGTTTTCTTTCTTTTTAATCGCTGTTGTGCCATGGCACGATGAAGTTACGGCAATAGCAATTAACTCGCAAAATTTTCACAACAATTTATATTTTTGTGTATGATCGTGTACAACCCCAAAGACTGGCTTTCGGCAACTTTCAAGTTGCATAAATCAGATACCTTCAAAAAGTTACTGCCATTTCTTGTTTTAATCGCTTTTTATTCCTGGATGATTGCCTTTCTTGAATTGGAATACCTCAAATTAAATGAAAAAAGCTGGGTCAAAAACATAACCATTGTCCACAATCTTCTCGGTTTTGTTATATCGCTTTTACTGGTATTCCGAACAAACACAGCCTATGATCGTTGGTGGGAAGCCCGAAAACAATGGGGTACGTTGACCAATATAAGTAGAGCCTTTTCGTACAAACTAAATGCCATGCTGGATGTAGATGACAAAGTGAACCGTAGCTTTTTTAGAAAGGCAATCCCCCTATTCGCAGAGACACTATACGATTTTTTAAGATCGGATTACACCAAGTTTATGCTCGACGAAAACGAACACCCTGAGTTAAAAGCTTTGGATAATAAAAAACATGGCCCCAATCAAGTTTCTACCATGATCTTCCACAAAATCAATGATCTATATAAAGAAGGAACTATAAGTGGCGATCAGCTTATTATCCTTAATGAGGAAATTACTACCATGACACATGTTTGTGGAGCTTGTGAACGTATTAAGAATACGCCAATACCATTGGCATATAGTGCATTTATCAAGAAGTTCATTATCTTCTATACCATGACCCTTCCAGTAGGTTACGTTTTCTCCATAGGTTACTTTGTTGTGATTGCTGTACCATTTATCTTATATGTTTTAGCATCTCTTGAATTAATTGGTGAGTCCATTGAAGAGCCATTTGGTATCGACCAAGACGATTTACCGATCGATAAAATTGCGGCCAACATCAGGAAACACTGCCATGAGATTATCCCTGCATAGTCTTTTTTAAAAACAATCTAGCTCATTTTCAAACGCTAAGACTATCTATAGAAAATAAGTTTTGTAAATCTATTCGAAATTTCTACTTTTGTCGCGGAGAGTTGGCAGAGTGGTCGAATGCGGCGGTCTTGAAAACCGTTAACTGTCACAGGTTCGGGGGTTCGAATCCCTCACTCTCCGCAGAAAAAGCCTTTCAATTTTGAAAGGCTTTTTGCTTTATAGCTGGATTCAAGCCCAGCTGGCTGGGCTGTCAACACATCCCCATTCAATCTGGTTTACCAGCTATTCTCCCTATCAAAAAATCAATTTTCTTACAGCACTACACCATTCGAATTACCATATTGTTACTACGAGAAAACAACATTTTACGCAACTCTTCCTGTCCACATGCACTCTTTTTCACTTTTTATGTAATAATCTGTACTTCATAACATCTAATAGGCGGAATATTCCAGACAACCATAATTACTAATTTTAAATTCAATTTTTATGAAAACTATTATTCTTCGTATCAATAACGATCTACCGAACTATTTATGTTATTTCATCAAAGTCAGTATTTCAATACTTTTACTTATGATATACGGATCGGCATATACACAAAAAAAATATGATTTTCAGGTCAACATCTATGGAAAAGAAACACCGATGAATCTTATCACAGGATATTGCTGTAGTGGAGCGTATTTACAGAAACCGATTTTCGTGTTAGGCAGTAAATACGAAGCGCTGAAAAAATCACAGCATATGCTTTCCGAACAATACAAGTATGTAAAAAAGCTAACTTTACACACTACCAACAGTAAGCATTTTATTATGTATGACCAGCCGATGTGGTTTTTTGAACTAGACACATTTTTAAAATAACCCGATGACCAACAAAGAAAACTTTGAGATTATTTATAAAGAATATGCGCCGGCCATCCGCAAGTTATGCCTCAGTTATACTGGAGACCCAGATAATGCAGATGATTTAGTCCAAGAGACCTTCATTACTGTATGGAAAAAACTCGACGGTTTTCGCAATGATGCAAAATTAAGCACCTGGATCTACAGAATAGCGATCAATAATTGCTTGACGAGCATGCGAAAAAAGAATCAACATGTAAAAAAAATAACTGACTCAAACTGCATCGATATACCCGAGGATTCAACGAATGAAAAAGTACAACAGATTGATCTGTTGTATAAATGTATCAGCAAACTAAAAGAAGCGGATAGAGTACTGATCACATTGGTATTAGATGAAAAACCTTATGAGCAAATAGCAGAAATTACGGGAATTACAGAGAATAATCTCCGTGTTAAAATCCATCGAATTAAAAAAGAATTAACTGAAATTTTCCATAAATATGCAAGACTTTAACGATTTACAACATCTTTGGAAACAGGATAGCAAACAACATATCTTGCCCCCAAAACGCCTGGGTAAGGTCAAAGACTTTCGTCAGGAATTAATAAGGAAAGAAATAACCGGTGCTGTGTTATTGCTTGTAACAGGATTAATTATTCTTGCGCTAGCATATTTCCTTGATTTTAGACACAAAACGCTGGCATTGTACACAGCGATGTTTATCGTATCCTGCCTTTGTTTTATACAGGCATCCTTAATGATGACCACTGTAGGTAAAATCAAAAAGATCAATGAAGTAGCTTTACCTACCGAGCATTTACAACAGTGGCAACAGTTTGATTCCTTTAGAAAGAAAAGAATTCATTGGAATATGCCCATTTATCATTTAATTCTCTGTATAGCAATCTCGATCTATCTTCGGGAAATCCTAGTGGGTGCCAGTTTCAACTATTATTTACTCACTTACCTTCCAACCTACAGCTGGATGCTATTTTCCTACTTTTATTTAGGCAAAAGACAACTCGCTAAAATTGATCGATCCATCAACGAAGTTATTTTTGAATTACAAGAACTAGAACGACAATTCGGGAATTGAAAAATCGGATCGTGTTTGCTCCTTAAAAATACTTTCGTAGTTACATTTTTAATTGCAATTTCTTTAAAACAAGGTTATGATCACACCTAAAGCGAAAATACCTACCAAGGCGTTTTTTTTATCGCCAATATGACATCGGCATGAAGGGTAACCCTTAAAAATAACCAACTGGTATTCAATTACATTTCTATTTAAGAGTGCTAAAACTACTTTTAAACAAAGAAAAATGTAAAATAAGTTTTGTAATTCTACCCAAAATTTCTACTTTTGTCGCGGAGAGTTGGCAGAGTGGTCGAATGCGGCGGTCTTGAAAACCGTTAACTGTCACAGGTTCGGGGGTTCGAATCCCTCACTCTCCGCAGAAAAAGCCTTTCAATTTTGAAAGGCTTTTTGCATTTTAGTCCAACTCATCCCCATACTTCTTAAGAACTTACCTCAAGT
Organism: Sphingobacterium multivorum; assembly: GCF_039511225.1. Classification (NCBI taxonomy): domain Bacteria; kingdom Pseudomonadati; phylum Bacteroidota; class Sphingobacteriia; order Sphingobacteriales; family Sphingobacteriaceae; genus Sphingobacterium; species Sphingobacterium multivorum. Next base: position 4,898,712 of record NZ_CP154261.1, read on the forward strand.
TTATATCCTTTACCACGTATAACCGTAATTTTGATAGTCGGATCAAACTCCAATTTTTTTCTAAGTTTTGATATAAACATATCTAGACTGCGCCCGACAATAACCCCCTCATCTTCCCAAATCTCTTTTTGCAGCCGGGTTCGTGCTATCGTCTGGTTAGGTGACAAGGCGAAAATATGCAACAGACGAGTTTCTGTTCCGGTGAGATCAATCGTGTTGTCATGAATGACCATTTCTCGCTCCTGCGGATTAAACAAAACTGACCCAAAGGCTAAAACAGAGTTATTTCGATCGTACAACACAGCACTTCGCCTCCGATCCGTTTTCAAAAAAATGAATCCAGCAAATACTAAAAACAACAGAATAATCAAAAAAAGGCTACTCGCTGCCGTGTTTATTCCGGTAGGTTTAAATTTAATGTTAACCATGTAACATCCTTTAGGTTGCACTCTTCCTCTGCAAGCAATAATATCATCTTTTTTATTACTGGAAATAGCATATCCATAAGCTACGCTTGAGTTGCCACAATTGAGGACGTTAACAACATAATCACTGGCAAGAGGATCATTGACCAACAGGCGCTGAATAGCATTCACAAGTGAGTCCGGTTTAAAGGTGATTTCATGCTCAAACCTGATCTGATATTCATTTTCTTGGATCTTTTCAATCGGAAGCACTCTTGATCTACTGTCGCCCGACTGTGTAAGCAGTTCATCGCCTATCCGCCTAAGCAAAACCTCTCTCCTGGCACGATCAAAATCGTCTGTACCAGTCCTATCAAAAGCGATAAAGGCCATTGCAATAAACAAGAGCATTATCCCGCCATACAAGTACTTCCGGTTCCCAAGGAAAATATTTCGCCTTTCAAACATACGATTTACAATTAATTTACAAAGATTACATTACTATTTACAATCTAGAGCCGGCCATATAAGTATCATCAACGTATTTTTGTCACATCACGCTAAAAGGGATGCGAGAAAAACAAGTTTGAACGGATCTAATTTACTGGGATAAATCGAATGTTCATTAAACTTTTAAAAATATGAAAAAAATTATCTATGTATTGGTCCTACCGCTTGCGATAGCAAGCGGCTTGGCATTTGCCAATCGCGAAATCAAAAATGAAACTTTAAAAAAATCGGCTCCGAAATCACGCACTCCTACTGAAATGAACGCCGAAAGGAATAAATGGGAAGCAAGCCCCAATGGTATAAAGTTCAAAAAATGGAAAGAATCTCCCGAAGGTATAAAAGTACTTGACAATGCGGCGAAAATAAAGAATCAAATAAAGAATTCTGCCAACATTGAGGCAGTTGTAACTTCGCTTTATCTTCCATTAGGGGCACAGTTAGGTTTCGGAGTGATGGTTAGGATTAATCGTGAAGACTATATTCTCAGTTTTGGCCTGGAAAATTCCAATGAATTTCAACAATTGCGAAGCTTGAAAGTAAACGACAAAATAACGATAAGGGGCCGTAGTGTCATGTACGCGCCTAAGTATTCGTATCCAATAGTAGCGGGCGACTATGTACAAAGAGATAACAAAATAATTTATAAACGCATACCTAACCAAGGCGCTTGCTGAAGAACGTAACAACCGCTCCACAAGAAAAGCCTTTCAGCATTGAAGGGCTTTTTTGCAAACACAACTATTTGTACAAAAATTAAAATCACAACGAAAGTAACCTTGTTAATCAAATTAAGTCACCAAGCCAACTCGATAAATTTCGACAGCCTAGCAACCAACCTAAATTGGATGAAAGGAAAAATAACAAGCGAATTAAACAAATCTGATCAACAACGAACAAACAAAAACACCAGGTAAAAAAACTGATTACCAACAGTTAAGAAAAAAACACAGAAAGTATCCGAAAAAAACTCCAGCTTTTTAAAAAAAACACTGTGGAATCCATTCTTTTCTGACATCATTATAAGGAGTAACAACAACGTGTTAACCTAAAGATGACGATCATGGCAGAATTAAATGAAAAAACACAAGAAACGGGAAAGAAAAAAATAAGAAGTAGAAAAATGGCTCCTAAAGTAGATTTAACAGCTATGGTAGACCTCGCATTTCTTCTCATTACATTCTTTATGTTGACCACAACATTAAATAAACCATCTGCAATGGATATTGCCATGCCAGACAAAAGTAAGTCAGCTATAGAAAGTTCGGTGCTTATTGATGAAAACCGCACAGCAACTCTTATTCTAGGCGAAGGCAAATTCATGTGGTATCATGGGGATTTCAAAAAGCCGATCAGCTCTTCAAAAGTACCGATAGATATCGAGAAAGGACTTTCAGCCGTTATTGCACAGTTAAAAGCAACGATAAGTTCCATGCCTAACACAAAGGATATGATTGTATTGATCAAACCTAGCAAAGAAGCGCGCACAAAAGATGTTATTCAGACGATAGATCAATTGAAGGGCCAGCATATTGCACGCTATGTGATCAGTAAAACGCAAATCGAAGAAGAAAAGCAATTACTCACTGCACTCCAGTAACATTGATTTGAACGACATCTTATCTATACATTGAGACAACCCATTGAACGGACCTTTCATAGGTAAAATCAATGAGTGTCGTCAAAAAATGCAGGAATGCTTACTATCTAATCAAATAAACAATAACAAGTTTACCGAAAGATCGTATGATCCGTCGATCTTTCGGTAAATTCGAGACGCGTACCCTAAATTTATCTTTTATCCAAATTATTCCAATAACGTTCCACATTTTCTTTTACCTCAACTGGTAGGGACGCATAATTGTCCGAAAACGTTGTTTGACTATAACCATCTGTTTCCTCTGCACGGAGACGGTAAAACTTATTCTTATAAAGAACTAGTCCAATACAGCTAAGCTGCTTTTGTAGGTCATCCTTTGGATGCCTTGAATAGATAAATAATGCATCCAATTTACCATCCCTATCCGCATCAAAAAATGCCTTTCGAGATTCCCAAACCGACGTAACGATCCCTTCTTCGGATATCAATTCATTAGCCACAAGCTGCCACATTCCATCGATCTGCTGAAATTGTTGTACATAAAGTTTGTCGGGATCGGCACCCCGCTCCTCTTTTGAAAAAACAATATAATTATCTTCTTTTGGAGTTTGAATGCGTTCCACTTGTAACACACGCTTCCCCTTAAATGGAAAACCAGAAGACTGAAAATTTTCCTTATTGATCGAAATTGTTGTAACCTGTGCCTCAACAGCATAAAATCCCATCGATAATAGGATTAAAAGAACGTATTTTCCCATATGTTTTTCCCTTAGTATTGAGTCAATTTACTGACAATAAAAGAGAATTACAAAATTTCAACGAGACATCTTTACATCCAAGTGATGCGATTCTCTATAAATGTCACTACATTTAATCCAGATAAACATCATGAAAAAGTTTTTGATCCAGCTATAGGCCTTTATTCATGAGCATAGATCATACGCCGATGAAACAGGATATTCAAACACTCGATGACATTAAAGTATTAGTAGATCAATTCTATACGACGATACGTAAAGATACTTTGCTCGGACCTATTTTTAAAGAACGAATCCAAGACAATTGGGCTATACATCTTGAAAAGATGTATAGTTTCTGGCAGACTATCCTGCTGGATGAACATAGTTATTTCGGCAGCCCTTTTCCACCCCATATCAATTTACCCATTGATGCACAACACTTTGGTCAATGGCTCAAATTATTCGAAGCCACTGTAGATCGCTTATACAGTGGACAAAAGGCCGAAGAGGCCAAATGGCGTGCGCAGAAAATGGCCCAAATGTTTCAGTTCAAACTGGAATATCTACATGCCAACCCCAACAAGAAACCATTGATCTAAAAAGAAAAATCTCAATCCATAAAAAAAGCCCTTGGAAACTATCCAGGGCTTTTTTAGTTGATGTGATTCAATTTATGCTTTTTCTTCTTTTAAGGAAGTAGAATCTTTTTTGGGTTCCTTTTCTTCGAAACCTGAGCGTAAAATTTCATCCCATAAGGAAGAACTTACTCCAAAGCCTTTTTCGGGATCAGAATAATGATGCAACATATGGTGCTGCTTGATCCGTTTGAAAATGCCGCTTTTAAAATTAGCATGATGCATCGCATAATGACATTCGTCATAGATCAAATACCCCACCATAAAACCTGAGAAAAAGCAGGCTAAGATAAACTCATTTGAAAAAAACAATGTAAAACCAAGATACACCAAAAGAGCTAGTGGAATACTCGCTGACAATGGCATCACCAAACGCATACGGTCTCTTGGGTAATCATGATGCACACCATGGAAAATAAAAGCAATTCGCTTTCCCCATTCCGTTGTCGGGTGAAAATGAAATACCCAACGATGTAATGCATATTCAAAAGCTGTCCAGAAAGCTAAACCAAAAATAAAATACCCCATGTATGTTAAGAAGGAAATCTCTCCCCAAACTAGCGCTTTATAAGAAAAGAACACAACCACGGGTACATAGAAAATCAAAGGTACACTCCAATGCACCTTCGTCAAAGACTCTAAAAAGTCATTCTTGAACATGCGCGTGGATTCTGTAGAATTTGAAACATAATTACGCTTTGCCATAATACTATTTTTATTATTCCCTTACAAAAATAGATATTTTAAGCACAAATGAAGAAGGTTTCTGATGAGAAAAACAAAATAACTGACCTTTTTAATAAAAAGGTTAAACGACGGTCATTACCCCAGTTAAGTTAAACCCTTTTTATTCCATCTCCTACCCTAAATTTCACTCTTTTTCGCTTCAATCATCTAAAATCTAAGCGTCAGAAAATTGACAAATCCAAGACAGTTCACTTATTTAAAATTGACTGTTCCACCCGCCATTTTCTTTTCTACACGATGTTCCGGTTTTCCATAAACATCAATGACACCACCGCCGCGCGTTTTGGTTTCGATGGAATCAGTAACATAAACATCGGCTTTACCACCACCATTAACGGTGACCACCGTGGTGTTCGTCTTAAAATCTTTTCCTTCATATTTGCCGCCAAAATTCGAAATGATCTCCTGTTTGTTTGCCTTTCCATACAAAGCGATTGTAGCACCAGAGGTCACTTTGATCTCAGCTGTTTTTACCGCTGTATAGAGATCAACCAGGCCTCCTTCCGAAGCATATACTTTCAGGTGTTCAGCAGCAACTGGGTTATTTGTGGTCGCAAATACCTTGGCTCCTTTTTTTGCTTCCACATTGTTCAGACCCTTATAATATACCTTCACAGAGATATTCCCACCTTGCAGCATATTCAACGTATTCATTTTCAAAACCAAGGATCCATTTGTGTTGACCACCTTAACATTCTCGTGATTCTGTCCTTCAAACGTCACCAAGGACTCGTCGGACTTAATCAACTCCACCTGAATCTTGTCTGTCGCTACCACCGAGGAAAAATCGCCAACATTTTGCTTCACCTGCCCAAACCCCATTTGGGCAATTAATAAAAGAATTACACTGACTCCTAAAAATTTCATATTTACTTGACTTTTTATTATTGTTCGTCAAAAAATAAGCCAATTCCTATTAAAAACAATATTTTTAACCTATTTTGACATAAAAAATGCCCCCATAAAGTGTCTAACTTTTTGGGGGCACTAAAGACGTCTTTATAATCTATTTTTTTAGCTTATACTTATAGTTTGCTATTAACGTCTACTGCATTCAAATCAGCGAACGCTTCTTTCAGACGAGCAACAAATGTTTCTTCACCTTTACGTAACCAAACGCGTGGATCGTAATATTTTTTATTTGGAGAATCAGCTCCTTCAGGATTACCGATTTGACCTTGCAAATAATCGTGGTTTTTCGCTTCATAGGCTCTCACACCATCCCAAAACGCCCATTGCATATCGGTATCAATGTTCATTTTGATCGCACCGTATGAAATCGCTTCTGCAATTTCTTTAGGAGATGAACCAGAACCACCGTGGAATACAAAGTTTACTGGTTTTTCAGCAGTAAGATTATATTTCTCACGAATATATTCTTGTGAATTGTGTAATATAACTGGTTGCAACTTCACATTACCTGGTTTGTAAACACCATGAACATTACCAAATGCAGCTGCCACTGTAAATTTGTCAGATACTTTAGACAGTTCTTCAAAAGCATAGGCAACCTCTTCCGGCTGAGTATACAGTTTTGAACTATCTACATCCGAGTTGTCAACACCATCTTCTTCACCACCTGTAACACCTAGCTCGATCTCTACAGTCATACCAAGTGGTTTCATACGTGCTAAGTATTTAGCTGAAATTTCAATATTTTCTTCAATTGGCTCTTCCGATAAATCCAACATGTGAGAAGAGAACAATGGTTTTCCGTGTTGCGCAAAGAATTTCTCGCCAGCGTCCAACAAACCGTCGATCCAAGGTAAAAGTTTCTTAGCTGCGTGATCTGTATGCAGAATAACCGCTACACCATAATGCTCAGCTAATAAATGAACATGTTGTGCTGCAGATACCGCTCCCAATACACAAGCTTGTAAATTATCGTTGTTCAAGGTTTTACCAGCGTAGAATTGCGCTCCACCATTTGACAATTGAATAATTACAGGAGAATTTACTGCTTTCGCAGTTTCCATAACCGCATTGATAGAGTTTGTTCCGATAATGTTTACCGCAGGCAAAGCAAACTTATGTTTCTTCGCTACCTCAAACAACTCTTGTACTTGATCTCCTGTCAATACACCTTTAAAATCTTTTAGGCTCATATTTCTGTTATTGATTTATTTTAATCTTTCATTATACTTGAAGCTACTAAATTATTAAAAATTATTATTACTTCCTAATTTTTATAGTGTACTAAATACACTATCAATCCATGGGGAATATAGAATCTTAACAAATCATAAACCTCTGATTATTCCTTTGAATAGAATAGTCCACTTGTCCCTATTTTTCCCAATACCATGAACAACAGGATATCCGCAATTATCATTGGATCACAGATAAGGCATCTTGAATGTATTCAGAAATACGAATTATTTTAAATATTGTGTCGAGATTGATTAAATTTGGATTCACCAAATTGTCACTATTATGCTACAGGTATACGGTATCAAAAATTGTAACACAGTAAAAAAAGCACTTACATGGTTGGAAGACAACAATATCCCCTTTCAATTTCATGACTTCAAAAAAGAAGGTGTCAGTGAGGATAAATTAAAAGAATGGGAAACACAGGTAGACTGGCAGGCACTAGTGAATAAAAAGGGAACTACATGGAAAAAACTATCTCCGGAAACTCAAGAACAAGTCGTAGACAGTAATAGCGCCAATAAGGTGCTTCAGGAAAACACGAGTATGATTAAACGTCCCGTTATTGAATACAATAAAGGTATATTACTTGGTTTTAATGAAACAGAGTACGTAACAAATTTAAAATAGTTCCAGAAAGCTCCCTGGAATGGAGGTCTTAAAAAGCCTCCAATTATACCAAATACACCTTTAAAGTCCCCCTTTTTCCCTTAACTTTTAAGACGTCGTTTTCGTTTTTTTTGGCTCAATGTACTTTTCATTGTATATTGGAGCAAATAAACATAATTTAAGTAAACGTATGATGAAAAGAATTGCACTGGCTTCTTTAAGCCTTGTTGCATTGAGCTATGCTTATCCGGCCTTTGCACAGGAGAAAACATCCAATTATAGCTATACCGAGGCCTTTGCACCCTTGTTTTTTAAAAATAATGGTAACGAATATCGTTCCGCAGCCGGAAAACCGGGCCCTGCCTACTGGCAAAATGCAGCCGATTATAAAATTCAGGCTTCCCTGAATGATCAAAATGATCAAATTACAGGAGCTGTTGAGATTACTTATAGTAACAATAGTCCGGACAATATGAACTATCTGTGGTTACAGTTAGATCAAAATATGTTTTCACAACGTGGCCGTGGTCAATTGATCTCCCCCTTGACTGACAGCCGTTACGGTGATGGCAACTCCACTTTTGATGGTGGATATCAGATACAATCGGTTACGGACGTAAACGGAAATACGATCGAACATATTATTGACGATACCCGCATGCAGCTTCGACTTCCGACGGCATTAAAGAGCAAGGGCGGAAAAATAACTTTTAAGATTAAATACCAATACACCGTTCCTAAATATGGAGCTGATCGTACCGGTATACTTGATACAAAAAACGGAAAAATCTATGCCATTGCACAATGGTTCCCAAGACTGTGTGTCTATGACGACATTAGAGGTTGGAATACGCTTCCTTATACAGGACCAGGAGAGTTCTATCGTGAATTCGGAAATTACCAGGTTGAGATCACTACTCCAGCAAACCACATGGTTGTCTTGGGTGGCGAATTGTTAAACCCACAGGAAGTATTTACAGCTGAGCAACTCAAACGATACCAACAGGCACAACGTAGCGATGAAACCGTAATCATCCGCTCCGCCGAAGAAGTTACCGCAAAAAACTCCAGACCCGACAAGAAAACCTTAACCTGGAAATATCAACTTAATAATGCGCAAGACATTGCTTGGGCCTCCTCTACGGCATTTATAGTAGATGGTGCGAAGATCAATCTGCCTAGTGGAAAAAAATCCCTCGCTTTGTCAGCCTATCCAATTGAAAGTAATAGTAACAATGCCTGGGAACGCTCGACAGAATATACAAAAGCCGCAATTGAAATCTATTCAAAAAGCTGGTTTGAATATCCTTACCCTGTAGCTGTGAATGTAGCTTCCAATGTTGGTGGAATGGAGTACCCAGCCTTGTCGTTCTGTGGCAATCGGGCCAAAGCAGGTTCACTTTGGGGGGTTACTAACCACGAGTTTGGTCACAATTGGTTCCCAATGATTGTCGCATCCAACGAACGTGAACATGGCTGGATGGATGAAGGGTTCAATACATTTATTAACGAACTCGCTACAAAGGAATTCAATAATGGTGAATATTACCGTAATCAGGCGAGCAGATCCTACATCTTTACTGCCCGTAATCTTGAACCGATCATGAGTACACCGCAAAACATGAAAGAACGTAATATTGGGGCTTTGGTCTACTATAAGCCAGCTTATGGACTGAAATTATTGCGAAACGAAATCATCGGTCCTGAGCGCTTCGATTACGCCTTTAAAAAATATATCCAAGAATGGGCTTACAAACACCCTACTCCAGAGGATTTCTTCAAAGCCATTGAAAACGGTGCTGGAGAAAACCTAAACTGGTTCTGGCGCGGGTGGTTTGTCAACAACTGGCAAATGGACCAAGGTATAAAATCAGTATCCTATGTCAACAACGAGCCAAAATTTGGCGCACTTGTCACTGTGGAAAATCTCGAAAAATTACCGATGCCAGTTATTATTGAAGCGACAACCGTATCGGGCAAGAAGATCCGAAAAAAACTACCGGTGGAAATCTGGGAAAGAAACGATGTATGGCAATTTAAAATACCGACCACAGAATCATTGCAATCCGTACAGTTAGATCCAGACATGGTTATGCCAGACAAGAATCCAGACAATAATTCGTGGAAAGCAAATTAGCAAATTTTCAAAATCTATTCGTTATTTTTGGCTAGAGAACAATCATGAACGTACGGCGTAAACAAAACAGCAAATATCCTGTTCATTCATAGATTGAAAATACATAACTATATTTATTCGCATGAAAATCTTACAAACGATTCTAAGCTGCTTACTTATTACGCTAATGAGTGGACATCTTGTTGCACAGGAAAAAACCAAGGGGATTATTATGGAACTTGTCAGCGGTGAGAAAATCGAGGCTGCACAGATCCAAAATTTAAGAACCAAGGTTGAAGTACAGACCAATAGAGATGGCTCCTTTGCTATTGACGCCAATATAAACGACCTCTTGTTGATCAAGGCCGTCGGATACGAACAGGATACGGTCTTCATTTATGATACCAGCTTACGCAGAATCTATTTGAACAGAATGAATAATGTTATCGAACTGAGTGAAGTTGTCGTCGAACGGATGACAGACAGCAGACTTGCTGCTGAAATCCAGCGCGAGAAGACTTTAGGAAAGTATTCTGACGCAAGTCAAAATCGCGGTGGAGTACGGATTTCTCCAAGCCGCATATTTAGCAAAGAGGGAAAACAAGCCCGTTCAAACTATAAGCTTCTGGTCGATGAACTCGAAAAAAGAGCAGTTGATCGAAAATTCACAGAAAACCTGATCAAAGAATTGACTCCGCTCAATGGTTCGGATCTAGCCTTGTTTAAGGAACGATTTAGACCATCTTATAAATTTATCCAAAACAGCAGCCAAGAAACTTTGAAGGTCTATATTATGGATAGTTATAAAAAATTTAACGAGAAAAAATAAAAAACAAACACTTTTATCACGTGATTGTCAGAAGGTTTTAAACTGTAATAATTTTTATTTCAGTTTAAAACCTTTTCTGTTACTTTGTGTTATAATTTAGAAAAATCAGCAGAGGATGTTACACAACTTGAGGTTCGCAACAGCATTACACATTATGGTTCTGGCACAGTTAGAGGAGGCAAATCAATGGCTTTCTTCTGAATATATTGCGTCAAGCATTCAGGTCAATGCAAGTGTGGTTCGCAAAGAAATTGCATCTCTTAAAACAGCATCTTTACTCACGAGTAAAGAAGGTAAGGGCGGCGGTATTCGCATAAATCCCGAGAATCCAACGATTACCTTGGCTGATATTTATATCAGCACCAAGCAAAGCGATTTCGGCGGGAAATTTAACAATCCCAATCCGGCCTGTGTTGTTGGCAAAAATATCAACTCCAAACTCCAGGATCTGTATCAGGAAGTCGACACTGATATTGTACAGCGTTTGGAAAAGATAACCCTAGCTGATTTTAGCAAAACATTTAATTAAAGGAAACATGAAAGTAGCAGTAATTGGATCCACAGGATATGTAGGATCTCATCTCGTAAAAGAATTGGTAGACCGCAACTATGACGTCGTTGCGATCGCCCGCCACACCGAAAATATTCCATCGAGTGAAAAAGTAACCAAACTCCAAGTAGATATCAATGATAATAATCAATTGGTTTCTGCTCTAAAAGGTGTTGATGTTGTTGTTTCGGCTTTCAATGCCGGATGGACCAACCCTAATCTTTATGAGGATTTTACAAAAGGTGCATTGGCAATCCAACAGGCTGTTAAGGATGCCGGTATCAATCGTTTCATTGTTATTGGTGGTGCAGGAAGTTTATTGATTGATGGAAATAGACTTGTCGATTCACCGGATTTTCCCAAAGAAATTAAACCTGGGGCTTTAGCTGCAGCAGATTACCTGAAAACCATCCAAAAAGAAGATCAACTTACCTGGACCATGTTTAGTCCTGCTATAGAAATGAATTCCCATGCTGGTGGAACCCGTACAGGAAAATACCGTACAGGCCTTGATGCTCCTGTATTTGATCAAGAAGGTCGATCTAGGTTGTCAGTAGAGGATCTTGCTGTAGCAATAGTAGACGAAATTGAGAACAAACAATTCCTCAATAAACGCTTTACAGCAGCATATTAGTACCCAAACAAGCATTTGATTCAGATTTTATTACAAAAGGGAGGAGCAATCTTCCCTTTTTTCATTGAGATCATTTATATTTGACATTAATTAAACAATTAAAAAGCTAAATAATCGTAAAGAATTAATCCTATGCTATTTAAAAAATCGATTCCTCAACTCATTGCTGAAGCAAATGAAAATGGTGAACACACGCTAAAGAGGACACTGTCCAGCTCGGGCCTTATCGCCCTCGGTGTTGGGGCCATCATTGGGGCAGGACTTTTCTCCCTAACAGGAATTGCCGCTGCTGAAAATGCAGGGCCAGCTGTTATCCTATCTTTCATTATCGCAGCAGTAGGCTGTGGGTTCGCAGGTCTTTGTTATGCCGAATTTGCCTCTATGATTCCTGTTGCAGGAAGTGCTTACACGTATTCCTATGCCACAATGGGTGAATTTGTCGCCTGGATTATCGGCTGGGATCTCGTCCTCGAATATGCACTAGCAGGAGCTACAGTAGCCGTCAGCTGGTCCCAATATTTCAACCAGCTCCTGATGATATTCCACATCCAACTCCCCGATACCCTACTCAAAGGCCCTTGGGAAGGTGGCGTGGTTAACTTACCTGCGATCATTATTGTTTGTTTACTCTCGCTATTGCTGATGCGTGGCACACAGGAATCATCCCGTGTAAACAATATTTTGGTAATTCTAAAAGTCGGCGTCGTATTGATTTTTATCGCCTTGGGTTGGAGCTTTATCAATCCTGCAAACCACGATCCATTTATTCCTGTAAATGCAGGTGAGGAGCTTGTAAAAAGTGGGCAACAAAGCTTCTGGTCATTTCTAAAGAGTGATGACTTTGGCCACTTTGGCATCAGCGGTGTGTTGCGTGCTGCAGGCGTTGTATTTTTTGCATTCATCGGTTTTGACGCGGTAAGTACAGCTGCCCAAGAAGCAAAAAATCCAAAAAAAGGTATGCCTATAGGTATCATCGGTTCATTAATAATCTGTACACTTTTGTATGTTTTATTCTCCTACGTAATGACCGGAATCGAACATTACACGATGTTTAAGGGGGACGCTAAGCCAGTTGCAACAGCTTTTGCCAGAACAGGCTACCATTTCTTAAATACAGCGTTGATTATTACGATTATTGCAGGATACACTTCAGTTATTCTCGTGATGTTACTTGGTCAGAGCCGCGTATTTTATTCGATGAGTAAGGATGGTTTGCTTCCAAAGATATTCTCAGACTTATCCAAAAGACAGACTCCTTGGAAAACAAACGCTATTTTCATGGTATTCGTCAGTATATTCGCAGGTTTCGTCCCAGTTTCAGACCTTGGCCATATGGTAAGTATCGGTACCCTATTTGCCTTCACCCTCGTATGTGTAGGTATTTTAGTACTACGTAAAACAGACCCCAATTTGGAGCGCCCATTTAAAACACCACTGGTTCCTTTCGTTCCGATCATGGGAATCTTGGTCTGTATTTTAATGATGGCTTCATTGCCAATAGAAAGCTGGGAGCGTTTGGCCGTCTGGCTTGGTATAGGCTTATTGATTTATTTTGTATACGGCAAAAAACATAGTGTCATTAGAAAACAACATCAGAACCAACAATAAGCTGGTTAAACATAAAAAAGGCTTCTTTATAGAGAAGCCTTTTTTATGTTTAAGAAATCGAATAGCGCATTCCCTCTATAACGCGCTCAGTTTAAAATAGCCATTCGCAATGGTATCTTCTTCCAAACCGGTCTTTGGGGTAATTTGAATACTATACTGCTCTTTATCACGAGGTAATAGCAAATCTTCGATCTCATAAATATCATCAACATCCAAACCATATTTATCATCGATGTGTGCCGAACTGTGGTGCTTCCAAAAAACAGTCCGTTTTGCCTTTTCGGTAGCCTTGGCCAAACTCGATGCAACAATAAGCTCTTTGTAATGGAACTCATCAAATTCATTCGGTTTGTATCCCCCTAAATTAACAAAAAACAATTTCACTTCCGAATCAACAGCCTGTCCATTCCCCCTTTCAGTAACCTTAATTTCATATTCCCCGATCTTATGGACAATACGGTAGGCATCAATATGGATTTTACCATCAGCCTCAGGCCAAAAATCTTTAATGGGATCAACAAAATCCTTGAGCTCGTTCCCAATGCCAAAGAAAATGTCATGCTGTTCTGTCCGTCTATTTTTCGGCTTACAACCGATCAAAATCATAAATAACTTCATAGTCAAAAACCAGTCTTTCAATGTCCATACTAGAATATCCAGTTTATTTTTCAGCGATGTTTATGCGTACGAATCATGGATATTTCATAACTTAAGCCCTATAAAAAATAAAAATAACTATTATCCACCACATTTAACATACATTATAACTTCACAATGCACAAAATATTCCTATCATTTACGTTACTATTCTTATCATTACTGTCCTTTGGACAAAATGCCGCTACCGATAAAAAACTCGAATCACAGATAAAACAGCTCATTCAGGGTTTTCAAGGCGATGTTGGCATTTATGTACACCATCTTAAAAAAAATAAAGAAGTCAACATTCAGGGCGACAGCATTTTTCCTACAGCAAGCATTGTCAAAATCCCCATTTTAGTTGGTATTTTTGATAAAATTGAAAAAGGTGAACTACAACTTGATCAGCAACTACTCTACCGTTCGAGTCAACGCTATGGTGGCTCAGGACTGATGCAGTTCTTTAAGGATAGTACACAAGTTGACCTGAAAACCTTGGTCGCACTTATGCTATCGTATAGTGATAATGTAACCAGCATTTGGAATCAAAAGCTAGCAGGAGGAGGTATCGCAATCAATCAATTAATGAGTAGCCTTCAACTGCCCCATACACGCGTCAACTCGCAGACAGAAGGGCGGAAACCGGATTGGGAAAAATATGGTTGGGGCCAGACTACACCAAAAGAAATGGCCGACTTGGTCACACTAATCCGGCAAGGCAAAGTTGTGTCCTCAAAATCTTCCGATCAGATGTATCGTTTTATGGGCAACATGTTCTATGACGAGAGAGGGCTATCGCAAATCCCTTCCACTATCAAAACAGCTTCAAAAACAGGCTCTTTAGATGACGTACGCAATGAGGTCATTTTGGTCAATGCGCCGAAAGGAGACTACGTTTTCAGTATTTTCACCAAGAACAACACGGACAAAAGCTGGGGTAAAACAAATGAAGCAGAGATACTTACCCGTAAGCTCTCCAAACTGTTATGGGATTATTACCAATAAGCCTATTGAAGTCAATATGATAACGATATGATATAAAAAAGGTGAGCACTCAAAAAAGTGCCCACCTTCCCTATCTTTAAAATGAAATACGTCGACTAATTCTTTAACGCTTCACCTACATTTTTTGCTTTCCGGCTAATATCGTCACCTACTTTTTTGGAAGCATCTTTTACATCTTTAGCGGCCTCTTTCGTTCCAGTCGCAACATCATTTGCAACTTTCTTCGTACCGTCAGCGACATCTTTTGCAGCATCCTTTGTTTTATCAACAGCCGTGTTCGTTGCATCCACTGTCGCATCTTTTGCATCTTTCAATCCCTCTTTTACATCCTCACCGGCGTTACGTAGCGCATCCTTGGTTTTTTCCCAGGCAGTATTAGCTTCTTCAGAAGCAGCGCGAGCTTTTTCTTCAGCTGCTTTATCACCTTTTGCGATAGCTTCATCCAGATCCTTTTTTGCTTGTTCTGCTTTCAAACGCGCATTTTCTTCCGCATTTTTTAAATCTGCGATCGCCGCATCTACATGCTCACCGACTGTTTGTGCCGAATCTGTCGCTGTAGTGTCTTTTTTCTCCGAATTGTTGCAAGAAGACATAACCAATGCTCCTGCTACGACTGCTAAAAGTGCAATTTTTTTCATTATAAATTGATTTATGAGTGTAGTTTTCAACGGCTCATCAGAGCGCGCATACATCAATTTACAACTTCTATGCCAAATAGACAAAATTATTGCTTTGGATAGATCGTTCCTTTCGCAGCTTCGAGCGTATTTTTCAATAAACCAACAATCGTCATCAAACCTACGCCCCCTGGTACAGGTGTAATCCACGAGGCCTTAGGAGCAACATTTTCAAAATCAACATCCCCATATAACTTAAAACCAGATTTCGTTGCTGTAGAAGTTTCTCTATTGATACCCACATCGATCACTACTGCACCGTCTTTAACCATGTCGGCCGTAACAAAATTTTTCTTACCAATTGCTGCAACAACGATGTCGCCTCTCAGAACTTCCGTTTTAAGATCTTTTGTACGACTATGTGTTAATGTCACTGTGCAATTACCTGGATTGGAATTACGTGCCAGTAAGATACTCATTGGCGATCCTACGATATTGCTTCTTCCAACCACTACAGCGTGCTTGCCTGCAGTATCGATCTTATAATACTCCAACATCAGCATAATACCATATGGTGTTGCTGGAATAAAACAAGGAAGATTACGTTGCATGCGCCCGAGGTTGATTGGGTGGAAACCATCCACATCTTTGCGGTAATCAATTGCTTCGGTAACTTTATCCGGATCAATATGTTTTGGTAAAGGCAGCTGAACAATCAAACCGTCAATAGACTCATCCTGATTGATTTCTTTGACCTTAGCGATCAATTCATCCTCTGTAATGTTTTCATCATAACGAATGTTTGTTGATTCAAAGCCGACCAGTTGACAGTTGCGCATTTTGCTGGCCACATAGGTTTCGCTACCACCATCATTCCCCACAAGGATAGCAACCAGATGAGGTTTGCGGCCAGTCTGTGTCGTAAATTCAGCCGCATCTAACGCAATTTGCTCTTTAATTTTTTCGGAAACTAGTTTACCATCTAATAGATTCATGTTTAGGAGATTTTATTGTATTTAAAAGGAGCCCAAGAGCTCCTTTATTATAGTGTTATTTTGATTAATCTAATTTCAATACCGCCATAAATGCAGATTGCGGAATCTCTACGTTCCCAACCTGACGCATGCGTTTCTTACCTTTCTTTTGTTTCTCCAAAAGCTTACGCTTCCGGGAGATGTCACCACCATAACATTTTGCCGTGACATCTTTACGTAAAGCGGAGATCGTCTCACGTGCGATGATCTTTGCGCCGATTGAAGCTTGGATACGAATTTCAAATTGTTGACGTGGTAACAGTTCTTTTAGTTTTTCACAGATCTTTTTACCAAAATCATAGGCGTTACTTCTGTGAATTAACGACGACAGGGCATCTACAGGTTCATCGTTCAATCGGATATCCAATTTGACCAAGTCTGACTTGCGATAACCAATCTGGTGGTAATCAAATGAAGCATAACCTTTAGAGATTGTTTTCAACTTATCATAAAAGTCAAATACAATTTCTCCCATTGGCATTTCAAAAACCAATTCAACACGATCTGACGTCAAATAATGCTGATTCATGATCGTACCACGTTTCTGGATACAAAGAGACATAATTGGTCCTACGAAATCCGATTTCGTAATAATATTAGCTTTGATATAGGGCTCTTCGATTGAATCCAATTTACTTGGATCCGGTAGATCTGAAGGATTATGTACGATCACTTCCTCTTTATCTTTGGTCATATAGGCCTTATAAGATACGTTGGGAACTGTCGTGATAACCGTCATATCAAACTCGCGCTCGAGGCGTTCCTGAATAATCTCCATGTGAAGCATACCCAAGAACCCACAACGGAAGCCGAAACCCAGGGCTGCTGATGACTCTGGTTCAAACACCAAAGAAGCATCGTTCAGCTGCAAACGGTGCATAGATTCACGCAACTCCTCGTAATCTTCCGTATCTACAGGATAAATACCCGCAAAGACCATCGGTTTCACCTCTTCAAACCCTTGGATAGCCTCAGAACAAGGACGATCTTTATGCGTAATGGTATCCCCCACTTTCACTTCACGTGCCTCCTTAATTCCAGAGATAATATAACCAACATCACCGGTCTTAATGACTTCTTTGGGTACTTGATTCAACTTCAGCGTACCAATTTCATCGGCAAAATATTCTTTCCCAGTGGCAACAAATTTCACGCGGTCGCCTTTACGGATTTCACCATTTTCAACTTTAAAATAAGCCATGATACCACGGAATGAGTTGAAAACAGAGTCAAAAATCAAGGCTTGCAAAGGTCCGTCAGGATCACCCACCGGATGTGGAATACGGTCTACAATAGCTTCCAAAATATCCGGAACCCCAAGACCTGTTTTACCGGATGCAGGAATAATCGCATCACGGTCACCACCGATCAAATCCACAATCTGATCTTTGACTTCTTCTGGCATAGCACCTGGAAGATCCATTTTGTTGAGGATCGGGATAATTTCCAAATCATGTTCCAACGCCAGATATAAATTTGAAATCGTTTGGGCCTGAATACCTTGAGATGCATCAACGATCAATAAAGCGCCCTCGCAGGCAGCAATTGAACGCGACACCTCATAAGAAAAATCCACGTGTCCCGGGGTATCGATTAGGTTCAAGATATATTCCTGACCATCTCTTTTATAATTCATTTGGATGGCGTGACTCTTGATCGTAATACCACGTTCACGTTCCAAATCCATATTATCAAGTAATTGTGCCTGTGCCTCACGCTGACTGATGGTATTGGTATACTCTAAAAGGCGGTCTGCCAAAGTACTTTTGCCATGGTCAATATGCGCAATAATACAGAAATTACGAATGTGCTTCATATAGGATTTTTAAACTCTTTTGCTAAAAGGCAAAGATACCTTTTTTTATATATATTTATATAACCTAGCTTTTTTTTAGTTTACTATACATGAAGAAATCAGACTATACCGTATGCCTGTTAATTAGGAGAAAGAAACAGTATTCCCTATTCGGCAATAGCATATAAAAAATGTTTTTGATTCCGCGTAACATTTTCCGTATCCCAAGAAATTCTTACCCGAAATTGCTCCGTACGAATTGGGCAATTGTTGACCTGACAATACTGGCAGCACTGTGGAAGACAAGGATCCGCATGAACAAAAAATTCGGTTCGTACCGACATCTCCTTATTGACAATCTTATCCACAGCAGAAATTTCATCGTGCACCTGGGTAAGGTCAAGGTAACGGGGAAGTGTGAGATGGCAATCTACATGGAGTTCGTTCCCATAGCGCTGTACACGAAGATTATGGACATCAATCCATTCATCTTTCCGATTGCGCTCCAAGATTTCAACAACATCCTGCACGAGTGCTGTATCCGATTCATCCATCAATCCACCGATCGATTGGCGAAGTAGCTTATAACCATTGAAGAGAATAAAAAGCCCCAATACAATGGAGATGACTACATCGATCCACAGGAACCCTGTCAGTTTCATCAACAATAACCCCAGTATCAATCCGACCGTACTATAGGCATCGACCTGCAGATGTTTTCCATCTGCCACCAAGGTAATGGAGCCCAATGCACGCCCGCGCTTCATGATATAGAATCCGACAGCAAAATTTAGCACAGATGTAATACCAATCAGATAAATCCCTTGTTCGAGGTGTGTTAACGCTGCAGGAAAGAAAAGATTGTAACAAGCCTTGGCTAAGATAATGGCTCCAGCGATGAAAATAAGTCCACCTTCCAAAAACACCGAAAAGAACTCCACTTTACCATGCCCGTAAGGATGATTCTCATCCTTAGGCTGTGCCGAAAGATAAATACTATAAAATGCAAAACCCGAAGCAATCACATTAACAATACTCTCTGCCGCATCTGTAAAGATTGCACTGGAGTCCGTTAAGAAGTAGGCAAAAAACTTCACAATCATCAGACCTATTCCCGTAAAAAGCGATAATAAAACCAATCTTCTTTGTCTTGACATGATACTTATCTTCTATATGAAACCGTTTATGAGCAAATGATGAAATGAGGACTAGCCAACGTTTTTGTGAGCGCAAAGGTAAAGATATAACGACAAATCAGAACGATTAGTTTTGAACATCCAAGGTCCGGGATCAATTAAATAACTTTGCTAAATCGCTTCAATAGCCCTTTTGTTAAAAAAGCCCAATAAAAGAGCTACTTTTCTTTGTAAATTCTCAAAAATAAAGAAGATTATTTGCAACGTATGTAATATCTTTGTCTTACCATGAGCACATCATCATACTTATCAGACAGGATAAATAATTTGTCCGAATCGGCTACACTTAAAATGACCAAGTTGGGCCGCGAATTAGCAGCAAAAGGCGTTAATGTAATTAGCCTTAGCGTAGGTGAACCTGATTTCAACACCCCTGAGCATGTAAAGGATGCAGCGAAGAAAGCCCTAGATGAAAACTGGACGCGTTATTCGCCGGTACCGGGATACCCAGAATTGCGCCAGGCAATTGTAAACAAGTTGAAGACAGAAAACAATTTAGATTATGATATCTCTCAAATTGTTGTTTCTACAGGTGCAAAACAATCCCTGTCTAATGTAATTTTGACTTTGATCAACCCCGGTGATGAGGTAATTATCCCAACACCTTATTGGGTATCATACTCCGAAATGGTCGTTTTAGCAGAAGGAAAATCGGTATTTATCAATACAGAGATAGACAATAACTTTAAGATTACACCAGCACAATTGGAAGCGGCAATTACACCCAAAACCAAATTGTTCATGTTCTCTTCGCCAAACAACCCTACTGGAACAGTTTACAGCAAAGATGAATTGGCTGCATTAGCTGAAGTTTTCGAAAAACATCCGCAGGTATTTATCCTATCCGATGAGATCTACGAACATATCAACTTTGTAGATAAACACGAATCCATCGCACAATTTGAAAGCATCAAAGATAGAGTGATCATCATCAATGGCTTTTCAAAAGCATTTGCAATGACGGGATGGCGTTTAGGTTATATCGCTGCTAACAAAACCATTGCCGCCGCAAATGATAAATTACAAGGACAGACAACCTCAGGTACCTGTTCAATTTCTCAACGTGCGGGTATCGTCGCTTATGAACAAGGATTAGAATCTGTCAACAAAATGAAAGAAGCTTTCGCTCGTCGTCGCCAATTGGTATACGATCTATTGAGTGAAATCCCAGGTGTAAGAACAAATCTACCAGAGGGTGCATTCTATTTCTTCCCTGAAATCTCTTCGTTCTTTGGTAAAAAAGACCAAGATGGTAATGTCATTAAAAACTCATCTGATTTGGCATTGTACTTATTGAATGTTGGTCACGTAGCCACTGTAGGTGGAGATTCATTCGGTAACGACAACTACATCCGTTTGTCCTATGCAGCTTCAGATGAAAGTTTGATCGAAGCTTTAAAAAGAATCAAAGAAGCACTAGGAAAACTAGCCTAGTCGCTTATCCCAATATAAAAAAAGAGCTCCTATGAGCTCTTTTTTTATGCAGTGCCAATTCCCCATACGTTTTCGACACAGCTTAAACGCCGATTCGGTCAAATATCATCTCAGCTCCATAATTTAAGTAGATGCTATCGCTTGAAATAAATATTTATTACATTTACTCCTATGAGTATTTTAACAGAGAAATTTAAAACGCAGCACGACACGGCTCCGTTTTCACAGATAAAAAACGAAGATTATATTCCCGCATTTGATGAAGCTATTCAGCAGACAAAAGATGAAGTCGATGCAATCGTCAACAATCCCGAAACGGCAACGTTCGACAATACGATCGCTGCGATGTCTTACTCAGGACAAACACTAGACCGCTTGTCCAATATCTTTTTCAACCTTCATTCCGCTGAAACCAACG
This sequence comes from Sphingobacterium multivorum, assembly GCF_039511225.1. Lineage (NCBI taxonomy): Bacteria > Pseudomonadati > Bacteroidota > Sphingobacteriia > Sphingobacteriales > Sphingobacteriaceae > Sphingobacterium > Sphingobacterium multivorum. The sequence continues at coordinate 4,919,980 of NZ_CP154261.1, forward strand.
CCGATCTTGAAAAAATCGCACAGGATGTAGCCCCAAAATTATCTGCTTTAGGAAATGATATCACCTTAAATTTCGATCTTTTCAAAAGGGTTAAGGCTGTATACGATCAGAAAGATCAACTGACATTGACGGCAGAACAAACGACTCTATTGGAAAAATCCTATAAGGATTTTGTACGCAACGGAGCTCTTTTGAATGATGAACAAAAAGGAAAACTCCGCGAAATAGATGCCGAGCTATCGCTTTTAAAATTGAAATTCGGCGAGAACGTCCTCGCCGAAACCAATGCCTACCAGCTGTTGGTAACAGACGAAAAAGATCTTGCCGGACTTCCAGAGGGTGCCATAGAAGCTGCACATGCTCTGGCTAAAGCTAACGAAAAAGAAGGCTGGCTTTTTACCCTGGATTTTCCAAGCTACCTTCCTTTTGTCACGTATGCCGACAATCGGGAACTTCGCAAAGAAATTACCCTCGCGGCAGGCCGCAAAGGATTTCAAGATAACGAGCACAACAACGTGGACAATGTCCTTAAAATTGTAAAACTTCGCTTCGAACGGGCCAAATTATTAGGCTACGCTACCCATGCCGACTTTGTCCTTGCCGAACGTATGGCACAAGACCCAGGCAAAGTCAAGGAATTTCTAAACGACCTGCTTGGAAAAGCGAAACCAGCAGCGGTAAAAGAATTTGCAGAATTATCCCAATTTGCAAAAAATTTGCATGGCATAGACCAACTGGAAAAATGGGATGGCGCCTATTATGCCGAAAAGCTGAAACAAGAACGCTTTAATCTGGACGATGAAAAGCTCAAACCTTATTTCAAACTCGAAAATGTCTTACAAGGCGCTTTCGAAGTAGCGCATCGTTTGTTTGGCATCAACTTCAAAGAAGTCGATACAATAGATACCTACCACGAAGAAGTACAAACATTTGAAGTCAGTAAAGACAACGGTGAATTAGTGGCTATCTTCTATGCCGATTTCTTCCCGCGTAAGGGCAAGAGAAATGGGGCATGGATGACCTCTTTCAAACCACAGTACATTCAAGATGGTAAACAAGAACGTCCTCATGTCTCTATTGTTTGCAATTTTACGCGTCCTACAGCTTCAAAACCTTCGCTGTTGACCTTTCAGGAAGTGACAACATTATTTCACGAATTTGGACACGCCCTACATGGTATGCTCGCTGACAGCACTTATCCTACACTATCTGGAACATCTGTGTATTGGGATTTTGTCGAGTTACCGAGTCAGGTGATGGAAAACTGGTGCTATGAAAAAGAAGCCCTTGAGCTATTTGCAAAACACTATGAAACTGGCGAAGTGATCCCGATGGAACTTGTCGAAAAGATCCGCGAAAGCGCGTCCTTTCTTGAGGGGATGGCGACTATGCGCCAATTGAGCTTTGGGCTATTGGATATGGGCTGGCATGGACAGGATCCAACTTCGATCTCGGATCTGAAAGCATTCGAAGACGAACAGTTTGCCTCAACAAAACTCTATCCCGATGTCAAGGAAAATGCCATGAGTACGGCCTTCTCCCATATTTTCAATGGCGGTTATTCTTCAGGCTATTACAGCTATAAATGGGCCGAAGTCCTGGATGCCGATGCATTTGACTACTTTAAACAAAACGGTATTTTCAATAAGGAAATCGCGACTAAATTCAAGGATAATATTCTTTCAAAAGGTGGAACCGAACATCCAATGGTGCTATACAAACGCTTCCGCGGACAGGAACCTTCGGTAGAACCTTTATTGAAAAGAGCTGGATTGATCAAATAATTGGATTGATTAAATCATAAAAAAGCTGGATGTAAAATCCAGCTTTTTTATTGGAAACATAGGTATACCAAGAACTTCCTTGCCTATCAAAGTCCCTGTGAAAATACCGAGCATTCAGCCGATTAAATAACTTTTATTTCACACTGTATAATTGCAAGCAACATTAATATTTCACGAATTCCATAGGTCTTATACTGGCCATACCTGATCCTAAGTAATTTTATAAAAGCGTCATTTGTTTTCCATTCAAAACTAGGGTATTAAACAAGAATCGCGTATATCTTGCCCATTTAGCAAAAAATTAGTATCTTTGTAAGACATAATTGGGGTTGACCGGAATTGACAGGATGGAGACGGTTATGTAAGCATGTAGTGCGTTGTTAGTAGAGCACTTTAATCTGAACTTTCAGAATTATAACTGGCGAAGAAAACTACGCCTTAGCTGCTTAAGTTAGACTTAACATAGCTATTTGTCCCGTTAGATCCTGTTCTTTGGTTTAACATTCGGGGCATCGAACAATAGAACTGGCAAGTGTGATGTTGCTAAGCACTTGTGAGAAACAGCAACTACGGCGTACGGTATAGGTAAGCGACTCACCTTCCCTCGCTCGACAATTAAAGAGAAGCTAAACATGTAGAAAGCGTATACAGTACCATGACTGGACGAGAGTTCGAATCTCTCCAGCTCCACTAGAAAGACCACGTTCAGCAGTGCTGAAAGTGGTCTTTTAGGTTCTGAAGGTTTTTCGCAACCAAAATCGCAACCAAAAGCAACACGGAAGAATAGGAAAAGATTTATGACAAGCATACCATATAAATTACCAACAATCGTTCGCGGGAAAAAGTATTGGCATGTAGCCTATTTCTTTGAACTTCCGGATGCCCCAGGTAAATTCAAGAAATTTCAGGTTAAGGATGGCATCAATTACACCAAAGATCTTGCTCAAAGGGAAACAGAAATTCAGCAACTAAGAGATGATGTAGAGCTTGCGTTAAAAAATGGCTTCAATCCGTTTCTTCCACAAATAACCGTCGATCGCCAACTTAAAAAAGTTGAGGAGGAGATTGCTGATGAAAAATCTAAGAATAAAACACAACCTTGGTCGATAAAAAAAGGAGAAGAGGAGTTCAACAAATATGGGGTAAAGAAAAACCTTTCGGCCGAAACAATGAGAAAATATAAATCATATTTTTCAGTTTTCAACCAATGGGTAGATAAGAGTGATCTTAGAAGCATTCCCTTGTCTAAGATAGATGAGGATCATATTACTGATTTTCTTGATCAAAGTTTTGAAGATTATAGCTGGAGCCCTAGAACCTACAATAACTACTTAAATTTCTTATCCACTTTTTTTACTCGAGTTCTCTCATTGGAAAAGCGAAAGAATAAGGAGGTCGAATATTCTATAGATTTTGATTTCTTAGAATTGAAAAATTCACGAGCGGAAAAAAACAAATATTACACAGAGTCAGTTGCTAATCTCATTAAGAAAGAGATAGAAAATGATATCGAACTAAGCCGATATGTACGCTGGATCTTCTACAGCTGTATGCGCCCAAATGAGATCCGTCATTTAAAAATAGAAAGAATAGATTTCAATGCTCGACAAATAAAAATTGATGGAAAAACGGGTTTCCGTTTTGTCCCCATTTGTGACGAACTCTTATTGTTAATGAAGGAGATGGGGCTGGAAGAATCTAAAATAGATAATTTCGTTTTCGGCAAAGGTGGGAAACCAGGTCCGGAAATGGTCCATAGCGATTATTTTAGAGATCGGTATCGCCCGATTAAAGTAAAGCACAATCTTGATATGAATTATACTCTTTATTCGTGGAAACATACACGGGTTGTTTCTCTTATTGCTGCTGGCTTCGATGATAATCAAGTTATGACGCTTACAGGCCATCGAGACAGAGCTGGTTTTGAAGCTTACAAACGGGAATTGGTTATTGATAACACAATAATGAAAGGAAAGACGATAACATTCTAGAATTATGATCAATTTTAATAATACTAATATTATTAGTATTATTGTAGAATGAAACCTCTTGAAGTCCATTGCCGTAACCGTGTACTATATGCCCGAATAAGCATAGAAGATAAAGGTATTGGTATGCGTGACTATTATTTGTACCACAAAAATGGTGTTAGCTTTTATATTTTCCGGAAAGAAGAGAGTATATGGAAGCTAGTGTATGGCCAACTTGATGAGGATATCCGAGAATCATGCATTGATGCATTGATATTACGATTCGACGAAGATGTGCCTGAAATTTTCTATCACCAAGGACAGCGGCAGATAGTCAGAATATCTTCTGAAAAGAGACTTATTTGGCTTGTCTATTTAAACGAGGTGTATTGCGGTCGTATTGATTTCCATGCCCCATCGATGGATTTTAGTCACAAAATAGAAAACGAAACCCTGCTTACAGACGAAAATTTTAAAAGGTACATCTATAAAATCCGACACTCCGAAATAAGGTGGAATCGTTCAATTTAAAAGGCCGAGTATTTATTTCCTCGGCCTTTTAACATTACTATTCTTTTTATACCATTTACAACAATTACCCGGTTGAAGATTCGTTTTTCAAAGTATTAGAAACTTCTTTCTCTTTCAAAATTGCATCATTTTTTAAAATACTATCTTGATATTTTTGTACTTTATGATACCAAGCTATCCCAGAAAAAACCATAATATTAAACAATCCTATAATAAGGATATTCCAATATTTAGAATCTTTTCTAAACGACTCCAATTTTTTTTCAACAGAGTTTATATTTTCAGTCAAGATTTTACCATCACCACTTAATTCCTCAACTTTTTTTGACTGTTCTTTTAGAACATTTAATAAGCTGTCTCCTTTGCGAATCCCTTCATTATTCTCTATTAAACTATCTGCTATAAGATCCAACGCTTCCTTTCTAACTAAGCTTACATCATAGCTGAGCAGACTAACAACATTATTACGTTTTAATTGTTCAATAATAAACTTATCACGTGAATCAGTTAATAACTCTTCTTTTTTAGTATTGGTGTAGACAATAAAAATTATCAAAAATAGACAACCTACGAAACTAAATTTATAAAGATTATCTGTTGGAAGACTGGGAAACATATATTGGCTAATTTTAAAATACAATCATACCTATTTCTGCCTTAAAAACCAAATTAAACCAACAACTAGCACCAAGACGCCTAGTGCGAGCCAAACCATCATTGAACCTTTCGGTTCCGAGTGGGATTGTGTATTCTTGACCAAAGAATTCTTTTCTTGCTTTTCCTGCGCTTTGTTTTCTTTAGTAACGGCAATATGCCTAATGTATCTATCATTGCTATCTACAGTCTTCTTTTGATCGGATTTAGATCTATCCCTACGACTGTTTACAAGCTTCGCATTCCCCTTGCCTTTAGTCGATCCATCAGACTTCACTTCGATTTCATCAGCTGTCAAGGTCATGTTCTCGTCGATATCCTTTTGAATCTGCTTTTGTTCAATAGATTTGACAGATACCTTACCTCCGACGTCAACCTTTACTTCCTCATTGCTCTGATATTGGACTTCAACCTTTTCAATTTGTTTTTTAGAACTTGAGGTCTTAGTTGTTTTCTTAAATAGCCCGCAGCTGCTAATTAGCAGACATATCAGGCTCAGTGTTAGCCATTGCTTCATTTGTCTCTCCTTTCTGTTCTGTAGTAATTTTGACCGTTGTTTTGGTTGGTGTAGTGGTCTTCATATATTCTGCCACAGCCTTAGCCATCTCCTGGATATCATCTTTATTGGCCCAGATCTTGCCAGCCAAACTGCCGACTTCATCCAACTTAACTTTGTCTTCAGCTTTTTCGTAGATACTTTTAACTTCTATGAGGGAAATGCCAAGGGCACCGACTAATGTGATAAAAGGAAATAGTATGAAAGATTTTTGATAATAAACCTCCATATACCAAATCGCTGACATTTGCATAGCATCAATTAAGGTCATTACTACAAGTAAATTGTAGTATTTAGTCAATTTTTCTACAGTCCGTCGAAACCCATAAGATGACCGGATTACACCATTCTGTCTAGCTTTTCTGACCCCCGACCACAAGTCGGCTAGGATCATAAATAGGACTCCGCAATAAAGTCCGAAAACAATCCATACTATTACAACTATCTTTTCCATATTACTTTCCATAATTAAAATACTTTGCAATTTTGTTAGCATAAACCTCGGCCAAACAATGTTTCTGTTTTTGGAAACTGGCCATGTCTCCGATATTTGAAACAAATCCAACTTCTAGAAGCACGCTAGACGCAGCTGTATGAAGCATCCCTAATTTGCCTCTGTTGGATTCGGATTCGGTTCTAACCCCTCTATTTGGAATAGCTAATGTTTGAGAGCCTACTAAAGCTAGATCTGCAGCTATTAATCTTGATTTTTCTCGCGCATTATTAGCAACTAGCGCCGTAGTGCCTGAAGCAGCTATACGTTCGGCGGAATCGAAATGAAATTCAATCCAAATATCATCGCCTGTTGCCTGTGTTTTTACCTCCAAAATGACTTGTGCTAATGTTTTGGAATCCGAATCGGTCCATACTTCGATCCCGGGAAATTTTCTTTTTAATTCTGCAAGCACAAGATCCCGAATTTCAATATTCAGAAAATTCTCCTGATATCCATTCGCGACTGCCCCAGGATCTGCGAAATGATGACCAGCTGTTAGAAATAATTTCATAAAGTGTTAAAAATTAAAGAACCCCAACTCCTGAATACAGAAATTGGGGTAAGTAAAAAAATGAGTAATCAACAATTACAATGGAGAAACGACACGCTCAGGGGAATGCAAATTATTCCACTCACACGTATATTCGTGAGTAATAATCGCATCATCTCCTTCTTCATGAACGTCACCAGCATCAATAAAAACTTTTTTTACGCCAGAATTTCCCCCATAAAGGAGCCCTCCTGAAGTTGCGTACCAGATAGTATACTGACCTCCGCATTGGAGTGCACGCAACGCATCATGGTTGGCCTGATTAGTTTCGTCCACCTTAAAAGTTAAGGTATGAACACGGTTTGTAACCTTTTTTCTACGACCGGAAATAGCAACAGTAGTTGCCGTTGGTTTTGGCTTAGATCCCATGCCAGTAAGAACACGAATATCCTTGCCGGCAGAAGGAGTATTTCCCAGCCGGGTTGCCCATTCAGTTGCGCTTGAAACATCTGTGAATGGGCTTGCATTTCCTGGTGCAAAATAAAGTTCTGAAATTTGGCTTTCATTCACCTCAGGGGCACAGGTATCAAAAGCGAACGCGGGAAGAGTTGCTTCCTCGCAGTCTGAAGGACAGTTTAATAATGCCATAATCTTAATTTTAATTATACAAATATATTATTATTATTTATTGATATATCAATATTTTAAACGGAATATTCCTCTAAGTTTATATTAGATTTTATCTGCCAAAATTTCGCTTGGGTTATTCCTATATATTTTATCATATCAATTACGAACGCACGGAGTTCCTCAATGGTACTGAATGTTATATATTCGGGTGATTCATCAGTGCCGAATTTAAAATTTACTGGCAATGATTCACCATTGGTATGAATCGCTAAATCAAGGGCTGCCTTGTAATTGATTTGATTTTCCATTGTCAACCAAACCGTTTTCCCCTCAAAAGTAAAGCCCTGTAAAATCTCTTTATCGCATTGTCCATTATAATATGAGAAAATAAGTGCGCGAATCTCTTCAATAGAGGGCTTATACATGAAAATCTTTTCTTGGCCAATGACTCTTCCATCCTGACTTTTAAGATCCCATCTAATGACCCAGTGGTTCTTCACTGGGTCATACATTTCAATTTTTGCAACATCGTCTCCGAAGTATTTCTTTTGAACTTCCATTTTATTTAAAATTTGTGATGTTAGTAAACTCTGATACGCTAGTTTTCTTTACGATCCTATCTGAATGAGGGAAGCAGATCCGGGACGTGGAAAGTGCGACGTTATCGGTAATAATTCTATTTGTCGCATCGTAAATTACAATAGCAAACCCAAAGATACTTTTCCCCAATGCTCCACTGCCCGCGCCTCGGCACATAAATGAGCCAGTAGATTGAGCACTTGAATACTCTGTATAGTTTAACGTATTGCTGTGTCGATATGTGCTTGACACGCCACTTGGAATTACTTCAAATTTCCCTAAGTCGGTGATTCTATAGATTGCTTTTTCTCCAACATCATTCCCTTTTGGGAATGCGAAGGGCACCTCAACACCACCATTATTAACTGTAACCTCCATCATCTTAGCAACAAATTGGTCGCTATTTCTGCTTACGTAAGTTGGCGGTGTCATTGCCTCCTTCATTTCAAATACATACCCCTGTTCGTAACCAAGCAAATTGTTGGTATATATTTCCACTTCTTTCCCATTTTCGATTAATACAGGGAATCCGTTTGCCCCCTTTATTGTGTCTTTCATGCCTAGCTTAGCAGTCACGCCAACAGTAGAGAGATTATAGTTCATATTAAGAGATGAATAACCAAACCGTTCCATGTTATCGGTTCCATATGCCAGCAAGAACATTATACTCATCGTTTTATGTTGGAAATAGGAAATTGGATATAACCCGCGAGGATTTAAGAAATTGCTCATTATTTGACTTACAGGAACTCCTTTAACTACTTTTAATCCGGAGACATAAGAACCTAATTTCCCGTTATTGGAAGTGATCTGTGTAGCACCTATTAGTTCTGGCTCGTGCTTACTCCAATCCGTTATAGCAAAATCAAATATGTTATTTGAATTGCTTAAAACTACATACGGGTCTACCATGCTGTACATAATCATTCTGTGAGAAAAGTACATAGTGTGTGCGTTGGCCGGAATATCAATGATTTTTCTTACTGGCTGCCAATTAACTTTACCCTTTACAAAGGTTGTACTTAGAACTATCCCCGCACTATCTGTAAAGACAATAAAACCGCTTGTCGCTGTATTCTCGTCTTTTATTGTTACCGTACTTATGAGGGCTTTTTTATATCCGGTAACAACAACTTTATGTGATCTAAAATTATCACCGTTTACAATTGAAGATTGAATAGTCAATTGACCTTTTCCAAAGCCAAATCCGTTAAGCAAAGAAAGATTTGGAGCCGTTGCTAGGTCTGCGTTGTTCAATCCATTTGCATCATATGCCAATTTATGCGTGATGTATGTGGAGGGATCCGGATTCGCTGGCTTCTCAGTGTTTGAAGATACCATAAGGTATGTATTGTCGCCATCGGAAAGTGATTTATACCAAAATTCCGGTTCATAAACAAATATATCCCCTTGGCTGCTATCAAGTACAGCCGGAGTTGCGTTGGCAATATTAGCGGCATCAGCAAAATAATTTGAGTTATCATTATGAAGCTTAATGATATTCATTTTGCCGTCGGCAGTCTGTTTACCTAAACATCGGTATCGCTTATCCAGGATCTTTTTAATGTGCCCGTTGGGTACGTAGGCTGTTCCACTCGCGTAGCCCGTATTATTATCTAAATTGGTCACGTTGCTATCGGCCTCAACTTCCATATTGATAGCAATGGCCGTATAAGCCGGCTCCTTAAAAGTTAACAAAGGGAAAGCTGCGACCAATACATCGTAATTAGCCGGGTATGATGTTAGCGTGTAAGTTCCAATTAGTGCAGGATATGCTGTTGTATTCCCTTTTTCGTCTATCCCCTTCATTGATAGGAATTGATTCAAAAATGTTCCGTTTCCGGTCTCATTTACGTCTGTAACTCTGATATGAGTTAATACTGGACATAGTGCTTTCACCGCCTTCCAATCTATAAGCGGACAGTTTTCAACGATAAGCGTCTTCACGTTATTTCCGTCTGGGAACAGGATATTATTAGCTGTAATATTGGGCAATCCAATCAATTTTAGACTGCTTAAGTTCTGAGGTAAAGTCAGTTTTTTAATTGCTGCTCCTGGTGCCAACGTAATATCGGTCATAGATGTACAACCTCGGCCAATAAATTCTTCCAAAAGACGGCAACCACTCAGATCAATTGTCGGAATCGTCGTAAATTTTGAAATGTTAAGGAGTTTCAACTTTGGCAACTTTGTAGCGATCACCAACTCCGACAACGTATACGTCTTGGTCATAGAACCTAAAATAAGCTCCTCAAGTGCCGGCAAGGTTGGTAAATTCATATCTGTGAAACCTCCCCATTGAGACAAATCCAACGTTCTCATAAACTTACCACCATACAAGTGAAAAATCGTACCGACGTTGGCAGTTTGATTATAAGTGTATGACCATGAAGCTCCTTTTGCGACGAAGCTTCTATTCATAATAGCTGCTTCTCGGCGAACTTCAAAATAAAAGTCCCTTGTAGGAGATGCAGTAATTTTCGCTCCTGCATCAGAGATACCTTTCCAGGTTATATCTGTCAACGTATATTGACCAGTACCATATTTTGCATCGAACAATTCCAGACGGTTGATCAGCCACCATTTACGGTGCGAGCTACGGCTTCCCTGGGCAGCTTCTAAGTAAGAGTATTTATTGTTTGTAATTTCCCCATTTACAATTACATCAATACCTAAAGTTTTCGGTTTTATGTATTTGTATTGGGCGTCGAGATTGTATATACGTTCAGCAAATTTTCCAGATTGCTCTTTGTCAAACATGTTAAAAATTGCTTCGTTAGTCATAAATGACCGCATTTTGCCATACGTAGTTTCTAATTGTGGAGCAAATTGATCCCGTAAGTTTTTCCAAAGAATAGAATCATGACCAGCAAATGCGTATACGTTTTTACCTGCGCTGGCAGTTAGCTCCGGATCCAAGGTATTATGATCAATATCCCAGGCATATTTCAAACGGCCATCATTCCGTACACCATTGATTGTATCATTATCGTACAAAATGAAATAACCAAGTACTTTGTCTTTCACCGGATCATAGTAAAACGCAAGCATCTGGTTTTTCACACGCTGATCGACAGCAGCAAAAATATCTGTAACGTTATAGTAGGCACATAAATGTTCGACGTCGACGTAATCAGCCAATTCTGCTTTAAATTTTGCAGGATCGTTCTGAGTACTTTTTACCCACTTAACGAAACGCTCTAAATAAAAAGGCTTTTTAGTCCCTGCTTTATATTCAGCGTTGATCGCACTATCGTCAGGAAACCTAGCTTCAAAAACTCGCATCCATGAAGGGGATCCATCGGACTCTTTTGCATCGAAATCATCATTTAAATATGACCCCATTGGGAAATCATTATTCAAAAATTCCCAACACTCAGTTGGATTTTTCCCTCCGAACTTGTTCGTAATCCATTCTGAAGCGGATAATCCATCGGCCGACCGGTGATATCCAGGAATATCCAAAAAGCCAAACACCGATTCCGAGCTCTTATCATTGTTCATGTTGAATTTACCGACGAATCTAGGGGCTTCATCTTTTGTTTTTCTTGAAAACAGATATTGGGGTTCCCCATCCACTGTGGTTCGTACATCGTACGCAAAAGATGGATCAACATATTTTTGAGCTGGAGTTAAGATTCCCGCGCTCACCAGGATATCATTAATTAATCGCGCCAGTCCGGTATTGTGAGAAGAAGACGATTCTGCAAAATCTGCTTTCAAACACCACACATCAACTGGAGCAGGTTTTTTGCCCCTTGAATTTTCTGTCTTGAAAGACCATTTTACAACCGTCTGGAGCACACCGCCATTACCATCTTTATCACAACCTAACCACAATTCACCAGGTTGCTTCTGCGCATTTTTAAAATAGATCCGGTTGTTCTTAATAGGATATGCCAAAGATGAGGTTCCCTGAAGTCTAATACAGCCACCAGCCAATCGCCAATTTAAGGACGGTTGCGATTTTTTTACATGGAGGATTTCAGTAACGTTGTATCTGCTGTCCTTGTCGTTCATTGCTGCTGCATATTCGACAATATCCATCCCGTTAGGCGCCTCTCCAGTGATAATAATATAGCGCATATCGTTAGGAACTGAATCAACAGTTACATTCCCTTCAGAATCAATCACGTTATTGAAATTGTATTTTTCTACAATTTCATTTATATCGTTGAGATCAAGTGTAGAGATATCTAAAACTTGAGAATCTGTCAGATAATTACCGTAGGATCTAACATTATACAAGTCGATGGTAGCGCCCTCACTGCTTACGACTATGTTTCTAGGTGTCTCTTGATAAATAATGTCCGTGATTCCTCGCTGAGCGATTCCGCTCAAGGAACCATTGATGTATAAATACATCATTTTATCATTCAATTTCTCATAGTCAGAAGAATTGCTGCCAGCAGCCGGGAAGGAAACGAACGCTATATTATATTCCTGCTCAGGTGCAATTTCCATTGAAACCTCCGAATTTCCCCTGGAGATCATTTGCACCTTTTCAGGATAAATAACAAAACCAACCCCTGCATCCATGCAGCTCAATAGAGGCTTAGTATTATCTGTTACACTGGAGACCTTGATTTTTGCAGTGAAAGCAAAACTATTAGGGGCTGTTGCTGATAAACCATCTAGAGGCTTATAGTTAATTTCGGCCTTTCCACCATTGGCCAAACGCAAGGCATTTTCAAGCCAACCATCACCGGCGAATTGTACACCAGTAAAAGTGGTTGTGATCCCATTAAAAGACCATTCCGTTTTATTCGTATCATTATTTGTACGTCCGATTGCACTTAGTTTTAACTTCAAACCATCCGTAGGCTCCTCTAGATCAATACCTATATCTGTGATGTTCACCCCGAAAGTATATGTTGTACTGCCGGTTTGTATCTGTCCCTGAAGAGATCCTTCTACAGCAGACTTCGCCGATACAGATCTTTGAATAAACGAAGTCGTCATTGACGATATCACTGTGCCAGCTACTTTTACAGTCACAAGGTTAGTTGGAGCCGCTGGATTGTAAGCCGCAAAACGAACAGAATAATCCGCAAAACGACCAGCTGTAATATATGGCCTTGAATTTTTCGCAATAATTGTACCGTCCGCATAATCAAACCTAGCGGCAATAATGGGTAGACTATTGGTTGATTCGTTGTAAACGGCTATATCAAAGTAGATACTATTGCTCTTTAAAATTTTCTCTGTTGTAACTGCAACTTCAGCGACCATTTGAACTGAATGGGATCCTGGAGCCAAGCCTACAGCACTGATATTAAATGAACCGTTGGCATAAGATGAAGTAATTGTCCTGGTATCAATTTCAACACCATCAAGAAAAACCCGAACCGTTTTTGTCCCGGATCCATTTAAATTGAATGGAACAGCCACAGATCCGCCAACCTTTACCAAGGTAGCAAAGTCAAAAGATGAAGATAATTTCAATGTTATAACCTGGACAGACCAAAGAACTGAACTAACTTGGACAGACTCTCCTGTATCGACTTCAACTCTTAAACGCACTGAATTACTGCCAACTTTTACAAATTTGGTAACATCAATTGTATCCAATTTTCCGGCAGTTAAAACGCGGTCAAATACAATACTTGACGCTCCGGAACCAATTGTTATTTTTGCATTTCCGTTCAGTCCGGTACTTGTGTCACTTGCAATATCCTTATGATCAAAGATGAAAGATAATTTGACTTCATCACCTTCTTTGATAAGCTGATTCTGGGTGACTTTCGTCAACACGATTTTAGTTGTCGAGGATCCTCCGTCGCCGCCTCCGCCGCCACTAAACTCATCGGTAGTATTAAGTATATTTCCCTCTTCATCAAGAAGTGAAACAGAGTATTTTAAATCTGCCCCTTCACCGATAGAATTCAAAGCTACTGAAGCCCCGAATTTGCCAGTCTGTTCCTTTAAAGCCGCGGCAACAGCGGCCGAAGCCACTGGATCGTTGGAAAGAGGATTAACCGTCTGCTCGACGTTGGTATTTACATTGATATCAATATTGCCGGCCGAATCCGGGGGAATATTATCGCCATTTAATGAGATTGATTGAACTGGCGCATCTGGGATCTCTACAGCAATAATTCCTTCTTCATTCGGAGGAACGTCTTCGCCGTTTACGGTTATTCCTTGAACCGGCGCGTCAGGAATTTGAACTGCAATATTACCGTTTGCATCAGGAGGAACATTTTGACCATTTACCGAAACAGACTGTACCGGAGCTTTTGGGACAATAACTTCCTTATATTCGCCTTTTTCGTTTAAAAACTTGTTTGCATCACCGGCAGGGTCCGTTTTGACTTTGTCAACCTTAGCTTTGTCAATAGCCGTATAATCGTTGGCAGACAATCCTTTTCCGGTCTCCTTGTCCACTTTGTTCGCTAAGGTATTAGATAGTTCAAAAGCTGTCGGAAGAGCAATCAATTTACTAATTGCTGTATCATCAACAAGTGATTTACCTGTAACTTTATCAACCTTTGTATTTAAAGCAGAATTCAGCTCGGAACTGCTAGGGAGGGCATTTAGTTTAAGAATAGCACCATCATCAATTAAAGATTTACCCGAAACCTTCTCAACTTTGTTATCTACACGACCAGACAAGTCCGTTACAACCTTTTGGCTTATGGCCATAGTTGTAGACTGACCTAGTTCATTAACAACTGTTGTCACCGGTAAATCAGTATCGACCTTTTCAAGCTTACTTACACCATCCCAAATTAGCATCACAATTTTACCTGTAACATCAACGTTTAAGGAGCCATTGTAGACACCTGATCCATTTGCCATGTAAACACCTGCCGGAGCCGGTCCTTCTCCTGAAATAAATGGAAAAGTAGGCCCAGCAACAGAGACCTTCAGATCATTATCTTGATACGAAAGCTGCGAAAACGTCAAAACCCCGTTCCCGATTTTATTGCGAATTCTACCTCCAAATCGAACAAGAGCCTGCTCCCCGTCGCCGAGGACCGGATTAGCTTGCAACCATGCGGCTTCGGTACCAATATTCCGAATAACGCGCGCTTTAATTCTTCTCATATTTTCTTACGATAAATCTTGCTGTTCAATAAAAGCATCAAACGATTCTCCGGTAGCACCTTGATCAATAATATATTCTTCATTATCCACTGGCTGTATCTCATGGCCACAGGCAGTGTTATAGAAGTATCGGCCTTGCTGAAAATTGACAATCAATTGCCAATAAGCCAATCCATCGATCTGCGATTCTTCCAAGGAAATGTTTTTGATACTTCCTTCTCGTAAGTTTTTGGGGGTAGTGATGGTAACATCGCGATGAATAGCCATAAAAGCGATTGATTCATACACGAAATTTGGAATGATACCAAAATCTATATCGTATGTGATGTTAACTTTCCGAGAAATATCGACAATTTCCCCGTGTCCGTCTTCTTCACTTTCGATTGAGATAGATGGTAAACCTTTTGTTATAAAGGTATCAACAAAAATGCGGAATCTAAAACCAAAATCTCCTAAATAATAAACTGGGTCAACATTATTTGTCTCAGACCATTCTAGCATTAGATATTTATTAATGTCGCTGATAGGCGAAAAGATTTCAGAGAAATATTCTGAGTGGCCAGTGACTATTTTCAGATAGTAGCACTTCCCACATTCTAGAACTAAGTTAACCCCGTCACTTTTCTTGATCCCATAGTCAGCTAACCAGAGATAGTAATTAAAGTCTAGATCTTTTAAAATAACTTTCTTCAGCTGAGCTATCGATAAGTCAGAAACCTTTACCCCGCTCTCGTTATAAATGTGAAACGACTTAATAGTTTCGTCAAGTGAAAATCGAATTTGAAAAGGAAGTAGTCGATCATTTTGGACCGATAGTTCAAACATATGATTTTCATAGCCTGGTTGAAATCGAATTTGCTTTTCAATATCATCATACCAGGTAATAGGCTGCGGGATTTCATCGAATAATAACATATACTTAAATTATAATGTAAGCGGAATCCGGTTCGATCGAAATATCGATCTTCCAGTTCTCATGGTCATAGTTATAACAACCGGAATAATTCCTCTGAGTGGTGTAATCTTTGTACAACTCATAAACACTCCCCTCGCTGATATCGGCATTAAATACGAATTCATAGCTATTTGAGGAATCATAGTAATCTGTAAACTTTTGTTTGATTTTTATTTTCAGATTATATCCCTCCGCATCCAACGGTAGTGTACGAGCACTGTCTCTCCAAAGCTTTAAAGTAATATCCGATAAGGTTTCGCGACCAAAAGCCTGCATTCCATTATCACAATTACCTATCACCTCCTTTCGATCGTCGATTTTATGAAAAGAAATATAGATAGTGCTTGACTCGAATACGTTAACTGTTATCGTACCTGTCGCTTCGTTAAGGTAGGTATCTCTTATTTTATATGAAAAGGTATCCTCTCCTACAAAATCATTAGCCGGCATATAAGTGAAATTACCGTTAGATTCGATAGCCACAGAACCACCATGTGAGGTTGTTTTGTTTTCCGGAATAACAGTGATCTCCGTTGAGGCTGTATCATTTTTTTGAATTGATCCAGCACCAGGTCTTAATTGATGGTTTTTAGCGATAATGAAATTATTCCCATTAGCAATGGGTAAAGAAGTTCCTTGTTTAACCGTAATAGTGACCTTGGCATTATTTGATATCTCGCCAAAATTATCCTTCACATTGTAAAACACAAAAGCATCACCGACATAGCCTGTTTCAGGGGTGTATCTGATTTTAAAATCATCAGTTACAACAGCTCTTCCAGGATACATCGAAGTAATGTTAAGTGTAGATGGAATAATCACGCCATCCGTGTCAATGTCATTGTCAAGGACATCAATAACGACAGGAGTATTTTGAAAAGTTTCAGCGAAATCATCAACAGCTTGAGGAGGAATATTATCTTCCAGTTTTCCTTCCGCGGGGAAAGCTATTTTCAGTTCAACAATTTCCTTGAAAAGGTTAAATGATGCAGATTCCAAAACGCCGTCATCCCCCAGTGCTGTTCTAATAAGCCCATCGGTATCAAAATCTGACTCACAGCACAATTTATACTTTACTTTTTCCTGAACTTTGATCGGTTTAACAGACAACGCCAGAGTCGCTAGACCATTCATTTTGAAGTTAAGCATATACCGGTTATGCCTCCAGTAATCCCGATGCAGTTGCGACCAAGCCAAAGGATTGTTTATCGTATTCCCCCCTCTAATAGAAGCTTCCCTAAATGGGCTCATCCCTTGAGAACAAGCTATGAGAACGAAACCATCATCAGACACAACTTTACTATCAGCATCTGGATTAGCAAGACATTGCAGTAAATCCGTACTAAAGTTTTTTATCGGATATTTATCTTCATCCTTTTCTTTTCCAGCGATAGAATTTGTATATATTATTGGAGCCGCCTTAAAATCACCATACGAAGTATCGTCCATAAAAGAAAATGTTTCCATTCTCGGGATACCGTCATAGTCATATTTATATCGTCGATTTGCCTTGTTTAACTCTGCGCTTTGTCCAACTGTTGTATCAATACCCTTGTTCCTTGATTTATAAGAAACGTGCTCTATTTTAAATTTTTTATCATCGGTAATTTCCCATTCCAATTGAAAAATATTGCAAATATCCTCCAACAGATCTGCCAGCGTTAACTCTCCCTTATTTGCATTTCCACTAACAAACGGACGTTTCACGTCAGATTTTTGAAAGACCAACAAATTGGTTACTCTGGATGGCAAACCGGTTACATAATTGATAGTGCTGGCATTTTCAGGATTCCACTGAAAAAAATCTGAAGTTAATGTTAAATCATTGCAAATTGTCAATAGAAACTGTTCAAAAATATTTTTCAATAGCATGCCATTGTCAATAGGCCTATCAAGAACTTTACAGGTAAATAAATAACTTCGATCTGTGTATTCGTATTTTACATCGTAAACTATGGGATTACGGGCATATTTACCGAAACCTAATGATATCCAGCCCTCGCTAGTCAAATCCACAGCGCTATCTTTAACTTCTCTTGCCCATGTAATTTCGTGATGTTCGTCCTCTTCAATAGCAGCAAATTGCTGAGCCCCATTAGTTCCATTATTATAATAAATACTATATTCTCTTATTCTTACCCAACCTTTAGATCCAGGATCGCTTTCTCCAGGAAATGGATCCCAAGCACCCCTGTTTGATGAAAAGGATTCAGTTTCAATTCGGCCTTCGGCAGTAATAAGATTTACTTTTGGATAAACACTATTCAATATGTTTAATGTCGTGTCTTTTCCGGATTCGTAACATACATATTTATCGGAGGTATCAATAGACAACTCCACTTTACAATTATCGAGATCCCATTCTCCTGAATTTAGGGAAATCACTCCATTGAACCAGTTATCATTCCATTTACCCCCACAATACTTTTGAATGACGATTTCCAAAGGATCAAACCGATAAACAAGCAGCTCCTGTTCATAAAGCCAATTAAAATCTTCTCCAATCAATATAATGCTCCCTTTGATTGTTCTGGCAAAATCAGAGCGATTAGACTTTTTGTCAAAAACTTTATCTAGCGATCCATCATTCGTGGGAAAAACCTGTCTTTTCCCCGATCTTCCTGTGATAAAATATCTATACTGCATTATTTCTTCTTTTTAATTCGCCGAGTAATATTCCCCTGTTGTTCGACAATATGGGTATCGGTTTCAGTGACAATCTTTCGCTTCCTTTCAATATCCAAAAGCATGCGATTTGATCTAGCGATATCTTTCAACTCTTCTGACTCAGCAAAAGCTAAAAGAGCTTCTTTATATCTATTATCCCTTTCTTGCTTTTGCCCTGATAAAACTAGGACCCGGGTTGTCTTTTCTATATCCGGAGCTATTGCAACACCAGTACCATCTAAAAGATCATCCATCAATGAGCCAACTTTACCCAGATCATCATCGTTAATAGCTTGAAGAAATGGAAGATATTTTTGCGTAGATAGCTTATTGATTGCAAAGAACCCTTCGCCCCCTTCAACCTCTGCAACGCGCTTACCAGTTTTTTCGTTATAAACGCCAAGCCCACCTTGTTCGTGACTTGGGCCGTTAAGTAGGAAGGATCCACCATCACGGAACTTAGGTACTTCACCAACACTTTTCATAGCCATAGTCTTTGAGGCTACAAAACCACCCCACATTGCACCAATAGCGGCTATCGCAAGTGGAACTCCAATAAATGGTATTGATGAAAAAGCTTTAAATATATTCGCTGATGCCGTTATCATAGATGATACTTGAGATATTGAGTCTGCCACCAACTGCATCCTTTGTATATCAGCTTCCTTCTTTTGAAGTTCAGCTTTCTGACGGAGTTCTTCCTCCCTCTGCATTCTTAATGCGTCAATCTCTTGTTGTTTTGCTGTTACGTTATTGGCATACCCATCCTTTTGTAGGTCTAATTCTTTGTTCAACGCATCTTCTACCTCAGAAATTTGATCATTCAACGCATCAATTTCTCTTTGTTTCGCATCTATCCTTTTATTTATAGAAGCTTCCCAAGCCTCAGTAATCTGATTAAACACATTTCTATATGAATCAACTATAGTTCTTGCTTCATCATCATTAACATCCAAACCTAAGAGCTGAAAAACGTTTGTTTTCTTTTTAGTAGTGGATTTGCCAAGTTTCAAATTCAACTCCTCTATAAGCGCTTCAGTCTGAGCTATTGCAACAGCATTTTCCCTACCACCAACTTTTCTTAGCAATTCAAGTCTCTCTTGCGCGGCATCGCGCATGATTTTATACTTGAGATTTTCACGAATCTTCTCTTCTTCCTCCTCAGTTTTACCTTTGATCTTAATGAGTGAAATTTTAGCAGTTTCAATATCCTCCCGGTCTTTCAACTCAAGAAGAGAGTACTTCAGATTGATATTGGCAATTTCCTTATTTTTCTGCTCTGTAAAATCTTTCTCATTACCATAGGACTTTTTCCAATCTTCTTCGAGCTTTCTATATTTATCCTCAAGCTCTGATAATTCAAGCTCCTTATCTTCTTTATTGATACGCATGAGAATTTTATCCTGCTCCTTTTGGCTCTCGACAAGCTTATCAAAATACAAAACATCAATGGCCCACATTTTGGAAAGATGTTCGCTTAATAATTGCTCTTTAAGAGCATTTTGAGAAGTAATCAGTGTATTTTTTTCCTCTTCAGTTCCTGCGAACTCGGCCAACTCTCTCGCTAGCCTGTCAACTTCTTTTTTGTAACGGGATTCTTCAAGTTCCTTTTCCTTCTCAGCACCATCTTGCATTTGCCGAATCCTGGTCTCATTTTTTTCAAATTCAAGATCTTTGATTTGATTGTTGAACTCTCTTATTCTTTTCAACTCAGCCTGACGTTTTCGTTCAGCTTCTTCCGCGGCCCTTCTGGCCTTATCAGCGGCTTTTTTTGCATCCTCGGCAGCTTTCTTCGCCTCATCAGCCAAACGATTACGCTCCTCAATTGCCAATACAGATCTCTTCTGATTTAACTCGATCAACTCTTGGATTTGCTCTTTGGTATTTCTCGCATGAACTTTCGCATACTCCGCGAGGACTTTCTTCCGATCATCGATTATCCTAAGCTCTTCCTTGAAAATATCGCGCTCTTTACCGCCCTGAGCCTTTAGGATCTCGATACGCCTATTAGCAGCTTCTGTGTAAACTTGGTTTTCCTTTTCGATACGATTATAGGTTTGGCGCTGCAGCTCATCATTAAAACCTTGGGAGAAGTTTTTAACCATGTTCATGCTATTAAGGAATGAATCAACAGCCGCACTAGCACCTTCCGTAAACAGGACAAAAAGTGTTTTAAGCGGCCAAATCAACCATTGGAGAACGGCATTACCTACGCCCATAGCCACTTGTTTAATCTTATCTACAGTGTCACCGAATTTTTGGGCCACTGGACTAGATATCCTAATGGAATCGGTAAGCTTGTCCCAATTCGTAATTAGGTAACCTATTGCAAGAACAATCAAGCCTATGCCTGTCGCTGCGAGTGCTAATCTAAAAACTTTTAATGCCCCCGTCGATGCGCCAACAACAACGTTATACAGAGCCTGACTCGCTGTCAATGCCTTATTTGCAACTGACTCTCGATTTTTAAGTTCAATCTGGATTTGTTGAAGCCCTTGGAGAATAGAAATACCTGCAGTCAGCTTAGCAATGGTTTTTTCTACAGTTTCACTTTCCGCTCCAAAAAGGGCCATAGCTCCTTGAGCTATATTAAACCCTGATGCGATTAAGGTTCCTGCTTCGATCAAACCATCAAGACGGGGAGTTTCACTTGCAACCTGTTTTAATTCATCCTTTACACCGGAAATAGCCTGTTTCAATTTAACGGCTTTATTCATCAATTCATCATATTCCTTCCCATCACCTAGACCCTCCGCTTTCATCTTGGCCATCTGCTGAACCACTTCCTCCAATTGGGCACCAAGGGATTTGACTTTTTCTTCAGCCTCAGGTATGACTTTATTCCCTAATTCATCGAAGCCCTCTTTACCTGCATTTTTGATTTGTTTTAAACGGACCTCAACAGCTTCGATCTCCTTATTTAGCTTAACTATTTCCTGGGGATTAGCTTCAATATTTAGGGCATCTTGAAGGAACTTTAATCTGTCTACTAATTGATCACTTGAAAGACTTGAGACATCTAGAACCTCAGATGTCCTCCCAAGCATAGTATTAGCTTCCTCGATGTCTGCTGACAGAGTTTTAAATAACTCAGATTCCTTATCTAAACCTTCCATTTTCTTGGAGACGAAATCTATCATTGCTCCAAGTTGTTCCATTTCGTTAGAAGCATTATTCAGATCTTTAGCCAGTGAATCAAGTTCATCATTGGAAAAAGACCCCATAATAGAATCAGATAACTTGTCCGTCAATGCTCCAGCTTCTTTGAGCTTATCGTTCATTGGAGTAATCGCCTTGCTGGCTCTGTCATACGCGGAGATAATGTTATCTCGCATACGTTCCATAGATTTAGCCAAGACTTTTATCTGTGTTGGATCTGTCGCAGTTTTTAACGCTTCTTTAAAATATTCAAGATGCTCTGTGTAATTCTTGACAGCCGCCGCAGATGAATCGTTAAGCTTAACCCCTTCCTTCTGCTTTTTAGCAATTTCATCGAGAACCCCAACCATTACCTTTTCGGCTTTAGCCCGTTCTTCAGCTACTTTTTTAAGAGCGAGAGTATTTTGTGCCTGATCACCTAATGCTTTATTTGATTTTTCCGCACCAGCAACCATTTCCTTGTTCATTTCCGAAATATGGTCCCTAGTTTTAGATGCTTGGGCCTGCACCTCCTTAGCGGATTCAACAACTTTACTCAGATCGGCGATGATATTAGAAACATCACTCGCAAATGGTATTTTATATTCTTCTCCCGTTGCCATGTTCTATTGTTTGATTTTATTCTTTTCCTTCTCTAATCTTTTCTGGAGCAATTCATAAAGTCGCCAGAACTCGGTGCCAGGGGTAGCTTTTATAGAATCAAAATCTTTCACTCCATTTTCGGCCATTACAGACCACATATCTATCCAATACTTTTTTCTCTCGATTATCGCTCCTTTGATGTATCGAACGCCTGTATTTCCGTTTGATTCAGCCTTTCTATCATCGCTAAAGATTCCGGGGTAATAATGCTTGATATCGAGTTGATAAGACTTGAAAAACCGAGAGCCAACTGAAAAAAAGGACCAACTGAAAAGCCCTCCTTGCGCCAATCTTCAATTTTTTGATCAATTATGTCATCTGAAATCACACCTCGATCTTCCTTCTCTTCGTTAATAAATAAGGCACATATTTTTAATGCTACAATCTGACGATTGAAGACCCCCATTATTCCATTTTGCATGTTATTGGCCATTACAGCGATATCGGCGAACTTTAGCTCATTGGCCAGCTCCGTTACTTTCTTCCAATTTTTAAACATTTCACTCTGAGAAACCCCATATTGGAGCTCCAGCGTAAACTCTTCATATTTACTCCATCTTTCTATAGAAAGGTCGCCAGCCTCTATATGGTAGGTTTTGCCGTTCGCCTTGAATGACTTTTCCTGGATATTAAGTTGCTTCAATTTCATACTATAAAATTAATAATATATTGATACTAAATATTGTTATATTAATATTTTCGACCTAAATAAATAGCTAAACAAATGGCATATGGGAAGAAAAATAAGTTATTAAAACTGGCAATCCTAAAAGCACAAAATAGCAAAAACCAAAAGGTTAATTGTCCCGTGAAGCAGGTCGAACAAAGCCCAAGAGGTTTCCCAAGCCAACTAGGTAACTTGCCCAGTAACCGGCCATACCAATTTAGGATATCCTCATATAAAAGGATATTACAAAACACGTGGCCAACAATTGAGCAGCAAAAAGCTACCATGGACCAAAAAACAAATGATAATAAAAAATCTAACATGGTGATGGAGGATTTAAAGGTGTTAAACAGTTAGGGTTTAGTCTATACGAGCATTTAAGTTTCAATGCAAAGAAATCAAAAGGCGGCATTAAGAATTGAGTTTTAAGTTCGTCGAAACTATACTTTGAGAATATACTGGCATCACGTTGGGGAATGCTTACAAGATTTATTTTTAATCTTGAAATAGGCCCCTCATTATGAAATGGCTTAAATATGCTAGTAATATCAGCCACAGCGTGAGCAGAAACAGATTCCGGATTAGATGATATCTTTTTAGGACAGAACCAACAAACCAATATGAGATCCGAGGTCCAATCATTATTCCCCTCTGCTTTAGCTCCCATGTCTTCAACGAAAAACATACCTTTCATTTTATCAGTTGGATACAACGCTTTAAGATTATTCTCTTCAGAAACATCAACTTCTACAGGAAACTTTTTTGGCGTGCCTTTACTGTCGGAGATATCCGACTTCTTTATTACTTGTACCAGTCCCGCAGGAGTGTCAAAGTATGGTAAAGGAGATAATAGATCCTTTATAATTTTACCGATTAATACATTCATAATTTAATTTTTTCAAGCAATGCTGTAAACATACCATTGGCCACATCTGCCAATATTTCTTTTTCATCGTCAGTTGGCTGCAGAAAATCCCCATATTGTTGAAATCCATAGAATAGCCTTTGAGCAACTTCCGGATCTGTCGCACCTAAATAAGCTTTGGATACGAAACCAGTTCGCTCGATAGAGACAACATTCAAGTTTTGGAAAGTACGTCCCGAAAAAGTAAAATCCACGTGATTAGTTTGGAGACCATTAGCTTCCCGAACATCTTTCCAGCTGACTGATTCTCCTTTCTTAAGTTTCTTCTCTATCATCCGGTCGAAGCCAGCATTTAGCCTTGGATAGCTGCTATCATAAGTTTTACCCTTATTTTTTCCTGCTGTTGATGAAAATCCGGCATAAAAATAGGCGGGCACCCCTCTATCAGAATATGATTGCCCTGGGATTCCCTCCGACTGAATACGGTTAACAACGAGTGCTTTGTGATTCAATGCCATCGCCACTGCTATATTTTCAGCCTCTTCAGGTATTTCATCTATCAGCTTTTCTAGCCTGGTTATTAAATCACTTAATTCGCTCATCTGATTATGCCTTTATACATAATATTGTTTTGATCACACTCAACACAATCATTCACTTTCTCAAATGGATAAGTCTGTACCAGCCACATTATGCGATTATCGAATTCCTTTCGGAAATGGTTACGCTTACCCCACATATGCTCATTACTAAGCATTGTAATACGATTCATATTGCCAGATGACATTACGTCTTCGATTAAAAACTCTTGTGCTTTGTAGGCAATAGCGTGTGCAATAGTGTTGCTGTGATCCAGTTCCAGCAAATTACAGACTGCTGCTTTTGAAGTGCAGTCTATTTTCGCATTCATATATATGCCGTGAGCATTAACCCAACTAGCACTATTCTTAATACCTTCAAGACTATCAGCAATGACTCCGCCCAACGACATATATGACTTTAAGATTCGCTCCATGCCGCCACATGTGCACGTTGCTTGGTTATCCCGGGGGAATCCGCTAACTGATGTATCATAAACAAAATAATAATCTATAGGGAGATTACGCTCATCCGCCAAAGGAAGCTCCAACAACTCATCAAGCTTATGCAATGATTGAATATTGGCCAATGTCTGGATGTTTATCTCCTTGATAAACTCTAAATCATCAGCATCATCATAACACCTGTAAATTGATAATTTAACAGTAGTTTCGCTACCCCAAAGCAAACCAATAGATGATATCTTGATTGAGCTACCGCGAATCAAAGAAGTCCTTAAACGAAGCCCCGCGAACTTAGGAATATTGGTCATTGTTCTGAGATGTTCAACTTTACCTATCCGACCATCAAATTTTTCATACTTTTGCGAATAACCGCCCTCCGTAGCATATTGTGCAAGTATCGATTCAATAAATTGATCTGTCGCTCGTTTTCGTGCCCTCCGTGCTTTTTCGACGAAATTTTCGCAATCGATATTATTGAGGTCAGAAAGCTTTAGGCCCCCCTCCACCTCATCCAAATAAATACCAGAGTTGCTTTTTTTATCTTCAGAACTAATATCCTGAGTCGTGCATTCGCAATCCGTATTGGAGATACCAATAATCTTATCTAAACATTCCATATTGTTATAAATTAAAAAAGGGAAGGGCACCGCCCTCCCCCAATCAACCATAGTACTACCCCTAATACTAACGATATTCTTTAGGCTACCTTTTTCTTAAATAAAAGCACACCTGTAATGTTTTCATTGCATCGCAATGGATTTAACCACAATCCTGTTCGGATTTTATAGTTCCACGCATGCCATATCTTCCCGTTGATACATGACATTTTATAGGTCACATCATATTTCAGCCCAGGAATATAATTTGAATTGACCGAGTAACGAGTTATTGATGGATTGTCGATTTTTCGAGGCTCAACTGGGAACCGAGATTTTGAACCGAATGCGATTGATCCTGGATCAACGACAATCGTCACGTTTTCCATGGAGTTCGCAGCAAAACCGAACAAGTCATTTCGATAGCTTAAATCTCCATACATTGAAGCAGCGGCCTTACCATTATCATTTCCAAGGTATTTTTGTGACTTATAATTGTCCTGGAACAAATTCCCCCCATCAAGCACCAATAAAGAACTAAATTTATTCATTACACGCGCTTGCTGTAAGTAAGGGAAAAAACCTTCGGCTGTTAATGATCCAGCAGGGATCTCCGTATATCCTCCGACATTGGTGCCGATAGTACTTGGGCCTGCGAATTGGTTTACTCCACCAAAGGTTAACAACTTAGCTGCTAATTTCTTATTCAACTTGTTAATTAAGTTACGCTCAACACCCAAGATACCGATCGCAACAGCTTCCTCCATTTTAATGAAGTTCCCACGGAATTTCTCTTCATTGACTTTAAAAGAATCTTGGACAAATAAGTCGATTTCTTCAAGTTGCGACTTACTTTCAGGCTCTGTTGCAGTGATATCACAAGAGTCATCGTCAGTCACAGTATCATCCGAGTTATCTTGACAGAAATCAACCCAATTAACAGAAACTTGACGATCAATAGATTCATCTTCAATTTCCGTAACCGTGGCCGTTTGTTGCTCTTTGATAATTTTTGCAGTTGCCATATTAGGATCGTAGTCACGACTTTTTACTTTGTCGTGCCATTTTTCCTCTGCACGGAGTTGAAGCTCCGTTAGCGCGGTTTTATTAAATTCTCCAGCTGCCATTTTAATTTAAATTTCAAGTAAACAGTTATGCTTGCTGCTTTTGCCAAGCGTCTCTAACTGCGCCCCTATCTTCGACTGAAACACTCGTATCTGAAATGTACTTCAAGTATTCAGCTTCATTTTTAGGAACGAAAGCAGAACCACCCGAACCATCTGATTTGTTTCCCTCGGATCCGCGTGCAGCAGATTGTTTAAAATCAAAATATGAGGATGCTGTGGTCTTGATTAACTGACCGAAATCTATAAGATTTCCATGATCATCAGCAACAGCTTTTCCGTCCTTTTTGACAATAAATGAACCATCCTCCGCAGAGTCATATTCATAACCTTCCAAGTCTTTCAGCAACCATTCTTTTTGCTTAGCCGCCCGTGACTTGTCCTCAGGTAAAACAGGGTTTAAACCCTCAAATAGTTCTAGTGCTTTGGATTTGACCGATGAAAGTGTACGTTCACGATTAAATTTCGTTTCAGCATCTTTTAGAGCCATTGAAACCTTTGTTTCGGTCTCTTTGGATGCATCATCAAGCCTTTTTTGCAACTGGATATAAAGCGAAGATTTTTTGATATCATCGTCTGTAAGTCCATTTTTACCCGCTTGACGATCTAACGCGTGAACGGCTTTAATTAGGTCAATTCCTTTTAAGGATTCGTCTTCTAAGTTGAAGTCTGTTCTAATCTGCTTTTCCAAATCCTTTAAAGACTCAGACTTACCTTTCTTATGGCCATCATTGAAAGCGTCAGTCTTCAAAGTAGATATCCGGCTTTTATCAGATTCTAAGATAGTAGCCAATTCAGATTGAGCATCGAAACCCTCTCCATCTGCCTTTTGCACAAGAGCAGCAACTTGTTCATCCGACATTTTATAAACGGTAGTCAGCAGGCCCGCCAGTAATATTTCTAATCCTTTCATGGAAATGAATTATTTAGATTCTTCAGTTGATGTTTTTGTAGGCTTCTGAGGTTGCTGAGAGACAAAAACATAACTCTTCGCAACTATGGAATTAGATTGAATGGTCTCCCATTCTTTAACAGAAACTTCTTTTTGAAGTCCTGATCTAACATGTTTGATTAAAATTTTATTATCTGCCATTATTGAGCTTCTTTAGGAGTTTCGACTTTTATCTTCCAGCCTCCTTTATCCGCAGGCAAACTATCCCACGCCATGCGAGGAAAGTGACGCTCCAGGCCGTTTTTTACCGCAATAACTTCGTCTTTCTCTTCCTCAGTTGTGTTGGCTTTTGGATCAAAGAGAAGACCATCTTTACTTTCCAGTAATCTATTATAGTGTTCAACATTGCCCTTGCACTTCTCAAGTTCAATTGTCCCATTATTAACGGCCTCCAACAATGTTGAATTTTGAGAAACAAGAATACTTTTATCAGTTTCTAGCTCATCAACTTGAGCTAACAATTCCGACTTATCATTCTCTAATACTTCAATTTGGGTTTTAAGAGCTGTAATCTCAGCTTCCTTTGATGCCAAAACTTCTTGCTGATTTTGGTCCGCAAGTGTCGATTGTGATTTGTTCTCGGAAGTCTCATTGCTCCCTGGTGTTTTTGGTGCCATAAGTTTAAATATTAATACATCAATATTTTATACAAATATATTAATATATTTTATTGACGAATCAATATTTTAAAATAATTTGTATATTTGTGATATGGATGCGCGGGTCCTGAATAAGGAAACAAGCATATAGCAAAGGCAGTTAGAGATAACTGCCTTTGTTTTTTATTTAAATCTTGACCTCTTTACCCAATCCCAATTGTTTACAATCTCAGTTTTAGCAATAGTTACCGCCCTATCTCCTTTAATCAGGATAATATCCTTTATCCCGTGGAATCTTTTTGCTTTACCGAACGTAGAATGCAAAAGTGTCTTTAGTCTTTTGTTGGAATAGCCTGCATCTGTGATATCAAAGACAACAGAAGCCCCACCTTTTTTAATAACATCCGACGCCCCATTTTGAAAACCGTTCTTAGATCCGGACTTCAATACCTTGAGATCTGAAATGAGACCATTAACCTCAAATTCAGGATTCTTTACCTTATTTTCATTGATCACCGGTCGAATCTTGACTTTATACCCATGGTCGGCTAACACTTTAGCCTTTTCAAGATTCACTTCCTGGTCTTTTGGATCATGATCTGGATGAACTTCCACCAGCCCGCCTTTATCGTTTTTATACTCATCTTTATAATCAGCTTGCTGTTTTAGGTCTGGACGCAAAACGAAAGCCATTTCATCAGTTATATAATCAGGTGTGTGGCGACAACCAAAACCTCCGCAATGGACTAATGGATCATAATTGGGCGGCTTCGCAGTATTATCAGGTTCATCGGCCCAGGTCTTAGCCTCCTCCGTCGTGAAAACACGACCATTCTTCCGGATACAAAAAGTTCTAGACGTTTTTATTAAGCCGCCATTGTAAATAAAATACTTGAGTTTAAGATCCTCAGACAACAACTTCGATTGAAGCCTATCAATCTGAGAATAGGTGTCATAAGCATAATTTCGGTAGAAGCGCTCGAATATACCCAGTTTTTCCGGGTCACCCTCAATTAGGGTCCTCAAGCTTTTACGGAATGACTCAACTCCCGAATTAGCTGCAGCGCCTTGATGCACATATTCTTTAAGCTTCTGCGACACTTCTGGAGCATCAAATAAGCCCTGCATATAACCATCGGTAATGAGGTTTCCATCCTTATCAAATCCGAGCCTATTGAAAACAATCTCCTTAACCTGATCACTAGAAGCTTTGAATAATTTCTTATCCGAAGTAATCGAGCCATAGTAAACTATATTTTCCGATACAATATGTTGGACGTTACTCACCATTCGCTGAATAACCTCAATAAATGACTTTGATTTTATTCGTTCAATTATTTTGTCCAACCGCTGGATCATCTTGCGATTATTCTCGGAATAACTGATTTTCCCCTCCTCAACTTCTAATTGTTCGAGCATGGCAAAAAGAAACTCTTGAGCAAAATCATGTTGTTGGTCAGCAATCAACTCTTCTAGCTGCTGTACAGCCTTATCTATCCAATCAGCTTTCTCCGAGATACGCTTAATCAGCCTACGAACTTCCCTACTTGTCATCTCTCAAAGGATTAAGATTAAGTGCAGGAGATACCGGCTTCAATTGTTTTTCAAGCTCGTCCAAATATTTATTAATAATGTCTTCTTGTTTCACAAATTGAAACTGCCAAAATCCAGTATGTTCCTTTTCTGCGTTGCGAAACAGTCGCTCAAAATTCGCATAGAGTATCTTCTCACGAAATGGCACCAGGTCAAGTGAGATTAATGTAGAGATCTCGCTTTCGGTTTTGCCCGGAAAGGGATAAAACAACTGCTTAACTTGATATTTGGCGTATTCCTCTGGCTGATCGATAAATGTTTGTTCAGCAATGTCGTTATTTAGCTTTGTACGAACGAAGGAAGGCGCTCCGGAATCGTTTGCAAATTTCAGGTCCTCTATCAGCTGAGCTGTAGTTTTCAACTTGAATTGATTTGGGTATCGCATATCGATAACCAAATCATCACTTTCTGTTTCTGTAATAGTTGCAATCATTTGCACAACAGTAGACCAAACTGCCGATATTTTTTCAGCGAACGGGTGTAGTGTATCATAAACATTATCCATGTCATGATCTCGTTCGGTAGCTGTGGCAACTGTGGTCTTTTTAATCAACGATAGAGTATTAAAAACTGTTGCATGTATCTTCTGTTCCCACTTATCAAGAATCGTTTCTTGAAACTCAAGGATGTCGATCTGTGGCCCCTTATAGGTCATCAGTTTATCAATATCAACCATATCCTCTTTATTCCTAGGAATTGGAAGGTAAACAGCATCCTGAGCAGACGTATGGACGGCTACACCAGTACCTTTACACATCTGGCATGTATTTCCGTCATGATCCACTCCCCCTCTACATGGAGACGATGCTGTTCCTGTACAAGGCTGAACATACTGAAACTTTTGAGGGAAAGCATGTAACGTTTTGCTCAAGTCGGCCTCTGAATCTAAATTGATAGATTTCTTAAAATAAGGAATAGCTGCGTGAAATGGATTGACATAGGTCACTGACTTGGTTCGTTCATCACCTAGGTACCCGACCGGGAATGCCGGAACAATGTCCAACAATGTCTCATGCTGCCGAACTGCATAACGTTCCCCTCCTTCTGTTTTCCAGCTTAATTCGTTGCTCTGAAGAATATAGTTATCAGATACGCGCTCAAAAGCAATAGTGAGGCCAATGCCATATAGCGTATATTTAAAGCCGTCTTTTTTAGTTTTCACATCATCGTCTAAATATTTAATTGGTTTTTTATCCAATAGCCAACTGAGCGTATTGTTGACGTATGAAAAATTGATAGCCTGAGAAGACGGTATCTCATACGGGTATGGCGAAGCACGCTCATAGTTGTTATCGAAGGCATCCCATTCAATTACGATAAAAGCATTGGGATCTAAAAAAGACAAAGATTTGAACCTAGTCAGCAACCAATAATCCAATCCTGAATTTTGATTTTCCGAGGAATAGAAGGTCATTATCTTATCGGTCAAAATATCGATATTACTTTCATCCAAAGATTCTATACGCTTAACCAGAGGATCCGTACGCAGAACTTTCTCAAACGGATTCATAACACTCTTAGAAAGCGCCTCGACGGTAGCAATCGTCAGTTCAACACGCTGTCTAAAGGCATCTTTATCTTCCCTAAGTTCATAGCGGTGAAGAAGGTCAACAATAGACTCCCCTGTAACTAGCTGAGAATACAGCTTCGCTAAAGCGCAAACACGTTTGTAATTAGGATGGGTAGTTTTTTTCTCGATTGCATCAGTGATGATTTTCTTTCCTTCTTCGACCGTTAATAACATAATTTCAATATTTTAAACAAATATATTATTAATTATTATTGATATATTAATATTTAAGCATTAAAAATATCCTCGCATAGTTCGCATACAAAATACTCCATGGCATCAGTGGTGTGTCCGTATTTCTGATAGGTTTGCTTAGTTACTGGATCCTTAACAACTTCCTTCAATTTACCATCAGAGCCAAGTTTTAGATATTGGAAATCCCTGATTAACTCAGGGCAGCCCTTAGGATCAACTCTTATAATAACATGGTGAACCCCTCCTTTTAGGATCTCTTGTATAAACTTCCTCCGCTTCAATACCGATGGATTTCGTCTCATAGTCCTATCAGATCCATTAAAAATAAGACCGTGAAGTTCAAATTCAACATCGTCATATATACGATACTCGCCTTTTCCTGGTACTCGATTGTGTCCAGAGCCATCGCCATAATAAAAGACAGTATTCACCTTACCGGAGTAATCTGCTTTAAACTGAGTCACGACTCCTTTAACATCATTTTGCGGTGATTTAAGGCAATACTCTTGAAAAAAGCGTATTT
Organism: Sphingobacterium multivorum; assembly: GCF_039511225.1. Lineage (NCBI taxonomy): Bacteria > Pseudomonadati > Bacteroidota > Sphingobacteriia > Sphingobacteriales > Sphingobacteriaceae > Sphingobacterium > Sphingobacterium multivorum. Next base: position 4,951,870 of record NZ_CP154261.1, read on the forward strand.
CCTTTACTTGAATTAACTTCAAACCCTCACTGAAGTCATCGAAATATCTATGCTCAGAATCCACCCATTTTGCCATTGTCTCAACCTGAGCGCAGAGCATAGTCATATATGGCAGCACATTGAAGTCAAATGTGAGATGAACGGGCTTGTTATCTAAGTACGGCGTAGAGAGTACGTGCTGCAGTCGATCAAACTCATCATAGAATTCACCTCCTGTTTGGCTAAACGGATATCCAAAAACAAACTTTAAAGCATCGCCTTTTGTAAGTGTCTTTAAACGATTATCAATATAATTGCGCGGTAGATTATGCGCATTGTGGTGGGTCGAATAAATAACTATGGCCTTCCCGTCGATCTCTTTATAAAAGAAGTCGGGGAAACTAGTGATCTTCTCCAGAATTTCAGCATCGAACTCATGAAGCTGAAACATGTCGATTAGCCACTCTGGAGTAGCAACTGCCGGAGAACTGTTTATGCATACCGGGTTGAATGGTTCATAAGTGTCACTCCCCTCTTCTAAATAAACAAGATTTCCATGCTCATCAATATAAAGTCCAGGTTGCGACATACGTCCCAATATTACCGAGGTTAAAGCTTCCTCTTTAGTGTCTTTTGTCTCATCCAGTTCTGCCCATCCTAATTCCTTGCCATCGTGTGCAGCATAATTATCCAAGGATGCAATATATATTATTGCCCCATTACGAAACGAAATAATACCATCATATCGATCATAAGCCTCATTAATTTTAAAGTGTGCTGGCGGCTTTTTATTAATTACATAGACTCCATTTGGATTACGAATCCTGTCATACTCAGTAATATTAAATTCTTGCTTCCAAACCTTACGCACAGCTACTAAGGTCGATTGGGACAGCTGCTTGTAAGTATTGGCTGCAATCATGCCGCGCATCTTAGGAAAGTTCTTTACGTAGTACCCGGATTTAAAACCGATCATATGGGACTTGCCAACACGTTGGCCCGCCATATTAAGGGTTACCGGCTTCCGACTGAACAGAACTTTCAGCTGTGGTTGGCTGAATGTCGGCATCTACCCTCCTTTCGATTACATTAACTGTTAAGTTTACTGGAGCCATTGGATCTGGGGTAGCTGGATCGGTTGGTTCACCGTTTTTATCTAAGTTTTGAATTCGGTTAGTGAAGAATCCAAGTTTGTTAGCAATGTTCACAATCATCTTATCAGCTGCAAACATTTCGACTTTTGGACCAAACTCACCCCATTGGAAAGACTTGATCTTTCCTCGCTCTTTATCTTGAGTAAGCTTAACCAAATCGAGTTCAACAGCGTCATATGTTTCCATTTCAAAATCTTCGTATTCCGCATCCGGCTCACGTTCCAACTTAATTTCTAACCGAAGAATTTCGTCTTCCATGCGTTCAAGTGATTTTTGGTATTTAGCCAGATCATCACCTACCAGCCCCTTACGAGCAACAAACATATTTTCTCTTAAAAGCTCTTCTTTCTTCTTATCGATCTGAATTTGAAGTGGCCGCAAAATAGGCTTTGGTCTCTCTTTCTGGACAATTACAAAGTAATCATTCATTGAGGACTGAGCAATATCGGCCATCAACTTGGATACTTGAGCAGCATTTAGGTCTAAGGATTCCAATCGCCTTGCAATTGCCTCTACTATGTCAGGTTTGGTAAGGTTCTCACATCCAATGGATCTAGCTGTCTTAACACTATAGCCAGCTCTTATAGCCGCTTGTGTTGCATTAAAGTCCACACAATACTCCTCAACGAATCTTATCTGTTTTGCTGTTAATGCCATAATAAATAAACAAAGACGATTGATTACAAATATATTAATATATATTATTGATACATTAATATTAAAATTACTTTATACCCAAAATGTGGAAAAGTCTACTTAATTTTTATATAATTTACCTTGACTTAATAAATTGTGAAAGATATATTTGTAGAAAATTGTTCTTAAATAGAAAGACTTTCAATTTATTAATGTTTCTCCAGATAAAGTCAGTTATGAAAATATATAACCTATACTCATAGATTTTAAAGGAAGAATGGGGCGTAAAAATTTTAAATGGGATAGTACGACAAAGCTATTTCGGTTAAGTGCTAAGTTGAACCGGATTCACCCGATCTTAGTAAGATTGAAACATTCAATAAAGAAGGAGGTCTTATGTATGGCTGAGCAATTTATTACAAAGAATGGAAAACTCTATAAGGTTATTATAACACCTTATATTACCAAAAACGGTAAGAGAGTTTACCATCCTAAGGGCGGATACTACCGCTTCGAGGTTGAAGTAAAGTAACCTCGTCGGTAGTAGCAATCGAATTCGTAGTGTGACCGTCCAAAGTAACAGCTACAGGATTCGTAGGAAGATTGAGGGTTTGTCTCCTCGATCTTTTTTTATTTTAATTCAGATATTATTTCAATATTGAAGCCTTCATCAATAGGAAAAATAGTTTCCAAAAAAACTCTTGCATCTATTAACCAGTCATATATTAGATTAGTACCTTTCACTTCCATTGTGTCTTCATTAAAATAACAAGGAATACCGTAAATCTTAGCAATATGTGTGAATCTGGATTTCATAAAACCTTTCTATTTACTGTAAAGAACTCTTTCTATTTTGATTTTGTTAATAAGCTTGTCCTTATTTAGAGACAGTTTTGATGTTTTGCGTTCACAAATTAAACACTTATGTGCTTAAAAAGTGTCATCTAACCGTTAATTTATATTTGTTCTAAATAAGGTGAACCACAATTTTGAACCCATTTTAACCAATATATCAAGCCTTTACAAGTAGCACCTAATTTAAATATTTATATAAAATTTTCTACAAATGGATAGTTCACCGTTTTTAAAAATGACGAAAAATCTATTTATTTACCCCCTATATTACCAAAATTATGCCAATAAAATACCCTATAATGCCATAATTTAGTCGTTTAATACCCCTATAAGTCCTAATTAATCCTATGGCTTCCCGTAATTACGGGATCCCGTAAATTAATATTGATTCGCATTTAGATCTTTGGATATGGAAATAATTAGCAAAGAATACATTTTGCAGGGCACTAACCGTATCGTTTTTGAACCTGCCCCCGACAGACTACGTATGAGAGTTTTTATTGGTACAAATCACAAAGGTGAAAAGGTAAAGGTTTATGTTCATCGAATCGAACAAATCAATGAGCACGAAGAGCCAGTGGATAGTGAAATGGACGTTTTTTAATTTAGTGGGGAAATATTACATTTGAAATATGGAGAAGTACAAGACGCAGCGCCAAATAGATTACGAACTTGCAGGAAAAAGGATTTATGAAGCAACTCAAAATGATACAAGGATCAAAGAATTAAGGGAACAATTGAAATCGCTTTTGGTGAACTTCGCAGTACATGGTTTAGTTAATGGTGAGCTTTATCCATTCTTTACCGACAAGAAGATTCAGGATGCTTACGATCGCACCGTCTCTTTGATAGAGGAAAGACATGAGGAGATAAAAGAACAAGTTTTTAGAGACTACCAATAACGGTGGTCTCTAACTTTATCATGATTCGTTTTCAAAATATAACTTATAATAATTCATACCCTTCTCTTCATCATATCCTCTTTCTATGTACTCACGTTTTCCATGGATATGAACATGAAAATTCTTATCCAACTTAATAATTGATTTATATGAGGATTCCATTTTCTTAACTGCCTTTTCCGCGATCTCGAAAGTTTCTTCAAAAGGAGCTTCAAATTCCGTTTCAAATCCAGATCTGAAATTCTGGAAAATCTCAACTGCGTGAGGATCTCCTAGCACTTCCTCTTCAAATTCCTCCTGGACAAAAGTTTCTTTCTCCTTGAAGTATTTCATTGATCGATTCAAAAGGTCGATCTTATCTGCTCGTTCCAATTCAAAAGTGTTGTCCAATTCACCCTGCACAAAATCCTTCACAACTTTCAGATAATTTCCAGTCTGGTGATAGTTGTCATTACGAATCCGGAGCTGCAGGAATTCATCTTTCCAGTAGACTGCCTCTTGCTGCTTATTTGTCTGATCGAGGACCAGGACTTTATACCCTTCATCTCCCTCAGTATTTACGATTATGCAACCCTTATCCAGCTTATTAATATTAATCGCCTCCTGCTCATACTCCAAATTGAATGCCCCATGCTCAGGATAAACTTTCAAATATGTTTCCTTATTCTCCGATTTGAAGATTCCGATCGCATCAAGCTCCTCACCCTCTAATTGGATATTCTTCAGGGCGACAACATAAAATTCTCCTCCTTTGATCTTCGGGTGGCTTGATACTTCATACAAGAACTTTGCGAGTTGCTGGGATAGCTCATGAAATTGCAATTGGCCATTAAAGAACTGTTTTGCGAAATAATAAACTTCATTTAATTCCAGCTCTTCATTAGGATGGAAAAAGCGATATACTTCATTGACCTTTGAAAAAGGAGACATAAAGTATTGCATCAATAAGCCTGGAATAACTTCGTTCTTGGATAGATCAACTGGGTTATCCGAAAGAATGTAGAATTCATCTTGTGCCTTATTACCCACCCGGTGGATAGAGAAAGCTTCAAAACTTGAATCTTGGTGAAAAAACATTTGCGTGTCGTTTTTGTGTTACTTTTATTAAATTAAAAAGCCCGTCTTTCCGGGCTGTCAGGTGCTAACGTTCGGTATGGATTTACAGTCCAACCATTGTTTTTCCGATTTGTCACTCTTAGGCTAACTCATCGTTGCCGAGTTATTCCCGTCCGGTCATGTCCGTATCTCTATTACTGTCCATGAAGTCAACCGTCTCCAGCTCTATGTAACCCAACTCGGTTAGCACCGTCTCTGCTATCTATGAGGGTTGTGAAGGCAACCGGGATCGAACCAGTGCGCATGGATTTTCAGTCCACTGCTCTACCAACTGAGCTATACCTCCAAAAACAGTATCGCAGGGAAAAAGGACGATGAAATGGGACAAATTGTACAAAACCCGTTGGCGCCCTTGGGAAAGCATTTATTCCCCCCTTTTTGCTTCATTATTTACTCACCCCAACCCGTGGGGAATACTGTTTTTTAATTTCTTAAAAACCGAGAGGGACCGGGCGATCCCCTCGGTAGCCATATATTAACCTATTTTATGAAAAGACTCTTTCTGGATACTGTTTAATTTGAAAGTCTCTGTCGATGTCAATTCACCGCCAAATACCCAAGAGACTCGTGGAGAAGACTGGACTCGAACCAGTGTTGCCACGGGTTATTGATTTTTCAATCCTAGTACCAATGGTGTCCTTACCGCTAAACGACTTCCCCAGTCCCTTTTATTTGTTATCGTACATCCATCACAATAAAGCGGAGTGATATTTTTTTAAAGCAAGGCGGTATAAAGAACGAATATGCCAATGAAACCAACCGCCCGCTTTATATTTTAAGAAGCAACTGTCGCAGGGAAATAGGATGTGTCCATCCTTGGCCGAGCATTTGCGGCACCCCATATTGCGTTTTGGTTCGCTCACCCCACACGTAGGGAACAGTTGCTATACATCTTAATATCCCCAAACCAAAAGACCTGCATCACGCATTTCCTGATTGGTTCTTTGGGATATATTTGTAAGCATCTTAAATTCTTCGTGAGTAATCTTGCCATCGCGGCCTTTCCATCTCTTTTTCAATGGGCGAACACAGATACATTTTATATCCAAGCTTTCGCACATCTCAACGATTTTTCTACCAACCTCGTGATTAGCTCCAGTTTTAGAGCCAATACGAGAAGCTACCCGAGCTCCTTTGGTTTCATTATGAAAGTTTGACTTCTTGATTAACCAGGAAGCTTCCACAACTACCTCACGAATTTTTGATTTTTCTAATTTTAACAGGTCAAATAACGAAAAGAAGGAAAGCACTGATAATTCTATTCCCTTGGTGACTTTGTTATAGATGGCAACTCCGCTCTTGTCGACGTCTGGATCTATACCAATTATCAGCGCTTTCTCCATATTCAAATATAAATATATTATTATATATTACAAATATATTAATATAAAAATTTAATTGAATTACATTAATCAAACAATAGTTTATAAAAACGAATAAATTCTTTAGTTTTAGCAATTAGCCATAATAAAATGAAAAATAAATATCAAAACATCATCTTAATCTTTGCTATAGCTATTATTTCCTTTTTTGCAGGAATAGCCTTCGTAAATAACTGGTTAGTCCTTAAAAAAAAGTATCCAAAAATTGATCTCTATGAGGTTCCATTCGATGCGAATGTATGGGGAACTGTATCTGATTGGGCGATGGTAATCGTAACTTTCTTTACCGCCTATTTTCTTGTAAAGACCTTTCTGGAACAAAAGAATGCAAATCAGCTAGCTCTAAGCAATTACAAAAAGCAAATTATGCCGCGGATCAGAGTCTCGAAACAACCATACCTTCATCCTCGTTCGGGTTTCTATTGTTTTGAACTTACTGTAGAGAAAAATGATGCAAGAAACATAACTATTGTCAATTACACCAACTTTATTCTTATGAAGGACTATGTTCCCCTTTTTTATGCATTCGCTGGAGATTCTATAACGATTAGATGCAGAAGTATTACTGTTCCAAATTCGACAGCAGTTATGACTCAAATATTCTCATTCACTTTCATGGATACAGACGGAAACAAATATTCGCAAAGCGTATTTGCACGAGACAGCAAAATAACATCGAATCTCCCTATCCTTGAAAAAAGTAAATAATGTTGCCCTCTCTATTTGTGAAAGAGCAACAAAATCAAACTCTCTTCTCAAATTTCCGTTGGCGCTTTTTAATCTGGTACATATTACTATTCAATATATTTACAATTGCATCATGATGATTAGTTGCTTTGTTTTGTAATCCCCGAGATTGAAGGATTTTAAAATTAGTAAGATCCACTTCGACAGTTTCTACAGGTTTCCCTTTAATTCGTGCAGACAAGACCAAAGAGTCTTTCTTCCTATAATAACCACCAGAAAAAACACAATGATGAAAACGGTCTCCTTCTTCAACAAACTCCGAGACAGAACGGAGAGGAACGATAGTAATATCTCCAGATGCAAATACTAAGTCGAAGTATTTACTCTTTTCCTTCTCATACTTTTTCTGACTTTCTTCCATATCTCTCTTTTTGGCCTCTAGAGCTTCGCGCCTTCTGATTTCTTCATGTTTTCTAATCGTTCTTTGATGATCCAATATTAGATTAACTGAACAAACGTATTTAGGACTTCTAAGATCTTTTCTAAGATGAGAAAGTAAACTGAGCTGATCCAGCCACATACCTGCATCTTTTACTGTGTAATTATTACGGATAGCTATTTTAATAGAATCCCAAAAACGTTCCACGACAATTTTTTTTTCTCCCAATCTTCCACGGAGCAAACTATATTGTTTAGCTTTTATAAGAGTTTCTGCTTTACAATCTTTAATTAATCCATAAAACATTTGATATGGGCTCAAACCATGGAAATTCTTTTTAAATCCGTTACGTTTTAAGATGGGGATAATTTTCATTTTGGGATATACCTTAGCTGGATACAGATCATATTTACCTCTATATTTGTCCCAATTTCTAATTTCATTATACCCTGAAAATGTATCATGATACCAGGAAAGATTCCTTTGCTTTCCAAAGATGGTTGTTTTCCCGTCTTCGTTCATCCATTGTTGAGAAACTTCCCAAATATTGAAATTAGGCGCTTCTCCAGATTTGTGATAACAGTAAATCTCAAAGTATCTATTAACCTGAAATCCCTTATGAGTGGTGATTATAGCCATCATACTTCTTTGCATGTCCTTTCTCTTTCGTGTGTCTTCTATTGTAAGTTCACGATTACAACAAGGACATTCCAATTTTGGTACAATTTGCACTCCTTGGAAAATATGCCCACAACTCAAGCACGAAATTTTATTTGATTTGGTTCTATAACCGACATGCTTTATACAGTTTTCAAAAGCCCAATACCTTTGTTCATTAGTTAAGGCAGGAATATCGCCTGCCAACCCTATGACTTGATGATGTAATTTAGTACGTGGTTTCATGATTTAGAATAACGATGTTTGGTGAGACGAAACTTTATCTTTTTTCTTTGCTTTAGCAGCAGGCGAAGGCACGGTTGCGAGCGCAGCGGACTTTGGATCTCCTCCGGAATGATTTACGATTCCAGCAACCTTTCCCGGATCCTTTATAGAATCTTCGTCATAGTAATGGATGGCCATCTGAAAAACTTCCTCATCCGTCATCATATTAGCCCCACTCTTTTTGGCTTGGGACATGATGTAATTCATACAACCTTCAATATTCTTGTTTGGCTTTTTTAATGTCTCAGCAAACAAATTATCTTTAGCAGCCACCTGTTGAAGGTGGCTCTCTACTGCTTTTTTTGCGTTATTTGATGCGTTCATGTGTTTAAATTTTGCGTGATTAAACCTGTGTTACTTTATTTGTATTTGACTTGGATACCGATTTTTTATAAAAAATCTTCTATTTAATAATTACCCGCACATTAAGAGGAAACCAAGTATTTGTTGATTCAGAACGGATAAACTCATTAAATTCCTTAATACGTTCCTTTAGGTTTTTGCTAGGTTCCCAATCCTCATGTGTTTCATCAGCAAAATACTCTAGATCTATTTCTCTAAAATTCGACTCTTGACACAATACAAGTTTTAAATCCTCAACATTTAAGGCGTTGTCTTCGCAATATGAAAGAATATCATCTAGTGAAAAAAAGTAAACATCATCATTAAATATTGCTAAAGGTGTTTCTCCATCCCATTTAACAATGGGATAACTGTCATATTTTAAGGCCCATTTTGTCTCCCTGCAGGATTGACAGTCCGAATAGGATCTAGATATTATGATATTACCGCACGAACACTTGGTATGTGTGCAATTAGACCATCTGGCCATATGTTCTGCGGCTTCTCCATCACCATAATATCGTCCATCTTTTCCCACCCAACCTTTGATATCTGTACGATAAGTGACAATTTCGTCAGAATCGTACATTAATATTTCTTTTTCGTCTTTCATGGCTTTGATATTATGGCAAATTTAAAGGTGCAATAATCACAGTGTAATCGTCGTTGTCGTCGGGGCGTATAATTCCAGGCCGTACATCACTCACAAGTTTGAACTTTATCGAATCAGAGTCATAGACAGAAAGGATATCAATCAAATACTTCGCATCAAATCCAATCGTTAAACTAGGTCCATTATTGATGATGGCTATTTTCTCACTGGCGGATCTCTTATAATCATTATCCTTACAATCGATCTCCATATCATCAGCCTGAACATGCAACTTAATGTGGCGACTTTGCGCATTGGCCATAGCCAAAAGTCGGTTCAATGTTCCCAGGAACAGAGATCTGTCAACAACTAAATAGTCGTTAAAATCCGGTGGGATTAAGGGGACATAGTTAACGAAAACGCCAGTACCGAGCACACAATAGAAAGACGTCGTTTCTGTTTGAAAAAGAACCTTATTTTTATTGTAGATCAGCTTTATGGTATCACCAATCAATAGTGGTTTTAGCGCTGAAATGGACTTCTTACTAACTAATAGATCGACATATTTATCCGAAGAAATGGAAGTAACAAACTCACTAACGATGTGTCCAATTGTCGAAACGAACTTAATAACCATCCCTTCAATTCTTATCAGAAGGAAACCCACCGCGGTAGATGAATCATCGGAGATAGTGTGAAAGGTTTTCTTTATGGCCTCGGTCAAAATACTTGATTTTACCTCTATAGGATCCGCGACTTCCATCTCAGGAAGTTTTGGATAATCCTTTGGATCGAAAATTGGAAAATCGTAAACTCCTGTTGTCAAAATCAATTGTATCGAGTCACTGTTTTTTACGATAGAAACCATTGGCTCAACAGTCGATTTTAGAATGTTCAGAAGTAACTTTCCGTCGAAAACGACTTGACCATCTTCTTCCCCTTCTACTTCCACCGACGTTACCATTATGTTCTGATAATCGCTAGATATAAGTTCTAGTTCATTCCCTCTTAAAGTGAACATAACATTTGCGATGATAGGACGAGTTGGGAACGCTATTAAAATAGATGTTACCTGCTGAAGAACTTTCTTCAGCTCATTTGTTTTTGCTTTAAATTTCATTTTGCGTGATATATTGTGTTACTATTAATTCTTATGCTGGAAACTCTATCTCCAGCTGGATGCCATTTTTATTAGATTGAGGAACATCCATTTCAAAGTCATCCGCTTCTATCCTTTTTCCCAATCTTTCGAGTTTTTCTACCCTGTGTTTGGCAACTCTACCGCTAATGTTAGGAAAGATCAATGTCATCTGCTCCATAAGTATGCTAACATCAGCCATCTCTTCTGCCAAATGATCTAGTGATTCTTCACTGTTTTTTCTGAGTTGTTTGCGTGCAGCTAAGGCCAACTCTGTAGCTTCTTCCTGAAGCATTTCAATTTGAGCGGGTACCCCCCATTTCTCAATAGCGTTAAATAAAATTTGTCTACTCATTTCTGCGTGTTTTATAGATTTTTAAGTCGTTCTTGACATTTTTGTATTAGCTCTTCAGGATTATCTCCCTTTAAGCCGTTTACGCTTTTTGTTGTCGCGTAATAGTAGCTTTCCCCCTCCGGGTCCGTTCGTACTTGAGCTCGAATTTTTCCACCATCTGGAAGATCAAATTCTACTCTTGGCCTAACTTTATTACTTTTTCTACTCATTTAATCGCTTCTTTAATTTCACTGATAATTTTTCAAGCTCATCAATAAAGTCCTGAACTTCCGCAGGCGATTTAAAATAATACTCCAATTCGCCTTCGCCATCAGAAACGCCAACAGTTATCTCATTGTCTGCTGTCAATTTCATGTATACAGAAGAGTCATAATCCTCGCTACTGTATTTGATTGTCTTTTTCATCTTTTAAAATAATTGTGTTTGTCCCCTATATTTTTCCGGGTTATTCTTGATATCGAAAGTTGTCCCTACTCTCGCCCTCACCATATTGTCCCAAGCCAGATCTCTTGCTCTCCAGGATTCTTCAACAAACTTTTCCGTTTCCTCCCTATTGTTGAAAAACGAATACTTGCTCCTAATCCCTACCGTCTCCCATTCATACCTGTATGTCAGAAATATTATGTCCTGGTGATTATGGTCTTTTGGGAGAAAGTGTTCCAAGAATTCCTTAAGATCTTGCATTTCACTGATCGGTTTGAATCCCATGACTAGATATTTGATTCGTTAACATAATCCGAGATTTCTGCTCCCATCTCAACCAGATCCGCGAAGAATTGATTAAGCGCTAATCGCAGTGCTTCTGCCAATACCAGGGCTTTCAACCGTGAATGCCCATTTTGATCTAAATAGATGAAAAGAGCTTTAGCCTTGATCATCTTTTCAGCGTCCTTCGCGTCGATATCCCCATCAATAGCTACCTGCTCTAGAATTTTAGCCTGCCCTTCTGTCAATGCTTCCAGAGGATTAGTAAAGAGCCTAAGAGTTTTAACCTCATTTAGGTGTCTCTCCCGATCCGAAGATTTACCAGCCATTTGCCGCCCCTTTACCGCCAAAGCATTTTGAATTGCATCGTATACAAATTCCCATCTTCTCTTATTCGAGAAACTTATCACGTGGAACTTTTCATCCAAAACCTTGTACAGGTAATTCCCAATATCATTGAATTTACCACTGGCTTTAAACTCGGAGAAAGCACGCTCTAGCAAAATTAAATCACGGTCCAAAATTTCTTTTTCAGTAGGAAGTTTAACTTCTTGTTGACTTCCCATCATCTCTTTTGCCAATTCCACCCTCTCACGGCTCGCAAGATGCGCTTTTATAAACTTTATGACACTTACCACACTTAAACCATGATATTCGCCATAATCACCTAAAACACCCTTCTCGATCACGACAGGAATTTCCGACAATCGAATATTCGGGGTCGCTTTTTTTATTTCCAGTGAGACAGACGAATAGATGTGCTTCATTTTCTCCTCTTTGGAATTATACCCCAAATCGTTTACGGCTTTTATCAATGCTGGAATCACCACTTTATCCAATTCCAACCGTGAAGCCTGTCTAGCAGTCGGCGAGGAAAAAATATCCACCGTCAAAGCAAGTCCATTAGACAATTGCGTTTGATTAGTATTGATCGTTGTAAGCTCCGTTTTCATAATTTTCCATTATTACATCGGCAGCAACATCTTTCGCCGATTTTGGTGTTTCACTTTGAATTTCTAATCCCAATCCCAAAGACTTCATTTTCGCCACCCAGTTTGCGAAATGTCGTTTGAAATCTTTTTCGGTCGCTTCCTCGTCTCCCTGTGCTAAGCAGTGGGTACAAAATTTTTCAAACCACTCTGGGACTTCTTGAGGAAGAATTTTATTTTTCATTCCAACCTGGTCAAACCAACTTTGCGCGCCGGCCAATTTTTCTTTTAATTTTTTAATTGGCTGCTTACCCAATGAAGAAAGATCAACCCCATTACCTTTTCCATACCCTTCACCTTTTTCAACATCAAAATTTTCATCATCATCATCGGAATACGACGTAGGAGTATTCTCTTTATTTTCTATTTCTCTTTCACTTTCTCTTTCACTTTCTAAAGGTGGGTTGTTTTGGGTTGTTTTCTTGGGTTGTTTGGGTTGTTTTACCTCTCCATTTTTAGCATTGCTATTACCTTTAGGAGCTCCGCCTTTTTTCCCATTTTCCCTATTTGCAATTGCCTTACGTAATCTCGAATTGACACTTGGATGAGTAAGCTTGTCACCGTCTTTGACAAGAAAATCGATAATCTTACTCCAAATTTCATCCTTGATCGTAGTTCGCAACCGACCTTCCACTAAGCCTTTATTGTCTAATACAAATCCACCATTGGAATACATCATAAATATGAGTTCCAGATAGACGTATCTTTCAAAAGGCGATAGAATGAAATAGGTATCGGATGTCCACCAGTCCTTTGGATAAAACGTGAATCCTAGATTTCCTTCCATACTAATTAAATAATGTCTGTCTTTCCTTTAATTGGTACTCGAAAATCCCGTTGGATATCTTTCCCCTTCGTTTCTTCTCTATAATATGGGCACCTCCAGTTTTCTTTCTTAAATTTCTGAGCTGAGCAGAAATAGAAGACTCGGGAAAACTCACCAATGGATACCTAAGCTCAAGCTCGTCTTTTATCTCGGTCAGTGTTCTCCACTTACCATCTCTCATAAGAGCAAAGATTCTATCGACCTGCGATTTCAATCTTTTGTAATCTACCTGAGCATCGTAATTGCTCCCAGCAAATAATCCTTCTAACATTTTGACCTCCTTTTGCGTGTTATTTGTGTTACTATTAAGTTGTCTGATAGCCAGCCTGCGTAAGCTCTGTTTTCTTCCATGAGAGCACTGACCGAAGAGACTCGATAGAATGGGATAAATTGCGTATATATCGTTCATTCAGCGTCATATAATGGATTTCCTCTTTAGCAAGCATAGCGAACAGCATTTTTTTATCGGTAGCAGTCAATTTCGCATGCTCCTGCTTCTGGACCAATTCCCCAATCTTGGCATTATACATTTGTTCAGCCAACGCATAAGCATAAGTCGCATTAGATTGAAGCGCGCATAATTCCATTAATTTGCCCAATACTTCATCTGGATTATCTTGGTCGATCTGTTGTTCTATTGCTTGGCCAATCAAAGTGCTAAGTTTGATTAGGTCGCTCATTGTTGCTACTGTATTCATAATATTCTATTTATTATCAGCTAATACTCTTTTTACAATATCTCCGGAATCCCCAAACCAATAAGAATCTAAATCGTGTGGGTTATGTGGGTCATCCATTGCCTTAAATGTCCTTTCCAAGATATTGATGTCTCCATCAATTGACTGACGTCGCTTTTTGAGTCTGTCAATGGCATCTCCAATACGGATCTTATCTTGACTTTTTTTGATGTTATTCGCCATAATTAGAATGGTGTTTTCCCAAAATGGATCTCCATATCTTTTTCAGCGATATGGACAGAGCATCCGGTTTTTGTTTTTACTCGGTTTTTAAACTCTATCGCGTGACTATTCCTATCAGACAAGTGAATAAGAACGATGTTATTGACAGCGCTTAAATCATGCGCATCCAGGAATTTTTCACACGTCTCAATACTCATATGCGACTGCAATATTCTATTGCGGAGAAAATGTGGATCATTCTTTTCGTCAATGATATCTTCACTATAATTTGCTTCCACAATTATATTATTCAGACCAGGAAATAAATGTTGGCAGTAATAAGTATCCGTTACGAAGCAAAATTTCCCAGTCTCAACATGATGTATCAGAAAACACACACATGGAACATCGTGGTTAACTGGGAAGGCAATTACTTTGAATTGGCCAATATTGTAAGTTACTCCAGTGTGAAGAAAGTGAACTCTATGTCCAACAAGTCCTGCAGCCTTTGCAGTTTCCTCCAAACAATAAACGTCAATTCCAGCCTTCAAAAGATCTTTTGCTGAACCAGCATGGTCCATATGACTATGGGTTATTAGGCAGCCAACAATTTTATTAATGTTGAAGTCCAAGGCTGCTTTCACAGCCTTGATTTTTACACCTGCGTCCAAGAGCAGAGCCTCCTCGTCATTGTGGATCAGATAACTATTGCCTGCCGATCCACTACCTAGAATATTTAACTTCATTAGATCGGACATTCTTCTGATGGGACATTAGCTGTGGATGGTGTATTAATTTCACCAGTATCAGTATCCACAACAACAACGGCATCCTCAAAATCTGCAACATTAGTATGTGCTTTTTCCTTGATTTCTTGTTTTACATCGGCGGAAACTTTATCGGTTTGCCTACCTTGCAACAAAGTGCTATCATCAGAAGAACCAGCTTCAATTTTTAATGCACGACCGATCACCGTTTTCTCAGCCATCTGATCCGGAAAATTATTATGGGCTTTAGAATTACCCTTAGATCCCCCCATAGCCCATGCTGTTCTGATCTGAGCCATGGTCATGATTTCTGTATCGAATGACCCATCATTATAGCTGACGACAGCGTAAGCTCCCACGATTTTATCTTTATCGATGTTAGCCAATTTTTGGTCGTGCTTTAAAACCTTTTTACGACCAGTTGATGAATCAATCTCGTAAACAAACTCGTCGTCTTGATAGACTGTTACTGCATTTACCTCCTTAACATTTGCAGTTCGTTTGGCAATCGCGATATCTCCAATATAGGAGCGATCAAATTGCAATTGATTCCCGTAAACAATGAATGATCCCTGACCTTTTGAGATAGACAACCCTTGGGTTACCATATCTAAGAAAGCATTAGAAATACTTGCAGGTGTACAGACATCTAATGCCGGCCTATCATTGCGATCCTTTACTTCAATAAGATTTAGCCAAGCCGAACGAACTGCATTTTCGGGAATATAGTTAGCCGGCAAAACCAGGTCACCTGTAGCCTGAATCTCCGCTACCCTTTGAAGAACCTTTTCGACGGTTGCCTCAGTAAATTTTTTAACGGCAGCATTATTTTGCGTCTGAGGCACTTGCCCCTGTTGCTGCTGTTGATTTTCATTTGCTAATTGATTGCTACTCATTTTGTGTTACTTTTTATTGTTATCTAACTGATTTTAAAAACTGATTGATCTGAACTTTCTTTGATTCTAACCCAGTACTTGAGATGCTGTAAGAAGACCCTGTCGCTTTGTTGATAGCGTTCAAACAAATTTGTATTTTCTCGATATCAGTGAACGGGATTGGATTCCTTTCTTTTAATCCCACAATAATCTCAAGGGCATGGAGCATTTCTAATGCGGCCTTTTCAACTCTTTCCT
This sequence comes from Sphingobacterium multivorum, assembly GCF_039511225.1. NCBI lineage: Bacteria > Pseudomonadati > Bacteroidota > Sphingobacteriia > Sphingobacteriales > Sphingobacteriaceae > Sphingobacterium > Sphingobacterium multivorum. The sequence goes on from NZ_CP154261.1 coordinate 4,967,708, forward strand.
CATCCATTATGCGACCCTCAAGTTTTTATCCGATTCAGAAACTACCAATCTCACAGCCTGCGATTCCACGTCTATAAACTTGGTGATTGATTCAGCATTGTCAATAAATACCGGCGCGTGGACCCCATAATATTTTGACAAAGTGTTAATAATATCAAGACCAGCGTTAATACGTCCAGCAGTATTTAGAACTGACCATGGCACTCCCCCTAACATTGTCTCGCATGTTTCATCTTCACCACCGTTAATTTGCTTGTTGAACATCTTGAACGTCACGTGTTGGAAGAGACCATTTATCCTAGCTTCTACCGTGTCGATTTTTTTACGCGTAAATGCTTCAATCGTAAATTCTTTTCCCTCTTCTGCAGCCAATTCTCCCGCTAGACGTTTTTCGTCGGCCTCAAGAGCTTTAATACGCTCTTTAGCTTGATTGATGATGAATTCTTTTGATAATTCCCTTTCCAATTCACGAACCTCCCTTTCAAGTTCCGCCTTTTCATTTTGCTGCTCAGTAAGATCGACCACTGGGGCTTGAGGAACTTGTGATTCCAACGATTTTATATCTCCCTCAAGCTTTTGATATTCTGGATTGTTGCTAAGATGCTGATCAAGGGTTAGAGAAGGAGATGCCACTTTATTTTCAAACTCTTCTAGTTTTGCACATAATTCCAGCCCTTCTTGTTTCACAGCGGCAACTTTGTTTGAATTATCCGAAGACTCTAAACGTTCTTTTTCTTCTTTGAGAAGATTGGCCTGCACAACAATTTGTTCTAATTCTTTAGCGAATGAAGCTACTTTCTCTGCTTTTGACTTATTAAAGTTGACTAAAAGTTCATCCTTTTTAGCGGCTATATCATCATCAGAAAATAAACGCTTGCAAGTAGGACACGTATCAAAGTGATTATCAAACACGAGCTCCTCTGCTGCTGCAGCTTGACGTGAGGCGTTAACGGAGTTCCAAAGAGTTCTTTTTTCAACAATTTTTTGATTGACAGTTTCAAGTTCCGATAGGCGTAATTTATTTTGGGATTCAAGTTGTTCAAGCTCCGCCTCTTTAGCCCGAATCGCACTTGTAATTTGTTTGCGTTCACTTTCTATACCTGAGTCTTCCGATTCCAATTGTTGTTTATAATTATTTTCAATTTTGGTCATTTCTGACTGGATATTGAAAATTTTTTCCTGGTGCTCACGGATCGCTTCGTAAGCACTATTCATTGAATTTGACCTATCAGCCATTTGCGTATCCAGAAAAGTAATGCGTGCATTTTTCTCATCGATTTGACGACGAATTAATGACGAGTCCCCCATGGAAGGAATACCTTTATTTACTTCATCGATTCGAGTAGGTATCTGCTCAAGATCATCCTTTTTCTTTTTTCTTTGAAGAGCAATTTGCTTTTTGTACTCCTCTAAAGTCTTACCATTAGTAAGCTGAGTCAATATTTCTAAAAATTTAGGATTATCGCCTGCCACCTCTTTATCAGTTACGTTTCCTGCAATATCGAAAAGAATTTTCCGACGATCTTGCCATTTCAACGAGTTGAAGTACGCGGGATTAGTGATTAATTTGAAAATCTTTTCGTCAATTAGACCGGATATCTTTTTAGTAAAATCACCTTGAGGAATTGGTGCCTTATCCCAGTAATATTTCGTTTCATTACCTGTATATACAGCTTCCTCAGAACCTTTAGGTTTAGTCCATTTTTCTCGAAAAACTCGTTTTAATTCAATATCCGAACCATTGAAATTAACCACTGCTTCAACCTCATGATCTTGTCGATTTAATGATTGATCAACAGTGTTTTTGATATCAAAATCTTTACGGTCTTGAGAATCTTTACCGAAAAACAACCAATGCACGGCGTCTGATATTGTTGTTTTTCCTGTAGCATTATCACCAAAAATATTAGTGATAGTATCATTGAAAGCGATTGTCTTGTTTTTAATACCTTTAAAATTGACAATGGTCAATGATTTAATGAAAAGTGTTTTTGCGTTACTCATTTGTATTACTTTTTATTGTTAATTATTTGATTCGCAGTCGTCACAAGGTTATCCATATTTTTTGCTCTTTCAGCAAGTACCGAAGCGCAATGTTCGGAATTGAAACCAATGAGAACAACGATAACTGGGCTATGATTGGCTTTCGTTAATTCGGCTCTGATATATTGGTTCCAATCATTAAGGCCTTCCATTGGATTATTTTTATTATACTCCAAAGGATAAAGGGATTTTTGCACTCCCGGCGCAACCTTATGCTTTGCTGCGTCTAAATTTTTGTTTAGCTTTGCCATAACATTTGTTTATTTGCGTGAACATTTGTGTTACTTATGATCGATTATTTGCGTGATCGTTCATTTGTGTTACTAGGGAGATCTATTTGCGTGGGTCTCCCATTTTGTTTCCTTGGCCGTAAACATCCATGCAGTTATTTATCGGAATAAATGTTGGACGATGGACGTTTATTTGCGTAAGCCTGTCTTTACTTTTGTTTACTGCTTCATCAAAACCTTTCTGATATTGCACCGAAACCCATCTGTTAACTCTTTCCATTCTTTCAGCATTCGGATCTATCTTCTTTTTGCGTGTTGGTTTTGAAGATTGAAGCTTTAACTTTTCGTTTTCTTCCTTTAGCTTTGCAATTTGGATGGCCATTTCTATTAAGGCCTGCTCCATACTAAGCTGTTCTTTCTATTTCTAGGTAAGGAACCGTTTCACCATTTTCGACAAGCTTCACTTTTTGAGTAACGAACTGTCTTTCCGGAAACTTTTTCTTCATCCTTCCGTAAATAATTGCCTGCACTGACCTCGCTTCCTCTTCTGAAACATAAGCTTTGCCTTTTGGCTCAATCTTAGAAAGCTTCTGGGGCCAAGATTCTACGACCTCCCCAGCCATTTTAGTAATTTGCGTGTTGTTCATTTGTGTTACTTTAATATTATTCCCTTTTGGCTGGCAAATACTGCTAAATGAGCCTTATTTGTTAAACCTGTCTTTTCTCTAATATTTATAAGATGGGAGATAACAGTATCAACTTTGATATTAAGCTTATCAGCAATTAACTTATCTTCCAACCTAACATATTTCAATACCTCCATTTCTCGCCTCGTGAGGATGCCGTTCGCGCATTTTAACGCTAAACAAAGCTTACCCTCTGCTTTGCATTGTCCTCTTAATGAACATTCCACATACTCCGATTGACATACATTTCCTTCGGCATCTATGTCAGGACCATCATCTAATCCTCCGAACCGACACCAACAGAATTTATAATCGTACAACTCCGGAGTTAATCCATCCATTTTGGCTAGCTCTTCCAAGGCTATGGGATCATTAAGCATTTCGGTTTCTACCTTTTTTTTTACATATTCAGGAAAATGTGGCCATTGATGTATGCGCCAATCATGTGAGCAGTAAAGAGCCCCGTCGTCATCTTTCATAAATTCGACTCCTTTGTCGATCATACCTGCATAAATTCTTTTATTGCCCATATCCTCATATTTTGGGATTTTAACCCTTTACAATTATTAATATGTTTGTATTTATTATTGGTATTATATGTAAAGCCAGTAATAAATATTATCTTCGTGTAACATTGTTATACAAATATACAAACACTTTACAATTTGTAAAATTATAATTTACATTTTGTAAAAAATAAATACTAAAACCTTGGAAATCAGCGGAAAAAATTTAAAATTAATGATCAAAGGAAGTGGCTTAAGCCAAGAAGACGCAGCTAAGCTGATTGGGGTCAGCCGTCAAACGCTTGTCAACTGGTTTAACATGGACATTGTAAGCCCGAATATTTTACAAAATGTAAAACTGAAGCTCACACCTCATTTAGATCATATATTAGTCAATATTAATAAGCCTGATCAATCCAATGATAGCAATATTATCATACAAAAAGAAGACGAACTAAATCAAATACCTATGTATAATTTTCCTGCTGCTGCCGGAGAAGTAGAAGTATATGGTAATCCTAACGACGTTAAAATAGTAGGTTATTTGAATATTCCTGGAGCGCATAAAAATAGTTTTGCGTTGCCGGCTTATGGCCACTCAATGTATCCTACTATAGCGAATGGAGATTGGGCTGTAAACAGACCAATAGAAGATACTACAGAAATTGTTTGGGGAGAGATATACTATATTGAATGGGCAGATTACAAAATGTATAAAAGATTACTCACTGGGGATAACGAAGATGAAGTTATTTTGTGGTCGGACAATCAAACCGATATGATCGGTAATAGACCAAAATATTCACCAATTACAATCAAGAAGGAAAAAATTCGGAAATTATGTATTGTTACTGAAATATTGAAGAAACCAAATTATTAATTAGATGAGAAAGCTAGTCCTCTTATTCATTTTTATAGCTATTTTTTTCACTTCGGCTTGGGCAAGCAGCATGCGACTAAAATATACACCGGACTCGTTAACTATTGATGGTGGTGATTTATATGCAGTCATTACGATTCCAGGGAAATCAAAAGACGATCTCTTTAAAAAGAGTAAAGAATGGATATATAGAACCTATAAGAGTGGAGATGCAGTAATAGACATTGATGATCCTGAAACTAGCAAAATAAATGCTCATGGTGTAACCCAATCTCTGGTATATAAAAATAGTTTTGCAAAAGTTGATGGAGGCAAGTTTAAATATTATCTTACAATATTTAATAAGGACGGAAAGACCAAAATCCTCTTTGATAAAATAATCCATTTAAAAGGCGGTATGGCACAGATGTCTGACGGTTCAAATTTTGAAGATGATTTCCCATCAACGTGGGGAAAATTCGGGAAATCACAATCAGCGAAGCAATGGCCCCTGTTAAAGCAACAAGCGATAATTGAATTCAACTACCTATATCAATCATTGAAAAAGTACTTAATAGAGGAGAATAAACATGAAGAATTTTAATCCTTCAAATGCTTGGAAGTGGTTTATTCATCCGTTTTTAGCGGCTTGTCTAATGTCCTCCTGTTCAAAAACCGAAGTTAAAGAAGAAGGTCGCGTTGATTCAAAGGAGATTCAGCATAAAACTGGTGAAGGAGCATTATTTGTAGGTTCAAATATCGATGGTAAGTATTACCAATTTTATCTAAAAAATAAGAGCAATTCATATTATGGTTCTGTCGGAGGACGATCAAATAATAAGGCGTTGAAAGATTGTTCTTACCAAACAGAATCATTTGGTTTCACATTTAAAGTTCCAGAAGGAGAATATGTTTTAGAAATTACTGATCCCATGGTTCCGGGAAAGGTGGACAAAATCAGCATAAATATTGAGAGTTCTAAATGTAAGTCCTTTAATATAAATGGAACTTCTTGGTAAATCGAACCTTCTATTTGAAAAATATGAATCATAAAACTGATAACTGGCAAGAAATCACAGAAAAACTGATAGACAATTACCTCACGTTGATTGATCTTAACATAAGGATTCAAAAGGACTTTGAATACAGCTTTGCTGGTTATACAAATCAAAAGCTTGCTGACATGCTAGAGCATAGAGCCAAGTTTGATTTCAAAATTGATGAAGTAATCGATGAAATAAAACGATTAGCAAAAACTCATAAGTATTCGGTAGTCTATGACAACATAAGTTTGTTCATTTATTTTGCAAAATCCATTGGACTAACTATTGGAAACCTCTATATGATCGAACCTCATATGACGTCTGAAGAACTGGGAACTTTATATGAACAACGAAAAGTCCAGGAAGAAGATCTTTTGGAAAATATAGAGGATTTTAAAGAATTTGTCAATACTGTTTGGGATCCTAGCAGTGGAATTATATTTAGCATGAGAATAAATGAAAAATTAAAAATGATCCGGGAGGAAGCCGGATTGTCTCAAGTACAGCTTGCTCAACTCGTAGACGCAACACAAGGAACCATTTCCCATTTGGAAAAATCTATGGGGGCCAATCCGACCTACGATGTAATAAAAGGATATATAACCAAAGTCGGGGCAAACCCCGCCTTTCTTTTCGGTTTAGATCCCGAAGCAACACCGATAATCCATCCATCTGTCCAGGTAGAAAGATTACGCGGCTCAAAGGACGATAAAGTAAAAGCTAAACTTATCACGGAGTTGGAAGAAACGATCAAAAAATTAAAGAGTATGTAACGATGACAGAAGAGAAAGCAAAGCGTCTTGACAACATAATGTTGCAACTACGATCTAAGAAAAGCATATCAGATATAGAATTTAAAAATAGCGTCGAGCAGTTTAACATAACAAATGAATTGTTAGAAAGACAATTTATACAACAAGTAAATAATCCCATGGGAAAAAGGTATACAGACCATTTTATTACAGAAAGCGGAGCTAACTTTTCCGCCACCGGTGGGTTTTTGAAGGAATATGAATCTTACATCCATTATAATGAAGATAGAAAGCTTGATAGAAGTAGTAAGAAATGGGCGATAATAAATGCAAAATGGTCTTTGGGACTTTCCATTGTAGCTATCGTTATTTCAATAATTGCTCTATTAAAGGATCTATTAATGGAATTATTTAAGTAAGGCGGAACCAAATTCGCAACCAAAAAAGGATAGTTTTAGTTTATGAAATATGCCTCTAATCATCATATAAAGCCCTTACATGGTCAGCGAGAGAGTTCGAATCTCTCCAGCTCCACAAACAACAAAGCCGAACTTAAAGTTCGGCTTTGTTGTTTATTGCATAATACCTTTGTAGACCGCATCCCGTAAAACACCACCTGCTGTATCTCCCGCGTATTCCCAATACATCGCACCGAGCAGCCCCGTCCTATGTACGTAATCGCATTTAAATGCAATCGACTCTGGCGTTTCATAAGTTAGTACAAAATCACCTCTATCGTTGACAAGATAATGCGCTTTAGCTTCATCGTCCCATTTCTGCTCAAAGTCCTGCAACGCAAGCAGATCTTTATAATCAATAAAACCTTTGATATCAGTTTTATTGCCCCGGCCATAGAATGGAATTCCCAGCACCAATTTTTCTACAGGCATCCCCCCTTCGACATGCGCCTTCACAGCCTCCACACAGGTTGTACCGCCCGACATAGCGGAACGATGCAAACTCGCATGATGGTACGGCGGATGACCCGAATCATAAGTCATGATATTCACAAAATCCACATCATTCTTAATCTTGTCAAAAGCAATATACTTACCGCTCGCCACAGAAGCTAAAGTCAACAGTCTCTTCTTACCGATAGCCTTGCGAATATCGTGCATGAGCAAGGTGAAATTTTCCGTATCGGCTATAGAAGACGAAATTCCCGCAGAAGAATTCGTTGGATATTCCCAGTCGATGTCAATCCCATCAAGATTAAACTCCTTCACCACACGTAAACAGTCTTTGGCAAACTTCTGTCGATTCATTTCATCAGCTGCCATTTCACTAAATCGGCCACTTCCCCAACCACCGATAGACAACAATACCTTTAAATGTGGATGCAATTTCTTGAGATCCGTAATAGCTTTCAATCTAGATTCATTATCTATACGCAGGCCGTCAAAGCTATCGCTGACATGTGCAAAGGCATAATTGATATGCGTCAGATAGGTCGGATCGGGCATCACTTGGGACCAGGAGGTGACATAGGCGATAACAACTTTTTTGTTTTTTGCTCGTGCACGGCTTACACTAGGGTACAATAATAAAGTCAATAACAGAACAGTGAAGGTCTGGCTAAGTATTGATTTCAATTTAGATTCCATAATAGCTGTTTATTTTGTTTCAAGATGATATTGATTGTCCTAAAATATGGTCGTTAAAGTATGCGCATTCGATGCTTATGGGCGACCTACAGTTTCAGATAAATAGGTAGCTTCTTCAGCAAGATCGCATACCACAACATCGCAAAAGCCCAAAGCAATGAACCGGCAATAGCTAAGCCCATATACTCCGATTGTTTATAGAAGAAAAGGGGAAGATGAAAACCCCAGCAGATAAAGTAGATTAGATCGGGAGCAAGATAGGTCGTTAATGAGTTCTTTCCAGCCTCCTCAAAAACCCGCATACCCCGCTGGTAGCCTTTCACGTCTATGAAATAATAAAGCAGTATCAAAAGCAATACGCTAATCCCGCAACAAACCAATGCCCAACTCGGCGTACCATGGATTTTGGATAAAATAAACCAAAAACGCAAAACAAAACCCATAGCCAGCCAGATCGTGGCAAGAAGAAACAAGATACGCAACAAGATGCGCGGCGTTGCCGCATATAATTTCATAAGCATTCCCACAAGTGTTCCGGCTAACACAATACAGGGTATATTACCGGATAATAGGACATGCAGATACCGTCCAATGCCAGCAAGTTCAATTTTTAATTCGGTGCGAGCCAAAATATTGAGCAGAAAAAATATCAGCCAGCCACATACAACAACGATTATCCTACCCCGACTCAACAAGAAAATAGAAGCCGCGGCAAAATATCCCCAACCAATCAACCCTAAAATCCCCCACCATCCTACTTCCAGCCCCTTTCCATCCGACGCTTTGAAAATATATACGAGATAAATAATTCCCAGGATACCAACGACACGCAAGCCTTTATAAATGGGCTCATATGGCCTATCTTTCGGATAGCAATTCCAAATCAGAAATACGCATACATACAACAATCCTAGCCACAACAAATGCGACATTCCTGTCAGCTGTGGATCAACTCGCGAGCCATTCAATATCAATACCCCAATAAGCAATAAACTTAATGTTCTGATCAGCATATGAACAAAAATGACCGCTGTCGATGAACCTATCTTTTCCCTGGCCGCAACAGCATAAGGCACTGCCATTCCAACCATAAAAAGAAATCCCGGGAAAACCCAGTCCGCCAACCCCATTCCATCCTCATCTGCTTCCGAGTGAACCAGCCATTTAGGTACACCTGGAATAAACAAGTCATTGACAAATAACATCAGGAACAGCGTGAAACCACGCATGACATCCATTGAACGGATTCGGATTGTAGGTACAGCTTGCAATGCGTTCATAATTGATTCGTTATGTTCAAAAAAGTGGCTAACAGTGCAGCTGCTTAGCCGATCTCTTCCCTGGATCCTTCTTAGATAATTTTTTTGTGATTTTATGGCGACCGGAACTTGGTGAAAAATTCACGCGTAGAAAAATTCCTGTATAACGAAAAGACAAGCTATTTCGCTAAAGATTTATCATCAATAACACTGATGCCGCTTCTTTGAATGATCTAAGATGAGAAAAAAATAACACTATATAGTGAAATATTTATTCAAATTAGTGTAAATTTTACTCATAAAACACAGAAATTATGCAATTTACCGCAGTGATTCTTATAAACGACAACTTATGAGCCAATCAACATACAAAAAGAAATGGCATACATACTCGAATTGTTACCTTTATGATCTGTATAGTATTGCATATAAAAAGCAATTTATCTAAGTTTGACAAAAACAAATTTACGATACAGCCGATCTACATGAAATTCATTCTTTTTATCTGCCTGTTCTTCGCAACACCGGTTATCTTCGGACAGAATATCAGCGTCGTCCAACCAACAAATAAACAGTACAAACCATGAATCAATTAAAATTTCGTGACGCCACGCAACAAGATTTACCACGCATCGTAGAAATATACAATTCTACAATAGCTTCTCGCATGGTCACTGCAGACACTAGTCCCGTATCTGTTGCCAGTAGACAAAAATGGTTTGACGAACACAACGCTTCGAAAAGACCCCTGTGGATGATAGAAGATGTAAATAGCCAGGTGCTTGGCTGGGTAAGTTTTCAATCTTTCTATGGTCGTCCAGCTTATGATGCAACAGTAGAAATTAGTATCTATTTGGACGAACAGCAACGCGGCCGGGGCCTGGGTAAACAGATTCTCCAGTACTGCATTGATAAAGCTCCAGATTTAGGCGTACATACCTTATTGGGATTTATCTTTGCACATAATCTGCCTAGTATTACATTATTTAAAAAAATAGGTTTCGAGGAATGGGCCAACTTACCCAATATCGCAACCTTGGATCAGGAAGAACGTAGTCTAAAAATATTAGGTATACGAATTAAATAACAACGTGACAATCTAATTAGCTGTCATCAAAAATAAAATTGTTAAATTAAAGTATTCACTAGATAAGATCTTTAATTTGGTAATATGAAACATTTAATCCAATTCTCCTTGATGCTGATTGCTTATGTATTCTTCTTTTCCAGCCCCCTGTTGGCACAAAATCCAGAGCGTACCAAAACTATCCCGATCGCAAGTGATTCGGCATACAGCAAGATAATTCAAGTACTTCAGGATGGCGGTTATTTTATTGTACAGCTCGATCGATCTTCCGGATTTATTCAAACCAGTACGTATTTTGAAAACAATAATTTTCTAAGCAACAAAGAAGGAGAAAAATTAATTTTCAACTTCCTAATCAGCCCTCTACAAGCTAAAAGATCAAAAATAGTTCTAAATATTTTTTCAATAGAAAGGCGTAAAGGCGGGAGCTTTGATGCACCTAATTATTATGATGAAGATAAGGGAATCGTCCGGGACAATAAAGCCTACCAACAAATTTGGGATAAGATACTCCCTCTATTTCAATAAGTACAATCAAGATAAAGCCCAGCTGATCTCATTTCACCTGGGCTTTTATAATAAAAAAAATTAGATCGAGATGGTCAGTAAAGGAACATCCAGGCCCGAGGCCATCATACGAGTCTTACTCCGATGGGTCAATGAGCTCCAAAAACCGTACTTATAGGGGATCATGACCAGCAGATCCGTACTGCTCTCTTTTACTTCGTCCCGGATCGCTTTTACGACCTCATTGGAGGTTACATTTTTGTAGTAATAACTTACTATTCCCATCACATCGTTGATGGTTTCACGTGTTTCTTTTCCTTTTTCCTCATTCAGCTGCTCAACAGTTTTTCGAATATTGAGAACCTCCAATACTGCTCCAAATTCAGCGGCAAAGTCCTTTACTTTTTCAAGAATTTCCTTTTGTACACCACGAACAATATCACAGGCAAAAAGAATATGTTCCAACCCCGTAAATTTTGCGCCCAGCGGAACTGAAAGGATAGGTATTTTTAATTTACTGATTGCTGCCGTGGTTGTATTACCAAGCATGTCCTGATCAAAGGAACGTTTGGCCATTCCCATCACCAACAAATCCGCATTCGTCTCCTGGATGCATTTTGTCATCTGATCATAAAACAAACCTGCAGCGAGATAAGGAATAGTCAAAACACCACTTTCGGCCGTAATCGCCTCGGCTTTACGTCGTAAAACCTTACTTTGATGTTCAAAAATCTTGAACATAGAATCGGGAGAAAGTCGAGCGTTCATCGCATGAATGGAAGGATTTTGAAGAGAAAATAAAACGAGTTCGTATTCTTTTCCTGCAAATACTTCCATAATAAACTTTAAGGCGTGTTCGGCCTCTTCAGCGTAGTCTGTGGCAACAATAATCCGTTTCATATGGTCTAATTTAAATCAATAAAAAATCCCTTTTTATTACATTCAAGTTAACGAAAAATAATAAATCTATCAAACGGAAAATTGTCTCAACTGGGTCAATTTTCTCCCGATTTTTGGCTATTTTAAGTAGCTAGCCTTTACAAAAGATGCTTTTTTCAGATAATCGATACTTTGTTGTAAACCGGTATAAATATCGTTACGTGTTTCTTCCAGCTCAACAAAAATATATTGCAGGCCAGCAACTTTTGAATTGTTAAAAATTGCATCGAAACCGACCATACCACTTTGGCCAATTTCGCGGTGGTCCTTAATGTGCAAAGCCTTGAATCTGCCCGCATATTTATTGAAGTAATCAACCGGACTAACTTGCCCCATGACCGCCCAATAGACATCCATCTCGAAGAATACATTTTCAGGATTTGTATGCTCTAACATATAATCGTACATCACTTTATCTTCCACTTTTCTAAACTCATGCGAGTGGTTGTGGTATCCGTAAATGATTCCTTGCTGACGGCATTTCGCACCCACAGCATCCAGGTAGCGACATTGCGTTTCCAGATCCTTAAGTGTTTTAGGTACATCCATCCAAGGCGTAACGATGTATTTCATTCCCGCTGCTTTGTGCGTAGCAATACATTCGTCCCACCATTTTAGGGATTCTGTAAAATCACCAGAGCTTAACTCTTTCTCTGATAGCGTTTTCGTTGCATGTGATGAAATCACTTTCATTCCAGCTTTTTCAACTTTTGCCTTAAACTCTTGTGGGCTCAAGTTATATAATTTACCATCTTTGTATCCAGCGGCTTCTACTCCTGTATAACCCAATGCTGATATCTTTTGCAGAATCTGGTCGAAATTTGCGTTTTTCCCGATTTCTTCACGTACAGAATATAACTGTAGGCCAATTTCCTTTTTTGCAGCTTTCTGTTGTGCAAATGTTGGACTAACAGCCAACATCATACATCCAGCTACCAATGTTCCAATAAGAGTTCTTCTTTTCATTTAGTGCTCAATTATTTATTATAGACTTCGTTTAACGCAAAATTATTTGTAAACGCGGGTTTACAGGTTGTTTAGGTTTGTCGCGTTAATTATAGCCGCAATGTATGCAAATACTCGAAAAAACACAATGCTTTACCGTTTTATTTATTCACGTCGCATGCTCAGCGCTCCATAACATGCTTTTTTATAGGAATAAAAATATACCCAACTCAACGATTTACAACTTGCAACTGTTCTATTTACAATAACAAACAATTTGAGTGATGGAAAATAAATATGATACCCCCGAACATAGCGATCAAAAACAGGAAGAAAAACTACCTGACGTTGCCATAGAGGAAAAAGATGATGAACCAGCCGGTCGAAATCTCAAGCGCACACTGATTATTGCAGTATGTGTATTGATTGTATTTTATCTGATTTATTACTTTATGAGTGGACAATAACAAGCGACTCGTCGCAACAATGCAACTCACCACAGCTCCGGCGGAACTTGACGGATTCTTGGAAACCGAAGCTGGGTAAGTCGACTTGAGTCGTCATACACAATCTGGTAGAATCTGACCAGAATTGGTCATCGTGCTGACGTGCTGAACAACTTACCACGGCTCCGGCGGAACTTGACGGATTCTTGGAAACCGAAGCCAGGTAAATTGACAATATCTATTAAAATTATTTCGTTTTTCATTTCGCCTGTGTGCTATAAGATAATAACTCACTATATGGTTATTTTACACAGGCCGGAGATGTAGAGTCTAGCAAATTAAACAAACCTCATTCCCGATTAAAAACATCTGTTATAACAAATATAAAACAAAAAATAATAAATACAAATTTTTGAACAAAATAATGAACTATATTTTGCGCAAATTGTCATTCAATTCGTTGTATGACGGATGAAGATAAAGCATTACTGGAAACAATTGGTGTACGCTTTCGCGCGAAACGGAATGACTTATATTATTCCCTGCGGGATCTGTCCCATCTAACGGGCATTTCAACTGGAACACTCAATGGTATAGAAAAGGGAAAAGACTTAACGCTCACAAACTTTTTAACCTTATGTCGTAGCCTGCAAATTCAACCGACGGTATTTTTTCAGCATGATATTGTCTTTAATTCGCCTTATTCCCTACCTCCTGATGCACAAGAAAGAATCAGCCTAAGCAAAAAACTGGATGACCTCGTCTATCATTCGGATTTTTTTCACTCAGCACGACGTGTTTCGGAGGTATTGGCCCACTTAGGTATTGACAAGAGCCAAAGCAACAAATTCTCTGTTTACCTATCCAACTATTGTGAAGAGGGAGCCCTGGTCTATCAGCAGCACGGTAACTATAAAACCTATCGAAAAAAGAGGTAAATAAAAAGGACTAAACTTCTTTGTTGGAAAGCTCACGAAAACGGTTTGCTCTTCTAAACGTTCCTAAATCATTAAAACGAACCCCATACTTACGCAAAATTTCTTGTGCCTTCTTGCGGCCAATATGACGTACGTAAAATGTCTCATTGACGACAAAATGATGGATGCTATGTGTCCAGCCGAAAAAGAAACAAAACAATTGCATCGGAAAAGTCCACCAAACTGTTAATACCTGCGTCTGCTCAATAACATTTCCAGCCTCAACATCACCAAAATAATGCATGTTTGATGTAATAAAATGCAAACAAAACTGGCGTAATAAATTTGGCAATAGAATAACATAAATGATCCCATGCAGACTTATCAACATGTTATTAACATGGTGTGGAAAACTCAAATTCAACTCAAAAACCTCACTTAACCAACCAATTAACAGGTCTGCAAAGAAGAAATATAAAATCACATGTGCAAAAATCGTCACGGGAACAATGCTCAAAAACATAATCCGTTTTAGTTTTGAAGAAGTCTCCAATTTCAGAGTCCCATTTTTCACCTCGCTGTCCATATCATTAAACATGCGATGCAGTCGAAAGAGCCCACCCAATACAACATCGGGGGTTGTTAACAGACGTTTGATCGACCACTGCTCGCCATTCGTAACACTACGTTCCTCAACATCATGTAATGTACCCGAAAATTTATGATGATGATGATGCAAGGTCCTGCGTATCCAAGGATTTACAGTCAATGGACGTAATATCCATACACTAAAAAGCATAAAATGATGAATGGTCTTTTGCCTTTTAAAATAAAGCCAATGAATCAGATCATGCTCTATTTCATGCAATACGCCCATAAAAAACGCATTACTGACAATCATAAGCCAAGTCGGAACAATAGCGCGGGACCAAGCTATCGATACAACGACAATGGCAAGGATCGCAAGTGCAAATAGGGTCATTCCGATACTGTTCTGACTTTTTAAGATGGGATACCTTCCTTTAAGCTGCTGGTAGGAAAGATTTATTTCCCTCCTAATCTGGCTCGACTTTTCCTGATGTGTCAATTCGATGTGATTTAATTGGTAAAAATAAGGATTTTTTCGCAGACCTCTAACATGTTAGGTGCAGGGAAACCATGCCAAAAGCTATAATAGGGCAAAAAAATATGCCCGAAGGCTGTAACAAAACGAGCGGATCTGATACTAATGAATTAAAATCAACATATAAAGACCAATCTTATGGAAAAGAAGTTAATTTACAAGTGGAAAAATAATTTACTCGGAACTAAATCAATCCTTTACCGCAATGACGCAGTTATTGGGAGTTTAGCATCTATTGATTGGAATCTCGATGCTCATGTCTCTATTCATAACGATCAGTACTGCTTCAAAAATAAAGGCCTTTTCAATCCATACACCGAAATTCGCAATCAACGCAATGAACTGATCGGCGACATCGAATACAATGCCTGGACTAGCAGGGCTACCATTAGCCTGATCAATAAAAAATACACATGGAGCCCAAAAAATAGGTGGATGACTTCTTGGCAAATCGAGAACGAGCAAGGAGAAGTGGTCGAAATCAGACCTTCTTCACTCGCGAACGGCGGAAAAATAGAGAGCTTTGAGCACAGTGAATTAATCTTGTCTATAAGCTTATATCTTCAAAAGCGCATGACAATAATGTTTTCTATGGTGGCCCTGATCCCAATATTTATTTTACTCCTATGTTAACGTAGCAGCCACTTCTCCTACATAGCAGTCAAAGCAGATCGTTTATCAGGTCTGCTTTTTTTGTGCAAACCTTGAAGTCACCAATAAGCGATTTCACTCCAAAAAACTAATACACTAAAACCCCCACACATTTAATTTGATACTATGGCGAATGTAACACAGGGTGTAAATGTCCTCCCTCGGGCAAAGTGGGAGCAGTCTTCATTCCTGAGAATCCAATAAACGCTTCACAGGGTGTTTTACTTCAAATTACATTATGGATCTACAAGAATCTATTCAAATACCGAAACTAATCCAAAGTGATACATATCATCTATATCTAGGTTTTGTTGCAACTGACGGAACTAATCGGAGCATGAATAGCAGCTATCTCAGAAATATAAACCTAGAAAGAGGATTAAGGTCCTTCCGGGAAATAAATTCATCAACAGGAGAAATAAAATAATTCAAAAACAAACGCACAACACACTTAATCACAATAAGATAACAACATTTTAACACCGAATTCATGTTAATATGCTTACTTCGTATAAGCGATATGATTTACAATCGATGGTTTCGACAGCCACATCAATTCCGGCCATGAAGCTAATCGTCTTTATATCTAGTAGGCATTTGGTTACCCCCTCAGCAATCCTCAACACATATCCATGTGCAAGTCCTACTACTTTCTCTATTCAGTTCGGCAAGCTCATACCTTGCCGAACATTCTATTACCCAACGGATCTCCCATTAGGATTTAACTTCCAAAAGGATCTGTCTTTTTTTCGGTCTTTACGATTTTAACCAAATGCTCCAACGCATTTTTCAGACGTTTAGCATCATCTTCCGTTTGGATCGCCCATAAAATTTCATCCGTGCTTGGCGAAGACTTAAATCGAATTTGATAACCGGATTTTACTCTTGCAATGACAAGTACATCTGATTTGGCAATATCACTTCGAAAATGCTGGCCACTGGAAAGAAAGACTGTTAACACCTTCCCATCTACCGTTACCGTGTCAATTTTCGTATCCTTATAACGGTAAGCTACCTTATATAGCTTATTAATATAAGCCATGGTCTGTTGTTTATTAAAACGCGCATTTTGGGCTACCGATGGCACTGTAATACCAATAGCCAAAAGAAAGCACAAGAAAAAATTCTTCATTTATCTAACATTTTTTATTTCCATATACTAATAACAACACATCGCTCAGATTACACTTACTCACCAAATATCACATAGCGCAAATCAGCAGAAGCAAAATACGTTCCTTTTATTGATGACCTAAAAATATAGATTTTATTTACTTTTTTGCCTATTGCCCCACAAACTAAACTTATTTCCAGTAGCCGCATTTCGATTGCTGCTACTGAAAAATTCATCTTTAGCTATTTTTAGTTATTCTTTCGAACGGGATAGATCCCGTGCATTCTCTGCCATACGGATAAATTCAGCACGATAACCTTCCTCATCTTCGCCTTTGGAAGCTTTTGCACGCGCGATGAGCTGATCAAAATTAGCGTTTTGCTTAAAATCAGAATCACGGAGTAATAGACCAAGTTCCGCTACCGCAGTGGCAAATCGCAAATCTTCACTCACACGGTTCAATTCTGTAACGCTAGTTCCTATCACCTTTTGTTGCAACTTGCTTTTCTCCCCTTCGGGCTCCTTATACCGAAATTTAACGGTTGCCAGTTCAGCATTTTTCCGCCCAACTATCTGATCCGCTTGCTGCTGATATCTTAAGGGATCTACCGTTCCGACCATCCCCGACTCCACGCCGACGGGTACAATTTCATATAAGGCTGTCACCACATGCCCCACGCCCATATCACCACCCATCTTTTGATCATTATTGAAATCCTCAGCCTCCAACAAGCGGTTTTCGTATCCCACTAAACGGTATGCCTGCACATAACTGGGATTAAATTCAACCTGGATCTTAACATCTTTCGCAACGGTAAACAACGTTCCCCCGAATTCGGTCACCATCGCTTTTCGTGCTTCAGAAATGTTGTCGATATACGCATAATTCCCATGCCCTTTGTCTGCAAGGATTTCCATCTTACCGTCCTTCAGATTCCCCATGCCATACCCCAGTACTGTTAGGAAAACCCCCGATTTACTTTCTTTGGCAATTAGCTCTTCCATCGATTCGTCACTGCTTTCCCCAACATTGAAATCGCCGTCACTAGCTAAAATAATACGGTTGTTTCCACCTTTGATAAATTGTTGTTTCGCAATTTCGTACGCCTTCTTAATTCCTGCAGCACCAGCCGTACTTCCACCGGCTTCAAGCTCCTCAATCGCCGATTTTATTTTCATCTTTTCATCACCGGGCGTACTCTCCAGTTTTACTCCAGCCGATCCAGCATAGGTCACAATGGCGACATGGTCCACAGCACGTAGTTGATCAACCAACATCTTCAACGATGCTTTCACCAAAGGCAGACGTCCCGGTCCCATCATTGATCCCGACACATCGATCAGAAACACCAGATTGGAAGCCTTAAGATCCGCCGTAGGGATATCTTTTGCCTTCAACGTGACGCGCATGAGCTGATGCTTAGTATTCCAAGGTGCCTTCGTCAATTCGGTGACGATATTTACAGGTTCTCCATTTTTTGGTCCGGCCACTTGATACTGAAAGTAATTGATCATTTCTTCAACCCGTACCGCATCTTTTTCAGGTAGTGTTCCTGAATTGATAAAACGACGTACATTACTATAGGAAGCAACATCGACATCGGCCGCAAACGTTGATAAAGGTTCCTTATGTGGATTGATAAACTTGTTTTCCTTTATTTTCTGATAAGATTCTTGGTTCTGATTTGGCACATACCCCGTCCCTCTAATATACAAACTCGATACTTGCCCTGACAACGCTGCATTAACATTCATCATCGGTGCTGTCTGACGCTTCGCCCTGCGCTCATATCCGGTCACCACAACTTCATCCAGTGTAGTGTTTTGCTGCACCAAAGCCACATCAACCCTTGACCGATGGTTGACCGCTATCCGTTGCTCAAGATATCCGATATAACTAAAAATCAAGGTATTTTTACCGTCAAGGACTTGAATGCGATAGTTCCCCTTCTCATCGGTCTGCACGAGCGCTTTTGTAGCAACATTGCTCACCTGTACGCCCGCAAGCGCAGTCCCCGTATTCGCATCGACAACCTTACCGCTCACCTCATATCCTTGCTTGGCATATCCACTTAAGGACAACAACAAGCCTATTACAAAAAGTATTGCTCTCATATCTTTACATTTTTGCCAAGGGATGCTACAAATATTAAATTTCCATAAACCAGAAAAAAAAAATATTTTTAACCAATAAAATGTTCGCATTCAAGTCGTCAAAAATAGATACAGCACAAGATCATGAGCTCTTGCTGCACTACCAGGAGTCTATGGAGCTCCAGGTATTGGGTGATCTATACCAGCGACATACCGAGATGGTATACTATGTTTGTTTACGGTATCTCCAAGATTCCGAATTGAGCAAAGATGCTGTCATGAATATCTTTGAAGAATTAATATATAAAGTCAACAAGCAAGAAATCAAGGACTTTCCAAGATGGCTTTATGTATTAAGCAAGAACCATTGTCTGATGTATTTAAGGTCTCAAAAGAACAAATCTCAAATTTCTTTGGATGAATTTGTGAAATTTCCAGGAGACGCGCATCAGTATGAACAATATGATGAAAAAGAAGAACAGCTAACAGCCATGGAAGGCTGTCTGGAAAAGTTGCCAGTCAAACAGCAGCAGTCGGTCAGACTCTTCTTTTTGGAGGAAAAATGTTACAAAGAGATTAGCGAATCTACCGGTTATAGCTTGAACGAAGTAAAGAGCTATATACAGAATGGGAAACGGAATTTAAAAAACTGCATGGAGGCTTGGAATGAGCAACAGTAATTACGACATAGCATACTTAAAGAAATACGTTAAGGGCGAATTATCTCCTACGGAGATGTACGCGCTTGAACGTGAGGCACAGCGTGACCCCATGCTGGCCGATATTCTTATGGGTATGGAAATGGATCAGAATAAAACCGTACTTACAACAATCAACAACCAAATTGCACAACGTGTTCAAAAAGATAATACCGCTAAATTAAAGGTCTTTGACTGGAAGAGACTTACCATCGCCGCAGCGGCAGTGATCGTGTTGGGGGTTGGTCTACTCCTTTACCGTCAACAGGACAACAATTCACCCGAAGCGAAACGTACCGCTGAAGTAAGTATTACGCAGGAAAAGCCCAAAACAGGGGTTACAGCAGCAGATTCCAGCACTCCTTTAGCTGATATCGCATCAAAAATAGAATCTCGAGATCATTCGCCACAATTAGCCGATAATAACAGATCAAGACTGCATGAACAGCATTCGCTGGAAGAGGTAACCGTTTTATCGCGGGAACCCTCCCTGCGTGTAAAATCATTGGAAGAAATGAAGGGAAGTCTCAATAATGATCGCCCCGTATTTGGATTAAGACCTACAGACAGTACAATTGTTATCGGTTATGCGCCAATGGCCAAGAAAAAAGATGCTTCCCAAACAATTATGATCCGGGGGACCTCAAGTTTAAACAATACGCTTGCAGGCAGAGCTCCGGGTATTTCGATGCCACAACAACAAGGTACACCGCTACAACTTACTATTCGGGACAAAGAGACAGGCTTGCCTATTTCGGGAGTGACAATCATCCAACCCAATAGCAAGTTTGCGACGAATACCGACGCACTGGGCCAAGCAACCATCCAACCCAGTACGATGGATTCACTCGTCGACATCATGGCTCTGGGCTACAATTCTGTTGCATTGAATATGCGCCGCAGCAAAAATACGACGATCAAACTGCAACCTTCCGGTGCCTCACTTGATGAAGTCGTCGTCACAACGATGTCTTCACGCAAGTCAAAAAGTGCCGAACCCATCTGGGGCTGGAGATCGTTCAATAACTATATCAAGAAAAAAACAACTAAAAGCCGTTATGAAGGCACTGTCCGTTTAAGCTTCTATATCGATAAAGACGGACTCCCAACAAATATCAGCGTTCTCCAAAGTGCAAATGATTACCTCGACGCCAGAGCCAAAGAGATCCTACTTTCGGGACCAAAATGGAAAGGGGAAGACTACCGCTATGTCACGTTAAGCTTCGAATTCACTTTGTAAGTCCGCGATCTTTGCATACCTCATCAGACTGCAACACAAGTTTATCTCGCTATCGGGACAAATAAGCAATCGAAATGGATTGATCCATTAATCTTTTCAACCAATTTAATTTATAAGGATTTGGATTTAAAATTATTTCATACTTTAGTGTTATAATTCTTAACCAAACAGTCATTTTTTATGAAAAGTTTTTTCACTGGCCTTCTCCTGCTTAGTGGTATATCCCTACAAGCACAAGATTTTTCGTTCGGTAAAATAAAAAAGGAAGATTTTGCCACTACTGTTGACAAAATAGATACGGCAGCAAATGCCTTTGTCTTACGTGAATACGGTTCAGCCGAAGTAAGTTACAACAAGAATAAAGGTTTAGTCGTTGAATTTTTCAAACATGTTCGCATTAAAATTTTAAATAAAGAAGCCTATAGCTATGCAAACTTCAGCATTCCACTGTATAAAAATGGCAACGACCGGGAAGTCCTAATGGACATCAAGGGGGCGTCCTATCACCTTGTCGGTGATAAGGTCGTGGAAACAGAGATGACCAAAGCGAATATTTTTAACGAAAACTCCTCAGAAAACTATGCGGTAACGAAAGCGGCTATACCACAAGTTCAGGAAGGTACAATCATCGAATACCGCTACCGTACGGAATCCCCATTTATCTTTAATCTAAATGCTTGGGAATTTCAGGAAGATCTTCCGAAACTTTATAGCCAATACGTCACGCGTATTCCCGAGATCTGCCATTATAAAGCCAATTTAAAAGGTGGACTTGCTGTCAGCGACAGGAAGGTAGAAAATTACAACACAGGCCTAAATTCTGAAGTTGGCGAAGTCCTAGGTAGTAAAACTACCTACACAATGGAAAATATCCCGGCTTTCCACACGGAAGATTACATGACCTCTTCCAAAAATTTCAGATCAATTATCTTCTTCGAACTCGGCAGATATAGCGTTCCAATGGGACCGACAAAAGACTTCTCGCTCACCTGGGAAAACGTCCGAGATAAACTCATACAGGACGAAAGTTTTGGTGGACAGGTAAAACGAAAAACGGCATTGAAAGAATTCATTGAACCTGTATTGCAGGATTCAAAAGATGACCTAGAAAAAGCAGTACGGTTGTATACTTATTTTCAGAAACAAATAAAATGGAACAACCACCATTCGATCTACGCAAAAAACATCAAAGAAGCCATCGAAAAAAGAACAGGCAATAGCGCCGATATTAACCTCGGACTGGTCAATGCTTTACGATATGCGAAGCTAGATGCCATCCCTGTTATTTTATCGACACGCGAGAATGGCTATGCAGGGCTCTATGCACCAGCGATATCAGAGTTCAACCACGTCATTGCACGGGTAAAAATAGGTGAAAACTACTACCTGCTGGATGCGACCTCTCCTTATGAGATGTTTGGAAATATTCCGATGAAATGTGTCAACTTTCAGGGAAGATCAATTCCCCTCGAAGGTGAATCTGACTGGGTGAAACTCGAGGCAAGCCTTTCCTCTACGTACAGTAATTTTTTCTACGGTGAACTGTCAGAAAATGGTGCATTAAAAGGAAAATGGATTACCTCACGTAACGGTTATGGTGCGTCGAAAATGCGTGAACGCCTTCAAGGAAGTAATTCTGAAGAAGAATTCTACGAAAAAATAGATGAAGAAAACAATCGCATCAAAATCAACAGTTTTAAAGTATCGAATCGAGAATCCCTTGATAAACCACTGACGGAGGAGTTTGAAATTGAGATCAAGAATTTTGCAACCCTACAAAATGACCAACTTCTATTCAATCCTTATATTGACACCAAAATGTCCAAGAACCCCTTCAACCTAACGGAGCGGAATTATCCAATCGACTTTGGTTCTTTAGTCCAAGAGGAGTGCTACATTGAAATCAAACTACCAAAAGGCTATGCTTATCCAACGGAAGGAAAGTTAAAAAATATCAGTATGGCACTTCCTGAACGTGCGGCCCGATACATTTTCAAAATCAACAATACAACACCGGACGTTTTGATCATCGAATCTGCAACACAATTAAACAAACCCCTGTTTATGCCGGAAGAGTATTTTGATTTAAAAGAGTTTTTCAGTCGGATCATCCAGGCAGAAAAATTAGATGTTGTACTCAAAAAAATATAACGATATCACTTAACACAAACTTCATTTTATATTGACGATTAGCTTAAATAAGGGTAATAACTTTGAATATCAAAAAACAGTAAAATGATTAAAGATTCAGATTTATTCGAACTAGAGAATACCTTCCTTGGTGAAGGTTTCGAATTAGATGGTGATGATATTATCACCGATGAAGACTAGGTCTTCACTTTTTTAGCAAGTATTATTCCCCTTATATAATCTCAAAGCCCAGACATTCTTTGCTGGGCTTTTTCTTTGTTCCGTAGTTCACCAATTTGGCCAAACCTTATTATTTCTCTATCTTTATGTTATCCTGACGATCCGCCGTTGAGCTAACCCAGCTCCTATTTTTACGGGAACGCAAGTAACAGGTTTAAAGCAAATAACACACATGAGAAAAATAATATTGGATCTAGCCATGCCCCTACCAAAAGCAAACAATGGCAGCACCCATACTTTGTGGATTGCTGTGGATTACCTCAAGAAGCCAAAAACAAATTGACCCATATCTGCAAAGCAGCTAGTCGATATTTCTGACCAAATCGGCATAAGCAGCACGCAACAAAGAAATTGCCGCCTCCATACTTTGTTCATCAAGATGGGCAAACCCCAACCGCAATGCTGTAACGGTTTTATTTTGATAAAGGCAATTACTCGGCAACAAGAGTCCTAGCAACCGTACTTTTTCTTGCAAGGCTGTCAGCGAAACGACCCGATAAAACTGTATCCAAAAGGCAAGTCCAGAGGACGGGATTTCAAACCGGATCTGATCTCCAAAATGCCGTAACAGCAATTGGGCAAACAATTCTTTTCGCTCAGCAACTGTTTTCTGAAATTTACGCTGATACCGAAAGATATCACCCTGATGGATAATTTCACCCAATGTTTTCTCGATCATAAAATTCGGTTTTCCGAAGATATTCAAATACTTTTTACCTTCATCCAACAGATCCTGTGGTGCGATCAAAAAGTTCATTTGGAAACCAGGATCAAAGAAACTACCGAAAGCACCTGTATAAATCACGTGGTTGCCGCCATTTTTCCGGAAAAGTGATTCGCCTTTCTCCTTAAAAAAAGAAGACTCAAAATCCACATCATCCTCAATAATGATAAAGTTATACTGCTCGGCCAACGCTAACAGCTGAATTTTCCTCCGCTCGGAAAGGTTAACCGTCGTTGGATACTGACATCTGGTATTGAGGTAAACACACCTGATTTCTCCGGGTCTAAATTGCTCTCCAATCTTAGCGACAATCATCCCCTCTGCATCTACAGGAATGGTTTTTAGCTTAGCCCCAGCTTGACTAAAGATCATGTTAGGTAAAAAATAACTTAAATTTTCCACCAGCACAATATCACCGGGTCGGATCAATAATCGGGATAAAATTGAAAAAATCTGCTCGCGGCTGGCAATCGGCAACAAGAAATTCCGGGAAAGATGAAACCCTCTTGTTAAATTCAGATAATAGCTTAACTGGTCCCTAAAAAACAAATTCCCTTCAGTCGTCGTCGGAAAATCATCACTTTTCTTTTTCCGTTTCACCATGGATGCATAAAAACGCACCAGTTCCTCCGTTCCAATGACATTATAATCCGGTGTTCCATCCGTAAAATAGTACCTTTCGGGAACCTCTGAAATAGGCATATCTAAGATGAGTTCCTTTCTAAAAAAGTAAGGTGCAAAATCAGGCGGCTGTCTAAATGCCTTAACTGCAGACCTGGAGGTACCGATACGCTCGGGATTTTTCACAAAAGTCCCGCGATTAGGTAAAATTTTCACCCAGCCCTGTTCCTGCAATTCCGCTAAAGCAGCTACAATGGTTTTTCGGTGCACATTTAGTTCATCAGCAATCTTCCGACTTCCGGGCAACAGATCGCCATCTTCCAATAGATTACGTTTGACGGCATTAATAAATTGATAAACAATCTGCAGATAGATGGCATCTTCTTTACGGCGATCTATTTTAATAATGGAATGAAAACCTATACTAACCGGACTACTCATTATGTTTATTTCGGACTACCAAAGTTATCATTTAAACTATAATCTTTGCAATCATCAAGAAAAAATAATCGCGTTGAATTACCCAATCCCGATGGTCATTAAGCAAAATAGACCTGACTTTAGCGTAAAAATTAGCAATAATATGGAAACAAAACCACAATGGACGCAGGACGACGTTGTTGCTTTATACAACAAACCAATAATGGATCTTCTTTATGAAGCGGCATCGATACATCGGAAATATCACGACCCCAACAAAGTACAAGTGTCCACATTGATCTCAATAAAAACAGGTGGCTGTCCCGAAGACTGTGCCTATTGTCCACAGGCCGCACGTTACCATACGAATGTAAAAGCGGAAGGCCTAATGAGCCTAGAGCAGGTAAAGGAGCAGGCACTGGCGGCCAAAGCGGGCGGTAGCTCACGAATCTGTATGGGGGCCGCTTGGCGTAATGTTAAAGATGGTCCTGAGTTTGATCATGTACTGGAGATGGTCCGCACATTGAATAGACTTGATATGGAAGTCTGTTGCACACTAGGTATGCTGACCGAAAACCAGGCACATCGTCTTTCAGAAGCCGGACTATACGCCTACAACCACAACCTCGACTCCTCTGCCGACTACTATAAGGAAATTATCTCGACCAGAAGCTATGATGATCGCCTGCAAACGATCGAAAATGTACGTAAAACCAACATAACGGTATGTAGCGGTGGTATTATTGGGATGGGAGAAAGTATCGCCGACCGTGCAGCGATGTTGGTCACGCTTGCTTCGCTCATTCCACAACCCGAATCGGTACCGATCAATGCACTCGTTCCTGTACCCGGTACTCCAATGGAGGTCATGGAAGCAGTTTCGATATGGGAAATGGTACGCATGGTCGCTACAGCCCGAATTTTATTACCCACCACACAGGTTCGCCTTTCTGCAGGGCGTACCAACATGAGTACAGAGGGACAAGCTTTATGCTTTTTCGCAGGAGCCAATTCGATTTTCTCGGGCGACAAACTCCTCACCACGCCCAATCCCGCTATCAACGAAGATATGGATATGTTTAAAACACTGGGGTTAGTGGCACAGCAGCCTTTCGAGAAAAAAAATCAACCCGAAACCATCGCAACGGAGATGGCGCATTACCATGATCTTGGTGAAAGACCAAGATGGTCAAGACCAGAACATAAAATCCAGCGTAACATCGCTAAACAGCAAGACAAATAACAAACCCTATGCAGCAAACCATAATGGAAGGAAAAGAAATCAACCAACAAGACCTTATCGATGATTTTGACAGAGCGCATTTATGGCATCCGTATACAACCATGACTAATCCCTTACCTGCCTACAAGGTTAAACGGGCAGATGGCTGTATAATCGAGTTGGAAAATGGGCAGCAGCTTATCGATGGTATGTCCTCTTGGTGGTGCGCCATCCATGGCTACAATCACCCCGTCCTGAACGCTGCGGTCACAGCACAGCTCAGCAGCATGTCACACATGATGTTTGGCGGACTTACACACGAACCAGCAATTGCCCTCGGTAAAACACTGCTTGATATCACCCCTGCTACACTCAACAAAATATTTTATGCCGATTCGGGTTCTGTTGCAGTGGAAGTTGCGCTTAAAATGGCTACTCAATACTGGGTATCACAAAAAAAGACCAATAAAACAAACTTTGTCACGATTCGTTCGGGATACCATGGCGATACCTGGAACGCGATGTCGGTCTGTGACCCCATTACTGGCATGCACCGCATCTTTGACCATGCTTTACCCAAACGCTATTTTGCCCCTGCCCCAAAAATAGGATTTGATCAGGAATGGGATGCCAATGATATTCAACCCTTAGCAGACCTGATCTGCTCGCATAAGGACGAACTGGCCGCTCTCATCCTCGAACCTATCGTCCAGGGAGCCGGTGGTATGCGTTTTTATCATCCGGAGTACTTGCGTCAGGCAGCACATCTTTGCAAAGAAAATCAACTGCTATTAATCTTTGATGAAATCGCTACCGGATTTGGGCGTACGGGTAAGCTCTTTGCCTGGGAACATGCCGGCATAGTGCCCGATATCATGTGTATCGGTAAAGCTTTGACCGGAGGTTATATGACGCTATCAGCCGTGATCACTTCAGATCACGTTGCAACTACAATCTCTAACGGTAAACCGGGTACATTTATGCATGGGCCAACTTTTATGGCCAACCCCTTGGCTTGCGCTGTAGCCCACGCTTCTATCAAATTACTATTGGCAACGGACTGGCAAGCGAAAGTAACGTTAATCGAGCAACAATTGAGGCGGGAACTTAGCGCTGCAACAGCGCTGCCCCAAGTTGACGAGCTCAGAATTTTAGGCGCAATTGCAGTTATCGAGATGAAAAACTCCGTCGATCTATCCCGCATACAACAGCGGTTTATCGAAGAAGGAATTTGGGTAAGGCCATTCGGAAAACTGATTTATATCATGCCCCCTTTTATCATAAACGAAGGCGAGCTACACAAGTTAACACAGGCATTACTAGCCGTAATCAGCACAATCCAATGAGTGAAAACAGTTTAATCCAGCGCATTGAAGATGAATTACTTACCCTTGAAAAACAAGGGAATATACGAAAACTCCCCCTTATCACACAGCAGGGCAACATAGGACAGAAGCATGAAAAAGAGCATCATAACCTCTCGTCTAACGATTATCTTGGCCTAGCGACAGATCAGATACTTCGTCAAGAATTCCTAAACTCGGTGACAAAGGATAATGCAGTATTCAGTGCCTCCTCTTCGCGTCTATTCACAGGAAACCATGCAGGCTATACGCAATTGGAAACAACGCTGTGCCGTATGTTTGGCACAGAGAGTGCATTGGTCTTTAACAGTGGCTATCATATGAATGTAGGCATACTTCCTGCAGTGTGTGATACACAGACACTAATTCTCGCCGATAAGGGTATCCACGCAAGCCTAATTGATGGCATCCGGCTGTCCAATGCGGCCTGCTACAGGTACCGCCATTCCGATTACACCCACTTAACGCAATTATTGGCAAAATATGCCCATCGCTTCACACGCATCATCATCGTCACAGAAAGTATTTTTAGTATGGATGGTGATTGCACTGACCTCCACTATCTGGTCAGTCTAAAACAGCGTTACCCCAACACCTTACTCTATGTCGATGAAGCGCACGCCGTAGGGGTACGCGGAATACGGGGGCTTGGCTGCGCAGAAGAACAGCAGTGTATTACCGAAATTGATTTCCTGACAGGCACCTTCGGAAAAGCGCTAGCATCGCTTGGTGGCTACCTGCTCTGTAAAGAACCCATCCGGAATTATTTGATCAATAAGGCTCGTACGCTAGTTTTTACAACCGCGCTACCACCGATCAACCTTTTATGGACCGCGTTTATTCTGGAACGCTTAAGCGACTTCACTGACCGGCGCCAACAGCTGCACAAAAATAGCCTATTACTTAAACAGCAAATAATTGCCAAAGGCTTTAATTGTCCGTCAGAGAGCCATATTCTACCAGTCATTATCGGTGATAATAAGGAAACGATACTGAAAGCAGAAGACCTGCAGCGAAAGGGATTTTACGTACTTCCCATACGTCCGCCGACAGTACCAGCAGGAACTTCAAGAATCCGGCTTTCATTAACAGCAACAATGACCTCGGCCATGATCAAACAACTCGCAGCAAGCTTATGATACTTAAAAGAATCTCTCCCAAACGGGTCACTTCCGCCGATAATTTTCCAAGGCAGTATCTTCACCCAAAATCCAACGAAAAACTGCTTTTATTTTTTGCAGGCTGGGGCATGGATGAACAGCCTTTTTTGCACTACTCTCCTGTGGGCAAAGATCTTATTGTTGCCTATAGCTATACGGATTTACTGTTGGACGAACGTCTGCTCGCAGGATACTGGGAAATTGAGGTTTTCGCCTGGTCTATGGGGGTATGGGCAGCAGCAATGGTACTGCCCGAACTCCAAAACAGCAATTACCCCATCAGTACGTGTACCGCAATCAATGGAACACCATTTCCAATAGATGACGAAAAAGGAATTCCAGCCCAGTTATTCAAAGGAACATTGGATACGCTGAGCGATAAAACACTGGAAAAATTCAGATTCCGCATGTGTGGTTCCAAGGACCTTTTCAACAACTTTCTTGACAAAGCTCCTCAACGGGACATCGAAGACCTTCGCACAGAGCTCATCGCCATTGAAAAAATCGCAAGTACCAAATCAGCAACAGCATTTCAATGGCATCAGGCATATATCGGTAAAGAAGACCGAATCTTCCACGTAGAAAATCAAAAACGTGCCTGGTCCGATACCGCATATACGATAATTGACGCTACGCATTATCCCGAACAATTATTTAAGCACCTTTTAAAATGATCATCATGATGGACAAACAAAGGATTATGGCCCGTTTTTCTAAAGCTGCGCCGAACTATCAGTCGGCAGCGACTGCTCAGTACGAAATAGCAAAAAAAATGATCAGCTTGATGCAGGAGTACATACCGCTCAGACCGCAAAAAGTATTGGAAATTGGCTGCGGCACAGGACTTTTTTCGCGGTTGATGCTAGAGCATCTCAAACCTCAAAAAATGGTTTTAAATGATATCTGTCCAGCAATGATGCCCGAAGTAATGGATATTTTGACCTCGCCGCACACGTTCAGCTGTGCTGATGCAGAAACCTATGCTTTTCCAAAAGATATCAATCTAATCGCTTCCTGCTCTACGATTCAGTGGTTCAACAATCCCCGCGCTTTCTTTGAGAACTGTTATGTATCGCTTCCGAACTCGGGTATCCTTGCCTTCAGTACTTTTGGTCATGACAATATGCACGAGATCAATGCTACTGCACATGTTGGACTAACATATCAATCTAAATCCGAACTTATTGCCGAACTTTTAGCATTGAATTATACGATCCTCGTTGCACAAGAAGAACATTTACAATTGTACTTTGAAAGCCCTTTACAAGTTCTGCTCCACCTGAAGCAAACAGGAGTGACGGGAATAAAAAATCACCGGTGGACAAAAGGCACACTCCGGGCTTTCTGCGATCAGTATACTGCTCGTTACGGGACAGAAAAAGGCGTATCGCTAACCTACCACCCCATCTATATTATTGCAAAGAAAACAACAGCTGAACACACCTATTACCAACAGTCGGACAACCTACTAAAGCAACATCACAATGAATGAAAACATCTATTTTGTTTCCGGCATAGATACCGGGATTGGAAAAAGTTATGCTACCGGCCTCCTTGCGAAACAATGGAATACAAATGGTATACGTACCATTACTCAAAAGCTGGTGCAAACTGGAAATACAGCTATTTCTGAAGATATCGTCCTGCATCGCCAACTCATGGAAATCCCATTAACGGAGGAAGATCATCAGAAAATCACCATGCCGGAGATTTTCAGCTACCCGGCCTCCCCTCATCTGGCAGCGCGCCTAGATAGTCGTGAAATTGACTTTAACAAGATCAGACAGGCAAGCTTGACATTAAGCCATCGCTACGATGCTGTGCTTATTGAGGGCGCAGGTGGATTGATGGTTCCATTAAAAGAAGATTATCTGATTATTGATTACATCCAAGAAATGCAATATCCTCTTATTTTTGTCACATCCGGAAAATTAGGGAGTATCAATCATACCTTACTAAGTCTGGAAGCGATCGCCAAGCGCAAGATCAATCTACACATCCTGGTTTACAACACGTTCCCCGTTCATAAAGACCGCACCATAAGTTCTGATACGGAGTTATATCTTCGTCATTATATAGAAAAACACCATCCGGAGACCTTATTTGTCCGCTTGTAAATAAGGTCAACCGGATACGATTGTTAGACCGATAGCGCAACAGCAGGTAGACCAGTCAAAAAGAATTGGCCGCCATTCCTGCGGAAACAGGTATATGTTATGCTAATAATGGATCAGTTGTACACTCGACACCTGTTTCCAATCGCCCTGCGAGCTGAATGAGGAAGCTGCTGTCTTCCTTGAGTCGTACAGCAATATCATACCAATTCCCTTGCCTTTCAACATCGAGGATCAACGGAACTTCTTCAGCGGGAGCGATTTCTTTCGTTGCGGTGTATTTTCCATAACTAAGGCTCTCGACAACTACGGTTAACCGCTGGTTACTATCGTTCCTGAGTTTCAACTGCAATTTCCCTGTTGTCGCCTGTGTCAGCGCTTTGAGTTCGGGAGAAACGGTAGCCGCCAGCGCTGCAGCTCCTTTTTGTCCAGAAAATTTTCGATAAAAACCATTTGGACCATGTAATTCAAAAGCATAGCGGTCTCCTGCAAATCGTGCCAGATCCCACTGATATGTCAAACGATCACCGGCCTTCACCGCAAAATTCCAATTACGGTAGGTTTCACTTTGCCCCTGTTCATCACGATATTCCAACGGACTATACACGTTGAAAGCTGTACCGGAAGTCTTTTTTCCGAAAAACTTGTTGTCTACAGTCATCGCCAGATGAAACTGTCCATCTTTCACATAGCCCACCGCATCATGTGCATAAGGCAATTGCAGGGATTTACGAATCCCCCGCTCCTGTATTCGGTCAAATCCCGGGATCCATCCGTTTTTAGTCGCAAGATCAGGATCTTTGACCTCAACAAAGCCTTGTGGATCATCTTTGAACTGCGCATTGTATATCGTTTCGATATATTGATTCCGATCAAGAAAAGGAAGTTGTTCCTTTTGCTGCGTAAAAGGTGTAAAGGCGCTTGTTAAATCACCACAGATTGTTCTACGCCATGCACTGATGTTTTCCAAATGCAGATTTTTGTTCAGCTTTTTGTTAAAGAAAGATTCCAAAAATTGCAAAGTAGAGGTATGGTCAAATACCTGAGAGCAGACCTTACCACCTCGTGACCAAGGCGACGCAATATACATGGGAACACGAAAACCTAAACCCACAGCGCCTTCGCGTGCCTGTTTTTTAGGAATCCCCTGTTTTAGCTCATTTTCTAAACGAACCATCTCCACCTCCGTATCGATCTCAGGAGAACATGCACCTGTATCTTTCTTCTTTAAATCTGGCACCAGAAAAGGTTTAACATGGTCGTAGTAACCATCGTTTTCATCATAGGTAATGATAAAAATTGTTTTTTTCCAAACTTCGGGGTTCTTCGTTAAGATATCTAAGACTTCAGATACATACCAAGCTCCATACCAGGGCGCACTCGGGTGGTCCGAAAAATTCTGCGGACCGGCCAACCAGGATACGGCAGGCAGTTTCCCGGTATCAACGTCTTTCCGAAATTGATAAAGAATATCTCCTTTAGGGACTTCCAGCGTGCTTTTTTTTCCCTGTGTCTTAAAACGTAAGGTATCAAGCGATCTGTAATTGTTATCCCCCTTGTTTACCGTAAACGCCCGCTCATTTAATGATTTCGTAAAATCACTTAGCTTGTTATAATTGTTTGCATTGAATTCCTTTAGTTCGGTCTCAGCTCGCTCCAGTGCATCACTTTTTTTGCGAATATCAGCGCGTATCTTTTCTGCTTGTTCCTCGGAAGAAGGTGACTTCTCTTCCAACTTAGAAATCTGCATGGGCAAATCCCGAACCTGTGTTTCCAGGCTCCTGATATAGTTCTCCTTAAATTTAACTTGATAAGCCTGAAAAAACTCCAATAGATTACACCCAAAATTGGATAACCACGCCCTTTCCTGCCCGGAAAACCCTCCGCCACAGCTGGTCTCATTTTGATAGAAACGCCAGTTAATGCCATTCTTTTCAAGCAATTCCGGAAAAGTTGCCCAGGTCATTTTACCATAGCCAAAATCATCGTTCCGAATATTCACTTTTTGCAGACCATCTTTCATCTCTGTAATCTTACCCGTCCAGAAAAAGGAACGGTTAGGCGTCGTGCTTGTCATCCCCGAGCAAAAATTCTGATCACATACTGTGAAAGCATCTGCTAAGGCATAATGAAAAGGTAGATCTTCCCGTGTAAAGTATCCCAATGTCAGTGGCATCGCCGCATATTGTTTATTCCCTGATTGCTTCGATAACAGCCAATGATCGTAACGTCCTTGGTTAAAGGCATCCACCTGGCTTGCTCGACTATGTGGAAGCGAACCCATCCAGGTCACTTTACTTTCTTTCAGATTTAATCGAAAAGGAGCATAAGTTTTTCCCGCTTTATCCGTTTGATACCAAACGGGTAAACCGTTTGGTAAACGTATCGAACGGGGATCATTAAACCCCCGAACTCCCGAAAGACTACCTAGCGTATGATCAAAGGAGCGGTTCTCCTGCATCAGGATGACGATGTGCTCGGCATCTAAAAAGCTGCTTCCTGGGGCAGGGTCTATCGCAAAGGCTTTCTGGATCGATGTGGGCATAAAGCTGGCTATACCTGCTGCTCCCGAAAATAGTAGGGTCTTTCGGAGGAATTCTCTTCTGCTTTCCATAATACTTATTTATAATTTCGATTTGAATCTACTTAGATTTCTTTTTGTTTCATATTTCTTCGTGTAAATCTTATGTTACTAAATTAAAACACAGGAAAACATGTGCTTGATAGGATCACAAAAATTTGTTTATTTTTACAAAAAGACAATAGACAAACATATGGTGGATATTTTGCTGCTCGAAGACGACAAGGTACTCTCTAAGGAGATTCGCTCTTTTCTGTTAAGCCAGGGTTTTACCTGTGATCAAGCCTTTGATGGAATTGAGTTTTTGGCCAAAACACACCAAAAGAAATATGGTTTCTATTTACTGGACATCAACGTGCCCAAAATCAATGGATTGGAGATCTGTAAAAAGATAAGAAGCCATGATGCCCTCACGCCAATTATTATTCTTTCGGCATACGACGATATAGATGATAAAAAGGAGGCATTTCTCCGAGCCGCGGATGACTATTTGGTTAAACCCTTCGTCTTGGATGAATTGCTGATGCGGATCTATTCCCTACTGCGTCGACAACAACATAGCGAAAGCAATGAAACAAAAACATGGGTAATCGATGATCTGATCATTTATCCTGATGAGGCCCGTGTACTACGTGCAAATGAAGAAATTAATCTTACTCAAAAAGAATTTCAACTGCTGCTTATCTTAGCGCAGGCAAAGGGCCGCACCTTATCCAAGCAACATATTTCGGAGGAAGTATGGCAAAACCAATTTCAAACAACACAGAATACAATTGAAGTTTACATCAACTTTTTACGAAAGAAAATTGATAAAAACTTTGAAAATAAACTAATCCATACAAGACCTGGATTTGGTTATTACCTATCGGCAGAAAAATGAATTTAAAAAAGAAGATAGCGATTAGCTTTAGCATTGCATTCTCCGTCCTTTTCGGTATGGCGATGTTGATTATCTACTATGCTAGTTTCGATTTTCGGAAAGATCAATTTCGCCAGCGACTGATTGATAAATTGGACAATATCTCCCATTACATCGCCAGTAATCCTTATTTCAACCGTCAGTCTTACAAAAACTATTTCCACGATGACGAAGATGGCCTCTTCTATGAAGATGTGATCATCCTTGACAAAAACAAACAACTGGTCTTCAGCACCGTAAAGGATCAGACCATTACCTGGAATGCCTCGATTGTCAATCGGCTAAATCAGGAAAAACAGATTTTCTACGATCAGGACCAATACGAAACGCTGGCCAAATATTATCGCATCAACGGTTTACCTTATTATATTATCGTAAAAGCACAGGATTACTCCGGGAATGAAAAAATGGACCATCTGGCGCTCGTCCTGACCATATTATTTGTACTGAGCGCTGTGCTGGTCTGGATATTCAGTTATAATCTTATCCAACGTTTATTGATCCCACTCGATAAATTAAAAGATAATATCACCCAGATCAATGCCAGCAAACTGACCAAACCTGTCGAGTATACCGGTAAAACAGATGAGATTGCTGTACTAACCCGAGCATTTAACACCATGCTGCTACGGCTTTCGGCTGCTTTCGAATCGCAGAAAGAATTTAATTCCAGCGCCTCTCATGAGTTGCGAACACCGCTGGCCCGAATGTCCTTCCAGCTGGAGAACCTTTATCATCAGAATCAGTTGAGCGAAGAAGTAAGGCAGGTATTGCGTAATATATCCAAAGAAACCTTACATCTTTCGGAGGTAACCGATTCGTTGATGTTACTTTCAAAATTCGACTCTGAGCGTTTGAAAATGACTTATGCGGAGGAAAGAATTGATGAAATTATCTTTACGGCTTATGAAAAGGTAGCCAAGGTGTTCCCCGACCTACAACTGGACTTTTCAATTGGTGGAACCGAAGATCCCAAACTGAGTATTTTCTGTTCTGCTCAATTGATTGAAATCGCTTTTGTGAATTTATTTAAAAATGCCGCGCTTTATTCCGATACCACGGAGGTAAAAGTAATGATTGTAGAATCAACGTGGGAACTTAAAGTACTTGTCAGCAATACTGGCCCGGCCTTGAGTACAATCGACCAAAAGCGGATTTTCGATGCATTCAGCCGCGGTGAAAACGCAAGTGAAACAACAGGATCAGGCCTAGGGTTACGTATCGTTCAGCGTATCATGCAATCGCATCAAGCAACAATAGCATATCAGGCAGATTTAAAACAATCTACGCATACTTTTGTATTACTATTTAAATTGTTTCCGAACCGGGAAGTATAGTTGCTTAATTGCGACAGACAATATCAAGTCGATGGACAATAAACGCATATATTATTATACCTATTCATAGCTATCCGCCGATCTGAAAAACATGCTTTTTTAAGCTTTTTTTAAGCATTTATTAAGGGGTCTTTAATCTTCGACCAGTTATTTTGTTACATAAGTTTTGAAACACATGACAAAGACACCCCTTATATTTTTATTGCTTTGCAATAGCATGGCTTTTGCTCAACAAAAACCACCACAGGCAGTTTATACGAGCATTCATGAAAGTACATTTGGGACTAAGCAAAGTGAGATCTTGGGACAACAGATGACACTGCAGGAATGCGAAGAAGCCTTTATCAAAAGTAACCTCTCCTTGCTCGCACAACAATATGACATCAGTCAAGCCGAGGCAGACGTCATACAAGCCAAAATATGGGATCTGCCACAGTTGCAACTGTCTGCCAACGCCTACGATCCACAGAACAAAAAAACATTTCATATTGGTCAATCCAAGGAAGCAAGCGTATCCCAATTGATTTATCTCGGTGGAAAAAAGAAGAATGAAGTTGAATTCGCTAAATCAAATGTTGAACTTGCTAAGTTGCAATTCAGTCAATTACTGGCAAGTCTTCGTGCGCAGCTGCGTACAACCTTCTACTCCCTTTACTTTGAGCAACATAAGTTGGCCGATATTAAAATTCAGTTGGATTACCTCAATAATCTGCTCGCCGCTTATAAAGAGCAAGGAAAAAAAGGAAACGTTTCTTTAAAAGATCAGGTTCGCCTTCAAACAATGGCCATTGATCTCAACAATGAAAAAACGACAGCAATTAATAATAGTATCAATCTACAGCAGCAATTACGTGTGCTTATTTCCAGTCAGGAAGATGTATTACCAAAGTTAACAGATCAAGAAGCAGATCAGGAACTTGCCGTAAAGCCAACAATGGCTTTGGACAACATCTACCAATTGGCCTTGGAAAACAATGCCGATTATCAATTTGCCTTAAAGACCTCGGAAAGCGCACAGTTATTTACCAGATGGCAACAGTCTTTAAACACACCGGATATTAACCTTGGTCTTTCGTACAGCCAAAATGGAGGGGTATTCCGCAATGAGCTCAATGTCACAGCCGCCATTCCGATCCCGTTGTGGAAACAAAATAAAGGAAATGTGATCAAAGCGAAATACGCCGAAGAAGAGGCAAAGAAAAATATTGAAGTCCAACGGCAGCTGCTGGAATCACAGATCCGTTCAAACTATCAGTCCTGGGAAAATCAGTATAACCAATATTTCACCATTACATCAGACGACCTGCATAACATCGCTGTGGTCTATGATGGCATATTCAATAATTTTAAAAAAGGGAATATTTCTTTAGTTGAGTTCACGGATTTTATGGACAGCTATCGCATATCTATTCTTAAGCTATACGATATGAAAAAGGAAATTATTCTCAACGCCGAACAATTAAACTACCTGGCTCAAACTTCTATATTCAATTCAACTCATGTCAACTAACAAACTTCTTATAGCCACTGTGGCAATAGTACTACTTTACTCTTGCCAAAATCATAAAGAAACAGATAATGCAGCCATTGTCAAAGGTTTCGAAATTAGTGAGACGATGCTTAAATCGACAAGTTTTGCTTCGGTAAAAAAAGAAAATGTGACCGAAGAACTCAACTTCTTTGGAAAGATATCGGCCGATCAAAACAATTACATTGATATTTTCCCGCTCGTTGGGGGGAACGTGGTCTCCGTTAATGTTTCTCTGGGTGATTATGTCCATAAAGGTCAGGTATTGGCAACAATCAGAAGTACAGAAGTTGCCGGTATACAAAAGGATCTTTCGGATGCCAGAACCGATGTGTTACTCGCCGAGAAAAACTACCGTGTGGCCGAAGACATGTATAATGGTAAACTGAGTACAGACAAAGACATGCTGGAAGCAAAGGGGCAATTAACCAAAGCCAAAGAGCAACTACGTCGTTCAGAGGCCGTCAGTCAGATCTACAATGTGCGTACAGGTAATATTTATTCGGTCGTATCTCCAATCGATGGCTACATCGTCCAAAAGAACATCAATAAGGACATGCAGTTGCGTAGTGACCGCAGCGACAACATCTTTGATGTGGCCAATACAAAAGATGTATGGGCAATTCTTAACGTCAACGAAACGGATATCGACAAAATTAGTATGGGCATGCCGGCTATTGTGTCTACCCTGAGCTACCCGGACAAAAAATTCCAGGGCAGTATTGATAAAATCTTTAAGATCATCGATCCCCAAACGAATTCAATGCAGGCACGCGTGGTGCTAGACAATAAGGATGGTTTACTTATTCCGGATAGTAAAGCGACCATTAAAGTGTTGCATCGCTCCAATACGGAAGCGCTCGCAGTTCCTTCTGATGCGGTCATTTTCGATCAAAACAAATATTTCGTATTGATCTATAAATCCCAAAATGATATTAAGATTCGCGAAATACTGCCTATCAAACAAAACGAAGGAACAACTTACATGGCTACGGGGCTACAGGAAGGTGAAAAAGTTGTTGTCAACAATAAACTTTTGATCTATAGAGCATTGAATAATTAATCGGTCTTAGCATTTACACGAATGAACAAATTCATTAAAAATATCATCGCCTTTTCCATTAAAAATAAAGCGTTTACCTTTATTTGGGTCGGTATTTTGGCTATTGCTGGTTTCATTAGCTTTAAAAGCATGCCCATTGAGGCATTTCCCGATGTGACCAATACACAAATAACCATCATTACCCAGTGGAACGGAAGGAGTGCGGAGGAAGTCGAACGTTTCGTAACAACACCAATCGAACTGGGCATGAGTCCAGTCCAAAAGAGAACCAGCATACGGAGCACGACCATGTTTGGCCTTTCTATTGTTAAAATCATCTTTGATGATGGTGTCGACGACACTTTTGCCCGCAATCAGGTCAACAACCTCATGCGGTCTGTGAGCCTGCCAGACAATGTTGATCCTGAAGTACAGCCTCCTTATGGCCCTACAGGCGAAATCTTCCGTTATACATTACATAGCGACCAACGCAATTCACGCGACCTCCTTACTTTACAGACCTGGGTCATTGACCGCGCTTTACGTGGTGTCCCCGGTGTAGCCGATATCAACGTTTTTGGTGGACAGGATTTGGTTTACGAAATAAGTACTGACCCCATCAAACTTGACAAATTTAATCTGACCCCGTTACAGGTATTTGATGCTGTCAGCAAAAGTAACCTAAACGTCGGTGGAGATGTCATCGAAAAAAGTGGCCAGTCCTACGTCGTACGCGGTATTGGTTTGGTCAACTCGATCAATGATATCGAAAACATCACGGTAATCAACCAAAAGGGAAATCCGGTCTTTGTTAAAAATGTAGCCGAGGTCAGAGAAAGCGCAATGCCTCGGGTGGGCCAAGCTGGTTTTGGTAAGAATGATGATGTGGTAGCAGGAACCATCGTGATGCGGAAAGGCGAAAATCCAAGAGAGGTTTTGACCGCTGTAAAAGCGAAAATAGACGAGCTCAACAACAAAATCCTTCCCAAAGATGTCAAAATGCAAACCTTCTATGACCGTGACAATCTCATGGATTTCACGACCCATACCGTTATGCACAACTTGATTGAAGGTATTGTCCTCGTCACCTTGATGGTATTGCTCTTTATGGCAGACTGGCGCACGACGGTCATCGTTTCTATCATTATACCCCTCGCCTTACTTTTTGCTTTTCTATGTCTTAAACTAGCTGGTATGAGCGCCAACCTGTTGTCTTTGGGTGCAGTAGACTTTGGTATTATCATCGACGGTGCCGTGGTCATGGTGGAAGGGATATTTGTCATGTTGGATCACCAGGCTCATAAGCTGGGTATGGAGAAATTCAACAAAATGGCCAAAGCCGGCTGGATCAAACAGACAGGAACAGGCTTGGGAAAAGCAATCTTTTTCTCCAAGCTGATTATCATCACCTCCTTGATGCCCATATTCTCCTTCCAAAAAGTAGAAGGAAAGATGTTTTCGCCACTAGCCTTTACCCTGGGTTTTGCTTTGCTGGGTGCATTACTGTTTACCTTAACACTCGTTCCGGCTTTATCGCATATTCTGCTCAATAAAAATGTGAAAGAACGCCACAATCCATTTGTTGAATTCTGGAATAGAATCGTCGCCAAAGGTTTTGGATTTACATTCCGAAACAAGCGTCTGAGTATGATCGTTGCAATTACTTTACTAGCTGCAATCTTGTTTTCTGCAAAATTTTTAGGGACAGAGTTTTTACCGACATTAAATGAAGGTTCCCTTTGGGTTACTGCCGAGATGCCCATGAGTACTTCGTTACGTGAATCGGTTAAAACAACCAAACTGTTAAAGGGTACTTTAGAAACTTTTCCTGAGGTCACCGGCGTACTTTCCCAAACTGGACGAAGCAACGATGGTACCGACCCCAATGGGTTTGGCTTTGTTCAGTTTGCTGTGGCCCTAAAACCTAAAGAGGAATGGACGCGTAAAATCACGATGGATCAGCTGATTGAAGAGATGGACCATAAACTCAAACAATTCCAGGGGATCACCTATAACTATTCGCAGCCTATTTCGGATAATGTTGCCGAAGCCGTTGCTGGTTTCAAGGCCGAAAACGGCATCAAGATCTTTGGCGATAACCTCGCGACCTTAGACCGCCTGGCGAAAGAAGTTTATGCACAGGTCAAAGGTATTCAAGGTATTAAAGAACCTGGTATCATCTTAAATATCGGCCAACCTGAAGTTAGTGTGGTATTGGATCGGACCCGTATGGCGGCGTTCAATGTTCTGCCGGCAGATGCACAAGCGGTACTGGAAATGGCCTTTGGCGGAAAAACCGCTTCCATTTTGTACGATGGTGAGCGCAAATTCAACATTCGCCTGCGTTATGCGCCCGAATATCGGAAAACAGAAAAAGATATTGCACAGCTGATGGTTCCATGTGGCGATGGCACATTAATCCCGTTGAAAAGTATCGCGACCATTGAAAAAGATAATGGTGCTGCTTTTATCTATCGCGACAACATCAAACGTTATATCGGCATCAAATTTTCCATCCGCGACCGTGACTTAGGAAGCACCATAGCAGAAGCACAACAAAAAGTAAGTAAAATTAAGCTTCCGGAAGGATATTCTATTGGCTGGACTGGACAATTTGAAAATCAGCAGCGTGCTACACACCGCCTAGCACAGGTTGTACCGATCAGTTTGATCGTCATCTTCTTTCTATTGTTTATTCTATTCGGAAATATCAAGGATTCGCTGCTCGTGTTGGCCAACGTTCCTTTTGCACTGATCGGTGGAATTATCGCCTTGCACGTGACGGGTATGAATTTTGGAATCTCGGCAGGGGTAGGTATGATCGCATTATTCGGGATATGTATTCAGAACGGCGTCATCCTGATCTCAGAATTCCACCAGAATAAGAAGGAAGGCCTACCCAATGACCAATCGATTTATAAAGGTGTAAAATCGCGAACACGACCTGTGGTCATGACGGCACTCATGGCTTCCATCGGGCTATTGCCGGCTGCATTATCGACCGGTATAGGTTCGGAATCACAGAAACCTTTGGCGATCGTCATCATTGGCGGATTAATCTCAGCGACGATATTGACATTGTTGGTGTTCCCAATCATCTACGATATCTTCAACAGAAAAGAGAAAGTACAACAAACAATAGCTGAATAATATTGTCCATATTTTATATACTATATACTTAGACCAGTAAAGGTCATCGGTACTGCCTCACGCTGTGAAGCGACAGGCAGTATCATTTTTCGATAATATTTTTGATGTAACATTTGTATCTATTCCAGGTTTAAAGTTTTAAAAGCAATAAAAAGCCCTTAAGTTTACAACAAATTACCTTCCATTAAGCAGCTGCTGTTTTTTGGATCACACAAACAAACACATATTTATGACTATTCTCACCTTTACAATCATCCTTCTCCTGGGTGCTTTTGTAGCAGGGCTCTTAGGATCCCTGACAGGCTTAGGCGGAGGGGTCGTTGTCATCCCTTTATTGACTCTTCTGTTTCATGTCGATATCCGTTATGCCATCGGAGCGGCCTTGTTGGCTTCCATAGCGACATCATCTGGTGCAGCCACAGCCTATGTCAAAGAAGGCATCACCAACATCCGGCTTGGAATGTTTTTAGAAATAGCGACCACGATTGGTGCTGTTATCGGAGCTGTCATCGCCATTTACATGCCGACGAACACCATTGCAATCATTTTTGGTGTTGTACTGATCTTCTCCGCAGCAATGACTATACGGAAGAAAAACGAACATGCGCTATCCGGCGGTTCTGCTTTGGCTGAAAAATTGA
The DNA here is from genome assembly GCF_039511225.1 of Sphingobacterium multivorum. Lineage (NCBI taxonomy): Bacteria > Pseudomonadati > Bacteroidota > Sphingobacteriia > Sphingobacteriales > Sphingobacteriaceae > Sphingobacterium > Sphingobacterium multivorum. Next base: position 5,009,644 of record NZ_CP154261.1, read on the forward strand.
AACTGAATAGCACCTACCCTGCTGATGGAAAATTGATCCCGTATAAGCTGACCAACGTTGTCGGCGGCTTCTCTTTGATGGGGGTTGCAGGAATACTTTCCGGATTACTAGGAATCGGTTCCGGTTCCCTTAAAGTACTCGCGATGGACAGCATGATGAAAATTCCATTTAAAGTCAGTACGACAACGAGTAACTTTATGATCGGTGTCACCGCAGCTGCTTCTGCAGTGGTCTATTTACAAAGGGGATATATGGATCCAGGTATTGCTTTTCCGGTTATACTAGGCGTATTATGCGGTGCCATTACAGGATCCAAACTCTTAAAGCGCATGAACCCAAAGACTTTACGTATTATTTTCGCCGTCGCCATTACTTTGGTGGCCTTGGAAATGATCTTCAACGGATTCCAGCATAAATTCTAAAAACGGTAGCTTACCAGATTTAGGATTTTAAGTTTGTAACGTCCTTCCACTAGACAATGAAGGACCTAATTACTCAAAATGAAACAAGTATTTTCGAAACACTATTGGGGAGACAAGGACATCTCACTGTTGGTAGGACAAATTTTACGAATAGGCGTTATATTGGCGTCCTCTATTCTTATTCTCGGCGGTATCTTCTACCTGATTGTTCATGGACAGGACACCGTACCGAATTATCGAGATTTTGTCGGTGAAGGGAATTCCAATACAACAATTACTGGAATTATTTCAGGGGCCTTTAGCCGAAATATTCCCCAAGTTATACAGTTGGGTGTTCTTTTATTGATTTGCACACCTATTGTACGGGTGATCGGTTCGTTATTTGGCTTTGTAATCGAAAAAGACAGACTTTATATCATCATTACATTGATTGTATTAACCGTCATTATCGGCAGTATACTGAGTGGCGTCAAGGGATAATAAAGCTTTATCTCTTGATCCGCCGCCAAGCGGATTTTTCCAACGCGTATTCAAAATTTTTACGTTCAGGCTCATTTACGTAGCTGACCATCTTTTCGGCCACTTTAATAGCGCCCAAACGCTCCACGGCTTTCTGAGAACGATAGTTTTCTGCCCCCACATGCAGACAGATCCGATCCACAAAGTTGAAGGCAAAGTCAAACATCATCTCTTTGACCAAGGGATTAATTCCTGCCCCCCAATACGCACGGGCATAAAACGTATATCCAACAAAAATAGATTTTTCCGCCTCATCAAGTCCATAGTACCGGGTGCTCCCAATGCAGGCTCCACTTTCCTTATCCAGGATCAAATAAGCAGCCTTACTTTCCAAGGCCCCTTCAAAAAATCCCTGAAAAACCTCTTCCTTCCAGCGATCTTTGTTGGGATGCTGTTCCCAGATCAGGGGATCTTTGGCAACCTGATACAGCGTATCAAAATCCGTTGGTTCGATGATGCGTAATACGACCTTATCATTTTCAAGGGTGTTGGGGGCGACAAACTTCATGAGACACTTTTATAGTTATAGCAATTCAAATATTTTAAATCTGACAAAAGATACCAATTATTGATCAAACTATCCGAATTATGCGAATATCCGGTCAAATATTACACCAAGATGTAGATAGCATCGTCATCTCCACAACATTAATGACAGAAAATAGTCTATAGGCAGATTATTTTACCTTAGAATTGATAGGAATTGGACGACTTATTCAATTAGCATGGCAAAAAATTCGTATTTTACAGCCAAATGGAACAATTCAAGGAATTTGTAAAACAGCGTATTGATGTCACTGAGGAAGAACTAAATGACATCGTCTCACGTTATCAGGTACGGAAAATAAAGAAAAAAGAATACTTTCTCCGGGCAGGCGAGGTATGCCACCATGAAGCATACGTGATCAGCGGTTTATTTAAATCATTCTATGTCACCGCCGATGGGATTGAACATATCCTACAGTTTGCAATTGAAGATTGGTGGATCGGTGATATTGCCAGCTTCAATTATCAGGAGCCGGCCCTCCAAAACATTCAGGCCCTGGAAAACTCCGTCGTCCTGACCCTGTCAAAAAAGGCTAAGGACAAACTTTACGAAGATCATCCCATCTTCGAGAAACTCTCCAGGATTATGGCACAACGTGCGCAAATCGCATCGCAGCACCGTATTATCTCGAGCATAGGTTTCACAGCACAGGAACGCTATCTGGATTTTATCAAAAGGTACCCTAAAATCTATCCGAGGATCTCCAATATGCAATTAGCGTCCTATCTTGGTGTTACGCAGGAGTTTCTTAGCCGCCTAAAAAGACAGATCTTAAAGCCGAATCGAAATTCTTGACCTACATCAATTTTTTCTTTGTCTGTTTATCCCACCTTTGCAGAAGCTTGTTCAAACAAACAATTTGAACTTTTGACGGTTAGATAAATAAAAAAGAAAATAAGATGAATAAATTTTTCCAAATTCTGGCAGCGGCGGTATTAATGGTTAATGTTGCTGTGGCACAAGTAAAATGGTCTGCGGACCCTGCACATACCAATGCGAGATTTGATGTAAAACACCTTGGTATCAGCTTTGTTGATGGTGAATTTACAAAGGTAGAAGGAACAGTTGAAACCCCAACAGGAACAAGTTTCAATAATGCCAAAGTTAATTTCGCTATCGACGTCAATAGCATTAATACACGCATTGCTGCGCGTGACAACCACTTGAAGACCGATGATTTTTTTGCTGCGGAAAAATTCCCTAAAATGACATTAAAGTCTATCAGTTTTAAAAATGCGAAAGTAAAAGGAAAATATGTGATGATAGCGGATCTGACGATTCGTGATGTAACGAAAAAAGTAACTTTCGAGGTGACGCAAAACGGCGGAATCATTACGGATCCTTGGGGAAAAACACGTGCTGGATTTACAGCTAAAACAAAAATTAACCGTCAGGATTTCGGCATGAAATACAATGATAAATTACCTTCGGGCGTAGAAGCGGTTGCTTCTGATGTCGACATCATTGTCAATACCGAATTGGTGTTGAACTAATTGAAAATAATAAATCACACTAACATAAAGGGGTGTCCAAAAAAATTGGACACCCCTTTTTATGCAATTTTATACCAAGCTCTGGCTACAGCAATCCAGCTATGGAATGCTCAAATAAAGGGCTTTGACCTGACGTTATTGAGCAGCTTATTTTTTATAAGCCTTTTAACATCCCGCCGTCCAGAGGAATATTGGCTCCAGTCAGATAACTTGCATATTCGGAGCAAAGGAAAGCGACGAGATAACCGTATTCTTCAGGTTTACCCAGACGCTGCGCAGGAACCTGTTTTAACCGCAATTGCAGCGCTTCCTCGTAGGATATACCCATACGTTGAGCGTCAAGATTGGTTAGCGACTGGATACGATCCGTATCAAAAAGGCCTGTCAAGATGCTATTGACCGTCACCCCTTCTTTAGCGACATCCGTTGCCAGCGATTTACTCCAGCTAAGCAATGCTGTTCGGATCGTATTAGACAACACTAAATTAGATACCGGTTCTTTCACAGTTGAAGAAGACACATTAATAATACGTCCGTATCGATTTGCCAACATATAAGGCAGCGCACATGAGGTCGTGTAACAGTGATTTTGAAATAATAGTTCAAAAGCATGCTGGTAATCCGCCAGATTTTTTTGGTCTATGGTTCCTGCTTGTGGCCCATTCGAATTGTTGATTAAAATATCCACCTTATTCGACTCAAAGTAATGTTCGATCTGTTTTTTGTATGCTTCGTGATCGTTATAATCCACCAGGATATATTGGTGTACCTGTCCTTTGGAAGTATCCAGACCTTCACAGGTACGTTGTAGCTTTTCCTCATGTCGGGAAGCTAATGTTACAGATACGCCACATGAGGCAAGCACTTGGGCAATACCTGCTCCTATACCAGCAGAGCTCGCTCCGATCAGGGCTTTTTTCCCATTTAGATTGATTTCCATATCTTTTTATTTTTTATTTTATAGCGTGTATGTATGCATAGCCAATCATCGTGGCTGAAAATGCGTTCTAACCCCGGTTAATCGTTGTCCTTTGCTCGGATCATAGCAACAAATAAATATATGGCAAAGACCCATGCTGAGCCAAGGCATATCCAAGCAAAAATGGGAATTCCCCACCACTGTGGTTCTACGCGTGCGACAATAATCATCCCACCCAGTAAATTGAGTGACATAAACATAATTCCGATGACAATACGATTCACACCTTTGCGTAGAATCGTATTAAAGGATCGGGCACTGATCAATCGATGGTTGAGCGTAAAATTTCCTGTTCGAAATAAGCGCACAAGGGCCCGCATATCTTCAGGGAGTTTTTCAACATCGCGCGCAAAAGATTCAACTTTGTGTTTCCCTTTTTTGAAGATTGCCTCTGGAGAGAGCCGCTCCATCATAATCCTTCGAGCAAAGGGTTTGATACTCTCCATAATATTGAGATCGGGATACAATTGGCGTCCAATACCTTCCATCAACGATATACCGCGCATCAACTGATAAATATATTCTGGAAAATACAAACGATTGTCGCCAATAATTTTCCAAAGTTTATTGAACAGTACATCTAAACTTAGGTCTCCGAGCGATACATTATCGATCATATCAAAGATCTCGTAGAGCGACCGTTCAAACTGATTACGATCCGGAATATGACTAACCACAGCAACGTCTTCAATCACATCCGCAAGCCGCACTGCATCTTCGGAAATAGCCGATTGAATAAACTCTTCAAGCTGCCTACGGTCTATACCTAATAATTTACCCATATTACCAAAATCCAAAAAAGCGATCCGTCCATCGGGCATTACCATCATATTCCCGGGATGAGGATCGCCATGGAAGAAACCATGGATAATCACTTGCTCGAGGTACAAATTGATCCCATTTTTTACCAGTGTCTGGACATCCATTCCCCGGCGCTTAATTTCATCGGCATCGGTTACCTTGAAACCATCAAGATATTCCATACATAGAACACGGTCTGAGGAGAGTTCAGGATAAACCCGCGGTGTCTTAATCAATTTATTCCCTTTAAAGTTCTTTGCGAAGCGATCGATGTTATGCCGCTCAATCACTAAAGACATCTCTTCCTGCAGGGTCATTGCAAAAGATTCAACAATCAGCGAAAGATTAAGATTTTCCAGCACATCATTATACATGGTTAGAATTTTGGCAATATCACGCATGAGTGCCAGATCACAGCGCATAACCTCATCGATGCCGGGACGGCGCACTTTTAACACGACTTGGGTTCCATCTTTTAAGGTCGCACGATATACCTGTGCAATAGAGGCCGCAGCAAAAGGTTCGGCAGCAATCTCCTGGAAATGTACATCAATATCCAGCTCAAGTTCTTCCTTGAGATACGATTTAATATCCACTTCAAAGGGGGGAACATTATCCTCAAGGCGCTTAAGTTCATCTACGAGATCTTGGGGCAACAACCCCTCCCGCGTTGAAGCCGATTGTCCAAGCTTGATAAAAGCAGGACCGAGCTCCTCAAGAGCCATGCGAATACGGGCATAAACACTGATATTATCGACGTCAATAGCATGTTCTACAGCAGATCGGGATCCCTTCCAGGGCAATCGAGCGATCGCATCTTTAAAACCATATTTGGCCAATATACTTAAGATCTGGGAACTGCGCTGTAACTTCTTTGTCGGATTAAACATAACGGACAACGGTTTTCAATGACAATATACGAAATATCCATGCCCCAAAAAGCAAACACCTATAAAATGAAGCGGATATTCCATATGGACTAAAAAAACTAATCAGAAGGAGATGAAACAAAAACCTTACCTATTTTAGTTCTGGTCATTTTGACAGGAAAATCAAGTCTTCAACAGCATAAAATACATGCAAGTTGGCTGTAAATTATTCGGCTTCCATTTGATCAAGCTTTTCCTTTATCTGTGTAATATAATTGCTATAATAAGCACGAATCATAAATTCTGTCAGACCAACAACAAGAACAATGGAAGTAATTGCGGAAAGGATCATCCACATAATAAAGTTAGGGTCTTGTTGGAAAGTTTCCTTGAAATGGTATAATCGATCAAACCAGATGGTAGTCCTATTCTGTGCAATCATAATAAGATAAAGAAATAAAGCTTGCGGAATCATCACATAGGCCGCAATCCGATAGGTCTCTACGGCATACTTCAAATCGTAATACAACTTGAGCAAGTGTTCTTTAGAAGCCAACAACTCGATCTTTTTTGTACTCTTTACCAAATAAAAGAACCTCCGGTAATATAAAAGACTGGATAAGGATATCTGTACGATAAAAAAGTAATACGCAAATGCAGCATAACCTTCAATCTTATACATCGGCAAAATAGGCACCAAAAACAGAAAGCCCATACACACGGCCCAAGAAATAAACTCACGTTTGATATTCTTGCGCAGCTTACCCATGATATTGCCGACCTCCTTATAGTATTTGAGATTTGGATTCTGTAAATCCTCGTCCGTAGGCTGTTCCTGCCAAGATTTTTTTAACTCATCAAAATTCATACGTGTATTTTTTAATGATTTGTTGAATTCGCTCCTTCGTGCGGTTTAATTTTACGCGGGCATTGACTTCCGATATACCCAGATTTTCTGCAATCTCGCGATGACTCTGACCTTCCAAAAACAAAAATATCAAGGCTTTTTCAATGGCGTTAAGCTCTTGAACAGCCTGATAAAAGACTTTCAGTTGCTCATCTTTATCGGTGTCGTAAGTTTCTTCTGCAAAATCATGCCGCTCCTCTAACGCCTCAAAAATCTGATGTTTCTTTTCTTTTTTTAAAAATACCATTGCGGTATTGAGGGCAACACGGTACATCCATGTTGAAAATTTACTCTGTTGCTTAAATGTCGCATAGGATTTCCACAGCTGATAGACAATCTCCTGATACAGATCTTGCCGTCCCTCATGGTCATCCATATACATGCGGCTCACCTTAACGAGAATACCTTTATTCTCGTCAATCAGTCGAAGAAATTCTATTTCTGATGGGTTCACCTTGCGATTTTTCTTTAAATATATTTAGGTAATAAGTATAGCAAACAAACAAAGTGTTACAGCTTTATTTAAAAATATGTAAATTGTTATGAAAAAAGAGGCTAATCGCTGAAGATTATGGAGAATATATTTTATCAAGGTCAGATTATATGGGCGCAGATCGATGCAAATAGACATATGCGGCATTCTGCTTACGCTGATATCTGCGCACAGGCCCGCAGTAACATGTTGAACAAAATGGGCTTTTCACTGGATAAATTTGCCGAATTTCATATCGGTCCAATTTTATTTCGGGAAGAACTCATCTATTTTAAAGAAGTGCATCTGGATGAATATGTACAGGTAAAAGTAGAACTGACGAAATACAACAAAACAAATAGTCGTTTTTCATTTATACACCAAGTTTTTCGTAATGACGGCGTTTTGTGCTGTACCGTCAACGTCGATGGAGCCTGGCTCGACCTTCAAAAGCGGAAATTAACGAAGTTACCGGAAGAGATGGAGCCTTATCTCGCCAAAATTCCCCGATCTGAAAACTATGCGGAAACTGAATAGTCTTTTCATCGCGTCAGGACCATCCTGACAAAAGAAAAATCCCTCGGAACACAAACGGAACTCCGAGGGATTAAAACATAAACTAAACCTAAAAACTATTGTCTTTTGCTCACCTTTGGTCATTCCCAAAATGAACTATTTCTTGTATGCTGCTGGATTATTTAACTTCAATCAGACGTTTTGCAATGATTGCATCTTCTTTCTTGCCAACAGTCAAAATTAATATACCACCTTCATAGGCAGCCTCGATATTGCTATAATCTACGGTCTCTGGCAATGTAAATGATCTTGAGAACGAAGAATAATTGAATTCTTTTTTGCTGTATAATTTTTCTTCACTCACACTTTCCTCTTTTTTCTCAGCTGAAATGGTAATTAGATTTTTATCAACATTGATCTTAAAATCCGATTTATCCAATCCAGGCGCTGCCATTTCAATTTTAAATGATTTTTCAGATTCTGATATATTGACCGCAGGTACACGGGACACCAAACGATCGGAGATGAAATTATCATTGAATAAGTTGTCGAATACAGTGTTTACAAATGGATTTACTGCATCGGTGTTTAAACTTTTTGTAGGGAATTTAATTAATGCCATTTTTTGTCCTCCTAATTTTTTGTTTTATTGTTAAGCTTTTTTGTTCCAAACTATTTGAAGAGAATTATTCAATTTACGTACCAGCAGGCTTTAAAAGACAAAATGTCATTTAAAAATAAAAATTGATGTCATTTTGTCTTAAAAACAAACTATTTTTAACTACTTAGCGATCAATTTGTCATCGGCGGCCCCCTGCCTATCCCAAATTGTCCCTATACACAGACTAACGTATAGGAGACAAAACAGTTTATCAGAAATTGTCATTTTTTTATTAGGAGCTGAAACGGAGCATTCAATTAGCAGCGTACCGTATAAGAGAAAGGCTTTTATGAAACGTTGTTATTTTTACTGAGCATCTCAAATAGAGCGTTCAAAAAACATTAAGGTTGATTTTGTTCCAACGACGCAATAAATAAGGATTTGACAGCACCGTAAATATAGTCCTTAGCCTCTGCATAGGAGATCCCATAGCGTCGCGGTACGACATCAGCATAATGTGGAAATGGCTCAAATAGTTTATCATAATAGGCATCCAGTTGTACTATGGTCGGCAACTCAAAAGCCAAACGAAGCTGAAACCGCCGGATAATGGCTGTATCCAATATTTCAGGATGATTCGTTGCTGCAATCAATACCGCTTCAGCAGGAAAATAATCGATCAGCTGTATAATGGTGTTCACGAGACGGCGCATTTCACCAACATCCTTTTCTTCACTAATCCGCGCCTTTCCGATCTGATCGAATTCATCTAAAAACAGAACTGCTTTTTCACGCCCTGCTTTATCAAAGACCTGTTTGATGTGCTGCGAGGTTTCGCCAATGCGAGAAGAAATGAGGTTGCTCAAATTCAACACATAAATTGGTTTTTCAAGCGCTGTAGCCAGCGCTTTCGCCGTTGTTGTTTTTCCGCAACCCGAATAACCGTGCAGTAAAATCTTATTGCTCACCGGCAGACCATATTGCGAAAGCTCTTTAATATAACGATGCTCTTTAATCAGCTGATGCAGCTTTTGACGGCTGTCCTCTTCCAAGAAAACATCCTCCAAAGCAATCCTTTCCTTATCGGCTATGACAAGATCGTAAATATTCATACTATTAATTTAAGACTATCAGATAACGATTGGCAAAACTAATTCTTTCAGTTGATATTGCGCTGATCCAGTTTCGTTTTAATCCTTGAAATATTTAAGGCTAACTTGGGAGCAGGAAAGGTCCCCACCAAAGGGAGGGTTCGATTTGCGTATCACCACTTCGATCGTCAGAGCATGGGATACTCTTTCCCGAATCTGTTCGAGTATTTCTGAAGCCGCAGATTCCAGTAGCTTACGTTTAGGTAGCATGACACCGGCTGTAATCTGGTAAAGTTCTTCGTAATTGAGCGTATTGTTTAAATCCTCTGTCTCGGCATTCAAAAAGGGAAAACATACGTCAATAGAAACAAAAAATTCATTGCCTAGCACCTGTTCTTCTTCATAGTAACCTATTGGTGCATAGAACCGGGCTTCTTTCAGCGATACTGTCTGTAAAATGGTTGCCATGCACAAACCTACTGAAATTGTTCCAAACAAGTGGGATTATTTGTATATTTAACCATACCAAAAACCCAACAGATGAACTTTTCTTTATCCTCAGCGATAGCAACAACACTCTTATTTGGCGCCACTGTATTACAGGCCCAAACAAATATGAAACCAAGCGACACCGAATATTATAGTCCGGTACCACCGACAGTAACAATCAATCAGGGTGTACCAAGCGATGCCATTGTCCTTTTTGACGGCAAGGATCTTAGGCAATGGAAAAGTGAAAAAGGCAAAGCCAATTGGACAGTGGCCAACAACGTACTTGAAGTAAAACCGGGGGCTGGAGCCATTGAGACCAACGAACACTTTAGCGATTTTCAATTGCATATTGAATGGAAAAGCCCCGAAGTAATCAAAGGCGAGGGCCAAGGAAGAGGCAATAGCGGAATTTTCCTCCAAGGGCTTTATGAAATTCAGGTATTGGACAACAATAACAACCCAACCTATGTCAACGGCGGAGCAGGCAGTATTTACAAACAGCGCCCACCCCTGGCGCAGGTAATTGCTCCAGACAAATGGCATGTGTACGATATTATTTATAAAGCACCTCAGTTCAATAAGGATGGAATCTTGACCGCTAAAGGAACAGTAACGGTCCTACATAACGGCGTCATTGTACAAAACAATACCCAAATCGATGGCACAACCGAATACATCGGACTACCAAAGCAAATAAGCCACGGACCAGGTCCAATTGTATTGCAGGATCATGGTGATTTGGTCCAGTTCAGAAACATCTGGCTACGTAAACTATAGCTCAGCGGCAAGACGTAGCGGTTTATAGCAAACAATTTAAGTTAGAAATGCAACAATTCTGTACTAGGTTTTATAGGGCTATTTCCCTAATTTAGCCCTATAAAATTTAAAAACAAACGGAATGTAATGAGCTATTTGCGCCTTTAATTTCCTATCGCAACAGGTTTAGAAGCCTCATGTGATTATTGGACTAATGAAGCGCAAAATAACCACTGGAATGGGCTCACGTATGACGTTGTGTATAAACATTCACACAATATTACAGTTTAATGAAAAGAATTGCGCTATTCTTCTTGTTGTCGAGCTCCATCAGCAGCTATGCACAACGCAACCTCAATTTAGAAGAAACAGTATTTGGACCCCGAACTTACGCACCAACATCAATAGCCGGAGCATCGTGGATCCCAAAATCAAACAACCTCTCCTATCTCGATAAATCGTACCAGAATCTATTATCAAAAAGCGCTTCCAACAACTGGAGCGAAACTAATCTAGCCTCTAAAGCAGACCTCGAAGCAGCATTGAAAACGGCTATTCCGGGCGAAACATTCAATCTGCGGATGTTTCCTTACGACTATAAATGGCGTGATGGAAACGCGCTATTACTCCAAGTCGATGGAAAAGATAAAACTTACACGGTGACTTACAATATCAAATCAAAAAATATTGAAAGCTTTATCGGCAATGACAACAAGGGAGCTAATCGCGAGGTATGTTCTGATTTTTCAAAAATCGCCTACTTAATAGACAATAACATTGCAATTGTTGACAAAGACGGCAAAATTACTTCCGTCACCAACGATAACGACAAAGGAATTGTCAATGGTAGTGATTACACCCATCGCCAGGAATTTGGCATCAAGAAAGGAATGTGGTGGAACAATCAAAATGACAAACTGCTGTACTATCACAAAGACGAAACGATGGTCGCCAATTATCCATTACCGCAATGGAGTTCCAAAATTGCGGATATCAAATGGATAAAATATCCAATGACAGGTCAAAAATCTGAAGAAGTTTCGTTGATCGTTTACAACACCACCACGGGACAAAAGGTAACCCTCCAAACCGGTGAGCATTCAGAGCAGTATTTGACCATGGTTACCTGGGATCCTTCTGGTAAATACATCTACGTCGGAGTACTTAACCGTGGGCAAAATGATCTTAAAGTCAACAAATATAATGCAGAAAACGGTTCTTTGGTCAAAACCCTGTTTGAAGAAACTGCGACAACCTGGGTTGAACCTGAAAACCCATTGACATTCTTACCAAACAAACCGGATCAATTCCTTTATCAATCCGATAGAGATGGTTATAATCAACTTTACCTCTACAACACGGAAGGTAATCTGATCAAAAAACTCGGCTATAAAGACATCGTTATGGAGGCATTGCTCGACTTTTCGGCTGATGGCAGCAAAGTAAGCTATACAGGAGTCACCAACAACGGTTTAGATCGCCAATTATTTGAGGTCGACCTAAAATCAGGGAAAACGGTTCAATTAACAAATGAATCGGGCACGCATCATGCTGCACTAAGTAGCGATGGCAAGTATATCTACGATCAATATAGTAATTTAAAAACACCAAATAAAGTTCAGGTCAAAGAAGTTAAATCTGCTAAAGAAACTACCTTAGTCAATGCAGAAAACCCTTTTTCCGGAAAAATAAATGATCCTAAAATCGAATTTGTACAGTTGACATCCGCAGATGGGAAATACCCATTGACAGGACGTATCATTTATCCCAACGACTTTGATCCAGCTAAGAAATATCCGGTCATGTATTATTTATACGGCGGATCACATTCGCAGCTTGTTTCCAACAAATGGCTAGGAGGCGCTGGATATTTTGATATGTATATGGCGCAACAGGGCTATATCGTCTTCACGATGGATAATCGCGGCACGAATTACAGAGGCCGGGATTTCTATACAGCTACGCATCGCAACCTCGGTCAAAATGAAATGGCCGACCAGATGAAAGGAATAGAGTTCCTTAAATCAAAATCTTTTGTTGACCAACAGCGCATGGGTATTTTCGGGTGGAGCTTCGGTGGTTTTATGACAACTTCCTTCATGCTGCATCATAACGATATCTTCAAGGCTGCAGTAGCTGGAGGTCCGGTAATCGACTGGAAATTTTATGAGGTGATGTACGGCGAACGCTACATGGACACGCCGCAAGAAAATCCGGAAGGTTATAAATTGACATCACTCCTCAATAAAGCCGATCAACTGAAAGGAAGACTATTGATTATTCACGGCGCACAAGACCCTGTCGTTGTACAACAAAACAGCATGGAGTTTTTAGAAGCCTGTATTAAAGCCGGAAAGCAAGTAGATTATTTTCTATACCCGACTCATGAACACAATGTAATGGGAAAAGACCGTATTCATATGTACGAAAAAATTGCGGACTACTTCAATCAGCACCTCAAAAACCCATCATAAAGTCGGGAAAACAAGAAAAACCAAAAAGGCATCTTTCAATAGGAAAGGTGCCTTTTTGGTTTTATACTGTACAATACGTATCTTTAATAGCAACGCTTTAACCGATTATCCACAGGCTTTGAAAAAGAACATTCCTTTTGCCCTGATCATACTGCGCCTTGTCTTAGGCCTGTTGCTATTGCTCTTTTACTGGCTCAAAGTGGACCATTTTAAATGGTATGCAATTTCATTTCTTGTAATCGGATTGTTGAGCGACATATTTGACGGCATTATCGCCCGTAGGCTAGCGGTCTCCACAGCGCTCTTACGCCGCTGGGATTCCAGTGTTGATCTCCTGTTTTTCACCTGTATTACATGGGCAAGCTACTTGAGCTGTCCCCAATTTTTTAAGGATCATGCAACATTAATCTTGATCCTGGTCGGATCAGAGATAGTAACCTACATCATTAGCTTTGTAAAATTTAAAAAAGAAATTGCAACACACTCCATTGGCGCGAAGGTCTGGACGCTGTTTTTATTTGCGTTTCTGGTCGAACTATTGCTTCATTGCCAGTCGACAATCTTATTTCAGTTGACAATCTGGCTAGGCCTGCTCACACGTCTGGAAATTATTGCTATTATCCTGACGCTCAGAAACTGGTCTAACGATATCCCAAGTATCTACCACGCTATCCAGCTACGCAAAGGAAAGACAATCCGAAAAAACAAGTTGTTCAATAGTTAATGTGACTCCTGATCCAAGCCTTCGGATAAACTATACAGTGTCCAGTGTTTTGTTTTTATGGCCTGAGATTCTGTCCGAAGCAATCGGATAAAATCCTGCACCCCAACTTCCTCATTCCCATTACCATGAATCAGGACAATACTTCCGTTTTTGGCCTGCTGCCCTTTTGCCAACCAGGCATCCGAGCCTACCGCAATAAGACCATAGGACAATAGTTGCTCAATGATACGCCGATCGGAAACTAAGCCCGGACAACGAAAAAATACCGAAGGCAGAAGACCGTTTTTCAGCATCAATTTTTCATTCTCCAACACTTCATAACCTAGATTCGTATTTTTGGAAAGCAAAAAATTGGATGTTAAAGGATTACTAGTAAAAACATGGTCATACGTATGATTGACCCAGGTAATCTTTACTCCCTTTGCATCCAATGACTTTAGCCATGCCAGATCTGCGGCATGATTTAGCATCCATTTACCCGAAACAGAAACGGCCAGTGGCAGGCTGCGATCTATCCCCTTAAACGCAGCGAGAAGATCTTCAAAAATAGCCCTGTCCAAAGGTTTGTGTGAAGGACATAGATCAATCGTCAAATTAATACCAGCCTCTTTGGGAAGCCTAAAATTCAGCCCCGCATCCTGTAAGTTGTTTTCAGTTTTTCTGACTAAAGAAAAACAGCTTTCGTATACCGAACCACTTAGACTTTTTGTAACCTGAGCCGCATCGTTGTACAGAACGCTGACCGATCGATCTCCTACTACACGCGTTTGCAGTGTAGTAGGATCTACCGTTAAATAATATTTTACAGTATTTGTCGTGAAACTACGGATCCCCACCAGAGAATTATTATTTTCACGGAGAATCAACCACTCGGTTCTATAGTTTTCTAAATTGGCAAATGAAACCTGTCCATGAGAGAGTAGGGCGCACACCAAAAATAGACCAACAAAAATGAGCTGTTTCATCATCAGTTGCCACTCGTTCTTTTAGACTGTAGATTTGTTGGCCATACCGTCGGCTTGCCATCTTTATCAATTGGCAATGTGATCTTATCGCGGGAGACCAACGTAGGCTCTTCACAGGCAAGGTAAGTCAAAATCGCAACGATAATGGCGTTTTGTTTTACTTCATCAAACACAATCTTATCATAGGTATCCCGATTGGTATGCCAGGTCACCTTACCATAGTCCCAGGATGTGGAAGAGAGCCCAAAGGCCGGAATTCCTTTCTGAACGAAAGAAGAGTGGTCACTCCCCCCTGTCCCCGGCATGCCTGGAAAACTGGTTTGGATTTCATTACGAAACTCTTCAGGCAAATATTGCACCCAGCGGCTTATATATTCGTAAGATTTTTCAAAACCACTGCCTCCTATCCGGACAATTCGCCCTGTGCCGTTATCCTGATTCCATACCACCTGTATATTTTTAGCGATCTCGGGATGATCTTCGACAAAAGCTGAAGAGCCATTCAGCCCCTGCTCCTCACTTCCCCAGTTACCGACCAAAATCGTTCTTTTATTATCCGGGTAAACCTTCCTTAAAATGCGGACAGCCTCCATCATGGTAATTACTCCTGTCGCATTGTCTGTCGCTCCCGAAGCACCGTCCCACGAATCTAGATGCGCCGAAAGCACAACATACTCGCCCGGTTTTTCCTTTCCCTTGATCTCCGCGATACTATTATAGGTCTTTGATATTCCAAGCTCTTTTGAATTTCCCTGTAGCGAAACCCGAGGTTTGACCCCATGTTCTGCCATGCGGTATAACAGACCATAATCTTCCAGACCGACGTTAAATACCGGAATTTGTTTGGACTTCGCATCAAAAATCCGTGTAATACCGGGCAATTCCGTCCAATAGGAATCGATGACACCAACGGCACCAGCATTCTCCAAAGCCAATGGCAATGTCCGACGCGTGCTTCCCGTATAGGACATACTACTCTCCCATTTTTTCAACTGATCATTTTTTAAGGCTTGATATTTTTCATAACTTTTCGGAGAAGCTGACTCCTTCCAGTTGGCATCTGACCGTCCAGAAAGCGGATTCATTCCAATCAATACGATCTTGCCTTTGACTGTCTTAAGCCAAGACTGAAAATCAGACGGGGAGCTAAATAAAGGCATTACCACAACCTCGGCTTCAACCCCTTTCTCCTTGGTCACGGGACTGAACGCCAACTGTGTACCTTCCAAAGATTTTATGCGGGGATAGGTCATCGTCACCTGAGAAGTTCCTCGTTCCCAGGAACGCCATTCACCATAGGGCTCGTTGCGAGCCTGTGCGCCAAGCGCATTATAATTTTTGACAACCCAATCATGCGCCTGTTGCATTTGTGGACTCCCGACAAGACGGGGGCCAATCATATCGACAAGCTCAAACGCATACTTCTCCAATTGTGAATTTGCATTTGCCTCCTGCACAATTGATGAAACCATCGCTTCTTTATTTTGAGCAAAAATAGCTGGAGCGCTCAGCAATAGAAGTGCCAGCCCTAAAGATTTCATTCCACGCTGTTTCATTAAATCTACCTTCATGTATATATCTTTATTTATTGTATAATTCTCTGTTAATACGCTAACACTACGAGCGCAAACTACGTGTTGCTATATTCCACTAGCTCTCAAAGAAGCTCCAGAAAAAGACAGTGCTCCGGTCACCTTAGTTAATTTAGAAACCCAAAGTTTCCTGTGATTGGTTTTTCCGAAAATTACTAAAGAATATTTAAAAACACACATTCATTTTTAATCAATTAAATAATATACCCTTATTTAGTTGAAAAGAAAACATAAAAAGCCTGAAAAGAAACTTTCCAGGCTTTACCAAATATAGATATGAGGGTTGATTAGTTACACGGCTTCCACTTTGGATTTTTCGTAGCTCTCTTGGTGAACCGAGGCCACAGCCCGACCCGATGGATCATTCAGATTCTGGAAAGAAGCATCCCAAGCTAAGGCTTCCGGCGTACTGCATGCGACAGATTTTACCGATGGAACAGTTTGTGCTGCCGCTGTTGAAGGAAAATGCGATTCGAAAATTGTCCGATATAGAAACTCTTCTTTGTTTTTCGGGGTGTTTATCGGGAAGCGCGTTGAAGCCTCGGCAAACTCCTGATCAGAAACTTTACTTTCAGCCTGTTCTTTCAAGGTATCGATCCAGCTATAGCCTACACCGTCAGAAAATTGCTCTTTCTGGCGCCATGCGATGCTTTCTGGCAGATAGTCTTCAAATGCCTTACGTACAACCCATTTCTCCATCCTTCCTTCGCGAATCATTTTATCGGAAGGGTTGATACGCATCGCAATGTCCATAAATTCTTTATCTAGGAAAGGTACACGCCCTTCAACACCCCATGCTGCAAGTGATTTATTTGCCCGCAGACAGTCGTACAGGTAAAGCTTTTTCAGCTTACGTACAGTTTCCTCGTGAAATTCCTGTGCATTTGGCGCTTTATGAAAATAAAGATACCCACCAAAGAGTTCGTCTGACCCCTCACCCGACAATACCATTTTAATGCCCATTGATTTGATTACACGAGCTAATAAATACATCGGTGTAGAAGCACGTACCGTCGTGACGTCATAAGTCTCCAAGTGGTAGATCACGTCACGGATCGCATCCAATCCTTCTTGGATGGTAAAGTTGATCTCGTGGTGTATTGTTCCGATATGATCTGCTGCTTTCTGTGCCGCAATTAAATCCGGTGCTCCCTTCAATCCCACCGCAAATGAATGCAGTTGAGGATACCAGGCATCTTCTTTGTCGTCACTTTCGATACGTTTGGATGCAAACTTCTTCGTTACCGCAGCAATAACCGATGAATCCAATCCACCAGACAGCAGTACACCGTAAGGTACATCTGACATTAATTGACGATGCACTGCATCTTCCAAACCTTTGCGCAAAACAGCGATATCGGTCTCGTTGTCTTTTACAACATCGTAACTTTCCCAATCACGTTGATACCAGCGCTGCGGAGCTTTCCCCGTTTTGCTATACAAGTAATGCCCCGGAGGAAATTGTTCAATCGTCGTACAGAAACCTTCCAGTGATTTTAATTCGGATGCAACGAACAATTGCCCCTGTTCATCTTCACCATAATATAAGGGGATAATTCCCATATGGTCACGTGCGACAAAAAAGGAATCATCACGTGAATCATAGAGTGCAAAACCAAAAATACCATTTAATTCATCCACAAATGAGGGACCTTTCGCTAAATATAATGCCAACACAACTTCAGAGTCACTTTGTGTCGAGAACTCATAATCAGGAAGGCTATTTCTTAATTCATGGTGGTTATAGATCTCGCCATTAACTGCTAGTACAACTTTACCGTCCGGACTGTACAATGGTTGACTTCCAGATTTAGGGTCAACAATAGCTAACCGCTCGTGTGCCAATAAAGCTTTCTCACCGGTGAATATACCCGACCAGTCCGGACCACGGTGGCGAATACGTTTTGACATTTCTAATACTTGAGATCTCAATGAGCTTGCAGGTTGCTTTAATTCAAAAGCGCCAATAATTCCACACATATTATGAAAATTTTAAATATTTCGTTTTTACATTATGTTATTGACACAAAGTAAAACAATTAAAAACTAAATTCATAATAATTTTTAATATTTATTATATTTTTATCAAAAATACTTTTCAAAACAAACAAAATTATCAATGAAACACTTATTTGTTTACAATAATCACACAATCTATTAACAATTGATCTGCAGATTAATCGTTAAATTAACATCGTAATCAAATAACCAGGACATGGATCTAATTAGAACCTTCTACAGTGAACTTGCACTGACTCCACAGGAATTAACTGCAATTACAGAAAAACATGAAGCCATAACCGTCAAAAAGGGCGATTTTATATTGACCAAAGGACAGGTTTCAAATGCTTATTACTTGATTGAGTATGGACTTACACGCTCCTTTTTACACGATTATGAAGGCAATGAAGTTACCATAGGCTTCTGTACGGACAATGATGTTGTCATTGAAGTCGCCTCTTTTTTTCAACGCCATCCAACGGTGGAAAATATCCAGGCACTCATGGAAACCCGTCTCTGGAAAATAAAGTTTGAAGATTTTCAGGAACTTTTTCATCAGATTCCTGAATTTAGGGAATGGGGGCGTTCTTGGATGGCCAAGGAACTTGTTCACAGTAAAAATAGGGCTATTGCTATGATTACCGAACCTGCTACTACCCGCTATTTGCGCTTGATTAAAGAAAAACCAATATTGATACAGCAGGCACCACTCAAGCATATTGCTTCCTACCTGGGCATCACCGACACTTCCCTAAGCCGCATCCGGAAAGAAATTGTCCACGGAAACTAAACCGTGGTAACGCCCAAAGGACTACTTTTTTAAATCTTGCCTTAAGGCAAGATTTTTAAGAAAACTTCAGCTTAATTTTACCAATGTGCTTCCAAGCTATTTATATAGTCTTATAGGAAGGAAAAATTGAGAAAAGAGTTAAAAGAAGTAATCATTATATTCAAAAATTAGAAATCATGGCAAAATTACACGCTTATCTAAATTTCGACGGAAACTGTGAAGAAGCATTCAACTTTTATGAAAAAGTCTTCAATACAAAAAATCCTGGCTTCATGCGTTATGGAGATATCCCTGCCGACCCACAGATGCCACCTGTTCCAGACGAAGCAAAAAACAAAATCTGTCATACAGCAATTTCGATCAACGGCGATAGCATGCTGATGGGAGCTGATGTCGTACCTGCTTTTGGACAACAATATATCCAAGGAAACAACAGCTATGTCATGCTGATGTGCGAAAGCACCACCGAAGCGAAAGCTTTGTACGATGCCCTGAGCACCAATGCAAAGGTCGTTGAAATGCCACTCGGCGAAACATTTTTTGCCGAACTATACAGCGCTTTTCAGGATCAATTCGGCATTTGCTGGATGGTTTATTTTGGTGGAAACAAAGAACAGGATTGCGAAAGTAACGCTTAAGCCAACTGCTTAGTTGACAAAATAGTTGAAAAAGAAAGGGCAGTAATCTATTGTTACTGCCCTTTTTATTCCCGTGGTTTCGTTATCGTGTAGCACCGATGCTACCCTGTGGAATGGCCATTTCAATGTTGTCTTTTCAAAACTGCCACAACAAGATGTTTTCCTGGGCATCTCAGGTTTTTACCGCTACCAGGTTAAATTTATTATTTTTTCACCAGTACTTCTTCCTCAAACAGGATCCCATCCCAACCATTTGTCCTAAATTGACGAATGTTCTGATGGCCATCTCCGTCTGGATTATCGAGTACATTTTGATAATGTTCGGCAAAAAGGCGCAATGTATCCTCCTGCGAAAGATTATTTAACTGTGCAAAATAGAAAACTTTTGCACTACCTTGATTTTCTTCTTTCGAATTTTTCAGCGTCCCATTTTGAAATGCACTGGGACTATAGCTGTACTGATCGGCAATATGCGCCAATACTTCCTGAAACTGTAATTCGCTTCCTTTTGATTTATCCAATAATTCTGTTGTAGTCATCTTGATATTAAACCTTTTAAAATCTATTCTAAATTAATTTTTCAACCATAAACCTGAATGAACAGGAATTAGCACTCTTAAATAATTCCGTGTAGTGACCCTCCTTTTGCAGCAAGTTGATCCACACGCCTTTCCACCGTTTCGTCTTTAATCAGCGCCGGCGCATGATGGGGTTTTGTCCGCGCATCAATAATTAGCGGTCCTTTACAACCCCAATGTTTAAATGTTGTAAAACTATGTATTCCATAAATATCAAACGCAGGATTACTTCTGGTAAACGTTGTCCAAACAAAATTATTGACGGTAGCGGCGGTGAAGTGAGCATCATCACATAAGACGATCAACGGGAAACCTTCCCAGGCGAGTCCTGCAGCAGCGCGGCACCATTCGGCCATTATCTTCGGCTCATTCTCATAGGTAGAGAATGCCTGACCATCGATGGCAATAATACCGGGCATAACAAATTTTGCCTGATTGAAAGGTCGGGGTAGTTCAAAACCAGCCGGCAATTCACGGCCCAATTCTCTTTTCTTTGTACCAGCGGCAGCAAAAACCACCTTGGAACCGGCATTTAATCCATCGCCAGAATAATCCAAGGTATCGATAGTCGTATTGGTCTGAAAATGAACATCTCGAGTAAGGTCTATCCGTTCAAGGATATGACCCAAAAAAGCCGGAATATCATAAATATCCAATTGCGGATTATCTTCATTTGCTGAGATAAACAAATATTTAGCAAGGCTGAGCTGATTTTTACCCAGTATCTGATTGGCTATCGTTAAAATTTCCTGCGGTCGATCCACTCGCTGATAAGGCGTATACCGTTCAGACCCTATTGCAAAAAGTAAGGGATGTACACCAGCGGCATCAACGGCATTAACTGCATGGAGACCTGAAATCTCCTTTGGAATGGCCGCCCCCGTAATTTCGTGGATTAAGGCACCAAAACTGGTGTCTTCCTGCGGCGGCCGCCCCACAACGGTAAAAGACCAAATTGGATTTTTCTTATGGTACACATTATGCACCTTCATCAAGGGAAACGGGTGAGTTAAACTATAGTATCCGATATGGTCACCAAAAGGACCTTCCGGTTTATTTTCGTTGGGATAAACAGTACCGGTAATCACAAAGTCTGCATCTGCCGAGATACAAAAACCTTCATCATCATAAAAATAACGGAACCTTCTATTTCCTAATGCCCCGGCAAAGATCATCTCAGAGAGTCCTTCCGGTAGCGGCATTACAGCAGACAAGGGATGTGCTGGCGGTCCGCCGACAAAAATACTCACCTTTAAAGGTTTACCGAGCGCATTTGCCTTAGTTTGATGGATTCCTATACCACGATGCAACTGATAATGTAAACCAATCTCCTGATCAGGCAGATAATCATTCCCGGAAAGCTGAATCCGATACATCCCCAGATTGGCCTGCATAATACCGGGTTTGGCAACATCTTCTGTATATACCTGCGGCATCGTCACAAAAGCACCGCCGTCCATAGGCCAGTTGACGATCTGCGGAAGTTTACTAATCGATGTTTTACCATGAAGTATGGGAGCCCCCGATTTTTTTTTCCAGGGTAAAGCCCCAAGGGCTGTCATCGAGGAACCAATATATTGAAAAGGATTTTTAAGTACTGCAGCAGGATTCATCTTAACATCCACCAACTTCTTCAGGTGGTCTAACGAATCCCGAAACATAAACTTCGAGCGTTCCAGCGTTCCAAACAAATTAGATACAGCCGGAAATTCCGAACCTTTGATATTTTCAAAAAATAAGGCGGGCCCTTCCTCATCAAACACCCGCATATGGATGGCGGCCATTTCCAGATAGGGATCGACCTCTTCTTTGATCCGGATTAAATGACCATGTTTTTCAAGATCCGCAACACATGCTTCTAAACTATTGTATCCCATATATTAAATCTGCTTCAACACGTTAATCCACAAATTTAACAGAATAATTTATTAAACAGGATATAAAGAAAAAACCTTTAGCGATCTTGGATCTCGCTCCCTTATCATCAGTATAACAACCTCAACCATTACCTAGGTATCCATGCAGACATAGGATTTCAAGGGTGTAAATTCAAATGCCTGTACGCGCTGCCAAGTCGAATTATCTACATTTTTCTCATAATAAAGTACTCGCCTAAATTCATCAATATCTTCTTTATTGATATCATTCAACCTTGTCAACAAGAGCTTAGCAAAGAATTTATTGACGCCTATTTCTCTCTTTTGGCCTTCGGAAGTGCACTTCAGGAAATGGTAAAATAAGCCTCTAAATGTCATTTCCTCATTGCCACCGAGGTAAATAACTTCTGATATAAAATTATTTTCCCAAGGCATTTCTCGTAGCCAGCGGTAAACATCGAGCAAAGGCAGGGGGCGAAACTTCAGGGAAGCCACCCAGTTCCAATAAAATATGGTCTGCCGTTTGGCAAGTTTCGCAAATATGCGGTTCAAGACACTCTCCTTCCCGATGACGCTACTTTTAATCACAATGGTATATTGGACGCGTAAATTTTCCAGCAGATCACGCACAGGCTCCAAAAAATGTTCATCCATTAGCCTCGCGACATAAATGACGCGGTTATTTCCGGCACGTCTACAAATTTCCACAAAATTGCGTAGACCAAGCAATTCAAGCTGAAGCTGTATATCATTGTCAAGTGAGGGAACCTGCGTAAAATAAATTCCAAAATTGAGTTCAGCAATCTGAAAATTCTCAAAAGCTTCGCCTTTTCGCAACAGATCCAATTCAAAAAGCTTTGCCGTCACCTTTTCCTTTACTATTTTATTAAAAAGGGATAAGTTGCGCACTAATCCAGTCACATCAAAATCTTTGGATTGCAAATAACAGGATGCCCGTCGTCCCAAATAGGTATTTAGCCCGCTGATTAAAACCTTTTTCATTCGAATTCTCTATATTTTTGGCTTTGAAACTACCACGATTTAATGATTCGTTCTCACGATCGTGAGCCATTAAATAGGATCGTTCCTTCCTAGTACGCTGTATTTTATATATTACCCTTTAATCGCTAAAACGAATAAAATCCCTAGGACGGTTCCATTGGTGATGCAGCTATCTTTTCCATGTTTTTCTTACGCTTTTAGTATGTTACTCGGATTGTTTCAAGAGTAACGGAAATAACTTACAAATATCATAATTCCCTGATTTTAGAACAGAGAAACATCAAATAAGTTTAACACTATTTTTATTTTTTCCTAACCAAAATAGCGTAAACCATCCAAACAAGTACCGCCATTGTCCTTTTTTTGTCAATTCGCGCATAAATACTTTCAAGAACACAATATCCTTATATATTTGTAAATCTTCTGAAAATAGGCTGCACTAAAAAGTATTTATCTTCACCTCTATGGACAAAAGGGCTACAATGATCTGGTTTCGCAATGATTTAAGACTTCATGACAATGAAGTATTTTATCAAGCTTCTGAAAAAAGTTCATTCATCATCCCGGTATACTGTTTTGACCCCCGATATTTCGACCGCAATCAATTTGGCACTTTAAATACAGGTGTCCTGCGAGCGGCTTTTGTCATTGAAGCCGTGACCGCTTTAAAAGAAAAATTAAAGAGCCATGGTAGCGACTTGTTGACTTATGTCGGCAAACCTGAAGATATTATCCCAAGAATAGCCCAAAAATACCAAGTCAACGAAGTGTATCATCACCGCGAGGTGGCACTTCGGGAAACTTCTATTTCGGAGAAAGTAGAAAGTGAGCTTTGGAGCAGCAAAATAAATTTGCGCCATTTCATCGGTCACACCCTCTACCATAAGGAAGATCTTCCTTTCCCTATTAAAGATATACCCAATGGTTTTTCTATTTTCAAGAAAAAAGTTGAGCGGGAAAGCCTGGTGCGGCAACCCATCCCATTTCCGACCAATTTTCTTACCCCGCCCCATCTTGAGGACACCAAAATTCCTTCATTAAAAGATTTGGGCTATTCAGAGGAAGAGATCAAATCTGTTGATGACATCTATATTCTCGGCGGCGAAGACACTGCGCTCAGTATTATGCATGCGTTATTGTCAACCTATCCTGAAACGGACCAGGACCCTTTGATTCTAGGGCCTTTTATAGCGTCAGGTGCCTTGTCACCTATTTTACTTTATAACAATATCAAAAAACTGGGTGAAGGTAAGAAAGACAAACGATTTGAAAAGATTGTCGACATTCTGCTCTGGCGCGATTATTTTAGGTTTATGCTTAAAAAATATCCGAATATATTCTTTAAGCCACAAGGCACCAAGAACAGCTCCCCTCAGGATCATCCGACCTTAGACGGGAATGAAGAATTATTTGAAAAATGGAAATCGGGCCACACGGAACATGATTTTATAAACAGTGTGATGATCCAGTTACAGAAGACCGGCTATATCCCTTATCAAGCACGCTTAATCGCAGCTAGCTATTTAGTTCATGAGTACCAGGTCAACTGGCTTCGTGGCGCTTCCTGGTACGAGGAGCACCTATTAGACTATTCTCCGGCAACTGTTTATGGACAATGGTCTCATATTGCCGGAGTTGGGACAAGCGAAAAAGACAATAAAGCGCTGGACTGGCAAAAATTGATCAAAACTCATTTCCCAAATGGACTTCCAAAATTGGACGAAATACTCGTTAAATAAATCTTCGGCAGAAATAAATAATTCCAATAGAAAATAAATTTGTAGGACGTTGGAAGCCCTTTTTAAATCATGCTAAAAATGTTAAGAATTGGATAGGTTTATTGATTAAATTATTCAATTTCAGTATTAGAAACTCTTTTTTTATTCATAACTTTGACAAATTTCATAGTTTTAATTGTAAATGGACAATCTGACATATTTGAGTAATGCTGATTCGGCTTATGTCGATGGCTTATATCAATCGTACAAGCAAGATCCCCAATCGGTAGATTTCGGATGGCAAAAATTCTTTGAAGGTTTTGATTTCGGTCAAAATGCTGGCGGAACAACAAGTTCAGTAGGCGAGGCTACTCCCGAGCACGTATTGAAAGAAATCAATGTGCTGAACATGATCAATGGCTACCGCGACCGTGGCCACCTATTCACACACACTAACCCTGTTCGTGAAAGACGTAAATACTATCCTGGAAAGGAATTGGAAACGTTTGGTCTTGCAGAAGCAGACATGAACACCGTTTTTAATGCAGGTGTTGAAGTCGGTTTAGGTCCAGCAACATTGAAAGACATCCGTCAATTGGTGGAGGATACTTATTGCCGTTCTATTGGTGCAGAATTCAAATATATCCGTAATCCAGAGAAAATTAAATGGTTACAGGACCGCATGGAAGCGGATCGTAACATGCCAAAATTTTCGTTGGAGACCAAAAAGAGAATTTTAAACAAATTAAACCACGCCGTTGTATTCGAAAACTTTTTAGGCACTAAGTTTTTAGGTCAAAAACGTTTCTCGTTGGAAGGTGCAGAAAGTTTAATCCCAGCATTAGATTCGGTCATTGAAAAAGGTGCAGAAATCGGTATCCAGGAATTCGTTATCGGTATGGCTCACCGTGGCCGTCTGAATGTCTTGACTAATATCATGGGTAAATCTTACAAATCAGTATTCTCTGAATTTGAAGGTAAAACCTACGCTGATGATCCTGAAGTAAACTTTGGTGGTGACGTAAAATACCACTTGGGCTTTTCTTCTGAGGTTAAAACGAACGATGGCAAATCTGTCCATTTAAGTTTGGCACCGAACCCTTCGCATTTGGAAACTGTAGATCCAATCGTTGAAGGCATGGTTCGTTCTAAGATTGACTTCAAATACGAAGGTGACTCGTCTAAAATTGCACCGATCATTATTCATGGTGACGCAGCGATTGCTGGACAAGGTGTAGTATACGAAGTAACCCAAATGTCGAAATTAGATGGCTACAAAACTGGTGGTACGGTACATATTGTGATCAACAACCAAATCGGTTTTACAACGAACTATAAGGATGCTCGCTCTGGAACATACTGTACAGACGTGGCAAAAATCACTTCTTCACCCGTGTTCCATGTGAACGGTGATGATGCTGAAGCGGTAGTTTATGCGATTAATTTAGCTGTTGAATACCGTCAAAAATATAAAACAGACGTATTTATCGATCTATTATGTTATAGAAGATTTGGACACAACGAGGCAGATGAACCAAAATTCACGCAACCATTGTTGTAT
Source organism: Sphingobacterium multivorum (assembly GCF_039511225.1). Taxonomy (NCBI): domain Bacteria; kingdom Pseudomonadati; phylum Bacteroidota; class Sphingobacteriia; order Sphingobacteriales; family Sphingobacteriaceae; genus Sphingobacterium; species Sphingobacterium multivorum. The sequence continues at coordinate 5,036,029 of NZ_CP154261.1, forward strand.
AAAATCATCGAAAAACATCCAAACCCAAAAGAAGTTTACGCTAAAAAATTAATTACGGAAGGAAGTATTGACGAGGCGTATTCAAAAAATATCGAGAAGGAATTTAAGGCTGAATTACAAACTAAATTTGAGGAAGCTAAAACAGTTGAGGTATTGACTGAAGAAATTCCGATGTTTAAAGGAGCATGGGAAGGATTGCGTCCCGCTAAAAAAGGTGAAGTATTAACAACCTCGGATAAAACGAAAGTTGCAAAGGATTTATTCTTAAAATTAGCGAAAGAAATCACGACCTTACCTTCGGATAAAAAATTCTTCCGTAAGATTACACGTTTATTTGAAGATCGCGCCAAAATGATCACTGCTGATTCATACGATTGGGCAATGGGCGAATTGATGGCTTACGCGACTTTATTGGATCAAGGTAACCGTGTACGTATCTCGGGTCAAGATGTACAACGTGGTACATTCTCGCACCGTCATGCGGTATTGACACTTGAAGATTCGGAAGAGAAATACGTTCCTTTAGCGAATATTAAAGGTGGTGATAAATTCTCTATCTACAATTCATTACTTTCCGAATATGCTGTTTTGGGATTTGAATATGGTTATGCATCTTCTAATCCAAATTCGTTGACAATCTGGGAAGCTCAATTTGGAGATTTCTACAACGGTGCTCAAATCATCGTCGATCAATATCTATCGAGTGCAGAGACAAAATGGAAACGTTCTAACGGTTTAGTGATGATGCTTCCTCACGGTATGGAAGGTCAAGGTCCTGAACACTCTTCAGCGCGTATCGAAAGATTCTTAGAGTTATGTGCAGATGAAAATATGATCTTAGCAAACTGTACTACTCCGGCTAACTATTTCCACCTGTTACGTCGTCAACTGGTACGTGAGTTCCGTAAACCATTGGTTGTATTTACGCCAAAATCATTGTTGCGCCACCCTAAAGTGGTATCACCATTAAAAGATTTTACAGAAGCTGCTTTCCAAGAGGTAATCGATGATGCAAATGTTGCGGCGAAAGACGTTAAACGCGTGTTATTCTGTTCGGGTAAAGTTTACTACGACCTATTAGAGAAACAAGAAGCGGATAAACGCAAAGATATCGCTATCGTGAGATTGGAGCAATTATTCCCAATTCCTACAGAGCAATTGAAAGCAATCCGTAAAAAATACAACAAGGCAAAAGAATTTGTTTGGGTTCAGGAAGAAAATGAGAACATGGGCGCATGGTCTTATTACTGCCGTAAACTCATGGGTACTGAGATTGCATTTACAGGTTTTGTTGCCCGTAAAGAAAGTGGAAGTACAGCTACGGGTTACATGAAACAACACGTTGCACAGCAAGCAGAAATCTTAAATAAATCATTCGAATAAAAACAATTTAAAATCAATTGCGTCTTAGCTATAGGACGCAATTGTCAATAAAGAACATTATATATGAGCTTAGAAATTAAAGTACCAACCGTAGGTGAATCAATCACGGAGGTAACCTTATCACAATGGTTGAAACAAGATGGCGATTATGTGGAGATGGATGAAAACATCGCCGAACTGGAATCAGACAAAGCAACGTTTGAATTACCAGCTGAAAAAGCGGGTATCTTAAGAATCATTGCACAAGAAGGTGATACTTTAGAAATCGGTGCCGTTGTTTGTACAATTGAAGAAGGCGCTGCTCCTGCCGGTGGTTCAGCTCCAGCTGCTGCCCCTGCTGCAGAAGCGTCAAATGCAGCTCCAGTTGCGGCTGCCGCTGCAAAAGATGAAGATCCAGATAGCTATGCTGCTGGTACAGCTTCTCCTGCTGCTGCAAAAATCTTAAGAGAAAAAGGAATTGATCCTGCTACAATAAAAGGAACAGGTAAAGAAGGTCGCATCACAAAAGAAGATGCTGAAAAAGCTCAACCTGTTGCTAAAGCTGCTGCAGCAGGAGCAAAACCTGCTCCTGCTCCTGCTGCGACAGTTGCTCCGGTAGCGGGTGCAAGAAACGAACGTCGTGAGAAATTATCTTCATTACGTAAAACAATCGCGAAACGCCTAGTTGCCGTTAAAAATGAAACGGCTATGTTGACAACATTCAATGAAGTCAATATGCAGCCGATCATGGATCTACGTGCTAAATATAAAGACACCTTTAAAGAGAAATTTGGAATCGGTCTTGGCTTTATGTCATTCTTTACAAAAGCAGTAACAACTGCATTGGCTGAATGGCCGGCCGTAAATGCCCGTATCGAAGATAACGAGATTGTATATTCTGATTTTGCAGACGTTTCAATCGCAGTTTCTGCACCTAAAGGTTTGGTTGTTCCGGTTATCCGTAATGCTGATGCCATGTCATTGGAGCAAATTGAAAAAGCAATTGCTACATTGGCAGGTAAAGCCCGTGACAACAAATTAACGATTGACGAGATGACTGGTGGTACATTTACGATTACCAACGGTGGTGTATTCGGATCAATGATGTCTACACCGATCATCAATGCACCACAATCTGCAATCCTGGGTATGCACAACATCATCCAACGTCCTATTGCTGAAAATGGCCAAGTGGTGATCCGTCCAATGATGTACATTGCGCTTTCTTATGATCACCGTATCATCGATGGTCGTGAATCAGTAAGCTTCTTGGTTCGTGTAAAACAATTATTGGAAGATCCAGCTCGTTTATTGTTGGGTGTTTAATCCGCCATAAAATTGGAAATATAAAAAGACCTATGCTTTGCGGCATAGGTCTTTTTCTTTCTCAAAGTGTCTCCTATCCTTGGCCTGGAGGCACCTTCAGTTCGTTTCCATTACTGTTGGTAACAGCGAAATTATGAAAGTTTTATTTACATCGGAATGAAGCAATATACTTAACGAATATGAATCGGAGATAGACGAATATAAATCAGCTTTTTAATTTCTCCATTTTAATTTTTACTTTCATCTTGTTAAAGATCAAGGATATCCTAATATGTAACCACCGCTATCATGTAAAGGTCGGCATCTGAATATGGAACTTGATATTAAGCAGACATAACAAGCAAATGAAGTATAAAATTCTAATAACAATTGTATATCTATTACTTGCTGTAATGACCTTGTTTGCCAACATGGCAAATCCAATGAGCCCCCATAGCATAACAGGACAGCTCGTTCCCGCAGGGAAAGTGAGCGTTACCAGCGAACGTATTGACATTCGTCTTTTGGCGGACACTTCGGATGATCATGCGGACTATCGCAGTCACTTCAGCATTGTCTATAACATCCATACAGAAGAGGCAATTGAATTGCCGCTTGTATTCCTTGCTTTAAATATGAACGGACTGGATCGCGTCCTTGTCAATCAGAACGAAATTGAAGGAAAAAAAATGGATCAACCCGGTTCAAAATTCCCCTTTTTACGTTTAAAGGATGGCTATTATGAGCTCAGTTACGACAGCGATGAATGGAAGCGTATTTCGCTGAATGATGCCTTTTATTTTACCGCGAAGCTTCACAAAGGTGATAACAGCATTCAGGTTCAATACAGCGCTTATATGGGCTATGACCGACGGGATATTCGGACCAGATACAAAATTGATTATCTCTTATTCCCCTCCAGATACTGGTCGTCCTTTGGCCCGATTGAACTGTATCTGCACCTCGATGGGAAGATGGAGGTACTTACACAGGATCTAGGAACCGCCAAATTACAGACAGATTCCATTGTTCACTGGAGAATTGATCAGGTAGAAAAGAAAGAGCGTTTTCATATTGAAGTTGTCTTAAAAACCTCCTTGTTAGCGAAAGTAATTCTTTGGATAAGTCCAGATGTACTTGCGCTGATCGGATCATTATTTTTGCTATACCTACATATCCGGTATATTTATCTAAAATACAAAACTGGCAAATACCGATATGCACTGCTGATCGGGAATCTAGTCATTCCAAGCTCTTTCTACTTCTTCATTTGGTTTTGGTCCAGTCTGGCCAACTATTTTGTCAATGGAGTCTTTGACGAAAAATCCCGTGGTTTTATCCTGTTGGTCATCTTCACCTTACCCTTGATCTATCTCGTCTATGATTTGGTTTTACTTATTATCGATAGAAGCATTCGCGCTAGATTAAGCAGGTAGAAAACCGGCTATTATTTTTTATAGGTCAGCTTGTTTTCAATCATACGATTGTTATATTGCTGGATAAAAGCTTTCATCTTGGTTTCCATCGTATCCAATACCGCTGGATGCTGTTTTAACAGGTCCTGTTTCATCAAGCGGTCCTTCTTAAGATCATAAAATGAGGTCACTTTCAGTCCATCATAAGACATCATATAATCTTTATAATAGAGGTTGTAGCTCCCTGAATTATTATTGAGCACAAAATTATCCTTGCCCGGTTTAAAGGCATCTGAACCAAAGGCGAAATAAGGCTCATCATAGTGCAGATAATTCAGCACTGTCGGCATGATATCTATTTGCTGCACCAATTTATCCGCTTTGCCCACCAGATTATCACCAGGTGCATAAAATATAATAGGGATTTCAAATGCTCCTGCTGTGGTTTGATATTCCGGCAGGTAGCTTACAGTAGCATGGTCGGCACAGATAACAAATACGGTATTCTTGTACCAAGGCATTTTGGACGCTGTAGCAAAAAATTCACGCAAGGCATTATCGGTATATCCAATAGGCTCCTGCACGGGCAAAGGTCCCTTAGGGAATTTCCCCTGATACTTTTCAGGCACCTTAAATGGATGATGTGATGATAAAGAGAAGAAACTAGCAAAAAATGGCTGATGAAAGGTATTGATCTTGTTTGCTACAAATTGCAAAAATGGTTCATCCCAGATTCCCCATATCCCGTCGAAATCAGCATCATTGTTATACTCATTTTTGCCAAAATAATGTTGGATACCTGCCAATTTCATATAGGCAGAGAAGCCCATGCTCCCATTTGGTGCGCCATGAAAAAAAGCAGTCTCATATCCCTTTTTCCCTAAGAGCTTCGCCAAGCTGGTGGTTTCATTTCCAGAATAGATGGAAAGCACAAAAGGCTCACCTATCGAAGGAATGCCCGTAATGACCGACGGTAGCGCATCAATTGATTTACGGCCATTGGCATAAGTATCTGTAAAGGTGTAAGCATTGCGTATCAAGGAATCCAAAAAAGGCGTATAACCTTTGTATTTTCCACCTTGGATATCTTTATTCAATTCTCCAAAATGTTCTTTTGCAAAACTCTCCAAAATCAGAACAACGACATTTTTCTTTGTAAAGGGCTTGTCTGATTGCGGTACATGAATGGGATTGTATAACTGTTCAAGCTCTGTTTCGGAAAAATAATGAACGGGTTTGAGGCTCACGGCCTTTAATGTTTTCAATATACTGAATGGCGTATTGAGCACAATATTCATTTCTTCCGGTGTCTCTACATAATCACCCGCATTGCTCAATGTTATGGGACGGGTGCTATGCGCCCAACCGCCACGCACTCCACCAATAAAAAGGAAGGCTGTCAGTAAAAACAAAGGCAATTGGATCAAAAATGACTTCCAGCTATATTTCGAGTTTTTTTCAATCTGAATAAGTTTATAGGATTTAATCAACCCATAGACAATCAGCACCAATAGTATAATGAGATACCAATAATCCAAACAGAAATCAAAGGTCAGCTTGATCAAGTTAGATTCATTGGAGAACTGGTCAATTACCGTTCCAGTGGTCCTTTTGAGGGTAAATGGGTAGTAGGCAAAATCAATCAAATTTAACGCTATGCCAATTGAATTGGTCACGATGAAGATCCATTTCGCAACATTTTGATAGGGTTTATTCAATTTAAATGGTCCTGGAATAGTCTGCATAACAATATACAGGATATTTAAATAGAGGAGTGCCACAATGTCAAAGCGTACGCCACCGGCAAACATAACCAGAAGCTTACCGGCATCGACATGGGGGAATAAGGAAGCATTTATGCCATAAAAACCCAATCGCAATAGTGCGTAGATGAGCAGAAGAAAGACAAAACGAATTGCGACAGCAAAATAAGGTGCAAATACTCCTTTTAATTTCATAGCCCTAATATTTTAAAAATTCACGGTATACGTCTTGATAGTACGCTTTGGCAATATTCAATAAGCTATCCGTTTTGCCAACCGGATATTCCTTATTGGCTCTATAGTTAATGATCCTTCCAACGTTATCAAATGAAACGGCTTGTTTTGGTGTAATTACACCGAAGGCGTCTTTAGAATTATAGAATGCTATTTGTGGTGTTGTGGGATTAAACAGATCACGGCTCCAGTGATAATGATCTGTCGGAAGCTTCAATTGTGTCAATAAAGTTGCCGCCAGATCCGTTTGGTTACCGATTCTATTGAATATTTTGCCGCGATATTCAGGTTTGATCACATCGCCGAAAAAGATCAGCGGAATATGAAAGCGATTGGGGTGAAACAGCTCCCATTTTTCTGAAGGAAGGCGATGTCCATGGTCAGCCACTATAACGAAAAGGGTATTTTTATACCAAGCTTCCTTTTTGGCTTTATTAATAAAATCAAAAACAGCTGAATCTGTATAATTTGCCGTACTTCGGAATTTATCTGCATTGGTAGCATTCCCAAATTTATAGCCGTGTTTTAATTCAAATGGTTCGTGATTAATTAAAGTAAAGATCGTCGAAAAGAAAGGTTGTTTTTCTTTTTTAAAATCCTTGATCATCTGATTAAAGACGACATGGTCATAGACACCCCATGAGGCACGTTCCGCATCTAAGCCAAAATTGGCATTATCCACCACCCTAGATATCCCGTGTGTCAGCATATACGATTTAAAATTGTAAAACTCGCTCTGACCACCGTGATAAAATGATGTTTCGTAGCCGGCATGATCGAACTCCTGTCCAATGGCAGGCATATTTTCATGCTTGTCGATATATTTGATAATACTCTCGGGCCCCTGCGCCGGAAAACCGCTCAACACCGCTACCATGCCTTTGTCGGACCGATCAGCTGCAGAATAAATATGGTCAAACAAAATACCACCCTTAATCAATTCTTCCATGTGTGGCGTAATTCCCTTTTCCCCTCCGAGAGACTGAATGAGATCGCCAACAAAGCTTTCCAGCATAATAATAACAACATTTGGACGAGTGGTTGACAGGACCTCAACAGCAGAATCAGGCTGACTTTGAAAGGCGGGCCGTAGCTTGTCCTGAATGTCCTTCTGATCACCATAATAAGTATAGGGATTTTTAAGCTTGGTACTTTTAGCAAAAAAATCCCGCAAAAGCGACCATTGTGTATTGACTGCTGCGTGGTTGTAAAATGTTTCCTCGGAATAATAGGCTTTACTAGGGTTTAACGTTGCTCTTCCGTAACCACCACGGATAAACGTGAAGAGTACAAATACTCCAATTGCCAGTTTGAGAAAATTACTGACAGGAGACTTGAGATTGAAAAAAGAGACTTTTTTAAACATCCAACGGTACAGAAAATAACCGCAGAATATACCGATCAACATCCCAACGATGGGGAGAAACACCGGCGTGGATTCAGCCGAAGCGACGGCACCCGAAGGCGAAGCAAAAAATGCATCAATGGCACGTTTAGAAATCTTGTCGCCCCACTCCCGATAAATATTGACATTGATAAAACTTGTCACAAAGAACAATACCAGGACGATAATGGTATAAATATCGAGGATCTGTCTTTTGGGTTTCAGTTTTGGAAAGAAACTTAATAGGCAATACACCAGAAATGGTAATGCACAGATATAGGAGACTGCAGAAAAATCCAGATTCAGACCATGGTAATAAATCCTGAAAATTTCTGTGAAATTAGAAAAACCTATCTTTTCAAAAAAAGCAATAACAAAAATCAATCTATCTATAAAACAGATAATTAACCAGAACAGAAAATACTGTGTTAAAGCTCTAAGCTCATTAGCAAATCGTTGCATCCCTTCGTGTAAAAATAAAACAGGCAAATTTACATTAATTTACATGAAATACGGGCTAATTACTTAGTAATATGAAGAAAAGATTAAAAAAGTATAAATCCTGCGTTATGCTTTACCTCACTGCAATAACCGCCTCTTCTGCTTAGGAGGATCCTCATTAAACGTATTGCTTAGCCATTAATCATAACTTCTTTTTGTTTGAGAACAAGATCAATGGATTACTAAGGAAAATAACATAGAATTCCTTACTTTTGTGTTCCTTAAAAGTTTGAATACAAAAATTTAAAATGAGCATAGCGAAAACTTACAATCCAAAAGAAGCTGAAGAAAAATGGTACAGCTATTGGAAAGCGAATGGATTTTTCCGTTCCACCCCGGACGAACGTGAACCTTACACGATTGTGATGCCCCCTCCGAATGTCACGGGAGTATTGCACATGGGGCATATGCTGAATAATACCATTCAAGACGTTTTGATTCGCCGGGCACGTATGCAAGGAAAAAACGCTTGTTGGGTACCGGGGACCGATCACGCCTCCATTGCCACTGAAGCTAAGGTCGTCGCTATGTTGAAAGAACAAGGAATTGATAAACGATCTTTATCTCGTGAAGATTTCTTAAAACATGCTTGGGAATGGAAGGAAAAATACGGTGGTATTATTCTAAAACAACTCGAAAAACTTGGCGCTTCCTGTGACTGGGATCGTACACGTTTTACCATGGATCCAGAATTATACCAATCTGTTATCCGTGTATTCGTCGATCTATACCATAAAGGATTAATCTATCGTGGTTACCGCATGGTCAACTGGGATCCTGAAGCAAAAACAAATATCTCAGACGAAGAGGTTATTTATAAAGAGAAAAACGGCAAATTATACCACTTGAAATATCAGGTTGATGGAACAGATCAATACATTGTTGTGGCGACTACCCGTCCTGAAACCATCTTTGGTGACACAGCCGTGTGTATCAATCCCAATGATGAACGCTATACCTGGTTAAAAGGAAAGCAAGTCATCGTTCCAATCGTTGGCAGAAAGGTGAACATCATCGAAGATGAATATGTCGATTTGGAGTTTGGTACTGGATGCCTTAAAGTTACTCCAGCACACGATGTGAACGACTATGCACTAGGTAAAAAGCACAACCTGGAATTTGTCGACATCTTTACCGACGAAGCGAAACTAAACGACAATGGCCTGCATTACGCGGGTATGGACCGTTTTAAAGTCCGTAAAGAAATCGAGAAAGAGCTTGAGGAAAAAGGGTTATTGGAGCAAGTGGAAAACTACACCAATAATGTTGGAACTTCAGAGCGAACAGGTGCTGTTATTGAGCCAAAAATCTCCAATCAATGGTTCCTTAAGATGGAAGATCTTGCAAAACCAGCATTGGATAATGTGATGGATGATACCATTAAATTTCATCCGACAAAATTCAAAAATATCTACCGCAACTGGATGGAGAATGTTACCGATTGGAACATTTCAAGACAATTGTGGTGGGGACATCAGATACCGGCGTATTTCTATGGCGACGGAAACGAAGACTTTGTGGTTGCACAAACGGTTGAAGAAGCCCTTGTTCTAGCGCAAGAAAAATCAGGTAATACAGCCCTTCAATTGACAGATCTACGTCAAGATGAGGATGTGCTTGACACATGGTTTTCAGCTTGGCTATGGCCAATTTCGGTATTCAATGGCATCAACGAACCAGAAAATGCAGAAATTAACTACTATTACCCTACGCAAGATTTAGTCACTGCCCCAGATATCATTTTCTTTTGGGTAGCACGCATGATCGTTTCAGGATATGAATTCCGTGGACAATTGCCTTTTGAAAACGTTTATTTCACAGGTATAGTACGCGACAAACTGGGACGCAAAATGTCTAAATCACTGGGCAACTCTCCTGATCCGATAGATTTGATGAACGAATATGGTGCAGATGCAACGCGAATGGGTATGTTATTGACTGCTCCAGCAGGTAATGACCTTCCTTTTGATGTAGAACTTTGTGTACAGGGCCGTAATTTTGCCAATAAGATCTGGAATGCCTTCCGCTTGGTTAAAGGCTGGGAAATTACAGCTACTCCGGCTTCAGATTCAGATAAGATTTCAGCATCTTGGTTTGAGGCAAGGTTAAATCAAGCCTTGGTCGATATCGAAGAAAACTTCAAACACTATCGTTTATCAGATGCATTGATGACAACCTACAAATTGGTATGGGATGACTTCTGTGCTTGGTACCTTGAATTAGTAAAACCAGCTTATGGCTCCCCTATTTCTAGCGAAACCTTAGAGACAGTAAAATCTTTTTTCCAACGTATACTCACTTTAGTACACCCTTTCATGCCTTTCTTGACAGAAGAATTGTGGCATGACGAACTGTTCGGTGTGAAAGACGAGAAAGATTGCATTATCGTAGCCGCTTATCCGACGGCGAATGCTTTTGACGAGCAGCTTATCAAAGATTTCGCTGTCGCACAACAAATTATTTCGGAAGTTCGTAATATCCGCAATTCTAAAGGTATCTCCCCTAAAGTAGCATTGCCATTGGCTATCAATCAACAATCAGATATCAATTTAGCACAATATATTGACATCATTACCAAAATTGCAAACTTGGAAGGCGTAACTTTTGTTTCTGAGAAAGTAGCCGGAGCCGCAAGTTTCCTTGCTGGCAAAGACGAATGTTATGTTACTTTGGAGAACAATATTGATGCAGATGCTGAACGTGAGCGTATTGAAAAAGAGTTAGCATACTTGACGGGCTTCTTAGTTTCAGTAGACAAAAAACTGTCCAATGAACGGTTTGTCCAAAATGCAAAACCTGAAATTGTCGAAAACGAAAAAAGCAAAAAAGCGGACGCAGAAGCTAAGATTAAAATTCTTCAAGAAAGCTTAACAGCATTGGGTTAAGATCTATGCTATAGAGCTAATAAATTTTGTAAAAAGTCCCGTGCCCTGCGCGGGACTTTTTTTATGTTTCAAGATGATTAAGTTCGGAGATCCTTCGGTGCTTCTTCGGTGCTTCTTCGGTGCTTGTTCGGTACTTCTTCGGAGCTTATTCGGTCGCAACCGAATAAGCTCCGTCCTATATCCGTATCATTTACGTTAAATAACCGTGTAAATGACGAAGTCAGCTCTAGCTTTTACACATCGAAAATCCGGTTTCTGCGAAATGCTAAACAGGCGGATCAAGAGAATTTCGGTTCGCCATTCACAGGTAACCTATATGTTAAGGATGCACGATATAAACTTGTAAAGCAAAAATGCAACAGGAAGTTCTCCCGTTTTAAACAGTGCACTTTATAATTGCTCAGCAACAAACAATGCAATTAACTTTATACGGATTCCTGTAAAAAAATGAATAACTTTATAAGAGCGAACTTAAATTATAGCATTATGGGATTCAAAGAAACATTTCAGATTAACGGTGAAAACCTTTTACAGAAAATCAAGGAAATCATTGCCGAGGGCAATGTGAGCAAAATCAGCATTGCGGACAAACATGGTAAAGAAATCATGAGTTTTCCGGTGACTATCGGCGCAATAGGCTTGATCTTAGCACCTGTTTTTGCAGCAATTGGTGCTGTCGCAGCATTGCTTACAGAATGTACCATCACTGTAGAACGAAATACAAACAAGGAAGAAAAAAATGAAGAGGATAACCGTACTGATCCGCCAACAACGATAACAGTAAAATAATGAACTAAAATTGACCGTTATGAAGATTTTTAAAAATATACTTTGCATTTTATTTGCCTTGCTTTTCATCAATGCGGGGCTAGATAAGCTTTTTCATTATATGCCTACGCCACCTATGGATATGGACATGAAAAAAGTATTTGAGGCTTTTGCCACAATAAAATGGTTAATGCCACTGGTTGGAATCATCGAACTTCTGGGCGGCTTGTTGTTCATTTTCCCAAAAACAAGAACGCTGGGGGCATTGGTCATCTTCCCGATACTCATTGGCATTTTTACCCACAATATGATTTTTTATAGCCAACAGGGATTAATTATTTGGGCTGTACTCTTCATTATATGGTTATGGGTAGTATTTGAAAACTGGGGCAAGTATAAAAAACTGATGGAATAATCACCTCGTTCTTCCAGTGATGAACATTCAGCAAGATACGGCGGCTATTAAATACCTATTTTTTTGACAAATTAATAGGTATTCAATGCTTTTATTAACATAAAATTAAAAAACAAAAAACTTTGTACGGCTAGAATGGTTTGGTCAATTATTTGATGTGTTTTTTTAACATTCCCCAGATAAAATGACTATATATAAGGGAAATGAAGAATAGTCTACTATTTGCTAGTAGGTATAATACATAAATTGGGCTTGCATTTACAGGCAAATTTATCTTAGTTTGCTGAAATAGTGGCGATATATGTTAATATATGAAAACTTAGCAAACTTTTTTCCGTTTTAATTTTTATTAATAGATACTTAAATCAAATTATACGTTGAACAGATTTACCCGAATTGCTTTCAAAACAATATTGTGGATTATTGGAGTCATCCTTGCGCTGGCTATTCTAATCGTATTTCTAATCAGATTACCATCCGTTCAGAATTATATTGCCGGAAAAGTAACGCAATATGTGGAAAACAAGATTGGTACTCCCGTTAAAATTGGCTACATTAATATTGATTTTCCTAAAAAACTGGTGTTGGAGGACATCTATCTAGCAGACCAAAGTAAAGATACCTTAGTTGCGGGAAAAAGCATAACTGTTGATATCAATATGCTCAAACTGCTTAAAAACACAGTTGAAATACAGCGCCTTGAAGCAGAAGGTATTACCGCAAAAATTCACCGGACACTCCCCGACAGTTCGTTTAACTTTGATTATATTGTCAAAGCGTTCGCCTCTCAAAAAGAAAGCAAACCGACTGCGGATAGTAGCTCCGCCCTCTTATTTAACCTCGATAAAGTCAAATTTGACAAATTTCATATTGTTTATGCCGATGATGTTATCGGAACAAGCGCCGACGTTTATCTGAACAGCCTAAATACCAACATCAAGAAGTTCGACCTTACAAAAAACATGGCCTTCAATCTACCTAAAGTGAAGATAGATGGTCTGAGCGCCACAGTGAAACAATGGCGGCCGGTGGTTGAGGGCACTGCACCTTCGGTGAAAGATTTTGGTATCACCGATAAAACCGCACAAACAACCACCCTGCTCCCTGAGATTGGTATACAACTGGCTGATCTGACCAACATCTTAGTGCGGTACGAGGATCAATCCAGCCTGTTGAATACCAAGTTTTATATCAAAAACCTTCATGCGGACATTAACAAGATCGACCTTAACAAAGAGCTTGTCGATATTCAGACGATCAATCTTGACGGTTCAGACAATACTGTGCTCTTTGGAAAGATCCCGAAAAAAGTAAACGCAGCAGCGAAAAACACCGCGGATACCACCAAAATAAACTGGGTTGTCTCTGCCAAAGAAATCCAAATCAATAAGACAAGTTTAGCGTATAGAGACGATAATCAGGCCCGTATGAAAGGCTTTGATTACTTCAACATTAAGATCCCTGGGATGAAAACCAGTTTAAATGATCTTTACTACAGTGCCGATTCCATCAGTGGATCACTCAAAGAGCTTGTAGCCGCCGATCAATCGGGGTTTGTGATCAAGCAATTGAGGGGGGATTTTAAGTATACAAATACCGGCGCGGAGATCAAAAATCTATATGCAGAGACGCCACGCACCCTGCTGCGTGATTACTTAAAAATAACTTATCCCTCTTTGGATATTATCGCTAAAAAACCGGAACTGATCTACGTCAATGCAACGATCAAAAAGAGCCGCGTGGATATGCGTGACATCTACTATTTTGCTCCATTTTTGGATACTATGCAGGTGATGAAACCACTGATGGATAAAAAATTTACGATTGATGGTCGCGTTGTCGGTAAGCTAAATGACCTTAATATTCCGGCAATTGATTTTCAGACCCTGTCCAATACGCGCGTCGTTGCAAGTCTACATTTAAAGGGACTTCCCAATGTCGATAAAATGTCCATGGATCTTAATTTAAAGAAATTGACTACCGGGCGCTCGGATATCGAAAAGCTGGTTTCAAAAAAAATGTTGCCGAGCGGAATAGAATTGCCCAATACGATCGGACTCACCGGAACTTTTAAAGGTGGAATGAATGCCTTTAACACCAATCTTTCGCTGGTAACCGAAAAGGGAACGGCCAAGTTTAATGGTAAGGTGGGCATGATAGGCCGCGACACGACCTACGATGCTTATGTGAGTATTCGTGATTTTGACATTGGTAAAATCATGAAAATGGACAGTACCTTAGGTATACTTTCATTTGAGGGGAAAATTAAGGGCCATGGAACCGATCCCAAGAAGCTTGTCGCCAACTTTGATGGCAAAGTAAACCGGATGGACGCCATGGGCTATCGCTACCAAAATATTGATATGAATCTTACGGCAGACAAAGGGGACATAAAAGCCGCTGTTGTTAGCCCTGATCCAAACATCCAATTGAGGTTAAATGCGACAGCCAATATGAAATCCAAGTACCCACAGGTGGATTTTGAGCTGATGGTAGATACCATTAATCTTAAAAATTTAAAGTTGATGGATGACGAGTTCAAATACCACGGTAAACTCGTCGGAAATTTCAGTTCAGCCGATCCAAATTTTTTGAACGGAGAGGCACATATTACCAATTCATCCATTCTTTACAATGATGCATATTACTCTTTAGACAGTATTTCCCTTGTTGCAAAGGCCGACACAAGTCGCAATTTACTGCTATTAAAATCGGACTTTTTAAACGCCCATTTGGTCGGAAAATACAAAATTTTAGAGTTGCAGAATGCTATTCAAGATATCCTACAGGTATACTACCAGCCGGGAAAAGCTGTTAAAGTGCCCAAATACGAGCCGCAGAACATCGAGTTTTCGGCCCAATTGACCCGAACTAAGTTTATCAAAGATTTCTTGCCAGAACTGACAGAGATGTCGGATATCACGTTGGATGGTATGTTCAACAGTCAATCAAAAACGATTCTCGCCAAGCTGGATGCACCGAAAATAATCTATAATGGCACTGAAATAAATAACGTTACCCTAGATATCAACACCCTCGACAGTACACTGTATTACTCGGCATTGATCAATAAAATCAAGGTAAGCAATATCGAACTGGTGAATACCGTATTCAGTGGTAAAGTCATCCAAAACAATTTGGATTTTGGCCTCTGGATAAAAGATAAGAAAGAGAAAGAGCAATATCATTTGGGCGCCAATATGCGCGTTGATAATGGTGCATTCGTTTTTAGCCTCCTTCAGGACGGCTTAATGCTGAACTACGACAAGTGGACGATAAATCCAAAAAACGTACTCAAATTTGGGAGCACGGGTATTCAGGCCAATGATTTTATTTTGAGTAATAAAGGACAGGAACTGAGTATATCATCGCAGGACAGTGTACTCAATTCGCCGCTCAACATTGCATTTAAGAATTTCCGCATTGAAACCTTAAGTAGAATGCTTGAAAGTGAAACGATAGATCTTGGCGGTGGCATTAATGGCCAGGCAACGATATCACGCCTGGAGAGCAGCCCTGTATTTGTCTCCGACCTTGTCGTTGATAAATTCTATATTGGGAAAGATACCGTTGGTAACGTCAACATACAAGTGAATAATCAAAAAGAAAACACCTATAACGCGAATATTAGTATCAGTGAAAATGGCAATAATGTCGTATTAAGTGGTGATTTTATCAGTCCTCCTAAAGGAGAATCAAGCCTTGATTTCACCTTGGATATTGCGCCACTCTCGATGCAGACCGTGCAGGCATTCAGTCTGGGGTATCTAAAGGACTCGAAGGGAAATCTTGAAGGCCAGTTAAAAATAACAGGATCGCCATCAAAACCTCGCATTAACGGAGATGTTAAGTTTAAAGATGCCCAGTTCAATATTGCTATGTTGAATGCACTTTTCAAAGCTAAAGATGAAACTATCCACTTGGATGAAAGAGGCATTACTTTCCCAAAATTTGCATTGGAAGACAAAAAAGGAAATATTGCCAAAGTAACGGGGTCCATAGAAACCAAAACGTATACTGATTTTGATTTCAACCTCAATGTCAATACAGACAATTTTGAGGTGCTCAATTCAACACAGAGCGACAACGACATGTTTTATGGTAAAATGTACCTCACGTCTAACCTACGCATTCGTGGAAACCTCGATAAGCCTATCGTTGATGGCACAATCAAGGTGTTAGATGATACGGACTTTACCTTTGTCATGCCAAATGAGGATCCCGGGATGGCCGACCGGAAAGGGGTTGTCGAATTCGTTGATAAGAGTGATACAACAAGAGCCAATGTATTTGCAAAATTAGATTCTATGACTGTTACCCGATTGACGGGAATCGACGTAGATCTGAATCTGCAAACCGATAAGGATGCTAAATTTAAGATCCTCTTGGATGCTGGTTCACAGGATGCACTGAATATCCAGGGTGAAGCGGAACTGAACGCAGGTATTGATGCAAGTAGCAAAATTACCTTGTCGGGTACATTTACCGTAGACAAAGGAAGTTACTCCTTCAGTTTTGGTCCCGTAAAAAAAGATTTTACATTCCGAAAAGGAAGTACGATCACTTGGAATGGAGATCCCCTGGATGCGCAGCTTAATATCACGGCAGCATACACAACCAAAGCACCGACCCTCGAACTTGTAGCGACGCAGCTGGGGTCGGAAAACGCTAATTTGTACAAGCAGCGGATTCCTTTCAATGTCTTACTGAAGATCACAGACAAACTGTTCCAACCGCAACTAAATTTTGATATCGACTTGGACGAAAACAACTCGGTTGTTTCGCAAGATGTGATTAGCAAAGTCAACAATGCCTTGACCACCTTGCGTGAAAATCCATCTGAACTGAACAAACAGGTCTTTTCACTCATCGTTTTGGGACGCTTTATGTCGACCAATCCATTTGAGAGTTTATCCGGTGGCGGGGGTACGGAAGCCATTGTCAGAAATAGCATCAGTTCATTCCTGAGCGGTCAATTGAACCGCCTTGCCTCCGAGCTTATCAGCGGAGTAGAGCTGGATTTCAACTTAACTTCGGAAGAAGATTACGCAACTGGAGCAGGCCAGACCCGAACAGATCTGAATATCGGTGTGTCTAAAATGCTTTTAAATGACCGCCTAAAAATTACTGTTGGCTCTAATTTTGAAGTTGAAGGAAATACACGTCCGGGAGAAACGGCCAACAACATTGCTGGTGATATCCAATTGGATTATCAACTTTCGCAAGATGGCCGCTATTTTGCGCGGGTATATCGTAAAAATCAATATCAGGTTACACTCCAAGGTCAATATGTAGAAACGGGTATCGGATTTATCATCAATATGGATTACAACCGATTTAAGGAGATCTGGATGAGTTCGAAAAAACTCAAAGAGTATTACGACACCAATAGTAAGGGTTTCAGAAAACGTTTCGATGTAGAACGTATGGAAACCGATTCAGTCTATCGCGACAGTGTACGCACCGTCATCCGAGATAGTTTGATGACCCATAGTCCTGAATACAGAAAGCGTATGGAGGAAAGAGAAAAAGAGAGACGTAAGCAACAGCTGGACTCAACGAAACGTACGCCGAAAAGCGATAGTCCAAAATCAACTATAGATACCATCAGAACGACAGCTATAAAAAATGAAGATGAGGAAAGGAATTACCATGCAAACTAAACTAAAGTATATTGTGGGAATAGTTTCATGCGCTGCATTTATAGCATCCTGCTCTTCCACCAAGAATCTAAAAGAAGGGGAAAGCTTATATGTCAAGGGCAATGTGATAGTCGATTCGGACACGATTTCCAAAGAAAATAAGGAAAAGATTGCGACTCATTTAGAAGCTGCACTGATGCCAAAGCCCAACAAACGCTTGGCCGGCGTACCATTCAAGCTCTATTTCAACAATATGGCCGGGGACTCTGCGGGGAATAACATCATTAAAAAATTCCTCAAGAAGATCGGTGAAGAACCAGTACTATTGAGCGACGTCAATCGCGAATATAATGAAAACCTATTGCGCAATCGTCTGGAGAATTTCGGATTCTTCAATGCGGAAGTGAAATCGGACACCTTAGTTGAAGACAAAAAAGCAACCATTAATTATACAGCCAAGCCTAATCTGATCTACCGAATCAGATCTGTTCAATTCGACATCGACAGCACAACACAGTTGGGTAAAGATATCCGTTCGAGCTCCGATAAAAGCCTCTTGCAAGTGGGTAAGAATTACAGTTTAGATGTTATCCTCAATGAGCGCGACCGCATCGACAATGACCTCAAAAATAGAGGGTATTATTATTTCAGTCCCGATTACATCCTAGTTCAGGTAGACAGTTCGCATCGGAACAACAAAGTCGATATGTATGTTACGGTGAAAAAGGAGACACCGGCACAGGCAAGGGTACCGTCCAAGATCAATAAAATCTACATTTTCCCGAACTACACGGAAACAAGCTCCGGTTATCAGCGATCCACCCGCAACGCGGAACTATATGATAGCAGTTACTATTTTATAGACCGCCAGCATCTTTATCGAAAGCCTGTTATCGCAAATCATATCTTCTTCCATCCCGGTGACGTCTACAACCGGAATGCGCATAACCAGACCATCAGCCACCTGGTGAATCTCAATAGCTGGAAATTTGTCAAAAACAACTTCGTGGACAGCAAAGAAGTCCCCAATGCACTGGATGTCTATTACTACTTAACGCCATTGCCTAAAAAATCACTCCGTGTGGAACTTTTAGGAAAAATGGCCTCAGTATACAATGGTACCGAGGTGAATGTCAACTGGACTTTACGCAACGCATTTAAAGGCGCGGAGCAGTTGAGTTTTAATGTATTCGGTGGTTATGAAACCCAGACCGGTGGATCGGCTGACCTCAATTCGAGTTATTACCGCTATGGTATGGAGGCTACACTGACCTTTCCACGGATATTGTCCCCTTTTGGACGGATTTCACCGACACGACGTTTTATCCCCAAGACTTACGTCAAAGGGCGGTATGAGTTTTTAAATCGCCGCAAAGCATATACCTTAAATTCCATCGCATTGGATTACGGTTATATTTGGCAGGAGTCTGAGGAGAAGCAGCACGATCTTGCTCTAATGGAGATTACCTATGTTCAGCCTAAAGGGATTTCAGAAAACTACCAAAAACAAATGGATACCATTCCGGCGTTAAGGCATGCAATAGATCCACAATTTACGATTGGCCCAAATTACAATTTCACGTTTCAAAACACGATGAAGCAGCATTTGAAAAATACCTTTTATTTCAAAGGCAACTTGGACCTCTCGGGGAATATACTCGGATTAATAAAGGGAGCAGATTTCAATAAAGGGAAAACCTTCAAATTGTTCGATGCGTATTTTTCCCAATACATCAAGATCAGTGGCGATGGAAGACATTATCTCAAATTGTCGGAGAATTCGCAGCTTGCCTCGCGGGTCAGTTTGGGCTTAAGTTATTCGTATGGCAACTCGCGGTCACTCCCCTATTTAAAACAATATTATGTGGGTGGACCTAACAGTATCCGTGCTTTTGGTGCTCGTGCAATTGGCCCAGGAACAGTTGCCCCTGAAAAATTAAGCAATGGGCTTTTCTATGCAGATCAAACCGGTGACATCAAATTAGAGCTGAATACCGAATATAGAGCCAAATTAGCGGGCTTTGTTCATTGGGCAGCGTTCATTGATGCGGGGAATGTGTGGTTGCAACGGGATGACGTCAACAAGCCCGGCGGTAAGTTCAGCAAAAACTTTTTGAATGAATTAGCTGTTGGCGGTGGCGCTGGATTACGCTTTGACTTTACTTTTCTAATCATACGTACGGATATGTCAATACCTTTCCGCATCCCGTATCTTCCCAAAGGAGAACGTTGGGTATTTAAGGATATCGACTTTGGAAGTTCAAAATGGAGAAAGGATAATTTGATGTTTAATTTAGCCATCGGTTATCCATTCTAGGATTTAAAATTTGATTTACACGATAAAAAAAACAGGCTTGAACGAATTTCAGGCCTGTTTTCTTGGGGGGCATTCCATCAGAATCATACCCTTTGGACGCTATCATTGTGCATTATTTGTTCAATGGCATTTGCCCTCTTATCGATTATGTCAAAAAACAAGTTATTCCCACGAAATACATTGATTTACTGACAATAATTGATTAAATTCAAGAATTATTTATTAATCCACATCAATGCACATGAAATATCCATGTAAAAAATACGCGCATTCGTGAAGAGAGACTGGATATTTTATACGGCATAGAAAACCGCCGAAGGCAGCATGAATTCTTAAGCGGAAATTAGCTCATGAATAAACAAATAATTTACATATGAAAGTAACTATTGTTGGTGCCGGAGCTGTAGGAGCAACTACAGCGGACAATTTAATCCGTCGAAATGTCGCCGAAGAGATTGTATTATTGGATATTAAAGAAGGATTTGCGGAAGGTAAAGCGCAAGATATGGCACAGACTGCCGCCTTGTTGGGTTTTGAATCAAAAATAAAGGGAGTAACCAATGACTATCTGTCCACTGCAGGTTCTACCGTTGCCGTCATTACCTCGGGAATTCCGCGTAAACCCGGAATGACACGCGAAGAATTAATTGGCACAAATGCGAATATCGTCAAGTCGGTGGTGGAGAACCTGGTAAAATATTCTCCGGATATTATCATTGTCATTGTTTCGAATCCCATGGATACCATGACTTACCTGGCACTTAAATCAAGTGGATTACCAAAAAATAGAATCATTGGAATGGGTGGCCCATTGGATTCAGCCCGATTCAAATATCAACTGAGCGAAAAACTGAATGCTTCTGCGGCCGATCTCAATGCCATTGTCATTGGCGGCCACGGAGATACAACGATGATTCCACTTATCAAGCACTCCACGTGGAACAGTATTCCAGTCACTGATTTCCTTACCCCGGAAGAGCAGGACGAAATTGTACACAAAACGATGGTTGGTGGCGCAACCCTAACCAGTCTAATCGGGACCTCAGCCTGGTATGCTCCAGGAGCCGCAACAGCCGCGGTCGTCGAAAGTATCGTGCGTGATCAAAACAAGTTATTTACCGCATCCGTCTATCTGGAAGGTGAATTCGGCCAAGAAGATATTAATCTTGGCGTACCGGTTATCATCAATAAAAAAGGATGGGATCGGATCGTCCCCCTTCAGCTGGATGAAGAGGACAAAGAAAAATTCAGTAAAAGTGCAGAAGCAGTGCGTACAATGAACAATGTACTAAAAGAAATAAAAGCGCTGTAGCTCATCAACAATATGAAGATAAAAGGGGCATTCCAAATGGACTGTCCCTTTTTTTAGGCGATTTTATAGGGTCCCCCTACAGCGTCATTTTTAAGCTATTCTATTCTTAAGGGGCTTGATTTTACTTTCGCAAACCATCTTTTTATCATCGCCGTAGCACGTAGACGCTTTCAATTGACAATAGATTGGCCACAGAGCACAGCCCAGTCCACCACGCAACCGTGAGTCTTATAGTTATATTATAAGCGAAGCCCTTGTCATTTTAAGCGGCCCCTGAGGCATTTGAATTTCCTTTTTTTGGGAATTTTTGGTTATGTTTGGCTATATGACAACAGTACCATTTCAATTGCTGGATCTGCAGGGCCAGGGCACACACATTTTAGTTGATGTAGAATTATACAGCCGTTCGTTCAAGATGGTAATTGATACCGGCGCCTCTAAAACAGTATTTGATAAAACGCTGTTGGACCATCTTTTGGAAGACCAATTACAGCTTGAGCCCTCAGAAACATTATCAACAGGACTTGGCACCAATTCGATGGAGAGTTTCAACATGACAATCCCGAGTCTGACCATAGGTGAATGGCGGATAAAAAACTTAAATACGGCGGTATTGGATTTAAGCTCGATCAACTATGCTTATCAGCAAATGGATCTTGAACCGGTGATCGGCGTATTGGGCGGAGATATTTTTGCAGACTATGGCGCCGTCATTAATTATGCCAAGCGCAGCTTAAAATTAAGAACCCGGAAATTAAAACTTAAATAGACGTTTGTGGATATGGAGCCGGAGATAGCCATAGTACACGATTGCAATCAATATACCCAGTCCACCCATGATGTATAGTGTCGTTCGAAGCCCACAGTAACTCGCTAATGAACCTATCATCAACGTTCCAATGGGAAATATTCCCTGAAAAGCCATAACGTAATACGAGATCGCCCGGGCGCGATAGATCGGTATGGCATGTGTCTGAATATAGGTATTGATACTTGAGTTTTGCATCATCATGGCAAAAGATACCAACATCACATAGACCAATGCCATCTGCAGCATACTCGAATGTGCCAAAAACAATAATGCAACTCCCATAAGCGCGGCAGCGCCCATCACCTGATAGCGCAAATTGGTACCCGATTTTAAACGAGCCATATTAAATGCACCAATCATTGCACCCAAGCCGGCGGCACTTTCAAACCAGGAGAACGTACGCTCATCGCCATGAAACATTTCTTTTGCTATGGCAGGCAGCAACGAGGTATACGGAATAACAATCAAGCTGGAAAATGTCATGATAATAATCAGTGAAGCAATATGCGGTGAGCGTTTGAGGTAACGAAAGCCTTCGACCAAGCCTTCCCAATTGCTTCCCTTGCTCAGTTGAACATGCGTTTCATCGACCTGCATCAACAACAATGTAATAATGACAGGAACAAAACTGATAAAATTTAGGGCAAAACAGACGAGTTCACCGTATGTACTCAGTAAAATACCTCCTATTGCAGGTCCCAACATTCGGGCACCATTGAAAATTGTTGAATTCAGGGCTATGGCATTCGGCAGATCTTTACGGTCACCAACCAGATACATCATCAGCGATTGACGTCCCAAAACATCGAAGGAATTAATAACCCCTTGTATAAGACCCAAGATGGAAAGCCATAAGACACTCTCCCATTTCAGATAAACGACCAAGGTCAGGATTCCAGCTTGTATCATCAAACCAATTTGGGTCATCAGAACCAATTTATATTTTTTGTGCTTATCGACAAAACTGCCGATAAATGGAGACAGGACCAAAGAGGGCAATAGGGAGATAAACTGAACAAAACCAAGCCAAAACACAGATCCTGTCAATTCATAGACCAACCAACTGATGGCTATTCGCTGCATCCAGGTTCCCATAAGGGAAATTGCTTGTCCTATAACATGTAAACGGAAATTTCTATAATGGAGAGAACGAAAAACCTGCATACGTAAAGATAATAGTATATTAAAAGTATAACAAAAAATTAGGAGAAGAGATTCCTTTTTGCTAAAATAAAGATACAATAGGTGAAAATCAATGCTTCAATACTGGAATATAATCAATAACTTTGCGTCATTATTTTGAACATTAGAATAATCAAATAATTATCATTCAATAACATATACAATGAAATTTTTTATTGACACAGCGAACCTAGAGCAAATCAAAGAAGCCCAAGACTTAGGCGTATTAGACGGGGTAACAACCAATCCAAGTTTAATGGCTAAAGAAGGTATTAGCGGTGATGAAAACGTAATCAACCATTATAAAGCGATCTGTGCAATCGTTGATGGCGATGTCAGTGCTGAAGTTATTTCTACAACTTATGAAGAAATGATCAAAGAGGGAGAAGCTTTAGCGGCTCTTGACAGCAAGATTGTTGTAAAAGTCCCTATGATCAAAGATGGCGTAAAAGCAATTAAATATTTCAGCAAAAAAGGCATTAAAACAAATTGTACATTGGTATTTACAGCCGGTCAAGCACTATTGGCTGCAAAAGCTGGGGCAACCTATGTATCTCCTTTTATCGGTCGTTTGGATGATATCTCTACAGATGGATTAGCGTTGATCGAAGATATTCGTTTAATCTATGATAACTACAACTACCCTACACAAATTTTAGCAGCTTCTGTACGTCACAGTGCACACATTTTGGGATGTGCTAAAATCGGCGCGGATGTCATGACAGGTCCTTTATCAGCGATCTTGGCTTTATTGAAACACCCTTTGACAGACAGTGGTCTAGCGACATTCTTAGCTGATCACGCGAAAGCTGCGGGCAAATAAGATTCCTATATTTCATATAATAACGAAAACCGATAGGTAAGATGACACTAATCTTAAACTTATCGGTTTTCTTATTTTTAAGAGATTCCGTATTTTTGTACTATAAAAATGATCTCTGAGAAATGAAACAGTCAGTTTCTGTTCCTTACTGGTCTATTTAAAGGGAAAAAATACGATGAATAAATCCGTCTGATCGTTTTTAAACTTGCAAATAAACGTAAATTTCTCTTAGTTTGTATTTGATCTAAGGCTTAACGAAGAAATCCATGGAAGATTCCAACACTGTATATCCAGAAATTCTCAAACGAAATAGTTTAAAAGTTACCCAACCCCGGTTGAAGGTGCTGGAAATCATTTCGCGAAAAGATTCGGCAATTTCGCAGCCAGAACTGGAGAAATTACTGGGCAAGGATATAGACAGGGTCACATTATACCGCGTATTGGCCAGCTTTGAAGAGAAAGGGATTATCCATAAAATCTTTGATCTACATGGTACGGCGACTTATGCCATGTGTTCGACAAACTGTTCAGAACACGATCATCATGATCAACATGTGCATTTCATTTGCCGGGTATGCAATTCTGTATACTGTCTGGACGATATGACCTTACCGAAAGTATCGATCCCAGCAGGCTTTAGTCTCGAAGCGATTGCTGTAAATGCACTTGGTGTGTGCAATCATTGCAAAAAGTAAATCAGGCTGTACCAATCCAAAATTATTTTTCGGCTAAACTGTCTATACATTGGCTATCGGAAGGTGCTTCGTTTAGCTCTTATTGTCGTGTCAACTGCTGTTTTTTTCGTACCTTGTATTGGCATCGATCTTGATGTATGGCTTACTCATGATCTGCGGTAAAGACTGGTTTTTCGAAATCCATTATCCTAGCCAGTCAAAGGATCTATTGGCCTGTCGAAGACCGATGTATATGAATAATAATAAATAATAAGTGAATGAAAACAAGAAAAGAAAATCCATATAAAGAGGTGTTAACACAGCTGATTATCGATATCTTCGAAAAATCGGGTAATAAGCCGCTCAACTATAAACAAGTTTCTTCTAAATTGAACCTCACGGATAACGACTCAAAAGTCGCTATCGCCGATATATTACATGATAATGTAAGGAATGGGCTTTTTATTGAGGTGGACAGAGGCAAATTTAATTTGAAGCAACTCAAAGTGTATGTCACTGGGAAAGTAGATATGACCGCCGATGGTTCTGCCTATGTAATTCCTGATGACGAATTTGAAAATGATATTTATATCGCTCCACGGAAACTTAGACAGGCACTCCACGGCGATATTGTAAAGGTTCATACCTTCGAAAAAAGAAAAGGCGGCCGCAAAAAAGAGGGTGAAGTCGTTGAAATTCTGCAAAGGGCCAAGACTGATTTCACGGGAACGATCAGCATCTCCAACAATTTTGCTTTTTTTATTGCGGATGACCGCAAGATGCTACACGACATTTTTATTCCTTTGGACAATTTGAATGGAGCCAAGGACAAAGAAAAAGTGGTCGTGTCGATTATTGACTGGCCTAGCGGGAGCAAAAATCCTGTTGGAACGGTCAAACATGTCTTGGGCACCAAAGGGGAAAATAACACCGAGATGAACGCTATTTTGGCCGACTATGGTTTCCCATTGGAGTTCCCTAAAAAAGTAGAGGATGAAGCGAATCAGATTTCGGAAAAAATAAGCAAGGAGGAAATAGCCAAGCGACGCGACTTTAGAAACGTGACGACCTTTACCATTGACCCCGCGGATGCAAAAGATTTCGATGACGCCATCTCCTTTCAAAAATTAGAGAATGGCAACTATGAAATCGGTGTTCACATTGCCGATGTTTCGCATTTTGTGATACCCGATACAGAATTGGACAAAGAAGCATTTAACCGTGGTACATCGGTCTATTTGGTGGACCGTGTTATCCCGATGCTTCCGGAGCGTCTTTCTAACGGAGTTTGTTCCTTACGTCCACATGAAGATAAGCTATGCTTTTCGGCTGTTTTTGAATTAGACGAAAAAGCCAATGTACACCATCAATGGTTTGGCCGCACGATCATCCATTCCGACCGCCGTTTCAGTTATGAAGAAGCACAGGAGGTGATTGAAACGAAATCGGGCGATTTCAGTGAGGAGATCCTGAAATTAAATGAACTGGCTTATATTCTTCGGGAGCGTAAATTTAAAAATGGGGCAATTGCCTTTGAAAGTGAGGAAGTCAAGTTCACCTTGGATGAAAATGGCAAGCCTACCGGGGTCTATACCAAAGTGCGTAAGGATGCGCACAAGCTGATTGAAGATTTTATGTTATTGGCTAACCGTAAGGTTGCCGAGTTTATCGGTAAGCAAGGGCGCGGAAAAAACAAGCTTACGTTTGTATACCGGTTTCACGATGTGCCTAATCCGGAGACGCTGACGACGTTCTCTCAATTTGCGGCGCGTTTTGGTCATAAATTGACCATCAAAACGGACAAGGAAACGGCTAAATCTTTAAATGCGTTGATGACCAAAATAGAAGGCAGCAAAGAACAAAACATGCTGACTTCGCTTGCTGTACGTTCGATGGCCAAGGCGATCTATACGACAAAGAAGACGAGTCACTACGGATTGGCATTTGATTATTATACCCATTTCACCTCCCCTATCCGTCGTTATCCCGATGTAATGGTACACCGTCTTTTGCAATTCTATTTGGAGGGAGGTACCAAAATCAATGCGGAACATTATGAGAAAATGGCCGAGCATTCTTCCCAAATGGAGAAAAAAGCGGCTGAGGCCGAACGTGCATCGATCAAATACAAACAGGCAGAATACTTGCAGGATCAGATTGGCACTGAATATACAGGTATTGTTTCAGGTGTTACAGAATGGGGTATGTATGTAGAGATTGAAGAGAATAAATGTGAGGGTATGGTCAGGCTGCGGGATATCACCGATGACTTTTACGTACTTGATGAAAAGAACTATGCGATCATTGGTCAAAGGAAAAAAAAGAAATTCCAGTTGGGTGATGAGGTTCAAATCCGCGTAAAGAAAGTGGATCTGGATAAACGGCAGATTGATTTTACGTTATTGTCTTAATATAAAACTACCATAACTGGTCCAACGAGCTTATTAAACGTACCCAATCGGATTTAAGACATGAAAAAGCGGTATTGACTAAATTCAATACCGCTTTTTCATTTGAATAAGAAACAAAAAGTTATTGTTTCGTTCCGTCAAAAGAATATTCCAACTGTCCTGCTTCAGTTCTTTCTGCTAAAAAAGTCAGCCCTTTATTTTCAAAGGTAAAAATAAATTGACCTTGAGGTTCATTTGGAAGAGCTTGAATCGAAATATTATAGTTATTCGAAACCTGAATTTCTCTTACTGGAAGCTTAAGATCGGTATTTTGAGCGCTAACTTTAACTTTATTATCGCTAACCTTGCTAACCACCAATATTTGATTAAAGACTTCGGCCCCACCAATAATCTTAATTTTACCTTTATACGTACCAATAGCTGCATCAATGCTGCCACCTGTTTGGATGGGTTCATCTTTGTCCTTTGAACATCCAACAAAAGCGAAAGTGACCAAGGCCAATACCACTGCATACATTAATTTCATTTTGATTTTCATAACTTGAATACATTAATTTGTTTCTACTAAATATTTATACGTTTTTATCAAACGCTTTGCCAAACAGAACGCAAAAACAGGCAAAGCAGGCAATATACTCAGAAACCAGTAGAAGAGAAATTTTGAAAAAAGGCTGTTTTTAAAGAATATTCCACAGAGAAAGAACAGCTTACGGCAGATATAAGAAAAAACCTATTCACCCCATTGAGCGGCTATTCGCCCCCCCCTAAAATCGTCTATATTTTTGTACAACCAAGCATAAGGAGTTATCTCTTCAATTTTGGCAACATATGACAGCATAAGTGGCTGACAAATTAGTTTGATAGTGGAAGCGTACAAATGATGAAGATGTTGGACTACAGGCTAAAAATCCCGGAGAGGGCGACCAGGTCATTAGGATAGTGAGATAATAAAGAAGCATGAAGAGGTAATAAAGAAGGGCATGGGTATATTCCAGAAAAGAGCAGCGCCAATTCAAAAAATAATCTAAATTTTATACACTAACTATTTCATATTCAAAAGAGAATCAGTATCTTTGCGAACTTAAAATATTTAAGGTACAAAATTTATAAACAAAAACAGGTAAATGCCTACTATTCAACAATTAGTTAGAAAAGGTAGAGTAGCTCTGGTTGATAAGAGTAAGTCACCAGCGTTGGACTCATGTCCACAGCGAAGAGGTGTATGTACACGTGTATATACTACTACCCCTAAAAAACCAAACTCAGCAATGCGTAAAGTAGCTCGTGTACGTTTAACAAACGGAAAAGAGGTCAACGCTTACATCCCTGGAGAAGGTCACAATTTACAAGAGCACTCGATCGTATTGATTCGTGGTGGTCGTGTTAAGGATTTACCAGGTGTACGTTACCACATCATCCGTGGTGCATTAGATACTTCAGGTGTAGCAGGTCGTAACCAACGTCGTTCTAAATACGGAACTAAGCGTCCTAAACCAGGACAAGCAGCTGCAGCTCCAGCAAAAGGTAAAAAGAAATAATTAAACGGAGGAAAGAAAAATGAGAAAGTCAAAACCGAAAAAGAGAATCATTTTACCTGATCCAAAGTTTAATGACGTTCAGGTAACACGTTTCGTAAACAATATGATGGTAGATGGTAAAAAATCTATCGCTTATGCTATTTTTTACGATGCAGTAGAATTAGTAGAACAAAAAACACAAGAAAGCGGTCTTGAAGCTTGGAAAAAAGCTTTAAACAACGTTATGCCTGCTGTTGAAGTTAAATCACGCCGTGTGGGTGGTGCTAACTTCCAAGTTCCTATGGAAGTTCGTCCAGATCGTAAAATCGCTTTGGGTATGAAATGGTTAATTTCGTACGCTCGTAAACGTGGTGAAAAAACAATGTTCGAGAAATTAGCAGGAGAAATCATTTCAGCTTCTAAAGGTGAAGGTGCTGCTGTTAAGAAGAAAGAAGATACGCACAAAATGGCGGAAGCTAACAAAGCGTTCTCACACTTCAGATTCTAATTTTGAAGACATTCAAAAAAATATGATTACACCGACCTCCGATAAAAGAACAATCCTTTATCAAGGTCGGTGTACTTATTTAACATTACATTTAAACACATAAGGCCATGCATGGCCAGTTGCTTAAAAATATTATGGCAAGAGATTTAAAATTCACTAGAAATATCGGTATCGCTGCTCACATCGATGCTGGTAAAACTACAACAACTGAGCGTATCCTTTATTACTCAGGTGTAAACCACAAAATTGGTGAAGTTCACGAAGGTGCTTCTACAATGGACTGGATGGAGCAAGAAGCTGAGCGTGGTATCACAATCACTTCTGCTGCTACAACCGTATTTTGGAACTACCGTAACAACAAATACCAAGTAAACGTAATCGATACTCCTGGACACGTGGATTTCACGGTTGAGGTAAACCGTTCGTTACGTGTACTAGACGGATTAGTTTTCTTATTCTCTGCGGTTGATGGTGTTGAGCCTCAATCTGAAACAAACTGGCGTTTAGCTGACGGTTACAAAGTACCTCGTATTGGTTTCGTAAATAAAATGGACCGTTCAGGAGCTGACTTCTTGAAAGTTGTAAAACAAGTAAAAGACATGTTAGGTTCTGATGCTGTAGCTTTACAATTACCTATCGGTGCTGAAGATACATTCAAAGGTGTGGTTGACTTGATCAACAACCGTGGTATCGTTTGGAACGAGCATGATAAAGGGATGACCTTCACTGAAGTGCCTATTCCTGATGATATGTTGGATGAGGTTGCTGAATACCGTGAGAAATTATTGGAAGCAGTAGCTGGTTACGATGAGTCTTTGATGGAGAAATTCTTCGAAGATCCAGATTCATTGACTGAGCGCGAAATCTTAAATGCATTACGTGCTGCTGTATTGGATAACTCCATCGTTCCTATGGTTTGTGGTTCATCTTTCAAAAACAAAGGTGTTCAAACCATGTTAGACCTAGTAATGGAATTATTGCCTTCACCTCTAGATGTAGAGGCTGTAAAAGGTACTAACCCTGATACTGGTGAAGAAATCGAGCGTAAACCATCTGTTAGCGAGCCTTTCGCAGCTTTAGGTTTTAAAATTGCGACAGACCCATTCGTAGGTCGTTTATGTTTCATCCGTGCTTACTCTGGTAAATTAGATGCAGGTTCTTATGTATTGAACACACGTTCAGGAAACAAAGAGCGTATCTCTCGTATCTTCCAAATGCACGCGAACAAACAAAACCCTATCCCTTTCATCGAGGCTGGTGATATCGGTGCTGTTGTTGGTTTCAAAGACATCAAAACTGGTGACACACTTTGTGACGAAAAAGCGCCTATCGTATTAGAGTCCATGACTTTCCCTGAGCCAGTAATTGGTTTAGCGATTGAGCCTAAAACTCAAGCTGACGTGGATAGATTAGGTATTGGTCTTGGTAAATTGGCTGAAGAGGATCCTACATTCGTTGTTAAATCTGATGAAGAGACTGGTCAAACTGTTATCTCAGGTATGGGTGAGCTTCACCTTGAAATCCTAATCGACCGTTTGAAACGCGAATTCAAAGTTGAGGTTAACCAAGGTGCGCCACAAGTAGCATACAAAGAGTCTATCAATGGTTCTACTGAGCACCGTGAGGTATACAAAAAACAATCAGGTGGTCGTGGTAAATTCGCGGATATCAAAGTTGTTATCTCTCCTATCGATGCTGATTACGATACAACAAAATCTGCTCTTCAATTCGTAAACGAAATTGTGGGTGGTGCTATTCCGAAAGAATACATTCCTTCAGTTCAAAAAGGATTTGAGGCATCATTAAATAATGGTGTATTGGCTGGTTATCCGCTTTCAGGAATGAAAGTTCGTTTGATCGACGGTTCATTCCACGCAGTCGATTCAGATTCGTTATCTTTCGAATTGGCAGCTAAAATGGCATACCGTGAAGCATTACCAAAATGTTCTCCAGTATTAATGGAGCCAATCATGAAAGTAGAAGTGTTGACTCCAGAAGAAAACATGGGTGATGTAATGGGTGACTTAAACCGTCGTCGTGGTCAAATGCAAGGTTTGGATTCACGTAACGGTGCACAAGTAATCAAAGCATTGGTTCCACTTTCTGAGATGTTCGGTTACGTAACGCAATTACGTACAATCACTTCAGGCCGTGCAACGTCTACAATGGAATTTGATCACTATGCTGAAGCTCCTCGTAACGTTGCTGATGAGGTGATTGCAAAATCAAAAGGTAAAATCAAAGGTTCTGTAGAATAATATAGAACTCAAAAATAAACCGACCGCTGGTTGTTAATAGCTCTAATCAGCGGTCATTTTTAAATAATATCATATACTATGAGCCAAAGAATCAGAATTAAATTGAAATCTTACGATTACAATTTGGTTGACAAATCAGCTGAAAAAATCGTAAAAACAGTAAAACCTACAGGTGCAGTTGTTAGTGGTCCTATTCCATTGCCTACTGAGAAAAAAATCTACACGGTATTACGTTCACCACACGTTAACAAAAAAGCACGTGAGCAATTCCAATTATGTGCTTACAAAAGATTGTTGGATATCTATTCATCAAACGCTAAAACTGTTGACGCATTGATGAAACTTGAATTACCTTCAGGTGTTGAAGTAGAAATCAAAGTGTGATAGATTTCAATCACTGAAAAAAAGAAGGGGCCTTTCGCAAGAAAAGCCCCTTTTTATATTTTAGCCCCAGATTATAGCTGATAACCGATTCCAATTGAAAAAACGCGATTCTAGCAGAACTATCCTCGGCTCCTTTTACTATATTCGTCAATCCTAAACCGTACCCACCATTAATCAAGAAACCGTTTGTCAGTTTGAATCCTGCTAAAAAGTTTAAACCAGCATCAAAGGTTTTAAGACCAGCATCGTTAAAACTACCACTATCGCTCTCATTACTTCGAGTAGCTTTAGCATGTATACCAACACCAGCATAAGGACCTGCCCCTAAGAAAACACTACCAGAATTACCCGTTGGTATGCTGTATACAAAATTGACCGGAACTTCAATATACATCAACTGACTTTTTGAGTCTTCTATTCCTAAACTGCCACCAGTTACCTCCGCCAAGTCCTTGACGTTAATTTTATTTCCTTTCCCTTGTAAAGAACCCCCAGGTTGGATACTTAAATTGTATTAAATAACCCAGCATATTTTGACAACATAATTCAAACTGAGATCCTCAAGATGTGGAAGTCATCCTTTCGCCAAGTCGAAATCTAGAAATTTGTAGGTTACGGTATGGCCTTGTCAATGCATTCTTACTGGAATATCCGAACCTTATCCCGAAGATTTGGCCTCACTATACAATCTGAAGTTAGTTCAAATTTCAGTATTAGACTTCAAAATGATCATACCTTTCTGTTACACTTTCAATTCTAGGAAAACTACGACTTCTGCTCATTTTCCTCTATAATCTTCTTTTCAAGAGGATTTAACGTACCAAATAAATCCTTATACACCTCATCTTTACTATCTTCTTCCCCTAAAAGAAAGCCCCATGGTTTAAGTTCTTTGATCCTGTCCATCACAATCTTAACGATAGCCAGAATTGGAATGGCCAGAAACATGCCCGAAATTCCCCAGATCATTTCACCAATGATGATGGAGAGCATAGCAAACAGCGAATTAACTTTAACCTTAGAACCAACAATCTTCGGCACGATAAAATTACTGTCTATCATATGCACAACAATAAGGGCTATGATCACCAAGACAACATGGGTAAAAGAGGATGTAGCAAACGTCAGAATGGCAATGATAAGCATTGAGGAGAAAATACCAACATAAGGCAGCACATTGAATACGCCAGTGATCAATGCCAAAAGCAAACTATATTTTACCCCAATCAAGGAAAGGACAATAAAGACCAAAAGGGAAACCAAGCTCATTTGGATCAGTAGGCCAATCAGATATTTTTTGACGACATACTGAACCTGTTGAACGACGTCCAGAACAATAGGCCGGTCCTCTACGCGGTTGACAAATAAAAGAAACTTGACAATATGTCCCCTATATATTAGTAGGAAGAATGTGTAAAGAAAGGTAAAGACAAACAGAATAAACATCGATGAAAGGGAAACCAATGCAGTTCCTAAAAACAAAGTTCCCGAATCAACGGATTTTGAGGCTGTTTTATTGATAAAATCAATCTGATCTTTATGCTGAATTCCGAACTGTTGGCTCACCCAGGTCTGTAAATTGCCCACACCGTCCATAATCTGTTGCTTAAAGGCCGGGAAATCCTCCTTAAGAAGCGTAAGCTGAGAAGCCAATAGAAAAAGCCCATAACCTAGCACACCGAAAAATAAAATAACACTTATGATACCGGCAAGTGTCCTTGGAAACCGCAGCTTCCGCTCCAAAAAATTACTGAGCGGAATCAGCAACAACGAAAACAACAGGCCCAAAATCATGGGAATAAGTATGGTATCACCTATTTTAGCCAAATACCCCAATAAAAGGATACTGATGAGTACGCAGGCCAACTTAACATAAAAGGGTAAAGGGAGAAATCTTTTCATGCAGCAATCTTTTGAATAAAAATAACAATTTCGGACGACTTAAGTTTAATGCAATAAAAAAGTCCCCACAAATGCAGGGACTCTTTCCTCATAATAAGTTTAAGTACTTATATTTCTTATAGTCCGAAGCCGATGCCTACAGACCAAACACGGTTTTTGATCGAACCGCTGTTAGGTGCTAAGTTGGTTAAACCTAAACCATAACCAGCATTGATCTGAAAACCATTCGTTAATTGATAACCTGCAAGGAAGTTAACGCCGAAATCCGTACGTTTTAAATCCTTTCCAGAGCCACTACCAAACTCCACATCCCATTCACTTTTTGCGCTGGAGTTATTTGAGCTTGCTTCAAATTTATTCTTACCACTAAGCGCAAATCCAACATAAGGTCCAGCTCCGATAAAGAAATTACCTGATCCACCCGTAGGCAATTTAGCCACTAAGTTAACAGGGATATCCAAAGACATTATACTCTGCTTTAACTCACCTGTCGCACTATTGACTGTTGCGGAATATTTTCCACCTTTATTCTGTAATGACAATCCAGGTTGGATGGAAAAGTTTGGAGAAATAGGAGCATCCAAATAACCTGTTACAAAAAATCCTGTATTGGATTCAGAACTTCCATTTTCAAATGAATATTTAGGAATGTTTACACCCGCACGTAGTCCGTATCCCAATCCACCTTGTGCAAAAGCTCCTAATGAACCAAATAAAATTGCTGCAGATAATAATAGTTTTTTCATGTTTCCTAATTTAATTTACTTTCTTCTTTTATCACTTCATCTCATAATTTCCTGTATGAGATTTATTACATTCCCATTTGCAATATCTATTCCAAAATCCATAAATCATTAATTGCCAAAGTAAAACACGATAAAAATCTGACGGCAGACCATTGGACATTGTCCAATAAAAGATACAGTAAATGGAGTTCATCTACGCTACGGCCTCATCAGCAAAGATTTAAAGGAGCTGATGTCTTCCGAAATATCTCATCACAAAATAAGCTCATTTTCCAATGTCGAAAACTACACAATACATCCGTGCTGGAAATTCCCAAAGGATCTGTCAATGTAAAATACCAGCTTGGTTTTCAGTCGGATGCTTAAA
Source organism: Sphingobacterium multivorum (assembly GCF_039511225.1). Classification (NCBI taxonomy): domain Bacteria; kingdom Pseudomonadati; phylum Bacteroidota; class Sphingobacteriia; order Sphingobacteriales; family Sphingobacteriaceae; genus Sphingobacterium; species Sphingobacterium multivorum. Next base: position 5,070,915 of record NZ_CP154261.1, read on the forward strand.
AACGAAAAAGTTTTATCATAAAGATTTTTTAATTCCAATTATAAGTTTTATTTTTGCAGACCTTCAAAAGGAAAAAAAATAGGGTCGGATGGCCGAGTGGCTAGGCTGAGGTCTGCAAAACCTCCTACAGCGGTTCGAATCCGCTTCCGACCTCGTTTTATTTTAAACAATAAAAATATTATCAAAATGGGAGTTACACGTTTAAAAAGAAAAGATAGAAGAAATAAAACTGTTTCACGTGTTGAAGTTCAGTTTTTGAAATTAGGAACTAACGTTGAGTTAGGTTCTAGATCAAAAATGAAAGCTAGCAACCAAATCGTTAAAAACGATGCTATCTTAAATCAATTAGCTTCAGAAGCTAAATAGTAAGAAGAATTTAATAGCCTTTAAAGTACTACTTTAAAGGCTTTTTAATAGGTCCACCATTTGGTGGACTTTTTCTTTTGAGCTCATCCACTGTGCCTCATCCATTCCATTGACCTGAGTCTGGTTAAACATCATCTTTGAAACATGTAACTCTTTCGCCGAGCTATGTATTGCAACTGCACCAGTTTGTGCTAAAATATGAGCTATATTTGCTGCATCTACACCTGCACCAGGCATAATCACAATACGCCCATCAGCTTGTTGAACCAACTGTTTGAGTAACGGAACTCCAGCTAAAGCAGAATTTTGCAGGCCAGATGTCAAAATACGGTCTATCCCCAGTTCAATAACATCTTCTAAGGCCTGAAAAGGATCTTTCACACGGTCAAAGGCTCGATGAAAGGTAACGTGCATGGGACGCGCAGCCTCCACCAATCTTAGGGTATTCACTTTATCGACTGTACCATCTGCGCTCAGAATACCGATTACAACACCATCTATTCCCAATTCTTTGCACAACTGAATGTCTGCTATCATTTCCAAGATCTCGGTCTCTGTATACAGGAAATCACCACCACGTGGCCTGATAAGCGCATGAATACCAATACTCACCAACCCTCGCACTAGCTGCAACTGACCAAACGAAGGTGTAGTCCCTCCATTTTCCAGATTTTGACAGAACTCTACTCGTGTCGCCCCCCCTTGTTCGGCTTCAATTGCTGATGCTACGGAATTTGAACAGATCTCTAATTGGTAATTTCCAATTGCCTTTTCCTTCATTATATTATATCTTTAAGCTATTTTTCATTTACGCGAATAACGTAAAAAAAAAGCAAATAACCTACTCTCTTCCTTTCGATAAGATCAGTACAAGGCTCTACAACGTTTATTCAGATCACGACCGAATTTTAGACCGATAAAACATTCGGCTGACCTATTTGTATATACCTTACATGCTTTTATTTAAATAACTAAAAACCAAGCGTATACATTATTAAGTAAAATATCATGGCAATTATATCAAAAAACATGGAGACCCAAGAAAAGATCATCAGTACTTTTGAAGAGCTCCAAAAGACTATATATGACCTTAAGCACCAAATTGTTGAATTTGAATTGCTTTTTAATCAGGCTTGCAATAGACATATTGATTCCAATTTCCAAAAGGAATGGCTGCTGGACCGAATATCTTCACGTCATGATATGATTACACTTCGACATGATGCCATGTTGCTTATCCGGGACACAGTGTCTGCGTTCCGGGATTTCGATGGTTATTTTCTAGATCTCAAACAGCTCCTCCAATCGGTCGAGTTACTTATGCTCAACCATGCTGATGAGGAAGAATATGAAATTGCAGCTATTATCAAAAAATGGCATGAAAAATTTGCCCATGCGATTTATTTCGTTGGCGACTTGACCTATTAAGTCGCTCTTTTATTCTACTTTTGCAGCATTGTAAAATATGGAGAAATGCGCAAACCACCAGCTATCGTTGACTTACACACCGACGCCTTCCTTGAAGATTGGGAAGACTATTCACCAGAGGAGCTCTTACAGGAATCCATGGATTTTATGCGTTCTAACCTAGACGCAGCTATTTATTGGGAAATGAACGAAATAAAGTTTATTCACGGCAAGGGAAAAGGAATGTTAAAAAAATTGGTTTTTGAAGAGTTGCAAGAGTACAAGGCTCAGGGTGCCATTGAACGATATTATACTTCTTACCAGAATGAAGACATTGTAGTCGTTGTCATAGGGATTTAAAAAAGGCTACCTTTTCAGATAGCCTTCGCATAATGTTATGCTATTTAATAGCTGGAGTAATAATTACTTTTCGGAATTCCACTGGACCGTGATCCCCTTGGAAATAAATTGGCCCCGGCTCTGCCTCTTTGCTATCTAATGCACCACCGGTTATACCGGGAATCTCTTGGTTACTGATCACCGTCTTACCGTTTGCCACAACTGTGACAAGACGGCCCACTAACGTAATATCATAGGTTTGCCATTCTCCGGCCCCCTTGTTGACCATTTCATTTGCAGCCAAGAAGCCGTATACCCCCGCAAAAAGTACTGCATTAGGATGTGCGTCTTTAGGACTATCCTCTATCTGAACCTCATATCGGCCTCTCAAGTAGACACCACTGTTGCTTCCCGCTGGAATTTTAAATTCAACATGTAATTTAAAATCTTCAAATTTTTGCTCAGAGACCAAATTAGAACCCGATTGCGGACTGGTCAGGATACCGTTTTTCACCACCCATTGATTCGTTTTACCAGTAGCTTTCCATCCGGTCAGATCCTTGCCATTGAAAAGTTGAATAGGTTTACCCCATTTTACTGCAGCTGTTCGTTTCAGCTCTGGAGCACGAACACCTTTAAAGCGATATGTTTTTCCATCAGGTTCTGTTATCGTCCCTTGCAATACACCATTAACGATCTCGCCTTCCACGCTCAGGTTCATCTTTCCACCTTCCCATTGCGGTGGGATGGCAAATTTGAACTTCCCTTTCTCATAAAACACCTGAGAAACTGGGCGGGCACTTCCGGAAGTACTCACATAATGACCGACTAAAGTTCTATAACCCGACAATTTCACCTCAAGCCACGATGGTGCAGGAGTACCATTAATATCTACTTCGATATCCCATCGGCCAATCAGCTCTTTGCCTTCTACGTCCTGTTGATAATAAATAGATTCTCCAGTGGAATGGTTAGCAAATGTAACTTGCGGTAATGCACAAGAGGCCAAAATTCCTAAAAGAAATGCCGCTTTTCTGTTCATATTATTTATGTTTATATTCTAGTTGATAATAAATTTCAAGCAATTTAACTGTTTAACAGCGGGTTTACAAGGATATAATGTTAAAAAACACAAAGAATGTACCGGGTCGCAGGTCGGTCCCTACCCTGAAACAAAAAAAGCCCTAACTTTCGTCAGAGCTTTTCTAGTCGGGGTGGCAGGATTCGAACCTACGACCTCCACATCCCAAATGTGGCGCGATACCGGGCTACGCTACACCCCGAAAAGGTATCACCTTTGTTTTGTGTGGCACAAAAGTACATTAAAAATATATTTTTTTCAAAAATATTCTTCACAAAGAATCTAACAGATTGATTTATTGCAAAATAATTTACAAAGCATTAAAAACACGTGTCCTTTTCGATCTAAAATAAGTATAAGAACCAGTTTGACCAGCCTGAAAAGAGAAGTTAACACTTAGCTAGCTAAAATAGCGGGATTGATTGGTCTTGGCTGAGTCTCCTACAGGTCGAACCTCTTAGTATCTTAAAAGTCGCAGGTGCTCACCCTGCTATGAAACAAAAAAAGCCCTAACTTTCGTCAGAGCTTTTCTAGTCGGGGTGGCAGGATTCGAACCTACGACCTCCACATCCCAAATGTGGCGCGATACCGGGCTACGCTACACCCCGAAAAGGTATCACCTTTGTTTTTGTGTGGCACAAATATACGGTTCTTACAAATTATTTGCAAATGAAAAACATAAAATAAAACTAACAAGTTGTTACATTGCGACATAGCCTTTGTGTATTACACATCGCTCTCCCTATACATCAGAATCCAATGCTATTCCCAATATTGGCTACTTCGAGGAAGCACTCACCTACAAATAATATCGTTTTAACCGCTCAACCTTAATCCGAGCATGTTCGGATATGAACATGAAGTGTTCGAATCCAAACACTTAAATCACAAAAGAAAAGAACACAATCTACTGATTAAAAACACGTTAACCCTTTGGCAGCTTTTTTGAAACCGCCCCCTTGAACATTCATTTTTTTATAGTACTCAGACTATCCTAAAACAGGATGGATTACGATAAGGTCAAAATGAACACTTATAACGAAAAGTATGATAAAGAACTATTTCCAAATCGCCTGGAGAAATCTTATTAAGAACAAGGTTTTTTCCTTTATCAATATCCTTGGCTTAACAATAGGCATCACCGTCTGCGCGATGATATTTCTATTTATCGCCAATCAGTTTAGCTTTGACAGGTTTCACAGCCAAGGAGACCACATCTATCGGGTCATGCGTGGTTTTGACAACACCAAGGACCGTGCCCCTTATTTATCTGCCCCCTATGCCACGGCCTTATTAACCGATTATCCCGATGATATCAAAAAAGCCGTACGGGTAATGCCTGCCAATGGCTTATTCTCTGTTGGCAACATTGCATTTAATGAAAAGAAACTCTTTATTGCAGATGACGATTTCTTTGAACTATTTAGTTTTCCGCTGATCAAAGGGAATCCAACGACTGTTTTAAAAAATCCAACAAGTGTTGTGCTCACGGAAACAACTGCGAAGAAATATTTTGGAAATGAAAATCCGATCGGTAAAATACTGCAGCTTGATAAAAATAAACAATTAACTGTTACTGGGATCGCTAAAGATCTTCCGGTCAATTCACATCTGGATTTTGATCTCATTATCCCCTTATCCAATTACCTCGATACCGAACCCTTTAAAGCTTGGCAAAACAACAATTTATTTACTTACCTCTTACTTGACAAACATAAAGATGCTAAGCATTTGGAAAATCAGTTCCCCGATTTCATGAACCGACACATGAAAGCAGTTTCTACAAACATGGGTATTCATTTTGATCTTGCACTAACACCGCTACAAGACGTCTACCTGGAATCCCATAGCGCATTTGACAGTGCAAAACATGGCGATAAAAAGGTCATTTACATTTTTCTATCCATCGCCATACTTATATTGGTTATCGCCTGCATCAATTTTATGAATCTCTCAACAATACGTGCTGTTGACCGATCGAAGGAAGTTGGTTTAAGAAAGGTACTTGGCGCACAGCGTCTGCAATTAATGGGACAGTTTATAGGAGAATCCATTTTATTAACCACCATATCCTGCACACTCGCCATGTGCCTATTGCAATTATTCATGCCTATTTATAATCAGTTACTGGGCTACACCTTGACAGTCCCATGGAATTCTTGGGCGATCTATATTTTTTTAATTGCGGTTATCTTTATAGTAGGCATAGTAGCTGGAAGTTACCCTGCATTATACCTTTCAACCTTCTCCCCTATACAGGCATTAAAAGGTAAATTACGTTTAGGCAAAGGCGGCGTCCTGTTCCGCCATATTTTAGTGGTGTTCCAATTCAGCATCTCTATTTTACTGATCATCGGCACCCTTATTATCACTAAACAGATGAAATATGTAAAAGAACTGGGGCTTGGTTATGATGACCAACAGACTGTTGTCGTTCCAATAGACAATGAAGAACTGTATAACAACCTTCGCACATTCAAGAACGAATTATCCAAGAGCAGCGACATCGCATCGGTCTCCTTTATGTCCGGCGAACCTGGCGGTTTCTTCGATGGCCACACGTTCGAGGTCGAAGGAAAAAACGGTGAGAAGTGGAAATCAAGGACAGAATTCACTGATTTTGACTATGTAAATACACTGAAACTCAAAATAATTGCAGGCCGAAACTTTTCAACACAACATCCAACCGACTCCACTAGTGCTGTGTTAGTTAATCGTACCGCGGCATCAATGCTTGGATTTACCCCCGAACAGGCCATTGGCAAATGGATAAAAAATACAATCAGGGATCAATCCCCCAGGACAATCATTGGTGTAGTAGACGACTTTAATTTCCTTTCCCTAAAAGAAAACATGGACGCGCTCGTGATTTCACCTTCTACTGATCTTAGAGTAGCCCTTATCCGGTTAAATACAAAAGATTTTCCAGCAGCGTTAAAAACTATTAAAACCGCATTTGCGCAAGCAGCCCCATTATATCCGTTCGAATACAGTTTTTTGGACCAAAAATTCGATACACTGTATAAAACCGATCTTCGGCAACAACGTATACTTGGTCTTTTTTCAGGATTAGCCATATTTATTGCTTGTCTAGGCCTATATGGTTTAGCCTCCTTTACGGCCGCTAAACGAAACAAAGAGATCGGAATCCGTAAGGTACTTGGTGCTTCGGTGTCGGGCGTTACTACATTACTGTCGAGAGATTTTATAAAGCCCGTATTAGTTGCCTTGATAATTGCCTCCCCCATCGCCTGGCTAACCATGAACAAATGGTTGGAAGATTTTGCTTACCGCATCGAAATCCAATGGTGGATGTTTGTGCTGGCGGGACTAGTAACAATAGGTATCGCATTAATTACGGTAAGCTGGCAAGCTATCCGCACAGCGATAGCTAATCCGATAAACAGCTTACGGGACGAATAAAAAGTAGATACAAAAAAAGCTCTAACTTTCGTTAGAGCTTTTAAGTCGGGGTGGCAGGATTCGAACCTACGACCTCCACATCCCAAATGTGGCGCGATACCGGGCTACGCTACACCCCGAAAAGGTATCACCTTTGTTTTGTGTGGCACAAATATCGAATCATTTTTTGACTTTGTCAACACCCTATAGAAAATTAATCACTAAACGACTGATTGATTGCAGAATATTTTTATCAAAAGAATATATTCCGTTGTATTTAGCAATCAAAAAACCACTCCACATAGCCTACAAAGGAATATTCAAAATATCTTTAGATTATCCGTTTCATTTTCATATCTTTGCATCCGATTTGAATATCAGTCAATAGTTTTTTAAAAAAGTATTTTTATATTCAGAAAATAAGTCGTAATATTGCATTCCGATTTTTACAGGATATAAATCGTTAATAATTACTCGAAATCATGGATTTAGTAAAATTTGTAGAAGAACAAGCGGTAGTAAAGAATGAAATTCCCGCTTTCAAAGCTGGAGATACCATCAGCGTTCATTATAAAATTCGCGAAGGAAATAAGGAGCGTGTACAGGTGTACCAAGGTGTAGTAATTCAATTAAACAGCGAAGGTGCTAACGCTACTTTTACCGTTCGTAAAATCTCAAACGGTGTAGGTGTTGAACGTATTTTCCCTGTAAACTCACCAAACATTGAAAAAATTGAAGTAAACAGCTACGGTAAAGTTCGTCGCGCGAAATTATTCTATTTACGCGGCCTTACTGGTAAAGCTGCTCGTATTAAATCGAAAAGAATCTAATTACGACTACCACGGCATAAAAAAAGGCTTTGAAATCATTCAAAGCCTTTTTTTATGCCCTATCGCCCGTAGCTTCCAAAACGCAGGTCATACAAACCACTGCTTCTGTAATAAATTTAGGACAATTATATATTGTTTCCTAAAATCACCCCCTCCTCTTTGCCGCGCTAAAACATTTTACTTACTTTTAGCTTCGTATCTGAAAGGTAGAATCGTAGATGATCACAATAGTAAAAAAATCCTAATTTTGTTCCATCTTCACTTTGCTGCCGTTAAAAATCAAACTGTATCTTGATGAGAATTATAGCTTTTATCCTTGCTTTTATAAGCTATTCGACCTTTACTTTTGCACAACGGAATCTGAATGAATTTCTTCAGTTACAGTCGCGCCCTGAAACCTATTATGTACACCCAGCAACAGATGCAATCACGATTGACGGAAAGGACGATGAGGCTTCCTGGTCAAAAGCGCCATGGACAGACTCTTTTAAGGATATTGAGGGATTAAATAAGCCTGTTCCTACTTTTAAGACGCAAGTCAAGATGCTTTGGGATAAAGAAAATCTTTATCTTTTTGCCAAGCTTCAAGAACCTCATATCAAAGGATATTTAAGACAGAAAGATACAATCATCTATCATGACAATGATTTTGAGATCTTTCTCAAGCCAAATCTATTCTCTCCGGAATATATAGAGATTGAAATAAATGCATTAAATACAGTTATGGATCTTTTGATGACTAAACCTTATCGCTTTGGCGGTAGGGCTAATCTAAATTGGGACACAAAAGATATTGAAACTGCAGTCTATCATGCCGGGTCCATCAACAATCCACAAGACAAGGATGAATTTTGGACTGTGGAAATGAAAATACCTGTAAAAAGTCTAAAATACTTTGGCGAAGGAAATCAGATCAAAGCAAATGAAACCTGGAAGATAAACTTCTCACGCGTTCAGTGGCATTATGACAATACCGAAACTATCTATAGCAAGAGAAAAGACAACAGGGGTAAGACGCTCGCGGAAGAGAACTGGGTATGGTCTCCAATCGGCCTCGTTAATATGCATTACCCTGAGCGATGGGGACATATAAAATTTGTTAACGATACAAACCATCAACCTATCGATGAGCAATTCCTCGCGCTCGAAAAAGTTACCTGGAATATCTTTTACCTGCAACAGATCTATAGAAACGATAAAAAACGCTATGCAACGTCAATTCAGGAGTTAAGCAAATTATATCCTGAAATTATAAATGAGCACAAAAATTATGAGATTGTATTTTCAAATAGCACTAATTTCTATCGTATTGAAATTAAGTCAAAAGCACAGCCTACACTAAAGACAACAATCGATAGCCAAGGTAACATCTATTTTTAATTTAATTATTCGAGCGATCTTCAATTCTGATTTTGAATAAAAATTGCTATCTTTGTATCCCGTACATAAAGCAACTATTATTGGTCATTTTGACCACATAAAATTGAAAATCCTTTAATTGTTATGACTAAATATATTTTTGTTACGGGCGGCGTTACTTCGTCGTTGGGGAAAGGTATTATTGCTGCCTCCCTTGCTAAACTTCTCCAAGCGCGTGGCTATAAAGTTACCATTCAAAAATTCGACCCTTACATTAACATCGACCCAGGAACATTAAATCCATATGAGCATGGAGAATGTTATGTTACGGAAGATGGTGCTGAAACAGACCTTGACTTAGGTCATTACGAGCGCTTCCTGAACGTCCCTACCTCACAAGCAAATAACGTCACGACAGGACGCATCTATCAACACGTTATCCAACAAGAACGTGAAGGTGCCTATTTAGGAAAAACCGTTCAAGTCATTCCTCATATCACAGATGAGATAAAACGCAGAATGCAACTCTTGGGTGAGTCTGGTGAATATGATATTATCATCACTGAATTGGGTGGAACCGTGGGTGATATTGAATCCTTACCATTTGTGGAAGCTGTAAGACAACTTCGCTGGGAATTAGGAGCCAATAATTCGCTGGTTATCCATTTGACTTTAGTCCCTTATCTGGCTGCTGCTGGTGAGCTTAAAACTAAACCTACGCAACATTCAGTAAAAACATTATTGGAATACGGTGTTCAACCTGATATTCTAGTATGCCGTACTGAACATAAATTATCACAGGAAATCCGTAAAAAATTAGCGCAATTCTGTAATGTCAACATCAACGCCGTCGTAGAGTCTATCGATGCATCAACAATTTATGATGTGCCTTTATTGATGCTGAAGGAGAATCTTGATAAAACAGCATTAACCAAACTAAAACTTTCCAACAAAAATGAGCCTGATCTAGAAAATTGGAAGAACTTCCTTGGCAAGCTCAAAAACCCAACTAGTGAAGTTAATATTGCCTTAGTCGGAAAATATGTTGAACTACCAGATGCTTACAAATCCATTATCGAAGGATTTATCCATGCAGGTGCGACAAATGAATGTAAAGTAAAAGTAAGTTATATTGCAGCTGAAAGTGTTACCAAGGAAAATGTCGCTGAAAAGTTAAAAGGCATGGACGGTGTTTTGGTTGCTCCAGGATTCGGCGAACGCGGTTTGGACGGTAAGTTAAATGCTATTCAATATGTACGTGAGAACAATATTCCGTTCTTTGGCATTTGCTTAGGTATGCAATGTTCGGTCATCGAGTTCGGAAGAAACGTATTGGGTCTGAAAGACGCTAATAGTTTCGAGATGGATGCCACCACGAGCAATCCGGTCATCAATTTGATGGAAGAACAAAAAAATATCACCAATATGGGCGGTACAATGCGTTTAGGGGCTTACGACTGTGAAATTAAAAAAGGAACTAAGGCCTTTGCCATCTATGGTAAAACAAAAATTTCTGAAAGACACCGTCACCGTTATGAATTTAACAATGACTATTTAAAACAATATGAAGCAGCTGGAATGATTGCTTCAGGATTCAATCCGGAGACTGGATTAGTTGAAATTGTCGAATTGAAAAACCATCCATTTTTCGTTGCCGGACAATTTCATCCAGAATTAAAGTCAACTGTTGCAAATCCTCACCCACTTTTTGTTAGCTTTGTAGCCGCTGCTTTGGCCAACAAAAAATCAAAGTAGTAATAGAAGGATACGATTAATTAAGTTTAATTATTAAAAATGGATAGAAATACCCTAATTGGTTTGGTCCTGATGTTTGCTATCATCACTGGTTCTTTTTACCTGATGAAGCCTTCAGAATCAGAAATCAAACAAGAAAAAGCGAGGCAAGAAGCTAAAGCGCGTACCGAAAAAGGACTGCCTGCCGAAAGTGACTCTACCGCTAAAGCCAAAGCAGCACAAACAGCAGTGATTGCTGATTCGGCAGAACTGAAAAAGCCTTTTGGCGCGACAAAATTTGGAACGGAGAAAGTCATTACGATTGAAAACGAGAAAATCATTGCCAAAATCAGTACAAAAGGCGCCAAGGTTCAATCCGTAGAACTAAAAGGCGAGAAGAATTTCAATGGAAAACCATTAATGCTTTTTGATGGTGAGGACAACAAGTTCGGTTTTCAGTTTAATGCAGCTGGTCAAAATGTATCAACAAATGATTTATATTTCAGTACAGAGTCTTCGGATATCCAAGTTTCTGCTGAAGGTAAACAGTCTGTGAAATTCCGACTAAATTACAGTGCCGATCAATATATTGAATATGTATACTCGATTGCTGGAAAAGGCTATAATGTTGGACTGGACATTAACACAAAAGGAATACAGAATTTAATTCCGCAGAGTCAAAAAACGTTGACCCTGAACTGGAACACTACGCTGAGACAGAAAGAGCAAAACATAGAATCTGAAAGACAGAAATCTACACTGTATTATAAAGAAGATAATAAAGTAGATCACCTTTCCGAATCAAAAGATGCAGATGAAGCATTGGAGAAAAAAGTACAATGGATTGCATTCAAGCAGCATTACTTCTCTAGTATCCTAAGCACTAAAGATGGTTTTGTCAATGCAAAAGTGGATGTAAAACATGCGTCAGAAACCGACATTGTCAAATTCTACAACACAAACGCGGAATTAGCATTTGATAATCATAAGGACAATAATTATTCCCTAAACTTCTTCTTTGGACCAAATCAATACAATGTATTGAAAGCCGAGGGAAATGACTATCAATCGATTATCAATATGGGTTGGGGACCTATGCGTTGGATCAACCAATGGATTACAGTACCTGTATTTAACTTCCTGGATGGTTTCCATATGAGCTATGGTATCGTTATCCTTTTATTGACATTGATGTTGAAATTGATTCTTTCGCCAATGACCTACAAGTCTTATGTCTCTATGGCGAAAATGCGCGTATTAAAACCGCAGCTGGATGAAATCAAAGCAAAAGTAGGTGAAGACAATCAAATGTTGATGCAACAGGAGCAAATGAAACTGTACAAACAGGTTGGCGTGAATCCACTTGGTGGATGTCTTCCGCTTGTCTTACAGATGCCATTTACCATTGCGTTCTTCTACTTCTTTCCAAATTTATTTGAATTGAGAGGACAGAGCTTCCTCTTTATGAAGGACATGTCAACCTATGATACGCTATTTACATTTGCCCCTATTTTTGGATCATTCAACCACATCTCTTTGATGTGTATCTTGATGACATTAACAACATTGTTAACGACTTGGTATAACAACGCTACATCTGGCGCTACAGGGCAAATGAAATATATGGGCTATATCATGCCTTTGATTTTCTTCTTTGTTTTGAATAGCTTCCCGGCAGGTTTGAACTACTACTATTTCTTAAGTGCGTTATTTACGTTCTTGACTCAGTTGGTTATTCGCACCATGGTGAATGATGAAAAAATCTTGGCTAAATTGGAGGAAAATAAAAAGAATCCTAAAGCAGATAAAAAATCGAGCTTCCAAACAAAAATGGAAGAAATGATGCGTGCACAACAGCAAGCACAACAAAATAAAAACAAATCGTAAGATTTATTCTACTGATAAAGAAGGCTTCCAAATTGGAAGCCTTTTTTGTTTGTGAACTTTTGTAGCACTTTGTCAAACCAAACGTTAAAAAAGGTGTTAATAGGTTAAAATTTAAAATATGAACTTTAAAAACATCGCCATATTGGCCATCTTAAGCGTTGGTCTTGGAAGTTGCTCCGTAATCAAGAAGAACGCGAATGAGCAGAAGGCAGACAGTAGCCAATCGTCAGTAATTGGAAAAAAATGGCAATTGATCGAAATCAATGGACAGCCTGTAGCGGATCAGATCAATGGCAAAATGCCTTACCTCCAGCTGGACGAAAAAAGTTATAGTGCAAGTGGAGGATGTAATGGCATCGGTGGGGAATTGACTTTATCAAAGAATGGAAAGGTTAAATTTGCTCAGGGTATGTCTACGATGATGGCCTGTCCGGATATGTCTATTGAACAAGCCCTATCCAAAAACCTGATTGCTGCAGATAATTATACCGTTAAGGATGGTATTCTTAGTCTGAACAAAGCGAAAATGGCTCCCCTGGCAAAATTTAAGTTGATTCAGGAGAATAAGCAACAACTTAGCGGAACTTGGGAGCTTGATTATATATCCGGCCCACGGATCGCTTTCGACGGCCTATATCCCAATCGTAAACCAACCATGATATTTGATGCATCCAGTGGTAAAGTAAACGGAAATAGCAGCTGCAATAACTACAATATGACATTTAAAACGAATGGAAACACCATTAATTTTGGCCCCATTATGTCGACAAAAATGGCCTGCGAAGGTAATGGTGAAGCAACCTTCTTTTCGACCTTAGAAAAGGTAAATACCTTTAGCATAAGCGAGAATACGTTGACATTTATCATGGGAGATATTGCTATTATGCGATTCAAACGGAAATAAAAAAATTAGTTTTTTGCTCCAAATGAAGTAAAAAGGGCGTTGTTACGAAACAAGGCCCTTTTTATGTATTAAGCGATATTTGGCGACAGGATTGGAAAGACCAGCCAGATCCCCCCTAAACAAAGGCACTGAATCCAGTTATACTTCTGCCAACAATGAGTGAATTGATTTCCTTTGTTCCCTCATAGGAATAAATTGCTTCAGCATCGGCCAAAAACCGTGCGACATTATATTCCAACAGAATACCGTTTCCGCCCATAACCTCTCGAGCCTTGGAAACAATATCTCTCGTACGTAAAGAACAGAAGACTTTGGCCAACGAGGCATGTTCATCTCTTAGCTCACCCTTATCCTGTAATTCAGATAATCTGAAGACAAGCGTTTGCATGGCCGTTAAATTGGACAACATTTCAACCAGGTGATTTTGAATAAGCTGAAAAGAAGCGATTGGTTTACCAAATTGCTTTCTTTTACGTGTATAATCCAAGGCATTTTCATAGGCACCCCGCGCACATCCTACAGCCATCCAAGCGACACCTGCTCGCGTCATCTGAAGAACCTTTCCCGTATCTTTAAAGGAACTTGCATGTTGCAGGCGATCACTTTCTGGAACGATACAATTCGATAAGGTAATAAGACCATTCTGTACAATACGCAAAGCCATTTTATCTTTAATTTTTTCTACGGAAAAACCTGGGTTATCTTTTCGTACGATAAAACCTTTAACCTCTCCATCATCAAGATCCCTAGCCCAAATAATGGTGATATCCGAAAAGGTGGAGTTCCCGATCCATTTTTTCTGACCATTTAACACCCAGCCTTCGGCGGTCTTCTTACAGGTTGTGGTCAATCCGCCCGCTGCTCCCGACCCTACTTCGGGTTCGGTTAGACCAAAAGCACCAATCACTTGCATTTTCTGCATGTTGGGCAACCACTCCTGTTTTTGTTCTTCGGATCCACAAATATAAATCGATCCCATGGCCAAACCACTCTGTACACCAAAGAAGGTTGCAACAGATGCGTCGACACGAGCTATCTCGGCCGCTATGATTCCTTCCATTAAAGAACTCCCCCCCATACAGCCATACCCATCATAGGTATAGCCACAAATATTTAAAGCGGCTAGTTTCGGTATAATTTCAAACGGAAATTCATCTCTTAACCAATATTTATTGACAATTGGCTTGACTTCGGTCTCCATAAATTCCCTCACCTTCAATTGCAATGCGCGGTCTGAATCGTTTAATTTACTATCCATAGCATAGAAATCACCATTAATAGGCGGTAATTCCTTTTTTTCTTTTCCCGCACTCAGCATTTTCATTAAACCATGCAGCTGCTTATCATCCATTTTTGATACGGCATCCATTACTGCTCCCAAATCCACTTTCTTCGATATTTCCTCCAATTTGCCAAAGTCTATTGATTTTGCCAAATCCATTATATTCTTTACTTTATCAAACATAATTGCAATTTCTTTTTAAGTGTTTACTTCTTAAAATAAGAAAAATAATCGAAAATTGTTTGGAAACGGCATGATACAAATTGACAAATATGGAATTCTCCGGTAAATAAACGAATGGACAGCAACTTACCTTATATCGCACGATATCTTATCAATAAAATATTGGAATCAGGGAAGTTTCGAATAAAATACACAACTATAAAACACTTAAAAACAGCCTGTTAATAATATTTTCAAAAAAATATTATTTTTTGGGTTACCTTTTTTGGTTACGTGTATTAAGAGATGAAAAAGAAAATTATTTCAATTTAAATTAGAAAATTAGAAAATGAAAAACGCATTAAAATTCGGTTTCTTAGGTTTAGCTTTAACTGTAGCTTTCGCATCTTGTAACAATTCAGAGAAAAAAGCTGAAGGTGCTGCAGATTCAGCTTCTGCTTTAGTTGATTCAGCTGCTAACACATTAGATTCAGCTGCTACTAAAGTTGATTCAGCTGCTGCTAAAGTTGATTCAGCTGCTGCTAAAGTTGATTCAGCTGCTACTAAAAAATAATTTAGGACTGAATAGAGCTTTTGGAAGGCCTTTTTTACGAAAGGCCTTTCTTTTTTTTTCAAAAAAAGAAATACCGGGGTTACCTTTTTTGTTTAATGGTATTAACTCCTAAATAACAAGATTTAAAAATATTTTAATTTTAATAAAATGAAAAACGCATTCAAATTCGGTTTCTTAGGTTTAGCTTTAACATTGGCTTTCGCATCATGTGGTGAAACTGCTAAAAAAACTGACGCTGCTACTGATTCAGCTAACGTTGCTTTAGATTCAGCTAACACTCAATTGGATTCAGCAAAAACTGCTGTAGATTCAGCAAAATCTGCTGTAGATTCAGCTGCTGCTAAAGTTGATTCAACTAAAGCTGCTCACTAATTCTCTGAAAAGAATTTACACCGTATAGAAAGCTTCCTTCAACAAGGAGGCTTTTTTTATATCTACACCAATTAAATTGCTAAGCTCCAAGCATTTTTTTACCTTTGCCAAAAATCATTCAATCTATGGCTTTATCATCTTTAACAGCAGTTACGCCTATTGACGGACGCTATTACAATAATACTAATGAACTTTCAGCATTTTTTTCCGAATTTGCTTTAATCAAATATCGTGTACGCGTAGAAGTCGAATATTTTATTGCATTAAGCGAGTCTGGTATCGCTCAATTGCAACAGTTTGACAAAACACTAAATGAAAAATTACGGGATATCTATAGGAATTTTTCTGAAGAAGATGCCATTTGGATCAAAAACACAGAGAAAGTTACGAACCATGATGTTAAAGCTGTTGAGTATTTTCTAAAAGATCAATTTGAAAAATTAGGATTACAGGACTACCTTGAATTCATTCATTTTGGTTTGACTTCACAAGATATCAATAATACAGCCATTCCACTTTCCTGGAAAGAAGCAATTAAAGAGAGTTATACACCTGCAATCGAAGAATTGCTTCATGAATTGAAATCTTTGGCAACTTCGTGGTCAGAAATCCCGATGTTGGCACGTACCCATGGACAGCCAGCATCTCCAACTCGTTTGGGCAAAGAGTTCTATGTTTTCATTGAACGTATTGAACGTCAATTGCAACTATTACATCAAGTACCGTATTCAGCTAAATTTGGTGGTGCGACTGGTAATTTTAATGCACATCACGTTGCATATCCAGCGACAAATTGGATCGATTTTGGAAATAATTTCGTCAACAATATCTTGGGCTTAGACCGTTCACAAACGACCACGCAAATTGAGCACTACGATAACTTTGCGGCAAGTTGTGACGCCTTAAAACGGATCAACAATATTGTCATCGATTTATGCCGTGACATTTGGACATATATTTCGATGGAATATTTTAAACAAAAAATTACTGCCGGTCAAATCGGTTCTTCGGCTATGCCACATAAAGTCAACCCGATTGACTTTGAAAATGCAGAAGGAAATTTAGGTATTGCAAATGCAATTTTCGAGCACCTTTCAGCGAAGTTACCTGTTTCCCGTCTTCAACGGGATTTAACAGATTCTACGGTATTACGTAATATTGGTGTTCCATTTGCACATACCCTAATTGCTATTAAATCAACTTTGAGAGGGTTACGCAAATTGATCTTAAACGAACAGGCGTTGGCCAATGACCTGGAAAATAATTGGGCTGTTGTTGCAGAAGCACTACAAACTATATTAAGAAGGGAAGGCTATCCTAAGCCGTATGAAGCTTTAAAAGACCTAACACGTACCAACACACATGTTACGAAAGAAACGATAGCGACATTTGTCGATAATCTAAATGTATCAGCGGAAGTTAAGGCGGAACTAAAAGCAATCAGTCCTTCGAACTACACAGGTATTACTTTATAAGCTTTTACTTATAGATGACCTTAAGAAAGCTTCTTTTGACCTATATTTGCTTGGAATAAAAATAGATAATACATGGCTACGATTAACGTATATACAGAGTCTACACCCAATCCTTCTACAATGAAGTTCTTGGTCAACAAATTGTTGATCAACGGTAGTGTAGATTATCCAAATAAAGAAGCAGCACAAGATTCACCGTTTGCACTTGAATTATTCAAATTTAACTTTGTCAATGGGGTATTTTTTGCAAGTAACTTCGTGACCATTACCAAAACTGAAGATGCGGAATGGGAAGACATTGAAGCTTTGCTAAAAGACTTTGTAAAAGGTGCTGTAGAGTCTGAACTTGCTGTAAAAACGGTACACCACGATACAGAGGTTAATTTTGAAGGGACTGAAACTGAAGTGAAGATACAACAAGTATTACATGATTATGTGAGACCTGCTGTTGAACAAGATGGTGGAGCAATCCATTATAAATCCTTCAACGAAGGTATTGTGACAGTTGAACTAAAAGGTTCTTGCAGTGGTTGTCCATCTTCGACGATCACATTAAAAGCAGGAATTGAGGGATTGTTGAAACGCATGGTTCCAGAAGTGACTGAAGTAGTGGCAGAGGCCATGTAATCACAGCTATTTGATACAATAAAAAAGGATTCAGCAAATAGGTTTTGCTGAATCCTTTTTTTATCCCCTAGTCCTAAGAAAGGACTGCCATCCGTCATCTATGTGGTCTGGCAATTTTAAACCTAATTGACCACTTCAAATGAATCCTTAAGCGGAAGATTGACAGAAGAATTACCGATAAATAGTTCAAATTTGCCGGGTTCAACTGTCCAGTTATTGTGCTGATCCAAAAGTTCCAGGTGGGCCGGTAGTATGGTAAACCGTATGGTCCTTTTTTCCCCTGGATTAAGTTCAATTTTTTCAAACCCACGTAAATCCATTTCATAAGTTGTTACTGAAGACAGCACATCTTTGATATACAGCTGAACAACTTCGGCTCCCTTCCTCTTTCCTATGTTTTCAACATCAACCGTAACTGTGAGGGAATCTGATGGTCTGATCTGTTTCTTCGTGAGTTGTAAATTTGAAAAACTAAAATCTGTGTAGCTTAATCCATATCCAAAAGGGTATAAAAAGCCAACAACCCTACTATTTCCCCACCCATTGGGTCCGACCCCGGGTTGCCCCGCCTGTGCAGCGGGCTTGGTCGGAAAATTCATTTCAACCTGTCCTACAGACTTTGGAAATGAAATGGGCAATTTTCCACTAGGGCTATACCCTCCAAACAGCATTTCGGCAAGAACATTTCCCGACTGATTACTAAGAAACCAACTCTCCACAATTGCAGGTAGATACTTATTTTCCCAATTGACAGTAAGTGGGCGACCATTGACAAGTACCAGCACAATAGGTTTGCCTGTTTCTTTCAATTTTATTAAATAGTCGCGTTGCTTGCCTGGCAAATTTAGATCTGATCGCGACCGACTTTCACCGACTTCTCGCTCTGATTCGCCCATTACTGCTATGATCAGATCAGATTCGTTACCGAGACGAACACCTTCGGCCATCTTTTCCAGCTCCTCGCCGGACAAGTCTGTTGGAATAATCTCACTCTCAGGCCAGTTTTTATCCACGACATCTACACCTTTGGTATAATCAACCCGAAGTGCCTTTGTTTTTCCATAATTTATAATCCCATCTTTGATGGTTGTGATCGGATTATTGGAAGGTCCATAGCGACTTGTCGTATAATTTGTTGCTTCTGCCATTGGTCCCGTAACCAAAATTCGTTTGTATTTATTCACGTCTATTGGAAGTAGATGCTGTTCATTTTTCAAAAGAACAATAGACTCTCTATTCATTTGAAACGAAACTTCTTCATCTGCGGGCGTATGCACCTTTTTATCGGCTACAGCTATATCTTCTCTCAATGGATGATCAAATAAACCCAGTTTAAATTTCACGGTCAGGACTTCGCGAACCCGCTGATCCAATATTTTGGTATCCAGCCCCCCTTCCTCTATTAGTTCCATTAACGGTGTTAGATATGTACTTGGCGGATCAAAATTCGTCCGCACATTCAAACCCGCCTCCAGTGCCTGTTTAATAGCCTCTTTATAGTTTGCAGCAACATGGTGTTTATTGTAAATAAACTCTAGAGCCTCACTGTCGGACACCACATACCCTTCAAACCCATATTCTTTGCGGAGTAAGTCCTGCAAAAAATAACTACTGGCAGATACAGGCACGCCATCATAATCATTATAACTACTCATAATTCCTAAAGGTTTGGCTTCCTTTATGACCCTTTTAAATGGATAGAGGTGAAGCGAATGCATCTCACGAAAGCCAACATGCGGATCCGTTCGTGCATTGCCATCTCTTCCTCCTTTGGGCACAGAATAGACCGCATAATGTTTCAACGTGGAGGCGACACCATTTTTTTGAATCCCTAACACAACTTGTTTCCCCATTTCGGCAATATGAAACGGATCTTCCCCATAGGTTTCAACCACTCTTCCCCAGCGCGGATCTCTAGAAACGTCAAGAATAGGGGTATAAACATTTGTATAGCCAAGATACTTGGCTTCCCTACCAATTATATCACCAGCTTTGCGTACCAGCGCAGTATTCCATGTACTTCCAATATTGATTGGTGCCGGCAAGGAGGTAGCCCGATCATGGTTGAGTCCATGAATTCCTTCGTTGGTAAAATCAACCGGAATACCAAGTCGTGTATTTTCCACAAACCATTGTTGAACATTATTTAAGGCTTGAGCGTGGCGGCTGAAGGGATACGAAAATGAACTTTTTGCCGACTTATTATAAGCTAAGCTATTCAACATTTCGTCCATATTGGCCAAGCCGTATTTCCAAATCTCTTTGTCCCAAGCGGCAGTGGGCTGTTCATCCTTCAAAACCCGCCCATAACCGTAAAGTGTGACAGTCTGATTGGCCTTTTCTTGAACAGTCATTTGACGCAACAGGTCCTCCACACGACTGGCTATTTTCTGATTGCGGTCTTCATAAATATCCTTTTTTCCATTTTTGTTAAAGTCAATCCAATCCTTATGGTAAATGTTGATGTGCTGGGCAGAAGAATGCAAATAAAGGGTTGAGAGCGCTGAAATAATTAGGCAGCTTTTGAGTTGATTAAGCATTATGCTGAAAATTGTTGGTTTTATAAAGTGAAGCAAGGTACAAAAAAAATAAAAATCCGCGGATGAAACACATCGTCAATCTGGAATAAGTCAATATAAATTCATTTTTTAACAAGCATCTAGCTTAAAAATAGTTAACTTTACGACCAATTGTGAAACCAACAAAAAAAATGAGTGCAGATATTAACAAACTAGAACAAATTGCATCACAGGTAAGACGTGATATCGTACGTATGGTACACGCTTGTCAATCAGGACACCCAGGTGGTTCGTTAGGTTGTACAGACTACTTTGTGGCGCTTTATTTCAATGCAATGAAACGCAATCCTTCCTTTGACATGGATGGAAAAGGAGAAGATTTATTCTTCCTGTCCAATGGACACATCTCTCCTGTATTTTACAGTACATTGGCACATGCGGGATATTTTGAAGTGAGCGAATTAGCAACGTTCAGAAAAATCAATTCCAGACTTCAAGGTCACCCAACAACCCACGAAGGTCTTCCAGGTATTCGTATTGCATCGGGATCATTGGGCCAAGGATTATCTGTTGCAATTGGAGCCGCACAGGCAAAAAAATTGAATAAAGACAATAATCTAGTTTATGTATTAATGGGTGATGGCGAATTGCAGGAAGGCCAAGTTTGGGAAGCTGCAATGTACGCACCACACAATAAAATCGACAATTTAATTGCTACTGTTGACTATAACAAAGCACAAATTGACGGATCTACAGATCAAGTATTATCTCTTGGGGATCTTCGTGCAAAATGGGAAGCATTTGGCTGGGATGTGATGGAAATTGCTAAAGGCAATGACATGAATGCTGTTGTTGCAGGTTTAGCAGAAGCTAAATCACGCACAGGAAAAGGTAAACCAGTCATTATTCTGATGCATACTGAAATGGGTAACGGTGTTGATTTTATGATGGGTTCTCATAAATGGCATGGTGTTGCTCCAAATGACGAACAATTGGCGTCGGCATTGAATCAGCTTACAGAAACTTTAGGAGATTACTAGAATGAAAAAATATACTTATACAGAGTCAAAAGATACACGTTCAGGATTTGGTGCGGGGTTACTAGAAGCAGGAAAGCAAGATGAGAATGTAGTTGCATTATGTGCTGATTTAATCGGTTCGTTAAAAATGAACGATTTTATCAAAGAATTTCCAGAACGTTTTTTCCAAATCGGTATCGCGGAAGCTAATATGATGGGGATTGCTGCCGGACTTACGATCGGTGGTAAAATACCATTCACAGGTACATTCGCAAATTTCTCAACAGGACGTGTTTATGATCAGATTCGCCAATCGATTGCATACTCGGACAAAAATGTAAAAATTGCAGCGTCGCATGCTGGCCTAACCTTAGGTGAAGATGGTGCAACTCACCAAATATTAGAAGATATCGGCTTGATGAAAATGTTGCCAGGAATGACAGTGATCAATCCTTGTGATTTCAATCAAACAAAAGCCGCTACAATTGCAGCAGCAAAATATGAGGGACCAGTTTATTTGCGTTTTGGCCGTCCCGTAGTTCCTAACTTCACTCCTGCTGATCAAGAATTTGTGATTGGTAAGGCGGTATTATTAAATGAAGGAACGGATGTTACGATCATTGCTACAGGTCATTTAGTATGGGAAGCTATCCAAGCTGGTGAAAAATTAGCTGAGTTAGGTATCAACGCTGAAATTATCAATATCCATACCATTAAACCTTTGGATGAAGAAGCTATTTTAAAATCTGTTGCGAAAACCAAATGTGTTGTAACGGCGGAAGAGCATAACCGTCTTGGCGGTTTGGGTGATAGCGTTGCTCAAGTGTTAACAAGAGAGTTACCTACTCCACAAGAGTACGTTGCAGTAAATGATAGTTTTGGAGAATCAGGTACTCCTGCTCAATTGATGGAAAAATACGGTTTGAATGCTGCGGCTATTGTGGCTGCGGTTCAAAAAGTAATCAAAAGAAAATAACAAAACTACGCAAGTCAATATATGGATGACGCTTTAATTATAGCAAAATTCGCCGAAGAGAGTACGCGAGAAGAAGCTTTCCGTTTATTGTTGAAGAAATATCAACAGAAGATTTATTGGCATGTGCGAAGAATGGTCATCGATCATGACGATGCGGACGATGTTGTTCAAGATATCTTTGTCAAAGTATGGAAAAACCTTGGGAATTTCCGTGAAGACTCACAATTATACACTTGGCTTTATCGTATCGCAACAAATGAATGTATTACCTTCTTAAATAAGAAAAAGCAAAAGCAGAACGTGTCGTTGGATGACGACACGACTGCTTATTTGGCAGAAACGCTTGCTGATGGCAATTATTTTAATGGTGATAAAGCTCAAATGAAATTACAACAGGCTTTGTTGACTTTGCCAGAAAAGCAAAAATTGGTCTTCAATATGAAATATTTTGAAGACATGAAATACGAAGAAATTTCAGAAGTACTCGGAACAAGTGTCGGAGCGCTTAAAGCCTCTTATCATTTAGCTGTCAAAAAAATAGAGGCATTTTTTAACAACAACGATTAAACCTTTTAGCGAAATTAGGTTCTAACAGATACTATGAAGGAAAATGGCACATATCATGATGGGCTGGAGCCTACAAATCTTCCAGCATCGTTGCGTGAAAATCCATTTGGCTTACCTGAAAATTATTTCAGTGATTTAGAATCAAAAATAATTACGCAAGTCAAATTGGTTGAATGCAAGGAAGAATCCATCTTTGAGGTTCCAGAAGGATATTTTAATAGCTTATCTGACGCCATAATGTGTAAAGTTGCGGAAGATAGTTTAAAAAATCAGGTTACTACAGACGGCTTTGAAATTCCTGAAAATTATGCTTCCGAACTATCTTCAACTATCTTCAACCGAATTTTAGAAGACAAATTAAAAGAAACGATTGCATCGGATGGCTTTACCATGCCTTCTGCTTATAATCAAACCCTTGAAGACTCCATCTTCGCCCATTTAGCTGAAGAGAAATTGAAGGAAACAGTTCCAACAGACGGTTTTACAGCTCCTGTCGGCTACGAAGAAATAGTTGAATCGACAATTTTTGCTCGTATTGCTGAAGAAAAATTAAAAGAAACGGTTGTGACTGCGGGTTTTGCTGTACCACAACATTATTTTGAGATTCTTTCGGACAGCATCATTGATCGTGTTCAAATGCTTGAAAAGGATAATACACCGATCCGTCAGATTGGGAAACCTAAAAAATGGTACGCTCGTTATGCGGTTGCGGCATCCTTTGCGGCTATGTTGAGTGTAGGCGGATATTGGGGTTATCAATATCAACAGCAAAATACGACTCCTGTAGAATCTGTTGCAGAAAAGCAGTTAAGCCAGCATTTGTCAGAAATTCCCAAGCAGGAAATCATTAATTACCTTGCGGAGTCAGCTTCTGGTGACGATATGATCTATATGGCCCAGTATACTGACGAAGCAAATCTCCCTACTAAGGGATTTGGAAGTAATATATCTAAACAAGAAATAGAAGATTATCTAAATTATACCTTATAATGATGTTCAATAAAAAATACATATGGATAACATTGTTCTTTAGTATATTTTCTATTGCCTTGGGCTTTGCGCAAGACAAAAATCGATTTCAAGCTATAGAAAATGAAAAAATAGCTTACATTACTAAAGAACTGGATTTAACTCCGAGAGAGGCTCAGCAATTCTTCCCGCTCTATAATGAGTACAGCCAAACACTTTGGGATATCAGGAAAGAAAAATTGAATGGTGCTCCAAAAAATAGTTTTAGAGGTGGCTCCAGAGACGTCTTACAGTATGATGCTAAAGAAGTGGAGATCAAAAAAGAATACCGGGCCAAATTTGCCAAAGTTATTGGCAATGCGCGGGCATCGCAATTTTTTGAGGTGGAGCAGGAATTCAGGGAACATCTATACAAATCCCTGCAGAATAGAAGAAAATAATCCCGAAAATAAAAAAGAAGTCTTGAAGACTTCTTTTTTATTTTCGGACATTTGTAAGATCATGTTAAGCAACAGAGAATTATTTTTAATGAATACTGCTCAAACATCTAGCTCACCTAGATTGGTTGAAGTAGTTAAGGCCGAAGGTGTCTACCTTTATGGCCCAAATGGAGAGGAATACATGGATTTGGTCTCCGGCTTCAATGTCAGCAATATAGGCCATCGTCATCCGAAGGTTTTGGAAGCTATAAAATCACAATTGGACCAGTACCTACATGTCACCGTTTATGGTGAATTTGTGCAGGCCCCACAGGTACAATTTGCTACAGAATTATTAGCAGAACTTCCCACTAATTTTCAATCGGTTTACCTCACCAACAGTGGAACGGAAGCCGTAGAGGGATCTATGAAAATAGCAAAGAAATATACCGGTCGCAGGCAAATTATCGCTGCAAAAAAGGCGTACCACGGCAGTACACAAGGCGCGCTCAGTCTGATCGGAAACGATGCGTACCGTAAAGCGTATGCTCCTCTCCTCCCCGAAATAGATTTTATCGAGTTTAATGACCTGGACGATCTAACAAAGATTACGGAACAAACTGCTGCTGTCATCCTCGAAGCTATTCAGGGGGAAGCTGGTGTCCGGGTCCCGGATATCACTTACATGCAGGCTGTTAGAAAACGCTGTAGTGAAACTGGTACTTTACTCATCTTTGATGAAATTCAAACAGGTTTTGGTCGCACAGGTCGTCTTTTTGCCTTTGAACATTTTGCTATTGTTCCAGACATCTTGATGCTTGCCAAAGGGATCGGTGGTGGCATGCCCCTAGGCGCCTTTGTTGCAGCCAAAGAAGTGATGGATGTTATTAAGGATAATCCCATGCTTGGGCACATCACGACTTTTGGGGGCCACCCCGTAAGTTGTGCCGCAGCACGGGCTTCACTGGCTGTTATCAAGGAAGAAAAATTGGTAGAACAGGTCGAGCGAAAATCGCTTTTATTTAAAGAAAAACTCCGACACCCTGCAATTAAAGAAATTCGAGGATTAGGTCTTATGATGTGTCTGCAATTGGATTCCTTTGATCAGGTTTACAACGTGAGTAAGTATTGTGCTGAAAACGGGGTTATGATCGACTGGTATCTGCATTGTGAAACAGCACTGCGTGTCGCTCCTCCATTGACTATTACAGATCTGGAAATTGAAAAAGCGTGTAACATCATTATAAAAGGTTTGGAAAAGTATGCTTAAAGTATGTAACTTTAAACATAACAAAAACCTAATAATGAACACAAACCGCAGATCATTTATCAAAAAAAGCATTATTGGTTCCGGTCTATTGACTGGTGCCAATATACTGGGAAACGATGTATTCGCGCACGAATCCACCGCCAGTTCCTCAAAAATCAGTTTAAATAACGACGACATCATTTTATTTCAGGGCGATTCCATTACGGATGTAGGACGTGATAGAAACAATAGAAATGCCAATGACACCGCAGCGCTAGGACGTGGTTATGCTTTATTGGCTGCCAGCCAGCTCTTAAATAAATATTCGACAAAAAAATTAAAGGTATATAACACAGGTATTAGTGGAAATCGTGTACCCGATCTTCAAAAGCGTTGGCAGGAGGATACGCTGGCTATTAAACCCACTGTATTGAGTATTTTGATTGGTGTAAATGACTTTTGGCGGACAATCGACCGTGGAGCGCAGACAACGGTTGAAGAGTATAAATCCCAGTACCAACAGTTACTACAGGAGACAATGAAACAGCTTCCAAATGTCAAACTGATCATTGGAGAACCTTTTGCCGTAAAAGGGGTAGGTCACATTACTGAAGCGTGGTATCCAAAATTTTTGGCTTATCAAGAATCCGCTCGTGAGATCGCCAAAGAATTTGGCGCAATTCTAATACCCTATCAAAAAATATTCGACAATGCCCAAAAGAATGCTCCTGGTGCCTACTGGGCAGCAGATGGTGTTCACCCTACCCTTGCCGGCGCACAGATGATGGCCTCAGCCTGGATGGACTGCATCAAATAACAAAAAAGAGCGGATATTTTATTGAAACCCGCTCTTTCTTGTTTAATATGCGCCTATATGCCAAATCTAAATTTCTTTGTAAGGTGTTTTTTGTAGGTTAGGAAGAAAATAAGCCACAATACCCATCAATGGCAGGTAGGAACATAGGTGATAAATAAACGCGATGGACGTATGATCTGCCTGCCAGCCAAGTACAGCGGATCCAATCCCTCCCATTCCAAATGCAAAGCCGTAAAATAAACCTGAAACCATGCCCAACTTCTTAGGCAATAGTTCTTGTGCATAAACAATAATTGCTGGAAAAGCGGATGATAAAATCAATCCAATAATTACGATTAGTATTCCCGTCATCGTAAGTCCGACATAGGGTAATGCTAATGCAAATGGTGCAACGCCCAAGACGGAGAACCAGATAACATATTTGCGACCAAATCGATCGCCGAATACTCCCCCCAGTAATGTTCCCACCGCAACAGCTATCAGAAAATAAAATAGATTGACTTGTGCTTCCACTTCATTAATCCCAAATTTCTTGATGGTATAAAACTGGAAATAGTTTGTAATACTTGCTATATAGAAGTATTTTGAAACAATCAGTAAGAGGAGTATAATAACGGTCGCGACGATTCGGCTATTGGGTAGATCAGGCACGCGTATTGTTTTCTTCGTTGATTTGGCAAAGCTCCGAAGCCTCTTTTTATACCAACTACCAATATAATAAGATATAAATTGGCCGAGAATCGTAAATAAGCACATCCAGGCGATCGCCTGCTGCCCTCTCGGTAATACCAAAAAAGCGACAATGATTGGGGCCATTGCGGTCCCTGCATTTCCTCCAATCTGAAAAATAGATTGTGCCATACTTCTTCTTCCTCCCGATGCCATATAAGCCACACGAGAAGATTCAGGGTGAAAGATTGAAGAACCAATCCCTACCAGAAAAACAGAAAATAAGATCCATTCATAACTATGTGCTTTCGAAAACAAAAGCATACCGAGAAGGGAAAAAGACATCCCAATGATCTGAGAATATGGCACAGGATGTTTGTCCGTAAATGAGCCTACAACAGGCTGGAATATTGAAGCTGCTATCTGATAAACCATTGTAATCATCCCAACCTGAGAAAAGCTTAGATGATGCTCTTCTTTGAGCAAGGGATAGGTTGCCGGTATTACGCCCTGAATCATATCGTTCAAAAGATGCACCATGCTCACGGCAAACAAAATAGAAAAAATAGGTCTACTCGTCTTCTCTTGTATCATGACGTCGTTCAAAAATTAAAAAGGTTGATTTTAACAAACCAACCTAAACTATCTTCATATAATAATTATAATACGCGCACCAACAATCCTTTCAGATATTCGCCTTCTGGGAACGAAGCCCGCACAGGATGATCTTCAGGTTGATGAAATTGTCTAATAAACTGAATTTCCTTACCAGCATCCAGTGCAGCCCAAGCGAGCACTTGCTTGAACGTATCCATATCCATCGCACCTGAACAAGAAAATGTCGCTAATAAACCACCACTATTTAACAACATCAATCCGCGGCGATTCAAGTCTTTATACGCCCTAGATGCTCTTTCCAATGCGGATCGAGAGGGAGCATATTTCGGTGGATCTAAGACAATCAGGTCAAATTTTTCCTCTTCATCGATGAATTTACGCAGTTGCTTGTTTACATCAGACAATATTGCTTTATGCCGACTAGGATCAAAACCATTTTCAGCAATATTTTTTTCCAGCGTTTCGATAGCCAATGCAGAACTATCTACAGATATGACTTCTGCAGCCCCATTTTTCAAGCTATTTAACGTAAAACCACCGGAATAGCAAAAACAATCTAGGACGCGTTTATTTGAAACGTAATTGGCCGTCAGCTGGCGATTTTCACGTTGGTCGCAATAAAATCCCGATTTTTGTCCATCAATAATGTTCACCTTATAATGAATGCCATTTTCGATAACGTCGATAAATTCAGATGGAAGTTCTCCAAATAAAAGCCCATTGGTATCAGGTAAACCTTCATGTTCGCGAGATTTCAGATCACTACGCTCATAAATTCCTTTGGGTTGCAGCAAAGCATTCAATTCATCGATAATAACTGATTTGACTTTTTCCACCCCAACTGAATGGACCTGAATGGATATAAAATCCGCGTATTTGTCTGCAATAAGTCCAGGAAGAAAATCTGCTTCAGCAAAGATTAAACGAACCGTATTGGTGACACCTTCTTGCAACAAATGCTGTCTTGCTGCTACAGCCTTCTGAACGCGGGCACGCCACCAATTTTCATTAATCTGGGCTTGAGGGTTCCATTCCAATAAACGAATGGCTACACGCGAGCTATTGTGAAATAGACCATAGGCAATAAATTCACGTTCAGCATTGTAAACGCCAACAACTTCGCCATCTTCAATCTTATCGGACAATGATTTAATTGCTCCAGAAAATACCCAAGGATGCAATTGCCAGGCAGCTTTATCCTTACCCTTATTCAAATAAACTGATTTCATTGTTGCAAAATTAACGTATTAATTCGACATCCTGACGAAACTTTTCGGATAAAACAATCCAAGATTCTCAATACAGAACATATTTCCAAAAATACTTTCAACACAAAAACTTTGCTTACTTCTAAATGAAGATAAAAAGGGCTCCTCAATGCTCGCAAAAAGTTGGACACTTTCTAGGGGCATTGCAAAGGAGCCCTCAACGTTTAGTTATGGTTGATTAAATATTTTTTGAAGGCTTCAAAATCAACTTTTAAAGGTTCCGCTAATTTTTCTTTTCCTTGCAATCTTTCTGCACCGGCAGGCAACACTATTTTTCCAAATACATCTGCTGCTATTGCGTCAGGGAATTTGCAGGGATGTGCCGTGGATAAGAAAACCGAAGCGTAATGACCTGGATGTTCATTTGCATAAGCCCGAGCGCCAAGCCAGGCGATTGCTGTATGTGGACAGGCGATATAGTTTGATTCTTCATATAATTTTTGCATTCCTTCTTTTGTTTCTTCATCTGTAAATGTATAAGAAGAGAGCATATTTTTTAATTCATCCACATTTCCGCCAAAAAGATCCTGTATACGCACCCAGTTGCTTGGATTCCCAACATCCATGGCGTTGCTTAAGGTTTGAACAGAAGGCAGTGGTTCATATTTACCGGAAGAAAGGAATCGAGGAACGGTATCATTAACGTTTGTTGCAGCTACAAAATGCTTCACTGGAAGTCCCATTTTATAGGCCAATAAACCAGCCCCAATATTACCAAAATTACCACTCGGCACTGTAAACACGACCTCATTGATTCCTTGTGACTTCAACTGGGCATAGGCATAAAAATAATAAAATGTCTGTGGGATCAGCCGTGCTATATTGATTGAATTAGCGGAGGTCAAACGCAATACAGCATTGAGTTCTGCATCATTAAAAGCTTGTTTTACTAATGCCTGACAATCGTCAAAAGTTCCTTCAACTTCAATAGCACGAATATTTTGTCCATTGGTGGTCAATTGTAGTTCCTGAACTTCCGAGACTTTACCTTTAGGATATAAGATCGTTACACGTGTTCCTTCTACGCCCAAAAAGCCCAATGCAACAGCTCCTCCTGTATCGCCTGACGTCGCAACAAGCACGTCCAGTAATTTATCGTCAGTCTTTGAAAAATAGCCCATAACCCTACTCATAAACCGAGCTCCGAAA
The DNA here is from genome assembly GCF_039511225.1 of Sphingobacterium multivorum. Classification (NCBI taxonomy): domain Bacteria; kingdom Pseudomonadati; phylum Bacteroidota; class Sphingobacteriia; order Sphingobacteriales; family Sphingobacteriaceae; genus Sphingobacterium; species Sphingobacterium multivorum. The sequence continues at coordinate 5,100,955 of NZ_CP154261.1, forward strand.
TCTTTAAAAGCATAAGACGGCCCATGAAATAGTTCGAGCACAGCCGTGCTGTCGGTCAAGAATCTTACAGGAGCATCAAAATTGATGGCGTCGTTCACAATCTGTTTTAAATCGTCTTTGGGAATATCATTTCCCAATAATGTAGAAGCTACTTCGAAAGCAATCTCCTGCAAGGAATACTGTTGAATATTCTTAATGAATAGCGGGTCCAATTGTGGAATCTCTTCAGGCATATATAATCCTTTGTCTGCAGGAAGAGAATTGAAGACCGCATCTTTAAAGGAGACTTCTAATGTTTTATTATTTGTACTATAAAATTTCATCTGTAAATATTTTTTTTGTCAAGGCCATATAAAATATCCTGTTATTTTCATTCGTATTCACTTTAGAATGCGGATATTTCATTTTATCTTTTCTGAGCCAATTATCAATTGACCTGAGATTTATAAACCTCGTTTCTGTCCGTAAATAATTTTTAATCTAATACCCTAGGTCCCTCGACATTGACACGGGAAACATAGCCAAAACTGTCAATTTCATTTTCTTTGAGATGGGTCTGAATTTTGTCGGCAATATCCTTTGCTATCTTTTCGTCCCGTGTTATTGCAACGACAGAGGGGCCTGAGCCAGAAATACCAAAACTCAACGCACCATTTTTCAAGGCAATCTCCTTCATTTCATAAAACTGGGGAATTAAAATTGCACGTGTTGGTTCAATGAGGATATCTTTCATGCTTCGTGCAATGAGATCGTAATCTTCTTTGAACAATGCAGCGACCAATCCCGCGATATTTCCCCATTGTGTCACGGCGTCTTTCAACAGCACTTTATCCTTTATGAGTTGTCTTGCGTCACGTGTGGGAACATCGACCTGTGGAAAAACCACTGCTGCTACGAGTTCTTTTGGGGAAGGGATGGAAATAACATCCAAAGGTTCATTTCCCCGGATTAATGTGATGCCTCCATAAAGCGCTGGGGCAACATTATCGGCGTGGCCTGTACCGCAAGCCAAACGCTCGCCTTCAACACAAAATGGTAATAATTCTTCTTTTGTCAAAGGGTTTCCGAGCATGGTATTGATGGCAAAAAGCCCAGCTACGGTGCTTGCTGCACTGGAACCTAGTCCAGATCCAATTGGCATATGTTTATGCAATTCGATTTCGACGCCTACCTTTGATGAGATATTCAGGGCTTGTAATAGATATTGCACACAGGCAGATACGGTATTCTTGCCAGGGTCGAGTGGTAGTCTTCCATCGTCACCAGTTATTTCCCGAATCGTTACTCCAGGTTGTTGCGTACGTCGCATAACCACCTCATCACCGGGTTGCTCAACAGCAAATCCCAATATATCAAAACCACAGATCATATTTGCGACAGTTGCGGGCGCAAAAACACGAACTTCCGACAGCATGCTGTCTAAATTTATCACCTTATCTTTCAGATACTCCACATTTAAATTATTGGCCATCACGTAATTTTTATTTTCCTTGAATAGTTTTTATGCTCCGACATTTACCAAATCTGCAAATACACCGGCAGCTGTCACCTCAGCTCCCGCACCAGGACCTTTTACGACAAGGGGACGTTCTTTATAACGCTCTGTTGTAAACGATATAATGTTATCGCTGCCTGATAAAGCATAAAAAGGATGGTTTTCATCAACAAACTGAATCGCAATGGATACCTTTCCATTTTCCAATTTCCCGATGTAGCGGATTACTTTATTTTCATTGGCTGCTTTCTTCTTCATTGCTTCGAAATATTCATTTTCCTGTTGCAATTCTGTATAAAAAGAATCTACTGTATCGGCTTTCAAACATGCTGGCGGTAATATTGCACCGAGGTCTACATCTTCGGCCTCAACAGCATATCCCGCATCTCTTGCCAGGATGAGCATTTTACGCATAAAATCTATTCCACCCAAATCATCCCTTGGATCTGGCTCGGTGTATCCGAGTTCCTGAGCCTGTTTGACAACATCATAAAAAGAAGCATCTGCTTTAAAATTGTTGAAAATATACGAGATTGTCCCTGAAAGTATAGCCTCTATCTTCAGGATACGGTCACCGCTAAGCATCAAGTCTTTGAGCACCCTGACGATAGGCAATCCCGCACCTACATTTGTTTCATAAAAGAAATCTACACCATGTCGATGAGCAGTATCACGGAGTGTTTTATATTGCTCGTATTTACCTGAATTCGCAATTTTATTGCAGGTGACGATTGAAATATTTGATTTAAAGATATCTTCGTAGTAGGTTGCCGGTAATTTGCTTGCTGTATTATCGATAAATACACAATTCGGCAAATTCAGCGCCTTCATTCGCTCTATAAACAATGCCAGGTCTGATTCAGTTCCATTTTTAGCAAGTTCATCGGACCAATTATTTAAATCAACACCTTCGGTATTGAAAAGCATTTTACGGCTATTGGAAATTCCAACAACTTTAATTTCGATATCATTTTTATCCAATAGGAAGTCATGTTGATTTTCCAATTGTTTAAATAAAGTTGCGCCAATGTTACCGGTGCCGATATTAAATACATGCAGCGTTTTCTTTAGCTCTGCGAAAAATGCGTCGTGTACGGCATTAAGTGCCTTCGCTAAATCTTCCTTACCAATAATTACCGATATATTGTATTCAGATGAGCCCTGTGCAATAGCACGGACGTTGATACCGTTGCGTCCCAGCGCTGCAAATAACCGACCGGACATGCCAGGAGTTTTTTTCATATTTTCGCCAACGATGGCTAAGACAGACAGTTTTTCTTCGATCGCAGGAACGACCAGTTTATTTGCCTGGATTTCAAGCTCAAACTCCACTTCGATCAATTGTATAGCGCGTTTGGCATCCGATGGATTGACAGCAAATGTGATGCTGTGTTCGGAAGATGATTGGGTGATTAGCACAACATTGATCTGCTCTCTCGCCAATAACGTGAAAAGCCGCCCGCTAAAACCCGATTTACCGATCATCCCTGATCCACTCAGGTTGATGACGGAAATATCCGAGATCGAAGAAATCCCCTTGATTGGCAGTGCCGTTTTTCCGCTATCGAATTGAATCACAGTCCCTGAAAAATCAGGTTCAAAAGTATTCCGAATAACAATCGGTATTTTCTTTAAGAAAGCCGGAATCATCGTTGGAGGATAAATCACCTTAGCACCGAAGTAAGATAACTCCATTGCCTCTGTGTATGATAATACAGGCAAGGAAAACGCTTTCTTCACAATACGTGGATCGGCAGTTAACATCCCATTCACATCTGTCCAAATTTCAATGGCTGTTGCGTCCAGTATCGACCCGAAGATCGCTGCGGTATAATCTGATCCACCCCTTCCCAAGGTGGTAATACGTCCATTTTCATTGCTTCCGATAAAACCGGTGACAAACAGTAGTTTATCACCATGCGTGATGTACAATGATTTCACCAATTGCTCCGTTAGCATTTCATTTAAATGTGCATTACCAAAATTTGAATCAGTTTTCACATAATGGGATGCATCTACAAATAGAGACTCGGGAATATATTGTTCCATCACCTTTGATACCATATAATTTGAGCAACGCTCACCGTAGCTAAGGATCAAATCTTTACTTTGATTGCTCAGCTCCTTTAGTGCAAAAATTCCTTGGAGGAGATCTTCTATCTCATTAAAAAACAACTTTAGCTTTGTAAATACAGGATTTTGATATTTCACAGCCAAGAGTTCTTTGACAACCGTAAAATGCTTATCTTCCAAGGACTTTAGACCATCCGAAAAGGACTTTCCTTCGGCAGCGTCCTCCGCCAGTTGGGTAAGTAAGTTTGTTACCCCTGACATAGCCGACAACACAACCAATGGTTTTTCCTTTGCATCGTAAGATTTTTTTACAATGCTTAAGACCGCCTTTAGACTTTCTACCGTACCGACCGATGTGCCTCCAAATTTTAAAACTTTCATACTGTTTTATACTGTTTGTTTAGATTGATGATTTTTGTGCTAAAAAAAGAAGCGCTTTCCTTTGTCGAGGAAAGCGCTTCTAAATATTGTGTCTACAATTATATACAACGAAACTACTTCCTCCTGAGTTTTATCCCGGTGGTAATAATAATCGATGTAATAATTGTATTTGTGTTCATTGCTTTTGCTTATGTTTTGTAAATATAGAACAAATATTATCACTTTACCAAAGAAAATTAATATTTTTTTTAAGATTCACAATGAGACATGTAATCAAGTGGCATTCTGACATTAGAAGACCGTTTTTTACGCGAACAGGTAGTCGAGGTACTGTAGTTGATCGTTGACAGAATTATTAAAGTACAATATGCCCAAATGGGCGTTATGAAGATGTTAAAATTGTTAAAATTTCGTTAAATACCTTAAAATAAATTTGACCCTAAACTGATATTGTATTATATTCGCAACAGTGCTGTCCAAAATAGATGACAGTGTTAAATTTTTAAAAGTTAAATGTTGTACAAAAAAGCGATTTAATGAAAACAAAGAAATTTATAGCGTCAATGCTATTTATCGGCTTATGTCTAGTGTCGCAGGCACAAACCAACAGAAACTCCAAACCAGAATCAGATCCTGATAATCTAGCAAAAGAATACTTTTCACAAATCATGGGAGTTGCAGTCTCAGCAACAACAAATACTAAACTTTATCAATTTGTTTACGAATGGTTGGGTACTCCCTACCGCCTAGGAGGAGATTCAAAAACAGGCATTGATTGTTCTAAATTTTCTTATGAATTATACGACAAAGTATTTAACACTTCGTTAGGATATAATAGCAGAAATCAATATTCTCAAGTCAAAACTGTCGAAAAAAATGAGCTAAAAGCAGGTGATTTGGTATTCTTCAAAATTAGAAGTAAAAGTATTACCCATGTAGGTGTTTATATCGGTGATAATAAGTTTGCACATGCCTCGTCCAGTAAGGGAGTTATGATTAGCAATTTAGATGAACCGTACTGGCGACGTTATTATTACAATGGCGGCCGCTTGCCAGAGGATAATAGATCGCTTACAGCAGAAATATTAAAAGCGGAAAAAGATAATAAATTGAATTAATAAGATTGATTCGATCTAGGAAAGTCCAAAGCGTTTAACTCGTTTTGGACTTTTTTTATACAATATAATATCCTATTTTTACCCTATAATCATTGGAATACTATTATGTCTTCAAAGAAAACACTCATCTTAAATAAAGAACAAATAAAACAAAAATCTATTCGGATTGCCTATCAAATTTTAGAAGACAATTTTGAAGATGATACACTTGTATTAGTAGGAATTGCTGACCGGGGTTATGTATTTGCACAACGCCTTCAAGCGATTTTACGGGAGATTTCAACGAAGGAGATCCTGCTGATTAAAGTTACCATGAAGAAAACGAGCAGATCGTTGAGTGCAAGTACAGACATACCCGTTGATATTGCAAAAGACAAGACGATTATCTTGGTTGATGATGTGTTGAATAGTGGTAGAGCCTTAGCTTACGGATTGGGGGTATTTTTGAACGTTCCATTGAAGAAAATGAGGACGGCTGTATTAATTGATAGAAGCCACCATAAGTTCCCTATATTTAGTGACTACTATGGTACGAAGCTTTCGACGATATTAAGAGAACACGTTACCGTTACTCTTGAAGAATTTGACAAAGAAGAAGATGCAGCATGGTTAATTTAAACCATGCTGTTATTTTTTTGATACTTTCAATTTCATCCCCGGCTTTATCCGACTTCCATTTAAATCATTTTCACTTTTAAGTCGACCGATTGATGTACCATTTTTATCTGCGATCTCAGATAATGTATCACCTTTCTTCACGACATAGTAAGCGGTACGCGAAGCATTAGCAGTCCGCTGTTGACTCTTCTTTGAAGACCTTTCTGTATTACGAGCTAACTTCGCATTAACGAAATCATCCTCCTTTTTTATCAATAAGTTTTGTCCCGGGACAATTTGATTTCCACGCAGGTTATTCCAAGATTTTATATCCTGTACGGTTACTTCAAACTTGTCAGCAATGGAAGCGAATGTCTCACCGACTTTCACTTTATATTTCCCATTTTGTAGAGGCTCACTTAGATTTTCTGCCTGACTAGGATTTACCGAAGATATTGGCGTATTGAGCGCTGCATACAATTCCTCTGCGGCAATCTTTTTATCGAATACAGGTAAAACTAATCGCAATGGAGACTCTTCAGTACCATTTAATACATTTCTTTTAAAACTAGGATTCAGCGCGCGTAATGTCTCTTTGGACACCTGTAAAGCATCCGCTATCTGGTTCAATGAAATTCGCTTATTGATATCCAATGCCTGAGTTCTTAGTGAAAGTTCGGTATCCGCAGCACTGATGTCATTTTCTTCTGCATATTTCATCGCATAGGTCATTGCGATAAACTTAGGGATATAGTTTTGGGTCTGTTGTGTCAGATATGGTGCGATATCCCAAAAAGTAGCATTCTCTTTTCCCGAGCGTTGGATCGCACGGCTAACCGCTCCTTTACCGCCATTATAGGATGCTATCGCTAACAGCCAATCGCCATATTCATCATAAGCTTCTTTTAGGATTTTTGCAATAGCATAGCTCGAAGCGATCGGATCCATACGTTGGTCGGTATAACTGTCCACCGTAAGATGATAAGTTTTGGCTTCATAATACATCAATTGCCATAATCCTGTTGCTCCGGCACTAGAGATATCACGTGGATTTAATGATGATTCGACTACACTTAGATATTTGAGTTCCCGCGGCACTCCTACTTCATCCATGATTTTATCAAACAATGGGAAATAGTATTGTCCTAGTCCCATCATCCTACACATATAGGGATTATAATTATCCGACGTGTATTTGGCAATCAGATCTTTCACTCGTGGTGAGTAGTCTAATGGAACCTCACGTTCTATTGCCTTTAATTTCCGTACAAGCTGTATATCTTCATCTGTAATTTCAGCATCATGCTGTCGGTTACTTCCGGAAGATTTTATACTGTCCAGGTACTGGTAAATCTCTTGTTTTTCTTTTTCGATGCTTTTTTGAAAGAAGGTATGGGCAGCTTCTTTCATACCTTCTACAGCGCTTTCTTGGGCCATGAGTGGTAGTACATAGCATACCCCTCCTAGTATTGAAATTAACGTCTGTTTTCCGATCATAAATTTACTGTTAAATCCGAGTTTGATTCATCTGCTGAAAAATCAACAATAATCTAAACGATTAGAAATGGATTTTAGTATAAAATGGTTTTCGTCCTATTTCGCTATAGGTCGCGTATAAAACAAAATACGATTTTGTTCCTCACAAAATCGTATCCATGCTATATGGGATCAAAACCTCCCTTATTTGTTATCTTCTACTTCAGATTTTTTTTCAGGTGAAGACTCATCTTTTTGGCCTTCTTTAAATTCCTTCACTCCTTTACCCAATCCGCGCATCAATTCAGGAATCTTCTTGCCACCAAATAATAGTAACAATATTACTACAATGACAATTAACTCTTGCCCCCCGATTCCCATGATTAATAATGATGTTGACATAACTATAATTTCTTGTTTTTCAATTCTTTTAAACTAAAACTTCTCTCTCTATTTACAAATGTAATGATAATTATTAAATATAGTAATTATTTCTTATCTCGCCAACCATGACATCGGATTCAGTGGTGTTGACCCTTGATAAACAGAGAAGTCAACCATTGGCACACCTGTATCGGAGTCCACATCCGCCGTTCCTATAGTTTGACCCGTGCTTACTTTTTGCCCTTTAGAAACACTTACACTTCCCATATTATTGTAGACAGTATAGTACTCACCATGTTTAATCATTATGATACGTTGACCATACATTGTTAAAACACTACTTACCTCTCCTGCGAAAACAGCTTTCACAGCCGCACCACTAGAAGTTTGTATTTTCACGGATATATGTTCCACATTGACATTTCTTCCGACACTTTCCCCTCCAAAATCTTGCATGATCTTCGCATTGGAAACAGGCCAAGGTAAACTACCGCGGTTAGATCTGAAGTCATTTGAAAGTTTAACTGCTTCTGGTGTACTACGGAGCACCTCAGATTCTGACATCTTCGAAGTACTCGTTTTTGTATTGTTCTTACCCTTTGTAGTTGATGTGGACTCATTCGCTTTGCGATTCCGTTCAGCAGCAGCTTCCGCAGCACGACGCGCCGCCTCAGCTCGTCGACGTTCAGCCTCAATTTCTCTTCTAATGATCTCCTTGATGGCCGCATTAATACGACGCTCCTCTTTTTGCTTTTGGGTAATATCTTTCTTCACGCCGCGCTCTGTAACAATCAATTCACTCAATTGTCCAGAATAAACAGATCGCTGTTGAGATATGGTTTTTTTCTCATTTTCCTGCTCTTTCATCAAGGCAACCTGTTTGTTTCGGTCCGCCTGCAATTGAGCAATTTTTTGTTCAATCTGTTTCTTTGTATTTTCGATATCAGCAGCTTTCAGCTTTCTAGAATCGTTAAACTGTTGTAAGTACTTAACCCGTCGGAACCCCTGATTAAAATCCTTGGATGCAAAAATAAACATCAATTTATTATAGGCATTCCGGTTTCTGAACGCAAACATCACCATCTTCTCATAGTCACGTTTCATCTTCTCCAATTCGGCCTTTAACTTATTTACGGCAGCGGTATTGGCATTGATATGTTTGTTAATTACAGCTACTTCCGAAGTAATGGTATTTATCTTCTGCTCGCGCAAATTAATCTGCTTACTCAATGCTGTCACTTGTTGTTGAGTAAGTGATTTTTCCTTTGCAATCTCTTTGACCGTATTCTGTAATTCAGCAATTTCACGATTGAGTTTCTCACGCTGTTTTTCAAGTTCAGCCCTAGTCTGCGCCGATGAAATCCCAATCATGAATAGGAAAGCAGCTATACCAAGTATTGTCTTTTTAAAGTTCATTTACAGTACTATTTTTTTGTGTTTGCCATCTTTCTATCCTATTAATTCACCCCATACTTTAGCAAACTAATTGCGAAAGTAATAAATCTAAAGGAAATAGACAGCTTCTCATCGGATTACTTTGTAACGTGACGATACTGAAAAAGGCATTTCGACTGGTTCATTAAAAGTCACTTTGTTAAAATTTATCTCTGTTTTTATCTCTTGACGACCATCAGAAATGATCATTTTTAAAAGCATCGGAAATTCTTGTCCAGAGGCCATGGCATATTCACCGTAATTGGCCTCCAGCAATTGTTTTTTTGAAAGTTGCGCTAATCTAAACTGATAAGGCCTATTGTTATTATTTAACTTATATAAAAAATCTAGTTCATTCAGTTTGCCATCCAACTGGACAGACATCGAGTCCTGTTTAAAATTAACCTGATCAATATCGGACAATAGATTCACCGAAAGATTGGCTAGCAACAAATCCTGTAGATTTCCGAAAGTTAAATCCGGACTGGCAAAACGATATAGGTAGTCAAATGGCTTAACCATATATTCGCTCTGAAACTTATTTAAAATTTGTACACTGTCTGGAGTGATCAATACCCGGGCAACCTCTATACCCAGTGTAGCAGAAATGGAAATCCAGATCCTTTTATCTTTCTCTATTCGAATAGTAGAAGTGACATCATAATTGTCCTTCCCAAGATCGAGACGCATCTTCGCTTTTCCAGAAAAAGTAGAATAATTCAAATTGGTCAAAAAAAGATCACGTAAGCTATTCTTTTTCGCCTCCCTTGTATTATCTTTTATGGTCAACTCGTTTTCAGCTTTAAGGTCAGCACCTTTTAGTAGTTTCTTCTTAGAACTACAAGAAGAAAGCAGCAACACAACAGCACTAACCCAAACAATTTTATTCCACATAGCTTTTAGTCTCAATCTTCTTTTTCAATTTCAGCTTACCCTCCTCCGTATCAGCTCCCTTTTCTAAAGCGAGGTTCCACTGCTTAACGGCATCCGTTGTTTTCCCTAACTTAATCAAAATGTCGCCATAGTGTTCCAGTAATACCGCCGTTTGCGGATTTGTATTTTTTAACGCTTTTTGAATCCATACTAGTGCGTCATCATATTTTCCATTTGCAAAAAGTACCCAAGCATAGGTATCTTCAAAAGTTCCATTATTGGGCTGCAATTTCGTCGCCATTGCGGCATACTTTGTAGCTTCATCAAGTCGTTCTTTTCTTAACGACAAATAGTATGCTAAATTGTTCATCGCCGTCACATTTGTACTATCCAATCGAATAGCTTCGATGTAAGCCGCGTCAGAGGCTTTATACATCTGAAGTGAATTATAAATATCACCTAATCCCCCATAAATATTTGCTTGTAGAAAAGGCGATTCATCCTGTGCATTATTAAGTGCAGCCTCCATAAACTTTCGGCTATTTTCCATGTCTTTTTTCATCAAATAGGCCATACTCGTAAAATAGAGTATGGTCGCATTATTGGCCACATAGTGTAACGCTTCCCCACCATGTGCAATGGCTTGATCAAATTCACCTTTGTCCATATCCAAACTCATCAGCATCCGCCAAGCATCGATCTGGTAGGGGTTCATACTCACGGCTACCGCTAGTGAACTTTGAGCAGCGGACTTATCGTCTCTCAACCATAACACTTGTCCCTTTGCCATATGGCTTTCGGCAATACGTGGATGAACTTCAACCAAGATATTCACCAATTCCAAAAGTTGGTCTTTTGTATAGGGACCTTTCGGATTCAACAAGGTCATTATAATCCGATTCTTATCTGCAAAATCAACTTTCTTAGATTGAAATCCTTGCTTAAGTGCATCGAAAGATAATTTCAGCTTTTTATCAAATCGATAGAGATCAGCCAAATCGAAATAAAGAAAATCCTCTTTTGTCGTCTGAATTCCTTTATTAATGTAGTCCAATGCAAGCTTCGAGTTTTTGGAAAGATTATAGGCTTGCGCTAATTGTCCATACACTTGAGCCAGCGAAGTCCCTTTGTCTGCCCAGGGCTTCAAAAGATCAATGACAGCCTTATAATTACCGGCATCATTTAACAACACACTGCCAACCATGTCCAATGTATCAGAAGCGACAGCGATCTCTTTGGTTTTATAGAAATACTCCAAAGCCACATCCTTGTACCCACCATTGAAAAGGAGCATGATACGCTCCCGTTTTAGTGAGGCAGTATTATTGTCATCTCGATCTATCAACTTATCGAGATAGATTAAAGCACTATCCGCGTCGTTTTTACTTTTAAATGCATCTACAGCAAAACTTAGATATTCCGGCTTCGACTGAATATTCAGCGCTTCTTTTATAGCTTCGATCGCTCCATCTTGATTTCTCATCTGCGCAAGAAGAATTGCCTTTGTAAAATAGATGTCATCGGCTTGTGGGTAATCTGCGATTATAGCATCCAAAGAATCCATCCCGGGGCCAATTTTTCCTTGCTTCAATATTTCCTGTACGTTTTTGAGTCGTGCATCGTAAGGTTTAGGCTTATTATCCGAAGATTGTGCCTTTAATGAGCCCAGTGCTACTAGGAGTAAACCAATAAAACTTAAAAAAAATCGTTTATCTAAAAAATTCAATCTCATCTACTTCCGCTATAATAATTTAAAAATTCTTCCTGCAATATACTAACTAATGTAACAATATTCATTCGAGGAAGTTGTAAAAATATTGAGATTAGTGGGGCTCGCTTGAAATTCAACTCGTTTTCAACAAAATAAGCAAAATAGATTTTAAAATATAGAATAATAGATGTACCTTTGCAGACCCTTGAGATAAGGGGAAGAAAAATTTTTTAATAAATTATTTAAACAAAAGCAAGTGAATACGTTAAGTTACAAAACTGTCTCTGCCAACAAGAACACCGTTAACAAAGAGTGGATCGTTGTTGACGCTGAAGGAGAGATTTTGGGGCGTTTGGCGAGCAACATCGCGAAAGTAATTCGTGGTAAGCATAAGCCTACATTCACCCCACACGTAGACTGTGGAGATAACGTGATTGTTATCAATGCAGACAAAATTAAATTGACAGGAAACAAATTAGGCGACAAAGTTTACGTACGCTACACTGGATACCCAGGTGGTCAACGTTTCGTTTCTCCTAAAGAGTTAATGGCTAAATTTCCTGAACGCATTATTGAAAAAGCTGTTCGTGGTATGCTTCCTAAAAACCGTTTAGGTCGTCAATTGTTTAAAAACCTTTACGTTTATGCTGGTACTGAGCACAAGCATGAAGCACAAAATCCAAAACCAGTTAAATTTTAAGGAGAATCGTCATGTCAACAACTAACACTTCAGGAAGAAGAAAAACTGCTGTTGCCCGCATTTACTTAACTGCTGGTAGCGGAAACATTATCATAAACGGTAAAGACTACAAAGAGTATTTCCCAACATTACCTTTGCAATACATCGCTACACAGTCATTGAACGTAGCTGGTGAATTAGCAAACTTTGATGTAAAAGTAAACGTTAACGGAGGTGGTGTTAAAGGTCAAGCAGAAGCTGTTCGCTTAGCGATCGCAAAAGCTTTGGTTGAGCTTAACCCAGAAGTTAAACCTGCATTACGCGCTAAAGGTTTAGTAACACGTGATGACCGCATGGTTGAACGTAAGAAACCAGGACGTCGTAAAGCTCGTAGAAGATTCCAATTCAGTAAACGTTAATCAAAGGAGGATCAAAAAATGGCAAGAACTACTTATCAAGATTTATTGGATGCAGGTGTGCACTTTGGTCACCTTACACGTAAATGGGATCCGAAAATGGCTAAGTACATTTTCATGGAACGCAACGGTATCCACATCATTGACTTGAACAAAACTCTTACGAAATTAGAAGAAGCTGCTTCAGCTATCAAACAAATCGTAAAATCAGGTCGCAAAGTTTTATTCGTCGCTACGAAAAAACAAGCAAAAGAGATCATCGCACAACAAGCAAAAGAGGTTAATATGCCTTTTGTAACTGAGCGTTGGTTAGGTGGTATGCTTACAAACTTCGCTACAGTTCGTAAGTCTATCAAAAAAATGTCTAACATTGACAAAATGCAAAAAGATGGTACATATGATGTATTGTCTAAAAAAGAGAAGTTGATGATTCAACGTGAGCGTATCAAATTAGAAAACCTTTTAGGAGGTATCGCTGATTTGAACCGTTTACCAGCTGCTTTATTCATCATCGATGTGAAAAAAGAACACATCGCTGTTTCTGAAGCAATGAAATTGAACATCCCTACTTTTGCAATGGTAGATACAAACTCTGATCCTTCAAACATTGATTTCCCAATCCCAGCAAATGATGACGCTAGCAAATCTATTAGCTTAATCGCCGGTATCATTGGTCAAGCAATCCAAGAAGGTTTGGACGAGCGCAAACGCGACAAAGAAGAAGAAGCTGAAAAAGATGCTGCTGCTGCTAAAGCAAAAGTTGATAATAGTGATGCTTCAGAAGCTAAACGTCCTCGCAAAGCGAAAGACGGAGAATAATATTTTTATTCCAAACCGGATGGCGTAGCGTTAGTTTCTGGAAAAGTTTACTTTTCTTGAACTAGCCTCTCTGTCCGGTTTTTTGGTTTAACAATACTCGTTTATCAAGAAATGTTAAACTTCATATTAGCTTAACATGTTTTAAGTTAATATTGTACAAATTTCAGTCGTAAATAATAATAAAAAGAAATAAACATGTCAGTACAAATTTCTGCATCAGATGTGAACAAATTGCGTCAACAAACTGGCGCTGGTATGATGGATTGTAAAAAAGCTTTAGTTGAGTCTAATGGTGACTTTGAAGCTGCTGTTGATTACTTGCGTAAAAAAGGCGCTAAAGTAGCTGCTAGCCGTCAAGATCGCGACTCTAACGAAGGTGTTATCATCGCTAAAGCTACTGCTGATGGTAAATCAGGTATCGTAGTTGAAGTTAACTGTGAAACTGACTTCGTAGCTAAAAACGCAGACTTCGTTGCTTTCGCTGAAAAAATTGCAGACGTTGCATTAAACAGTAAACCTGCTTCTTTGGAAGAATTAAAAGGTTTGGAACTTGATGGCAAAAACATCGCTGATTTATTAATCGAGCAAACTGGTGTAATTGGCGAGAAAATTGACGTTTCTAAATACGAAACTATCACTGCTGAAAAGGTTATCGCTTATATTCACGGTAACTACCGTTTAGGTGTATTAGTAGGTCTTTCTGCTGATGCTGCTGGTGCTGAAGAAGCAGGTAAAGATGTAGCAATGCAAATTGCCGCAATGAACCCTATCGCAATTGACAAAGATGGTGTTGATCAAAACACAATCGAGCGTGAAATCGCTATTGCTAAAGAGCAAATCATTGCTGAAGGTAAACCTGCTGAAATGGCTGAGAAAATCGCTCAAGGTAAATTGAATAAATTCTTCAAAGACACAACTTTGTTAAACCAAGAATTCGTAAAAGATTCTTCTAAAAACATCGCTCAATTCTTAGATTCAGTTTCCAAAGGATTAACTGTAACTGCTTTCAAACGCGTACAATTGGGCGCATAAGCATAATTCATTCTATTACCAGAATTGGAAATTTTTAAAACAGGAGCTATTCTTCGAATGGCTCCTGTTTTTGTTTATATCTCTTCTTTCATTTATTCCCGAACTATTTTTCACCGCTGGCCTTGGCTTTTATTTTATCCCAAATTTGTGTAACTTAAGGATACATAAAAACTGGACAGCATATGGGTATGTTAAAGGAAAACGCGTTAAAAGGAAAACGAATTTTGATTACGGGTGGTGGTACAGGCCTCGGAAAAGCCATGACAGATTACTTTCTCGAGCTTGGCGCCTCTTGCCTGATCACGAGCCGTAAAGATGATGTTATACAGCATACAGCGAACGAATTGTCGGAAAAATATCAGGCGAAATGTCTTGCAGTAGCTGGAGATGTCCGAAATTATGAGGATGTCGAGCGCGTCGTTTCCTTTGGATATGAACATTTTGGCGGGATAGATATACTCATAAACAATGCTGCCGGAAATTTTATCTCCCCTACCGAACGTTTAAGCCACCGCGCCTTCGAATCTGTTATTGGTATCGTTCTCCAAGGTAGTATAAACTATACCCTAGCACTGGGCAAGCGTTGGATTGAGGCCAACGAACATAATAAAGCTATACTAAGTATCGTCACAACCTATGCTTGGACGGGTTCTGGCTACGTTGTTCCTTCTGCAACAGCTAAAGCCGGAGTTCTTGCATTAACTCGATCGTTAGCCGTTGAATGGGGAAAAAAAGGGATAAGACTCAATGCTATAGCTCCGGGTCCATTCCAAACTTCAGGTGCCATGGAACGGCTACTTCCAGGTGAATTAGGCGAACTTCTCTCGCCTACCAAACGTATCCCCTTGGGCCGCTTGGGCAAACTGGAGGAATTGGCCAACCTCGCGGCCTATCTGGTATCCGATTACGCCAGTTATATCAACGGTGATGTTATCACGATAGATGGCGGCGAGTGGCTTAAGGGAGCAGGTGAGTTCAATGGATTGGATATTATTCCTGAAGATCAATGGGATGCTATTGAACAGATGACCAGAAATGCAAAAAGCACCTGATAATCGTTTAAAATAACGAATGATTTATTTTATGGTGAATACGCAACTGTATTACATGCCGGTTTAAAAGAGGAAATAGCAAGGTCTTTAATCCATTTTTCTTAGGTTTGTAGCGATTATTCCAATAGACTCTGTACATATGATGAATTTATCTTTCGAATCTCAAAAAATCAAGCATAAAGAAAAATTAGAACTCAATAAAACGGGTTTTGATTTTGCGTTAGTTTATATAGCCGAAGGCACACTCGTATCGAAAGGGAATAATTTAAAATTTTCCAAAGAGAATTTACTTTTTTTGAATAAAGATTTCGAAACACTTGAGACAAAAAAAGATACAACTGCATTTGTACTCTATTTCTCCAACTCCTACTTTAAAGATCTGCACTTTATACAACAAAATTTTAGACTTACTCACAACCCGGTTGATATCTTTAACTCGAAGACATTGTTAAATAAGAGCCTATCCCTTAAAAAGGAAAATAAAAAACTGATCGAGCGGGTAATCTCGCTAATTCAACAATATGAGAGTGAAGATGAAGCGGCATCAATTTTTATATTCCACCAAACCATGTCGCTTTTCGCTTTAGTCGAAAATATATTGAAGGACCTAGAGCTACGCATTAACGAGTCTTATGAAATGTCTCAAGAGATCGAGCAATACATACAGCAAAATATCTATTTCCCGGATAAATTACAAATCAAGTCGATTGCAGATCAGTTCCAAATTTCAGCAAATTATTTTGGGGCCTTTTTTAAAAAAAGATATTCAAAAAGCTACAAAGTGTATATAGACGATATTCGTATTAAACTAATTGAGGAGCGACTAGCATCCAATAGATACACGATGAAACAAATTGTAGAAGAACTCGGATTTAATGATGAAAGTCACCTAACCAATTTCTATAAGAAGAAAAGAAATATTACACCCAGCTCTTATAAAAGAGCTAAAAATAGTGCTTAATTGTCGAGTTGGATTACACCATTAAGATCGTGATTTAAAGAGCGTTGAATGGCTTCATCCAAAATAAGAATCTTCTTTCCTTGAAAGGTCCCTGCATCATGACTGTCAAAATTTGAGCCACTGGAATTAAAAGATTCCAATTTCATTGGGAAATAAATTGGGTTCTCATCTTCAGCCCGACCAATGGTCAATAAAATATTGTAGCCTTGTAGGCGTAAACTCTGTAAAGTCTGATAATTTAAACGCTTGAAGATCATAATTCCTATTTTAAAATAAAACAAACATATAATTATATTGTTTTACTGCTTTAACCATTTTTTGGATTTTATCTTTCCAAAAGAATCTTCACATTCCTGACCTCCTAGTGGCACTGGAACATTCGCTTTCACAGATAAATCAAAAACTTTTTTTTACGGGAACTGTTTTACAGATAAATAAAAATTAGCAGGATTATGTCGAAAAAAGAAAGTAAAAATGGGAAAGTCGAAGAAGACTATCCAGATAAAGAGCAGGACCTTGCTTTTAATGAAGAACTTGACAGTTATGAAATGGATGTCGATGACAACGATCCAGACTACGATCACCCGGCTGACTACGATACAGTAGCTGAAGGTGCAATTGATGATGATTCAACATACGATGACTCTAATCCTTTTGTCGGAGATGAGTATGCAACACAAGATGAACTCAAAGAGGAAGATCTAGATAATGCTAACATGCGAATCGAGACTTTTGATCATGAACGTTTATCTCCTTTGGACAAGAAATTAGCCGAGAACGAAGAAGATTTGAGAGATGATCTCGATGAAGAGGGATATCCTAAAAACGATAGATAGTTTTTCCGAAAATAACATAGTTTTTGAAGGGACCGGAAGGTCCCTTTTCCATGGATTAAAATAAAGACTTTCTTCTCAAAATTAGGAATCATATACTTTTCAATTGGAAACTATAACTCCAATTTTTTATGTAAGTTTACTTTGAAGATTATAATGATATGGAAAGTATATTACCTCTCATCCGGATTGTTGACCTAAAAAAATCATACGGAGAAAAAGAAATATTGAAAGGAATCAACCTCGACATATTCCCAGGTCAAGTTATCGGATATATTGGCCCAAATGGTGCCGGCAAATCCACTACTGTTAAAATATTAACAGGACTTATCGAGGACTTCACAGGCACTGTAGAAATAAATGGCATCAATATTCAAAAAGATCCACTTGCAGTAAAAGCATTATTGGGATATGTTCCCGAAAACGCAGAATTATATGATGTACTGACTCCCATGGAATACCTGGATTTTGTAGGTAAACTCTATGGAATGGAAGATAAAGTCATTCAGGAACGTTCCTTAAAACTGTTAGCGGCGTTTGGCCTTGAATCTAATGTAAATAATAGGATGGATACCTTCTCCAAAGGAATGCGTCAAAAAGTACTTTTAATTTCAGGAATTATTCATAACCCACAAATTATCGTGCTGGATGAACCATTATCTGGACTCGATGCTAATGCTGTTATCTTTGTTAAAGAACTTATCTCATTACTTGCAAAAGAAGGGAAAACAATTTTCTATTGTTCACATATGATGGACGTTGTTGAAAAAGTATCTGATCGAATCTTACTGATAAACCAGGGGAGCATCATTGCGGATGGTACGATTGAGGAACTAAAAACAGATCCTAACGAATCATTGGAGCATATATTTGCTAAATTAACCAATACGGGCAGCAGCGCATTGGACGCTTCCAATATCATTACAGCAATTCAATAACATGGAAAAATTTATCTTAAAATTTATCCTTCTTTTTCGTGGGGTTTGGAAAGGCTTAGGCATCAATTATGAACAGTTTAAGATCATCTTACAAACCAAAATAATCCTAGATAATCGAAAGCCTATTAGCTTTCGCAAACGTAGCTCGGGAAAATCATCTTCGTCGTCATCGATTTTACAATTCTTATTGTATCTCATCTTTGGCCTGATATTCATGGTCATTATTTTGTCGATTCCAGATAGGTACTTAGCCATTTCGATCATGCTACTCAGTTTCATTAGCATGTTAAGTATTACACTGGTGTCCGATTTTTCGCCCATACTATTAGATACTCGGGATCAGTATATCATTATGCCCAGACCAGTTAATGATAAGACTTTAGCTATTTCCCGAATAACTTTTATTTCAATCAAGCTTTTTAATCAAGTAATTGCGTTAACCTTACCTGTGCTTATTTATGTATCTTTCAATTGGGATATCGTCTCCGTCCTTCTTTTATGTCTGCAGCTTATACTAAGCACATTGATCGCGCTGATATTTGTCAACGGATTTTATCTGATTAGCATCAAATATCTCCCCATACAAAAGTTTAAAGATGTAATTACTTATATACAGATCGGTCTCTCACTGGTTCTTTTCCTATCCTATTATGTTGGCCCTAATTTGATTCAATCTATTGTAGAATCTCATTTAACGATGGAACAACTCAGATTTCTTTGGATATTCCCAAGTACATGGATTGCATCATTTCAACCATTACTCTTTGGCAGCCACAGTGTACATATGGTCGTCTTATCAACATTAGGAATACTAACTCCTCTTGCTGGTATTTACGCTTGTACTAAGCTATTTTCACGTGGATTTAATGCGAAAATAGCTGCACTTGCAACCGCCGATAGCCTTCCTGGTGAAGCTTCACAATTAACTCGAAATAATCCATCCCAATTACCTTTATATAAAAGAATTTCCTCGAAGGTTTGCTCATCCCCCGTTGAAGAGGCAGGATTTAGCATTGTATGGCTGATAAGTTCTAAAACGAGAGAATTTAAGCAACAGCTATATCCTTCGTTGGCTTATCTACCTATTTATTTCGTTTTTTTATTTCTACGTACAGGAGACGATCTCCCAATAGCTGGCAAAATAGCGAAGCTTCGTGATTCAGGCTTGTATATAATTATGTTTTATCTTTCGTTATTAACCATACTAACCGTTTTCCAGCTTATTACGCAAAGTAATAAATATAAAGCGGCCTGGGTCTACCATGTGACTCCCATACAAAAACCAGGACAACTGATGACTGGAGTTCTTAAAGCATGTCTTATCAAATATGTTTTACCGTTCAACATTCTGTTTCTTTCTATCTGTGTACCACTATTTGGTCTCAGTTCTATTAATGATCTGCTATTATCTTCCGCTATTGGCGGTATCGAAAGTATTCTGATTATGCTTTTTATTGTCAAAAGCTATCCGTTTTCGAAGGCTAGTCAATCCAATTCAAAAGCAATAACTAATCTACTGATATTAGGTCTATTGGGTATTTTGGGATACTTACATAAAATCATTTTCCACTATGAAACACTAATTTGGATCTTAGCTGGACTTGCATGGTTCATCTTCTTTGTAATGCTGAAGTACTTACAGCGAGAAGACTGGAAAGGCTTAGCTTACGACGACAATTGATTAAACAGATGAAAAAAAGCTCCATAATGGAGCTTTTTTTATCAAATTCTTCAAAATCTAAGCACAAAATATCTTCACGCTTTTCTTTATCCGGTTATCTTTTATTTATTCGTCCTTTAAACTGGCTAATACCATCCATCAAAACTTCTACGATTATTCTTCCTGATGGTAAATGACTCACATCATAATTCAGCACAGCCTGTTGAATGGATTTGTATTCGTGTTTTTGCCACAAAACGCCATCAACCATAAAAAGCACAGTCATCTCACTCGGTTCATTGGAGACTACGCTTAGTTGAGTCTTATCCACAACCGACCTTGGATAAAGCGAGAAGGCATATTGCGTTGAACTTAGACCCGTCTCAAATCCACGTTTAGCATGGAAACTAAACATTTCGCCATTTCCACAATCGCTTTCAAAAGCATGAATAAGGTTTCCTTTCAAATCGAAGATTCGTAAATGGCCATCACCATTTTCAGGTTGTGCCCAAAACTGCAGTCCGTTACCTGCGGTATCGGCCAAAGAGAGTGAGTGGTTTCCCTCATTAAGGTGTAAAGTATCTCTATACATCGTTGCCGCAGCCAGTTGGGCGCCATTTTTGCGAAAGACCGTATCCTGCTTTGCATTAATTAGAAATATACGATTATCCGCCGGTTTATTATTGGTCATAAACTCCAAAACAAAATCAGTGGGAAATAGCTGCAGCGCGTTAAAGACGCTTTCCGCCTTATTGTCTATAGGCCACGCATCCGACTTGCCATTCGGTTTTAGAAGTGATACCGTAAATACATTCTCCTGATCTCTTTCTTGTATCTCTCCAGGCAGTATAACTTCTGCAACCTGATTAAAAGAAAGATTACCTTTCCAATGAAAAGTTCTGGCAGGGAATCCCTTCGTGCCATAAACAATTTCTAGGGTACGAATCGGCTCAGCACCTAAATTTCTGAAAGAGATCCTTGGGCCAACACTCGCCGGATTTAATCGAGAAAAACGCTGTTCATCACTTGGAACCATTATTGACTCAACGGCAACATCAACTTTTTGCTTAGGGGCAGAATATTGAAACAAGTAAGCGGATATATTTTCGACAGCCTGCACATTATCAGTCGCTGTATAAGGTTCCATCTGTAAGGCAATTTGATGGGTACCAACTTTAGTAAATACATCAATAAAATCAGGCTGCTGTAAATCTCCAGGACACCAATATGCGCGGTCATGTACCCAGGTCCCGCCTTGTGGATAAAGTGGATTACCCCCACATTTCTTCCACATATCACGTTTGTCCACAGTCTTTCCATCGAAGGTTAGTTCGCGCCACCGGCTACAGAATTCGCTACAGCCACGTGGTTTATCCATACCATGCCCTGTATGCTGAATGCGTATTCGGCTCAATGCTGCTCCCGCACTCGAGGTATATGTTATTGGCAGTAGATTTTCTGCTATCTTTTCGTTGACATCCCCATATTTATAGGCTTTATTCCACAGCGTTGTTATTCCCAATGGGGTAACAACTGGTGGACCTGATAAAATTTCAAAATCTACGGTAAGTGCCCATCCCACAGTCTTGTCCTCAAAACCAGAGTGAGTATAGACAATTTCCACGCTATCCCTTAAGAAAGGAGCAAAATCAGTTACATCGACCTGCCACTTCCAACTCCATCCCTTATTGTAAATACTACCATATGGCGTAAGCATTCTTCCTAATTCATAATTTAGTGCTGGTCCATTTTTCCCTCCTTTACGACGTAATACGATGTGATCCAAATAGTCCCAATGCGCCGTGCGCAAACTATCCGGGCTCCCCAGCGTAACAAACATAGTAACCTTTCGTATAGGATAATTTTCTTTTGGAAATACTCCCCAAGCCGGGTAAGAATTCTCGCCTTTCTGTGCATCACATAGAATGGTTTTCCGTTGATGTGTAACGACGTGGCTTTTTGTGCCTTGTTGTGCAAAAACATGATGGCAGATAAAAAAGCAAAATAGGGTTAGTATAGGTCTTATATTCATTATTTAAATATTATCCATAAAACAATACAAAGATAGATGTAATCTTGCCAGCAGCGAAAAAAAGGAAATGCGATAAAAAGGAAATACATGCAATCATAAAAAAAGCATCAATCTTGTTAAGATTGATGCTTTTAGTAGCGGGGAGCAGAATCGAACTGCCGACCTTTGGGTTATGAATCCAACGCTCTAACCATCTGAGCTACCCCGCCGTTTCGGTATGCAAATATACCACTTCGTATGTCAATTCAAAAGATTTTTTTATTTTTTTACTGATTCTGGCCTATTTAAAACTTGTATTAAACACAACAAACTCATTTTTAACTCAATAAATTTAGCACTGAAAAATAGAAAATGAACTTAAAAAAATTGACAGCCCAAAAAACAACATGTTTATTAAAAAACGGGAGCAACTTTTTACAAAAAAACTTGCAATAACAAAATAAATATGTATTATTACAAATAATAAGTTGATGCAATAAAAAGCAATTTTGGAAGAGATTTGTAGCGGGGAGCAGAATCGAACTGCCGACCTTTGGGTTATGAATCCAACGCTCTAACCATCTGAGCTACCCCGCCATTTTTGGGAATGCAAATATAGCTTATTTTTGATTTAAACAAACTAAAATTTAAAAAAACATTTTTATGGCAGATAAAATAAAATTCCAACTAGAATATATCATCAACTCTTCACCTAGAATTTTATTTCCGTATTTGCAAGAACCAAACGAATTGGCACAATGGTTTGCAGATGATGTAAACTATAAAGACACCGTTTATACTTTCATTTGGGATGATGAACCTCACCGAGCAAAAATTGTAGCATCAAAAGAAAATAAATCTGTACGCTTTAAATGGCTAGATGATGATCCCTATTATTTCGATCTGGAGATCGATCAAGACGAGCTAACGAATGATGTTGCTCTTAAGATAACAGATTACGCTAAAGAAGAAGACCTTGAAAATAGAAAGTTAATTTGGAAAAATTCAATAGTCTATCTTCAAAGTGTTATAGGTGCATAAAAAAGCCTATCTTTGCAATATATTTCCACTAGGGGCTCCAGCAGGAGCTTCTTAGTTGGGAGATGCCTTAATGTAAAGGCATCAATTTGCTTTGCGTCACGGATGAAAAAGGTTCATTTACTTATTCTTCAAGCTTTCATAAAACCATTTATTGTCACATTCTTTATTGTGATGTTTGTCTTATTGATGCTTTTCCTATTCAAGTACATTGATGATTTGATTGGAAAAGGATTTGAATGGTATACCATCATGGAGCTAATTGGATATCAATGCGTTGTTCAAATCCAAATGGCAATGCCTTTATCCATGCTCCTTTCCTCCATTATGACTTTCGGAAATCTGGGTGAAAGCTATGAATTAGTTGCAATCAAGGCTGCAGGCGTATCTTTACGTAAAGCAATGACCCCGCTATTTATACTCGTTGCAATTTTCGCAACAAGTTCTTTTCTGTTCTCCGATTATATTCTCCCCGTAGTGAACCTAAAAATGGGTACGCTACTTACTGATGTACGTAATAAAAAGGCAGATTTCCTCATCAAACCCGGAATCTTTAACAACACCATTCCAGGTTACTCAATCCGCGCTAGAGGAAAAAACAAAGCGGGAACAATTCTCTATGACTTGATGATCTATGATCATCGTGGCGGTAATACAGCCAATAATGTACTTATGGCCAAAGAAGGGTATATCTATAACTCTACTGACAACAATTATATGATCCTTAAACTTAAGGATGGTATCCGTTACGAGGAAGCACGGACTAAAAACTCCAAAACCTACGATCCACGCCAGCAATTTACGCGGTTTAAGTTTAAGGAAACAGAGCAAAAGTTTGATATGGGAAGTTTTCAACAGGGTAAAACGGATGAAAATCTCTTCAAAAGCCACCATGCCATGTTAAACCTGAAACAGTTAGACATGTACATCGATTCCAATCATATCAAGATAGACAGCATGGGAAAGGCAATCGTCCGTACATTAGACACCCGATATAATATCTATTCGAAATATTTTAGTGTGAATCAACCCGGACAGCCAAAGGTCAAAGAGGCTAAGATCAAACCTTTTAAAAATTTGCTTACCGATCTCGTTCCACAAGAACAACGAGCACAAATCACTATGAATGCGCTGAACCAGTTGAATTATTTAAAGGAAGATCTAAACGGCCGTACACTTGAATTTAAAGATTACAAATCGAAAGATATCCGTTATCGTATTGAATGGCATCGCAAGTTTACCCTAGCTGTCTCCTGTCTCTTACTATTTGCAATTGGAGCTCCACTAGGAGCCATTATCAGAAAAGGTGGACTTGGTCTTCCTGTGGTGATGGCCATCATTTTCTTTCTGATCTATCACATTATCTCTACAGTAGCAGAAAAAACAGCTAAAGATGGTGCCATATCATCAGCCGTTGGCATGTGGATGGCCATTATTGTCTTAACACCATTGGCCGCTTTTCTAACATACAAGTCAACGACAGATTCCGCGTTATTTGATATTGATCAATATAAATTAAAAGTAGAAGCCGCTTGGAAATGGATTAAGGAAAAGCTTGCAAAAAAGAATAAATTGAAAGAATCACATTAGATTGTGACAACGCTATTATAAATAAATTTAGATTCTACACTAACTTTGTACCAATTACAATATATCAATAATGGATTTCAAATTAAACACGATCGAAGAAGCGATCGCTGATATACAAGCAGGAAAAGTAGTAATCGTCGTGGATGACGAAGATCGCGAAAATGAAGGAGACTTTGTCACAGCTGCCCGCAATGCAACTCCCGAAATCATCAACTTTATGGCGACTCATGGTCGTGGACTAGTGTGTGCCCCAATTACAAAAGAAAGAGCAGATGCATTACATCTGGATCTAATGGTGGGACAGAATACAGCAGTATATGAAACAAACTTTACAGTTTCCATTGACTTACAGGGATACGGTTGTACAACCGGAATTTCTGCGTCAGACCGCTCGAAAACAATTAAAGCAATGATTGATCCTAATATTCATTATGAAGAATTAGGTAGACCAGGACATATTTTCCCGCTAATAGCAAAAGATGGTGGCGTATTACGTCGCACAGGACACACTGAAGCTACCGTTGATCTTGCTCGATTAGCAGGATTTGAACCAGCGGGTGTATTGGTTGAAATTCTAAAAGAAGATGGTGAAATGGCCAGACTTCCAGAACTAATAGAGGTTGCTAAAAAATTTGATTTAAAGATCGTTAGTATTGAAGATCTAATTGAATACCGTCTTAAGCACGATTCTTTAATCAATGAAGAAGTCACTGTTAATATGCCAACGCAATTTGGTGATTTTAAGATGAAAGCCTTTACACAAAAAGACACTGGCGAACAACATTTAGCGCTTTACAAAGGCGAGTGGAATGAAGATGAGCCTATTTTGGTGCGGGTGCACAGCTCTTGTGTTACGGGTGATATTTTTGGTTCTTGCCGTTGTGACTGTGGTCCTCAATTGCACAAAGCAATGGAAATGATCCAGCAAGAGGGGAAAGGTGTTATTGTCTATATGAATCAAGAAGGTCGCGGTATTGGACTGATCAATAAGCTACATGCTTACAAGTTACAAGAAAATGGCTTGGACACGGTAGATGCCAATGTACAATTAGGATTTAAAGCAGATTTAAGAGACTATGGTGTCGGAGCACAGATTCTTCGAAATCTTGGTGTCACAAAAATGCGTCTTATGTCAAATAATCCAACCAAACGTGCTGGTTTAGTGGGCTATGGACTTGAAATTGTAGAAAATGTGCCCATTGAAATTACTGCAAATCCCTTCAACGAGGAATATCTAAAAACAAAGAGGGATCGTATGGGACATACGATCATGAAAAATCTATAAAAAGAAAATTACGAAAAAGCGGTGTTCCAAAAAAACACCGCTTTTTTTGGCATCATAGCAAACATAACGTTGCGTGGTAATATAATCGCTCCTTTTTTATGATCTTGTAATGGCAGTACTTTCAACAATTAGAAGTAACTTTATTATATGGAACAACAAGGGAAACATATCATCTTTTTCGATGGTGATTGCTTGGTCTGTAATCGCTTTGTTCAAATACTATTAAGGATAGATCGTAAAAAAAAATTCTTATTTAGTTCGCTGCAATCTGAATTTGCCAGAACCGCGCTAGTAAATATTCCCCAAAACATTGATTCCATCGTTTACCTCTCTCCAACAGGTAGCTTTGTCAAAAGCGAAGCTGTTCTTAAAATATGTGAGCAATTGGGTTTCCCTTACATGACATGTTATTTACTAAAAATTTTACCTCGCGGTTGGAGAGATGCGCTTTATGATTATTTCGCTAAAAACCGCTATCGTTGGTTTGGAAAAAATGAGTTTTGTACGATACCTTCAAAAACTGAACGAGAAAGGTTTATTTAAATAAACTACAATCATTTTGAAGTGACATTTGGCTCGGAAATCTTCTAATTATACTTGTGACCATTAAATTTACATCGATGAAAAATACACTTTTAATTGACAGCGCCTATATCAATGGGAAATTTATTAAGTCAAAACACACCTTTGACGTTATAAATCCCGCTACAGGAAAAGTTATTGCTTCATTGCCAGATTTAAAAGTGGCAGATTGTACTAAAGCAATAGATGCTGCTAACAATGCCTGGGAAAGTTGGAAAAATACATCTGTATTGGAACGATGCAACATCACCCGCAAGTGGTACGACCTTATTCAACAGCATAAAGACGATCTTGCGGAAATCATGACCTTAGAAAGTGGCAAACCACTAAGCGAATCCAAAGTCGAGGTTGACTATGGTAGCTCCTTTGTTGAGTGGTTTTCAGAAGAAGGAAAGCGGGCCTATGGTGAAACGATACCTTCCCATAAAAAAGGAACTAGAATGCTTACTATTAGGCAAGGCATCGGTGTTGTAGCCGCCATTACTCCTTGGAATTTTCCCTTAGCGATGATTACCCGAAAAGTAGCCCCTGCTATGGTTGCTGGTTGTACCGTCGTACTTAAGCCTGCCTCACAAACCCCTATTTCTGCTATCGCATTGGCTAAACTCGCTGAAGAAGCAGGTGTCCCGAAAGGCGTGTTTAACGTTATTACAGGAAAAGACAGTGCTGGTATCGGAAAAGAATTAGCGACGAATGGTTTGGTAAGAAAACTTTCCTTCACAGGTTCTACTGAAGTTGGAAAAACGCTACTAGAACAATCTGCTTCAAATATAAAAAAGGTATCCATGGAACTCGGTGGTAATGCACCTTTTTTGGTTTTTAACGATGCCGATATTGATGCTGCTGTTGATGGAGCTATTGCTGGAAAATTTAGAAACTCAGGGCAAACTTGTGTTTCCATCAACAGGTTTCTAATTCAAGAAGATGTCTATGATGAGTTTTCGATGAAACTTAGCCATGCTGTCAGTAAATTGAAAGTTGGCAATGGGCTCGACAAAGGTATTCAGGTAGGCCCCTTAATCAATGCAAAAGGTCTAGAAAAAGTTCAGCATCATGTTCAAGACGCCTTAAATCATGGTGCCGAATTGGCTACTGGAGGAAAGGTCATCAAAGATCTATTTTTCCAGCCAACCGTACTGGCCAACGTCCCAAAAGAAGCGCTTATATTTCGCGAGGAGACTTTTGGTCCGATTTGCGCCCTTTTCAGTTTCAAAACAGAAGCAGATGGAATAGCAATGGCCAATATGACTGAATTTGGCTTAGCCTCTTATTTTTATAGTGCAAATATAAATCGCTGTCTTCGTGTCGCTGAACTACTAGACGCTGGTATGGTTGGTGTCAATACAGGTCTTATTTCAAATGCAGCAGCTCCTTTTGGTGGAGTAAAACAATCTGGTGTAGGCCGTGAAGGATCTAAACACGGGTTGGATGAGTATATGGAATTAAAATATATCTGCTTCGGCGGTGAATAAAAAAAGGAGCAAAATGCTCCTTTTATTTTTTTAAAAAATCAACTAGCTTTTCCCGTGTTGAGCTGAACGATAAGGCCTCTCCTACTTTCTGATAATTCTGTTTATCCACACAGGTTGGATATGCATATTTGGCAAAGGCCAGTTTATTATCATCTCTTATAAAAAGTTCCATTAAATCAACAATTTCAGTCACACTTAGGCGCATACTTTTTAACTCCTGAGCAGCTACTGCCAGTCTATCCTGATCGTTTTCCTTCTGATTCAACAGGTCATTCAATCGATTGGAGTTTGTCTTATTCATTCCACCGTCATCGGACCGCACATTATCGTCATTGTCATCATATCCGCGTTGATTGGCTACGTCGTCACGATAAACGTTAGGGTTTCCTGACTGTTTATATCGATCATTATTATATCTGTCCCGATTATTATTTGGTAAATCTTTACGAATTTCTGAACGCCTATATGGATCATGATATTGTTCTTCATTATAGCTATCCGGATCATCATACAGTAAATTCTCTCCATAACTACCATTGTTATAACGATCAACAGGACTCATGGATTCCAAGATAATGCCCCTATTTCCCCGTCTGCTACTGACAGAAAACACAACATTCATGTATTGTCCATTTCTATTGACAAGTTGCACGCCGCTACCACTCAGTGTGCGCCGCTGCCGATCAGCAAATACGATACGCAGATCATAACGCCGACTCTTCAGATTGGATACTCGAATATCCGTTGAAGCCCTATTGTTGTACAAAATGTTGTTGATATAAAGAAAAAAGGGAACATCTGTAGAGTAGATATTTAATGCTCCACCAAAAGGCCTGTAACGCTGACCAAAGCCAGCCGTTGCAACACTAAGCAACAAGACCACCACGAGAATTTTTCTGTACATAATCCAATTCAATTTATATTCCTTCGACTACACCGCATAAAAAAGGATTAAGAAATCAGAGAATTTAACATTTTGTTATACTTTCTTGTTCCGGTACTTTCTATAAAGTTTTACGGCCATCATTAAAGCGATAGCTAAAATTAAGAGCCCCAAAACGCCAAATATCCAGTTCAGTGCCGATTTTAAGACAACAGTAAAAACGATCGCGAATAATAAAACTGTCGCAAGTTCATTCCATAGTCTCAATTTTGTTGACGACCACCTAGACGACTCACCCTGTAATTGGAACATGATCCGCTGGCAGGAGAAATGATAAAGAATTAATCCTAATACAAACGTAAGCTTAACATGCATCCAGCCCATCATAAGCAAACCGGGATTAATATAGAGCATAACGAGAGCTGCGACAATAGTGAGGTACATGGCAGGTGTTGTGATGATCCACCACAATTTACTTTCCATTAAGGTAAATTGCCTATGCAAAATCCCGTACTCTTCTGTCGACTTAGATTGTGCTTCTGTATGGTAGATGAATAGTCGAACAATATAGAACAATCCAGCCATCCAACAAACTACAAAGATAATATGAATCGCTTTCGCATACAAATAGACCATAGTTACAAAAATAAGAAAAGTTAGTAGCAATCAATATATTCAATTGCCGATTGAACAAATCTTACATCCAATACACAAAAGTATACTATCAAACCTACTGAATTAGACTATTTTAAAACGAAAAAAGACCCGCCAAAGGCAGGTCTTTTTTCGTTTTAAATAGCAAGCAGTTAATAGCTAAATTCCTTTACCACCTCAATGGCATATTTTACATTATCAAAAGGAATATCGGGCATAATACCATGACCCAAGTTAAAGATAAAACCATTTTCACCTCTCATACGCTCAAATAGTTCGATAATCTTCTTTTTGATAACAGGTTTATCTGCATACAAAACAAATGGATCCAAATTTCCTTGAACAGCAATACCTTGCGGCAAGGATTGTTTAATATTTTTTAAATCTGCATTCCAATCGATAGAAACAACATCAGGTTGCGCTTCGACCATCATTGGTGCAAAAACTGAAGATCCTTTGCAAAAGGAAATGACCGGAATATCCTTACGGTTCAATTTAGCAATAATCTGTTTATTATAATAATGTGAAAAGTCACGGTAATCATTCCATGATAATGCCAAGGCCCAGCTATCAAATAATTGAATTGCATTTACTCCAGCTGCGATCTGCATGTTAAGATATTCAACCGTTACATCCGCAATCTTTTGAAGGATCAGGTGGGCCAGCTCAGGTTGATTATTCAACATCAACTTTGTTAACTTAAAATCTTTTGAAGATCCACCTTCAACCAAATAACTTAAAATTGTAAATGGCGCGCCCGCAAAACCAATCAAAGGGATACGGCTGTCAAGACGTTGTTGAATGACCTTGATTGCATCAGCAACATACTGCAATTTATCCAAACAGTTGATAGACAAAGCTTCAGCATCCTTTACAGAGCGAACAGGATTAGAAAAACGAGGACCGACACCTTGCTCAAAGGACAGATCCCCTCCCATAGCTTCTGCTGTAACTAAAATATCAGAAAATAAAATAGCGGCATCAATGCCTAGCAAATCTACGGGGAGCATAGTGACATCCGCAGCAATTTCTGG
This sequence comes from Sphingobacterium multivorum, assembly GCF_039511225.1. NCBI lineage: Bacteria > Pseudomonadati > Bacteroidota > Sphingobacteriia > Sphingobacteriales > Sphingobacteriaceae > Sphingobacterium > Sphingobacterium multivorum. The sequence goes on from NZ_CP154261.1 coordinate 5,131,436, forward strand.
TGTTTTGCACATCTCCAAAAAGGAATATTTATTCTTGATATCCCAATATTCCTTCATAAAGCGTCCAGCTTGACGCATCATCCACACAGGAGGTCTTTCCGTTTGCTGCGAGAATGCAGCTCTAATCAATAAGTCGTTTTGTAAAGTAGTACTCACTATAAATGTTTTGAAATTTCGTTTTCTATTTTTGTAATAATGCTGTTCTGTCTAGCCGTCAGATGTAACTTATTGGCAACATCTGTATAGGCTCTCGCTCTTTCATAATCCAACTTTCGCAACGCTATATTTGCCAGATTAATCATAACCATCCCCTTTTCATTATCTTTTTTCCAAGGCAGACGAGAAGCGAGCTGAAAATGATACTCAGCTTCATCGACGCGTTCCTCTTTAAGCGCAATATTTCCCATCATAAATTCATAGAAATTGCGTCTGCCTTTACGGAGCGCATCTGGGTTCTTGATCTCAGCTAGCAAGTTTTTTGTCTTCTCATAATCTTGTCTATGAAAAGCCTGCGTTGCCAAAAAAACGGACCCTTCCCTAAAATGACTCCAAATCAAGTAGCCTATTCCTCCTGCTATTAGCACAGCAGTTTGATAATGTCCTTGGTACAAGCCATAACCCAAAAATAATGCAGCAATAAAAATAACGGCTATTCTAGCCCTGATTGTCATCATCTCTTTCTATCTCTATGCGTTATTGTCGGTAAACTTATAACCAACCCCCCTGATAGAATGGAAATAAATCGGATGCTTTTGATCTGGTTCGAAATATTTTCGGAAGGTTAAGATAAAATTGTCGATGGTACGTGTCGATGGGTAAACATCGTAATTCCATACGGTCTCCAATATTTGCTCCCGCGATACAGCCTCATTACGTCGTTCAATCAACAGTTTCAACAACATGGTTTCCTTCTTTGTCAAAGAAGTAATCGTACCATCCGCATGATGTAGCTCGTATGAATTAAAATAGATCGTTTTATCACCGATTTGATAAGAATTCAGTTCTTTCAAATCGTCTGGTTTCATGCCACGACGCACCAAATTTCCAACACGAAGAATCAATTCTTCTAAGTTGAAAGGTTTTACCAAATAATCATCCGCCCCTTTCTTAAGACCCGTAATTCGATCCTCACTGCTATTTTTCGCAGTTAAAAACATGATAGGAACTTCAGTGTTTTGCAGTCGAATAGTTTCAGCTACTTGGAATCCATCAATTTCGGGAATCATCACGTCCAAAACCACCAAGTTGAAACGTTCCTCCTTGAAGACTTTTAGTGCTTTTTTTCCATCGGTAGCCGTAGTAACACGGTAACCTTCCATTTCGAGATTCAACTTGATAGCTTCTAACAAGTGTTCTTCATCTTCGACAAGTAATATTCTTTGTTTACTTTGCATTTCTTTCAAATGTTACTTCAAAAATACTCCCTTTAGGAGTGTTATCTTTAACTTTTATGGTCGCGTCGTGCTTCTGCAATACGGTTTTCACGATATATAACCCCAAACCTGTACCTTTGGTTTTTCGTGTTGCCTCACTTCCCACGCGATAAAACTTATTAAAGATAAGTTTTTTCTCTTCATCACTGATACCGATACCATGGTCAGCAACAGAAAAAATTATTTTATTATTCTCCGTATATAATTTCACGTCCACCATAGCACATGCCGGTGAATACTTAATCGCATTTTCTATCAGATTAGTGACCACATTACTGATCGCAAACTTATCTGCATGAATAATGATATCCGCCTCCAGATAAGGTTTCAGTACTTGTGAACTACAGGAATTCTTCTGAAGCCTATCCACAACCTGTTCTACCAAAGCAGTAAAATTAAAATCCTCTTTCGGCATACTGTAATTACGGCTGTCCAACTTGGTTGTCATTAATACATTTTCAACCAAATCATCCAAACGCTCAATATCCTTCAGCGAGTTTCTCAAGAACGTTTGTTGTTGCTCCTTGTCAAGATCACGTCTCAAAATAGTTTGAATATACAATTTGACAGAAGCCAACGGTGATTTAAGCTCATGCGTGATCGCCAAAAGAAAGTTCTGCTGTTGCTGCAGCAGTTTCTGTTCCCTTTCAACCAGTCGCTTCAATCGCCAGGCACCCCACAAGAAAATAATCAAAAAGAATATTCCCTCTCCTATGATCATGTTCTTTTTGCTCGGATCAAAACGAATAAACATCACCCCCCACCATATCAGTTGCATAACCGCATAGAACAATAGGAAATAAAAGAGTAACAGCGCTTTCTTCATGTGACAAAAATAGGTATTCACCCATGTATTCGGAAATATCCGAAGGATTATGACACAAAGAAGAAAATTAACCGATTCGCAATAAGACTAAAATCACCAAACAGTCATATAAACGATCGTAGACCCGATATCGATAAAAGTAACCGTTAATTTCATCACAAGATAACCCAACGGACTTGGAACTTCAGGTTAATTTGTTTTAATTTTGCATATGTTTAATCATGATAAAAAAGACATTTTCTTCGATCTTGATCATACAATATGGGATTTTGATAAAAATGCTGAAGAAAGTCTGCACGAGCTATATTTTAAATACAAGTTTGATCACTTGTTTAATCAAGAGTCATCCACCCGTTTTATAGAAACTTATACGGTTAACAATCATCGACTTTGGGGGCTCTATCATCACGGAAAGATTTCAAAACCAGAACTCAGGAAAGCACGCTTTGCCGATACCTTCACTGATCTAGGTGTAGAGCCGGAGTTGTTTCCCGAAGAATTTGAACTGGAGTATCTCGCTATCTGTCCCCAAAAAACAAATCTATTTCCCCATGCACATGAAACCTTAGCTTATTTGAGCAACAAATACAATCTTCACTTGATATCTAATGGTTTCAAAGAGGCCTGTGAGACCAAACTGGAAAAGAGCAACCTCAACAAATATTTCAAACATATTTTTATTTCAGAAGTCATCGGCGTAAACAAACCGGACCCCCGAATATTTGAGTTCGCAATGACAACTGCTCAAGCGCGAGCGCAGCAATCACTGATGATTGGAGATAACCTTGATGCCGACATCCGTGGAGCCGCAAATGTAGGCATGGACGCCATTTTCTTTAACCCAAATGTTGTTGAAAAACCGGATGATGTAGCACATATGATTATCGACTTAAAAGAATTACAGTCAATACTGTAGAAAATAGAAAAAGCAGCTTTGAGCTGCTTTTTCTATTTTAGAACCTTAACGGTAATATTCTTAAACCAGACATCATTTCCATGATCCTGAAGACCGATAAGTCCCGATTTGCTATCTCCACCGACATGGCTCAACAATTCAAAAGCCAAAGGCCATTTTTCCGCACTGAATTTACTCTTTTGCAATAAATCAATCCACGACTTATCCCATAATGTATATTCAACGACCTTTACACCATTTTGAAAATGCTCCACCTTGCCATTGTTTACTCTGATCTTAACCTTATTCCACTCGCCATAGGGTTTACCATTCTGTGGTTTGGCAGGAATCATATCGTACAATGAAGTCGATTTACGGTTCCCATCTACACCCATTTTAGCATCAGGATGATTTTCATTGTCCAAGACTTGGCACTCTGGAGACGAGATATAAATCGGCTGTCCTTCAACTTCCTTCGCTAGAAAGAAGATACCCGAATTTGCTCCTTTAGCAACTTTCCATTCCAACTCCAATTCGAAATTCTTGAAATCATGAGCAAAAACCAGGTCTCCACCTTCTTCTTTACCAACATTGGCTTGGCTATCAAATTTGATCGCGCCCTCATTGATTACCCATCTTTTTGGGACTACGGTCTTATCATATCCTCTCCAGCCTTCCAGCGAAGTACCATCAAAAATAACATAGGCTCCGGCTTTATTCTTTTTAAATTTTTTGATGTCTACACGGGGTAAATCTAAGATTTTGTAAGCAGGAACCTCCTTTTTTGCTTGTGCTACGGCAGTATTAAGATGTGCTGAAAATGCAATCACCGATACCGCAAGAACTGTTTTTAATAACTTCATTCTTTTTAGTTTTAGGTTTGTTTTAAAATTAAATTTAAGCATTTGAGTGTATAAAGAGGAATATTTTTTAATATTCCTCTCCACCGCCCATTTCATTTGTATTTGACACTTTCTTCTTTGATTTGTTTAAATCTTGGCTACCAAACCGATAGGAAAGGGATAAAGTTACCATCCGCTTCATCCAACGGTGCTCAAAATTGGATATAAGTTGAGCCGTCTCCGTCACACCATTCATTTTTCGCGAATTAAATACATCTCTCACATTCAACATAATTGAAGCTTTCTTCTTCAACACATCTTTTTTCAAGGCTAGATCCATACCTTTCATTGCATTCATCTGTCCCTGAGCCATTACACGGGAAGAATTATACTCGCCTCTCATCTGTGCAGAAAACGTTGGTGTAAAACGATAATTAGCAGTCAGATTAGCATTATAAGCAAAATCCTTTCGTTCTGTAATATCGTAGTCTGGGTTTGCGTTATACTGAATGTGGATCAAATTGAGATTAAATGTAAAGTCAAAATCCTTCGTTGCGTTGACTTTCGAGATAAACTCAAAACCCGAAAGATTACGACTGGTCATATTTTCCCATCTACTATATGTTCTTCCATCCTCGATTTTGTACACAAACGGCTGAATAACCTCACTGGCGTGATTGAAATAAGCCGAAGATATCAGGTTTACTTTACCGAAGGTTTTGGCAAAGCTCATTTCCAAACTGTGTACATCTTCCGGTTTCAGATTTGGATTTCCCTGACGATAATTCAAATCGTCAGATACATTTAAAAATGGGTTAACTTGCCAACCACGAGCGCGTTGAACACGGCGCGAGTAGCTAAATTGAACTTTATCTCCATTTTCACCAACATCATAGGTTAAAAACAGGGTTGGATATAACCTAAAAAACTTCTGTTTAGCATTGGATTCCGGTTCCACAGCAGCTGGATCCTTAGAGAAATAGGTGGACTTGAGTTCAAATTGTTCTCCCCGCAGTCCGATTTGATAACCGACTTTATCCGTTAATTTATTTTGATAATTCGCATAGATCGCATGAACTGTACTCGTGAAATCAAAATCGTTGCTGATCCTATAATCTGGCACATAGTTGCCAATCGAATCGAGTGATCTGGAAAACTGGGTATCAAATGACTTTCTGATTTGAGATCGGTAACCCGCCTCGAATTTGCTTACTTCAGAGAAAGGTAAAACATAATCCAATTGAAGGTTGATATTCTTGCCATCCTCAGAAGTGACGTTCTTCCGAGAGGTGGCGCTCCGTCCATCGGTATAATTTTGAGAAAAATCATTTGTACCGTCTTCCTTGTCTCTCCCATAACTTGCATTCCCCGTCAACTCCTCTCCTTCTCGCTTAAATTGATGTCTAAAATCAGCATTTAATTCATAACCAAGATCGTCTTCAAATTGTGTTGAATTTCGAACGCTCGTTCCCGTCATCTGCGATCGCTTAAAGAACTCATAATTCAAGTCCTCTATTCGCTTATTATCACGTATACTTAAATTACCCGAAAAACTCAATGAAGTGCGATCTGACATATTATAATCAAATCCGGCTTTTACCGTATGGCTGTTGCCCTTCCTTGACGATTCGGATTTGCTATAATTGCGTGTCGTATCACCAAAAAAGGTATTGTCCGTTTCCCCACTACCAACCATATTGCGCTTGTTGAAATTATAGGACCCAAAATAGTTAAACTTCTTATCTCTATAATTCAAGGTCAATCCCGCCATATAGTTATCATAGGACCCTGCAGATGTATTTACAGAGCCATTTAGTCCCGTCCTAATATTCTTCTTTAAAACGATATTGATAATTCCTGTTTGTCCCTCCGCGTCATATTTCGACGAAGGGTTCGTGATCACTTCAACTTTTTCAATCGAATTGGCAGGTAGACTCTGAAGCAAAGAAGTTACATCATTTCCTGCTAAAGCAGACTCCCGGCCATCGATTAAAATCTTCACACTACTTGATCCCCGCAAACTGACCGATCCATCCTGATCAACTTGCAAAGTGGGAACATTCGCAAGCACATCGGTCGCTGTTCCACCCGCGCTGACCAAACTCTCGCCTACATTGAAGGTTTTACGGTCTATACCAATTTGCATGGCTGGAGCTCGTCCTTCAATAACAACTTCGTTCAACATATTACCTGTAGGTTTCAAAGCAATTCGGCCTAAGTCCTTACTTTTACCCCCTAAGACCTCTATACTATCAATAGTATGTGTCTCGTAGCCAACATAAGTGATACGGACATTATATTTACCAGGTTTAATATCTGACAATAAAAGAAATCCTTGGGATACAGACTGTCCTCCCTTAATCAAGACGTTACTATTGGCGTCCAAGAGTGCGACACTAGCTGATGAAATAGGTTTGGAAGTTTCGCTATCGACTAAAATAGCTTTGATTTGACCGGTCTGAGCAAAAAGGACAACAGGTAAAAAGAATATGAATAAGAAAGATTTAAACGATTTAGCGTAAAAAAACATGCTTCAGCTTAGTTTATAGTTATACTGCAAAGAAAACTAAAACTTACAGACAAAATTGAAGCGTAACCATATTATTACGGTAACAAAAGAATGGCAAATTATTCCACAGAAACGGTCAATCCCTCGGCTTTCAGGATTTTACGATAAATCTCCATCTCTGTATAAGTACCTTCTAATACAGCACATTTCCCTTCAGTGTGTACTTTCCAGGCAATCTTCTCAGCTTGCTTCTCGGTATATTGTAAATGATAGATGAGACAATGAATCACATGTTCAAACGTATTGGTTTCATCATTCCATAAAATGAGTCGATTAGACTCTTTCACAGAGGCTAATATCTCTTCTAACGTAAAGGTTTCTTCAGCAGTTTGGGTACCCATGCTGCAAAAATAGAATATTTTTTTCTAAATTAACGATAATATAAAAGGGAAGAATACAATCAATTAGAGGAATTTATTATGTTACAGTCAAAAATAGCAGGAATTGGCTATTATGTTCCAAAAAACGTATATACCAATAATGACCTAACACGCTTTATGGATACCAGTGACGAATGGATTCAGGAGCGAACCGGTATAAAAGAACGTAGATATGCAGACCGAATTGGCGAAACTACCACCACCATGGGTGTCGAAGCAGCTAAAATAGCCATCGAACGAGCTCATATCACACCTGAAGACGTCGACTTCATCATTTTTGCCACCCTATCACCAGATTACTATTTTCCAGGCTGTGCCGTTCTGCTTCAGCGGGAAATGGAAATGAAAGAAGTCGGAGCCCTGGATATTAGAAACCAATGCTCGGGTTTTATCTATGCGCTTTCTATTGCCGATCAATTTGTCAAAACAGGGATGTATAAAAATGTGCTCGTAGTTGGTTCCGAGAAACACTCTTTTGCACTTGACTTTTCGACTAGAGGACGATCCGTTTCTGTTATTTTCGGTGATGGTGCCGGAGCTGTGGTTGTGCAGCCCACAACCGAAAATGGCAAAGGCATCCTGAGCACACACTTACATTCAGACGGAGCCGATGCCGAAAAGCTGGCTATGTACTACCCCGGAGCATCCAGTGGTATTTGGTTGGATAAAATGCCTGATTGGCCGGACCAGGAGTTGGGTGGACTATTGATGACCAAGGAGATGCTCGACGATGGGACTGCATTTCCAAATATGGATGGGCAGGCCGTCTTCAAAAAAGCTGTTGTCAAATTTCCGGAAGTCATTCATGAAGCGCTGGCAAAAAATAATTTAAAAACCAGTGATATAGACTTATTGATTCCACATCAGGCCAATCTTCGCATTTCGCAATTTGTACAGAAAACACTTGGATTAGGGGAGGATCAGGTATTCAACAATATTCAGAAATATGGTAATACAACTGCAGCCTCTATACCGATAGCACTCTGCGAGGCTTGGGAAGAAGGAAAGATTAAAGACGGTGATCTTGTATGCTTGGCGGCTTTTGGAGCAGGGTTTACCTGGGGCTCAGCCTTAATTCGATGGTAGAAAATAGTATACATAGAAAAAGCGCTAATCAAATGATCAGCGCTTTTTCTATGTATTTCCGAATAAAAATTATCCGTTTGATAATGCTGCTGCACCGGATACGATCTCCGTCAATTCTGTTGTAATTGCAGCTTGACGTGCCTGGTTGTAAGATAGCTTAAGTGATTTGATTAAGTCACCAGCATTCTCTGTAGCTTTATCCATTGCTGTCATACGTGCTCCATGCTCAGAAGCATTCGAGTCTAAAACAGCCTTGTATAATTGAATCTTAATTGCTTTAGGTATCAATTCCTCGATAATCTTCTCTTTGGAAGGCTCGATGATATAATCCACCTCAGCTTCTATTTTTGCTTTATGCGTATGTTGTTTGTTTTCCTCCGCAGGTAATAATGGTAAAATCTGCTCTGCAGTCAATTCTTGAACTGCTGCATTTTTGAATTGATTATAAACCACTTCAACACGATCAAAATTACCTTCTTTGAATTGTTCCATGATAAATTCAGTCACCACAGATACAGAACCAAAATTTAACTCAGAAAACAAATCAGAGTGGTTAGCTACCACATTGAAGTTACGTTTCGAGTAGAAGTCATAACCCTTTTTACCAATACCAATGATACTCAAATTACCCTTTGCATGTTGCTCGGCATATTTGTTAAAGATCAAGTTATTAGTCGCTTTGATAACATTTGCGTTGAATGCTCCAGCTAAACCTCTATTAGAAGAAACAACAACGATCAATACCTTATTTGGCTCACGATCTACTGTAAAAGGAGAGTTACTTCCCTCAACACTCGCAGAAACATCCGCCAAAATGTCTCTTAATTTATTCGCATATGGGCGCAATTGTAAGATAGCGTTAGTAGCGCGCTTCAATTTAGCAGCCGAAACCATTTTCATAGCTTTCGTGATCTGCTGTGTTGATGATACCGAGGTAATCCGGTTTCTTACTTCTTTTAAATTTGCCATATTTGTTTTAAGTATTAAGTACCTAGTATTGAGTATTGAGCCTCGTCAATAGACTCAATACCAAATACTCATTACTATTAATATTTTGATGCTAAATCCTTAGCTACTGTTTCTAACACTGCAGTTAATTCATCGGAGAACTTATTAGCTTTAAAAGCTGACAATACTTCTGGATGACGTTGTTCCAAATGTGTTAAGAATTCTTCTTCAAATTCTCTCACCTTATTTACAGGAACATTGCGCAATAAACCTTTTGTTCCGATATAAATAATCGCAACTTGTTTCTCTACAGAAACCGGAGAATATTGACCTTGTTTCAAGATCTCAACGTTACGAACACCTTTATCCAAGACAGATTTAGTAGCAGCATCTAGATCAGAACCGAATTTCGCAAAAGCTTCCAATTCACGGTACTGAGCTTGATCTAACTTTAATGTACCAGATACTTTTTTCATCGGTTTGATCTGCGCATTACCACCTACACGAGATACAGAGATACCTACGTTGATCGCTGGACGAATACCCGCGTTAAACAAGTTAGACTCCAAGAAGATCTGACCATCTGTAATTGAAATTACGTTCGTTGGGATATATGCAGAAACGTCACCAGCTTGAGTTTCGATGATCGGAAGCGCGGTTAATGAACCACCACCTTTCACCAAGTGTTTGATCGACTCAGGGAGATCGTTCATATTGCGTGCGATATCATCTGAAGAGTTGATTTTCGCTGCACGCTCCAACAAACGGCTGTGTAGATAAAATACGTCACCTGGATATGCTTCGCGGCCCGGTGGACGACGTAACAATAAAGAAACCTCACGGTAAGCTACAGCTTGTTTAGACAAATCATCATAAACGATCAGTGCTGGACGGCCTGTATCACGGAAAAACTCGCCGATAGCAGCACCTGACATTGGTGCATAGAACTGAAGTGGAGCTGGATCAGCAGCAGATGCAGCCACAACTACTGTATAAGCCATAGCACCTCTTTCCTCCAATGTACGCACGATATTCGCAACTGTAGAATTCTTTTGACCTACGGCAACGTAGATACAAAATACAGGTTCTCCTGCATCATAGAATTCTTTTTGGTTCAAGATTGTATCGATACAAACAGCTGTTTTACCTGTTTGACGGTCACCAATAACCAACTCACGTTGACCACGACCTACTGGAATCATCGCATCGATCGCTTTGATACCTGTTTGTAATGGTTCAGTTACCGGCTGACGGTAGATAACACCAGGAGCTTTACGCTCGATCGGCATTTCATACAAATCACCTGGAATAGGGCCTTTACCATCGATTGGTTGACCTAAAGTGTTTACAACACGTCCCAACAAGCCTTCACCAACTTTGATGGATGCAATACGGTTGGTACGTTTAATGGTATCTCCTTCTTTGATCTCATCAGAAGGACCTAAAAGTACAACACCAACGTTGTCTTCTTCTAAGTTTAATACAATACCTTGTAATCCGTTATCAAATTCAACCAACTCACCGGACTGAACTTTAGTTAAGCCGTAAATACGAGCAATACCGTCACCTACAGCAAGTACGGTACCCACTTCCTCTAGTTCGGCTTCTGATTTAAAGCCCGACAATTGCTCTCTTAGAATTGCCGAAACTTCATCTGGTCTTACCTCTATCATTTTAATTATTATAAGGGGTTTTTTGATTTATTTTACTTCAAGTATCAGAACAAACTAGTTATTCTGATTCAAATATCTTTCCAATTTATTCAACTTACCAGCAATACTTGCATCAATTTGGCGATCACCGATATTGACTACAAATCCACCGATCAAACTATGATCAACTTTATTGATCAATATCACTTGAGCGTTGGTTTCTTTCGCAAGTACATCTTTCATCGCTGCCAAATTAGCTTCAGAAAGCGGTGCTGCAGATGTAACTGTAGCTTTGACAATTCCTTTTACCTCGTTATACTCACGAATAAATTCTTGAGCAGTGGCATATACAATCTCGCCACGACCTTTGTTGATCATGATCTTAAAGAATGCTAAGATATTTGGATTGATCTTATCTTTAAATAGCGCATCCAATATGTTTTTCTTCTTGTCCAAAGGAACAATAGGATTGGCAAAAACAGCTTGCAATTCTGTACTGGATTTTAAAACAGCTGCGAATGAATCCATATCCGCTTTGATTGTTTCCAGTGAGCCTTGCTCGCTAGCCAAGTCAATTAATGACTTAGCGTATCTTGATGCTACTTTAAATACTGACATAATTCTATTTCGTAATTTGAGTGACCGGATTAGTTCAATTTAACGTCATTAAGCAAATCTGCTACTAGAGCTTCTTGCTTTCCTTGGTCCTCAAATTCTTTGTTTAACACTTTACGAGCAATATCCAAAGACAAAGAAGAAACTTGAGACTTAACCTCAGCCAAAGCTTTGTTCTTTTGTTCGTTGATCTCGATTTTTGCTTGTGCAATCAATTTTGCGCCTTCAGCCTGTGCCTGAGTTTTTGCCTCAGCTACAATCTTATCTTTAAGTTCTTTTGCTTCCTTAAGGATAACATCGCGTTCTGCGCGAGCTTCTTTTAGTAATTGTTCGTTTTCATTTGTTAAACGAGCCATTTCTAATTTAGCTTTTTCAGCAGCCTCCAAAGCACTTGCAATACCTTTTTCACGTTCGTCTAGGGCATCAACAATTGGTTTCCATGCGAATTTACCTAATAAAAAGATAATAACCACAAGGACGATGACCATCCAAAAAAACAAACCGTACGAAAACGAATGTATTAATTTATCCATTGTTATACTATATAATGATAATTCTTATTTTTTAAGATTCAGGAATAATATAACCTGCAACCAACCGTTACAGGTTATACCATTAAACCGTTGTGACTATTTACCTAATAATAAAGCACCGAATGCTAAACCTTCAAGTAAGGCACCAATGATAATCATTGCAGTTTGGATTTTAGATGCTGCTTCTGGTTGACGAGCGATAGCTTCCATTGCAGAACCACCAATTTTACCTAAACCTAAACCTGCACCGATAACGATTAAACCGGCTCCAATTAAATTGTACATAATGTATGATTTGAATAATTAAAAAATTTACTAATTAATGATCGTGATGTTCTTCAACAGCCATACCGATAAATAAGGATGACAACATCGTAAAAATAAATGCTTGTAAAAATGCCACCAATAGTTCGATAACCATCAAGAAGATTGTCAAGAACATGGAAACACCGATACTACCCACTACTGTCAATTGGTGTTGCAATAAATAAACAATTGCAATCAGTCCCATTACGACAGTGTGACCAGCTGTAATATTTGCAAACAAACGTACCATCAAAGAGAATGGTTTTGTAAACAATCCCAATACCTCAATTGGTGCTAAAACAAATTTAAATGGAACCGGAACGCCTGGCATCCAAAAAATATGCTTCCAGTAGTTTGCGTTTGCTTTGATATTTACAATTAAGAATGTAAAAAGTGCCAAACATAAAGTTACTGTAATGTTTCCTGTAACGTTAAACCCTAGTGGCGTCAAACCAACCAAGTTTAAAATCCAGATCAAAAAGAATACAGACAATAAATAAGGCATGAATTCCTTGTAACGATGGCCAATGTTTGGAATAGCCATCTCATCACGCACATAGATAACCAAAGGCTCCAACACACGCCCAACGCCCTTAGGCAAATTATTAGCACCTTTTTTATAGGTTTTAGCCAAGCTAATAAATGCCCAAAACATTAAAAATGCAGCCAAAAACAAACCGACAACACTCTTAGTGATCGAGAAATCTAAAGGTATCGCTACAGATGGATGGAAATCGACAGCTTCATGAAGCTCATGAGAACCAATCACATAAGAAGTTTCAAATTCCTTTTTCTCTTCTTTCCCATCTTCATTTATCGTCATAATATAACTACCATCAGCATTTTTACGATACTCATGACCAATCAAATTACCTGTAGCATCAGTCTTATAAATTTTCCCGTGGTATAATGCATAATACTGACCATCAACCTCAGCAACTTTATTACCGTGGTCGAATGCCGAAGCCATAAAAACTTTCAAGCCATTATCGATCAAAATAACAGGCAATGAAAAACCATAATGTTTACCTGTCTCTTCATCCGAAAAGAAGCTAAAATAATAATCATCTTGTAAGTGATGCTCAATATGGCTATTGATTTCCTCAGCCTGCGATTTTTCTCCGTGTGCATCCTCATTCGCCTTTGTTAAAAATGGCGCAACTGCAAACAGAATAACTGCTAAAAATTGAAGTGTTCTTTTAAGACTCACGATACTACTATTATGTTATTTAAAATTTTTTGCGAAAATACTATATATAAAGCACAAAAGCTACTTTAATATTACATTTTTTTGAAAAAACCATCGTTTTCTTCCTTAGGATTTGTTTAAAGCCTTGTAAGCAAATATAACATCGTAAAAAAGGAATAAAACGACAACGATCAAATAGTTATATTTTAAAATATCAGCCTGCGGTTTTGCCAACCCATTATGAATGTATACATAATTTAAGACAAACTTTAAAGTCAATAATCCCAAGAAAACAAAACCAACATACTGTGGAAATTTCTGCGAACAGTAACTTATCCCCACCATGATGATCACGGATAATATCAGTTGAAAAATATAAATTTCATACAATGGAAAATGTAGATCCTCCAAGGAATGTATACCATCAAAAGATTTTAACAAAAAGAAATGAACGGCAAAAATCAAAACCGCAACAAAAAATAAAATAAGGGTCTGCTTTATATATACTATCATCTATCGTTTAATCGATTCACTTGTCTAATGACTTGATATAGAGAAATTCCAATCCCGCCAAGGGTACAGATCTTCATCCATAGTTGGTTCTCCGCATGAAACTTACCGTCCAGCCAATCCCCTAATAAATAAAATACGTAAATGGTAAAAACCATCTGGGTTGAAATAGTCGTCAGCACAAGCCACTTGTTAGGATCTTTCTTGTCTTCCATAAGCAATCTTAAGGTTATCAATGGGCTTTCAACAAACTATATCACACAATTTGTTACAAATATACGCTATAAATTTTTATTGCCTACAATCCCAAAACTTTTTGTCCAATTTTAATATCCGGATAATCAATATCCACGCCCAAAAGCATCTTAAGTTCTGAAGAGGATTTATCCGGATTCGCACGAATAACACCAAGAATACGATCCAACTTTTCCTGCTCGATCAACTCTGTTGCTTCCACTTCCGTACCAACAAAGTTAATTAAATGTCCATATATCGTACCAGCGACCATCCCGCGCTTAACCGCTATATCAGCAATGCTCATACCATCCTTAAACATTTCTAAGGAAATTTCCTTTGTATCCAACTTCTTCGGTCCTTCTTCATCTGCACTTTGCGCAGCCAATTCATCTTTTTCTTTGGTCTTCACACTTGCAGCAACATCGAGCATCGCTGTTTGAAAATCTTCCCGTTTTGAAAGCGTATCAGCAATAAGTAAACAATGTTGCAACTGCTCGCGTTTTCGCTTGTAATCAAGCAATAGTGCTTTTAACTCGTCAATATATTTCTTCGTACGTTTTCGTAACTGGTACTCCTCAATATGTTTGGTTAAAGCCTCAATCAGATCTACATCCATTTTCGGTAAAAACCAATTGACCGCAGCAGTAGAACGTTCACAGATGACGTCATAATCGATCGCGTTTTTATCCCGCAACAAATCATACAATACAACAATAAACTTATGGGCAACTTTCTCTTGGGTCTGAAGGTGCTTGACCAATTGTTGGAAAAATAATACGGCTTGTTCCTTTCCGTCAATATTACGCTCTTCCAGTGATTTCAGTAACTCCGAAGTCTCGGCCAATAGTCCGTCCCAACGGAAACCGTGCATTAAAATCTGGCCAAGATAATTCCGTTGACATTGCTCTAAAATCTCATTGACGTCAGCCTGCCCCTGAGCACGCTGTGCAAATTCGACAACCTGGTAATCGGTACGGATGGCGTAAGAAGGGATAATGGATTTTAAGACTAGCCCATCTAAACTCGTTAAACGACTCAATGCAACGTAGACCTGCCCCGCGGCAAAAGAGGTACCAGCATCAATGATTGCTTTTTGAAAGGTCAACCCCTGACTTTTATGGATAGTGATAGCCCAAGCCAATCGAAGTGGAAATTGCGAAAATGTACCCAATATCTCCTCCTTAATCTGATCTTGCCCCTTATCGTAATTGTACCGAATATTCTCCCAGGTCTCCCTTTTTACCGTTACAGATTCCGACCCATCAGGAAATGTAACCGTTACTGTTCCCTGTACCGTATCGATGTCCTTTACCGTACCGATCTTTCCATTGTAATATTTACGTTCATCACCGGAATCGTTTCGAATAAACATCACCTGAGCCCCTATCTTTAAGGACAACGTTTCTTCCGCAGGATAGGAGCCCTGCGCAAAATCGTCCTTTACAACTGCTTTAAGATTTAACATTTTACCCGATAATGATGCCAGCTTGGCTCCATTTATTTCATCCGCATTTCGATTATGGGAGGTCAATGTAATATACTGCTCCTCTTCATTTGGAACAAAGTCCTGTTGATAGTAACTGTTTAAGGTCGTGAGCATGTCACTTGTACACTGATTATTTCTTATCGCATTCAAAATGGAAATAAAACCTTCATCTTGTTGACGATAGATTTTATTAAGCTCTAACATCACCAGCGGATTATCCCTCAATACTTTAGCATTAAAAAAGAAAACAGAAGAATAATGATCCCGTAAAACATTCCATTCAGCATCTTTCACAACTGGCGGCAACTGGTACAAATCACCAATGAACAGCACCTGCAACCCACCAAAAGGCCGCATATCGCGACGAACAGATTGCAGGATCACATTAATCGCATCCAATGTATCTGCACGGACCATCGAAACCTCATCAATCACCAAAAGCTCAAGTTCCTGTAAAATGGCCCTGCGTTGCTTGGTCAGTTTAATCGTGCTGAATAAACGTGATTTATTGTAGATATGACTATCCTGTTCGTCCCAGCGTAACTCATAATCTTCAATAAAAGTCCCAAAAGGAAGCCAAAATAAAGAATGTAAAGTTGTTCCGCCCGCATTCATTGCCGCAACGCCCGTAGGTGCCGTAATAGCCATCTTTTTGTAGCTATGCTCACGGATATACTTCAAGAACGTCGTTTTTCCTGTACCCGCCTTTCCTGTAATAAATACGTTCTGGTTCGTTTGGTTAACAAAAGCAACAGCCTGCATAA
Organism: Sphingobacterium multivorum; assembly: GCF_039511225.1. Taxonomy (NCBI): domain Bacteria; kingdom Pseudomonadati; phylum Bacteroidota; class Sphingobacteriia; order Sphingobacteriales; family Sphingobacteriaceae; genus Sphingobacterium; species Sphingobacterium multivorum. The sequence goes on from NZ_CP154261.1 coordinate 5,147,707, forward strand.
ATGCAGTATTTTCCCGATCGACTTGAAAGTTTGACATATCCTGAAATTAGATTGAGCACAAAATTAGCAATTTCATTTTTAACTTCACGCGGCACATAATAGCTTACGACAGCTAGAACAGCTCAATTATAACGTATCTAGATAAAGCTAAAACGGTTAACTTAAAATATTAATGGATTTTTTTTATATTTAGCAACTCAATTAAGGAATATCAAATTTTTAGAATTTTTAATATGGCTATAGATAAAATCGCATTGTTTGAAAAAGTACAGGAAATGCTGACATCCAAAGGTTTTCGTATTGATAAATCAGATGCTGCACGCCCGTGGGGAGGATTTTTCGTGATCGACGAATCCCAAGCACAAGAATTTGCCGATGAATACTTCGGTGGAATGGATGTACAAGAATTAAGAATTTCAGGAAAACTAAGTCCAAAAATTTTAATTGTTGCACCAGAGAAAAGACTTTCATGGCAATATCACCACCGCCGTGCCGAAATCTGGCGTGTTATCCAAGGTAACGTTGGCGTTATGGTTTCTGATACAGATGAGGAATCGGTTGTTTCAACATTAAAAGAAGGCGAAACAATTAGATTACGCCAAGGGCAACGTCACCGTTTAATTGGATTGGATGGCTTCGGTATTTTAGCCGAGATCTGGCAACACACAGATGCCAACAACCCTTCGGATGAAGACGATATTGTTCGCGTACAAGATGATTTTGGCAGATAGTCCAACAGGACCATTATCATCAAAACAAAGATTCCCAATCAACAATTGGGAATCTTTGTTTTACCACCCCAACCTAAAGCGCGATAACAGCTGATGCACCGCTCCCCTCGCTGGTATGTCATCGCTTCATCTCAGCTCATATCGCCCAAATCCATTTCACGTGTTCCGTAGCGCAATTCATTAGAAGAGAATATTAATTTTTATTATTTTAGTAGAGATATAATCAACTATGATATGATGAGTAACGACGATACTAAAAGAGGATCCAGTATATTAAACAGTCTAAAAAAATTAATTTTTGAGGACGATCAGCCGCAGCAAACGCCACCGGCACAAGCCCCTCCCGCACCAGCTACTAACGCTGCTCCAGAAAGACCCCATGTACCACCGGCATATCCATTGCCCACGGCCCAGGCTACAACTGGAAAAACACCTCCCCCAATCCCCCTAACAGCCAATGACGGAACAACCGACCTCAAAGAAATGAAATTAAAGGTCTATGCCATTCTTGAAAAACTCAACGAGCAGGGTGTCGATTTTTTCGAAGTATGGAATGCTGCTGCCGCCATGGGAAAAGTAGAGGAAAACACATTAAAAGCGGCCTATACTTCACTGAAATTTGTAGACAGTTCGTTAACCAAGGATAAACTGGTAGCAACTGGCACAAATTATGCTAATAAATTGAAAGAAACCATTGCCAAAGAATCGGAACAAAAACAGGCTGAAAAGAAAAAGACTGAGCAAGACCGAACCATGGAGATTGCAAATCTGAACACTGAAATCAAAACAATAACGGAGAATATCACCAGATTGCAAGATGATCTACAGAAAAAACAACTCGCTTTGGCACAAATTAATGAAAAGTACGAGCCAAAGATTAAAGATATCGAACAAAAAATAAACATCGGCAACGCGGCCGTTGATGAAGTGGTAAACGAAATCAACACTGCATTGCGTATGATTAATCAATCAATAACATAAAAATAAATCAATGGAAAGAAAAGATCAGTATGTTAATATTCCCGCTGAAATAAAGACGCAACTTCCGATATTTCAAGTACTGGGCGATCATTTGCCCGCACAATTAAAATCACCAGAAGCAAAGAAGACGGCCTCGTCAATCTTCTTTTGGGCACTTTTACTTGGCGGAGCCTTTGCTTTTTTCAAGTACTTACCGATTATGTTGGAATATGCCGGAAAAAGTATACTTTTTGTGCTATTCAGTATAATCCTGATTACCTTGTTATTGCTAGCGCCAAAAATAATTGCACTATTGCACCGACTGGGTACAGTTCTACTTTTTAAAGGTGAAAAATCCATTATTAGAAATAACCCCATAGAAACTTTACAACTGTTATCAAGAGATGCGAAAGATACCCTGAAGCGTGTAAAGGAGAAAATCAGCAATGTGGATGGTGTCCGCATCGACATGATTCAAAGCGGTGAAACTGCTCAAAAAACAGCAGAAGAAAAATATACCTATGCGAAACGTTTCACCGCAGAAGCGGCTAGTCTCGACGAAAAATCAAAGGAAGAAACGAGCAAAAATAATGCAGAGAAGGCAAATGCTTATGCAAGAGATGCCAAAGAAACTCGGACCAAAGCATTTCTCTTAGGAAAAGAAGGTGAATCTGAAGAGCAAAATGCGCGCAGTTATGTACAATATGCCAATCAATTTGCAAAAGTTTTGGAAGTCTTAAAAGATAATGAAAGTGCAGCACGTATCTATGTCAGCACCTTGGATAGCAGCATTTCCATTATTTCTAAGAAGCTAGAAGCCACTCAAAAGATGAAAAATGCCACCGATGGCCTAGCCGATGTGTTCAATATCAAAGATGGCTGGGCATTTCAAGAGGCCATGAACGCAGCAACAGGTGCCATTAGTCAAAATATTGCCTCTATCCGATCCAATCTGGATTTCCTGGATCAAAACAATAACATCACAGTGGGTGGTACGCCAACTCAAGGTGAATTGGAAGAGTTTATCCGCAAAGTTGACGAACGTAATCTAAATGTATTGAACGTAACGCAAATGGCCGATGCCAGCTATGAACTCAAACCCGAAGAAAAAGTAGACAAAGGATTTACATTACTCGACTAATATTAACTGAAATCAAACTTACTATACAAACATTATGGAAGAAAAATCAACATGGGCAAGATTAAGATGGCCAATTAAAGCAATTATCATCGCCTTACCTATTCTCGCAATCGGTTATTGGGCCATTCAATCGGGCAAATTTGATGCTAATTCGAGAGTCCAAACAACGGATTCAACAAGCAATAACAGCCATGCGATCACGCCATCATCCGGCTCCGAAACGACGCGCTCATTTAACTATCAACCCGAAAAACCAGTCGATGGCGAATACAAAGGTGTCGTCGAAGTTGGCGCTTCTGGTTTCAATTCCTTTGTCGTCAATATGGACAAAGAAAATCGCTGGGAAATCATTTCCAAAGACTTTGGAAAGTCATTTGCATACGAAGGATTGGCAAATACAGAAGACATCCGTAAGGGATTAAAAGATTATATAGGCATGATGCTCGATAAAGGCGTCAAATCCAAAAACATCCATTTTGTCATTAGCTCAGGAGCCCAAAAAGAACCTAAAACAGCTGTCATCAGCAGTGAACTTAGAAAAATGGGCTTTGTGGTCAATTTGGTTACAGCAGAACAAGAAGGAAAATTGGCACTAAAATCAGTCCTGCCGAAAGCTTATGAAGACAATTCATTTGTTGTTGATATTGGCTCCGGCAATACCAAAATCTCCTGGATCGACGGTGACACAAAATCGGTAGAAGCACCTGGTGCGAAATATTATGAAAAAGACCTTAAAGATAACGCGGTCTATACAGAAGTAAAAAAACTAGGCGAGAAGATTCCGGCAAATAAAAGAGAAGTTTGTTTTATTATAGGTGGGGTTCCTTTTGAACTAGCATCACAGACACGTCAAGGTGAAGAGCGTTTTACCGTTTTGAACGATCCAGCATCCTACAAAGCAGATAAAGTAAAAACAAAGAGCGGTGTCAACATCTATAAAGCAATTAAAGATGCAACCAATTGCGACACCTTCGTATTTGATTGGGACGCCAATTTCACCATTGGGTTCTTACTTTCATTAAACAAATAGTTAAGACAATTAGCATAAAAAAGCGCTGTCTCAGTAAAAAAGACAGTGCTTTTTTTTATAACCTTTTTCTTATTCCATAAAACTCAATAGATACAAAACAATAAGGATCGCCAATACCAAAAAAGCTATTTTCCAAAAGCTATAAGGTCGTTGTCCATAAACTTTACCGTTAAATGCATTGACCATGATCTGATAACTTTTTCCTTTATACTGATAGGCAGATAACCACACAGGTAAAAGAATATACTTCAATCGAATGGATTTAAAATCGCTATCAATAGAATCAATATCCTGTGTGTCACCACCGATGTCATGCTCAACCTCACGTTCGATTTCCCGATCCATTATAGCCCGGGCAGTCTCCGCCGCTTTTACATGATCCACACTAAAAGTTTCAGCGATAAAGCCACTTAAATAGTGCTCATTGAAAGGTTTTAGGTAACCCAAATTCCAAGGTCCAATTTTATCAGAAAACTTTTCGGGAAGAGATGTTGATCCCGATATAACAATATCCTTAAATTGGCTATAGATACTTCCTGAAGCCGGATACCAATTTGTGCGTCTTTCTTCATATTCTTCAGTCTCACCATCCGAATTGCGTCTTGTACGCGTCACATAATAATACTCCCCACGTGACCCTACGTAATCAGAATGTATATCTGCATCATAAGACCAAAAAGGTACATAGACCCCTTTTAAACGATCGTTTCTGGAATTAAAAATTCGCTTAAAGTCATTTGGAGCGAACCATATCTTTCCGGCCCATTGTGTCAATAGCCCAAAAGCGCTTCTATAATCAACGGAAAATGGGACGAGGCCATGTGGTTTTACTATACGCTTTTGCTGATGATCAATCACCAAAGGTGATGCACAAAATGCACATAAATCGGCTGTAATATGTGGATTCAAACGCGAGTTTGCACCACAGTTACTACAATGCACAACTTCAGCCAAATAGCTATAGCGCTCATCGGCGAGCCCCTCCATTGCTTGTCCAAAAACTTTATAATCTGTAGATTCAATATGCCCATCTTCCGGTAGCTGATCCGCTATTTCATTCCTGGTTCCACAATAGGAACACGCTAAATAGGACGTACCGGGCTGATAAGTCAAAATAGCACCACAGCCCTGACATTTTAACCCCTGCTCTATTTCGGAGGTTTTTTCTTCAAAACTCATAAAACTCGGTAATGCATTTTACCCTAAACTCCTGGTATCGGTGGCGGATTCTGCGAAAACAGATCCTTTAATTCACCTACCTTTTCAGCCTCAATCCAGTTTTCAAGTCCCTCTTTCCAGACCAAGGTAGCAAGTGTCATCGTCCCCTCTTTTATCAGAGCGCGCAGCTGTTCCGAATCAAAGGGCCCTTCCTGTTTACCTTTAACGGCCAGGTAATAAGCGACCGCTTTGGGCAATGGAGGCGGTCCAACGGCCCCTGCAGACGAAGCCGCAGCAGCTGATCCCGTACCAGTAGGATTATTCCCATCAAAACTATTTTGCTGAAATACATTACCCATTTGACCAACCATTCCTGCTCCCAGCCCAGCACCAAATCCAGCACCTACAATCCCGCCACTACTGGGATTCTCAGCAGCTTTCTCCATTGAATTTGCCGCTTGGAATTGGGCATAGGCCCCCAGATTACCAACGACCCCCATACTGCTCCGCTTATCAAGGGCTTTCTCGACTTCTTCTGGGAATGAAATATTTTCAATTAAGAACTTCGTTAAGCTCAAACCCAACTCATCAAAATCAACCCCAATTTTTTGCTGTATCAAGGCCGAAACTTCATCATAGTTGGATGCAAGATCCAAGGCCGGTATCTTCGACTCAGCAATAGCGTCCATCCCCCGCGATACCGCAATGTTTCGAAGCTGCTCTGTGATATCTTCAACTGTAAATACAGGCGTCGTCGCAACAAGCTGTTTCATAAAAACAGTAACATCCTTCACCTGAAAAGAGAAATTACCGAAAGCCCGAAGTCGAATAGGACCAAATTCAGGATCCCGCAACATAATCGGATTTTTAGTTCCCCATTTCTGATTGACAAATTGCCGAAGGTTGACAAAATAAACATCGGCTTTGAATGGACTATTGAACCCATATTTCCAACCTCTGAGGGTTGTCATGATCGGCATATTCTGGGTCGTCAGTTCGTAACGACCAGGCTGAAAGACATCCGCAACCACGCCTTCATTCAAAAATACCGCAGCCTGCCCTTCCCGCACAGTCAATTGCGCCCCCATCTTTATTTCATTCTGATACCGGGGAAATTTCCATACAATTGTATCTGTACTATTATCGACCCATTCGATAATATCGACAAATTCATTCCTGATTTTATCAAATAATCCCATAAATTATTCTCTTTACAATTACTTACACTAAATGTAAACATTTCCCTGCAAACCAACAATTTTCTTCGCCAGCTCACAAACTGACGATATCTAAAAAATTTAGCCTTTTAAACTACTTATCGTAGTTTATTTTTTTTACTTTTGTTAGCTAAGTTCTACAAAAATTTATGAGTACATATAACGAAGACAGCATTAGGTCCCTGGATTGGAAAGAGCATATCCGCCTCCGTCCGGGAATGTACATTGGAAAGTTGGGGGACGGTTCGGCCTATGATGATGGTATTTATGTTTTATTGAAGGAGGTCGTTGACAACTCGATTGATGAGTTTGTTATGGGTGCAGGTAAAACCATTGATATCACGGTAAACGAAAATAAAGTTTCGGTACGCGATTATGGCCGTGGAATTCCAATTGGTTCCGTGGTTGATGTTGTTTCTAAAATCAATACGGGTGGTAAATATGATAGTAAGGCTTTCCAAAAGTCCGTCGGTTTAAATGGTGTCGGTACCAAAGCGGTGAATGCACTGTCCAGCCAGTTCACCGTCCAGTCATACCGTCAAAATATAACACGCATTGCCCAATTCTCCAAAGGAGAATTAGTCAATGATGAACAAAAAGATACCACGCAACGGAATGGTACAGCTGTAACATTCTATCCAGACGATTCTATTTTCAGAAATTACAAATACCGTCCCGAATTTGTGGAGAATATGATCTGGAACTATGTTTTTCTAAATTCAGGTCTTACGATCAACTTCAATGGCCAAAAATTTGTTTCTGAGCACGGACTAAAAGATCTGTTGGAACGAAATATTGATGCCGAATCCATGCGCTACCCAATTATCCACTTACGGGGGGATGATATTGAAATCGCGATGACTCACGGCCAGCAATATGGAGAAGAATATTATTCTTTTGTCAACGGTCAGCATACCACGCAAGGTGGAACACACCAGGCAGCCTTCCGTGAAGCACTAGTCAAAACAATCCGCGAGTTCTATAAAAAAGAATTTGATGCATCGGATATTCGCTCCTCGATCATTGGCGCCATCGCCATCAAAGTGCAGGAGCCTGTTTTTGAATCTCAAACCAAAACCAAACTAGGCTCACAGAGCGTGGGCCCTGATGGACCCACGGTAAGAGGATTCATTAATGACTTTGTCAAAAAAGCATTGGATGATTACTTGCATAAAAATCCAGCTACAGCAGATGCCCTTCAAAAACGTATCCTACAGTCTGAGCGTGAACGTAAGGATATCGCCGGCATTAAAAAACTAGCCAACGAAAGAGCGAAGAAAGCCTCTTTGCACAACCGTAAACTACGTGACTGCAAGGTGCACTTCAGCGATAAAAATGAACGTAACCAAGAAACAACCCTGTTTATCACCGAAGGGGATTCTGCATCCGGTTCCATTACCAAATCGCGCGATGTACAAACTCAGGCCGTATTCAGTCTAAAAGGAAAACCGCTAAATTCCTACGGTATGTCCAAAAAGATTGTTTATGAAAACGAAGAATTTAACCTCTTGCAACATGCGCTTAATATTGAAGACGGCCTCGATGGACTACGCTATAACAATATCGTAATCGCTACCGATGCCGACGTCGACGGCATGCACATCCGTCTGTTGTTATTGACATTTTTCTTACAGTTTTTTCCAGACCTTGTCAAAGCTGGCCACGTTTCCATCTTACAGACACCGCTTTTCCGTGTCCGCAATAAAAAGGAAACGATCTATTGCTATTCCGACGAAGAACGACAAAAAGCAATCGCAAAATTAGGCGCTAAACCTGAAATTACCCGATTCAAAGGTTTAGGTGAGATATCACCTTCCGAATTTGGATTGTTTATCGGAAAAGATATCCGTCTTGACCCGGTTATCTTGTCCAAAGACAATAAGATTCAACAACTATTAGAATATTACATGGGCAAAAACACACCAGACCGACAAAAGCATATTGTCGAAAATCTACGTGTTGAAGTTGACCTTGAAGAAGAACTAACAAAAAAAGCGGGTTAAAATAACCCGCTTTTTTACCAACCTACAACCACCTTTCATGCACAACCAAACCTTAATTCTGATCCAATGTCAAGATGCCGTTGGATTAGTTGCCAACATTTCAAATACGCTGGCAAAATATCAACTCAATATTGTCACCATGCGCGAATATGTGGATGAAGAAGCCAACAAATTTTTCGTGCGTGTCGTGTGTAACGGTCTCGTGCCTGAGCAAAAACAGCTTTCCGATTCCCTTACCGAAGTACTTCCTCCGTCCGCTCAGATACAGATAAACCCCAATAACCGCAAAAAAATCGTCGTCCTCGTAACCAAAGAGCATCACTGCCTTGCCGATATCCTGGTACGACAACACTTCGAAACATGGGGAGCGGAAGTGCAGGCCGTAATTGGTAATTATGAATCACTACGCGCCTTTACGGAAAAGTTTGATATCCCATTTCATTGTATCTCACATGAAAACCTGACAAAGGAAACATTCGAGAAACAACTGATCGCACAAATCCAAAACTATAATTTCGATTACATCATTCTGGCGAAGTTCATGCGGATCTTATCTCCTCAGTTTGTCAGTACCTTTGAAAATAAACTGGTCAACATACACCACTCATTTCTCCCTGCTTTTATTGGTGCCAATCCGTACAAGCAGGCGCATGCAAGAGGTGTTAAGATCATCGGTGCCACAGCGCATTTCGTTACCGACCAACTCGATGAAGGCCCCATAATCGTACAGGATATACGGCATGTCAATCACACCTATACTGTAAAAGATATGATTACTGCCGGAAAAGAAATAGAGAAGGCTGTTTTAAGCCGAGCAATTCGTCTGCTTAGCGAAGATCGTGTGATGCGTAATGATTATAAAACCATTGTATTTGAATAATGATTACAATCATTTCCCGATAAAACAATCATTACTTTTTTTTAGCGTTATTCTCCATTATTTCGTAAAAGAAATATTTAAGAATGACGCATACTTTTCATATCCCCGTATTAGGCTTAGCTTTCTCCATCGACTCAGCACTTAAGGTCGGACAATACGGCATTTCTACCGTAATGTCTATTGTTGACGATGAACTCATCGAGCGCATGCGCCGCTATTACTGCGGACAATATCAAATCCCCGATCGCCCGATCGCCAAAACCGAAGAAGATTACCGGGCAAAAAGAATTACGGCCTATCTCAATCTTGTACAGTTTGTAGTGAATAAGCAAGTCGCCGCCTTGAAGCGTCAACCCTTTACCGAAAATTCGGAACTTACCAAATATTTTCAGCTCTTACCCGATTCACATCCTTCAAAACCGATTTATCATGCAATGGAAATTGAAACCAATCGCGCGATTAAAACCGAACTGCAAGATCTATTGATCAATTACGTCAAAGCGGGAGATATCGATGTTAATATTATGTCCAAAGTAGATAAAATGAATTACCAGGATGGCAACCTATTGGATCAGCGTTATTCTGATGCTTCAGCAGCCTTACGTGGTTTCGCAAATTCCACTTTACATTCCTCGCTTATCCTTTCCGCAGGAATGAATCCACACCTATATGCTTACCTCGCTGAATTACCGGCTTTCTTCCCGAATAGTGAAGGTCGTTTTGACAAAAAGGTCGTTTTGAAAGTAAGTGACTTTCGATCGGCACTCATCCAGGCAAAATATCTCGCTAAGCGCGGTGTTTGGGTGTCCGAATTCAGAATAGAATCCGGTTTGAACTGTGGCGGTCACGCTTTCGCAACCGATGGTTTCCTTCTGGGACCAATCCTTCAAGAATTTAAAGAGAAAAAAGAAAGTTTGAAAACCGAACTTTTCGAGATTTATCACGAACACTGGTCTTCCCAGGAGCGCTCAGTAACGACTCCTCCCATCATCAAATATACAGTTCAAGGCGGTGTGGGAACCGCTTCAGAACATCAGTTCTTGCTAGACTATTATGGATTCGATGCTGTAGGATGGGGATCCCCATTCCTGATGGTCCCTGAAGCAACCACAGTAGATCAAGAAACCCTGAAAGCATTGGAAACCGCCGAGCAAGAAGATTTCTACTGTAGCGGAGCATCTCCATTGGGAATTCCCTTTAACAACTTTAGACAAAGTAGCGCGGAGTACCTACGATTGGATCGTATAAAAAAAGGTCGCCCCGGTAGCCCGTGTAAAAAAGAATACCTTATTTCGAACACAGCGTTTGGGGATAAACCGATCTGCACCGCATCACGTGCCTATCAACATCAAAAAATCCAGGAACTGCAAAAACAAAACCTGTCCGCTGCAGAATACGATAAAGCCTTTGACGCTATTACAGAAAAAACCTGTCTTTGTGAAGGACTCGCAGCACCCGCCTATCTCAAGTATAATATCCAAAAGAACAAAGAACAAACAGCTGTATCCATCTGCCCAGGCCCAAATCTTGTCTGGTTCAAAAAACAATATTCTTTGCGGGAAATGATCGACCACATCTATGGCCGTATTTCAGTTTTCGAAAATGACAACAGACCCTTTGTTATGATTAATGAACTCAACCTTTATATCGATCATATTCAAAAATATGTCACCGACAATAAAAATATCATGAACGATAAAAAAATAAAATATGTAGCCAAATTCAAAGCACAATTACAAGCTGGAATAGCTTATTACAACGAACTTACCCAGCACTTATCACTTATTCCACACGACATCAGCACAGCGATACCCAGACAACTTGAATTGGCATCACTACGTTTAAAAAACATACCTATATAACCCCCTAATATAACTTTAAACAAACACGGGGCGCTTAAACAAGCGCCCCGTATGTTATGAGGAATCTTTTGATAAGCCTTACTTCGCTATTTTACGGAATTTACCAAATACGCCAAGTGGAAGTTTTGGTCCTGCAGTTGCCTGTAAAAACAACTCGCCTATTTCTAAGTTCTCCACTTTTGGAAAAGCCGTCTTAATTAAATTTTCAACAATAACAGAGGAAAAACCTAATGAATACGTATTTAAAATCAAGAAATGTTCTTTAGGATCCAGTAGTTGAACGACCTCAGTCATCATTTCCATAATATGGTCTTCCAATTTCCATTTCTCGCCCTTCGGTCCATGCCCGTACGCCGGGGGGTCCAAAATAATCCCATTATAGGTATTGCCTCTTTTCAGCTCACGTTTTACAAACTTCAAAGCATCTTCAACTACCCAACGAATGTTATCCAAATTGGAAATTTCCATGTTTTCATTCGCCCAGGTAACCACCTGTTTAATTGAATCTACGTGAGTTGTATCCGCACCTGCAGCTTTCGCTATTAAAGATGCTCCACCAGTATATGCAAAAAGATTTAGAACCTTCGGTTTCTCCGTCTTAAATGAACGAACAGATTCCGAAATATAGTCCCAATTTACAGCCTGCTCCGGAAATATACCAACGTGTTTAAAAGATGTCAGGCCCAATCTAAATTTGATGGCCACATCCTCATTTTTATATTCGATATGCCAACGGTCTTGGATCTTTGGATTTTTCTTCAACCATTCTCCAGAAGTAGCCGAACGACCTTTGAATTTGATATGATAACGCTTATTCCACTCCGCATCACTCATTGCCTTAGGCCATACAGCCTGAGGTTCTGGCCTGATTAAAATTAAATCACCAAAACGCTCCAGTTTTTCAAAATCACCACAGTCAATGAGTTCATAGTCCTTCCAATGCTGTGGGGTCAATAGTTGTATATGTGTTGCTGCCAAAATCAAAATTTTCCGACAAAACTAAGCTAAATTTCAATATAAAAGAAATCTGCATGATGCTAACGCAGATCAAACACATAAAATTACGCGCAATAAGACCCTGTTCTCAACCGTTATTGACCCATAGAAGCCTTTGCACTTTTCATTAATGGGCTTGCAAAAACAAAATTGTTCAATTCCGCCACATCCGATCGCATCATATCCTTATTGGAACCTTCCCAGAATTTCTCGCCCTTATAGAGAAACAAAATATACTCACCGATTCCCATCACTGAATTCATATCATGTGTAACAACGACTGTCGTACATTTCAACTCTTGCGTAATTTTTAACACCAATTCATCAATAACAATCGATGTTTCTGGATCCAATCCCGAATTGGGTTCATCACAAAAAAGGTATTTGGGGTTCATACTAATTGCACGTGCAATTCCAACCCGCTTTTTCATCCCTCCCGAAAGCTCCGCAGGGAACAATTTATTTCTTCCCTCCAGATTAACCTGTTCCAGACAATGATTTGCCCGGTCTAATTTCTCCGATTTGGACATCTCCGTAAACATGTCCAACGAAAACATAATATTCTGTTCGACGGTCATCGAATCAAACAGGGCTGAATTTTGAAAAAGCATCCCTATTTCTTTTCGAATAGGAACACGCTCTTCAAAATTCATCCGAGTAAAATCCTTGCCATCAAAAATCACCTTTCCTTTTTCCGGTTGGTGCAGGCCCACGATACATTTCAATAAAGTACTCTTTCCCGAACCCGATCCTCCAATAATCAAACTCACCTTTCCAGGTTCGAAATTTGCACTGATACCTTTCAGCACATGGTTGTCCCCAAACGACTTGTTAATATCTTCGATTTGAATCATAAAATCTTTTTAAAGCATTAATGCGGTTATCACATAATCCGCCGCAAGAATAGTTATACAGCCAACGACAACTGCTTCCGTACTAGCTTGCCCCACTTCCAAAGCTCCCCCCTTCACATTATACCCTTTATAAGCTGATATCGAGGTAATAATAAACCCAAAAACAACAGCTTTAACAAGGGCAACAGTGACCGTAAAACCGTTGAAGCCATCTTGAATTCCTAAAATATAATCCGCCTGTGTCACAGCTCCCGAAAGGGATCCACCTAACAAACCACCCACCAAGGCGCACACGATGGAAATAATAACCAACATCGGAATCATGGTGATACCCGCCAATATCTTGGGTAATATCAAATAACCAGGAGCATTGATCCCCATAATTTCCAAAGCATCAATCTGCTCTGTAACACGCATGGATCCAATCTGTGAAGATATAGACGACCCAATTTTCCCCATTAAGACCAATCCCGAAATCGTTGGCCCCAATTCCAAAATATTTGAATCCCGGTTGATCGAACCTATAATAGAATTTGGGATCAAGTCGGAAACCATCTGAAAGGCAATTTGCATCGTCATAACAGCTCCAATGAAGGTGGAAATAATAACGATAAGCCCAAGAGATCCTATACCAATATCGGTCATTGCCAATACGGTTTCCTTCCAATAAATTCGACCTTTCTCCGGTCTTTTAAAAACTGATTTCAGGAGTATGAGGTATGCACCAATGTGATGAAAGATCATATAATCTATTTAATTTCAATGTAATACGCCAATTCAACGGCTATACTGAGCCAAGCTATCCATTAAAGGTAATTAATTCCAGCAAATATATAAACAAGCAAAAACCCAAAAAGTATACGAAAAACGAAATTACTTACCGATCAATTAGTCACATTTACCGATTTTTTATGTATAATAGCCTAAACATTCATACGGTATCTCCCAAAGCGACTTACTTTTGAGATATATTAACAAACGGAATTAGTTATGAATACACGAAGAATAACAACTGGTATCACCATTCTCTTTATAGGAGTTGTCTTATTATTATCACAGCTCGACACGATTTCTTTCAACTGGGCAGGTATTTTTAGATACTGGCCGCTGTTTATTGTCCTTGCCGGAATTCGTATGCTGGTACCCAAAGACCAACAGATTGGACAGTTTGTCGCCATCGGTTCTACCGTCGTAATTTTAGGCTTTTTGACTTACATAGGGCTGTCTACACCAAAGGAACCACTTTTAACACAGCTTTTAAAAAGTAAAGGCGTCAACATCAATGTAGACGATCCCAACGATAAAACAAATTATACAACAGAAAAATTAAACGTCCCGCTAGACGATAAAATCCATAGTGCTACTTTAAACCTCGATTTGGGGGCAACTTCATTAAGAAATGATAGCAGCACTACTTCAGAAATCTTCTCGGCATTTAACACATCAAAAGAATATCTACTGGGCATAACTGTACATGGAGAATCTGCAGACAAATTAGATATCAACCTAAAGGGAAAATTCAAAAACAAGGGGTTTAACAGCAAAAACAACAATACGTTTATCGCTTTAAACCCCAACATCCTATGGAATCTGAATTTTGATGTAGGTGCAATTGATGCCAGGTTAGATCTTTCACCCTACAAGATAGAAACATTGGACATTGATGCTGGAGCGACTAGCCTAAAGTTAAAATTAGGTCAACCGCTGGCAACAACTAAAATTTCCATGGATGCCGGAGCCTCCTCTATTGAAATCTCCATCCCAAAAAATGCGGCCTGCCGTATTACAAGTGACAATGCATTATCCTCGACAGATTATGAGGGTGATTTCCTAAAAAGTGAAGGCGAAGTAAAATCGACAAATTACGACTCTGCTGCTCAAAAATTCGATTTCGACATCAACGGTGGCATCGCGTCAATAAAAATTAGAAGATATTAATTGACACCCAATTTTTAGTCAAGAAAAGCTAACTTTGTGTTAGATATGGACACAAGTAATATGTTGACATTACCTGGAATCTATTGCAATTCCAAGGTAGATTATTCGAGATGGAAAACAAGGGAAATTCAGATCGGTGATATTCCCATGGGTGGCGATAATCCCATTCGTATTCAAAGTATGACTACGGTAGATACAATGAATACGATGGGCTCAGTTGAGCAGACCATTCGAATGGTAGAGGCGGGCTGCGAATACGTTCGTATTACCGCTCCAAGTATTAAAGAAGCACAAAATTTAGCTAACATAAAAAATGAACTTCGCAGAAGAGGCTATAAGGTCCCTTTAGTCGCTGATATTCATTTTACACCAAATGCTGCCGAGGTCGCTGCGCGTATCGTCGAGAAAGTAAGGGTCAATCCCGGTAACTATGCAGACAAGAAGAAATTTGATCAGCTATCTTATACCGATGCTGAATACAAGCGCGAGTTAGATCGCATCTATCAAAAATTCACTCCGCTCGTAAATATCTGTAAGGAAAATGGTACCGCCATGCGTATTGGTACCAACCACGGCTCGCTTTCGGATAGGATCATGAGTCATTATGGTGACACCCCGGAAGGGATGGTCGAATCTGCCATGGAGTTTATCCGGATGTGTGAAGATCTGAGTTTCTACAATCTCTGTATCTCCATGAAATCGTCCAATCCGCAGGTCATGGTTAAAGCCTATCGATTGCTGGTCGAAAAAATGGTTTCCGAAAACATGAATTATCCCCTACATCTCGGCGTAACTGAAGCTGGAGACGGTGAAGATGGTCGTGTAAAATCTGCCGTTGGTATCGGAACGCTTTTGGAAGATGGACTGGGCGATACGGTACGTGTATCGTTAACCGAAGAGCCTGAACGGGAAGCTCCAGTTGCTATAGCACTTGTCAATAGATATAGCAAAAGAAAGGCAAACATCGCGAGTCAGCCCAAACAAGAGATTGTTCAGCTCTCTCCGGAGACACCTCATATTCCTTATGCCAGCCAAGAAGTAAATACTTTCATCGGTGGCTCTTTGGTCCCAAGGATTGTGGTCGACATTTCTAAGGAAAATCTGAAAGACGCTCAGATCCTTACCAAAGTAGGTTATCGCTATGATATTCTATTAGATAAATACCACATGGGTGAGCAGTCTGTAGACTTTGTTTATCTCGCAGACAGTTTACCATCCTTTACGATGCCGGCAAATCTGAAGCAAGTATATAACTATAATACTTGGTCAAAACTTACCGATCAAACCAATATTCATCCCCTCTTTACCTTAGAGGAATTCGTCAAGTCAGATACAGACAATAGGGATAAAGTCCTGAATATGGTCAAAATCTCTAATTCGGACCTATTAACCCCATTGTTTGAATCCTTACAGCTAGACAAAACTGTCGTATTTATACTAGAAACCAATTACTTGCACGGTATGGCAGATCAAAGACAGTTTTTTCGAAATCTGCAGGAAATCGGCATCGACAATCCTGTCATTATCAAGCGTTCTTATTTAGCGGAAGATTTCTCAGGGCCCATTGGTGATTTTATGAATCCCGAGGAACCGATATCAAAAATACAGCTGTATGCTTCTACAGATCTAGGCGCATTATTAATCGATGGTTTAGGTTCAGGAATCTGGATTGACTCTCCGGCAACGGCATTGGAAAATATCGCCTCACTTTCGTTCGGAATTTTACAGGCGACACGATCCAGAATATCCAAGACAGAATATATTTCCTGTCCAAGCTGTGGCAGAACCTTATTTGATCTCCAAGAAACCACGCAGATGATCCGAAGCCGTACCAATCACTTAAAAGGCTTAAAAATTGGAATCATGGGCTGTATTGTTAATGGCCCTGGAGAAATGGCAGATGCAGACTATGGTTATGTTGGAGCGGGCCCTGATAAAGTGACATTATATAGAGGTCAGCAGGTGGTTAAGAAAAATGTGAGTTCAGCCCATGCCTTAGATGAATTGATCAAGATCATTCAAGATGATGGTCTGTGGATCGAAGAAATACAACAAGACTAAAATTAACAGATCAAGCCATACATAAAACAGCAAAGGGAATCAAATGATTCCCTTTGCTGTTTTATGTATATGTGTAAACTTACCTTACAAGTTACCTTTTTATCATAATATGTTACATTCTTATCGAACAGAAAATCTTTTCACCACAGTTTCAGAACCAGCAACTACCCGTACAAAATAAAACCCTGTCGTTAATTTTCCGCCATGCTCAAAGGAAAGGTTTTGAATTCCTGAATCTAGATTACCATTCATTAATTGGAGAATCTCATTGCCCAATGCATCCATTACTTTGATAGACACACTCGACGATTTTGCCAATTTAAAAGAAAGATTTATCTGTTCCGCAATCGGATTGTAGAAAACCTTTACATTATTGATAAGTTTCTCTGTCTCCTTGATGTTATTATCTTCTCCGAATGCCTCACCGCCGTTCCAAATATGTTGCGAAATAGTATGGTCATAAGGAGACTTTGCATACACCCGAGCCACTCCGTTGCACCATGGTAGTGCGGATATAAGTGTTAAACAAGCTGCTTTAAGTAGATTTCTCCCCATAGTGTTAAATTAGACTTCAAATACTGGTTACGGTTTAATCAAATATAACGCTAACTATTTGAATTATCAACAACAAAGTTAGTATTTTGTTTAAAAGTTTTTCAGCAAATAGATTCATTCTAAGTTTCTTTTAACAAATTTTAACAGCTCTTGCGCATGTCAAAGTAAATGCTAAAATTTGGCGCAGGAAATGTACCTACTTAAAGTACAGGCAAAAAGTATATTTTTGCAGTATATTTTGAAATAAAATAATTGATAAATGGCAGACAACAGTCATCACAACAGTATCAATAAGGTGAGTTTCGCCGGATTATTGATCAGTTTAGGAATCGTTTTTGGAGATATCGGAACTTCTCCATTGTATGTTTTCAAAGCAATCATGGGACAAGGAGCCATTCAAAAAGACTTAGTCTTGGGCGGACTATCCTGTGTTTTTTGGACACTGACCCTTCAGACAACAGTAAAGTATGTTTGGATTACACTCCGGGCGGACAATAAAGGTGAAGGCGGTATCCTATCCCTTTATTCCTTGGTACGCAAGCGTGCTCCTTGGTTAATTTTCCCGGCGATGATCGGTGCAGCGACCTTATTAGCAGACGGAATGATCACCCCTGCCATCACAATATCCTCGGCTATTGAAGGTTTGGATCTCAAATTCCCAGGATTACCTACAGTACCTATCGTAGTTACGATTATC
Source organism: Sphingobacterium multivorum (assembly GCF_039511225.1). Lineage (NCBI taxonomy): Bacteria > Pseudomonadati > Bacteroidota > Sphingobacteriia > Sphingobacteriales > Sphingobacteriaceae > Sphingobacterium > Sphingobacterium multivorum. The sequence goes on from NZ_CP154261.1 coordinate 5,165,790, forward strand.
TCGCTATTGTTTATTATTCAACGATTTGGAACATCTGTAGTAGGAAAGGTTTTTGGCCCATTGATGACCATCTGGTTTACAATCATTGGTGTAATCGGTTTATCTCATCTTCACCTTGCACCAGAAGTAATGAAAGCAATAAACCCCTATTATGCTTTCCATATTTTGATTACCTACCCCCATTCACTATTACTGATCGGTGCTGTATTCTTGTGTACTACAGGTGCCGAAGCATTGTATTCGGATATGGGACACTGTGGTAAAAACAATATCCGCATCAGCTGGATCTACGTAAAAATCACACTTATACTAAATTATTTCGGACAAGGAGCTTGGTTATTGACACAGGAAGGACGTGTCCTTGGAGGTGAAAATCCGTTCTACTCCATCATGCCCGATTGGTTTATCGGTTACGGTATCGCCATTGCGACGATTGCAGCGGTCATCGCCAGTCAAGCCATGATATCCGGATCTTATACCCTAATTTCGGAAGCAGTACGGTTAAATATATGGCCTAAAGTGGCTATCCGTTACCCCAGTGAACATAAGGGACAGTTGTATGTACCATCCATCAATTTAATTTTATGGGTCGGTTGTATGATTGTCATCTGGGTTTTTGAAGAATCAAGTCGAATGGATGCAGCCTATGGTCTTGCGATCAATTTAACGGTATTGATGACCACGATCTTGATGGGATACTTCCTCGCCATGAAAAAAGTCAACCGTGTACTAATTGCGGTATTTTTGATTGCTTATTTTGTTATTGAACTAACTTTCTTAATAGGAAATGGTGTCAAAATAGCCCATGGTGGTTGGCTGACCCTTCTGCTTGCAACTGCGCTATATATAACAATGTATTGCTGGTACACGGCGCGAAAAATTAAAAATCGTTTTGTTAACTTCATTAACATCAATAAATACTACCCTATTATCTCCGAATTGAGTGAGGACAAATCGGTCCCCCCTTATGCATCACATTTGGTTTATCTGACAAGTGCAAATTTCAAATCCGAGATAGAGGCTAAAATTATTTATTCAATTATTAATAAAAAGCCAAAGCGTGCGGATGTATATTGGCTGGTCCACGTTGATGTGATGGATCATCCACATACAAAAGAATATTCAATCGATCAGCTTATCCCAGGTAAATTAATACGGGTTGATTTTAAACTTGGCTTTAGAGAGGAACAGCGCATCAGTCTACTATTCAGAAAAGTAGTTGAGGAAATGGTGAAAAAAGGTGAAATTGACATCACCAGTCAATACGACACCCTACGTAAACACAATATTCCCGGTGACTTTAAGTTTGTTGTTTTGGAAAAAGTACTCTCCAAAACCAATCAGATGACATGGATAGAAAAAGTAATTATGGACATCTATGGTTACCTCAAAAAAATGAGTTTGTCCGAAGAAAAAGGTTTCGGTTTAGATTCCAGCTTTGTTACAATTGAACGGGTTCCGCTCAATTTTCCACAGACTTCAGAGGTCCATCTCATACGGAAAGATTAAGACTCCTCAAGGTGATGCTCAGGCATCACCTTTTTTATTCAATAGAATTGCATTACTTTTGTTGCAAATAATACATCATGGCAGACGCTAATCCAAAAAAGAAATTACATCCTAGAAATAGACATCTCGATAACTACAATTTTGAAGAATTGAGCAAAGTGGAACCTTCGCTCAAAGATTTTGTTATAGAAAATGCATATAAAGTAAAATCGATCGATTTTAACAATCCCGATGCTGTTAAAACGTTAAACAAGGCACTTCTAAAAAAATATTACCACATTCAACACTGGGATATCCCCAAAGAGAATCTTTGCCCCCCTATTCCGGGCCGGGCAGATTATATTCATTATATCGCAGACGTTCTTGCAAGGGACAATAATGGTGAAATTCCAAAAGGCGGAAATATACATGTCCTCGACATCGGTGTTGGTGCAAATTGTATCTACCCCATCATAGGACATCAGGAGTATGGATGGAGCTTTGTCGGATCTGAAATTATCAAGAGCGCATACAAAAATGCGATCGAGATCACACGGACAAATATGAGCTTAAAAAAGAGCATACAAATCCGTCTTCAAAATAACCCGAAAGCCATATTCAAAGATATTATTCTTCCAGGTGAGAAATATGATGTGGTGATCTGTAATCCCCCATTTTTTAGCTCTCAAACCGAGGCTCTACAGCAATCTATCCGTAAGACCACAGGTATTAAAGACGCTAAAATAAACGAAAAACCTGTCACACAGGCATTTTCTGGACAAGGAAGCGAGTTGTGGTGTGATGGTGGTGAAAAAGCGTTCTTGTCACGCATGATCTTTGAAAGCCAATTTCACAAAGATCAAGTAAAATGGTTCACAACATTAGTTGCCCACCGTGAAGACATTCGCTTTCTACAGCACAAACTAAAGAAAATAGACGTAAAAGAGAGCGAAGTGATCCGCATGGAACAAGGCAATAAGGTAAGCCGAATCCTTTTGTGGAGATTCTAAGACGTCATGATATTCAAAGAAAAGGAGCTATCTTTTATCAGATAGCTCCTTTTCTTTGATCCATTATTGTACAAGATCTCTCCTAACTATACTTGTGGCTGTTTATTTAATTTCGAATGCTTATAGCCATACATAAAATATACAGCCAATCCAATCACAAGCCAGATCACAAATATTATCCAGTTACTTGCCCCCAGTTCAGTCATTAAATACAGATTGATCAGGATACCAACGACAGGCAATAGAGAAAAGTTCATTTTAAAGCTATAAATACCCAATCCAAGCCACGTTAACCAAAATATAATGACCAACATTTTATGTTCTAGAATTTCAAGGATGGTAAGCGATTTCCACTCCTCTACCGTCTCCTGCGCATAGCTAAAAATAAACACAATAGCAATCAGTAGCCCTGCACCAACCAAATACTTACCGTTGATGTAAGGAACTTTAAATTTGGATTTTGCCGATAAGCCCGAATAATCCATATACAATACACCAGCACACACAAGGATGAAGGCAAAAAAGGTACCGACGCTCGTTAGATCCACAAAGAAATCCATTTTAAAAAATAACGAAGGGATAGCAACCACCAAACCCGTTACAATAGTCGCAAATGAAGGTGTTTTATATTTTGGGTGGATGGTCGCAAATTTTTTCCACAACAAACCATCCCGACTCATCGTCATCCAGATTCTTGGTTGCGCCAATTGATACACCAGCAAGGCACTGGTGATGGCAATCACAGAGGTCACCGATATAATTCCGGCCATATGGTCAAAGCCCACATATTTAAACACGAAAGCAAGCGGATCCTTCACATTTAATTCGGTGTAATTAACCATACCCGTCAAGACCAAGGTAATAGCGACATACAACACTGTACAAATCAATAGACAATAAATCATGGCCTTAGGCAGATCGCGCTGTGGGTTTTTACACTCTTCGGCAGTTGTGGAGATCGAATCGAATCCGATAAATGCAAAGAAAACCGCGGCCACACTCCCAAGTACACCTTTGAGGCCGTTCGGCGCAAAAGGTGTCCAATTTTCAGGTTTGACGAAAAAGATACCCCCAAAAATTACGGCCAAGATAATCGCTACCTTGATCATAACCATGATCATACTCGCTTTCTGCGACTCTTTGATTCCGATATAGACCAACCAAGTAACCAAAAATGTAATAATTCCTGCTGGTAAATCGAAAATAATAGGCATTCCCCCTATTCGCGGTGCACTATTAAAAGCATCCAGACCATGCTGGTCGATTGCGGTCAAGGCCGCCGCACCATGTTGGTTCATCTTCTCTACAGCATCATACGCATAGCCTGGTGCCATGGACAACCAAGCCGGTATGTGAAGTCCAAAACCTTCCAGCATAGAGACAAAATACTGTGACCAGGAAATAGCAATAACCGTATTGGAAACAGCATACTCCAAGACCAATGCCCAACCTATAATCCATGCAAACAACTCGCCAAAGGCCACATAAGCGTATGTATATGCTGAGCCCGAAACAGGAACTGTACTGGCAAATTGAGCATAGGCCAATGCCGTAAAAACACAGGCAAAAGCCGTAAAAACGAAGAGAAGTGATACCGCTGGCCCACCTTCATAACTCGCCAATCCAATTGTGCTGAAGATTCCAGCCCCTACAATAGCGGCGATACCCAACGAAACCAGATCTGTTACCCCCAATACCTTTGCAAGGCCTGTCCCCCCCTCTTTTTGGGTGTCATGCAGAATCTGATCAACACTTTTCTTCCGAAAAAGTCTATGTGACATGTAAATTTAGTTTTTGATACTTAAAATTATGCGAAAATAAATATTTTCAAGGTCTTATACTATTGGTATTTTCTGTTGGACTAATTAAAGTCCACCAGCTCATAGTGAATATACTGGTAAATTTCCTGATAATCGGTCATCTGCGTATGTAAATAGGATATCAGCTGTTCTGTCAAAAGCTGTCTTTGCTCCGCCGAAACTTCAAATTGCCACAATCGCTTACAAATATTGAAAAGGGCGCCCGCAATTTTTTCCACCTGTGCATAGTCATAAATATACTTCCACTCAATAAATTGATGATAGAACTTTTCAAACTTAGGAATATCATTCAGTTGATTAATTTTCAAAAACTTCCGAACAGCATCATCATTGACATGCATTAGCGCAGCATAGAATTTATCGATGGAGACCGCTTTATTTTGTGTTAGGATATGATCCAGCAATAGCTCCAACGCAATATGAGCCATAAAAGACGGTCGTATGGGGAGTCCAGCTAAACTAGACTGGATTTTTAGTTTTAGTTGATGTGTATGATGAAAAAAGTAAGGTGAATTGTGAAACAGGCGATCGACCTCGATATGACGATTCCAACCTATATACAATTGCTCCAGTAAGGGATTGTCCAAGAGCTCATCTTCATACTGACGCGGTTTTAGCATAAAGGATTTATCCGCATTTTTTAATAGATCGGGTAACAATCCACCCACCATACGTTCGGGATTGGTTGCAAACCGCTCAAAATAGAAATGTGATAAAAAATTCATACCAGCTTATTAGCGTGTGCTTTTATAGGAAATTATTCGCTCAATATACGCTTAATCTCCTATCTTTGCATCTTGTAAATTAAAAAATTAAATCCATTTAACAATGAGCTTTGTAGAAGAATTACGTTGGAGAGGCATGTTGCAAGATATTATGCCAGGCACTGAGGACTTACTGAATAAAGAAAAAGTCGCTGGTTATATCGGCTTTGATCCCACAGGCGACTCTCTACACGTAGGACACTTGACGCAAATCATGACGTTGATCCATTTCCAAAATGCGGGCCACAAACCAGTTGCTCTGGTTGGCGGAGCGACAGGAATGATCGGAGACCCTTCTTTCAAATCTGCAGAGCGTAACTTGTTGGACGAAGCTACGCTACAGCATAATGTAGCTTGTCTGAAAAAACAGTTAGGCAAATTTCTTGAGTTTGGAGAAGGTGAAAATGATGCCCAAATGGTTAATAATTACGACTGGTTCAAAGACTTTAAATTTCTGGATTTTATTCGTGATATCGGTAAAATGATTACCGTTAACTATATGATGGCAAAAGATTCTGTAAAAAAACGTCTGGAAGGCGACAACGGTCTTTCATTTACAGAGTTTACCTATCAATTGATTCAAGGTTATGACTTCTACTACCTTTGGAAGCACCACAACTGTAAAGTTCAAATGGGTGGCTCCGATCAATGGGGTAATATTGTAACAGGAAGCGAAATGATTCGTCGCCAAGATCAGGGAACAGCCTATGCCATCACCACACAATTAATCAAAAAAGCCGATGGTCAGAAGTTTGGCAAGACCGAATCTGGTGCCGTATGGTTAGATCCAAAGAAAACCTCTCCGTATAAATATTACCAATTTTGGTTGAATACATCAGATGATGATGCCAAAAACTGGATCAAAATTTTTACACTCAAACCTCAGAACGAAATAGAGTCCATTATTGCAGAACATGATGCAGCGCCACACTTACGTTTAGTTCAAAAGGCATTGGCAAAAGATATCACCATTCGTACCCACTCCGAAGAAGCCTATGAAACTGCGATCAAAACTTCTGAATTTCTTTTTGGAAATGGCTCTTTAGAATTCTTGAACAACTTAGATCACGAGGCTGTTCTAGAGGTATTTGAAGGCATTCCTCAGTTTCAGGTCGCTAAAGCGGACCTCGAAGCAGGCATCAATATTCTTGATTTACTAGCTGTTCAGACACAGGTATTCCCTTCCAAAGGGGAAGCCCGCAAAATGCTTCAGGGCGGTGGCGTTTCTATCAATCGAGAAAAAGCAACTGATATTGAAGAGTCAATTACGGAAAATCACCTTGTAAACAATAAATACATTGTTGCACAACGCGGTAAAAAGAATTACTACTTGATTATCGCAGATTAATAATCAGCAGTATTCAGATTTAATTAATCCATAAACATAAAAAAGTCCCTTTTGAACAAATCAAAAGGGACTTTTTTATGTTTATCCAAAGCTCTTCTTCCTCCGTTGAAGAAATCGGTTCGGTTATTTTAATAGTTTTTCAAATGCCTTACGTGATGCGCCTCTAAAATGTACCTCCCCACAATAGTGGTACCCCAACTTTTCAAACACATGCAACATACCTCCATTGTCAAAATTAGTATCCACCTTGATACTATAAACGCCGTGGTCAACGGCGATCTCCTCCACTCCGGACATAATAGCCGTCCCCACACCTTTTATATGTGGATCCTGCGCCGAGGCCAGTCGGTGTATACCCACATAAGGACCATCACTTAACCATTTTCCTTCAATATCATTATACGCAGGTTCGACATCAAAAATAATAGCAACGTAACCTACAGTCCTACGTTCAACTTCAACGACATGCCCATAGCCCTTATCAATATCCGACTGCACCACATCTTCATTCGGATAACCATCTTGCCATTGTCGGCTACCTTGTTCTTTCCTGAGGGCAATTGCTTGTTGTATAATTTCCCAAATCCGTCCTTTATCAGCTAATGTCGCTTTTCGTATTTCAAACTTGTTCATCCTATCTGTTATTTTTATTTATAAAACTACATATTTTACAGCAACTCCAACGAATATCCCAAAACAGCAGCAATCTCTACAGATATCTACATTCTTTGATCAAACCTATTTGCAGGGCATAGTATTTGCTAGTCATTATACCTATCAAGCTTTTTAGCTACATCTAAATTTATTCATTCATAAAAAACGACAAACTTAAAATAATAGGCTATCAGCATCTTTAAAATACTATCAAAATAACTAAGTTTGTAAGCAGTATAATTGTGAGCTTTTCAATGTCAAATAAAGGAAATACATTTAGGCAGACAGGGAATTCAGTTTCCGGCAAACGTGCCCCCCAAAAGGAATCGACAACATTTAAAAAAGAAAAAAGTCAAAAAAACAGTGTACCAAGAGATTATTCTGATGCACAGCAAAAAGCTGTCAAGATATTAGGGATTTTATTGATCTTACTTTCATTGGCATTTGCAACAGCTTTCGTCTCCTACTTATTCACGTGGGAAGACGATCAAAGTTATATTGCAAAAACAAATGGTGGATGGTCGACATTATTTCGATCTGCAGAAGAAATTCATGATGAAGCTGTTGATCTACCCGTTGTCGACAATAAACTAGGGAAATTTGGCGCATTGCTTGCCAATCAATTCATGTACGAATGGTTTGGCGTCGCATCTTTTCTTTTTATCCCCGTATTATTCATATTAGGATATCGCTTGTTGTTCAAGAAATCATTGCTTCCATTGTACCGTACTGTAGTCTATTCTTTTGTTGCTATCGTTTTTATCTCGGTGACGTTAGGCTTCCTGCACGGATTTATGGCTAATACACCGCATATGCTCGAGGGCAAATTTGGCTTTTGGACCAATAAATTACTAGAAGCACAAGTTGGCATTGTCGGCGTCGGCTGTATCCTGGCTTTTGCCTACCTGACAACATTAATCTTACTTTACAACCTCGATTTTAAATTTGTCCTGTTCAGTAATAGAAAATCCAAGTCATTCTCCGAAGATATGGAGGAAGAGGATGTAGATGAATATGCGCCACACAATCTAAGAAACAAAATTCATATTGAAGATGATTCCATCCAGTCGGTGCGAGAATCTTTTCAACGGCCAACATCAATCAATGAGCGATTTCAATCTGCTCGTGAAAAAGACATACAGGAAGAACTTCAGCGCCCTGCTTTTACCCATCACCCTGTACCTGAGGTACAAATTGATCCGAAAGACAAAGTGGTGCTCTCCTTCGATGACAGTCCGATGGAACGCACAGAAAGCACACCGTCAATCAGTTTTACAATTGATCAGCCGAATGAAGAATTTGATGCGGAGGACTTACCCCTAATCCGGGAATATCAAGCACCGAAAATCGAAGCAGAACCTCAACAAGAGCCAGAAGCAGCCATTGAAACTGATGCAGTACCCGGTCTGGTGGTCGAAGATATCAAAGAGGAAAAAGAAATTACCGCCAGTGACCTAGTGGCCCAATTCGGGCAGTATGACCCCAAATTGGATCTTTCTGGCTACCAACATCCAGCATTGGATTTATTAAAGGACTATGGTGGTGGTAAAATTACCATCAATCAACAGGAACTCGAAGCAAACAAAAACAGGATTGTTGATACGCTGAGAAACTATAGCATCGAGATCGAAAGTATCAAGGCAACGATAGGTCCAACAGTGACTTTGTATGAAATTATACCAAAACCAGGTGTACGGATTTCAAAAATCAAAAATCTGGAAGATGACATTGCCTTAAGTCTTGCGGCATTGGGTATACGGATTATTGCGCCTATGCCCGGAAAGGGAACGATCGGTATTGAGGTACCAAACTCCAGTCCCGAAATGGTATCTATGCGATCGGTACTTGCTACGGAGAAGTTTCAGAAAACAGACATGGATCTCCCAATTGCTTTAGGTAAAACAATTTCCAACGAAGTGTATATTGCCGATTTAGCTAAAATGCCTCACCTTCTGGTCGCTGGGGCTACTGGGCAAGGTAAATCAGTAGGTATCAACGCGATTCTGACATCCTTACTGTATAAAAAACATCCGGCCGAATTAAAATTTGTCCTTGTTGACCCTAAGAAGGTTGAACTTTCCCTATTCAAAAAAGTTGAACGCCACTTCCTCGCAAAATTGCCTGACGATGGAGATGCCATTATTACCGATACGAAGAAGGTAATCAACACCTTAAATTCCCTGTGTATAGAAATGGATCAACGTTATGATTTGTTAAAAAATGCGCAGGTAAGGAATTTAAAGGAATATAATGCAAAATTTATCAATCGCAGATTAAACCCTGAGGAGGGTCATCGATTCTTACCATATATCGTTCTTATTGTTGATGAGTTTGCCGACTTGATGATGACAGCAGGAAAAGAGGTCGAAACACCGATTGCACGATTGGCACAATTAGCCCGTGCGGTAGGAATTCACTTGGTTATTGCAACCCAACGTCCTTCCGTCAATATCATTACCGGTACAATAAAGGCCAACTTCCCTGCACGTCTGGCATTCCGTGTGTTGTCGAAAGTCGATTCACGGACCATTCTAGATACAGGCGGTGCAGATCAGTTGATCGGTCGAGGTGACATGCTTCTAGCGACTGGAAGTGATTTGATACGTATTCAATGTGCTTTTGTGGATACGCCTGAGGTTGAACAAATTTCCGATTACATCGGTGCGCAACGAGGCTATCCTTCGGCATTTATGCTTCCGGAATACGTAGACGAAAACGGAGATGGTTCTGGTAGTGTAGATTTTGATCCCAAAGACCGCGATCAGTTGTTTGAAGAAGCTGCCCGATTGATTGTCATGCATCAGCAAGGCTCTACGTCATTAATCCAACGTAAATTAAAATTGGGTTATAACAGAGCAGGACGAATCATCGATCAATTGGAAGCTGCAGGAATTGTAGGTCCATTTGAAGGAAGTAAAGCCCGCGAAGTGCTTTATCCAGATGAGTATTCATTAGAACAATTTTTGGAGACGTTAAGAAAGGACAACTAAGATGAAAAAACAAGTATGGTTTATTGTAGGTCTGCTAATCATGGCATACAGCCAAAACAGTTATGCACAAAATGACGCTGCTGCCAAGGCGTTACTGACAAAAGTAAGCCAAAAGTACAATGCATACAAAACAATACAGGCCAATTTCTCATTAAACATTAAACAAGCTAATGGCGGCTCGCATACTGATGCCGGAACAATATACCTGGACAAGAGTAACAACAAGTACCAGGTCAATACCAAAAATCAAGTATTGATATCGGATTCCAAGACACAGTGGAATATCATGAAGGCCGAAAAAGAAGTTGAAATCTCAGAAGCAAGCAATTCGACCAACGAGATCAATCCAACAAATATATTCAGCTTCTATACCACCGGTTTTAAATATACCTTGACTAATACAGAAAAGGTAAAGGGGCTTAGCTTAAGTGTTGTTGAATTAAGTCCACTTGATAGCAAAAAAAACTATTCAAAGATCAAGCTGCGCATCAACAAAGCAAGCAGTCTGATCTATGATACCACCGTATTTGATAAAAGTGGTAATCGCTACACCTATACATTAACTTCACAGGAAGGTAATAAGGCGCTTTCCGGTAGTCTATTCGTATTCAACAAAAATGATTATAAAGGTTTCGACGTCGTCGATCTGAGGTAAAAATAGAGCAACGCTACAGGTCTGATTGAAGACCGCACAATAAAAAGGGCTTTCCACTAGTGGAAAGCCCTTTTTATTGTGAAGTACTCCATTTTACAGCATGTTCGGTTCCTTATCCAACGTCTCACTTTCTTTATTGGCATAACGTGAATAGCCATGCTTCTGTGGATGTTCGATAATTTCCTTCATTGAAACAAGTTTGTACACATACGACCCCGTTTCATTATTCAATTTCAAGGCAAAATAGTCGTCCTTTTTTTGTCTTCTTATAGAACCTCTTAAACTACCATCACCGACATTATACGCCGCAGCAACCAAGGTCCAGTTACCAAATTGGCCATAGAGGTATTTGAGGTATCTCGCTGCAGCATGCGTAGATTTAACAAGATCCTTTCGGTCATCTACCGTACCATTGACTTTTAATCCATACAAACGGGCTGTTGCAGGCATAAATTGCCAATAGCCACCAGCCCCCTTCGATGAAACAACAGCTTTACTAAGGCCACTTTCCACCAATGGAATGTACTTGAAATCTTCCGGAATACCATGTGATTTAAGGATCTTTGCAATCATAGGCAAATAGGTCTCTGCCTTTTTGTGCATATCGTACGATCCTGTTTTTTTAAACGAGAATCGACTGAAAAATTTACGCAATTTACTTTCCACAAGCGGACGATCCATCGGTAATGAATCTTCGGCAAATGTCAATGAATTCATATACGATTCAAACGAATTGCTTTTTTCTTTTTTTTCTTCTTCATCCCCATGATGAGCGGGAACTACTACGCGCTTCGGTTCAACGATCTTATCGCCGTTTGAAGCATTGTTGTGTGGGGTTGAGTATAACTTTGACAGCAATAAAGCAAACAAAATCAGACTACTACATAAAACTTTCTTTCTTATCATTCACTCCCTTAATGCTATCCTATCCACGACTGCAATCGATCAAAAAATAGCTTGGTTCAAATTCAAGGGTACAAAGATAAACACTATTTATTTAAAAAACAAATAGTTACATTCTAGACAACTTGAAGCGGCTTTTTTGGGCGCAAAAACGCACTAAATTCAAGAAAAGACAAAAAGATAAGGATTTTTTCGCAAAACCCAAAATTATACCTAACTTTGTGGTTCACATTTTAGCAAAACACAATGCCATTCAGCAATAAAAGGAACAGTCGTGATGACAACTCCAGAAAGTCACGAGGCAACTCAGATAGTTTCAAATCTAGAGGCGATAAGAACAATAGTTTCGGAAAAAAATCATATGGGTCGAATGACCAATCTGAAAGAGGCTCTTTCAGAAAAGATGATAATCGTGAGAACAGATCATTCGGATCTAAAAAATTCTCAGACAAACCTTCCTTCCGAGGAGATAACAATTCCTTCCGTTCAAAAGATAATTCAGAAAAATCATTTGGTAGAGGGGGCCGCTCATTTGATAAAAATGATTCTTCAAGATCTTTTGACAAAAAAGATAACTTCAAACGTTCCGATAGAAACGATTCTTCAAGATCCTTTGACCGTTCAGAGCGTTCTTTTGATAAAAGAGATAGTTTCAAACGTACAGACAGAAATGACTCCGCAAGATCTTTTGACCGTTCAGAGCGTTCTTTTGATAAAAGAGATAGTTTCAAACGTACAGATAGAAATGATTCCTCAAGATCTTTTGACCGTTCAGAGCGTTCTTTCGATAAAAAAGATAACTTCAAACGTTCAGACAGAAATGACAGCCCAAGATCATTCGATAGATCAGAGCGTTCTTTTGATAAAAGAGACAGTTTCAAACGTTCAGACAGAAATGACTCTTCAAGACCTTCTAACAGAAAGTTTGACGGCGAAAGAAGTAGAAATTTTGATGACAACAAAAACTTTGGTGATAAACAATATATTAAACGTCCAAAGAAAAAAGCAGAGGATGCAGAGGATGATGGCTTAGTTCGTTTAAACCGTTACATCGCCAATGCTGGTATCTGTTCAAGACGTAAAGCGGATGAGCTTATCACTGCTGGTGTTATTTGGGTAAATGGAGAACCTGTTACGGAATTGGGTACTAAGGTAGATCCAGCAACAGATGAAATCCGTTACAACAACGAACGTTTAAAACGTGAAAAAAATGTTTATGTTTTATTGAACAAGCCAAAAGATTATATCACGACTACAGATGATCCGCAGGAGCGTCATACCGTAATGGAACTTGTTTCTAAAGCGACAAAAGAAAGAATCTATCCTGTTGGTCGTCTTGACAGAAACACAACGGGACTACTTTTGATGACAAATGATGGTAGCCTTGCTGAAAAACTTTCACACCCGCGCAACAGCATCAGCAAAATCTATAATGTCGAGTTAAACAAAAGCCTTACACAAGGTGATTTCAACAAAATCAGCTTTGGTATCGAATTAGAAGATGGTGTAATCAAACCTGATGACTTGAGCTATGTTCAAGGTGGATCAAAACGTGAAGTCGGTATCCAAATCCACTCGGGGAAAAATCGCATCGTGCGTCGTATTTTTGAATCACTAGGATATGAAGTTGTTAAATTAGACCGTGTGGTTTATGCAAACTTAACGAAAAAAGACCTTCCACGTGGCCGTTGGAGATATTTAGAGGAGCGTGAAATCGTGCAATTAAAGCACCTGATTTAATCGCTTAAGCAGATAAATAAAAATAAAGGACGGTCATTCAGTTAACCGTCCTTTATTTTTTATATTTGCTCTTTCAAATAATAAAACAAAGAATATGACTGATCCGAAAACACTTTCATCCGTTGCGGAATTCCATAAAACATTCCAACATCCAATCCTAGACACGCCTACTATTCCGTCTGAACAAAGATGTGCCTTAAGGGTATCCTTGATCGCCGAAGAATTAAAAGAACTAGAAGAGGCCATCCAGGATAAAGATTTGGTCGAGATTGCAGATGCGCTATGTGACATTCAATATGTACTCGCTGGAGCGGTATTGGAATTTGGTTTAAAAGATAAATTTTCAGCTCTTTTTGATGAAGTTCAACGTTCCAATATGAGCAAGGCATGTAAAGACGAGGCGGAAGCTATCGCTACACAGGAGCACTATAAATTAAAAGGTGTAGAATCCTATTACAAAGAAGTTGATGGCAAATTTTTGGTATTCAGAACAGCCGACAATAAAACGTTAAAATCTATCAATTACTCTCCAGCCGATTTAAAAACAATTGTTGAGGGCTAAATAAAAGAGGAAATCTTACCCTATTTTTTGTAGGTAAACAGCAAAGGCTTCATTAGAGAAGCCTTTGCTGTTTTTATAGCGCGGAATATATTCGTTAAACGCGATAGCATACAATGATCTATCAAAAGAGTATAAAATATTAGGGACGACTAAAAAAGACTTCCCTGCACAACCTGACGTGCTTCCAATCCCTTATCGATATATGTTTGAATACCTGATTTCGGTAAGCCCCAATTCGGAGCAATTAACAATTCTTTATCTGCAATCCCGAAAATACGTTGAATGATCAGATCAGGACGCAATCGAGGAATAAACTTTGCTAAGAATTCGGTATAACCTTCCATCGAGAAAAGTTCAAAGGGCTCACGTTTGAACTTAACACCCATAATAGATCCCTCTACTATATGTAGGTGATGCAACTTCACAAATTTGATCTGTGGGAAGCGGTTGATTTCATCTGCATATTTCAACATCATTTCTTCAGATTCCCATGGGAAGCCAAAGATGGTATGCACACAAAGCTCCAACGGAGTATCCTTCAGCATGTCCATCACCTGAACAAATTCGTCGTGAGAACAGCCTCTATTGATCTGCTCCAATGTATCGTTGTAAATAGATTCCATACCCATTTCCAAATCCACATCGTAACGATCTGTATAAGACTCCAACAATGCTATCTTTTCAAAATCCAAACAATCAGGACGTGTACCCACAGAAAGACCTAAGGTATTTTCGGGGTCAATACTTAAAGCCTCATCATACATCATTTTCAGTAGATGAGTCGGCGCATATGTATTTGTATTTGGCTGGAAATAAATGATAAATTTCTCGGCGCCATAGCTATTACGTGCTCTTTCAATGCCCGACTCCACCTGCTCCCGTATCGAAGGGATTTTACGCGCAGTATCCGGTGTAAAAGAATCCACATTACAGTACGTACAACCACCATAGCCCTTACTACCATCACGATTGGGACAAGTAAAATTACCATCCACAATCACTTTAAACACTTTCTGTCCGTTATACTTTTGCTTTAAATAAGCCCCGTAATGATTATACGGTTTAATTCCGTTATCCAATAATGTACCCATTGCGCTGCAAAGTTACTCAATAAAAATCATAATTGTATTATTACTCAGGAACAAAGCACTATGACATCACCCATTGTTGTGTCATTGTAAAAGATATCAGTTGTAAGGATAAACACTATTTTTACAGTAATAGATAGGCATGTATCTAAACGAAAGAAGCCCTTGACTGTTTCCAGCAAGGGCTTCCGTGTAAAAAAAGGCACCGACCTACTCTCCCACCTGTTACGGCAATACCATCGGCTCTGGCGGGCTTGACTGCTCTGTTCGGAATGGGAAGAGGTAGACACCGCCGATATAGGCACCTAAATATTTTTTTAGATCTGAGATCAGGGATAAGAGTATCAGGAGCCTGTAAGGTCCGAAATAATCCCTATGTTCATATCTAAATGACATATCTATTGAAAGAGTTTCGTTTCTGTTTTGTTTCTAAAAATTAAAGAGGAAGACAACAGTGTTATCTGCTTGAGAAAGCTTCGGGCTATTAGTACCACTTGGCTTTGGTCTCTCAACCTTTACACCTATGGCCTATCAACGTAGTCATCTTCTACGACCCTATAAGGAAGTCTCATCTCGTGGCTAGTTTCGCACTTAGATGCTTTCAGCGCTTATCTATTCCAGACGTAGCTACCCTGCCGTACACCTGGCGGCATAACAGGTTCACCAGAGGTCTGTCCAACCCGGTCCTCTCGTACTAAGGTCAGATCCACTCAAACTTCCAACGCCCACAACAGATAGGGACCGAACTGTCTCGCGACGTTCTGAACCCAGCTCGCGTGCCACTTTAATGGGCGAACAGCCCAACCCTTGGGACCTTCTCCAGCCCAGGATGTGACGAGCCGACATCGAGGTGCCAAACCTCCCCGTCGATATGAGCTCTTGGGGGAGATCAGCCTGTTATCCCCAGCGTACCTTTTATCCTTTGAGCGATGGCCCTTCCATACAGAACCACCGGATCACTATGTCCGTCTTTCGACCCTGTTCGACTTGTCGGTCTCACAGTCAAGCAAGCTTATGCCATTGCACTCCGCGTACGGTTACCAAGCGTACTGAGCTTACCTTTGAAAGCCTCCGTTACCTTTTTGGAGGCGACCACCCCAGTCAAACTACCCACCAAACAATGTCCTCCTCATTAAGGAGTTAGAAACCGAATACAGAAAGGGCGGTATTTCAAGGTTGATTCCATGACTCCTGGCGAAGCCACTTCAACATCTCCCGCCTATCCTACACATCCTGTACCCAATCTCAATGTTAAGCTATAGTGAAGGTGCATGGGGTCTTTCCGTCCCGTTGCGGGTAATCGGCGTCTTCACCGATACCACAATTTCACCGAGCTCATGGCTGAGACAGCGCCCAGATCGTTACACCATTCGTGCAGGTCGGAACTTACCCGACAAGGAATTTCGCTACCTTAGGACCGTTATAGTTACGGCCGCCGTTTACTGGGGCTTCGATTCAATGCTTCTCTTGCGATGACATCCCCTCTTAACCTTCCAGCACCGGGCAGGTGTCAGGCCTTATACTTCATCTTGCGATTTTGCAAAGCCATATGTTTTTGTTAAACAGTCGCCTGGGCCTTTTCACTGCGGCTGCTCTTTCGAGACAGCGCCCCTTCTCCCGAAGTTACAGGGCCATTTTGCCGAGTTCCTTAGCCATGACTCACTCGAGCACCTTAGGATTCTCTCCTCGACCACCTGTGTCGGTTTGCGGTACGGGTCTTCATAACCTGAAGCTTAGCGGGTTTTCTTGGAAGTCTGTTTACCTGCTCTATCAGCGCCACCGGAGCTTTGCTGTACTATTGGGTTTCAGCTAGAGTTGCGGATTTGCCTACAACTCCAATACCTACGCCTTTCAACGAACTATTCCGTCAGTTCGCGGCAGTGTCACTACTCCGTCACCACATCGCAGTTATGAAGAGTACTGGAATATTAACCAGTTGTCCATCGGCTTGCCCCCTTCGGGTGCGCCTTAGGTCCCGACTGACCCTGATCCGATTAACGTTGATCAGGAAACCTTGGTCTTTCGGTGGGCGGGTTTCTCACCCGCCTTATCGTTACTTATGCCTACATTTGCTTTTCCATAACCTCCACACAGCATTGCCACTGTGCTTCCCCGGCGATGGAATGCTCCCCTACCAGATGCACATCTTTCAGTGCAAATCCATAGCTTCGGTACCGTTCTTGATGCCCGTTTATTATCCACGCCCGGCCGCTCGACTAGTGAGCTGTTACGCACTCTTTAAATGAATGGCTGCTTCCAAGCCAACATCCTAGCTGTCTGGGCAACCGGACCTCGTTAGTTCAACTTAGAACGGATTTGGGGACCTTAGCTGATGGTCTGGGTTCTTTCCCTCTCGGCCTTGGACCTTAGCACCCAAAGCCTCACTGCCGGCTATA
The DNA here is from genome assembly GCF_039511225.1 of Sphingobacterium multivorum. Classification (NCBI taxonomy): domain Bacteria; kingdom Pseudomonadati; phylum Bacteroidota; class Sphingobacteriia; order Sphingobacteriales; family Sphingobacteriaceae; genus Sphingobacterium; species Sphingobacterium multivorum. The sequence goes on from NZ_CP154261.1 coordinate 5,183,208, forward strand.
TTTGATAGCATTCGGAGTTCGTCTGGATTTGGTAGGATTTGACTCCCCGCACCCAATCGGTAGCTCTACCTCTATCAAACTCTACGCCGACGCTGTTCCTAAAAACATTTCGGGAGTACGAGCTATTTCCCAGTTTGATTGGCCTTTCACCCCTACCCTCAGGTCATCCGGAAACTTTTCAACGTTTATCGGTTCGGTCCTCCATTACATGTTACTGCAACTTCAACCTGCCCAAGGGTAGATCACAAGGTTTCGCGTCTACCTCATCTGACTATGCGCCCTATTAAGACTCGCTTTCGCTTCGGCTGCGTCCCTGAAGGACTTAACCTTGCCAGACAAGAGTAACTCGTAGGCTCATTATGCAAAAGGCACGCTGTCACAGGACCTGCCTGCTCCAACCGCTTGTAAGCACACGGTTTCAGGTTCTTTTCACTCCCCTGTTCGGGGTTCTTTTCACCTTTCCCTCACGGTACTGGTTCACTATCGGTCTCTCAGGAGTATTTAGCCTTACCAGATGGTGCTGGTGGATTCCCACAGGATTTCTCCGGTCCCGCGGTACTCAGGATACCACTATGTCAACATTCTTTACCTGTACGGGGCTCTCACCCTTATTGCGCAGTTTCCCACCTGCTTCCAGTTCATAGCGCTGTACAATGTCGTGGTCCTACAACCCCGACCATGCCGTAACATGATCGGTTTGGGCTCTTTCCCGTTCGCTCGCCACTACTTGGGAAATCATTGTTATTTTCTTCTCCTACGCCTACTTAGATGTTTCAGTTCAGCGCGTTCGCGTTTTATACGACTATTCTTCAAATAGTCAGGTTGCCCCATTCGGAAATCTACGGATCACTTCGCATTTGCCAATCCCCGTAGCTTATCGCAGCTTATCACGTCCTTCTTCGCCTCTGAGAGCCTAGGCATCCCCCGTGTGCCCTTATTTACTTTCTTCACCGGCATAGCCTTTTGCTACTATGCGGCTGCTTTTGATATATATACTCATATGCTACGCAGAGATTCGTTCGGCATTCACCGAGGGTCTCCTCTCTACATCAGACACATACACGTATTGTCTCTATACTGTTGTCTTCTCTTGTAATTTTTTTTCTCTTTCAATATGTCAAAGAACTCTTTTTCCGGTTTGTTTCCTCGGAGCATCTGTCGATGTCCCTCCCGGAGATGTGGAGAATAACGGATTCGAACCGTTGACCCCCTGCGTGCAAGGCAGGTGCTCTAGCCAGCTGAGCTAATTCCCCTTACTTTTTCGTAGTCCCGAGCAGATTTGAACTGCTGACCCCTACATTATCAGTGTAGTGCTCTAACCAACTGAGCTACGGGACTAGCTTATCTTGTTCATCTGTCTCTCTCGGTCCTGCTCCTTTCGGGGCGGGCACTTTCTTCTGATGTTTTTCTTCTTTTGCAATCATATGTAACGTGACGAGCACCGATCTGCGATACTCTAGAAAGGAGGTATTCCAGCCGCACCTTCCGGTACGGCTACCTTGTTACGACTTAGCCCCAATTATCGGTTTTACCCTAACACGCTCCTTGCGGTAACATGCTTTAGGTACCCCCAACTTTCATGGCTTGACGGGCGGTGTGTACAAGGCCCGGGAACGTATTCACCGCGTCATTGCTGATACGCGATTACTAGCGAATCCAACTTCATGGGGTCGAGTTGCAGACCCCAATCCGAACTGTGAATGGCTTTTAGAGATTAGCATCATATTGCTATGTAGCTGCCCGCTGTACCATCCATTGTAGCACGTGTGTAGCCCCGGACGTAAGGGCCATGATGACTTGACGTCGTCCCCACCTTCCTCGCTGTTTGCACAGGCAGTCTGTTTAGAGTCCCCACCATTACATGCTGGCAACTAAACATAGGGGTTGCGCTCGTTGCGGGACTTAACCCAACACCTCACGGCACGAGCTGACGACAGCCATGCAGCACCTAGTTTCGTGTCCCGAAGGACGGGTGCGTCTCTGCACCCTTCACTAACTTTCAAGCCCGGGTAAGGTTCCTCGCGTATCATCGAATTAAACCACATGCTCCTCCGCTTGTGCGGGCCCCCGTCAATTCCTTTGAGTTTCACCCTTGCGGGCGTACTCCCCAGGTGGATAACTTAACGCTTTCGCTGGGACGCTGGCTGTCTATCGCCAACATCGAGTTATCATCGTTTAGGGCGTGGACTACCAGGGTATCTAATCCTGTTCGATCCCCACGCTTTCGTGCATCAGCGTCAATACCAGCTTAGTGAGCTGCCTTCGCAATCGGAGTTCTAAGACATATCTATGCATTTCACCGCTACTTGTCTTATTCCGCCCACTTCAAATGGATTCAAGCCCATCAGTATCAAGGGCACTGCGATGGTTGAGCCACCGTATTTCACCCCTGACTTAACAGGCCGCCTACGCACCCTTTAAACCCAATAAATCCGGATAACGCTCGGATCCTCCGTATTACCGCGGCTGCTGGCACGGAGTTAGCCGATCCTTATTCTTCCAGTACATTCAGCTAAATACACGTATTTAGGTTTATTCCTGGACAAAAGCAGTTTACAACCCATAGGGCAGTCATCCTGCACGCGGCATGGCTGGTTCAGGCTTCCGCCCATTGACCAATATTCCTTACTGCTGCCTCCCGTAGGAGTCTGGTCCGTGTCTCAGTACCAGTGTGGGGGATTCTCCTCTCAGAGCCCCTAGACATCGTCGCCTTGGTAAGCCGTTACCCTACCAACTAGCTAATGTCACGCGAGCCCATCTCTATCCTATAAATATTTAATCAACCGAACATGCGAACTGTTGATGTTATGCGGTGTTAATCTCTCTTTCGAGAGGCTATCCCCCTGATAGAGGTAGGTTGCTCACGCGTTACGCACCCGTGCGCCACTCTCACCATCTTCGAGCAAGCTCTCCGATGGATCCCGTCCGACTTGCATGTATTAGGCCTGCCGCTAGCGTTCATCCTGAGCCAGGATCAAACTCTCCATTGTAAAATGAAGTTTTTGATTCCAACTATTTATAATAATCAGAATTCTTTTTTTATATCTCTGATCTTGGATCGAATTGAACAATTACTTGAATTTGTTCATGACTTTCGACTTTCGTCTGTCTACTCGTCACGCTTACATGATTGTGTTTTCTTAAAGAACTTTTGTCGCTTCAACTTCCGTATCCGCTATATTCCGACAGGCATTGCGCCCCTCTTTATCGTTTTGTTTTTCCCTTCGTTTCCGTTGGGACTGCAAAGGTAGAAATCTTTTCTGAACTTCCAAAAACTTTCTGAAGTTTTTTTTCTTTTCTCTTTTTCAGATTTCCGCGTTTAAAATAAACCCAGCGGGATTTTAAATCCTGCCCAATCCACTTAAACCCTTCTTTTTTCATGGCTCCCTGCTTTCGCGGTAACCGTCCCTCCCTTGCGGAGTGGTGCAAAGATAGGGAGATTGTTAACAAACTTCCAAGCCTTTTGTTCTTATTTATTTCATTTTTCCCTTAACTGCCTGTAAGGGTGCGAGATTCTTTTTGTAAAACAGGTGATCGGAAGGCTGGGAACGCCGGTTCCGGGTCAGAATAGGGCAGGAACCGGGATCTAACCTGGACATTGCCGGGAACCGCGGCGTGCTGCGTACATACCGGGAACCGGGCTTCGGTACAGGCTTCCCTGGGGAAAAAGGAATGGTACTGGAAATTGGATCGTACCGCGGAAACCGGGCCAACCCTGCTGCGTTCCCACTTCCCGGGGATAGCGAAACGGTATCGTGAACAGTAAAGGTGGCATTGTTAGGCCTGAAAGATGCACAGGGCATTCTTCGCTCTGCTTTTGCCCAATTGAAGACGGCGTGCCGGCTATTGATAAGGCCAGAACAATGGCAGAACACAGGGCTCCGGGATACCTTCTTTTGCAGCTATACTTTTCTGCCTGTTTACTTAGGGTTAGTTTAGGGTTTAGTTAGGTTTAGTTTAGGTATAGTATAGGTTCTGGCTAAACAAACCCTAACCAAAAGCTAACTTAATACTAGGTAAAATCTAGTTTAAAGAAGAAGTAAACAAAAGCGAAATAAACACGACAGCTATACAATGAGTAATATATTGCAGCTCGTCATGCAACCTAGCGTCAAAGCTGAATTACCCTTACAGATCGATCAATAACAGCAACTTGCAGGAATAGCGCAACTATAGGCTGTTAAAAAGCTCTTTTAACCTAAACCAACAGCTCGACTAACATCCTATCAAAACAAATCTTGGTAACATAAGAGCACGAGAAATCGAAAGAAACAGAAAAAGAAATGGAACTGAAAACAGCTAAAGCTGATTCGTAAAAAATAAGGAAATTACGATTTCTCTTCAGCTTTAAAAACCCAAAAACGCTGAAGCGTATAGTTGAAACCCAAAGAAACAAGCAACTCAACAACTAGTTTCGAAAACAAAAAGTTTACATGATATACATCGACCAGAAAATGAATTCCTGTAGACTTCAATGTAATACTACCACAGACGACAATCACAAATTTCCATAACTGACTTCCCACGGACTTTTGCGTGCTACCAAAGGACCAGTATCGATTGATCAAAAAATTAACAACAGCACCAAGGCTACCACTAATCGCATTAGAAAAAGGAGCACTGATATGAAGTAGCTTATAACAAGCAGAGTATACTCCAAAATCAAACAATCCGCCTAAAAAGGCGGAAAGTTGAGCTTTTAAAAAAGTAATAACTTTTGAAGACATCGTTAAATAACCTCCTCCTGCTGTTTTTTCAGTTTATCCGCTTTATCTTTTTCATCGCCTAATTTAAGAAGTAGGCGTGTATCATTTGTATTAATTATAAAGAGAGCGATACAAATTACCAGTACACACCAGTTAATCGATCCAGGCATTAAAACTTCCAATAGCATAACCAATGAAATAATCACCCGAATTTCAGTAGGTCCCAAAATTCCGGCGTCTATCGTATACTTATCGGTAATTCTATACCTGAGCTGAGATATGATCATTGCCCAGCCATATAATGCAACCAATGTAAATCCCAGATACTTAAAATCACCCACGGTATACAGCACATACCCCAATCCTATAAAAACCGTACTAATCCAATCCATTACAATATCCAGCGCGAAACCGTACCAGCGACGGGATTTATTGCGGTAGAATGCGATACGACCATCTAATGAATCACCAAACCACTGCACAAAGAAACCAGGGATCCCTAGAAGCAAATAGCGAATATCAACATATTCAGCCAAGATAAAACTCCCCAATATCATTAAGGAGCCTAAAAATCCAATTGCCGTAAGTCCATCCGAGGTAATCCAATTTGGAATTCGAGGTACGAGGTACGAAATAAGTTTTTGTTCGGGTTCACTTAAGATATTTGTTCTCTTTCTATCCTGAAAAAGTTTTTTATTTATTTTTAACTCACTCATTATCTGCGATTATAGCCATTTATTTTCTTTATACCAAGCCAATGCCTCCATTAAGCCTTTCTTCAAATCATATTTAGGTTGGTATTGTAGCTGACGTTGAGCCGCCGAGATATCACAGCCCCAGTTTTCAGCTGTAAGTTCATTCAGTCGCTCCGGATATAGCACAGGTATTGCTTTAGATTTTTTATACAAACGTTCAAAAATAACCGCGATAGTCTTCACGACACCAAAAGGAATATGCATACGAATCATTTTCTTTTGGCTAAACTCTTTGAAAAATCTAGCCAACTCATAACGGCCATACACCTGCCCATCACTGAGGTTATACACCTGCTTTCCTCCTTGATCAAAACGACAGGCATGAATGATCGCCTGCACCAGGTCAGCAACATAAATAAAGCTAAGCTTTTGAGGAGAGCGGCCAACATAGGCATCCAAGCCGCCGTTCATTGTTTTAAAAACAATAAAAATATCCTTTTCACGAGGGCCGTATACTGCAGTGGGGCGCAAAATCGTTAGTGGCTGATCTCTAAAATCATCCAAGGCGAGCTCCGCTTTCCGTTTACTACGACCATAGGCCGTAACAGGGCGATAGGAATTGCTCTCATCGATAAGGTTAGCATCGTAGCTAACAGGACCGATTGCCGCAAGACTACTAACGAAAACAAATCTTTTGATGGGAGTTTTTAAAGAAAAACAAGCAGATGCCAAGTTTTTTGTATAACCAACGTTGACCTTTTCGAGATCTTCTTCGTGCTTGGCACGAGTCATTGCCGCAGCATGAACAACATAGGTATAGTTTTCCGCTTCCAGTAATTCGCTGATAGACTCTTCATCAGAGAAATCCGGATAAACAAATTTATCTACAACGGAGCGAATTTCTGAAACATCACTTGACTTCCTCACCGCGGCATGAACTTCCATCCCCGCCTCTTTCGCTGCTCTTGTCAAATGATAGCCTACAAAACCACTCGCTCCGGTGATTAATACTTTTTCTATCATAATGATTTTTGATACAAACGATAACGTTTGTACAATTCTCCATTCATTTGTTCAATAGCGTGGTTCATCATGTAATTATGCTCCAACATCCACGAACATTCGGCCCCCTTGATATTAGAATCTTTTGATTCTTTTATAATTCGGCCATACAGACATGCTTCAATACCAAGTTTACGGTAGTCTTCCAATACCCCTAACATGAGTACACGAAGCAAGTTGATTTTTTTCTTTCCAAATAACAATTTAAAAATACCCGTAGGAAGTAGACGTCCTCGCTTCACTTTGATAAGGATCTGATTGATATCAGGTATCCCTAGACCGAAGCCAACAAGCTCACCATCTTTCTCCGCAACGATAGCAAAACGTGGATCGAGAATCATTTTTAGATCTTTGGCCGTATAATTAAATTCGTCCTCTGTCATCGGAACAAAACCCGAATTTTTATCCCATGCTCTATTATAAATGTCACGAACTTTTGCTGCTTCGTTTTTAAAATCCTTCACATTAAATTGACGCAATGTAATGCCAGATCTTTTCAAACGCTCTTCCAACCTATCTAAAAGCAATACAGAACGTTTATCCGCAGACTTTTCCATGACCAAATAAGCTCTCAAATCCACTTTATGTCCATAACCTGAATTGGTAATCAAGTCGATATAATAAGGTGAATTGTAGGGCATCATGGCCACCGGAGGTTTATCAAATCCGTCAACCAATAAACCAACGGTATCATTAGTTGATAAATTGATCGGCCCAACGATCGTATCCCCACCTTTAGCTTTAACCCATTTCTCTGCAGTATCAAATAACGCGTTTGCGACTTCTTGATCATCTATACAATCGAAAAACCCCCACTGCCCTTCATTCACATGATTAAAGGCATTATGGTTGTTGTTCCAGATGGCGCATATACGACCGACAATCTTATCGTTACGATAAGCTAGAAAAGGTTGTGCTTGGGAATGTTTATAAAAAGGATGCTTGTCAGGGGAAAGCAAGTCGTTTTGTTCAAGAAATAAGGCAGGTACATAATTAGGATTTCCCTCATAGAGACTATGAGGGAAATCTATAAACAGCCGTCTTTGTTTCTTTGTTTCAACGGGTATAATCTGAATCATACGATTAGATTTTATATTAATGTTTCAACTTCAGCTTGTTTGAATACTTTAACCATCTTCTCAATAGCCTCGTCGATTTGGTCATAAGTATGTGTCGCCATCAATGAAAAACGAATCAAAGACTCTTCCGCAGGAACTGCTGGAGAAACAACTGGATTAACAAATACGCCATCATCTTGAAGCATTTTAGTTACCCAGAACGTTTTTTCATTGCTACGAATAAAGATTGGTAAAATAGGACTTTCCGTAGCACCCAAATCAAATCCATGATCCAGCAATTGAGCTTTGGCATAATCTGTATTTTTCCATAATTTTTCAATATGCTCTGGCTCGTTTTGAATAATTTCCAAAGCTTTCAATGTTGAAGCCACCGAAGCGGGAGTCATTGAAGCACTGAACATCACAGAGCGTGCATTATGTTTTAAGAAATCAATCACATCTGCATCACCGGCCACAAATCCACCTAAAGAAGCTAACGATTTACTAAATGTACCCATAATCAAGTCTACATCATCATTAAGCCCAAAATGAGAAGCTGTACCAGCTCCTTTGTGCCCAATAACACCTAAACTGTGTGCGTCGTCGACCATTACAGCAGCATCAAACTCATTGGCAATCGATGTAAGTTCAGGCAAATTAACAATATCACCCTCCATACTAAAGATACCGTCCGTACAAATTAACTTCGCACTATCCTCAGGTAGGCGTGATAACTTAGCACGTAAGTCCTCCATATTGTTATGACCGTATTTGATTACTTTGGAAAAAGACAAACGGCTACCATCAATAATTGATGCGTGGTCACGCTCATCCAACAAAATATAATCATTACGTCCCATTAGACATGACAAAGGCCCTAGATTTGATTGGAATCCTGTACTAAACAGAATAGCGGCTTCTTTACCTACATAAGCAGATAATTTTTCTTCCAGTTCCACGTGAATATCCAACGTACCGTTTAAGAAACGAGATCCAGCACATCCAGTACCATACTTTTCCAAAGCATCCTGCGCTGCCTTTATAATACGTGTATCAGTCGTTAACCCTAAATAAGAGTTAGAACCAAACATCAATACACGTCTACCATCGATTTTTACTTCGGTATCTTGTTTTGATTGAATAGGTCTAAAATAGGCATATAAGCCCTTAGCTTTCAACTCCTCAACAATCTTAAATTGCGATATTTTTTCGCCTAACTTTCCTTTACTCATGCGATAAAAAGGTATTTCTAAAACTATTTCTAACTTTTAGATGTTATTGTAACAAACAAAATTATCGAATTGGACTTTTATATAAAAAACTCGGTCTCCGACTAAAAATCTGCTATATCCACAATGTAAGTTGAAATTCTACGTTGTATATATTCACAATAATTCCAAAAAACGTTGCAAACATACGAAAACATAATCTGACTTTCACTTAAATTTAGTCATATTTTTAACACATCGCCCAAAACCGTTAATTTTATTTTAATACTCCGCTAACATCTGCCCACACAATTCTACTTTAAAATAAGACAATTTTAATAATTATATTTGCGAACTTTAAATTATCCTATAATTAGTTACATTTAGGTTCATTGCAATAGCAATGGTATAGACTTACTAATATACAACAATATATGGCTTTATCTTCAGATATCAATATAAAAAATAAAAAAGCTTCTTTTGAATACCACTTACTGGACAAGTACATTGCAGGAATTCGATTATTGGGTACAGAAATAAAATCCATACGCGAAGGAAAGGCAAATATTAACGATAGTTTCTGTAGTTTTTTTGAGGACGGATTATACATCCGTAACATGCACATTGCCGAATATTCCATGGGATCTTTCTATAACCATGAAGCAAAACGCGACCGTCAACTGCTATTGACAAAAAGAGAATTAAAAAAACTGAAAGAGAAAGGGGAAGAACGTGGTTTTACCATTGTACCCCTACGCATCTTTATCAGTGCCCGGGGGTTTGCCAAAGTTGAAATTGCCTTGGCACAGGGTAAAAAAGATTTTGACAAACGAGAAAACATCAAAGAAAGAGATGTTAAACGTGAGCTTGATCGCGTGATGAAATTTTAGGTTAACGCGCCAGGACAAATGCGCCTGGCGTCATGCCTACCCTGCTTTTAAAAAGCCGAACAAAGTAGTTGACATCATTAAATCCAGCCCCATAGCACGACTCCTTTACATTACGGGTGAGTAAAAGCATCTTTTTTGCCTTCTCGATACGCTGTTGGATCACGTACTCCATTGGACTTAGTCCAAGTTCACGGTTAAACATCCGCGTAAGGCTCGCTTTGCTCATGTGAGCAGTCCGCTCCAATAGACCAATTGAAATTTTCTCGGTAATATGTTTCTGAATAAATTCCTGCACGTGTAACAGTACTTTGTTGGGCGACTTCCCAATTTTTAACGCCATCATCGACTGTGACTGAAGTAGCCGAATCGTAAGCTCTTTAAAGGTCAGATCTGCAAGCACATCTTTCAACGGATTTTCACTAATAATGATCTGAAACAACTTGTTCACCAGATCGGCAAGCTCAGTCGAATTGTACAGGTGAAAAAACTCCGGATCAAGCCGCCATTGATTGACATGTTCTTTTGGATAAAACTCATTTAGATAGTCCAAGACTGCTGCTATCTTCTCTCTATGAATTGTTAAAGCGGTACACTGCGTGGGCTGGTCGAGGGTCGCTTCTGGAAAATCAATATGCATAGCCACCGATGCAGGTAACACCATCATCTGACCGGGCAGATAGTCAAAAGCCTTTACATTCTCCAAATGCATGATCTTTTTACCCTGGATCATATTAATCATAACCAAATCATCAAAACATAAAGGCACATGCTGCGATATCCGATATGTTTCGTAGATATTAAGCTCCAAGCTATCTAACGTAAATGCGCGTCGGTTCTCCACTAATGTGCTGAGCTCCCCCTTCCGCGAAAATGGCAATGTATGAATCAGCGTCCTATTTTCCATAGTGCAACAATTAAATATAATTGGCAGTCAATCAAATATAATAAATAAAATAAACTATGATCGAAAGTTATGTGCCACAATTGTGCTATGTTTTGGATCAATTCTGCTACACCATTGAATAATTGCTGGCTAACTTTGATAAGAAGGGATTAAAAATAATTAATAAATAAACCATATGAGCGCAATCAAAAGGCCATCGTTCAAAGAACGATATGACAACTACATTGGTGGTAAATTTGTCGCACCAATTCAAGGAAAATACTTCGATAATATTTCGCCGGTAGATGGAAAAGTGTTTACTCAAGTTGCCCATTCAACAAAAGAAGATCTGGATCTCGCTGTCGACACCGCCGCTAAAGCTTTTGAAACTTGGGGACAAACCTCGGCTACAGAACGAAGTATCATCCTCAATAAAATTGCTGACCGCATTGAAGCTAATTTAGAATATATCGCCGCCGTTGAAACGATAGACAACGGAAAAGCGGTACGTGAAACATTAAATGCCGATATCCCATTGGCAATCGACCATTTCAGGTATTTTGCTGGTGTAATCCGCGCTGAAGAGGGGTCCATAAGCGAATTGGACAGCAATACAGTGTCACTGATTGTACACGAACCAATCGGAGTTGTTGCACAGATTATTCCATGGAATTTCCCGATTCTAATGGCCGTATGGAAACTAGCTCCGGCCCTTGCCGCAGGGAACACTGTCGTGTTAAAACCTGCTGAAAGTACACCCACATCCATTCTTGTTCTTATGGAAATTATCGGTGATCTGATTCCTGCCGGAGTAGTCAATATCGTCAACGGTTTCGGCGCAGAACTTGGTCGTTCTTTGGTCACAAACCCAAAGGTTTCCAAAGCAGCATTCACTGGTTCCACAGCAACTGGACGTCTGGTCATGCAATATGCGACTGAAAATATCATTCCGGTAACCCTAGAATTGGGTGGAAAATCGCCCAATATTTTCTTTAGTTCGGTTATGGATGCAGACGACGCTTTTTTGGACAAAGCAGTGGAAGGAGCCGTATTATTCGCGCTCAATCAGGGCGAAATTTGCACCTGTCCTTCTCGTTTACTGATCCAGGAGGACATTTATGAAAAATTTATCGCTAAAGTGGTCGATCGGGTTAATCAGATCAAAGTGGGCGATCCATTAGACCCAACAACAATGATGGGTGCTCAGGCATCGAAGATCCAGAAGGACAAAATTATGTCCTATATTAAACTTGGCAAAGAAGAAGGGGCCGAAGTATTGACCGGCGGTGATGAAAACAATGTCGGTGCTGGTTTTGAAGAAGGCTACTACATCAAACCTACCCTATTCAAAGGCAATAATAGCATGCGTATTTTCCAGGAAGAAATCTTCGGCCCGGTGCTTGCAGTCACCACGTTCAAAGATGAACAAGAAGCAATTGCCATCGCCAACGATACCATGTATGGTCTCGGAGCAGGTGTATGGACTCGAGATGCACATCAGCTTTATCAGATCCCACGTGCCATACAAGCAGGACGTGTTTGGGTAAATCAGTACCACTCCTACCCAGCGGGTGCTCCATTTGGCGGATACAAACAATCAGGAATTGGACGGGAAAACCATAAAATGATGCTTGCCCATTACAGACAGGCTAAAAATATGTTGATTTCCTACAGTAAAGAAAAACTTGGTTTCTTTTAACTGCAGCGCACCGGGTACACTTTTCGAACAGCTAGATGCCCGAATTTAGGGGGGAGCAAATGCTACCCCTTCCGCTGAATTTCCTATTCGTCAACGCTAAAACAGATAAACGGATTTCACCATGATAAATAGACTAGACATCACTGAAAAAGCCAGGGAGCTCATTCATGAACTTGAAGCGAAGCATGGTAAATTAATGTTTTATCAGGCCGGAGGCTGCTGCGAGGGTACACAGCCTCAGTGTTTTGAGGAAGGAGGTTATTTTCCTAGGACAAATGACGCCATGATCGGATTAGCCGAAGGATATGAGTTTTGGGTGGATCGTGATCTCTTTGAATATTGGAAACATGCGCATTTCACACTCGATGTGCTGGATGGATTTGGTCCGGGGGGATTCTCATTGGAAACGCCACTGGGTAAAACTTTCAAAGTTCATTATCGTTTATTTACAGCCGAAGAGCTTAACGACCTCAGCCCAATCAAGAGAAACGAATAACAAAAAGGGTCGCAGATGCGACCCTTTTCCATGTTATAATTTTAAAAAAACCTCCCTTGAGTTTCCGCATTCGGAAGCTAAAATTTTATTCAATATCCAAGCCTTCAAGGACTGGAATTGGCTGTCTGTTTTCATCGAGGGCAACAAATGTAAAAACACCCTCAATGGCCAATTCTCTTCCCTCCTTGTACATATGTTCCAAAAATATCTCGACCTTCACCTTCAAGCTGGTCCGGCCTACATTTTGAACCCTTGCGATAGCTTCTATAATACTTCCGGAAGGAATTGCCTTATTGAAGTCGATACGGTCTGTCGATACAGTCACCAACGTTTTGCGGCAAAATCGTGTCGCAGCCATAAACGATACTTCGTCCATAATGGACATCGCCTTGCCGCCGAATAAAGTATCGTGATGATTTGTCAAAAACGGAAACACGGTCGTGCAAACATGTGTTTCTGATAAATCAATACGTTCTTGTAAAGTCATTTATTGTTTTATTTAGTGGATTTAAGAGGAGACAAATGTAAACCAATCTAGCTCCAGTTCCGTCATTTTTATTCCATATTTTCGTCGATATCCACCCCTATACCTTTCAATAAGAGCGACGCATTGAATATTTTACATTCTCCTATCTTCAGCTTATAATCAAACAGCATCTGCCCCGCATCAACACGAATGTCAAAATGATAATTTTTGATATCTCCCGGGAATTCCTCTTGTAAACTGGACAGTTGTAAGTCGTGTGTAGCCACCATACCCTTACCGTCCAATCGAACCAGTTTCTTTATGATTGCACGGGAGCCAAGATATTTGTCGATCGAATTTGTCCCACGAAGCATCTCATCGATTAGAAAAAAGCTATCGCTATGTGCTGAAACTGTATCCAATATAAATTTCATCCGATTCAGTTCAGCTTTAAATGTCGACGTACTTTCATTCAGGTTATCCTTGATGCGCATATAAGATATTAGTTTGTAAATCGGAAGCCGAAAAGATGCCGCTGCAACCGCAGCTCCGGCATAAGCCAAAATTGCATTAATACCCACTGTCCGCAGAAATGTACTCTTTCCAGCCATGTTTGAACCTGTTACCAAAGCAACACGATGATCTATACTACTGTAATCATTGGCGACGACCTGATTGCTTGGAATCAGTGGATGATATAACCCTTGCGCGTCAATCTTATTTTCCAGCGGATTATCCAAAATTACTGGATAACTATAGGACGAATAGTTTCTCTTCCAAATGGCAAGGCTTGTGACAGCCTCCACCTTAGCTAAGGTATCGAATGAATTCAGAATCTCGTTTTCGTATTTATTCTTCCAATCAACAATAGCCAATACTTGTCTAAAGTCCCAAAGCAGAAATAAGTTTAGAAATAGCCCAACAAAGACATTATTCCGTGCGTCCAAATTGTTAATAAGACCAGCGAGTTTTTTAAAGGCAAAGGAAATCGATGCTGTTCCCTGGTTTTGTTTTAGCTCTCCGGCGATCTCCTGCATAGCAATAGACTTCCATGCGTGGTCTTCGATCGATTGAATCGCATCTGCATATGATCCCAGCACGCCACCAATTTTGTCTATTCGCGAGGAGAACATACTCACACTTCCTGCTTTGGCCAATGCCCAAAGAATATGAAATAGTCCTATCAAGGTTGCCACTCCAGCCAATTTTGGCACGAAAAAGCTGCCGGCTAAAGCGACCAAAAATAAAACAGGGCCTGCTTTGATATAAAATCGCATAAAAGCATTTCCGAATTGAAAATTTCGGTCTTGAAAGTAATTTGTCAAAAATGCCTTGATATCCAATTTATGGTTCAGATTGGCCAAGAGCTTTGCCTGAAAATCCCATATCCATTCGGATTCATTTTCGAGTTCCTGGGATGCTTCTTGATTGCGTTGAATTTGATTGCTTTGGAGAGGCGCATCAAGCCAAGAAGCCAAAAGATCAATCCCCTGTTTGGTCGTTGCCCGATTTATCTGCGCGAATAAGGAGTATGTGCCAAAGATATCCATATCGGAGCTATAAGGATGAGCTCCGTTTTCAAAATGCTCACCATGGTCATACATGTTTAGTTTCCCTTCTGCCAGGGCCTGTTCATTTGCCAAAACTTTCAAATAAGCTTCAAAATAGTTCTTCTGAAGCTCTAACTGGCTCTGCTTCCGCACGAGATAGGCAAATAGGAACAGTAGTCCAAAAAAGCAGAAAAAAACCAGCGGAAGGCTTTCCAGTTGAAAGGTATAAAATAACAATGCTCCGCCACCGAGTATCACAAATAGCCGCAACAAGCTGAGCGTGTTGACTTGTTTATTTAATTTGACCACAGTTGAAGCAGTTTCGCGATGCTTCTGGTCATATCGTATTGCAGTTGGAGTCATAAGGTGAATATTTATTCTTTCACGTTCATTTCAATTTAATCATGGCTATTTTGCATCTGCTCATGAAACAAAGGCTCGATTGTCACTCGCAGATTTTGGGGGAGGCCATCGGAACTGGTTGAATGGATCTCCTACCAAGCTTGATCACCCACCAAAGGCACAAAACGAAACGTATCCAATTCGATACGGTCAAAATCATTTTCACCTACCCGAATGATCGTCATCATCTTTTGCGATTTTTCGTCTCCTACAGGGATCACAAAAATTCCGCCCATTTTCAACTGCTTTAACATAACCTCTGGCACGAAAGGCGCACCTGCAGTGACAATAATCTTGTCATAAGGGGCGTGCTCTTCGATTCCCTTAGAGCCATCACCTAAAAAGAAATTTGGTTTATAGCCCATGTAGGGCAACACTTGAATGGTTCGTTGATATAGGTTTTCCTGACGCTCGATAGTATACACCTCTGCGCCAAGTTCCAACAAGATACAGGTTTGGTACCCCGATCCCGTACCAATTTCCAGTACTTTATCTCCCTTTTTCACGTGGAGCAGTTCCGACTGATAGGCGACGGTATAAGGCTGTGAGATTGTTTGTCCGTCACCGATTGGAAAAGCAATATCCCGATAGGCCTGATTCCAGAATGTTTCATCAAAAAAATAGTGACGTGGTACCTTGCCAATCGCATCTAATACTTTCTGGTCCGCAATGCCCCGGCTTTTTAGATGTTCAACCAATTTCTTACGAGCACCTTTCTCCCGATAATTATCAATAAACTTGTACGCCATGATGTTTCAAATTTACCTTTTAAAAGGCACATTAAACAGAATTAATCACAAATAATTCAATACCAACACTGTACGTATTTTCAAGTTTATTTGCTTTATTTTCCGAATCATCTTTCCCTTAGGCTCAACCTCCGTTGACCTCTTGAATTTGGCCGCGAAGAAAACGATAAGCGCATGTGATTTAAGTTGACAAAGAACGCTCGTTTTTACAAGTTAATGCGGGCAATAGCTGTCACTAATAGGGATCTACATCGACCTGAACGCGTACACCAGCATTGGTTTTATCGATTTCAAAATCGAGATGAACCGAACGGATCAATTCCTTGACCTTTGCAATACTAATATTTGTTCGTTCAATCTTCAGGGTAATGGTCTGGATAAAATTATTCCGCACCCGTGAAACTAAGGGCGGCTCAGGTCCCAATACCCTTGCACCCAACTGTTGCCGCAGCGCCGAGGCAAAACGATTGGCCGAATCATAGCATTTCTGAAAATCCGTATGTTTAATATCAATCCGAATGAGACGGTAGAAAGGCGGATAAAGGTAGTTTTTCCGTTCTGTAATTTCCGTCATAAACATGCCCTCGTAGTCGTTATTGACCACCTGTTCTAACACCCGATGATTCGTGGTATAGCTTTGGATGATCACTTTTCCGCCGGCTTCACGTCGACCTGCGCGTCCTGCTACCTGGGAAAATAACGAAAATGATCGTTCATACGAACGGAAATCCGGAAAGTTAATGATCGTATCTGCATTGACAACACCGATAAGGCTTACTCTTCCGAAATCGAGCCCCTTAGCGACCATTTGTGTCCCTATAAGAACATCAAATTCATGCTCATCAAAAGCCGTGATAATTTTGTCGAAACCATATTTGCCTTTTGTGGAATCCAGATCCAAGCGACCGATGCGGATTTCGGGCATCAGGATTTCAAGTTCTTCCTCTACCCGTTCTGTACCGAAGCCTTTACTTTCGATATGGGGCATTCCACAGGCTGGACAAACACGAAGTGGAGGCTCAACATGACCACAATAATGGCAATGCATCATATTAGAGCTCTTGTGATAGGTTAAGCTGACATCACAATTGACACATTTTGCAACAAATCCACAGGTATTACACTGGATCATTGTCGTGTGACCACGTCTGTTTTGAAATAATATAACCTGCTCTTTATTTTTTACAGCTTCTTCGATTGCCTTTAACAAGGTACCCGAAAAATAAGAAAACATATTTTCCTTTCTTCCTTCTTCGGGAATATTCACCAACTCAATACTTGGCAATTGTGCGTTGCCATAACGCTCAAGCAGTTGCACAAAACCATACTTCTTAGCTTTGGCATTGTAATAGCTTTCCAAAGAAGGCGTCGCGGATCCCAACAGCACTTTGGTCTGATGTAGAAATCCGAGGTAAATGGCCGTATCGCGGGCATGGTAACGTGGAGCTGGGTCAAACTGTTTATAGGAGCTTTCATGCTCTTCATCAACAATGATAATCCCTAAATCCTGAAATGGCAGAAAGACGGAAGAACGAGCCCCAATCACAACCTGAAATTCATTTTTCATTACTTTATGCCACACCTCGGCACGTTCATTATCATTAAACTTAGAGTGGTACACCCCCAGTTTATCACCGAAATGCAACTTTAAGCGCGCTGTAATCTGCGCTGTCAGCGCAATCTCAGGCAGTAGATAGAGGGCTGATTTTCCCGCAGCGATTGCTTGTTCGATAAGGCGTATATAAATCTGCGTTTTTCCCGAAGCAGTCACACCATGCAACAGCGTAACGTCCTTCTCCTCAAACGACGCTTGTATTTCGGTATAAGCCCTTTGCTGATTTTCATTAAATTGAAAATTGGCATCCAGTTCGATATCTTCCCCCTGAAACCGGGATACAACCTTTTCCTTTATTTCAAAAACACCTTTGTCAATCAAAGCCGTAATTGCACCGTTACCACAGCCCGAGGCCTCCGTCAACATGGGTCGCGTAATTTCCTCCGTTTTTTTGACCAGCTGCATAAATGCCAATACCGCATCTTGTTGTTTTGGTGCACGGTTTAAACTGTCCAACAATTCTCTTTTTGCATCTTCATTTCGAAAGTCGGGTGCAAAACGCAAAAATGCTTTGGTCTTAGGCTTATACCGTTCTGTAATCTCTTCAGAAATCAAAACAATCCCTTTGTCAAATAATTGCTTCAATATAGGGAAGACTGTTTTTTGTCCCAGCAATTTCACAATATCATTGACTTTAAGTTCTCCCGCCACCTCCAAAGCTTCGATGATAAGATACTCCTTATCTGAAAGTGTAGAACGGTCAAATTCTTCCCCAATCGATGAAACGACTTTGGTCTCACTGGCCAGCTTCAATGCCGAGGGCAGCGCTGCCTGCATGACTTCGCCCAAACTACACATGTAATAATCGGCTAGCCAGTCCCACAGTTTAAACTGAGCTAAATTGACAATGGGTTTTTCATCAATGATGTCCAAAATATACTTTGCTTCATAGTGCTTTGGTGCTTCCTGGCTAATGGACTTGACAACCGCAGAATAGATCTTATTCCGTCCAAATTGCACGATGACTCGTAAACCGACCTGCACACGATCATTCCAGTCAACCGGAATACGATACGTATATGTTCTTGCCAATGCTAGTGGTAGGACCACATCAACAAACAGCGTATCTCTTTCACTAAAAATCGTAGATTGTGGATTGGACATAAATTCAAATTATGGTATAAAAGTACAAAAAAACCTTCAGGAATAGAGGTCAAACGACTCCGGCGATGCATAAAACCGTCTACAATCATATGGCGCCAAAGCGACATCGGAGTGTAAAAGCCAAGAGATCGCAGATCAATCCACTGTAACCTAAAAAAGCCTTCCTGAATTTATTCAAGAAGGCTCTGTTATGATTAAATACGAATATGATTTCGTATGGACATAGGCAATTAAATAGGATTACGATTTATTTTTTAGCGCTGCTATAAATAGTGCAACCCAGCCAACGATCAAAGACAATCCTCCCAAAGGCGTGATAGGTCCTAAAATAGACGGATTGCCAAAGCCGGTTATTTCTCGCACACTTAAGACATACAACGATCCTGAGAAAAAAAGTATACCAATGAGGAAAGCAATAAATGATACTTTAATTGAGTACGTCTTTGCCCGCGAAAAAGTAGATAAAAATAACAGGGCGAAGGTATGATAGAAATGATACTGATTTGCAGTTTTCCAAGTTTCAATATGATATGTACTTACCTTTCCTTCTAGACCATGAGCGCCAAAGGCACCTAATATTACAGCTAATGCTCCCAACAACGAAGCGGCTAAAATGATTTTCTTATTCATTATGTTAAAGTGAATGCTGAAAATGAGTTTCTAGCGATAAATGTATTAAAAACAGAGCAAAATAAGGAATTTTTTGTTAAATTTCTATTACAAAGGCGCATTATAGCAACGATTTTCTATCTCTTCCCATATATTTTTATTAGGTTTGTTTTACGTATGAATCATCATGAGCATCGTGCAGCTCACCAAGATCTTGAACGAGGTTCAAGATTTGTATATCCTTGCTAAACATTTGCCGCATGATAACTTCATCACCATTTAAAAAACAAGTTTAGTGTACTTATCTGCTGACAAGAAAATGAGTACCTCATAAATAGTTGTTCTGCTAAAACTGCATTTTTAATCGTATCGACCAGCGGGTTAGTGACGATTTATTCGAGTTGTTATCAGGCATTGAAAAAAATAAAAAGGATGAAAAAAACAATCATCATCACTGTTATATTATTCATCGCGGTCATCGCGGCCACGATCTATCTTTTTGGAGACTTCAATAAAAACAATAAACAAGATTCTAAAGCTTTACAATATCTTCCTGAAAATACATTAGCCATTGCCTCCTTTGCCAATGATCAGACGGTAGATACGATCTTTAACGACTATGAGCTCTTTAAAGCTATTATTGGCCAACGCAATTTCAGTAATTTGGAACGTCTTAAGGACGAATTATTACGTAGCGAACAGTTAGCACCTCTTGTAGCGGGGCAGCAAGTATTACTGTCTTTTCATCAGGAAAAAGATCAGATTACTCCGCTATATAGCGTTCAGGTTGGTCAAAGCATTGATAATAACGCGCTGGCAACATTGCTTGGAAACGTCGGTAAAAACTACAAGATACAACCCTTTGACACCTTAGGCCAACGATTTTATGGGCTTAATCAAGGTACTAAGGATAGTACACTTTATTGTGCCTATTCCCACGAAATCATTTTCGCCAGCTACTCTAAGCAGGTGCTTTCCCAGATCTTTGATAAACAGGTTAAGAAAATAAGTACCAAACAAATCGAGTTCTTCGTAAACCATAATAATAAAAACACACCACTTAGTCTCTATTTTTTCAATGAGCAACTGTCGCAAATTGCTCGAATATTGATGAAATCCAAATTTGGTACCTATCTCAACCTGATCGATTCGCTGAAGGGCCAAACGTCCTGGAACATGAATTTCAAAAAGGATGCTTTTATCTTTAAGGGTGAAACAGATCTCGCGCCGAGCAAAAATAGCTACTTACAGTTATTTGCCACACAGACGGCTCAAGTGCAAGCTCTGGGGAACTATCTCCCTAAAAATGCAGCATCTTATATAGACTTTAGTATCTCTGATCCCCATAGTTTCCGCAGCGGATTAAAAGCATTGTTAGTACAACAAAAAGAAGACGCTCGATTGACGAAAAGTATAAAAAACTTTGAAGAGGATAGCAAAGTATCATTTGACAGTATTATTGCGCCAATTTTCAACGATGAATTTGCACTCGCGGAGCTGGACAATCAGGATGCGATTGGTTTGATTAGCATTTCGGATTCCACACAATTTGCCGATAATCTTAAGAAATTCAGTACTGCTGTAGGGGATTCGATCTATCAATTTAAATATTCGAATCTTTTACATGCATTATTTGGAGAACCTTTCAAGAGCTTTACGCGACCCTATTTCACTATTGTAGACAATATCATGGTTGTCGCTAGCCGAACAGGTATCTTGCGAGATTATCGTGAATCTTTCCGGGAAAAGCAATTTCTTTCGGGTACTGCAATTTTCAAAAATCATGCAGCATTGCAGAACAGCCGCAGTAACATAACGTTCTATTTAGAACCTAAGGCTGGTAAAAGCAATATTCTGGATAACTTAAAAGCTGATTTTGCAAAGAACTTTAAAGATGAGGATGAATATGGCTTTCAAAATTTCTATTCATGGTCCTATCAGCTAAGTGGCAACCAAGGCACATTTTCGTCCAGTTTATATGCACTCTTTAAGAGTGATACGAGACTAGGGGGCAAACCAGAATGGACAGCTCAACTGGAGAACCGACTTATCAATAAACCTTGGATTTTCGATCAAGATGGGAAGAATAAGTTTATCCTGATCCAAGAACAAGATCATACGGTACATGCATTTTCGCCAGATGGAAAAGAACTTTGGCAGAATCTCTTCCAAGGTGAAATTTTGGGCGAGCCAATTCAGTTACAGGATCTCAGTATTGTCGCCGTTACAAAAAACCGCTTATATCGTTTTATGCCAGATGGTAAAAACCGAACCGGTTTTTCAGTTGAATTGCCATACTCGGCAACTTATGGGGCTACAATCGCCACCTTCAATAAAGAGCAACGTATTTATATTCCGGCAACAGACCGCATTCTTGCCTATACCCTCGAAGGCAAAAAAGTGGAGGGCTTTGAAAATAATAGTGTGGACGGGCGAATTTTATTCGATTTAAAAACAACCAGCCTGGGACAGACCAATTATATTATTGCTGGTACAAGCACTGCTTCCGTCTATTTCTTTGATCAAAATGGTAAGGTCATCCATAAAAAAACATTGGATACCGATGGGGAAAGTGTTAAAAATCCAATTGGTTTAGTTGCGGCGTCGGATGAAAAGAACTCCTTCATTTACTTGGCAAACAATAAAGGTAGTGTATTCAAAATTCCTTTCGAAGGCGAAACCAAAAAAATAAAACTGGGAGACTGGGGCAAAGATGCATTCTTTAATTTTGAAGATATTAGCGGTGGAGCAGACAGGGACTTTGTTATTCTAGCCAACAACAAACTGAATGCCTATAGTTCAAGAGACTCTTCTTCCTACTTTGAATATAAATTCATCGAAGAGGCCAGTAACAGACCGTTGTTTTTTAAACGAATAGGTAAATCTGATATCATAGGCGTAGGAACCGACAATCGCATGATTTATGTCTTCGGATCTGATGGCCTGGTTCAGGAAGGATTCCCTGTAGAAGGTTTTTCAAAATTCTATTATGGACCGATTAACTATGGCGACAATGCCAATTATTTAATCTGCATGAAGCGGGATTTCAAGATCTATGTATATAAGTTTTAAAAACCTGAAAATCAATTTTTTAAAATCAACACCAAACGCGATAAGATGCAAAAAGATCTTTATAAAAAATTTGTCTAATCTAATTTTTTTATAGTAGGTTTGCAGACTTAATATGACTATGCTGAAATCGGAAGAATTAAAAGAGTTATTGGCTGAACCAAAACGTATTGTAATTACAACGCACTACAAACCAGATGGGGACGCTTTGGGTTCATCTTTAGGATTGTACTTTTGGTTGACCTCGAAAGGACACCAGGTAAATCTCATTGTACCATCAGACTTTCCTGCTTTTTTGGATTGGCTACCTGGCTTGGAAAATGTACAAATTTATACACAGGATATTGACCTGCACAATCAACAGATTGACGCAGCTGAATTAATTTTCTGCTTGGATTTCAATGGTCTTGCCCGTATTCACGAAATGGGTGAACCTATTCGTCAAGCGAAGGGAATCAAATGCATGATTGATCACCATTTAGATCCGGAAGGCTTTGAAGACTACGCATTTTGGGATCCATCTGCAGCAGCGACTGCACAATTGATCTATCGCTTCTTGGTCCATGAGATGCAAGATCCAGACCATATCAGTGCAGACATGGCGACATGCCTATATACCGGTATTATGACCGATACGGGCTCTTTCCGCTTCCGTTCGACCACTGCTGAAATTCACCGCATCATTGCATCACTCATTGATTGCGGCGCACAAAACTGGGCTATTCACGAAGAGATTTATAATAGTTCGTCTGAAAGCCGCCTGAAATTCTTAGGGTTCTGTCTACTGAATCGTCTAGAGGTTATCCATGAATATAACACCGCTATTATCCATGTCACCAAAGCGGATCTCACGCAGTTTGAAGTTATCACCGGCGATACCGAAGGATTGGTCAATTATGCACTTTCGATCAAAGGAATTCGATTGGCTGCTTTAATTATTGACAGAAATGAACAAATTAAACTATCTTTGCGTTCGATTGGAGAAGTTCCTTGCAATGAGATCTGTAAATTGTATTTCAATGGGGGTGGGCATCTTAACGCTTCAGGCGGTAATTCGAAAGAAAGCCTCGAAGCAGTGATTGCAAAATTCAAATCGGTTTTACCAAATTATAAAGAAATATTAACAAAATAAGATATCGTAACATACATTAGAAAATGAAGAAAGCAATTCTATTTTTCGCGGCTGCCGGTCTTTTGATGACGTCATGCCAAAAATTCAAAAAGGCTGAAGGTGGTCTTGAGTATAAAATCGTAGACGATAATGCAAAAGAAAAAGCAGTATCAGGCGATTTATTAGCACTCGACATGGTTGTGAAAACGGACAGAGATTCTACAATGCAAAGTACGTATGACATGGGAGTCCCTCAAATCGTTCAATTATATCCAGATAGTATCATCGCAAAAAATCCAGGTGACCCTACTGGTCTATTCAAATACGTAGGTGAAGGCGATAGCTTGGTATTCAAAATTAACTTGGATTCTATGGCTGCTAAAACACACCAACCAAAACCAGAGTTTGCAGATAAATTCATTGTTTATTCGATCAAAGTCAAAAAACACTTCAAAAAAGGAAAATTAACTGACCAACAATTGGGCGAACAAGTTCAGAAATATTTTGAAGAAGAATTGAACAAACACAAAGCTGCTGAACCAGCTAAACTTGAAAAATACATCAAGGATAAAAACTTAAAAACAACAAAAACAGCTTCAGGTCTTCAATACGTAATCACGAAACCTGGAACAGGAACAAATGCAAAAGTAGGTGATTCTATTCATGTGAACTATGTAGGTTCATTAACTACAGGAAAAGTATTTGATACAAACCTTCCAGATGTAGCTAAAAAAGAGAAAGTTTTCAATCCTCAACGTCCTTATGAGGCATTAAAGTTCCAATTAGGTGTTGATGGTGTGATCCCAGGATGGACTGAAGCTTTCCAATTGTTTAACAAAGGTACAAAAGCAACTTTAGTCATTCCTTCATCTTTGGCTTATGGCGATCGCCCTTCAGGTGTTATCCCTCCATATGCTCCTTTAGTATTTGAAGTAGAAGTATTGGATATTAAACCTGGAAAAGTTCCTGCTCCTACAGCAACAACTCCAGGCATGGTAGCGCCTACTGGAACTACTGCTCCAGCGGCAACAGCTCCTGCAACGAAAGCTCCAGCAGCAAAAAAATAATTTGACTGTAAATTTCAGTTAACAAAAAAGCGGTTTCATCAAAATGAAACCGCTTTTTTGTTATTCCTGTTTTTATTGGTTATGCGTTAACCTTTTTATCTTCTTTTTTGATCTTCCGTATTTTTAGCCACAGTATTACTACGGCCAATATAAAACTGATGATCATGATGATGGTTAATGCGATCAGGGCCTTATCGGTATGGTAATTTTCAGCATGCTGAATAAACATTAACCTAAAAATTCGTAGATAATGGGTCGATGGGATTACATTTGCTATTGCCTGTATCCATCCTGGCATTAGACTCGACGGCCAGGTAAAGCCACTCAAGATAAATGCTGGCGTCGCAATGACCATAAGCACTTCAGTCGATTTCAACTGCGAAGGCAGTACAATACTGACGAGTACACCGATAAAACATACGGCGAGCAAAAAGACAAAAGTACACAGGACAAAGCGACCAAATTCGGCCTGTAAAGGCATACGGTAATACTGACCAAAACCCCAATATAAAACCAGAATACCAACAGACATCAAAACATAAGGTAATATCTTAACAAGAATAAGTCCAATCGGATTACCGATTTTACGTACAAGTTCTGGAAATGTATTACTTTCAAATTCGGAGGAAAAAGACAAAGCCAAACCTAAGAGCAAGACCTGCTGCAGCACGGTAATTAGCACTCCCGGCAGCATAAAATACAGGTAATTTCCACTTCGGATATTTTGCTTAACAAAAGTTGTCTTAAAAGGTTCGTACTGCTGTGCAGCAATCTTTGCGGGAACACCACGTTTCATTTGCGCCTGAATCTGTATGCCCGCTTTCAACGTCGAGGCACAAACATTAACAGCCATCATGGCGGTATTGGAGGTCAATGTATTGGCACCATCTACGAAAACAGTCATTTCGGGCAAACGTCCCTGTTGTACTCCAGATGCAAAACCCTTGGGAATATGCACAATCGTTGTTGCCTCATATTGCATGGCAATATCTTTTGAATCAAATAAGGACGGTAATACACGGGCAACGTCAATACTCTCATTATCGGAAAGCATATCAATAAATGAACTGCTTAAGGGGCTATTATCCTCATCAACCACAACGATCGGCATCTGCGTTACCTTACCTTGTTGATAAACGTGTCCCACCAAGACACCGTATAATACCGGCGCCCCTAGAAAAAGCATCAATAGCACTTTATTATTGAAAAAGAGCTTAAACTCCCGTTGGATCAATTCTAAAAATTTTTTCACAGTCAAGCTCTTTAATTCGCATGGAGAACCACAAGCGTTTTTGTTAACAAATCTTTGCTACCGGCAGCATCTTCAGGGATAACCTTCAATTCAAATACAGCCTGTTGCGGATCGAAATCAGGATAAGCTGAGGCGATGCTTGCATACGAATTTAAGGCTTTAATACTAATCACCTTCGCTTTAACCTTTTTATGATTCAAGTAAGGAATTTCTACTTCCACGGCCTCTCCTTTTTGAAGTTTTCCCATTTTATTTTCGGGCAATGTGAATCTAAAATAGGTCGATCGATCGAGGAAACCATTTATAATGGGATAACCAGCCATCGCCAATTCACCGACTTTCAGATTAATCGTCTCCACACTCATGTCCTGTGGAGCAATGACATATTTCTCCTGCGCAGCAACATTGACTTCAGAGATCGCTCCAAGTGCACGTTCTTTTTGCCCCAAGGCCATAATCTGCTGTTCCTGTCTAGCCCCACCCCTTGCTTCAGCTAATTCAGCCTGTGCTGCAAGATATTGATTTTTGGCTCCCTGATATTTGGCGTAGGTCTCGTCGTACTTTTGTTGTGGAATAAGACTGTCCTGCAGAAGGGCATCCAACCGACCTATAGATTTTTTCGCAAATTCATATTGTTCCTTAAGTCCATCTACCTTCGCCTGCAATTGCACGAGTTGTCCTTTTGTAGCGCCCCGGACTGCCATGTTATATTGTGCATCAGCAGACTGTAGTGCCCCTTTTGCCTGTTCTTCTTTAGCATCCACTTCGGGAATACTCAAAATAGCCAAGGTATCACCCGCATGCACAAAGTCCCCTTCTTCAACCAGAAGCTTCGCAATTTTTCCCGGGACCTTTGTCACGACCGTCACTTGCTCACGCTCCACCTTACCTTCAATAGGCTTCTCTTTCACTTGATTTGTACAAGAAACAAAAATAAACAGCGATAATATCCCATATAAATTCTTCATGTTACTCATGTATAGTTTGTAATAATTTTCCTGATGTATGTAGTAATTCGACCGCAGCAGTACGTTGCTGCAATACATTGTTAAAATAACCCAAATTAACTTTGTACCAATCGTTTTCAGCAGCCAATAACTCCGTAACATCTATTAAGCCGGCTTGATACTGTTTAACAGCCATAGAAAGGTTATTTTCGGCAACTTTCAACTGCTGTTCCCCTACTTTCAACTTTTGGTTGCCAGTCGTATAGGTGACTGTATTCTTGCTCAATAATAGATTTAACTTTTCCTGCGTATCTTCCCGCTTGGTTGTATTGATATGTTGATCGAGTTTGACTTGCTTAATCTTATTGTGATGTTCCCCACCAGTATAGAGATCCCATTTAACCCCTACGCCGACCATGACATTTGGACTTCCCTTGATGGAATTAAGTGGCAAATTGACTGTACCAAACAGGGGTTGGTCTTTCACCGTGAGTTTGGAATTGAAGACATTCAGATAGTTTGCAGATCCAAAGGCAAAGACAGCAGGAAGAGCTCCCCCCTTCTCTTTTTTATACAGATATTCATACGCTTTTGAAGAAGCATCTAGTGCTTTCAATTCGGATCTTTGTTCGACATCACGTGGTAGCTCTGACAAAAATATAGGTTTAAGTCCATAATGAATTCCACCAACCTCCTGAAAAGACACGCCTGTTTCTTGTTCGATCTTTTGGCACAACAAATCCCGATTGCCAGAAAGTTCTACCTTTTTCTCTTCCAATTCCAGTAATGCCAATTTCAATTTATCTCGATCATAAGGTATTGCAAGTCCATTTTGAATTGCTTTATTCACCTTTTCCTGCTCTTTCTTTAATCGCTTTTCAGAATCTACAATTAATTTATCCACCTCATCCAACAGCATCAACTGATCAAAAGATGCTATAATATCCTTTGAGAGTGTCTCTCGACTGGCCGATTCTAAATATTGTTGAGCCGCAGCTTTCTCCTGCAATGCTTTTATTCCATTCGGAATCTGTAATCCGGAAAAGATAATCTGCTTTACAGACACTCCCGCATAAGCAGCTTGCCCATGCATACTAAATCCTGTTGCTCCTTCAAACAGGCCTAGGTTCAACAAAGGAATATTAACTGTAGGAATATCAATACTCCCATTGCTATGTACATAACCGTATAGCCCGAGTGCGGAGACGTGCGGCAACCGATTTGCTTTAACACCATCAGCTTCCAGACGTGCTTTATCGACTTCGTAAGCCTTCAATTTCAATTCTTTATTTGTCTGAAAGGCTTTTTGAATAATGTCTTTTACCGATGGGTCAATCAATGATTGCGCATGTAGTTTGTTTATAAACATAACCGACGCCAAAGTCAACAAACCCAGGCATAACCTCTTATTCATCATATGATTCATTTATTCTTATAAAAATAGGACAACAACCGCCTCTTTTATCTGTTTAACAGTAAATCTTACGGTATGTTTGACTTCTGACTCTTTTTATTACGACCTATCTTTCCAAGGGGCAATAATAATCGTTACTACTGTCCTCATGGCATGAAGGGGCGGTCCTCCTCCTAATGGCGTTTTCCAAGATACGAAAAAGGAATTCATCTCAATCGAAGGAATCCTGTATTAATTTTCATTTTTGCTAATTAATAAGTTATCTTTGGAGATCGAATTGAAATTTTGGTAATTAAGTCTACCACTTTATTCGATAATAATAAAAACAAGTTTTTACCCTAACCCACTGCTTCCACGCAGAAAACTATGTTGCTTACAGATACACATACACACATTTATTACCATGCAGGAACCGAAAAACTGCAAGAACATCTACAACGTTGCTTTGATAATGGCATACAACGCCTTTTTTTGCCGAATGTGAATAGCGCTTCCATAAAACCTGTATTTGATACCGTAGCAGCTTATCCAGACCATTGTTTTCCCATGCTTGGATTACATCCCTGCGACGTAAAGGAAAACTATGTGGAAGAGTTAGAAACCATCCGAAAGAGCTTGGAAACACACAAAGTCCATGCCATAGGTGAGATCGGGCTGGATCTTTATTGGGATAAAAGCACGCTTGAAATTCAAAAAGATGCCTTTCGAACTCAGGTTCAATGGGCTAAAGAATTAAATTTACCAATCGATATCCATTGCCGGGAAGCCTTTACTGAATTGTTCGAATTATTGGAAGAACTCCACGACGACAGACTGTTTGGCGTTCTGCACTGCTTTACGGGCAGCCTGGAGCAGGCCCATCAGGCGATCGATTTAGGATTCGCCCTTGGTATTGGCGGAGTCGTTACCTTTAAAAAAGCGGGCTTAGATCAAGTGGTTAAAGAAATAGACTTGAAGCATATCGTTCTTGAGACCGATGCACCCTATCTGGCACCTGTCCCTTTCCGCGGTAAAGAAAATGAGAGCAGCTATTTGGTTTACGTCGCTCAAAAAGTAGCTGACCTGCATCAGATTTCCGTCGAGAAGGTAGCCGAAATCACAACAGAAAATTCAAAACGTATATTTGGTATATAATTTCAAAACTCAATGCATAATATCTTTATTATCTACACAGGTGGGACCATTGGAATGGTTAAAGATGAAACAGGAACATTCGTTCCTTTCGACTTTGAATTGATCAAACGTAATCTCCCTGATTTAAGTCGCTTAGACTATAAGCTGACCGTGCACTCTTTCGAACCTATTATCGATTCATCCAACATGAAGCCTGAAATATGGATTGAAATGGCACAAATTATTAAGGATAACTATGCGAATTACGACGGTTTTGTTATTCTACATGGTTCCGATACAATGGCTTTTACGGCCTCCGTACTGAGCTTTATGTTGGAAGGACTTCAAAAACCGGTCATTTTATCCGGCTCTCAGCTACCTATCGGTGAGATCCGAACGGACGCCAGGGAAAATATGATGACAGCGTTGGAAATCGCTTCGGCGAAGCAGGATGGCATCTCCATTATCCAAGAGGTATGTATTCTTTTCGACAATAAATTATTCCGCGGCAATCGCTCATTTAAATACAATTCGGCCAAATTTGAGGCCTTTAGATCGCCAAACTATCCCGTATTGGTCGAAGCTGGGATTCACCTTAAATACAATACAGATGCTTTATTAAATAATATTGATAAAGAATTTATCCTACATACCAAACTGGACAACAGGGTAGCTGTATTAAAATTATTTCCGGGAATCTCTGCGCAAACTATCAAAGCAGTCCTGGATTCCGATGTCCGCTCCATAGTTATGGAAACATTCGGATCGGGCAATACAACCACCGACACTTGGTTTCTGGATCTATTGAAGGAAGCCATTGAACAAGGTAAAAATATCCTCAACATTTCACAATGTAAAGTAGGGTCTGTTGAATTAGGTCGTTATGAGACTTCACAAGGACTTAAATCTATCGGCGTGCTCAATGGCTACGACCTTACATTTGAAGCGGCAGTAACTAAATTGATGTATCTTCAAGGTGAGTTAGAAGATCAAAAAGAAGTCGCCTATTGGATTGAAAAGGATATTCGTGGTGAATTGACAATCAATGACTAATGACCAACGATACAAAAGTATAAAAAGGGAGCTGCACGTCATGCAGCTCCCTTTTTATGATCAATTTCTATGAATTCCTCCCGCAGATTTATTTGCGAGAAAAGGTGATATTCCTATTCATGCGTCAAACTAGCCAGCACTTCCGCAACAACAAAATTGCTTCCGCCAACAAAAATTAGGTTACCTTGCTGATACGCCTCTTTTGCTGCATCAAACGCGGCTTCCACGGATGGATAATCGAGTCCAACTAGACCAAATTCCAAAGCTTCTTTCCGCAACTCATCCGCTGGCATTGCACGCGGCATATCCGGAGCGGAGAAATAGTAGGTCGCATCTTTCGGTAGATAAGGCAACATATGGGATAAATCCTTATCACGCATTGCCCCTATCACAAAGTGCAATTTATCATAAACTGTTGTCGCCAAATTTTTGAGCACTTCATGAATTCCGTCCTCGTTATGCCCTGTATCACAGATGATAAATGGATCCTTAGACAATTGTTGCCACCGCCCTTGAATTCCTGTACTTGCTTGCACGTTTTTCACCGCGTGATGAATATGTTGATCACTGATCTCAAAGCCCAGTTGACGCAACTCATCCACAGCTAATAACACGCCGGCAAGATTTTTCACCTGATAAGAGCCTTTAAGATCGAGCTGATATGTTGCTTGTTGACCGCTAGGATCAATGGCCTGCACCGTTAAATAATCTTGATCGACGGCCAGCATCTTGGTCTCATACTTGTCAGAAGCGAATTGTATCGGTGCATGCTCGATTGCTGCTTTATCCACAAACACAGCAGCCGTTTCTTCGGCATATTCCGAAATAACGACAGGAGTATCTCTTTTGATAATTCCCGCCTTCTCCGCAGCAATTTCTGCCAGTGTATTACCGAGAAGATTCATGTGATCAAAACCGATATTGGTAATTACGGACAGCAAAGGCTGAATAATATTGGTGCTATCCAAACGCCCGCCAAGGCCGACTTCAATGACAGCGATATCAACCTTATTCTTCTCGAAATAATCAAAAGCCATGGCTACAGTAATTTCGAAAAAGGATGGACTGACTTCTTCTATAAGCTCGCGATGGGTATTGACAAAATCGACAACAAATTCTTGCTCACATAACTTTCCATTGACACGAATACGTTCTCTGAAATCCAGTAAATGTGGTGAAGTATAGAGGCCGGTCTTATAGCCTGCTTCGGCCAAAATAGCGGCCAACATATGGGAGGTAGATCCCTTTCCGTTTGTGCCAGCAATATGTAACGTTTTGAATTTTCGCTGTGGGTTGTCCAACGCAGCGCAAAGTTTGATGGTATTGTCAAGGTCTTTTTTGAAGGCAGAGGCGCCATCCCTTGTAAACATAGGCAATCGAGTATACAGATACTCGATTGCCTCATTATAAGCATTCATGTGAATGATTTTTATCTTAATCTAAAATTGAACACAATCCGTCCCGTCTGTGAGTCGGGAGCATTCGGCAATTGGTTTAGCCTAGCGCCACGTACAGCGCGCTCACATTTCTCCAATAACGATGGATCGGTGATCGTCGTTCCTTTTACACCAGCACGCGCATAGGTGATAACCCCTTGCTTATTGACTCTAAACTCCACAGCAACCTTTCCTGCTTGCTGTCCATTATCGTCGATACTTGGTCGTTGTGTAAAGCTTCGATTTTCAATAGACAACATCATGTTACCGTTTCCAGATCCCCCTTCGCCATAATTACTTGCTAAAGGATCACCTAGTTTGGACCCCTGATTTCCAGGTGTTGTCCCTGTACCATCACCAGCTCCTTTACCATTGTTTTTATTCCCTTTAAAAAGTGCTTTAGCGTTTGCCTGAGGAGCCACTTCTTTCACTTCTTTGGTGGTTTCAGGCGCCTTTGATACTACCTTTTTTTCAGTTTTTGTTACTGCAGGAGCATCTTCCAGATCCTGGGTAGCGACTGCCTTCTCCGCAACTTGCTGCGTTGGAGTTGGGGTAGGTGTTTCGACAGGATCGATACGGTCTGGGCGTTCATTATTCGCATTGGGATCTACAGAAGGTTCCTCAACGCTCATATAGTCATCCCCCATACCTTCGGGTGATGTTCCATAATTAACGATCATTCCCCCCATTCCATATTCATCCGGAGCCTGTGCCTTAAAAACAACAAAAAAACCAATCAAGAGCAACGATGCCATGACTAGAGTCGATATCCCCAACGCTTTGGGGAAATTATTTTCTTCATGTTGAAGATGATATCTCATCGCATTAATCTCCTATATTAACATATGAACAATAAACTTTCAAAAAGTTTAATTATTCTTACTTATCTTTTTTGGGTTCTGTTGCCAATACCACTTTAATCTTCAATCGATTCGCTACATCCATAACAGAAATAACATTTTGAATGGGAACCGTATTATCGACATAGAGCATAATTGTCACTTCCTCGCCTGCAGCCATTTGGGATTGAATTGCAGCCTCCAATCCTTCAATTGGAACGGGTGTTTTATCAATAAAATAGCCCAAATCTTTTGTAATCGATACCGTAACGGTCTTTTTAGCAACAGATTGTTCTCCCGCACTTGACTTTGGCAACAATAGCTTCACCACTTGCGGATTAGAAACTGCAGAAGCCAACAGGAAGAATAACATCAGGAAAAACATGATGTCATTCAGCGCTGAAGTATGTACTTCTGCAGATGGTTTATTTTTTCTACTTCGTAAGTTCATTATCTTCCGGGTTCATCCAATAAATCAATAAATTCTACTGCATCCGTTTCCATCCGTAAAATCAATCGTTCCACCATCATATTCAGGATATGGTAGCCCAAATAAGCTAAGATACCCACCGCAAGACCTGATGCAGACGATACCATTTTTACATATAGTCCCCCAGATACAGAAGCAATATCAATACCACCAGCTAATTCAACGTCGTGGAAAATCTTAATTACTCCAAAGATCGTACCTACGAAACCAAGCATAGGGGCAATACCAGCAATAATACCCAAAATATTGATGTTCTTTTCTAACTTGGCAACTTCCAATTTACCCACGTTTTCGATCGCTCCTTCAATATCTTTGATCGGTCTGCCGACACGCAACAAGCCTTTTTGCAACATACGTCCCAAAGCTGAGTTACTTGAACGAACTACAGCTAATGCCGAATCCAGATTCCCGGACAACACATTTGCCTTTACTTGTGACATTAAGCTGTTGTCATATTTTGCAGCACGACGAATCGTCAAATAACGCTCAAAAAAGATAACCAATCCAATAAAGAACAACAATAGGATTGGAACCATAATCCATCCCCCTTTGATCATCATATCGATCAAACTCATGTTTTCTGTAGGCGCAGCAGCAGGTAATGGTTGTTGTGCAGCTTGATTAAACGAATCCACAGCAGCCCGTGCTGTATCTTGTACTAATGACATAATTATTAATAGTTTTATATAGTTTTAACTTTTATAAGATCTTTTCTACCCAAGCATCCTTAATCTTATTGAGTACCGACTTCTTAGCAAGCTGTGCTTCCTCGTTTGTCATGTAGGTATTTAAGATGATTTTCTTTCTATCTTTTTTATTTTTCCCTTCAACAGCGCGTGCTGTTTTATAGCCCAATGCACGAAGACGTTGTGCCTCCTGCTCGGCACTTGCCATAGTTTTTGCGGATCCAATGACCACCTGGTACCGCGGTTGTGCAACAGGAATAGACTCTTTGATCACAGGATTTGCTTCCAGAACCGGAGATTTTGCTGCCGCATTGGTCGCTGGTACAGCAGCTGCATTTTTAACAGAATCGGCTACATTTCGCTTAGCCAAAGAATCGATTTTCCGAAGACTATCGGCTTGCGTATTAGACAAGGTATCGGCAGGCATGATCGGCTTTTGTTGAACAAGGGTATCTGCCGCTTTTACAACAGGTTTGGTCGACCCGAATAAAGATTCCTTTAATGCAGGATTGGTGTATACGACCGCAACAGCAACCATTGCCAGTACAATAATTCCAGTCATCCAATACCAGATCGCATTTGAACTGCGCGGCTCTTCCTCATAGATATTTGGTGCGTAGGTTGAGTTGGCATTAGCCGACGCAATAGCACCGATTTCTTTTTTTGAAGCGATTTCTTCCTTTGGAGTAACCGATTGATTGCTATCAGCTATCAAAGCTGCATCTGCAGGTTCAAGCTCCTCCGCTTCCCCTTTTGCTAATGGCGACTCTTCGGTTTCATCATCATCAAGATCATTTGCCAATTCAGTTTCCTGTACAGTCTCATTCACTACAGAATCCGTTACAACGACTGGCTCGTGTGCTGTTTCAGCTTCTTCTTTCGCCTCTTCAACCCCAATCGTTTCATCTCGATCTGCCGTATCCGAAATAGACTCCTCGACAGGCTCTACGTTATCATCAGCTTCCACCACAGGATCTTCTTCAACAACAGGGGCATCTTCAATAGCTAAGTTCGTAAGTTCTTCTTTGGCTTCTTCCAAAGACGAAACAACGGTTTCAATTTTTGGTGCAACAAGATTTGTAACGGGCTGGAAGTCGAATCCCGATAGATCCAAGGGTTTGAAGACTAAACTTGTGCCATAACTAATCAATAAGCCAAGATCATCCAATTTGACTTGTCCAAATTGCCCCAAATCAGCCCGCAGGTTCTCAACAGTTTCCGATAAGATCTGTTGCGCCTGATTGAGGCCCAAGTTTTCCTGTTGTTGGATATAATGAACAATATTAAATCCATGTTGAGCAGAGTAGTCCAGCTCAACATAAGAAATTGGTGGCAAAAACACATTATTTTGTTTATCGAACTGAGCCGGAGAATGAATTCGTTTGAACACACCTATTCCGGGCACGTATACTTCCGCATAACGTTTTAATAAACTATTGATGTTTTTGCCTAGATTCATCGCGCATTATTTTAAGATGCAAATTTATAATCTTAATTCGTTAAAACGAATAATTAAGACCACCAATTACATTAAAGCCCAATCTTGGGTAATACATATAACGTTCGTATTCTTTCCCAAAAATATTATTTGCTTTGACGAAAATACCAAATTGTTTTTTGATTCGGTATTCTGCGCCTGCATTAAGATCAGCAAATGAACCTATTGTTGCCTTATGCCCGCTGTTGGCAATACGGCTACCATCTGTGTTATAATCATAGATATATGCATAGGTATTGCCTTGTGTAGAAAGTTCAGCATCTACGAAAAATTTATCCGAAATATTGAAGCGTGCGTTCGCCTGCATACGGAATTTTGGCAATCCCCATGCTTCTTCCTCATCACTCAATTTATAATCGTCTATATACACTTTTCCGCCCAGATTAACCAGTTGTGAAAGACGTACATTGATTTCTCCTTCCAATCCCATATGTTTAGCCTTATTGATCACGCCATCATAAACAACATCAAAAGCCCAAGGCACATAACCATTTTGACTATCACCAAATGCACTATTTTTAAATAAAGGCAGTCCTTCAATCTGCTTGTAGAATACCTTTACTTTATAACCAAATGTTGCACCGGCATTTCCTTTTAAACCCGCATAAACATTCATTTTCTCAATCGAGTTGATCATTTTAGCGTTAGGAGCCAAATACGGATTCTCTTTAGCGAAACTACGGAAAGAAGCTTGTTTTACGCCACCATTAATCCCGGCAAACAAAGAGATGTATTCAGGAGCCAAAGCAAAATCAGCCTCTACTGATGGGAAAATATTGAATCTTGAGCTATCGCCAAATTCAGAAGTTAAATTCGCGCCCAAGGTTACGTTATAATTGTCGCCCTTAAAACGAATATATGGATTGATAACCGCCAAATGATTTTTCACCTCAGCGCTATCTTTCACGTTATTCATTGTTACGCTTAAATTTGCCCCAACATTGAATGCACTTAAACGCTTATTCAAATAACCGGATAATGCGATCGAATTTTCTTTGGCTTTGTAGGCATCTTTAAACAAATAGCCATCAACTTTTGCGGAATAGCTTAATGCTTGCTCATTCTTCGGATCCACATTACTTGACAGCTCGCCATTCAAATAGATATCTGTAAAGGTCTGTTTATCCGGAGTCGTATTCAATAAAGTTGTTCCCGATTGATCAAAAGTCTGACCATAGAAATTCGTTCCATATCGATTGTATCCGATGGTACCTTTAACGGTTACCGCATCCAATACACGGCGACCAAAGATACCGATATCCTGTGTACTGAACTTCTGTCCATCAATATTACCCTTTTGGCTCAAATGTTTTGCAAATAAGCCAAACCGTGTGTTTTCAAACTGCTCAGAAGCTAAATAAGCCTCTCCCAATATACTGTTATAGTTACCGATACCAAATTTGACATAGTTGCTACTATGCTCGAAAGGTTGCGCAAAAGGAATCTCCTGTACATTCAATTGTTTCAAACCCGTATTGATATCCAATTTCTTGTCCAAAATATTGTTGTAGGACAATTTGGGTTGGTATTCCCGTTTGTTGGTCATATCCGGACTGCGGCGGATTTTTACAGCATCCGCAAGAATTGGTTTATAATCACGAACAACATCAAAAGAATCGATAGTGACCGGTTTTTCAGGATCATTCTTCTTGCCTGTTTCCTGTGCAAAAGAATTCAATCCCACGCCCATCAAAAGCGCTGCTAAAGTATATTTCTTCACGTTTCTATTTTGCAACTTCTTCATTGTATCCTATTTCTTTTTGTTGTTCAATTTATTTAGACGTTCTTTTGCTGCTGGCAAAATATCATCTTTCGCATCATAGTTATCCACAATCGATTCAAGTGTAGCTTTTGCTTGGAAGGTATCCCCCTTACCTGCATAAGCATCTGCCATAGTGATAAAACTTTTCGCTACCCAATATTCGTACGAAGAGAAATTATCAGATAGATCCATAGCTGTCTTAATACAAGCATCGTATTGTCTATTTTCCAATTGCAGTAGGGCAACATTGTATTTTGCTTCTGCACCGAAGACGGTACGGCTCTTCAATGCTGCTAAACTGAATTCTTTCATGGCTTCAGTTTTCTTATTCTGCTTCACATAACATTTACCTGCATACAAGAAAGCATTTGCGATCTCCTCTTCCGAAGACTTCTCGTAATTCTTGACAGCATTGGTATAATTTAATGCTTCTTTATAATCCCCAATCTGGAAATAAGAGACCATTAAGTTATTGATTGCGAAACCATAGTTAGCCTTATACTCAGAAGTAAGCTCCAGTTTTTTCAACAACTGTGTCGCTTCGTTATATTTCTTTTGTTTCAAATATAAATTGGAAACCGAAATCAACGTGCGTTCTGTATAAGGAGACGTCCAGTCATTCAAGATAATATTGTAATCATGTAATGCATCTTCTGTATTACCCAGAGCTGCGTTACTTTCAGCACGAACAAAACGTGCATATTTCTCTTGATTTGGTTTCGGGAATTTGTCGAAATATGCATTTACAGCTTCCACCGCCCCTTGATAATTACCTCTTGAGAATAAAGTCGTCGCAGTCGAGAATGAACGTGAATCTTGTTCAGATTTCGAAACGTCACCTAAATTTGTTCCCGTTGCATATTTGATATATCCTGTTGCATCGCCTTTGTCCAAATAGATGTTCTCAATGGAACGCATGGCCTGTCTTGCTTCATCTGTTGATGCATATTGATCAACTACACGTTGGAAGGTTGCCAATGCAGCATCATTGTTATCTTGATTATACTGAACTAAACCGATCGTCACCAAAGCACGTGGCACATAACTACTGCGCGGGTATTTTTCAACCATTGTTTGAAGGCCTGCAATTGCCTGATCACTTTCTCCCATCAAGAAACGTGTATAAGGAATCTCAAAAGCAATATCGTCGGCATAATTAGAACTCGGGAATTGCGCAATAACAGCATTCAATGTTGAAATTTTACCATTATTATCCCCTTGTAATCCTTGAATAATACCACGCTGGAATAACGCGTAATCCTGACTAGGAGCTTTAGAGGAAATTAATTTATTGTATTCTGTTAATGCTCTACCGTAGTTTTTCGAAGAGAAATAAGAATCACCTAAGCGTGCAATTGCATCATTACGTGTATTCATTTCAATTCCTTTCGAACCACCGGACGCTAAGAAACGTTCGAAGTAATTTGCCGCCGTGCTGTAGTTACCATTACGGAAAGCCGCATAGGCTAACGCATAATTGGCATAGCCATACACATCCGTTTTGCTAGCTCCTGATAAACGTAAGAATTTATTGAAATTTGTAACCGCTTCACCATATTTACGAACTTCGTACATGGCTTCCGCTTTCCAATAGGTGGCTAAAGCGTAAATTTCCTCGTCATAACGAAACTCTTCGGAGCGCATGAATAGGGAAATTGCATTTTCAAAAGCACGCTCGTTATAATATTCCAAACCTCTGTAGTAGGTTACCTTTTGATAAGCTGCGTTTGCTTCTTTTCCACGTTTAGGGATAGATTCCAAAATATCAACTGCTTCGCGGTAGTTTTTTGTACTCAACAATACTTCAGCAAGTAAAGTTTTCGCTTCCTCCAAACGTTTCGATTTTGGATACGTTTTCAAGTATTCTTGTGTAGAAGCCAAAGCCACTTGGTGGAATTCCAACTCATACGAAAGCTTAGCATAGTTGAATAAGCCCTCTTCTTGCATTGCCGGATCAAAATCCAATTTCGAAGCCCGGAAAAATGCATTACGCGCAGATTGCTTATTGCCTTTCTTCAAGAAAGCATCACCTAGGGTAATCATCGCAGACTGATAATAAGCGTCAGGCTCGGTCATTTTTTCCAACTCTGCGATCGCTTTATCGTAATCCTTCAATTTGTAGGCAATGTAACCAATTTGGTAGCTATCCTGATTATTCTGCGTCTTACCTTGATCTTGTGCCTGGAATTTATCGTAATACTCTTTTGATGTTTTTAAATCACCTTTGATAAAGTATGTTGCCGCTATAATGCGGAACATCTCTGTTTCATTTTCTTGTTTTGTTCGCGACAAAATTGGCAATGCATAATCCAATACATCGTCGTAGCGTTTATCCAAGAAATACAAAGCAGTGATATAATAGGGGTAACTATTTTCGAATTGTTTGGATCCATTCAAACGTTCAAATTCGTTCAATGCTGTTTTATATTCTGCGTCGAGATACGATAAATAAGCGTAGTAATAGATGGAAGCTTCCTGAAATTCAGTTTTTTGATCTTTCAATCCTTCAAATAATGGTTTCGCCGTTTTATAATCCTTTGTCATAAAGGAAGCATATCCATATTTAAAGCGATATTCTACATTTTCTTTACCTGCTAAATTTTTGCTATCGATCTTGTTAAACCACTCTAAGGCCTTAACATAATCTTTTTTAGCATAATAGGATTTACCGATTTGAAAATAAGCTGCTTTAGCATTTGCACTGACAGGGAAATCTTTAATGTATTTCAGAAAACGGTTCTCGGCATCGGATTCGCCCAATTCCAGTGCGCAAACTGCTTGATAATACCGTACGTTCTCTTTCAACAAAGACAGTTCCTCTGTTTCGTCCAATTGCAAGTTGGATTTTGTCCGCAAAGCTTCAACACGGTCAAATTGGGCTGAAGCAGAACTAAATTTTCCGCGTTCATACAATTCCATTCCTGTTTTGTACGCCTTGTTGATTTGTTGCCATTCTGTCTGTTGCGCTAATGCTGGCGTCGCCATAACGGTTAATGCAACTCCCACCTGGTAAATCTTCTTATACATAATATGTGAAACCTTAATATGTTATTTATCTGCAAATGTAAATGAATCTCCCTCCAACCCGCGATAAATTTGCTTTAACCGGCGAATTTATCAAAAGCTTCTCAGCCATGAAAGGCTTTAAGATAGCCCCAAATTTATTGAAAATCAATTCAAATCTCCACTTCTTAGGGAGATAGTTTTATTCATTTTACTAAATTATACTTTAATTGAGCTATTTTACACAAAAGTTATTAACATCTGTGAATAATCCTGTATTATAACGGAAATTTTGCACAAAAAATATGCCCGACAAAAAATAAAGTCAGGCATACTATTGTTACATTAGAAAACAGTGTTATTTAGTCTCACACGTGCATTAACGCAGAGCGAAACCAATTTCAACTATCCGCGTTGCCCTGCTAGTAGATACAAGACAGCCATGCGCACAGCAACACCATTTTCAACCTGATCCAAAATAATTGAATGTTCGCTGTCCGCGACATCCGATGTGATTTCGACCCCTCGATTGATTGGTCCGGGGTGCATAATTGTAATTGGCTTCTCTAAAGAATCCAAAATCTCTTTATTCAATCCATATAGCATGGAATATTCTCTTAAGGAAGGGAAATAGGCAATATCCTGACGCTCCAATTGAATCCGTAACATATTTGCAACATCGCACCAGTTCAGCGCTTTTCTCAAATCATGCTCTACCTTTACACCCAATGATGTAATATGTTTAGGAATTAATGTGGTCGGACCACAAACCATCACTTCAGCACCTTGCTTTTGAAGACATAAGATATTCGACAAGGCAACGCGTGAATGTGTGATATCCCCAACAATAGCTACTTTACGACCAGCGACATCGCCATAGCGTTCACGAATTGAAAATGAATCAAGCAAAGCTTGTGTAGGGTGTTCATGTGCTCCGTCACCTGCATTGACAATCTGTGCATCAACATGTTTACTTAGAAATACCCCAGCCCCGGCATAGGGATGTCGCATTACAATCATATCAACCTTCATGGCCAGAATATTGTTCACCGTATCGATGAGTGTCTCGCCTTTACTTACGGAAGAGGAGGATGCTGCAAAATTCACGATATCCGCAGAAAGCCTCTTTTCAGCTAGCTCAAACGACAAGCGTGTACGTGTAGAATTTTCAAAAAACACGTTGGCAATCGTAATATCCCGTAATGAAGGAACCTTTTTGATCGGTCTATTTAATACCTCTTTGAAATTACTTGCTGTATCCAGGATCAATTGGATATCGTTCTCATTTAGATCTTTGATCCCCAATAAATGGCGGGTACTTAATTGTTCTGCTACAGATGACATTTTATAGTATATTCAAATATTTACTAATCATTTTTTATTGAAAGTGCCTGTTTCCAAAGGTTACCTATAACCTTCAGCTATATGGTCATAACACCGCTATGAATCGCTAGCTGACGTCTTTTTTTCCGTAATCAAGATAATACTATCCTGATCCTCTGACTCTTTCCAGTTAACAATTACTTTTTGTGAATCAATAGAATCTACCTGTATTCCGATATAATCAGGCTGAATAGGAATCTGTCTAGAGAAGCGGCGATCGACCAAAACAAGCAATTCTATTCTTCTTGCACGGCCAAATGCCTGTACAGCATCCATTGCCGCACGAATAGTACGACCTGTCCATAAGACATCATCTATAAAAATGACCTCTTTACCTTCTACAATAAAATTGATATTTGTGCTATTTGCTAAGAGTGGACCAGTATTTCCTTTCGTACGGAAGTCATCGCGATAAAAGGTAATATCCAAATCGCCAACTAAAATCTCTTTTCCGATCATTTGTTCAAGCTCTTTGACGATACGTCTCGCTAAGAAAGTTCCTCGGGGTTGAATACCTATGACGACAGCGTTTGAAAAATCACCATGATTCTCAATCAATTGACGACATAGTCTTTGAATTGTGATTTGAAATTTTGGTCCGTCTAATAAAATCGACTGTTTCATTATGGGAATGTTTGAGCAAAGCTACACTTTTTTTAACAAAAATGAAGCTATGAACGGCAATTAATTTCAATAGTTGCATCCAACTGGCACAATAACAAAAAGTGATTTAAACAAAGAATATCTTCGTTTTAAGGAAATTTACAAAGCTATTATCCGAGTATATTACCAGGTTTTACAGTCCTATACAATACACTTTTTCAACCGTTTACAGCAAATTCCATAGCATCGAAATGTTATACATGGAGATTATTCGTCGAGCTGGGTAGGTTTATTATTCCGTGCGAAAAAATATACCGGTACACCGATTAATACAAGGATAAAGCCGGGCCAGGTGTATTGTGGCTTATAGATAATTAATAATACACAAAAGACCGTACCGATCAACAGGTACAAGATTGGTGTAATCGGAAAAAGGAAGGTTTTATAGGAGCGTTCCAAATCGGGTCTTCGTACACGCTGAATAATAACCCCCAACACTGTAATCATATAAAATATAACAATAACAAAAGATATCATATCCAGCAAGTTGCCATATTGTCCGCTTAGACAAAGTAACGAAGCCCAGATTCCCTGAAGCCATAATGATCGCGCAGGC
Source organism: Sphingobacterium multivorum (assembly GCF_039511225.1). Taxonomy (NCBI): domain Bacteria; kingdom Pseudomonadati; phylum Bacteroidota; class Sphingobacteriia; order Sphingobacteriales; family Sphingobacteriaceae; genus Sphingobacterium; species Sphingobacterium multivorum. The sequence goes on from NZ_CP154261.1 coordinate 5,225,742, forward strand.
ACATCATATTTGTTATTGGGAATTGCCTGTTTCAGAAACAGTCCATCTTTTGCCATGGTCTGAAAGACACGCGCTCCAGACAGTGCAAGTCCGTTCACACAACCAAAGGTCGAGATCATAACCAAGATCGCCATCGCTATCGTACCGCTATGCCCTAATATTTTTTCAGCGGCCGCAATAGCTACCCGATCATTGGCTGCAAAAGCAATTTCTTCTCGATTTAAAGCCGCAAGGTAAATGTAATTGCAACTTATATAGAGCAGCATCACCAAGCTCGTCCCGATGACCAATGCCCGAACGACATTACGCTGTGGATTGACAATTTCCCCGGAAACAAACGTGACATTTTCCCAGGCCACACTGCTAAATACCGAACCGACCATGGCCGCTGCCAAAGCCCCCATCAATACGCCGCCCGAGATCTGCGACCAGCCAGCACCTTTTAAATTCTGGAAGGAATCCCAGCCATAAGCCATATTTTCTGAAAAATGATTTTCCTTAATCAAGAGCAAACCACCTAAAATCAGTAAAATCAAGGCAATAATTTTTGCTGAGGTAAAGAAAGATTGAACAGCTTTTCCACTCTTAATCCCTCTCGTATTGATGAAGGTAAGGAGTATAATAACAGCCATAGCAACAATCTGTATCCAGGTAATCTTAAACTCTCCACGCTGAAATAACGGTGCTGCATCATTTAGCTGAGGGATGAGATAGGCCGTAAACTTGCCAAAAGCAACAGCTACAGCCGCTATAGTCCCCGTTTGAATGACTGTAAATAAGCTCCAGCCATATAAAAAGCCGATTGGCTTCCCAAATATTTCTGTCAGATAAGTATATTGTCCACCAGCCTTCGGATACATCGACGACAATTCGCCATAGCAGATTGCCGCCGCAACAGTGGCCAATGCGGTCAATAACCAAACTATTGCCAACCAATATCCGGATCCCAGCTGCCGCATCATATCACTCGATACAATAAAAATACCGCTTCCGATCATCGACCCCATGACCAGCATTACTGCATCCCACAATTTTAATTGACGTTTCATCATAACTTAAGCTTGGTTTTATATGGCGTTAAGCTAAGAAAAAATAATCAAAAAAAAGCTGCCCTTTCCTACATCGCATCAAAAAGTATTTCTCCTTTTCGAATGCCTGTAGTAAAGGGCAGCTCCTTTGGGTAAGATGATGTCTCTAATTGTTACTCAACACCATACTGTTGTTTATACGATTTTTCTAAATCGGTCACTTGCTGTAGTAATTGTTTTTCCGAAGTAGAGGCTAAAATACTCTTATAGGCTCCCAAAGCACGTAAAGCCGTTCCAATATTGGAATATTCAAGCTCAGGTTTCGTTTGGGCAATATCTTGGTACCAACGCATATTTTGGGTCATAAACTTCAAATTGCGGTTTACGATCTCATTCGCACGCTTTGTTTCACCAGTTTCATACAACACATTGACAATTGGAATATAGCCTAAAATATCGCGCATCAAATAAACACGTTTTGGCATTTTCTCATACGTTTCAACAGCGACTTTACGCGCCTCATCCTTATGACCTTCCATCATCAACTGTGTCGCTGTACCACCCATTACGGTATTTGTAATCATGGTAATCATGCGGTAAGATTCAGGATCCAGGTACGAAGCATGTGCCATATTACCCCATTGGTATTTCGTAGTAATGTCTTTATAAGCAGACTGTGTATCAACCAATGTACCTTCCGCCCCGGCAGGAGTTGCAATCGGCATTAAACGCAGTGCAAAGCCCTCTTGGACCAGATATTTATCTAAACCAAGGTAGTTATCATTTGGAACTGTTGCCGCAAAATAAATTGGACGTTTCCAATCGTTATTCAACAATACGTTTAAGATTGATAATTCTGCTCTAGAGATATAATTTCTATTGTAGGTCCAGCTCATGGTATCGACAATAGATTCTTGCCAAGCTTTAGGAACGACATTATTTTTCAGAACAGATTCTTTATTCACCGGAAGGCTAAAGTTTTTGGTTGGCAAGAAGTTTTCAAACTTACCACCTCTCAATTCCAATTTGTTCTTCTGGTCGTCAGACAATAAAATCTGCATGATCAAGTCCAGATCCACATGCCCGGGAACCTTCATATCCTGATAATAAAGCACTTCGCGAACGCCTTTTTTGAACTTTTCATCATCGATATTGATCGGTAAACCTTCGGCCTGATTCACTTTTTGCTTCATCTGGCGCATATACCAGTCCGAACTCAACAAACTTAAGTTTACGACACGCACATCTGGACGATAATTTTCAACTTCCTGTACATACCACAAAGGATAGGTATCATTATCACCGTAAGTAAATAAAATCGCATTCGGTGCACAAGATGCTAAATAGTTTTTCGCTAAATCACGTGCAGTTGTTTTCTCCGAACGATCGTGATCATCCCAGTTTTGGAAGCCCAACAATACCGGAGCACCCAATAAACAAGCTACTGTAGCAGCACCGGCCGCTACTTTACCATCCACTTTTTTGCTTAAATAATCCGCGATAGCGAAAACCCCAAGCCCGATCCAGATCGCAAAGGCATAAAAAGAACCTGCATACGCATAGTCACGTTCACGTGGTTGAAGTGGACTTTGATTTAGATATAAAACAATTGCTAATCCTGTAAAGAAAAACAACAGCCCCACAATTCCCGCATCACGTTGTCTCTTTCCAAAATGCCAGAATGCACCAATTAAACCAATGATCAAAGGCAAGAAATAATATTTGTTATTCGAAGGATCAGTCTTCAATGAATCTGGAATGGCATTTTGTCCACCGACATGCATTTGGTCTACAGGTTTAGCACCTGAGATCCAATTACCCTCCGTAAACGAACCCTGACCTTGTTGGTCATTCTGACGACCGGCAAAATTCCACAAGAAATAACGGCCGTACATATGTCCGATCTGATAACTGAAAAAGAATTTCAGGTTATCGCCAAAAGTCGGCGACTGTCCTTCCGGAATTTTTAAGTAATCACGATAATATTCAATATGTCCCTGATCCCGTGAACTGTAGACACGCGGGAAAAACATCGTTTTATCGTATTTATAATCCATGCCGTTCTCCACTTTTGTATACTTATCCTTATCTTTTCTGTACGTGTAGGTCGGCTCGGCATCCACTACCTGCGCATCAAATGTAGGTCCGTTTAAAAGAGGCTCACTTGCATATTGCTCACGGCCAAGGTAGCTTACAAAAGAAAATGCATTATCCGGATCACTGTTATTTAACGTCGGATTTGCTTTGGCACGTACCATAATCATGGCAAAAGAGCTGTAACCAAAAATGATAAATGCTGCACTGATTAAAATCAGATTTAACATCGGTTTGACCTTTTTGATTGAATACCAGATCCCATATACGAAAAGAGCCACCGCTAAAATCATGAATAAGTTAAATCCAGTACCGAAGCCCATTCCCAGACTATTCACAAAGAACAGATCAAAATAGGCTGCCGCTTTAACGGTATATTGAATGATTCCCCATAAGATCAGCGCCAAAACAACTACACCAATTAAGAAGGCTTTGATCGCCCCCGAAGATGTCACAGTTTTTGAACGTTTAAAATAAATCACCAAAGCAATCGCCGGGATCACCAACAGGTTTAATAAGTGCACTCCAATAGAAAGTCCCATCACATAGGCGATAAAGATCAACCAACGGTCCGAACCGGCTTCATCGGCATGATTTTCCCATTTTAGAATACCCCAAAATACGACGGCTGTACATAAAGAAGACATGGCATAGACTTCGGACTCTACCGCTGAGAACCAAAATGTATCCGTAAAGGCATAGGCCAATGCACCAACAGCGCCCGAGCCAAATATTTTGATTAAATCGGTTGATGTATACGATCCATCAACACCCTTTACAACGATTTTCTTTGCTAAAGCTGTAATTGTCCAAAATAAAAACAAAATGGTCAGACCACTACATACCGCCGATCCTACATTCATCCAGAAAGCAATTCGTGTAACATCCCCACCGGCAAGGTTTGAGAATATATTTTGAATCATTAAGAATAAAGGTGCTCCTGGCTGGTGCACAATTTGAAGTTTAAAGGCTGAAGCGATAAACTCGCCACAGTCCCACCAGCTCGTCGATCGTTCGGCAGTCATGACATACGCTACAGTTGCAATTAGCGCACATATCCATCCTAAAAGATTGTTGATTTTAGTATAGTTCATAAAATGATAACTGTAAAAAGTATTATTAATACGGCTCGAAAATAAGGATAAGTTAATAAGAAATGAACTTTATTCTGATTTTTTAACACATATTAATTGAAAAAATTTCATTACGCGATCTAATATTGGCGACAAAGAAAGCACGTCCAAGTGCACTTGTACACTTTACAACCTGTTGACGGGATCTCCTTACCGAAAAAAAGGTTAGCACACTGAATTTTCAGGAGCAAACAAAAATTATTTATTTGAAAATCAGCTCCAATACACTTTACAACACATTTTTATTTGCAGAAATAAGAATAGTCCGTATATTTGCATCATCAAATGTGAACGACATCATCACGATAACGAACATTTTTGAATTGTTTGTCCGATAGTATAAGGGTAGTACGACAGTTTTTGGTTCTGTTTGTCTTGGTTCGAATCCAGGTCGGACAACAAACAATAGAAAAGGCTTGCAAATGCAAGCCTTTTCTGCGTTATATGCAAGGCTTATTATTTATAAAAGGGTTTAGATTTTTTTAAATTTACATTTTGATTTTTAAAACAAATCTCTATCTTTGCGTCGTCAAAAAGAAAAAGACGGAAACGTTGACTTTTTAGAGACATTGTCCGATAGTATAAGGGTAGTACGACAGTTTTTGGTTCTGTTTGTCTTGGTTCGAATCCAGGTCGGACAACTTTTAAAGTTAAGAGTATATGGATTGTGAAAACAATCCATTTTTTTTAATGTTTAACTTTAAAAAATAGTAAGGGAATAAAAATATTGAATAAACGACAATACAATAACCCAACATAAATATACAAAACCATGCCTTTGCAATTCAACACGGTTAAACTATTTGCAGGTTCTGGCACTACAGAACTAGCCGAAAAAATCGCACAATCTTACGGGAAACCACTAGGAGACAAAACATTATCGCGTTTTAGCGATGGTGAGATTCAACCATTCTACAATGAATCAGTTCGCGGAAGCGATGTATTCATCATCCAATCTACCAACCAGCCTACTGACAATCTTTTTGAATTATTGTTGATGACAGATGCAGCGAAGAGAGCTTCAGCACATTATATCACAGCGGTAGTCCCTTACTTTGGTTTCGCAAGACAAGATCGTAAAGACAAACCAAGAGTTGCTATCGGCGCAAAAATGATTGCCAACCTATTGACTGCAGCTGGCATTCACCGCATCATGACGATGGACCTTCACGCAGCACAAATCCAAGGTTTTTTCGATATTCCTGTTGATCATTTGGATGGTTCTATCATTTTTGTTCCCTACATCAAATCGTTAAAACTTCCGAATCTAACGATTGCTTCTCCAGATATGGGCGGTTCATACAGAGCGCGTACCTTTGCTAAATTTTTCAATGCAGAAGTTATTATCTGTGACAAACGTCGTAAACGCGCAAATGAAATCGAATCAATGTCTATTATCGGCGATGTAACAGGTCAAGACGTTGTTTTGATCGATGACATCTGTGATACAGCAGGCACACTTTCAAAAGCTGCAGCCTTAATCATGGAAAATGGCGCAAAATCTGTCAGAGCAGTTTGTACACATGCGGTGTTGTCCGGAAAGGCATATGAAACAATTGAAAACTCCGTATTGTCAGAAATGATCGTAACCGATACCATTCAATTAGATCCGGAAAAAGCAAAACAATCGACCAAAATCAAAGTATTATCAACGGCTGATTTATTTGCAAAAGCAATCACAAGTGTAAATCAACACTCTTCAATCTCTGATTTATTTGAAGTAGAATAATCTTTGCGTTTTAGATTCTAGATATTGGACCTTGGTACAGAAAGCATTCAGCTCAACGGCCAAGGTCTTTTTTATATTGCACAACCAACCTCCGCCCTTTCAAAAAAATAACAAAGATTTAAAAACACTCTTCGCGTGGCACTTATCTTTTAATCACAGTCGAAAAGTCCATTTTTATCAAATAGAGTAAGTTAGCAATTGGTTGCCATCAACTGTTATAACGATAGGAGATTTACAGGGATATAACAGGGGGTTAGCAGGGGGTTAACAGGGGTAAATCCCTGTTAACCCGCTGTTATGCCCCTGTTAAAAGAGTCTTATTTCAGTTTTAATATAGGAAGTGGTATCAATTTGGTCATACATTAGGGTAAACAAGTCGCCATGAACAGGCTTAGTCATGAACATGGAAAATCGAAAACATGGAATAAGTGCCTGTTCCCGAACGAATAGCGGTGGTATTTTTTTGATAATATCAGAAATTAGATTATCTTTGCACCTCAAATTTATAAAAAATTAAAAGATGAAATCAATTGCTATTAGCGGTTCTGTAAGACAGAACGTAGGGAAAAGAGATGCAAAAGAATTGCGTTACCAAGGTTTAGTACCAGCAGTACTTTACGGTGGTACAGAGCAAACAGCTCTTTCTGTATCCGCAGCTGATTTGAAACCAGTTCTTTACACTGCAGACGTAATCATTGTTGAATTAAACATTGACGGTCAAACTAGAAGAGCTATCGTTCAAGACGCACAATTCCACCCATTAACTGATTTAGTTACACACGTTGACTTTTTAGAATTATTTGATGATAAAGAAGTATCATTAAATATCCCTATCAAATTAACTGGAACTTCTCCAGGTGTTAAAATGGGGGGTAAATTAGTTCAAAAATTACGTAATTTACGCGTAAAAGCATTACCTGCAAACTTGCCACAAGAAATTGCCGTACCAATGGAATCTTTAGAAGTTGGTAAATCAGTTCGTGTAGGTCAAATTCAATTGGAAAACGCAAAAGTATTGAACAATGCTGATGATACAATCGTATCAGTAATCATGTCTCGTGCATTGCGTCAAGCTGAACAAGAAGCTGCTAAAGCATCTAAAGGTGGTAAAAAATAATCTGAGCAAGATTTTAAAATACTACAGAAAGCACCGAAATTCGGTGCTTTTTTTGTTTATTAAATTTCTATTTTTGCAGCATGAATTATCTTATCGTTGGATTAGGCAACATTGGCAGTGAATATGCCGATACACGACATAATATTGGTTTTATGGTTGCCGACGAGCTGGTTAAACAGGCTGGCGCCAGTTTCTCCTTGCTCAAGTTGGCCTACTATAGCGAATTTAAGCAACGGGGGCACAATGTTACTGTGATTAAACCTACAACTTACATGAACTTAAGTGGCAAGGCCGTCAACTACTACATGCAACAATGCAAAGTTCCAATTCAGAATGTATTGGTGATTGTAGATGATCTGGCCATTCCATTTGGCTCGCTACGCATGAAACCCAAAGGAAGCAGCGCCGGTCATAACGGACTTAAATCCATAGAACAGCTTTGTGGCGGACAGGTTTATCCGCGCTTACGTTTCGGTATTGGCGATAATTACCCAAAAGGTAGACAAGTAGATTATGTACTAGGTCCTTTTGACAAAGAGGAACAAGCTGAACTACCGGCTTTAATTGACCATTCTGTAAAAATGATCCAGAGTTTTGTCAATATCGGCATCGAGCTGACGATGACAAATCTGAATACAAAATAAGCTACTTGTCGTTATAATGTCCCAGTGCCTAGATCACAACGACAGAAATCTCTTCTTCAAAAATTTCATAAATAAGGCGGTCTTTCTCATTGATCGCCCTACTCCAAATTTCACCGCCAAAATATTTTAAATACCTGATTGCTTTCGCCTCTTTCCTTCTCAGCCCTAGCTTCTTTCACGCGATCATTTAATTTTGAAAATTCATCGTCAGACTCAATTTTTATTTTCGTACCACCTAGTGCTTTTAGTACCGCTTTAATCTTTTTTACTTCAGGAGATTCTATTTGAAATGATAATGTTGTCATACCCCTTTCGTTTTTACAAAAAAACAACTCCATAAACAGAAAAAGCCGAATATATCGGCTTTTTCTTGTGTAAGTCTTGTACTTTTATTGTATCGACCTTGTCTATTTCTTAATCGCTTCACCTTGTTCCTTCCCCAACTCAGTCTTAATTACTTTTCTCACTTTTCCCGATAGACGGTCCTTTACATCAGAAGATATTTCAGGGTGTTCCTTTACATAAGACTTGGTGTTCACAATGATGACGCCATTATCCGCCTGATCACCATATAGTGCAGTAGCATTTTGATCTTTTAAGATCGTAATGTTATCAATTGTATTCGGATCCAAATCTTTGATTTTTTTGTCTGCGGCAATTTCTCCGTCGACAACAAATAGTGGATTGCCCTTAGCTCCATGAACTCCGCGAAATTTAATATTACGGGCAGCGACTTTTCCAGATCCATCATCTGTCAATCCGATGATATTTCCAGGGATTCCCTGCGCTCGGCCCTTGAGCTCGGGTTCGTTCGCATCTTCTTTTTTATAACCCATTACAACAACTTCCGAGAGGTTTCCATTCACCTTCATCTTGTCAACGTTACCTGCATCTTCTTTTTTATCATAAGTAAAAGTAAGGGTCTGATTTGTGATCTTTGGTGAACCGTTTTTCTTCAACTTAACAAGAATAACTCCGTTCTTCCCTTTTTCACCATATATTGATGCAGCATTATTTTTAATCACATCAATCGATTGGATTTCCGTCCCCGGAATGGCAGACATAATGGTTGAATTAACTTCCTTTCCTTCCACAATATAAAGCGGTTCACTTCTAGGGTCTGCATTGGCACGAACCTCTATCCCAATAGTATTTCCTTTCAATCTAGTCGCGTCTTTACCAATATGAGCTCCTTCTTTCAATTTCACTTCAAGGATGCCATCTTTTCCAACATCCTCACCATACTTATCAATAGCAGCCTTACCTTGTAATACCGAGACTGACGCTATAGCATTTGGATCGATATCATCTACAGTAAAAGTTTTTTCCTGCACAATACCATTCATAACACAGCGTAATTTCTTTTGCGCTATATCCGAATGTTGTTGCATCTCGACAGTATTGGCCAAAATTGCTCCGCCAGCAATATCGATTGAAGACTTCGTCCGATACTTGATCAGATCACTATCATTCGAAAACCAGTACTTTGCCAGTTTTCCTTCAGGAATAGCCAAAAACTCCGCTTTAGAGACCAATTTATTATCCACAAAATACTTTTGATCTTTAGAGAAATCAATAGCGGATCTCTTGATTTCCTTAAAATCTTTTGTCTCCACTTGATTTGCTTTAGCCAAAGTATCCGTTAACGAAGCAGCCTTCATATTTGATTGATCTGTCTGAGATCTTAAATCAACTGTTGGCAACGGAATAGGCAGTACAGTTTCATTTGCCTTCTCAACTACCCCCTCAATACTACCCTCCGCTTTACTCACTGTAAATGCTGCTCCCGTCAACAAAAATATGGGTAAAAGAAAGGCGTATTTACTAAGCTCTATTTTCGATGATCGCTTCTTGTTCATCATCATAATACGACGTTTTAAAAGTTTAAAATTAAATTGATTGCTCAATCCTACTGAAGTGCCCTTTTTGGACACATTCAATAGGCTGTATTGGTACGTCTGCTTGTCAATTCCTTTATCGAGAACCTGTTGATCAGTCAAGAACTCCAAATTTTGGCGAATGGCCCTGCGCATGAGCCAGACGAAAGGATTGTACCAACAACACACCAATATCATTTCAAACAATAAAATATCCAAGCTGTGAAGGCCTTTCACATGAATATCCTCATGCTTAAAAATATCTTTTAGCTCAGCATCCAGATGCTGGTCTTTGTTAACATAGATTTTATTCAAAAACGAAAATGGAACAATAGGAATCAGGACATTCCGGAATAGGTACGTCCGCCATTGATCGGACGTCGAATTCAGATGGATCCGTAATAAACTCACTAATTGGAATACAAATTTTAAGAACAATAAAACGGCACCGGCCACAAAAACGATTTCCACCAACCTTCCTAACGTCAGCTGACGTTGAACCTCCGGTTCCATCATATAAAGCGAAATCTGCTCGCCTACCACCCCTATATTCAATCCACGCTGTACAAACAAAGACTTTAAATCCAAAAATGGATACAGAAAAGCAAATAGCCCTCCCACTAAAAAGTAGGCTCTATTTAAAAAATAGAATGTCAAGCCTTTCAATAGTCCAATATATCCCAGATAGATAATACCCAACAACAGATTGACTTGTATAATATAGGTTAGTAGACTTTCCATGCTATTAAGATTTATTATGCTTAATCATGTCCATAATCTCCTTTAACTCATCGGCGGTCAGTTTTTCTTCCTGTACAAAAAAGGAAACCATTTCCTTATAGGAATTTTTGAAATAATCGCCCACAAAGGAATTCATAAACTTAGCCTTATAATCTTCCTCACTCACCATCGGCTCATAGCGTTTGGCATTGGCATAGCGTACTGCCTTCACAAAAGCCTTGCGCTCCAGATTCTTTACTGTCGAAGCCAAAGTCGTATAAGGCATCTTCTCACCTTTTACATTATCCAAGATCTCTTTTATAAAACCTCCATTGAGGCTCCAAATCGATTGCATTGCCTGCTCTTCCTGTGCTGTTAATTTTTCCATATCTTTATCTTCCTTTTTCTAATCTACCACTAATCTACGAATAATTCGTAAATACCAAAAACATTTTTTATCCCCTTTGTGATCTTCACGCAAATAGGGATTTTGTAACCCCTTAAAAAAAAGAAATAGCTCATTTCCTGCGCATTTAAACTCAAATCCGACGAATATAAGTTAGCTGGCAAAAAATTTGTTATACGTTTATTTTAATTCTAAATTCATTCATAAATCGCTTCATCAATGGAAAGAACAGGATATTCACTGTGTAAAATTGATAGCAATCAGTCGCACCGTTCACTCCAAAAGGAGATGGTTTAACACAAATACAAGAAAGATAAATGGCTAAAAATATCAAAGCGATCAAATGTCCGCATTGTGGCAGTATAAAAATTACCACATTACGCCCCGATTATTACAAATGCGACAGCTGTGGAACTGAATTTTTTCTGGATAGTGATGATATCAATATCAACCACAACTATAACTACCCACGCAACAACCAAGATCAATATAAAGCCATACGGATTGTATTATTTGCTGTTGTGGGCTTTATTGCGCTGATGTTTGTCATTGGAGCCCTAAGTGCTCTATTTTCCAAAAAGCCAGCGCCTAATTATTCAACTTACAGCACTTCCAATACAGCAGAGAAAAAAGAAGAAGCCCAACCGCTGGAATGGAATTACGCAAGCAACACGCTATTTTTGGATAAAGATAATACGCCACATATCGTCGTCGTCGGTAATGTCGGAACCTTCAGGGGTCGAATGGACGAAGGCAAGGACAATAAGGTGTATATTGGGCTCTTCGATCCAAAAACAGGTAAGAAAGAATGGGTTAAGACTTTGATGGAAACTCCCGTCGAACTGTCGAGCAGCGACGTCAAACTTCAGGTATTTGAAGATCAGCATCTTTATATCATCGTCAAATCCAAATACATTTATCAGCTAGACAGAAATACGCTCACTTATAAAAGTGTCCTAGAGAACTATGTAAAAGATGCTCCATCTTTAAGCACGGGCATCGCTAAAGTTGAATTTAAATACGAAGACTATGGCTCTGCCTATCAAATTGTCAACAATGAAGGACAAAACCTAGCTTATTACCCCTTAATTAACAAATCTATTCCCGATAAACAGCTGTACGATGAAAGAAGGAAAAAGCTGCCCAACCCAACAACAAAAACGGATTTTACCTTTTCAAGCAAATCCAGTTATTATCCAGAAGAAAAAATCCAGTTGATCCAGTACAGTTACCAATATCAATATGGGTTTCCAAAAGATAGCCCCCGCTTTTCCTGGGATAAGGATTACGGCGGATCAGGTATTTTTACCGACCGCGATCCATACAAAAAGGTCTTGATAAATCCATGGCAATTTAAAGGAGCCCGTCTGATCAGTTTCAAAGACTTTACACCGGGCAGACTTTACTTCCAGCCCGTAGTGGTTGCTCAAAATGACAAAACACTTCTCATTGCGTATAAACCAACACCTGCTGAGGACGATCCCATACAGATCCAGTTGCTGGATATAGCAACGGGGGCCATACAAAAAACGATCAGCACAGACCTGAAGTCCATTTATGGAAATGGATGCCTGTTAAAGGATGGTTTTATTGTAAAAGACGCGAGCAACTATTATTATTTTGATAATAATGGCAAACAAATCAACAAGTTTGAAGGGTATAACCCCAAATTCGACACACTAAATTAAACACTATGGGACTATTTAATCTTTTTAACAACCAGCTTTCTGAGGTCATTGAGTGGAAAAACCAGGATCCCCGCTTATTATGGTATAAATTTCCATCTGAAAGGAATGAGATCAAAAATTCCAGTAAACTGATCCTTGCTCCAGGGCAGGGCTGCATCCTCGTCTACGAAGGAAAAGGTGAAAACTTGCTGACCGAGGCAGGTACATACAATCTGAAAACGGACAACCATCCATTCTTTACTACTTTAGCACGTTTGCGGCAAAACTTTGAATCAGAACATAAGCTCTACATTTACTTTTTCCGTACAGCCGCTATTGTCAATCAATCTTGGGGAACGGGAACACCTATTAAATATATCGACCCCCATTACAATTTACCGATAGAAATTGGCTTGAATGGTACGTTCTCTTACCTCATCAAGGAACCGGTACATTTCTATAAAAACATTGTGGCTAATCAAAATACGGTTAGCACAGCTGATATTCAAGACATCATCAATAATCGGATCCCCCAACAAATTATTGCGCAGATTGCACAAAAGAAACTGGGTTACAATGAGATTGACAGTCAACTGGGATTACTTTCCAACGACATCAAGACCGCGGTTACACAAGACTTTAATGATCTTGGCCTCGACATTACGGATTTCAAAATCCTAGGAACTCAATTTGATGCCAATACACAACGAAGAATTGGAGAAATCGCCGATTTAAGCACACAAAATCAAGCAGCACTACAGGCAGGTCTGAGCTATGTTGAATTAGAAAAATTACGGGCACTACGCGACGCAGCTAAAAATGAAGGCGGAATTGCAGGTGTAGGTGCACAACTGGGAGTCGGTATGGAACTCGGAAAGCAATTCGACCTTCAAAAAGAGGAGATCAAAGATCATATTCAGCAAGAGGGTGACTTTGTCGAGAAACTCCAAAAGCTGCAGCTGCTGCTTCGTGAGAATATCATTACCCAAGAAGAATTCGACACATTAAAAAAACAGATTCTCAATAAAATCTAGTGTATTACGGGAGATTCAACCTTAAAAGTGATAGCTATCCCATGAGACCTTTTAAAATGTAAATCGGTACGATTCAGCTCAATATACTGAGGTCAATCCATTCACAACCCATAAATTAATTCAGCTATGAAATATATATTCGGCATATTATTCACACTGGTGATCCTTTTCGTTGCCACCTATTTCCTTTTGGGACTTTGGGGCATTAAGCTATTGGAGGCGGAAAACTTCAGCAAAATATTGTGGACTACAGGAATTTTGACACTAACGTCCATTATTCTGGTTTGTTTTGTCATACTACCTTTTTTCGGATCGGGCAAACACGGCAACTACGAAGACAAAGGAAAGGTTGCGCAACGAAAAATAGATTGATATTTTTGCAGAATAAGATAATGTTAAATTTGAATAAATTATTTGCTTATTTAAGTAAATAATTCGTGAATATTATCCAAAATGACGCAGTCATGTCATTTTAATTCCAAAAGAACTTTCAATTTTAAATATCAAATAGTTAAATTTGTGAGATTAGCATAACAAATCAGATATAAGATAATATATAAACATGTCAGATAAAGCATCTATAAATTTAGACGGCACTTCGTATGACCTTCCGGTCATTGTCGGTACTGAAAATGAAAAAGCAGTTGATATTTCCAAATTAAGAGATCTAAGCGGATTTATTACGTTAGACCCAGGATACAAAAATACAGGTGCAACGAAAAGTGCGATTACTTTCCTTGACGGTGAAAAAGGCATATTGAGATATAGAGGATATCCAATTGAACAATTGGCGGAGAAATCGACTTTCTTGGAAGTTGCTTATTTGTTGATTTATGGAGAACTTCCTAAAAAAGAGGTATTGGAGAAATTCAGAGCTGACATCAAAAAGCAAATGATGATTCACGAAGACATGAAAAACTTCTTCGCTGGATTCCCATCCAAATCTCACCCAATGGGCCAGCTTTCGTGTTTAGTAGGCGCATTATCGGCATTTTACCCAGAATCTTTAAATCCAAACTTAACTGACGAAGAAGAGGATCAAACGATCATCAATCTTTTGGCAAAAATGCCTACGATCGTTTCCTGGATTCAAAAGAAATCGTTGGGTCATCCTGTCGTTTATCCAAAAAACAACCTTGGTTACATTGACAACTTCTTAAACATGCTGTTTGGAGAAGTGAATGATGAAAAAACATTCGATCCTGTGGTGATTGATGCCATGCACAAATTGTTGATTTTACATGCTGATCATGAGCAAAACTGTTCGACATCTACTGTTCGCATCGTTGGTTCATCCAATGCAAACCTTTATGCATCTGTTGCATCGGGTATCAATGCATTATGGGGACCATTACATGGTGGTGCAAACCAAGCTGTAATCGAGATGTTAGAAGCCATTAAAAATGATGGTGGTGATGCTGAAAAATATCTTGCTAAAGCAAAAGACAAAAACGACCCTTTCCGTCTGATGGGATTCGGTCACCGCGTTTACAAAAACTTCGACCCTCGCGCTAAGATCATCAAAAAAGCATGTGACGACATCTTGGAAAAATTAGGCGTTCAAGATCCGGTATTGGATATCGCTAAAAGACTCGAAGAAGCAGCATTGAATGACCAATACTTCATCGACAGAAAACTTTATCCGAATGTTGACTTTTATTCAGGTATCATCTACCGTGCATTAGGTTTCAAAGCAGATATGTTTACCGTATTATTTGCTTTAGGCCGTCTACCAGGATGGATTGCACAATGGAAAGAAATGCGTGAAAACAAAGAGCCTATCGGTCGTCCTAGACAAGTATACGTTGGCCACACAGAACGCGACTACGTTGAATTTTCAAATCGTTAATCCGATTTCGATTTATATCCTTAAAAAGCATCCCTCGGGGATGCTTTTATATTTTTATCCGAACTAACATGGAGGACTTTACAGCTGTCCGAAACCATCCGCCCGAACACTATAGGATGCCTCGTCGTTACGTTATTGTCACGATAATCTACTTGTTAAGTATATTTTAATTTTTCCTTATCTAAATTCCCTGTTTTTCGTTAAGTTTGCGTATTCATTGGTCTCTTATTAAAAATCATTATAAATAAGACTTGTTAGAAACAATACTACATATCTTGGTTCCCATTGCTATTTTCACTTTTATAGCAGCCTTTACCTTATTTGCAGTATATGCCGAGCGTAAGATCGCGGGATTTGTACAAGATCGTCTAGGACCGATGGAAACAGGAAAGTATGGCAGTCTCCAAACGATTGCCGACATTCTCAAATTATTACAAAAAGAATTAATCACCCCCTCATCGGCCGATAAAATACTCTTTAGAGTTGCTCCTATCGTTATTTTCGTTGCTGTATTTACAGGTTTTGCCGTTATTCCCTGGGCCAAAGATTTTATCCCGGCGGATACACATACAGACTTGTTCTTTATTATGGCCATCATCTCCATTGATGCTTTGGGCATTTTAATGGCAGGTTGGGGATCTAACAACAAATATTCTTTATTGGGTTCCATGCGTGCCATTGCACAGATGGTGTCCTATGAAATACCGGTAGGCCTTTCGCTGATTGCTGTAGTGATGCTAACCCAAACCCTAAATTTGAATGAAATCGCCATTGGACAAGGAATTCTAACTCATGGAAGCATTAAATTCTTTGGTTTTTGGGAAGTCAATGAGATCGGAGGCCTTTTCGCCTGGAACATCTTTCAGGCCCCACATTTGATTATTACCTACATCATATTCTTTATTGCTACCCTTGCCGAGTGTAATCGTGCACCCTTTGATATCCCGGAAGCCGAATCTGAGTTAGTTGGCGGTTTCCATACAGAATATGGGGGCATACAATTTGCCTTTATCTTTTTGGCAGAGTATGCCATGATGTTTTTGGTATCGATGTTGGGAGTTGTTCTCTTCTTAGGCGCTTGGAATACACCATTACCAAACATAGGTGCAATACGTTTGGCCGATTGGACCACGGGTTTAGTGTGGGGAATATTTTGGACATTAGCCAAATCATTATTTATTGTTGGTATCCAAATGTGGATTCGATGGACATTACCACGGTTACGTGCAGACCAGCTGATGAGTTTATGTTGGAAAGTATTGACACCGCTGGCTTTTCTTTGTATGGCCATCTCTGCAATTTGGCGAATTTTAGTTATAGCATAGGATATGATATTTAAAACAGCTTCGCATGCATTTCGTACGGCAATCAAGGGTTTATCTTTGACTGTTAAGCACTTGTTTGGTGCCCGACGTTCGCGAACAGAATTGAATATCAAGAAAGACAATTACTTTGATCAACAAGAAGGTATTGTCACCGTACAATACCCGCGTGAAAAAATGCCAATCCCCGAAGTTGCCCGCTATCAATTGCAAGTCGATATCGAGGACTGTATTGTATGTGATCTATGCGCAAAGGCTTGTCCTGTCGACTGCATCGAAATCGAAGCCATCAAATCACCGGAAGCGATTGGAAAAACTTCCGATGGAAGTGTAAAAAGACTATATCCGGCCAAATTCAATATTGATATGGCCAAATGTATGTACTGTGGACTTTGTACTGTGGTATGTCCGACGGAATGTATTACCATGACCAATGAATATGACCGCAGTTCTCAAAAACTGACCGATCTTATCTATGGTTTTTCAGATATGACCGATAGTGAGGTCGCACAGCGCAAAGCAGAGTGGACCAAGTTTCAAGCTGAAAAGGAGGCAGCAAAGCAAAAATAAAAGATGGAAACTATTTTATTCTACGCCTTTGCTACCCTAGCAATCGGTTCAGCACTTTTACTGGTCAATCTTAAAAATATTGCGCGTGCATTGTTCCTGTTTTTTATTGTGTTATTTGCTATGGCAGGACTCTACTTATTTGCTTTAGCCGATTTTGTAGCTATCACACAAATTATGGTGTATGTTGGAGGCGTGCTCATATTGATGTTATTTGCCTTTATGCTCTCCAACAAAGAACTCCTGAAAGACCTTCAGGATAGCAGCGGTACATTCTTAACCATGCCTAAGTGGCAGACGATTCCCATCGTGCTTGGCTTCCTATTGCTTATGCTATACGGCATTGTTGAATGGCAACAGGCTCCTCCAACATGGTGGATCTTAAAAGCCCAGGAAAATAGGACCATGATTATCGCATCAGATAATAACATTCATCAGATTGGGTTACGTTTTATGACCTTTTACGTTTTACCATTTGAAATTATATCCGTGTTTTTGATGATGGCCTTAATCGGAGCCTCACATCTATCGAGAAAGGAGCGTACAATATGATTACGCTGACGCATTTTTTAGTTGTCAGTGCCTGCATCTTTTGCATTGGCCTCTATACCGTTCTTTCCAAGAAAAATGCAATTATGATTTTGGTCGGTATTGAGTTGATGATCAACGCCGCCATTCTGAACTTTGTTGCTTTTGGAAAATACGACAAGGTCAGTTATGGTGGGCAAATTTTTGCCCTGTTTGCCATCGTTCTCGCAGCGGCTGCAGTTGCCGTTGGATTGGCTATTGTATTAAATGGCTACAGACATTACAAAACCATTAATCCGGATGAGATCAACCAATTAAAAGACAAGTAAGCATTGGATCAATTTGTTCACATATCGCCCCTTCTGACCGCACTGCTTACCTTGGCAGCGCCATTTGTGGCATTCCTATATCAAGCAATAGCAGGTAAACGCGACCAGTCGGGTCTAGTTTCCCTCGCAGCTATCATCCTCAGCTTTATCGCTGGTGGATTGACCTGGTTCTCTATATGGAATAATCCGGCAGTATCAATTCAAGTAAGCTGGTTCACCGTTGGTGAAACAGCATTTAAAGTTGGTATCCTGCTGAACAATTTGAGCACGTTGATGCTTTTTTTGGTACCGACCATTGCCCTACCCGTACATATATACTCCAGAGCCTATATGCATGGCGATTCAGGTATTCACCGTTATTGGATGTATCTCAGCTTATTCTGTTTTGCGATGTTGGGATTGGTTATTATGGATAGCCTCTTATTGATGTATGTTTTTTGGGAATTGGTCGGTTTCGCATCGTATCTCCTCATCGGTTTCTGGTTCACACGTGAAACAGCTGTACAAGCCAATAAAAAAGCATTTTTGGTCAATCGTATCGGCGACCTCGGGTTTTTAATTGGGCTTGCGATCCTATTTACACAGTTCAAAACCCTCAATTTAATCGATCTCTTTGGGGACAATGGCTTAATTTATCAATCCACAATCGCCCAAGGATTATGGATATCTCCAGTCAATAGCTTACCTCAGATTTGGCTTACGATTGCAGGCTTAGCCTTCTTCTTGGCAGCTATGGCTAAATCTGCACAATTTCCATTACATGTATGGCTTCCTGACGCCATGGAAGGTCCTACATCGGTATCCTCGTTGATTCACGCTGCGACCATGGTTGCTGCCGGTGTATTCCTGCTGGCAACTGTATTTCCATTATTTAATGAATCTGCCTTATTATTTATTGCCATCATTGGTACAATAACCGCTGCTTCGGCCGCATACTTCGCGCTTGGCCAATACGACATCAAACGTATTCTTGCTTTTTCGACCATATCGCAGCTTGGTTTTATGATGGTTGGCATTGGCATTGGAACATGGGATGCTGCTTTATTTCATCTGACTACGCATGCCTTCTTTAAGTGTCTATTATTTCTTTCGGCAGGAGCTGTCATTCATGAAATGGCCCATCTCAAAGCACATAGCCAATTGGACTTTGATCCGCAGGATTTACGGAATATGGGAGGACTACGTCACTATATGCCAAAAACCTTCGTGCTGATGTGTATAGCTTCGCTAGCACTTGCAGGCTTCCCATTGACTTCAGGTTATTTATCCAAAGATAGTATTGTTATCTCTTCGTTTGAATGGGCTCTTTCAAAAGGTAACTTATACCTTATCATTCCTGCGATTTTAATTCTAGTAAGTATTTTAACGGCTTTCTACATCGGTCGTTTGCTCTTTAAAGCCTTTTTTGGAGAGTTCAGACTGTTGAAACAGCTTCAGGGCAAACTACTGGATCATCCACTACATGAAGCCCCAAAGACCATGTTGATCCCCATGTTTGTTTTGGGACTATTCTGTCTATTCCCGGTATTCTCATTCAATCCGTTTTCTTATCATGATTCCTGGTTGATGGACGGCCTTTTATTGGATGAATATGCTTTTGCACCAAGCCATAGTGCACACCTTATTATCCCGGCAATACTGCTCCTTGGTTCGGTTATTGGCTGGATCATCGGCTGGAAATGGTATGTACAAAATAAATACCCGTTAAACCCCGCTAGCCAGGCATTAAAAGCCGCTTTCAACCAGGGTTATATCAATGAATTTTACCAAGCAGTCTTTGTAAATGGCACATTAAAATTAGCGCAGTTCTGTTATTGGTTTGACCGTCATATCGTTGACGCTTTCGTTTCTTTCATTCAGTTTATCGTCTTATCCCTCTCTCAGCTAAGTGTGTGGATAGACAAATATATTGTAGATGGTTTTGTTAATACGGTTGCTACTGTAGCCTATTGGACAGGCAATCAAGTTCGCCTGGTCCAAAACGGAAAGATACAGACAGCATTGTATTCCGTCTTTTTATTAGTTTTACTTGGTTTAATTTATCTTATATTCTTTTAGGAAATGCCTATTCTATCCTTATTGATATTTTTACCGCTATTGGCTACGGCGCTCATTCTCGCCTTACCAACACGCTATAAATCGAGTTACAAATATATTGCTTTAGCATTCACAGCAATACAGTTTGTACTGGCCGGAATATGTTATGTACAATTTGATGCAAGCAAAACAGGAGTCCAAGATCTGGCGGGCTATCAATTTGTTGAACAGCTTTCCTGGATCCGGTTAGATTTAGGATCTATAGGAAAATTAGAGATTGATTATCTTATTGGTATTGATGGTATCTCCATGCCCTTGTTATTGCTGAGTGCCTTCGTTATGCTGATGGCTATAGGTGCCTCCTGGAATATTCAGAAAAGTCCAAAGGGATACTTTGCCTTGCTCATGGTACTTAATATGGCTGTTATGGGGATTTTCTGCGCATTGGATTTCTTCCTATTCTATTTGTTTTATGAAGTCATGTTACTGCCACTCTACTTCTTGATCGGTATCTGGGGTGGCGCAAGACGCGAATATGCAGCTATAAAATTCTTTTTATATACCCTATTCGGGTCTGTATTTATGTTGTTGATTATCGTCGGATTGTATTTTTCAGTAATCAACCCCTTGACTGGAGCACATACCTTCAACATGATCTATATGATGAATCCACAGAATTATCTTGAGGGTTCTATTTTCGGCTGGGAAGGTTATCAGGAGATTTTGGGCATTTCCGCTCGTCTGGTCGGTTTCATTGTGCTCTTTTTTGCCTTTGCTATTAAAGTACCCATTGTTCCGCTACATACTTGGCTACCGGATGCGCACGTTGAAGCGCCGACACCAGTATCTATTATTCTTGCCGGTATCCTTTTGAAAATAGGTGGTTACGGTATCATCCGTATCTGTTACAGCATCTTTCCCGATATGGCTGCCTTATCCAATTGGTGGCTGGGGTTAATTGGTGTTGTTTCCATTATTTATGGTGCTTTGAATGCCTTATCCCAAAAAGACCTGAAACGAATGATTGCTTATTCATCGGTTTCACATATGGGTTTTGTGCTGCTTGGAATTGCATCGCTGACTGCAGAAGGTATTTCTGGCGCCATGTTTCAGATGATTTCGCATGGATTTTTATCCGCGGCACTCTTTTTCCTTGTTGGTGTGGTTTATGACCGTGTACACGACAGAAATATCTATAGTTTCCGTGGCCTAGCTCAAATTATGCCCAAATACACAGGTTATGTCGCTGTCGCATTTTTTGCGTCCCTAGGCCTGCCCGGCTTTTCAGCCTTTATTGGCGAAGCCTTTGTCATTATCGGCTCCTTCAATTCGGCGAGTATAGGAACTGGATTACCGCGTTGGATGGCACTAGCGGGCTCCATAGGTATCTTATTAAGTGCGGCCTATCTACTTTGGACACTGCAACGCATGTTCTTTGGGCAAATTCGCTTAAAAGGTGGGGACTCCTGGAGTAATGCACTGACAGACGTCAATTTACGCGAACAAGTGATCTTATTTCCTACCCTAGCGCTCGCCCTATTACTTGGAATTATGCCGGCATTAGTGTTTAACAACCTAAACGCCAGTGTTCTGAATCTCGTGAGTTTTATCCAACAATTTATCTAATTCAGCATGCCCGCATTCAGTCCATATATCAGTTCTTTCATCGATCAGATTATCGTAAGCGTTCCTTATTTTAAGCCCGAACTGACATTGATCGTCACTTTTATTGGTACTATCCTCGCTAGCCTGTTTATTGACAGACACTGGAAGAATACCTCTTTTGCCATTACCCTCATTGGGTTATTGCTCAGTGGTTGTTACCTTGTGGGACAGGGACTCAGTAAGATCGAGGTAACAGGCTTCTTTGATATGATCCATATTGATGCATTTGCTGTAGCTGCACGTTTGATTATGCTGTTGTCGACAATCCTCATCTGTATCTTTATCCAACAACGCCAGCAAGACCGTCCCTTAGGCGACCTATACGCTGTGCTACTGACCGCAACCCTTGGCCTGAACCTGCTGACGATGACGAGTAACTGGCTGATGATCTTTATCGCTGTGGAGACTGTTTCGATCAGCTCCTATATTATGGTTGGCTATTTTTCTTCCACAAAGGTTCAATCGGAAGCTGCTTTAAAATATGTCCTGTTCGGATCCATCTGTGCCGCCGTTATGCTCTATGGCTTGTCTTTACTATACGGTTTCACGGGAAACCTGAATTTTGACGCTCCAAGCCACATTGCCGGCTTGATGGAAGCACCCCAGATCATGATCAGCATTGCTTTATTATTTTTGCTGACAGGTATTGGTTTCAAACTGAGTTTTTTTCCCTTTCATGTTTGGAGCCCGGATGTTTATCAAGGTGCCCCAACAGTGATTACCACCTATCTTGCTACAGTACCCAAAATTGCGGTCGTTGTTCTTTTGTCCAAGATATTCTCCGCATGGCTCAATGTTTCTTTTTATTTCAGTGATTTTCTGACTTATGTGATTATTGCGATCGCCATTGCAACTATGCTGATTGGTAATTTAGCCGCTTTGCGTCAACAGGATGCCAAAAGGATGATGGCCTACTCTTCCATCGGGCATACGGGTATACTCCTTATGGCTGTATTGGTTTATCAAAATAAGGAGTCAAATGTGCTCTTATTTTACCTTTCCATATACGCCCTGATGAACATTGCGGTCTTTATCTTTATTGATGCCTTGGAAGCTAGTTTAGGAAATACCACAATTGAATCTTATCGTGGCTTAGGAAAGCAATTCCCCCTGTTGTTCACCTCCTTTTCGATTGTTTTAATCGCTTTGGTCGGCCTACCTCCTACTGCAGGTTTTGTTGGAAAACTTTTGGTCTTTTCCAAAGTGTTCGAACAATACCAAAACTTCCAATCCTTCAGTTTGTTGGCATTACTCCTAGTTGGCGCATTGACATCTGTCATCTCCCTATTTTATTATTTTAAGATACCGCTGAATGCGTTTTTAAGAGAAAATACAGGATCTCCAGCTGTTAAATTCAATGTGCTACTCTTGTGTATTGGAATCTTATGTACCGTCGCGGTGTTGATCTTAGGTATCTTTCCCGATTTATTACTTTCGGCATTCTAGAAAACAGGAAACTCCTTTCATTTTAAATAAGTCTATCGTCCAATTCATTCGCTTAATGTCTGAAGTGAATAGTAAGAATAACTCCATAATATATTTTATATTTGTAACATGATTAGTGCAATAGCAAATCCAATTTTTCAGCGTGCTATCCAGGATTACCACGTATACGATCAGATTGATCATCCAATCCAAAACCCGTATGACAAACAATCCCTGGAACATCTCCTCTATTTAAAATGCTGGATTGACACTGTACAATGGCATATGGAAGATGTTGTGCGTAATCCCGCTATTGAACCTCAAGAAGGCTTATACTGGAAAAGACGTATTGATGAATCCAATCAGTATCGCACAGATACAGTAGAGTACATTGATAGTTATTTTCTGCAAAAATTTCAAGATATACAGGCGAGTTCTACAGCGACAATCAATACTGAAAGTCCGGCATGGGCTATTGATAGACTTTCCATTCTGGCTCTAAAAATCTACCACATGGAACAGGAAACATTGCGCACAGATGCTTCCGAGACACATATCATTTCCTGCCAGGAAAAACTAAACGTTTTATTGGAACAAAGGAAAGATTTATCCCAAAGTATTGATGAATTGATGACCGCCATCGCATCTGGCGATAAATACATGAAAGTCTATAAACAGATGAAAATGTATAACGATCCGGCATTGAACCCTGTCCTATATTCATCAGGAAAATAAAACATGTCCTTACCGCAGCGGATCATAGTAACCCGATTTTCAGCTATGGGCGATGTTGCCATGGTCGCCTCAGTATTGAAAGAATTCTGTATTCAATACCCTGATGTAGAAATCATAATGGTCAGCCGGAAATTCTTTGCTCCATTTTTTGATGGAATAAAAGGTGTACGGTTTCACGCGATTGAACCCAAAACAATTCATAAAGGTTTTTTTGGCTTAGTCAGGCTAAAAAAAGAACTGGCTCAATACGGCGCAGATGCTGTAGCTGACTTACATTTCAATTTACGCTCCCGCGTAGTCGATCTTTTATTTTCCTTATCGGGTGTAAAAGTAAAACAACTTGACAAAGGCAGGGCGGAAAAAAAAGCTTTAACCCGCGAAAACAACAAAATTAAGGTTCCTTTAAAGCTAACGGTCGAGCGTTATGCAGATGTATTTCGCGCATTAGGTTTCAAATTTGAACTCAGCAATAAATTGGTTCTTAATTTGCAGGATGTGCCCAAAGCGGCATTTAGTATGTTCGCGAATTTCGATCGAAAGAAAATTGGCATTGCCCCATTTGCACAACATCGTTATAAGATTTTTCCGCAAACCAAGATGGAACATGTAATAGACGAACTTACGCACAATGGCTATGATGTTTTGTTGTTTGGTGGTGGTGAACAGGAATTCCAGATTGCGCAAAACTGGACGGAGCGATTTCCCAATACCTATAATACCATAGGCAAGCTTTCGCTACGAGAAGAACTGGATTTGATTTCAAATTTAGATTTCATGATCAGTATGGACTCTTCGGGACTGCATATGGCATCGTTGATGGGCGTAAGGTGTCTTTCTTTGTGGGGAGCCACGCATCCTTACGCTGGATTCATCGGTTATGGGCAGCAGCTAACAGACTGCATCCATGTTGAACACCCCAACAGACCGAGTTCAGTGTACGGCAACAAGCCCTGTGATTGTGATGGGATAGAAGCAATCGATTTAATTACACCGGAAATGGTGATTGAAAAAATAAAAGCAATAGGATGAAGATAGGGTTAATAACCATTCGATACGGATTGGATATCACCGGTGGAGCCGAATTCCATTGTAGAATGCTAGCTGAACGATTATCAGCAAAGCATGACGTGACTGTATTAACCACCAATATCAAGTTTTTAAATAAACCATCGGAAGATTTCACTCCGGGCCTAGAAATTATACAGGGAATACCTGTGATGAGGTTCGTGACCGATAAAAATTCGCGTTCCGAAAAGAAAAGTAAAATCGCCCGGAAGATACGCCGATTGATCTATCGCTGGGGGTTAGCAAAGCCTATTTTCTCCTTATTTCCCATTTGGAAATTCAAAGTTGATGATGAATCAACCTATTTGGAAGGACATCCATTTTATTCGTCTTCATTACTTAACTATATTAGGGAATTCCAACACGATTTCGACAAATTCATTTTTTTTACTTACGAAAACCCGCTAACCATATTGGGATCTCTCCTTGTACCACAGAAGTCTATTCTGATTCCCACTGCACATATGGAAAGTATGTTATTTAGAAGTATCAACACACTTTTATTCTCAAAAGTCAATCATATTGCCTTTAATA
Organism: Sphingobacterium multivorum; assembly: GCF_039511225.1. Taxonomy (NCBI): domain Bacteria; kingdom Pseudomonadati; phylum Bacteroidota; class Sphingobacteriia; order Sphingobacteriales; family Sphingobacteriaceae; genus Sphingobacterium; species Sphingobacterium multivorum. Next base: position 5,251,247 of record NZ_CP154261.1, read on the forward strand.
CAGAAAGTGAAAAAGAAATGTGTTTAGAAATTTTCAGAAATTCGCTGGCAAAAAATACAATTGTTGGCATAGGCGTCAATCAAATAGATGATTTACCAGCTGCAGCAGCCATCAGTGCCAAATATCAGATCAAATCACCATACCTACTTTATTGTGGTCGCATAACGTCTGTAAAAATCAACAATTTTATGACCTATTTTCTGAAATTAAAATCAGAAAAACAGATCGACTTGCAACTTGTACTTACAGGAGAAAATACCATGAATGTTGAGCAAGATCCGGATATCATCTATACTGGTTTTGTAAGTGAGGAAGAAAAAAAAGCGCTAATGCAACAAAGCTTTGCCATTATTAATCCTTCACTCGCCGAAAGTTTATCACTATTGACATTGGAAGCGCTCCACTTGGGGAAACCGGTCATTGGTAACAAAAAGTGTGATGTCATGGTCGAACATGAACGCAAAAGTGGGGCTGTTTTCTGTTATGATTCCTTCCAGTCCCTAAGTTCAATTATCACATATTTGCAAGATCCAAATACCGATAAGAACATCATTGAGGCAAAAGCTAAAGAATATGTTTCTAAATATTATAATTGGGATTTGGTATTAAGTAAATTTGAACACATTTTTAAAGAAAGCTAAACCGGGTCAAGCATGATAACAATTGGATTTGACGCTAAACGATATTTTCTCAATCGAACAGGCTTAGGCAATTATAGTCGGGACCTTGTCCGTATACTGGAACAATATTATCCGGATAATACTTATTTGAAGTATACACCAAGATTAGCGGACGACCATCTTTCGGATCAAGCTATCCTTGATCAAAAAATTCGTTTACCCAAAAATGCTTTTGACCGTGCTTTTCCCGCACTTTGGCGAAGCTTTGGAATAGCATCTGACCTGCTTAATGACGGTGTAGAACTCTTTCATGGGCTTACAGGAGAGATACCAAGGGGCTTAAAAGCCCGAGGAATTAAATCTGTTGTCACGATACATGATTTAATCTTCTTACGCTATCCCGAACTCTATAAACCCATCGATCGTTGGATATACAACAAGAAATTCCAATTAGCGGTTAATCACGCTGATAAAATTATTGCAATTAGTGAACAGACTAAATCAGATATCATCGATTACTATGCAATTCCCGAACATAAGATCGAGGTTATCTATCAGGGTTGCCATCCGGCTTTCAAGGTTCCAAAAAGCGACGACGAGCAGGACAAATTAAGGTTAAAATATAATTTACCCAAAGACTTCCTGTTAAATGTTGGTTCAATTGAAAAACGAAAAAATGTTTTACAAATTGTAAAAGCTATTCAGGATATCGATATCCCATTATTAATAATTGGTAAGAAAACACCCTATCTTGAGGAGATTAACAGATATATCGTAGCCAACAAATTGGAAAGCAAAGTCATTATAAAACAAGGGTTTACTATTGAAGAACTATCGACTATTTATTCGATGGCATCAATTTTTATATACCCTTCTATCTTTGAAGGCTTTGGTATCCCTATCATCGAAGCCTTATATGCTGGTACTCCTGTCATTACAACCAATTCGGGCGTATTTCCAGAAGCTGGTGGACCATCGTCTTGTTATGTCGACCCTTCAAATGTAGAGGAAATAAATCTAGCGATCAAACATATTCTCGGCGATTCCCAAGCCAGCGCTAGTATGATTGCGCAAGGACGTCACTATGTGCAAAAATTTAATGATGAAAAAATTGCATCAGAACTCATAAACTGTTATCAGTCCTTATTGTAATTTAGGCTGAACGGTATGCGTAAAATATTTATCCAAGACTTTTAATGCGATTATATCCTCTATTTTTTTATTTTTAAACTGAGCTATATATGCGTTCGCATTTTTTACAATCACCCTAGCCGCATGATCATCTGCCATAAAATAGCGCAATTTTTCCTCCAAATCAGAATAGTCATCTTTAATACAAATAAAATGGACATCTGGAATTAGGCGTCCCTCCATAAACCAAGTCTCATATTTCGGCATAGGCATGACGGCAATAGAATTTGAGGACATAATCCACTTCAAGTTTGTCGCAACATCGTTTCCCTCAAGCGCCAAAATAAATTTATAATCAAGGTGCCCTGCGATGGATAAATAATCCTTATCGGAAGATCGATTAGCCTTTTTGATGTTGCACAATGGATGATCACAATACAATTGGTAGAATCTGCTACGATGCACTTGTCCAAAACCACTCCTTCCGACCAACATATCTATTTTTTTATCAAAAGACACGTCGTCCTGAAGAAAATTAAAATGTCTTGCTTTATCCAAATTTAAGACTACTGCATTGCTATTATTACCATGAATAGGTCGGCTCTTGAGTAAAGTCGGATGTGAGGGAATATGAATGATATCACCTGGCAAAATACTGAACCGCAATTTGCGGTTAAAAAACCTTAAATATTCCTTACTGTCGAAATAATAAACGCGTATGCGTTCTGGTATGCGATATTTGCCTATTTCAATAGCGTCCTGATCTAAAGGCTCAAGCCGTTCCAACTTATTGTAATAATGTACCCTATCATCAATATATGTGGCATTTTTGCGATAATAAGTGCTATTTAAAAGCTTTGTCAGTTGGGCTTGAGAAAGACTATCAGGAACTAGCTCCCTAAGAATTGCTTTAATATAATAGTAAATCTTATTATTCTTATTTCGCAAAAAGATTCTTTTGAAATTCATCGATGTGCAATACTTTTCCTCAAAAATAAGTAAAAATAACTCTCCCTTAAAATAAACAAACCTAAAAGTCTGTATCAGGCTTTACAACAGGAATACGCAGTTGCAGTTTCTTCCAATGGTTAGACTTGTCTTTATAAATCATGAGTTTGCCTAATTTATACTTAAATTTCAGTAATCCTTTATAATCATCTTCTATGCAGCGATACGCTACACTCGGATTCTCTTTCAGAACTTCATTAATCGCTAATGTATAAACTGTTGGGCCGGTCATCGCATGCACATCATGTGGAAATCGATTCTGTTCAATATTATCCACAATCAGTTCCATCGTTCTTTTTAAAAAAGGATGTCCTTTATCAAAGATCAGTGCCCATTGTGCATACAGGCTCCTATTGTTCTCATGCGTTATTACCGCAACGTCATCGCTATTTAGATATTTATCGAGGGAAACTAACAAATCACTATCTAAATCTATATAAATGCCACCGTATATATATAAAACAGCATAACGAAAAAAATCTGCTTTGGCGGCCCCTATCTGAAGACGATGATAAGCTTTATTTATGCGCTCATCAAAATGTTCAGCAAAGAAGTCACTCACCCGTTGATCATCATAGAACTCATATGAATAACCCTTGTTCTTTTTCAAGAACGAGCGAATATAGAGCTTCGTAAGCCAAGGAATCTTATTATCCTTAAATGTTTGAAATATATTTTTCGGAATTCCCATGATAATGAATAACTACAGGAAACTAGAAAGTCCGTCAGCACAAGATTTCAGCTTTTCTAATTTTGTCTTTTCTAATAAATGATCGTTTTGTGGAAGAGCTTTTCTAGACGCTTCTTTATGATATAAGTGATACCCAATTGCAGCAAACTTGATTAGTTGCCCTTTGAGTCCATAATTGAATAAACGTTCCACAAATTCACTGTCTTCCCGGCCCCAGCCTTCAAAAAGATTATTAAAACCATTCACTGCACGAACATCGCGCATGTAGAAGGACATATTACAAGAGCGTACTTTGCTTCTTTTATGTGCTAGGTTTTTCGCAGTCCATCGTGCTAAAAGAAGATTACGAAAACTACTTATTCTCTTTTCAAATCGACCAGATTCGAATCCCGCCTGAAACATATTTGGATACTTTAGTTGATTCGACTCGGTTAACAATTTAGCTGTTAATGCTTGATCCAGTAAAACCCTTCCTCCTTGAATAAAATGTCCGTCTTTGGCAAGTTTTAGGTGGTCTTCAATAAAATTTGGTGCCATGAGAATATCACCGTCCACGAGTATTACATAGGGTGACTTCACTTGAGCTAGTGCTTGATTTCGAATACGCGCAACTCGAAAGCCACAGTCTTCCTGCCAAACATGGCAGATAGGAATTTCAGAAACTTGCTTATAACGGTGGACCAGCAGTCTTGTTCTATCGTCAGAACCGTCATCAGCAACAATAATTTGACTCGGCAAAACTGTTTGATTGAATGCAGACAATAGCACCAATTCCAATGCATCGGGCCTATTATACGTTGTAATAATTATTGAAGTTTCCAAAAAATAGCTATAAAACCGTAAGTGCTAATCAGATGATTTCAGGTATTTATCAATACCATTATCACAATAGGTCAAATTTAGCTTTTTTGTCTTTGCAAACAAACAATTGTTGTTGCCTAAATTTTCTTTTGCATTTATCGCATGCCAAATATGAAACACAATGCCGCCGAATTTTAAGAATCGTTTTTTGATGTTGATATTTAGAAGTCTAGCGACAAATTCTTTATCTTCCGGCCCCCAGCCCTTAAAGTCTTCATTATAGCCATTCACACGAATGGCATCTTCTCTCCAATAGGCCATATTGGCACCATGAATCTCCCAACGCTCGTTGCCTTTGTTTTTATAATTAAATTCAAAATATTTCCATAACAACTGAAAACGAAAAGCACTGAATAGGTTCGAAACTCCTTTATCGAATCTATTCACCTTTGTATCACGCTTAGTCAATTTTTTCTCGGAAAATTCCCGATCAAGATAAATACGGCTGGCCCGTACTACGGATCCTCTTTGCGCGAATTTCCGATGGTCCCGAATAAAATAGGGGTGCAAAATTAAATCACCATCAATTTGAACAATATAGTCAGATGAGGCTTTAGCGATTGCTTTATTTCTGATTTTCGCCAACTGGAAACCTTCATCTTCATGCCATACATGAATAAAAGGAATATTAAACTTACTTTTATATTCTGCTACAATTCGCTCTGTCTCCTTTCCAGACCCGTCATCAGCGATAAGGATTTCATCAGGAAGATCCTTCTGATGCAATACACTTTCTAAGCATAATGCCAACGCCTCCGGCCAGTTATAAGTAGATATTATTAGAGAGATTTTCATTTATTCATCTATTGTTAAAAACAGCATCCAAGACCTCATACTCTTTCTTTACGGTATGATTACTTCTCATATATGCAATAGCCTGATTCGATTTCCTTTCATGAAATTCACCCTCCCGGAGCAATTCAATTATATGAGAAGCGAAAGCCTGTTCATTTAGTGCTATAAGACATCCGTTATCTGATTTATTAAACAATCCATCGACACCACGTTGGTTGGTTACAACCGGAATGCCAAAAGATAATGCTTCCAAAACCTTTATTTTGATTCCTGTCCCTGAAAGCATTGGACAGATAGCAACTTTAGCTTGCTCATAATATGCTGTAAGATCATCCACCAATCCATGTTTTATAACATTTTTCACAGTTGGAATATGTGCACAAATCTTGCCAATCACATGCAGTTCAACATTCGTAAGTAGTGGAAATACTTTTTCTAAAAACCACGTTATGCTTGTCACATTATGGGGATTGTCACTGGCTACATAAATTAAGTCAATCTTTTTTTCGCGTTCTTGAATAACTGGCGATGGCATTGAAACTGGAATTAACCGAACAAATTTATCAGCAAACTGTTCAAAAATATATTTTTCCTCAATTGAAAATGTCCATATCTCATTAAAAGAGGTCATCATAGACAACTCAGCTCCAAACATTTTACCCAATTGACGCATTGAAAAGTTTTCCTTTTCCTTTGTCTTATTTTGCAGCGTCAGAAAATCATGCGAATCTAAAATTGTATAAGGTCCTATCAAATTCTTTACCAAACTACCAAATTCAACATAACTAATAATAACGTAATCATACTTATGATCGCTTAAAACCTCTTCAAATCTTCTTTGAAATGATGGCGAAACACGATCAATCAAATTGGAGTGGAATATATTTTTAATCTCTTTTTGTAATTTATCACGAAAGAAATAACTAATCCTATTTTTTTTGGAAGATTTAAAAGGTAAAATAATCAGGTTAATATTTGGAAATTCGGATTGAAAAATAGCTTCATCACCTGTTCTCCAATTAATTGAGGATACAAAATCGATCTCAAAATTTGCATTTAGCGTATTAAAATAAGTTAACAATTGCTTACACCTAGTCAAATTGCCTGCTTTCGAACTGTTAGGATTTTCAGGCATAAAGTATAATATTCTCTTTTTCTTTATTGTTTGCATTTATTCTTATTGAATAGGTAAAAAGCAGCAATTGCTTTTATAATAAATAATACGAATTATTCTCGGAAAATGCCACATTCTCCTTGATTTTTCTTTTGCAGGAGTATTAAGATCTATGAATCATCTCGCCTTCACCCCCAAACTTCTTGTAACAGTTTCCACTAAATTTAACCACCCTTTAGCCATATTTTCAAAACTGTACGCCTTCATTGCCAAATTGCTTTGAACGCCAAGTCTCGAACGTAGCGAAGGGTCCATGATCAATTGTTCGAGGTACAGCGCCATCTGCTGTTCATCCAATGCTAAAAAACCATTTTGACTGTGTTTGATCAATTCATTTACCCCGGAACAAGTAGAAAAGCCGATACTCGGCAGGCCTATTGACATGGCTTCTGCCAAGGCCAGTCCAAACCCCTCATATTTGCTGGGGAAAATAAAAATATCCGCATCCCGCATCTTTATCAAGGGATCGTCGGTGAATCCACGAAGAAAGACCCTTTCAGCCAATCCAAGATCACAAATTTGTGTATTCAATCGATCAAAGTCTGGACCTATCCCCCAAAACTCCAAATCCCAATTGGGATATTTGTTTGCCAGGTCAGCAAAAATTGCAATGGCAACATGCTGCTGCTTACATTCTGTATCCAAACGCCCAACATGAATAATCTTATATCTTTCTTTGATACGGTCATGGATAACTAAATCGTGAGGATCTACCTGCTGGATTGGATTGGCAATAACGTCGCATTGTCCCGAAAAATTAGACGGTAGAAAATCCCGATAGCTATCAAATAAGATCTGAACACCATCTAGATGATCGAAACTAGCCGTTAACAAATCAACCATATAGGCTTTTCTCCCGCCCAGAACATTGGTATAATCGTAATCAGGTCTTCCATTGACCGAATCTATAATGGGGATTGACAGTGTATTTCCATAAGTAATCTCCAGAAGTGAGCCAATGGACATGGTAATAATCAAATCCGGCTTTAGTCCGTCGATATAATCTTTCCATAAAATCGCCCGCTTTCGCAGATTAAATTGAAATAATTTAGCTTCCCCCCCCATCCGTTGCTTCAATCGGCGGTTATACCACTTGCTGTATTTTTTGCGGGCCTTGTATTTCAACCATAAAAGTGGATTCGTCCCCTTATAGTTATAAATAGGAAGCTCGAGCTTCTGCTCCAAATTAGCGTCAAAGATATTCGTCACTTTCACCGACTTATGCAGCGGAAAAACTGGGGAGCCTTTTATGTTTTCATTGGTTGCAATCTCCACTAAATATCCATTTGTACTCAGTATGTTCGCTAACGTAGAACATATCTTTTCCGTGCCTCCTATTCCATTTAAAAAATACAAATGTTGTATTAGTAAAATCTTCATACGTCGAGATACTTATTTCTGATCCTTTGACGGACTTTTCTTCTTAGGCCAGCAATTGGAATAAACCTCACCCAAAATAAGCCTCGCTTCAATTTTTCAGCTCTCCTTTTACAATAATCTACGTAAAACGTATCAAAATCCCTATGATCTCGAGCTTCTACAAAATAGCTAAAAGGCACCGTTAATATTTCTTTATCGGCTTTGGTAAGATGTGGGCTTACATATTCTTGCATAAAATTTTGCAATAACTTAAACAGCTCTTCCTTCTCAAGATCATTAAATGCCATTTTTAAATAGCGAAACTCAAAAGGTTCATGTTCGATAAATAGCGCTAGTTTTAAGGCTTTTGAAGCAAAAAGATCATGTTCCTTATAAAACTCCTTCAACAGTTCTAACCATATTGGGATCTGTTTCAATAAGCGATCCGTCTGCCGATTAATTTGCGTATGATTTTGATTCTCGTGCTGTCTATAAAAATATACTGCCGCCGGATTGAATCCGATCTTATCGGTCATCAAAAAGAGACGATGTGAAAACAAGCCATCCTCGCAGGGCTGAATTCCTTCAGGAAAACGGATATGGGGATAAGTGTCCAATAAGGTCTTTTTGGTCAGCAAACCGCATGTCGGTACAGCAGTCAAACGTGGCGCACGGGAACAATAAGGCTCCCCCAAAATCAGCAAATCAAAATTTTGCTGTTTAGCAATCGCTAAAGAAGCTGACAAAAAGGTGCGTTCAATAGTATCATCAGAATCTAAAAAATAGACATATTCTCCGCTCGCATGAATGAGGCCGTTATTTCGAGCGACAGAAACGCCCGAATTTTCCTGGTCAAAAAAATAAATGCGAGCATCCAATGATGCATACTTCCGACAGATTTCAGCCGAAGAATCACTGCTACCATCATTAACGAGTATGATTTCGAAATCTTGTAATTCCTGATCAAGCACACTTTGGATCGTCTCGTCTAAATATTTTTCGACATTGTATACCGGTATAACTACCGAAACAGCAACCGGACGAGGACAATCCATACAACCATTTTTTACCATCATTAATCTTTAATATACAAAAATAGTAACAGAAATGATATATTAAAGGCTGAAATCATTTTAGTGACTTCTCAATATTGTCTTTGTTTAACGTAAATTCCCGGTATCTGAACTCCCCAGATTTATTACCGATCATTGCTCCCATCTTAATTAAAGACTCGTTGCTGCCCATTGGAAAAATTGAACTTCGATACGCATTATTTTTCAACAGCGGCTTCGGTAATACTTTGAAATTTAATCCATCTTTAGAATACCCAATGTATAACAGTTCCGCAGTATATCGTTTCACATCTCCCACTGCAATACAGAGAAAATAATAACCATCGGCAAATGTGGCCTGAATATGCCATGGTGAATTTACTCGTCCCTCTTTTAACCAGGGTCTATTTAGAAAATTTATGATTTTGCTTTCTTTAAATCCTGTAAAATTAATGCCATCGGTAGATGTTCTACGAACAACATAAGAAGGGTCTTTACCTTTAAAATTTTTCGAATTAAAATTCAGCTCAATTTCATAACTCAAAAACTCCTTCCCGTCATGGATAAAGGAGGGAGACAATAGATGATCATCTTTGGGCGTAAACGGAGGATTACTGGTAAAGGCGACATTCAAATTCGACCACTTTATACCATCTGTAGAGGTTTGTTGTACAATGGTGCGATGTGCATTTTGCTTCAATCGATCAAAATTGGTATTACTTAACACACATTTGCCTTTCAAAGCCTGCGCAGTGATAAAACTACCCCTATAGTAAAGATAAAACTGATTATTTAAGTATATCCAATCGACATCTGACCAGAAACCTTGAATCGGATCAACCTTGTTTTCACCGAAACTTTCTGTCGGAAAGGGAGCATTGATAATTGGATTGCTCAATCCCGGAGGATTTACCCAATCAAGACCATCATTGGATACAACAACACTTGGATTTTCAAATTTCTTTGAATTTTGATTCGTTCCAACTGCGCCAAAATAAGGCGTAAAAACCATCCAATACTTATATCCATTCAGCTTATTTGGAAAATAGAGAACATCTGGATGACAATAACTGGCATTTGCACCCGAGATATCTATAAAATCATTGGCATTTTTTAGGCCTTTAAAATTAGCGTCAGCAACAGTATGTATATTGACCAAACCTTCATCACTATCAAAAGTAACTGAATCAATGGGTTCAACAGTCCAAATAGGAGCTTCAACATCCTGCGCAAAAAAGTCCTCTGGACGGTGGCAAGCCACGAGGATAATACTTCCATAAAGAAGTATCAAAAAATTACGAATCATAAGTAAATATCAAACGGTAGAAACAAAAAAAATGCAACTTCGCTAACGATGTTTTTCAATAAATAAAATAAGCTGACGGCAAATAGCTGGATAAAACAAATTATTGTTTTTCGCTGCGAAATTAGCATAATTTTATCAAAGTAAAACAACGATTTTGTTTTTTAAATCACCAAGACAACAAAGACCCAAAATCAATCTAAAAAATTCGTTATCAAGACTTTCATTTTGCCGTTATAGGCACTAAAAAAACCACAGTGCTTTAGCTTTGACACGACATTAAACGTATCACTTGAGGTAAAAAAACTATTCATAACGTAATCTACTTTTTAAAACTTACTGTATTATTATTTGTATTCATACGCAAGCCTGCTCATTGTGCAAACACAATGAACAGGAACATCAAGCGTTATTATCTATATTGGTATTAAGAATCAAAAATTTTAATCATGGACAACAGTAAAAAACTTTATATCATCCGACATGCCAAAGCCGAAACTATTCCGGGCATCAACGACTTTGATCGTGCGCTTACATCCGACGGTATACAACACGCCAAACAAGTTGCGGCTAAGCTATCCGCAAAATTGACCCTAGATGAAAACAGTATGGTGATCAGTTCGCCAGCCAATCGCGCACTCCAAACAACGCGTATTTTTCTAGACGTCATGGGTTCCTCTTCTTTTGATATTCAAATTGAAGAAACAATTTATGAATGCACGTACAAGCATATGCTGTCCATCATCAATGCAATCCCCGATCATGTCAATCATGTCCTGCTCTTTGGGCACAATCCCACGTTGACTGATCTAGTGGAATACCTGACCCGAAAAGCAGCCTACTTACGCACCTCATCCTGTGCAGAGATAAGACTTGATGGTGGCTTCACCTTTCATATGCTCAGCGGCAATTGTGCCGATCTTGTGCAAATAATTGATTAAAATTCTATTCAAAGAACAAACTTATTTTCAGCTAATATCTGCTGATCACTTACCCGCATTTGATTTCATTGCCTTATCAATCACCAAAGGCACTGAAATCAAATCCAAATCATGTGAATACACCACAAATTTCTCGACCCAGCAGGGATCAAATTTTTCCTTAAATTCTTTTAAGCCCTTTGGCTGACGGAAGTAAGGATTATTTTCATATAGAAAACTGATCAAACGTTCAACAAGCCCTTTTTTCTTGTCAAATCCCGAAAAAGGAGCCAGTCCCATATTGAGAAAAGAATAACCTTCCTCTTTGCAATATTCTAAAAAACGGATAATCAATACATCCATATTTCCACCTGGTGCATCTTGCAATTTCCGTATAAGATCATACGTCGCCTCGTCCGGAGCATAATTGGGAATGATATTCAAAAAGGCCAAAATGCGCCCTTCGTTATCCTCCAAAGTAATTACATGGCTATTTTTAATCTTACCAACGTCAAACATGCCCTGAGAAAAAACACGTTCTGAACGCTTCATGTCTCTTAACCAATGATCCGACACAACCTGTAATTTCTGAAGCAAACCATTGGATAACGGCGCCCGATATAAATTCGAAACAAAGCCTTTCTTTTCAATGCTATTCACCGCATTCCGGAGTGATTTGCGTTTCTTTCCTTCCAGCGAAAAATTATCGACATTGACAATGGCCTCTTCTCCAATCAGAAAAGATTTTTTGCCCAACTGCTTAAAAACCCCCAAATGTCTACCGTCAACGCGGTAATAAGCTGTTTTTAAACTCGATTTGCGGCAATAGTGTTCAAATGCATTTATCAGTTCTTTCATGGCATCTTCAGTATCTTCACAAACGGGACCTTCGAGCACTATCGCAAAGCCATAACATTTTCTATACGCAATAAACCCCGTCAGCTCCTTGTTAAAGAAAAGATCTTTATCGCCATAGGTCTTAAAGTAATCGACAGGTGATTTACCATAACGCTCCAAAATGTGCTGCGCGATTTCTATCTGTCCCTCAACTTCTTCGTCCGCCAACTGACATGGGTTGACCATCCAGTAGAATAATGCTGAAAGACTGATCACACTAAAAAAATTGATAGAATATAAAAAGTACTGTCCTATGGCAGTCTGCGGCTCTGCAACATCACCATTGAGCAGTATAAAACCGTGCAATGTATTGCTCACCGCATTTACAATAGTAAAGTCTGTATTAAAATGCTTCGCATTCAAGAAATAAAAGCCCGTAATACCATACAGAAGTACAACCCCAACAAGCCACAAAACCAAGCTGAGATTTAAAGAGCTGAGCCTTCTGTTACTTTGCACAAAGTAATGTTTCGATGAATAGAGTAACATCAGCAACACCAAAAAAGCAAACCAGGCTTCTTCAAAATCCAACCCTTTGGAAAGATTGGCAACAATAGAAAGTGAACATAACGCAACCGCAACATACCAAGCCATACGTAGTCCCTTCAACAAAAAGCCCGAACACATCACCAGCAATATACCGAAGAAAAGTACCGCTGCATTTGAAAAATTTAATGCATCATAAGATATAAATTGCTTTAATGCCGTTATACGGCTATGGATAGCCGGCGTTAAGACAGAGATGATATTAATAAGGCCCATCACAAAAATAAAAACAGATGGAAGTATCCGAACAAAGATGTTGTTCTTATTCACAAAGAAACTAATTCCACCCAATGCCAACGGTCCCCAAAACTCAAATAAACGATATAACAAGGATATCGAAATCGCCTGTTCTTCGCTGTAGCCAAACTTACACAGAATGACAACCATCGACAACTCGATAAGTCCAACCCCCTTCATCAACGGTGAAAAACAATAGACCAAGGTTCCGACAGCATAGGTTACTGTACAGGCCAATAACGATGTTTCAAAGCCTAAAGCAAGCATAGCAATATAGATATGCAAAATCCCGACGAGCTCAATGACTGTCGCCCAAAGGAGACTTTGCAATACAGCCCAAAAATCTACGCCTTTTTTATGGAGTTCATTCCAGGTATTAGCAACGGAAGGGAAATGACGTACGGTAAAATTGTAGGCTCCACCACCACGGTAAAATGAGCTGCAGTACCAACCAAATCCCAGCAGTAGGACGCTAAAAACAAGCATAATCCCAATGATCTGCATATCAAGACCTGCGATTCCAACAAACAGAAAAACAAAAAGACAGAGGATAAATAAAGATACTAAACTAATAACTGCGTAGATAACCGAAGAAAGATTGGTGTTTGTATCATCAATTCCCTCCTGATTGACCTCTTTCTTAAAGAAAGCCAGGGAGGTAAATCCACCTACTGGAAGAAAAACACTGATAAAGTTTCTCTTTAGAAATAGGCGAGTAGCCCCACCCAGTGATAGTTTCTGTTGCAAAGACCTAAAACTATAGACATAGACCAAACCTTGCATGGCGATATAAGCCAAAGAAACCACGATCCCGATTGCCACCCAAAACAACGAGCTTGACTGGATAAGCCCTACCGACGATGCCAGCTCCTGTCTTTGATTTGCAAAAAAATATACAGCACCCAAAATGACCAATAGGCCCAATAAGGTTTTCCAGATCAACATCGTGTTTTTCATCAGCATAATTACCTCTCGAATTGACAAACCCAATTATTTCGTTTTTCTAAACCACTTTTACTAATGACATCATTTCCTCAAAATAGTCCCAATCCAATTTGTCTTTTTTCAAGCATCAAAAATCAATACCGATCTTTGCCCGCACACCCCATGGAGATACCCCCGGATTATCCAGGTACGTAAAACGGCGAACCAGATCGACCCGTAAAATTTTAAAGATATTACTCAGCCCAACACTACCTTCTATATAGGCCCCATTATTAAGCGAGAACAGCTGCGGTTCGCGCGGATCCTTGGGCAATTCATCAAAATTTTTTGTGTATCTGTTGGAGGCATCAACAGCGCCATACAACATCTTTACAGAGGCAATCTCCCGGAGATCCAGTTTTTTCAAAAGCGGAACTTTATTCAGAAAAAAACCATTAAATGAATGTTGAAGCAATAGTGATGTATATTTATCGCTCATAAATTCCATCGAATTCATCAAATTATAGGAGTTGAGCTGGTATGAATACGTTTGATTTGCCCGATGAATAATCATCAGCGGATAAGGAACCTTTCCAAATTGGATACCCGATTCAAATACGATATCGGCAAAACCAAATTGGGACGCAAAAAATCGCTTATTGGCATTTAATATGAAACGTTGGTAGTTATAATCTCCACCCAATAAACCTTTCACACCAACCTGTGCGGCTAAGGTAAAAATAGGTTGGCCCGTATTGATGATACGTCGATAACGTTTTCCCTGGTATAATTTCTCATGTGGAGCCCAGCGAATCTCTCCGGTGAAAGCAGAAGTCCACAGCTCATTGCCGTTACTTCTTCTAAAAGCGCGACGGTCATACGTTAAGATACCAGCCGGGCTAAGGATTTGATTGAAGAACCCCACTTTAAAGGATAAATGGTTTTCAAACTCCTGCCAATATTCGATCTGCCTCCGCTGTAGATAAAACATTTTGTCATTTTCCCCTCTTCTGAATGAAAGCAAAAAATTGTCATTGTCAATAAAATTGAGATCCTGCCCCGGCACCTGCACCTCTTTACTAACCTTAGCGGAGACTAACTTTACCGGAAATTTGTATACCGATTCACCGTTAAGGGAGTAAGTAGCCCCCATATTATATTTCCATTGCCTATCTTTCGTACCATAGGCACCATAACCATCCAGGACCAATGTCTTGCTAAAAATATCCGTCGTGTTGCCCCCAAATTTAAATCGGCTTCCTTCGACAGGGTTAAAACTATAGAATGAAGGTACTGGCCCTATTTCGATAACACCGCGGCCATAATAGCCCGACATGATAAAGGAGCCCAATGCCATCAGATTTTTGAAAGATTTTGATTGTTTTAAACTATCGATATTCGTAAAGGCCTGCGCCTCCAGCTTACTCAGTTTCTCAGGTCTCGCAAGATTCCAGTCAATTCCATTCGGATTCTGTGGTCCTGTTCGTGTCAATGCTTTACCATTAACAGCGAGTTGTGTTTCACTGGAAGGTGATCTGCTGGTTACTTTCTCCCCAAACAAACCCATACCATCCTTAAAGATTCCCATGTCTATCGTCAGGACTCCCCTACTCAGAAAAAAACGATGTGCTTGATTTTCCGAATAATTCAAAACAATATTTAACCCCTTCACCCAATTGATATTGGTCGCTTCGTTGATGGTCAGCTCCGCTTGATCTAAGGCATAACTCCCATCTAAGCGGATATAGATGAAGCCTGAAAAAAGTGCATCCTCCCTATTGCGTGGCTCTACGCGTATTTTGGCATGCCAAGGTTTACTATCCTTCAAAGTGTCAACCAGGTAATATTTATAAAACGAAGGTCCCAACGTCGCGATAGGGCTCAAAAAACGTCTATTCCCAATAGAGACATCCGTATCATAGATATTTGTTTCGCCATAAATTTTGTCCAGATACTCATCAATACCGTCTTCATCCAGGTACTGATCTACGCGCGATTGATTCTCCCCCAGTAAAACAAAGCTATTACCTTTAACGGCATCCAATTTTCGCTGACCGATTTTTTCATCCATGAATATGGGTACCAGCGACCTCCCGGGATACCTTAGCGTATCCATCCCCTGTTTCAAGAATCCGAAACGTTTGAGTAAGCGGGATTTATCCACCTTTTGATTTTGGATAGACAGGGACATCGATAGCTTCTCATATTCCTGATAGCTCCCTGCGGCCCCATTTAGGGCATTATTTTCGTCTCTTTTTTCAATTACTTTACGGATTAAATCGACTGTTGGATTATGTTTATTCGTGTATTTCCTCTTTTTAGGCGCATTCACGACAACTTCATCAAGACTTTGTTGTTCATCTTCCAAACGGATAATAAGAACCTTCTTGCCCTGTGCGACACTCATCGGGAATACCTGTTTTTTATAGCCAACGGCACTAAATAATAATTCCCAGTTGTCAGGCACGGATGGTAGCTGAAAATGCCCCTCTTTATTTGTTGCTACAGATTTGGCCGTATTGGAAAGTTTTACAGTAACACCTTGAATGGGTTTTGCCGTTGAGGCATCGAGGACAATCCCTGTTAATGAAGTTCCTTGTCCAAATAGTCGAGAAGTAAAGAACAGTAAAACCAATAAGAAACGATATTGCATAAAAAAAACTTGCATCTAAATTCAGTAGGATGACAAGGTTTTTATGAAAAAGTCCTAGTGCGATTGCTATCTTAATCGAACAGTATTATAAATCGTCTTAAAATCACGATTATAATTATGCGGTCCAGCCAATACATCGACCTTTAATCCCGCATTACGAAACATTTTCACGAGATCTTCTTCGCCCTCTTTACAAAAAACGTAAGTTGAAGGGAATTGCCTCAGCTTCAGCACTTCAGAAAGTACCTCATAGCCATTGGCTTTCTGTTTCCAGTTGAGCATAGTTGATACGGTCACCTCGAAACTCGCATACTGATCGGGCGACAAATAGGTAACATGTCGGATTGACTTTTTCAATGAATCCGAAAAATTATTCAGGACAAAGGGCAACACTCCCGCAGAAAATGAATGTCCTATCAAATAAATCTGATTGCAGTCCCATTCTTTTCTGAAATGGTCAATATATCGTTCGAATTCCCTGCCCGCTTCTTGCGGCGTTTTCTTTTTCCAGAAATATTTTTTTGCATCGATGACCAAACGAGGATATCCATCGAGTGAGAAATAAGCTAACAGGTTTTTACTAAAGTCATTATAACCACCATCACCCGTAATAAATACAAGCATTGTTTTTTGTTTGTTATTGGCATCTTTAAGTGGAATGACATAACTTGGCAGTACTTCTGCGTGTAATGGTTTTAGGGCAAGACTTAGCCAAAAAAATAGCAATAGCAATAATCTATCTGCTTTATAATGTGCAGTGTTCATGTGTATATAATATGTGTAAATATTTGCTTTGAATAATAACAATGCCTGTGACCACCTGGGATGATTCATTAATAAATACGCCGTGAAATCCTTTCCTCTGACACTATTTACCGGTTCTAATGTCCTTTATTGGAATAGATTTACGAACACCGTCCATCACATAAAAAAAGCCAAGAGCATTGTTTGAAATGTTACCTTCGACATTAGCAGGTACTGCAGACAATAAACCTTTCCATTCTGTCTCCTGAAATAGATTATAAATAAAACGGGAGTAACGTGGCGATTCAGAAAACTTAGAGACGATTAAACTGTCCTTCAACGATACTTCATAATTATATGTCTTCCCAAGTAAGTTGTTCAGTACGTTGGGCGCGCCCAAACGATAACTATAACTAAAAGGAGATCGAAAAGAAGAGATATCGTCTTCGGAAAAATCCTTTTGCGGCATAATAAGCCATTTATTAGAGGTTCGCATCCCGAACAGATGTTTACTGACTTTTACCCCCCATTTGCCATTCAAGTTATTTTTTTCTACCGGCAGAAAGGCATTTTCAATCGGTACCACGGGTATCAATTGATCCTGTGCTTCATATGATTTCCCATTCAAAGTAATCGTAAGCTGAAATACATTTCCTACGGTGTCCTTGAGGTTGAACAGCTCCCCATAGTAAAGCCCTTCACCCAAATCATTGAATTCAATCGTATTGGGACCATTGGTTACGCGGACGGTGGCTCCGCTAATCCCAATAGTCCCTGAATTAGACTTTAGCCCATCCAATTTCTTTAATTGGATATACTGCTCTTTGTACATGGTATTAATCCCGCCTTCAACAATCATATCGTACGATTGCCCCTCGTCTACAGCTGACTTCTGACAAGAAACCACTAAAAAACAAGCAACTATAATCAATAAGAATCTCATATCAATCAAAATCTCATGGTGTAACTAATCGAGGGAACCCGCCCAGAAAAGGATGTTTTCTGAATTGCCAAATTCCCATTGCTATCTTCGGAGAAACTATAATAAAGTGGATTGCGCTGATCAAATATATTATATAATCCAAAATTCAAGGTGTGTCTTCTTCCTCGCTCTCGCTGCCTTATGGTTTCCAAATCTACCGAGCAATTTAGATCAAAACGACTAAACGTAGGCATCCGATGGGAATTACGGCTTGAATACACTGGAACATATATCCCCTCATATTCCATAAATCCTATTGGATAGGTTAAAGGCCTTCCCGTATGAATCGTATAAAAAGCATTGAGATGCACCGACCTCCCCAAATCGTAGGACAAGTTGCTCTTAAGCACATGTGGAATATCGAAATTGGCTGCATACTCTTTTCCTTTATTGATGCCGTTGATCTTCCGAAACGATCTGGACCAGCTATAGAAAATACTGCCCGAAAACTCACCGATACGCTGATTGACGGATAATTCTAGTCCATAGGCACGCCCCTTTCCTTGGCGCAGCTGTGTTTCGATAAATGGGTTGAGTATTAACTGCGCATGATCGATCAATTCGACCTGATTGCCCATTCTCTTCCAATACCCTTCCAGTCCGATATTTCCACGATACAATAATCTGTTGATACGAAAAGAAATCGCATCAACATATTGTGGTTTAATATTTAATCCCGCCGGTACCCACGCTTCCAACGAGGAAAAAGCAAGTTCATCGTTCTGTAATAACTGCAAATATTGATAACTCCGATTATAAGCCAGTCGGAAAGCATAATCATTGCTCATTTTATATTGCAAAGACAGGCGTGGCTCTAAACCATAATACGATTTTTTCTTGTCAGCATCGTTTGACAACGGCTTATACGAGCTGCCATCCAATAAATAATAGCGTCCAAAGGAGGCATTAAAAAAGGCATTTGCCCGCATTCCCGCAACAATCCGGAAGGCTGAATCAATCTTCCAGTTAAAAGAAATATAACCCGTATAATCATAGGCCTGGGCCCTAAAGATATTATCCTCCGTATTTGAATTTACCGGTGATATCTCCCCGGGATTAAAACGATGTAAGGTACCCTGGAGACCAAAATCCAAGGTGCGGTCCAATCCCATAAAATACGTAAAATCGGATTTCAAACTAAAGTCGCGTATCCGTGTCAACCAGATCTGATTGTCACTCGATTCGGGTTTACTGACATCCAATTTATTATGATAATCACTGAATATAGCCGAAAGGTTCATAAATAATCGGTCACTATGCACATGGTTCCACCGCAAAGTAGAGGTCCAATTACCCCAACGATTGGTATTCTTATTCGGTGAAATAACTTTATCTTGCCCATAGTAACCCGAAAGATAAACCCGATTTTTCTCGTCAAATGTATAGTTGAACTTCACGTTATAGTCACTGTACTTACCTTTGACATTAAACAGCCGATAATCTGTGTTAAAAGCATTTAATATACTTCCCCGTGCAGTGGCAATGAAAGCACCTTTTCCTTTTTTTATAAATGGTCCCTCAGCACCAACCCGAGCAATCAATAGACTTGATCCACCAAAAACATGAAAAGCATTGGCATCGCCATCTCTGGTACTCATATCCATAATGGAAGAAAGACGTCCCCCTAAATTTGCAGGGATAGCATCCTTATAAAGCTGGGTATTCTTCAAAATATCCGAATTAAACACCGAGGTTAAACCGAATAGATGCGATGGATTATAAACAACAGCTTCATCGAGCAAAATAAGATTCTGGTCTTTACCGCTTCCCCTTACAAAAAGATTACTGCCACCTTCTGTTAATCCGTTAATCCCATTTTGCATCTGTAATACCTTCATGATATCAGCCTCGCCTTTATAAAAAGCATTTCTTCGTGTTTGGGTCCAATTGATCTTATCGGTGAAACTTCCCATGTGCTGCGCAGTCAAGGAAGAATCCACATTGACCACCACCTCACTCAAGTTGAAATCTACCGGAGCGAGCTTAATGACCAGGTAATTATTTTCTAACGCAGCATTTAATGAGACCACCCTTGTTTTATAGCCCAGATAACTTACATAACAACTGTATTCGCCCCGTGGTAATGTCAGTGAGTAAAACCCATATTTATTACTTAAACTACTTTTACCTTTCTCCGCGATCAACAAAGTGGCACCAATCAGGTTTTCACCACTCAGACTGTCCACAACACGTCCTTTTATGGTAAAAGTTTTATCTTCCTCATAGAAGATCAGCGCCCTATTGATAATTGTAAATCCAACATTGGAATCTTTCAGCAAATAATTAAGAACTTCTTCCAAATTGGATTTGTCAAACGAACGACTATAGATGATGTCCTTGTTAAAAATCTGCTCATCATAGGACATGGATATATCGTATGTTTTATGAATTTCGGTAAGTATCTGAATGATCTGTTTGTTGTGCGTGTCAATTGAAATCCGTAATTCAGCAGGGGAGTTCTGTCCGATGGCTTTCGAACATACAACCATAACTAACCAGCAGAAAAAGAGCAGACGATACAGTATCCTATCTTTCATATCAGCAACGCGAAGAGTCTATTCGTAGATACTATATCCCTTTTTACCAGTTTTCCATTTCACATTTAAGGTTTTGGAAAGAATCTGAACGATCTCATTGAGCGTCTGCCCATCAAAATACATGCTGAGCTTCCGTGCTTTTAAACTATCTCCAACGACAGTTATATTCGCCCGAAAGTGCTTTTCCAAATCTGAGCAGATACTATCCAACCGAACATTTGAGTAGCTCAGCTTTTGCGCTACGTCAGTATCATTGTCTACCGACAGATCAATTTTAGATAAAGACGCTGTTTGTCTTTTATAAAGGCCCTTTTGATTTTTCTGTAAAACAAGCTCTTTTGCATGATCACCCTTTCCACTACTTAAGGCTACTACCCCCTCTTTCACAAATACTTCGACATCATCTTTCAGTAAATTGACCTCAAAGGTAGTGCCGATATCACGTACATAATTATGTTCAAGATCAACCACAAAGGAGCTTCCTGTTTGATGTTTGACATCGAATAGCGCTTTTCCCTTTTTGAGCTCGACAGTTCTTTGCTGTGGAAATGTCCTTTTGTTGAACATCGCTTCAGCTCCGGCCTGTAGTGTGATGATCGAACCATCGGGAAGTAGGGTAGGCTGCTGAGCTACTGATCCATATAATCGGATTTCATTGCCCATCCAACGGTCGAAGTTCAGGTAACCGGCAAAACCGACCACGAACAATACGGCTGCAGCCACAAATTTCATCCAGGGTTTCCAGATTGTTCGTACCGCTGTCGCGATCTCCGGTTTTTGATGATCCCCTGTTTTATCCAACTGATTTTTAAATTTTTCCCATTGGCTACCAGTATCTACTTTTTTATAGCATTCCAGTACTATAAGGTCGTCAGCTATACTTCTAACTTCGTGGTATAGATCGTGGTTTTCCACATCCTCCGAAATCCAACGCCCAAGCAACACTCCTTCCCTTTCGGAAATAGTCCCATCCAGCTCTTTCTGAATCAAGTCATAAGGAATAAATCTTGAAGTATTGTTTTCTTCCATAACTATAAGATAATAAACTGGACAAAAAGTCCTAATGAAAAAAATAAAAAGCCAATGAGAAGCAACAGAAATGTTTTTTGCTTGGCCAAAGCGACCCGAATTTTATCGTAAGCAATGGTCAGATGATTTTTAACCGTTTTTATGGAGATTCCCAATTGATCCGCGATTTCCTGTTGTTTCATCTTCTCGTACTTACTCATAAGAACGATTTTTCGACACTGCGGCGGCAGTCCTTCCAGTATACTTTCGATCATCAACAACTTGGATTCGTAAAGTGCGGCACGATCAGTTTCATCTTCATCATCGGTCAGATCCAATTCCTTGCTATAATCGTTATTCCGTTTCAAAAAACGTTGATTCTTTTTGAGGTAGGTAAGCGAAAGGTTGATAACGCTGCGAGATAGGTAAGCTCCCAGTGATTGACTAATGGCCAACTTGCCTGCATTTTCCCATAACATCATAAATACGTCATTAGTGAGCTCCTCAGCGATGGCCTCCTCACGCACGTACCGAAAAGATAAGCTATACAATTTACGGAAATGGCTCTTATAAATAGCTTCAAAAGCATCACGATCTTTTTGGACTATCTTCTTAAGCAGGTCAACGTCATTTGACATAGGACTTCGGTAAAGCTAATAATAAACGTATGTAAAAATAATCAAATTCCATGGAGATTTTATGCATCTAGTTAATTTACAACTCAATGAGTCACCAAAACTGTTTAACGTAAAAACAAACAATAACGCGACTCAATTAAGTGAATTTTAAATAAATTTTCTATTTTTACAAAAAATCACAAAACATGTTAAAAAATCACTTTTTTATAAGTTTAATTTTATTTATTTTCATTTCATGTACCAAAGAAAATTATCCTGAAAACCCAGCGGTAATAAAACCAGAAGAGGAATCTCTTACAACAAGAATGACCAAAAATATGGATGTTTGGACTGACAATAGGGTGATTAATATATTTGAAGAAGGTAAAATCCGTATTTATGATAAAGAGGACCATACGGATCATTACACTACTTTCCAATTGGATAAAGAGGCTGTCGATTCTATTGTATGGCATATTGATGATATTTTACACTACAGTTCAGGCGTTAATCCTTTTCGTTCCATGACAGGTGTCACATTTTACAAACCTGGGGAATACAAATTTAACTTACTAGTTTACAAAGACAATAAGGTGGTCAAAAAAGCTGAGCTTATGATCAGAGCCGTTCCCGGAAAAGATTTTTTTAATATCGATTGGGGAAATCCACCGAGCAGCAGCATTGTAGGGCAATCGTACTCCTACAAAGGTTATCGCGTTGATCAAACTTATGTAAAAAAACAATATCCCTATAGTAGCATAGATTTTTATTATGAAAATAAATCCGCACAATTAACACCAGAAAAAGAAAAAGAATATTTACTGGAAGCGGCAAGTAAAACCTATAGTAGCCCTTCGCTCTCTGCAGGGAATAATGGCCAAGCTGAACTAGATAATAAGTATAATTTACTTTTCAAAAATAAGTTTAACGCCACTACAGTAGCAATCTGGGAAAACCGATCTACCGCTGTCGCCCTGATAGGTTATCCAAAAGATAATATTGAACATTATAGGATTATCGGAGAGCCTAAATATTAAAACATGTTTTAATATTAGAGAAACAAAAGAATGTTTACACGCTAATTTTAACTGCTATTTTTATAGTTTTCATAAAAGCCTCAAATTTATTTTACAATCATGAAATCATTTTTTTTATTCACTGTAATAGGTCTTTTCTTTATTTCTTGCAAAAAAGATCAACCTGAAGTTAATCCTGATGACAATACAAAAGCAAAACTCATGTTGAGCGACAGTATTTCATATACAATTGACGGCGTAAAATATGCTTCTAATGATCGATATGCGAATGGCTACAGTAATAAGCAAATTAACATCAAACCCTATAATCAGGAATTGCCCAATAGACATTTTGCTTATAACACCGGTAATACTTGGTGGTATGGCGAAAAAGATTCTTTGCTCGTTGAATATAATTATGCATTTTCAGGCGAAGCAAATGTGACAATTGGTTTTACTAAAAAATACAATATAGCGAAATTGCAAGAAGGAGCAACAGTGTATCAACCTATCAATGGATTTCAATTGGCAACAGGACCGCAACAATTTATCACAGACTATGCACGTGAAAATAAAACTTCAGGTGTATTTCTAAGTATTTCTCCTCAAACGGAAGAAGCTATGTTTTCGTACATTCCCAATCGATCCATGACAAAACCGGTCCAATTGAATAACAATATCCAGGATGACGCTACGTTTACGATTTTGAAGTTTGAAAAGCTCGACAGGGGATTTTATTTACTGGAAGCCGAGTTTGAACTTAATGGGTATACGGAAAAGAATAAAAAATATCGTATCAAAGATGGTTATGTACGATTAGTCAGCCAATTTAAACACTTTTAATGTAGAAGAATCTGCATCAACTAGCATTGTTTTGCAAGGCAATGCTAGTTGATGCAGATTTTCACTACCTTCGTCTTATGGCGAATCAATTGCAATTTGAAAATTCACCGTACCTTAAACAGCACGCACACAATCCAGTAGATTGGATGCCCTGGGGACCGGAAGCTTTAAAAAAAGCAAAAGACGAAAATAAACTCATCATTGTAAGCATTGGCTACTCGGCTTGCCACTGGTGTCATGTGATGGAGCGTGAAAGTTTTGAAAACTCAGCCATCGCCCAAACCATGAATACGTTTTTCGTATCGATCAAAATCGATCGTGAAGAACGCCCCGATATCGATCAAGTTTATATGCTTGCTGTGCAGCTGATGACCAATGCTGGCGGCTGGCCATTGAATTGTATCTGCCTACCCGATGGAAGACCAATTTATGGTGGCACCTATTTCAAACCGCACGACTGGCAGAATATTTTATTGCAAATTGCACAAATGTGGGCGGAGAAACCCGAAGTCGCGTTTGACTATGCTGAAAAACTAAACAACGGCATCCGACGCGCCGAGCAACTGCCCATTCACCCCATCCCCGATCAATACACGATCGACGACTTAAATGAAATTGTTGCCCCTTGGACCGAGATGTTCGATAAAAATGAAGGCGGTTATCAAAAAACACCCAAATTTCCGTTACCAAACAATTGGTTATTCTTGCTAAAATATGCGGTGCTTGCCGACAATCAGGAACTCCTGGATCATGTTCATTTGACGTTGAAAAAGATCGGATCAGGAGGTATCTACGACCAGATCGGTGGTGGCTTTGCGCGTTATTCGGTTGACCATTATTGGCATATTCCCCACTTCGAAAAAATGCTTTACGACAACGGGCAATTACTATCCCTTTATGCCGAAGCTTATCAACAAAATCGAGATCCATTCTATAAGCGGATTATCGAGGAAACGATTGACTGGGCCGAGCGCGAAATGCTTGCGCCGAACCATGGTTTCTATAGCGCTTTAGATGCAGATAGCGAAGGGATTGAAGGAAAATATTATTCATTCACTAAGGCTGAATTTAACGAGGTATTGGGCGATGATGCTGCCCTCCTTGGCCAATATTTTAACATCACCGAAGCAGGGAACTGGACGGAAGAGAAAACTAACATCCCAATTTGCGCCATTAATGCAGACCAGTTAGCCGTAAAGGTCAATATGTCAGCTGACGAATGGGCAGATTTTCTAAAAATTTCAAAGAAAAAATTATACAACTATCGTGAACAACGGATCCGTCCGGGACTCGACCATAAGCAGCTGACCACCTGGAATGCTTTATTTCTAAAAGGACTCCTAGATGCCTATCACAGTCTTGGGAACAGCCATTTTCTTGAACTCGCTTTAAACAATGCCCACTTTATCTGTACGCATCTTATTCAAGACAATCTTCAGTTATTGCACCAACCAAAAGATAACAACAGAGCGATCGCAGGTTTCCTAGACGACTATGCATTCACTATTGAAGCCTTTATAGCCTTATATGAGGCCACATTTGACCTCAATTGGCTCACAAAAGCAAGACAGCTCGCTGATAGTGCCATTGCATTGTTTTACGATGGATCACAAAAAACATTCTACTACACATCGTCGGAGGCAGAGGAACTTATTGCACGGAAAAGCGAAATTATGGATAACGTAATCCCTTCCTCTTCGTCGACAATGGTTCGCCAATTGAAACGATTAGGTTTACTTTTTGACGATGAAAATTACATCGCCATTACAGACCAATTGCTGGCGAATGTATTCCCGCAAATCAAGACTTATGGTTCGGCCTATTCAAATTGGGCAATATTATTGCTAGAAGAAATATATGGAATCAATGAAATTGCATTGACGGGGGATAAAGCGATGGCTTTCAAAAATGAACTCGGCAAATATTATATTCCTAACAAAATTGTTCTTGGCGGTACGGAAGAAAATCTTCCATTGCTAGAACATAGAGTCGGAAAGGAGACAAAAGCATATCTTTGTAAAAACAGGACCTGCAGTCTACCACAGGACTCCATAGAAGCGTTAATAAATTATATTTAATAAACGGTAGCCTCGGGCTTCCAAAAATCAAAATCAGATGGCTATAAAAGCAAACGACGTCGTAGCATTGACGTACAGACTTCACACAGTAGAAAACGGTGAAAAAGTTTTCGTTGAAGAAACAACTGCAGAACAACCTTTAGATTTCTTATATGGTGTAGGTATGATGTTACCAAAATTTGAAGAAAACATCGCAGACTTAAACGTTGGTGATAAAATTTCATTTGAATTGGCACCGGATGATGCTTACGGTCAAAAAGACGACAGAGCATTCGCACAATTGCCAGTAGATATGTTCAAAGAAACAGGTTTACCTCCAGTAGGAGAAGTATTGCCTCTACAAGACAACCAAGGAAACCAATTCCGCGCTGTAGTAGCTGAGGTTACTCCAGAAGTAGTTGTTGCTGACTTAAACCACCCAATGGCTGGTAAAACATTAAATTTCGATATTGAAATCTTAACTGTACGTCCTGCTACTGAAGAAGAGTTGTCTCACGGACACTCGCATGGTGTAGACGGTACGCAAGGTCACTAATACGGACCCAGAATACTAAAAAACAAAGCCGGGTGTTAATTGACACCCGGCTTTGTTTTTTACTTCTTTAAAAATCGTATCTTGTTTTAAACAGACGAAAGATGCTAACATTTGCGGAAAAAGTAGTTTTATTCAATAAACATCTACATTATCAGGGAAGTCTTCCCCAAGCATTCAATGTAATTAACCCCTATCTTGATAACCCCGAGACATTGGTCGTGATGGAACAGTTCTACCACAAATACTACAATGATAACCTAACAAGAAAATTCATTATTGGCATTAATCCGAGCAGACACGGGGCAGGTGTAACGGGAGTTCCTTTTACGGATACCAAAAGACTAGCTAGCGCATGTGGCATACAAATGCATTCTGCATATACCCATGAAATATCTTCGGTGTTCATGTACGATATGATCGAAGCCTATGGTGGCCCCGATATTTTCTACAAACAATTTTATATCAATTCACCCTTTCCCCTGGCGATTGTCCGAGAAACGAAACCCAACAACTGGATCAATGCAAACTACTATGATGATAAAACACTCTTCGACATGGTCAGCCCTTTTATGCTTGATTCATTGAAACAACACATCGCTATGGGCCTAGCGACGGAGGAGGTCTTTGTGCTCGGAAAGAAAAATGCAGCTTTTCTCGCTAAGATCAACAAAGAAGAAAAGTTGTTTGGAAAAATGACCGTTCTAGACCACCCGCGCTATATACAACAATATAAATCCAAAGACAAACTGCACTACATCGATAATTACATCAGCGTGCTGAGCACAGACTAGCTTATCGCACATGTAAACTCTAAACAACGTATGATTAACTTTTTCCGATGCTATTATAAAAGAATCATCCGCTACAATTTTGTGGCACGCAGCATTTCTCGCTTGCCTGGTGCGCCAGGTGCCTTTTCTATGGTAAATCCCAATGCTTTCATACTGCGTTTGAGGTTCCCGGTAATCGCATAAGTCACAAAGACGCCACCCGGTTTAACAAACTGTGCAATATGCCCCAAGGCAGCATCATTCCACATCTCAGGCTGATGCACAGCAGCAAAGGCATCAAAATAAACGACGTCAAATAAGCGGTCCGATTGAAAATTCATCAACAGGGTATGATCAATATGAAGTTTTAATTGTTCGTTAATCTGCACGTTTCCCGTCAAAGCCAGCTCGTATGCATTCAAATAGCTTGTCCAAACAGTTGGGTGTACCGTCGCATCATAGCCCGTTGCAGCAATAGTAGACAAAGGCAGGGGAAATCCTTCAATTCCGACGTATTCCACCTGAAAAGATTTATCCCTAAGAAAGTCGGCTGTTTGTAGAAAATTCAAACCGGTACCAAAGCCAACCTCCAAGATACCAACGTCGGCGGCTCCTGTCGTTTGTACATAGTGGTCAAGCCCTGTTTTTATAAAAACATGCCTGCTTTCCTGTACCGCGCCGTGTTTCGAATGATAACATTCACCTATTTCAGCATTAAACAAAGTTTTCGAACCATCTCCTGTCGTTACAAATTCCATTTTTATACAAATACGTTACGTTCTAATTTTCACACATGAAGTTCAATCAAGGAAGTTGTTGCCAAAACAAATGGCCTACTCCCTCCACATGACGCTGTTCACGGTTACTTTCCAAAGATAAAAAAGCCAATGCCCGTATCAAAATCCTCATGGTTTAGGAGGCACGACCATCCATAAGCGTAGATTGAAGGTAATGTCGAGCAATTGACCAGTACATCGACTTCCAAATGAAAATATATCAATACCGAACCTATAGTAGGCATGGGTACCGCTAAAAAAAAATGCTTTCAATAAAAACAGCCCAGCCGACAAAAAGCGGATTTTTTCAGCAAGGGAAAACAAAAATGAACAAACACGCATAAATTCAGCTCATTTTAATAGCGCTATTCGAGAAAAACAGTATTTTAGCAATCTAAACACGAAATATTCACAAAACCTAATGAAATATCCAGACCTTACACGCACATATAACGCCGGAGAATTGGATATTCTCAATATGACCAAATTACAAAAACAATATAAGCAGTTCTTCCATGCGAATGAACTCCTTTTAAATAACTAATCATACACCTATGAAATACGCTACAAAAACTTTTGTACAGAACTACGGCAGTATCTTACTTCTACTCCTTGGAATCAGTATTGGAAGTTTGATCGGCATCTTTTTTCCTCCTATCGTCAACAATCTTAAACCGATCGGCAACATTTTCCTAAACCTACTCTTTGTCAGCGTCATACCCTTGGTATTTTTTGCCATATCCTCATCTGTTGCCAATATCGATGGCGACAGTGTACTGGGAAGAATCATCGGTATGATGTCGTTCGTATTTGTGTTGGGTATTGTCGTCGCTGGACTGTCAAGCATCTGCTTCCTTTACCTCTTTCCAGTAGATGCTCCATTACCTATCGAGCAAGCAACTGAGATCGTCGAAACGGTTGCTCATGATTCTTGGGGTGAAAAAATGGTCCGCTTTTTAACTGTTAGCGAATTTTCAAGTTTATTATCACGTCAAAATATGCTGGCCTTTGTCATCTTTTCGTTCCTCGTTGGCATTGCTACACGCAAATCGGGAACATCTGCAGAGACTTTCCGCAAATTTATAAACGCAGGCAACGTTGTGATGGGAAATCTGCTCGTGATGGTCATGAACCTAGCTCCCATTGGTTTGGGTGCATATTTTGCCTATCAGGTTGGAACATTGGGCCCGCAGCTCTTTGGTTTTTATGCCAAACCTATCGGTCTATACTACTTTTTTGGAATCTTGTATTTTTTTACGGTATTCAGTCTATTCGCTTTTTTAGCATTCGGGCTTAAGGGGGTCAAACGGTATTGGCAAAACAACATATTACCTTCCTTAACTGCATTGAGCAGCTGCAGCAGCCTCGCCACCATGCCAGCCAACTTACTTGCGGCCAAACAAATTGGCATCCCTGACAGCGTTGCTAGTGTCGTCATTCCGTTAGGCACCACACTGCACAAGCATGGTTCTGCAATCGCCTGTATCTTTAAAATCTATATCGCACTTTTATTAAGTGGAAAGGAATTTTTTGATCCGTCGAATTTGATTATGGCGGTAGGAATTACTTTATTGGTCAGTATTGTGGCCGGCGGCATTCCTAATGGTGGCTATATCGGAGAAATGCTGATTATATCGGTTTATCAGATGCCAACCGAGGTAATCCCATCCATTATGATTATCGCAACCTTGGTCGATCCCCTCGCAACAATGCTCAATGCCACCGGAGACACCGTAGCCGCTATGCTCACCAGCAGATTGATCGGGCAAAAACTGGCCGATCCTATTCCCGAAAATCCAGGTTAAACAGGCTACAAACGGCAAGCATTTCAAGGATAGCGGATCAACGGAGACTCTACCAATGCGCAGCGGATCAATATGGGTCATATCTATGGCTGGCAGATCAAAAACGGTAGGCAAAAAACAGCTCGCCATATTGATGCCGATGAAAAACTGATTTGAGCTCTTTCGAATTGAATATATAATTGATACCGTAATTGATCTTGTGATTCGACCAGTTGAAACCTATGCGGTGACTAAGCATCCAAGGCTGAATAGTGTATAGCTTGCCTATGGGATCATTTTGACCTCTCCCTCCTTCTACGGTTGCACTGTAAAAAATACGGGATACGCTTGGCTGATAGACAAAATACCATTCTTTATCAGTGTCCGCCCTTCCTTGTGTCAAATGCCCATGTGTAAAGGTGGATGCCTGATAGGATTTCAGCTTCCCCAAACGAAGTGGAGCCGCAATCCCCAGATTGGTATTATTTAGTCCAATAGTCCCTTCACCTATAATTCCCACATCAAATTGCTGGTTTTGACTGCGATATAGTCCTTTTGTATAGGTTGCACTTAAATCAATACCGAAGGAATTTCCAAGCTGCGTATCCCAACCTGTTGCCTCATACATACCAAATAGATGATGGATAAACTTCTGGGCTTCTTCACCGTAGGATTTAGGACCGATCTGCGCCAATTCGGTCTTGAATTCAATGACCTGATCCTGCGGTAAAAATCGCGTTACCCCAGCACTAAAATAAAGGTAACCTGCAAACGGTCTATCGTATTTTTTTTCCTTCCGTCTATAGTCAATAATACTGATACCGTTATAAATACGCTGGCCTATTTCAAAATCCAATACCGTATTTGAAGACTGTTTATCCAGTTTCCTCGGCAACGCAATCCTATAGTTTATATTGATACCATTGGTATAATAGCGGTCCTGACCGGTCAGGAGATAGACGTCATTGTCATTTTGGACAGCAATTTCCTGATTACGGAATTTTACCTGTCCAAAAACAAAAAAACAGGGAAATATAACAGCCCAAAAGAGGCCTAAAAATCGCAAAGCAACACTCATATTAACAGGCAATTGTAAAATTCATGCGATATCATTAGATCCAAAATAGCAAATTTCACTTCAAATTATTCAAAAGCATTTGAATCTAGCTTATTTTTCCAATTAATTCAAACTATTTAGAATAGATATAAATAATATGGAAAAGTTGCATTATTCCTTTCTTAGCGAATCTATTTGTAATTTTGCATTCGATTAGGTGTCAAATGTAAACAATTTGGGATTTTAGCGCGCATAACGTTGTCAGGTTTGGGTAATAATCTTTCGAAAAAAACAGAAAGATATCGGACAGATCGGAACAGCCATTAACTGGTAAAAAACAAACCGAGTGAAACGAGCTCATTGATACGATGAGGTCGGACACTTATAAATAAGTAAATACAAATGAAAAAAAGTTCAATTATTCTAATCGCTATCATTGCTGTCGCAATTGCCATGATACTTGTTATCTATACCGATTCAAGTACGTATTCGACATTTACCGAAGCTAAAGAAAAGAAAACCGAACTATATGTGGTAGGTCAATTGAATAAAGACAAAGCACTTCATTATGATCCCAAGACTGACGCCAACAAATTTTCGTTTTTCATGCGCGACAACGATGGTACAGAATGTGAAGTGATTTTTAGAGGGGCCAAACCTCAAGATATTGAACGTTCAGAGCAGATTGTATTGACAGGAAAAATGGACGGGAATGTGTTTAGGGCGAGTAAGATATTGATGAAATGTCCGTCAAAATATAACGATAAATCGGTCGTCACCGAGATCAATGCTACTGCTTTCAATAATTAATTCGTAAAATCAATTTTCAATGGACGTTAATTACGTTGGTGAGCACCTGCTGCCAGGGCAGATTGGACAATTTTTCATTGTACTTTCTTTTGGTGCTGCACTTCTATCTTGTATCAGTTACTTTTTTGCAACAAAATACCCTGAAGAGCATTCATGGAAAAAAATTGCTCGTATTGCCTTTTGGGTTAATGCGGTCTCCGTCGTAGCGATTGGTGCAACTTTATTTTATATTATATACAATCATCTTTTTGAATATAATTATGCTTGGGCGCACTCGTCCAAGACACTCCCTACCTACTACATCATCTCCAGTTTTTGGGAAGGTCAGGAGGGTAGTTTTTGGCTCTGGATGTTCTGGCAAACGGTATTAGGCGCTGTTTTGCTCTTCAAAGCAAAAAGCTGGGAATCGTCTGTCATGACTTTCGTCATGTTATGTCAAGCATTTTTAGCATCCATGATTATTGGTGTGGAAATCTTCGGCCTGCGGATCGGTAGCTCGCCTTTTATCCTATTGCGTGAAGCAATGGATATTCCAATCTTTAGAGAAGCAAATTATCTTTCACTTATCACCGACGGTAATGGTTTGAACCCTTTACTTCAAAATTACTGGATGGTTATTCACCCACCGACACTATTCCTTGGCTTTGCGTCGATGATTGTTCCTTTTGCTTATGCAACAGGTGCTCTTTGGACCAAACGTTACAAAGAATGGATCAATGCAGCACTTCCTTGGGCTTTATTTGCCGTGATGATTTTAGGCGCAGGTATTATTATGGGCTCATTCTGGGCTTACGAAGCACTTAACTTCGGTGGATTCTGGGCATGGGATCCGGTAGAAAATGCATCTATTATTCCTTGGTTTACCTTGATTGCCGCTGTTCACGTCATGATTGCTTACAAGAATTCAGGCCACTCCTACTTCACCGCTACTTTTTTGGCGATGATCAGCTTTGTGCTTGTGATCTACGCATCTTACCTGACACGTAGTGGCGTCCTCGGAGAGACTTCGGTACACTCCTTTACCGACCTGGGCATGAGCGGACAATTGATCTTATTCAATGTTGTCTTTTTGGTTATCATGGTGGTCTTTCTTACCGTCAAAAAGAAAGAGATGCCCATCACAGAAAAGGATGAGGATATCTATTCAAGAGAATTCTGGATGTTTATTGGCGCCTTGGTATTGACTGTTGCCTGTGCACAGATCATTGCTTCAACATCAATTCCAGTGTTCAACAAGATCTTTGGCACCAAGGTAGCTCCACCTTTGGATCCGATCCAACATTATAACAAATGGCAATCGGGTTTTGCCGTCATCGTGATGATCTTAACCGGATTTACGCAATTCTTAAAATACAAACGTACTGATAGCCGCAAGTTTTTGGCTTCCACTGTAGCATCGTTGGTTGTGTCTTTAATCCTAACGGCTGCTGTCGTCTATTTTACGAAGACGTATACCAACCTGATCTACATTTTGATAACCTTCGCAAGTATTTTCTGTATTCTGGCAAATATCCGCGTATTGGGTGACGCTGTCAAAGGTAAATGGAAACTGGCTGGCTCTTCGGTAGCCCATATCGGTTTTGGTTTATTACTTATCGGTGCCATGGTGGCCGCGGCAACCAACGAAGTCATCTCTGTCAACAACACGGGTTACATCGCTGTATCGGGATTCGACAAAGTAGAAAAGCCTGGCGACAACTTATTCCTGACCGAGGGTGAACCTGTACAAATGGGTGAATACAAAATTACCTATATCGGCGATAGTATTGTTGCTCCAAATACGTTCTATAAAATAAAATACGAGCGGATCGACGAAGAAACAGGCAAAGTGAAGGAGCATTTTGTGCTGCAACCTTTTGCACAAAACAACGCGAAAATGGGTGGTTTGATAGGTACTCCAGCGACCAAACATTATGTTACGCATGATGTATATACACTGATTACAGCTGCCGCAGCTGAAAGTCAAGCAACACACGCCAAAGTTCCTGCTGAAGATAAAACTGGTTTCGAGGACTACGAGGAGCCGGCAACATATCAGGTAAATATTGGCGATACCTTACGCTACCGCAATGGATATTACGTCATTGAAGGCTTAAACAAAGAGGCCCACCTGGAGAAAATTCCAAAGGGGCCCAGTGATGTCATGGTTGGATTGAAAATAAAAGTATTTTCGGCCGACAACAAACAGTATGAGGTACAGCCGATTTACTTAATTAAAGACGGTGGTGTTTACGACTTCAACAAGGATGTTGCCGAGCAAGGACTCAAATTCAGATTTACGGGAATTAAACCTGACAAGGATAAACTGGAAATCATGGTTTATCAGAAGCCACTTCCAGAAAAGAAATGGGTGGTATTTAAAGCCATTAAATTCCCATACATCAACTTTTTCTGGTGTGGAACAATTGTCATGACCATCGGTTTTATCATGTCCATTGTGAGAAGAAATAAAGAGGAGAAACGAAAAGCACTTAAATAATGAACATTGTGATCTTAGGAAGCGGTAATGCCGCGACGCATTTTGGACAACAGTTTCAAAAAACAGGACAGCATATCGTTCAGATCTACAGTAAAACAAAAGCCAATGCAGACGCATTGGCTTTTGCGCTTCATTGCACGGCAACTGACCTACTGTCTGAACTCGACCTCCATGCCGATCTCTACCTTGTTGCTGTTTCGGATCAAGCCATTTTGCCGCTGGTGGAAGCATTACCAAAGGATTTAACAGGCATTGTTGTCCACTGTTCAGGAGCAACCGATCTTGCTGCCCTGGCTGGATTTAAAAACGCAGGCGTAATCTATCCACCACAATCGTTATCCAAAAATAAAGCAGTGGATTTCTCGACGGTTCCACTTTGCATTGAAGGTAACACAGATGAAAATAGTGCCGCGCTACTTCAGCTTGCACAGACATTTGCACCGCAAAGTATCTATTGTAACTCACCGCAACGCTTAGCCATTCACCTGGCCTCGGTCATGGTCAATAATTTCTCCAATATCCTCTATCAGATGGCTTATGAGTTATTGGAAGAAAACAACTTATCCTTTGATTTAATCAAACCAATTATCCTGGAGACGGCAGAAAAGGTGCAAAATCATATTCCAATAACAGTTCAGACAGGTCCGGCGATCCGACAGGACAGCACAACAATGCAAAAACATTTGCAATTTATTAGCAATAAACCAGATTTACAGCAAATCTATCAACTTTTGTCGCAGGAGATTACTAAAAGAAAATAGTTTGTTAGAAACGGTTATAAACTTATCAAAACTTACCTACAGGGGGTAAATATATCCATTTACTTCAGGAACTTTAGTACATTTGCTTCGTCCAAAAGCGCATTTTGGAATGCTAATTGAGTAATAAAATAATCAGTTGGGCTAAACATTAAAATAGCGAATTAAAACTAAACAATCGTATTTTCTATGGAAGTTAGAAAACTCATTCTTTCAATAATGATTGTGATTAATTTAATCATTGTATCATTTGGATTTATATTTACATCAAGCTGGTTTTGGCTGCTTATCATCCCATTTCCCTTGCTATTGATCGCGTTATATCATAGTTTCCAGACCAAACATGCCATTCTACGCAATTATCCTTTAGTTGGATATTTCCGTTATATCTTCGAATCTATTCGTCCTGAGTTGAGACAATATTTTTGGGAATCAGATATGGATGGACGTCCTTTTAACAGAAGACAACGTTCGATCGTATACCAACGTGCAAAAAACCAGCGTGAAACTGTAGCATTTGGTATGCAGACAGATCCACAGGCTGTCGGGAACGAATGGGCTGCGCACTCTGTTTTCCCTTGCCATATCGAAAACCACGATCTGCGTACCACCGTAGGAAATGCAGCCTGTAAGAAACCCTATAGCTTAAGTGTGTTCAACATCTCGGCTATGAGTTATGGTGCCTTGAGTAAAACAGCTATAACGGCGCTAAATAAAGGTGCTGCCCTTCAAAACTTTGCACACAATACCGGCGAAGGGGGGATCAGCGATTACCACAACAATGGAGGTGATTTAATCTGGCAGGTCGGTACAGGTTATTTTGGATGCCGTAATAAGGAGGGAAAATTTGACCCCGAACTTTTCAGAGAAAAATCCAACCGTGAAAACGTGAAGATGGTCGAATTGAAACTCTCGCAAGGCGCTAAACCTGGTCATGGCGGTATACTTCCGGCGGCAAAAAACACCCCAGAAGTCGCTGCTATCCGTCACGTCATTCCTGGAACAGACGTAATGTCGCCACCAGCACATAGTGCTTTCTCCTCACCTACTGAAATGATGCACTTCATACAACAGCTGCGCGAGCTATCCGGTGGAAAGCCTATTGGCTTCAAAATTTGTATCGGCGATAAACATGAGTTTATCGACATCTGTCATGCTATGCAAAACACGCAGATCTTCCCTGATTTCATCTCCGTGGATGGATCTGAAGGTGGTACAGGAGCTGCTCCACTGGAGTTTACAGATAACCTAGGGATGCCACTATACGATGCATTGGCATTTGTAACGAAAACCTTAATTGCTTTTGGTTTAAAAAAGCACATTAAAGTAATTGTATCAAGCCGTATTGTAACAGGTTTCGATATCTTGAAAGTCATTGCCTTAGGTGCAGACGCATGTTATAGTGCTCGCGGTATGATGTTCGCTTTAGGGTGTATTCAAGCACTTAAATGTAATGAAGACGTCTGTCCAGTTGGGGTCGCCACACAACAGCCGCATTTATACAAAGGACTCGATGTAAACGATAAATATGTACGCGTCGCGCAATTCCACCGCAACACATTACGTGCTACAGTCGAAATTATGGAAGCTTGTGGTTTCAAAACTCTTTCGGATGTATCGGCAGACAAATTCTATCGTAAGGTCGATGCTATCCGGACACTAAGTTTTCAGGAAATCTATTTCGGTACTGAAGGCAAATTGGTCAATAGCCACACCGATTTCGAAAGCAAACTTTTCGAAGATTAATCGCTAGCAATTCATAAAAAAAGGTCCCCCATGTATTCAACATAGGGGGCCTTTTTTATACCTTGATAGTTCCCTTACAGAATAAAACCCACTAATTATCTTTATTTCAAATTAAACAATACGCGGTGCAGAATCGTATTTGATAAAGTAATTTGATCGTCGGCCAATCCCCCTAAGGCCTGTTCAATTGTATTTTTTGCCTGCTTCATTCCTTCATCCTTCATCTTCCGCCCGATTTTTGTTAAATAGATCAGATTGGACCGTCTGTCGTTTTTATCATTAACACGGATAACCAGATTTACCCGTTCTAGGTTATTAATTAATCGAGTAACACTGGGTTTATCTCGAAATGTGCGCACAGCAAGCTCCTGCTGGGTAAGCCCCTCTTCTACCCACAGGTTATACATGATACTCCATTGTTCAGAAGTAATGTTTAACCCTGCCTCCTTGAGATTACGTTGTAATCTCCGCATAACTGCAATTGAGTATTTCCCTGTTAAGAAATTATAAAAATACTCTTGTGATACTAAATCTTGGTCTAACATATGAATAATGGTTATGGTTGTTTACGCAACTTATTTTAATAATAAAACGTCGTCTTTCATTCAATTTGAGAAAAAGCTAAACGTATTTTGGCTAATAGTTAGCCTAAATTACGCTTTAATATAGCTGTCTCAAACAAAATTTTATCAACATATCATAAGCAGATGTTGATAAATCATAACAATTTGATTTATACTAGACTGAATTTAATAAATAAAAAGGATACAAACAAAATAAATGCTTGCAATTGTACCTAATTTAGAGGATGTTATCCGATAGTAAAAGAATCGGAATCTTTTAAGAAAGGAAATTTCTCACGTGCTTCCAACAGGTCGTTCGGATTTAAGGTAAAGGTATACAAGTCCTCATCTTCCGGTTTATAATATACCACGTCACCAAGGGGCGATATACACATAGAACCGCCAGAATAGTAAATATCATTACCGTCGTGCCCAACACGGTTTACCCCAACAACATAAGCTTGGTTTTCTATTGCACGTGCCGGAATAAGGGCTCTCCAATGTGCTGAGCGCTTGTCTGGCCAGCTGGCGGTATACACTAAAATATCATATGCTCCGTTTTGATTTTTAGACCAGACTGGGAATCTCAGGTCATAACAGATCATCGGGCAGATTTTCCATCCTTTGATATCGACCAGGATACGTTCATTTCCTGGCTCAAAGTACTCGCTTTCTTTGGATAATCCGAAAAGATGACGTTTATCATATTTTACATATTTACCGTCTGGAAACATCCATACAAAGCGATTATAGTATTTCCCACCTTCTTCGATAATCAAAGAACCGGCAACAACACAGTTAAGTGAGCTTGCCATTTCAAATAGCCATCTTGTCGTAGGTCCATTTGCAGGTTCTGCACATTTCTCGACATTATTCGTGAAGCCTGTATTAAACATTTCGGGGAGAATAATAACATCCGTTTTCTCACGCAATGAGGAAAGTCTCAAGGCCAGATTATTTAGATTCTTCTCAATATTTTCCCAGAATAAATATGCTTGAAATACGGTGATTTTTAAAGGCTCCATGAACGTAATCTAAAAATTTATTTAATTATTTTCTTACAAAAAAAACATTTAATGGCAAGATACGAATTTTAATAGAATTTATACTTATTGCTGTCTTACCAAAAGGTTATTTGCTAACACTAATAACGCTTCTTTGCGATCATTTGGTACATTCAATGCTTCCATTTTTTCAAATGCCCGTTGCGTATAGCTATCTTTCAACTCGTCGGCCGCAGTTTTAATCGCATACTTGTCGTATAAGGCAAGCATATCCGCTACTTTTGATGGAGCAGTCTCTATCGTGGCATTTAATAGGGCTTGTAAAACCGTCTTATCATCCTCCGAAATTACCGCCATCAACTTCACCAATAAAAAAGTTTTTTTATTGATCATGATATCACCACCAACAATCTTTCCAAAGGTATCTGGATCTCCATATGCATCCAAGATATCGTCCTGTAATTGAAATGCTAAGCCTACGTTCTCTCCAAAATCGTAGATCAGCTGCTGTTGCTGTTCATCTGCTCCCGACAGAATAGCCCCCAACTGTAATGCTCCGCCCAATAACACCGAAGTTTTAAGACGGATCATCTCAAGATATTCAGGCATTGTCAGCGAATCCCGGCTCTCATAATCCATATCTAATTGCTGGCCTTCACATACCTCCATAGCCACTTTACTCAAAATTTTCAAAGTTGCAGGCAAGTAA
Source organism: Sphingobacterium multivorum (assembly GCF_039511225.1). Taxonomy (NCBI): domain Bacteria; kingdom Pseudomonadati; phylum Bacteroidota; class Sphingobacteriia; order Sphingobacteriales; family Sphingobacteriaceae; genus Sphingobacterium; species Sphingobacterium multivorum. The sequence goes on from NZ_CP154261.1 coordinate 5,290,234, forward strand.
ATAGGATTACACTTTGAAATTTCCTCATACGCTTTGACCAACAAGCCGTCTCCCGACAATATGGCAATATTAGCATCCCACTTTTCGTGAACCGTCGTTTTACCTCTTCTTAAAGGAGCCTTATCCATCAGATCATCGTGGATCAGTGAAAAGTTATGAAAAAACTCCACTGCTTTGGCAGCAGGGATAATTTCATCCATCTCTTGCATGCCGAATAATTCGGCAGCCATCAATGTCAGCACAGGTCGAACCCTCTTTCCGCCCAAAGTCAATATATACCGTATCGGATCATATAAATTTGATGGTGTTTCAGGAAATTGACTTGTCTCTATCGCCTCTATCACGAGTTGTTGTAAATGTTGCATATATCTTTACGATCGAATCTTGCGAATATAGCAATAATCATATAGAAATGGCAATTTTGTCCCCTTAAAGGAAGTCACCTCAAAATTGTACATTTGTATAAGTCTTTTATTATGCGCATACTGATTATCCATACATTTTATCAAGATCCTGGTGGTGAAGACACTGTGTTTCAGCAGGAATCTTCCCTCCTCGCGCAAGGACATGAAGTCCAAACGCTTACCTTTCAAAATAAAAAGGGCTGGCAGGGTGCTCTACAGACCATCGGATCTTTTTGGAATATTTATGCTGCTCAACGTGTCAAAAAAATAATTCGGACATTTAAACCTGACATCGTTCACGTTCACAACACCCATTATGCAGCAGGTCCAATTATCGTGCGTACGATTGCCAAACTTGGCATCCCCCAGGTCATGACCTTGCATAACTTTCGTTTACTATGCCCTTCGGCGACGCTGTACCACCACAACCGTCTCTTTCTGGACTCACTCCAAGAGGAGTTTCCGTGGACAGCCGTGCGACAAAAAGCATTTAACAACTCGATAGTAAAAACATTTCTTCTCGCACTGAATTACTGGTTTCACCGCAAAATTGGAACTTGGGCAAAAGTAAATCGCTACATCAATTTAAGCTCCTTTGCAAAGAACATATTCGTTGAATCGACATTACACCTTCCGTCTGCTCAATTCGCGATAAAACCGAACTTTGTCTTTCCTACGACAATAGCACCAGAGGGTCCGCAGGCTCACTTTGTATATGTCGGCCGTCTTTCAGATGAAAAGGGGATACTACAGCTGATCGATGCTTTCATCGGCACAGATTTTCAACTGGCAATTATTGGCGGCGGTCCGCTCGAAAATGAGGTTTTGAGAAGCATTAAAGACCAGGCGAATATTTCCTACCTCGGTTTTAAAAAGAGATCAGAAATACTTCCCTTGATAGCCAAAGCACAGGCTTTAATTGTACCATCGATTTGTTTTGAAGGAATGCCGATTACGATTCTTGAAGCCTATTCAGTCGGAACAGCTGTGCTTTGCTCCAATTTAGGCCCGCTCCCCGAACTGATTATCCCTGGCAAAACAGGACAAACGTTCGATCCCCACAACAAAAACGCTATCATCCAATGTTTGACGGAGTGGAGCACAAAAACAACAAATGAAAAAGATGAGATAAGAAAGACCTGTATTGCTTACTATTTTAGTAATTTTACTCCTGAAATAAATGAAGCGAAATTATTAGCGATCTATCAGGACGCTATTCACGATAAAAAACGGAATAAATGAGTATCATTGTATTAGATAAACTGGGTCTAGCGCCACAAATCCAAGCTGTACTGGAAACAATTTATGATCCTGAACTGAAACCCGCAAATATTGTGGATTTGGGGCTTGTATATGAAATCATTACGAAGGAAGAGGGTATTGCAAAGATTGTAATGACGCTGACTGCTCCTGGTTGCCCCGTGGCAGGCGAAATCATGAATGAAGTTCAAGAAAAAGTTGCTGCCGTAGCAGGTGTCAAAGAAGCATTGGTCGAATTGACATTTGATCCACCCTGGACTAAAGACATGATGTCGGAAGAAGCAAAACTGGAGTTAGGTTTTTTATAACGAAATCCGAATGCAACTCAAAATTCTTTATCAAAAAATACAACCTGTGATTTCACATAAGCATTAAATGTGGAGGACAGTTTAAAACACGCATAACTAAAAAAGGTCCAATTGTCTCCAATTTGGGCCTTTTTTAGCGCTACTTAAATAGGTTTTGAAGTTTAATTTTTCATATATTTAGATGAAATAACCAATATATGAAAAAACCGCTGCTTCTCTCCTTTGGACTATTCCTTGTATTTATCAATCAATCTCCTACACAGGAAGCAACGCTCACCATAGATGTTTCCTCTCCACAAGAGAACACCATACAGCTGGATGCTATTGGGGTCAATACAATCGCATCCGATGGGTCATCAACTTATAAACTCATCAATAATCGGTTTAATAAGACTTTTACGATTCCCCACATCACCAAACTCTATGTGACGGGTGTCAGTAATTCCAATTGGAGTCAACCATTGTACATTTCCCCCGGAGATCATATTCATGTTCGGGTAGATTCAAAAGACGGTAAAGATCAGATTACAATAACAGGTAAAGGTAGTGAGAACAATCAGCCGTTCAATTTCCCCGACAACATTTATTTTGAGGAACTTCGGGAGGATTCGCTTCCAGATAGGTTACTTGTGGCGATACAAAAAAATATGGATAGCTTAAGCCAGGAAACCAAGAGATATATTACGCAAAACAAACCAACGGCAACCTTCGAAAAAGTTCTACAATACAATCTGGCTTATGCTCCTGCAGAATTGTTTCTCAATTTTTACGGTAACCATAAGTTTTATTTAGAATCACGAGATGATAGTGAAAAATTGACGGCAATCTGGAAACAGAAAAGGGATAGTCTACTGGCTGTATACCCCTTGAATAATGCCGAAGCATTGATCAGTCCAATATATAAAATGCTGATCGGAAATTATCTTTTAAAAAGGAAAGAAGAACTTTGGGCTACTGCTCAGTCAAGCGATTTCCTTTCGACCTATTATTCGGAATTTCCTTCAAACCAAAGAGCACAAGCATACTCCGGTGATCCGGAGAACTTATTGCAGGAAAAGATCATCAATAAGGAATTTACAGGTCAAATCAACGAATATCTATATGCTTACCTCTTACAAATGATGAGCAGGTCAAAAAAAACCAATGCTACAGTCATCTTCGACCGTTTTAAGGCTAAATATCCGACCAGTTTATACCGTTCTCTTTACGAACCAATGATCACTGAAGCACGAATAAACGAGAAGCGACCGTTGAATGAAAAAATGGTCTTTTTAGATAGCAGTGGCCGATTGAAAAAGCTGGATGATGTAATCAACCTATTCAAAGGAAGAACTGTTTTGGTTGATATGTGGGGAACTTGGTGTAGCCCCTGTCATCAAGAAATTGAGAAAAATGCACATGCATTGAAAACACACTTTAAAAATAAGGATCTGCAATTCCTTTATATCTCAAACTTTGACTTAAAAAATCAACTCAATTGGAAAAAACTCATCCGCTATTATAGTATGGAAGGAAGTCATGTTTTAGCAAGCCGGGAGCTTTCAGAAGACGCAATGAACAAAACAGGTAGTGATAGCTTCCCGACTTATTTTATTATTAAAAAGGATGGGACATATGAACTTTCGAAAGCAGGTTATCCAATGGAAAGAGAGCTGTTGATCAAACAGCTGGAAGAAGCCATGTCATACCACTGATGAACTTGATCTAAAAATCTTGCTCTATTTTTTGAACAGCACTACTATTATTTTCCAAATCACTCAACTTTTTCAAAGGCTTGGCGCTATTGGCATCCGCACCGAAAAGTAATTTCCAAAGCTTACGTGACTCTTTGGTCAATAGTGGGGATACAATGGAAAGAATGAGCACATATACGACCACAAAGGATTGAATAACGGGTAATAAAGCCCCTGCTTTACCAATATTTGCCATGATAATGGAAAATTCTCCCCGCGCAGACAAGGTGAAACCAATATCAAAGGAAGTTTTAGGTTTCATACCCGAAAATTTAGCAGCAAAATAGCCCGAAGCAAGATTCCCCATCACCGTCACCAGCGCTGCAATCGAAGCCCAAAAGACAGCTCCTCCAAGGGACATAATGTCAATAGACAATCCGAAACTAAAGAAAAACATGGCCCCAAAAAAGTCCTTATAGGGCAGTACCATCGATTCAATCTTTTTGATGTATTGCGAATCCGCCAACACCAAGCCGGCCATCAATGCCCCGATAGCCTCCGCAACATGGATGGTCTCGGAGAAACCTGCCACAATAAAAAGTAAGGCAAAGATGATCAATATAAATAATTCAGAAGTTTTCTCCTTCAATAAGCGATCGATCGCGGGCACCAATTTTCTGCCTAAAACCAAAAAGGCCAATATAAATCCCAAAGCCAGTAAGGAAGTTCCAGCTACCGTCCAAAATGAGCTACTTCCTGTCAGTATCAGGCCCGAAAGGAAAGAAATATGCATCGCTATAAACAGGTCATCGAACATAATCATCCCCATAATGACCTCCGTCTCCGGGTTGGCCGTGCGTTTAAGATCTGTAAGAACCTTTGCAACAATCGCCGTGGATGAACTCGTCATGATACCACATAACACCATCATCTCCTTAAATGGCATATCCATCAACCAACCAATCAACAACCCTGAGGTAAAGTTCAATAAGACGTAAATTGTTCCGCCTGTGACAATTGCTTTACCGGATTTAATCAGTCGATTGACCGAAAACTCAAGACCAAGGTAGAACAACAGGAACAATACGCCCAACCGTCCCATGAAATCGATAAAAGGTTTACTCTCTGTAAATGTTAAATCCACCAGACCAACCTGCGGAGCGTGCTGTCCCAAAACCATTCCTATAATAATGAAAAATGGAATAACAGAAAACTTAAGCTTATTGGCGATGAGGCCAACAATGGCAACAAGTCCTACAGCGATTCCAATTTCCAGAATTAAGGTATGTGATAGCATAAATTACAGTAAAATTTCCTTCAAAAGTTTAATATTATTCTTCTTTCCAGCAATGACAAGTGTGGTACCTGGGCTAATCAAATAAGACGGTCCCGGATTGATAACCGTATCATCATCCCGTATCCCAGCAATAATCGATGCACCTGTACGTTGACGAACTTCCAGCTCTCCAATTGTCTTACCAGCACCCTCATTTTTGCCTTCCACTTTGTACCATTCAATGCGTAAATCGTCCAAAGCAACTTCAATTGTCTCCAACGCTTTAGGCTTGTAGGACAAGCCACCGATGATACCTGCAATCTGCCGAGATTCATCGTCATTGAGTGTCATGACACAGCGTGACTCATGTTCCTCGTCATCATAGCGATAAAGTTCCCGTCTGCCATCGTCATGGATAACAACAACCATATTGTCTCCCGCATCGGTTTCAATTTGAAATTTTTTTCCAATTCCAATCAGATCGGACTCTCTTACAATAGACATAATCTTCTATTTAAATAAATACTAATAATATAAGCTTCATAACGTTGTATCCAACAATTACGAAAGCAAAGCTGAAGGTTCTTACTACAAAAACAAAGACTTTCAGAAAAAACAGCATCAACCCTTAGCTACTAAAACACAAATTTACCCAAAAAATCAATCTTAAACGAATCCGCAGGTAGCTAACGGGATGGGCCACAAAGAGCAAATTACCCCAAAATACTAAAAAAAGAGCAGAAAAACGACTCTTTTAACCGATTTCATCCCTTTTTTCGACGTATGGCTTCGTGATGACACAGCTGAACAACAATAGAAGCGCCCGAAGTACACATGTTATTAACGATGGGAATTCTTAGCAGCACAAATTAGCTTTAATTAGCTCCAATTTTCATTACAAAGCCCCATTTCTATAACGTTTTCGTAGTTCATGCAATCGTTTGTTCCAAGAAGCCATAGAATTGCCAAAGTTTTATTTCTTTATAATTGCCGCATTAAACACTTACTGAATCTAAATTACACACCTATGGTCAAAAAGAGTCATCTCATCCTTCTGACACCATTATCAATCTTGTCATTAGCAGCACCTATTTACGGGGTAGCGAACCCACGTAATTTAGTTGCAATAACCAGTCTTTCACCCTTTCAGCAGGTCATCTCCGGAAAGGTCGTCGATGAAACGGGGAAACCAATAAGCGGTGTTACCGTTTCTGAAAAAGGTAAAGCGGCAGCAACGACAACCAATCAAGACGGTATCTTCTCACTGAACGTCAGTTCAAAAATTGCCATCCTAACATTTAACTCGATCGGATTTACGGCGAAAGAAGTTCCCGCAGCACAAGCAGCACAAATAACCTTGACAAAATCCGAGGATGTTTTGGATGAAGTTGTGGTCGTAGGGTATGGTAAACAGAAAAAGAGCGATTTGACAGGAAGTATCGCTACAGTGGAAGCAAAATCCCTAGAACGAATAAATTCACCGAATGTTGTCGATAAACTTCAAGGTAAGATTTCTGGTCTGGCGATCAATTCCGGTTCAGCCAAACCTGGTGAAACAGCTTCGATCAATATCCGCGGTGAGAACTCGATATCCGCATCAAATGCTCCCCTCATTATCTTGGATGGAATTCCTTTTAGTGGTTCCTTGGGTGATATCTCTTCCAATACAATTGCCAGTATCTCGGTATTGAAAGATGCCTCATCCACTGCAATCTATGGTTCAAGAGCCGCAAATGGCGTTATCCTCATCACCTCAAAAAAGGGTGCGGCAGGAAAAGCACGCATCAATTATAACGGTTATTTTGGGGTACAAAGTGTAGAACGTCGTCTTAAATTGATGAACGGCCCACAATACATCCAATTTATGCGTGATTACCAGGCTTCGAAAGGAAAAACCGGCGATCAGCTTAACCCAGAGAATTATCTTTTTGCCAACGTATTGGAACAATACAAAAAAGGGGAAGAAGTCAATTGGCAGGATGAAGTATTCAATAGCGGCGCTCCTGTTCAGGAACATCAACTCAGTTTTTCGGGCGGAACGGATAAATCCGATTATTATGCATCTGTGAGCTACCTAAATCAAGATGGCGTTGTAAAAAATACGCCATACGAAAGATACAATGTCAATCTGAACCTCAATCAAAGTTTAAGCTCCTGGTTAAAGCTAGGAATGACCATGCAGGCTTCTCAAGGGAACCGCGACGGCGTACAGCCCAACCTCGAGAGTGTTGTAAAACTTTCCCCTTACAGTAAAAACCGCGATGCCGATGGTACTGCTGTAACGTACCCGATGTATGCACAAACACTATGGGCACATCCTTTTGCAGACGAAAAAGGCCAATGGGATCAGACCAGAAGAACAGTCTATGCGAATACTTGGCTTGATGTGAAACTCCCTATTGAAGGATTAAGTTTCAAAACCACATTCGGAACCAACTACCGAAATATTAATGAAAACTCCTATTACGGTTCAAATACGGTTACAGGACGTGGCGTGAATGGTACCGGATCAATTTACAATGAGCATTTCTGGGATTGGACCTGGGAAAATCTCTTGACCTATGACCGTACCTTTGGCGACCACAAGATCAATGTCGTGGGTCTTTATTCTTCGCAGAAAACAAATTTAAAAACTTCAAGAATGAATGGAGACGATTTTGTATCAGATGCCGGATATAACAACATGGCTTCTGCGTCCAAAAATCTAAAAATCGAATCCAACCTGCAAAATACTGCGATGATTTCCTACATGGGAAGAATCAACTACGCTTTTAAGGATCGCTACCTATTGACCTTAACAGGCCGTTCTGACGGTTATAGCGCATTCTCGATCAATAACCGATATGCCTTCTTCCCATCCGTTGCAGGAGCTTGGGTTGTTTCTAAAGAAGGAAATGTGCAGGACTATTTCGACTTGCTAAAACTTCGTGTTTCTTATGGTAAAAACGGAAATCAGGCCGTATCGCCTTATCAAACTTATGACCGCCTGACCAACGTCGATTACATCTATGGCCTTGACCCAGTCAAAGGACTTGTGATGAATTTCAATGGCCGTGGAAGCAATCTAACGTGGGAAACGACAGCTTCATTAAACCTTGGTTTGGATTTTGGTATTCTCAAAAATAGAATTTCAGGAACGGTCGACTACTACTCCTCTAAGACATCGGATCTTTTATTAAGTGAACAGGTTCCTGTCATGAACGGTTATAACACTATTTTGACCAATATCGGTGAAACCTCAAACAAAGGGATCGAAGTTACCTTGAATGCCATACCGGTCAAAAACGACAATTTCCAATGGAACGTCAATACGACCTTTGCCTATAACAACAATAAAATCACCAAACTGCGCGCTGATGGAAAAGATGATTTGACCAATGCCTGGTTAATTGGAAAGCCTATCCGTATTTTCTACGACTATAAAGTTATTGGTGTTTGGCAAGAGGGCGAAGACATCGCAAATTCATACCAACCTAAAGCGAAACCTGGCGATGCCAAGTTAGCAGATCTCAACAATGACGGTAAAATCGACGCCAGTGACCGTACGATGATGGGGAACAAGATATCGCCTTATACACTTGGTATTGGCAATGATTTCACCTACAAGAATGTCTCCCTGTCGCTCTTTTTGAATGGAGCCTTTGGCGGAACGAAAATAGATGATTTCAAAAACATCGAACGTTTCTTACCTAACAACGGTGCCAATTACCTTGCCGACATGCCTTACTGGACGCCAGAGCGCACCAATACAGATATTCCATCGCCTGGATATACGCCAGTAAATAACCATACTTATTATATCAATTCATCCTATTGGCGAATTAGAGACTTTAGCTTGGGCTATACCTTTGACGGCGATTTTCTAAAAAGATTGAATCTCTCTTCCATTAAAGCTTTTATCAACGCACGTAACCTCTATACATTCTCCAAAATCAAAGGTTACAACGTAGAGGCATTGAGCGTGAGTTCGACCACAGGTAATCCAACAACGACAAATATTGCTAGTCCTTATCCTGTTGCAAGAACATTCTCATTGGGAGTAAATGTCCAATTCTAAACACATCAAGATCATGAAGAAAAGAAATACAACTTTATATACAATGCTCGCTGGCCTAAGCTTACTTTTCACAGGCTGCAGCAAGAGCTTCTTAAATGAAGACACCAGTAGCTTTCAATCACCTGATAATACCTATATTAACACGAAAGGCTTCGAAACTGGACTAAATGGTTTATACTCTTATGCCCGCATGGAATTCCTGACCTGGAACGGTAGTATCTTTTCCCAAGGAGCAACCCCGCAGGAAGCGCTACAGGTCGGAACGGATATCGTTGCCATCAAAACTACAGGTACAGACGCTACATTGGCTCCCTTTAGCAACTATACGCTAAATCCGGCTTCGTCTTATGTACGCAATTACTGGAAATATGCCTACGGATTTATCGGTAATACCAATACCATCCTCGAGGCTTTAAAAAAGGATGGCATCAGCTGGACAGACAAGGATAACGATCCAAAACGTGTAGAAGCAACGGCCCGTTTCTTCCGCGCCTATAGCTATCGCTACTTAGTCAACTTATACGGCGATGTGCCTTGGGTGGACAAGGTATCCGAAACACCCCGTCGTGATTTCACCCGTACACCGAAAGCTGAAATCTTGACGCACATGATTGAAGACCTTAAATACGCGAGCGAAAATCTACCTGACAATCCAGGAACCATTCAGGAGGGGAAATTGACAAAATGGGCTGCCTTACACTACCTTGCAGAGGCATATATCGAAGCTGGACAGCCAGATTTAGCAGCTGAAGCTGCCAACAAAGTGATCCAAAGTGGTTTCTTTAAATTAAATGACCAGCGTTTTGGTGCCGAGAAAGATAAAGCCGGCGATTATTTCCACGATATGTTTATCGAAAACAATCAAAATCGTGGTTCTGGTAACCAAGAAACAATTTGGGCCATCCAACTAGAATACAATACGCAAGGCGGTGGTGACCGTTACACCGATTGGAGTAAACGTGCCTGGGTACCTTTCTATTCGCAACAAAAAGGATTTGCCTTGGCCGACTCACTTGGAGGAAGAGGTCTTGGGCACGTACGCCCTTATCAATGGTGGCTGGATAGTTATGAAAAACAGGATGTCAGAAATTCTTCTTTCAATATCAAACGCGATTGGTATTATAACGATCCTTCCGTACCTGAACTTTATGGTAAGAAGATCGTACTTACCGACGCGATCAAAGAATCAGGCAACGTATTCCCGACAACAACCAAATTTTTCTACGGAAAGACAGCTGTTGACCCTGCATTTGAAGGAAATATGAAGGACCGTGTGAAAGTACGTTTGGCCGAAACTTATTTGCTATTGGCTGAAGCATACTGGCGTGCGAATAAACCGGCACAAGCGAAAGACGCCATCAATGCTGTGCGTGCCCGTGCAAAAGCGTCATTAATCGATGCCGCAGCGATCAATGCGGATTTGATTCTAGACGAACGTGCCCGCGAGCTTATTGGTGAGGAAATGCGTCGCATGACTCTTGCCCGTTTCGGTGAGGATGTCTTTTTACGCCGCGTGCAAACGTTAAACACACAATCGAAAAATGTGGTGAAAAAAGAATTTATTCTTTGGCCTATTCCACAAGAAGTTATCGACAGTAACACTGGTGCAGCCTTCCCACAAAATCCGGGATACTAAACCTTCCAAAAACCTTCATGAGCCCAAAGGCCATGGAGGTTTTTTCTTTATTTTAGCACAAATTCCATTAAAAATCACGCATATCACCAGATGAATTCCAGATCATTTTCTCTTACACTGCTGGCGGCAATACCATTATTATTTGCTCCATTTTTTTTATCAGCTCAAAACATCAAATCGCAGGAACTTTCATTGGCTGGAAAATGGTACTACGCAACCGATATTGCCGATGAAGGTCTATTAAAAAAGTGGTACCTGGGGAACCTCCAAGATCAGTATCTCGGGAATATTAACTTTGTTAAAGAGCCCGGAGTTCAATACCATTTTGAGCCTGCTATGGACAACGAGACCACATTGCCCAATACAAGCGATCTAATTGGTATAGGCATAGCGGATCAATCCCCCTGGATCAATTATCTACAGCGAAAACATAAGTATATTGGCAAGATCTGGTTTCAAAAATTGGTCGACATCCCCAAAAGTTTCGAGCACTACACGAGTGAACTCTATCTTGAGCGCGTTAAATGGCAAAGTCGCGTATGGGTTGACGGCGTAGAAGCCACTGCCCCAGCGGATGGATTGGTCACTGCGCATCGTCATAATCTTGGTCAACTTAGTCCTGGAAAACACCTCATCAGTATCTGTGTCGACAACCGTATGATCCACCCTATTGGTGACAAAGGGCATAACTATACCGAACAAACAGAAAGTATCTGGAATGGAATTATCGGTGAAATCAAACTGGTTCGAAAACCCAAGGTCTACTTTGACCGCGTTCGGCTGTTCTCCGATCTGAAGAAAAAGTCGTTAACACTTCAATGTGAAATCGCCAACCCTACAGCAAAAACCCAAAAAGCAGCTTTTGAAATCCGTATATGGAATCAAGACAATAAGCTTGTGAATACATTTCATTTCGATCGACAATTGGGAAAAGATTCCACGTCAACAGCATTTACTGTTATTCCAAAGGAATTTGAATTGTGGAGCTCACAACATCCCAACTTATATTATGCGGAGCTCAACATGTTTGTTGATGGACAAGAGCAATACTCAGGTCGGATAGGTTATGGTAACCGAGAAATAGGTACCACTCCGTACAAAATTCTTATCAATGGTCTTCCTGAATTTATCCGAGGAAACCAAGAAGCATTAGGATATCCAGTCACAGGACATCCGCCAATGGATGTGGAAACATGGCGTAAAATATTTCAAAAATATAAGGACTATGGCCTCAATCAGGTGCGCTTTCATTCGAGTACTCCTCCAGAGGCGGCATTTCAAGCAGCCGATGAACTTGGTATATACATTATGACGGAACTTATCTGGATGACCTCAGTCAATGCGAAAAAAGATCTACGTCCCATCAGTGCAACGACCGGTATTCCCCAGGGTTTAGGAAATTCAGACAGATCACTCGATACCTTCGTCTACCAGGAAACAAAACGACTGCTTGCCCAATTTGGCAACCACCCTTCATTTGCTTTCTTTGCATTTGGCAATGAAATGGACAACATCAATAAAGAAAAAGTTAATCAGTGGATCCATACATTCAAAAACGATGACCCCAGACGCCTATACGCTGCTACAACGGCCAGAGCGGTATTACCGAACGACGATTTTCAAGATAGTCATATTGTACCCGGGCATGGTCAGGTGGTGAACAACGACGACTTTTCGCTCATAACAAATTATGACAGCGCCTATGTGTATACGAAAGTGCCGATCATTGCCCATGAGCTTGGACAATACCCGGTTTATCCGCTATGGTCTGAAATCGACAAATATGCCAACACACCATTTCGCTTTGTCAATCTGGAAAAAGCGCGTCAGCTGGCGATAAAAAATCATACTGTTCAACAAGACAGCTTATTTCACAAAGCCTCAGGAGCCTTCCAACAACTTTTGTATAAGTCTGAAATAGAACGACAATTTCGTTCAAAATATAGCGCCGGGTTCAACCTCCTTCAGATGAATGACTACACCGGCCAAGGTGAAGCTCTTGTTGGATGGCTAGATGCTTTTTATGATAGTAAAGGCATTACAACACCTTCAGCCTTCAGACAGCATAGTAATAAACTTGTCGTACTGGCCGAATTGAACAAAAGGATTTATAAACCCGGAGATCCCCTAAAGTTTACCTTTAAAATCAACAACAGCGTTCCAGAAATTACCAAGGAAGGAATCCACTGGCAACTTATCGGACCAAATAATACCATGAAAGCACAAGGTAAACTTGCCACCCAAAAACTTCAACTCGCTACACCGGTTGACATTGGCCAAGGACAAATCCAGATCGGTTCCGACTGGGAGGCGGGAAAATATACGTTCTGTGGCGAAACCTTGGACCACAACTTCAAAAACACCTGGGAAATATGGGTCTACCCAAGTGAAGTTACTCCAACTTCTTCCATCATCGTCACTCGTGATGCTGCGGAAGCTTTGACTCACCTGAAAAATGCTGAAAAAGTATTGTTAATTGCCGATCACCCCAAAGATGGTGGTCAAGATTACGCTTCGTTTAAACCCGTATTTTGGTCGACCTTATTCTTCCCAGGAAAGGGGTCCAAAACACTCGGCGCAATCATTGATAACAAGCACCCTTTGTTTGCACATTTCCCAACAGATGATTATCTAAACTGGAATTGGCGCGACATCTGTAACAATGGACATGGGATTATCTTACGTGATAGCATGGCGCAATTACACCCTTTAGTCCAACCTGTAAATGACTTTCATGCGAGCTTGAAAATTGCCACCTTACTTGAAGCACAAGTAGGGAAAGGGAAACTGATCATTTCCGGGTATGACCTCACCAATGATCTCGCAAATCGTCCAGCAGCACAACAATTACTTAATAGCATTCTCCTGTATATGGAAAGCGACAAGTTTATCCCCAAAAACCTTATTTCAGAATCCTGGCTAACGACACAGTTTCAGCCTTCAGAAAATACGTCAAAAGCAAATATTACAGCGATAGTACAGGGACGAAATATTCGGATGCCTGCCTACTTTCACTACAAAGAAATTGGAAAAAATAAGTTCTCTTTCTCAAGTGATCGCGTTGTGATCGGAAAACTCAGATTTCGGATCCAATCCCTTAACAAAAAGAGTGGAACGGTGAATTTGGATATCGAAGGCCGAAAATCAACTTTTGATATCACAAAACCCGATGGACAATGGATCGAAGTACAGTTCTTTAGGGAAGATCTCGATGACCAGATCTTTATGGTCAACTTGGCAGATGATACAAACCTAACGATTACAGCTATCGAAATAAATGTAGATTAGTGTATACTACAGTTTCGAATAAAAGGGGTCGGCCTAAACTTGCTATAGTTTAGGCCGACCCTTTTTTTCACGATTCCATGATTGATCAAGCCTATAAAAGCTACGACTTCGCATCAATCAGTTTATAGCTTCCATCTTCCCGGAGCTGACTACGGCCAATGGTGATATTTTTTGAATGGTAAAATAAAAAAATCCAGCCTGCTGCTGCACCTTCAGCCCAATACTCCTGACGCAACGCTTTGGAGCGCCGACCATCAAAATCATATTTGGCGACATAATTATGGAAAATTTCTTCGGGCTCAGGTAATACATCTCCACCAAAGAAATAGTGCTGATCGCCTGTTTGAATATGAAATGCCTGATGATGCGCTGTATGTCCTCCATTGAGCGCATAGCTGATTTCTGCATTTATTCTTCCTTCACCTTCCACCAGAACTAAATTTCCACTGCGTTGAATCACATCAAAAATCTCGGTCCTGTACGAACTGGAGATACCTGAATAGGCATCTTCCCATTCGCCACGCTGAACAATATATTCGGCTTCGGGAAATGCGATGCGTCCCATTCCGTTTTCAAATGTGACCATCCCTCCAGCATGATCCTTATGAAGATGAGACATCAGTACATATTTTACATCTTCCGGTTCAAAGCCAGCCTTACGGATATTATGATGCAGTTGTAGCACGCCACTATCATCGGCATAGCCAAGACCGGTATCACAGAGCACAAGTCCGGCATTCGTTTGGATCAAGAAGGGATGGACATGGATAAACATCGCACCGGGTCGGTCCTTAGGGTCATCTATCAGGGGGTCAAAGGGAATAAATTTTCTACTCTTATCTACGGAAAAAGAACCTTCATATAAAGAATAAGCCTGCACCATATTTAAAACATTGGGAATATGCACGTTAAGCAACAGCGGATCAATACCGGGTTTAGGAATTAGGTAAGTCCAGCCTTAAAACGTATATTTACACTTAAAATATTGTGCAAAGATATGCAAAAAAGGTGGGTACTAAAATCTAAAACTGATGTCAAAATAACCAACAAACTGCGCGAGGAATTAAACATCAACACTGTATTGGCAGAGTTGCTCGTGAGCAGAGGAGTGGAGACTTTTGACGAATCAAAGCAGTTTTTTAGGCCTCAATTATCGGATTTGCACGATCCATTTTTGATGCGGGACATGGAAAAAGCCATCACCCGGATCATCCAAGCCATTGGCAACAAAGAAAAAATACTCATCTATGGAGACTATGATGTAGATGGTACAACAGCTGTTGCCGTTGTTTATAGTTTTTTCAGGGAATTTCATAGCCAACTGGAGTTTTATATTCCAGACCGCTATGCCGAAGGCTATGGAATCTCCACACAGGGTATTGATTATGCCAAAGCAAATGGTTTCAGCTTAATTATTGCATTGGACTGCGGTATCAAGGCAATCGATAAAATCGATTACGCAAACAGTAAAGGAATTGATTTTATCATTGGCGATCACCACCTTCCCGGTGAGGAACTTCCCAAAGCCTATGCCGTATTAGATCCCAAGCGTGCAGACTGTGAATATCCCTACAAAGAACTTTCAGGTTGTGGAATAGGCTTTAAGATTATTCAGGCTTTTATACTGACCAATGGTATGGATATCAACGCCTGCTACCAGTTTTTGGACCTTGTAGCCGTGAGTATCGCTTCGGACATTGTTCCTATAACCGGTGAAAATAGAATACTCAGCCACTTTGGCCTCATCAAACTCAATACGAATCCCTGCGTCGGACTAAAGGCACTGATTGATTTATCAAACAATCGAACGAAGATCTTTACAGTTAATGACATCGTGTTCCAGATCGGCCCACGCATTAATGCTGCGGGCAGAATAGACCATGCCAAGGACGCCGTCAAACTTTTGATCTCCAAATCGCTACAGGAAGCCAAAGATTTCAGTTCGAGCATAGACGATCAAAACAATGTACGTAAAGACTTTGATCTCAAAATAACAGAAGAAGCGCTTGCACTGATTGAGGATAATGTTCTTCTTAAAAGCCGAAAATCCACGGTATTGTATAAAGCCGACTGGCACAAGGGGGTCATTGGTATCGTCGCTTCCCGACTGACCGAAAAATATTACCGTCCGACGATTATATTGACCGAAACAAATGGTCATATTGCAGGTTCCTGCCGTTCGGTACTGGGCTTTGACTTGTATGAAGCCTTAAGCGAATGCGCCGATCTATTGGAGCAATTTGGTGGTCATAAATATGCTGCCGGACTAACGATGTCCTTAGATAATGTCACGCTATTCCAGGATCGTTTTGAGGAAGTGGTATCGCGACGTATCAGTCCTGAAATGCTGACTCAAGAAATTTTGATCGATGCAAAGTTAGCGTTGAAGGATATCGACGCCAAGTTCTTCCGTATTCTCCAGCAGTTTGAACCTTTCGGCCCCCAAAATGAATCCCCTATTTTCCTTAGTAAAAAGGTAAATGCCGTAGGACAGGCTTTTATTGTAGGCACCAATCACCTCAAGATGACGGTTGTTCAAGAAGACTCTCCTTCATTTGACTGTATCGGTTTTGGACTGGCAGAGCATATCACACATATCAATTCTGGGCAAAGTTTCGACATCTGCTACAGCATTGAAGAGAATGTGTGGCGCAACAAAAGAAACTTACAGCTCAACATCAAAGGGATTAAGTATTAGTATTGCATTAGTAAGAAGATATTAAATATATTTACACAAGATTTGGTCAGGCATAAAACCCTCATACTGGATTAGATACCAGGCATAAAAGAATGGCGAGGGTTTTAATTAGTCCTATTGAACAGATACATACAACACAAGACATTCCACGAAGATGATTTTAAAGGCAGAACATCTCATAAAAAAATACAAGCAGCGTACCGTTGTCAACAATGTTTCCTTTCATGTGGAACAAGGAGAGATTGTCGGGTTATTGGGCCCTAATGGGGCAGGAAAAACGACCTCATTCTATATGATTGTTGGTCTTATCAAGCCCAACGAAGGGAAAGTATTTCTCGACGATCAGGAGATTACGCAGGATGCGATGTACCAACGCGCGCAACGTGGGATAGGCTATCTCGCTCAGGAAGCATCAGTTTTTCGGAAGCTCTCCGTAGAAAACAACATCCTGGCGGTATTAGAAATCCATTATCCGAATAAGGAAGAACGTCTGGCAAAACTGGAAGAACTACTCACAGAATTCAGCTTACACCGTGTCCGTAAAAACAGAGGTGATTTGTTGTCCGGTGGTGAGCGTCGACGTACCGAAATTGCGCGAGCATTAGCTGCTAATCCATCCTTTATTCTTCTCGATGAACCTTTTGCAGGGGTTGACCCGATCGCTGTAGAAGAAATTCAAACGATCGTAGCCAAGCTTAAAACCCGTAATATCGGCATCTTAATTACCGACCACAACGTCCAGGAAACCCTATCTATTACGGACAGGGCCTACCTCCTGACCGAAGGAAAGATTATGCTGACGGGTACCCCTGAGGAAATTGCAGATAATGAACTTGCCCGTAAATTCTATCTCGGTCGACATTTTGAATTAAGAAGGAAAAAATTTTAAAGATTAAAGAATCCCTCCCCCTATGGCCTTATTAAACTCCATTTTTACTTGGTTCATGAAAAAAAGAATTCACCAGATTGAACTTTTCATGAAGTACCCACATGATGTACAGGAAGAATGGTTTCAGAGTTTAATTGCCACTGCTGAAGCAACGGAATGGGGAAAAAAATACGACTATACAAGTATATTAACGCCAGAAATCTTCAAAGAACGTGTCCCGATACAGGACTACGATGATATTAAGGGTTACGTTGATCGCATGATAAAAGGCGAACAAAATATCCTGTGGCCTTCTGATATCAAATGGTTTGCCAAATCCTCGGGTACCACATCTGATCGTAGCAAATTTATTCCCGTTAGTGAGGAAGCACTCGAAGAGTGTCACTTCCAGGGCGGTAAGGATATGCTTACAATCTATTGTCATAATAGACCCGAAAACCGCGTATTTACGGGAAAATCTGTTGTTATTGGCGGTTCTTCACAGATCAACAATTTCAGTCCGGATTCCTATTACGGGGATCTTTCTTCAATCCTAATCCGTAACCTTCCTTTCTGGGCCGAATTTAAGCGAACGCCCAATATGGAGGTTACTTTAAACCCAAACTTTGAAGAGAAAATTGAGCAGATTGCCCAAATTACACTCAAAGAAAATGTAACGAGCTTAGCTGGCGTACCGACATGGAATATTGTTATGGCCAAACGTATTCTGGAGATTACAGGCAAAGACAACTTGCTTGAGGTATGGCCAAATCTAGAATTTTATGGACATGGCGGAGTGAGCTTCAAACCTTACCGCGAGCAATTCCAAAAATTGATCCCTTCGGACAACATGTATTATCTCGAGAATTATAATGCCTCAGAAGGATATTTTGGCTTACAGGATCAATCTGATTCGGAAGATCTTCTGCTCATGCTAGATTATGGTATTTATTACGAATTCTTACCTACTGAACGAATGCACGAAGAAAATCCGTCAACCTTACGTTTGGATCAGGTGGAGCTTGGCAAAAACTATGCATTGATCATTTCAACCAATGCGGGTTTGTGGCGTTATAAAATCGGAGATACCATCAGGTTTACTTCATTGTCTCCGTATCGTTTTCAGATCTCCGGACGAACCAAACAATATATTAACACTTTTGGCGAAGAGGTTATTGTTGACAACGCCGAACAAGCCTTGGCCGAAGCGAGCAAATTGACACAGGCACGTATCAGAGATTATACCGCTGGACCGGTCTATTTTAAAGATGCCGAGGCCGGAGCACACGAATGGGTGATCGAATTTGAACAACAGCCCAATGATTTCAAGCGTTTTTGTGAAATATTGGATGCTAAACTCCGTGAAATCAATTCGGATTATGACGCCAAACGTTTTAAGAATATGGCGCTTCGACCGCCTATTGTACACAATGCGCCCGAAGATACATTCTATAAATGGATGAAATCAAGAGGTAAGCTAGGTGGACAAAATAAGGTTCCAAGATTGAGTAACAGCCGCGAATATCTCGAGCCGCTCCTGAAAATACTCGCCGAATAATACCACGTACTGACTGAAAATACGGCATACAGACCGAATAATAGCGCGGTCTCCGGCTGGAGATTAGC
Organism: Sphingobacterium multivorum; assembly: GCF_039511225.1. Taxonomy (NCBI): domain Bacteria; kingdom Pseudomonadati; phylum Bacteroidota; class Sphingobacteriia; order Sphingobacteriales; family Sphingobacteriaceae; genus Sphingobacterium; species Sphingobacterium multivorum. Next base: position 5,309,328 of record NZ_CP154261.1, read on the forward strand.
CAAAATTTTTGGATTCCCTTATTTTGGCTAATCTCGTATTGCTGAATTTTGTTGTTTTAAAGAACTGCTGTGAGTTCGTCTGGTTGATAAGCTAAAGAAAGCTTAGACTATAATGGAGGTTTGTTAAGGTTTAATTGCCGTTTTATATAAAAAAACAAAAAAACCAAGAATAAAATTCATAGAAATACCTTTCTTCTGAACTTCAACATCACCCTGTAACAAGGAGCGATTATCGCCTGCTGCTACTTCGTTACTTTTGTTTAGACTGTGCGTCAATTCCATACTAAGTTTATTTTTATGATAAGTGATTTTATAGCGTTACTGCGGACCAGAATGCCCATCTAAAGGACCGCATTCTTTACAGCCAAACTTTATGCCATAATATGAAAGGATCGTATTAATTAATAAAAAATTAACACATTTAATTATTAATACAGACTAATCGAGAGATGTGAAGTGAAATTCTTCCATTTCAAAAAAAAGTGTAGTAAAATAGGGAACAACTGTCCGAAATAAAAGGCATAGCCAAGCAGGTAAATTATACAGTTATACGTGCAACTTATATTTCATTTTTTTCCTAACTTAGCCTAAGTAATTAAAAAATAAGATGAACGCGACAGAGAACTATTCAATTCGCGTAGAGCCAACTCAAAATTCAAGACTCTCGCAAGTAGATTTCGACAATCTAAAATTCGGAAAGATTTTATCCGACCACATGCTGGTCGCAAACTATGATGACGGTGAATGGAAAGATGTCAGCATCGTCCCTTATGGAGATATCAGTATCAGTCCTTCGATGTCCGCTTTACATTATGGTCAAGCGATCTTTGAAGGAATCAAAGCTTATAAATTTGCAGATGGAACAGTGAGTATCTTCCGTCCGGACAGAAACTGGGAAAGATTTAACAAATCTGCCGCACGTCTTCAAATGCCGGAGGTGCCAGAGGAGATTTTTATGGATGGCCTAAGCAAACTATTGGACATCGACCGTAACTGGATCCCGGCAAAAGAAGGTTCATCATTGTACATCCGTCCTTTTATGTTCGCAACAGAAGCGGCATTAGGTGTACATCCTTCTAAGTCATACAAATTTATCATTATCACCGGCCCTGTAGGCGCATATTACAGCAAAGCGATCAGCTTAAAAGTGGAGACCTACTATACACGTGCAGCAGAGGGTGGTGTTGGTTTTTCTAAAAATGCAGGTAACTACGCCCTATCGCTTTACCCAACACAATTGGCCAATGACGAAGGTTATGATCAAATTATGTGGACAGATGCTTCTGAACATAAATACATTGAAGAAGCAGGTACGGCAAACCTTATTTTCCGCATTGGAGATACGATTATCACACCACATGGTGATACAATCTTACACGGTGTAACACGCCGTACAATTATGGAATTGGCAGAGAAATGGGGTTACAAAGCCGAGCAGAGAAAGGTATCTATTCAAGAACTCATCGACGGTATTAAAGCCGGTACAGTAACGGAAGCTTTTGCAGCTGGTACTGCAGCCACAATTACGGATATCAGCCGTATTGGTTTTGAAGGACAAGATTATCACTTGCCGCCAGTAGAGGGCCGCGAGTTTTCAAATCGTGTCTTGAATTACCTCAACGACTTGCGTTATGGTAAAGTAGAAGATCCATTCGGATGGAACTATTTAGTGAAGTAATTTCCAAGATGAAATAAAAAAGCCTTTGTTATTCATAACAAAGGCTTTTTTATTTCATCTATTTAAATTGCCTGTATACGATAGGTATGTTTTGAAACACAGGCCATATGCTTGATTTGAATCTGCGATGCTTCATTTGAATTTTCGCCGATAACCCCAAGTTCTCTCCTATCAGATCCTTAGGAATGTTCTCCCCTCAGCTCCTTTTGAATAAAATCAATGATAGCGGCAGTTTCCTGGGATTGAAACCAATGCGTATAACCATATTTTTTAAACCATGTAATCTGTCGCTTGGCATAACGTCGCGAATTTTGTTTGATTTTTTCGGTCGCTTCCGCCAAAGACTGCTTGCCATCAAGATAATCAAACAACTCGGCATAACCAACAGTGAGCAATGCAGGCTTCGTTCTGAAAGGAAGTAAAGCTTTTACTTCGTCCAGCAAGCCATTTTTCATCATCAGATCGACACGTAAATTGATCCTTTCATACAACTTTGCCCGATCCATATTCAAGCCAATGGTAAGAATATCAAAAGGTCTTTTCTCGACATCTTTCTTATGGTAAAATGACATCGGTTTACCTGTCGCCTCAAAAACTTCAAGCGCCCTGACGACACGTTGTGGATTATCGATGTCTGCCGTTTCAAAATATGCAGGATCAATTCTTTTCAATCGGTCTTTTAAGGCCTCCAATCCCAATACTGCAAGTTCATGATTAAGTCGCTCGCGCACTTCATCCCCCGCCTTGGGCAGATCATCCAATCCTTCGCACAGGGCCCGTACAAACAGGCCCGATCCACCTACCATAATGACGACGTCATGCAATTGAAATAGTTCTTCCAGTTTCAATAGAGCTTCACGTTCAAAATCTCCTGCAGAATATTCCTGCGTGATGGAGTGTGAATCAATGAAATAATGGGGGGCAGCAGCAAGTTCCTCTGGATTTGGTTTTGCTGTACCAATAGACATTTCCCGATAGAACTGACGGGAATCAGCAGAAATGATCGCCGTATTAAAATATTGTGCCAATGAAATAGCCATTGTAGTCTTACCAACGGCAGTTGGCCCCACAATGGCTATCAATGTTTTTTTATTTGCCATAATATAGTACTTCACAGGCCGAAAAGAACCTGTAAAAGTCTTCTTCATTAATATTCGTCTTCGTAGCCGTTGGATTCTTCACGCTCCTCACCTTCTTCACCCTCTTCCTCATCATCACCATCATTGTCGAAGCCATCCAGTTCGTCTTCGTCATCGACGCCATATTGCGTATCGTCTTCCTCCACGTAATCGTCCTCTTCAACAGCATCTGAGACCGGAAAATTAGCCGCAGTCATGGTTTTAGGAACCTGGCCGATGGACTTAAACAGCGCCGGGTATTCCTTCCCATCCTCTTCTTTCAAGATTTTGATCAGTTCAACCTGGAAATCATAAGGGCGATCAAAATTGTAAACGTAGTAAAATTTCTGATGTGGATCATCGATAAACTTACTTAAACGGATATTCTCCATCAACAATACCTCAGCATCTTTTTTACGTTGTGTAGGCTTGAATGCAATCTCTGTTCCTTTTTTCCACTGATCATTGCTCACATAGAACGAGGAAGATGCATCTGCAGCATAACCTGTAGATTTATGGATTTCCTCATGTAGGTCTATAAATGTACTTTTAGAAGGCATGTCGATCTCACGATATACATCTTCATAATCCTCAAAAGTAACTCTAAATCTATAAATTGCCATCTCTGCTATTTTCTTCTTTTAACCCTCTAAAATTAATACTATATTTTAAGAATTGGAAATTTCCAATGGGATTTCTTGTTTGATCGTCAGGTTCATTTCCCCTGCTTTTTTCACCAAGAATTGATAAGCCTCGACTCTGGAATTTGGAATATCGCCCTCCAAAATAGCCTCGCGAATCAAATTTTTCAGCTGCCCTACAGTACGCCCTGGCGCTAAGCCAAATAGGATCATGATATCCTCTCCACTGATCGGCGGCTGCCAGTTCCGAACCTTGTCCCGTTCTTCGACATCCTTCAATTTCTGTTTGACAAGTTCAAAATTCTGACGATATTTTTTCTTTTTAAACTCATTTTTTGTGGTAACATCAGCATGGCATAACATCATCAGGGCTTCAATATCATCACCTGCTTCAAACAAAAGACGGCGTACGGCAGAATCCGTTACGATATCCTGCGCCAAGACAATAGGCCGAAGATGCAATTGCACCAGCTTCTGCACAAATTTCATTTTCTCATGGAGCGGCAACTTCAATTCAGCAAAAAGCTTTGGTACCATACGGGCACCACGATCTTCGTGCCCATGAAAGGTCCAGCCGAGCTTTTTATCGAAACGCTTTGTTGCCGGTTTGGCAATATCATGCATAATCGCGGCCCATCGTAACCAAAGGTCTTCAGACAATTCACATACATTATCCAGCACCTCCAGCGTGTGGTAGAAATTATCTTTATGGCCTTTGCCATCAATGACATCAACCCCGTGCAAATTATACATGGCCGGAAATATCAATTCCAGGAGACCAGTATCAAAAAGATATTTAAAACCAACTGACGGTTTGGGTGAGAGAATAATCTTATTGATTTCATCGATAATACGTTCTTTGGAGATAATCTTTATTCGCTCTTTGGTATCACTAATCGCTTTGATCGCATCAATCGCGATTTTAAAATTGAGCTGTGTCGCAAAGCGGATAGCCCGCATCATACGCAGTGGATCATCGGAAAACGTTTCTATCGGATCTAGAGGAGTTCGGATAATACGCTGTTCGAGATCTTGAACTCCGTTAAATGGATCCACTAAAGTACCATAATCTGCTTTATTCAATGAAAACGCCATCGCGTTGATCGTAAAGTCACGCCGATTTTGATCATCGGTTAAGGTACCGTCTTCCACAATAGGCTTACGCGAGTTAGCACGATAGGATTCCCTTCGGGCACCGACGAACTCCACATTGAGTCCTTCATAAACCAGCATGGCTGTACCAAAATTTTTGTAGACAGCAACTTTAGTATGTAGCCTATCACCCAGTAAAGTCGCAAATTCAATGCCGCTGCCGACGACCACAATATCCACATCATTCTTAAAAGGGCGCTTCATAATATAGTCGCGAACATACCCCCCGATGACATAACATTCTGTATTTGTTGTCTCGGCGAGTTCCTTAATGATTGAAAATATTGGATGTTGTAAATTATCGTACATAGTTAGAACAGCAGGTAAAAAACCAAACAGTTTGCAAAAGTAACAATTTTTTTTGTATTGGAATTAGAGACAATTGAACAAGGATCAAAGACGTTGACACTGTAAACGGCGAGCTTACAGATTAAATCAACCCTCTTTATCCTTGTCCCTAAAAAAAGTAAGACTGCAACTTAGTCTCTATCTTTGGATAACTTACGGAAAGCAAGTGGATTTTTAAGCAATTCGGCCTGTTCGCGGCGGCGTTTTACAATATGTAAAGCCGAGAAAATAGCCTCGATAAAAGAGCTTTCAGAAGCTAAGTTTTTTCCAGCAATATCATAGCCTGTACCATGATCAGGCGATGTACGTACGATAGGTAGACCAGCCGTAAAGTTTACACCGGCACCTTTGGCAATATGTTTAAAAGGAATTAAACCCTGGTCATGGTACATCGCGAGTACCGCATCGAATTTCTCATAAGCACCTTTTGCGAAGAATCCATCGGCAGGATATGGACCAAAGCAGAAGATCCCCTGCTCATTTGCTTTCTCTACTGTAGGTCTAATGATCTGATCATCTTCGGTACCAATAATCCCATGATCGCCAGCGTGTGGATTAAGCCCCAAGACTGCGATCTTAGGTTTTTCAATCCAAAAATCTTTCTTCAACGAATCATTCATCAGGGCTAGCTTTTTAAGAATTGCTTCTTCGGTAATATTCGCCGCAACCTCATGCAGCGGAATATGACCTGTTACCACACCGATACGTAATTCGTCACAAACCATAAACATCAATACATCATCAGCCTCTACTTTGGCCTGCAGGTATTCGGTATGGCCCGGAAATTGAAATCCCTCCTGTTGAATATTATGCTTATTGATTGGGGCAGTTACTAAAGCATCAATCTTGCCGGCTTTCAAGTCTTCAACAGCCTTCTGCAACGAAAGGAAAGCATATTTACCGCCGATCTCATTTTCTTCACCCAACGAAATCTTCACGTCTTCCTGCCAGCAATTGATCATATTTGCTCTTTTGGAATGCGCCTGCTCAGCATCATTGATCACGTTAAAACTAAAATCATTTACTCCGATCGCTTTACGATGAAAAGAAGCAACCTTTGTATTTCCGTAAACCACCGGCGTAAAGAAATCACACATCCGCTGATCTACCAAAGATTTAATGATAACTTCAAGTCCAATGCCGTTAATATCGCCTACGGTAATTCCGATTTTTAATTTATCGCTCATTCTGTTTAAATGCTTTGATTCAAAAATAGGGATTTTTTTCTTAGAATAACTTTTCACTTATTTATTTTTTACTTTTGCAACATGAGCACAGTAAGAGCAAAAAAACATTTAGGACAGCATTTCTTGAACGATAAAAATGCTGCACAAAAGATTGTGGAAGCATTGGATCCTAAATTGGGTTTTAACCAGGTGCTTGAAGTTGGCCCGGGAATGGGGGTACTTTCAGATTTTCTCTTGCAGAAGGAAGATTATGAAACTTATTTGATCGATGTGGATGATGAATCCATTGCTTATTTGGACGATAAATATCCCCAGTTGGGTAAGCGATTGATTCACGGTGATTTCCTGAACCTTGACTTTTCACAGTATTTTGGCGAGAAAATGGCCGTTATCGGCAATTTTCCGTACAACATCTCCTCCCAGATTCTCTTTAAAATTTTGGATGAGCGGCATCGTGTTGTTCAAATGGCGGGGATGTTCCAGAAAGAGGTCGCTGAACGCTGTACTGCCAAAGCAGGAAGTAAAGAATATGGCATCTTGAGTGTCTTTTTACAGGCGTATTATAAAGTAGAATACCTGTTTACTGTAAAGGCAGGAGCATTCAATCCACCGCCAAAAGTATTGTCGGGCGTGATTCGCATGACACGCAACGACAGGGAACAATTGAATTGTGATGAGAAATTATTTTGGCGTGTTGTTAAAGCAGGTTTCAATCAACGTCGTAAAACCCTCCGCAACTCACTTTCGGGTGTTGTTCCGAAAGATAAAATGTCTGACAACCCACTGTACGAACTACGCGCAGAACGATTGACGGTAGATGATTTTGTCGGTTTAACAAACGAAATAGCAAACAGTCTTTAATATGCATTCGACGAACAGCACATGGATTATCGTAGGCGGAGGTATCGCTGGATTATGTGCTGCAATAGGGCTTGCAAAACTAGGCATTGAGGCACATGTCTATGAAAGTACCATTGAACTCAAAGGCATAGGTGCCGGATTCGGGCTCGCAGCCAACGCCATGCAGGCTTTGGAACATTTAGGATTGAAAGATGAAATCGTCCCGTTAGGGCATTACCTGGCATCCTACAATGTCTTGGATCAAAAGGGAAATATTCTTGTTGAACCAGACACTAGGTCAATCAGCCAAAAATATCAGCAGGACAACTTCGCTATCCACCGGGCAGACCTGCATCAGTTTCTATTATCCAAAATTCCGAAGGGGCAAGTTCATCTCGGCAAACGCGCCGTTTCCTTTGAACGAGCGGGCGAAGATATTCATGTTTATTTTGCAGATGGAAGCCATGTACAGGGGCAAACCCTTTTGATTGCCGATGGTGTACATTCAGCACTACGACAACAACTCATACCGGGCTCTGCACCTCGTTATTCGGGCTACACCTGCTGGCGGGCAACCATTGACAATAGCAGCATACAGCTCGGTAAAGGAACAGAAACCTGGGGCAGCAAAGGACGCTTTGGAATGACCCCACTTGTCAATAACCGGATCTATTGGTACGCCTGCATTAATACTGAGGCACAAAATCCGGTCTTAAAAAGATGGAAAACAAAGGAGCTTCTCGAAAATTTTAAAGATTATCATGCCCCTATTCCAACGATCCTGTTGGAGACAAAAGATAGCGAATTAATCGCAAATGACATTATTGACATCACACCACTTCAACAACTCGCTTTTGACAATATCCTGTTATTGGGTGACGCAGGACATGCGACGACGCCCAACTTGGGCCAGGGAGCCTGTCAGGCTATTGAAGATGTTGCTGTGCTGATAAACGAACTCCAAAGCTCCGATTCCATTAATTTGGCCTTCAAACGATTCGAAAAAAGACGATTGGATCGGGTAAATTATATCTGTAATACTTCCTGGAGAATAGGAAAAATAGCACAATGGGAAAATCCATTCCTGATAGGAATGCGAAATTTTTGCATGAAAATAATGCCCAACCGCATGAAACAACAGCAGTTAAATAAATTACTGTCTGTAGATTTTATGCAAATCAACCATAATCATGACGCTGGGATCTAAATCATCGTACTACACAGCAACGGTATTCACTGATCAGTGCCACATAAAAAAAATGGAATGAAAACTACTATTTTGATCGTCGACGACATTCATGAAATCATGCTTGAGAAATTCGAACAGGCGGGGATCGCCTACAATTATCAACCTGATATCAGCCGAGAAGAAGCTGAAAAAATTATCGCTAATTACTCCGGTATGGTTATCCGTTCCAAATTTCAGGTAGATAAAGCTTTTTTTGACTTGGCGCCAAACCTCCGCTTTATTGCTCGTGCTGGTGCTGGGATGGACAATATCGACGATACAATTGCTACGCAAAGAGAAGTGCTGTTAATTCCGGCCAATGAAGGCAATCGGGATGCTGTAGGTGAACATATGATCGGTATGTTGCTTAGTCTAATGAACAATTTGAATCGTGGGGACCAACAAATACGATCTGGGCAGTGGCTGCGTGAGGCCAATCGTGGATATGAGCTTAAGGGGCGTACTGTAGGTTTGATCGGCTATGGACACAATGGTATGGCCATGGCAAAAAAATTATCCGGTTTTGATGTACAGGTACTTGCCTATGATAAATATCGAATCGACTATACGGATCAATATGCATCGGCAGCAGACATGGAAAAGATCTGCAAAGAAGCCGATGTGATCAGTTTCCATATCCCCTTAACGGATGAAACAAGAGGTATGATTGATGTGGATTATCTGGCTAAATTTGAAAAACCTATTTTCTTTTTATTAGGGGCCCGAGGCGGTATTGTACAAGTTCCAGCAGTGCTTAACGGCCTTGATTCCGGTTCCATTATCGGAGCAGCATTTGATGTGTTGCCCGTAGAAAAGTTCCCAAAACTCGCCGAACAGAGCTGGTATGCAGATCTTATCCGTAGAGACAATGTAATCTTGTCGCCGCACGTTGCCGGATGGACCTTTGAAAGTTATTATAAATTGTCGGAAGTCGCCGCAGATAAGATCATCGCCTTTTTGGCGTCTTAATTTTGGCAAAGAGTTATTTGCCAAAATCTTCAATCAATCATGCGAGCAAGCGAGCAAGTAATCAATTAAGCATCCCCTATTCATACAGGTGCAGGAGAGTAAAGTAAGCCATTGCTCTTGAAAGCTCTAAAAAATCAGGTTCCGGGGCTAAAGATACCGACAACAACAACAATCAGAAACTGAAGCACCAAGCTACAGTCCAGTAGATAAGCGTAGTGGTAATGGTCTTTTGTTTTGAAAACAGCCAACTTAAGCAAGGCAAATATAAGTACGTTGGTCAGAATCAATCCGATTTTAATAGGTACGGCATAGGGTACACACAAAACCAAAATACAATGAAGGCCTAGTAGCCCATAGGTTAGATTTTTAGCTTTTTGTTCGCCCAGCATATTAGGTAAAGTCCGTAGATGATAATAGGAATCCTGTTGGATATCCCGAATATCGAAAGGCAATGTACAGATAACCAAAAATATAAACTTCAATCCGCAGAGCGCAATAAAAACCCACTGATCTATTGTGACACCGATGTTGGCTAGTTCCACATAAGGGAGCACCACACTGCTGCAGACCCAGACCAGCGCAATATGAAAAATCTTGGCCCCGGGTATCTGTCGAAGGCCCACTTTGCGATCACGGAAGGTAAATAGAGGCATTCCGTATAGTAGACTCAGGATTCCAATAAATCCCAAAAACAAAAAAGAGTACAGATGTATATGCCACAAGCAATAACCAAGCACAAGCAAAGCGATACCATTGTTTAACCACATGACCCATTCATGATTAAAGATCCAGCGTGTCCGGGGGAATTTTGATTCTTTTGGGTGCTTTGGTTTGGACCACCACAGGCTAAAATTATAGAGTAGCAAGGTCGCCGTTCCTTCTACTAAAACGATATACCAATTGATAGACCGTTCAAATATGATATAAGTCAATGCGCATTGTGCCATGGCCGCCATGGCGATCAGAAGATTTGTATAGATTGTAATATAGAATAGCTTTCTTAGAAAAGACATCTTGAAAAATCTTGATGCAAGATAACAATCTTATAGATAAAAGTAGTTTAACATTATATTAAACATCAATTTTTTGATAAAATGGGCAAAAACCGCTAAATTGTACACCGAAATCGAAATATCAAAAACAATTTCGCAACGATAACAATATAAATTAAAATAATTCATAATAATCCTAATAACGATGAGCCTACAAATAAAATCATTTGAAGAATATCAAAGTGAATATAAGCGAAGTGTAGAACAACCTGAGGAGTTTTGGGCGAGCATTGCAGATCATTTTTTCTGGAAGAGAAAATGGAATAAAGTGTTGAACTGGAACTTTGAGGAACCCAATGTCAAATGGTTTGAGGGTGCTAAATTAAATATTACAGAAAACTGTCTAGATCGCCATATTTATGCTAATGGTGATAAACCAGCCATCATCTGGGAACCTAATGATCCAAATGAAGCGCACCGCATTCTTTCCTATAAGCAATTACTACAAAAGGTAGAGCAATTTGCCAACGTACTTAAAAATAATAACATCAAAAAAGGGGACCGGGTATGTATTTACTTGCCAATGGTTCCTGAATTGGTTATTGCTGTATTAGCCTGTGCTCGTATCGGCGCTATCCACTCGGTGGTGTTTGGTGGCTTTTCAGCACGATCTATTGCTGATCGTATCGTCGATGCAGAATGCAAACTGATCGTCACTTCAGATGGTAGTTACCGCGGCAATAAAACCATTGGTTTAAAAAACATTGTGGACGATGCTTTAATGCAATGTGACACTGTTGAAAAAGTAATTGTTTTAACACGTACGCGTACACCGGTATCGATGATCAAAGGACGTGACGTATGGTGGGAAGATGAGATCAAAAAAGTAGAAACACAAGGAAATCCAGCATGTCCAGCAGAAGAGATGGATGCTGAAGATAATTTATTCATCCTTTATACATCGGGGTCCACAGGTAAACCTAAGGGTGTAGTACACACTTGTGGCGGTTATATGGTGTATACAGGCTATACCTTTATGAATACGTTTCAATATAAGCCAAACGATGTATTTTTCTGTACAGCAGATATCGGCTGGATTACAGGACACAGTTACATCGTTTACGGACCGTTATCACAAGGAGCTACTTCTTTAATGTTTGAGGGTATTCCAACCTTCCCGGATGCGAGCCGTTATTGGGACATTGTTGATAAGTTCAAAGTCAATATTATCTATACATCCCCTACTGCTTTGCGTTCATTGATGGCTTTTGGCGACGAATTTGTCGACAAAAACGACCTGTCCTCTTTACGTGTTTTGGGGTCTGTAGGCGAGCCAATCAACGAAGAAGCCTGGAACTGGTTTAACGAAAAAGTTGGGAAAAAGAATTGTCCTATTGTTGATACCTATTGGCAGACAGAGAATGGAGGCCATTTGATCACTTCATTGGCCGGAGTAACACCGGAAAAAGCAAGTTATGCCATGTTCCCGATGCCGGGCATTCAACCCGCTTTGATGGATGAGAATGGAAAAGAAATCGAAGGCAATGATGTCACAGGAAACCTATGTATCAAGTTCCCTTGGCCGGGTATGCTACGCACGACATGGGGGGACCATGACCGCTGTCGTCAAACCTATTTCTCGACGTATAAGGATATGTATTTTACGGGCGATGGATGTTTCCGTAGTCCAGAAGGCTATTACAAAATCACAGGTCGTGTAGATGATGTATTAAACGTTTCGGGTCACCGCATTGGTACGGCAGAAGTGGAAAATGCGATCAATATGCACGCTGACGTTGTTGAATCTGCCATTGTCGGTTATCCGCATCCTGTAAAAGGACAAGGTATCTATGCTTATGTCATTGCGAATCACCATACCGATGCAGAAGCCACCAAAAAGGATATCATGGAAACTGTTTCACGTATTATCGGTCCGATTGCTAAACCAGACATTATCCAATTTGTTGATGATCTACCAAAAACACGTTCAGGAAAGATCATGCGTCGTATCTTACGCAAGATTGCCGAAGACGATATCGCCAATGTAGGTGATACTTCGACACTTCAGGATCCTGCCGTTGTAGAAGGAATCATCAAAGGTGCTGCAGCTTTAAAAAAATAGCGTATAAAGTATTTAAAAAAATAACAGCCTTCCAAATGGAAGGCTGTTATTTTTTTAAATACTTTTGATTATATCGCACTCATATTTAACGTTATAGGCAATGTATAGCCAACCCGTACACGCTCACCACGTAGCATACCAGGTTTACATTCGCTAAGCTTTTTATTGTTCAAAGAGCCATATACACACACATAGATCGGCTTCTTCAGCAGCTCCTTTTCCTTCTTAAGTTAGCTTGGATAAAATACGATCATTTTTCAATCTATTGTTGGGGTATAGATAAAATGCCGAATCGATCAATTTACTTTCATCACTAAAGTTCCCAAGACCCTTGAGTGTGTCATTTTCATATAATTCATATTTTTTTACCTAGAAAATTGAATGGTGCTACACTCTTACTTATCGCATCTAGCTTTAGTAACTCATTGCGTAGATAGTACTCCGCTATTCACTAAACTTTATCCTTTCCCAATGCATCGATATGAATTGCTCTTAAAAAATAAGCCGAGTCTTGTTGCTTTGTTTCTTTTCCATCTTTCCTATGGTAGGTCGTAAACATAGCCTGTGCAGAAAGGCTAGATAAGCAAAGATTGAACAGCAGCAAACAGAAGAATGTCAGTCCAAAATGCAAATAATACCCCATCATAATTGTTAATACAGGGGTAATATTAACAATTATCCAGGATCGTTAAAAACTTACCGGTTAAATAAAGTTTAATTTTATCGCTAGGGATTGCAAAACACTTCTTTTATGTTATCCACATTATGTTAATAAAATTGTGGATAACATAAAATCCGAAAGTTATTATCGTTAACGCGCAAGATTTAGCCGTATGGGCAAGGTATACCCCACCCTTACAGCCTCCCCTCTCCGAATGCCTGGTTTCCATTTTTTAAGCATCTTTACAACACGGATACCCGCCTCGCCCGTATTAAATCCCAAATCTTTCTTTAGTTTAATATCTTCAATTTGACCATCTCTGTCGACCACAAAATATATTTCCACCACTCCACTTACCCCATTTTTAACGGCTTCTTTGGGATAGTCATAATTTTTAGCAATAAAATTCAATAACTTATATATACCCCCAGGATATTCGGGTTGCACAAAATAGGTCTTTGCATCATAGTTAACGAGCTCCCCATTTTCTTTTATTTTACTGCCCTTTAATAACTTTCCTTTATGATACGTTTCGACAAAAGTTCCGTTATCTGCCGCACCTTTCCATTCACCCTCACGCAAATTATTGACCATCCTCCCCTCTTCAAAATTATCGTCACTGCCTTCACGTAGACGAATTAAACCATTTCCATCCGTCAAGGTTTTATTCGTTAACGAGTCAAAATAAGCCACATAAATAGGATTTTCTGCAATCCGGTCGCCTCTTTTATCTATTGAGCTAGGGTAAAACACCGTCAACTCAGGCTTACGGTTTGGGTACCAATAGTATGCAGAATCGATCAGTTCACTCTGTTCACTGAAATTTTCAAGGCTCTTTAACACCCCATTTTCGTAAAACTGAGATTTCTGCCCCTGAAACCTAAATGGGAAACTGGCGTCTTTGCTGGTGCCTTTTAACTTAATCGTATTGTTATTGATATAATACTCTTCAACAACATAATATTTTTTATTTTGCTCACTTACAGAACGAATGATACGTTTAAAATAGGCAGGGTCTTTCGCTGTTATCTCGTCCCCATCTTTCTTATGAAATGTTGTATCGATATCTTGGGCTACCGCAGCCTGCAGACAAAAAACCAATAGTACAATGAGGCAAGCGAATTTCAACAACTGATTTAAATAATATTTCATAAAATGTGTAGGATAATAATTATACAAGCTAATTTACATAATTAAGATGATGCTTCAATTAAGTGGAGAGTAAAAACAGTTTTCCACAGCATGTTAATAACATTGTTGATAAGTTCAAAAGCACATAAAGATTAATAAAGACAAAAGGCATTAAACATAAAAAAGCCACATCATCCCGACGTGGCTAAAATAAACATATGAATTTAATTAAACAGTTTCTATTTATACGAGTTTACGGAGCTTGCAACCTTCCAGGTTCCCGATTCATTGATTAATGTCACTAGATCTGTTTTCGTGAAATCGTCAAACTTCATGGTGATACGCGCTACCATATAGTTTTCAGATTCCTCGAGTACCTCGGTACTTGTGCTGCAGTTCAATTTTTCACCTTTTTGCTTTTTCAGGAAGGAAATGACTTCCGAACGGCTATTGGTACGTGCAGCTTTCCCCTGGACTTTTTGATTGAATTCGGATGCGAACAATTTTTCTACGCCCTGAGATGCACCTTCTGTCATTACGGATACATAACTATCAATGGCTAAATCGGCTGTAGAAAGGTTCAATGCTTTACCAGGGTCTGCTGCTGCCATTGCGAAAGTTGATAGTGTAATCAATGCTGCTGCTGCGAATGTCTTTACTAAAGTTTTCATAATTGCTATACTTTATATTGTTAGTTTTTTTCTCTTTTCTGATTGTCGCAAGGATCTTGATTTTGTTGCATCATTTCCTTTAAGATTCTGATTCAAAAGTAAGACAACTCAGCATTCCATTTTATTACATTTAGATCAACGGAATAAAAAAGTCGGTAAATGGAGGTAAAGGAGCGGTAAATGGATATCCGCTCCGGAAGGAAAAACACAAGTATGGGCTAGCGTTACTTTTATAACTGGAAAGCAGCTAGAATAGTTGCAGGCGTGCAATCAACTTCATTGAGCACATTGCACCGTCGGCCATTTTTATGGAGATATATGATCGTAAATCCAACCAGGATGGGTGTACCAACAAATTCCTTGCATGGAATGCTGATCGTCTTGGCCGGAATTGGATCCTGTCCATAGACGATATCGATTTCCCATTCTTCATCCTTTACTTCTATAAACTCCCTTTTTTTGAAATTAAAAGAAAAGGTATGAAATTTAAAGGCGATAGCATTGCAATCTTTGGGCAGCAGTAATGCTCGGTTAACGTCAAATATTGGAAATGATATTTCGATCTGGTTCTCCTCCGTTAGGTTAACCGTTGGATCAATACTTAGCGCATCTTGCATATGGCAATTTTCGTTAAATTGGAAATTTACCAATCTGTCGAGCCTACAGTTGTTTAGGCACAGTGTCCCCCTATCGTCATTGATATTTGTCTTCATTGCCCTATAAATCTGTCGATTCAAGCGATTGCCCATTTGTCCATCGTGCAGCTCTTGATGCACTAACCCAAAAGCCTGCCTAATTGCAGCACCTGCGCGACTCGCCTGCCCAAAATCTTTACCAGCTTTCTTCGTTTCGTCGTTTTGTTTCACACGATGTGGTCTACCTTGAATGTAGTTCTTTGTTCCTACCTTTCTGCTTACCAGTGGGCCGACCAGTCCACGGATGTAGCCATTATCATTTATTCCCATACAATAAATATACCACCAAAAAGACCCTATGTCAAGTATCTTGTCCATTTTTAAGGATTTCAGAAGCTGCAGCACATAGCAATTATAGATTTGAAAATTTAGTAATACCTTTTTGGGATTGGTTATGAATAATTCCGAACCTCCTTCTGACTGCAAGCAAGGTACAGACAGGATGTCTATACAGTGAAAGCGCCTTAAAAGGTGGACTCAACGTGGACTCACTGTGCACACAAGGTGGTTACAGTACGGAGTTGATCGTAAGTTGGTATGGAGTTGGTGTCAGGAATAAAAAATTATTTACGTCGAGGGACTAGATTGAACTTTGAGAATAATGTAAACGATTGGATATAGACGCTACGACCAAGGAATGTATTTTGCAGCCCTGGAGCGACAACGTTTTCCACAACGTTATTAACACTCTGTGGAAAACCCCGAACACATCAAATTTTATACGGGAAATAAGACGATACACTAGGTTCGTCCCTCAAGATAGAGATATACGTGACTGGCGGTCTATGTCACTTTCTTAGTCTTACTTTCCACAAATGTAAGCGTCAATACTCCTAAAATGAGGTAACCTCCACTGCTTCACCTCGAAAGTACATATCTATAAGATGCTGACTTACTATTATTACCAACATAATAAAGCAGTAGGTGAGAAATAACATACGGCAATTTTTCATTATTAGCTTTAAGGACTTGTTAACCTTCAAGTTAAATAAATTATTTTTAAAAAGAGCATGCGCAGAAGGATAACATGAACTATCATTCCCGAACTACTCAACCACTTTGATATTAGGCTCAATCTGCCGCAATTTGTCAATAAACTCGGTTGGATTTTCTGGATCAATGAATATATCATCAATCACATTATAATGCAAGATCATTCCTTTTCTATAGGGCCGCAAAACGGTGAATCTCATCGATCCAAACCAAAATACCTTGTCAGTCTCTACTTTACGAATGGAGTTGACATCAACAGAATCTGTTCCCCAGATACTTTTAATAAACAGTTTATTGTCTTCAATCCAATAACGTTTATAGAAGAAAGTGAAATACCAGGTTAATGCAAATACCGCAAACAACAATAATGCCCCCGTATATAAACCTCGATGCAAATCTTCGTAGGATATCATGGCAATAAAAATAATCGCCCCCGTCCCCCAAATATAGCTACCGAAGGGTATGTGTGTTTTAAATACTTCTCTCATAAAATTATGAAAATACCTGTAACTTTAATTATTTTTCAATTAAAAGAACAAAATCAATGTTCTATCTTCTTATCATTTTACTTCAATATTTGGGTTAAGATCCAATAGTTGTCTTAGAAAACCGCTATCCTCTCCAACATTTATAAATAGCTCTTCAGATCCATTAAGATACAATTTCATACCCCTGCGATAGGGGATCCAAAAATAAAGACGTCCATTTTTTATTAGCCAATCGACTTTATTCCTTTCAACTCTACTGACGGCCTCCAAATTAATCTGCTTGGATTTTATTACCCCTCGAATGAACAAAGTTTGGTTCTCGATCCGATATTGCGTGTAAAAGAAGAAAAAACACCACATCGTTGCAATGATAAAAACTATTAACAGTGTTTCTATATACCAGTATCGGTTTGTTGAATCATAGGACAAAAAGACAGCAAAAAGAATCATTCCAAGGGCCCAGACATAACTACCAAAGGAAATATAGGGTTTGAAAATTGAATTTATTCACCTCCCGTTGGAGTTCCTTGATTCGGCTCACTTCCAATTTCTTCGTCTATTTTATCAGGTTTTGGTAGTACCCTAACCAAAACTTTTTTAAGATTAAACGGAATATTATTTTTATCAACTTCACTCTTGTCCAAAACCAGACTATTCTTAATCCCCAAATAGGACATTTTATATACTTCACTAGTTGATGAACCTGATAAAACCAAATTATTTCCATCGATCGCATAACTATAATCTGTCTTATTGATTGCCAAATTATTCCGTCGCTCTTCTACAGTAACCTGATTGCCATGAAAATTAAATGTTGCATAATTTCCGTTATCATTCGGTTTATATTCAAGATAGGATTTAAAGGCCAACACTCCTTTCTCATTTACCTGCTGTTCGGCAATAATCCGAACATACCATAGCCCTGAGATTTTATCCAATTCGGACTCCTCTTTTTTACAGGAGAAACTTAAAAAAACAAAACTTAAAAACGCCAGAAAAACAAATTTACCTTTCATAATAATCTACTTTAAACAACAATCGGTTAATCATCAACTAGAAATTACACAAAAATTGAGCAGCCAGCAAGGCTAAATCACTGACTGCTCAATATCATTATCTCAACTGAAATGTCATTACAATATCGGGATTCTCGACTGAAGCAACGCTTCCGTACAATATTCCACCGTCTAGATAATAGTCTAGTTTAAAACTATTCTTCAATAAGAACGAGTGCATTTGATCCAAAATCGCTGAAGTATAGCCTCCCGAAGCCGCAGTTTTCAACGTGCATTTATAGGTACCTGTAGCTTCATCCAACGTATAGTTATACACTATTGTTGTCAACCAACCCGAACTTCCGCCATTCTGGCTTGAGAAACCTCTAAGTTCTATTCTTGAATTGGCAACATCCCAACCTAATTCCATATATCCTGAATTGAACACGTAGCCCGTACCAGAAGCCAATCCATTGTGGAAACGCTGCAAAATGGTAAGACCACTGACTGATGTTCCTGGATAATATGTTTTATAAGGACTTCTCATGCCAACATATTTACTGCCCATCAACTTAAATAATGGTAATATTGGCTGAACTGAATTCTTAATCTCATATTTAGCACCTTTACTATCAACCAGATACATCTTCCCATTCTCTGCCAATATGGAAACATAAGTAACCCCTCTATAGGTCAGTCCCCCATCTATAATCGTAACGCCATCTAATGCAAATGCATACTTACCTTTCACTGCAGATGTAGTACCATCAGCCAATAATGATGCAAACTCGATACGTTTTCCATTGGTATTATTGCTCAATGTATTTACAGTGACAGCCATTTTGTATGTACTGTTTCCATCAGCAACATCGATATATGGATTAGCATTGGTTTTAAAATAATCCACGGTATTATCCAGGGATTTCTTGAGGTTACCAGCTTCATAAGCAGATTTTTCGGCTGCTGTTGCTTTTATCAATACAAAGGATTGTCTAAATCTTTTTCCAATGAAACCTAGCGTATCTCCTTTTGAATAGGCAAAAGCAAACTCGAGATCACTTTTGTAACCGTCACGTGTTACACCATTAAATGTTGACGAACTTGGATCATTCAATAACGAGATATAATTAAACGTATCGAATATCAGTGTTGCTCCATTATCTTGTTTTATACGATAATTCGATTTGGCAGCCGTCGTTGCACTTGCAGCTGTCAAATCAGCCATCATATTGACCTCTTGTTGGCCATTAAAATTAAGGTAAAATGAATATCCTCCACCTAGACCTGTTCCTAAAACTGCTTTCCAACCGTTTGTGGCAGTCTGTAAAACAAAGGAGATCGAATCAATCTTTTCTTTCATTCTAATTTCAGGACGTTCGCCGAAAGTCAGATCGTCATTTTCATTTTTACAAGCTACCATAGCAACTAGCAATAGTAGCGGATATAAGAGTTTATTTAACTTCATTATAATGTCTGTCCTAAAGTACCATACCAATAGTTCGTTGCGTTGTCTTTCTCATAAAAGGCGCCCAGGTTATTATAATCAACTGGATCTACATTTGCATTTAACCAGCTTGCAGTAAACACTTTATTCGAAAAATATGACAATAAACTCGAATTAAAAGCTCCCGCAATATTATTTGCATTTTGATAATTTCCTGTGGTTCCGGCTTGATCAGCTTTTGTTAGTTTTAAATCACCTGTAGATTTATCATAAGTGTAGGAAAATGTAAAATCGGCATCAAAGGTACCGGACGCAGACGTGTAGTTGACACGGATAGTTGCCTGAGTAGATGAATCAAAGCGAACAGATATACTATTCAGCGTTCTGTTCGATGCAGCTAAGCCCGTTCTCAAAGCACTATAAGCACTCGAAAAAGCACTCGAAGTACCATATTTCGTATAATAGGCATTGGAGAGATTCATCGTCACCGTTTTGTATAAGCTTGATACATATGGGCGGATACTTAATGAATTATCCGTTGGAGCTGTTCTTTTCATATACTCTTGAACTTCCTTCTGTAATGCTCTGAAATCCACTTTCAGTCCTGTGGTGAAGTAATTGACAACATTCGCTTCTTTCTGCTTCAGCTTGGTTTTTCCTAATGTAGAAGAACCACTTGCATAATTATCGTACCATGCCTGTCCTTTAACCAATAGATGGGCAGCAACCTCGGCATAGTCTTCCGTATATTTACCCATCGCATAAGATGTTACAAAACCATACTTCTTCGCTGTATCTGCAGGTATCTTAGCCCAATCAGCATTGTAATCGGCTTTGGAAATCGACTCGAAATCTGTAGGAATAGCAACCAATTGGTTCAAAATATGGGTAAACTCATGATGAATTACCAAAACCCCAAAATTAGGGGACTGTGTATTTAAAGAATATAGTGTAACCCGCCTGCCGGCTGCTGCTGTTCCCGCAACACCTGTTCCATCTGTAGCCAATGAAGGCGATCCAAACAACACCCATTCTTTCGGTACATAGCGTTTTATAAAGGTTTCGCCTGCAACTTTACGGTAAGGTAAGATATAGCTTTCCAGTACCGCAGTCATAGCTGGTTTTACCTTATCCACATAAATTGGCGTCACATTCCGTTCTGCATCGTGATAATATCTGTTGTAACGGTACACAACATCAATATTATACTCATCAAGAAAAGTAGTTTTCAACCACGCATCCAATTCCGTATTGGTTTGAGGATCGTCGTCATTATAGTTTGAAAAGTCTACCTTTTTAACTACCTCCTTCTGACAAGAACTATAAAGGAAGATAGCCAAAAACAAAATCAATATTTTACTTAATATTTTCATAATCTAGTTATCTAGGGTTTAATTCTACTCCGGCTAATTTAACTTCTTCCGGAAGTTGGAAAATTCGTCTTGGATCGCCGGGTTTCAGTTCAATAGTTGTTTCTATTCCCTTCGCGTCAATGACATTATGTACTACGGTCAGATTTCTTCGAGCGATATCAATCCAACGTAGACCTTCCTGTAAAAATTCAGCTTTTTTTGCTGTCAGTACGGTTTGTACTAATCCCTTTTTCGGATCTGCCTCACTAAAAAATGCCATGATCTTAGGAAGAGTTACCTGATGCGTACTGGGTACATAATTTCTGATTTTTGTGCTATAAAATGTATTCAGGTCGTCTAATGATGCCTGATAATTTCCTAGCTCAGCATACGCTTCTGCTCTATTTAATATTGTTTCGTCCAATGTCAGCAGCGGTTGCATGATATAAGGGAATCCGATACCAGGTCCAGTATAGAAGAAGTAATATAACCATTTATACGTTGTATAATTTGCGGTGCTGTATGACAATACTTTGTTCGCCAATGTTCCCCCAGTTACATTAGGTGTATTAAACATTGCTGTTAATGCTGGGCCATATCCGTAACGAGGGCTTTCATTATAAGTCCAGGTTGAATAACAGTTTGCCAACAACAAGGTAGATTTCACATCTGATTTTGTAAATCCTTCTCTAAATACAGCACTTTCCTGATTTTGCATTGTTGTATTTATAGGTCTCAATTTCGTTAAAAAATCTCCGCCCGAAGCTAAGGTCGCATGGTCAACCGCTTTTTGCCACTCTCCCAAGAACAAATACAAACGAGAAGCAAAAGCATGAGCAGCTTCAGCCGTGAAATGATATTTTGGTACCTTATAAGCTGTTGACGACAATAAAGGCAGTCCTTCTTCCAAGTCCTTTACAATATTCTCATAGGTTGACTTCACTGTTCCACGCTCATATTGCTGCAACACCTTTTCACCTGGTTTTGTTACATAGGGAATACCAGGGGAATCGTTTGCTCCACCGATCTCATAGTTTTTTGCAAAGAAAATGGCCAACATATGATGAGCGTAAGCGCGCGCAACTAAAGCCTCTCCTTTATATGGATTGGCTGCAGCGCCCAATTTGTATGTTTCAATGGATTCTAATGCTTGGTTAGCCGCAGAAATTGCTTCATAACAGCCGTTCCAATAATTACTGGACGTATTGGTTCCTGCACCAATAATATCTTCCCAGGCATACGGCCTATCACGTGTATCGACAGAGTTTCCTACTCCAGGTCCTTTATCAACAGCATTGTCCGATGCGGATTCTGCAAAAGAAAGATAATCAGCTGAAGGATATGCAGTCCCAACCAATTGGGCAACTTTTTGTACCGTATTTATCTCGGTTCGGTTATCCGGTTCTTTATCTAAATATTTATTACAAGAAGCCAATAAAACTAGGGCTCCGATAACTCCAATGTGAATTCTATTAAAATTTTTCATTTTTTACTTATCTTAAAATCCTACTTTTAATGAGATTGTAACCTGTTTTGGAACCGGTAAAGCAACACCTCCTGTGGCAAAAAACTCAGGGTCCTGTCCGTGCAATCTCTTATCCGCCATAATTGTCCAAATGTTATTTGCAACGACGTTAATACTTGCATTGGTAATACTCATCCGCGAAATAAATTCCTTTGGCAGCGCATACCCCAACGATATATTTTTCAACTTAATATAATCGCCATCTACGACTCGTTCAGTTGAATAATTGTATGCATTGTAAGGATATGCAGCACTTACTTGTGTACCAGATGCACTAACCACATTGGTTGCCGAAATTGGATCCAATAGGGCCGGTATCGTTGTTTTCAGCTCATCTCCCGGCATGATCCAACGGTTTAACATGTCTTTTGTCATAACAGACATGTCATCATATGACGATCTGATCGAGGGTTTTAGACGTAATTTGTTTCCCGCAGAAAAGGTCAATAGACCGGAAAGTGTAAAACTTTTATAAGAAAATGCGTTGAAGAAACCTCCCGTAAATGTTGGCTCAACGGGTCCTTCATACTTTAAATAATCTAGGATTTGACTCTGTAGGTATACATTCGTCGTCTTGATACCATCCGTTCCAATGAAAGTTGGATATCCATATTCTGGATTTAAACCATCAAATTGAAGAGAAAATAAGCTACGTTGTGAATAGCCCTGCACAGCTCCACCTGTATTTGAAACTGCCCGCCAGATATTGGGATTAATATCCAAACGCGTGATTTTATTCTTATTAAAAGCAAAGTTAAAGTTGGTCTTCCACCTAAAATCTTTGGACTTGACAGGAGTACCTGTTATAGCGACTTCAATACCCTTTGCATCCATATCGGCATAATTGGCTGTCTTTGTATACTCTCCGTCAATACCTGAGGTTTGAATTGAACCTAAAAGGTCATAACTCTTTCTCTTATATAAATCGACTGTTAACCCGACCTTGCTTTCGAACAAGCCCATATCAAAGCCTAAATTGAACTCGTTCATTTTTTCCCAAGTCAATTCTTTATTGGCAATATTGGATATATAAGTTAGCGTTTCTTGATCCACAATCTCGCGACGTCTCGCTATTTGATTATAGAACACCGCAGAAGAATTTGTTGCATTACCCATATTGGCGACCATACCATAAGTCGCACGGACAGATAGATTGCTTAAGAATAAATCTTTCGGCCAGAACTTTTCTTCATCAACATTCCATTTTCCCGAAACGTTCCAGGTAGGCAACCAACGTGCTGTGCGCGATTTACCCATTTTATTAGAACCATCGTAACGGACAGTTCCATTGACGGAATATTTTTGTTTATATGCATAGGCCGCTCGCAAACTATATCCATTAAACCGGGTAAAGTTGTATCCCATGCCATAATAAGGTTTGCCCTCTTCTCTTGCTTCTTTAAAATATTCATATGCTGGAACCGCCAATCCTCCGTTCTCATAGGAGTATCCAACGCCATCAAAAAATTCAGCTTGACGGTCCGTTGTGATCATTTCCATATTAGCGAAAACATTGACATTATGTCCTCCATTAAATTCTTTATTGAATTCTAAATCCTGGCGGAAATAATAATATTTTAAATTGTCGTTATTAATTTTATAAAATCCACCCTCTGGTAAAACACTGATAGGTAAATCGTTTGGAAAGGCGGGGTTGTTATATAACTTATCATTTGAGCCTACTATGGTTGCATCCGACATTGCTCTAAAGGACTGTACATAGTTTGAGTTCTCTTTTAAAAAGGTTTGATTTTCACTTTTTGAGAAACGATATGCTCCCGTAACAGCGTATGAAAGGCTAGGAATAATCTTATATTTCAGAGCACCCTGCACTTTGAAATCGATCATACCAAGTTCCATATAATTGTTGTTCACCTCATTTAGGATGTTAAATGGTGCATAGTCACGTGTAAAATATTCAAGATCACCATTCTCGTCATAAGGTGTAATCAAACGGCTCGTACCAAGAGCGTAATTATATGGATTGATATCATAACCGCGATAATAAGACCCATATACAGGATCTGATTGTTGGTTTACAGTACCAGGTGTCTTTTGTTGTCGAATAGATCCATTTCCTAATACTTCGGCGCTGAATTTGTCATTGAATTTATAGTTAGACCTAAAATTACCCGTAAATCTTTGGACGTTATTACCAATCGTCATCCCGGGGTCTTTCAAATAAGAAACAGATGAATAATTTTGAGTCTTCTCAGTACCGGAAGAAACGCTTAAGGAATGTTCCTGAACAAATGAATTTTTGAACAACAGATCAAACCAATCGGTATTTGCATTTGCGTAACGTGTCAAGAAATCAACCTGACTCGGAGCGTCATTTCTAAGTCCGTATGTTTTCGTTGTCTCGTCATATTCATACAGCTTATTGTACATTTTATAAAAGACTCCACCATTAGCCCCTCTTGAAGCACTTGGAATTTGGTAATATCCCTTATTCTTCAACTCTATCATGACCGCCATTTGGTCATATGAAGTCATTACATCAAAATTATTATAACTCGGTTTAATATAGGATGTAAAATTACCCGTGTAGCTTACATGCGGTTTGCCTTCAGAAACCTTTCCTTTTTTGGTGGTTACAACGATTACTCCATTCATTGCCCGCGCACCATACATCGCCGTTGCTGCAGCATCCTTTAAAATATTGAAACTTTCGATATCGTCAGGGTTGAGCCCTGCAACAGAGGACCCTAACAGGGTATTCATATCTCCGGTTGATAACTGCTCATTGGAGATATTAACCACATCTTCTAAAATAATACCGTCGATCACCCAAAGCGGCTTATTATCCCCTGATAATGAAGTTGCTCCACGTACACGAATCTTCGGTGCCGCCCCAAAGGTTCCCGAAACATTTTGAAGGGAAACACCCGCAACTTGTCCTTCGAGCATTCTAGAAACATCAGGCACCCCAGCGCGCTCAGCATCTTTGGCATCTACTCTGGTCGCAGATCCTGTAAAAAATTTTCTGTCAATATTTTGATAACCAGTCGCAACAACATCGACCACATCTAATTGATTATCGAGCGATTTCAAAATAATGGGAACAGTCGTACGACCGCCAACAGAGATTTCAGCACCTGCATACCCAATATACCGAACAACTAACGTCGAATTTAGAGGGGCATTGATTTTAAAACGTCCCTGCTCATCCGTCTGCGTAGAAACTGAAGTTCCTTTAACAGTAATTGTAGCACCACTCAATTCTTTCCCGTCTTTATCTTTTACCGTTCCAGAAATAGACTGCTGCTGCACTTCTACAGGAACAGTTAGACTAAAGTTCTTTAAATTACTATTGACTGAAATGGTATTGGCAATAATTTTGTATTCAATATTATTAGCCTTCAAAACGGCATTCAGAGCTTCTTCGACTGATGCATTTTTAACATTAACAGAAATTCGTGCTTTAGAATTTAGATTTTCACTATACAGCACACGTAAATGGGACTGCTTGGAGATGGCAGAGAGTGCTTCTTCAATGCGGGCATTGCGCATATTTAGCGTAACTTTTTGCGCCGTGCTCTTTGCATGTACGCCAGTTACAAATGCGAATAGAAGACATGTACTAATTTTCATAATACGTAATGGTTTGCAAAATCGTGGGTCTTGAGGGATCAAGGACCACCTTTTGCTAAGTGGTAAGTTATTCATACATTTACACTTTGTGGTTAATTGGGGTTTAATTGTTCAATCTTTAGATTTAGGGCCTGATGATCACATCTTTTTCTGAACAGGGATGCGCCAACATTCCTGTTCTATTTTTTTGGCCAATGTAGTTTTTGTATTATTTTATCATAGGCATATCGTTTTTTTTCAATTGGACTGATTAGGTTCTTGTCGCGATAATGAGTTTATTCCCTTCTAGCTCAAATTTAAGATTGCTGACATAAGATAGCATCTCCAATACCTGAGACAATTTTACGTCACGTTCGATACTTCCCGTATATTCCTTGTCGAGCTGTACATCTCCTCGGAATGTAACATCAAGATCATACCAGCGCGATAACTGATGCGCGATATTCGTTATCGTTTCCTTTTTAAAATAAAACTCATTGTTGTGCCATGCAAGATCATGGGCTAAATCGGCCTTCCCTTTGACTAAATTGTCCTTAAAAGAAGATGCATATTCACCGGGGAATAACTCGACATGTTGATTGTTTTGCCATACCTCAACTCTACCCTCGGCCAAGGTCGTACGAACCAGATCTGAATAGGAATTAATATTAAAATGTGTACCCAACACCTTAATTTCGTTTCCTCTTGACTCAACTATAAACGGCTGCTCTGCATTAGGTGTAACTTCAAAATAGGCTTCGCCAGCCAAAAAAACCCGACGTTCTTTTGTGGAAAACTGGGCCGGAAATTTCAATTGAGATAATGCATTGACCCATACCTTGGTTCCATCTGCTAAGGTCATTTTATAAAAACTTGCTTTGGGAACAATCAAAGAGTTATACTGCAATGGAATTGGTTGATCGGTTTGCTTAACGACCAATTCATTGCTGTTACCGATTAAATTGTTATTTTCTGTCAAGGTTTTAGTGGAATCACCGTTTAAAGAAACCTTTGTACCGTCGGCGAGAACTAATACTGCACCGCTTGTAGCAGGTGCTATATCTTGTTTTTTTGAAACTATTACACGCTTATCCCCCGAAAGGAATGAATCAAAATCACCTTGCCATAATAGAAAACCTCCAAACAAAAATACAATAGATGCTGCAATGCCCAATGACCATTTGCCAAAAGCTCGTCCATTTCGTTTTTTATTATTCAACTTATCCCATGCTTGATTTGCATTCAGTTGCCTAACAATGGATAAATCTTCTTCAATATTTTCTGCTTGACGAAATGATTCCAAAAATCGTCTATTTTGGAGACTGGAGTTCAACCATTTATCCAGTTGACTTTGTTCTTCTTCCGTAAGCTGACCGCTCAAGAACTTTTGGATAATTTTTGAAATATGCCCTGTGTTTTCTTTCATATATTACACTAAAGAAACGCCGGACAAAAAAAGGGGTGACAAGAATTTAAATATTTTTTAATAAAAATATAACAAGAGGGATAAATTCAGGATTTAATCGTTTTAACAGCATTTTCATACCACGCTGCTTTTGTGTTTTCACGGTATTGATACTAATTTGTAGTTCTTTGGTAATCTCCAAATTAGACAACCCTTCCAGATAGCCTAATCGAAAAACTTGCTGACAGGCAAAAGGCATCTCTTCAATGATTCTATAGATCTCCTGAATAACCTCACTATGGATCATATTTAATTCAAGAGCCGTATTGTCTTCCTCTGTAAAACCTACTACATTCCAGTATTTTTGACGAACTTTTTCATGGCGAATGTGGTTATAACAGGCAAATCTTACAGAGCTATATAAGTAATTTTTTATTGCAATCTCATTATCACTGACTTGATCAGTATTTTTGAAATAAGCAATAAAAGAATCCTGTACAAGATCTTCAGCTATAGTAAGATCACCCAATATCTTCCATGCAAAATGACATAATCCATTATAGTGTGTTTTGAATAATACTTCTTCTTTCTGCATCGTTAGCTCTCTCATTGCCACTTATTGTATTCTATAGGTGGATATTTAGGACATATAAGCACATCTCCTGCGTTGAGATGTTTAATAATTGTGCTATAAAAATGGCTAATATTTTTTATTATTTGCAAAAAAAATAAAAAATAGAATCCTAGGTTCTATTTTTTACTCCTATAATGATCATTTTTTTTAAAATATGCAACAAACGAAAGTTGCACTAGAACGATTAAAACGAAATATATTAAGATAGCGACAAAAGATTGACAAAAAAAAGAATCTTTCGCTTAACCTTAAAAGAAAGTAACAACAATTAACAGCATTTTCAGAATTGACAAGAATATGCGCTAAAATTTTATAAAACAATGGCCCCTCCAAATTATCCTTGGAAGAGCCATTCAACATAAACATACTATAATTCTATCCTATCGGAACATACTTTACAGTTTTCTCCGGATTTTCAAAATAACCATACGGATAAGCGGAGGTCGGACTCACATAAGTCATCTTTTTGACCTTTACGCCTTTTATACTAAACTCCTTATAGAATTCTAATCCTGTCTCTGTATACACGTAAGAATAGATATTCTCGTCAGTTGCATCATCAAACACAAAAGCTCGATTCATATCACTGTAAATATAAGCCTCATAACTCTTTCCCCCGACTTCTACAGCATATTCAAAGAAAGAATCAAATAGTTGAGCTGTTTTCTGCAGTTTTTTTATCAATGCTGTCGGATCCGATTTTATCGGAAGCATCACAACACGGTTATAAGTCTTCCGTCCTTGGAGAACCACAGAATCGGCAGTTGCTTTCAGTACTAAGAACTCAAAATCTCCCTTTGTCCCCGAATCCACGGCTCCCTCTTCTGTATATCCTCCTGGAAGTGCAAAAAAATGAATAATCTCGTTGAACGTGTCAAAAGTTAAAATAGGTCCTGCTCCAGGATACACCTTATAGGAGCTTACCTGTGTTGTGTAATCGGTATGTATATTTTTATGCACGTAGTCCGCTTGAAACTCAACACGATCATCGGAGGTAAACTTTGTAAAAAGGTTATACCCCCCAAATTCCAAATCTCTACTCGGATAGTATTGCATAATCCAACCGTTCGGATTCGATTTTAAAATATTGTACGCATTATCTACGCTTGCATTCAACCGTTCTGTTGGGTTATCTTCAAAGAATCGATCGCGCTTTTTGTCGCAACTTGTTCCCAACAAAAGCGATACAAACATGGCTATATAAATTGAATGAAATTTCATAGTCTTTTATTTATTTGATTTTCGTTTGATCAAAATCACCTAATTTCGCTGTCCTATTGAGGATGTTTTTCCGAAGTAAATCCATATCAATTCCCCATTTATCCTTCATATAAGTTTTTACGATATTGAGTTTTTTCTGCACCAGTGCCCTGCCTGCAGCCGTCGATCCTGGTGCTGTCAATATCGCGTTTAATTCATCCTGACTCCGGGTCACGTAATAAGAATAAAGTTCGGCATAATCTTCCACGGCTTCTTTTGACGCGTATGGCGAAATAAAACCATCAGCCACAGCCAAACCTATCCTCGATTCCGAATACGTCTGACTCCAATCATCCCCAACATAGGAAGTTCCAGTTATACTATTAAAATCAGAAGGAAATGGCTTTGTCTGATTCAAAATATGTTGAAATTCGTGATGTATTGTTTTGAAATAATAATAATTTAAATAATCTATGTCGCTTCCGCTTTCTTCGTCCAGATTTAACAAATTATATAAAGACATCTTTGTACCATTTTCAGCAGTACCTAATACAACTGTACCGTTGTTCATAACAGAAACAGATCCTATATAATTCAGTAACTTCGGGAAATAACTTCGAATGAATTGTTTGCTCCCTGTTAAATCGTCATAGGGTTCCAACCCTAAATATTGGATTAACCGAGTCATTCGAATCGATGCATCATAGGTAGCTGGTACCAGATTATAATTCATATCCGATTCCTTGTCCACGTATTTATATAACACATCTATGTTGTAAGGTTTCGTAATATTTTCATAGATATATTTATCTAAGTCATTCTGTGATAACTTCGAATCGATGAAAACACTGTTTGGATCCAGCTTATCTTCCTTTCTACATGAAGCAAGTAAAGAAAGCAGTACCCCTGCATATAATAGATTTTTAAAAATGTTCATCTTATCTTGGATTTGGAGTTAAACCTGCATTAATAACATCTTGTGGCAATTGTATTGCTCTTCTGTTATCATTTGTTGTCAATACATCTGAAGAGACTGATCCTACTGTCCCCCCCGACAATGTTCTTCTGTAAACTTCGATGCCATATCGTTTAATATCGAACCAGCGAAGCCCCGTATGAAGCGTCTGAATTCTACGCATAAAAAGTACCGCATGAATCATATTTTCTTGGGTCCCCGACTCAATGGCATATTCTGGATTGTTCAATTTCTTTTTCGGAGTTGGAACTTTTGGCGTGTAATAGGCGAAATGGTTACCCCAGTTGTTTATTCCTTCCACCGTCATTTTCGAAGCAAATGTTACTGTATTACCAGCCCAAAGCTGCATATCCTGTATAGCAGCATCATACTTCTTGAGGTGGATGTTAGCCTCGGCCCGTGTAAGCAAAGCTTCTTCCGAGGTCAGTTCTGTCATCGTAGTACGCCAAAAACCTGTTTGTGATACGGGATCTGTAAATTCAAACAGATATGGAAAGCGAGGGAGTAAAGCCTTATCAATATTGGTACCACCATACACATAGGCCCTAATTCGATAATTTGTAGAACCTATTTGAATAGCTCCAGATTCAATAGCAGGCCAATTGGCAGAAGCCAAGTAGGGGGCTATCGCAAAAAGAGTTTCCTTTTTTGCAATAACGGCATTATGGTTATAGCGCGATCCTACATAATATGCTCCAAAAGTAAGTCCTAAGCCGGAATACGGTGAAAAAATAAGATAATTAGCCTTCAATGTACTGCTATTATACTCTCGCGACGCATTGCCTTGATCGGCCGCAAAAGCAGCAACTTGCGCATAGTTACGCAAAGACTCTGCAGGATCTCCAAGAGCTTTAGAAGCATAGTCGGCAGCTTTCTGCCATTCGCCCATAAACAAATATACACGCGCAGCAAAGGCATAAGCAGCAGTTTTATTGAAATGGTATTTTGCTGTAGCACTATTCGAATAGGCCGCATCGTCGATCAAAGGAATTCCCTCTTCCAGGTCTTTAACCACAAAATCATAAACTTCTGCCACAGTATTCCGTTGGTATTTGGGCGAAAGGGTCGTTTCGGGTTTCGTCATATAGGTAACGCCCAGATCAGATTTTGATGTACTGCGGTTGTAATGTTTGCCAAATAGATTAACCAACATAAAATGATTATATGCCCGCGCAACCAATGCCTCCCCTTTTTGAGGCTGAAGGTTCTCAGGGTCTCCAGCTTCTGCTATCGCTTCTAAAGCCGCATTGGTACTGGATATCGCTTTGTATGAAGCCATCCAAAATTCACTGATATCATCTACATCCTTTTCAGTAATTTCAGACCAACTATACATCTGCCCCGATAATCTGGTTGAATTTGGATTTGTCGCCCCATAATCATCGACATTATCCGAAGACATCTCAGCTGTCATTACATAAGAGCTTGTAGGATAAGCAGAAGTCAAGATTTTTCCGATCTTATCTGCATTGTTTAATTCTGCACGGTTATCCGGCAATTCATCCAAATATTTATTACATGAAGTAAAGCCAATGAAACATCCCGAGAGTATTAATATATTTAAGAATTTAGTTTTCATTTCAAAAAAGTTTAAAGTCCTAACCGTACAGTTAACGTATATTGCCTTGGAATTGGTAAAGCAACCCCACCAGAGTTGACAAATTCAGGATCTTGTCCATTTAACCGCTTGTCAGCATATATCAACCAAAGATTGGTGACATTCAATCGGAAGCCCAAAGAGGATACTTTAAAAGAATTGACAACATTTTTAGGGAGATCATAACTCAAGGATAAATCCTTCAAACGAATAAAGTCTCCTTTTGCAATATTAACTGAAGAATAATTGTACGCATTATAGGCGTATCTATAATCTCTGTCATTCCTCACAATACGCTTATCGATCATCACCGGTACATTGGTGATCAATTCGTCACCTGGTACGGTCCACGAATCCCAGAACTCGCGTGTAGTAGCCGTTAAATCTGTATATTGCGTTTTATAGACTGGATCCAAGCGAACGACATTGCCAAAGGAATACGTGAAAAATACGTTCAACTTAAATCCTTTATAGCCAAAGATATTTCCAAAACTTCCCATTGTTGTTGGTTCCGTTGGACCTTCGTATTTTAAATAACCAATTTTATCACGCTCCTGAAAGTTGAGTCCGGTCGTCGTAGGACCATCTGGTCCTGTAAAAATTGGAAGGCCATTAATATCCAACTTTTCAAATGGAATGGAAAATAAGGATCTCACCGGATATCCCTGTAATCCGAACCCATTGCCAGAAATCAAATCCACAACCTGCTTGTGGTTTTCCATTTCCGTAATTTTATTGACGGCTCTGGTGAAAATAAAACTAGAGTTCCACGAAAAATCTTCATTTCTAAGAATTGTTCCGGCAACACTCAGTTCCAAACCATGTGAATTCATTTTGGCAATATTTCCATATTTCGAAATTTGACCACCCAAACCTTGTGTATTGATTTCTCCGATAAGATCATGCTGCTTACGCGTGTAATAATCTAGGTCAATTGCCAGTCTATTATTGAACAGGCCAATGGAAGTACCAATATTTAGTTCTTTTTTCTTCTCATACGTAAGCAAGGAATTTTCTAGATCTTTTATCTGTAGCCCCGTTTCTTTATCTCCTGCATTCGGACGCCAAGGATTATAACTTTCTAAAATAGCTTTAGAATTTGTCACAAATGAAGGTCCTCGATCTGCTGTCAAACTATACGATGCTTTAAACGATAAGGCATTGATAGGCGAATTCCAATTTTTAAAGAACTTTTCATTATGTACATTCCAAAGTCCGGCAACGTTCCAGGTTGGCAGCCATCTTGCCGAAGTCGATTTCCCTAATCTATTGGTACCCTCATACCGCAATGTACCGTTTAACGTATATCGTTCATCATAGGTATAGTTTGCCTGACCAAAAAAAGCGACCTCCCTATTTCTTGTATTGATAACCTTGAAATAATCACTATTTTCTTCTTGTCCCTTCTTAAATACGTGATAATCTGTAAATGGAATTTCGCCTAGATCATATTGAATGCCCCATCCACGATACCAGTCGTTATTCCGGGTATCATTATTGACGGTTGCTCCCCCGAAAGCGTACAATTTATGTATTTCATTAAACGTGTTGTTATAATTGAAATTGAACCTAAAGTTCTGGGAGACCATCTTGTAATCCGTACGATTGTATATTCCCCCATAAGGTAATACGGATACAGGAACCGCATATGGATCGTCGGGATTTTTATATAAATAAGGATTCTTATCACGTATAATGGTATTGGGCATCGCACGATAAGCAAGCGCTTGATTGGAATAATCTTTTACATAGTGCTGTTGTGACGATTGTTGATAACGTAAGGCCCCCATAGCCGTCAACTCCAGCTGTTTCAGCACCTTCCACGATAGTTCGCCTTGAAATTTGTAATCGCCTACATTAATATCCATATAGTTATTCTGCAATTCATTCAGGATATTGAATGGAGCATAATTTCTAATGTAAGACTCTTTCGCATCCAAGGTACGTGATGTATTCATTGCATACGAATATGGGTTAATATCGAAATCGCGTTTTACCTGCATATTCACAACATCAATCGTTTGGCCTAGCGTTCCAGGAGCACGTTGATCACGATACGATCCATTTGCCAATAAATTCAACTTTAAATTGTCAAGCAAATTGTACCCAGCATTAAACATTGCTGTATATCGCTTTACTCCACTTTGCTTTGCCCATCCTGGATCATTGATGGCACTTAATGATGTATAATATTGTGCTTTTTCTGTACCGGAAGTCAAACTGATCGAATGGTTTTGCATAATATTCCTACTAAACAATTCTTTAAACCAATCTGTATTCCTGTACTCAGCCTGACGCAAATAGGCATTTCGCGCGGTCTCGGTATTTTCCAATTTACCCGCATTGATCAGCTGATACATTTTACCATAAACACCACTCTCAGAAGCCACCGAAACATCAGAAAGGTTGAGCCATCCACGTTGGTCCATAAATTGATACATGGACATTTGCTCCTGTGAGTTCATGATATTAAAACTATTATAGGAAGGGATATCCCTTGACGTAAATTCACCAACGTAATTAAATGAATTCCGTCCAGCAGCACCTTTTTTTGTTGTAATTACAATCACACCGCCCATGGCGCGCGCGCCATATATTGAGGTAGCCGACCCATCTTTTAAAACTTGAAATGACTCAATATCATTCGCATTTAATCCGGCGACGGCGGAACTTATCAATGTCAGCGCATCGCCTGAAGATAGCGCATCCGAAGAAACATCGGCCACATCTTCAATAATAATTCCATCAACAACCCAAAGCGGCTTTGAACTACCATAAATTGATGTTGCGCCACGAACACGGATCTTTGGAGCTGAACCGAAAGTTCCTGACGTATTCTGTACCGAAACACCGGCAACTCGTCCTTCCAGGGAACGACTTGGATCAGGTAATCCGCCTAACTCAACATCTTTCATATTGACTTTGGCCGTCGCTCCGGTAAAATTCTGACGGTCTATTTTACCCCCAAGTCCTGTCACAACAACCTCATCAATTTGTTGTTCGTTGGGCTGTAAAACAATCGAGAGGTTTTGCCGGCCAGCTACAGCAATCTCTCCCACTGTATATCCAACATAACGGACGGTCAAAGTCGCATTAGACTGCGCGTCTATACTGAAACGTCCATTCTCATCTGTCTGTGTGGAAACCGAAGTACCTTTTACAGTAACGGTTGCTCCAACTAAGCCATTCCCATTTTGATTTCTAACGATCCCCGAAACCTTTTGCTGGGCAACAGCATCATAATTTTCTTCCGTTACTCTGCTATTTACGGAGATTGTATTTGCAATTATCCTATAATCTAAATGATTATTACGCAAAACAGAATTTAATGCTTCTTCTACAGAAGCATTCTTCAAATTCACATTGACTCTTGCTTTAGAATCAATATTTTCCCCATAAAATAACTGCAAATTGGACTGTTTGGAAATCGCATTGAGCGCCTCTTCAATCCGTGCATTTTTCATCTTCAAAGTAACTTTCTGTGCTAGGCCGTTGGCCTGAACTCCGGTCACAAAGGCGAAAAGAAGACAGGTACTAATTTTCATAATACGTAAAGGTTTACAAAACCGTGGGTCATGAGGTATCAGTCGCCACGTTTTGCCAAATGGTAAGTTATTCATACATTTACTCTTTGTGGTTAATTGGGTTTACTTAATTCGCTTTTTAATTTTTTTTAGGCCTTTTTGATCATTTCGGAACAGGGATGCTGCAACATTCCTGTTCTTACTTCGTTATAAGACCTTTGGATTAGGTATTATTTCTTTTACATAGACACTCCTTTTATTTATTTCCTACGATTAATTCTTGTCCGTCAAATTCAAATTTTAAATCACAGACGTACGTCAACATTTCTAAAACTTCAGACAACTTAACATCGCGTTTAAAATTGCCTGTATACACCTTATCCAATGCCACATCTTTCCTGAATTTAACATGGATGTCATACCATTTTGAAAGTGTGGAGGCAATCTCAACAATGGTCTCTTTCTTAAAATAAAACTGATTGTTATGCCAAGATAAATCGTGTTCCAAATCTGCCTTTCCTTTGCGAAGCTGTTCTCCTACAAGATTCGCATATTCCCCAGGTTCCAAAACAACGATATTTCCAGAATGGCTTACCTGTACTCTTCCCGAAGACAATGTTGTGCGAACATTTTTCCCATACGCATTAACATTGAAATGCGTCCCCAATACCTTTACTTCGTTTTCTTTAGATTCCACAAAGAAAGGTCTATTTCCGTCATGAGAAACTTCAAAATAAGCCTCACCTTCCAAGAAGACACGACGCTCATTTTCTTTAAATTTTACAGGAAATTTAAGCTGAGAGTTGGCGTTTACCCAGACCTGGGTACCATCCTCCAAATTTATTTTATAAAAATTACCTTTTGGAACAACCAACGTGTTAAACTGGAATGAACCTTCTGTTACTGCCAGATCTGCGTGGGGTATATGATCAGCAACGATTTTTGGATCTACTGTTTTGTTCGACTTCTCCAAAGGCAAAACTGATCCATCCGCCAAGACCAATAAGGCACCTGGCTGCGCCGGTGAAATATCTTTTTTTACGGGACGAATAGCTGCTACTTGCTCAGGAACTTTCCGATCCTGCTGAAATATATAAAAGAGTGATGCTCCTAATAGTACAATGAGAATGGCGGCAACACGAAGTAGAAGACGATAATTTTTCTTTATTTTCTGAGGAGTCCGCTGAATATTACCCCAAGCCCCGTCTTCATCCAAATTGGCAAAAAAATGAAGATCTCCTTCAATATTTTTTGCCTCTCGAAAGCTTTCAATCAAATCATCATTCCTTTTGTCAGATTTCCGCCACTGCTCAATAGCATCTCGTTCCGCCACGGTTTCTTGACCACGAAGTAACTTACTAATTAGTCTGGCTATGTAATTGGTATTAGCTTTCATATCTATAGGTTAGAAACCCTATAGATTCACCGCGGGTGACAAGAATTAAAATTATTTTAATAAAAAAATAATAAGGGGTAAAAATTCGGGATGAAGCTTCTCTAACAAAATCTTCATTCCCCGTTGCTTCTGGGTCTTCACGGTGTTCACGCTAATCTGAAGTTTTTCCGTAATTTCAAGATTCGATAAGCCTTCCAAATAGCCCATCGTAAAAATTTGCTGACAGGCAGCAGGCATTGTTGCTATAATCCGATAAACCTCATTGATCACTTCGGTATGAATCATAGAAAGTTCCACAGAATGCTCATCTTCTTCAGTGAACGCTACTTTCGTCCAATACTTTTCCTTCACTTTTTCATGCCTAAGGTGCTTTAAGCAGGAAAACCGAACGGCAGTATATAAATAATTTCGAACAAAGCTTTCAGATTCATCCATACGCTCGCGATCCTTAAAAAAAGTAATAAATGCTTCTTGTACCAAATCTTCAGCAATAGCAGATTCCCCTACAAATTTCCATGCAAAGTGACACAAGCTTCTATAATGCGTTCTAAATAACTTCTCTTCGGGGCCCATACTTCAAACGGGTATAACAAAATTGATTAGCAACAATCGTTGGTGGCTGATAAACTAGTTTGTAAATATATAATTTTTAATTTTTGTTAAACAAAAATTAACACATTTATTACATAAATTATTCATACTGCACATTAAAAAATTCTATCGCTCAATAAATAAGGATCGCTTATTTCATTTTTATAAACGTATTTTCCTTTAAAAAATCTGTTCTTAGCCGAAAACAAAATCCCCTCTTTTATCCTTTATATAGAGGAAAAATGGTCAAAAACTGGCACTTTTCCGCTTTTTTTTATTATATTGTAAACTTTCAAAAAACCTTCATCGCCATATAAGCATTGGCAACGATGAAATAGTGAAGGTTAAAAATTAAAACAAAGACTAAATGCTATTTACTGTTCTGTCAGGATTAATAACATCGAGCCTTATTGTTCCATTTGGTCGGTTCCTAAAAACCAGATGGGGTATTATTCTCGCATTCTTACCGGTACTTCTATTTTTATACTTTGCACAATATATTGTACCTATTGGTCAAGGCTCCTATTTCGTACAATCAACACCCTGGGTGCCCTCCTTAGGCATCAATCTGGATTTTAAATTAGATGGACTATCGCTACTTTTCGCCTTATTGATTACCGGGATCGGAGCTTGCATCTTCTTCTACGCGAATGCCTATCTCAAAGGTCATCGGTATATCGACCGGTTCTTTGGCTACCTCTGCCTTTTTATGTCGGCTATGCTGGGGCTTGTCCTGTCGGACAATATGCTGTTGCTCTTCATCTTTTGGGAACTAACCTCGATCAGCTCATTTTTTCTCATTGGATTTAACAATGACAAAAATGATTCGCGCAAAAGCGCATTAACCGCACTATCCGTTACTGGTCTGGGTGGTTTTTTTCTACTGGCAGGTTTTATTTTGCTGGGTAATATCGCGGGTACCTACCATATTACCGCACTCATCGACAGAGTATCCCTCATTCAGCAACATCCCCTATTTCCCCTCGTCTTTGGGCTCATAGCACTTGGAGCAATTACGAAATCAGCACAATTCCCTTTCCATTTTTGGTTACCCGGAGCCATGAAGGCGCCAACACCAGTGTCGGCCTACTTACACTCGGCAACGATGGTTAAGGCAGGGATCTATCTTTTGGCCCGTTTTTCACCAATACTTGGGGGCAACCCGATCTGGATGTATTCTCTCATGGCCATTGGTGGTTTCACGATGCTGTATGCCGCATTCCATTCGCTTTTCAGAACAGACCTCAAGGGTGTACTTGCCTATTCAACCATATCCGCCCTCGGTATTTTAGTATTCTTGTTGGGACTAGGCACCAAGGATGCCGTTATCGCGGCAAGTGTCTTTATACTCGTACATGCCCTATATAAAGCCGCATTATTCTTGATTACGGGGATTATAGACCATGAAACGGGAACGCGGGATCTTACCATCTTACGGGGGCTACGTAAGGTATTAATGCCTGTCGCTATAGCAGGTTTCCTAGCGGCATTTTCCAGTGCCGGTATTCCACTTACATTTGGGTTTATTGGAAAGGATCTGATTTATGAGGCAACACTACATGCCACACCTGATTTATTTCTCTATTTGACAGTCGCTGCAGTAGCAACAAATATACTCCTGGTCTCTGCTGGATTTATGGCCGGCATCAAACCTTTTATGGGAAAGTTGCCCGAGCACTTTCATGCAATCCACCTACCCTATAAAGCCATGTGGATCCCGCCTTTACTTTTAGCCGCCCTCGGTGTTGTCTTTGGCTGTATCCCCGGACTTATCGGCGACTGGATTGCAGGGCCGGCTGCGGTAAGCATACTTGCAAAAACGGAAACTTTTCACCTGAAAATCTGGCATGGCTTCAATTTAGTCCTGCTATTAAGCGCTATTACAATTGCCGCGGGTACCTTACTTTATTTCGCAAACAGACCCAGTGCTAAAAAATTGGCTTGGATTGCAAATTTCAATAAGATTTCGCCTGAATATATCATCCAGTTATGTGCGCAGGAAATTGTTTTATTCTCGGCCTTCTTCACCAACAAAATGCACAACGGCTATTTGCGTTCGTATCTGTTGAAAATTATTTTATTTGCCGAATTACTCATCGCCTACCAACTATACCTGGGTGGGCCACTCCATATCAAATGGGAAACCCTATCTCCGGTGAGTTTCTACGAAGTCACTACAGTCTGCATTTTGATTGGTGCCATTGTACTCACCATCCGCACCTCCTCCCGATTAACAGCCGTCGTAGCCACCAGTGTTGTAGGTTATGCTATATGTCTTATTTTCGTGTTTTACAGTGCTCCAGATCTAGCGATGACGCAGTTTACCATCGATACCCTCACTGTGGTACTCTTCGTATTGGTACTCTTTAAGCTCCCGTCCTTCCTGAACCTGGCCAACCGGCGCACCATCATTCGTGACGCCATTGTCGCTATCGTTTTTGGAATTTTGCTTTCCATGGTCGCACTTCGAGTTCTGCATGAACCAACAACGACAAATATCAGTGATTTCTATGGCGATTATGCCTATGTGCTTGCTAAAGGAAAAAATGTCGTCAATGTAATACTTGTCGATTTCAGAGGTTTTGACACCATGTTTGAAATTGTGGTATTGAGTATCGCTGCATTGGGGGTATATAGCTTATTAAAATTACGTTTAAAGTCCTCTGATAAAGAATAATGATAGATAAAGTTTATGCATAAATGAGCGGACAACTCATTGCTAAATAATAACAAATGAACAGTACAATATTACAGACCGCTACGCGGTATTTATTACCAATACTTTTACTTTTCTCGGTATTCCTTCTACTCCGGGGGCATTATTATCCGGGCGGAGGCTTCGTCGGAGGCCTAGTTGCTTCAATTGCCTTTGTTCTGCATAGTTTTGCCTTTGGCCCGCAAAATACCATGAAATTGATTCAATACAAACCCCTGTCACTTATTCCCATAGGATTAGGAATTTCGGCCATAAGTATGTTCTTACCCACATTTTTTGGCTATCCCGTCATGACCGGTCTTTGGCTGGAAGAGAAGATTCCCGTCATCGGGATGATAGGAACCGCCTTATTTTTTGACCTTGGTGTATACTTTGTTGTCATTGGCGTCGTCCTGACGATTTTATTTACAATTGCTTTAACGACTGAAGAAGAATAATGGAACTGATACTCGTACTCTTGATCGGCATCCTTTATGCTGCCGGAATATACCTCATCCTGCGTCGAAGCATGGTGAAACTGTTGCTGGGTATTATGTTACTGGGCAATGGTACCAATATCTTGATCTTCTTATTGGGAAATATTATTAAAGGTAAACCACCCATCATAGGTCCCGATTTGAAGGTATTCACCGATATTTATGCGGACCCGATTCCGCAAGCCCTTATTTTAACGGCCATCGTGATCAGCTTTGGCCTGACCTCCTTTGCCATCGTTTTACTCAAGCGTGTATATGCATTGCTGGGTACAGATGATCTGGATGATTTGAACACCCCTGAGGAAGAAGATATATGATAGACAACCACATTATTGCCACGATTATCGTGCATTTATTTATTGCTATTGTCCAACTGATGTTGTGGCGCAAATCCACTGCACAACGGTTTTTGAGCGTTGGTGGAAGTTTGCTCGCACTCATTCTTGCCTTTAAACTATTCTTCAAGGTTTATGACGGTGGTATCTTAACCATGAATGCGGCCAATTGGAAAGCTCCGTTTGGGATTGTCTTTGTTGCCGACCTATTCAGCAGTACCCTTGTTCTCCTGACTTCAATAGCAGGTCTGGCGGTCTCCATCTTTTCCTGTGTCGGTGTGGGACGCCAGCGCATCTTATACGGCTATTTCCCGATCTTTCACTTTTTGATGATGGGACTAAACGGCGCGTTTCTGACAGGTGACATCTTCAACCTGTACGTATGGTTTGAAGTCATTATTATTTCCTCTTTTGTACTCATGACCTTGGGCGGAAGAAAATCCCAATTGGAAGGAGCTGTAAAATATATGGCCATGAATATCCTGGCCTCCACGTTTTTCCTAACCGGCATAGGCATACTTTATGGTATTTCAGGTTCCTTAAACATGGCCGACTTGGCCCTGCGCATCCCCAAAATACAAAATCAGGCATTAGTAGAAATTACAGCCACATTTTTCCTGATCGGTTTTGGCATCAAATCCGCCGTTTTTCCACTCTATTTCTGGTTACCCTCTTCTTACCATACGCCGCCTTCAGCCGTAGCAGCGACATTTGGAGGCTTGTTGACCAAGGTTGGGATTTACGCCTTGTTCAGGGTCTTTTCACTATTATTTATTCCCAATCATTTTACCAAGGAGCTTCTTATCGTACTGGCCATATTGACCATCCTGACTGGCGCTTTTGGTGCATTGATCAAGACCAATATCCGAAGGTTATTTTCCTATTTGATCGTTTGCCATATTGGTTTTATGATTGGCGGTTTGGGCTTATATAGCAAATGGGCCTTATTGGGGGCAGTATTCTATCTGATCCATGATATTATGGTCAAAACGAATTTATTCCTCATCGCCGGTGTTATACGACAACTCCGTGGTACCATGGATATGAATAAACTGGGCGGACTTTATGCACAATACCCAAAGATCTCATTGCTTTTTGCCATTGTTCTTTTTTCACTGGTGGGCATCCCGCCACTCTCGGGCTTCTGGCCTAAAATCTATCTATTCAAAGATGCATTTCATTTGGAAAAGTATACATTCGCGGGAGCCCTGATTATTGGCAGTTTTATCACTTTGTTTGTCATCGCCAAAATGTGGGCACAGGTATTCTGGAAAGATGCACCTGATCCTGAAATCATTGAGGATAAATTTGCGGGCATGATTGGCTATAAAAGAACAATGCTCATACTTCCTGTTGTTATTTTGGCATCAGCGTCCCTGTATATCGGACTCAACGCCGAATCGATTATCCATGTCGCCGATGAGATTGCTACACAATTATTGGACACATCACCTTACATAAACGCTGTATTAGGAGGGCAGAAATGATATGATTAAACAGTTTTTAATGAACCTCATGTTATCCTTCATTTGGGTCGCACTAACGGGATCGATGTACTACACCAACTTCCTATTCGGCTTTATGTTGGGATTTGGTATCCTCTGGTTGATGAACAGGAATGAGGTAGATCAACGCTATTTTTATCGGGTACCCAAAACATTGAGTTTTATTCTTTTTTTCTTGTGGGAAATGATTGTCGCCAATGTGCAGGTAGCCTACGACGTGATAACACCCAAATTTTTTATCAAACCGGCGATTGTCAAATATCCCATGGATGCAAAAACCGATTTGGAAATAAACCTGCTTTCAACCTTTATCTCCTTGACACCCGGCACACTTATCCTTGACGTAAGTGAAGATAAAAAAACGCTCTTTATTCACGTCATGTATATGAAAAGCAAAGAACAGTTTGTTTCTACCCTTAAAAATAATGTTGAACGAAGACTTTTAGAACTCTTAAGATGACTTTAAATAGCTATTTTGATTATGTGATCCTTCCGATCTTGACTATTTCAGTCATACTGGCGTTTATCCGGCTGTATAAAGGTCCCCAAATATTTGATCGTGTGATTGCCCTCGATCTCATTATCACCATCGGAATTGGCATTATTACCGTTTATAGTATACGAACGTCGCAGGAAGTGTTTTTAGACATTGCCATGATCTTAGCGCTTATCGCATTTCTTGGCACGATCGCATTTTCATTTTATTTAGAAAAACAAAGCAAAGATGATTGATATTACTTTAGCCATACTCAGTACCATCGGGGCATTGGCCATACTATTTGCGTCTATTGGCATCTTGCGGATGCCCGATTTTTATTTACGTCTTTCGGTTACGGTAAAGGCAGCAACGCTGGGTGTGGGACTTTTACTCATCTGTGCGGCCATGACCTTCCCGGATGTATCCGTAACAACCAAGGCTATAGCCATTGGATTTTTTCTGATCCTAACGGCTCCGGTTGCCGCACACATGATTGGCAGAGCTGCTTATATACAGCGGGTGAAAACATGGAAGGGAACCACCTTAAATGACCTTGAAAAGGAAGGTAAATTAGATTGTCGAAAGGAAGATTTTTAAGAAAAGCTATACAGTTATTCCTAAAAATCTTCTTGTCTTTAGAACTTCTTGTCCTGATTAAAAGATAATACAAACAGGAGCAGGTACAGCAATTTCTTTCCCAGTATCTGTCAACAAGCCTGTTTTAGTATCCCGGCTAAACAAAACAATGTTGTTGGTATATTGATTGGCGATCAAAAGATATTTCCCATCCGGAGAAAGGTTGAAATTGCGCGGTCCTTTACCTTTTACTGAAAGATTGGCAATTTTCTTCAATTCCCCATCTTTCTCTACCGAAAAAGTAGCTATCGTATTGGCATCCCCACGATTGGTCGCATATAGAAACTTTCCATCAGCAGAGATCTTAATATCAGCGCCACCATTACTTCCTTTAAAACCTTCCGGGTTAATATCAAAAGTACTTTGATACATCCACGCATCACCATCTTTCTTATACGATGCAATTTGACCGGTCATTTCCAGGACGACATACAGGAATTTCTCTTTCTTATCAAACACAATATGACGTGGTCCTCCTCCAGCTGGCGTAAAGACATCTTCCGATTCATCAGCAAGGCTATAGACGTTTCCCGCTTTATTCACCGGATAAATAGAAATCTCATCCAAACCAAGATCTTGGACGTATAACTTATCCCCTTTATTCGAGAAAAAAGTAGAATGTACATGTGGCTTTTCTTGGCGTACAGGATCCACCCCCTTACCCTCGTGTTGTATTAAGCGTGCTCTTTTACTTAAAACACCATTACTTTCTAAATCAAACAGCGCCGCAGAGCCGCCCGTATAATTTGCCACGGCAAGCAAGCTACCCTTCGGATGTACTTCAACAAAACAAGGCGACTCTCCTCCAGAAGGAAGTGAGTTGAGAAAAGTTAAATGACCGTCCTTAAAAGAATAAGCCGAAACGGTCCCCTCTTGATTTGGAACCTCATTAACGGCATAAATAAAGTTATTATTTCGCGCTAAAAAGGATGGATCTTTACTCTCTTGTGTGCTCAACAAAGTTGTTTCACCAGTTTTAACATCAAAATTATAAATATAGATACCCTTGCTCGCAGTTTTGCTCGTATATGTTCCCACAAACATGGGAATCTGTTGCGCAAAACTAGCCAGAGGTAAAATCGTCATCAAATAAATAAATGCTTTTTTCATTGTAATTATTTTATAAATGTAGCTACTCCTGTGTTGAATGAGACCGTTACA
Source organism: Sphingobacterium multivorum (assembly GCF_039511225.1). NCBI lineage: Bacteria > Pseudomonadati > Bacteroidota > Sphingobacteriia > Sphingobacteriales > Sphingobacteriaceae > Sphingobacterium > Sphingobacterium multivorum. The sequence continues at coordinate 5,353,761 of NZ_CP154261.1, forward strand.
TCAAGTTTGTTTCTAAATTATGCGAGATCCCGCTCAAATTTCCCCATTCATTCCGCAGTGTGAGGATCTAAAACCCCGCCATTTTATAGGCGTAAATATCGTCAATAGACTTGTTAAATTTGGTTAAAACCGTCCTTTCTAATAGGCAAATGCGTATTTTAGCACATCAATTTTAACAATTCCAAAATCACCCATTTAAAATAGTGGGAATACAAAAATATTGTTAAATAAAAGTACGAATAATTCATATAATCTGATAATTTTGTGCTGTTGTTCAAAAAAGTATATATTGGACACAATTACTACGCATACCGCCAAGGCAGCGTGAATACTTGTGACAAAAGAATAAATGATGAACAAATAACCGAGTGAAATGATTTCATTTATACAAATGAAGAACGCTCATAATTACATAAATAATTTATACGGATGAAAAAAAACATTTATATATTGTTTTTATTGCTGTTTGCATCAATTCAGGCCAGTCTTGCGCAACGTCAAGTTATTGATCGCGTTGTCGCAACGGTTGGATCGGGCATTATCTTACAGTCCGACGTGGATATGCAATATTCTCAATGGTTAGCGCAAGGGAATAAACCAGATGAAAACTATAAAGATGGTATATTGGAACAGTTAATTGTCCAAAAATTATTATCTCAACAAGCCGTAATTGACTCTATTGATGTAACTGAGACCGAAGTTGATGACAACCTCAATGCGCGCCTGCGCCACATGTCCCAACAGGCTGGAGGGCAAGAACGCCTTGAAAAATTCCTCAACCGCTCCTTATTGCAATACAAAGAAGAAATGCGCCAGAGTGTTTTCGAGCAATTAAAAGCGCAGAAAATGAGACAAAACATCGTTTCCAAAATAGATGTAACACCCTTGGAGGTAAAGCGTTATTTTGAAGGCTTGAATAAAGATAGTCTTCCTTACTTCAATACCGAGGTAGAAATTGGTGAAATTGTCATGATGCCCAAATTGACCGATGCAGAGAAAAAGGAACAGCGCGAGAAGATTGAAGGTATCCGCAAACAGATTGTAGATGGCTCCGACTTTGGTACAATGGCTCGTATATACTCTCAAGATCCCGGATCTGCCCCCTATGGTGGTGATTTGGGTTTTGGTACACGTGACAATTACGTCAAAGAATTCTCTGCCATGGCTTTTAAATTAAAACCGGGAGAAATATCACCTATTGTCGAATCCAAATATGGCTTTCATATTATTCAGGTACTGGAAAGACGCGGTGAAGAGGTACACACACGCCATATCCTGATGAAGATCAATCCTGGCCCTGCAGCATTAGAACGAACAAAAAATAAATTGGACAGTATCTATAAATTGGTCGTTGATAAAAAAATGGATTTCTATCATGCCGCCACAAACTATTCTGATGCGGAGGAGAGTAAATTCAATGGTGGTATGATCCTAAATCAAGAGGGCTCAAGCCGCACAACCGTAATTCCTATGGATGGCTTGGAGAAATCAGTATTTACAGCGATCGATCCGCTAAAACCGGGAGAATACTCCAAACCAGAGCAATTTACAGACAAAATGGGCGATGTTGGTTACCGTTTCAATTACTTGAAAACACGTATCCCACCGCATAAAGCAAATTTGGACGAAGATTTCACAAAGATCAAAGAAGCCGCCGTTCAGGACAAAACCAATCGTAACCTGAGCAAATGGTTCGATGATAAATTGAAGACCACCTACATCAATATCAGTGATGACTTTGGTCACAGTGAAGGATTGAAAAAATGGAAGAAACAATAAGTGTACAACACTTAATCTATAAAAAAGGGCTTGAATATGTATTCAAGCCCTTTTTTATAGTACAATCGTCTTATTATTTTTCAAACATCATTTCGATCAAAATATTCCAGTTCGCTTTCTTCACATCATCCTTCGCCAATTCGCTCAGCTGCCAGATACGAATATAATTATACTTCACCACCTTATCCTTTTGTCGCACCGTTGCCGTTCCCTTGGTATAGGCAAAATCGCCACTATACGAACGTTTTACTTCTTCGGGGATTGTTTCTATCGTCATCCGTTGTTTTTTGAGATAAGCCATCATTTTTGCCTTTCCTTCCATCGGACTTGTCCAAGGGAACAAAAACCGGACGTCTTCGCTTAAAAACTCCTTATAAGCAGTTGGATTGTCAGCTTTCAAAACAGTTGACATCAATTTGTCCGTCTCCAAGACAATATCTTCACGCTGGTTTAAGCGTACTTTAGAGCGATGCTTCAGATACCACGAGTCGGTAGGTTCGATATATTCAAGATCAAACTCCCCGTCATTCCCGTTGTTTTCAACTTCGGCACGAATATCGACGAGCCACTTACCCTTTTTATTGCGTTTCCATACGGTCAGGTATTCTCCATGACGCAATCGAGCACCTACTTTCTGAAAGTCCATAGACCCCGAAGTTACACCAAACTCCTGACTTTTAGCAATCAACGCAAACGTAGGCTGCCAATTTAAAACATCGGGAATATTCGGTCTATTATTCAGATAGTTATACGCATTTACTGCTGAAGGGACATAAAACGTAGATTCCTTATCTATGATCGAAAGGAACGCCTGGTGCGGTGTAGACGCTTTCGCCAATGCAGCAGCATCCTTATCGGCCTGCAATAGGCTTCCAACTTTCTCAGGTATCTGCGCATATAGTGTTGTACCAGCAACACTCATCAATGCGACGACGGACAGCCTATTCCAAAAATTCATATGCAAAATGATCTTTCTTTTAAAGGTCATACGGAATAACCATTGGTTTCCACGATAACGTGTTTTTCCAATCAGAACATTCCATTCTATTCCTCTTTTATAAATTCGATTTCTTATCTATCAAATCTTATTCCAAAGTGTTCCTTCTTTGCTATCTTTCAATTGAATTCCAATAGAATTAAGCTCATCACGAATACGGTCTGAGGTGACGAAGTCTTTATTTGCTTTGGCTTCATTACGTAGTTTAATGACCAGATTCATCACCTCATCGATATCATCTGATACGGAAGTCTGATCGTTTCTAAGGCCTAGGATTTCCTCAACAAATTCTTTCATGAATAGTTTAAGCCCTTCCAATCCTTCAGCTGTTACTTTCGCCTTACCGTCATAAATCGAGTTGATGATACGTACAATTTCAAACAATTCGGCAATGAGTACAGGGCTATTAAAGTCGTCATCCATAGCAGCGTAACATTTGCGGCGAATTTCAGCTAAATTGAATGAATCAGCCCCTTTCGATACCTTCAACTTGTCTAAAAGACCGATCGCAGTCATGAGCCTTTTGTACCCCTTGTCAGCTGCATCCAATGCTTCATTGGAGAAATCCAATGTACTTCTATAATGCGCCTGTAACATAAAGAAGCGTACGGCCATCGGTGAGTAACCTCTATTCAATAGTGGATGATTTCCAGTGAATAGCTCGCCTGGTAAAAATCCATTTCCTGCAGATTTGGACATACGCGCACCGTTTACAGTCAACATATTCGTGTGCATCCAATATTTGGCTGGGCTCGTATGGTTACATGCTTCAGACTGTGCAATTTCATTGGTATGATGCGTTGCTGCCAAATCCATTCCACCACCATGAATATCAAACTGATCGCCTAAGTACTTTCTGCTCATGGCCGAACATTCGATATGCCAGCCCGGAAAGCCAACACTCCAAGGTGCAGGCCAACGCATAATCGTTTCAGGTTTTGCTTTGATCCACAAGGCAAAATCCAAACGCCCTTTTTTCTCATCCTGGCCACTCAATTCACGGGTATTATTGAGCATATCCTCCAATTTACGATTGGTCAAAATTGTATAATCGTATGTTTCAACGTATTTTTCAACATCAAAATAGACCGTACCGTTTCGCTCATAGGCATAGCCATTTTCGATAATCTGTTCGATCATTTCGATCTGCTCAGAAATATGTCCTGTCGCAGTAGGCTCAATACTGGGCGGCAAGGTATTGAAAAGACGCAATACATCATGAAAACCTATCGTATACTTTTGAACGATTTCCATCGGTTCCAACTGTTCCAATTTTGCTTTCTTTGCAAATTTGTCATCCCCTTCATCACGATCGCCTTCCAAGTGCCCCGCATCTGTAATATTGCGCACATAACGTACTTTATAACCAAGATGACGCAAGTATCTAAAAATCAAATCAAAAGACACAAACGTCCGACAGTTTCCCAAATGCACATCGCTGTACACGGTGGGGCCACAGACATACATACCAACGAGATTGGGATGAATAGGTTCGAATTTTTCTTTTGTTCGCGAAAGCGTATTGTATAAATAGAGATTATGGTCCATGTTTAATCGCTGCTTGGAAATCTATTTTTGTCTGAAATATATTTGAATTGGGACACCTGTAAAGTCAAAGTTCTCACGCAATTTGTTTTCAATAAAACGTTTGTATGGATCTTTGATGTATTGTGGCAGATTACAGAAGAAAGCAAACATCGGTGTCCGTCCTGGCAACTGTGTTGCATATTTAATTTTGATGTATTTACCCTTTAAGGATGGCGGTGGATAATTCTCGATAATATCCAACATCACTTCATTCAACTTGGAGGTAGGGATCTTTTTTGTCTTATTAACATAGACCTTGTCGGCAACTTCCAATACCTTAAGAACACGTTGTTTTTCGGTTACGGAAGTAAAGATAATAGGCACATCTGTGAATGGTGCTATTTTCTCTTTGATGCGATCTTCGAAAGCCTTCATTGTTTTGTTGTCCTTTTCGATCAAATCCCACTTATTGACAACAATGACAATACCTTTACGGTTCTTCTCCGCCAAGTTGAAAATATTAACGTCCTGCGCTTCTAATCCATCCTGTGCGTCAAGCATTAAAATTGTCACATCAGAATCCTCCAATGCTTTGATGGTACGCATCACCGAATAGAACTCAATATCTTCATTTACTTTGGACTTACGACGAAGACCTGCAGTATCGATCAATAAAAAGTTATGTCCATATTGATTGTAATGTATACGGATTGAATCACGCGTTGTCCCTGCCATTGGCGTTACAATATTGCGATCTTTGCCGATCAATGCGTTTGTCAAAGACGATTTACCCACATTCGGGCGGCCCACGATGGTATATTTTGGTAAGGATTCTTCTTCTTCCTCTTCCACTTCAAAATGAGAAACAACAGCATCCAACAACTCACCTGTACCGGATCCTGTAGCCGATGAGATGTTGAAGACCTCACCTAAACCAAAAGCATAAAACTCTGCCGATTCATGGTGCAATTTCGCGTGATCGACTTTATTCGCCACAACATACACAGGTTTAGAGCTTCTTCTTAGAATATCAGCGATTTCATCATCCAAGTCGGTAATGCCAGTGGTGACATCCACCATGAATATAACGACCGAAGCTTCTTCAATAGCGATATAAACCTGATCACGAATAGCCTCTTCAAAGACATCATCCGAACCATGTACAAAACCACCTGTATCAATTACTGTAAATTTCTTTCCGATCCACTCGGCTGTTTCATAATGACGGTCGCGCGTCACCCCGCTAAAGTCATCAACAATCGCTTTTCTACTTTCTGTAAGACGATTGAATAAGGTAGATTTACCAACATTTGGACGACCAACAATTGCAACAATATTTGCCATATTTATTTTATTTGATCCACCCACTATCACAGCAGATGGCACTTTTATGCTAAAAATATACTTAAGGGAACAAAGATACGGATTCGAAAGGGATTATCGCGACACAAAAACAAAAATGGCTTTACCGTGAAGTAAAGCCATTTATAGGGTTTAAATGATCAATATTACCTAGTTAGACGTTGGATTCTGCGTCAATTTGCCCGGATATGAATTGATCGCATCCTGTGGAATAAAATAAGTCACTCTAAAATCTGTCGGTACAATATCCTCAAATTGTTTTTGTGGCCCTGGATAGGTACGGTTTAATGGGTCTCCATTACGGAACACATCGTAGCTGCGCTCAGCCTGATAAGCCAATTCCAACTGACGCTCTTTGTCGATCAGTTTACTTGCATTGGTAGCATCAATTGAGGTATATCCACCATTAACAATAGAACGATTTCTAATGGTATTTAAATCATTTAATGCAGCGCCATAGTTACCTAATTTTGCATTAGCTTCGGCACGGTTTAAATAAATTTCACCCAAGCGGCTGATGACAGGCGAGTGCAATTGTGACTCCTCGCCTTCACGTGAGCATTTCACAATATAAAACTGTGGATAAGCACGGTTTAAGGAAATATAGTAGTCAATCATACCAGTGTATGTTTTACCATCTGCATAGGCAATTTTATAAGTTTGCTGCGCAGCATTGACAGCGGTCAATGTATAGACATGATCACCATCTTTACAAGTCACGGTATTACCGTTTATGGTAGCAGGAGCCTGCACATAGCTTAGTGTAACCGGATCGCCTGCTTTTTTGGGTACATCCTGTTTAATAAACCGAAAAACAGTTGTGTATTTTCCCGCATCATCTTTTGAATATGTAGGTTCAATAAATGCTGCGCGTGCGTCGACAATGGTATAATGATCAGGTCTCCAATCATTGCGACCAGTTTCATTCAATAAATCAATGTACTTGGCACTGGAATACATCTCACCCCAGCCCATACCACCGATATTGGAGTACATACCACCAATACCATAATAGTGATCATCACCTGAAAATTCAGAAGCGACACGTTTCACCGCAAAGATGGTCTCCTTGTTATCTTCTGGTCTAAATGTATTGTATTTCATGAATTGCTCACGGCCCAACAGGACATATTTACCTGAGTTAATTACTTTATCCGCATATTCTACAGCAAGGCGCGCGTATTCCGCATTTGGATTTTTATACGTACCACTCATATACAGATATATACGGGAAAGCATCGCTTGCGCCGCACCCTTAGACGCATATGCTGCCCCTTTATCAAGGGTCATTAAAGCTTCCGCTTTCTTCAGATCACTGATCGCTTGCGCATAAGTATCTTTTACAGACGCACGATCGGGCAAGTTCAAATCATTAAAAACATCTTCAGGTGTACCATTGACGATCGGAACGCCTAAGTTTGTTTCTGGACTTTGGTAGTATGGCTTGCCGAATGCGCGACAAAGGTAAAAGTACATCATCCCGCGGATGTAATAACATTCACCTATTTTATTATCCATTTCTGGACTCTGACCTTCCGCAAACATCTTAATCAGGTTCGACGATTGAGCGATCGCTTTATAACCGCTATCCCAAAAATTCTGCAAACGGTAATTATTCGGTGTCCTTGCATAGGAGATAAATTCATAAAATGCATCTGTCGATGAACCACGGATCATCATATTATCACCGGCGTATTCACCAAGACGGTGCATCGGATCAGACCAAGCTTTTAACTGCGCATAAGTACCTGTTACCATGGCATCAGGATTACTTGCAATATTCTCTTCGTCCATCGAAGTATAAGGAAGACGATCGATATCGCAGGAGGATACTGCTGCTGCGATTAAAAGTCCAATTAATATCTTTTTCATTGTTGATTTTCTAAACGTTAAAATTAAAATGTCACACTTGCGCCGAACATGTATTTACGAACCATTGGATATACAGAAACGCCTGTAGATCTGATCATTTGACCGCCCCCGCCTTTACCATCTGGCTCAGTCAAAGGAAGCTCCGGATCAACACCCGAGTAGTTTGTAATCGTAAACAAATTCTCTCCAGCTAAGAATACACGTAAATTTTTGATGTTATACTTTTTCAGGTCAAAGTTGTAACCCAAAGTCAACGATCTCATTTTTAGAAAATTGTTACTTTCCAAGAAGCGTGTTGACGGTGAATTACCTTTATCTTGGTTATCGTATCTTGCTATCGGATGAGTAGCAACATCACCAGGTTTTTCCCAACGGCTCCAACCATCCTGTAATTTCATCTGATTACGATCCGTATAGGTTCCATCTGAATCAAATTCCTGACGCGAATAATTATATAATTTACCACCTAATGAGAAACCGAACACCGCATTCAGGTCAAACTGCTTATAACTTAAAGCCGTACTGAAACCGCCGAAAAGATCTGGATTTCCTTTTCCTACATTACGGAAAGTTGCATTGGAATAGTTCGATGTCGTTGTCCTTGTTTCATTGCCATTCGCATCTGTTTCGTATCTATACCACATGGGCAAACCATTATCCACGTTAACACCAGCCCATTCTTTCAAGTAATAGGTATCTACCGGAAAACCAGGCTGCAGCAAACGTTGCGCCGATCCGGCGATTCCTGATCCGTCCCCTGCGATAATTGGTTTTGAAACAAGATTACCGTTGGCATCTTTTGTCGCAAATAGCTCGGTCAATTTATTCACATTGTGACTTAAATTAACATCCAAACTCCAATGTACATTGTCATTGCGAACGATATCACCGCCGATGGTCAGTTCAATCCCCCGGTTTTGCATCTTACCAATATTTTTCCAGATAGAAGTAACACCCGTCAGACCACTGATCGGCACTTGATAAAGTACATTATCGGTCTTTTTGTCGTAATAATCAACATTGAATCGCAATCTATTCTTAAATAAGGCAGCATCAACCCCAAAACCTGTTGTGTATGTTTTTTCCCAGGTTAGATCTTTATTACCGATTTGACTAATTAATGCTCCTGGTATACCATTATAACTTGACGATGCAGACACAGAGTAAAGACTATATTGCGGATACAACGAACTTGGTCTATTACCTACCGATCCGTAAGCCGCTCGCAGTTTTAAATTATCTACCCAATCAGCCTTGAACCACTCTTCCTTATTGATATTCCAACCACCACTAACGGAAAAGAAGTTTCCATATTTTGCATTGGTACCAAAATTGGATGCTCCATCGCGACGGAACGACACCTGTGCCAGATATTTATTATCGTATGCATAGTTTGCATTCGACAAGAATGACTGTACTGCCCATTCGGAAATTCCGCCTTTGGTACGTTCTGGCTTTGCAACAACATCCAATACCTCAAAACCATTGACAATACCTGTTCCGTATGCATCTAAAGTTTTGGTCCAGTAGTCGTTAAATTCGTATGCAGCCAATCCATTCAGGCTATGTTTATCCCAGGTCTTGTTGAAACGCAAGATTTGGTTGGTATAACGGCGCGCAAACTCCATCCGATAATCCGTTACACGGCCAATTACGCTTTCACCGCTATTTGATCGCGGATCTTGATAACCACTATCAGAATAACTATTGTAACGATAATTGTTGACAGAAGAAAATGTCAACCAATCTGTTAATTTGATATCGAAATCTAAGTTACCCATAAATTCATAATTGGTATTGGCACTATGATTCCATTGCAAGTCATACAAGTAATTCGTGCTTGCGTTGTTGACCCAGCCACTATAACGGTGTGGCACCAAATTTCCATTTGCATCGTAAGGACTATCCCAAGGCAGGTTCCCATACATGGCATTGACATCATATTGACGATCATCTACTGCGCGTCTCGATCCGGCAATAGATGGCTTGATGGTCAACCAGTCGAAAGGTTTATAGTTGGTACGTAATCTAAAGTTATAACGATCGTAATCATACCCTTTTACAGCACCGGCTTCGTTGTAGTAACCTAAAGACAAATAAGACTGTAATTTATCATTTCCACCCTGAATGGATAAATTGTGGTTTTGGACAAACCCGGTCTTCGTTGCTAGCTTCCACCAATCGAAGTTACTGTTGCGTAACTCAGTGTTCCAGCGTGGAAATTTAATTTTATCTTGATTGGAGAATGACGCAAAGTAGTCATAAAGTTCAGCACCATCCATCATTTCCATGTGTCCATTGGAAAGCTGATTGATACCCATTTTCGTAGAAAAGCTAATGCTTGTTTTGGAAGCCGAAGGATTTTTTGTTGTAACGACAACGACACCATTTGCACCTTGAGAACCATAAATAGATGTTGAGGCAGCATCTTTTAGGATAGTCAATGATTCAATGTCATCTGGATTGATATCACCTGGGCTTGAGCCAACGATAACACCATCAATAACCCACAACGGGCTCGTCGTACCACTTAAGGTTGCCTGGCCACGAATCACAACACCACCATTTGATCCCGGTTTACCAGCTCCTGGTGCAACATATACTCCGGCAGCTTTACCATTCAGCATGTTTTCGACCGACGGCGTAGTGACATCACGTAATTTGTTTCCTTTAACAGCCTGAAGGGCACCGGTCAAACTTTCTTTTTTCTGTTGTGTTCCATACCCAACGACAACAACTTCCTGGAGTGCTTCGCTATTGGACTCCAGATTAATGTTAACAACCGGTCCTGTCACCGTCACTTCTTGTGTTTTATAACCAACACTCGTAACGACCAGCACATCACCATTTTTAGCATCTATCGTAAACCGTCCATCTACTCCTGCAGATGTCGATTTAGCGCTCCCTTTAACACTAATGGTTGCTCCAGCCAATGGGCCGTCTGTAGACTGCACTTTTCCATTCACTTTTTGTTGATAAACTGCGTCATTCAACAAAATATTGTTGTTTGGAAACGTAAGACCATTAGCATTAGCCGAGTTGTGTGTACTTGTAATGAGTAAAGCTAATGATAACAGACTCAACTTGTGATTGTCGAGAATCTTTGAAATCATAATATTTAATAGTTAGTTTAAAAATTGATTAGCGTGCTAATCAAAATTTAGGTACATGAATGCTAAAACTAAAGGATGATGACAGTATATCAAAATTTAGTAGCAACGAAATCGATTGCGCCAATTAAACAAACGATTGCATAAACACACATTTTACAATGCAATCCACTATCAAAAAATTAGAACGATTAGGTTAACAGCAAAAGGTAGTTTTTTAACAACCTGAGGACAATCGATAAAGAGAAAGTTAGCAGCGTAGGCAACAAGGTAATCCTGAAAAAAAGGTGGTATTATAGCGTAATTTAGCGCACAAAAAAAGCCAAGATATTCAACTCGGCTTTTTTCTTTTAGTAGCGGGGACCAGACTCGAACTAGTGACCTTCGGGTTATGAGCCCGACGAGCTACCAACTGCTCCACCCCGCAATGTATTTTAAATGTCTTGAAAAGAACCGATCATTGCAATCGGCTCTTTCTTTAGTAGCGGGGACCAGACTCGAACTAGTGACCTTCGGGTTATGAGCCCGACGAGCTACCAACTGCTCCACCCCGCAATGTATTTTAAATGTCTTGAAAAGAACCGATCATTGCAACCGGCTCTTTCTTTTAGTAGCGGGGACCAGACTCGAACTAGTGACCTTCGGGTTATGAGCCCGACGAGCTACCAACTGCTCCACCCCGCAATGTATTTTAAATTTCTTAAAAAGAACCGATCATTGCAATCGGCTCTTTCTTTTAGTAGCGGGGACCAGACTCGAACTAGTGACCTTCGGGTTATGAGCCCGACGAGCTACCAACTGCTCCACCCCGCAATGTATTTTAAATGTCTTGAAAAGAACCGATCATTGCAATCGGCTCTTTCTTTAGTAGCGGGGACCAGACTCGAACTAGTGACCTTCGGGTTATGAGCCCGACGAGCTACCAACTGCTCCACCCCGCAATATATTTTTGAACAAAATTGCTTTTTTCTTTTGAAAAAACAAGATTATGATCCTTCCGAATTGGAGTACAAAGATATATTTTGTTTCTTTGTAATCCTAATAAAATTTAGAAAAATGTCACACAAAGCAGGATTCGTAAGTATCATCGGAAAGCCAAATGCTGGTAAGTCCACCCTAATGAACGCTTTAGTGGGTGAAAAAATGTCTATCATTACACCCAAAGCGCAAACGACAAGACACCGCATTATCGGTATTGTAAACGATGAAGACCATCAAATTGTGTTTTCGGACACCCCCGGTGTTATCAAACCAAACTATTCTTTGCAAGAATCGATGATGAATTTTGTCCAAGGTTCGTTGATCGATGCAGACATTATTTTATTTGTGACAGATATCCACGAAAAATACGATGAGAACGATGTACTGGAGAAATTACGTAAAACAAATTCCCCTGTTGCCGTGCTGATCAACAAAATTGATAAATCTTCGGAAGAAGAGGTCAAGGCTAAGATTGAATTTTGGCAGGAAAAATTAAATCCAGATACCGTTTTTGCGATTTCAGCAAAATTAAATCATAATGTTGCCGCCGTGATGCACTACATCAAGGACAAGTTACCAATTCACGAAGCCTATTATGAGAAAGATGAACTAACGGATAAGTCCATGCGCTTCTTCGTCTCTGAGATGATCCGTGAAAAAGTATTCAAACTATACGATAAGGAAATCCCCTACAGTACAGAGGTAATCGTCACGTCATACAAAGAAGAAGCAAATATCACACGTATTGCTGCCGAAATTATTGTAGAGCGCGATTCTCAAAAAAATATTATCATCGGAAAAGCAGGCGCCATGATCAAAAAAGTCGGCACCTATGCACGCCAGGATATTGAAGAGTTTATCGGCGGAAAAGTATTCCTCGAACTTTTTGTTAAGGTGATTCCTGATTGGAGAAGTAAAAAGAACTACCTTAAACGTTTCGGTTACGATGATTAATTCGCTTTGAAAAGTTCGTACGGAGACCTTTTATACCGACCTCTACTGCACGAACTGTTCTTACTCGAAATTTTTACGTTGCAAAATATTCACGAAGTGCTTTAATCTGTTTCAGATTAAGCACTTTTTTTAGCTCTTCATCGGAGGCTTCCTTCACTTTTTTCACCGATTTAAATTCAGTTAATACTTTCTCAACCGTTGTTTTACCAATACCCGGAACGTTTTCCAGCTCTGAAACGAAGGTTTTCCGGCTCCGTTGATTCCTGTGGAAGGTGATTCCGAAGCGGTGTGCTTCATCCCGGAGATGTTGAATGACCTTGAGGGTTTCAGACTTCTTATCCAAATAAAGTGGGTACTGATCACCCGGATAGAAAAGCTCCTCAAGTCTTTTGGCAATACCGATGACCGTTACTTTCCGTTCTATCCCCAACAAGCGCAGACTCTTTAAGGCCGCGCCTAGCTGCCCCTTTCCCCCATCGATGATGATCAATTGCGGCAAAGGCTGATCTTCATCCAATAATCGCCTATAGCGTCTAAAAACAGCCTCCTCCATCGTAGCAAAATCATTGGGCCCCTCCACGGTTTTCACATTAAAATGGCGGTAATCTTTCTTTGAAGGTTTTGCATCCTTAAAGACAACAATAGCCGATACGGGATAATTACCCTGAATATTCGAGTTATCGAAACATTCAATATGTTGTGGGAGCACATTCATACGCAGATCTTTTTGCATCTGCTTTAAGATGCGCTCCGTCCGAATATCCGGATTAAGCTTTTCATATTGCAACAGACGCTCTTTTCTAAAAAATGCGACGTTCTTTTGGGAAAGTTCCAGCAATTTTTTCTTTTCCCCCAACTTCGGGATGGTAAATCGAATCCGTTCGTTCTCTTCAATATCCAATTCAAAAGGTACGATAATTTCCCGCGAAAGACTTTTGAAGCGCTCCCGGATCTCTGGTATGGCCAAGGCCAAAAGCTCCTGTTCGCTCTCGTCCAAACGCCGTTTCATTTCGAGGGTCTGTGTCTGAATAATAACCCCATTCATAACTTTCAAATAATTGACAAAAGCGTACCCCTCGTCTGAAGCAATACTAAATACATCCACATTGGTAATGGAGGAGTTGACCACCGTCGACTTGCTCTGGTAATTGTCCAGCTTATCCAGCTTGGCCTTCATTAACTGCGCTCTTTCAAAATCCAAAGCCGCAGCTGCTGCACCAATACTTTCCTTTAAACGATTGGTCACCACAGCAATCTTTCCGTTCAGAATATCCTTGATATCACTCAGGTTCTGATCGTAGTCGTCTTCTGACTGATACCCTTCGCAGGGCCCCTTACAATTTCCGATTTGATATTCAAGACAGATCTTAAACTTGCCTTTCCGTATGTTTTCCTGTGTGAGGGCCAAATTGCAGGTACGGAGGGGAAATAATTCACGGATCAGATCCAATACAATATGCATCATCCCCACCGAAGGATAGGGGCCATAATAACGAGACCCATCCTTGATATATTGTCTGGTCCAAAAAACCCGCGGAAAAGGTTCGTTCTTGATGACAATCCATGGATAGGTTTTATCATCCTTCAACAGAACGTTATACTTGGGCTTGTGTTTTTTGATCAATGAATTCTCAAGCAACCAAGCATCAATCTCCGTGTCAACTATAGTAAAAGATATACGGTTGATTTTGCGAACCAAAACACGGGTTTTGCCATTCAGCTGATTTTCATTCACGAAATACGAACCGACCCGATTACGCAGATCCTTCGCTTTACCGATATAGATCAGCTCACTATTTTTATCAAAATACTGATAGACTCCCGGTCGATGTGGTATCTTTTTTAATTCTTCTCTATAATCAAATACGTCCATTACGTTCCAATATCAAACATGTTCAGCAAAAAGGCCAGACAACAAATCTCGAAAAAATTTATTATCTGGCCCAATGGTAATCGTTAAAATAACTTAGAAACCTAAGCGATCATCTTTTAGTTTAGTCGCATCTTTACCGCTTGAATCCGTCGAACCATCTTCGACATCAGAGCCACCACCGCCCCAATATTGATTGCAGTCAATGACACGGGTAAGCCCACCCTGCGGCTGCTCAAAATCGCCCTTGGTATATTTCAGATTTGAATCTTTATACACTTTCTGCATGTAGTAAGCAAATACGGGCATCGCTGCTGCGGCCCCCTGTCCGTACTCCATCCTGTCGAAACTAATACCTCGATCTTCTGCACCGGTCCAAACCCCTGTAACCAGTTCCGGTGTGATACCGATAAACCAGGCATCTGAGTTATCGTTGGTTGTACCTGTTTTACCACCAATTGGATTGGTGAGCTTATACATCCATTGAATACGTCTTGCCGTACCCTGGGATACCACCTTTTTCAACATATCAACAATAATATAAGCAGATTCACTATTTAAGGCTTTTACGACCTTTGGTGCTTTATCATAGATCGGTGTACCATTTTTATCTTCAATACGTAAGATCGCAGTTGGCTCAATCCAGGTTCCTTGATTCACAAATGCCGAATAAGCACCCACCATATCAAAGACCGACGCTTCATAAGCACCTAATGAGATCGAAGGATAATTAGGCACATCACTTGTTATACCCATCCGTTTAGTCAATGCAGCTACTTCTGCAGCACCAACTTCGTGTACCAAATAGGCCGTCGCATAGTTTTGCGAATAAGCCAATGCCTTCGCTAAAGTAATCGGGTTTCCACCCTGCGCATTTCCTCTTGGTGTCCATCCATTATAGGTTTGTTGGTAATTGGGAATGCTGTAACATGGTGAATAGCCATTGTCAATCGCCACCGCGTATGTAAATGGTTTCGCCGTTGATCCGACTTGACGGGTACCCATTTTCACCTGATCATATTTGAAGTGATCAAAGTCAATACCACCGACCCATGCTTTGATATGTCCGGTTTTCGGTTCCATGGACATCATCGCATTGCGCAACATCAGTTTATTGTACTTAATGGAATCCATTGGCGTCATCATCGTATCAACACTTCCCTTCCATGTAAAAATATTCATCGGAACCTTTACATTGAAAGCCTTTTTGATTGCGTCTTCATTCAAGCCCTCTTCTTTCAAAATACGGTAACGGTCAGAGCGCTTCATTCCACTCATGAGCAGTTTGGCTTTGTCGCCTTTAAAAGGATCCCTATTTTTCCATTGTGCGGAAAATTTAGACTGCAATTGCTTCATCCACTCTTTTTGCGAATCCTCTGCATATTGCTGCATCGACATATTGATCGTCGTATAGATTTTCAATCCATCACGATCGAGGTCATACGGCGTACCATCTGGTTTGGTGATGGACAATTTTGCAAATTCTTTTTTGATTTCATCCTTTAATACCGCTCTAAAATACGGTGCCAAACCTTCCCCGTAATTTGCAATCTTCAGTTCTAAACCAAGTGGTTTCTCCTTCGCTTTTGTAGCCTCCTCTGCCGAAATAAAATTAGCGGCAACCATATTGTTCAATACTGTATTACGGCGTGTACGTGATTTTTCGGGATAGCGTACAGGAGAATATGCGCCTGGTCCTTTGAGCATCCCCACCAAAAGGGCTGCTTGGTCGGCCGTCAGTTTATCCGGCGTCGTATTAAAATAGGTCCGCGCAGCCGATTTGATTCCATAGGTATTGTAAGCACCAAAGTCTACCGTATTAAAATACATGGTGATAATCTCATCTTTGGTATAATTTCTTTCCAATCGAACAGCAGTAATCCATTCTTGAAATTTCTGGATAACACGCTTTAGAAA
Source organism: Sphingobacterium multivorum (assembly GCF_039511225.1). Lineage (NCBI taxonomy): Bacteria > Pseudomonadati > Bacteroidota > Sphingobacteriia > Sphingobacteriales > Sphingobacteriaceae > Sphingobacterium > Sphingobacterium multivorum. The sequence continues at coordinate 5,370,130 of NZ_CP154261.1, forward strand.
ATTCTTTTGCCGTCCATCCGAAAACAGATTCAGTGCCAGCTGCTGTGTAATGGTACTCCCGCCCTGTTTGTTACCGGTCAAGGTGTGAAAGATAACTGTAAATGTACGTGAGTAGTCTATCCCGGAATGATCATAAAAGCGTTTATCCTCTGTCGACACCAATGCTTTAACCAAATAAGGCGACAATTCACTATATTTTACATTGGAGCGGTTTTGGACATAATAAGTCCCTAAGACCTTATGATCTTCCGTGATCACTTCGGACGCTAAATTACTTTTGGGGTTTTCCAAATCACTGAAGGAAGGTAACTTTCCAAATAGCCCAAGACGTATACTCAATATAAAGAGGAAACCCAGCGCGACAATCCCGACGATAATTTTCCAAAAATTGAACGTATACCGCTTGATATCAGCTTCAGTAAGTTGATTTTTTTTTGATACTCGTTTCATCTATTTACTAAATTTCAGACGTACATATTATTCTTTTAAAGATCGTATTGAATATCCTATTTTTCCATCCACAGCTGTGTTTTGCAAACTTGGATAGGGCATTATTTTAATCTTTAAAGACTTCAATTATGACATTAATGCTCACTCTATCAGATAGTGTGCCAAGAATCCCTACTTTGGCAAAGGTATTACTAATTGGACCAAAAGCAAGAATTTAAACATGAAAATATTGAACAGCGCTACGCACGTTCAATCAAGCAAACCGCATAGGCAACCACCCCTTCCTGACGACCGATAAATCCCATCGTTTCATTTGTTGTTGCTTTAATGGAAATATCATCGATATCCAAACCCGTCGCTTCCGCCAATTTAACTTTCATCTGTGGAATGTAGGGTTTTATCTTAGGAGCTTCCAGGCACAGCATCGCATCAATATTGCCTAGCGTATACCCCTTCGCAGCAATCAGCGCCATACATTCTTTTAACAACAATAAACTGCTAATGCCTTTCCAGCGCATATCTGTATTCGGAAAGTGGTAGCCAATATCTTCTAAATTAGCGGCCCCCAAAACGGCATCACATATTGCATGGACCAACACGTCGGCATCAGAATGCCCAAAGGCCCCAGCATGATGCTCCAATTGCACTCCACCAACAATAAACGGATGACCTTCTTTCATCTGATGGACATCAAATCCAAATCCTACCTTAATTTTCATTACACGAATTATAGCTATGCTGTCTGTTCACATCCTTAAGATATGCCCAAACACGCGATTTATATACAATAAAATCGGCCAATGTATGCTATTTTATAAGCTAGCATAGGTATACATCAGACCCCGATTCATCTTCGCTGAGATCTCTTGGTATGAACATATAAAACAATGACAGATTACTGCGAAGATAGCAATTCGCAGCTACATTTATCGCGACAAAAGGTTTCCAGCAGCCAGCCCAATCAAAATTGTAAAAAAAACGACTCGATCAATTAAGAAGAAAGCGTATAAAAAAAGGCTATCCTTGAGAATAGCCTTTTTCTATATTATTGTCTGTTTGTTTTTCGAAACGCTTCGAAAGGTAAAGCTTAAGCTTCTACTTCCTCGGGCGCAAACTGATCATATACTTCTCCAAAAGCATCGTAATCCTGATCGCCATTTGGCTCAAAAATCTGGATATCTTTTGATCGAGCAAAATCAACTATTTCCGTGTTGACATTTTCGTCAGCGACAACCACCATATCGGTAAAATGTAAGGCACCTTTATAGATCGCCTCATAACTACCATCGCCGTACACCTGCGCATCCGCAGCTTTGAAGGAACCCTCGGGCGCCATTTCAGCATACTTTGTACCTAATGTACCTTTAAATTCTTCATTGAACAAAGAGTACATCACTTTTGCATCCTTGAATGTAGGATCGTCTTTATACGTTGTCTTCACGTAAGCCGGTACCAAAGCAGAGAACCATCCATGACAGTGCACTACATCAGGGGACCAACCTAATTTCTTCACAGTTTCCAATGCTCCTTTACAGAAGAACACCGAACGCTCATTATTGTCTGCAAAGAATTCGCCATGCTCATCACTAAAAACTTTTTTACGCTGAAAGTAGTCTTCATTATCCAAGAAATACACCTGCATACGGGCCGCAGGTAATGAAGCAACTTTAATAATTAGCGGATTATCATTATTATCCACAACAATATTCAAGCCTGAAAGACGAATAACCTCATGTAATCTATTTCGACGCTCATTGATATTCCCAAAACGCGGCATTAAGATCCGGATCTCAAAACCCTTTTCTTGCATCGCTTGTGGAAGTTGACGTGTAATTTCAGAAATTTTAGTTAATTCGAGGAAAGGCGACATCTCGTGAGTAATAAACAATATCTTCGTTTTTGCCATCTCCAGTTATTTTTATTTATTATTTTCGAACAGTAAAATCGGTCTACAAAGGTACGAAAAAAATACTTACTATGCAATTTACTATTAATCATCGTTTTATATTCCCAAAATATTATGCACCTTTGCCAACAAAAAACTAAATAGCAAAGTGGAAATTTTCAAAACGAAAGCATCTCTCCAAGCATACCTGCAACAAGCCCGATCAACAGGTCAAAAAATCGCTCTAATCCCTACGATGGGCGCTTTACATGAAGGACATTTATCCTTATTAAATTATGCAAAACCAATCAGTGATATTCGAGTTTGCAGCATTTTTGTTAACCCCACACAATTTAACGATCCGAAAGATCTCGAAAAATATCCACGCCCCATCGAAAACGACATCAGATTACTGGAATCCGTCGATTGCGACATTCTCTTTTTACCAAGTGTTGATGAAATGTATCCTGATAAAAATGAAGCCTGGCATCTTGACCTTGGCGAACTGGATCAAATTTGGGAAGGTGAAAAACGCCCCGGGCATTTCCAAGGTGTCACCCAGGTGGTCTATAAATTATTTACCTTAGTACAACCGGATATTGCTTGTTTCGGGCAAAAAGATTTTCAGCAGGTCATGGTCATCAAACGCATGATAGCCATGAAGGATCTCGCGATTCAATTGGCGATATGTCCTATCATTAGAGATCAAGACGGCCTGGCACTGAGCTCTAGAAACGCGCGCTTAAGTGAAGCTGGAAAAAGAACCGCTTTGGCACTCTCCCGTTCCCTGCAATACGTAAAAGATCATCTACATGCCCCTATCCCACTCGAGGAAATAAAAGACAAAGCGCTGCAGATGCTAACAGACACCGAAGGACTAACCGTTGAATATTTTGCCATATGTGAGAGTTCGACCTTAAAAGAAGTCAATCACATCGATTTCAGCAAGCAGCATGTCGCACTTGTCACTGCCTGGGTCGAAGGTGTCCGTTTAATAGATAATATGATTCTGAATAATTTGTCAAATTAATTGACAAATCTTTCAAATTCAGTAGAAAGCCCTACCTTTGCGCCATGGTAATAGAAGTAATGAAATCCAAGATTCACCGCGTTAAAGTCACACAAGCGGAATTGAATTATGTGGGTAGTATCACGATAGATGAAGATTTGATGGATGCCGCAAATATCATCGCTAACGAGAAAGTTCAAATCGTAAACAACAATAATGGAGCCCGTCTTGAAACATACGTCATCCCAGGGCAACGTGGATCAGGCATTATCTGTTTGAATGGTGCTGCGGCTCGCCTCGTTCAGGTTGGCGACATCGTCATCATCATTTCCTACGCAAACATGGATTTTGAGGAAGCTAAGCAGTTTAAACCTTCCATTGTATTTCCAGACGACAACAATCATCTGATTAAATAATCAGGAAGCAAGTTAAGCTTAGCACATAGAAACTTTATAATTTTTTAATGAGTGGATCACGAATACTCACAAAATAAAATCGTATTTTTGAAGCGTTACCCTAAAAAGTAACGCTTTTTTATGTACCGAAAAACAACGAAATCCCCACGTCAGCTTATCGCATTTTGCCAATTGGTATTAATGTCGCTGATTATTATTTCGGGTGTTGTTTTTATGCATAAAGAGGTAAAATCAACCGGTGAGATTGTCATGCACACCCACCCTTATGATTTTACCAAGAAACAAAAGCCGCAAGAAACAGATGACCAAATTGAGTACCTCAATGTCATCTATCACAATACGTACGTACAAACCGAATTTACCGTCCTTGAACTTCCTATTCCGCGTGAAGTAAAAGAGGAACGTTATCATTTATTTTGTCCGGAAGCGATCACCACAACCATCGATCATTACCACTTACGTGGTCCCCCCAGCTTAGCATAAATCAAAAATCAAAGACTTCGAAGGCCTGTAATCCTGGATGACCAAACTCGTGTTGTATAAAAAACAATATGCTAGCTATGCGCTTAATTGATTGGTCCAGTAGCTACGGAATGTAACACCTATCGATAAATGTCTTTTGATACCATCTTTTCATGGCCTCCTTTTCGAGCATTGTCTTTTCACAATGGCGACAACGTTTGCTGAATAGCCTTGTTGGAAGTTCAGTACGCTGCTTGGTATAAAGCACCTTACTAAAAACAAGCCATTCACCTGTTTTCGATAAGATCGCAATACCTCGAACGCCATTTATGCAATAGGAATAGACCTCGCTATACGAGGCTTAAATGTTTTAAATTTTTATCAAATTACGATGCTAAAGCAATACACATTATTGGCCACATTACTGGCTGGTACATCCACTATATACGCCCAGTCAAAACTTGAAGGCTACTTGTTCAATAAAAATCATGAAGCGGTTCCTTCCGGTACCCTGACCTTAAAAAACAGCAAGCTCGCGACAACATCCGATGCCGATGGCTACTTCAAGCTGTCTGCAATACCTACGCAAAAAGTTACCTTAACTATATCTGCTGTAGGCTATCGCTCCTTCAGCAAAGTCATCTCTTTAGACACGTTGAAGACACCATTGCAAATCCAACTGGAGGAAGACAACCTCAATTTGGATGAGGTTGTGGTTTCAGCTACACGCTATGGCGTGAAACGTAAGGACGCTCCTGTGGTGGTCAATGTCATTGGTCCCAAATTATTTAATGCGACACAATCTGTCGCTATGTCGGAAACATTGAATTATCAACCGGGTGTACGGGTAGAAAACAATTGCCAGAATTGCGGTTTTTCACAAGTCCGGCTTAATGGTCTCGAGGGTCCCTATTCACAAATATTGATCAATAGTAGGGCGGTATTTTCCGCACTAAATAGCGTATACGGTTTGGATCAGATCCCCACCAGTATGATCGATCGTATTGAGGTTGTGCGCAGCGGCGGTTCGGCCTTATTTGGTGCCAATGCCATTGCAGGAACAATCAATATTATTACAAAAGATCCTGTAGAAAACGACTGGCAGGTCAAATCTACCAACTCACTTATTGGTGGCAAAAGCTGGGATAATACCGTTGATTTTAATACCTCAACCGTTTCGGAAGACCTCAAAAGAGGAGCCACATTCTACGGCATGCACCGCAATCGGGAAGCTTACGATGCGAATGGTGATGGTTTTTCGGAAATAACCAAACTTCGTAACACCACTTTTGGCACAAAATTATTTTACAAGCCGAGTGATCTGGATAAGATAACGGTTGACTTTAGCACCGTGAATGAGTTCCGCCGCGGTGGTGATCAACTCGATAAAGTACCCCATCTGACGCAAATCACCGAGCAATTGGAAACCAGTTCGCTTGTTGGTGGAATCACCTACGATCATTATTCCACCGATTATAAGCAAAAAATGTCCTTTTATGGCTCTGTGCAGAAAACTGTTCGCGACAGCTACTATGGTGGTCTTGGAGGTGGAACGACACTTGCCGACAGCACATTAGCCGCAAATGCCTATGGAAAAACAAATGATATCGCGCTGGTTGCCGGGGGACAATATACCTACAACTTTGAAAGAGATGTATTTACTGCCGGAGTGGAGTTTTCATACAACGATACCCAGGATGAAATACCGGGGTATAAACGAACCATCGATCAGCAGAATAAAGGATTAGGCAGTTATGCCCAATACGAATGGAAACCTTTAAGTAATTTTAAAACGTTAATTGGAGCGCGATATGATTACACCTATGTAGACGGTAAATATAGTCTTGCAGGGATAAATAGGAACTCAGATCAGCGCTTCGGCACCTTTAGCCCACGGTTGACCATCTTATACGATATCACAAAAGATCTCCAATTTAGAGGGGGTTATGCACGTGGCTTCCGTGCGCCACAGGCATTTAATGAGGACATGCATGTCACTTCCATTGGCGGAAACCAAGTCTTTGTATTGATCGGTGAAAATCTGAAAACAGAATACTCCAATGCGTATACAGGTTCTTTTAGCTACAACAAAAATTTTGGAAATGTACAAACAAGTTTACTGGTAGAGGGATTTTACACGGATCTAAACAATCAGTTTGTCAACGTCATGGCGTCTGAAAAAGATGGATTGATTATCCAGGAAATGCAAAATGGTGAAGGGGCCAGGGTGTATGGTTCCAATATTGAAATCAACATCGCGCCATCCTCCTGGTTTTCTTTCCAAACCGGCGGGACGATCCAGCGCTCACGCTATAAGAAAGACCAACTGATCTATACAGGAAAAGAAGATGGGCAGGATATCCTCACCAAGAAATATGTCCGTACGCCCAACATTTATGGCTATATGAATACCAACCTGAAAGCGACCAAACAATTTGCGATCGATCTGACCGGAGTGTACACGGGAAAAATGATTGTTCCACACATTCAAAATGATGTGATGACCCTCAAAAATGCCCGGGACTTTGTGGAATTAAATCTCCGTCTGGGCTACACCTTTCCAATACATAAGGATTTCAGCATCGAAATTTTTGGTGGTGTACAAAACATGTTCAATGCATTTCAGAAGGACTTCGACAAGGGGGCGCTACGTGATTCAGACTATATCTATGGTCCAACACGCCCCCGTACCTACACGTTTGGACTTCGTGTTGGTCATTTTCATTAACATAAATTTGGGATATGAAGCATTTTCATAAAATATATGTGCTAGTGATCCTATTCTTTTATCCGCTCTGTCACTATGGACAGGAGCGGATAAATTGGATCGATTTTGCACAATTGGATTCACTCCTGGCTGTTTCACCACGCGAAACACTGCTCTTTATTCATACAGATTGGTGCAGCTATTGTCGAAAAATGGAACAGGAAATCTTTACAAAAAAGGAGATTGTCCAATTAATCAACAAGCGCTACTACGCGGTGAAGCTCGACGCAGAATCTATCGCTGAGATTGCTTTTGATCAAAGTATATGGGAGCCCTTAAGCAAAAGGAAAAAAACAGGACAATATCATCCATTAGCTTTACAATTGCTACAAGGGAGAAAAATGATTTTCCCAACCCTCCTACGTTTTGACAGCGAATTTCGCTTAAAAAATATACGACAAAAATACCTGAATTCAAAGGAGTTAGCTGTATTTTTAGAATAATTTAACATGTAATTGTAGCGAACTCCACTATTCCTGCGTTTTGGATTTTATAATTAATACTCACTTTAAGAAATTATGAAAAATATCACGAAATTATTAATGGCGTTTTTGTGTCTGGGGGTTCTTTTTACGGCTTGTAACAAAGATAATTTTGATTGGGATGCCTATTACAAACAGCAAGAAGAAGCGGTAAAAAAAGAAAAAGCAAGACAAGACTCGCTATACAAAATTCAAGCTCCAATTTTGGAAGCTTACGCAAGGCAAAAATGGGGTAACGATGCTATGCGTTCAGACTCTTCGCTTTCAAAAGGAATGTGGTACAAAATTGAATATGCCAAAGAAACCGCTACACCGTATACTTATGGTATCACGTTAACAAATAGTGGTGCTGCGATTACACCATTTGCTGCAACATTTAACTTTAAAGGAGAGCTCATGGACGGAACTGTTTTCGACAAAAGCGCTACAGGAACGCCGGCAAATTACACCAATATCTACAATGCATTCAGTATCTATAATGTTGCATGGATGAGAGCATTTACGCCTCCTACTATTAAACAAGATGGAAGAGATTACTATCCACACGGTTTACTTCCAAAAGGATTACAAAAGGGAGATAAAATAACTTTTATTGCCCCTTCATATTATACGTTTGATCAAACTGAATATACCAAAGGCAGTGAGAAGGTGACAGTACCTAAAAATACACCTGTCGTATATACGATTGAATTGTTGACTATTGGAGCTGCTACTTCCAACTAAGAAACATTAACAATGCATTCATCAAAGCCATTTTCCTCGTGAGAATGGCTTTTTTGTAAGCAACCACCGCCGTAGTCGACGCTTAGAAGTGTAAATTACTGTATCAAAATGTTAATTCTTACAGTGAAAACTTTTAACGAAGAAAAATTAATATACATTTGCAAAGCTACTTTCATAAAGAAAATAGCTTTTCCTTGAAAAACCAATAAGAAAATACAATGAAAAAACTGTTATCACCACTATTCATGGGAATTGCAGCAATCGCTTTCCTTATCATCAGCTGTAACAAAAGTGACGATGCTCCGGTTTATGATGCGAATGCTCAATTTAAGACGGATTCTGTAACACTTAAAAATTACGTTAGCAAAAATTACCCTGAAGCCCAATACAACAGCGAAACAGGAATTTGGTATGAAATTCTTACCGAAGGAAGCGGAAATTATGAGTATAAAGTGGTTGACACATTAAATGGCAAATACTTAAAATTTAAACCGACTGTAAAATATGTTGGAAAATTATTGAATGGAAGTGTATTTGATCAAACTGATACTGCCAAGGAATTTGAAATCATCACAAACACAGGGTATCAATATCCATTTTATAGTACCATTATTCCTGCTTGGACCTTCGCATTTGCACCACAAAAAATCGGTGACATGAAATTGGGCGGCTTAACGGAAAAAGGCCTACAAAAGGGTAGTAAAATTCACATCATGGCACCTTCCCTTTATGGATACCAAAATCAGGCTGTCGGAACTATTCCGGCAAACTCACCATTGGATTTTGTCATTGAAGTAACAGATATCAAATAATTATCGCCCCTTCTGAAGCAATAAAGCATAAAAGCTCCTAAAATGAGATCATTTTAGGAGCTTTTTAGTTCAATCAGGTTTCTAATATACACCTTCACAGCATCATATCGCCCCCTCCTCTACAGGGAAGTATACTCCCGCAATCTCTTCAAACTAAGAAATAACGATTAATCTGTTTATCGGCGATAGTTTTAATGCTAGCAAAATTATCCAAAAACTTAAAAGTAAGATTGATATTAATACTGATATATCTTAATACTTATTTATACCTAATAACAATTTTCAATCAATTTTTAGACAGTGATCAGTCACTGGTAATTCAGTGCTCACTGAGCAATCACTGAACAAGCACTGAACGATCACTGAACAAACACTGTCTAAAGTGTTAATTTGATCACTATATAATCCTAATTTTCTGCAACAAAATGAAAGAGAAAAAAGGAAGGGGCCTTATGGAACAAAAGGATCCCTATTGTGCGGTAATAGCATGATAAACAACACTTTAAATTAATTTAAAAGGAGGAAATTGAAATATAACCCGAAAAAGTGTTTTTAGAAAAAATAAAAGCTCGAAGTGGGGAACTCCGAGCTTTACCTAACCAATTATTAACCTAAATTATGAAAAGTTCTTTATATATTATTTTTAATATCTTTCGTTTCTTTTGATATATCAAAGGTACTACAGATCTGCTTTCATGTCAAGAAATTTAACAGCATTTAACGTTGTTAAAATTATGTTAAAACAATTTAGCATGTTCTTGTGCATTTAAACGTATTTCCCTATCCCCTCGCCTTCTACTGTCAAACATTTTCAATCAGTGAGCTGCATAGCCAACCGGTGCTTATTTGCAATTTTCCATATAGTTTCTTGTAAATAACGTATAAGCAAGTTGCCCCCAACCTCCACTTGCTCTGACTATAAAAAATATGCACCTACACTGACAGCAGCTCAAAAGGTGGACTCCACGTGGATTTACTGTACACGCACTTCGCCTACAGACCGGACTTGGCAATGAGATCTCCGTAACGTGGTCAGCGGCCAATTCCTTGCGTAACGGACAAAGTCGGTTCAACACCCGAGCCACCGTGCATGCTTAAACCATGGCTATTAGCCCCCCAGCCTCCTCCTATAAAATCTTAGCGCTTTTATTCGCATAAGTGCGGGCAGAGTATCAAAAAAAAGAAATAAATTTGTGAGAAGATCCAACATCAATTGGTATCTTATTTAGTTAGACGATTGATAGCATATGAAAATAGCTTTAGCACAGTTAAATTACCATATCGGTAACTTTGAAGCAAATACTAAAAAAATAATTAGCGCGATCCAACAGGCCAAAGAAGCAACGGCCGATCTTATTATTTTTGCCGAGCTCGCAATTGGTGGTTACCCTGCCAAGGATCTTTTACGGAGTAAGGCCTTTAAACGTCAATGCGATGAAGCTATTCATCAAATCGCAGCCCATTGTCAGGATATCGCCTGTATCATTGGAGCCCCGGTCAAAAACAGCGACCCGGAGGGCAAAGAGCTTTATAATACCGCCGTATTTATTGAACATGGATCTGTCCGAAACATTGTTAAAAAAGGCCTTTTGCCCGATTATGATGTATTTGATGAATATCGTTATTTTGAACCCAGCAGACGTTTTGATTGTATCGAGTTGAATGGCGTAAAAATTGCCTTAACCATTTGCGAAGATTTGTGGGATGATGACGAAGGGGGCAATTCTTACGTTGGTGATCCCATGGCGGAATTGAGAAAAGAAAATCCAGACCTCCTCATCAACATTGCGGCCTCCCCTTTTTCCTATACCCATTTTGATGAACGGATCAAGGTCCTCAGCCAACAGGTAACAAAGGCTGGCAGACCGCTCATTTATGTCAATCAGATTGGCGCTCACATGGATATTATCTTTGACGGCCGTTCAATCGCCCTGAATAATGAAGGAACAAAAATTGCTGAACTAAAAAGCTTTGAAGAAGATCTTCAATTTGTCACCTACCGTCAACAAAATATAACGTCCACCACGGCTTCTTCAAAAGAACCGATTTCCGAAATAGCTCTTATACACGATGCGTTGATCCTTGGCCTTCGTGATTATTTTCAAAAATCTGGTTTCAAAAAGGCGGTTTTAGGTTTGTCCGGTGGGCTTGATTCGGCCTTAGTCGCCGCCTTGGCCTGTGAGGCTTTGGGCGCCGATAATGTGTTAGCCATACTGATGCCATCCGTTTACTCTTCTGACCATTCGATAAAAGACGCACTGGATCTCGTCAACAATACCGGCTGTAAACATTATATCGTTCCGATCAAAGATATCGCGAATGCCTACGAACATAGTCTAGCCCCTCTTTTTGAAGGGCTACAGCCAGATACGACTGAAGAGAATATTCAAGCGCGCGCACGTGCGGTCATTTTGATGGCCGTTTCCAATAAATTCGGCAATATTTTACTCAATACATCCAACAAAAGTGAGGCTGCTGTCGGATATGGCACACTCTATGGTGATATGGCAGGTTCCATCTCCGTGATCGGTGATGTTTACAAATCCAAAGCCTATGATTTAGCACGCTATATCAATCGAGAACGGGAGATCATTCCAACCAATACCATTGAAAAGGCACCTTCTGCGGAACTTCGACCAGATCAAAAAGATTCGGACTCCTTACCGGAATACGACTTATTGGATCAAATCCTTTTTGAGCTTATCGAAAATGAGAAAGCAGGATCTGAAGTTGTAGCAATGGGCTTTGAAAAATCGTTAGTAGAAAGGGTATGTAAATTGGTTAATAATGCTGAATTCAAACGTTTTCAAGCTCCTCCTATACTGCGTGTTAGTCCAAAAGCTTTTGGTCCAGGAAGACAGATTCAGTTGGTGGCAAAATATCCTTATTAATTTTACAATTCGGATTAAACCATATTTCTAGTTTTTTGTCTAAAGTAATAGATTGCAAAATCGGAAAGGATGGTAGCATCCCGGAAAGTGAAAACGATTGCCATAAAGACCGTCAATTGTATTATTTTACAATTGAAAGGTATGCGGATAAGAATAAAACAAATTAGTTAAATAAATATAAGTTCCATATAGGCCATGAACCATCGTGAGTGTGGTTGTCCAATGCGACGACAAAATACTCATGGTAGATTCATCACAGTTGATAAATAAATTACTACGATGAAAAAGATTCTATTATTTTTGGTGCTTTGCGTTGCACTCGCATCATGTTCGTCTTATCAATACAATACCACTCGGGTAGAAAAGATGGATTTTACTCCTTTCAAGACCTATGCTTGGTTACCTCCGGTAGACTCGCTTTCGAAGTCTTATTTTGACAACGATATCGCCAAAGCCAATATCCTGGATGCCGCGAATACTGCGTTGGAGGCAAAGGGTCTACAATATTCTAAAGATAATCCTGATCTACTATTTCGGTATATTACCATTGTCAACAATAAAAGCCGTTTAATTTATGGTGGCGACGGTTATTACGGCTGGGGTGGTCCCTGGGGCTGGTACCGTCCATGGTTTTCACCTTATTACTATGGCGGCGGCTATTACCCCGTTGCAAAAGAACGCTATCGATATGGCCATTTGATTATCGAAGCCATCGATCGCAAAACAAACGCAGTAATCTGGCAGGCACGTGGTTCTGGCGATGTTGATAACCCTGAAAAGGCAATTAATAACATCAGCAAGGTTGCAAAAGGTGTTATTGACCTATTTCCTGTAAAAACTATAAAGAAATAAGAGATATTCTCATTTTAAAAAAGGCTGGTTTACAAAATAAATCAGCCTTTTTAGTGTAACTAAAATTATTTGATAGCATCAGTGCCCCCCTGCGCTCCCACAGCAAAAATATAAGCTGATTTACCATCTTTCCTTGGCAAATTTTGACTATTTTTAATTATTAATTACCGACAATTCATTGAAAAAATATTTGCTATTCTTAGATACGGAAACATCTGGTTTACCGAAAAAATGGAACAAGAGTTATATGGACAGTGACAATTGGCCCCATATTTTACAATTGGCCTGGATCATCTACGACGAAGACCAACAGGAAGTTAAACGAACCAATAAATATATTTACGAGCCGTTAATACCAATTAGTCCTGCATCCGAACAGATTCATGGATTGACACCACCTTTTCTAATGAAATATGGTGAGAAGAAAAAAGACGTATTACGGAAATTCAGTCATGACATCAAAAAATATAAGCCGCAGTTAATCGGCCATTTTCTATCATTCGACCTGCAGGTATTAGCAGCCGAATTCTATCGATCCAACTTGGCTATTCCATTTCATAACTTAGCATATTTTTGCACCTTGTTGCATAGCAAAAAATACGTTCGGAATCCGAATATGGTACATCTTCCACTTTCATCGCTACATGAAACGCTATTTTCGAGTCCAGCGACCGAAATGCATAATGCAGAAAAAGATGCCGAGATTACCGCTAAATGTTATTTTGAAATGATTCGAAAAGATGAATTATCCGATCAGGACATACAACATCAGCAAGCTGAATTCGAAAACATCTGTTAATGTAACTTCCATGAAAAACCCCAACGCTATACTACGCCTACTGAAATCGACTCAGCCATTTCAAATTCTGCCCGAAACCCTACAATTGAGTATCGTCGACAGATTCAATGAACATCGTTTTTCCAAAGATACCTTAGTTTATCGGCAGAACATTACCGATATGGATGGTGTTGATTTAATCCTCGAAGGTGAATATGAGACATTCTTTTTGGATGTTTCCGATAATAAACGATTGGTTGAGGTCCACCATAAGCCGTATTGTTTTGGTGGAATATCGGTCTTATTAAACCGAACAAAAGCACTCAAGTCTGTTATTGCGAAAAAAGGTACAATTATTTATCGTTTACCCCGGAAAGATTTTATTGAGCTCTGTAATGCGAATGAAGAGTTTTTCCACTTTTTCACCAGCTCCTTTGGAAAAAGAATGTTGGACGAGGAGTTTTCTCATTTTGTAAAATCACCGGCTTCCTTTGAGGAAAGTTATTTTGCGGCAGACCAACTCTATTCGCGCAAAATTGAGCATATTACCTACAAAGATATCGTATCCTGTACACCCGATACCCCCATCTTTGAGGCGGCACAAACCATGGCGAAACACAAGGTAAGCTGCATATTTATTAAAAAGGAGGAGCAGATTCTCGGCTATGCAACCGATATTACCTTAAGAGACAATGTCGTGGCCCAGCAGATTCCGGCAACACAATCTATCGCTCAGGTTATGGATAACCCCATTGTCAGTATTTCCGATCAGGCCTATCTTTACGAGGCGGTACTGATGATGTTCCGCACGAAATCAAGGTATCTTCTTGTTGAGAAAGGGGGCAATTATATCGGCTTCCTTAGTCGAAATCGGCTATTGAGTGAACAGGGGCAGTCTCCGCTCGTATTCATTCAATCGGTTAAACTCGCCGAAACGCTGGATGAATTGCGTGAAAAATGGAACAATGTTCCCGAGATTATCCACCAATTGCTCGGTAGGGGTGTAAATGCCGAGATTGCGAACCAGGTTATTACGACCGTTGCCGACAGTATTGCCCTTAAAGTAATTGAAAAAGTGATCGGGGAAATGGGCGAGCCACCCGCAAAATTTGTATTTATGGTAACGGGTAGCGAAGGAAGGAAAGAACAGACGTTAATGACTGATCAGGATAACGCCATTATTTATGAAGATAAAGCAAACGAACAACGGGAGCTCGTACGCGCGTATTTTCTCCATTTTGCCAGTCGCGTATCGGATCATCTCAATACCATCGGTTTTAGCTACTGTACCGGAGGATATATGGCCAGTAATCCCGAATGGACACATTCCCTGTCGCATTGGAAGAAAAATTACAAAAAATGGATTGAAGAAAGTATTCCCGAGAATGCAATTAAATTTTCAACGTTCTTCGACTGTAGGCGACTATATGGCGACCAGGATATAATTGATCAACTCAAGGAATTCCTGAATATTGAGCTACAAAAACCCAACGAGCGTTTTTTTACATTCATTGCAAAGAATGCGCTGCAATATGAACCGCCGCTCACATTTTTCAAGGCAATAAAAACGCAAACAATAGGTTCTTCTGAAGTCTTCAATATCAAGAAAGCGATGACACCCATTGTTGACTTAGTCCGGGTTTACGCACTGCAAAACAGAATTTATGAAGAAAATACCGGTGGTAGGTTAAAACAGCTTCTTGAATTGGGCATCTTCACACAAGAACAGTACGAGGAGTTAAATCAATCCTATTATTACCTAATGTCGATCCGTTTGAAAAATCAAGCCAACCAGATCCGTATTGCTAAATTGGCGCCCAACAATTATGTACCTATCGATAGCTTGACCAATATTGAAAAGGCAACAATTAAGGAGATCTTTAAAACAATCCATAATTTTCAACTCGGTATTAAGCTGAAATTCACCAGCAATTTATTTGGTTAAGTACCTTATTGTCATACAAAGGCAATAAGGTACGAAGACCAGCGCTAACGCGCTTCTATTTTTTTGGCAAAGACAAATCAAACTGCCAATGCTTTGCTAATCGCTGCAACTCTTGCTTTGTTATTGGGATGACAGCACCATGTTTGGGCGAAGTGAAATTAGTAGATTTCATTTTACCTTCATTAAAGTGTCCCAGATCAACAAAATTTTTAAAATCTGTGGTTTCACTGAAGCCAAAATTATGTGGCGATATCCCATAGATATCATACATCAACACCCATTTTTCTTCCCCTATCCTTTTCCACACATTCGGAGCTTCGCAGGCTTCCGGCTCAGGGTCATAGAAACGATCGTCATACTGATAGGGTCCATTCGGGTGGTCTGAAACAGCTTGCTTAATGCCTGGAACACCATCATGGGCAACATAAAAAAGATGGTATTTATTACCCACTTTCGTCATGTCGCCATCGATGTAATTTTTATTTGATTTGGGGTATTGAAACAAGAGCTGTGGTTCTGACTCAAATGCTGTAAACTCCTTATTTAAGTAGGCATAGTAGAGCTGATTCAGTCCATTGCCAAACCGCATGGTAAAATAGATCATCATCTTACCAGTACGATCATCGTAGATGAGTGCGGGAGCCCAAAAGGCGCCAACATTTTCCCAGCCTTTAAAGGCTTTCTCCAAGTATAGCTCCGTATGGGTCCACTGAATTAAATCAGCCGATTTCATTAAGACAATACCGCGGTTGTTGCCCCATCCAAATGCTATGCCATCGCGCTCCCATTCTGTACTTCTATATCCTTGCTTTTGTCCGTAGATATGTAAATCCGTCATGACCATATAAAAATAGCCATCTTTTCCGCGCATGATATAGGGATCCCGAATACCTTTCTGCTGTGCAATGCTATCGCCAGCAATGATTGGTTTTCCTTTATTGATATCGGTGAAAGAATAGCCATCCTGGCTGACTGCAACATACAGGCCATGGCTATCATCCTTAAAATAAACCATGAGGTAAGCGGCCAGATCCGATTCCTTCGCCTGTGCAAATAAGTTATGCACAAATAGCATCAGGGTTGTAAAAAAGAGTATGCGAATATTCATCTTATTTTACGGTCAATTTTATCAAGGTCAAGGAGTAAGGTTCAAATGTTTCAACAATCGTCTTCCCCTTATAAGTTATTGTATTTTGCTTTGGACGGATGTTCAATGGTTCCTCGATACTGTTACTCAGGTTTAAGTTGGCATTGGCCAAGGTGATTTTCTCTGCTGTCGCAGCAGGCTTTTTCTTCGAATCTATGGCAAGGTTCACTTTCATCGGCTTACTATTGTAATTGACGACTTTCACGATAAGCTGTCGCGCAGCTGTGTCATATACTGCCGAAGCATATAGGCTATCTTTGCCCGCTACGAATTCACCATTCCGTTTGATCGGAACAATGCTTGTCCCTTTATTGGTCGCATATAATTTTTGAACTTGGTAGCTCGGTGTTCCATATACCTGCAAGTTATCCACCCAAATTAAATCAGGTGACCACTGCCAGCCATCGACATGACCGAATAATGGCGCGTAAGATGCCATTTCCACCACATCGCCATTTCGTTCCAGACCCGTCATGAAAGCTGCCTCCGAAAGAGCTGCCTCCCAGGTACTTTTTCCAGGACCATTTGGTCGCGTGGTATGCGAAGCGTATTCCCCTGCGAAGATTTTCACCCCATTTCTAGGGTAATTATCATAACGATTGGCGCTCGACAGAAACCAGGATGGTGGGCGGTAATAATGTTCATCAATGATATCGATATTCATCGCCCGCAGTTTATCATCTAAGAAGTCAAAACGATCTCCTTCGGGATCGGTACCCGAACTGGCGATAATTTTGATCTCCGGATGTTTTTCGTTTAACATTTTCTTGAAGACGGTTAACCGCTCGATATATTGCGGGCCCCAATTTTCATTTCCAACCCCCAGCATGTTGAGATGGAAAGGCTCAGGATGCCCCATATCCGCCCGTAATTTCCCCCATTTTGTAGCTGTTGTGCCGTTAGCAAATTCAATCAGATCCAAAGCGTCTTGAACATATGTATCCAGCTCATCTAAGGGTACCACTTCACCTGTATTAAATTGGCAGGCCATACCGCAATTGAGAATTGGTACCGGAGATGCGCCAATATCTTCCGCCAGCAAAAAGTATTCATAAAATCCTAAACCGAAGGTCTGAAAATAATCAGGTGTCAGACGATGGCTAAACTCGGTATTCCAGCGGTTGATAATCAATTCCCTTTCCGTTATTGGTCCAACCGTTTTTTTCCATTGAAACCGATTGGCCAAATCTCTCCCTTCAACAATACAGCCGCCAGGAAAACGGATAAAGCCAGGTTTCATATCGGCAAGCATCTGGACCATGTCCTTACGAAGCCCCTTTGGTCTACCTTTCCAGGTGTCTACTGGAAATAAGGACAACATATCGACCTCTAAAGTCCCCGTCCCTGTAAACCAAATGTTTAATTTCGCTTTATCTGTCGTTTGGTTGACAGGGAATTTGACCGCAGCTTCCGTCCAGGATGCGACGGGTTCAAGCGGAAGTTCAGTTTCCCCAATCACCTTGTTCTGCTGATCGATAAGTTCAACATGCACTTTCATTCCTTTAGCAGCACGCTGGTACTGCAACGAAAACTCATAGCTTGCTCCCGCTTTTACCCCCATTCCTCTAAAACCTTCATTTTGCAGCCCTAATCTTAGATTTGCCGTATTGTTTAATCTTAGATAGCGTTTATTTCCCTTACGTTTACTATCATTCAGCAGTAAATAAGTACCCTCGGCACCATTTTCAAGCTTCTTCCAGCCCATCCAAGGTTGATCAAACTCAAATGATCTATTTTTGACCAATTCGGCATAGATCCCACCGTCTGCCCCAAGATTGATATCCTCAAAAAAGACGCCCCACATATGTGGCGATATTTCACCTGCAGGTTTATCCAGTGTAATATCTAACGTGATTGGTGACTGTGCAGCTGCCGAAAAACCTAAACTTGCCAGCACTAGCATCAACGATACAATTTTTTTCATCTATGTATTTATTTGTTCATTAAATGAGCCTATTACGCTCATTTATTGGTTTACTACCCTTAATCAATCAGGTAATCTCACGGTATTTGTGGTCTATTTCGCTTTATTTTCCATGGGATCAATGCGGTATTTCACGGTCTTTAGCGGTACGTTTCCAGTTACTTTCAATGGGATTAACGCACTCATTAGCTCATTTATTGGTTTACCACCATCGAATCAATAGATATTCACAACATCTTATATTAATTCCAATACAATAACTGAAAATGCCGGAATATCCACTTCAATAGTACCATTTACAACCTTGGCCGTATTGTACACAACAGGTGCAATTGTTGCGGGTTTCTTAAAGGAATTATAATCGCGTAGGTTGTCCGCGGTAAGTATTCGACCCGTTACTTTTCCAGCTTTCACCGAACCTAAATCAACCTTTACCTTATTATTCTTTTTCGGATCAATATTTACCAAGGATATATGTGTGCGGCCCTGTTTGTCCTGTGATGCCGAAACCGATACGGCCGGAATTTTCTCTTGATTAAATTCAAAATCCGCTGATTGAAGCGTAATAGGAATTAACTTGGCATCCTGATGAACCTTATACATCTCCATCACATGATAAGTCGGTGTCAAAATCATATTCTTCCCCTCGGTTAGAATAACAGCTTGCAATACATTCACTGCCTGCGCTAAATTGGCCATCTTCACCCGACGGGCATGGTTATTAAAAATATTCAATGTCATGCCGGCAATCATGGCATCACGCATGGTATTTTGCTGATAGAGAAAACCAGGGTTCGTACCGGGTTCAACCTCATACCAGCCGCCCCATTCGTCTACGATCAGATCCACAAGTCCTTTCGGATCGTATTTGTCCATAATGGCAATATTCTTTTCTACGAGTTCATTCATAAACCAAGCTGATTTCATGGTTTTAAAATACTCTTCCTCCGAATATTGGGTCGCAGAGCCTTTTTTATCCCAGTTAATCACCGCATAGTGATGAAGTCCCATGCCTTTCATCAAACCACTTGGAATTTTCTTCATGAGTGTTTCTGTCCAATTATAATCAGCGCTATTCGCCCCCGAGGCGATTCGATACAAACCGCTTCCATTGGTCCAGTCCGACATAAAAGTCGCGTATTTGCGATAGATATCGGTATAGTAATCGGCAGTCATATTTCCGCCACAGCCCCAGGCTTCATTTCCTACGCCCCAAAATTTTACCTTCCAAGGTTCCTGCCGGCCATTTTTTCGTCGCCAATCCGACATAGGGCTCTCACCTTTAAAATTCACATATTGCACCCAGTCGGCAAGCTCCTGCACCTCACCGCTCCCCACATTACCCGCTAGATAAGGTTCTGCACCAAGCAATTCGCACATATTCAAAAAGTCATGTGTACCAAAAGAATTATCCTCTGTCACACCACCCCACCAATTATTTACCATAGCGGGACGCTGTGCTTTGGGCCCGACTCCGTCCTTCCAATGATACGTATCGGCAAAACAGCCCCCCGGCCAACGTAAATTGGGAATATTCAACTTCTTAAGAGCTTCGATGATATCTTTCCGGACGCCGTCGGCATGGGGAATCGAGTCATTTTTCTCACCGACATAAAATCCATCATAAATACAGCGCCCCAAATGTTCGGCAAAATGTCCATAGATATGTCGACTTATAATCTGCTCCTGCTGTGGTGTTTCCAATCTTACACTACTCTGTCCATACAGTAATCCAGTGGCCAGCGTAAAAACAACGCCTAATTTTAATCTTAGCTTCATCATATCGATTTTATTATTTCACACTAAATTGATAGGTTGTCTTTGAACTGTATTTTTCGCCAGGTTTTAACACCGTGGATGCAAAACTGGGGTGATTTGGTGCATCTGGAAAATGTTGTGTCTCCAAGCAGAAGGCAGAACGGAATGGATACACTTTTCCCTCTTTCCCTTTAGGATCCGAATCCTTCATAAAATTACCACTGTAAAACTGCAAGCCTGGTTCGGTTGTGTAGATGTCCATTTCAATACCTGTCTTTGTAGCATACACCTGTGCGACCTTCTGGAAACCATCCTTCTTGTTGAGTTCAAAATTATGGTCATAGCCCTTTCCAATCTTCAGTTGTGCATTTTGATCTTCTATACGAGCACCAATGCGTGTCGGCTTGGTAAAATCGAATGCGGTGCCGGCGACAGGCAAGCTCTTTCCTGTTGGGATCAAGGTATTATCAACTTCGGTAATTGCCTTTGCATCAATTTGAAGTTCATGATCCAAAATAGAAGAATCTCCGGCCCCATTGAGGTTAAAATACGCATGGTTGGTCAGATTTAAGACCGTCTCTTTATCTGTTGTCGCCTGATAGGCTATGGCCAAAGCACCGTTGTCCTCCAGGGTGTAGGTAACCTCCATCTTGACCCTTCCTGGATACCCCGCTTCTTTATCAGGTGAGGTATAGGCTAATGTGATTGATGTATTAGTGCTACTAACGACATCCCACACCTTATTGTAAACGCCATTGGTACCGCCATGAAGTGAGTTCTCGCCATCATTCTTTTCTAAAGAATAAACCTCACCATTCAGTTTAAATGATGCTTTCCCGATCCGGTTACCATAACGCCCTACAATGGCGCCATAAAAATTATTATAATTATCCTTGTATTCTTTGGCCGAGTCATAGCCCAAAATCACATCAATCGCTTTACCGTTCTTATCCGGGACTTTTAAACTCACAAGACGTGCACCATAATTTGTCAACGTAATGGCGAGTTTATCATTCTTGAGCTGGAACAGTTTAACTTCTTTACCATCAATCTGGCTGTCGAAAGCCGGGCTGGAAGTAGA
Organism: Sphingobacterium multivorum; assembly: GCF_039511225.1. NCBI lineage: Bacteria > Pseudomonadati > Bacteroidota > Sphingobacteriia > Sphingobacteriales > Sphingobacteriaceae > Sphingobacterium > Sphingobacterium multivorum. The sequence goes on from NZ_CP154261.1 coordinate 5,391,512, forward strand.
ATCAGCCATCGTTGCTGCTTGCTTACTTTGAGTTGATGAAGATTGGCAGCCATAAGCCAATGAAGCACAAGTCAACAAACCAATAATAATTTTCTTATTCATCTGTAATTAAGTTTTACCCCATCGGTCTGACGGAGGCTTCCTAATTTTCATTAGGAATGGTTCATAATTTTTTAATTATTCAAATGGCAACATTTCTACCAAAAACGCACGTAGATAGCGGTCACCAACAATAAAGTCACAACGATTAATGCCAATACGGATGGTTCTACTTTAAACATCGACCGATCCAATACAAAAGCTTTTGGATTAACCTTTGGTCCAAATAAGCTCACAGCAATCATAGCGATCATTGTAAATACAAATGCGAGTCCCATACATATCTGGAATGGAATTTCATAAATGCCCGCTTTGTTGAGATATGCCGTATAGATCCATGTCTCTGGTCCGAAAACCTTTGTTGCAAACTCATTGAAAAATATAGACAACGCAAATCCCGTAACAAGGCCTGTAATGGCGGCTGCACCCGTTGTCCTTTTCCAAAACATCCCTAGCAAAAACATCGCAAAAACACCGGGGCTGATGAAGCCTGTATATTTTTGGATAAAAGTAAATCCTCCGGCACCACCAATGCCCAGCGCATCATTCCAGGTAAACAAAACAGAAAGTAGAATAGAGATCACGATGGTTATCTTTCCAACCCACACCATTTTTGCTTCGCTCGCATCTTTATTGATGTATTTTTTAAAGATATCCAATGTAAAGATCGTTGCGATACTATTGGCCTTTCCGGCCAATCCGGCCACAATAGCCGCTGTAAGCGCCGCCAGCGCAAGCCCTTTCATTCCATTGGGCAGATAGCCCAATATCGCTGAATATGCATTATCGGCGTGAAACACTCCTCCAGGAGCCATTTCGTGTTGTAACGCACCATTTTTGTATAGCACATAAGCGGCTATCCCCGGAAGCATAACGATAATTGGCATAAACAATTTTAGAAATCCCGCAAAAAGAATCCCCGTGCGTGCAGTCTTTAAATCGGCTCCCAAAGCGCGTTGTGTGATGTATTGATTACAACCCCAGTAATTTAGGTTGACAATCCAGATCCCCGCAAGGTACATTCCTATTCCAGGCAGCATCAGATATTTATTGATATCTTCCTGACTGGCCCCTGGCCCTGGTTTATCGACAAATAGGTTAAAATGCTCCGGAGAATCTTCCATCAGTTTATTAAATCCCGCTAAGGCATCCTGTCCTAAACCAAAATGTTCACTGACCAACGTCAATGCCACATAGGTTGTCGCTATACCGCCAATAATTAATACAACAACCTGAATAACATCTGTGAAACCAATAACACGCATTCCCCCCAGCGTAATGATGACGGCAAATACGGCTAAAGCAACTGTAATGGTGTGGAAGCTGTCGCCACCTCCGGCCATACTCGAAATGGCGATTGCCCCGAGATACAGGATAGATGTCAGATTGACAAAAACATACAAAAACAACCAGAAGATGGCCATGATGAGACTCGTCGTTTCATTGTATCGGTTGTTCAAAAACTGAGGCATCGTGAAAATCTTGTTTTTCAGATAGACCGGAATAAACCAAACCGCAACAATAATTAACGCTACCGCAGCAATGAGCTCGTAAGCAGCTACAGCAATACCGACCTCAAATCCATTGCCGCTCATGCCAATAAACTGTTCGGCAGAAATATTCGATGCGATCAACGAAGAGCCTATGGCCCACCAGGTCAGTGATCCTTCCGCCAGAAAGTAGTCCTTGCTGCTGCTTAAACTATTCGTCTTTTTACGATAAATCCAATAGCCATAGCCGGCTACAATAAAGAAGTAAATTACGAAGATGATGTAATCTACCGTTGCAAATTTTTCCATATTTCCCAAATTGGTTATTATCAATAAGCCATTTATACCGCGAAGAACAGGTATAAATGGCTTAGTTTATTATTTACTCAGTAAATAATACAGTTCATTCCATTTCAATTGATCTTCGAGTCTTGCTACCGTAGTGTCCTCGTCGATCAATACATATTCCAGTCCGGCAATACGTGCAAAATCTTCCAGGTATTCGGGTGTTAAGCTCAAGCTGTAGGCAGTATGGTGCGCACCCCCAGCCAGAATCCAGGCACTGCAACCTGTTTTCATATCGGGCAGCGGTTTCCATAACACCCGTGCGACAGGAAGCTTAGGGAGTTCTTCTTCTACAGCAACACCTTGTACTTTGTTTACGATCAAACGGAAACGCGTTCCCATATCGACCAAAGAAGCATTCAATGCATCACCACTTTGGCCATTAAAAACCAAGCGAGCAGGATCTGCCTTGCCGCCAATGCCTAGTGGATGCACTTCTATTCGTGGTTTTCCAATTGCCAATGCGGGGTCCACTTCCAACATGTGTGAGCCAAGTACCATGGGATTCTGCGGATCAAAATGATAGGTGTAGTCTTCCATAAATGCCGTCGTACCCGGTAATCCTGCTCCCATTATTTTGCAAGCACGCACCAAAGCTGGGGTCTTCCAATCCCCTTCACCGGCAAAACCATACCCCTCAGCCATTAAACGCTGTACCGCCAGGCCCGGAAGTTGTACCATGCCATGCAGATCCTCAAAAGTATCCGTAAAACCTTTAAAGTCTCCTTGTTCCAAAAACTTCCGTAGGCCAATTTCTATCTTAGCAGCTTCGATGAGGTTAGCACGATATTCACCGCCAGCTTTCACATTTTCGGCTAGCTCATAAGTTGCTTCGTACTCTACTAATAATGCCGCGATTTCCGCTTCAGTGCTCGCATTAATCACCTCCACTAGATCCCCAATGGCATAGGTGTTTACAGCGAAACCAAATTGCGACTCTGCCTCTACTTTATCGCCATCTGTAACAGCCACATAACGCATATTGTCACCAAAGCGTGCAAATTTGGCTCCTTGCCAGTCATGCCAGCCTGCGGCTGCACGCGCCCAAACATTAATCCGTTCCAATACTTCCGCATCTTGCCAATGGCCAGTGACGACTTTACGCGCTATTTTTAAGCGGCTAACGATATGTCCAAATTCACGATCCCCATGTGCACTTTGGTTAAGGTTCATAAAATCCATATCGATACTCTGCCACGGGATATCCTGGTTGTACTGCGTATGCAGATGCAACAATGGCTTTTGCAGTGCTTTTAATCCCCTAATCCACATCTTTGCCGGTGAAAAGGTATGCATCCAGGTAATGACCCCAATACAATTTTTTTCACTGTTGGCGGCTGCCAATGTTGCATAAATCTCGTCTGTATTTTTTACGATCGGTTTATATTTTACCGTTACCGGAATCACAGGCTGTACATTTAAATAGGCTGCAATTTCTTCCGCATGTACGGCTACTTGTTTTAAGGTTTCTTCTCCATATAGATCTTGGCTTCCAACGATAAACCAGACCTCAAGTTCTTTTAAATTGATATTCATGTTAATTGTAGTTTTTGCTCTATTTTTTATTATTCAGCATTATTGACCATAATAGGCATTGTTTCCATGTTTCCGTTCGTAATGCTTTTTGATCAATGCAGGCTTTAATCGAGGTGCATTCGGGTTGATCTGTTCTGTCAACCAAGCCATTTTCGCCACCTGTTCCAACACCGCACTGTTATAGACAGACTTTATTCCGGTTTTACCCCAAGCAAACGGCGCGTGGTTGCCAACCAGAATCATTTCCACTTCTTGATAGTCCAGCTTATTTTCGACAAAGTGATTGATAATTTGAAACCCCGTTTCATGTTCGTAGTTTCCGGCGATCATCTCATCGTGCATTGGTGGGGCACAAGGAATATCGACGGTCAAATGATCGGCATGTGTCGTTCCAAAAATGGGAATATCCCGCTGTGCCTGTGCCCATGCTGTCGCATAGGTGGAGTGTGTATGTGTTATACCGCCAATCTCTTTCCACTGTTTATACAATAGGGCATGGGTTTTCGTATCTGATGATGGCCGAAGATTACCCTCAACCACATGACCATCAAAATCTACAATCACCATATGTTCCGGTGTAAGCTCCTCATAAGGGACCCCACTGGGTTTAATGGCAAAAACTTCATGGTGACGGTCAACAACACTCACATTTCCAAATGTAAAAAGCACCAATCCCAGCTGGGGCAATTGCATATTGCAATGGTAGGCTTCTTCTTTAATTGAATTATACATGATTAAAATTTGAATGGTTAAACAGTAATGGCGAGCGATTCCTTTCCTTCGACAAAAGCTCCCAGCGCCCGGTAATGTGCATAGCGCTCGGCATAAATGGACACCCATTTTTCCTCAGGGATATAAGTCCGTTCAAAACCTTGTCCCATTGCCTTCATGGCGTCCTCGACCCGGTTATATAAACCAGCAGCTGTTGCGGCAAACATGGCTGCGCCAATGGCACAAGTCTGTTCACTTTTATGAATACGGATAGGCATATTCATCACATTGGCCATCATTTGCATAATAAAAGGTGATTTTTTGGCAACTCCGCCTAAACCGATCAAGCCTTTCACAGGAATACCCTGCTCCACGAAACGGTCAACAATAGCCTTTGCGCCAAAACAAGTCGCTTCGACAATCGCTCTGAAGATCCGCGGCGCATCTGTTCCGAGGTGTAAGCCTGTGATCGCCCCTTTCAAGGATTGATCCGCATCCGGAGTTCGGCGGCCATTGAGCCAATCTAAAGCTAATTCTGATGTTTCTGTTACGGGAAGTAACGCAGCCTGCTCACTTAGACTGACCAATAGTTTCTCTTCCAACGTTGCGATCAACTGTTCCCGCGTTCGTTCATCGATCTCTTCAACATCTTGTATCAAATTTTTCGTTGGCCATAGCAACACCTGTTTCAGCCAGGCGTAAGCATCACCAAATGCCGACTGTCCAGCTTCCATACCAATCATTCCCGGTATAATGGAACCGTCTACCTGACCACAGATCCCTTTCACCAGGGTATCCTGAACCTCTTCTCTTGGAGCAACTAACATATCACAGGTTGATGTCCCCATCACCTTACTCAGATAATAGGGCTCAATTTGTCCTCCAACTGCCCCCATGTGGCAGTCAAATGCACCTACACCAACAACAACTGCTGTTGTGAGACCTAGTCGTTGCGCCCATTCTTCGGAAAGTTGGCCAACAGGTTTGTCAGCTGTATAGGTTTCAGAAAATAAACGATCGACCAAACCGTCCAACAACGGATCTAGTGATGAAAAAAAGGAATTTGGAGGTAATCCACCAAATTCTTCAGCCCAAAGCGACTTATGCCCCGCTGAGCAAACCCCTCGTTTCATAGCGGACACCTGTGTTCCGCCAGTCAATAGAAAAGGAATATAATCACAATGCTCCACCCAGCTATAGGTGGCGGCACGCACCTTTTCATCAGTCCTAAAAACATGAAGTAATTTGGCCCAGAACCATTCCGAGGAGTATATTCCGCCTACATACTTCAGATAATCCACCGAACTATTTTGATTGTGCAGGTTGATTTCTTTAGCCTCTCTAACGGCTGTATGATCTTTCCATAAAACAAACATGGCATTGGGGTTGTCTTTAAACTCGTCCAACAACGCCAATGGAACCCCCGCTGCGTTAACGGCAACAGGGGTAGATCCTGTTGTATCTACGGAAATAGCCTTTACAGCCGAGCCGATATTGCCGAGCCCCGATTTGAGCAAGCAGTCTTTTATTGTCGCTTCCAGGCCTTCGATATAATCCAAAGGGTGTTGTCTAAATTGACTTAAAGCAGCATCACAATACACCCCTCTTTTCCAACGCGGGTAGTAAAATACGGAAGCAGCTATTTCCTCGCCATTGCTAGCGTCAACCAACACCGACCGGACTGAATCACTTCCATAGTCCACCCCAATGACATACGATTTATTCATTTTTGCTGAATTTGGTTTATAACTTATAATTGTCTCTAACGCCTTACTTTCCAATCCTCCCCTTTCCGAAGTACGCCTTGAAAAAATAATTAGTGTCAAATAAACATTTATTTTTTTAAATATGAAAGAAAATTTTCATATTTAAAAAATTGAGCTAACTTCATGGCGGCAAATTATGATTAACCCGAGCCCGCAATATTGGCTTACAAAAGCCTTTAAAGGGATGTGTCAGACAATTATTATACTTATTTTTAGCTATTTACTTTTTTACATAGTTTTGCTCATGAAATAAATGGGATGAAGTCAGATAAAAAGATAAAACGATAGACGATGGAATATTATAAAAAAGATTCAGGGATCCTTTTGGCAGTAGACTGTATCATATTTGGATTTAACGGAGAATCCCTGGAAGTACTTTTAATTAAACGCGATTTCGAACCAGAAAGAAATAAATGGAGTCTAATGGGTGGATTCGTTCAATCCGACGAAAGTCCCGAAGAGGCCGCGAGCAGGGTGCTTAAACAGTTAACCGGACTTGAAAATGTATATATGGAGCAATGTAGTGTATTCGGAGAACCGAAGCGCGAGCCTAGCGATCGCGTTGTCAGTATCTGTTATTTTGCGCTGATTGATACGCAGCAATACAGACATATCCTAAGTGACGATTACGAAGCGCAATGGTTCCCATTGCGGGAACATCCCAAATTGATCTTCGACCATGACCAAATGATCGCTTCGGCGCAGCATCGCCTACGCATGAAGGCAGCCTTATATCCAATATTATTTGAACTGCTTCCCGAGAAATTCACGATTCCCCAAATTGCAGCACTTTATGAGGGTGTTTACAATATTGAGTTGGACAAGCGAAATTTCAGCCGAAAACTGCTTTCCTCAGATCTCATCATCAAACTGGAAGAAAAAGATAAGGAAAATTCAAAAAAAGGAGCTTACTATTTCAAACTAAATACCGCTATCTATAAGGAAAAAATCATGTCCTTCTTACGTTATTTACCCAGCTGGTCAATAGAATCATAATTAAATAGCATGCAAATCAGGCATAGGAATAGGAATATATTTCACTTTCAATTTTCGTTTTTTCAATAATTCCTTATATTTATCACGAGCATATCCTTTTTGCAATTAGGATATGTTGAATAAACGCATTTTATAAAATAAACAACATGAGCAAATTGAGATTAGCATTTATATTCTTTACGATTTTATTTATTTCATCATATACAGGATTACAGGCACAAACCCCTGTTGCTGCGCCGGCTACCGCAGCAGCGCAACAGGCTAATGCCTTTAAATATAGTCCGGATGGATTAAGAAAGGGAAGCTTGGCAAATCAATTTGACCACCTGAATTATATTTCGAAAAATAACTATGATTTTAAGATGGTGCGAAAAACCAATCTCGATATTGTGAAACGAAATGTAATTGATACTGTAGCAAAGCTTCAAAAAGAAATCAGCTCGTTGAAATCATCTTCAAGCAACTATACCTCGAATACCAAAACGTTGCAAGATTCTATTCAAGTTTTAAAGGATCAATTGGCGCAGGAGAAAGAAAAAACAGAAAGCTTTTCTTTCTTGGGAATCAATACATCAAAAACTTTTTATAGCACTGTTGTTTGGACGATCATTGCGGTATTGGCAGCAGCAGCATTTATCTTTTTATTTTCTTATCGGAAAGCGAAAGTGGACACGGTGGAATTTCAAAAGACGGCGGAGCAATCACAAGAAGAGTTCGCCACTTTCCGCAAAAAGGCAATGGAAAAAGAACAACTGCTCAAGCGACAGCTGCAAGATGAACTGAACAAAAAAATCTAGCCCTGTTTTTCATAAAACAGCAGATTAAAAAAATCGACCTGTAACGAATCCATGAAGCATTCTGTTACAGGTCGATTTTTTTAATCCGGTTCAGTTCCTAGAAACGAACAAAAGATTCATCGAAGAACAGTGGTAAATTTCAAAAATACATAGCAGGATAAAAGAGAAAAACTATATTTGCAGGGATAGAAATCGAAACATTCAGAATTACAATAGATAACATTTTGACCTACATTAATAAAATTGTAATTTAATTGCAAATTCTATTTGTTTTTAAAAACGAATAACCTTATTTTTGCTGACCAAAAAAGAGGCCTTTTATGTCTCTTATATAAAATTGATTAATAAATATTTAGTCCCTATAATATGCCCAAGATTGGTAAAATAGCGCAGATTATCGGCCCAGTTGTTGACGTCAACTTCGCCGACAGTGAAAATCTACCTAAAATTTACGATGCATTGTACATTCAAAAAGAAAATGGACAACGTGTTGTATTAGAAGTTCAACAACACTTAGGTCAGGATCGTGTACGTACAATTGCCATGGACGCAACTGAAGGTTTAGTTCGCGGAATGGAAGTTGTCGATACTGGTGCTCCTATCAAAATGCCTGTTGGTGAAGAAATCAAAGGTCGTGTATTCAATGTAGTTGGTGATGCCATAGACGGGATCCAAAATTTGAATAAAGAGAATGGTCGTCCTATCCACAACGTACCTCCTAAATTCGAAGATTTGTCAACTGAGTCCGAAGTACTTTTTACTGGTATCAAAGTTATTGACCTTTTAGAGCCATATGCTAAAGGTGGTAAAATTGGTTTATTCGGTGGTGCCGGTGTAGGTAAAACTGTATTAATCCAAGAATTAATCAACAATATCGCAAAAGGTCACGGTGGCCTTTCTGTATTTGCCGGTGTAGGTGAACGTACACGTGAAGGGAATGACTTATTGCGCGAGATGTTGGAGTCAGGTATCATCAAATATGGTGAGCACTTTATGGAAGGCATGGAAAAAGGCGAATGGCCTTTGGACACTGTTGACCACGAATTGATGAAAGATTCAAAATGTACATTCGTATTCGGTCAAATGAACGAGCCTCCAGGTGCACGTGCGCGTGTTGCTTTATCAGGTTTAACAGTAGCGGAATACTTCCGTGACGGTGATGGCGAAGGTCAGGGCCGCGACGTATTATTCTTCATCGATAATATCTTCCGTTTTACACAAGCAGGTTCTGAAGTATCTGCCCTATTGGGTCGTATGCCTTCAGCAGTAGGTTACCAACCAACATTGGCAACTGAGATGGGTTTAATGCAAGAGCGGATCACTTCAACTAAAAACGGATCAATTACTTCGGTACAAGCCGTGTATGTACCTGCCGATGACTTAACTGACCCTGCTCCAGCGACAACTTTCGCTCACTTGGATGCAACGACAGTATTATCTCGTAAAATTGCTGAGTTAGGTATCTACCCTGCTGTGGATCCTTTGGATTCTACATCGCGTATCCTTTCTCCTGCTGTTTTAGGTAACGAACACTATAACACTGCACAACGTGTAAAAGAAATTCTTCAACGTTACAAAGAATTGCAAGATATCATTGCTATCTTAGGTATGGACGAGTTATCGGAAGAAGATAAATTAACGGTTCACCGCGCACGTCGTGTACAACGTTTCTTATCTCAACCTTTCCACGTTGCAGAGCAATTTACAGGTTTAAAAGGTGTATTAGTAGACATCAAAGATACCATCAAAGGTTTCAATATGATCATTGACGGTGAAGTAGATGAGTACCCTGAAGCTGCCTTCAACTTAGTAGGTAACATTGATGATGCTATTGAAAAAGGTAAGAAATTATTAGCAGAAGCAGTTTAATCTAGATTATATCTAAGAATAATGAAATTAACAATTATCACTCCAGACAAATTAGCATTCGAAGGCGAAGTAACTTCGGTTACTGTACCGGGCACTGCGGGTTCTTTTCAAATTTTGAAAGACCACGCTGCCATCGTGTCTACTTTGGAAGATGGAAAAGTAATTATTCAACAAGGTAAAGGTGAACAAGAAGTGTTCATTAAAGGTGGTGTTGTGGAAGCAAAAGACAATGTCATTACCGTACTTGCTGAAGGAATTATCGGAGATTAAATCAAATCGATTTTATAAAATTTTAAAAGCTTCCGATATTTCTATCGGAAGCTTTTTTTTTAAAGTTTTTTTGGCATTTTCATCATTTTAGGAAGAAAATTGACCATTGTAACAAAAAATAATTTTTTGAACCTGTAGACCAATTTTAAATACGGTATACGACTAACAAAATATAAAATCGAAAAACACCGATAGCTATAAAATAAAATTTTATAATAACATGTTTAATAAAATTTTATTCTAAATGCAAAATTAGCACTTTACCTATTGCCAATTATTGTAATTCCTGCTACCTTGAGGAAATGAAAATCGAAAGTTTTTATAGAAGCTTGAGATAGCATGATTTACCACCAAACCACAACAAAGGGAACGATTATACTAAGGTAAATTTTGGGTTATGAAATATTACGACAAAAACACATTGATTTATTTGGACGGAGCTTTCGTAAAAGCTTCGGAAGCGGCATTGGATCCCTTTGCTCAATCGCTACATTATGGATATGCGGTATTCGATGGTTTACGTGCGTATAACACCCACAATGGACCACGTATCTTTAAGGCTGACAAGCATTTCGACCGTTTAAAGAAATCATGTGAAGCGGTTAATATTCCTTATCGTTGGAGCAATAGAGAACTGATCGACATCTGTTATGAGCTCTTGGCTAACAACAACCTTCGAGAAGCCTATATCCGTCCATTGGTATTGACCGGTTCAAATATGCACTTAACCTCATCCACCGAAGCGACCCTCATGATGGCAGCTTGGGAATGGGGGCCATATCTTGGTCAGAACCTATTAAAGGTATGTATCTCTGATATCAAAAGACCTAATCCAAAGTCGTTTAAAATTGACTCGAAGATCTCTGGGCAATATGTAAACTCCATCCTTGCGACAACAGAAGCAATCAGAAAGGGTTACGACGAAGCTTTAATGCTCGACCACGAAGGCTACGTTGCCCAAGCATCCAGTGAAAATATTTTCATCGAAAAGGATTTCAAAATCTATACGCCGCCAGCGAAGAATATCTTTCCGGGTATTACACGCCAGACGGTAAAAAACATTTGTAAAAAATTGAACTTCGAAGTCATTGAAAAGCAATTGACGGTAGAAGATATTTACACCGCTGACAGCGCTTTCTTATGTGGGACTGCGGCAGAAATTATCGGCATCAAACAGGTCGATGATGTCATCTACAAAGAAGGCTGGGAACACAGCATAGGTGCATCGATTCAAAGAAGATATAAAAATTTAGTATTAGAGAACGAAAACTATGAAGTCATCATCTAACGGCGAAAACGCAATGAACAAATACAGCCGTACATTTACACAAGACGAAACACAACCTGCTGCAAAAGCAATGCTTTATGGCATCGGTCTTACGGATGCCGACATGGACAAAGCACAGGTCGGTATTGCCAGCATGGGATATGATGGTAATACGTGTAATATGCACTTAAATGATTTGGCACAAATCGTCAAGAAGGGCGTTTGGAACAATGATTTAGTGGGGTTGACCTTTGGAACCATTGGCGTCAGTGACGGTATGAGCAATGGTACCGATGGAATGCGTTATTCGTTGGTAAGCCGTGATGTGATCGCTGATAGTATCGAAACGATCTGTGGCGGACAATATTATGATGGCTTGATCTCTATTCCCGGCTGTGATAAAAACATGCCTGGTGCGATTATGGCAATGGCACGTTTGGACCGCCCCTCTCTAATGGTATATGGCGGCACCATCGCTCCAGGCCACTATAAAGGGGAAGAATTAAACATTGTGTCTGCATTTGAAGCATTGGGACAACGCATCTGTGGCAATCTTTCCGATGAAGACTATGAAGGCATTATCAAACATACCTGCCCTGGTGCTGGTGCTTGTGGCGGTATGTATACGGCAAATACCATGGCTTCTGCCATTGAAGCTTTGGGCATGAGCTTACCCTACTCTTCTTCCAACCCAGCGATCTCGGAAGAAAAGAAAAATGAATGTTTAGAAGCAGGAAAACACATCCGCACGCTGCTTGAGAAAGATATCAAACCCTCTGATATCATGACGCGGAAAGCATTTGAAAACGCGCTACGTACCATTGTTATCTTGGGCGGTAGTACCAATGCGGTACTTCACTTTATTGCAATAGGTAAAGCCGTAGGTGTCGACATCACGCAAGACGACTTCCAACGCATGAGCGATGAAACTCCTGTATTAGCTGACTTTAAACCGTCTGGAAAATACTTAATGCAGGATCTTCAGCAATACGGCGGAACTCCGGCTGTCATGAAATATCTTTTAAATGAAGGATTACTTCATGGTGACTGTATTACAGTAACTGGAAAGACCGTTGCTGAGAACTTGGCTGATGTGAAATCAATCATGGAATATGATCAACCGATTATCAAACCCTTGAGCGATCCAATCAAAGCGACAGGACACTTACAGATTCTTTACGGGAACTTAGCAGAGAAAGGTTCTGTTGCCAAGATCTCCGGTAAAGAAGGTGAAAAATTCACTGGTCCTGCACGGGTATTTGATGGTGAACATGATTTGGTAGCTGGTATTGCTTCTGGGCGAATCAAACCAGGCGATGTGGTCGTGATCAAAAATGAAGGTCCTGTTGGCGCTCCAGGTATGCCTGAAATGCTTAAACCAACCTCCTTGATTATTGGTGCCGGCTTGGGTAAATCTGTTGCATTAATCACCGATGGCCGTTTCTCAGGAGGTACACATGGTTTTGTCGTTGGACATATCACACCAGAATCTTACAAAGGCGGATTGATCGGCCTGGTAAATGACGATGATATCATCGAGATCGATGCCGTCAACAACAGCATCAACGTACTTCTTTCGGATGAAGAGATTGCGCAACGTCGTGCAGCTTGGGTGCAACCAGCGTTAAAAGTTAACAAAGGAGTTTTATACAAATACGCTAAAACTGTTGCCGATGCCTCAGAAGGCTGTGTAACAGACTTATAGAAAACCTAAAAATGGAGACATTTTGCCTGTAAAGATCTCAACAAACGAAATCTCATCGCAAATGTCTCCAAATCGAATAGTGAAATACGAAAAAGACTGAATAATCAACAACAAAAAAAATCAACGTAATGAGTACACTGGAAATAACAGAAAATAAGGCCGCTACAACGCAGCACACTCCGACACAAATTTCGGGATCGAAAGCTGTATTGGAGGCCTTATTGAGCGAAGGAGTTGATACCGTATTTGGTTATCCTGGAGGGGCAATTATGCCAATCTATGATGCCCTTTATGATTATACGGATCGTCTGAAGCATATTTTAGTGCGCCATGAACAAGGTGGAATCCACGCGGCGCAAGGTTATGCAAGAACTTCAGGTCGTACTGGTGTCGTCTTTGCGACAAGTGGCCCTGGAGCAACAAATCTGGTTACTGGACTGGCTGATGCCATGATTGACAGCAATCCTATTGTCTGTGTCACAGGCCAGGTATTTGCTTCACTATTGGGGACAGATGCATTTCAAGAAACAGATGTCATCAATATCACTGCTCCGGTCACCAAATGGAACTACCAAGTCACTGACGCAACTGAAATTCCAGCTGCACTCGCGAAAGCATTTTATATTGCCAGCACAGGTCGTCCAGGACCAGTATTGATCGATATCACCAAAAATGCACAGCTACAATTGTTCGATTACTTCGGTTATGAAAAATGCAATCATGTACGCAGTTACAGACCTGCACCACAAGTTCGCAAGGAATATGTTGAACAAGCAGCAGCCTTAATCAACAGCGCAAAAAAACCGTTTGTTCTTTTTGGGCAGGGCATCATTCTGGGAAAAGCAGAGGAAGAATTCAAAGCTTTTATCGAAAAAACTGGGATTCCTTCAGCAGCAACCGTAATGGGATTAAGTGCACTTCCAACGGATCATAAACTTCACGTCGGGATGTTAGGTATGCACGGTAACTATGCGCCAAATGTCATGACCAATGAATGTGACGTCCTAATTGCCATCGGTATGCGTTTCGATGACCGTGTAACAGGTCGTTTGGATAAATATGCCAAACAGGCAAAAGTAATCCATTTGGACATCGACCCGGCAGAGATTGACAAAAACGTACAGACAACCGTACCGGTATGGGGCGACTGTAAGGAATCACTTCCTATGCTAACGGAATTGGTAAACGCCGCAGATCACTCCGCTTGGTTGGAACAATTCCGTGAACTTGAAAAAGAAGAAATCAAGGAAGTCATCCAAAACGAACTTCACCCACAAACCGATATTATGACCATGGGTGAGGTCATCCATGTGTTGAATGAATTGACAGGTGGTGATGCGATCATTACAACGGACGTAGGCCAACACCAAATGGTGACTTGTCGCTATGCTAAATTCAACAACAGCAAATCGAATGTAACCTCCGGGGGGTTAGGAACGATGGGCTTTGGTCTTCCGGCAGCAATCGGTGCCTGGTATGGCGCGCCAGAGAAAACTGTCGTAGCAATCATCGGTGATGGTGGTATACAAATGACGATCCAGGAGCTGGGAACAATTATGCAATTTGGTGCAAAAGTCAAAATCATGATCCTCAACAATGAGTTTTTGGGCATGGTACGCCAGTGGCAGCAATTATTTCATGACAAACGTTATTCATTCGTGAATATCACGAGTCCTGACTTCGTTGCTGTTGCGAAAGGCTATTACATCGATGGACAAAAGATTTCGGAACGTAAAGACTTACGTAATGCACTGAAAACCATGATTGATCACGACGGAGCATATCTATTGGAAGTGATGGTAGGTAAGGAAAACAATGTATTTCCAATGGTTGCACAAGGAACATCGGTATCTGAGATACGTTTAAAGTAGAATTTGACATGGAAAAACAAGAATATACCATCACCCTATATACAGAGAATTCAATCGGTCTTATCGGTCGGATCTCAACAATCTTTTCAAGAAGAAAAATCAATATTGAAAGCTTGAATACTTCCCCTTCTGAAGTAGAAGGAATACATCGTTTTACCATCGTAATCACGGAGGCTGAAGATGTTCTGCGTAAACTTTGTCGTCAACTGGAAAAACAGATTGATATCCTCAAGGCCTATTATAACACCAATGATGAAGTGATCTGGCAAGAACAGGCGCTGTATAAAGTACCGGCGGATGTTGTCAATGAAAAAGTATATGTAGAACGTTTGTTGCGTCAATACGGTGCCAATGTGGTTGTGATCCGCAACGACTACATCGTCTTTGAAACCGCCGGTCACCGTGAGGAGATCGATAAATTGACAGAAGAATTGACCAAATATGGTTTGATCGAATTCGTCCGTGGCGCACGTATCGCTATCATTAAAGACAGTGCGGGTTTCCACTCTAAGTTGGTTCAGTTTGAAGCCAAGGAACCATCGATGGAAATTGTGGAGAACGAATATCTCGATAAAAGAGATGATGTATTTACGATGTAATCTTTAATGGTATTATGCAAGAGACATTTAAATTTATCTTAAAGTCACGTCAAAAATTCATTGAATTACTTGACGGTCTTTCGCTTGAACAGCTTAACAAAATTCCCTCGGGATTTAACAACAATATCATCTGGAATTTTGCCCACATTGTCGTCAGTACACAGACCTTAGTCTATGTCCGTACAGGTATTAAAACCGATACGACTTGGGTAAAATATAACGAAGATTATAAAAAAGACACTAAGCCAACCCGCTTTGTCGAACAAGCCGAGGTTGACGAATTGAAAGAAATCGCAATCCACAGTATTGAGCAAATTGCTGCAGACTATGAAAACGGTGTTTTCGGAGAAATCACCTCCTTCTCAACAGCAACCTATGGCTATCCAATGGATACCATTGAAGAAGTTATTGCCCTGACATCAGGTCACGATAACGTTCATTTCGGTTACGCCATGGCGCAACGCAGATTAGTACAATAATTAAAATAAATAATCAACAACCATAACAGAAAGAAAGTAAAACAATGGCAAATTATTTCAACACCTTACCGCTTAGAGAGCAGTTAGAACAATTGAGTCACGCTGAATTCATGGATAACACTGAATTCACGGACGGTGTAAACGCTTTAAAAGGTAAAAAAATCGTAATCGTAGGATGTGGTGCACAAGGCTTGAACCAAGGTTTAAACCTAAGAGATAGCGGACTGGACGTTTCTTATGCTTTGCGTAAAGAAGCTATTGAACAAAAAAGAGATTCTTGGAAAAATGCTACGGACAACAACTTTAACGTAGGCACTTATGAAGAATTGATCCCATCTGCGGATTTAGTTATCAACTTGACGCCAGATAAACAACATACGTCAGTAATCAACGCTGTCATGCCGTTGATGAAAGAAGGCGCTACATTGTCGTATTCACACGGTTTTAATATCGTTGAAGAAGGAATGCAGATCCGTAAAGATATTACTGTCATCATGGTTGCTCCAAAATGTCCGGGTTCTGAGGTTCGTGCAGAATACCTACGTGGTTTTGGTGTTCCTACCTTGATCGCTGTACACCCGGAAAATGATCCACAAGGAAAAGGCTGGGCTGAAGCAAAAGCATACTGTGTAGGAACAGGTGGACACAAAGCCGGTGTATTGAAATCTTCATTTGTAGCCGAGGTAAAATCAGATTTGATGGGTGAGCAAACGATTCTTTGTGGATTGTTGCAAACAGGTTCAATATTATCCTTCGACAAAATGATCGAGAAAGGCATCGAAGCTGGTTATGCGTCCAAATTGGTACAATATGGCGTGGAAGTAATTACAGAAGCCTTGAAACACGGTGGTGTGAGCGGAATGATGGACCGTTTGAGCAATCCAGCAAAAGTAAAAGCGTTTGAGATCTCTGAAGAATTGAAGGATATTATGCGTCCATTATTCCAAAAACATCAAGATGATATCATGTCAGGTCACTTTAGCAAAACCATGATGGAAGATTGGGCAAATGGTGATGCGAATCTGTTGAAATGGAGAGCTGAAACTGGTGAAACTGCATTTGAGAAAACACCGGCTGGGGATGTTAAAATCAACGAACAAGAATACTTCGACAACTATACACTGATGGTTGCTTTCATCCGTGCAGGTGTTGAATTGGCATTCGAAACAATGGTTGAAGCAGGTATCAAGCCAGAATCAGCATATTATGAATCATTGCACGAAACACCGTTGATCGCTAACACAATCGCTCGCAAGAAATTGTTCGAAATGAACCGTGTTATCTCTGATACAGCAGAATATGGTTGTTACCTATTCGACCAAGCTTGCAAACCTTTGTTGGCCGACTTCATGAAAACTGTCGATACTGACCTCGTCGGTAAAAACTTCAACGAGGGTAGAGACGCTGCAGTTGATAACGCACAATTGGTTGCCATCAATGAAATTCTGCGCGATCACCCTGTAGAAATCGTTGGTCGCAAATTGCGTAAGGCGATGACTGCAATGAAAGCAATCAAAACTGTTTAGAAGTCCATACGAAATTATACATGCTCCAAAAATCATGAATATTTCGTAATTTAGTATATCGAAATCAAGGTGATATTGAGACATTTGCAATATCACCTTGGTTCATATAAAAATAACATAAGAGAGATTAAAAAATGTCAAAAACATTAGTAGAAAAGATTTGGGATGCGCACGTCGTCAAGCGTGAAGAAGGGTTTCCTGATATTATATATATCGACACCCACTTGATTCATGAAGTTACTTCACCTCAAGCTTTCGATGGCTTGCGTAAAAGAGGAATCCCAGTTTTTCGTCCAAAGCAAACGGTAGCTACTGCCGACCACAACGTACCGACACTCAATCAACATTTACCGATCAAAGAAGAGCTATCCCGTTATCAAGTTGATATGCTCACCAAAAATTGCGCTGAATTTGGCATTGAATTATATGGTTTGGGGCATCCATACCAAGGGATTGTACACGTTATTGGTCCGGAGCTGGGTATCACCCTACCAGGTAAAACGATGGTCTGCGGCGATAGTCATACCTCAACACATGGTGCTTTTGGAGCTATTGCTTTTGGTATTGGAACCTCTCAGGTTGAACAGGTCTTCGCAACACAATGTTTGTTGCAGTCGAAGCCAAAAACAATGAAAATTGAAGTCAACGGTACCCTTCAAAAAGGTGTTGGAGCAAAAGATATCATCCTATATATCATCTCTAAAATCTCTGCTGCGGGCGGTACAGGTTACTTTATTGAATATGCTGGTTCAGCAATCCGTTCATTAAGCATGGAAGCACGTATGACCATTTGTAACATGAGTATCGAAATGGGTGCACGTGGAGGCTTAATCGCTCCGGATCAGATCACTTTCGACTATGTAGAAGGCCGTGAATTCGCACCGAAAGGTGAGGAATGGGATCAAGCCTTAGCATACTGGAAAACATTGTATTCTGACGAAGATGCCATCTTTGATAAAGTGTTGACTTTCGATGCCGCAGATATTGCACCAATGATTACCTACGGTACTAATCCGGGTATGGGTATGGGTATCGCGGAACATATTCCAGCCACTAGTGCACAACCGGAATCAGAAAGACCATCATACCAAAAAGCATTGGATTACATGGGCTTTAAAGATGACTCAACAGTACTAGGCAATCGTGTTGATTATGTGTTCATCGGAAGTTGTACCAATTCCCGTATTGAAGATTTACGTGAAGTAGCTTCATTTGTTAAAGGCAAGCAAAAAGCACAAGACGTTGAAGTATGGATTGTACCGGGCTCAAAACAAGTAGAAAAACAGGCTAAAGAAGAAGGCTTGGATAAAATATTTGAAGCAGCAGGATTCCAGCTGCGTGAACCAGGATGTTCGGCATGTTTAGGTATGAACGAAGATAAAATCCCTGCTGGTAAATATTGTGTATCGACTTCAAATAGAAATTTCGAAGGACGTCAGGGACCGAATGCCCGCACCATGCTGGTATCACCTTTGACAGCAGCAGCTGCGGCAGTAACAGGTAAAGTAACAGATGTAAGAGAGTTGATCTAAGCAGAAAAAAATGAAAAAATTTGAAACTTTAACGTCCCAGGTAGTCCCGCTACCTATCGAAAATATTGATACCGATCAAATTATTCCCGCACGCTTTCTAAAAGCGACCACGCGTGAAGGTTTTGGTGATAATCTATTCCGCGACTGGCGTTTTGACACAAACAATCAGCCCAAAACTGACTTTGTATTGAACAACCCGACCTATACAGGGAAAATATTGGTTGCCGGTAAAAACTTTGGCTGTGGCTCAAGCCGCGAGCATGCCGCATGGGCTATTCAAGACTATGGCTTTGATGTGGTCATCAGCTCATTCTTTGCCGATATATTCAAAGGAAATGCTCTCAACAATGGTGTATTACCGATTCAGGTACCCGAAGAGTTTTTGGCAAAAATTTTCGAATTGGTGCACCAAAATCCGACAACGACGATTATCGTTGATCTTGAAAAACAAACAGTCATGTTGACAGAGACGGGCGATCAATTTGAGTTTGAAATCAATCCATACAAAAAATCATGTTTGATCAATGGTTATGATGACATTGATTTTATCCTTAACCAAAAAGATTCAATTGAAGCATTTGAAGCAAACAGACAATGGTAGATCCTGTCGTCCATATTGCCAATTTAACTCTTCAGTACGGTAAAGATACCGTACTGCAAGACTTAAATTGGCAAATTTTTCCTGGCGAGCAATGGATCTTGGGCGGTCCGAGCGGCACAGGAAAAACCACACTTGCGAAAGCAATTGCCGGGCAATTGAAGTATGAAGGTAAGATCACATTCCACGTTGATCCAACGAGCCCACTGCCGGCAAAAATCCACTACGTTTCCAATTGGTTTCAGTTTACTAATCTTGAGGGCGATCGCAATTTCTATTATCAACAGCGCTACAACAAATTTGCAAAAAACGATACACTAACGGTTTTTGCTGAACTGAAACATTTTGCAAAAGAAGAACAGCTTTCTTTTGAAAACGTACGTTCTTACCTGAACATTTTTGGCTTCGAGAATTTCAAAGATCAGCAGTTGATTGAACTTTCGAGTGGCGAACACAAAAGACTGCAATTGATCAAGGCCTTGTGGCTTCAACCTCAGGTGCTCATGATCGACCAGCCTTATACAGGACTGGATGCACAGTCCAGAAAAGATCTCAACCAGATTTTCGATCAGCTTGCGGATAAAGGCGTCACCTTGCTGTTGATCAGTAATGATGACGAACAGCCGGACTGTATCAATCGTTTTGCGGAGATTCAGGAAGGTAAAATCAGGATTCGCCAACGGAGTGAAGAGCTATCCAAAGGCTTGCCCCGAACAAGAAAGGCGCTGCCTTATTTTCTGCAACAGGCCCCTCAGGTATCCGCCCAGGTCATGGTAAAAATGAACAAAATCAATATTTCATATGGCGAAAAACAAGTCTTAAAGAATATTGACTGGGAAGTAAAAGCCGGTGAAAAATGGTTGCTGCAAGGGCATAATGGGTCAGGAAAATCCACCTTGCTCAGTTTAATCAACGGAGATCATCCACAGGCCTACGCCAACGACATCCATCTTTTTGGCAAAAAAAGAGGATCTGGAGAAAGTATTTGGGATATCAAAGAACATTTGGGTATTATATCGCCAGAATTGCATTGGTACTATGATATGAATGCCAACGTTGGACAGACTATTGCTTCTGGATTTTTTGACTCCATGAGCCTATACCAACGCTTAGGATTTGAACAACAGCAAAAGCTCGAGCAAATTCTCTATTTTTTTGACCTCAAAGAGGTTAAGCACAAAACCTTGGGATCATTGCCCTTAGGTCAACAACGCTTGGTCCTATTGGCTCGCACGATCGTGAAGCATCCAGAATTGCTAATTTTGGACGAACCTTGTCAGGGTTTAGACCAAGAGCAGACCCAGTATTTCAACGATGTCATCGATGACCTCAGTAAAAGTGGCCAAACCCTCATTTATTTAGGGCACTTCCAGACACAACTCCCAACCTGCATTGACAATAAAATCGTGTTGGAAAAAGGAGAAGTAAAGGCTATATCCGAAGTTATCCACAAAAAAGAAGCTTTATCAACATAAAAAATGTGGAAAACATGAATAAATTCGAAAATAAGAACTAAAAAAGAAAGATCATATCAAGATGTCGGCAGAAAAGCTGGAAATCAAAAGTCAGAAAGAGACAAGTAAGTAAGTAAGTAAGTAAGTAAGTAAGTAAGTAAGTAAGTAAGTAAGTAAGTCTTAGACCTAGAATCCAAAATTTCAATATCCCTATCTCTGATAGCTCAATACTAAAAATACAATGAAGAAAAATATTTTAATCATACCTGGAGATGGCATTGGCCAAGAAGTAACGACTTGGGGTAAAAAAGTTTTAGAAAAAATCGGTGAAAATTATGGTCATGAGTTCAGCTTTGATGAAGCTATCATGGGCCATACTGCAATTGAGGCTACAGGCAACCCGCTGCCTGATGAAACATTAGCGAAAGCAAAGGCTTCAGATGCGATCCTTTTCGGTGCCATTGGCCATATCAAGTATGATAATGATCCTTCTGCTAAAGTAAGGCCTGAACAAGGCTTGTTGAAAATCCGTAAAGAACTAGGTCTTTACGCAAATCTTCGTCCAATCCTTTTATTCGATGAGTTATTGGATGCTTCAAGCTTAAAGCCCGAAATTCTTCAAGGTACAGATATTCTTTTCTTCCGTGAACTGACAGGTGATGTCTATTTTGGTGAGAAAAATCGCAATGAGGATAATACCTTTGCTTCAGACTTGATGAATTATCACCGTTACGAGGTTGAGCGTATCGCACGTAAAGCTTATGATGCAGCACGCACGCGTAACAAAAGACTATGCTCTGTTGATAAAGCCAATGTATTGGAAACATCCCGCCTCTGGAGAGAAGTTGTCCAGGAAATCGCAAAAGAATATCCGGATGTTGAAACCGAGCACATGTTTATCGATAATGCGGCCATGCAATTGGTGAAAAATCCAAAGAAATTCGATGTTGTATTGACAGCCAATCTTTTTGGTGATATCCTGACAGACGAAGCGTCACAGATCGCAGGCTCGATGGGCATGTTGGCTTCTGCTTCCGTAGGTGATGGCACAGGCTTCTTCGAACCTATCCACGGCTCTGCACACGATATCGCTGGTCAAAATAAAGCAAATCCATTGGCTTCAATTTTATCTGCAGCCTTGATGCTTGATATTAGCTTTGGTCTACAGGAGGAAGCTAAAGCGGTTACCAATGCTGTTGCTGAAACATTAAAAGCTGGTTGGAGAACCGGTGATATTGCCAACAGCAGCACAGAAGCTTCAAAAATCTTAGGTACTCAGGAAATGGGTGAAAAAGTATTGGAGTTTATTAAATAGTATACCCTTTTTAATTTGTAAATCTTTTGAATTAAGAAATTATGTTACACGATCCTAATCATCTTTACATTTTCGACACCACTTTACGTGATGGCGAACAGGTACCAGGCTGCCAATTAACTACTTCAGAGAAAATTGAGATTGCTAAAGACCTGGAAAAACTAGGGGTGGATATTATCGAAGCCGGTTTCCCAGTGTCTAGCCCTGGTGATTTTCAATCGGTCGTCGAATTATCTAAAGCGGTAAACGATGTCATTATATGTGCATTGACCCGTGCCAATCAAAACGATATTGACGTGGCTGCCGAGGCATTAAAGTATGCCAAGCGCCCTCGTATCCATACCGGTATTGGTTCTTCGGACATGCATATCAAATATAAATTCAACAGCACCAGAGAAGAAATTTTAGAACGTGCTGTTGCGGCCGTAAAACATGCCAAATCCTACGTGGAAGATGTCGAGTTTTATGCAGAAGATGCCGGTCGCGCAGACTTGGCATTTCTAGCTAAAATGGTTGAATCGGTTATTGCTGCCGGTGCTACGGTAGTCAACATCCCGGATACAAACGGTTATTGTCTACCAGACCAATATGGCTCAAAAATCAACTACCTCAAGGAAAATGTACGCAATATCGATCAGGCCATTATTTCGGCACATTGTCACAATGACTTGGGACTTGCAACAGCAAATTCTATCGCTGCAATACAAAATGGTGCCCGTCAGGTGGAATGTACGATCAACGGTATCGGTGAACGTGCAGGAAACACGTCACTTGAAGAAGTAGCCATGATCCTTAAAGTGCACAACCAGTCGTTTGGAAGCTTAACATCAAATATCGATAGCCGCATGTTTACGTACTTATCGCGCAAGGTAAGTGAAATGATGAACATGCCCGTGCAACCGAATAAGGCGATTGTTGGTCGCAACGCCTTCGCACACAGCTCGGGGATTCACCAAGATGGTTTCCTAAAACACCGTGAGAACTATGAGATCATCAGACCAGAAGATGTTGGTTTGGTTGAAGCTGATATTATCTTAACTGCACGTTCAGGAAGACATGCTCTTAAGCACCATTTGGAGCGTTTAGGCTTTCATCTTGAAAAAGATGATTTAGCTGATTGCTATCAACGTTTCTTGGTTTTGGCCGACGAAAAGAAAAATATTTGTGATGATGACCTAAAAAGCCTCATCCAAGAAAAAATATAAAAAAAAGGAAGGCTGCAGATGCAGCCTTTTTTTATCATAAATACATTTTTTTAAAAAGGATCCAAAAAATGATACGTTGCTAATTATTATTTTATCATACGTACAAACGATCTTCCATTTAAAATCAACAAAATTTAAATACTATATAGGTAGAATCTCTCATATAACAGCGAATATCTGCGTTTTATTTGCTACCTTAACTAGGCAATCATCTAACAATGAATCTATCAACCTTAAACATCAATTCAGAAGCTACGCTTGACCGCATCAAGTCTGTGGTCAACAGAACACCACTTCAATATAATCGGCATCTATCCGAAAAATATGGCGCTGAAGTCTATCTCAAACGGGAAGATTTACAAGTCGTACGTTCCTATAAATTACGCGGTGCCTACAATAAAATTATTTCCTTAACAGCGGAAGAGCGACAACGGGGCGTTGTGTGTGCGAGCGCAGGCAACCACGCTCAGGGCGTTGCTTTCTCCTGCAATAAACTCGACATCAAAGGCGTGATATTTATGCCGGGTCCGACACCACGCCAAAAGATTTCACAAACGGAAATGTGGGGTAACGGTAATGTAGAAATCATCTTGACCGGCGACACTTTTGATGACTGTCAAAAAGCAGCGCTGGCTTATACAGCAGAGCATGGCATGACGTTCATTCCGCCATTTGATGATCTCAAAGTTGTGGAAGGACAGGGTACTGTAGCCGTGGAAGCTTTACAAGATCTTCCCGATATGGACGCCATATTTATCCCAATTGGCGGCGGTGGACTTGCCGCGGGAGCGAGCTATTACCTAAAAAGTAAAAACAACGCAATCAAATGCTATGGCGTTGAACCCGAAGGAGCCCCCTCCATGCAAGCGGCCTTGACACACGGCGCACCGATCGAGCTCGAGCATATCAATAAATTTGTTGATGGCGCCGCCGTTAAAAAAATCGGTGCAACGACGTTTGAAATCGCCAAACAATTGCTGGATGATACACGCTCCATTCCGGAAGGAAAAATCTGTACCTGTATCCTAGAACTGTACAATAAGGATGCAATTGTCGTTGAGCCTGCAGGCGCTCTATCCGTGGCCGCTCTTGAATTTCACAAAGATGAAATAAAAGGCAAGAAAGTTGTCTGCATCATTTCCGGCGGAAACAACGATATCGACCGTATGAGTGAAATCAAAGAATTGTCTCTACTTTACGAAGGGTACAAGCATTATTTTATCGTTCGTTTCCCACAACGCCCTGGTGCATTAAAACTCTTCGTTTCTGAAGTATTGGGACCTAAGGACGATATTACCCGTTTTGAGTTTATCAAAAAAACAGAACGCGAAAGAGGTCCAGCGCTAGTGGGCATTGAGCTCAACAAACCTGAGGATTACGAAACATTGATTGAACGCATGAAAGAATATAAGTTTGATGTCATTGAAATCAATAAAGACCAGACACTATTTGAATATCTTGTATAGATAATAGGTATAAATGAGAAAAGCCAGGATATGAATCACTGGCTTTTCTCGTTTTATATAACCAAACTATTCCACCCAAAGTCTTCAAAAAAAATGAACAATTCCATAACTTAAAAAATCGTATATTTCCGTTATTAAAAGATATCCAATAGCTTAGGAGAGAGCGATAAATTATTTTTATTTGACCAAAGGCATATTGCATATAAAAAGTAATTTATCTAAGTTTAATTGTTTAATCAATACTATACGAAAAATGAGAGTACTAATTTTAACGATTCTGACCTTAATAGGTCAACTTACTTTTGCTCAGACCGACAAAAGTAAACGCCCAAGTCCTCCAGACAACACTAAGGTGACCACCACCGATGGTGTCACGATTGACATTCATTATAGCCGCCCTTCATTGAAAGGCCGTCAGCTTGGTGTTGATATCGCTCCTATCGGCATTGTATGGCGTACTGGAGCAAATGAAGCGACCACCATCGAATTTAATAAAGATGTATTGGTTGAAGGCAAGAAATTAGCTGCTGGTAAATATGGCCTTTACAGTATCCCTGGAGAACACGAAACAACAATTATGTTCAATAAAGTGTGGAATCAGTGGGGAACAAAATATGATGCCAACGAAGATGCTTTACGTGTTTCAGTCAGCAATGCTACAGCAAGCAATTCGCAGGAACAGTTTAAGATCAATGCAACGCCGCAAGGAACCGTTTCTTTGGAGTGGGGACAGTATGTCGTTCCATTTACGGTTAAAGCGAGCAACTAAACGCAAAACACATTATCACGGTAATCGGTACGGTACGATCGTTTTTTAATCAAACAGGCCGTTCGATTACCTGATTCTTCTCTTCGCTCAGCCCCATTTTAAAAACTTATTTGCTTATCAATCTGCTTTATTCATTCCGTATTTTGTCATAAAAGCATCGTATTCAGCCTCATCGCGACACATCTTGTCATACCAATTCTTTTTAAGGATCAACGTCGTAATACCCAATATCAGTATGCTGGTCAGTAAGCCCTGTCCCTGTTGAATCACAATATACATCGGGATCAATGTCAAACAACATTGCCATATTATCCCCACCCCAACATTAAATAAATCGCGCTTAAAGTGATTGTTCCTTTTAAGATCTGGGTATTTCTGCAACGCTTTCTGGTGAATTGGTCCCCAAAAGCCCCATGGACGAACACGGACATAAAAATCGACAAGCACGTCGTCTTCAGTAGGTCTGGACAACCAAGTTCCCATCAGACAGCCCAGCAGCGATAGGACAAACAAAAACGGAAAATAATAAAGCGGCAAGGTATGGGGAAAGAACTGTGGCAGAATAATCGCACCGAATATACCTGTCAACATTCCCCAGAAAAAACCTGTCCCATTAAATCGCCACCAGTGCCACTTGAGCACATTCGCGGCAATATACCCGCCATAGAGTGCTGAAACGATCCACTGCAGCACCGAATTGATGTTTTGGACATACAATCCGATGATCGTGCTGCAAACAACCACAGAAACAGAAACAATATAACTCAACCGAATCTGCTTTTTAGGCGAAGCCGAACGATAAAAAAATTTCAGCAAGACATCATTGACCAAATATGCCTGTGCCGCATTTATCGTTGAAGCAAAAGAAGACATAAACGCAGCCAGAAGTCCCGCCAACAATAAACCTGTCAATCCAACCTTTCCAAAACGACTAATTGCTTTGGGTAAGATGATCTCGAAATCCATATGGCTTCCCATTGCTGTAAACTCATCCCGAAAGAAAACAAGAGCCAATACCGTAAAACCCATGATCATCAGATAACGCGGTATCAGCAATATAACAGATACCGAGCCGCTCATTAATGCAGCCTCTTTGGGTGACCTACAAGCCAGAATCTTTTGCATATCATAGTTGGCCGCGGGCCCAGCCATACTCATGAAAATACCTTTGAAAAGCATCATCATCACAAATATGGTAAACAGGTTGTATTGATCGTCGGCTATTCGATCCATAATAGAAGGAAGTAAGTTACTCCAGTCCATATCCAGGTGCCAGCCAAAGAAGGGAGAGTCCCAACCCTCAGGTGTATTGGCGGCCAACAATTCAGGGCTCACCTGCTGCATGGCAATCACCGCGATTGCAATGCCGGATACAATCATGATTGCAAATTTCACCATATCTGCCCACACAATACTATGCATGCCGCCAAGCATGACATAAAATGTCGTTATGGCTGTGAAAAATATACCATATAGCTGTGGAACATGCATCGGGTCAATGGTCAATGGAATAAAGCGTGACAGCTGTTCCCAAGGGAAGAATACTTCCATAAATTTACCGATCCCAATAAATCCATAACATAGAAAACCCAATACCGCTACAATAGCGTATAAAATGACGATAGTGTAAGCTCCATCTGCACCCTTACCATGCCCAAAACGGGTTCGGATCCATTCAGCTCCCGTCAAGACATTTGAACGCCGCAGCCATACCGAAAGGTAAACCATCAGGAAAATCTGATTGAAGACAGGCCATAACCAAGGAATCCACATACTTTTAAGGCCATAGACAAAGGCAAGATAAACCATCCACATTGTGCCCGAAATATCGAACATCCCCGATGCATCAGAAATACCAAGCATATAGTAAGGAAGGGACTTCCCTCCTAAGAAATAAGAGTCGAGGTCCTTAGAAGCTCGCTTTTTAAGAATCAGGCCAATGACAATCATCGTCAGCAAATAACAGACAATGATAAATATATCTATTACGGAAAGTTCCATGAATAATCTTCTCGTGGTCAACCGCAATCTACAATTATATTTCTACTTCTCCAATTGACCGATCACGACCGAAACGGGATAGTGATCCGATATACCTTCAAGATCAGGACCATTGTGCACTTCGACCTGCTGAACGAAAGGCGACAATCGCTCCGACAATAAGATATAATCAAGTCTTTCCGACACTTCAGCTAACCGGCTGTCGCCCCAATTCCAGCCATAAAGCGTGGCTGTCGGAAAACTGACCCGCTTATTTTCCGGAAATACCATACGTCCGATACAATCATCAAAACCTGCAGCAATAAAAGCCGACAGTACACTATAATCAAAACGTTGTCCACGCATATTGCCATATTCGGGATGCGCTTGATCCCAATTCAATAAATTCTTTCTCAGGGACTCTTTGTGTTCCAGCCAAATTGCATCCAACGGAGAATACGCATTGAGGTCCCCCATGATCATACAGTTATTCAAGGAATTACTTTTGATATAATCCACAATCTGCTGCGCTTCCTTCAATCGATACTTCCAGGAAAAAGGACTGAGATGCGTGACTATAATGTCAATATCTTTAATTTTAACATGCAGCATGCCGTGCCAAAACCTATCTACCTGGGCTTTGATCAGGGTAATCGGATAGCGAGACGTGATCCCTACGGGATAGCCCTTCTCCTTCAGTAAGATGCTGTAATGGTGTCCGTAGGATTCGGCCAACTGTTGAAGATTGGCCTGTTTGAAATCGACCAGTTCTTCTAAAGCAACAATATCGGGTTGCTGCTGATTCATCCAATGGACAAATTTATCCGCTTTTGCTTTCGTACGCTCAAACCCATTCCAGATATTGTAAGAAATTATCTTTAGCGGTTGATCGGCCTGAGATTTCACTGTCAAACACAGAGAAAGTAAAGCGATCACCCCATAAAACTTGATCAGATTTTTCATTTGTATACTCCTAAATATCGATTTTATAACAAACAACAAGCCGGGCTTATACGATTTAAGTAGGAGACCAGCTTTCAATTTTCACATCCTATTATCAGGCCCGTTTCACATCGTTTCGGGAACAAACTCCAGATTCCATGGCATATAGCGCATTGCGATCAATAAGCTGGAGGACATTGCCGACCGAGGTTGCCGAGCGAAGGCCGTCGGGTGCTGTATTTAGACAGTAATCCAAAAGCCGGTCGACCGAAGATACAGCAACATGCATTCGTGTATCACTTGAAGCGTAATAGATATAAATCATACCGTCGGCATTCATGATCCAACCGTTGGAAAACAACACATTGGAAACATCACCGATCCGCTCTTCTCCCTCCGGCGCCATCAGATAACCTGCAGGCTCGGCGATCAATTGACTCGGATCATCCAGACTAGTAAGATAAATATAGAGCACATAGCGTAAGCCTGCAGCTGTCCCACGCACACCATGGGCGAGGTGTAGCCAGCCCTTCGCCGTTTTTAAAGGCGCAGGTCCCTCACCATTTTTAAGTTCTTTAATCGTATGATAAAAACGTTTGTTGATAATTTGCTCTTCAACAACAACAGCGTTTTTAATATCATCAATTAATGACCATCCAATTCCGCCACCACGTTTCGCTAGGATAAAATCATCCTGTGGCCGTGTATACAAAGCATATTTCCCCTGTACAAATTCGGGGTGCAATACGACATTCCGCTGTTGACTACTCGCTTTCAAATTGGGTAATCGCTCCCAGTGCTTCAAATCTTTTGATCGAATGATGCCTGCTGCGGCAATGGCACTGGAGAGATCTCCAGGACCAGCGGCTGTATCGCGTTTTTCACTGCAAAAAATACCATATACCCAACCGTCTTCATGCGCAGTTAGACGGATATCATATACATTTGTTTCCTCCTCATCCAAATCAGGAAGAGCTAATGGCTGATCCCAAAATCGGAAATTGTCGACCCCATTTTCACTTTCTGCTATCGCAAAAAATGATTTCCGGTCAGTCCCCTCAACACGAACAAACAAAAGGTACTTTCCTTGCCAGTAGAGTGCCCCTGCATTCATTGTTGAATTGAAAGTGATTCGCTCTAGAAAAAGAGGGTTTGTTAATGGATTAAAATCATAACGCCAGGTCAAGGGGATATGCTCTTTGGTAACAACAGGATATAAATAACGCTTAACAATTTTTCCGGGATTAGATAGTTCGACATTGGCTCTTTCCAATAATAAGCGTTGTGATTCGATAATGTAAGCTTGCTGACGTACAAATGATTCGGCCATAAATTTAGTTCTGTTCAAAAAAATAATTATTTTACAAGTGTTCGGGATAAAGCGGCATACGTGTCACCCGATGGAATGCAGTGCCGCTACCCGTAGCGACCTCAAGATCGAATATCACTTCCTTTGTTTTCGGATCAATTTCCACAACACGTCCGCCCGAACCAATAGAAGTTGCTACCCCCATACCCGGACAAAATAAGACATGTCCCGTTTGTCCCAAGTATTGCACGCCCGATATGGCCTGTGAAAAGCCTTGCGCTCCGCGATCTTTTCCATAAGACCATACTTGCTGCACCGTTCTATTGGTCAGGTCAACCTTGTATTCCACGACCCGGCTATAGCTGTTCACCCCTGGAGCAAAATTTGATTTCCATTGCCGATTATAGCCATTGTCAAAAACTAAAATACGATCCTTGCTCAAGGCGACAGGTGTATGTGGACCCCAGGGCCAATCAAAGCCCACCACCGCAGCATCCCCATTGATCACTGCTGGATCTGTAATTGCTGTACCATCTTCGGCAATTGGCTTTAACAGCAAAGCCTGATATTTAGCTCCCCAATTTTTATGAGGCGATATAATCCATTGCGTTATTCCCGAATGGTTAAAGCTGAAAATCCCCTGATAACGTGCCGTAGCCAATAAATCTTCGCCAATTTCTGTAATTGAATTGTTGTGGGCCCAGTTACTTGGGCTCTGCGAAAAGGCCGGCGGCGTTACGCCATCAGGCTTGATATAACGCGTTGTATCCAGCTGCTTGGTGAGGTCCCATTCATTGACTAAAACGCCTGTTTCCGGATTCAATTCGATGATAAAGTCGTTAATACGGGGTTGACCATTGTTTAAACGGGCTGCAGCTTTGGTTACATTGATCAAGAAATTACCATTGGCGGCCTCACTAATTTCATGGTGAAATCCGTATCCCAGTTTTGCCAGATCCCACTGATTGATCAGGTTTCCAAAAAGATCAATTTCAACAACACGTTGCTGAGACTGATCACCCGAAATAAAGGTTCCTTTTTTGGTCCGCTTAAGACCTATCGAACCGGAAAATTTCTGTAAATCAGAAGATTTTTTCAACAGCAACAACCAACGCAATTCACCCTCGTTATCAATCATATAAGGTAAAGAAGTATCTAGCTCACTATGCCCAGGATAACTCACCAAATTAATTCCGGGTTCCATTTTCTCGGTTTGTCCTTTGACGATCTTCCACTTGGGAAAGTCTTGCACTGTTAGCGCTTGTGTGACGATATGTATCGTTGTACTACCGCGCTCGTTACCTTCCCGATCAGTAAAAGTAAGATCGACCATATTATCATAATCGGCATATAAGCCCAATATAGGTACGTTTTGACGTGGTGTATCATCGTTACATAAATGCGTAATAGTACCCAGTTTGCCATGCTTTCCGCGTACGGTCACCCGCACACGACCGTATGTCGGTAACCTTACATTTACCATGGCCGACAGCGGATTATAACCCGAAGGATCCAGTTTAATATTTTCAACAATAAAATCGAGCGAACTACCCTTGGTAGGTACGTCCACCTCCGACCCGTCGCTAAAGGAGAGTTTTGTACGCCAATGTACCAAATCAGAAGTTATCTTGAGGATATCCTTCATGGGGACATTTATGGCTCCCTTTTCAAAGTTGAAAACATACTCTTGTGTCTGCTGATTGACATCAAGCAACAATTCACCAGCATCGATTTTGGATGTCAATGCCAGCTTGGAAGATAATTCATTCGTTGTTTCCCGATCTTTTTTGCAGGAAAAAAACAACAGAACCAAGCAGCATATAGCGGGAAAAATCGCAGCGAAGCGCATGCGATATATTCGTTGTACTGCAATCATACTTATTATTGTTTAAAAGAAATTTCAAAAAGTATTCCGGCAGAGGCATCTACTCCCCTACCGGAAAAAACTAACACTCAACTGTGGAATCGAGAATAATTCGTATCTGCCTACCGACCCAGTCGGAAGCACTGCTGCAGCTTACCGCCACAACGGATGTTGTTCTATTTTGGTATTGGTATTCAATTCGTCCTGCGGTATCGGAAGATAATAATGCTTAGGCTGAAAATTATTAGCCCCTTGCTTTTTGTTGTCTACAAAAATCTTCTTCATATCAGCATACGTAAACCAGCGTTTTAAGTCAAAGAAACGATGCCCTTCAAAGAAAAACTCCAATTCATTCTGTTTCATGATTTCTTTCATCAAATCATCTTTACCACTCCAGGTCTTATTAGCCAATCCCGCGCGATCACGTATACGCTTCAGACTCGACGAAGCATCTGCAATGTTTCCATTCTGTGCACACGCTTCAGCATGTAACAATAGCACTTCAGAGAAACGGAACACCCGTAGATTGTTGTTGTTGTTCTTCGCTGGATCATAATGTGAGTTGGAACCCGCAGCATTCATATAAGCATTGGTATACTTATTCATCAAGAAACGCCCCTGTTTTCCATCAATAGTTGGGAAAGCCTTTTCAAGTTCTTCAGGAGAGTGGCGCTTAAATTTCTCCTGACATTTCGCCCAAATATCATCAAAAGTCTGATTTCCATACCATTTACCATCGGCTGCCCCAATTTGGTAGTCCGAATATTTCCATAGGAAACTGGCATTCATACGTTTGTCAAAACGAGTATCGGATCCTGCAGGTCTCTGCTCAGCGATAAAATCACGTATTATTGTAGGTGAAGGCATGATCTTGAACCATGCTCCAGTACCATCGGGTCCTACAAAGTTCGGTAGTACCATTCCCAGGTGCGAGTTTGGCTGATCATTTCCCCATACACCACCGCTACTCAATGTGCCATCGTAAGCCAATTCCCATACCGACTCCTTGTTAAACTTAGTTGTGTGTTTGAAATTATCTTGATAATCGGCTACCAAATCATAATTATAAGGTGAGGAAAGCAGTACCTTCAGTTCCTTTTCGGCTTCGCTATATTGCTTAGTATATACCAATGCTTTACCTAGGTGCGCAATCGCAGCACCCTTGGTTACACGGCCCAATTCATCTGCCGGTCTATTTACAGGCAGGTTTTCTTTTGCCACTTTGAAATCGGCAATCACTTGCTTCCAGATTTCAGCTTCCGATGCAGACGCAGCCTCACCCGGTTCTGCATCATCCGTTGCTACCGTCAGGCGCAACGGTACATCACCCCAGTTGGCAGCCAACAAAAAATAGTACATCCCCCTTAGGAAACTTACCTCACCGATCAGCTGTTTTTTCTTGGCTTCGTCCATAGGCACCTTATCTATATTTTTGAAAAATACATTCGCCCGATTAATACCTTTGTATAAGCTACCAAACTCACTATTACCCGTAGACGCGCTATTCAGGAAATTAACAAATTCCCAGGTAAAAGCTTCTTCTCCAATTAGAAAAAACGTATCATCCGCCCGATTCATGGTTTGATACCCGCTCCATGCGCCATAATAGCCCGCCATCTGGTTACGAATAGGTGAATAAACAGTTGCTACGGCGGATACAGCATCGTTTTCATTCGCCCAAAAGACACCATCCACAGGTTTATTGGGATTCATTTTGTCCAAAAAATCCTTGGAACAGCCCGTTAAAGACAGCCCCAGTACTACCGCAATCGTATATTTATTGATTAAAAATTTCATAGTTGTATGCTAAAAATGCTAAGATTCATGAAAAACATCGTTATGTCGTTTAAAAACTGGCTTGTAAGCCAAACATAAAGGTGCGTGCCAATGGAAAACGACCATAATCTGTCCCTGCCGTCATCGTACTAGATCCACCACCATTCTCATCAGAATTGATTCCTAGATCCGGCGTGTATCCTTTATACTTTGTCGAAGTAAACAAATTGTCACCAGCGAAGAAGACACGGGTACTTTTCAGTCCCGCCTTGCTCAACACAAGCTGCGGTAATGTATAGCCGATCTCTAAGGTCTTTAAGCGGAAGAAAGATCCACTCTCCAACCAACGGTCAGACGTACGGCGTTTGTTGTTATTCGGATCTTCACGCGTGTAGCGTGGAATATCCGTATTGGTATTTGATGGTGTCCAAGAGTTTAGCAAGCTTGCTGAATGGTTATTGACTTCGTTGGTTGATTCAATGCGTGCCCGGGTGTAGTTGTATATTTTATTGCCCGATACACCATCAAAGAAAAACCCCAAATCAACACCCTTATACTCCACATTACCCCGAATACCATAAGCCAGCTTAGGGAAAGGGCTCCCCACGTATTGGGCGTCTTGATAATCCGTGATTTTTCCATCATCATTGAAATCTACAAAGCGAATATCTCCCGCCTTAGCATTAGGCTGTATAACTGTACCATTTGAGCTTTTGTACGCTTGCACTTCAGCATCAGACTGGAATATACCATCTGTCTTAATCAACCAGAAGCCACCTATCGGATAACCAACTCTCGCCCAGGTGATATCACCTTCAGCATGCGGATTGAAACCGGCAAACTCTTGGATAGAACCTAAGGTTACAGCCTTCATATTGTTCTTGACCGTAGAG
The DNA here is from genome assembly GCF_039511225.1 of Sphingobacterium multivorum. Taxonomy (NCBI): domain Bacteria; kingdom Pseudomonadati; phylum Bacteroidota; class Sphingobacteriia; order Sphingobacteriales; family Sphingobacteriaceae; genus Sphingobacterium; species Sphingobacterium multivorum. Next base: position 5,425,941 of record NZ_CP154261.1, read on the forward strand.
GCATTGACAGAAATATTGTAGTTAACCTCACCTACAGCATCCCGAAAGCTAGTCAAAAACTCGAACCCTTTATTACTGATTACCCCTGCATTCATTACTGGGGTACCACCCAGACCTGATGAAGGCGCACGATTGATTCCCAAGAGTATGTCTTTGGTCTCGCGTACATAATAGTCAGCACTAACGTTCAATCGCTTATTCAAAAAAGCCAGATCTAAACCGATATCACTGGTTTCGGTCTCTTCCCAGGTCAAGGCAGCTGGCGATACCCAGTCGTAGCCCGGAATTGCGCCTAACCACAATTTACCACCCTGAATATAATTGATACCATATTGGGTTGTGAACTGTGTTGTATAGTTAGCGATATTCTGGTTACCTAGGCGGCCATAACTGGCGCGAATCTTAAATTCATTGACCGTTTTTTTAGCGGATTCAAAGAAAGCTTCGTTCATCACGTTCCAACCCAACGCAACAGAGGGGAATACGCCATAGCGATGTCCACTCGCAAACTTCGATGAGCCATCCCGTCTTATAGTAGCCGTTAAAAGATAACGGTTGTCATAGGTGTACATCAAGCGGCCAAACTGAGAAACCAACGCATCCTCTTGAAGGTTTCCATTGGTAGACTGCTGATCCATTGCTGCAGCATCAATAGCATCTGTACCTAGTGGAATATCGTAACGTCCCAAACCAAAACCACGATTGTTGTTTTCCTGCGCTGAATATCCAGCCAAAACGGATAGCGTATGCTTGTCAAAGGTACGGTCATAGTGTAACGTGTTTTCAATCAACCACTGGTTATTAAAAAATGCACTTTCTCTCAAATAAGATTGTATCAATTTATCACCATACACATGTGGTTCTGCCTTTTTATTATAATTACGCCCGGTGGTACGATTGGCCCCTACATTCAGTCTATACTTCAACCCTTTGACAAAAAGATCGACCTCTGCGTAACCGCTAAGCATGATATCGGTCTGATGACGTTGATTATTGTACAAATTAAGGACGCCAACAGGATTTTCGATATTTTTCATCCAGGACGAATAGGTACCGTAGCCGCCCAATATATTCGAATCATACACAGGTACCAAAGGATTCTGACGCAAAATATCGGTAATCACCAGTTCTGATCCACGTTGTTGATCGCCATTCTTAATTAAGAATGTATTCCCCAAGCGTAGATGGTTGTTAAACAGGCTAAAGGTATTTTTAGTTCGTAGATTAAAGGTTTTGTAATCCGTATTCAAAAGTATTCCTTCCTGTGCCAAGTAGCCCGCGGAAACACTATAAGTTGAACGCTCGCCTCCGCCTGCAATATCCACATTAACTTTATGCATAGGCGCCGTACGGAATACTTCTTTTTGCCAATCCGTATTAGCTGTCATCGCTTCGGCACTCGAAGGCAGTAACTTGTTCTCTTTCTGAAATGCTTTCCATTGTACGGCATCCATAAGATCCAACATTTTGGAAACTTTTTGTACACCTGTGAACGCATTTACACTAAGTGTAGCTGCCGTGTTTTGCCGGCCACTTTTGGTCGTCACGATAACGACACCATTAGCTGCACGTGAGCCATAAATAGCTGCCGCAGATGCATCTTTTAAGACTTCCAACGAAGCGATGTCATTAGGATCCACCAGGTTGATATCTCCAAATACTCCATCCACAACGTACAGCGGCGTATTGCTACCAAAAGAACTTAAACCACGGATGGTAACATTCAACCCCGCTCCGGGAGCTCCCCCCGAATTGGTCACAGATACGCCCGCAACACGCCCCTGTAAAGCTCCGGCAGTACTTTTAGCCAGATTAGATTGTAGATCTTTGCCCGTTACTGATGCCACTGCACCGGTCAAATCACGCTTCTTTACCGTACCATAACCGATCACCACGACTTCATCCAACTCATTGCCCGATTGAAGCACAATACTGTAGGTTGATGCATCATTGACAAGGATTTCTTGCTCCTTCATTCCGACGTAGGTAATTTTTAAGGTTTTCCCCTTCGCAACGTCAAGTGTAAAAGATCCATCGGCATCCGTTTTAGTTCCGTTGGCACTACCTTTGATATTGACCGTAGCTCCTGCCACTGGCTTATTATCCGCGTCGAGGACTTTGCCTCTCACCTTTTGGGATTGCTGTGCAAAAGCCAAGCTCCCACAAGTGGAAAGTAAGAGTAGTAAAGCTGTTTTTCTCATATTTTGTGTATTTAAGGTTTACAATAAATAGATGATTTGTATAATATGTCTATACTTAATTGGTATTCTAATATTGGTTTATCTAACGAAATTAGAGAAAAGGTGAAGCCTTAAGTAGCAAAATCAAGTCATTTATATTGTACTTTTCATTCATATTTCTGTTGGAAAAATCATGAAAAAGTCAGCACAAACGATTGCGTAAAATGGAAATGATAACAAAACAGGAAAAACAATGGCGTATTGGAATAAAATAGTAAAAAACTGAAAAACAGCGTATTAAAAAATACTTCGAGTCATTTTATTGAACTTTGGACTCATTTGTATTGAATTATCATAGAGGGGATTGGCAGGGTCTTATCGAATATCTGTATCCTGAAAAAATGGACATAGGAGATCTTTCCGCTTTTTGAAAAAGCGAAATAGAAAAGGAAAAAAGAAAAAGCTAGATAATCATTTGCTGTTTACGTAAACTATTTCTGTACTCGACTGGGGTAAGGTCTTTTTTCTTTTTAAATACACGGTAGAAGTACGAAACGCTGTTAAATCCACATTGTTCGACGATATCGGCAATTAGCGTCTCATCTTTCAGTAATCGCACCGCCATATTGATCCTAAAGTCGAGCAGATAATCCGTAAAATTCATCCCTGTAGCCGATTTCAGGAAACGGGAAAATGTTGACTTGCTCATGTTCATCACTGCGGCAACCATCGGAAGGTTCAATTCCCGGTTTACATGGGTAACGATATATTCCTGCAATCGTCCCATCATCAATTCGCTATTGCTCAACACTGTATTGGTCGCAGTAGATAATACACGGATATCATCACCTTTGGACAATTCATACAGCAACACCAAAAGTTTCATAACCGAATAGAACCCATCCCTTTCCAAAGTCAATATGCGTAACAGAGGTAATACCCGATCTACCGTGTCTTTACCAAAAACTACACCACGTGAAGCTTTGGATAATAACTGTTGTATACTTGCAAACTGCTTTTTATCCAGATACTGTTCAATTAATGAAGGATGAAACTGAATCGTGATCTCATGAATATCATTTGATTGGCAATCGCCATCTTTCCATGCATGTTCAAGCTCAGGACTAGCAATGAGCACCAGATCGCGTTCTCCAATAGATTCGATCGAGTTACCAATGATACGTTGAGCACCCGCTGCCCCCTCAACATAGTTGAGCTCATATTCAGGATGAATATGTACGGGAAATGTAAAAGAAGATTTTCTCCGATCGAAGACCACAAAACAGTCATCGGAAGATAATGGCGATTTCTCTCTAAATATATCAGGTCTCATAATTGGATTTTCCCCTCCAGTAAATTACCCAAACTTAAAAAATAATATGTATAATCCATTGGTGCTTCAGCACATTTGCACGCGGTTAAGCAGAAGCTTTCCAGAGGTGAACCCTTACTTCATGGTTCCCGCATCAAGTTAATGCAGATCCAATGGGGGCTGCTGCGCATCAAAAAGGAATGAGCCCGATAAAATATCGAGCTCATCACCTGAACAATTAATTTCTAACCTTGTCCTACTTTTTGGCTGCAATTCATTTTTGCAACCCCTTTTTATTCTTTTCGATGTTCACCTTGATTTTTAAGGTATTTCTCCAAAAATTGATCCTGTTCCCAAAGTAAGTGGAAGATATTTTCTTTGGCGACATATCCATGCGCTTCACGTGGTAAAATGACCATACGCACAGGAGCTCCCAAGTTTTTCAGGGCCTGGAAATAGCGTTCTGTCTGCAGGGTGAATGTTCCGGGATTATTATCGGCTCCGCCATGAACCAACAAAAGTGGGGTTTTCATCCGATCAGCACTCACAAATGGAGACATGGTCATATACAAGGCTGGATCATCCCAGAAGTTACGTTGCTCACTCTGAAAACCAAATGGTGTTAAGGTCCGATTGTACGCTCCCGATCGAGCTATTCCGGCGGCAAACAATTTCGAATTGGACAACAGATGTGCTGTCATAAAGGCACCATAGGAATGCCCACCCACGGCGACTTTTTTTCGATCGATATAACCCAAATGATCTACTGCATCAATTGCGGCTTCGGCATTGGACACAAGTTGTTCAATAAAGTTATCATTAGGTTCTTTAGTTCCCTCTCCAATAATAGGGAAGGCCGCATTATCCAATACAGCATAGCCCTTAGATACCCAATAGATAAAAGAACCATAACTTGGGAAGGTAAATTCCTTGGGATTGGCTGTACTTTGTCCGGCTGTATTCTTGTCCTTATACTCCCGTGGATAAGCCCACATTAGCAAAGGCAACTTCTCTTTCTTGGTAAAATCATAACCGGCAGGTAAATATAATGTACCGGAAAGTTCAACCCCATCCTTGCGCTTGTACTTTAAAATCTCTTTATGAACTTTTTCCAAAGATTTAAACGGATTTTCCAATCCGGTAAGAGCCACCTGTTTTCCTGATTTCATGTTTTTCATGAAATAATTCGGATAAATTGATGCTGACTGAAGCGAAATCAACAGATCACCCGTTTTGGGGTTCACTAGTTGAGTGATACGCTCCTGCAGTTCAGATGCTGGAGCAGTGTAGATACGTTTTTTCTTCAATGAATGCAGATCAAGCTCATCCACAAAAGGGAATTCACCATTTTTAGTAAATCCCTTACCAACAAACAGTGCTTTATCTTTATCCACATACATTGAATAAGTGCCTAAACTATTTTTTTCCATGTACACATCTCCCGGATCATTATACACATCCTGACTGTTTTGATCGTGCAACAGTCTAGATTCTCCCGAGGAAGGATTCACCACAAAAGTTTTTGCATTTCTCGTATCATACCATTGGGAATTGATCAATGCATATTTATCATTTCCCCATGTTACACCAGCATAACGGTCTTTGATTTTAAAAATAAGCTTTCCCGCACCGTTGTAAGGGTAGGATAGAGTATATAAGGCATCACGAAACTCAGCAGGTTTATTCGCATCCCCACCATCCAAAGCTTCTACATAGGCCAAGGTAGCAGGCTGATCACTCCGCCAATGCCAGGCACGTTTTCCCGATCGTGTAGACGAAAAGCCCTTTGGCATTACCTCTGTCAAGGGAGTCTCATTCACAAGCGCTATTTCCTTGCCAGATCGATCATAAATACGAACCTGCTGTGGAAAAGATGAGACGGGGACTACATAGGAATAAGGTTTTGTGATGGTCGTGATCATCACATACTCGCCATCCGGAGAGAAGCTGATCCCCGTATAAACGGCTTTATCTTTAAAAGGCGAAATCTTACCATCCAGGTCTACAAGTTCAAGGTTGGATTGCACCAACGTTTCAAAATTTGCTTCATCCTGCGGATTTTTAAGCAGGTCTTGATACGTTCTCAATTGGGATACCTTCCCGTCACTTGTTGAAACAATAGGTCCTGTCGGCAAATCTTTTGTAGGATCCAACAGGGCAGCCCGATCCTTTGGCAGGCTCGTAATTATTAAGCCAGAAGAATTTCTCAGCCATTGAAATGGTGCTGTCAATATTCCATTCAAATTGTAGGCGGTGAGCTGTTTGACATTTCGCGTTGCAAGATCAATGACAAATAAGGCTGTTCCACGCTCATTTGTATTGCTAAATGCCAAACGCTTATTGTCTGGAGAGAACAAAAAATTGGTCATCGCCGCTTTTTCGGGCATCCCCGTGAAGTCGGAAAATTCCACATTTTGCCCTATTTTTTTCAAGGCAATCTTATCGAAAAAGATTGTTGAACTTTCCATGTTCGTTTTTGGATTAATTCGCAATCCCGCCAACTTCATTTCTTCCTGACCTAATTCGGCTAGGCTTTTATACGTAGGTCGGAACGTGAATAACATCCAATTTTTATCGCTTGAAATCTTTATTTGAGGTGGGCGTACATAGTCGGCTAAGGCCAAAATTTCAGTAGAGGGCTTTTGAAAGGTCATGTTTTCTTGCGCGTGCGTCTGCAGCGACGCTAGAAGCAAGAGACCATAGAATAGTTTCTTCATAAATTTATTTTTCAAATTAGGGCAAAATAAGGTAATAAAATTTTCATAAAAAAGCAAGCTTTGTAGCTTTTTTATGACACTAAAATTAAACTTAAATCATTTGTAAAATAGTGGTAAAAATTACTAATTTAAAGTTATCCACATTCACAAAACTAAGAAAACCAACAACTTACAAACACGAATCTGCAGCAAACGCATTCTCTGGGAAACTTTTACCCAAAATGTGGAAAAGTCAAACTACCGCATCGAAAGAAAATATAAGATATTTGTTAAGCTGATGAAAGAATTGGCAACTCAACGAAGTTTTTAAGTATCGAAGTACAGACTTTTGTTTTTGACGAATTGTCTATTTTAAATGGCCAGATGAACCTTCAATCTGGTCTCCCCGATTAAAATTGATACCATTAACTCCGTCCGGGTTTTTCTATAAAGATTGGAATAAAAAAATAAACAAGTAAACATGGCAAGAATTATCAAATTTGAGAAAAACGATTGTGCTCCTTGTGCACAAGTATCGGCTTATTTGGATCAAAAAGGTATCCAATATGAAACGGTTAATCCTTTTGATGAACCAGACTTGGCCGCAAGATTCAAAATCCGCACTGTTCCTACGGTAATTGTGTTGGAAAATGAAGAGATTCAACACCGTATCATTGGCTTTAAACCAGAAGAATTGGCTGCCATTGCACTTTAATAAATTCAGCGTATCATTAAAATGAAACAGTGACATGATACACATTTATTATGATTCCAGAACGGGGAACGTACAACGCTTTATGGACAAAGTAGCTCAGATAACGGGCTGGCAGATCCATAAAATCACCGCTGATTTAACGGTAAAAGACCCCGGTCATTTGGTCACCTTCACCACAAATTTTGGACAGGTGCCCGAAAACACAAAAGAATTCATGAAACGCGAAGCTAAAAATATCTATTCTGTTACTTCCAGTGGCAACCGCAACTGGGGACCGAATTTTGGTCTAGCAGCTGATCGCATTTCACAGGATTTTGACATTCCACTGGCGTTCAAATTTGAACTGTCCGGAACAATGGAAGATATTAATCAATTTATTGACATCTTAAAGAACTTTTGCGATGGTAGCAAACGAAGTAGCAAAAAACTGGATATTGCTTAATAATGAAATCATGATTAAGCATGATGACGAATTCAGCTTACATAAAGATAAGGAAGCGGTTCGTGCATATTTCTTGGAATATGTAAATAAGAACACAGTGTTCTTTTATACATTAAAAGAAAAAATAGACTATTTGGTAGAAAACAACTATTATATTGACTTTTATCAATGGTTTACATTTGAAGAAATGGAAACGGTATTCAACTATGTGTATGCGAAGAAATTCCGTTTCGAATCTTTTATGGCGGCATTCAAATTCTTTCAGAGCTACGCTTTACGTGACGATTCTGGCGAGAAGTTTTTAGAGCGTTATGAAGACCGTGTAGTTGCTGTTTCCTTATTCTTGGCAAGAGAAGAGGGTGTTCAAAAAGCGATCGAATATGCTGAAATCATGATCAATCAAGAATACCAGCCGGCGACCCCTACATTCTTGAATGCAGGAAAGAAACGTTCAGGGGAATTGGTCTCTTGTTTCTTGGATGAGATCGGTGACAACTTAAATGGTATTGGTTACGCTGTTGATTCTGCCATGAAGTTGTCTTCTATCGGTGGTGGTGTATCGTTCAATATCTCTAAAATCCGTGCTCGCGGCGAAGCGATTAAAGGTGTTGAAGGCCGTGCTGGCGGTGTACTTCCAATTATGAAGATTATGGAAGATACATTTTCATATGCTAACCAGTTGGGACAACGTCCGGGCGCTGGGGCAGTATACCTTAATATTTTCCACTCTGACATTGAAGAATTTTTAGATTGTAAAAAAATCAACGTTGACGAGAAAGTAAGGATCAAATCGTTGTCGATCGGGATCATCGTTCCGGATAAATTCATGGAATTGGCAGAAAAAGATGAACCATGCTATTTGATCTACCCACATACGGTAATGCAAGAGTATGGACAATTCTTGGATGAGATGGATATGGACAAGATGTACGACGAATTGATCACGAATCCAAACGTGAAAAAGAAAAAAATCAATGCCCGTCACCTTTTAGTTAAAATTGCACAGACACAAAAAGAATCAGGGTATCCTTATATTTTCTTCAAAGAGAACACCAACCGTGTCCATGCATTGAATGAAATCGGTCAAGTGAAATTCTCGAACTTGTGTACTGAAATCATGCAAGTATCTCAAGTATCCGATATTGAGATCTATGGCAAGCAGGACACGATCCGTTATGGTATCTCCTGTAACTTAGGCTCTTTAAATATTGCAACTGTAATGGACAACAAACGTATCAAAGAGACCGTAAAAACGGCGATGCGTGCTTTGACTGTCGTTACAGACGTGACCAATATCGATATGGTTCCATCTATTGCAAAAGCAAACCGTGAGTTACATTCTGTAGGGCTAGGTGCAATGAACCTCCATGGTTACCTTGCAAAAAGCTTCATTATGTATGAATCTAACGAGGCGCTCGATTTTGCCAATACCTTCTTTATGATGATGAACTATTATTCATTGGAAGCATCGATGGAAATTGCCAAAGAACGTGGTAAAACATTTGTTGGATTTGAAAAATCAGCCTATGCCGATGGTACGTATTTCAACAATTACGTAAACCGCGATTATATGCCTAAAACTGCTAAGGTAGCGGAGTTATTTGAAGGGATACATATCCCAACGGTAGAAGATTGGTTGGAATTAAAAGCAAAAATCAAAGAACATGGTATTTACCATGCTTACCGTTTGGCCATTGCTCCAAATCAATCGACTTCGTATATCATGAATGCAACCGCATCAGTTATGCCAATCGTCGATATCATTGAAGTGCGTGAATATGGAGATAGTACAACTTACTATCCAATGCCATATTTGACAAACGATAATTATTTCTACTTCAAATCGGCTTATGATATGGATCAATTCAAAGTCTTGAAATTGATTTCGGTTATCCAACGCCATATTGATCAGGGTGTATCTACAATTTTGCATACAAACTCAAAGGATTCGACACGAGATTTGTCAAGATATTATATCTATGCACATAAATTGGGATTGAAATCCCTTTATTATACACGGACAAGAAAATCGACCATCGACGAATGTGTCTCTTGTTCAGCTTAATTTTGAGATTTTAGTATTTGGATATATAATGGGAGAAAGTCAAAAGTTGCCTACGCCATTGGCGGCTTTTGGCTTATCTAAAATCAACAATCCAAATACGTGATAATAAATGCCTAATACTTTAAACTAAAAATGAGTAAAACATATAAAGCTGTCAACTGGAATACCCCTGAGAACGATTATGTATTGATGTTCTGGGAACAAAATATCCGTCAATTCTGGATCGACACGGAATACATTCCATCAAAAGATATCGATAGCTGGAAACGTATCAGCCCAGAAATGAAAGATGCGTATAAAAAAGCTTTAGGAGGATTGACCCTATTGGATACCCTTCAAAGCCATACAGGTATGCCTAAAATCATCGATCATATCGACACCTTACAGAATAAAGCGGTATTGTCGTATATGTGTATGATGGAAGCTATCCATGCAAAATCGTATTCCACCATTTTCACGACAGTTTCTACGACCGCCGAAATAAATGATATTTTCGAATGGGTTCAACAAAATAAATATCTTCAATACAAAGCAGAAACGATTGATGGCTACTACCGCGCGATCGATAAAGAAGATGCTTCCGAGGAGGAGATTTATATGGCGATGGCTGCATCCGTATTATTGGAGTCATTCTTATTCTATTCTGGATTCTTCTTGCCATTATGGTTATGTGGACAGGGCGAAATGGTTGCTTCTGCCGATATCATTAAGAAAATTATCGCAGACGAATCTATCCACGGTGTATTCGTTGGATTAATAGCCCAAGATCAATTCAAAAAATTAAAAAATCAAGATCAGGTAAAAGCTCGTTTCCTTGCCTTGCTTTACAATTTGTATGAAAATGAGCTGAAATATACAGAAGAGATCTATACTGAAGTTGGTTTAACTGCAGAGGTAAAAGAATATGTTCGTTACAATGCCAACAAAGCATTGATGAACTTAGGTTTTGATCCGATCTTCGAAGTAAAACAAGTCAACCCAATCGTATTGAATGGATTGAATACTGAAACGACACAACATGACTTCTTCTCCAAGAAATCAACTAACTACGAAAAAGCAACAGAAATTGTTCATCTAAAAGATGATGACTTCAAAATGGATGTGGTCGTAGATATATAATATTGACAATTTGTCAAACAAAAAGCCCCAAAGAAAACTCTCTGGGGCTTTTTGTTTGACGGGCAACGGCTATTGTTGGAATGCTTTGATCGCCTGTCCGCGCCAAGCGGCATCAAGCGGTGCACCAAGCAACCAAGTTAATGTAGGCGCGATATCATAAATCATTAGATTTTCCTTAATTTCTTTCCCTTTGGGTACACCAGGCCCGGTCATTACCCAGGGAATCTCCACCTCAGCCAGCGATTTACCACCATGCCCTTTTCCTGTACCGCCATGATCCGCAGCAACAACGAAAATGGTTTCATCCGCGATTCCAGCATCTTTTACCGCCTGCAGCAAAGTTCCTATGCGTCTGTCGACCTGTTTTAGCTCGGCATAGTATTCCGGGGTATTATGTCCAATATTGTGCCCTACACCATCAGGCTGATCGAAATGCACAAAAGTAATCGTCGGTTTCTCTTTCTTTATAATGTCTACCGTGGTATTCAAAGCAGCCTCATCATCATCTTTGGTATTAATAACTTTTTGAACGACTTTGTTATCGATCAAATAACCTATACCTGGCCAGCTATGTACCACCACAAACTGTGCTTTAGGATTTTTGCTGGCAACCGCATTAAATAAGGAAGGGAACATGCCGTTTGCTGTTTTGGCTGTAGAAGGAATCTCAGGTGTTTTACTATCCCACTCTGTATATCCATGGGCTGTAGGACCAGCCCCCATAATCATGGACGCCCAGTTTACAGCACTTGAAGAAGGTAAAACGGTGCGTACATGTGTACTATAAGTACCCTCCTGCATCATCTTTTTGAGATTCGGCATCTCTGCTTTTGGTAAAGCATACGCTCCAAAACCGTCAAAACCAACTAAAACAACATGTTTGATCTTTTTGCTCTGTGCCGACACAGCACTTGTGGATAGCCCCAGTACGATCAATGGTAATAATAGATTTTTAATTTTCATCTGTATAAATTTGTTTTTCAATTGCGATGAAGCGATCAGATTTATTCATTCCCTAATGTGATTGAATAAATCATGATGGTTTCATAATAAAATAACTTGGTAACCAATGAGTACGCAACCTATTCAAGCTTTCTTGTATCCAGAATAGATAACCTGATGTCCATCCTATCCAATGAATCGCTCCCATGCTAGATCAAGGTTTATCGATCATATTTTACAAGTCATGCTTGTAATAAGTTGACCTAACTCAAAAATAGAAATTTCACAGCATATATTATGTTAAGTAAACAATATTTAATCTCTTTAACCAATATGTTACAAGAACAAAAAAGACGCTGAAAATAATTTCAGCGTCTTAACCTTATACTGCTTTACGTCGATTCTAATACCCAGCTTTTGCCAAACGTGCATACATTTCGACAAACGCACATTGATCGAGCAGCCATTTCGATTGATGTTGATCCTTCAAAGTCCAGTCTGGGCTGAAAAGTCCTGCTTGGTCGCGCATATGCTTCCAGGCAAATTCAAGATTTTTAGCAAAAATAGACAGATACTTTTGGTCACCGTTGACCGCAGCAAGCTCCATGTAACCACGCATCATCACCGCATGAAACCATAAATTGCTATTTTTCAATTTTGGGAAATCCAATTTCGCATTCGTTTCGAAAAAATAGCCTAGACAGGCCTCAGCCAGCTGTTGTGCATCCTCGAGGTACCGTTTATTTTTCGTTAACTTATAAAGCAATGCAGCGGCCTGCAACATTTGTCCGGCGTTGTACGAAAACTTAGCTTTTCCAATCTTTCCATTGAGCTGCATATTGTCCCAGTATAACTTATCTTCGGGATCCTGAAGATTTCTTTTTGTCCATTCATAAAGACGCTGCCCTTCCAGCAGATAGGACTTATCATTGGTTGCCATAAATAACTTAAGTGCAAATACACTTGCTGGTGCATTCGAACAGGTATTTTTAGATTCCTTTTTCTGTTCACACCAATAAACGCCGCCGCCTAATTTATCATCTTCCCCACTCTTTACAAAATTCCAGATCTCTTTGGCCGAAGTCAGGTAGTTTGTTTTTTTTGTATGAATATAGCTATCGGTAAAATCTATCCCCAACCAGATATTATCGTCATAAAAACGATCCGAGGGAGGAGCTGTATTTAAATAAGAAGCATAACCAACCGGCGATCGACTTTCGTCCCGATATTCCTGTAGCCCAATCAGGACTTTTGTGTCGAGTATGAACTGAAATGCCTTTTTTGTTTTTGGTAATTCCATCAAGGCATTTACGGCCGAGAAACTACCTGAGAAAGGCCAGAGGTAAGCATATTTCTTTTGCTGCTCGGCCTGTTGATTATTATCCAGATAATCAGCTTTAAAGTTTTCATCAAAGGGATATTTTTCAGCCAAAAGCTGATTTTTAGTATTTCCAAACTTGCTATAGATGCTATCTAACGTTTGGATAGCATAGTTTTGAAAATTACCTTTCTGCGCGAATAATGCAGCACCGATAAAGTTCAAAAGAAACAACGTAAAATATCTTTTCATATGTTTTAGGTAAAGGAATAGTAGACACCCGCATGGGCATCTACTATTCCCGAACATTAATATCCAGGGTTTTGTTTTAAATTGGGATTAATAGCCAATTGATCCATCGGTACCGCATAAAGTTCTTTATTCTTATCGTTCGTCGCTTTATGATCCCACCAAGATCCGGATATATATTTCCCAAATCGGATTAAATCTGTCCGGCGCTTTCCTTCAAAAATAAATTCGCGTCCCCGTTCCGCCAATAGCTCCTCCAATGTCAATGTAGCTACCGTGTACTGTGCCGCAGGCCAATCGGCTGCGCTGAATGCCCTTTTTCTGGATTCATTGACCAATTCAACCGCCTCACTGCTGGCTTTCCCTCCATTCTTGCGCATCAGTGCTTCGGCTTTATCAAAATAAATCTCCGTTAAACGATAAATAATATAATCGTTCTCCCAATAGTTGGCATCGTCTAAGGTACCTGATTTATATTTATTAAAACGAGCTCCAGAATTCTCCTCTCCTTTTGTCATACCACCTTCTGAAGTCTTATCACCTTCGCTTTCTCTGCGAATTGAGTTGACAAACACCAGTGGTTTACCTGAATACTCTTCCGTCCCCAATACAGGTGTAGTGGTGCCGTATTTATATTGTGGTCCAAACAAAAACCATTCTTTCTTCCGCAAATCATTTTCAGCATACGCACTAAATGCAGTAGGAATAACAACAAATGCGTTCCATCCACCGTAGCCAACTTTGAGCACTTCCTTCATATAGTCGTAGCTCATGTAGAATCCCGACCAGTCAAATGTAAAACCTGCCTGCCGGCTGTACTGAAATTGAAATAGCGATTCGGGATTCGCCGAATTGGTATTACTGAACAATGCATTCAAATCAGGGCTCAATTTGGGAGCCCCCCCGATGCCGCCAGCTTGCCCAGAAATGATTTTGTCACATGCAGCGATACATTCATCATTCATCGCTTTACCCGACCATTTTTCTGCATTAAGATAGAGTTCAGCCAGCATGGCATAACCAGCAGCCATAGACACTTGACCAATGTTACTTGCTGAAGTTTTAGGTAATTTTCCTACATTTTCTTCCAGCTCCTTCTGTACAAATGCAAAGACCTCTGTTCTTGGTCTGGTTTCAGGGTTAATTGGATCGGCTACCTTTGTCACGATAGGAACGTTGCCCCAAAGATCCATTATCTTAATGTAGTGAAATGCCCGCATTACTTTTAATTGCACAAGTATTTGCGTGCGCTCATCCTCCGTCAGATCGGCGATTTTAGTGATATCAAGTTTCTCAATATCCTGAATAGCATTATTGACATAGCCAACGCCGCCCCACATCAACTCCCAGGCCCCACGCATTCGGCTTTCATTGCTTGTCCAAGTGTGATAGTGCTGCCGGATATGATCTCCACCGTCATATCCATGGCGTCCCTTTTGTGGCCAGGCTACCTGATCGGCACTTAATTCGGAATGATAATAAAAGCCATTTCCGCCTGTGGGTGCAAGCCAGGCCTGCATATGCGTAAAAGGCCGGAGTGCAGCTTGCATAACTTCCCGTTTATTCTTGTAAAAATTATCATCTTTGATCTGACTATACACTGTCTCATCCAACTTGGTGCAGGAAGAAAAAGAGAGACCTAAAGTAATAGTGCTCAGGATGGCGAATAAATATTTATTTGTTTTTTTCATAACCTTACTATTTTAAAATCCAACATTTAAACCAATTGTCCAAGATCTTGTTCTTGGATAGAAACTGCGCGAATCAATCCCTGCTTCAAAACCTGTATCCTGCAACTCTGGATCAATGCCCGTATATTTGGTCATTGTTACGATATTTCTTCCTGTCGCATATACATATAGACTTTTGATATAATCAGTTTTTAATTTAAAGTTGTATCCCAATGTAATATTATCCAGCTTCACAAAGCTTCCGTTCTCGAGATAGTAATCAGAATATTGTGGATCCTGTTTAAGATCGGCATGTTTGGTAAAAGCACTTTCAAATACATTATTAGGCAACCATTTTTGATTACCAAAGAACATATCCGCTGTATTTAAGATATCATACTTAAATTTACCTCTGAAAAACACGGTCAGATCGAAGCCCTTATAGGCAAACCGGTTACCTAGCGACGCATTGAATTTGGGGACACCATTTCCAATATAGGCGCGATCATTATCATTTATATCGGCAATGGTAGCCTTGGAACCGTCGGCTTTATAGAAGAGCCATTCTCCAGCATCATTCAGACCCGCATAACGTTTTCCATAGAAGGAACCAATTTCACCGCCTTCTTCAAGACGAATGGCATCTCCAAGATTACCTGGAGAAGGCAGACCGCCAAAAGTCATCCAATTACTTTTAAAGATATCATTGGACATGGTAACGAGTTTATTCTTTTGATAACTTCCGGCAAAATCCACCGTCCATTTAAAATCTTCTTTTTGAATTGGAACTCCAGACAATTGCAATTCAACACCTTTATTCGAAACCTCGCCTACATTGTACCAAATGTTTGTACTCACATAGGCTGGCTGTTGCGCCTTATATTGGTATAATAAATCTTTGGTTTTACGATTATAGACATCCAGAGATCCTGTTAGTCGGTTATTCCACAAACCAAAATCAAGCCCGATATTCAATTCGGCTTTTTGTTCCCATTTTAAGTCTGGATTGGGGTTCTGTGTCGGTCCATACGTTTGATAATAGATGCCATCCTGTGGATACACCCCGCCTGTTCCCAATAAGATCAACGAATTGTAATTCGGGAAGCCCTGATTACCGGTTACCCCATACCCCACACGGAGCTTCAGATTGTTGACAAGGTCTTTATTGGAGAAAAAGTCTTCGTTGGTAATGGTCCATCCCGCAGAAATGGCAGGGAAATTACCCCATTTATGATTAGCTCCAAATCGTGAGGAGCCCTCCCGACGCAGAATTGCACTCACAAAGTACTTTTGGTCATAATTATAATTTACCCGTCCAAAAAAAGCAATCAGTTTATTGTCTTCCTTAAATGAGCCCATCGATGGTCTTGGCAATTTGGTATTTGTCAGAGCCGTACCACTTCCCATGTCCCAGTCTTGAAAAGCATCTGTTGTAAAGCCATTATTGGACATTTCAAACCGCTCATAACCATTATATTGAAAACTGTAACCGAGTAAACCCGTTATATTATGCTTTTCATTGAATGTCTGGTTGTAATCAATGGTTGTTTCAAAGGTCTTGGACCAATTTAATTCATTTCTTTTCCAGGCATAGCCCATACCCTGATACTCAGAATTTTGGCGTTGATCCCAATCTTTGATCGACCGATATTGACGATCGTTCCAATTATTTCTAAGATAGGATCCGAAAGCTGATATGCTCAATGGTTCTATAATCTTGAGTTTCATACGCGCATCTCCTGAGAATGTTTCCTGATTGCGTTGATCTACACGGTTGGCCATACGATCCAGCGGATTAAAATTATTATAACCTTGGGTTTGGTAAAAACTCCCATCAGGATTGTATAACGGAGCAGTTGGATTGCGCTGGATCGCCTGTTCGAAATATTCCGTTTTTCCACCTAAAAGATCTGCTTTATTGAAATTGGCCGCAATATTACCGGAAAAAGTCAATCGATCTTTTAATCCAGTTTGCGAAAAATTGACACGACCGCCGAATTGCTGGCGTCCATTCTGTTTGGCAATACCTTCGGCATTTTCATAGTTAATTGAAGCACGGTAGTTGGATTTATCGCCACCACCGCTGGCAACAAAATTATGGAATGTTGAAAAATTACCTTTATTGATCAATTCATCGTATAAATCCGTTGACGCACCCAGGTCAAGATCAGGTTTATTCTGCCCTTTGACCACATAGTCTCTAAATTGCTGTGCATTCAACATGGAAGGTTTCTTTGCTACAGACTCATGTTGACCATAGGTATAATATTCAAATCGCGGCTCTCCGGATTTGCCTTTTTTAGTGGTCACTAAAATTACACCACCATTACCACGCGTCCCATAAATAGCGGCTGCAGATCCGTCCTTTAAAACATCAATGGATTCAATATCTCCTTGCTTGATCAAATCGAGATTTCCACCAGGAATACCATCAATGACAATAAGCGGGGAGTTGCCACCTTTCATGGAAGCCATCCCCCGCAATTGGATATCCGAACCAGCATTTGGATTGCTGCCCTGGGTTCTCGTCACGTTTAGCCCGGCAACTTTACCTTGCACCAGATCCATTGGGTTGCGCATACCCCCTTGATTGAAATCCTTTTCTTTTACAGAGGCCACTGCTGAAGTCACTTCACTTTTCTTTTGTGTACCATAACCGACAACAATAACCTCCTCCAATTGGTCTTCCGTCGCGGATAGACGAATATCAATCGGGGCTTTTCCGATTACTTTGACTTCGTTTGTTCGATAACCGATGGACGACACGACCAGGACATCTCCTATCTTGGCTTGCAGGGCAAAATTACCCTGTCCATCCGATGTTGTACCTTTTGTGGATCCCTTGACGGTAACCGAAACGCCGGAGACCCCTTCTCCAGTCTTTGCATCCTGTACCTTTCCCTTAATTAAATCCTGCAACTTAGTGACCTTATGGGTAATGGTCTCTTTTGGGTCTTCCCCCTTGGTAATGACATGTGCATTTGCCTGATGTATCGTCCCAGCGATAATAGCCAACGAAAAAAACAGCTTGGTATTTTTCGTTAAGCGGGCAAATGATTCTAAATCGATTCTGCTCATATAACTAGTGATTTTGGTTTATAAAACGTTTTAGCTTTGATAAGCTAAGACGATCATGTTTAATTAGTATCTTCTTCAATAATTAATAGTAATACCTGATCCCCATCTCTATCGTAATAGATTAAATCTGGCAGCCTATTAATTATTTATTATTAAAAAAAACATAAAAATGCACCTAAGCTGGAACAACTCAGCATATAATCAGTGTAAAAAACAAAGCAAAAGCGGTTTTGCTATTTAAAGAAAAAAAAGCGAATGTGATTTTATCTAAATTATATGTTTGTTGATTTTTCTCTTTTTGGTTATTGTTTTTAGTTTAAGTGTTTGATTGTGGATTCAAGATAGGATTTTAATTTTAAAGGGAAAAGGTTTTTTTAAAATTTTAAACAGTATCGCTATAGATGTTACCTAAACACCTAATTTCCCCGTTTATTGTCACTAGATTCCATTGCGTTAGGCGTTTTTTATAAAAAAAAATGGCCATCGATTGATGGCCATTTTAAACTCAGATTTTGAAGACTATTGATAGCCTGCATTTTGTGTCAACTTATTATTTCGCTGAATTTCATCTGGAGAAATCGGCCATAATAAGTCTGTTTCTTTGAATGTTGCACCAGATCCGTTCTTAGCCCCAATCAATGGTACGAAATCGACTTTACCAGCCTCAGTTGTTGAAATTACAGGGAACATTTTCGTTCTAACAATATCGTCCCACATTTTAAATTCCAACGGGAACTCGCGGAGACGCTCTTTCCAGCATTCTTTCACAAAATTGTCTGCTGATAAGGTTAGTAATTCGGCTGTATACGCAGCAACTGATTTCCCTTCGGTATTGGCACGTGCTTTTACCTGAGCTAAATAACCTGCAGCCTCAGCACTCACGCCAGATGTTTTCGCGATTCCTTCTGCAGCGATAAGCAAAGCTTCAGGGTAACGATAGAAGTTCCAGTCTTTAGTCGCTTTTCCTGTTGTCAATAGCGCCTCTTCATCCACAAAATACCATATTCCCGCATCCGTTGATTCCCACACTTTTCCATTTTTTGGATTCGTATACTTCCAATGATAGAACTGATTCGGCTGGATACGAAGATCCTTGCTCTCGTAGACATTCAAAAATTGTTTGGTTGGTCCATAGATTCTTTCAAAGATCGAATAGGATGTAAATAACGATACGGCTGACGAATTGAAAGCATAAGTTGGCCACCAGCTACCATCGCGGATAGTCGCATTATACTCCTGTGCATAAATTACTTCATCCAGATCATCCGTCGTACGTAATTTATTATAGGCACTATTCATCCCAAGATTGGTGTTTGTGGTCATACTATGACCTGAGCCAATGACAATCTTTGCTGCCGCTGCAGCATCAGCATATTTACCCTGTTGTAGGTAAACATTGGCCAAAGTCATTGCCGCCGCATATTTGGTTATCCGGTGTCCATTTGCAGCAAATGTTGCAGCAGGAAGGAGTTCCACAGCAGACTTCAAATCGGACTCAATTAATTCATATACTTTCGCAGCATCCGTACGTTCCAAGTATAGATTGTCTTTTAAAGACTCATTTGGCGTCGTATAAAAAGGGATAGCACCAAAAGTCTTTACCAGATAAAAATAGTTAAATGCGCGAAAGAACTTTGCTTCTCCAACCAAGCTATTCTTAACAGCATCCGCCATGTTGATTTGAGGAATGTATTGGATAGCGGCATTGGATACGTTGATTGCTTTATAGCTTTCATCCCAAATGGTATTCATTGTGTTGGAGATGATACTGGTATTGCTTTGACGAGTCAATTCTCTGGCAAATAAACAGATCCGTTCTTGTCCTTCATAGCTGCTTGTAAAATAGCCCGTCAACATGGAGTTGATAGAAG
Organism: Sphingobacterium multivorum; assembly: GCF_039511225.1. NCBI lineage: Bacteria > Pseudomonadati > Bacteroidota > Sphingobacteriia > Sphingobacteriales > Sphingobacteriaceae > Sphingobacterium > Sphingobacterium multivorum. Next base: position 5,445,598 of record NZ_CP154261.1, read on the forward strand.
CTGTGGGGCCGAGGTAAGCGCTTGACGCGTATGAATAACGTTGAGGTGCACCATTACGGTACAGATAATTGACATTCTCTCTAGCCTGAGACTCAGTTTTATAAAAGCTTCCCAAAACAACCCCAGATTTGGGGTCTTCTTCCAAAAATTTATTACAAGAAGTTGTCAATGCCAACCCGGCCAATAACAACATACATAATTTATTCTTCATTTTGTTAAATTCTAAGAGTTAAAAGGTTACATTCACACCTACAGAAAAAGTTTTCGCTCTAGGATAAGAGAAGAAAGTCATGTTCTGACCGAACTTACTTTCTCCTTGAGAAGTACTTTCGGGGTCATAACCTAAGAACTCCTTCGATGTAAATAAGAATGGATTATTCGCAGATGCATAAACACGTAATCTAGACATACCGACACGTTTCAGCACATCAGGATTAAAGGTGTATCCCAACTGAATCAAATTGACACGAAGGTAAGACCCATCAGCTACCCAAGCATCGTCTACGTTCGTATCTTGTCCGGCATGTCCACCATTCGTTAGATAGATAGCCTGCTGCATCGTATTCGGATTCGAGCCATTATACGCATCTGTCAGGATATTTTTTAAACCATTGGTAATACCAAAACGGTCGTAGGTCGAATGGAAGAACTGTTGCATGACATCTACCCCCTTTACAAACTGCATATCCAACGTAAAATCGAAGTTTTTGTAGCGTAAGTTATTGATAAAACTACCGGTCCAATCTGGCAGCCCTTTTCCAATGATCTCTTTCTCTGCCGATCTCTTCGCACGTCCAATCTGACTTGTCGTTGCATTGCCGGCATCGACATCCGCCTGTGTATATACACCTAGTCGACGGTAGCCATAGAAGCTATTCAGGTTCTCGCCCACACGAATAATACTATTGGCACCACCTACCCAAAAGTTCATTTGGATATCTTCATTATTCTCACCAAGTTTTACGACTTTGTTTTGGTTATAGTTGGCATTTAAGGATGCTTTCCAACTAAAATCTTCGTGATTGAAGATGGTTCCATTGATCATCAAATCCAAACCTTGGTTCTTTACAGATCCAATATTTTTATAGACTGAACTAAAACCAGAAGAGTGAGGCAATGGAGCTTCTAATAGGAGGTCATTGGTCTTTTTATGGTAGTAAGAGACATCAAAATTCAATCGATTTTGAAACAAACCCAATTCGACTCCGACGTCATATTGGGCAGTTTTCTCCCATTTTAAATCCGGATTCGCGATAGACTCGACATAAGACCACGTTGCTCGTTGACCATTTAGTAAAGTTGTTCCAGTAGCAACATTCGCAAGTGAACTATACGGATCAATCTCCGAGTTACCTGTTAGACCATAACTTGTATGTAGTTTCAAATTGCTGATCTTATCATTTCCTTTTAGGAAATCTTCATTTCCCACATTCCATGCTAAACCTGCGGATGGGAAGAAAGCGTATTTCTTGTCTAAACCAAATTTGGAAGCTCCATCATAACGGCTTGTAAATACCACCGAATAACGGTCATCATACGAATAATTAGCGCGTAAAAAATAGGAGTTCATTGCCCACTTGTCATATGCTGAATACGGTGGATCAGGGATTGTTCCGGCTCCCATATTATTGTATTCATAGAAATCGTCAGCAAAGCCTGTCGTACGACTTCCATCATAATCATTGGTCCGTGCCTGCCACGAGAGACCTGCCATCGCATTGATCCGATGCTTGTCAATTTTTTTATTATAAGTCAGGTAAGTTTCTTCTTGCCAGTAAAGTGTATTACGGTGATTAATTTCCGCCCAACCATTTGGTCTGGAAATATTATTTAGAGTTACAGAAGAATAGCCACGGTAAGTCTTCTGATGATTATCAATACCCAATTGGGTTTTTAAGTCCAAACCTTCTGCCAAGTGGAAGGTCAATGCTGCATTTCCAAAAATCTGCGTATTGTAACGCATGCGTTTTTGCTTGTCTAAAATAGCGACTGGATTAGACATACCTTCAAAACCCAATGTTTCTGCTACTTTTGAAGAAGAGGAATTGGTATAAGTACCGTCCTTTTCGTAGACTGGATACCAAGGAATCATCTCGATCATGGTACGACGCGCTTCTTGTCCACCACCGTCTTCTGGTGTATAACGTCCCCAAGTATGGTTAACAGTTAAGTTAATTGCTGTAGAAAGCCATGATGTTGGTTTAGCATCATAAGCAAGCTTTCCATTGATACGCTTATTCCAGGTATTATTAACGACACCTTGCTGATCGGTATAATTCAAGAAAGCCCCGACAGAAGATTTGTCATCACCCTGTTGTACGTTCAACTGATGATTGTGCGAAATAGCTGTACGTGTTGCTTCCCGTTGCCAATCTGTATTATAAAGCGGGTTGCCATTGGCATCGAAATAATTGGCATCATTAAACCAGGTCTTTTTATCCAAAGACCAGGATTTCCCTTGGTACTTATTTTCATTTTGTAAGCCGATCATAAAGGCATCTACCCATTCCTGTGCATTCAATACATCCATGTAGCGTTGAACCGAGCTCACACCAGCAGATCCTTGATAACTAATTGTTTTGGACCCATCTTTGTTTCCACGTTTTGTTGTTACCAAGATAACCCCGTTTGCACCACGTGCACCGTAGATTGCTGCCGAAGATGCGTCTTTCAATACCTCGATATTCTCGATATCATTCGGATTCAACAACTGAAAGTCTTCCATCACAACCCCGTCCACAACATAGAGTGGATTGGATGATGAATTGATCGTAGCCACACCACGAATGACCACACGGTTGGCGTAAGCACCAGGTTGGCTCGAGTTGGAAAAGATATTCACCCCCGAAGCCTTACCTCTTAAGTTATCCAGCGGACTAAAGTTCTGATCTTTGATCATGTCGGCTCCTTTAACCATCGCAATAGAACCTGTTACATCCGATTTACGCATGGTACCGTAACCAACAACGACAACTTCGTCCAATTGGCTTTGATCATCGTCCAATTGTACAGAAACAGTTGCACCGGAAACAGTGACTTCTTTGGCTTTGTAACCAATGGAAGAAACCACCAATACATCCCCCGATTTAGCATCCAAAGTAAAATTACCCAAGGCATCAGATTGTGTGCCCTTCGAAGTTCCTTTTACAGCGATGTTAACTCCTGAAATTGGTTTTCCAGCAGCATCCAATACTTTTCCTTTAACTTGCTGCTGCACATGGTTTACTTCTTTTACGAAGGATTTTCCTTCGTAATTGACTGAAGTTCCGACAGCGGCATTGACTTGTTGGAAAGTACCAGCAATGACAGCCAATGAGAAAAATAACTTTGATTTTTTCCCAAGCTGCGCAAATGATTTTACGTCAACTTTGCTCATATTAATAGTGATTTGGTTTATAAAAACGTTTTAGCAAAAGATGCTTAAAACGTCTAGTTTAATTTAGTTTCCCTTAATTGATGTTTTTAAAAATCGATCCGCTTTCTTAAAAATTTGGATATCCAATTCCTTTTTTGTTTTCATTCTTTCGTTTAACATAAAAGAGAAAACAGCAGGTTTAGACTACCTCTGGGCTCATTAACCCAAAGGGCTCCTAATAAATTGAGCTAAATCGCTTTTGCTTTTTTTGTAAAATTTTTTGGTTTCCCTATTTTGGTTTTTTAATTGTCTATTACTTTTTATCTTTCCTTTTTGGTTATTATTTCTTGGTTTTAACGTGCTATTCTTTGGAAAGATAGCACTTTAATTTTACTGGGGAAAGATTTATTTTCAAAAGCTTTCCCCGGTAAAATTAAATATTTCCTTTCTTCATCTCGCTAACCGCATAATCGACAGATCGAGCCGAAAATGCCATATAGGTCAATGAAGGATTTTGTGTTGATGTGGACGTCATACTTGCACCATCTGTGACAAAAACATTTTTCACAGCATGCATCTGATTCCATTTATTCAATACTGAAGTTTTCGGATCGTGGCCCATACGTGCACCACCCATTTCATGGATATCCAAACCTGGAGCCTGCCAGTGTGTATCCGGGCGAATGTTTGTGAAACCAGCATCCGTAAACATCTCCGTCATGACGGCAATGTAATCCTTTTTCATTTTTTCATCGTTCTCATCATAATCGACAGCAATTTTTAACAACGGAATACCCCAGTCATCTTTCTTACTGCTATCCAATGAAACCATTCCCGATTCTTTTGGTATTGTTTCACCCATCATGTGAGATCCAACCTGCCAAACACCTAATTTAGGATTCAACAAATTGTTCTTCAGATCTAACCCTAAACCCGAACGATCAGATTCTTTACTACGTGAAGCACCGAAACCGGCGGCATAGCCTCTTAAAAAGTCCGTTTCCTGTTTGTGCAAGTTTCTGAAGCGTGGAATGTACCCTCCACCTGCGGGATTCCGCCCTTCGGCCGTAAAATCCAACATCCCTTCATACTCCGCGTAAATGCGTGCACTATAGTTGTGAAAGGCAACATATTTTCCTAACACACCACTATCATTGCCCAAACCATTTGGAAAACGGTTGGATTTAGAATTCAATAAGATTAAATTCGTATTGATTGCCGCCGCATTGACAAAAATCAACTTGGCATAAAAATCAATTTCCTCTTTTGTATTGGTATCAATAACACGTACACCCACTGCCTTTCCTTTTTGTTCATCATAGAGGATTGAATGAACAACCGAAAATGGACGTAAGGTCATATTCCCGGTCTTCGCAGCCCAAGGGATTGTCGTTGCATTGGAACTGAAATATCCACCAAAAGGACATCCTCGCTGACAAAGTACGCGATTCTGACACTGTACACGTCCTTGTTCGATGTGAATCTGATTTGGTTTGGATAAGTGTGCACAACGTGCTGAAATGACTTTGCGCTCCGGAAATTTCTTTTGGACGCTTTCTTTAAAATACTTCTCGACAATATTTAATGGGTAGCCTGGCAAAAACTCGCCGTCCGGCAATTCAGGAAGTCCATCGTGATTTCCTGCAATACCGGCAAATTTTTCGACATAAGCGTACCAAGGGGCTAAATCAGCATAACGGATCGGCCAATCTACTGCAAAACCATCTCTAGCCGGCCCTTCGAAATCAAAGTCAGACCAACGTTGCGTTTGTCTCGCCCATAATAACGACTTGCCGCCAACCTGATAGCCTCTGATCCAGTCAAAAGGTTTCTCCTGAATATAAGGGTGTTCCTTGTCTTTTACAAAAAAATGGGCCGCATCCTCATGGAATGCATAACATTTGCTGACAATCGGATTCTCTTCTTTTACTTTGAAAGGCATTTCGTTCCGATGTTCAAATTCCCAAGGCATCATATTGGTGGTTGGGTAATCCTTGATATGTTGTACATCACGTCCACGTTCCAAAACCAATGTTTTCAATCCCTTCTCGCACAACTCTTTTGCGGCCCAACCGCCACTAATTCCCGAACCAATCACGATTGCATCGTAGGTTCTGTTTTTTTCACTGTCAATATTTAGATTTGCCATGTGCTATTTATGCCTTAACTTTTACCGCACCATTGTACGGACCCGGAATAAGTTTATAGATCACCTTATTCTTCATCACGTATTCTGAGTTCATATACCCCTGAATTGCACGCGATTTGAAGGTCTCAAAAAAAGCCTTCTCGTCGGTTTTGTCTTTTAACCCCGCCAAAGTGGCCTCCGTCTCTTTGCTATTTTTTAAATTCAACTGTTTTCTCAATTTATTGAAACCAGCGACAAATTTAGCCTGATTTTCTGGCGACTCACAGTCATCGACCATTTTGATGACGAAAAGATGTAAGTTCAGATCCTTCCCTCCTGGTGTATCCGATTTCGGAATCAGGATGTCAGCCAGATCGCCCAAAAATTGCTCATCTTCTGCCGAAATCTTCAGCTTATTCAATACAATTGATGCACCTCCATCATTCAGACAGGACGACAAAATTGTCAGTCCGCCAGCTATAATGAAAAATTGCTTTATTGCGGTTCTACGGTTCATAATCAGAGTTCCCTTTACAATTCGGTAATATTACATATATCCGAATAAAAATACAAATGCTAAAACGATTAAATTATTTTACAACCCTTAAATCCATTGCGCCAACAGGGCTTTTGCCTCAGACAAGTTTTCCACAATGTTATCAACAGCTGTTAGTCTAGCACGTTCCACCTCCTGTTTCGTAACTGCAATCAACTGCGTCCCTGCTCCCAACGCCGATGTACTTCCTGTCGATGTATCTTCGATAGCCACACAGCAGTCAGCTGGTAGATCCAGATTTGTCAATGCCAAACGATAAGGTTCCGGATTGGGTTTTGGCAACTCCACACACTCTCGCGTGACAAAAAACTCAAAATAATCCAAGAGCTCGTGCTTGCCCAAAACAGTATCGACTGTGCTTCTATAACTCGAAGTCACAAGCCCAATACGGATATCTTCTGCTTTCAAAAAAGCTAAAATTTCTCGCGCTCCAGGCATTAATTCAATATCGCTCATGTTAGAATCGGCATAAGCCGCACGTGTACGCTTCCACATATGTTCTTCCGTCACGTCGTAGCCATAGTCCTCGGTAAGACGCTTGACATTATGTGCTAAAGTATGTCCAGCAAAATCGCGAATCCAATCTTCATAGTTGATCAGAAGGTTAAATTCCTGTTTTAATATAGGGGCCCAATTTTTGAAATAGAAATATTCCGAATCAATTAACGTACCATCCAGATCGAACAATACCGCCTGTATTTTATTCATAGTGTTAAAGATACACAAGTAGACTGAATTATCCTATTAAATGACACCGCAATAGGTCGAATTTGAGAATGCACCATGATAGGTATCCCAAAAACCGATGTAGACATGATATTCAAATTTATCCTTTCTGAATGTCGCGATATCAACCGTACATTCCCCCTGCGCCGCATCCGCTATGGCCATTTTGAGGTCGCCCTCCCGATCTAAACTGACTAAGGCCAGATTTAATTTAAACATGCTATCCCTGTATTTTGGATTCGGTATCCAGGATAATTTCAGCAGACCGTCTTCCCAACGAGCCTGAACACCTTCGGGAGACACGAGCTCCCCGACAAATACCTGCACTTTTTCCATACTAATAACTGGTTTATTTTCGACATCCACATCAATGGCATTTTTGAAAATGCGCTGCTGTGCAAGCTGAAATTTTCCTCGCCCAGAGTTTTTAGTTTCTTCAAATTGATACCCAAAATCAACAATAGGCTTTATCCAGCGACAAAACTCACTGACCATTTTTAATTTTTGACGGTGTGCCAATTGCGCTGCAGTTGGTGGTTTCGTACTTTTCCTCCTCGCCCCCCGTATAACACATTTTCCATTGAGATTATAGCCATATACTGAACCTACTTTACCTCGAAAACCACCATTTGGACCATCTTCTAATATTCCCATTTTTTAACCTTCTTATTTATTTCTATGATCTATTTTACACCCTAACAAACAATTGACATCAATGTTTTACTTAGCTTAGCCATAAATTAGAGTTTGGTTAGGTTTAAGTTAGGTTTTCATTAGGTTATACCTAAACTAACCCTAACTAAACCCTAAACTAACCCTAACTAAACCCTATATAAAAGGTCGCTTTGGTAGTATGTAGTAGATGTTGTTGTTTTCCTTCATTTTTGGATAAGCTTTGGACATTTATTAAGTTTGTTGTGGTAAACGAAAACTAAGGTATACCGAGTAGGGATGCACGACAAGCTTTTAGAAGATAGCCATATCGTTCCTCACATGACGTTCGTTAGCATAGCGCATTCCGGCCTAGTGTAGGTCCCTCACGAATAGCATATAGTACTTTCGAATACCGCCTCAAACGTACACGCAATGAAAACCGAGCTCATGAATTCGCAAGAAATCTGGAAGCTTCATTGCCTAAAAAATTTATATCATGAAAATAATTGCAATCGGTCGCAATTACATCGACCACGCGAAAGAACTCAATAATCCAGTCCCTGAAAACCCCATTATATTTTTAAAACCCGATACTGCGGTATTAAAGGATAACAAAGATTTCTATTACCCGGAATTCTCCAAAAATATTCAGTTCGAAACCGAAGTTGTCCTCCGGATCTGTAAAGAGGGAAAACATGTCACCCCAAAATTTGCATCAACATACTTCGATGCCGTCGGTTTGGGAATTGACTTCACCGCAAGGGATGTGCAGCAAGAACTAAAAGCAAAAAGCCTTCCCTGGGAATTGGCAAAAGCATTTGACCATTCCGCAGTAATCAGCAACTTGATTCCTAAAGAGGAGCTAACAGATGTGAATTCGATTGATTTCTCCCTGCAGCAAAATGGACAAACAGTTCAGCAGGGAAATACCAAGGACATGATTTTCTCCTACGAAGATCTGATTGTGTATACCTCCAAATTTATTACCCTTCGCAAAGGGGATCTCATTTACACGGGCACGCCTGTTGGTGTTGGCTCTGTAGCCATCGGCGATTTATTGGAAGGTTTCATCGGCGACCAGAAAATGTTTAGCTGTAAAATTAAATAGTAGGGGAAATAGCATGATAAAAAAAACGACAGCATTACTCTCCCTGCTAACCTGCATAACAGGTGTAAGCCAGGGACAAGATATTATCAAAAGCCGCAATTATCCACAAAACTATTTTGTAAGACCGATGGACATTGCTCCACAGGCTTCGGGATCATTCGGCGAATTGCGGGCAACACATTTCCATGGTGGGGACGATTATCGGACACAACAACGCATCAATATTCCGGTGCATGCAGCCGCGGAAGGTTTTGTATCCCGTGTCAGGGTACAAATAGGCGGTGGTGGTAATTATGTTTATATTGATCACCCCAATGGTTACACCTCGGTATACATGCACTTGGAAAGTTTCAATTCGGACCTTGCTAAAATCGTCAAAGATGAGCAGTATAAGCAAAAACGTTTTGATGTCGATGTCTTTCTTAAACCAAACCAGGTCCCTGTAAAAAAAGGAGAGTTTATTGCAAATTCGGGCAATACAGGCGGCTCTGCCGGTCCACATCTTCATTTTGAAATCCGCGATACAAAGGCACAACTGCCACTCAATCCCCAATTGTTTGGACTACTCTTTCCGGATGGTGTCAAGCCGATCATTCGCGGCATGACAGTCTATGATTTGGGCTCCGAACTGTTTGATGAAAATACACCCCGCAGGCATCAAACTATTAAGTCCGTTGGTAGCGGCAATTATAGTTTAGCAACAAACGCCCCTATCTCTGTGAACGGTACCTTTGGATTAGGCATTAACACCGTCGATAAACGCAGTGGTATCTCATTTACGTATGGTGTCTACTCGATCGAACTTTTTTTGGACAACAAAAACATCAGTACGGTGCTCTTTGAATCAATCCCTTTTGATCAGACCCGTGCGATCCAGTCTTACGTCGACTACCCCTACTTAAAAAAATCCGGTGTACGTGTTCAAAAAAGTTTTAAAGATCCAAACAATCCGATCAACATCTATAAACACTTGGACAACCTGGGGAAAATCGAATTGAAAGACAATGAGGTCCATGAGGTAAAATATGTCGTCAAGGATGTTCAAGGAAATACGAGCGAATTGAATTTTAAGGTGCAAAATAATCCTTCGCTTTCGATCAGTCGCGCCAATGCTGCCGGCTTAAAAATGTTCCACTTCGCAGACGAGAACAAATATGAAGCAGAGAATGCGCGTGTTTATATGGGTAAAAATGTATTGTACGACGATCTTTACTTCAATTATTCACAAGGAGCAAAACCTGCAAAAGGCTACTCGGCAATGCACTATATCCACAATGCTTATACACCGGTCTTCGGATACTACAAGCTCATGATCAAACCAGACTACAGCTTATCTGAAAACCTTTATGACAAAGCTTTGATTGTTTCTTCCGATGGTGGAGCACAGGGAGGTAAATATGAGAACGGTTGGGTGGTGGCCAATGTACGCGAATTTGGCGGTTTTTATGTTGCTGTTGACACCATTGCACCGAATATTGTAGCACGTAACCTGACCGACGGAAAGAATGTGAGCGGACAGCAATCCATTGACTTTACAATCAGCGACAATCTCTCTGGAATAGATACTTTTAATGCTTACATTGATGGGAAATGGGCTTTGATGAAATATGACCCGAAAACAAGACATATTTGGCATGACTTCGAACCCGACTTAAGCAGTGGCCGACATGAGTTTAAACTCGAAGTGAAAGACAACAAAGGAAATTTAAAGACATACGAAGCTTCTTTTACAAGGTAAACACCTGATTTTGGGTAATAAATCAGCGGTTTCAAGAGATTAATCGTATCTTAATCGACTAAATACAATGTAATATGGCAACACTAGAAATAGGACAGAAAGCACCGGATTTCAGTGCAAAAAATCAACATGGTGAAACAGTCCATCTTTCAGATTTTAAAGGAAAAAAAGTTATTTTATATTTTTATCCAAAAGACAATACACCAGGCTGCACCACGGAGGCCTGCAATTTCAGGGACAACTATCAGTCTTTGAAAAAAGATGGTTTTGAGATCATCGGTGTAAGTATAGATGGGGAGGCGTCGCATCAAAAATTCATCAGTAAGCATGAGCTACCTTTTCAATTGCTTGTAGATGAAGACAAGAGCCTTGTCGAGGCCTATGGCGTATGGGTTGAGAAAAACATGTATGGCAAAAAGTATATGGGCACAGCACGCACCACTTTTGTGATTGATGCAGATGGCATTATCCAGCATATCATCAAAAAAGTAGATAACAAAAATGCATCGCAACAGATCCGTGATTTAGGCATTTAAAGAATGCTTCTTATCAAGAATCTTATATCTAAAATCTAAATACTAATATCTATATTTGCCACTTATGAGCAAACAGACAGACGACTTTTTCAAAAGTGTAGTATCACACGCGAAGGAATACGGTTTTGTATTTCAATCGAGCGAAATATATGACGGATTAAGTGCCGTCTACGATTACGGTCAATTAGGTTCGGAATTAAAAAACAACCTAAAGACTTATTGGTGGAAATCCATGGTGCAATTGCACGAAAACATTGTTGGTATTGATGCCGCAATTTTCATGCACCCCACAACATGGAAAGCATCGGGTCACGTTGATGGCTTTAACGACCCAATGATCGACAATAAGGATTCAAAAAAACGTTACCGTGCCGATCAATTGATCGAAGACAAGATTGCACGTTATGAAGCAGACGGTAAGACAGCAGAAGCTGCTGCCCTATTAGACGCTTTGAATACCGCATTGAATGCTGATGATTTAGCTGGACTAAAAACCATCATTGAAGAACATAATATCGTGTGTCCGGTTTCAGGCACCAAAAATTGGACTGAAGTACGTCAATTTAATTTGATGTTTGCCACTCAGATGGGTGCTATGGCAGATGGAGCTGATCAGGTTTACCTTCGTCCTGAAACTGCACAAGGTATTTTCGTCAACTTTCTGAATGTTCAAAAGACAGGACGCATGAAAATACCTTTTGGTATTGCCCAAATTGGTAAAGCTTTCCGTAACGAAGTGATCGCACGTCAGTTTATCATGCGCATGCGTGAATTCGAGCAAATGGAAATGCAATTTTTCTGCCGCCCGGGTACTGAATTGGAATGGTATAACAAATGGAAAGAGACACGCTTGAAATGGCATTTGGCATTGGGTTTCGATCCTTCAAACTACCGTTACCACGACCACGATAAATTGGCACATTACGCAAATGCGGCAGTTGATATTGAATTCAACTTCCCATTCGGATTCAAAGAAGTTGAAGGTATCCACTCGCGTACAGATTTTGACTTGAAACAACACCAGGAATTTTCTAAAAAGAAAATGCAATATTTTGATCCTGAAATCAATCAAAACTATATTCCGTATGTAATTGAAACTTCAATTGGATTGGACCGACTTTTCTTGACTGTATTATGTAACGCTCTGGTAACGGAAGATCTTTCTACAGCAGAAAAACAAGATTCTCGTGTCGTATTGAAATTTCCACCAGCATTGGCACCGGTAAAAGCGGCAATTTTACCATTGACCAAAAAAGATGGTTTACCAGAAAAAGCTCGCGAGATCCTAAATACATTAAAATTGGATTACAACGTCCAATATGATGAAAAAGATGCCATTGGAAAACGTTACCGTCGTCAAGACGCAATCGGAACACCGATCTGTATCACAGTCGATTACGATTCGCTAGAAGACAACACCGTTACCATCCGTCACCGTGATACGATGGCACAGGAACGTGTTGCCATTGCCGATCTTGAAAAAATATTGAATGACTTGACTGGTTGGAATACCTTACTAAAAAAATTGATATAGCCAATCCGCTACCACAGAAAAGGTGTCCATTGCTGGACACCTTTTTTTTGTTAATAGATGTAGGGTGGCGAGATGCCTAGTACAATAACTGTGCTAGTATTCTATTACAATATTGTCGTCCCAATGTTCGTTCTTCACGACCTGAAAACCCAGATTACCATTGGTGGTCTCCAACAATTTGCCCTTAAACTGTATTTGAACATTGTTGCGGATTTCGCTTCCCAGTTCAAATGTACGTAGCAGCTGGCCGTCTTTGAAAACTCGAAACTCATACCTAATAGCCTTATTATCGGTATAATAGCCCATAAATTGATTAAAAGTAAAGCTTTGATTCGCTGCTGTAAAATTTGGGACAACCGTCAACACACTTTTATCGATTTGGTCGTTACTTCGCGTCATGAAAGGATAATAATGAAATATTGGATGCAGCTGCTTCACCTGAATACTGTCTATTACACTAAGGTCTTCGCTATCCGTAAAAGTCAATTTGACCTCGCTGTAGATGCGATCTAAGTTCAGTACCCGCTCTACTAGTGCCCCCTTAACTTCAAAGGTATCCCGACCTGCAAACAACTCCGCAGATCGTTCAGAAAAAGCATTCGTAGTATAAAAGTGTTCAAAATCCACAGCCTCTGCCATAATCAGCGGCAACGCTGAATTTTTAGCGATCAGACTCAGGTAATAGGTTCCATTCGGCAATTCAACATCGAAAGTTTCCTGCGAATTAAGCACTCCCGATTTGATCATGGCCTTCGATTTCGCATCAAACACATGGTAGTAAAACTTGCTGGGTAAAGCCTCTGGCTTTACCTGCCCATAAATCATCAAGTTATCCATCTTAAACGTACCCGTCGTTGGACTGTAGCCCATCCCACCGTCTCTGTTTCCAGCAAATAATGAGATTTTCAACCATAGCTCTTTGCTGTTGCCAAGAGAAATATCTGCTAACGATGTACTCATGGGAATTTTAGCAGAAATTGGCACATTTGGAGGATACCTAATGGTGTCTGAGAGCACTGAAAAGCTATTTCCCTTATCCAGGGAATAACTCAACAATAACGCCCTTGGCCCTGAACCCGAACTATTGCCATCAAACGTCCAGTTGCCTAAGGATTGAATACCTCTGGTAGGGATTTTGATTAGGATCTCTTTCACGCCTTTAAAGCTTACGGCTTTTCCCGTTGCGGGCCAACCGGCCAGGAAATCATAGTCTGTCTTTTCATTGTTGTAATCGATCAAAACAGCCGCATCGAGTGCCACTTCAGGCACAGTGTTGCTATTATCAAACGTCCAATGGTACAACAATTCGTTTTCGGAAGCGGCTCCGCTTAGCGCAGCTCGTTTTGTCTTAGTCGATTGCTTTTTTAGTGGAGTAACAATCGCTTCAAAATCCTTGACTTTGAATTTTACCGCATGAATTGCTTCATCGTTTTCATCGGGAAGTTTTGCATGCTTTTTGCACGAAGGCATCGCGGCTAAAACCAGGATGAATACACATGAAAGAATCCCCCAAGTTGACTTGGATTTTCTTTTCATAAATATAAATGATTTATAAGTTAATTAACCGGCAGATTAAAATTAACTTATAAATTATTTTATTCCAACAATACATCTAAAAAGTTACAATTGTTTTCTCGCTTTTACACGTTGTCTCTTTATCTATTTTTTGAACATATATCTTTCCAGACGAGGTTGGTAATTTCATTGTGAGCACATTATTTACCCCCGTTGGGCGTACATACTCCCCATTAAATTCATCCCATTCATAGATTGGACGGCCATCTTCATTCAACCAGATGTAGTTATAACGCCCATCGACTTTATCCTTTACCGTCAACTGTACTGTATTCTTCTTCTTATCGATTTTAACATCAATACGCTTTGGTTTATCGATTTTACCCAGTGTATGGATATGAATTTTTGTCATCTCGGAGGTGCGGTCATCCCAAATACCACGGACGAAGTATACTTTTGATTCCACAATATTTTGTAACACAATATTATTGCCTGTCTCTTCCCAAAATCCTGTAGCGGCATCATACCAACGATATTCAAGTCCGGCAACAGGATGCTTTACCGTGAGCACCTGAGCACCACCATAACAGGTTTCCAATGTATCGCCCCATGTGGTCGATGGTTTCGCTAAATCAATCAATTTCACCTGATTAAAGGTCCACACAACCGAGTCTCGGTGGTTGACATAGGATGGATTGCGCACTAGATTTGTCGTATCTTGAATCATTACCTTCAACGTATTTGCTCCAACGCTTAACATCCCCGGATCGAGGTAAATCGAATCAATGTCGGTCGCAATTGTTTCATCATTCAATAACCAGGACAATTTAAAGGTGTTCGGGGAAGGTTTTGCCAGGCGCAGGGAAAACTTCTGAACACTATCTAAGGTAATCGGCTTGTCGAGCGTCGGCTTTACCTGAATAAATGGGCTTGATTTTTTTTTGATGGAAGCAACAAATTGTTCTTGACAAACGGGGCAAAATGGAGCTACTAGATATTGCATTTTACAATATTCATGTGGTCTAAACCAGTTGGAGGGTGAACCTTTACCACCATAAGAATAAATACCAACTCCGTCTTTTCCAAGCCAGTATTTCCAGGGGACCTGACTTGCATCTGCTGACTGTGAGCGGTTTACAGATTCAATAGCATATTGATTTCCAGCCCAATACTCATCGGCAAGCTGGGCAAAGGAATGTCCAATTTCGTGTACCGCGATATCATTGCTCTTAAAATTAACCGTAGAAGTTGCCCATTTTCCTCCTGAACCACCATAAAATGGGGAATTGACCAACACAACGACCTGTGTATAATTGGGCGTATGCATTTTTAATACCTCTTCGATACGATCATTTTTTTGCGGTACAACCAAACGATGTAAACCACCATTGTCAAAGCTGCTTCCAAAAATCGTGTTTGGATGGGCAACCGGAACAGCATGATCCCGTGTAAACTTGTTGTAACGTGGTGGATATTTACTTAAATCGGTTTCACCATGCACACAATCACCCGCTTTGCAATCGTGCGCTGCACCAGATTCCTCGGAAATCGTACGGATTGCAAACACATTAAAAAAACTGCTGTACTGTTTGAAGGGTTCGATCGAGAAAAAATAGTTGGTAAACTGCTTGGCATCTGCAGCGTAATCATCCAGCTGTACTTTGGTGTAACCGTCTCCCAAAATGACCAGATTAACAATATGCTTATCCGTTCCTTGGTATTGCAGCGTATCGATCTTAAAAAGAGAACCTTGGGCCCGCGCCTGCATCAGCGATACAAATAAGGCTATAAAGACAAAAAATAGATTTTTATTCATCGGAATGGTTATCGTTAACGTTCAAAAATAACACTTTACCACCTGCTATCTTTAAATTTTATTAACGAGTCTTTCTCCGATATTGTCAACAAAACCATTCTTCTGATTTCCGTGGAGGGAGCATCCCAAAATCAACGGGATAAGGTTCCGGCATCGTAACATCCGACAGACAGCTTAGTCACGCATACGATGTTCCTGTACATACTCACTCGGCGAAAGTTTGGTTATTTTTTTGAACACCCGATTGAAATTGACAACATTGTTAAACCCTGTTTTAAAAGCGATATTAGAAACACTTTCTGAAGATTCGTCAATCAACATTTTACAGGCACGTTCAATCCGTATTTCATTGAGGAAGGTCACATAGGTTTTCCGTGTATGTTTCTTAAAATACTTGCAAAATGCATGTGGGGTCATATGTGCCACCGCTGCTATATCTTCCAGGGAAATCTTGTCTCCAAAATGCTGGAAAGTATACTGGAATATTTCATTGATTCGCAATCCTTCGGCATCGGAGAACTTCTTTTGTGGAATACCTGTATACAGCGAAGTCCATTGATCTACTTTTTTACTTAAAAAATTAATCAGCTTCACAAACGAGAGGAGGCGATCTATGCCCGCACTCACGTTAATCTGTACAAACTTCTCTTTCAACGCAACGGAGTGCTCCGCATCCAATTTTTTACTGACGTTGATGTGTTCCAGGAAATATTTGACATCATCAAATTCAGGAAAATCCAGAAAGGGTTTAAAATGTTCGTAGTCGAAAAAAATATGGATGGCATGAATACCATCCTTTATATCCTCCCCTGTTTTGAACATATGCGGTTCGTCCGCATCAACGATATAGATTTCGTCCTCTTCAAAACTGTGTGTAAAGTTGCCAATCATAAAGGTTCCCCGCCCCTTCAAAATGTAGGTCAGCTGGATTTCCTTGTGTCGGTGGTAGTTGCTATAGAATGAAGGCAGAATATCTTCCTGCACACAAATAGATCCTTGATAAACAACCGGAACTGTAAATTGAACGACTTTCATTACGTATTGAAATAACAAATATTAAACAGTTAATTCAAATGTAAGATTTTTTAAGACAATAATCGTTAATTTTTAACAAGAAATTCCTTTACCTTCCCTAAAAACTGTGGCATTGCTGGATCCTCACCACTCAAGGATAGGATTTGGAAGGTCTGTGGATTTATCCATAGATAACTTGGCGTACGATCTATACCAAAATCATTTTCCATCGTTGCTTGGTCGTTATAATTCAAAAAATAGCTCTGCTTACCTAGGGCGAGATCCTTACTTGATTTGATCCATTTATCCAGATCCTTATCCAGCGAAAAATAGATAACCCTTACCCCCATAGCGTTCAACTGAGATTCTTTTTTCCGTAACATCTCTATATCCGCCTTACTATTTGTATTGGAAGTTTTCCAAAACGCGGCAATCAGCATTTTAGCTTTTGAAAAATCCTTCAAATTCAAACTATCCCGTTCTACATTCATCGGGCTAATAGCAGGAAATACAGGCATATTTTCATAGAAGTCTTTCACCTTATCGACCTTTTCACGGGCAAACTTAAAATAAGGATGCTTCTGTAAATCTGCATTAAAACTCAGCAATGCGGCATCGAATTTTTTATAGTTCGTCTGATCCAAGGAGATGTATTTAAAAAAATAAGGCAATACCAAGGATGAACGATGGGTACTATCGAGAATAAAATCGGCGTATAGTGTGCGTGGATTAAATGCTGTATTGCCACTTAAGCGCTGTATTTCATCCACTGTTTTTTCATAGGAACCGTCATTTCTTGCAGCCATCGAAGGCAGCTGGCTCTCCAACTGCCTTACCCTTTGGCTTTTATTTGCCGTTTTATTTTTTTCCTCCTGTTCACGCTTTTGGTAGGCTGCATTGAACTGCACAAAATCGTTCGCATTCTGCGAAGAGGTTGTCAAGGTAAACTTGCCCTGATTTTCACTCAAATCATATTCACTCCCGCCTTCGACAAATAACGTATAAGGCTCCATACCCTTTATCTGAATATCATAAAATCCGGCCATAGCCAATTCACCTTCCAAAACAAATTGCCCATTAGCAACCTGTGTTTTTACAAATTGCTGCAGTTTATTGTCGTGATCGACGAGGCTCACCTGAGTTCCGTTCGCGGCAGTGGTTTTTCCAGTTATCTTATAGCTAAAGCTATTCAACAAGGCGGCTGTCTTCGCCGATTCGGACTTTTGGGTACAGGCTGTCGTCCCCAAGGCCAGCACAGAAATCAAGCAAAAATATTTAACGAACTTCATAATCTTTATAGTTTCCGTTTTCAAATAGACGAAGCTTTCCTTTTTTACCTTTAATCCGCAAATCGGAAACCTTTCCATTTTCCCATTTGATGTCTACGGTGTAGTTGCCTCGGGTTTTAAGTCCCTTAACTTCGCCCTTTGACCAGGCTTTGGGTAGAGCAGGTAATAGATGGATATAACCATTGTGGCTCTGTATCAACATCTCGGCGATCCCGGCTGCACCACCAAAGTTTCCATCGATCTGAAAAGGCGGATGCGCACAGAACAGATTGGGGTAAGTGCCCGCTCCGACTCCTTGATACGTTGTTTCATTGGTAAAAGCGGGTTTAAGCAACTGCCTTAGAATTTCGAGTGCATGATCGCCATCCTGTAATCTGGCCCAAAACAATATTTTCCAAGCTCTCGACCAGCCCGTTCCTTCATCGCCGCGCACAGCTAAAGTCTTACGTGCAGCTTCAGCCCATTCAGGTGTCGTCTGTGGCGAGATAAATGCCGCAGGATACAAACCATATAAATGCGATACATGTCGGTGTTTAGGTTCAACTTCCTGATAGTCTTCGAGCCATTCCATGACACGCCCGGATGGGCTAACGACTACAGGCGGAGGGATATCCTTCAGCTTTGTTTTCAAGGTACCGGCAAAACTGTCGTTCATCGCCAGGATAGAATCCGCTTGAATTACTGCCTGATACAACTCCCGTACGATCTGATTGTCAATGGTAGGTCCCATCACAACCGCAGCAACTTTTCCATTGGCCATTCGGAAAGCATTTTCCGGCGACACCGACGGTGAAGTGACCCACCATCCGGTTTTAGGATCCTGAACAAGTGTGTGATCATAAAATACGGCTGCTCCTTTTAATATCGGGTAAATCTCTTTGAGGTAATTTTTATCGCCGGTGAACAGATAATGTTCCCAGAGATGATTACATAGCCAGCCCGATGCCGTACTGGCTCCCCAGGAAGCCTGCTCACCCGGAGCGGAATAGCCCCAGATATTCGTCATCATATAGACCACCCACCCCGGTGCATTATAGTATGCCTTTGCAGTCTGCTCACCTGTCTTTGCAATCCGTTTTATCATTTCGATAAAAGGCTTATGATACTCGCTCAGATTATTAACCTCCACGCCCCAATGATTCATTTGTGCATTGATGTTGAGATGATAATCACCATTCCAAGGCGTATTGATCTGATTAGCCCATAGTCCCTGAAGGTTTGGCGGGAGTGCTTTTGTATTTTTCGGGGCAGCACTTGAAATATTCAAATACCTTCCGTATTGATAATAAATTGTTGCCAAATCGGGATCCTGAACCGGATTTTTATAAAAATTAGCAATGCGTTCATTGGTCGGAATAGCGTTATTCACTGTATTTCCATACAGATTGAGACTTACCCGATCGAAGACCTTTTGATACGCAGCGAGATGATCCCGATATACCTTTTGTTCTTCAGCAGTTTTTGCTGCTTTAACCGCTGCTTTGACAACAGGTAAGGGGTCCTTTCCATAATAGGAAGTACTTGCTGAGAAATAGATCGTAAGACCACCATTTGCCGACACCTCTAAGGTTTTATCCTTTTTGTTGATCTGCAGATTTTTACCTTTAACCTGAATAAATCCAACGAATTTCAGATTTTTACCACCTTTTCCATCAGGCAAAGATCCCTCAACCAGAATCCCATCGTCCAACAAGGTATAACGGTCAATATTTTCCTGGCGCTGGAATGATATGCCTAACTGCTGTACCACATCTTTGCCTTGGCTTAATTGGATAACACCGACATTGTTGTCAAAAGAAGTATAATAACGGCGTTGGACTTGCTGTCCATTGATCTTGAATGAAGTTTGTGCAGAGGCTGTCGCTAAGTCCAGGGAACGCTTGTAACCTTCGATCGTTCCAGCAGGCAATTTATAATCGAGTATAAGGTCGCCGAACAGCTGATAACAGCCGTAGGGAACCGTTGCCCCATTACCAAAACCAGACCCCTTGCCTTTGGTCACAAAAGTTTCATTGACCAATTTTTCGGCTTCATCATTTTTACCGGCCTTAAGCAGCGCCTGAATAGCTTCAACATTTTTATAGGCTTCATAATTATTGGGATCCTCTGGACTGCCCGACCACATACTAATCTCGTTGAGTACGATCTTTTCATGACTAGGATTTCCATCTGGCATCATGCCGATGAGTCCGTTTCCTAATGGCAAGGTCTCTTCCCAAACCTTCGCGGGCTTATTATACCAAAGTACGAGTGGATTTTGTTGAGCAAAAAGTATCGTGGTATGACATATGCATACCACGATAAGCATTAAAAATCTATTTACCATACAATTCAAATTCCGCTATGGCTAATTCATTGCCATCGATAAATTGTTTTGGTTCAAATTTGATAAACTTGGTTGCGCTGTTCGTATCGAAAAACACCTGTTGCAAAATCGGATTCGCCTTAATATTGGAAAACTCACCTTCTTTAACAAGGGTCCATGTTTTCCCGTCAGTACTAGTTGATATTTTATAATGTGTTGGTGTCCCTACGTTCTTTCCATCCTGACGAGGAAGGAAGCCGATACCAGAAACAGGTTTATCTGTAGCGACAACGATTACACCTTGATCGGCAACAGTCGCAAAAGTACTTGGTTTTCCGTCAGATAAATAAGCATTATTATTGGATCTTCCCGTCGAAATCTTAAACCCTGTCAGCTTTTTCACCTCTTTGGTATTAAATGCAAAGGGTTCGTTGTACTCCTTGAACAGTCCAAAATCACTGAGCGTGATTGCTACCGGAGCATAAACATGAAGACGTAGTTTACTTGCAGTTTGAGGTTGCTCGAGTTTGATGAGGCGGTTTGCACCGATACTTGTTGCTTTGGCCAAAGGCTTCCAGCTGTTATTTTCCCAACGTTCAATGGAGACACTATCTATACGTTGTCCCAACTTAATATTCTCCCGCAACTGAATTAGGTCGAACTTAGCAGGGGATTTTAATTTTATTTCCAATGTAGCCGATGTTTTAGAATCGTCTGTTGCCCAATAGCTGTATCGGTCGTTATCTGTAATAAAGGAAGTACCATAGGATTTTGAATCACTATTACGGGTATTGGATGCCGTGATGGTCGCTCCTTTGGCTAAATTGGTACGGAAAGTTTCCTTCACTTTTTTTCCAAAAGCCTGCAGCGACTTCACATCATTCTCATGTAATGTACCAGAAGGCATCGGTGCTAAGCCAAGATTCATACATGCTCCCCTTCCAACTGATTTTAAATAGATCTCAAAAAGCTGATTGGGTGTTTTTACACGGCTATCTTGTTCTTCATGATAAAACCATCCCGGACGTTGTGGTACGTCACATTCAGCAGGTATCCAATATTTACCGTTACGGTCGCCTGTTTCGGCATTGTGTGATTCTGTCGCACCAGGTACAGCGACTTTTCCATTTAAGCCAATCGGCGTAAATGTTGCCCATGATGTTTCAGCAGCAAATCCTTTTTCATTGCCCACCCAACGCATATCCGGACCGATATCTGAGAAAATAACGGCTTCAGGCTGTAATTTTCTTACAATAGGCCACGTTTTTTCATGCCACTCATAGTATGTTGTTCGATCGATGATACGCTTCCCTTCATGTCCACCATAAAAGCCATCACCGCCATTTGCTCCGTCGTGCCATGACGTAAACAATGGGCCATAATTGCTCATCAGTTCGGTCAGCTGCTGTCTGTAGGCATCGGCATAGGCCGGTGTGCCGTAACGCTCATCGTGACGGTCCCAAGCAGAAAGATATACACCAAATTTCATCCCATTCCGATGGGTCGCTTGCATAAAATCTTTGACCATATCCCCTTTCCCGTTTTCCCACGGTGAAGAAGCGATACTATAGGATGTTGTCTTGGTTGGCCACAAACAGAATCCGTCATGGTGCTTTGCTACACTAATTAAGCCCCTGAAACCACCTGCTGCAGCTGCCTTAGCAATTTGATTTGCATCAAAAGCCGAAGGGTTAAATAATGAGGGTTGTGCATCACCATAGCCCCACTCCTTATTTTGGAAAGTTGTCGGCGTATAATGAATCAAACAATACGTTTCCATCTCCTGCCACTTTAATTGACGCTCGGTTGGCAGAGCCCCGTAAGCTTTTAAAGTATCTGATTTGGCTACAGGCCCGCTGGAAAGTAAAATGGAGGATAACAAGATTGTCAACATAGTCTATATTTATGTGCTAGAAAATTAGGTTGTAAAGCCCTAAGATAAGAAGTTTTGCAAAATGCTGTATGTAACATTTGCGTACAAAACCGAGCGATGCTCAGCTCCATTAGGATGTATTCTTGGGTCAAATCGTATTTTTTGATCAAATCAATCGATTGATTAAAATAAGTATTCCAATCTATCCATGCTGCTTTTTACAGCCAATCTTTTAATTTTTCGTCCTTTTTTCACGCTAATTTCCTGAAAAATCAGATTCTTTCGCTTATTGATCAAACAAAAATCATCCATCCTTTATTAATAGAGGATAAGATAGTTAGCAGCGTTCGACTAGATACTCGCTTAGGCTATCCTTGAGATTGGCATGATAATTATAAGTATAGGGCAGAAAAAGGAATGTTTTTTCTGAACGTATCTGTCGTATCAATGAGCTCGCTACGCTAGCGTATTGACCAGAAAGAAGTTCGGGTTGCTTTCATGGGTATAGATACTGACGAAATAACAAAAGTTTTATATTATTAAAAATGATTATGAGAGGAAATTTAATGATTTTAGCGGTTGCATTGGCGTTTTCAACAATCGCATGTAACACAACTGGAAAAAAAGCTGAGGCAACAGGTTCCGGCGACACGGCTACTACCGTCCAAAAACCGAGCACAGTGGACAATGCATCTTTGGAAGGCACCTGGGAACTTAAATCCTTGACCACAGCAGAGACAGCAGGAAAACAACTTAAGGATTTATTTAAGGACAAAATTCCAACATTGACTTTCAATACAAAAGACCATAAAGTAGATGGCAACAATGGTTGTAATGGTATTGGTGGAACCTACGAAAGTGAAAAAGGCAATTCGATCAAAATTGGTGATAAATTGGTTTCAACCATGATGCACTGTGAGAATGCAGCTTACAACGAATTTATGAATGGTTTAAAGTCTACGACAAACTTCGATGTACGGGATAACGAGTTAACGTTCATCTCTGGCGACATCGTTGTGATGCAATTCGTTAAAAAATAGGTTAGTTTAAGGTAAAAGAGGAGGCCGGTACATGTACCGGCTTTTTTTGTTCAAGAGTCTGTTATCTTCTTCACCTCCTCTTCGCATCGTGTCTACGTCCTTTGAATAGGAAAAATAAGGCAAAAGGAATATAATAGACGGCGATAGTCTTTTTTTTTTATAAAAAGGGGTTATTTCATTGCTAATTATATGAATATAAAAATTTCATCTCGTACCTTTACACATCATGAAACAAGATCAATCTAAAATCATACGTGAACAGGTCGATCGTTCAGCACTTCGCGAACATTCGACTCCTTTATACCTTACATCAAGTTTTATCTTCGACAGCGCTGAACAAGGTCGGGCGGTCTTTGCTGGCGAAGAGGATGCAATGATTTATTCCCGCTATGCCAATCCAAATACTTCTGAGTTCATCAACAAAGTTTGTATTCTTGAAGGCGCAGAGGCAGGGTTATCTTTTGCATCAGGTATGGCAGCAGTATTTGCCTCCTTTGCAGGCATTATCGAAAGTGGAGACCATATCGTTTCTTCACGCGCGATATTCGGTTCCACGCATCAGTTATTTACGGAACTCTTCCCACGTTGGGGTGTTACCACAACTTACGTAGACGCTGCTAATCCTGAAGAATGGGAAAAAGCGATTCAACCCAATACGAAAATCATCTTTTTGGAATCGCCATCCAATCCTGGTTTGGAACTGGTTGATTTGGAATGGTTGGGTAAATTCAAAGAGAAATATCCCCATATCATTCTGTCGATCGACAACTGCTTTGCTACGCCTTATCTTCAGAAACCGATTCAATATGGATTTGACCTGGTTATCCATTCGGCCACCAAATATATGGATGGGCAAGGTCGTGTCTTAGGTGGAATTGTGGTTGGAAAACAAGAGCTAATCGACAAATTGATGTTCTTCATTCGTCATACAGGTCCAGCACTCTCCCCATTCAATGCATGGATCATATCAAAAAGTTTAGACACGCTGGGCATTCGTATGGACCGCCATTGTTCCAACGCATTGGCTTTGGCCGAGGCATTGGAAAATCATCCGGAAATTGAGGATGTAAAATATCCATTTTTACCAAGCCATCCACAATATGAGCTGGCAAAAAAACAAATGAAAGCTGGTGGCGGTATTGTAACCTTTGTTGTCAAAGGTGGTTTTGAGCGAGCAAAAGCCTTTGTGGATCATTTGGAAATGATTTTATACACCTCTAATCTAGGAGATTCAAGATCAATCGCGACGCATCCAGCCTCCACCACACACTCAAAATTGTCAGAAGATGAACGCTTGAACTTAGGCATCAAACCGGGCAGCATCCGCCTGTCTGTGGGGCTAGAAGACCAACAAGATATCATCAACGACATCTTGCAAGCATTAGAAAAAACAAGATAAACATTCGCTTAGTTATAATTAGCGAATATACATCAACTAAAAAGCCTTTGCATAAGCAAAGGCTTTTTAGATTATTCCAAAGTTATTCTTAATTCAAAGATGCGATCGCTGCCGCATAGTTTGGCTCGTCAGCAATTTCTGCAACTTGCTCTTCATACAACACTTTTCCAGTTTCATCCAATGTAATGACAACACGGCTCAACAAACCTGCCAACGGTCCGTCCGCAATAGCCAGTTGATAAGCATCTGAAAAGTTTGAATCTTTATACTCCGATAATGTCACCACATTATTTAGACCTTCTGCTGCACAAAAACGACCTTGTGCAAAAGGTAGATCTTTCGATATACATAACACAACAGTATTATCTAACTGCGATGCTTCTTTATTAAATGCACGTACGGAAGCGGCACAAGTTCCGGTGTCTACACTAGGGAAAATATTTAATACAATTTTTTTTCCTTTGAAATCCGCTAGAGATTTATCGGAAAGATCGCCTGCAGTTAATTTAAAATCAGGAGCTTGCTCGCCAACTTGTGGTAAACTGCCTTTTGTGTTTACTGGATTGCCTTTAAAAGTGATTGTAGCCATATAATATGATCGTTTAATTTTTAGTATCCTTGCACTTAAAGGTACGAGCAAAAAAAATATTACACAACATTTATTAATTTTAGTCAAACATTTATTATGTTAGCATTGTATTTGATAGAGGAATGTTAACCAAACAATAAACACTAGTATGAAGAAACTACTATTCTCAATACTTTGTGCAAGTCCGTCACTCCTGTTTGCACAAGGATCACAAGTGAATCTACAAAGTCCCAAGGCAGTGGGAATGGGGGGAGCAGGCTCTGCTTACTTTTTAGATGAATCTTCCATTTTCTATAGTCCGGGCGCCTTAGCAAAAATGGACCACAATGCCATTTCGATTGCCGGTAATGCTGTCATGTATAAATCTGCATTTCAAGAGGTTGGAAGTACAGTTGTTTATCATACTAGAAATCAGATTTCAACTCCTTTTTCATTATTTGCCGCATTCGGCCCTAAAAACTCCTGGTGGAAAGCAGGTATTGGCGTCTACACTCCTTATGGTGGAGCCGTCGATTGGGGAAAAGATTGGGTAGGTAAATTCAGTTTGGTTAGCCTTTCGCTTCGTGCAATTTATATTCAGCCTACATTAAGTTTCAAACTGACTGAAAATTTTAGTGTTGGTGGTGGTTTTGTATACAACATTGGTACCGTAGACCTCGAGAATTCTGTTCCGGTATTTTACCCAGATGGTCACGCCGGATTGGCGACCCTAAAAGGAACCGGAACTGGCACAGGTTATAACGTTGGTATCCATTATAACCTAGAAGACGAATTTGCAATATCGGTAAGTTACCGATCTAAAGTTGTCACTAAACTTAAAAATGGTGATGCAACTTTTGACGTGCCTGAATCGGTGGCTAGCAATTTTCCTGCAGGTAACAAATTCAGTGCTGAGCTACCGCTTCCTTCGACATTTGCCGCGGGCATCGCCTTCCCTATTTCGGAGAAATTGAAGATGGCTCTTGATGCAACGCTCATTAACTACGACATATATAAAGCCCTAGATTTCGATTACAAAGAAAACACACCTGTATTGCAAGATACCCATTCACCAAAAAAATACGACAAAGCAGGATCTATTAAAGCAGGATTGGAATATATTGCTTCCGACCGCCTGCAATTACGTATAGGTGGCGGTGTGATCGCAACACCGGTCCAACAGAGCGCCTATGTCTATCCGGAGACACCAGATAACACAAGATATTTGATATCTGGAGGTTTTACGGTAAAACCATCGCCAAAAATTGATGTCACAGGTTCCTTCGCTTATCAACGCATTGTGGCTCGTCCATCAACCAATGTGGAGAGCCATCTTTCAGGTACATATGCGACAAATATTTTTGCTCCCGGTATTGGTGTAAGTTATAAATGGTAATTAACAGCCAAATTTGACTAAGATGAAAAAAAACAAACTTTATATAGCTGCGGCGTTAGCACTATTAGCGATCGCCTCATGTAAACCTACTTTGGAAGAATATACGCCTTCGGCAGGATCGCTTAATTTTTCAAAATATGTTGCCATCGGTAATTCATTGACTGCTGGGTATGCGGATGGCGGACTGTATCTGGAAGGTCAAAAGGTAGCCTATCCCAATTTAATTGCCGAACAGTTAAAACAAGTCGGTGGTGGTGAGTTCAAATCGCCATTTTTCAGTGAAGATCAAGCCAATGGTTCTGGTTATATTACACTTACAGCGCTCGTCAATGGCCAGCCTGTAACGGCACAGGTAACGGATAAACTGGCCTACCGCTCAGCTTCACCAAAATTATTGACAAAATATACCGACCCGATCAACAACCTTGGTGTACCGGGCATGCGTATGGATATGGCTTTTGTAGCTGGAATAGGATCACAGGCTGGAAATATGTATTTCGAACGCTTGCTGCCTGATGCAGATGCGATGAAAACATATTTTGCTTACTCCACAGCTCAAAATCACACATTTTTTAGTTTCGCCCTAGGTAACAACGATGCCTTAGGCTGGGCTACAAATGGTGGCGTAGAAGATGGACCTACATCAACATTAACCTCCACTGCGCTATTCACATCATTATTGGGTAACTATGTGACGACATTAACCGCTGGCGGACAAAAAGGAGTACTAGCAACAATTCCAGATGTAACAGCAACACCCTATTTTACAACGGTAACCCGTGCTGCTTTATTGGCAGCTGTCAATGCAACAAATCCGCCGACACCGGTAACAAATATCTACATAGCAACCAAGTCAGGTCCCCGTGCAGCTACCGATCAAGATTATTTTGTCCTTCCTTTCTCCTCAACAGGATTATTGGGAAAACCAAATGCTGCACAAATTCCGTACGGTTTACACCCGCTGAATCCCGTCGAAGACAAATACGTACTTGATGTAAGCGAAACGGCAACGGTCGTACAACGTATCAACGAGTATAATGCAGCCATTAAAGCTGCTGCAAATTCAAAAGGTCTAGCTTTAGCTGATGTGCATGAGTTCTTGAATAATGTAAAAGGAGGTGTTCGTATCAACGGACTAGCGGTGAGTGCAAAATACATTACCGGAAATGCATTCTCTTTAGATGGTATTCACTTAACACCAATTGGAAACGCCCTAATGGCGAACATCTTTATCAGTGCCATCAATTCTAAATATGGCTCAAAGATTCCACAAGTTGATGTAGCGAAATATCGCGGTGTCAAACTGCCCGATACCGTCACAAAATAAACAGTTATCTACATACTGACAAAAGGCAGACGAATAATCGTCTGCCTTTTTTGTATATTTGTTTAGTATAGATTGAACAACAAAACCCTCGTATGGATTGAAAAAGGAGTCTAAACGAGCAAAAAAGAATAAAATAAAATAAGATGAAAATCAAATTAAACCGTGTCAACCAAGCTGTGCATTTCGAAGCCAGCAGTGAATTATCTCCTGTCAAAGTCAACATCGATGGCTCGGAAGCTATCGGCGGCGAAGGAAAAGGTGTTCGTCCAATGGAATTGGTTTTAATGGCACTGGGTTCTTGTAGCGTCTTTGACCTCCATAGCATACTGGTAAAACAACGCCAGCAAATTGACGATATCCAGGTCGAAGTGGAAGGAAAACGACGCGAAGAAATCCCGCAGGTATTTACAGATATCCACATCAATTTTTTCCTAAAAGGCGAAATTGATGAGCTAAAAGCAGCTAAAGCGGCTGAACTGGCCGTTAAAAAATATTGCTCAGTACATGATATGCTTGCCGCTGGCGGTATCAATATCACGTATTCACTGAAAATAAACTAAGAAAATACTTTCCTGGCATCTGATAATCCTCCACATTCGATGTGGAGGATTATTATTTTTGATCCATGCGGTATTATTCTCTTTACCGGCGCATGGGGATATACCAAGTAAATAGCATCTGCAACAGGATTTGACTTCGTCAAAATTAACCGATTTACAAGCGATTCTGCTCTTCTGTTCTTGTAGGCTGATTGCTGCTCTTGACCTTCTGGTTTCCAAAATGATACCGCAGCGTCAGATTCACCTTTCTAGTATCGCGGTAATCTTTATAAAAGTTGTTTTGGTCGCCATACTTGGATGATATCGTCATTTTTTCTGTTTTGAAAATGTCCATAAATGATAGATTCACTTCAAATTTCTTCTTAAAGAACTTTCGATTTGTCGTCACATAGGTACTTGAATATCCTGTTATTTTAAATGGCCCTTGTATCGTCGGGGATGTAAATGTGTTACCCAGTTCAAGGTTCCAGCCAGCATCTTTATGCAGTACATAGTTGGTACTTACGTTTCCGTTGCCGATATACACATCATTCTTGTGCAATACATCATCAGTCCCCATAAAGTAATTCTCGTTATACATTCCTTCCAACTGGAGGTTCACTCCCCAGCGTCCTGTCAGCTGAAAACTCTTACCCAGGTCTATACCCGCCCCTTGTCCTTTCTTGATATTGGTATATTGGAAAATCAACTGGTGATTGTTGTTATCTTGACGGGAAATTTCCATATTCGGCCACTTCTCAAATCGGTAAAATAGATCGATATTCCAGTTGTTTTTGGTCCAGGTCAGATTGAGGTTATGGACGATCGTCGCCCTTAAACGTGGATCTCCCTGAAAATAGGAAAAGCGATTATAGTAGGACTTAGCCGGATTAAGCCAAGAGTATGCTGGGCGACTAATACGCTTTCCATAAGAAAAGCCGAACTGCTGATCGTCAGCCAAGGCATATTGCATGTAAAATGTCGGGAAGAGCACAAAATAATCACGCTTATTGATATCAGCTGGTTCGGACACAATACCTTCCAAATTGGTATATTCGCCCCTTAAACCAGCTTTCCAGCTCCATTTCTTCCAAGCATAATCGAATGAGGTATATACAGCTATATTCCGTTCTTTGTAATCAAACACGCTGCTCTTGTCGGGTCGGTGCTGAAGAGTACCGGATTCATCATCGGAAAAAGCAAGGGTGCTTGTTGTTTTTACATCGCTGAATTTCCCACCAAACTCCAGCCCCAGTTTCTTTATTTTCCCGGTGAAATCTATCTGTGAAGAAAAAAGCCGGTTTTTATTTTCATTATTACTGATAAATCGGGTGTCTGTAGGTTCCTCCCCCTTAAATCGCAGTGCCGTCAAAACATCCTGATCGTTGGTAGAATGGTTATCTGTAAAATAGGATGACCAGTTTATGCTCCATTGGGGATTAAGTTTCTTTGTTACCTGAAGATAGAGGTTATTCGTTTTTGCCGATCGTTGATGATCATTGGTGGTAAAATAACTGGACTCCTGCACATGATTTTTATCGTATATGATCGTGGGTACCTCATAGATGCCATAGGTTTTCGGTCCGTAATATCCATTTAATCCGGCGTTGACTGTCCAGGTTGTATCGGGTGTATAGTCTATCGAAAACACATAGCTGTTCTGACTGTTATTGGTATCAAATCTATCCATTACACCTTCCCATGAGGTTTGCTCGTTCGGATAATACACATAATTCGTTTCATAGCGTGCGTATGTCCCTCTTCCGAAGTTATAGGTACCACGAAGATTGATTTTTTCATTTTTATAATACTGGGTTAGTCCAAACAGTTGCTTCCAGGTACTGCTTTTTTCGGCCAATGCAACCGCTGAGCCTCTGTAGCCATATAGGTTCGATTTAGAAAGTTTAATATTGATAATCGTACTTCCCTCAGCTTCATATTTTGCTGGCGGGTTGGTAATAACCTCTATCGATTGCACGTCGCTGCCTGCTGTATTCTCCAGATAGGTTTTCAGTTCATCCCCCGTGAGCATCACTTTTCGTTCATTAATGAGGACAACAATATTTTTGCTTCCACGGACCATTAAATCCGCACCATTCACCATCACCAATGGCGTACGCTTCAAAATGTCCCAGCTGTTGAGCGCTGAAAGATTTGAATTCTGAACGTTAAATTCCAAGCGGTCCAACTTGCGGATCAATCTGGGAGCGCGACCGACGACTTGTGCTTCTTCGAGTACCTTTGCTTCGGGAAGAAGTTCAAGCAAGAAAGGGCGTGAAATGGTATCGCTGTGAAAAAAAAGTTCCTGAGACTTGAAGTTTAGATAGGTTGTTCGTAGATAGTAGCCACTAGGATGATCCAGCATAAGTATAAATTTTCCAAAATGGTCCGTCTTTACTTCCCGGATCTCCTGATAGTTGCTATCCAATAGCATAACGGTCGCTCCCGCCAGCACAATTTTGTTTGCATCCTGTACTTGCCCCCCGATTTGTTTGGTCTGTGCCGAAAGCAACAAGGGGAAAGCCAGAAAAAATAGGATCAATTTCATCTACAAATAATTAGTCTTTAAATTCTAGTATAGCTTATCCGCATTATTCTATTTGTTAGAATTTATGTTTTGTAACACATAGGCCAGTTTGTGGTCATCCATATTTGACAACCGCGGCCATTTAATACGCTGATATTCTATGCTTCAAAAGTGCCTATAGTTCAAGCAAATGATAGTTAACAAAGGGTTAATGCTGCGTTAAGGTATATTATCTTAGCCGTCAGCAGTTATATTTGTGTATGGAATTGAAGCCCAAAAGTTACATCGTCCTCTTTACGCTGTTTTTTGCTGTACTTATCGGCATACAGGGGTATCAATTGTATAATACCTATCAGCTCAAACAGCGCGATATTTTTGCCACTGTGAAAAGTAAGCTTGGCAAGCTTCATGACAATGACAAGCTTTTTGATGATGATTTAATGAGTAAGGACATTGCCAGAGACTATTATATCAAATTGGTTAAAAATGAGATTACGGCCGAAAAACTGAAAGGACTTTACAGTGCAAATGCACATAAAACATCCCAGAGGCTAACACAATATGTCGACAGTCTATTTCAGCCACTTGGAATGGATGTCATCCTGAAAAAAGAAATTTTGGGCATCTATTTCAAGAGCTTAGAAAAACAGATCGCAGCGGGTCCCATTACCATTTACACAACGTCTGGAGCTTTTCGGCAGCCCGTTGAACTTTCCTCAAGCGAGTGGATAACAGAAAAAACAGAAACACAGAAAATCGAAAACAGCATCCAAAGCAAAGAAATCTTATATACCTTTCTTGTACATAGGAAGACATCCTTTGAGGTGACGAATCTCAACTGGATATTATTCAAAGAACTTACTTCGCTTCTGTTGAGCACCCTTTTTATTCTTGTCGCCTTCCTTTGGCTTTTTTATAGAACCATTCAGAATCTCAGAAAACAGCAGAAACAAATCAGCGTGCTACACGATGTCGTTGACAATATTTCTCATGAGCTCAAAACGCCAATCGCAACCTTGAAGATTGCAGCTAAAACACTACGGAAATCAACAGACGACAATATCATAACGGTCATTGAACGTCAGGCAAACCGTCTCGAACAAACCCTCAACCCACTGAGCGAGAACCTTCAAACAAGGGATCAGCGTCCTATTACCAACAGAGAACTACACGCTATTTTCGAAGACTTTCAATTGACCAATCCGGCTATCGCATTCCAATTAAGCCCCTTGCCTGACGGTAAATTATGCCTGAGCCTAAATGATGCGACAACACTATTTCAAAACCTGATGAACAATGCCGTAAAATATGGTGCAACTTGGATTAATATCTCTTTTGAGGATCAGAAAGGTAAACTCTCGATTTATATACAGGATAATGGTTACGGCATGGCGGAGTCCGAGTTACCTTATATTTTCGACAAGTTTTACCGCATCCAAAAAAACAATATTCACGACAGCAAAGGTTTGGGAATCGGTCTTTTTCTTGTTAAGACAATCGTGGATCGTTATCACGGGCAGCTTACAGTAACCAGCAAGCCCGATGTAGGCACTACGTTTAAAATTCAGCTGCCCCTCGTTGCTATTCAATCACAGACATCATGATCAGCAGCAGGGATGATCAGCGAAAACAAAATAGGGAATAGACAATCAATACATTAACGACTGAAAATAGCATATGAACAAAATACTACTCGTGGAAGATGACCCAGATTTTGGTTTTATGCTCAAGCAATACCTTGAGCTATCCACATTTAACATAGACTGGATAGCGCAGCCCAATGATCTTACGGAAAATTTCCAGCAGCTAGCCGATTACGATCTGGTTATACTGGATGTTATGCTTCCTCAAATTAGTGGTTTTAGCCTGGCTAAAGAAATCAACGCCCTATACCCCACGTTGCCATTTATCTTTTTAACAGCCAAGGAGCAAAAAATAGATAAGCTCACGGGACTAAAAATCGGTGCCGATGATTATATCACCAAACCTTGTGATCCTGAAGAACTGTTACTTCGCATACAGAATATATTAAAGCGAAATCAGAAAAATAGTACCCCAAAATCGATTGCCATAGGTACGTATATTTTCTATCCCGAACAGTTATTATTAAGCCATGCTTCGAAACAATATAAGCTTACTGAACGTGAATCGCAACTTCTCCTATTTCTGTCGCAACACAATGGTCAACTTGTCACACGCGAAGAAATTCTTGAAAAGGTATGGGGAAATGCAGATTTCTTTACCGGAAGGAGTATGGATGTCTTTATTACCCGAATCCGAAAATACTTAAGCCTGGATCCCAAGCTTAGTATCAGTTCACATAGAGCAGTCGGATTTACGATTCAATTTTAAGGATTATCCGGCAATCTCTTCTTTCCGCTTGTTCCATAATTTCTCTGCCCAACGACCGACAAACCAAAAGGACACCGCTAAAATTAAAAAGAATACGGCTCTATTGATATTATCCCAGAGATACTCCACATATCGGGTATAGATATTAAGTACTAAAAATACAAATCCCACTTCCCTGCTTACATTATCTTTAGCCTTTAAGCCGTAGACAACCAAGAATGCCGACACGGCAGTGGATAAGATACCCCAATAGAACATATGGTATTGACGTACTGTCGTCCATTCATAGAAATCAGCATAATTCCCAAAAATAGATAGGGTCCACAAGGAGACCATCAGGTAGATCAACCCTACAATGTAACTGATAGGCTGAAAGATTTGCAGGCGTTCGAACCGCGGTTGAACCCAAACAGCCAAAGCGGTTAGCAGCGCTCCGAAGATGGTAAAACGAAGTGGGTAATTCATTCCCCAAAACTTAAAGCCCCAATTGCTATGGTAGGCCGTCTCGGTCGCAAACCATACCCCCAAAGCCAAAAGCATAAAGGTCCAAATCAGTTTACTGTCAAGCTTAACGGCCAGAAAGCCATAAATTGCAACAGAGAGTAAAAATAACAAGGAATAATGCATCGTATCTTTATCCAATACTTTACCCATAAATCCGATGCAGGCTGCTGTTCCAAAAACCCCAATCAGCATCATCGTTTCAGTGGATAGATTTTTATAAGGATATCGTTTCTTATACCGAAAACCCAGCGTATAGAATAATACGGCCACAGCAGCAAAAAAGAAGCAAAATAGGATATTAGGTGCTTCGTAAAGTGTATCGACAAAGGCCAAGAATGATGCATCTGTAAACAACGAAAAAACAGCAAAGACCAAAGAAGCCAAGGCAATCCAAAAAGCATATCTCGCCAGTTGTCCCCAGTCAAAACTTTTTACGTCCAAACTATCCATCAGCTCGTTCGCTTTTTGTTCATCCAACAGGTTTTCTTTCTTCCAAAATTGGACGATATCGTCGATCGATTGCTTCTCTTGTTTGCTGACGTCGTATTTTCGCATAAATTTAGATTTACTGTGCAAGGTACATTATTTTTTTAAATCACTTGTATATCACATTTTATTCCAAAAGTCAGATTGGCTCGCATAATTCCTTTAAAATCTGTAATTTTGCATGTTTTGCATTTTATCCCTCAACAGGGACTTTAAGGAGTTTTCATGGCAGTAAAAAGAAGCCCAGATTTGGGCGAACAAAGTGAAGTTCAGGTATTTGGAGCGCGTGCGCATAATCTAAAAAATATAGATATTTCTTTTCCGAGAAATGAATTGGTTGTTATTACAGGTTTAAGTGGCAGCGGAAAGTCTTCTTTGGCTTTTGACACCATTTATGCTGAAGGACAACGTCGGTATATGGAGACATTCAGTGCCTACAGCCGTCAATTTTTGGGCGGCATGGAACGTCCGGATGTGGACAAGATCTCGGGCTTAAGTCCAGTGATCTCCATTGAGCAGAAAACCACCAGCAAAAACCCCAGGTCCACTGTTGGAACCATTACCGAGGTGTATGATTTTATGCGTCTACTATTTGCCCGAGCGGGGGAAGCTTTCTCCTATGTGACCGGTAAGAAAATGGAGCGTATGTCGGACGATCAGGTTATCGAACGTATTTTGACTGAATTTGAAGGGCAGGCTTTAAATATCTTGGCTCCGGTGGTTAAAGGCCGTAAAGGTCACTACCGGGAATTGTTTGAGCAAATCCGTAAACAAGGTTATGTGAAGGTGCGCGTGGATGGAGAGATCTTGGACCTTGTTCCAAAAATGCAGGTAGACCGCTATAAAATTCACGATATTGAGATCGTCGTGGATCGTTTGAAAGTAGAGCGTGAAGATAAAAAGCGCCTACAGACTTCGGTTATGCAGGCGATGAAAACTGCCAAAGGTATTATCAAGGTCTCCACCAAGGATAATCAGGAGCAATTCTACAGCCGTTATCTCATGGATGCTGAATCGGGTATCTCATATGATGAACCGCAGCCCAACACTTTCTCATTCAACTCGCCTTACGGTGCCTGTCCAACATGCGATGGATTGGGCTATATTTTTGAAATTGATAAAAATGCGGTTATTCCAGACAAAAAACTCAGTATCCAAAAAGGGGGTTTAGCCCCTTTGGGACCTACCCGGGAGAACTGGACTTCAGAAGTCTTGAAGGCTGTCGCAAAAAAATTAGATTTTACCATTTCAACGCCACTTGAAAAGCTCAACGAAGAACAGATTGAACAGCTTTTATTTGGCAATAAGGAAGAGCCTATCGTTGTAACAGTATCTTATGGCAGTTATGGCACACGAGAATATCGTGTTGAATTTGAAGGAATCTTTAAGATGCTGGAAGAGTTTTCCGGAAAATCTTCGGATGAAGCCCCATCTTTAGATGATTTCAGGACGAAAGTCACCTGCCCAACCTGTGCGGGAGCGCGTTTGAAAAAAGAGTCTTTACATTTTAAAATAGCGGATAAAAACATCCATGAGCTCTCCACGATGGATATTACATCGATCAAGGAGTGGTTTGATCAGGTAGAAAGCAAACTTGATGAACGCCAGCTTATTATTGCAACAGAGATCTTAAAGGAAATCCGCGCACGCTTAGGATTCTTGCTGGACGTAGGCTTAAATTACCTCACCTTGGATCGTACTGCTAAAACACTTTCCGGAGGGGAGGCACAACGGATCCGTCTGGCAACACAGATTGGTTCCCAACTGGTGAATGTACTTTACATTCTGGATGAGCCGAGTATCGGACTACATCAGCGAGACAATGAACGGTTGATCAATGCCCTGAAAAACCTACGCGATATTGGCAATTCGGTCCTTGTTGTCGAACATGATAAAGACATGATCCTACATGCGGACCATGTTATTGACATGGGTCCTGCTGCAGGGGTTCACGGCGGTACAGTAGTTGCCGAAGGTACCCCAGCAGAAATCCTCAAATCAGACTCTCTGACAGCGGCATACCTCAACGGGACAAAAGAGGTTAAGATTCCGGAGAAACGTCGTGAGGGCAATGGAAAAACATTGTCATTGCATGGCGCAACAGGGCATAACTTAAAAAATCTGTCTGTCTCTTTTCCATTAGGGAAACTCATTGTTGTTTCGGGGGTTTCGGGTTCAGGCAAATCCAGCTTAATCACGGGAACATTATATCCGATTCTGAATAAACATTTTTTCAGAGCCAAAGCCACCCCGCTTCCTTTCAAAAAAATTGAAGGGTTAGAACATATTGATAAAGTCATCGAGATCGACCAAAGTCCTATCGGCCGTACACCACGATCCAATCCGTCCACCTATACAGGCGTATTTTCGGATATCAGAACCTTGTTTGTTCAATTGCCAGAGGCTAAGATCAGGGGCTATAAACCAGGACGCTTTTCCTTCAATGTCAAAGGCGGCCGTTGTGAAACCTGTCAGGGGGCCGGATTGAAAGTCATTGAGATGAATTTCCTTCCCGATGTACAGGTTCCTTGTGAAACATGCCACGGAAAACGCTATAACCGAGAAACTTTAGAAGTACGGTATAAAGGAAAATCCATCTCCGATGTACTTGATATGAGTATCAACGATGCTGTGGATTTCTTTGAGAACGTACCGAGTATCTATCGAAAGATCAAAACACTGCAGGATGTAGGTTTGGGCTACATCACCTTAGGTCAATCCTCCACAACCTTATCGGGAGGCGAGGCTCAACGGGTAAAATTAGCTACAGAACTTTCTAAAAAAGATACTGGAAATACATTTTATATCCTTGACGAACCGACTACAGGACTACACTTTGAAGATGTCAATGTCCTTATGGGCGTTATCAATCGCTTGGTCGGACGTGGAAATACCGTTTTGATCATCGAGCACAATCTTGATGTTGTTAAATCGGCAGATTGGGTCATTGATATCGGTCCCGAAGGTGGTAAAGAGGGCGGTCAGGTTCTATTTGAAGGAACGCCTGAAAACTTAATTAAAAATAACAAAAGCGAAACGGCACGTTTCTTAAAACTGGAAATGTAATATCAACAAAACAGCAGCTGCGAATTATGCGGTTTCTGTTCGTAGGGTGGCTCGGTTATTGCGAAGGGAATATTTTTCCAGCTCGATATCAGCTGTGTTTTACACAGGTGCTAGACAACGCACACTGACTTTGACGTCAACTGGGAAGCGTCATATTTAATGACTAAATACGTTTACAGGTTCTTTGCGGCTGTAAACAGTTGGTCGTTGCTATTCCATTTTCATTTGTATAAATGAACGCATTACACGCTTTTGTTTTTAAAGAACATGTGGAATGTCCGCTTGATTTTCGTCAGTGTTTATACGCTGCAAACATGGATATTTCTTAACTTTGTATTATATGTCGGATATTATTCAATTACTTCCAGATAATGTTGCTAATCAGATTGCGGCGGGAGAAGTGGTGCAGCGACCAGCGTCTGCAATTAAAGAATTGATTGAGAATGCTATTGATGCTGGAGCTGACAAAATAAAACTTATTGTTAAAGATGCAGGCAAGTCGTTGATTCAAGTCATTGACAATGGTTGTGGTATGAGCGTAACTGATGCTCGCCTTTGTTTTGAGCGCCACGCGACATCAAAAATCCGTAAGGCTGAAGACTTATTTGCTATTCGTACGATGGGTTTCCGTGGTGAGGCGATGGCCTCCATTGCCGCAATTGCACAGGTCGAACTCAAAACACGCCGTATTGAAGATGAGCTAGGTACAGTCGTTGAAATAGAGGGATCGAAAGTTGTCAATCAGTATCCGGAAGCTGTGGCTGCCGGAACAAATATTTTAGTTAAAAATCTTTTTTACAATATTCCTGCCCGGAGAAACTTCCTCAAGAGCAACTCGGTAGAAATGCGTCATATCATTGATGAATTTCAACGTATTGCTTTATCGAACCCACAGATTTTCCTAACCTTACATAGCGACGGAAATGAAATCTACCATTTGCCGGCAGAGACACTAAAACAACGTATTGTCCATATTTTCGGAAACAATTACAATCAGCGTCTTGTCCCTGTGGAAGAAGATACATCCATCATCAAGGTAGAGGGCTTTGTGGGGAAACCTGAGTTTGCGAAAAAAACTCGTGGTGAACAGTTTTTCTTTGTCAACAAACGCTTTGTACGTGATCCATACCTGCACCACGCTGTCATGAACGCTTATGAAGATATCTTGCAGGCAGAAACATTTCCTTTCTATGTCTTATTTATCGACATAGATCCCGCACGTATTGATATCAATGTCCATCCGACCAAGACTGAAATCAAGTACGAGGACGATAAAGCTATTTATGCAATTATCCGTTCGGCCGTAAAAAGATCATTGGGACGGTACAATATTATGCCATCCCTGGATTTTGAACAGGAGACTAGCTTCACCAATCTCATTACAAAAAAGGCACTGGATGAAATTATCGTTCCAACAGTTACCTTTAATCCGGACTTCAACCCTTTTGATACAGACAAATCAAAATCCAATTCGAGCTACACCCGCTCAGAAAGCTATGCTGAGGGGCTTACCAAGAAAACAGGTGGCATACCCAGCAATTGGGATTCTTTATATCAAATTGTCGAAAAGGAGGAGTCTGTTCAGCTGCCATTGCATGCCGAGCCGGAATTACGTACCGATGGCCCGCAGATCATCCAAGTTGAAGATAAATCATCCTCGAAGCTCTTTTTCCAGTTACATAATAAATATATTGTTTCGCAGATTCACTCCGGATTTATCCTAATCGATCAACAAGCGGCACATGAGCGTATTCTCTTTGAACAATTTCTTTCACAGCTGGACCAACATAAAGGTCTGAGTCAGCAAAGTTTGTTTCCACAGACTTTGGATCTGAATGCTGCAGATAATGAATTAATGAAAGACCTCCTGGAGGACATCAACGGTTTGGGCTTTCAAATTCGTGAATTTGGAAAAAATTCCTATATTATTGACGGAATTCCTGCAGACTTAGGGACAGGATTCGACGAAATAAAGATGATTGAGAAAATATTAGAGGATTACAAAAACAATCAATCTGAGTATAAGCTAGCTAAGCGCGAAAATCTTGCAAAAAGCCTTGCCCGTAACGCGGCCATTAAACCTGGAACCGTATTGGACAACACAGCAATGGCAGAGCTTGTGGACAGACTTTTTGCTTGTCACTCACCCAATATCTCCATCTATGGGAATCCTGTAATTGTAACATTTACATTGCAAGAATTAGCGGAAAAATTTGGTAAAAATTAGAAGATAAAATATATGTTTCCACAACTGACACCTGTTATCAAGAATTTATTGATCATCAATATTATATTTTATATTGGATCTCAACTTGTACCTGTAGCATATGATTATCTTGCGGTCTACTATCCGGACTCGCCTTATTTTAAAATCTGGCAGGTGATCACGCATATGTTTATGCATGACAAGAACACCATTACTCATATTTTCTTCAATATGTTTTCCTTAGTCATGTTTGGCCCTATGATTGAGCAGGTCCTTGGTTCGAAACGTTTTTTA
This sequence comes from Sphingobacterium multivorum, assembly GCF_039511225.1. Taxonomy (NCBI): domain Bacteria; kingdom Pseudomonadati; phylum Bacteroidota; class Sphingobacteriia; order Sphingobacteriales; family Sphingobacteriaceae; genus Sphingobacterium; species Sphingobacterium multivorum. The sequence goes on from NZ_CP154261.1 coordinate 5,485,449, forward strand.
AATTTTTACCTGGTTTCAGGAATCGGTGCTTGGTTTCTTTATACGGCTGTAAATGGCATACAACTTTATAATGCGACGGGTTCTTTCGCTCCGCTACATGGCATAAGCGGAAACGAACTTATTTCCATGGCCAATACCGGGAACAACGAAGCATTAACCTACCTCATTCCAATGTTGGGTGCTTCGGGAGCTATTTATGGTGTACTATTGGCATTTGCCTACCTTTTTCCAAACATACCGCTTCAATTTTTGTTTATTCCTGTACCAGTCAAAGCGAAGTATATGATCGGTGGATTTATCCTCATCGAAATATATATGAGCTTATCTAGACCAGGAGATTCTGTGGCTCACCTGGCTCACGTCGGTGGTGCACTATTTGGCTATCTACTGCTTAAACTGTGGAAGATTAGAAAAGGAATTTATTAATATTGTGCGCAATGAATAACATCGGTTTAAAAGATTTTTGGAGACAAACCTATAAAACTGGCTCGCCCGTACCTTTGGTGATCAGTATTCAGGTCTGTTTATTCGTCCTCATTTATTTTTTAGACCTGCTCTTCGAATTAAAAATTGTTCCACAAAGCTTCTTGGAGCCTACGGTACGTCTATTAAGTTTACCGAGTAATTTCTCAAGCTTTATTGCACAACCATGGTCATTGGTTACATCGAATTTCGTTTACGTCAAGCTTTGGACCATACTTTTTGATAGTCTTTGGCTCTATTGGGTCGGTCAGATCTTCTTTACCTTCTTAAACACGCGGCAATTTCTGTTTGTCTATATGGCCTCTTGGCTGATCGGTAGTGTGCTCTATATGGGCTTTGGGTCACTTATTCCCATGCCAAGTAACTTACAGCTTATGGGAGGTTCTCTCCCCTTGGCAGCGGTATTAGCCGCGATTGTGACTTTGGTTCCCAAGTATGAGCTACGGCTTTTGCTTTTGGGTAACATCAAGCTAAAATTAGTGGCCATTGTCTATTTTGGCCTAGAATTTCTTGCCCTTACGATGACGAATCGACCTGCTGCCATTTCGTATTTTGCTGTTGTCCTTTTTGGAATGGGATTCACTTATGCGCTAAAATCAGGAATGGACTGGTCTACAATTTTTCAGAAAAAACAACAGAAGCCTGCAAAAATGAAAGTCGTTGTGGGTAACAATATACCGACAAATCGGAAACATCGTTATGACTTACCCAATCAGGATGAAATCGATGCTATTTTAGATAAAATTTCTATTTCTGGCTACGACAGTCTAACGAACCATGAAAAAGAAACGCTCTTTAGGGCAAGCAATAGTGGTGACAAGGTTGATGGATAGAAGGACATTTTTAAGGAGAAAACTGGGCTTTATCAGTAAAACAATGTTCCTGGCAAATATGCTTGCGATCGTTGCATTACTTATGAGTTATTCGGCGACCTTCATTAATCCCAAATCCTTTTGGCCGATTGCATTTATGGGCTTAGGCTACCTTCCAATCCTCCTTATCAATATTGGATTTATCTTTTATTGGCTACTCCGCAAACGAAAAATTGCGCTTTATTCGCTCGTAACGATCCTCATTGGGTGGCCTTTTTTAACTAAGCATTGGAATATTCGCAAAGAGAATGCACCTGTATCTTCCGAGATACGCACGCTTCGCATCATGACATTCAATGCCCATTTGTTCAAAAAGGTAGGTGATGAGAAAAAAAACTTTAAAGCTGACGTTGTCCGCATTATTGACAGCATCTCTCCTGATGTGATCTGCTTTCAGGAATATATTAGCAAGATTAAGGGAAAACATGTATTCTCCGAGGAATTCAAAGATAAATTGGGGTATGATTATTTTTTCTTTGAACCGAGCTCTAAAAACGATTATGAGGCGTATGGAATGGCTGTTCTTTCCCGTTTCCCAATCTATGATTCAGGGACCATCAGAGATAACGATTACGGAATCAACCGGATTAGTTATGTTGATATCAAAAAACAGGATACCCTGATCCGCATCTACAATATACATCTACGTTCTTTTGCGCTGCAAAATGAAGACAAGGAATTTATCCAAAACCTGTCCAATAATAATGAATCGGATAATTCGAGGACCCGTAAATTGAGCCGCAAACTTAAGAATGCCTTCGAGCTACGTAGCGAACAGGCGCATTCGTTGAAGAAGCACATGAATGAATGTCAATATCCTTATATTGCCGTAGGTGATTTCAACGATACGCCAATGAGCTACTCGGTCAATTTAATTGGAGATGGTTTGTACAATGCGTTTAAGGAGAAAGGTAACGGCTGGGGAGTGACCCATCATGCCCTCCTACCGATCTTTCAGATCGACTATATTTTTGCTAGCCAAAAATTTCAAGTGATGAACTATCAGGTTGTCAAACAGAAATTATCGGATCATTACCCAGTATGGTCTGATCTTAGGCTTAAACCTTAGGCATCTGATAACCTAATGTTTTAAGTCCTATTTCAATAAATTTATCCCTTCGATTTTTGATTTTATAATAGGCCTCACGACCAAAATAATAGCGACCGACTAAGGCTTCGATATCGGATTGAATCAAATCATGTAAGTTTTTTGCTTCTTTGGCGGTGACCGAAATCCGCTTCTGACTGTTGAGATATGAAATAAATAGATCAAATTCTGTTGTCGGTAAGTGGTAACCGCTAATAAAATTCTCTATAGAATATGCGGGCAAATGTTTCGTGAAGCGATCATAAACAAATTCTTCGATCGCATTGGAATGAAATATCTCGCGGTATTTGGCACTGGTTTCGTTGGTGTCAATCGGAATAGTAACATCCGGAAGGATACCACCACCACCAAAAACAAGTTTCCCTTTACTGGTGGTAAACATTTCTTTTTGGCTGAATTCAGTGTCCATCGTCCATAGATCGAAGCCCGTCATGTATTTCGCAGCATCAAAATTGGCGCGTGTGTATTGTCGCTGAATGCATCTTCCAAGAGGGGTATAATAGCGAGCGACAGTCAGATTGATTGCAGAGCCATCCGAAAAGTCAAATTGTTCTTGTACTAAGCCTTTACCATAGGATCTGCGGCCAACAATCGTTGCCCGATCCAGATCCTGAAGAGCACCACTCAGGATTTCACTTGCTGATGCCGTACTTTCATTGATTAGCACAATGACCCGGCCGTCACCAAAATCGCCAGCTTTCTCTGAATAGAAATCCTGACGTAGTTCATTAGCGCCCTCGGTATACATCAACAATCTTTTTTCTTTGAAAAATTGACCCGCCAGATCAATCGCCGTATGGACAAATCCGCCACCATTGTTACGCAGATCCAAAATAAGATCCTGCGCCCCACTTTTCCGTAAATCTATGAGCGACTGTCTGAATTCGTCTGCTGTCTTATGCCCAAATCTCCGAATTTTCACATAAGCTGTTTTCGGAGCGATCATATAGGATGCATCTAAGCTGGAGACATTTACCTGATCGCGAATGACTTTTATTGGATTGGCCATTACCACTCCATTGCGCTGAATAGAAATCAATACAGCTGTTCCTTTCTTTCCACGGATTAACCTCTCAATTTCGGACTCGGCTACCTTTCTTCCGACAAGATCCTTATTCCCGATCTTTAAAATGCGGTCGCCGATACGCATACCTGCTTTTTCAGCGGGGCCAGCAGCAACCATTCCAACAACAAGTAGCGTATCTTTCAGACGGAAATACTCCACACCGATACCATCAAATGTTCCTTCAAGCGTTTCCTGCTTTGCAAGCACTTGATTCGGTCTTAAAAAGGTGGAAAAAGGATCTAAACGGGATACGACATGTTCAATGGCTTCGTCTTGAACGGTATCTATACTGACATTATCAACGTAATTCTCAGCAATTAATTGAATGAGATATTGTAATTTATCCGAGTTGCCATTCGAGCGTAGACTCGAAAAGGTTGTTTTTTGGTTGCTTCCCTGCTCCTCGGCATAATTTTGTCCCAACAGCAAGCCAAGAAGCAATACTGCAGCATAAGTAGCGGCTACAAAAATATTTCTTTTAATACTTTTCTGCATGGGAGATCTTCATGAATTATCGAAGATGAGACAAACTATTCAACAATTAATTACTTCATCAAAAATAGCAAGTTTATTCGGTTAAACGAGTACCTAAACCCATATTTTTACATTAAAAATAAAAAGTTCCCGCCCTTGCTTTTAGGTGGAAACAGCGCCGTCCACGATTAGAAGTCATTGTAAAAATTTCAAAAATTACAACAGAACAGCCGATAAGGGCACCGAACATTTAATTTCAACAGATAAAGATGATGTCTATAATTTAACTTGCAAATGCGCGTAAATTTATCTTAGTTTGAATTGAAAAAGATTCCACTTTATGCACGAAATCGAACCTTATTATAATTGGCGGGACTATTACATTGCCGCTGAAGATGAACAATCCCCATTTTATGGTACAATCTATAGCGAATTCGATTTTGACAAGCAGATCTATAATTTTCTTTTGCACCCACAATGGGATGAATTTGGTTCACTTACCTTATATCTAAAAATACTATTTGTGGACTATGAAAAACAATACTGTATTATCGAACTGATTGGTGAATGGAATGATGCGATCTACAATGATATTATGTTGCTCAAGCGCGAGATTATCGATGTATTGATCAGTCAAGGCATCAAGTATTTTATTCTAATCGGGGAGAATGTACTGAATTTTCATGCTTCGGACGACTCTTATTATGAGGAATGGTTTCAGGATATCGAAGATGGCTGGATTGCGGGCATCGGTTTCCGTGAACATGTGATCGAAGAGTTCCAGCAGCAAAACATAGATTATTACATTAATTTCGGTGGTGCATTGAATGAGCTGCCTTGGCGGGCATTAAAACCGAAACAAGTGTTCCACCATGTAAATGATTCCTTGACAAAACGACTTGGTTTTTAAGATCTGCTTATTGGGAGTTTTATTCTCAATCCTTATTCTTTAATCCTTGCTCTTTACTTTATTATCCTGTAACTTTGTCATTGATGTATTAGGTGCTTCGCACATATACTTATAATTTTTACGTTTTACTTATACTTACATACTATGTCATTCAGAATTGAAAAAGACACGATGGGTGAAGTTCAAGTCCCTGCAGACAAATACTGGGGTGCACAGACAGAGCGTTCACGCAACAACTTTAAAATCGGACCGGCAGCTTCGATGCCACACGAAATCGTCGCAGGCTTTGCTTATTTGAAAAAAGCAGCTGCTTATGCTAACCACGAGTTGGGGGTATTACCTATAGAGAAACGTGATGCGATTGCTACCGTATGTGATGAGATTTTGGCGGGCAAATTGGATGACCAATTCCCATTGGTAATCTGGCAAACGGGTTCAGGTACACAATCCAATATGAATGTGAATGAGGTTGTCGCAAACCGTGCACAAGTATTGGCTGGACATAAGATCGGCGAAGGCGAGCCTGTGTTAAAAGCAAATGATGATGTAAATAAATCGCAATCATCTAACGATACTTTCCCTACAGGAATGCATATCGCGGCTTACAAAGCTGTTGCAGAAGTTACAATTCCAGGTGTAGAAAAATTGCGTGACACATTAGCTAAAAAAGCTGAAGAGTTTAAAAATGTCGTAAAAATTGGCCGTACACACTTAATGGATGCTACTCCGTTGACTTTAGGTCAAGAGATTTCAGGTTATGTCGCCCAATTGAACCATGGTCTGAAAGCTTTAAGAAATACACTTTCGCATTTATCAGAACTTGCATTGGGAGGCACTGCAGTAGGGACAGGATTAAATACTCCAAAGGGGTATGACGTTGTCGTTGCTAAATATATCGCTGAATTTACAGGCCTACCTTTCGTAACCGCTGAAAACAAATTTGAGGCATTGGCAGCGCATGACGCAATCGTCGAAACACACGGTGCATTAAAGCAATTGGCTGTAGCATTAAATAAAATTGCAAACGATATCCGTATGTTGGCTTCAGGTCCACGTTCAGGTATCGGTGAAATCCTGATCCCGGAGAACGAACCAGGATCATCAATTATGCCAGGTAAAGTTAATCCAACGCAATGTGAAGCATTGACAATGGTTGCGGCACAAGTGATGGGTAATGATGTGGCTATTACGATTGGTGGAACGCAAGGTCACTATGAACTAAACGTGTTCAAACCATTGATGGCGGCAAACTTCTTGCAGTCTGCTCGCCTATTAGGTGATGCTTGTGTTTCATTTGAAGAGCACTGTGCAGCTGGTATTGAGCCGAACTACAAACGTATCAAAGAATTGGTTGACAATTCATTGATGTTGGTAACTGCACTAAACACAAAAATTGGTTATTACAAATCGGCAGAAATCGCGCAGACAGCACATAAAAATGGTACTACGCTTAAAGAGGAAGCAGTGCGTTTAGGTTATGTGACTCCTGAAGATTTCGATGCTTGGGTAAAACCAGAAGATATGGTTGGAAGTTTAAAATAAGCTGTGACTTTTATTTCAATAAAAAATATACAAACAAAAACATACCTATTGGCACTTGCCATAGGTATGTTTTTCTTTTTTACAGCCTGCAAATTCAATTCGGATATGCAGAGTGAAGGTGCCCCCTTTTTACAGGGAGAATGGGTCCAAGACAGTATTCCTGGACAGCAGCAGATGATGCAATATACCTTGACCGACTTCAAGTTTACCTGTGACTCTGTTTACGCGACCATGCACGTCAACAATAAAGTACAAACCATACCAGATAGCTGTTACAAAAATGGCTCCTGGACAGAACATGCAAAAGGTATTTATGTATTACGCGGAGACTCCATCATTGTCGATGGTATCTATACCAAGGAAAATGGCAAACAGAAGATTTCAGGTTGCTATCTTTCCGGTCAGTATATCCCCCGCTTTAAAGTTGTTTATCATGCTGCAGATTCGGTGGTACTGGAAAGCAGGTTAGATCAACGTCAGATCATCTTAAGAAAGACTAAAAATATTACTTGCGTCCCTCAAAAAAGGTATCAATAATTTTTAGTACAATCTATTTACTATCTTCGTACCATTATCGTACAACCTCAACCTTAAAATACAATGAACAAAGGAATTATCGCTTTGGCATTTGGCGGACTTGCCATCGGAATGACCGAATTCACGATGATGGGCATCCTGCCTGACATTGCCAAAGATCTTCATATCGAAATCCCTACCGCTGCTCACCTGATTGCACTCTACGCACTGGGTGTCGTTGTAGGTGCCCCAACATTAGTGCTATTTACAGGAAAATATCCTCCGAAGAAGGTATTACTCTTTTTAATGCTGCTCTTTTTTATCTTCAATGGCCTTTTCAGTATTGCACCGGGGCAGTTTTTGATTAGTCTCTCCCGTTTTATGGCCGGACTTCCGCACGGCGCATTTTTTGGTGTTGGCTCTGTTGTTGCTGCCCGGTTGGCTCCGAAAGGAAAAGAAGCACAGGCTATATCCATTATGTTTACCGGAATGACTATTGCCAATTTGGCTGGAGTACCACTCGGCACCTATTTAGGCCATCATTATTCATGGCGTTTAACGTATGGTATTATCAGTATATTGGGATTAATCACTTTTGCAGCAATTTATGCATGGATGCCAAAAATTGAGGCCGCCAAAGGAAATAATATCTTTAGTCAGTTAAACTTCTTCAACAAAAAAATCGCCTGGCTCTTAATGGCTATTATCGCCATTGGTACCGGTGGACTTTTCGCCTGGATCAGCTACATCGCGCCTTTGGTGACCAATGTGTCGGGCATCGCTGCTGATCGTGTCCCCTTGATTATGATCCTGATCGGTGTTGGTATGTTTTTCGGAAATCTTATCGGCGGAAAACTGGCGGATACAATCTCCCCAACCAAAGCGGCAATCGCGAGTTTCTCCGCTATGGCACTATGCCTTGTGATGGTTTACTTTATATCACCACTGGGCTGGACAGCCTATCCTTTAGCCTTTATTACCGGACTGGTGTCCTTCACTATTGGTTCGCCGACACAACTGATGTTGATCCGCGCCTCAAAAGAAGCAGCAACATTGGCCGCAGCAGGTGGCCAGGCAGCCTTTAACCTCGGGAATACCTTAGGTGCATTTTTAGGTGGAATCCCAATAACCTGGGGTTTAGCTTATAATACACCTTCCCTCGTTGGTGTGGGTATGGCGAGCATTGGAGCACTCCTAACTTTGCTGTATTTGAAAGTCTACGACAGTAAAAGTCAATAAAAACAGCATAATCAAATGGCGCGAACCAGTTATATCAGTGTACTACGTATTGTTGCGATATTCCTCGTTATCTTGATTCATTCCTCTTCGGGCTACTTAAACAGCAATGAATTTGAATCATTCGACTGGAGTTATGCCAATTGGCTCAATAGCTTCTCGCGCTTTGCGGTACCCCTGTTTGTCGTTATTTCAGGTGCCCTCCTGTTACAGAAAGACGAAAGTACGGGACAATTTTATCGGAAACGTTTATTGAAAATTGTCCCGCCCTTTCTTTTTTGGAGCATCGTCTATCTTCTCTATTATTTTGTCCGTTATATTGATTTTGACTATATCGGTTTTCCACAAGTTATTAACATTGTGTTAATTCGCTTAAAGTCAGGAACGAATGCGCACCTTTGGTACCTATACATGATACTTGGGCTCTACCTTGCAGTTCCTTTCATACGCAAAATTGTGGGCAACTGCAGTAAGAGAGAGCTTGAGATCTTTTTGGGATTGTGGTTTGCAGCGTTATTTTTTACGAATAAATGGTTCAATAGTTACCTACCTAATTTTGACCTGACCTTTTTCTCGGGTTATGCGGGCTATTTGGTCTTGGGCCATTACCTACGTAATTACCCTATCCCAATGGTAAAATTGTCAAGTTTTACATTTTTTCTGATCTGCTGTTTAATTACAGCATCGGGGACATATTATCTAAGTAGCTCCCGTGGGGAATTTGATCCGACACTTTACAACTATCTTTCGCCCAACATCGCATTGAGTGCAGGCTTTTTATTCGTCTTCGTTCAACGTCTTAAACTCCCAGAAAACCTCAACGCCTTCTGGGAATTTATCGACATCCACAGCTTTGGCATTTACCTTTGCCATATTTTGCTGCTCAATTATATTCATCCTTTGCTTCCTTTATCCACTTTGTGGAAAATCCCGGCAGCAACGGTGCTCACGTTGTTGGCTAGTGCCCTACTGACCTATTTATTACGAAAAGTTCCGTACGGTAAATACGTTAGTGGCTAACTCCTTTATCGGAGCTTCGTTTTACAATTTCTCGCCTTCTACCTTATTGTATATATAAAGATGCGCATTGGGGCCTTCAATCGCATGGCCTTCCTGATCCAGCCCAATTAGCTTGTTTTCACCCACCTTCAGTTTCATATTTGTTTCCTTCCCTGTGAGGTGAACAACGGATCCGTTGTCGTGCCACATGACTTTACCACTATCTTCGACCTTGGTATTTTTATTAATATATTCACTGACGATGGCAAAGGTATTGTCATTTTTTAAGGTGATATTTGTTTTGATGCCTTCACAATCAGCACAGGGAATAGTAGCTTCATAAGTACCGGCCCAATCCAACGAATTCTGCGATGTATGGGCAGTATCTACGGCCACAGTCTCATGCGCCGAGGAATCTGCAGCTATATGCTGACTATTTTTCGAGGTTTGATTACATGCACTTAGCGAGATCATTGCTAAGCAAGAGAATAATACAATTAATTTCATATCTGTAGTTTTTGATGTACGACATCGTATAGCAAGCAATTTAAGCGCCAAGAAAAATCAGGCATGCATACTGGACACCAAACAAAAAGGCTTCTTGAGGAAGCCTTTCTATCGTAGATAACTGTATTGCGAACAGTTTAAATAATCTATTTGCTACCGCGTGGCGATAGGCTATATAATCCTATTCAGATTAAAATGGTAGATCATCATCATCTGATGAACCCGCCAAATCTACAGGGGCAGGCATATCTGCATAACCTGGAGAAGATGGAGCTGGAGCAGCATTACCTAATTTTGTAACACGCCATGCTACCAATGAATTGAAATAAGTTGTTACGCCATCTTTATTAGTCCAAGGACGACCACGAAGATTAAAAGATACTTCTACCTCTTCACCAATTGCAAGGTTATCAAAAATTGACGTTCTGTCTTGTGTTGCTTCAAAACGGATATACTCAACAAATTGTGGGTTTTCGGCATAAGCTACAATCATATCGCGTTTTTTGAATGATTCTGTCACTTGTTGTGTCGCTCCTATCTCGTGTACTTTTCCTCTAATTTCCATAATCAAAAAAATAAATATTAAAGCGTAAAATTAAGCAATTTTTGAGGAAGAGTTTAATTAACTTTGTACAAAATATGATGGAAGTTTTCAACACCCCCAATAAAGTTATTATAACGTGCAATAAGCGCTTATCACCTTATTTGCAACAGGAAGTTAAAGAGTTAGGTTTTGACATTGTCAGGGCATTTCCGACAGGAGTAGAATTAAAGGTCAGTATAAACGATACGATCAAGCTTAATCTGAACCTACGCACAGCCTCTCAGATTTTGTATTCGTTGAAGGAGTTTACAGCCAACAATCCGACGGAGCTCTATGAGGAATTGAGTAAAATTGCCTGGGAAGAACTCATTCAATTTGACGGATATTTTTCTGTCAGCTCCAATGTAGACAATGAGACGATCAGCACACCTTTATTTGCAAACGTAAAGGTTAAGGATGCAATTGTGGACCGTATAAAGGAAAAAAAAGGTATGCGCCCTAATTCAGGTCCGGACAATAATAAAGCGGTTGTCCACTTGTACTGGAAAGATGACCGTGCTGAAATTTTTCTCGATACTTCAGGCGAGACACTGGCAAAACATGGCTACCGTAAGATCCCGGGAAAAGCGCCAATGCTGGAAGCTCTTGCAGCCTCAACAATTATTGCCTCCAAATGGGACGGTAATTCACCTTTTGTAAATCCGATGTGTGGATCCGGAACTTTAGCCATTGAGGCAGCACTGATAGCAACAAACAGAAAACCAGGGTTGCTGCGCATGAACTATTCATTTATGCATTTCATCGGTTATGATGAAACAGTTTTCTTCCAAGAGCGCCGACTACTCAAAGATCAGATCAATAAAAAAGCGGCTCCCCAAATTATTGCAAGCGATATTTCGGAAGAGGCAATCAACGTCTCAAAGATGAATGCAAGAACTGCTGGTGTGGAGCAATTAATTTCGTTTGAAGTATGCGATTTTGCCGAAACACACGTTCCTAAAGAAGGTGGTGTCATTTTATTCAATCCTGAATACGGTGAACGTTTGGGCACGCACAGCAAGCTAGAAATTACCTATAAGCGTATGGGGGATTTCATGAAACAGGAGTGCAAAGGTTATAGAGGCTATATATTTACAGGAAATCCAGATCTAGCAAAGAAAATCGGCCTACGCGCGTCCCGTCGCATAGAATTTTATAATGGTAAATTAGATTGTAGATTATTAGAATACGAATTATACGAGGGTACTCGCGAAAAAACAAAAGTATTGTATGAATAACATTATTGAGCGCACAGTAGCATTTGTGCAAGATCGATTGAAATTTGCAGAAGCAGGCCACGATTGGTCGCATATTCAACGCGTATGGAACAATACGAAGTTAATTTTAGAAGATGAAGAAGCGGATGTTATGGTCTGCGAATTGGCGGCACTATTACATGACATCGCTGACAGTAAATTCCACGATGGCGATGAAACAATAGGCCCTCGTGTTGCCGGAGAGTTTTTGGCAAGTCTAGAAATTTCGCCTGAGATCATTGACCATGTCAAGAAAATCATCTTCAATATGTCTTTCAAAGCAAGTTTGGGCGAAGTGTCATTCCATTCAAAAGAGATGGAAATCGTCCAAGATGCTGATCGTTTGGATGCTATCGGTGCAATAGGTATTGCCCGTGCGTTTAGCTTTGGTGGTAATAAAGGCCGTGAGATGTATAATCCGAACATTCCTGTTCAAGAATATAAGGATAAGGAAGCGTACAAACATTCGGAAGCTCCTACTATCAATCACTTCTACGAAAAGCTATTATTGTTAAAGAATAAGATGAATACAGAGGCTGCAAAAAAAATAGCAGCACATCGTCATGACTATATGCTCAACTTTCTGGATGAGTTCATGGCTGAATGGAATGGTAAAAAATAAATTACACTTAACAATTCCTAAATATAAAAGTGGTACTTTAGATCTTGTACATCGAGATAAAAAGTACCACTTTTTTTGTCCTATGTAAAATCAGCTTTTAAACATATCGGTAAGAAACGATCATGATCGGGGTCTATTTTTTTATCGGTAACATCACAATCGGTCATATAAATGTCCAAAAAAGAAATAGAATAGGAATAAATCACCGAGTGGAACGTGCACATTCTGCCGTTGAAAACAACCACTCATACATAATTATAGCATGAAAAAACATATTTTTAGCTGTCTGACACTCGCTATGGTAATCTCATCCTCCGCATTATTCGCGCAAACGAAAGCCATTGCACATCGTGGCGTATGGAAAAACAGCCACCTTCCGCAAAATTCCATTGCTTCCTTAACAGCGGCCCACGAACTCAAGCTCTTCGGGTCTGAATTTGATGTACATCTGACCAAAGACAATATTCTTGTAGTCAACCATGACAATGATTTCTATGGCATTGATATCGCAACGGCAACCTACAAAGAGCTCTTAGAAAAGAAACATCCTAACGGTGAATCCATTCCCACGTTGGAAGAATATATTAATGCTGGAAAAAAATTGAAAGGCTTGCGTCTTATCCTTGAATTGAAGATTAATAAACTCGGTGTCGAGCGTACACTTGAAGCGACCACAAAAACGGTTGAAATGGTCAAAAGCTTAAAAGCTGAGAAAATTACGGATTACATTTCCTTCAGCTTTGAAGCTTGTCAAAAGATCCACGAATTGGCTCCTAAGGCTAATATCCAATATCTTACAGGAGATAAATCTCCTTCAGATGTAAAAGCTGCTGGGATTAATGGGGTGGATTATCACTTTTCCGTCTTTAAAAAGAATGCGACATGGCTGAAAGATGCGCATCAACTTGGTATGAAAGTGAATGCATGGACCGTAAACACAGAAGAAGAAATGACAAATCTAATCGATCAGAAAATTGATTTTATTACCACTGATGAACCTGAGTTGTTGCTCCGCATATTAAAGAAATAAGGACAAACCGAGTGAACAAAGGACATTTATAGCGATGAAACTAAACACTCGTGTCGTCCGAGGCAGCATGATTGCCTTTATATAAAGAATAAATGATAAACAAATAACCGAGTGAAACGAGTTCATTTAAACACATGAAGATCACTCATAAATAGCATAAATAATTCAAATAAATGAAAAAAAGTCTTTTTCTCGTTATAGCACTGTGTTTATCCTTCCTATCGTATGGGCAGGAATTTATTGCAGCCAGTTATAATATCCGCCAAAGAAATACCGTCGATGTCGATAACATGTGGAACGACCGGAAAGTCCCGCTTACCAATCTGATCAAATACCATGGTTTTGATATCTTTGGTATCCAAGAAGGTTTTTTTGATCAGGTTCAAGATCTCAAAAAGCTCCTTCCTGGATTTGATTACGTGGGTGTAGGTCGCGACGATGGTGCACAAGAGGGCGAGCACTCGGCAATTTATTACAATACAAATCGCTTTAAAGCGATAAAGAGTGGAACTTTCTGGCTTTCAGCCACAGATACCGAACACCCGAATAAAGGCTGGGATGCAGCACTACCGCGAATCTGTACCTGGGGTATTTTTGAAGACAAGGCCAATAAAAAACGCTTCATCTTCATGAACACGCATTTTGATCATATCGGCCGTACTGCGCGTACCGAGAGTGCCAAATTGATTCTGACAAAAGCAAAAGAGTTTGCCAAAGATCTACCGCTCATTTTAACCGGAGACTTCAATGTGGATGAACAAGATGAGGCTTATTTTACACTTGCCAATAGCAAAGTAGTTACCGACGTACATGAATTGGCTCCTTTCAAATATGAACCGAATTCTTCCTTCAACGGATGGGGCAAAAGCATCAGACCAACAGGCCGCATAGACCATATCTTTATCACCAAACCTTTCCAGGTAAAAAAATATGGTATCCTGACCGACACCTACATGAATAAATTTCCGTCGGATCACTTTCCAGTAGCAACGACACTCTCCTGGAAATAATATCTTGTTAATAACAACAACCTTATAACACAAACAGCAGGTCCGCTTAGGATCTGCTGTTTTATTTTGTGGGACAGCTTTTATTTACACCGCATCGGGAATAGCGACTCAGCACGCTGTAGCGCATCTGCTACGATTCCCGACAATAGCTATGGTTCGTTGCAATTGGTTTAAACTTTCACATAAATTAACAGTCGATATGTTTAATTTTGACAGCAAAACAAAAACATAATGAAATTTCCACTATTATATTGTACACTATTTGTCTCCGGATTACTTTATTCCAATGCAAGCGAAGCACAGATTTTTAAGAAAATCAGTGAGACATTGGCAAAAGCAAATCAGGGCCAGACCGACAGTACTAAAACGACGTCGACATCAAAGACGACAACATCAAATACGACTGCAATAGCATCAAAATCGAATACCTTGGCATCTTTGTCCAATAAGGATGCATCGTTGGGAATCAAACAGGCTTTAAGCAACGGCTTAAATCTGAGTATCGAATCTCTAGCCAAGAAGGATGGTTTTTTGGGTGATGCGGCAGTAAAGATTTTGATGCCTGCTGAAGCACAAAAAGTAGAAAAAACACTTCGTGCTGTTGGGATGGGAAAATTGTGCGATCAGTTTATACAGAGCATGAACAGAGCAGCAGAGGGAGCCGTTAAAGAGGCTGCCCCAGTATTTGTAAACGCACTTTCGAAGATGACGATAACCGATGCAACCAATATTCTTTTAGGTAGTAAAGAAGACGCCGCCACAACGTTTTTTAAAACAAATACATCGACCGAATTAACAAACAAGTTTAGTCCTGTTATCAAATCTGCCATGGGTACAAACAATGTGGACCAGTACTGGACCCAATTGACAACAGCTTACAACAACCTTCCTTTAGGCAATAAAGTGGAGACAAATCTTACTGCATACGTTACGCAGAAAGCAATAGATGGTCTATTTATCAAAGTTGCCGACCAGGAATCAAAAATTAGACACAACATAGGCGGCAGTAGAAATACCAATATCCTGCAGAAGGTATTTGGTTACGCAGACGAAAAGAAATAGAAAACGATTTACCACTGAAAAAGGACCTGTCAACAATTTGATAGGTCCTTTTTTTTCTGAAATTGTCTGGTCTTATTGGCCACAAAGAACCTTCAGTTTGCTTTCATTGCTGTTGGTGTCTGCGAAGTCATGAAGGTTTTTATTGATGTACCACCATCATGATTTCTTTTGTTGCATATCCATGGATACAAACAACCGTACTGTTCAAAAGCCCTTCAGCACAATGCTATCTAGCGATACATTTTCTTTAGCGAAAATTAGGATTCTATTCGCTCCGATCAGTTTCCAGTTATTGCCCATTTGTTACAATAGCGTCAAACGCATGTATGAAGGGTAAATTGTTTGTAAATGCAACCAAATTAAATTGCAAATAAAAAGCAATTTATCTAAGTTTGACCATCCTTATCACATTAGGGCTATTAAAAAATGAGCACATTTGAGATCAACAACATAAGTGATTTTTCGGTATCCGAAAGATTTCAACGTTATGTACAGATTGACACACAATCTGATGCAAATTCACCAACATGTCCTTCTACAGAAAAGCAAAAGAACCTAGGAAAGTTACTTGTAACGGAGTTGCTGGCATTGGGTA
This sequence comes from Sphingobacterium multivorum, assembly GCF_039511225.1. Classification (NCBI taxonomy): domain Bacteria; kingdom Pseudomonadati; phylum Bacteroidota; class Sphingobacteriia; order Sphingobacteriales; family Sphingobacteriaceae; genus Sphingobacterium; species Sphingobacterium multivorum. The sequence continues at coordinate 5,501,320 of NZ_CP154261.1, forward strand.
TTTCAGACGCGGCAATGGATGAAAATGGATATATTTACGCAACTATTCCTTCTAATACCACAAAGCAAGTTCCCGTTATCTGTTTCTGTTCTCATATGGATACATCTCCGGACTCCTCTGGAAAAGATGTAAAACCACTGGTTCATGCTAACTATCAGGGCCAGGATCTTGTGCTTCCTGACGACAATAGTATTATCATCAAATATGCCGAACATCCCGATCTAGCCAATCAAATTGGCCATGATATCATTACAGCGAGTGGCACTACTTTACTCGGTGCAGATGACAAAGCAGGTGTGGCCGAAATCATGGATGCTGCCCGTTTATTAATGAAACATCCTGAAATCAAACATGGTGACATCAAAATTCTTTTCACACCGGATGAAGAAATTGGTAGAGGTGTTGATAAAGCAGATTTAAAACGTTTAGCAGCAGATTTCGCTTATACCATGGATGGTGAAAGAGCCGGAACCATCGAAGATGAGACATTTTCAGCAGATGGAGCTACATTGACTATTCATGGCGTGTCTGTGCATCCGGGTTTTGCTAAAGGAAAGATGCAAAGTGCCATCAAAATCGCCAGTGCAGTAATTGATGCGCTACCGAAAAATCGACTTTCACCTGAAAGCACCAGCAAAAAAGACGGTTTCGTACATCCTGTTCATATCAGTGGATCTGTGGAAAAAGCAGAAATTCAATTTATCGTACGTGATCACGTTACGGCCAATCTCAAGAAACATGAAGATGAACTGGAAGGTATTGCAAAATCAATCGTGGAGCAATATCCAAACTGTACTTATACTTTTGTTGTAAAAGAACAATACCGTAATATGAAAGAAGTGCTGGATCAGCATCCTGAAATTATGGAAATCGGTATGGAAGCCATCAACCGAGCAGGAATGGTGGCTGAAAGAAGAAGTATCCGTGGTGGAACAGATGGCTCCCGTCTTTCGTTTATGGGGCTACCTTGTCCAAATATTTTTGCCGGAGGACATGCTTTCCATGGAAAGCAAGAGTGGGTAGCTGTACAAGATATGGAAAAAGCCGTCAAAACAATTTTGCATGTTGTATCTTTATGGGAAGAAAAAGCATAAAGGAAAAATAAATTATAATGAAAAACGACGTATTAAAGGCAATACACTACAGAAGATCAGTATTTCAAGCATCCTTTACTGAAGAAGAAGTCAGTAAAGAAGATATCTTGAGTATCTTGGAAGCGGCTAATGCTGCTCCAACACATAAAAGGACACAACCTTGGCGTTTTATCATCTTCCGCAAAGAGGGATTGGAACGTTTGGGCACGGAGTTATCACGTATTTACAAATCGGTAACACCAGCAGAGAAATACACTGAAGCAACAGAAATAACAATGGGCAAAAAAGCAACACAGTCAAACGTTGCGATCGCTATTGTTGTCAATTATACAGGCGAAGTTCCCGAATGGGAAGAATTGGCCTGTACTGCTGCAGCAGTTGAAAACATGTGGTTAGCTGCACACTCGCTAAACATTGGTGGATACTGGGCGACTCCCGGTTTAATCAATCATTTGGGTGGTTTCTTAAATCTCGAAGAAAATCAAAAATGTATTGGTCTATTCTACTTAGGACACCATCAATCTGAGGCGCGCGAACCTATCCGCACACCAATTGCAGATAAAATTCGTTGGGAAGAATAAATCTTCTCAACTTTATAATAAACAGCGAGCGGCTTAGAGGTATCTGAGCCGCTCGCTGTTTATAGGTTAATTAATTATGCATGACGGACCATCAAAACCCATTTTTATTAAATATTTCATAATGAGATCTTAACCATTTAACAATCTTGCAGAGATAATTTCGCAACATACTTGTGACAGACGCTAATCAACTAAAAAGTGAAATTATTATGCAAAGAAACATCGTTTGGTTAATGGTATTAACCATTATTACATTTTTCCAAATTCCAACCAACAGTTGGGCTCAGGGTACCGAAGCGACGATTACAGGTCGGATCATAGACAACAATGGGCCCGTAAAAGGAACATCTGTATCGGTAAGGAATGAATCAACAGGATTTAAACAAACGACACTGACCAACCAAAATGGTGTCTATACCTTTCAACAATTACCTTTGGGCTCGCCCTACAGCATTACAATCAACCACGTTGGCTATGCAGAACAAAAAAAGACCGACTATAAATTGAGCTATGGTGACGAACTCAATGTGGATTTCACCTTATCATCAGCTGAAAATAAATTGGATGAAGTTATCGTTCAAGGCACTGCGGCTGACCTAAAAAATAAGATCAAGACATTGGGTGCATCTACCGCCATTACGGCCAATGATCTCAAAAAAATGCCTGTAAATGGTCGTAATTTCTCCTCTCTGATTGATTTATCGCCTGTCAGTAGTGGGACGAATCTTGCTGGGCAGCGTGCTTCATCGACCAATTTTACGGTAGACGGAATGAATTCACGCAGTACAGTAGCCGGTGGCAATAGCGGCGGAGCTTATTCAATCTCTATGGAAGCCATTCGTGAGTTCAAAGTAGTGACCAACGACTATGATGTCACGTTCGGCCGCAGCGGTGGGGGCAGCATTACCACCGTAACCAAATCCGGTACAAATACGTTAACTGGAAGTGCATTTACTTTTGCCCGGGCAGGTTGGCTTTCGAGTAAGTACAACCTCAATGGAACAGCCCGAAAACAAAAATTCTCCACCTATCAATATGGATTCTCACTTGGAGGTCCAATCATAAAAGACAAAGCTCACTTCTTTGTAACTTGGGATCGTCAAATGGATACCCGTCCTCTTCAGATCGCAGACATTCAAACAACGGAGGACATTGCACGGTACAAAGTAACCCAGGCTACATTAGATGAGTTTACCCGCATTGCTGTAGGTAAATATGGCGCAAGTGCCGATCGCCTGTTTGGTTCCTTTGACAAGAAGAAAAAGACCGACGCGGCCTTCGCCCGCATTGATTGGCAATTGAACGATAAAAACTTATTGACTATTCGGAACAACTTTGTCTACGACATGGACAATCAACAAGAGGGAGACAATACAGGCATCAATGCGTTTGAATCCTACACCAACAGAAGGTATATCAACAACAGCCTCATGGCCTCCTTGCGCACGTCGATCAGTTCCAAATTGACCAACGATTTGAAGGTGCAACATTTTTATGAGCGTTCTGAAGCACAGCACAATGTAGCTGGATTTGATCAGTCACACAGTATTCCACGTGCGATCGTTGAATCTGTTCAATCGGTGGACGGCACAAATAAATATACCAATTCAATACAGCTTGGTGGTCAGCGCTATGCACCAGAATGGTTCAACGGAAATATGTTACAACTGGTCAACAACCTCTATTATAACACAGATAAAATCAAATATACCTTCGGTGCAGATGTCATGTATACGAACATGGATTTCCGCTACGGCAGCGAAATGAATGGTCGTTTTTATTTTACTGGTCTACAAAATTTCGATAACCTGACTCCTTATCGGTATGCCCGTGATGTATATATGACTGACAAAGAAAACACCTTGGTCAACAATCTAGCTGTAGGTCTCTATGGACAGATGGAAGCTAAAATCGCTAGGGGTCTTGATGTTGTCGGCGGCCTACGTCTGGACAATACGAAATACCTAAAGAAGGCTACGTTCAACCAAACAGTCTATGACGAACTGGGCCTTTCAACCGATAATGGTATCAACACTTTTCAGATACAACCTCGCGTGCAGTTCAACTGGGATATCAATGAAGAAAAGAAAAATATAATCCGTTTTGGCGCTGGTATATTCGGTTCGGCCCTCAACCCATATTCTATGTTAAACAATATGTTGTTTGATGGCTCACGCATTGCCGGTGTAGATATTACTGACCCTACTTTAATTCCCAAACCAAATTTTGCAGGATATCGCCAAGACCCCGATACAGCTCCAGGGCGCGAACTGCTGGACAACCCGAAGATCGAAAAACTTGTTACCATCAATACCAATAGCAAGGATGTAAAAGTGCCAACTGTATATAAAGCGAATATTTCCATCAATCACTTTTTCACACCTTCGCTACGCATCGGTTTAAGCGCTTACGGAACCTGGGGGCGCAACAATTATATGTATGTAGATCGCAATATGGTGGAGGATCCTTACTTTAGGCTGACTGCCGAAGGTAACCGTGGGGTGTATGTTCCGGCATCAAGCATCAATACGACAAACGGTGCCGCCAACTGGACCAATAGCCGTAAAACAAAACAAATAGGCCGCGTACTGGAAATGAACAGTGAAGGAAAAAACAATTCTTATACGGTTGTGCTGGACGGAACTTATCGTTATTATAAAGACGGGCAGATAACCGTATCTTACACCTGGAACGACACAAAAGACAATACCTCTTACAACGGCAACGTCGCAAACTCCGCTACCCTTTCGCTGATGGTGAAAGATGATCCACGCGACTTGAGTACGATGACGTATTCGGATAATCAATTCCGCCATAAAGTTGTTTTTTATGGTACTATGCCATCGCTATGGGGTGTATCTATGGGTTTACGTTTTAGCGGAATTGCAGGAACACGCTATTCCCTAGCGGTTAATGGGAATGTTAATGGTGATTTTGTCAATTCCAACGATCTTGCCTTCGTTTACAACCCCAGCAATAAAAACACACCCGATTACATCAAATCGGGCATTCAAGCCATTTTGGATGATCCAAAGGCAGAACAGAGCATTAAAAAATACATCAATGGTAACCTCGACCGCATCGCCGAAAGAAACGGCGGCATCAACGGTTTTTACGGTGTATTTGACTTACATTTGGCTAAAAATCTAAAAGTTTACAAGAAACATGGCATTGAAGCTTCGATAGACATTTTCAATGTAGCCAACCTATTGAAAAAAACTTGGGGCGTAGGACACAATCTGGGTAAGCAAAATCTATATGCCATCAAAAGCTTTGATGCAACCAGTCAACAATATATTTATAATATGAGTTCTGGTGTGGGAGTATCCAATTTAAATGGTAATCCTTATCAAGTACAATTAGGCTTGAGATATGCATTTTAAGTAATTCAGACTATATAAAAAAGCAGCGAGCCATTTCCTATGAAAGAAATGGCTCGCTGCTTTTTATCAGATCACTATTATTTTTTTTCGATTCCAAAACAATGCGGCGGTTTAATTACAGTTACTTGTGCCGAGTTCCGTTCCTCTTTGACGGGGAACACAATTTTCAGACGCCCTTTTGTTCCCTGCCATTTTGGTCCAAACTGCAGAAGTCGAACCGCTTCATCAACGAGCGACTGATCTGGTTGTCCTTCAGCACTGATATGAGTAGGCACTCCATTTTTGTCGATCGTAAAATTGACAATAATTTCGCCACCTCTTACAGATGTAACGGACTTCTGATTGAGGTACTGTTCAAAAATTTTCCATCCTTCACGCGGCGTTGCATCACCTCCATCCAACAATGGTTCAACAGACACCTTATTTTCAGGCTCGCTCAACTCTACATCCGTTGTACGCTCCGCTTTACCGCTAAAATGTTTAAAATAGAGCAAGGCCAATAAAGTCACAAAAAGTACCCCTGCGGTAGCGCCTATCGCCAAACGCTGCCAAGTGAAATATTGGGCATGTCTTGTCGCAACGGTATCTTCTACACGACGATTGAGGCGTTGCTGCAATAGACTCAATTGTCGGGCATCCACACCATTTTGTAATCGATAACCATCGATAGCATCTTGTAAAAAGGGATCTTCCAATGCTTCTCGTTCCAGTTGAAACATGTCCTCCTTAGTCATCAAACCATGGATGTAATTATGAATCCGTGATAATTGATAATTATTTTCCATTTTCTTTCCTTTCCATACAGATTTTTAGATTGCGCTTTCCGTTTTGAATAGCACTCTTGACCTTATTCAAGTCATATCCGGTCAAATCTGCAATATCTTTATAACATTTTTGCTCGAGATAGAACAAACGCACACATTTTTGTTGTTCATGGTTTAAAGTCTGCATACATCCTTCCAGTTTCTCAAAGTCTTTTTCTTCCCATTTGACCTCACTGGTATCATTTAGCTTTTGTTCGCTTTCGAACAAATTATCTTCAATATCAACCTGTGTTGTCCGCTTATCTTTACGTAACTGCATCAGGCAATAATTTTTGCTGTAAACGTGTAACCAGCTCTTAAAATTATCGACTTCATATTGCCGAAGCTTCGTGATAAGTTCTTCAAATATCTGCATCACAGCATCCTGACTACGGTCGGGGTCTTGTAAGTATTTAAAGCACACACCATAAAGCAAGGACATATAGGGCGAATATAGTTTCCCCAGCGTAGACAAGTCACCGCTTGTTTTATAGTGTTGTAAAAGCTCTTTTTCGTTCATGCGCAAATCATTCACCTTAATGATGATTTAAGATACAAATTTCCATATATAAAAAAAGGAGCTATTGAAAATTAGCGCAAAACAAAAACCGTCCCCATAACGAAATGGAGACGGTCGATAAAAATATAATATGAATTACGGATTTAATTTCCTTGTTTCCAATTGTATCGCAGTGTAACACCGTAAGTCCGCGGATCGGCAACTACCCCTGCATACTGTCCATAGCTTCCAGGTGCTGCCAGCAATTGTTCGTAGTAATCTTTATTGGTTAGATTTCTACTCCACACAAACACCGAAATACCATTCGATCCCCTGAATCCTAGCCGAGCGTTCAATACCGAATAGGCATCAATGTTTAGGTACTGTGATGGTGAGGAACTGGATGAGAATTTAGAACGGTGAAATAGGTCTGCGCCCAAAAAGTAAGATCCATTAATTCCGATCAGCTTCCCACTTTTATTCGCTTCGCCACCCAAGGACCAAGACCATTTGGAAACACCAGGAAGGACGCCACCAGAGATATCTTTAAAAGCTTGCGCTCCGCCAACCTCTTCTAAGGGAACAGGTGCATTGGTAAATTTAACATATTTGGCATCAGTATAGGCCAATGCTCCATTCAATCGGAGAAAGTGTCCGATGTTGATATTTCCATCCAATTCAACACCCTTTACACGTACCTTTTCGGCATTGGCCAGATAACCACGGTTTACCCCAGGCTCTGGTGTCTGCACTTGCGTCTGATAGTCTTTGATATCCGTTTGGTAGACGGTCAGATTGAGGAGTGTATTGCGTGTCGGATTCGTCTTCACACCAATTTCCTTATGACGGACAGCCTCCGGTTTTACTTCGGCGAGATCCAGCAGCACTGCTCCATTTGCTGTCGGCAACCCACCGACATTGATACCGACTGGCTTATAGCTAATAGAATAAGTTGCATAAGCATTTATCTTCGGATTGAAGCGATATCTTGCCGAGAGCTGGCCTGAAAAATTATCGGCATCAGCATTGACATCAAAAGTCTGGTTTGTATACACACCATTCTTTAAAGCAAGCAATGCGGGGTCTGATGTCTGCAAGCCGCCATAGGTCTGTCTATCGTAGTTTGCAACCTTTTTATCATAGTTGTAACGCAAACCAGGTAAGATGTGTAATTTTGGCGTAACAGCCCAATCGATCTGCGTATAAGCAGCTAAACTCGTACTCTTGATGCCATAAACAGTCTTGATTCCAAAATTATCGAATAAGCCCGGAGTTTGCCACAAAGCACTGGTAGAGCTTTTTTGAAAACGCCAAAAGGCAGATCCTGTTTCTTCGGTATGTACGGGGTCTGTGCCCAGATCCTGCCAAAGGCCAAATAACCCAACAACCCCGCTGACCTTTTCACTGATTTTCCCAGAGTATCTGAACTCCTGTGACCACTGGTTATGGACGGAATTACCTGCTGAAACGGTGTATACCGGAAGTCCTAAGTAATCACGGTCATTGAGCGGAACCCACGTCCATGTTCGCCAAGCAGAAGTAGAGGTCAGTGTCCCTTCTCCAATCTTGATATCGGCATTCAATGCGACCCCACCCAATTTATTATCGGCTTTGGATTGCGTATCCAGATCTATCTTACGTTCGAAAGCACTTTTATAGGGCAACTCGTAGCCAAGATCTTTAATAATTGCATCAAACTGTCTATAGTCTGCACGCTGTGTTTTTACAACTCCGGCAACCGCCCAGCCATAACCGTCCGGTTTTTGTGATGACAGGTCCCCAGAGAGTACGAGTTTGATATTTTCGGTTGGGGTAAACAGCAATTGCCCTCTAAAGCCCATGTTGTTGATATCATTGATCTTCCTATTGGTATGTACATTAAACAAGTTTCCATCCCGCTGTGTACCAGAGAAAGAAGCTCTCGCTGCCAAGTTTTTGGCCAATGGTCCTGAGATTGAAGTCTTCGCCTGAATAAACCCCTGGTTTCCATAGCTGACTTCCACATTGGCCTCGGGTGTAAATTGAGGCAGACGTGAGGTGATATTGAAAGCTCCCGCGGTTGTATTTTTTCCAAAGAGGGTACCCTGTGGTCCCCGCAGTACTTCAATCTGATCAATATCAATGAAGTCTAGCCAAGTTGCGGCAGGGCGGGCAATATATACGCCATCAAGATAAAATCCAACACCAGGATCAATCCCATCATTGGTGAGGCCATAGGTGGAACCAAGTCCGCGTATGTTAAGTGTTGTATTACGTGCGTTCGATGCATACAACTGAACAGTTGGCACCAGTTCTTTCAACCGATTAACATTAAATGCGCCGGCATCTTCCAATGCTGCTCCACGAATAATTGATACGGGAATAGGCACGTCCTGCAATTGTTCTTTCCGACGACGTGCGGTGACGACCACTTGATCCAATGCTTCCAATCGTGGTGTAAGCTCAATCACGGCCGGAGAATGATCTACCACGATGTGACGAGTTTGATAACCGACGATGGATACGATCAATGAAAATGGTAATTTTTGTCCAGTTACAAACTGAAAAACTCCTTTACTGTCTGTTTTTACTTGGTGCGTAACAGCTTCCAGCTGAACCGTTACCCCCTGTAATGGTTCTTTTGTTACGGCGTCAATTACGGTACCTGTTAATGAGGCATTTATAATAGGTTTAGGATTTTCTACTTGCGCATAGCTGTGGTAAGAACCCGTTAAAAGCAAGCTAAAAACGACGCTAATTCGAAAAATAGCATTTTTTTTCATAAATTTATTCAGTTTAATGGTGAACCTAAACAAGTGCCAACGCCAATCGATACTTGCTTCATTGTTAAAACTTTGTGAAAGGGAAGCCTCGGCTTCCCTTTTCTAATATAAGAGAGTGTAAGAGAGAAATTTTAACAACACATTCGTTTTTGGCAACTTTCTAGGCCAACAACAGCTCCTTCTACCGAAGCAACCAATAAACTTGTTTTTGAAGAGTAATTTTGTTTCATTCTTTTTATCTTGTTATTTTTCTTTTATTTCATACTACATAAAGCAAATCCGTATATGCACTTACAGTGTGGCAATTTCAAACAACTTTAATTACATGTCTTTCTACAAAATCAATTTCATGGCTAGTTCGATTCATAGTCAAGTCAGTCTTTTTGCCCACCTTTCTATTTACCTGAAAATCAGATAACGATACAAATATATAAATATTTTTTAAAAGACTACTAATTTGATAGATTTAATAATATTTTTTTTTAAAATACCATTAACCATTAATTTTAAGGCACTTAAAGAGAATAAAAAGGCTAATCGCATTTCATCCGGCGTGAAAAATCATGAAAGCTACAGTCGTCGTCAAGATGATCTACTGCATACGGCTGGTTTTGGACTTATGAAATGAGCTGTAAGAAGCGGTATATCCGAGAGCGTATGAGGAGCACGGAACAAAAAAGGCCGTCCTTGTTGGACAGCCATTTTTACGATCATATTTAACGATCCGCCTCAGATCATAACACTTACCTTCTTAGCGGAATAACACCAGCGCAATCAATAAAGTAATAATAACATTAAAAGTCTGGGCAATTAGAAAGGCATACAGCGGTTTCTTGTTGTCTTGGACAAAAAGATCCTTAAAGTTCGTTTCCAAACCTATTGATGTAAATGCTAAGGTAAACCAGAGACCCTGCAGGTTTTTCAGACTTCCTTTGACGGCGTCGATCTTCTCAGGGGAGATAACGAATGAAAATAGCAACGATGCAAACACAAATCCCAACACAAATTTCGGGAAACGCTCCCATATAATTTTCAATGTCGGTTTATCGCGCTTGGTTTCATCATCAACAGATTTAGCGTAGGTCCAATAAATGCTAATGGCAAAAGCAGCCAGCCCCAACAATACATTTTGGGAAAATTTCACAATGGTACTGATCTTCAACGCTTCTTCACCGACCAAGGAGCCAGAAGCTACTACAGCTCCGGTTGTATCAATACTTCCTCCAAGCCAAGCTCCGGTAACTTCTTGCGACAAGCCCATCCACTCTGCCATATAGGGCATGAAAATCATCATTGGAATTGCTGTAATCAGGACCAACGAAATCACATAGGAAAGTTTTTTGCTATCGCCTTTGATGGCTCCAGATGTTGCTATTGCGGCGGAGACGCCACAAATAGAAACCGCACTCGATAGCATCAGAGACATTTCCTTGTCAATCTTTAGCTTTTTACAAATCCAAAACGCGAAGTACCAAACAGACAGCACAACGGCCAGTGCCTGAATAAGCCCCAAGGATCCCGCTTTGAGAATATCTCCGAAAATCACTGTCGTTCCGAGCAAAATTAAGCCTATCTTGACATACAGTTCCGTACTGAGTGCCTCTTTAAACCAATTGGGCAGTTTAAAGCAATTGCTGATAATTAAACCGATAATCAAACTAAAAATTACAGCTTCGAGATTATATTCTTTCACTGTTGCGTTGCCTGCCAAAATCAGGGCAAATACCGTAAGGATAAATACAGTCGGAAATACCACTAATAAATATTTTACAGATTTTCCCAAAAGAAACGCGCCTAATATCGCCGTAACGAATACAAAAATAAACTGCTCAAAAAGCTTCAGTAAATTTGTCGGGTCAAAAATCGTCGAGACGAGTTCGGCAGAATTACTCCACGAAAAACTAGGTACCGGCGCAACAATTCCTGAGAGAGCAAGAAATATGGTAGCAATCCCCAAAATGACGACTACCCAGTCTTCTGTAAATGCAAATGATTTTGAAGATGTCATAGAATGGTTAGGGTTTAAAGGTTAAATTTAACATAATTACCGTTACTTTCTAGTATTGTAACACAAAAATGGCCGAAGATTTCTCTCCGGCCATCAACCAAAACCAATAATCTATTATCAATCAAAAACAATATTTATTCTCATCGATCAATTTTTTTGCGATTCGCTGACGTGCATCTTTCACATTAAATGGCTGTGCTTTTGTGAATCTGCGCAAACCAACTAACATCATATTCAGTTCGTCGCCTTCGCCAAAAGAATATAATGCTTCTTTGCCAGCAGCGCTAATTTTATCAATAGCACCATATAGGTAAATTTTAGCCATATCTTTCGCATAGTCTGCTTTATCTGATCCTGTATGCAGCAATTTTTCCGCACGCAACAAGACTGACTCAGTGATATAAACATATCCGATAATATCGGCAATGTTCATGAGGATTTCCTCCTCTTTGGAAAGAGACATCATCAATTTTTGCACAGCTGCTCCGGCAATCAATAGGCCTGCTTTTTTAAGGTTTGCCACAATTTTCTTTTCTGCAGCAAAAGGTGCGTCGTCCTCTTCACCAAAATCTGGAATAGCTAGAAGCTCTCCAGCTACAGCTTGCGCTGGTCCCATCAGATCCAATTCACCTTTCATGGCCCGTTTTAACAACATGTCAACCACAAGTAATCGATTCACTTCATTGGTACCTTCAAAAATCCTGTTGATCCGTGAGTCCCGATAAGCGCGTTCCATCGGCGCATCTGCAGAATAGCCCATTCCACCATAGATTTGCACGCCCTCATCAACCACATAATCCAACATCTCCGAACACCATACCTTGATGATAGCACACTCAATTGCGAACTGCTCCACAGACTTCAATTTTGCTTTCGCTTCATCCATACCACCAGCAATCAGTGCATCATAGGCATCATCGATATTTTGACCCGCGCGATATGACGCAGATTCCACAGCAAACAAACGTGTTGCCATTTCAGCGAGCTTATAACGAATGGCACCAAATTTAGAAATCGGCAGATTAAACTGCACACGTTCATTGGCATACTGCACCGCATGATTGATCACCATTCGTGCCGAACCAATTGTGGCAGCGCCCAGTTTTATACGTCCAATATTCAGGATATTTACAGCAATCTTAAATCCGTTTTCACGATCAGAAAGCATATTTTCTACGGGAACCGCACAGTCATTAAAAAAGATTTGACGTGTTGACGACCCTTTGATGCCTAATTTATGTTCTTCTGGATTCATCGTGATACCACCAAAATCCTTTTCGACAATAAATGCCGTCAGATTTTTATCATCATCGATTTTTGCAAATACGATAAAGATATCTGCAAAACCACCATTTGTAATCCACATTTTTTGACCATTGATCAAATAATGTGTTCCTTCAGCGTTTAATTTTGCCGAGGTACGTCCAGAATTTGCATCCGATCCGGCATTGGGCTCTGTCAAACAATATGAAGCTTTCCATTCACCGGTAGCAAGCTTTGGAATATATTTCGCCTTTTGGGCATCATTACCATAATACAAAATAGGCAGTGTTCCGATTCCTGTATGAGCAGACAATGCGACAGCAAAAGAAAACCCACCCCCTACCGCATCTGCAACAAGCATAGACGTGTTAAAATTTTTGCCGAAACCACCATATTCTTCGGGAATAGAAACTCCCAGCATCCCGAGTTCACCGGCCTTATCCATCAAACTAGGCATAAGCCCCTCTTCTTGTGCATCTATACGATCAAGTTTGTTCAATACCTCCGTATCCAAGAAATCCAAGCAAGTTTGACGAATCATTTTGGCTTCTTCATCAAATTCTTCCGGAATAAAAACTGCTGTATAGGGCGTCTCCCTAATCACGAACTCTCCGCCTTTAATTGCTTTATTTTCGCTCATTGTCTTTTTAGATTTGTATGGGCAGCAAAATCTTACTACGCGACGAATGCTGTCCACAATGTTGTTAAATACTTCTATTCACTATGAGATCAGAGATCCATATTTTAATTATATCGCTGTTTTTAAAGACCTATTTAGTCCAATAACTCAAAAATACCAGCTGCTCCTTGGCCAGTTCCCACACACATCGTCACCATGCCGTATTTTTTGCCTCTGCGCTTTAACTCATTTAGGACCTGGACTGTCAATTTCGCGCCTGTACAACCAAGTGGATGCCCTAATGCTATGGCACCACCATTGACATTCACTTTCTCTTCGTCTAATCCGAGTTCGCGAATAACGGCTAACGATTGAGACGCAAAAGCTTCATTCAGTTCAAATAGATCAATATCTTCTTTTTTAAGCCCAGCTTTCGCCAAGGCCTTTGGTATAGCGTAGATAGGCCCTATGCCCATAATGCGCGGTGGAACACCTGCCACAGCAAAACTAACAAGCTTTGCAATTGGTTTAACACCAAGTTCTTTCACTTTTGCTTCAGACATCACCAAGACAAATGCTGCTCCATCAGAAGTTTGCGAAGAATTCCCTGCCGTTACTGAACCATTCGCTGCAAAGACTGGTTTTAGTTTCCCTAAAGCCTCCAGGGAAGTATCAGCCCGAGGACCTTCATCTGTATCAACAACATATTCGCGCGTTGCAATCTTACCGTCTTTCAGATAATTTTCTTTTACAGTAATAGGCACAATCCCATCTTTCAAATGACCGTTTTGAATGGCAGCAACTGCCTTTTGATTTGATTTAAGTGCAAAAGCATCCTGATCTTCGCGTGAAACATTGTAATCTTTGGCTACGGCTTCGGCAGTCAATCCCATTCCCCAATACCAGTCAGGATGCTCTTTTGCCACAACAGGATTAGGCACAATCTTCCAACCTCCAAAAGGCATTCCGGACATTACTTCTACACCACCGGCAATGATAACATCTGCCATCCCAGTCTTAATCTTTGCTACCGCGGTCGCAATGGTTTCTAGGCCTGATGCGCAGTATCGATTAACGGTTACTCCCGGGACCTTATCCGTGTCCAATCCCATCAGTGAAATGAAACGGGCCATATTGAGTCCCTGCTCCGCTTCCGGCATGGCATTCCCAACAATGACATCATCTATATCTTCTTTATTTAAATTCGGCACAGTGGATACAAGATGTTTAATAACATCCGTGGCTAAATCATCGGCCCGCATAAAGCGAAATACTCCCCGGGGCGCTTTGCCTACTGCTGTACGAAATCCTGCAACTATATATGCTTCCATGATTTTTAATTTTTTCGTGAGTAGTGAGTTCTAGTTCCGTAAAGGCTTACCCTTGGTCAACATAAATTGAATTCTTTCAAGCGTTTTGCGTTCAGCACAAAGCTCAAGGAATGTTTTACGTTCAAGATCCAGTAAATACTGTTCAGACACTTCCGTCGGTGACGATAAATTTCCACCACACATCACCCAGCCTAGTTTCTCTGAGATCTTACGATCATAATCAGAGATGTAATTGCCTTCACGCATTGATGAAGCGCCCACATAAACGATTCCTAATCCTTGATTTCCCAAAACTTTGATATCATTGCGTGGAGCAGGCTGAACATAACCCTCATCTGCCAATTCTAATGCCTTTGCCTTGGCATCCGCCAGAAGACGGGCACGGTTCATGGTGATTGCAAATTTATCTTTCTGCAAATAGCCAAGTTCATAGGCTTCATAGGCAGAAGTTGAAACTTTCGCCTGGCCAATAGTCAGGAATTTATCTTTTAACGTATTTTGAACAATCTGATCCTCCTTAAATTCCTCCGAGGCACGTAGTGTAAATTCTTTGGTTCCACCGCCACCGGGGATAACACCAACGCCCAGTTCAACCAATCCCATATAGGTTTCGGCGTGAGCCTGAACAAAATCGGCATGCATGGAGAATTCACAGCCCCCACCAAGGGTCATTTGAAATGGCGCAACGACTACAGGTATTGACGAATAGCGTAAGCGCATGGATGTATTTTGAAATGCACGAACGGCCATATTCAATTCATCAAAATCCTGTTCTACGGCCATCATGAAAATCATTCCGATATTGGCTCCAGCAGAAAAGTTTTTCCCATCATTGGACACCACTAAACCGCGATACTCTTTTTCAGCAAGGTCAATGGCTTTATTCAATCCCTGGATAACATCCCCACCAATGGTATTCATCTTGGTATGAAATTCACAATTAATGATACCATCGCCCAGATCAATAATAGAAACACCCGTATTTTTCCAGATTGTCTTACTTTCCCGGATGTGATCCAATACGATCAGATCTTCGGTACCGGGAATAGCTTTATACGATTTGGTCGCAATATCATAATAGTGACGTACACCATTTTCTATTTTATAGAATGATTCACATCCGGCTTCCAACATCTCGTGTACCCAGGAAGCAACCTCCCCGTCCTGACCCGGAAGTCGTTTTTCTTCGGCCTTAATTTTAGCTAAAGTCTCGCGAACACCTAGCGCATCCCATACTTCAAATGGTCCTAACTCCCAACCAAATCCAGCACGCATGGCATCATCGATCCGGAAGAAGTCATCTGTAATTTCGGGAACACGGCGGGATACATATTCAAACAATGGATAATGCATGGCACGGAAGAGTTCCGCCGCTTTATCGGTTCCTTGTTCATATACTTTCATCCGCTTGCGGATATCCTCTACAGGCTTGGTAGCTTCCAAAGTAGTGGATTTCACTTTTTGCTGTGAACCAAATTCCAGTGTTTTTAGATTTAAAGATAAAATCTCCGAATTACCATCGGCAGCTTTTACTTTTTCATAAAACCCTTTCTTGGTTTTCTCACCCAACCATTTATTCTCGACCATCTTGCTGATGAATGCAGGAAGCTGGAACACCCCTTTGGCTTCATCTTCTGGGGCATTCTGCGCCAGTCCATTGGCAACATTCACCAAAGTATCAAGTCCTACCACATCGGCTGTACGAAAAGTTGCCGATTTGGGATGCCCCATTGCAGGACCGGTATATTTGTCGACCTCCTCAATGGTCAATCCAAGAGGTTCCACTAAATGAGTAACCGCCAACATCGAATAAACACCGATACGATTACCAATAAACGCCGGAGTGTCTTTACATAACACAACCGATTTACCCAGCATTTTGTCACCGAAGTGAAGTATAAAGTCAACAACCTCGGGCTTGGTATGCGGTGTTGGAATGACTTCCAATAAAGGGAGATAGCGCGGCGGATTGAAGAAGTGTGTGCCGCAGAAATGATCTTTAAAATCTTCACTTCGCCCTTCTGTCATTAAATGAATAGGAATACCAGAAGTATTGGAAGTAATCAATGTCCCAGGTTTTCGAAATTGCTCAACACGCTCAAAAACAGATTTTTTAACATCGAGCCGCTCAACAACAACCTCGATAATCCAATCCACAGAAGCAATGTCTTTTAGATTATCGTCAAAATTCCCTGTTTTGATACGTCTTACAAATGACTTGCTATAAATTGGCGAAGGGTTTGTTTTTAAAGCCGTTTCTAAGGAGCTGTTGACAATTCGGTCCCGAACGATCTTACTCTCCAAAGTCAAGCCTTTGGCTTGTTCTGCCGGAAGCAGTTCGCGCGGAACAATATCCAACAGTAAAACTTCAACACCAATGTTAGCAAAATGACAAGCAATTCGCGAGCCCATAACACCCGATCCGAGAACTGCCACTTTTCTAATATTTCTGTTCATCATAACATATTTATCATGCACTTCTGTACATTTGGTTTAATTCCTAGATGATTACTTCTTCTTTGTAACTTGTTGCGAGCTCATTGAGCTTCGCTAAAGAAGCAATCAATTGATCCCGTTCATTTTCTGAAAAATTGTCCGCTAAATATTGATTGAAATTACGAACAACATCTTTAGCAATCCGTCTTTTCTCTCGCCCCAATTCGGTTAAATACACTTTTACGGACCTCTTGTCGGTCTCACTCGTTTCGCGGTATATAAATCCCAATGACTCCAAATTATTCAACACCCGAGACAAACTAGTTGTTTTAACTCCTGTCAAATTTGCAATCTGAGAAACAGGTGTACCCTCTTTATGGATGTTAATCAAAATATATCCCGCAGCCTGGGTAAAACCGTACTGCGAAGCAATTTGATTATATTTATTGGCTATTGTCTGCCAGCCTGTTTTTAAAAAATAATCGATTGTCTGATTTTGGTTCATAAGCGTACTCACAAGCTATTTATTATGCTTGCATAACAAATATACCAGTTAGCAATTAGAATAACAAGCTCGAAATTATAAATTTTGTCATATGTTCGTCAGCATAATTCGGTATACATACCTAACGATACTTGTCGTCAATTGTGAAATGTGGAAAACTTTTAAACACTGACATACAGCAAAATAAACAGAAACACAAAACTTTTATTAACAGTCCCTGTTTAATAATCAAAATTAATTCCGTTAACTTTGTCCTGAACAAACATCAACACTGTATGGCTTTAGTAAACATACCTCGCTTGGACTTGCTACATTATACACAAGGAACCCAAGAACAACGAAATCAATTTATCCAAGATATTGGCAAAGCTTTCAATGAAACAGGCTTTGTAACGATTGCAAATCATGGCTTATCAAAAGAGCTGATTGAGGAATTATATCAGGTGGTTCCTGAATTTTTTGCTTTGCCGACTGAGATCAAGGAAAAATATGAATTTCCAGAACTTGCAGGTCAACGTGGCTATACCGCAAAAGGAAGAGAAAAAGCCAAAGACGCGAAAACACCTGACTTAAAAGAATTCTGGCAACGCGGTCAAACGATTGTTGGTGAAGAATATTCCAAAGCTGATTTTCCGGACAATCCTGAAGTAGCTGAAATTCCCCGCTTTAATGGCGTAACCGCTGAGGTTTATAAAAAACTAGAAGATACAGGACGAGACTTATTGAAAGCGATTGCGACCTACCTCGATCTGGAAGAAAATTACTTTGAACAATATGTCATCAATGGTAATTCTATTCTACGCGCGATCCATTACTTCCCAATCAACGATCCTGACGCCTTAGCCCCTGACGCAGTACGTGCAGGTGCCCACGAAGATATTAACCTCATTACCTTATTGATTGGAGCTAGTGCGGATGGTCTTGAAGTTTTGACAAAAGATGGGGAATGGTTTCCTATCAAAGCCAAGGGTGAAGATATCGTCATCAATGTAGGTGATATGTTGCAACGGTTAACAAACAATAAGTTGAAATCTACTACGCATCGCGTGGTAAACCCACCACGTGAGAAGATGGGTACTTCCCGTTTTTCTATTCCTTTCTTTTTACATCCAAAATCCGCCATGAGTTTGGCTTCATTGGATTCCTGCATCGATGCGGAACACCCGAAGGTTTACGAAGATTATACCGCTGGTCAGTACCTGGATGAGCGCTTAAGAGAAATCGGATTAAAAATGTAAAACTCCGCATCATTTAAATGAGCGTAACAGTATAAAAAAAGAAATGGCCGATCCTAGGACCGGCCATTTCTTTTTTATGGATATTAAAGCTATTTCAATTTATAACCTATACCAACATTCATAAAGATATTATGTAACCCAAAGCTAATACTTTCAAATCCGGTTTTCATAATATTATTGAAGCCATAATCCAACTGTGCCAACGCAAAGAATCTTTTGTCGATAGCATAATGTGCGCCCAAACTCATACCAACATCAATACTTCTAACACTCTCCGAGAAATCATAATCGGCATTATCTACAACAATCTTATTTCCGGTGGGCTCTTCATGCCTAAGATAGCCATTGTAGGCCTCGCCATAGAATTCCTTTTTTACCGCAAAAGAAATATAAGGACCTGCCTGTACATTCCAACGATTTGAAAGCTGATAGGTAGCTTGAATCGGAACAGACAGATACAGGTTATGTACTTTTGTTGTGATATCGCCCGTATAATAACCTCTCAGCTCCTCTTTTGCATCATTCACCGCATTGAATGTCGTCTTGTATCCTTTAACACTCGCCTCTGTATCCATTCCCTTTCCTTCGAAGACGATTCCCAAAGATACTCCCCATTGGGAATCAATATGATAGTTTGCCCTTGCTCCGACAAAAAAGGGAACATTCGGATTATAGCTTTTAATCTTTCGAATTTCACGTGGCAATGAAAGCGGTGCTGCGCCGCCGATCTTACCGCCTACCGTCACATCGAAACCCAATTTACCCTCATCCGCTGTATTTTCCTGCGCATTGGCAATAGATCCTATCAAAACCATCGCAGCCAGTGCGATTGTATATTTTATTATTTTCATTACTTCTTCGTTACAATTTTGAGATCGTCCACCGTCAACTTACTACCGACAGCACCTATAAAATTATCACCATATTTACTCGAAGACATTACAATCGCAATGCTATAATCCAAATTGGCAACATCAGCTTCGTTTACTTTCGCCGTGTACTTAAATGGCAATGTAAACTTGACAAAATCACCAGCCTTGGTTGCGCCCCCATTTTCCAACCTGGCAATAGCCACAATACTTGGATCTTTTAAAATATTATGTCCCGTCAAATAGGAAACTTTCTTGTTGGGATCAGATTGCGAGTCCATAAGCTGCTTGCGATTATAGAAAACAGCATAGATATCACAGGAATCCTTGGTATTAACAGGTTTCATGTTTTCATCCGTCACCGTTGCGCCAGGACTATACTTATAGTAACCTTCCAAGGCCAGCGGTATCTGATTGAAAGGAAGGCCAAACTGCGTTGCCGATAACGGGTCTGTCAATACAGGTCCTGTATCAAACGCTCCTATAAAAAGATTTCCGGCAGCAATAGGTTTCTTGAACATCGCCCCAAAAGCACCGGTCAACTTCGTTTCCAATAAAGCCGCTTTCGTTCCTGAATGTGCATCCGAACTCGTTTTAGTGGGATATGATTCGGGGTCCTTGGTACCTCCTCCTAAGCTCAATGTCAAGGAGAAACTTGGATTTCCGGAAGCCCAATTATAGAAATCCTGGCCATCAATTTTATTGTAAAATATGGTGTATTTATCATCCTTATCAATCGCCGTATCTTCAAAACCATATGCTGTTGGAACAAATCCACCATCTGTTTTCACAATTTTAATCAGGTAGTTTTTTGTAAACTGATGATCTTCGGACGTAACTTTATAATATACGCCGTTTTTTAGCAATTCATCAACAATTACTTTATTCACATCCTGAGTTCCGGCAGGCATTTTCAAAGAATCCTTCAAAAGCTCAATGGAGGCACCAGGAGTCAGGTCAAAAGTCATATTCAATTTGGTAAGATCATGAATATTGGGCTGAAGGTAAAGTGTAACTTGCGTATTTGAGATGACCGGGTTCAGCAAAAAGATATCTTCATCGGCATGAACAGCGATAATATCCGCTTCCATATTGAGCGCTTCTTCCTTTATACAACTTCCCAAACTGAAAAGAAGCATAAAACAGATTATCCACGAGTAACTTCGTGTTCGTTTCATAAAAATAATATTTAGTGTAAATTTATCGACCAATGCTTTGAGCAATGCATTGATTTTAGCAAAGCTACCAATCCTAGCCTCAAAAAAAGTCATTTAAACACCTTTTTCTGAATAGACAACTAATTCTTTACACACAAAGTCCGGTTATAGCCCTTTGACTTCCGATCTGATTTTACTGGGCAGACTTTCAACAATAAGCTGATAGCTGTGTAAAATCAATTCCTCTAGCTTTCTATCATCAATCTCTTGGTTGGCAACCACGGTATTCCAGTGCTTTTTATTCATGTGATAGCCCGGCAGTACGGTATGCTCATAGCGTTCCCGCAATTCAATGGCCCTTTCGGGGTTACACTTAACATTAAATCGTAATCCATCAACCTGATCCAGGCCTACCAACAAAAAAATCTTACCGCCTACCTTAAATACCAATGTATCTGGCCCAAAGGGAGTCTCCTCCATCACCGGCCCAATCGATAAACAATAATCTCTTAGATCCTCAATATTCATATTTTTTTAGTTTTAGTTGTCGCTCAAGCAAACTGAAAAAGCCACCATAAAAATGGTCCATAATTCATATAAAGCTAACAAAAACACTGGATCGTTTTACTTAAATCTTTTGATCTTTCGCAAAGGTGACATTAGGGTTATTTGCCCTAAAGAAATTACGTTACGCCGAAAATAGATCCAAAATAAACTGGAACTAGACAATAGCAAGAGTCAGATAACTTCAGCCTTTACAGGGATTAGCGACGGACATAAAACGTAGCTTCAGCGGTACTTCTTCGCTTGCAACCGAAGAAGTACCGAACAAGTACCGAGGAAGCACCGAACAAGCTCCGACTAATCTCCGAATATCGTATACTTATCTTACCCGGAAATAGGTTTAAATAGCTCCGGGTTTAACAGCAGTTTTTCAAACCATGCTCAGGAAAGACCAGGTCTATTCCTGAGATGATGATCCGGTTAAACTTAAAAATTGCCAGTCTATTATAAGGATGTAATTTTCTTATTTTTCGAGCAGTGCCTGGATTTCCTTTTGGATTTCGGTTCCTTTATCGGCATTGTACCACTTTTGAATCTCCTCTTTGATTTCGGAGAAATCTGCCCCTTGCGCTTTCATATGCAAAAACAGCTCCTGGCAGGCTTGAGGTCTTGGGCCCCAGACAGCCAAATCCTGCCCCTGTTCGTTACGTATCACCAGAATTGGAATAGATTTGCCTCCGTTTGTTAGATAAGAATCGATCAGAAACGGAGCACTATCACGCAGTTGGATATCCACTGTGATATTGGGATTTTTTGAGGCCATCTTCGCCAACATAGGTACCGAATGCGCCGCATCCCCGCACCAAGGTTCAGTAATAATGATCCATTGTTGCTTTTCAGTAATTGACTCAACAAATTGTTCAAAAGTCGACGTTGGTTCGAAGCGTTTTAACCAACGGCCCATTCTTGTCCAGTTCATTTTTGTGTACTGATAATATTCATCATCTTGATAGGTCGGGTGATTCTCAGGATGATTTAAGATATCTTCGAATTGTTGTAAGTAATTTTCAAACGTCATAATACCAATTTTGTGCAAAGGTAAATTTTACTTCCAACTTTCTCAAACAACCTTCCGCCAACAATCTGTATTGAATGCAATAAAAAATAGGATGCTCAAAAAGTACATGTACAGCAAGAAAAAATGTGATTTCCTCTACCTTATATACCAAAGATTTTACATTCAGAAGAGATGTTTTACATTTATTAACGATTAAGTAAATTATATTTGAAAGATACAACCCGTACATGAAAAGATTAGTTCAATTAATACTTTTACTATTTGTCATCTTCAATAGTGCCTACGCCCAAATAAACATCAAGGGGAGGATTCTGGACAAGGCGGATGACAAACCTCTGACCAATGCCTCAATTATTTTATTGAACCGCGACTCAGTCCTTCGTTATTTTAACAGAGCCAATGAAGAGGGAAAGTTTCAGGTAAAAAATATCAAGCCCGGAAGCTATATTATTTTAGCCACATACCCCAAGTTTGAACTCTACAGTGATACGATCCAAATTGCAGATAAAGATCTCGACTTGCATGATATCAAAATAAATTCCCAAAGAAATGTCTTACAGGAGGTGATTGTTACGCGTCGTCTTCCAATTACACTGAAAGGCGACACCATCGAATATGATGCGGCGAGTTTTGCCACGGAAAAGAATGCGAAGTTAGAGGATTTACTACGTCGTCTCCCCGGTTTTACGGTTACGGGAGACGGAAGTATCACTGCCCAAGGGAAATCTGTACAGAAGGTGTTTATCGATGGGGAGGAGTTTTTTGGTTACGACCCCAAAATAGCCATTCGAAATGTACGTGCAGATGCTGTCGATAAGGTCCAGCTCTATGAAAAGAAATCCGAGGAAGCCGAGTTATCAGGTATCGATGATGGCGTAAGGATCCAAACCGTTAACGTAGTACTTAAGGAGAAAGCACGAAAGGGTATCTTTGGAAATATGGAGGCATTGGCGGGATCCAAAGGATTGTATGCTGGAAATCTGTTCGCTGCCAAATTCAATAAGACCGAGCGAATTGGGATTACGGGCAGTCACAATAACATGGGGAGTTCAAGTGGCCGTGAAGGTTCTTTACGGATGAACAACCAGATTACGGGCGAACCACTGAATACAAATCTTGGAGCAAACTATGAAAATCAGTTCTTCAAAAAGGCCTTAAAAGTAAACGCCAACTATGGGTATGACAACAACAGCAACAAGAACCACTCGGAGACTTACAATAAAAATGTGCTGCCTGATCAATCCATTCAGGAAAAAAACAGTAAAAACGATAGCGAGAGACATAGCCGAAGTAATGGTTTCAGGTCAAACCTTAACATGCGACTGGATTCCACGCAAAATATGGAACTCCAATCCAATGCCAATTGGGCTACCAACGCTAATCTAACTTACACAGACAGCAAAACGGGCGATGGATCGGGCAACCCAATCAGTGACTTTAGGGAGAACAATCAATCGAACTCCTCAAGTTCCAACAATAATTTTCGCCTAAATTATAGAAAACGATTAAAAGCGGGGCGTTCTTTAAATGTGATGGTCGGCAATAATCACAAAGAGTCGGATTCAGAGAGTAAAGTCAATTCACGGACTTATTTTTACAAAACCGGGGATAGTACAATTATCAACCAAACGCGACATGGCCGGAATAAAGGCAATGACTTCAACTCTTCGATCAATTTCAACAACCGTATCAGTGACTATATCAATCTGGCTTTAGGCTACAGCTTCAATCATTCGAAGAGTACAAATACCCAAAATTCAATAAACAATATTACACAAAAGTTTGATTCACTATATTCTCAAAACCAGATCGACAATAATACCAATCAAGGTGTGAATGTGCACTTTTCCTATCGCAAAGAAAAGTTGGAGATCAATTTTTCCAACCGTACGTTCTACAAGAATCAACAGTTAAATGATAGTTATAGATCAATTGATCTTGCCCGGAATTTCTGGGATAACAATTTAAATGTTGATGCCAATTATCGCCTTTCAAATAGCAAAAATATACGTTTAGCTTATCAAAGTTCGAATATCATTCCATCGTTTGATCAGTTACAACCACTGCAACCTCAGACCAATCCGTTGTTTCAACAAGTCGGTAATCCCGACCTAAAACGCGCGGTGAACAATAACATTTCGGCCAATTATAACGCGTTCAGTTTATTGAAAGGAAC
Source organism: Sphingobacterium multivorum (assembly GCF_039511225.1). Taxonomy (NCBI): domain Bacteria; kingdom Pseudomonadati; phylum Bacteroidota; class Sphingobacteriia; order Sphingobacteriales; family Sphingobacteriaceae; genus Sphingobacterium; species Sphingobacterium multivorum. The sequence continues at coordinate 5,525,626 of NZ_CP154261.1, forward strand.
GAATATCAATATCAACGGGAACTTGTCATTTGTTAATAATCCTATTGTCAACAAAACAACCATACTAGACAACTCGGCTCAAATCAGTTCTTATGAAAACCTATCGGGTAAATCCAACTGGAATGGCGGCCTGAATATTAACCACATGCAGCCATTGGCCAATCGTCGCATCAATTTTAACAAGAGTGCAAACGTCAGGTTTAACAACAGCTATAGCTATACCAAATTTGAAGGCGGACAGTCCGGCGGCGAGTTTCTGCTGAATAATGCAAAGAATACCAACTTTAGTTTAGGTTCTAGCTTAAATGAGCAGGACTCAGAAGGATTCGACTTTGATCTTTCGGCGAACGCTGGTTTTAATGTACAGCAAAACTCGATCAACACCCAATACAACGCAACAAGTTTTCAAGGCGGGACTTCGGCGTACATCAAATACTTTTTACCGAAGAAGTTTAATGTCATGGCAAACATTTACTATAGCTATACAGGACCTACGAAACTTTATAAAAAATCAATCAATCAATTTTATACCAATATTGAATTAGAGAAAAAAGTACTGAAAGATGAGAGTATGACACTCAGCTTAAAGGCCTTTGACCTGTTCAATACATTTAACAACACACGTCGTAATGCGAGTGACACCAACTATTCAGAGTCCGTTCAACAGGTATTGACACAATATTTTTTGGTCGGTGTAAAATGGGATTTCAACAAATATCTAGGGAAAGGAAATGATTAAAAAAATATATCTAACCGTCATCATCTGCTGCCTGTGTGGTTTATCGCTTCAGGCACAATATGCTTATTTTGGAAGTAGAGGTACGATCAGTTTTGACAAAGTCACGTACACAAAAGCACGCATGCGGCAGCTATCCAACGACATGAGCTCGAAAGGAATGGACAGAGGGATGGGCATGATGGAATATCTCGACAAGATGCCGGATTCACATACGGAAAAATTAAACTTCTACTTTGATGAGAATTCTACCGTGTTGATGCCTGAGGAAAGCGTAGTTAGCGAAAAGCAACGTGGTGAAGTCAAAATGGCCGCACCTACGATAACTTCGGGCGCAGGCAGAGGGGGCAGATCTCAGGCTGCGGTCCGAATCGGAGGAAACCAAAGGGGGCAATTTAGAGGTGGTGCCAACAAGAACGGCAAAGTCCTCTACCAGGATCTGAAAACCGGCACAGCAGACATTCAGCTTGACATCGACGAAAAATACATTCTTTCGGAAACTTTGGACAGCATTACTTGGCGTTTCACGGAGGAATTCCGAAATATCGCCGGAGTAAACTGCCGCAGAGTCAATGGTGCTACCAAAGACTCACTCTATCTGATCGCTTACTATTCGGAAGAGATTCCAGTATCGGCAGGACCAGCATTAAGCCATGGTCTCCCGGGGATGATATTGGGTCTTGTCATCCCTGAAATGCATATTCAATATTGGGCTACAAATATCGCCTATACCAATAAACTTGTTCCTTCTGATTGGCGGGATAAAAAATCAAAAAAAATGAAACTTGCTGAATTTTCGGAAATCTTTGGCAGATATATGCCACGCAATCGCCAAAACGAGTCAGCTAAAAAAAGGATATTAGAGCAACTGGTGTATTGAAAATGTCAGTTTGGCAGTACCTAAGGACAAATTGATGACAAATAGTGTTTTTTTTACAAAACTTTTGGATTGGCATAAGGGTTGATAATAGACTGATAGAATTTATTTAAGTAAAAAATTAAAACACAAGATATGTCTAAAATTATAGGAATTGACTTAGGTACTACAAACTCATGTGTTGCCGTAATGGAAGGTAACGAGCCTGTAGTAATTACGAACAACGAAGGTAAACGTACAACTCCTTCGATCGTAGCTTTCGTAGAAGGTGGCGAGCGCAAAGTTGGGGACCCAGCAAAGCGTCAAGCAATTACTAACCCACATAAAACTATTTATTCCATCAAACGTTTTATGGGACTTTCATACGATGAAGCTGTAAAAGAAGCTGAACACGTACCTTATAAAATCGTTAAAGGTGACAACAATACACCGCGTGTAGAAATTGACGACCGCAAATATACACCACAAGAGATCTCTGCTATGATTCTTCAAAAAATGAAGAAAACCGCTGAGGATTTCTTAGGTCAAGAAGTAACTGAAGCTGTTATTACAGTTCCTGCATATTTCAACGACGCACAACGTCAAGCAACAAAAGAAGCTGGTGAAATCGCTGGTTTATCTGTAAAACGTATCATTAACGAACCTACAGCAGCAGCTTTAGCTTACGGTTTGGACAAAGCACACAAAGACATGAAAATTGTTGTGTTTGACTGTGGTGGTGGTACACATGACGTTTCGGTATTGGAATTAGGTGACGGTGTATTTGAAGTTAAATCTACTGACGGTGACACACACTTAGGTGGTGATGACTTTGATAACGTAATCATCAACTGGTTGAATGAAGAATTCAAAAGTGAAAACAATGGCTTTGACTTGAAAAAAGATCCAATGGCATTGCAACGCTTAAAAGAAGCTGCTGAGAAAGCGAAAATCGAATTATCAAGCGCAACTTCTACAGAAATCAACTTGCCATATATCACTGCAGATGCAACTGGTCCAAAACACTTAGTTCGTTCATTATCACGTGCTAAATTTGAGGCTTTGGCAGCTGACTTGATCAAGAGAACAATTGCTCCTTGTGAGTCTGCATTGAAAAATGCTGGTTTCAGCAAATCTGATATTGACGAAATTATCTTAGTAGGTGGTTCTACGCGTATCCCTGCAATCGTTGACGCTGTAAAAGCATTCTTCGGAAAAGAGCCTTCTAAAGGTGTAAACCCAGATGAAGTTGTTGCTTTAGGTGCTGCTATCCAAGGTGGTGTTTTGACAGGTGAAGTAAAAGACGTTTTATTATTGGATGTTACTCCACTTTCATTGGGTATTGAAACAATGGGTGGTGTGATGACTAAATTGATCGAAGCAAATACAACAATTCCAACTAAAAAATCGGAAACGTTCTCTACTGCTTCAGACAATCAGCCATCTGTAGAAATTCACATCTTACAAGGAGAGCGTCCTATGGCAAACCAAAACCGTACAATCGGCCGTTTCCATTTGAACGATATTCCACCAGCTCCTCGTGGCGTTCCTCAAATCGAAGTTACTTTTGATATTGATGCCAATGGTATCATCAAAGTATCTGCGAAAGATAAAGCTACTGGAAAAGAACAAAATATCCGCATTGAAGCATCTTCAGGTTTGTCTGACGACGAAATCAAACGCATGAAAGAAGAAGCTGAAGCAAATGCTGATGCTGACAAAAAAATAAAAGAAGAAGCTGACAAAGTAAATGCAGCTGACGCTTTAATCTTCTCAACTGAAAAACAATTGAAAGAATATGGCGATAAAATTTCAGCAGATAAAAAAGCGCCAATTGAAGCTGGCTTAACAAAATTAAAAGCTGCTTACGAAGCGAAAAACTTTGCTGATATCGATGCTGCTTCTGAAGAATTGCAAAATGCTTGGAATGCTGCTTCTGAAGAAATGTATGCTGCTTCGCAAGGTGGTGCACAACAACCTCAAAGTGATGCAGGTCAAGCTCAAGGTGGAAACCAAGGTGGTGATGATGTAACTGACGTAGATTACGAAGAAGTGAAATAATCACTCCTCCTCATAAAAAAAGCTCCAGGATTATTCCCGGAGCTTTTTTTATGCCTATTACTTTCACTATCTCGTTTAACCTTCACCGCAATACGCTTATGCATTTCCAGCTACTTCTTATCCTTATAGTGACTTAAGATTCCTTTGTCCAAAGTAGCCCATATACCTGCTGGCATCGCCGCTCTCTTTAAGGCATTATTGGTCCAGGTATTGCACGAATAAAACATGCTATAGGCTCCTTTTGCTTCGTAAAAGGCGTCTGAGTCGCCATACTGCGCATCTGTTTTCACCAAAATAGCTTCCGCTTGATTTCGATCCAACGAATCTTCTATATATTTTATCAGATCACGGTATTGGGATTTACTGATCTGATAAGCAAAACATAATTCATCTTGCTGAACCGAATTGTAGTAGGTCACATGAATGGCAGACTCCCCTAATCCAAAGGCAGCCACAAAGGCTGTCGATGCTTTAAGATCCTTCCATTCTGGTGTATCCAAATAGAATCCTTTATCCCCCCAACCGATACCGACATACCGATATCCGCTATGTTTCCCCACCGTATTCCTATAAGGAAATAGTTGCGACCAATCCATCTCTTCGTTAACGACAGGCAATACGATATCGGTATGAACACCATTGGACTGAACAAAAACCTGAATCGTCTTCTCTTCGTCTGTATTTTTCCTTGGAGCCGAAATTCTTGACAAACTGTATTCAGCAACAATATAGAGCACACAAAAAGACAACAATCCTAAAATAAGATAACCAAACACTTTAAGAATTTTTTTCATCAAAGATTTATTTCCGCTCAATTAATCTAGCGCACAGGTCAAAAAAAAACCTGTATTGCTTGACAATACAGGTGAAAGATAAGCTATTTCTTTTAGCTCTTAAAATAACTTTTCTGGATATACTCCATCAGCCACCAATTTTGAAATTGATTCTTGTACGATAGGTTTATCTTCTTTATAAGTTACGCCAAACCATTTCGAAGAAGTTGGGATTACCTTAAAATCAGCCAACTTATGCTTCACCATATAATCTGGTACAGAAGGAATGAAAAATTCTGCTTTTAAATTTTCCTTATTTTCCTCAACAAATGCAGGGAACATCGCCTGAGCTACTTCGAAAATCTTTGGTGTAAAACCCCAGAAGTTCATCGAAACACGAGTTTTAGGATCTAGATCTGTCTCCACCCCATTTTCCTCATAAACGATTTTGCGATCGTCGCCTTCGCCTTTGTAGTATATATTTGTACGTTCAGTTACACTTTCCATATGTCCAGAAGGGGTAACCTCACATACTCCGCGTGAAACGTAGCCATAATCGGACATGGTATTTCCAACCTGGAAGCCCATCAACGACATTTGTTGATCAGAAACCTCGGTTGTTAAGAACTCGGCCATTTTCTGAAAAGAATCCGATCCGTAGAAATCGTCTGCATTGATTACACAAAATGGTTCATGCACTTTATCTTTAGCACTCATCACCGCATGGGCAGTACCCCAAGGTTTTGTTCTTTCGATAACGTGATTAACACCGAATTTTGTTAAGTCAAAATCTTGAAAAGCGTAATCTACTTCTATTTTACCTTTCAATTTTTCATCAAATACTGTTTTCATTTTTTCCAGAAATTCTTCCCGGATAATGAATACAACTTTTCCAAATCCTGCGCGAATAGCATCGTAAATTGAATAGTCAATAATTGTCTCGCCGTGTGGGCCAAAACCATCTACTTGTTTTAAAGAACCATACCGGCTAGCCATTCCTGCTGCCAAAATCAAAAGGGTTGGTTTACTCATATTTAATTGCGTTAATAGAATTTTCTTTTCGTCCGCAAACTTAGCTAAATTTGCCCTCAAAAGCAAATTTAGCTAAGTTCGGCTCCACCTTCAAAGGTATAGTATTGAAACGAAAAGAATCCAAAAATTAGTATTATTTCTTTTTTAAGAATGCGTTTAATAAACCCGTCGCTAGTTTGCCCAAAAACTTAACTCCCTCTCTTGCTAAGGTCGTTGTTGCCGTTCGTTGCGCAGCTTCTAGAGGTGTCTGTCTTCTGGAGCTTGGCCGACTTGCTTTTTCCGCTTCTTTTTCCTGGGCCGCGCGTTGTTCTTCCTGTGCTGCAGCCTGCATTCTTTCGTCTATGATTTCAGCGGCAGAGCGATTTTCTTGTCGCTCCTGATATTTTGCCCGCAAATCAGACTGATTGATAATTTGGCTAACCGTTGCATCATCTGCAGGTCCCATAACTGCACGCGCCGGCACCAAATGTGTAGCGACAACCTCTGTAGGAATACCCTTATCATTCAATACTGTGATTAATGCCTGTCCAGTACCCAAAGAAGTCAGGACCTGATCAATTTCATAAAAATCGGATTTAGGATAGGTTTTTACAGTCTTCTTTAAATTTTCAGCATCGTTGGGCGTAAAGGCACGCAATGCATGTTGCACACGGTTACCCAGCTGGGCCAATACAGATTCAGGTACATCGGTTGGAGACTGTGTACAAAAGAAAACGCCGATCCCCTTCGAACGGATAAGGCGAATGATTTGATCCACTTGAGTCAAAAAGGCTTTAGGAGCCCCATTGAACAGCAGATGGGCTTCATCAAAGAAGAAGACCAACTTGGGTTTGTCCAAGTCACCCACCTCAGGCATATTTTTAAATAGCTGTGCCAATAAGCTCAATAAGAATGTAGAATAAAGCACCGGCTGATCTTGCACGTCAGAAATATTCAATAGGCTAATCACACCCCTACCATCCACCTTCTGAAACAGATCGTTAATATCAAATTCTTTCTCACCAAAGATATGCGCTAGCCCCTGCTGTTCCAATGCGACGATCTTACGCAGGATGGTTCCCGAGCTTGCCGAACTAATCTTACCATAATCACCTTTGATTTCTTCGCTGCCGGGTCCTTCAGAAAGATAAGTAAGCAGTTTCTTCGTATCTGAGAAATCAATCAACGGCATTTGGTGATCCTGTGCATATTTGAACATCGCAGCCAATACGCCGGTCTGTGTTTCATTAAGTTCGAGTATCCGGCCCAACAAGACGGGGCCAAAATCTTCTACGGTAATCCGCATCGGAATCCCCTTATTGCCGGACAGTGAATACAGTTCTACCGGAAAGGACGATGGCTCAAACGGCACCCCCACGGCATTTCCCCGATCAATAAGGGCTTGGTTGGTCACCCCTGGCACTGCTAGGCCCGATAGGTCACCTTTAACATCCAGCATAAATACTGGTACAGAGGCATCCGACAATTGTTCAGCGATCAATTGTAGCGTACGTGTTTTACCGGTTCCGGTAGCCCCTGCAATAAGTCCGTGACGGTTCATCATTTTCAAGGCTAAATTCACTTTTGCCTCTGCCAGAATTTCGCCATTAAGCATTCCCGCTCCCAGATAAATAAACGCTCCTTTGGGATTATAGGAAGCCTGAACCTTCTCTATAAATTGTTCTTTATTTGCCATACAAAAGGCTTAATATTTATAAATCAATAAAAATTGAAAACTTTTCAAAAAATAATCTCTTCGTCACAATTTCGTGCCAAATTTTATTTTTAGTGCACTATTAATTTGAATTTAACATAGAATTACTATTTTTACGATGTAAACAGTAAGATTAAAGGTAATAAAAAATGTTAAATAAGCAGTTTAGATTTGTGGCAGCATTCCTTTGTGCTATCATCTTTTTCACAAAGATGGCCATCTCTATTTCGCCTATTTTTTCAAACAGCTTAGATCAAAGTACCATCTTACAAGTCGTTTTACAACTGGAAATCGAAAACAATAACGGCGCAAGTAATGATACACTTGAAACTGCCTCAAAATTTTTCAATACAAAAACAGAAGAACCTATTGTATTTGAAACCATTCTCGTTGAGAACCAAGGAAAACAGAAGAATTATCTTAAAAATGAGAAAAGCATTTTAGCTTTCCATCCTACGGTTCCAACACCGCCTCCTAACTATTCATAAAGGCATCCCTAGGGATGTATCCCGTCAACCCGCATGCTAAAGGTAATGTATGTGCGGTAATCTTTGATTTTTCTGAAGTAATCGGCTTTGGCTCTGTTGATGTTATCGTTGATTTGGTTCGGCACTAACGCTTTGTTCATGCTGTTGAACGCCAAACGGTATACATGATACAACGCCAGTTAAAGGTCGCCTGATGAAAATTTTTTACAGATAAACACAAATTTTATGTTTGGAACTCGTACGTCGGCTTTTCTGAAACTATCGAAAAGAGACTTAAAATATGACTTCCCTGCTAGTGTTGTGGTGTTTTTGGTGGCACTTCCATTATGTTTGGGAATTGCAATGGCCTCTGGTGCGCCATTGTTTGCAGGATTATTGACTGGTGTAATCGGTGGAATCGTTGTCGCTTCAATCAGTAAATCACCACTCAGTGTAAGTGGGCCAGCTGCTGGTCTTACAGTTATTGTCTTAGGTGCTATTCAGAGCCTAGGGGCATATGAAACCTTTCTACTTGCCGTCGTGATTGCCGGTGTAGTACAAGTTATTCTCGGTATATTAAAAGCAGGGATGATCGGAAACTATTTCCCTTCAGCGGTCATTGTAGGTATGCTTGCTGCGATCGGCATCACAATTATCATGAAGCAGATTCCTTTGGCATTGGGCTTAGTGGAAACACATGCCTTCGAAATGGACAATGGTCATGGTATCGGTGCCTATTTTGACACGATAGCCTCTGCGATCAACTTTGGCGCATTGATCATTTGCGCCTTGTCATTGGCGATCCTAATCTTTTGGCCATCTATTCCAAAGCTCAACAAGGTGCCAGCCCCATTGGTTGTCGTGATGCTAGGCGTAAGTTTAGCTTATCTTTTCAACGGCTCAGCATTCCAGTTGCATGACAAGCAATTTGTACTAGTCCCTATTGTCGGTTCTTTTGCTGAATTCACAGGATTATTTACCCTCCCGGACTTTACACAGATTGTCAACAAAGATGTGTGGATAGCTGCATTTACGATTGCAATTATTGCAAGTTTAGAGACTTTATTGAGCATCGAGGCTGTTGATAAAATAGACCCCTACAAAAGAAATACGCCAACCAACCGCGAACTTGTTGCACAAGGCATCGGAAATATGACCAGTGGACTTCTGGGCGGTCTGCCATTGACATCCGTCATTGTACGCTCATCAGCAAACGTCAATGCAGGCGGAAAAACAAGGCAATCTGCCATCATGCATGGTATATGGCTATTGGTCGCTATGCTCGCTATCCCAACAATGCTGAACATGATTCCTTTGGCCTGTCTGGCGGCCATCCTTCTCCATACAGGGTATAAATTGGCTAAACCAAGTCTATTCACCTCAATGTACAAAAAAGGCTTAGATCAATTTATCCCATTTTTTGTCACCATTGTAGCGATTGTGTTTACCGATCTCCTTATGGGTGTAGGGATAGGTATTGTCGTGGCGACATTCTATATCTTAAGAGCCAATATGAAAAATGCTTTTAAATATAATATTGAAAAAGACAATGAAGAAGATAAGGCTGTCATTACATTAGCGGAGGAAGTATCATTTTTGAACAAGGTTCCTATCCAACAAAAATTGTACAGCTTACCAAAATCGATCAGTAAGATCCGAATCGATGGGACATTCAGTAAATTTATAGACAAGGATGTCATCGAAGTCATCAAAGATTTTGAACAGAATGCCAGAAGTAAAGGCAAAGACATCGAACTTTTGCAGGTGGTCTATAAGAAACCTTCATAGGATACGGGTCTTTGACGTATCTCGTAAGCCATTCCCTTCCATTGGTCGGCTAGCAAGCTGGATTGAAATGGGGGGAGACGGTTATTGAATAGCAAGAACAGCTATTCAATAAAAATAAGTTGTTTGAAGTAAACAATGAATTTAGACATTTGTATTATTATAATAAAATTGAAACGATGCCTTCGGGCAAGAGTGAAATAAGAAGAATATGGAAAATAAAGATTTAAAAATAGGATTTGACAATATCATTAAGGGAAATAAAGAGTGGATGGAGTTTGTAAAGAATGATGCTACAGGGCGGTTCCAACAGCTTTCTAAAGGTCAAAATCCAGAAATTCTTTGGATCGGTTGTGCCGATAGCCGAGTACCTGCAAATGAATTGACAGGTACAAAGCCTGGAGAGGTATTCGTTCATCGTAATATTGCCAACATGGTCATTCACTCCGATATGAGTATGCTTTCCGTCTTAGACTATGCGGTCAATGTTTTGAAAGTAAAACATGTCATTATCGCAGGTCACTATGGCTGTGGTGGTGTAGCAGCCTCTTTAAGCCGCAAGCAGTACGGTATTATTGACAACTGGTTGGGTCATATCAAAGATGTATATCGCTTACACAGTGCAGAGATTGATGCGATCCAAGAGCATGATAAAAAAGTAGACCGTTTAATCGAGCTCAATGTACAAGAGCAAGTTTTCAATCTGTGCGCGACGTCAATCATTCAAAATGCATGGAAAGAGCGTGATGATCTTGCCGTACACGGCATGATTATCAATATCGGCACTGGAGAATTGATCGATCAACACTGTACGTTTACCAATAATGACGAGCTAGGTGAAGTCTTCGCTTATAAATAGCGTAGTAATAAAAATCGGTAAAAAGGGACGAAATTTCGTCCCTTTTTTATTGCGGGTCCAAACCTTATTACGTCTTCCCATTCTTACCGATACAGCCAGCACATTCAATCACTCATACTAAGGCGAATATCTACGATCTCCTAGCTAATATCTCGCTACGAATAATTAACTTTGTATTATGAGTGAAGAAAAATCATTAAATTTTATCGAGGAAATTGTCGAAGAGGATCTTCGAACAGGAAAGCATGGCGGACGTGTATTGACACGTTTTCCTCCTGAGCCAAATGGTTACCTCCACATTGGTCACGCCAAATCCATCTGCTTGAATTTTGGATTAGCACAGCAGTATAATGGCAAGACTAATCTACGTTTTGATGACACTAACCCTGTCACTGAGGATACCGAGTATGTTGAAAGCATCAAGAAAGATATTCAATGGCTTGGATTCCAGTGGGCAGAGGAATTATATACTTCAGATTATTTTGAGACACTATATCGTTATGCCGTTGAGCTAATAAAAAAAGGTCTAGCTTATGTGGACGACAGCACTGCTGAAGAAATTGCAGCAGCAAAAGGTACCCCAACAGAACCCGGTGTTCCGACACCATATCGCGACAGGTCTATTGAAGAAAATTTGACCTTATTCGCAGATATGCGCGCCGGTAAATACCAAGATGGCGAAAAAGTACTCCGGGCAAAGATTGATTTGGCTAGCCCAAATATGCACTTGCGCGACCCTTTGTTATACCGCATCAAGCACGCTCACCACCACAGAACGGGGAATCAATGGTGTATCTATCCGATGTATGATTTTGCACATGGCCAATCAGACTCCATTGAGAAAATTACACACTCCATCTGTACATTGGAATTTATTCCACATCGTCCACTTTATGATTGGTGTATAGATAAATTGGAGATTTTCCCCTCTAAACAATACGAATTTGCACGTTTGAATATGACCTATACTGTCATGAGTAAACGTAAATTACTGCAACTGGTCAATGATAAGTTTGTTGAAAGCTGGGACGACCCACGCATGCCTACGATCTCAGGATTGCGCAGAAGGGGGTATACACCGGCGAGTATCCGCAACTTCTGTGAAAAAATCGGTGTTCAAAAACGTGAAAACATGATCGATGTCAGTCTTTTGGAATTCTGTATCCGTGAGGATCTCAACAAAACGGCATGGCGCAGAATGGCTGTCCTTGATCCAATCAAATTGGTGATTACAAACTATCCTGATGGTCAGGTAGAGGATCTTATTGGTGAGAATAACCCTGAAGTTGAAGGCGGTGAAGGTTCACGCTCCATTCCATTTTCAAAAGAGCTCTGGATAGAGCGCGATGATTTTATGGAAGATGCACCAAAAAAATTCTTCCGCTTGGGCCCTGGGCTTTCCGTACGTTTGAAACATGCTTACATCGTTACCTGTCATGATTTTGTGAAAGATGAAAACGGAAACGTGACGGAAGTTCATTGTACCTATGTTCCAAACTCAAAATCAGGAGAAGATACTTCAGGATTAAAAGTTAAAGGAACAATCCATTGGATCTCGGTTCCACATGCGAAAGAAGCCGAAGTAAGGTTGTACGACAGATTGTTCAATGATGAAAATCCTGCCGCTGCAGAAGATTTTAAAGCATCGATCAACCCTGAAAGTTTACATATTATCCAACGTGCTTACATTGAACCGGATCTGGCTAACGCTACGCCTGGAAAGGGATATCAATTTATACGATTGGGTTATTTTACATTAGACACACAGTCAACGCCAGACCATCTAGTCTTTAACCGTACGGTTACATTAAAAGACTCCTGGGGTAAGGAAGTGAAGAAAAACGCGTAAAACCGTAACTTCTAAAATAGAACAGGTCGGAATAAATCCGACCTGTTCTATTTTAGAAGCATTCCTATTCCATTCAATATGCATTGACATGCCGGATTTGTATCCCCATTAACCCTGCTAAACGAGACTCCAGTCCCCCACTTGCCCCCAACTCTCCTAGCAGTTATTCTGGTGCACAATCCGCAGTTGCGCGAATGACATACTTTCATAACGTTTGCTCGTCCTCAGGCGAGACAAATGCGTGTAATAGGCCTATTATCCCAATGTGGCTTGAAAAACTATTACAGCGGATTTACACCTACCCATACTTTCCTATTTTTTACAACAGTAATTTATAAAGGTACATCATCTGCAATAGGAAAAACATCGTATCATTCATTTTTCAACCTGATTATCGTCACTCTTTTGCCCTGATTTTAGCAATAGTTTTACAGCAAACAAAATACCCTTAATGATATGAAAAAGCTACTTTTAATTGCACTAACACTTACCCTAGGCGCACTAAGTTTACAGGCACAAACAATCCCTAATCAACGCTGGCAAATGAGACTCAGAGGTGTGACAGTCATGCCAAACGAATCGGCCAATATTAATACCATAGGCGGAGACGTCGACATCAATACGAAATTTATCCCTGAACTTGACTTCACCTATTTCTTCACAAAAAACATTGCGGCGGAATTGATCCTTGGGACTACAAAACATAAAGTTAATACAACAGGTTCGAATTTAACTGCCATTGGTGGCAGTCCATCCAGCAATGTCGATCTTGGGAGTGTATGGCTCCTCCCTCCCACACTGACAGCGCAATATCACTTCCTCCCCGACGGTGCCATTAAACCCTATGTAGGAGCGGGAATAAATTACACCATATTCTATAGCGTCAATGCGGGGCAAACGGTTAAAAATGTAAAATATGATAATGCTTTCGGCTTTGCGACTCAACTGGGAATTGATTTTAAGCTATCTGAAAAATATTTCGTGAATTTAGATGCTAAGTATATTCTTTTAAAGACCGATGTCAATGTGGATGCATCCAACCTCGCCCCCAACCTATCCATACCGGCAAAAGTTGACATAAACCCCTTCCTGCTTGGCTTTGGAGTCGGTATGAAATTTTAATAACTCGGCTCATTCCCTATCCTATATGTATCGAGGCCTCTTCCAATATTTTAGAAGAGGCCTCATCTGGTTTCTTATCTCAAATACGTTAATCCAATGCTCCATTAGGCGTGCCTGGTAATTTGGTTCAGTTCATCATCAAAATTATTCTACGCCGTACCAATTTTGATATTGCTGTCTCAACTGCTCAACACGTGCCAATCGTTTGGTATCCTTTGCTTCCAATAAAATAGCCTTATACCGGTCTACAGAGTCCAAGCCGGTCTGAATATCATTCCACTCAAAGCTCAGGTTTTTCTTATCCATTACCAATTGATGGAGGTATTCCATATTTTCAGCGACATAATCAAGGTTCCGGTCCATCATCCTGTTGGCCAGCTGAGGTTGCCCCGAGCGATACAGACTATCGATAATATCGGCATAATTGATGGCGTCCGACATCGCATATACGCGATCGGGCAATTGATCGTATGCTTTTTTTGCCACCTCCCCAGCTTGTTTGACCTGGCCATTGGCTAAAAGCATTCGGGCAGCTTTTCCAAATATATCACGGGCGTACATGCTTGCAAAGCGGAACGAATCTGTATCCAAGTATTGTGCATTTTTAACATTACCCCAATGATACGTATGCATAATATTGCTATATAACGCCTCCATATTAACTAGCCCACCCTGCTCACTTCGTTTTCCTGTCGATCGATCTGTAGCAGTGACAGGCATCAATCGAGAAGTAAAGCCCTCATTGACCAGGTATTTATCCAGTCCCAACTTAATATCACTTGGCAGCATATTCGAAAAATATATCGGTCTGTCCCAATGATTATTTTCAAGCACGGATAACAGGGTTAAATCCGACCTGGTCAGATGATCATTCGGAATTTCCCATTCCATTGCAGAAACTATAGCTCCCTGAAAATACGCCGGAACCGCATTTTTCTTAACCACCTCGTCTTTATCAATGCGCAATTGGACTTTCTTGGAAGGGAAATAGTTTTCCATATCACCGGAATTCAGCTGAACTTTATACTCCGGATCATCCGATGTGACAAACTGCAATAACTGCTGTATATCTACCGCATTGTCAAGTTGTCTATCTACGAAAGGGATATAATCACGAACGCCTTTTTTCGTCTTTTCAGCGGGAATCGTCACGGGGAGCCCTGCCGCTTGATACGTGGGTTGTTTGGCCTGTTGCATATACCAATCGCCTGTGAGATAGCTTAACACGACAACCCGAACATCCGGACGTACGCCCTCTACTTCTTGCAAATACCATACAGGAAATGTATCATGATCGCCATAGGTAAATAGAATAGCATTTGGAGCACAGGATTCCAAATAATTGCGTGCCATATCCCTTGCCAACGATTTCTCGGACCGATTATGATCATCCCAGTTTTGATGAGCCAAAATAATAGGGCCTCCCAACAGCGCAAAAGAAATACCTGTCGCTAAAGCATAACGTGTTTGTACAAAACGGTTGAAAAACCGAACAAATGCTATTACTCCCAGCCCAATCCAGATCGCAAAAGCATAGAAAGACCCCACGTAAGCATAATCTCGTTCCCGGGGTTGCATAGGAGTTTGGTTGAGATAAACTACGATCGCTACCCCCGTAAACACAAACAGCAAGGTCAGTACCAAGGTATAAGGTTTATTGTTTCGGTACAACCAGATCGCACCAGCTATTCCGAGTAGCAATGGAAGAAAAAAATAAGTGTTCCGGCTCGGGTCATGCTCCTGCGATCGAGATATTTTATCTTGCCCCCCTAAACGCCAATTATCCAATGGTCTGATCCCCGACAACCAGTTGCCGTCACTATAGGTCCCATACCCTTGCCTGTCATTCTGTCTACCCACAAAATTCCATAAGAAATATCGGGTATACATATCTCCCAGTTGAAAATTAAAAAAGAACTTAAAATTATCGGAAAACGTTGGCTGTTGCCCTTCTTTCAAATTGAGGTAACTTCTGTAATAAGCTTGATGGCTTCCATCTTGGCTATAGATACGCGGGAAAAAGGTTTCCTTATCAAATTGATATTTGTCTACCTGTGTGAAGGGAACATACTCCGACTTATCTTTCCGATAGCTCGTCTTACTATCGACGCCAACCACTTGCGAGTCATAATAAGGTCCTTTGAGTAACGGTTCCCGTATATATTGTTCACGGCTCAAATATCCTAAAAAAGAAAATACATTATCCGGCGCATTATTGTTCAAGGATGGATTTGCTTTCCCACGGATCATGACCATGGTGTAGGAACTGTATCCAAATAAAACAAAACAAAGAACCAGCAAGGCTGTATTGAGTGTATATTTCTGCTTTTTATAGGAATAATATAGACCGTAAATTATCAATCCCCCCAATAATAGGCACGAGAAAAAAATTCCGGTACCAAATCCCATTCCCAATGAGTTCACAAATACGAGATCCACTTTAGCCGCTAGACCGACTAACCATTGAATAATTCCCCACAAAACGGCCCCCAAGATCAGCACTCCGACGAGGAAAGCTTTTATTGTCCCTTTCGCACTAACCTGTCGCGCTCTTCGGAAATAAACAAGCATCGCGATAGCCGGGATTGCTAAAAGATTTAATAGATGCACTCCGATCGAAAGCCCCATAACAAAAGCAATAAAAACCAGCCAACGATCGCTACCGTCTTCATCTGCACGGACTTCCCACTTTAAAATTGCCCAAAATACAACTGCTGTACATAACGAAGACATTGCATAAACTTCAGATTCAACTGCCGAATACCAAAATGAATCGCTGAAACTAAATGCCATTGCACCGACAACTCCTGCGCCGAAGATCTGCAGGTAGGTTGACAAAGAAGCTTGTTTGTCTTTGTTGAGTAGCTTTTTAGCAATGGCGGTTATTGTCCAAAATAAAAAGGTAACAGTAATTCCACTGCAAACTGCAGAACCTATATTCATCCAATAGGCGATCTGCCCCTTATTCCCTAAAGCGAGATTAGAAAATATATTCTGAATAAGAAGAAACAATGGTGCTCCCGGTTGATGTGCCACCTCCAATTTATAGGCACAGGCTATAAATTCACCGCAATCCCACCAGCTTACCGTCTTTTCAACTGTAGCGATATATACACAGGTGGCAATTAGTCCGCAAGCAAAACCGAGTAGAGAATTTAATCTATTGTACGTCATAAGGTCAATTGGTCTATTGTTAAAATCCTTTTTAGCACTTTAAGTTAAAAAGTTATCCTGACTCCGACACACGAATTAACACTATTTAACACCAGTACCTGACTATAAACAGGCTATTCAACACTGAATATAGAGATCGACCTAAACCACGCTGCCAAAACTTTCTACCTATTTCAGGCTTTCACAATGAATATTATCATAAAAAAAGGGAGCTTATCTGCTCCCTTTTTTATCATTTTATGAGTTAGGCTAGTTTTTCAACAATCTTCTTTGTTGGACCAGGATTACTCATCGTATAAAAATGTAATACCGGAGCGCCAAATTTAATCAGCTCCTGACACTGTTGTACCAACCACTCTTCACCTACCTGTCTGACGTCGGCATTCGTTTTACATGCCGCGACAGCGTCACTCAGTTCCTCTGGAATATCTAAATGAAAAATTCTTGGCAAGGTCACCAATTGCTTTTTTGTTGTCAGTGGTTTTAATCCCGGAATAATAGGCACATGGATTCCATTGTCCCTACATTTTGTTACAAATTCCTTGTATTTTTCAACATTAAAGAACATCTGAGTCACAATAAACTCTGCTCCCATATCGACTTTTTGTTTCAGATATTTAAAATCAGTATTGAAATTTGGAGATTCAAAATGCTTTTCGGGATACCCGGCTACTCCGATGCAAAAATCAGTCTTTTCCGACGTGATAATGTCTTCATGCAGATACTTTCCTTTATTCATATCGGTTACCTGTTCCAATAGGTCTGTTGCAAAAGCATGTCCACCATCGGTTGGTATAAAATCGGCATCGCCCTTACGTGCATCACCCCGCAACACCAAAACGTTATCTATCCCCAGGAAGTTCAAATCGATCAATGCATTTTCAGTTTCCTCTTTTGTAAAACCCCCACATATCAAATGTGGCACCGCATCCACTTTATATTTATTCATGATTGCAGCACATATCGCCACTGTCCCAGGACGTTTACGATAGGAAACACGTTCCAGCAATCCACTCGCATGCTCTTTATAGATATAATCTTCCCGATGGTAGGTGACGTCGATAAAAGGAGGTTTAAACTCCATCAGTTCATCCATGGTTTTAAAAATACTTTGGATGCCCTGCCCTTTCGCCGGTGGCAATAGCTCAAAAGAAAACAATGTTTTTCCTTTGGCATTCTGGATATGATCGATAATCTTCATTAAAAAACTGTTTTTAGTTTGGTTGGCTTACATCGAAACGCACACGTCGAGGAATCGTTTATCTACATGTAACTTATCTTTCCCACATGGAGTAGGGTAGAATTTAGCACCTTGAACAATACAGGTTGCTAAGGCTTCAACGGGTCTAGTCCCTCGGCCTTTCTCTATAAGCGTTGCTAATATCGTTTTAAAAAATCAAAAGACAAAAATTATTTTTCGAAAAGGCAAAAATAGCAGCAAAAAGACTTCAATAAACGATGTTTCAACGTCACTTTAGCTTTGTGTCCATGCTACGACAGGATTCTTCGCCCTACCAAGAGCAAAAGATCTAGAAAAACCAGTAGAATTAACGATCGAGGATCATAGACAGCGAAGAGATTGACTATGCCACAAGAACATTGGCTAAAGATTAGCTGCCAAAGAATTTCGTAAATTTTTGAGATAAAATGTGACCAATAAGAGTCCTGTAACATGGTACTCCTCTTTCGATCCATATTTAAATCCGTCAAATAAATAGTGATAGGCGACCAATGCCTCTTGTTCGTTGTAAAATAATTCCTTCCAAGAATCGGGAACATCTGCCCATGCCTTGAGCACAATGCCATTCTCAGCATAAATAATTGGTGATTCGACACCATCCATTCGATAATCGTGATGGGTGCCAGAGCTTGATATGTGTTGGAAATAAGCGATAGAATAATCTACAAAATTCAAGGCCCTCGCTTTTATCTCCCTTTCACTTTCTGATTTTACCGGAGCATTTCGCCATAAATTCACTTGGCTATCAAATTTACTGGGCGTTTCCCGAATAAGGGTTTTATCTAACGCAAAGTTGATATAAAGTCTTTCACTAGTGGGTATACGTGCTGAGCTAAACTGTGAAAAATCACCTCTCAGCTGAACAAAATCTTTTTTTATTTTAACAATATCCAAAGCGACACTACCTTTTTTCTCATCCGTCAATTCTAATCTATCACCGTCAAATTTGTACTTACCAAAGAGTAAAATATCATCGATCGCCATGACAAACTGGTCCTTATCATGAAGCGAAAGAAAGGATCGGTATAGAATAGGATCATTACCATAGGTATCTGCCTCCACATTTTGGGGAGATTCTCTTTTTAATTTATGATACTCATCATTTGGATAGCCCAATATCATTTGGTAGTTGCCTTCAGGAAACTCCTTTTTCTTCCCAAAGAAAGTACACGAAGACAATGAGAGTGTGAGTAACAGCAGTAATAACGGTTTCAAAATCAATTAATAATTATGGCCAATAGTAATATTAATATATAAGGACCAAGATAAGAAATTACTGCAATAGTAAGTATAGGATATTCAATTGAATAAGCTTGGGGATATGCCTATTCCTTATACAGATCGACCAATCCCTCAGGCAATTCAACTTCAATGATCTCCTCTTCGCCATCAATTCCTAAGATCAAATCGTCGGACAGCGGAAACATCAGTTCTTTGCCATCCATATCTACTGTGGCGACAAATTGTTGTGGGAATTCCTGAACATCTGTTATTTGCCCCAGTTCGCCATGGTTTTCATCGATCACTAAAAATCCGATTAAATCAGTATATCTAAAATCATCCGGGTCGCGCTCGGGCATTTTATCATTGGAAAGATATAGCTTTTTACGGACGAGTACCTGAGCCTTATCGATATGATCCACATCCTCAAATGTTACATAAGCAGTGCTATTTTTTTGAAATTTAATGGCATCAACAAAATAAGGAACAAGCTTTTTGTTCACTTCTACAAAGACAACATCGATATCCAAACTCTCGTATTCTTCGAATTCAAAAAACAGTTGTACTTCTCCTTTAAGACCTCTTGTTTTACTGATGTAACCGATGTAAAAGCATTGATCAATAGTCATATTTTTCTTATTTGGCGATTAGCTGTGAGACATGATTTGGCAAACGATTAGCCTATTGGCTGTTTCAAAAAAAGCCGGCTCAAGATTGAGTCGGCTTTCTCGAATACTTTATGAAAGAATTAACCTTCAGTTTCTTCTGATGCAGGAGCTTCAGTCTCTTCAGCAGCAGTTTCTTCTGCTACAGGAGCATTTTTAGCAGCTACAGCAGCAGCTTTTTCTTCTTTTTTCTTAGCTTCAGCAGCTAAAGCAGCTTTTTTAGTTTCAGCTTTAGTTTGAGCTAAACCATCTTTTTTACCAGAGATTCTAGCTTCTTGAGCGTCAGTCCAAGCTGTAAATTTAGCTTCAGCAGCAGCTTCATCAAAAGCACCTTTTTTCACACCACCTTGCAAGTGTTTTTTGTAAAGAACACCTTTGTAAGAAAGGATAGCACGAGCAGTGTCAGTTGGTTGAGCACCTTTATTCATCCAATCCAAAGCTTTTTCAAAATCCAAAACGATAGTTGCTGGATTTGTGTTTGGGTTGTAAGAACCAATACGTTCAATGAATTTACCGTCACGTGGAGCGCGAGAATCCGCTACGACTACGTGGTAAAAAGGACGTCCTTTTTTACCGTGTCTTTGCAATCTGATTTTAGTTGCCATTTTTTAATTTTATTTTATGTATTCAACATATCCCCCGAGCTTCATACTAGAGGGGATGCAAAGATAGTTATTTTTTTTTAATCAGCGTTATAATTTAATAAAACTTCACTGAAAACGACAGGGTTAGCTTCTTTCAGTAACCTCTTTCAGGTTAAACACGTCCTACGCACGTTAAGATTTTGCCCTTACCATACTGTAGGTGAAACAAGTCTTTCAAAAAATCAGTGTACAAAATAGCCCTTTTCTTCAAAACTTTCGTGACTTCGCAGATACCAACAGCAATGATAGCAAACTGAAGGTTCTTTCTGGCCAATAAAATTAAGACACTTTCAAAAAAAAGCTATTTTACCAAATGTAAACGGGATGAATTGTTTGCGTCCTATGCCTTCGAAATAGTCACTGACATTTTTGCCAATTCACTTTTTACTTTCTACCTTCATTCTATGAAATCTGTTGCGCCATTAAAAATACTCAAAGCTTCGGCCGGTTCGGGAAAAACCTTTAGCTTAACTTTACACTATCTCACACTCCTACTATCCAACGAGAATAGCTATAAGGAGATTTTGGCGGTGACATTTACCAATAAAGCAACCGCTGAGATGAAGGAACGTATCCTTTCGGTACTCCATGGCTTGGCAACAGGCGATCGTAGCCCTAAAATTGAAGATTTCAGAAAGCTTCTTCTCGAGCAACAGCCAGATTGGAACCCGCATCTAATACAAGAGAAAGCTTACCGTGTCTACCGTCGTATCCTACATGACTATAGTCATTTTACCATAAGTACAATTGATGGTTTTTCCCAAAAAGTCATTCGTGCATTTACTTATGAACTCAATCTTGATGCAGCTTATAAGATTGAAATGAATGTCAATAAAGTAAAAAATGACTTAACAGTCATGCTTAATCAATTGCTGGATGAACGCCCCGACTTACTTGACTGGATTATAGCGTATGCGGAAAAGAAAATAGCAAAAAATGAAAATTGGAACTACCGCCAACAATTAATGAGTTTGGCAAGCCTTATTTTCTCTGAAAACTTCCAGGAATTTGACGGCTATATCAACTCTGCTAATCCCAAGGAGGTTTTTAATCTCCTGAATCAGGAGGTTGAACAGAAGATAAACTCCTTTACCGAAGCGCTCTCCATGACGATTGAAGCGTTTAGTGAAACGTTCAAAAATTTTAACATCTCCGAAAATGACCTGAAAGGCAAATCGCGCAACAAAATAATCTCCGCAAGCAAAACCAACAAAAAAACGGAAAAACTGAGCGCTTCTGAAATCGCCAAAGTATTGGAAAAGTACCTGCAGTTGATCGACAATGAAGATGCGTTTACAGATAGTGACAAAAATATACGTTATGATCTTATCGCCGCACTCAGCCCCATCCTGGCATCTTTCCAGAAGCTACATGATAATCTATCCGCCTACATCGCTTATCAAGCGGTACAAAATAATCTCTATTATCTACGCCTGCTCAAGGAAATGAGCGACTTACTGACGCAATGGCGACGGGACAATGGCGCTCAATTAATCTCTGACTCACAAATTCTATTAAACAAACTCGGATTGGATGAAAATAGCGATCCAACATTTATCTGGGAGAAGATTGGCAATCGTTTTAACTACTTTTTGTTTGACGAATTTCAGGACACTTCGCGTATCCAATGGAAAAACTATAGTCCGCTTTTGATTAATGCATTGGCCGATGCCAAGGGCACAGTGAGCGAACACCTCATTGTTGGGGATGTCAAACAAAGTATCTATCGCTGGCGAAATGGTGATTGGCGAATTTTACTCCAACAGGTAGAACAACAGATTGGTCATACCTTTCACCTGGACGAGGATAGCAAAACAACCTTTATCGAAAACGGAAGCCTTGACACCAATTTTAGAAGTCTTCCAAATATCATTCATTTAAACAACTACCTCTTTAGCAGTATCCCCCAACATCTGCAGCAGGTACTGAATGAAAAAGTATCCGAAAGCCTCGATGAAGAAGGTAAACAGTGGTGGATTTCTGCCGGCAATGACAACATGTTGGTCAAAGCTTATGAAAACAGTCAACAAGAGGTCCCTGAGCATAAAAAAGGAAAACTCGACCAATTAGGATCTATTGAAATCTCCTACATTCCTGTCACTGATGGACGCTATCGAAGAAATCAGGTTGTTGAAGAATCGCTCCTGCAGCTATGTCAAAAAATAGGCGACTGGATCGGCAGCGGTCGTTATCAGGCGCAGCAGATCGGTATTCTGGTACGGAGTAATGCGCAGGCTAAATTGGTGATCCAAAAGCTCATGGATTTCAAAAAAGAGCAACAGCTTACATTTGAAGTGATATCAGGCGATGCATTATCCCTAGCGAGCAATGATGCTGTAGGATTATTGATCGAAACGTTGAAGGCTTTAGTCTATAATTCGGACAAACATACCATCCATAAAGCAAAGATGGTCTATCTCTACCAGCATATTCAAAATAAGACAATCGATCAGAATGCATGGTTAAAATTTGCTAGCAATGACATCCGTACCCTGAAAGATTATCTCCCTGAGGCGCTGATTGACTCCTGGGAAATGGCACAGAAGCAGCCTTTAGTCCATTTAATTGAGAAACTTATTGAAATCTACGGTTTCACAACCAAAGACAATATCCACCTCCCCTACCTCCTAGCTTTCAAGGATATGATCTCAGCTTTCTCCACCAATGGCGAACGTGGCATTATACAGTTCTTGGAATTTTGGGAAGAGGATGGCAATCGGGCTGTGCTCCCTTCCAACGGAGAAATTGATGCGATCGAGGTAACGACAATCCACAAATCAAAGGGTCTGGCTTATGATGTTGTGATGATTCCATTCTGTTCGTGGGATCTTGACGGAATGATTAATGGCGATTTTTGGATCGAGACATCAGATACCCCTTTTGCCCAATTGGGAAAAATTCCAATAAAATATACTTCCACGGTCGGCAAATCAGTATTTTTCAAGCAATATTTTGAAGAGATGCTGTTCAACTACATGGATGCCCTCAATACATTGTATGTAGCAACAACACGTGCTGTTGAACACCTCTATATTACGGCACCTTCCTTCAAAGAATCTGTTGACAAGAAGACGGGCGAAATTACTGGTTATGATATCAAAGATGAATATATCAGCGATGTACTCTATCAGGTCTTAGAGACTTCAACATCCCCGTTTACACTGGAAGAAAGAGGCATATATATCGATCAGATAATCGAACGAAAAAAAAGTCAGGCTCAAAAAAACAATATTATTTCCCTTCACCATTATCCCATTTCCAAAGAATTGGAAATGGCCTTAGAAAAATCCAGTACACGCAACATCAATGATATTATGATGCTGGAGAAAGCCGCGCAGTACGGCATATTGGCCCACGATATTATGGCCCAAATTTCAAAGGAAGAAGATATCCACAAGCTGGTACGCCAGCTGATTCAGGAAGGGATCCTCTCCAAGGAAGAAGAGCCTTTTCTCATGCAGGAAATCAATCAGATCTGGCAGCACCCCATGATCAATAAATGGCTCACAGGAAACTATAAAATCTGGAACGAAGCGAGCATCATTACCGCCAAAGGAGAGACCATTCGTCCTGATAAAGTCTTCACTTCCAAAGAGGAAACAATTGTACTGGATTTTAAATTCACACAGACAGATTATATCGGACACAAATATCAAGTCGACAATTATAAAAAGAATTTGGAGAACCTGGGCTACAGCAACGTTAAAGCCTATCTCTACTATGCGAAATCAAATCAATTAACTGAAGTAAAATAATAGCACGATGCAAACAGCCTTTCTAAAATTAGTAGCAGCAGACATTCAAAAGCGTTTTGGAAACGACCTGAGTGAAATAGCCATCGTGTTTAATAATAAACGGCCAATTACCTATCTCAAAAAACATCTTTCTGAAGTGTACGGACAGGCCATTTGGTCGCCACAATTCTTTACGATCCAAGAATTTCTTAGGCTTTCGACCGACGATACCGAAGCCAGTCCTTTAACCCAATTTTTCCACCTGTTTAATATTCATAATGAGTTATTGGTAGCTGAAGGCAAACTGCCAGAAACGCTGGAAGAATTTTATCCGATTGCCGAAATTATATTGAGCGACTTCGGCCAACTGGATTACGATCTCGTCCCCATCGAGCAGATTTACTTAGAACTTTATGACAATACCAAAATCGACCTTGCTTTTCAACATCTCACACAAGAGCAGCAAGGGTTTATCCGTCAATTTTGGCAGTCCTTTTCTATTGCGGGACATAGTGGAGTACAAGAGCGTTTTCTCCAACTTTGGAAAAGACTGCCCATATTATATGATCGATTCAAAGAAAAGCTTAAAACAGAAGGCCAAACGAACTATCCGACAGTCTACCGTGATCTGGTTGAAGGTAAGGCCACAAATCAGCAGTTTGCATCTTCCTTCCAGCACATCCTTTTTGTCGGCTTCAATGCACTGAATAAGGCCGAAACAAAATTATTTAGACAATGGCAGGATGAAGGCCGTGCATTATTCTACTTTGATGCCGATGCTTATTACCTCGAAGACACGATGCAAGAGGCCGGCCTTTTTATTCGACGTAATATTTTTCAAACAGGTTTGGTCAACGCTTTAGGCGATAGCCCGAATATTATTGGCAATAGGACCTCAACCGTAAATCTATATGCCAGTACCGGAAAGATCAGCCAAACAAAATTGCTGTATGACATTCTCGAACGCAATAATAAAATGGAACAAACATCCGCCATTCTCCTAGCGGATGAAAACCTACTTGTCCCTTTGCTGCAAAGTCTACCCGAGGTCAAACCCAATATCACAACAGGATATCCCTTGACACAGTCTCCTATTTACGGAATACTAGACCTATGGCTGGAAGTTCATTTGGAGATATCCCAGTTCAAGAAACGGAAGATTCCTTATCAGATAATTGAAACCTTCATCAACCATCCGCTCAGTATGGTTTCTTTAGCCGACAAACTTCAGATTCAGAAAGAGATTGCCGATAAACAGCTCTTTGAGATCGCATTGGAGGAACTTCATATCAAAAGCTCTTTGCCTCAATTTTTTGTACCGATTGAAAATTCAGCCTATTTGATACCCTCGCTCATCCTGCTCGTTGATGATCTGTTGCACAGTATTTCTTCTCAGGAGCGTATCCGCCAAATTGACAACAACCTCCTGATTGAAACAAAGAAAACATTGAATCAGCTGCTATTGGGCTTTGAAACTGTTGCTCCATTAAGTATCAGCTTCCAAATCGGCTTGATTAAAAAAGCCATCGCCCCAATAAATTCGGCCATAGAAGGTGATCCCCTAGAAGGTATTCAGATAATGGGGCTCTTGGAAAGTCGTTGTTTAAATTTTGACAACGTCTATATTCTAGGAGCAAATGAAGGCATTCTACCCAAAACGTCAAATTCACCTACTTTTATACCTAACAGCCTAAGAAGTGCTTATGGGCTTCCTATATTAGAAAATCAGGATGCCTTGTCGGCCTATTTATTTTATCGCCATTTTCAATACAGTGAAGGAATACATATTTTCTACAATGGCTTGGTTGACGAAAGCTCTACTGGCGAAGAAAGTCGCTTTATCAAACAGCTGGAGTTTGAAAGTAAATTTAGATTTGACCGAAAAATTCAGCAACAGACCATTCAATTTGCGGATAAAGCCCAAGAAATTGTTATTGAGAAGCGTGGCGAGGTTTGGGAAAAGATGTACCAGGACTTTATCGTCAACCAGAAACGGATATCTGCAACGGCACTGACGACTTATCTGCAGTCCCCGTTGCAATTTTTTCTAAAACATATTGCCGGCATTAAAGAGCCCCCTTCCATCTCTCAGGAATTTGAGATGAATAAACTGGGAACTGTCATCCACAATGTGATGGAGAAGATATTCCTACCGTTCAAAGGACAACAGGACTTTACGCCCACAAGTGTCTTGCAGAAGCAGTTCGACAAGGTAGAGGCACAGGTGATCCGTGAAATAGGCCTGCAATATCAGATCGAATTAAAGGCAACAAATGATTTAAACAGCTTGCAGCGGATCATGCTGAAAATTGCCTGCGAGTATGTCAAGATGTATCTCGAATATGACATCAACAACTACAAAGCATTTCGGATTATTGAACTCGAGAATGACAACGATTATGTACTGCCCTTTCCTATTCAGATCAATGGAGAAGAACAACAGGTCACACTTTACGGTATTATTGACCGGGTAGACGAGGTCGTAACACACGACGATCGTATTATCAGTAGAATTGTCGATTACAAAACAGGTGGTGATTCGATCATGTTTAAAGGAATTGATCAGGTATTTGCGCCAAACACCGAAAATAAGGCGATGGTCCAAACCCTATTCTATGCCTATGTATTCGAACAGAAGACAGGAAGAAAACAACTTGAACCCCATCTCTATGTTGCGCGTAAAATGCGGGAAGAGGGAACATTATTCAGTGGTAAAGAAGGGGTATTGACCGATGAATTCCTTGCTTTCCAGAAAGAGAATTTTGTCGAATTCTTGCGGGATACTCTTCAGGAAATCTTTAATCCGGCTATTCCATTTCGACATAATCCGGACACGGTAGTTTATCCAAGCGACCCTTATACACTATTCTACCGGGAAGCGAGTAAATGGGCTGATGCAGAAGAATAAGTACAACAAAGGCTTTTTAATTAGGGAGAGATCAAACTAAATGCGGTACATCAGTGGTACATAAAGTGTATTTAAAAACAAAAGGGGAATTTTACATTCCCCTTTCTATATTAACGTTTGTTTCTTTTGATTGCATTATTGGCTCGGCGTTTCGCCGTTTTGATTTTGTAATGGAACCAATGGTCTTTGAAGATCTTTCGCATGGTATTGTCAAAATGTCTCGTGATAAACAGATTACGCGCCCCCTTCAACTTTTCACTGATCGAATTTGCTAATGCCCTAACAGAAATCGAATAGCCCTCTGTCTCATATTGAATGTAATGCCACCAGCCTGCTGGCATATATAAGGTTTCGCCAGGATGAATGACCGCTTCATAACCTTCTAGGTACTTAATCCCGGGATATTCCTCTTCACTACTATATTTTGGGTTGGCAATACTATGAAAATTGTAGGGCAATTTGTACATCAAATCAGATTGATCATTCGGAAAAAGCCAAATACGTTTTAATCCTTGAAATTGAGAGATAAATACGTGTGACATATCAATATCGAAATGATTACGGGTACTTGACCCCTCTCCACCAAAGAACATAAATGGCAACCATTGCAAGACCTTACCTCCTGTGACATCATTATAAATAACATCGTTTTTCAGTTCAGGACGTATTTTGAGCAGATTGAACAAAAACAACCGTAACTCAGTAGGTTCTTTTGTGATCAGATCCAAATACTCTGCAAATGTCATATGGCCAACAGGAGCACTGGCAGCACGGTCCATTGATTCCTCCTCTTTTCCATAGACATCTATTTTTATATCTCCTGCGATTTCCTTAAAGTAATCATAACTCCATTTCTTCCATGCTGGACTTTCTGCACTGATAAAATCTGATATAATTACAGGAAAACCTGGTTTCAGATAATTCTTTAAGAAGTCCTCTGATTGAATGCCCGAAATTTTATCAACTTGCTTTAACTTCACGACTGACTAATTTTGCTTAATTACAAACATAAAAAAAATATTTCTATCAAATTTTAAAAATATTGCCTATGCTTTATTTTTAATTGGAACAAATTACTCCTAGCAATTTAATAGAAATATATTTAAAATCTCCATGACCTTCGTCACTTTTATTACATTTTAACATCATCGATTCAACTCGCAACCATTTCTACCCCCCTACAGATAAACATACTATTCATCTATCTTTTACAAGAGGAACATACCACAGCTATTGATCATCTGCCGATACGTAAAATTGTCGTCGTACCGACATCGATTCGGAATGATAAAACGCCCTTCCCCATAGAAGTCTTTAGCGATCTTGTGGTCCTTAAAATTGCATAAATAACAAAAAAAGGGTCTTAAGAACCCTTTTTTTGTTATTTACCTTATGCTAGGCTATTACTTATTTACCTTTTTGATATATTCTTCGACAGCCATCGTCATACTTGGCGCTTTTGGTGTTGGAGCAGGGATATCTAAAATTAATCCGTGATCTAAAAGAGCCTGTTGCGTAGAAGCGCCAAAGGCTGCAATCCTTGTATTATTCTGCTTAAAATCAGGGAAGTTATCATATAAGGACTGTACACTTGAAGGACTAAAGAACACGATAACATCGTAGAAAACATCTTTCAAATCCGTCAAATCGCTTACTACAGTTCTAAAAAGCACAGCTGGTGTAAATTTGTAGCCGTTTTGTAGTAACCAATTACTTGTTTCCTCATTGGCAACATCCGAACAAGGGAACAAAAAATTCTCCCCTTTGTGTTTTTTCAATACCTCTTCAAGGTCTTTCGCGGTCTGTTTACCAAAGAAAATCTTCCGTTTTCTATATTGGATATACTTTTGAAGATAAAGGGCAATCGTCTCTGAAATACAGAAATATTTCATTTCTGCAGACACTTCAAACCGCATCTCTTCGCAAATTCTAAAATAATGATCTACAGCATTTCTACTCGTAAATATTACGGCAGAATAATCTGCTAGATTAACCTTATCCCTACGCACATCTTTGGCAGGAACTCCTTCTACGTGTATAAAACCTCGAAAGTCTAATTTTAACCCGTATTTCTTTGCTAAATCATAATAAGGGGACTTATCGTTTTCAGGTTTTGGTAAAGTCACCAGTACACTTTTTACCTTCTTTGCTCTTTCTACGTCTGAAGTTTGCATATTAACCAGTTTTAGCTCAATAATCTTAACAGTATTAATATTGGTGCTATTTCTAGGCAACAAAGGTACAAAATTAAATAGGAAATTGAAAATTTATACATGGACATAATATGAGTCGCTGTCTTCAGAAATCGATAGAAAAAGAGTAAGGCCGCTCCAACGATGGCCAAATGCAGTACAACACCCACCGATGTCAAAGGCACAAGACTCAAAATTAATAATACAGGAAGCATTAAAAAAAGTGTATTGAAATAAATCAGATACAGCACGGTCACATATTCTTTTACCAACTTTCTGATTTGAAACACAAAGGATAAGAACCGGATAAACCCGATTTTTAGTGCAAACAAAGCGCCAACCATACCCACAGTCTTCATATAATTGGGAAAAGTAATAAAATCGAATCTATTTAATTCATACGCATAAAATAGGCTTACAAATAAGCCTATTGCCCCAGAGAATAATATAAACAGAAAAATAAATGGCCAAGATGTCAGTATCGTATCCTCCTTACTTACTGATAGTAAGACCCGATCGTCCCAATAGCCCTGAAAAACCAATTTGATATCTGACGGGAAGAATACCCGAATCATCCCAACACCAAAAATTAATGCGAGAACTGTAAATAAAATCCAGTTTTCACGATGAGCCTTGAGCGTGCCATATTGCCGATCCAAATTGCTACTTCTTAATTCACCCTGAAAATACTGCTGTACATCAAAATTATAAATGTTATGAACCTTCAGCCCTTCCCCGTTCACGGTCACGATCCGATATTGATTCTGTAACGCAGGGTTCAAAGATGCCAAGACTTTCTGGTTTGGCGATTCAACAGAATCTTTTACTACATTTAGACTATCAGCCTTAACTGTGCTGCTGTTCTGTACAACCGCCCGAAAAGTCCGCCGCTGCGCATTCAATCCCGTAATTGAAAATAGCAGAAGCACTACAAATAGAAGATGATATTTGAAGATAGTTACGCTCATTAAAATGAATTATCTCTTAACGGCAATGAAATACTCATGAACCGTCTCTATTCGAAACTCTTTAATTTTGGTCGTAAAGTTAGGATAAAAAGTTATATTGCATTCAAAAAATCTTCAGAGAACATGTACAAAGAAATCATACGTTGTCAATGGTGCGGTTCTGATCCGCAATATGTAGACTATCACGATAAAGAATGGGGGCGACAAGTCCGCGATGACAAAACTTTATTTGAATTTTTGATCCTGGAGTCTGCACAAGCTGGCTTAAGCTGGATCACAATTCTTCGTCGAAGAGCAGCATACCAAGAAGCTTTTGCCAACTTTGATGTTGATCAAGTCGCGGCCTATACCAACGAACATGTTGCGAGGCTTTTGAGCGATTCGGGAATCATCAAACACAGGAATAAAATTGAATCCACCATTACCAATGCGCAACATTTCAAGAAAATCCAAGCAGAATATGGTAGCTTCTATGACTACTTATACAGCTTTTTACCTGAAAAACAACCGATTGTAAACCACTGGAGCAGTTTGCAACAGGTACCTGCAACGACAGTTATTTCTGATAAGATAGCAAAAGATATGAAGAAAAGAGGGTTCAAATTTTTCGGCTCTACCATTTGTTATGCGTATATGCAGGCCGTTGGAATGGTGAACGACCATATCGAAACCTGTTCGTTTAAATAGGCTAGCCAGTAAAATGCGCATCGATTTCGCAAATCAATTTGAAAGAATTCAAAACAAGTGTTCTACCCCATAAAAAACGAACCTTTCAGAACAGAAATGCCAGCTATGAATCAAATCGACCTAACACAAAACCAATTGGTATTGAAAGAAAAAAAGGGGCCGCTAATTGCCAGAATATTCATCTATTTACTGACCATAATGACGATAATTCTCCCATTAGGCGGCTTCATTGCCAATGTTCTCAATGACGGGGTAACACTTATGAGTGTTGTCTTCTATGGTATATTTGGATTAATAGCATGGTATATGATCCGGGTTTCACTATGGAATACCTATGGCACTGAAATTATTCATTTTCAAAAAAACAAATTTAATTACGCAGCTAACTACCAATGGTTTAAAGGAAGTCTAAAAGAAATTGATTTTGAAAAGATAGACTTTACAATACAAAAAGCGGGCTATGAAGAAGATCATAAAGGTGTCTTGGTCATTAAATTTGATGAAAAGGAAATGTTTGAAACTGTCTCTAAATTCCCCTTGTCTGATCTGGAAATTTTGCTCATCAATCTGAAAGCATTATACAGCGATCAAACGCTTGAATAGAGCGAAATTCTACCATTAAAATCTAACGATCACTTGATAGCACATTAGATTGCTACGTTTTTATAAATATCGGGGAGATTCCGACAAAGACCATTAAAGTCCATACCGTACCCAACTACAAATTCCTTACTTATTTCAAAGCCAACATAAGTTAATTCCTCAAAATGATACTGCAGTGCCTCAGGTTTCACCAAAAGTGCACAGGCAATCACACTGGCTGGATTTAATTTTTTTACTGCATCCAAGGTATATTTAAGTGAATGCCCGGAGTCGACAATATCTTCTACAATAATCACATCACGGCCTTCAAGGTCGATACCAAGTCCTAAAAGCTCGTTTAATTCAGATTGTCCCGTTCCAATATAAGATGCCAACTTAATAAAGGACATCTCACAAGGAACATCAATTTGCTTAAGCAAATCTGCCATAAACATAAAACATCCATTCAAGACGCCTATAAAAACAGGCAGTTTGTGTTCATAACGCCGGCTTATATCAATCCCCATTAGGCGCACTCGCTTCTGAATTTGTTCTTCTTCAAATAAAGGTTCGAAAAGCAATCCGTCAATTTCTATCTTTTTCATGTTAATATCCTTCTTTCGTCACAGACACTATTTGTGTGCGTCGTTTTGTTTTTCTTCTTTTTTACGTCCCAATATCTTGTCAAATAGCGATCGTTTTGGTTTCTCTGGTTCAGTCGCCTCCTCATCTTTCTTTTCCGTTAGATCCATTTGTTTTAGCTTCTTTGGAACAGATACACTTTCAAGATGATCGGCAGGAGAGCTACTTTCGAGACGATCGAACAACAATGGATCATCTCCCATATCAAATACATCAACCGAATCTACCACAGCTGGTCGAGCTGCCCGCAGATGCGGTTGCAGAACAACTTCATAAAAACCATAATTTGAAGTTGTTGAATCCACACTAATCTGCCCCGTTTTGGTCATAATATGACCATAGGTATTAAAATAGCGCAACATATTCCCTTTCAGGTGCCCTGTCCAATCAAAAAAGTTGAGTCCTTTTTTAGGTCGTGGAACGATACTGGACAAAAATATACTCTCTCCAAGCCCCAACTGTGCCGGTGTTTTTCCAAAATAATAACGCGCAGCTTCGGTGATACCATATACATTATTCCCCCATTCGATGACATTCAGGTAAACCTCGTACATGCGTTGTTTGCTGACTTGCTGTGAACGCTCCATCAGCCATACCAGCAAAATTTCTTCCAGCTTCCGCACAACGGTCTTATTCCGATTTAGAAAAACATTTTTTACCAGTTGCATAGATATCGTACTCGCCCCGCGCTTAAACCCTTTTTCCTTGATATTTGTAGCAATGGAGAGCTTAAAAGCCTTCTCCTCAAAGCCCTTGTGTTTAAAGAAAAAGGGGTCTTCTGTATTGATCAAACTAATCTGCATATAACGGGATATTTGATCTAGCGGTGTAAAATTAGGGTTTTGAGGCCCCACCACAATCTCCCGCATCGGCTTACCATCTTCGTAAGCTGTATACGTGAAAGGCGTATTTAGCATCGCAATATCAGCCTCTCCCCATTTAACGACTTTTAAATCCCTATCATCCATTTTGGAAGAGAAAAGAAGCTTTTCGGGCTTTTTTATTTCGAGCGCAAAGTTTAAATCGTATTGAATGTGCCCCTCCACCTGAATACCGTCTAAACCTGGGAATAATCCAACTGGCATGGCATCAAAAAAGTGCTGTGCCGCTATCTTTTCAGTGTGAATAGCAAGGAAGAGTTCTTTTTCTGGTTTGTGCACATACTTGAGATAAGGAGAAAACACAAAATCTTTGACCTGTACGGTACTTTCTTTACTCACTTCAATCGATGATGCTCCAATATTCAATGCCCCCTGCATGATAGCTTCAGGAAAGATGACATCTTTACTAGAAATACGCCAGTGATTTACTTTCAAATTTTTAAAGCCCCATTGCCCATGCAATTCCAGCAATTCCTTATTCCTCCTGTGCGCCTTGTCCAGTCGGAAGGATATTTCATCAAAACTTACTGCAAGACCAAATTTGCGTTGCAACAAGGGAAGATTGACCTCCTTTTTATCAGAAAAAAGACGAAGGTCACATTCTTGATTATCCGAATCTATTGTTCCAGTCAGATTCCAGGCCGCTTCATGGTCGTTTAGCAGGAACTTCGTTTCCATATCTCCACCGTCGATCACCGCAGAGGGAATGACAATGCGCTGTGAAGTGCTGTCGTCGCGATAGGAAAGCTCAAGATTCTTGAGATCCAGATCATTTGGAACCTTAAAAAACACATTTTTCAACAATCGATCTGCTAAAGCTGCCAGATTCTGTTTTGGGTTATCATTTTCTACGGTATCTTTTTTCTGTTTCTTGAATAAGAAATCGTAGTTACTGACCGAGTCTTTTTTAACAAGAGAGACGGTCCCATTATCCAAAATAACCTGCCCCAATTTTACATCTCCGAACAGCAAAGGCCACAATTTTACAGATACCGTCAGATCATTGATTTGTGCCAATTGATCGCGATGTCTGGGCAACAATTGTATATTCTTAAACTGTACTGCACTAATTCCCTGGAAGGCATAATATTGGATCTTCAATTCCATATCATACTTTTCAAGCAATTTTGCTTTCGCTTTGTTGATTGCTCCCATGAGCATGGCATCTCTTTTCTGATAAGCATAGGTACCAACTGCAATAGCCAAAATCAGCATAGCAGCTAGCGCAATATAAAGCCATCGCCACTTGCGGGACTTAAAAGATGTTATAAATCGATTGGACATAATTATTACTTAATGCAAATTCGTGCATATCAACAGTCAAACTTAGATAAATTAGCTTTTATATGCAATTTAATTGCGTGGCATATATACGTAATTTATCGATCTCTCCTCTGCCTATTGAGGAATTTATTTATTGAGGAAATATACATGAAGTTTTTCTAAGCACACATAGACGGATAAAAATGATAAAAACCATTCCGACCAATGGCATGACAACTTCCTGTAAGCTTATTTTCTAGCAGGAATTTACAACTTATTTTATAGGGATTCATCCGAATGAGGTCCCTATCAGGTCCCTATTAGGTCCCTATTAGGTCCGTTTAAAGAATAGAAATATTCACTTCATGTTTTGAACCTGAACTATGGAAGATTAATGTCCCATCCCTTTTGGTGTAATACAGCTTTCTAGATCCCATTAAAAACAAAGAAATGACATGAAATTGATCTGCAATGAGTAGTTTTGTAATCCGTGATTACAAATGAATAACAGATGGTTACCAAAGAACAAGTATTAAATGCATTATCCTATGTTGAAGAGCCTGATTTGAAAAAGGATCTTGTAACATTGAATATGATTCAAAATATCGAAATCGAAGGCCAAAAAATTTCTTTCGATGTCATTTTAACTACGCCAGCTTGCCCGCTTAAAGACCATATTGAGCATGCTTGTCGAAACGCTATAGCCCATTTCATCGACAAAAATCTCGAAGTTCAGATTAACATGACTTCCAATGTGATTGGGAAGCAAGGTGCACAAGTATCGGGTATTAAAAATATCATTTTGGTATCTTCAGGCAAAGGTGGAGTTGGTAAATCTACGGTTGCCGCCAATCTAGCTCTTGCTCTCCATGCCAAAGGTGCTAAAACAGGACTTTTAGATGCCGATATCTATGGACCATCGCTTCCGATTATGTTTGGATTGGAAGGCGCTAAGCCAGGTTCGGTAGAAATGCCAGACGGACAGGTTAAAATTGAACCGCTTGAAAAATTTGGGCTGAAATTACTTTCAATAGGATTTTTCACCGATCCAAACCAACCTATTCCATGGCGTGGTCCAATGACCACCTCCGCAATCAAGCAGCTTTTTAACGATGCGCATTGGGGCGAACTGGATTACTTGGTCGTTGATATGCCTCCAGGCACTGGTGACATCCATATCACCGTATCGCAGACATTCCCTATTGCCGGAGCTGTGATTGTCACTACGCCGCAGCACGTTGCCCTGGCCGACGCCGTCAAAGGAATCGGAATGTTCTTAATGGATAGCATCAATATTCCATTATTGGGTGTCGTGGAAAATATGGCCTATTTTACCCCGGCTGAGCTGCCAGAGAATAAATACTATATTTTTGGTAAAGACGGTGGAAAACGTTTAGCAGAAGAATATAAAGTTCCTTTCCTCGGTGAAATCCCTTTATTAAAAGGCATTTCTGATGCTGGAGACAATGGTTTCCCAGTTGCCATAGATACCGAAGACCCTGTAACGAAATCATTTTTAACGATTGCAGAGAAAGTTGCCCAGCAACTTTCCATTATCCATAGCCAGGGGAAGTAATTAGTTAATAAATGTCCCTCGTGCTTCACAAAAAAAGGCTTTCATGCATATGAAAGCCTTTTTTTGTGAGATGCCATCTAATTAGACGGCAAGCTCCAACAATACCGGGCAATGATCGGAATGGACAGCATCTGGCATTATGCTTGAAGATTTGATTTTCTCTGCCAGAGGCTTTGAAACCATATTATAATCAATACGCCAACCCAGGTTTTTCGCACGTGCTCCAGCACGGTAACTCCACCAACTGTAATGGTGCGGATCCGGATTTAAATGGCGAAAAGAGTCGATATAGCCCGAATTAATAAAATTCTCCATCCATTCGCGCTCCTCTGGAAGAAATCCCGAAGAATTTGCATTTGATTTTGGATTGTGAATATCAATAGCACGGTGACAAATATTATAATCACCACAAACGAC
Source organism: Sphingobacterium multivorum (assembly GCF_039511225.1). Classification (NCBI taxonomy): domain Bacteria; kingdom Pseudomonadati; phylum Bacteroidota; class Sphingobacteriia; order Sphingobacteriales; family Sphingobacteriaceae; genus Sphingobacterium; species Sphingobacterium multivorum. The sequence goes on from NZ_CP154261.1 coordinate 5,561,653, forward strand.
CAAATTCGGTTTTTCGACCAAAAGCTTATCGCTATATAACTGAAAATCCGCCAGAAAACGGTATTTAAAATCTTGTCGCACATCTCCTGTCGTACCTGATGGAAAATAGGTACTCATCACGGAAACCTGATCAAAATCAGCACGGATAATACGTCCTTCAAAATCATAATCTTCATGGCCGCAACCATACTCAATATGCTTAGGTGTGATACGCGTAAACAAGGCGACTCCGCTATAGCCCTTTTTTTGAGCGGGATACCAGTAATGCTCATAGCCCATCTGTTCCAACAAAGCAATTTCGGGAATTTGATCCGGTGTAGCTTTAATCTCCTGAAGACAGATGACATCTGCATTTACAGTTTTCAACCAGCCTAACCAATCTTTCTTCAAGGCTGCACGTAAACCATTCACATTATAGGTTACTATTTTCATTTTTTGAATATTGAGATGCTAAATAATAAGGGAAAAAGCTCTTCAACCCCTGATTTGCGACTTCTTAAACACATTAATAATCCTTGGAAGAGAACAAATCACCGATTTTAGAAAAGATACCCGTCTGAGGTTTTAGACCTTTTAGTTCTCGCTCCAGGTTTAACGCTTCTCGTCTTGTGAGCACGTGCATGCTCATTTTTTGGTCGACTTCTGGCCTATCGTGCTTATCGGTTTTCACAGCTGCAATCTGATCGATGACATCCACGCCTTTGACCAGCTCACCAAATACGGTATAATTCCAATCCAAATGCGGAGCGCCACCAATAGTCGTATACGCCTGACGTTGCACTTCCGAAAATTTCTTACCGTTCATTCGTGTTTGCTCCAAACGATCGAGGTCTTCAGGGGTGAATACCTTTCCCTGAACGAGATAAAATTGAGAACCTGAAGAAGCCTTTGCGGGATTATTATCTCGAGCCGCTCCGATAGTACCTTTTTTATGGAATAAACCATCCTGAATCTCTGCAGGAATTGTATACCCTGGTCCTCCATTACCCAATTGAGCGCCGCCAACGGCATTTCTTGAATCAGGATCACCACCCTGAATCATAAAATTCTGGATGACACGATGGAACAAAGTCCCGTCGTAATATTTACTTTTTGCCAATTTGACAAAGTTATCCCGATGTTTAGGTGTCTCATTATACAACCGCAGCACACAGGTCCCCTTGTCAGTAACGATCTGTACATATTTAAACTCGGGTTTAGCCGCAAATGCCAAAACCTGCAGAAAGCAGAATACTGCTATTAAACTAGCCTTTAAAAATTTCATCTGTTAATAATTATATGCTCCCAATTAGAACTTCCAATTTTTTCAATTGTGCTATCTTCTAGATAACGTTTAATTCCTCAAAATAATTTATGATCAAGGACTTCATAATCAGTTCTTGTTCCAAAAGCGTATAGTTAGGAATAGGTTTTACCAATTCCCAATGTGGCCACCCCTCTTCATCCAGACCTTTCAGATTATAAAATCCCATTGCACTGAAAAGACGACAGGTCGCAATGTGCATCAATTCTTCTTTTTCCCGTTTTGAGAACTTTTGAGCACCTTTACCCAATTCCTGAACACCAATGAGGAATAAACAGACTTTGATGTCCGGCTTTTCCATATCGAATAGTGAAGCAATTTCATCCTGTAGAATGCTCCACTTCTTATTTACTTCTGCTGCCTTCATTTTTTTGTTTTAAACAAACTAAGATATAAATACACTTATGCCGTTAGATTCCCTCCTTTTGCAATAACCTCTGCACAGCGCTGATCAATCATCTGAAAAACTGGATCGAACAAATTATCGTCAAAATACGGATCGGGAACAACATCATCTCCTAAAAACAATTTCACTTTGTTCAGGTCTTCCTTATCAATCACCTGAGCGCATACATCTTCATAATTTTGTCTATCCATCACAAATATAAGATCATATTCGGCAAAAAAATTCGGCTTGAAATGTCGGGCCCGCTGACCGGAAATATCGACACCATACTTCTTTGCAATGGCTATCGCCCTACGGTCGGGTGCTTCACCAATGTGCCAGTCACCTGTACCCGCCGACTCAACGACCCAATTTAATTGATTATCCGCAACTTTTTGTTTTAATATACCATGTGCAAGGGGCGAACGACAGATATTGCCCAAACAAACCATTAAAATTTTCATCTCTATAATTAAAAAAAACTATCAAACAAGAGTAATACCGTTCTGCGATCCAACGAAACAAAGTAAAGAACTTTATTAGCTCACACAATCAGGTTCTCACATTTGCCAATAGCAAAATATCTAATAAATCACCAGGCCAAACCGGCTCAGCATAAAAATACTGGAGCTGTTTTGGCACTTCATTCCGCAAAATAGCTAAACTAAAATTATTAAGGAAACAACCAGCTTAAAATTGACCTACATGTTACCAAGTGACATAACATTTCCACCAAATTTTCCTGATTTCGCATACAAAAACAGCGGAAAAAACCCGCCTAAAAATCATTCTGACCAATAACTGAGTTCATTAAAGCCAATGAAATTAAACAATGCTTAGTAAACCAAGCATAGCGAGTTCATTACTCCCTTAATGAAAAAACGTGATCATAATACAAAGGATAAAACCTTCATGACTTCGCAGCCACCAACAGCAATGAAAGCAAACTGAAGGTTCTTTCTGGCCAATAAGATCAGACACTTTCAGAAAAAAAAGGTGGCCTAACCTTACGGTTAGAACCACCTAAACTATATTAATCAACCAATTCTTAATTCAACGCTTAATATTCTACTGGGAAGCTCAATTGAACAGCACCACCTTGAGGAGATACCCCTTTCAATCGCACAATATTACGTTGTGTTGCGCCAAGCGCAGTTTCAACATCGTCTACTGTATTTACAGCTTTTCCATTAACCTCAGTAATGACCAATCCACGCTCTACACCGAAGTAATCAAAGATGCCACCACGATTCACTTGGGTCACAACAACTCCAGAGTTGACACCCAGCTCTTTTTTCTTCTGAGCTGAAGCAGGAATAAAGCTTGCACCCAATTTATTGTAAATCTCCGTTGCACTTTTAGAAGCTTTACCGCCGGTATTTGCGGTCTTCAAGGATTCTTCCCCTTTCAATGTCATGGTTACTTGTTTTTCCTTACCATCACGTTTGTAGGTGACATTGACCTTATCTCCAGGACGCGCACGACCTATAGTTTCACTTAAGACAGGTGAACCTGTGATCACTTTTCCATTAATCTTGGTCAGGATATCTCCTTTTTTAACACCTGCAGCCTCTGCGGCACCACCAGCTACAACGTCTTGAACATACAAGCCATCAACATCTGTAAAACCTTTCTCTTTAGCAAGTTCAGGTGTTATTTCGGTATAGGTAACACCGATATAACCGCGTTTTACATTACCGTATTCGACAAAGTCATCGACAATCTTTTTCACCAAATTGACCGGAATCGCAAAACCATAACCCGCATAGGTTCCTGTCGGAGAAGCGATAGCAGAGTTAATACCAATCAATTCTCCCGAAGCATTCGTCAACGCACCACCACTATTTCCTTTATTGATAACAGCATCTGTTTGAATAAAGGATTCTATCGCTGAACTCACCGGGATTTGATCCTGTCCACCACCAAATGGATTACCACGTTGTTGCTGACCTTCACTCAGAATACCGATCTGACGCCCCTTTGCACTAATGATACCTGCGGTAACTGTAGATTGAAGCCCTAGCGGGTATCCAAAAGCCAACACCCATTCACCGACATTGACATTATCTGAGTTACCTAATTTAACCACAGGAAGCCCCTTGCCTGACACTTTCAACAGGGCTAAATCTGTATTCGGATCACGTCCGATCAATTTGGCTTCAAACGTACGTTTGTCTGTTAATACGACTTCAATTTTATCTGCATCTTCTACGACGTGGTTATTCGTTACAATATAACCATCATCCGAGATAATTACACCTGATCCGGATGCCTGCACAGGTTGCGCCTGCATTTGACGACGTCCACCACCTTGTGGCATGCCAAAAAACTCTTCAAACATATCGAACGGAGAACCTTGCGATTGCTGTGATCCTTTACGGCTATAGGTTGTCTTAATATGCACTACACCTGGCGACACTATTGCTGCAGCCTGGGTGAAATCAGGATTGCCTGTTGAAGACATAACTCCTGTAGGATTGTTTGCAAAATAAACTTTTTGTTTGTCTTCGAAAGACATACCATCCAACTTCTTATTCTCAATAAGCTTGTAACCACCTAATGCTACCGCTCCACCGAAAACAGCCGTTAATAGCGTTAAACCGACCTTATTCATAAACTTATTTCTATTTTAAAATGTCCTAATATATGCTGATAACTTTTGCTCCTAAAATTACCGATTTTATTCGGATATGTTCAAATGTAATACCATTTCAAGGCCTTCGGAAAATCCGACACGTTAAAAAATGTTAATTGCTAGACAAATGCAATCATTTTAACAAATCTTAACTTTTACCCGGTTTTTTGTAACAAAAAAACGTATTTTTGTTACTACAAATCAACGTAATGGCATCAAAAGTAAGATTTTCAAAATATCAGGGCGCAGGAAATGACTTCATTTTAGTAGACAACCGCGACAGTGCATTTGACCGCGCAGATGAAGCATTGGTAGAAAAGCTCTGTAACCGTCGGTTTGGCATTGGTGCCGATGGCTTAATGCTGCTTCAAAACAAGGAAAATTACGATTTTGAGATGATTTATTATAATGCCGACGGCAGAGAAGGCAGCATGTGTGGTAACGGGGGCCGTTGTATCGTCGCTTTTGCACGCGACTTAGGCATCATTACTGACAAAACTGTCTTTTTGGCAGTAGACGGCATACACCATGCCTCGCTAGCAGCAGACCTTGTCAATCTGCAAATGATCGATGTACAAGATTATACACGTGATGGTGAAGCTTATGTATTACAAACGGGGTCTCCACATTATGTTGAGTTTGTAAAAAATCTGCAGGATAAAAATGTCTTCCAAGATGGCTACGCAATTCGCAACAATGCTACTTATGAAAAAGAAGGCATCAATGTAAATTTCATTGAAGCGGAAGGAGATGGTTATTTCCTCCGTACTTTTGAGCGCGGTGTTGAAGATGAAACCTATGCCTGCGGCACTGGAGCAACTGCAGCAGCGATGGCTGTTGCCCTGCAGCAAAATTTAGAAGGTGATATCACTATTCCTATCCGCGTATTAGGAGGGCAGCTTTATATTTCATTCCATAAGAAGGACTCCCATTTCTCAGAGGTATTCTTAAAAGGTCCAGCACAATTTGTCTTTGAAGGAAACTATTAGATTTTTAATCCTATAGCGAGTCAGGCTAATTACAACCCAAATTTTCAATTCAGGTAAATCAAGCCGTGAAGGACGACCTGTTATCTTTGGTATTTAACGATACCTGTGAACAACTTCATAATGAAGGTTAGTACAGCATCTTAACGAGGCTATCCCTTGGAATCGATTTTTTAAAATTTCAACGTGCAAATTGCGATTTATGGTATATTTTATTGTATATTAGAAACCTTTATTTATAAGGTCCGCTATTTTTAATGCAACAGTCAAAGTCATTTCCAGTATATAAAATCGTTTATTCTATATGTGAGCACCCCTATCTTGGCTATCTTATTGAGCCACACATGGTCAAACTCAATCCCAACGGGACTTACTCACTACGTTATCAGCGTATATTTAGCAATACTGTCGATGCTTACGCCGCGGAATTGGATGAAGTAGATTACAAACTGATTCGATTGCTCGATGAAATCGAACAAACGCATCTCATCAAAAAATACTATAAAAAAGCAATTAGACCTGTCGATTTCTTTTCCAAAGTTTTCGATAAAAAGTTGTATGAACTTCTTCGGCCTAAAATAGATGAAAAAATGATCCAATTTTTTGAAGCTGTTGGAGACAAACCACTTTTCATGATGAGCAAAGATGGTTATCCAGCAGATCAAGAAATTAAATTGGCAACCTCTGCGGCATCGATTCTATTTCATTTTCGACGAAACGAAGAAGAAACACGTTATTTCCCGACAATCAAATACGAAAATCAGCGTCTGGAGTTTATGTTCAAAAATGCCATTGTCTTGACCAATGTACAAGCATGGTTACTTTTAAACAATACCCTATATTATTTCGATCAGGCCCTTGAGGGCAAGAAGCTCAGCCCTTTCCTGAATAAACGTTACATTTCTGTCGGTAGAAGCACTGAAAAAAAATATTTCGAAACCTTTGTATGTGGACTGATTGAACGTTATCATGTCTATGCCGAAGGATTTGAAATTCAGACCCACCAGCACCAAGCAATTCCACTCCTCCATTTGATTTATGTCGAGGATGGAGCCTCGCAACTACAACTGCAATTCAAGTACGGACCGCATACCTTTACCGCGGGAGCCGAGAATAAAGTTACTGTTCGTATGGAATATAATGCGCAAGATGATCAATATATATTCCACCGTGTCAAACGATCGTTGCAATGGGAAGAACAACAACATGAAAGCTTAAAAAAATTGGGACTACAGGATGTTGATCTCCAACTCGGCTTATTAACGCCAGCAAACCAAACTGGAAAACGGCTTTCAGTATTTGACTGGATGAACAACCATCAAGAACAACTGGAGGCTCTTGGATTCCACATTATACAAAATAGTGAAGAAAAACGCTTCTTCATAGGACACACCTCCTTAGATATCTCCATTGATGAAGACAATGATTGGTTTGATATAAGTGCTATCGCAAAATTTGGGCCTTATGAGATTCCATTTATTCAGCTGCGCAACCATATCCTTAATAATATTAAGGAATTCACCTTACCAAATGGAGAAATTGCCATGATTCCGGAAGAATGGTTTGCAAAATACAACCATCTCTTCCAATTTTCTGCAGACCGACATGAGCTCAAACTAAATAAGGTACATATTGGTCTACTCTTTGAAATTAGTGAGCATACAAAACTGGTATTTACACGAAAACTACAGAATCTAGCCAACTTTGAAGAGATTGCTGATATTCCCGAACCAAAACATTTCAAGGGAAATCTTCGTCCATACCAAAAAGCAGGATACAATTGGTTTAATTTTTTGAAGCAGTATAAATTTGGCGGCTGTCTGGCGGATGATATGGGTTTAGGTAAAACCATACAGACTTTAGCGTTATTGCAACAGCAAAAAGAACAACTCCAAGACGAACAGGATGTCCGTACCTCACTTTTGGTCTTGCCAACATCATTGGTATACAACTGGCAAAAAGAAGCACAGCAATTTGCGCCACAGCTTAATATTCACCTTCATACCGGAAACAACCGCATTAAAGATGCCTCGCTTTTCGCTAAATATGATCTGGTCATTACTACCTACGGGATTGCCCGTATTGATGAAGAAACCTTGAGTGGCTTTTATTTTAATTACATTATCCTCGATGAGAGCCAGAATATCAAAAACCCAACTTCCAAATCGTTTAAAGCCATCAAAAGCCTAAAAAGCAAAAACAAATTGGCCTTGAGTGGAACTCCTGTAGAAAATTCCGTTTCGGATCTTTGGGCACAGATGCACTTCACCAATCCAGGATTACTAGGAAGCTATACCTATTTTCAGAAGGAATTTGTACAGCCCATAGAAAAGAAAAAAGATGAAGAAAAGGCGCAGCGTCTTCAAGCGATTGTCAAACCTTTTATATTAAGACGTACAAAAGATCAGGTGGCAACAGAATTACCGCCAAAAACTGAACAGGTACTTTATTGTGAAATGACTGAAAAACAATCCGAGTTGTACGAAAAAGTCAAATCTGAATATCGCAATGCCATTCTTGACGGACAATTGGACAGCAAGCCAAAATCTACCCAAATTGCGCTGTTGCAGGGCTTGACAAAGCTCCGACAATTAGCCAATCATCCCCGAATGGTGGATGAGAAGTTCTCGGGTGCTTCCGGCAAGTTCGACGCTGTCATTGAAACGCTTGAAATGGTCATGCAAAGGGGAAACAAAGTACTGATTTTCTCCCAGTTCGTAAAACAGCTCAATATCTTCCGTCAGTATTTCGATAATAAAGGAATAAATTATGCCTACCTGGATGGCGGCACAAAGAATCGGGATGAAGCCGTTAGCCAATTTCGTAAAAACAACGATACTAAGTTATTCCTTATATCGATAAAAGCAGGTGGGGTGGGACTCAATCTGATTGAAGCGGACTATGTTTTTATTCTGGATCCGTGGTGGAATCCAGCTGTGGAACAACAGGCCGTAGACCGTTCACACCGCATCGGTCAAACGCGCAATGTATTTATCTATAAATTTATCAGTAAAGATACCGTCGAAGAAAAGATACTGGCTTTACAGAATAAAAAGAAATCGATTGCACAAAGCCTGATCACGACAGAGGAAAGCTTTATCAAGTCACTATCTCAGGAAGATCTACAGGAACTTTTGGCCTAAATAAAATATTACTGTTTATATTCATTAATCTTCGCCATATATATCGATGGACGGATACCCGTTACACGCGTAAAAATATTACTAAAAGAAGACAGCTCGTTGTATCCCACGCGCATAGCTATTTCTAGAATGGAATAGCTATTCTCGGACATCAGCTCCAAAGCTTTTGCAATTCGTATGGCTCTTAAAAACCGAATATAACTGATGCCCATATCGTCTTTGAAAAGTCTGGACAACGAGCGGCTACTCATTCCAAAGCGAGCCGCAATCTGTTCTATGGTAAAGGCCTGATCAATGTTGCTGTTCAGATATCTAGCCACACTCCTGAGTTTCTCACTTTTAGGATAGGGATGCTGCATCGGGAAAGCATCTATTGGTGAACTTGTATCCGGAATGATAGCCATCATCGCGCGCAAGAGACAGTATTTTGAATAATCGGCCGTTTTACTGACCCCTCCGCTCCAATCCTGAGCAAATAAAAACATTTCACGCACCAGATCATTGCTAAGAAATATATTCGGTACTGAAAGTACGGACGGCATCTGCTGCCGCTCCTTGAAATAAAAACTATATAGCGGGATACGGGAGCTTGTGCTTTCCAGATGATAGGTTGTATTTGCCGGAATCCACATGTAAAATCTTGCCGGTAAGTACCAGTGCTTCGTTGCCGTAAACACATGAACAATTCCACCTTCGGCATAGAGCAACCGTGCCTTTTTATGTTTATACTCACGAGAATCGATACGATCGACATACATGTGGTCTATATAAAAATCATATTGATCAGCATCAATAGCTGCCAGTTTTTCCTCTTCCATAACTTAAAATTACACTTTTCCTACAACATGGCGCAAATGAACATATATTCGTCCGACTATACAAAACAAAACGTTTCTATCTCACAGTATCTTTGTACAGCCATAGGCTCATGTGCTCAGAGGAAATTTGCTCGTATTCCGAGTACTCCTGTTTAAGTCAAATACAAAACCAGAAAGATTGCTCCTCCGAGTACAGCATAGCTGAACTGGAAGAATGGCTCCGAGACTTTTTGAGCTGGAAGCTTTGATGATTTTAAGGTAAATGGATACGTCTATTGACACTTTATAGGCACGTACAAAGTAATAAGCACAGGCAAAGCACACAATTGAAAAACGCGCAATTAAACAACAATGAATAAAGAAGATAAAAAAGACAAAACAAACGGATTTAATAAAGTGCTCGTCATATTTGCCAGCCTATTATTATTGACCGGTATTGGCGTCTTAGTCAGACACCTCATTTTTACTAATCAGTATGTCACGACAAATGACGCTCAAATTGATCAATATGTAACACCCATTGCCAGTAGAATCGCTGGTTTTATTAAAGAGGTACGATTTGAGGAAAATCAATATGTTCATCAAGGCGACACGCTGCTTATTATAGACGCGAGCGAGTATCAAACCAAGGTGGATATGGCGAATGCCGAACTCCAAAGTAGTGAGAGAAATGCCGAGGTTCTCAGCAAAACAGCCGATGCGGCAGCTAATAGTATTTCGGTTCAAAAGGCAAGATTAGAGGCTGCAAAAGTAAGTGTATGGCAGACCCAACAGGATTACAATCGGTTCAAGAATTTATTTGAAGCTGAGGCTGCCACCAAACAGCAGTACGATAATGCCAAAGCAGCATACGATATCGCATTGGCGCAATTGCACGCCATTACGGAAGAATATAATTCAGCTCAACTGAACAGCAGCAAAGAAAAAGCCAACGAATTGCCGGCAAGAGCTAATATCAATATCAAAAAGGCTGCGAAAACAAATGCACAGCTTTTTCTCTCCTATACCGTAGTAACCGCTCCCTACGATGGCTTTGTTGGCAAACGAACGATCCAACCAGGACAATTTGTAAAGGAAGGCCAGACACTAGCCAACGTCATTAGCGAGGAAAAATGGATCAACGCTAATTTTAGAGAGACTCAACTCGAAAACCTTTCAGAAGGTACTGTAGTCACGATACAGGTTGATGCTTTTCCCAAACTTAGTTTTAAAGGAAAAATTCATTCTTTTTCCCCAGCATCAGGTTCCAAATTTTCCGTGATACCTCAAGACAATGCAACCGGAAATTTCGTAAAGATTGAACAACGGATTCCTATTAAAATTGTATTTGATCCAAAACAGGATCTTAAGAAATTGCGTGCCGGTATGAATGTGGTTATCCATGCTACCCATCAATCCTAATTATCATGCGTATGAATAAATCTTTATACTATAGCTGGGTGCCCGAATGGATAAAACTTCCGCTAATGATATTAGCGATGTTCCCACATCTCATGTTAATGTCGCTCTTCCATTCCAATACAGCATTTACCGCTTCGGCACTGGATATCGAAGCCGAGGATATTCAGTATTTTCTGTCCTTGATGTATGGTGCCATAGTCGTTGCTTTACTTCTATTTCAGCGGCTATTTTCCTTCTTCAGAGTTAGAACATATATTCTTTTGACCTGCAGTCTTTCCATTTTGATCCTACTAGGTATTTCGCTGACAAGAGATCCATTTCTTATTGGCATTCTACGCGTGGTCGAAGGTATTTTCTGTGTATTGGAAGGAGCTTGCTTTCTTCCCTTGCTTATGATGCAGATTAGGCATGCCAAAAGCCGTACGATTGCTTATTTTTTCCTGTACACCTTTATGCTTACGGGATCAACTTTAACGACCTCCTTACTCAAAGAAAGTATTATGGATTATGGATGGCAAGATATGATCCACGTCGTGCTCTATTGGCATTTGATTGTGATTGCAATAGCTTTGCTCTTACTTAACAATAATCGCTTGGGTAAAAAATTCCCCCTCTATCAATTAGATCTGGCAAGTTGCTTGTTTTTATTGATATCATTGAGCTGTGGAGCTTATGTCTTAATTTATGGTCGCAAATACTATTGGTTTGAACACGCCAATATCACCATAAACTTCGCCCTTTCCCTTATTTTCGGCGCACTCTTTATGATTAAACAAAAGACGGTCAAAAGACCCCTTTTTCATTTTGAGATCTTGAGATACAAAAATGTGATCTTTGGTGTTACCCTGTTTTTTCTGTTTTATATTATTCGTAGCTGCCTCAATAATGTTTATACTGTAATGGCTACAGTTTGGAAGTGGCCCTGGCATTATATTATTGATGTACAGTACATCAACGTGTTTGGCACAATACTGGGTGTCGGTAGTTCAGGTTTTTTACTCCTGCGCGATGTATCTCCTAAATATATCTTTGGTTTCGGCTTTTTGATTTTGGCGACCTCATGTTTTCTATTTGTACCCACATTTTACCCTGACACCACAATTTGGGCAATCGGTCTTCCTTTGTTTATTCAAGGAATAGGTCAGGGATGGCTCTTTACACCGCTTGTTATCTATATCTTGACTGGTGTCGAATCCCATCACGTTGGCAATGCAGGTCTTATGGGCACAACAGCTCGGTTCTGGAGTACGAATGTCGGATTTGCTCTTATCCAAAACGTCAGTTATGTACTAAATCAAAAACATTATATTCAACTCGAACAAACATTGAATACAAGCAATACCTTAACAATAAACTATTGGGATACATTAATGGAGAAATATGCCGGAATATATGGCGATCAGATAGCAAGCCGTATTGCCAGCAAAAGTATTTCGGGAACCCTAAGTCAGCAAGCAACGTTAATCAGTAACATGGAGATATTTACTTATCTAGGGATACTAGGAATACTAATAACGGGGCTTATATTTTTATTCGGCCCAGCCAAAACACTTTTCATGCGCCTAAGGATACCATACTTGTAAATGAGGCCGCTCCCCCCTATAGACAAGCTCCATGATTTCGCGAGCAACAACAGTTAAGAACCCGAACGGAAGATTCTTTTTGGCTAATCAACCGCGTATCGCGCGCGCATTGATGACTTAATCGCGCATTGATGACTTGATAAAAACAACAGGAATCAATAAAACAGCCTCGTTCAGAAAAAAGGGGCTATTTGCATAGCAATGCAGACAACCCCTTTTCGGTATCTTGTACTTAATTTATTTAAGCATCGAATTCTTTAAGTGCTTTTTTCACACGCGCTATGACCTCTTGTTGACCAAGTAATTCAACAATCTGAAATACATCTGGTCCAAACTTACCCCCTACCAGCATAATCCGGAATGGCATCATAAGCTCGCCCATCTTCATTCCCGATGCCTGAATCGCATCTTTGAAGAAGGGTTCCAATTCAGCAGCCTTCCAGGTATTAAATCCTTCGAATGATTGGTTAATATCCTCAAAAAATGCAGTTTTCTCAGCAGACCATTTAGGTTTTACCGCGCTCAAATCATATTCCGCAGGCTGCGAAAAGAAGAAGGACGCCTGAGTCCAAAAGTCTTCAACAAAGGTTAAACGTTCTTTCACGGCATCCAATACCCTACTCACATAAGCGGCATCGGCTTCTACCTGATGGTGTTCCAAGACTGTTTTGATCTGCGGCAATAGAGATTCTGTCGACGTGCGTTTAATCCATTCATGGTTGAACCATTTTGCTTTTTCAAAATCAAATTTTGCCCCAGCTTTACTGATACGGTCAACACCAAATTTCTGGATCAATTCATCTAAGGAGAAAATCTCCTGTTCAGTTCCATCGTTCCAGCCCAACACGCCAAGCATATTGACAAACGCTTCCGGCAGGAAGCCCATCTCACGGAATCCTTTTGTTGTATCACCAGATTTCGCATCAGTCCAGTTCATTGCATAAACAGGGAAGCCCAAGCGATCGCCATCGCGCTTACTTAATTTACCGTTTCCATCTGGTTTAAGGATCAATGGAAGGTGTGCCCAGTCGGGCATGCTATCGCCCCAGCCGAGGTATTCCCACAATAAAATATGGATGGGCGCCGAAGGCAGCCACTCCTCACCACGGAATACATGTGATATTTCCATAGCTTTATCATCTACAACAACTGCCAGATGATAAGTCGGCATGCCATCTGCTTTAAGCAACACCTTGTCATCGACAAGATTGGTATCAAAAGCAACCTTTCCACGGATCATATCCGTGAATGTTACCGTTTCATCGGTAGGAATTTTTATACGAATGGTGTGCGGAGTCCCCGCGTCCAATAATTGTTGAGTTTCAGTCTCAGACAGACTCAATGAATTACGCAATTGAAGTCTATTTTCGTGGCTATAGCGAAAATTAGGCTGCAACTTACGTTGCTCATCCAATTCCTCTGCAGTATCAAATGCATAATAAGCATAACCATTCTCGATCAACTGCTCAGCATATTTCCGGTAAGATGGTTTTCGCTCACTTTGACGGTAAGGTCCGTACTCGCCCCCTTTTAACGGGCTTTCATCTGGAGAAAGACCACACCATGCTAAACATTCGTTGATATACTCCTCAGCACCTGGGACAAAACGAGTTTGGTCCGTATCCTCGACACGTAAAATAAAATCTCCCTGATGCTGACGCGCATAGAGAAAATTAAACAAAGCTGTACGTACCCCACCAAGGTGAAGACCACCTGTCGGGCTCGGTGCAAAACGCACTCTTACTTTTCTTTCTGAACTCATGCCGCAAAATTACCACAAAATTTTTGATTTGGATGGTACGTTAACTTCTTCAATGAAATAAAAGTGCAGAAAACAGACATTTATTCAGTAATTTGCAAATGAAGGACACGAATACGTAATCATGAAACCCTATCAGATTAGCCAGCAACGCTGGAAATTTATCTTGCTTATCTTTGCAGCAGTCATTGCTGTCGCCTCTTTGGTTTATACCAATTACCTCGTTCGAAATCTTGCGCATGCCGAACGTTCAAAGGCTGAGGTATGGGCCATGAGTACCAAAAATATCATGACCATGCCCGACGTTGATGATGAATTCATTACGTTTATTTACGCCGTAAGAGACAGTCTCAATTTACCAGCAATTATTACTGACGATAAGGAAGACATTATCTTCTGGCGTAACCTCGACTCCACAAAGACAAATATTAAACCCGGACACAACGACAGTGTTACAAAACATCTCGATTATGATCCGGCATATTTTCAAAAGCAGCTTGCGTTTATGAAGAAGAGCCATCCTCCGATTACATTGGAATTGGAAAATGGACAAAAATGGCATGTTTATTATAAGGATTCGTGGTTTTTGCAACAGTTGAGAGTGTTTCCTTATGTACAATTATCATTGATTGCCCTCTTTCTCATTATTGCCTATACGGTTTTCAACTCCATCCGAAAATCTGAACAAAATCTAGTTTGGGTCGGATTAACCAAAGAAGCGGCTCATCAGTTGGGCACCCCTATTTCGTCGCTGATGGGCTGGTTAGAATTGATTCGCATAAAATTTGATGCCGAAGACGATGACACGCTAAATGAAATGGAAAATGACATTAAACGACTTGAAATCGTCGCTGACCGCTTCTCCAAAATAGGATCTACTCCCGTACTGACCAACCATAACCTCTATGATGTCATCAAAAATTACATGGACTATTTTCGTATACGAACCAGTAATAAAATTACTTTCGAATTAAAAGGCGACAGGCATCTTGAAGCACAGCTCAATATTCCACTCTTTGATTGGATTATCGAAAATTTATTGAAAAACGGAGTAAACGCCATTGGCACAGAAGGAAAGATAACTGTTAATATTTCAGAAAATATTGCGAAAGAAGAAATTTTTATAGACATTAGTGATACGGGCAAAGGAATTCCGAGATCTAATTTTGAATCTGTTTTCCAGCCGGGGTTCACAACACGAAAAAGAGGTTGGGGGCTTGGCCTTAGTCTGACAAAAAGAATGGTGCGGTATCACCAAGGACAAATTTTTGTAAAAGAATCTGAAGTAGGTAAAGGAACAACATTTCGAATAATCTTAAAAAGCAATTTAAAATATGAAGCCACTCAAATCTGACGAATATCCAGCAGTTTACGCGCCTTATATTGAAACTGTCGTCGATAACGTGTTTGATGCACTAGAAGAACAAACGCTCTCCTTTCCAGCATTTCTGGACACGATTCCTGAGGAAAGAGGTAATTTTAAATACGCCGAGGATAAGTGGACCATCAAAGAAGTTGTTGGCCACGTCATCGATAATGAACGTATCATGGCTTACCGGGCATTGCGTTTTTCACGTAATGATCTTAAAGAGCTTGCCGGATATGACCAAGACTATCTCATTCAATATTCCCGTTACAACGACCGTACATTAGAAAGCCTAAGCAAAGAATTCACCTTTCTTCGCAAAGCTAACATGATGCTTTTCAACAGTTTTAATGACGTGGAATTAGAACGTAAGGGGATGGCATCTGAACGCCTAACAAGTGTAAAAGCGCTTTTGTATGTCATTGCGGGCCATCTCAATCATCACCGCATTATTATCCAGGAACGTTATTTAAACTCAGACGATGTCAAAAATTTGGTTTCAGCATTACAGCATTGAGGAAATTAACGTATTCTTCAATAAATATCTGTCGGGTCTGCTCGAGATTCAAGCAACAGAAATAGACGACAACTCCATTACAGCAACCATGCCCGTAACAGATAAAGTCAAACAGCCACACGGTATTTTACACGGTGGAGCATCTGTCGTTCTGGCGGAGTCTTTGGGAAGTATCGCATCCAATCTCGTGGTTGACCCTGAAAAATACCGCGGTGTGGGACTTGAAGTAAATGCCAATCACATACGCCCGGTCAGTAGCGGCGTAATAACAGCAAAATGTAGCCCAATACACATTGGTCGATCCACACATATTTGGGAAATAAAGATGTACGATCGCTTCAACAAATTAAATTGTATCTCGAGACTTACAGTAGCTATCGTTCCAAAATAACGATAATTATACGGCTCTTGCTAACTCGATTTATCACCTCGTTCCAATTACAATTCGACAACGTTTATAAGCAAGGGGGGACAAATTTCACAATTTATCCCCCTTTTTTTTGTCAATTAATTATCAAAATCCCTCAAAAATATGCCTTTATTTATTTCCAATATTCAAGAAATTTAAGTAGTCTTGTAGGATGGATACTTTAAAAATCAGTAATTATGAAGCGCAATCGTTTGTTCATTCCTTATTCCTACTGATTTACCAATCCTCGAACGATAACTTAACTACTCGAACGATAACTTAACTAAATATAATAAAACAAAACATGACCACTAATCCTAACGTTGGTAAAACAGCTTTTCGCCCTATGGCCATCTGCTGTGGTTTATTTTTTATCCTCGGTTTTATTACCTGGGCAAACGGAACTTTAATTCCATTCTTAAAAATTGCTTGTAACCTCGAAACAGATTTACAAGCTTTCTTCGTAACCTTTGCTTCCTATATTGCTTATTTTTTCCTAGCACTTCCAAGCTCAGTCATCATCAAAAAAATTGGTTTCCAAAATGGTTTAGTTGTCAGTCTTATTATATTAGGTTTAGGGTCTTTGATCTTTATTCCTGCGGCAGATAACAGAAGCTATGGCCTATTTTTAACAGGAATCTTTATTCAAGGTTCAGGAATGGCATTATTACAAACAGCAGTTAACCCTTACTTAAGTATTATTGGTCCTATTGATAGCGCAGCACAACGTATTTCAATAGCTGGTTTTTTCAATAAATCGGCTGGTATCATTGTACCTATCCTTTTCGGAACACTCTTTTTAAAAGATGCTCAAAAAGTAACAGCAAAATTAGAAGCAACAACGGATCTGGTCCAAAAGAATGCGATCTTAGATGATCTTCTTCAACGCGTACACACGCCATACATCTCTCTTGCAATTATATTCGTTGCCTTCGCAATATTCTTAAAGTTCACTCACCTGCCTGAGGTCGATATGGATGCAGAAGAAGAAAGCAGCGCAGAAAGCGGAACTGTTGCGGCAAAGAAAACATCGATATTTCAATATCCACATTTGTTCTTGGGCGCTTTGGCAATTTTCTTCTGTGTAGCGGTCGAAGTTATGGCGGGAGATATCATTGGCGTCTATGCACGCGAACTGAAAGTTGATCCCTTCTTTACGACCTACGCAACAGCATTTACACTATCTTGCATGTTGATCGGTTATATTATCGGTATTATCTCCATTCCAAGATTTGTATCACAACAAATGGCCCTACGCATTTGCACAATCATTGGTATCACATTCACCGTTATTTCTGTTTTCACAACTGGTACAACATCATTTATATTTGTTGCCTTGTTAGGAATCGCGAACTCCCTCATGTGGCCAGCCATCTTCCCGCTAGGAATTAAAGGTCTGGGAAAATTCACAAAAACAGGATCAGCAATTATGATTATGGGTATTGCTGGTGGAGCGATATGGCCTTTGATCTACGGGCTGTTAAAAGATCATTTACATATTGATTTTCAACATGCATTCCTATATGCAATGGTACCAGGCTATCTATACATTATGTATTTCTCTATAGCAGGTCATAAAGTTGGAAAAACGAATTAACGTAAATCCATCTTATATTTTAAGAAAAAAAGGCATCTAAAAATAGATGCCTTTTTTTCTTAAAATTCTTCCTACTTTTAGGATATAGATGCTGTAAGAGCCATTAAATACTACAGCCAAGCTATAATCAGATTTTCTGTTTTCAACAGGAGAGTAGAAAACATGATCAAATACATATCAACAGCACGTTGAACCACAGGATTAAGCATACAACAACAAACAAACAATAATACAGATGAAAAAGAATCTTTTTGCAATTGCCATTGCCGCAACAATGATGTTTACGGCCAACGAATCTTTTGCTCAGCTAAAGCTACCTGCAGCAAGTAGCTCACAGACAGTTACACAAGGATTGGGTATTGAAAACGTAACCCTTAATTACAGCAGACCTAGCATGAACGGCCGTAAGATCTTTGGCGATCTTGTTCCTTATAATGAAGTATGGCGTACAGGAGCAAATACCAATACCACATTAACCTTTGAAGGTGACGTTGAGTTGAATGGCCATAAGCTTTCTGCTGGAACCTACGCTCTTTTCACAATCCCGAACAAATCAGAGTGGACCATCATCATCAGTAAAAACACCAAACAATGGGGTGCCTATACCTATAAACAAACTGAAGATGCCTTACGCTTCAATGTTAAACCGCAGACCTTAGCAAATCCAGTGGAGACATTTACCATTTCTTTTGATAATGTTACACCTACAGGTGCTGTATTGAATCTGGCTTGGGAAAAAACGTCCGTAAAGGTTGATCTCAAAGTCAATCAACAGGCTAAAATATTAGCTTCCATCGACGAGGCTATGAAGGGTGAGAAAAAACCTTATTTTGCCGCAGCCCAATATTACTTCAGTAATAATTTAGATCTAAATAAAGCACTAAGCTGGTTTGACGAAGCTGCCAAAGCTCAACCTAAAGCTGCTCACGTCCTATATTGGAAAGCAAAAGCGCAATTAAAAGCTGGTGATAAAAAAGGTGCGATAGAAACAGCAACCAAAGGTCTTGAAGTTGCCACAGCAGATAAAAATAGTGAGTACATCAAATTGAACACACAAGTGATCAACGCCGCAAAAAAATAGGTATCTCTATCTAAAATGCCCCCAGAAAGCATCTAACTTTTTGGGGGCATTCCATTTAAGACCTTTTTTACAGCTCGGCTTTTAGTTTTATAACTCGTCTTTTAGCAATTGCTCAAGTTCTTCTGGTGAAACGTTCATATTGACGTTTCCATCCTTCGCAAAAGATATCTCACCAGTCTCTTCAGAGACGATAACGGCAATCGCATCCGAGATTTCCGTCACTCCAATTGCAGCGCGATGCCGTAGTCCGAATTGCAGCGGTAAATCCTCACTATCTGACAATGGAAGCACACAAGATGCTGTCATAATCTTAAAATCAACAATAACGACTGCACCATCATGCAATGGGCTATTTTTATGAAATATACTTTCAATCAAGCGCTTGGAGATATGGGCATCAATATACTCCCCGCTGCTCTGATAATATTCCTCGTCAAAATACTTTGAGAAAACTAATAGAGCTCCCGTCCGTGTACGCGACATGCTTCTACAGGCTTCGATAACGGGTTTTAGGTCCTCCGTCAAATCTTTCTGTATTGCCTTCTTATTCCCGATAAACGACCAAAAAACTTTCTTCCGTTTCATGGATATATTCTTTCCCACGTGCAGTAAGAACCGCCTGATTTCCTGTTGGAACACGACAATCAATGCAATGGACCCGACAGATATAAAACCGCCAAATATTTCGGTCAGCAAGCGCATATGCATCTGTTTGACGACAATATAAACGCCATAAAACAGTGCTACGCCAATCAGGATATTAACAGCAATGGTCCCTCTAATCAAACTATAGATATAGTAGATAATAATCGCTACCAATATGATATCAATAACGTCCAATAGGCGAAAGCCGCTAAACAGGCTATAGTCGATTCCATCCATATATGCAAGTTAAAAAAAAATAGATATTATTTGTATTTTTACATCATAACATACAGGAAAATGACTAGACTTTCAGTAAATATCAATAAAATCGCAACGCTCAGAAATTCTAGAGGTGGCAATAACCCCAATCTAGTATCTGCGGCATTAGCCTGTGAACGTTTTGGCGCTCAAGGTATCACTGTGCATCCACGACCTGATGAAAGACATATTCGATATCAGGATGTTTTTGATCTAAAAGCAGAAATCCAGACCGAACTCAATATTGAAGGGAATTGCCAAGAACAGAAGTTTATTGACCTAGTATTGGCCAATAAACCAGCACAAGTAACCTTAGTACCCGATACCGAAGGACAATTAACCTCTAACCATGGCTGGGATACCATTAAAAACAAAGCCTACTTACAAGATATGTGCAAATTGTTCAAAGATGCTGGTATACGTGTCTCCATCTTTGTTGATCCGGTCGAAGAAATGGTAGAGGCCGCGGCCGAAACAGGAACAGATCGCATTGAGCTCTATACAGAAGGATTTGCTACGGAGTATGGCTTCGATAAAGAACTTGCGATAAAACCCTATTTCAAAGCTGCATTAAAAGCACGTGAAGTTGGATTAGGTCTAAATGCGGGCCATGACTTAGATCTCAACAACCTGCAATATTTCAACCAACATATCCCCGAACTCCTGGAAGTCAGCATAGGCCATGCGCTCATTTCGGATGCACTATACTTAGGGTTAGAGGAAACGATCAAACGTTATCTTGCTTGTTTGAAGTAATGCAACGTTCAGTAAAGAGCATTCATCAGTCAGCACCGTTGTGATTGAGAAACTGCAAAAATATTCATTAAAACCTTCGTAATTTCGCTGTCACCAGCAGCTGCAAACGAGATCACAAAGGTTTTCTCTTGCCGAGAGAAAACACAGATTCATAAAAAAGGGCTTTCTCAATGAAAGCCCTTTTTTATTGCACCCCAAATAGCGGTGTTATTGCTCAACTTGCAGTTGCTAATGAATTCCTTTAAAGATACGGTTCCAGCGAATTTTCGAAAGCCCTGTACCAATCTCATCCCAGCTCATCCAAGTAAATAAAGCCTTTCCGACCACATGATCTTCGGGAACAAATCCCCAACCTCTTGAGTCGAGCGAATTATGGCGATTGTCACCCATCATCCAAAAATAGTCCATTTTAAACGTATAATGGTCTGCTTTCACATCATTGATATAGATCCCATCCGAACGTTTTTCTAACTTATTGTTTTCATAAACACGGATAGCTCTTTCATAAATGGGCAGAGTCTGTGCATTTAATGCCACTGTCCATCCTTTTTTCGGGATTAAAATCGGTCCAAAATTGTCAAAATCCCATTTGTATTGTGGATCGTACGGATAAGCACCTTCACCAACGGGACTTCTTCTGATTTCTTTGACATTCGACCATGATTTTACTATAGCTAATTCATCTTTTGTCATGAACAATTGATAAACACCAGGTTGCTGATCACCACCCACCGCTTCAATTCTCAGCTCTCTTAATCGGTCCATATTTAATGGTGTACCGTCCGTTAATACGAGATAATCCAACTGGCTTTCTGGCGGATCAAACCCCGGTTGGTCGTTCACAAAGAGTTTGGCATCCTTCATAGAAATTTTATCGCCCGGCAATCCGACGCAACGTTTAATATAGTTCTCCCTTTTATCAATAGGTCTTGCCTGAATCGTAAACTGCGAATTGACAGTCTGCCAGCCATAAGCCCGAACAAGATCGTAATAACTTGCATTTTGGTTCTCAAGCGCGACAGTGTCACCTGCAGGAAAATTGAAAACAACGACATCATTACGTTCAATCTTTTGAAATCCTGGCAAACGTTTATAGGGTAATTCAATCAATTCAGAATATGCTTTCCCTCCAGTGATGGGCATCGTATGATGTGCAAAAGGAAATGCAATCGGCGTGTTAGGAACCCGTGGTCCATAATTTAACTTGCTGACAAATAGGAAATCTCCGATCAATAAGGTCCGCTCCATCGATCCGGTAGGAATCATATAAGCCTCAATCAGAAAACCACGAATAAGCGACGCTGCGACAGTTGCAAATACAATGGCATCTGCCCATTCGCGCACCATGGATTTCTTATACGGATATTTAATTTTATAATCTTTGTAAGATTCAAGTGCAATTTCGGCACGTTTCTCCTCAGTCAGTTCAATACCTTCTTGGCTTGCGGCCTTTAAATTTTTAGCATATAAGCCGTTCAAAAAACGCACATTATTGTCCTTTGCCCACATTGGCAGAACAATAAAAGGAACCAAAACTGCAGCTGCATTTTCCCAAAAACGGCGTTTTCCAAAACAATGGATAAAATCAAGGTAAAGATTATAGAAAACAAAGACATTGACAATTGGCACGAGCAATAAAATTACCCACCATGTAGGTCTTCCCGTCAATTTTGCCTGAATATACTGGCTATAAAAAGGCACGATCGCTTCCCAGCCATTTCTGCCAGCTTTAACAAACAATTGCCACAATCCATATCCCGATATTGCTGTTAAAACCGCAAATATAATTAAGCCCATAATCTACTAATTAGTACTATTTATTAAAATCAAAAATTTCCGTAACTTGATAGAAACCTCTTTTGCCATTCAACCATTCAGCAGCAACTACAGCCCCTAAAGCAAATCCATCCCGGCTATGTGCAGTATGCTTAAACTCTATTTGATCAACCTCAGAACTATAAAGCACGGTATGTGTTCCTGGAACTTCTTCAATTCGATGACTTTCTATTAAAAGTTCCTGCGGTTTTGGAATAATCTCATCCTGTTCACCAACAACAGTATTTACCCAATTGGTTTTCACATCGCTATTGTCCAATATGCCCTCAGCAATCGTAATTGCTGTACCACTTGGTGCATCCAACTTGTGAATGTGGTGTATTTCCTCTACCTGAACATCATATTGTTTATAAGGTTGCAATGCCTTCGCCAACATTCTATTGATATGGAAGAATACATTCACTCCGATAGAGAAGTTGGAGCCATACAAAATAGAACCATCAGCATCCAAACACTTCACCTTAACATCCTCCAGGTGATCATACCAACCAGTTGTTCCTACTACAATAGGCACCCCTGCTTCAAGGCAAAGATTCATATTATCCAGTGCTGCAGAAGGTACACTAAAGTCAATTGCGACATCAGCACCTTTAATATCATCAGCAGTCAGGTTAGGACGATTATGTTCATCGACAACTAAAAAAATTTGATGGCCTCTTTTTAGTGCATATCGTTCGATAATCTGCCCCATTTTGCCATATCCCAAGAGAATGATGTTCATATATTTAGAAAAAAGTATAGTTTATTTTTAAAATTAAAAAATTTCAATGAAATACCCATGTTTAAAACCATAACCCTCATGAAAAATAAACTGAGCAAGCCTTATATTGTCTTAACTTTGCTGGGGTTATAGGAATGCCTTAAATAAGGAATAAACTCATGAATAAACAAATGGAATCGAAATATAACCTTTGAAATCCGGTAGTTTAATTAAATTTCATTGTCAATTTAAGTCCGACCGTAGGTTTAAACGAATAAGTTCCCGACGCGAGACTTGCATCCATTAAAGTAGGTCCAATTAAGAAAGCAGTCTTTTTGGGTTTATCATCCCCAATACTCCAACGATATTTAAGCATCGAGTCAATATAAGCCTCTGCGACATTCAGACCATAAACACCTAACGTAAGTAGCACCATAAGATCTCGATTTCGCCGCGCATTATCTTTTGCCCGGATGATAGATTGGTCGGAGATTCCGATGTAATAAGGATCAATTGGCCTACCAAGAGCTTTGTCTTGTAATACCCCCAGTAATTCCTTATAATAACGGTTATTGAAGTCAAAAACAAGTACGGTTGTTATTAAGCCACCATAGATTGCAGGTACTTTTATCCACCAAACTCCGCCATTTGTATACTGTCCCCAGCCTGGAAGTACTAAAGAGCGCTTCCATGCTTGTTTATTTTTTGCTTCAATAGCCAACCGGGTAGAATCTTTAAACACAACCTTCTCTTTCGCCTTCGCCTCCTCCTTCTCCCGTTTTTTACGTTCCTTCCGAGATTCCTTCTTTACGGTATCCTGTACCGATTTTTGCTTTATGCTATCTATTTTGACGGGTGCCAATTGTTTCTTAGGAATTGTATCCACAGTCTGTCCATGTACCACAGACAGTGCAAACACCGCAAATATCAAGCTTATTAACTTGGCCATATTACCAATCTAACAATTCAAGAATGCGACTCAAATCATCCTCCGATTCAAAAGGGATCTCAATAGCACCCTTTCCTTTTGTGCTTTTCAGATTCAATTTGACCCGAGAAGAAAATTTCGACGCCAGATCATCTTCAATTTTCTGCAATTGAAAAGACATCGGAGCTTTATCTTTTCCAGCTTTTTTCTTACCGCCTTTTTGTAACTCACGAACCAATTCCTCAGCCTTACGAACAGATAGACCTTGATCGATAATCAGTTTAAAGATATAAAGTTGCTTATCAACCTCTGGAATGTTGATCAAGGCACGAGCATGTCCCATAGTCAAAGCCCCATCACGTATTGCTGCTTGGATGACAGGTGGGAGTTTTAATAAACGAAGGTAATTTGTAACAGTAGAACGGTTTTTACTAACACGCTCACCCAATTCTTCCTGTTTTAGATTACATTCCTCAATCATGCGCTGAAAACTCAAGGCAACTTCAATCGCATTTAAGTTCTCCCGCTGAATATTCTCAATCAGGGCCATTTCCAGCATCTGCTGATCGTTGGCTGTACGGATATAAGCCGGGATTTCGGTAATACCTGCCAGGCGTGAAGCGCGGAGACGTCGCTCCCCAGAAATCAATTGATAATTGCCGTCCGAAATTTTACGTACTGTAATCGGCTGAATTAACCCCTGTAAACTAATGGATTCCGATAACTCCTGTAGAGCAACCGGGTCAAATTCTGTACGCGGCTGAAAAGGGTTGACAGATATTTCTTCTACACGAACATGGCTGATACTGCCATTCTCTTTTGTTGCTGTTACAGCAGTTGGTGTAACTAGAGGAGCCTCTTCCACTTGCTGATTACTTTTAGCAGGAACTTCTACACTATCGTTTAATAGCGCACCTAAGCCTCTTCCCAGTCCTGTTTTACGCTGATGTGCTGCCATATTATGCGGTTACTGTTTTATTCATTTCATTAAGATGCCCGTTTTTCTGTAAAATCTCCCGCGCCAAATTTAAATAGTTGATCGCCCCTTTACAGGACGCATCATGCATGATAACAGAAATTCCAAAGCTTGGAGCTTCGCTCAAACGGGTATTTCGCTGAATAATCGTATCAAAAACTAAATCTGTGAAATGTGTTTTCACCTCCTCGACCACCTGATTTGACAATCTTAAACGGACATCATACATGGTCAACAAAATTCCTTCGATCTCCAAACTCGTATTTAAACGGTTTTGAACAATTTTAATTGTGTTCAATAACTTTCCAAGTCCTTCCAAGGCAAAGTATTCGCATTGTACTGGAATGATGACTGAATCCGAAGCAGATAATGCATTAATTGTTATTAAGCCTAAAGAAGGCGAACAATCGATGATAATAAAATCATAATCCTGTTTTACCTGATCCAAGATTTTTTTCATCTTGTATTCCCTTTCGTGCATATTGATCATCTCAATTTCTGCCCCAACCAAATCAATATGAGCCGGTAAAAGATCCAAATTTGGTGTTTCTGTTGATTGAATAGCCTCATGAGGATCCAAATCATTCACTAAACATTCGTAAACACTTGCGCTGATTGTACGTGGGTCAAAACCAATCCCAGAAGTAGAGTTTGCTTGAGGATCTGCATCTACCAACAATGTTTTATATTCTAAAACCGCCAAACTAGCCGCCAAATTAATTGACGTTGTGGTTTTTCCGACCCCACCCTTTTGATTTGCGATTGCGATTACTTTTCCCATCTTGAATGAAAACCTTTCTTAATTAAAATGTCATTTTATACTACATTTCACGTTTCTGAAGATCAATTTGCCCAAATTTTAATCTGCGATTCAAATTAACAGAACTAATTCAGCATATTTCGTACTTTTGATTGATCGAAAGCACATATCCTCAGGATGCTAAGATACAAAAAATCAAGATATGTATCCACTTTGAAAATGCGCTTTTTATAAGTATCAACAACACAATGATTTTAATAATATCCGGAACAAACCGTCCCAATAGTAAGACGTTAAAAATAGCAAAATGCTACCAGCAATTACTTGATCGTAAGTCAATTGAAAGTAACATCTTTTCGTTGGAAGATCTACCAGCAAACATTTTAGAAACAGATCTTTACGGAAAAAGAAGTACCGCATTTGAACCCATCCAAGAAATGGTCAGTAAAGCTGAGCTATTTATTTTCATCGCTCCCGAATACAATGGAAGTATTCCAGGAGCACTGAAACTGTTCATTGACTGCTGTACATTTCCGATTAGTTTTTATCACAAGAAAGTTGCATTGGTTGGATTATCCTCAGGTCGCTACGGCAACCTCCGCGGCATCGATCATCTGACTGGTATTTGCCATTACTTAAGAATGCACGTGCTTCCCCTTAAGATCTTTCTACCCAATGTTCAGAACGAACTGAATGATGATGGGCAGTTATTCAAAGAAGATACGCTGCAATTTATCAACGAACAGATTGAGGAGATTATCCGGTTTTAATACGCTAGTTTTAGTAGCCATGATAGCGAATTCACCTTAAAACTAATCCTACTCGCGAACAGTGAAACAAGGATTCCGTAGCGTGAAACAAGAATAAAAAAACAAAGGGCTCACAAAACCTGATACGAAAGAAGCCTCCGGCAAACACCGGAGGCTTCTTTCGTATCATACGCTAATCTAATTCTTAAGACAAGCAATCCGGGATCTAATAGCCGAAGATCTCTTTAAGATCCAGCTTTTTCACCTCACCCAGTTTCGCAAGGTCTTCCGGCTTAAGACTTTCTTCTTTTGCCACAATACAGTAAACATAGGGTTTTTGACTCATCTCTTTCTTATGGAAAGTGCTTAGATCACCATAAGTTAATTTTGGCGCTTGCTCATAGACAACTTTACGAATATCAGTTGCATTCCCCAAACGCTGAGCAGCTAAATAACTACCTAAAATAGAAGCATTTAATACACGCTCGCTCGCTATTGATTTTTCCAAACTTACTTTCGCAATATCCAACCCTTTGGCACTTTCAGGCAATACATCCAATAGCTCATTCATGCCTTTAATCGCATCGTTAAACTTATCAGCCTGCGTCCCAACATAGGCTCCAACGGTATAATGGTTTTCTTTTTTATAAGGCTGTCCATAATAGGCATAAGTTGAATAGGCCAATGCTTTCGATTCACGGATAGTCTGGAAAACGATACTTCCCATGCCGCCGCCAAAGTAATTATTAAACAGAGAAACCGTTGGCGTTAGCGCACTGCTGTATACACCTGAACTTCTATACCAAAATACTTCAGCTTGCTTCATATCGAAATTAGCAAAAAGAACCTGATTCTGGCTTGTAGGCAACTCCGCAAACACCAACCCTTTTTTCGCTTGGACGTACTCTCCGGCACCTTGTTTTAAAGGCTTCGCTTTTGCTACAAATTCCGTAGCCGTCAATGGACCAAAATAAAGCATCGTATGTTTCATATTAGCCAAATCGTGCAATGCCTTCACCAAATCCTCCGCTTTTAAAGCATCCAATTCCGCATCTGTAAACACATTATTAAACGGATTTTTAGCGCCGTATTTAGCATAAGATTTTAGGCCTTCCATGATCGCTCCCTTGTTTTCTTTCGCATTTGCTCTCGCCTTTTTAAGACGGGCAATATACATTTTGAAAGCCTCCTGATCAGCAACACAATTACGCAACAAATCCTGAATCAAGTTCTGTGTAGCCGTAAAGTTTGAATTCAAACCCGAAATCGACACCATGGTTTCCTCATTTCCTGCAGACACTGAAAAATCAGACGCCAATTGATAAAAATCCTTGCTAAACTGCTCACTGGATTTATCTTTTGTACCCAAAAATTCTAGATAACCCGCAGCCAATGAAAGTAATTTATTGCTCCATTTTCCCACATCAAAACGATAAGACAGCGAAAACAGCTCATTATCTGAGTTCTTTACAGCAAGCACTGGTAAACCGTTTGCAGTAGCTTTCTGAATATCTTTGTTATAATCTACCCATACCGGCTGGATTTTATCCTCTGGCATTGCTTCTACGCGCTTCAAAAACTCCGACTG
Organism: Sphingobacterium multivorum; assembly: GCF_039511225.1. Classification (NCBI taxonomy): domain Bacteria; kingdom Pseudomonadati; phylum Bacteroidota; class Sphingobacteriia; order Sphingobacteriales; family Sphingobacteriaceae; genus Sphingobacterium; species Sphingobacterium multivorum. The sequence continues at coordinate 5,589,832 of NZ_CP154261.1, forward strand.
ATCGTCACGATTGACCGTTACAGGGGTAATCTCAGGTTTAACAACTTTAACAACATTGCTATCAACCCCCTTACGTTTATAAACAACGACGTAATTATTGTCATTTAAGTATTTGTTAGCAAAATCTACCACATCTTGCTTGGTGATTTTATTCAATTCATCCGAATAGCCCACAACAGAAGCCCAATCCTGACCTGAAGTAAAGGCATCCATCAATGATTCAGCACGGTCACCATAACTTTCATTTTGTTTGATTTCGTCTTTCTTAGCGTTGTTCACAATCGCCGTAATCAGCTCATCCGAAAACTCTCCTTTTCTCAATTTTGCCAATTCTTGCAACAGCAGCTGTTGCACCTGTTCCAAGCTCTGTCCCTGACCAGGATTACCCTGCAACAGAAGCAGAGAATAGTCTTTTAATACATACGGAAAAGCACCTGCACCTAATAATTTTTGATTCTTCACTAAATCCAGATCAATCAGACCGGCAGAACCATTTGTCAAGATCTGACTCATCAGATTGAGCATACGGGCATCCTTTGTTGCAGCGCCAGGAAAACGGAATCCCATTAACATAAATTCAGCATCTGGACCTTTAACCTCGCGGACAACAGGAGTTAAAATTGGTTTCTCCGCATCAAACGTGTAGGCCGGAATTTCTTTCGCCTGCATAAAAGCAAAGGCCTTATCCACCTTTTTCACCACCTCTGTAGGATCAAAATCACCCGACATAATGACCCCCATATTGTTAGGGACATAATAGGTATGAAAATATTCACGAATCGCTTTCAAAGATGGATTTTTAAGGTGCTCTACAGTACCAATTGTCGTCTGCTTTCCATAATTATTATTCGGGAAAGCTGCGGAGAACATCGATTCTACAGCCTTACGGTTATCTTTATCTAAGCTAATATTTTTCTCCTCATAAACAGCTTCAAGCTCGGTATGGAAAAGACGCAATACCGGATATCTAAACCGTTCAGCTTGTACCGCCAGATACTTATCCACTACATTACTTGGAATTTGTTCCTGATAAACAGTCTGCTCAAATGAAGTGAAAGCATTGGTACCTTCCGCCCCCATCGATGCCATCAATTTATCGTACTCATTCGCGATAGCATATTTCGCGGCTTCTCCAGATACTTTATCGATTTCCTTATAGATTGCTTTCCGTTCGGTTTCATCTGTTGTACCATTGTATTTCTCATAGAGCGCATCAATCTGATCTAACAACGGTTTTTCCTTTGCCCAGTCTTTAGAACCAAATTTATCGGTTCCTTTAAACAGCATATGCTCCAGATAATGGGCCAAACCGGTGTGATCTTTCGGGTCTGTTTTGCTCCCCGCTTTTGTCGCAATGTAAGTTTGGATACGTGGTTCTTTTTTGGTCGGACTCAAAATCACCGTTAAGCCATTTTTCAGCTTGTAAAACCGCGAATGAGTAGGGTCGTTCGTTACATACTTGTAAGTGTATCCCCCTTCAGATGCTTCTTTCCAATCAAACTTGGCGTTTTGGGCAAACAAAGCACCCCCTGCTGTTGTTAGTGCAAACGTAACAGCAGTAATTTTAAATAGGTTTTTAATCATATATCCTTTTTCTTTTCACCTCAAACTTAGATAAATTGCTTTTTATATGCAATACATTACAGACATAAACAACAATTATTTACCCATTTGACATCCTGATGGTTATATGGTCGAATTTCACCTATCACAGACCAACGGGCGTAGCTAAAAAATGGCATTTCTTGCAACTTGATTTTCCCTACTGTTTAAATACTATTGTTACAATGATATATCATTCTTATTTTTGCAAAAATTTTAAAAAACGCTAACGTTTTATTTCATGAGATCAAGAATACTTGCTTTTGTGACCCTGGCACTACTCTCCTTTCGTGCCACAGCACAGGTCACACCCCGAATAGAAAATCCGAAAGACACCTTACAAAGCCTCAGCCCAGCCAAGAAGAGACTTATATTTCAACTTGAACATGAAAGCGGGGGCGAACTCAAATTCAATGAGCGCTCCAAAGAAACCCTTGCTGACTCGTACTATAGTGGACTGAATTTTAGAGTCGGTTTTCAAACCCAGTTTCAAGACTCATTAAAGAGCATTTACAATGAAATATACAACTATCCGATATATGGCATCGGAATCTATAGCAGTACCTTCGGCCAGGAACACCTCGGCCGACCTTTCGCAGCCTATGGCTTTGTCGCCATCCCCATTCGACCAAAAGTAAACTCGCGCTGGAATTTCAATTATCGCATTGCGCTCGGTCTTTCCGGCAGATTCAACCCCTATAACGAGGAGGATAATCCTTTCAACTTACTTATAGGCAGTAAAAACAATGTTTTTATTGATTTTGGACTTCAAGCCAACTATCGACTAAACAAACATTTTCAGGTTGGGGCCGGCGCAGCCTTTCATCACTTCAGCAATGGCGCTCTGGCATTACCGAACACAGGGATAAACCTCGTCCCCTTGAGCCTATCTGTTTCCTATACACCAACCGACAAGCCCTTTGATTTTAGAAAAAGTAGTATTCCACAAATGGAGAAAACAGAGGAACTCCATTTCAACTATGCCTTTGGTTTCAAACAGATTGATCGCGAACACGATGGCCAATATTTTAAATCTATGTTAGGTGCATACTACAGCAAGCATTTCGGCTACAAATGGCGGCTTGGCGCTGGGTTTGATGCATTTTATTCGGCCAGTGGGAACGACGAGAAGGTTGCTGGCGACAAAGCCGGGAAATTCTCTGCCTTATTTTCTTACGGCCCAGCTTTCTACATTGATCATGTGTTAAACTCACGCCTTTATATCAACGGAAATGTTGGAGTTTACCTTCATCGCAACGAATTTAATGGCGAGAGCATGCCTGTATATTTAAGAGCAGGTGTACGATATAAAGTGTACAAAGATTTCTTTGCCGGCGTTTCCATTAAAGCCCATGGTGGCAAAGCTGATTTTATTGAATGGACAACAGGTTACGGAATTAAACTAGGTAAGAAACGGAAATAGTAAGAACATAAATGCGAAAGATGCCCGAGATAGATTGAATACCGGATCGGGGACTTTCAAATTTACAGCGAATTTAGTCCATAAAAAAAGCGTTCATGAAGAACGCTTTTTTTATCGTGGGGATTACTGGGTTCGAACCAGTGACCCCTACCTTGTCGAGGTAGTGCTCTAAACCAGCTGAGCTAAACCCCCTAACGAAAAAAAAGCACCAATTGATGATGCTTTTGTGGAGGCTACAGGATTCGAACCTGTGACCCTCTGCTTGTAAGGCAGATGCTCTGAACCAGCTGAGCTAAGCCTCCGTTTTGGATTGGTGGAGAATACTGGATTCGAACCAGTGACCCTCTGCTTGTAAGGCAGATGCTCTGAACCAGCTGAGCTAATTCTCCGACTTTGTATGGTGGAGGCTACAGGATTCGAACCTGTGACCCTCTGCTTGTAAGGCAGATGCTCTGAACCAGCTGAGCTAAGCCTCCATACTTTTTTAAAGAACGCCGTTCCCTAATTGCGTGTGCAAATATAGCTTAAAAATTCTATTCTCAAAATTATTTTATAAGATTTTATGCCTCCAACATCACAACAAGCTAAAAAACACCGAAATAATTTTTAATCATAGAACTTCCAAGAAATACCAAATCTAAAATTAGCACTATTCATCGGATAACGTCGGACTGTATAGTATCCATGCGGATAGAAGTTCTGATTTAAAAAATTATAACTCAAAAACATATTTACCCGTTGTATATTCGCTGTAATCCATACATCCATGATTGGATAGGTCGAAAACTCAATCTGTTTGTAAGCATTGTAAAACTGTCCTGTCCCAATTGAATAATTCGGATTGGCATAAGGTGTATTGAACTTTGCATCCAGACCGATACTATAATCAATAACTTTATAAAACAGGTTACTGTAATACAAACTATGCCAAGTATACAGCTCCGGAACAGCCAGTGTGTTCTGTTGATCTGTCTTTTGATAGACCACGAGATTATCGAGGGTAAAATGGTTTAATTTAAATTTTTGTCCAACACTTACCTTCAACAAATTCGCTTTGTCCAATTGTGCCGGAACAATCCATTTATCCTTTTTAGGATCGTTCTGTGGATTCGACAACTCCTCGAAATAGGTATAATTGTTCATCAGAAAATACTCTACCTTGCCATGGAAACCAAGCATCGGATTGGCATATTGAAAACCGAGGTTCTGAATTTTCATCTTTTTAAGATCTAAATCATTCCATTTTCCGTAGGTATAATTTAAATTCTCGAAAACCATCTCTGGCGATTTATTCTGTGAATAAGCCGACAGGGTCACCTTTCCAATTTTATCCCCCATGGAGATATCCGCTTTAGCTTCATACAAGAAATCCCCAAAGTTGTGACCAAATACAATCTGATTCGCTTTTAAACTAAAATCAAGACGATCTGAAAACTTATACCCTAATTCACCTTTCACGATTCCATTTTGATAAAAGCGATCAAATGTGGTGCTATCCGGCAATTTCTTCAGCGGCTGTGGATAAGCTGAAGTATTGTTATAATAGCGCATGGAATCCAACTGATGCTGCTCCACCCAGTTCATGTCGTGCTGAAAAGCCAAATTTAGTTTCGCCTCATTCTTAAAGACCGACTTTCCTCTGAGAAAAAAGTTATATTCAAATTCATTGGAAACATTCGTGATCAGCGTCTTATCACTGTTCAGCGCCAATGCCTTATTATTGTAAGGCAATGCCGCATTTTGATCATCCATGTTCTTGAAGAAATTATAGGTCTGTCTTCTTATGCGCGTATTATGCGCCATGCTATTGGTCGGATGGATCTGCATGGTCGGCTTTCCTTTATCGATTGTATCCAATCGCCCTAAATAAAGCGATTGACGTAGAAACAATGAGTTATCCCACCATTTGGATCGCGGTACATTTGTTTTACTCGGATCATTGAATTTCGGTATAAACCGGTCCGGAGACTGCCTGTTTCCGGGTGCAAATGGAAGATCCTCCGTAATAGAACCATTCTCCATGGCATCCAAACGATTAAATACTGCATTGATCAACAAATTATACCGGTTATTTTTCGATTCATACCAAGACGCAACTGAAGCCTTTAAATCCGAATAATTCTGCCCAAGATAAAATCCATCCGTTTTGGTCGAATGGAAATCGACATTCATATTCCATTGAGAATTGATATTCTGTGCTACCCGTGCCCTAAAGACTTGGTCATTAAAAAAGAATCCCACAGCCGACAGTTCGGAGTACCTCGCCCGGGCCCTAAAATATTGGATCGAATCGGGGTTTAATAAATAACGTTCCAATGCTGTAAAACCAGACTGAAAGCCAATGGTCTTTTTAGGTTGGAACAATAGATCCCGTGTAGCAAGACCATAAGCCCCAAGGTTCACGCTGGGATTCCAGGGTAAATTCTGCGGATTATAATATTGATAATTATGATGTGATGTATCAATTTGACGTGTATAAGTGCCTTTTTTCAACATATCCAGCGTGGCATACCGGATATATTTTGCCGAAAGAATCACAGAATCTTTCTTCCCATCTTCCTTTGCCCTAGCCGAATCCAATGCACTACTCCACTCTTCCTTGCTCTGGGCAATAACATCCATGGAATAAACAAATAAAACACACCATGCGGCAAGTATGCGTACGATCAACTTCATCTAAAATTATATAAAAACCAAAAAAGCTAAATTCACCTGAATGAACAAATTACTCTCAAATATCCACCAATCCATCAACTTTCGCCATCAAAGATGATACATGAAAAGACAATTTATTGCAAAGCTATTAATTCTTTCAAAATTAACGTCATTTTAGGTTCCGCTTTCTCCGCAACACTGACAATTTCCTGCAAGGAAACGGGTTTAAGATCCTCGTGAAAACCTTCATCCGTAACAACAGAAATCGCAAATACCGGAAGCGACATATGATTAGCGACAATTACTTCTGGAACGGTACTCATACCGACCACATCGCCACCGATCAGACGCATATAGCGATATTCCGCTTTTGTTTCCAGATTTGGACCTGCAGAGGAAACATAAACAACTTTTCGTGCATTAATATCATGCTTTGCTGCGATCTCAAGAGCCTGTACGATCATTTCTCGGTTATAAGCCTCACTCATATCGGGAAATCGAGAACCAAACTCGGATAGATTTTGCCCGCGAAGTGGGTTATCGGGCAATAAATTGATATGGTCTTCAATAATACCAAGATCACCTTTTTTCACCTCAGGATTTAAGGACCCTGCGGCATTGGAAACAAACAATTTTTGTACCCCTAAAACTTTCATGATACGGATCGGAAATGTAATCTGCTGCATATCGTAACCTTCATAATAATGCAACCGCCCCTGCATAGCGACCACATTGCGGCCACTCAGTTTTCCAAAAATGAGCTTACCAGAATGAAATTCAACAGTTGAAATAGGGAAATTTGGTATATTGGAATACATCAGCTGATACTTGACTTCAATTTCATCAACCAACTTACCTAAACCAGTACCTAGGATGATACCGAATTCTGGAGTAAAATCTCCAATTTTTCTACGGATAAATTCCGTAGTCTCATTTATGCTATGATACATACGTACAGAAAACTAAGTATATCAAACTTAACTTAATTTTTCTGTACGTACAAATCAAAATCAATACTTGTATTTACATCTTCTCACCAATGGAGAAATTTTTTATAGCTGAAAAATACTAGTGATGAGATAACGCTTTTTCATTTGCTTTACCTGGAGAACTGATCAAAAGCATTAAAAACGTGATAAAACCATTAATAATGATCAAGTCCAATCCGATAACATAAGGTGTATACACCTCAATAACATAGGTTTTAAGCAAAAATAAGACAGTAGGCGAAAGCACACAGATATAAGGTACAGCCTTATCCCGCACGGCATATTTTGTGAATATTCCGAAAACGAATAAACCCAATAAAGGCCCGTAAGTATAACTCGCCGCAGTAAAGATTGCATTGACGACCGAGTCATCATTGATCAGCTTAAAGACCAGAATAACCAATAGCATCACAATGGAAAAACCAAAATGCACATAATTACGCTGCTTGATCAGCGCTGGATCATTGGGATTTTCTTTTTTATTGAAATTTAGAAAGTCCACACAGAAAGATGTTGTCAATGCCGTTAGCGCACTATCCGTCGTTGCAAAAGTAGCCGCGGTCAACCCCATCATAAAGATGATTGCAGGAACAATGGCCAAGTGGTTTAATGCAATTTCCGGGTACAAATAATCGCGTGTTGCTAATTGAGTCACATCAATTCCATTTTTAGCCGCATAGATATACAGCAAAGCACCGACAGCTAAAAAGAAAATATTGATGACCACAAAAACACTTGTAAAAGTAATCATATTCTTTTGAGCTTCTTTAATGGTCCCCATCGATAAGTTCTTCTGCATCAGATCCTGATCTAGCCCCGTCATCGCAATGGTCACAAAAATCCCTCCCAAGAATTGTTTCCAAAAATTAGCTTTACTACCGACAAAATCATCCCAGAAAAAGATCTTCGAATAACTACTTTCTTTTACAGCCTCGAAAGTATCGACGATACCAAAATCTAATCCTTTGGCCATAAAATAGATAGAGAGAATTACTGCGGTCACTAAAAAGGTAGTCTGTAGGGTATCTGTCACAATAATCGTCTTTAAGCCACCCTTATTTGTATACATCCAGATTAACACCAAACATATAACGACGGTAATCGCGAAAGGCACATTCCAGGCATCAAAAATAAAATGCTGCAATACGATTGCGACCAGATAAAGACGAAACGCCGAACCGATCGTACGGGAAACCAAAAAAATAGCAGCACCGGTCTTGTACGTGGTGTGCCCAAAACGTTCTTCCAAATACGTATAAATGGAAGTCAAGTTCATTCTATAATAGAGCGGAAGCAATACATAGGCAATAATGACAAAACCAACGGCGTTCCCAAGAACAAATTGAAAATAGCTAAATTCAGACGCACCGACTGCGCCGGGAACCGAGATAAAAGTTACGCCGGAGAGCGCGGTACCGATCATCCCAAAGGCGACCATATACCATTTAGAGTTCCGGTTTGCGACAAAAAAGGTAGAGTTATCGGAAGCTCCCTTCGAGGTAAAGTGAGCTACAGCAAGCAGAACTGCAAAATAGATTATTATAAAGGATAATAATATTACTGGTGACATAGTTTGTTTTTAAAATAGGTGATTTTAATAGGTTATGCTCAATGGGTATCCTGATAAGCTTCGATTGCCTGTCTCACATTACCAAATTGCTCAAGTAAAGCCGCAGCTTCTTCTTCAAGCGCCCCGGTCTGATCCATAATGATACGTACACCACGACCGACCAGCTTATGGTTTGACAATTGCATATCGACCATCTTGTTCCCCTTTACCCTACCCAATTGGATCATCACTGCGGTACTGAACATATTTAACACAAGTTTCTGTGCTGTACCCGATTTCATTCGCGTAGACCCGGTAACAAATTCTGGCCCAACAATAACTTCAACCGGATACTGCGCTATTTCCGCAATCGGAGAGCCCCCGTTACAGACAATACATCCCGTCACAAGCCCTTTCTCGTTTGCCGTTTTCAATCCGCCAATAACATAAGGGGTGGTTCCAGAAGCCGCAATGCCGATAACAACATCGTTTTCATCAATATCATACGCTTCCATATCTTTCCAGGCTTGCTCCAGATCATCTTCTGCAAATTCAACTGCTTTTCTAATTGCAGTATCACCACCGGCAATCAACCCAATGATCCATTCAAATGGAACGCCGTAAGTCGGAGGTAATTCAGAAGCATCCAACACACCCAAACGGCCACTTGTGCCAGCGCCGATATAAAAAGTTCGACCACCAGCCTTCATTTTCTCCACAGTGACTTTGACCAATGCCTCAATCTGAGGGATAGCTTGCTCTACCGCAAGTGGCACAGATTTATCTTCATTATTGATATTTGTCAACAACTCATGCACAGACATCTTGTCCAAATCCTGATAATTCGAATCTTTCTCCGTTGTATTTACCATTATTAGTATATATTGTATTTCTTTATTTCAATAAATCGGGCACATCCACAAGTTGATACCCTTTTCCCTTTAATATGCTAATGATATCATCCAAATGATGATACAGCTTATCTTTCCGCCGATCATCGGTTCCCATGTGAATCAATATCAGAAATCCATTGAGCCCATATCGAGCTTCATGAGACCAAAGATTGTCGAGAATCGCTGTCGACGATAAATAGCTAGCCCCCATTTCAGGATAGGTATAATCGGCCGCAGTCCGTATTCCTGGTGTATAATTAACCGAATTCAGACCAACCGCTTTTGCCCAATCGACTGTTTCACTATTATACCATTCATAAGAAGGAATATAATAGGACAAGTGCTCTCTTTTGACGCCCGCGCCTTCCAGTGCTTTCAGGTTTGCTTTAAGATCAGCGACAAAAGAGTCACGTTTGACCAAAAGCACCTCCCTACTCCCCCAGTCACTCACCAGAATATGTTTATCCGAATGCCCCGAAATCCAATGCCCATCGCTTAACATCTGACGGACATACGGCTTAAAACCTGGAGTTCTGAGATAATCGCCTGTCAGGAAAAAAGAGCCTTTAACGCCATTATGCTTTAGACTTGCTAATACCTCAGCAGTACCCTCAGATAAATCATGACCGGTAAACACCAGAGCCACCTGCCGTTTTGTCGAGTCGCCCCGGACAATAGCTCCAAAAACATCCCGTGTTACTTTTTTCCGGCGGGCTCCTCCATAGCCTTACCCTCCTTTGAAGCCAACAGATAAATCAACGAAGCGGTACCATCCATTGTCGGCTCATTCGTACTATAATCTCCGTAGTCGTCATGATAGACCGCCAGATCACTTTGAAACTCCGCATAACTATCCGGATTATTCAACTTGATACCAATCAGATTGCGATACGTGGATGCCATAATAGGGCCATCAACTAACCCGCCGTCGATCGGATGCTTTCCAAGAAAGGTAAACGCCGAATGCGGATCGACAGGTGTATCGCCTCCAGCCGGAAGACCATATACCATACTCGTGCCCCAAGGGTTCGCCCCGAATAACCAGTCAAAATTAGCTTGGGCTAGCTCATCAAAATGTGCATCTCCCGTCAATTCTTTATACCAGAGACACTGGATAGCAAAGGATACCGTTAAGTTGTTGCTACACCAAATAAAGGGAACTCCCCGAAAAAAAGCGTTTTTCTCAGCTCTCCGATTGACTTGCTCAATCCCCTGTTTATAATAGGAAACAATCTCCTCGCGATCTTGTCCTTTTAATCCTTTTGCCAACTCATAATGCCCAAGATTGATAAAAGGATACCACTGATAATGTGCAGCAGTATCGCTAACCATCCAAGGTGTAATCTTTTCTTGCCGGGCGTAGCGTAAGGCTTCTCGTGCAAACTTTTCTTTTTTTGTCATCGAAAAACCCATTGCAGCGGCCAACTGCATATCGTCTACCCAATTATCTTCGGCATAAATATAGGGCGATTTCACAGAAACTGTCTGTGTCACGCCTGGTTTTATATTGGCATAAGCATAGGCTGTTTCCGATTTCTTCGAAAGCAGCGTTGCATATTTCCGATCCTCTTTGTCAAACAACATCGCCCCCAGGCGAAAAGCACTACTAAATTTACCAGCAGTAGAGCTTGTCCCGGTTGTATTGTTCATAAACTTGCCACGCTGCTGTGGCTCGCCATCGATAAAATACACCGGTCTATCAAATCCACGACCATAATAAGGATCTTCCTTTGGCATCCGCATGCTGGCATGATCCCGGTCATCACCAATCTGATTGTACATTTGGTTGGCCTTGGGATGCATTTTCAACAGCCAATCCAAGCCCCATTTTGCTTCATCGAGCACATCGGCCCGACCATTTTTTCCATCAAGACCATTTGCTTGCTTTAGATCACCAAACACCTTTGGAAAATCGCGGTAAGCCGCTAACAGATGAAATGTCGCATTTGCTGACGTTGTCGCATATTGCAAATAATCAGAAGCATCATGCCAACCGCCCCCCGCATCGATACGGGAGCTATCGGGAATGCCAACCTTTCCTGCATACAGCGCAAAGCCATCGTGTGTATGGCAGCTATCGTTCAGAAAAGGGTTGAACAATGTCCGTTGTTGCCGCATATAACGCAGTACAAAATCTGCCGCTCCTTTATAAACGTCCCGAGCGATTCGGAATGTTGGAGACTTCACCTCTCCGGCCTGAACAAAAAAGCGTCCTGTATCCTGCATGGAAGAGAAATCAAAACGAAAGCTCTGAACAAAAGGACCATAAGCCCCATAATCTTTTCCAACAGGATGTACATAGACTGTTTTACCCGTTTGTGCGTTTTTAATTTCAAAAGAACGAAGCTGCCTGATTGATTTCCCACCCCATACCGCGACCTTCTTGCCCGCTGGAGTATAGCCCAATTGGTTTATTCTAATCCAAGCATTTTGCTGTGCTTTCGCAAAGTTACAAACAAAACATGCAAAAACAAGCAAAAAAGCTTGACGTAAATTTAAGAAGTTTAGACATTTTTTTATCATATCAAGGCATTTATTTTCAAAAAGATCATTTCAATCGATTGCTTAAAACTGTAATGAAACTATTTTGCCATCCATCGTACTCGCTATCACGGTATTTCTCCCATTTAGTGCAACGGGATTAACCATTCCATTGGATATTTTATATTGCCATACTACCGCGCCTGTTTTTGCGTCAACTCCAGATAGCAAACCCGAATGACTCGGCACAAAGACCAACTTGCCATTGGATGTAATTGCAGAAGGTGTCAATTCGTAGGGCAATTTAAGTTTGGACTTCCAGGCAACATCCATACGATCACCAGCAACCGAAATACCTAAAAGATCCCCATCCATCGTCTTCACATAAACCAATTTATGATCTGCAGCCAACCCCATAGACTCGCGCACCCGAATGGTATCTTTCTTTTCCCGCCAGATGACCGCACCGTTCTTCGCATCCAGTGCTGTCATAAAACGATCCGGTGCAACTACAAAAACACGATTGTTTACCCCCACCGGATTGCATGCCGCAGCAGAAAACATCCGATTGGCCTGTCCATTATTCCACTCCCACGAAAGCTTACCCGTTTTGGCATCCAAAGCATAGAATCCATTGCTCCAGGAACCAAAAATTACATTCCCCAAATAATACGTTGGCAGCGTCGATACAAATCCTTTGACCTGGTCAAAACTCCACTTTACAGCTCCCGTCTTGATGTCCAGCGCTCTAAACTTACCATCCGAGCCACCGATAAAAGCTACGCCATCATGTAGCAAGGGGGAACCCAAAACCGCCTTCTCAGTCTCCACCTTCCACAACAACTTGCCATTACGGGCATCTACCGCATAAATTGCATGATCCGATGATCCCGCCACGACAATCCCTTTCCACACAGCAGGCGTAGAATAAACTTTACCACCGGTACGGTATGCCCATAGCTTTTTGCCAGTTTTTAAGTCAAGCGCAAAGATATCGCCCGCGGTATTTGATGTGATCACGCTGTTTTTGTAAACGGCTAGTCCCGCCCCGATGTCGCTGGCGTCTTCAAACGTCCAATTGACTTTAACCTGGCCCGCATATTTTGCATTCACAGCATAACTTGGTCTCGGGTAGCTTATCGTTTCATTTTCATAATGATGGTCGAACATTGGAACAACAACCCAAGGTTTCTCCTGCGTTCCTACACCGGGATTACGCTCTTGATAACTGGCTTTGCCATCGGCGATGGTCACGATATTATAACCCCCAATCGCTTTATTCGCACGCAGATTAGACCGTCCCATCACCCCCGGAATTCCTTCCCAATCGTATAATTTATTGGCATGACCATGCCCACAAAGCGCCAATTGGACATTCCGCGTTTTAACTCTTTTCAGTGCATCAAACCAGTTATTTAACGATGAATCCTGTGGATAATGATTAATATAGATCAATGGTAGCTGTTTATCCGGATTCGCTGCAAAAATGGAATCCATCCAAACCAGGTTTTCCCGAGGAATTTGACCAGGACTCATGCGCATATTGGGCCCTGAATTGGTTCCAATGAATGCGTAGCCTTTATGCTTAAAGAAAAAGGTTTCGCCACCAAAAACGGTGCGAAACGTGTTGGCTCCATTTTCTGACCAATTGCCATCGTGATTTCCCGGAATCACGTACCAAGGCAGCTGCAAACTATCTAAGATTCGCTTCGCAAGCTTTAACTCATGATCAGCACCAAACTCGGTGATATCTCCGGAGACTATAACAAAATCAATATCTTTCAATGTATTCAGGTCCTTTACAGTACGTCGCAAATCCTCCTCACCTGTTGCACCACCGACATGCGTGTCTGTTACGTGGGCAAATTTGAAGGACTGCTGTGCTATCGCAACGTTAAAAACGCAGGATAATGCAATAAAAAAGGTGATAATTGGAAACCTCATGCGTAATGTTTTCTTAAAAATAGCGTTTTTATGCATAAAACAGAAATGATATTGCATTTTTATGCATCTTCATGTAAATCAAAATTCATTATGTATTAAAAAGCCTTTCTGAAATTCAGAAAGGCCTTTTAATACAATGCTATCTATTGCCAGCCTGGCGTCTGTGTTAAGATATAGCCCAAATTTGCATATTGTTGAATCTGATTCAGTCCAACAGGAGCCAAGTACGACCGATCGGTAAAACTTACCCTGTTTGCAAATTTCGGAACAACGTAATATCCTACCATAGCATCGGCGTTTTTACCATTGTAGGTGATTGTATTTCCTGCTGCGTCACGGACTTTCAAAACACCTTCGTAAGCTTTTGTCAAACGATTTGGAAGGTCCTTTTTGATATTTACCCAGGGACCCAATGAATAATCGACATTGCGTGAAAAGTTCATATAATCCAATTTTTTCCAGCGACGGATATCATTCAATCGCGCATACTCATATACAAATTCCATTCTTCGTTCACGTCTGATTTCCCACATCAACGGCGATACATCCGCATCGCGGCTTGGATCGTTCGGCAGGGAATTTAATGTCAAAGGTGCCGTTTTCTTTACCCCTTTAGCTATGGCATCTGCGTCTAGCGGCCTATTCCGTACCGCATTGATTGATTTATCCAAATCACCTTGGGTAACAGCTGCTCCACCAAAAAACTCCGCAAGAATCTGCCTTGCCTCAATCCAATTCAACACAACCTCACCAAGACGCACAATCGGAGCATCATTTGTATTTGTATTACTACTCCATTTTGCTGGATAAGTTTTTCCAATATACGTCAAGGCTTCTCTAGCAGCAAATTTATGACCGTAAGCAAATGTTGATGAAGCTGTATTAACGGTATCCATCAACGAAGCTTCAAACCGTGGGTCTCTCGTTCTCGCCAAAGATTTCATCGAAAAGTCCGAAGCATTTGTAAGCGCTGAGTTTTGCCAAACCTTTCCATCGTTACAGATAAAAGATTTCAACAAATCCAAGTTAACGCCCTTCTGCCCTTCAGTACCATTACTGTAAGAACCTACGGCGTGCGTTACTTTCAAGGCATCATTATAAGTTCTGAAGAAAATTACCTCTGGATTGCTTGAAAGATCTTCAGATGCAAACAGGCTTTTAAAATCACTTCCAAAAGACCACTTTCCACTATTCATGACAACTTCGGACGCTTTAACCGCAAGCGCGAGATACTTTTTCGCACGATCTTGATCCAAGCCATGGTATTTTTCCCAGGAACCTTCAAACAACATGAGGTTAGAAATAAGTGCCGCTGCTGCATATTTATTTACATAACCTTTTCCGTCATCAGCACGCATATTATCAAGCACATACTCAAAATCTGTATAGACTTTATCCATGACCTCACCGCGCTTGGTACGTTCCTTATACATTGTAGCCTGATCCATCGGATCAACTTCAACATCAAAATAAGGCACATCACCAAACACAGAAACTAACCTACTATATTCGTAGCCTCTAAAAAAACGAGCTACTGCAGTCCAGTGCTTATACTCAGCCTCTGACAATTTTGACTTGGCCTTTGTTTCAATCCTGGTCAACATCACATTAGCCTTTCTAACCCAGTAAAAATTCCAGGTCGGCCCTGAGTAGGTCGTCAACATATCAGGTGTCACCGTACTCGCACCTCTACTCGTCGGAACAACTGACTCAAAGCCACCTTGCGTTCCTTCAGAAGTAAAGTCATCTGCATAGTTATATCCCACTAAGGGAGCATAGGCCGTACCATAAAAAGTATTATAGCCAACAAAATAATTTAAATAAAAATCATTTGCATACAAACGAACATCAGCTTCATTTCTCCAAAAGTTTTCATCGATTACTTTAGTTTGATCAGGCCTATCCAGCACATCCTTACTACAGCCTACCCCCAATAACATGGCGGAAAGCATGATAGATCCAATTTTTATTCTATTTAATTTCATCTGTCAAATTCGTTTAAAAGTTTAACTGAACACCAAATGAGGCACTCTTAAATGTTGGTGTTCCAACACCTGTACGTCCACCGTTGTAATTCGTTTCATTAAAAATCGAGAAGCCTTCCACCTCTTCCGGATCAATCGGTAAGCCACGAAGCTTATCCCAAGTGAAGAAATTCTCCAACGAAACATAAACACGTAAGTTATTTATCTTAGCTCGTTGCACAATATGCTGAGGAATTGTATACCCCACAGTTAGGTTCTTAATTCTCAAATACGACATATCCAACAGATAGCGGGACTGAACTTGCATATTATTGACATTCGCACTACCACCGTTGTTGAATGCAGCCGGATAGAATGCTCCTTGATTATCTTTCGTCCAGTAATCGTTTACAAAGCTTGCAGGCATCGCTCCATCTGAAGTGTTAAATCCTGGAATCGCCAAGAATCCCGCTCCCCAAACTTTACGTTGCCCCACACCTTGGAAAAATGCTGAAACATCGAAGCCTTTCCAATCAGCACCAAATCTAAAGCCATACTGATAACGAGGCGTCGAATTACCAATGATCTTCATATCGCCAGGATTATCGATCGTACCGTCACCATTATCGATCTCGCCGTCACCATTCAAATCTTTGAATTTAACATCCCCAGGACCAAAATAGAAATTAGTTGAATTTTGGAATCGTGGCTGATAGACAGGCTTTTCACCATTCGGCCCCTCTTTCAAGAGATAGACGTTATCTGTACTTCCATAATATTTGGTCATATCTGCATTTGGTTTTACCAACTGCGGATTGTTATTTCCATCCAATACAAAATCATTGTATTGGTACAGACGGTCTGTCTCATACCCCCAAATATCACCATATACCCGACCATTATAATTCACACCGGTAGTGCGTAATGACGTATATCCACTAAAAACAGATTTAGAGTCATCCAAATTAGCCCTAAAATTAATACCCAATCCATTCTCAAATCGGTGATTAAAATCGATGGCCAATTCAAAGCCTTTGGTCGTCAAGGTACCGAAGTTACCCCAAGGCGCCGCAGAACCCAAGGTGAGTGTTGTTCCTTCCAAAGGAGCAAACATATTTTTGGTCTTCTTCTGATACCAATCAAACGTCAAACCTAATTTATTCTTGAAGAATCTGGCATCCGCACCGAAATCCAGGGTTTCCAGATCTTCCCACGTAACGTTTGGCCAATTCAGTTTTGGCGTACCCACAGAATTCAACAATGCGCCATTGACGATGTAATTAATCTGACCCGCATCCATGTTTGAAACATAAAGATCAGAAGGTACCGTTTGATTTCCGATAACACCCCATGAACCTCTAAACTTCAACTGATTTAATGTAGCCCTTGACCAGTCCATGAATTTTTCTTCTGAAACTACCCAGCCTGCTGAAAAAGATGGAAACCATCGCCATTTCAAATCTGTTGGAAACTTGGAGGAACCATCATAACGGATATTACCTTCAAATAGATACTTATTCTTATACGCATAGTTCACACGGCCAAAATACCCTAATTGAGATTCCCAATACTCACCACCGCTACCCGTAATTTGGCCCACAGCCAAATCAAACTGAGGATTTGTGATATCCAATAAATCAGCACGCTGTGTCCAATGGTAAGAACCATCGTTTGTTACTCTATTTAAACCAAGGATAAATTTAAAGTTATGATCATCATTCAAGTCGAGTTCATACGTTGTAAATGCATTGACAGTATGCTTATGTTCATTTTGTGAACGCATATAGATATGATCTTGCGCAGAACCATTCGCTGTATACATATCATTGGAAAGATCATAAGCTAAAGTTGCATCAGCATCTCCCTTATTGACAACAGCTCCTTCTTTATTGACATAAACTGGATTTCCTTGTGCATCAAACCGTTGTTTGGCTGCTACCCAAGAATTGGCTGCTGTATATCTCGTCCCGTTTTTACGCCAGCTATAATCCTCATTGGTAAATGTATAGTCTACATCTACTTTCCAATTCTTCATTATATTAACTGTAGCACCAGCGCTTAAATTAATATAATTGCGAAGCATGGAAGCTTGGTTTGCCGCCTCATTTTCACTCCATGGACTTCTGATTGGGTTGTTATTTTCGTCATAGCCCATTGGATAAAGGGAGCTCCAGCGATACATGTACAACCATGGATCGGCCGTTGTTGAGTTTGTCGCATAAGGATAGATCTTGTTCCGTTGTGCAAACATCGCTCCACCCCTAATAGTCACATATTTATTCAGTTCGGTATTCAGTCTTAATGCAGCATTATACCGTTTAAACTTATCCGAATCGCCTGCCTTTAACATACCGCTTTGGTTTAACGAACCAAATGAAGCTGTATATTGTGTCTTCTTAATGGTACCATTTAAAGACAAGTTATGTGTTTGTGTGGGAGCCCACTCGCGCACCATATAATCATATGGATCATACGTTCTAACACCGTACTTTTTCGTCGGCGACCCCGGATCTACATACCAGTCTCTGCCATATACCGTTGGATCATCTTTCCCGATTGAAGATCCATATTTTTTATCCCACTCCACTGCGCGTTCATAACTTTCTCTATTTACTTTATAGAAAGCACCCGTTTCGGTTCCGCCAACTCTTTCTAATGCGTCAATGGTATATTTCAAGGCATTAACACGTCCCATTTCCAACTTTTTATATGGATTTTGGAATGAGAAGTTATTAGAATAATTTACGGTAACCTTTTCCGCACTTCCACCTGTTTTCGTCTTAATCAATACGACACCAAAAGCAGCTTTCGCACCATAGATGGACGAAGAGGCAGCATCTTTTAATACGGTGATCGACTCAACATCATCCGGATTTACATATTGGATACTCGGGATTTCCACATTATCCACCAAGATCAATGGACTACTATTCCCTTGAATGGAAGATATTGCACCACGAATACGCATGGTAGGATCAGATCCAACCTCACCACTCGGTACAGTAACACTAAATCCTGGCGTCGTCCCTTGAATTGCCCGGCCGACATCGGCGATCGGACGACTCTGTAGATTCTCCTTCACATTGATCGATGAAACCGCACCAGTTAGGTTACCTTTTTTCTGGGTACCGTAACCGACAACGACCACTTCGTCCAACGCTTGATTATCGTCCGCTAATGTTACATCAAGCGTAGCTGAAGTAACGGCAACCTCCTTCGTCACGTATCCTACAGACGAAAAACGCAACTTGCTCCCCACGGCAGCTGTAATTTTAAAATGCCCCTGAGCATCAGTCTTAGTTGACGCAGTACCGCCAATCACAGACACGCTTACCCCAGAGACTGGACCTTTTCCATCCTTTACAGTACCTTGCACCGTATTTTGAAACGCATTTTTTGCAGAAGAACTCAGAAAAGCGCTTGCTAAATTGTCGCGATTCAAAGCACCTTCTTTTTTTGCAAAAGAATAGGATTCAGAAGGAAAACTCAATCCAAGAGCAACAGAAAATAGTACAAATTTTCGCATTGATTATAGAGTTTTAAAATAAATGATTCTAGTTAATATTGTTAGTTATTGCTATTCGAAATCGGTATAAAGCAGATACTTTTTACGCATTTGCTTATAGGCTTTCAAGTCCTCAGACCAAGAAGCACGAATCTGAGCTTCAGATTGTCCGGAAAGGATTTGCTTACGTAATTGATCTGTCCCCGCAAGCTTATCAAAAAATTCAGGCCGCGCGAAGAAAGTGGATTTATCAGGTGTCTTTTGATAAAAGTCCAACAGATATTTTAAGGTAAATTTTTGATGATCAGCATCCAGACCGCGCAAATCAACACCATAATTGACTGTTCCTTTGCCCTCCACATGTTTGGACATACCGTGACGTTCGCCCGGTGTAAAAGTAAAGGAGCCATAGACCGGATTTGTATAACCTAATACCTGGAACGGCCAATCCGTACCCCGACCTACCGAAATATCCGTACCTTCAAAAAGACATAATGAAAGGTACAACCGAACAGAAAGATAATTTGGCAGACTTGGCGATGGGATGACCGGCAGCTCATACCTACTGTTATGATTCCAATTTTTGACCTGTACAATCGTTACATCGGCCTGGCGGCCATGCTCAAGCCACCGCTCTCCATTGATCATCTGCGCCAGCTCGCCGATTGTTAAACCATGGATCATGGCTATTTTATGCCAGGAAACATCTGATTTAAACTTATCATCATGCCTTACAGGTCCATCCACCTGGTCGCCATTTGGATTTGGACGATCCAGTACAATTAATTTTTTATTATGCTTTGCACATAATTCCATTACACGGTGCAAAGAAGTGATGTATGTATAAAAGCGTGCCCCAACGTCCTGCAGGTCGAAAATCATCACATCAATGGAATTGACGATAGAATCTTGTTTCTTATTACCTCCATATAATGTAAACAGCGGCAAACCCGTCTTTTGATCAACATCATTCCCAAACTTCTCACCACGTTCAACGTTCCCGCGGAAACCATGTTCAGGCGCAAAGGCAAACTTCAAATCAACCTTATTATCGATCAAGACATCGACAAGATGTTTTTTATCAGCCCCTACAATGGAAGTTTGATTTCCCATTATTCCCACTTTCTTACCTTTTAGTTGTGGTAAATACAGCGTAAGTTGATCTGCACCCGGAATAACAACTTGGCTCGTTACCCGGCCGGTCATGCTGTTTACTGCGGTTTTGCTCGCTTGCGTAGACTTCAACGAATTCCCACAGGAAACCCAAGCAACAACAGAAATTAAAAAGGATAGCTTTAATAAGGCATTTTTCATCATAAATAGACTCTTAGATCATGCACAAATTGCAGTTTTATGCACGAATAATTGAAAATCAGAATAAAAGTAAGTAGAACTTTTCGTTTTTAAAACTTAAAGCAACATAAAAACGCAAAAGAAAGTAAGTATTCACTTACAAATTACTTCTGTAACAGGAATTAAACCGCAATATATTAGTTGAGACTGAAAGCAAAAATACATTACAATAAATTGAAATACAGTCGATTACAATAAATCAGACGATTAAAAAGAAAAATAAGTAAGTGTGCAGAGCACACGCTCACGTAACAAATCAAATACAATTAACATTTTATTAACAATGCAGCAAAATACAGCAAACCAGCAAAATATATTGCAAAACGATCACCAATTGCACACTTATTACTTATTCCTGTAGGAAAACGCAATTTACCTGCAGAACGAAATTCTTCGATTAGGCATGATTTAAGGTAGGGGGTTCAATTTCAGATCGACAAGATGCTTTCTTAGCTCATGCATAAATTTATCTCCCGGATCATCTTTACCCGTGATGTAATTGGGATCAGTTTCTTTCCACCAGCTTGTTTTCTTAAAACGTTGGTACTCATGGTGACCTAAAACAAATTCGATGGGATATTTCTTACTGAGGTAACGGATAAGCTCTTCATTTGCTTTCAATTGTGCATCAGTCAGTGGATTCTGACGACTACCTATATTTTCTATCCCTATTGCACAATAGTTGAGACCTATGGTATGCCGTGCAAAAATAGAATCTGGTAAAAACTGATAAATCGTACCGTCACGATCGATGACAAATTGCGAAGATACATTCAAGGCACTTGCCTTGGTCAGTTCCGGACGACCCGGAAGCCGCGTAGGATTGAATGTATTAAAGGTCGCTTTCACACTGTTATTCGCCGTCCAATGCACTACCACCATTTTAGGATGGATAACCGGAGTCGACTGCGATAGACCGTGCCGATTTTTGAGGTACTCCAATGAAAGTTGAATACGGTCCTTATCCCAGGTAATCGGTTTTTGAATAATTTTGGGTGATTGTGCAAAAAGCACAAATGGTATAAAAAGAAGAAGGAAATTAATACAATATTTCATAACAAAAACAAACTAGATAAAGAAAGCCGCAGTTGCGGCTTTCAAATTTAAAATTATTCTTTGGTATCCCACCAAACCGGGAATGACCAGATATCGTCATTTAACGCATTCGGATGAGATGCTTTTAAATTATCGGAATTGTAGTTGATCTCATGCGAAACCTGACGTACTCTTCTGAACTGCTTTCCTTGCGGTATTTTAGTTTGTGCTGCTGCGGTCACCGTGTACTCATAGGGAACTGACCAACCGGGATAGACTGAACTACTAAAATCATAGCGACGCATATCATTCCAGTTTTGCTGTGAAAACGAAAGTGCGATAAATTTTTGCGTCATAATTTTAGCCAATGTAATATCTCCCGCCGTACCAATGCCATTGTTTAGAAAATTATCGATCTTGGCCTGGGTCATTGGCGATTTGCTCGGACTGGCGTCTGCATAAGAACCCAGCTTTATATTCATTAAGTCAATATGTGCTTTAATTCCCTCTTTATAGGCATTGAAGGCACCTGCTTTATCTCCCTTATTAAATAAGACCTCAGCTTTAATAAAGCACATTTCGGGGTATGCAACCAGATGGGTAGGCGCATCGGGACGCGAATAAAATGTACCTGAAGCAGCCACGGTACCATCTTTCCATCTATAGGTATCTGACACATCGCTGTCATATCCCTTGGAACTACTTTTAATGGATACATAAACGGTATCTCCCCAACGTGCTGTATTGGCACTGTTAATATACCAGGAGTGTGGGTTTACCGTACGGCCATTACTCTGAATAGCCACATCTTTATCATTATAAGAGGACGCTATAGGCCCGGAGTTCATGCGGATAGTAGACTGCATATCTACTCCCTTGGAACGGATCATCTTTTTGGGATAACCGTATTCTGCCCAAGGTAATAATTTGTCTGCCCGCGGATCCTCTATGCCTTTATTGTCAAAATTGGTTAATAAATTCTCATACCATTTCGTAACCAAAGTATTGGTATTCATACCCGCATTATTAAAAACGATAGAGGTTTTTACAGGATCTGCAAATAGGATATCCCCGATATTATCAGTCGCATCATCCATATGGGCTATCACTGTGCTTTCTCCCACCGAAGTGGCAGCCTTATTTAACGCCGCCAATACATCATCCGGTTTGTACAAAGCGCTCTTTTTCGATAGGTTATTCAACCATCGCGCTTTTAAGCCATAACACATCTTCAGCCACTTACTTACATCGCCACCATTCCAGCTGTCGCCGGCTGACAAGGGGGCAGCAGTGCCAGGCTGTGTCATATTAAAGTATTCAATTGCCTTATCAATATCAGCAAGACAACCCTCGAAAATCACTTTTCCACCATCAAATTTTGGCGTTATGATGGTACCCAAGGCCTCCGTGTAAGGCATCTCACCATACCAATCCGTCATTAGCATAAAACCCATGGCACGGATAGCATGCAATGCACCAAGATAATGATAAGCCTTATCGGCCGTAGCCTTATCTTCCATATCCTTAAAATTTGCCCCTGCACCGACAAAGAAAAACTGATAAGGTGTGGTCGACATACCTGCTGCAGGGTTCCAGCCAGCAATCATACTGTTTGATGCAGTACCGTTGACAAATGTCAGTTGCTGTGTCACAAACCCCGCCCGTGTCCCCGCTGTCCCTTGTGCATACATGTAATAATGCTGTATCCAAGCCAAACGACTCTGAACCGAAGCCACGGTGCTGGATGGCGTATTCGGGTCTATATTGATATCCAACCAATTCTTACTACAGGACGAAAATAAAGTTAGAACCAACAGAAATGAGACTATTCTCTTATATTTATTCATGACTTTTCTATCTTAAAATCTAAAATTTAAACCAAACATAACACCGGCCGTACTTGGCACACCGTTGTAATCAATACCTACCGAACTAGATCCCGTTACACCAGATCCGGCAGCGGAGGCCTCCGGATCAAGCCCTTTGTAGTTGGTCAACAACCAAAGATTAGTACCAGTCAAAGTAGCTGTAAGACCTTTTACCACTTTGGAAACACCGGCATTCTTCAGGACACCGTCCGAAAAGTTGTAGGACATCGAGATATTCCGCAAGCGCAACCAGTTTGTTTTCACCATAAAGTTCGCACTTTCACGGGCGTAGAAATCACTCCAATAATCTTGGATAATCTTCCGTCCGCTTGTTGACACACCTTTAATCGTGTACATCTGGTCGGCCAAGAAAGTGAATGTTTTGTTTTCGTACACCGGAGCGTCGTTTGTTCCACCGTTACGGATGGCTCCGTCCAAAATCAGCTGATCACGATCTTCGGTTCGCTTGCTCATTCCATTAATCGTCATTGCATAATCTGTACCGTTATAGATATCGCCACCTATACGGAAATCAAACAGGAAGGACAGATTAAAATTTTTATAAGTCAAGCTGTTATTGAATCCACCCGTCAGCTTAGGCTCACGGTTTCCGATATTATATGTCGTCTGGTTGTCACTTGTTGGCATACCCGTATTAGCGTCCAAAACAACTTTTCCATCAGGTGTACGGGTCCATTGCGAACCTGAGATCCCCATAAAGTTTCCTCCGTTAAAGGATGCGGCTTTCGCATTCCCTACCTGCACGTCTGTGACATACAAAATATTGACCCCTGCGAGCAAATTATCTACTGTCCCTTTGTTTCTGGACATGTTTAACGTAGATTCCCAAACAAAGTCGTTTTTCACAATCGGCTTACCAGTTAAGGACAACTCCATTCCTTTATTGTAGATATCGCCACCGTTGACTGAGATGAAAATATATCCTGTCGATTGTCCTAAACGTGGAGACAGAATCTGGTTATAGGAATTATTGGTATAGTAGGCATAGTCCACGCCCAATCGCCCCTTAAAAAAGCGCAATTCAGCACCGACTTCAAACGAACCTGTTGTTTCAGGTTTCAAAAACGGATTACCTTTCTGCCAGTTATTTCCCGCGCCTACAATTCCACCTAAATATTCAACAGGCTTCCAAAGGTAGGTATTGGTTACATACGGATTTGCGTCCTTACCCACGCGCGCCCAGGAAGCTCTCAGCTTTCCAAAATCCAACCAGTCTGGGCGACTGTCTTTCATGAGTTCGGTAAACACAAAGCTACCACCAACAGAAGGATAAAAATAAGACCTATTGTCTACTGGTAACGTTGAGGTCCAGTCATTTCTTCCCGTAACATTCAAAAACAACATATTTTTATACGAAGCTCTTAACTCACCGTACAAACCAAAAAGACGTTTTTTTGTATTGTTTACTGCGAACTGTTTATTCGCTGCCGCTATATTTTCGAAGCTGTAAAAATTATCTACCTCAAAATGATAGCCCATACGGCGGTTTGTTGTCGTCTTGGTTTGTTCCGAGAAAAATCCCACTAAAGCGCCTAAATCAAAATCACCTACCTTTTTATTGAAATTGGACATGATGTTGGAAGACCAATAGTTGTATTTGAAATCACTTTCCGACATCATACCTTTTTGCCAAGGTTTCTTAATTGCACCACCTTCACCGATAATAGTTGAGTTTTTAGTCAGATAACTATCCATCCCGACACGATAGGTGAGGCTCCACCAATCGAAGATGGGCATACTTGCATTGATACTACCTGTAATACGCTCGGTGTTATCGCCCAAAATATTTTTATTGATTGTCCAGTATGGATTTTCGACATCAGATTCTAGCGGCTGGCGGCCTTCAAACATCCGATACTTCGACCCGTCATCGTTGAGGTATTTCTTCATATTATCACTTCTTGACCAGCTGTACAGGGACTCCATCGCTCCTGTGCCACCTGATCCCCATAACCCCGCAGAAGTTAGGGTTTTATCTGTATTTGCCAGCGAATACCCCACATTAGCGCCCACCGTCAGTTTACCAAATTTTTGATCCCCATTAAAGCGGAACGTGGTTTTATCAAAGCTTGTATTAGGTACGATACCCTTTTGATCAAAGCGGGAACCAGACAGATAGAATGATCCATTTTTATTTCCGCCGGATAAATTAACGGTATTGTCAAATACCGTCGAATGCTGGAAGAAATCCTTCACGTTGTTATAAACAACATCATTACTTCCAAATTTTTCACCCCAGGATTGCGTGGTATAATCATCCAGTACACCCGCACTGTTATAATAGCCACGTTTGTATTTTCCTTGCTGCTCTGGCAAGCGATTCACCCAGTTATTTGAAAATCTACTTGAAAAACCAATCTCCGTACGCCCTTCTTGTCCCTTTTTCGTCGTAATGATAATAGCTCCCGCAGCAGCTCTTGACCCGTATAAGGCTGCCGCAGCCGGACCTTTCAACACCGACACATTGTCGATATCTTCGGGATTAATATCCATCACCCGGTTACTGTTAGAGGTTGCTGTTGCTTGAGCGCCATCGAAGGCACTATTTCCGCCAATAACCGTAGAGTTATCGTAGATCACACCGTCTACAACAAACAAGGGCTGGTTGTCGCGCTCAAGAGAAGTTCCGCCGCGAAGAATAATCTGCGCTCCGGCACCGGCAGAACCCGAAGCCTGTGTTACATTAACCCCTGCAATCTTCCCTGCCAGTGAATTGACCACGTTAGCCGTCTTATTCTTCATCAACTCATCCGATTTTATATCCTGAACAGCATAGCCAAGCGCCTTTTTTTCCTTCTTAATTCCCATAGCCGTCACAACCACCTCTTCAAGGGCCTCCTCACTGCCAGAAAGCGTAACATTGATCGTTGCATTTGTCCCAACCAGTTGTTGTCTTTCCTGAGAACCCACGGCTCTGAAAATCAAAATATCGCCTGGCTCCGCATTGATGGTGAAACTTCCATCAGGCTTGGTCTGTGTACTGACAGATTTACCTTTGATGCTCACGGTTACATTAGGCATTGTACCACCATCAGAAGCATTCGTCACTTTACCCGTTACAGTTTTGGTCTGTGCCCATAAACTGGTTGACAGCATCACCCCTGAACAGAATAAGAGAATTTTTTTATTCATGGTTTTTAGTTAGTTGTTAATAATTTTCCATAACGGGCGGTTCCAACCCTAAGTTTATATCAATTACTACACAATAGTATGAAAAGCTTCCTATTTTTGCAAGCTTATGCATAATTATTTGAAAAAGAAATAACAATAAACACATTAACGCACAATCTGACAGCAAAAAAACCATTAATCCCTATAAAAACAGATACAAAAACGCATAGCACAGCAAAATAAAAACCAAAACATCTTATAAAAGCATTTAGCAAGACCTTTTCACCGAATTTGATAGCAGAAAACAAACATTAGCATAACAAAACCACCAATAGCATGCAGCATCCTACACATAACAGCGTGCTCATGCAAAGGGATGTTCGATTTACACCGCCATTTTAGACTAATTATTAGCTATTGTATTCGGAGATTACTCGGTGCTTCTTCGGTACTTGTTCGGTGCTCCTTCGGTGCTTCTTCGGTTGGAACCGAATAAAGTCCGACTAAATTCCGATCAAGATTCGTTGTAAATCCGAAAAAAGGTTGAATCTACTATTGATCAATACTTATTTATTTTGTAACTTAAAGAAAAATCAATCGCAATTAACTTAATATTATGGCAGTCATTAAAAACGGTGCCAATGGCACGCTTTCGGGCAAAGCAGGATCAGTAGTATTTGTTACCAATGGAAATACAACCTATGCAAGGGGCTTACCTAAGAAAAGTAGAAAAAAACCTTCTGCAAATCAAATTCAATCGAGGTCGCGTTTCTCCCTCATCCAAAAATTTATTTCCCCAATGCTAGATTTAATACGGGTCGGATTTAAAAATTATAACCCCGAGAAGAAAGCATATGGCAATGCGATGTCTTACAACCTCAATAATGCCGTAGAAAAAACGGCAACTGGCTATGTCATCAATTTTGAAAACTTTCGCGTGAGTAAAGGAATCCCCAATCCCATTTCCACCCATACATATCAGGTAGATGAAGAGACAGGAACATTTACACTCACCTGGGAATATGATGCAGATACTGCATCACAACATAACATCAGCTCGAGTAATTGCCGTTTGCTGCTATACAATCCCGATGAGTGCGCTTTCACAAATGAAAGCATGAATCCTCTTACGCATAAAACACAGACAGCTATCCTATCCCGACAGCAAACCGTCGGCAACTATCATGTCTATGTATTTTTCTACAAAACAGACGGAAGCGATGAATGCACAGACAGTAAATATCTAGGGACATTTGAATGGTAAGAAAGGGAAGAAGGCCTAGGAGCTCAGACTGATCTTCACATCAAAATGCTGCTTGATATAGGCCTGCTGCTCCGCAGAATCTGTCTCCAGATCATGAATAGCACGGTCTCTTTCTTTGTCGACTTCCATCTTCACCACACAGCGGTAGAAACGAAATACATCTTTTTCGGTCTCCAATATTAACCTTGGCACCCGGGCGGGCTTGCCTGTTTCATCTTTTGCCACCATCGTAAAATAAGAGGAATTACAATGCTTGGTTTCGCCCGTCTGAATATTCATGGCTTCGACCCGAATACCGACTTCCATAGAAGAGTTACCTACATAATTCACAGAAGCGATCAATGTCACCAATTCACCCACCTCAATGGGCTTCAAAAAATCAACTTTGCCAACGGAGGCCGTCACACAATAATGTGCAGAAAATTTAGATGCCACAGCAAATGCGATCTGATCCATCAAAGATAAAATATAACCGCCGTGAATTTTACCGCCAAAATTAGCATTGGAGGGCAACATCAGCTGTGACATCCGAATCACAGATTCGCTTACCGTTTTATAGATTTCTTCCATACCCATAAATTTACTTTGGATAGATTACAATTCAAAACAAAACCTGAATGAATCACATGGGCTTACGTACACGCGCCAACAGAAGGTTCGTCCTGACCATTACCGATAGATAATGATACAAAAAAGGGATATCCAAAATTCAGATATCCCTTTTTTACGCGTTGATGAAACAACAGCTCGTTATTTTATCTTCTCTGCGGCATAAGGACCTTCGTTGCTCAAACGGTCAACAGCCTTTACCGCAACATACTGCAGTTTTTTGTTGTTCAATGTCGTTGGGATGTCCTTACCTGTAACCCCAGGCTCCAATATTTCATATTGCCATACGCCACCGTAGTTGAGATACAATACCCATTTTGCAACCTGATCAATTTGCTGGTGCTGCCATTTCACAAAAGTAGTACCACCCTGTGGAGTTACCAGCAAAGTAGGTTTCAACAAAGGATTTGCATTTAACCAAGGACTTGTTGGTACCAATGCTTTCACCTGATAAGGCCCATTCACCAAAGCTTGTGTCATGGCCGGGTTTTTGGTAAGCCCTGCCAGACTCCAGTGGATCACCCCTTCTCGGTTATCAGGCAATAGCGTACGTGCTGCCTCCACTTGATTAACAATTTCCTGAACATATTCCGGACCACGTCTGCCAACTGTATTGATGCCCGGCCAAAGGTGGCGTCCCAATGTATTCTCACTTTCCCACCATTTTAACAAAGCCGTATAGCTTTGTCTGGCTGGCTGTATAGGCCAATACAACTGGGGAGCAAAATAGTCTATCCAGCCTTTGTTCAACCATAATTTAGCATCTGCGTAAAGCATATCATACTGGCTAGATCCCTGGATTCCTGACGGATAACCCGGTTTCCAGATACCAAAAGGACTGATACCGAATTTTACAAAATTCTTCTCTTTCTTAATATCCTTATAAATCCGTTCGATAAAGGTATTCACACTATTTCTGCGGAAGTCTCCGCGTGATAGATCCCCGCCATTACGTTTGTATTCATTGTAACTATCCGAATCCGGGAAATCCTGTCCACCATTATATTCCGCGTAAGGATAGAAATAATCATCGAAATGTACGCCATCGATATCATAACGCTTGACAATATCCATAACCACACGTGCTGCGTGGTCCTGTGTAGATTGTTTGGAAGGATCAAACCAATAATAGCCCTGCTTCAATTTGACAACCGACTCAGGCATTTTACGTGCCATGGAAGCTGAAGTAACAGCACCGCCAGCAGTATGATGAGCACGGTAAGGGTTCAACCAAACATGCAGCTCAATTCCTCGTTTATGCGCCTGCTCAACCCAAAAATCAAGCGGGTCATAATAAGGGGAAGGCGCCTGTCCTTCTGTACCTGTCAAAAAATAAGACCAGGGTTCAAGATCACTTTTATAAAATGCATCGGCTGATGGACGCACCTGAAAAACAACAGCATTAAAATTATTGTTTTTCAAAAAATCCAAAATACCAATTGCTTCCTGTTGCTGCTCGGCGGTACTCAGGTTATTTTTGCTCGGCCAATTGATATTGGCAACAGAAGCCACCCAAGCGGCGCGAAACTCGCGCGGTAACACCGGAAGATCGACAACAATTTCCTTCTTCTTTTCTGCAGCCGGCTGTTCTTTTGTTTCAATTGTATTTTTCACCCGTTCGCGCTTGGGTACCGAAGGCGGATCTTTTTTTACAATTTCGACATTTGTAGTTGTGGTATTGACAGGCTCCTGTTTTTTATTTTTCTTGGATGAACAAGAAGATAAAACAAAAAGTGCTGTCGCTAAAAATAATAGGGAACGTTTCATCAAGCTATAGAATAGTGTTTTTTCAAAATAACGAACGAAGATACATATAATATTAGTCAATCACGGCCAATCGGTTAATCTTCTCCGACATAGATCAACGCTTGAACTCTCCTTTGAAGATCACCTGCTCCAGCCTGAAGTCGTCGTTAAAGACAATGATATTCGCTATGCTTCCCTGATTGAGGTTTCCAATATCCGTCCTTTTTAAAA
This sequence comes from Sphingobacterium multivorum, assembly GCF_039511225.1. Lineage (NCBI taxonomy): Bacteria > Pseudomonadati > Bacteroidota > Sphingobacteriia > Sphingobacteriales > Sphingobacteriaceae > Sphingobacterium > Sphingobacterium multivorum. Next base: position 5,620,075 of record NZ_CP154261.1, read on the forward strand.
GATTTGCGGGATACCGTGTTGCCATTCGGATCGCTTCATCAAGCGGTATACCCACCCTTTGCACAGCGTTTTTTACCCCCTCAAGCAAGGAGATTGCCGCTCCTGAAATGGTGCCATCAGGCAGGGAATAATAGCCATCGTTCAATACGTGATGATATATGTCTTTATCGCAGGCGGCTACAGCATCTGTAATCATAAACAGCCGCTCAGCCATCTGACGTTTCGCAATTTTTACGGCTTCAAAGCTTACGTGATGTCCGTCGACAATAATACTTGCTTGTGCAGTCGGATGATTAAAAATTGCGCCGACTAACCCGACTTCGCGATGATGTAACGGCGACATGGCATTAAACAGGTGGGTACTTGTTGGAATCCCCAGATCATAGCCATGGGTACCTTCCTCAAAAGTCGCATCACTATGCCCGGCACTGAGCAATAGATTATAGCCCTGCAAATGCTGTAAGATATCATCAGCGATACATTCTGGCGCAATGGTCATCATCTTGACAACCTGATTTCCGGACAAAAGATCGTCAATCTTTTCCTTTGTAGGCTCGATAATTAATTCCGCGGGATGCGCACCCCGTTTTTTAGGATTCAAAAAGGGACCTTCCAGATGCAATCCTAAAAATGCATCGTGCCGAAAGCCTTCTGCCACCCGAATGGCATCCTTAAATACGGGAATCGTATTGGTCGCTAAGGTCATCATAAAAGAAGTTGTGCCTTTACGGACCAAACCCTCAGCGATGCGTTCCAAAGATGCTACACTACGTTCGGCAGAATACAAGTCCGATCCGTCACCATACAATTGAAGGTCAATCAGCCCAGCACAAATATTAGACCCGCCGACTGGATAACTGGTATAATCTGCTGGCACCTCATCATCATGGACAATCGCTACAATTTTACCTTCGCTGATCAGCAATGCTCTTTGCTCCAAAATCGACTCACCAGTGTATATTTTGCCACCAATTAATGCTATCTTATTCATATAAATTCTATTTCATTACCAAGTTACCAAAATTCAAAAAAAACCTGTCACTTGCATAAGATTTTGTTTCGTAGCCTACAAGAAATCCGTTCAAAGTTTTTGATCTTTTCATTTTCACTTTCTAATTTACTGTTGTAACTTAGTTCCATGTACTTCTTTAGAAAGCGTAACGCCGATCGCCCCACAAATGGCAGCATAAAAGCTATGCATATTATTAATGCAACGGCCATTATTGTCTTTTTATTGGGCCTGATCTACAAAATATTTTTTACATCCTAAACACTGTTATCCATGTCAAAAAAAGAAATTTTAAATACCGACAAAGCTCCTGCTGCAATAGGACCATATAACCAGGCAATCAAAGCCGGTAATACATTATATGTCTCTGGACAAATTCCTCTGGTTCCCGAAACAATGGAATTAATTTCATCGGGTGTGAAAGACGAAGCGCATCAGGTACTAAAAAATGTAGAAGCTATCTTGACCAATGCGGGATATACTTTTGAAGATGTTGTCAAAGCTTCGATTTTCTTAAGTGATATGGGTAATTTTGCCTTAGTCAATGATGTCTATGCCGAATATTTTAAGGAAGCGCAACCAGCGCGTGAGTGTGTTGCGGTAAAAACCCTTCCTAAGAACGTAAATGTCGAAATTTCGGTCATTGCCTGGAAAGATTAATCCGTGGAAAATAACAACGAAACAGCAAGCCGCGGAAAATATCTTTTCGCGGCTTTTTTGGCCCCTTTTATCTGGGGATTTATGTCTATCCCTGTACGCTGGATACGCGGCTATCCGGCGGAGGATATTCTCTATTTTAGAATAATAACTGCACTTCTAGTCCTTTGGATATACCTGCTGCTGTTTCGAAGAAAAACCTTTAAAGCTGATATTCTTAAGTTTCAGCTTCTACCTCGAGTGGGCAAGATCCGTCAAATTTGTCTTACCTTCCTCGCTTCGGCGTTAATCTTTGGCAACTGGTTTACTTATATCTATGCGGTCAACCATATTAGCATTCAGTCTGCGGCATTGGCTTACCTGACCTGCCCCCTGATCACGGCGGCGGGTGCCTATCTCATGCTCAAGGAAAAGCTAACGAACTGGCAAAAAACAGCGCTTTTTATTGCCTTTGGCAGCGTAAGCCTCCTTGCAAATGGCTCGCTTCATGATGTCCTATGGGCTATCACTATTGCCACCTGTTACGCTTTTTATCTGATCGTACAACGGGTATCTACGGGTTTCGATAAACTCAATCAATTGGCGGTCCAACTCAGTATATGTGCATTATTTGTGATCCCCAAACTAATCTATAATCATCATGCAATTCCTACAGACCCCATATTTTGGGGCACCATAGTTCTTATCGCATCGCTATTCACGATTATCCCCCTATTCCTGAGCATGTATGCACTCATTGGCATTTCATCAACAACGACTGGCGTTCTGCTCTATATTAATCCACTGATCGCTTTTACTTTGGCTGCAACCTATTTCGGAGAACCCGTTTCTCCAATCAAATATGTCGCTTACGGAATTATACTGGTTGCGATCATGCTATTTAATGCTGCAAACATCAAACAGGTTTTTGCAAGGCCATTACGCGGTTAAGCACAATGATTAACAATGCAATAGGAAACTTCATCCACATGGAATGGCCAGTTTCTAGCAGAAAACAATTATTTTATTCATATCCACCAACCAGCTAAAATCCGACAAAAAAAATGACAAAACACAAAATACACTGATTATCAAAATATTAAACACTAAAAACAGTTAAAGTGTATCATTTTTGTTTCATAAAATTTTTGATTTTTGCTCAACTATAGTAAATTAGATCTTTATTAAGGGAAATCATACCGCTCTTTTTTCTTATAACAGGTATTGAATAGCAAACACACTATTACAAATAATCACTTATTTTGCCCCCCGATTATTCAATATCTTCTCTTCTAACCAAAATGCTAAATGGAATTAGCCCATTTCATTAAAATTTCACCGTTATGAAAATATGTATATAAAAAACTGAATATAACACATATACTATATGAATAACAAATTATACTCTACATTAAGGGTGTTAGGTATTGTTCCAACAATACTTTTTTCAGCATCTTTATTGCACGCGCAAACCAGCCAAGTAAAGGGAACGGTTGTAGACGCTAAAACCAAAGCTCCTATTCCAGGTGCCACGATCAAAGTATTGGGCACTTCCAACGCAAGTTCTACGGATGTTAAAGGTGCATTCCAGATCAATGTCGATGACAAAAACCGCATATTAAACATCAGTACGGTCGGCTATGAAAACAAAACGGTAACACTTGGTCCCGGCGAAACGACAGTGACGGTAAGTCTGGACGAACAGACACAGCAACTGGAAAGTGTGGTCGTTACTGCTTTGGGTATTAGCCGTGCACAAAAATCATTAACATACTCTACACAACAGGTCAGTGGTGACGAATTAAACAAAGTTAAAAGCACCAACTTGGCGAATAATTTAAACGGTAAAGTTGCAGGTGTTAACATTGCTTCCAGCTCTTCTGGACCAGGTGGTTCAGCAAAAGTTATTTTGCGTGGTAACAAATCGGCTTCCGGTAACAATCAAGTGCTGTATGTTGTCGATGGTGTTCCAATCAACAATCAGACATTAGCAAGCCAGCCAGACAACGTTTTCGGCGGACAACGTGATGGTGGCGATCCTATTTCATTGATCAACCCAGAAGACATCGAAAATATCTCCGTATTAAAAGGAGCATCTGCGGCGGCATTATATGGTAGCCAAGCGGCCAACGGCGTTATCTTGGTAACAACGAAATCAGGTAAACAAGGCCGCACAACGATCAACTTCTCCTCAAGTGCACAGATCGAACAGGCTGTATCGACACCAAAATTCCAAAGCCAATATGGTCAAGGTTCGGGTGGCAAAAACAGTAACACCAGTGTATTTAGCTGGGGCGACAAAACCAATGGTGCCAACTATGATAATCTAGGTGAATTTTTCCGTACGGGTAGCAACTTCACCAATTCATTGACCTTGTCAGGTGGTAACGAGAAAAACCAAACGTATTTTTCTTATGCAAATACCCTTGCAAAAGGTATACTTCCAGAAAATGACCTGATGCGTCACAACTTCAATCTCAAGGAAAGTGCTTCATTCTTTGATAATAAGTTGACCGTTGAAGGAAGTGCCAATTACATTACCCAAAAATTAGATAATGCACCTACTTCAGGTTTCTATTATAATCCATTGGTTGGAACCTACCTATTACCTCGCAGCTTAAATATTGCGGATTATAAAAATTTCGAAACGTTCAACACAGGCCGTAATCTTTACGATCAAAACTGGTTTACACTTTCGGATGACGAAACTACCCAACAAAATCCTTGGTGGATTATGAACCGTAATTCAACACGTTCAACACGTAATCGTTTGCTCTTGAATGGTAGTGCGAAATACAAAATTGCACCTTGGATCAGCGTGCAGGCCCGCGGTAGTGTAGACCGTACCAGCGAAGTATGGGACCGGAAAGCTTATGCAGGCACGCAGCACATTTTAGCGCGTGAAAATGGAGCTTATAGCTATACCAATACCACGATCACCCAACAATACGGTGATTTAACGGCCAACATGAACTTTAATATTGGCGATAAATTACAAATCACAGGATTGGTTGGAACGAGTATCACCGACTGGAAAACAGAAGGTACAGATTTTACCAGCGGTAAAGATGGACTCAAAGTTCCCAATCAGTTCTTTATCCAAAATACGACAACTCCGGTCACTTCGACATTGTCTGCAAACCGAAGACAATTGCAATCGGTATTTGCATCGGCTAACTTAGCCTATGACAACTGGGTTTATTTGGATCTGACTTCACGTTGGGATTGGTCGAGCACATTGGCCTATACACCGCAAAACCCATACGCTTATCCGTCGGTCGGTTTGGGTATCGTTTTGAACGACAAGCTTAATCTACCTGAATTTGTAAATATGGCCAAAATTCGGGGTTCATACGCAAAAGTCGGAAATGATCTTCCGCCTTACACCACCTTGCTTACCAACCGGGTAGACCCATATGCTGTACTAACGGTGAATGATATTGCCTTTTTGAAGGAATTAAAACCAGAAAAAACGGCTTCCTTGGAGATCGGTACGGAATGGCGCATGTGGAATAACCGTTTGAATGTGGATGTTACTTATTACAAAACAAACACCACCAATCAGTTTTTCAAAATTGCAGCTGGAAATGCATCCCTCAACAACATGTATGCAGTTAATGCCGGAGACATTCAAAATCAAGGGGTAGAAGCATTGGTATCATTGGATGCGATCAAAAATGATGACTTCAAATGGACAACCAGCCTCAACTTTACGTACAATAAAAACAAAATTGTAAAACTTGCTGACGGTATTTCTGAATTTACCCTAACAGGTGAGGGACGTAATAATTTTGCTTCTAAATTGCAAGTTGGTGGTTCTTTCGGAGACATCTATGGTCAAGATTTTATACGTGACGGCCAAGGAAGGATTCTTATTTCTGAGGACGGTATTCCGCAGAAAAACAACACCTATACCAAACTTGGGAATTCAAACCCAATTTGGCAAATGGGCTGGAACAACAGTTTCAATTATAAAAATTTCAACTTAAGCTTCCTGATCGATGGTAAATTTGACTACGAAGTGATGTCCGTGACACAAGCGTTGCTTGACGGTTACGGTGTCTCAAAAGCGAGTGGCGACGCCCGTGCCAATGGCGGTGTTAGCATCAATGGGGTTACACCAAGCGGTAAAGCCGTAACAACAGTGGACGCCGAAAAATGGTACACTTCCACGGCTGGTATGGGTCCGGTTAGCAGCCAATATATTTACGACGGAACGGTCGTGCGGTTGCGTGAATTGACTTTCGGTTATGACTTCAATATTAAAGACAGTTTCTTCAAAAAACTTCGCGTAAATGCTGTAGGAAGAAACCTATTCTATATTTCGAAAAAGGCTCCATTCGATCCTGAAGTAACGATGTCTACGGGTAATTCCTTAAGTGGTGTGGATATCTTTATGATGCCGGCAACACGTAACTATGGTCTTACACTAAATGCGACTTTCTAAACGACCAACAATGAAATATCCCTCGTTAAAAAACACATATATCGGTAAAAATGACGAGGATATTTTATATAGTCTTAAAATACAAACGATTAAAAGATGAAATTTAACATAAAAAACATATCCAAGTTCTCTCTCGCTTTTTTAATGCTTGGCGGCACCTTAAGTAGTTGTACCAAGAATTTTGAGGACTATAACAAAAATAACATTGGCGTTACGGATGAGGATTTAAAAGGTGATGGCCAAGATCTTGTCATTTTCTTGCGAAATGCACAGATGTCGATTTACAATTTCTCGGGCGCGGGCGATCCCAATTCCTATCAGGTACAACAGAATTTAAATGCGGATGTATTTTCAGGTTTCTTCATGTCTCCTACTCCTTTTAATAGCGGGCAGAACAACCTGAATTACGCCATGGTAAACGGATGGAATGGAGAACCATTTAAAGTACTCTATTTGAATGTTATCAAATCTATTGAAAAGCTAAAAAGCAATGGACTTGCAGAGACTTACCCTGCATTATGGGGTTCGGCATTGGTGATCAAAGTAGAAGCTGCCAGCCGGGTGACAGATATCTATGGTCCTATTCCATATAGCAAAGTAGGCACCTCCAATACTGTTCCATACGACAAACAATCCGATGTATATGCTGCTTTCTTCAAAGAGCTCGATGAGGCTGTAACAGCATTAAAATCATACAAAGCGGATAGCCCAATGGCTGCTAAAATAGACCAGATCGATCTTGTATTTCCGAATACAGATAATCAGGTCAGATTTAAAAATTGGTTGAAAATTGCCAATTCATTACGTCTTCGCTTAGCGATGCGTTTGGTTAAAATCGATGCAACTTTAGCGAAAACACAAGCTGAAAAAGCATTGGATCCAGCAAATGGCGGTGTATTGGAAAGTAATAGCGAAAACTTCAAGATCACTGTACCAGCAGACGGAACCTACAGCAACCCACTTTGGTTTATTTCCAAAAATTGGGCTGACACGCGTATCAATGCGACACTTTCGTCTTATATGACAGGATTGAACGACCCTCGTATCTCTAAGTATATGTCTCCCGTCATTAAAGACGCAACAACAACAGCTTTCGCGGGAAAATATATCGGAATCCGTGCAGGAGCAGACGGCATCGAAAAGGATAAATACCAAAAGCTATCGGCATTGAATACTGAAGGTACAACGCCAACTTTCGTAGCGACTACAGCACCGATATTAATGACTGCTGCTGAGGTTTACTTCCTCCGTGCCGAAGCAGCATTGAGAGGTTGGAACAATGCTGGGGGAACAGCGCAATCACTTTATGAAAAAGGAGTAGAAACGTCCTTTACACAATGGGGTGTATCAGCTGGGTTAAGCACTTATCTCAATGATAATACAAGTAAGGCAGCGGCTTACGAGGATCCTTTCAACGCGAAGAATAACGCAGCTTCACCTAGCGCACTGACCATCAAATGGAATGAGGGCGCTACCAACGAAGAAAAATTGGAACGTATCATTACGCAAAAATGGTTGGCGATCTTCCCTGAAGGACAAGAGGCCTGGAGTGAATTCCGCCGTACAGGATATCCGCGTCTATTCCCTGTTGTGGTCAACAATAGCGGTGGACTGATCGACACGAAAATACAGATTCGTCGTTTACCGTTCCCACAAAATGAATACAATACAAATGCAACTGAAGTACAATCTGCAATCTCCTTGTTGGGCGGACCTGACAATGGTGGCACCAGACTTTGGTGGGATGTAAATAAGGGTAATTTCTAATCGAGAGATTAGCCTAGATAAATCTCAAAAAGGGGCTGTCCAGTTATGGATTGCCCCTTTTTTATGATATCTTGAAAGTTAATCAAAGTTTCCAGATTGTTGTAACTATATTACAAAGTCAACTAAATAATGTTGTTTTAAAACTACATTTTTACCAACATATTGTTGTTTCAAACCTACAATATGACAGAAATCAGCTGCAATAGATCTCAAAATCAAATTTCTCTTAACAAAAACTTAATAGAAATCTGCTGTAGCAGAGGCAAAGAATTACCCGTTCAATTAAAAAAACCAAGAAGAATATTATGAAAAATCTTTCCATTTTGGGGATGACCATCCTCTTAGCATGTTGCATGTTATTTGTTGTCTGTAAATCGGAGTCACATTGGGAAAACCCTTATAAAGATAAAACAGAAAAGGAACTCGAATCCCTATCTAATGAAAAACACAGCAAAATCATTGCCTTTGCGAGCCCCAAAGCATGTACTGATGCCACGGAATGGGAAATGATAGAAATACGGACAGTATGCGGGACAAGTTACCTTCCCTATCATAAATCCGTTGACAAAATAACCTTGCAAAACATGATCAATGACAACAACCGGTTGATGGAAATATACCAGCCAATGATGGCGCCCAAAATAAATTGTATATCGTATCGCAAACCATTGGGCGTGATCTGTAAAGAAGGAAAAGCAGACATTAAATATGAAGAATCTGCTTCAAAATAGTTACTCGAGCCTAAGAAACGGCTCCATAAACGCATAAATTTTCGTAATTTAGCCATCAAGAAGAATGGCTGAATTAAGTTTAATTACCCCCATAGAATACCTCAAAGGTGTAGGCCCACAAAAGGCAGATGTACTCAAAAAGGAGCTACAGGTATTTACCATTGGTGATCTATTGACACAGTACCCTTTCCGTTATATCGACCGTACGGAGTTTCATAAAATCCGGAAACTTCATCCCGATATGATGGCTGCACAGGTGCTGGGCCGTCTGGTTTCTTTACAGCTCGTGGGCGAAAAGAGAACGAAACGTCTTGTTGGCTCATTCAAAGATGAAACCGGCTCCATGGAGCTGGTCTGGTTCCAGTCCATCCCCTGGCTTCAAAAATCATTGAAAGTCGGTTCCGCATACATTATTTATGGTAAGCCGAGCGAATTCAATGGCCAGCTATCCATTACCCATCCCGAAATGGATCTGTATAACCCGCAAGTAAAACAGATCGGCAATATGAGTTTACAGCCGGTTTATTCATCGACAGAAAAACTCAAAAAGTTCAATCTGGATACCAAAGGAATCCAACGCTTACAACAGACTGCATTGGAAACCGTATTCCGTAGTATTGACGAATCGCTTCCCCAGGATGTGCTTGCTAAACATGGTCTCATTTCCAGGCAACAGGCTTTCGCTTCCATCCATTTTCCAAGCGATCAAAAGGAGCTGAACCAGGCCATCAAACGCATCAAATTTGAAGAGCTATTTTTTATTCAGCTGAAGCTGCTCAACAACAAGCAGCTCAACACACAGAAATTTAGAGGCCAGCGGTTCAATAAAGTCGGTGAAAAATTCAACACGTTCTTTAACGAGCGCCTTCCATTTCCTTTAACAGGAGCGCAGAAACGCGTTGTAAAGGAAATCCGCATAGATACCAATACAGGTGCACAGATGAACCGCCTGGTACAGGGCGATGTAGGTTCTGGGAAAACAGTTGTTGCCCTCATGAGCATGCTGCTTGCTGTCGACAATGGATTTCAGGCCTGTATGATGGCTCCTACAGAAATCCTGGCGACACAGCATTATCATGGACTAAAGCAGCTCGTGGGCGATGACATCGTCAATATCAAACTACTTACAGGATCCACAAGCACAAAGGAACGCCGTTTGATCCACCAGGCACTGGAAGATGGCAGCTTAGATATTTTAATTGGCACCCACGCCTTGATCGAGGATAAGGTACAGTTCAAGAACCTGGGCTTCGTTGTTATTGACGAACAACACCGCTTTGGCGTGGAACAACGGGCCAAACTCTGGCGCAAGAATGTCATCCCACCACACATGTTGGTCATGACAGCGACGCCAATTCCACGGACATTAGCCATGACCATGTACGGTGACTTGGACATTTCCGTGATAGACGAATTACCTGCTGGTCGTAAACCGATTAAGACTGTTCACTTTTTTGAAAGCTCCCGTTTACGGATGTTTGGTTTTATGCGCGAGGAGATCGCCAAGGGCAGACAGGTCTACGTGGTATATCCCCTCATCAAGGAGAGCGAAAAACTGGACCTGATCTACCTTGAAGCAGGTTTGGAGAACTTACAGCGTGAATTTCCCCTTCCACAATACAAGATCAGTATTGTTCATGGCAAGATGCCTGTAAAAGACAAGGACTTTGAGATGCAGCGCTTTGTCAAACACGAAACACAGATTATGGTTGCCACTACCGTTATCGAGGTGGGCGTTAATGTTCCCAATGCATCGGTGATGGTCATTGAAAATTCCGAACGATTTGGATTATCCCAGCTGCACCAATTACGTGGTCGTGTAGGCCGTGGTGCTGAACAGTCTTTCTGTATTCTGATGTCGGGCAATAAGCTGAGCAAAGAAGGACGATTAAGACTGGATACCATGGTGCGTACCAATGACGGATTTGAAATTGCAGAAGTCGATCTACAGTTACGTGGCCCGGGCGACATCTCTGGAACGCAACAATCGGGTGTTCTTGATCTCAAAATGGCAAATTTAGCCACAGATCAAGCGTTGCTCACTGAGTGCCGTAATACCGTTATCGAAATCTTCAAAGAAGACCCGACGCTCCAAAGCGAAAAGAATCATTTGCTCCGAAGCTTCCTCGCCAGAAAATCAGATGGTATCGCCTGGGATAAGATTTCTTAATCGTATGTCATTTTCGAAATAAAAAACGGGGCCAGCAAATAAATCAACAACGCGTTTAAGTGAATAAACAGAGCACAGTGGAATCTAAAGGCCGCTCGTCAACATAAATAGGATACGAATTGTTGTTAATTAGCTCTTGAAGACAATTTATCTTTTTTGTATATAAAACCAAATTTATTTACTTTTGCATCATTATGAACATGATATAGAAAAATATCCCTTCTTTTACTAGGCAAAAGATGGCGACCGAACGCTTACATATTTTGAGTTGCCCTGGTAAGCAAATCACAGGAAATTTATTGGTTAATGGAGAATTATGTCATAATCGGCATCAGTCTTGTGTGGTGTACAAAAGCATAAATTCTTAAATTTACCTTTTCAAACAAAAACCGGGCTTACAAGCTCATTGAAAATAACTTAAAAAGTGAACGTATAACAAGAGGTAGGCAATAGCATACATTGCAAAGCTTAATGACCTCCCTACTTCACTTGAAAGACTTAATAGTACAAAATGGCCAGAATTAAAATACACGATACAGCAATAAAACCCGAAACAGCCGTCTTGGTGAGTGTGATCACGCCAAGTGTGACGGAGACAAAAGCAAAGGAATATTTGGAGGAACTTGAATTTTTGGTACAGACTGCCGGTGGCGAGACCAAAGGCATGTTTACACAGAAACTGGGCTTCCCAGATCGCGCTACATTTGTCGGCAGTGGAAAGCTGGAAGAAATAAAAGCATACGTTGAAGCGGAGGAAATTGACATCGTTGTTTTCGACGATGAGCTTTCACCTTCGCAGCTGCGTAATATTGAGAAAGAATTGAAACGCAAGATATTGGACCGCTCCAACCTTATCCTGGACATCTTTGCCCGACATGCCAAAACTGCTCAGGCAAAGACACAGGTCGAATTGGCACAGCTGCAATATCTATTACCACGTCTGACCCGTATGTGGACCCACTTGGAACGTCAGCGCGGGGGTATTGGTATGCGTGGTCCGGGTGAGTCACAGATCGAGACCGATAGACGGATCATCCTGGACAAGATTTCCCTGTTCAAAGAACGCCTAAAAGCAATCGACAAGCAAAACGAGACACAACGAAAAAACCGTGGCGAGATGATCCGTGTAGCTTTGGTAGGTTACACCAATGTCGGAAAATCAACGATCATGAATATGATCTCCAAGTCTGATGTACTAATCGAGAATAAACTTTTCGCAACATTGGATACGACGGTACGTAAAGTTGTGATCGACAACCTTCCTTTTTTGCTTTCAGATACCGTTGGTTTTATCCGCAAACTACCGCACCACCTGGTAGAATGTTTCAAATCCACATTGGATGAAGTTCGGGAAGCCGATGTCCTGATCCATGTGGTCGACATTTCGCATCCGAATTTTGAGGATCATATCCAGGCCGTAAACGAAACATTGAAGGACCTTAAAGCACTTGACAAACCGGTGATTACAGTGTTCAACAAAATTGACCTTTATAAACCGGCCGTCGAAGAAGGACACGATGGTGAGGAAATCGAGGTCACGTTGGATGATTTTCGTAATTCCTGGATGGCAAAAAATTCTGATCCAGCAATCTTTCTATCAGCAACGAATAAAACGAATATCGAAGAGTTCAAACAAAAACTTTACGATATTATTGTGAAAATGCACAATGAACGCTACCCTTACAATAACTTATTGTATTAATTTTGACAAACAATGCCGTGAACGGACCTTATGTCCGTTCACAGTTTAATAAAATACGAAATGAACAAAGAGGTGCAGTTTCAAGATTGGGGCCTTGTCGATTATCAGGAAGCCTGGGACAGACAAGAATCCATCTTTAAGGGCGTATTGGACATCAAACATGACAACAGAGTCAATGCAACAGCAACAAATACCCCAAATTACTTGATCTTCACAGCACATCCCCATGTTTACACCTTAGGGAAAAGCGGGCACGAGGAATACCTATTACTGGATGAGAAAGGACTGGAAGAGAAAGAGGCCAAATTCTACAAGATCAACCGTGGTGGCGACATTACCTATCATGGTCCAGGACAGATTGTCGGTTATCCGATACTGGATCTCGACAACTTCTTTACGGATATCCATTTGTATCTGCGTACACTGGAAGAAGCTATCATATTGACCTGTGCGGATTATGGTATCGAAGCAGGGAGATATCCCGGGTTTACGGGAGTATGGATAGAACCGGATAAACCAACTGCACGCAAGATCTGTGCAATGGGAGTGCGTGCTTCACGCTGGGTGACCATGCATGGCTTTGCATTCAATGTCAATACAGATCTTGATTATTTCGGCAACATCATTCCTTGCGGCATTGACGATAAGGATGTAACGTCTTTAAAACGGGAGCTTGGCAAAGAAGTTGATATGGAAGACGTGAAAGGGAAACTTAAAGGCCATATTGCCCAACTCTTTGAAATGCAAATAGTGTAATTTAAGTTTTCAATAACATACAAAGGCCCTTTGAAAGCGGAATTTAATCTCCTTTCAAAGGGCCTTACTTTTTTGAGCATCCCTGTTCCTCCTGGTTAATCCCCCCTACTAAAGACACAAACGAGGGACATTTTCAGGCACTTGGAGGTCTTTACGCGACCCCGACGCTATTTCCGAATATCAACAATAATACATACACTCATAGCTGGCCAGTCTTCCATCAACAAATCTGAAAATAAATAATCCTGCATCGCCATTTTGAATATAGAAAGTATGTGGCGTTGAAATCCAGTCTGCCGAAAGCAGTTCACCAAAGTGGTTTACAAAGTCTCTTTCTGCATAATTGGCATCCATCCGCTGGTTACCCAACACAATAGCTTCACCCGCACTAAAAAATAGCTTATACAAGGTTCCGACCACTTTGCCTTTATAATTTTCTTCAAAGGCAACGATCATATTCGGTGTTTTATAATAATACCGCGGCTCCCAGCCACATTCGGGCATATCGGGGATTTCGGTAACCCGCTGCAGCGCCAGTTGCTTCATTTGTCCATCTGTGATTTTACCATCAAATAAAGACACTCCTTTCCATTCGAAATGGAAGTTTAAGGCCTTCAGTTTCTTTGCGTACACCTCGGACTGGAACTCATGTTGAAATTTATCGGCCAATAACAGTTCAAAATCGATATCAACCTTGGGGTCCACTTTTCCCGCTTTGTCGTAAGATTCCTTCCAATAGGTAAGCGCCTGTTTTAACTTAGAATACTTCGTCCAGCCGATTTCACGTAGACGGCCTGCCTGTATCAGTTCTTCCTCCTGGTTCTTCCCTTTGACAGCCAAATATTCTTTAAGGACCTTGTCATAGCTTAACTCAGCACCCAAAAATTTCATCTGAATGTACTCCGGATTTTCATGGAAGTGGTCTCCGATGTAGACCCATCCATCTGTGTAGAGCGGCACATAATCGATACATACCATTTCATTGAGCCCCGCCCTACGCACAGCGGTACTTGTGGTATTGGGTGCTTTACGCACGCGCAATTGCGAGACCTGTACATAGAAATGTGGGCATTGAGCGCCTTCGGTTCCGCGATAGAAATATTGTTGCGGTTCTCCGGCAGACCTTTTCCCATCCATAGCACTTTTCAACGGCTGACGGTCGATAAAACCGATATCCCCATTACTCACCTGCACTTTGTACTGCGTATTGGTGGAGTCCAACAGATACACAGGTGCCTCTGTCGGAAAAACTCCCAAGAGGTCTTTATTATTTCCTGCTTCACGGAAAAGGTGCCCCCATGTTGAGGTATAAAGTGGCCGTTGACCCGCTGGCTGTGCTACTGCGTGATGCACAAACCAACTAACAAAAAAGCAGAGTATGAGTAATCCTTTTTTTGGCATAAAATTAATTCTTTGAATACATGACTATTGGTCGCTCCATTGCGATCAAAAGCAGGGCACGAGACATCTATAAATGCAATAGAAACTTTTCCTGGCTACCGGTCAAACACGCACCGTTGCAATAACGAAATTAAAACAAAAAGGAGGCCAATGAAATCACCGGAATCAGGTATTTTTTTGGGCAGGAGATTGTTTGGTTTCTAAACTACGCAGTGTGGCTATTTGCGCTGCAGTAAACTCACCTGTCCTTCCAATGAGAGGATTGTTTTTTCCTGTGCCTTGACCGTTTGCTCTAAGGCATTAACCAGCTGCTTATAAATTCCGAGGCCTTCGGCAGTGGCAGGAGCTGTTTCGGCTGGTTGCGCACCGAGCGTCCCCTTCTCATCCTTTCGCATCATAGTCCCTTCACCCATGAGCAACCAGGCTGGACTAATGTCAGGATGTTTGGACAATATAGCCACCATAGCATCTGAACTGAGTGCAGTATTTTTCTGCCCTCCCTTAAAGTTTGCATAGGAAAGTTGCACATCTTTGAAAAATTCGGTTTTACTGATGCCTTTGGTTTCAGCGATCAGCAGCACACGTTCCTTTACATTCACTTATAGCTTTTTTAAATGTTGGCTGTTTATTTATTTCTTAACGATTTTATTTCTTGCTCTTGAATCGACAATAATCGCTCCAAAGAAATAATTGTCTTCTCCTGAGATTTAATTGTGATATTTTGTGACGATATAACCTGTCTTAAGGAGTTGACAACGGCATTACTAACGCCCTCAATTTCATTTGTCACATAACCCTCCTTTTCTTCTTCCTGAGCAAGAACGGGCTTTAGCATCTCACCTTCGCCTTTTAACAACCATTCGGAAGAATATGCAGGATATTTTTCAACAATACTAACTAACCATTTCGCCTGTACATCTGTATTGTTGGTTAAGGCACGTGTAAATACGCCTCTACTAGCTCCAACGGCAGTTTCAAAGGCTGTCACGCTCAGTCCTTCTCTATCTGCAATAACTTTAATTCTCGTTAAAAAAGAACTCATAATCAATAATTATCAATATAAAATTTGATTAATTGAAAATTAGTGTTTAAATTAGCTTAACTATTGATAATTATAAACACATCATTCACCAAAAACTAACAAATGAAACCAACAAGGCTATAGATCAGTGCACAGATCGTAATGAGCCCTAGCAGCAGTTTCATCAACTTTAAAACATATAATCTGATGAAAAATACGCAAAAGAAACTAAAAGCGAAACATTTTCGCTATTTAAGCCAAGAATACATCGACGATCCGATGAAATATCTCGAGGATTTTTTCGTAAATGGTACAAGAATCGACTATTGGCTCAGGGATGTAAACCTCTTGATCAATATCGCCACGAATCACCAAATGGCAAGTCCCACATGTATCAACAATTATTACATCAAGGAACTCATACAACAGGTCGAAATTGCTTACATCATTTTCAAAAAATGCAACATCCAAATTATAGAGAATCCGCTATTCTTTTTTTCTAAAAAAGCAGATTATTGGAAGTATACTATTGACGGCATTTACACAAACAATGGAATTGAGTCTTCAACAGATAGTATTGCTCACTTTTTCTCTTATAAAACCCTGCGCCAATGGTACGAGGTATTGGACGATCTATGGATAAAAACCGGTAATGCTGACGACGAATTCATGAGTAACCAGGCCAATGAAATATTAGCTATTTTGGAGCTCATTCAGAGACTAGCAGTTTCACTTGACAAAATCAGGGAAAGTGGAACTCTTCCAGGCACAAATGATTCCAAAGAGAATCTTAAAGTTAAATCCAAGAATCAACGCATTGAACAAATCGGAGATTCAAAAGATAGCGATATCACCATAACAGAGCATAAGAAAAACCCTGATTTTTATCCTAAAAAGCAAGTTAAAATCCCTTTGTGGTTAGCTCCACAAGCCTTTTCAATGGAAGCTATTCAGTCGTTCTTTATCCATAATTGTCTTGACGGTTGGAGAGAATACATTAAATATTGGCACAGGGCAGCAATCACAGAAAATTGCTCCTGGTCTGCGGGCAGCAATTATAGTAGTTCAACGTTGCTATTCACTTATTCCTGCATATATTCTCTATTGGAGATGTTTCGCAATGAAGCTGATCTTCGAAAAATAACATGTACCGTCCAAGATCCAAAACAGCAAATAATCCTCCGTTACCCTCATGCTATCCTTATCAAACATAAGGAGGAAAAATACACTTTAAACTATACAAGCACTGAACAACTCGAGGACTCGTTTCTTTCTATTGCCAATCTGATCAATCAGCATGCAGAGATCGAATGGAATGAGATTTTATACGACTGGCTAGAATATGGATTGTCTAAAGAAGCTTACTCCAATGCAGAGTTTTCGAATCAAACACTATGTATCCATGATCGATTAATTAATATCATTGAACTTGCGTACCTACTTGCTTATAAAGATGAAATTGAAATACTTGATACTGCTTTCCAGCACTAAAAACACGAGAAGCTAAAAACCAATTTTACATCAATAACCCCTATTATGAACACCGATATTAACCCTATTGTCGAGGCAATCCTTCGTGCTGTTGCTGTCGATGAAATCTACCAATGGACTTTTGACCACGATGGTAAAAAGCATCAGATGCTACAGGTCAATCTTACGTCAAATGCCGGAATTCGATTTTCCGATGCCAACAGTCTGATAAACAAAACTGTTGGCTCCTATCCCAATGTATATATCAATGTGAACTTCACGCACGAAATACAACAAAAAGTGGATCAAGGTTTAGGCCGGGCCTATCTTATTTGCCAACCTGAAAACCGCATTTATCAGAATCCTGTGCAAGAGATTCCCCTTATCTTACCAAATAATAAAAGTGACGAAGTCATCGAAAAAACACGGACATATATTGAAAAGGAAAAGAGCAAGATTCGATCTTTTATTGATGGCTACAATTTCTATTTTGAGCATAAAAATTATGCACACGCAGCATTCATGCTACATCAAGCTTTAGAACTTGCATTTCGAACAGCCGAAAATATCCTTGTTGTTGAGGATAAGAAGTCCCATTCCTTAAAAAACCATATAAACTATCTCAAATCTTTCGACGATCGCCTCGGCACACTAGCCGATAATAACGAAAAAAAACAAGCTTTGGAGAAAATTAACAAGGCTTACATCGACTATCGATATCACTTTGATTATTTTATCGATGAAGATGTATTAGAAACAGCCTATCAGATTGCGATCAATACATTAAACTGGATATACGATTATTCCAATCTTCTCTATGAAGAAATTAAGGTAAAACTTACCATTCTCCCGAGCTGCAATAAAGAGATTGAAAATTACAAAACAAACGATGATATATACAAACAAACCTATTGTAACTCCAACTATCGGGATCTTATTCTTAATGCAATTGAATGTTATTGTACACCTGCTTTGGTTGCTTGTTTTGGTTATGACTCTGATTATCACAGATACCATAATGCGCTCCAAAGAGCCAAAAAGGACCATATCACCCATTCCTACTATATTTTTGTTGCTTATGAGACTTTAAATGGCGAACTCAATAATTTATCACAACTCATTGCGGATATGCTCCCCAACAATGTGTCACTCACGCTGGCCCTGGAAAACTCAGCCGTTTTCAGCAAACAGTTTTCAAAGGGTCATCCCTTTTTTCTTTCACTCCTGAAAGCAGGTGACATCTGGTTGCAAAATACATCCATGGCCAATATCGATCTGGAAAGCATCGTTGCCCCACAGCTAAATCTAGATTATGTACGTCAACAATGGAAGACGCGCTATAATAATGCGCGCACATTATACTTGCCTTATGAGGAAGACTGCTCGGCAATAAGCATCGAGGCCGTATATTTTATGCTATCTCAAGCGCTGGAACAAGTTTGTCTTGGCGTAATCAATACCGTACTTCAATACAAACCGCAACGGGTCAACCTTACTTTCCTCATGCAACTCTGCAAATTAATAGTTCCTGATGCCTACTTCATTTTTTGCTTGGATCATCAAGATCAGCTTAACGCCTTTAAAAACATCATGGAAGCACAACAGGAATTTAGATATAATGCAAATTATAAAGGAAATCCACTAACAATTATAGAATTGCAAAAACGCACAAAAACGTTTATAGAAAGGTGTAACCAAGAGATGGAGAGCTATTTCGAGAAAATTTCTAGCCAACAGCTGGTCGAACAAGTTGAATAGAAGGCCGATTATGAAGGAATAAACCAATTATAATTATGTCAAATAATTTGCAAATAATCGGGATTATTCCGATTGCTATATAAATATTTAACAAAGCGGTCAAGCAAGGGCCCGAATATCTTTAATTTCCAATATATTCTTAACGTCATCGCGTTCCACGGCATGTATCATGGCACGTCCGACTTCATGTAGGGAAAGTACTGCTGAAGGGGCAAAAAATTTGATTATTTTGGCCACAAAAGCAAAGGGATTAGCATGCTTTTGCCCTGCAACATTCGTCATTGCTCCTGGTCTAAAGTTATACTCCTTTTTGAACGGCAATTTGGCAAGATCATTCTCTGTTTTACCCTTAACCCTAGCCCACATCACTTTGCCTTGCTCCGTACTATCGGTGCTTCCTCCAGAAACATAAATAAAACTGATCTCCGAATTGATTTCCAACAGGGACTTTGCAAAAGCTAGTGTTGTCTCATAAGTAATATAACGGTACTTGTCTTCTTTCATTCCCACAGAACTCACGCCAGCACAGTAGAAGCAGGCATCATAGCCCGCAATCGCATCTCTAAATAGCGAAAGTTTAGTAAAGTCTTCGACCAAAAGTTCCTTTAATTTTGGATGCTGAATGGCAGCCGTCCGGCGGGAAATGCTCAGCACGGCTGTTACCTTTTCATTTTGTAGGCATTCCAGCAAAACGCCTTCGCCAACCATTCCGGTGGCTCCTGTTATAATTACCTTCATATTTCAGCATAGCTCCTCATTGGAACCTTTAATTAAAAATACATTATTACCCTGAGGCATTTATACAACCCAATGACTAAATCCGCCGCAACCGCTCTTCTTCCAAGTCTAGTTGATATAACTGTGAACGAACAATCCCCTCATCAATGGTCGACTCGCAGTTTAGCTTCTGAAGATATTCCCGTTGCACATCCAAAAGCTCCATAAATATCACTTTTGTCTTTTCGTTCATCCACGAATCATCGGCCGCATTCACCTTTTCCTCCCAATGTTTCAGAATGCGGTCCATAACATCACGATTGTGCAGTTCTTTCTCATGTTTATCTTTCAGAAATTGGTAAACATGATGTTTCAATCCTTGCTTCATGCGACTACGGACCTGCTCTTCGGGCTCTTCTCCAAAAGTTTCAAATAGTCTAGTCCTTCTGATCAAGTAGGGCAAGGTAAGCCCTTGTATCAAGAGCGTGGATAAGATCACTACAAAGGTGATAAATAAGATCAGGTTTCGCTGCGGAATAGCCACACCATTCATAACGACAGGAATAGATAATGCTGCTGCCAGTGACACCACACCACGCATGCCGGTCCAGCCCAACAAAAGAGGCATTAGAAAACGCTGTTTGGTAGATCTCGATCTTGGCGCCACACCCGGGCGAAAAATAAGGGTAGCAATCATGGCTGCATACGAGCTGATAATACGGGCAAGGATCAATACTGCCGTTACCAAAAGACCGTACCCGATGGCTTCCAACAGAGACGTTCCATTGGACCGCAAACCCGCAACAATCTCCGGAAGATCTAATCCAATAATAAAAAATACGATACCGTTCAGGATAAACACAAAACTCTCCCAGACACTCAGCCCCCGCACCCGGCTCGTACTATTGAGAAATGTCAGCCGCTGACCGGACATCAAAAGGCCACCGGCAACGACAGCCAATACACCTGAACTATGGAATTGCTCTGCGATCCAATACATAAAGTAAGGTTCAATCAAGGTAAGTGCAATATCCGAGGGCGCATCTGTCGGTAGACGCTTGTGTGCCTGTATAAAAAACCAACCCAATAACAGGCCAATACCCACACCACCGACCAGCATCCAGATAAAGGATACCGCAGCTTGTCCCCACACAAATTGACCTGTCCCAACAGCAATAAGGGCAAAACGTACAATGATCAAGGAAGAAGCATCATTTAATAGGCTTTCGCCTTCCAGGATCGCAGAAGTAGCTTTGGGAACTTTCACAAATTTCATAATCGCTCCTGTGCTGACAGCATCTGGCGGTGACACAATACCTCCCAGCAGGAAGCCCAACGCTAGTGTAAAGCCCGGTATATAATAATTGGCAACCACCGCGACAGAAAGTGCCGTAAAGAATACAACCAAGAAGGCAAAACTCCCGATAATACGCCACCATTTCTTCATCTCCTTAAACGAAATTGACCAAGAAGCCTCGCAAAGCAAGGGCGGTAGAAAAATGAGAAAGATGACATCCGGATCAATCGTAACTACGGGCAAAGTGGGAATAAAACTGATGAATAGCCCTGCCAGAACCAAGAGAATGGGATAGGCTACCCGTAGTTTGGTCGCCCACATTTCGATCA
This sequence comes from Sphingobacterium multivorum, assembly GCF_039511225.1. Classification (NCBI taxonomy): domain Bacteria; kingdom Pseudomonadati; phylum Bacteroidota; class Sphingobacteriia; order Sphingobacteriales; family Sphingobacteriaceae; genus Sphingobacterium; species Sphingobacterium multivorum. The sequence goes on from NZ_CP154261.1 coordinate 5,641,286, forward strand.
ATACGATGATCGCAATCATTGCGATAAATAAAGGAAATAAGCTGTGCATACTACTTCATAATTTATAGATCCGGAGATATCCTTTTCGTAGTGTAAAGATCTCAAATGGAAATTACAAAAATCACCGGACAACCTAATTTTTTTCTGTACCCCTATTTTAACGGCACTCTGTACCTAAACAGCATCCTGTACCCTTCTTAAATTAGCAAAAAGATTTATTCTTATGGCGACAACTGCACATCAACCGTATCTGATCAGACAAGTGGATCTTTCTGATTTAGCGCTTATCAAAGAAATACAAAACAAAAAGCAGGTAGATACAGCACGCATAAGCATGCCTTTCCTGGTGCTCGACCAAGGCAATCAATTAAAAGCCTTTTCGTCTGTAATACTCTGCAGAAAGAATTTACTGTCGGTCGAAATGACCTACGACGGTCCTATTTCGGATATGCTTTCCAACGTATTTATGGACAAAGCGCAATCCTTCTTTGAGCAGCAGTTGATGGACCTATTTGGTTCGGAAGAATCGCTCATAAAAGGAATCCGCCGATATAATAACTGGTTAAATCAAAACAGAAACAGTAAATTAGCATAAGGATGGAACAGCAACTGTTATATAAAAAAATAGCCAATATTGTCGAGAACCAGATCAAAAATGGTTCCTTGGTCTATGGCGATCGTTTACCTTCTGTCCGCAGCGCTCAGAAATTATACAATGTAAGTTTAAATACGGCAAAAAGTGCCTATATGGAACTAGAGAGTCGATCGCTCATTGAATCACGCCCCAAATCAGGCTATTTCGTTAGCCGATCCGGGCTTCGTCGGATGGCTATCCCGTCCATTTCTACCTTCAAAATCGACGAAAAGAAACAAGATCCCGCGGCATTGATCGATAAAGTTTTCCACTCCCTGGAAGACAAGGAAATTACACGCTTTTCACTGGGTTTACCCAGTGCATCATTACTTCCGATTCAGAAACTCAATCGATGCATTATAGAGTCGGTTCATGAGCTGCATGATTACGGTGATCAATATGGACAGGTACAGGGAAGTCCGAGCTTACGGAAAGAAATTGCCAAATGGTCATTGGTACTTGAGGGAAAAATAAGTGACGAGGATCTTATTATCACGTCGGGCGCCATGAATGCCATCTACAGCTGCCTTCGTGCCGTCACTAAATCCGGTGACACCATAGCGGTAGAAAGCCCCCTTTACTTTGGCTTTATTCAGGCTTTTCAACTACTGGGCCTCAAAACCATCGAGATTCCGACCCACCCTATTACGGGAATTGAATTGGATGCCCTGAAAAAAGTTATTCATAAAATTGATGTCTGTTGTTTTGTCACCAACTTTAGCAATCCATTGGGCGCACTCATGCCTGAGGAGCACAAGAAAGAGCTTGTCAAACTGCTCGCACACCACCATATTCCATTGATTGAAGACGACCTATATGGAAACATCTATTTCGGTTCGTCACGGCCCAAACCATGCAAATATTTTGACGAGGAGGGACTGGTGATGTGGTGTGGATCGTTTACCAAAGTATTAGCCCCAAGTTTTCGGCTCGGTTGGGTTGAGCCCGGGCAATACAAGGATAAGATCCTAAAACAAAAGCTCATACAAACGATTTCGCAGCCTGCAATTTACCAGGAAGCTGTTTCCAAATTCTTACAGATCGGCCGGTACGACCATCACCTCAATAGCTTCAGAAAAAAACTGTACAGCAATTATGTCAATTTCAGAAATAGCATTGAGGCCCATTTTCCGGAAAATACCAAAATGTCGCAGCCCGAAGGTGGCTTTGTACTTTGGTTAGAGCTGGACAAAAAGATAGACTCAACGGTGCTCTACGATTATGCGCTCAGGCAAAAGTTGAGTTTTGCACCGGGAAGGATGTTTACACAGCACGATCAGTTTAAGAACTGTATTCGGCTTAACTATGCAGTGGACTGGAACGAAAAGACAGCACAGGATCTGATGCGCCTCGGCCGATTTTTTAAGGCTGTATTGTAAGAGGAAATTTCCGCGATCATCAGTATGGTATCCTTGGATAAGAATTGCTCTGCGCTATGAGGCATTGTCTACCAGGATCTGACCTTAAAGGTATTTAAGCCGTACCCTATAAACGTTCCAAGGGCACCTTGTGAGCACCCTTGGAATTAAAAAACAAAGTGTATTCACTTCGCAGAGAGAAAAGAATCTTTGTTAACGAATCGTCTCAAAGAATTTTTTAGTCTTGTTATAGGCTATTACACCGATTATACCGATCATCAGCCATAAAAAGTCGACGACAAAAATATCCCGCTGTCCATTGCGGAAGGTATCCCATATCCAGTTACCAGTCATAAAACCATTGACAAGTGGAATAAAAAATGCCAATATGCTTCCAACCAGCAATGTTTCGCGATTGGTTCTGCGTATGCTTCTCCGGATAATGTAATACAGTGAAAATAGGAGCCAGCTATAGAAATAAACGCGGTATATAAAATCCTGATTGACCGCTGGACTCAATTTAATAGCAATGAAAGTCAATGCAGTGACAGGTAACATCGTCAAACATATTGCCGTGAAAATATTGGCCGCCCAGAAATTGAATTTTCGTTTTCGTGGAATTACGTTGTTTTTGTCACGCGCTACCAACCAGATCAATATACCCGAAATAATAACCAGACAGCCCATAACTCCCAAAATAAAGTACACCATCTTAAGCGGGTAACCGCCATAATCGCCATAATGCAACCGGTATATAATGCTGCGTACCCCATCTGCATAGCTAGCATCGTTAACCGGTGATTTTTCGGCAACAACTTTATTATCGGCAGCTCGCACAGACAGCAACCCAGATCCAGCAAAGCTTTTGTTAAAATGCGGCTCCAGTTCCATAACAACGTGCATGTTGGAGTCTGCGTAGTTTTTGATCGTAATACGCTGAAAATCGGCTTCCGGCCATTTGTGTTTTGCCAGATCTAAAAATGGAGCGATCGCAATCGCTTTCTTTAAAGGTTTATAGGTATAGGGAAAATCGGTTGCGGCACTCACACCGATATCCTGATACATTTTTTGCTGATCACCATCATACAACAACTTGCTCAGCGGCAAAGCGAGTACTGAATTAATGATCAAGAACGTACCTGTTACCGCGAAGATAAATTGAAACGGAAAACCAATTACGCCCAATGCGGTGTGCATATCGGTCCATACCGTTTTCCATTTACTAAAGGGTCTGAACACAAAGAAATTTGAGACGATCTTATCCCAATGCAGCAATAACCCGGTAATAAGGGCAAACAGAAAAATAAAAGCTGTAATACCTGCAATAAGATAACCAAATGGCGCTATGCCTACCCGAATCGGCACCTGATTGAGCTGGGCCAAGAAATGCAAACGAAATAAAAACTCGCCCATATCGTAATTCTGCACATAGTCTCCAGCCTTTTTATTGGCAAAATTATAGGTAAAGTTCTTTGAATCATCATCTCCACCCCTTCTGCGGCTATTCTTTTTTGCAGCTTTTTGTTCAGGCGTGATCTTCGCCAGGTTTTCTTTATTGAGAATACTATCGTTGGATGCACTCAAGCCCACGTAGGCTGAAGTCCCTTCCCGGTGCATATAAAAGGTAATATCGCGTCCATGCAAATTTGTTTGTCCTTTGAGTGAGTCGAGCAAATGATCAACGTTTTTATGATCTTCGCGATAAGTCTTATACGACGTATTATTCTGCCAGGCAGCAATTTCATTCCTAAAAAACGCAAATGATCCCGCAAAAAATATCACATAAAGGATAGCGCAAATAATAATGCCACTAATGGTATGCGTATTGAAATAGATATTATAATTTCGGTTATTCATGGTCAATTACATTTTGAAAAAATAAGGCAGCGAAAAAACTGCCGCCAAGAGTAAGTATAATCCCCATATTTTCCATCCACTCTTAGCAAGAAAGGCCAACAAGAGCAGTACTGCCCATAGAAGATAGCCCGTGAAGCAAGCCGTGGCAACAACATCCTTTTTCTCAAAAATATGAGTGACCAAAACGTGGAAAGAGATCATGACGACATAACCACCGATAAATCCGGCTGTAATTTTCAGGAATCGCTGAAAGGGCGTACTGAGGTATTTTTTATTAGCAGGCATATTTAATCGGTTAAGAAATCAATAATTCAACACAAAGGCTAAATACATACAATCCCATAATTGGGTATAATTTGAAATAGCGATAAGGATTTAATAGGACCACAAGACACATCATGCACATGAAATAGGCAAAAAAAGCAAAAAAACCTGCTCCAAAGCCTTGCAGATAAAGAACAGCTATAAATGGAAAGATCAACAGTAGCATGCTCAATGTGCGCACAAACTTCGTTTGTGCGCACAATTTTTCAAGCCATTGTGGTCTAGGGCCAAACTTCACCTTTTTACTTGTATTGTAAAAAAGATAGGCTCCCATGAGTATAACGATTAACAGTGTACTATACATCGATTCTATAATTTATCTGGATCGGTCCGTTAAAATTTATAGGTCACTCCCATGCGGAAGTTACGTCTGGCTTCGACGATATAGGAATAATAATCCACACCACCGAGCTTCTGAACGGCCGCACTTGCTTTGGAGATCGATCCAGCAGTCAGCAATTTGCGGTTGTCCAACACATTATTGATTACGACCGAAATGGCATACTTCCCTTTTTGATAGCTGATGCCTGCATCGGTACGCAGATAATTTTTGAAATTACTTTCTTTTGTTGTCCCAACTGCACGGTCAAACATTCCCTGAACACTTCCCATAAAGCCAAGTCCACGCACTTTCCCATCCTGAATACGATAGGATACAAATGCATTGGCTGTATGTTTGGCCGTATTCGGAGTGATATTACCTATATTTTCTTCTTTGGTATCTTTGGAGATCTTCGAATCTGTCAAAGCATAATTTGCATTCACATTCAGCCCCTTAATAATTTCACCGGTGACATCAAATTCGATACCCTTGCTTCTGGTTTCTCCCAATTGGGTCTGGAATGACACACCATTAACGACGTGGCTCGGATCGGGGTCAGCTACCAGCGCATTTTTACGGGCAATAGTGTAGGCACTTAACGTGGAGATCCATTTTCCACCCATCCACTCTTTCTTAACACCTGCTTCTAAATCATTTCCGCGTATTGGTTTGAAAGCATTACCTTCCCAGTCGGTACCAGCGACAGGAACAAAAGATTGATCAAACAAGCCATATACACTCATGGATTTATCGATCGAATAGCTCAACCCTACCCTCGGCGTAAATGCTTTATCGGTTCTGTCAGCTACAGACGTTTTTCCTATGGTCTCATTAATTGTATAGCGTAAGCCAAGCGATAAACGCAATTTCTCTTCCAGGAACGCCAATTCATCGTGCGCGTAGAATGACATATAGTTTGTTGAAGTCACGTAGTTGCTACCGCCCGCACGGACCTTTACACTCTGCGAACGATCCAGCGTAGGGAATACACTGCCTGGAATACCGTATTTAGGATCATAGACGTTGAGCGGAGCTGAAGGAATCGAATCTAAAATCGTTCTAAAATCGCCCCAGAACTTCTTATTACCATAGTCGGCTCCCACCAAAATCCGATGACGAACGCTTCCGGTATATTCTTCTCCGTTTAAAGAAACCTGACCAAAACTATTTTCACCATGTTCGTCGGCAATACTGTAATAACGTGGCATATCGCCATTGGCTTTCATGTAATTCAGCCATGTACTGGTGGCTTTCATATCAAAATTGAAATAGGCCATCTGTGCATGCAATTTCCAGTTTTCGTTTAGTTTGCGGTCCAGATAAATATAGGCACTATGGTCTTTTAGCTTTCCGGGCTCCATGGAGGGATCACCATAGAAGAAGTCATTGGCAATACCCGGATCGGCAAATCCTTTGGGTGAGAACGTATAATTACCATTTGACAGGTAGGTAGACCCTTGGTAGGTGTATTCAAATGTTAAGTTCGTCAAAGAATCTACTTTATAGGTAACCACTGGCGCTATAACAAGCCGGTTACTGTAATTATATTTTGTAAAAAAATCTTTTTGTTGTCCGGCCACATTCAGACGGTAAAGCAGTTTGCCATCTTTGCGCAATTTACCATCCAGATCAACGGCAGCGCGATAGGTACTGAAGCTCCCTGTATTCAGGGTAACAGATCCCTTGGTATTTCCGGTAGGTTTTTTTGTTACCACATTATAAAAGCCGCCAGGTTCGCCATTGGCAAGCATAAAACCGGCGGGTCCTTTTACAAATTCGATCCGTTCGATCATACTTGCATCTTCGGCTGTAGGCCCCCAAGAAGCTTCGATGTTCATCCCATTACGGAACGCGGGGATCTTAGAGCCACGCATACGGATATTGGCATATTGGTTGTCCCAATGGCCCTGACGTGTTGCACCACTAACATTACGCGTAATACCATCAACAATGTCGAAAACCTGTTGATCTGCCATTAAATCGGAAGAAATAACCTGTATATTTTGAGGCAGCTCTAGGATTGGTGTTTTAAGGCGTAACGATCCGGAGATACTGTCAAACTTATAATGCTCATAGTATTTACCATAAACCGCAACTTCGTCGATAGCTTGCGATTGGTCTTTCAAGATGATGGGACCAAGGTTTGTCGTCTCATCTGTTACGTTCACTTCCATCGTATGCTTACCGTAACCGATCGCTTTAATCTCGATATGATAGGTTTTGGATGAAAGCTTATGAAAAGCGAAATGCCCCTCACTATCTGTGCTGGTGGTCACACCCGTATTGCTTAATTTTACTGTCGCCCCTGTGATAGGTTCGGATTTTTCATTGATAAGAATTCCTTCAATGACTTTGTTCGTCTGCGCCTGTGCAACAGAAAACACCGAACTAATCATAGGAATAGCTAGAAAGGATAAAGTTTTATTCATGAATGTAGTATGGTAGATGTTGTTATAGTAGATACCGCTTAGATATTCTTTTTTTGTAAGGACCCATTGGTGTTTCCATCGTTTCAGATAGATCCTTATGCTGTCTGCGCTATAGCTGCGATTATTTGACGGTAATGAAAGTTGTACTTCCCTGCCATGCCGAAGCATAGGCTTTCCCTTCATGTTCACCTGCAGTTTCAGCAAACGTACTTGCTTCCAAGACGTATGGACCAGCCCATATTGCGTCAAATGTCAGGATGCCATGCTCGTCCGCAACAAACTCTTTTCCCCAACCGGTAGTCGAAAAAACAGAAACTTTGGCCTGTGGAACAGCTTTGCCGAAGCTGGTGATCTTTGCTTGTATACGTTGCCCCTTTTTTGCGTTAGCCGCACCAAGCAACTCAATTTGCAATGGGCTTTTTACATTTTTATAATCGAGTGTTGCAGACTTTCCTACGATAACAGGCACTAAGGAAGAAAATTCATATTTCGTTTTACCGCCTAGATCTTTAGGTGCTTTAACAATGGATAGGAAATAGGTTCCGGCTGCTGTAGGTTGGAATGAACCGCTAAAGTGATCGCCTTGATTCGTCAATTGAAGCTTGACGGGTTCCTGTCCCGGGGCATGTAACATTAATGAGAAGTCCTTCACGTCGGAGTACCATTTGTCGACCTGATCTCTTTCATTCGTTGCAAACTCGCCGTAATATACCTTGACTTCATGGGATTGGTTTAACGTTCCATAAGAAGATGATTCAATCCAAAGGGCATGGGCATGACTAGTATGACTACACAGTAATACCGTAAGAAATGTGAAAAATGAAATTAAAATTTTCATAATATGTTGATTGATGTTTAGTTTTCTTCAACTTATTATGGGAGAATTTGCAGGTGTTGCATATGCTTAACAACGAATAAAATAATAAAATTCGTTATCTTGCAAGTTCTTCCATATCGTATATCGGGAGTAACTGACACAGCGTGCTGTTTCAGTCATCTACATGCAGTTGCCGCTGTATGTAGATTAACGCCATGTGATAGATTGCCGTCTATTACATGGTGTTTTTGTTTCTTGTGTCCAAATAAGTATAAAAGATATTATTTAGACTGATTAAAAACAAAGCAAATATAACAGGAAATCTTTTTAAAACAACTAATTTTTTCATTTTACAGTATTCTTACGCTTTAACTGAAGAAATACAGCGAACAAAAAGAGCGTTGTTAGTTAGGAAGAGAGTGCGGAAAGGATTGAAAAAGATGCCACATGGTTTTCCAGCACAAGTTTCAGGTCGAATAATTCTGTTTCCTGGTAACGTGTCGCGACATGCAGCTGGATACGTTCGCAATGTGGTTCGAAAGTTTGCTGCACCAGATCGACTGTATTATTTTCGCCGGAGAGGTGAGTGAGGATAAGATGTTTCAGACGGTCGGTTTTATAGGCGTTAAACAATTCGACGGCAACGCGATTTGACAGGTGTCCCCAACCACTGCTGATGCGATTTTTCAGAAAATACGAATAGCGTCCTGTACGCAACATCTCCTCGTCATAATTTGATTCCAGGAGCAATACATCCGAATGTTGAATAACATGCTGCACATTTTCGCAAGGTCGTCCAATATCTGTCAGGACACCGATATTGTATGTTCCATCTGAGACTAGAAAGCTGCATGGTTCTTTGGCATCGTGATATTTGGGAATACCGTACACCTTAAGTCCTCCAATTTCAACAACCTCATCAGGAGAAATGATATGGACCAAATGGGATGGAAGATGCAAACGGGTGCCATCGTAACTTCCCTTGGTAATATAAACCGGTAAATTATATTTTTTGGCAAATACAGATAGGCCCCTAATATGATCAGAATGTTCATGGGTAATGAAAATTGCTTTGATCTGAGTCGGTAAAATACCCAGATTGTACATCCGCAGGTGTATATGCTTGCTGTTGATTCCAGCATCTATCAAGATAGCAGAATCATCTTTAGCGACATAATAACAGTTCCCATTACTGCCGGAGGCGATTGCACAATATTTCATTCGTTTATGCTCTTTATAAGAATAGATCTATTTTACCGCGTCAAAGATACGAAAAACGAGAAAACTTCGGCAGTCATTAACATTCCGGCAAACTCAATGGAATATTGACGGCCAATCCACCATCTGCTGTTTCCTTATATTTGGCATTCATATCCAAAGCAGTCTCCCACATGGTTTTAACCACCGTATCCAAACTTACTTTTGCTTTATCCGGATTCGATTGCAGTGCTAACTGTGCCGCAGTAATGGCTTTAATGGCTCCCATTGTGTTGCGTTCGATGCAAGGAATCTGCACCAGTCCACCGATTGGATCACATGTCAATCCGAGGTGATGTTCCATGGCAATTTCAGCAGCCATCAGCACCTGGCGCTGTGATCCGCCCAGCACTTCTGTCAGCGCACCGGCTGCCATCGCTGATGAAACGCCAATCTCGGCCTGACAACCGCCCATTGCGGCTGAAATGGTTGCATTTTTCTTAAATATCGATCCGATCTCGGATGCGGTAAGAATAAATTGGATAATTTTATTTTCAAGCATTCCGTCGTGGAAAGTAATGTAATATTGCAACACCGCTGGGATAACGCCTGAAGCTCCATTGGTAGGAGCTGTAACCACACGTCCGAAAGAGGCGTTCTCCTCATTTACGGCAAGTGCAAAACAACTTACCCAATCCAGAATATATTGAAAGTTTTGGCCGCCCTCGCGGATGGCCGCTACCCAGGACTCGTAATCTTGGTAGGTTCGGCCCTGCATTAATTTCTTATTTAGCTTGGCTGCCCTACGTTCGACATTCAATCCTCCGGGTAATGTCCCGCCGGTATGACAGCCCCGGTAGATACATTCATGTATTGTTTTATAAATATTCAATACGCCTGCCACGGTTTCACTTTCCTCACGCCATGCACATTCATTTTCAAGGACCAGCTCAGAGATTTTCAGCCCCGTTTTCATCGTCCAATGCAAGAGTTCCTGTGCAGTATCGACAGGAAACGGGAGGTCCACTTCAGACAAAACACCTTCCGTATCATTTTCCTGCACCACAAAACCACCCCCTATCGAATAATAGGTTTCGGTCATTGCCTTCCCATTCGATAGGAATGCCTGAAAGGTCACTGCGTTGGGGTGAAAAGGTAAACTTTCCGCATATAGAAACAAGAGGTCTTCCGGATAGGAAAAAGGAATCGTCCTTTCGCCAGCAACTTCCAGTTCACCGACAGTCTTAATATGCTCGACCTTGGGCATCACGCTATTGACATCAAAGGTAACCGGATCATCTCCACTTAGTCCCAGGAGCACAGCAATATCGGTACCGTGCCCAGCACCGGTTTTGGCCAAAGAACCATACAGCAGGATTTTGACTTGTTCGACTTCATGCAAGACACCTTTTGACCTGAGAACAGCTGTAAATTGCTGGGCTGCACGCCAAGGTCCCAAGGTATGCGAACTCGAGGGTCCTATACCAATCTTAAACATGTCAAAAACGGATATTTGTTCTTTGCTCATAATCTTTTTTATTGCGGTCAGCCGATCAAGCCATTGCTTTTGTGAAAACCGCATCTAAATTAGCACAAATAAAGTACAATGTTACTTGTATTTGCATTATTATCAATTTGAAAACCAAGCTCAGGTTCTTTTAACAAGTATCCAACAAACATCTTACATTTTTTAGGGAAAAAGTAAGAAATGCTTCCCTATCTTTGTTGGCTATAATTTATAGAATGACGGGAAAAACATATTTATATTCTTTTTTTACCATTGTTATCTGTTTATTTTCGATTAGAACGTATTCCCAGCAACTACCTAAGCGGGAGTTTCGCGGCGTCTGGGTTGCAACCATAGGTAATATTGACTGGCCCTCTGTCAAAGCGGGCAATAATGTCGCACAGCAAAAACAGGAGTTTATTGATTTACTGGACCAGCACCGCAGCGCGGGACTGAATGCCATTATTTTGCAGGTACGTCCGGCTGCCGACGCATTTTACGCGAAGGGCAGAGAACCATGGAGTAGATATCTAACCGGAAAACAAGGCCTGCCTCCATCGCCATTCTATGATCCTCTGGAATTTGCCATTACCGAGGCTCACAAAAGAGGGATGGAACTACATGCCTGGTTCAATCCGTACCGTGCTTCGACAACATTAAATCCGGCTCATTTTTCGGATGACCATATTACTAAGCGTCACCCGGAATGGTTCTTCACCTATGCTGGCAAGAAGCTTTTCAACCCAGGTATTCCGGAAGTTCGCAAATATATTATTGATGTCATCATAGATGTGGTCAAAAACTACGATGTAGATGGCATTCATTTCGATGATTATTTTTATCCCTATCCCGATAGCAGAAATACACCGGTACCGGATCAGATTACCTTTGGTCAATATAATAATGGGATTGAGAAAATTGACGACTGGCGCCGCAACAATGTCAACCTGCTGGTGCACGATCTTGGCGTTGCCATCAAAAAGATAAAACCATATGTCAAATATGGCATTAGTCCTTGTGGGGTATGGGACAACAAAGAAAATAACAGTGCCGGGTCAGATACCCGTGGTCTGAGTGCTTACCGGGAACTGTATGCTGACGGTGTCAAATGGATGCAGGAAGGTTGGATCGATTATATCAATCCACAGATCTACTTTCCTTTCAAAAATCGCGCAGCAGCCTATGAGATCTTGGTTGACTGGTGGCAGAAACACACCTATGGCCGTCACTTTTATGTCGGGCATGGAGCTTATCGTGTTACCGAAAATAAAATCGGCTGGACAGACCGCAGTCAGATCCCCAGACAGGTACGCCACTTAAGGGAGGAGCACGATGTGGCGGGAAGTATTTATTTCAGTTCCAAATCACTTACGGACAATCTTGTTGGACTGCAGGATTCCATGCGAAATGACCTGTACCGTACACCGGCTTTACCCCCTACCATGCCTTGGTTAGATAGTATCCCACCCAATGCACCTTTTGGCCTGCTGGTGAAAAATTCATCCAATGGTAAAATGAACACCTTATTTTGGCAAAAACCGGATGCGGCCACTGATGGGGAGTCGGCTTATGGCTACGTGATCTATCGATTCAACCTTAACGAAAAAGTAAGTCTCAAGGATCCTGGGAAAATCATTTTTATCACTTTTGACGGGGATAAACTTCAATATACCGATGACGATATCAAACAACATCAACAGTATAAGTATGTTGTGACAGCGATTGATCGCATGAAAAATGAAAGTAAGCCCTCCGATAGCAGGACCGCCAATGAAGAGATTTAAGTGCTGCTAAAAAAATACCTCTTCCGAAATGGCTTTGCAATTGCAGCGAGGCCATTTTTGGAAGAGGTACCGTGTTAGTGTGATTTTAAAATACGTTATTTCCCCTGTCCGTATTTAAATTTTTTGTTGATCGTGACAGGGAGTTTTCCTTTCGGCGTATTTTGCCCTAAAATAGTTTTCACCGCCGCTTTCTGCATGAAGGCATCATTTTGATAGGCCAGCAAAATTGTTTTTGCTTTTTTCGATGCTTCAAATCCATCCACAGCATAGGCATTGGTAAATAAAGTCAGGATTGATTTTTTCGCAAATTTCTTCATCAGGCCCTGAACATCTTTATTTAATACCATGGTCGGACGTGGACGAAGTCTCGTATCGTGTACGGCAATAATAAATTGTTTGTTCTTCTTGATTTCTTTGGTAAGGCGCTTGATATCTTCCTTACTTGTGCTATCCGTGATGAAATATTGCGTTTCATTTGTTAGCGCACTAGCCAATTCATTTTGGAAAGTCTGATTGGCTGTAATACCAATGTTGATAATAGCCGTAGGTAAATCCTTTTTGAAGGATTTTAATTTTTCTGTTGAGTTCAAAGCGGTGATCGCTGCATTAGACAGCTCGTCAATAAGCTGAACTGCTGAGGCGCGATGCAAATCATGGTATAGATTCTGTTGTGAAGTCGACTGATATTTATCTAAACCAAGCCAGAGCTTAGCGGCAAGCACTCGTTTTACACGCGCATCAATATCAGCCTGCGCGATACGTCCTTCTTCAATAGCTTTTACAATCAAATCGATCGCACGCTTGCTATTCTCGGACACTTCAAGTAAATCATGCCCCGCAATAATTGCCTGTACGTCGGCTTCTCCATTTGGAAAAAACTTCTTTACACCTTTCATATCCATTGCGTCAGTGACTGTTAGTCCTTTAAAGCCAAGTTCGTTGCGCAAAAGATCGGTTACAACCTTTTTAGAGATGGAAGACGGCATATTAGGTGTGTCATCTAAACTCGGAATGTTCATGTGGGCCACCATAACAGCAGGAGCGCCAGCTTTGATAAGCTCTTTGAACGGATACAACTCCAGGGTATCCAAGCGTTTTTTGTCGAATGGTAGTTGCGGCAGATCATAATGAGAATCCACATCTGTATCGCCATGCCCCGGGAAGTGTTTAATGGAAGCCAGGATACCACCATCCACCATACCGTCCATATACGCTTTAGCTTTCTGGGTTACATTATATTTATTATCACCAAAGGAGCGAATACCGATGACGGGATTTTTAGGGTTATTGTTGATATCCACATCGGGGGCAAAATTGAAATGCATACCTATACGTTGGAAGTCTAAAGCAACCTCACGTCCCATGCGATAGATCAGCTGATTATCCTGAACGGCTCCTAAAGTCATCTGATAAGGGAACGACAACGTAGAATCCGGCATACGCATGCCTAATCCCCACTCGCCATCAAATGTCACCATCAAAGGGACCTTGGACAGGGATTGATACCGATTGAACATATCGACATGGCGGACAGGACCACCCTGAAAAACAACGAGACCGCCCAAATGTTGATCCTGTATAACCTGAGCCACGGAGTCAATATATTTCTGTCCTAAATTGGTGTGTGCCCTAACCAAAAATAGCTGTGCGACTTTTTCTTTTGGCGTCAACGTATTGAATACCGCATCGACCCATGCATGCTGGGAGTTGATGTATTTCACAAAATCTTTTTTGTCCTGAGCTTTCAAAAAAGAAATTGTGCCGACTAATGCCAATATTCCCAGACCGAGTTTTTTGAACATAAATTAGTTTGTATAATGTATTTAAAATAGAAATACTAAGGACGTTATTATTTCGGACAATATGAAATTGTTTTTGCAACAATTTTATATAAAAACGCATAAAACAGCAATACACTAGGATACGAAGCTTTGAAATATACCCACTCGATTACTGGAAGCAACAATAACAGGAATGCTATGCGGCGATAATACGATAAACAGTATCATCCCAAGCTGTGACGCGACCATACATGGAATTACCTCGGCAGCGATATATTGGACGCTATTGTCCTGCGCAATTGTGAGGCGGTAAACTTTTGTGCACAATACAGCAATACTATGCCTACTGAAACAGGTCTAGAAAAATGCAATTACTTGGCAATAATGACTATATCAGGTTATACTTTTTCTCCAAGAAGAGGGTCAGCTCCATGGTATTTTCGAGTTCTCCAATAGCCTCTTTTTTCCATAGGGTATCTATGATCAGTAATAGGAATTCCGTTTCAAACTCGGGACTCTCATACCCCAGTTCTTTAAAAGCACGGTGGATAATAGGCTGAACAGGTTTCATAAATTGTTCGTGCTGCTGTTTGGAAAAAGGGTGATGAGACAGACGCTCCTGCAATCTCCAAAATATGGGTTCTGCACTGACTAGCTTGCCTGGTAGATTGATCATCGTGCGCAGAAATTCTTTTGGCTCACGATAGGTCATCATGCCGCGGTGATGTGTAAGAACCTTACGATAACCGGATTTAATCAAATAAACCAACAGGGCGTCTTTATTCCCAAAATGTTTGAAGATTAATGCTTCGGAGACTCCCGCATTTTGGGCAATCGTTTTGGTAGAGGTATTCGTATAGCCTTGCTCTGAGAAAAGCAACAATGCTTCTTTCATAATACGCTCTTTTCTACTCAAAACACTTTCTTTCATCTCTTATTTTTTTAATCTGTATCCGTATTGTCACTAGATCGTTATACGGTCCTGTTCAGTTGATTTTATAATTCTACTGCAAATATATCTAATCTTTCCATTCACTTGGGTTTATTGTAACTAAAATGATAATAATTCGTAACAAATAGTGCCCTATTTTTGAGAAATAAAATTATATAACCGTCAACAACACATTAGAACATATTTTCACCTCGACCGATGAAGATCAAGCTTTGGACCATTTTGCTCTTTTTTATTTGCTTATCGTTATTGGGGAAAACCGCGTACGCCCAACAGTATATTACGGGCAAGTTGCTTGATCATACGACTTCGCAACCTATTAAAGGTGCAAGCATCACCATTATCGCAGTAAAAGATTCCAGTAAAGTTCAGGTCCCAACAGACATTTTAGGCAGGTTTAGCAGCAGCAGCCTCCCCAATGGAGATTATCTGGTCAGCACACAGCCGATGGGCTACTCCATGGATCTTCGGCGCGTAAAACTAATGGGCCAGACAATCGATCTAACGTTTAAACTCACTAATGCCGAGATTGTACTGGATGAAATTAACATTTCTTCGAGCAGTATACAGGTTAAAGGAGATACGCTGGAGTTTGACACCAAGAAATACGTCACACAGGATTTTGCAGATGCGGACGAGTTGGTTAAACAGATTCCTGGTGTTGAAATTGATGAAGACGGCAATGTAAAGGCTCAGGGCGAGCCTGTCAATAAGATTATTATTGATGGCCGGGAGTTTTTTAGTACAGATCCTAAGGTGGCCCTCAAAAATCTTCCGGCCGATGTTATTGCCAAGATTCAAATTATAGATGACAAAACCGAGCAGGCTAAATTTAGTGGTTTTGACGACGGGAAGCGCATGAAAGTAATCAATATTGTCACCAAGCCCGATAAAAGAAAATCCTATTTTGGCAAGCTCTCCGGGGGAGTAGGTCCCGACCAGAAATATGCCATAAATACCCAGGTGACCAAAATGAATCCCAAACGTCAGTATGCTATCAACATAAATACCAACAACGTCAACCAGCCCAATGGTTTTGCACCCCGCGGCAACACCAGAGGGCGTACCGGGCAGGGCGTAACGACACGCTTCAACACTGGCTTCAACTATTTGGATCGTTTTTTCAATGACCGAATGGACTTCAATGCAAATTATACCTACAACTATACGGACAATACTATCCTCAGCCAAAGTAAAACAGAATATACGGCAGGCAATCGGGCCAACCAAATCAACAATCAGGATCAATTAAACAGCACATACAGCAACAATCATGCGTTAGCAATCCGCGCAAACTGGAAGATAGATTCGATTCAAAAACTGGACTTTCAGCCTAATTTTTCCTATCAGCGTAACGATAGAAACAGCAGCTCTAAAGGAAATACATTATTAAATCTTGCCGAGATGCTTAATAGTTCAGATCGTAGGAACAACAGTTTCGGGGAAAATTTCAACTGGGGCGGAGACCTCACTTACATGCGGAGACTCAACAAACCTGGTCGAACGATCAGTTTTAATATCAGTGGTTCATTTAGCAGCAACAAGAGTCATGCAACAAATTTTGCACTAAACTCGTATTATAAAGATGGATTATTTAATCGAGTCGACACCGTCAACAACAGGAATTACTCGAATGGTGACACTAATGGTCTTCGCTCAAAGATAGCTTACACCGAGATGCTCGGTACATATTCCCGGTTGCAAGGGAATTATACGTTTCGGAATACGGCACGCTATTCGGACCGCAAGACTTATGAATTTCTGGCCGAAACAGGCCAGCTAGGTGAATTAAAAAACCGTCTTTCCAATGAATTCCGGAATGATTTTGTTTACCATAGCGGTGGGGTTTCTTACTTATTTAACAAAAAGGATAGCGTGAGATTTCAGATTGGTTTAGATTATCAGACGGCATCACAGGTCAATGACAAATTGTTTCCGAATATACTGACCACAAAAAGCCGTTTCAATAGCCTACTACCTAACCTCAACTTCCAATATAATTTCAATAAAGATACTCGGGTCGAACTTCGGTATAATGCAAAGACAAATACCCCTTCCATAGAGCAATTGCAAGATTTTATAGACAATCAAAATCCACTGCGCATTAGCTCCGGAAATCCAGATCTTAAGCAAGAATATGATCACAACCTTGTGGTACAGTTTAGATCAATCAATAAAGCCTCGGGCAGAAGTTTCACTTCTGACTTTACAGCAGATTTTATTGAACATAAAATCTCTAATACCATTTTTACCACAGATTCAGCATTCGCGATCACTGAGGACATCGTCCTCGGCCCAGGGGGGCAATATATAAGGCCCGAAAATTTCAATGGTGTTTATAACCTCAAATGGCAAAATAGCCTTGGATACCGTTCTGAACTGTTGAAACTTAACTTCAACCTAAACAATAACCTCTATTTCAACCAGAATTACACTTTATTGAATCTCGAAAAGGTCAATGCGCAAACGTACGGTTTAAGTCAACGAATCGGTGTAAACACGGCATTCAGCAAGGATGTCATCATCGGATTGGATTACAATGGAAACATCGCCTTCTCCAAGAACTCAGCCAGCGAAAAATCGAATTATTCGGTTTATAAACATACCCTAGGTAATTCGATCGCGTTGACTTTACTAAAGACCTGGACACTCAATTCAACGTTCAACTACCTATACAATGGCAGCATCCTGAACTCACCCAGTACAACAAGTTTATTGTGGAATGTCTCTATCGGCAAGAAATTGTTCAAACGCAGGAATGCCGAGATCAATCTTACGGTATTTGATCTATTTAATGACAATAAAAACATCAATCAGCAGGTCAATGATCTTTGGGTACGTGTATCCCAATCCAATGCAATAACACGCTACGCCATATTAAGTTTTACCTACCACATTCGGGGGCTTGGCGGAAAAGGAGAGATAAAAACCCGTCGTTAATATGCGCCATCATTGCCACTCCACATGGAACACATCATCAATCAATCAATCAGTCAATCCACAGTAAGCATGTACCCTACCCCTCTGACATTGGTTATCTTGATTCGGTTATCTTGGCTGAGATACTTTCGTATCCGGCTGATAAATACATCCAAGCTTCGTCCTGTAAAATACTTATCATGGCTCCAATAGGCACGCATGATATCCTCGCGTGGAATGACCTTATCTTTTTGTTCGTATAACTTCCGCAGCAGTTCACTTTCACGGAAAGACAGCTTAAGCACCTCACCTTGATAGGTCAATTGATGTTTTAAACTATCGAGACTATAGTCTCCAATCATCAGCTTTTGGCCGAATAACATTTTGGGGCTGTTTTTTAATAAGGATTCTATCCGCACAACCAATTCTTCGATCTTAAATGGTTTTTTGACGTAATCGTCTCCGCCCAAACGAAATCCCCGCACCACATCCTCCGTCTGCACTTTGGCTGTCAAGAAGATAATGGGTACCTGCGTATCGGACTCGCGTATTTTTGTTGCCAATGTAAAGCCGTCCATCACGGGCATCATGACATCGACCACCAAAATATCTGGCCGTGCGGCTGTAAATGCTTCCATGGCTTCGTGACCATTACTACAATGGGTAACATGAAACCCATTGGCTTCTAAGCTATCGGCAACAATCATTCCGAGACTTGGCTCATCTTCTACATATAAAATTTCAATCATAGCGTTGTCATTCAATCAAAATATATTTCGGCTTTGTTTCTAAGAAATCTTTAGGATAAATCAGCCTAATTACTGTCCGATAAACGGCCCTATTTTCTTTCTGAAATATAAATATTGCTTTTTATTTGTAAGGTAATCGGATATTAAAGGTACTCCCTTTTTCCAGCTCACTGTCCACTGTGATCTTGCCCTCGTGCCTTTTTACAACCTGCTTGACATAAGCAAGCCCCAAGCCAAAACCCTTCACATCGTGCAGATTACCGGAAGGAACCCGAAAGAACATATCAAAGATTTGATTATGGTATTCTGCGGATATTCCGTTACCATTATCTGTAATACGAATATGGACATTTTCTTTCATTTCCTTCACTTCTACCTCAATATAAACGTGCTGTCCAGCATATTTCATCGCGTTTTCCAGTAAATTATTGATCACATTTTTTAAGTGGGCTTCATCGCCATTAATCCTTATCTCACTTGGAACGGCAATGAGCTTAAAGTCCACTTGCTTGGCCTTATTCAGCTGCGCAACTTCAATGGCTCCTTTCACCATCGCGACAAGATCAAAATCAGAACGCTGCAGCACAATCCCTCTCGTTGCATCAATATCCATCTGAAGCACTTTTTCAATCATATTGGACAGATGCTCCAGTTCTTTTCTGGAGATATTCAGATAACGATTCATCTTTTCTCGGTCATCCTGTACACCATACAACTGTATCGCTTCTATAGCTGCCATCACAGTGGAAACCGGTGTTTTTAGTTCATGCGTCATGTTATCGACAAAGTTCTTACGCAGCTCGGCCATCTTATTTTGGTTGAGAATGGTTTTCATCAAATAGAAGAATGTCCCAAGCAGCAGTCCAATCAAAAGCAGTGAGATCAACAGCTGCCAACTTAAGCTATACAGCAAATACTTCCAATCCTCCTGAAACTTGATAACAAGAAATTCATTTTTTATGGGATTAACCATCATGGGTCTCGTCCAAGCAAGATTTGCTTCGCGGTATTTGCGTCGTACATCTTTGATTTGATCGTGTGGAATCGTGACAATAGCCATTTCAAATGGTACTGCTATGCTCTTATTGTTCAGGGATTCTTTAAACTTCCTTTCGATCAAATCCAGATTAGCTTTGTTCATCTCAAAGTCCCGGAACAGAAAGGGCGGGATAATTGCGCCTTGCCCTTCCCGGTCTTTGGGAAACATTTTCTCCCGCCTACTGTGGATCTCGCGATCAAATCGCTCGTTTTTAGGTCGTTCGGCGCTTACACGTTGTAAAGCCTTATCGAGTTCAGTAGCTGGCAATAAGCCCAGAAGCTCTCGTTTTACATCTTGGAGGAGGCGATTCCGATCAGCCTCGGGGCCATCTAACTTCCGATCACCATTGCGCGCTTGGTATGCCTCCTGAACAGCATTGAAGAGTGAACGCTCTGCGGTAGAAAGGAACAGGTCGCGACGATTGGTATAACTTCCATAAAGCCAAAAGCCTAGCACTACAGTAATTCCTGCCCCTATTAAAACGATCAAACTGATCAGTAATTTAAATCTTCTACCCATAACTAAAACAAATTTAAATTACTAGATTTGCAATCGCTGTGGTAATTAACCATATTTAACAAAATATAACACTGATTAACAGTTCGCATTGATTACTTTTGCACTATTCAAAAATTAATATGATTAAAGACTTTAAGAGACGTAGTATTCAATTTTTACTTCCACTTTTTACATTGGCCGCTTTCGTCGGTTGTAATAAAGACATTTCGCTCTCATTGGATAGTTCAAGAGATGAAACAATCGGTTTAGTACCAATTGATACGGTTTCCGCCAAAGTTTCGACTTATCAATTGGATGATATTCCGACTTCTTCTACTGGAACAATGCTTGTCGGAAAGAATAGCAATGCTGTTACGGGTAGCATGACGTCTACCGCTTATATGCGCTTAGGCGTGGGAACGATAAGCAATGCTTCTATACCTGATGATGCGGTTTTGGATTCGGTGACTCTGGTATTGACGCCAAACAAGTACTCTTACGGTGATACAACGAAAGTACAAAAGATATCGGTTCATCGTGTCACAGAAGAAATTACACAAACTCAGATTGATTTAACCAAGCCAGTTGATGAACGCCCTGTTTTTGTCACTTCTGCAGCGATATTCAGTAAACAAAAGTTTGCCTATGAAAATACACCATTGGCACAACTTTCCTTTAGACCGCGTATACAATCGGCAGATTCCTTATTTTTTAGATTCAACAACAGCATTAGCAATGAGCTGTTTACGATGATCAAAAATAATGATAACCGGATTCAGAATAGCACAAGTTTCCAGGAGTATTTCAAAGGATTGGCCCTTGTTCCTGATAATGGCAATACGGCAGTAATTGGATTCAAGGACACCGTATTTTTACAGGTTCATTATTCATTCCTGAATAATGAAGGTACAAAATCCGTTGGCAAACAATATTTTTCGATTGATAACAAAGCTTACCAGTATAATCACATTGAAGCGGATCGCTCTGCAACAAAGTTTGCACCGATGACCTTAAAAAATCCTCAAATTGCGAGTCAACAAACTGATGGAAATGTGTTTTTAGAAGGCTCAACTGGTGTTGTAGCAAAAATTGAGTTTCCAACGTTATTGGAATTGGTGAACAATCCATCCATTGCGATTAATAAAGCTGAGCTTGTCATTGAAGTTCCTAACGGCGCCACAAGCATTTTTGATCAGCCTCAAAGTTTGGTCTTAATGGTGGCAAGTAATAATGGGAATCCGATCAGTTTGTTAACGTCGCCTTATTCAACAACAACACAACAAGCAACGTTAGTGCGCGGGAATGATTTTGGTTCTAATGGAACTTATACCTTCAATCTGATTGAATATTTGACAAAAATTAAAACAACAGCATACAATAATACTTCATTATATCTATCTTTACCAACATCGGGTTTGTTTTCAACAGGAAATAGATTAATATTGGCAAAAGATAATGAGAATGATCCGAAAATTAAATTAAACATCCTTTATACTAAATTTCAATAATTTATGAACAAGAAAAATTGGCTACTCGTTTTATTAGCTTTTGTATTTACAGTTACAACTATCTCTTCTTGTAAAAAAAGTGACGACAGCACAACCAAATCAGACGAATGGTTTGCAAAAGCTGCTTTTAAAGGGCCACAAACTTCATCTGCTGCTAGCTTTTTAATAAATAACGTTGCATATGTCACTACTGGTCTAGCAAGCAATGCTGGTGGTAAACCTTTCCGTGTAAAAGACACGTATGCGTATGACGCAGCGTCAGATACTTGGGCTGAAAAAGCACCTTTCACAGGTGTTGAGAGAAACGGTGCCATCGGTTTTTCCATTGGTAATGTCGGTTATGTTGGTGGTGGAAATGATGGAACAAACAACCTAACAGATTTCTACAAGTTTGACCCTACAGCTAATGGCGGAAAAGGTGCTTGGTCAAGCATTGCTCCACTTCCTATTGCTTTGTCTAATGCAGTGGCTTTTACCTTAAACGGTGCGGCCTATGTCGGTACAGGTGAAACTGTCGTGAACGGTGGCACAACAAATACCAATGAGTTCTACAAATACGACCCTGCTGCAAATACTTGGCAAGCAATCAGTGATGCTCCATTTTCAGCGAAAAGAAAAGCAGCTTTCTCTTTTGTTGTTAACAATGTAGCTTATGTAGGTGGTGGTATCTCTAACGGTTCTTATCCAAAAGATTTCTACAAATTTGATGGTAGCAAATGGACTAAATTGAACGATTTAAATAGAGCTGATAATTCATATACTTACGATTTGACTCGTTCGAATGCTTCTGCTTTCGCGATCAATGGTACGCCATTCGTTGTTGGTGGTTACAAAAATGCGGTTATCAACAGCACATGGAAATATAATATTTCTGGTGACTACTGGACAAACGATAACGGTGCTTTTGCAGGCTCTGCACGTCAAGATGCTATTGGATTCGCTGTAGGAAACAATGGTTACATCACAACTGGACTTAACGGTTCATCTCGTTTTGACGATACTTGGATGTTTACGCCGATTTATTAATCGAAATAAAATCAATATAAAAAAAGGAATGAAGATTAACACTTCATTCCTTTTTTTTTGCTTCCTATTTTTTTCTACCGGTTCAAAAGGATTTTCAGTTCTCTACGGCCGTCGTTAATGCTATTGAAATCGTGTAAGGTTTGGGGCATTCAGTTAATGTGATCTCTTCATCAGCCAACCTAGGCTATTCTAGACTAATTCACCCCTGCTGTACATATAGAAGGGGCAACTCCTGCTCTTCTTTATTGGAGCGACGTTCCGAGAGATCTGCTCACATAATAATACGCTCTATACAGTATTAAAAAGTAATCGGCTGTAGCGCCGTATACAAAAGGTCGAATTGAAAGTTTCACGCTATAACATCCCTACTTCAAAGGAGAGTGGGTGCGATAAAAAGGAAGGTGCGCAAAAGCCAAATCAAACCCTTTGAGAACTGAACCTCCAAAATAATGCAGGAGGGGAGTACGGATTAAGTTGCACGAAAAAGGGGCCTTCCAATCTTTTGGATACCCCCTTCTAATTTTATACAAACTTACAATTGTGTCGACCTCAGGAAAAAGGATCAAGACCTGACGTTCATTTATTTTTCAACTGTCTTGATCTCAAATAATGTATTCCATAACTTCCCTGTTATAAAAAGACGTTTTCCAGCTTGATCGTAAGCAATTCCATTCAATTCATTGTCATAAGCGGAAGTATGCTCATAGATACCAACAAGATTAATCCGTCCTTCTACCGCTCCTGTTTGAGGATTGATAATAACAATAACATCCTTTTGATAGACATTTGCGTAGACTTTGCCGTCTATATATTCCAGTTCATTAAGTTCATCCACCGGCCCAGCTTCATCGTAAACTCCGATAGCATTTAGCTCCTTACCGGTTGTTGCATCTAAAAAGAATAATTTATTGGAGCCGTCAGACTTTATCAAATGCTGTCCATCGTAAGTCAAGCCCCATCCTTCTTTACTATTTTCATATTTAAAGGAACTTTCCTTGACAAAAGAGTTTTTATCAAAGACATATCCTTCTCCCTGTTGCCAAGTCAACATAAATAACTTATTACCAACCAATGTCATTCCTTCGGCAAAAGTCTTTTCATCAAATTTGATCTCTTGGAGTACTTTGCCTGTTTTTAGATCGACCTTTCTCAAGTTGGACTCTCCATAACGGCCATTGGATTCGTAGAGAATACCATCCGCAAACTGTAGCCCTTGTGTAAAAGCTGTGGTATCGTGCGGGTATTTGTTGACCACCTCAAAACCATAGTTCTTCGCATTTTCAGGTACAACATAAAATGTACTTGAAACAGAATCGGGTTTTCCAGCATTGTATACCAGGGCGGAAATATTACGTGTACCATAGGCCATGTCTTTGGTATCAACTGTAATTGCCGTTGTGTCAGTTGATGACCCAACATGTTTATCATCTACAAAATAAGCCACAGAGTCCATTGATACGGATTCAAATTTCAATTTCAATTGGACCTGAGCACCTTTTAAAACAGCTTGATTTGCTCCAGGAGATGCAAATTCCAAACTTGATTTTTTTGACTTACAAGAAGCAAAAGCTAGTGCTGCAATTGCCATAAAATAAGTGATTTTTCTCATCTATGTATAGTTATTTATAAGTAAGTATTCTTAACTGTCCCAAAACGCATCTTTGATATGATTGAGCGCTGTTTTGGGAGATTTTGTTATTGCGACAACATCAAATCTGACTTCACCGACATAACCTGTTTTAAGAATATAAGCCTGAGCTGCACGAATCAATAGACGCTGTTTTTTGCGGTCTACAAATTCGTAGGGTTCGCCGAAATCCGTTCCCGATCGTGTTTTTACTTCAACAAATACCAAGGTATCCTTGTCCACGACAATCAAATCTACTTCTAAATTCTTAAATCGCCAATTTCTTAACACTATTTTATAGCCTATCTTGACGAGGTATTCCATAGCCATCTGCTCGCCCCATTCGCCCGTTTCAAGATGCTTTGCCATATCAAAGATTACTTTACAATAGTGTTGCCCAGAAAGCCGCCTAATAGGCGTTCGGCTTCTTTTAATTTCTGATATTTAAAAATAAGGACTTCCAGGTTGGCCACATCTTGTTCATGTTTCATTTCTTCGCGAATATGATGCATTTCTGCTTCGATCTTACGTTTCTTGATCCGATAGATCGCTGTAACGACAAGTTGTTTTAGATGTTCGTATTCTTGCGTTACATAAATTTTACGCTTATCGTCATTCCAATTTTCGCTGAGCGAATATTTACTGGCAACGCAATTGATCGCCAAATCTGCTATAGCAGGGTCAGAATTTGAATAGAATTGTTTCGTATCTGGAATTTCGTATTTTTCCGCAGCTTCTCTATAGACGTTTAAAATATAAGCCGCAGCTTTATCCTTAAATTCAATGTCGCTGATATTTCCCAATAGCAGTCCTGCAACTGGAATATCACCGTCACCTTCCCAGGTTGCCAGATAATCACCATAGTTGATTAAAATACGGACGATCTCACGTTCCTGGAGAATTTCCGAAGTCAGCTGTGCCGGCTGTTCTACAGACTCTATGGGAGGTAATCCCCCCCTTTCATCATCTGTCATAAAGAAATCCGGCGGTGGTCCGTCCATTCCGAAAGGGGGCATCCCTGTATTTGGCGGCGGACTCTGAGGTTTACGAGCAGCATCCTTATCCGCCTTCTTTGCTCTATTGAGCCTAATCTTGTTGAGTTCAGTCAACAAAATACGCTCTTCGATATCCAAAAGGCTGCTACATTCCCGGATAAAAACAGAAACCTTAATTTCATCGGGAATCAATGCAATACTTTCGACCACATCGCGAATAACCTCGGCCCTTTTTATGGGATCGTTATTGGCATCGCGAAGCAAAATATTCGTTTTGTAGAAAATGAAGTCCTGCTGATTGGATTTGACATAATCTTTAAAAGCCGTGGCACCAAACTTTTGCACGTAAGAGTCGGGATCATTACCGTCGGGAAAAAGCAGTACCTTAACGTTTAAGCCTTCTTCGAGCAGCATATCTGTACCGCGTAGGGAGGCTTTGATCCCTGCTTCATCCCCATCATAAAGTATGGTCACATTTTTTGTGAATCTGGAAATAAGCTTGATCTGACCTGTTGTCAACGAAGTTCCCGAGGAGGAAACAACATTTTCGACTCCAGCTTGATGTACCGAAAGAACATCTGCATACCCCTCTACCAAGTAGCAATTATCCTCTTCCATAATTGCCTTCTTGGCAAAATTCAGTCCATACAGCACATCGGATTTATGGTAGATTTCGCTTTCGGGAGAGTTTACATATTTGGCAACTTTTTTATCAGTCTTTAGTGTCCGACCACCAAAGCCAATGACACGTCCTGTCAGGTTATGAATCGGAAACATGACTCGGCCACGGAAACGATCATATAAAGATTTATCATCGCGTTCAATAGCCAAACCACTCGCGGCCAAATAATCTGGGTGAAAACCAGCTACCTGTGCTTTATCGACCAATGCCGTCCATTCCTCAGGCGAATAACCCAATTCAAATTTTTTGATGATATCCTCACGGTAGCCGCGCTCCTTGAAATAGTTGAGCCCGATGACCTGTCCCATTTCAGTTTTCCAGAGTTGTTCGGCGAAGAATTTACTGGCCCAAGCGCTTAGCACATATAGACTTTCCCGTTTATCCTGCGCGGCAAGCTGGGCTGGAGAACGCTCGACTTCTTCAATTTGAATGGAATATTTATCGGCTAAATAACGAATGGCTTCCGGGTAAGAGAACTTTTCCAGTTCCATGACGAATTTAAGGGAATCCCCACCGACACCACAACCAAAACACTTATAGATACCCTTCGAAACAGAAACGTGGAAGGAGGGTGTCTTTTCATGGTGAAAAGGACAATTTCCGATCAAAGAAGTTCCCCGTTTCTTTAAATCAACGAAGTCTCCCACCACCTCTTCTATCCGTGCTGTTTCCAGTACCTTATCAATAACTTCCTGCTTTATCAAAACGTTTCTTTTTTAATGTAAAATTAGAATAAATCTTTTGCATCTCCACTACGAAATGGCTTCTTTAATAGCATTGCATAAGGACAATGAGGCAAATAGAAAGCAGAACAAGTGATGAGCCAGCTCCTATAAATAAATTGTTTTGATATGCTATGCTTTGTATTGCATATCAAAAGCAATTTATCTAAGTTTGTTCTTCAATTTATAGCTGATTAAGATAATCAAAATGAGCAAAACAATCAAGAAAATATGCTGTATCGGTGCTGGTTATGTCGGTGGACCTACCATGTCGGTTGTTGCAAAACAATGTCCACATATTGAGATTACGATCGTCGACGTCAATGCAGCCCGTATCGCGGCCTGGAATGATGAGAATCTTGACAACCTTCCTGTGTACGAGCCAGGCTTACAAGAGATTGTTGCAGAAGCGCGTAATCGTAATTTGTTTTTCTCAACCGATATCGAAAAAGCTATCGACGAGGCCGACATGATTTTTATTTCGGTCAATACACCGACTAAGAATTACGGAAAAGGCAAGGGAATGGCTGCGGACTTAAAGTATATTGAACTTTGTGCGCGGCAGATTGCGGCGGTTGCCAAAAACGACAAAATTGTCGTTGAAAAATCGACTTTACCCGTTCGCACAGCGGCAGCGTTAAAAAGTATCCTGGATAACACAGGTAATGGTGTTAATTTCCATATTCTTTCCAACCCTGAATTTTTGGCTGAAGGAACAGCGATACAGGATTTAATCAATCCAGACCGCGTGCTTATAGGTGGAGAGAATGATGAAGCTATTGCTGCATTGGTCGATATCTATGCACATTGGGTAAGTCGCGACAAGATTCTCACAACAAACCTTTGGTCGTCCGAACTGTCAAAACTAACCGCAAATGCCTTTTTAGCACAACGTGTCTCCTCCATTAACTCTATTTCGGCACTATGCGAGAAAACAGGCGCGAATGTAGATGAAGTTTCCAAGGCGATCGGTATGGATTCCAGAATTGGATCCAAATTTCTGAAAGCTTCTGTAGGTTTCGGGGGCTCTTGTTTTCAAAAAGATATCCTCAATTTAGTTTATATCGCACGGAGTTACGGTCTCACAGAGGTTGCCGAGTATTGGGATCAGGTGATTTTGATGAATGATTATCAAAAACAACGATTTGCGGACAATATTATCCAAACATTGTATAATACTGTATCGGGCAAAAAGATTGCATTCTTAGGCTGGGCATTCAAAAAAGACACGAATGATACGCGTGAATCTGCAGCGATCTATGTGGCTGATTATCTATTGAGTGAACAAGCTGAAATCACGGTCTACGATCCTAAAGTTTCTGCTGAACGCATCTATGCCGACCTCGATTATCTGAACACCCGATCTTCGGAAGAAAACAGGGCCTTGGTAAAAGTGGTCAATACCGCCTATGAGGCTTGCAATGACGCACATGCAATTGCAGTATTGACTGAATGGGATGAATTTAAGAACTATGACTGGGCCAAAATCAAGGAGTACATGAAAAAGCCTGCATTTGTGTTCGATGGCCGTAAACTATTAAACCGTAAGAAACTTGAAGACCTTGATTTTAAATATTACGCGATAGGCGAGTAATCAATATATAGTTAAAAAAGAACCCTCAGTATATAGTTGCATAAGTGTATGCAACTATAACTGAGGGTTTTGTTTGTGCCTGTTGTCAACGCATAAGGAAAGAGAGATGAAACACAAGCGATGCAACAGGACTTTTTATCTTAATTATTCAGCATTCCATAAAACTCATTCATGTAATAAGATTCTTGGAGCGCATCTCTGAAATTCTGCCATTGTTCCTCGTCAAATGAAAACACGATATCTGGATAAGGTGTTTTCATGATCAATCGAAATTCACCATCTGGAAATGTACTAAAAAAGAGTTCATCACCATTACTTTTTGTAATATTCAAGAAATCGAAGAATTTATTCTTCGTAAATGTCAATACAAAACTTTGTTGCCAGATATAGTAGGTTTGACACTTATGGCAAACACTAATATGGGTATCTCCTCTTTGGCTTAGAATTTTTGTGTCACACATAGCACCTCTTTTATTTAGACTCATTATAAATAACATTCAAATGTAAGAATAGTTTTTAGAATAACAAGTACCTGAACAAAAAAAAGGCGATATATTTCTATATCGCCTTTTTTTGATTAGTGAGCATTAGTTTAAACCTCTCTTTTTCAATAGATATTTTGGATCTGGATCTGTACCTCTAAACGTACGGTACATCTTAGCAGGATCATCTGTACCTCCTTTTTCAAGGATATTCTTACGGAAAGAATCTGCTGTCACTTGATCGTACAATGATTTTTCCTTGAAAGCTGCAAAAGCATCCGAATCCAATACTTCAGACCAGATATAAGCATAATAACCTGCAGAATACCCACCGGCGAAAATATGTTGAAAATATGTACTTCTATAGCGCGGAATAATCGCATCAATAATACCAATTTTTTTCATTGCCGTTTTTTCAAAGCCATTAATATCTTTTGAAATTTCTTTTGTGGTAGCATGATAATCCATGTCTAACAACGCAGCAGAAAGGTATTCAACGGTTGCAAATCCTTGATCAAAGGTACCGGCCTTTTCCATTTTCTGAATCAATGAATCTGGCATCGCTTCTTTCGTCTTATAATGCTTAGCATATGTTTTTAACACTTCTGGATCTGCTGCCCAATTTTCCATCACTTGTGAAGGTAGCTCAACAAAGTCACGTGGCACAGAAGTTCCCGCCATTGAACGGTATCTCACATTGGAAAGAAGACCATGCAACGCATGTCCAAACTCATGGAACAAGGTAGTCGCTTCATCGAATGTCAACAAGGCAGGATTTTTTCCCACTGGTTTTGTGAAATTGCATACGATGGAAATTACCGGAGCAACACGTTTTCCATCTTTTGTCGACTGGTTACGGTAGGAAGTCATCCATGCACCCCCTCGTTTAGACTCACGCGGGAAGAAATCAGCGTATAGGAGACCTAAATGTGAACCGTCTTTGTCCTTAACTTCATACACTTCTACATCTTTATGGTAAGTCGGGACATTGTTTAAGGCTACGAATGTCAAACCATATAATTTATTGGCAACACCGAATGCTCCTTCACGAACTGCCGGAAGACTCAGATAAGGTTTAATTTCGTCTTCATTCAATGCAAAACGTTTTTTGCGAATAATCTCTGTATAATATCTCCAATCGTAAGGAGCGACAGCAAAATCGCCGCCTTCAGCTTTAATTTCCTGTGCGATATCAGCCTCTTCACCTTTTGCTTTAGCAAGTGCTGGAGTCCAAAGTTTATTTAATAGTGCATAGACATTGGTCGGATTCTTCGCCATGGATTCCTCGAGTACATAAGCCGCATGTGATGAATAACCCAATAATTTTGCTTTTTGAAGACGGAGATTAACAATTTTTTGAATGATTGCCTTGTTATCGTTGGTGTTATCTTGATTTCCACGTAGCTGATAGGCTTCCCAAAGTTGCTTTCTCAATTCACGGTTTTTTGCATATTGAAGAAAGGGCATAATGGACGGATTCTGTAAGGTAAAGACCCATTTGTCTTTCTTTCCTTTTGCTAAGGCTTCCTCAGCTGCTGCTGTTTTCAACGATTCCGGCAAGCCTTCCAATTGGCTCGCGGAATCAACGACCAATGTATAAGCATTGGTTTCAGCAAGCAGATTTTGTCCGAATTGCGTTGTTAATGTTGAAAGTTCAGCATTAATTTTTTTCATTTTTTCCTTATCCGCGTCCTTTAGATTTGCGCCGGAACGGACAAAACTCTTATAGGTTTCCTCTAACAGTTTATTATCCTGTTCGTCCAATCCAAGTGTATTTCGGCTGCTCCAAACTGTTTTGATACGATCAAATAATTTGGTATTCATCGAGATTTCATCCGAATGGCTCGATAAGATGGGGGCCAGATCTTTCGCTATCGCTTGAATACTGTCATTCGTATTGGCGCTATTTAGATTATAAAATACAGTTGATACATTATTCAGTAATCCGCCCGCATTTTCTAAGGCGACTATCGTATTTTGAAATGTTGCTTTATCCGAATTGTTGACTATTGTGTCAATTTCCAGATTGTGTACCTTTATTGCTTCATCAAACGCTGGCCTAAAATGCTCTGTTTTGATCTTGTCAAAAGGTGGTACATTAAACGGGGTTTCGTAAGCCAATAAAAGAGGATTATCTGTCATCACTTTTTTTTCCTCACAACCAACAAATGCAGTTGCCACTATCGCAAAGAAGGGCAAAAGTTGTCTTTTCTTCATATTATCTGATTATTCCTGATTTTTTTCAAAGATAATAAAATTAGGCAAATGCATGGCCTCCACGGGGAGGCGTTGCAAAGGAGCATGAAAACAGTCATCCTATTGTAAAACAAAAACTTATTCATAAATCTTGTTAAAAATAATCTGTCAATTTGAGTAAAAATATATTAATGAGCGATATTAACCGTTTCTTTTGGAGATGTGCGGGGGTACATCAAGAAACTCTTGAAAAATATCCGGAAGAACATAGTAAGTACACAGCCATAGGTGCTACTATTTTTTTTACAGGATTGTTTGCCAGCCTTTCGGGTGGTTATGCCATGTATTTCGTCTTTAGTGGGGGAACATTTGACTGGCTTTTGGCTATTGTATTTGGTATTATTTGGGGTTTAGCGATATTTAACATGGATCGCTATATTGTGCTCAGTATTAATAAATCCAAAAGTGGGTTTATGCAACTTCTGCAGGCTCTTCCTCGAATTTTATTGGCTATCTTGATCGGTTTGGTTATCTCGAGGCCATTGGAGTTGAAGATCTTCGATAAAGAGATCCGGGAAAACCTCCGTGTACGGTTTCTTGCCGACCAACGCGCTAAAATTGACACACTCAACAGTACTTTCAATAAGAAATATGCTAATGAAGTTGCACTTTTGAAAGCAACCACGACAGAACGTGACTCATTGGAATCCAGCATTAAAAATGACCGTACAAAATTGAATTACGAGATATTCGGAAACAAAACAACTGAAACATCCGGCGTCATGGGCTATGGCCCTTATGCCAAAATGAAAGAAGAAGAGCTGAAGAAAAAAGAGGGGTATTTGGACACTTTACGCAATAAGATAACGACCCAACAAAACGCGATACGTCAGAAACAGAAATTTGAAGGGATATTGGACCAAAAAGTCTTATCCAACGCTTCTTTGGATAGCGCCGTCAACGTCGCTGGTTTTGCAGACCGCAACTCTGCGCTGGGCAATCTAAGATACGATGCCAATGGAAAGATCAACGAGTCCAATGCAAATGCTGTATTTTTTATCGCGTTGCTTTTTGTCTTCCTCGAATGTCTCCCGGTAATCGTCAAACTTTTGGCAGGAAAGGATCCTTATGATAATGAAATCCAAAATCAAAGGACTATTCATGATTACGAATCAGACACCAATGTCACTGTTCAGAAAGAAGCCGTAGACCGTTTAAAGGATACGTATGTTGATGTTTCTATCAATAAGCGCATGAAAGAGCTTTAGTAGAACCGCTAGCATAAGTTAGCAAAGCAGGTTTTGCATTTCGCAGCTAAAAATTATAAACGGGCTTACCTTTCGGCAAGTCCGTTTTAGTTAATCTTCCTCATCTAAAAATTTGGAATCGATCTGTTTATTTGCTTTAGCTCCTAAACGTTTTAATTTCTCTACTTTTCCAATCACGTTCCCAGCTCCTGTAGAAAGTTTTTTAGTTGCATCTTCATGGCTTTTTAATGCGCGCTCCAACTGATTCTGCACCTGCTCCATATCGTTCAGAAAGCTCACAAATTTATCGTAAAGGCTTCCTGCTTCCTTTGCTATTTCAATTACATTCCTGGTCTGACGTTCCTGTTTCCAGATACTTGCTATGGTACGCAGGGTTGCTAATAATGTAGAAGGACTTACAATAACAACTTTGCGATCCCAAGCCTCACTAAACAGATCTGGTTTTTGCGCTACAGACATACTCAAAGCCGATTCTATTGGCATAAATAACAATACAAATTCTGGCGATTCTATACCATATAACTCGTGGTAGTTTTTTGCGGAAAGTTCTTTCACGTGATTTTCCACGGACTGTACGTGTTGTTTTGCAAAAATTGCACGGTCCTCATCCGTGTCGGCGTTGACCCAACGTTCGTATGCAATTAGCGAAACTTTTGAATCCACAACCAGGTGTTTATCTTCAGGAAGGTCGATAATCGCGTCGGGCTGCATTCTTCTTCCTTCGGCATCCATAAGAGACACCTGTAATCTAAATTCCCGATCGCGCATCAGTCCAGAACGCTCCAGGACCCGCTCTAAAATTACCTCGCCCCAATTGCCTTGCTTTTTGGTATCCCCTTTTAATGCCTTGGTTAGGCTATTGGCTTCGTCTTTAATTTTAAGACTCTGTTCGACCAGCTGAAGGACAACTCCCTTTAAAGAATTTCTATCCGCTGCCTCCTGATTGTAATTTTTATCGACTTTCTCTTCAAACAATTTGATTTTTTCCTTCAATGGGTCCAAAATCAACCCCAGGGAACGATGATTGGTCTCTGTAAACTTTTGTGTCTTTTCTTCCAATATTTTATTGGCAATAACCTGAAACTCATTGTTGAACTGCCGTTTAATCTCGGCGATTTCATTTTTCTGTTCCTGAAATTTATCGAGCTGCGCCTCATAAAATGAACGTGTACTCTCTAAAGACCGCTCTGCGACCAGAAGATTCTCCCGTTCCTTATCCAATTCATTTTTTAGTGTAAGACGCTCTTCCAGCAAACTTTGTTCCCGCTGATGCGATCTAGCGAGCTCAATTTTTAGTGTTTCAACCTCTTTATTGTACGCAGGACCAGCACTGGCATCGGTATTCTTTTTTAGTACCAATACGATCAAAATGACCAATAACAACACGATTCCCGCAAAGAAAAATATTTCCATGATTTGTATTTTCTGAAGATGGTGTATCCTTACCTACGCAGGTCAGTTTAGCCATCATTGTATTAAATTAACTATAGGTGCCCAAATTCAATGGATCAGCGCTATTAAAACACCGATAAAAAGTCTGTTGTCAATTTACACGGTGCATCATCCGCTTCGCCATCGAAGCAGAATCAGAGCAATGTACCGTTCAACGAAGCTTTATTGCAATTTTTGGTGTGTTTTCCACCATAGATCGGGCATTTCACCTGAGACAGCCAATTGATAGTCTTCATAACGGCAAGGCACGAGGTAATAGCGTTCGTTGACTGATTTAGATCCAAAATAAGGCACTTGAATCCACCAGCGGTCTGATTTTTTACTTTTCACAAAGACCAATTCATGCTCCTCATTTTCCAGTGTGGTGCGATAAATGATATAAGATGATTTGGGATACAACGGCGTATCTTGTTTACGATTATAATAACCATCAATAAAGCACCAAATCATTTGGGAGACCAACATAGCCGTCTGTTCCATTGGATCAAATGTTGGATTGAATTCATAAAAACCGATGGAAGAACATTTATCCGACATCCCCGCATAGCGGGCAAGTTGACAAGCTTCATCGCCAAATAAACCATTGGGCATTGCATTGGCATTTCCAGGTGCTTCGGAGGCCCGAATGGCTCCAATATCAAAACTAATTAAATCTGCCGCCCGGATCAAAGGCTCTGATTGGTCCATTTTACCGGCAATCATACCGACTCGTGTCGCATTAAAAAATAGTTTATCATACATATGGATAGACTCTTTACTGACGAGGTAGGTTTGATAGGCTATGGCATTTAAATTGAATAAATAGTCAGGCTGATGCAAAATAATATGGTTTACATAAGATCGGGAATTCAGTATTACATTTTCGGCATTTTCCTCGTCAAGGTCAAAACGCGCATCTATAATTGCCAGCTCGATCTTTCGCTCTAAATTTTGATACCCCAAATATTGTGCATAGGTGAGGTCCTGTCCACCACCAATGATAATTGGAAGAATATTCTCTTTGACCAGTTCCTCCACGACAGATTTTAAAGCGATATAAGTATCTTGAATTGTATTACCTGCTTTAATATTTCCCAAATCAACGATATTCATCTTATAATCGCCCTGATATAGTGCATAGAGATGTTTTCGTACAGCATCCGGCGCTTTATCCGTTCCATTATTATTCATGGATGCACGATCTTCCTCCACACCGACAATAGCCAATTGAGGCTGTTTATCCCTTTCCCAGCTCGGAAAATCAGTTTCATAGGCTTGAATAACGTTTCCAAGTTGAGAACTCAAGAACCCATGCTCAGGAGCAAAACCTGTAATTGAAATCGGGCTAAAGAATACGGACAGTGATGACATAAGCTATAATTTGTAAAATCTCCTATTTGTTCTGAAAACGACTGTTTTAATTGGACTGAAAGAATTTACCCGGCTTTCATGGCGTTTAATACCTGCGAAAGCATGAAGGTTTTTCAGGATGCAATTCACACAAATATCCATTTATTAACTAACTTTTGAAAACATTATTTTTAACAGTATCTTTATCAAGTGATATTAATAACTGGAGGAACAGGTTTTTTAGGGTCTACACTAATCAGACAGTTGATAGACCAAGGAATTGACGTCATTGCCATCAAAAGAGCTCAATCGACTATTCCTGCCTCGTTGTTATCTTCTTCGTTGATTCAATGGATCGACGCTGATATCAACAATTATTTTGAATTAGAAGATGCTCTTGAAGGGGTTACTAAAGTGTTCCATTGTGCAGCATTGGTTTCCTACCAAAAGAAAGACGCTAAAGCGCTCTTTAAAGTGAATGTGGAAGGAACGACAAATGTAGTCAATCTTTGCCTTGAAAAGGGCATTCGCCTACTTCATGTCAGCTCGATCGCAGCTTTAGGGACAAATAGAGACAACCTGCCGGTATCCGAGAAAGACCACTGGGAACACAATGCACTAACATCCAACTATTCGTTATCAAAGTATCAGGCGGAGATGGAGGTATGGCGTGGCATTACCGAGGGTCTAAATGCAGTTATTGTCAACCCCGCCGTAATTTTAGGTGCTTCGGCCAACGACAAAGGCTCTGGAGCTATTTTTTCAATGATCAATAAAGGTTTACGATTTTACCCAAAAGGAAGCGTTGGCGTTGTTGACGTAGAAGATGTTGCTGCGATCATGATTCAATTGATGGAAAGGGACGATATTACTGCTGAGCGCTATATTATCAATCATCTCAATATAAGCAACAAGGATCTGTTGAGTGTGGCAAGTGTGTTAATGAACAAGCCAGAACCGACAATCGAAGTTTCCGAGACCTTACTACAAATTGCCTCTACTGTTTCCAGCGTGCTTTCCGTATTTAAAAAATCGGATACACCATTAACAAAAGAAACTGCGGCGGCTTCAAGCGCCAAATTGCAGTATTCCAACGCTAAAATCCAAGAACTTTTAAACCACAGTTATCGGCCTTTGGAACAAACGCTAAAGGAAATTGCAGATTTATATAACAAACAGTAAAACTATAACATAACAAACAACCGAACCTTGAAACCATCGGCAACCTACCGATATCGGAGACTAGCATTCAGCGCTATTGCTCATGATCGTTTCATAAAAAATTAATAAAATGAAAAACTATTACATCATTGATTTTGATAGTACATTTACACAAGTAGAAGCACTTGACGAACTTGCACGGATCTCTCTTGAGAACCATCCGGATCGCGAATCTATCTATCAAGAAATTGAGCGGTACACCAATCTTGCCATGGAGGGTAAACTCTCTTTCCGAGAGGCTTTGGCTGGTCGCGTAAAACTCCTCAATGCCAATAAATCTCATCTCGATAAACTTGTTTCACATCTTAAGAAAAAGGTTTCAACTTCTTTTTCTCGAAATCGTGAATTTTTCAAGAAACACGCCGACACCGCATGGATCGTTTCAGGAGGTTTTAAGGAGTTTATTACACCTGTCGTTACACCCTATCATATCAAGACTGAAAATATCTATGCCAATACATTCAGATTTGATGAAGAAGGTAATATCATCGGTTTTGATGAAGAGAATCCTCTATCAAATGAAGGTGGAAAAGTGCAATTATTAAAACAATTGAATATTGAAGGAAGACTATTTGGCATTGGTGACGGTTATTCAGATTTTCAACTGAAAGAATCGGGATTAATTGAAAAATTCTTTGCATTTACAGAAAATATCCAACGCAAAAGTGTCACTGAGAAAGCAGACTTCATCACACCTAGTTTTGATGAGTTCTTATATGTAAATGATCTGCCCCGTGCCATCTCCTATCCTAAAAATCGTATCCTTTGTTTGATCGTGGGAGATGTACCAGAAATAGCGGCTCATATCTTAAAAAGAGACGGTTTTTCTATCCGCACAAAAGATACATTCGAAGAAAAGTATGTAAAGGATGTAGGGATGCTGCTCTTGGGCGACAATATAGACATCAGTGATGAACAGCTTCAGCAGGCCGACAAATTAAAAACAATCGGATATTTGGGCGATATCAAAGGACATATCAATAAGGATATCTGCAATGCAAAAGGTATTGTCGTTTTCGACGACAAGAAAAATAAAAAGAAAAATTCAGAGTTTATTCCGCGTCGGATGGCCGATTTTATCAACAATGGTGATACTTATTTAAGTCGCAACTTCCCAAATCTGATTTTACCAAAAGTAAAACAGGTCACAAGATTGCTGCATATCCACCAAAACGTTCCCGGAATTATGGCTCAGATTAATAAGGTCTATGCCCAAAATAACATCAATATCGTTGCCCAATTTCTAATGACCAAAAACGACATTGGCTATGCGGTAACCGATATACAAGGTGAATATGATAAAGATCTATTGAAACAACTCAAACAGATCGACAATACAATTAAGTTCAGAATATTGTATTAATAGCATGCGGCGGTAAATATGGGGCAGCTATTGCGTACATAAATTCCGGCTTATGAAACGAGAAATTTATTCAGGCATACCGACGGTGTGCCTGAATTTTCGCTCAATAACTCTTTTTACACTAAAACACACATATTATGTCCTTACATCAAGATGCCCAACTAAAGAGAGCTGTCCTTGATCTACCCCAAAAGGAAAAAGACAAACTCCTCGTACGCCTGATCAGCAAGGACAAAATGCTCATCAAGCAATTGCATTTCCAATTGTTGGAGGACGCGGAGGATTTAGAGAGACGTATTGAAAAACTACGGAAGCAGCTAGAGCAATTGTTCGATAGTGGTTTGAGTCAAATTGGCAATACGCCACAACATAGTAATTTTATCTCGCTTAGCAAGCTTATCAAACAGGCAAGCGGTTTAGTGAATGAGCACGAAAAAGTCACCAAGGATAAAATCAGTGAAGTAGAATTTAGATGTTATATCCTAAAGAGAGCCATCGCTGATTACGACAGGCTTTTCGACTCCTCCTATCAGTCTGCTGCCCACAAATTACATAAATATATAACAGGGCGTATCAAGCATGCGGTGGGCAAATACAGTAAACTTCATGAAGACTTTCAATTTGACTATCGGGAAGATTTTCAAAATACACTGGATGCTTTTGGTAATACAACACTTAAAAGCTATATTAGTGAACAGAAGATTGACCTCGACCTAAATTAGTTATGAGAAACAGCAAAAATCGCGTTAAAATTGGATCCTTTCAGGTTACAGCTTATGAGCAATATAAATTAATTTACTTGGCCACCTTATTGGTGTTGCTCGCTTTTGCCTACACTTTTTACCTCGCGAAATAAGCCCCTGCACAGATTCATCTATTATAGCTTTTGAGCTTCACAAAGTCATCTCCTTCTTAACGAGCAAGTCAACTATTTTTTTACCAAAAAAATTAGCACTTCATACCCGATACTTGATACTATTTCGTTAAATTCGCACTTATTCGAAATTTTTGCTCGTGGGAATTCAAGAAATATTAGAAAAATACAGCCAAAGCGAAACTGTTCAGTCGCTTACCAAGGCTTTACAATCCAAAAAACCCAAGATTCAGTTGAAAGGGCTTATTGGTTCTTCGGATGCATTCATAGCCGTATCTTCTTACAACTTACAGGAACGTCCAATGGTCTTTATCTTACCGACTCATGAAGACGCTTCTTATTTTTTAAGTGACCTGGAAAGCCTGTTGGATAAGCAGGTTCTTTTTTTCCCTTCGTCTTATCGCAAAACATTTGATTTTACGCAAACGGACTCTGCCAATGTATTGCAACGTGCGGAGACATTAAGTTCGCTCAATCATACTTCGGAATTACCGAAAATGGTTGTTACTTATCCAGAGGCTATTGCTGAGAAAGTGATCAACCGCAACGACCTGGATAAAAACACCTTAGAAATAACAGAAAACACGGCGCTAAGTATTGATTTCATCAACGAATTTTTGATCGAATATGATTTCGAACGTGTCGACTTTGTGTATGAACCAGGACAATTTGCGATACGCGGTGGCATCGTAGACATCTTTTCTTTTTCGAATGACCTCCCATACCGTATTGAATTCTTTGGCGATGACATCGAAAGCATACGTACATTTGACATTGAATCCCAGTTGTCTGTCAAAAAAATCCACAAAGTAACCATTGTCCCAAATGTTCAAGCGAAATTCTTGACATCCCAACACATTTCACTATTGGAATATGTAGATCAGGACGCTACAATCTGGATCAAAGACGCTCAATTTACGTTAGATATTGTGAAAGATGGGTTAAAGAAAGCGGAAAAATTATGGGCGGGATTAACCGATAAGCAGAAAAAAGATAATCCCGAATGGCATAATCCAGCCTATGAATTTACAGACGAGAAAAACCTCAACGCCTTATTTTTTGAGTTCCCCATCATCGAATTCGGCAAACAGTTCTTTTATAAAGCTGAGACAACATTCAAGTTCGATATACATCCCCAACCTTCATTCAATAAAGATTTTAATCTCTTAATCCATAATTTCAAGGAGAATGAGGGCCAGCGGATTCAGAATCTGATTTTTTCAGATTCGACCAAACAGGTCGAACGGATCTATACGATTCTGGAAGATCTCGATAAATCAGCCACTTTCATTCCGATTCATAAAGCGTTACGCGAAGGTTTTAGGGACGACAGTTTAAAGTTGGCCTGTTACACGGATCACCAGATATTTGACCGTTATTATAAATATAAACGAAAGAAGGCTTACGAGCGCTCACAGGCAATTACGCTCAAAGATCTACGGGATCTTAAACCAGGCGATTTCATTACCCACATTGATCATGGTGTCGGTCGCTATGGTGGTTTGGAAAAAGTGGACGTCAACGGTAAATCTCAGGAAATGATCCGCTTGATCTATGCGGACAATGACCTGTTGTACGTGAACATCAACTCCTTAAACCGCATTTCCAAATATTCCGGTAAGGAGGGCACTGTTCCCAAAATGAATAAATTGGGGACCGACGCCTGGGACAAACTCAAGAAGACGACCAAGAAAAAAGTCAAGGATATTGCGCGCGACTTGATCATGCTTTATGCCAAACGAAAGGCACAGCATGGAAATGCGTTCTCACCGGATAGCTATTTACAGAATGAACTAGAGGCCTCCTTTATCTATGAGGATACACCGGAT
Source organism: Sphingobacterium multivorum (assembly GCF_039511225.1). Taxonomy (NCBI): domain Bacteria; kingdom Pseudomonadati; phylum Bacteroidota; class Sphingobacteriia; order Sphingobacteriales; family Sphingobacteriaceae; genus Sphingobacterium; species Sphingobacterium multivorum. The sequence goes on from NZ_CP154261.1 coordinate 5,681,621, forward strand.
CAGGAAAAGGCTACTGCCGATGTGAAAAAAGATATGGAATCGCCACATCCGATGGACCGATTGATCTGTGGGGATGTAGGCTTCGGAAAAACGGAGGTTGCCATCCGTGCGGCCTTTAAAGCTGTAGCAGACAGCAAACAAGTCGCTGTCCTGGTACCGACTACTATCCTGGCATTACAGCACTACCGGACATTTTCGGAGCGTCTAAAGGGTCTTCCATGCACGATCGACTATATCAACCGTTTCAAGACGAGCAAACAGATCAAAGATACCTTAGCCAGGCTCGCTGAAGGAAAAATAGACATTATCATTGGTACACACCGCCTTGTTAGCAAAGATGTCAAATTCAAAGATCTCGGCCTGATGATTATCGATGAGGAACAAAAGTTTGGGGTGGCAGTAAAGGAAAAATTGAAAGTCATGCGTGCGAATGTAGACTCGCTGACATTGACAGCAACGCCAATTCCAAGAACATTGCACTTCTCATTAATGGGGGCCCGCGACCTGAGTATCATCTCGACTCCACCACCCAACCGGCAGCCCGTACAGACCGAACTGCATGTTTTCAATGAAACATTGATCGGCGAAGCTGTCAGTTACGAACTTGATCGTGGCGGGCAGGTATTTTTTATCCACAATCGTGTTGCAGATCTTCCGCAGCTGGGCAATTTGATTCGCAAGCTGGTTCCCGGAGCACGGGTCGGTGTGGCACATGGCCAGCTTGAAGGGGATGAACTTGAGGATGTGATGCTCAAGTTTATCAATCACGATTTTGATGTCTTAATTGCAACAACGATTATTGAAGCGGGTCTTGATATCCCAAATGCGAATACGATCATTATCAATCATGCCCATATGTTTGGCCTGAGCGACCTGCACCAAATGCGGGGTCGGGTGGGCCGCTCCAATAAGAAAGCTTTTTGTTATCTACTGAGTCCGCCATTGTCGACCTTAACACCGGAAGCCTATAAACGACTTTCTGCAATAGAAGAGTTTTCGGAACTGGGCTCTGGATTTAATGTTGCCATGCGCGATTTAGATATACGTGGCTCGGGAAATCTCTTGGGCGGCGAACAATCGGGCTTTATTGCCGAGATCGGTTTCGAAATGTATCATAAAATCTTAGACGAAGCTATTCAGGAGCTAAAAGAGGACGAGTTCTCGGCAGTATTCGCGGATGAGAAAGAACGAAAATATGTATCCTTTACGCAGATTGACACAGACCTCGAGGTATTGATCCCCGATGAATATGTAACCAATATTACAGAACGGTATAATCTGTATACTGAACTCTCCAAATTGGAGAACGAGCAGCAATTGGCAGCCTTTGAAAAAGAACTTGAAGATCGATTTGGCCCCATCCCACGCGAAGTCTTTGAATTATTCAATACACTCCGTTTACAGTGGTTTGGCAAAACGATCGGGTTTGAAAAAATAGCGTATAAAAAGCATACACTGAAAGGTTATTTTGTCAATAACCCCAAATCCAGCTACTTTGAATCGGATCAATTCGGCCGTGTACTGTCCTTTGTACAAAGCCATCCAGAGATCAGCAACCTCAAAGAAGTCAAAGGCCAGCTCCGTTTAGCGTTAAATAATGTGAATACCATTGGGTATGCGTTGAGTCTTCTGAAAGAAATGTTATAAGATGTATTAATGTTGTAAGCGATATTGATGCACCCGATATAAATAAAATCTACATACTGAGTAGATTTTATTTATATTTGAGATACAAGATAAACCGTCTTCGCGCTATTAGCACCAACAATGCTTTCAAACGAGCGAAGGGTTCCTTACGGTCAAAGATTCGACAAGATCGAATTATAGACTCTTAAGGCAATACAAGCATCAATCAACATTATTAGTATGGCTACCAATACCGAAACGATACTCGTCCATGAAGGACAGCAATTCAACCAGACATCTGCAGTAACTACGCCAATCTATCAGACATCCACTTACATTGCGGATCCTGACCCTGCGGAATATATCAAGGCCGCTACCGAACCGAAGCATCCTTATTTTTATCATCGTCATGGCAACCCGACGAATAGCCAAGTCGCCTCCATTCTAGCAAAATTGGAAAAAACGGAGGATGCACTGGTATTTGCAACCGGTATGGCAGCGATCAGTACAGCCATATTGGCCATCGTTAAATCGGGGGATCATATTGTCGCCCAACATGCACATTATTCCGGAACAGCTATTTTCTTTAAAGAGTTCCTAACCGATTATGGTATCACGGTTACTGCTGTAGACCAGACCGATGTTTCAGCATTTGGAGAAGCTATTCAGGCAAATACCAAGCTGATTTATATAGAGACTCCATCGAACCCTAATCTTCATATCACAGACCTAAAAGCGATCGGGGAACTCGCCAAACAACATGGGATTCAGAGCATGGTCGATAATACATTCGCCTCTCCTATCAACCAAACACCGACAGATTTTGGAATAGACGTCGTTGTCCACAGTGCCACGAAATACTTAGGTGGACATAGTGACCTCACTGCTGGTATCGTCTGCGGTAAGCAGGACTATATCGCCAGCGTATGGAAACGATCCGTCGCTTTGGGCGCATCACTCGCACCGCTTGATTCCTGGTTATTATTACGAGGATTAAAAACATTAAGTCTACGAGTCAAACAGATCAATACCAATGCGCTAAAGATGGCTGAATTTCTGGATCAACATCCAAAAATCAAAAAAGTGAGTTATCCCGGACTCCCTAATCATCCCCAACATGAACTCGCCGCCCAACAAATGAACGGTTTTTCGGGCATGATTTGTATCGATGTCAATGGTAAAGATGAAGAGGAGGCATTTTTAAATGCACAGAAACTCATCAATGGAGTCCATATATTTATCAATGCGGCCAGTTTGGGAGGGGTCGAGTCGCTTATTGTACATCCTGCGAGTATGTGGGGCGGTCATCATACGAAGGAACAAAAAGAAGCTTCCGGAATCACGCTAGGCATGTTGCGTATCTCTGTTGGAATCGAGCATGCCGATGATCTAATCGCCGACTTAAAACAGGCATTGGACCAGCTTAACTAAGACTTATATGGTAAGTCGTTATCACATAATACAAAAAAATAAGGGGAATAACATGAACGTGTTATTCCCCTTACTGCACACCTATTTTTTATTAAAGTACGCGGGTACCATCGGCAATCCTGACTTGAATGACCGAAAGTTCTTTATCAAATTTCTCTTTGTATTCTTTTTCAAGTGTTGGCAAAATTGAAGGTAGTACGCCTTCTTTTACGATATTGATTGTACATCCACCGAACCCGCCACCCATCATTCGGGCACCGATCACCTCAGGAAACTGTTTGACGTAATCCACTAAGTAATCCAGCTCCGGACAACTGACTTCATACACTTTACTTAATCCCTCATGGCTCTGAAAAATATACTGTCCAAGCTGAGCAACATCTCCTGAACGTAGTGCATCACACGATTTCTCTACGCGTTCATTCTCGCGAACTACAAAGCTTGCTTTCGCATAAATGTCGGCATCTTTATCTTTCACTAATTCATCAAGCATCGCAATGGTTACATCACGCAAATTCTTTACAGCCGGGTACTTCTCCTGCACCCATGCAGAAGCTTGCTCACATTGTTCACGACGCGTATTGTACGCTGTAGAAGCTAATGAATGTTTTACGTTTGTATTCAATAATACAACTTCATAACCCTTAAGATCAAGCGGAACATACTCGAAACCCAAGGTACGGCAATCCAGTTTGATGACATTTTTCTCTTTACCGAAGGCTGAAGCAAACTGATCCATGATACCACACATCACACCAGCATAGGTATGTTCAGCCTTTTGAGCAATCTGTGGAATATCAAGTTGTTCGACCTGCAAATTGAACAGTTCACTGAGTGCTAAGGTAACGGCACATTCAACGGCAGCTGAAGACGATAATCCAGCACCCAGTGGCACATCACCATCGATATACAGGTTGAAGCCCCCCAGTGTTGCCCCACGTTTCAGGTACTGGTCAACAACCCCCAAAATATAGTTTGGCCAATGTTTCTCAGAAATAGCAATAGCTGCTAGCTTGACCTCATGACGTTCCTTGTAGTCTTCCGCATAAAGCACAATGTTATCATCCGATCGCTTACTTACAGCAACATATATTGCTTTGTCAATTGCGGCAGGCAATACAAATCCATCGTTATAATCCGTATGTTCTCCAATGATATTAATCCGGCCGGGGGAAGTAACGACAAGAGGTTCTTCTTGGTAGAGTTCTTTAAATTTATTTACAATTGTATCTTTTGTTATCATTTTATTTCGCTTTATAATGTACTGTCGAACAATTTCGCAATTGTTCTGCGGCAACCTCCGGTGTGATATCACGTTGTGGATTTGCTAGCATTTCATAACCAACCATAAACTTTTTAACGGTAGCAGAACGTAACAGTGGTGGATAGAAGTGCATATGCCAGTGCCATTCCGGGTGGTCACCATCATTTACTGGGGCCTGATGCATTCCTGCAGAATAGGGGAAAGATGTTTTGAAGAGATTGTCATAACGCGTCGTCAGTAACTTGAGAATAGCGGCAAAATCCGACTTTTCCTTCTCGTCAAACCCAGCAATGTTTTGGATAGATCGTTTGCTGACGATCATCGTTTCGTAAGGCCAGGCGGCCCAAAAAGGGACTAGCGAAACGAAAGAATCATTTTCGTCTATAATGCGCTCCTCTTTTCTCAACTCCGCTTTAACATAATCTGACAGGATCGTACGTTGATATTTATTGAAATAGTGCTGTTGCTGAACGCATTCTTTTTGGATTTCTACAGGCAAATGATTTTGTGACCAGATCTGTCCATGGGGATGTGGGTTACTACAGCCCATGATTGCACCTTTATTCTCAAAGATCTGAATATATTTGATCCAGTCAACCTGAGAGAGCTCAACAAACTCTTTCTGCCAAAGATCGACTACTGCTTTAATAGCTACCTGATCCATTTCTGGCAAGGTTAGGTCGTGGCGTGGTGTGAATGCAATTACTTTACAGATTCCTTTTTCGGTTTCGGCGATAAATAATTCATCTTCATTAAATTCTTGCTGGCTTGTATCTTTTAGTAAAGCTGAGAAATCGTTCACGAAGACAAAACTTTCTTTATAATCTGGATTGATATCACCGTCTGCTCGTTTATTTGTCGGGCACAAATAGCATTGTGGATCATATTCCGGTCTATTATCCCCGGGAAGATCTTCTACTTGCCCTTGCCATGGTCTTTTACTACGATGCGGAGACACAAGTACTTTTTCCCCGGTAAGAATATTAACACGTGTGTGGGGAGAGTCCCCAAAGTTTAAAGTTGATTGCATGTTATGTATAACTGGTGTACAGAATACACAATTATAGGTATATTAACTCAAAAGTCAAAGGAGATTTTTTAGGCTTTAAACTTTGGGTCCTGCGCTTTCAGCAATTCGAATATGGTAATTTCAGGAAGAATTCCAACACGTCCTGGATAACCCAAAAAGCCATAGCCCACATTAACATATAATCGTTTGTTCTGTTGCGCACGGTATAACCCCGCCCATTCCTTATAGATATATTGCACTGGACTCCATTGCAACATCTCGGACCTTACGCCAAATTGCATACCATGTGTATGTCCAGCAAACATCACATCAACGTCTGTATCCAATACCTGGGCCCGCCAATGTGAGGGATCGTGCGATAAAAGCAACTTAACAGGTTGCTCTTCGGTACCCATTAACGCTTTTTTGATATCACCATGTTTCGGAAAACGGCCAGTCCCCCAATTCTGAACCCCGACAATACAAAGCTCTTCACCATCGACCTTAATCTTACGATTTTCATCCATTAAAAGATCCCAGCCCATGATTTTATGAACATCGATAACATCTTTGAGGTTCTTACGCTTTGCAGGAGAATCTTCTTTACCATAATAATAATCACCATAATCATGGTTACCTAATGTAGAAAACACACCCAAATCAGATTTCACACGCGCAAAAATATCTTGATAACCACGCATTTCAGAAGCTTGGGCATTCACGATATCACCGGTGAAAAATGTCACATCTGCTTTTTCCTTTAAAAGCATATCAATACCACCGCTGACAGCCTTTTTATTGTAGAAAGATCCAGAGTGCACATCTGAAATCTGCGCGATGGTCATTCCATGAAATGCTTTGGGCAAATTTGGTAAATACAACGGTACTCTCCTTACACGATAGTCGTAGGCTCCTGAAATAATACCCCAGCTCAAGGGTATCAAGGGTGAGGCACCGACTAGAATACCAGCTTTTGTTAAAAACTCGGATCGACTAATCCCTTTCACTGGATTTTCCGGTAAAGGTTCTCCGGCATCGTCGACTAAATCCTCAACAGATCTCTTTTTTGCGAACAGACGTTTCAACCATACACCCCCACGTCGGATATCATCAATCAACAAAATCAAAAAGAAAAATATCTTTGATGCGGCTGTCAGAAAAAAGGCGACTAAAATAACCGACCGTACGATTAAAGGAATACTATATTGTGCTGAGATAAAAACGCCCAATAGCAGTAAAACAGAATAAGACCACCAGAGAATAGCAAATACTTTTGTTTTGGGGAATTTAATCTTCGTTGCACGGAGCGCAAAGAAAATATAAAAATCCAATATGAGTAATACACACGCGTTTACTAGCAACATCTTTTATCGATTTTAGTTTTTGGCATTAAGCGCCAATTGTTTTAAAGATTCGATCCATTTGGGATCATCATTCAGACTCTCTACCAAACACACTTCCTCCCCACCTAAATGTTTAAATTCATTAGCATATTCCACGCCAATTTCATCAATGGTCTCGATACAATCCGCCACAAAAGCAGGACTAAAAATTAATAACTTCTTATACCCCTTAGCGGCAAGATCATGCAATAAATCGGAGGTATAGGGCTGTATCCAGGGTTCTTTACCTAAACGGGATTGAAAGCAGAGCGAATATTGTTCTTTTTTTAACCCGAGCTTGGCAGCTATCGTCCGTGTTGTCGCATAACATTGCGAAAGATAGCAATATGAATTGGCCGTCGTTTTACAGGAATCACAGCCTGATTCGGGGCATTTAAGCTGGCCTGTCGGATCTACTTTTCCAAGCTGCCGCACAGGAAGGCCATGATAACTAAAGACAAAATGGTCAAAACTTTCCAAATCGTGCCTGCGGGCATGGTCTGCATAAGTTTCTGCCATTAAATCATCTGTACAGAAATTGCTTACAAAACTAATTTCTGGCAGATAATTCCATTTGCGAATGAGCTCCATAACACGATCAATGACCGAGCCCGATGTTGCCGATGCGTACTGTGGAAATAAAGGGATTACGCGAATGGACTCCAAAAATAGGCCTTCCATATTTTTCAATGCAGCCTCAATTGACGGATTTTGATAACGCATTGCTAATTCCACATGGTATTCTTCTCCCAACGCTTCTTGAAGCAGATCACGTTGCAAAATACTGTAGTGCATCAAAGGTGATCCCGTTTCTTTATCCCAAATCGTTTCGTATACTTTTGCCGATTTGGGCGCACGTGTACGTGCAATGATTCCCTTGACCAATAAGGTGCGTTGAAAATAAGGAATATCAATAACTCGCGGATCCATTAGGAACTCCGTTAAATACTTTCTTACATCTGGAGTGGTGGGACTATCAGGTGTACCCAATTGTACTAAAAGAATACCTTTTTTGCCTTTATTGCTCATAGCTTACAAAGCTACGCAAAAAAGAGTGCACTCCGGACCTAAACCGCGGAATTATGAAATATCTGTGACGGGTAATTGTACTTATAATGCTTCTAAACTTGCTTTTACGTCTTTCATCAACCACATTGGTGTTGAAGTAGCGCCACAGATTCCAATGCGATCGTTTTCAGCAAAGACCGATGCATCTAATTCAGCTGGATCAGAAATAAAATAACTAGCGGGGTTGGCGTTTTGACAAACTTCAAACAGCACCTTTCCATTGGAGGATTTCTTGCCTGAGACAAAAACGATCTTATCGTATTGTCTGGCAAAAGCGCCAAGATCTTCGTATCGATTAGAAACTTGTCGACAGATCGTATCATTGGCCTTTACCTCATAGCCTCGCTTGATCAATTCGTCTTTGATGGCATAAAATTTATCCACGCTTTTTGTTGTCTGGCTGTATAGGGTAAATGAGGCCGGCAGTTCGACTTGATCCAATTCGGAAATATCCTGAAAAACCAAAGCTTCATTATTTGTCTGACCCTGCAAACCGATCACTTCAGCATGTCCATGCTTCCCAAAGATTAAAATTTTCTCCTCTTGGTCGAACGACGTTTTTATACGGTTTTGCAGTTTAAGCACCACTGGACAAGAGGCATCTATCAAGGTAATGTTATTTTCCAAAGCAACTCGATAAGTCTCCGGGGCTTCACCATGAGCACGGATCAATACCTTTTCATTGCTCAAGGTCGGCAGAGCGGCATGATCGATAATCCGCAAACCTTTTGCTTTCAATCGGGCAACTTCCTCATCATTATGAACGATATCTCCCAAACAATAAAGGTACCCCTCTTCCTCTAAAATCTCTTCCGCCATATCAATAGCGTATACCACTCCAAAGCAAAAGCCTGAATCTTTATCGATGTCTACTGTTAGATTTAATGCCATAATAACACAAAGTTACATATTCGTATTGAACTTAGATCAATTGTTTTTTTACTTTTCTATAAACGGTAAGATACAAAGTTTTGTTACATACAGAGAAAGACATTCAGTTGGGAACAAACGGAAACATCTATTTCAGCAGAGGCATAGATCCGGGAACAAAAACCAATAATTTAGCGATAAGGGTGACATCAACCCGTCGGCTTATCAATAATTGTGTCTATATAGAGGCGTAATGATATTGCATATGAAAAGCAATTTATCTAATTTTGCAAAAAAATTAAAATAATGGCAACTAACAGAACTTTTACGATGATCAAACCTGACGCAGTAGCGAACGGTCACATCGGTGCAATCTTAAACGATATCATTGCTGGTGGTTTTAAAATCATTGCAATGAAATACATCCAACTTTCTCAAGAGACAGCTGGTGCATTCTATGCAGTACACAAAGAGCGTCCTTTCTATGGTGAGTTGGTAAATTTTATGACTTCAGGTCCTATCGTTGCTGCAATCTTGGAAAAAGATAATGCCGTTGAAGATTTCCGTACATTGATTGGCGCGACTAATCCTGCTGATGCAGCTGAAGGTACAATCCGTAACAAATATGCTAAATCTATTGACGCAAACGCTATCCATGGATCGGATTCAGATGAGAATGCTGCTATAGAAGGAAACTTCTTCTTCTCTCAATTTGAAAGATTCTAGTCGTTAGAACAACATAAAAAAAGCGCTTTACAATTTGTAAAGCGCTTTTTTTATGTATTGCCCCCTTCGACTGCAGCCTAAAAAGAATCTCCAACCGTTCACTGAACCATAGCCACTAATGAGTGTACGAAGGAATATGTTAAAAGTTTCTTTTACCGAGATACTCATTCTCCTTGGCCGTCATCTTGGCTTTATCTGCCGGCTTTTTATCCGGATAACCGCACAGATGCATGACACCATGAATGATCACCCGATGAAGCTCGTCTCGCACATCAACCTTAAATTTTTCGGCATTCTCCTGAATACGTTCCACACTGATAAAAATATCACCGGCGATGGTGTCGTCATATTCGGAAGAATCAAAGGTAACGATATCAGTATAGGTGTCGTGATTTAAATATTGCTTATTGATTTCAAGCAAGTAAGCATCCGAGCAAAGGATGAAGCTCAATTCGCCTACCCGTTTAAACCCTTCGCCTTTGATGGCATCAGCAATCCATTGGCGAATCTTTCCCTTTTCTTTTAATTTGAAATCCGTATCCTCGGTAAAAAATAATATGCTCTTCATCCTTCTATTTATTATTCATTCTTATTTGACGTATTAGTCACTGTGTATCTAAAAATTACGGCTATCCATGTAGCTCTGCAAAATGATCGTTGCAGAAACCGTATCAATCAGCCCTTTTTGTTGACGATCCTTCTTTTTTTTGCCACTTTGTGCGATCGCTGCAGAAGCCATTTTAGAAGTAAAACGCTCGTCTATTTCAGCGACAGCAATTGCGGGATAAGTCTTTTTCAATTTTCGAATAAACCCGACAACATGCTGTGCGGATTCAGAGTCGGTCCCATCCAGCTGCCGTGGCTTGCCTACAACAAAAGTTTCCACCTGTTCTGTCTGTAAATAATCGGCTAAGTATGTCCAGATATCCTGCGGGTGTACCGTCGTCAATGCTGTAGCAATAATTTGCATTGGATCGGTCACCGCAACCCCTATTCGTTTTGTACCGTAATCAAAGGCCATCAATCTCATGGATATATATTTTTCACAAAAATACAAAGTAGTCCTGAGTATTACACAGGAAGATGTAATATTTCAATTGCCCCCATCTTTTCAATACATGCCGTTTTAATTTTTGATCTTTTAATTCTGACTTTTTAATCAAAAAAAACTATAACTTTGATAGACTATTTAACAAAAGCAAACTAAGTTGCTTTTTGGGGCAATAGATCACCGAATTCAATCCGATCATAGCGTGTCTACGGACTTACCCTATAAGTACACGGATCAAAATAACAGCAAAAGCAACAGGGCATCTCGCTGTGTGAAATCGGACAAATAAATATGTAAACAAATGAAAAAAACACTTATTGCCAGTTTCCTTTTGGCCTTATGCTTGAATACGCATGCCCAAAGTAAATACGAGCAACACATTACTGCTCTTCGTGAAGAAAAAGCCGCTGAATTGGCGAAAGAACAATATGGCCCATTAAAATCAGATCAAGTAGCTTTTTTGGATTACTTTCCTGTAGACGCCAGCTATAAAGTCAACGCCAAAATTGAGGTGCTGTTTGACGAACCGGTATTTCGGATGCCAACCTACGACGGCACTAGCAACGAGTACAAACGTTACGCCATCATAACATTTAATCTTCATGGAAAGGAACATACGCTAAATATCTATCAAAGTGTCGCATTATTTCAAAATCCTGCATACAAAAAACATTTATTTTTACCATTTTTAGATTTAACAAATGGTCAGGAAAGCTATAGTGGGGGCCGGTATATTGATTTATCCACAGACGACATTAAAGGAAACGATGTTGAGATAGACTTTAACAAAGCCTACAACCCATACTGTGCTTATAGCAACGGGTACCGTTGCCCAGTACCCCCAGTCGAGAACAATTTAGAAACAAAAATTATGGCCGGAGAAAAAGCATTTCATAAGTCAAAGAATGAAAGACCAGTCAATCTTAACGCAGGACAGGAGTTCAGTGCTGCCGACAAGAAAATCATTTTATCAGGAGATGAAAATGCAATTCTTCGCGTATTGCAAACAACAGACGATAAAGATCTGAAAGTTTTAAAAGCGACAAGCAGTGATGTCAAATACAACGACCCATTGATTGAGTCTCTTTCCAAAAGAATGTTCGCGACTGTACGTGATCCCAATCACCCCGGTGTAGGCATCGCAGCACCACAGATCGGCATCAATAAAAATTTAATCTGGGTACAGCGATTTGACAAACCGGATCAGCCATTTGAATTCTATGTGAATCCTAAAATTCTATGGCGCTCCAAACTGAAGCGCAAAGGTGCAGAAGGCTGTCTTTCTATCCCCAACCGGAAAGAAGATGTATTACGGAGTTATGCGATCCGCCTGCAATACATCAATAAAGAAGGTAAAGTTATCGAAGAAAATATCGAGGGTTTTACCGCTGTTATTTTCCAGCACGAAACGGATCATCTTTTCGGCATTCTATTTCCAGATCGACTGGAAGAGCAAAGCAAAGAAGCCTACGCACCGTTAAATGATAAGATTGAGTTTTCTATCCAACCCAAAACACTGACACCATAATTTATAGCCTCGGCATCAAAGACCAAATTATATAAATTGTGATTTGATAACAGGACAAAAAAGAGCCCCCATGAACGAATTCATGGGGGCTCAATATTTATTATGGAATCTACTTGAGTTAGATCAATCCTTTTTCAGCCAATAACTCCGCTACCTGAACTGCATTTGTTGCAGCACCCTTACGTAAGTTATCCGCTACTACCCACATGTTGAGCGTATTTGGCTGAGATTCATCACGACGGATGCGTCCTACAAAAACCTCATCTCTACCGTGTGCATCCTTTGGCATTGGATATTGTAGCGACGCAGGATCGTCAACAACAATACAGCCACTTTGCGCGGCTAAAGCTGCACGTACATCATTCAAATCAAAGTCATTTTCAAATTCGATATTCAATGATTCAGAGTGTCCACCCATCACAGGAATACGCACTGTCGTTGCAGTTACTTTAATAGAATCATCACGCATGATTTTATTTGTTTCCAAAATCATCTTCATCTCCTCTTTGGTGTATCCATTTTCTTGGAAAACATCAATATGCGGGATAACGTTCAGATCAATCTGATAAGGATAAGCTTTTTCCCCATCTTTTCCGGCACGTTCATCCATCAATTGATTAACCGCCTTAACACCAGTACCTGTTACAGATTGATAGGTAGAAACGACAACACGTTTGATTTTATATTTATCATGTAATGGCTTTAAAGCCACCACCATTTGTATAGTTGAACAATTCGGGTTTGCAATAATTTTATCTTCAGCAGATAACACATCACCATTTACTTCTGGAACAACCAACTTTTTCGTTGGGTCCATACGCCATGCCGAAGAATTGTCGATCACTGTAATTCCAGCTTCTGCAAATTGAGGGGCAAATTCTTTCGAGGTATCACCGCCAGCAGAAAATAACGCAACATCAGGTTTCAAAGCAATAGCCTCAGATGGTGTAACCACCTTATACTTCTTTCCCTTGAATTCAATTTCCTTACCCTTACTACGCTCTGACGCTACTGGAATTAATTCTGTTACTGGGAAATTTCGCGCCGCCAACACGGTTAGCATCTCAGTACCTACAAGGCCTGTTGCGCCGACTACTGCCACTTTCATTTTTGTCTGTGTTTAAATTGTGTATATTAAAATTGTTATTTGATTTTGTTTTTAGTTGATTCTCGAAGAATGAATTCTTCAAATTTAAAAAATATTCCCCAATTCCACTATTAAAATAACAAAATATTAAGCGCTTAGCTAAAAATGTCACAACATTTAGCATTTCCCCTCCTAAATTGCTAAAATGGAATCGTTAAGTTCTTTGATTCATGCTATAAAATTAGAATTAAAGCAATTCAAAAAAAATAAAAATTTTCACCGCTTATTCAAAAAAAAAGAACAAACGATTGAAACAGTTTAAAATCTCATAAAAACAGTCCCAAGAGTCTAAAAATTAACATTTTTTCCCGACTTCCTAAAAGGCCACAAAGTTGATAGATACTGAAAAGCCTTTATATTTGCATCATAAACCGCCATGGTTGAAATTTCATTTTTCATTACATGATGAAACGTAAATTATGTCAGGCTAGATCCTATCATATCGATAGGAAGAAACGAGCGAAGCGATTCATTTATATTTTGAGCATAAACACTCATTATAGTGAAAGCAGGAGCTTCATAAAATAAAACTTACAAATGAAAGAAAGCATTATTATCATTGGTGCAAATGGCCAGATCGGCACAGAATTAGCTATCGCCTTGCGCAAAAAATTTGGTGCAGAGAATGTTGTAACCACTGACATTAGAGAACCACAGATTAAAAGCCCTGACGAAAATTTCGAAATCGCTAATGTCCTTGACAAAAATGGACTCGAGACATTATTTCAACAATATAAACCTACTCAAGTATATCTATTAGCTGCCATGCTTTCAGCTACAGGTGAAAAATACCCTGAGAAGGCTTGGGAATTGAACATGAATGGTCTGTTGAATGTGCTTGATCTAGCCGTGAGCTATAAAGTTTCAAAGATATTTTGGCCAAGCTCGATTGCTGTTTTTGGACCGCATTCTCCGAAAACAAATACCGAACAATATTGCGTAATGGATCCGAACACAATTTATGGCATCAGCAAGCTTGCAGGTGAGCGCCTTATAGAATGGTATCAAGAACACCGTGGTCTGGATATTCGCAGTGTCCGTTATCCAGGTATCATTTCTTGGAAAACAGAACCAGGGGGTGGCACAACGGATTATGCAGTCGATATTTTTTATGAAGCATTGAAAACCGGGACTTATGCGTGTTTCTTATCTGAAAACACGGCATTACCCATGTTATATATGGAGGACGCCATCCGTGGTACACTCGAATTAATGGATGCACCCAAAGAAAGCCTAAGCATTCGTCATAGCTATAACCTTGGTGGAATTACGTTTACTCCAAAAGAACTTGCACAAGAAATTAAAAAAATTCTTCCTAATTTTGCAATCTCTTACATCGAGAACGATCCAAGACAACAGATTGCCGATTCATGGCCTGCTAGTCTAGACGATTCTTATGCAAGAAAAGACTGGAACTGGACGCCGGAATTTGACATCCAGAAGATGACAGTCGACATGATTGAAAATCTTAAAAACAAAATATAACAATGGGAAGAGCTTTCGAATTCAGAAAAGAGCGGAAATTCAAACGCTGGGCCAAAATGGCCGTTCAATTTACACGTTTAGGTAAAGAAATCGCTATGGCGGTTAAAGAAAGCGGCCCTCACCCTGAAACTAACTCGAGACTTCGTACAGCAATACACAATGCCAAGGCAGTAAATATGCCAAAGGATCGTATCGAAGCCGCAATCAAACGTGCTTCGGAAAAAGATTCAAAAGGTTACGAAGAATATGTATACGAAGGCTACGGCCCTCATGGCGTACCTGTATTAATTGAAACTGCAACAGATAACACCAACCGCACCGTAGGAAACATCCGTAGCTATTTCACAAAAGCAGGTGGTTCATTGGGGAAAACAGGATCATTGGATTTTATTTTCAATCGTAAATCCATTTTCCGTTTTGCTGCAACAGATGAACTGGACCTAGAAGAGCTTGAATTAGAGTTGATCGATGGAGGCTTAGAAGAATTGTACGTAGAATCTGATGAAGAAGGCAATGATATTGCTGTCGTTCAAACTTCCTTTGAAGACTTTGGTAATATGCAAAAATTACTGGAAGAAAAGGGAATTGAAGTAACATCTGCAAAATTGGAACGTATCGCATTATCGCATTCAGATATTACGGAAGAACAAGCTGCTGATGTATTGAAGATGATCGATAAAATCGAAGAAGATGACGATGTTCAAGCAGTTTACCATAACATGGCTTAAGCTATTGAACCTATAAAACTATAAAAAAGAGCGCTTGTCGCTCTTTTTTATTTAAAGCACCGCCTAGCTCCGTCAGAAAAATTACTACATTTGTAATAGACTAAATCAAACTCGTACCAGAATGACTTTTGAAGAATTTTTCATAAAAAAGAAAATTGATTTAAAAGCTTTAAAAGCTGCAGATGAACCTTTATTTGAAGAGTTCAAAGCACATTATTCTGCTATGGGAGAAAAAAGTTTTGACCACAGCAAAAAGTTTTGGTTCAACAAGCTTCGAAAAAGTTTCCATTTAGCAGAGGAGGAAACTGTTATTGCAAAACCTGTTGAAAAGCAGGTTACCCCAGATGCATCATCCGAGACCTCCAGGATTCCTACGGCAAAACCTGCAGGCTTTAAACCGCGATTCAAGGCTCCTTCTACAGCTGTAGTAGATGAAGTTCAGGCAGCATCCAAACAGGAAATAGCTGATTCAGCGGAATCCACTCCAGATTCAATACCGACAGGCTTCAAACCGAGGTTCAAGGCCGGAGTTACCAAAGCTCCTGACGCAGCGGCAAGCACTTCTGCATCCGACGAAACGATTGATGAGGCGACAACATGCGCTCCAAAACCTACGGGCTTCAAACCGAGGTTCAAGGCCGGAGTAACCAAAACAGAAACTGCTGAACAGACACAGCTGCCCGATACGAAAGACGAAATTAAGTTAGATGCGAGCGTAAAGGCTGAACCTGAAAACAACAGCACCGAAACACAGGAACCTGCTGCCAGCAAGCCTACAGGCTTCAAACCGAGGTTCAAGGCTGGAGTAACCAAAGCTCCTGACGCAGCGGCAAGCACTTCTGCATCCGACGAAACGACTGATGAGGCGATAACATCCGCTCCAAAACCTACGGGCTTCAAACCGAGGTTCAAGGTCGGAGTAACCAAAACAGAAACTGCTGAACAGACACAGCTGCCCGATACGAAAGACGAAATTAAGTTAGATGCGAGCGTAAAGACTGAACCTGAAAACAACAGCACCGAAACACAGGAACTTGCTGCCAGCAAGCCTACAGGCTTCAAACCTAGGTTCAAGGCTGGAGTAACCAAAGCTCCCGACGCAGCGGCAAGCACTTCTGCATCCGACGAAACGACTGATGAGGCGACAACATCCGCTCCAAAACCTACGGGCTTCAAACCGAGGTTCAAGGCCGGAGTAACCAAAACAGAAACTGCTGAACAGACACAGCTGCCCGATACGAAAGACGAAATTAAGTTAGATGCGAGCGTAAAGGCTGAACCTGAAAACAACAGCACAGAAACACAGGAACCTGCTGCCAGCAAGCCTACAGGCTTCAAACCGAGGTTCAAAGCTGGCCTAACAAAAATTGATAAAAAGGAAGAATAATTTTCACTACATTTAGACTGATTTCTCAATTAATTTTAAAATTCCGATTAAAAACCAAAAGACCAATGTTAAAGGAAGAAAGACAAGCATTCATCATACATCAGATCAACCTACATAATAAAGTTTTATCCTCAGACCTCAGTGTTCAGCTGAATGTGTCTGAAGATACAATTAGACGTGACTTGAACGAACTTGCTGAGAATGGTAAAGTTCTAAAAGTCTATGGTGGAGCATTATCAAAATCATTTCAGTTCCCTTTTCAGGATGGGAACGTTTATGCCAAAGAGGCAAAAAAAGAAATTGCCAAAAAAGCAAGCACTTTAATCTCTAATGGTATGACCGTTTTAGTCGGCGGCGGGACAACCTTAATTGAATTAGCAAGAACAATACCCGATCACCTGCAGTGTACGTTTTTCACCATAAGTCCGCTAGTTGCATTAGAATTGGCCGAAAAGCCAAATCTTGAAGTCATCCTTGTTGGTGGTAAGCTTTCACGCAATACAAACATTGTTTCTGGTGCCCAGGTAGCTAATGAACTGGCCGATCTTAAAGTCGATCTTTGTTTGTTGGGAACAAATTCTCTTTCCGTAGAAGATGGGGTGACCGATTCAGACTGGGAAGTGGTGCAAATCAAACGTGCGATGATTAAATGCTCAAAAAAAGTAGCTATTCTGAGCATTGCGGAAAAACTTAATTCAGTTCAAAAAATGAAAGTAGTTCCGTTACGTGATATTTCCTATTTGATTACCGATGTCAATCCAACTGATGTTTCCCTAAAAGAATTTGCGAATACAATTGCAATACTTTAATATTGCCGCTCATTTAATTTAGCATGTCATCGCAAACGAAAAATGACTCTTTAAAATCAAAAACAACAAAAGGACTGCTATGGGGTGGTATGGCCAGTATCATCCAGCAGTTTTTGGGCTTCGGCTTCGGCATCCTTCTAAACCGTAAGCTAACAGCAGAAGACTATGGTTTAGTCGCTATGATCACCATCTTTTCTGTTCTCGCTTCTGCGTTCCAAGAAAGTGGATTTGTGTATGGGATTGTCAATAAAAAAGATGTTGAACATAAAGATTATAACGCGGTATTCTGGACAAGTGTAGGGATTGGAACATTTATTTATATCGTTCTATTTTTTGCAGCTCCTCTTATCGCCTTATACTATAATCAGCCAGTACTTGTAGAACTAAGCAGATTTACCTTTTTATCCTTTTGGTTAGGTAGCTTTGGTATTGCACACAATGCTTACCTCTTCCGAAATTTAAAAATCAAAGAAAGGGTCATCACAGGCACCTTTGCTCTTATCGCATCAAATATAGTTGGCGTTTATTTAGCCTATAAGGACTATGCCTATTGGGCATACGCGATCCAAATTGTCTCCTATAGTGGTTTCAATATGCTCGGATTCTGGTATTTTTCCAAATTCAGGCCTACTTTCCAGTTCGATTTTAAACCTATTCGTGACATTTTAGGATTTAGCAGCAAAATACTGGTCACCAATATTTTTATCAATATCAACAAAAATATATATGCAGCGATCTTAGGCCGGCATTATACCGCTGAAGAACTGGGGTATACCGTGAATCCAAATCGTTGGAGCATCATGGCCCAAAATATATTGACCAATATGGTCAATAACGTGACACAGCCTATTTTAAAGGAAATAGAAGATGATAAGGATAGACAAGTTCGGGTTTTTCGCAAACTGATTTCCTTTACAGCCTTTTTAGCCTTTCCAATGTTATTGGGTTTAACCACGGTAGCACAAGATTTTATTACTATTGCGATCACCGACAAATGGGCGAAAAGCGCTATTTTTCTTCAAATATTCTGTATCGGCGCCGCATTTGATTCTGTAAGCAATGTTTTCTCCAACTTAATCATTAGCAAGGGGAAACCTGAAGTTTACATGCGCAATATCATCGTTTTTGGTCTGCTCCAAATTGCCATCCTATTTTTCGGCAAATCATTAGGCCTAGAATTGCTCATTGGATTGACCTCGGCATTAAATGCCCTCTGGATATTCGTTTGGTACATATCAGCCAAACCTTATATGAACTATTCATTTCGTTATCTGCTAACAGATATTTTTGCTTATGCACTATTGGCAGCGATAAGCTGCTTAGCAGCACATTATGCCACCGCAGCCATAGCCAACCTCTATCTTCGGTTTGCAAGTACAATTGGAATTGCAGTATGCAGTTATATCATCGTAAATAGAATCTTTAAACCCAGTATTTTGTTGGAATTGTACCACTATTTCCTAACAGTTATCCGAAAAAAATAGATGGCCAGGATTCTCACCATAATCGTCTCTTATAATTTTGAGCCTTGGATTCACAAGTGCTTACCCAGCTTATTGGATTCGAGCTACCCAACAGATATTTTAGTTGTAGACAACAATTCGTCAGACAACACAACACAGATCATAAAAGAAACGTATCCAACAATACGACTGATAGAAAGTTCCGAAAATTTAGGTTTTGGAAAGGCTAACAACATTGGACTTGACATTGTTTTGAAAGAAGAGTATGATTATGCATTTTTGGTCAATCAGGACGCCTGGCTGGATCGGGACTGTATTGCCAACTTATTGAAGGTCAACGCAGACAATATCGGAATTATCTCTCCTATTCACTACGATGGAACCGAAACAACACTGGACTACGGTTTTGCTGTCTATACAAAAAATGCTATAATCGAAAATTCTAATCGAATTTGCACGTTCGTCAATGCTGCATTTTGGTTTATCCCCAATCCGGTGATCCGAAAAGTCGGTGGTTTCGCACCGATCTTTTTTCATTATGGAGAAGATAAAGATTATGCCAACCGCATCAAGTACTACAGATTAAACATTGTTCTCGCTGAAGGAGCCAAAGCCTACCACGATAGGCAACAACGTAAAATAGACCGCAGGGCCTTTCTGAAAAGCGAATTTGTCTATCATTTGACAGAATATTGCAATATCAATTATACTTTTGTAAAAGCTTTTTCCATGGCAATATTGGCAAGTCTAAAGAAAATGGCGTCTTCATTTTTTAAAGGTCATACTTTTGAAGCAAAAAGCTACTTAAACATTGCTTTTAGATTGCTGGGCAAAACAGGAGCCGTTTATCGTACCCGTATGACCAACAAAAAAGTATTCAACAAAATCTATTGATAAATGAACAATATTGCTCCCGTCATACTTTTTGTGTACAATCGTCCTGATCATACAATAAAAACACTCTCAGCTTTAGAAAATAATATATTAGCAGACCAGACCACGCTATACATCTATTCGGATGCTGCAAAAAACGAAAAATCTGTTCCCGCCGTTACTGAAGTCCGAAAGATTATCAATAAGTCCTGGAACTTCAAAGAGGTTATTATTGTCGAACGAACAGAAAACTGGGGTTTAGCGGCCAATGTGATCGATGGTGTTACAAAAGTGGTCAATGCACATGGAAAAATTATTGTTTTGGAAGACGATCTGGAAACTGCGGTGTTTGCACTAGACTATTTCAACCAGGCACTGGAGCGCTATAAAGATCAAGATCGGGTCATGGAGATCAGCGGTTATGGCTATCCGTTAAAAGATTTAAATAAACTGCCAGAAACCTTCTTTTTTCGGGTCGCCAATAGTTGGGGCTGGGCAACCTGGGACCGCGCCTGGCAACATTTCAATCCTAATATCGATGAACTTGTATCGGATTTTACGGACGAGCAGATACACCAATTCAGTATCGAGGGGAAAGAAAACTTTTGGAAACAAGTGCAGGAATTTAAAGCGGGAAAGATCAACTCTTGGGCCATACGCTGGTATGCTTCTGTATTCAAAAAAAATGGGTTAGTTTTGTATCCAAGGAATTCGATGACGCAAAATATTGGTAACGATGGTTCGGGTACACATACCGCTGCAGAAGCTACATATCAGGTTACACTAGCGGAAAGTCCTGTACGGTATTTTCCGACGGAAATTTCAGAAAACAAGCAAGCTTATGAAGCCATCAAGTATTTCTACGCCCATCGGAAAGGATCTTTACTCGACCGTGGCATCCGATTCCTGAAGAAGAAAATAAATAAATTCAATACATAAAAAACATGTCTGCTCATCCTAAATTTTCGATTATAACTGTCGTTTACAACAATGTGCGTGACATAGAACACACCCTAAAATCTGTTGTCAATCAGAGCTATGATCATATAGAGTATATTGTCATTGATGGACAATCAACCGACGGAACGTTAGAGATCATCCAAAAATACAAGGATAAAATCGCCGTCATCCTCTCCGAAAAGGATAAGGGTATCTATGATGCCATGAATAAGGGTTTAGCCCTAGCAACAGGCGATTATGTTCTTTTTTTAAATTCTGGAGACGAGATCTATGATCTGAATAGCATTGAGAACCTCGCCAAACTGAGCGATAACGCAGATATTCTTTACGGCGAAACAATCCTCGTGGACGACAATCGGAATATTATTGGTGAACGGAGACATAAGGTTCCGGCTCATTTCGACTGGAAAAGCTTTCGCTATGGCATGAATATATGCCATCAGGCGATCTACATCAAGCGGGAAATCGCCGAGCCCTACGATCTCAATTATAAATTGTGCGCTGATATTGACTGGGTTATTCGTTGTGCCAAAAAGGCAAAAAAAACGGTCAATGCGCAGCAATATGTTGCCCGGTATCTTGTTGGCGGAATGTCAAAACAAAGACATCAGGAATCCTTGAAAGAGCGCTTTGCGATATTCAAACGGTACTATGGAGCCATTCCCAATTTATTCAATCATGGCATCATTGCGCTAAAAGCGATTTGGTACCGTCTTAATTATGGAAAACCTCAAGACTAATGTTGAATCCTGAAATTTTAACCGAGCTTGTTACAGTCAAGATGCCATTTGGCAAATACCAGGGATACACCTTATGTAATCTTCCTGAGCCCTATCTTGTGTGGTATAACCAAAAAGGCTTTCCAAAGGGAAAACTAGGCCAGCAGTTAGCGACACTCTATGAAATAAAGCTTAATGGCTTGGAATACCTCCTCGAACCTTTGAAGAAAAGGTGACGAGGGTCATTTTATTCCACTTATTATTTTTCGTAGCTTTGCACTAAATTTATTTTTAGCATTAAACGCCGTTTGCAGCGGTATCAATGAATATCATGACACAATATCAAACTTTGCTGTACTATTGTTACAGCCCTATCGAGGATGCCGAAAAATTCGCATCAGATCATTTAGAATTTTGTAAATCACTGGACTTAGTCGGCCGTATCATTGTAGCTGATGAAGGTCTTAATGGAACTGTTTCGGGTACTGTAGAATCCTGTAAAAGCTATATCGATGCCATTTATGCCGATGGTCGTTTCAATAAAACAGAGTTCAAAATTGACGATGTAGATGAACCATCATTCATTAAAATGCATTGCCGCTACAAAGCCGAAATCGTTCACTCTGGTTTGAGAGATCCAAAAGAAATTGATCCCAACCGTCAAACCGGTGTGCACCTTGAACCGAAGGATTTCTTGGCCATGAAAGACCAAGAGGATGTGGTCGTATTGGATGTACGCTCAAATTACGAGCACAATGTTGGTCATTTTAAAAATGCTGTTACCCTAGATATTGACAATTTCCGCGAGTTCCCGGAGAAAATCAAAGAGCTCGAACAATATAAAGGAAAAAAAATATTAACGTACTGCACAGGCGGTATCAAATGTGAGAAGGCATCTGCTCTCTTGTTAAAAGAAGGTTTCGAGGATGTTTATCAATTACATGGCGGCATTATTAAATACGGAAAGGAAGCCGGTGGTGAAGATTTTGAAGGTCAATGCTACGTCTTTGACAATCGCGTTACTGTCGATGTAAATTCTGTCAACCCATCCGTGGTATCAACTTGTTTTAACTGTGGCAAGAAAACCACCAAAATGATCAACTGCGCCAACCCGACTTGTAATGAACATTTCACACAATGTGATGAGTGCGGCTGGGAGATGGATGGATGCTGTTCACCAGCATGTAAGGAAAATCCCAATAAACGTGAATATGACGGAACAGGATATTATGTCAAGGTACCTCAACCCGTCAATATTGACAAAATCAGCAAAAGAAAACATAAAAATTTTCCACCGAAAGTATCGGCCGAAGATTAATACAAATTGAACAAACAGAAAGCGGTCGGAAGTGTAGAACTTCCGACCGCTTCCTGTTTAGGATCTGCACCATCTTAGCTTAATCCCATACTAGCTTTTTATCAAGACGAATAATAGCCTAACAAAGTTTACTTGCCAAACATACCGGCGATTGAATCAAGAATATTGCCCTTTGCCTGCCCATCGTTATTTTTATCAAAAAAACTGCCTGCCAATCCGCCCAACATGTCGGTGACACTACCTCCCGATGCCGGTTGCTCAGTTGCTTGCGCTTGTTCTTCTTGGCTACCGCCTAAAAAAGAGCCTAATATACCACCCAACATACCGCCACCTGCATTTTGCTGTGTTCCACCACCAAGCACAGAGCCGATCAGATCACCAATCCCAGCGCCGCTTGAAGCCTGCTTTTGTTGCCCTAGATACCCCATTACGATAGGTGCAAGTGTGGCCAGTACCCCCGTCACCTGAGAAGAACTCAAGCCTGCTTTATCCGCTATATGCTGTGTCACGACTTCGGTATTTTGGCCGAACATATGGTTGACAATTTTATTACCGTCTTCAGAAACATTTTGCGCACTGCCCTGTTCTGCTCCCCCCTGCCCAAAGAAATCTCCAATTTTGTCGAGTATCCCGCTACTGCTATGCTGGTCAATAGCCTTATCAATATTTTCAGCCTGCCCTTTGTTTTTCGCATTGTAATTCAATGCTGCAATCATCAAAGGAACTGCCGCTGCTACAATCCACTTGGCTTTAGATTCACTGACACCAGTAATTTTTGAAATAGTCTCTATCGCTTTAGAGCCTACTCCACCTGTAACTAAATCTGTTAAGTTCATAAGTCTTCGTTTATAGTTATATAATGAAGATAATAAAAATATGTTTTAGCTTTACCAATTTTTGGAGAATGACATGCTTCTATAGAATAAATAAAGGGGCTGTAGCCCCTTTATTTATACAACCTATTGTTCAATTTTCGTTGACAACTCATTTTCGATTTCACTCAGCGTGGAAGCCTTGGTCATCTCGATGTTATTTTGAGATCGAGCAGAAGTCCATCGTGCTAACGATGTGTTGTATACCCCACCCAAACTAACAAAATAACCTACGTCAGCCGTATTGTATTTTAAGAAGATCGTATTGGTTCCCGCCATAAAAAATGGCTGTGACTTCAAGGATAGGGGATCGATGACATCATAAAAGTCATTATTTGTAATACGATATCCCCTCGTTCCATCGGTCAATGCTCCGCCGCCCGAAATATACATCACATCCACCGGTTTTGTTGCTTCTGTCACTGCAGTCGTATTAAATACTGCAATGCCAAATGCATTACCACTATTAGCCATTAACCCACCAGTTTTAGTTCCAATACCATCGAAACCATCTTTTGCAACATAGTCATAATTTACCACCCATTTTGCATTCGAAATATCTGTTGAACTCGATCCATTAATTAATTTATATTTTCCACCTACATAGAAATACTGGCCTTTTGTAACAGTGCCAGAAGTAATGTTCAGTTTATACGTTCGCATTCCTCCTGTCGCCCAACCTTTTGCAGGGATACCAGTTGGTGTAGAAGCATTCGCATTGTTACTGACAATGACAGCATAAGGCGTTTTTGAAAAGTCTATATCTTCAATTGCTAAAAGCTGAACATATTCATAATTTCCATCCCCACCTTTTACATCGCTGGCAAAACCAGAAATAGCCACAGAGGTATGTTCAATTACCGAGCTCAATTCCTGAATATCCGATTCTTTACGCAAGACCTCATAAGGAATGAGCTTTCCCTCGGAATCCTGTTTATTAAAGATCACACCAAAATAATTAGCCAAAACACTTAAATTCCTTTTAGCAAACTTTGCCGATGATTTGGTCTCCAAATTTAAATTACCGAATCCATCATTCAGAATTTTCTGCCCCTCTAAAATATCCCCAGCAGCAGGCAAAGGATTAAAACCGCCCTTTACAATTGCAACCAACGTACTTTCATATTTATCTGGATTTGCCAAAATATCTTTCGCAGTCACGCGATTATTGGGAATCGGCCTATCCGAAGCAATCTTTACGATATTTGATTCGGCAATGTTTTTTAACTGCAGAATACCATTTTCCCGCGTCAACTCACTGCCAACGATATTGATTTCCAAGGAATCTCCTATGACATAATTTTCTGCCGCCTTTCCCAAGGGTATGGTAATACCACGTAGCTGGCGTAAGCGTCTACGATCTTGGATGACCAGGTATCCATCCGGAAAATTTCCCTCGCGATGGTCCGAAACAACGACTCCAGCAATTGTTGTAGATCCGTCCAAATTATCTTGATTGATTTGTACAGGCTGTCCCTTGTAAATGTTTCTGACGTCGAAAATACCGATATAAGAACTAACCATCCCGCCAGGATAATTTCCGTCTTTGCTGCAAGAACCAAGAACAAACGCGCCCATGAATCCCGTTATTATATAAAAAATATATTTTTTCATTATCTACGCATTAAAATTATAAAACCCATTATCATCTCTGCCACCACACTTTCGTATTAATCTCATCAGCCCCTTGCTGTGCGATAGCTAGTTTATAGTTTGTAGGGTTTGCCGATTGGACATAAATTGGATACTTCAAGCGGGCAGGCATCTCGCCTCCATTTTTTAAACCAGTTCCCTTTGGCAACAAAGGGTAACCTGTCCTCCGAAATTCAAACCATTGCTGGCAGTCTACAAATAAGAGGGCATAATATTTTTGTAGATGAATCATTTCCATCTTTTTCTCGAAACTGTTGTTATCATCCCAATTTATATCGCCATTATTTAAATATTCTTCAATAGGCTCGGCATAGGTTGGAAGCCATGTCGTAATACCTTTCATAACACCATCTTTGTAAAGGTCGCCGACCTTATCTGCATAGAATCCTTTTAATGCCAGTTCTGCTTTAATAAACTGCAATTCCGAACAATTCATGATCATTCCTGTCAGTGGCTCGTTCATCATGGTTTTCACAGGAATATTATTCACGGTTTGATCATAAGAATAAAAATAGGACTGACGTTCCCAACCCTCGCCAGGAGCATAACCACTTGGAATACCAACGAAATTTCCACTGACCGGTGCAATTCCCAAACGATTTACACCGTTTGAACCATAGGTCGGAATGTTAATTCGTGGATCGTTCCAGGCAACCAAATGATCAATAAAAAAATTTGCTAAAGATGCTTGACGAAAGTCCTGTGCTCTCACCTCCATAAATGGAGAAATCAAGGGAGACATGCCTGTCCAACGTAGGATAGCAGAATCGTCATTACTTGACATAATGGGATAGAAAGATGCATTATTCACTAAAATGTCATTAATTTTTGAGCGAACCAATGTCGCAACTGCTGGATCAGTCTGCCCGGAAGCTCTTAACAATAATCGTAAAAATAACGAGTTTCCAAACTTACGCCATCTGCTGACATTTCCATTGTAAATCGGATCATATTCCCCTTTGATTGCCGTGCTTTTTGATAATAATACATTGGCAGAATCTAACTTATTAAAGAAATCCAGATAAATTTCCTTCTGTGTATCGAACTTAGGCTCCAGGATATCTTCACCCAATCCTCTTAATGCTTCTGTATAAGGAATATCGCCATAGGTATCGGTCAGGATAGAAAATCCCCAAGTTTGCATGATTAAAGATATTCCACGATAAGATGCATTATCATTGAGCCCACCATCAGCCAATCTGTAAATTTCTTTTACATTTTTCAGCTCGGGATACATGGAATTCCAAGGTCCGTCAGAGACGGTATTACGTATATCATAACGGAACACACGGTATTCTCCATCACTGATATTAACCGTGACCTGCATCAGCTCATTATTTAATGAGCGATTACGAGACATATTGGACGCAACAAGATCCCTAAATGCAGGCTGCATTAATTGATAGGGATAAGCGTTTACACTGTTATTTGGATTTGTATTAATTTCTTCAAAATTTTTATCGCAAGATTGCAAAAACATTGCAACGGCAATTAGGACCATCCCTATAAAATTGAACGATTGTTTCATTGTCTATATTGTTAAAAGCCTACAACTAAGTTAAAACCGTACGTCCTTGTAGAAGGAAATTGAGCAATTTCAAATCCTTTGACAATGTCAGTCCCCGACAACGTACCAAATTCTGGATCAAAGTTTGGCCAGTTTGACCAAATCACAAGATTTCTTCCATAAACACCAACTGAAGCTTTTTGTAATTTCAAGCGGCTAACAAAAGCTTTGGAAAAGGAGTAATCAAATCGAGCTTCCCTAAATTTGATAAAGTTTGTTGAAAAGGTACTTCCCTCAGCATTATCCTGCCCATAATGAGAACGGTAATATTCATCAACATTTGTTGCAATGACATCATTTTTGCGATAGGTACCGTCGGGATTTTGAACAACACCATTCCCAATAATTCCACTATAACGTCCAGGAAGCGTATTTTTAGTTTTTCCTTGCTCTGCCAATTTATAATGTGTCAAGGAATGTGCTACCCCACCAAATTGTGCATCAAATAATAAGTTTAACCGGAAACCTTTATATCTAAATTCATTGCCCAAACTTACTTTTCCCTTAGGGATCGTATTCCCTAAGTAAACCACATCATCAGTCAATAAAGCAACACCGGTTTTACTATCATAAATAATTTGTCCATCCGGAGATCTTCTATAACCAATACCGTATAGATCGCCCATTGAACCACCTACTTTCGCCACCAACTGACCACCTGCCACAGGTCCGGTCTGAAGAATCATAGACGAATCTGCCAACGACATAATTTTATTCTGATTCATGGAGAATGTCGCGAATACTTTCCAATTAAATCCATCTTTATTTTTAATTGGTGTGCCATCCATGGCCAACTCTATCCCTCTATTTCTAACCTCCCCTGCATTGACAACTTTCTGCCGACCACCAGTCGAAGCATCTATCGTCCTTTTTAGCTGTTGATTTCTTGTATTACTCTGATAAACAGCAAGGTCAAAACCAAATCTATCCTTAAACATACGCACCTCTGTACCAAACTCGATAGATTGTGTACGTAAGGGCTGTAAGTAAGGATTTACAATTAATGTTGGTACTTGTAACCCGCCAGGATATTGACCACCTGCATTTTCATAAGAAAAATCAATAGTATATGGATCATCGCCACCACTTCCTACACCTGAAATCGAGCCTCTCAATTTTGCATAATTAATTGCCTTGGGCAATTTCCATAATTCTGAAGCGATTAAGCTTGCATTTAACGACGGATAAGTAAAATATTTTTTCTTATCTGGTGCCATTGCAGATGCCAATGTACTTGCCCAATCAATACGATAAGTCCCGTCTACATACAAGAAATTCTTATAAGCTGCTGTAAATAGTCCATACAGGCCATTCCTCTGCACATGACTTTTATAAGGTAAGTTAAGAATAGGCCCTTTTGCATTAGCCATGACATACACCCCAGGATAAGTCAGCGAATCTGCACGCATTTCATCTTTATGATAACGGTTATCATTTGTGCTACCACCGATAGTCCCCGTCATTTTCCAGTCTTTGTTTATCTCCGTTTCATATTTCAATAAGAAATCCAAATTGGTTTCCCGCGACGAAATAGATTGAGTTCGATAACTACCATATGGCATTTTCGCACCTGCATCATATGGTCTTTTTTGCTCTCTATTCTCGTAAGCCATATCCAAAGAGCTTCGTAACATCAGATTCCAATGTTTATTAAACTGATAGCTCGCCTGAACATTTCCCGTGACCCCATGGCGATCGGTACCATTTATAAACTCCCGAGATATGGCATACGGATTTTCAGGATAAGAAGAAAATGGGTATTTGATCTTCTGCCCTTCAGCTCCTTGCACCCAATAATCTTTCAACCAATTCATATCAGCATTGGGCTGCCAAAAAATGAACCAATACATCAGCGACTGATTTCCATATCCAGCTCCTGGTAAATTATCAGACCATTTATTTGTATAATTTACCTTAGCATTGATCTGTAGTTTGTCGCTCACTTTTGAATTAACCGACAATGCAACCGTATTTCTTTTGTAACCCGTATTTGGCACGATCCAAGTATTGTTTACATTGGTTGCAGAAAACCGCGCTGATGTTTTATCCGTTCCCCCATCTATACTGACTGAGTTAGTGAATGTTTTTCCGACATCAAAGAAAGACTTCAAATTATTATAAGGACGCCAAAGGGTACGTTCCGTACCCACTGCTTGCGTAACCGGATCATATTGATAAAAATATTGGCCGTCAAATTTCGGTCCATAGGCTGAACTTGTTCCCGATGTACTTGCGCCGTCCTCCGTTGTACCATAAGAGTAATAATCCGCACCGTCAAGCCCCTGTCCATATTCATACTGTAAATCGGGCATTCGATTAATGGCTTCTAGCGAGGTATTTGAATTTACCGTAACTCCAATGCCTTTTTTACCTTTTGCTCCAGATTTGGTCGTAATCATAATAGCCCCATTGGCACCCCGTTGACCATACAACGCCGCTGCACTGGCCCCTTTTAGAACCGTTATATTTTCAATGTCTTCAGGATTAAGATCATCTATGCCAGACCCATAGTCTGCCGGCATATTGTCTGATCCTGTACCATAAGCACTTTCTCCCGAATTTGCCGTCTTACGGCCGCTCCCTTCATTCACAACGACACCATCCACGACGATCAATGCCCCAGGATCGCCGTTTAAATTCGTTTCGCCTCTTAAAATAATCTTAGTCGACCCCGTAGGACCAGCATTTGAACGCATTAGGTTCAAGCCTGCCACTTTACCCGACAATGCGTCACTCCAGTTATTGGATAGTGCATCAGTCAACTGTTCTCCTTTTACAACCGTGGTGGCATACCCTAATTCTCGTTCTTGTCTTTTAATCCCCAATGCAGTGACAACAACTTCTTCAAGTGCTTCAGATGTTGGATTTAAACCAATGTGAACATTTGTTTGCGCAGCATCGTATGCCCTTGTTTGAGCCTCATATCCGATCATCTGAAAACGGACTTTCCCCCCAGCTTCGATATCTACCTCAAAATTACCATTTCGATCCGTAGAACCCTTCGTCACCCCACCTGAAAGTATCGATACTGAAGCCAATGGCTCCTTGGTTTTATTATCTACAACTTTTCCTTTGATTTTAATCTTCCCCTGATTAAAATAATGAAAAACGCCGTGGCCCCGTTCTAATGGAACCGCTGCCCCAGCTACATCCATATTGCAGGCAATTGCTAAGGCCACAAATAGCACTTTCGAGGAGGAGTGCCTTAGATTAATTTGGATAGGGTTAATACTAAACATAGTTATTGGTGTAAATTGTTAATTTTCAATTTGGCACAAAAATATATCCCTAACAAAAAGTTTGCTTTAACTTAATGTTTTCTTTTTGTTAACAATTATTTCGAATAGCATTTCCTTTAGGCACACTATTACTGTTTCAATCTTTAGTAAAATGCTTTGAAACCCACTATGAAGGGATTATCACGCATTAGGCACACTATAAAGTGCTCTTTCTTTTGGTTATTTTTTATTTTCCAAATCGAAAATAATTAATAATATTTAAAAAACGAAATAAATCGAAATTATTTAAAACCGCACATCAGAACACACAACACAAGAGTCAAGTGAACCTAAAGGACATATAAAATTACTGCAACTGTAGGGAAGAAGGTATTCCAAGAAAGTTTTAAGCAAATTTCTCAGCTGCTTTTAGCAGCTATTAGGACTTCTCACCAATATATATACTACAATATGCAAACAATACAGAAAGCATGGGACAACCTTCATGTATAATACGAAAAAATAGATTCCACCAAGGGGCGCAGCTGCCAATAAGGCTTAAAATCGAGCGATCAGGCCTTTAGATCCACACCCCCGGAAGAAAAAAAAAGAGCCCAAACGAAAGTTTGGGCTCTTTATTACAATAGAAGCGTTAAGGCTTAAGCCTTCTCGAAACTCCACTTCACATAATTAATATTCTTGTCATGTGCCAAATACTTCCGTTCGTAGTATGTCTTGATGGATAAAACATTATCCACTAAGTCCGAATGGTAAAGATCTGTCGTTTCTTTATATTTTTTCAGATTCTGTAGATCAATCTGCTCCAATGTATAGGCATAAAAACCATCATTATCTGTTTTCAGATTCATCATTCCTTCAGGCTTCATAATGACTTTATAACGATCCAAAAACTTTGGCCCGGTCAATCGCTTCTTTTCACGGCTATCTTGTGGTTGCGGATCCGGAAAGGTAATCCAGATTTCATCAATTTCATTTTCAGCAAAATGTTCAAGAATAGTCTCAATTTGTATCCGAAGAAAAGCAACATTCCGAATTCCATCCTCCAAAGCTGTTTTGGCTCCCCGCCAAATACGATTACCCTTAAAATCGATACCGATGAAATTTTTCTCCGGAAACAATCTCGCTAGATTAACAGTATACTCACCTTTACCACAAGCAAGCTCCAAAACAACCGGATTAGTATTACCAAATTGCTTCTCAGCCCATTTTCCTTTATATTCTTTGCCTGCGTCGAGTTGGATTACATTTTCAAAAGTAGCAACTTCAGCAAATTTACGTAGTTTGTCCTTTCCCATTTTTTAATAAATATCCCGCAAAAATAACCTTATATTCCCGCTAAAAAAAATAAATCTGAGAGACAGCACCAATACCGGCAATTACAGAACAATCCGACGTCCGATAGCATACACAGTAATCCATAAATTGCATCCACACGGGCGAATTATATTGCATATAAAAAGCAATTTATCTAAGTTTGCAGGAATCAATAACTTATCGTGGAGAAAGACGCTAAAATTTATATAGCAGGCCATCGTGGAATGGTCGGATCGGCAATTCATCGCAAATTATCGGAGCTTGGATACAATAACATTGTCACCCGCACATCTTCGGAATTAGATTTGCGCAACCAGCAAGCGGTCGCTGATTTTTTCGATCAGGAAAAACCGGACTATGTTTTCTTAGCCGCAGCCAAAGTTGGCGGGATCATGGCGAACAACACCTATCGCGCTGATTTTATATACGAGAATATGGCTATACAAAATAACGTCATCAAATCTTCCTACGATAATAAGGTTAAAAAATTAATGTTCTTAGGCTCAAGCTGTATCTATCCAAAAATGGCTCCACAGCCTTTGAATGAAGATATGCTACTCACGGGCACACTGGAGCCTACAAATGAGCCCTACGCAATTGCTAAAATCGCGGGAATAAAAATGGCAGAAGCCTTTCGGGATCAGTATGGATGCAATTATATCTCCGTTATGCCAACAAATCTTTACGGAATTAACGACAACTACCATCCGCAAAATTCACATGTCTTACCGGCCTTGATCAGAAGATTTCATGAAGCTAAAATCAATCAGCTCCCTGAAGTTATGATCTGGGGAACAGGGACCCCCTTACGGGAATTTCTTTTTTCGGATGACCTGGCAGATGCCTGCGTTTTCTTAATGAATAATTATGACGAGAAACAATTTGTCAACATTGGCATTGGCGAAGACATAAGCATTAAAGAACTTGCCGAATTGATTAAAGACATCATCGGTTACCAGGGAGCTATTTCCTTCGATAGTTCCAAACCTGACGGAACGCCGCGAAAACTCATGGATGTCTCAAAACTACATGCGCTGGGCTGGAAACATCGAGTTAACCTCCGGGAAGGCATTCAACTAGCTTATGCGGATTTTTTAAAGAAAGAAGCAAACGCTTCCGAATAAATCCAACACGATTGCATTAGTAAGTCTCGCTATAGGAAGGAATGCCGTACTCGTTAACCTCATCCTTGATAACTACATTTTCCGCTTGGGCAGCTTTATTTTTCTTCTTTTTCTTGGGACGAATAAAGCTTGTTAATTTACCAATGAGGCCGGTGATTTTATCTTGATTGATCTGGCCGACAGCACGCTCTGATAACAGCAACATCAGCGCTTTCTTTAAAACGCCCGTATTTTTTAGGAACAACCTATTCATAACAAAGGGCACGCCGATACGTAAGGTCTTCGTTAGCCAATCGGAATCTGGATTGCTACTTTTCGCAAACAACTGCTGGACGATATTTACCCCCGGTATATTATCTTTTAAGGTATTGAAAAAACGAATCGGAGCCTCTATTTTATTGTTGAGCAAGGTAAATTGAGCCTTAAGATAAGATTCTTGTTCGTTTTTTAATGTCTTTAAACGGGAAATCTCAGCTTTAAGTTCCTGCAGATTACGTATTTTAGTCTGTTTATTGTTCATTTGTAACCCTTTCTCTGTCAAGTTTTTCCTTGTGCAATTCTTCCTCCTCTTCCTCGATCTCGTCATTCCATTTCGCTAAAAAACGGCGGATTGACAGATCCATAAATTTGGATTCCAGCATAGGCTCAAAAACCCGTATTAAGATGATAATCACTAAAAAGATACCTGCTGTCGCCAAAAAGCCCAGTGAATAGCTTCCCAATAGCTCCCCGAGCCAAAAACCCAGTGCCAAGCACAAAAAAAACAGAACGAACAACGTGAAAATCAACTTTGTCGCATCAACAACAAGGCTAGCAATCAATCTGGACGACCGTTCGATTGTCTTTAATTTGACAAGCTTAAACTGAGAGTCAACATACTCTTTGGTTTTTTGAAACGTACCGCTAAGTGAAAATTTTTCTTCTTCCATGCATCTAAAATTTATTCAGGCTATTTCAACCGCTAGCTTAAAAAACGAAAACGCTGCATCCTAGGATGCCAACACAAATCCACTCTCTACGCATAAGGAGTAAATAGTTCGTCAGACAGCTATCCCTAGAAATAGCCTGATAATATGTATTCTACACCAATTATTCCAATGAATAATCTGCGGATTATGCATGTTCGATGATATCATCATCTAGCACTTCTTCGCTCTGATTTAATTTCCCTTTCAATGTAGAAACAATCTTCTCTTTAAAGTCATTCAGTTGATCGAACTGTTCTTCCGCTCTTTCACGAATAGCATCACTCAAATCGCTTAATGAATCATTGATTTTATCTCTCGTATCCGACCCCTTGTCTGGAGCAAATAAAACTCCCAAAGCTGCACCTGCAGCAAGACCCGCTAACAACGCCAAAGCTACTTTACTTGTGTCATTCATTTCTTTTTCGTTTTAATTTCTAATTCTATTACGATGAAACTAGTCCTCGTGTATAATACAATTAACAGAGCAAATCGTTTGCCAAATGCGGCATTTAATCCATTATTTACGAGAAACTATATCTTCCAATATAATCATTTTTTAATAAATTTTGATTGACTTTCAATAATTCACCAAACAATTATTAACCCTTTGGGATTTTTAGTATCTTTAAATCAACCCATTATAAAAATTATGCTAAATAAAACCTATTGCAGTGCTGTTTATGGGATTAATGCCTGCACAATTACCGTTGAGGTAATCGTGTCTACAGGCCTGCATTATTATATCGTAGGATTGCCTGACAATGCCGTAAAAGAAAGCTTAAGACGTGTCGAAAGTGCCATTACTTCCTGTCAACTTCACATGCCACGCCAAAAGATTGTTGTCAACTTGGCACCCGCAGACCTCCGTAAGGAAGGCTCCAGCTATGACTTGTCAATCGCAATCGGCATACTCGCATCCTCCGGACAAATGGCAAATGAGCTTTTGGCCGATTATCTCATTTTAGGCGAACTATCATTAGATGGAAGCATTAAGCCTATACGCGGTATTTTACCCATTACTTTACAAGCCTTGAAGGAAGGCTTTAAAGGGATTATTTTACCACAAGAGAATGCAAGGGAAGCCGCTATTGTTTCGGGAATCGATATTATAGGTGTAGAAAACCTCAGCCAAGTTGTTGACTTCCTAAACCATAGGATAAATATTGACCCCACAAAAATTGATATTCAAAGTTTCTTTAAGAGCAATACAAATCATTATGATGTCGATTTTTCGGATGTTCAAGGACAGGAGAATATTAAAAGAGCCCTTGAAATTGCAGCTGCGGGCGGCCATAACCTCATTTTAATAGGTCCCCCCGGCGCAGGAAAAACGATGTTGGCAAAAAGATTACCGACGATCCTCCCACCCCTCAATATGACTGAATCTTTAGAAACCACCAAAATACACTCTGTATCTGGAAATCTGAAAACCAAAGAGTCGCTCTTGACTGCACGGCCATTTCGTTCTCCCCATCATACCATATCGGACGTCGCCATGGTAGGTGGAGGCTCCAATCCGCTCCCAGGTGAAATCTCACTGGCACATCATGGCGTGTTGTTTCTTGATGAGTTACCGGAATTCAAACGTACTGTATTGGAAGTCATGCGCCAACCTCTTGAATCACGACAGATTACCATATCAAGGGCAAAACTCACGGTGGATTATCCGGCGAGTTTCATGCTCGTTGCCGCCATGAACCCCTGTCCCTGCGGCTATTTCAATCACCCCGAAAAGGAATGTATATGTGGCAGTAACACGGTACAACGTTATTTAAGTAAAATATCGGGACCTCTTTTAGACCGTATCGATCTGCATATTGAGGTGACACCTGTACTATTTGACCAACTGAGTACAACACATAAAGCCGAAGACAGCCTCACTGTGCGAAGTCGGGTCATTCAGACACGCGAAATTCAAAAGGAACGGTTCGATTCTTTGCCAGACATCCATTGTAATGCCCAGATGAGTACACAATTGACCCGAGAAATATGTCAGGTTGATGAGCACGGAAAGAAGTTACTTAAAACGGCGATTGAACGCCTCAGCCTATCCGCAAGAGCATACGATCGAATACTCAAGGTTGCTCGTACAATCGCTGATATGGAACTGAGTAAAAACATCGAGAACCATCATCTTGCTGAAGCGATCCAATACAGAAATTTAGACCGGGAAACCTGGGGCGGAAAATTCTAAAACTGCGCCAAACAATGCTTAATAACCCAAGGGAAACAGATAATCGTCAAGATCAGACCTGACAATGCACCAAAGAAATGGGCATCATGGTTTATACCATCTTGTCCTTTTTTCGATGCCCATATGCAATAGCCCAAAAATAAGAATGCAAACAGGTAAGCCGGCATCGGTATAATCATCATCACACCAATGGTCACTTTCGGGTCGAAAAGAATATAACTGAACAAGACCGCACAGATCGCTCCAGAAGCGCCCAAACTATAATAACCGGGGCTATTCTTCTGTTGGATGATCGTCGGTATATCGCTCAAGATTAAACTACCGATATAGATCACCGCAAATAAAATATGACCATATGGACTCGCCTCTGCAAGTATACGCTCCAAACCAAATGCAAAATAGTAGAAGGTAAGCATATTAAACAGTAAATGCCCCCAATCTTTATGGACAAAACCACTGGTAAGGATAGTATATACTTTTCGATTACGCGCGATACTATACGGATGCAACATCAGCTTGCCGTAAAGTTGTTCATGTGAAAATGTATAGATACTGGTAGTGAGTGTAAAAAAGAAAATAATACTCGCAACAGGCATTTCTGTTAGATAATACAATAGCATAGTAATTCCTAGAATCGATCCTCTAAAAGTAAAACATAAAGTTCTTTTGGTCCATGTGCCCCCAAAACCAATCTTTTCTCAATATCGGCCGTTCTGGAAGGGCCCGTAATTGTCGAAATCATCGTCGGAATTTCCTGACCGTAACGCTTCTGCATATAGGCTAAAGCATCTTTTAGATCCCACACCAGTTGCGAGGCTTTGGCAATAACAATATGAATTGGTGGATATATGCTCAACCGGCGCCCTGAAGCATTTGCATTACTCACCATAATACTGCCATTACGTGCAACTAATGCTTCACAGGATGTGATGCTTGCGTTTGCCAATTCAAAATCGCGCTCTGTTTTTAAAAAAGGAAAACCATATGGACTGAGTAGATTTTGAACACCTTGCTCCCAAGCGTATATATTTTTAATATTATTCTCCTCAGTCAATGAAATCAAATTTTCAATCAGACCGATTTCGCCATCACAATAGAGAAACTTGCCTCCTGCAGCAGTCAATTCGCGGACAAAAACAATATCCACCAACTCATCCTCTTCTTTATAAAGGGCTGTTTCTTTGAAATTGGGATGAGGATTATCGTTTTTCTGTAGTAATGCCTGACGTACCCGTTTTAACATTACCTCCTTCGCTGTTGCGTTCTTCACGTTCATGGCGCATATCTATATAAATGCAGCGCTAGATGACTCTAGCGCTGCAGCATTCAAATTAATTCAAATTATTTGACGGTGTTTCTGAACCTTGTCCTTCACTAGATCGCGCTTCGTCCGGGCGAACATCCAACGGTAGATCTGTCTGTGGAACTCCACCACCATCAGCACCATTCACAAACTCCTCATAAGTAGTCTTCGTTTCAAATGGGCGTTTACCTAAGATCTCTTCCAAGTCCGACTGAAAAAGAATTTCTTTTTCCAATAGCTTTTCTGCTATTTTAATCAAACCTTCACGTTTATCCAGCAATAACTGTTTGGTACGTGCATAAACATCGTTGATCAAGTTACGAACTTCAGCATCAATCAGCTCTGCCGTTTTGTCAGAATATGGTTTTTGGAAAGAGGCTTCGGAGCTGTCTCTGAAAGAGACATTTCCAACTTTATCATTCATACCGTAGATTGCAATCATCGCATACGAAAGTTGCGTGATACGCTCTAAGTCATTTTGAGCACCTGTTGAAATTCTTCCAAACGTAATATCTTCAGCAACACGACCTCCCATAGTCATACATAAACTGTCTATAAGTTGTTCTGTCGTATATAAGAACTGTTCACGGGGAAGATACTGTGCATAACCCAAAGCAGCGACCCCACGTGGCACGATAGATACTTTCACCAAAGGATCGGCGTGCTCTAAAAACCAGCCCGCAATAGCGTGCCCAGCCTCATGATAAGCTACAATACGTTTCTCTTCCGGAGAGATGATTTTGTTTTTCTTTTCAAGACCACCGATCACACGATCAACGGCATCCTGAAAATCCTGCATATCAATCTCTGGTTTATTTTTACGGGCAGCAATAAGGGCTGCTTCGTTACACACGTTGGCAATTTCAGCTCCCGCAAAACCAGGTGTCTGCGCCGATAATTTTTTTGCGTCGACCTCAGCCGATAATTTCAACGGCTTTAGATGCACTTTGAAAATTTGCTCACGGCCAATCAAATCCGGTTTATCAATAGAAATTTGACGGTCAAAACGTCCGGGACGCAACAATGCTGTATCCAGTACATCGATACGGTTAGTAGCCGCTAAAATAATAACCCCCGAATCCGTACCGAAACCATCCATCTCCACCAACAATTGGTTCAATGTATTTTCACGCTCGTCATTACCGCCCATCATCGAGTTTTTACCACGAGCACGACCTATAGCATCAATCTCATCGATAAAAATGATACATGGCGCTTTCTCTTTCGCTTGCTTAAACAAATCGCGAACACGCGATGCACCTACACCCACAAACATTTCGACAAAGTCAGATCCGGATAATGAGAAAAATGGCACTTGAGCCTCTCCGGCTACAGCTTTAGCCAATAACGTCTTACCCGTTCCCGGAGGCCCTACAAGCAAAGCGCCTTTCGGAATTTTACCCCCTAGATTGGTGTATTTACGTGGATTTTTTAAGAAATCCACAATCTCCATAACTTCTTGTTTCGCCTCTTCAAGACCAGCAACATCATTAAATGTGATATTGATCTGCGATTCTTTATCAAACAACGTCGCCTTAGATTTACCTATATTAAAGATCGCACCGCCACCGCCGCCAGCACCACCGCCCATACGACGCATCAAGAAGATCCAGATGGCAGCCAATACCAACAAGGGCAACATAAACGTGATAAACCAGCTTGCCCAAGGGTTAGAACGATCATCATAAGTCAATTGGACTTTTGGTGTACCTGGCGTTAATTCCGCTTGTGAAGCAGCTAATTTCTTTTCTAAAACATCAGGCGAAGCATCCTTAAAAATATATTGTGGCCCCTTGTCTTCCTGTCCTGATAGACTTGGAAGCGGATCAGCAGCTTTTGTAGCGTCTTTAAAACTTGGGTTATCTTTCCAGCCCTTTTTTAAATAGACCTCCACTTCGACAAGATCATTCTTTTTATAGGCGACAAGACGCTCTACAGCGCCTGTATTCAACATACGTGTCTCAAAATCACTATAGCTAACTTCCTTAGCTGGGCTTTCTCCAAAAACGTACTGTAAGGCAAAAAAACCTAAAAACATGGCAATCATAAGCCACACAAAATTGAATTTTGGCGGTTTCGGGCTTACCTTACTACTCGGGATTTTTTTCATTATATCGTAATTATATTTTCTTTATAAATTTTTCGTTGAGGACAATTAAGCGCTTTGGAAATGCTGTACTTCTGCATCTCCCCATAAATCCTCGATACCATAATGCGCTCTTTTTTCGGTCTTAAAGATATGTACAACCACATCCACAAAATCCAAAATCAACCATTCTCCATTGGATTGTCCTTCTTTATATTGGGGTTCTTGACCAAATGCCTTATAGACTTCTTCTTCGACACTCTTTGCTATCGCATTCACCTGAATGTTAGAATCGGCATGACAAATCACAAAATAATCGGAAACAGAACTGTGAAGATCTCTTAAATCCAAGCGAACGATCTCGTTTGCTTTCTTTTCTTGCATACCATAAACGATAATTTCTGATAGACGTTGGGACAATTCTGAACTTTTATTTTTACTCATTAAAAAATGTGATAGTTTTGACTTAATATTTATTTAATACTTTCAGTTTGCAAAATAACAATATTTCGGGACTTATCATCGGTCAAAATACAATATATCTTGACAAAGTCGCCTCTACAAACGATTATCTCAGAGAATTATTGTCAAATTTCAAGCCACTAGCTGAGGGGACTGCCATTTTAGCAGAAGAACAATTTCAGGGGAAGGGGCAGCGCGGAAGCTCCTGGGTCAGTGAACCAGGGAAAAACCTAACGACATCCATCCTCTTAAAGCCTCATTTCCTGCCGATAGCGGAACAATTTGCGCTTTCCGCCACAATCGCCATTGCAACCGTCAATTGGCTGAAAAGCAAAACCGAGCAGCCTGTAGCCGTGAAATGGCCCAATGATATTTACGTCAATTCAAAGAAAATAACAGGCATTTTAATAGAAAATAAATTAAAAGGCAGTAAAATAGAGCACGCTATTATCGGCATTGGTGTAAATATTAATCAAATTAATTTTGACACAGCAACAACAATAACTTCGCTCGCCTGCCTGACCGATCGACAGGATTACAACATCAAGGAACTGGCACAGGAGTTATTCCAAGTGGTCCAACAGGAGTACCTGACCCTATATAAGGAGGGCCCTCAACATCAGTTAAGCCGCTACAACGCATTATTATTTTGGAAAGGTGAGGAAAGACCATTTCTGGTCGACGGCATCAAAAAAACTGGCATTATTCAACAAGTGTCTAATGACGGGAAGCTACTGGTTCTTTTAGAAGACACCCTGCGCGAATTTGATATCAAAGAAATTACACATCTTATTACCTAATCTTTACAAAAAAAGGATAACCCATTTTAGAATTGTCAAACCTTTGTTCTAAATTTGTCAACAGCGTGATTAAACCTTTATTCACCCGAAGCATCAAAGAACAAGAACACACTGCAATCATTGTAGTGAAAAAGGAAAGAACAAATTAAATTCTGATGAAAAAGTTAATACTGTTAATGACTGTGGTAATTTTTGCAGTTACGGGAGCATTCGCTCAGATTCACAAACCTGTAAAATGGACTGTGGCGAGCAAAAAGTTAAATAACAAAGAAGCTGTAGTTTATGTAAAAGCTACAATTCAAAATGGATGGCACATTTATTCACAAAACGTGAAAGATGGGGGCCCGATTCCAACTTCTTTCAACTTTGCTAAAGCAGCAGATTACGCATTGGTTGGTAAAACTGCAGAACCGAAACCAAAAGTAAAACACGAGGATGTATTTAAGATGGATGTTGGTTATTTTACAAACGAGGTAATTTTCCAACAGAAAGTAACTTTAAACAAAGGAACTGCCACCGTTAAAGGCACTGTTGAATGGCAAGCATGTGATGCATCACAATGTCTTCCTCCAGATGAATATGCTTTTGCTGTGACAATCAAATAGTAAAAATGATTCTACACGGATAAATTAATAAGGCGATTCTCATCGCCTTTTTTTATTTTTGACCATAACATCAGAAATTCATACGCATGTTAAAAAACACATTCATTCTACTTTTAATTGCTTTTTTCAGTCTTTCTTTAACGACAGCAACTTTTGCCTCCGCACAAGATAGCTTAACAAGTACAGAAGGACTTCAATTTGAATCATCACCGGATACAGCTACTGCTGTTGAAGCGGTACCTGAAGATCTAAATTTTACAGCTTCACCTGACACAATGGTTAGTCAAGACAGCAGCAAAATAGCTCCTGCTAAGGCAAACGCACCCTCCGGGCAAGAATCAAGTAAAAAATCACTTTGGAGTATCTTTATCGCAGGACTCGTTGGTGGCTTCGCAGCGCTACTCATGCCTTGTATATTTCCAATGCTCCCACTTACCGTAAGTTATTTTACAAAACAGGCTGGAAGCCGCGCAAGCGGTATCAGCAAGGCACTCCTCTACGGTCTCTTTATTATTGTGATCTATGTCGCTTTAGGAATGATTATTACCATTTCCTTTGGTTCGGATGCGTTGAATGCTTTATCGACAAATGGGATATTTAATTTCCTATTCTTCCTGTTATTGGTTGTTTTTGCCGCGTCCTTTTTTGGTGCTTTTGAAATCACCTTACCGAGTTCCTTCGTCAATAAAATGGATGCCAAATCCGACAAAGGCGGCCTAGTAGGACTTTTCTTTATGGCATTCAGCCTTTCACTGGTCTCCTTCTCCTGTACTGGCCCCATTATTGGCACCTTATTGGTCGAAGCGGCCTCAAAAGGAGAACGCCTAGGTCCCGCAATTGGTATGCTCGGTTTTTCTATAGCACTTGCAATTCCTTTTGGCTTATTTGCAATGTTCCCTTCGATGTTAAAATCCCTGCCAAAATCTGGTGGCTGGTTAAATTCGGTGAAGGTTGTACTCGGCTTCTTAGAGCTCGCACTGGCGCTGAAATTCTTATCAAATGTAGATTTGGCCTACCATTGGAATTGGCTGGATCGGGAGGTGTTCTTATCGCTATGGATTGCCATCTTTAGTATGATGGGCTTATACCTTATTGGAAAGATTAAATTTTCACATGACAGTGAATTAAAATTCCTCTCCGTACCCAGAACTATCCTCGCTATCATTGTATTCTCCTTCGTTGTCTATATGGTACCGGGACTATGGGGAGCTCCCCTAAAATCTATTTCAGCGTTCTTGCCGCCTTCGGCAACACAGGACTTTGACCTGTCGGCAGGAATAGCAGCCGCTCCCGCACACACTGACGGTAAAGTCAAAAAATACGCGGAGATTTTTCACGAACGCGGTACACCAAAAGGATTTGATCCTTATTACGATTATGATGAGGCGCTTGCGGCTTCAAAAGAACAGAATAAACCTGTATTGATAGATTTTACAGGCTGGAATTGTGTCAATTGCCGAAAAATGGAAGCAAATGTCTGGACTGATCCCGCCGTTGCCAAGCTATTGAAGGAAGAATTTATAATGGCCGAATTGTTTGTCGACGATAAAACAGAATTACCTGCAAACGAACAATTCGTATCAAAATACAGTGGCAAAAAAATCAAAACGATAGGAAATAAAAATAGCGATTTCCAAGCCTCAGCTTTCGACAGCAATTCGCAACCACTCTATGTTATCGTCGATGCATCCGGCACCGTATTGGTTCCAAAAACCGGTGCAAACTATAATATTGCGGAGTACACGGCGTTTTTACAGAGCGGAATTGACGCCTTTAAGGCAAAAAAATAGTCTGTATACAGCAGAAGGTATGCTTAGAGAATAACAGCAGAGAACATGCAATTATTAAATTTGCATTATCTTTAGCTCACGCTTAGATGAATTGCAGTTAAAAAAGCGATTGCTTGTTCTTAATAGCGATATTGGCGACTTCTAATAACGGAAATATAATTGTATATACGCTTAAAAATAGCTAAGTTTGAGTACGTATGAGTAACATTAAAAAAATTGCTGTTTTGACATCTGGAGGAGATGCTCCAGGAATGAATGCTGGTATCCGCGCTGTTGTTAGAGCGGGGATCTACAATAATCTTGAAGTATTTGGGGTACGCAGAGGTTATGATGGTCTAGTTAATGGTGAGATTATCCCTATGGATGCTAAATCTGTAGCCAATATCATACAACGTGGTGGTACTATCCTAAAAACAGCCCGCAGCGAGGCTTTCAAAACAATTGAAGGACGTAAGCAGGCTTATGAAAATTTACGCAGCCACGGTATTGATGCCATGGTTGTTATCGGTGGCGATGGTACATTTACCGGCGCATCCAAATTTATCGAAGAATTCGATTTTCCTATCATCGGTCTCCCGGGCACAATCGATAACGATTTGGCCGGCACAGACTTCACTATTGGCTATGATACGGCCATTAATACTGTTATCCAAGCCGTAGACAAAATTCGCGACACCGCTGAGTCTCACGATAGACTTTTTGTGATCGAAGTGATGGGCCGCGACTCTGGTCTTATCGCCGTCCGTTCTGGTATCAGTACTGGTGCTGAAGCAGTCCTGGTTCCTGAGTTCGAGGTAGACTATGATGCGATCATGAAAAGACTTGACAAAAGCCGTAAAAATAAATCATCCCGCATTATTATTGTTGCTGAAGGCGACAAAGAAGGCGGTATGGTGGTATCGGAAAAAATCAAGGAAAATTTCCCGCATTACGACGTTAGATTATCTATTTTAGGACATATTCAGCGCGGCGGAAGCCCTACTTGCATGGACCGCGTATTGGCCAGCAGGCTTGGAGTTGCAGCGGTAGAGGCTTTACTACAAGGCCGCAGAGGTGAAATGGCCGGACTGATTTGCAGTGAAGTAAGATTCACTCCCTTTAAGAGCGCTATTAAGCATAACGTAAAAATGAATGAAGATCTGCTGCGTATCATTGAGATACTTTCGTTGTAAATGATCTAGTT
Organism: Sphingobacterium multivorum; assembly: GCF_039511225.1. NCBI lineage: Bacteria > Pseudomonadati > Bacteroidota > Sphingobacteriia > Sphingobacteriales > Sphingobacteriaceae > Sphingobacterium > Sphingobacterium multivorum. The sequence continues at coordinate 5,725,625 of NZ_CP154261.1, forward strand.
TATTCTTGACTAACAATAAAAAAAGAGTATACATCGTGATGTATACTCTTTTTTATGCCTTACGTTGCGAGATTTGCCCCAAATTCTTTGGTAAGGCCTGATACCTGAACGGTCATATTCCATAAAGGCATATGAGCATCATATCCTGCACAGTTGTTATTTAAGCAAATTATTGCGGTATTCTTCAGATACCGGCGGCAGCTGAATGGCCTGGCCTGCTTTGGCCATCGAGTCCGCAAAATGGTTCGTATTACTGATCGCCTGTTCATACGCCTTAACAACCTGTTCCGATAGGTGTAGGACTTTAGGATCTTTGAGATCAACACGGTATTGATTATTTTCCAGTGTAACATGCTGATAAAAACGATATGCCGCAGCCTTTAATTGGCCCAGCTCCTGTTGCGACAACTGATCGATCCGGGCATTTGGCGGCAGCTTAACATCGATAAATGTCGTGTCTTTAGCCAATTGATCAATAGGGTGATCCAAAGGAATGCCATGCAACGCCTCCAGGTTGACAACAGGAATCCCCTTATCTTGATCGCCACTACAGGAAGCGATCACCGTACCCAAAAATATACCCAAAATTGCTATTTTTTTCATCTTTATAATTTTATAACCACAATAGCACTAGAAATCCCGTTGATCACCATGTTTAAACACCTAGGATTCATCATCCCCTAATCCAGCTTTTACGAGGATACAGCGGTTTCCCGCAATCATTTGCCATAGCAGCAGACGAAGTTAGCGAATTCCCCCTATTTTAACACTACAGCTAGCGCAGTAACGATGAAAGAGCAATTGGATCAGGACAAACATGATTAAAAAGAAACCCCTAATCGCAGACTCAGTTCACCTGAGTATAACAATTAGGGGCTATTCCAATGCCTAATGGCAACTAGATATCAGTTTACTTTAGCAATTCAGCTAACTTCGCTTCCAAAGCCTCACCTCTTAAATTTGATGCGACAATTTTACCAGAAGGATCAATTAAGAAGTTTTGCGGAATACCACGTACTTCGTACAATTTTACCGGAGCGGATTTCCAGCCCTGTAGGTCCGAAACGTGTGGCCATTGTTGTAAATTATCATCATGGATAGCTTTCACCCAAGCATCTTTTTTACCGGGATTGTCTAAAGAAACACCAAACACGGTAAACCCTTTATCTTTGAATTTATTGAAAGCCGCAACGACATTCGGGTTCTCATGACGACAAGGACCACACCAGCTTGCCCAAAAATCCAACAAGACATATTTTCCTCTTAAAGAAGATAAGGAAATATTCTTGCCTGTTGTGTCTGGCAATGTGAAGTCAGGTGCTACCGAACCAACAGCTACTGCTTTCAACTTTTGGATACGCTCAGCCAATTCCTTCCCTTTTTCAGAATTTTTCAATTCAGGAGACAATTTCTCAAAAGAAGTCACATATTCATTGACGTTCTCACCGCTGATATTCTCAGACAACAAATCCAACGTATACCAGCTTTTTGGGTTTTTGTTAATAAATTCAGCATCTGCTTTTTCCATTTTTTCGGAAATCTCACCAGCTTGTTTTTGTAATCCTTCGATGAATTTAGGATCCTGTTTTTGCGTCTCCGAAGCCGCATAATATTGTTGGTTCAATGCCTCGAACGCATCTGTATGCGGTTTCACAAAAGCCTTGTACTGTGTCAGATCGTCATTAAGCGCCGTACCTGAGACCGTTGCATTTTTAAACCCTTTGGTTGCATCGACTTTGATAACGCCTTTAGAAAGATATAACTGTGCTGTTTCAGGTTGCTTTTGACTATTTCTAAGTTCTGCAAAAGTTAAGCCCTCCGGCGAATAGATCATCATACCTTTTGTTGGTGTAGCTACCTGTCCGTTGAACTTAAATTCGCCTTTTACGACCGTTGCTGAATCAGTCTGACGAGTGCCATTCGCAGCATACTGCATAAACACTTTCGCTTTGTCTGACGTCGTGTTTACTTTTCCTGTAACCGTGTAGCTTTCTTGTGCCATTAACAAGGCCGGTAAAAAGCTTAAACCCATTAATATTCCCTTTTTCATAATTATATACTTCCCATAAATGTAAAACATTTCTGTTTCACTGTCGTTTTATTTAACATTATTTAGCAAAGATGTTACCAACGTCCGGAAGCACCGCCACCACCAAAATCACCGCCACCGAAACCGCCAAAGCCGCCACCAGAGCCTCCGCCGAAGCCACCGCCGCCACCTCGGCCGCCACCGCCGCCAAGACCATTCAGCAATGTCCACCAAAAGATATCAGAAGCGCCGCGTCCATTCATCACACGGCCACCACCGCCACCACCTCGTCCACCGCGATTGGAGAAAAGAACAACCAAGACTATCACAATAATAACAACAAACATCACCGAACCTGATCCCTTTCCTTTCGGTTGTTTTGGATCAGCTTTGTACTCACCCTTTGTGTAGGAAATTAACGAACTGGTCGCATCGTCCACTCCTTTGTAGTAATCGCCCTGACGAAAAGCCGGCTTGATATCATTTTCAATAATACGATATGCAATGGCATCCGGGACAGCGCCCTCTATACCATAACCTGTTTGAATGGTCACCGCCCGATCTCCCAGAGCGACCAACAAAAGAATACCGTTATTATACTTTTTATTCCCAATACCCCATTTTTTCGCTAAACGAACCGCATAATCAGAAATATCATAGCCACCGGTAGAATTCATCATAACCACTGCAATCTGCGTAGATGCGGAATCCTCAAATGCCAATAGCTTCTGCTCCAATAATTGCTTCTGACTTGCGGTCAATGTGTTTGTATAATCATTGACAAGCCTATTTGATGTTTCTGGGAAATCTTGTCCCAATACTGTGGCTACCGACAGCAAACAAAGCAACATAGCCATAGCAGGGATTCGAACCCGAGAAAATAATCTCGATACAAATTTCATCCTATAATTCTCTTTTATTCATTTTTATTTGCCTTGAGCAGTTTTCATGCAAATGGCGTTCGGTGAATCCCGAAATCGGGTTTATCACGATCTTTATCAGTTTATTTATGAGACAGGGAATCGCTTTTCGGGACTGTTTCTGGTCACTTAACAACTAACGGTCTCCAAAAACAATATCATTTGGAAGCTCATTGATGTCATCGTGTTCACGCGGGAAGAATTTTGCCAATTGTTTACCCGCATGTTCGATCCCTTTGACCAAGCCCTCAACAATACGATCTACCCGAAACTCCGCCACCATAAGATCTTTGGTACTGTTCCAAAAATCACCTTCTACACGTTGGTGAATTCCCTTATCGCCAATAATGGAAAATTTATGGTCTTCAAGCGCGATATAGATAAGAACACCATTTTTCAATGCGGTCTTATGCATACCCAATTTGGAAAAATAATAGGTTGCACGATCATGTACCTCGTCGGGGCAATGATTTTCGACCACCACACGAATCTCACCAGAAGTCTCATTTTCAGCCACATTAATAGCGTGAACGATCTTCTCTTGTTCTTCAGAATTTAATGCCATAGTTTGTATACGTTTGCACTCCAAAACTAGATTACCATACCGGTTATTCCAGATTCAAAGGGTCTAAACTAATTAAAACACGATAAAAAAATGGATGATGTGCTTCTACGAAAGCCGCATCATCCATCATCCTGTTCATTCCTAACAATTTGCTGTTAGAATGATACCGTTGGCGCTTTATCCGAACCCGGGGCCGCAGTAAATGTACCTTTTGCCTTAAATCCGAACATACCCGCCATTAAATTATTCGGGAAGCTACGTACGGTGGTATTATATTGCTGTACCGCTTCGTTGTAAGATCTACGTTCTGTTGAAATACGATTTTCAGTACCTTCCAGCTGTGCTTGTAATTCCAAAAAGTTCTGATTGGCTTTCAAATCAGGATAAGCTTCAACAGACGCCAAAAGACGACTCAACGAACCGCTGAATTCATCTTGAACTTTTTGAAACTTGGCAATATTCTCCTCAGACAAATCATCGGCATTAATCGTCACCGAAGTTGCTTTAGCTCTTGCCTCTACAACAGCTGTCAATGTACTTTCTTCGTGTTTTGCCGCTCCTTTTACTGTATTAACCAAATTTGGAACTAGATCCGCACGACGTTGATACGCATTTTCAACTTGTGCCCATTTTCCTTTAACATTCTCATCTTGTGAGACCATCGTATTGTACCCACAGGAGTTTAATGATACTAATGCAAATAAACCACATAGGGCGACCAAAAATCTTTTAATTTTCATTGTTCAAAGAATTAAATACTATTCAAATTATACGGTTACACTATCAAAGCATATACCAAGCTCTTACTAAGATAAGAATATTTTTATTTCCAAATCTCCAAATAGCCAATATTCATTAACTTTGTCCCGGTTTTGGGATAAAAACCCAGCCCTCATATTATGCAAAAAGAAATTGAAATTGCGATACTTCCAGAAAGAATCGAGGACGATCAGTATATTCTACAGCAAGGGATCAAAGCCCTGAAAGTCCAACCTCAACAAGTCAAAGGTTATAAAATCCGTAAACGTTCCATTGATGCCCGAAGCAAGCAGGTTGTTTACCGAGCTCGGGTTATTTACTACATTGACGAGCTTCCTGTTCCAGAAATCTACGAAAATAATTTTAAGTCCGTTAAAGACGGAACACCCGTTATTATTATTGGCGCGGGTCCTGCCGGCCTGTTTGCAGCAATACGCTGTATTGAACGTGGTCTCAAACCAATTGTAATCGAACGCGGTAAAAAGGTCCAAGACCGTAGACGCGATCTAGCTAAGCTGAACCGGGAAGGCATCGTAAATCCTGAGTCAAACTACTGCTTTGGTGAAGGTGGAGCTGGAACTTACTCCGATGGAAAATTATATACACGTTCCAATAAGAGAGGTGATGTCGATAAAGTACTCAAACTTTTCGTTTCCCATGGGGCCACGACGGATATTCTGGTGAATGCACGGCCACATATCGGTACAAATAAATTGCCGCATATTATTGAGGCCATGCGCGAGAGCGTCCTTGAATTTGGGGGCGAATTTCATTTTGACCAACGTGTCGATGACATTTTAGAATCTTTCGGTCAAGTACGCGGTGTCAAATTAGCCAATGGTGGAGAAATTAAGGCAGATCATGTCATTGTAGCGACAGGACACTCTGCGCGGGATATTTTCGAGCTTTTTCATCGCAACAATTGGCTGATCGAAGCCAAAGCATTTGCTTTGGGCGTGCGTATCGAGCACCCGCAGGCAATTATTGATCAGGCGCAATACCACTGCCAGGTAAGAAGCGAGCATTTGCCGCCAGCCTATTATAGCCTGGTTGAACAGGTGAATGACCGTGGTGTATTTTCATTCTGCATGTGCCCAGGCGGCGTCATTGCGCCCTGTGCAACAGATTTAGATGAAATTGTTGTCAACGGATGGTCGCCATCCAAACGAAATAATCCACACGCTAATTCAGGCACCGTTATTCAAATCAACCTTGAGGACGTCGCCAATGCACATAAGGATCCATTTGCATTACTGAATTTTCAGAAAGAGATCGAGCGAAAGGCTTTTGCAGTAGGTGGCGGCAAGCTCGTTGCTCCGGCGCAACGCATGGTCGACTTTGTTGAAGGACGTGTGTCTATGGATCTGCCAGAAAACTCGTACAAGCCGGGAACAGCATCTGCAGATCTCACCGAAGTGCTACCTGCTTTTGTTCACGAAGCATTACGCGGTGCATTGCCCATCTTTGGCAAAAAGATGAAAGGGTATTATACCAATGAAGCCATTTTAGTAGGTGTAGAGTCACGTACCTCTTCACCGATTCGGATTCCTAGAAATAAAGAAGATTTACAACACCCTCAGGTCAAAGGACTTTACCCTTGTGGTGAAGGGGCTGGTTATGCCGGCGGTATCATTTCAGCGGCTATAGACGGTATTAATTGTGTTGATGCGATCAATTTAAGTTAATATTTTTTGCTTTTCCTCTTGCAGAATACGAATAAATGCCTTACTTTTGTAGCATCAACGCGAAAGTAGCTCAGTTGGTAGAGCACAACCTTGCCAAGGTTGGGGTCGCGAGTTCGAATCTCGTCTTTCGCTCAAAAAAAGCTTCCAAAATTTGGAAGCTTTTTTCGTTTTATAGTACTATCTTTTTTTCCAGCCTCCTTCTATAACAAAAGCCGTCGCAACCGATAGCATCTGCTATAGATCCAGTAAAAAGGATACCAATTATACTCAGCAAAATGGCTATATTAAAATAAACCGAAAACACCCGTTCCAACATTTCTGTAGGCACACAACAGATCACTTTACCAAAAAATAAGCAGGATGCAGACCCATTTCCAGCGTATTCCATAAAGCAGGAATATGCTAATACAAAGAGACAGTCCTATCTATTTGTCGATAGGGGTCTTAACAAGAAAATAAGCGAAGACACTATAAACCCAAGGTTTGTAAGCGTAAGTGGTAGATAAAGACATGTACATGGTCGTACAAAACACAAAAAGATCGCGCAGATCCTACTGTTTCTATAAAAAGGGCGTTCACCGCATGGGTAAACGCCCTTTTTATAAGCTATATGATCCTAAATGGATTTAATTTGTTCTTAGACTTTCTTCTACAAGCTCTTCAACATATTTGCGAACAACTTCATTAGAGAAACGTGTCGTTACGTCAAATGCAAATGCGTGTACCAACAGGATACGGGCGGACTCTTCGCCAATCCCTCTTGCTCTCAGATAAAACAGCGCTTCATTATCAAACTGACCGATGGTACACCCGTGTGAACATTTTACGTCATCGGCAAAGATCTCCAATTGTGGTTTGGTATAAACCGCCGAATTGTCCGACATCAACATATTATTGTTCTGTTGAAAAGCATTCGTTTTCTGCGCATCCTCGCGCACAAAGATTTTTCCATTGAAAACCGCAACGGACTTGTCCTGTGTAATATTTTTATACCATTCATAAGACTCACAATGTGGTTTCAGGTGGTCTACGATAGTATGGTTATCGACCAATTGATCAGCAGCCGTTAAGTTGATTCCATATAAATGGCTCTCCACATGCTCGGCATCCAAACGGACATTGATATTGTTACGGATAAACGAAGCGCCTGGAAAATTACAGTTGTAATTATTGTAAAGGCTGTATTTTTCTTGGTATACCTCTGTATGATTAAAGTAACGGCTTACAGATTCCGCGAGCTGCAAATAATAATGTTGCACTTTAGCATTCTCTTTGACGATAATCTCAGAGACCTTATTGTGTACATTATTTGCGGTGCCCTCTGCAGTAATAAAGCTTTCGATCAATTCAAGCTCTGCATTTGGCTCGACAACGATCAAATTACGTGTTTGTGCAAAGAAATCCTCTTTCCCTGTAGCGACATGAATAATCTGTATTGGTTTATCAAGTACAACTCCCTTTTTCAAATGGATAAAAACACCATTGGTAAAAGCAGCCGTATTCAATGCGACCATAATATTGTCTGACTTATCTGCATATTTAGCAAAATGGGACTCAAATGCAGGCTCTGAAGCGGCTTCATCCATTGGAATAACCGACAGTCCCTTTACATCTTCTAATTCACTTACCGCTAATACATATTGACCATTCACCAAAATAATGCGGTAGGCATCTAGCTGCGGAATCTCACCTGCACTAAAGTTTAAGCCTTCGATATCCACATCGACATCAAGCGCATAAGGCTTATTGATAATACTGTGGATGTTTGTATATTTCCATTCTTCATTCTTAACGGTGGGAAAGCCTGCTGCTTCGAAACGCTCGAATGCAAGTTGGCGGGCCTCCACGAAAAACGAAGGTTCGTCTGAAACGCCTTGCTCTTTGAAAGCTCCCAACACTTGTTGAAGTAATGATTCTGAAACTAATGTACTCATGTTATTTTTTAATCAAATCGCCAAAATTCTCTTCTAATCCTATTTACTCAGGTAAAAGATTAGGCGTTTTGTGTATCATATTCTTTTAACCAATCGTATCCTTTTTCTTCGAGCTCCAAAGCTAATTCTTTAGGTCCCGATTTCACGATACGGCCATTGTACAATACGTGAACAAAATCTGGAACGATATAATCCAACAAACGTTGGTAGTGTGTAATAACAATAAAAGCATTGTCTTTAGAGCGCAATTGATTCACACCATTTGCAACGATACGAAGTGCATCGATATCCAAACCAGAATCTGTCTCATCCAAAATAGATAATTTCGGATTCAACATCGCTAATTGAAAAATTTCGTTACGCTTTTTCTCACCACCGGAGAATCCTTCATTTAAAGAGCGGTTAGCCAAATTAGCTGAAAACTCAACCAATTTTTGCTTGTCTTTTACCATTTGTAAAAATTCCTTCGCTTCCATTGGAGGAAGGCCTTTATACTCACGAATATCATTTACAGCTGTTTTCAAGAAATTGATATTCGATACGCCCGGAATTTCCACAGGATATTGAAAAGCCAAAAACAGCCCTTCACGTGCGCGGTCCTCAGGAGAAAGATCCAATAAATCTACACCATCCAATAGTGCAGAACCTTCACTTACTTCATAGGATTCACGACCTGCCAATACGTTACCTAATGTACTTTTACCAGCACCGTTTGGTCCCATAATTGCATGAACTTCGCCAGCTTTTACTTCTAGGTTTAACCCTTTTAATATTTGTTTGTCTTCTACAGACGCATGTAAATTTTTAATGCTTAACATTTTATTCGTATTGAGTATGGTGCAATGTAGCGTCTTAAACTACATTCCCAATGATTTTTTTTATCTATCCTACTGAACCTTCTAATGAAATTGCCAATAATTTTTGAGCCTCTACAGCAAACTCCATCGGCAATTGATTTAATACTTCCTTTGCATATCCGTTGACAATTAAACCAACAGCTTTCTCAGAGTCTATACCCCGTTGATTCAAATAGAATACCTGATCTTCACCGATTTTGGAAGTAGTCGCCTCATGCTCTAATTTGGCCGTCTTATTTCTATTTTCGATATAAGGGAATGTATGCGCTCCACATTTATCACCGATCAATAAGGAATCACATTGTGTAAAGTTACGTGAGTTGTCGGCATTTGGACCGATTTTCACTAAACCTCTATAACTGTTGTGGCTCTTACCGGCAGAGATACCTTTAGAAATAATTTTAGATTTTGTGTTTTTACCCAAATGAACCATCTTCGTTCCTGTATCAGCTACCTGATGATTACGCGTCATGGCTACAGAGTAAAACTCGCCAATCGAGTTATCACCCTTTAAAATCACACCCGGGTATTTCCATGTAATTGCAGAACCAGTTTCTACCTGTGTCCAGGAGATTTTACTGTTATCACCCTTACAGATTCCACGCTTGGTTACAAAGTTATAAATACCACCTTTTCCTTCTTTATCACCAGGGTACCAGTTTTGAACGGTAGAATATTTAATATCAGCATCGCGTTCGGCAATCAATTCAACCACTGCAGCATGCAGCTGGTTTTCATCACGCATAGGTGCAGTACATCCTTCCAAATAAGAAACATAAGCCCCCTCATCTGCAATGATCAACGTGCGTTCGAATTGCCCGGTATTCTGTGCATTGATACGGAAATAGGTAGACAATTCCATTGGACACCTTACTCCTTTTGGGACGTACACGAATGATCCATCGGAAAACACAGCCGAATTCAAGGCTGCATAAATGTTATCTGTTTGCGGAACAACCGTACCTAGATATTTCTTTACCAGGTCGGGATGCTCTTGCACAGCCTCACCAAATGAACAGAAAATAACCCCCTGTTCTTTTAATTTCTCACGAAACGTTGTTTTGACGGATACAGAATCAAAGACAGCATCTACTGCCACCACTCCAGCCAAGATTTTCTGCTCATCCAAAGGAATCCCCAACTTTTCGAAAGTGGAAATCAACTCAGGGTCAACCTCATCCATCGAATTAAGCTGTGGTTTTGCTTTCGGGGCCGCATAGTAGGAAATCTCTTGAAAATCAATTTCCGGAGCTTTGAAATTTTGCCAAGTAGGCATTCTTAACGTCAAGAAATGACGGAAAGCTTTTAATCTCCATTCCAATAGCCATTCAGGTTCATTCTTTTTTGCCGAAATAAAACGAACCGTATCCTCAGTAAGGCCTTTGGCTGCAATTTCCATTTCGATATCTGTCGTGAACCCGTATTTATATTCTTCGAGCTCCAGCTCTTTTAACAAATCGTCGTCTTTAGTACTCATATTGCGCTCTCACGGTTTAACTAATTTGGGAGGGCTTCACCTCCGCACCTATCGAACTGCAAAGTTACAATTTCAAAGCCAATAAAACAGCATTTAATAGCACCTTACGAAGGTATTTTTAATAAAAAAATGACATTTATCACTCCATTTCATTAAAATGAGCACATTTCAATCGATTATGACAGTCAAATGATTTTACATCAATTAAAACTATAACAAAATAACAACAATATAACTAAAATCTATTAATCATCAATAATTTTGTATATTTTTAAATTTCCAAATATAATTTTGTATATTTACAAATACTATTGATTATTAAGACTTAAGATATGCCCTTTGCACCGGATAAAACAGATTTAAAAATTCTTAAACTATTACAAGAGAATGGTCGTATAACTAATTTGCAACTCGCATCTAGCATCGGACTATCTCCCGCACCAACCTTAGAGCGTGTGCGAAAACTGGAAAACTCAGGCTTCATCAAAAGTTACCATGCTTTTGTGGACGAGGAGAAACTGGGGCTTGGAATCAAATCGTTCATCCAGATTTCGCTCGATTTTCATACACATAACGCTATACCTGAATTTGTCGCCGCTGTCAAAATGATACCAGAGGTAACCGAATGCCACCACGTCACCGGCAATTGTGATTTCATCCTCAAGGTTTACGTGAAAGATATCAAAGCTTATGAAGGCGTCATCATGGAAAAAATCTCTAAAATACCTTTTGTAAAGACATTCCAAACCATGATGATTATGTCGACCAGTAAAAAAGAACCCATTATTCCTTTAGAATATTAAGCGACGGAATAAGCCCAATCAACAATATCATTACCGGAATCTTGCTCTTGGACGCATTTGCACCATGCGCCGATCACCGGCAATGATGTTTATCCAATTTGATGCGGGACCGCCCAGCACTTGGTAACGCTTAACCCAAGGTAAATCCTAAACCAAACGCCAGTCAATCGGGGTTTTACCATGTGCCGTCAAATACTGGTTTGCGCGTGAAAAATGCTTACTACCAAAAAAACCACGATAAACGGACAACGGAGAGGGATGTACCGCCGTGAGAATAAGATGCTTTTTGGCATCAATAAGCACACTTTTCTTCTGGGCATAGCTTCCCCACAACAGAAATACCACATGTTCACAACGCTCGGAAATAGCATGAATAATACTGTCCGTAAAAATCTCCCAGCCTTTCTTTTGATGAGAACCGGCCAAATGTGCCTGTACTGTCAAGGTTGCATTTAACAATAACACCCCCTGCTTAGCCCAAGACGTCAAATCGCCAGCATGCGGCTCAACAAAGCCAGAGATATCGTCCTGCAATTCCTTAAAAATATTTTTTAAAGACGGGGGCAAGGCAATCCCTGCCGGAACTGAAAAAGACAGTCCATGTGCCTGCCCATCATTATGGTAAGGATCCTGCCCTAAAATAACGACTTTCACCTGATCCAATGGCGTCAGCTTAAAAGCATTCATCACCAGACTTGCTGGCGGAAACACTTTCGTTTTCTGCCGCTCTGCTTGCACAAAAGAAGACAGCTGTTTCATGTAGGGCTGGGCGAATAAAGGCTTCAGCACAGGGGCCCAAGAATCATCGTATTGCTTTTCCATAATTCAAACATAGACAAAGTTGCATATAAAGGCAAATTTATCCGGCGCCCCCCTCCTATTCCGCGATATTCCAAAGCAAGATGATTAGAAAACATTGCTTAATCTAAAAGCTGCGTTTTTCTGGAAAAACACATTTTTACAAAATAACAACCTGAACCTTTGCTTAAACGGTGAAATTAACGGATATTTGCAGAATTAAATTGAATACAAATATTTAAACAACGATTTATGTCAAATCTCGTTAGAATCATTATTTGCAGTGCATTGCTTATCGGAACAGTTGCCTTATTCTGGACCGGAAATTGGGGGTGGGGAATTTTAGGGATCTTGATCACGATCTTAGGCTTCGTTACTGTATTTTTCCATGAATATATGCTGATTGCGCAATGGCATATGCGTAAACAAAATATGGCCGCAGCTGAAAAATGGCTGGGTAAAATCACCAACTACGAAAAGCAATTGATCCCACAACAGCATGGTTACTACAACATGCTGATCGGACTGATCGAATCACAACGTGCACCTATGCAATCTGAAAAATATTTTAAGAAAGCATTGTCTTTGGGTCTCCATATGGACCATAACATCGCCTTAGCAAAATTAAGCTTGGCTGGTGTCGCCATGGCGAAGCGCAATAAACGCGAAGCCGAAAAACTTCTTCAAGAAGCTAAAAAAGCAGATAAAAATAAGTTATTAGCTGATCAGATCAAAATGATGAAAGACCAGATGGGCATGATGGACAAACAACAGATCAGATACAATCGATAATATAATCAAAAAAGCTTCGAAGTTATAACTTCGAAGCTTTTTTTTGTCAAGAGCCAAAATCAATTATTTCTTTAATGAAATAGGAACCTCCAAAAACTCCCCCTCTTCCGTACTGCTCTCAAAGACCAGTTTGATCATAACTGGTTTATCCGTTTTCTTCCAATCCTTTATAACGACCTGAATATCCACAGGCTTATCTTCTTCCAGCAAATAGTGTAGATAATTCTGCTTATCTTCAAATTTAACCAATACATTACCCATCTGAATCGTTGAAAAGAAATGGGATTGTTTCTTCTGATCCAACACTTGCGTGGAAAAGGTGTTCATTTTATATTCCCGAGGATTCTTACTATACGATATAGCAAACAAATTGATCACCAATTCATGCTTAGGCTCATCTACGTGAAATTCCTTTATATCGAATTGAATATCGTCAACAACCAGCAATGAATCTGCTGACTGCGCCTTTACAAACCCGCCTCCAAGGAAGAGCATCAAGACAACAACATATCGAAAAAAAACGTTCATATCATATTATATTTAAAAAAGCCACGATCTTCGTGGCTTTAACTATTATGGTGTTATTATTTTAAAATTATGCACGCAACCGATCGGCAGACCGGATCAGCTTTTCATCTTTACGCACGCCTCCCATGGCTAACGCACAGAAAATAATCGCGATAGGCAACAAGAAGAATCCTACACCGATATTCCCAGCACCCAAAAATTGACCGACCGTAGCTAAATGAGTACTTGCAGAAGAGTAGAGCCATACTGCAAATAAGATAATTGCGACAACCTCTACCCAAATAAGCAAAAGTTGAACTTTACGCTGTTTAAATTTAAATATCGTGAACAGGGGAAGCCCGCCTAATAATACGGTGGCCACAGTCTGGAGAATATAACCAAATCCCCCCTCGTGTACCGGCTGACCCGCAGCAACACTATACACACCGGTCACCTTCACATTCTTTCCTAAACCAACTAAATCGCTATAATTAACATAGGGAAATAGAAACAAGCCAAAAATGACTAATCCTGCTATCAGCAAATAAACAGTTTGGATACGTTGAATCATAGTTTAATTTTTGTATACCAACAAACTTAGATAAATTGATTTTTATATGCAATATTATTGCGTCCGAAAAACAATCAACCTTAACGCTCTTTAAACAGCAAAACAATCAAACCCTATATTTTGTTGCATTTTTTTACACGATACCAAAGGGCTTCATTTTAGAAAGTTTTATCTTTGCGAAAAAAAAATACCATGTTATATATATACGGTGCAACTGCCCACGCAAAAACTGCAGTAGATGTAGCAGAAGATTTAGCAATTGAAATTGGTGGCCTTATCGACAAATCGCTACTCATTGAAGATGTATTCGATTATGAGGTTCAACTTCATCATCAAGTAAAAAGCACGGATGAAGATTTCTTTATTGCAGTCAAGAACCCAGGCCTTCGCCAACGGATTGTATCGGAAAATGCAGACTGGAATTACCAGACCCTCATCCATCCCAAAGCCTACGTATCAAAACGAGCAGAGATTGGTGAAGGAACCATTATCCTTCCCGGCGCATCCATCGCTCCCGATGTACAGATAGGCAACCATTGCGTTATCGCCGGTTCTGCCGTTATCGAAAGCAATACCATCATCGAAGATTTCGTTAATATCGGACCAAATGTCTCGATCGGAGCAAACGTGCTCGTAGGCCGAGGTTCAGAAATTAAAGCAAATACACGGATCGAAGATGAAGAAACGATCCCAAAAGAGAGTATTATTGATTAATTAAATCCCTGCAGAATGAAATTGCAAGTCGTATAGTTTTTTATAATACCCATCAAAAGATAGCAATTCCTGATGCGTTCCGATTTCCTTGATTTCGCCTTTATCCAGCACAATAATCTTATCTGCTTTCTGAATGGTGGACAAACGGTGAGCAATAACGATGGAAGTCCTACCCTTCATTAAGTTGTCGATGGCATGCTGGATCAGTTCTTCCGTTTCGGTATCTACAGAAGAAGTTGCTTCGTCCAAAATAAGAATCCGAGGATCGTGCACCAAAGCCCGTATAAAAGAAATCAATTGGGCCTGCCCCGCAGATAAGGTTGCCCCACGTTCTTTCACATCGTAATCATAACCGCCAGGCAGACGCATTATAAAGTCATGCGCCCCCACTTCTTTTGCTGCCTCAATGACCTGTTCTCTAGAGATCGCAGGATCACCTAATGTAATATTATTGATGACACTATCCGAGAAGAGGAACACATCCTGCAATACCGTAGCAATGGTATTTCTTAGATAATCGAGCTCATAATCCCTGATATTACGGCCATCCAACAGGATTTCACCTTTATTGATTTCATAAAAACGGCTCAGAATATTGATCGTAGAAGATTTTCCGGCACCGGTCGCCCCAACTAAAGCCAGCGTCTCACCCGGATTAACGTTAAAGTTTACATCCTTTAGGACCCAGTTTTCCTCATTATAGGCGAACCAAACATCGCGAAACGCAATCTCACCTTTGATGTGTGCAGGTTTCAATGTACCCAAATTTGGGGTCTTTTCATCGGTATCCAACACTTCAAAGATCCGTTCAGCGCTAACCATGCCCATTTGAAGCGTATTGAATTTGTCAATAAGCTCCCGAATGGGCCTAAAGATCATATTGATATACATGATAAAGGCCACCACTACCCCCGGAGAGATCACATCACCCATAATTTGTTTGGAACCGAACCAGACCAATAATCCCAAAGCAATGGCCATGATAATTTCCAAAACAGGAAAAAAGATGGAGAAATACCAATTGGTCCGAATATGAGCATTACGATGTTGCGCATTAATTTCCTTAAACTTATCCATTTCCTGTTTTTCACGCGCAAAATATTGGATAATACCGACTCCCGTAATGTGTTCCTGCAAAAAGGTATTTAAGTTAGAAACCCATTTCCGCACATCGATAAAAGCAGACTTCATCGCCTCTTTAAACACGTAAGTTGCTGCCACCATCAAAGGCATCGGAATTAAAACAATCAATGTCAGCTTCCAATCGGAGTAAAACATCACAACCAGAATAACGACCAATTGCAATAAATCGCCGATAATCTGAATCAAACCTTCAGAAAAAATATTGGAAAGAGTCTCCAAATCAGAGATGGTACGTGTAATCAATTTCCCTAGTGCTGTTCGATCAAAATACTTTAGCCTGAGTTGAACAATGTGGTTAAATACCTGAATCCGAATATCACGGATAACCGACTGCCCCAATGTATTTGTCATTAAGGTATGGTAATAACGGATCAAGGTCTGCAGGATGACCAATGCCAACATCGCAATCAGCATGAGGGACAATCCCTTAGTATCGAAGTTTAAGATATAGTTATCGAGTGTATGCTGGATTAGCATAGGTAAAGCAGGCGCCACGGCAGCCAACAATATTGTTAGAACAACCGATATCCAAAACGCCACATGATATGGCCGCATATAGCGACTCATGCGTTTTACCAAATTGATATCGTAGGTTTTACCCGTTATTTTATCTTGACTCACGTTAAATTTTATATCTATTAAATTCTATAAATAAGGGTAGGCTACTTCTGTTAAATACAGGCCATGTGCCGGTACTGAAACTCCTGCCTTTCCTCGGTTTTTGCTTTGAATAACCTCCTGCATAAATGAAACAGGTTTGCCTTTTATCCCTATTTCCAACGATGTCCCCACAATAGCGCGTACCATATTGCGCAAAAACCGATCAGCGGTAATATGAAAAACCAAATGTTGTTCGGTATGCCATACCCACTCGGCTCTACGAATATCGCAAATATTTGTAAACACCTGCGTATGAGACTTACTAAAGCATTCAAAATCCTGCCTGCCCAATAAAAATTTTGCAGCTTCATTCATCTTTTCTACATCCGGACGATCGCGCATAAAACATGAATAAGGATAGATAAAAGGATCTTTATGAAAATGAAGATGGTATTCATAGGATCGTTGTGTCGCATCGAAGCGAGCGTGCGCTTCAGGCCCCACTTCGATCAAACGCTTAACGGCCACATCAAAGGGCAATAAGGCATTGAGCGAATGAATAAAACGATCCGCATTTTGTAGAATACCCACAGGTGCTGCATCGAAATGCGCATACAATTGCTTGGCATGAACACCCGTATCTGTACGGCCAGCTCCAGTTGTTTCAACAGGTTCTCGCAACAGGGTTTCAAGCGCTTTATTTAGCACTTCCTGCACGGAAATTGCATTGTTCTGAATTTGCCAACCATGATAAGCCTGTCCAAAATAGGCTATTTCTAAAAAAAAACGTCTTTTATCCATTATATGAAACAAAGGTACGTTTTTCCAAATGAGCATCATTTCTTCGCGGACCGAATTTACTCATTTTCCTCATTATTTAATCCTTACATGACAAAACTAGTTATTTTGCACTTCTTTTTGCTCGAATCCACTTGGCCGGTAATTCGGTATCAGCGGCACCAAAGCCACAGCAAACTCCTACTATCTTCGCCATGCGACCACGGCAAGTCCACAGTGAGTCCACGTTGAGTCCACCTTTTTAAGTACATTCAATGCGGAAGTACCATGGTGACACTATGGTTGCAGCCCGAACTTGTCCCCTAATTGTCCATAACACAAGGCTAAAAAGGCTATAGTAGATCGACCAGATTTTCAAAAGCCATGCCGCGTGATGCTTTCAATAAAACCGTGGCATCAGTTATCGGATTTTCGCTGATTGCTTGTTTCGCTTCGGCAGTAGTTTCATAAAACTCTCCGCTCTCATACCGATGGGCAAAAAATTCTTTTCCTACAAAAACCTTACGATCTGCAGGAATGGATCTTACATTCTCGACAATTTTTTTATGTTCTTCAAAGGATTCTGCCCCCAATTCAAACATATCACCCAATACAATAGCCTTCTTATCCGCTTCAATAATCCGGATATTGTCCAGCGCAGCGGCCATACTAGTTGCATTTGCATTATAATAGTCGCAGATTAGGGTATTATGCGCAGTTTTCATAATCTGGGAGCGATTGTTCGTAGGTGTATACCCTTCAATACCCCGATTGATCGACGCAGAAGAAACGCCAAAATGCAAACCCACAGCAATAGCTGCAAGGAAGTTTTCGGTATTATAAGATCCGGTTAACTGGGTATCGACAACATAAGATTCGGTCGCACCCTTCTTGTGCCATTCAATTTGCAAGAGGGGATTTGCCCTAAGAAGCTTTCCAATCACATCATTACCTTCAGAAAAACCATAGGTGACGATGTTGGCTATCTTGCGGGCGGAAGCCATCTCTTTGAGATGTGGGTTATCTGCCTGCAAAAATAATACCCCTTGATGGTCCTGCAACCAATCGTACAGTTCGCCTTTGGTTTTCTTTACGCCTTCAAAGGATCCAAAACCTTCGAGATGGGCCTTACCAACGTTAGAAATCAAACCATGTGTCGGTTCGGCAATCCCACATAGGAAAGCAATCTCTTCCAAATGATTTGCCCCCATTTCGATGATGGCGAGCTCAATTGAATCATCTATGGCTAATAATGTCAATGGGACGCCGATGTGATTATTCAAATTTCCTTTGGTCGCATAGGTCTTGTATTTCTGCGACACAACAGCATTCAAAAGCTCTTTGGTCGTCGTTTTTCCATTGGTTCCCGTCACCCCAATAACTGGAATATGCAATTGCTGTCTATGGTAATTTGCCAGTTGCTGTAATGTTTTTAAAACATCATCAACAAGAATATACGCTTCTCCTTTTCGGTAGGTCTCGTCATCAATAACCACATATTTAGCACCCATTTCAAGTGCTTTCTCGGCGAAAGTATTCCCATTGAAATTGGCCCCTTTTAAAGCGAAAAATAGACTATCTTTTTCAATTTTACGTGTATCTGTTGTAATATTCGGATACTGTTTATAAATCTGATAGAGTGACTGGATATCCATGTTGAGCAATTTGTTGAACAAACTTAGAGAAATTGCTTTTTATATGCAATACAATTACGCTTTAGCAGCTCATATTATTCGCGACTTTTTCAAAATTTCAAGCAATCATCGATAGCGAAAATTCGCTCAGAAAACGTAGAAAATGCGGCATAATCCGATTGCCTTAAACCCCACCGATAACGTTTGCGCATTTATTTTCGTGAATTTCCTTTAAGGATGACTTGAATATTGGTATTTTCATTGACCATTTAAACAGTTTGGGAAATTCAGGCGACCGTATTTTCATCCCCTTTTGCATTTTTTATGTCCGATTACTTCAGCAATAAAAAGGTCGACAGACAAAAGAAGGTAGAAAACAGATAAACCTGCAAATCAATACATTGTATGAAAACTTTTTTAGACGACAACTTTTTATTGAACACAAAAGCAGCTGAAGAGCTGTACCACAATTATTCAAAACATCTGCCGATTATTGATTACCATAATCATCTAATCCCAGAACAGATTGCAAATAACGTCAAGTTTGATAATATAAGTCAGGTTTGGTTACATGGTGATCATTACAAATGGCGGGCCATGCGTGCCAACGGTGTCAACGAACATTATGTTACCGGAGACGCTTCAGATGAAGAAAAATTCATCAAATGGGCCGAAACTGTTCCTTATACCTTACGAAATCCATTACACCATTGGACACACCTTGAATTACAACGTTATTTTGGCATAACTGATCTATTATCTCCAAAAACTGCGGCCAAGATCTATGCAGATACCAGTGCTTTGCTGCAACAAGATAGTCATTCGGTACGCGGACTACTCAAGATGATGCATGTTGAAGTCGTTTGCACAACAGACGACCCGATCGATAGCCTGGAATTTCATCAGCAGTTTGCGAAAGAGCGTGAATCATTTAAAATGCTTCCGGCATTTCGTCCTGACAAAGCAATGAATTGCGATGACCTGCCTGCATTGAACCAATACATCGACAAGCTTGAAGCAGTCAGCAATATCCAGATAAGCAGTTTAAGCGACTACCTCAACGCCTTGAAAGCAAGGCACGACTTCTTTGCCGCCAACGGTTGTAAAGTCTCAGATCATGGTTTGGAACACATCTATGCTGAAGATTATACCGAAACTGAAATCGCATTCATCTTTGATAAAATTCGTGCAGGCAAAGAAATAACTTTTGAAGAGAACCTGAAGTTTAAATCCGCCATGTTGGTCTATTTTGCAGAATGGGATCATGAGAAAGGCTGGGTGCAACAATACCACTTGGGCGCTTTACGTAACAATAACTCCCGCATGCACCGATTGATCGGTCCAGATACCGGCTGGGATTCTATTGGGGATTTTAGTCAGGGACGTACATTATCAAAGTTTTTGAATAAATTAGACAACCAAGATAAGCTAACCAAGACAATTATCTATAATCTCAATCCAGCCGACAATGAACTTATTGCGACAATGGTTGGGAATTTCAATGATGGTTCTATCAAAGGAAAAATTCAGTTTGGCTCAGCTTGGTGGTTTTTGGACCAAAAAGACGGCATGACAAAACAGATTAATACCTTGTCGAATATGGGTTTGTTAAGTCGTCTTGTAGGCATGTTGACCGATTCCAGAAGTTTTCTTTCTTTTCCAAGACATGAATACTTTAGAAGATTGGTCTGTGACATCTTTGGACAGGACATCGAAAAAGGAGAAATACCAAATGATATCGAATGGGTCGGGAAAATCATACAGGATATCAGCTACAATAACGCAAAAGAATATTTTGAATTTTAATGAATGAACATGCAGGGTAAAGTTTTAAGCTTTGGGGAATTGCTGTTGCGGATCTGCCCGGATATTGAAGAAAACTGGATTGAACAGCATCAATTGCCTTTTTACGTTGGAGGAGCAGAATTAAACGTCGCTACAGCTTTGGCCCTATGGGGCCTGCCATCATCTTATTTATCTGCAATACCGCAAAATGCCATTTGTGAAGGTATAGACTCCTATTTGAACCGTAGAAACATCGATACATCGGCGATGCAATGGGGCGGAGAGCGCTTGGGTATATACTATCTTCCAAAAGGCAAAGATCTTAAAAATGCGGGGGTTATCTACGATCGTGCCAATTCATCTTTTGCAAGCCTCAAAGTTGGCAGTATTGATTGGGATAAAGCCTTGAAGGATGTAAAATGGTTTCACTTTTCGGCAATTTGCCCTGCAATCAGTCAAGAGATTGCAGACCTCTGTCTTGAAGCGGTGCAAAAAGCACAGGAAAAAGGAATTTTTGTATCCCTAGACCTGAACTACCGATCAAAGCTCTGGAAATATGGTAAAACGCCGAAAGAGGTGATGCCTCCGATTGCCAGGTATTGCAATTTAATTATGGGCAATATTTGGGCTGCACACCAGATGCTCGGAACTTCACTAGACGAACAATTCTTAGCAAGCTCTTCAGGATACAGCGAAGAAGAATTACAAGCCCAAGCAGACCGGACCAGCCGGGAAATTGTTGCTTCAAACCCCAAATGCCAGTATGTAGCCAATACCTTTCGTTTTGACCACCATACCAAAGGGATAAAGTACTATACCACATTATTTGATAAAGACCGTCTCATCAAATCTACAACCTATATCGCGGAAGAGATTTTGGATAAAGTAGGAAGTGGCGACTGCTTTATGGCTGGTCTGATTTATGGATTGTATTCCAACCTCTCCCCGGAGGAGACCTTGGAATTTGCAACAAGCGCGGCATTCGATAAACTATTTATCGCCAGCGATGCAACAACAAGTACAGTGGACGATATAAAAAAGAGAATGATAGCATGAATTTAAAAGAGATTGTATTAAATAAAATTATCGAACAAGGAACACTTCCTTTATTCTTCCATCATGATCAGGAAGAAAGTATCGATATTCTACGAACTTTATACCGAGCGGGTGTACGCGTTTTTGAATTTACAAATCGTGGTCCCGAAGCTTTGGCTGTTTTTGAGCAGCTTGTTGCAACAAGAAACCTCGAGATGCCAGACCTCTACCTGGGGATCGGCACCATCAAATCGGTGGACGATGCACAACAGTTTCTCCAGGTTGGAGCGGATTTTATTGTTGCACCCTTAGTGAATCCTTTGGTTGGTTCGCTCGTACATGAGCACCATAAGTTGTGGATTCCGGGCTGTATGACACCGACAGAAATCTACACGGCTCAGCAGCAACAGGCCGCATTGATAAAATTATTCCCTGCAAATATTTTGGGACCAGCATTTATGTCATCTATTCGGGATCTTTTTAAAGGTCAGAACTTTATACCAACGGGGGGTGTAGACATCGAAATAGAAAATCTAAAAGCATGGTTCAGGTCAGGTGTATGCGCAGTAGGGATGGGCAGTAAACTGATTGATCCAAAGGACACCAGCAATTTATTCGAAAATACACAAAAAGCACTTGATCTTGTCTCAAAAGCACGTTAAAACAATAATCGATGCTGTATGCCTTCCAATAACATCGTTAAAGGATGGCATACAGCATTAATTATTGGTCATTTGAAACGATAGGCTCAAGAAAAATAAACAATTAAACCCATTATGATTAATACAGAGAAAAAGGGTAGTTACCGCTGGGTAATCTGTGCCCTACTATTTTTTGCTACCACAATTAATTACTTGGATCGCCAGGTATTATCCTTAACCTGGAAAGATTTTATCAGTCCCGAATTCCACTGGACCAATACGGACTATGGGAACATTACCGCTTTATTTTCTATTTTTTACGCCATCAGCATGCTTTTCGCCGGACGTTTTGTCGATTGGATGGATACAAAAAAAGGTTTTCTATGGGCGATTGCTGTTTGGTCCATTGGTGCCATATTACATGCTTTTTGTGGTATTGCAACCTCAGGAATTGTCGCTGGCGAGTGGTTTGTTGGATTTGAAGGCGCAAAAGAAGCCATTTCTCATGTGAACAATGTCGGTTTAATCATCAGCGTTAGTGTAAACTTATTTATTTTCGCCCGGTTTGTATTGGCTGTCGGTGAAGCTGGAAATTTCCCAGCTGCCATTAAAGCGACCGCAGAGTATTTTCCAAAGAAAGATCGTGCTTTAGCGACGAGTATCTTCAATTCTGGAGCGACCATTGGCGCCCTAGCAGCACCGCTGATGATACCAGTTATCGCC
This sequence comes from Sphingobacterium multivorum, assembly GCF_039511225.1. Taxonomy (NCBI): domain Bacteria; kingdom Pseudomonadati; phylum Bacteroidota; class Sphingobacteriia; order Sphingobacteriales; family Sphingobacteriaceae; genus Sphingobacterium; species Sphingobacterium multivorum. Next base: position 5,748,374 of record NZ_CP154261.1, read on the forward strand.
GCACATTGGGGTTGGGAGATGTCTTTCATCATTATAGGAGCCCTTGGATTTGTCTGGATGGGTTTCTGGATCTTTCTTTATAAAAAACCGCACGAAAATCCGAAAGTAAATGCGGCAGAATTGGCTTATATTCACCAAGATGATCATGAACACCAAACAGAACAGACTGGAGCACCAAAACAGCCTAAAACCACCATCGGGGAATGCCTCAAGTACAAGCAAACCTGGGCTTTTGTCTTCGGAAAATTCATGACCGACGGTGTCTGGTGGTTCTTCTTATTCTGGATGCCAGCTTATCTATCGGCTGTTTACGACATAAAGTCTTCCGATACAGAAGGGCAATTGGCCATATTTGTTTTATATGCGATCACGATGCTGTCTATTTATGGCGGCTGGTTGCCGACGTATTTTGTGGAGAAAAAGGGAATGAATGCCTATGAAGGCCGAATGAAGGCCATGTTGCTGTTTGCTTTCGTCCCATTGGTCGTACTCTTTGCACAACCCTTAGGGCATATTTCCTATTGGATTCCTGTTATTTTAATTGGTTTTGCAGGTGCGGCACATCAGTCTTGGTCGGCCAATATATTTTCTACGATTGGCGATTCTTTTCCAAAACGTGCTATTGCCACTGTTACAGGAATAGGTGGGCTTGCGGGTGGCGTTGGAGCCTTTATTATCAATAAAACTTCGGGCTGGCTATTCGACTATGCGAAAGAGACTCAACTGGTTTTTATGGGTTTTAAGGGGGAAGAAGCGGGCTATTTTATTATTTTTTCTTTCTGTTCCATCGCCTATTTGATTGCATGGATTGTAATGAAAACGCTAGTCCCTAAACTTATTTTAATAAAAAATTAACAAATATTGTAAAATTTACAGTATATTAGCGATATCTTTATAAATATCAATCTAAACCATTTTTAAAAACAATGAGCTTAAACTTAGAAGGTATCTTCTACGAGGAGAAAGACATTCCCGCAGAATTTACACTGGACGAACAGGTCGATCAAAGAGAGTTCCTTTCCAATGGAGAAATGATTTCTTGGACGGGTCAAGTAAACGAGGTATTTTCACCAATCTGTGTAAAGACCAAGGATGGCTTGAAACGTAAGCGCATCGGTAGTTTCCCTGTTTGTACTGAAAAAGAGTCCATGGAAGCCTTGGAAGCTGCTGTAAAAGCATACGACAACGGCCGTGGAGAGTGGCCGACAATGAGCGTTGCCGATCGTATTACCTGTGTTGAAAATTTCACGCAAAAGATGATTGCCAAGAAGGACATTGTTGTCAAGCTTATTATGTGGGAAATTGGCAAATCCTATGCTGACTCTGTTAAGGAGTTTGACCGCACGGTGGAGTATATATACGCAACGATCGACGCATTGAAAGATATCGACCGCGATTCTTCCCGCTTTCAGATCGAACAAGGTATCATTGCCCAAATCAGAAGATCTCCACTAGGAGTCGTTTTATGTATGGGGCCATTCAACTACCCGCTGAATGAAACGTTTACAACGTTGATCCCGGCATTGATCATGGGAAATACCATGTTGTTCAAACCACCTAAACACGGTACTTTACTACACTACCCTTTATTAGAAGCTTTTAGAACAAGTTTCCCCAAAGGCGTAGTCAATACAATTTATGGTCGTGGCAACAAGATTGTTCCAAGTCTGATGCAATCCGGAAAGATCAATGTGTTGACCTTGATCGGTTCAAGCCGTGTTGCTGACGAACTGAAGAAATTACATCCTAAAGTTAACCGTCTCCGCGCAATTCTTGGTCTGGACGCTAAAAATGCAGCGATCATCACCAAGGATGCCGATTTAAATCTTGCTGTTTCTGAAACCGTATTGGGTTCGCTTTCATTCAATGGCCAACGCTGTACCGCACTTAAAATTATCTATGTACACCGCAGCCTGGCACAGGAATTCTTAAAACGTCTTTCTGCGGAAGTTGCTAAACTAAAATATGGTATGCCCTGGGAAAAAGGCGTGTCTTTGACACCTCTTCCAGAGGTTAACAAACCAGCTTATCTGACTGAATGTATTGAAGATGCAAAAGCTTATGGTGCAAAGGTGATTAACGAAAATGGCGGACAGGTAGCCGAATCTTTCTTCTACCCAGCGATTGTTTATCCGGTCAATTCTCAAATGAAACTTTACAGGGAGGAACAATTTGGTCCAGTTATCCCTGTTGTGCCATTTGACGATCTTGAAGAACCTATTGAGTACCTTATTGGCTCTTCACATGGACAGCAGGTCAGTATCTTTAGTAACAATGCTGCAGTTGTGTCGTCTTTAATCGATCCTTTGGTCAATCAGGTAAGTCGTGTCAATATCAATTGTCAATGTCAACGTGGTCCAGATACCTTCCCTTTCACCGGAAGAAAGGACAGCGCTGAGGGAACATTATCGGTTGTGGATGCCCTACGTTCATTCTCGATACGATCGCTGGTAGCGGCAAAGTTCACCGAAGAAAACAAGAAATTGCTGAATGACATCGTTAGTGAAAATGAATCGAACTTTTTAAGTACCAAATACATTTTCTAATAGCATTGTCTATAAAAAAAAGCGACACCGCGGGATGATTTTAGATCATCTCGCGGTGTCGCTTTTTTTTAGAAAATTCAAGGGCCTATTGCGCTCTTTCTTTCTCCTCATTACTTGTATCTTTCTTACGATAGTTGTTTTTTAAATTTCCGAATTTATACGAATAGGTCAATCGAACCACACGACGATCTTGGTATTGCCTGATACTGGAGTCAAAGTCGCCGAAATTGGTTTTCAGGTTCTGATTCCCTGTATTAAACAAGTCGCTCACCGCCAGCTTCAACGAACTACGTTGATCTTTAAATGTCTTTGTCGCCCCAACCTCCATATCCCAACGGGCCTTCATATCGTATACATTATAGTTGAACGGAGAGAAATACCTCAAATTGACATTTGCCGACAGACTTTTCGCCAATTTTAAATTGTGCATTGATGTAGCTTGCAAAAGAAAGGAGGTCCTTTTCAACGGATGACCACTTACCATGCCATCAAAGTTAAAATGGATGCCTGTAATATTGTTATTCATGCTCCAAATCTTGGATACCGTAACTGGGATGTTCAGATTCAGATACGCCGTCAGATTTTTACCTAAATTTTCACGTATAACCCAGGTCTGTTTCAGCACCGAATCTTGCCCCATACTCTCTACAATCGCATCCCGCACATCGTTAATACCCAATGTCACGTTATAACGTTGCAGCAACGTATAGTTTAGGGTGAATTCATTGGAAAATTGCGGATTCAGGTAAGGATTACCACGTTCAAAGGTTAGTTTATCAATAAAATAATCAAAAGGATTCAACTGTCGGTAATTAGGACGCGTGATTTTCCTTGCGTAACCTAAAGAAAGGATATGATTCTCATGGAATGTATATGTCAGATTTGCATTCGGAAAAAGTTTAAAGTAATTCCGTTTCACTTGCTTATTTAAGGTCAACGAGTTCCCGTCAGAAAATGTATATTCTCCCCTCGCGCCGACCTTCAGGCCCCATTTCCCTATGGTATTGTTATAGTCTATGTATCCAGCGGCGATCTGCTCCTTATACACAAAATGATTCGTACGCTTTTCATTATTAATCCAGGAATTGTTCAAAAAGTCTTCAAAGGTTAAGTCGTTATCCGACGTAACGTTTGAATATTTAGCCCCCATCTCAAGCTTGGAAACCTTCGATAGCGGTCGTTCATAATCCAGTTTGGCGACATAGATATCAATTCCGATGGGCATTCTACTGCGTTGGATCTCTTCGGGCGTAATCGCATCCATCTGACCATTAAAATATTGGTTATTATAACCTACGCGTTTGCTGCTTTTGAATTTACTCCAATCCAAATCAAGGGTAAGTTTTCTGCCATTCGAATCAATTCTAAACTCATTATTTAAATTAGCGGAGTAACGATCAAATAACTCTTTGAACTGTGATGTCGAAATCAAAAGCGAATCCAATGTTGTGAAAGACTTTCCTACATTGGTCTTACTATCGTTATCGTTGTATTCGATATTATTCGATCCATTAAACTGAACGGTTAACGTATTTCTGGCCGATGTCCTCTGCTCAACACCAAAGCGATAGGAATGGTTCTTTTCCTTTTCATCCAATATCGACCTTTGGTTAAAATAGGTCTTTTCACCTTTATTCTGAATAACACGATCAAGCAGGAGCTTCCGATGGCTTTTTTCATCCGAATACGCATACGACCCAAATACTGTCGTATTGTTCTTCTTATAGTTCAGGGATAAGGAGCTATTCCCTCTGAATTTTTCTCCCCTCCCTGCCGTCACGTTAAAGGTTCCGTTAAAACCTTCCATCCGATTTTTTTTGAGTACAATATTAATTGTTCCCACTGCCCCCTCAGCGTCATCTTTTGCTGCACGAGTAGTAATCACTTCGACGGACTTAATCTGATTGCCATCCGTACTCTTCAAAAAATTCACCAACTGTTCACCCGACATATAGGTCTGCCGACCATCGATGGTCACAGAAACACCAGATTGACCCATCAGCTGTAGATTGTTATTGTTATCTAAACTCACTCCAGGAGCCCGCTGTACAATATCTAAGGCATTATTCCCTGCGGCCAAAGGCGAATTTTCCACATTTAAAACCAGTTTACCAGGCTTGCTTTCAACCATCGGCCGCTTACCCTCTACGGCGACCTCCTGCAATTTTCGTGTGTCCGCGTTCAGTAGGATCGTTGGCACCTTGTAATCTGACGTACTGATATCAAAAGCGTTGCCCTTATTGGCGGTATACCCAACCATTTTCGCTTCGACATAATAACTTCCAGCTTGTACATCCGAGAATTGGTATTCTCCATTTTCATCGGTAACAACGGCTTTCAAAATAACAGCCGTCTTTGCTTTCATCAGATAAGCAGTTGCAGAAGCCAAAGGCGCATTATTTTCCGCCTGTACTTTGCCGGTAACTTTCACTTGTGGATAGGCAAAGGAAACAATCAAAAAATTTAGGAGTAAGAGGTAAAAATATCTTTTCATTCGTTTATCAAAAAGTGTAATAGCATTTACTTGATTGTTTTAAGTCGGCTTATCACACGAGGTTTAGTATTAATTTTCGATTGGTTACAGCTTCAATATTTGTCTTCCGCCTAGGGGCGGAAGACTTGCTTTATATTATTTCTTTTTTGTCTCTATGGTAACACCATCTTTTTTGACATTGATAATGGTATCCCGACGGATGACAATAGAAGTATCATTTGCGACTACTCCATTACCCTCCGCATCTGCTTCTTCAGTTTCATCAGACTTTTTGGGGGGCAGAGCACATTTCAAGCCGAGTGAGGTGACCACAAACTCGACCTCTTTTACATCCCTTAGATCTTCGCTATACCGATCACGACATTCGTAAAATGAAATATCCCTTAATTTATCTTCCAAATTATCATTGATGATCAATTTGGTGCCTACCGGGAGAAACAAGGTAACATTCACTTCCTGATCCCGATAACGCTCGCCTTCATTCAACTGGAACGCATTGTCAAATATCAATGACGTACTATCCTGTCTCAAGGCATAATTAATTTTACCAGCTCTGTCCGTTGCTACTTTATACGTACTTCCTTTAGCCGAATACTCATAGCGTACATAAGGTTCCTGTAGGGAGTCTATACGTTCAACTCGAATACGAATATTACGTCTCAGGTAAGTAGAAAGATTTTCGCTTTTGATACCCAAACCGCTTTTTACACCATTTTTCAAGCGGATTACCCGAATATCATTTTCGTTTAAATAATAAACAGCCTGTTTTTGCAGCGGTTTCTCTTCAACAATTGTACTGGATTCTTTAAACTCCTTTGCTACCGATGTAGCGTAGTAGATAATAGCGCCTATCGATGCCAACCATACTAAAAACAAGGTAGTTGTCAAATAATTGTTCATTGGTTTTTTATCGAAGAGGACTCGGAGAAGCAAATAAAACAATCCGGCAAAAGGGATAAAAATGGCCAAGAAACCCGCAATCAAGGCAAAAGGTACATCGCTTGGGTCCATGAGGTAAAAAGGACCCGAATCGTCCATGACGTCAGGAATTACGTTCACAATAGCCAAAGCAAAGAAAATTAGCCCAATGATCAAACCAATGAGTGTCAACCCGACGATAATAACAAAAAATACACCGATAACTTTTACAACAACCTGCAGCAACTTAGCAACACTATCGCCTGTACGGTCTATTCCCCTTGAAAACGAATCCTTTACGCCACTCATTTCTTCATCGAAAGAACGTTTGAAATTCTGAATGTTCGGTGCTTCACCACGCATTTCCATTTTATCTGCACGGGTTACAGCGAGCGGCATTACGATCCATAGGATAACATAGACCAACACACCCGATCCGCCGATCACAACAAATAACGCAAAGAGTAGTCGTACCCATTTTGCCTCAATACCAAAAAAATGGCCCAGTCCGCTACATACTCCACTGAAAACTTTGTCGTCGGGATCGCGCATCAGCTTCTTTCCTACTTTAAAGCCATCTGCATTTGGCTGGCGCTGAAAAGACGCATAACCATCCTGATCCTCAGACTCAAAATCGCTTACGCTACCCATCTGCTCAATGACAGCATTCACATCATCCATATTTAGAACTTCTTTGCTCCCCGCCTGAATCTTTTCGGTAAACATTTCAGAAATACGATTTTCGATATCTTCTAAAATCTCCTTACTATCTTCCGATTGTCCAAAGTGCTTCTTTATATCAATCATGTAGGAGCGAAGCACCTCATAAGCATCTTCTTCAATATGGAAGACGATACTATTTATGTTGATAATTATTGTCTTATTCATCGTTATTATCTTTAACTGGTTTAGTTGAATCATTGTTTCTACCCACCAATGACGTGTTTACAGCAAACACGAGCTCATTCCAGGTAACATCTAGTCTTGAAAGGACTTCTAACCCTTCTTGGGTGATTTCATAATATTTTCTAGGCGGACCTGAAGTTGACTCCTTCCATATATAGCTTAACAGGCCATTATTTTTTAGACGTGTTAAAAGCGGATATAAGGTTCCTTCCACAACCAATAATTGAGCTTTCTTCAGTTCGCTGATAATATCGGAGGCATAAATTTCTCCTCGAGAAATTATGGATAGGATACAATATTCAAGTATCCCCTTCCTCATTTGGATTTGTGTATTTTCAGCTATCATAACAATACAAAGATATATGTATTTTATGGTACCATGCAATACATAGTACCGTATAAAACAAAACAATATAACTAAACAACTGATTTACAGATAAATAATTTTTAAATAAATAATATTTTTATTTCTATCAGGAAATTTTTGGATATTTATCGCCATGATTAAAATCTTATTAGACTATAAGTGGTGTTTTATTTGGGCCATAATAGTTATTATTTTATGCACCCTCCCGGGCAATAATTTTGATGCAGTTCCCGCCTATCCAGGTATGGATAAATTAGTCCATTGTGGGATGTTCTTTGTTTTCTGTACGCTGCTATACAATGGTGTAATCCAGCAATTCCATGGTAAACCGACCCGTTGGATTCCAATCTTTGTCGTTTCTATCCTTGGTTTTTTATTTGCAGGACTGACAGAATTACTCCAACTCTATATTTTTACGTATCGCAGTGGTGATTGGTGGGATTTATTTGCAGACAGCATCGGAATAGGCATGGCAGGATTTGCCTATCTCCTAAACTATGTCAACCGACGTCGCAAATAACGTGTTGAATTCGTTTTGACCTGGTCATTACTATTGAAGGCATGACCTGCTCGTAATAGTGGTTCCCGTAATTATTGAATTCGCTTTATCCGGACGGAGAAGGGTATAAGTTATGGGATAGACTTGCAAACTAGGCCCTTGCCAAAGTAGCAACAGATATCCGGCAATCAACTGCATCTAAGAGTGTTAATGCGGCTGAAACAACCGTTGCTCCCGTGGTCAATACATCGTCAACCACAAGGATGTGTACATTAGCCGGCAACATAGTGGGCTTGTAATCGAAAATATCACTTACATTGTCGTACCGGTCGAGCCGCCCCTTACCCGTTTGGCTCATTGTCGCTTTCTTCCTGACCAAAATATCTTCACGCAAAGGGATTCCCATTGCTCTGGACAACCCTCTTCCGAAGTAAGTGGATTGGTTGTAGCCTCTTTTTCGGAGTTTGCTACGGTGCAAGGGAACAGGAACAATACAATTGATATCCTGATAGGCCTTTATTTTGATTAATTTTAAGCCGTATAGATAACCAAAATATTCAGCAAGAAAAGGTTGGTTGTTGTATTTGATCTGATAAATGAGGCGCTCTACGCGACTATCCTTTTGCAATAATAAGAAAGAACATGCCTCTTCCACCGGAGCCTTCCCCCAGAGCTGTCTTGCGGTATCATTATCCGAATATTCGTGAAAGTTAGTATAGGGCAAATGGAAATCGCATTCTGTACAGACAAACTTTTCCTGATATTTTAGCACACAGCCGCAACAGCCACATTCCCTTGGAAAAAATATGGCTATAAAATCGCTAAAAACCTTATTTAATTCGGATTTCATCTGGTTAATTCCCTATTAAAGATAGGAACTATCCTTCAGATTATGCTTCGGATTCCTCTTTTTCCTTATCCTTGATAGCTAATTGTCCGCAGGCTGCATCAATATCTTTGCCACGGCTCCGTCTGACATTCGTGATGATACCTTGGCTTTTTAAATAATTTGCAAACACCTCGATTTTATCTGCTTCAGCATTCAGGAAATCGGCCAGTGCGATAGGGTTGTATTCAATCAGGTTGACCTTACAAGGAACGTGTTTACAGAACTTGGCCAGTTCTTTTGCATCCTCCAACTCATCATTGAAATTGTTAAAGACAATATATTCAAATGTAATGGGGTTCTTTGTTTTCGCATAAAAATATTTGAGGGCTTCGGCCAGTGCCTTTAGTGAGTTCTGCTCATTGATCGGCATAATTTCATTCCGCTTTTTATCATTTGCAGCATGTAAAGAAAGCGCTAAATTGAAACGTACCTGATCATCACCGAGTTTCTTAATCATTTTTGCAATACCGGCAGTAGAAACGGTAATCCGCTTGGCAGCCATGTTCAATCCATCTGGGGCAGTAATGCGCTCAACCGATTTCATCATATTGGCATAATTCAACAAGGGCTCGCCCATTCCCATATAAACAATATTTGTCAGTGGCTGTCCATAATTTTCTTCGGCCTGCTTGCTGATAAGAACGACTTGATCGTAGATCTCATCGGCATTGAGGTTACGTTTACGATCCATATAACCCGTTGCACAGAATTTACAGGTCAAGCTACAACCAACTTGTGAACTAACACAGGCTGTCATACGCTCCGGAGCTGGTATTAATACCCCTTCAATGATGTTGTTGTCATACAGCCAAAAACTACTTTTAATTGTTTTATCGGAGCTGATCTGAGATTCTTTGACTGTAACTGCATTGATCGTAAAATTCGCTTTCAGCTTCTCACGAAGGGGCTTACTCAAATTACTCATCTGATCAAAATCTACGCAAGATTTCGCCCAAATCCATTCATAAATCTGCTTCGCACGAAAGCCCTGCTCCCCCAACGCGGTAAGTTGATCTTTGATCTGATCCAAAGACAAACTCCTGATATCTATTATTTTACTTTTTTCAATCACGGTACAAAGATAAGAATAAATAAGTGACAAAAAATCCCGTTCTAAGAAATAGAACGGGACAACTGTTATGTATGTGTTTTAAAATAGGTAGGAGCGAGGTTCAATTAGCCATGAATGGCTTCTTTACTTCCGTACGACTGAATTAGCTTCCCTTCAAATTCCAACCACTCCTTCCAACGCTTTTCTACGTCGACGTCTACGGAATATTTGCGTGCAAAATTTAAAAATGTGGTATAATGATTTGCCTCAGATACCATTAAATCATAGTAAAACTTCGCAAGATCTTTATCTTGAATATTTTGTGAAAGCACTCTAAAACGTTCGCAGCTTCGGGCTTCGATCATCGCCGCAAACAATAAACGGTCAATAAAAGCCATATTTCTACTGCCGTCTTTTTTAGAGAATTTCATCAATTGACCGACATAATCATCTTTTCGTTCACGCCCCAAGGTATAGCCACGTTCTTTGATGATATCAATAACCATCTTAAAATGTTCCATTTCTTCGATAGCAATTGCTGTCAGCTCATGCACTAAATCTTCGTGTTCTGAGTTGTTGGTAATTAAGGATATGGCATTCGAAGCAGCCTTTTGTTCACACCAGGCATGATCTGTCAAAATTTCCTCCAAATTTCCTTCTGCGATGTTTGCCCATCGCGGATCGGTCAACAACTTTAATCCAAGCATCTTACTCTCTAAAATGATTTACGTCACAAAGGTAACGAATATCTCAGCGTTAAAAAAATGATAATCGCTCTTTAGGCATCTTTATGAAGAGCCTTTCGAATTTCAGGTGCTATTTTCTCACCAAAAATCTCTATAGAACGCAGCATTTCTTTATGCCCAGGTGCCCCCACATCCATATGTGCAGAGAAACGTGTCAATCCAAATTTTTCCTGTATTTGCAATATTTTATCCACGGCATAAGCAGCATCCCCAACAATGAGGTGCCCTCTCGAAGACCTTCCGAAGTCATATTGAGTCCGTTGATATGGCGGCCATCCACGACTTGCACCGATACGATCCATCTGGGCCGAATAAATCGGATAGTAATAATCTGCTACCTGAGCGCTGTTGTCGCCAAAGAACGCATGCATATGTACCCCAACCTGAAAGTTAGCCATATCGTGTCCATTATCTTCATAAGCCTGACGATACATTTCAAATAAATGATCGAAGCTTTCATACATCCCGCCGATGATGGCGAACATGACCGGTAAACCCAGCTTTCCGGCACGGATAACAGAAGATGTTGTACCACCTACGGCAACCCAAATCGGCAATGATCCATTTTTAGGCCGAGGAAAGACCTCTTGATTAATTAACGGCGCTCTAAAATTTCCACGCCAAGTTATCGGATTTTGCTTGTTCAATCGAAGCAAAAGCTCTAGTTTTTCCTCAAACAACTCGGAATAATCTTTTAGATCATAACCAAATAAAGGGAAGGATTCAATGAAGGATCCTCTTCCAGCCATCAGCTCAGCACGTCCATCGGATAAAAGATCGACAGCCGCAAAATCCTGAAATAATTTAACCGGATCGGCAGAACTTAATACCGAAACTGCACTTCCCAATTTAATATTTTTAGTAACGGTAGAAGCCGCCGCCAAGATAATTTCGGGTGCTGCAACCGCATAATCTGCACGGTGATGCTCCCCTATTCCAAAGAAATCCAATCCTACTTGATCCATAAGCTTGATCTCTTCAATAATTTCTTTCATTCTATCTTGTGCTGCCTGGATTTGACCTGTAACAGGATCTATCCTCGAGTCGCCAAACATTCCTATTCCTAATTCCATTTTTATCTATTTTATAAGTCATTCAAAAGTAACACCTTCTTTCCCTGAATTATTTGATCTAGGATAAGAAAATGATACCGCACCATACCCTGGATCACAAAAAAATAAAGAGCTGTCTATTTGGTCGCTTACTTGATCTGACCATCAACAAAGTTATACTAGGCTCCTCGGCTAAAAGAGTGCAACAGTATTCTTCGCGACCTGGTCTGCATTGCCACTAAAATGATGCCCGCCGGACAGGTATTTCTTTGTGAAATTCTTAAGTGTTATCTTCTGTATCGGGAAATCAGCTTCATCATCACCAAGAATAACGCCCGTTTTGACTGCACCCATTCGATTGATTTCCGCGATCACGTCCAGACTCCGTTTTGTATTACTCCGACCCAAAATATCCGCTATATGAATCTCCAAATCTGTTGACACAGATGGTTCCAGCAGGACAACACTCTTGAGGTTCTTCTTAATGACGGGATCCAGGCGATTAATAATAAAAGGAACCGCGTCTGCGCCAAATGAATACCCCACTACAAAAAGATGCATATTTTGCCGTGCTAAGAGTACGTTTTTCAGTGTATTCGAAACATCGGCAGCAATCTCACTCGGGCTTTTCTTCTTCCAGAAATAGGTTTTCGAATCGATCGCTGCCACAGTATATCCTACTCCAGCAATCAGCTCACAAAGCTTGTTAGAGAATGAATTAAATCCACCATCGCCACTCAGATAGAGAACCAAAGGTAATGCAGCTTTATTGTTCCAATATTTCATGTCAATCAAACGCTGTTGTGCAAACGCATGAAACGCCATGCCAGCAATTATTAATAAGGTAGCTATTTTTTTCATCTGTACAGCATCTACATGAAGCTATTCGTTCGGTTTCATCACTTTGACCAGTGCTACAGGAAGTTGTATGAGATCAAAATCGTTATCAAATATAAGGTATTTATTTTCCCAAAATGTCGCATACTTCTCTTTAAAGTCGCGCAGGCTATGATAATGTTTAAAGTTGCCCAATCGTGTTGAGGCAAATTTCATAATCTTTTCTGCGGGACTATCTGTCGCCCCCAACCCCGTCATTGGTACCATGCCCAAATTTAAATAGACGTATTTTTGAGCCTTAGCATACGCAATAAGCTCGACAATCAATGCGTCCATACTTCCGCCCGGCGCGTCAAGCGACTTCCGGATCATATCATAGGTGCACTCATCTTTGGCATAATCGGGAATAATATTCAGAAAGGCTACGATAGTATTCTGCTCATTTTTCAGTACAATGATATCTTGCAAAATAAGCTCATTTTCATCAAACATCCCTTGCGAAAAAACCATTTCTTTTTTATCAAATGCGCTCAACCATTCATCAGATATCACTTTCAATTCGGCTATAACTTCTTTCTTTTGCGGTGCCTTCAAAACTTCCGTAGCAAAACCCTTTTTTTGAATCGCATTCAGCCCGTTACGCAAAGACTTACGGTCTTTGCCCTCCAACTTAAATGTATCGAGTTCCAATACCGCCTCTTGTCCAATGGTGATCTTTTGCTTGCGCAGGGATGAAAAATGAACCAAACTATTTTCGTCAACGCGGTAATAAATGGCCTTTAATCCATTGGCATAACAATATTGATCAAATTCCTCGACTAGCTCTTCCTTATCCCCCTGTTCACAGACAGGTTCATCCAATACAATGGCAAATTCATTGGCCAAGCGATAGGCGGTAAATCCCTCGGATACTTCGGAGAAGAACAGACTCTTATCTTTTCCCAATTTAAAGAAATCCATGGGAGACTGTCCAAATTCGCGCAATAATTGTTCTGCACGTTCCAATTCAGAATGACTGGAGTCTTCATCTGCCAAGAGACGGGGGCGGGCTAACGCATAGATTAGGAGAAACCAGCAAAAAAGTCCAAGTACCTGGGTGATCCGCAGAAATTCTTGACCAAAAACAGTTTGGGGCATCAATTCATCATCGGCAAACAAGAGGAAACTCCGTGCTGTATGATAGATGGATTGTCGCCAGGTGAAGTCAACACCGAAATGCTGTTTATCAATGAAGTAGAAGCTCATTACGTCAAAAAGGCATATGGCTAGGAGAGCGACAAAAAATGTGATAAACCCAATTCGCACCCAACGAATATTACTCTTGATCCGATATTGCTTATAGCTCATGGCCAGTAAAATCAAGGTCAATAAAGCAACCGAAGCTTCTTCATAGTCCAATGCCTTAAACACGTGCCCAAAAAGCGACAATGCGCTAAACACTACGGCGATCCAAAACGCAATTCGGAAACCTTTGATCAAGTAAGCCGAGGTTACCAACAGCCCTAAGCCCAACACTAACACCATAAATTTGGAAGCGTGAATTGCTTCTAAAGGCAAATAGAAACGATCAAGTTTCATCCGGTCGGCCAAAGGAGGCGTCAATACAGATACGAGATTTACCATGCCCAAGAAGAAGATAAGCAGCGCTGGGCCAATACGTGCCAGCAATTGCTTCCCACGCCATGCAAAAGCCAGAAGCCCCAGTACTAAAGGTAGCCAAAATTCGAATGCCCGATAGAGAATTGTAATGCCCAATCCTTCTGCCTGCGAGTAGCCGTAGGCTTTAAAAATATACAGCATAGTCAACTCTACGGCCCCAAGTCCCCGTAGAAAAGGAGAAACAATCATCAATACCACCGAAACAGTATAGGCAATAGCCGCAGCCTCGAAAGAGTGGTCCAAACCAAGGGCATACATACTTACAAAAGCATGGGCAATACCGCAGCATTCAACGACCATCGATGCCAGCATGGTACCCAACAAATATTTTAGCTTGACCTCTCCTGAAAATATTTCATCGATATTAGAGGCTACAGCAGGAAATTTTAGTTCAACCCAGCGATAGATGCCTTTGTGTGTTCTAAAAGACCAAACGAGCCAAAATACGACACCCAGAAGCAGCCCCAAAACCACCAATGAGATCCAGGCATCACCAAAATTTTTATTGTGCCAAATCGTATACAATATAACAGGTACTCCGATCAGAAAGACCGTCAATAGTCCGACATAGCCATACAGCGCCCCTGCTTGATGAATTTGCGTCGTATTCAAATTTCTTTTTCGCAACTGCGTTGTTGTATATGCCAAAGAACTAATCCCACCCGCAGGCAGAAACACACTGAGTAAATTTCGCTTCAGGAAAAGATCAATAGCGATTCTCAGATTAATAGAAAGGCCTATCGCTTTAAAACTCTGCACATACATCAATCCCTGAAGTACAATATAGACGAGAGTAATTCCAACGCCGACCAAAACCCAGGTTAGATTGGCCGCACGCAAATGTGGAATGATGGCAGCAAGCTCTTTTCGTTCATTTCTAAAAAATACAAAGGCCAACAAAATAACCAAAACAGCTATTAGTTCCTTCCAATAGGTCTTTGGTGAAAAATGTCGAATCCGTTGCGCAATAGTTTTGGCCATATAATCGTTTAATGATGAATAACCTTGAGATATAGTATAAACACGAAATAAAGCTAATCGTTTGAAAATGACTAATTGTTAATTTTTCGTCAATTCTTTTCACATTAATCAGTAATTTTCCGGCATGAAAGAGAAAAAGGTTTTGTTCATCGGACTGGTATGGCCAGAGCCAACATCTTCAGCAGCGGGCTTCCGTATGATGCAATTAATTGAGACGTTTGTTAATCGCTCTTATCAGATTACATTTGCTTCTGCTGCTGCCAAATCGCCGTATAGTGCACCTTTACAATCTCTCGGGATCCGGGAACAGGCCATCGTGCTGAATAGCAATAGCTTTGATGAATTTATTGCTCAGCTTAAGCCCGACATTGTTGTATTTGACCGCTTTATGGTAGAGGAGCAATATGGTTGGCGTGTTGCACAGCATTGTCCAGATGCACTCCGCGTACTTGACACGGAAGATTTGCATTTTTTGCGTCAGGCGAGACAGACATCTGTCAAAAATAACGGTGATTTTTCCTTTCAAGCGTTATTTACCGATACGGCCAAACGGGAAATTGCCGCGATATTGCGCAGTGACCTCTCGTTGATCATTTCCGAATCCGAAATGAAGATTCTTATCGAAGAATTTCGCATTTCACCCGATATTCTTTATTATCTCCCTTTTCTTGAAGATGAGATCACTGCTGCAGATGTGGAGCAATGGAACACCTTCGAAGAGCGCAAGAACTTATTATTTATTGGAAATTTTATTCATGAGCCCAACTGGCATACGGTACAATACCTAAAAACACAAATCTGGCCGCAATTACGGAGGATGCTCCCCAAAGTGGAATTACACATTTATGGCGCCTACGCAACCCAAAAAGTACTTCAGTTAAACAACCCAAAAGAGAATTTCCTGATCAAGGGCCGAGCGGAATCTGCTCGTCTAACCATGGAAAGTTACCGTCTACTGGTGGCTCCAATACAATTTGGTGCCGGTGTGAAAGGGAAGTTTATCGACGCCATGCAAACAGGTACACCAGCTGTCACCACGAAAGTTGGTGCAGAAGCCATGAAGGGCAATTTGGACTGGAATGGATTTATCGAAGACGATCCCGAAACGTTCTGCCGAAAGACTGTTGAGCTCTACGAAAATGAAGATCTTTGGAAAACGGCCCAAGAACATGGTATCCGTATTATCAACGAACGTTATGAAAAACGAAAGTATCAGTCCGATTTTATGACTAATCTATCTTTATTAAAAGTACAGATTGACAGGCATCGTCAACAAAACTTTATTAGTCAGATATTATTGCACCACACGATGCAGAGCACGAAATATATGTCTTTATGGATCGAGGAAAAAAATAAATAGATCCTTAGTTAACTTCCCGCCACCAAGGGGCGTATACGGTATCTAATTTATTCAAATGAATCATTTCCCCTATTTTTGGCGTAAGCAGTGTGATCTGTTCTTTGTTCGCCGTCTCGTAAAATTTCTCCATGGGCTCTTTCCAATCGTGCATCGCCAACGCGAATTTCGAAGAATGAACGGGCAAAACAGCTTGGGCTTTCAGATCCTTCGTTTCAGCAGCCCATTCATCAGGTAACGAATGTATATAATGCCAGGCGTCATTATACTGTCCATTTTCCAAGATCGCTAAATCAAAAGGACCAAATTGGTCACCTATTGTTTTGAAGTGCTTACCATACCCGCTATCTCCCCCCAAGAAAATGCTGTACTTAGCGGTTTTTAACACAAAGGATGTCCACAAGGTATTATTCCGTGTAAATCTACGTCCCGAAAAGTGCCTTGCGGGGGTGAAGGTTACTTGAAAATCGGGCGCCAGTTTTACCTGGTCATACCAATCCCCCTCGATGATCTGATCGGACTTGTATCCCCAAGATTCAAAATGCGCCCCTACTCCGAGACCACAGATCACCTGACCGACTTTATCCCGCAATTTCACAACAGTCTCATAGTCCAGATGATCGTAATGATCATGCGAGATAAACAAATAGTCAATTTTCGGAAAAACCATCGCCGCATAGTCGACCGACATCTTAAATGCTTTATTGCTACCTGGTATGGGAGAAGCATTTGAGCTGAATACTGGATCTACCACTATTAATTTTCCATCTAACTTCAATAGATAGGAGGAGTGACCAAACCAAATCAGCACATCATCTGCGGGAAGATGTGCTAAATCGCATTCCATAGCGGGCAATACACTGATCGGTTTTAAGTGGGGATTCTTGTTGAAAAGGAAATCCCACAACAAAGAGACCATATTCACATCGCCTTTCAACGATGGCGTTACTTCGAGGTTATGAAAAATACCATTTTTAAAATTGGGGGACTGTTTCATACGTTCAAGCCGAGCTCCCTTGAAACTTCCACCAAACATTGGATGAACAAAATAATAAAGCACGCTACTGATGAGCGCAATCAATAGCGTCGCTAATACAATCCATCCGACCGTTTTCATTAGAAGTTATTCTTCCACATCATCGACTCCACCGGACGGATGGTCTTGCCATTGTATTTTGCATTGCCTTTGGTGTTATAAAATGTCTCGATATCGCCTTCTACAGCAAAATAGATCAATTGTCCAATTGGCATTCCTGCGTAAACCCGAACAGGCTGAGCAACCGAAATTTCCAAGGTCCAGGTATTACAGAAACCGACATCGCCCTTTCCTGCAGTTGCATGGATATCTATCCCTAAGCGACCAGTACTCGATTTGCCCTCTAAAAAAGGAACATGCTTATGTGTTTCGGTATACTCTTGCGTAACACCTAAATAAAGGGTGTTGGGCTCCAAGACGAAACCTTCTTCCGGGATTTCAAAATGCTGAATTTCATTGTGCTTCTTGGCATCAAGTACACGGTCTGCATACGTTGCCAAATATTTCCCCAAATGCACATCGTAGGAATTTGTTCCTAAACATTTACGATCAAATGGTTGAATGACAATGCTGCCATTTTCAATCTCTTCGAGAATTCTTTTATCAGATAAAATCATGTGTATCAAAATAGCAAAAGCATCAGGCCACGCTATACAAATTCAAAAATACAGTTCTCCCACTAATTTTACTTCATTTTTCAAAACAAAAATCTGCGATTTGTTTTTTAAATTTGGGTATGAGTCTAGTGTATCTACGTGAAATTGATAGCCAAACCAAATTTGCAATTTGGCGAATTGAGGAATCGGACGACGATTTACTGTCGAAACTTCAATTGGATGAACGTGAAAAAGCGAAATTAGGGTCTTTCAATAAAGGGAAAAGACGGTTACATTGGCTTGCCACCCGTGTGCTGTTGCGCACCTTATTAAACACATCCCGTTATATAGATTGTCCATCTGATGCAAATGGCAAGCCTTTTCTCGCCAATTTCCCCCAAAAAATTTCACTTTCACACTCATTTGATTATGCCGCAGCTATGATCAGTACAAAAGGAGAGGTGGGTATCGACATGGAAATCATTAAAACAAAAGTAGAGCGCATCCAACATAAGTTTTTAAAACCTGCGGAGCTTGCATTCATCGCACAGGATGAGAACCGATATGAGCAGCTTTATGCCTGCTGGTGTGCTAAAGAAGCGATTTATAAACTTCAGGGAAATGCAGGTGTCTCCTTCTTGAATAACATGACCATACAACCATTCGACTATCAGGTGCAGGGCATATTAAAACTCGAACTCCACAGCGATCAACATACACATCTATATGACGTGCATTACGAGAAGTTCAATGAATATATGCTCGCTTACGCTGTAGAATAGGTTCTTTAAAAAAATAATTTTTCTCAATTTCAATGAATTAGCACACAGACAGCACTTTTTTTTTGCGCTTTTTGAAAAAGCTTCTATATTTGCATCATCGAAAACGATATGGCCCGTTCGTCTAGGGGTTAGGACGCAAGATTTTCATTCTTGAAACAGGGGTTCGATTCCCCTACGGGCTACAAAAAGCGACTTCAAAAGAGTCGCTTTTTTTATTTAAAGCCTATACCATTTATGTTCCCTAGCCTCCTGAAAAGCGTAGTACATATCCAGTGTTATCCCCTTCAAAAGGATACAACCTAATCTAGTGGCCTTTCTCTTCAAAATTTCCAAGTCGCATCCCCTGTGCGAAGTAGGTCAGCTCAGCTTCGCTAAACAGCAAACCAGCATAAGGAAAGTAGAAACTTCCGGTTTACGCCATTAAGCACCGTCGCACTTCAAGCAAAAAAGTCACTCCGGAAAATGGAGTGACTTTCAGATCTGCCAAATTGTATATTAGACTATACTTGATGTTGTATTATAGCTAATTTCGGATGTATTTTATAATCCTTTGACATATACTTCTGCTATAGCAGATGAAGGCGGACGATTACTTGCTGTTACCGTACATTTTAAATAACGGGCTTTTGTCGTCGGAACATTCACGGCCAAAGTCGATTTGGGACTGTTTGTTCCGAAATCAATCTTCCCTATTGGAACATATGTTTTATTGTCATTACTAGTCGAAAACTCAACGACTTTTAAGTCATTATTCCATAACCTTCTTGTTAATTCAATCATCATCACATTATATTCCTTTCCAAAATCTATTATGACATAATGCGGTAATGGGGGTTCTCCTCCCATCCAGACATTATGCCAGTAGGTATCGGGGTTCCCGTCCAATATATTTTCCTTTTCACCTCCGCCAATCCATTCGGAAGAAGCCGCAATTACTTTCCAGCCACTACGGGGGATATCCGGCGGTTGAAAGGACACTGGAACCAATATTGTGGAAGCATCAGGGTTAATACCATTTTTTGAAACAGACTTAATCCGTAAAGGCAACGCATACTCCCCAAATAAATTGGTTGTTCCATCAATAAGTCCTTTTTTCAGAATAGTGTATGAAAAACTCGTTTTATTCTCCTTTTCAGCAATTTTATAAGGCGCGGGTAAAAGCTGATAGGCCGCTTTTGGTAGTAATTTCAACTTCTTATCGTCTGATACCGTTCCGTTGTAATTATCCAAAATCACGGGATCCACTTCAATTTCATAGTCAAGATTCCATTGATTGGGATAATTGGTGACCAATGTCGCTTTTCCTACGACCTGTTCAGCTCCTGTGGGGCTCAGTTTGATCTGATCAAGCTGCAGACCCGGTGAAGTGAATTCCAAAAATGGGTCTTTAACGTTAGGAATCAACAATGTCGTTGCCATTTCAGGTTTCAGTGCATGCAACACCCCACCCTCTGCTTCAATGCGGCAAGGAAGCACATATAATTCCTTATATTTTCCTTGCAACACTTTTATGCGCTCAGTATCAAAAGCAATTGCGATATCCTGCAGATAATCCTTTTTTTCAAAGGCTAGTGTTGTATTTGCAATTTTATAGCAATCAGTGGGAAGCAGCTTATAATTTGTCCCTTGCTGCGCGTTATAGGCTGCTAGGTACGCTTCGTCAATCTTGAAGTTTATCTTTGCTTCCTGTTGTCCAATTCCAGCCTTAACAACAGTTACATTATAATCAAATTTTCCCCAGTCAAATACCGTTATTTTATTCTCTTTGAAGTCTCTGAAATAAATGGTGTCGTCGACCATGTTGTTCATTCGATCATCCTTTTGACATCCATTCATCAGGAAAAGTGTCAACAGGAGAACACAATAGGATATATAATTTCTCATCATTTTCAGTATTGTTTAATAAGTACTACCATCCATAGTTCTGTGTAATGTTGATCATCTCGCTCAGTTGCTTTTGCTGTATCGGGAAGAAATAATGTTTGGCCTGAAAACTTCGCTTTCCAGGAAAAACATCTTTGGTCCGTTCCCAAGAGGATTCATAAGAAGTTGCGGCAACATTACGGGTATAATAGGGCTCATTCATTTCTTCCTCTGCAATCATCCAGGTTCTCAGATCGGGGTAACGATGGCCTTCAAATGCCAATTCGACCATTCTTTCTTTTCGCAGCAATACCCGCAGGAGTTCTTTATTTCCCCGAACCTCTGGATAAGCAACTTCCAAGTCGTTCAAGCCGCTCCGTTTACGTACCAGGTTGATATATTTTAACGCCTCCACTTCATCACGAGCAGTTTTTTCATTGCAAGCCTCCGCGTAGTTTAGATAGATCTCAGCCAAACGATAATATGGCCATGCAAACTGCCCCCAGTTACCTGCTTCGATATCATTTGTTGGATCACTCATTCTCCGCCACAAGTAACCTGACTTTACGCAGTCCCCTGTTTTCGTATAAGAAGATGTTCCGCCGTCAAAGAATGTCACCTGTCTGGGTTGAGGTTTTGGATTGGTCCAATACATTCCATTTGCCAAAATGGATGCGTAGAAACGTGCATCCCTTCCGACACAACTGTTGTGCGCCTTAAAGGAGGCAAAATTGTCTAACGGATGTACATAGTTATCTGTAAATCCCGTTTCTTGGTATCCTGATTTTTCATCAATTATAGGCTGTCCATTGCTACTGTAACCTGTAATCGGGTAGCGTCCTGAACTTGCCATCGGATAGCTGTCG
The DNA here is from genome assembly GCF_039511225.1 of Sphingobacterium multivorum. Lineage (NCBI taxonomy): Bacteria > Pseudomonadati > Bacteroidota > Sphingobacteriia > Sphingobacteriales > Sphingobacteriaceae > Sphingobacterium > Sphingobacterium multivorum. The sequence continues at coordinate 5,769,819 of NZ_CP154261.1, forward strand.
ACCAGTTTTAGCGAAGGTGCATAACCGCCCCAGCCCATCGTCACAACTCGCGGTGGAGCCGTACGGACGTTATAATTGAAGCCGTCATCAGACCATCTTCCCCAAATAATCTCCGAATTCCACTTATCAAAATAAATACCCATGTAGGATTTAATTGCACGTCGAAAAGAGTTCGTCTCTTTGTTATCTTGGTAAAGTGCATACACATTCAGATCAATCAACGCCTTGGCAGATTTGGCCGCAAGCTCCCATTTATTGGGATCTGCGGTTTGTGGAAATAAGAATTCACCGCTTTTATTCCTTATTCCTATATAAAGTTTCGCTCCGTTAAATAGCGGCCTAGCCATATACAGCAGTAATTCAGATTTTGCGGCCATCACAGCCCCTTTTGTCAATCGACCATACCAGGCTTGATCAGTTATTTCCTGTGGCAATACGGCACTTGCTTTATCAAATTCAGAAACTATGAAATCCACATTTGTCTGCAAAGACATACGATCAACTGTTGTTGGATCAATTTTACTATCGGGAGCACGATCGCCCCATACAAATACAGGTCCATATCTTTTTAAAAGCAGATAATAAAAATAGGCTCTTAAAAAACGGGCTTCGGCTTTCATAATATCTTTAGTAGCAGCACTCAATTCCACATTTCTATCAATATTTTCAATGAAAATGGTTGCCTGATTAATCCCTTTATAATTCTGTTCCCAAGTTGTATAATCCTGGGTTGTCACGCCCCATGCCCCATTCGCAAAGTTAAGCCATGGAACCCAGGCTACCCATGAAAATAAGGCTTCATCACTCAGCGGAACATTTCCGCCTTCACCATTGAACATATCATGTTCTATAGGCAAATAGCCATACACCTGAGCCAGATACTGTTCCGTGGTTTTCCGTTTATTAAAAACCTCTTCTAAAGTCATTTGATTTTCTAGATCCACGTCGAGATATTTGCTACATGCCCCGAGGGAAAATACCAGTAATAGGCAGGAAATCGAGTATATATACTTTTTCATCATTATCTTTCAGATTAAAGTGTTACACTTAAACCAACATTAAATACACGCATTTGAGGATAGCTGCTTCCTGAAACTGTTTCCAATTCAGGATCCCACAACTTGAACTTACTGAATGTGAACACATTTACGCCTTGTGCATAAATACGCACGATTGACATTTTCCATTTTTCCGTGAGCTGCTTTGGCAACGTATAGCCCAATTCTAGATTCTTCAAACGAATAAAGCTCATATCGCGTTGCCATAAAGTGGAAGCTTGAGAGTTATTGGCAATATTAAATGAGAGCCGTGGATAAGTTGCATTTGGATTAGGGTTGTCTGCACTCCAGCGGTGATCAGCGACATCCGAATAGATCTGTCCATAGCCCCAGATGTTGCCAGTCTGACCATATAGAGGTCCTCCCGCTATAATCCGGGATATTTGTCCGACTCCATGGAAAAAAGCCGATAGATCAAATCCCTTCCAAGATACACTGGCGCCAAATCCATAATTCCATTGCGGCATATCTGTATCACCTATCGCTACTTTATCTTCTTCTGTAATTTCGCCGTCTCCATTGATGTCCCGATATTTTACATCACCGGGACGTATCACATCGCCATAGCGTTGAATCGGGCTATGCGCGATTTCCTCTTCTGACTCAAACAGCCCCAAAGCAATTAATCCGCGCTGCTGTCCCCAACGTTGTCCTATTTCAGACTGATATGCCCATCTTGGAATTGGCTTGTCATCAAATAATTTTTTATTTCGATTGTAAGTTAGATTACCCCGGACCTGTATGCCGACTTCCCCCTGGCGATGATTAAATTCCAAGGATCCTTCGGCCCCTTTATTTTGCATCTGTCCAATATTAACATAGGGTTTTACATTAATTCCCACGATGGAAGGCACACTTTCCTGAAGAATGTAAATTCCATCACGTTTCTCCGCAAAATAATCGGCCTGTATGGTCAATTTGTTGAAAAGGCTTAACTCAAGCCCGATGTTACGCTTTAATGCACTTTCCCAGGCAACCAGTGGATTCCCCGGATAACCGGTTGCTATACCCTGAAGATAATTTTTGCCACCAATGCCGAAAGAATAGCCTCCATCGAGCTTCATTTCTGAATTGTAAGCAAATCGACGTGAACCACCGATTTTATCGCTACCAATCCGACCAATTGACCCCCGAATTTTCAGAAAGTTAACGACAGGCAATAGCGACTTAAAGAACGCTTCATTACTAATAACATAGCCCATAGCCAAGGAAGGAAAGAAACCAAAACGTTTCTTTGGCGCAAAGTTCTCAGATCCATTGTAGCCAAAGTTACCTTCGATAAAGTAACGGTCCTGGTAGGAATAGGTCAAACGTGAAGCAATCCCCGTATTGCGATAGGGGAATGCTGCGATATAATCCCGTTCTGGAAAGTTATTTGTCCGCTCGCGCATGGAGAATAAAAATAGTCCTCCGACGCGATGCTTGTCACCAAACAACTGGTCATACATCAGGGAACTTTCAAAATTAGTCGCACGCTCTCCCGAATGATAGTCGGCTAAAGCAAGATAATCGCTGCCATTACCGTTATCTTTTAAAATAAGATTCCCTTCGCTGTCCCGCGGTTTTGTTTTGTCAACATAATAGGTGGTTGGTGCCTTTCTTTTGTCTAATGTCGAAGAGTTCTTTGCATCCCAGGAAAACTTAACATTCGCTTTTAAACCGGGAGTTATCAACTCCGAAAAATCTTGCGTGATACCAATCAACGACTGCGCATTATTCCAGAAATCCTTCGAAAATCCAGTGGTATTGAGCGAATAATAGGGATTTTGTCCTCCTTGTGGCTGTGCATAGGCGCCATTTGAAAATTGGGTAGGTGTTGCCACTGGTGTGGTGTGGAGCACAATATCATACATATCACCCAAATTTACACCTAATCGGTTTTTTGTTTCGTATTGATTGGAGAGGTTTAGGTTTACTTCAGTCGATCGAGACAGTCTAATATCAACATTCGATCTAAAATTAATCCGGTCAAAATTCACAGATGGATCATAATTCGATGTCTTTCGAGGCTGAAAGATACCGTTCTCTTTCATATAAGAACCCGACACGTAATATTTAATAAAATCTCCTCCTCCAGTCACATTTACATTCAAACGTTCATTTGATGTTCTCTTTTTAAAGATCTCTTGCATCCAATCCACATTTGGATAGACATCTGGATCTACTTTATTCACATATTTATTTATCTCTTCTTGTGTCAATGGGGCTTTTCCAGAAGCTTCAAAATTGATATCGTTATAATAATCTAACCATTGAGCAGCATTTGCCAATTTCGGTAGGACAACAGGTTCCAACATACCGCGCTCAACACGTGCATTGATACTCGGTTTAACACTTTTCTTTCCCCTTTTTGTTGTAATGATCACAATACCATTTGCTCCTCTTACGCCATACACGGCTGTGGCAGTTGCATCTTTCAAGACAGAGAATGACTCGACATCCTCGGGGTCTACGAGGTCCATGGGACGTTCGATCCCGTCCACCAATACCAGTGGACCGGTCCCACCTGCAAAACTGCTCACCCCACGTATCCAAAATGACGTTGCAGAGCCGGGCTCTCCCGAACCTTGAACCGTAACAACGCCTGCCATCTGTCCCGCCAATGCGCTGCTGATCTTAGCAACGGGAGTTTTTAACTGTTGCGGGGAAACGCTACTAATTGCACCCACTACGCTGATTTTACGTTGCTTTCCATAAGCAACAACTACAGCTTCCTCCAGATCGCTTACCGCAGGCTCCAAAGTGATCTTCAGCTGATTTGACGCACTAATATTCCGCTCAAACGACTGAAATCCTACGAGCGAAAACTGCAGCACCTTATGCTGATCTTCAATTTCCAAGGCAAATTGCCCCTGCGCATCGGTCTTCGTTCCAATAGTTGTCCCCTTAACCGCAACCGTAACACTTTCCAATGGCGCTCCCTTACTATCAGACACAACCCCTGTTATTCTACGCCGCTGCAAGAACACCGCGGTGCTGGAAGCAACTTGCGGAGAACCCACTTTGGCCATAATCAATACCGTGTTCAGATTCAATTCGTAAGTCAGGTTTCTTTCCGACAGAAACTCTTGTAGGACCTCTTTAAAGTTTTTGTGATTTGCTTTAATGGTCACTCTTTTTTGTTTGTTAATCAAACTGTTATTGTACAAAAACTCGTACCCCGTTTGTTTTTGAATCTCATCCAGGACGTCCACCAAACGTCCATTTTTTATATCCAATGTCACTTGTTGACCAAAGCTAGATGCATGAACATGCACCATGGAGATGATGAGGATTAGTATGCATACTTTCATCCTGATAAATGCTTTTACAAAGAATTTTTGTGTAAAAAAGCAACTTTTGCTATTCCTTTTATACATTTGTATAGGTTTGGTGTTAAATGGTTTATAACTCAATTAGGTTTATTTAATTGCTAAACTACGATCGGGAGTGTTGCGAGCACTTCCGATTACTTTTAGCTCAAAGTCTCATTGTTACATAACAAGGACCCTCCCATCCTGAATTTTAAATTTATAATTGGATATTTTTTCCAGCTGCCGGAGTAAATCCGAGAGCTTTTTGGTCCGCTTTATCATCCCCGTAAATTTATCGGTGGACGATGAATTCACCTTCACTTCTTTGATATCATACCATTCGCCCACTTTTTGCAAGACAGTCTCAATATTATCTTCTGTGAAGCGGAAGAAGCCATCCCGCCAAGCGAGAACCTCCTTTAGGTCGGCTTCCTGTACAGCAATTTGTTTCGTAAGCAGATTGGTTTGTGCCTGCATTCCAGGACTTAAAATCTGCTGATTATGCCCCGCACTTACAGCAACCTTACCTTTGATTAAAGTGGTCAGGATTTTAGTTTTGCTGAGATCAGAGGCAATATTGAATTGCGTTCCCAATACTTTGACCTGGGTTTGTTTCGTCTGAACAATAAAAGGTTTACTACTGTCATGGGTGACATCAAAATAGGCTTCACCATCCAAGAATACCGTTCGGGTATGTTCAGCAAAATGTGTCGGATAGGTCAAGCTCGCGCCCGAGTTTAGTTGAACTTGCGTGCCATCAACCAACTTCACGGTCAATGCGCTACCTTTTGGGCTCAGGAAAGTTCTCAGCTCGGACCTGCCCTCGCCATTATTTTTAACTTGATATACTACTGTGCCATCAGTTGCCTTAACGATGCTCAGACCGTTTTTGTCCAAGGTTTCAGGGTGATCTTCTGAAATTGAATATTGATCACCATTGGAAAGTTTAAGTATAGGCGCACCGTTTTCTGGCAAGGCGATTTCCCTTGGTGAGACGGCTTGTTGAAAAGTTGTTTGCTTCGCGCTTTGTTGGACCAGAAACAGAATTGAAAAACAAAAGACAACAATTGCGGCCGCGATCCCCCCCAATCTGATGTAACGCAGCTTTGATTTTTTTCCGTCCCCCATCTCTTTATGATGTCCGCCTATTCGACTTGAGATCTGATTTAAAACCTGATCCCTGTTAAACAGCTCCGAACGTTCAGGAACTCTTTCGCCCATACGTTCAAAAAGATCGGAGAATTCAGCTTCTTCCAGCTGATCCAATTTATCGAGCATCTCTTTCAATTCCGAACGAGAGATTGTATTCCTAAAATAATGGGTTAGCAAATAGCGTAGTCTTTCTTCTTGCATGGTCAAATTGGTTCGTACTTTCTAAGTATTTATTTCAGTACACCGCAAAAACAGAAAAGGACTACACGAAGAAATATTTTTTTTATTTTTTTTTAGATCCTTATGAAATTGTTATAGGTATAAAATTTTCAATGGAACTTCAGTCCAACTGTTTAGCATATCGATAACCAGTTAGGAGGATTCCATCAATCCATGAAATCCTTTTCAGAAAAAATAGAAAAATAAGGATAATAGCGGATTTCGTCCAGAACGGACTTGTTTTAAATGTTTCGATGCTCTGGCAAGATGGTTTTTTACCGTGTTTTTAGAAAGATTGAGTTCCGCTGCAATTTGATTGTGGGGTATTCCTTCAATTCGGCTTAATGTAAAAACGAGTTTTTGTTGTTCAGGTAGTTGAGCAAGGTAATTTTCAATTTCATCGGCAAGTTCCTTTCGTTCTATTAAACCATCGGCCCTATCCGAATGATGTTCAATATGGTAATATAGAAGCTCAAACGCCGAATGAGAACGTTTGATGCTTCTTAGTTTATTGAAACACTCTCTTTTTGTCAATACGTAAAGGAACGGCCAGAGATCCACATCCTGTTTTATAGTTTCTCTATTGGTCCACAGTTTCACGAAAACTTCCTGCACAACATCCTCGCTCCAACCTGTATCTTTCAGCAAGTGGAAAGATACATCGAAAATGCGGTCTGCATATCGTTCGTAAAGTTTTGGTAAAACAGCCTGCTTCCCTATAGAGAGCGCTTGGATCAAATTGGCTTCATCATTTTCTTTTCTCATAACTAAAGCTCCCAATCTTCAGTTTATTGGTCATTGTGCTTTTCAGGTAACAATTAGATTACAAGGCCAAGTTAACAATTATTTCTACATATTTATTTTAAAAAATCAAGCATGTTAAATTTTCCCAAAGCGATCTTATCGTTAATAGATCGCTTTAGGTTCGGATTTTTCCTGTGCTTCTTTGTAGCGCAATACCTGCGATAGCATAGCTGGATTTTCGATTACTTTGGGCCTAAACTTTGTACTGTTCATATACGTTAAGATAGAGCCTAACAGCTGTTTCGCCACGGGTCTGTTGGCTAGATCTGCCTCCAGATCAAACGAAGCAATCATCAGTTTGCCAGCTCCGACTGTCCCTTCAAAAAGAGAGGCTAATCTCCTATTATTAGCAAAGTTATCAATGAGCTCTACAACTGCATTCCCGCCTTTGATCTGATCCGTAATTAGCGTAGTCGATTTAATTTGGAGATCCCACCATTGCCAGTCTGTGTGATTATCTGTTGGGAAATCGGCAAATACAGGGTGTTTAGGGTCACAAAGTAGGCCCATGGTACCGGCCTGTTTTGGAAAATGTACTGGGCTCCAAAAAACAGGAACGAACTTTCCTTCAATGCCGTCTATTTTCTTCCAATCGGGATTTAAAAGCACCTTTTTCCCTTCTTTCAGTAAGCGCATTGCTTCCGCCAGTTCGCGCGTATAGCTCACTTCCCCAAAATCAACTGCGACCTGTTGAGGGTATACCCAAATATTCCAATGATTTTCATAGGATGTACCTTCCAGTTTAAGTTGAATTGTCAATTTCTTCGCCCGTCCAATTGCTTGTAATGGTACCTCAAAATGTCCCACATGGCCTTGATGCCCCTTTTCAATGGTCGACTGAAAATGTCCTTGTGCGATTATTTTTCCCCCATCCTTCAGGAACCAGCTAATCCCCTGATTCTTCAAAACCGCCTGACCATAATTACTCACATCGATAGAAGCTTCGAACGTTTCATTGTTGGTATATACAGCTTTCGCAAACTGGAGCAAAGGCACTACAGGAGCGCTAAATTGTCGAAATTCGGCCGCAGGAAGTATATCTTTACTGTCCCAAAAAGCATCTAATAATCCTACCAGCGCCGTTCCCTGACCTGGGAAATCATGAAGATCAAGGAGCTGATAACCGCTGATACCGGGTGTCTTCAATGCTCTTTCCATCTCCTCCTTATATAGAATAGCAGCCAATTTTCCTGAGGACATCGTATATGCTTTGGCCTTATGTAATAATCCCTTTTGTTTCAGATCTTCTGCTACAGAAATGAAGTTTAGCGGTTTTAGAACACCTTGATATTTTTTGATTTCGGCGAGATTGGGATAGACAGCATATTGTCCAATTTCATGCGTCACGACCGGAATCGAAATTCCTTCCAAAGCATTGCTATAATTTTTATTAAAGGTAGGTGCTTCACTATTAAATATACCTTGTCCCCGCACCCAGCCCCTGGCTGTCCACTGGGTGATCAGATAATCATCATAGGGTTCTTCCTTCACACCATGCCCTTGCTGGAATGTAAAAGAAGTTGCCGTATAAAGATGCCGTCTGTCTTTCTCCTTTAGGTGTTTTACTAAAGCATTCAGCGCGTTGAAATCACCACTCAATTCATTCCCCATACTCCAAAAGCAAAAGGATGGATGATTTCCATAGGTCTCTATTATTCGATCGGCCTCTTCATATAGAAAATTCATCACGCCCTCATCTTTACCAATATTATTCTCCCAGATCGGCAACTCAATCTGAAGATAGAAACCCAATTCGTCGGCAACAGCAAAGGCCGCCTCCGGAGGACACCATGAATGAAACCGCAGATGATTTAGTCCCCATTCGCGCGCTGTCCGAAAGACTTTCCGCCAACCGGCCTTATCCATTGGCGGATGTCCTGTTAACGGGAAAATACTGCATTCTAATGTTCCTCTCAAAAATAAAGGCTCACCATTGACTTTTAGCATTGTCCCATCAGTAGAAAGCTCACGCATACCTATTGAGGTACGCAATGTTGATACGGCATCTGCAGCTTTCAACTCCACACCGATGTCGTACAAATGCGGCGAAAATTCGCTCCAAAGTTTCAGTCTATCCCCAAGAAGGTAGCTTAGGTTGATCGTTGAATCCCCCCGCGAGAGCTGAATAGTTTTTTCAACTGGTGGTAGGGAACCCATGTTGTCTTTTACCGCTATTTTCAGTTTACCCACAACGCCCTTTGCTAGTTTGTTTCGGAGATTGATCTGCAGATTGATTTCCTTCTTCGCTAGATTAGGGCTAGCATACACCGACTTCAGACGCACCGCATCATAGGCCTGAATAGCAATCTTTCCAAGAATACCATTCCAAATAATTTGGGTGTGATCGGTATAAGCATGCGCCATATCATCAACGCTGATGGGGAGTTTTTTTCTGTTATCTACGCGAATTGTCAACCGATGTTTCTTCCCAGCTTTCAGAAGTGAGCTTAAGTCAAACTCATGCGGACTGACAAGGCTACGTTGCTTTTGGACCACTGCTACCCCGTCGATCCAAATCATGGACTCCCAAAGAACACGCTCGAGGGTTAAGATCATCTCCTTACCAGCCCAACCTGCCGGAATTGAAAGTTCCCGTGTATACCATGCTGCTCCCACATAACGATGTGCTCGCGTTAAATGCGAAAGTTGAGGTTTGGCAAGAGCAGGTGTCAACGTATTTAAGGCTCCTAAACCCGCATCATCTGTTGTTCCTGGTAATTTGATCGATGTTTCGAACGATTTACCAGCCCAGCCCTGCTCAATACCGACATCTTCGGGATCAAGCCGAACTTTCCACTCACCTGCAAGGTCAAGCTGATTTAGTCCATCTGCCCAGGCCGTGTAACTTTGAAATAGAATGACGAATACTATGATATAGCGATACATACGAAATTATTTCTTTAAAGAAGTTTCACTTAAGAAAGAATGCATGATAGCCTGGCTCCCTTGGTGATTGGGATCCAACTGCTGAACTTGCGATAAATAATCCATTGCCAGAGCACGATCCCCATTCCCCAAATACCCCAATCCCATGACATACAGACAATGTATTTTATTCTTATCATCCAGATTTTCCTCCCAAATATCCATATCAGGTAAGGAAACTGCAAAATAATCTATTTTAAAAGGCTTGTCAATATATAACTTTCCATGATCTATTAAGCATTGAAAGCGTTGTTCAGCTCGCCCTGGATCACCAAGCTCATGCCAGGCTAAACCCTGATAGAATATCTTATCTGGTTGTGGATCATTATAGAAAAGGGCTTGCTGGGGTTCATCAGCACCCTCTGTTGCTTTATAGAAATAAACCTTAGCTTCTTCTTCCCGACCCAATAAACGATAGACAAGCCCTTTATAATAGTGAATGTCGTTTTCCTCCATGGTAATCAGCTTACCTTCACCAAGATTATGTGGGTAATAATCAATTGCCTCTAGCAAGGAAAGCGCCTGCTGCAGTTCACTCTGCAGTATCGATTTTTTGGCCAATTCCAGCTGAGATATCGTGTACTGACGAGAGACCTTTCCTTCTCCTCCTTCCCAGGGCTTAAACTGCCGCGAAGCAAGCAACGTTTTCGCGCGCTCGTATTCGCCCAACAGATTAAACAGGGTGATCCGCTCCAAGAATAGATCATCTCTAAGCGTCACCAAATCCGGATATCGATCGAGTAACGCCAACCTCTCTTTGTAAGGACGGCCCTCCTTCTTGTAGAGCTGATGAAGCTCCATGAGTAAACGTGCATCAGTTTCATCCAATGAAAATGCCCGCTCCAATAAAGTCACGGCATCTTTCTTCTTGCCTATCCGATTATAATAAGCTAAGGCCAGATTGCGAAAAACGGTAGGAAACTGTCCATCCAACTGGATCGCATGCTCCCAACAGTCTGCCGCATCCTGATGCTGTCTTTTTCCATACCAAAGATTGCCCAAATAATACGAGGCCTTTGCGTCAGCATCATTTAAACCGATGGCATGTCGGAGAATTGCAATCTCTTCCAAACGATTTGGGAAACAATAGGTAGGATCCATGAGGATGGCTCGGTCACAGTAAGTTTTTGCCCTGTCATGCAAGCCTAACTGGGTCGCAAAATAACCTAACGTATAATATACCATAGGGTAAACTAAGGTTACATCTTCAATGTTTTTTTCCAGCAGTAACGATGCCTCTTCATACAGACCGGCATGCGCAAAATCCAATGCGTACTCTATCACACTATGAATATTAACCCGCGCTAAATCGAGAATAGGAGAAAAAATGGATTCTTCTTTATTTAACAGGTACCATTCGAATCGACAGCCCATATTAAAGGGATCCAATTCCATTGATTCCTGAATAAATGCTAAAGCGGCATCTTTTGCCCCAAGTTTTCTTAAAATAGAGGCCTTCAGCTGTCGTCCTTTGTGGTGATACCAGTTTCGGCTCAATGAGTGATCTATTTTTTCCAAAGCAGCTTTCCAATCGCCTCTCTTCGCATCAATTTGTGCCAAACCAAAATAGCCAGAATCCTTCCAGGCGGCATTCCAGGTTGCTTTGTAGAAAGCTGCATAAGCTCCATTCAAATCCCCAGATAGTTGCAGAGCTACACCTAGGTTGTAATAAGGTTCTCCATCATAAGGATTGGGATTACGCTCCGTAGCGCGTGCGATAGCGGTCTCAAAATAAGGAATCGACGCATTGATCTTACCGCTTCGCAACAAGAAAGCACCCATTGCATTATTACATCGGATATCGTTCGGTTCACGTCGCAGCGCTTCCTTATAATAATCCAATGGATTATAAGTTGCATGTCGGTACTGTTCCAAATGCTGTCCCGTCAAAAACAATTCTTCGATGGAACGAATATCTTCGGGTAGCAATGCTGCCTGTGCTGGTTTGGGCATATCTTTAGCATCCTTTGCCTGCTCTTGCTGGTAGACCAATATTTCATGGTTATTTTTATCATACACAGTCAATAGGAGTTCGGTTGGATCACCGTCCAATCCAGCAACACTTTGGGTATAAATATTCCGAGGAGAACAGTCCGCTTGCTCGTCCAAATAGATTTTACCTGCCGTATTGCGTAACAAAATACGTATACCTTCATACGTCCCCGTTGTATATAAGACAATGTGAGCTGTCTGCTCCCTAACCTCCATATTGAGCACCACATCTTTTGTTGCATTTTTCACCTGTCCGACCTCTGCGTAAGGCATAAAATACTGAGACCAGGATTTCACTTCATAAGGTTGTAACCAAGCAAAATCAGGCTGATTATCGGTATATACACCGGCCATCAATTCAATATACGGTCCATTTTCATCGGTCAAGTTTCTATCCCAGGCGACACCAAAATCACCATTTCCCCAGGTCCACTGTTTTTTCCCGGGTGAAATGTGATGATCGGCCACATGCAACATCCCCGCATTGGTCGCACCGGCCTCATAGCCGCCAACGAAATTGTATTTCGATTGAATGGCCATATAGGAGGTCGGAACAGGAATATTCTTGTATTGTGCTATATCAACACCAGCTGAGTAATCGTACTTGTAGTAAGTCCCCCGAGCAATTGGGAAAGAGGAAACCTCTCGCTTTCCATGATCAAAAACGGCATTGACGTCGGGAGGGAAGACGGAAAAATAGTCATCATTCACAACAACAGCCGGATTGGCCCACCACAGAAAGGTTTGTGGCAATGCTGTCCGATTATACACCTGAACCTTTATTTCTAGATATGCTTTGTCGGGATGCAATGTAAATCCCTGCATGGCCTTCATCCGAAACATACGTTCGATTTCGTTGCACCAAACCGTAATGCTTCCATCGCTGTTGTATTCGATTAAATGCTCTGTTGGCATAAAAGTAGTCGGTCGATGATGCTGTGGCCAATTAAATTCAATCCCTCCCGAAATCCAAGGGCCAGTAAGCCCTACCAAAGCCGGCTTGATCACTTCATTATAATAAACAAAATGTCGTTCTCGGACTTTATCATAAGCCATATGAACCCGCCCACCTAAGGCTGGAAGAATCATCACCTTGATATATTCATTTTCAAGAAATAGCGCTTGATAGATCTTATTTCGCTTCTGATCGCTAATTTTCTCTATGATCGGATAAGGATATACTACCCCTGAGCTACCTTGATATACGCGTTTTTCAGCAAATATGGGATTTTTCTCCATTGTTCCAATCTCGTATGTTGGAATAGCAACCTGCTCCTCCCATGCTTTTACAATCCCTTTCTGGTCTACTGTTGATTTTATAAGATAACGAGTTAATTCTGTCATTTTCTTGATACGCTAATAGGTTTATATAGGTCGAGTTGATTTCGTTGATGATCCGGGTGCCAATTATCCTTCCAGTTCTTGTTCAATTTCTTCTAAGCTTTTTCCTTTGGTCTCTTTCAATCGGCTCCATAGAAACAGACAACCGATAAAACAGACTCCACCATACAGCCAGAATGTACCAGCTGCACCCAGGTTTTGATTCAGTAAAGGAAACGTATAGGTGAGCACAAAACATGCAATCCATAATAACGATGTTGCAATCGCCATGGCCTGCGCCCTTACAGCGGTAGGGAATATTTCGGCGATAATTACCCAAGTTACAGGAGCCAAGGTCATCGCATACACCGCAATTCCGGCCAGTACAAGGAGAAGCACAAAAATGCCGCTGCAATTGAAATAATAACATGCTCCTAAGGCAATATAAATCACAAAAAGGCCTGCTGATCCGAAAAGCATCAATGCGCGACGACCAATTCGATCAACCAGGTACATGCCAATGAATGTAAAAATGACATTGATCACGCCAGTGATAATAATATTGAAAAGCATCCCAGAAACCGTATATCCAGCAGCTGTAAAGATTTCCTGGGCATAATTAAAAATAACATTAATCCCACACCATTGCTGAAAAACCGCAATAAAGCTTCCTAGCAACAACAACCGTAGCAGCTTCCCCTGAAATAAATTTCTCTTTCGGGATTTAGCCTGACTTAGTTCAGCCGCCTCGGCAATAGAACGTATATTTTCTGCTGCATACTCATCTCCACCCATGCGTAAAAATACACGTTTTGCCTGTTCGTGCTTCCCTTTTGTATATAACCAGCGCGGACTTTCAGGAATCAGGAAAAGTAGCAATAAAAAAATGACCGCCGGGATCGCTCCGGCCCAAAACATCCATCTCCACCCCTCTTGCGCATTCCAGGTTTCTAGCATAGATTCTCCGGCTAAAACCGGCTTTGCAATGAGCCAATTGACCACTTGTGCTGCAAGGATGCCCAGTACAATGGTCAATTGATTGATCGATACAAATTTCCCTCGACTTTCTGCGGGGGCGATCTCTGCGATATACATCGGTGCCAAATTGGAGGCTACACCGATACCTATCCCGCCCAAAATCCGATAGATAATAAAAGTGTCCAGTTCGGACGCCATACCGGTTCCCACTGCAGACATTATAAATAAAATTGCAGCAGTATAAATCAGCGGTTTTCTGCCATAGCGATCGGCCAATCCCCCCGAGAGCAGTACACCAACAAAGCTCCCCACAATCGCCGAAGACATGGCCCACCCCTGCAAGGCAGGATCGGATTCCAAATGAAAATAAGCCTCATAAAATGGCTTTGCACCACCAATAACTACCCAATCATATCCAAATAGAAATCCACCAATAGCGGCCACAAAAGTGATCAATAGCAGATAGGTCGTCGCAGTCTTTTGCATAAGAGTTTACATATTTAGATTTACTTAGGTAAAATTAATGGAATACTTGGGGAGAATCATGTAAGTGAACACGATAAACATGTAAAATATTACTATTTTTATACGAATAACCAAAAATAAGCCCGATTTATGAAACAAAACGAAGATGTCATCGCTGAAGGATTCAAAGGAGAAAAGGCAATTGTCCTTCCCTATGCCGTATGCAATTACCTGGAAGGCAACAACATCACATCAAAATTACACATCACACATATCGGCTATTATCCCAATGCTAAAAAACACTACCGTGATCGTCAAGAAGGATGTAAGGAATATATTCTGATTTATTGCGAAGATGGAAGCGGTTGGATAAAACAGGATGAAACAACGCACAACCTTAAAAGAAACGATGTATACATTATCCCGAGAGATAGCGCTCATTGCTATGGCGCAAAATCAAATGATCCCTGGAGCATCTATTGGATTCATTTCGACGGCACAGATGCAGTTCTTTTTCAACATATCATGGGCGAAGTGATTCATATAGATGACGCGGATTCAAACAAACATGCCAACCGCATCCAGCTCTTCGAGAGCATCTACAAAAACCTGGAAATGGGGTATAGTCCAGAAAATTTGGAGTATACGAGTTTTTGCTTTCAATATTTTTTAGCGTCCATTCAATATCAGGCTCAGTTTAGAGAAAGCAACCGAATTCAAGTAGACAATATCATACAGGATATCATTATATTTATGAAAGACAATCTGGAGAACAATATTAATCTGGACGATATTGCAGCACATTTCAACTATTCCAAATCACATCTTATTAACTTGTTCAAGCAGAAAACCTCTTACCCACCGATGGTGTATTACAATCAACTCCGCATGCAAAGGGCTTGCTCCTACCTGCAATTCACACTACTTAAGATTAAGGAAATCGCATTCAAACTTCACTTTTATGACCCCTTTCATTTTTCAAAAGCGTTTACACGGGAGATGAAAATGTCGCCACAGGAATATCGCAAAAAATATCAAAAATAATGTCGGTCAAAGCTTTCAGATCCAGATTCATGAGCCATCTTAACACTTGCCGCAAAACGATTGGCGCTCAATCCGAACATCTTTTCTTCGTCTTATTTTTACCTCTTCATCGATACTCAAACCTGACAATACACGGCTTATGGCGTTTCGCGAAGTACCGTGGCATTATTCAAAATTCGGTGTCCTTTTCGCTAAAAATGCAGAAACACCTTCTTTGAAATCTTCTGTTCCGAAAAGATGTCCGAAAGCATCCATTTCCACCTTATTCCCGTTTTGTTGTTTATCTTCAGCAGCGTTAATAGCAGTAATAGCATTTGCCACTGCAACGCGAGAACGCGTAAATATCTTATGGAGTATTTCCTCCGCCCGGTCAATGAGTTTATCCTGTGCGATCACCTCATTGACCAATCCCAGTTCATAGGCTCGCTGCGCGTCAATCATATCACCCGTTAAAATCATTTGCATAGCCTGTCCTTTTCCGATCAACTTGGGCAGACGCTGCGTACCACCATAGCCCGGAATCAGGCCCAAAGAAACCTCCGGCAGGCCCATTTTTGCATTGTCAGACGCTATACGAATATGGCAGGCTAAGGCCATCTCCAGCCCTCCGCCTAAAGCATACCCATTTATTGCGGCAATAACTGGCTTGGGAGAACCTTCAATAAGGTCCGAAAAAATAATATGTCCTCGTTCACTGAGCCACCGTGCCTGAATTACAGATAAATCCATAAATTCCTTAATGTCTGCTCCTGCAGCGAATGCTTTAGGCCCAGCGCCTGTCAGGATAATACCTCTTACGTGGTCATCGGCATTGAAATGCATGAAGATATCTTGCAATTCGTCAAGGGTTTCCTGATTCAAAGCATTCAGCTGGGGTTCGCGGTTAATGATAACGTAGCCGATGCTATCTTTAATCACATAGTTTAAATTTGAATATTGGACCATAATTGCTAAAAATTAAAATGTAAGGATGCTGTAAAGGTATCAGAAGGTATGCCTTCACCACCACTATAGCTTAATCTCTTTTTATACTCTAATCTAATCAGTTTAAAGATATTATCCACCCCTACTAGCCCTTCTACATATGGTTTGTTACGCACTGCTTTTGTTTGGATAATACCATTTTTGTCCGGTTCAAACTGAATATTTTCGGGCGTTACAAAGGGGTTGTTGACATCACTTAACTTTCCATAAAAAGCCTTAAATCCCGTCACTTCGCGCCACTTTAACCTTCTGAACAAAGGAATTCTATTAAAAAAGAAGCCATTCCAATTGTGGTAATACGTCAATTTCAAAAACTGATCTGAGACAAATTCCGAGGTAGCCATCAAGTCGAAATTGACCAACGGTCCTTGCTTATCTCTATTGACCTCTGGAAGTTCCAGTAAAGTATATGGCAGATGTTTTCCCCAAATTCTTCCTCCCGAAAATTCAAAATCGGCCTGCCCCGCCGGAGATAAAAATAAACGCTTGAAAATACTGAACCGTAACGCATCATAATTATAACCTGCGCCCCAAAATCCTTTCAGGCCTTTATTATATTGCAGGGTAAAAATGGGATATTTATTTTCTACGGTTCCTCTGTCGAGATTATGATAAGTAAATTCTTCATTCGGAGCCCAACGCAAAATCAGCTGTAGATCATTTGTATTGACTTGGCGAACTGTATCAGGTGAAGGTAGGCTATTGCTATAAAACAGATCACCGCGAGGCTGCCTACGTGTATGTGTAAATGCCGATCCTATACTGACATGATTACCGAACTCGATAAGGTGATCAATGCGATAAATATCATTAAACTGCCACTTATTAGGCTTGTTTTTTCCGAAAGAACGGAAAAAACCATCGCCCTTCAAAAACCCCAAACCACGTCCGGGTTCCATGACATCATGCTGTACAGTAAAGCGTAAATAATTAGCTGGAAACTGAACAATGCGTTCTCCGTTTAAAGTAAATGCTGTACTCAGGTAGTACTTTAGCTCTTTATCCTTATCGCCGTAGGCTGTATATCCTTCAATGTAGGCTTTTTCCGAAAATAAACGCGTCGTCCGACCACTCAGGCGCACACGGTTTCCTTCGTAATTATTCCGGCTATAAAGATATTCCAATGGTCCAAATTCAACCTTTCCTGCGTTGTAATATCCCTTTGCCAACAAATAACCCAATGCAACTAACTGGTTAAAAGAACGCATATGCTGTACCGAATCAACTTTTTGATACGCCCCTATTTCTGCACGGCTTAACGGGCTTGGTCTAACCCCTACTATGGGTACATGCGGGGCGGATTGGAGGAGATACCTTTTTTCAACAGGTACTCCGGCAAAATTCTCATTCGAAATAGAATCCGTACGATGCCCGAGGTATTGGGTTTCCCTGCGACCATACAATACGTCCGACTTGCTCCCGCCAAATAACATTTTCAGATCTGCACGAACGGGAAGCATACTGCCGTTTTTAAATTCACTATAGCTTAGATCTATCTGCACGTCATTTATCCAATTGATATTTGCCGTACGTCCGATATTCAGTGTGGCGCGGTGAACGGCGTACCTTGTATCGTCTGAGACCAGAAGGTCACCGTAGAAGAGCAGATCGATAGCCGATTTACCTTCAAATTGGAGCTCAATATAATCCTTCCCTTCAATTTGGATCGTATCTTGAATTTTGTATCTGTAAAACGCTGTAGCCCCCGTCGCAATTGGACTTAAGACCCCTTTGTTCGCGACCTGAATCGTATTATCATAGAGATCAACATCGCGGAGTATGGTCTGAAACCGAGTTTGCCAATTATCATTGTTAAAAAACCGTGGATTTAATTCGGTCTGATTGTGACTGATGATAAGTTTTTTACTGCGATTCGGATTATGGGAAGAATAGACGTTGGCATAGTTTTCCTCCAAATAGAAGGGTGCAATGGTCTGCCCCCGAAAAGCTGTCGAATCAATGTTTTCGAAAAGAAAGCGAAAGGGCTTTGGAAATTTTTTTGCTTTATCTTCAGGATTCACAAAACCGAATTGCGTCTTTTCATATTCATCAAAACGAATCTCAGGAATGCGGGTGTAATGGTTTTGTGACCGATGCGCAATAACCTGTTCGATCAGTGCTATAGCGGGGTCTTTGGGTTTCTTGTTTTTTCGATTGACCACCACTTCCTCTAATGTATTATTCGAGGCAATTAAATGCACGGTGAGTATGGAATCCTGTAAACGCCGAACATCTACTGTCCGCCGCTCATACCCCACTGCTCCAAATATAAGTTGTTTGTATTTTTTGATATCTGGGATCTTGAAATATCCAAGGGTATCGCTGCTGCCGCCACTATCTTCCCCTAGCCAATTGATTGAAACCCGTGAGATGCCTTTTCCGGTCTGTGCGTCGACAACCTTTCCACGAATAAAGCCCTGTGCATTTACTTTTCCGCCAATAAAGAAGAATAGTAACACACTTAAAACACAAATCGAAAAAGATTTAACACACACTTTAAACGCCATCTGCCAATTGATAGGATTTCTTTTTTACAATATACAATTTGTATGCAAGAGTTATACCAATAAAAATAAAAAAAGCACAGCTAAATCGCCATGCTTAAATAAACAACATGTATTTTAACAGAAACCTTCAGTTTTAACCTGCTTTAATTACAACGTTAATTATTGAAGGTTCCTATTGCCATTGAAGAATCCACAGGTTTAACAGAAACTTTATATTAATTTTAAAACACAGTCTGGATATACCCCAATTAAAATGGTAAGCACTACAGCAAGGAATAATACAAATGAATAATTCCATTGCACATTGACACAGGATTCTTCACTGTCTCTAAAGTACATCGCAACAACAACCTTCAAGTAGTAATACACGGCAATTCCTGCATTGATTACAGCCAATACAAGCAAAACAATATGATAATTTTCCATAACAGAAGAAAACATCATAAACTTACCGATAAATCCAGCTGTCAGTGGTATACCCGCGAGAGAAAGCATTGCTATCGTGATGGCAAATGCGAGCAAAGGATTTCTCTTGCCCAAGCCATTGAAAGCTTCAAAATGTTCGGAGCCGGTCGTTTTCTTAACCAGGATTAATCCCGTAAAGGCGACAATGGTTGCCAGCGAATAGGCGAGACCATAAGCAAAGATACTATTAGCCGAAGTAGATCCAACTGCTACAATCGCAAATAACATATACCCCGCATGCGAAACACTTGAATAAGCAAGCATACGTTTGAAGGAAGACTGCATTAATGCAGAAATATTTCCAACAAATAAGGTGAGAATGGCGATCACTAAGAAAACCGGAGTCCAAAAATCTTGCAGAGGCAATAGACTATAACTGAATAAACGTAACAATCCAGCAAAAGAAGCAACTTTAACGACGGTGCTCATATAACTGGTAATCAATATCGGAGCCCCATCATAAACATCTGGTGTCCAGAAATGAAAGGGAACAGCGCCCACTTTGAACGTCAGTCCCACAATGAGAAGCAATATACCCCCATAAAACAAAGGCGAAATTGTCTGCGGGTTATTGACAACATAGTCTTTGATTTCACTTAAATCAAATGATCCTGTGGCACCGTACAAAAGGGCAATACCAAACAATAGAAAGCCCGTAGAGAAAGCCCCCATCAAAAAGTATTTTAATGCAGCTTCATTTGATGCTTTGTCTCTTTTACGTATACCCACCAAAATGTAAAGCGCTACAGACATAATTTCAATACCTAAAAAAAGCATTGAAAAATTATGATAACTATTCACAAGAACAGCACCTGTGAGGGAGAAAATTAATAATGAATAGTATTCCGCAATTTGCCCCTCCTCATCAAAATATCCCTTTGAGATAACAAAAATGCACAAGGTAACTGCGATACATAAGATTGAGAAAGCAATAGCAAAATGATCAAAATGAACCATCCCACTATAGAGCGGTCCACTGGTCGAAGTCCAGTCATTCCATAAAAAACCAATAGCGACCAAGAAGCCAAGAATAGAAACAGGCAGTAGCATAGATTTCATCTTGAATAAACCAAGATAAAGGACGACTAATGCTAATATCGAAAGTGTAATTATTGCACCCATACAATTAAATATATCTATTATCTGCCTAAAAATGTACTTAAAACTTCCACGGAACCTGCAGAAAGGTTCAATAGGAAATTAGGGAATATACCAATATAAAGGATCAAGACGGAGACGACTGTCAATACAATAAGTTCCGTTCCTTTTACATCTTCAAATTGTACAGTTTTTTCGGTCGTTTCCCCCAACATCGTTCCTTGGTAAAGCCTAAGGATATAAACTGCGCCCAGGATTAAGGTTAGCCCCGCGAAAACGGCAAACCAAAATCCATACTGAAAAACGCCTTTCAATAACAAAAACTCCCCAATGAATCCATTCGTTAATGGTAAACCCACTGCCCCCATACAAATAATCATAAAGAAGATCGCCAAGCGCGGCGCCTTGCTTGCTATTCCGCCAAGCGCTCTGAGACTACGTGTCTGTGTGCGCTGCTGTATAATATCCAACACATAAAAAAGCCCGATCACAGAAATACCGTGATTCAACATTTGAATAGTTGCACCACTCAGGCCATTCGTATTCCATGTGAAGACACCGGCACTAATTAAGCCAACGTGGGCTATTGACGAATACGCGATCAATCGCTTCACATCGTCCTGTTTAATTGCGATAACAGAAGCATAAACGATCCCGATAACGCATAAGATCATCGCAAAATGCCCGTACAAAGCGACACCAGCTGGTGCGATAGGCAATAGCCAACGCATTAAACCGTAAACCCCCATTTTGAGCATGATACCTGCCAACAACATCGTGCCTGCCGCTGGCGCATTTGTATACGTATTGGGTTGCCAAGTATGAAAAGGAAAAATTGGTATTTTGATGGCAAAAGCAACAAAAAATGCCCAAAATAACCAGCGCTGCGTATTTTCCCCCAAATCTAATGCAATAAATGAAGTCCATTCAAAATCACGGTTGGGCACTTGTTGATAGAGATAAAGAATACCGACCAACATTAACAGACTGCCCAAAAAAGTATAAATAAAGAATTTTAAATTGACGCGAATACGGTCTCCTTCACCCCAGAGTGCACAAATAAAATAAATCGGAATCAAGGCAATCTCCCAACCTACATAAAAAGTA
The DNA here is from genome assembly GCF_039511225.1 of Sphingobacterium multivorum. NCBI lineage: Bacteria > Pseudomonadati > Bacteroidota > Sphingobacteriia > Sphingobacteriales > Sphingobacteriaceae > Sphingobacterium > Sphingobacterium multivorum. The sequence goes on from NZ_CP154261.1 coordinate 5,791,230, forward strand.
AAGGCGTCCAAGGCCATAAACACGAGCAATAAGCCCGCTTGCATAAAAGCCATTAATGCATAAAAGTTTCCTTTATAATCCTTTTTAAAGGTTGTAGCAATAATTAGAGGCATCAATCCATTCGTCAATAAGATCAACGGCAAGCTAATTCCGTCAATGCCGATATGAAAATGAATATGCAAGGAAGAAATCCATAGCCAATTTTGTTCAAATTGCATTCCGCCATTTGTGTCAAAAGTACAGAGGAACGGAATAGTCAAAGCCAAAGATAGTAATGATAAAATCAAGGCAATAGACTTTGCAGCATTGGTCTTTAAGAACGTTAGAATCAATGCGCTTATTAACGGCAATAAAATAAGTAAAAACAAGTTATCCATCGATTATACCAAAATTAAAGACTCAACAATCCATAGATGAAAATGGCAATCACCCCAATTACCATCATCAATAAATAAAAACCAACATTACCATTCTGGAGCAACCGCAATACCTTTCCCGTATCAAATGTTGCCTTACCGGCACCGTTAACAACACCGTCAATACCACGTTGATCCACGACATTTCCGAAGAAAGCCGAGAGCCAATTGATCGGACGTACAATGATACTATCGTAGAGCTCATCCACGTAAAACTTATGGTAAGAAAGATTACCCAAGAAACCACGCGTACCTTCGCCCTCTTCCTGTAACTGTTGTCGTTTGACGTATTTATTAAAAGCCAAAGCAACCATAATCAATACCCCAACCACAGAAACGCCCATTAGTAAATATTCCGTACTGTGTTCCAAATGATGAGTTGCAGGCATTATCGCTTTTCCCTCTGAAAACACTGGTGTCAGGAAATCCTCAAGCCAATGATTACCACCCAAAACAGCTGGTAAGTTGATCACTCCTCCAACCACAGAAAGTATAGCCAATACGATGAGTGGCACTGTCATACTCTTTGGAGATTCATGCAAATGATGCTTTTGCTCTTCCGTACCACGGAATGTTCCAGAAAAGGTCATAAACAACATCCTGAACATATAGAAAGCCGTCATTAATGCACCAATAAAACCCAGACCCCATAAAACTGGACTCGCAGCAAATGCCCCTGCCAATATTTCGTCTTTGGAAAAGAAGCCGGAGAAGGGTGGAATTCCTGCAATCGCGATTGTCCCCATCAACATCGTCAGATAAGTAATAGGCATTGCTTTCTTCAAGCCGCCCATTTTTCGCATATCCTGTTCTTCACTCATACCATGTATAACAGAGCCGGCCCCCAGGAATAGTAAGGCTTTGAAAAAGGCATGCGTCAATACATGGAAAAACGCTCCCGTAAATGCTCCGACACCAAGGCCAAGAAACATATAACCCAATTGTGAAACGGTGGAATAAGCCAATACTTTCTTAATATCATTTTGTGTCAATGCTATCGCAGCAGCCAATAGGGCTGTACAAATAGCGATCACAGAAATGAGCTGCAAGGTAAACGGTGAAAGGACAAACAGGACATTGGAACGTGCAATCATATAGATACCGGCCGTAACCATCGTTGCCGCATGAATCAGGGCCGACACGGGGGTCGGGCCAGCCATGGCATCTGGCAACCAGGTAAACAAAGGTATCTGCGCCGATTTACCTGTTGCAGCAATAAACAACAAAATGGTAATGCTAACGACTGTGATATCACCAACAGCAAAATTCTTGGCCGCAGGAAATACAGTCGAAAATTCTAAGGATCCAAAAGTGCCAAGTATTAAAAATACCGCAAGTAGAAAACCTAAATCGCCTATTCTATTCATCACAAATGCTTTTTTTGCCGCATTTGCATACGAACTATTCTTATACCAAAAGCCGATCAATAAATAAGAACATAGCCCTACACCTTCCCAGCCGATAAACATGACCAGATAATTAGATCCCAATACCAATAGCAACATAAAAAAGATAAAGAGATTCAAATAGGCGAAGAACTTACCAAATCCATGATCATGATGCATATAACCAATCGAATAGACATGGATAAGGAAACCAATCCCTGTAACGATCAGGAGCATGATGGCACTTAGTGGGTCTACCAAAAAGGACAGACCGATCTTGAGATTGCCCACCGCAATCCAGTCAAATACATGTTGTTCTATAATACCTGCTTGTCCAGCTTGTCTCGCTTGGTAGACTTCGGAGAAAAGAATACAGCTGCATACAAAAGAAATAAGCACTACAGCGCTGCCAACAGCACCTATCATACCTTTGGAGAAGGCATTCCTACCCAATCCGTTCACAATAAACCCGATTAAGGGCAAAAGGGGAATCAACCAAACTAATTCACTCATCGTATTTATTTCTTAAGTTCTACCAACGAAGTTTATTTAAGGAATCGATATCCACAGACTTCGTATTCCGATATACCATAATAATAATCGCTAGGCCTACGGCAACTTCTGCCGCTGCCAATGCCATGATAAAAAAGACAAAGACCTGTCCGGACGAATCGCCATGCTGTACTGAAAAAGCAGCTAAAAGAAGATTCACCGCATTCAGCATCAATTCAATAGACATCATAATAATGATGACGTTACGGCGAATAAGAACACCGATAACACCAATAACGAAAATAATCGCACAAAAAATCAGATAATGATTTATTGGCACCCCCTGCAACTGTTGAACAACTGTTTCCATTAGATTTGTTTAGGTTCTTTCTTAGCTAATAATATTGCTCCAATCATTGCCGTCAATAACAATAATGATGATAACTCAAAAGGAAGCAAAAATTCGTTAAACAACACCTTACCCAGATTCTTAACCAACCCGATTTCTGGATTAACAACAGTCAAGGGATTAGAAATATCAAATACACGGTATACCCCGAAGAAAGTCACCAATAGGCAACAACCGGCTATAACGCCCATAAACTTAACCAGATTGGATTTCATGGGTTCGGTATCCTTGTTCAGGTTGAGCAGCATCAGTACAAATAAAAACAACACCATGATGGCTCCCATATATACGATGAAATTCACCACAGCCAAAAACTGTGCATTCAAAAGAATATAATGTATTGTAAACGTAAAAAACGTAATGACCAGATACAGTACACTGTGTACAGGGTTTTTTGTAAAAATGGTCAGCAGCGCAAAGAAAATAGACAAGAAGGCTACAAAATAAAATACTGTCATAATTTCCCGGTTTAGCTCTTTAATTTGGTAATATCAAAAGTTGGTTCCACCAATTTATCTTTTCCATAGATAAAATCCTTACGGAGATAATCTGCTGTCACATGCGGTCCATCCAGATAGATCGCTTCTTTCGGACAGGCCTCTTCACATAGACCACAGAAAATACAACGCAACATATTGATTTCATATACCGACGCATACTTTTCCTCGCGATAAAGATGTTCTTCACCTTTTTTCCGCTCGGCGGCAGTCATTGTAATCGCCTCTGCCGGGCAAGACAAAGCACATAATCCACAGGCTGTACAGCGCTCACGCCCTTCCTCATCACGTTTGAGCGAGTGCTGCCCCCTAAAATTTTTCGAATAAGGTCTTATTTCCTCCGGATATTTAATGGTTGGAATTTTCTTAAAAAAATGCCTTAATGTAATGCGCAAACCTTTGATAATAGCCGGAAAGTAGATTCTTTCCGAAAATGTCATCGGTTTTTGTTCAATTACTTTTTTACGATTGGTTAGTTGCATAAAAAGTCCTTTCTTATGAGAAATAAGTATCTTTAATCAATGTAAATACACCTGTGAGTACAATATTGGCAATGGCCAATGGAATCAGCATCTTCCAGCCCAGATTCATCAATTGATCGTAGCGGAAACGTGGTAAAGTCCAACGCACCCACATAAAGAAAAAGATAAACAGCAATATTTTAATGAAGAATACCACTACCCCGATGATCGTGATCATATTGGCCGACCATCCCAGATCATTCATAAAAGGGAAATTATAACCGCCAAAATAAAGTGATGCCATGAGCGCCGAAGAAACAAACATATTGATGTATTCGGAGAACATATAAAGGCCCAATTTCATGGAAGAATATTCCGTATGGTAGCCACCGACAAGCTCTGTCTCACATTCCGGTAAATCGAAAGGAACCCGATTACATTCGGCAAAAGCACAGACCATAAAAATGATAAAACCCAACGGCTGTGCCCAGATATTCCAATTGACAAAACCCGACTGCTGCGCAACAATTTCCTCTAGCGTCAATGTGCGCGTGACCATCAATAAAGCGATCAGTGATAACCCCATGGCAATTTCATAGCTGATACTCTGTGATGCTGCACGAATTGCCCCCATAAGCGAGAACTTATTATTGGAAGCCCAACCGCCCAGCATAATACCATATACACCCAATGCAATCACACCAAACATATACAACACGCCGACATTGATACCTTGCGCAACTTGCAAAGAAACCGTACGGTCTCCTATTTGCAATTCCTGTCCCCAAGGAATCACGGCCGAACTGATACAAGCGGTTATAATTGCTATCGTAGGTCCTACGATAAAAAGTACTTTATGCGCGCCCGCAGGGATAATTTCTTCCTTAAAAAAGAACTTACCACCATCGCAAAGCGGCTGTAAGATCCCAAAGATACCAGCCCGATCGGGACCATAGCGATCCTGCATAAAACCCGCAATTTTTCGTTCTGCAAGTGTCGAATACATCGCAATCACCAAGGTGATAACAAAAATAACAGACACCAGTATTAATTTCTCTATGACAAAAGACCACTCCATGTTTGTGATTATTTCAATTTTTCTGTTCTAGCCAACTGTTCGCGATTTTGTTCCTGAAGTATCGGATTTTCCTTAATGACTTTTGGCGGATTAAATAATTCATAATGATTGGCAGAAATAACAGAACGCGGATCGATTTCTGTCGGTTCCTCTAAGATCCAATCGCTCGTTTTTTTCTGATCAAAGCGGCAGGTATTACAGATAAACTCTTCCACTTCACCAAACTCATCCTTCCGTGCTGTCACCCGAATGACCTCCTCACCTTTATACCATAAGGTTACTTTGCCCGAACATGTCGGACAATCACGATGTGCATCGACAGGCTTCGTAAACCACACCCGATTTTTAAAACGAAAAGTTTTATCTGTCAAGGCCCCCACAGGACATACATCAATCACGTTGCCAGAGAAATCATTATCGATTACATTTTCGATATAGGTCGATATCTCGGCATGATCACCACGACCTAAGATGCCATGTACACGTTGATCAGTCAACTGATTGGCGACATAAACGCAACGGTAACATAGGATACAACGGTTCATATGCAATTGGATCTTGTCCCCCAAATCAATGCGTTCGAATGTCCGTCGATCGAATTCGTAACGTGTATTGGCACTGCCGTGTTCATACCCAAGATCCTGCAATTTACATTCACCAGCCTGATCGCAGATCGGGCAATCTAAGGGATGATTGATCAATAAAATTTCAACAACGCCCTTTCTTGCTTCCACCACCTCTGGCGAAGTAATATTTTGTACTTCCATACCGTCCATCACCGTCGTACGACAAGAAGCCACCAATTTCGGCATTGGCCTTGGATCCTTTTCAGACCCCTTGGAGACTTTGACCAAACAGGTACGGCATTTACCGCCACTGCCCTCCAGTTTGGAGTAGTAACACATTGCCGGAGGAACTATATCGCCACCGATTTGTCTCGCTGCATTTAATATGCTTGTCCCAGGAGCAACCTCTACCGGTATACCATCGATGGTGACCTTAAACTTTATATCTTCCGCTTCTGCCATGATATGATTAATTTATCGTTACAGCTTCTATTATGATACTATTGGTTGTAAAGGATCGGCATAATGTGCCAGTCCATAATTCCGTGTTTGTGACTCTTCCGGATGAAGGATATGCCATTCAAATTCATCCCTAAAGTGTCTTATTGCTGCTGCCACAGGCCATGCTGCCGCATCCCCTAACGGACAGATTGTATTGCCTTCAATTTTCCGCTGCACATCCCACAGCAAATCAATGTCTGACATCGAGCCGTGACCGCTCTCGATCTTATGCAGCACCTTCTCCATCCAACCTGTTCCTTCACGACAAGGCGAACATTGACCACAGCTTTCATGATGATAAAAACGCGCAAAATTCCAGGTATTACGCACCACGCACTGATCCTCATCAAATACGATGAAACCACCCGACCCGAGCATTGTCCCTGTTTGGAAACCACCATCCGCCAATGACTCATAAGTCATCAACCGGCTATTTCCTGCCGCAGTTTTCAAGATCAAGTTAGCGGGTAGGATTGGAACCGAAGAGCCTCCAGCTACGACAGCTTTCATTCGTTTCCCATTGGCAATACCACCACAATATTCATCCGAGTAAATAAACTCTTCCACAGGCAGACCAAGTTCGATCTCATAGACCCCTGGTTTTACAATATTTCCGCTAGCGGAAATTAATTTTGTCCCGGTACTACGCTCCACGCCGATTTTAGCATATTCTTCACCGCCCAAATTGATAATGGGCACTGTGGTTGCAATAGACTCCACATTATTCACCACTGTCGGGCAGTTATATAAACCTGCTATTGCCGGAAAAGGAGGCTTAATACGTGGGTTACCTCGCTTACCTTCTAAGGACTCTAATAAAGCTGTTTCCTCCCCACAGATATACGCACCGCCTCCAGGTTGAACATGGATCTCCAGATCATAGCCCGAACCTAAAATATTTTTACCCAAAAAACCTTTTTCCTTGGCTTCAGCAATAGCACGCTCCAGAATTCTGATCTGTGGCATCATCTCTCCACGCACATAGATATACGATGTATGAGCTCCTAAGGCGAAGCTGGATACAATCATTCCCTCAATGAGCGCATGTGGGATGTGCGTCATCAAATAACGGTCTTTGAATGTCCCTGGTTCAGACTCGTCGGCATTACAGACCAAATAGCGTGGCACGCCTTCAGGCTTAGCCAAAAAGGACCATTTCATCCCCGTCGGGAATCCAGCACCTCCACGGCCACGTAACCCAGACTTCTTAACCTCTTCAACGACCTCCTCAGGAGACATGGTCTTCACTACTTTTTCAACAGCAACATAACCACCTTTTTGTCGATAGACCTCAAAGGTATTGATGCCAGGAACATCGATATGAGTCAACAAAAGTTTACGTGCCATATTATTCTGTTTTAGCTTTTAAATTATCAATCAATTCGTCGACCTTATCTTCTGTCAGATTCTCATAGAATGTATATTCAGGTCCGATCTGTAAGACTGGTCCAAAACCACAGGCGGCCAAACATTCTACACCACGCCAAGAGAAAAGCCCGTCGCCTGTAACCTCGCCTTCCTTTACCCCCAGCTTTTGCGCTAAATGCCCCATGATACGCTCTGCACCGACCAAACAACAAGGTCCTGTACGACAAATCTCCAGTACATATTTCCCTTTAGGTTGCAACAAAAACATGGTATAGAAGGTTGCCACCTCATACACCTCAATAGGCAATATATTCAGGTAAACAGCCACCTTATCCATCGCATCTGCGCTAACCCAGCCGTATTCCGCCTGAACCAAATGTAAAATGGGCAATAAGCCTGATTTCTGCTTTCCTTCGGGGTAACGGCTTACCACTTCTCCAAACTTGGCTAACAATTCTGGAGAAAAGTTTACATTTTCATTATGTTGTTTTACACTAAGCATCTAATTCTCCAGCTATAACGTTAAGACTACTCATATTTATAATGGCATCTGAAATCAGCATCCCTGCGCTCATTGGCGCAAACATTTGATAATTGACAAAAGAAGGTCTCCTAAAATGAAGACGATAAGGTGAACGTCCTCCATCATGAATCAAATAAAAACCAAGTTCACCATTTGCACCTTCGACCGCATGATAGACTTCGGCTTTTGGAGTGTCCACCTCACCCATGACGATTTTAAAATGGTAGATTAAAGCTTCCATATTGGTATACACCTGTTCTTTCGGCGGTAAATAGAAATCAGGAACCTCTGCATGGAAAACACCTTTAGGTTCTTTTTCAATTTTCGCTAATGCCTGCTCTATAATCCGAAGTGATTGCCACATTTCGGCATTTCGAACCATGAAACGGTCATATACATCGCCTGTCGTGCCAACAGGTACGTCGAAATCAAACTCATCGTAGGAACAATAAGGGTTCTGAACACGCACATCATAATCGACGCCTGCGGCCCGCAAAATAGGACCAGACCAGCTATAATCCAAGGCGTCTTCCGCTGTGACAGCAGCAACGCCTGAAGTCCGCTCAATAAAAATGCGGTTACGAACAAACATTTCTTCGAACTCCCGTAATACAGGAGGATAGCGTTTCAAAAATTCCCGTATTTTCTCGAAGGCAATTGCATTGAAATCTCGCTCAAATCCGCCGATACGGCCAATATTAGTCGTTAAACGCGCACCACAGATTTCTTCGAAGATTTCATAGATAAACTCGCGCTCTTGCATCACATACAAGAAGCCCGAAAAGGCCCCGGTATCCACACCTAAAATGCCATTACAAATAATATGATCAGCAATACGGGCAAGCTCCATGACAATAACCCGCATATACTGTACCCGTTTAGGAATTTCGATCTTGAGCAGCTTTTCTACCGTCATATGCCAGCCCATATTATTGATTGGCGCCGAACAATAATTCAGACGGTCGGTCAAAGGCGTGATTTGATAAAAAGGCCGATGTTCAGCAATTTTTTCAAATGCACGGTGAATATAACCAATCGTGGAAACTCCGCTAACAATTCGTTCGCCATCGATTTGCACGACATTCTGAAATACACCGTGCGTGGCCGGATGTGTGGGACCAATATTTAGGGTAATCAACTCATCCTGTGGATCATTATCATCAAAGACAGGTTGATTAGCTGTTATCTTGCTTATAAATTCGCTCATATCGTATAAATTAACGGCCGAAATACAAATCTTTCTTATCTACGCGATTTGGATCCTCTAAAGGATATTCCTTACGCATTGGAAACACCTCCATATCATCTACATTCAAAATTCTTCTCAAATCGGGATGTCCTATAAAATTGACACCAAAAAAATCGAAGGTTTCACGCTCCATCCAATTTGCACCTCTCCAAACGACTGTTGCCGTTGGAATCTCAGGATTTGGTCCATGCAAAAAGACCTTCACGCGAATTCGGATATTATGAACGAGACTTTGAATATGATAAACTACAGCAAATTCCTTTTCTAAATGCGGATAATGTACCGCCGTAATATCCGTGAGATGAATAAACTGCAATTCGTTATTCGATTTTAAGAAACGAAGTACATCAATCACGTCTTCCGTATCAACAACAATGGTCAATAGATTGTGTGCATCTTGAATTTCTGTAATCTTTCCCGGAAAATTTCCTTGGAGCTTATCCAATAAAAAACTGTTTTCCATCATCTATTTATTTGTATGTATTCCGTACTTTTCAAGCAGCGCTTTGTATTCGGGCGTATTTCTCCGGTTCAATGATTCATTCTTTACAATATCCTGCAGACGCAATACACCATCTAAAATTGCTTCTGGACGGGGAGGACAACCGGGCACGTACACATCAACCGGTATGATTTCATCGATACCCTGTAAGACAGAATACGTATCAAAAATACCACCACTCGATGCACAGGCCCCTACAGCGATTACCCAGCGTGGTTCTGCCATCTGTACGTAGACTTGCCTTAGTACTGGCGCCATCTTTTTAGCGATCGTTCCCATCACCAAAAGCATATCTGCCTGGCGGGGTGAGAAACTAGGGCGTTCAGCGCCGAATCTGGCCAAATCGTAAGTAGAGCCCATTGTTGCCATAAATTCGATACCACAACAGGATGTCGCAAAAGGCAAAGGCCAAAGCGAATTAGCCCGGGCCAAACCGATAGCTTTATCCAAACTCGTCGCAAAAAAACCTGCGCCTTCTACTCCCGGAGGAGCTTCTGCCAATTTTATATCACTCATGAAAAGTCGATTTATAGGTTTAAGTATCATTGACCCAAGGAGCCAACGACCAACGGGACGTTTAGTCCCAATTCAATGCTTTCTTCTTGATCACATAGATAAAGCCCAACAAGAGCAATCCCATGAAAATAAACATCTCAATCAAGCCCTGCAATCCCATCTCCCGGAAGTTTACAGCCCACGGGTACATGAAAATGACTTCAACATCAAAAATCACAAACAGGATAGCCACCAAGAAATACTTGATGGAGAAAGGCTGCCTGGCATTTCCGACAACTTCAATCCCCGACTCAAAAGCCCCAAGTTTGTTTTCGGTACGGACCTTTGGCCCGATAAGATGTGTAATAATTATGGTACCTACCCCAAATCCTACAGCAACTAGAAGCTGTATAAATATCGGCAAGTAGTCTATCGGCATACTATTGGCTTGCTCCATCTCAATTCAATTTATATTGGTAACTGTCTCTAAATATAGAGATTCCACGGTAAAAAACAAAACAAAAAAGGCGTAGATATTACGATCTACGCCTAATTTAGAATGATTTTACTTAAGCCTATTTGATCCCTTGTAAATAGCCTTTAACAGCTTCATTCGTTGGATCTATTGCCAATACTTTCTGGAAGCTCTCCTTCGCTTTAGGAAGATCTTGCTTCACATAATAGTAAAGACCGATATAGGTATTCGCATCGATTAAATAATTTTTATTTTTCTCTTGCGCACCACGTTGATTGATTGTTTCAATCAATTTTTGGAAGGATGCTACGAAATCACCTTTAGGCTGCTCCAGATTGTCCGCAGTTAAAGCTGCAAAAGCCTTGTAATAAAGCGCATTGATCAGATATTTATCCTGTGCTTCTTTATTGTCTGTCGTTTCAATAACGGATAAGAAAGTCTGTGATTTTTGCAAATCGGCAATTGCTTTGTCTCTCAATTCTTGATTAACGACAACTTGCTCTTCGTTTTTACTACCGGCATCTTCTTTAGCACCAATTTGATAGTAAGCTTCTCCAGCATAGTAATTTGCATCATACAAATATGTTTTATTGTCTTTGTAAGAAGCAACTAGCTCGAATAGAGAGGCCGCTGTCTGCAATTCTTGCTCCTGATATTTAGCAAAAGCCAACTCGGCTGTTTCACCCAAGAGCTCTTTGTCCAAATCAATTGCTTTCTTAATATCAGCGATACCTTTTTGAATATTTGCTGTATTTTCTGCCGTCAATACCGGAGCCGCGGCTGCTGTGCTATCCGCCCCGCCAGCGGCATGTTTTGGACTGTTAGCCGCAATTTCAGACATTCCTAGGTACATATAATCCAATGGAATTACACGGTCCTTTTCCATTTTGCTGAACATCTGGTTTAAGTAATCCAACGCTTTTGGATAATCTTTCGCTTTTTGGAAGGCGATATAACCCAAATAACGGTAGATCTTTGGATCTACAGAAGGATTTTTAGCTAATTCCTCAGAAACCACTTTCAAATCGTCGTATTGACGTGCATATACCAAGAAATCGGCGTAACGGATTTTAGCTTCCAGTGAATTATCGCCTGCAACTTCTAGATATTTTTTGTATTGCTCAACACCTTTTTTATTTAACTCGACATATTTCTCGTCAGAAGTGCCCGGTAGTCTAGACCATTGGTTGTATGTTTCAGCCAACTCACGGTAAGTAGGTGCGTAAGCCGGAGTTTCTGCTGCGATAGCTTCCAGTTGCGTGATAGCCTCATCAAAAGCTTGCGCACCGCGTACGATCACCGCCTGTCCAACTTTCGCTTGTACTGAATTTGGGTCGATATCAGTTGCTTCACCATAGCTTGTATAAGCCAATGAACCTTCTTTTAAACCACGATACGCATCACCTAATGCGATAGGAACGGCTACGTCTTTTTTGTTTTTCTCTTTCGCCTGTGTCAGGTATTCCAACGCTTTTGCATAATCAGGCTCAGGAGCATTAATATAAGCACGACCGATTTCCAATAATGGCTCGTAATCTTTTTTACCTAATTTTGCTGTCGCCAAAGCGAATTTAGATTCAGCGCTTGCTTTATCCTTTTTCATTAAGTCAACATAACCCAAACCTACATTATTGATCGTAGCCTTTGGATCAGCAGCCAAACCTTGGTTGAAAATCGCAGCGGCAGAATCCGCTCTGTCGTTTACCAAATAAATTTGACCCAAATAGAAATAATTATCTCCATTCTTAGGTTGCTTACTCACTAACTGTTGAAGGATAGTTTTCGCTTTACCATAATTCTCAGCCTCGATGGCTGCTCTAGCATCTTTCAAACTTTGTGCACTTACTGTGCCCACAGATCCGGCCAATAAAAGACTAAATAATAATTTGCTGTTTGTCATAATCTATTTTTGTACTATTTATTATCTATTTAATATAACTTTCATCTCTAATAATGATCTCCCGTCCAGGCATGGTGGCAGGAACCAATCCCGCCTTTAATACGATGCGTTGTCCACGATCACCTGTCAAAAAAGCACTGAAGCCCAAACCTAGGCCCATATTCGGCTGATAGTTCATAATGTAGACAGGTCTGACAAAAGGATATAAGCCATCAGCAATAGTCGATTGAGATGGTTTATAAAAACTGACCTTTTCGCCCTCCTTACCCACACTTCCGATGCTCAATGTACGAATTTTATCCAATAAATTCGAATTTTTTTCGATAGCCTTTAAATACCAATTGTAGCCAATGACGCCCACTGTATTCGCTTGCTCGCTGACATATTTCATGACATCTTCACTATCCTTCATTGCAGAAACAGCCTTCGGATCAATTTTGTTCAATTTGAAATAGTCTTTCAAATAGCGTAGAGTACTCGAATTGGCATTATCAAAGATCAACCGTTGTCCAGCTAAGTTACCTTCCAACAAAGACTTAACGTCGTTTTGTGGCATTATAGTATCAGCGCTGTTACGATTATTAATCAGTACAACAGCATCCGAAGCCATTTGAAATATCTTTGGCTGAATACCGCGCTTCTTAAAATAGCTATCTTCCTCATTGCTCAATTTCCTAGTCAATACAACCACATAAGCCGAATCAGACAGCAATGCATTTACAGCTCTAATTTCCGGTCTCGCCATCAATTCCAAACTTGAATTTGGATAAGAACTTTCAAAAACATCCGCTGACTCCTGAATAATGGGCAATACGGTCTGATCAACAATCACCGGAAGCTTCCCTGTAAGAATGTCCTCACCTTCCTTTGCACTCTTCGTTTTATTTTTGCAAGAGACAAATACGCCCATACAGATGCCCAGCACCACAAGAACCATTTTATATTTTCTCATACGATACATCATAAAATAAGACAGTTTAAATAAAGAATAGTTTAACTTTTGAAGAGAGTTTTGGCTGTAGCTAAAAGAAAGAGGCGATCAATTAAAATTATTTTGCCAAAGTCGTACAAACCGCATAAACGAATACAGAATCAATACGACACCAAAAATTGTTTTGTAAGTTGGATTAATCTCAATGGGGAAATTATCCCAGAATATAATCAATAGGCCCAAAACAAAGTAAAAGCCAAACATAAAAAGTCCTAAAATAGACAGAAACCGCTTCAGAGGCGATTTCTGTCTATAATTTGAACTATTATTCGAATTAAAATTTGTCATTCTAATTTTGAAGGTTCAATCGAATTGGTAAAGTGTACGCTACGCGAACTGGACGACCATTTTGAATACCAGGTTTCCATTTCTTCGCTTTTTTAAGCAACCTTACAGCTGCATCTCCAGTACCATATTTCAAATCGCGTTTGATATTGATGTCTGTCAAGCTACCATCTTTTTCTACAACGAAGGATACTTCAACGACACCATTTACACCATTTTCAGTTGCTGCAGCCGGATACTCATAGTTTGAAGCAATCCAAGACATAAATGCTTGCATACCGCCTACAGGCGTTGGTTGAACCTCGATGGCATTAAATGGAAGAATTTCATCTCCATTACCATTTGGATCTCCTTTTGCAGCACCCGTGATCGCGCCATCTTGTTTCTTCGAGCCAAACTCACCACGTGCAACGGAAGTACCAGTCGGGCTACCTTTCAAAGTAATACGTGCTGGCGTTTTATTTGGATCCTTCAACTCTTCCTGAGAAGCAACTTCTTCCACAACTTTGTTTGCAGGAGCTACTTTAGGTTCAGGGAAACGAACCAAATCCTCTTTTGGCACATCCATAGCTACTTGCTGAGGTTTTTCTTCCGGTTCTTGCGGAAGCGGCTCCTCTTCTGGTGGCTCTGGTGGTTTGATTTCTTCAAGGTCTTCCAAAGTAACCTCGGTTACTGCTGGAGGTGCTTCAACTGCCTTTTTCGGAAAAATTTTATCTCCGAAAAGACGAAGAAGACTTGCTAGCACTACGAAGCCGATAACGACGAGTAGACCTCTATTAGTCGCTTTAGGCGCAAGTTTACGAAGCTCGTAAGCTCCATATTCCTTGTTACGGCCTTGAAAAACGACATCAAGCCATTCTTTTTTAAAAATATCTAATTTTGACCCTATCATTTTTATTTTAGTTTTTTGTGTCAATCTAATAACTAATCATTATAGATATTGTCACGTTTTAACACTTCCACTTCCTCTGGTGTAATCTTTCCGATCATATAGCGTTTTACGTCTACAATTTTCATCTCATCAAGAATATCAACAAGATTACGTTGCGTACATTTATCACTAGGACGAATGATTACAATCATGTCTTTACCGCCTGATACGCGAGGTACATAAGCCTTTTTTTCCATCAAGACCTTACGAATCCCATCTGCACCGTAACCAGCAACAGTTGGACCTTCGATCGGACGAGCTACTTGACCATATACCCAAGAGACCTTATTGTCAGAACCCAATAAAATTGTCAGGGAACGATTATCTGCTGTAAGCAATTCATCGTTTTGTTGCTCCTTAATTTTATTTTTGTCTGGCATAGCCACATCCATTGCCTGCGGTTTATTTAAGGACGTGGTCAACATGAAGAAGGTGATCAACAAGAAAGCCAAATCCACCATGGCTGTAAGGTCAACCTTACCACCATTCTTCTTGGATCTTACTTTCCCGCCTTTGCCTTTTTTACCACTATCCTGATTTAATTCTGCCATTGTTTGTTCTTATTAAATCGTCAATTATTTCTCCTCAGCACGCATGCCTGTTATGAAACTAAATTTGTTTTGCTTTTGATTACGCAATGTTTCAATAACTAAATTAACCGAAGGATATTTTTCATTCGCATCTGCTTTGATAGCCATTTTTAAAGGTCCAGGGTGCACGAAATTTTTATCGGCGGCCTCTTTTTCTTTATTTACTTCCTCAGCTGCTAGACGGGTATTTTGAACCCAGTAATACAACTCATTTGAAGTATTTTCTGTACTATCAATTGGGATACCAGTTTGCACACCTTTTTCTGTACGCTTACTTCCATCCAAAGCCAACAATGCTTTTAACTTAGACATTGGTACACCGAAGTTTTCCATCAATTTGAAACGATCATAATCTTCTTGTGAAAAGCCAACGCCATACTTTGCTGACATTCTTTCCAATGCTTTTACGCGAACCTGTTGATCAGTCGTACCGAAGAAAACTTTACCTTGATCGCCTATTGTGATCATACCTACATTTGAATCAGGTAACTTATCTTTCGTAGTCGATGCTGGGGTATCCACCGTCAATGCTTCCGGTTGGCGCGCTGTCGCCGTTAAGACGAAGAACGTAAGCAGTAAGAACGATACGTCACACATCGCTGTCATGTCGATCGACGTACTGGCTCTTTTTACTTTTGCTTTACCCATTTTAAATTCTTCCTTTTAAATTAAAAACTCAATCTTCTATCCTATGATGCTTTTGATTTTTGATTTCCATAAAATAAAATCAAAAACTTTCATCATAGTTCTTATTTGTGGTTTGCAGCGTATGTTTGTACGATTGAGAAACCAGCTTCGTCGATAGAGTAAGTTAATTTATCGATTTTTGCAGTAAAGATGTTATACAATACAATAGCGAATGTTGAAGTCGCGATACCAGTTGCTGTATTGATCAAGGCCTCAGAGATACCGTTTGCCAATTTAGCTGAATCTGGAGCACCACCTGTAGCCAATGCCGAGAACGCTTTGATCATACCTGTTACTGTACCTAATAGACCACATAATGTACCGATAGAAACTAATGTAGCGATAACGTTCAAGTTTTTCTCTAACATTGGCATTTCTAATGCTGTAGTTTCTTCGATTTCTTTTTGAATTGCGATAGTAGCTTTTTCAGTGTCAACGTTAGGATCTACTGATACTGCTTTGTATTTCAATAAACCAGCTTTAACTACGTTTGCTACTGAACCTTTTTGTTTGTCACACTCAGCGATTGCTGTGTCGATGTTTCCACCATTAATCAAAGTTTGGATTTTTCTCACAAAGTTTCCAACATTTCCTGTACCAGATGCTTTGTTAATAACGATTAAACGTTCTACTGAGAAAACCCATACCATTAAGAATAAACCAAGCAAAACAGGTACGATAGCCCCAGCATGGTAAACCATTCCTAAGTAGTTACCTGGATTTGGAGCATTTTCAGGATTGTTGTCAACGAAGTTAGTTGGATTACCCATCACAAATTTCCATACACAGAAACCCACGATGAAACAGATGATGATTGCAGCTTGAGCAAAGAAAGATCCTCCGTTGTTGCTCTCTTGTTTTGCAGCAGTTTTAGGTGCGTTTGCCATTTTTCTAATTTTTAGTTTTTTACTGTTGTTTAAATATATAATGTTGTTTAAATTATATGCACTCTTAGTCGCTTTTGAAATCAATTTTGCAAAGCAAATTTAATATTTAATGTCAAATTTAAAATATTCCTCTTAAATACATAAAAAAAATCAAATTTGTTTTTTCAAACTGAACACACCATTAATCCGTGTTATTTTTCTCAGCAGTTCCCGTTATATAATCATTATTACTCTATGCTAAATCGCTTATTCGCAATAATTATTTTACAATGAAAGCCATTTTTTTTTTGATATGCAAGAAAATCAAGGATTTTAAACGACAAAAAGTAAGTGATTACTCATGTTTTGAAACAATCAAACGCGCGTCATTAAAGGTATATTTCCCTAATAAACAACTCGTTAGATTTACCACAATTATCCCTGATATACTTGTTTAACCACCAACTAATTTCACGCGATACCCCTCTTTAAGTAACAAATCATAGATCTTTTGTTTAAACTCGCCTTGAATGATGACCTCGCCGTCCTTCACGGTTCCGCCAACTCCGCACTTCGTTTTCAACAATTTACCTAAACTTTCCAAGTCTTCCTCTTTCCCAACAAATCCCGTTACTAACGTAACAACTTTCCCTTTTCGCATTTTCCGGTCAAGCTGCACTTTTAAATTTTGCTGATTTACAGGTAAAGTATCTGCTTCCTGAAAAAAATCAGCCAGCTGATAACTGAAGCTGTCATCTGTCGAATATACAACGCCCTCGTAGGACTGTTTTTTATTTTTACTCATGATCTTAACAAATTATCTTTAATGCTTTTGGCATAATGGAAATATCCAGTTTATCGCCAAGTTCGATGGGTTCACCGTCTACGTGGACCGGTGACACCTGATCGACTTCGATCTGTATGTTCTTCCCTGGAATAATCTCAACATAGCTGGATTGATCTGCCGATTTATTAAAAAGATGAAAAATCATCTTGGGCAAAATATAAAGTGGAAATTTGTGTACGATACAGACATCCAAAATACCATCGTTAACGGAGGCTTGTGGCGCGATATAGGCATTATTCCCATACTGTGGTGAATTTGCCACACTGATCATAAAGGCTTGTCGTTCGTATACCTTTCCATCAATAGTCAATTTATAGTGCGCCGGCTGGTATTTACTGAGCACATTAAAAACTGACTTCATATACCCCAGAGGTCCACGAATATTTTCATTGGCAAAATTTTCACTCACGGATGCATCAAAGCCCAAACCAGCTATATTAAAAAACCTTCTATTATTAATAATACCACAATCAACCTCAATCGATTCAAAACGATTAATCCGGCGGATAGCGGCAGCCTCATTCATGGGAACTCCCAAATAAAGTGCTAGGCCATTACCAGAGCCCTCAGGAATAATACCCAACGGAATGCCCGATCCAACCAAAGCAGAGCCCAATTCATTGATCGTACCATCACCGCCGACCGCTATGACAGCATCATAGCCTTCCTCAATGGCTTTCAAACCAATTTCGTAAGCATGGTTGGGTCTTGCGGTCTGTTGAAAAGTGGGGTCAAATTTCTGAAGATCAAGCACATCGAGCACTTGCTTTTTAAAAGAAGTTTTATTTTTCCCCCCTGAAATAGGATTAATAACAAACAATATTTGTTTACGTTCTGACATATCCAAAGATAGCGGAAATTACCAATTTCTTAAAATAATGTAATCTTTATACCTGTCGGCACGTTTTCACATGCTTTTAAAAGTTAAAATATAAATTTGATTTTAAATACTCCCTAAAGTATTGTAGCTTTGTCGCACAAAAAATAGAATGTGGACTGATTTGCGTGCTGTTGCGTTACAAGGCAACGACAAGGAGATTGCAACCACAGTAAAAAAGTGCTAAAAACCCTTCGCTGTCACGGCTCTTATCACTTTGCTGTTATTTCATTCTAGCGCAAATCCAATATTAAAAATTACGTAAAGCATGGCTTATTTATTTACGTCAGAATCTGTTTCTGAAGGGCATCCAGACAAAATTGCGGATCAAATTTCAGATGCATTAATAGACAATTTTTTAGCTTGGGACGAAGATTCGCGCGTCGCTATTGAAACGCTGGTAACAACTGGGCAGGTTGTCCTTGCTGGGGAAGTTAAATCAAACATATACCTCGATGTTCAAAAAATAGCCCGTTCGGTAATCCAAAAGATTGGCTATACCAAATCTGAGTATATGTTCGAGGCGAACTCATGTGGTGTCCTTTCGGCGATTCACGAGCAATCTGCTGATATTAATCAAGGAGTAGACCGCAAGACAAGACAGGAGCAGGGTGCGGGTGACCAAGGTATCATGTTCGGTTATGCCAATAACGAAACCGAAAATTTTATGCCTTTGGCATTGGACCTTTCGCATCGCTTACTTTATGAATTGGCCGAGCTGCGTCGCGAAAATAACGAAATTAAATATTTGCGCCCCGATGCAAAATCTCAAGTTACCCTGGAGTATAGCGACGATCACAAACCAAAAAGAATTGACGCCATCGTCATCTCTACGCAACATGACGACTTTGACACCGAACAAGCCATGTTGGATAAAATCACACATGACATCAAAACAATCTTAATTCCACGTGTTAAAGCACAATTGAAACCCGAACTTCAGTTGTTATTTAACGATGAAATTAAGTTTCACATCAATCCAACCGGAAAGTTTGTTATCGGCGGACCTCATGGAGACACCGGTCTTACCGGTCGTAAGATCATTGTCGATACCTACGGCGGCCGAGGTGCACATGGTGGTGGTGCTTTCTCAGGAAAAGATCCATCAAAGGTAGACCGTTCTGCAGCTTATGCAACCCGTCATATCGCCAAAAACTTAGTGGCAGCGGGTGTTGCAGATGAAATTCTCGTACAGATTTCCTATGCAATTGGCGTAAAAGATCCAATGGGAATCTATGTAAATACCTACGGCACGAGCAAAGTCAACCTGACTGATGGCCAGATTGCGGAAAAAATAGCCCACTTATTTGACATGACGCCATATGGAATTGAAACCCGTTTGGGGCTGAGAAATCCAATTTATTCAGAAACTGCAGCCTATGGACACATGGGAAGAACACCAAGAAAAGTAACCAAGGAGTTCGAAAGCTCGACAGGCGAGAAAAAGCAAGTCGAAGTTGAACTGTTCACTTGGGAAAAACTGGATTATATCGACAAAGTAAAAGAAGAGTTTGGTTTATAAGGGCCAGACGTCCATCAAAATAGAATGGGGCTGTCCAAGTTTGGATAGTCCCTTTTTTATACAACTTTATACCCTCCCTTCACAGCGCCTTCTCAGCACTCTATTCTTAAACAGTTTGAACCGACTTTTATACCCAGGCTATTGGTAAAATCACGCAGGTTTTGTATCTTAAAAGTTCTAAACCGTTTCAATCATGAAAAGACGCAATTTTCTTCTGGCACCAATGGTGCTCGTAACTGCCCCAACATGGGCAAATAATGTTCAATCGGATGAGGATATCCAACCAACCACCATTGTCCACGTTGTGAATTTTTGGCTAAAAGAAGATCTCAGTGAAAAAGAAAAAAAGAATTTTGTTGGATTTTTTGAGGAACTGCGTAAAATCGACGTCATCAAAACACTTAACTATGGAATTCCAGCCCATACAAACCCGCGACCTGTCGTAGACAACAGCTTTGACTATACGTTGATCGTCACTTTCAAAAACCTTCAAGATATTACCCGCTACGAGACACATCCGATTCATTTAAAAGCGATCGAAAAATATCAGCATCACTGGACAAAAGTCATGGTGAAAGATACTTCCATCATTAAATAAGGCCCCGTGCCTTAATTTCCAAATATTTATTGATGGAGTTGATGGTCAGATTTTCGGGCGCTGTATAGATAGTCTGAAAGCCGTTGCGAATCAGTTCTTGTACAATAAGCTGTTTTTCATAGATAAACTTTTCAGCAATGACCTGGTTGTAAATATCAATGGTTTTTTTGGGGGCACTCTTGGCTAACTCTTCAATTTCCACATTTTTAAAAACAACGATGACGATGATGTGGCTCCTATTCAACATCGACAGATAATTTATCTGACGTTTTAAGGAGTCTAAGGTCTCAAAATTGGTATAGACAAAAATAAGCGACCGCTTGTTAATATGTGCATTGGCATAACTATATAATCTTCCAAATTCAGACTCCTCAAATTTGGTCGACACCTGATATAGTGCTTCCGAAATTTTATGCATTTGATTATTCCTCTTTTCTGCCGCTATAAATGCATTGATATCTTTTGAAAAGGTTAATAATCCGGCTCGGTCCTGCTTTAAGATGGTCGCATTGGAAAGAACAAGTGCAGCATTAATGGAATAATCCAATAAGGTAAGACCGTTGAATGGCATACGCATTGCCCGGCCCAAATCAATAAATGAATAGATCGGCTGAGACTTCTCTTCTTCGTATTGATTGACCATCAGCTTCTTTACTTTTGCGGACGCCTTCCAGTTCATATGCCTATAATCGTCCCCCTGCACATACTCTCTAACATGGTCAAATTCCATGGCTGAACCAATGCGTCGAATACGCTTTATACCCAGTTCATTTAACCTGTTACTCGTTGCAAGCAGTTGATATTTTCTAAGCTGAATATAGGATGGATAACAGGGGATTTCCTGTTCCTGATTCGTAACAAACCTTCTTTTGAAAAATCCGAAACGCTTAACCAAAGCCATACAACGACCAAACTGATAAATTCCCCTTTGTGTGGGCCGCAAGGAAAACGAAATTTCTGAGCGCTGAAAGGCGGGTAAAGTGGCTTCAAAATCCTTGTCCCGAATTTGAAGCTGTACCGGGAACTCCTCCAAAATATCCACTTTTGTTGCAAATGGATAAAAAGAGCTCACCATAAGCTTCATCGGGTTTTCATCTCCGTTGGATAATTTTTCAGGATATATCCGTGTGATTTCAATTTTACCCTTTCCTGAGAATAAGACAATAAAATCAAAAGCCAAAACAGCCAACCAGATCCAAAAGACAATCCAGGCCACAATCAACAATCCTTTGATGAAAAAAGAAAATGTAAAGAGTGTAGCCACCCCCAATAGGGAGTAGAAGAATTGATTTGTTAGAAAGAGCTGTTTTAGTTTCTTCATTATCTAGGAATTTCTACAGAATTAATGATTTGGTCGATGACATAGGCGGTGGTAAATCCTTCCATTTCCCTTTCTGGAGTCAACATGACACGGTGGCCCAGCACGGCGGACGCTACCCTCCGAATATCTTCAGGAGTAACAAAGTCCCGGCCTGTCAACGCAGCTGAAGCCTTTGCTGATTCCAGCAAAGCAATAGAAGCCCGCGGTGATGCACCTAATGTCAAACTTGGATTCGTTCGTGTTTTTATAATAACTTGAGCAATGTAAGTTAGCAACTCCTCGTGAACAAAAATAGACTTGATCAATTTCTGGAATTCTAAAATTTCTGTGGCCGAAACTACAGCCTGAACCTGATCCTCTTTATTTTGTGCTTTTTGAGCATGATGCTCCTTCAATATTTCCAATTCCTGTTCAAGTTCAGGATAGTTCACATTGATCTTAAACAAGAAACGGTCGAGCTGAGCTTCCGGCAGTCGATAAGTACCTTCGTGTTCGATGGGATTTTGCGTCGCAAAAACAACAAACGGCCCCGGCAATTGATAGGTTGTTCCATCTACCGACACCTGTTGCTCCGCCATGCTTTCAAAAAGTGCTGCCTGCGTCTTTGCCGGAGCACGATTGATTTCATCGATTAAAACAATATTTGCAAAAATAGGCCCTCTACGAAATTCAAATTCATTACTTTTCAAGTCAAGTATCGACGAACCGGTTACATCCGAGGGCATTAAATCCGGTGTAAATTGAATCCGCTTGAATTCACTATGAATCGTTTTGGCGATCAATTTTGCGGATAATGTTTTCGCCACCCCGGGTAAGCCCTCGATCAAAGAATGCCCTGAGGCCAAGATCGAGATTAAGAGCATGTCAATCAATTGATCCTGCCCAACGATGACTTTTTTCACCTCCGACTTTACCTGCGCCATTTTATCGAATAAAACCGAGACATCTATTCGGTTTTCAAAAGATATATATTTATCGAAGTCACTCATATCATTTTTGCTTTATGTTTAAACTCTTCTATTGTATCATTAATCAATTTGAGATCAGCCACATCATGTTGTTTAGCATCTTGCATACGAACAATCAGCCTGATTAAAGACTGTGTCTCTACGAGCGGAACTCCAGCCCGCTCAGCCAGTTCTTCACTGAACTCCTCTTCCCGCAACATCAGCGTGTCCAAATGAAACCGCATCCGAAGATCGTGCAGGAAGTAATCTATTTTTTTTGCGACCATATTACCTGGTGCGCCATTTTCATAATATAAAGTGGCAATGGTTCCACAAAAGTCCTTCGAGAGATTCGGTTCTGGGCTCACGACCGCCACAGCCCGTTGCTCACGTCTACTTCGAAACACAAGCAAAAGGACTAGCCCCGCCAACAAAACATACCAAGCTTGCCTAAGACCATCGTTCATAAGCAATACACGCAAAGGTGTCCGATATTGCTCCAGATTCGCTTTAAAATCATACCAAGCGATCGGCTTATCATTTAGATAAGATAACGACTTAGCAACATAGGCATATTGCGAAGCGGAATTCAGCAAGTAATAGTTTCCAAATAAATCAGGAGTCAGGTGCAGATAGAATGTCCCTTTACCGAATTGAACGGCTATGAAGTTCGGTAACGTAAATTCCTTATAGGTAATCGCGCCCAAAATGGTCGCATGTTTAGGAAGTTTTTTGAATACTTCGCCAAGATCTGATTTACTATAATGAATTTTATTGTTATCGTTCATCAAGCGCACACGCAGCTGGCTTTTTATATTCACACCTTTTTTAAAACCATAGAAGTTATCTGTTTTCAACCCGAGGGAATCCAACAGGTAAGGATCAATATCCTCGGCTACAATCATTGCTTTCCCACCCCGGTTTACATAATCCAGTAATTTATCTTCCGCTGCTTCACCCATCGAAAAATAGGAGGTATAAAAAAATAAGTTAGCGTCGGTTTTCTTTGTACTGTCCAAATATTCATACAATGGTCGCTCAATCGTTGTGTTCTTTTGATCAATGATATGCTTTAGTTCTTGACGTAGCACATAAGCGCCAAAAGGATTTTTATCTTTTGCATCAAAAGTCCGATCCCAGATAATCGGTTTCTTACTTGTTGCATCGATAAGGGCTATTAACACTAACACAACAGTCAATAATATCAATCCAAATTTTACCGATCCCTTCATTTAATTTGTTTTTGATATTGGTGAAACAATTGCTGATATTGATTAAAATTGTCCTCTGTTAATTCAAATTGGCCAAACCAGACATAATCAAATATTCTTGTACATTCCGCAAATCCGCGACGGAGCTCCTCGTTTTGAATCTCTTGTGTAAATTCAGCATTCGTTTTGCTCAGCTTCCATTTGATATGATCGGATTGCGCTAGTTTCTGAATATTCAAGAGCTGTAAGTACCGGATACCCAATGCATAATTCCTTTGGGCAATAGCCTCCTGAATATAAGGTTCCAGGTTACTATTCATCAGGTTTCGCTCCACATACGCTAAAACGTCCAGTTCACTCTCCTCTTCACTATGCTTAACAAAATATTGTTTTCTGTTGTAGAGCACTTTATAAAGAATAAACGCTAATGCGATGACAGCTAAGAAGGCAAATACATAGCCAAATTCTTCCCGAAATTTATAAGGATTATCGGGCATGATACTTCCGATCCAATCGGCGAGCCGGGCAAGGATGCGTTGCAATACGCCCACCCGATCTTTAATATTTTCAGAATAAACAAATTCGTCCGTCTCGTAACGTTTGATAATATCCTGATAAGGATCCATTTTAAACGAACGTTCTTCGGTATATTTTGGGATCGAATCAAATAATGCTGGGTCCCACAGGTCAATTTCGTCTTTTTCCTGTTGGCCATTGGGTGCCTTTACTGCAGAATCAATGCGGAGAGAATCTGCTCCCACCAAAGTAGAATCTATTTGCACATTAAGTGAATCAATCCTACCGCTGTTGGAGTCCGTGTCCCTTGGCTTGGGATCACAGGCATACATAACCGACAAACAGGCAATGCAGAAAAAAGACAAGAGTTTATTCATCTTTTCCTCCTATCTTTTCGATCATGCCATAAATACGTTCTCCAAATTTGAGATCCTTGGCTGTTTCATAAATAATACCATTGGCCAAAACACCGGACATATAAAGAAATAGCGTAAATAGTGTGATAAATAAGCCTCCAAATGTCATCAGGAGTTTTCCCCAGGATGAGTCAAAGAAAGCGGCATCTATTCCAAGGAAGTTGAATGACAAAAGCCCCATGATAACCAACGGCACAATGGAAATCATCATGACAGCCATTTGAAAAATAAAGTTCACAATGTAGGTTGCGATACCGTATTGAATCAATTTTTTGCTCAACATGACATAGGCATCTGTAAAACAGCTTCCCAGATCCGAATAACCTTCCCGATAAAATAGAAAAGAGCAAAACAACCATATCCCAACCATCGAGCCCAATATACCAATGGCAAAACTTCCAATAAAAGGGATAAATGCACAAATCGCCGCTACGATTGCCAGTGGGATAAAGACAACGATTAAAGCCAATATCATGGCAATCAAAAACATAAAGTATTTACCGAGGTTAGATCTGAAATTGCTGAATACTTCCGATCCTGAAAACGCTGTGCTTTTACGTTCTTTGAGTAGCATAAAATACTCAATGGAAATACCATAAACGTACAATCCCAAAGCAATCAATGCCAAAATGAGTAATCCAGCCCAAGTAAAAGCATCAATATCCTCAAAAGAATCGCTATTGGCCGAAAAAGTGATTTTTGTAGAGAGAAAATAGTAAACTAAAGCAATCGCTGCTAGGGGAACCGCAGATAAACCAAAAATAGTAGAAACAAAGTGCTTATAGATCAATTTAAAAAGATCTATGAAACTTTGGATAAAGTCTCCCACCTTACGTTCTTTTTGAAACTCAAAATCTATTTCCATTGAAATCGTTTTGCTAGTCGATAAGGATTAATAACATAAAAATAAAGGATAGCCAGTACGGACAAAACGATGATCAATAAGCATAACCAAATTGACGCATTATAATACCGTGTCACAAAACCTTCCAATGTACCGGCTATAATAAAAAAAGGAATCGTGCTGACTAAAACTTTCATCGCAATCTTTGCAGTACGAACAAAAGATGTCAAACGTGTAAACGATTTGGGAAATAGAATGCTATTACCGATGGCCAGTCCACATCCCCCTGCCACAATAATTACCGAGATTTCAATGGTACCATGAATCCAAATCGCCGACATGGCTTTCCCCATAACGCCATACTGGAAAAACATATGGTGAAATGCACCAAGCATAATACCATTGCTAAACAGCACATAACCTGTCCCTACACTGAAAAATAGTCCAGCAGCAAAGGCCATAAAAGCAACCCGCACATTATTAATCGTAATCCAAATCGCTGATCCAAAGTTGCTTCCTTTTCCATATACCGCAGCAGGATCACCTGCTTTTATACTTTCTATCGTCGAATCGACATAGTAGTCACCTAAAATAAGCCGAATAAAATCCATATCGTATACAGACGATACAAAACCAATGACTGAAGCCAAAACAAAAATTAAGAAGGAGTACAACAAAGGTCTACGGATTGACCAGATTGCCTGCGGTATCTCTTCATTGATAAAAGATTTAAACTTATTATTGGAAGCTTTTTGATCTTTATAGATTTTCTGATGTACGGTCACAGCCAGTTCATTCAGGTAAGCCTTCACCTTACTTTCAGGGTAAAAAGTTTGTGCATAAGCCAGATCATTGGTGAGCTCAATATAATTTGAGGCCAGTTCATCTGGATCAACCTGCATATTAATTGATAAATTATTTTCAATTAACGCCCATTTTTCTTTATTTCGTTCTACAAAGGATGCTTCTCTCATTAATTTTTTTAACTGGCTCAACCAAATATATGAAATATCCATCATTGAAAAGCACAAATTGGAGCTAAAATGACCCAGATATGCTATATTGCTATTAAATTCAAATAATTTACATATGAATAAGCTTGAGATCAATACAGCACAAAATGTAAAAATCGAATATAATCTTGCCAGTCTTGGTTCAAGAATGATCGCTTTTGCAATAGATTATTTTATTATAGTCTGTTATTATTTCTTTTGCTTTTTCCTATTGGACAGTATAAATAGCACCAGCGGAGATCCTTATCTCTTTTATGGTATTATGATGGCATTGACGTTGCCCGCGTTTTTTTATACATTGATTACCGAAACTGCCTTTGGCGGTCAGACAGTAGGCAAGAAGATCATGAAAATAAAGGTCGTTAAACTTGACGGTTCGCGGGCCAACTTTTATCAATACTTGTCCAGATGGAGCCTATCTATCGTAGATATTTGGATGACGATGGGCGGTGTCGCCATTACTTCGATCGTTTTATCCAAAAATGGACAACGCATTGGAGATATTGCCGCGGAAACTTCGGTTATAAGCCTCAAACCTACTTTAAAATTGAGCGACACAATCTACGAAGAGACTTTTGACAATCATCCAATTTTATTTCCGCAGGTTATCAAATTGAGCGACAAGGATGCCAATTCGGTCAAAGAGATCTATCAAACAGCTTTTGACAGAAGAGATGTAGGAATTTTAACAGCTTTGGTACAACGTCTTGAAGCGGTTATGGAAGTCAAACATCCTGAAAAAATGACTCCCAACGACTTCGTGCTGCAGGTCATGAAAGATCACTATAGTATGTTTAAGGACAAATAGTTTTTACGCTCCTAGTTGATTCTGCATTCTCTCGGTTAAAAAACGGATATCGATCGGAGCTTGTTCGGTGTTTCTTCGCTTGCAACCGAAGAAGTACCGAACGAGCTCCGAACAAGCACCGAAGAAGCACCGAGTAATCTCCGAAATTGATCGCTATGTCTTATCCATTTTTACAGGTAATTCTTAATGTGATTCCGATTTTTCGTTCATAAAAAATGCCCTCAAAAAGTTGGACACTTTTTGAGGGCACAGCAAAATAATTCCTTTTTTATACTGAATATTATGTTACGCGGTCACTGAAGCCGCAGAAGTCTGCACCTGACGGTCGACTTTCTTTACTAAGCCTTGCAATACATTGCCTGGGCCAACTTCTACAAAAGCTGTTGCACCATCGGCCAACATATTTTGTACCGTCTGCGTCCATCGTACAGCGCCAGTCAATTGCGCAATCAGATTTTGTTTTATAACCGCTGGATCTGTCTGTGGTTTGGCATCGATATTTTGATAAATCGGACAGCTAGGCGACAAAATATCTACAGCTTCTATAGCCGCTTGCAATTCCACTTTGGCAGATTCCATCAATGGTGAGTGAAATGCTCCACCCACATTTAGCTTTAATGCGCGCTTAGCACCAGCCTCGGTCAATAAAGCACAAGCTTTATCCACCCCTTCAATAGATCCCGAAATCACCAATTGTCCGGGACAGTTATAATTCGCTGCCACAACAACGTCATCAACTTTAGCACAGATATCTTCCACTATAGCATCTTCCAGACCTAATATCGCAGCCATCGTTGAAGGCTGAAGCTCACATGCTTTTTGCATCGCATTGGCGCGTTGTGCAACCAATTTCAAGCCATCTCCAAAGCTCAATGCTCCTGCTGCTACCAAGGCTGAGAACTCACCCAATGAGTGGCCTGCAACCATATCCGGTTGAAAAGACTCTCCCAATGCTTTTGCCAAAATGACCGAATGCAAGAAAATAGCCGGTTGGGTTACTTTGGTCTGTTTCAACTCCTCGTCTGTACCGGAAAACATAATATCCGTAATACGGAATCCTAAAATATCGTTAGCCTGTTCGAACAAAGCTTTCGTTTCATCATTTAAGTTATACAGGTCCTGCCCCATTCCAACAAATTGGGCTCCTTGACCAGGAAATACATATGCTGTTTTCATCCCTTATATTTTTTATTCGTTTATTTGTCTGCTACCATAGGTATTGAATCTGCCTTTTGCAGTCAATGGTTGATGAGAACGAATTCCCCTAAGCGCAAACTTAGATAAATTGCTTTTTATATGCAATATAAATTCATTTCAGCCAGCTATTATTCCTATTCTTGGCCGATCGATCCACTACCTCTTACGGAATATTGTAGGGCCTTAAATTCAATCTTCGGGAACAAAACTAAGCGACAACATCTTCTTCGGATCAAATACATCTTGTGCTATTTCCAGCAACTCTGTACTCGTCAAGTGCTGAATCTTTTCAATGACTTCATCCAATAAGATAACACGATCATAGTCCATCACATTTTTTGCCGCTGATATAATCATGCTCATACGGTTCTCTTCTGTTAGGGCAATTTGTCCGATGAATTTTTGCTTTGCTTTCTTAATCTTCGTCTCGGAAAGTGGCTGTTCACACATCTTAGCAAGTTCTTTAAAGACAAGTTTTTTAGCCTTCTCCACTTTTTCCTCATCTGTACCAAGGTAGATACTAAACAAACCTGTATCCGAGAATATCGTATAGTTCGATTCTATCGTGTAGGCAATTCCATATTTCTCCCGAATAGACAGATTCAGAATAGACCCCATTCCCATGCCACCAAGCATATTGTTCAAAAGCAATAGCCCTGTCTTACGCTCATCACGATAACCATATGCCAAAGATCCAAGCATGTAATGAACCTGATTAATTGGTTTTGCAACAGCAATATGCTGTTCAATAATCGGATTGACATCATTTCTGATCCGCATAATTCTATTTGCTGGAACCCCACCAAAGATCTTGTGCAGCAATTTCTCAACCTCTTTGAGGCTATAATTGCCGGTGATACCGATAACCATTTCATTGGTATCGTAATTTCCCCGCATAAAATCGTCGATATCGTTCTTTTGTAATGCAAGGAGCTGATCCTCCAATCCCAGAATATTGTGTCCCAATCCGGAGCCCTGAAATATAAGGTCTTCGAAATCGTCAACGATTGACTCTTCGGGACTATCCAAGTAAGAAGCCATTTCATCTACGATTACAGACTTCTCCTTATCCAATTCTGTTTCGGGGAAAGTGGAGTGAAAAAAGATGTCCTCAAAAAGATCTAATGCACGATCTAAATAAGGACGAAGTATAGACGCATGGACGCAAGTATATTCCTTCGTTGTATAGGCATTCAAATCTCCCCCAACCGATTCCAAATGATTTATAATCTGCTGTGTAGAACGTCTTTCCGTCCGCTTAAATAGTAGATGCTCAATAAAATGGGCAACACCGAACTTCCCCACAGTCTCATCCCGAGACCCGGCGTTGATTACCATGCATACATGTGTAACCGGTAAATTCTGATATTGAAATACTACGCGTATTCCGTTTGAAAGTCTAATAATTTCGTATTCCATGCAGTACAAACTTGCTGTAGCTTCTTTTAGTTTATCTATTTTTGCGCGCCCACTAACCTTGACCATCTTCTCCGACAAAAAATATATAATCTATCATTTTTTGCCACTTTGCTCAATCTTCAAACCGTAGGGTCACATGAAGCCGTCACAAAACTAGGCATTTTTAAACGCAAAACGGTCATAGCGAAATCACTATGACCGTTTTTATATCCTATCGCAATAAGATTATTCAAATTACATGCGCGGAGGTCTCATCCCCCCTGGGAATCTGTTCTCGCCTTCAGGGTTTCCCATGGCGAATTTTTGGAACTTGTATGTAAACAAAATCATAAAATATCGTCCCAAACGGTTGGTACGGCTATCCGTAATCATAGATTCACTCACTGTCCGGGAAACATTCGTTTGCTGATTCAATAAGTCAAATGCTTGTAAACGTACTGTACCACGTTGTTGACTCAAGAACTTCTGCTCAAGGTACGTATTGATGACAAACGGGTTTGCATTGATACCAGCTCCATAACCACTATTGAATTGCTTCGATAGATCCGCTCCGAAAATGGTTGTTTTTGTGATGTTAACAGAGCCAATCAATGTGGGTGTCCAAGAAGAAACATTCGTCGTACGATTTGTCAATGAATTCTCCGTATGATTAAATTGGTAGCGTACTCCCGGATTGATTTCCAAATTCTCCGAAGGGTTGTATCTAAACATCAGACCTTGATTTAATACAATATTCCGGGCGACGTTCTTTTGACCGATGTTATCATCTTTCTCCGTGGAAACATATCCAATATTTTTATTGTAGGACACCCCTCCCATTAACATAATATTATATGTTTTTTCTTTCAATGATTTTCCGTAATGATAAAAAGAACTCACATTAAATGGTTTATCGCTTGTTTCATTCAAGTAGCGGGTTTCAGAAACTAACGTAGAATTTGTTTGTCCAGTTTGATAGTCCATTAAATCATCAAAATAGCTTTTGCTCAAGCTCACAATCTTGTTGTTAGTCAAGCCGGCATTAACAAACGCAAAGAAATTATTTCCTTTTTGAAAATCATTTTTACGGAACCGTACATTCAATTGATGGCTAAATTCCGGATTCAGATTGGCGTTACCGATTACGATACTGGTCCGGTTTGTACTCATATCAAAGGGCAAGATCTGCGTTACTGAAGGCTCATTCGGTGTTCCCGAATAATTGACAGAGATATTGGACTGTCTCGAAAATTTATACTCAAAACGTGCAATAGGCATCCAGTTCATATTGTTGCGATGAATTGGAACGACTAAGCCTGAACTGATCGCATCACCTCTTAATTGGGAAGGTTGAGCTGCAGCTCCAATGGAATAGGTTATTTTATCGCCACTATACAAATAGTTTGCGCCTATTTTATGTGTTGTGAAGGAGTAATCATAATTGTAATCAAAATTCAATTTGGGATCCTCAGCAATTAAGTTTCCATCCCGATCGAACCCCTGCTGTTTGTTCGAATTATCATACTTATTTTTGTTGAAATCATAGGTAAACTCTACTTTTCCTTTCTCGGAGACAGGTTCTGTATAATTCACCGAAGCGCCTCCATTCCAACTTTTATTATTTGCTTCCAGAATCGTCTTCTCATAGATCGAATCTAAGGGAGCATTTGCATTGTTGGGATCGGCCAACAACCTATCTAGAATGGCATTCTGATCTTTCGTTGTTTTTGCATTATTGAAGTTCATGTTTACAAAAACATTCCTTCCTTTATCATTAAATTTATGATTATACAACCCGCTAATCCCAAATCTCGGTGCAGTGGAATTGGCAACAATATCTTGCGCCTGAGAATTATTAAATACACTACTACGATACGTGAGCGAATTCGTACCTGTCGTTGCATCGCTCTTGTCGTAACCAAACTGAGGTGATATTTTGATATAATCTTTCGTTGTAGGCTTCCATTCGACATTTGCTTCGAAACGATGGCTATCGCCAACCGTGTTCGAATTGGATGTCACACTGTCCGTCTGCATTATATTAGGCAGTGTATTTTCCTGAAAACGTTGGGATAGCGTTGTATTGTTGCTATGGCTAAAACTATAGCTACCGTAAACAGTCAGTTTATCATTAAAGTCTTTGCGGTAATTCAGTCCTATGGAACCAATTTTTGTCAAACCGTCCGATCCACCAAACATGCCGCCACCGCGACGGCCACCGCCACCTTGGCCACGACGTGCACCACCGCCTACAGTACTAAAATCAAATAATGGCGCATTGGTATTATTCAAATTTCCCAGCACCGAAATTTGTTCGCCTTCACGCATTCCCATCCACATCCCTGTAGCTTGGTAACGGTCTTCGGTTCCCACGCCTGCTCGTAGTGTAGTCATGTGTCCCGTATTGTATTTGGGGTCAATCTGGATATTTAATACCTTTTCCGAATCACCGTTTTTATTGCCAGTGACATTGGCCATATCACCATAATCATCAATGACCTGCATCTTTTGGATAATATTTGCAGGTAGATTTTGGGTAGCAGTCTTTACATCTCCACCAAAAAAGTCCTTACCATTAATACGAACCCGTTTTACGGATTCACCTTGTGCCGTTACATTACCGTCTTTATCAACCTCTACGCCTTGCAACTTCTTCAAAGCGTCTTCCGCAACGGCGCCATCGCGGAGCTTTAGATCTTTCATGGTGTATTCCAGGGTATCACTTTTAACAACGACAGTAGGGACACCATCAACCACAACTTCCTGCAGCATCTGTGAATTCTGTTGTAAAGTTAAACTTGGAATTATATATTTTGACTCGCCTTTGGGAATACTAAATTCCTTTTCAAAACGCTCGAAGCCTAAGTTTGAAACGGTAATTTTAAAGGTATCGGATTTGATCTTATCAAAGATAAAAATCCCCGCCATATTGGATCCTGTAGTCATGGAATCCAACTTTGATGTCAACTTCACCGTTGCACCGGCGACAATTCGATTCTTGTCATCTTTCAAGATTCCCTGCACGCTCTTCGTCTGGCCATAAACGGTCCATCCCATCAGCATACTAAACAAAAAAAGCATAAAGCCTCTCATAACACGTATTTTTATATTTCTATAATTGATAAATCTTCGACACTAAAATTATTGCTCAAGTTTAATGTTGAAACCATATGGCCTACACCAGAACAAACTTTTGTTTTGCCAATGAAAATTACTTCAGCATTAATAGTTCAGTGCTCTAAATCTTTACAAAAGAAGACATTATTAGTGTTAATTAATGTAAATGGCCAATATTCACACAGAAGTTACAATAGATTAGTGTAAATTTATTTGTATTTTCGGCTATTTTAAGGGCGGAACATGTTATTATCATATTATCAGGAGCAGTGGATAGAGGCGGGTTGTGACGAAGCAGGCAGGGGTTGTTTGGCGGGACCTGTTTTCGCGGCAGCTGTAATTTTTCCAACAGACTATTACCACGATCTCCTTAACGACTCTAAACAACTTAGTGAGAAAAAAAGGATGATATTGCGGCCAATTATCGAACGCGAAGCTCTCGCATTTGCTGTTGCTAGTGTTTCGGCTGAAGAAATAGATCGCATAAACATCCATAATGCAAGCTACTTAGCCATGCACAAGGCGCTTGATCTCTTAAAGACCAAAGCGGAGTATATCATCGTTGACGGAAATAAGTTTATTCCCTATCAACAAATTCCGCATACATGTATCGTCAAGGGGGATGGCAAGTATCTGTCGATCGCAGCTGCTTCAATTCTGGCCAAAACTTATCGGGATGAATATATGGACAACATTGCTGTGGATTATCCCCACTACGACTGGCTCAACAACAAAGGGTACCCAACAGTTAAACACAGATCAGCTGTATTGGCGCATGGGTCTACGCCGCATCATAGAAAGAGCTTTAGAATAACCGACCCGCAGCTCAAATTATTCTAAAGCTCAAACAATTCGAAAAGAAACAGCAGCTAAGCCGCTGTTTCTTTTTTATTCCCTTTAAAGGAGAAATATATCGCCGTCCCTATTCCCAATACAAGAACAATAGACGAGATTAAAGTCAATAAATTACCCAATTTGTGTGACTCTGGATCAAAAACAAACTCTACCTTATGCGTTCCCGCAGGTAACTGCAGTGCCCTTAAGATATAGTCCGCACGAATAATTGGCGTTTCTTTTCCATCCACATAAGCTTTCCATCCTTTATCGTAAAATACTTCAGAAAATACAGCAAAAGCGTCATTGGCAACTGTATATTCATATTGCATTTTATCGGGATGGTAGGAGGTCAACTTAATCTCCCCTGTCGTTGAAGCAGTCGATGTTTTAGCCTTAATCTCATTTTGATATTGTTGATTCACAAAGGCCTCCTTATGTGGATCAAAAGAACTAATTGCCTGCATTTCTTCGGCGTTTCCTTTCACAAAACTTACCCGATCTACAAACCAAGCATTTCCTGCAGCTGTACTTCTTCTTACAATGCGTTGTGACTGATTCTGAGGATCTGTCGTAATCAAATAACGCACGTTGAACATATCCAATACATCTTCGTTAAGGGCGCCATTAAATTGATTTTCCAAAATTTCCTGGAAACGCATTAATTTTGCTGCATGGTATCCGCCTAAGGATTTATGGAAGTAGGACGGCCGGGCATCCGAAAACGGATCCGAAGTCAAGTCAAGCACGCGGTAGCTTGGATCTTTATCCATTAAGATCAATTGATCCACTTCCCGTTGTTGGAATACTTGCTGTGCTGTAGCCCCCTTCTCCATAAAAGATTTGTCATTCAAGAAGCGCTTATCTACACTCCATAAATCAAACAGGAATAAGACGAGCAAAGCCCCTAATAATACACCCTCGCTCAGTTTTTTCTTTAAAAAGACCCAAACGAATCCAAAGGTCAGCAAAACAATGAAAAAAGAACGGTAGGCATCTTTACTCGCGATATCTTTGCGATCCAGAACCAACTGGTTTGCCAACTCTGTCGCAAAGGCCTTATCACCGATCTGACGCTCTAACATTTCTACCAAATTGCTATGCCCCGCATTTCCAAAATTCAAAAAGAGATCCGGCATTATGGCAATCAACAGACAGACTCCACCGACTCCAATAAAAGTATATAAGATTTTTTTATCTAAGTTTGGTATCTCCTTAGCACGTGTTAACAGTTCATTTACTGCCATAATCGCCATCATTGGCACTGTAATAGAAACCACAACAAGAATAGATTCAACAGCCCTAAACTTATTGTACATGGGGAAATAGTCAAAGAACAGATCCGATACAAGGGTAAAGTTTTTTCCAAATGACAAAAGCAATGCTAAAATGGTTGTTGCCAAAATCCACCACTTGAAGCGATCCTTGACAATAACAAGGCCCAACACAAATAGGAAGAAAACTCCTGCCCCAAAATACCATGGTCCCGAAGTAAAACGTTTGTCGCCCCAATAGGTTGGCATGCCTTGCGCCATCTGGCCAGCTTGAATCTCAGACGCCCCTCCTCGTTCCATTAAGAACTTAGCGACATGTGATTTCTCGTCCAATTGTCCTCCAGTTGAACCACCATAGGCATTCGGAATTAAAAAGGTAATGGTTTCACCAATCCCTTGGCTCCACTCATAGGCATATTCTTTATCAAGCCCTTTCTCTTTAGCATTGTTGTTATCAACCTTCGTGATATTGGCATGCCCACGCGTACTTAATTTACTATATTCCCAAGTCGGCAATAAAATAGATGCATTTACCATCAAAGCGATGACCACTGCAATAATCTGCCTTCCTGAAGCTATAAAAAAACCTTTTAATTGCTTTTGTTTAAGTGCATCGATGAACGTGAAAATCACGTATACCATGAGGACTATTAACAGATAATAGGTTGTCTGTAAGTGGTTGACGCGAATTTCCAGCGAAAGAAACAACGCCAATAATACAGGCCCCCACAATTTACTTCCCCGATAACACATAATAACCGCAGCAATAACAGGCGGAATAAATGCGATTGCATTGGCCCTTGTTATATGCCCAGCTTCAATATAAATAAAATTATAGGATGTAAATGCAATGGCTATTGCGCCGACTGCGGCAAGCCAGGGTTTGATCCGTAAGACACTAAAAAGGAAATAAGCCCCCAACAAATAAAATAGCACCGTATCCATTGGGCTCGGAAAGGCGAACTTAACGGCTTTTAAGAAATAGGTACCAATGTTATTCTCATTTTCTTGCCAAATTTGATAAGTCGGCATTCCGCCAAACATCGAGTTAGTCCATAAGGGCGCTTTACCATCCTTTGCCTTAAAATCAAATAATTCCTTCTGCGCCGCCTGCGCCTGTACCACATCCGACTGCGCCAGTGTTTTTCCTTGCCAAACAGGGGTAAAATAAAAAAATACGAGCGCAATAAATATCGCAATAACGATCAAATGTGCTGAATTCGCCTTAAACCAATTTTTCATCCGTATAAATTTGTCATTTTAAGGTGATGAATATATCTAATTTATTCAACTTACCAAATAATCGTTCATTCATAACTTGCTTTTCGTTGTATCTATGAACACATTATACGCGGTTTGATAAATCTCGATGATTTCATTTACCTTCTTAGGTTGTTTAAAAGTCTTAAAAGCCAAACTTAGATAAATTTGTTTTTATATACAATTATAATTATCGCTCAGTGTCCTGTTAACAGCAAGGTGTTAGCTGTATTGACTCGGCAATCGATCGCTCTTCCTTTTAAATACATAAATAGAAGGTGTCTAGAAAAACCGGGGCAAGCCTTTGGGCACTCAATAGCTGAAAGGTTGCCTTAGCGAGGGACACATAAAAAAGGGAGCAAAATTTTTTGCCCCCTTGTAATTAAGATCTCATTTTTACCGCCGTTCCCGTTGCGCCCACCATCATCATTCCTCCTGTTCCTACCGTCTGGAAGTCCAGTCGAACCCCAACGACCGCATCAGCGCCCAAGGCGCGTGCACGGTCTTCAAGTTCACGCAGCGCTGCTTCACGGGTTTCCTGGAATGCGCGTTCATAAGAGTTGGATCTTCCGCCAAAAAAATCGCGAAAACCCGCCATCATATCCTTGATTGCATTTGCCCCCAGAACCACTTCGGAAGAGACTATTCCCAAATAGCGTTCAATTTGGTGTCCCTCAATAGTACCTGTTGTTGTCAATAACATATTTTATTCTCCTTTTTGAATTAACTTATTAATATTGGATAGCTCACCAAAAACAACCAAAATATCCCCCTCTTCCATGATCGTTTCCGATGCGGCAATTCCTGAAGCTTCTTTTTGTTCTTTAGTCACACCATCCTTTTTCATTTCTGTAATTTTCACGGTGGTTAAGACGATCACCTTGTATAAATTCGTCAGGTTCGCTTCACGCAAGGTCATCCCCACGTAACGCGCCGGAACTTTAGTCTCGACAATAGAGTATTTATCCGAGACTTTAAACGAATCGACGATATCAATATTGTCTAAACGCATTGCCAACCGCTCAGCAGCCTCTTCTTCCGGCATGATATATTCATTGATTTCCATGGCCTCCAACACAGTTTTTTGTAAATCTGAAACAATACGACCAATGATGCGTTTAACTTTCAACTGTTTTAAGAGCGCCACGGTCATGAGCGAAGCTCCCTCATCCTCTCCAATTGCAACAATGACAGCATGAGCATCTTTAAGCGGTAATGACGATACCGCTTCTCGGTCGGTGGTATCTAGGCATACCGTGTGCGTTATCTTGTCCTTTAATTGTTCAACGATACTGAGATTTCGGTCGGCACCAATCACCTCATGCCCGAGTTCAGTAAGATGTACCCCTAAAGAACGTCCAAAATGCCCCAATCCTAAAACAATATACTTCATATCTCAAACTAAAATAAATTTACCTTTATTTCCAAGCTATCTTTCAATTTATATGCTCATATTCTGCTGATAAAGCCATCAAATTTAGCCAAAACGGTCACTTGTCTGCTTAAAACAAGATTTTTTCTTCCGGAAATACAATATTTCTCCGGGTTGTATTTTTAATAAAAGCTACCAATAGCGTCAACATCCCAACACGTCCAACAAGCATTGTCAACGCAATAATTAATTTCCCCCCCGTACTGAGCGACGGTGTAATCCCCAAACTTAATCCACATGTTGTATAGGCTGATAGTGATTCAAAGAGGAGTGCTTTCATACTCTTATCGGGATCTGTAAAAATGAGCACAAAAAAACTGAATCCAACCACAAAAAACGACAATAAAATAATCGCAAAAGCCTTGTTAACAGACTCGCCTGCTATTCGCCTTTTAAAAATCTCTATATATTCTTTTCCTTTAGCCAGCGAAACAATATTCAACAGTGAAACAGCAACGGTAGTTACCTTTACTCCCCCACCAGTAGATCCGGGAGAGGCCCCGACCCACATCAGCAGCATAATCAAAAAAACAGTTGGTGGCCCAACAAAACTCAAATCAACACTATTGTAACCTGCCGAACGTGCCGCATTGGCCATAAAGAAGGAAGTCGCCCATTCCCCATCGATTCCCTTTTCAAGAGAAAGTGTATTCCCTCGCTCCAAGAAATAGAAAAACAAAGTGGCACCTACAATAATAATCGCATTACAGACCAGCACCAATTTAGAATTAAAGCTAAAGCTCCATGCTTTATGCTTATAGTTTTTCTTTGTGATCCATCGGTGATAATAAAGCAATATGGATTCTTTCATATAGGTGTAGAAATTCAATACTATTCCAAACCCCAAACCGCCCAGAATGAAAAGCGAGGACAATGCCAATTGGAACGGATAATTGAATTTATAGGCTTCATGGGTAATTCCTCCAGATAAAATCGAAAATCCAGCGTTACAGAATGACGAAATGGAATGAAAGATCGAAAAGAAAACCATGCTCCCCAAATTTGGAAAATTAGCACTTTCCAAGGTACTAAAGATCAGTATCGCTCCAAGCAATTCAAACAGCAGCGTAATAAAGATCATGGTCAATAAGGTTTTAATGACGGAGGCTACTTTATTTTCACCTAAAATTTCACCAAACATCAATTGATTCTTAAATGAAAATCCACCCGAAAAAAAATAACCAAAAAAACCTGTAAATGTCATAATACCTAATCCTCCAACCTGTATCAAGACAATGACCACAGTTTGTCCGAACATGCTAAAATTTGTTGAAATATCGGCAACCGACAAGCCCGTGATACAAACAGCGCTTGTTGCCATAAATAAGGCGTCCACAAAACTTAACGGAGCTTCTACCGTGGTCCGCGGCAACATCAAGAGTACCGTGCCAAGCAGGATAAGAGCGAGGAAACTGATGACAAATAATATGGTCGGATTAAAATAAAAATTATCAAAGAAAAGTGTGCTCTTCGACAGCTCCGCGATAAAAATTAGATAGATTCCGAGATAAACCCACTGTTCTCTTGAAAAAACAGCGAGTGCTCCAAACCCTGCAAAACGGGCAATAAGAATAAATACAAAGTAAATGAGAATAACCAAGCCCGAGTAATGCTCCACAGCAATTTTTTTGAGTGCGTAAATGGAGGATGACTCGCGGAGAGCAATCATGAAAAAGAGCACAAAGAAAAGATAATGAATTGTTTTACCCAGCAATTTCCCTAGTGCAGGATCAGTAACATAGCCTACATTAAATATAACGATTGCAGCACAAATCATGCTCACATAGAACATGATTTTGTCTACAAGCCCATTTTTATATTTGAAAACAAATCGGATAAAACTTAAAATCGAATCTATCATAATGTCTCAAACTAAGATAAATCTGTCAATAAATGCAAATCTATCTCCGTTGTGTTTTTTGGCGCGCCGACTTAATCAAGGCAACCTTTTCACGTGAAACGGATCTTTAATTTCCCGCCCCTTCTTTCTCGAGTTCCTTTTCAGCCTTTTCACGGTCACGCTTCCTTTTCTCTTCAATCTTTGCCGCCTCTTTGGCCTCATCTTCTTTTTCTTCCTTCAGCAACTCCTCAGGCGTTTTGTGCTTCTTAAATATACTTGAAATCATTTTCTTGGCCTTGCTGATTCCCCCAACGACTTTTTCAACTTTTCCAGCTGTGTTCATTAATTTAGCTTCCCGTTCTGGACCAAGGCCGACACATTGCTTAATTCCAACCAACAAAGTCTGCCACATCGCTTTAAAAAATGGATGATTGGGGTCCCTGCGCTTATTGATATGCCCTACCGTATATTTACCGTATAAATCCGGATTGCCCGGATTAAACAACACCTGATTAATCATAAAAGACAGCAGCCCCTTTTTTTCTCGACGACCATCATCACCTGGCTCCGACAGGATATTAACTTTGAGATCATCATAATCCATTTTAAAGGTTCCTTTACTACGGTAATCGTTGGCCCATATGTCAAATGTAATCTGACTGAGATTGCCCGATTTAACCTCAACATTTAACAATGGCCGGATCATTTTATTAACGACTGTTAGATCCATTTTCCCAAGTGTGCCCTTGTAGGTATAGGCCCCAACTTTAGAGGTCATATCAAAAACGAAGTTGGTAGAAAGCTTGCCTGCATTCATAAAATTGCTGCTCAAATTTGCACGCATGAGCTTCTGCTTAAGCAATTTTGTCGAATCATTTGTCACATTCAATATCGTACCATACGTGTGATCAAAAGTAATGGCACCGATTTGACTATACTCATCACTCATTTCAGCATACGTAATTCCTATATTATCTAAAATCAATGAATCAATTCCCAAGCGTGTCGACATCTGCATTAATTTCATGTGCGGAGCATTTCCAATCTGACTGGTGGGTGGGCTTTTATAATGTTTATCACTATAAATCGAAAGAGAACCATTTTTTAAGCGTGCATTTTGTGCATATATTTTCTTATCACGGGAAAGCTCGGCAAAATTGAATCCCGTCAAAAGCAGGGTATCCATTTTCAGCACCATATAGCTTCCACCTTCACCTTTCTTTCGGTAATATGCAGCCTTATTCAGCGTCGGCTGATAAGCAACTTTAGTCAACAGGACATTGCGATTTTTACTATTGATTTTCAACTGATCAAAGTTTATCTTATAAAACCCGTCTGGAGTTTTATAGGTAAAACCAGGCACCTCAATATCAATCATTTTCGTATGATAAAAGCGCTGCTTGTCTCGCTCAGAAGTCGAATCGATCAAAACGTCATCTATACGAACCTTGACCTTCTTGACTTCGAAATCTTGATAAACCCCTTTTTGGACCTGCGTATATTTAAAATCGATATCATTCAAATTGACAGCCCGCACCTGAATTTTTTTCAGATTATCCTTTATCTTCTCATACAATGGTTTTTTAGGTCCCCTACTCACCGTATCGTTATAACGGTGTACCTCATTGATGACATGAATCGTTGGTGTTTCGACAGTGATATCATTCAAAAAAAGTTCCTTTTCCATCAATACCCTCCGGATACCAAAGCTTTTTATTTTCAGCCTATTGATGGAAATTTCAAAGCGGTTATCTGGTGCTTTTTTGACCAACTCCAACTTTTTATATACGGAACTGTCTGAGACGAGCTGCAGATTGTCTATTGTTATATTGCCTAATAATAGGTTGACGTGGATATCGTCGTATGTAATAGTATACAAATTGTCCGTTGCTTGAGACACCAGCTGCTTGATTTTAGTATCTAAAAGGGGCTTCCACTTATTGCTAAAATACCAAATACCACCAGCCAACGCCAGTAGGATAAACGCTACAATACCAAGAATCCATTTGAAAATAGGCTTCATAAAGTCACAATCTCTTTGTAATTTCGTCTTTATTTTATTGAATAACAAACAAAATTAAGCCCATTTTGTTTGAATTATGACTAAATAAGGTGAATATGCTGCGTAAAA
Organism: Sphingobacterium multivorum; assembly: GCF_039511225.1. Lineage (NCBI taxonomy): Bacteria > Pseudomonadati > Bacteroidota > Sphingobacteriia > Sphingobacteriales > Sphingobacteriaceae > Sphingobacterium > Sphingobacterium multivorum. The sequence continues at coordinate 5,833,300 of NZ_CP154261.1, forward strand.
CACAACTATTTTTATTTTTTGTACCGCTATCTCTACTTTTTTTAGGTTCCTGCACCAAAACAAAGCATGAAACGGGCTTCTATTTTTGGAAGACCGTATTTCAGGTAGATACCGCAGAAAGCCGATCCTTAAAAGAAATTGACGCGAAATCTATCTATGTCCGCATCATGGATATTGATTTCGATCCATCTGGTGTACAAGCCGTTCCTATTAGTCCCATTACGTTTACGCAACCTATACCCAAAGAACAGCAATTGATTCCTGTAGTATTTGTCAACCAACGTGTTTTTGCAGAGATGGATAGCCTGCAGATCAGGGGATTGGCAAATAAGATTGTTCCGTTTGTGACGGCTAAAATACAACAAGCCGGGAAAGAAAAATTTACCGAACTCCAACTGGACTGCGATTGGACAAAGACATCCCGTGATAAATTTTTCTATCTGCTCAGCTATTTGCAGCAATTACCGGCATTAAAAGATGTTATCGTGAGCGCTACGCTGCGGCTCCACCAAGTCAAAAATACGGTCACCAGCGGAATTCCGCCTGTGAAAAAAGCCATGTTGATGTGTTACAATATGGGGAATCTCAGACAATTTGGCAATCAGAACTCCATTTTAAATCAACAGGACCTCAAGACTTACCTAAGCGGAACATTACGCAATTATCCGATGGAAATGGATATTGCATTACCGCTATTTCAGTGGTTTGTCGTTTTCAGAAATAATAATTACATCGGTATTTCAAAGCATATCAACGAAGAGGATATCAAAGACTCGGCCTTATTTACCCATAACCCCAATACGAACCTCTATATTTTAACAAAGGATCTCCCAAAAGCAAACCTTAAAAAGGGAGATGTTATACGTTTTGAATCCATCAATCAGGGTGAGCTCCTACAAACGGCAAAATTTTTGAAGGGAGAGCTGAAAGGAAAAGAACACCGGATTATTTTTTATCATTTAGATCAAGCTACACTAGCAAACCATGGCAATGCCGAATTACAAAAAATTATTGCTGCTTTCTAGCACCACATTAGCTTTCTTCTTTGGAGAGATTGCAACCAATATCGCCTGTGGTCCTGAAGTGGATCCTTACGACAATCAAACGACATATTATCTCCCCAATCTGGAGGACAATGGATTTTCTGCCTTTCAATTCATCCCCTACCAATTTCTTTATACGGAGGAAGCACCAGTCAAAGAAAGTTTAATTAATGCCGAAACTTGGGTGAAGCACCTCGGTTCACAGGTCAAGGTTAAGGATGTCGAGCAATTGATGTACAACAGCAACGCTGCAACCGCTAATTTAGCCAGCAATCAACAAAAATCGGCTTGGACCAGCCTGCCAGATTCCATTAAAGGAAATACGTTCTTAAGCACATTGATTGACGGAAAACATGAAGCTGAACGTGCTTATTTTATGTTCACCAAAAAGCAGGAACCCATTACGAATATTCAACATAACTATTGGGATCCGGATACCCGAAATTTCAAAGAAATCACACAATTAGCTGAACTCGCCGAACAGCAGATCTCCAAGTACCCCAAAAATAGCTTTCTCTATATCCGTTATGCATATCAAGCCGCCCGTTTATATCTATTTGGGCAGGAATACGCCAAGAGCATGACGATTTATGAAAAGTACCTGCAATCTGCTAAGGGAGACGAAGCTATCCTCAATTGGGCACTATCCAACTATGCGGGGGCTGTCCGCAAAAATGGAGATCCTGCAAGGGCAGCTTATCTCTTTTCCAAATTATTCACCGCCAGTCCGGAAAGGCGCATCCTCGCGTATGCTAATTTCCATTATATTACAGCCAGCGATGCCGAGATATTTCAATATGCAAAAAATGATGCCGATAGATTCAACATCAATGCTATCATAGGCTTCGGGACAAGTGACTATGCCCTGAAATATCTGAGCGACTGCTATCAGCTCGATCCTGCCAATACCGTAAATGCGGTACTATTAGGACGCGAAGTCAATAAGATAGAAACAGAAATGAACGAGTCTTTTTACCTCAGTAGCGATAATTATAATTACTACAGTAAAAATGACGATAAAGGAAAAGTTAAGCTACATCTGGATTCGCTCCGCAATTTTGCGCTAAAACTTTATCGCGACAAAAAATATGTTCAACCCCAATTGGGCCTTATTACTGCTGCCTACCTAAGTTGGATGAATAAGGAAAATACTTTAGCAAAAGAATACCTTGCTGGAATAAAAGAGACTGACCTCAGTCCAAAATTGATTGATCAGCTGCAAATTACCCGATTGCTCACGCAATTAACGGACTGGCAAAGCAGTAAGCAGCTGGATGAAATTCAATTGACCAAAACCTTATCGTGGTTAGAAGAAAAAGCAAAACTAGATGGTAAAGAAGATATCCGCAAACAAAACTGGGGTTATAGTGCTTTTGAATACAGCAACTATAGTTTAATCTGCCGGAACATTCTACAAAATCTTGTTGTAAAACACTATTTGAACACACAAGACACCGCTATGGCTAGTTTAGCTGCTGTAAAGGCCGATGCTTTTTACAACTATGGCTTTGTGAAAGACTCATTGGAAGATAATATGCAGTGGACAACAATGCACTTTTGGGAAAATAGCCTTACACCTAAAACCCTGTTAAAAATAAGGAATTTATTGTCGGACAATTCCCAACAGAACACCCTATCTAAATTCTTATTGAAGGATATCAAACATTTCAATAAAGATTATCTCACCGAATTACTGGGTACAACTTATTTGCGCGAACTGGATTTCCAAAAAGCAGCAAAAACTTTAGCAGCACTTCCTAAAGACCATAAAATAAAGGAAATTAAAAACTGGTACAGCGCGGATGAAGATGATATCAAACCCAACCCCTTTGTTGTGACGATAAATGACTATCCCAAAAAATACGGAAAGGAAAATACAACCAAACTAAAATATGCTGAACGGATGGCGCGGTTGGAAAATGCGATAAAAACGGAAAAAGATAATCAGAAAAAAGCGGAGTATTACTTTCAAATGGCTACAGGTATCTATCAGACAAGTACCTACGGCAATGCATGGTCGATCGTATCCTACGATTGGTCATCGACAGATAACCACGCTCCCTCGACACTCCATTGGCAACGAAACTACCTACAGACTAAATCGGCTAAGGAATGGTATAGCAAAGCGCGCGCGCTCAGTTCCAATAAAGAATTCAAGGCTAAATGCACTTTTATGCTGGCCAAATGCGAACAAAAAGATTTTGTTTATACCAATGAATCACGTTGGCAGTATTATGATTCACCCTTGAAAAATCCTTTTTACCGCTTTTCAATGCAAAATAGGTACTTCAAAGAATTGAGCACACAATATAAAGATACACCATTCTTTACCATCGCGTCAAAAGAGTGTACCTATCTTCGCGACTTTTTAAACTTGACACAAGCGATACAATAAGGGCTGCCGCCTAACTTGCTTTATAAAAATATAGCGCCTTCCTAATGTAGGAAGGCGCTATATTTTTATAAAGATTAAGATCTACTATCTTCATTATGATATATACTGAGGTAGCTATCATAGCGGGAACTCTCAATATCGCCTTCTTCCACAGCCTCCATAATGACACAACCGGGTTCATTGATATGCCTGCAATTATGAAATCGACATTGATTCATCAACGCGCGCATCTCTGGAAAAAAATGGGATAGCTCCTGTTTTTCTATATCCACAATTCCCAACTCACGAATACCAGGCGTATCAATTAACTTCCCTCCAAAAGGAAGATCAAACATTTCAGCAAAAGTAGTTGTATGCTTTCCTTTGTCAGACCAATCTGATATTTCACCAGTTTTCAACCCGTATTCGGGAACGATCGCATTGATCAACGTTGATTTACCAACCCCAGAATGGCCTGATACCAAGGTTATTTTATCTTTAAGCAGTTGCTTGACCACGTCGATATTGGTACCTGTTAACGCAGAAACCTCGAAACAGGGGTAGCCAATATGTTCATAAATAGCTTTATAGTCTGCCAATATCTCCAACCCCTCATCACTAAAAAGATCCAATTTATTGAAAATAATTACGGCAGGAATTCCGTAAGCCTCCGTTGTTACTAGAAAGCGATCGATAAAACCTAAAGATGTTGGCGGCGAGGCAAGTGTCACCACTAAAAAAGCTTGATCCAGGTTTGCTCCGATAATTTGAGTTTGCTTAGACAGATTGACGGATTTTCGAATGATATAATTTCGACGAGGTTCCAGTTCGTGAATGACCGCACTTTCCTGATCAGGTTCCACATCAAAATGTACCCAATCACCCACAGCAACAGGATTAGTCGTTTTTATTCCTTTAGTACGAAATTTTCCTTTAATACGACAATCGTATCTTTTATCATCTTCGCCCAAAACTTGATACCAACTCCCTGTCGATTTAGTTACCAGTCCTCTCATAAATCCTGTTGCATTAAATGTGTCATAGTACAAAAATCGGAAAAATTTATTAAACTTACCCTTTGATGAATTTCTTACCTTTGTAAGGAGACTAAAATTCAATTTTGTGAAAAAACTATTTCTTCTAGATGGAATGGCTCTTATATATAGAGCATATTTTGCATTGAGCAAAACTCCCCGAATTACCTCAACAGGGTTAAATACAGGAGCAATCATGGGATTTACCAATACCCTATTGGATGTATTGAAAAATCAGCAACCTTCCCACATAGCAGTAGTGTTCGACACGGCGGCACCTACCGCACGACATATTGAATTTGAAGCTTATAAAGCACATCGCGAATCTATGCCTGAGGACCTTGCGGCCTCTATCCCCTATATCAATCGCTTAATTGAGGGCTTCAATATTCCGATCATCACCATGGATGGATACGAGGCCGACGATATTATCGGTACGCTGGCAAAAAAGGCTGAAAAGCAAGATTTTCAGGTCTATTGCATGACACCGGATAAAGATTTCGGGCAACTCGTGTCTGAAAATATCTTTATCTATAAACCTGCACGCATGGGTAATGGAGCAGAAGTACAAGGTGTCAAAGAGATTCTTGAAAAATGGGAAATTTCTGACGTTTGCCAGGTCATCGATATCCTTGGTCTTTGGGGCGATGCCGTGGACAATATCCCTGGTATACCTGGAATTGGAGAAAAAACAGCGAAAAAACTTGTTCAGGAATACGGATCTGTCGAAGGCATTATCGCTAACGCGGATCAGCTCAAAGGAAAAATGCGCGAGAACGTGGAGAATTTTGCAGAACAAGGGCTTATCTCCAAAAAATTAGCCACTATTTTATTGGATGTACCCATTGAACTTGATGAAAAATCCCTAGAACTGGAAGATCCAAAGAAAGAAATCCTTGAACCGCTATTTGCGGAATTAGAATTCCGAACACTTGGAAAACGAGTTTTCGGCGAAGAATTCTCCATACTTGAAAAAAGCAATCCGACAAACGGGCAAATGGATTTATTTTCGACAACAACAACGACAATTACCACCACCGAAATTGTCACTGAAATCAGCGTCGAAAATGCCGCAATAAATAATATACATAATACAGCACATGAGTATGTTTTGGCCGACACAGCGAAAAAACAAGTAGCGCTAGCCCAACAGCTTGCTTCTTTAGATAGTTTTTGTTTCGACACAGAAACAACAGGATTGGATGCAAACCTTGCCGATATTGTGGGCTTATCATTTTCTTTTGAAAACGCTAAAGCGTATTATGTCCCAACACCTGCCGATCGTGAGGGTGCTCAAGCTATAGTTGATATTTTCAAGCCAGTTCTAGAAAACCCAAACATCGAGAAAATAGGACAAAACATCAAATACGATATTTTGTTATTAGCACGCTATGGTGTAAAGGTACAAGGTTCCCTTTTTGACACCATGCTTGCACATTATCTAATTGATCCAGATACCCGCCACGGGATGGATGTACTTGCAGAAAATTACCTGAATTACAGTCCGGTATCAATCACCGAACTTATCGGTGAAAAGGGAAAGAAACAAGGGAATATGCGCGACGTTGAAGTCGAAAAAATAAAAGAATATGCTGCTGAAGATGCAGATATTACCCTACAGCTAAAAAATGTGTTTCAACCACTTCTTGTCGAGACCGACACCATGCAGCTCGCTCAGGATGTGGAATTCCCATTAGTCTATATACTCGCTGAAATTGAAAGAAACGGTGTAAAAATAGATGTTCCTGCACTTGGAGAGTTTTCAAAAACACTGGAGCAGGACATTAAAAATCTCGAAGAATCCATTTTTGAGAAAGCGGGCGTAAATTTCAATATTGCATCCCCGAAGCAATTGGGAGAAGTCTTATTCGATAAACTACAACTGGATCCTAAAGCTAAAAAAACAAAAACGGGACAATATAAAACAGGTGAAGATGTGTTATTAGCATTGGCCCACAAATCAGATATCGTCCAAGATATCTTGAACTTTAGGCAGATGCAAAAACTCAAATCTACCTATGTTGATGCGCTACCTGAATTGATAAACCCCGAAACAGGGCTCATTCATACGTCGTATAATCAAGCGGTTGCCGCAACAGGCCGTCTGAGCTCAACTAATCCGAACCTGCAAAATATTCCGATTCGTACCGAACGGGGGAGAGAAGTTAGAAAAGCCTTTATCCCAAGATCTGAAAACAACGTGATCCTCTCCGCCGATTATTCGCAGATTGAACTTCGCCTGATTGCCGAGTTAAGTAAAGATCAAAATATGATGGAAGCATTTAGCCAAGGTCATGATATTCACCGAGCAACAGCTGCGAAAGTCTATAATGTGGATTTTGATGCGGTTACTTCTGAGCAACGTCGCAATGCGAAAGCAGTTAACTTCGGCATTATTTATGGCCAGTCTGCGTTTGGCCTTTCCCAAAATCTTGGCATATCTCGTAAAGAAGCATCCGATATCATCAATGAATATTTTAACCAATATACAGGGATAAAAAAATACATGAGTGATGCCGTCGAGTTTGCAAAAGAGAAGGGTTACGTTGAAACAATTTTAAAACGAAGACGTTATTTGAGAGATATCAATTCGGCAAACATGACAGTTCGCGGATTCGCTGAAAGAAACGCAATTAATGCCCCGATCCAAGGATCGGCAGCAGATTTGATCAAACTTGCCATGATCGCCATTCAGAAGGAAGTTGAGCAACTTGGTTTAACAGGCAAAATGATCATGCAGGTGCATGATGAATTGGTTTTTGACGTACCTAAAGACGAGATCGAGGTATTCAAAAAAATTATTTTGGACAAAATGTCCAATGCTATAAAAACAAGTGTTCCTTTGATCGTAGAAATTGGAGAAGGCAAAAATTGGCTAGAAGCACACTAAAGTTATGATTAGAAAACTCATCCATATCTTATTATTATTGTCTGTGTGTAGCTTTACAAAGCTACATGCACAGGATGAAAAACCTGTATTCTATGAAAAACTAGACCAGGGATTGATTCGTTTTTATTTTGACAAATATTATTATTTGGTTTCAAAAGAGTGCGAGTTTAAAACGATTGAACGAGTGAGCAAATTTGATTTTGCAAAGCAGGTTTTTGATGGAGAGTTTCGCGATTTTGCACCAAATGGAGCGAGAATACTCATTGGTTCCTATCAAGATGGTAAAAAAGAAGGTTTATTTCAAGCCTTCCATCCGAATGGTGTGCTGAAATGGGAGGTCAATTTCCAAAACAATCATCCGACCGGTGATTGGAAATATTACTACCCGGATGGAAAACCTCTATTGACCATTACCTATAGTGAACAAGGCTACTTTATAAAAGATTACTGGGACAACAGGGGCAAACAGGAAGTAATAAATGGTGAAGGAAACTATGAATTTTCTATTCCGTTTGAAGGATTTACTGAATTTGGGTTTGATTTCTACCTACGCAAAGGAAAGGTAAAAAGTGGCAGGCCACAGGGAAACTGGAATACGTATTTCTACAATGTAGGTCAGCAACCAATTTACGCCGTGACTCAACGCTTTGCAAATGGTGTGCTCACAACGACCTACGACGACGATGGAGAACTAAATAATGAGGATTTCATGTCGTTAAGTATCCTCCCTTACGACTATTTTATACGAGCGGAACTATTTAATGGTAAGTCTTGCAGTTTTGATGATTATTCCAATTTTTATGCTTTCTTAACCAAACGTTTTAACGACAATCTCAATAAAACTGGACTAGATATCACCAAACAGGTTAACTTTTCTTATCTGGTGGAGGTAAAGAAAACCGGAATGACTAATCTAAAGAGTCTCAAGTTAATATCAGATTCCGGAAACGAGTCTTTCGATGGTATTTTGAGCCGTATTGCGAGAAGTATTGACTTTTATTTCCCTACGTATAAAGACAATCAGCCTCAAGACGACCTCATCAGAGTATCTGGCGGAATCACACAGGGTAACGACGGAAAAATCTATACCCATTCAATTAAAATCGAAAGACAAATAGACAATTCGAGTAATTAATTATCTTTGCAGAAATAAATAGATATGAAATTTCATAAAGAAGGATATACCACATTAGCGATCGCTGTACTTTTTATCTTCATTATCAATGCCGTTGCGGATTATTATGACGCTCCGCAATACGCCAAATGGTTTATTTATGCGCTATCAGCATTCCTATTCATCACAGTTGTCCAGTTTTTCAGAAGTCCTAGAAAAGTGGTCAACCCGCAGGATGACGTGATTCTTTGTCCAGCGGATGGAAAAGTTGTGGTTATCGAAGAAACTGAGGAAAATGAGTATTTCCACGATAAGCGGATACAGGTATCTATATTTATGTCTCCTGTCAATGTCCATGTCAACAGAAACCCAATCAGTGGTTTAGTCACGTTCTTTAAATACCATCCCGGCAAGTTTCTGGTGGCTTGGCACCCCAAATCATCTACAGATAACGAAAGAACAACAGTCGTTGTCAAAGATAAAGCTGGTCGGGAGGTTCTTTTCCGCCAGATTGCAGGAGCCTTAGCGCGCCGTATTGTATGGTATGTAAAAGAAAAAGACGAAGTCGTGCAAGGCAATGAGTTTGGTTTTATCAAATTCGGTTCCCGCGTAGATCTATTTCTTCCTTTAGGCACAGAAATCAATGTTAACATTGGTGACAAGGTTACTGGAGCAAAAACGATTATCGGAAAATTTTAACAATTTATTAATATCATTATAAGTAACTTAGGCTCCAAATCAGGGGCCTTTTTTATTCTGCAAATGAACTTTAAACAATTACTACTGGCAAACTCCGCAGCTGTCGGCATTGCAATATCTACGATCAGCTTTTATTATAAACATGACCTACAGACAGCGCTGATCATTTTCTTTGTTGCTGTGGTAACGAGTTTCCTCCTATTTAACTATCTATTTGAAAAATATATATATCGTAGACTCAATACGATGTATAAACTAATTCATAACCTTAAGCTCGGCAAGGATCTTAAAGATGCTATCGGAGAACATGTCAGTGAGGATCCTATCACAGATGCTGAGAACGAAGTCAAAGCATGGGCAAAAGATAAAAAAAATGAGATAGAGCAGTTAAAATCACAAGAGAAATTCCGCAGAGAGTTTTTATCCAACATTTCTCATGAATTCAAAACGCCGTTATTCGCGACCCAAGGTTACATTGAGACCCTGCAAGATGGCCTGATGGAAGAAGACATGGAAATGGCCAAGAATTTCTTAGATAAGGCTGCTCGGAATCTAGACCGGCTAAATTACCTAATTCAGGATCTTGATGAAATATCCAAACTGGAATCCGGAAAAATGGTCCTGAATATAGAGAAATTCGATATCGTCGACCTCATTAAAGACACCACCTACTCTCTTGAAGACAAAGCTAAACAACACAATATCAAAATAGAATTCAAACCCAAAGCGGGTACACCCCATTGGGTTAAAGCTGACCGCAATAAAATTCATCAGGTATTATACAACCTGATAGACAATTCCCTAAAGTATGGAAAAGAGAGCGGGACAACTAAAATTAAGATTTTCCCACTGTTTGAACAGGTTCTTATCGAAATTACAGACGACGGTTATGGCATCGAGGAAAAAAATCTGAGCCGTGTATTCGAGCGCTTTTTTCGAACCGATAAAAGTCGATCACGCGATATTGGAGGATCAGGATTAGGATTGGCTATCGTAAAGCACATTGTCGAAGCACATCAGCAAAACGTAAATGTGCGTAGTACAGAAGGGATTGGAACAACATTTGGCTTTACTTTACAAAAAGTTCAGTCCGGTAATTAAACAATTGATGACACTTTTGTGTTTAAACAAAATCAATGTTAACATTAACTTAACATTAAGGTATTATTTTTGCAAAAATAAATTTAAGATATGTCTTTAAATAGCATTTTTCAATACTTCGTTCCAAAGGATAAAAAATTCTTCCCTTTGTTTGAACAAGCCGGCAACAACTTGATCGAGATGTCAAAGTTGTTAAAAGATATTGTTAACTCAAGCAACCCTGAAAAGAAAAAGGAATTAACACGCAAAGTGGAAGATTTGGAACATAGAGGCGACAACATCACGCATCAAATTCATTTGGAGCTGGGAAAGAACTTTATCACTCCTTTTGACCGCGAAGATATACACTCTTTGGCAAGTTCATTGGACGATGTCGCAGATTTTATCCACGGTGCCGCCAACAGAATGGACCTTTATAAGGTTGAAAAGGCCACTGAGCCAATGATTGAAATTGCCGACTTACTTGTTGAAGCTACCGAACATGTATCAAAAGCTATTCATGAGCTTAGAGATTTGAAAAATATCCGTAATATTACGGATTCATGTGTTCGCATCAATAGCGTAGAAAACAAAGCAGATTATATCTTCGATAAAGCTGTAGCTGACCTTTTTGAATTTGAAAAAGATGCAATTTCATTAATTAAGCACAAAGAAGTGTTATCTGCAATGGAAGATGCAACCGATAAATGTGAGGATGTTGCTAACGTATTAGAAAGCATTCTAGTTAAAAATGCATAATCATTCGATTTACGTGCACAAAAATTCTACGAGATTATGATGTCAACATTACTCGTTGTTGTGATTGTCCTTGCGATTGCTTTTGACTACATCAATGGATTCCATGATGCCGCCAATTCTATTGCGACAGTTGTATCAACAAAAGTTTTAACGCCAGCAATGGCCGTTTTATGGGCTGCGATATTCAACTTTGCAGCTTACTTCTACTTTACAGATCATAAAGTAGCCAATACCATTGCAAAAACAGTATTGGAAGAATACATTACCTTAGAAGTTATTTTTGCGGGGTTACTTGCAGCAATCGGTTGGAACTTATTTACATGGTACTATGGTGTGCCATCTAGTTCATCCCATACGCTTATTGGAGGTTTTGCAGGATCGGGTATGGCTTATGCTTTCATTCTTGGCGCAGATCCTATCCATGCCATCAATATTGACGCGACCTTAAAGATTATTGCATTTATTGTACTTGCGCCTATTATAGGTATGACGATATCGGTTATCATCACATTGATTGTAATCAATCTGGCAAAAAACTCACGTCCAAGTGTTGCCGAAAAATGGTTCAAGATATTGCAACTTGTTTCTTCAGCCGCCTTGAGCTTTGCACATGGAGGTAATGATGCACAGAAAGTCATGGGAATTATCCTTGTAGCGATGGTTGCTGGTGGCTATGTCCCAACCACTGAACACATGCCAGAGTGGATTCCATTAACTTGTTATGCAGCAATAGCTGCCGGAACAATGAGCGGTGGATGGAAAATTGTTAAAACGATGGGAACCAAGATTACAAAAGTAACACCCTTAGAAGGTGTTTGTGCTGAATCTGCAGGAGCGGTCACGTTGGGTATCACAGAGCATTTTGGAATACCAGCTTCTACAACACACACCATTACAGGGGCTATAATCGGAGTTGGTGTTGTCAAACGTGTATCGGCAGTGCGTTGGGGGGTAACAATCAGCTTGTTATGGGCTTGGATATTAACCATTCCAGTTTCAGCTTTGTTGGGTGCGTTGTCTTTATTGGTCGTACATTATTTGCTTTAGAAAAAAAATACTTAATTTTTTTCTTAAACCTATTGAAACAAAACAAAAATTTGGTACTTTCGTACCGGATTTTTGTTTTGTTGTTTCACATTAAATACTTAATTTAGTACAAAATAAAACAAAAACAAAATTTTAACATAACTTTAAGACTTTGGCACGGCAATTGTACTATTCGTTGTGTTAATACAATAATTAAATTTGAAAACAATTAAAATTAATAATAACCTTAAAAACAAGAGTATGAACTATTCTACAATTAAAAAAACAGCTGTTGCTGCTACATTAGTTGCCGCTTTAGGTTTCGCTGGTACAGCACAAGCTCAACAAGTATTCGGTGGTAGATCACAATACAGAACTTGGTCTATCGGAGTTCAAGGTGGTATCACTACACCGAACAACGTAATCGGTGGCGGTAACGCTTTTGGTCAAAAAGTAGGTTACTTCCAAAATAAAGTAGGTGAGTACTATGGTTTGACAGTACGTAAACAATTCTCTCACTTATTTGGTTTAGAAGTTGAAGCTAACCGTGGTAAGATCAAAACTTACAATCATGATCTTTCTGGTCCTGCTGTAGAAAACAAATTAGGCGCTCGTTCGGTAGAAACTAGTGTAAACTGGGCAGCTAGCTTAAACGGTGTATTCCAATTGGGTACAATCGATTTCTTGAGAAGAGAAAATGCGGTTAACTTCTATGCTAAAGTAGGTTTGGGAGCTATGGCTTACAACCCTGTTCAATATGCTAACAATGATTTCTCTGGAACAGTTGTTTATGATAACAAAGGTAAATGGGGTGATGGCGTTATCGGAGACCGTGATCCAAAACGTGACCGCGATAACAAATTAACAGCATTCGTTCCTGTAGGTGTTGGTGCTAAATTCAAATTATCAGAAGTTGTTGCCTTGAACTTAGGTTACACAATGAACTTCACTGATGATCAAATCTATGGTCCTGCTCGTCAAGCTTCTTACAAAGGTAAATTCTCTTCAGTTATGGCTGGTCTAGAATTCACTTTAGGTTCGAAAGACAAACAAAACTTGACTTTTGCTAACCCAGTTGCTACATTGTACGATGAGTTGAAAGATCCTTCATTGAGAAACGAAGTTGAAGCGTTAAAACAACGTGTAAGCACTTTAGAAGGTACTGTTAACACATTAAGCGCTGACGCTGATGGTGACGGTGTATCTGATAAATTTGACAAATGTCCTGGTACTCCAGCTGGTACTCCAGTGGATGGTTCAGGATGTCCAATCAAATTCCCAGAGCCAGTTGTTAACAACGTAACTTCTAACGGTTACTACGCTCCAATTCAATTCGAATTCGATAGCTCAGTATTGAAAACTTCATCTTACTCTACATTAGACAAATTGGCTAAAGAGTTACGTGATAACAATTCATCTGTACAATTAGATGGTTATGCATCTGCTGAAGGTTCTGAAGCTTATAACGTGACTTTATCTAAAGACCGTGCAAACTCTGTAAAACAATATTTAGTAAACGCTGGTGTTTCTTCATCAAGCATCACTGCTAACGGTTACGGAGAGAAAAACCCAGTTGCATCTAATGCTACTGAAGAAGGTCGTGTTCAAAACCGTCGTGTTGAGATCAAAAAATAATCGTATATAATTTATACCATTATACTAAAAGCCGGCTCTAATGCCGGCTTTTTTATTTTACCCGTATTTATCCTTAACTTTGTGGAGGATATCCGATTTGTGGAAAATTAGTTCGAACAAATTAGATAAGAAATTAGTATTTTGAATTAAAGAACAGAATACTGGTTTTAAACTTTTGAGAATGGAAGAGGATTTTGAATTTGAAAACCCCGAAGAAAGAAAAATCTCGGTGGACAGATATGAGGAAATGCTTCGAAACGAGGATCAGTATTTTTTTGACTCCAAGGCTTTTGAAGGAATTATTGATTACTACGCTGAAAAAAATGACCCTGTTAAGGCCCTACAGGTTACCGAATTTGCGATCAGCCAACACCCTTTTGATATTACCTTTTTACTGAAACAGGCACAACTGTTTTCAACGATTCAACAATATCAGAATGCACTTGCGGCGCTTGATAAAGCGGAGTTATTGGAAGCTTCAGAAGGAGACATCTTCTTAATCCGTGGTGGCATATTAGGCAGTATCGGCCAGTTTGACAATGCTTTGGAACAGCTCTTCAAAGCACTTCCACTATTGGATAATAAAGATGAAGTCTACTTCCATATTGCGATGATCTTTCAAGCTCAAATGAATTATGACAAGGCAATAATTTATCTAAAGAAAGCACTTGAGCTCAATATGGATTACCAAGAAGCACTCTATGAATTGGCCTATTGTTATGATGTATTGGATAGACAGGAAGAAAGTATCTCCTTTTATAAGAAGTACATTGATTCAGACCCATACTCCTACTATGCTTGGTATAATCTAGGAAATTCTTACCATAAAATAAGCCGGTTTGAGGAAGCTCTGGATGCTTATGACTATGCTATATTAATTAAAGAAGACTTTTCTTCAGCTTATTTCAATAAGGGGAACGCTCTTGTTAATCTAGATCGCTATCAAGAAGCATTGGACGTATACAAACAAACATTTGAATATGAGCAACCAAGTGCTGATACCTATTGTGCGATTGGAGAGTGTTATGAGAAACTTGAGCAGATGGAGGAAGCCCGCAATTATTATAAAAAGGCAGTCAAATTAGATGCGGAGCTTGCTGATGCCTGGTTCGGTATTGGGGTGACCTTAGATTTCGAAGAGCGTTATTTTGAATCTCTTCATTTCTATAAAAAAGCATTGGAGCTGGAAGATACAAACCCCGATTACTGGTTTGCGATTGCCGATGCCCGATACAAACTACAACAAATAGATCTTGCAGAAGAGGCCTATAAAAAGGTGGTCGCTTTAAACCCGACGGATATAGATGCGTGGCTCGATTATTCTTCCATTCTATTCGAACAAAGTAAAATTGAAGAAGCCATTGATGTAATATCTGATGCCATCACACAAAATCCTAATGCAGCAGAACTGTATTATCGTGTGGTTGCTTATCTATTTGCCAATGGACAATACAATGAAGCGCTGAACTTTTTAGAGCTTGGTCTGGCGACAGATCCCGATAAGCATCATATTCTTTTTGATTACCTTCCGCAGCTACAAGGGAATCAGATTATTACTGAAATTGTAAAAAAATATACAAAGCCGAAAGATTAACATATAAGAGGCTCATATCCGGTCATTGCATGGCAATGACCGGATATTAAAATTGAAAATATATTCCTATTCCCACAACGTACTTTTCGCAATTCAAATGAAAAAATTAGGCTTAATAGGATACCCGTTAGGGCATTCTTTTTCAAAAAAATATTATCTAGAAAAATTTCATCAAGAGGGTATTACCGATGTGGATTATGATTTATATCCACTTGCTCAAATAGCCGATTTTACAACAATTGCTTCCAATAAAGACTTTTACGGTGTCAATGTGACCATTCCCTATAAGATAGAGGTTATGGATTATTTGGATGAGCTCTCGGAAGAAGCTCATGCAATACAAGCTGTAAACTGTGTTCGAATCAGCCATTCATCAGATGGCATAACACATCTTAAAGGCTACAATACAGATGCCTATGGTTTTGAGGCATCGCTAAAACCGCTATTAAATCCCCAGGCGGATAAGAAGGCGTTAATATTAGGTAATGGAGGTGCCGCGAAGGCCGTCATTTATGCCCTGAATCAACTCGGAATAATGCATACTTTGGTCAGCAGAACCAAACAGGCAGGCCAGCTCACTTATGATGAGCTCGATGCTGCTATCCTAGTTGACCATACCGTAATTATCAACTGTTCACCGGTTGGTACATTTCCCAATACAGCAGAATATCCGAACATTCCTTACGAATACTTAACGGAGAACCACCTCTGCTATGATCTCATTTACAACCCAGAGGAAACAGCATTTCTTCGAAAAAGCAAAGAAAAAGGTGCCAGAATCAAAAACGGGTATGAAATGTTGGTTCTACAAGCAGAAAAAAACTGGGAAATCTGGAATAGTTGACCTTTCAATAGTAAGAAATCAATAAAAACTGTAATTTTACCACTATGCTTACGATCAAAACATTCACCTTCAATCCATATCAGGAAAATACTTACCTACTTTATAACGAGTCGGGAAATGCAATTATCATTGATCCAGGGATGTATGGCGAGCAAGATCAGCAAGAACTACTAGCTTTCATCGCAAACAATAAACTCAAGCCGACACTCCTATTAAATACACACTGTCATATTGACCATGTGTTGGGGAATAGTTTTGTCCATGAAAAATTTGGCTTGCTTCCGCAGTTCCACGAAGGTGAAGTACCCATTTTAGTAGCGGTTCAGAATTATGCTCCTCAAATGGGCATCCGATATGACATTTCCCCAATTGGGGAAACATTTCTAAATGACGATGATACCATTCATTTGGATGATGATGAGCTAAAGGTCATTCTTGCGCCTGGACATTCTCCTGCACATATCTGCTTTTATTCAGCTGATCAAAAATTCTTGATCGGAGGAGATGTTCTATTTCGCAATAGCATTGGCCGTACTGATCTTCCTGGGGGAAATCACCAGCAGCTTTTAGACAGTATAAAAACAAAAATTTATACCTTGCCCGACGACACCATCGTTTACCCGGGGCATGGCCCATCGACAACGATTGGCTTTGAAAAAAATTCCAATCCATTTATCCGAGGATAAAAGTCATGAATCTGCCATTTCTATTTGCAAAAAGATATCTGTTTTCTAAGAAATCAGTTAATGCCATTAATATCATCTCTTCTATTAGTGTAATCGGCGTTATGGTAAGTAGTGCTGCATTAATCATCTTGTTGTCTTCATTCAATGGAATGGAGCAGCTGATACTATCGATGTACAGCAAGTTTGCACCTGAGCTGAAGATTGAACCCAAGAAAGGAAAACTTTTTGACAGCAAACAAGCTGTGTTTACTGAGTTACGAAAAGATTCCAATGTGATTCATTACACCGAGGTTTTACAGGAGAAGGTGTTGCTGCAATATTCAAATAGACAATTTATTGCAAATATAAAAGGTGTCGAACCCCAATCGCTAAGTAAGAAGACTGGAGATAGTATCCTCGTAGATGGTCAATACAAACTTGCACATGATTCTGCTAACCTTGCCATTCTAGGGGCAAGCGTACAGGCAAATCTGGCGATTCCTATGCAGAACTCTTCGGAACAAATTCAAGTGTATTCACCGAGAAAAGGGGTAAAAAATTCTTCCAATCCTGCTGAAGAGTTTAATATACGATCCATAGCTCCCGGAGGGGTATTGCGCTATCAACAAGATTTTGACAATTTGATTATTACGCCAATTTCATTTGCTAAAGAGGTTCTCGGAGAATATAACCGCGTTTCATCGATCGAGTTTTACCTAAAAGATGGTATAGATGTCAACTTATTTGGGCAGACATTACAAAAGAAAATAGGACCAGATTATATTGTAAAGAATAGGGAAAAACAAAACCCGACCTTATATAAAAATGTACGTGTTGAACGTTGGGTGGTCTTCTTTATACTGACCTTGATCAGTGTAATTGCAATCTTTAATATTGTTGGTTCCTTAACCATGCTTGTACTAGACAAACAAAAAGATATGACGATATTGAAAGGTCTCGGTGGAGCTGATAATCTAATTCAACGGATCTTCTTTTATGAAGGTCTTATGATCGCTATTATTGGTTGTATATTAGGTCTATTGATAGGCGGCATATTCAACTATATTCAGTCAGTCTATGGAATCATTCGCGTAGAAGATGGAGCGAATACAATTATTGACAGCTACCCTATGGTAAGTAAGTGGAGTGACTATTTTTTAGTCTTCATGACAGTCACCAGCATCTCAGGTCTAGTTTCCTATTTCTCCGCGAAACTAAGTGTGAGAGAACTAAATAAACTGAAGGCGACTGATTAATAATTTGAGCTTTTTCGGCTCTGACTTCCTTTTGTAATCTGCTGGATTAAACTGCCCCATGCAAATGGGTTTAACAATGGATTAGCGTAACGTTGGTTGATAACTTTATTATTCATCGTATTGAAGCTCTGCGCATTGTTAATGGAGCGCATTTCATTTCCATCACGCGGTATTACAGCTGCCATTGCAGACAAGGACTCATACGACAAGGATCTCCTTACTCTAACGATGTTATCTTCAGAAACGTCTAGGTTCATAAATGCAATGTTAAACTCTTCGATACTCGCCCATGGGTACGGTGTTACCATCGGGAGTTCCGTAACCAGATTTTGCATAATGACATTTGCGGTATATTTATCTCCAGGAACTTCAGGAATAGTGACCACTAAAGGGTCAAAACCGACAGAGGTAAAACGGATTGTATCGCCTACATGTGCCACAAAAGAGAAATAGCCCTCGTTATTTGCAGCAAATGCTTCATTTCGGAAAGATAAATTAGTGACAGTCGCATAACCTACAGGAAGTCCAGACCCAACCGTTGTTACGATACCGGAGTACTGAATAATTTTCCTTTCCTGCGCTTGTAATGCAGCGGAACAAAAAAGTATAAATACAGCAAATAATATAGAAACCAGCAACTTCATAGAACAAATTTAAACAAAAGTAGCCGAACTAGCCGTTAAATTGTGTTAATAGAAAAACTAATTAACAGAGGGTAAAGTTGCTTCTGGGGAATCTGGATCTGTTAAGTTAATAGCCTCTACTGCTGTAATTTCAGGAACAGCTTTCTTAATTGCCTGCTCTAAACCAGCTTTAAAGGTCATAATGCTCATTGAACATGAAGCACATGCTCCCAATAATTTTAAACGCACGACATTATCCGCTGTAATCTCTTCGACACTTACATTTCCGCCATCAGTCTCCAAATATGGTCTCAAGGTATCTAATGCTTGCTCAACTTTTTCTTTTAAAGTCATACTCTTAATGCTATTCAATGATTGTAATATGTAAAGATAATCAAATATTTTAAAATGTGTATTTTTAGGCCTTGCTACCCATGGAAAAACAACAAGTATATGACAATATATACCCGCTTATAGCGCCCATCGAGTTAAAGAATGTTAATAAGAAATGTTGTTTTTGCGATCAAATAATTATTAAACTATATTGCGCAGTAAAATTTAATTGATTAGTATAACAAATTCACTTATCTTTGTAAAATGTTTTTAAATAGGCGTATAGCGGCTATCTGTGCCGGCATGATGTTTCTATTGGTATTTACTGGCTGTAAAAGTAAATTTGAGAAATTGCGCGCAAGCAATAACATCGCTCAAAAGTACGAAGAGGCCGTAAAACTTTATGAGAAAAAGAAATATACAAAGGCGTTAGTTTTGTTCGATGACTTGCGGACCAAATTCCGTGGACAAGCTGAAGCAGAAAATATTTACTATTATTTGGCATTTGCCAACTACCGTTTGAAGGATTATACATCTGCAGCATTTCACTTTAAAGATTTTGCCGATGTTTATCCAAATAGTGCAAGAGCAGAGGAATGTCGTTTTATGCATGCCTATTGTTATTACTTGGATTCTCCAAGATCGACGTTAGATCAAGCAAACACAAAAAAAGCAATTGACGCATTACAGCTCTTTGTCAATCTCTATCCCGAATCGGAACGGTCCAAAGAAGCGGCAGATCTTATTCAGAAATTAAGAGATAAGCTTGAGCTTAAAGCGTTTGCCAACGCAAGACTGTATTACGACATGGGCCTTACGGATGATTATAGGGCAGCTGTCATCGCATTACAGAATGTATTAAAAGAATACCCTGATACAAAATACGCAGAAGAGATTGAGTTTTTAACATTAAAAGCACAATACATTTATGCATCTAAAAGTTTCTTCCTGAAACAAGAAAGTAGATTTGATGATGCCTTGGATTATTACCGTAACTTCGCAAGTAATTTTCCGAATAGTAAACATATGAAAGAGGCAGAATCCCTTCGTGAAAATTCTGAAAAGGGGATTAAAACCGCCCTTTCTCAAGTAAAGGATTATAATAAGGCCGTTGCGGAACAGGAAGTATATATCAAAGAACAAAAGGCGAAAAAAGAAAAAGAAAATACCCAAAAAGATGAGTCAAAAAAATAACAATTCAGTTCCAAACTCTACAGTCACACGTGACTTGAGACAATTGGACAAAGGCACTGACAATCTCTATGAATCTATTGTAGTTATTTCTAAACGCGCGAACCAAATTGCAGTAGATATTAAAGAAGAATTGAATGGAAAACTTGCTGAATTTGCAAGCAACAACGATAACTTGGAAGAGGTATTCGAAAACCGCGAACAAATAGAGATTTCAAAACATTACGAGCGTATGCCAAAGCCTACCTTGGTTGCTATCGATGAATTTTTACACGATAAGGTGTACTACAGAAATCCTTCAAAAGAGCAGGACTAATCCTTAAACAATGGCTTTAGCTGGGAAAAATATTGTAATTGCTGTATGCGGCAGTATTGCCGCATACAAGATTGCATCCCTCATCCGCCTTTTGGTAAAAGCAAAAGCCCGAGTTAATGTAGTCATGTCAAAAGAAGCGACAGCCTTTATTACCCCGCTTACGCTTTCCACACTTTCCAAAACCCCTGTTTTAATAGATTATTATCAGCCGAATACCGGGGAATGGAACAATCATGTCGAAATTGCTTTAAATGCGGATTACATTTTAGTCGCACCAGCAACGGCAAATACCCTGGCCAAAATGGCCAATGGGTTTTGCGATAACCTCTTAACAGCCGTATATCTATCAGCAAAATGTCCAGTACTATTCGCTCCAGCAATGGATTTAGATATGTGGAAACACCCGTCAACACAGTCCAATATTAATAAGCTTAGTTCTTATGGCAATATCCTCATTCCTCCGGGAAAAGGGGAACTGGCAAGTGGTCTAGTGGGTGAGGGGCGTTTGGCGGAACCGGAAGAAATAATGGATTTCTTAGTTAAATTTTCGGAGAGAGGACTGCCCTTAGCAGGAAAGAAAGCATTAGTATCTGCAGGCCCTACTTATGAAGCTATAGACCCGGTCCGCTTCATTGGCAATCATTCAAGTGGAAAAATGGGCTATGCCATCGCCAAACAACTTGAAGCACTTGGCGCAGACGTCACGCTAGTATCGGGACCGACTGCCTTGAAATTACCCGAGCGCGTCTATACGATTTCAGTTACCTCGGCAGCTGAGATGCTAAGCGCCTGCGAAGAATATTTTGAAGCAGCAGATATTGTTGTGATGAGCGCTGCTGTGGCAGACTACACTCCAGTTGAAGTCGCTACCCAAAAAATAAAAAAGAAAGAAAATGAATTCGCTATCGCGCTGACGAAAACCGCCGATATTCTAGCTGCCTTAGGTGCCAAAAAGAAAGAAAACCAGTTACTCGTTGGGTTTGCATTGGAAACCAATAATGAACTCGAAAATGCAAAAGACAAATTGGTTCGAAAAAACCTGGATTTTATTGTGCTCAATTCCATGCAAGATAAAGGTGCCGGCTTTGCTACGGATACCAATAAAGTCACTATAATCGATCGGTCTGGAAATACCCGTGAGTTTAGCCTAAAATCGAAAGAAGAAGTTGCTAAAGATATCTGTTCAATTATCGTGGACCTATCCTAAGCAAATTTTATATATACTCCCGTTGGAGTACAATGTCTCCAGTTCTTATAAATTTGCAATCCTCAATTCCTTTGGATAATAATTGTTTATTCGGTTGGTCAACACCTTCATCCAGCCCAAAGGTTTACCTCGAAAACTTGCTATGGCCCATCCTTGAATATTTTCGCCAATCGTATCCACAGCTATATTTTCCTTCCTAAGATAATTTCGGGCATCCTCAAGCGACAATTCCACCGATTGGAAGTCTTTGGTCAAGTGAATACTCAAAGCCAGCGCATGGCTTGGTATTAGCTCCTTTCTGTTAAGTTTCCCAACATTAGTTCCCGCATTTTTAAGATAAAGTACATTTTGGAGATACTTTAGATCATGCTCATACATTTTTGGAAAAATATATACATCCTCATGATGAAGAAAAGGATGAAAACTGGCACTATCTGAAATCCAATTATCTAAAATTCCTCTAGGTACATCTGATTTTTCGGGTTTGATTCGTTTTCTATTGAACGTTTCCTGTTCGCCAATCTTCTTAAGGACAGCAATAAAAAAGCCCTCTCCACCTAATTTATGCGGGTAAAATCGATAACCGTGTGCAAGATGCTTATTAGAACTTGTGTGATCAATTCCCCAATGCTCTTCAATAGCTATTTCAATAGATTCGAAATCGCCGCTATCCAATAACCAATCGACAATATCTTCATTTTCTTCCGGGGAATAAGAACACGTTGAATAGAACAAATATCCGCCCTTATTTAAAGTGGCCAAGCTTTCAGCCAAAATCCGCTGTTGTCTTTCGCTACAAAGCTTAACATTAGCTTCGGACCATTCATCGATGGCATCGGTATCTTTCCTAAACATCCCAGATCCAGAACATGGGGCATCAACAACCATCAAATCGAAGTATCCTGGAAGGCGATTAAACGCTGCAGGATCATTATTTGTCGTTACTGTGTTAGCATTTCCCCATTTCATTAAGTTATCTTGCAGGATGGTAACCCTAGTTTTAATAATTTCATTTGCAACTAGGAGCGATTCCGGATGCAAACTACTGTTTAATAAAGTAGACTTTCCTCCTGGAGCGGCGCATAAGTCCAACGCCCGAACACTCCCTTCATTTAACTTCAAACTTCGAATAATATGATCTATGAACATAGAAGAAGCATCTTGTGGATAGTATGCTCCAGCATGAAATAAAGGATCTAACGTAAACACTGGACGGTCCTGAAGATAATAAGCCACATGACACCAAGGAACTTGTTCTGCGTTAGGAAACGGACAATCTTCTAATTTATTAGGGTTTAAGCGTATTGCTGTTGCCCGAACACCTTCTTCATGTATCTTAATAAATGCATCAGTATCAAATAATGGATTCACTCCTAACTTTTTCACTAAAGAATTTGGCAGAAAATTACTCATGTTGTCCTAATAGTTTGCGATAAAATTAAGATAAATAAAAATGAAGTCAAAATAAGTGGTAAATTACAAGAAAGAGTAACTTTGCACCATGAAAGAATTCAAGAAATATGCTATTATTCCTGCAACTCCAGAGGAGCTGTATCTTGCATTAACGACCGAAATTACCGCTCGTCTTTGGACAGGAGACCTAGTGTCCATAGACGCTACTGTCAACGGAGAATTCTCCTTATGGGATGGTGCTATAACTGGCCGGTTCTTGGAACTAGCACCTTCGACAAAAATTGTACAAGAATGGTACTTCGGTGAAACAGACAGCCCTTCGATTGTTACATTAAAGCTGCATGAACATAAAAAAGGGACATCCTTGGAAATTAGGCAGACAAATATACCGGATGAAGACTTTGAAAATATCTCGGATGGATGGGAAGACCCTTATATCTCCTCGTTGATCGACTTTTATACAGAAGAAGATTAAAGAAATGCAGCTGTTCTTCCAGGGTATAGTGTAATAGCTAAGAAAATCAGGTATTTGTATTCCATATAGACTGTTGGCAATACAGATACCTCCATTAATGGGCCCGACTTTCCACTTTCCAATATATAATAATTGATATTTCGCTATTATACAACCTTAGAGTCTTTTCAATATCTCAAATAGAACGGATTATAATTTCTACATGCTCCTTTAATCCCAATCTTCATACAATAAAATATCCCACAATAGTTCCAAACACCAAACTCAAAGCTCCTGCCGATATATTCATCCTTTACAGGCAAAGGTGTAGTAATCTTACAACATAAAATCGGAACAGCGAAAATTATGGTTTTAAAAAGTTTTCAATCCTATCTAACAGAAATGCGAATGATATATCTAGAAACCGAGACTTTCTCTCCTCCGTAAATTATTTGGGTAATAGCTGAGACATGACATGCTCCTAGTGATTACAAGTAGCTTCTGTAGTGAGCGCCGAATATTTGATTTACAATAAATGCTGGCGATAACGATGCGTCATGCTGCTGCGGGACAGCGCCGGTCGGGGGTACGGAAGATATGCAATAGCATTATACGGGGAAGTACAGGGAGTTACCTAAACGAAAGAAGCCCTTGACTGTTTCCAGCAAGGGCTTCCGTGTAAAAAAAGGCACCGACCTACTCTCCCACCTGTTACGGCAATACCATCGGCTCTGGCGGGCTTGACTGCTCTGTTCGGAATGGGAAGAGGTAGACACCGCCGATATAGGCACCTAAATATTTTTTTAGATCTGAGATCAGGGATAAGAGTATCAGGAGCCTGTAAGGTCCGAAATAATCCCTATGTTCATATCTAAATGACATATCTATTGAAAGAGTTTCGTTTCTGTCTTGTTTCTAAAAATTAAAGAGGAAGACAACAGTGTTATCTGCTTGAGAAAGCTTCGGGCTATTAGTACCACTTGGCTTTGGTCTCTCAACCTTTACACCTATGGCCTATCAACGTAGTCATCTTCTACGACCCTATAAGGAAGTCTCATCTCGTGGCTAGTTTCGCACTTAGATGCTTTCAGCGCTTATCTATTCCAGACGTAGCTACCCTGCCGTACACCTGGCGGCATAACAGGTTCACCAGAGGTCTGTCCAACCCGGTCCTCTCGTACTAAGGTCAGATCCACTCAAACTTCCAACGCCCACAACAGATAGGGACCGAACTGTCTCGCGACGTTCTGAACCCAGCTCGCGTGCCACTTTAATGGGCGAACAGCCCAACCCTTGGGACCTTCTCCAGCCCCAGGATGTGACGAGCCGACATCGAGGTGCCAAACCTCCCCGTCGATATGAGCTCTTGGGGGAGATCAGCCTGTTATCCCCAGCGTACCTTTTATCCTTTGAGCGATGGCCCTTCCATACAGAACCACCGGATCACTATGTCCGTCTTTCGACCCTGTTCGACTTGTCGGTCTCACAGTCAAGCAAGCTTATGCCATTGCACTCCACGTACGGTTACCAAGCGTACTGAGCTTACCTTTGAAAGCCTCCGTTACCTTTTTGGAGGCGACCACCCCAGTCAAACTACCCACCAAACAATGTCCTCCTCATTAAGGAGTTAGAAACCGAATACAGAAAGGGCGGTATTTCAAGGTTGATTCCATGACTCCTGGCGAAGCCACTTCAACATCTCCCGCCTATCCTACACATCCTGTACCCAATCTCAATGTTAAGCTATAGTGAAGGTGCATGGGGTCTTTCCGTCCCGTTGCGGGTAATCGGCGTCTTCACCGATACCACAATTTCACCGAGCTCATGGCTGAGACAGCGCCCAGATCGTTACACCATTCGTGCAGGTCGGAACTTACCCGACAAGGAATTTCGCTACCTTAGGACCGTTATAGTTACGGCCGCCGTTTACTGGGGCTTCGATTCAATGCTTCTCTTGCGATGACATCCCCTCTTAACCTTCCAGCACCGGGCAGGTGTCAGGCCTTATACTTCATCTTGCGATTTTGCAAAGCCATATGTTTTTGTTAAACAGTCGCCTGGGCCTTTTCACTGCGGCTGCTCTTTCGAGACAGCGCCCCTTCTCCCGAAGTTACAGGGCCATTTTGCCGAGTTCCTTAGCCATGACTCACTCGAGCACCTTAGGATTCTCTCCTCGACCACCTGTGTCGGTTTGCGGTACGGGTCTTCATAACCTGAAGCTTAGCGGGTTTTCTTGGAAGTCTGTTTACCTGCTCTATCAGCGCCACCGGAGCTTTGCTGTACTATTGGGTTTCAGCTAGAGTTGCGGATTTGCCTACAACTCCAATACCTACGCCTTTCAACGAACTATTCCGTCAGTTCGCGGCAGTGTCACTACTCCGTCACCACATCGCAGTTATGAAGAGTACTGGAATATTAACCAGTTGTCCATCGGCTTGCCCCTTCGGGTGCGCCTTAGGTCCCGACTGACCCTGATCCGATTAACGTTGATCAGGAAACCTTGGTCTTTCGGTGGGCGGGTTTCTCACCCGCCTTATCGTTACTTATGCCTACATTTGCTTTTCCATAACCTCCACACAGCATTGCCACTGTGCTTCCCCGGCGATGGAATGCTCCCCTACCAGATGCATATCTTTCAATGCAAATCCATAGCTTCGGTACCGTTCTTGATGCCCGTTTATTATCCACGCCCGGCCGCTCGACTAGTGAGCTGTTACGCACTCTTTAAATGAATGGCTGCTTCCAAGCCAACATCCTAGCTGTCTGGGCAACCGGACCTCGTTAGTTCAACTTAGAACGGATTTGGGGACCTTAGCTGATGGTCTGGGTTCTTTCCCTCTCGGCCTTGGACCTTAGCACCCAAAGCCTCACTGCCGGCTATATTTGATAGCATTCGGAGTTCGTCTGGATTTGGTAGGATTTGACTCCCCCGCACCCAATCGGTAGCTCTACCTCTATCAAACTCCACGCCGACGCTGTTCCTAAAAACATTTCGGGGAGTACGAGCTATTTCCCAGTTTGATTGGCCTTTCACCCCTACCCTCAGGTCATCCGGAAACTTTTCAACGTTTATCGGTTCGGTCCTCCATTACATGTTACTGCAACTTCAACCTGCCCAAGGGTAGATCACAAGGTTTCGCGTCTACCTCATCTGACTATGCGCCCTATTAAGACTCGCTTTCGCTTCGGCTGCGTCCCTGAAGGACTTAACCTTGCCAGACAAGAGTAACTCGTAGGCTCATTATGCAAAAGGCACGCTGTCACAGGACCTGCCTGCTCCAACCGCTTGTAAGCACACGGTTTCAGGTTCTTTTCACTCCCCTGTTCGGGGTTCTTTTCACCTTTCCCTCACGGTACTGGTTCACTATCGGTCTCTCAGGAGTATTTAGCCTTACCAGATGGTGCTGGTGGATTCCCACAGGATTTCTCCGGTCCCGCGGTACTCAGGATACCACTATGTCAACATTCTTTACCTGTACGGGGCTCTCACCCTTGTCGCGCAGTTTCCCACCTGCTTCCAGTTCATAGCGCTGTACAATCTCGTGGTCCTACAACCCCGACCATGCCGTAACATGATCGGTTTGGGCTCTTTCCCGTTCGCTCGCCACTACTTGGGAAATCATTGTTATTTTCTTCTCCTACGCCTACTTAGATGTTTCAGTTCAGCGCGTTCGCGTTTTATACGACTATTCTTCAAATAGTCAGGTTGCCCCATTCGGAAATCTACGGATCACTTCGCATTTGCCAATCCCCGTAGCTTATCGCAGCTTATCACGTCCTTCTTCGCCTCTGAGAGCCTAGGCATCCCCCGTGTGCCCTTATTTACTTTCTTCACCGGCATAGCCTTTTGCTACTATGCGGCTGCTTTTGATATATATACCCATATGCTACGTAAAGATTCGTTCGGCATTCACCGAGGGTCTCCTCTCTACATCAGACACATACACGTATTGTCTCTATACTGTTGTCTTCTCTTGTAATTTTTTTTCTCTTTCAATATGTCAAAGAACTCTTTTTCCGGTTTGTTTCTTCGGAGCATCTGTCGATGTCCCTCCCGGAGATGTGGAGAATAACGGATTCGAACCGTTGACCCCCTGCGTGCAAGGCAGGTGCTCTAGCCAGCTGAGCTAATTCCCCTTAACTTTTCGTAGTCCCGAGCAGATTTGAACTGCTGACCCCTACATTATCAGTGTAGTGCTCTAACCAACTGAGCTACGGGACTAGCTATTTCCTGTTCATCTATCTCTCTCGGTCCTGCTCCTTTCGGGGCGGGCACTTTCTTCTGATGTTTTTCTTCTTTTGCAATCATATGTAACGTGACGAGCACCGATCTGCGATACTCTAGAAAGGAGGTATTCCAGCCGCACCTTCCGGTACGGCTACCTTGTTACGACTTAGCCCCAATTATCGGTTTTACCCTAACACGCTCCTTGCGGTAACATGCTTTAGGTACCCCCAACTTTCATGGCTTGACGGGCGGTGTGTACAAGGCCCGGGAACGTATTCACCGCGTCATTGCTGATACGCGATTACTAGCGAATCCAACTTCATGGGGTCGAGTTGCAGACCCCAATCCGAACTGTGAATGGCTTTTAGAGATTAGCATCATATTGCTATGTAGCTGCCCGCTGTACCATCCATTGTAGCACGTGTGTAGCCCCGGACGTAAGGGCCATGATGACTTGACGTCGTCCCCACCTTCCTCGCTGTTTGCACAGGCAGTCTGTTTAGAGTCCCCACCATTACATGCTGGCAACTAAACATAGGGGTTGCGCTCGTTGCGGGACTTAACCCAACACCTCACGGCACGAGCTGACGACAGCCATGCAGCACCTAGTTTCGTGTCCCGAAGGACGGGTGCGTCTCTGCACCCTTCACTAACTTTCAAGCCCGGGTAAGGTTCCTCGCGTATCATCGAATTAAACCACATGCTCCTCCGCTTGTGCGGGCCCCCGTCAATTCCTTTGAGTTTCACCCTTGCGGGCGTACTCCCCAGGTGGATAACTTAACGCTTTCGCTGGGACGCTGGCTGTCTATCGCCAACATCGAGTTATCATCGTTTAGGGCGTGGACTACCAGGGTATCTAATCCTGTTCGATCCCCACGCTTTCGTGCATCAGCGTCAATACCAGCTTAGTGAGCTGCCTTCGCAATCGGAGTTCTAAGACATATCTATGCATTTCACCGCTACTTGTCTTATTCCGCCCACTTCAAATGGATTCAAGCCCATCAGTATCAAGGGCACTGCGATGGTTGAGCCACCGTATTTCACCCCTGACTTAACAGGCCGCCTACGCACCCTTTAAACCCAATAAATCCGGATAACGCTCGGATCCTCCGTATTACCGCGGCTGCTGGCACGGAGTTAGCCGATCCTTATTCTTCCAGTACATTCAGCTAAATACACGTATTTAGGTTTATTCCTGGACAAAAGCAGTTTACAACCCATAGGGCAGTCATCCTGCACGCGGCATGGCTGGTTCAGGCTTCCGCCCATTGACCAATATTCCTTACTGCTGCCTCCCGTAGGAGTCTGGTCCGTGTCTCAGTACCAGTGTGGGGGATTCTCCTCTCAGAGCCCCTAGACATCGTCGCCTTGGTAGGCCGTTACCCTACCAACTAGCTAATGTCACGCGAGCCCATCTCTATCCTATAAATATTTAATCAACCGAACATGCGAACTGTTGATGTTATGCGGTGTTAATCTCTCTTTCGAGAGGCTATCCCCCTGATAGAGGTAGGTTGCTCACGCGTTACGCACCCGTGCGCCACTCTCACCATCTTCGAGCAAGCTCTCCGATGGATCCCGTCCGACTTGCATGTATTAGGCCTGCCGCTAGCGTTCATCCTGAGCCAGGATCAAACTCTCCATTGTAAAATGAAGTTTTTGATTCCAACTATTTATAATAATCAGAATTCTTTTTTTTATATCTCTGATCTTGGATCGAATTGAACTATTACTTGAATTTGTTCATGACTTTCGACTTTCGTCTGTCTACTCGTCACGCTTACATGATTGTGTTTTCTTAAAGAACTTTGTCGCTTCAACTTCCGTATCCGCTATATTCCGAGGGCATTGCGCCGTCTTTATCTTTTTTGTTTTTCCCTTCGTTTCCGTTGGGACTGCAAAGGTAGAAATCTTTTCTGAACTTCCAAAAACTTTCTGAAGTTTTTTTTCTTTTCTCTTTTTCAGATTTCCGCGTTTAAAATAAACCTGGCGGGATTTTAAATCCTGCCAAACTCCCTTAAACCCTTCTTTTTTGATGGTTTCTTCCTGCGAAGCAACCGTCCCTCCCTTGCGGAGTGGTGCAAAGATAGGGAGATTGTTAACAAACTTCCAAGCCTTTTGTTCTTATTTATTTCATTTTCTCCTTAACTGCCTGTAAGGGTGCGAGATTCTTTTTGTAAAACAGGTGATCGGAAGGCTGGGAACGCCGGTTCCGGGACAGAATGGGGCGGGGAACCGGGATCTAACCTGGACATTGCCGGGAACCGCGGCGTGCTGCGTACATACCGGGAACCGGGCTTTGGTAAAGGCTTCCCTGGGGAAAAAGGAATGGTGCTGGAAATTGGATCGTACCGCGGAAACCGGGCGAACCCTGCTGCGTTCCCACTTCCCGGGGATAGCGAAACGGTATCGTGAACAGTAAAAATGCACAGGGCATTCTTCACTCTGCTTTTGTCCAAGCGGAGGGGTCACTCTGGTAGCCCTCTCAGCTCAATGCTCAATTGAAGACGACGCGCACAGGCGCAGCCGATAGACAAGGACGGGCGCAAAGATGGAGGCCAAAAGGATCTGGAACATCGGGCGGCATAATCCGGCCGGGATCTTCTGCTAAAAGCCGGCGCGAACACTGTGTGTGGAATCCGTACCGGAAAGGCCGGAAAATTGCGCCGTCGGAAAGATCGCAGCGGAAAGAAACAGCAACGCAGGATATAACAGGGGACGGGATAGCGGGAATGCCCCCAACAACTGGCACACGAAAGCCGCAGTACACTGCACACTGGATAAATTGCGCAGCCGATAGACGGGGACGGCCAGAAAAAATGGCAGAACACAGTGCTCTAGAATACCTTCTTTTGCAGCTATACTTTCTTACCTGTTTACTTAGGTTTAGTTTAGGGTTTAGTTAGGGTTTGTTTAGGTATAGTATAGGTTGTAGCTAAGCAAACCCTAACTTATTGCTAAGCTAAATATAAACAAAAGCTAACCTAAGGAATAAAGCATCCTTAAGTCTTCGTTATTTAGAGAAAGGTGGTTCCGCTCGGTGACAACGCTCCGGCTGCTGACAAAGGTCTGCGGGAACCTCGGACTGCCCTCCCAACCTATTTCGTACCATAGTCGGAGTTGATTTACCCTCTGAACGTCTTACGTCCGTGCTGCATCCGTATTGAGTCCGACTTCAAGCCCGTACTCACCCTGCTGCCAACACGGACAAATGGCATTATGAACGCGACCATGTCCCCCGAAAGCCCCGGCAAAGGGCCAACGCCAATCCGAACCGCAGCCGAAAAACACGCTATAAAGACAGACACAATAACAATTCAAGAGTTCAACATCAGACTGGGAAATACCTCAATTTAACGATTCTATTCATTTTTATCTAGCGACGGTGTTAATCTGAGGCTTGCTCAATGACCGCCTTAGTAAATGTTTGCTCGATTATTATAGGCTTTACCTAGGTTTCCTCGATTAGCATTAGTCTGGGTACTCTTTTAGTAAAAGCTAAATATTTCATTAATAAAAGCTAAATATTTCATCCGATTAGCGGTCTGTTTTAAGAACAATTCATCTACTTATATAACAGTCAATTTTACAACTACTGGAATAACGCTTTTTTCAGTAAATTTGATCTAGGTTAATAAATAACAAAAAAGAAGACCTTATTTTTAAGAAATTAAAGATATTAAATACTTTTATTGCAAATAAAACCATATTGGTCCATGATAGATTATGCTCAGCTTTTAAAACAGGTAGAAGAATATGCTGAAACTTATATTACAGAAAATATTTCAGTTTGCCATTGTTTTCACAATACGATACACACACGTTCTGTTGTACGTGCGGCGGAGGAGATTTCATCGTACTATAAACTAGGAGAGGAGGATCACTTTATTGTTATTAGTGCCGCCTACTTTCATGATCTCGGCTACGTAAAATCTGACAATGCTATTGGTCATGAAAAGAGAAGTGTCGAAATTGCTTTAAATTTCCTCCAGGACAAAGGCATACCGGAAGCCATACAGGAAAAAATCAAAGGTTGTATTTTAGCAACGAGAATGCCTCAGGATCCTACAAATCTGCTGGAGCAAATTCTCTGCGACGCAGACCTATTTCATTTTGGGAATGAGGATTTCGTCAATAGAAACAAACTGATGAAAGCCGAAGCTGAAGCAGTACTAGGGAAGGAGATTGATAAAGACGTATGGCGGGCCGGTACAATCAAACTACTAATGAGCCATCATTACCATACGGAATATGCAAAACAAAAGCTTAATGCCAAAAAAGAGATGAATCTAAAAGAACTGGAGAAAAAACAGGAGAAATCTATCTCAAAAAATAAAGAAAGCAAAAAAGAAGACAAGAAGGAAAAGGAGAAAGGCAGTAAGCCAGAACGTGGGATAGAAACAATGTTCCGGATTACGTCCTCAAACAATCAGCGACTAAGCGACATGGCAGACAATAAAGCCAACATCCTCTTAACGGTCAATTCTATTATCCTTTCTGTCGTGATTGCTGTCTTATTTCGGAAACTAGATGCCAACGAGCACCTAATTATCCCAACAATTATCTTAACTACAGCCGTGGTAGCAACCATGGTCATGGCCATACTATCAACGATACCCAAAATTCCGTCGGGTAAATTCTCAAAGGAGGAAATCGAACAGAAATCAGTCAATCTTCTCTTTTTTGGAAATTTTTACAAAATGAAACTCGACGATTATAACGAGGGTATGCAGAAGGTAATGGTCGACTCGGAATTTCTATATGGCATGCTCACCAAGGATGTTTATTCGCAAGGTGTGGTATTAGGACGAAAATACAAGCTTCTACGATACGCCTATGGAATTTTTATGTTTGGACTTGTTATATCGGTTGTTTCTTTTGTCGCCGCAACCATATTTTAATGCAATACTATAAAAACAGTGAAATATTTCAGCATCATGTTTTCCAAACTTTCTTTTCTATTGAAAAAGATGCCGCCTTTAGACCAATCATTAGCTACCAATAAATAGCATCATTATTGATGTTGTTGTAAGCACGTTGCCATAACCATAAATTTATACGGATGAAGAAGAAAGATCTTTATATCAACAGAGACATCAGCTGGCTGTCGTTCAATGATCGGGTACTTGACCAAGCCGCTCGTGAGGAGGTACCTTTACTGGAAAAACTACAGTTTCTCGCTATTTTCTCATCCAATCTGGATGAATTTTATCGTGTTAGAATGCCTGTACTGATGGCTTGGAAAAAAATAATGAAGCAAAATCCGGGGCAGCTCATTCCGAACATCGATATTGGCACGTATAAAAAAGCGTCAAAAACCATCAACAAACAACAAGAAAAATTTGGCTTAATACTAGCTGATATTATCCAAGAATTAGGAAAAGAAAATATATTCTTTATCTACAACCAAGCTATTCCAGCAGAAATAAAAGACCTCGCAGCTCAATATTTCTTTAGTACAATTGCCTCCTACCTCCAAATTATACCAATTGATGATACTTCTTTTTTTCCGATCAACAATCAGCTCTACTTCGTCGTTACAGACGATAATACTGGAGTGGTATTCTTTCTAAATGTCCCTTCAAATCATATTGGCCGCTTTTTCACCTGTGAGATCAATGGGAATAAATATGTCGTACTCATCGATGATATTATCAAAGCATTTTTTCCTGAAGCCATAAGAAATACATCATTAAATTTCTATTCCTTTAAAATCACAAGGGATGCGGAATTAAATCTCCAAGATGAATTTGAGGGTGATATTGCCCAAAAAATTGAGACGGAAGTCAATAAACGTGATCTTGGCTATGCGACACGCTTTCTATTCCAGCCAAATCTGCCAAAACAGCTGATTGAAACATTGGCAACACTATTTGATCTGCGAAAAAGTAGCATTGTCGAAGGCGGAAACTATCACAATCTGAAAGATCTATTTTCATTTCCGATTAAAACAGCAGAACTTTCTTATCCAAAACAGCTGCAAATCAATAAGAATCAGAATTTTAGGGAATCTATCTTTGACCAAATAGACCGAGAGGATCTGTTGATCTGTACTCCCTATGAATCGTTCGATCCCATACTACGTTTTTTTAATGAGGCCGCGATAGATCCAACCGTAGACGAGATTTACACGACCTTATACCGTATCGCCGGTGATTCGCATATTGCACAAGCGCTGGCTACCGCAGCAAAAAATGGGAAAAGAGTCAATGTATTTGTCGAATTGAAAGCGCGCTTTGATGAAGCGAATAATATACATTGGGCTCGGTTAATGAAAGAACAGGGCGTCAAAATCACGTATAGCATCCCCAATTTAAAAGTACATGCCAAAATAGCGCTCGTGAGACGCAAAGAGGGTCGAGAAAGTGCTTTATTAGGCACAGGAAATCTAAATGAAAAAACGGCAAAGGTCTACACGGACTACTTCCTTATGACCTCAAATAAACTATTGACCAACGAATTAGACATGCTATTCGAGTTTTTACCAGCTCGGAGAAAACCCCATAGTCAAAATGAGCTGTCTTTTAACCATCTATTAATTGCACAGTTCAATCTCAAACATACATTTTTATCCCTGATAGACAAGACCATCCAAGCAGCTAAAGACGGAGACAGCGCTACAATAAAAATTAAATTAAACAATCTGGAAGAAGAATCGTTAATCAATAAATTGTATGAGGCGAGCCGGGCAGGGGTAAAACTGCAATTATTGGTCAGAGGAATCTGTAGACTAAAACCACAAGTACCCGGATTGAGCGACAACATTGTCGTGAAACGGATTGTAGGACGATATTTAGAACATGGCAGAATATTTATTTTTCAATATCAAGCACAAACGAGCGTGTATCTAGGCTCTGCAGACTGGATGAACCGTAACATCTACCGACGTATAGAAACTTGCTTTCCATTGCTGAATCTAACATTAGCACATCAAATACAAGAGCTATTCGATATTCAGTTTGCAGACGACACCGAAGCAACTTTACTGGATGAACACGGACAAAATCAGGCAATAGAAACACAGCAGAAAAATGTTTCTCAGCAACAAATCCTTCATTATTTGAAAGGCAACATGAGACAATAGGGCTATTCAACAAGGCAGCTCATTACAACAAGAACAGCCTAAAAGCCCAACAATATAATCATTGAACGTAAGCTCATTCAGAAACCGGATGACTTCCTCAATTTAAAATTTAATCATATAATGATGAAAAATCCCACGATATTGACAACTATGGCATTAGGTTTTGCTTCTGTTATTTTTCTCGCCTGCAATCCGAATAATACAACCAAGGAAAATAACAACAAGCTCGCTCATGTTCAAGCTGAAAAACCGCAACAAATACCCTATACATTATCTTCGGGCATAAAGATGAGTTTGCCTGACCAATTGTTAGAAATATCCGGAATAGCTTTTCTCGCGGGACAGGATGACGATATTTATGCCATTCAAGATGAGCAGGGCTTTCTTTATAAATTTAACCAACCGACACAAAAAGTTACGTTCAACCCTTTTGGAAAAGATGGCGACTATGAGGATATCTCGATAAGCAATACACATTTCTTTATCTTAAAGAGCAATGGTAGCCTCTATTCCTTTCCCATTACCGAAAAGGACGATATAAAAAACGTGGTCGAACAGAAAAATTTACTTCCAAAAGGAGAGTATGAAGGGCTTTTTGTTGACCGCGAAAGCAACCAGGCATACGTATTGTGTAAAGAATGTAAGGTCGACAGAAAACAACCGCAAACCTCGGGTTATGTCTTTTCAATTGACGAGCATGGTCAATTCCAGCCGAAAGGAGAATTTGTCATCCAGCTTGATGAACTTCATGCATTGGATGCTAAAATCAAGAAAACGTTCAAACCCTCTGCGTTAGCTAAAAAAGCAGACAGCAAGGAATGGTATATCTTATCTTCTGTAGACAAAGCCCTTGTGGTGACCGATGAAAATTTTCGTGTAAAATCGCTCTCTCCATTAGATCCGAAGATTTTCCCTCAACCTGAAGGCATTAACTTTGATTCAAAATTTAATCTTTACATCAGCAGCGAAGCCGGTAATCAGGATAAAGGGATCATTTATAAATTTGAAAAACACTAGGCATGCAAAAGGTTGTACCATTCTTTCTTCTCTTTCTTGCTAGTCATGCTTATTCACAACAAAAGCATACACAGTCCCCTGCACATCAGGGCAAGTCCTTTGCTCAAACTGTTATCAAGGACAGTGTTAGCATCGTTGCAAATGCAAAATATGGTAAAGCCAGTAAATTCAAGAAGTTCTTCCTTGGCGAAAATTACCGCAAAGAATGGGCCGCAGAAACCACCTTGCCTTTGCTCCAGCTTTCAACCTTGCACGGGGGACTGCATCCTGTCAAACAGGGAGGCGGGATGCAATCGGTTTCCCTACGATTGACGGATTCAATCGGCCGGGAATGGGCACTACGATCAGTCAATAAAAGGACTGAATCCCTCATACCAGAAGAACTCCATGGGACTTTTGTACAGGATGTCTTGGACGATGCCACGAGCGCGCAGCATCCCTATTCGGCGCTTATGATCCCCGCTTTGGCAAATGCCGTGAACGTCCCACATGCTCATCCCATCATCGGCGTTGTTGCACAAGACAGCATATTGGGGGAATACGCGCCTCTTTTTGAGCATACGGTGGCTTTACTAGAAGAACGCGAACCACTTGGTGATTCAGACAACAGCCCCAAAGCTGTCCGAAAACTACAGGAAGATAACGATGATAACTTTAAGGCTAAGGCATATCTGCGCGCAAGAATGCTGGATGTACTGGTAAGCGATTGGGATCGACACGAGGATCAATGGCGTTGGTATAATGAAAATCAGGATAGCACAGATCACGATAAAGACTACATTCCTATTCCCCGCGATCGGGATCAGGCGCTGCGTGTCACACAAGGTTTTCTGATGAAAGATATCTATCAGCAATTTGTCAACCCAGTCATGCAAGGTTTCACAACCGGTATTCCCAATATTCGCTATTCTTTATTTAAATCGCGTTTTTTAAATGCCCATCCGAGCAACCAGCTTTCTCATAAGGAATGGGCTAAAGAGGTTAAGCAATTTGTAGCACGTCTCACAGATTCGGTATTATGGGAGTCGGTACGTAGCCTGCCGCAGTCGTCCATTGCTATTCGTGGGGAACAAATTTTTAAAACACTTCAAAGCCGTCGTGATGCTCTACCCTCAGCGATGGAAGAGTATTATAATTTCATCAATAACATTGTCGATATTCATCTCAGCGACAAAAACGAAAAAGTAGAAATATACAGCACGGAAAATAAAAACTTAAAAGTCAAAGTTTCGAAGATCAATAAAGATGGTAGGGTCACCAAGGCATTGATGGACAAAACCTATAAAGACCGCCTAACAAAAGAAATTCGTCTCTATTTAGGTGAGGGAAAAGACTCTGTTGTCATCGATAACGCAAACTCTCCGATTAAACTCCGAATTATTGGAGATAGCACGCCAAAGACTTATGTTATCAACGAAAGCAAATCGAAAATACAGCTTTACGAGAATACCAAAAACTCCACTTTACTGGGTGAGAAGAACAAAATAAAGCTTCATTATGCACAAGATAGTACCAACACGCAATTTGTTCCTGTAAACCTCTACAACACCTGGCTTCCCCTGGTGACTGCGGGTTATAATGCTGATGATGGTTTTTCGCTCGGGCTGGGGGCTGCTTACACACATCAGCGTGGATTTAGAAAAAATCCTTTTACGTATAAGCAACAACTGACTGTAGCAACAGCCTTCCGGACCGGAGCTTATAAAATTCACTATAGAGGCGAATGGATAGCTGTTGTCGGGGATGCAGATCTTGTTGTCGATGCGCTAGCAAAAGCTCCTGACAACACGCAGAACTTCTTCGGCGTAGGTAATAACTCGCTCTTCTTAAAGGAACAGTATGGCGCAAAATATTACAGAAGCAGATTCAATATTTTCAATATTAATCCGCAGTTAAGATGGAAACCTTCATCTACGTTAAGCTTCGCCGTAGGTCCGCATATCCAATTTTACCACTTAGATCCGATTGAGAATGAAGATCGATTTATTTTAAATCCCCAAGCTTTACATTCTTACGATAGTTTATCGATTACCAAAGACAAAACTTTTGCAGGTATCAATGCATTTTTAACGCAAGACTCCCGTAATCGAAAGATTAACCCAAGTAAAGGGCTATATATTGAAGCCGCTTTGAATTCCTATTTTGGACTCAATCCGTACTCAAAAAATTCAGCGCAGTTAAGTGCCGCAATAACCGGCTATTTCAGTGCATTCAATGAAGGCATTATATTCGCCAATAGAACAGGGGGGGGCGCCGTATCCGGGAACCCTACATTTTATCAATATTTATTTCTAGGCGGTCATGAAAATCTAAGAGGATTTCGCCAATATCGATTTGCAGGGCAACAGATGCTGTACAACAACCTAGAGGCCCGTGTTAAAGTACTTGATGTCAAAAGCTATGTTCTTCCAGGTGAATTCGGACTAATGACCATGTATGATATTGGAAAAGTATGGGCAAAGGGCTATAACAGTGATAAGTTTCATCAAGGTGTGGGCGGGGGCATTTATTACATCGTCGCCAATGCACTTCCTTTGCATTTTGTCATGACGAAATCCAATGAAGGCTGGTATCCCTATTTCAGCACAGGTTTCCGCTTTTAAAATTTCGATCCATGGAAATAAAGAAAGTACAACTCACAACGGCAAAAACCGCCAATACGTATACAAATGGCAGGCTAGACTTTGAACCATTTTTCAAATACCTGGAATCTTTTATTGAAAATGGCACCTCATCGGATGAAATGATTCCTTTGTTTGCGTTGGAACGCATCAAAGAAATAGAACATCTCAACGGCAAACTCTGCAAGCATAATCTCAATGCCTATAAAGATATTCTGCAATTGATTTATAGCCTCTCCGTATCGTTGATTGACACTGCTCCAAAAAAGTACTGGGCACTCACAACAGCCTTAGCAGAAGAAGCCTTCTATGGAACCGAAGCCTTTTTCGACCTATCTAGCCATCAGCTTGTGGAGCAAGAAATGCAAGGGAAGATGCGTGCCGGAAGCCTTCTTACGAATCAAGAAAAGCTCTTTTATACCCTCATCTTCGATAGACTCTATGGCTTTTCTCCCAATGAAAACAGCAGCATTGTTTATCATCACCTCAATGATCAGGGGGAGATTATCGATTATTACGATTTAGACATCGATTTTAAATTTGTTGAGATCAAAGCAAAAAAAACGTTGCCGGCACTTGATATAGGTCGTTTATCGGAAAACCCCAGTGATTCCATTTTTGACTGGAATACCGTTATCAACACCGTTAGACTGGAAGATTTTGAGTTATCGGGCTTTGGCATGGTGACTTTCAGAAAGACCAGTACAGAACATACCTTACGGCGAATCCAGTCCATCCTCCTGGATTTGCCTACATACAATTACCACCTCTTTTTAGCTGATTTAGAAAAGATCATCAAACCGCTATTAAAGGGCCCTGATACCGTATTTAGTCTATTTCCGCTGTTCCAATTAAATGGGGTACCATTTTTCGATTATTCAATCACCAATAAAAGCATCTTGTTTGCTGAAGCGTATACCGCCAATAAAACCTTTAAGATCGATCCTGAAATCGCAGGTTACCTGAAGCATCCGCATGTGATATTTTATACAAGTAATGCGACGAATGGTATCCGGAATACCACGTCCGTTTTCGACGAGCGGATTAGCTTGTCGGGGGTAACGACCTATTTGTGTATTCCACTCATTCATAATCATTCTCTTTCAGGCATATTGGAAATATACAACCGTGAACAAGATCAGCTCGACAATGAAACTATGCAAGCCTTAGGTTCTCTGGTTCCGCTTTTATCACAACTAGCTCAGGATATCACCCTGGAATTTAAAAAACGTATCGACGATATCATCATTAACCGGTTTACGACAATACAGTCCTCGGTTCAGTGGAAATTTAACCATATCGCGGCCCAGTACATTCAGGAACTGGAAAACGATAGTCAGGATGCCCATATTAAAGCGGTTGTATTTGAAGAAGTCTATCCGCTCTATGGTGCTGTCGATGTCAAAGACTCTACGATCATACGAAACGCCTCTATTCTCAAAGACTTTAGCTTCAAGGTCAAACAGCTCGCCATGCTTATTGATGAGCTCTCGTTAGACGGAAAGCACAAATTGATTATGACTTTTTCAGCACGGGTCGATCAAATTACAGAATCTCTTGACCATATCTCTTTTGATGAATCGATGGTCAAGATCATTGAGTTCTTCAGAAAAGATGTGCAGCCATTTTTAGAAGAAGCCAGAAAGCAATTCCCGTCAAAAATAGCGGTGATTGAACATTATGCGAAGCATTTTTTCACCAATCGGGATACCGGGGAGTTTTATCGGAATGAGTTTGAAACTTCTTTACGCCAGATCAATCAATTGATCAGTAGAGAACTGGATCATTTCAATAGCTTCATCCAGGGAAATTATCCGTCTTATTTTCAAAAGTTCAGGACAGACGGTATTGAATATGACATTTATATCGGCGAATCCATTACGCCCCAACAACGGTTCAGCTACGAATTCATCAATGTATTTAGGCGTCAGCAGATTATTTCGATGGCCAGAATTGCGCTGAAAGTATACCACGTGAAAGCTATGCTGCCACTGGCTTTAGAAACAACACAATTGATTTTTATCAATCCACATAGCATTGATATCAGCTTCCGGGAGGATGAACGCCGGTTCGATGTTGAGGGATCGCTCAATATCCGTTACGAAATCATCAAAAAAAGAATAGACAAAATTCGGATAAAGCGAACCAAAGAACGACTTACCCAGGTCAATAAAATTGCTATTGTCTATTTATCGGATGAAATCCTGGAAGATCTCATGCTAAGTATACAGGCAATCTATGACATGGGCATTATTGAGCATACCATCGAACATTTAAAATTGGAAGATGTACAAGGAATTGCGGGTTTGAAAGCAATTCGCCTTTCGGTGAATTTAAACTATCAAGATTTCTCCTAAATTTGTCCAATAAAGGGAAGTTTATCCCCGTTGATATAGGCTAAATGGGACAACGTCAAATGGAGGATTTAACATACTGATTTAAAAAGGATTACCATGATTACTGATGCCAACTATTTTTATCTAAGCGATTTGCTTGGTACTTTATTTTTTGCAATATCGGGTACCCTCTCGGCAAAACGTAAAGATATTGATATTTTTGGGGCAGCCTTTTTAGGCTTTGTGACAGCCATTGGCGGTGGATCGATGCGGGATGTATTTTTAAATCTACGCCCGGTATGGGTCAATGATAGCAATTACCTCATCGCTATTTTCCTCGGAATTTTAATTGCCATTATCTTCAATAAAC
Source organism: Sphingobacterium multivorum (assembly GCF_039511225.1). Classification (NCBI taxonomy): domain Bacteria; kingdom Pseudomonadati; phylum Bacteroidota; class Sphingobacteriia; order Sphingobacteriales; family Sphingobacteriaceae; genus Sphingobacterium; species Sphingobacterium multivorum. The sequence goes on from NZ_CP154261.1 coordinate 5,874,506, forward strand.
AGTTGTATGGTTATTATCGTACATTGACACTTTTTGATGCCATCGGAATTAGCTTTTTTACCATCCTTGGGGTACAAAAATCACTCAACTACGAAAGCAATACCTATGCTGCCATTATTTTTGGAATGTTCACGGCGGTATGTGGAGGGATGACGCGCGACGTGCTACTCAACGAAACCCCGCTAATCTTTAAAAAAGAAGTATATGCTACGGCCTGTTTAGGGGGAGGGCTCACGTATATCTTGCTGGTGCACCTTAATCTCGATATTTCTTGGGCAGCCTTTATAGGAGCTGCTGTTGTCTTTTTAATACGAATGACGGCCGTTAAATACCGTTTGTATTTACCCCGCTTGGATTGAGAAAAGTCCTTCTTAGCATGTAAACTTTCTAGAACATGCTTTACTGGATTAGCGACCCGATCTCAAAAATGGATTAAAGGGATGGATTAGAAGCAAGCGTTAAAGAAAAAGCGTTAGTATGAACTAACGCTTTTTCTTTTGCAGTGGAAATTTCATTTTATAACTAACGCGAATATTTCCTTTCGCGATAGCATCCAATCGACCTTTTAGCATCGTCTTCTTCAAGGCGCTCAATTTGTCGGTAAATAGTTTACCTTCAATATGATCATATTCGTGCTGTACCACACGGGCAGCCAAACCTGTTAAGTCCATTTCATGCTCTTCAAAGTTCTCATCTAAGTAATTGATGCGAATATTTCGGTGACGCAATACGTCCTCATTAATATCTGGGATACTTAGACATCCTTCACCGAAAGCCCATTTTTCACCAGACTCCTCAACCATGATGGGATTGATGAAAACTTTTTTGAACGATTGGAGCATTTCTTTGTTTTCTTCATCATCTTCTGCGAAAGGAGTTGCATCGATAACGAACATACGTATAGGCAAACCTACCTGTGGAGCTGCCAAACCGACACCATGTGCTGCATACATGGTATCGAACATATCATCAATCAATTTCTTTAAATCTGGATAGTCTTCATCTATTTCCTCAGCGACCTTTCTTAATACAGGGTCGCCATACGCCACTATCGGAAGTTTCATATGTATTATAATTATTTATAAGTGCCGATACTCATTTCTACCTGAGCTCGTTACACGCTGTTTGCTTTTAAAGGTCACTTGGCACCTGTTGTAATTTTAGCACGTTTATATTTTAGATCATGTCAGGCTAATTGCTCATCCTGAGTCATTGTACTTTTTTAACAAGGATACGCTGTAGCTCCATTATATTCTTGGGTACAAAGGTACGGATAATTATTAAAACTGAATATTTCGTCAAAACTTCCATAAAAGTTACTTTTGTTTTATGGATCCTTCATTTATAGATTTGTCAACACAGTTCAAACTTAAGCTTGAGCAAGCTCTTGAAGTGCCATTAAGGCTCTCTACAGTTGATGGATTTATACAAATATCTTCTCCGGAATTAACAATCAATATTTTGTTATACCCTCACGAGAAATCCGTTAGACGTGATACTTCCGATCCTTGTATTCATATCGATGAAGACCAATTAATAACAAAGTTTGATTTGATCGTCAGGCGCATTGTTTCTAGAACAAAAAATGACAAACGCATTTACGCACGTAATACTGTAGTTGCCCGGATCGACAAAAGAACGAGTTTACAGTTCCTCGTGGAACATCATTTACAAACCGCTCTTCCCGGCAAGTATCGTTATGGCCTTTATGAACAGGGAGAGCTTGTTGCAGTCGCGGTATTCTCTGGAGGCCGCCGAATGTTGGATAAAGATGAAGACTATCGCTCGTTTGAACTATTACGCTTTTGTAATAAAACAGGTATTAATGTCATAGGAGGCCTTAGCAAATTAATTAAAGCCTTTTGTAGCGATTTCTCGCCAGGAGACATTATGACTTTCACCGATCGTGACTGGAGTCAGCACTCCTCTTTAGAAAAATTTGGATTTGTTGCGAAGGAAATAACTGCACCTATCAACTTTTGGATAGCAGGGACAAAAAGATATGTTTACCGCAATACTGAAGAGCTAAAGGTATTGATGGAACAATATCCGAAGGGCTTTCCAAAGGAAAATATGGGCAGCATCAAGATGATTTTATATATAAAATAAGCTAAATTGTGTATATTGTACACTGTAAGGGTTTGAAAAATAAATAATCAAAAATAATAACGTTATGAAGAGAAAACTTCGCATGGGTATGGTCGGAGGCGGAAACGATGCCTTTATTGGCGCTGTACACCGTATTGCTGCTTTTATGGATGGCAAGATTGAACTGGTTTGTGGTGCATTTAGTATTGATCCACAGATTTCAAAACAATCTGGAGAAGACTTATTTGTAGCTCCTGAACGTGTCTATCTAAACTATGAAGAGATGATCGAAAAAGAATCTTTGCTTCCTGAAGGCGAGCGTATGGATTTTGTAACGATCGTAACTCCAAACTTTTTGCATTTTGCTCCTGCTAAATTAGCACTAGAAAAAGGCTTTGATGTTGTTGTTGAAAAACCGATGACCGTATCTGTTGAAGAAGCAAAAGAATTACAAGAAACAGTAGAGCGCACAGGCCGCACACTGTGTCTTACGCATACGTATTCTGGCTACCCGATGGTTAAACAAGCCAAAGCGATGGTTAAAGAAGGTCATTTCGGTAAGATCAGAAAGATTGTGGTTGAGTATCCACAGGGTTGGTTAAGCCGATTAACAGAACGCGAAGGTAATGCCGGGGCCGCTTGGCGTGCAGATCCGAAACGCTCAGGTAAATCGTTGGTTATGGGTGATATCGGTACCCATGCTGCGCATTTAGCGGAATATGTATCGGGGTTAAAAATCCAAGAACTATGTGCAGACCTCACAACATTTGTTGAAGGTCGTCTATTGGATGACGATGGTTCGGTGCTTTTGCGGTTCGAAAATGGTGCTAAAGGTGTATTAATGGCTTCGCAAATTTCAGCCGGAGAAGAAAATGCCGTTCGTATCCGTATCTACGGTGAAAAAGGTGGATTGGAATGGGCAAATGAGGATCCCAACAATTTAATCATCAAGATGCTTGATCAGCCTCGTCAGCTTTATCGCACAGGAAATGCTTACGCAGCGCCTTATACGCTGAGTTCTTTTGCAACACATAATACCCGCGTACCAGCAGGTCACCCTGAAGGCTTACTGGAATCATTTGCGAATATCTACCGTAATTTTGCGGCAACAGTTACGGCAAAACGTGAAGGACAAACTCCGACAGCCGAACAACAAGATTTTCCAACAGTTTACGATGGCGTAAGAGGCATGGCTTTTATCGATACTGTCGTAAAAAATAACGAAGGAACAGAAAAATGGACTAAATTTGTTCTGTGATAGACAGATTAAAATATACACTTTCTCTTTTGGAACAGCAAACCGTTCCGAAAGAGAAAGTTATCGTTATCTTAGGACCTACAGCTTCAGGAAAGACGAAACTAGCCGTTCAACTGGCGCAACGCATCGATGCTGAAATCATCAGTGCAGATTCCCGCCAAATCTATCGAAGAATGGACATTGGTACGGGAAAAGATCTATCGGAATATCAAGATATTCCCTATCATCTTATCGACACCCATGAACCGGGAGAACGCTATCATCTCGGAAACTTTATCGCTGACTTCCATCAAGCCCGACAATCCATTCTAGAAAGGGGAAAACATACTATCCTTTGTGGTGGTACAGGCTTATATATCCAAAGTGTAATCCAACAAAATCCATATGCGCTGATCCCATCGATAGAAGGGCTCAAGGAATCATTACTTCCCCTCCCAGAGACAGAGTTGTTAAAACGCCTTCAGGAATATACACTACCCGCGAACTTCCAAATCGATCTTTCGACCAAAAAACGTATCATCCGCGCAATAGAAATATTAGCATTTTTAGACACTCACCCCGATCACATCGCTCGGCAACAAACGGTAGAAAGCATCGTTATCGGATTAAATCCGTCAGTGGAAATCCGACGCGAACACATTAGCCAAAGATTAAAACAACGATTGAATGATGGTTTATTAGCAGAAGTGGCAAAACTCCTGACCGAAGGGATTACACACGAACAGCTTCAATACTATGGTTTGGAGTATAAATATGCTTCTCTCCATCTCCTTGGACAGCTCGATTACCCGGCCTTTACCAAAAAATTGGAGACAGAAATACATCGCTATGCCAAAAGGCAAATGACTTACTTCCGAAAAATGGAAAAAGATGGCATAATGATTCATTGGGTTTAAAAATAAGCGATCTATAAAAACAAAAAAGGGTTAGTATTACTACTAACCCTTTTCGTTAATCTCTTTCTATTATAACTTAATTTCTTCATCCTTCGCATTGAAGAAATGGAATTCAGTTAGATAATATGACGTCATTGGATTTACTTTAATCCATTTTCCGTACTTCATGAACCATTTCATTCTTTTAGAAATCAAACCAGACTTAATGTAGGCGTCTATATAAGGGTGAACACATAAGGTCACCTTCTTTTCGTTCTGTTCTTGAAGAATAAAGCTCAAATTATTTTCTATATCATCCATAAGGACAATACTTGATCGGATTTCTCCTGTACCATCACAAGCCGGACATTTTTCGTTTGTGACAATATTCATTTCAGGTCTAACGCGCTGACGTGTGATTTGAACCAATCCAAATTTACTTGGAGGCAAAATTGTATGTCTCGCTCTATCCGCTACCATACATTCTTTTAAGAACGTATACAGCTCTTTTCGATGATTGGGTTTATGCATATCGATAAAATCGATGACTACAATTCCGCCCATATCACGCAAACGCAGCTGTCGCGCAATTTCTTTTGCTGCTTCCATATTGACCAGCAATGCATTGTCTTCCTGATTCTCCTTATTCGCAGAACGGTTACCACTGTTGACATCGATGACATGCAGGGCTTCGGTATGCTCAATAACGAGATACGCACCACCAGGCAATGTTACCGTTTTGCCAAAAGCTGCCTTGATTTGCTTTTCAACTCCGAAATGATCAAAAATTGGCTCTTTATGTTTATAAAGTTTGACAATTTTCTCCAAATCTGGAGATATATCGTGTATATATGATTTTGTTTCTTCGAAGATCGAAGGATCATTAACATAAATATGTGAAAACTCGTCTGTCAAAATATCTCGTAGAATAGTGGATGCACGATCCATTTCGCCAAGAACCTTTTGAGGCGGTTCAGCATTACGAAGACGTTTGGTAAATAGTTCCCATTTTGAGATCAGGTCCAATAAGTCACGTTGTAGTTCTTCAACACCCTTACCTTCGGAAACTGTACGAATGATAACGCCAAAATTAGCTGGCTTAATCCCTTCGACAATCTTTTTTAGGCGGTTGCGTTCATTACTACCTTTGATACGCTTGGAAATGGAAACAGTACTTGAGAAAGGTACCAAAACGACAAAACGACCTGCTATTGAAAGGTCTGAACTCAGACGCGGTCCTTTTGTTGAAATAGGTTCTTTGGCGATTTGTACTGGCACGAGCATATTTTTGCTCAAGACATCAGAGATCTTACCAGCTTTATCGATATCCTTTTCAAGTTTTAAACTATTGAGCAGTTTCTCTTGATAACTGCCATTCTTCACTATACGCGTAAGCTTTAGCAAAGATTGAACTTGAGGACCCAAATCTAAATAATGTAGAAAAGCATCCTTTTCGTAGCCTACATCTACGAAAGCTGCATTAAGCCCAGGCATAATTCGCTTGATACGTCCGAGATAGATATCTCCAACGGCGAAGTTATTATTTGCGGGCTCGCGGTTAAGTTCAACAAGCTGCTTATCTTGTAGTAAAGCAATAGTTACCCCTTTATCAGGAGTTGAATCGATAATTAATTCCTTTACCAAAAGCTACTCATTTTTGATACCTATGCAATATCCTATCGCAATCTTGGGTATCCGATTAAACATTTAAAGAACGTTGTTACGAAAAAAACAATCTACATCCCCTTCACAGACATGTAGATCGTTTCGTAAAGCTATCTCAGCAAAATGGGCCAAGATGTTTAAAAGCTTATCACAAGACTATTTTTTCTTGTGTCTATTTTTTCTTAAACGTTTTTTACGTTTGTGAGTAGCCATCTTGTGTCTTTTTCTTTTTTTTCCGCTTGGCATAGCTAAATTTTTTAATGATTATAAAATAATAAATTAATTACTTGCTCAATTCGGCGATCTTTCGATCGATGAATTGTGATAGGGAAGGATCGGCAGCCAATTCCTTACTGTTTTGAAAAGCTGTAACGGCTTCCTTTTTCATCCCAATATTTTCATAGCCTGTGGCTAAGTAAAAGTATGACTCAGCATCGGGTTTTTGATCGATAACGGTCTTAAAACGCTCGATGGCTTTGTCAAACTGACGGGATTGTAATGAAAACAATCCCAAAGTTTTGTTTGCTTCTAAATTTTTAGGATCGGCAGCAACGACTTCCCGCAATAAGGCAATACCTGCCATAGGGTTGTTCGTTCCCGATACCATTGCGGCACCCAATCCTGTTTTTGCATCTAAACTACTTGTATTCGCTTTTAACGCAGCCTCATATGCATGAATAGCATTTTGATTCAACGCTTGAGCTAAAGTAGAATCCTGCAAATTTGTATAAGCGGCACGATAAGCATTACCTGCTTTCAACCAATACTCAAACTTCGGTGAAACCTTTGCCATTTCCTCATAAATGAAAGCCTGAGGAGCTGGTTTTGCGACATCATCCCACTTATCTGCCAACTGTTGCAACAGCTTTATCTTATCCTCTCCAGAAGCTTTTGCAACTTGGCCCTCAATATCGGAAATTTCTTTGACTAAACTAGCATCTAAACCTTGTTTTGTCATCGAAGATATATTTTCCAAATTCACTTCATTGGACGGCTTCGACTCAGATGCTGCAGCAGTTTGTTTTTCTTTGTTCACCAAACCTTTAATAGGCTGCGCTAAAAGCACAGCAACCAAGGCTACTACTGATCCTATGACTATTATCTGTTTGGTTTTTGCCATTTTAATCTATTTTAAAGATTATTTATTGCCATTCTTTACTTTCTCTACGAAAATTTTTGCTGGCTTGAAACTAGGAACAAAGTGTTCAGGGATAATGATTGCTGTATTTTTTGAAATGTTTCTTGCAGTCTTCTCAGCTCTTTTTTTGACTACGAAGCTACCAAAACCTCTTACATATACATTTTCTCCTCCGATCATTGCGTTTTTGACAACTTTAAAGAACGCCTCTACGGTTTCTTGAACATCTACCTTCTCTAAGCCAGTTTTGGTAGAGATTTCTGCAATAATTTCTGCTTTAGTCATATCTATTTTACTGTAATTATTTATTTTTCAACCCTTAAGCCAACTAATGTTTGGGGATGCAAAAGTATTGTTTTAAAATGAGTAATGGAAATTATTTAAATACTTTTTTGATAAATAAGCTTCCAAAAGCCAAACATTTACAATCAATTAACGAGACATTACGTTCGACCAACCCTTAAATAAATCTCAAAAATAAAAACAATTATCTAATTTACAAGATGTTGACTTATTAGTTGTCATATAAAAATCAATATATGCCAATTGCATGACTTAGCTGATCCAAATCTGCCTTAGTATGGTGTGCATTTACCACAATCCGATTTAATAGGGGATCTGTACCAAGAGGATAAGGAAAACTTGACACCAGTACTCCGGCATTCATCAGCCTCGCATAAAGGCCCGTATCCGTTGATGAAAACACCGGAAAATTAGCAACAGCACTTAATCCAGACCCCATATGTGCTTTGAATGAATCAATATTATTCTGCAACTTTTCGAATTGCTGTAAATAGATCTGCTCTCCATGGATAAATGCATATAAGCTCGCTGGCGAACTTGGAGAAGCCCCTGTATAAAAGTTTGATCGCTTGAAATACTTAATTCGTTCTTCATCGGCCAAAATCAATCCAGCATCTGTTGCCAGGCCTTTTGCCAAGGATGCGACGACAATCAGCTCAATATTAGCCTGTTGAAAACTACTCTTATCTAATGAAATGCCATTCTTGCGCAAAACTCCTATTCCGTGAGAATCATCCAAGAGGAGTATAATTTTTTTGTCCGGATCAATACGATTGAAAACACTGAAATCGTATAATTCCGGTCGCATATTGTCCAAGCTGTTACTAACGATGATAAATGATTTTTGGGGTGAATGATTGATATACTCGATCGTTGCATTGGCCCAGTCAACAAAATGTCCAGTTGCTGCAGGATTTTTATCTAACCATAAAGAAGGGTGACATGCGGGTGCGTACAATACTTCGCCTTCAGTTGCCAAGGTTCTTACAAGAAATTGCGTCGCCAGATATCCACTTGAGAGCAACAGACTTGCTTCAAAACCAAAACGCATTGCAGCATATTCTTCCGCTTGATCAAATATGGCCTGTTGCACATTATTATTTCGTGAAGTGCCATTGTTAATACCATATCGCTGTATACCTTCTATGAAAATCGCAGCATATGCTTGATCTGTTGCCAGTCCTAGATAGGAAGTTCCACCGAAAAAAAGATATTCCTTACCGTCCACTGTGATAACGCGACCTGTTGGTTGTTCTAAATGTGTAAAATTATTCATCTATGTATAGCCGATTCATTTAATTAGCGGGTCAATACTTCGGGGTTGGCGATATGCTGTGGATTACCCTCGGAAAAGGCAACAATATTCTCAAAAGCAAGTCTAAATAATCGTTCATAACCATTCTTCTCCACATAGCCAATATGTGGCGTACAAAGCACATTTGGTAGCTGCAATAAAGGATAGTTAGGATCAAAGATTGGCTCGGACTCATAGACATCTACCGCAGCCATTCCCGGAACACCTGTTTCGAGAGCGGTCAATAGTGCCCCCTCCTCAACCAACTCAGCACGGGAAGTATTGACAAAAAGTGCAGTCGGCTTCATAGACCTGAGATCCTCGAGCTTTACGATACCTCGCGTCGCAGGCACTAACCGAAGGTGTAAAGTAACAACATCTGAAAAATGAAAAAAATCGGATTTACTTGTTGCAGCTAAAAAACCGTCTTTTACAGCTTCTTCTCGGGAATTTTCGCTTCCCCAAACAATTACTTGGGCACCAAAAGCCTTTGCATATTGCGCTATTCGCTTCCCTATTTTTCCATAACTCCATATCCCTATTGTTTTTCCGGAGACACATTCTCCTATGTTCGTTTGCCATAGCCCTTTGTCCATATCTGAAAGAGCCTTAGGTAAACCTCGGAGTGCATTCATGATCAAAAGCCAGGTCAATTCAGCTGGAGCGACAGGAGAACCCATACTTTCAGCAACAGCCACATGAAAGCTGCTACAAACAGCCAAATCCAAATGATTTGAAATTTTGCCCGTTTGGCTGATCAACTTTAGTTTGGGAAGCTGGGACAACAGATCTTCTGTAATCTGGGTCCGTTCTCTGATGAGCACTAGCGCTTCCGTATCGCTTAATTTTTCCGCCAGTAAAGCCGGATCTGAATAGGACTGTTTCAATATTTGGACATCGTGACCATCAAGAATTTTGAAACAGTCCAACTGTCGGACAGCGTCTTGATAGTCATCTAAAATGGTTATTCGCATTTTTTTTGACTTAATTTTAAACTCTTATTTTCAATATCCAACGAAAGTAAAAGGCTTTTATATGCCTATAACTTCATCGCATATAAAAGCAATATAGTACGTTCCCATCTTTCCATTGCGGAACTTATTTAGGAAGGAAATTTTGCTTTTCGATATCAATTTACAGCATAAAGTTGGAATCCTGCAATTCGTCATGATATTTTGACATTCCATCCACTCTTTTTCGCAGAAGCACTTACAGCCGCTGATATTTGAATAAAAATAAAGAAAAATGAAGCTGTTATTAACCTTACTATTTTTAAGTATTACCATCGTATCGGCACAGTCTATCTTAAAAGGGAAAGTACTGGGCAAAAACGGCAAACCGATATATTTAGCCAATGTTTTTATTGACGGCACCTATGATGGCGGCACGACCGATTCGCTTGGAAACTTTATGTTTGAAACTAGTGAACAAGGTCCTATAATGCTGAAAGCGTCTGTTGTGGGCCTCCCAACATATAGTAAGTCTATCCAGCTTCCTCAGAAAGAATTGCTTATTATTCAAATGCAAGAAAGTGAGAATCGCCTACAGGAAGTCACGATTCAGGCAGGGGTGCTACAAGCCAATAGCTCCGGAAAAAACACGGTAATGAGTCCATTGGATATTGTCACTACGGCAGGCAGCATGGGAAACATCATCAGCGCATTAGCAACATTGCCCGGTGCACAGGTTGGGGGAGAAAATGGACGTCTTATGGTTCACGGTGGAGATGCCTCCGAAACACAGACCTACATCAATGGAATCAGAGTAGCCCAACCTTACACCGCAACACCCAATGAAGTTCCTGTAAGGGGTCGATTTTCACCCATGCTCTTTAAAGGCGTAAATTTCTCTACAGGTGGTTATTCGGCAGAATTTGGTAATGCGCTATCCAGCATTCTAGCCCTAAACACCGAAAATACCATAGAACAGCGCAAAACAGAGTTTTCACTATCTTCCGTTGGACTAGGTTTGGGACATACCTTACAATGGGGCAAAAACTCCCTCACCTTCAACAGCAGTTATACCAACTTAAAACCTTATTCCAAAATTATTACGCCAGATATCAAATGGACAAAACCCTATGAAAACGCCTCCGGAGAAATGATCTATCGTCATCAGTTTAAAGAAGGCTTTCTAAATATCTATGGGGCATACAATTTCGAAAATATGAGCCTTTACCAAGCAGACATCAATTATGAGCAACCTGTCCCATTGAAAAAGAAATCCAACAATGCCTACGCCAACATCAGTTACAGTCAGAATCTGGGAAATCGATGGACATTCCAGTCCGGTATTGGCCTAGGCTACCTGACCGATAAGCTACACTACGATGAAATCTACCTGCCTAATGAAGAAAAGAGTCTTCATCTAAAAGGAACGCTAAGTAAGATCTGGAACAATAAGATTAAAAGTATTGGCGGAATAGAATATTTCGACACCAATTATCAAGAAGAATATCACCGACAAACCATTGATTATCGCTACGGGTATCATAGCAAGATGACCGCCGTATTTACGGAAACGACCTTCGGCATCCTCCCGAACTTAATCGGAAAGATTGGCTTACGAGAAACTTCCTCCAATTTGCAGGCGAAGAGCACGTTAGAACCAAGAGCTTCGCTGGGCTACGCATTAAATAAATATACGCAGCTCTCACTTGCCTATGGGAACTTCCATCAGCAGGCGCCAACACCTCTATTAAAATATGCCCCTCAGCTTGACTGGATGGAGGCCAATCACTATATCGCCAATTATTTCTATGCGCGTGGCGGCCACTTACTTCGCTTAGAAGCTTATCGCAAAGAATATAACAATTTGGTAAAATACAACAGTGCGACGCCAAAATACGACAGCCAATATGACAATAACGGGAGCGGTAAGGTCAAAGGCTTTGACTTATTTTATAAAAACAGCAGCAGCATCAAAAACCTCCAATACTGGATTTCATATTCCTATACGGACAGTAAGCGAAATGAAGCGAACTATCCGACGACAGTCACTCCCCCATATATCTACAAACACAGTTTCTATATCGTTGGGAAATACTGGCTACCCAGTCTACGTTCACAGCTCAGTGTGACAAATTCGTTTGTATCCGGCAGAAATTACAATGATCCCAATCAAACAGTATTTATGAATAGCCATACAAAAGGTTACAATAATCTCTCTATGAGTTGGTCGTTCCTTTATAGCCAGCAAAAAATTATCCATTTCTCCGTCAGTAATGTTCTTGGCGCTAGCCCAATCTATGGCTATCAATATGCAGACCGACCAAATTCACAAGGAATCTATGACCGTAGACCGATTGTCCCTACCGCCAAGCGCTTTGTGTTTCTGGGCTATTTCTGGACAATTAGTAAAAATGAAAAGGACAATCAATTGGACAATCTATAATAAGCATCAACTCATCATCGAAATATGTCGGTCCATCCAAAATTATTTCTATTTGCAGCGAAGGATTGCCAACTTCAAGAACAATCAATAAAATATACATCACACACAACAACAATAACTTAGAAAAATATTTAAACTAAAAACGAAAGATCATGAAATCATTTATTATCGTCCTCATCTGCCTTATAAGCGGCAGCGCGTTTGCACAAGGCAATTTTGAAAAAAGTATGGGACAAGCCATGAGTCTATGGCAATCGGGAGAGACACAAAAAGCGGCCGCTCTTTTAGAGCGTATTGCACAGGCAGAAAAGGACAATTGGATTCCTGCCTATTATCAGGCCATGGTACTGACAACAGCATCCTTCAGGGAGAAAAATAAAGAGACACAGGCAAAATATATACAGTCTGCAGAAGAAATACTAAACAATAGTGCCCAGGAAAATAATTCGGAATGGCTCGTGCTGAGAGCGATGAACCAAACAGCATTGATGATTACAGACCCCATGACAAAAGGCAAAGAGCTTTCGCCTAAGATTATAGGTCTATATCAAAAAGCCATCAGCCTTGCGCCAAACAATCCACGTGCGGTATTGGGACTAGCGGAATTCCAAATAAACGCAAAAAAATATTTCAACCAGGATACCAGCAAAGAATGTGAGGATGCAAAGAAAGCACTATCTTTATTCGGTGAAGAGAAGATTACTACGCCATTTGCACCTTCATGGGGCAAAGATCGGGCAGAACAACTCGTAAAGGAATGCAAATAACACATTGTGAAAAAAGCACCATTTAAAGCGATTATACAAGCACTACTCGCAAGCTTGGTCGTGACCATCTATTTTGTGGTTGTGGCCAAGCTTGACCATAACGATGTCCCTTGGATATCCATCATCTTTCACCCTAATATGGTCCGAGGTTTACTATACGGATTTTTTCTCTTTCTAGGTCATAGCTATCTATCGAAATGGGTTGGGAAAAAGTACCCAAACAGTAAAGATTTTGTGAAGAAGATAATTGTTTTTTACAGTATCAGTTTCTTCTTGACCGTACTGGTCGTTTTTATTGTCAATGCTTTTTTCTCTGGACTTTTTAACCCGGGTGTTCCCAAAAATTTCGCTCAGCGTTTTCACCAATTTATTCATCAACAACGTGTTGCATATTATTTTCAAACCGCGATGATATCTTGGTGCATTTCAATGATTTTTTTTGGTTTCTATTTCTATAAAAGATTCAAAGATTACCAAATCAAAGAGTCTCATCAGGAAAAACAACAAATAGCAGCACAATTTGAGTCGCTCAAGCATCAACTCGACCCACATTTTTTGTTCAACAGTTTGAATGTATTGAATGGATTAATTGAGGAAAGCCCTAAAAAAGCCAGTATGTTTACGACAGACCTTTCTAGGATATATCGCTATGTATTGGAACAAAGGGGCAAAAGCCTCGTTTCTTTACAGGAAGAGCTTACTTTTTCAAAGGCTTATTTAAACCTTTTGAGTCTGCGCTTCGAAGCCGGTATACAGATCGATCTACAGATCAATGCGGAGCAGCATACTGGTTTTATATTACCGCTTTCCCTTCAATTACTGATCGAAAATGCAATCAAACACAATATTATTTCGATCAGGAAGCCGCTTTTATTGAAGATTTATAGAAAAAATAATTACCTCTATGTTGAAAACAATCTTCAAAAAAAGAAAGTGCTCCATGATCATTCGGGAATCGGTTTGAAAAATATTCAGGAACGTTATGCTATCCTGTCCAATCTAGCGGTGCATATTCAGGAAACTGATCTATTATTTTCTGTCGGATTGCCCATCATCAATGAAATAACCCCCTAGAACCATGGAATCTTCAATAAATACATGCGGCTAAGCACTGAAAGACAACATCTACCCAGCGGCATTGTGCCTCACTAAATTAAACGGCACAAAGATTTGATAATCGATAAGAAGCACGATAAGCAATGAAAATATTAATTATAGAAGACGAACTTCCATCGGCGAGATTACTTCAAAGAAAACTTGAGGAGCTCGGTTATACCGTATCTGCTGTACTGCAAACGGTGGAAGAATCCATTGAGTGGTTTATGTCAAACAGTGACCCAGACCTCCTTTTTTTGGATATTCAGCTCGCGGATGGGATTTCATTTGACATCCTGGAGCAGGTGAAACCCAGTTCGGCCATTATTTTTACCACCGCATACGATGAATATATGTTGCGTGCTTTTAAACAAAATAGCATCGATTACCTGCTGAAGCCAATTGAAGATGAAGAATTGGAAAATGCAATTGAAAAATTCCGCCAATTTAGACACCCCAATCCTCCGTTCGATCTGGCATCGCTTGAAGCGTTGTTTAGAAACCCTAACCCAACATTTAAGGAACGCTTTACAATCAAAATTGGCCAAAGTCTAAAAGTTGTGACAAGCCAGCAAGTTGAATGCATTTACAGCGAAAACAAAGGCACTTACCTTTATACCAACGAAAATGGAAACTATCTTTTGGATCAGACATTGGATGCGTTGATGCCACAACTATCTCCTAAGGATTTCTTTAGGATCAATCGAAGCACGATTATTCAATTTGATGCCATCAAAAATATTGCTGTACATTCCAATGCCCGGCTAAAAATATACCTTAAACATTATGAATCGGATGAGCTTATTGTCTCCCGGGAGAAAGTCTCAGTCTTCAAAAAATGGCTTGACAATTAGTCTTGCCGTTCCCAAAAAGTACGATAGGGTAATTGCTTTACAAGAGAAATAGGCTAGCATAAAAAATGGCCCGTCAAATTTAGCGTTTGGCAGACATAACCAAGCTAAGACAAAGCGCGAAACTAAGCTACATATTGATTCGATAATTTAGCGGAATACTAAATCGAAGAGACACCGCAAACCCCTTTATCGGATTATAATCTCTTTTTTCATTGATTGAAAATCCATAACCAAAATCAAGATCCACCAATGTAGCCAAGCTCACCCCAACTTTGGGGGTAATGGTATATGGAGTAAGTTCTGTACGAACAAAAGGAGTCAAGACATAGGTTTGGGGATAATACGTTATTGCAGCCTCAGGGATTACGGCAAACTTTTTTTGTGTCCAAGTAAAGTTTGCTGTTGCATCTGCTCGCAGTATATGATCTCCACTAAAAGGGAATGCGAAATAAGCACCCGTTTTTAATACACTGCCTTTTTGGAACTGATAACTCAGTGAAGGACCGATTAAATAATCTTGCGCTTTTAGGTTGCTAACCAGCGTTAACAACGCAACAAGCGGCCCCAGGAGTTTATAGATCGTCTTACTGCACATTTTCCAATTAATAAATATGAAAATTGAGCGGAATATTTACCCCCACTGAAACGGTAATTCCGTCAATCGGCTTAAAATTTTTCTTCGTATTATAATCAAATCCATAACCTATTCCCAGATCCACAATGGAGAATAGACTGGCCCCCACTTTTGGCGTTATGGTGTAAGGTGTTAACTCTGCTTTCACAAAAGGGAAAAGAACAAAATCATTTAGATAGTAAGTAAATCCCAGCTCTGGAATAACCGTCGTTTTATCTTCCATCCAGCTGAAATTAGCTCCGGCATCAATTTTCATATATTGAAAATCATTAGGTGCAAATAAGCCCCAGCCCGAAACTTTCAGAAAATTGCCACTTTGATACTGATAGCCAACTGAAGGACCCCAGATCCATTTATTATGTTGTTTCCAGGGCTTATCTTGTGCTTTAGACAACGTAGTAAAGAGAAAAAGGATAGTAAATAACGATAATATTCTTAGTTTCATCCAGCTAAATTACAAACTATAATCTATTTTATGGAATACAACAGGTGCATACCAGAATAGTTTTACTTAAGACAGAAAAACAGTAAATATATACACACACAGTTGATGAACAAAAGTATAGTTTAGGCCGGTCTTTAATAAGGTAATATCTTGATTCGGATAAACTGTGATCGTTCGTTCAACGATCCTTCATCGCCCCAATAGCCATCAATATGGTTGGCAGCAGTATATATACATCCATCGTTGCCCCAGAACATCAATTCCTCTTTCCAGGTTGGCATCCACTCTTTAAAACTAACAAAAAGCATCGGCGTCACCTTTCCTTGTTTCACGTGGAAGAGCTGCAAGTCACCTGTCGATTCATATGGATCGGCGTGCAAAGTCATCAGATAATTTTTATCGGCAGAAAAGTAGGGATAATCCCCACATTCCACAATTAGATGACCATCCCGTTTATCAAAAAGTCGCACATCAGCACTTTCCCAGTAATTCCCATCAACGGCAAAAGCATTTAGAAAATCATAATGTCCTTTATAAGAATAACTGGCTTCCAATTCATTATCGATATCCTTATCCGTAAAAGTTAACTTTTTCCCATTGGTCAAAGGCAATTCCAAGATCTTTCCGTTTTTAGGATAAGACAGGGTATCCTTGATCAAATAATTTTTGGCCGTATTCTGAGCGGCTAGGAACGTTTGTTTATCAATCAACTCTAACTGGAGATACTTATCTAAAGAATGCCCCTTTTCATAATACATTTCTTTACCATTTATAGTAAGAGAGACGATTGAATTTAAATCTCTGGGGGAAATTGTAATCTGATCCTGTTTCCCCAGCCTGGACTTCGCTACATACACTTTTTCCCATCGTGTAATATCACCTGTTTCGCCATTTTCCCCTTTGTAATCGCGCTGTATACGGTCCATGACAGCAACCCATTCTCCTTCTTCACCGATCACATCCAGCTTGGTGCCATAGGGATATTTTCCTAATAGCGGAGCCGCTCCATCTGCACCTTGTCTAAGTTCGACTCCAGCACGATCAACAACATAGGTGTTTTTTAAAACCTTTGTCTTGTCATAGTCAATCGGCAAAGGAGGAAATTTAGCAGCATTCATCGTATCCTTCACGGCAATGGTTTTAAGTTCAGAAGAATCCTTTAAATCTGTATTATTAACCTTCGTATTGTGACCACAGCTCAAGATTCCCATGAATAATGTTGCTCCAAGGAATAAAGATAGGGGTGAAAATAGTTGTCTATTCATAAAGGTCAAGGTAGCGATTCCCATGCCAAAAAAAATACTGGTTTTCAGGGGTTCTCCGAGAGCCAATACGATTATCCAAAGGTTCACAGTTTTAGCGAGGTAAAATCTAAAGCTCATTCCAAATTTGAACGAGATCCTTTGAATAGGATATCTATAGCCACAAAGGCTCGTTAAAAACCTGAGGAATTTTTAGTCTCTTAGCCATAAATTTTTCCCTTTAATTTGTAAACCGGCCTCTGACTTCCGTGCATGCACAATGGTACTAATGATAGCGATAAAGATGGTCAAGAAGCGGAAAAAATTGCTCCATCCATTTCCTGCAGCATTGTCTGCAACATCAAAAATCATCCATGCCGAATTCATCAAAACATGAAGTGCTATCGGTATCCAAAGATTAAAACTCCATTCGGCATACAACCACGAAAATAGGATAGAGCCGAAGAAAGTCGTACAAAAAATCAGGGTCAATTCTACGAAATCCTGACTCTGATAAAGATGCAGTATAGCAAAAAGGAATGAGGTGGCTAAAATGGATGGAATAAAACCTAGTCGCGTATAGCGAAAAACTAAACCAAAAAAATAGGCACGAAAGATCACTTCTTCAAAAAAACCCGATGACACACTATTTATTAATAGCGCATTTGGATCTATTTTGCGATTTAAGGTAAAAACAATGGCATACCCCAAGAACATGGGTAAGGTGGCTATAATTCCAAAAGAAAGCCCCTGTAAAAAAGAGCCTTTTAACCCAAATTTTTCCAAGAATTCATTCTGCCCTTTCGGTTTAAGTAGCATTGCCCCTAAAAGCAGTGGTATAAGGCTAATTGCATACGTCAGTACATGCCCCAAAAATCTACTGTGGACATAGTTGCCTATCATGGATTGCAGTATTGCAAAAAACAAATAATCAAGGATAAAGTATATTCCGAAGAAAAGAAATAATACCAGTAGGTTTAAACTTTTTGTGTTCATCTTTTTTTGAGCAAAATTATGCCCTTAACGATGAGTATACAAAGTTATGTGGCGTATGGCAAGATTTAGGGATGATTGACCATAGCGTGGGTGGTCTGCCCTATAAGTAGGGGCTAACGGATTTCAAAGCAGACCTCGAAATAACAGCACAATCTTCGGTATCTGCAAAACGTAACAAAAAGCCCTTGGCATTCCCTTCCTTTACAATGATTTTTTCAAAGTTGACAAGAAAGGACCGATGACATCGGTGAATAGACTTTGTATTGAACAGTTCAGACAAGCGACTTAACGTAATTCGCACCAGCCGCTTCTTCACCGCACCATCCATCCTAAAATAGATCATGCAATAATTATCCATCGATTTCGCAAAAATAAAATCGCTTGGCAGCAACTTCAAAAGTTGACTACCATTGGGAATATCGACCATGGCCAAATGGCAGTCATTCCCTTGGCTCAATATCATAGCCGGCTTTATCGAAAGACTTCCAATCGGCGAGTTATTTTTTTTATGATGTGAATGACGCTTATCAACTCGAAGCAAAAAATAAATCGTAGCGATAGGGCTGTAAAGTGAAAGCGTATAGCATCCAATATAGGGGAGGTTATCCCACTGCAAAGGGGCTTTATTGATGATCCAACCATGATAGACAAAATTTAAAAAACTTGATAATAGGAACACAAGAAAAATACGAATTAGTTCTATCCCAACCGTTCCCCTTTTTTTACGTAAGAGGATAGAAATTAAGACGTATGCAAAGGATAATATAACCCCGTATCCAGATAACAAGCTAAATTTATGGGCATGCTCAAAATTATACGTTCCAAATGGCTGAAAAACCAGCAGGAATACATACGCTGATAAGCCGAGTAAGAAGGCATATATGAACAGCTCTCTTATGGAGACAATTTCGGGAATTATGCTATTTAAATAACTTAAAACAGGTTTTTTATAGATCATGATTGCATAAATTTAGCGTTTTTCTTGTAATTAAAAGCGTACAGTAATAAAGACTTCTTCAAAAAAGGTAGAGAGAACAAAAATTTATAGCGAAAAAAGTGAAATATATTGAATTTATAATTTAACTTAGAAGATATTTTTTCAAGCATATATTAGGCCGCTGGAATTAAAATTGATTTGTCATATTATATATTAACGTAATTCTCCAAGCTATGCGTTTAGGTCAACTACTTACTTTATTTTTTTGTTCGACTTTTATCCTTGTTGTCCAAGCACAGGAAAAGCAAATTTTAATAGAAAATGTTAAACTGCTTGACTATACAACTCAAACGTTAACTGCAGCAAAACATGTTTTGATAAACGGGAACACGATTCAGACCATTAGTACATCTCCTATTGACGCGCGAGCTAAGAATATCGTTAGAATTGACGCTAAAGGCAAAACCCTAATGCCCGGATTGATTGATGTCCATGTCCATTTGGTATTTGGCGCTTTGACAATGCCTCAAATGATGACAAATGAATTATCTGAGGAATTCTTGATCAACACGGTGGGGCTCTCGGCGCAACAGATGTTAATGCGGGGTTTTACAAGTGTACGTGATGTCGGTGGTCCTATATTTCCATTAAAAGCAGCGATTGACAAGGGTAAGCTTTTGGGGCCTAGAATATGGCCTTCTGGTGCTGTTATCAGTCAAACTGCGGGACATGGAGATTTTCGGACACCGGCGGAAAAATCGCGCCGTTTTTTCGGCATTGTCTCCCGTGCGGAGCGATATGGAGCAACATTCATCGCCGATGGTCGTGATGAGGTCCTGACGGCAGTACGAGAGAATCTGCGATTCGGGGCAAGTCAAATTAAACTCATGGCAGGAGGAGGAACTTCTTCAGCATATGATCCTGTGGATGTTACTCAATATACGTTAGACGAAATGAAAGCAGCGGTAGAGGCAGCCGAAGACTGGGGAACTTATGTGACCGTACACGCGTATACGCCAAGAGCAATTCGAAGAGCGATCGAAGCTGGTGTAAAATGTATAGAACATGGACAATTGCTCGACGAAGAAACTTTGCAGCTAATCGCAGAAAAGAATATCTGGCTTAGTTTACAAAACCTAGTGGAAGATACACCCGATATGGATCCACAACGAAGAATCAAGCGTAAACCTGTTATTGAAGGTCAGGAAAGAGTATGGCCTATGGCTAAAAAATATGGAGTAAAGCTGGCTTGGGGGACAGACTTCCTTTTTGAACCGGAACTGAACAAAATGCAGAATGCTTTTATTTTGCGCCTTCAAAAGTGGTTTACAAATGCTGAGATCATTAAAATGATTACCCAAGACAACGGTGAACTTCTGCAGCTTTCGGGGTTAAGAAGTCCTTATCCTGGCAAGCTGGGAACAGTAGAAGAAGGAGCATTAGCAGATCTGATCCTCGTAGACGGAGATCCGCTTAAGAATTTAAAACTATTGGCAGATCCGGAAAAAAACTTCTTGTTAATCATGAAAGACGGTCAGATTCATAAAAATAGCCTCCAGAAGCATTAATATTTACATGGCTAAATTTATTGTATCTCGAAAATACCGCATCTTAAGATGATAAAATGTATTTTCGATGACATCAGTTAAAACGGGCTATTTTGGCTCGTCAAGGTGAAAAAGGAATCAAACAATTTTACCATCACATGGTGCAGGCGGTTGCATTACGGTATAATTTATTTGAAGAGTAAACACCTTTGCATTTAATTGATTAGTTTTGCGTTTAAACGATAAATCAAAGCATTCGGTGGCATTATTATTCAACGACGGGCGTCCAGTAGTAAGACTAAGAGCATTTCGGGCTATCGACGATCCCCAAACCTGTGAACGTTTCATAGAAGGACACGCGCATGTGTTAACTGCTATAGGCGTAAAAAAAGTAACTTCTTCCAAAAATGACTGGATGTACAATCCGGCATCATTTGTCCTGATCGTAGAATCCCTTGATGGTGATAAAGTCTATGGTGGAGTACGTATACACGTATCTGGAGGAAGCGAACCACTTCCGATTGAACAGGCCACGGGAGCGATGGATGCCAAAGTCTTAGATCTTGTTTATGATTATGCGCAACAGGGGACCGGTGAAGGTTGTGGCCTTTGGAACTCCAGGGAAATTGCTGGATATGGCATTGGCAGCATATTTTTGACGAGGGCTGGTGCTGCTATCAGCACACAGATTGGCATTAAATCACTCTTTGCGTTATGTGCTCCTTATACAGTGAAATTAGCAGAGAGTGTTGGCTATCGCATTGATACAAGCGTTGGAAATAATGGCACATTCTATTATCCGAAGCTGGATCTGCTGGCTACGGTAATGATTATGCGCAATCTAGACACCTTGACTGAGGCCGATGAAGAAAACAAAGATGCAATTTTGTCGCTTCGCAATAATTCCAATATTGTCCGCATAGAAACTTTGCGGAATAAGGAGATTGAAATTCACTATCAAATCGATATTCCGAATCTCAATCAATGGGATTTAAATGAAATTATTAAAAACCTGAAACATACATCATTAGATCACAAACCAGATGATCGTAATTTAAATATCTTGTAATGGACACTAAACATTATGGCGCCGGCTATTTAATGGATACCGGTGATTTTCTTAAACAATTAAAAATACATTCATATACTCCTTTTAATACGATTAAAGAAGGCGTTGTCGTCGATCTTGGTTGTGGAACTGG
This sequence comes from Sphingobacterium multivorum, assembly GCF_039511225.1. Taxonomy (NCBI): domain Bacteria; kingdom Pseudomonadati; phylum Bacteroidota; class Sphingobacteriia; order Sphingobacteriales; family Sphingobacteriaceae; genus Sphingobacterium; species Sphingobacterium multivorum. Next base: position 5,896,238 of record NZ_CP154261.1, read on the forward strand.
AATGGATGCCATCAATTTGGCCAATATGCTTGGCCATAACGTTCTTGTCGTTGGATTGGATCATGATAAGGCTTTAATCGAACATGCCAAAACAAGCAGTGTGGAGGTAAAGAACGTCGACTTTGTTCAGGGTGAAGTTAATCAACTCAGCTTTACAGATGATTCCATTGCTGGCATCAGAATGGAACGTGTTGTACAACATCTGCCGGAAGCACCGAAAATGTTTGCTGAGGTTCACCGTGTTTTGCGTGAAGGTCAACCCCTAGTCATCGTCGAGACGATCTGGAATAGCCTGACATTTTACAGCAAGCATGTGGGTATTGAGGCTAAGATATGCCATTATTTGACCGAAGAAAAAGTCAACAATGGCTGGGCTGGGAATAAATTAACTTCAGACCTATTGACTCAAGGCTTTAAACAAGTTCAATTGCAAACATTCTGTATGGTAGCCCGCTCGAAAGAAGAAGCCAACCGCTATCTTTTCTTAGATAAAATTCTTTTGGAGATGGTCGAAAAAGGGAAGTTGAGCACAGCCGAAATGGAGGAATTTCAAAACACATTGGACCAAGCTGATGAAGCGGGTTGTTTCCTTGTTTCTATGAATTTAGTTATTGCCGAAGCAAAAAAATAGCATATAGTGATGAAATGCTGGCTTAACTTGATCTTCTTATTTATTTTTACCTGCAGCTCAACTTGTTTTGGAGAGGTTATTATCGATCAACCAACGCAGCGTGTATTGATCGGATATGGTCTCGAGCGTTATATGGGGAGAGGAGAGCCTAACTTTGCGGATACTTCAGCTTCCTCCTTCCAGCCGTTAGGAAGCAAGGTACCCAATTTGGGCATATCACCCACTGACATCTGGTTCCGATTGCCTGTGACAAATAAGGGCAAAGAGAAACTTGAACTCTTGCTCGAAATTGCCTACCCTCTCTTGGATGAAGTCGAACTTTTTGTACCATCATCAAATGGGCATTATAAATCGGTCAAGCTGGGCGAACATCAATCTTTTTCGGCTAGAAAATATAAGGTTCCTAATTACGCATTCGACATCCAATTACCCGGAAATGAGAAGACCATCTTTTTTCTTCGCGTAAAAAGTACGGAACAGATTATTCTTCCGATCTATTTAAGTAACGAACGCAGTTTCTTAAAAGAGATGAATGACGACAGTTTGTTAAGTGGCATCTATATTGGTATTGTCGGTATTATGGCGATATACAATTTGTTCCTATTTTTTTCTGTCCGTGAAAGGGGGTATCTGTATTATGTCCTTTATGTTCTTTGTGCAGGAATAACACAAATGGGTATTAAAGGTTACAGTTTTCAATATTTATGGCCAAATTGGACTTATTTTGCGACAAAAGGTCCTATTATCTTCGGATGTTTATCAGGCTTATGCGCCCTGCTTTTTGCAGATTCATTTCTTCAATTACCGAAAAATGCTCCTCGGTCAAGGCGTGTGATTACTGTTTTTATCATCCTTTTTGTCGCGGGTAGCCTTCTTACACTGCTCAATCTCACACAACCAGCGTTCATGGTTATGCAGCTAACAACAGGAGCAGGGTCTTTATTTGTCCTTTACTTATCCTATCGGGTAATGATAAATGGCTATAAACCGGCTAAATATTTTGTTTACGGTTGGACAATTTTACTATTAGGTTCTGTCGTCTTTTTATTGAAAGATTATGGCATCTTGAAATATAACGATTTTACGAGTAACGCCGTACAAATTGCATCTGTCGTGGAGATGGCTTTATTGTCCTTCGGTCTAGCTTATAGTATCAATATCTTAAAAGAAGAGAAAGAAGCATCACAAGTCAGGGAATTAGCGATCTCATTAGAAAACGAAAAGTTGATACGCGAGCAAAATATCGTATTGGAACAAAAAGTAGATGAGCGGACACGTGAATTAACAGAATCCAATGAGTCTCTACAAACCACTCTTACTCACTTGAAGGAAACACAATCTCAACTTGTCGAAGCCGAAAAGATGGCCTCTCTTGGTCAACTGACTGCGGGGGTTGCGCACGAGATCAACAACCCAATCAACTTTGTTACATCCAATGTCGCTCCATTAAAGCGTGATATCAAGATGATCTGGGAAACGCTGGAGGAGGTAGAACGTATAGCTTTTAAAGAGGGGATATCCGATACGGAAAAGCAATTGCAGATCAAAAAATTCAAAGATGACCTGGATATTGATTATCTGAAAACAGAGGTAGATTTTCTTTTAAAAGGGATGCATGATGGGGCCCATAGGACTGCCGAAATAGTAAAGAGTTTGCGGATCTTCTCGCGCGTAGACGAGGATACATTAAAATTTGCAGATCTAAACGAGGGGTTGGAGTCAACAATGGTTATCCTCAATAGTTTATTAAATAACACGATTGAAGTTGATAAGATCTATGGTGATATGCCAAAGGTCGAATGTCATGCCGGCAAACTCAATCAGGTCTTTTTGAATATTGTGACAAATGCTATTTACGCCGTGAATAAGAAGTTTAATCACGATGTTGGTGGTAAAATCTGGATTGAGACCGGAGTTCATGCGGATAATACCTCCGTCTTTATCAAAATCGCAGACAATGGTATAGGTATTCCAAAAGAAATCCATGAGCGGATATTCGAACCATTTTTTACAACAAAAGACGTTGGCGAAGGTACTGGTTTGGGAATGTCCATAGCCTATAATACCATCGCGAAACATCATGGTAAAATTATTGTGGACTCAGAAGTGGGACAGGGTACAAGCTTTACACTCCTCATTCCAATTCAACAAAACAATTAATACCACTATAAACTTAAAATAGTTCAATTAACTATTATTTTTTCATATCTTTTGTAAGGGATAAAACCATATAATAAAATTATGCAGAGGGAGCTTGAAATATTATATATCGATGACGAAGTAAACAATTTGGTTAGCTTTAAAGCGAACTTTAGATACGATTATGCTATCCATACGGCATCCAATACGAGTGAGGCCGAAACGATCCTTCATGCTCATCCTGATATTCGTATTATCTTCTGTGACCAACGTATGCCGGATGAGATGGGCATCGATTTTTTGCACCGCATTAAAAAAGATTTTCCAAAACCAATCCGTATTCTTTTAACGGCTTATGCCAATATGGAAACTGTAATCGACGCCGTTAATAAGGGGCATATTTTTAGGTTTGTCCGAAAACCCTGGATGAATGAAGAGATCGTTTCCGCAATAGAAGAAGCCAATAAGTTTTATGTTGCAAACTCTATGCTAGAGGTTAAGAATCAAGAGCTACAAAAAGCTTATGATGAATTAGATAAGTTCGCTTATAGCGTTAGCCATGATCTTCGTGATCCATTGACTGGGGTTCTTTCTGCGGTGAAACTTGGATTAGAGTTTGACAGCATAGATCGTATCCATGAGTTGTTATCACTAATGGATAGTTCCTTGGTCAGCTTAGATGCTTATATTGACAGTCTGCGCGACTATTATCTTTTACGCAGAGGGGAACTCATGTTGTCAGCGATAAATTTCGAAGAGCTCTTTGGCAACATACGTCAGTTTTACAGCATGTATACGCAAAATAAAGATGTTGCTTTTGAAATTTCAGTGGAACAAAAAGAAATCTTTAGCGGAGACAAAGCGCTTCTAGAACTAATATTGCACAATCTTCTTTCTAATGCTTTTAAATACCAACGTAAAGGACAGGAAAACCAATACGTCAAACTTTCTGTATCCGTATCAGAACGCAAAGCTAAGATTATGGTGAGTGACAACGGAATAGGCATATCTCCAGAGTATGTTGAAGATATCTTTAAATTATTCTTTAGAGCCAGTGATCAAGCGAAGGGCATGGGATTTGGGCTCTATAATGTTCAGAATGCACTCCTAAAACTACAAGGGAAAATTGAGGTACAATCACAACCAAATCAGGGCACAACCTTTACCGTCGTCATACCGAGCAAATAAGCACCTCTCTTTCGGCAACCCTATACGATTGTAGCGAAGAGTATCACTAACAAACAGACATTTTAAATAAAAGTCGACTTTCCTAAAATGATAATCTTTTAGGAAAGTAGCTTTTGCCGAAGCAGAAACTCCAACTGATCATTTGAAGTCTCAAGTTGAGAATTAGTCTCCACAATCTTTTGACGCTCAGCATAGACATCATAAGCGCGTTGAATCGTTTGATCGAGCTCTTCTTCACTCCAAGGCTTATTGAGGTAATGAAAGATCTTTCCTTTATTGACCGCATCAACAACAGCCGCCATGTCTGTATATCCCGTCAAAAGGATACGCATTGGGGCTGCATTGATCTTAATAATCTCTTCCAAAAACTCTACTCCGGTCATTTCCGGCATCCGTTGATCAGTAATGATAATATGTATCTGGTTGTTTTTGACAATATCGATCGCATCGGCACCACTAATTGCCGTAAACACTTTATACTTTAGTCGAAATGTCGCTTTAAAAGAAAACAGATTGTTTTCTTCGTCGTCAACGTACAATATCGAAATCTTCTTGTCTTCCATAAGCTTATCGTATGAAATACAAATTTACATAATAAATTCGCTGAATTAATAACAGATTAAAGAGTTTTATGTTTTCCTAGCAGAAATAATACGTGACAGCTGATAAAAATAATGGATTAGTTGTCCGACAATTTTAGCATTCGACACTGAAAAACCATTTCAATTTGATACCTGCAAAACGGGAATAATTCAATTTGCATTAAGAACAAAAAAAGCCATCCTACTTACGTAAAACAGCTTTTTGCAAGTGACCCCGCTGAGGCTCGAACTCAGGACCCACAGATTAAGAGTCTGTTGCTCTACCAACTGAGCTACGAAGTCATTCGATAAATCAAATGTAAGATTCACCAAAGAGAAAGTCAAGTGGAAAAGAATATTTTTTTGACTTTTATGACATTCAAGCGAGATTTTTGGCAGCTACTTTATAAAAAAACAGACTCAAATAAGTCATTTAAACTAATTATTTTTTCGCTCTATAATGTCTTGTTTCCTTGCCACAGCAATCTTTCCCATAATCATTGGTTTAACTTCCATTTTTATTGGTTTATCCAGCGGCATTTTACTCCCCTTTTTGATTGGAATCACAATAGTTTTATAGCCTAACATCTGTGCACGGAGCTCTTGATCTACCCGAAACAGAGCTTGCGGTACCCAAAGTTGAAAATTTCCATTTTCATCCACTTGCGTACGATAATTTCCTAAGGATACCTCTGTTCCCATCATACTTACATCGCCTCCAGCACAAACTACTTTACCTTTTATGCTTACTTTTGTACTATCGGGGCTTCCCTTTAATGTTGAATTATCATTTGTTGATGAGCTAACCTGCCTCTGCTGCTTTATCTGATCATTTTCTGTTTTTGTTTGGACAACGACAACTTCTCCAGTCAATTTGTTTTGTGCTTGAGCAGCATGAAAGCTCAAGGATCCAACCAACAAGAGTCCCGCAGCGATCCCCGGCCATCTTCCTTGCCAAATAGGGTTTTTAGAAAAAGAAAAAGGGATATCCAATTCACGCATCAACTGATCTTCATAAAATCGACCACATAGCCCTCTACCGGCTTTTTTTATTTGATCCACAATTTCCTGATCATCCATCTGTGAAAAATCTACAACCATCTTCTCACATTGACCACAAAAACGCCCTTGTTCTTGTGGCGTCATCTTATCCCAATCTGCAGAGCAAGAGTCCTTCACTTGTAATATAATCTTTTCCATGTTGCCTCCTTTTTATATTTTGAGAAGGGATGCGGGAAAATCGACAATTGCATAATGAAACAGCAAAAAAATCACTACATACTGATAAACAAGCAATTAATAATACAACTTGAAATTATATGTTGACTTTTTAGGGAAAGGGTGTCCTGAATGAAGTACATCATGCGCTGAAGGGCGATGTGGCAGAAATCGGAAGATCAGGTTCATAAAAATGCCCCCAGAAAGTATCTAACTTTCTGGGGGCACTGCAACTTTGGACAGTTTATTTAAAGTAAGTAATGCTAGCGCTAACTTCTTTATTTTATAGTGTCAAGAATTTCTTTTATAGCTCTTTCCAACTGCGGATCTTTATTTTCCATCCGATCTTGCACGGTATTTTTTACAAGAATATCTGGGGCAACTCCAGTTTGTTCGAGATCCTGACCATCAAGCGTATAACATCCCCAAGACGGAAGTCGATAGTTTGATCCATCGACTAAGCCTTTAGCAGAAGTAAAAATAATCCAGCGATAGGTCTCATTACCGATGATTTTCCCCAACTTAAGTGCTTTAAAGCCCGCTGCAGTCATTTCAGCATCACTCAGCGATTGCTCATTAATCAATAAAACAATAGGCTTGGCAGATGGTGCAAAATTACTTTGTGGCGCACGTTTACCACCTCGGTATTGCCATTGTAAGTAAGGGCGTTGAGACAGGAATCGTAAAACTTCATCGTGTACATTTCCGCCTGTATTATAACGCAAATCTAAAATAATCCCTTGTTTGTTATTCTCCTGTTCGGCCATGTCGATCAAGAACCGCTGTAACTCAGTATCCGACATATTTTTCATATGTGAATATGCTATCTTATTGCTACTCAACTGATCAACTCGACTTCGGTTTTCTCTAATCCATTGGTCGTAGAGGAGGTCTCTAAACATGGCGCTTGATACCGGACGAATGTTTGTCTGAATTTCCTTGCCATTACGATTCAAGGTCAATTGAATTTCTTCTTCCAGTGAAGGCCAAGTAAAATAACTATCGCGGTCTGCCTGCGTATTCAATTTTGTTCCATTAATCGCTATGAGGATATCACCAGCATGAATATCAGCTTCTTTCTTTGCGGCGGGGCCATTCGGAACAATATAGCTGATCTTGTAAGGATTGCTGGAATCATAGGTCACACCGATTTCATTCGTTACAAAACCAAACGGCTTACGTTCTTCCTGTCCCATTGAACTGAAACCCAGATGCGACGAATTGAGCTCGCCCAACATATCATTTAAGAGGATGCGCAAATCTGTCCTATCGTTGATACCTGGAAGATATTTTTCATATTTCTTTTTTATCGCAACCCAATCCACTCCATGGAAGTTGCTATCGTAGTAATTTTCCTCCAGATTGGCCCATGTTTCATAAAACATTTGATTGAACTCTTTCTCGAGATCCCGATTGAATTTAAAACTCATTGTAACCGCATCAAGCTTATTCAAGTCAAGATTGTATTTCTGAATCGTTCCTCGGGTCAATACGAAATATTTTCCCGCCGACTCTACAAAATGCTCCATGCCTCCGTCAGCGACTTTTTCGGTTTTGGCTGGTGTAAATAACTCATATACGGTACGATATGTACTATATTTCCCTTCATGATTGGATGAATAGAACAAATAGGATTTATCCCCCTTTTGTATCACCAAAGGATCAGATTGTGTTCCAAATGCAGGACTCACTTGCTCAATTCGATCACGCAGTCCTTCTAAATCCAATTGGACCAAACCAGCTTTCTTGGGTTCGGCTACTGGTATTGCGGTTGGCTTGCCCTTATCGGCATCATTTTTCTTTTTATCCTTAGCGCCAGCTTCCTTCTTAGCTGTACCAGTTTTATTTACTGTTGTATCTTTCTTTTCGGGTGTTACAAATAATTCATCAAACTTTGCACTACGGTAAGGTTGGTCAAAGTTGGTCAATGCCATTCGGAAAATGCTGGAGTTTTGCATACCGGTAGGATAAGAAGGCTTAGTCCTATTACTCGCAAAATAAATATATTTACCATCAGGAGACCAATATGGTGCTGCTTCTGTAACTCCTGTATTTGTCAAATTAGTCGTTTGCTCATTTTTCAGGTTATACACAAAGATATCCTGTTCAAAATTGCGCATAGCCGTGAATAAAAGATAGTTTCCATCAGGGGAGAATGAGGGCGAAGAATTTTGAAATGCCCAGATTTCATCTTTAACAACTGTTTGGCTCTTCAAACTTGTCAAATCCAATATACGTACTTCATCACGACCACTGAGGTACACAGCTTTTGTCCTATCTGCATTGCATGTAATATCACGGTTGTTACGCAGATCTTGTGTCAATTGCTTTACCTCACCTTTACCGTCTGCTGTGCGTGAAAACCAGTTTTGATAGCCTTGATACGTTTGGCTATAGAGTAATGTTTTACTGTCTTTAAGCCATTTAACCTCCATGACACGTTCTCCCTGACCGGGCATCTGACGAACAAACTTTCCTTCTATATCCGAAACGAACAATTCGCCACGTGATACAAATGCCATTTTCTTTCCGTCCGGAGAAACGTCGAAATTACTGATGTTACCTGAAATGTTAAACTCTTTCAGCTTTCCTAGCACCTGATTGCGGTTAAGTGCGATGTTGGGCTGTACGGTTTTCTTTCCATTGACATCATAAATATAAAGCTGATAGCCCTTTTCAAATGCAACTTTAGTACCGTCTGCTGCGACAAACGGACGTTTGATTGATTCTTGGAAAGAAGTCAATTGGGTTTTCGACTTTCCCGTTAGTTGATAAAGGTTGTACTCACCATTGTTTTCGTCGGACACATAGAATATGTTTCCTTTTTGGTCCACAGTGGGCCAAAAATCCTTACCGATATAATCTGTATACTGTTGAAAAGCCTTTGTTTTGGGATCATAAGACTTGATATCTGGATTGAAAGCACCTTTATATCGCTTGCGGTTCGCCGCGCTATAGCCTTCCCAGCTGTCATTGAATAACAATTCTCCCGAAGGAGTTGGCACCACGTTACTGATATAATTAAAGACATGTGGAAATAACCTTGTCGCCGTACCTCCATCCAAAGCAACTTGATAAGCGCTCATTCTATTGTAACGCGATGATGTGAAATAAAGCGATTTGCTATCCCAGCTCCAGCTGTCCACTTCGTCCGAAGCATCATGCGATGTCAGCTGCCGTATATCTCCACCCGCCAAGGGCATTACATAGACATCCATATTACCGTTTTGATTGGCTGAAAAAGCCAACCATTTTCCATCTGGGGAAATTCTTGGATTGATCTCATTTCCTTCCATTCCTGTCAGCCGTACGGCAACACCACCTTGACTTCCAACTTTCCAAAGGTCACCTTCGTAGCTGAAAACCATTTCCTTTCCATCGGGACTTAAAGTCGGATGGGATAAAAACGTGGGTTGTTGGGCAATAACACAGGTTGTTCCAGCATAGGCTAGAACTGTACTTAAAATTAGTTTCTTTATCATGTTATCTAGGAGGCTAATAATTGTTTGCCAATACAAAGGTAGAATAGGTATTGAACAAACCACCATGAAAAAGTGAAGAATTTTATATTTTTATTCCCTCACTATATCAGCATTTAATTGTTGACTTCCTCCCGTTATTTCACTGCTATTATTTTCTAATGAAATGGAAGCCCAAACCTCTTCTATTTTTGACTACCATACCGAATATCTTTTTAAATTAAAGTATGCATAAAAATAAACTGAAACAAATGTGTCTATTTTCGGTTCCTATACAAGGAATGATTATGTACAATATATGATATTGAATAAATAGGTTTAGCCGAATTCAAAAAGCACATCGTATTATTTTCTTACCAGAAGATTGAGACAGAAGATAATTATCGAAACTAGCGCATATAATTATCATCACGCCGATATGCTATTTAAATATAGGCATATTTCGTATCCTTATTGCAACCTAAACGTTCAAATATTTTTTGAATCATTATATTTTTTAATGGGATACTTATCCTTAACTTTGCACCCTCAAATCAGAAACTATGGACGCAACGTTAACTCACTCAGAAGAAGACCTTTATAAGAAAAGAAATCGCATAAGAATTGCGGTATCGCTTTTCTTTTTTTGCCAAGGGATCGCGTTTGCCTCTTGGGCAAGCCGCATCCCCGTTATTAAAGCTCATCTCAACTTAAGTGAGGGTCAATTGGGGACAATTTTACTAATGCTTCCAGTCGGACAACTTGCAACGATGGCTCTTTCAGGAAAACTAGTTACAAAATATGGAAGTGCTAGCGTTTTGCGTATCGTCCCCATCGCTTACACCTTGGTCTTGTGCTCCATCCCCTTTGCGCAGAATGCCTGGCAGTTAGGGGGTATACTATTTCTATTTGGCGTAACAGGCAATATGTGCAATATATCCGTTAATACCCAGGGCGTTGCAACGGAGCAGATTTTCAAAAAATCAATAATGACTTCCTTTCATGGGGCCTGGAGTATCGCTGGTTTCACAGGAGCACTAGTAGGCCTGTTAACGATGAATTTTGGACTGAACACCTTTTACCATTTTTTAATCATATTAGTCATTGTCACAGCGAATACACTAATCAACCAAAAGTATTTGGTTCCTGGCAAATCTCCTCAAAAGGAAAAGCGCAGTTTTTTCTCTAAACCAGAAGGTGGCTTACTTCAGCTCGGCATCATCGGCTTTTTCAGCATGGCAACTGAGGGGGCAATGTTCGACTGGAGCGGGGTGTATTTCAAGGAGATCGTTCAGGCGCCAGAGAAATTTGTTGTCGTTGGCTACGCTTCTTTTATGATCATGATGGCTACGGGGCGTTTTGTTGGTGATGTTGTCATTCGGAAATTGGGCCGAAAAAGAACCCTGCAGTACAGTGGCCTGCTGATGTTCATCGGGATGATGACATCGGTTATTTTTCCTGAATTTATCATCTGTACCCTAGCTTTCATGTTGGTCGGAATCGGTGTAGCATGCAATGTTCCTTCCATCTACAGTATTGCCGGACAGAACAAAAATGTGCCCTCTGGGGTGGCTTTAGCCATGGTTTCAAGCATTAGCTACTTGGGCTTTTTAATGGGACCACCTTTAATTGGGTATATTGCTGAAGCTTTTAGCCTACGCTATTCCTATGGTGTTTTTGCCTGCTTCGGACTATTGATGTTTATAATGGTTGGACGATTATCTTTATTCAAAGATACAAGCCAAACCTAATCGAACGATGGAAGTACCTTCTTACTGAATTTAAAGTTTGACCTGAAGAAATCTCGTGCTAAATGACATGCGTTTATTTTTCAAGACATAAGGCATTGCAAGTAAATAAAAACAAGCCGTACCAGTTCCTAAAATTGATCCAAACCAAACATCTTCTACAAAATGTTGTCCTAAATACACGCGAGAGTAGGCTGTCAATGCAGCGAGAACAAATAAAATTAGACCAAAAGCTTTATTTTTTGAGAGAATAGCTAACGTAGCCGCCAGCGCAAAGGCCGAAGTTGTATGTCCGGAAGGGAAGGAGTTAAAGTGCGCTACACGCAACCAAGAAACAACATGGAATGTAGGATCTCCATGAAATACGGTTGCCGGTCTATCGGCATCGAAAAGGTTTTTCAGAACACAGCAGATCAGTCCCGAGAAAATATAGGTCCCGAGGATAGCTCGAGCAAAATTCCATTGCTGCGTACAGCAGTAGGCAATAAAAACACCTATAACAAAAAGACCGTCTCCAAAATAAGTCTGTATTGTAAAAAGAATATCGGCCCAAAATGCATGATGTGTATTTATAAAATGGAATGCATCTCCTTTCGGAATAAATACGACAACAGCTGTCATTAAGACTATCCAAATGCTAAAGCAAGCAAAAAAAGCAGGGTTAGCTGCATATACCTTTCTAAATTGGTATAATAAAAATTTTCCCATTCAATCTATATTACCGGATTACAGGCCAAAAGTAAAATTGCTGTAAATAATTATCCGAAAATAATAATTCCATTAAAAATTTACAATTCTATTACCTATTTATTTTGATAAGAAAAGGAAAAGCTTTATTAAATAAACAAAAAAAGCGATGGAAATCCATCGCTTTTCTCAGTAGCCCCGAGCAGAATCGAACTGCTATCAAATGTTTAGGAAACATCTATTCTATCCGTTGAACTACGGGGCCCTTTCAGAAGCCAAACTTAGGCTTATTTTATATATAAGTCAAGAGCTAGTCTAAAATCCTGTTATATTTTTTTAAAAAAGAGAGGCAGCCACTATATAGCCCCGTTATGCCAACGCGATTAACATTGACCATAGCCAAAATATATATCAAAATCGTTTCACGTACGATGGAATAGTCACGATCAACCGCAAATTTAGAACCTGTAAAATAGACTGGATTTAGAAAAGAAAAAATGGTGGAGGGAGAAGGATTCGAACCTTCGAAGCCGAAGCAACGGATTTACAGTCCGTCCCATTTGACCGCTCTGGAACCCCTCCAGCATTGTGCTGTTCTAGAATTGAACGTCGCAAAAGTAGCTTTTGATTTGCAAAACTGCAATTATTTTAGGGCATAAATCTGTAACTAGCGCAGTATGAATTCATTTATTTTCAAGCAATATATAAATGGTCTGTTAATCATCAGATCAACCTATCATTATTATAATAAAAACTTAATGTTATAATCTAGTCATAATAGATTTTGACGATAGTGTATTGGTAAAATCAATTCGCTTTTTGGATCGAGTTGCTGTATCTTTGTGTCAACAAAAAAAAGAAAGATATATTATGAGTTTCACAGGTAAAAGTTTTCCAAGCATTACAGTAGATGCAATTGATTATTTAGGCGACAATTTACAGATCAACATTTTTGAAAAAGCAGTTAAAGAAGGTAAAAAAGTGCTTTTATTTTGGTATCCAAAAGATTTCACTTTCGTATGTCCTACTGAATTACACGCTTTTCAAGAAGCAGCTGCTGAGTTTGAAAAACGCAATACAATCTTAATCGGCGCTTCTTGCGATACAAATGAAGTACACTTTGCTTGGTTAAACACAGCAAAAGATAACGGTGGAATTGAAGGTGTTGAATATCCTATTTTGGCTGACACCAACCGCAACTTATCAAGTATATTGGGAATCTTAGATGTTCAAGAAGTTGAACATCCTGAATACGGAACATTGGCACAAGGTTCTGCAGTTACTTATAGAGCAACATATTTGATCGATGAAACTGGCCGTGTATTCCATGAATCAGTAAACGACATGCCTTTGGGCCGTAACGTTAAAGAATACTTACGTTTGATCGATGCTTACGCTCACGTACAGAAATTTGGCGAAGTGTGTCCTGCAAACTGGGAAGAAGGTAAAGATGCAATGAACGCAGATAGAAAAGGTGTAGCTGATTATTTAGCTAACCACTAACAATACAAGACCACAGTGTCTTTTCGACAGGAGCTTTTCCCGGCTCCTGTTGATTTCTCCAACAATCACCTTAAAAATAAAATCATGTTACAAGAATTAGAAAACGATAATTTACAAGAAATTGTAAACAATAACGATATTGTAATGGTTCAGTACTCCGCAACTTGGTGTGGTAACTGTAAAATCATGAAACCGAAATTCAAAAAACTGGCCGGCGAAAATGATAGCGTACCTTTTGTTATTGCTGATGCAGAAAAATTTCCTGAATCCCGCAAACTAGCAAATGTCAATAACCTACCCACTTTCGCTGCTTTTAAAAACGGTAAATTAGTCAATCAGGTACAAACAAATAAGTTAGACGCATTAGTAGAATTATTCAATGAAACTACCAGTAATTAAGCATTTGACAGAGTTCATCGAGCAGAATGATGTAGATTATGTCTTGGAAACAATCGAGACACTGGAAGCTTTAACCGAAGCTCCTTTGAAAGATGAAGAACTTGACGTTCTTGGTGAATTGATTTCAAACCTATACGGAGCTGTAGAGGTAGATAAATTAATTAAAGAAGGTAACTCCAAAAAAGACGCATTAAATATGTTTATGAAGCGTGTTCTAGGCGCCATTGATAAATAGTGTTTGGTCCCAAAAATATTCGTGTGAAACTTTCTTTAAAGGTTGTTCCTGTCGTTTTTGAGCATTTGAAACATAGAAACTAAAATCAATTGAAGTTTGTCAAACAAATATGCAATTGGATTTAGACCAATACAGATTTTTTTGAAGGTAGCGGAAAACCTATCTTACCTTAAATATCATTGTATTGCAGCATCTTAAACGCATGACGCCACTATATTATATGTTTTCCAAAAGCTAAAATGTTGACAAAATTTAGCAATGTGGAAAACTAATTAAGGTAATCTGACAGAACTAAATATTTTCTACATATATTTACTTATGTTAAAGGTTGCCACTTGGAGCGAAGCGACAAAATAACTATTCTCTAAAAATTCGTTTCAGGAAAAAATATTTTAATTGTTAAACGGAAATTCCAGCTTGATTGGGATTTCCGTTTTTTATTTATGCCTATATTTTAATATTTAGCGATCTATCCCTTTACATCATCACTCAAACTAGCTTCTTTTTATGGCCCTAAGTTTAATTAGCCTAATATCCGTAAGTCAAAGCAATATACCAACGTCACAAGTGGGCTAATTAAAGATTGTCAATAGTAAAGACACGCAATAAAATTACAATCTCCAACAATCCGTTGTTCATCAAAATTTTTATCTTTAAATATGCGAAGACCTTTTCTCTCTGTTATCATTATTTTGGCTGGCATCTTGTCAACTTCAATCGTTAAAGCACAGAATCCACAGTGGAACGCTGCTGAAATTAAACTTCATCTAGAAAAACTGAACGTACTGGGGTCGGTACTCTATTTTGCAGCACATCCTGATGATGAAAATACCCGGCTAATCGCTTGGCTAGCGCAAGAAAAAAAATATAAAACAGGCTATTTATCCCTAACGCGAGGTGATGGTGGACAAAACCTCATCGGAACAGAACAAGGTATTGAACTCGGATTGATTCGAACGCAGGAATTACTGGCTGCTCGAAAAATCGATAAGGGTGAGCAATTTTTTTCCTCGGCATACGATTTTGGATTCTCGAAGACTCCAGAGGAAACTTTCGAATTCTGGGATAAACAGCGTGTTCTCCGCGAAGCCGTATGGATTATCCGCAAATTTAGGCCCGATGTTATCATCACACGTTTTCCTCCCGATCCAAGGGGTGGCCATGGTCATCATCAAGCTTCTGCGATTCTAGCACACGAAGCCTTTAAAGCTGCTGCTGATTCAAATCAATTCTCAGAGCAACTTCAATTTGTACGCCCCTGGAAAGCTAAGCGCCTCCTTTGGAATACAGCTAATTTCGGAGGTCAAAACAATACCCGTGAAGATCAGTTAAAAATAGATATCGGGGATTACAATGCTCTTCTAGGAGCCTCTTATGGTGAAATCGCCGCACACAGCCGTTCATCACACAAAAGCCAAGGCTTCGGTTCGGCTAGCCAACGCGGCTCATCAATCGAATACTTTGAATATGTAGATGGCGTACCTGCAGAAAATGCACTCTTGGATGCTGTTGACACCTCATGGAAAAGAATGCAAAACAGCAGTAAAATCCAGTCATCCATTGATCACATCAATCAAACATTTCAAATCGATAAGCCCGAATTGATCATTACTGAATTGATCCAACTTTACAAAACATTGGATCAAATTGATGATGAATACTGGAAGTCTGAAAAGAAAAAAGAGGTTGAAAAATTAATCCTTGCCTGCGGTGGAATTTGGTTCGAAAGTATCGCCAAAAATCCATCTTATGCCTTGGAAGATCAGATCAAAGTGGAACATGCCATTATTGTTCGACGTCCAAATGTAACCGTAGAGCTGACCCAAATAAATGGAAATAGCATTCATGAAACACTACAAATCAACAAGCTACACAGAGACTCTGTTCTTATACATGCCGACAGGACGACACAACCCTACTGGTTGATTGAACCGCATGGGAAAGGTAAATTTAACGTCAGCGATTTCAACCTGACCGGCTATCCCGAAAATCCCTACGTTCCAGAGGTATCATTTCAACTCCGTATCAATGGAGAAAATATCACACTCAGTCAACCCATCAAATATAAATATACCGATCCTGTCCGTGGTGAAATCTACGATCCCATTGTGATCGTCCCACAGTTGACGGCTAAAAGTTCCAGCCCTTTGGCACTTACACAAAATGCTGCTGGCGTCAAAGTAAATTTAACCTTTCAAAAAAATGGACAGGCAGAGACAGCGACTTTTAATGTCACACCTAATCTACCTGAAGGCTGGGAAATTTCGCCCAATTCCTTTTCGCTCTCTTTTAATAAAGGCGACCGTACAATTTCAAAAGAGATCAGCATAAAACCCTTAAACGCCTCGAGATCTTCTATCGATACGCTTGGATTTCTGCTGGCGCAAAATGAAAGTTTGAAAGAGATAAAAGCCATTGATTATCCGCATATCCCCAATATTGTGTATTTCCCAGATATCGCTATAAAAATGAGCAATATCAATCTGATCAACGACGTAAAGCGAGTGGCATACGTCCATGGAGCAGGGGATCTAATTCCGGAGTCGTTGGCTGCCATTGGCATCAAAGTCGATGTGTTAAGTACCGAACAAGCTGTAAAAACAGATCTTTCTAGCTATGACGCGGTAATTCTGGGTGTCCGAATATTCAATGTTAACAAACAAATTGCTCAGCTCCAAAACAAACTACTGCCGTATGTAAAAATGGGTGGAACAGTCGTAGAACAATACAATGTAAACAATGGGCTGATCTCAAAAAACTTTGGCCCCTATCCCTTTAGCATCGGCAGAAGCCGCGTAACGGATGAACTTGCAAAGGTGCACTTCGATAAAAATGATCCGATTTTCAACTACCCAAATAAGATCAGTGAAGCGGACTTTGATCACTGGGTACAGGAGCGGGGGCTCTACTTTGCGGAAGATATTGATAAAAAGTACCGCACTCCGATCACCCTGCAGGATCCCGGCGAACCGTTACATAATGGCTCATTACTCATTGCGCAATATGGAAAAGGTAAATTTGTTTATACATCTTTGTCTTTTTTCAGACAATTACCTGCCGGAATTCCCGGAGCTTACAGATTATTTGTAAATTTGTTATCAAAATCAAAATAATATTATAATGGAAAATCAGATTGACAACAACTGCACTTCAATAGATGCTGGCAAAGCAAAAGGAATTATTCTTTTAGTTGCTGTAGTATTTGGTGCATTAATTGGATTCACTGCAAACGAGACATTTCTAAGCATCTTCGGTGGTGCTATTGTCGGATTGATTATCGCTGCTATTTTTAATAGCGTTATCTATCCTCAAAAGCCTTCAGATAGATAAGAAAGATGAATAGCTGGAAGCGTATCTACTGGTTGGTCGTCATCTGGCTATTTGTATTCATCCTTTTTCTGTACATTTTCACGAACCACTATTCATGAGTACAGCAGATTGGGTCGTTTTATTTCTGACACTCTTAGTTATTGTCCTATATGGCGTTTATAAGAGTAGGGGTATAAAAAATATTGATGGATATCTTCTAGGTAATCGTTCTTTACCTTGGTATCACGTCGGATTATCGGTAATGGCGACGCAAGCGAGCGCCATTACTTTTTTGTCCGCCCCCGGACTGGCCTATTCTTCTGGAATGAGTTTTGTCCAATTCTATTTTGGCCTTCCATTGGCCATGATTGTGCTTTGCATTACATTTGTCCCTATTTTTCATAAGCTAAAAGTATTTACAGCGTACGAATTTCTAGAAAAACGTTTTGACGTCAAAACCAGAGGGCTCACTGCCATTCTTTTTCTGATACAACGGGGTATATCAACGGGTATTACCATCTTTGCACCAGCTTTAATTATATCGACCATCCTTCATATCGATCTAACATGGACCACGTTGGCCATAGGAAGTTTCGTTGTTATCTATACGACCTATGGAGGAACCAAAGCCGTATCTCATACACAGTTGCTTCAGATGAGCATAATTTTTGGATCATTACTCGTAGCAGGCATATTAGTTATCCATCTCCTACCAGCGTCTATTGGATTATCAAAAGCACTTCATATTGCAGGAAAATCAGGAAAAACCAACGCTTTGGATTTTACTTTTGACCTCAATAATAACTATACGCTTTGGACAGGACTAATCGGTGGTTTTTTCCTACAGCTTTCCTACTTCGGAACCGACCAGAGTCAAGTAGGCCGTTATTTGACTGGGGCTTCGATCAAAGAAAGTCGCATAGGGTTGATTATGAATGGATTAATGAAAATTCCCATGCAATTTGCTATCCTATTGATTGGAGTCCTGGTATTTGCCTATTATCAATTCCATCAGCCGCCCATTTTTTTCAATCAGGTCGAGATCAAGAAGCTCAAGGAAAGCAAATATGCTCCTGACTACCAGATTCTCGAACAAAAGCATAGTGAGCTATTTAAAACACGTGAATCTGTGGTTCAGCAGCTCAATACAGCATTGGATCACGACGATGAAAAAAGAATTGCTGATTATCGATCCTCACTGGGTCAACTTAATGGAAAAATGCAAGCGGTAAAAGAAGAGACCTTGGACTTAATCAAAAAGAACAACCCCACAGCAGAAACGAACGACAATAATTATGTCTTTCTTTCTTTTGTGACAAGTGTCTTTCCGAAGGGCCTAATTGGGCTACTAATAGCGGTCATTTTCCTCGCATCGATGGGGTCTACGGCAAGTGCTATAAACTCATTGGCCTCAACAACGACCATTGATATTTACAAAAGATTTATTAACCGCAATTCATCTGAAAAACAAGACCTTTTATGGTCGCGTTTATTTACATTGATCTGGGGTATATTTACTGTTATTGTTGCTTTGTATGCTAACCGATTGGGCAATCTCCTCGAAGCGGTCAATATCTTAGGCTCACTATTCTATGGTACTATCCTGGGGATTTTTATCGTCGCCTTCTACATGAAGAAGATCCAAGGCAAAGCTGTTTTTTCTGCGGCCATTCTTTCCGAAATTATCGTGATAGCAATATGGACTATGAATAAGATTCCTTTTCTCTGGTTAAATCTTATTGGCTGCGTAGCTGTCATGTTAATCGCTTATATATTACAGCTGGGAATGAAAGCGCCTCGGTCTATTAAAGACAAAATGGATCTTGAGTAAAATAAAAAAGCCTGATTGATCAGGCTCAGTATTTTTTATAGATATTGTACAATACACTCTTATCGTATATGGTCAATTCGGGGGTTGTATCCCGAACGACAAACTTTCGTTTAAAGGCAACGATAGCGGCTTTTAAATTGGATGTGTCATAACCAATAATTTTAAGCGCATCTATGGCATTAAAGCTGTCGGGAGGGGCTACTAGCTGACCT
Organism: Sphingobacterium multivorum; assembly: GCF_039511225.1. Classification (NCBI taxonomy): domain Bacteria; kingdom Pseudomonadati; phylum Bacteroidota; class Sphingobacteriia; order Sphingobacteriales; family Sphingobacteriaceae; genus Sphingobacterium; species Sphingobacterium multivorum. The sequence continues at coordinate 5,915,377 of NZ_CP154261.1, forward strand.
TCATCATACCATATCCCAAACCCCCGCTCTGCAAGCTTCTTCCACGGAAAAAAAACGCTTGGGTCATTCTTGCGAGATGGTGCAATATCGGCATGCCCAATAAAATTATTGGGGGGGATTAAATAACGCGATTTCAGGGTGTCAAGCACAGTCATCAATGAATTAATTTGTGCCTCAGGAAAGGGTTCCCTACCATTGTTATCCAATTCGATACCAATAGAACAGGAATTCATGTCGACGATAGAACCCCATTTTGCCACCCCCGCATGCCAAGACCGAACATAATCGTTCAGCATCTGTATAATTTCGCCATTCCGGCCAATCACATAATGTGAACTCACTTTAGTTCTTGGAATCTGAAAGGTTTTGATCGTCTGCCCAATACTATCTTGTGCTGTATGATGAATGATGACAAAGTTAGGTTTACGTACATCATAATGTATGGCCTCCTCTTGGCGCCAATAAGGATGGCTTCCAGACTTCTGTAAAAACACAACCTTTCTTTCCTCTGGTGTCAATAAATTGGTATCTAGCTTAGCTTCGACCTTTTCTTCTACAACTAATGCAGAGGCAAAAGACGCCACTAGCGGTTTTGCAACCACCGGCTGTATCTTCGACTTGCAGCTCGCCAAAGACAGCAATGAACAAAGTAATATCCCTACCGACACAGATCTGAACATTATTTTGGTAAACTATAGACTATACCCATCGCCAAAGACTGGCTTAATTGTACTCTTGAAATGACATCCGGATCATAAATCATAATACCATTTAAGTTCACATTGATGACTCTAGTGACTTTTGCTGTTACAGTTACATCTAAACGGTGCGTAGGATTGGAAAGTTTCTCGTAGTCAGCAAAAAGGTTATAACGAGCCTTGACATTCAGTTTATCTGTGAAGTTTTTGTCCAAGTTACCCGTTAGCTGAAATGCCAGTGCATTGGCAAAAGAACGGTCTTCCTTTACACCAAATCGTTCACCAGTACCTTTTCGCTTATTGCTTTCAGATTCTGGCTTACTCATATCAGGCAAAAGATAATAGCCATATTTCTGATAGAAACTTTCTGCCGAACGAGGCTTAACTCGCTCATCCAAGATAAAAGTCTGGCGTGCAGTACCCGTACCAAAACGCAAAGAAAATTCGTTATTAGGCTTATACTCAAGACCGAAAGATTCTGTCAGATAAGCTGGTGCCATAAAAGCGTTCTCAATATAGTCAATTGTATCCTTTCCATTAACAGGCTTATATTTGTAGCCTGCATCGAATTGCGACTCAAATGTCACCGACGTAAACAATGCCCAATTGGCAGACAATTTATAAGAAAGCTTATTATCCCAAAATATACGGTCATTATTCTTCTTCGCAATATTATTGGTATTCTTTATCTTTCCATACCGCAAATCAACTTCGGTCACAAAGTTGAAATTGTCCTTCGTATAATCCGATTTATGATTCGCATTCAATCCTACAGCAATAGAACCAACACCACCACCTTTCCAATTATCATTAAATGACGCCTGGTTTAAATTTATCCCGAATTTTGTCCAATGTTTCCAATAGTCTACTTCCAGGTCTAGTTTTGGAACTATAGGACGAATCGTTTTAATATTTAACGGTTGTTCTTTCTGTACAGAAATTACGGTATCTGGTTTTGCTCGAAGATCTTTCAGATCCTGTGCTTTTAAGCTGGTAATAGAAAGGCAAAGCATAACTATGCCGGCAAAATTGAATAACTTCATTCTGAAAACGTCTATTTTTTGTTTACGGTACTAATTTATAATTAATTGTTGGAAAAGGCTCAATAAAATATTGCGAAGGGTTCAATTGATACCGTGAATAACAATCCTTGATATAATTCGCCAGTTCATAATCACTCGCTGCGAGTATAAAGAAATAGGAGGGTCTAAATATCCTTCTAAATCGTTCAGCTTCTTCGCTATTTAAGCCTGTAATCTTGCTGATAAGCTCTTTCGTAAATTTATAATCGATCACATTTTCCTTATAATCATTCTCAATGGTTTTAGTTAGTCGACGTGCTCTTTTAGCCTCCTTGCTAAATAAACTATAGATTGAATTAATGCTTAATCCAGCACCATTTTGACCAACAGAAAATACGTCTCCATAACCCGCAAGACGATATGCCTTCTCATAATCCTCTTTTGCTTTTTTCAAAATTTCTTCAGGCGTCTTGCGTGCAAAAACCTGAACTTCATCAATATAAAAAGATTCACGCACCAGATGAAACAGCAACACTCCACGGTTATCCACCTGAAGTGTATCTGGAAAATAGCCCTTACATAGCGCAACAATATGATCTCCCTGCTGGGCATTAAAGACAAACTCTCCTTTAATGGTATTATAATTGACCTCCCCGGTACGTAAGTTGGCCAGCTTTACATTTCCGATACGTTGTTTGGTATTTTTATCAAAAACGATACCCTCGACTTTTTTATCTTGGCAAAAAAGTGGAGAAGTAAAGCCCACAAGGGCAATAAGTAGAAAAATATATCGCAATAGTATCACTTTCGTAAAACTACTATATCGCTGTACAAAAGCGAAATATTTAACATCTTTTAAAGCGTAACTATTTAGATATAACCAATAGCTGACCTAAAGATAGGGCATCATCGGCAAGACCGTTTAGGGATTTGATCTGATCAACGGATACATTGTATAGCTTACTAAGCGAATATAACGTATCCTGAGCTTTAACCTCATGAATACGCATCGCCACAGGGCTCTTGATTTCTTCTGTTTTTACAACGGCAGGAGGTGTTTCTTGTACATTTTGTACGATCTCGACCTGTACAGTCTCTTCTCGTACAACTTTTTCACGCGGCGATTCACCACGGTCATATTGATCAAGATGGTATCTTTCGATCATTTCGATCAACAATTCCGGATAACGCGGATTGGTGGCGTATCCAGCCGCTTTCAAGCCTTTGGCCCAGCCTTTATAGTCGTTCTTATCCAACTTAAAAAGTGCCGCATATCGTGGTCGCAACAGAAACTCTGAGTGATCCCGAAAAGATTGTTCGGGATTTTCATAAACACGAAAGCAGTCATTGATATTGTCATCGGGACGAGTCACGGATTTTCCTTTCCAAACGCCACCACATTTAATACCGAAATGATTATTGGCCTCACGTGCTAAATAGCTATTACCATTACCTGATTCCAGTAAAGCCTGAGCAAGTTTAATGCTCGCAGGAATACCATATTTATTCATTTCTGCAACGGCCACATCTTTGTAATGAGCAATATAGTCGTTGCCAGCCATGGTCGGTCGTCCCACAGAAGAGGATGAAGAAGTTTTTGAATTGGAGCCAGATTTAGAGGAGGATATTGTGCCTCTCCGGCTTGAACATGATGTAATCAACATCATGAATACAAACATGCCATAAAAAAACTTCTTCATGCAATACTATCGCGCTTATTTTTTTGTTGACGAGAATCTATTTTGCTTAGCATCATTATCAAACATATCCAAGTGATATTGTCTAATAGTAGCGAGTACTTTTGCTGTCCAACCTTTACTCGTAGAGTAACCCGAACGAGCAATCGCTTTTACCCAAGCTTCGTATTTTTCACCAGGATGTTTTTCAAAAAGACTCTGAGTAGTCTTTTTTCTTTTTACTATTCCTACAAAATCATCATAAGAGTCCATTACAGACCGATAACCTTTGTAAGCTGACCGAATAACGGTACTGTTGTTTTTTCCTTTGACACCAAAATGGTTATTCAAATTCTTTGCTACCCTGCTACCACCATTTCCGCTTTCATGCATAGCGATGGCTAAGATAACCGATGCTGGAACACCGTGTTCCTCCATCATTTCTTTTGCTATTGGACTGTACTTATCGACATATGCCGCATTACTTTGAGCTGAAACCTTTGTCAATCCAAAAGTTCCCAAAGCTAGTAACAGTACAAAGCTTTTTAATTGTTTTAAATTCATGAAGAATGTTTTAGTTCACAAATTACTTCTTGCGTAAGGCAAAAAGTCCGTCTCGAATCGGTAATATTACCTTTTCTACGCGCTTGTCCTGAGCTAAACGTGCATTCAAATCAATGATCTGCTTTGTTTGGTTGTCTGGTTTTGAATCTAACACCTTACCTTTCCATAAGACATTGTCAATCAAAATAAGTCCCCCAGACGGAACTTGATTTATTATCGTTTCGAAATAATATAAATTTCTCTTCTTGTCCGCGTCAATAAATACCAAATCAAATGTTTCATTTAATGTAGGTAATATGACCGCAGCATCTCCAATATGATAGCTGATTTTATCTGCAAATGCCGATTCATCAAAATACCCTTGTACGCGTTCTTGTTGTTCTGCATTGATATCAATGGTGTATAATATCCCATCTTCTTGCAGCCCTTCTGCGAGACATAATGTAGCATATCCCGTAAACGTTCCTATCTCCAAGATACGTTTCGGAGCAACCAATTTACTCAATAAAGAAAGAACTCTTCCCTGGTAATGACCAGATAACATATGGGGCATTGTTTCCTTCAAATAAGTCTCCCGATTTACCCTTTTCAGTAACGAATTTTCTTCGTCTGTAGTATGTTCCAAATAGGACTCTAAATCGTCGGCAACAATTTCCATAACCACAAAGGTACCAAAAAACTTTTTTATGATAAAAACTTTTTTTTACAAAAAACTGAATATCAGTCAAATACAATTACAACTTTGTAAAGAACATTTTTCGCAAATCGCGTCAGATGCATAAAAAAGCGCTATTGCCATTTTTTGATTTTCTATTTTGCTTTCAAATTTTATCAAAAAAATAACCCACTAAAAGGTGATATTTTAGCGGGCTATTTTTTATTATTAAACAACAAATATATTAAGCAAGATCAGCAGTGATCAAGCGTAAAAATTCGGATCTTGTGACATCATTTTGAAATGCTCCAGTAAATGCAGAGGTAGTCGTTACAGAATTCTGTTTCTGAACACCACGCATGGCCATACACATGTGCTTACATTCCATGACCACAGCTACGCCACGAGCGCCCAAAGTTTCTTGAATACAATCTCTGATCTCATTGGTAAGACGTTCCTGCACCTGCAGACGACGCGCAAAAATATCAACGACACGTGGTATTTTGCTTAAACCTACAATATGACCATTGGGAATATATGCGATATGCGCTTTACCAAAGAAAGGCAACATATGATGCTCACAAAGAGAATATACTTCAATATCCTTGACGACGACCATTTGACTGTAGTCCTCCTCAAACATAGCTCCCCGTAACACTTCCGCAGCATCGATATCATATCCATGCGTCAAAAATTGCAATGCCTTTGCAACACGTTCTGGTGTTTTCACCAAACCTTCGCGTTTTGGATCTTCCCCCAGACATTCCAATATATCTGTATAATGAGCAGCGATGCGATCTACCTTTTCAGTATTGTATTTGTCGATCTTAATATATCCATCCAACTCTTCGTTGTCAAATGAGTGTTGACTCATAGTTTCTACTATTTAAATGTATTAAAGATTAATCGCCAAAATATTCGACGTAATTATTTTCTGTTTCATGCAAACGGACACTATGCAAGATCACACCCTGTTCATCAAACAGCGGTTTTAAGATCTTAAATATTTCGATTGCGATATTCTCCGTAGAAGCCATGACACCTCTCATAAAATCAACATCTAAATTGAAATTACGGTGATCGACTTTGTCAATGATACTGCGATTGATTATTTCTTTCATAATCTTTAAATCGATCAAAAAACCAGTCTCCGGATTGACCTTTCCTTTAACTGTTACATAAAGATCATAATTGTGCCCATGCCAATTTGGATTGGAGCAAAGACCAAATACCTGTTCATTCTGCTCCTTACTCCAGTCTTCACGATAGAGCTTGTGCGCGGCACAAAAACGTTCACGACGAGTTATAAATACCATAATAGTACAAAGATAAGGCTTTAGCGGCAATTTTAACATCTCCTTTTAACCAATGCCGTCAGAATATAGTAATATAATGAAGTGCGCCTCCCTTTTGTTATCACACAGGGACAAAAAACTCGTTTTAGCTGTAATGTGATGTCGGTAATTTAATCTGCTAAGACTTTTGCAGCGCGTGTTTGTATGCATCCTGTTGACAAAAGCGTTGCCGATAATATCGACTCTTCAGTATACTTTTATTTTCTTTTTAGATAGGGTTTAGTTAGGGTTAGTTTAGGGTTTAGTTAGGGTTAGTTTAGGTTCAACCTATACTAACCCTAAACTAACCCTAGGCTAAGAATATATAAAAGCTAAGTTAATATATAGGAGATCCTGGGTGTTTCTGATTTCAGTCAGACAAAAACGAGACAGTTCAGACATGATGATCAGAAATTAGTTCGTAGCAAGGGATCAGCTAACCTTTATTATATACTCCTAGTTGACATTTATAAGAAGGGCTTCCTGCAAGCGAGATATTTTTATTCTAAAAAGAGGTCTGCGTACAAGATAATTTGTAATTTACCATCAAAACGAACTCGTCATGCAAATATTAGTGATTGCGGCTACTTCATTTGAATTGCAGCCTTTTCTCGAGGTGATATCAAATTACGATCAATGTGATACCCTAGTTACTGGTGTAGGCATGGTTGCCACAGCCTTTGAGCTGGGGAGAGTGCTGCACGAAAAAAAATATGATCTGCTCATTAATATCGGGATAGGCGGATGTTTGGATCGTACTATTGAAATAGGCTCGGTTGTCCAGGTCGTTACAGAATCATTCGTTGAACTAGGAGCGGAAGACGGTCATAATTTCATTCCAATAGATCAATTGGGCTATGGAAAGTCTTCATTTACCTCCTGTTTATGGAAAGATAAGGACCTTAGGCTTCCTTTTCTAAAGCAGGGGGAAGGAATTACCGTTAACAAAGTCCATGGCAGTACAGAAAGTATCGAAAAAATTCAAAACCTGCATCCCGATAGTCTTGTCGAAAGTATGGAGGGAGCTGCTGTTTTCTATGCTGCCGATAAAATGACAGTTCCCGTGATCGAGATCCGCGGCATTTCAAATTACGTGGAGAAAAGGAACCGTGCCACGTGGAACATTCCACTAGCGATAATGAATAGTAATAAGGCACTTATAAAAACATTGGAATATCTGAACAACTTATATTCAAAAATTTAATACAAAAGTCATTTACTTATTAAAAAATGACATAAAACTATAGAATTAGCGGGTTCAAATCTTCAAAATATCAATTTTAAATAGTAGATTTGTAATCTAAAAATTGACACTATTTTACAACTGATGAGAGAAATACAATTCAGAGAAGCACTTCGTGAAGCAATGAACGAAGAAATGCGTAAAGACGACAAAATATTTTTATTAGGAGAAGAAGTTGCTGAGTATAACGGAGCTTACAAAGTAAGTCAGGGTATGCTTGATGAATTCGGCGCAAAGCGTATCATTGATACACCTATTGCCGAACTTGGTTTTGCTGGTATTGCTGTTGGTGCTGCAATGAATGGTTTGAAGCCAATTGTTGAATTCATGACATTCAACTTCTCACTTGTTGCAATTGACCAAGTAATTAATGCAGCAGCTAAAATTCACTCAATGAGCGGCGGGCAGTTCTCCATTCCAATGGTCTTCCGTGGCCCTACAGGAAATGCTGGTCAACTTGCAGCCCAACACTCTCAAAACTTCGAGAACTGGTTTGCAAACACACCTGGTTTAAAAGTTGTGGTGCCTTCTAATCCATATGAAGCTAAAGGTTTATTGAAATCAGCTATTATTGATCCAGATCCTGTTATCTTTATGGAATCTGAGGTAATGTATGGTGATAAAGGGCAAGTTCCTGAAGAAGAATATTACTTGGAAATCGGAAAAGCTAATATTATCCAAGAAGGTACGGATGTAACAGTTGTATCTTTTGGTAAAATGCTCCCTCGCGTTGTCATTCCTGCAGTTGAAGAATTGAAAAAAGAAGGTATCAGCGTTGAATTAATCGACTTGCGTTCGGTACGTCCTATCGATTACCCTACAATCATCGCGTCTGTTAAGAAAACAAACCGTTTGGTAATCGTGGAAGAAGCATGGCCACTAGCGTCTATTTCTACCGACTTAGCATTCAATGTACAACGTAATGCATTTGATTACTTAGATGCCCCAGTTATCCGCGTAAATTGTGCAGATGTACCTCTTCCTTATGCTCCAACATTGATCGAAGCTGCTTTACCTAGCGTTGAGAAAGTTGTTAAAGCTGTGAAAGAAGTATCTTATATCAAGAAGTAATACGAATTACATCCTTAAAAAAAATTAAAATCCCTTTTACTGTGTAAAAGGGATTTTTTTTTATATTTAAACTGGCCAATTGTTGCTTACTAAAAAAATTAAAATTCCATATATGAAAAAATTAAGAATTGCCTCTTTAATGGCTGTATTTGCATTTCTAGTGATATCTGCTTCCGCACAAAAGAAATACACATTACGCGTAAATCCCGATTCAGGAAAAAAAATATCACAAAATCTTGTGATGACCATGGATATTGACGCTGCTGGCCAAAAAATGGTGACAGACCTTAATATGGGCTTTGATATCACCAATACGACGAAAAAAGACAACATATTTGCGTTCGATCTTAAATATACTGGAATCAACATGAAAATGAATATGGCAGGGATGGACATGTCATACGACTCCAAAAATCCCGAGGCTAATGAATTTTCTAAGCAGATGCATGCTACCTTAGGTAAGTTACTCGAAAATAGCATCAGCTTTAATGTTGATCAACTTGGTAAATCTTCAGATATCAAGTTACCTGAGGGTATCAACTTGCCATTTGATAAAAGTATGTTCGAAAATATAAGTACTGTATTACCTGAACAACCAATTAAACTAGGTGATTCATGGACATCTAAAACTGAATCAGATGATTCAGGCATTTCGGTGGAAAGCAAAATGACTTTAATAGAAGCAAATGAGCTAGGCTACAAAGTGAATGTTGAAGGAAAAATGTTCGGTTCGGATGCAAATCAGGTCGGAAACGTACAGGGTTTCTATGTCTTGGATAAAAAGACCTGCCTTACCAAGATAACAGAAATGACAAGTGCGGTGGATATGCCTGAAGCGAAAATAAAGACCACCTTAAAAAGTCAGTAAACGACTGGAAAGAAAAATAAAATAGGGGCTTTAGCCCCTATTTTATTTTTTTATATATCAAAATTATGCGTTGATCTCTTCTTTATATTGATCAGCAGATAACAAAGCGTCTACATCAGCAGCGTTGTTCAATTTAATACGAACAATCCAACCTTCACCGTAAGGATCAGAATTGACCAATTCAGGAGATGCATCAATAGCTTCATTCACCGATAAAATTGTAGCTGATACAGGTAAAAACAAATCCGAAACTGTTTTTACGGCTTCAATTGTACCGAAAACTTCATTAGCGGCTACTTCTTCACCTACAGTGTTTATGTCAACAAAAACGATGTCACCCAATTCACGTTGAGCGAAATCGGTAATCCCTACAACTGCTTCATCACCTTCAACACGAATCCATTCGTGATCTTTGGTGTATTTCAATTCTGCTGGAAAATTCATTGTATTTAATTTTTTGATTTTTAATGCCGTGAAGTTACAAAATATCTTTAATTGTCAAAAATGATATTCATCATAACATTTTTGTGTTTATTTTTAAGCTATGAATCCTCAAATCGAAAGACTTTACCAAATTTCACAAAAGAAAGAACGTCGTATTATTGGCCTGATGTCCGGAACATCCCTGGATGGTCTTGATATCGCCGTGTGCCGCATAGAAAATGCAGGTAAAACAACGAAAATACAGCTCGAGAATTTTACTACAATGGATTATGAGGATGATTTTAGAGAACGGGTGCGTGAAGTTTTTGCAAAACGAAATATCGACCAGCAATTATTTTCGGGACTTCATGCTTATATTGGAGTCACGCATGCCAAATTAATCAATACAGCATTGCAACAATGGAATATATCAAGCAGCGATATTGATTGTATAGCCAGCCATGGGCAAACCGTATACCATGCTCCTCAATCGTTGACCAAAGACCGCAATTGGCCCAACAGCACCTTACAGATTGGAGATGGAGATCATATCGCGGTAGATACAGGTATCATAACCCTATCTGACTTTAGGCAAAAACATATTGCTGCAGGAGGAGAAGGGGCACCTTTGGCAGCGTATGGCGACTACCTTCTTTTCTCGCATGCAACAGAAAATCGATTCTTACTGAATATTGGCGGTATTTCTAATTTCACATTTATCCCAAGCCATCAAACAAAGGCGAAAGCTTATGCAACAGATCTCGGTCCAGGCAATACAATGATGAACCAATACATGAAGGCGAATTTTGATCAGGAAATGGATAAAGATGCCTATATGGCTAAAAAGGGCCACGTAAATGATGCGCTATTGAATCAATTATTAACGGAGGAGTTTCTAACGCTGCCCTTTCCAAAAACCACCGGACCGGAACTATTTAATCTCGCTTATCTCGAAAGGGCACAGGATTGTTCGAAAACAAACCATATCCCACATGAGGATGTTATGGCTACCCTCAATCGCTTTGCTGCTCATGCGATGGTCAATGGCATTCGCAAGCAGTCAGAAGGGCTATCTGATGTAGCGGTGTACATTAGTGGTGGTGGACTACACAATCCATTGCTATTCGATTACATCAAAAGAGGCTTACCTACCTGTAATGTTGAAAGTTTTGCAACATTGGGTATCAACCCAGATGCAAAAGAGGCTGTTCTTTTTGCGCTATTAGCAAATGAGGCTTTGGTAGGTAACAAATCCAATGTAGCACAAATTAAAGACTCTCCCGCTGTCTGTATGGGCAAAATCAGCTTACCTGAATAATTATTCTGTATCGATGGCTTCTTGTAAAAACTCTTTAAAAGGAAGCATACTTTTATAGGAAGCCACGATATTATCCAGTGCATTTTTTGAAGATAACTCCTTTGTAGTTAAAGATCTATCCAACACAAAACTTTTCAATTTGATAAAGTCAATAAACGGATTATCTTCACTATAGCCGGCCGGCGCACGTTTCAGTAAATCTTCTTTGAAAAGCGCAATATTACTGCCAGTCAATACTGTTTTTAAAATTTCATCCAATTTATCACCACTGTAATCAATTTCTTGTCTTATTGCCTCTAAATGTTGCTTTTCAGGACGCCAATACCCACAGGCGATAAATGAATTTTCTGCTCCAATATGAATATAGTACTCTGGTCCCTGCAACTTTCTTCCATCAACAGAAATTCCTGCCCCAAACCAACTTTTATAAGGAGTTTTATCATTTGAAAAACGTGTATCTCGGTAAATACGAAACAAACATTTACTTGCTTGAATGGAAGTATTAATTTTAGGGTCAAACTCGCTCAATGCAGCAATTAAATCTGTCAAAAAATTTCTCACATCAGCCAATGCAGCTTCATATTTAGCTCTGTTATCGGCAAACCACTCCCGAGAATTATTGGCTTTCAATTCCGTTAAAAAATCAAATGTAGATTTTTGAATGTGACTCATAATACAATCAATTGATTAAAATTAAGAAAACATAGACCATAGGTGCCGCTAATAACAACCCATCAAATCTATCTAAAAAACCGCCATGTCCAGGCAATATATTTCCGGAATCCTTTACGTGCAAACTACGCTTTAACATCGACTCTACTAAATCCCCCAATGTTCCAATAATACTGATAATTGCCGCAATACTTACCCATTGCCAAAGTGGAAGATAACCAAAATATTTTTCCAGATTTACAGCAGCAACAATAGCCAAGATTAAGCCCCCAAAGAAACCTTCCCATGTTTTCTTTGGTGAGATCCGTTCGAATAATTTACGTTTTCCAAAACTTCGTCCAGCGAGATATGCCCCGGTATCGTTTGTCCACAATAAGATCAAAAAACCTAAGGGTAGTACATAGTTAAAAGTACCTTGCATAAACCCTAATTTGGAAAATAGGAAGAAAGGCAATGTAACATAAGCTATACCCAAAAAAGTATAGGCAATGTCATTGAAAGGAAAAGTTCTCTTCTGAAAAAGTGAAATAATATAAGTCGCACTTATAAATGGGATAATCAGTGCTAAAAATTTTACCGCAAGCAGGTCCATCGAAACTAATGAGCCCAAAACAAATAGGAGTAAGGCCAGTGTTATGCCTATCCACTTATTTGGGGCGCGTTCTTCGGATGAAACTATTCCATAGAATTCATAAAGACACCATGTACTGAGCAGTGTAAAAAAAATGGAATAGACATAAGCGCCCAAAAGAGTGGCAGCTATCATGACAGCCACAAAGATTACCCCCGTTATTGCTCTTGTTTTCATCTCTTAAAGCCCTCTTTCTGCTTCCTCAATTAATGTTTCGGCCACATCAATAGATCCTTCACTGACATAGAGTTCAATTTTCCCAAATAAATAAGAAGAATCTTGTTTATTCATTGCGACAGTAGGAATACCATTTTCTTCCAGCATTTGCTTGACTATCTCGGCCTGAATAGCATTTGTATATGTTTTAATTTTTTTCCAATCGTTCTCCATTATTTTCTTTTTGCGTTGATCTATAAAATAAGAATACAAAAATAAGAGTAAAAATGAAGCCTACAAGATATATCCACCAAGATTGTAATTCAAATGCATTGAATTCATCATAACTCTTTCCCTCTCTTACGTAATAAAATGCCCCGATTGTGGCTCCGGCATTGTTGACAAAGTGTCCAAAGATGGGCAGTACGATGTTCTTGCTCCATACATAAAGATAGCCAAAAAAAGCGCCCAATAACATGCGGGGAACAAAACCAAAAAATTGCAGATGTATCGCACTGAAAATAATGGCAACAAGCCATATAACCACATGCTGATTGCTCAACCATCTTCCTATTATTTTTTGCAAAACACCGCGGAACAACAATTCTTCACCTATGGCCGGCATCAAAGCCAGTACAACAATATTATACAAAAAGCCGGCTACACTCGACTCCATAATAATACCCTTGATTAAATCGGCCGATTCCTTTTCACTACGCTCCATCCAACGCTGCAAAGATTGCATATTATTGGGCAATTGTAAGGATTCATTCCAATGACCGATCAGACTCATCAAAGGCATAAAAGAAAGCATTGCTAAAAATATATAGCCAAATTGCATTCCGCTAGGCCAATTTTTCAATTTAAAATAGGTTATACCATATCCTTCGCGTGTATTCATCAGATAAGCTGGCACAACAAAAGATCCCAAGCTACTCATTAACAACATAAATCGCATATCATTAGCAGAGCCATTCAGTATAGACTCCAAGGAGAAGACCTGCCCTGTAAATGAATAATAACTTGCAATAATCAGAATGGCAATAATCTGCGAAACAATGGAAAAACCAATAACCATTAAGATCAAACGTAACAAAGATTGAAACGGATGGGGTGTTTGTTCAGGAAACATATCTAGTAAATATCAGTTAAAGATAACAATAAAAGCAAGATTTATTAAAATCGTCATGTCCAATCAAATTTTAGCATCTGGTTTGTATTGGCCTAATGAAAACGAATGATATGATCTAATTACGATAAAAACCACACGAGATATATTCAATCATCTCGGATATGGATGCAGTTACATACAAACTATATGATCAAAAAAGGGCTTTGAATTTCATCAAAGCCCTTAGATTTATACTCTTTTAATTCACCCGAATAGGATCGGCTGGTTTTTGTAAATTTTTGTAAGGATACGTTTTCATTTCTTCCAACAATATCTTCACCGTTCTTTCAAGTTGGGGATCACGACCCTCCAAAAGATCTTTAGGCAACTGTTCGATAAATACATCAGGAGCCACACCTTCATTTTCAATAATCCAATTTCCTTTTAGGTCATAGACACCGAAGTTTGGCGAAGTAATACGGCCGCCATCCAACAAAGGAGGATAGCCACTTATACCAACCAAAATTCCCATGGTCGTACGACCGACCAATTTGCCCAGCCCTTTAAAACGGAACATATATGGCATCATATCGCCACCTGAGCCTGCATTTTCATTAATGATCATGGCTTTCGGTCCATAAATACCATTTCCTGGTGTAGTAAATCCTTTTCCATCACGAATTCCCCAACCAGCAATCAGTTCACGGGACAAAAGATCAATGACATAATCGGCGACCCAGCCACCACCATTGTTTCTTTCATCCATCAGAAGAGCCTTTTTATCCATCTGAGCGAAATAATAACGATTGAAATAGGTATATCCTTCAGCACCGGTATTTGGCATGTATACATAAGCTATTTGCCCATTACTCAATTCATTTACTTTCTTACGGTTCCTTTCGACCCATTCCATGCTACGCAAATTCATCTCATCGCTAAACGAGATCGGTTTAACAATTACTTCACGAGCGCCGACCAATGAAGGTTTTGAATTGACCTTCAACGTAACTTGTTTACCAACAGTATTGTCAAATAAACTATAGATATCCTTATCTTCAGTCAATTCAGCACCATTAACAGCAACAATATAGTCTCCTTCTTTGATGTTTAATCCCGGTTCAGCCAATGGGGCTTTGAACGATGGATTCCATTCAAGACGCGTAAACAATTTAGCAATCTGATAGTAACCATTCTTTACGGTATAATCTGCTCCCAACACACCAACTGAAACTGACGGCGTGGAAGGTTGATCTCCAGGATAGATATAATTGTGTCCCACGACCATTTCTCCCATCATTTCATTCAATAAATAACCAAGATCAGAACGATGGTTTACAAAAGGCAGGAATTTTTCATATTTGGTTTTCATCGCTTTCCAGTCAGCACCATGCATGTTTTCAACATAAAAATAGTCTTTTTGCATTGACCAAACTTCGTTGAATACCTGTTTCCATTCTGCAGCAGGATCCACCAATTGCTGAATTCCGCCTAGCTTAACTTCGCCGGCAGTAGGAGAGGCCACTTTTTGCCCAGCCGTTACAATATTGAATCCATTTCCCGTTTGATATAACATCTTCTTACCATCGGCACTAATAACAAAACTGCGGGCATTTTCGACTAAGGTTTTGTTTTCGAGATCTTTAAAATCATATGCTCCGATTGTTCCCCCACGTTGGTAAGTCAATTGATTTGGCACTAAACCATTCAAATTCCAGTAAGGACCAGCAGGCAAAGGGAGGGCAACTATTCGGTTTTCTATACGATCGAAGTCAACTTGAATAGATTTATCAATGGGCTTACTTGCTACTGCCTCTTCCTTTTTATCCTTTTTAGGTGATTTTTTATCGTTTTCTTTTACACGATCTTTTTTATCACCATCTCCTTCTTCCTTTTTATCCACCTTATCCTCACGGATTTGTTCCTCATCACTATCATTCTTAAAGAATGATGGCGTTTTGCTGGATAAAATAAAGGCATATACGGCATAATCAACATTACGCTGTACAGCAGACATATGTAAGCCAGAATTTGTCAACCCTGTATTTGTACTCGCTGTAAAAAATAGATATTTACCGTCCTGAGAAAAAGCTGTACTACGTGCAGAGCTCATACCATCCGTAATTTGCTGAGTTTTCTTTGTATCTAAGTTAAACATAAACACAGCGGGTACCCCGTTTTCCAGTGTACGTATAAAGGATATCCATTTTGAATCTGGAGACCAGCTTGGTTGGAAATGATTGGATACACGGCCAGTTTGACCGCTCAATTTATCGTCTGCAACTTTAACAATGGCCTTTGAAGCGATATCAATATAGAACAGATTAAGATGTGCATCATTGTAAAACAACTTCTTTGAATCCGGTGACCATGTTGGTTCGAAATAGAAGTTCGTTTCCCCTAAGTTAAAGTACAGGGGTTTATCTTTTCCAAATTGATCCATCAGCACCAACTGATAAGATCCATTTTTGTCTGAAATATAAGAAATCCATTTTCCATTTGGAGACCAATCCGGAAAACGCTCATGAGAACCCGGAGAATTAGATAAATTTCGGGCTTCGCCTTTCTCCTTAGGTACCGTAAATATCTCTCCGCGGGCTTCTAATAATGCCCGTTGGCCTGTTGGCGATAGGGTAGCATAACGTATATCGTCCTTAATGTCTTTATAATACGGTCTTTTATACATTACATCTGTATTCACCGTAATATGCAAAGGAGTGACTTTATTATCGTTGAGATTGAGCGTATTTAATACGCCAGCATATTCAAAGATCAACTCAGTCCCATTTCCATTCAGCGAACGCACATCGTAATCTTTAAAATCCGTTAGCTTTTCTACCTTTTTGGTTTTGGTATCATAGCTATAGATGTTAACAATTTTATCACGATCGGAAAGGAAGTAGATCTTATTTCCCAACCACAATGGTTTAACATCATTACTTTTAACCTGCGGAATAGCTTCTATTTCTTTGGTTTTCGTATCGAAGATCCAAATTGTCGGCATACCACCACCCCGGTAACGTTTAAAGGCAACTCGATCTCTTTCAGTAGGGTCAGTGTTCTTGATGTAAGCCCAGTAACGACCATCGGCAGAAGGGCTTCCCTGAGTCGCCTCAGGCATAATAAGCGCCTTGTCCATTCCCGACATTTGAATATTGGAGCTGTATAATCGTGGACTTAAAGCATAGGTGAAATCACGAGATGTCGTATAATATACTTCATCATTATTGAGCCATCCCCGCAATACATCCGACGAAGGGTGATAAGTGATCCGTTTGGGCTCACCACCCGTCACAGGGATGACATACACATCTGTATTTCCGTCATAATTTCCTGTGAATGCAACTTTCTTGCCGTCTGGAGAAAACA
Organism: Sphingobacterium multivorum; assembly: GCF_039511225.1. Taxonomy (NCBI): domain Bacteria; kingdom Pseudomonadati; phylum Bacteroidota; class Sphingobacteriia; order Sphingobacteriales; family Sphingobacteriaceae; genus Sphingobacterium; species Sphingobacterium multivorum. The sequence goes on from NZ_CP154261.1 coordinate 5,932,185, forward strand.
TTGGATTCTGTTCCACACCAGGATTTGTTGTAAGGCGTCTCGGATTGGCTCCATTTTTTTCGGCAATCCAAATATCTCCACCATAGACAAAAGCAATATTGTTGGCGCTGATACTTGGGTTTCGAAGCAATAGGGTTTCTTGCGCTTTTGTTTGCAGAAAGGATGTACCGAGCAAAAAGGCAGCAAATAACTTGAAATGAGTTTTATTCATAAACGTTTAAAGGTTAAATTTACCACACACAAAACTACACTTTTGTAAAGTGGACCTTGTTAGTATATCAACAAAGTTGCATAAAAAATATGACAAAAAAAAAGTCCCACTTTGCAGCAGGACTTTCTTTTATCTATTGAGGATTAGAAACCGTATTCTTGTTCGATTTCTAACACAATTCCTTCATCAACCAAAACGCGACCACAGTGTTCACAAATGATGATTTTCTTACGTTGACGTATTTCTGATTGCATTTGAGCAGGAATCTTATTATGACATCCTGAACAGCTATCCCGATCAATCGAAACAACTGCAAGCCCGTTTTTGAATGAGTTACGTAAACGGTAATATACCTTTACCAAACGTTCTTCGATATTAGCCTCGGCCTCAGCAGCTTTAGCCAACAATGCATCTTCTTCTTTTTGAGTTTCAGAAGTAATTGTTTCCAATTCTTTCTTTTTTCCCTCAAGCTCATTTTTGCTATACTCAAGATTACCTACAGTAGTATCGTAGTTTTCTGTTTTGTTGCGAATCTCAAATTCAGCTTCTTTGATTCGTTTCTCACAAACCTGAATCTCAAGACCTTGGATTTCAATTTCTTTCGAAATAGCGTCGTACTCACGATTATTTTTTACCTCATTCAACTGCGACTCATATTTTTTGATCGCAGCTTGGGCATCTTTAATCATGTTTTTACGCTTAACGATCGAATCTTCTAAATCGTCTAAGTCTATTCTGATCTTCTCAATACGAGTTTCTAAACCCGCAATCTCATCTTCAAGATCTGCAACTTCCATAGGCAATTCTCCACGAACTTGGCGAATCTTGTCTATTTTAGTATGTATGGCTTGTAAAAGCCATAATGCTTTCAATTTTTGTTCTACGGTTTGTTCCATCAACTGTAGTATTTTATAGGATTTGTATCTATTTCTGTTGTTAAGGTTGCAAAGTTAGGAAATTTTTTCGTAATAATGTCGTACAATAATTCTTGCGTAAATTGTTCGCTCTCAAAATGTCCCGTATCTGCAATCACGATTTCACCTTCAGCATCAAAAAATTCATGATATTTATAATCTGCTGTAACAAAAAAATCAGCGCCTGAACGTTTGGCTGCAGCGAGTAAAAATCCACCCGAGCCACCACAGACGGCTACACGACTAACTTTTTTATCTAATAAGGCTGTATGACGAATGACATTCAACCTCAGTTTGTCCTTAAGATAAGCTAAAAATTCCAATTCAGCCATTGGTTCAGCCAAATTTCCAATCATTCCAGCACCAATTTCAGCAGCCGTGTTTTGAATATCAAACAAATCATAAGCTACTTCCTCATAAGGATGAGCTTCATAGAGTGCCAAGAGTAACTTTCTTTCAATAGATTTCAGGTAGATAACCTCAATTCGTGTTTCCTCAACACGCTCTTGAACACCAATCTCTCCAAGAGTAGGATCGGCCCCTTCTAATGGTCTAAAACTACCATAACCCGCCGTATTAAAACTACATTGATCATAGTGTTTTCCGATTTTACCTGCGCCCGCATCAAACAATGCCTGTCGGACATCTTCAACATGACTCCTAGGTACAAAAACGACCATTTTTCGCAATACATTTGTTTTAGATTGCAGTATAGCCTGATTTTCTAATCCCAATTTATCGGCAATTTTCGTATTCACTCCACCGGTAACATTGTCTAGATTCGTATGAATGGCATATAATGCAACTTTATGTTCAATTGCTTTAATAACCGTACGCTCCACGTAATTTCTTCCATTAAATTTTTTTAGCCCCCTAAATACAATAGGATGATGCGAAATAATTAAATTACATCCCTTATCAATGGCTTCTTTTACAACATCTTCTGTGCAGTCCAACGAAATGAGCACCTTTGTAATCTCTCTATTGGCGTCGCCCACAATAAGGCCAGCATTATCATAAGACTCTTGCAAATCTAAAGGAGCCAATTGCTCCAAATAGTCAATGACTTCTTTAATTTTCATGGTCTACAATTACCTCCTTTTCTCTAAATTTATTATGTTCCTCTAAAATTCTTCTATTCGCGTTAATTTCAAACCAATAATTAGCCAATGTCACAAAATGCATAATGATCAGTACACCGGAAATAGAAAGTGGGAGCGGAATATTTGTCGCCAGGTAAATCCATGCATATAGCGATCCTTTTCTAAAGGTAGGGTTTTCTTCCACAGCTATTTTTCGATCATAAAATTCATTGATCAAAGAATCCCTTAGACGGGAGGCTACCTGAAAATTCCAATAAATATTGACCAGCGGAATGGCAACTAACCACGATTGGTTAGGCGTCATTAATCTATTTTCTTTGGCGACCAATTTTAGTGTCTTTCGAATTGTATTTGCAAATAGAAGCCATACAATAATACGTATAGCAACAATACCCATAGCGGTATAAATTACTTCAGGCTTACTTAACTCTCTTATTAATTCCTCTTGCGTCATTGAACTATCTATTGCTTATTTATTATTCCTGTTCCAACAAATCTACTAATTCTTTCAACTTTTTTATTTGTGGATTATGATCTCCAACAAATTCGACTGTTTTAAAACCTATATTTTTTGCCTTCCTATAAAACGGGTAAAAATCATCATCCTCAATTGTTTTGCCATCCTCATAAGTCAAAATATAAGTACCTGGAATTTTAAGTCGTTTCGGATTTTTTAAACTGATCTTGTCTGTCATTGTTCTTAACGGGTGGGGGACATCCCTAGGAAGCTTCTTAATGTCTCTCACCCAGAAAGGAAAAATATAACCATCCTTTTCTAATTTTAACAGTCCATTTGCTGCACTAGATTTACCCATTAAGTTCATTACAGATTGTTGATCCTCCGGAAGTATAGCATCCAAGTAAACCAATTTACGGATTCTATCCGGAAGACTATCAGCCACAGCCGTGATAACCATACCACCATAACTATGTCCCACCAGTATAATATCATGGAGGCCCTCAAACAGGATCGTATTCACAACATCATCGATATGGGTTTGCAATCGGATAGAAGTATCTGCTAAATGATAACGCTCCCCCAAACCAGTTAGTGTGGGACGGTAAATCTTGTTCCCTTTTTTCTCCAATTCGCTGGCCGTATTTTTAAACTGCCAGGCACCGCCCCATGCCCCATGAACTATTACGTAAGTAGAAGACTGTGCATAAAGACTTTTACCTAAAATAGATAATGAAAAACAAAACATTAAACGCAATAATCTACAGTAATTCATTGTGTTATATATTCAATTATTTTAACACTTAACAAACGCTATTCAGCTCTTATTTTGATAACGCAGTCTACATATTTACTTAAAAATAAAATGTAAGCGCTCACTTACTTTATTAAAACACATTTCCCTCGAGTAAAAATCCCTTAACTAAACTTCATCATGAAGATAGGGTAGGGGAGAGCTCTAAAAAAAATCATGCGTAAAGTAAAAAAATAGTAGGCTTTTTATGAAAATCATACGATCGTTTTCGCCATTCAGCAATTGTCAAACTTTGTATATTTTCGTCGGCAGCTGTTACATTTGACGCAACACAGAGTAAGCTGGAAGGTTTACATATTTTGAATAGATCGGCTAAAAGCTGATTATTTCTAAATGGAGTTTCAATAAAAATCTGTGTCTGCTTTTCACGTGCTGATTGCTGTTCGAGATTTTTAATTTCCTTAGCTCGATCAATTTTATCGATAGGCAAATAACCATGAAAAGCAAATTTTTGACCGCTAAACCCCGAAGCCATAAGTGCCAGTAGAATTGAGCTTGGTCCAACAAGAGGAACGACCTTAATACCCAATTGATGTGCCCGTGCTACAATAGAAGCTCCAGGATCTGCAACACCAGGACATCCTGCCTCGGACATTAAACCAACACTTTTGCCATGTTTCAAGCCTTCAAAAAAATCATTTATATTTCCCTTGTCTCGCACATGTTTCCCGTAATCATGGATTTTTAGCTCACTCTGCGGAATCTTTAAACCTGCAAGTTTTAAAAACTTGCGAGCCGTTTTTTCATTTTCTACAATATACTCATCCAATGAATTGATTGTTTCCACTAAATACGGAGTAAATGACTGGAAAGCTGCGTCGTCACTCAATGGAACAGGAATTAAATATAAGATACCATTTGCCATAATACAAACCTACTAATTAAGGTCCATTTGGCTATACTAATTTTACACTTAGCATTATTTAACCTTTTAAAATGATTATAATTTAGATTTTTAAACTCATTATTAGTATTTTAGCGTAAATATTCATTGCAACAATAAACATCATTCAAATGATCACACAAATTACAGAAGGCGTAAAAATCTCGGTTGAAACCATCTATCAATCGGAGTATTCGAATCCGGACCGTGAACATTTCATGTTTGCTTATCACATCAGCATAGAAAATCTCAGCGATTACACGGTTCAATTGATAAGTCGCTATTGGAAAATTTTTGATGCAAAAGGAGACTATAGGGAGGTATCTGGAGAAGGAGTAGTAGGCGAACAACCTATTATAGAACCTGGTCAGACGCATCAATACACCTCCGGTTGCAATCTCAATAGCGAATTCGGATTCATGGAAGGATATTACAATATGATCCGAACACTGGACAACGGCAGCTTTCAAGTTGAAATACCACGTTTCAATCTGATAGCGGATTACGCATTGAATTAATTTTATCAAGGCAGTATCATTATTGCCAATTAATCAAATAACGAAGCTTTTTTCGCATCGAATAAGAAACTATTTCTTTATTTTTGCGAGCATTTCAAATCAATAAGCTAACCTCGGGGTCCGCAAATTATCATTTCACCCAACGGCAAAGGCTATTATTTGATCGTATGCCATCCAATAGATTACATTAGTCAGCAATCAAAACGATTATTGATTCAATATATAAATAACTGATAATCAGTAATAATACAGTTAAAATACTGATTATCAACACAATAGAAGCTATCAAAAGAAGAAACCTTTTGGTCGTGTTTTGGCGTGTAAATTGACTGAATATAATTTAGGGTGATATAACGTGAGTATTTTAGCTACAGAACAAGTAAGCCATTCTTTCCATGATCGATGGCTTTTTAAAGATTTACATTTCGGTCTCCAGAAGGGAGAACGTGTGGCCTTGGTCGGAATCAACGGCACAGGTAAATCAACCTTACTCGCTATTTTAGCAGAGCGAATCTTACCAACCTCAGGAAAAGTTGTAAAAGAAAAAGGTATAAAAATTGGTTTCTTAGAACAGGATCCTGATTTCACAGGATTAAAATCAATCAACGATTTTATTTATAGTACAGACAACGATCAACAACGTCTTATTCGCGAGTACGAGGAGCTGTTATTGGAAACTGATATCGATCAGAAAAAATTAGAAGATCTTACAGAAAAAATAAGTTCATTGAATGCCTGGGAGTATGAGCATAATATTAAGACGATTCTTAATCGTTTAAACATTATGGATTTCCATCAAGACATCAAAAGTCTATCAGGAGGTCAACGAAAACGCCTTGCACTAGCCAAGCTTTTGATAGACGAGCCGGACATTTATATATTGGATGAGCCCACTAACCATTTGGATATAGAAACAATTGAATGGCTTGAAAAACTATTAACAACAGGTAACAAAACCGTTCTCTTAGTAACACACGATCGCTACTTCCTGGATAATGTCTGTACGGAGATTAGAGAACTGGATCGGGGCAATCTCTTTACCTATAAAGGTAACTATTCTTATTTTCTAGAAAAGAAGTCCGAACGCGAAACCATTGATGCGGTTATGGTAGAGAAAAGCAGAAATTTACTCCGTCGTGAATTGGAATGGATGCGCCGTCAACCACAGGCACGCGGCACCAAATCCAAATCACGTATAGAAGCATACTATGACTTAGAAGAAAAATCTAAGGCCATTAAAGGAAACGACTCGGTACAACTCAGTGTTAAAGTAAGCAGACAGGGCTCAAAAATACTCGAACTAGAACATGTTGCCAAACGTTATGGAGTAAAAGAAATCATACATAATTTTTCATACACCTTTAAAAAAGGTGATCGTATTGGTCTAGCTGGAAAAAATGGTACTGGAAAATCAACCTTTCTTAATTTAATCACGGGAGAAGAAAATCCTGATACAGGGTCTATAGCGGTAGGGGAAACCACTGTATATGGATACTATAAACAGGGTGGGTTAGAAGTAAACGAAAACGACCGAGTATTGGATGTTGTAAAAAATGTAGCAGACTATATCGAAATGGCAAATGGGGAAGTAATCACAGCTTCACAGCTGCTAACTCATTTTCTATTTCCTCCAGAAAAACAATTTGGTTTTGTCAACAAATTAAGTGGAGGAGAGAAAAAAAGACTTCAGCTTATGCGTGTTTTAATGAAGAATCCAAATTTTCTTATTCTGGATGAGCCATCCAACGATTTGGACATTGATACGTTAAACGTTCTAGAAGATTTTCTTGACAACTACAAAGGAGTACTCATATTGGTATCACACGACAGGTATTTACTAGATAAATTAACCGATCAACTTTTCATTTTTGAAGGGAAGGGGAATATACAGGTGTACAATGGAAATTATGCCGATTTTAAAAGCGAGCAGGACGAAATCCAAAAACTAGAAAAAGAAAAACAAAAAAAGAATATCCAAGAACAAGTAAAACCCATTGTAAAAGAGGAAAAGAAAAAACTTTCGTACAAGGAGCAACTGGAGTATAATAAACTAGAAGAAGAAATAGAAAAACTAGAAATACAAGTAAGATTAAAAACAGAGGAATTAAGCCAGGTAACAGATCATCTAAAACTTTCTTCCTTAGCAGAAGAAATTCAATCAATACAAAAACAGATAGACGACAAATCCGAAAGATGGCTTTATCTTGCTGATTTTATGTAAAATTTCACAAGGGGTTTCACGTGGAACACAAAGAAAAACGTAAATTTACAAAGAAATAAAAACACCACGTTTCACGTGGAACAAGAATAGAAAAATGTTTAAAAAATATAATGTAATTGTAGTTGGTGCAGGGCATGCCGGATGCGAGGCGGCGGCAGCGGCAGCCAACTTAGGTTCGTCCACTTTACTCATCACAATGAATATGGGGGTAATAGCTCAAATGAGTTGCAACCCCGCTATCGGTGGGGTAGCCAAAGGACAAATTGTAAGAGAAATTGATGCCATGGGAGGATATACCGGTATCATCGCAGATAAATCAACTATTCAATTTCGAATGCTAAATCTTTCGAAAGGTCCTGCTATGTGGAGCCCCCGCACGCAAAATGACCGAATGAGGTTTGCAGAAGAATGGAGACTACAACTAGAGTCTCTTCCAAATTTAGATATGTGGCAAGATACCGTAAAAGAAGTTATCGTCAAAAATGGAAGAGCTTGTGGTGTCATCACTTCAATGGGAATAGAAATAGAATCAGATGCTGTGGTGCTAACCAATGGAACGTTTCTAAATGGTGTGATTCACATTGGCGACAAGAAATTTGGAGGCGGTAGAACAGGAGAGAAGGCAGCCACAGGTTTAACCGAACAACTTGTTTCTCTTGGCTTCGAGTCCGGTAGAATGAAGACAGGGACACCACCACGTATAGATGGAAGAAGTCTCAATTATGCATTAATGGAAGAACAGTGGGGCGATGAAAAAAGAGGTCGGTTCTCCTATACAGATGTAGAAATACCAACTGAGCAACGCTGTTGCTGGATTACCTATACGAATGATAAAGTGCACGAAATGCTACGCACAGGGTTTGAAAAATCACCCATGTTTACAGGACGCATCAAAGGATTAGGACCACGCTATTGCCCTTCAATCGAAGATAAAATAAATCGTTTTGCCGAGCGTGAAAGGCATCAGATATTCGTGGAGCCAGAAGGCTTCAAAACAGTAGAAATCTATGTCAATGGATTCTCCACATCATTGCCAGAAGATGTACAATTTAAAGCTTTGCAATTAATTCCAGGTTTTGAAAATGCGAAGATGTACCGACCAGGGTATGCCATAGAATACGATTACTTTCCACCAATGCAATTGGATCTAACCCTAGAAACCCAATTAGTGAAACATTTATTTTTTGCAGGACAAATCAATGGGACAACTGGCTATGAAGAGGCCGCCGCCCAAGGTTTCCTAGCCGGGATAAATGCGCATCAACGTATCAATGATGATAAGGAACTTATTCTAAAACGATCCGAATCATATATAGGTGTATTGGTGGATGATCTCGTAACAAAAGGAACTGAAGAGCCGTACCGCATGTTTACATCAAGAGCAGAACACCGTCTACTTTTACGCCAGGACAATGCTGATATTCGCTTAACCCCCTTAGCTTACAAATTGGGATTGGTAGGAGAAGAAAGACTCAAAAAAGTCCAAGAAAAAATTGATAACTCCAATAAAATAATCGAGTATCTAAAACAAAATTCAACCAATGTCGAAAAGATGAATACCGTACTAGCCGAAGTAGGCTCAAGCGCACTTCCACAAAAAACAAAGTTGAGTAATGTACTTGCGAGACCACAAGTTGGTATCCAAGATATTCTGAAAGGAGACGAAGGCTTTGCACACTATGTATCCCAATTCGATAACGATACCATCGAACAAGCAGAGATAAATCTCAAATATGAAAGCTATTTCGATAAAGAAATGGAAATTGTCAATCGTATGAAGAAGATGGAAGATAGAGAAATTAATCCTGATTTTGACTACAGCCTATTAACATCGCTATCAATTGAGGCAAGACAAAAGTTATCTAAAGTTAAACCACGTACACTGGGGCAAGCTTCAAGAATCTCAGGCGTTTCGCCCTCTGATATCACTGTATTGATGGTTCATATGAGTTAAACAACTGAAAACCAAATACTTATACACTAAACACCACAAAGCTTAAAATAAGCGATTTAAGACAATATTCTATTTTTTATGACAACTTCTTTAAGAGAAAATAAAAGTGGTTCAGAAAGGCTAAAAAGTAGCTTAAAAACAAGATTACTTATTTTAAGCATGTTTATTATGCTTATTGGCTTGTCCATACAATGTGCGAGCATACAACAGCCCACGGGGGGGCCAAAAGATTCTATTCCTCCGAAGATACTATTGGAAAGCCCTACGAATTTTTCGAAGAATTTTACAGCTAAAAAAATAGTGATCACGTTTGACGAGTATATCAAGCTGGCAAATCAACAAAAGGAATTCAGTATTACGCCAGACATGGGAAGCAATCCAGAATTCAAGGTGAAGAAAAAAAATCTAGAAATTACCTTACCTGATTCCCTAGAAAAGAATACAACCTACAGCATATACTTCGGTAAAGGACTAGTTGATTATAACGCTGGAAATGCATTGGTCAATTATGCTTACGTATTCGCGACAGGAGATAAAATAGATTCACTCAGTATATCCGGTAATGTAAAAAGTGCTATAACGAAAGAGGTCCAAAAGGATGTTAAAGTCTTGTTGATCCCCATTAGCCAAGACTCGATTTTTGGTAAAAAGAAGGCGAATATATTCACGACAACGGATACTGCAGGTAACTATAAACTAAACAATCTAAGAGAGGGAACTTATCGCATTTACGCACTTCAAGAAAAAAATAACGATAGAATCTATAATGGTGCTGATGAAGAAATAGGTTTCCTAAAAGACTCTATCGTGCTAGAGCGAGACTTAAGCAATATCAACTTGGAGATCTTCAAAGGAATCCCAAAAAAGTTTAGAACCCAAGAGAAGAAATTTGAAAAAAATGGAAGTATACTTCTTGTTTTTAATAGAAGAGTCGACAAGCCCAAACTTGATATCCTAAATGACGAAGTAAACAACAAGGATAAAAAAGTACGTTTTTCAAAGACATCAGACTCGGCTACTTTGTTTATTCCAAATTTAAAAATAGACTCCCTAAAGCTTGTTCTGACAGAAAATGAAAGACCATTGGATACCATTCTCATTAGAAAAGGGAATGTAAAAATAGAGCAGACAATTGAGCCTATTTTTACGCCAAATAATGGACGGGTCGATCGAATTACACACCTTCAGGTATCTGCTTTCACACCGATCAAAAATATCGATAAAACCAAGTTAAAATTCAAAGAAGACTCATTGGTCCGGACCAATTACCAACTAGCCGTAGATACAGCAAATACCAATATCTACCATATTCGCTATAATTGGAGAAAAGAGAAAAAGTACCAAATCGAGTTTACAGAAGGCGCTATAACAGGCTATTTTGGCGAACAAAACAAAGAGAAAAAGCTCGATTTGACCTATGACGATAGTGAAAACTATGGGGATCTGACATTTGATTTTACAGATCTAGATAGCAATACAACCTATTTGGTTGAGTTAATCAATGAGAAAAAAGATAAGGTCTATCGCGTCGACAAAATAAACATGAACAACCCGGCTGTTGTATACAAACAGTATCCTGGAGGAAAGTATAGTATACGTGTGATACGCGACGACAACAATAATGGAATCTGGGACACTGGAGATGTCGAAAAGAAAACTTTTCCTGAACCTGTTGTATATCTGAATAAAGTATTTACGATACGTGCTAATTGGGAACAGAAAGATAGTTTTTCATTGAGTGGCCTCAAAAAAAATTAATTGAGGCCATTCTAAAATAACTTATTTAATATTGCTAATTCGATTAAGCTAAAACCAGGAACTGTACAGAACATAATTATGTGGTAGCTTCTGCAATAGATCTTTCTGCTCTTCAGTAAGTGCTTTTATCTTTTTGGCAGGTACTCCAGCATATAGAAATCCCGATTCACAACGAGTATTTTCCAAAACTACTGCACCAGCTGCTACAATAACATTCGATTCAACAATCGCATTATCCATAACGATAGCTCCCATACCAATGAGTACATGATCTTCCAAAATACATCCATGTACCATAGCCTGATGCCCTATACTTACATAATTTCCGATCGTAGTACCGCATTTCTTATAGGTACAATGTATAACCGCTCCATCTTGAATATTAGTATAATTACCGATACGAATATAATTGACATCTCCGCGTATGACAGCATTAAACCATACCGAACAGTGATGTCCAATCTCCACATCGCCTACAATCGTTGAATTGGGTGCTAAGAAGCATTCTTCGGCTATCACCGGAGATTTATCCAAAACAGATAAAATAAGTGCCATATTCCTTAAAAAATTGTATCCTGTAATACTTCCGAATGTTTCGGATAGTCCGTTGTATAATGCAATCCCCTACTTTCTTTCCGTAACATAGCTGATTTTGTCACGATATAAGCTACTTGAATAACATTACGTAATTCACACAGTTTAACAGAAAGCCTTGTATTTCGATAAAATTCTTCGGTCTCCTCATACAAGAGATGTAGCCGTTTAAGAGCTCTTTCAAGCCTAAAATCGGAACGGACAATGCCAACATAGTCACTCATAATCTTTTGGCACTCGCGTAAATTATGACTTACCAAAATATCCTCATTTGAAAGAGAGGTTTTAGAGTCATCCCATTCGGGGACATCAACAATATGGTTAATCAATCCTATCGACTTTGTGGCATCCAGGAAAATACGATGTGCATAAACAAGCGCTTCAAGAAGTGAATTAGAAGCTAATCGGTTTGCCCCATGTAGGCCAGTAGAAGAACACTCTCCGCAAGCATATAAGTTAACGAGGCTACTGCGTCCAAAATCATCTACATAAATGCCTCCACAGAGGTAATGCGCAGCCGGTGTAACTGGTATAAAATCCTTCGCCATATCCAGTCCGATCGAAAGACACTTTTCATAAATATTTGGAAAATGCTTGATAATATCTTCCTTATTCCGATGCGTGATATCAAGGTACACATAATCTATACCAGATTTCTTCATCTCGGCATCAATAGCTCTAGCAACGATGTCTCTTGGTGCCAAAGAAGCACGTTCATCGTACTCCTCCATGAAAGATTCACCATTGATCCTTCTTAAAATACCCCCAAATCCACGTACGGCTTCAGATACCAAAAATGCAGGAGAGTCCTTTGGATTGTATAAAGAAGTAGGGTGAAATTGCATAAACTCCATATTACGTACCTTACCTTTTGCCCGATACACCATAGCAATACCATCTCCAGTCGCAATAGTTGGATTTGTTGTACTTGAATAAACATGCCCTGCTCCTCCAGAAGCCATCACAGTAACCTTACTCAAAATCTTATCTACTAAATGTGATGAGGTATTAAAAGCATAAATTCCATAACAGGTAATGTCTTCCCTGTTCTTATCCACGTATTCCCCCAAATGATGTTGTGTAATCAAATCAATGGCAAAGTAATGCGTTACGATTTCAATGTTGGGATCACTATGTGCTTGCGCCAATAATGCACGCTCAATTTCATAGCCAGTTATATCTTTATAATGTAAAATACGATGAGCGGAATGTCCCCCCTCTTTTGCCAGATCATATAACCCCGATTCCTCCTTGTCAAATGATGTTCCGTATGAAATAAGTTCTGCAATCCGTTCCGGTGCTTCTCTCACTACGTTTTCCACAATTTCAACATCGCATAAACCATCCCCAGCAATCTGAGTATCAATGATATGCTTTTCAAAGCTATCTGACTTATCCACAACGGCAGCCACTCCCCCTTGCGCATATTTTGTATTAGACTCATCCTCATTGGACTTAGTGACTATCAATACTTTACCGAATTTCGATGCTTTTAAAGCAAAGCTTAATCCAGCAATACCTGATCCAATGACCAAAAAATCTACCTTTCTATCTGCCATATAAATTAAAATTCACAAACTATCCCCAAAAGTGACGATTCAAATTAACGAAAAATGTGGAAAACGTGTAAATAAAAGGTTAAATAAAAATGAAAAGTATTTAACAATTCACAAATCTCCTATTTTCAAGCCTTATTTCTAAAATTTTTCCGCACAAAAATCTAGAGATTTCCACATTTTCTAAACAAAAACTATTCAACAAAAATATATGGAAAATAAAAAATAAGATAATTTAGAATTTTAAAAATCAGGTCTTTAATGAATAAATTCTGTTGAAAAATTGTTGAAAACTCTATAAAAACCTAAAATCAAAATCGGAATAACCTAATTTATACCACTTTTCCACACCATAATAAACAATAAGAGATTTTCTATTTTAAATAATTAGTATTTATTGAAAAAAAAGATTGTGGAATACGTTCGAAAATCTTTGTTTAGTTTTGTCAAGTTCGATTAGAAGCGGTTAGATTTCGATATTCGGGAATTATAAAGTCCCCTATTGAAATATTTAATTCTAATTGAGTTTATTTTACTTTTTAAATTTCCTATTGACTTTTAAAGCGCTTTAGGATTGACTATTTATTTTATTTTTTTTTGTGTATGGATTTAATCTAGTTTCAGCGCGTTATTTATAATTTTTTTAAAAAAAATATAGGTTTAAGTCGTTTTATACTTGGATATTTTCCCGTGTGGGATCTTATTTCAATTTTATCGCTTTGTAACCGATAGAAATCGGCTCAGAAAAGTTTTAATTCTAATTTGGATGCTATGAGATTTTAATATTTCTGTCTTTAGAGCAGATAAATTCTTTTATTGAATTCTAATAGTTGCTAATCTTTGCTTTTAAAATTGATATGAAAAAGGCAATTTAATTGATTTTGATATTTGGATTTTAAACTGTTTGAGGTTTGCTTATTTGCGTATTTTTTTCAAAAATATGTGAATTTTGCTTTCTCAACGAGGTAAAATTGGCGTCAAAAATTTCTGTACTTTATCAGCAAAGTTTTCAAAAATGGAAATTGAGAGGTATTTGGTTATTGGAATTTTTTATTCCTGGATCTGCCTGTTTATATTCAGATTTGGCTACGATATTTGTTTGGTTTTCGCGGGATTGAATTTTAAAAAGAATCTCAAGGCGATTGTTTAAAAATATACCTGTTTAGAATTGGATATTTTTTAAAAATTTGTTTTCAGGGCTTTTTAAGACATTCTATAGCCTTAAATAGTAAATTTTTTAAGATCTAACTGAAATTCGAAGATTGACTTGTTAATAATTTTGGAATGCAGATAATTTCTTCAAATAATTTATTGCAGAACAAACAATCTTACTATATTTGCAGCCCAACATCGGTTAAATGGAGGAAATATCCAAATTTAGATCAGTGACATTAGAATATTTTGGATTATTGCTATCTGGCAATTTTTTAGATCATTCTCAGGGTTTATTTTTCTAAAATTAAGCTCTTATAGATTGAATATATTTTGTTGATTCGTTATTTGTATGGAATATTTAATTCTAAGCGAGTTTGTCGTTTTTAAAGCGCTTTATCAGTTGCATATTTAGTATTTTTTTTAATATTATCTATATATTTGAATCTCGAGTACTATAAATCCGCAAATTTTAATGCAAATTTTAGAAATGGCTAAATTTTGAATAATTTATTTTTTATTTTATATGAATTAATATCTTTTAAGTTATACATTTTGAGTTTATTGTAATTTATGCGATAGTTATTGCCAGATGATTATTCTAGCGGTATATACGCTCCGATTGTGTTATATTGAGTTTAGAATAGAGCTATTTACAGGATTTTTATCTAGATACAAGGTATTATTAACTTTATTTTGTGTTATTTCGACTGAATTTGTGATTGCTATAAAATTTCCTGTAATTAGATAGCAAAAAAAGTTATATTAAGCTTCTTAGAATTAAATAAAGGCACTATTCTAGATCACAGCGGTCAATTTTTAATTCTCATCCAGTTTATTTTGGATACTATACACATTATTTTAGTCGAATTTCAATTTGCGGGAATTAGTGCCTTTTAAAGTCGCTTCTACTCGACTCATTTGATTTTTTTATAAATATCTAATTCTTATCGTGTTTATTGTGAATTATTTTATTCAACCCTATTAGGCCTGATCCGATAAATTTATCCCTGTTATATTCCTATATTCATTTTTACAGGCTAATAATACTTATATATGCTATTCTCGACGGGTTTATTTTGGAAATAATGCCTTCTATTGGTTATTTGCGGCGTATTATGATTTAGGAAAATTGATTTTGGCCCTATGCTGGTCATCGTTGCTGTATGAGTTGGCAATTGAGAATATATAAACTTCAGCTACTCGCGATTAGAATGCCATATATTGGTTAGGCAGTGATAAAATATGCTATAGACGATTCTAAGAGCCTTTATTTCATTTTCGGTGCTATTTTTATGCTTTCAGTGCTGCACGTATACACAATTCTGTCAAAATTTGCCAAAATAAACCCGCTGAGAATTTGATATAAAATTATACATCAATCCAAGATTTATTAATCTATCCTATACGGCCTCAAAAACGTTTTCTTATCTGAAATGTTAATAAATAAAGCTTCCTTTTGTGCCATATTTTTCATTGTTTTGTAATATGCCTAAAAACGTTTCTTAGGCTACGAAAGTAAGTTATGGATGAAACTGATTTTCGAAGATCGAAATAATGTGAAATAAACCCTTTCAGTTTTTGTTATAAACGAAGAGCTTGAATAGTTTTCCAAATATCCAAGTCTAAAAGAGTTTATATGGACATAATACTGTGAAATTAAACTACATGTGAATTAATTTAACTATTAATACTTGTAAATGTTTATTTTGAATGATCAATACATATTTTGCTGTCAGTTCTACAAGATCATGGAATGGGACAAAAGTTACCATTGTTCGATCAAATTTACAAACTGACATTATCCAATGAGCTCGACTTAGCAAACACGTTGTAATCTGTTACTAATTAATAATAGGTTTTATATCAGTGTTTTATTCACTATAATCTACTAATGGATCAAATGGAAGCGAGAGCTATATTACCACGACTTGATTAATTTGCTTTTAATTGACTTTTATATATATAACAATGCTTATTTTTGTTGCTCATAAAAGCTGAAACTACTCGCATGGAAATTGTAAATTATGAGCTTCAAGCAAAAGGTTATATCGATGCTCCGATTGATCCCTCACTGGATTTGATTAAAGAGATCCAACGCTTAAAGAAAGAAAAGAAGGCTGTCATCTTGGCTCACTATTATCAAGAGTCTGAAATACAAGATATAGCAGATTATATAGGAGATAGTCTTGGCTTATCGCAGGAAGCTGCGAAAACCGATGCAGATGTAATTGTTTTTGCTGGAGTACATTTCATGGCTGAGACGGCTAAAATACTTTCACCGACGAAGAAGGTTCTTTTGCCAGATGCTAAAGCCGGTTGTTCATTGTCAGATTCATGCCCACCACATCTTTTTGCTAAATTTAAAGAGCAATATCCTGATCATTTGGTGATTACCTATGTAAATTGTACGGCTGAATTGAAAGCTCTTTCAGATATTGTATGCACATCAAGCAACGCTGTTCAGATTGTTGAAAGTCTTCCTGAGGATCAGAAAATCATTTTCGGTCCAGATCGCAACCTAGGTGCATATGTTAAGAAGAAAACAGGACGTGACCTGGTACTTTGGAATGGAGCTTGTATGGTGCATGAAATTTTTTCTCAAGATAAAATTGACCGTTTGAAAAGCGAGCACCCCGAGGCTAAGTTTATTGCCCATCCAGAGTGTGAAGATCATATACTCGCGATAGCTGATTATGTGGGATCGACTGCTGGAATGCTTAAATTTACCCAAACAGATAAAGCCCAGGCTTATATTGTTGCTACAGAATCAGGCATTCTTTACCAAATGCAAAAAGCGAGTCCACATAAGACTTTTATTCCTGCTCCTCCTAATAATGCCTGTGCATGTAATGATTGTCCGCATATGAAGCTTAATACGCTTGAAAAGCTATACAACTGTCTAAAGTATGAGTCCCCTGAAATTCTTCTTCCTGAGGATGTGATTCTTCGTGCACAACGTCCTATTGAACGTATGTTGGAAATATCAGCGCGCTTAGGACTATAGATTTGTTGTATTTTTGCTACGATTAGCTATCGTAGATTATTGATTTTTAACGTAATACAAATAATTTTTATGAATGTTTGTCCTAGCTTGTAATTAAGACGCTTAGCTGGATAAGCATATAAATTCATTGGACTTATAGCTATACTTGTTTTGTAATGCCATCTTAATGCATCAGTCAAAGATGATTATCCGGCATTACCTATATTAAACTTTTAAACTTTTTAGCATGTTTGATTTTGATAATACCGAGCGGACCAATCTAGAGGAAATGGGCGAGTTTGGACTGATTGATTATATAAGTAAGGCTGTTGAATTGACAGAGAAATCCACTGTGAAGGGGATTGGGGATGATGCGGCTGTTTTAGATTTCGAAGGTAAGAAGACTTTGGTATCGACTGATCTATTGTTGGAAGGGATTCATTTTGATCTTAGGTATGTACCATTAAAACATTTAGGTTATAAAGCTGTTCAAGTCAATTTGAGCGATATTTATGCGATGAATGGAATAGCTTCTCAAATTACCTTTTCAATCGGTATGTCCTCTAAATTTCCATTAGAAGCCGTAGAGGAAATTTATCAAGGAGCTTTGATTGCCTGTAAGAAGTATAATGTCGATTTAATCGGGGGTGACACTTCGGCTTCAGCACAGGGGCTGGTTATTTCTGTGACAAGTATAGGCTATGCTGATGCAGATCAGATCGTTTATCGTAGTGGAGCACAGGAAGGAGATCTATTGTGTGTGTCCGGTGACCTCGGTGCAGCTTATATGGGCTTACAACTCTTGGAACGTGAGAAAGAGATTTATTTAGAAAATCCGAATGTACAACCTGATTTGGAAGGAAAGGATTATATCGTTGAACGCCAATTGAAACCTGAAGCCCGGAAAGACATTGTTGAATTATTTGCCAAGCTAGGGATCAAGCCCACAGCGATG
The DNA here is from genome assembly GCF_039511225.1 of Sphingobacterium multivorum. Taxonomy (NCBI): domain Bacteria; kingdom Pseudomonadati; phylum Bacteroidota; class Sphingobacteriia; order Sphingobacteriales; family Sphingobacteriaceae; genus Sphingobacterium; species Sphingobacterium multivorum. The sequence continues at coordinate 5,950,261 of NZ_CP154261.1, forward strand.
ATGGATATTTCGGACGGGCTTGCATCTGAAATTCTTCATATTTGCCGACAATCAGATAAAGGATGCCGATTATATGAGGAAAAAATTCCATTGGATCAGATGACTTATGATACGGGGCGGGAATTTGGCATTGATCCAACCGTAGCTGCACTTAATGGTGGTGAGGACTATGAGTTATTGTTTACAATAGCGCAATCGGATCACGATAAAATTAAGAATTTACCTGATATTAGTATTATTGGTTATATGACGCCAAGATCGGAAGGTTGTGAGATGATTTCCAAATCTGGGAATCTTTATCCGATAACGGCACAAGGCTGGAATGCATTTAAGAAAAAAGATTAATACGAAAAAGACCTGTTCAAAACAGGTCTTTTTTTATGCTTCTTCCTCCTCAAACAGGAGTTCCTCCGTCTCATTTGGATCTCTTTCACCTACATTGAAATTGTTATAGCCTAAGCCCACTTCGATCTGTAATAATCGCTGCTGGAGCATTTCGAGAATCGCTAAAAAGTTATAGACGAACTGTATTTTATTTTCTGAGTTTTTAAGAATTTCTTGAAAATCTAATTTTTTATTGATTTCAATCAGTTCGGCAATTGCTTTCTTCTGTTGTTCAATGGTGTATGGGTATTTGACAACTGTATGGGTTACTTCAGGGGGACGATTACGGAATTGATACATCATTTGCTCGTAAATCATCATTAGACCATAGAGGTCGAAGCTATCCAAATTTTCTCCGGTAGAATCTAATTTTAGTCTTTGTTGGATATCATAGCGTATGTTGCCTCGGCTGTATAGTTTGAGACGATTTTCTTCCAAGACTCTCAATTCTTCACAGGTCTCTTTAAATTGCTTATAGAGAATAAGTTTTTGAACAAGATCTTCTCTAAGATCGATTTCATTTTCATTGTCGTCCAGATCCAGACGAGGTAATAGCATTTTAGCTTTGATACGCATCAGTGTAGAAGCAACAAAGATAAACTCGCTTGCCATTTCCATATTGAGCGCTTGCATTTGGCTCACATACGATAAAAAATCATCTGTAATCTTTGAAATCGGTATATCGTGGATATTTAGTTCATCCCGTTCGATAAAAAATAATAATAAATCAAAAGGTCCCTCAAATTGAGGAAGCTTGATTTCGTAGCCTTCTTCTACTTGCATATCTTATACAAATTTACATATAAAATCTTTTGGAATAACTTCGATACAAACTATTCATTATTTTATTTGTTGTTCATCAATATGTAAATGCGATTTATTTTAAAGATTAAATAAAATTGTCGTTACTTTGTACGAACATATCATGTAAATAGCAGTACTATGCAGTTTGAGGCTGGAGAACTATTAAGTAAAATAAACGATCCCTCTGATCTTAAAAAGCTAAAGGAAGACCAATTAGAACAGTTAAGTCAGGAATTACGTCAATTTATTATTGATCAGGTTTCGGTTAATGGTGGTCACTTTGCAGCAAGTTTGGGAGTCGTCGAGTTAACGGTGGCGTTACATTACGTAATGAATACCCCATACGATCAATTGATTTGGGATGTAGGTCATCAGGCTTATGGGCATAAAATCCTAACGGGGCGTCGCGATATATTTCATACAAATCGAATTGAGAACGGAATTTCGGGTTTTCCTAACCGTTTTGAATCTCAATACGATGCATTTGGTGTTGGACACTCGTCAACATCTATTTCTGCAGCATTAGGCATGGCGGTCGCTTCCCAAATAAAGGGTGAAAAGGATCGTCAGCATATCGCGGTTATCGGTGATGGTGCCTTGACTGGTGGAATGGCATTTGAAGCACTTAATCATGCCGGTATTTCGAAATCAAACCTTTTGGTTATTCTGAATGACAACTGCATGTCCATTGACCCTAATGTAGGCGCATTGAAGGAGTATTTGACAAGTATAACAACCTCCAAGCGCTATAATCGTTTTAGAGACGATATCGCAGCTGTATTGACCAAGATTTCGGAAGTTGGTCCAAATGCACTTGGTATTGCCAAAAAATTGGAAAAAAGCATAAAGGGAACTTTATTAAAAAATGCCAATCTCTTTGAATCTTTAAATTTTAGATATTTTGGACCGGTTGATGGGCATGATGTCAAGAAATTGGCTAAGACCCTTGAAGACCTTAAGCATATACCGGGGCCTAAATTATTGCATGCCGTCACCATCAAAGGAAAAGGTTTTGCGCTAGCTGAAAAAGATCAGACGAAATGGCATGCTCCAGGTCTATTCGATAAAATTACGGGTGAAATCAAGAAGTCTTTGAATGATAAACCGGTAGCACCTAAATTTCAAGATGTTTTTGGACATACTTTAGTTGAGCTTGCGGAAGAAAATGATAAGATTGTGGGGATCACGCCTGCAATGCCTTCTGGTTCTTCCATGAACATTATGATGAAAGCTATGCCTGACCGTGCATTTGACGTTGGTATTGCTGAGCAGCATGCAGTTACATTCAGTGCGGGACTCGCAACACAGGGATTATTACCATTCTGTAATATCTATTCGTCGTTTATGCAACGCGCTTATGATCAAGTCATCCATGATGTTGCATTACAAAATCTGAATGTTGTTTTCTGTTTGGATCGTGCGGGAGTGGTCGGTGCGGATGGTGCGACACATCATGGCGCTTATGATATCGCTTTTATGCGCTGTGTTCCAAATATGACGGTTTCTGCGCCGATGAATGAGGAAGAGTTACGAAATTTAATGTATACAGCGCAGTTACCCAATAAAGGTCCGTTTGTTATTAGATATCCTAGAGGAAATGGTGTTATGCCAGACTGGCGTCGCCCATTTACAGAAATAGAAATAGGAAAGGGGCGTCTTATATCAGCAGGTGAGGAGCTTGCTATCTTAAGTTTTGGAGCGATAGGAAATGAAGCTGTTAAAGCGGTACAGCAGTTAAATGAACTGGGAATACATCCAGCGCATTATGATCTTCGATTTGCTAAACCATTGGATGAAGCTTTGCTTCATCAGGTCTTTCAGAAATTTGATAAAATTATCACGGTTGAAGATGGAAGTTTACAGGGGGGCATAGGTTCGGCTGTATTGGAGTTTATGGCCGATCACGGATATCATAGCCAGGTTGTTCGTTTGGGTATTCCGGATAAGATCATTGAGCATGCTGAACAAAATGCACAGTGGAAGCATGCACACTACGATGCTGATGCTATCGTATCAGAAGCCAAAAAACTTTGCAATGGAAAATTGACCAGCTCAATGGTCGGATAAGAGCTATACATTTGAAAAATGAAAAAGGAGATCAATTTTGATCTCCTTTTTCATTTTTCAAGGGTAGGGATATTTGAATTTAGAACTCATCTCATCTGTTACAATTTGTTTTTTTCTGTCCTATAATCCGCATTGATTTTTGTTTTAAGGTTGTGCGTAAATAACTTTAATAGTCCTCTGACAATGATGTTAAGTTGGCTTTAAATTCTTATAAATTTAATATTAAAAATATATGAACTAAAGATTGTAATTAGCTATTATTTTGGTTAATTTAGATTTAGACCTTAAGGACTGATAGGTAGTAAGTTTGCTACTTTTTTTGTTCTTTTTTTTGAAATAAATTTGGAATGTTAATAATTATTTTTAGAGATCAATTTTAGCGCTAGTTTTCCACAATTTTACACGGTAAAATACTGATATATAATGTATTATCAATTATTTTATATTTTAGTTTTTTAGCTGATTTTTTTTTGTCATCTTCGTTCTCAGAGAAAGTTATCAACATATTTTTTGTCGCGTATTGTAAATCAACTTATTAACAATTTTAGA